>CATOSU010000001.1 GCA_951812615.1 uncultured Paracoccaceae bacterium
CGTGAGGGCGGCTGGTGCCCGATTGCAGCCAACCAACGGTGGTCTTTGGATTTCACCAGTGACGCACTGGCAAACGGGCGCAAATTCCGAACGGCGAACCTCAAAGATGATTGCACACGAGAGTGCCCCGCCATCGAGGTGGATTTCTCACTGCCCGGTGAGCGGGTCGTGGAACTGCTGAACCGGGTCGCACGCGAACGCGGATATCCTGACATTCTGGTCGTTGATAACGGCCCGGAACTACGAGGTCGCGCGCTTGACGCCTGGGCCGATGACAACGGCGTGCAGTTGTATTTCATAGATCCGGGCAAGCCGACCCAGAATGCCTACATCGAGAGTTTCAATGGTCGCTTCAGGGACGAATGTCTGAACCAGCATTGGTTCACAAGCATCGGCGAGGCTCGTGACATCATCGAAAACTGGAGGATAGACTACAACACAGAGAGACCGCACAGCAGCCTGAGATATCAAACCCCGGAGGAGTTCGGAGTTATGCCCAAAAGTTGGTGACGGCGTGATCAGGCGGCGTTTTGACGTTGCCTGATCCCGTCCTTGAAGGCAATCCCCTGGATCACTTCGGGCAGACGGTTTGGCCCTGAGATCTTCCTCCACTTCTTCTTGGCCGACATCATCAACCTGAAGACCATGGCGAGGGCGGTCTTGCGGTTCAGGCATCCTTTGGTTTTGCGCGTTCGGTTGCGGACCGTGGCAAAGACGCTTTCGATCGGGTTCGTGGTCCGGATGTGTTTCCAGTGTTCGGCCGGGAAGTCATAGAAGGTCAGCAACACGTCGCGGTCCTTGACCAGCCTGGCCACGGCCCGCTCGTATTTCAGGCCGTAGGTTTCCACGAAGAGATCGAAGGCCGCATTGGCTTCCTTCTTCGTCTCGGCCATCCAAATATCCTGCAGATCGGCCTTGGCTTTTTCCCGCAGCGACTTGGGCATCGCGCCCGTTACATTGGCCGTCTTGTGGACCCAGCACCGCTGCTCACGGGTGGTCGGATAGACATCCCGCAGCGCCGTCCAGAACCCAAGCGCGCCATCACCGACAGCAAGCTCGGGCGGCACCGTCAGGCCGCGTTTCCTCAGACCGCGTAACAGGTCCCGCCAGCTGTCCGCGTTCTCCCGGAATCCGTCCATGATGCTCAAAACGTCCTTTTCTCCGTACTCGTCAGCGCCGATAATCACCAACATACATTGACGATCCCCGTCCAAACGGGGCGTGAAGCAGACCCCGTCCGCCCAGATGTAGACATAGCGCTTGCCCGACAGGTCACGCTTGCGCCAGGCTTCATACTCGTCCCACCAGGTCGCCTTCAGTCGCGTGATCGTGGAGGCTGACAGCCCCTCTGCATCCGGCCCCAAAAGGGCGGCCAGCGCCTCGCTGAAGTCCCCCGTTGAAATGCCCTTCAGGTAAAGCCAGGGCAGCAGCTCCTCGACGGACTTCGCTTTGCGTAGATACGGCGGCACCAAGGATGAACGGAACCTGATCTTGCTGCCATCGATGTTCGCACCCCGGTCGCGGACCCGGGGCACCTGAACGGGCACCGTGCCGATCCCGGTCATCACCTCGCGCTCCGGCAGGAACCCGTGGCGCACCAGACGCTGGCGACCTTCCTCGTCCAGAAGCTGCGCATGAACCGCCATGAAACCGGCAACCTCAGCCTGCACAGCCGTTCGCAACAGCTCGCGTGCCCCGAACTGAATGACCTCAGTCAGCGGATCAGGTGAAAATTCCGATGATAGCTCGAATGGAACACCGGTAGATTTCGACATGTGGCATATCCCTTTCTCTTGAGAATTGACGGCGCTTCAGCACCGCCTTGATATGCCGCCCCTCAGGGGCCATCACCAACTTTCAACCATATCTCGGAGTTCGCGGCAGCGCGGCCCTTCGACAAAACGCAATGGGCACAGCCGCTTGAGCTACATGAGGGCTCCGCGCCTGCGCCCATTGCTCACGCCGCTGAATGATGGCACACAAATGGAGAGCAAACTCGATTTACGAGTGGCCCTGAAAAAAGGGGCAGGTCAAGTAGATGACAAAGGCGTTTTCGGTTTTTGGGTGCTTCTCATTGTTTCATTTTCTCTTTTTTGCCCTGGCCTTCTGCTACTTGGGCACTGTTGGATAGAGCTTGTCGAGCCTGCTTCTCGGCGGCGGACCCCTTCACCCAATGCCAGGGGGTGCGTGGCTTTCGCGCCTTCGCCAGTTCGGGGTTCGTCTTGGCGTCGCTGGCGGCTGCGCGCAGGCGTTCGCGAGCGTCGCGCGGATCGATCTTGAGTTCTTCGCAAAGGGCTTTAAGCGTGATGATGTCGGACATCTCGATCTCCTAGATTTCTGATGCAGATCGATAAGACGACGTCAGTAGGCGTGTCAGGGACAACCCTAACAAACCTCCTAGGCACACGGCGAAACGCGCGCGCGGCGGCGTTGTATTGAGCCAGGAGCGCCGGGGCGCGCCTCGGGCATGGTGATCCCGTCGCAGTCCCGACTGGCGCGCTGTGCGCCGCGCTCACGTCGATCATACCTGCATCTGCACGGACACGTGGCATCGGCATGGCTACCCCTGTGGTCTCCCTCGACGGCGCGGGAAATACCCTGACGGGCGATGGTCCCCGATCTTAATGCGCTGGCATCGAAACCAGCCAGCGAGGAAATCGGCAATGACGATACGCGCGAAGTGGGCCTTCAATGGTCAGACGAAAATCATCTTGGGCAACTGGCACCGTCTCTGGTGTCTACTGTTCGGGCCGCTCTATTACCTGTTCAAAGGCATGTTCTGGTGGGCGCTCCTATCGCTGCTCACCGCCAACGGCTTGTGGATCGGCTTCCCGCTGTTCAACCGTGCCATCGTGCTGCGCGACTACCATCGCAAGGGATGGGTTCAGGAGTGACTGTTAGCGCCTCCGCCCAAGCAGATTGCCACCCGAGTGGAGCCCGGCGGGCAGTGCCGACACCCAGTGCTGATGCGGACTGCATGAAAAGGTTCAGCAATTCGGCTCCGGCTCGCACCCGAAAGACTGATACATAGTCAACGGGTCGCCCTAGGCGGGTCCGCCGGACGCCCAATGAGGTGCTGACACAAGGGCATGGGGGAGAAGTTTTTTTAACGGTGCGTGCCTCACGGGCAGACAAGTGGTCATGAATACTGCCGAGGTTTTCGGCCCCCAGCCGCTCCGCCGTCCGGTCCGGCGCCGACTACCGAAAAAGCGAAAGACGGACCGAAGCCCGCCTCTCATTCGATATAAAAATTATTGTACACGAATTATTATAACGATCACTCATCGGTGCGGGGTTCGCCGAGCTTCCAGCGAGTGCTTTTTCCCTTGCCCACCTGCACGATCTCGCCGGACTTCGCCATGTCCGCGCGAAGGGCATTTAAGGTTCCAACAGACGCAAGACTCCGGCCTGTCACAGCACTTTCGACCTTCTCCCACCTGACCGGCTGGTCAGAAAGAAATTCGAGTATGAACTCTCGCGCGGCGTCCGTGGCTGACGCGGGCCTTCCGACCGAATTTGTCTCAACCCTGCAAACCTCGGCCTCGTTCGCGTCTGAAAACTCCACCGGGTGCAGCACTGGCGTCTCGTCGCGACCACCACCAAAACGCTCGAAAATGATCGTCTTGCCGAGTTCGCTGGCATTGGCCTTGCCATGCGCTAAAGCGAAGCGCGACCGATCTGTCGGGTCTGTCCCGTAGAATAGCGCAGATCGGATGCTGGCGGCGAAGCCGATGGAGCCGACAATTCGGAATAGAGGATGCTCTGACGACTGCTTGTTCAAGTGACCAATGGCTAGCACCGCACATCCGGCATCCTCTGCGATCTCCGTCAGGCGCCCCAGAAATTCGCCGACCTCGTTTTGCCGGTTCATGTCGCGCCCGCTGCCCATGTAGGCGGTCAGCGTGTCGATCACGACGAGCTTGGGCCGCTCTTCCGCAATGTAGCGCGCCATTGTCTCAAGGTTTTCAGGGCATAGGATCTTGAATCTCTGCATCATGCGTATTTGCGCAATATCTGCCCGATGTTCGATCAGCCGACCTAGGGTTACCCTTTGCCAGTTGTCCTCAGCCGAAAGAAGGAGGACTTTACCTTTAGGGGCGCGCTCGTCGGAAAGCGGCCAAGGGCTACCAGAGGTCACAGGAGTTATGCCCAAAAGTTGGTGACGGCGTGATCAGGCGGCGTTTTGACGTTGCCTGATCCCGTCCTTGAAGGCAATCCCCTGGATCACTTCGGGCAGACGGTTTGGCCCTGAGATCTTCCTCCACTTCTTCTTGGCCGACATCATCAACCTGAAGACCATGGCGAGGGCGGTCTTGCGGTTCAGGCATCCTTTGGTTTTGCGCGTTCGGTTGCGGACCGTGGCAAAGACGCTTTCGATCGGGTTCGTGGTCCGGATGTGTTTCCAGTGTTCGGCCGGGAAGTCATAGAAGGTCAGCAACACGTCGCGGTCCTTGACCAGCCTGGCCACGGCCCGCTCGTATTTCAGGCCGTAGGTTTCCACGAAGAGATCGAAGGCCGCATTGGCTTCCTTCTTCGTCTCGGCCATCCAAATATCCTGCAGATCGGCCTTGGCTTTTTCCCGCAGCGACTTGGGCATCGCGCCCGTTACATTGGCCGTCTTGTGGACCCAGCACCGCTGCTCACGGGTGGTCGGATAGACATCCCGCAGCGCCGTCCAGAACCCAAGCGCGCCATCACCGACAGCAAGCTCGGGCGGCACCGTCAGGCCGCGTTTCCTCAGACCGCGTAACAGGTCCCGCCAGCTGTCCGCGTTCTCCCGGAATCCGTCCATGATGCTCAAAACGTCCTTTTCTCCGTACTCGTCAGCGCCGATAATCACCAACATACATTGACGATCCCCGTCCAAACGGGGCGTGAAGCAGACCCCGTCCGCCCAGATGTAGACATAGCGCTTGCCCGACAGGTCACGCTTGCGCCAGGCTTCATACTCGTCCCACCAGGTCGCCTTCAGTCGCGTGATCGTGGAGGCTGACAGCCCCTCTGCATCCGGCCCCAAAAGGGCGGCCAGCGCCTCGCTGAAGTCCCCCGTTGAAATGCCCTTCAGGTAAAGCCAGGGCAGCAGCTCCTCGACGGACTTCGCTTTGCGTAGATACGGCGGCACCAAGGATGAACGGAACCTGATCTTGCTGCCATCGATGTTCGCACCCCGGTCGCGGACCCGGGGCACCTGAACGGGCACCGTGCCGATCCCGGTCATCACCGCGCGCGCTGGCAGGAACCCGTGGCGCACCAGACGCTGGCGACCTTCCTCGTCCAGAAGCTGCGCGTGAACCGCCATGAAACCGGCAACCTCAGCCTGCACAGCCGTTCGCAACAGCTCGCGTGCCCCGAACTGAATGACCTCAGTCAGCGGATCAGGTGAAAATTCCGATGATAGCTCGAATGGAACAACGGTAGATTTCGACATGTGGCATATCCCTTTCTCTTGAGAATTGACGGCGCTTCAGCACCGCCTTGATATGCCGCCCCTCAGGGGCCATCACCAACTTTCAACCATATCTCGGTCACAGCTGCGATCAGTTTACTCACGAGTAAGGACTTCCCCATGCCAGGATTGCCCGCGAGAAGGGTCACGCCAAAATAGGGGATGTACGGGTAGTACAGGAATTCCATCGGCAAGGGCTCGGTTGTCTTCGGTGGCCCGAACAGGGCTGCAGTGTCTTCGACGTAGTTCCCGCTGCTCTGGATCACCGAGCGCAACTCGCCGGGCGACAAAGGCGCTTCGGTGAAATCGTCGTTCAGGGCTTCCAGCATGGCCTCAACTGCCTTTTCGTCATCGAACCTTCTGCGCAAGAAGCAGGCGGTGCGAAAGAAGAAATCGTTGCGTTTTCCACTTTTGATAGTGAGGTCTGTTGCCCCCGTTTTCGACTGTTCTTGCCTTTTCTGTGTTCGGTCAGGTCTGAGTTTGCTCAAGTTTTTCGGCAAAGCAGCCATACGGGATGGAGACCGACTGGAATACCGATATTGCTTGCCCGAGGGATGGGTACTGGGCGGCACCATCACCATCCTGTTCGCGCCGGTCAGGACGTCGATCTCGCTCGCTTTGAAGGCGCCACCCGGACATTCGCCTTGGTAGTACAGGTGGTAGCCGCGCCCGGTGAACACCTTGACGGTATCGCTAAGCCCAAGGCGTTCCACTGCGGTGCGTCCGTCATCGCCATCAACATCGACCACCGTCATTCCGGCGAGAGATATCGCAAGATTTGCGTCTGGTTGTCTTCGCAGAGCTTTCCGAACTAAATCGATGTCGACGGTCGCATTGTGAACGCCGTTTGGAAAAAACTTGGACAAGGGGTGCTTGCCCGGAGACGCGCAATCTGCCCGCTTGCACGAGCAGCGCCCGTCTTTTCCAATGCCGTATGTTAGGACGACCTTCCGCCCCGCGCTTATCTGCGCCTTGGCTGCTGTGAGGGTCTTTTGAGAGCGCATCAGTTTTGACACGCGAAATTGTTGTCGCATGGGTCACCTTGTGAATTCTAAGGGAGTAGAGGGGGGACTGGCCCCCCTCGTTTCAGTACTTTGTCCAGAGCCAATCGCCGCCTTCGACTTCGACTTCCGAAAAGGCGTCGAACAAAACTTCCGCAGTGAATGGGGGAAGGCCGGGTCGATGAATCTGCGATCCGGGCACGTACAGCAGATCACTTGTGGAAACGTCGAGCCGATGTGCGCGAGACAGACCCGCGCAATCCAGCATCTCTGCCATCGCTGTAACTTCCATCGCGAAAGGCAACGGGGCGAGGAACTGAAATGCCGAAACGCCGACGCCCCAAAAAATTGCAGGGCTGGGGAAATAGTCGAATGGGTGTTCGCCTACAATGGTTTTGAAACCCAATCGGGTCCGGCTCGAACGCACGCCGCGTTTCCAAGGTACCGGGTCAAACATGATATTGTGGTCAGAGTAGGCTGCCAAATCAAACAGCACACCTGACCTGCCCCCAGAATTTCGGACCATTCAAAAAGAGAGTTTGTTCTCGTAACGTTCAAAGCTACGAGGAGAACGAAGAATGCGGAAGTCACGCTTCACAGAGGAACAAATCGTCGGGATTTTGCAGGAGTATGCTGCGGGTGCCAAAGTGTCTGAGCTTTGCCGCAAGCATGGGATGTCCGATGCGACGCTGTACAAGTGGAAAGCCAAGTATGGCGGCATGACAGTATCCGAGCTGCGCCGCCTGAAGGACCTGGAGGTCGAGAACTCGGAGCTGAAGCGTCTGCTGGCAGACGCGATGCTCGATAATGCTGGTCTTAAGGGGCTGCTGGCAAAAAACTCATAACGCCTGCCGCCCGTCGGGATGCGGTGGTCACGTTGATGGCTGAACACCAATTCACGCAAAGGCGGGCGTGCAGGCTGGTTGGAATATCCAGATCGAGCCTGACCTATCAGGCGCGCCCGGATCGCCACGCGCGGCTTCGGGAACGTCTGATCACGCTTTCAGGCAAGCACAGGAGGTATGGCTATCGTATGTTGCATGCCAAGCTGGTGCGCGAGGGGTTCAAGGTGAACGTCAAAGTCGTCGAACGTATCTACCGCGAGGAGCGGCTGTGGCTACGTCGCACAAAGCGCAAGAAGATCCCCAAGGAAGGCCGTGAGGGCGGCTGGTGCCCGATTGCAGCCAACCAACGGTGGTCTTTGGATTTCACCAGTGACGCACTGGCAAACGGGCGCAAATTCCGAACGGCGAACCTCAAAGATGATTGCACACGAGAGTGCCCCGCCATCGAGGTGGATTTCTCACTGCCCGGTGAGCGGGTCGTGGAACTGCTGAACCGGGTCGCACGCGAACGCGGATATCCTGACATTCTGGTCGTTGATAACGGCCCGGAACTACGAGGTCGCGCGCTTGACGCCTGGGCCGATGACAACGGCGTGCAGTTGTATTTCATAGATCCGGGCAAGCCGACCCAGAATGCCTACATCGAGAGTTTCAATGGTCGCTTCAGGGACGAATGTCTGAACCAGCATTGGTTCACAAGCATCGGCGAGGCTCGTGACATCATCGAAAACTGGAGGATAGACTACAACACAGAGAGACCGCACAGCAGCCTGAGATATCAAACCCCGGAGGAGTTCGCGGCAGCGCGGCCCTTCGACAAAACGCAATGGGCACAGCCGCTTGAGCTACATGAGGGCTCCGCGCCTGCGCCCATTGCTCACGCCGCTGAATGATGGCACACAAATGGAGAGCAAACTCGATTTACGAGTGGCCCTGAAAAAAGGGGCAGGTCACACCTGCCATAGCCATGTCTTCAGCCGGGTTCAGGAAGTGCTCTTCCTCGATATCACCATGCGGTGACACGGCACAAACTCGTACGCGATAGCTTGGTGAACAGTCGCCCACTTTTTGCAGAAAGATCTCCGCTTCGACAGGCCAACCCTCGTGTTCGGGGTACTGGTGGAAATAGTGTTGAATCCACCCCTTGTGGATCGATTTTCTCCATCCGTAGCCTTCGGATTTTGCTTTGAATTCGGTTTCGGAAAGTAGCACTGAAGGCTGCGAAGAACGCATGGTTTCCATCGGGAAACTCCTTTCGATGTCTTTTTAGGGTGAACTTGGGTCAGTATTCGGCGTAGTAAGTCCGGCTACGCTCGGCGGCGCGTTCAGCGAGCCAGTCCTCGATCTCGGACAGGAACCAGGCAACGCTGGTCCCGGCCATCCTGATACGCCGAGGGAAGCGCCCACGGGCCTCCCAGCGCAGCAAGGTGGTGTTGCTCACGTTGATGCCAAGGCGCTTCAGGTCAGCGCGTGTGGCCAAGGTCTTGCGACCGTCTTCAATATTCATGATGTGTTCCTTCAACTTGGGGTGAAGGAATGCGCATTCCGTCTTCTCAGCCGATGGTCAGAAAGTAGCGGATGCGGATGCGGCAAAAAATTGGGAGGAAATCAGTTCATTTGCTGATTGGATTTTTACGCCGACCGGCTTTGGCCAAGTCGTCACGCCCCGTTATCTCGATGGCGCGTTTGCGGGCTTCTTTGAATGCGTGGTCGGACAAGCGGGGGAATCTGTCTTTGGCGTTGCGCTTCAATGCATCGGACGGAGGTATTTCTCGCGCTGGTTCCGAGAAGATTTCTACTAGCCAATCAAGGCACTGGTTCTTTGCCAACTGTGTCGGGGTAGCTGGCTGAACAACCTTGCCGCGCAGCCACCGCCGCAACTGCTCAACGTGAATGCTGCACCGAACAGGCTCATTCATGCCGTGGTGAAAAACAAGGTCATCATGCAGGATGAACCGAAAGAACTCTTGGTCTGCATCCTGTGGTCGTAGGTCGCCGCTGCGCTTAAAGTCGAGAGTGTGCCAATGGGCGCTAACGTCGCCGGACCGCAGAGCGTTTCGCAGGATTAGAAGGACCTCGCGATGCTCGGCACCCTTCGGTTCTTCAATGTATTCAGTACGCCACGCATCATGAAAAACTTCGCATCCAACGACTTCGAACGCCTGTCTTGGACCTTCAAATGGATTGGCTTTTGCTAGGTGTGATTTCGTCATTGTGTTTTCGGGCCAATTTCATCACGTGTTGCGACCATGCGCCAAGGGCTTCGCGCTTTTCGTCCGCGTATGAATAGACATTGTAGATAGCAGCAACACCTGAGACCACACCCGTTTTGTGGTTCAACAGTGCCTCGGTCACAGGTTGGGGAACGCCAATTTGGGCCATGTTCGTTGACATCGTGCGGCGAAGGTCGTGGATGATCCACGGTTCCGTGCCTTCGGGCAGCGCCTTGTCCAGCCGGTCCTTCAGGCGACCGAATCCCGAGACTGGCGACTTGCCGGTTGTCGTGAACACATAGTCCGACCCGAGGAACCTCGGCACCCTGCGCAGGACATCCAGCATCGCGTCTGTGATCGGCACGGTATGCTGCCTTCCGTTCTTGGCGCGCTGTGAAGGTAGGGTCCACAGGCGTTTTTCGAGGTCGATTTCCGACCAGCGCATCTCGGCAACCTCGGCGCGTCTCTGGCCGCTGAGGATCAGCAGCTTCATGCAATCCCCGAAAGGATAGCCTTCGGCGTCACAGGCCACCCAGAGCGCGTCCAGCTCATCGCTGGACAGCACACGCTCGCGCGACCGTTCCTTGGACAGCGGCTTCATCCCGGCGATGGGATTGGCCTCGATTATGCCGCGCGCGACGCACCAGCCCATCAGGTGCTTGAGGTGGGCCAACGCGCGGTTCGCGCTGACAGGCGCGGATTTGTGGATCACGTCGCAAGCTTTCACGACATCAGCGCGCTTGATCTCGTCTATCCGTTTGCCGTGCAGGGTGGTGAACTTGGCCAGCAGGGCTTCCTTGCGCTTCCAGTCGCGGTTGTGAACCTTGGCGTGTTTCTCGATGTAGTCGGGGATCACGTCGCCCAGCGTCGGCTTGGTCTCAACCTCGACGCCCGTGCGTTCCTCGAAGCGGCCCGTCTCGATTTCATATAGCACCTGTCGCACCCGTTCACGCGCCTCGGCCAGCGACACGACGCCAAACCGTCCGATGGTCATGCGGCGCATCTTGCCGTTGATGCGCTTGTGCAGGCAGAACGTCTTTGTGCCGGACGTGCTGATGCGCAGGACCAGGCCCGGCATCAACTCGTCACGGAAATCGAGCCGCTTCGACGGGTTGGGCTTCTGGCCTTCGATGAACTTGGTGGTGAGCTTGCGTTTCATAAGCCCATGATAAGATGGGCGGACGAGCCGCGTCAGGGACAACCCTGGAAGGTTTGCAGGGTTTTGGATCGGCCTGAGGGGGCTGAATAGTAGGAACTTAGCGATCCGAGAAAGTAATCTCTGAGGTTGGGTCATCTCAAGACCCTTGGCCAGCGACACACACTACGCTAGCGTTAGGCAAGCCAAACGACATCAAGCGGGAAAAGAATGGCCAAGCAAAAATTACCAATATGTTTTATTTCCTATTGCCACGACGATGCTGATTTTCCTGCACTAGAGGCGTTCGAAGAAGAAATTGAGAAGCAAATATCCGGAGCATTCCGCATAATTCGAGATAAATCAAATATCTCTGTTGGCGGCTTGATATCTGACCACGAAGCCGAAATCCATCAGGCTGATGCAGTGATATTGATATGCACACCCCAGTACAAGAGAAAGGTGAAAGAAAGGGCTGGCGGCGTACATCGAGAGTATGGGCAAATCCTTTCAAGATATCAAACCTATTTAGATGCCGTAAAAAGTGGCAATTCACCAAGACCATTTGCGTTGCTTCCGATTTTGTTTTCCGGTGCGTACGACTCATCGATTATGTCAGAGATATCGGATAACCTATATCTGGATTTTACGAAATTTCGTGTAGTCAAGGGCAAATCTGGAAAGTTTGAGGTCCCAGAATTTGCTCAAAGTCAACATAGAGACATATTTCACCAAATTAGATCGAAGCTTGATGGAGTACGAAATGGAATTGAAGAGAATTTTGCCAAAGAGTACGACTATTGGTTAAACTTGCTATTTCTTGAAGATCGACATGAGGCGGCCAGGAAAAAATATCGCTTCAACAACGTCGAGGACCTGTTGAACGAGCTTTTTGTTAAAACCAGATCCTACAATCGGATTGTAGATGGAGATAAATGCACCCTAATTGGTAGGAAGGGTAGCGGAAAATCAACTATTGTAGATCACTTCCATAGGGGAAATGACGAGAGATACAAACCACCCATTCAGATTATTGTAGATAATTTTGATCTAGGGTTTCTTTATAACCATGTCTTCACGGCGCCCCATAGCAGTGATCTTCAGAATGTACTCCGAGTGGAAACCTACTTTGAGGCCGTGTGGCGGTGCTACATCTACTTGCAGTGCGGCCTTACCTTGATCGAGGAAGAAGCGAAGGGTGCCAACTCGAAAGGCGTATCAGAAATTATTGCAGACATCACCAATCTGAAGGATAAGAGGCAAAAGCTCCGTTGGTCAGAGTTTGTTGGAGTTTGCGAAGCCGTACAAGCGTACGTAAACCACACCATCCAAGAAATCCCCGCTGGTACGGATTTCTTTGCGCGAGTCTCGGCAAAACTCACAGTGGATGAGATAGTGTCATCAGTGATAGGAGTGGATCAACTTGACGCGCTGTCGAAATGCATTTCAGCCTGCAATCGCCATTTTGTCTTTGCCTTGGACGGATTTGATCAACGGTTTGAGGACTTTCGGTCTTCGAATTCCATCATGAGCAGTATGGATGGCGAGGAGAAGGACAATCGGATCCAATTTGAGATTGGTTGGCTCAAGGGGCTACTACGAAGCGTTCTCGAACTTCGGTCGAGCGACGAGGTGGTGCAAGATAAAATAGCTTTTTGCATAACAATACCTCAAGATCGTTATCTTGAGGTCAGAAGTACCGAGCGTGATGATTATCGATATCGAGCGCTGGCTGCAAATTTGCAGTGGTCTGCGTTGGAACTTTCGATCCTGATTAGAAAGCGCTTGGAGGGGCTTACTACTATTTCTTCGGACAAACAGTTGTCTCCGTTGGATCGTCTTGAGGAGGTTCTTATGGCGAAGGAACTTAGCATCCCTCGATCCATCGAAATGAGGGTCGGTGGCAATGTTATTACTCTCTCCTTCTTCAAGTATCTTCTGCGCCATACCTTCTGGCGCCCAACAGACTTTATTTTTTAGTTAGCTGCAATTCTCACGAATATGAAGTACAGCAGAAAGCACTCAAAAGTCTTAAATGCGGATTTGGTTAAGGATATCATTTCTCGTACGACATATGATGTTATTGGTACAGAGTTCATCAAAGAGTTTCAGAGTAGTATTACAAACATCAAAAAGATAATCGGTGCTTTTGATAAATCGTCAATTACATTGTCATTTGAGGACTTTAAGATGAGAGTGTCCCGGACACCGTTTCTTACAAGCGGTGGGCTAATTCGGCTAGACGATCCGATTGAAAAGCTGTCTCTTTTGTACGAGATTGGATTTATTGGGGTTGAACTCACTAGCGCGCAGATGAGAGGTGGAGGTGGGTCAAAGGATGTCTTCGTCTTTTCGGATGGAATGCGTGTATTTGAGTCGCTTTCGGATGAGGCTAAGATGGAAGCAAGTTACGTGATCCATCCTATTTTCTGTGAATACCTTTCTTTGGATTCGGATGTTGGGCGGGTGGTCTGCGCATACAGCGACGAGTACATCGAAAGAAATGACGTTATTCATGAGTGATCGGCCAAGGATCGAAGGGTACAATTGAGTGTGGTCTTCGGCGTCCTTGGGTATCGCTGGGGTAGCAGCAACGGTGTGCTTGAACGTTCCGGCGCGAGACGGGTCGAGACGATCTGCCACGCGCAAAGATCAAGGTTTTCAATCGGCTACGTTACGGGTTGAGCGACCCTGAGCCAGCGTGCGCGGATCAACAGACCAATTGAAAATCCTCGTGTCGGTGGTTCGATTCCGCCCCCGGGCACCATTAAAATCATGTTAAAACAATAACTTACCGGATTTCTGCACTGCAGCGCAAACCGTTGGAAATCCCAAAATGCCCTAGCACAGTGCTAAAGCGTCCGGCTCAAAACCTGAATCGCAAGGGATTCCCTTGAGTGCCGATCTGTGATTCATCCTGTTTGGGAGGATGGATCATGTCAGCACCTTTGCCGAACGCGTTGCGGATGCGGTTTCAGAAGTTGGTTGAAGAAGGATTGAGCGGACGCGCGGCGGCGTTGCGCCTGAAGCTTTCGCCCGCGACCGGGGCGCGTTGGGGGCTTGCGATCCGGCGAACCGGACAAGCAAGGGCCGCGCCTCAGGGCCGTCCTCGCGGCAAGGGCAAGCTTGATCCGCATCGGTCGCTTCTGATCGAACTGATTGAACAGGACGGCGACATGACCATGCCTGAACTTGCCGGCGCTCTTGCGGATGCGGCCGGTGTTCAGGCGCACCCTGATGCGATTGGCCGGTTCCTGCGCAAGCTGGGCTTCACGTACAAAAAAAGACGTTGGTCGCGACTGAACGACACCGCGCGAGGGTAAGGAAACAACGCGACCATTGGGTCAAACACCGCTTGCCTGCCGTCTCGGCTCAGCCAGATCGTGCTGTATTCATTGATGAAACCTCTGTCAAAACCAACCTGACCCGCCAGCGTGGATGGTCACAACGGGGCGCGCGGCTGGTGATGGATGCGCCCTTTGGATCATGGGGCACGCAGACCTTCATCGCGGGCCTCAGCGCCGACGCATTGATCGCACCCTGGGTCATCAAGGGCGCGATGGATGGCGAAGCCTTTGCGGCTTATGTCGAGCAGGTGCTGGTGCCGGAACTGGAGCCAGGTACCGTCGTGATCCTAGACAACCTCGCGACGCACAAGAATGCCGCTGCGGCCAAAGCCATGCGCAAAGCCGGATGCTGGTTCCTGTTTCTGCCGCCCTATAGCCCCGATCTCAACCCGATCGAGATGGCCTTCTCGAAACTCAAAGCACACCTGCGCAGGATCGGCGCTCGAACCTTCACCGACATGTTCAAAGCCCTCACTGAAATCTGCGAACTCTTCTCACCGGAAGAGTGCTGGAACTACTTCAAGGCTGCCGGATATGCCTCAGGTTAAAGGTCGGGTGCTTTAGCACAGCTTTGAAAATACCTGTTAGCACAGTTTGTTATGAGCTGTGCGCCGTGCACCTAGCACAGTTCTAGCACAGCAGCCTAGCAACGCTCCTTGCCGTGCTTATGGTGCTTCATCGTTGATGTTGTGGTGATAAGTGTTTGGAATTGTTGATTTCATTGAGTGAAAATTGGCGTTTCGCTGATTGCATGGGTCGACTAACGTTGGGGGCTGAAGCAAACACGTTGTCGAAGCTTATTTTACTAGGAGAAAACTCGGTCACCAATGAGCCAAGCACTGTCACCTTCAGACCTTGCGCCCGTTCAGCACGAGCATTTTGAGATCGCGCTGAGTTTTGACGATGAGTTCGCAACGGGCGAATTTAAACAGCGGTATCTGGAGCGTTTTCCGGACCGAAACCCATCATCCATTTTGCCGAGTGATTTTAGCTTCAACAACGCGCAGAAAGATCGGGACAGATATCCTTCATTTCTGATCACGGTAGCACCATCGCGATATCGGTTTGTTGGGCTCGACTATGAATACCGCGATACCGGCGAATACATCGGTGCACTGACCCGCACCGATTTTGATCGTGCCTACGAGGACCTGAATAAGAAACTGAGCCAATACAACGGTTCGGAGTTTGAAGGCTTCCAAACTGGGGTGATCCACAGCTGGGAAGGCTACAAGGATGACATTCGGAAGATCGCGTTGAAACGCTTGAGCAGCGATGCGTGGACCACAAACGACGTGGGTTCTGGGCGCATTCTGTCAGCGGTGATCGACGCCATCGAAATCCGTGAAAGCGCCGAGATACATAACAATCTTGTTGCTTGGGAACCGCGACCGAACCAACCGAGCTTAACAGCGCAACTTCGCCATGACGTTGGCAGTGGACAGAAGCGAAACCAGTTTGAGCGAGTGCTCTTCGATCTGTTCAGAGGTCAGACAGACTGGGGTGCCCAATCTGACTGGTCCGGTTTGATTGTTAGTGCATCACGGGCCTCGGTTCCATTTTGATGATGGTTTCGGGTGCTGGTGGCCGGTAGCCCAGTGCACTGTGCGGTCGCTTGGTGTTGTAGTGCTTTCTCCAATCTTCGATGATGATCTGCGCCTCTCTGAGCGAATAGAAGATTTCGCCGTTGAGCAGCTCGTCCCGCATTCTGGCGTTGAAGCTTTCAACGTAGCCGTTTTCCCAGGGGCTTCCCGGTTCGATGAAAGCGGTCTTGGCTCCGGCCGCTTCTATCCAGGCACGCACATCCTTTGCCACGAACTCCGGGCCGTTGTCGCTTCGGACGAATGCCGGGGGACCGCGCAGGATGAACAGGTCCGTCAGTGCATCGATGACATCCGTCGAGTTCAACTTCCGTTTCACCCGGATCGCCAGGCATTCCCGGCTGAACTCTTCCAGGATGTTCAGTGTGCGGAACGCTTTTCCATCGTCGGTCCGGCAATGGACGAAGTCATACGACCAGACGTGGTTTCGATACTCAGGCCGCAGCCGGATGCACGACCCGTCGTTCAGCCAAAGCCTTCCTCTCTTTGGTTGTTTCGGTGGCACCTTTAGCCCCTCCCGTCGCCACAGCCGCTCGATCCGGCCATCACTGACCTGCCAGCCTGCGTCTCTCAGCAGTACGGCAACACGGCGGTATCCGTAGCTGCCGTATTGCCTTGCCAGCTCGATCATGTCGGCAACCAGCCGTTCCTCGTCTTCCCGGCCCCGCGGATGTCGCCGTTGCGTCGAGCGACGCTGCCCGAGCACGCGGCAAACCCGGCGTTCCGAAACCTTCATCTCGCTACGGATCAGCTCGATGCAGGCCCGGCGACGAGCGGGGCTCAGAAGTTTCCCCGTGCCGCCTCCTTCAAAATGAGCTTGTCCAGCGTCAGGTCTGAGACAGCCTGTCTCAGTCGCTCGTTCTCCTTCTGGAGACGCTTGAGTTCCTTCAGTTGGTCGGTTCCCATCCCGCCATACTGCTTGCGCCAGCGGTAGTAGGTCTGCTCCGTGATGCGAACCTCCCGGACCGCATCAACACGCGCCATTCCTTGCCCGACAAGCACATCAACCTGCCGCAACTTCTGAACTATTTCCTCTGGCTTGTGCCGCTTGTTTGCCATTCTCTGTCCTCCGTTTCCTAAACATAACGGTGGACCAGTTCAGATGGGGCACTCCAAACCGCCGCGAATAAACTGAGAAGAATAAGTCTATAATATCAGAGCCATAACGCTATGAACCGGATGCGTGCGGTTAACAGGTTTAGAGAATATCGGCCTGGAGAGAACACATTTGGGCATGGTGACCGAGGTGCCGGTTAACAGCCCCACCCGCATAACCCTCGAAAACAACGGAAAAATTCGGCCGCAGCGGGATCGATAGAACGCTTTCGCAAGGGCAAGTGGCGGAGGGAACGCGACTGGCGGCGAACCTTCTCCACCTAAGGCATTGAAAAAATTGATCTGATTAAGGCACCTACACCAAAGCCCTCCATCGCCGCTGGCACCTTTCAACTGGGCCCCAAATCCAGCACATGCTCCGACGCCGCAGAGTTCGAACATTTCGATGCTGTCGGCGGGCAGCGGAGAGGAAAGCAACAACGACTCCGAACCCGCCGATGTCACACCGCGATAGCTTCCTTTGCTGCTGCCGAAAGCCGGTCGTCCGTGCCGATCCAGGAGCGTCGCTGCATTGCGGCAGCGAATGCGGCCATTCGTTGTTCACGCAGCGAAACTTCGAGTGCATGTGACTGGGTTGCGGACAGAACCGCCTGATTCTGGCGTAGCGAACTCTGCCTCAGCAAGGCAACCGGGAGGCTGGGGTCGGCGCGGCACTGCAGCAAGATTTCCGCAAACGGCCGTTGAGGCGGGTCGAATTGCCCTGATTCTGAACCGGCCGTTCGCCGCGCCGTTGACGAAGCGGAAAGATGCGGACTTTGCCGCCATTCACTATGTGGACTTCGCTGACGCAGCATTTGTTCGCAGTCGCGGCGTGGAAATCTCTGCGCCGCAACAATGTCACCGAACCGGTCGTTCGTGAGTGCGTTTTTGGCCATCACCGAAACCGTACTTTCGCCGCAGCGAGGACGGACAAACGAGACGCGGACAAAGCTGACTTTTTTGGCGTCGAGTCAACGTCTACTTTGCTCAAATTTCTATAAGCGTGGCCCATTCAATCCCTGCAAAGAGTATTGGTATTCGCAGGTCAAATCTACAATAGGGTCGAGCCATAGATTGCGGTCACTGCCAGTGTATAGGTAGCGAGAATGGCAACGTTAACGGGATTTCCAGACAGTTTTGGCGTCTTGATCTGAGATGCGTTTAGTATCGAAAGGCCAAGGCCGCAGATCGCAAGAATGATAGCAAACGTTGACTGTTCAAAATAACCTGCGCACATGAAAACGAGAACTAAAAATATGCTGTTATTGTCGATCGCCAATCCGGTATATTTCGCATCGTCGCTTAGACCGAAGGTGCTAAAGTAACTCAACCGAATTGCACCAAATACTAACATTATGAATGCGACAGGCAAAAATGCCGCGCTAAAGTTGGCATAGCTCATAATCAAAACGGCCGGCGTGACCCCATAGCTCACAATATCAATAAGTAGATCGAGCTGGCCTCCAAATTCTCGATCCGCACCTGTGCGCCCCTTCATCCGGCGCGCAATAAGCCCGTCGGCCCAATCAAAGGCAACCGCCCAGATCATGCCAATCATGGCAGCGGCGTATATGCCCGTGATCAAAAAATAGATTGAAAGCAGCGAGCAACCCAAGCCAGCAAGCGAGCAAGCATTGGGAAGATCTTTGAGAAATGAAAGGATAGGGCGTGTTTGGCTCTCTTGCGCCTTGGCGTTTTCAGTTGTCATGGCAGGTCCTTTGGGTTATAGGGGCAGGATCCTGGTCAATGTTTGACAGGCAATCTCTGCTTCCAAATCTGTGTGCATTTGAAACGCGTAGTTTCAAAGCGCTTCGTGACTCCAAACATCCGCGCGCTTGGTGTCGTCATAGCTTAACTGTTTGAAACTACTGAATTAACATCACGTCGTCGTGCATTCAGATGCTGCTTGTTAGCACCGTTTTGGGGTAGGTAAAAGGATAAAGCAAAAAAATGATCGTCTATACCGTTGGCACTTTTGATTTGCTTCATGTCGGCCATGTTGCTTTGAGTTATGCCCAAAAGTTGGTGACGGCGTGATCAGGCGGCGTTTTGACGTTGCCTGATCCCGTCCTTGAAGGCAATCCCCTGGATCACTTCGGGCAGACGGTTTGGCCCTGAGATCTTCCTCCACTTCTTCTTGGCCGACATCATCAACCTGAAGACCATGGCGAGGGCGGTCTTGCGGTTCAGGCATCCTTTGGTTTTGCGCGTTCGGTTGCGGACCGTGGCAAAGACGCTTTCGATCGGGTTCGTGGTCCGGATGTGTTTCCAGTGTTCGGCCGGGAAGTCATAGAAGGTCAGCAACACGTCGCGGTCCTTGACCAGCCTGGCCACGGCCCGCTCGTATTTCAGGCCGTAGGTTTCCACGAAGAGATCGAAGGCCGCATTGGCTTCCTTCTTCGTCTCGGCCATCCAAATATCCTGCAGATCGGCCTTGGCTTTTTCCCGCAGCGACTTGGGCATCGCGCCCGTTACATTGGCCGTCTTGTGGACCCAGCACCGCTGCTCACGGGTGGTCGGATAGACATCCCGCAGCGCCGTCCAGAACCCAAGCGCGCCATCACCGACAGCAAGCTCGGGCGGCACCGTCAGGCCGCGTTTCCTCAGACCGCGTAACAGGTCCCGCCAGCTGTCCGCGTTCTCCCGGAATCCGTCCATGATGCTCAAAACGTCCTTTTCTCCGTACTCGTCAGCGCCGATAATCACCAACATACATTGACGATCCCCGTCCAAACGGGGCGTGAAGCAGACCCCGTCCGCCCAGATGTAGACATAGCGCTTGCCCGACAGGTCACGCTTGCGCCAGGCTTCATACTCGTCCCACCAGGTCGCCTTCAGTCGCGTGATCGTGGAGGCTGACAGCCCCTCTGCATCCGGCCCCAAAAGGGCGGCCAGCGCCTCGCTGAAGTCCCCCGTTGAAATGCCCTTCAGGTAAAGCCAGGGCAGCAGCTCCTCGACGGACTTCGCTTTGCGTAGATACGGCGGCACCAAGGATGAACGGAACCTGATCTTGCTGCCATCGATGTTCGCACCCCGGTCGCGGACCCGGGGCACCTGAACGGGCACCGTGCCGATCCCGGTCATCACCTCGCGCTCCGGCAGGAACCCGTGGCGCACCAGACGCTGGCGACCTTCCTCGTCCAGAAGCTGCGCGTGAACCGCCATGAAACCGGCAACCTCAGCCTGCACAGCCGTTCGCAACAGCTCGCGTGCCCCGAACTGAATGACCTCAGTCAGCGGATCAGGTGAAAATTCCGATGGTAGCTCGAATGGAACAACGGTAGATTTCGACATGTGGCATATCCCTTTCTCTTGAGAATTGACGGCGCTTCAGCACCGCCTTGATATGCCGCCCCTCAGGGGCCATCACCAACTTTCAACCATATCTCGTTGCTTTGCTGAAACACTGCAAGTCGCTTGGCGATGTCCTCGCCGTCGGCGTGGCGTCTGATGAGGTCGTTAACCTTTACAAGCCAAATGTCCCAGTTGTTCCTCTGGACCAACGCGTTGAAATGTTGCACGCTATGGGCTGCGTAGACATTGTTCGACCCTACCACGAACTTGAGTATGTTTCGGGTTGCATAGCGGTTCATGCAGATATCTTTGTCATTGGCGAAGACTGGGGAAGTAAGCGCCACAACCTTGATGTGGATGCGTATTTGAACAAAATGGGCAAGGAGATTGTTCAGGTTCGCTACAACCCGCGAACATCTTCGACGAAAATAAAGCAGACGGTTTTGGCGCAATTTAATGCATCGCTGCAACCGAGCTAGATGTCGCCATTTTGGGCGTTTTACCGCCCCTAGGAAGCCTGTCTGCATGGGCTAATCCGTCAAATCCTGACCTGGAAACTCACTCTTGATGGTGTCCGGATATCTGTGCGGCGCTTGTCGGAACGCTCGATTCTCTCTGCCTGTGAAAGAGACTACAATGATGTCAGTCCATTCAATGCCTGCTGCATTCACTCCAGCGGAATGCGAACGGATTATTGTATCATTAACTACTGTTCCGGCGCGTGACGCGCGAGTTATGCCCAAAAGTTGGTGACGGCGTGATCAGGCGGCGTTTTGACGTTGCCTGATCCCGTCCTTGAAGGCAATCCCCTGGATCACTTCGGGCAGACGGTTTGGCCCTGAGATCTTCCTCCACTTCTTCTTGGCCGACATCATCAACCTGAAGACCATGGCGAGGGCGGTCTTGCGGTTCAGGCATCCTTTGGTTTTGCGCGTTCGGTTGCGGACCGTGGCAAAGACGCTTTCGATCGGGTTCGTGGTCCGGATGTGTTTCCAGTGTTCGGCCGGGAAGTCATAGAAGGTCAGCAACACGTCGCGGTCCTTGACCAGCCTGGCCACGGCCCGCTCGTATTTCAGGCCGTAGGTTTCCACGAAGAGATCGAAGGCCGCATTGGCTTCCTTCTTCGTCTCGGCCATCCAAATATCCTGCAGATCGGCCTTGGCTTTTTCCCGCAGCGACAGGGGCAGCGCGCCCGTTACATTGGCCGTCTTGTGGACCCAGCACCGCTGCTCACGGGTGGTCGGATAGACATCCCGCAGCGCCGTCCAGAACCCAAGCGCGCCATCACCGACAGCAAGCTCGGGCGGCACCGTCAGGCCGCGTTTCCTCAGACCGCGTAACAGGTCCCGCCAGCTGTCCGCGTTCTCCCGGAATCCGTCCATGATGCTCAAAACGTCCTTTTCTCCGTACTCGTCAGCGCCGATAATCACCAACATACATTGACGATCCCCGTCCAAACGGGGCGTGAAGCAGACCCCGTCCGCCCAGATGTAGACATAGCGCTTGCCCGACAGGTCACGCTTGCGCCAGGCTTCATACTCGTCCCACCAGGTCGCCTTCAGTCGCGTGATCGTGGAGGCTGACAGCCCCTCTGCATCCGGCCCCAAAAGGGCGGCCAGCGCCTCGCTGAAGTCCCCCGTTGAAATGCCCTTCAGGTAAAGCCAGGGCAGCAGCGCCTCGACGGACTTCGCTTTGCGGAGATCCGGCGGCCCCAAGGATGAACGGAACCTGATCTTGCTGCCATTAATGTTCGCGCCCCGGTCGCGGACCCGGGGCGCCTGAACGGGCACCGTGCCGATCCCGGTCATCACCTCGCGCTCCGGCAGGAACCCGTGGCGCACCAGACGCTGGCGACCTTCCTCGTCCAGAAGCTGCGCATGAACCGCCATGAAACCGGCAACCTCAGCCTGCACAGCCGTTCGCAACAGCTCGCGTGCCCCGAACTGAATGACCTCAGTCAGCGGATCAGGTGAAAATTCCGATGGTAGCTCGAATGGAACAACGGTAGATTTCGACATGTGGCATATCCCTTTCTCTTGAGAATTGACGGCGCTTCAGCACCGCCTTGATATGCCGCCCCTCAGGGGCCATCACCAACTTTCAACCATATCTCTGACGCGCTGCTTGTCGGCCATACCCGTGATCGCAATCTTCGCACTGCCGAACTGGTCTGGATGGACGACGTCGACAGTATGGAATGGGTGATGGAGCGGCTGATTGAACTCGTCCGCCGATCCAATACCGACAGATTTGACTTTGATCTGCGCGAGTTTGCCGAAAGCCCACAAGCCGCGAGTTACAAATCCTCCGAAGCTGGCCACTTTGCATGGCACTCGGACATTGGCCACGGTGTTGCAGCCTGCAAACGCAAACTCACGTTGGTGTTACAGTTGAGCGAGTCTAGTGCTTATGATGGCGGCGATCTGGAAATTATGCTTGGCGCTCAGGTGTTGTCAGCCAATCGAGAGCAAGGATGCGTCAGTGTTTTTCCCAGCTTTTCACTTCATCAGGTAACTCCAGTAAAAAGCGGAATACGCCATTCGATAACTGTGTGGGCGCATGGACCGGCTTTTCGGTAAAGCGGCCATTCGCAGTTTTTGCAGCATCCGGTACATCCCATTAGTGACCAATGCTGCGTCCCGCCTGAATGGCACAATGTGCGGTGACCTGACGCCGCCCGCGGAAGAGACAGGCGACAGCGATTGCACCCTGACTATACCGCAGCCGCTGGGCAGCTTCACCGAAGCGTCCGCTCGCACACCGTGCAGCATGACAAGCGGGGTGCATGACGGCTGTCTGGGATCTAATCATCCACTCGTCGCGAGTGTCCCACCAAACCCGTTTCAAGATCGTTGTTTCTGATCGCCCCATGCTTCATTGACTTTTAAAGGTGTGAAAGCGATAAGTCGGCGTGGCCTCCCAAATCGCTACTGCCGTGCTGCCAGTATCGACGAGGCCTCAAGCCTTCAGGATCAGTAGCATGCCCCCAGGTCGAGTTAGATCGTGGGATGGAGGTTATTGGGATCGATCATAGTGCCGGCGAAAAAGAACGCATCGCAGCTCGCAGCGTGAAGTATGATGCGCTCAGCAACGTCGTGATCCGGAAACTGGTCCAGCGGAAATCGTCCAACAATCCGCAGCGCCTTACTGATCCTCAAACAGCGAAGTTCTACAGCGTCAGGCAAATTGGCCTTTCCAACCCAAGACCGCGATTGTCTATGCGAGTCCTGATCTCACCACCAATCACTGGCGCGTCTCATGACCCGCCGATCCCAATGGAGGGTAACAAATGACGACTCCAACTTGGCTCAAGCCCGGCGTTTATGGCGCAGCAATCGGAGCTGTGCTGGCCATGGTCCTCGGATTTTCATGGGGCGGATGGATGACTGGCGGATCTGCCAGTGAAATGGCCGACAAACTGGCGCAGGAGCAGGTTATGTCGGCCCTCGTACCGGTTTGTGTCAACATGTCTGAGATTGACCCCGACCGCGCGGAAAAACTGGCTGCGCTTGAGTCTGCTTCAAGTTTCAAACGGCGGGATACTGTTGCGGATGCCGGTTGGGCGACAATACCCGGAATGGCCGGTCCGGATCGCAACCTCGCCAAAGCCTGTGAAGAGGCATTGAAAGCCAATGCGTCCTGACTGCAATCGGCATCCCTTTTCGCGGGTCGCTTGCCGAATTCAGGTGTATCTATGGGTGGTCTTCGGGCGGTTTTTGAACGCTACCGCACTCGGCGCGTCTCTGGTCTTCGCCGTGTCGACAGGCGCGGGACTTGCACAAGCGACCATCGAGCCCTTTTCCGCCAATGCCCACGAAAAGCGTTACGGCGAAGGCTGGGAGTGCGATCGCGGTTTCCGGCAGGAAGGAGAAGTCTGCATTGCAATCGACATTCCGGCGAACGCCTATGCAACCGGTCGTACTTATGGTACGGGATGGGACTTTTCACACGGCTTTCGTCGCAGCGAAGGGTCCTGCGCGGAAGTAACCGTTCCTGAAAACGCCTTTCTCAACTCGGAGGGAGATGATTGGCGTTGCCGTCGGATGTACCAGCGGGTCGACAACAGCTGCCAAGCCATGGCGGTGCCAGAAAACGGATACCTGATCGAAGAATTCGGCGGCGCAAAGATCGGCTGCGATTGGGGATTTCGGTTCAAAGTCGACGATTGCGTGCGGATTGAAGTGCCGCCAAATGGTCGCCTTACGGATAAATACAGTGACAGCGGGTGGGTCTGCCTACGCGGGTATCGCGCCAAAGCCGGAACATGCGAGCCTCTTGCAGTCCCCGAAAACGCCTACCTCGCAGACGAGGTTTTCGCAATCGGGTGGAGGTGCAAACGTGGCTTCAGGGCACTAAGCGATGCTTGCGAAGAGATTAGACTGCCGGAGCACGCCCATCTGAACAGATTAGGTGACGGTTGGGACTGCAACCGACCCTATGCCCGGATTCAAGGCCGATGCATAATCGATTGAGCGGAAACGTGATCCGGTCGCTGTCGCGATCGATCCGCCCGCAATTAGGGAGCCAGCTTTGGCAGACAACTCTTTTAATGAACGCCTTGGGAAGAAGCTGAAGGCCAACGACTCAATGTTCCAGCATTCGAAATACCGCGTGAGGATCGTCGCGGTGCTCGTAATCGGCATGATCGTTTTGGCCGCAATATTCGTTTCGAACCGATGATCAGAACACTGAACCCATCCAAGAAAATTGAAGGCAATCAAATGTTCAAGAAACCGGGTCAGAAGTTCAAAGAACGCCACGTTCAAGTGAAGAGTGAGGCGAAAGTGGCTGGGATCATCGAAGAGGAATATGGAAAGTACCAGATCAAGGCCGGCAGACTCAGCGGCTCGTATGTGGCACGCGCATTTGCAAAGCCTCCGGCGACGACCAAGGGGTTTTTCGTGGAGGCAGAAGGCGACTCCGAGCAGGCAGCAATAGATGCATTGAAAGCGTTGATTGACGCGAGAAAGATCCAGCGAAGTGAAGATCGTCGGTGGGATGAAAAGAGCTCAATATCGGTTCCGACCGAAGAGGAATTTCTCGAGACTTTGCGCCAGGCGCAGTTGTCGCAGGCACAGGTGGCGATGCTGAAGGCGCTTTCTGTCTCCGCCGAAAATGGTCTGACCTTCGGCCAATTAGCGCGTGCAGCGGGTTACAAATCCAGCAAGACGGGTGCGAAGGTCTTCAAGAAGGTTGGTGACTTGATAGCAGATTACCTTGGGATTGAGATTGCCGATAGAGATGCGACGCACGATGAGCGGTCGGCTCATATAGTGGCCTTTGGGCACATCTCGGAAGAAGACGCTCCCACAGTCTGGGTCATGCACCAGGAGCTGCGTTGCGCTGTTAGAGCAACCTATTGATCCGCCTCGTGTTGCCGTGACCCGAGGGGATGAATCGAGCCCTTGATCCGGCGTCACTCAGCTTTCGACGGTCGGACCACCCGGCGTCCGGTCTACGTCCTGTCCCAGAAGCACCGAAAGAAGATCGAAGAACCGTTCGGCTGGGCCAAAACAGTCGGTGGCATGGCACATACCAAGTATCGGGGTGCCAGCGAAACACAGAAAACCAAAACAGGCGGTCGACGGCAGAAACCCAGCGGTCTCTGCGAACGGCCGGTTCTGAATCACAACGACAAAGGAGCGCCGCTGCTTCGCCGCAAGGCGGCTGCGTGCCCAAAGCCCCGTCAGTATTGGGCAGCTCCGAGCGCTAAACGGGTGTTGAACTCAGTCGCCCCGGATCTGATCACCTTGCGAACGGTATTACGCGACACCCGAAGCTCGCGGCAAATCTGCTTGATCGACTTGCATTCGATGAAATGCGCACGCCTGATCTTCGCAATCGTTTCCACAACCAACATCCCCTGACCGCTCCCTCATGCTTTCGAGGAAGCTTCTGATCGTAACTGTCAGGGGGGTCACTTTTGGACGCCGGTCACCCCAAAACGGGGGTCAATCTTGCATGCCGATCCACACCCACCGACCGCATCGGGCTCAGTGCTGCCGGCCAAGGGTCGCTCAGCATGTGGCCGCTTCTCGAAATCGAACGGCTGATTTCGCCGGCCGAGTTACCTGACAGCTTTCAACAATCGAACGGTTGGGACCGGGATATTGGCAAAATCTGTGGATGGACGGTTCCGGAGTGCGGTTCACACTCGTCCCGTTGCGATGCCGCAAGGCGGCGGCGAGTCCAATATGTCGGTTGCTGCACAATTCACTAACGTCAGCTTTTCATGCGCCTCGCGGTCGCGCCTTCCCACCCTTTGAGCAATGCTGCCCGGCGGCCTGGGTACTTCTGGCCCAGCACTTTCAGCTCCTCGACCCTTTCTGTCTTGAAATGCCGGTAGTCGTCTTTGGTTTCGCACCAACCGACTAGGTATCGAGTGCGATCCAGAAACGCGATCAGCAGTGGCCAGACAATCCGGTCTGTCGTACGGTCGTTGCGGTCGGTGTAGATGAGTTGCAGCCTGTAGCGCTCTCGAATGGCGTGGCGCAGCAGGGCGCTGTCAAAACGTTCGGACACCCTAGCGCGCGTTTGAATGGGCTTTGTACTTCCGTCCAGCACGACAGGGCGAAGTTCCTTCGGGATGGCTGAAGAGAGCTTTGACACGAGATCACGCGCAGCCCGAGCGAGCGATGGGTCTGCCTCGGAGGCCACCCATGCGGCACCAAGCGCCGCAGCCTCCAGTTCATCAGCCGTGAGCATCAGGGGCGGCATGTCATAGCCATCGTCAAGCACGTATCCGATCCCCGCTTCACCCGTGATGGGGATGCGTTGGGCGTGAAGCTCCGCCATATCGCGGTAAAGCGTGCTAAGAGATATCTCCAACTCATCTGCCAACTCCCGTCCTGTAATCGGCGACCGGGTAGACCGCAGTATTTGGATAATCTGGAACAGGCGTTCAGTGCGACGCATATTTTCGTTCTCCTCTCACACTACTGTCATAACGGTGAGAGGAGGGTAGTTCTAGGACAGGCTCAGCAACCGAAAAACGCAAACAAATGGAGCCGAAAATGATCCATCACGAACGCAACCTGACAATTGAAGTGGTCCCAGAAAATCGGACAACGAGCTAAGGTGTATCCCAAAACTTTGAAGGGATACGAGAATGGCGAAACGCCGGAACTTTACAGATCAGTTTAAGGCTAAGGTCGCGTTGGAAGCGCTGCGTGGCGATAAGACCGTGCAGGAGATCGCGGCGAAGCATCAGCTTCACCCGAACCAAGTGAGCACATGGAAGCGGCAGGCCATTGATGGAATGGCGGATGTGTTCTCGGGTGGAGGCAAGCCGACGGGGCCGTCAGAGGCCGAAGTTAAAGACCTCCACGCCAAGATCGGGAGGCTGGCAGTCGAGAACGATTTTTTGTCAGAAGGGCTGAAGCGATGAGCCCCGAGAAGAAACGCGCGATGATCAAGCGGGGCCATCCCGAACTAAGTGTCAGCCAGCAATGCAAGCTGGTGCGCCTGAGCCGGCCGGCATTCTACTATACACCGGTCGGCATCAACGCGAACACGCTGGCGATAATGAAAGAGATTGATCGCGTGTTCACCAAATATCCGTTCTTCGGCAGCCGCCAGATCGCGGCCTTTCTGCGCCGGGAAAGGATCGTTGTTGGACGGCATCGAGTCAGGCGGCTGATGGCCAAGATGGGGCTGGAAGCGATCTACAAACGCCCCAGGACCAGCCAGCGGCATCCCCAGCATCCGGTCTTCCCGTACCTGCTGAGGAAGATGAACATCGATCGGCCCAACCAGGTCCGGTGCGCCGATATCACCTTTGTGCCGGTCAAGAACGGCTTCTTGTATCTGGTTGCCATCATGGACTGGGCGACACGGAAGGTGCTGAGCTGGCGGCTGTCGAACACAATGCACGCCGACTTCTGTGTCGAGGCATTGAACGAGGCCATTGCCAACTACGGCCCGCCCGAGATCATGAATACGGATCAAGGATCGCAGTTCACCGGATCGACCTGGATCACGACGCTGACTGAGGCCGGAGTGCGTATCTCAATGGATGGGCGCGGCAGATATCTCGACAACATCTTCATTGAGCGCCTCTGGAGATCACTGAAACAGGAGGCGATCTATCTGGAAGAAATCCAAGATGGGTTCCAAGCCCGTTGTGTCATCAAACAGTGGATGACGTTCTATAACACCAAACGCCCCCATTCCGCGCTTGATCGACAGACCCCGGACGACGCATATTGGGCTGGCGTGGCAGAGCAAAAAGCAGCATGAAACCTAAACCCGATACACCTTAGAAACGCTGCAAAACTGTCCGAGAAGGTGGGACCACTTCACCAAGCAAAACGCGGATCTTCGCGATGTTAGCTTTGCGGGCGGCGCTGGCCAGCAACCCGTAGTGCCGTATGCGGTGGAAGCCATCCGGGAGAACGTGGATCAGGAAACGGCGGATGAACTCGCCCGTGTCGAGCCGCATGACCTTCATCCGGTCGCCGCGCTTGATGCGGTAATCCTTCCAGCGGAAGGAAACGGTGTCGGCATCTGCGCTGACGAGGCGATGGTTGGAGATCGCGACCCGGTGGGTGTAGCGGCTGAGATAGGCCAGAACCTGCTCGGGTCCGCCAAAGGGCGGTTTGGCATAGACCACCCATTCGGTTTTGCGCAGCGGTGCGAGGTAAGCAGTGAAGGCATCTGCATCGGCCAGCCCGGCAAGATCACTGAAGAAGGTGAGCTGCCCGGCGCGGTGCAAGTTGACCAGGCCCTCAAGGAACAGGCGTCTGAACAGCCGAGACAGCACCCGGACCGGCAGAAAGAACCCGGGCTTGCAGCCGATCCATCGGATGCCATCAAGCGACAACCCGCCGCCGGGCACGATCATGTGGATGTGGGGATGATGCGTCATCGCCGATCCCCAGGTGTGGAGAACGCAGGTCATGCCGACGCGGGCACCAAGGTGCCTGGGGTCAGCGACGATGGTCATCACCGTCTCGGCTGATGCCTTGAACAAGAGGCCGTACATTGCCCGCTTGTTCCAGTAGGCGATGCGGGCGATCTCGGCCGGCAATGTGAAGACGACGTGGAAATATTCCACGGGCAACAAGTCGTCTGCCCGCGCCGCCATCCAATCGCGCGCCGCCGGTCCCTGGCACTTCGGGCAGTGCCGGTTCTTGCAACTGTTGTAGGCGATATGCTGGTGATCACATTTGGTGCAAGCTGCCACATGCCCACCGAGTGCTTCGGTCCGGCAGGCTTCAATGGCGGACATCACTTTGAGTTGCCCAAGGCTCAGACGCCCTGCATTGGCCCGCCGATAGGCAGGCCCATGATCACGGAAGATGTCGGCAACCTCCAGCGCGTGCCGCGGCACGCTGCAGCCCCCGTCAGGTCACATCCTGGATGTGCTCGAACGGGCTGGACACATTGCGCAACGTCTTGGTCGCCACATGTGTATATCGTGCCGTCGTGGTCAACTTGGCGTGGCCGAGGAGAACCTGGATCACCCGCACATCCGTATCGGCCTCCAACAAATGCGTAGCAAAGCTGTGCCGGAGCGAGTGCAATGTTGCAGGCTTCTTGATGCCGGCCATCGCCTTTGCCGAGTTGAAGGCACGATTCAAGGACCGTGGAGACAGGGGTTCAACCCGGCTCTGCCCAGGAAACAGCCAGCCCTGCGGGCGAGCCTCACGCCAATAGTCGCGAAGGAGTTCCAGCAAGGACGGCGAAAGCATCACATCGCGATCCTTGCCGCCCTTACCGCGCTCGACATGGATCAGCATGCGGTCACTGTCGATGTCCCGAACCTTGAGATTGGTGACCTCGGAGGCACGCAGCCCTGCGCCATACCCGATGCCGAGTGCCGCCCGATACTTGAGACCGGGCCCAGGGGCCGCGGACAAAACCGCCGAGACCTCCTCGAAGCTCAGCACAATCGGCAGCTTCCGCGGCTCGGTGCGGAACTGCATGTACTTCTTCATATCCTCCCGATTGCATGTCATGCCGAAGAAGAACCGCAGTGCCGTGATCCGCGAATTGTAGACCGACGGCGTCACCTCAGTGTCGGTCATATGAAGCTGATAGGCGCGCAGCTCATCTGGCGTCGCCGTATCCGGCGCACGCCCCAGAAACGCTGTGAAATCCTTCAGCGCCCGGATATGCGCTTTCTGCGATGTCTCAGCCAACCCGCGAATGCGCATGTCCTCGATCATCCGCGCACGCAGCGGGCTCATCTTCTCCTGTGTCATGAGAACCTCCTGTCTGACAATTGAGAAGCTCCAATCGTCAGTCAGGTCGGTCACATCGCAAAATGCGTGGCGTCAGAGGTGAGACCGTCCGTCAGCCAAACGCGCCTTTGCCGCGGCAGCGGCTTAGTCCCCGAGCCCAGACTGGTCCTTAGACAAACCGCGGCGGACGTCAGGTTTTCCGGATCTCTCAAACCTTTAAGAACCTCGGGGCAATCAAGTACCCAGTATTTTGAAACAGTTCCATAAGGGGTCGGACGCGTTTTCCGTCTACGTGGCGCACATTCCAACCTATCTCTCGAAATCGACCATTTGCGAGAAAATGGAGTCAGCACTCCGTTGTGTGAGTTTTGTTGACCCCAATAGGTTTCTGGTTTTGTCGCCAAAGATTTCTAACATGGTCCGAATTCAAGTTTCACAGAACCGACCCTCTTGAGCGAAAATCAGGTTCGTAAATAAAAAATTACCGGAAAGTTCGAATGTCCTTCCAGAGCCAATCTTCAACCAGACAAAAGATCAAATAACGCATTCGAATCCGACACACCGAGGCGGCCAACACGGCTACGACCACAGCTCCAATGCGACGGCAAAAGTAGGTTGGCAAAACACTCTGGAGCAATCTCCGATGTCGTAATCGCTGCAACCAAGTCACGAAAATTATTTGGCACGCGATCACCTTTGCTGACAATCTCATCCGCGGTGCTGTTCTGGACATTGTTCAACCATTCTCCTGAATCCAGCCACGCGGTAGCAAGCATCCTCGTCGCCAAATCCTTCGGAATAGATAGCGAATAGGAATGATCATCGAAGGCAGCCCAGTTCTCTCCCATTTTAACTCGCCGCAGCAGAGAATAGGCACCGAAATTACGCCAAAACCCAACATCGTCTAAAAGGCATGGAACACCGGCGTTCGTTACAAAGACAGCGTCCAATCTAAAGAAATACTCCGAGTTCAGTTCCGGAGCCACGTCGCAAACAACCCGGACGAGTCCAAACAACCGATCAGATGGCACAGCCTCCAACATACCATCGTCAACTAAGAGATTACTCAACAAATCCCGTGCAAGATCCTCTCGACCCGCTAGCCCCAACAAACGAGACAATGCCGCCACGTATTTAATATCCGAAACCAAACCAAATCTCAGACGTCGAACTAAGCCGTCTCGGTCAACGTTAGAAGCAACTGCACCAAATAGATTCGTGCCGCTAAACTCATCAAATGATCTAACCATTTTAAATAACTCAACCAATAGACCAGGAGATCGAAAATGTTGGACCTGCCCCTCAAAAACTCGGTGATAAAGACCAACAAATCTGTCAACCTTCATATATCCAACGCGGATCAATCCGTTAATAGACTTGAATACAGTATGCGGGTTCTGAAGGTACTGAATTTGATGCATCAAAGCAGAAGTTCGCCTGAGGCGCGAATCTAGCAGCCGCAAGCCCTCACGACGGGAGGCCTTCTCAAGTGCATTGATGAGATCAACCGAGGCCGCGGGGTTTGAAATTATGCGACTCAGCTTATCATTAAAGATCTGACGACTTCGATCCATTTTCACGAAGCTATCAATCGAATCTGGAAGGAGCTTCTGCATCGAATATAGCGCCGCTCCAACGGACTGGGCTGGTGTTGACCGGAAAGCGTTAGTGAAAATGTAGAACGGAAAATCGTCCGAAATAACCGACTCACAATCCCGTCCGGCCACTCGAAATGTCTCTCGAACAGACAGTGCCGCTGAAAAGAAAAAGTCGGCTCTACCATCAACTCCCAGTTTTCGCCTCAAAGACAAATCGGCCTCAGACGAAGGCACACGATCACAATACTCACCAGCTAACCCATCGAAAAGTCGCAGAAATCGGTGAAATGCCTCAATTGAATCCAAGGTCTGAACTTCGTCCAGAATGTCAAGTAATGCCGATCGATCTATGCGTCCATCTGCACGAATTGCTTTTAGAAAATCGCTCCCAACCAATTCGCTCTCCGACAATGACACGGCCAGTCGAGCCGGCCACGGATTGACAATCCCCTGATTAATAGATTCCGCAATCCTGTCAGCAATTTCATCAACAACAACATGCAAAAAATTATGGTCAATAGATGACAGGCCTTCGATCAAATGATAAACAATGGAGATCCTTGGTTCAGATCGAACCTTTCCCAGAATGAAATCTAAACCAAGGGCTTGAACAAAATAGTACGAAAATCCTTGTTTTGGGTTCTCGGCAAAAAAGGCATCTATTTGCGAAGACGCACAAATAATAAGCCCAGCGCTGCGAACGTCGGAGGCATCGAGAACTCGCTTGGCCAAATCCTCAGAAAAGTTCCGATCGGGAACGCTCGCACTCTCATAACGGCACAAAAAATTGGTCGCAGCCAAACGATGCCAACGCTGAATTCCAAACAAAAAAGCAGAGATATCAGACAGCGTCGCCCTTTCAGACGAGGTCATCTTTCTGTCGAATACAGCTCAATTATGGTTGATAAGTCTTATTAGGGTGGCGGCATTCGTCCGGTAAAGTGTATTTAACCCTCGATTTATTTCACGTAGCTCAGAACTGTGTACTAGTTCCGAAAACTTTTCAGCCAAATCCTCAAATATATTGGTAAGCCCGTCGGCCCTTTCAAAAATTCGAAGTTCCATTGATAATACAAACCAGTCGCAAAATTCGCAGATCCCGGAGAAGTCGGACGTCGGGCCCTTTTGCGATACAATTTCTACCACAGAACGTCTCGTCTGGATCAAAGCGTCACTTCCATCCGAAGGCTCGCCACCGTCTCCGCCGAAGTTGTTCGCCTCTGTCACTAAGTCGCTTTTCGAAACAACGTCTAGGATACGTTTTGCGTGAGAAAACATTCCCTCGCTGAGTTCGCTTGCGCCATCAAGCAAGAGTTCATATAAACTTTGAATCTCCAAATGAAATTCAAGGTTGTCGAAGGCTTGAATAGACTCTGCAAGGGACACTCGACGCAACGTATCAGGCTCGCTGTCTAGTGTTTTGTACAGACAACCGCCCCTTGTCATTAAATGCTGAAATTGATCCCATTTCTTTCTTGCACGAACGACCTCTGCTTGGACCTCCGAGCTTAAAAGCTTAACGTCAAAGTCGTCTTCATAGTCCCAAAATAGCCCAAGATGGTTGTGGATGCCCTTTAGACAAAGGTTTATCTCCGATGCTTCGACAACTGCCGCTTTTTGCGTTAATCGTGAGTTTAATAGAGCCAAGACATTGCTCAATAACCTGATAGCCAAACTTGGTTGGAAATAGTCGGACAGTAGGCTAAGAAGCTCAATTCCTGCAGTTGGTGTATTGAAGAAGGCGGGTTCAATGAGCCTTTTCAACTCTTCCTCATCCAAGAGAGGATCAATGTGCTTTCCCGCAACACGTGCTCCGAATAGCAGGGTTCGTAAAGTCGTATGCCAACCACTGCTCAGGCAAGTTAGAGCGTTCAATACATTTTTATAGTCGTAACGGGCAATATGCTCTTTTAGAATGGGCGCGATTTTTTCCGCTCCAATCTGTTGATCAAGTTTCGGACGATTCTCTAGATAATTACCGGTAATTGCGTATGCGATGCATGGATGGTGTATTTTGACGCGATCCGTACTCTCGTCCAAGAGTATTGAGCAATTTTCAATCACCGCTTTCGGGATATTAGAAGTATTTTCTATCGGAATGTCAAAACCATAAATAGATGAATATGCTACCCTTTCAAGGGCGCGATTTTGCGCCGGCGTTATATCGGCAGTTAACTTCTCGCGGAGCATGTCTAAACTTGCTGTCCCACGGGCTTGCTCAACTGTCCACCATATATCGTGGAACTGACGGCCAATATTCGCAAGCTCCATCGGATTACTTGAGGTTCCGAGGGAAGTATCGCCGAGAAGCTCCGACTTTGTGACGCCTGCTGCTGCGACAACGGCCGGATATTGATCCACAAGTCGATCCACAAATTGTCGATGTGCGTGATTGCCGACAATTGGCATTTCTTCATGGCAAAGTGTCGGCTTCCATTGGCTGAACGCGTCAGATCTTTTAACTACGACTATGTGGATTCCTGACGAGCGGGCGGCGGACCAAATGACCTCATCCAATTCATCAAGATCTTCTTCATACACCAATCCGTCTAGTACCATAATACGATTTAATTCGCCTGGAAGTAGCTCATCAACAATTTCGAGCATTGTTCCAGCGATCCGTCTAATCTCCATGTTGTTGTTAAGAGCTGCCTTTCTGTGGAAAACCGCTGCATGCCAACCCTCCTGCTCGACTAATTGGGTTACGACATCCCAAACCATCCATGTTTTTCCCGATCTGGCGGGCCCAGCTACAACCCAACCCGCTGGTTCGGGCTTGGTTATCATGTTCCGGTAGAAAGTCTCTGCCTGCTGAGAATGAACGAATATCTCTTTTGGCGCGTTTGGGAGTGGTTCACTCTTCCAACCCAAATAAAATCCAAGTGCGCGGGACTTTGAGGCTGCACGATCTTGGAGATGTTGGAAATATTCTTCTCCCCAGAGTTTTCGGGCGACCGCTTCAACCGTCATGTCATTGTGTGGAATTGAAATAAGTCCATCAATTCTTGTCCGGACCGATGTCGAACAGATTAGTTTTCTTCTAAATCCATCTTCGCAAACCGCTCGGAGCTTTTTTTCCGCAACGTCCTCGGAAAGTCGGTCAACTACGAATCCGTCGCTTGTTTCACGAATCGCGCCTGTGGCTACACAATCCAATGCGCTAAGGCCCAAAAATCGCCGGATGATCTCAAGCGCCACAGGCAATGCTGCTGACTTCCCTTCAACGACGGTTGGAGGAATGAGCCCCCTCAAAGTCAATACAAGCCCGCTTGGGATTGACCTGCCCCTTTTTTCAGGGCCACTCGTAAATCGAGTTTGCTCTCCATTTGTGTGCCATCATTCAGCGGCGTGAGCAATGGGCGCAGGCGCGGAGCCCTCATGTAGCTCAAGCGGCTGTGCCCATTGCGTTTTGTCGAAGGGCCGCGCTGCCGCGAACTCCTCCGGGGTTTGATATCTCAGGCTGCTGTGCGGTCTCTCTGTGTTGTAGTCTATCCTCCAGTTTTCGATGATGTCACGAGCCTCGCCGATGCTTGTGAACCAATGCTGGTTCAGACATTCGTCCCTGAAGCGACCATTGAAACTCTCGATGTAGGCATTCTGGGTCGGCTTGCCCGGATCTATGAAATACAACTGCACGCCGTTGTCATCGGCCCAGGCGTCAAGCGCGCGACCTCGTAGTTCCGGGCCGTTATCAACGACCAGAATGTCAGGATATCCGCGTTCGCGTGCGACCCGGTTCAGCAGTTCCACGACCCGCTCACCGGGCAGTGAGAAATCCACCTCGATGGCGGGGCACTCTCGTGTGCAATCATCTTTGAGGTTCGCCGTTCGGAATTTGCGCCCGTTTGCCAGTGCGTCACTGGTGAAATCCAAAGACCACCGTTGGTTGGCTGCAATCGGGCACCAGCCGCCCTCACGGCCTTCCTTGGGGATCTTCTTGCGCTTTGTGCGACGTAGCCACAGCCGCTCCTCGCGGTAGATACGTTCGACGACTTTGACGTTCACCTTGAACCCCTCGCGCACCAGCTTGGCATGCAACATACGATAGCCATACCTCCTGTGCTTGCCTGAAAGCGTGATCAGACGTTCCCGAAGCCGCGCGTGGCGATCCGGGCGCGCCTGATAGGTCAGGCTCGATCTGGATATTCCAACCAGCCTGCACGCCCGCCTTTGCGTGAATTGGTGTTCAGCCATCAACGTGACCACCGCATCCCGACGGGCGGCAGGCGTTATGAGTTTTTTGCCAGCAGCCCCTTAAGACCAGCATTATCGAGCATCGCGTCTGCCAGCAGACGCTTCAGCTCCGAGTTCTCGACCTCCAGGTCCTTCAGGCGGCGCAGCTCGGATACTGTCATGCCGCCATACTTGGCTTTCCACTTGTACAGCGTCGCATCGGACATCCCATGCTTGCGGCAAAGCTCAGACACTTTGGCACCCGCAGCATACTCCTGCAAAATCCCGACGATTTGTTCCTCTGTGAAGCGTGACTTCCGCATTCTTCGTTCTCCTCGTAGCTTTGAACGTTACGAGAACAAACTCTCTTTTTGAATGGCCCGAAATTCTGGGGGCAGGTCAGACCCAGCGAGGCCATCTTCTCGGACTGCACCAGTCGCTCTTGTGCCTTTTGCAGGTCATCCAGCGCCGCCTCTGCCGCGTCGCGGGCGCGAGAGGCTTCAAGCTCCCGGTTCTTCAACTCGGAAATGTCGAAATAGGTCATCATCCGGCCACCACCGGGCAGCGAAACCACTTGGTACGAGAGGATTTTTCCGTCGCCGCGGACCATTTCCACCGGCGGTACGTCGCCCGCTTCGATGGACGCGATCCGGCTGTCCAACCAGTCGTCGAACTCGGCGTCGGGGACAGTGTAGAGGCCGGTATGGCGATTGACCTCTATGATTTCTCGCATCGTCGGATTGGAATCGATGAACTTCTGACTCAATCCCCAGAGATCGCGAAACGCCTTGTTGACAATGCGTGCACGCAGGTCGGGACCGGTGAAGAGGATCCCATAGTCGATATGCTCCGAGACCGCGTTGAATTCCTCCAGCGCCACGTTCAGGGCGTCTTCCGCGCGCCTCCGCTCGGTGATGTCGGTATAGGTCGAGACCATGCCCCCGCCCTCGATCGGGATCCCGGTGATCTCGAGCACGGTGCCATCAGGTTTCTCGCGCTGGAACTGGTGGGCCTGGAACTTGCCGGCAAGTTCCAGCCGCGCCGCAACCTGCTCCTCGATGTCGCCCGGGCCATATTCGCCGCGTTCGGCGTTGAAGCGGAATGCCTGCTCCATGGTGAAGCCGCGCGCGAACTTGTCGGGCGGGAAATCCATCAGTTCGAGGAACTGGGTATTGAAGGCGGTTGTCCGCAAGTCCTTGTCGACCAGCGAGATACCCTGCCCCATGTTCTCCATTGTCAGTTCCAGCAACGCCGTCTGGTGCGCGATCTCGTCTTGCTGGGCTTTCAGCTCGGTGATGTCCGAATAGATCGAAACGATACCGCCATCGGCCGTGCGGTGATCCGTGATCTGCAGCCAATAGCCGTTGATGAACTGCTCGCGCACCTCGCCTGCCGCATCCTTGCGCTTGGCCGCGATCTCGTCGAGGTAGCCCTGCACATCGCCCTCGGCCAGGGGGAACATGCCCCGTTTGATGCCCGCCGCAATAATGTCGTTGAAAGCGGTACCGGGGACGACCATGTCTTCCAACTCGGAGAAGTAAGCCCTGTAGCGCGCGTTCGAGATCAGCAGCCTGTCCTCGGCATCCCAGAGCACGAAGCCCGAGCTGATCGCCTCGATTGCTTCCTCGAAGCGCTGGCGCGCGGCGTTGGTCTCGGCCTCGCGCTGCTTGATGTCCGTGATGTCCGTGTAGATCGAGATCCGCCCGCCGTCCGGCATCTCGCGGTCGTTGATCAGCACCCAGCTCCCGTTGGCCAGTTCGACCTCCAACTGCGAAGCCGGCTTGTCCCAGGTCGCCATCCGGTCGGTGATCCAGACATCGACGCCACCGGGATAAGGCTTGAACATGCCCATGCTATAGCCATCACGCAGCATATCGAAGAAGGGCCGGCCAGACTGGACGATGGGTGCGGCGTCTTGGCCGCAGGCATCGCTGAAGATCTGGACATAGCGCGGGTTATACGTTTCGACCCGGTGCTCGGCATCGACGATCAGGATACCATCCGACAGGCTGGCCAGCGAAGTGGTCAGACGTTCGCCGGCAGCTGCAGCTTCGGCTTCGCGTCGCTTCAGGTCCGTGATCTCGGTATACACCGAGATACGGCTGCCGTCGGGCATCTTGCGCTCTTTCAGCAGCAGCCACGTGCCGTTGGCCAGCTGCAGCTCCCACTCGGCGGCATCCGTCTCCCACGCCTTCAACCGATTGGCGATGAAGGCATCCACACCATCGGGGTGCGGGCGGAAGACGCCCAGTTGGTAAGTGTCGCGTACGACCTCCACGAAGGGCCGGCCGTCGTAGATGATCGTGCGCATGTCGATCTCGCCGGACGCTTCCTGGAACATCTCGACATAGCGGTCGTTGAACAGCTCGACGCAGTTGTCGGCGTCCGTGATCAGGATCCCGTCCGAGATCGAGGACAGCGACGAGAACAATCGCCCGCGCGTCTCCTCCAGCTCTCGCGCCGACCCGCGCGCCTCAGTGATGTCGCGCACCGCACCGACAAGCCGGGTGACCCGGCCGTCCGCGTCCCGCACGCCGACGCCGCGATCATGCACCCAGCGATAGCCGCCCCCACGGGTCCGGACACGATAATCGCGCTCGATAGCATCCGACTGGTCCGCGAAATGCGCACGTAGGGCATCCATGTAGGGACCTTGATCGTCGGGATGGATACGCTCCAGCCACCGGGAGGACGGGCCGTTGTTCATGTCGAAGTCCAGGAACTCGGTCAGGTGCTCGGAGACGTAGAGGACATCGTCCGTGACGTTCCAGTCGTAGATCCCATCGCTGGTCGCCTGGGCCACCAACGCATAGCGACGTTCGCTCCGCCGGGATGCGTCTTCGGCCTGCCGCTCGGCGGTTCGGTCCTGGTATGTGATGATCAGCCCGCCGTCGTCGAGCCGCTGGTAGCGGATCCGCAGCACCTGCCCGTCGGGGCGGATGTGTTCGACTTCCCGGTCAGTCGCGTTCTCGATCTCGGCCATGCGCGCGTGCGTAAGTTCGTCGGCATCACCGGGGCCGAAATCACCCCGTCCAGCGCTGTGCGCCAAAAGATCGATCAGCTTGGCACCCGGCTGGCAAAGCGCATCCGGGTATCCCCGAAGATCACGAAAGGACTTGTTGGCGTAGGTCAGATCCAGCGCGGCATCGAATACACCGACGCCCACGTCCAGCAAATCCATCACGCCGGGAAGATCGGTTGAAGTCTCTCGCATCAAATCTCCCTGTAACCTTGAGGCCAAAAAACTCTATCTGCTCCGCGAAGTCAAAACCAACGACACGTTGTTTTGGAGCTTGGTGCGGGTTTGGAGTGGTCTGTGGATACTTTGGGTTGTCATGCGGAAGGACCCGGTCGCGAGTTTCATCAATGCGCTGAGGCCGGGCGCGTCTGGCTGCGACCTTCGGTGAGACGGCGGCCAGACCGCAGCAGCCGACTTGCTTGGGCAGGAGGGGGTTCGCCGTAGGGAGGCTTCCGGCGCGGCGACACCTTGCCCGTGCGGGCAACTTCTTGAGTTGGCGCGGATTGCTTGCAAGTCGGGTGTGCTGTGCATATGTCGATCAGTGCATCAAGAGTGAGGCCCTGCCTCCACCAACCTGCCAAACCCGGCAAGGTGGTCGCCCGAGAGGGGATGCGGCCATATCGGCAACGAACGGGTTGGCCTCATCCACATGGCGATCGTCGTGCCGGTCTCGAAGAAGGAGACCGAGATCATGAAGCGCAGAGATTTTCTCAAGACGTCGGTTGCTACGGCCACCGCCGCATCGACCATTTCAGCCCGGGCCGAAGCATCACGACCGGAGCCATTGAGAGCAGAACCGCGGGTTCGCATCCTGCACCTCAAGCCCGAAGAATACGGCGCCTTCAAAATCATTAGCGATGGCTGCCCGCATCCACGCAAGCTTGTCAGATCGGCGGTGCTCGACGCCCGGTTTGGCAAGGGTACCAGCGGGGTGTTGCTGCAGCCGGATCACTGGCGCATGATCGAAGAAGGATGGTTCAGCGAAGAGGAGCTCTACCGCCCGGCCGAATTTGAGGACCCGGCCTTTCGGGTCTGGCACGCCACCTACAAGCCCGAGGTGGAGGCCCATGATCTTTTGTTGGACCTCTTCAGCGATCGGATCAAAGGATCATTTTGCAGCACCGTTCCCGAGCTGGGCCTCACGTTCGCGGAACATCCCTGCACGCCGCGACTGGCAACGGTGACGCTGGCGCCAGCCTTTCTTCTCCCGGACCTAGCGGAAGCCATCGCCGAAAGAACGGAGTGGCTCTTGCTGGATACGGACACGGCGCCGTTGGCCGGTTCCGCTCCCGCCACCACACAGCCCATTCACTGATGACAGCCTGAAACCTGAAGATGAGAAAGGAGAGCCATATGTTGGGTCTGAAATTCGACGAAGCGCTGCAATTGGCCAGCGACCTGCATTGAGAGCAGACGCGGAAAGGTTCAGACGTGCCATATCTGGCGCACCTACCCGGCAATGTGAGGCCCCGCGCTGCGGACTTGAGGCCGTGGGCTGTCCACTGACAATCCCCATTCTAGCAAGGCCCGGCAGCGGTCTGGGTTGCGCGGAGCGGCAGGGTTCAGCAACACCGGCTGCCGCCGACGAAGAACTTGTCGCCCCGGGATCTGGAGGCTGGTCATTTTCCGGTTGGCCGTGGCAGAAAGAATGCATGATCGAATTTCGCCGCCTGTCTGACGACGATCCCGTCCTTGCATATTCACCTCTGCTGCGGGCGGCGCGGTTGACGCTGGAGTATGTGGAGGACAATGGGGCCATCAGCCTAACCAATACCAAGGCGTTCAAACGAGTTTTCGTCCACTGGGCTGCTGAACATTTCGACTGGCCGGGCAGGGGTTATGATGACCTGTTTCGGTACAAGAAGGTCTTGAACGAGTACGATTTCACGCCCTTGGAACTGGTGCACTTCCTTCTGATCCGACTCAAACTCGGCCACCACAACAAGGGCGCGTTCAGATTGACCCAACGCGGCAAAGAATTCGGCCGATCCCCGAGCCAGCTCTTCATAGAAATGATCCCGTACTACCTCCTGCAGATCGACCATAGCAGCTATTCTCGCCTTGACGATGCGCCAATCGGAAACTGGGACGTCTGGCTGAACGTAATGAACGTTGAGATCGATCAAGGCGCCACGGAAAAGCAAGTCTATGGTGCGTTCTATGGCGAAGGGCCAGACTGGGACAACAGTGGCTGGCGCGAGATGGCCGCGTTTTCGTCATGCGTTCTACGCCCGTTGGAATGGGCGGGCCTGATTGTCGAGCAAGAGGACACACTGGATGGCCGGGTCGACCGGCACTGTTTCAAGACGCCCCTCTGGCGAGCGGCTCTGCGGCTGGACACGGATGACCAGCTGGAGCCGGTGCTGCGGCATTGATCGCAAGTAACACCAATGAAAGCGTCCAAACCAACTTGGAAATCTGTGAAGTCAGAGCTGGCCGACTGGGACCGAACGCGATTGGTGGGCCTTCTACAAGATTTGTATCGGCTCAATCGAACTAACACGGATTTCCTGCATGCACGGTTGCTCGGAAACGAAGATGAAGAGCAAGTGCTGGAACCTTACAAACAGCGCATTCGGCGTGCTGTCTGCCCGAAGGAACCATGGAAACAAGCTGTGCGTCTATCCGAGGGACGCAAGGCAATCAGTGAATACAAAAAAGCCATGGGCGATCCACATGGGCTACTGATACTGATGCTCCACTATGTGCGATGCGGGAACGATTTCACGCTGGAATTTGGCGATATCGACGAGTCCTTCTACGACAGCATGTGCAGCATGGTTAATCAAATCTGCAAGCTGCTGATCCGACAGGAGGATATCAGCTTGGCTAAAGAGTTTGTCCCCTTGTTGGAATTGGAACACCAACGCATCGATGGGCAAATTGGCTGGGGTTACCCTGATGAAGTTGGCGAGCATATTGCGGATTTGGAGGACACATTGCCCACTGAGCCTTGACGGTACTTATCTTATATCCCTAACGCCCTCCGGATCTCTTAAGCTGCCCCGCTGCCCTGCTCACGGTGTTCCATGGCGATCAGCTCGGCGTCATGCATCTCGTGCAAGGTCCGCAGCAGGGTGCTGCAGACAGCCGGGACGAAAGGGCACTTACATCGGCGCAACCGCCAGCACGACCCGGCGGTGAGCCAGATGGCGACCGCAGAGCCCTCATCCCCGACCTCCCGGTACTACCCTACCTTAAACCGGTTTTCGGGTCGGGAAATTAGGCCTCGAACCCCTTGTTTTGTTGAACCTGATTTTGGACGTTTCGCGACCTGCTCGACCTCCAAAAGTTGCCGCACCACCGGCGCGACCCGGAGCCGGAGATCCCGTTCGACCAGTTCTGGTCCACATATGTAATCTTTAGCCTTTCCTTTTTTTGGAGGGACACTAACCGAGCGGCTCGGTGTTTCCTGCTGGCTGATGGGGACGGCACAGCTGATAGGACTGCGCCCTTCGTGACGAGGAATGGCGCTTGGCCAGTCTCAGCAGGCCAACCCGTTCCAGCGTCCTGCGGGCCTCCAGAAACCGACGGCGTGATAGGTCGGTGTGGCCGGCATTCTGCATGCCTGCGTGGATCAGCTTGAAGGCCTTTCCCGGCTGATGCCCGTGGATGGCGGTGAGGACGGTGTATAAAGCCAGCGCGTCGGACATATTGGGCGCACCGGTAAGCGCGTCGAGGGCGGTCCGGCGAATCCGGAACTCGCTGTTCCTGCCGTGATACACTTTCCCCTCAAGGCGCTTGCACCATGCCCACTCAGCGATCCGTTTCACTTCGGAATCGGGGACGGATAGCGGATCTTCGCATTCCTCATCGCGGGCATAGACAAGGTTGACAAAAAGCTCGTCTTGGCCGTCCACGAGGAGATATGGTTGAAAGTTGGTGATGGCCCCTGAGGGGCGGCATATCAAGGCGGTGCTGAAGCGCCGTCAATTCTCAAGAGAAAGGGATATGCCACATGTCGAAATCTACCGGTGTTCCATTCGAGCTATCATCGGAATTTTCACCTGATCCGCTGACTGAGGTCATTCAGTTCGGGGCACGCGAGCTGTTGCGAACGGCTGTGCAGGCTGAGGTTGCCGGTTTCATGGCGGTTCACGCGCAGCTTCTGGACAAGGAAGGTCGCCAGCGTCTGGTGCGCCACGGGTTCCTGCCGGAGCGCGAGGTGATGACCGGGATCGGCACGGTGCCCGTTCAGGTGCCCCGGGTCCGCGACCGGGGTGCGAACATCGATGGCAGCAAGATCAGGTTCCGTTCATCCTTGGTGCCGCCGTATCTACGCAAAGCGAAGTCCGTCGAGGAGCTGCTGCCCTGGCTTTACCTGAAGGGCATTTCAACGGGGGACTTCAGCGAGGCGCTGGCCGCCCTTTTGGGGCCGGATGCAGAGGGGCTGTCAGCCTCCACGATCACGCGACTGAAGGCGACCTGGTGGGACGAGTATGAAGCCTGGCGCAAGCGTGACCTGTCGGGCAAGCGCTATGTCTACATCTGGGCGGACGGGGTCTGCTTCACGCCCCGTTTGGACGGGGATCGTCAATGTATGTTGGTGATTATCGGCGCTGACGAGTACGGAGAAAAGGACGTTTTGAGCATCATGGACGGATTCCGGGAGAACGCGGACAGCTGGCGGGACCTGTTACGCGGTCTGAGGAAACGCGGCCTGACGGTGCCGCCCGAGCTTGCTGTCGGTGATGGCGCGCTTGGGTTCTGGACGGCGCTGCGGGATGTCTATCCGACCACCCGTGAGCAGCGGTGCTGGGTCCACAAGACGGCCAATGTAACGGGCGCGATGCCCAAGTCGCTGCGGGAAAAAGCCAAGGCCGATCTGCAGGATATTTGGATGGCCGAGACGAAGAAGGAAGCCAATGCGGCCTTCGATCTCTTCGTGGAAACCTACGGCCTGAAATACGAGCGGGCCGTGGCCAGGCTGGTCAAGGACCGCGACGTGTTGCTGACCTTCTATGACTTCCCGGCCGAACACTGGAAACACATCCGGACCACGAACCCGATCGAAAGCGTCTTTGCCACGGTCCGCAACCGAACGCGCAAAACCAAAGGATGCCTGAACCGCAAGACCGCCCTCGCCATGGTCTTCAGGTTGATGATGTCGGCCAAGAAGAAGTGGAGGAAGATCTCAGGGCCAAACCGTCTGCCCGAAGTGATCCAGGGGATTGCCTTCAAGGACGGGATCAGGCAACGTCAAAACGCCGCCTGATCACGCCGTCACCAACTTTTGGGCATAACTCTCCACGAGTTCCACCATCTCGATGGCCAGCTTGGTCAGGGCATTATGACGGGAGCCAGCCGAAATTGTACGGGCGAATCCGGCAGGAGCTGAAGCCGGTACCATCAAGGTTTCGGTGGGCGCTGTCCTGAGGATGGGCAGGCTGTCAATGCCCAGAACGCCTTTGACGGGGAAATAGATACCGCCATCTGGCCGGACAGAATGCGGGCCAACGACGTAGCTATTGGCGCCGTGCTTGATGTCGACAGGGTAGCCATCCCCACGGAGATTGGGCAGTGAGCTGTCTTCATGCCGGTAATACAAGTGCAGCCCGCGCGGTGTCTGGACGTGTACCGGGGAAGCCCCGAAACGCGCCTCCATTTCGGTGACCAGACCGACATCATCGTCGTCACAGTCGATTACGGCGTATTCGCCTAGCAGGACGCCGTAGCTGGCGCTACCTACATCGTGCAAGGGGCCGAGGATCTGCCGAAGCGACAACGCCTTCTGGCCAGCATACCTTCTCAGGGGCCGCTTGCCATCATCACCACCCAGCGGAATCAGGCGAAAGCCGGACCGGATCAGCCGATCCATTTCTGCTACCGGAACCTGTGGCGACGGAGAGATTTGCAGGTTGCGTGTCATGATGCGCACCAGCCACCAGCGGACGGCTCTGTGCGGCCAACGGCGTCATTAGATGCTGCATAACGTGCTGCACCTGCGCTAGGTGCCCGGCCCCCGAATGCTCCCCTGCAAGGCCCCGGAAAGGGGCCAGAAAATTGCGCTAAGGATCCCATTTTCTGTTAATCCGGGTCTTCCGGTTGATCCGGATCTTTCGCTTTTTCGGACTTGCAAGCGCGCCAAAAGGCCAACGCGTCTTCCCTATTCGCGAATGTCTTGCGGAACCTTTCTCCGGCTATCATGAGATCGACGTGGTAGATGTTCCGCCGGCGCGAAATGCCCGGTGGGAGCGACCAGCCCTCTATCTTGCCCGCGCAGCCCGGGTTGGGACCGTCTTGCCCGCAGATCTTATAGGCATGATCATCTTTGTAGGAATCATCTTTGGAACAATGGGACAGGTGTTAGTCGAGCGATTGGAACCCCCGACCCTCCATGTCTGCTTTTGCGACAGCTTTTTTGAAGCGGGGGGGCCCGCCGAGGTACTTGTCGATCAGGTATCCGAAGTCCCCGTACAAGGGTTTGAGCTCATTCCCCTCGTGATTGCCGGAACGACGAAGCTTGAACGGTTGAATGACGGGGTAGCGCTTCATTCTGCACCCCCTTTGCCAGAAACGACCGTTTCGACGTGGGCATGTCCGGTGTCCCGCTTCGAATCTTCCCACTCTTCCAGATCCGACAGTCGCCAACGGGTGCAGCCCGGCGACAACTTTACTGGTCTGGGGAAGCTAGGATCATTTTTGACCCTGCGCCAAGGCCAAGAACGGTGACTAGGCAGCAGACTCATAAAACTGGCACCATAGCCTTACGGATGCGAGTTTGATCATAGCCATGAAGTTGGCTGAGGTTTTCTCATATCTGGTCGCGATGCGTCGGAACGAAGCTTTGAGCCTGCCGAAGAAGCGCTCGATCTTATTGCGTTCGCGGTAAATTTCCGCGTCAAACTCGGCGGGCAATTTCCGGTTTGCCTTTGGTGGGATTACGTCGATGGCGCCTTGTTCCCAGATCATTTCACGGATCCAGTCTGCGTCATAAGCCTTGTCCGCGAGCACATATTGCCCAGGCTGCAGTCCATCCAAAAGCTGTTCACAGGGCGGTGCGTCATGGGCTTGGCCCGGCGTCAGCTCATAGCGGATTGGCAGGCCGTTTTGGTTGGTAAGTGCGTGAATTTTTGTGGTTAACCCGCCCCGCGACCGCCCCATGCAACGACGCGGGTCGTTTTTTTGAGCGTTGCGGCTGAATGATGCACACGCACGGATGTTCCATCCACCATCACAGTGTCGACGTTGTGCGCGTCGGCGACCGCCTCCATCACACGATCCCAGATGCCAGCATAAGTCCATCGGTTGAAACGGTTGTACACCGTGGTGTAGGGGCCGTATTGATCCGGCAAATCCCGCCAAGGGATGCCGGTACGCAAGACATAGAAAATGCCACTAATCACGCGCCGATCATCGACACGCTTCACACCCCGGCTGTTGTTCGGGAGCACAGCCTTGATGAACTCCCACTCCAAATCGCTCAAGTCTGATCGCGCCATTCCACGGCTCCCCACATTGTTTTACGGAAAGTGAATCATAACTCGCTGGAAACGTGAAGCTCTTTGTAGGTACGCTGCCTAGTGTAACGGTCGCCGACCTTGACGTCGGATAGATATGTTTCGGCCATGTTGCTTCCAATCGCGTTGAATTACGGATGGAGGCATTGTGGCTTGAACCGTTGCGTCAGGTCTTTTGCGAACAATTGGGTCCTAATACTTCGCAAGATCGCCGGGCGTCATTTCTGGCGGCGCAGTTTCCTGCGCCCGCGGCTGATCGACTGGAGGAGTGTCTGGAAACTCGCATCTGAGCGATCAGTGGGCAAAGCCTTCGGGAGGAGATCTTTGATCTCCTTTTCCAGAAGGCTATCTTCAAAAATCTTTAGCAGTTCTTCAGTGAACCATGTGCGCATTTCCTCACTTTGCAGAATTATGCTCGGCAGTTTGCCCAACAATACCGCAAACGCGACAGCTTCTGCATCATTTTCGATATCAGGATGGTCTGATCTGAGGTTATCGATGAGGACTGCCCGACGTGTATCGACATCTTCTCCGGGATTTTTCTTGGGGGCCCCACGAGAGCGCGGCTGTGAGTGTCCAAACATTTTGCGAATTATCCGCATGGCCAGCTTAGGCTCACATCTGATCTGCTCCAAGGCAGCCATTGTAGTCCCGATTTCTTGGGGGGTGAACTTGTCCTTGTTGCCGCTCATGCAAACTTCACCACATTGCCATCGGGCCGGCCTTTGCCGGTCAAGAAATCCGCCCAAGCGGCCATCATCGTACGGCGTTTCTCGATCATATCACCACGCCGATAGGACGCCTCGACTGCATTGCTTACCTTATGGGCCAATGCGATTTCGGCCATGTCACCCGGAAAATGCGTGTGTTCCGCCACCCAATCACGGAACGTGCTGCGCAGGCCATGCGGCACGGCTGGACGCTTGCTGACACGGTCAATGAAGCCGGAACCACCTTCGTCCAGATCCGCTTTGTGCAGGCGCTTCATTGCGGCACTCAGCGTCATGTCCGACATTTCCCCACCACGCGGAGCCGGAAACACCAATGGGTTATTCTCAAAGCGGGGCAGAGTTTCTAGGATCGCAAGAGCATCGCAAGTTAACGGCACGCGGTGTTCACGGCTCATTTTCATTCGCGCAGCGGGCACAATCCAAAGTCCGTCCTTTAGTGAGATTTCCTCCCAAAGCGCCCCGCGAACTTCCTTTGAACGCGCGGCAGTCAATGCGGTAAACTCAAGTGCTCGCGCCCCCATACCGTCTCGCTGACGAACGGCAGCGAACCAGCCGGGCATGTCTTCGATCTGCACTGCCGGCTGGTTTCCTTTTGTTGCTACCTTTGCCGCAGCGGGTAGAAGTTCCTTGAGATTACCGGCCCAACGCGCCGGGTTATCCCCTGTTCTATGGCCGGCCACCGTGGCCCAAGACAGCACTGACTCGATGCGTCCCCGCAGTCTGGACGCTGTTTCCGTTTTGGACTGCCAAATGGGTTCCAGTACGCGAAGCACATCCTGAACTGTGATTTCATCAACCAGCATCGCGCCGATCTCGGGCATGACGTAGGTCTGTAGAGTGTTCTGCCACTGCTGCCGATGTTTGGGGTTCTTGAAGGCATCGAGTTTCGCGGCAAGGCACTTTTCCGTCGCGTCTGCAAATGTCGTGCCTCGACGGCGCGCTGCGACCAGTGCGACTTTCACTGCCTTGCGTTCTTCGACAGGGTCGATGCCGAGTCGGATTTTGTCCTTGGCTTCCCTTGCCCGATCACGCGCCTGTGCAAGCGTCACATCAGGATACCCGCCGAGCCCGATTTCCCGTCGCTTGCCGCCGACCGTGACCCGTAAGATCCACGTGCGGCCCTCAATTGGCGTAACCTGAAGCAAAAGACCAGAGACACCACCCACGGCAAAAGTCGCGTTTCGACCAGTTCCGGGATGGCGCAACCATTTTACGTCGAGAGCGGAAAGCTCTTTTGCGATGCGTGGCACTGTTGCACCCGTCTAAATACCCGCCTAAAAATATGAGGCCTGTTGCTCCGAATTGCAACAGTTCGCGAGAGTTCTTAGTTCTAAGTCAATGATAGCAAAGATATAGTGAAACATCGTGCCACGGGATGAAACGCGTTCATGGCGGGCTTCCTCTCCGCCACTTGTCCTCGCCAACTTCTTCTCCACTTGTGGTCATCGCCGAAATTTCTTTTTGTTTTAGAGGGTTGTAGCAGCTGGGTTATTCACCTCGGAACGCAAGAAATCACCCAAATCCGTTCTTTCCGCCCCATTTTCTCTGAACCTGATGACTGCGCCGATTTGGTGAATTGTTTGCAGTGCGTTGTAACAAAACAACTTTTTGGTGGGTCAACCTGAACACTTCGACCCCAGTGGCGCCCGGCGTGATGGAACAGAAATCGAACTTTCGCCACCTCTTGCAGCCGCTCTTACGTCGGAGGTCTCCGTCCCCGTTGGGACGACCGTTTAATGAAGCTGCCGTTCGCCGCACGCCGACTGAACTCACACTGTGCGGACAAAGTTGCCTTTTGACCAATGTCCGCATTGCGGAAATAGGATTCCGTAGGGGGCTCCAAGAAACCGCGAAAACCCCAATAAAATAATGTGAAGAGTGTACCACGGGTGGTCGAATGTGGTCGAATGAGATCAATGGGTTACTATGGAGGTGTACCACTCGGCGCGCTCGACGACCGATCCGAGGCACCATCTTTTGCTTGCCGACAAAGGTCGTTGGCGACCTTGGAATCAGGATCACCTCAAAGCACTTGGTTCCCTAAAAATTTTGGAAATCCGTGTGTTACAAGGGTCAAACATTATGCCTCTTGTTTTCGGGTACCGAAAGTCGTCCAGAAAGTACCGAAACCGGTGTTGGATGTGGGAGCCCTTAGGGGGATCTAAGAAACCGCGCGAACCCCAATGAAACAGGGGCAGTGTGAACCACGATTGGTCAAATGCATTTTGACGCGTTCAACGGGTTAGCACGTACTTGTACCATGCCAGTTCGGAGTTGCCGTCGCGGGTGTTGCGGAAGAAAACTCAACCACTACCGGCTGGCGCCGGTAGGATGAGCGATGTGGTTCTCCAAGTACTGAAGTACGAGATCTTCGGTGATGGCGCCATTGGTGGTCGAGAAGTATCCGCGTCCCCAAAACCGCTGCCCCCAATAGCGTTTTTTCAGGTGCGGGAACTCGCGCTGGACCTTGTGTGAGGACCGCCCCTTCATCAACCGTACCAGATCGCTGACCGCGATTTTCGGCGGGATCGAGATGAACATGTGGACATGGTCGCTCGACAGCACGCCGCGGATGATGTCCACCCCGCGCTCACGGCAAACCTGGCGGATGATATCGCGAACTCTGAGCCGGACGTCGCCTGTCAGCACCTTGTAGCGGTATTTCGTCGACCAGACGATGTGATAGCGGTGGTAGAAAACGCAATGCTTGCCGGTGTCGTATTGCATGATCTTACCCTCCGGAAAATGAGCCCTTTTCCCGTGCGGGGGGCTCATTTTCCGGAGGGTAAGATCATAACCGATTCTTCGCGCTAAAGCGCTCCCGTCTAGAAGACGGGAGGTTGGAACCTCGGAAGTGGATACTCAAACACCTGATCGAGGGCAACCCTAGAATCAGGGCGAGCTTTGCAAGGTCTTCCGTGAATTTTCTCAAGAACACTGTGTTAGACAGGCACGAAAACCAGTCGACCGAAGAGGGTACTGAAAAAGTGCTGGCTGGTACTGAGAAAGGATTCGATTGGGGTGGGCCAGAATGGCCACAGTAGCCCGGTGAACCTCAAAGGGCTGAGAGTGGTAGGAACAACGGCAGATCGAATTTAGCTTGACAAATCAATAGATTGATATCGGCGCGATCAGACAGGACACATGGTATAGCCAGTTTCTAGCTATTTTATACACAAAAAATGTTGACAGCGCGATAGCGCCTGTGTATGTGTTTGCAATCCAGATTCGGGAGTTTTCGCATGAAGAGAACCATGACCTTGAACCTAACGGAGCCCGAAATGTCCGCCCTCGAACAGATGTGTGAACATAAGGGCCTGTCAAAAACCGCCCTAATTCGGAGATATGGTTGAAAGTTGGTGATGGCCCCTGAGGGGCGGCATATCAAGGCGCTGCTGAAGCGCCGTCAATTCTCAAGAGAAAGGGATATGCCACATGTCGAAATCTACCGTTGTTCCATTCGAGCTACCATCGGAATTTTCACCTGATCCGCTGACTGAGGTCATTCAGTTCGGGGCCCGCGAGTTGTTGCGAACGGCTGTGCAGGCTGAGGGTGCCGGTTTCATGGCGGTTCACGCGCAGCGTCTGGACGAGGAAGGTCGCCAGCGTCTGGTGCGCCACGGGGTCCTGCCGGAGCGCGCGGTGATGACCGGGATCGGCACGGTGCCCGTTCAGGCGCCCCGGGTCCGCGACCGGGGCGCGAACATTAATGGCAGCAAGATCAGGTTCCGTTCATCCTTGGGGCCGCCGGATCTACGCAAAGCGAAGTCCGTCGAGGCGCTGCTGCCCTGGCTTTACCTGAAGGGCATTTCAACGGGGGACTTCAGCGCGGCGCTGGCCGCCCTTTGGGGCCGGATGCAGAGGGGCTGTCAGCCGCCACGATCACGCGACTGACGGCGACCTGGTGGGACGAGTATGAAGCCTGGCGCAAGCGTGACCTGTCGGGCAAGCGCTATGTCTACATCTGGGCGGACGGGGTCTGCTTCACGCCCCGTTTGGACGGGGATCGTCAATGTATGTTGGTGATGATCGGCGCGGGCGAGGACGGAGAAAAGGACGTTTTGAGCATCATGGACGGATTCCGGGAGAACGCGGACAGCTGGCGGGACCTGTTACGCGGTCTGAGGAAACGCGGCCTGACGGTGCCGCCCGAGCTTGCTGTCGGTGATGGCGCGCTTGGGTTCTGGACGGCGCTGCGGGATGTCTATCCGACCCCCCGTGAGCAGCGGTGCTGGGTCCACAAGACGGCCAATGTAACGGGCGCGCTGCCCCTGTCGCTGCGGGAAAAAGCCAAGGCCGATCTGCAGGATATTTGGATGGCCGAGACGAAGAAGGAAGCCAATGCGGCCTTCGATCTCTTCGTGGAAACCTACGGCCTGAAATACGAGCGGGCCGTGGCCAGGCTGGTCAAGGACCGCGACGTGTTGCTGACCTTCTATGACTTCCCGGCCGAACACTGGAAACACATCCGGACCACGAACCCGATCGAAAGCGTCTTTGCCACGGTCCGCAACCGAACGCGCAAAACCAAAGGATGCCTGAACCGCAAGACCGCCCTCGCCATGGTCTTCAGGTTGATGATGTCGGCCAAGAAGAAGTGGAGGAAGATCTCAGGGCCAAACCGTCTGCCCGAAGTGATCCAGGGGATTGCCTTCAAGGACGGGATCAGGCAACGTCAAAACGCCGCCTGATCACGCCGTCACCAACTTTTGGGCATAACTCCTAATTCGTCAAGCGTTGCGACTCTACAAATCCGTAGATGATCGACTTGCTCTAGGCGAGAAGATCATTGTCGAGTCGGAAGACAAGACAGAAAAGACGGAGTTGATGGTACTTTGAGAAAGAAAGTCAGAGAAGTCGTTCTCAAAGATATTCACAGAGATTCCTTTGTAGATGCGACGTTGTTTGGTGGCGTTGAGATGGATGTTGTACGACGAGCTCAATCAAGCTGGTTGCCGCTCCTAAAATGGACCACCCAACGATTGGCCTGAGGACTCACATTGGAATTGGCCAAGAAAGGCACGTGTGGTGGAATCCGATCCGCTGAATTTCGACATGTATGAAGTGGAGGCACGGAGCGAAACACAGGGGATGATGATCGTCGAGAAAGGCGGGCCAGATTCATTTAGTGCCCATCCGGAGCATCCGAATGCCGACCTAATCTATATCAAATTTTTAGCTAGCGCCCCTTGGAATCGTCCAAACCTAGTCCCAACGCCAAAATACAAGGGTGTTGGCCGAGTTCTTATTGCAACGGCGGTATCCTTGAGCCATCAAGAAGGGCTTTCTGGGCGTATTGGTCTTCATTCGCTCTTAGATGCCGAGTCATTCTATCGCGACGTCGTCGGTATGAGCGATCTAGGAAATGATAGCTCAGGTCGACATCAGGGCCTCCGGTACTTTGAGCTTTCAACAACACAAGCGCGCAATTTGATCGATGAAATGCGCGCAAAGGAGTATATGGAATGAGCGTTGAACTTCTGTTCAGCAACGAGTGGCTTCGCCGCAAAATTGATGAGGATCCGATCATAGAGGTTGGAGCCGGACATATCACTGAAAACTTGACTAGTGATCAATACGTAGACAGTGACGAGGCGAAAGCTCCGAATGGAGACGGGCCAGCCTTACCTAGCGATAACGTTGCGACTCTACGGTTGCCTCTCGAGCAGCCCTCGGCCGTTCGGATCAGGCTTGTACGTAATGAAAGATTTGCAGCGCGATCGGCATCTATGTGTGTAGATATGAATCAACTGCGGACGCACACACTGCAGCTTGAAGACGATGGTAGGGGTCTTTGCGCTACTGTCGCAATTCGTACGGTTGGTCGATACGGAACAAGACTGCAGGTGTCGTGGATCGAAGGCGCCTCAGTAGAATTGCGTGCAGGAATTTCCGGCCACAATTATTTGCTACTGGCGCGTGAAGGCTCCTGGCACGATCTCGACATGGGCACTCGCAAAATCGATGCAGACTTTGTGTCACGTACGTTCGAGCTTCAACCATTCGAAGAAAATAGCGGATAGCAGGATGCAAGCGACCACTGATCTAAGTGCTCCTGAGCTTGGCTTGTCCCAACAGGAGATCGTAGTGGGCTGTCTGGCTGGTTTACATGACCTGCCCCCAGAATTTCGGACCATTCAAAAAGAGAGTTTGTTCTCGTAACGTTCAAAGCTACGAGGAGAACGAAGAATGCGGAAGTCACGCTTCACAGAGGAACAAATCGTCGGGATTTTGCAGGAGTATGCTGCGGGTGCCAAAGTGTCTGAGCTTTGCCGCAAGCATGGGATGTCCGATGCGACGCTGTACAAGTGGAAAGCCAAGTATGGCGGCATGACAGTATCCGAGCTGCGCCGCCTGAAGGACCTGGAGGTCGAGAACTCGGAGCTGAAGCGTCTGCTGGCAGACGCGATGCTCGATAATGCTGGTCTTAAGGGGCTGCTGGCAAAAAACTCATAACGCCTGCCGCCCGTCGGGATGCGGTGGTCACGTTGATGGCTGAACACCAATTCACGCAAAGGCGGGCGTGCAGGCTGGTTGGAATATCCAGATCGAGCCTGACCTATCAGGCGCGCCCGGATCGCCACGCGCGGCTTCGGGAACGTCTGATCACGCTTTCAGGCAAGCACAGGAGGTATGGCTATCGTATGTTGCATGCCAAGCTGGTGCGCGAGGGGTTCAAGGTGAACGTCAAAGTCGTCGAACGTATCTACCGCGAGGAGCGGCTGTGGCTACGTCGCACAAAGCGCAAGAAGATCCCCAAGGAAGGCCGTGAGGGCGGCTGGTGCCCGATTGCAGCCAACCAACGGTGGTCTTTGGATTTCACCAGTGACGCACTGGCAAACGGGCGCAAATTCCGAACGGCGAACCTCAAAGATGATTGCACACGAGAGTGCCCCGCCATCGAGGTGGATTTCTCACTGCCCGGTGAGCGGGTCGTGGAACTGCTGAACCGGGTCGCACGCGAACGCGGATATCCTGACATTCTGGTCGTTGATAACGGCCCGGAACTACGAGGTCGCGCGCTTGACGCCTGGGCCGATGACAACGGCGTGCAGTTGTATTTCATAGATCCGGGCAAGCCGACCCAGAATGCCTACATCGAGAGTTTCAATGGTCGCTTCAGGGACGAATGTCTGAACCAGCATTGGTTCACAAGCATCGGCGAGGCTCGTGACATCATCGAAAACTGGAGGATAGACTACAACACAGAGAGACCGCACAGCAGCCTGAGATATCAAACCCCGGAGGAGTTCGCGGCAGCGCGGCCCTTCGACAAAACGCAATGGGCACAGCCGCTTGAGCTACATGAGGGCTCCGCGCCTGCGCCCATTGCTCACGCCGCTGAATGATGGCACACAAATGGAGAGCAAACTCGATTTACGAGTGGCCCTGAAAAAAGGGGCAGGTCAGGTCAGCTTACCGCCGGCATCGCCCACGAGATCAAGAACCCGCTGAATTTCGTCAACAACTTCGCCAAGCTCTCGGTCGAAATGCTGGAGGAGTTGGAGGAGATCCTCGAGGAGCCGATCAAGGCACTTGAGGAAGACGACAAGGACGACGCCGAGGACCTGTTCGGGACGGTGCGCGAGAACCTCACAAAGATCAACCAACACGGCCAGCGCGCGGACTCGATCGTCAAGAACATGCTGTTGCATTCGCGCGAAGGCCCCAGCGAACGCCAACGCGTCAGCCTGAATGCCATCGTCGAGGAGGCGCTGAACCTCGCCTATCACGGCGCGCGGGCCGAGGATAAGAGCTTCAACGTCGAGATGATCAAGGATATCGATGCGGACGTCGGGGAGATCGACTGCTACCCCCAGGACCTGATGCGGGTGTTCCTGAACCTTTGCACCAATGGGATGTACGCGGCCACGAAACGCCGCGAGACGGCAGATCCGGGCTTCGAGCCGACGATCTCGTTGAGCACCCGGGCGAACGGGGACAAAGTCGAGGTCGAGGTGCGCGACAATGGCACCGGCATGCCCGACCACGTGAAGGAGAAGATCTTCCTGCTTTTCTTCACAACAAAGCCCGCGGGCGAGGGCACCGGCCTCGGCCTTTCCCTCAGTTATGATATCGTTGTGAAACAGCACGGTGGCGCGTTGACTGTCGACAGCCTGCCGGACCGGTACACTTTGTTCAAGGTTACCGTCCCGCGCGCGATTGAAGCGAGGTGAGAGATTGTCGATGACAACGCATGTTCTGATGGTTGATGACGAACCGGACGCACAGGATCTGTTCCGCCAGAACTTCCGGCGCGAGATGCGCAAGGGCGTCTACAGCTTCGATTTCGCCCAATCCGGGCGCGAGGCGCTGGAGATCATCAAGGCCAAGGCGCCGGTTCTGGTTCTCTCGGACATCAACATGCCGGGCATGTCGGGGATCGAGTTGCTGGCCGAGCTGCAGGCCGAATGGCCCGATTTGCCGGTGATGATGATTACCGCCTATGGCGATGCGGCGACCGAGGCGAAGGTGCGCGCGTTGGGGGCCGAGAGGTTTCTGACCAAGCCCGTGGACTTCAAGGGATTGAAGGATGTGCTGACGCAGATTACCGGGGACGCGACATGAAACCACCCCGCATCCTGGTAGTCGACGACGAGCCAGACGTCGAAGCGCTGATCAACCAGAAGTTCCGTCGCAAGATCCGCAAAGGCGAGCTGGAGCTGTTGTTTGCGAACGACGGCCAGCACGCTCTGGAGGTATTGGACCAAAACCCCGACGTCGACATCGTGTTGTCGGACATCAACATGCCGCGCATGGATGGGCTGACATTGCTGGAGCGGCTGGCGGAGCTAGACCGGGATCTGAAGACCGTTATGGTCTCGGCCTATGGAGACATGGGCAACATCCGGGTTGCAATGAATCGCGGTGCTTTCGACTTCGTCACCAAGCCCATAGAGTTCGAGGACCTGGAGACGACCATAGCCAAGACGCTGGAGGCGATCCACGAATTCCGGGACATGCAGGCCGCAAAGGAGGAGGCCGAACGCGCGCAGATCATGCTATCGAGGTACTTCTCACCGAACGTGGTCGAAACGCTGTCCCAGAACCCTGATGCCATGCTGTCTGGAGAGCGGCGCAAGGCAACCTTCCTGTTCACGGATCTGGCGAATTTCACACCGTTGGTCGAGGCGTCGTCGTCCGAGACCATCGTCGACATCCTGAATGCCTATCTCGACGGGATGACCGAGACGATCTTCGACCATGGTGGCACGGTGATGAAGATCGTGGGCGACGCGGTGCAGGCGGCCTTCGGTGCGCCCGTCCCGAGCGACGATCACGCTCGCGCGGCGTTGGGCTGTGCACTGGCGCTGGATGCCTTTGCCTCGGGTTTCAAGGCCAAGATGAACGCGGCTGGTGTAGGCCTTGGCAACACCCGGATTGGTGTGAACACGGGCTCGGCCATCATCGGGAACTTCGGAGGCAAACGTTTTTTTGACTACACCGCCTATGGCGACGCCGTGAACGTGGGCGCCCGGCTCGAACAGGCGAACAAGGTGATGGGCACGCGCATATGTGTATCCGACGCTGTCACCGCCGAGATCGATGACTTCCGGGGCCGCCCGATCGGCACGCTGTTGCTGAAGGGTAAGAGCCAGGCGATCCCCTGCTTCGAACCCCTGCCTGCCGAACGGGCCGAAAGCGAGGCGGTGGCCGGGTATCGCGACGCCTTCGGCAAGCTGGAAGCGAACGATCCTATGGCCCGCCAGTCCTTCGCGGCCCTGGTGGGCAAGTACGACGAGGACCCGCTGACCATGTTCCATCTCGGCCGTCTTCTGCGCGGCGAGACGGGCGTCGAGATCGACCTGGACGCGACCTAGATCAACTCCGCTTGTTCATGTTGTCGACTCGCTGGCAAAGCATGATCGAGATGTTGTAGAGCAGCTTTGCCGCGATTTCGGGGGTGGCCGCCATCAACTTGCGGAACGTCCGCTCGTTGAAGCTGAGGATCCGCGTGCCGCCGTCGCACGAGATCAGGTCCATGGTCCGGGGCATCTTCAGGAAGAAGGCGATCTCACCAAAAACATCGCCCGGCCCGATTCGGGCAACCGTGTTGTCCTCGGCGCAGACATCCAGGTACCCCGACAACACCATGCCCATGTTCTTGGCGACATTGCCCTGCTTGATCACCCGGTCTCCCGGCTTGCAGGCGATGATAACGCTCTTCTCCACGCAAGTGGTGATTTCCTCTTCGTCCATGCCAGCGAACAGGCCCGCGCCAAGCGCGTTCGCCTCGGCAGCCGCTGTCTTGACCTCAGCGAGAAACGCGTCGCTGTCCAGCATCCGCTCGCTCTGCACCGCAGCGCCTGCAGCCAGCAGGTCGTCCACGTTGTCCGGCACCCGGCTGTCATCGCCAAACTCCTGGGCCACCCCTGCCAACGGAGAGTCGATACGGCGCAGGTAGTCGACATCCTCGGCCACGATCACAAGCGGGATAAGGTAACCGGTGGCCGGGCTGTTGACGTTACGGTCGGTGTAGGTGCGAAAGCCAAGAGCTTGGTAGGTGTTCAGCAGATGCGGCTCACAATCCCCGAATATCATCTGGATGCGCCGCTCGTTCACCAACCGGAAGTACGCGGTGAACATCTGGAACAAGATGTCGGTGCCGCGGAAGGCCGGGGCGATCATAAAGCGCTCGCCCACGACCATCTGATCGATCGGCATATGGTCCAAAAACGGGGCCAGGTCGTATTGGTCGATCTGGCGCTGATGGAGAGCCCCGTCCCCGCCACAGGTAAGACGCATCGTCCCGGCGAGCTTGCCATCGACGATGACGACAAACACATGGCTTGCAGCGTCGTCTGGTTCAATCAAAAGCCGGTTATCATGGTCGGCGACATCGCCGTACCGGCCCATCTCCTCAACGTAGACATCGTATTTAAAGCGCTGGACCGAGCGCATTTCGTCTTCGTTGCCGGTGACCCTGATGTCGGCGGTAATGCTCTTCGAATTCATGGGTAGCAACCTGTCCTTGTTTGGTCAGTACCGATCGATCCAAGCATGAGCGCTAACAGGCCGACGGGCAACCGGAGATCAAGACATTCGCGCCGTCCCGCAGATCATGAGCAGATCCGCTGCATCACCACCATCTCCGGATGCAGAACGTACCGGCAGGAATTATCCATGACCTCCATGTTTTCTTCATCCTGAATTCCGTCTCCATGCGATCGGTTCGCGAATGTCTCCATTCGCGCAGACATCCCAGTGCGTCGAGACCAAGGAAAATCTGGTCTACTCTTGAGATTCCCACCCGATCACGATGTGTCCCATAGAAGTAAGCGCTCTTGGACTAAGCCGCTCTCGCGGCAACGGCGCTTGTTGCTGAGGTAGCGAGCGGAACAATATGTAGGCGCATTTTGCGATGTGACGGACCTGCCTGACGATTGAGGTTTCTCAATTGGACAGGAGGTTCCCATGACACAGGAGAAGATGAGCCCGCTGCGTGCGCGGATGATCGAGGACATGCGCATTCGCGGGTTGGCTGAGACATCGCAGAAAGCGCATATCCGGGCGCTGAAGGATTTCACAGCGTTTCTGGGGCGTGCGCCGGATACGGCGACGCCAGATGAGCTGCGCGCCTATCAGCTTCATATGACCGACACTGAGGTGACGCCGTCGGTCTACAATTCGCGGATCACGGCACTGCGGTTCTTCTTCGGCATGACATGCAATCGGGAGGATATGAAGAAGTACATGCAGTTCCGCACCGAGCCGCGGAAGCTGCCGATTGTGCTGAGCTTCGAGGAGGTCTCGGCGGTTTTGTCCGCGGCCCCTGGGCCCGGTCTCAAGTATCGGGCGGCACTCGGCATCGGGTATGGCGCAGGGCTGCGTGCCTCCGAGGTCACCAATCTCAAGGTTCGGGACATCGACAGTGACCGCATGCTGATCCATGTCGAGCGCGGTAAGGGCGGCAAGGATCGCGATGTGATGCTTTCGCCGTCCTTGCTGGAACTCCTTCGCGACTATTGGCGTGAGGCTCGCCCGCAGGGCTGGCTGTTTCCTGGGCAGAGCCGGGTTGAACCCCTGTCTCCACGGTCCTTGAATCGTGCCTTCAACTCGGCAAAGGCGATGGCCGGCATCAAGAAGCCTGCAACATTGCACTCGCTCCGGCACAGCTTTGCTACGCATTTGTTGGAGGCCGATACGGATGTGCGGGTGATCCAGGTTCTCCTCGGCCACGCCAAGTTGACCACGACGGCACGATATACACATGTGGCGACCAAGACGTTGCGCAATGTGTCCAGCCCGTTCGAGCACATCCAGGATGTGACCTGACGGGGGCTGCAGCGTGCCGCGGCACGCGCTGGAGGTTGCCGACATCTTCCGTGATCATGGGCCTGCCTATCGGCGGGCCAATGCAGGGCGTCTGAGCCTTGGGCAACTCAAAGTGATGTCCGCCATTGAAGCCTGCCGGACCGAAGCACTCGGTGGGCATGTGGCAGCTTGCACCAAATGTGATCACCAGCATATCGCCTACAACAGTTGCAAGAACCGGCACTGCCCGAAGTGCCAGGGACCGGCGGCGCGCGATTGGATGGCGGCGCGGGCAGACGACTTGTTGCCCGTGGAATATTTCCACGTCGTCTTCACATTGCCGGCCGAGATCGCCCGCATCGCCTACTGGAACAAGCGGGCAATGTACGGCCTCTTGTTCAAGGCATCAGCCGAGACGGTGATGACCATCGTCGCTGACCCCAGGCACCTTGGTGCCCGCGTCGGCATGACCTGCGTTCTCCACACCTGGGGATCGGCGATGACGCATCATCCCCACATCCACATGATCGTGCCCGGCGGCGGGTTGTCGCTTGATGGCATCCGATGGATCGGCTGCAAGCCCGGGTTCTTTCTGCCGGTCCGGGTGCTGTCTCGGCTGTTCAGACGCCTGTTCCTTGAGGGCCTGGTCAACTTGCACCGCGCCGGGCAGCTCACCTTCTTCAGTGATCTTGCCGGGCTGGCCGATGCAGATGCCTTCACTGCTTACCTCGCACCGCTGCGCAAAACCGAATGGGTGGTCTATGCCAAACCGCCCTTTGGCGGACCCGAGCAGGTTCTGGCCTATCTCAGCCGCTACACCCACCGGGTCGCGATCTCCAACCATCGCCTCGTCAGCGCAGATGCCGACACCGTTTCCTTCCGCTGGAAGGATTACCGCATCAAGCGCGGCGACCGGATGAAGGTCATGCGGCTCGACACGGGCGAGTTCATCCGCCGGTTCCTCATGCATGTCCTGCCCGATGGATTCCATCGCATCCGCCACTACGGCCTGCTGGCAAGCGCCGCCCGCAAGGCCAACATCGCGAAGATCCGCACATTGCTCGGTGCGGAACCGACCAGGCAGGAAGACGCACCCTCTGCCGAGATCATCCCTCTAATCTTGCGCGAGCCATGCCCCGACTGCGGCGGACCCATGCGTATCACCGAGACGTTCCGGCGCGGCGAGGTTCCGCAATCCCGCGCCCCACCGAGGAGACAGGCCGCATGACCGGGCGCGCGCTCATCCCAACCGCTACCAACCGGGTGACTCAGCCACACCGGTCGAGCCCCCTTGTCCAAAGTGAGTTGGAAAGCCACACAAAAGGCACAACACGGCTACTACCCGGGCTAAATCCAGGCCAAACCCTCTCGCGAAACATGGAAGCGGTCGACATCGCGCCCCACACCAACGTATCCGTCGCGGTCACAGACCCAGCCGACAACGCTCTTTCCCCATAGACACCGCCCAGTCCCCGCGGCTTCCTCCCTGAGAGGTTTGTCAACGCGGGCCACGCTCACGCCCGGCCGATATCCCGCGCAATGGCCCGCGTCGAAAAACCTTCATCCACTTGGTCACCAGAGCGATTTGTCGGGTAACAGCTATATATGGCGGTGAGGCGTCCTTCGACTGTCCTGTTCTGCGACGGAGTGGGCATGCCCAAACCCGAGTTGCTTCTGTGCTTGGCACAGCCCACCGCCGGGCCGCGCTGGTTTTACCGGCGACACCGAGACACTAGGAAGGACCCTGGCCGCTCTGCGGTGGCCCATATTGCCGTTCAACCGGTCCAGTTTCGCAATAGTCCTATCAGCTGTGCGCCTCATCAGCCGGCGGGAAGCACCGAGCTGCTCGCCTAGTGCCTTTCAAGGAAGAAGCTAAAGATTACATATGTGGACCAGAACTGGTCGAACGGGATCGCCGGTTCCGGGCGCGCCGGCGGTGCGGCAACTTTTGGAGGTCGAGCGGGTCGCGAAACGTCCAAAATCAGGTTCAACAAAACAAGGGGTTCGAGGCCTGATTTCCCGACCCAAAATTCGGCTTCAGGTAGGGTAGTACCGGGAGGTCGGGAATGAGCGCTCTGCAACAACATCGTCGTGGGCACCGTCGAGCGGTTCCACCCGCTCGGGTAACTTGGCTGCTGTGGCCTGACCGCTGTCTCACCGACGGTCGCGGTTCGCCCCGGCGCTGAAAGGCTGCTTTCATCAACAACGGTCACTCATCGAAATTTGGCCCATGACCGAGTTGCGGACAATGCGGCCTTTTGCAGGTGCGGATTTTGCTCATGCAGCATTTTTTCGCTCTTGTAGAACAAAGATCGCGGAGGCGCCGCGATTTTCGCCAGACCGGCCGTTCATTTGCGTCAACTTTGACCCGCCGGCAATAACAGCCCTTGTGGTGAAGTCGATGGCATCAATCCAAGTTGATCGCGTGAGTTCAGGCCTGCTCTTTGGTCAGTTCGGGGCGGGGGCGCGCGGCCAATTCGACAGCCGCATTTTTCCCGATCCCTGTCATGCAAAGGAGCTGCACTATGACCTGACTTTTGCTGCTGGTTGGAACTTCGCCATTGACAATAGACAGTGCTGCACCGATCAGCGCATGCGCCGTTATGCGCCACACTAGCTCTGCATTTGAGACCTGGAATCTACCTGCCTGAGACGCGAGACGCAGGTCTCGAATAGCGAAGGGTCCCATTCTCTTGAACATCGCATCAGAGATGATTTCGGGTCGATGTAGCAACTGTTTCCAACGAACATCGCCGGTCGCGGTCTCTAGGACTGTCCTGATGCCAAAGGCATAAACTTGTGCCGGGTCATCAAAAGTGTCTGTGACTTCTTCGATTCTCAACGCCAAATCGTGCATCAGATCTTCAAGCACCGCGATCGCAAGTTCTTCTTTGGACTTGAAGTAATTGTAAACAGTGCCGGCGCCGACATCTGCCTTATCGGCAATTTCCAGCATTGTGGTCGCGTCGACCCCCCTGTCGATCATCAACTCGCGAGCAGCTTCAATCAAAGCTTGGCGATTCCGCTTTTGACGCCTCGCTACTCTGCCTTCTGGTTTGGGAACCATATCAATCACCACTCAATTTCTTCGTTAAGCGAATCATATTTATGTTTGATTCCCCTCGCAACCGAATTGCAAATTGGTTCGGCAAGGTCGTCCCGACCGTGGAGCACATTCTTACATTGGAAGATGCTGCAGAACATTTCTCGCCAAGTAATGGAATTTGCGGCGATTTTTCCGATGTCTCGTCAGATTTAAATTGTGGCTATTACTCAAACTTGACGTTGATTCACTTACGATCTAAGTTCACCTAACCCGGCAACCACTTGCGACCGTGCAAGGCAATCATCAAAGCGCCGCTCGTAAAGGCATGCAAATCCAGAAGGAGATCGAAATGACCGTTCCAGAAAATGAGACTTCCCACGATACGGATGTTGCTATCGTGGGCGCTGGCCCGGTTGGCACGATGCTGGCAATTCTTCTGGGTCAGCAGGGCAAGAAGGTGACGCTGATTGAGCGGTGGACAACGCACTATAGTCTACCGCGAGCGGTTACTTACGATCACGAAATCGCCCGCATACTTGCGACACTTGATATTGACTCGGAAACAGATCCCGCGATCAGTTTCCATGATGAGCTGTATTACTGGCGCAATCGGGATGGTGAGAACCTCCAGATTGTTGATTGGCAGAGTCAGTCCGCCAGCGGCTGGCGTGTTCGTTACTGGTTCAATCAGCCCATGCTTGAAAAACGCCTGTTGAAGATCGCAGGAGGTATTCCCGAAATTACCATTTTGCGCGGCTATGATGGCGTTGCACTTGAACAGGATGACGCAGGTGTCACTCTGTCTCTCAAGCAGAATCCTGAAGAGTTTGGATCGGATGGCGAGCGAATGGTGCTTCGGGCCAAATTTGCCGCTGGTACTGACGGTGCAAACAGTTTCGTTCGAGAGAGTCTCGGCATCGAGAACGAAGACAAGGGTTACTTCTTTGACTGGTTGATCTTGGACATGCTTCCCAACTTTGACTATTGCGCATCGAGGTCTCAGGATCCTGCGCAATGGCAACTGTGTGATCCCCAGCGTCCTACGACCGTTGTGCCTGGTGGGCCCGGCCCTGTTGAAGGTGGTCCCGATCGCCGTCGCTGGGAGTTCATGGTTCTTCCCGAAGAATCTGTCGAAGATATCCAGAAAGAAGACAATGCTTGGAACCTGTTGAAGCCATGGGGTGTTACCCCAAAGAATTCAGAACTTGAGCGCGCAGCCGTTTATAGGTTCCAGGCCCGTTGGGCAAAGCAATGGCACAGCGGTCGCTGCGTCATTGGCGGTGACGCCGCACATCTGATGCCGCCGTTTGCAGGCGAGGGGATGTGTGCTGGCTTGCGCGACGCCGTGGCGATGGCATGGCGTCTGAATGCCATCCTCGAAGGCAAAAGCGGCCTTGAAGTTCTTGAGAGCTACACCAGTGAGCGCAAAGAACACGCCAAGCATTATGTCAGCTTCAGCCAGGATTTGGGCAGCATCATCTGTATCAGTGACGAGCAAGAGGCGGCCGATCGTGACAGCCGCATGATTGCTGACCTGAAGGAACGCAACAACGAACCCGTCCCAACCGATGTTTGCCAGCTTGGATCAGGGGTTTGGTGCGCCGAGAGTGCCCATGCAGGAGAACTGTCAGTACAGGGAGTGGTTGAGCACAATGGCCATCACGGTCGCTTTGATCAGGCTGTGGGACGTGGTTGGGTGCTTATTGGATATGAAACCGATCCAATGGCTGCGTTGACCGAAAAGCAGAGACAGCAACTGGAACATTTGAATGGTTTTGGCGCTCAAATCTGCGCTCCGGGTGGGAACTGCGACGTCATCGACACGGAAGGCACCTACAAAACCTGGCTTGAAGAAATAGACGCCAAATACGTGCTGGTTAGGCCCGATTTCTACGTAGCTGTTACAGCGAAAACGCCTGAGATGCTACAACACCGCTTTGACAAGGTTATGGCATCGATGCACCTGAAACATGCCACGGCTTTGGCCGCAGAGTGATAGCCAGCAAAATGACCATTCAGTTCACATACAACGTCAATCCTTCCCGGATCGTGTTCGGGCAGGGAACGTCGACCCAAGTCGCTGACCAGATCACATCTCTTGGTTGTAAACGGGCTCTGGTGCTATCCACCGCGTTCCAAGCGGACGACGCCAAGAAGCTGGCTGCCGATCTGGGGAATTTGTCTGCAGGCAACTTCACCGAGGCGACTATGCACACGCCGGTTCATGTGACCGAACAGGCAATGCAGGTTTACACCAGCTCAGGTGCAGATTGTGTCGTTGCACTGGGAGGAGGTTCGACGATCGGATTGGGCAAGGCAATTGCCTACCGGAACGATGCGCCGCAGATTGTGGTAGCCACCACTTACGCTGGCTCCGAAGTGACGCCAATCCTTGGGCAGACAGAAAATGATCTTAAGACCACTGTCAGGGGAGCTAATATCCTACCTGAGGTGGTGATCTACGACCCCGATCTGACGATTGGTTTGCCAGTCTCAATGAGCGTGACTTCGGGGCTGAATGCGATGGCCCATGCGGTCGAGGCAGTTTACGCCGAAAACCGAAACCCGGTCACATCTCTTATGGCGGTTGAAGGTGTTCGCGCGCTGCACGAAGCCCTTCCCAAAATCGTAGAAAATCCAACAAATACCGATGCTCGAAGCCAAGCTCTCTATGGGGCCTGGTTGTGTGGCACGGTGTTGGGCACGGTGGGAATGGCCTTGCATCACAAGCTTTGCCACACGCTTGGCGGGACATACAACCTGCCTCACGCGGAAACACACGCGATCATGTTGCCGCACACTTCAGCTTACAATGCACCAGCTGCGGCTGAAGAAATGCAGCCTTTGATCGACCTTTTTGGTGGCTCGATCGGCGGCGGTCTCTGGGATTTTGCAAAATCCCTGAACGCACCTCTGGCTCTGCGCGATCTGGGCGTCGACGAGACCGACATGGACCGCGCCGCCGACATCGCCGTGACCAACCCGTACTGGAACCCGCGCCCCGTCGAACGCGAAGCCATCCGAGGATTGTTGCAACGCGCTTTGGACGGAAGCCGGCCGGAGTGACGGTCAACAACACAAATCTGTCAATGCTTTAAGGAGGAAACCAAAATGCTGACAAGACGCACACTTTTGAAATCAGGGGCCGCCGCCGCCGCCACGCTTGCGACGCCTGCCATCGCCGGGAATTCCACAATCAAGATCGGGTATGTCAGCCCGCAATCGGGACCGCTCAGCGCGTTTTCCGAAGCAGATTCCTACATGATAGACAAGTTCGTCAAAACGGCATCCGCACAGGGCCTTAATGTTGACGTGGTGGTCAAGGACAGCCAGTCCAACCCTAACCGAGCCGCCGAAGTTGCCCGCGAGCTGATCGTGCGCGACGAAGTCAACCTGATTTGTGTGGCATCCACGCCTGAGACCACAAATCCAGTCTGCACAATTGCAGAGGCAGAAGAAGTGCCGGTGATTTCGTCAGTTGCACCATGGCAGCCTTGGTTCATTGGCCAACAGGGCAACCCCGGTGACCCGTCCACGTGGCAAGAATTTGACTATGTCCACCACTTCTTCTGGGGGCTGGAAGACAACGTGTCGGTGTTCCTCAATATGTGGAACAGCATCGAAAGCAACAAAGTTCTGAGTGCGCTCTGGCCGAATGACGGTGATGGAAACGCTTGGGCCAGTGATGTGGGTATGCCACCTGCCGCCGCTGCGGCGGGATTTCAACTTGTCGACCCGGGTCGATACCAGAACCTGACCGACGATTTCAGCGCGCAGATCAACGCCTTCAAACAAGCGAACGCCGAAATTTTCACCGGAATTCCGATTCCACCGGATTTCACGACTTTCTGGACCCAGGCAAAACAGCAGGGATACAACCCGAAAATGGCGTCTATTGCGAAGGCACTCTTGTTCCCGGAAAGCGTTCAGCAATTGGGCGACTTGGGGCACAACCTGACTTGTGAAGTCTACTGGACGCCGTCCTTCCCGTTCAAATCGTCGCTGACCGGCGAAAGCAACGCCGACCTGGCCGCCGGATTTGAAGAAGCTGAAGGCCGCCAGTGGACCCAGCCCGTTGGCTTTACCCACGCGCTGTTTGAGGTTGCCGCCAACGCCATCAAGCGGGCCGGAGACCCCACAAACGGGGATAGCCTGGCAGAGGCGGTCGGAGCGACAAGCCTTGATACAGTGGTCGGCAACATTGGCTGGGGCAAAGACAACCTGCCGCCATTCGCCCGCAAAAACGTGGCCAAGACTCCTCTGGTCGGTGGGCAATGGCGACGCCAGGACGATGGCGGCTTCGACCTCAAAATCGTTGAAAACGGCAATGCGCCTGAGATCCCACTCGAAGGAACACTTGAGACGCTTGGCTGAATGTGGGGGCGCCAGACCTCTTACCTCTGGCGCCCTACTTTTCCTTCGGAGAATTCACATGTCTATCCTGACACTAAAATCTTTGTCCAAATCCTTTGGCGCGCTCACGGTGACAGATGACGTATCCCTTGATGTCATGGCTGGAGAAGCCCTGGGGATCATCGGACCCAACGGTGCCGGGAAATCGACGCTCTTCAACCTGATTGCAGGGAATATCAAGCCTGATTCAGGGCATGTTCTACTGGATGGTGTGGACGTGACTCGGGCCTCTCCGATGGAACGCGTCCATGCAGGCGTCGGTCGCTCGTTCCAGATTCCGCAGCCATTCAGCCATCTAAGCGTCTTTGAGAACCTTATGGTCGCGGCCCAATTCGGAGGCGGACATCGCGGTGCAGAAGCTGAGTGTTCTTGCATGTCCATCATTGAGCAAACCGGTTTGGGACCAGTGGCGAATGATTTGTCCGGCGGACTGTCGCTTCTGCAGCGCAAGCGCCTGGAACTGGCCCGCGCCATGTCGACATCGCCAAAACTGATCCTGCTGGATGAAATCGCAGGCGGGCTCACAGATGGCGAGTGTGTCGCTCTGATCAAAACAATCAAATCCATTCACGCTCAAGGCACGACGATTATCTGGATCGAGCACGTACTGCACGCGCTGAACTCGGTGGTCGAGCGGCTTATGGTGCTGAATTTTGGCAAAATGTTGATGGTTGGCGACGTGGACGAAGTCATGAACGCTCCGGCGGTCAAAGAGATTTATTTGGGGATAGAGATATGACCGAGACATTGCTATCCACACACGATCTTACGGCCCACTACGGAGATTTTAAGGCTCTGTTCGGCGTCGATATCGAGGTGAACAAGGGCGAGACCATTGCGATCATCGGTGCCAACGGCGCTGGCAAGTCAACGTTGATGAGAGCAATCACAGGCCTATTGCCGCACGCGCCTGACGCCATCCGGTTCAAAGGTGAAAGCATCGGCGCGCTTTCCGCGCCCGAAGTCCTAGATCGCGGAATTGCGATGGTTCCCGAAGGACGCAGGCTTTTCCCGTCCTTGACGGTCGAAGAGAACCTGCTCATCGGGGCGCATTCCCGTACTGGCAACGGCTATTGGACCCTAGAGTCGGTCTACGACATCGTGCCGATCTTGCGGGAACGCAAAGATCATCCGGCAACGGCCCTGTCGGGTGGCCAGCAACAGATGGTTGCAATCGGCCGCGCGCTTATGTCCAACCCCGAAGCGTTGTTGTGTGACGAGATCAGCCTTGGTCTCGCACCGGTTGTCATTAAGGAAATCTACGCGTCGTTTCCAAAGATCAAGGAAAGCGGCGCGTCGGTCATCGTCGTTGAACAAGATATCGGTCAGGCGATGAAAGTCGCAGACCGCGTTTACTGCATGATGGAAGGTCGCGTCACACTTCAGGGCACGCCAGAAGAATTGTCGCGCGACGACATCCACAACGCCTATTTCGGAGTAAGCTCATGATCTGGGTTGATACACTTGTGCAGGGCATCCTGCTTGGCGGTCTGTATGCACTTTTTGCAGCTGGGCTAAGCCTTGTCTTCGGGGTGATGCGCTTGGTTAATCTTGCGCATGGCGATCTCATCGTTCTCGCCGCCTTTGTGATACTGACGATTGCCACTACCTTGGGGCTACATCCCTTCGTTGCGGTTTTCCTCGCCATGCCAATCATGTTCGCCGTCGGGTGGGGGCTGCAGACATACATTCTCAACCGGGTGCTGGGCGATGACATTCTGCCACCGCTTCTGGTGACGTTCGGGCTGTCGGTGGTCATTCAGAACACATTGCTTGAAACCTTCTCGGCAGACAGTCAGAAACTAACCGCCGGGCCGATCGAAGCCCAATCGGTGGCGCTTGGACCCACTACTGTCGGGTTGACGCCGCTTTTGACGCTCGCTTCTGCAATTTTGGTCATTTTCGCGCTCAATCAGCTGTTTTATCGCACCAAACTGGGCCGAGCGTTCCGGGCAACATCAGATGACCCCGTGACTGTTGGCTTGATGGTAATCCGCCCCAATAACGTGTTTGCGATCGCCACCGGGATTGCGATGGTCGTCGCAACCATCGCCGCACTCTATCTCGGAGTCCGTGCCAATTTCGATCCGACTATTGGCCCGGCCCGACTGCTCTACGCATTCCAGGCCGTGATCATCGGCGGTCTCGGATCGCTTTGGGGTACTCTTGCTGGTGGCATTATTATTGGGGTCGCGCAGGCACTGGGGGCCGCCGTCAATCCCGAGTGGCAACTCTTATCTGGTCACGTCGCCTTTGTGCTTGTCCTTCTTTTCCGCCCGCGGGGACTGTTCCCGCGCGCCAATGACTGAGGTGTCCACCATGCTTGATCAAAAGACCATCAACCGCATTCTCATGGCCTTCGGCATCGTCGGTGTGGCACTTCTGTTTGCCGTTCCTATCATCGGTTCGCGCGCCATGGTGCAGGACTTGTTTGGCGTGCTGACCCTATTGATCCTGGCCCAGAATTGGAACCTGCTGGCAGGTTTTGCCGGGCTTGTCTCGGTTGGTCAGCAAGCCTTTGTGGGCGTTGGCGCCTACGCGATGTTTGCCTGTGTCATCCTGCTGGGGCTAGACCCGCTGGTTGGAATTCTGGTTGGGGGCTTTGTGGCGATGGCTCTTGCGGTGCCCATGGCTTTCTTCGCCTTTCGATTGGCCGGCGCATATTTCGCGATAGGAACCTGGGTTGTCGCCGAAATCGTTCGGTTGTGCTTCGCACAATGGAAAGCGCTTGGTGGAGGAACCGGTACGTCGCTGCCCAAGGGCACGACCAAGAACATGTTTGGCGTTCCCGAAATCAAGGAATTGCTTGGTGTCAGCTCCTCTGCGGCCTCTGATGCACTGACCTACTGGCTGGCTCTGGTCCTGGCGTTGGCGACCTTGGGCGCGGGGTACTTCTTTCTGCGCTCCCGAATGGGGCTGGGGCTGCAGGCAATTCGTGACAATGATGAAGCCGCACGTTCTGTTGGCGTGAATCCAACGCGCCTCAAGGCCTGGGTGTTTATGCTGACCGCTTTTGGTACCGGGATCTGCGGTGCGCTTCTCTTTATTCAGATCACCCGCGTCACACCCGAAGCCGCCTTTTCGGTGCTCGACTGGACGGCGTTTGTGATCTTCATCACTGTCATCGGCGGTATCGGAACATTGCCTGGGCCGATAGTCGGGGTGGTTTTCTTCTACATCCTGCAACGCGCGCTGTCTGACTACGGCACAGTCTACCTGATCGTTCTGGGTAGCATCGGGATCATCGTAATGCTGTTTGCTCGTCGCGGTCTTTGGGGGCTGTTCTCAGACAAGACCGGGATCGAGCTTCTGTCTTTGCGACAATACGCCCCTGAAACCAAGCCAAATCCCCTAGCACAAATCAAATGAAAGGACGTCCAATGACCAAGCTGATTGACCTGTCCAAGATCGATTACTTCACCGAAGAGTCTTCTGTTGAGGCCGTTGTTGGCAGAACCGGAGCAGAAGCGCAGGAACGTTTGGCCGTGGTTTGGTCATCGCTCGTAAAGCACTTGCACGACTTTGCCAAAGATATTGAGCTTCGTCAGGAGGAATGGGACATCGCCGTTCAGTTCCTCACGGCTACGGGCCAGATATGCGACGAAAACCGGCAAGAGTTCATTCTGCTGAGTGACGTCATGGGCCTGTCGATGCTGACGGATGCGATCAATAATAGACGGCCGTCTGGCGCTACGGAAAACACAGTGCTGGGGCCATTCCACGTTGAGAACGCACCTGAATACGAGATGGGGGCCAATATCTCACTGGATGGAAAAGGCCAAAGCTGTTTGTTCGAAGGGCGAGTAATAGACACTGACGGCAATCCGATTGAAGGCGCGCGTGTCGATGTCTGGTGCGACAACGAAGACGGCTACTACGATGTCCAACAGCCCGGCATCCAGCCCAAGTGGAACAATCGCGGAGTATTCACTTCCGGAGCTGACGGGTCGTACAGCTTTCGGGGCAGCAAGCCCGTGTCGTACCCAATTCCGCATGACGGACCTGTCGGGCAATTGCTGGTCCAACTCGACCGGCATCCATACCGCCCCGCGCACATGCACTATATTGTCACCGCACCCGGGCACGAAAAAATTGTTACGCACACGTTCGTCGGCGACGACGAATACCTCAAGTCTGACGCCGTGTTCGGGGTCAAGGCGACACTTGTGGCATCGTTTGAAAAGAATGTAGACGGAGACACGGAATGGCGCTCGCCCTTTGATTTTGTCATGGTCCCCGTGATGACCAAAGAGGCAGACTGATGCAGTCTAAACCTTGCATCATATGCGTTGCGATTACAGGTTCGCTGCCGCAGAAATCTGACAATCCTGCGGTGCCGATCTCGGTGGTTGAACAAATTGAAAGCACCCAGGAAGCGTTCGAGGCCGGCGCGACAATCACACATTGCCATGTGCGCAACGATGACGGCAGTTCAACGTCGGATCCAGGGAGGTTCGGCCAACTGCTAGAAGGCCTCAGAAAGAACTGCCCGGGAATGATCGTCCAATTCTCGACTGGCGGGCGCTCCGGCGCCGGGACAGAGCGGGGTGCCATGTTGCCGCTTCGCCCGGACATGGCGTCGCTGGCGGTCGGTTCAAACAATTTCCCGACACGGGTTTATGAGAACAGCCCGGATCTGGTCGATTGGTTGGCATCAGAGATGCTGAGCAACGACGTAAGGCCCGAGATCGAGGCATTTGACCTGAGCCACATATTCCAGGCCGCGCAAATGGTTGCCGACAAGCGGCTGCACGGGCCTCTTCACGTGCAATTTGTGATGGGGATCAAGAACGCCATGCCCGTGGACCGGGCCGCGTTTGAGTTCATGGTGGAAACAACCAAGCGACTGATGCCCGACGCAACCTGGTGTGCGGCTGGGATAGGCCGGTATCAATCGACGTTGAACGAATGGTGTGCTGAGCTCGGAGGGCATTGCCGGACCGGGCTGGAAGACAATATTCGCCTTGATCGGGAGACGCTTGCGCCCTCAAATGCGGCGCTCGTGCGCCAATGCGTGCAAATACTCGAAAACCATGAGCGCGCGCCAGCATCTAGCGCAGAGGCCCGCGCTCTGTTGGGTTTGCCAGCGTAGGTACGGTGAATGACATATACGGGTCATCGCCGAGCGATAGGTTGATATAGTGAAAAGAGGGACTTACGATGTCAGAGACGTTCAAAACCTTACGCGCCGCCTGGCCGATGCTGCGCCGGGCCATCCGCAGCGGACAGCTCTTCCGCCCGCAGTGCAAACTGGTTGAACCTGACGCGGACATACTCTGCGCGTACGATGTTGAGGTGCCGATCGGCGCGGGCAAGGTTCTGACCTGCAACGTCTTTCGGTCGAAAACGCGCGCAGCCGAGGGCATCATCGACCCGGTCGTGATGTGTGCCCACCCCTATGACAATCACCTGACCCCCGCGCTGAAGAAGACGCCGCTCGGGGGGCCGCCGCAGCAATACCGCCTGATCCCGCAGGCCGGCGGCACGCCTGAGTTTTCCACACTTACGAGCTGGGAATCGCCCGATCCGAACTTCTGGGTGCCAGCCGGTTACACGCTGGTGAACCTCAACCTGACCGGCTACGCAAACTCGGTCGGCGAGGCCGGGCTCTTGTCCCGTCAGCAGGGCGAGGAGTATTACGCTGCAATCAAATGGGTCGCCGCACAGAATTGGTGCGACGGCAATGTCGGGCTGAGCGGGGTGAGCTATCTTGCGATCAGCCAGTACCATGCCGCCGTGGCGGCGTCTGCCGATGGCGACGCCTCGCCCCTCAAATGCATCTCGCCATGGGAGGGCATATCCGATCTCTACCGCGATCTCGCCTGCCGAGGCGGCGTGGAGGATTCTACCTTCCTGAATTTCTGGTGGCACACCGAAGTCAAGGAAACTCTCAATAATCCATCCGAAGATCTGGCGGCGCGCGAAGGGGCCCTGCCACCGCAGCTTCTCAAAGTGCATCCGCTTTTCGATGCCTATTGGGCGGAAAAGGCCGTAGATTTCTCGAAAGTCCGCACGCCGATGCTGGTCTGCGCTTCCTTCTCCGATCACGAGTTGCACACGCCGGGCTCGATGCGCGCCTTTCAGGAGGCAGCCTCGAGGCGCAAATGGCTCTACACACACCGGACCGGCAAATGGGTCTCCTACTATTCCGACGAGGTGAAGGCGCTGCTCAAGGATTTCATGGATCATCACCTGAAAGGCATGTCCAACCGTTTCGACGAACTTGCGCCCGTCCGGCTGGAGGTCCACTCCAGCCGCGACGCGGTTCACGATGTGCGCCATGAGACCACCTGGCCGTTGCCTGGCACAGAGTTCTGCAAGATATTCCTGTCCGAGGACCAGCTTGTCCCTGAGAAGCCAGAAGCGGCGGGAGAGGTCTCCTACACCATAGACGGCTCCGCAGCTTTTGACGTGACGTTTCTTGAGGATACCGAACTCAGCGGCCCCATGAAACTGCGCCTATGGGTCGAAGCCCGGGCGGAGGTCGGGGCGGTTCCGGACGACATGATCCTGTGCTGCTTCCTCGACAAGCGCGACCGGCAGGGGCGGTCTGTCCGATTCAATGGTTCGGTCGGCACAACCCACGATATGGTTACACGCGGTTACATCCGGGTGTCGCGGCGGGCTCTGGACACGGAGCGGTCGACGAGCTGGTGCCCGGTTGCGCAAGGGGACAGTGTCGAGAAACTCGAGCCCGGAGACATCGTCCCGGTGGACATCGCCCTTTGCCCTGCGAGCACCTTCTTCGCCGCCGGGGAAGGGCTCAGGTTGATCGTTTCGCCAACAGAGATTGTTCATGCACCAATCTTCGGTAAGGACACCAGCCTCAACGCCGGCCGCCATGTATTGCATTTCGGCGGCAAGTTTGACTCTCACCTTCTTTTGCCCGTCATTTCCGCAGACAGAGATTTAACATCCACTTAAGAGGCGTGGCGAATTTGCGATAGCTGCGCCCAAGATGAATGGCCGGTCTTTTTCCTGCGCGGCGGAACAGAGTTTTTAGCTAGTGTCGCATTTCTCGCGCTGCGAGCGCACGCAGCACGAAATCACAAGGACCGGAGTGGGCTCGAGGACTAAGCCGCTCTCGCGGCAACGGCGCTTGTTGCTGAGGTAGCGAGCGGAACAATATGTAGGCGCATTTTGCGATGTGACGGACCTGCCTGACGATTGAGGTTTCTCAATTGGACAGGAGGTTCCCATGACACAGGAGAAGATGAGCCCGCTGCGTGCGCGGATGATCGAGGACATGCGCATTCGCGGGTTGGCTGAGACATCGCAGAAAGCGCATATCCGGGCGCTGAAGGATTTCACAGCGTTTCTGGGGCGTGCGCCGGATACGGCGACGCCAGATGAGCTGCGCGCCTATCAGCTTCATATGACCGACACTGAGGTGACGCCGTCGGTCTACAATTCGCGGATCACGGCACTGCGGTTCTTCTTCGGCATGACATGCAATCGGGAGGATATGAAGAAGTACATGCAGTTCCGCACCGAGCCGCGGAAGCTGCCGATTGTGCTGAGCTTCGAGGAGGTCTCGGCGGTTTTGTCCGCGGCCCCTGGGCCCGGTCTCAAGTATCGGGCGGCACTCGGCATCGGGTATGGCGCAGGGCTGCGTGCCTCCGAGGTCACCAATCTCAAGGTTCGGGACATCGACAGTGACCGCATGCTGATCCATGTCGAGCGCGGTAAGGGCGGCAAGGATCGCGATGTGATGCTTTCGCCGTCCTTGCTGGAACTCCTTCGCGACTATTGGCGTGAGGCTCGCCCGCAGGGCTGGCTGTTTCCTGGGCAGAGCCGGGTTGAACCCCTGTCTCCACGGTCCTTGAATCGTGCCTTCAACTCGGCAAAGGCGATGGCCGGCATCAAGAAGCCTGCAACATTGCACTCGCTCCGGCACAGCTTTGCTACGCATTTGTTGGAGGCCGATACGGATGTGCGGGTGATCCAGGTTCTCCTCGGCCACGCCAAGTTGACCACGACGGCACGATATACACATGTGGCGACCAAGACGTTGCGCAATGTGTCCAGCCCGTTCGAGCACATCCAGGATGTGACCTGACGGGGGCTGCAGCGTGCCGCGGCACGCGCTGGAGGTTGCCGACATCTTCCGTGATCATGGGCCTGCCTATCGGCGGGCCAATGCAGGGCGTCTGAGCCTTGGGCAACTCAAAGTGATGTCCGCCATTGAAGCCTGCCGGACCGAAGCACTCGGTGGGCATGTGGCAGCTTGCACCAAATGTGATCACCAGCATATCGCCTACAACAGTTGCAAGAACCGGCACTGCCCGAAGTGCCAGGGACCGGCGGCGCGCGATTGGATGGCGGCGCGGGCAGACGACTTGTTGCCCGTGGAATATTTCCACGTCGTCTTCACATTGCCGGCCGAGATCGCCCGCATCGCCTACTGGAACAAGCGGGCAATGTACGGCCTCTTGTTCAAGGCATCAGCCGAGACGGTGATGACCATCGTCGCTGACCCCAGGCACCTTGGTGCCCGCGTCGGCATGACCTGCGTTCTCCACACCTGGGGATCGGCGATGACGCATCATCCCCACATCCACATGATCGTGCCCGGCGGCGGGTTGTCGCTTGATGGCATCCGATGGATCGGCTGCAAGCCCGGGTTCTTTCTGCCGGTCCGGGTGCTGTCTCGGCTGTTCAGACGCCTGTTCCTTGAGGGCCTGGTCAACTTGCACCGCGCCGGGCAGCTCACCTTCTTCAGTGATCTTGCCGGGCTGGCCGATGCAGATGCCTTCACTGCTTACCTCGCACCGCTGCGCAAAACCGAATGGGTGGTCTATGCCAAACCGCCCTTTGGCGGACCCGAGCAGGTTCTGGCCTATCTCAGCCGCTACACCCACCGGGTCGCGATCTCCAACCATCGCCTCGTCAGCGCAGATGCCGACACCGTTTCCTTCCGCTGGAAGGATTACCGCATCAAGCGCGGCGACCGGATGAAGGTCATGCGGCTCGACACGGGCGAGTTCATCCGCCGGTTCCTCATGCATGTCCTGCCCGATGGATTCCATCGCATCCGCCACTACGGCCTGCTGGCAAGCGCCGCCCGCAAGGCCAACATCGCGAAGATCCGCACATTGCTCGGTGCGGAACCGACCAGGCAGGAAGACGCACCCTCTGCCGAGATCATCCCTCTAATCTTGCGCGAGCCATGCCCCGACTGCGGCGGACCCATGCGTATCACCGAGACGTTCCGGCGCGGCGAGGTTCCGCAATCCCGCGCCCCACCGAGGAGACAGGCCGCATGACCGGGCGCGCGCTCATCCCAACCGCTACCAACCGGGTGACTCAGCCACACCGGTCGAGCCCCCTTGTCCAAAGTGAGTTGGAAAGCCACACAAAAGGCACAACACGGCTACTACCCGGGCTAAATCCAGGCCAAACCCTCTCGCGAAACATGGAAGCGGTCGACATCGCGCCCCACACCAACGTATCCGTCGCGGTCACAGACCCAGCCGACAACGCTCTTTCCCCATAGACACCGCCCAGTCCCCGCGGCTTCCTCCCTGAGAGGTTTGTCAACGCGGGCCACGCTCACGCCCGGCCGATATCCCGCGCAATGGCCCGCGTCGAAAAACCTTCATCGATCCGGTCACTTGAGCGTTTTTGTCGAATGTCGGCTCGACGGCGGATTGCAGATACCCGCGCGGCCCTTCGCTTGATTCAACCCGCCGCAAGCCGCGGTAAACGTGGATGGTGAGGTCTATAACAGCAGACGCACCATTGAGCTGCTCGGCGGTGGCCAGCAGTGCTGCTGTGAGTTTGAGATCGCGGCCCGGGCATCAGATCTGGAGAATACCCCCGATCCATTCGACGAAAACGCTGAGCATGCTCACCCAGCGGCTTTCAGGAATCCCCAGAAGGTACATGACGACTTTCAAAAATGTCAGTAATATGATCACACACGATCTGCATGGCGGGGAGTAGCGCCCGACTGACAGAAAGCTCCGAAACTGGAGGCCGATCATGAACGACTTGAGCGACACCTTTGAGCCGGCGGGGCGAGAAGACAGCACCGGCCGCTTCCTTCCGGGCAATGACTTCTGGAAGGCCAGATCCAGCGCGGGGCGCAATCCCACCTTCACCCGCCCAGATCAGCTGGAAGCCGCCTGTCATGAGTACTTCGGGTGGAATGATGATCACCCGCTTTACGAAACCAAGCTGGTGACCCACCAAGGCCACGTCACTCAAGTGGCCGTGCCGAAGCCGCGGGCCATGACGCTCGCCGGATTGTGCAACTTCCTCAGCATCGCGCGATCCACATGGAACGAGTGGCGGGCATCCCGTCCGGATTTGTCGGAAGTCATCGAGCGGGTGGAACAGGTGATCTGGCAGCAGAAGTACGAGGGTGCCGCAGCGAACCTGTTCAACTCCAACATCATCGCGCGGGAGCTCGGCCTGTCAGAAAAGAACGAGATCACCGGGCAAGATGGTGCTCCGATCAAGGTCGAACCAGTTTCCCGGCTGGAGATAGCCCGACGGGTCGCCCAACTCCTTGAGGCTGGAATGCTGGAAAAAGAGGCCGCCGACGATCTTGGACATGAGCGGTAAGTCCGGCTTCAGGCCGAAGCGTGACCGTCCGCACCGTTTGCCAAGCGATACGTTCCTGCGTCACGCCCCGCCTACCCGAATTGCCCGTCGTTGAAGTCGACAATTGATTTGTCGCAGAGCGTCACAACTAGGCGCAAAGGAGTTGGCGGGCTTTTGGGCGGGTGTTTCCCAGAATGCGCAGATATTTCTTTTAATATCAATGATGTGTGGCGGAGAGGAAGGGATTCGAACCCTCGAGACGGTTTCCCGCCTACACACTTTCCAGGCGTGCGCCTTCGACCACTCGGCCACCTCTCCGCCGGCCGGTCTACAGCCAAGCGTGGGGCGGTTGCAAGGGGCGGAATTCAATTTCCGGGACCTGCGACGCTCAGGTTTCCAGGTGGACATAGACGCGGCGGTTCATCCGGCCCTTCTTTTCGATCTTGCCCAGCCGGATGCGGCCGATCTCGCCGGTTTTGCGCACATGGGTGCCGCCGCAGGGCTGCAGGTCAACCTGGCTTTCGCCCTGCCCGATCCGGACCAGCCTGATCCGCCCGGCCCCGCGCGGCGGTGCGACGGACATGGTTTTGACCAGCCCCGGGCTGGCCTCCAGTTCGGCGTTGGTGATCCAGTCTTCGCCCACCTCCAGATCGCGGTCGATCAGCGCCTGCAGCGCGGCCTCCAGCCCGGGTTTGTCTTCCGGCGGATCGGGCATGGCGAAGTCCAGCCGGCCCTTGCCGGCCGAGATGGCGCCGCCGGACACCGGTAGATGAATGACCACCGACAACAGATGCAGACAGGTATGCACCTTCATGTGGCTGAACCGGCGGGTCCAGTCGATCTCCTGCACCACCGCCGCGCCGACCGGCGGCAGCGCCGCGCCCTCGACCGGGATCAGGTCGATGGCTCCGTCTTCGCCCTTGCGCGCCTCGGCAATCGCGGTTTCCTGCCCGTCCCAGCGCAGCACGCCGCCATCGCCGGGCTGACCGCCGCCGGTGGGGTAAAACAGGCTCTGGTCCAGCACAATTGCCCCGGCCTCTGTGACAGAGACAACCGTGCCGGGAGCGTCACGGCGGTAGGCATCCGCGGCATAAAGCGGTTCAGTGATCATCCGGTCCCTCCTCGGGTGGTGCGAGGTCCTGCAGCTCGGGCGGAACCGGGCGGCCGGCGTAATCCGACAGCGGCTCCGACGCGGCATCGCGCAGGGTTTCGGGATTGCGCAGCCACACGTCGCGCTGTGCAAACGGGATCTCGATCCCGGCTTCGGCAAAGCGGGCGTTGATCTGGTGGTTCATCTCGGACCGGACGGACAGGACCCAGTTGACGTCGCGCAGGATCGCGCGCACCTCGAAATTCAGGCTGTCGGCGCCGAACTCCTTGAACACGATGAACGGCGCGGGGTTCGACAGCACCATGGGATGCGCCTCGGCCACCTCGCGCAGGATCGTTTCAACAAGCTTGGTGTCGGTGCCATAGGCCACGCCGACCGGCAGGATCAGCCGGCCGATGGTGTTGCCGCGGGTGTAACTCGTGACCGTACCGCTCACCAGATCGGCGTTCGGAACGATGACGTCGGTGCGATCGAAGGTTTCGATCCGGGTCGAGCGGACGGAAATGTCGCGCACATATCCCATGTTCCCGCCGACTTCGATCCAGTCGCCTTCGGCCACCGGGCGTTCGATCAGCAGGATGATGCCACTGACGAAGTTCGACACGATGTTCTGCAGCCCGAACCCGATCCCGACCGACAGCGCCCCGGCCACGATGGCCAGCGACGACAGGTCGATGCCGGCCATGGACACGGCCACCAGTGCCGCGAGGAAAATGCCGACATAGCCGGTGCCCGACACCACCGCGTTCTGCCCGCCCTGATCCAGCGTGGTCCGCGGCAGCAGGCTGTTCTTCAGCGCGTTCTGGAACATGCGGGTCAGTGTGTAGCCAATGGCAAACGCTACCGCGAAGGTCAGGAAATCGACGGGCGAGATGGTGCTGTCACCAATTTCCACACCCTTCAGGAACCGGTCCCAGACTTCCGTCAGATCCGCCTCGCGCGCGCCCCAGACCAGCGCCAGAATCGGCAGCGATCCGATGGCCAGCACGAAACCGATCAGGATCGGAATGACACTGTCATCGGCGGCTTCGGTCCCGGCGCCGGACAACCAAGCATACAGGTCCCTCAGGAACACCTGCAACACCAGCAGCAGGCCATAAAGCCCCACGGTCTTGATGAACGGGATCAGGATCGCCTCGGCCATGGCGCCGTAACCGGCCGCGGCCAGCAGCGGTGTCGCCAGCGCAACCGCCCCGGACGACCATCGGAACAGCGGCCCGATCCATGTCAACCCGGTCCGGCGCGCCGCGTCTTCGCCCTCGGTCCGGCGGGCCTGTTCCTCTTTCAGTGCCAGCGCTCGCAGCCGGAAGATGACAAAGGCCCCCAAAAGAACAACGGGAAATCCGACCACCCCGCGCACATTATAGGACACGTGCTCGATCTGTTCAAACAGATCGACAAGGTCGTGAAGCACCAGAACCAGCCCCATCCACAGCACGCTGAGCCGCGCCGCTGACCGGTTTTCCGGCCGGGTTCCGAAGGTCATGTCGTCTTCTCTGCGCGGATAAAGCCGCTCGGCAAGCCACTGAAAGCCAAAAACCAGGGCGGCCCAGTACGGCACGGACTTCAGCACCAATTCGCCCCGCAGGCCCAATATGCCGGATACGGCCACCCCGTGCACGATCAGGTACACGCCGCCCAGCGGCAGGATGATCCGCCCCAGCGATATCAGAAAGCCCCACACGCCCGATCCGCGCCCGCCCAGCGTGCGCATATAGGCGCCGATCTGTTCCGCCCACCTGCGTCCCCGGATCAGCAGGATCAGCCCCATAGCCAGATACAGACTCGCCTCGGGCAGGGTTGCGCGCAGGCGGTTCATTTCGGTCTGGTTGGTCCAGTTTATGCTGGTTTCGCTGCCGACATCGGTGACGGCATCCACAAGGTTACGCCACGCCGGCAGCCAGAATTGCGGGTCCAGCGGCGTGTCGGTCCGCCGCATCAGTTCCTGCCGCTGGCGTTCGCGAATGATCCTGTCGATCTCGTTGATGATGCCGTCCGCGCGGTTATAGGCCTCGAAGGACACCACCACCGGCACCCGCAGCGTATCGATGCGGTCGTTCAGGTCCGCCCGCAGCAATGCAATTTCCTCGGGCTCGGTTTCCCCCTCCTCCGGCGGCGGTCCCAACGCCTCCAACTGAGAGGTCAGCGTCGAGATCCGGGCGGAATTCTGAGTCCGGGCCTCTTCGAACCGGTCCCGGTAGGACGCGATTTCCGCGCGCAGCAACTCCAGCGCCACGTTCGACGCGCGCCCGGCCTCAACCGCCTCTTCCGCCCGCGTGGCAGTGTCGAGACAGCTTTCGAAATAGTCGCGCTGCTGCTGTGTGATCTGTGCCTGCGCCACGTCCGAGGTCAGAAAAACCGCCACCAGCGCGACGAACAGCGTCCGCAGGCAGGCGTTCAGGATCGTGGCGCCGCGTATCATGTGTCCACGAAGACGCCCGGGATGCTGGCTGGCGGTGACGTCATCCAGTCCGGCACCGGCAGGTTCTTTCCGCGCAGGAATTCGGGATTGAACAGCTTGGACTGATAGCGCGTGCCATAGTCGCACAGCAGGGTCACGATGGTGTGCCCCGGACCCATTTCACGCGCCAGCCGCACGGCGCCTGCAATATTGATTCCGGTCGATCCGCCCATACACAGGCCCTCGTCCTTCAGCAGGTCGAACACGTATGGCAGCGCCTCTTCGTCCGGGACCTGATACAACATGTCGGGCGTGAACCCTTCGAGGTTCGCGGTGATCCGCCCCTGCCCGATACCTTCGGTGATCGAACTGCCTTCCGGCTTGGCCTCGCCGTCGCGGTAGAGGCTGAACACGCCCGACCCCATCGGATCCGCCAGCGCGATTTTCACCCCTTTCGGCTGCAGCGCCATGCCCACGCCGGCCAGCGTACCACCGGACCCGACGGCGCTGACAAAGCCATCAACCTTGCCCCCGGTCTGCTCCCAGATCTCGGGGCCGGTGGTTTCGACATGTGCCTGCCGGTTGGCCACGTTGTCGAACTGGTTCGCCCAGATCGCGCCGTTGGGTTCGCTCTTGGCCAGCTTCTGCGCCAAACGGTCGGAATAGCGCACATAGTTGTTCGGGTTGCGATAGGGCGCCGCCGGCACCTGAACCAGCTCGGCCCCCGCCAGCCGCAGCATATCCTTCTTTTCTTCACTCTGGGTCTCGGGGATCACGATCACTGTCTTGAACCCCATCGACGCCCCGACCAGCGCCAGCCCGATACCGGTATTGCCGGCGGTGCCTTCGACGATTGTCCCGCCCGGCTTGAGATCCCCCCGCGCAACCGCGTCGCGGGTGATGAACAGCGCCGCCCGGTCCTTCACGGACTGACCGGGGTTCATGAACTCCGCTTTACCGAGGATTTCGCAGCCGGTTTCCTCGCTGGCTTTTCTGAGCCGGATCAGTGGTGTGTGTCCGACCGCATCGGCAAGGTCGCGTGCAATGCGCATGATGCCTCCAAAGAAGATACAATTCAGATGTAGCCGCGCCTCCGCGCGACCTCAAGCCATCGCGCGCAACCGATCACGGTGCCGGGCCAGGTAATGGCCCAGCGCAATGACCGGCAGGATGCTGTATTTCTGCCTGTCGATCCCGTCGATAAACGTGTCGAAGCCGAGCACCTCGCGCCGGATATCTTCGCCTTCGCTCTCCACGCCAACCGCATCGACCATGTGCGACAGGTCCGTCAGCCCGACAAACAGATGCAACCGGTCTGACAGCACCCCGGGGCTGGCATGGGTCGGACCCAGCAATTCGAGATGCCACAGCGTCAGCCCCGCCTCCTCCATCGCCTCGCGATGTGCGGTCTCTTCCGGGGTTTCGCCCGGATCGACCAGACCGGCCACCGGCTCCCACGCCCAGGGCGAATTGGAACCGCCGATGAACAGGGGCGCGCGAAACTGCTGGATCAGCAACACCTGATCCGTCACCGGATCATATGGCAACACGCCTGATGCCTCGCCCAGCATCATCGCACCCCGGTTGACGACAGCGCTCATGGTGCCGTCCTGCTTGCGGAACTGCAGGTCCATTTCACGCACGGAGAAGAAATTCAGATAGGGCTGATGCAGCGCGTGCACGATCACGTCGGTATCAGGATCGTGGCCGGGTTCCGGCGGCAGCGCCTGCGCCCGGTCCCACAGTTCGGCCCGCGACAGGATCGGCGCCAGACGCTGCGCCAGCCCCCCGGCACCATAGCTGTGCCGGTGCGCCATGATCTCCTGCGCGGCCCATCTGGTTTTGCCGGCCCGGTGCGCCCGCCACTCTGCCTGCGACCAGTCCGCTCCACCCGGATCTTCCGCCGCCGGCGCCAGCGCCGGCTGCCCCGCAATCGTCACCGGGGCCAGCATCACACCAAACACGTCAAGGTAATAGGTCAGCCGCGCCCGCGCCGCTTCCGGCAGGTCCGGATACAGGGTTCCCGGCGTGGTCCGCCCGGCGGCCGGTGCAGCCACGGCAAGATCGCCACCGGCAACCTGCACGGGCCGGTGATCCGAAAGCACGGCTTCGGTGCACGCACCGGTGTCCGGCCCCAGAACAAGCGCGGCAAGGGGCGCGTCGCTCAACGCGCCGCACAGGAAAATATTCATGAAATCAACGGTCCGTGTTTTTGCGGATCAACGGAACCGTTTTGCCGCGAACTCTCCGGCAAGGCCAGCCAAAACCCCGCCAACCAACAGCGTGACAACGATGTTCTGCACGAAAATCATCGCCCCGTATTCGAAACCCAGCTCGAAAATCGCGATGACCGATTCGAATGGCCCGTCATACCGGCGGTCCATGGCCCGCGAAAACATCTCCAGCGCGCCGTAGATGAACAGGCACCAGAACATCATCGCCAGCATCCCGGTCAGACCGTTGGTGATCCCCGTCAGGATCCCCCGGCCCGTCCGCGGCCCCATCACGACCCAGCCCATCACCAGCCCCGCGGCGATATTGACATAGGTGAACATGCCGAAATCCGTGCCCTCCGGCATCAGCGGCATAACCTGCCCGGACACGATAAACGCCAGTATCCCCAGTGCCACGGCTGAAAACAGGCGGCCACCCGTTGGCATCAGGCGGGCCTCTGCACAGTGATCTGGGTCACGTCCACATTGGCGTTGTCAAAGGCTGCGGCACAGGAGGTCAGATAGAAATTCCACATCCGGCGGAACCGGTCATCAAACCCCATCGCCGAAACCTGATCCCATTTCGCGTTGAAAGTATCATGCCAGCGCCGGAGCGTCAGATCATAGCTTGCCCCGAACTCCCGCGACCGGACAAATCCCAGCCCCGCGGCATTCACCTGCTCGCGCAGAACCGTCGGGCTGGGCAGCATCCCGCCCGGAAAGATGTATTTCTGAATGAAGTCGACCCCGCGCCGGTACACCTCCCACCGCCGGTCCGCGATAGTGATGATCTGCAGCGTTGCGTTGCGGCCCGGTTTCAGGCGGTCGCGCAGCGTGCTGAAATAGACCGGCCAGTATTTCTCGCCCACGGCTTCGAACATCTCGATGCTGGCGATGCCGTCATAAACGCCTTTTTCGTCGCGATAATCCTGCAGTTTCAACTCAACGGAATCCGACAGGCCCGCCCGCTCGATCCGTTCGCGGGCGAATTTCAGCTGCTCCTTGCTGATCGTCAGGCCGGTGACCTTCAGACCGCGCTCCTTGGCTGCGTATTCCGCGAATCCGCCCCAGCCACAGCCGATTTCCAGCACATGGTCCCCGGGCTTTGCACCCATCTGATCGACCATCGACGCGTATTTGGCGATCTGGGCCGCTTCCATGCTTTCCTGGCCGGTCTCGAACAGGGCGCTGGAATAGGTCATCGTATCGTCGAGCCAAAGACCATAGAAATCATTGCCCAGATCGTAGTGGTAGGAAATGTTCTTGCGCGCCTGCGCCTTGTGATTGCGCTGCAGCCAGAACCGGAACCGCTCCAGCGCCCGGATCAGCGGGCGCGCAGCAATGTCATCATAGATGGTGTCGTCGTCCATATGGACCTTGTCCATCAACGCCTGCAAATCCGGCGTGCTCCACCAGCCATCCAGATACGCGTCGCAAAATCCCAGCTCACCTTCCCGGATCAGCCGCCCGAACACATCCGGATTGCGGATCTCGATCTGGGTCGCCGGGCCGGGATGCTCTCCCTGAGCGCGGAACACGCGGCCATCCGGCAACACGATATCCAGCCGTCCGTGGTCCATGCGTTTTGCAAAGGCGAAAGCCTGAACGAAGTAGCGGGGCAAGTTCTTTTGCCCTTCAGTTGAAGTCAGGATCATAAGCATTCCCTGTTTTTCTTTTTTCGCAGGCTAGGTTGGGATGCGCGATCAGGCAAGTATTCACAGAACCGAACTTGCGGCTTTGAATGCCCCGTAGGCCTGCAGAGCACGCTCGCGGCCCTCGGCCAGCGGCACAACCGGGGCCGGATAAGGTGCATCCGGGCGCATCCGCCACGCGCGCGGCACGGCTTCGAAATAGCTCAGCGCGGTGTCCTCCGGCACCCTTGCCCCCTCGGCGATCCACCGCCGCCGGTATTGCCCGTCCGGGTCGAACTTCGCCGCCTGCGTGGCCGGATTGAACACCCGGAAATAGGGCGCGGCGTCCGGCCCACAGCCCGCAACCCACTGCCAGCCCAGCGCGTTCGAGGCCGGATCCCAGTCCGTCAGGCAGTCCGCTAACCAGTCCATCCCGATTTTCCAGTGTGCCCCCAGATGCTTGGTCAGGTAGCTGGCAACGATCATCCTGACCCGGTTGTGCATCCTGCCGGTCACGTACATTTCCCGCAGCCCGGCATCCACGATGTCGACACCGGTCCGGGCCTGACGCCACGCTGCGACCTCGGGCCGGGCGGGATCCGCTGACCACAGGAACCTGTCCCAGTCGCTGCGCCAGCTGCGGGTCAGGATATGCGGCGTGTGATACATCAGGTGGCAGGCAAATTCGCGCCAGACCAGTTCCCGCTGGAACGGTTCCGCCCCGCCCCGGCCCTCGGCCTGCGCCCGCACCCCCGCGTGCCACGCCTGATGCGGAGAGATTTCGCCAAGCGTCAGATGTTCCGACAGGCCCGAGGTTGCCGCCCGGCCCGGCAAGTCCCGGTCCGCGCCATACCGGTCAATTGCTTCGGCCATGAACCGGCCCAACCGGTCCTGCGCGGCCTCCTCTCCGACGCGCTGATGCGGCGCCAACACTGCGGCCCCCCGGCCCATCGCGGCACCCAGCCGCCAGTCCGCCAAGTCCTCGCTCGCCGGCCAGACCGACGGTGCCGGAATTGCGCGCGGGACCGGCAGCGGTGTTTCCACGGGACGCGCGCGCACCGCTTTCCACATCGGCGTAAAAACCCGGTAATATCCGCCGTCCCGGTTGCGCACGCTGTCAGGCTCGAACAGAACGTGCCCGCCAAAAGACCGCGCACCGATCCCCTGATGTTTCAGTTCCACCCGGATCTCGGCGTCCCGCACGATGGATGCCGGATCATATAGCCGGGACCAGAACACCTCTGACGCGCCGGTTTGCCGGATCAGCTCGCGCAACACCTCCAGCGCCGGGCCCCGCCGGAACACCATCCGCGATCCGACATGTGCAAACCTGTCGCGCAGGTGTTCCAGCGCCAGACCCAACCGCCACAGCGGCGCCGACCCGATGGCCTCGGTTTCCGGGTCGAGAATAAAAACCGGGATCACCGGGCGGCCGCCGGCACAGGCAGCCGTCAGCGCCGGATGATCACTCAGCCGCAGGTCCCTGCGCAACCACAGCAGGATGGGACGGTCGGACATATCGCTCTCGCGCATTTGCGAAAGATACGTGCCCCCGCCCCGGGCGGATCACAAAACCGCGTCCAGCGCCTCCAGCAACTGATCGATCTCCGCCCGCGACGTATAATGCACAAAGCTCAGCCGCAGCACCCCACGCTCCGGGGACACGCCCAGCGCGTCCAGCGGCCGGACCGCGTAAAAGTCACCGCCGCAGGCCATGATGCCATGCCCGGCCAGTTCTGCGGCCACCGGCTCGGCCGGGCGGTTCAGCGCGACCGCAACGGTCGGCGCACGATCCACCGCATCCGACGGGCCGATCAGGCGCAGGTCGTTGCGATCCGCCAGCGCGTCCAGCACCGGCTGCAACAACGTCACCTCCTGCTCACGCATCAGGTCGTGGACAAAACCGGCGCGGTCGGCACCTGATCCGCCCGGGCCGCCATGATGGTCGTGCAGCAGGTCGATGTAATCCGCCATCCCCGCCGACGCCGCCACCTGCGCGTGATCGGGACCGGCCGGCGTGAACCGTTTGAACAGTGTGTCCGCGTTGAAATAATGCGCCTGGTTCGGCAGCATTTCTGCCAGCGCCCGCCGCATCACCATCAGCCCCTGATGCGGGCCATAGGTCTTGTAAGCCGAGAACAGGTAGATATCCGGCCCCATCTGCCCGACATTCGGCAGCCCGTGCGGCGCATAAGACACCCCGTCGACACAGACAAACGCCCCGGCGGCATGCGCGATCGCGGTAATCTCGGTCACCGGGTTGATCTCCCCGATCACGTTCGAACAATGCGGGAAACAGACCAGCCGGACCCGCTCGTCCAGCAGCGGTTCCAGATCTTCGGGGTTCAGATGCCCGGTGCCCGGGTCGATACGCCATTCCCGGATCTCGATCCCGTCTGCCTGCAGCCGCCGCCAGCAGCCCGAATTTGCCTCGTGATCCTGATTGGTCACCACGATGGCCTCGCCCGGCGACATCCATTGCCGGAACGCCTGTGACAGCACATAGGTGTTTTGCGAGGTCGACGGACCAAAGCTCAGCTCGTCCGTGTCCACCCCGAGGATCGCCGCCAGACGGGTCTGCGCCTCGTCCATCTCCTCCCCGGCCAGCCGGCTGACTTCGAACGGCGCATAGGGCTGGACCTTGCGCTCCGTGTAGAACCGGGTCAGCCGGTCCACGACCTGCCGGCAGGGATAGGACCCACCGGCATTTTCAAAAAACGCCTGCCCCTGCAATGCGGGCTGGGCGAAGGCCGGGAATTGCGCCCGGACGAAGTCGAGATCAAGCGTCATGCGCCGCACTCAACCGCAATCGGCGCGGGCGCACAAGGGCCGGTCAGTGTGGGGATTTCCCGACCGCCATTGCCAGATGATGGGCCTGATGGTGCATGCCGTCCGCCATCACCCCGAAAAAACCCAGTGCCCGGATCTTGGCCGCGTCCTCCTCTGCCCCGGTAACCTCCAGCACCGCCCCGGCGGCGTCCGTCAGCGCGGTCAGACGCCAGCCGCCGACACCATCCATCACCGCCGCATGCGCCGGCACCATCCGGTGCAGCGAGGCAACGACATCCGGCGCGCCGGTCACCTCGAAGCGGGCTCCGCCGGGCAGGTCGCTGGTGGTGACCTCGGCCAGCAGGGTGACATTGTTCATGTCCACCAGATGTTCGCGAAGCGCGGCGATGTTCACCTCCGCCCAGTCGGTCTCCGGGTCCGCCAGCAGGATCGCCACGATCTCGCCAATCGCGGCAAAGGCGCCCTGCCCCGGTTCCAGCGGCGCGGCTTCGGGCGCGGAATGCGCAGCGTGCGCGGCTGAATGATCATGCGTCTGGCCCAGCGCGGCCATCGGGGCCAAAGACAGGCCAAGCACAAGAATGGCGGTTTTGGGTCTGAACATCGCAAGCTCCTGACTGTGCTCCGGTCAATTGCCACGGTTCGGCGGATCGGCATATGATCATGATCATGCACGATGACCTTGTTGCCCTCTTCGCCTCAGCGCCGGTCCGGACCTTCGCCAAGGGTGATACTCTGTTCTGGCGTGGTGATGCGGTTTCGACCGTTTACCTCGTGCGCGGCGGCCGCGTGGCGCTGCAGCGCACGGCCCCGACCGGCCAGGTGCTGACGCTGAACACCGCTGGTCCGGGCGACATGGTGGCCGAAGCGGCCGCCTATTCCGACACCTGCCATTGTGACGCCGTCGCGCTTGAGGCCAGCGAACTGGCCTGCCTCGACCGGGCGCGGTTCCTGCGCCGGTTGGAGGCGGAACCGCAGCTTTTGCATATGTGGGCGGGCGAACTGGCCCACAGCGTCCAGCGCGCACGTATGCGCGCAGAGATACGCGGGCTGAAAAAGGTCAGCGACCGGCTGGACGCCTGGCTGGAGGCCGGCAACACCCTGCCCGCGCATGGACAATATCAGAGCGTTGCCGCCGAGATCGGCGTAACCCGCGAGGCGCTTTACCGGGAACTGGCGCGGCGGCGCGGAGGCCGCCGCGATCCCGCGCTCAGGCGTTGACGTCCACGACGACCCTGCCCTTAACCTGACCCTTCAGGATGTCCGCGCCCAGTTGCGGCAGGTCCGACAGGGTGGCGGGCTGCACCATCGCGTCGAGCTTGTCCATCGGCAGATCCTTCGCGATCCGGCCCCAGGCCCGCAGGCGGTTGTCATATGGCTGCATCACACTGTCGATGCCCAGCAGGTTCACACCGCGCAGCAGGAACGGGATCACCGTCGCCGGCAGGCCCGCGCCCCCGGCAAGGCCGACGGCAGCAACGCTGGCGCCATACTTCATCTGACCCAGCACCCGGGCCAGCATCGCGCCGCCCACGGCATCGACACAGCCACCCCAGGTCTCGCCTTCCAGCGGGCGCTTGACCGTTTCGTTGATCTCTTCGCGCGCCACGATCTGCGTCGCGCCGAGGCCTTTGAGGTAGTCCGCCGTTTCCGGCCGCCCGGTGACGGCCGCCACCTCGTGGCCCAGATGCGCGAGAATTGCGGTGGCAACGGATCCGACCCCGCCGGCAGCACCGGTGACCAGCACCGGACCGTCCTTGATGCCGTGATCCTCCAGCGCCATCACCGCCAGCATCGAGGTGAACCCAGCGGTGCCCACCGCCATCGCCTGCCGTGTTGACAGCCCCTCGGGCAGCGGCACCAGCCAGTCGGCTTTGACCCGCGCCTTCTGGGCATAGCCGCCCCAATGCGCCTCGCCCACGCGCCACCCGGTCAGGACCACCTTGTCGCCGGGCGTGTAACGGTCATCGTCCGACGCCTCCACGGTCCCGGCGAAATCGATCCCCGGCACATGCGGATACTTGCGCACCAAACCGCCACCCGGCCCGACACACAGCCCGTCCTTGTAGTTCACCGTGGTGTATTCCACCGCAACCGTCACATCGCCTTCGGGCAACCGGTCTTCACCGATTTCCTGCACCGCGGCCGCGGTTTTTCCGGTCTCTTCGTCCTTCTCGACGACCAATGCGTTGAACATTTCGATCTCCTTTTCCCGCGGGTCCAGCCCCGCCCGTGTTTGTCATTCCGCCGCCCCGGGACATCCCCCGCGGCGATCAGTTCCAGAACCCGTCCTGCACCACCGCCGTGCGCGGCCCGTACGGGGTTTCCACCGTAAGTTCCGTACCCGGATCCCAATGCGTGATCCGCACCATGCCGATTGAGACATTCGTTTTGAAATCCGGCGACCATGCCGCCGAGGTCACCTGACCCACCCGGTTTCCACCGGCAACCAGCGACCAGGGCCGGTCACAGGGGCCAACCGGATCCCCGCCTATGGCCAGCGGCCGGATCTGCTGAACCGGGCCTTCCTTGGCAACCCGCAACAGCGCGTCCCGCCCGATACAGCCGATCGCCGTCTGCGTGTCGCAAAACCGGCCCAGCCCGCATTCATGCGGGGTGTTGTCGTCGGTCATGTCGTTGCCATAGCTCAGCAGTCCGCTCTCGATCCGCTCGATCAGGTTGGGACACCCGGCGCGGACATTCAGGTCCGCACCCGCCTCAAACAGCCGGTTCCACAGCGGCATGCCGATTTCGGTGCCGTCGACGTAAATCTCGAACCCGCCCTGTTTCGAATACCCCGACCTCGCAATCGCCAGATCCCGGCCCCCGAACTCGAACATGTCGAACTTGAAAAACCGGATGTCCCGCACCCGGTCCCCGAACACGCGCGACAGCAACTCGTCCGCTTTCGGCCCCTGCACCGCCAGCGGCGACACATCGGGTTCATCCACCAGCACATCCAGCCTGTAACCGTTGGCGATGCCCTTGACCCAAAGCAGCAGATCGCTGTCGGCGATGGAGATCCAGTACTGGTCCTCCGACAGCTTGACCGCCACCGGGTCGTTCAGCATCCCACCGGTTTCATCCACGATCGGGACATAGAAACACTGCCCCGGCAGCTTGCCCCTCAGATCGCGCGGCGTCAGCATCTGCATCAGCCGCCCGGCATCCGGACCGCGCAGCTCGACCTGCCGCTCACAGGACACGTCCCACACCTGCACATGCTGCTTGAGGTGACGGTAATCCGCCTCGGGGCTTTCGAACACGGTGGGCAACAGCATCCGGTTATACACCGTGAACGCCTTGACGCCCGCAGCCTCGACACCGGCGGTAAACGGAGTGCGGCGCAACCGTCGCGAAAAGGAGATATGTGCCATCAGGCGTCCTCCGGCATCAGGAATATGTCGCTGACCGGCGCCTCTGATCCGGCGGCCGTCAGCATCGCGTGGACCTGCCCGCGGTGATGGGTCTGGTGATTGAACATATGCGCAACGCACAGGCCCAGCGGACGGGACACGTCGGCCTCAAGAACGCCGGAATACCAATGCAGCTCGCCCCCGAGTTCCACGTCGCTCACCTTTTCCGCCCACCGCGAAATCCGCCCGTCCAGCCGCAGCCGCGCCGCGCTCCATGCGGCGGCAGTCGGATGCAGGCCCGGGCTGTCCACCATCGTGACCGACGGCGCCGCGCCGCCGTCAAACCGCGCCATCCACATCAGGTCCCCCCACATCAGATGGTTCAGCGTCCCGAGGATCGACCCGAAAAACGCGCCGCGCTCCTCAGCCAGCGCCGCGTCCGGCATCGTCCCGGCTGTTCCGAACAACTGCCGGTTCTGCCACGCGTTGTAGCGCGCCATCATCCGGCAATAGCCGGCGGTGATCATATCCGACCGGGTCCGGCCCAGTGGATCGGGATGATATCCGCCGATTTGCCCTCGAAATCCCAGACCCAGCCATAGTCCCGCACCTTGGATTTCAGGCCCACGGCAGGATAGATGGTCGGCCCCATCCAGTATTGCGTGTTCTGCATCGACACCGGCACCTCGGGATCCTTGCCCGGGATCATCTCGATCTCGCCCTGGATCTTGCGCCCGACGATGATCTTACGCCGCCGCCCGTCGCGTTCGATGATGACCTTTTCGCGCTCTGCCCCGATGATCTCGGCCACAAGGAAGTTGAACACTCCGGTATTGCCGCCCGCGGCCCCCGACAGGATTTCCAGCAACCCGTGATAGGCCTTGCCGCTGGCCTGATCATCGACATAGGCCGCCACCCGCCAGCCGCCCTCGGCCATGCGGCCTGGAATGTCGATCAGCAGCGCACAGTTCAGGCCCGACAGGTCCTCGTCCTCGAAAAAGCCCTCGTCGATCTGCAGCGCAAACCATGTCTGGCAATAACCGTAGGTCGGCGGGTGCTTGCCCAGCGAGATCCCGCAGGGGCAGACCACCTCGCACGAGCAGTTCATGAACAGCTCGCCCTTGATCTCCCAGTTGGTCGGGCGCATATTGCGCCGCCGGGGGTTCTCCATCCGGCTGTCGATCCTCTGGCTGACCGGCAACCGGTCTGCATCGGGTCGTTTCCTGAGCGCCATCGTCTATCCTCCCATGACAAGGGGCGCGCCGACCACCGCCACACCGGCGACAATCAGGGCGAGGCCCATTGGTTTCGTTACATAATGTCCGATCTGCGGCAGCTTTTCGACAACCATGAACAGCGTCGCCAGCCCCATCCACAACAGGCTCATCACACCGCCGACAAAGCCCAGCGCCATGAACCCCCAGCAACAGCCGACGCAGAACGCGCCCAGCCCCAGACCCATCCGCAGGCCACCGGCCAGCCCGGTGTGCCAGTTGCCAAGAAAATAACTCATCGGGCTGTGACACACCCCGTGGCAGACCTCTTTGGCGCGGGTGAACTGAAACGCGCCAACAACGATCAGCAGTCCGGCCGGGATCCACCGGTTATGCGCAATGCCCAGCATGTCGATCACGCCGGCAAACAGCAATGCCAGCTGCACGCCGGCAATCACCGCCGCAAAGGCCACCCAGACAATGAAATACCCCGCCAGAACGCCCAGCCACCCGGCCCGCGTGCCCCCGGCGCTGACCATGAGGTCTTCGTAGGTGCGCAGCGTCGGCACCAGCGTCGGCAGCATCATCGCCGCCATCATGACCGCCCACATCAAAAACAGCGGCCCGAACTCGGCCATCGGCATGTACATGTCCATACGCGGATCCATCGCCGCCATCCGCTGACCCATCGGTCCGGGCCGGCCGATCAGGTCCAGATCCATGCCCGTGGCCATGGTGTAGAGCCACCACCACGACAGCAGGATGGCGCCGAAAAAGCCCAGCCACAAAACAGAACGGATCAGGTCGTACGATCGCATGATGTCTCCGAATCTTCACTTGCAGTTTAAATGTCAGACTTTTAAATGTCAGACAAATGAAAATTGATCCCTCCAGCCCGGCCGACCTGTCGGTCCAGATCGCGGACGCGATCCGCGACGCCATCGTGTCGGGCGATCTGATCGTTGACGAACGCCTGCCCAGCGAGGCGGAACTGGCCGATCAGTTCAACGTCTCCCGCCCGACCGTGCGCGAAGCGCTCAAGCGGTTGGCGGCGCAGTCGCTGATCCGCACTCAGCGCGGCGCGACCGGCGGTGCCTTCGTGAACCGGCTGAGCTACACGGATGCCTATGATCAGCAGGTGACAACGGCGACGCTGCTGCTCAGCATGAATGCCGTCAGTTTCGAAACCGCCTGCGAGGCCCGCTATGCACTGGAACGCGCCTGCGCCCCGCTATCGGCCCAGCGGCACAGCGCCGACCACATCGCCACCATGCGCACGGAGATCTTCCGGCAGGGACAGCCCGGCCTCACCGACGAAGCGTTCTGCGCCTCCGACGTCGCCTTTCACCGCGCGCTTGTCGACGGCGCGGACAATCCAGTGTTGTCCTACCAGCTTGCCGGTGCGGTCGAGGCGATGCAGCCGCTGATGAACATGATCACCTTCACCGCCCGCTCGCGCGAGGCGATCGTCGCGCTGCACACGGCCATCGCAGACGCCATCGAAGCCGGGGATGCCGGCGCCGCGCTGACCGGGCTGCACGATCTGGAGGCCGAAACGCTGAAACTGGCGAAAAGCGTGTTCGAGGCGCGCAACAGGGTCAAGGCCGACGCACAGAGACGCCCCTGAAACACCTGCTGCTCAGCCGACGCTTGCCTGTGGCTCGGGCATCAGGAACACCCGCCGCGCCGCCTCTGAATTCAACCTGTCGGGCGCATACCACTTCGACAGAACATCTCTCGAAAAAAGGTCCGGGTTCTGCCCGGCAAACGCGTCGAACCCCGACACCGGGTGCGCCGCCATCCGCTCGGCGATCAGGCTGAGGAAGGCATAGGTGATCGTCAGGTTGAACTTGTCCGGAATGCCGGCCTTGGCCGCCATGCTCTGAATGCCCCTGGCATAGATCGAGGCCGCATCGATGAATTCGTATTTGCCCAACAGTTCGAACGCCACCAGCAAATGTTCGCGATGCCCGAAACAGGCGTCTCCGATGTCATGCGCTTCAAAGGACTGTGTCAGGTCGGAACAGGGTTGTGTGTCGGTCACCCGGTTTCATCCTTGTGCATGTGGCCGTCCGCTGCGGTCCAGTCCAGATCGTATACGCTCTTGAGTTGCCCGATTTTTTCGCGGGTCACCCCGGAAAACGGATCGCGGCCCTCGAACGCGTGCAGGGCAATCCCCTCCACCAGATCCCCGACGGACATATCCAGATGCTCGGCCAGCGCCTTCAGCACCTTCAGCAACCGTTTTTCAATGCGAATCCCGGTCTGAACCCGGTCAACTTTGTTCTCCATGTTTTCGTACATATGTACCAATATAGCGGCAGTCAAGCCCATCCCGCCCGCGATGCGATGCCGCGCCCCGCGTGCCGGCCGCGATTTTCCTTGGCTTCCACCGGGTTTTGCGTGTTTGGTCGCGCAAACTTTTCCCAAGCGAGGCCGTTTTGGCGTCCGATACCCCTCTCTTCTGGCCCCGGCTGATCATCCTGATCTGCGCCGGCGTGGCCGTTGCCCTGCAGATCGGAAAGGTGCCCGCGGCGCTGCCGTTTCTGCAGGCGGACCTGAACCTGTCTCTGGTTCAGGCCGGCTGGGTCGTGTCGATCTTCAGCCTTGTCGCCGCCGGGTTCGCCGCGTTCATCGGCGCGCTGGCGGACCGCATCGGCCACCTGCGCGCCGCGCTGTCCGGCCTCGCTGTGACTGCCACGGCGGCCCTGCTGGGCAGTCAGGCGACCGACGGCGCGATGCTTCTGTCGCTGCGGGTGGTCGAAGGCTTCGGCTACCTGCTCACGGCCACCTCGATGCCGCCGCTGATCATGCGCTTCGCCCCCGAACACCGGCGCGCGCGATCGCTGGCACTATGGGCGCTCTTTGTACCCATCGGGTCGATGCTGATGATGCTTGTCTCCGGCCCGGTGCTCGAACTTTGGGACTGGCGCGTGCTCTGGGTGCTGACCGGGGCGCTGATCCTCGCCGCCTGCGTACCGGTCTGGGCCGTCGGCCGGACCATCGCAAAACCGCCGCCAATGGCAACCCCCAGTCCGGCCCGGGTCGTTCAGGCCGCGTTCCGTCCGGGTCCGTTGCTGGGCGCGGCGATCTTCGGCGTGTACGCGGCGAATTATTTCATCCTCACCGGATTTCTGCCCCTGACCCTGATCGGGGAAAACGGCATCTCGCCGCTGATCGGTGCCAGCCTTGGCGCCCTCGTCATCGCGTTCAACGCCCTCGGCATCCTGATCGGCGGCTGGTTTCTGGGACGCGGAACGCGCCCGTCACACCTGATCATTTGCGGTGGCGCCGTCATGTTGCTGATCGGTGCCGCGGTCTTCGCCACCGGCCTGCCCGTGCCGGTGCGGGTTGCCGCTGCAATGGCCGTCGTCATGAGCGGCGGGATGATCCCCTGCGCGCTCTTTGCCGCGATCCCGCATCTTGCCGGCGATACCGCCTCGGTTTCCACCATCAGCGGCCTGCTGGCGCAGGGATCGGGGATCGGCCAGCTGATCGGCCCGCCCTCGGCAGCCGCACTGGTCGCCGTCGCGGGGGGATGGTGGGCCGCAACCCCCGTCGTCCTGCTGCTGGCCGCCTGCACGCTGGCCATGGGGGTCGCCCTGCGCCGCTATGCCTAGCGCCCGAAACGAAAAACCCCGGCCACAGGCCGGGGCTTCTCTGACATAAATTGCAAGTACCAGTCAGGCGTCGGGATCAATCGCCAGCAGCGATGCTTCCTTGCCGCGCAGCTCCTTGCGCGCCGCCTCGTAGGCATAGCCTTCCTGAAGCTCCGGGAACAGTTCCAACAGCTCTTTCTGCTGCGGCCCGCTCAGCCCGGCAATGGTGCGTTCGCCCGGATGGAAACTCTCGGCCTCAACGCCCTCGGCATAAACCACCTCGTGCTGGTCAAAGGCCATGTGTACATACGTGACCGGCGCGGTCGGACGTTCCTCGATGATCGTGCTGTCATTGCACAGCGTGAAGGCCGGCGTCAGAACCCCATCGGGATCGCCGAACATGACCTCTGCCCGCCAGTCGCGCACCAGAATGCGGTGCTGTCGCGACACGCGCAGATCCTGCTCGGGCATATCCGGGCCCAGCGCACCCTTGCGGATCAGGATCGGACGCAGATGCGGGTTCGCCTTCACATAGGCGGACGGCAACGTGGTCGCCCCGATCCAGCGGATCTTCTGTACCCCGTGGTCACGGGTCACCACCCGGTCACCGATTTCCAGTTCCTCGATGGCGATCGGGCCGGTCGGCGTCAGGATCTGCGTGCCCAGAGCAAAGCAGATCACCAGCGGGACATTGTGCACCGTGGTGACGGTCTGCGGTCCGCTGCCCGGATTGCCCGGGTCCTCGGCGAACACGCCTGTCACGGTCACGGTGATATCCTGCGGCGCCGGCATCTGGTTGTCGGGGTCGATCGGCAGACAATCGATGCTCCAGCCCAGCTGTGTCGTAATCACATTCGGATCATCCTCGGGCAGCGTAATCGCCTGCGTGAAGGGGTCGCCGTTTTCGTCGATCCCTTCGATCAGGATCTCGAATTGCAGGAAATCGGCCGTGGTCAGGGGCTCGACGATGATATCGACCAGCTCCTCACCGCTGAACACCTGCTCGGCGCCGTCCGCGGTGTTGTCCAGAATGTTCAGCGCATCGAGGCTGGAGTTCGCGCCCAGCCCGATACCGGAAATCACTGCGTTCCAGTCATCTTCCAGCGCCTGCGACGCCCCCGCGATATCCTGACCGCCGGGGAACGGGAAACCATCGGACATGAACACAACAACATTGGTGCCGTTGGGATCAGCCCCGGCCCCGGTGAATGCGTCGCCCGCGGCGTCGAGCCCGGCCTCATAGTTGGTTGCTCCGCCGGGACCGTCATCCGCGATGTCCTGCAACGCCTGCGTGAATTCATCCCCCTGGGTCAGGTCGAAACTGCCGACATAGGTCGCGTCCGAACTGTAGGTGACCAGCGAGATATTGATCTCGGACGGGTCATAGCCCGCTGCGACATATTCATCGAACAGCACCTGCGCGGCGATCAGTTCCGCCTCGAGAATGGTCTCGTCGTTCCCGTCGCCGGTAAAATCTGTCCCCGAACTGTCTCCCGTCGAACCGGACGTGTCGATGACGACCGTAATATCGATCCGTTCCTCGACATTGGCCCCGGTGAGGTTGACGGACACTTCGAACCCGTCCTCACCCACGCCACCGTTTTCAACGGTCTGCAAAGTCGAAGTCTGCGAAACTTCGATCGGATTGTTCGAGGCCGGGTCAATCGGGACACCCGTGACCGAGGCTTCATCCGTGTTGCCTGTTACATCAACCATATTACCCTCCGGCAGCGCAGCCACAAACGACCCTCGTCGCGGCATCACCCTTTCTTCCTGCCTGCAAACATGGCCTGCGTCAAACCCGACCATCCCCGATTGGTAAACCACCGCCGATGATCCGGCCTATTGTCGCCAAGCCCGGGACAATCCGCGAAAAAAAGTGGTGTCAACTGGGGATAAGTATGGCGATTCAGCGGCAGAACTCCGTGGAATTGTCCGCCGGACAGGTCCGTTCCGGTTCCGAGAATCGGGGTTTGCCTCTCCGCGCGGCACCGCCGTGCAACCGGCCGGGACCCCCGAAATACCGCCCGACGGCGATTGCAACCGGCGCCCCGTGCGCCTATATCTGGATTGTCCTTCGGGACTATGGACATAAACGCGCTCGTAATAAGCGGATCGGACCCGGGGGCGGTACCCGGCGGCTCCACCAACATCCTTCATTTGGGGATCATGGGGCCGAAATAGGATCGACGAACGTCTAAAGGGGTTAGCTTTGTCTCGGCGGGGTGCCACCGTATCGGCCCGAACAGTACAATTGCAAATGACAATCGTGCTCCGGTTGCAATGGCTGCGTAAGCAGTCGGGTTAACCGAAATCTAAGCCCTTATGCCTAGCCGCGTAAGGCGGGGTTCGCAGGCACCTGGCAACAGAAGCCTGCACTTTACCCCCTGCCCCGGCATATCCGCCGCCCGTCGTGCTCAGAAAGCACGGCCCATCTCCTGCGCGTCAGCCAGATACCTCTGCCGCACCTCCGGCGGCGTCTGGCCGTGCAGTTCGTGGAAAACATGCAGTTCCGAATGCGCGACCCTGCAAAAGCCCCAGACGCCCTCGCATAACTGCTGGCGCAAGGTGGCTTCGCAGCGGGCAAACCCCGCCGCGCTGTCGCCGGTTGTCGCCAGCATCAGAACCCGCTTGTCCGCCAGCACCGTGGCCGGTGTGCCGGGCGCGTCACTCCATGCCCAACCGCTGCGCAATACCCGGTCGAACCACCCTTTCAGAACCGCCGGCACCGACCACCACCAGACCGGAAAGACAAAGATCAGGATATCCGCCCGCGCCACCCGGTCCATCTCGCGCCGGATCTCCGCGGGCGGGGCCGCGCCCGCATAGTGGCCCATATCGTCCGGTCCCAGCACCGGCTGAAACCCTTCCGCGCACAGATCCGCCGTCTCCACGCTGCGCCCCGCCGTCTGCGCCCCGGTGCACAGCGCGCCGGCCAGGGCGGCGGTGAAGGACCCGGCCATCGGGTGGGCGGTGACGATCAGTATGTTCATAGGGCTCCTCCCGGACGCAGGGGCACGGACATTGACAGGCCGGCCCCGGCATCAGATAACCGGATCATGGGGCCAATGCGACCGCCCCGTGAGGCGTCAGCCCAAGGTTCGCATGTATCCTGCTGTGCAAGGAGCATGCTATGGCTGCGCCCAATGAAATCACCGTTTCACAACTCCTGCGCCTGACCGGCACGCCGGGCGGCCCGGCCCTCGTCGATATCCGCACCGACGCGGATTTTGCCGAGGACCCCTACCTGATCCCGCGGTCCTTCCGCCATCCCCATACCGATTACCCGGGCCTGCGCGAACGCCTTGCCGGTGGTCCCTGCGTCATTCTCTGCCAGCGCGGGCTCAAGCTGTCGCAGGGGCTCGCCGCCTGCCTGCGCAATGACGGCCAGCCGGCAGAATACCTGCAGGGCGGCATGTATGCCTGGCGCGACCACGCCGGCGCGCCCCGCATCCCCGCCGCCGCCATACCCGGGCCCGTGAACGGCGCGACCCGATGGGTCACCCGCCACCGGCCCCGGATCGACCGGATCGCCTGCCCATGGCTGATCCGGCGCTTCGTCGATCCCGGCGCCCGCATCCTGTTCGTGACGCCGGGCGAGGTCCTCGCCGTCGCCGACCGCTTTACCGCCACCCCCTTCGACGTCGAAGATGTGTTCTGGTCCCATCGCGGCGACCGCTGCACCTTCGACACGATGCTGGACGAGTTCAGTCTCAGGACCGCCGCGCTCGACCGGCTGTCTGCCGTCATCCGCGGCGCGGACACCAACCGGCACGACCTTGCGCCGCAATCCGCAGGCCTGCTGGCCCTGTCTGTCGGCTTGTCGCGCCAGCACCGCGACGACCACGAACAGCTTGCAGCCGGCATGATGATTTACGACGCCCTTTACCGATGGGCCCGAGACGGGCATAGCGAAGGTCACGACTGGCCGGCGGACCGCAGATCATGACCCCATCCTATCCCGACATGCTGCGCGTCTTCGGGCGCATCGGCCTGCTCAGCTTCGGCGGCCCGGCGGCACAGATCGCGCTCATGCACCGCGAACTGGTCGAGCGGCGCCCCTGGCTCGACGAACAGACCTATCTGCGCGCCCTGTCGCTGTGCATGCTGCTGCCGGGGCCCGAGGCCATGCAGCTGGCCACCTATGCCGGCTGGCGGCTGCGCGGCGTGCCCGGCGGCCTGCTGGCCGGGGCGCTGTTTGTCCTGCCCGGCGCGCTGGTCATCGCCATACTGGTGGTGCTCTATGCCGCCTACGGCAACCTGCCGCTGGTTCAGGCCGCCTTCACCGGCGTCAAGGCCGCGGTGATCGTCATCGTCGTGCAGGCGCTGATCAGGCTTATGGGCAAGGCGCTGACCGGTCCGGCCGCCTATGGCCTCGCCGCGCTGTCCTTCATCGCCATCTTTGCCTTCAACCTGCCGTTTCCGCTGATCATTGCCGCCGCGGCGGCAATCGGGGCGCTTGGCGCCGCCGCGCCAAACACCACACCGCCGCCCGGCGCCCCGCCCCGCGGCCGGCCGTTGCGCACGCTCGCCATCTGGCTGCCGCTCTGGCTGGGGCCGCTGGTCCTGCTCTCGCTCAGCGGCGCGGACCTGCTGGCCCGCCTCGGCTGGTTCTTCGCCTGGCTGGCCGTGGTCACCTTCGGCGGCGCCTATGCGGTTCTGGCCTACATGACCCAGACGGTGGTCGAAACATATGGCTGGATCAGCACCGCCCAGATGATCGACGCGCTGGGCCTTGCCGAAACCACGCCCGGACCGCTGATCCTCGTGACCCAGTTCGTGGCGATGCTCGCGGGCCAGCTGCAGGGCGGCCCCGGGCTCGCCCTGGCCGCAGGCGCGGTCGCGCTCTGGGCCACCTTCGTGCCCTGTTTCCTGTGGATCTTCCTCGCCGGTCCCTATCTGGAACGCATCGCCGCCCGTCCGCGGCTCTCCGCGGCAATGAACGGCATCTCGGCGGCCGTGGTCGGCGTCATCCTCAACCTGTCGGTCTGGTTCGCGCTGCACGTGCTGTTTCGCGAGGTCACCCCGCTGAGCGCCGGCCTGCTCCGCCTGCCGGTGCCGGTACCGGCCAGCCTCGATCCCGCGGCGCTGGCCCTGACCGCGGTCGCCGCCCTCCTGATGCTGCGGCTGAACTGGGGCCTGCTGCCCGGCCTCGTCGTGCTTGCCGGCTTCGGCGCGGGCCTGTCGCTGGTTTATTGAGCGCCTTCGGCGCACATGATCTCTCGTCCAAACGCCTCCGGCGTTTCTCCTCGGGTTGCCTCCGGCGGAGGTATTTGAAAACAGAAGAAGACACCGCGATCACACCTGCTTTCTTCTGTTTGAAAATACCTCGGGGGGTCCGGGGGGCTGGCCCCCCGGAGGTTGAGGCTGCCCGGGGGTTGAGGCTGCCCGGGGGTTGAGGCTGCCCGGCGCCGCTGCCTGCGGACCCCGGTCACCAAGCGATATTGCCGTCCCTGTCATGCACGATGGCGTCCACGTCGATTTCCACCATCATTCCCGGCTGGGTCAGGCCGGCAGCGACGCCGGTCAGAACCGGTTCCACCCCGGAAAACACCTCGCCATGGGCGCGGATGAACCCGGCCGAAGCGGAAAGGTCCGGCAGATAGGCCCGCACCCGCATCACGTGACGCATCTCTGCGCCGACGTCCTTCAGCGCCATCTCGATCCGGCCCAGAATGTAGCGCGTCTGCGCATAGGCATCGCCCGGTGCATGCAGCTTGCCTGAGGGCTCGACCGCGGTCGTTCCGGCGACATAGACAAAGGGGCCGACCCGTTTGGCCCGGCTATAGCTGCCGATCTCCTCGAACCGCCCGCCCCCGGATGCCTTGCGGATCATCTTACAGCCCCAGCCTTGTCCGGATCGCTTCGGCCGCGGCCTGCAGCGCGGCCCGCTCGGCCGGCGTCAGGCGCAGTTCTTCGACCCCGATCAACCCGGTTGCGCCCAGATGTGCCGGCACCCCCAGCACCACGCCGGAAATGCCGTATTCGCCGTCCAGCATCACCGATACCGGCACCGGCCCTGTCCGCGCCCCGCGCATATGATCCAGCAGCTCCATCGTTGCATGGGCCGGCGCAATCGTCGCCGATCCGGATTTTTTCAGGGCCACCACCTGACCGCCGCCGGTGACCGCATCCTGCACACAGGCCGCGATCTGATCGTCGCTCAGGAACCGGTCCAGCGCCCGTCCCCTGATCCGCGCCAGCGACGGGATCGGCGCCATCTCGTCGCCATGGCTGCCCAGCGTGATCGCCTGCACATCCGCTGGCGCCACCGCGGCCGCCCGGGCCAGCGCATGGCGAAACCGGGAACTGTCCAGCGTCCCGGCCATGCCCAGCACCTGCGCGCGCGGCAGGCCCGAGGCGCGCAGCATCTCGACCGTCATTTCGTCCAGCGGATTGGTGACCACGATCACAATCGCCCGCGGCGCCGCCGAGCGGATCGCCTCGGCCGCCTGATGAATGACCCGCGCGTTCACCCCGATCAGGTCCGCCCGCGTCATCCCCGGCCCCCGCGCCCGGCCCGCGGTCACCACGACCACATCCGCGCCGGCCACCAGCGCCAGATCCTCACCGCCGGTACAGCGCGCCCGCGTGCCGGTGATGCCGCTGGCGTGGTTGAGATCGAGCGCCGTCGCCGCCGCCAGCCCCGGCGCGATATCGATCAGCGCCAGTTCGTCCGCCATATCGGCACTGGCCACCAGATGCGCCACGTTGCCGCCCACGCCACCGGCACCGACAAAGGCAATCTTGGAAAACCGCCGCACCCGGGTCGGTGCCGCCCGCGACGGCGCCACCCATTTCGGTGAGCGTCTGTGCAACCCGCGCCTGAGCGCCGTCGCCCCGTCGCTGCGCACCGGTGCCGGCTTCTCCAGCGGTCCCTCGACCAGCCGGATACCGATCCGCGCCGCGGTCTCCCGCGCCACGTCCGTGACAATGTCGCCCGGCAACAACTCAAACACGATGCGGCCGCGCTGCCGGGCCTCCTCGATCAGATCACTGCCGACGACGCGGGCCATCAGCCGGCCCGCCCGTCCACGGCCTCGATCGCCCGGGTCGCGGCGTCGATCGCCGTTTTGACCGAATTTTCGCTGCCCGAAAAGAACAGCCGCCCGAACCGACCCACGGCGCGCACCTCGACAATGTCGATCTCGGCGGCCTTCTCGGCTTCGTTGGTGGCAATGGAAATATAGGCCGCCGGCGCGCATTCGACGATGCCCAGCGTCTGCCCGGGCACCAGCAGAGATCCCTTGCGCCACTTGTTCAGAAGCTGCGCCTGGTAGGGCTCCACGCTGGTGATGATCTGGGTCGATGCGATCTGCGGCTTGATCCGGTCCGACATGGACTTGCCAAGTTCGGCCAGGATCGCATCCCGCGCCATCGATACTTCGGCGTTCGAGGGCGAGCGCAGGATGAAAAAGCCGAACTCACGTTCCACCATCTGCGTGGTCGCCTCGACCGAAGACGCCTTCAGCGCCCGGTCGATCAGCTGGAACACGCCATTGCCGGGCGCCAGCTCGCCAATCAGAACCGTGTCGCCGCTGAGCGGGATCGACCCCTGCACGGTGGCCCCGTTATAGGCCGCGAATTTGGGCTGCAGATTGTCGATCTGCATCAGCGCCCGGATGGTAATCTCACTCATCGAATTCTCCCTTACCGTGCCGGCGAAAGCCGTTTTCTTTCAAAGAAAACGGCCCGGAATTTTTCAAAAATTCCGGCTCCCGCCCGGTCATGCTCCGTATTCCTCGTTGATGTCCCGCCACGGCCGGTTCGCATAGGCCACCCGCTTGATGTTAATCAGGTGCAGCGCCGTGACGTTGTCCGAGGTGATCGACCCCGACCATGTCCCGGTGCCCAGCATGAAGGACGGTTCCAGATCCGTGGCATAGCCCGCGCCGCCATGGATCGCCGGCACATTCACCAGCACGCGTCCGGTGGGTACCGACGCAAAGGCCGCCACTGTCCCGGGATCGTCGCAATGGATCACCGCGGAATGGCCCCAGCCCTCGAATTTCGCGATGCCATGCGCCAGCTCCACGCCATGGGCACTGTCGCGGGCCTCGTAGAAGGCCAGCACCGGGTTCAGCTTTTCGGCACTCAGCGGCCGCTGCCAGCCGATCTCGCTTTCCTCCGACACCAGCACCTTTGTACGCGGCGGCACCGAGAACCCGGCCAGCCCTGCCAGCACCTCGGGCGCCTGTCCGACCCGCTCTGGGTTCATCGCCTGCCGGGCGGTGAAAATCACCTGCGCCAGCCGGTCCGCCTCGGCCGGGGTACAGAAATAGGCGCCGGCCAGTTTCAACGCATGGCGCATGTCGCGCGCGATCTCCGGATCCGCGATCACCGCCTGTTCGCTGACGCAGGCCGTACCATAGTCAAAGCTCTTGGAGGCGATGATCATCTCCGCCACCTCGTCCAGCTCCTTCGCCTTGGACCGGTGCACGTAGCAGGGCACGTTGCCCGCCCCCACGGCCAGTGTCGGCTTACCGCTGGAATAGGCGGCCTTGACCATGGCCGGCCCGCCGGTGGCCATCACCACGGATGTCCGCCGGTGTTTCATCAGCTCGGCCGTTCCCTGGATCGTCACCGCATCCAGACACTGGATCAGCCCGCTGGGCGCCCCCATCTGCTCTGCCACGCGGGACATGATCCGCACCACCTCGTTGCCGGTTTTCACCCCACGCGGATGCGGCGCGCAGACAATCGCATTGCCCGCCTTCACCGCGCTCAGCACCTTGAAGATCACTGTCGAGGACGGGTTGGTCACCGGAATCAGTGCCGCAACCACGCCCATCGGCTCGCCAAAGGCGGCGATCTTGGTGGCATCGTCGCGCCAGAGGCAGCCCAGCGTGGTGATGTCGCGCAGCCAGTCCGCCGTGCCGCGCGCATTCATCAGATCCTTCATGCGCTTGTGTTCGGCATTGCCATAGCCGGTTTCTTCCACCGCCATCCGGCCCAGCCGCGCGCATTCCGACTCGATCGCCGCCGCCATCGCCTCGACAATCGCGTCAACCTGCGCCGGATCGGTGCCCAGAAACTGCTGGTAGGCGTCAAACGCCTTTTCGGCACAGCGCCGGGCCGCGGCCACGGATTTCAGGTCGGCATCCATCACGGCATGTCCTGTTTCATTTCAATGAGAATACGCGCGTCCGGGCCGGGGCCGCGATTGCCGCGGGCAACGGTCTGTTCCCAGCGGATGGCTCGGCGGCCATCGCGTTTGGCCCGGTCAACCTGTGCAATCGAACAGGACATGCTCAGCGGCCCTCCATTGCGATCCGGTCCATCGCCAGACGCGCCTCCGCAATATCGCCGGCCTCGATCCCGATGGTCTGCAGTTTGCGCCCCGCCGCGGCCACATCCGCGCCCAGAACGGCCGAGGCCAGCGTGATCATCGATTGCGTCACCGGCACGTCCACGCCGGCAAGCTGTGCTGCCGAACACAGCGGCACCAACGATCCGATCACACCGTCGCGCAATAGCGCCCTGGCCGCCGCCGCGTCCGGCACGGGCCGCGGCCCGTCTCCCTTCAGGGTTCCGGCATGGGTGGCAATCCAGTCCTCGGTCCCGGACAGTTCCCGCAGACCGAAACAGCGCCCGACCGCCCGGCGTTCCTCGGCCAGACGGTCGATGATGCTGCGCTGTTCGGGCCCGATCAGGGCCGCGAAATTTTGGTTCTCCGGCAGCGGCTGACCGCCCATCGGCACAGCAACAGCCCCCTCGCCCAGCGCCGGCCCGCTCATCAGCAAGGCCGGAAACTCGACCAGCGCGGACCCGTCGGCAAAACCGGACGCAAGCACGCTGTCACAGGGCCGCAGGTTCGGCAGAAGCTTTGCCAGCCCGGCCAGAACCGGCGCCCGGCCCGACGGCAGCGTCGCCGCGGCCACCGGGGCCGCGGCAGAGAGGTTCAGCACCGCCCCCTGCGCATCGATCCAGTAAGGCAGCCCCTGACATTCGACGATGGTCACATCCGCAGTTGCCCCGCCGATGCGCAGAAACCACGCGGTTTCCAGCGCGCCCAGCGACCGGCCCTGCGGCAGGACCAGAACCTGCCCGTCGGACAGATGATCAGCCAGCACCATCGCGTAAGTGCGCTGCTTGTGCACCGGCCCGGTCAGAAAGATCACCTCGGCCCCGCGCACCGCACTGTCCAGCTCTGCCGTCAGGCGCACCGAGGGCGCCGCGTCGCGGTCCACCTGATAAGAGCCCACCGGCCCGGCCCCGCGCAACGCGATGCCGGACGCCGCCCGCATCGTTTCAAGCTCTGCACCATAGGCCGAAAACAGGGTGACCTCGCACGCCCCGGCCAGGCTCAGCGCGGCAATCAGCCTTGCATCCGCGCCGCCGCCCAGAACCGCAATGCGGGTATAGTCCGGCACAGTGGCAGGCGGCGCCGAAACCGAAGACCGGCTCACCGCATCAGCAAAATCTGCGAAAGCGTTCGACATCTCTGCCCTCCCGTCGATCTCAGGGCGCGCAAGAATTTTTCAAAGAATTTTGCCCCGCCGAAAGCTCAGGTTCAGGCCGCCGAACCGGCGCCCAGCCCCTCGATGATCGCCTCCAGCTCGTCATGCGGCCGTGCGATCACATGCACGGACACAACCTCGCCCACCTTGTTGGCCGCCGTCGCGCCGGCATCGGTTGCCGCCTTCACCGCGCCAACCTCGCCGCGTACAAGCGTCGAGACCAGCCCGCCGCCGGCCTTGGTCTGGCAAACGATGGTCACGCTGGCCGCCTTGACCATCGCGTCCGCTGCTTCGATCGAGGCCACGAGACCACGGGTCTCGATCATGCCCAGGGCCGTCTGGCCCGCCGCTGGTTTCGCCATTTGTGTCTCCTCTGCGTAAACCGCTATTTTCCAACTGAAATCTGATCCACGATCGCCACGATCGCGGCATCGACCGGAACACCCGTCGCCTGAGCCGGCAGCCGTGCGGCCGAGCCTTCGACGATCAGAACCGTGTCACCAACCCCGGCCCCGCAGGTATCTGCAGCCGCGCGGGCGGGATCCAGCACCTTACCGGCACCGTCCACATAGTCCACGACCATCAGCTTGAAGCCTGTCAGCCCCGCGTTCTTTACCGTGGCCGTCACCGTGCCTGTCACCCGCCCGAGCCGCATCAGAAGTTCACCAGGTAACGCTTGGTCTCGACCGGGGTCACCTGGCCGGCGAGGAATTCCAGCTCGCGTTCGGCCTGCTGCAGGTAGATTTCATAGGCGTATTCCCCCATGACATCCTTCAGCCAGTCCGACCCGCGCGCCAGTTTCACCGCTTCCTGCGCATCGGTCGGGATCGGTTCGGCGTTTTCATCCTCGTAGCCGTTGCCTTCGCATATGGCCGAGGGCTCCATGCCCTGCTCGATCCCGTCCAGCCCGGCGGCAATGTCGGTCGCCAGCAGGTAAAACGGATTGCAATCCGCGCCCGCGTCACGCTTTTCCACGCGCACTGCGCTGTCGGCCCCCTGAATGATGCGGATGCCGACCGTCCGGTCGTCGATCCCCCAGGTGTTGTTGACCGGACAGAACGAATAGGGCTGGCGCCGGCGGAACCCGTTCGGCGTCGGCGATCCGCAGATGGCCGCCTCGCTCATCCGCTTTTGCAGACCGGCCACGAAATTCCGGCCCAGCCCGTTCAGCTTACCATTGTCGGCAAAGGCGTTGCTGCCGTCCTTCCACAGCGAATAATGCGCGTGGAAGCCGTTGCCGGACTCCTCGAAGAACGGCTTGGCCATGAACGTCGCCCGGTAACCATGCGCATGGGCCAGCTGCTTGACCAGCGAGCGGAACATCACCACGCGGTCGGCGGCCAGCAGGGCCTCGTCATAGCGGATATTCACCTCGACCTGACCGGCGGCATATTCCGGGTTCGACTGTTCGATCGGGATGCCGCATTCGTTGATCTGCTGCCGGATCGGACCCAGCACATGTTCCAGCTCGGCCGCACGGTCCAGCCCGTAAACGCCGATCCCCTGATCCTTGGGCTTGTTGGTTTCCGGATCCAGCAGATAAAATTCCAGCTCGGTTCCGACCTGGATTTCGTATCCCATGCCCGACGCCCGTTCGAGCTGCCGGATCAGCGCCTGACGCGGATCGACCGGCAGGGGATTGTGATCCATGCCCTCGGCGCGCGCAAAACAGATCGCCACGCCAGGCTCCCATGGCATCGGCACCGGCTTTGACACCGGGAACACGTGCATGTCCGGGTAGCCATTGCCGAAATTCACATACGGCGTGTCCCAGACATCGCAAGTCATATCGATGGCGAAAGTCGCGATCGACATGGCATTTCCGCTTTTGCAGATATTGTCCCAATGGCTTGCCGGAAAGCGCTTGCCGCGCATGATTCCATTGGCATCGCCCAGTCCCATGGCCACGGTATGTGTACCCTCGGGCAACGAAAAATCGGATCCGGTCATCTTTTCTCCCTGTCTTTTCCGGTTCTTGCCATGCGACCGTATTCTGTATACAGTATTCACAAATACAGTATCCGGCAAGGGGTTTCTGATAGGGCTCATCATGTCTTGTTCATTCGATTTCACAACCCGCTCCGAACAAAGCCGGAAACCAAAGGCTGCCGGCATCCGGCCCGTCACCGCCCTGCCGGGTCCGATCCGGACATGAGAACAGGGTCGGACATCATCGTCGTCGGCGCCGGCATTGCCGGCGTCATGACCGCCCTGCACCTGCAGCGCCGGGGCGAACAGGTCACGCTGATCGACCGCTGGGAACCGGGGCATTCCCGCGCCGCCTCGACCGATTACAACCGGGTGATCCGGTCAATCCACGGGCGCGACGATTTCTATACGCTCTGGGCGCGGGACAGCTGGAACCGCTGGCTCGAACTGCAGGCGGAAACCGGTCAGCAACTGATCTATCAGTGTGGCGCGCTGATCCTCGCCACCGAGGGCCACTGCCACTGGGAAGACGACACCGCCGACACGTTCGACCGAATGGGTGTGCCCTATTACAAGTTTTCGCCCTCTGACATCACGGCACGGTTTCCCCAGTTCAAGGTCGATGACATCGCATATGGCCTGTTCGAGCCCGAGGCCGGCATGGTCATGGCCCATCGCGGCGTGCGCACGGCGCTGGACCTGTTCCTTGCCGCCGGCGGCACGCTGAAACGCGGCCGGGTCACCACCGACGGCGAGGAACGCCCGATGCTGGACGGCCACCCGCTGGAGGCGGACGTGATCGTGATCGCCACCGGCCCGTGGATGGCGGACATGTTCCCGCGCACGATCAAACCGATCGGAACCGTGGTCGGTGTCAACGTGTTCTACACCTCGACCCCCGATGGCGATGACAGCTTCGATCAGGGGCCGATGCCCTGCTGGATCGACCACGGACAGGGCTCGTTTGGCTTGCCCTCGACCGAAGGCTCGGGCGTCAAGGCCGCGGTGGTCATTCCCAGCCATATCGACATTGATGATAGCGAACGGCTGGTCGATCAGGCCATGCTCAGCCGCACCCGGTCCTATATCCAGCGGCGCTTCCCGGGACTGGTCGGGGAACGGGTGGTCGATTCCAAGTTCAACCAGATCATCCTGACCCCGGACACGCATTTCATCGTCGACTGGCATCCGCAGCACGAAAACGTGCTGTTTGCCGGCGGCTGCTCGGGCCATCTCTACAAACACGGCCCCGTGTTCGGTGATTTCGTCGCTGGGGTGGCCGTGGGCGACTATGGCACCGCCGACCGGTTCAAGATCGCCGGCCGGCGCAAACTGACCCCGCAGGAAAGCCCGAGCGGACGATAGAGGTGCCTGCGGGCCGTGATTTCAGGCCAGAGGCCCTGACAACCCGTTCAATTTTGAAATGACGCGCCGCGCATCGCCGGGCCGTGGCACGGCGAACCAGTGGTGATGGCGGCCGGTTTATCCCGCAAGCTCCGTAGACCCTCGAGAGATCGCGGCCCCCTCACCAAATCGCCGTGCCGGGGTACGGCCCGGCGATGCGCGGCGGCCCAGTGGGCCGCGTTCACGCGCGGGGGAGGTCTTCAGGCGTTTGCAATCGTCAGTGAGGCCGCACAGCCAAATCTCTGCACCCGCGACCCTACCGCGCCGGCAACACCGCGCTGGTCTCATAGGGCCCGTCCAGAGGCGGGTCCTCCGGCATGCGCCCGGCAATCTCCAGTATCAGCTTCCGCCGCAACGCATCGACAAAGCGCGACCGCTCCTCGACCATCAGCACAAAGGCCCCCGTGCCGCCGATGATCCGCTCGCGATACGCCTTCAGCATCTTGTCGCGCCCGCTCGCCCGGCCCAGGCAATAATGGCACAGCACCGGCACTGGCAGCCCGTTGATGGTGATCCCCGCCGCGACCAGCTGATCGCGCGCCTCCTCGGTCGTCGGTTCGCCGCCGCTGCGCGCGTCGTCGCTGGAGATGTCGACCACCCGGCGCCACCCGTCGAACTCGTTTTCCTCGATCAGCGTCTTGCCCAGCAGCAACGCCGCCCCGATGGCGTTCTTGCCGCCCACCGCGCGAGGCGGCTTCAGAATGCTGCGGGCAAAGGCATCGGCATCCGCCTGCGTGGCAATCCGCGCCCACGGCGCGATCACCTGCTGGGTTTCCCCCCACTCCACATAAGTCACCGCGATCGCGCCATAGGCGCTGGCCTCGATCACCCGGACAACCCGCGGATCGCTGATCGCCTCGGCATAGCCCTTGCGCTGAAACTCGACCTCATGCTTGTCGATCGAACCGGAGGTGTCAGCCAGCAACACCAGCTCCAGCTCGATATCCTGCGCCCACAGAACCACGGGCCATACCAGAACCATGAAAACACAGACCGGGATACGCATACCGGACCCTAAGCCGCAAATCCGCCGCGCCGCAAGTTCTGAAATCCCAAGCGCCCGCCGCGCCGCTGAACCCGCTGCCGCGGATCTCACTTCTTGCCGGCGGCAATCTCGCTGTAGCTTTCCGCGTTCGGGCAATCGGCCTGTCCGAACGATCCGTCGCCCATGCCCGCAAGATACCGGAAACAGGCTTCCGGCTGGCTGCAGGTCCGGCACTTGTGCACGCATTCCAGCGCCCGCCAGCGCGGCCGCGTCACATCTTCCTCGGACAGGCCGAACTGTTCGGCCATGCGCAGCATCTGCATCCGCATCTGCGGCCGGGCCGCGGCGAAATTATAAAGATCGCTCCGGTCCAGCCCGATATCCGCAACCTCGACATCCGACATCGCTTCGATCTCGGCGCGGGTTCGTTCCTGCGCAAGAAAATCTCTGAGTTTCCGGCTGAACCCGCTCATGACATCCTCCTCTTGGATAGGCGGCAGTCTAGCGGCGCAGACCGGGACCGGCTTTGACCTGAATCAAGCCCGCCGCACTGTCCCGGCCGCCAGATGCGCCCGAAAGAACGCCGCCACTTCCGCGGCATAGAGATCCGCCGACACCTCGCCGGTGATCGTGGACCGCGCCGCCTCCATATCCGCCGCATCCATCAGCTCATTGCCGAACATATCCAGCAGATCCTCGGCAAACTGCGCGTCGTATTCAGGATGGAACTGAACCGAAAGCGCCGGAAAATCATAAGCCAGCGCCGCCGCCGGACAATAGGGCGCCGACGCCACCACTTCGGCCCCCGGCGGTATCCGCGTCACCTGATCCTGATGCGCCACATAGGCCGGCGTCGCGGCCCCGCCCATATCGAACCGCCGCGACCCGGCGGCAAAGACATGATCCGCCTTCTCTGCCCGGCCGCCAAACACATCCGCCATCAGCTGATGCCCGAAACAGATCCCGAACAGCGGCGTTCCGTGGTTCCGGTGCGCCTGCAGATTATCCCGCAGCGGCTGCATCCATGCGGTCACGTCATATACACCCTTTTCCGAACCCGAGATGATCACCCCGTCAACCGCCCCCGGCGCCGACGGCGCATCCGGCCCGGCCACATGCACCGGCACGAACGCGGCCTCCGGCAGGTGCGGCGCGATCCAGCGGACCACATGGTCGCCCGTCGGCCCGTATTTTTCGGTCAGCGCGTCGCCCGCCACGCAATCATACACCGCGATCTTCATGTCTCTCCGCTCCGCTTGCCGCGATCCGCCCCCGCGGCGCATCGCCCGCGTGCCGCCGCTTCCCGGGCTTTACACCCTCCGGCCCGGCCATCGCCACCCGTCTATTACGCCGCACCATAGGCCGCCATGGCCTCCACCGTTTCCTGCAGGCCGCGCCGCGCCCCGGTCTGCAGATATTCCATTACCCGCAAAGCCGCCTCATGCGCCTCTTCCGAAGACCCGGCCACGCACTCCTCGATCACCCGGCAGAAAAAATCCGACTGGTGCCCGTCGACAAAGGTGTAATGCACGCAGACATCCGTCAGCCCGCCGACCACTATCAGCGTCTCCACCTTCAGCCCGCGCAGCAGGATCTCGAAATCGGTCCCGAAAAACGCCGAATAGCGCCGCTTCGGCACCCGGTAGTCCGAGGGCCTGATCCCCATCTGCTCCACCGCCAGCGCGGTGCGCGGATCATCCTCCAGACAATGCACCGTCTCGGCCCCGTCCAGCTCCCGGCCGAAATCCACCAGGTCCGCCCGGTGCACCTCCTGAATGAAGATCACCGGGATGCCCGCCGCGCGCGCCGCGTCGATGGCGCCGCGCGCCTGCCACATCCGGCCGGCATAGCCGTCCTTGTTCGGTATCGCCCTGTCGTCGCTGTGATCGATAAAGGTCGAGGCCTGAATATCGATGACAATCAGGGCCGGCCTGCCCTCGATCAGCGCCCGCGGCTGGTTCATGTCAGCTCCTCCCCTTGGCCCTCCCCCGCAGACCGCGACGCCCTCACCTTCAATCCCGAACGACTCCCGGCACCGCCGGGTCTGTCGCCCGGATCATTGCCCCTCCCGCGTGGCCGGGGCAACACTCCTGCGCTTCATCTTTGTCCAAATACTCAAATCCCGATAAAAGGATCCCGCGCCCCGTCCGCGGATCTGACGCGCGGCCTGACCTACAGGCCAAAACTCAGCGCCATCCAGTTGTCAAAAAGCCGTTTCGCATCGGCGTCGAACATCCCCGCCTGCGCCCGGTTCGCGGCCAGAAACGCCGCCACGCCCTCCGGCCCCAGCATCGCGTCGAAATCGGCCTTGTATTCCGGCAGCTCGAGACAGGCATCGATCATGTCGGGAGTCAGCTCCATGTGAAACTGGACGCCGAAGGCCCGGTCGCCGACCTGAATTGCCTGCACGCCGCACGATGGCGATTTGGCCAGCGACACCGCGCCCTCCGGCAGTTCGGCCACCTCTGCCCCGTGCCCCTGCACACAGCTCATCACCGGCGACAACCCGGCAAACAGCGCCGCTCCGCGCCCGGCCTTCGTCAGCTCCACCGACAGAATGCCCACCTCCGGCGTTGCGCTCGGCCCCACGCGACCACCCGTCGCCTCGGCCAGCAACTGATGGCCCAGGCACAGCCCCATAAAGGCCATGCCACGCTCCTGCACCGCCTCGCGAATGGCGGCCTTTTCGGCGCGCAGCCATGGATGATCGTCTTCCTGCCAGACCTGCTGGGGACCGCCCAGCACCCAAAGCCCGTCGAACCCCGCCAGATCAGGGATTTGCCCGCCCTGATCCAGCTCAACCGTCACCGGCGCGATGCCGCGGGCCGCGAACAGGGGCGCGAACCGCCCCAGATGCTCGGGCGGGCAATGCTGAAACACCAGGATGCGGGGCATCTGCATCCGCACGCTACTCCGCTGCCCGGCTCACCAGTCGAAGGTCCGGTCGATGCCGGCCATCTTCACACCGGTATAGGCCGACGCCTCGAAGGACAGCGCGCGCAGATCCTCGACTTCCAGATTGTGCACCGAAGACTTGCCGCAAGCCTTGGCCAGCGCGGTGATTTCCATCGTCATCGCGGTCAGGTAACGGGCCACCCGCTCGGCCCCGGCATGGGGATCCATCCGCGCCTCCAGATCCGGGTCCTGCGTGCAGATCCCCACCGGGCACAGGCCGGTATGGCAATGGTGGCAGGCCCCGGGCGAGGTGCCCAGCTTTGCGTAATCCTCGACATAACGCGGCGAATTGCAGCCCATCGCGATCATCGCGGAGTTGCCGATCATCACCGCGTCGGCGCCCAGCGCCAGACATTTCGCGGCATCCACGCCCGAGCGGATGCCGCCCGCGGCCACCAGCGACACCTTGCCGGTCATGCCGCATTCATCCAGGCTTTCCCGGGCGGCGCGGATCGCGCTCATGGTCGGAATACCGGTGTGGTTGAGCAGCAGCTCGGGGCTGGCCCCGGTGCCGCCCTCAGCGCCGTCGACCACGATGATATCCGCCCCGGCCTTGGCCGCGATCGCCACGTCGTAACGCGGCCGCGTCGCCCCCATTTTCAGCGAGATCGGCACCTGGTAATTGGTCGCGATCCGAAGCTCCTCGATCTTCACCGCCAGATCGTCCGCCCCCAGGAAATCCGGGTGCCGGATCGTCGAGCGTTGGTCGACCCCCTCGGGCAGCGTGCGCATCCGGCTCACCCGCTCGGACACTTTCATGCCCAGAAGAAGCCCGCCGGTACCCGGCTTGGCGCCCTGCCCGACAACGATCTCCAGCCCGTCAGCCCGGCGCAAATGGTCCAGATCGATCCGGTAGCGCGCCGGCGACATCTGGTAGATCAGCAGGTCGGAGGCCGCGCGCTCCTCCTCCAGCATCCCGCCTTCGCCGGTGCAGGTCAGCGTGCCGACCCGGCTGGCGCCATAGCCCAGCGAGGCCTTGGCGCTGGCGCTGAGCGCCCCGAAAGACATCGACGCGATGTAAATCGGGATCTTCAGCTCCAGCGGCTTGGCCACCACGTCCGGTCCGCGGCCACCGCCAAGCACCGTCGTCGCATCACAGCTCTCGCGGTAGCCCTCCAGCGGCAGGCGCGTCATCGTCGCCGGCACGAAGGTCAGATCATCGAAGGTCGGCAACTGCTTGTTGAACGTGTTGTAGCCGCGCACCTGATAGCGTCCGAGCTGCGCCAGCGCATGCACCTCCGAGATCGCCTCGGGCGTCCAGCGCGTGGACCCGCCCTCGTCATAGGACGACGGCACACCGGCCGGCCGGCCCTCGACGGCGCCGGCATCCTGAAACCGGATTTCCTCTTCGGGCGGCAGCTCGAACGGATAGGTGTACCCTTTGGTGTCGTTGTCAGACATGTTTGTCACTTCCCTGTCGCGGATGGGTGGGAACCACCCATCCTACGCGACCCGTAGGATGGGTGCTCGGCACCCATCGCCCGTTTCAGATCATCAGCCAGGCACTGGCGTCGCGGCTCTCGAAATACCACAGGCGCTCGCCCGAAATCATTTTCCGCCAGTTATGCGAACTGTCGGCCAGCCCAAGCGGCTCCAGTATCGCGTTCACCTCGGCCACCTCCTCGGCGGTGGGCTCCTTCACCACCACGTCGACCCCGTAGCTGTCGACCTCGCCGGCGACCCAGACCTCGGCCGACCACAGCGCATCGGCGCAGCTGTCGCCGGCCCCGCCCAGCGCGATGATCCGGCCGGAATGGGCCATGAAACCCGACTGGTAACCGATCCTGCCCTCAACCACGATATTGCCGGCCTTCATCGCCACACCGCAGCGCGGTCCGGCATCGCCTTTCACATGGATCGTGCCGCCCATCATCGCCGCGCCGACCGACATGCCGGCATAGCCGCCCACGGTGATATGCCCGTCGGACATGCCCTCGCCCACGGCCCAGCCCGCATTGCGTTCGATCTCGACCGTCGCGCCGGTGTTCAGCCCGCCGCAGTAATAGCCGACCGATCCCTCGAAATAGAGCTCCGCCCCGGGCGGCAGCCCGACCCCCAGATTGTGCCGCGACAGCGTGTTGACCACGCGGATGCGGTCGCCGCGCCTGCAGGCCTCCTGGATCTCCTCGTTGACCTCCCGGATGTGGCGCTGTCCCACATCGACAATATACTCGCTCATGCCGCCATTGCCCTGTTGCCGACGCCCCACAGCCCGGTCAGGCTCGGCCCGTCATAATTGATCACGTCGCATTCATCCGTGAACACCCGGCGCACCGCCTGTTCCTCGGTCGCCATGGCAATGTCTCCGCCCTGGTCGATCACCACCAGCGGCTTCATCGCGAACCGGTCCTTGGCAAAGCCGATCCCATCGGTATTGGCAATCATGAAGGTAAATACCCCGTCGATCGAAGTGATCGACTTCTTCAGCGCCTGTTCCATGCTCAGCCCGTCTTTCATCTGGTCGCTGACCCAGACCGCGATCAGCTCGCTGTCATTGCCGGTCAGGAACCGGTAGCCCTGACGCTCCAGCTTCTCGCGCCACGTGTAATAGTCGGTGATCTGGCCGTTATGCACGATCGCCACGTCAGAAAACGGCCGCGCCCAGAACGGGTGGCTGGCATTGGGCAGCACGCTCGATTCCGTCGCCAGCCGTGCATGGCCCAGCCCGTGGGAACCCTCCATCTCGCGCACGCCGTGCTTGTCGGCCACCGCCGCGGCGCCGCCGACATCCTTGATGATCTCCAGCGACCGGCCGCAGGACTGGATCTCGATCCGATCCGTCAGCGTGTCGGCATCCGCCACCCAGGCCGCCAGATCGCGCGGATCGCTGATTTCCATGCGGAAACAGTAATGCGCCGCACTGTCGCTCAGCAGCTGCGGATCCGCCTTCAGATCCGCGCCGTGATCGCGGATGACATGGACCAGATCGGCCACGTCCGCATCGATCGCCGCCTTGTCAAACCCCATCCCGCGCAGCACATAACCGCTGTCGCGCGGGGGGCCGTAAATGGCGAACCCCGTGCTGTCGACCCCGCGATGCTCCTGCGCATCCATCAGCTCGACCAGATCCCGGCCCACCTTGCCCGGGGCATTCAGTATACGTCCGGCGATTCCACACATATCGCACCTCCCGTTTTCGTGTACCGTATACTGTATACATTGAGGTGCAAGATTTTTCTTTGCCCCACCGGCGGCCCCGGAAACTTTCAACGTTTCCGGCCGTTTTCTGTCAAAGAAAACGGCCCCCCGCCACCAGCGTGTCGTGACAGAGCTGCCGGATCACCGCCATGTACCTGTCCTGCGACCAGCCGCATTCCTCGCGCAGCCGCAGCCAGTTTTCCACCGACAACAGCGTCCACAACAAATCCGTCGCCGTGGCCGGGTCCAGCCCGTCCCGCAGGTCCCCGTCCGCCGCCAGCGCAGCCACCGCCGCCTCGCACCCTTCGCGCATGGCCTGCATCCGCCCGCTCCATGCGGCGCGGGCTTCGGCGTCCCCGGCCTGCATCGCCATCAGGGCCCGACCCACCCCCTGTATCTCCGGGATGTACCCGCCCCAGGCCCCGATGAAGGCCGCCAGCCGGTCGGTGCCCCGTGCAGCCGCCCGGCTTTCTGCCAACCGCGCATCCACCTCCAGCACCTCGTCCACATGCCGCGTCACGGCGATCAGCAGCTCGGCCCGGCCGGGGAAATGCAAGTACAGCGCCTGCCGGCTGATCCCAACGGCCTTTGCAATGTCGGACATGCGCACCGGCCTGCCATCCTCCAGCAGACGCCATGCCGTGTCGAGAATGCGGGTGCGGGTGTTCGGATTTTCACTTGACATGACGTCAAGGTACTCTTAATTGACACAATGTCAACTTTACACAGTGTCAAGTTGATCGACATCCAAGGAGACCCAGACATGAAAGTCATCATCTTCGGCGCCACCGGAACCGTCGGCCGCCTCGCCGTTTCGCAAATGCTGGAGGCCGGCCATGACGTCACCGCCTTTGCCCGCAATCCCGGCAAACTCGACCTGCACCCCAACCTGACCCTGCAGCCCGGCGACGCCATGCGCTCCGCGGACGTGAACGCAGCGATCCCCGGCCACGACGCCGCCGTCATCACCTTCGGCGCCGGCATGACCCGCAAAAGCCGCATCCGGTCCGGTGGCACGCTCAACGTCATCAACGCCATGCAGACCCATGGCGTGCGCCGCCTGATCTGCCAGTCGACGCTGGGCGCCCATGAAAGCTGGGGTAATCTCAATTTCTTCTGGAAGCACATCATGTTCGGCGCCCTGCTGGCCCCGGTCTTCCGCGACCATGAACTGCAGGAACACCTCGTCCGCGCCAGCGGTCTCGACTGGACCATCGTGCGGCCCAGCGCCTTTACCGACGGCCCCGCCACCGGCCGTTTCAAGGAAGGGTTTGACACCACGATCAAATTGCTGTCTCTCAACATCGCCCGCGCCGATGTGGCAGGCTTCCTGACGCGGCAGCTCAGCGAAACGCGCTATCTGGGTCAGGCCGTCGGCATCTCGAATTGATCGCCCCGGCCCCGCCTCCGGGCCGGCCGGGCGTTCCGACGCAACGCTTGCCATTGTATTTCTGTATTCGGTATACAGAAATACGCCGACCCGGAGGTGCACCGTGCCGCTCAAATCAATCCAACCTGCCCGCCGCCGCCTCGCGGACGAGGTCTACGAGCAGCTCGTTTCCGCCATCATGCAGCGCGAGATTGGCCCGGACGACTGGCTGGTTCAGGAAAAGCTCGCCGCCGAAATGCAGATTTCCCGCACCCCAGTGCGCGAGGCACTGATGCGGCTGGAACAGGAAGGCGTGCTCGAAGTGTCCAACCGCGGCTCCTTCCGGCTCTACCGCATGGACGATCAGGAGGTGAAGGACCTGTACCAATCCCGCGCCGCCGTCGAAGGACAGTGCGCCCGCATCCTCGCCGCGCGCCGGGACCCCGCCGACATCACCTTCCTGCGCGACGTGGTGCATCGCGAAGAAGACCTGGAGACCCAGACCGCCGCGGCCTATTTCGACGCCAACCGCAACATTCACCGCGCCTTCATCGAACGGGCCGGCAACCGGTTCCTGCTGGAAATGTTCGACATGATCTGGGGCAAGGCCATGGCCTTCCACCTGTTTGCCACGATCGAAAACATCGACCTGGCGCATTCGCTTGGCGATCACATGGCGCTGGTCGACACCATCGAAGCCGGCGACCGGGCCAAGGCGCTGGAGGCGTTCACCCGCCACATCCAGAACGGGTTCGACCTGCAAATGGCCGGGCTGCGCGCCGAAGGCCCCGTGGCGTGAACCCGCGCGACACCGCACTGGCCCGCGCCGATGCACTGATTGCCGACGGCACCTTCACCGACTGGCTGGCAAAACTCGTCGCCTGCCCGACCGAAAGCCAGAACCCCGACCGCCGCGCCGTCTTGCAGCAATACATCCACGACACGCTTCCGCCGCTGCTCGCCCCGCTTGGGGCGCAAATCACGCGGTTTGACAACCCCGCCCCGGAGGGCGGCCCGTTCCTGCTGGCGGAACGGATCGAAAACCCGGACCTGCCCACCGTCTTCAGCTATGGGCATGGCGACGTCATCCGCGGGCAGGACGATCAGTGGCGGGACGGGCTGACCCCGTTTTCACTGACCGCCGAGGGCGACCGGCTCTATGGCCGGGGCACCGCCGACAACAAATCCCAGCACCTGATCAACCTGCTGGCGCTGCGATCGGTTCTGGAAACCCGCGGCTGTCTCGGGTTCAACCTCAAACTTCTGATCGAAATGTCCGAGGAAACCGGATCGCCCGGGCTGGACCGGTTCTGCGCCGACAACCGCGACCGGCTGGCGGCGGATGTTCTGATCGCATCGGACGGCCCGCGGCTCGACGCGCAGGTGCCGACCATCTTCATGGGCACACGCGGCGCCATCAATTTCGACCTCGCTATCCGGCTGCGCGACGGCGCGCATCACTCGGGCAACTGGGGCGGCCTGCTGGCCGACCCTGCCCAGCGCCTGATCCACGCCATTGCCACCATCTGTGACGCCCGTGGCGCAATCTGCATCCCCGAATGGCGCCCCGACAGCCTGACACCCGACATCCGCGCCCTGATCCGCGACCTGCCCGCCTCGGACGGATCCGGCCCCGCGATCGACCCGGACTGGGGCGAACCGGGCCTGACCCCGTCCGAACGGGTGCTGGGCTGGAACAGCTTCGCGGTGCTGGCCATGACCTCGGGCAACCCCGGGGCGCCGGTCAACGCCATCTCGGGCGAGGCCCGCGCCACCTGCCAGCTGCGCTTTGTCACCGGCACCGACGCCGCCGGCATCCTGCCCGCCCTGCGCCGCCACCTTGATGCGCAGGGGTTCACCGACATCCTCATCGAAGGCGCAGACAGGGTGCTGTTTCCCGCCACCCGGCTTGACCCGTCCCACCCCTGGGTGCAAACCGTGCGGCGCAGCATTGAAACCACCGCCGGGGCGCCGGCCCATGTCGTCCCGAACCTTGCCGGATCGCTGCCCAATCACGTTTTTTCCGACATCCTCGGCCTGCCCACCGTCTGGGTGCCGCATTCCTACCGCGGCTGCTCCCAGCACGCGCCGGACGAACACACGCTCCTGTCGCTGTGCCATGACGGCCTGCGCGTGATGACGGGGCTCTTCTGGGATATCGGCGCGACGGACGGCTGATCCGGCAGCCGGGTGCGCATCAGTACAGCGGCGCCCCGATCTGCGGGCTGAGCGACTGGTTGATCCGCCCCGACAAATCGCGGCTGCGCGACTGGGTACTCTGCTCCAGCCGCAGCCGCTGCGCCGCCTGACCGGCAGAGAAATCCGGGGAATAAGCGGGGGGCAACGCCCCGTCCCGCTGCGACAGGTTGAGATCCGGCGCCACCAGCGGCGGCGGCGCGCCCAGTGCATCGCGCTCCAGCGCGCGCAGCGTGGGATCGGTCGTCCGCGACAACTGCTCGTTCAGGCAGGTCGCATGCGCCGGCGTGCCCTGCAGCGGCTGACAGGCCTGCTGTGCCGACACCGCCGCCGGCCCCGCCAGACACATCGCAAAAACCACCACCCGCACGCCAAATTCTCCGCAATCGCACAGGCACAGTATGCCACAACGCGGGGGGCCTGTATGCCCTCGCCCCGCCGGTTGCCGCAACGGCACGACACGTTGACTCCGAAACCCCCGCCCTTACAGGCATTTGAGCCTTTGCCCCGCAAAAAATTTACAATGCCGCACCCAAATCCGAAAAACGTTGACAAGCAAATCCATCTAAAACCGAGACTTATTCCAATATTTTCATCTCTCGGTATGATCCGTGCTCAAATCTGGCGCAGCGCCGCGCAGCCGGATAGCATACTCCCAGACGCCGGAACCGGCGCATCACCTGGAGGAGGAGCCCAGAATGTCGCCCGCGGACACCGCATCCAAAACCTATGCCCCGTCGTCGGAGATGATCGCCGGCGCCCATGTGAACGCCGACCAATACGACGAAATGTACGCGGCCTCTGTCGCAGACCCCGATGCATTCTGGGCTGAACACGGCAAGCGCGTCGACTGGATCAAACCCTTCACCAAGGTCCGCGACGTCGACTTCACGCTCGGCAATGTCAACATCAACTGGTTCGCCGACGGCACGCTGAACGTCGCCGCCAACTGCATCGACCGTCACCTCGCCACCCGCGGCGACCAGACGGCGATCATCTGGGAACCCGACGAACCCACCGACGATGCGCTGCACATCACTTACAACCAGCTCGCCAGCGAAGTCGGCACCTTCGCCAACGTCCTGAAAAAGCTGGGCGTCACCAAGGGCGACCGGGTCATCATCTACCTCCCGATGATCCCCGAGGCCGCCTATGCGATGCTGGCCTGCGCCCGGATCGGCGCGATCCACTCGATCGTGTTCGCCGGGTTCTCGCCCGACGCGCTGGGCGCCCGGGTCAACGGCTGTGACGCCAAGCTGTTGATCACCGCAGACTCCGCCCCGCGCGGCGGCCGCGCCACTAAGCTCAAGGACAACGTCAACCAGGCCCTGCTGAACGATTTCGACGAGGTCAAATGCCTTGTCGTCCGGCGCACCGGCGATCAGGTTGCCTGGCGCGACGGGCTCGACTTCTGGCTGCACGAAGAGGCCGCAGGCGTGGACGCCAATTGCCCGGCCGAAGAGATGAACGCCGAGGATCCGCTGTTCATCCTCTACACCTCCGGCTCCACCGGTCAGCCCAAGGGCGTCGTGCACTCCACCGGCGGATACCTTGTCTACGCGTCGATGACGCAGGAAATCACCTTCGACTACCATGACGGCGACATCTACTGGTGCACCGCGGATGTGGGCTGGGTCACCGGCCACAGCTACATCGTCTACGGCCCGCTCGCCAATGGCGCCACCACGGTCATGTTCGAAGGTGTGCCCACCTACCCCGATGCCTCGCGGTTCTGGGCCGTGTGCGAAAAACACAAGGTGAACCAGTTCTACACCGCCCCCACCGCGATCCGCGCGCTGATGGGCCAGGGCACCGAATGGGTCGAGAAATGCGATCTCTCCTCGCTCAAGGTGCTGGGCACCGTCGGTGAACCGATCAACCCCGAAGCCTGGAATTGGTACAATGACGTGGTCGGCAAGGGCAACTGCCCGATCGTCGACACATGGTGGCAGACCGAAACCGGCGGCCACATGATGACCCCGCTGCCCGGCGCCCATGCCACCAAGCCCGGCGCCGCCCAGCGCCCGTTCTTCGGCGTCCAGCCCGTGGTGCTGGAACCGACCTCCGGCGAAGTGATCGAAGGCAACGGCGTCGAAGGCGTGCTGGCCATCCGTGACAGCTGGCCGGGCCAGATGCGCTCGGTCTGGGGCGACCATGACCGGTTCGAGAAAACTTATTTCTCCGACTACAAGGGCTACTACTTCTCCGGCGACGGCTGCCGCCGCGACGAGGACGGCGATTACTGGATCACCGGCCGCGTCGACGACGTGATCAACGTCTCCGGCCACCGCATGGGCACGGCCGAGGTCGAAAGCGCGCTTGTCGCCCACGAAACCGTGGCCGAGGCCGCCGTGGTCGGCTACCCGCACGACATCAAGGGCCAGGGCATCTATTGCTACGTCACGCTGATGAACGGGGTCGAACCCACCGATGACCTGCGCAAAGCCCTGCGCACCTGGGTCCGGACCGAAATCGGCCCCATCGCCTCGCCCGACGTGATCCAGTGGGCCCCGGGCCTGCCGAAAACCCGCTCCGGCAAAATCATGCGCCGCATCCTGCGCAAGATCGCCGAGAACGATTTCGGCGCGCTGGGGGACACTTCAACTCTTGCTGATCCTTCCGTGGTGGACGATCTGATCGAAAACCGCGCAACAAAGTAGGATGGGTGAACCACCCATCCTACCCCTCTCTCCCTGTGACTGGCTCCCCCGCTTCGGCGGGGGATTTTTTTGCGTCGCCGCGTTCTCCGGGACATGGCCGTCAGCCAATGTTGGTATTGCCAGGTTGATTTTCCTTCGGCACACTCAACCCGAACACCGATCCGACCTCCGATGCCGGGCACACCATGTTGACAGAAGATCACAGAAACCAGATTGACGCCTACTTGATCAGGCGCGGAGAGGATTTCGCCGCACGGCAACAACTGATCATACGCGACGAAGTCGAATCGAATTTCGAAAGCGCCAGAGCTGCGCGCCGCGACAACCTCCTGTTTGTTCTGGGGGCCGTCGGCATTTCAGGGCTGGCAATCGCCAGCTTTCTCTACAGCGAGATTACGCAATCCGCAGAAGCCGCGGCCAGATCCGTCGCCAAGGAGGCGGCTGAGGCGCAGGTCGCCGGTGCGGTTGCTGCAGTCGAACGCACCGAAGCGGAACTGAATTCGGCCCAGGACGAGCTTGCCGACGCGCTGGCCAAGCTGGAGGCCGCAACCGATGAAATCGATGCCCTCAAATCCAAAATTCTGAACACCGAAGCCGCCGTCCGCGCCGCTGAAAGCCAGGTCCTGCAAATCAAGGAAGAGGCCCTGGAACTCGTCGGGCAGGTAAACGCCATGAAAGGCGGCATCATGGTGCTCGATGGGGTGTCCAGCCTGCTGGAGGACTTTGCAGAACTGCGCCTGCAGGTGGAAAGAAACGAAATGTCACGCCGGTCGGACGGACCGCCCGATCCCCGCGATCCCGAAGACAGCTCGGACTTGTCCAGCGGAACGGTCGACCAGCTTTTCCCTGGCGCCGATTGAACGGCCCGAAAGGAGATCATTTTGAAGATCATCGCCCTTGTCAGTGCCCTGACGACCTGTCTTGCGGCCTGGGGGACAGCCTCAGACGCCCAGCAAAGCTCACTGGCCTGCGCCGGGAACCTGAGCTCGAAATCCTCCGGCATCGAACTCCTCGATTGCCTGAAGGAGGTCGCACTGGAAGTGTCCCAGCGCGAACGCGAAATCCGTTACCTTCAAAGCCTGTTGGTCGAAGCGACGCAAAACGCTGTCCCCTCCGGCGCGGTTCTTGCCTTCGACATCCCCTCTGGGTGCCCGAAAGGCTGGAATAATTTCCCGCTGGCCACTGGCCGTTTCATCGTTGGCGCCGGGTTGGGGAATTTCGATGAGAACAAGGTGGCCATAGAGGAAAAGAAATTCCGCGATGAAGGCGGCGCAGAGAGAGTGACTCTAAACTCGGATCAAATCGCCGCTCATACTCACCGAGTCCCGCATGGAGGCGCCGACACAGCTGTGAATATTGAGGGTTTGAGCACCGGCGTGAATTGGGGAGTACGCAGAACGATTGCGAACGAAGAGACTTTGCTGTCCGGCGGCTCCCAACCCCACAACAACATGCCCCCCTACATCGCGCTCCATTTCTGCAAAAAGGACTGAGTGGCCACAAGCGAGTCACCCCTCCCCGGCTTCATCTTGCCTCAAATACTCCGGGGTCCGGCGGCAGCGCCCCCGGGGCAAATCATCCATGATTTGCTCTCAATTCGTCCACGAATTGTCTGCGCCGCCTCAAGCCAGCCCGCGCGCGACCAGCCCCTGCGCCAGCGTCATGAACGCGGCCGCCTGCGCGCTGTCCGGCGCCGAGGCCACCACCGGTACGCCGCCGTCTCCGGCCAGCCGGATATCCAGATGCAGCGGCACCTCGGCCAGCAGCGGCACGCCCAGCTTCGCGGCCTCCGCGGCCACGCCGCCATGGCCGAACACGTGCTCCTCGTGTCCGCAATTGGAACAGATATGGGTCGACATGTTCTCGACCATCCCCAGGATCGGCACGTTCAGCTGACGGAACATGTCCATCCCCTTGCGCGCGTCCAAGAGCGCCACGTCCTGCGGCGTGGACACGATAACCGCGCCGTCCACCGCGAATTTCTGGCTCAGCGTCAGCTGCACGTCGCCGGTGCCCGGCGGCAGATCCACGATCAGCACGTCCAGACCGCCCCACTGCACCTGGTTCATCATCTGCTGCAGCGCCCCCATCAGCATCGGCCCGCGCCAGACAACGGCCTTGCCCTCCTCCATCATCAGCCCGATGGACATCATCGTCACGCCATGCGCCCTGAGCGGCAGGATGGTCTTTCCATCCGGTGACGCAGGCCGCCCCGAAACGCCCATCATCCGCGGCTGCGACGGCCCGTAAACATCGGCGTCCAGCAGACCCACCCGCCGGCCCTGCGCCGCCAGCGCCGCCGCCAGGTTCGCGGCTACGGTGGATTTGCCGACCCCGCCCTTGCCGCTGGCCACGGCAATGATCCGGTCAACCCCGGCCACCTTCTGCGGCCCCTGCGGCGCGGCCGGTTTGCGCGCAGCCTTCAGGTCCGGCGGCGCCTTGGCCGAATGCGCGGTCATCATCGCCGAAACCTGCGCCACGCCCAGCGCCTTCACCCGGGCCTCGGCCTCGGCCCGGACCGGCTCCATCGCCTGCGACCGCTCCGGATCGATCTCCAGCACGAAACTGACCCGGTCCTCCTCGACCGTCAGCGCGCGCAGGATCCCTGCGGCAACGATATCCTGCCCCGACGCCGGGTCGGCCACCTGTTTCAGAACTTCCAGTACCGCCTCTTGCGTCGCCATCCTGCCCTCGCTTTTCTGCCTGTCTGCGCGCTTACCACCGCTGTCCGCCGGCCAGCAACCTTTCACTTAACCCGCCCGCCCCGGCACGCAAGGGCTTGGCGCAATGAGCCCGGCCTGTCACAACTTGTCCAGCACAAGGAGACCGGACATGACCGCAGGATCGCGCCCGAACATCGTCTTCATCATGGCCGACAATCTGGGCTGGGGCGAGCTGGGCTGTTACGGCGGCGGCGCGCTGCGCGGCGCACCGACCCCGCGCATCGACGCGCTGGCGCGGCAGGGGCTGATGCTGCAGAATTTCAACGTCGAAAGCGACTGCGTGCCAACCCGCTCGGCTTTCATGACCGGCCGGCACCCGGTCCGCACCGGGGCGCTGCAATCGGTGGCGCCGAACCTGCCGCAGGGCATCGCACCGTGGGAAATCACTCTCGCGCAACAGTTTAAGTCGGCCGGGTACCGCACTGCAATGTACGGCAAATGGCATCTCGGCGACCGCCCCGGCCGGCACCCGCATGACCGCGGCTTCGACGACTGGTACGGCATCCCGCGCACCACCGACGAGGTGTTTTTCACCGACAGCATCGGCTTTGATCCCGAGGTCGCCATCATCCCGCAGATCATGGAAGGCAAGGCCGGGCAACCGGCCCGCGAGATCGGCGAATATGACAAAACCGCCCGGCGCATGATCGACCACGAGATCACAAGCCGGGCCATTGCCTATCTCGAGGAACACGGGAACGGGCCGGACCCGTTCTTCCTGTTCCTGCCGATCATCAACCTGCACTTCCCGACCCTGTCGCACCCCGATTTCGATGGCAGATCGGGCTATGGCGGCAATGCCGACTGTATGCTGGAAATGGATCATCGCGTTGGCCAGATCCTGGATGCGATGGACCGGCTGAACCTCACCGATGACACGCTGCTGGTCTTCTGTTCCGACAACGGGCCCGAGTTCCGCAACCCGTGGCGCGGCACGGCTGGCCCCTGGCGTGGCACCTATCATACCGCAATGGAGGGCAGCCTGCGCGTGCCCTGTATCCTGCGCTGGCCCGGCCGGATCGCGCCGGGGCGGGTCAGCGACGAAATCGTGCATGTCTCGGATTTCTACGCCACGCTGTCGGCCCTGGCCGGCGTGCCGCTGCCAGACGACCGGCCCATCGACGCCATCGACCAATCCGTGTTTTTCTTCGACGGGGCCGAAACATCGGCCCGCGAAGGATTTCCGTTCTATATCAAGGGCGAGCTGCACGCAGTCAAATGGCGCGACTGGAAGTTGCATTTTCACTGGCAGCCAGAGGTCAACGAAGGCAAGGGCAAGCTCGAAAGCCCCTATCTCTTCAATATCAAGATCGACCCAAAGGAAGAGCATGACATCCTGGTCACCCATACCTGGGTGATGGGCCCGATCATGCAGATGGTGCAGCAGATGCGCGACAGCCTGGCAGCCCACCCGCCCATCGCACCGGGAGCGGACGCGCCGGTCCTCTGACCGGGCGCCGTTTTCTTTCAAAGAAAACGGCCCGGAAACTTTGAAAGTTTCCGGGACCCAACGGGTCAGACCTTCGTCATCCGCGCCAGATCCTGCGCGATGGCAAATGCGCCCTTGATCTTGTCGCTGTCCCGCTTCCAGTCGCGGCGCACAACGATCTTGTTGTCCTTCACCTTGGCCAGCCCGTCCTGCCCCTGAATGAACTTCACCAGACCCTCGGGCGAGGCGAACTTGTCATTGTGAAATTGGATCGTCGCACCGCGCGGCCCGCCGTCAAGCTTGGCGATCCCGGCGCGTTTGCACATCGCCTTGATCCGAACCACCAGAAGCAGCGTGTTGACTTCCTTCGGCAGCTTGCCGAAGCGGTCGATCAATTCCGCGGCAAACCCTTCCAGTTCAACTTTGGTCGTCAAGCTGCTGAGCCGGCGGTACAATCCCAACCGCACATCCAGATCCGGCACATAGTCCTCGGGGATCAGCACCGGAACGCCCAGATTGATCTGCGGCGCCCACTGGTCATCGGCGTCCGACAACCCCTCCATCTCGCCCGCGCGGATCTTGGCGATCGCCTCTTCCAGCATCGACTGATACAGCTCATAGCCCACGTCGCGCATCTGGCCCGACTGTTCCTCGCCCAGCAAGTTGCCCGCGCCACGAATGTCCAGATCCTGACTGGCCAGCGTGAACCCCGCCCCCAGCGTGTCGAGCGAGCCCAGAACCCGCAGGCGCTTTTCGGCCGCCGGGGTCAGCCGCGCCCGCGGCTTGGTCGTCAGATAGGCGTAAGCCCGGGTCTTGGACCGGCCCACCCGGCCCCGGATCTGGTAGAGCTGCGCCAGCCCGAACATGTCCGCCCGGTGCACCACCATCGTGTTCGCGGTCGGGATGTCGAGCCCGCTTTCAACGATCGTGGTGGCCAGCAACACGTCGAACTTGCCGTCGTAAAAGGCGTTCATCCGGTCATCCAGCTCACCCGCCGCCATCTGCCCGTGAGCAATAACATAGCTGACCTCGGGCACCTGATCCTGCAGGAATGCCTCGATATCCGGCAGGTCCGAAATCCGCGGCACCACGTAAAAACTCTGCCCGCCGCGGTAATGCTCGCGTAACAAAGCCTCGCGGATCGTGACCGCGTCAAACTCGCTCACATAGGTCCGGATCGCCAGCCGGTCCACTGGCGGCGTCCCGATAATGCTCAGATCGCGCACCCCCGACAGCGACAACTGCAGCGTGCGCGGGATCGGTGTGGCGGTCAGCGTCAGAACATGAATGTCCGACCGCAACGCCTTCAGCCGCTCCTTGTGCGACACGCCGAAATGCTGCTCCTCGTCCACAACCAGCAGGCCGAGGTTCTGAAACCGCACCCCCTTGGCTAACAGCGCATGGGTGCCGATCACGATATCGACCGTGCCCCGGGCCAACCCGTCGCGTGTCTGCTGCGCCTCCTTGCCTGAAACAAAGCGGCTAAGCTGCCGCACTTCCATCGGAAACCCGCGGAACCGCTCGCGGAAGCTGGCCGCGTGCTGCCGCGCCAGCAGGGTGGTCGGCGCAATCACCGCCACCTGCACCCCGGACATCGCCGCGACAAAAGCCGCGCGCATCGCCACCTCGGTCTTGCCGAACCCGACATCGCCACAAATCAGCCGGTCCATCGGCTGTCCTGCGGTCATATCCTCCAGCACGTCGCCGATGGCGCGTAGCTGATCGTCGGTTTCCTGATAGGGAAAGCGCGCACAGAACGCATCCCAGCTGCCCGGAGGCGGCTCAAGGATCGGCGCCCGCCGCAGCGCCCGCTCGGCGGCCACCCGGATCAGCCGCTCGGCCATCTCCCGGATGCGTTCCTTCAGCTTGGCCTTCTTGGCCTGCCACGCACCACCGCCCAGCCGGTCCAGCAACCCCTCGTCATGGCCGTATTTCGACAGTAATTCGATGTTCTCGACCGGCAGGTACAACTTGGCCGCATCCGCATATTCCAGCAGCAGGCATTCATGCGCGGCCCCCGCCGCGGTGATCACCTCCAGACCGCGATATCGGCCAATCCCGTGATCCACATGCACCACCAGATCACCGGGGCTCAGCGATTGCGTCTCGGTCAGGAAATTCTCGGCCCGCCGCCGTTTGCGCGGTGCCCGGATCAGCCGGTCGCCCAGAACGTCCTGCTCGGCGATCACCGTCAGATCGGGCGTTTCAAACCCGTGCTCCAGCGCCCAGACCGCCAGATGCAGACCGCGTTTGCCGATCCGCGTCCCATCCCGGACCGGCACCGCTTCGGCCAGCCCCTCGTCTTCGATCAGCCCTGTCAGACGCTCGCGCGCGCCTTCGGAATAGCTGGCAACCAGCACCGGACCGTCCTGAAGCCGTGTCTTAATGTGCTCTGCAAAGGCCCCGAACAGGCTGACATTTTCCTGCTGACGCTCGGGCGAGAAATTGCGCCCGATGCGCCCGCCGGCATCGATCACCCCCGGGCCCGTGGCCTGCGGCAGCGGGTGGAACTGCAGCACCCGCCGGTCCGCGACGGCCGCGCACCAGGCTGCGTCATCCAGATACAACAGCCCCGGAGGACAGGGCTTGTAAATCGTGTCGACCCGCTTTTTCGCCTCCAGCGCCAGCCGCCGGGTTTCGTACTGATCCTCGATCGCCTCCCACCGGCTCAGCCGGGCCGGCGTGACCTGATCGTCCAGCGTCACCACAGCAGTCTCCGGCAGATAGTCAAACAGCGTTTCCAGCCGCGCGTGGAAAAACGGCAGCCAGTGCTCCGCGCCAGCATGTTTGCGGCCCGCACTCACCGCCTCGTACAGCGGATCGTCATTGCCCACGGCCCCGAACTCGACGCGGTAATTCTGCCGGAACCGGGTGATCGCCGCGTCGTCGAGGATCACCTCGCTGACCGGGGCCAGCTCCACCACCGACAGCTTTTCGGTGGTGCGCTGGCTGGCCGGGTCGAACCGCCGCGCCCCGTCCAGCACGTCCCCGAACAGGTCCAGCCGTACCGGCCCGCCCTCCCCCGGCGGATAGATATCGATGATCCCGCCGCGGATCGCGTAGTCGCCCGGCTCCAACACCGTCGGCGCCTGCGCAAACCCCATCCGGACCAGAAAACTGCGCAGCGCCGCCTCGTCCACGCGCCCGCCCACCCGGGCCGAAAACGCCGCCTCGCGCAACACCTCGCGCGCCGGCACGCGCTGGGTGGCCGCGTTCAGCGTGGTCAGCATTGCGAAGTGCTGCGGCATGTCATGCGCCAGCGCCGCCAGCGTCGCCATACGCTGCGCAGAGATGTCGGCATTGGGCGACACCCGGTCGAACGGCAGGCAATCCCACCCCGGGAAAACAAAGATCGGAAGGTCAGGCGCAAAGAACCGCAGCGCCGCCTGCATCGCCGCCAGCCGCTTGTCATCGCGGGCCACGTGCAGAACCGGCGCGGCGGTGCGGTCCAGCTCTTTCAGGATCAGGCGGGCGTCAAAACCTTCGGGCGCGCCCCCGACGGTTATATGCGCGTCTCGGGTCATGGCTGTCACATCGGGCCTGCGGCCCGTCCGGTCAATCGCTCAGAGGGCTGAGCGCGATGTTTTGGTACATGCCCCACAGGGCGGTGATGAAAATCGACACGGCACCGATCATCTGGATGTAGATCCGGCAGCGCGACAGGCGGCGGCGCAGCTCGGCGCCGCGCTCCTGCCGGTCAGTGATTGTGCGGGCCATGGCCAGCGTCAGCAACACCACGCAGCACATTGGAAAGGCTAAAAGAAACACGGCCTGCGCAAATTCGATGTCATAAAACCAGCCGAGGATCAGCAACATGGTCAGCAGAAAACAGGCCAGGGCCAGGATCACCAGCCCGGCAGTGTTGGCGATATACAGAAGCCGCGCGGCGTTGACGTCCACGATGGCCTCCAGATCGGCCTCGGCCTGACCGCCGATGCGGCGGGCGCGATAGACCATGTCAAACGGCACGCCCATGACCCAGTGGCTGGCCGACGACCACACCACCGCCAGCGCGATCCAGAACCAGAGGTTCGAAAACGACCGCGTGTCGATCAGTTCGAAAATGGTTGTGTACCAGTCCACGCCCGAAACCCTCTGCCTCCGTTTTCGGACGCCTGCTGCCCGTTACCGCAGCCCCTCCCTCTTGTGAGAGGCCCTTTTCCATGCCACCAGTCGGGGAATTGTTCAAGGAGGTCTGTCAGATGCGTCCCACCATTGCGTCCTTTCCGTCCGCCCGCCCGCGCCGGGCGCGTCAATCGCCGGCGATCCGGTCCATGGTGCGCGAAAACGTGGTGACACCCGCAGACTTCATCTGGCCGGTTTTCGTGCGCGACGGAACCGGGGTCGAGGAACCGGTACCCTCCATGCCCGGCGTGGTGCGCCGCTCGGTCGACCTGATCGGGGCAGCCGCAAAAGAAGCCTACGGGCTGGGCATCCCGGCGATCTGCGTCTTTCCCTATACCTCAATGGACGCCCGGACCGAGGATTGCGCCATGGCCTGGGACCGCGACAACATTGCCAACCGCGCCATTCGCGAGATCAAGGACGCGGTGCCCGAAATGGCGGTGATGACCGACATCGCGCTCGATCCTTACAACATCAACGGCCATGACGGGTTTGTGGTGAATGGCGAGATCGTCAACGACCGCACCGTCGAAGCGCTGGTCAAAATGGCGCTGGCACAGGCCGACTGCGGGGCCGACATCCTCGGGCCGTCGGACATGATGGACGGACGCATCGGCGCGATCCGGTCGGCGCTGGAGGCCGAAGGCCACCAACGCGTGATGATCCTCAGCTACGCCGCCAAATTCGCCTCGGCCTTTTACGGGCCCTTCCGCGATGCCGTGGGCGCGTCCTCGGCGCTCACGGGCGACAAGAACACCTATCAGATCGACCCGGCCAATTCGGACGAGGCGCTGCGGATGATCGAACGCGACCTTGCCGAGGGCGCAGACATGGTCATGGTCAAACCCGGCCTGCCCTATCTCGATGTCTGCCGGCGGGTCAAAGACACGTTCGGCGCACCGACCTTCGCCTATCAGGTGTCAGGCGAATTCGCGATGATCCGCGCCGCGGCAGAAAACGGCTGGATCGACGGACAGAAAGTGATGCTCGAAAGCCTGACCGCCTTCAAACGCGCCGGCTGCGACGGGGTTCTGACCTATTTCGCGCCGGAGGCGGCAAAGGTTTTGCTGGGCTGAAGCGGCAATCGCGGGGCATCGTCTTCCCACCCCCAACACGCCCCGAAAGGGCGACCAGCTATTCCATCACTGTTTCCGGGCGCTAATCACTATTCAGACCCACCGTCGTTTGTCTGAAAGCAGTGGTTTGCGCGGAGGTATCCTGCGGGCTTTCTTCCGGCGTGTGAAAGACATTCCACATCTGCTCAAACAGGTCGATGTTTCGCATGACGTCCGAATACTCTTCCGCAAATTCCGGCGTTTCAATTTCGGTGCTGTATTCAGAAAGAAATTCAGCTGCCCGACGGTAAATCGATGGATCGGACCCCGGAAGAGTGTTGGCAAGCACATCAATCGTCTGTCGCATTTTTGCGATCTGTCGCTGCGCCCAGTCGCGACCATGCGTGCCCGCCATTACCTTTTCCAGAACATGGCAGTCAAATGCGCGGCACCCGGTCGGACGGTTGCAATAGATTCCGCACTCTCCATCATGGTGCATGCATGGCTGACGCAAATAGCCCGTGGTTTCGTCTGTTGCCAAATCCAACTCGCCCGCGCCCAGCGGTACCGCCCAGAACAGGGACCCATCGCAGCACAAGCCACATGATTTGCACAGAGAACCGTCGTCGGACGTCATGCCATCAGGCTAAGGGGTTGTCTGCATATTGCCAATCAATTCGGAAGAATTGATGGCTTGCCCGACGATCGGCGAAGGATGCCGCCGCCTGTCGTGAGAACCGGGAAGGCGATTGCCGTCACGCCGGGACTGCAAACTTGTCAGCGACGTCCTGAGAACGGCGATTGTTACATAGAGTGGCCTCGAAGCCGCCGTTGGATGCGCGAGGACGCACCGGTCACCGTTTTGTGCTACCCGCGCAGCGGCGTTCCTTCCGCGGTCATTCATGCGTTGCGAATGAACTGATCTCAACTGAGCATTCGAAAACGTTCTATGATGACGTCGAGGGTCTTTTCCGGCTGGCATTTCCACCAGTTGTTCTCCGAAAAAACCTCGACCTCGCACAGGCCAGTGTAGCCGGCGGCTTCTACAGCCGACCGGATGGATTTCAGATCGGCCACACCATCGCCCATCATGCCGCGGTCGAGCAGCATGTCGGTGGTGTTTTCGAGCCAGTCACAAAGGTGATAGCCAAGGATCTTGCCCCGGGCCGCCATCAGGCTTTCGGGAAGTGTCGTGTCCCACCAGACGTGATAGACATCAACGGCGATGCCGACATTGTCGGCCCCTACCATCTCACAGACATTCAATGCGTCGCGCACGGTGAATATGCAGGTCCGGTCGCCGCCGAACATTGGGTTCAGGGGTTCAAGGGCGAGGTTCACACGCCGGTCGGCGGCGTATCCCGCATGGGCCGCCACCCGTTCGGCCAGACGCTTCTGACTTTCCAACATGCCCTTTGTTCCGGGTTCTGTGCCCCCGGTCACGATGGTCAATACGCCGGTTCCCAGACCGGCGGCTGTGTCGATGCTGGCCTTGATCTCATCGTCCGTTCCGGCGTCGGCCCCGGTGAGGTAGGGGGTGCGGCACAGCCCCGCGACCTGCATGCCCGTCGCCCGGACCCTTTCACCGATCTCGACCGCTCGCGCACCAATCTCGCGCTGCCAGAAAGTGATGCCGCCATAACCACGCGCGGCACAGGCGTCGATCACCTGCTCGGGCGACCAGCCGGCACCGTATCCGTCGAGGTTGTGGCCCAGCGTGGCGGTGTTGAGCGCCAATGCTGAGTGGTCGGTGGAAAAGTCCCGCATCAGGCGACACCGTAGAGGGCCAGCATCCTGCGCAAGCGTGCGACGGCCAAGTCCGGGTCGCGCAACAGGCCGCATTTATCGGCCATGCGAAAGATCTGCACAAAATCCGGCAGGGGCCGCGCCGCCTGTGCGCCATTGAGCATGATGAAATGGTCCTGGAACCCATTGAGCCAGGCCAGAAACACCACCCCGGTTTTGTAGTATTGTGTTGGCGCGCGGAAGATTTGGCGCGCCAGTGGCACGGTTGGGTCGAGCGTGGCGCGAAAACCGGTCCTGTCTCCTGCGCCCAGTTGGTTCACAGCATGAGCCGCCGCCGGGGCCAACGGATCGAAGATCCCCAGCAGAGCATGGGAATATCCCTGATCGTCGCCCGCGATCAGTTCGGGATAATTGAAATCATCACCGGTATACATGCGCACGCCCTCGGGCAGGCGGCGGCGCATCTCGATTTCCTTGTTCTTGTCCAGAAGAGAAATCTTGATCCCGTCAACCTTGGCCGCGTTCTCTTCAATGATCGCAAGGCAGGTTTGCATCGCTTCCTCATAACGCGATGCGCCCCAATAGCCCGCAAGCTGCGGATAGAACATCTCACCCAACCAGTGCAGGATCACGGGGTGGTCGCAGGCCTCCAGAACTTCGCCGTAAACCTTGACATAGTCGTCCGCAGATTTCGCCACGCGCGCCAGTGCCCGGCTGGCCATCAGAATCACCCTTGCGTCGAGCTTTTGCACCGCGTCCAGTTGCTCGAAATAGGCGCGGCGCACGTCGTCAAGGCTGCGTGCCTCGGCCGGGTCGAGGTGATCGGTCCCGACCCCGTTGGCCACCAGCGCCTCGGGCAATTCCGAGCGGGTGCGCCGGATCAGCTCCAGCGCGCCCGGCCAATCGAGCCCCATGCCGCGTTGGGCGGTATCCATAGCCTCGGCTATTCCCAGACCCAGCCCCGCCAAGTGGCGGCGGAACGTCATCGTGGCCTCCCAGTCCACCGAGGCGGGTCCGCCAGGATCAGCCGCAGAGAACGGATCAGCGACCACATGCGTAGCGGAATAGACGATCCTCGCCGGATCCGGCCCCATGGGCACGGCCGGGATCGGTGTGCCGCTAATCGTGTAGTCGGAGAAGTGGCCGTTCGTGTCGGGAAGTGCGATTTTCATGGGCATCCTCAAAAACGCGGGATCAACAGCCCGCCATCGGCGGAAATGACCTGCCCTGTCGTATAGGGCAACTTGCCCGAGGCGAGCGCGGCGATGATCCGACCCATGTCCTCGGGTTGGCCGACGCGGGGCAGTACAGTCAGCCCGTCCTTGGCCCGGTTCTCATATTGCTCGATCACCGGGGCGGTCATATCGGTGGCAATAAGACCCGGCTGCACGTCATAGACATGAATACCCTCTTCCCCCAGCCGCACGGCAAAGGTCTTGGACACCATGGCCGCGGCGGCCTTCGACGCCGCATATTCCGCGCGCGGCACCGCCACAGCTACCGCGTTGGACGAAGTGACATTTACGATGGAATGAAACAGAGCGCCGGGGCGTTCGCGGGCGATCAGCCGTTTGGCGAAGGACTGGGACAGAAAGAACATCGCCTTGGTGTTGACCGCAAGGCAGCGGTCCCAGCTGGCCTCGCTCACTTCAAGCAGATCGCCACGTTGCAGCACCCCGACGCCCGCATTGTTCACCAACGTGGTCAGCGGACCAAGCTTGTCCTCGATCCGTTGAAGCCAAACATCATGGCAGGCGATGTCGGTCACATCGAAAGGCGCGGACATATCCGACCCACCCGCCTTGCCGACGGTTTCGACAGCCGCCGACAGTTCGTCGTCATCGAAAGGCCCGTTCACCGCCACCGCGAACCCTTCGCGTGCCAGTTCCACCGCCGCTGCCAGCCCGATGCCGCGGGACGAACCTGTGACAAGCGCGACGGGCCTCATGCCTGGGCTCCGTTCTTGAGCAGTTCGCGCGCGATGATCATGCGCTGGATCTGGTTGGTGCCTTCATAGATCTGGGTGATCTTGGCGTCGCGATAGAGCCGCTCTACCTCGAAGCCGCGAATATAGCCCGAACCACCAAAGACCTGCACCGCGTCCGCGCTGCGCGCCACGGCCATGTCGCCGGCGAAACACTTGGCCATGGAACACGCCCTTGTTGCATCCTCGCCGGCGTCGATTTTCATCGCCGCAGACCGCACCAGCAGACGCGACGCCTCGATATCCTTGGCCATGTCCGCGAGCAGCCATTGCACGCCCTGAAATTCGGCAATCGGCTGTTTGAACTGCTTGCGCTCCTGCGCGTATTCCAACGCCGCTTCCAGACCCGCCTGACCAATCCCCACGGCCAGCGAGGCGATACCGACGCGACCTTTGTCGAGAACACTCATCATCATGTGAAAGCCGCGGCCTTCTTCGCCCAGTAGCGCATCGCTGGGTAGGCGCACATTGTCAAATGTCAGCGCACCGACCTGGCTGGCGCGTTGGCCCATTTTGTGTTCCTTGGGGCCTTTGGAAACGCCGTTGGAATGCAGATCGACGATGAAGATTGACATGCCACGATGGCCCGCGGCCTTGTCAGTGCGCGCCAGCACGAAGGCCAGATCGGCCACCGGCGCGTTGTGGATCCAGATCTTTTCGCCATTCAGCCGCCAGCCATCGCCATCGCGCACGGCCTCGGTGCGGATGCCGGATACATCTGTGCCCGCCTCAGGCTCAGTAATGCAATAAGCCACCAGCGTTTTCGCGGCCATTACGTTGGCGAGGAAATTCGCCCGCTGTCCGTCAGTGCCGTGGCGCACCAGAAGGGTCGAAATCAGCTCGATCAGCCCGCATTGATCGGCCACCGAGGCATAGCCGCGTGACAACTCTTCCATCACCAGCGCATAGGTCAGCGTATCAAAGCCTGGGCCACCCATCTCCTCAGGCACGCCAATACCGAACAGGCCCAGCTCGCCCATTTGCCGATAGAGATCGTGGGGGAAGCGTTCGTCGCGATCCAGTTCCTCGGCCAGGGGACGGATGGCGTCATTGGCGAACTGTCGCGCCATGTCACGCACCTGGGTTTGAGTGTCATTCAAGAGCATGTGAGAATCCGATGTAACCAGTTAGTTACTTTTAAGGAAGCACGCCGGGGCCGTCAAGCTTCTGCACTCAGCCCCATTTCCGATAATGCGGCGCTTGCACAGGCGATATCCTCGTGGTCCTGTGCGCCGGACACCCCGATCCCTCCGATGCATTGACCATCTTTGAAGATCGGCAAACCACCGGCCCAGGTGATGATCCGTTCGCGCGTGCCGACGCCCAGCGACAGGGTGGGTTTCGAGGCCATGCGTTCCCCAAAAGCTTGGGACGCTTTGCGCAGGGTGGCCGCTGTATAGGCCTTGTCGATGGCAAAAGTGATGGCCGGATCAATCACCGCGTCGGTGCGCCAGAAAGCCACCAAGTGGCCGCGCGGGTCCACAACCGCCGCCGTCACCTCCCACCCGTTTTCTCGTGCATGGGCGACCGCACCCCGCACCAGGTCCAGTGCGGCCCCGGCCGAAATCTCTGTTCGCGTCACACATATGGTCATGCTTTCCCCCTTGTCCGGCCCCACACAGGCGCTATAGTAACCATATAGTTACTTAATGGAGTGCGCCATGCAACCCTCTGACAAAGTGAAATTCGGGCGCGTTGATCTTGAAGTCACCGCTTTCGGGTTCGGCACCGCGCCGGTTGGCAATATCTTCCGCGAGATCGACGAGGCGACCTCGGACGCGATGTTCCAGCGCGCTTGGGAGGCGGGCGTGCGCTACTACGACACCGCACCGATGTATGGCCATGGCCTCAGCGAACTGCGCACCGGCCATTCGCTGCGCTGGAAGCAGCGCGACGATTATGTGTTGTCGTCCAAGGTCGGCCGCGTGCTGCGCCCGGCCCCGAAAGACAGCATCGACTATGCGCCCTGGGTCAATGCGGGTCGCTTCGCGAGCGAGTTCGATTATTCCTATGACGGCACCATGCGCAGTTTCGAAGACAGCCTGCAGCGCATGGGGCTGGAACGCATGGACATTGCCTTCATCCACGATATCGACCGGTTCACCCGGGGAGCGGATCAACCGGCGGTGTTCGAAGAGGCGATGGATGGCTGCTGGCGGGCGCTCCGCGATCTGCGTGATCAGGGCGTGGTCAAGGCCATCGGGGTTGGCGTCAACGAATGGGAGGTCTGCCAGGCCGCACTGGAACGGCGTGACTTTGACTGTTTCCTGCTGGCCGGGCGTTACACCCTGCTTGAACAGGCGGCGCTCGATACCTTCCTGCCGCTATGTGAAAACCGAGGCGCGGCTGTGGTGGTGGGCGGCGGTTTCAACTCCGGCATCCTGGCCACCGGGGCCATTGAAGGGGCGAAGTACAATTACGCACCCGCACCGGCCGAGATCATGGAAAAGGTCACCAGGATCGACGCGGTTTGCGCCGAGCATGACGTGCCCCTGCCCGCCGCCGCGCTGCAATTCGTGGTGGCACACCCGGCGGTTCCTTCCTTCATCGCCGGCACGCGCACCGTTGCGCAGCTTGAGAAAAACCTCGAGTGGTTCTCGCACCCGATCCCCGCAGAGTTCTGGGCCGATCTCAAGGCGAAGGGGCTGTTGCGTGAGGACGCCCCGGTGCCGAACTGATCATGCGCATTCTTCCCCCCGGGTTCTTTGGATTTGACGATGTGAGAACAGGCGACGTGATCGAAACCGAGGCGGCCCGGATTTCCGCCGATCTCATCGACAGTTTCGCAGCCTTGTCCGGCGATCACTTCGAAATTCACATGAGCCAATCGAGCGCATTGGCGCATGGGTTCCCCGATCGGGTGGCGCACGGGCTTCTGGTTCTGTCCATCATCGACGGGCTCAAGAATACTGCCAGTGCGCAGTTCAAGGCGATCGCCTCGCTGGGCTGGAGCTGGAGCTTTTGTGCCCCGGTCCTTGCCGGTGACACGGTCGGCGCACGGATCACGATATTGGACAAGCGTGAGACGAAAAAGCGCGATCGCGGCATCCTGACCCTTGGGTTCAAAGTCACAAACCAGCGCGGCGAGCTGGTGCAGGACGGCCAAAACAAGCTGATGGTCTATCGCTGATCGATCAGGTTGGCCCGAAAATCCTTGCCATTGGTGCCGGTCGGGCCGACCACGAACAGATCGCCCACGCGGCCGAATGCCGTTCAGGCATTGTTTCCGGCCACATGGGCGCGGGGCTCAGGCACGTTCATGGTTCTATGTCACACACGAATATCCCGGCTCGCCCATCTTCGGCCGCCGAGACCAGCCGGGAACCAAGCGCCCGGTGGCCCGCATCGGCAAGATAGGCGTCGCGCGCCGCTTCGTCGGCGAAATCGAACCAGAACATGTCGTCAAACCCCCGCACGACAGGCGCCTCAGGGCTCACATTTCGCCGGACCTGGAAATCAGAGATGCCGTCGAGCCGTTCTGAAAGCCCTCCCAGCTCCGCCAGCAACGCGGCCCTGTCCTCTGGTTCGACCTCCGGTCTGAACCGGACAAATACCATGTGTCGGATCATGTCTTGTCCCCCTTGCTGAAATCCGGCGTGCGCTTTTCGCGAAACGCCCGGGTGCCTTCTTCGAGATCCGGCGCGGCGAATGCGGCGGCACCCGCCAGCGCATCGAGGACACGTTCGCGCTCTTCGCCCTCAGCGGCGTTGACCATCATCTTGGCGAGTTCCGTGGCACGTGGAGCGCGCGCCGAGATCGCCGTCGCAAGGTCCTGCGCAGTTGCCAGGCCCTGACCCGTTTCGACCACCTTGTCGACAATGCCCAGTTTCAACGCATCCCCGGCCGAAAACACTTCGCCCATGACAACCATTCGCCGTACCGCCTGCGCCCCGAAGCGGCGCACCGCACGCTGGGTGCCGGACCAGCCGGGGATCACCCCCAAGCCGGTTTCTGGCTGGCCCAGTTTCACATGCGCCTCTGCGATCCGGTAATCGGCACAGGAAGCCAGCTCCAATCCGCCACCCAATGCATGACCGTTCAGAACCGCGATGACCGGTAACCGCAGCCGTGCCAATGCGTCAAACGTATCATGCCCGTCGCGCAGCCAGCGGCGGCTGAATGTCTCGGCATCCAGATCGCTCCAGGCATCAATATCACCGCCCGCACAAAAGGCCTTGCCCGCACCCGAGAGGATCACTGCGCGCAAACCGTCTGCCCGCTCGATCTCTCTGCACACCTGATGAAGCGTGTCGACCATCGCCGCGTCGAGCGCGTTTGACCGCTCGGGCCGGTTCAGGCGTATCTGCGCAATCGGACCGTCTGCATGCCAGGTGATCGCACCGGTGCTCACTCTGCTGCCTCGAGCGACAAGCCCATCGGGAGGTCGTGAAATAACGAAGCGTCCATCTTGCGCAGGTTATCGGCAACGATGAGCGCCGTCCCGGCCTGATCCAGCACATCACGCTGCAAATCGACACCCGGGGCAATCTCGGTCACGGTCAAGCCCCCGTGCAGCAGCTTGAGCACGCAGCGCTCGGTGACATAGGTCACATCCTGGCCCTGTTCGATCGCGCGCTTGCCGGAAAAGGACACCTGCTCGACGGCCTCGACGATTTTCGCGATCTTGCCTTCGCGCTCGATCACCAATTGCCCGTGGTCGATGCGCATCTTGGCGCCGGCGTTGAAATTGCCTGAAAACACGATTTTCCCGGCCCGCGCGGTGATATCGACGAACCCGCCCGCTCCGGCGGTGCGGTGCGGCACTGCAGAGAGCCTCGACACATTGACCGATCCAAATTTGTCGATCTCGAGAAAGGACAAAAGCGAGGCATCGAAACCGCCGGCCTGGAAATAGGCGAACTGATGCGGGCTGGCGACAAAGGCCTCTGCATTGGCCGAACAGCCGAATTTGAAATCCAGAAGCGGCACGCCACCTACGGCGCCCTGTTCGATGACCCAGGTCACCGCGCCATGGCGACCTTCTTCAAGGAAAATGCGGGGCACATTGGCTGAGATGCCGAAGCCGACATTGACAGCCCAACCGTCCTTGAGTTCCTGCGCAACCCGACGTGCGATAACCTTGCCGATCCCGAATTCAGGCAGATGAAAACCGCCCAAAGGCCGGATCAACTCGCCCGAAATGGCCGGGTCATAGCTGGTGGCGGTGGTTTGCAACATGTCCGGCGCCTCGACCACCGCATCCACCAGAATGCCTGGAACGCGCACGTCATGGGGTCTGATAGACCCGTTCTGACCCAGCCGCCGCACCTGGGCGATGACGGTCCCGCCATTGTTATGCGCTGCCAGCGCCATTTCCATTGCGCCCAGATAGGCGCCCTCCTGTTCGAAACTCAGATTGCCGCGCTCGTCGGCCGTGGTCGCCCGGATGATCGCCACATCCGGCCGGATCGACGGGAAATAGAGCCAGTCCTCGCCCTCGAAATGTTCGCGCCGCACGATGGGATCGGCACGTGCCGTGTCGTTCATCGCGCAACCTTCCAGATCGGGGTCGACAAAGGTCTGCATCCCGACCTTGGTAAACACGCCGGGGCGCTTCGAAGCGCCTTCGCGGAGCATGTCAAAGACGATGCCCGAGGGCACGTTATATGCGGCCAGTTGCTCGCCCAGGATCATCTGCCAGATTTTCGGCGGCTCGGCGTTCGACGGGCCGGAAATGTATGATCCGCCGATGATCTTTGCCAGAAGCCCCGGCTTGGCCATGTGATCGGTGCCGGGTGTGCCGAACATGTCACCCGCCGCGATGGGATGGACCGAGGTCAGATTACGCGGGGCGCCGGTTTCCTCGAACCGTTGACCGATCGCTTCAAGCACCGCGTCAGGGCAGCACAGACCGGACGAGGAATTCACCGCCACCACGGCATCGTTTGCAATCAGGTCTGCGGCTTCGCGGGCTGTTTTGATCTTCGACATCCGGTATTTCCGTCCACGCGATTCCATAAGTAACTATCTGGTTATTTCATCGCATATCAGTTAGGCTGAATCAAGCGTTCCAGCATGGCGGCAGGGGAAGATTTTCCAATGTGCCTGGCACTGCAATACGTGAATGAAAGGTAAGGAGAACGGTGTTGAACATCCTTTTTCAGAACACCCATCAACGGGTCTTTGGCACCTATCCGTTGCGGGGGGCTGCGCTCGCGGATGCCGTGACCGCGGCAGCGCAGGCGGGCTATCGCGCGTTTGACACGGCGCAGATGTATGAAAACGAAGCAGATACCGGTGCGGCACTGGCTGCCACCGGTCTGGCGCGTGAAGATCTGTGCATCATCACCAAGGTGCATCCCGACAACTACAGCGAAGACCGGTTCATCGCGTCGGTGGAAGAGAGCCTTTTGAAACTGCGTGTCGAGGAGGTGGACGTTCTGCTCTTGCATTGGCCGCTGGTCGGGGGGCAGGTTGAACCGCCCCTGAAGCTCCTGCAAAGCGCGCTGACCCGGGGGCTTGCGCGACATATCGGCGTGTCCAATTTCAACGCCGCGATGATGCGGACTGCGCGGGCGGTCATCGATGCCCCCATCGTCGCCAACCAGGTCGAGTTTCACCCGCTTCTGGATCAAAGCGCCCTGTTGGCGGCCTCGGTCGAAACCGGAATTCCGCTTATGTCCTATTCCTCGGTGGCGCGCGGCGAGGTGTTCAAATATCCGCTTTTCGCCGAACTGGGTGCGGCCTACGGGGTGAGCGCCGCCCAGATCGTGCTGCGCTGGATCCTGCAAAAGGGCGTGGTGGCGAATACCATGTCGACCAAGCCCGAAAACATCCGCGCCAATTTCGATGTAATGGATTTCACCCTGTCCACGGTCGATATGGCCCGCATCGGTACTTTGGGGGCCACAGGGTATCGGATTGTGACCGAGGATATCGTGCCCTGGACGCCTGACTGGGATTGATCTGAAATAGGCCTTCAATGCGGACCCAGTTGTCATTAGTTGCGCAAGGTCCAACGGCAGCTTCAGCGAAAATGCCAGCAAATTCAGAATGACATTTCGACTTCAAAGACTTGTGGATGGTTCGAATCTCAACAATTCAAAAGTCATTTTACCCGTGGCATCGAACTTCTGAACCATATCGACCTATTTTGCCCGGTAGTATCTGGCTAATACCCGTGCTGCTTCCTGGTGCGCTACTCTCCCGTACACAACAAAGCCCGCAGGAGGGGACATTGGCGAAGTACGTGCACTCGATGATACGCGTTCTTGACGAAAGAAGGTCAGTTGATTTCTACGATCAGGCATTCGGGCTGAAGGTTGTTGAGCGTTTAGACTTTGACAGCTTTACTCTTGTTTATCTGTCAAATCCGGAAACCCCGGTGGAGCTTGAACTGACGGTCAACAAAAATCAGAGCGAACCCTATGAACTTGGGAACGGCTATGGCCACGTCGCGTTTGTTGTCGAAGACGTAGATGCAGAACACAAGCGTTTCGAAGCGGTCGGGTTGGCACCGCGCAAACTCGTGAACTTCGAGCACGACGGTAAAACACTTGCCCGATTCTTCTTTGTTCAAGACCCGGATGGGTACGAAATCGAAGTGATGCAAAGGCTCGGGCGCTACCAATAAATCATCCAAGGGAGGATACTGTGACTTTAACACCAACCCCAAGAAAACTGACCAGGCGGCAATTGCTTCAGAGCTCAGTCGCTGCAGGTACCATTGCCGTCGCAGGCACTGGCTTTATTGCCGCGCCGAACGCAGCCTGGGCCCTCGAAGTGACCGAGATAACTGAGCACCAGCTGGCGACGCTGGTTCAGATGGCGCGCGATACTTACCCACATGACAGCGTTGGTGATGAGTATTACGTGATTGCCGTCAAAGGGTACGACAACGCCGATCAGAAAGAGTTCATTGCGCAGGGTGTGGCAAAACTGGACGATCTGGCTCAGGCCGATGGCGCTCCGGACTATTTGTCCACCAAGTGGGAGGACAACCGCGTCGCATTGCTGAAGCAGATCGAGGACGACGCGTTTTTTCAAACGATCCGGGGCGGCCTCGTGACGGGGCTCTACAACCAAAAGGCAGTTTGGCCAATCTTCGGCTATGAAGGCGAATCCTTCAGCTTTGGTGGCTACATCGACCGTGGCTTCAACGACATCAACTGGCTCTGAGGGGACAATCATGACAAAATTCGAAATGAGTGACGACAGCGTCGTTGTTGTGATCGGTACAGGCGCCGGGGGTGGCGTTTTGTCGAACGAGCTTGCGCAAAAGGGAGTGAATGTTGTCGCGCTGGAAGCCGGTGGCCGTTATCTGCCAGAGGACTACGTCAACGACGAGTGGGAAAGCTTTGGGCAGCTCGCCTGGGTCGATCCCCGAACCACGTCCGGTGACTGGCGCGTTTCAAAGGATTTCTCGGGCCTGCCCGCCTGGATCGTAAAGGCTGTTGGAGGTACGACAACACACTGGGCTGGTGCATCGCTCAGGTTTCAGGATCATGAATGGAAGGCCAAGACAAATTACGGCGAGGTTGAGGGTGCAAACCTTCTCGATTGGCCGATCGATCCGCGCGAAATGGACGACTACTATATCAAGGCCGAGAACAAGCTGGGTGTGACACGAACCGGTGGACGTGCCGGGCTGCCGGGAAACAATAACTATCTGGTGTTCGAAAAGGGTGCGAAGGCACTCGGCTACAACGAAGTCCACACCGGTCGTATGGCAATCAACAGCGATGACTATGACGATCGCCTGGCCTGCCAGCAGACTGGGTTTTGCTTCCAGGGGTGCAAATGGGGCGCGAAGTGGTCGGCGGCCTATACGGACATACCGCGCGGCGAAGCGACCGGCAATCTTGAAGTGCGTGAACACGCCCATGTCGCACGTATCGTGCATGATGACAGTGGCAAGGTCACCGGCGTCGAGTATTTCGACAAGGACGGCAATCTGCACCTGCAAAAAGCACGTGTTATCTGTGTCGCCGGAAATTCATTTGAAAGCCCAAGGCTACTTCTGAATTCGGCTTCGTCAATGTTCCCTGACGGTTTGGCAAATTCTTCCGGCATGGTCGGCAAGAATTACATGCGACATATGACCGGTTCGGTTTATGCGGTTTTTGACAAACCGGTGAAGATGTGGCGCGGCACCACCATGGCTGGCATCATTCAAGACGAAGCGCGCCACGATCCAAGCCGTGGTTTTGTCGGCGGTTACGAGATGGAAACACTGGCACTGGGCCTGCCCTTCATGGCGGCATTCCTGAACCCGGGAGCCTGGGGTCGTGGTTTCACAACCGCCCTCGATTCATATGAAAACATGGCTGGTATGTGGCTTGTTGGCGAGGATATGCCGCAGGAAACAAACCGTGTTACGCTGAACACCGATGTCAAAGACCAGTGGGGCCTTCCTGTCGCAAATGTGAACTTCTCGGATCACCCAAACGACGTTGCAATGCGCGAACATGCGTACCGCCAGGGTCAGGCGGTTTATGATGCTGTCGGGGCGACCCGAACGTTCCCAACACCGCCGTATCCGTCGACTCACAATCTGGGCACAAACCGGATGTCGGCCGATCCTAAGGACGGAGTTGTCAACAAGTGGGGTCGTACCCACGACATTGAAAATCTCTACATTTCGGACGGATCTCAGTTCACGACCGGAGCCGCGGAGAACCCGACGCTCACCATCGTGGCATTGGCAATCCGTCAGGCCGACCACATCGCTGGCGAATTGTCCAACGGCAATCTCTGAAAGGGAAACGCAAAGAAAATGAAACGGCCTCGCGCCTTGGTGCGAGGCCGTTTTTTCGTTGATGTTTGATCGGTCAGTGCTGCGCTCTCGGAGTCGATTTTAGTTGTGCTCTTTCCCGGTTCTTTTCGGCCTCAACCTTCAGGATTTCCTCAGCGGGAAGAACCTCGAAGCTGGAGGCTTGCGCTGACGGGATCAGCCCTTGGAGCTGGAGGTCAACGAAGCGGAGACAGCACACTCTCAGAAAAGACGTGAAGTTCCCCAAATCATGACCTTCGTCGATTGACTCGTTATATAGCTGATGCAGCAGCTGTGGAACGTTCATATCGTCCTTGGCCGCAATTTCTTCGAGAATCATCCAAAACATGCTTTCAAGTCTGACGCTGGTGACCATGCCATCCATTCGGATTGAGCGTGTGTGGCTCGTCCATAAACTCGGGTCAGCACCAATAAACAGCCTGCACATTTTGTGGCTCCAGTTTCGTTTGAACTTTGAAGACATTTTATCTGAGTTCTTGATGATACGATAGCTTTTTCGCAACCGGAGAAAACTTGTGACACGGGTCAACTGATTGGCAAAAACTGCCGTTGGTGCAGATCGCAGCATTGTGCAAATTGGGCTCGAGGACTAAGCCGCTCTCGCGGCAACGGCGCTTGTTGCTGAGGTAGCGAGCGGAACAATATGTAGGCGCATTTTGCGATGTGACGGACCTGCCTGACGATTGAGGTTTCTCAATTGGACAGGAGGTTCCCATGACACAGGAGAAGATGAGCCCGCTGCGTGCGCGGATGATCGAGGACATGCGCATTCGCGGGTTGGCTGAGACATCGCAGAAAGCGCATATCCGGGCGCTGAAGGATTTCACAGCGTTTCTGGGGCGTGCGCCGGATACGGCGACGCCAGATGAGCTGCGCGCCTATCAGCTTCATATGACCGACACTGAGGTGACGCCGTCGGTCTACAATTCGCGGATCACGGCACTGCGGTTCTTCTTCGGCATGACATGCAATCGGGAGGATATGAAGAAGTACATGCAGTTCCGCACCGAGCCGCGGAAGCTGCCGATTGTGCTGAGCTTCGAGGAGGTCTCGGCGGTTTTGTCCGCGGCCCCTGGGCCCGGTCTCAAGTATCGGGCGGCACTCGGCATCGGGTATGGCGCAGGGCTGCGTGCCTCCGAGGTCACCAATCTCAAGGTTCGGGACATCGACAGTGACCGCATGCTGATCCATGTCGAGCGCGGTAAGGGCGGCAAGGATCGCGATGTGATGCTTTCGCCGTCCTTGCTGGAACTCCTTCGCGACTATTGGCGTGAGGCTCGCCCGCAGGGCTGGCTGTTTCCTGGGCAGAGCCGGGTTGAACCCCTGTCTCCACGGTCCTTGAATCGTGCCTTCAACTCGGCAAAGGCGATGGCCGGCATCAAGAAGCCTGCAACATTGCACTCGCTCCGGCACAGCTTTGCTACGCATTTGTTGGAGGCCGATACGGATGTGCGGGTGATCCAGGTTCTCCTCGGCCACGCCAAGTTGACCACGACGGCACGATATACACATGTGGCGACCAAGACGTTGCGCAATGTGTCCAGCCCGTTCGAGCACATCCAGGATGTGACCTGACGGGGGCTGCAGCGTGCCGCGGCACGCGCTGGAGGTTGCCGACATCTTCCGTGATCATGGGCCTGCCTATCGGCGGGCCAATGCAGGGCGTCTGAGCCTTGGGCAACTCAAAGTGATGTCCGCCATTGAAGCCTGCCGGACCGAAGCACTCGGTGGGCATGTGGCAGCTTGCACCAAATGTGATCACCAGCATATCGCCTACAACAGTTGCAAGAACCGGCACTGCCCGAAGTGCCAGGGACCGGCGGCGCGCGATTGGATGGCGGCGCGGGCAGACGACTTGTTGCCCGTGGAATATTTCCACGTCGTCTTCACATTGCCGGCCGAGATCGCCCGCATCGCCTACTGGAACAAGCGGGCAATGTACGGCCTCTTGTTCAAGGCATCAGCCGAGACGGTGATGACCATCGTCGCTGACCCCAGGCACCTTGGTGCCCGCGTCGGCATGACCTGCGTTCTCCACACCTGGGGATCGGCGATGACGCATCATCCCCACATCCACATGATCGTGCCCGGCGGCGGGTTGTCGCTTGATGGCATCCGATGGATCGGCTGCAAGCCCGGGTTCTTTCTGCCGGTCCGGGTGCTGTCTCGGCTGTTCAGACGCCTGTTCCTTGAGGGCCTGGTCAACTTGCACCGCGCCGGGCAGCTCACCTTCTTCAGTGATCTTGCCGGGCTGGCCGATGCAGATGCCTTCACTGCTTACCTCGCACCGCTGCGCAAAACCGAATGGGTGGTCTATGCCAAACCGCCCTTTGGCGGACCCGAGCAGGTTCTGGCCTATCTCAGCCGCTACACCCACCGGGTCGCGATCTCCAACCATCGCCTCGTCAGCGCAGATGCCGACACCGTTTCCTTCCGCTGGAAGGATTACCGCATCAAGCGCGGCGACCGGATGAAGGTCATGCGGCTCGACACGGGCGAGTTCATCCGCCGGTTCCTCATGCATGTCCTGCCCGATGGATTCCATCGCATCCGCCACTACGGCCTGCTGGCAAGCGCCGCCCGCAAGGCCAACATCGCGAAGATCCGCACATTGCTCGGTGCGGAACCGACCAGGCAGGAAGACGCACCCTCTGCCGAGATCATCCCTCTAATCTTGCGCGAGCCATGCCCCGACTGCGGCGGACCCATGCGTATCACCGAGACGTTCCGGCGCGGCGAGGTTCCGCAATCCCGCGCCCCACCGAGGAGACAGGCCGCATGACCGGGCGCGCGCTCATCCCAACCGCTACCAACCGGGTGACTCAGCCACACCGGTCGAGCCCCCTTGTCCAAAGTGAGTTGGAAAGCCACACAAAAGGCACAACACGGCTACTACCCGGGCTAAATCCAGGCCAAACCCTCTCGCGAAACATGGAAGCGGTCGACATCGCGCCCCACACCAACGTATCCGTCGCGGTCACAGACCCAGCCGACAACGCTCTTTCCCCATAGACACCGCCCAGTCCCCGCGGCTTCCTCCCTGAGAGGTTTGTCAACGCGGGCCACGCTCACGCCCGGCCGATATCCCGCGCAATGGCCCGCGTCGAAAAACCTTCATCGAAACAGTCATCCAACGTGCTACCAATCCAAAGAAGAAAACGGGCGACCCGAAGACCGCCCGTACCAGTTGGGGAGGAGAGGTTCTATTGATTGCCCCGGATCAGATCCGAGGCTTTTTCGCCGATCATGATCGTCGGCGCGTTGGTGTTTGATCCGACGAGGCTGGGCATCACTGAACTATCGCAGATGCGAATACCGTCCAGCCCGTGCACGCGAAGCTGCGGGTCAACCACGGCCATCCCGTCCGTGCCCATCTTGCAGGTGCAGGTCGGGTGGTACGACGTGCGGCCATACTGGCGGGCATAGTCCTCGTAATCCTTCTGGGTTTTCACGCTGTCATCAGGAAAACGGGTCTGGCGGATGTATTTCTGCAAGCTCTTCTGGCGGAACATCTCGACCGAGAGCTTTACGCCTTCAACAGAAGTCTTCAGATCGTCCGGGTGTCCGAGGTAGTTCGGATCGACCAGCGGCGCATCCGCCGGATCGGAAGATCGCAGTTTCACGGTGCCGCGCGCCTTGGGGCGCAGGGTGTAGGAATTGAGCGTGATGCCGGACGTGCCGGGCGGCACGCTTGGTACGCCCTCTTCCGCTCCTGCGCCTGCGAGGAAATGAAATTGCAGATCTGGCACCGGGTTTTCGGGGTCGTTGTCCCAGAACACGCCGCCTTCGACCACGTTCGAGGTGACAGGGCCTGAACGGAACAGCACGTATTGCATGCCCGCCCACATCATCCAGTGCAGCTTGTTATACTTGTCCAGCGAATAGTGGCCGTTCAGTTCCGCGACGATGTCGATGCCGAAATGGTCGTTCAGGTTTTCGCCGACACCGGGCAGGTCATGGACCACGTCGATGCCGTGTTCCTTGAGATGCGCGGCAGGTCCAACACCCGACAGCATCATCAGCTTGGGCGAACCAATGGCGCCGGAGGTGACCAGCACCTCGGAGGACGCGCGCGCAAGACTTGCCGCGCCGCCGGTAGAGTATTCCACACCGACTGCGCGGGTGCCTTCGAACACGATCCGCTTGACCAGGGCGCCGGTGGTGACTGTCAGGTTGGGCCGGTTCATCGCCGGACGCAGATACCCCACCGCGGCCGAGCAGCGCCGCCCGTTCACCACGTTCACCTGATAGGCGCCGACACCCTTTTGCACCGGGCCGTTGAAATCCGGGTTGTAGGGGATTCCCATCTCCTGACAGGAGCGGATGAAGGCTCTGGTCATCATCTGCGGGTCTTGCAGGTTCGACACGCCCAGCGGCCCGTCGGTGCCGTGCCAGTCGCCAGACAGGATCGTGTTGCCCTCGGAGCGGATGAAATAGGGTTTGATCTCATCAAAGGACCAGCCCTCGGCCCCTTCGTCATTGGCCCAACGGTCATAGTCCGCGGGATTTCCCCGGGTGAACACCTCGGCATTGACTGATGACCCCCCGCCCAGAACCTTGCCCTGCGCGTAAGGGATTGCGCGATTGTTTGCATGTTTCTGGGGCACTGTGTCAAAGCCCCAGGTCCGCGGCCCGGCGGTGAGTTTGGAGAACCCCACAGGCATGTGGATATAGGGGTGACTGTCCTTGCCACCTGCCTCCAGCATCAGCACTTTCACATCCGGGTTCTCGGTCAGCCGATTGGCGAGCACACATCCTGACGAACCGCCGCCGACAATCACATAGTCATAGCTCTGGTCTGCCATCGCTGCCCCCTATTTCACGATTTTCAGCTTGGACCGGTCGATGGTCAGCGCGATAGCGATGATCAGGACGATGCCGAAGATCATCTGCTGCTGGGTCGCATCGACCTCAAGGTAAACCATGGCCGCGCGGATCACCATGACGATCAGCGTGCCGATGGCGGTGTTCAGCACCCCGCCGACGCCGCCGGTCAGCGGCGTGCCACCGACCAGCACCGCGACAATGGCCAGGAGGAGGAAACCATTGGCGAGGTTGGCGTCGCCGCCGGAGAGCTTGACCGAGAAGATCAGGCCGGAAATGGCCGCCAGCGCACCGCAAAGCGCGAAGGCCAGGATCTTGATCCGGTCCACGTTGAGCCCCGAGGCCACAGCGGCCAGCTCACCCGCACCCACGGCCTTCAGCGAGCGGCCGAACGTCGTGCGCGACTGCAGGAACCAGCAGGCGGCAAGCAGTCCGGCCGCGATCAGCAGTTCGTTGGGGATGCCCAATGTACGTTCGAATACCCAGCCGAAGGTCGCGTCGCGCTGCTCTGCATCCATGTGCAGGGCGCGCTGACCGGACAGCCACTTGGCACCCGAAAGGGCCACGAAACCCAGCGCCAGCGTCGAGACGAAAGAGGGCACGTAGAGCCGCGTGGTGACGAAGCCGGAGACAGCGCCGAACAGGGCCCCCGCCAGGATGCACAGCACCGCGACCCATATGCCGAAGGACATGAGGAAAACCGTGGCGATCACGGTAACAAGGTTGGCCAGTTGCTGCACCGAAAGGTCGATCCCGCCGATATAGATGGCAAAGGTCATCCCCAGCGCCATGATGAACAGGGGCACCACGTCCGAGGCCAGCACGATCAGGCCGGCAGGGTTCAGAAAGGTCGGGTTGGCAATACCCACAAGGGCCACCAGCAACACCAGCGTGAGCCAGGGCAGATGCGGTTTGATACGTTCCATATTCATGTCGCCTGCCTCAGATCATGTGGTGGACAAGGTCATAGAGCGACGGTTTCGAACCGGGCGCACCGGTGAACCGTTTCTGCACCTCGCCATCCTTCAAAACGATGATGTTGTGGGAAAGCCCGATCGCCTCTTCCAGCGTATCGGCAACCAGGATGATACCGACGCCTTCGTCCGACATCTCGCGGATCATGTCGTAGACGTCTTCCTTGGCCCCGATATCCAAGCCCCGCGTCGGGTGATCCATCAGGAGGATTTCCGATCCGCCCGAGCGCCATTTCGCCAGCACCACTTTCTGCTGGTTGCCACCCGACAGCCCGCCGCAATCCTTGAAGATATCGGGCGTCTTGATTGAAAGCCTCGCGACCTGATCCTCGGCCAGAGCCCTTTCCTCGCCGATGCGCAGAATACCGGCGCTGGCATAGTTGCCCATCTGGGACAACGTCATGTTCTCATAGACATTCATGCCCGCGACGATGCCCTCGACTTTGCGCTCGCGCGGCAGGTATCCAATGCCCATCGTCACGCCGTTCTGCGCACTGAACCGGGTGATCTTCTGGTCCTTCACGGTGACACTGCCGGTATCGGGCCTGTCGATACCGAAAACCGTACGCAGGATCGCCTCGCGGCCCGAACCCTCGGTGCCGACAAGGCACAGCACTTCGCCCGCGTGCAGATCGAAGCTCACATCCGCGAAACGCCCGGCGAACCCCAGCCCATCGACGGACAGCAACACGCGGTCCCCATCATAGGGTTTCTGCTTTTGCTCGCGGTAATATTCCTTGTCGACCTCGCGCCCCACCATCTTGTGCTGGATCGATTCCTTGTCGGCCTTGTCGTGTTCAACGACATCCACGACCTCGCCGTCCTTCATCACGTAGATCCGGTCGGAAAGCTCCAGAACTTCTTCCATCCGGTGGCTGACGAAAATGAAACTGGCGCGTGAGGTCAGATCGCGCACGATCTGGAACAGAAGCTCGACTTCTTCGCTGGCCAGCACCGAGGTAGGTTCGTCCAGCAGGATCACCAGATCGCCGTCGATACGCTCTTCCAGCGTCAGGACCTTGGCCAATTCCACCAGTTGCCTCTGCGCGAAGCTGAGCTGCGAGGTCTTGGTGGACGGATCAATATCAAGCTTGACCTTGGCAAGCTGCGCGCGCGCGGCATCGGCCATCTTGCGCCAGTTGATCACGCCGAAGCTGACGAATTGCTGTTCGAAGCCAAGGAAAATATTCTCCATCACCGTGAGGTTGGTGATCAGGCTCTGTTCCTGGAACACCATACCGATGCCATGATCCATGGCTTGGCGTGGGTTTTGGAACCGCACTTTGGTGCCGTCGATGGTGATGTCGCCGCCATCGGGCTGATACGAGCCGTAGATCACCTTCATCAAGGTGGACTTACCGGCGCCGTTTTCACCGACAAGCCCGACGATTTCGCCGCGGTTGACCTTGAAGTCCACCGCCTTCAGCGCATGAACCCCGGGGAACCTCTTGTCGACATTGATCAGTTCGTACATCTCAGCCCCCTATTTCACGAAGCTGACAGAACGGCGGTCGGTGGACAGCACCACCGCGACGATAACAAGGATGCCCAGAACGGCGGATTGGATATAACTGGGCAATCCGATCACCACCATGCCGTTATTGATCACAAAGACGATCAGCACGCCGACCAGCGTGTTCAGCACGCCACCGATCCCACCCCAGAGTGCGGTGCCGCCCACCACAACTGCGGTGATCGAGATGAACATGAAATTCGCGCCGGTGACGGTTTCGGCAATGCCTATCTTGCCCACTGCCATCAACCCGCCCATGCCATAGCAGATGCCGGCCAGCATGAAGCCGAGAATCCGCACCCGGTTGACGTTCAGCCCCGACGCGGCGGCCAGTTCCTCGCCCCCGCCCACGGCATAGAAATTTCGCCCCAATTTGGTACGGGTCTGGATGAACCACATCAGCAACAAGAATGCGGCGGCGACATAGACCATGATCGGGAAGTTCATCCAGCGCACGGTCAGAAGCGCGCGAAAAAGCGGGTCCTCGACCCGGACCCGGTCACCGCCAGTCAGCAGGAGCGCAAAGCCGGTTCCGACAAAGCCCATGGCCAGCGAGGCCATGAAAGACGGAATCCTGAGCTTCACATGCACAATCCCGTTGATCAGCCCGATGGCCGCCCCGATCAAAAGCGCCAGCGGAATGGCCAACCAGGCCCAGCTGGCCAGCGTGCCCCCCAGCCACAGGAAGGCATAGGCAAAGCCCACGGCAGTGACCGACACCGTGCCCTCCATGCTGAGGTCGATGGAGCCCATGAGGATGATGAAAGTCACCCCCAGCGCGACCATCAGGGCCGGGGTGGCCGAGATCGCGATACGGGCCAGGTTGCGGATCGACAGGAAGCGGCTGTCCAGGAGATAGATATGCTCTTTCCCCTTGGCCCAGGCATTGGTCATTTCGAAAATGGGAAACACCAAGAGCAGAAAGATGAGCACCAGCACAGGCGCCCATTTCAACAGGGTTTCTCTGGTCATGAAACCTTGCACGCTCGCCTCCCCGCCTGCGGTGTCAGAATCTTATTATACGAGAGTATAACGCCGAAGCGCAGTTGGCCGCCCCGATCTGGCCGGGGCGGCACGCTTTTCCGGATCCTAGGCCGCCGGAGTGGTCGGGCCCCAGAAATCGGTCCAGTCCACTTCCGGGGTGCCGTCGATGTGATCCGCGACGAACTGATCGACATCGGCCTTCGACACGACCAGAGCGGGTCCGTAGAATTCGCGGTGGCCCTTCGGCTCTTCAGACGGTTTGAACGTGCCGATCGCCGCGTGATAGGCCAGCGAACAGGCGACGCCACCGGCCCAGGGCGGATCGGTGTAGCAGGTGGCCTGCATCTCACCCGACTTGATGTATTCCGCCGCCTGCGCGGTGCCGTCATAGCCCACAACCGGAACCTGCCCGGCCAGCCCCTCGGCGCGCAGCGCTTCGACGGCTCCGAATGCCATGGTGTCGTTGGCGCAGAACACGCCTTTGATGTCGTCGCCAAAGCGGGTGAGGTAGGACGACATAATCTCGGCGGCCTTCTGGGTGTCCCAATCGGCAGCCTGGTAGTCCAGAAGCTCGGTGTTGCCATTTGCGGCCATCGCGTTGTCCAGACCCTGGCGGCGTTCAATGGCCGGGTTGTTCGACGGAATGCCCCCAAGGCCCACGATACCGCCCGAGCCGCCCATGGCGTCGATCAGGATGTTTGCGACCTCTTCGGCGGGCTTGGTGTCCGACCACGAAATATGCGCAACGTAATTGTCGCCGAAATCCCACGGATGCAGGTCCGCGGTCTTGTTCCAGATCGTGGTGACATAGCCACCCGCTGCCTGACAGGCCTCGACCACGGGGCGCGCATTGGGCGCGTCGTTGGTGTCGATGCCAAGTGCGAGGTTGCCGCCGGTCTTGGACAACAGCGCCTTGACGTCGGCCAGTGATTTTTCCGACGAACCTTCGTTCAGAAGATGCACCAGATCATCCGCTGACATCCCCAGGCTTTCCACGAACCGGCCACCACCCGAAACGATGGCGTTCCAATAGGGGTTGGTGCGGTTGCGATAGCTCCAGGCGATGGTCGGGCCATCAGCGGCAAATGCCGGACGCGCGCTCATCGGCAGGGCCAGAGAGCCGGCACCGGCGATCGACGCGAGCAGGAAGTTGCGACGGTTCAGTGTCGCCTGCTCTACGTGTTTCTTGATGAATGACATGGGGGTCCTCCCTTTTTCCTTGTCAGCGGTTTCAGGCAAGGTGCGGCGCCATCCTGAGGTTTTCAAAAACCCGACAGGCGTCGCACGATTCCATATGTAACGCACCAGTTAGTTACTTAATTGATTTGGGCTCTGTCAAGCACTACTGTCGACAGTACCACTCCCGGTTTTGACCTCACCTTGAGAAAAGCGATATGTCTGCAGCCGGGGCGAACAAAGGGCGGCAGGACATGAGCAAGGCAAAACCTAAAACCCGCGATGCGGATGCCACCAGGGCCAGGATCCTAGCCGCGGCAAAGCAGGAGTTCGCCGATTATGGCCTGGGCGGTGCCCGGGTGGACGTGATCGCCGAGCGCGCGAATGCCAACAAGCGCATGATCTACCACTACTTCGGCAACAAGGAAGCGCTGTTCAGAACCGTTCTGGTCAGCGCCTATGTCGATATTCGGACAGCCGAACAGGCCCTTGAACTGGACCACCTGTCGCCGCGCGAGGCACTGATGAAACTGGTGGCCTTCACCTGGAACTACTATCTGGACAACCCCGAGTTCCTGACCCTGGTGAACAGCGCAAACCTGCACAAAGGCCGACACCTGCAGGATTCAGACGAAATCATCCAGGTCAGCCGCCAGTATGTGGGTCTGGTCGGGAAGATCCTGCAACGGGGCGTTGATGAAGGCGTGTTCCGGGAAGGCATCGATCCGGTACAGCTGAATATCACCATCGCCGCGATCGGCTATTACTACCTGACCAACCGTTTCACGGGATCAATCCTGTTCGAACGCGAGTTCATGGCACCCGACAGATTGAAAGAGCGTCTGGAATTCAACATCGAAACAATCCTGAGGCTTGTCGGTGCCGAAAACCCCTAACCGCCTCGGGCAGACCAGTCAGGCCCTCTGCCACTCCGCTCCCAACCTCTCGAACCACCCAAGCTGGCTGCCGGCTAGGCCAGAATGCTCACTTCGCGAACGACATTTTGGCCGATCAGCTACGCGAGCAAAACGCCTATTGCACTGCGCGTGTCTGTGAGGGTGTTTCGCCAAATGCGCGGCGGTAGTCTGCGCAGAAATGGCCATGATGCCAGAAGCCGAGCGTTGTCGCGATGTCCACGATACTGCGTTTGGTTTCGCGAGCGTGGAGTATGTCATTGCGTGCCTGTCCAAGGCGTCGCGATTTCAGGAACTGAGCCGGTGTTGTGCCAAATCGTTCGCGGAAGGCGTATTCCAGCGTTCGTTCGCTGACATTCGAGACGCGCCGCAAGTCCTCGGTGGTCGTGGAGGCGAGATCAGTTGCTTCGAGGAGGTCGAGACACGCACCGATAGCACGCTCGCGGGACCGCAACGGCTTTCCTTTACTCCGCCGCGCCTGCATTGGCGACAACCACGCGTGAAGCAGAGCCTCCACGACACCGTGCAGACCGTAAAAGCTACGGCTCTCGGGCGAATTCCGGAACACCCGCAGATCGTGGCGAATTTGGGCCAGTCGGTCCGGGTGCACACGGAAGGTTTCAGGTCGTTTCCGGGGTGGCGGCAGATGAAGCTGGAGCGACTGGCAGAGGTCTTCGATCCTGTCTTCGTTCAGGGTCACGGTGTCGATGGCGAAGGAAACCCCGCTCATGCATCGCACTTCGCTACCGCGCGAATAGACAAGAACATCGTCCTCAGCCGTGTCCTGTCCTCGCCACCACAGCCGACCAACCGACGCATCCTTGACCACGAATGTCACGCCACCGGGTGGTGCAGCACCGTGTTGGTCGAAAGCGGCATCCAGGCGGCAATGGCCATAGTCCAACCCACGAAGGCGAGCCTGAACAATCCGTCCACCGCTTGAAGGCTTCTTTAAAAGTCCAAGTGGGCGGAGGTCGAGGTCCCAGAGACGGACCTGTTCACACAACTCCTCGATTTCCGGGAAATGGGCTTCCAGAACGGAGGGGCGTGTCATGTCAGGACCTTGCGGCATCGAACCGAGTTTTGCGGTTTTCGGATCACGCTGCAAGTCCATTTGGACTAGCGTGCTATTCTGGAGAGATGCCGGACAGCGCCACCCGCTGACCGGTGCAAGATCAACATTCAATGGAGGCTTCATTGCGCCTGATCCAAAGCCTTACGCCAACCAGCCTTGTATTGGCGACGCTTGCCGCCGCGCCGCTCGCCGCTCAAAACGCAATCGTTCATGACGCCGACCACTACGTGCTGCGTGCTCTGCATGGCGCGGCCTGGGCGACCGAAGATGCAGAGATCGAAGCGAAGCTCGCCGCGCTGCGCGAGAAACACGGCACTCCGCCGAACATCATTCACATCATGTGGGACGATACGCCCGTGGGCGAGGTGGGTATCCCCGAACTGCAGAAGCTGCGCGGGTTCGAGACGCCCAATATCAACCGGCTGGCCGCCGAGGGCGCGAATTTCATGCGGATGTATACCGAGCCCTCGTGCACTCAGAGCCGGGTCGCCGCGATCACCGGGCGTCACCCGGTTCGCAATGGCATGACCGAGGTGGGCTTCCCGTATGAGTATGGCGGGCTGGCTGCCAGCGAGGTCACGATGGCCGAGGTTCTGTCGCCCGCGGGCTATGCGACCGCCTTCTTCGGCAAGGCGCATATGGGCGATATCGAGGAAAGCTACATGACCCGGCAGGGCTTCGACGAAGCCGTCTGGTCCTCCTACAACCAATTCCCGGTGATCTATGGCCCGGCAGCCGAGATTGCCGGCGGGGTGTCGCCGACGACCACCAATCCCGAGATTTACCCGGAAGACCCCTACGATATCGACAAGGGCTGGCGAACGACCGACCACCCGGCGATCCTTGGTGGAACGAAGGGCGGGCCGGTGCGCGAGATCGTGACGTCTGGCGATCTCGAAGGCTGGTATCGGGAAATGGAGGAGAACAAGGCGCGCCACCTTGCCTTCATCGACAAGTCCGTGGATGCCGGCAAACCCTTCTACATCGCGCATTGGCCACAGCTGATCGCCTTTGTGCCCTACCCGGAGCGCGAGACGCTCTCTGGCGGCTTTCTCCAGGAAGGTCTCGTCCGGTTCGATCCTTTCGTCGGGCAGTTGATGGAACACCTTGAGGCGAAGGGCATCGCCGAAAACACGCTGGTGATCCTGATGGCCGACAACGGGCCTATGGTTCACAACGGCCCCCCGGGCATGGTCGAAACCCTGCATCGCGGCGGCAAGGGCGACTACCTCGAAGGCGGCATCCGGGTGCCGGCGATGGCCTGGTGGCCAGGGATGATCGAGCCCGGCCAGACCATCGGCGACATCATCCACGAGACCGACCTCTTCACCACCTTCGCCCGCCTTGGCGGTGCGTTGGAACACGTCCCGACGGACCGGGTGATCGATGGCGTTGACCAGACGGCGCTTTTCGTCAACGGCGATACCCACAGCCGCCGCGACTGGGTGCATGTCTATACCGGCGAGACCTATGCGGCCTCGGTCAAGGGGCGATTCAAGCGCCACTGGGTCGGCGACCTGCCCGGGTTGAGCGGTGCCTCCTTCTATGACCTCTACAACGACCCGCGCGAGGTGCAGCCCAAGATGCTGCCGATGTTCACGACCAAGGGGATGTTCAACGTCATGAAGGCGCGCCACGAGATGTGGATGGAGCAATACCCGAACACGCCGGAGGCGTTCGGCTTCCCCTTCACCGGGTTGGAGAATGCGCGCCCGAGGACCATCGAGCATGCGCAGCCGCGCTTCTCGCCCGAAGACGTTCCCTTCGATGTCGAAGGCGTTCTTCGCCGCGCGCATCAATCCAGCGAATATCTCGAGTCCTTCTGGGGGATCGAATAGCGCTCGGGGCCAGAGCCTGGCCTTGCGGGATTTGGAAAGAGGCACACAAACAGCGAGCGCATCCGGCAAGCCGGGTGCGATTCATGCCCTGGATTCACGGGCGCCTCGTTCCGGCGTTACTGTCGATCATGCCGCGACCCTGTGGCGCCGATTGATCTCGCGTCTTTGAACGTCTGTTCTTTGCGTTGGCGCGGCTACGGGCGGCGGGACTGTGTCTTCGTCTACAGCACCGACACCCTGCGCGCTGTCGTGAAGCAGAAGTTCAAGCCGGAACTGCCCGCACTGGGCGAGCCGGCGCTGCCGCCAAGGTTTACGACCTGCACCGGGATCCCGGCGAGGAGCTCCCGCTGACAGAAATCGCTCTCTGGGCGAGCGCCTGCTATCAGGACATCATCGCGCGCCACATGCTGACCGTCGGGAAGTATCCGCATACACCGGTCGGCCGCGACCGTCCCTACACCGGCATCGAGAACCTGCAACCGGAGATGGTCCGCATGATCGACAACTTCATGCTCTGGCAAGGCGAAAAGTAGTTCCGATCAACTTTTCCGACGCGCAAGAGCGTCTCGCAAGAGCGTGAACGACTACATCAACCCGCACTTCCGGGCATCGGAAGAAAACTTTCGGATGTCCGCACAGTCGGCGTTCTCGCCGTTCATGCTCGGCACAGCATTCTGCCAATGGGCTCTATGCTGCCGATCGGCACGGAACACGCGAACGACCGCTACGGGCCGATCTGGACACAACGGTAATAGCCGCGAAAGCTAAACATTCACGCGGGCATTGTTCGGGCGACTGCCCTGAAATCACCCGGCCGCGATTGTTTCCCCATGACCGGCAATCGCCGGACAGTCGGGCAATCGTTTGTTTGAGCCGGACAAAACAGGCAGATCTTCCGGTGTGGTTTGTCCCGTTTCACATTCTCTGTCAGCCTGCAGACAACCGATCGCATTCCAACAGCCTCAGCCGGGTTCAGATCACACCGATGGACGACACGATCTCTGCATCCCTGCGCCGTCTGCGCCCGTCGAATGAGACGCCCCTGCCAGAGCTCTGTTTTGCCACCGATAATGCGGCAGAGCTGGCGCGGCTGGGAGGGTTGCTCCGCACTTTTCTGAGCGACACTGCGGCCACCGGTCCTGCCGTGCGGCTGTTCGGCGGTCATGCCCAGCAGATCGAGGCCCTGCAGCGGTCCGGCGCCGGAACGATCGTGGATGCCTACGAGAAATTCGGGCTGGGCCGGCAGGAAGACGGACGGCTGATCCCTGGGTTCCAGGCCCAGATGATCGACGGCTTTGTCCTCTACAGCGATCTGCACATGTTGCCCCGCGACATTCGCCGGTCAAACATGCGCGACGCCTATGTAGATCCGCTTTGGGAAGGCCCTGTCATTTCCAGCCTGCTTCCGGGCGAGCCCTGCGAACGTGCGTTGGACATGGGATGCGGATGCGGTGTTCTTGCCCTGACCCTGACCCGCGCAAGCAAGCATGTCATCGCCACTGATGTGAACCCCCGCGCCCTGCAACTGACTGAGTTCAACGCATTGCTGAACGGCGTGACAAATCTTGAAGTTCGCCATTCGGACCTGTTTTCGGCCCTGCGCAACGACCGGTTCGACCGGGTCGTGTTCAATGCGCCTGTGGGATTGGAATTCAAACCGGCTAACCTGCTGGAAGCCGGTGAAGGGATTCTTCATGCATTCTTTGCCCAACTTCATGACCATCTGACCGATGACGGTATGTGCTGGGTCAATATCTGCACCAAGGACTATGGCCGCAGCCGGTTTTTCGACCGCTTCCGCGACAACCGGCCGGCGGGGTCCGGGAAATTCCGGATGTTGTTTCTGGAACAATGGCGGATGGAGAAGGGTCTGAAATTCCGGGCGCGTCAGCTGGCCGCCCGCCTGTTCCACCCGGGATATGGTTCGCTGCTGCATATCCGCCGCGGCATCCTGTGTCTGCAGCGATCCGAAACCGGCCCTGCCTACGAATACCGCACGCCCTATTTTCGCTGGACCCGCGCGCTGGGATCCGAATTTGGCAGCCGGTTCGTGGAATGGGCCATCGGGCAGGGCCCCGAAACCGCCCGGGCAGCGGCTCCCGACAGCCTCCTATTCCTGCCCGCCCCGGATGCCCCGCACCGCGAGCTGGCCCTGCAGATCGTGCAGGGCTATGGCGCGCAGGCGCAGCCGATCTATCCCGTGTCGGAGTAAGCCGTGACCATCCCGCCGCCCCAGACAGACGAACGATGGCTGGTCGTGTCCCGCACCGGAAGGGACGGCCTGCATCATCGCTGGCTGAAGCAGTGGCCAGAGCGGCGTTTTGACCTGCTCCTTTCCGCCTATCACCCCGACGTCGCGGACCCCGGTCTGCCCGGCGTGACGCTTGAATTCCGGCCCGGGCGAAAGGTAGACGGCTATGCGGCCCTCTTCCGCGACCGGCCCGATCTGCTGGACCGTTACGACCGGATCGCCCTGATCGATGACGACATCGACACTGATACCCGGACCCTGAACCGCTGTTTCGAAATCTGCACCGACCATGACCTGAAGATCGGGCAACCGGCGCTGAGCCATGACAGCCATTTCACCTATGCCGCGCTGTTGCAGCAGCCGGCGTTACAGATGCGGTTCGTGAATTTCGTCGAAATGATGTGCCCGGTGTTCCGCGCGGATGTGCTCGGACAGGTCCTGCCGCTGTTCGACATGGGTTACGAAAGCGGCATCGACCTGATCTGGTGCAACCTCTGGACCGACCCGCAGTTCAGCTTCGGCGTGATCGACGCCTGCCCGGTGCACCACACCCGCCCGGTCGGCACCGCTAAGGCGGCAAACGGCTTTGGCGCGGGCCGCCGTTACGAGGACGACATCACCGACATCCTCAACGCCTTCGGGTTGCCGTGGCTGCCGTGTCTGCCCTATGGCGCGGTCGACAGGTCCGGCCGCATGATCTCTGCCGGCACGGGCCACGGCCGATTGCGCCTTTGCGCCGCCGCGCTGTCAGCACTTGGCGCTCTGCCGGGCCCCGGTCCGCGTGGCCGGTTGCGCAAGATCATGGTGCACTGGAATCACCTGCTGCGCCGGAAGGCCCGGAACCTGACCCGCGCCCTGCCGCCGCCCGGTGAAGCCGCCCGTCGATCAGATGATCTGCCAGCCGCAGTGTCAGCGCCAGCATCATCAGCGTCGGATTTGCGTGTCCCCCGGTCGGCATGACCGATCCGCCGGCAATGTACAGCCCCGGCACCCCGTGCACCTGACATTGTGTATCGACAACCCCGTGCCGCGGATCCGCCGCCATCCGGGTCGTGCCCATCGAATGACCCATGTCGGTCAGCCGTGCCGCGTCCCCCTGCCCGGCCGCGACCCAGTCGGCCGGTTCGGGCACAGCCAGCCCGGCCTGCTGCATCGCCGCCCGGAAGCGCCCGGCCATCTGTAACAGCGTGTGGCGTTCAGCCTGTCCCACGCGCCAACGTATCTCGGGCAGGCGCGCACCCAACGCGTCCCGCTGCGCTGACAATGTCACCCGGTTCTCCGGGTCGGGTGCCTGTTCGCAAATACCCTCCACCCGAGCGCCCATGAACTTGTGCGGCATCTTCCCGTAGCGGACATCGCTGGCCACCGAATTTGGAAAGTACCGCACCGCCGTATCCGCCAGCCCGCGCGTCACCCGGTCGGGCAGCTTGCCGCTTTCCAGCACCTTGACCCCCAACCCGCGCAGCAGCCGGCCGGGGCTTTGCGCCACGAAGGACAAATCGCGCATCGGCGACGCGCTGCGCCGACGCAGCAGGCGGCCCAGCGCGCTGAACGGATCATCCGGTGCGCGCTCTTCGGCCAGATACACCGCGCCGTTCAGCAGCCTGCCATCGCGCTGAGCCTGCTCGCTCAGCGCCAGCCCGTGCATCGCGATCTGCGACCGCCCGTCATGCCGGTATCCGAAGAACCCGAACCGGGTCGCCATAGCCCCGGCGTTGTCCGGGCCGTACCGGCCCAGCACGGCGCCGATGTGATCCGTCAGGTGCCGGCCCACCTGATCATGCCGGTTGCCCAGCCCTCCCGCTTCGCGGTACCCGGAAGCCAGCAACAGGCGGGCGTTTTCCACTGCACTGGCCGCCAGCACGCAGACCGGCGCCGAGACACTCAAACGCTTGCCGGACAGGCTGGTTGCTGAAACGGACGCAACCCCGCCGCCGTCCGGATCCGCAAGGATTTCCGTTACCGTCGCCCCGACAACCACCTTCACCCCTGCCGGTGCGTCATGCAGAAACTCCGGCCCGAAGCGGCGAATGCCGGTCGCAGACAACGAAGACCGCGAAAACTGCCAGAACACGCTGGCCCAGTCTTCGGCCGGAAGCCGCGGTTCGGGTGGGTCCCGGCCGATTATCTGCCAGAAGTCCGGCCCGTATTCCGCCGGCCCCAGACCCAGCACCGCTTCGGCCCGGCGCAGATGCGGGTCCAACTCGGCCGCAGTGACCGGCCAGCCCGACAGCGGCACCCAGTCCCGGGCTTCGTAGTCGATCACCTCGAACGGCGCCGATTTGCCAGCCCAGGCGATCGTCGATCCGCCCAGCCCCCGGCAGCGCACGCCGTAGGGCTGCACCTCTGCCGACCACTTCCGCGCCAGAACACTGTGATAGCGCGCCCGAAAGGCCTGCATCCCGTCATCAGCCCCGGCCTCGCACCCGGGAACCACCACCCGGTTCAGTTCGGCGTGCGCGTCGCTTTCCTCGATCTCGCCGCTTTCCAACACCACGATGTTCCGCATCCGCCCCGACAACGCCCGGGCCAGCGTCAGCCCGCAGGCCCCGCCTCCGACGATCACCACATCCGCACTCAGCGCGGAATCACCCGGACCATCCTCCAGCCGTTCAAGTTTCATTGTTTCGCATTGCTCAACGATCGCCGGTCTCTGCCGTGTCCGTTCCTCAACCATCACCCAAACCGGGTATCGAAACTGTCCGCGGTTCCCGGGACCGAGGCAAGCCCCTAATTTGGCACCGTCTTGTTCCCGAAAGGAGATGCGATGCGCAGGCTGGGACTTCGCGAATGGCTGGCCGTGGGCCGGGTGATGGCCGCGGGCGATCTGATGCGGTCCAGCGGCCCGCTGCAAGCCTGTGCGGGGTTCGAGAATGATCTGGCCCGGAAAACCGACGCGGGTCATACGCTGACTGTGTCGAGCGGCACCTCGGCGCTGATCTGCGCGCTGGCCGCTGCCGGGGTCGGCCCGGGTGACGAGGTTCTGGTGCCCGCCTATACATGGATGGCAACGGCCGCGGCACCGGTCCTGCTGGGCGCGGTTCCGGTGCTGGTGGATATCAACGCCACGCTGACGATGGACCCCGACGACATGGCCCGCAAAATCACGCCGCGCACCCGCGCCGTGATCCCCGTGCACATGCTGAACCGGCCCTGCGACATGGACCGGATCCTGCCGCTGGCGCGGGCGCACGGGCTGATTGTGATCGAGGATGCCTGTCAGGCGGTCGGCATCCGCCATCACGGCCGCCATTGCGGGGCGATCGGCGACCTCGGAACGTTCAGCTTTAACCAGTACAAGAACATGACCTGCGGCGAAGGCGGCGCCATCCTCACGTCGGACCCCACGCTTTTTGCCCGCGCCCGCAACATGCACGACATGGGTCTTGAGTTTCGCGGTGACACCGGTCCGGCCGCGGACCCGGTCTTCGTCGGCTCGAATTACAAGGCGACCGAGATCCAGGGGGCGATCCTGCGTGTCCAGCTGATGAAGCTGGACGGCCACCTGAACCGGGTCAGGCGGCGCATTGGCGTAATCACAGACATCTTTCGTTCAGCCGGCCTGCCGGTGGCCCCCCTGAGCAACGGCAGCGAGGTCGCAAGCCTCGTCGTCACCTTTGATACCGAAACCGAGGCCAGCGACTTTGCCCGGCACAAGGCCGCCGACCGGCTCTATGACAACAGCAAGCACGTGTTCACCCGGTGGGAGGCGATCCTGAACCGGCGCCTGCACCATGACGGGCTGACACCGTGGGATCAGGCCGGGGCAGGAGGAACCGATGAATGCCCGCGCACGATCAGTCTGCTGAAACGCAGCTGTAAAATTGCGCCGATGGATCGTTACCCGCTGCCGCTGGTGACCCGGACCGCGCGCCGGATGGCAGAAACCACCGGATCGGACAGCTTCACGGAAATGGCCGAGGCCTGAAACGTAGGATGGGTGCTCAGCACCCATCCTACCGGCTTCACGGTTCCTTAACCCTGAATACCGCAGGATCGGCTCATGACGGCCTATCGACGCAAACGCGTGCCCGGGGGCACCTATTTCTTCACGGTTGGGCTGGCGCCCGGCGCGCCGGTCACGCTGACCAGTCACATCCACGCCCTGCGCGCGGCCTATGCCCGCACGCATCAGGAACGCCCGTTTCACACCGACGCCATCGTCGTGCTGCCCGATCACATCCACGCGGTCTGGACCCTGCCGGAGGGTGACGCGGATTACTCCATCCGCTGGCGCCTGATCAAGGCGCGGTTCACGCGGGCTGCCGGGCGGATCGGGTCACTACGCGCATCGCAATTGGCCAGGGGTGAGCGCGGGATTTGGCAGCGACGGTTCTGGGAACACACGATCCGCGACAGCGACGATTATGACCATCACTTGCACTATTGCTGGCAGAACCCGGTGCTGCACGGGCTGGCCCGCGCCCCGACAGACTGGCCGCACAGCTCGATCCATCGCGACACGCCGCGGCTGTCTCCGGGTGTGACCCCGGTTTTCCGGCGTCAGTACGGAGAACCGTTGCATCCGGCGACCGCGCAGGCGGCGCGGACCGGGTAGGATGGGTGATCCACCCATCCTACGCTATGCCGGCACCGTCTCCATCAGTTCTTTCCAGCGGTGGCAGGACACCTCGTGCCCGCTGCCGTCCCCTTCCAGCTGCGGTTCTTCCGCCCGACACTGGTCGACGGCAAAGGGACAGCGCGTGTGGAACTTGCAGCCCGACGGCTGGTTCGTCGGCGACGGGATTTCTCCGGTCAGCTTCTGCGCTTTGCCCCGGTCATCCGGATCCAGCGACGGGATCGCCGAAAACAGCGCCCGGGTATAGGGATGCCGCGGCCCGGCAAAGAGCTGCCGCGTCGGCGCGGTTTCCACCAGCCGCCCCAGATACATCACCGCCACGTGATCGCAGGTATGCGCCACGACGCTCAGGTCATGGCTGATAAACATGAATGTCAGCCCCATCTCCGACTGGATCTGCTTCAGCAGGTTCAGAACATCCGCCTGGATCGACACGTCCAGCGCCGCCACGCTTTCGTCGGCCACGATGAACTGCGGCCCCGACACCAGCGCCCGCGCGATCGAGATCCGCTGCCGTTGCCCGCCGGAAAACGCATGCGGGAAGCGGCGCAGATGTTCGAGGTTCAGCCGACATTTCGCCGCGATCTCGCGCACCCGGGCATCGGTTTCCTCGCGGGTTCGGGTGATCCCCATCACCTCCAGCGGTTCGGCGATGATATCCCGCACCGTCATCCGCGGGCTCAGCGCTGCGTACGGATCCTGAAAGATCAACTGCGCCCGCTTGCGGTAATCCTTCAGGGCCGGTCCCTCGAGCGAAGCGATATCCAGATCGACCTCGCCGTCGGAATACCGCGCATGACCTTCGGTGATCGGCACGGCCTTCAGCAGCGCCCGTCCCAGCGTGGTCTTGCCCGATCCGCTCTCACCGACCAGACCGAAGAACGATCCTTTTTCAATGCTGACCGAGACGTTGTTGACGGCCTTCAGGACGTCCTTTCGGAAGATCCCGCCGCCGATGGGAAATCCGACGCTGAGGCCGTCTGCCCGGATCAGGATGTCCGTCATACCCCGGCCTCCGAATAGATGTGGCAGGCCACTTTGTGCGTGTCATCGATTGCCAATTCTTCGGGAGCAACCGACGAACAGGCGGCGCCCACGACCTGCCCGCAGCGGGTGTGAAACACACAGCCCGGGGGCCGTTCCAGCGGCGAGGGAATGTCACCCGGCACCGGGGTCAGGGGCGCATCAAGGTCTTCGAGCTTGGGCAGCGCCGCGATCAGCCCCTGCGTATAGGGGTGTTTCGGCGTGCGGATCACCTCGCGCACCGGCCCTTCTTCGATCAAACGGCCCAGATACATCACGTTGACCCGGTCCGCTGTCTGGGCCACGACACCCAGATCATGGGTGATAAAGATGATCCCCATGTGAAATTCATCCACCAGATCCTTCATCAGGTCGATCACCTGCGCCTGAATGGTCACGTCCAGCGCGGTTGTCGGTTCGTCCGCGATCAGCAACTTGGGCTTGGTGCTGAGCGCCATGGCGATCATCGCCCGCTGCCGCATCCCGCCCGACAGCTCGAACGCGTACTGGTCGATCCGCTTGCCAGCGTCGGAAATGCCCACCCGGTCCAGCATCTCAACCGACAGGTTGCGCGCCTGCGCCTTGGACATGTCCGAATGCAGCTGCAGCTGTTCGATCATCTGCTTGCCGATGGTCATCGCCGGGGCAAAGCTGGCCATCGGTTCCTGAAAGATCATCGACACTGCGCCGCCGCGCACGACCTTGAGCTCGGCCGGCTTGCGCAGCGACAGAACATCGACCGGCCCGTCCTCGGTAAAAAGCGTGATCTTCGCATCCGGGCTGTAGACCGCGTTGCTGGCATTGAGGTGCATCAGCGCCTTGGCGGTCACGGATTTGCCCGAGCCGCTTTCGCCCACCAGACCCATCACCTCGCCCTTGTCGAGTGTGAAACTGACATTGTCGACCGCCGTCACAAGACCTTCGTCGGTCCTGAATTGCAGCGTCAGGTTCTGGACATCGATCAGCGTGTTCATTTGCCTTTGTCCGAATAGGGGTCCGCCGCATCCCGCAGCCCGTCACCGACAAACACGAAGGACATGACCAGAACGATGAAGAAGATCACGGGAATGAAATACCACTGGTAATTCAGCAGCACGTCGGCGCTGGTCGCCTTCTGCAGCATCACGCCCAGCGAACTGACCGGGTCCTTCAGGCCCAGCCCGATGAAGCTGAGCGCGGTTTCCGACAGAACCATGTAGGGGAAGGAAATGACCAGATCGACGATGATATAGCTGGTGAAGCTCGGCAGCAGATGCCGGCGGATCACGTGGCCCGCCGGCGCCCCGCACAGCTGCGCGGCCAGAACGTATTCCTGATTGCGCTCGCTCAGCAGATGCGTGCGCACCCGCCGCGCCAGCGTCGGCCAGCCGATGAAGCCAAGGATCAGCGATATGTAGAAGAACCGGGCCTCGGCCGTCAGCTCCGGGGGCATGAAGGCGGCGATGGCCATGAACAGCGGTATTGCGGGCACGGTTCGGACCGCGTCGGTGATCATCTGCAGGATACTGTCGATCCAGCCGCCGTAATACCCGGCCACGCCGCCGATGATCAGCGCCAGAACGAAGGCGATGAACACCCCGATGGAGCCCACCTTGAGCGATGTCCAGACCGCGTGCAGCGTGCGCGAGAAGATATCCTGCCCGTCCTCGTCGGTGCCGAACAGGTGAATCTTGCCCTCGTCGACGCCGAACAGATGCACGGACCCGGGGATGAACCCGAGGATCTTGTACCTGTCGCCCTTCACGAAGAACTGCAGATACAGGCGTTTGTCTTCATTGATCTTCGTCACCCAGCGGAAATTCGTGGCCAGCGACCGTTCACGCTCGACCGCGTGAATGAAGGGCCGCGCCGAGCAGCCGTTCGTGTCGCAGAACTGAGGGATCTGCGGCGCGCCGTTGGTGTAATCCTTGTCCCGGCCCGCGATCGTCGGATCATAGGGCGACAGGAAGGGCGCAAATATGCCCGACAGGATCATGATGATCAGCAAAACGGCGGCGACCATCGCGGTGCGCTGTTTCTTGAACCGGGCCCAGATCAGTTGACTCTGCGACGCGGTGAAATAGGCTTCCTTCGCCTTCTGGTCCTGTTTGGCGGCCCGCTTGTCTGTTGTTTCAGTCGTGCTCATGGGATCACCGGATGATGCTCTTGCGGACGCGCGGATCCAGCACGGCCAGCAAGATGTCCGTCGCGAAGTTCAGCGCAACGATGGAGGCTGTCAGCAGGAAGATAATCGCGCCGGCAAGCTGTTGGTCGTTCGAGCGCGCCAGCGCCTCGATCAGCAGCGCGCCGGCATCCGTCAGGATCAGGATCATCGCGACGATGGGCAATTCGTTGAAAATCCGATTCAGGTCGAAGCCCAGCGAATTCACGATCGGCCCCAGCGCATGCCGGGCCGGGTAGTTCCACAACAGCCTGCGCCCGTGTACGCCCCGTGCGGCAGCGGCGGTCACGTAGAGCTTGCCGATTTCGTCCGACATCAGCGCCCGCACGGTCTGCAGGGCAAAGGCAGTCGCTGACCACCCCAGGATGAAGATCGGCAACCAGGCATGGCTGAGCAGGTCGAGGAACTTGCCCCAACTCCACGGCGCGTCCCGGTATTCGGCTGAAAACAGCCCGGTCAGCGTTTCGCCGAACCAGACGGTTGAAAACAGCATGATCATCAGCGCCAGCAGGAAGTTCGGCATCGCAAGACCAAGATAGCTGAGAAAGCGCAGGGTGTTGTTCAGAACCGCATTGTTCGATGCAGCGGCGATGATGCCGACCGGGACAGCGATCAGATAGGCCAGCACCAGCGCCGCCAGACAGATCGACAGCGACAGAAGGAACTTGTCGCCCAGAAGCTGTGCGATATTCACGCGCAGGATACAGCTGTCGCCGAATTCACCCTGGAAGGCGCCGACGATCCAGCTGCCCCAGCGTTGCAGGAAGGGACGGTCCAGCCCCAGCCGCTGCCGCTCGGCCTCGATATCCGCGACCGAGATGCCGGAACCCTGAGTGTTCTTGAAGGCCAGATAACGTTCAGCGCAGTCGCCCGGCACCAGCTCCATCAGCGTAAAGACGATGAGGGATACAAGGATCAGCGTGAACATCGCCATCACGGCCCGAGTCGCGACGAAACGTCCAAATTGCAGCATGAAGCTACCCCGTTGTCCCCGTTGCGGGTTTCCCCCGCTTGATTTTTCAGGTGCGCCGGGCGGGAACTCCGCCCGGCGCAATTAGATTAGATACCAATCCGGATTACTCGTCCAGCCACCACTGCGTGGCCCGGTACGGATATGTCCGGTAGTATTCGTAGCTCTGCGTCTTGAACGGGGTGACGTTCTTCAGAGCATTGCGGTGGGTGACCGGCGCAGGGGCCTGCACGGTGCCGATGAACATCAGGCTTTCGGTCATCGCCTTGGCCATCTTTGCCCCAACCGCGTTGAACTCGTCCGAACCACCTGCGGCCGACTGCAGAACGTTGATGTCTGCCATCATCTCCTTGGCCCATGCCGGCGGCTCAACACCGGCGGAACCGTCGCTGTCTACCCATTCGGCCCACAACATGGCGTTGCGGTTGCCGAAGTAGTTTTCAAACGGCGGCACCCACAGTTCGTTGTTGCCCAGAACGATCGCCAGCGGCTGACCCTTGCGCCACATGCTGACGTCCAGCTTGTTCGCCGACTGCGCCGAACGGTATTCGTCCGGAGTAACCTCCTTGACGACCGAGGCAATGCCGACATCGGCCCAGTACTGCGACACCAGTTCAACAGTCTGACCCGCGATACCCTGGGTCGAGAAGTTGAGGTTCAGCACCAGCTTGTCGCCATTGGGCAGTTCGCGAGCGCCATCGCCGTCCGTGTCCTTGAGCCCCAGCGCTTCAAGCTTGGCCTTGGCGCCGTCAGGATCGTAGGCAGTCATGTGAGTTTCAAGCGCCGGATCGGCAAAGCTCGGCAGCGGCGAGAAACCGGTATAGGCACGCGGGGTGCCCTGACCGAAGAACGCGATCTCGTTCAGTTCGTCGCGGTTGATTGCCATCGACATGGCTTCGCGGAAGCCGAGTTCAGAAAAGACCGCGCGCTTGGCTTCGTCTTCGTGGGTGACGTTGAAGCCGAAGGCACCGATGGTGATTTCCGGCTTCAGGTAGACGGTGTAATCACCCTTTTCCTGACCTTCGAGAAGGATCGGAGCGGAAGCCAGCTGCAGCGACTGCGATTTGTAGTCGACCTCGCCGTTCACGATCTTCAGCAGACGAACCTCGTTGTCGTTGATATAGACCTCGTCTTGCTCAGAAATGTAGGGCAGCTGCTGACCGGTCGGATCAACCTGGTGGAAATACGGGTTTGCCACCAGATGACGACCTTCGGTGGTGTCGCTGATATAGATGTGCGATTCCAGCGTCGGGTAGGTGTTCTTGGGCAGGCCGTCGACCAGTGCCGGCTTGGACAGCATCGGCGTGGGCGTGTCCGTCCAGTCCGAGTTGCCATAATAGGCCTGAATGGCGTCATAGCCGTTTTCGAACCCCAGCGCCTGCGCATTTGCATCCGCGTTCGAATCCAGCCCCGGGTGGAACTGGCTCAGGAAATGCTTGGGCAGGAACGGCTGGGAATAGTGCGTGGCAAAGTGGGCCAGAAGACCCGGCTTGGGCGCCGGCAGGTTGAAGATAACTGTGGTCTCGTCCGGGGCTTCGACCGTCATCTCTGCGCCCGCGACCGTGATATAGTCCTTCGGCGTCTCGAAGATGTTCTTATCCAGCATGATGTTGTCGTGGTAGAACACGATGTCCGCGCTGGTGAACGGCGCGCCGTCAGACCATTTGTGGCCTGCGCGCAGCTTGACGGTCAGCTGCGTGAAATCATCGTTCCATGTGCCGGACTTGGCGATATTCGGCACGATGGTCTGCAGGTCGTCCGAATACCGGAACAGGCTGACATGACGCACCGACAGGAAGTCAGAGGTGCCCGCTTCGGTCGCGTTCGACAGCACGTCCAGCGTACCGCCGTGTTTGCCAACCGAATCATAGGGGACGACAACCAGCGGCTCGGACGGCAGACGATCGGCCAGCGGTGGCAGATCGCCGTTGCCCTTGATCATGCCGTTCAGCTTGGCGATGTCCGGATTATCCGAAAACGCCATCTCACAGCCGGCGGCTGCCTGAAATTCGGCCAGCTCGTACTGCTGAGGGAAGGCACCGGCCGCAACGCCCTGCATATCCGCAACGGTAATCGCCGGGCAGTTTGCCAATGCTGCGCCCGGCAACACGATGGCAGCTACGCCGCTAAGTAGAAATCGTTTCATGTTATCTCCTGTCCGTGAGTGCTCAGTTCGTGGGTCCGTCTGATATCCCTGCCCCAGAGGGTTGGTGTCTCGACCATAGATTGCAGTTTGTTGGCGGTACCGACATTTGCATTTGCTAACGCCGCCGGCCAATGCCGGAGCCCCCCGTTGCTGCTAGGCCAGGACGGGCAAGCCCGACTGACGCAATTCGTTTGCCGCCGATAGGTGACGGTTTTATGAAACCCGCCCTGTTTGCTTCGGTCGCCGGAAGAACGCCGCCCATGCGCCGAACGCTTGATCCAAGCGTAGCGCAGAGCTGTTTGGCGGTCCAACTTTTTGCTGAACCAACCGTGGCAAACCCCATACAGCATACTGAAATTGCAGGTGTTTTTCGCACCGGCATCAGCAATCCCAACGAGATGCCAAACCGGCATTCCACATTTCCCACGTTGTCCCAACCGATACGAAGGAGGTCCGTTTGCACGATTCGAATCAAGCTTTTTGTGTAGATTTCTGGGTTTTTGTATTTTTTTGCACGAAACCCATGCAGGATTCGATCATATTCCACGGTCTTCCGCGGGGTTCAGGGCGCGGATCGTTTGACCGGTGCGCGCGGAAACTGCATCCTGACACCCGGTGCGCATTACTGTACCGGCGTCTCAACGGAGTTTCAGAAAGGGGTGTGATGGCGGAGTCGGAACGCTATGCGACCCACCGCGAAGTCGAGTTGCTGGAAACCCTGCGCAGCGTCGACGGGACCGCACGCACGACCAGCCTGGCAGAAACGCTGCAGGTCAGCGAGGAAACCATCCGGCGCACCATCAAGGCGCTGGCCAAAACCGGCGCGGTCCGGCGCGTGCATGGCGGCGTCTATCTGGTCAATGCCGAGGCCGGCAAACCGGTTTCGTCGCGCCTGTCACAGCGGGCCGCCGAAAAATCTCGCATCGCCGAAACCACCGCCGGGCTGATTCAGAACGGATCCTGCCTGTTTCTCGATGTCGGCTCGACAACTGCGCATGTTGCGCAATCGCTGCGCCAGCACCGGGACCTGACAGTGGTCACGAACGGTCTGCATGCGGCGCAGACGCTTGTCGGGCTGAACGGCAACCGCGTGTTTCTGGCCGGTGGCGAATTGCGTAACGTCGAAGGCGGCGCGTTCGGTCCTGATACGCTGACCTATGTGCGGCACTTCAACATAGACACGGCAATTCTGTCGGTGGACGGCTTCGACGAACGCGGCGGCTTCCTGCTGGCCGGCAGCGAAGAGGCCGCGCTGGCCCGCGAAGTGGCGGTCTGGGCGCGGCGGGTGCTGGTCGTGGCCGATCACACCAAGTTCGGGGTCAGCGCACCGGTGGTGGCCTGCGATCCCCACGATGTCGACGCGGTCGTCACCGACCGGCCCCTCACACCGGCCTTTGAATCGCGGCTGGCCGGATGGAACATCGACCTGCTCCTGTCCCGGCCCGGACCGGGCTGATCCCCCGGCCGGAATGACGCCGAACCCGCACCACGGCGCCACCCGAAGGCTGGAACGCGCGCTGGGCGATGCGACCCGCCGGCACCTGCCGCTGTGGCTGGCCGAATTTGTCATGTTCGTCCTCAAACAGGGCTGGGCCTGTCTCTTTGGCGCGCTGATGCTGGCCGGGCTGCTGATCTCGGACGCGGTCTGGTCCGACACATGGCACGTGGCGCGTTATGACGCGCTGTTGATCTACGCCATCGCCATTCAGGTTTCCTTTCTGGCCCTGCGGCTAGAAACATGGCGCGAAGTGCGGGTGATCGCGCTATTCCACCTGACCGGAACGGCGATGGAGCTGTTCAAGGTCAACGCGGGCAGCTGGGCCTATCCCGAACCGGCTCTGTTCAAGCTCTGGGGTGTGCCGCTGTTTTCCGGTTTCATGTATGCCTCGGTCGGGTCCTACATGGCCCGGGTGATCCGCATCTTCGATATGCGGTTCGCCCCCTACCCGCCTTTCCCGCTGACCATCGCGCTGGCTGCCGCGATCTACATCAACTTCTTTGCCCACCATTTCCTGCCCGATGTCCGGTTCGTGCTGTTCGCCGCAACGGTGTTGCTGTTCTGGCGGACGTGGATCTGGTTTCGCATCGGCGACAACGATTACCGAATGCCGCTGCCATTGGCCGCGTTCCTGTCCAGCATCTTCCTCTGGGTGGCCGAGAATGTCGGCACCGGAACGGGCACATGGGTTTATGCCGGCACAACCGGACTGGACTGGGTCAGATTTGCGAAAATGGGGTCATGGTATCTGCTTCTCTACGTCAGCTTTGCAACCGTTACCCTTGTTTACCGCGATGCGCTGTACCCTGCACCGTTCAGAGGTAGCCGCGCCAGATCATCACCGCGATCAGCAGAACAAACAGCGTCAGAAGATTGATCGCCAGACTGGCCAGTATGCCCAGATACCACCCCTTGCGTTCGTCCGACGGGTCGATATCCGCCAGAAAGGCCATGACCTCACGCGCGTCACGCGCAAGCGCCTCGCCATCCAGCGTCAGGCGCAGCCGCGGGTTATTCGCCAGCGTCTCAGCCTCGGCCAGCCGTCGCCCCGCACGATAGACCCGGCGCGGCATCCGCCGCCTGCCGCGCTCCAGCGCCGTCGCCAGCGTCTTGCCGCGCACCCGCAGCTTTGTCCGGATCTCCTCCAGCAAAGCTGTGCTGCCCTCTGTTATGGGATCGTCGATGGTCATGTCGGCCGATACCCTAATTGGGGAGGCCCGGCGCGACAAGCGGCTGGAAACCCGCCGACAGGCTTCGTATCAGGGGATATGTTGAACACAATCATTCACGGGTCCGGCCCGGACGCACCACCGCTGATCATCGCGCACGGGCTTTACGGCTCGGCCCGCAACTGGGGCGTGATCGCAAAACGCCTGTCGGACGAACGTCAAGTGATCGCCGTCGACATGCGCAACCACGGGAACTCCGGCTGGACCGAATCGCACAGCTATCCCGACATGGCGTCTGACCTGTCCGAGGTTATCGACGCCTACGGCGGAACTGCCGACGTTCTGGGGCATTCCATGGGGGGCAAGGCGGCGATGGTACTGGCCCTGACCCGGCCCGGGCAGGTCCGCCGGTTGATCGTCGCCGACATCGCTCCGGTCGCTTATTCCCACAGCCAGCTGCCACAGATCGCAAAGATGAAGGCGGTCGATCTGTCAGTGGTGCGCAAACGCTCGGACGCCGCGGACCAGTTGGCCGCGCAGGGTGTCGAACCCGCCCTGCAGAGCTTTTTCACACAATCGCTGGACTTGTCCGAAGGCCGCTGGCTGCTCAATCTGGACGTGCTGGCCGCTGAAATGCCGCATATCATGGGCTTCCCGGAGATTTCCGGCCGGTTCGAGGACCCCGTATTTTTCCTGACCGGTGCAGACTCAGACTATGTCACCGCCGAAGACCGCCCGGCGATCCGCGCCCGGTTTCCCGCTGCCCGTTTTGCCCGGCTCAAGAACGCGGGCCACTGGCTGCACGCGGACAAGCCGCGCGAGTTCGAAGCCGCTGTGCGCGCATTCCTGAACGCCTGAACCTACATTCCCGGATCGACCGGTTCTTCGACCGCGCCCCCGGCGGCGACCCAGTCACTGAACCCGCCAAGGTTATAGACCTCCTGATAACCCATATCTTTCAGCAGTTTACCGGCCAGCGCCGCGCGCCCGCCGCTGGCGCAATGCAGCACGACCGGCCGGTCGTGGCGCAGTTCGGGGTCGTGAAACGGCGTCCCCGGGTCGGCCCCAAATTCCAGCATGCCGCGCGGAATATGGTGCGACTGCGACGCCCGCCCATTCTTTTCCAGCTCCGGCGCATCGCGAATATCCAGCAGCAGCGCGCCTTGTGCCAGCAGTTCCTGCGCCCGGGCACCGTCGATGCGCTCCACCACGGCGTTGGCCGCGGCCATCATATCCTTGACTGTCAGGGTCATTTCATTCTCCGTTGACATGTATCCGACCCGTGCCCAGAGCACCGGCGTTGCCAAAACCTAACCCTGCCGCGACCGGCTCACAAGAACAAGCAACATCGCGCCCGGCTATGAAACGCGGCGATAATATTCGTAAGGGTTGAAAATTAGTCATTCCGGTTCCCCGTTTACGATTGACCGTTCGTCACGAGTTCTTATTGTTGCGTTAACCTTTTCCGGGTGCCCAATTGGTGGCAGCTGCAATCGGCGTTTTGGGGAAACAAACATGACAATCAGACTGTTTCGGTGCCGCGCCTGCGGGCACCGGATGAGATTGCGCGGCGACCAGTGCGGCCGGTGCTTCGACAAAAAGCCAGGCTGGCAGCGTTTCGGCGTGCTTATCAGCGGATCCTTAGTGGTCTCCGTCGCCGCGGCGATGTTCCTGTCGGTCTGACGCCGGGAACAAACCGGATGCAGGTGCCCCTGTCCCGGTCAGACTAGGGAGGATCCAACCGGAACAGGGGTCCGTCCCGCGTCAGGCCACGCGGGAAACCGATCGGGCGATATACCACGATGCCGGGATCGAGATCAGGAACCCGACAATTGCAGTGGCGATCAGGGGCTGCGCGGTGTCGTACCCCATGGTCAGCGCCGCGATGATCAGGGAACCGGCCACGGTCGAACCGATGAAAATATGAACGATGAGCGTGAGCGCGAGCATGGGGCCTCCTGTGTCCGGTCGGGATCGGCCCCTTATATGCGCGAAATGTAATGTTTGACTTTGATGTGGGTCAAATCCGGCTGGCCGGATCAGCGAACGTTACGGAAACCGGCGTTGCGCGCATGACCGCAGCGGAATCAAGAGGCAGGGCAGCGGATCAACCGCGGCCCTGCGCTCCTTGATGTCAGGGTACCGTCCGGAGACGGGCAGCCCTCAGGACTCGTCCTGCTTGTTCTTGATGTGACGGCGCATGCCGATCGCAATAAGCGCAATGATGATGGCCCAGACAAAGGGCATGAGTTCGCTGGCGGTCATAATGGTCTCCTGTCTCAACCTGCGGGTTAAGTATTTACGACCGGATTGCGGCACAGGTGTGGTGTCCGCGAGGTCATGCAGGGGCGTTTTCGCGGTTCTGCGCGGAGCCGTTTCAGTGAGATTTCACGCAAGCGGCACGCCAGACGCTATTTCGTAGAGTTGGTTCATCCGAACTCTCGAGGCTCAGCCAGCATCGATGGAAAACGGCTTCTGGTGGGCCTGCCTGGCCACCCAATCACCGATCAATTCTTCTTATCCTGCCACTGCGCCCTACCGCATCGGGTGCGTACGCGCATCAGAAATGGAAAGCGTTAGCTGTCCATTTTCAGTGCCGAAATAAACGCCTCCTGCGGGATGTCCACCTTCCCGAACTGGCGCATCTTCTTTTTCCCGGCCCGCTGTTTGTCCAGCAGTTTGCGTTTGCGCGTGGCGTCGCCGCCGTAGCATTTCGCCGTCACGTCCTTGCGCAGAGCCGAAAGCGTTTCGCGGGCGATGACCTTGCCGCCGATCGCGGCCTGGATCGGGATTTTGAACATGTGGCGCGGGACCAGGTCTTTCAGTTTTTCGCACATCGCCCGGCCGCGTTGTTCGGCGCGGTCGCGGTGGACCATCATCGACAGCGCATCAACCGGTTCGTCGTTCACCAGCACCTGCATTTTCACCAGATTGTCCTGCCGGTAGCCGGTGAGTTGATAGTCGAAGCTGGCGTAACCTTTTGTTACCGATTTCAGCCTATCGTAGAAATCGAAGACCACTTCGTTGAGCGGCAGGTCATAGACGACCATCGCGCGGCTGCCGGCATAGGTCAGGTCTTCCTGAATGCCGCGGCGGTCCTGGCACAGTTTCAGGACGTCGCCAAGAAACTCGTCGGGCACAAGGATGGTCGCCTTGATGCGCGGTTCCTCGATATGGTCGACATGCGTCAGGTCGGGCATGTCGGCGGGGTTGTGCAGCTCGGTCATCGTACCGTCGCGCATGTAGACGTGATAGACGACCGACGGGGCCGTGGTGATCAGCTCGATGTCGAACTCGCGTTCGATGCGGTCGCGGATCACTTCGAGATGCAGGAGCCCGAGGAAACCGCAGCGGAACCCGAAGCCCAGCGCAGCGGAGGTTTCCATTTCGTAAGAGAAGGAGGCATCGTTCAGAGCCAGCTTGTCGATCGCGTCCCGCAGATCTTCGAACTCGGCCGAATCCACCGGGAAGAGGCCGCAGAAAACCACCGGAACGGACGGGTTGAAGCCCGGCAGCGGATCCTCGGTGCCCTTCTTTTCATGCGTAATGGTGTCTCCGACCCGGGTGTCGCGGACCTGCTTGATCGAGGCGGTGAGAAAACCGATCTCGCCCGGGCCCAGCGCGTCGATGGTCGCCATTTCCGGGCGGAAGACACCGATCCGGTCAACATGATGCACGGTGTTGTTGGACAGAAACCGGATGCGCTCGCCCTTTTTCAGCGTGCCGTCCATGACACGCACAAGGACGATGACGCCGAGATAAGCGTCATACCAGCTGTCGACCAGCATCGCCTTGAGGGGCGCGTCGCGGTTGCCCTCGGGCGCGGGCAGTTCGGCAACAATGGCCTCCAGCACCTCGTGGATGCCGACACCGGTCTTGGCGGACACCTGAATGGCACCGGACGCGTCGATGCCGATGACGTCCTCGACCTGTTCGGCAACCCGGTCACAATCCGAGGCGGGCAGGTCGATCTTGTTCAGCACCGGCACGATCTCGTGATCGGCATCGATGGCCTGATAGACATTGGCCAGCGTCTGGGCCTCGACGCCCTGTGTTGAGTCCACGACCAGCAGCGAGCCCTCGACCGCGCGCATCGAGCGGGAGACCTCGTAGGCGAAATCGACATGGCCGGGTGTGTCGATCAGGTTCAGGACATAATCCTGCCCGTCATCGGCGGTGTAGTCGATGCGCACGGTGTTGGCCTTGATGGTGATGCCACGCTCGCGCTCGATATCCATGCTGTCGAGCAGCTGTTCCTTCATGTCGCGGTCGGCAACCGTGTTCGTTTCCTGAATGAGACGGTCGGCGAGCGTGGATTTCCCGTGGTCGATATGGGCGACGATGGAGAAATTGCGGATATGGGCGAGGTCGGTCATGGAGGGGGATATGATGGGGAATTCGAAGGTGGTCAATGGCTGACGGCCCGTCCCGGCCGGAAGATGACGGCCGAAACCGGAGGCGGCCGGCGGTGTTGAACGGCGGCACGGCTTGGGTCATAGTGCGCGCGGCGGCAAATCCGGGGCAAACATCCGGGGCCGGCCGGCGAAAAGGAGCAGGAACATGTTTCGGACGGTGATGTGCGCGATCGGGGTTTCGGTTGCTCTGGGCGGGGGACCGGCAGAGGCCGGGTTCATCGGCAATGCCTGCCTGAAAGCCAACCGCCCGGCGGCAAACCGCGAGCTGTGCAATTGCATCGACAAGGTGGCCAAGAAGAACATGACGCGGGCACAGCGCAAGAAGGCGTCGAAGTTTTTCAGCGACCCGCACAAGGCGCAGGTGGTACGCCAGTCGAGCCGCCCAAGCGACGAGAAGCTTTGGAAAAACTACAAGGCGTTCAGCCAGAAGGCGGCATCGTCCTGCGGGTGACCTGCCGGTGACAGACGCTCTGTAGGCCTGAAATATATTCGAAAAAACGCGAGGCCGGCCACTGGCAGCAGGATAATGCGCGCTTGACGTACCGGTCCCGGAGTTTCACAAAAGGTGAAACTGTCGCGAGGCGCGTTTATGCTGATGAAAGGGGTGACCCTGCGGGGTCTTGAGGTGTTCGAGGCGCTGGCGGCGTGCGGTTCGGTGGCGCAGGCCGCCGAGGTGACCGGGCTGAGCCAGCCCGCCGTCAGCCAGCAAATCCGCAATCTGGAGAACGCGCTGGGCGTCGATCTGGTCGATCATGGCAAGCGGCCGATGCGGCTGACCCCGGCGGGGCGGTCGTTCCTGACCCGGACCGAGGCGGTTCTGAGCGAGCTGCGGCTGGCCCAGAGCGAGCTGACGGTGATGGACCTGACCCATCTCACCACGCTGTCGATCGGGCTGATCGACGATTTCGACAATGACCTGACGCCGCGGCTGGTGACGATCCTGGCGGAAAGCCTGACCCGGTGCCGGTTCAAGATGATCACCGCGCCCAGCCACGAGATCAGCGAGGCAATGCGCAAGCGGCAGCTGCATATCGCGGTTGCGGCGACCTCGGGCGAGCTGCATTCCGGTGTGGTGGAATATCCGCTGGTGCAGGATCCCTTCATGCTGGTGGTGCCCAAGGGACAGGTCACGGGCAGCGGCGACATCATGGGCGAACTGGACGGTCTGCCGCTGCTGCGCTATTCGCGCGAGCAGCTGATCAGCCGCCAGATTGAATCGCATCTGGCCCGGCAGCAGCTGGATCTGGAGGAGCGGTTCGAGATTGGCAGTCACCTGGCGCTGATCGCGATGGTGGCTCGGCGCATCGGCTGGGCGGTGACGACGCCGCTGGGATACATGCGGGCGGCCCGGTTCCATGACGAGATCGACGCGCATCCTCTGCCATGGCCGCCTTTTTCGCGGACCATTTCGCTTTTTGCCGGAGCCGACTGGGCCGACCGGGTGCCGCGCGACGTGGCGGCGACGATGCGGCGGCTGCTGCAGAGCCAGATGATCGATCCGGCGGTGGCGCGCCTGCCGTGGCTGGCGGGACAATTGCGGATGATCGAGAGCTGAACCAAGGGCGGCACACGAAAACTCTGCGAATTTTCATTGGGTGTGCGGCGATCGCGGTTTAGAAAATTCGGAGAATTTTCGGTCGGGGGGAGGTCCGCGATGGAGAAGATTGTTATTCTGACCGGGGCCGGCATCTCGGCCGAAAGCGGGCTGGGCACGTTTCGCGACAAAGACGGGTTGTGGACAAAATACCCGCTGGAGGATGTGGCCACGCCGGAAGGCTTCGCCCGCAACCCCGCGCTGGTACAGGATTTCTACAACCTGCGCCGGGTCGGGGCGGCGGCGGCAAAGCCGAATCCGGCCCATATCGCGCTGGCACGGCTGCAGACCGGGTGGCCGGGCGAGGTGGTGATCGTCACTCAAAACGTGGACGGGCTGCACGAGGCCGGCGGCGCCACGGGGGTCATACACATGCATGGCGAGATTGCCGGGGCGCTCTGCGCCTTTTGCGGCCATCGCTGGCGCGCGCCAGATGAAATGCAGGTCGCAGAGCCCTGCCCGGCCTGTGCCGGCCCCGGCGGGCGGCCGGACGTGGTGTGGTTCGGAGAGATCCCTTATCACATGGACACGATCCTGCGCCATCTGGGCGAGGCCGATCTCTTCGCCGCGATCGGCACCTCAGGCCAGGTTTATCCGGCGGCGGGCTTCGTTCAGGAGGCGGCGGCGCGGGGCATTCCGAGGGTGGAAATGAACCTCGATCCCTCCGAAACCTCGCCGGTGTTCACCGAACACCGGATCGGACCGGCGTCGGAGACCGTGCCAGCCTGGGTCGCGGAGTTCCTGAACCCCGCGGGCGGGTGAGATTATTCGCAGAATAATCGGGGGCGCCGGGGGTTGCCCCCGGGCGCGGTTGCGCGACGGTCAGTGGCTGTGTCCGCCCTTGCGTTCGAGATCGACGGGCACGTCCACGGTAACGGTGCCGGCCTGTTCAAAGGTCAGGGTTAGCGTGACGGTGTCACCATGCTCCAGCGGGGCCGCAAGCCCCATGAGCATGACGTGATCGCCGCCACGTTCCAGCTTGTGAGCCCCGCCCGCGGGGATCGCGAACCCGCCCTCGACCTCGCGCATGCGCATGACACCGTTGGCGTCTTCGATATGGGTGTGCAGTTCGGCCCGGGCAGCCGCGTCGGTTTCGGCCGAGACCAGCCGGTCATCGCTGTCGCCCTTGTTCATCAGTATCATGAATGCGGCGCCGGACTTGGCGGATTTGCCCGAGGCGCGGGCATAGGCGTCCTGCACCATGATCCCGTCAGCAAGGGCAGGCATGGCCAGAAGGGCGGCGCCCAGCGCCGCGGCGAAGGTGGTTTTTAGTGACATTTTCGATGTCTCCGGATGTGTTCTGAGGTGTCTGACGGTGGAAAGGATCAGACGGGCACCGGAGGGGCACGGGCCTTGCCCGGCAGGGGTGTATTGCGGACGACAACGGGAATTGTCTGAGGCAGGCGCTCCGATGACACAAGTGGCAGGGCCGGTGCCGCGACGTCCGGCGGCAGGATCGCGGTCAGCGCGCCGGCCATGCAGTCGGGACAGATATGCGACGGCCCGGTGGGTGCGCCGTTTTCATCGACCGGGACAGTGACCGCGCCCGCGTCCGAGCAAATCACCATCAGGCCCGCAGGGCCGTCGGCAGCCCGCGCCAGCACCATGCTCGGTGCGGTCAGCACCAGAACGGCACTCAGGGCAAAGGCCAGGTATCTGCGCAGGACGATGGTCATGCCCCCTTGTAACATGTCGCGAACCGGTGGCCTCAAGCGCAAAAAGCCCCGCAGGGCTGCGGGGCTGTGTCACAGTCGTGCAGGCGGGATCAGGCGGCGGCCTGGGCCTTGGCGATCTGTTTCTTGATCTTCAGCGCGTTGTCCGACAGGTCTTCGTCCTTGGCCCTGGCCAGGAACGCGTCCAGTCCGCCGCGGTGGTCGACGCTGCGCAGGGCAGCCGCAGAGATCCGCAGCTTCACACCGCGGCCCAGCGTTTCGGACTGCAGCGTGACATCGTTGAGGTTCGGCAGGAACCGGCGCTTGGTCCTGTTTTTGGCGTGGCTGACATTGTTGCCAGACATCGGGCCTTTTCCGGTCAGTTCGCAGCGGCGCGACATTGGATCATCCTCATGTTCATCGGGCGGGGGTCGGTCCCGCCAATACAAACGGGCGCCGCGTCAGGCAGCGCCCTGAATTCCGTTGCGCGTCCTTAGGGGCAATTCGGCAGGGCGTCAAGTGAGTCGGCGCCGGGCAAGCGGGGAAATTGCGCCTGCCGGCAGGACAGGTCCGGCCCCGACGTCAGGTGAGTTGCAGCTTGATCGGCGGACCGGGTCAGAAGATGCTCCGGCAGGAGATGTGAGGAGGGAGGAACAGCATGGACGGGCTGGACCTGATCATCAATCGCGCGGATCTGTCGGAGGCAGAGGTGGTGGCCTCTGCCCTGCCCGACACGCCCGGGGACGGGACATGCGTGCTGCGGATCGACCGTTTCGCGCTGACCGCGAACAACATCACATATGCGGTGGCGCCGGAGGTGCTGCAGTACTGGGCCTTCTTTCCGGCAGAGCGCGAGGGCTGGGGCCGGGTGCCGGTCTGGGGCTTTGCCGAGGTTGTGGCCTCGGCCCATCCCGGGGTGGCGGTGGGCAGCCGCGTTTACGGCTATCTGCCGATGTCCACGCATCTGGTGATCCGGCCCGAACAGGTGAACCGGTATTCGATGCTGGACGGATCCGCCCATCGGCAGCCGATGTCACCGATTTACAACCAGTACCCGTTTACCGCTGCCGACCCGGCATGGTCGCCCGAAAACGAGGCGCTGATCAGCCTGTTCCGGCCTTTGTTCACCACGTCCTTCCTGCTGGACGACCTGCACCGGTCGAACGGGTTTTTCGGTGCCGGGCGGGTGGTGCTGTCGAGCGCGTCGAGCAAGACGGCGATGGCGCTGGCGCATCTGCTGTCGCGGGACGGCGCGGTGGAGGTTGTCGGGCTGACCAGCGCGGGCAATATCGGATTTGTCGAGGGGTTGGGCTGTTACGGGCAGGTGCTGTCTTATGACGGGCTGGAAGAGATAGCCGAGGGTCCTTCCTGTTTCGTGGACATGGCGGGGAATGCGGATGTGCTGCGCCGGGTACACGGGCATTTCGGCGATGCGCTGAAAAACAGCTGCCGGGTGGGGCTGACCCACTGGCAGGCGCTGGACGGTGCGGGCGAGGTTTTGCCGGGGCCAAAGCCCGAGTTTTTCTTTGCCCCGGCCTACGCGCAGCAGCGGATTGCGGATTGGGAGCGCGACGGGTTTCTGCAAAAGGCCGGCGCCGCCTGGGCCGGGTTTGCCGGGACCGGGGCGGGCTGGATCCGGGTGGTCGAGGATCGGGGACCCGAGGCGGTTGTTGCACGCTACAGGGCGATGCTGGCGGGGGATGTGGACCCGGTGGAGGGGCTGTTTTTGTCGATGTGGGGGTAGGCGAGCCTGAAACCGGGACTTTCAGAATGAGGCCTCGGTGATTTGCGTCGCAGGAATTCAAGGGCTGAAAGCCCGCCGTGCGAACCGCTGTCAGACTTCCGCCAGCCTGTCCAGAACCGCCTGTGCCGCCCCTGTTGCCGTCACGTCGCCGCCCGCAACCTGTGTGCCGTAATCGTTCAGCAGCGCCTTTGCCTGCGGCGTGTTCAGCCGTGCCAGCAGGGCATGGCGCACCTCTTCTTCGAACCAGAGCCGGGCCTGTGCGGCGCGGGTGTCCGCCCAGAGGCCTTCGTCCTTGCGCCAGCCTGCCAGTGACTGCATCTGGCCCCAGGCCTCGTCCAGCCCGCTGCCTTCGGCCGCCGATACCATCATCGCCTTGGGAAAGCCCGGCGGATCCTGCGGGCGTTTGCGCAACAGGCGCAGTGCCCCGGCGTAATCGGCGCAGGTGCGGGTGGCGGCAGCCTTCAGGTCGCCATCCGCCTTGTTCACCAGAATCATGTCGGCCATTTCCATGATCCCGCGTTTCACGCCCTGCAGCTCGTCCCCCCCTGCCGGGGCCAGCAGCAGCAGGAACAGGTCGGACATCTGCGCCACCATGGTTTCGGACTGCCCGACACCGACGGTTTCGATCAGCACCACGTCAAAGCCCGCCGCCTCGCACAGGGCAACCGCCTCGCGCGTGTGGCGGGCAACACCGCCCAGCTGACTGCGGCTGGGCGAGGGGCGGATGAAGGCGTCCTTTTCCCGCGCCAGCCGGTCCATCCGGGTCTTGTCCCCGAGGATCGAGCCGCCGGAGCGGGCCGAGGAGGGATCCACGGCCAGAACCGCCACGCGCAGGCCCTGTTCGATCAGCATCATGCCGAAGGCTTCGATGAAGGTGGATTTGCCGACGCCGGGCGTGCCCGAGAGACCGATGCGCAGGGCCTGCCGGTCCGTGCGCTGTACGTCCTGCAGCAGCGCCTCAGCCGCGGCGCGGTGATCCGTGCGGCTGCTTTCGACAAGGGTGATGGCACGGGCAAGAGCCCGCCGATCGCCGTTCAAGATCTTGTCACTCAATCCGTCTATCTGCATCCTCGGCCCCGGTGCTTTTGCGCGCCTAGATGCCTTTTTGAGGGGCCGGATGTCCAGAGCTTGCGGAGTGGATCATTGAAACGGTTGATTTTGGTTATCGGCCTATGCCTGACGGCGGGCATGGCAGCGGCGCAGAACACGTCGGGACAGTATTCGGTGCACGGGCTGGGGCTGAAGGTGGGGGATCTGGCGCTGTCAGGGTCAGTGACCAGCAGCAAGTACACCGTCAGCGCACAGTTCGTGACCAGCGGGCTGGTGGCGACGGTGGCTGGCGTCCGGTTCCTGATGAAGTCGTCGGGCAGCCGTAACGGCGACAGGTTCAGCCCGCGCAGCTATTCCGAGGACATGGACACCGGCAAGCGCGAAAGCCGGGTTTCGCTGCGCTGGACCGGCGGGGTGGCGCGGGCGTCAGGGTCGGAAGTGGGCGACCGCGGGCCCTATGCGGTGACCCCGGCCCAGCAAAAGGGCGCGGTCGATCCGCTGACGGCGATGTTCATGGTCCTGCGCGATCAGTCCGAGGACGAGGTCTGTCGCATCAGGCAGCGGATCTTTGACGGTGAGCGGCTGACCGAGGTGTCCCTCACCAACAAGAGCAGCCGCGGTGGCAAGATCATCTGTTCCGGCCTGTTTCGGCGGGTTGCGGGCTATTCGCCCGAGGACCTCAGCGAACGCAGCCAGTTCCGGCTGACCGTGACCTATGAACCGGCAGGCGAATTGCTGCGTGCCACGCGGATGCAGGCTGACACGATCTATGGCAAGGCGCGGATCCAGCGCCGGTAGACGCGCGCCGGAGAAGGCCGCATAAGACCGCATGGCCGACCGTCTGCCCATTGAAGATGCCCTGCCCGAATTGCTGAACGCGCTGCGGGTTGCGGGCCGCGCGGTTCTGCAGGCGCCGCCGGGCGCGGGCAAGACCACGCGCGTGCCTTTGGCGGTGCTGGAGGCCAGGCAGGTCCAGGGCCGGATCGTGATGCTGGAGCCGCGGCGGCTGGCGGCGCGGGCCGCTGCCGAACGGATGGCCGAAACGCTGGGCGAACAGGCCGGCGAAACGGTGGGGTACCGGATCCGGGGCGAGGCCAAGGTAACTGCCGCGACCCGGATCGAGGTGGTGACCGAGGGCATCCTGACACGGATGCTGCAATCCGACCCGGAGCTGCCCGGAGCCGGCATGGTCATCTTCGACGAGTTTCACGAACGCTCGCTCAATGCCGATCTGGGTCTGTCGCTGTGCCTTGAGGTCTGTGCGGCGCTGCGCGAGGATCTGCAACTGCTGGTGATGTCGGCAACGCTGGAGGCCGGGCCGGTGGCAAAACTGATCGGCGCCCCCGTGGTGACGTCGCAGGGCCGGGCGTGGCCGGTTGAGACCCGGTGGCTGGACCGGCCGCTGGGCCCCGGCGCACGCCGGGACGGGGCGGTGGCCGAGTTGGTGGTTCAGGCCGAGGCCGCCTGCCCCGAAGGCGGGATTCTGGTGTTCCTGCCCGGCGAAGGAGAAATCCGCCGGGTCGCCGGGCTGCTGTCGGGCCGGTTGCCGGCGCGATGCGATATCCGGCCGCTTTTCGGGGCCCTGCCCTTTGCCGAGCAGCGCCGGGCGCTGGCCCCGGCAGAGCGCGGGCGCAAGGTGGTGCTGGCCACGTCGATTGCCGAAACCTCGCTGACCATTCCGGATATCCGGGTGGTGGTGGATGGCGGACAGGCCCGGCGGGCGCGGTTCGATCCGGGTTCGGGCATGTCGCGGCTGGTGACGGAAAAGGTGACACGCGCCGAGGCGACCCAGCGCGCGGGCCGGGCCGGACGGGTGGCGGAAGGCACCTGTTTCCGGCTGTGGACAAAGGGCGAGGACGGCGCGCTGGCGGCATTTCCACCGGCCGAGATCGAGGCGGCGGATCTGGCCGGGCTGGCGCTGGAACTGGCGCTGTGGGGGACAGATGAGACCGGGCTGAGCTTTCTGACCGCACCGCCGGACGGTGCGCTGAGCGAAGCTCGGACGCTGCTGCGTATGCTGGGCGCGCTGGACGACGCGCACCGGGTTACCGCCCATGGCCGGCGGCTGTGCGCCCTGCCCCTGCATCCGCGGCTGGCGCATATGCTGGTGACCGCAGGGCCGGAAGCAGCGGAGCTGGCGGCGCTGATGGCCGAGCGCGACCCGCTGCGCGGGGCGCCGGTGGATCTGGGCCTGCGGCTGGAGGCGGTGCGCGATCTCAAACGGTTTCGCGGCCGGCGGCCCTACGAGGTCAATCGCGCGGTGGTGGACCGTATCCGAGCAGAGGCCCGGCGGCTGCGCCGGCAGGCGAGTGGTGACGCCGGCCTGAGCCATGCAGAGATGGCGGCGCTGGCCTATCCCGACCGGGTCGGGCAACGCCGCAAGGGCGATGCGCCGCGCTATGTTCTGTCCGGCGGCAAGGGCGCGGTGCTGCCCGACGGCGATCCGTTGTCGGGCGCGGGGTTCATCGTGGCGGTGGATACGGACGGCAACCCACGCGAGGCGCGGATCCGGCTGGCGGCAGAGATCCCGGCCGCAGATATCCGCGGCCTCTTCGCCGAGCAGATCGGCTGGCATGACAGCTGCGCATGGTCGCGGCGGGACCGGCGGGTCGTGGCACGGCAGCAGGAACGGCTCGGCGCGGTCGTGCTAGACGACCGGATCTGGCGCGACGTGCCCGCCGACCGGGTAGCGCTGGCGATGCTGGACGGTGTGCGCGACCTTGGCCTGCGGCTGAGCGGGGCGGCGGCGCGGCTGGCGCGGCGGGTCGAGATGGTGCGCGCCGCCGGCGAGGACGTGCCGGACATGAGCGCTGACGGGCTGATGGCAGGGCTGGACAACTGGCTCCTGCCGATGCTGGACGGTGTGCGCTCGGCCGCGGAGTGGAAACGGTTCGATCCGCTGCCTGCATTGAAAGCGATGCTGAGCTGGGAGCAGGCGCAGACTGTGGACCGGCTGGCGCCGCCGGCGTTCCGGACACCGCTGGGCCGCATGGTTCCGATTGATTACGCCGATGACGGGCCGGAGATCGCGCTGCGCCTGCAGGAGTTGTTCGGCGTGACCCGGCACCCGTCGACGGCCGGCGTGCCGCTGAAAATCACGCTGCTGTCGCCGGCGCAGCGGCCGGTGCAGGTGACGCGCGACCTGCCGGGGTTCTGGGCCGGATCCTACGCAGATGTGCGCAAGGACATGCGCGCCCGTTACCCCAGACATCCCTGGCCCGAGGACCCGACCGAGGCCGACCCGACACTGCGGGCAAAACCACGCGGCTGACGGGGGAAAACGCGTCAACGCGTTTTGGGCAATTCACTGATGAATTGCCTGGCTCACGACCGCAGGGCCGGCAAACCGATCCCCACCGCCTCGAAACCGCCGTCAACGGCCAGAATCTGCCCGGAAATGTAGCTGGCATCGTCGCTGACAAGGAAGCCGATCGCATTGGCGATCTCGCCTTCGGTGCCGTAGCGGTTCAGCGGGATCGCGTCGTGATAGGCCGCGCGAATGTCCGGCGTGTGCACCGCCAATGCCAGCTTGGTATCCACCGGTCCCGGCGCGACCGCGTTGACGCGGATGCCAAGCTCGCCCAGTTCCGCGGCCTGCTGCAGGGTAAGCTGGGCCAGCGCCGCCTTCGAGGTGCCATAGGCCACGCGCAAGGTGCTGGCCCGCAGGCCCGAGATCGACGTGACGTTGACCACGGCACCGCCGCGCGCGGCCAGCAGCGGCGTGAAGGCCTGTGTCATCAGGAATGGGCCGTCGAGATTGGTTTCCATCACCCGGCGCCAGCGGTCAAAACCTGTGTCCCGAATCGGGCCGAAATCGGCCACGCCGGCATTGTTCACCAGCGCGCCGAGATGATCGAATTCAGCGCGGACAACGGACAGCGCGCGCTCCACGTCTTCAGGGACCGAGACATCGGCGTGGATCGGGATCGCCCCGTCTACGGTGGGCGCGGCCGCCTCAAGCTCGGGGCGATCCCGGTCCAGCATCGAAACCTGCCAGCCGCGGCCAGCAAGCAGTCGGGCAGTGGCCAGTCCGATGCCGCGCGCGGCCCCGGTGATCAGGACAGTATTGCTCATGGGTCGGATCCTTCTGTTGGCGGGCGCAGGTCAGCGGGGCTCAGCCGGGCGCCGGGGGTGGCTTTGCGGATCAGGCCGGCGACATGTGCACAGATTGGCGCCGCGGCGCCGTTCTGCCGGGCCAGACGCACAATCTCGCCCTGAAGCGCGTCGATTTCGGTCGGCCGCCCGGCCTCCAGATCATAGGCCGTTGAGGTCCGCGCCGCCGGATCGATGGCGATCATCTGCGCGGCCACCCGGCGAAAAAGCGGGGTCGGCAGGCGCAGGATGAAGGGGATCATCCGGCTGGGCACGGGGGCCGAAGACTTTTCCCGGATCCCGGCGGCGCGCAGCGCCGCCAGCGCCTCGGCCATCTGATCAGCCATCAGGCATCGCCAGCCGCGATCCAGCAATTGCGCCTGCACCGTCATGCCGGACAGCGCGTTCAGCGCATTGTTCAGGTTGATCAGCAGCTTACCCCATTGCACCGCGGCGATTTCCGGGCTTTCGGACAACGGCAGATGCGGCACGCTCAGCATCTGTGTCAGCCCGCAATCCCCGGCGCCGATCACAATGTCGCCGCTGACCGCCCGGTGATAGCGGCCCGGTCCCTGCGGCACCACGTTGAACGGCACCATCCCGGCCCGGACATCGCGCCCCGGCAGGGCCGATTGCAGGGTTTCGAAGGCCGCATGCCCGTTCTGCAGACTGACCACCGGCACAGGACCCGGCGCATGCTCCGCGATCAGGGCCGCCATCTCCGCCGTGGCCCCGGTTTTCACGCAGACCAGGATCACCCCGGCCCGCGACAACACCGCAGGATCGTCGCTCAGCCCCATCGCGCCGGGCTCCACGGACAGGTCCAGCCCGGCATAATCGGTCAGCCGCAGGCCCGCGGCGTCAATCGGGTCCAGAACCCGCCGCCGGCCCAGCAGCACCACATCCCGCCCCGCCACAGCCAGCAGGCCGCCCACGAAACAGCCGATGCTGCCTGCTCCTGCGATCACGATCGGGGCCATGGGCGCCTGTCTTCATCTTTGTCCAAATACTCAAATACCAGCCTAACCGCGAATCCCGCGGGTGCCAGCTTCACGTCACCTCTTCGCGCGGAAAAAAAGCGCGCGGAAGCGCTCAATCGGGTTGCCTCACAGCCCGAGGCACCAGCGCATGACCGCCTTCTGGGCGTGCAGGCGGTTTTCGGCCTCGTCGAAGATCACCGATTGCGGGCCGTCCATGACCTCCGACGTCACCTCTTCGCCGCGATGGGCGGGCAGGCAATGCATGAACAGCGCATCGGGTTTGGCCTGCGCCATGAGCGCGGCGTTGACCTGATAGGCGCGCAGCATGTTGTGCCGGCGCTCGCGGGCGGATTGTGCGTCGTGCATCGACACCCAGGTATCGGCGACGACAAGATCGGCCCCCGCGACCGCTTTTGCCGGGTCGCGCTCGATGGTCACCCGGCTGCCCTGCTGGCGGGCGAGGCCGACAAATTCCTCTTCGGGGTCCAGCTGCGGCGGGCCGGTGAAGGTCAGGTCGAACCCGAACTTCCCGGCGGCGTGCAAAAAGGAAGCGCAGACATTGTTGCCGTCACCGGTCCAGACCACATGCTTGCCGGCGATCGGGCCGCGATGCTCTTCGTAGGTCATCACGTCAGCCATGATCTGGCACGGATGGGTGCGGTCGGTGAGCCCGTTGATCACCGGCACGTCGGCATATTCGGCCATTTCAGACAGCACGCTTTCGTCGAAGGTGCGGATCATGATCAGGTCGACATAGCGCGACATCACGCGCGCGGTGTCGGCAATGGTTTCACCATGGCCCAGCTGCATGTCCGCGCCTGAGAGCACCATGGTCTGACCACCCATCTGGCGCACGCCCACGTCAAAGGACACCCGTGTCCGGGTCGACGGTTTTTCGAAGATCAGCGCGACCATGCGGCCGGCCAGCGGCTGTTCGTCGTCGGGCGCGCCCTTGGGGCGGTCGGCGCGGGCGGATTTCATCGCGCCGGCATGGTCGATCATCGACCGCAACGCGGCCGGGTCGGTTTTGTGGATATCGAGAAAATGATTCATGGTGCTTTCGTCTTTATCCGGCGGTGCCCGTGTCGGCCAGCCTGCACGCCGGCACGGCCCCAAGATTCTGCAGGCTTTGGATCAGCCCAGCTCGGCCAACCGGTCCAGGGCCTCTTTCAGGCGGGCCTCTTCTTCTTCGCGCGCGGCGAGGTTCGCGCGGGTTTCCTCGACCACCTCTTCCGGCGCGCTGGCGGCGAATTTCGGATTGTTCAGACGTCCGCGCAGGCCGCCCAGTTCCTTCGCCAGCTTCTGCAGGGTCTTTTCCAGCCGCGCCTTTTCCGCGCCGATATCGATGATATCCGCCAGCGGCAGGCCAAAGCTGCCGCCTTCGGCCGCGATGGTGATCGTGCCCTTGGGCATGGCATCGACCGGCGACAGGCTGTCGATCCGCGCGAGCCGTTTGATAAGGGTCTCGTTGCGGTCGTATGCAGCCTGACCGGCGGCGTCGATCCCCCTGGTGACCATCGGCACATAGGCGCCTGCCGGAACATGCATCTGCGCCCGGGCAGAGCGCACATTTTCAATCAGCGCGATGACCCAGTTCATTTCATGATCCGCCGCCGCATCGATCAGGTCGGCGCCATAATCCGGCCAGTCGGCGTGCACCAGCATCTTGTCCCGGGTCCCGCTGAGCGCCCAGAGCTCCTCGGTGATGAAGGGCATGATCGGGTGCAGCATGATCAGGCACTGATCCAGCACCCATTTCATCGTCTCGCGGGTTTCCTGCGCGGCGACCTCGTCCTCGCCCTGCAGGAGCGGCTTGGAAAACTCCACGTACCAGTCACAGACCTTGCCCCAGACAAAGGCATATAGCCCGTTGGCGGCATCGTTGAAGCGGTAGTCGGTCAGCGCGGCGTCGACCTCGGCCCGCACCCGGGCGGTTTCACCGATAATCCATGTGTTGAGCGTGCGCGACGGCGCCGGGATCCCGTTGGGCGTTGCGTCAAACACACCGTTCATCTCGGCAAAGCGCATGGCGTTCCACAGCTTGGTGCCGAAATTGCGGTAACCGGTGATGCGGTCCTTCGACAGTTTCAGCACCCCGCCGATAGCGGCCATCGACGCGTTGGTAAAGCGCAGCGCATCGGCGCCGAACTCGTCGACGATCTCCAGCGGGTCGATGACGTTGCCGGTCGTCTTGGACATCTTCTTGCCCTTCTCGTCACGGACGAGCTGATGCAGATAGACGGTGTGGAAGGGGATCTGGTCGACCACGGCAAGCTGCATCATCATCATCCGGGCGACCCAGAAGAAGAGAATGTCAAAGCCGGTGATCAGGACGTCCGTGGGAAAGTAGCGTTCCAGTTCGTCGGTCTTTTCAGGCCAGCCCAGCGTGCCGATGGGCCACAGACCGGAGGAGAACCAGGTGTCGAGCACATCCGGGTCACGCCACACCGGGAAGACCAGATGGGTCGGATCTTGGCTGATCTCGTATTCGGCAAGGGAGCGGGCCAGTTCATGGATCGCGGCATGCTTGTCCTCGACCTCGACGGGGCGCATGTGATTGAGCGGAACCGGAACGTCGGCCAGCGAATCCATAAAGCCCGGGATCACGTCCTCGAAGGTTGCGGCACAGCGGGCAATCTCGCCAGCGTGGACGAGCTCACCCGAAACCAGAAGGCGGCCCATCTCGACGAGATCGAGCGTTCCGTCGTTTTCATCATCAACGTAATCGGGTGCCGACAGGTCCAGCCCGTACCACACCGGGATCTGGTGCCCCCACCAGAGCTGACGCGAGATGCACCACGGTTCGATGTTTTCCAGCCAGTGATAATAGGTCTTCTCCCCACTTTCGGGGATGATCTTCACCTCGCCCGAGCGCACGGCCTCGAGCGCGGGGCCGACAACCTTTTCAGCGTCGACGAACCACTGGTCGGTGAGCATCGGCTCCACCACCACTTTTGAACGGTCGCCGAAGGGCTGCATGATCGGTTTCGACTCGACCAGCGGCACGATGTCACCGGCGTCCTCGGCATCCGGTTTCAGCGCCGTAGAGCCCAGCCGCGGATCGTCGGCGCGGCAGGTTACGGCCAGGCCTTCGGCGGTGATTTCCTCGACGACCTTTGTCCGCGCCTCGAAACGGTCCAGCCCGCGCAGGTGGTCAGGGACAAGGTTCAACGCGTCCACTTCACTTTCAGTAAAGGGCGCACCACCCGCATATTGCTGCGCTTTCAGGGCGTCCTGCGCATATGCCAGCCCGTCGGCGCGCATGGTGCCGCGGGTGTCCATCAGCCGGTACATCGGAATGCCGCCGCGCCGGGCAACCTGATAGTCGTTGAAATCATGGGCGCCGGTGATCTTCACTGCGCCAGAACCGAATTCCGGGTCGGGGTAGTCATCGGTGATTATGGGGATAAGTCGCCGTGAAGCCTGTGGGCCAACCGGAATTTCACAGAGTTTCCCGACGATCGGCGCATAACGTTCGTCCTGTGGATGAACAGCGACCGCGCCGTCCCCCAGCATGGTTTCCGGCCGCGTCGTGGCGATGGAAATATAGTCGCGTTCTTCTTCAAGAATTATGCGACCTTCCTCGTCCTTCTCCCTGTAAACATAGGTTTCCCCACCGGCCAGTGGATATTTGAAGTGCCACATGTGGCCCGGGGTTTCGATGTTTTCGACCTCGAGGTCGGAGATTGCGGTTTCGAAATGCGGATCCCAGTTGACCAGCCGCTTGCCGCGATAGATCAGGCCCTTGTCGTGCATGTCGACGAAAACCTTGATCACCGCGTCATGGAAATTCGCAGAATTTTCATGGCCCTTGCGCGGGTCGCCCGGGGCACCGGCCATGGTGAACGCGTTGCGGTCCCAGTCGCAGGAACAGCCAAGGCGCTTGAGCTGGTCGATGATGGTCGACCCGTACTGGCCCTTCCACTCCCAGACCTTTTCAAGAAAATTCTCGCGCCCCATTTCGCGGCGGCTTTCGTTGCCTTCGCTGGCCAGCAGCTTTTCGACCTGCAGCTGGGTGGCAATGCCGGCATGGTCCTGCCCGGGCTGCCACAGGGTGTGATACCCGCGCATCCGGTGCCAACGCGTCAGGATATCCTGCAGCGTGTTGTTGAAGGCATGGCCCACATGCAGCGCGCCGGTCACATTGGGCGGCGGGATCATGATGCAGAAACTGTCTTCGCGTGATGCGTTCGCGCCGGCACGGAAAGCACCGCTTTCTTCCCACGCTCTGTAGATGCGGCCTTCGGCTTCGGCTGCGTTGAATGTCTTTTCCATCGCCATGATGCGGACCCTTCGCTGATCGCGCCCGATCTATCGAAACGGCGGGGGAAGGGAAAGGCGGCACTTTGGAAAACTTGACGCGGGGCGCCCGCGCCGGGGGCTTCGATAACGGCCGGTCAGCCGGTCAGGGCGAACCGTTCACGGAAATAGGCCTCGACCCGATCAAAGGCAGGCTGGTGGAAATGCACGGTCAGCAGGGCGTGGTCGTCGCCCTGAAACTCCACGCTGTCGAGGTCATCGCCAAAGGCGCGTTTGGTCGCTTCCCACAGCGGATCCGGCACCAGTTTGTCGCCGGTATATCGCATGGCCAGCCCCGGGCCCTTGGCCGCCATGCCGGCCCGGGCCTGTGCGATGTCAGTTTCGGACATGTGCAGCCGGCCCTTGGACATGACCGGCAAAGCAGGCTGGCTGGCCACGCCGCCCAGCACCGCGTCATCCGCCATCAGGGTCAGCGCGAAGGCACCGGTCAGGCACATTCCGATCACACCAACACCACGGACCTCTTCGCGGTCGCGGATGTGGCGCGCCAGTTCGCGCAGCCAGTCGGCGAAGGGGCTTTGCTTGCCCTTTGCGAAAATGTTGATTTCGCGCCGGACGCAGAGCAGCCGCAGGGTGTTGCGGGCAAGGGCAAACTTGCCGAAGGGACCGAGGAAATGCGGCATGTAAACCCGGAACCCGGCGGCATTCAGCCTGTCCACCAGCACCAGCGTCTCGGGCACGATGCCGGGCAGTTCCTGCATCAGCAGGATCGGCGGACCGTTGCCCTTCACATAGACGGTGTGCGTCGCCTCGTGCCCGTTCGACATGGCGGCGGTGAAAGAGAAGGTATCGTCCGGTGCGAAGTCAGTCATGTCTCTCTGCCGCGACGGTTTCATCCACCAGCGGCACCCGGACGCCGGGGCGGATCACCTCCGGATCATAGGCGGGGCGTGCAAAAACCTCGTGTACCATCGGTGCGAAGAACCCGATCGGCAGGTCGTCGTAGTCCGGATCGAAGGACGCCTGATCCCAGCGTTCGCAGAAGGCGACGTTGTCCTCGAAATACGGATGGCCCCGGTGGCGGTCCCGCTTGTTCTGATCGAACCCGTTCAGGTGATGGCCGTAATACACCATCTGAAAATCGCCATGCGTCTGCACCACCCATGTGCATTGTTCCCGCACAAAGGGTTTGAGGATCGTCGCGGCGTATTCGTCGTGATTGTAGGGCGCGTAGATATCGCCGATATCGTGCAGCAGGGCGGACACGACCCAGTCGATGTCCGCACCGTCCCGCCACGCGCGGGTTGCCGACTGTACCGAGTGACCCAGCCGCGTGACCTGATAGCCCGACAGGCTTTCGTCCAGTTCGACCAGCGCCTTCAGCAGCCGGTCGGCGGTGCCCTTGGTGTACTCGATTTCATGGGCGGTGAGGAATTCGTACTCTTCCCGCGTCCCGTCTTTCATCTGGGTGAAGGTGACTTTTTCCATTATCCGGTCTCGAATGCCGAGGATGCGGATTTGCCCTTTGCGCCCGTCATCACGACCTGTGCCCGCGAGTGCCGGATTTCGTCAAAGATCCGGAGCGAAGACGGCTGGAAATACGCGCCCGGAGGACCGACCTGTATGAAATTCCCAAGCCGGTCGGCGCCGCGGACGACCATTGCATAGTCGCGCTCACCGACCTGCTGTAGCACATCGGGACGGCAGAACCGGATCACGCAGCCGATGCGCCGGTCGTCGCTGACATTGGGGCCCGAGCCGTGCACCGTCAGCCCGTGATGCAGAGACATCTGACCGGGTTTCAGTTCGATGGAAACCCTGTCCTCCTCGGCGACATCGACCTGTACTTCCTGTCCGCGGCTGAGCAAGTTGTTTTCATCAAACGTGTCATCGTGCGGAAGGATTTCATTCTTGTGGCTGCCGGCGACGAAATCCATGCAGCCGCTGGCCGGGGTCGCCGGTGACAGCGCAATCCACGCTGTAACAACACCCTGGGTGGCGCCCAGTCCCCAGTAGGTCAGATCCTGATGCATAGACACGATATGTCTGGTTTTCGGTTCCTTGACGAAAAACTCGCCCGCATAAATCAGGATATCCGGCCCCAGAATGCCTTCGACCACATCCAGCACCCGCGGATTGGCCGCCAGCCGGTAGGCGACAGGCATCACGCAATGGGAATTCATCCGCTTGTAGGTGTTGAGCGGCAGCGGCAGACCAGCGTCGAGCCAGTCTTGTTCCATCTGTTCGAATTCGGCGCGCGCGTCTGCCGCTTCTTCGGAGGTGAGCACATCGACAGGAAACAGGTACCCGTCATCCCAGTATTGTGAAATCTGGGCCTCGGTCAGCCGACCACCGGTCAGGTTTTGCGCATCCAGCATGTTCGTTGTCTCCTCCTCAGCAATAGAGGCACGATATCCGATCATCGTCAAATCCCAGCACGGCATTGCTTGCGGCTGAGGGTAAGTCTGGCTTAGCCTGCAACCATGGCCACCCGCACGCCTTCGCTGAACTGGCTTCGCGTCTTCGAAGCCGCGGCCCGGACCGAGAGTTTTGCCCGGGCGGCGGCGCAGCTGAACATGTCGGCCGCGGCGGTGAGCCAGCAGGTCAAGGCGCTGGAAACCCAGCTGGGAATGCCTCTGTTCCGGCGACATGCCCATGCGGTGACGCTGACCGAAGCCGGGCGGGCCTATTTCCCGGTGGTACAGCAATCGCTGCTGATGCTGGACACGGCTACGTCCGGCCTGTTCGGTGACAGCCAGGAACAACAGTTGTTCCTGCAATCCGTGCTGTTGTTTGCGCAGGGGATCCTGGCCCCCGCGCTGCCGGCGTTTCACGCAGCCTTTCCCGGGGTCAGCCCGGTCCTGACGACGGCCAATGTGGAGGCCGAGTTTTCACAGCAGTTCTGGGACCTGCGGATCATATTCGGAAACCCGCAGGCCAAGGGCGAAGACAGCGACCTATTGCTGGGCGAAAACCTGTTTCCGATCGCGTGCCCCGAGATTGCCGCCGCAATTTCCGAGCCCGCCGACCTGCTGGACTGGCCGCTGATCGAGGTGACGCCGCACAGGGCAGGCTGGTCCTATGTGCTGAAGGAATTGCGGTTGCCGGCGGTGGGGGCGCGGTACCGGTTTGCCGACAATACCATAATGGCCTGCGCGCTGGCGTCGGCGGGAACCGGCATTGCGCTGGCACGGTCACCGGCCAGCGACACAGCGATGCGGGGCGCGGGGCTGGTCCGGTGTCTGGAGGACGTCAACGTGCCGGGACAGCTGTCCTATCACCTTGTCTATCCCAGCCACGCGTCACTGCGCCCGGCGGCGCGGGCCTTTCGCGGCTGGCTGCTTGATCATCTGGCCTGAGCGGCCCGGTCGATCCTGGTGCTCAGGTGAATGAGGCTTTCGGAGGAACGCACGCCGCGGATTTCGCCAATGCGGTCCAGCGTCTGATCCAGTTCCTCGGTGGTATCGGCGGCCAGCTGAACCAGCAGGTCGAACCGGCCGGACGTCGTGTGCACGATTTCCACCGCGGACAGCGCCCGGAGCCGGTCCAGCACCTGCGGACCGGTGCGCGGTTCGAAGGTAACCAGCGCCGTGGCCCGCAGCGGCGGGCGCAGGGCGGCACCGGGTTTCAGGGTGTAACCGGCGATGATGCCGCCACGTTCCAGCCGTTCGATCCGGGCCTGTACAGTGGTCCGGGCAAGGTTCAGCCGGCGGGACAGGTCGGCTACGGAAATGCGCGCGTTTTCCCGCAACAGATACAGAAGCGCGGTGTCGGTTTCGTCAATTTGTAGTGCCATACCGGCTAAATTACAGAAATTCCCGTCATAAAGCCAGATCTGCCGGGTGAAATTGGCACCGCTGCGGCCCAACATCGTCTGAAACCAAAGAGGTATGTGATGCAGACACAGTCCGGCGTCTGGGCGACGCCCGTTGATCATCTGAACCGAGCGCAGCCGGATCACCCGGTTTTGTACCTGTCGCCCCGTGTTTTGCAGGACACGGCGCACAGGTTTCAGGACGGGTTTGCCGGGCTGGTGACCTATGCGGTGAAGGCGAACCCGCATCCTGCCGTTCTGGACAATCTGGTTGCCGCGGGGCTGCGGGCCTTCGACGTGGCCTCGCCCGCCGAGATGCAGGCGGTGCGGGCGGCCTGCCGGGACGCGGTGCTGCATTACAACAACCCGGTGCGGTCGGAAGACGAGATCGCGCTGGGCGTTTCCGCCGGCGTGCGGAGCTGGTCGGTCGATGACGCGGACGAGCTGGCCAAGCTGGGCGAAGTGCCCCGCACGGCCGAGGTCGCGGTGCGGTTCAAGCTGCCGGTGCCGGGGGCGGCCTATGATTTCGGCGCCAAGTTCGGGGCGACACCAGAAGACGCCGTAGCTCTCTTGCGGCGGGTTGTGCAGGCGGGGTTTACGCCGTCCCTGACATTTCATCCCGGCACGCAATGCGAAGATGCCCGGGCCTGGGCAATCTATGTCGGCGAAGCGGCACGGATCGCCGGGACCGCCGGCGTCCGGCTGGCGCGGCTGAACGTGGGCGGCGGATTCCCGGTGAGCCGGGGATTTGGCGACGTGGCGCTGGAAACAGTGTTCGACACGATCCGGTCTGCTGCAGGCGACGCGTTCGGACCCAAAGGACCGGCGCTGATCTGCGAGCCGGGCCGGGCGATGGTGGGCGATGCGTTTTCACTGGCAACGCGAATCAAGGCGCTGCGCGGGGACGGCACCGTGTTCCTGAATGACGGGATTTACGGCGGTCTGACGGACATGCGGGACACCGGCCTGACCACCCGCATCCGGGCAATTGCCCCGGATGGCACGGTTCGCACGGGCGATCTGAGGCCGCGGGTGATTTTCGGTCCGACCTGCGACAGCCTTGACCGGTTGCCGGACGGGTTGTGCCTGCCTGCGGATCTGGGCGCGGGCGATTATGTGCTGTTCGACGGCATGGGCGCCTATTCGCTGGCGCTGAACACCGGGTTCAACGGCTATGGCCTGCGCGAGATTGCGACAGTTCTGTCCCTCTCTGGACATTGACGGGCTGAAGGCTAGTGTCCCGCCTGAGGATCTCCAGAGGGCGCGAACATGGACAAATTCGGAAAGAGCCAACCTGTCACCCGGTTCGAGGATGTCAGGCTGCTGACCGGACATGGCAGTTACATTGATGACGCCACGCCGGAAGGTGCGCTGTTTGCCTATGTGTTCCGCAGCCCGGTGGCGCATGGCACGATCACGGCGCTGGAGCTGGACGACGCGCGCGCGGCCGAGGGCGTTCATCTGGTGCTGACCTGTGCGGATCTGGAGCAGGCAGGCATCAATCCGGCGATGGACGGCACGGTGGTCGACAATCGCGACGGAACCAAAGGCGCCGCGCCGGTGCGCCCGATGCTGGCAAAGGACAGGATGCGTTTCGTGGGCGAGGCCGTGGCGCTGGTTGTGGCCGAAACGCTGGAACAGGCCAAGGATGCGGCCGAGCTGATCTGGTTCGATACCGACGACCTGCCGGCCAAGATGGATATTGCGGTGGGGGGCGAAACCATTCACGCCGAAGCGCCGGACAACCGCGCCTTTGACTGGGGCCTAGGAGACGAGGCCGCGGTTCAGGCGGAATTCGACGCTGCGGCGCGCACCGTCAGCCTCGACGTGGTGGACAACCGGATCATCGCCAATTCGATGGAGCCGCGCGGCTGTTACGCCGAGTGGGACGGAAGCCGCCTGCATCTGGCCTATTCCGGGCAGGGCGTGTGGGGCATGAAAACGCAGCTTGTCGACAAGCTGGGACTGGACGAAGCCAACGTGCGGGTCACGACGCCGGATGTGGGCGGCGGGTTCGGCATGAAGGCGATGCCCTATCCGGAGTATTTCGTTGTGGCACAGGCGGCCCGGGTGCTGGGCCGGCCGGTGCGCTGGGCCTCGGAGCGGACCGAGGCGATGCTGAGCGATCAGCATGGCCGTGATCTGGTGACGCTGGCCGAGCTGGCCTTTGACGACAGCAACAGGATCACTGCCTACCGGGTGCATAACCGGATGAACATGGGCGCCTATAACAGCCATTTCGCGCAGGCCATTCAGACGATGCTGTTTTCGCGCGTGGTGATGGGGGTTTACGACGTTCAGAAAGTCTATATGCGGACCGAGGGGTTCTATACCAACACCACGCAGGTGGATGCCTATCGTGGCGCCGGCCGGCCCGAGGCGATTTTCGTGCTGGAATGCGTGATGGACCGTGCGGCGCGCGAGCTGGGTGTGGATGGCTGGGACCTGCGGCGGCGCAATTTCATCGCGCCCGACAATTTCCCTTACACGTCGGCGACCGGTGAAACCTATGACGTGGGTGATTTCGACCGGGTGCTGACCCGGGTCTGGGACGAAGCGGATGCCGGCGGTTTCGATGCCCGCAAGGCAGCGGATGCGGACCGGGGCCTGCTGCGGGGTCTGGGGCTGTGCTACTACATCGAGTCCATTCTGGGCGATCCGTCAGAAGGGGCCCGGGTAGAATTCAACGAAGACGGCACCGCCTCGATCTTTGTCGGAACGCAGTCGAACGGACAGGGGCATGAAACGGTCTATGCGCAGTTCCTGTCGGATCAGACCGGCATTCCGGTGGAGCAGATCCGCGTGGTTCAGGGCGACAGCGACCTGATCGCGCAGGGCGGCGGCACGGGCGGATCGCGGTCGGTCACCAACCAGACCCACGCGACACTGGTTACGGTGGACAAGATGATCGCCGCATTTACGCCTTACCTGGCGGAGAAGATGGGCGTCGAGGAAGACGCCGTGAGCTTTGACGACGAAACATTCCGCGCGCCGGGGTCGAACATGACGCCGAGCCTGATGGAGGCCGCTGAAATGGCCCGCGCCGATGGCCGGGCCGAACTGCTGACCCACGAGGCGCGGGCCACCCTGCCCGGCCGGTCTTATCCGAACGGGGCGCATGTGGCCGAGGTGGTGGTTGATCCCGATACCGGTTTGGTAACGCTTGACCGCTATACCGTGGTCGACGATTTCGGCAACCTCATCAACCCGCTTCTGGCCGAGGGTCAGGTACATGGCGGCGTGGTGCAGGGCGTCGGACAGGCCGTGACGGAGCATGTCGGCTATGACGGCGAAGGTCAGCTGCTCACGGCATCGTTCATGGATTATGCCTTGCCGCGTGCCGCGGACGTGCCCAATATCGGGTTTACCCCCGAACCGGTGCCGTCAACAGCCAACCCGATGGGCATGAAGGGCTGTGGAGAGGCCGGGACGGTGGGGGCGATGGCGGCGATGGCCAACGCGGTGACAGATGCGCTGTGGGACCGCGGGGTGCGTCAGGCGGATATGCCGTTTACGCCGCGCAAGGTCTGGGAATTGTTGCAGGATGCGCCTGTCGCGGCTGAGTAAGAAACTATTTGGATGGCTCGGACGGCCACTGCAGTCCGAGCATTCCGCCGAGGCCAAGCCGCGCGGACCGCAGACCCACGTTATCATTCTGGACGGTACGATGTCGTCGCTGGAACGCGGGCGGGAAACCCATGCCGGTGTGTTCTTTCGCCTGTGCACGGAAATGCGGCCACAGGTGTCGGTGTTCTACGAGGCCGGTGTGCAGTGGCAGAGCTGGCGGGCGACAACCGACGTTCTGATGGGCAAGGGCATCAACCGGCAGATCCGCCGGGCCTATGGCTATCTTGCCTCGCGCTACCGGCCGGGCGACAGGATCTTCCTGATCGGCTATTCCCGCGGGGCCTATGCGGTGCGGTCGCTGGCGGGGGTGATCGACCTTGTCGGGCTGCTGAAGGCGGAGCATGCCAATACCCGCAACATCCGCACGGCGTACCGCCATTATCAGCTGTCGCCGCACACGCCCACGGCGCGGGTGTTCCGCGAAACCTATTGTCACGGGGATACGCCGATCGAAATGGTCGGGGTCTGGGACACGGTCAAGGCGCTGGGGCTGCGTCTGCCGTTGCTGTGGAGCCTCGCCGAGGCCCGGCATTCGTTTCACGATCACCGGCTGGGGCGCAGCATCCGCAACGGGTATCATGCGCTGGCGCTGCACGAGACCCGGCAGGTTTACGAACCGGTGCTGTGGCAGGACAAGCCGGAGTTTCCCGGCCATGTCGAACAGGTCTGGTTTCCCGGCACGCACGGGGATGTGGGCGGTCAGTTGGGCGGGTTCGAAGCGGCGCGGCCGCTGGCCAACCTGTCACTGGTGTGGATGCTGGAAAAAGCCGACCAGCACGATCTGCCGCTGCCGGCGAACTGGAAGGCGCGGTATTTCACCGACGCTGCGGCCCCGTCGATCGGCACTTGGCGGGGATGGTCCAAGGTTTTCCTGCTGCGCAAACGGCGGGCGGTTGGGCGCTGCGCCTCGGAGCGGTTGCATCCGAGTGCGACACCCGACGACGTTGAAGAGACCGGGCTGCCGGTGGTGGGGGACTGGCAGGAAGGCGCCTGAGACGGGTCAGCCGGTGCCGCCATTCAGGGCCATGATGATGCAGGTTGTCGACCCGGTCGCGTAAAGCCGGCCATCGGCAACCCCGCGGATTTCACCCTGTGCAACACCGGTGGACCGGCCGGCATGGCTGACCACGCCGATGCACTCAACCTCGGTGCCGGGTGGGATCGCGCGGATCAGGTTCACCTTGTATTCCAGCGTCGTATAGGTATTCCCGCGGGGCACCTCGGTCATGATCGCGCAGGCCATCGCGCTGTCGAGCACCGCGCCGTACCATCCCCCATGCACGGTGCCCATCGGGTTCATGACATGAAACTGCGGCGTACCGCGGAAGGTGACGCGGCCCGGTTCGACCGCGTAGAGGTCATAGCCCAGCGTCTGGGCCATCGGCGGGCCGGGCAGGATACCGTCGAGGATGCCCCGCATGATTTCCGGCCCCGAAAGGGACTGGATCGTTTCGGCATCAGGAAGGTCCTGTATCCTCGCTGCGTACACCTGTGCCCCCTGTCAGCTGAATTCAGCCGCAGGCTAGGGTCCGGCGCGTGCGGTGCAAGCCTTACGCGACGTTGCGCAGCCCGTCGCGGGGCGTGATGCCCAGCGCGATACAGACCTCGCGGGTCAGGTGCGGTTTGTTGAGCGTGTAGAAATGCAGGTTCTCCACGCCCTCCTCCATCAGGTCGCTACACAATTCCGTGCAGACCGAAATGGCCAGCAGGTCGTGCCGGTCGTCGCGCTCGGCCTTGGCGAAGGCATCGGTCAACCAGTCAGGAATGCGGGCGCCGCAGCGGGCGGAGAAGCGTTGTGTGCCGGACCAGTTTTCGATCGGCAGGATGCCGGGGATGATCGGCACGTCGATCCCGGCGGCATCACAGGCATCGCGGAAGCGCAGGAAGGTTTCCGCCTCGAAGAAGAACTGGGTCAGAACCTCGGTTGCGCCGGCGTCGATCTTGCGCTTGAGCCATTCGACATCGGCCTTGAGATCAGCGGCCTCGGGGTGCTTGTCCGGGTAGCCCCCGACCCGGATCGAATCCCAGCCTCGGTCGGCCAGCGCGGCGATCAATTCGCAGCTGTTGTCAAAGCCATCGGGATGGGGTGTGAAGGAGGTGCTGCCCGCCGGCGGGTCACCGCGCAGCGCAACGAGGTCGCGCACGCCTGCGGCGGCAAACCAGTCGGCGATCTCCAGCGTTTCCGCGCGGCTGGCATCGACGCAGGTCAGGTGCGCGGCCACTTTCAGCCCGGAGGTTGCCTGCAGGGCCACAACCGCTTCGCGGGTCAGCTCTCGGGTGGTGCCGCCTGCCCCATAGGTAACGGACACGAAATCGGGGTTCAGCGGCGCAAGCGCCTGAACGGCGTCGCGCAGGCGAAAGCTAGCCTCGATGGTGCGGGGCGGAAAAAATTCAAAGGAAATTGCAGGCAGAGACATAACGGTTCCGTTCATTTGGGCTGGCCCCTTGTCCCACGTCTGACATTGTGAAACAATTTCATAATTCTCAAGATCAACATGAGTGAAATAGGATTATGCACCTCGAATTCCGCCATTTGCGCAGCATCAAGGCGATCCATGAAAACGGAAGTCTGGCCCGGGCCGCCGATCAGCTGCACATCACGCAAAGCGCGCTGAGCCATCAGATCAAGGGGCTGGAGGACCAGACCGGGGTGGAATTGTTCATCCGCCGGTCCAAGCCGATGAAGCTGTCGGCGGCGGGGATGCGGCTGTTGCGGCTGGCCGAGCAGGTGCTGCCGCAGGTCGAGGCCGCCGCGGCGGAATTCGCCGCCCTGCGCGACGGCAAATCGGGCCGGATGCACATCGCCATCGAATGCCATGCCTGTTTCGAATGGCTGTTCCCGGTGCTGGAAGGGTTCCGTAAGAACTGGGCGGACGTGGACGTGGATATCCGGCCGGGGCTGGCCTTTGACGCGTTGCCGGCGCTGATGCGGGAGGATGTCGATCTTGTGGTATCCTCGGATCCCGAGGATCTGCCGGGTGTTGTGTTTGTCGAGCTGTTCGATTACGCGCCGGTTTTCGTCGCCTCGGCCCAGCATCCGCTGGCCGCCAAGGACCATGTGGACGCCGAGGATTTTCGCGGCCAGACCTTGATCACATACCCGGTGGAACGGTCGCGGCTGGACGTGTTCAGCCAGCTTCTGATCCCGGCCAAGGTGGAACCGGCAGCGATCCGGCAGGTGGAACTGACGGCGGTGATCCTGCTGCTGGTGGCCTCGAACCGCGGCATTTCAGTGTTGCCCGACTGGGTCGTGCGCGAGGTCAAATACAGCTCGGACTATGTCACGCGGCCACTGACCGCGGAGGGCCTCACCCGGCGGCTTTATGCAGCGGTACGCGAGGACGATCTGGAAAAAGGCTATGTGCAGGAGCTGATCCGGCTGGCCCGGGTCGAGGCGCGGCGGCTTCAGGCGGCCTGAGGCACAGGGCGCGGCAGCGAGAACCGCAACAGCAGCCACGAAATGGCCGAGGTGATCAGGAAACCGGCTGCCATCGGCAGCGGCGTCTGGTCATAGGCCAGCCCGATGGCCATGCCGATGGGCGCGGCCAGCAGGGTTGCGAACCCGCCGAAAATCGACGCGCCGATGCCGGCAGCGGCCTCGACCGGTTCCAGCGCCAGCGCGGCAACGTTGCTGAACCCGATACCGCAGCAGAACACGGTGACAGCGAGCCAACCAAAGGTCAGCCAGAACGGCGCAGGCCCGTCCGCCAGCAGCAGGAATGCAACAAACAGCGCGGCCGCGGCGATGGACGTGGCAAATGAGAGATGGATCAGACGGCGCATGCCCAACCGCATCACCAACCCGGCATTCAGGATCCCGGCCCCGGCGATGAACAGCGCAAGCCCGGCAAAGAACACCGGAAACAGCGCGTCGACCCCGTAGAGGTCCAGAAACAACGGCTGCGACCCGCTGAGATAGCCGATGAAACCGCCCAGCAACAGGCCCTCGACCACCGTTCCGACGACCAGTGCGCGGTGGGCCAGAACCGCCCTGCCTGCGCGCAAAAGTGCGACCGGGTTCGGCGCCAGCCGGCCCGCGGCCGGCAGAGTTTCCGGCTGGCGCATGGCGAACCAGAGAACCAGACAGACAGTAAACCCGATGAAGGCCGCAAAGAGCCACCGCCAGCCGGCGAAGACGATGATGTTCTGCCCGATCAGCGGTGCGACGACCGGCATGATCATGAAGGTGGTCAGGACAAACGAGTTGATCCGCGCCATGTCACGCCCGGCATAGCGGTCACGGATCATGGCAAAGGCGACGACATAGGGTCCTGCCGCGCCGAACCCCTGCAGCACGCGGCCGGTCAGCATCTGCGGCATGGTCCCGGCAAAGAGACAGACAACCGTGCCGGCGAGGTAGATTGCGAGGAACGCAAAGAGTGCGCGCCGCCGCCCGATGATGTCGCTGACCGGGCCGCTGACGAACTGGCCGACGGCCACCCCGATGAAAATGGTGCTGATGATCAGTTGCGGTGCGTTTCCGACCGCGTTCAGCGCCGCGCCCATTTCGTCCAGCGCGGGCAGCATCATGTCGATGCTGACCGCCTCGACCGCTGTCAGCATGGCCATCAGGCACACGAATTCCCGCGTGCCCGGCAGGCGTTGTGGCTGAAATACCGGCACGTGCTCCTGTTCCGGGGTCAGATCAGCTTGACCACCTGCTTGCCGACATTCCTGCCCTGCAACAGCCCCATGAAGGCCGCCGGCGCGTTTTCCAGACCTTCCGCGATATCCTCGAGATAGCGGATTTCGCCCGAGGCCAGTTTCGGCCCCACTTCGCCAAGGAATTGCGGGTACTGGTCCCAGTGGTTCGAGATGATGAACCCGTTGACCGACAGGAACTTCACAAGAATGTTGCGCCACAGGAAGGGCCCGGGCAGTTCATCGGTCGCGCCGGCGCCGAGATTGCCCGCATTGTACCAGCTGATCATGCCGCAGACCGGGATCCGTCCGAAATTGTTCATCAGCGGGATCACCGCCTCCAGCACCTTGCCACCGACATTTTCGAAATAGATGTCGATGCCGTCGGGGCATTCCGCCGACAGCGCGTTGCGCAGGTCCGCCGCGGTGGCATAGGCGCGGTGGTCGAGGCAGGCGTCGAAACCGAACGTGTCTGTGGCCAGCGCGCATTTGTCCGCGCCGCCGGCGATGCCAACGGCCCGCAACCCGGCCAGACGGGCCAGCTGGCCGACCATCGACCCGACCGGGCCGGTAGCGGCCGCCACCACCAGCGTTTCACCGGACTGTGGTCGTCCGTAGGCGTTCAGCCCGTGCCAGCCGGTAAACCCGGGCATGCCCAGCACGCCCAGCGTGGTTGTCAGCGGGGCCAGTGCGGGGTCGACCTTGCGCAGCATCTTGGCGGGCTGGCAGCCATGGGTTGTCCAGCCGAACATGCCGAATGCGAAGTCGCCGGGTTTAAAGGCCGGGCTGTTGGACGCGATCACCTCGCCGACGCCGCCGGCCTCCATGGTGCCGCCGATGGGCACCGGTGCGGCATAGGATTTGGCATCGTCCATTCGCCCGCGCATATACGGGTCGAGCGACATGTAATGCACACGGACCACCACTTCGTCCTCTCCGGGAACCGGCACCGGGCCGGTTTCCAGGCTGAAATTCTCGTGCACAGGTGCGCCGACGGGCCGGCTGGCCAGCGCAATTCGCTGCATTTTTTCGGACATTGTGGAAGCTCCCTTTTTCCTGTCGTGACCCTGTGTCTGCGCCAGCCGGAGAGCAAGGCGCTGTTGCCGTGACGTGGCGGCACGGCAAACAGGCTATGCGCTGTGCCGCCGGCGGGCAATTGCATCAACCGGCCTTGGCAATGTCCGGCAGGGGGCGTATACGCGCGGCCTGATCCATCGGAGAACCGGCATGGTTGGCAGCGCAAACCTCAACATCATGATGAAAGCAGCCCGCAAGGCGGGGCGGTCGCTGGTCAAGGACTTTCGCGAGGTCGAGAATCTGCAGGTCTCGATGAAGGGCGCGGGCGATTTCGTATCGCGCGCCGATATCGCGTCTGAGGCGATCCTGAAAGAAGAGCTGATGGAGGCGCGGCCGACCTATGGCTGGGTCGGAGAGGAAAGCGACGAGATTGCGGGCGATGACCCGACCCGGCGCTGGATTGTCGATCCGCTGGACGGGACAACGAATTTCCTGCACGGCATGCCGCACTGGTCGGTGTCGGTGGCGCTGGAACATAAAGGCAAGATCGTGGCCGGGGTCGTGTTTGACCCGGCCAAGGACGAGATGTTCTTTGCCGAGAAGGGCACCGGCGCGTGGATGAACGAAGGCCGCCTGCGCGTATCCGGGCGCAACCGGATGATCGAATCGGTGTTTGCCACCGGACTGCCCTTTGGCGGACGGCCCGAACTGCCGGACGTGCTGCAGGATCTCGCGCGGTTGCTGCCGGTGACCGCGGGAGTGCGGCGCTGGGGATCGGCGGCGCTGGATCTGGCCTATGTCGCGGCGGGGCGCTACGACGGCTACTGGGAGAGGCGGCTGAACATCTGGGACATCGCGGCGGGCATGATCATCGTGCGCGAGGCCGGGGGTCTGGTGGAATCGGTGACCGAGAGAGCCGATCCGCTGGAAGACGGCGGCATCCTCTGCGCCAATAACGCGATCTTCGACCAGTTCGCGAAGGTGATCCGCAACAGCGACTGAGCCGGAAAACCCGTGAACGGGTTTTTTTGCAAGTCATGGATGACTTGCCGGCGAATTGTTGACAATTCGCCTTTTGCGGGTGGTTTATCCGGCACCTCAAAATCACAACAGAAGGACCCGACGCTGCTCGCCCGGCGCGTTGTCGCGGCCTTTGGGCCGGCGGAGGATGCCTTTGCTGCGGGGCGGCGCGGGGCGGCCGCATCTTCCTTTACCGCCGGCGCACCGCCGGCACGCGGGACCGGCTGAACCGGTATTCAGCGTCCGGGTGCGGTGGATGGCCCAGAGTCTGTGACCAGAACCGGGGCCCGCCGCGCCGCAGCCAGAGCGGGATCGTCAGCAGCAGCCCGACAACGAAACCGCCGGCATGGGCCCAATAGGCAACGCCGCCTTCGTCGGGGTTGGAGGCCGCGCCGCCGATGAACTGCATCGCCAGCCACAGGCCCAGCATGACCCAGGCCGGGACCGGGAACACCCGGAAGAACACGATCAGGATGATCAGGATGTCGACCTTGGCGCGCGGGAAGAGCAGCAGGTAACCGCCCATCACGCCGGCGATGGCCCCCGACGCACCGATGGTTGGCACCGTGGACATGGGCGCGGCGATCACGTGGATCAGCCCGGCGCCGACGCCGCAGGCGAGATAGAAGAGCAGGAAGAGAATGTGCCCCATCTCGTCTTCGAGATTGTCGCCGAAGATCCAGAGAAACAGCATGTTGCCGGCCAGGTGCAGGAACCCGCCATGCAGGAACATCGACGTGAAGATCGTGTGCAGGTCGATGCCTTCGCTGATCTCGGCCGGGACCACGGCATAGCTGTCGTAGAACGCCCAGAGCGCGCGGTCGTCCCCCATCATCGGCAGGCCCAGAAGGAACACCAGGATATTGGCGGCCATCAGGACATAAACGACATAAGGCGTGCGGCCGGACGGGTTGTGATCGCGGATCGGAAACATGCCGCCACGGTCGGCATATATGCCGCCGGGGTCAAGTCACCTTATGCCACACCGGACAAGAGCGCGGTGTTGCCGCCCGACGCGGTGGTGTCGACACAGACATGCCGTTCGGACAGGACGTGGCCTGCATCCGGGCGCCCGGTGATCAGCGGCAGGATCGGGCCGTCGCGCCGGGCCAGTGCCTGCGCCAGCCGCCGCCCGGTGGCGTCCTCGCCCCACCACAGCACCCCGGCGATCTCCGGCAGGTCCTGCACCCGGTCCGGTGCCAGTTCGCCATCCGCCACGATGGCCGTGCCGCCGAGGTCGCGCACGGCGCGGGCCTGTTCGGCGGCGGCATCGGATCCGGGGCCAAGACACAGGAGCGGTGCACGGGCGTGCAGGGTCAGCAGATTTGATTCGCCCGTGGGTCCGGGCAAAGACAGGTCCGGCGGCACAGCGGTTCCGGTCTGTGCGGCGGGCAGGGTCTGCATCGGGCTGGTCCAGCGGTCGTCGGTGCGGATCGCCCCGGACTGGCAGAACCGGGCGAGGTAGTGCGGACCGCCGGCCTTGGGGCCGGTGCCGCTCAGCCCTTCGCCGCCGAAGGGCTGGCTGCCGACAATCGCGCCGATCTGGTTGCGGTTGACATAGATGTTGCCGGCCCGGACCCGGTCGGTCATGGCCTGTACCCGGTCATCAATCCGTGTCTGCAGCCCGAAGGTCAGCCCGTAGCCTGTGGCGTTGATGGCATCGACCACGGCGTCGAGCCTGCCGGCGGCGAAGCGCACGACATGCAGCACCGGTCCGAACACCTCGCGCTCCAGATCGGCGATGCCGCTGAGTTCGATCAGGGTCGGTCCGACAAAGGTGCCGCGGGCCGGCACGCTGAGTTCCCGCAGCACGCGGGCTTCGGCACGGGCGCGCTCGATATGGGCGGTGATGCCGTCGCGGGCCGCGGCGTCGATGACCGGGCCGCAGTCGCAGGACAGAAGCCACGGATCGCCGACCTGCAACAGATCCATAGCGCCCATCAGCATGGCCAGCAGATCGTCGGCAATGTCGTCCTGGACACAGAGGCAGCGCAGGGCCGAGCATCGCTGCCCAGCGGATTGAAACGCGCTTTCGATGATGGCCTGCACCGCCTGTTCCGGCAGCGCGGTGCTGTCGACGATCATCGCGTTCAGCCCGCCGGTTTCAGCGATCAGAGGGGCGCCGGGAGCGAGGTTGTCGGCCATGGCGGCGCGGATCAGGCGGGCGGTTTCGGTGGACCCGGTGAAGGCCACGCCGGAAACCCGCGGATCCGAAGTCAGCCGCGCGCCAACCTGCCCGTCGCCGGGCAGCAGCTGCAGCACGTCGCGCGGGACGCCGGCGCGATGCAGCAGGGTCACGGCCAGATGGGCGATCAGCGGCGTCTGTTCTGCCGGTTTGGCCAGAACGCCGTTGCCGGCAGCCAGCGCCGCCGCGATCTGGCCGGTGAAAATGGCCAGTGGAAAGTTCCATGGCGAAATGCAGGTGAACAGGCCTGCCGGCGGTCGGTCGGGGCTGTGGGCGGCGTAGTAGCGCAGGAAATCCACCGCCTCGCGCAGTTCCGCCACGGCGTCGGGCAGGCTCTTGCCGGCCTCGCGGGCCAGCAGGGCGAACACCTCGCCGTAATTCTCTTCGTAGAGATCCGCGGCCCGGTTCAGGATGGCGGCCCGGTCCGGCGCGGGCTGCGTCCAGCTACACGCCGCTGACAGGGCGGTGTCCACATCCGCGGCCGACGCGGTGCGCACGGTGCCGACCCGATCGGTGTTGTGCGCCGGGTTCCGGACCGGCTGCGGGGCGTCGGGTGCCGGTGCGGTGGCCAGCAGCGGGCCGCTCGCCCATTCATGGGTCCGCCAAGGCGTTCGCGCCGCTTCGATGGCCTGCAGGGTCGGGCTGTGCGTCAGGTCGAAGCCCTTGGAGTTTACGCGTTCGGGGCGGAAGAGGTCCGGCCCGGCGGCAATGGGTGGGGGGCCATATGTCAGTGCGTCAAACGGGTCCGCGACCACCTCTTCGGCCGGGATGGTCTTGTCCACGACCTGATTGACGAAGGAACTGTTTGCGCCGTTTTCCAGAAGCCGCCGCACCAGATAGGCCAGCAGATCGCGATGCGCGCCGACCGGGGCGTAGATCCGGCAGCGGGACCGGTGCGCCTCACGGACCAGCCCGTGCAGGCTTTCGCCCATGCCGTGCAGGCGCTGAAATTCGAACCGGCGGTCACCGGCCATGTGCAGAATCGCGGAAACGGTGTGGGCGTTGTGGGTGGCGAACTGGGGATAGATCCGGTCGGTCCGGTCCAGCAGCCGCCGGGCATTGGCGATGTAGGACACGTCCGTTGCTACCTTGCGGGTGAAGACCGGGAACCCGTCCGCCCCGGCCACCTGTGCGCGCTTGATCTCGGTGTCCCAATAGGCGCCCTTGACCAGCCGCACCATCAGCTGCCGGTCATGGGTTTCGGCCATCTCGTACAGCGCGTCGATCACCGCGCCGGCACGCGGGCCATAGGCCTGCACAACCACGCCGAACCCGTGCCAGCCCGCCAGCGCCGGTTCCGACAGGACGCGGTCGATCACCTCCAGCGACAGGGACAGGCGGTCGGCCTCTTCGGCATCGACGTTGAGCCCCATATTGGCCGATTTCGCCAGCAGGGCGAGCGAGCGCAGCCGCGGCACCAGCTCGCTCAGCGTGCGGTCGCGATGGGCGATCTCGTAGCGTGGGAACAGCGCGGACAGCTTGACGGAAATGCCGGGATTCTCGCGGATGTCGACAGACGTGCAGGCGTCCGAGATGGCGGTGATCGCGCGCGAATAGCTGAGGTGATAGCGCGCGGCATCGGCTTCGGTCCGCGCCGCTTCACCCAGCATGTCATAGCTGTAGGTGTAGCCCTTTGCCTCCATCGCGGCGGCGCGCTCCATCGCAGCGACGATGGTTTCGCCCAGCACGAACTGGCGGCCCATTTCCTTCATCGCGCGCCCGACGGCGGTGCGGATCACCGGCTCTCCCAGCCGTTTGATCGCGCTGCGCAGCGTGTGCGCCGGCCCGGGAGCGTCGTCGTCCAGTACCTTGCCGGTCAGCATCAGCGCCCATGTCGAGGCATTCACCAGTGGTGAGGTTGAATGACCGAGATGCCGGCTCCAGTTGCTGGATGCGATCTTGTCCTCGATCAGCGCGTCGATCGTGTCGGCGTCGGGCACGCGCAGCAGGGCTTCGGCCAGACACATCAGCGCGACGCCTTCGTCGGTGGAGAGGCCGTATTCCGCCAGAAACACCTCCATCAGGCCCGGCGAGGCCGCTTCGCGCACATCGGTGACAAGGGAGGCGGCGGCCTGACAGATGGCGGCGCGTGCCTGCGGTGTCAGCGCGGCCTCCTGCACCAGTTGCCGCAGCACCTGATCCTGATCGGCATAGGTCAGCGCATCGAGCCGGAGGGTGCGGTCATCAAAAGCGTCGGACATAGTATTCCCCGGTTATTTCGGGCAGTATATCGCAAAGAGGCCAGCCGTTCCGCCCGAGTTTGTGGAATTCTCAGGACAACCGGCCAAAAATAGGACAAAACACGATGCAAAACGACTGGAACACACTGGACCGATATGACAAGGCGATCCTGACGGTGCTGAGCGAGCAGGGCCGGATCAGCATCGCGGATTTGTCCCGCCGGATCGGCCTGTCGAAATCGCCGGTGCAGGCAAGGCTGCGGCGGCTGGAATCCGAAGGCATCATCACCGGATACCGGGCGCTGATTGATCCGATCCGGCTGGGGCTGGATCTGGTGGCGTTTGTGGAGGTCCGCCTGTCCGACACGCGCGAGGCCGCGCTGGGTGCATTCAACGCCGCCGTGGCAGCAATCGGAGAGGTGGAGCAGGCCCATATGATTGCCGGAAGCTTCGATTATCTGCTGAAAATCCGGACTGGCAGCATGACCGACTACCGCGCCGTGCTGGCCGAGAAAATCTCGTCGCTGCCGCATGTTGCCAGCACATCGACCTATGTCGCGATGCAGGCGGTCAAGGAGGACGGGGCGACCGGGCTGGCAAAGATGTGACTTGACCTGCCGCCGGCCTGCGTCACTCTTTCATGTATGAAAACTCTGGCTTGTGTCCTGATCCTGCTCGCTGGCCCGGCGCTGGCCTCGGGATGTCCGCCGCCGCCGGACCATGACGCCGCGCTGGACGGGTTGTTGTCGGAAGTGCGCGAGGCGACCTCGGACACGCAGGCGCGCGTGATCGGCAACCAGATGTGGGAATTGTGGGCCGATGCCCCGGACGAGGCCGCACAGGAACTGCTGGACAGCGGCATGCAGAAGCGGGCCGGGTATGACTTCCTCGGGGCGCTAAGCGATTTCGATCGGCTGATCAAATACTGTCCGGATTACGCCGAGGGATACAACCAGCGCGCCTTCGTCAATTTCCTGCGGCAGGATTATGCCCGCGCCCTGCCCGATCTGGACGAAGCGATTGCGCGGTCGCCGAAACATGTCGCGGCGATGGCGGGCAAGGCGCTGACGCTGATGGCGCTGGGACGCACGGACGAGGCCCGCGAGGTCTTCGCCGCGGCGCTGGCGCTGAACCCGTGGTTGCCGGAGCGCGGGCTGGCTGCGCCGGGCGGTCCGCTGGCCCCGACGGGCGAGGACATCTGACAGACCGAGGCCCCGGCCGGGCTGCGGCGACTTTGCAGCTTACTCCACGGTTCTCGCACTTACCGCACCGGCCAGCCAGTCCGCGCCCTGAGCATAAAGGCGGTCGACCTCGGGTCCGGTGAGGCCCGGCATTCCCGTTTCCTTGACCTTGTACCCGATTTGCGTCTGCAGGTATGCCAGATGCCGGTAGCCTTGCGGAAAGCGCGACAGGAGCGCCGGGTCGAGGTGCAGCGGTGTCCCGGGCGTCACGGGATCCATGCGGTCCTTTTCGTAGATCGGTTGGCGACGGACCATAAGCCATGTTCCGTTTTCCCTGACAAAGAAGTCGTAGAACCGGCCGGTCGCGACAACGTCCACCGGCACATCGTGGACTTCGGCGCGCTGGCTGATCGTCATCTTGGTCTGGGCGATGGCCCGGTCAGCGCGGATGTCGCTGATATGTCCGAGATTTGCGTGGATGATGGATACCCCCGCTTCGAACCCCTTCCGACGTGCCGCAGCAAAGTCCTTTGCGCTGGCCTGAAACCATGTTGCGGCCATGATACCGTCGCTGTGCCACACGTCGTCGAAGAGATCCCAAAGGCCCGAGTCGCTGGCAATGATCCACTTGTCTACGAGTTCCCTGATTGCCTGCTTGTCCTCGGACAGCGTGCTGCTCTGCGCCATGTTCCGTTTTTCCTTCCGATCAAATGCGGGCATGATAGCATCGGGGTCCCGGCCTGTCCGCCAAAATGGCCTTGGCGGCCCTGCCCGGCCCGTCTATAGGTCAACGCCATGCGGGCGTGGCGGAATGGTAGACGCATCGGACTTAAATCATTGAGTGCGCCGGACGGAAACACCGGCGTAGAACTGCTCAAATTCGGGGAAACCTGTAAAATGGCAATCCCGAGCCAAGCCCCTTGCCGGGGAAGGTGTAGAGACTAGACGGGCAGCACCTACGGCCGATGGCTAGGGTGAAGGGATAGTCCAGACCCCAAACACCGGGGCTCCGGTGGCGGCGAAAGCCGTAGAGGGTAAGAAAATCCGTGGGGCATATGCCCGTGGGGGTTCAAGTCCCCCCGCCCGTACCAGCAAACAAACCCCGAAACCGTGCGGAAGGTGCGCTTCGGGAACCGCCACGATCTGCACGAAAACCTTTGTCCAAACCGAAATCATCGGGGAAACCCTGCTGCGTGCAGATTCCTCGATGAATTCTCCCTTGGGGGGCTTCGCACAGGCGGCTTGGCTGTGGCAGGCTGGCAGGCAATGATTGCGATCTGCAGATTTCCCGAAACTGAACCGGGCGGCCCGCCGGAATTCGGGCCCCGGCTGCGGTTCGATTAGCGGCATCTGCTCGTTTGACATGTAACGGAAGGCGAAGGTTGATCCCGGGCAGTTCGCCGTCCGAATTGTGTGGCAAAACCGGAATGGAGGATCTGACGATGCTGTTTCACCCGATCCGGGCCCTTGGCCTGACCCTTTGCCTGCTGTTTGCCGTCGTTCATGACGGCGCAGCGCGGGCACAGACCGGCAGTGAACCGCGCGCCGCGTTGGACAGCCTTGCCGCAGCCCAGAACGCAGCTGTGTCGCCCGGGGAACTGGCCATTCACTTGTTGCCGCTGACCGCCGCCGACCTGACGCAGGTGGCCGAGACATGGCAGAACCACGTGCGGGCCGGGCTGGAGGACATGGCAGCGACAAACCTTGCGTTACGGGAAGCGTCAGGTGACCGGGAAAACGAACTGCGCGCGCAGCTGACCGGGGAAAGCTCGGTCATGGCCAGCCGTCTGGCGAAATACCGGATGGTTCTGGATGAATGGTCCGGAAAAGGCGGTACCGAAGAAGAGGTGGCGGCGCATCGCGGATACGCGTCGGCGGTTACCGCCGGCACGCTGAAATCGACAGACATCCGGACGCTGATCAAAAGGATCTGGACATGGCTGACTGCGGAAGACGGCGGGTTGCGGGTAGTTTTGGGGCTTGCAGGTGTTGTCGTGGCCGTCTGGGTGCTGATGTTTCTGGCGCGGTTCGTACGCAACCTGGCGCGCCGCAATCTGGACCGTGTTCCAAGGATGTCGCGGCTGCTGAAATCCTTTGTTGTCGGCGTGGTCTACTGGGCGGTTTTCGTGCTTGGCATTCTGATCGTGCTGAGTGTGGTCGGTGTCAATGTCACCCCGCTCTTTGCGGTCTTCGGCGGGTTGTCCTTCATTCTCGGCTTCGCGCTTCAGGAAACGCTGGGCAATCTGGCCAGCGGGCTGATGATCATGATCCTCGAACCCTTCGACACCGGTGATTACATTCAGGTCGGCGGCGTGTCGGGGACCGTGGATGAGATGTCGGTGGTGTCGACCCGGATCCGGACCTTCGATAATCAGATCATTGTCGTGCCCAACAGCAAGATCTGGGGTGATATAATCACCAATGTCAGCGCGTCGGAAGAACGGCGTGTCGATCTGGTGTTCGGCATCGGCTACGCCGACAGCACCGCGCATGCGATCGAGGTTCTGAAGGCGTTGGTGGCCGGCCACGAGAAATGTCTGACCGACCCCGCCGCGGAGATTTTCGTGGGCGAGCTGGGCGACAGTTCGGTCAACATCTTCTGCCGCCCGTGGGTGAAATCGGAGGACTACTGGGATGTCTACTGGGACCTGACCGGGCAGGCCAAGAACCGGTTCGACGCCGAGGGCATCTCGATCCCGTTCCCGCAGCGGGATGTGCACCTGATTTCACAAAGCGCACCGGCGGACAGCTGAAACCGGCACTGTCTGGCAGGGTCGAGGCAGCGCTCGGAAGCCGGCAAAGCAGGATGGACCATCAGCGGGAACTGTCCTACCACGGGCGGCGTTCGATCCGGGCCGGAGCCCGGCCAGCCGGAGGACTACACCATGCGTATCGCCGTACTTGATGATTACACCGGGTCCGCAAAAGGCGCGGCGGACTGGTCCGGGTTGGGGGACGCGGTGATCGAGCGGGTTGATCCCTCGCTGATGCCGGACGGGGCAGCCCGGGCGGCGGCGTTGCAGCCCTATGACGTTCTGGTTGCGATGCGCGAACGCACGCCGTTTCCGGCAGAGTTGCTGGCGGAGCTGGGCAATCTGAGGCTGCTGGTGACCACCGGGATGCGCAACAATGCCATCGACATGGAGGCCGCCCGCAAAGGGGGGATCGATGTCTGCGGCACGCAGATGCCGCCCTATGCCGCATTCGAACATACCTGGGCGCTGATCCTGGCTCTGGCCAAGCAGGTCCCGGCCGAGGCGCTGGCGATGCGGTCGGGGCAATGGCAGCAGCATACCGGCGTGGGGCTGCAGGGAAAGACGCTGGGCGTGCTGGGGCTGGGCAGGCTGGGCGGCAAGGTTGCGGATGTTGCGCGGGCCTTCGACATGAAAGTGATCGCGTGGAGCCCGAACCTGACCGACGAGCGGGCCGCTGCGCGCGGCGCCACACGGGTGGATCGCGAAACCCTGTTCCGCGAGGCTGATATCCTGACGGTTCACATGGTTCTGAGTGACCGGACCCGGGGGCTGATCGGGGCGCCGGAATTGTCGCTGATGAAACCATCCGCCTATCTGGTGAACACCTCGCGCGGGCCGCTGGTGGACGAAGCGGCGCTGACCGATGCGTTGCGGTCGGGGCGGATCGCCGGGGCCGGGCTGGATGTGTTCGACGTGGAGCCGCTGCCGGCCGATCATCCGCTGCGGGGGCTGGAAAACACCGTGCTGACCGGCCATACCGGCTATGTCATCCGGGAGATGTACGAACTGACCTATGGTCAGGCGGTTGAAAACATCCTCGCGTGGAAGGCCGGTGCGCCGCTGCGGTTGCTGAACTGACCGGCGGGCGCGCGGATCCGCACCCGCAGAGCGCGCCCCTACCCGTCCACGCGAACCCGCGGCCCGACATCCAGACGCCACGCGAAATCGACATTGTCGAGGCGCGGGAAATATTCGGTCACCAGCGGGTCGTGCCCGGGAATGACGCGGTCGGGGGTTCCGGCAAGCCGTGTCAGCGTGCCGAAACCGTCCAGCATGGCCTGTGTGTCGACGACGATCGGGAACGGTTTTCCCTTCAGGAAGTTCTCGTAGTAATGCGTGGCGTCGGACGCGAGACATAGCGGCCCGTGTTCGGTTTCCACCTCGACCACCTGCAGCCCACGGGAATGGCCGCCGACGCAATGCACCCTGACGCCCGGCGCGACCTCGGCCGATCCGTCGTGAAACACAACGCGCCCGGAATATACGTGCCGGACCATTTCGCAGACATGTTCCACGGTATACGGCATTTGCAGGGTCGGGTGGCACATGCACGGGCCGGTGGCAAAGGCCATTTCCGCCGCCTGCAGGTGAAAGCGGGCATTGGGATAGCGGTGCAGGCCGCCGGCATGGTCATAATGCAGATGCGTGATGATCACGGTGTCCACGTCGGCGGCGCTGAGACCCAGTGCCTCGATTGCAGTGGCCGGATCGCGCAGCACCGGGCGTTGGCGGCGGTCGGCATCCAGCGTCTCATAGCCGGTATCGACGACGATCTTCCGGGGGCCGTTTTCCAGAACCCAGACGAAGTAATCCATGCCGTGCGGCGCGGCCGGGTGATCGTCGAAAATGAAGCTGTCGGCCCGGACCCGGGCGTTCCGCTCGGAATACTTGAGGGCATAAACCTTCCAATGCGTGCTCATTCTGGCTTTCTCCCTGCCGGTCTGCCCGACAAATTGTGCGATCGGCCGGGGAAAGGCAATCGGGCCGCTGCCCCGGTTTCGGAGTGCAGGGTGTTCCACGAAGGCTTGAGCACCGGAAGCGTGGCGGGCAGGGTACCTCAAAACCGAAAGGAGAATCGATGTCGGATCTGCCCTTTTCCCTTGCCGGACGCCGCATCGCGATCACCGGAGCCGCCAGCGGGATTGGCGCAGCCACGGCACGTCTGTGCGCGCGGCTGGGCGCGGGTGTTGTGCTGCTGGATGTCAATGACGCGTCCGAGGTGGCCCGGGAAACCGGCGGTGAAGCGATACAGTGTGATGTGACTGACCGGGACGTCGTTCGCCGGGTGGCGGCGGATATCGGGCCGGTTGACGGGTTGGTGCTGGCCGCGGGGATACAGCCATATGACCATTGGGGCGAGGATGACTGGGCCGAAAACTGGGACCGGGTTTTGCGGGTGAACACGTTTGGAATGGCCGCGGTGGCCGAGGCGTTTTTCGACGCGATGTGCGACACCGGCGGCTCGATCGTGCTGCTGGGCAGCCAGTCGGGGCGCAATGGCGGCACGTTCAGCGCGCCGCATTACGTGTTTTCCAAAGGCGGCGTGCACGCGTTTTGCCGCTGGCTGGCGCGCAAGGGTGCAGGGGCCGGCGTGACTGTGAACGCGGTGGCGCCGGGGCCGGTGGACACACCGTTCATCGATGGTCAGACCGTTGATCCGGCGCTGCTGCCGCTTGGGCGGCTGTGCACCGCCGAGGAGATTGCCGGGCCGATCGCTTTCCTGCTGTCACCGGCGGCGGCCTATGTGACCGGGACGGTTCTGGACGTGAACGGCGGCATGAGTTTCAACTGACCCTGAAAACGGGCCGGGATGTTCGTCAGCGGGCGTTAACGCTTCGGTAAGGATTTGCGCCTTCTATGGGGCAATCCTGGTTAACGAGCCCTTTGCCTTGCCCAAGCACGCCGTCATCCTCACCGGTCACTTCCCGCAGCAGAAACGCCGCGCAAGCATTCCGTGGCTGTGTCATCACCTGCGGCGCGAGGGCTGGCATGTCACGATGGTGACGGTTGGCTATAGCTGGCTCAGCAAATGGCTGGGGGATCGCCGGTTCGAGGGGCTGCAGCAGGTTCCGCGGACCGGTGTCACACGGCATGATGACGGGTTCGTTTCCGTCATGGGATATGCGCCGGTCCATCCGGTTTCGACGGGATCTCGTGTAATCGACCGGCTGCTGGAGCCGGTTCACGGGCTGTTTGCCCGGTATTGGCGACCGCGGGTCTCGCGGATCGTCGCGGCGGCGGATCTGGTGGTGCTGGAAAGCGGCGCGCCGGTTCTGCTGGCCGACGTGGTGCGCCGGGCCGCCCCGGACGCGGCGCTGGTCTATAAGATCGCAGATGATGTGCGGGTTCTGGGCCTGCCGGGCTTCGTGGCACGGGCCGAGCTGCACCACGCGCCGCTGTTTGACCGGATCAGCGTGGCCAGCCCGCAACTGGCGGCGCGGTTCGGGCATCTGGCGTCGGTGCAGATCGACCCGCTGGGGGTGCCGAAAGCGCTGTTCGACCGGGCGCTGCCCGACCCCTACGCCGACCGTGCCGGGGTTGAGGCCGTCTGTGCCGGCACGACGCTGCTGGATCTGGAGGCGGTGTGCAGGATGGCGGATCTGCGGCCGGGCTGGCGGTTTCATATCATAGGCCGGATGCGGCAGCACCCGCGCGAGGTGCCGCCGAACCTGATCCTGCACGGGGAATGTCCGTTCGAGGAAACCGCCGGACGGGTCCGGCATGCCGATATCGGGCTGGCGCCCTATCTGGACCGGCCGGGGATCGGTTATCAGTCGACCCATTCAAACCGCATCCTGATGTACCGGTATTTCGGTCTGCCAGTGATCGGCCCGGCGCGGCTGAAGCCGGCGGACCTGCCATCGCTCTGCGCCTATGTCCCCGGCGATCCCGACAGCCTGCGCGCGGCGCTGCACCGGGCTGAGAAGACCCTGCCTGCACCGGAACGGGAGGCAATCCCGGACTGGTCCGACTTTGCGGACCGGATCGCGGCCACCCCGGCCCCGGCCCAACCGCGGCGTCCGGCGCCGGGGTTGAGGCCCGCGAAGGGCCTCGGCGAAAGGGCGGTGACATGACGGTCCACATCAACGCCCGGTTCCTGACCCAGCCGGTGTCCGGCGTGCAACGCTTTGCGCGCGGGTTGTTGGGGGCGCTGGACGCAAGGCTGGTCAACGATCCCGGCCTGAACCGACAGTTCGGTCCCTTCGACGCGTGGTATCCCGCCGGTCAGACACTAATCGCGCCGCCCGACTGGCAGGCAATCCGGCTGCGGCCCCTGCGGGGCGGGACCGGGCACATGTGGGAGCAGGTCCGGCTTGGCGCGCAGGTGGGGACGGCACCGTTGCTGAGCCTGTGCGGCTCTGGCCCGCTGATCTGCGACCGACAGTTGCTGGTGTTGCATGACGCCAATATCTGGACCGAACCGGCTGCGTTCAGCTGGCGATACACGCTGTTTCACCGGGCCATGCGACCGCTGCTGGCCACGCGGGCCGGGCAATTGGCAACTGTCAGCCGCCACGCGGCGGCGTCCTTGTCCGATCATCTGCGCATTTCGCGGGACAGGTTCACCATCATCGCCAACAGCGCCGAACATATTCTGCACGTAGAAGAAGACCGCCAGGCCCTGCAGCAGTTCGGCCTGACACCGGGCGGTTACATTCTGACCGTCGGCAACCGGTCACCGAACAAGAACATCTCGCGGCTGGCCGCGGCGGTGCTGCGGCTGCCGGGGCAGGCCCCGGTTCTGGCCGTGGCCGGGGGAAATGTGCCCGGTGTGCGTGTCGACGGCCAGAACGGCTGTGATCGGATCAGGTTGCTGGGGCGGGTCACGGATGGCGCGCTGAAGGCACTTTACCGCAACGCTGCCTGTTTCGTCTGGCCGGCGCTGTCCGAGGGGTTCGGCATTCCGCCACTGGAAGCGATGGCCGCCGGGACACCGGTGCTGTCGTCCAACCGGACCGCGATGCCGGACGTGCTGGGCGATGCGGCATGGTATTTTGACCCCGAGGACGTGGCATCAATGACGCAATGCCTGCGGCAGTTTCTGGCCCTGCCCGCCGGCGCGCGGGCGGATATGGCAGGCCGCGGGAAACGGCAGGCCGCGCGGTACAGCTGGGACACCGGCGCGGGCCTGTTGCTGGAGTCGCTGGCCGCGATGACACTGCCGCAGGACTTGCCCTTTGCGGCGGACGGTCTGGATGCTTCGCATGCGCCCCGGGCGTCCTGAACCGCCCGGCCTGCCGGGTGCCGGCCCGGTCGTGATTGTCGGGTGTCAGCGGTCCGGCACGACCCTGCTGCGCAGTATGCTAAACGCGCATCCCGATATCGCGCTGGGCTATGAATGCGATTTTTTCGAGCGGCTGGCCCCGGTCTATGGCGGCCTGCAGGACATCCGCCCGCATCTGGACGGGTTCCTGACCGATCTGGCGCAGGTGGAGCGGTTTGGCTACTGGCGGCTGAGCCGGGCCGAACTGCGGGCCGCGTTCGACGCGAAACCCGGTGCGGTGAGCTATGCGGAGGCGGTTTGGATCATCGCCGGGACCTATCGCGACAAGCACAGACCGGCGGCGCGGCTGACCGGGTTCAAGAGCCCCAACACGGTGCAGAGGCTGGACGGGTATTTCGGCCTCTTTCCGGAAGGCCGGGTTCTGCACATCATCCGCGACCCGCGTGCGGTGCTGGCCTCGGAACTGAAGAAACGGCGGCGGAGCGGGGCGGGCTGCAACCGGTACTTGCAGACAGTCCGTGTCGGCCGCCGGTACCGCCGGGCCCGGGCCGCGCAATTGCGGTTCGTTGCGGATCCGAGGGTTTATGCGTTACGCTACGAGGATCTGATCCGGCAACCGGCGGATACCCTTGCCGGGATATGCGCGTGGCTGCGACTTCCGATGGCGCCCGGCATGCTGACCCATCATCTGAGCGCGGACACGCCGGAACAGGAAAAGTGGCAGCACGGGCTGACCATGCAACCGCCGCAACGGGCGCGGCTGACGGGGTATCAATCAGAACTGACAGCGGTGGAGACGGCGGCGATCGGCTACATGTGCCGGGCCTATATGGGGCGTGAAGCTGGCAGGGCATTGGGCGTGTCCGGCGCCCTGTTTCTGGCTTCCGGCTGGGCGAGCTGGCTGATGGCCGGGGTTGCCCGGCGTGGCGCGCATCTGATCGCCGCCGTACCTCAGGCCCGTGTCAGGGCCAGCCTGAGGTCGGACACCGCCCCCGGCGCCACCAGCGCCAGCAGGAGCGGATAGGCCAGCAGCATGAGCGCCGGTGTTGCGCCCGACCCGAGCTGATCGGTGCCTGCGGTCGCGGCCAGCCCAAGGACAGCCGCCGCCATGTAAGGCAGCGCGACGGCGGCGCAGCACGGGCCCGCGGGAAATCCGGCCCCGCGCCGCAGACGCAGCAACAGCCATGTGAGCGCCGTGTAGGACGCGGCGACATATGCCAGCACCATCGCATTGACCGACAGCCCCGCTGCCGGCAATGCAAGCGCGATGGTCACCGCCAGCATGAGGGCCACCCGTTGCAGGGTCAGGCCGGCCTGCCCTGCAGCAGTGAGCGCGGGACCAAGCACCGCCATGATGGCCGCGTTTGCGCCGAGCAGGCACAGAAGCTGCACGATCGGTGTTGCCGCCTGTGCCGCCGTTGCTCCCAACAGCCAGTGCAATGCATCACCGGCAAAAACCAGCGTTCCGACAAAGAGCGGTGCGGACAGTGCGCCGGCTACGCGCAGGGCGCGCAGGGTTGCCGGGACGTTCAGGCCCTGTTCCGCCAGTGCCCTGCGCTGTGCCATCAGCGGCAGGATCAGCAGGCGCACCGGGGCAAGACATATCGCGTCGATCAGGCGGAACACCCGCTGGGCGATCTGAAACCCGCCAGCGGCAGGCATGCCGAACCCCAGCCCGATACCGATCTGAAGCGCGGGTAGGACCGCGGTGCTGAGCAACGCACGCCCGGAAATGGCCAGCAGGCCGGGTGCAAGCTGCCGCATTACGGCGCGGTCCGGGCCGCCCGCGGGACGCCACCCTGTCAGCCCGATGCAGATCATCGCGTTGAGGGCTGCGCTGACGATAGCGAAGCCAACCAGCGCCCACCCGCCCGACCCGGCCAGCGCCAGACCGATCGCCGCACCGCCAGACAGGAGCTGAACTGCGACGGTTCGCAGCGCCAGCGCCCGCACGCGCATCTGGCGCAGAAGGACACCTTCGGGCACTGCCGAAACGCCGTTTGCAAATGGTACGGCCAGCAGCGCCAGACCCATCAGGCCGACGCCGGGCGCGTTCAGGAGCAGCGCGCAGATGCTGACAAGGGCAAGACAACCGGCCAGCATCAGCGCGGCGGCGACCGACAGCCAGAACAGCGCGGTTTCGGTGTGCCGGTCCCGGGTGGCGCCGGCAGGCAGTGCCCGACCGGTGATCACGACGCTTTCGACGATGCCGGATTTATGCACGGCCTGCGTCCAGCGCACCGGGGCAAAGGCCAGTGCGAATGTGCCGATTTCTTCCAGCGACAGCAGCCGGGCCACGATCAGGAATACCGCCGCGTTGCCGCCGATCCGCGCCAGTTGCAGGATCAGCGACCAGCCTGCCTGCCGGCCCAGCCGGCCCAGGCTCAGGCCCATCGGAACCGTGCCGGGCGATGCATGAGAAACGGGTTCTCGAAGCGGCGATGCACAAGGACCGCAAAGGCCAGGGCGGCGGCGCAGGCGCAGGCAACGTAGATCCAGGCCATGGTCTGCGTCTGTGGCAGAACCGGGACCAGAAGCAGCGTCAGTGCCCGCAAAACGAACCGGTGCGACAGGTAGAGGGCGTAAGAACTGTCCCCCATCAGCCCGGCAAACCTGCCCGCCACGGATCCGGGCGGGGCGGCGGGCCAGAGGAAGGCCATCGCGCCGACCATCAGTGCCGCGGGCAGGCCGGCAGCGAGCCAGCGCGGCAGGTCTTCGACCGTCCACAACGCCGTCATAAGGACGAGCCCGGCCAGGCATAGCAAGACGGCCAGCGTCGGGTTCGGTGCGATGCGGGCCGCGGAGCGGAGCCAGACCAGACCGAGCAGCACGCCAAAGCAGAATTCCAGCACGATCGGGTTTGACCACACGCGCGTCAGGGTCGCGGAAAACCCCGCGGCCGCGCCCAGCGCGACCCAGAGCGCCAGACCGGTCACGACGGCGAGCGGGCCGATCCTGCGCGGCATGAACAGTGCCGCGGCAAAGACGGTGTAAAAAAAGATCTCGTAATTCAGTGTCCAGCCCAGCGACAGGATCGGCGCGACCCGTCCGTCATAGCGTTCGAACGGGATGAACAGGTAGGAGGCGGAAACCTGCTGCCAGTTCAGAACTGTGTCCTTGGCGGCACCGGGGGCCAGCACCAGCACCGCGAGCATCAGGGTCGTGAACAGCCAGTAGAGCGGCACCACCCGTCTGAACCGGCGGGCGAGAAACGCCGCCGCACCACCGGGGCATCCGAACCAGCGCTGGCCGGACAGGAGGATGATGAACCCGGAAATGACGAAGAAGATATCGACGCCGCGGGTCCAGGGCAGATCGTTCAGTGGCATGTCGATGGCGAGGTAATGCCCGGCCTCGGCAATGACATGCCCGATCAGGACCATAGAGGCCGCCAGCGCGCGCAGGTATTGCACGCCGGTCAGGCGCGGGGGTGCGGTTGTGGCCGGGACTGCCGGGGAATGGAACGGATCCGTAGTCAGACAGCCCCCCTTTCCATCCCGTCAGGCGACAGCGCTGCCGGGCGACCCGGCGTTGTAGTAGCTGCGGTACCAGTCGATGAACCGGGCGACGCCGTCGGTGACATTGGTGCGCGGGTGATACCCGGTGAGGGATTTCAGCAATTCGGCATCGGCCCATGTGGCCGGCACGTCGCCGGGCTGCATCGGCATCAGGTTGCGCTCTATCGGAATGCCGGCGGCGGCCTCCATCGCGGCGATGAAATCCGTCAGTTCGACGGTCTGGGAATTACCGATGTTCACCACCCGGAACGGGGCTACGGGCGACAGGCTGTCGCCCACGGGCACCGGGCCGGAGGAACGTTCGGGAATGGCATCCATCAACAGCTGGATGGCTTCGACCAGATCGTCGATATAGGTGAAGTCCCGGCGCATGTTGCCGTGGTTGTAGACATCGATGGGTTCGCCCGCGAACATCGCCTTTGCGAATTTGATCGGCGCCATGTCGGGCCGGCCCCACGGACCATAGACGGTGAAGAACCTGAACATCGTCGTCGGCAGGCCGAAGAGATGGGCATAGGAATGGGCCATCGCCTCGGTCGCTTTCTTGGTCGCGGCGTAGAACGACATCTGGTGATCGGCCCTGTCGGTTTCGCGGTAGGGCATCGAGGTGTTGGCGCCGTACACCGACGAGGTCGAGGCCAGCAGCAGGTGCCGCGGCGGGTGCGCGCGGGCAGCTTCGAGTATCTCGAACGTGCCGTTGATATTTCCTTCCAGATAGGACCGGGGATTCTCGATGGAGTAGCGCACGCCGGCCTGTGCGGCGAGATGTACGACGAAATCCGGGCGGTGGGTTTCGAACAGTCCCGCCACCAGCCCCGGTTCTTCGACATAGCCGGTGATTTCGGTGAAGTTTTCGTCAGGTGTCAGCCGGTCCAGCCGCGCCTGTTTGAGCGCGACATCGTAATAATCCGTCATCGCGTCGAGGCCGATCACGCGGCACCCGTCAGCCAGCAGCCGGGCCGAAACGTGATAACCGATAAATCCCGCCGACCCTGTGACCAGAACCTTTGTCATGGGTGCATCTCCTTTGCCGTTCGGACGTGCCTGCGCGGCTGGGCCGCGACCGCGGACCGGCACAACCACACGCAGGTGGTTTTCAGTGCTGTCGCGCGTGGGCTTCATATCACAGCCTTGTCCCGAAATGGCAAACCGAACGACCCGGCGGGCCTGTGCCATTTTAGGTAAACGAGTGGTGAAGAAATGGTTAACGCCGGCCGGCAGAGTGGGCCTGAAATTCGTGCGCAACACCCGCAGGACGCCGCGTTGAGACCATGTCAACCGCGCTGCCGCAGCATCCCGCCGATCCGAGCCGAAAGGAAAACCCATGCCCATTACCGATATTTTCGACAGCCTCACCTCCGGTCTGAACAGCCCTGCCACCGGCGGATTCGACATTGCGCCGGACGATGACGCGGACCTGTCCACCCTGCCGCGCGCGCTGATGGTTGGCGGCGGCGGCGACGTGGCGGTCATCTGCAAGGATGGCAGCGCGCTGACGCTGCCCGGTCTTGCGCCGGGAGCGGTCTATCCGGTGCGGGTGCGCCGTGTTCTGATCACGGGCACCACCGCGACGGAAATCAAGGGGCTTTATTGATGCTGGGCATTTCGATGGGGATGGCGCTGCCTGTCCCGACCGACCGTGCCGTTCCCCTGCCCGCCGGGTTCGGTTGGGACAGCGGCCGGTTTCCGTTGGATATCCGGCTGGCCGGCGGCAGGTACCGGTGGGACATCGACCCAAGGTCGCTGGTCGATTCGGGGATCTGGGCCGGCCCGGCCTACCACGTCGACGGCGACGATGGTGACGACGGCAATTCCGGGCTGGGCGCGCAGGACGGGGATTTCGCGGCGGCCAAGCGCACCATCCACGCCGCATTTGTCGCCGGAAACGCTGGCGGCGTTCCCTATCGCGTGATTGTGAGGCCCGGGCGCTATACCAACTCCAGCTTTACCCGCAACGGTCAGGATGAACCGTCACAGCCGGTTGCCATTCTGGGATGGGGCGGGGCCGTGGACTATCGGACCGGGCCCTTTGCCGTGTCCTGGACGGCTGCGGGCGGCACGTGGACCACGGCGCAAAGTTCGGTCAAGCGGGTGCTGCGCACGGACGTGCTGACTGCGCAGGGGTGCTATACCGACCTGACCGAGGTTGCCGATCCGGGCAGCTGCGCGGCCGCCGCGAACAGCTGGTGCAATGACGGCGGCACGATCCATGTGAATACCGGCGGTGCGCCGGGAGACGAGGATATCGCGCTGATCCGGTCGTTTCACGGTGCGCGGTTCATGACCCATGCCGACGATCTCTATCTGGAGAACATCCATTGCGAGGGTGGGATTTCCGGCGCGCTACATCTGGATGCCGTAGCCAGCCGCAATGTCGTCGCGGTTGGGTGCAGCTTCCGCTATTCGGCGCCGTCGAACCCGTCGAGCTCGCTGGACGCGGTGCAGATGCGGCGCACGGACGGGCTGGCCGCGTTCTTTGGCTGCGATGCGTCAGGCGGGGCAGAGGACGGGTGGTCGTTTCACGAGGATTCGAACCCGGGGCTGCACGTGTTGCTGCAGGACTGCACCGGGTACGGCAATGGCGGCGTCTATGCCGCGGCCACGTCCTGTAACGCGGTCACTGCCCATGATGCCACCCGGCTGATCGACCTGGGCGGCAGCTATGGTTGGTCCACGAACGGGACCGAGGTGCATTGCGTGGAAGCGTCGCATTCGTGGTTTGCCGGGACGCGGGCGACGGCGCGCGACAGCGACGGAACCTCGGTGGCCTTCAAATGCTCCAACGATTCGCAGATGTGGCTGCAGAAGACGGTGGCCGATGCCGCGGGTGCGGCCAGCAATTATGCGCTGGAGGTCAATGGGGCCGGCGCGGTCGCGCATTTGCGCCATCACAGCGCGGTACAAGGCGGCACCGCGACATCGACGGGCGGCACGGTCACAACCTTCTGAGCCCTGGATCAGGGCATCCAGTTGGCCTTGCGTTTCCCGAAGAAGGCGGCGATCCCCTCGGCGCCTTCGTCGCTATCCCATCGCTTGCCCAGTTCGGCTGCGGTGTAGTCCATTACCGCGTCATCGACCTGCGGCCCAAGGTGTTGCACCAGCCGTTTCGAGGCGGCGACCGCACCCGGCGCGCAATTCAGGTAGGGAACCACTTCGGCTTCGGCAGCAGCGTTGAGGTCGTCAGCGGCCACGGTGCGGGACAGGAGCCCGAGCGCGACCGCCTCGGCCGCGTCAAAGATGCGGGCCGACATGAACACGCGTCGGGCGCGGGCTTCGCCCATGCGGGCAACGACATAGGGGCCGATATTTGCCGGGATCAGGCCGAGCCGGGTTTCGGTGAACCCGAACTTCGCGGTTTCGACGCCGACGGCCACATCACAGACCGACATCAGCCCCAGCCCGCCGCCGAACGCATTGCCCTGCACGGCGCCGATCAACGGCTTGGGCAGGCTGTTCAGGGCGCGGAGCATGGTCGCGAGTTTCATCGATTCCGCGACCCGTTCGTTCGGCGGCGCGTCGCGCTGGGCCTGCATCCACGCCAGATCCCCGCCCGCACAGAAGCTTTTGCCAGCACCGGTCAGCACCACGGCGCGCACGCTGTCATCGCTGCCCAGCGCCGCGGTCGCCGTCTCCAGGTCCGCCAGCATCTGCGCCGACATCGCGTTGTGTTTTTCGGGCCGGTTGAGCGTCAGCGTGGCGATGCCGCGGTCATCCGTTTCAAGGGCAAGGGTTTCGTACATCGCGGGCTCCTGAATGTCGGTTTGTCCGCCTTTTTGACCCGGGCGCGGGCCGAGGGGAAGCCCCGACAACCACGCGGGCCGAACCCGGGGCGAAAAAGAGGGCTTGCGCAGCCGCTGCGCCGGCGGCAGCGTTGGCCGCATACGAAGCGGAAAAACTGACCATGGCCCAGGCAAAAAACATTCTGTTCATCATGTTCGATCAACTGCGCTGGGATTATCTGAGCTGCGCCGGACATCCGCACCTGCACACACCGCATATCGATGCGCTGGCCGCGGACGCGGTGCGGTTCTCGCGGGCCTATGTGCAGGCGCCGGTTTGCGGAGCCAGCCGGATGAGCTTTTACACCGGCCGCTATGTGCATTCCCACGGCTCGACATGGAACCGGGTGCCGTTGCAGGTGGGTGAACACACAATGGGTGATCATCTGCGCGATGCCGGCATGGACTGCTGGCTGGTGGGCAAGACACACATGGTTGCTGACGAAGAGGGCATGCGCCGGTTGGGCGTGCCGCGCGACAGCATCATCGGCGTGCGTACCGAACAATGCGGCTTCGACGTCTGGGAGAGGGACGACGGAATGCGCCCGGAAGGGATTGACGGGCTTTACGACGAGGGCGGCGCGAAGAAATACATCGAATGGCTGCGCGCCCGCGGATACGAGGGCGACAACCCGTGGCACGATTTCGCCAATTCGTCGCGCGACGAGGACGGCAACGTCGCCTCGGGCTGGTTTCTGAAGAACGCACGGAAGCCGGCCCATATCGCCGAGGACGACAGCGAAACGCCCTATATGACCACCCGCGCGATGGACTTCATGGAACAGGCCGGCGAGGCGCCGTGGTGCTGCCATCTGAGCTACATCAAGCCGCACTGGCCCTATATCGCGCCGCCGCCCTACAATGACATGTACGGGGCGGAACAGGTGCTTCCGGTGAACCGTTCAGAGGCGGAATGGGAGGAGATGCATCCGGTCTTCCGCGCCTATGCCGAAAGCCCGGTCGGGCGCGGGTTTGCACGCGATCACGTGCGTGACGAGGTGATCCCCGCCTATATGAGCCTGATCAAGCAATGCGACGACCAGATGGGGCGGCTTTTTGCGTGGCTGAAAGAGACCGGGCGCTGGGACGACACGATGATCGTGCTGACCTCGGACCACGGCGATTACCTTGGTGATCACTGGCTGGGGGAAAAGGACCTGTTCCACGACTGCTCGGTCCGCGTGCCGCTGATCATCCGCGATCCGTCCCCGTCCGCGGATGCCGGCCGCGGGACAGAATGCGATGCACTGGTCGAAGCCATTGATCTGGCGCCGACATTTCTGGAAGTGGCGGGCGGCGCGCCGCGACCGCATATTCTGGAAGGCCGGTCGCTGATGCCGTTCCTGCGCGGCGAGACGCCGGACAACTGGCGGCAATATGCCATCAGCGAAAGCGAATACGGCATTATTCCAAGCGTGAAGGGATTTGCGCAGGGGGTAGACGACCCGCGGCAGTTCATGGTGGTGACGGAGCGGTGGAAATTCATCCATGCCGAGGGTTTCCGACCAATGCTGTTCGATCTGGAAAACGATCCGCAGGAACTGAACGATCTGGGCGCGGATCCTGATCATGCCGACATTCGCGCGACGCTTTTCGGGTATCTCAACGACTGGGCCCGGCGGCTGAGCCAGCGCACGACGATGAGCCCGGCAGATGTTGACGCGGAACGGGACCGGTCGTTGACGAAGGGGATATTGCTGGGGGCGTGGGACGAAAACGATGCGCCTGAAACGGCAACCCGAAGTTATGCCCCGAAATCCGCACCGAGGGGGCCGCATGACGGGTCTGCCTGACTGACCCGAAGGGAGACCCCGCAGGCGGGGTCTCCGGGTTCAGGTGATTAGTGGCAGGCCGGGCGGGTGCCCGGCAGCAGCACCTTGTCGATGACGTGGATCACACCGTTATCGGCCTCGATATTGGCGATGACGACATTGGCCGTGGCGCCAGTGCCGTCCGCGATCGAAACGCCGTCGCTGCCTTTGGTGATGCACAGGCGTTCGGATGTGAGGACGGGTTTGAAATAGGTCGACCCGGCCGGGATCATTTCAGCGGTCAGCTTGCGGTCGTCCACGTGGTAAAGCAGGACGTTGGTCAGCTGATCCTTGTTTTTAGGCTTCAGGAGCGTGTCGACGGTGCCGTCGGGCAGCGCCGCGAAAGCGTCGTTTACCGGTGCGTAGACGGTGAACGGGCCGGGACCCTGCAGGGTTTCGACCAGCCCGGCGGCGCTGACCGCGGCGACGAGCGTCGAGAACCGGTCATCGCCCGCGGCGATGTCGACGATGGTGTTTGCGCTGGCGACGGTGCCCAGCGTGGCGGCCACGGCGGCAGCGGCGAGAGTGCGGAACTTGGTCATGTAAGGTGCTTCCTTGCTGTTCTGTCCATGCCCTGATGCATGTGACCAGAGGTACGCAGGCACCGTGGTTTTAGTTCAGCCGCCTCACGGATACGTCAGCGGTTGTTATCCGGGGTCCGGAGATGGACCGGTTGGGGTCGCGCAGCGGGGCGCGCGCCTGTGTACCGTGCGTTACATCCTGACCGTTCCGTCCGCGATCCAGCCATCGAGAATGGCCAGCGCGGCATCTGCGAAAGCCTGATCGTTGATGTGACAGTCGACCTCGGTCAATGCGACCGGTGCTTTGACCGAGACCCGGAATTCATCCACCATTTCAGCAAGTGCCCCGGGATCATATGCCGGCTCGCCCTCCTGATCCCATTCCTCGATGCCTTGCGTGGACAGCACCACATGCGCCGGTCCGGTGGCCTGTTCCAGACGGGACAGGATATCGCGCACGAGTTCGCGGCGTTCCGGCCCGGTGAGGGCCGAGGATTTGATCAGGCGGTTGTGAGCGTGGAACGGGCGGTCGCGGTAACGTTCCGGGATCTCCTGCCAGCCGGCGAGATCGATGAGGTCGATACATCCCGGTGCCACCATCTGTGGAATGCCGGCGCGCCCGGCATTGGTCAGCCGGTCGGGTCCGGAATTGACCACCGATCCGATCATCAGGTTGCCGACCTCGGGCAGTGCGAAATCCATGACGGCGGCGAAATAGCCCTGCGCGGCCAGCTTTTCGAAGGCCATGCCGCCCATGCCTGTGGCGTGGAACACGGCCACTTCGAAGCCGCGGGACTCCAGCGGGTCCTTCAGCAGCTTCATGTATTTCAGGCAGGACGATCCGAGGCTGGTCATCCCGATCACCGGTTTCTCACGCCGCGGCGGCTCCACCGCCTGCGCCGCCCCCAGCACTGCGCCGGCGGCCTGCGACAGCGAGGATTTGCAGACCGAGTTCAGCCCGTAGAGCCCGCCGGCCCACAGAATCATCTGAATGTCCGGGCTGAGCCGGTCGGCGGGGATCAGGGGCGAGAAAGACACGGTCGAGACCACGAATTTCGGCACGCCTATGGGCAAGGACTGGGCGCAGTCGAGCGCAAGGTCGGTGCCCATCGTCCCGCCCAGCGCGATCATGCCGTCGATCCGGCCATCTGCGTGCAGCTGTGCGGTCAGCGCAGCGGCACCGGCGGCCATGATCTGCATAGCGGTGTTTTCGTCGCCCGAGTCGATTGCGGCCTGAATGGAGCTGTCTGCCGCCGCGGCCACATCGTGTTTGGAAATGTCCGTGGGCGCATCGGGATCGCCCAGCACGCTGACATCCATGCTCAGCGTGCTGCCGCCCAGCGCGGTGATCTTGCCGGTGAGATAGCTCAGCTCATCGTTCTTGGTGTCGTAGGTCCCGATAACCAGAATGGTCTTTGTCATGTCTTTCCCCGTTGTCCCCGCTGTCACTGGCCGCCCGGATCGCAGAAGACCCCGGCTGCGCTATGGCCTGCAATCTGCACGCCAAAGCCGTCTTCGTCGATCCATGACTTTGCTTTGTGCTGCCATCATCGGGTGCGGGTGGCAGGAGCAGGGCGCGCATGACAAAGGGCGCACCGTAACGGCGCGCCCTGCCCCCTCCGCCTGAACTGCGGCTACTTGTCGATGCGCATGGTCACCGTCACCTCGCCTTCGACCGGCTCCGGCCAGATCAGCTGAATTTCGTCCTTGTTGGCGCCCTGCTCGGTCTTCACGTAGGGCATGGCGTAGACCGTCGCCCCGGCGGCGTTCTTGATCTTGCCCTTGGGCACCACCGCCTCGACCATCCTGGCCCTGCCTTCGAAGGGCAGCTCACCTTCCGGGCTGATCTGCCAGGTTTGTGCCGGTGAGTTTTCCTGATGTTCCACCCGGAGCGGGTTCATCGGCTGATAATCGATCGCATGGAAGGAGTTGCCGGAGAAGCTCACATGTTTGGTCCGGCTGAAATCCAGATCGGCAAAGCTGGTATCAACGCGCTCGGCCCGGTCGATGGATCCGTTGAGCGACCGGAACTTGTTGCCCGTGACCATGACACCGTTCAGGAAGTGGCCGGCCCCGTGCGGCTTGATCACGATATAGCTGAACCACGGTGCGACTTCACCGGACAGGAAGACGTTGTCGGTGATCGAAAACGCGCTGAAAGAATAGCCGCTGGAAAAGCCCGGCGAGCTGTCTTGTTCGTTGGTCCACTCGATAAAACAGTTATCGACGTAGTTGCCGGTAAAGGAGGTGCTGGTGTGGTCGGTCGCGAAAATGATCCCGGCCGTCCGCACCCCGTCGGCGATGCCGTCGCCCTGAAAGAAGTGGTTGCCGATCACAATGCTGTTGCCCCCCGCCAGCAGGGCGAAATGCCGGAACTTGGTGGCGCGGCAATTGCGCAGTTTGACGTCGTTCGCGTTGGCGTTCAGGGCAATGGTGTGCCGGTCCGGAACATCCAGAGAGTCCTCGTTTGACAGGAACTGGCAACGATCGATCAGCATGCCCTGACAGCCGCCGCCGGCAGAGCTGATTCCCCGGTCCTTCGGGCGCGAGATGAAGCAGTCGGCAACAGTGAAGGTCAGGCCGCTGGGCGCCAGCATGATGCCGCTGCATTCCCCGTTGCACTGCAGCTCCATATCGTTGAGGGCGAATTTCGACAGCTTTGAAAAGCCCGAAAAATCGAGGATGTACTGAAACTTGCTGAACGTGTAATTCTGCGTTCCCGCGGCGTCGTACAGGGCTGCGTTCAGGGTGATTTCCTGTGTTGCCTCGTTCTTTTCACGAACATAGATTTCGCGCCCCACCCCGTTGCCCTGAACCAGCGCCCCAACCGGGATGTTGGCGATGTTCGTGACGTTGCTCAGAGTGCGGCTGTCGTCGGGGTCATAGGTGGCCTGCGAAGTGACCGTCACCGTGTCCCAGTCGGCGCTGGCCGCGGCGTCAAGCTGGCCGTTGCGGATCACCCTGCGGGTGGCATAGCTGGTCTTGTTGGGGACCGCGGCCTGCATGTCGATAGGCGCCTTCACGGTCACCTTGCGACCACCCATGTCCAGCGATTCATGATCGGCATTGTTCAGAAGCGCCTGAAACGCCTTTTTGAAGGCCAGTTCTTCGTTTCCGAACGCGTCGATATAGCTGGGCAGGTCAAAGCTTTTCTGCAGAAGGAGCATTTCTTCGGTGGGCATGGTCACGGTGCCGCGGAATTCCACTCGGTGGCTGAGCGTGACGCTGGAGCCCAGGTGATAGACGCCTTCGGGCACAAGGATTGTCCGTCCGTCCGCCGCATCGTCGGCGGCGGCAAAGGCTGCACTGTCATCCGTCGCGCCATCGCCGATTGCACCGAAATCCCGCACATCGACGATGTTCATCATAGTGCGGAGAAAGGCGCTGGTGATGTCGACGATTTCAATGTCGTCGATGCGGACAATGCCGCCGTTGGACCCGGTCAGGTCCAGCCCGAAATGGCCGTAAAGCGCCTCGGGGCCCCAGACCATGTCGACGCCGGTGCGCTGGCCGGTGCCGACGATGGCCGTCACTTCGACCACTTCGCCATAACCCGTCAGCGTCACCGAAGGGCCGGTTTCGGTGACCCCGCCGACATGGCTGCCGCCGGATCCGCCCGCCCAGGCGGCAATGCGGACCGAAGGCAGGTTGCCGCTGATCGCCTTCACGCGCGCGCGGATCTGCAGGTAGCAGCCCGGCAGCAGCGGCGTTTCGCCCATGTAGCGCAGTTTCTGCGTGCCATCCGTCTTTTGCAGTTCCAGACAGCCGCTGAAATCCTGATCTGCCGGAACAAAGGCGGCGTTGACCGCACCGTCATAGGTGTCGGACCCCGGCGTGCCGTTGCCGCTGGACCAGACATTGAGACCGTTTGCAAACGGCGGCGGCATCAGTTGCACACCGTCGGTAATTGCCTTGTTCATTCCATTCCCTTTCCCGCGAAGCCGCAAAATGCTCTGCCCGGCAAGGGCCGGACGCAGGACAAGGGAGCTAGAGATTTCAGGTTAACCGGCGTTTGGCGCACCGTGACGTTGCGTGGTGCTCAGACGCTCTGAGCCTTGGCATCCACACGTTGCACCGCGTTGATTTTCCACCCGTTTTCCGCCGGCACCATTTCATAGTCAAGAATGTGCACGTTGCCGGTGCGGTCGGTGATCAATACCCGCTGCCAAAGTTGCCCGTTGATGTCGCGCAGGTCCAGATACCGGACTTCAGCCGGGCGCCAGACCATCGGGTAACCCCGCCGCACCATCACGCCAAAGTTTTCAGGAGTTCCGAACAGGCCCTGAATGGCCGGGCTGGCATAGCTGAAGGCCTGTTCGAAATCGTCCGCGCGAAAGGCCTTGATCTGGGCATCGATGGTGGCTTCGATGTCGTCGTTGCCGGCGGTGGCGGTCACGAGTGTTCCGATTGTGATCAGCAGGGCAAGCAGAAGCGGGCGCATGATGTTCTCCGTCTTTGCGAAAGGATACGCACGCGTCGGCGAGGCGGATCAGAATTAATCCAGCTCGGTCCAGGGCCAGGGCTTCACTTCGCTGGCGCCGGTCTGAAACCGGGCTGCCTTGGCGATCCAGATGCCCAGATCGGTACCGAAATCCGCCAGCCTTTCGTTCGGCTGCCTGTTGCTGACCAGCATGATGATGAACTGGATCACGGTCACGACCGCCAGGATGGTCTGGGCAAGGTTGATCATGATAGCGATCAGGATCATGAACAGCAGACGCCACCACAGGCTGTCCTGCGTGTCGGGTTCGATCTGCTCGCCATGCATGCGGCCCTGAAACTTGTCCTCGTCTGACGCCGGCATTTCGCCCTCCGCTCTGATCACGCGGACAATCTATCACAGTTTGGCAGAAGCGGAACCGACACCCGCCCCAAAAACGCTCAGAGAACGAAGCGAAACGCCCGCCGCAGTTCATCCACGGCGCTGCCGTCGTACCACCGCCCGTGGGCAAGGATTACCCGCGCCGGGTTCCACGCGATCATCTGTTCCACCGCCGCACGCAGGCGATCATGCTGCCCGGCAAAAGTTGCGCGCATATCGCGTGGCATCTTGCCGTCGGGATCCATCACGCCAACCAGAGGCAGGAACAATGCCATCCACCACGGCACCTTGGCGCGTTCGAAATTTTCGATCAGGTCGGTCAGGATGAGCGTCCGGGATGCCCGGTGAAAGAACACTGCCTCGCGATGTATCTTGCTGCCTTCGACGATCATCTGGTCGATCTGCCCGGCCCACGGCGCGTTCGCCACCGTGCCGAGGTCATGATCGAAGCGCAGCGCCATGCCCTTCTTCTCGGCCCGCGCCGCCACGCCCGGCGCGGCCCAGGCCACGGTGCCGTCAAACGCGGCCTGCCATTCGGAAACGTAAGCGTAGTGGATCCAGTTGGGCGCAATCAGGTGCCGGACCGGCCCCAGCGCGCTCAGTTCCGCGCGCAGGGGTTCGGTCATCCGTGTCGGCGAATGCACCCAGAGATCGCCGTTATGCAGGCGTATCACCGTTGCCCGTGTCGAAAACGGCAGGCCATAAAACCGGATCGCCGGCCCGTCGATCAGCCAGACACCCTCGGCAACGGGTTTCAGGGTATCAAGCGGTTCGTATCCGGTCGCCATGACCGCAGTTGAGGTCACATGCAGTGCCCCGTCAACCCGGTGTCACCACCCATCGACGCGCGGCCAGACCTCTGCCCCGGTCGTCAGGTATTGGCCGTAACCGGCAGCGCAGGTCAGACAGGCGTGGTTGGGCAGCACTCGCAGCGTCGAACCGATCAGGTACCGTTCGAAATCCGACGCGCTGCGCACTTTTACGGTACCGTGTTCCTGATGCACCGCATCCAGCCGCAGGCCAGTTGGTTGCAGGCTGTCGCTATGACACAACCAGCCATAGCCGGCATCGGGCAGAAGTGTCTGGGCAGACACATCCTTGGACATCGCCATCGCCCCGGCATCCACAGTCAGAACCCCGGCCGTCCGGTTGTGACCGATCACCGTGGTCAGCACGGAAACCGCAATATCCTCGACCGCGCACATGCCCCGGCTGAGCTGGGCGAGGTCCCAGAACATGTAGATCCCTGCACGCAATTCGGTGATGCCGGAAAGGTCATCCGCAAAGAAAGCCGTCGGGGTCGATCCGACACTGACGATCTCGACCGGCAGGCCGTTGTTGCGCAAGCGGGCCGCCGCCTGTCGCGCCGCGTTCGTCTCGTCCCGGGCAATCGCGCGGATATCCTCCGGCGAGTCGGTTGTGTAGGAATGCCCGGCATGGGTCATGACACCGCGCAATTGATCGCCCAATACACTGCCGATCTCCACAAGTTCCGATGCATCCGACCCGATCCCGCCGCGATGTTCCCCGCAATCAATCTCGATCAGCACGGGGATGCCCGGCAACCCGTCACGCACTGCCCGCGCCATTTCCACCGAATCCAGCGTCAGGAGGATATCCCGACCGGTCTGTGCCCGGACGCGGCGCACCCGGGCAAACTTGTTGGGCGTGATGCCGACCGCATAGAGGATGTCGTCGAACCCGGCATTGGCCAGCGCCTCCACCTCCTTGAGGGTCGAGGCGGTGAGCGTGGACCGCCGGCCGCCGGTCGCGACCAGCGCCACGTCCACCGATTTGGCCGTCTTGAAATGCGGGCGCAGCATCAGCCCGGTTTCGGCGGCGCGCGCCAGCATCCGGTCTGCATTGCGCTGCAACCGCTGCCGGTCGAGGATCAGGGCCGGTGTTTCGACATCTGCGAAATCCATGTCCGGCCCTCCCCTGTTCCTCGGCTCAGGCCAGCTCTCCGGCCAGCGCGGCATCAATCAGCGTCACTGTTTCCGCGACCCCATATAGCGCAATGAACCCGCCAAAGCGCGGTCCCTGGCTGGCCCCGAGCAGCACCTCGTAAAGCGCGGTGAACCAGCCCCGCAGCGGATCGAAGCGGTCGCGGCCCACGGCGTAGACCACCGATTGCAGTGCCTCGTCCTCGACCGGCCCGTCGTAGGCCGCCAATTCCGCGCGCAACGCCTCCAGCGCCTCGCGCTCCTGGTCCGTCGCCGCCCGGAACTTCCGTGACGGTTTCACGAAATCATTGTAGTATCGCACCGCGAATTCGGCGGCATGATCCATGTCCGGGTTCGTTTCCGGCGTAGCGTCTGGGGCATAACGCTGAATAAACCCCCAGAGCCGGTCCTTGTCTTCGGCCGCGGACACGGATGCAAGGTTGAGCAGCATTGCGAACGGAACCACCATGTTCGACGCCGGCACATCCTCCCCGTGGATATGGAATACCGGGTTGTTCAGCCGGGCCTTTTCATCCTGACCGCGATAGGCGCGCAGCTGTTGGTGGTATTCATCCACGGCCTTGGGGATCACGTCGAAATAGAGCCGCTTGGCGGTCTTCGGCTTGAGATACATGAAGTATTGCAGGCTTTTGGGCGCGGCATAGCGCAGCCATTCCTCCATGCTCAACCCATTGCCCTTGGATTTGGAAATCTTCTGGCCCTGCTCGTCGTTAAAAAGTTCGTAAGACAGCGATTCGGGCGGGCGTTTGCCCAGCGCGCGGCAGATTTTCGAAGACTGGGTCACACTGTCGATCAGGTCCTTGCCGGACATTTCGTAGTCGACCTCCAGCGCCGCCCAGCGCATCGCCCAGTCCGGCTTCCACTGCATCTTCACGTTGCCGCCGGTCACCGGCACCTCGACACGCTCGCCGTCGGGCTCCTCGTAGACAATCGTGCCCCTGGCCACGTTGCGCTCCAGCGTCGGAACCTGCAGCACATGGCCGGATTTCGGGCTGACCGGCAGGAAGCAGGAATAGGTTTCGCGCCGGTCCGGCCCCAGTGTCGGCAGCATGATTTCCTGGATCTTGTCGAACCGCTCCAGCGCCACCAGAAGCATTTCGTCAAAGACACCGCGCTGGTAATAGTCGGTCGAGGATGCGAATTCATATTCGAACCCGAAACTGTCGAGGAAGGCATTCAGCCGGGCGTTGTTATGCGCGCCGAAACTGTCATGCGTGCCGAACGGGTCGCGGACCCGGGTCAGCGGCAGGTGCAGGTCCTCGGTCATCTGCTGCTGGTTCGGGACATTGCCCGGCACCTTGCGCAATCCGTCCATGTCATCGGAAAAACAGATCAGCCGGGTGGGAATATCCGAGATCAATTCGAACGCGCGGCGCACCATCGTGGTTCGCGCCACCTCGCCGAATGTCCCGATATGCGGCAGGCCGGACGGGCCATAACCGGTTTCGAACAGAACATAACCTTTTTCGGGCGGCGCCTTCTGATACCGTTTGAGCACCCGGCGCGCCTCTTCGAAAGGCCAGGCCTTTGATGTCATCGCGGTTTCACGCAGCTCGCTCATCATGCTCTCCGACATGGCACCGCGCCCCGTGCGCGGCGGTCTGCCACTCCCTATTGTGCAGGCCGCAGCCCGTCAATATTCTGCACCGCAACACACCATAGCCAAGGATTGCCACCGTGACCGACTCAAACGTTCTGAGCACTCAGGATTGCCTCGTTGCCCTCATGGTCGCGGTGTCTGCATCCGACGAAAACATCCGCACCGCGGAACTGGTGAAAATCCAGTCGAACGTGAACATGCTGCCGGTCTTTGCAGATTACGATATCGACCGGATGAACCAGGTGTCACAGACCGTCTTTGACCTCTTTGATCAGGAAGACGGGCTCGACGCGCTGTTCGGACTCATCCGCGACAACCTGCCCGAGCGCCTTTATGAAACCGCCTATGCGCTGGCCTGCGACGTGGCCGCCGCGGATGGCACCCTGAAAGAGCAGGAACTGCGACTGCTGGAAGAGATGCGGTACGAACTGGATATCGACCGCCTGCACGCTGCCGCCATCGAACGCGGTGCCCGCGCCCGGCACATCATCTGAGGCCGGGCTGCCCTGTCATCTTTGTCCAAATGCTCCCGCCGGAGGCCCGATTATTCGCAGAATAATCGTCTTCAGCTGCCGTATAGCGCGCCCCAGCGCTCGATCAGCGCCTGCTGCATCCGTTTCGACCGGCGGTTCCATTCCCGCGCGCCCTGCGGCACCTCCTTGTCAGCCTTCTTGATCCGCGCCCGGATGCCGGTATCGGCGGTGAAGATGGCAAAGGCCAGTTCGGTTCCGTCTGCCGCGGTCATGAACCCACCCAGCCCGGACACGAAATTCAGCGTGCCGGTTTTGGCATCCACCTTGATCGGGTGCCCCTTGACCGTGCGGCCCTTGGCATCGCGCATGGCAATCGGCTTCATCAGCGGGCGCAGCACACCGCGCTGACGCACTTTCACCAGCGCCGCCACCAGATCCTGCGGCGTCATCCGCGAGGCATCGCCCAGCCCGGAATGATCGACCAGCCGGGTATCGCTCATGCCATAGGCCTCTGCTGCCCAGCGGTTCATTTCCCCGGCTGAGGCCTTCAGGCCGGCCGGTATTCTGCCGCGGGCCACGGTTGCACTGAGACCGACCATTTCCGCGGTCAGGTTGTTGGAGTACTTCATCATGTCCTTCAGGATCACGCGAAGCGGCGCGCTGTCATGGGTGACCACCACCGCCGCGCCGGCGGGCAGCCGTTTCATGGCCCGGGCCTTCGGCAGCACGATGCCGTTGACCCGCGCCAGCGTGCGGAACACGTCGCCGGCATAGGCCGCGGGCTTGCGCACCGGCAGCCAGCGCGCCCCGCCATTGCCCAGCGCCTTGCTGGCCACTGTCCAGTTGTCGGCCCCGTTCTTGTCTTCGTAGGTGTAGACCGGCAACTGACGGTTCACGACCTTCATCTTCGCCATCGACACGTCGGGACGATAACCCTCGGCGCGGGCATCCATCGACACCGCGTAACCGGCCGAGGCGCGCTTCCATTCGAAATGCACCCGGTTGAAGTTCAGTGCGATGCCGCTGATCGTGGGGTTGTAACCGACATGATCAGGCTGTTCGGGGTCGATGCTGGCAATCAGGGGCAACGCGCCCTCGTAAACGCGGAAATCACCGCGCACCTCGCGCACACCGGCCGCCTTGAGGTTGCCGGCCATCCGCGCCAGCGTGGTCGTGTCCAGCAATGGGTCGCCGCCGCCGGCAAGGATCAGGTCTCCCTTCAGAACGCCGTTGGTCAGCGTTCCGGTGGTCATGATCCGGGTACGATAACGATGCTCGGAGCCCAGCGTATCCAGCGCGTAGAGCGTGGTCAGCGTCTTGGCCACGCTGGCGGGCGGCTGCGCCCGGTCGCCCTGATAGGCCTCCAGCATCAGCCCGGTTTTCACATCCGCGACGGCAAAAGAGGCGTCGCCGCTCAGACCGGCACGTTGGTACACCGCTTCGGGTCCGCCGAAGGCCCGTTTGCGCAGATCCTCGCCGCGCTGCCGCGGCCGCAGAGAGGTTTTGGGCGCTCCTGCCTGTGCGGCCCCATACACGGCCGCGGCACCGAGACCGCCAATCAGGAAACGTCGTGTCACTGGATACGTCATGGGGGCAATTATCCCATCCGGCCGAGTTGAAACAAGCGTCGCGGGCTGCGGAATTCCGCAATCGTTGCACTCTGTCCCCGTTTTCCCGCCAAAGTGATCGTTTTCAATTGGATTCAAGAGGTTGTTGCAAAAACAGTCCGGCGCGCCCGGGGTTACTGTTTCTCAGCCATCGCCGACTCGGGCTCCGACCACCCGCCTGCCCTGCGGATTGCGGTCGAGCTATGGGCCACCATCGGGGCATTGACGAAACTCCACGCCGGCGCCTCGGCCCGGCCCAGCAACTGGCTGGCCTGCCCGTCGATCCGGAACCGGCGATAGAGCCGTGCCGCCGGCGACATCCGGGCCGAAATCCGGGCCCCGGGCCGGGCCAGAACGCCCACCGGCACTGCGTCGAATATGTATTGCCAGTCCTTCCACAGATGCACCGCGGCAAGGTTGTCGGCCCCCATCAGCCAGACGAACCGCACACCGGGATAGCGCGCCTTCAGCGCTGCAATCGTGTCGGCGGTGATCCGTGTACCCAGCCGGGCCTCGATATCCGTGACCGAGACCCGCGGATGATCCATGATTGCCCGCGCCGCCGCCAACCGCTGAGCGATCGGTGCCGGCCCGCGTGCCTTCAGCGGGTTGCCGGGGCTGATCAGCCACCACACCCGGTCCAGCCCGAACAGCTTCATCGCCTCGCGTGTGATATGCACATGCCCTTCATGCGGCGGATCGAACGATCCGCCGAGTAAACCGACACTCTGGCCGGAGCGCAGAAATGGTTCTTTCGTCAGCATGGCACAGACTAGATTTCAGAAATGCACCGGACCGGCAACAGGCCATCCCGCTTGTGACCGGAACCGCCTGAACTAGGGGCACCCGTTTACATCTTTCAGGGCTTCCTCCCACAGGCGGTTCCGATTGGATGGTCGCAACTTCTTAGTCAACTCCGCCCGAGTCATGAATACGGGTTCGCCACCATCGAACCGGATCGCGGACAGACCGTGAGCCAGCATGTAAATCGGGACATAGTCCGGCGGGCCGATCCGTTCGACGGTTGCACAGGTCGCCTGGAACAGGTCGCCGTCCGTTTCCTGCAATCGCTCCATGGCCTGCAAGAATCCGGTCTTCTGGCGCGCCGAAATGTCCCCCAACGTTTCGTGGTTCAGCGCCCCGATCGCTGCGGCAGCAGACCGGTCTGTCATGCGCTTGGCGTCGAAATACCCATAAACAGAGTACAGAAAGAACAACTGTATCGCGTCATCATACCTCATTTTGCGCAAGCAATCTCGGACGGCCAGCGAAAGATCGGCGGGCGTAAACTTTGGCCGCGCCTCTTCCAGTGGAATGCACCCGGTCCTGTGGGTGACCAGCAGACTGTCGGGATGAGATATGCTGGTGATCTGGGCCAAAGCCGGGAAGGCGTGCAGCCACGCCAACAGAAACCCCAGAAGCACTGCGCGCAAATCCATTGCTCCCATCATAAACCGGTTCATTATTGCGCTTTGAAAACAGCTTGGCTAGACCCGCCCAAACCGCGTCGCGTTTGAGGATTTCAATATGGCCGCCTATCAATACGTCTACCACATGCAGGGGGTCTCCAAGACCTATCCCGGTGGCAAGAAATGTTTTGAAAACATTCACCTGAGTTTCCTGCCCGGCGTCAAGATCGGTGTCGTCGGCGTTAACGGCGCCGGTAAATCGACGCTGATGCGGATCATGGCCGGGCTGGACAAGGAGTTCACCGGAGAAGCCTGGGCGGCCGAGGGTGCCAAGGTCGGCTACCTGCCTCAGGAACCGCAGCTCGACGAAAGCCTCAATGTCCGCGACAATGTGATGCTGGGCGTGGCGGAGAAGAAGGGCAAGCTCGACCGATTCAACGAACTGGCGATGAATTACTCGGACGAGACCGCCGAGGAGATGGCCGCACTGCAGGATCAGATCGACGCCGAGAACCTCTGGGACCTCGACAGTCAGATCGACGTCGCGATGGAGGCTCTGCGCTGCCCGCCGGACGAGGCCGAAGTCAGCTCCCTTTCGGGTGGGGAACGCCGCCGGGTGGCGCTGTGCAAGCTGCTGCTCGAAGCCCCCGACATGCTGCTGCTCGACGAACCGACCAACCACCTGGACGCCGAAACCATCGCCTGGCTGCAGCAGCATCTGATCGAGTACAAGGGAACGATCCTGATCGTTACCCACGACCGATATTTCCTCGACGACATCACTGGATGGATCCTCGAGCTCGACCGCGGCCGCGGCATCCCCTACGAAGGCAATTACTCTTCCTGGTTGGAACAGAAGGCCAAGCGGCTGGAACAGGAAGCGCGCGAGGACAAATCCAAGCAGAAAACACTGGAACGCGAACTGGAATGGATGCGACAGGGGCAAAAGGCCCGGCAGGCAAAATCCAAGGCCCGGATTGCCGCTTACGAGGATCTGGCCAACCAGTCCGAGCGCGAAAAAATCACCCGCGCACAGATCGTCATTCCCCGTGGCCCGCGCCTTGGTTCCAAGGTGATCGAGGTCGAGGGGCTGGCCAAGCATATGGGTGACAAACAACTGATCGAGGACCTGTCCTTCTCGCTCCCGCCCGGCGGGATCGTCGGCGTGATCGGACCCAACGGCGCCGGCAAGTCGACCCTGTTCAAGATGCTGACCGGTCAGGAAACCCCGGATGCCGGGTCAATCGAGCTGGGCGATACGGTGCAGCTGGCCTATGTTGACCAGTCGCGCGACGATCTGAACGCGGGCGACACCGTATGGGAGGCAATCTCGGGCGGGGCGGAGATCATTGAATTGGGCGACGCCAATATGAACTCCCGCGCCTATTGCTCGGCCTTCAATTTCAAGGGCGGCGATCAGCAAAAAAAGCTGAACCTGCTGTCAGGCGGGGAGCGCAACCGGGTGCACATGGCGCGGCTGCTGAAAGAGGGTGGCAACGTCATCCTGCTCGACGAACCGACCAACGATCTGGACGTGGAAACCCTGCGGGCGCTGGAAGACGCGCTGGTCGATTTTGCCGGCTGCGCCGTGGTGATCAGCCACGACCGGTTCTTCCTCGACCGCATCTGCACCCACATCCTCGCCTTTGAAGGGGACGCGCATGTGGAATGGTTCGAAGGCAATTTCGAGGATTACGAGGAAGACAAGAAACGGCGGCTGGGACCGGATGCGCTGGAACCGAAGCGTCTGAAGTACAAGAAGTTTTCGCGGTAACCTCTCTTTTGTCAACAGGCCGGCACCCATCGGCGATCGCACGCCGGGGGCAATCCTTGGGTGTACGCACATTTGTACAAATATGTCGGATGATTCGAATGGGACGACGGTAACCCGGCGAAACGCGGGCGGCATGGGGTGGCCCTGCGAGACATCATAGCCTTCCTTCACTGCCATCAGCGGGTTGCACCTGACCCTGCCCATTCCCCAGCCGAGACCCGCTTTGTTGCAACCGGACGGTCCGGGGCCGGGCGTGCCGCTATTGAAACCTTCTGCTTGCGGGGCGGGGAGATCCGCCCATCAGCAGTCGGTGCGTGAGGCGATTGAACGGGCGGTTTAACAGTAGGGTGGGTGCGAACCCACCAACCATCCTATCATTCGCCGGCCGACCCAATTTCCGACTCGTTGGTCCGTCCTGTCGCATTTCCCCTTGCAATCGGCCCCAACGTGCCCCACATGACCTTTGCTAACGATCTTCTCTTCGACCCTGCTGTTTTCCTTCACCGGCGCACAGTCTTCGATCCAGACGTGACTTCGCCGGTCTGCCGCATTCCGCGGGCAGAGATCTATTTAAGGAAAACTCACATGGCCAACGGCACAGTGAAATGGTTCAACGCCACCAAAGGCTTCGGCTTCATCGCTCCTGAAACAGGCGGCAAGGACGTGTTCGTGCACATCTCTGCACTCGAACGCTCCGGTCTCACCGGTCTGGCCGACGATCAGAAAGTGACTTTCGACGTCGAAGCCGGCCGCGATGGCCGCGAATCTGCGACCAACCTCGCGCTGGCGTAAGCCTTCTGGAGGGAGGGCGAATGCGTCCTCCCTGCTTCCCTCTGAGTGTCGCTGTTCGGTCGCTTAAGGCCAACGCCAGAAAACCCAGCAATTCAGCCCGGTTTTCCAGCTAGGTCGTTTCGCCCGCCGGCCACTCCCGAACTTCGCCCGCCGCGTTGTCGATTTCCATAAACATCTCGTAATACCGAAACGCTGGTTCCACCCCCGTCCGGGCGCGGAACCGCTCGACCCAGGCTGCATCGTGCGCGCGTTCTGCTGCCGCGCGGTCGGGCCACAGATAGAGCCCGATCACCTCTCCCCCCGATTTCAGGAATTGTTTGCGTATCAGGTCCGGGTTTGCCTGCCAGTGCGCGACGGTCCCCCGCGCGTCTTCCAGAAGGTCCGTATCCGTGAACCCTGCCGGGCGATCGAACATCACCATTTCCACGATCATCGCGTCCTCCTGACCCATCTGCCCCCAGAATACCGCCCTGTGGACATTTCGCCAGCCGGAGAGACCTGCGGCAGGAAAACGTCATGTTGCGGGGCCTGTGCAAAACGAACACAACATCCTGTTGACCGACCCTATCTGATGGGGTAGGCACCCGCCATAGGTGCATAGACGCGGTAGCATCACTGACGACGGGCCCGGTTGTTCATGGCAACCGGGCCCTGTTTCTTGTGGCCTGACGGGCACTGCCCCCAATACCGGGCCGCAACACACCCTGTGCACAACAACGTGGAAAAACGGGAAAAGGCGTCAGGTGCTCAGACGCGGTCCTTGCATCGTGCCCGAAGACACACCCTGACGCCCTCCCGACCCAGTCCGGCCTTGCGGCCTTTCTGACCCGGTTGCAACGGTCCCGAGGAACCGTCACCGCTCCGTCCCCCTCGCGGGGTTCGAAACCACCACGACCACTCCGAAGAGCCTCGCAATCGCCCTGATCCATCCGAAAATGTTTCAGAGCCCATACTCCGGCTTGGTTCCTGACCCGTTTCACATTCGCCCTAAAGCTCCTGTTTCCCGGCTCCGTCCCCCGGTTCTGCCGCGACCCGCATCCTACCCTAAGGCCTGATCCGCCTCGCTCCAGCCCCGTTTGGCCTTTGCGTCCCGCTCCCGATCAGATGATCGCTTGCGGTAACAAAAGGTTCACAATTTCGCGGCCGCCGGACAACAAAAAAGCACTGCAGCATGAAATTTTTCTGGGGACAACATGTTGATATCCGTTTGGGTTTTGTTGTGGATAAATCTAAATCCTGCGGCAGTTCAGCGGTCTGTACCGGGAAAACCTGAAGGCACCGTGAATCGGGTGCCAAACCCCCGTTTCTGCACCCGCGAAACAAAAAATTCACGATTTTCGGATCTTCGCGACATGGATTTGCCTTATCCGCCGCCTCCACCGATTCGAATCTGTCTCGGGCGCCCGCCTTGCCTTCGCTGCAATGCCCCCTATCCTGCTGCCTTGGGACCCTTCGGAAACGGCTCATGGTCAACACCAGCTTCACCCGCCGGCAGCAAAGCAACCTGCGCGGCATATTCTTCATGCTCGGCGGGTTCTTTGTCTTTTCGCTGGCCGATTCCCTGGCCAAGGTCCTGACCGCGGATTACCACCCGGTTCAGATCGTCTGGACCCGCCAGCTGGGGATCACCGCCGGGGTTCTGGTGCTGATCGCACTCAAGGGGCCGCAGATCCTGCGCAGCGTTGCCCCGGGCCTGCAGATCTCGCGCGGGCTGTGCGCGATCATATCTGCCACCGCGTTTGTCTTTGCGTTGCGTCATGTGCCGCTGGCCGACGCGGTCGCGGTCAGCTTTGCCGCGCCGTTCATGGTCACCGTGCTGGGGGCCCTGTTGTTGGGTGAACAGGTAGGGGTGCGGCGGTGGAGCGCGATTCTCGCCGGGTTTGTCGGCACGCTGATCGTGATTCGTCCGGGCTTTGGCGTGTTTCATCCGGCGATCTTTCTGGTCCTGCTGGCCGCGGCGGCCTTTGCCTTCCGTCAGATCCTGTCGCGCTATCTGGGCAACCGGGACCGGACCGACACAACGCTTGCCTATACTGCGCTGACTACGATCGTGTTGCTCGCGATACCGCTGCCGTTTTTCTGGCAGGCGCCGGTCAGCCTGAATCACATCGGGATAATGGCCGTCATGGCGTTGCTGGCAGGGACTGGCGAATACCTTATCATCCGAGCGCTGGAGATCGCTTTGGCTGTCGTGGTGGCACCGATGCAATATGCGATGATCGTATTCAGTTCGGTCTGGGGCTTCCTGATTTTCGGGCATATTCCGGATGTCTGGACATGGACCGGTGCGTTGGTGATCATCGTCTCAGGCGTTTACATGATGGTTCGAGAAGCTCGAAAAAAAGAAGTGTGACGACCGTTTTACTTGCGTCAGAGACGATCTCGCCCCATATGTTTGGTGCGACCTCTACCGCATCTCGACCCACTGTCTCCTTTACGGCCTCAGTTTCGAATGCTTCAGACTGACGCCGGACCGCCGCATCCCGCGGGCGGAACTAGACGAAGGAGACCACGGGATGGCTAACGGCACCGTGAAATGGTTCAACACCACCAAGGGCTACGGATTTATCGCACCGGAAGGCGGCGGCAAGGACGTTTTTGTTCATATCAGCGCGGTTGAGCGTTCGGGCCTGACCGGTCTGGCCGACAACCAAAAGGTGACTTTCGACATCGAGCCCGGCCGTGACGGTCGCGAGGCGGCTGTCAATATTCAGCTGGCCTGACCACTGATTCTGCGGGGATACGCATTGGCGTGTCCCCGTCCCCGGTTCGTATCAGTCCTGTCCGCCGGACAAGAGTGACCGCGCCAGATCCTCGCGCACGGTCCCTGCGTCGACCATGGCCCGCGCCACGCGGTCGATCGCGCCGCCCGAAGCGCCGGCGGCAATCGCCACGTTGCGCGCATGCAGTCCCATGTGCCCGCGCTGAATGCCCTCGGTCGCGAGAGCGCGTAAGGCCGAGAAATTCTGCACCAACCCCACCGACGCGATGACCCGGCCCAGCCGGTCGGCGTTCTCTGCCCCCATGATGGTGAGGGCCGCCTGTGCCGTCGGATGGACCCGGGTTGCCCCGCCGACGATGCCAACCGGCATTGGCAATTCGATTTCGCCGGCGAGGTCGCCGTCCGGCGTTTTGCCATAACGGCTGAGCGGTCCGTACCCGTCTTGCGCTGCGAACGCATGTGCGCCGGCCTCCAGCGCCCTTGTGTCGTTGCCGGTGGCCAGCGCCACGGCGCTGATGCCGTTCATGATCCCCTTGTTATGGGTGGCGGCGCGGTATGGATCGGCATCGGCAAACGCCCACGCGGAAATAATGCCGTCCACGGTGTCCGCGCCGATAACGGCTGCGGGCCAGACCGCACGGGCGCGGACCAGTCGCCGGTCGGCAAGGTTGGACAGGATACGCAGCCCGACCGTTCCGCCGGTCAACTCTTCCAGCCACGGTGCCAACCGTTCAGCCATGGTATTGACCGCGTTGGCCCCCATTGCATCGCGCACATCCACGATCAGGTGCACCACCAGAAACGGGCCCGCGATGCGTACGTCCAGATCCCTAAACCCACCGCCCAGTTCGACCAGCATCGGATCACATTCATTGCAGCGGCGCGCAATTTCCGCCGTTTGCGTCTGAACCACGGCCTGTGCGGTCGGCAGATCGTCCAGCCCGACGATCTGAACCTGCGCGATCATGCAGGGGTCGTCGGCCTGTGTCGTCACGCCCCCGGTGTCCCGGCAGGCCAGCGCCCCGTTACAGACGGCGGCGATAACCGAGCTTTCCTCGGTCGCCATCGGCACCAGAACGTCCTGACCATCGACGATCAGGTTGGTGGCAACACCCAGCGGCACCGACATGACGCCAATCACGTTTTCCGAAAGGTGATCGGCCAGTTCTCCGTCCGGACCGGCGGCGGCCAGATGCGCGGTTTGCTCGTGGGTCAGTCCGGTCAGGTCGGAAATCCGGGCAAGCCGGTCGGCCCGGCTCAGATTGTGAAAGCCGGGCACACGGGAATTCGTCATCGCAACATCCTCAAAAGGCTGTGCGCGTTATGACTTTGGATACCCCAGCGTTGCAAGAGCTTCACGGATTTCATCAAGGATTGCCGGATCGTCGATGGTTGCCGGCATCTTGAATTCCTGACCATCCGAAATCTTGACCATGATGCCGCGCAGGATCTTGCCCGAGCGGGTCTTGGGCAGGCGGTCGACCACAAGCGCCAGCTTGAACGCCGCAACCGGGCCGATCTGGTCGCGCATCAGCTTCACGCATTCATTGACGATGTCCGCGTGCGGGCGGTTCACACCCTTGGTCAGGCACAGAAAGCCCATCGGAAGCTGACCCTTGAGTTCGTCCGCAACACCGATGACGGCGCATTCGGCAACATCCGGGTGCGACGCCAGAACCTCTTCCATCCCGCCGGTCGACAGACGGTGGCCAGCCACGTTGATGACGTCATCTGTACGCGCCATGATGTAGAGATAGCCGTCTTCGTCGATCATTCCGGCATCGCCGGTTTCGTAATACCCCGGGAAGGTCGACAGGTAGCTTTTGCGAAACCGGTCCTCGGCATTCCACAGCGTCGGCAGGGTTCCCGGCGGCAGCGGCAGCTTGACCGCGATGGCGCCCAGTTCGCCGTTCGGGACCTGATTGCCGCCTTCATCGAGGATCTGAACGTCGTATCCGGGCATGGCCACGGTCGGCGACCCGATCTTGACCGGCATGGCCTCGATCCCGGCGGGGTTACCGGCAATGGTCCAGCCGGTTTCCGTCTGCCACCAGTGGTCGTAGACCGGAATGCCCAGCAGGTCCTGAGCCCAGACGATGGTGTCAGGATCGGCGCGTTCCCCTGCCAGGTACAGCGCCCGCAGGCAGCCAAGGTCGTATTTTGCCCGGAACTCACCCTTGGGGTCTTCCCGCTTGATTGCGCGGAAGGCCGTTGGTGCAGTGAAGAAGCTGCGCACGTTATGTTCAGAAATCACACGCCAGAACGTGCCGGCATCCGGAGTGCCCACCGGCTTGCCTTCGAACACGATGGTGGTGTTGCCGTGGATCAGTGGCCCGTAACAGATATAGCTATGGCCGACGACCCAGCCGACATCGGACGCTGCCCAGAACACATCGCCGGGATCCACATTGTAGATGTTTTTCATCGTCCAGTTTAGGGCAACCAGATGCCCGCCCGTCGGCCGGACCACGCCCTTTGGCGACCCCGTCGTGCCGGACGTATAGAGCACATAGGCCGGATGGTTGCCTTCGACGGGCACACAATCGGCCGGTTCGACACCGTCCTGCGCCGCGTACCAGTCGACATCGCGGCCTTCGGTCAGTTCCGCAACCGCCTGTTCCCGCTGGAAGACGACGACGAACTCGGGCTTGTGCTCGGCCAGTTCGATGGCCCCGTCATAGAGCGGCTGGTACGCGATGACACGGCCCGGTTCGATACCACAGGACGCGGCGATAATCGCCTTTGGTTTGCAGTCATCGATGCGAACCGCCAGTTCGTGCGCCGCAAATCCACCGAACACGACCGAGTGGATCGCGCCCAGACGCGAACAGGCCAGCATCGCTTCGAGCGCTTGCGGCACCATCGGCATGTAGATGATAACCCGGTCGCCTTTGCCAACACCCTTTGCCGCCAGCGCGCCGGCGAGCGACGCAACCCGCGTTTGCAGGTCGGCATAGGTGATTTTTTCCTGCGTTCCGGTGATCGGGCTGTCATAGATAATGGCCAGACGATCGCCATTGCCGGCCGCAACGTGGCGGTCCACAGCGTTCCAGCAGGTGTTGACCATGCCGTCCGCGAACCATTCGTAAAGTGGCGCGTTTTCTTCGTTCAGCGCCTTCGAAGGTTTTCGATCCCAGTCGATCGCTTCCGCGGCTTCCATCCAAAACCCCTCGGGGTCGGCTTTCCAGCCTGCATAAACTTCGGCGTACGACATCGCTATTCTCCTCCGGCGGCAATGGACCCGTGTTACGGACGGTAACCGGACTCTGGCAAGTACCGCACCGGACGTCGCGTCAGATTATCGCAACCAGTTTGCAAGAAACGGCAAAGTGATCTGCAAATTTTTGCAAACCATACAGAATACAGGAGCACCGGTTTGAGGATTTGCGATTTTTGCAAATCTGCAAACATAACCGTGCAAATCTGTTACCCGTACTGAGCCACCGGCGTCCCGGCGATCGCGGCCATGTTCAGCAGCCCGCGTGCCGTGATCGAGGGGGAAACGATATGCACCCGGTTGCCCATGCCCATCAGGATCGGCCCCACTTCCAGCCCGCCGGCTCTGGCCTTGAGGATGTTGCGCACCCCGCTGGCGGCGTCGGCGTGGGCGAAGATGAGAACGTTTGCCGGGCCTTGCAACCGCGATTGCGGGAAGATGCGATCGCGCAGCTCCGGATCCAGCGCGGTATCAACGTTCATCTCGCCCTCATAGACGAAGTTGCAGGGCCGGCTGTCGAGAATGCCGATGGCGTCGCGAAGGCGCACGCCGGATCCCTGCTGCTGATTGCCGAACTGGGACTGCGAACAGAAGGCAATTGCGGGCTCCAGCCCGAAGCGCCTGACGTGACGTGACGCGCCCTCGGCGATCTCCGCCAGATTCTCTGGTTGTGGCAACTGATGCACATGCGTGTCCGCGATAAAAAGCGGACCGTCTTCAAGGATCATCATCGACAGTGCGCCCTGCGGTCTCAGGTCGTCGGTTGCCAGAACCTGCTGCACATAGTTCAGGTGCCAGCGGAATTCACCGAACGTGCCGCAAATCAGGCTGTCGGCTTCACCCCTGTGCACCATGATCGCACCAATGGCCGTGGTGTTCGTGCGCATGATCGCCTTGGCCAGATCCGGGGTCACCCCCCGACGCTGCATGATTTCGTGGTAGGTGCTCCAGTAATCAAAATAGCGCGGGTCGTTTTCCGGGTTCACGATCTGGAAATCTCTGTCAGGCCGGATTTCCAACCCGTGACGGGCACAGCGGGCATTGATCACTTCGGGCCGGCCAATGAGAATCGGGGTTTCGGTCGTTTCTTCAAGGATGGCCTGTGCGGCGCGCAGAACGCGCTCATCCTCGCCCTCGGCAAAGACGATTCTCCGCGATGCTGCCGAGGCAGCTTCGAACACTGGCCGCATTAGAAGTGCTGACTTGAATACGTTTTGTTTCAGTTTCTCTGTATAAGCGTCCAGATCCTCCAAAGGTCGCGTCGCCACGCCGCTGCTCATCGCTGCCCGGGCAACGGCAGCAGACACGACACCGACCAGCCGCGGATCGAACGGTTTGGGGATCAGGTAGTCCGCACCGAAGGTCAGCTGTTCGCCGCGATATGCGGCGGCCGCTTCGGCGCTGGTGGTGGCGCGGGCCAGATCGGCGATCCCGTCAATACAGGCCAGTTGCATTTCGTCATTGATCTCGGTCGCCCCTACGTCCAGCGCACCGCGGAAGATGAACGGGAAACACAGAACGTTGTTAACCTGATTGGGAAAGTCGCTGCGCCCGGTGGCGATGATCGCGTCGGGCGCCACCTCGCGCGCAAGGTCGGGCATGATTTCCGGCGTGGGATTGGCCAGCGCGAAGATGATCGGGCGGCTGGCCATTTTCTCTACGTGTTCGGGCTTCAGGACATCCGGGCCGGACAGGCCAAGGAACAGGTCCGCGCCCCCGATCACGTCATCCAGAGTTCGCAGATCCGAAGGTTGTGCATAGGCGGCCTTGGTCGGGTTCATGTCGACCTCGCGTCCCTCGTATACCAGACCGTGAAGGTCGCAAAGCCAGACGTTTTCGCGTTTGACGCCCAGCTTGAGCAGCATGTTCAGGCAGGCGATCCCGGCTGCACCGCCACCGGTGGATACGATCTTGATATCTTCAAACCGCTTGCCGGCAACGTGCAGTGCGTTTTTCGCCGCCGCACCAACAACGATAGCGGTGCCGTGTTGATCATCGTGGAAAACGGGGATGTTCATCCGCTCGCGGCAGAGCTTTTCGACAACGAAGCAATCCGGTGCCTTGATGTCTTCGAGATTAATCGCACCAAAGGTCGGGCCCAGCGCGCAAACGATATCGGCCAGCTTCTCGGGGTCCGGTTCGTCGACCTCGATATCGAAACAGTCGATGTTGGCGAATTTCTTGAACAGGACCGCCTTGCCTTCCATGACCGGCTTGGACGCCAGTGCGCCGATATTGCCCAGCCCCAGAACTGCTGTGCCGTTGGAAATCACCGCCACCAGGTTGCCACGCGAGGTAAAGCGCGCCGCATTGGCAGGGTCGTCCTTGATCTCGACGCAGGCCTCAGCAACACCGGGCGAATAAGCCCGCGACAGATCCCGGCCATTGGCCAGCGGCTTGGTCGCGCGGATTTCAAGCTTACCAGGCTTCGGAAACTCGTGATAGCTCAGTGCCGCCTGACGGAGCGATTGTTTTTCAGACATTGGAGTTCCTCGTGCGCAAATTTGGTTTAGTATTAAACTATCTTCTGCCGAACGTACATTCCGGTTCTGCGAAACAGTGCCGCAGGCCCTGCTTGCAAATCGACGGGTACGGGTACACTCTCCGGAATGCAAAGAGGTGAACCATGCAAGAAACCTTAGCAGAAATGCGGCTGCCGACGAGCGAATTGCGGAACGACCTGCCTTTTTTCACTCAAACGCTGGGCATGCGGCTGGACATGATCTATCCGGCTGACAACCCGTCCATCGCTGTATTCTCGGGCCACGGGCTGCGGATCCGCGTGGAAAAAGATGCGCCGGAACCTCCGGGCACCATTCGCATTCTTACGGACGATCCCGACGGGTTTGCGAACGGCGACAGGTTGCTGACAGCGCCCAACGGGACCCGGGTCGAGATCGAAGAACGCAATCCGCCGCTGGTTCTGCCGGAAACGCGGCATTCCTTTGTCGTGCGGCGTCTGGCCGATCAGGCCCCGTGGATCATCGGGCGTGCCGGCATGAATTACCGCGACCTTGTTCCGGACCGGCTGGGCGGTGCGATGATCGCCAGCCACATCCGTATTCCCGATGGCGGGCCGGTTCCCGACATGGTGCATTATCACAAGGTCGGGTTTCAACTGATCTTCTGCATCAACGGCTGGGTCGAAGTGCTGTACGAAGATCAGGGCGACCGACTGCGCCTGACACGGGGCGACTGTTTCATCCAGCCACCCGAGATCCGCCACCGGGTGATGGAGGCCAGCGACGATCTGCAGGTGATCGAGATCGGTGTGCCGGCGGACCACGTCACCGAGATTGATCACGACATGACACTGCCGACACCCGACCTGCGCCCTGACCGGGAATGGCAGGAGCAGCGGTTCGTACACAACCTGGCCGCCAAGGCCGACTGGCAGCCCTTCCGGCTGCCCGGCTATGTCTGCCGGGACACGACGATTGCGGCGAACACGCAGAACGTTGCCGGAGTACAGGTGGTTCGCAGGGGCGATGGCACGCCGGTCTGGGCGGCGCATGACTGTGATATCCTGTTCGGCTACGTCATGGCCGGGGCCGTCACGCTGGAAGGTGAAGGGCGGGATCCGTTCGCGCTGGTGGAAGGTGACGCATATGTCATCCCACCGGGGATGCGGACCCGGCTGAACCAGCCATCGGACGACATCGAAATCCTTGAGGTCGCCCTGCCCGGCGCGTTTGAGACGCGGACGGAGGCGGAATGACACTACGGGACGCTGCAGTGGCGGTGCGTGAAAACGCGCACGCCCCCTATTCCAACTTCAAGGTTGGCGCGGCGATCCGCGGCGTGTCGGGGCGGGTCTATGCCGGGTGCAACGTGGAAAACGTGGCCTATCCCGAAGGCACATGCGCCGAAGCCGGGGCAATTGCCGCGATGGTCGCCGCCGGAGAAAAGGAGCTGACCGAAGTCTATGTCGTGGCCGGTTCCCCCGCGCCGGTTCCGCCCTGCGGCGGGTGCCGGCAGAAGCTGGCGGAATTCGGACAGGGGCACGTTACGGTGACGATGGCCACGACCGGCGGGGCCGAGGAGGCCACGACCATTGCGGCTCTGTTGCCGGGTGCATTCGACGCCGGCCACATGGAGGGGAGCTGACGGTTGGACGCCCGCGCGATCATTGCCAAGCTCCGGCGGGGGCAGGTCCCCGACGCGGTTGAACTGCGCTGGTTCGCGGACGGGCTGGCCGACATGTCGGTCAGCGATGCACAGGCTGGCGCGTTTGCCATGGCGGTCTGCATGGGCGGGTTGGACAGTGACGGCCGGGCCGCACTGACACTGGCAATGCGCGACACCGGCGCGGTGCTGAGCTGGGATCTGGATGGTCCGGTGGTGGACAAGCATTCGACCGGCGGTGTCGGGGATTGTTTGTCCCTGGTTCTGGCCCCGGCACTTGCAGATTGCGGCGTGTACGTGCCGATGATTTCCGGTCGGGGGCTGGGCCATACCGGCGGAACGCTGGACAAGCTGGAATCGATACCTGGTGTGTCGACTTCGGCCGGTGACGGGCGGCTGCGGCAGGTGACCAGGGCGGCCGGCTGCGCCATCGTCGGGGCCAGCGCCGATGTCGCTCCGGCGGACCGGCGGCTATACGCGATCCGGGACGTGACCGCGACGGTCGAAAGCCTGGACCTGATCACCGCCTCGATCCTGTCCAAGAAACTGGCCGCCGCGCCCGATGCCCTGATCCTTGACGTCAAGACCGGCTCGGGCGCGTTCATGAAGACTGCGGACGAGGCCCGCGCGCTGGCGCAGGCGCTGACCGAAACAGCCAATGCGGCCGGATGCCGGACGACCGCAGTCATCACCGACATGAACCAGCCGCTGGCCCCGTCGCTGGGCAACGCGCTGGAAGTGGCCGAAACCATGCGCGTGCTGACCGGGGAGCAAAGCGGGCCGCTGGTGGAACTGTCTTCGGCGCTGGGTGGCGTTGTGCTGGCGGATGCGGGTGTGGCCGGCGACGTTCAGGACGGTGCAAACCGGGTCTTTTCCGCGATACGCGAAGGCCGGGCCGCCGAACGGTTCGGGCGGATGATCGCCGCGCAGGGCGGGCCATTGGGTTTTGTCGACAACTGGGCGCGTTTCCTGCCCGAGGCCAACGTGATCCGCGAAGTCACCGCACCGGCAGACGGGTATGTCACCGCGATCGACGGTGAATTGCTGGGTCTGACCGTTGTCCGGCTGGGCGGTGGCCGGCAGGTCGAAACCGATCCGGTCGATCCCTCGGTCGGCCTGTCCGGATTGGTGCGTCTAGGCGAGAAAGTTGTCGCCGGCCAGCCACTCGGCTTTGTTCACGCCATTCGCGAAGATGCGGCGCGCCAAGCGGAACGCGCGGTTCTGTCTACGATTACAATTGCCGGCGAACCAGCGGAGGTGCCGGCGCTGATCCACGAACGGGTCGGCTGATGCCGCGCGCCTTTCTTGTGGTGATGGATTCCGTCGGTATCGGCGGGGCGCCAGATGCCTCCGACTTCCGAAACGGCAGTACACCGGACACCGGAGCGAACACGCTGCTGCACATTGCCCAACACTGCGCGCGGGTGCGGACCACCGGTCCGTTGCGTCTGCCCAATCTCAACCGTCTGGGGTTGGGGGCGGCGCTGGAGCTCGCCTGTGGCGAAACCGGGCCGGGGCTTGAACCGCAGGGCACGGGGATGTGGGGCGCGGCGACGGAAATTTCACCGGGCAAGGATACCCCGTCCGGGCATTGGGAACTGGCCGGGTTGCCGGTGCCGTGGGACTGGCATTACTTCCCTGAAACCGTACCGGCCTTCCCGGATGATGTGGTGCGGATCGTGACCGGGGCTGCGGACACAGGCGGAATACTGGGCAATTGCCACGCTTCGGGAACCGAGATCATCTCCCGGCTGGGGGCCGAACATATCCGGTCCGGCTGGCCGATCTGCTATACCTCGGCGGACAGCGTGTTTCAGATCGCCGCGCATGAAACACATTTCGGGCTGGAGCGGCTGCTGCTCTTGTGTGAAACCATCGCCCCGGCCCTGCACGCGATGAAGGTCGGCCGGGTCATTGCCCGGCCCTTTACCGGCAGCCCCGAACAAGGGTTCGAGCGTACGGTGAACCGGCGCGACTATGCGATCCGTCCGCCGTTACCCGTGCTGACCAACTGGGTCCAGGACGCGGGGCGGCGGGTCTATGCGGTAGGTAAGATCGGCGATATCTTCTCGACGGAAGGTATCGACGAAGTGCGAAAGGGCGACGACCGGACACTGATGTCCCACCTATCCGATCTGGTGCAGGGTGCAGAGGACGGGAGCCTGACGTTTGCCAATTTCGTCGAGTTCGACAGCCTGTTCGGCCATCGGCGGGACATCGAAGGATATGCTGCACATCTGGAATGGTTCGACACCGCGATCGGTGGCGTTCTGACCCTTTTGCGCGAGGGGGATTGCCTGATCCTGACCGCCGACCACGGCAACGATCCCGCGTGGACCGGCACCGATCACACGCGGGAGCGGGTACCGGTTCTGGTTGCCGGCGGCGGGTTCGGGTCGCTAGGGCATGTTGCATTTGCCGATGTTGCCTCAAGCGTCGCTGCACATCTGGACGTACCGTCGCAGGGGCCGGGGCGCAGTTTCCTTTAAAAACCGACGCCCTGAAAACAGCGGCCTATTTGAAGAACCTCTTTCGGGCATCCCTCGCGATGTTGAAACGCATTTCGAGATCCGCGATCTTTGCCATCGCAGCCTTCTTTTCCGCCGGGTCCGTCAGGGATGCGTATACGCGGCGTGCCGCGTCCAGCTTTTCCTTGATATCGAATTCCTCGGGCCGGACCCCGGCCTCGGCCATGATCCTGTGCCCGGCGGCAAGACCGGAATCGATCAGGGCCTCCTCCGGGCGATTGGGCAGGGGCTTGCCCTCGCCCTCCAGCCCGGTGAGCTTTCCTTCTGCCTCGGCCTTGCGGATCTGGCGTTCTGTCAGGTTTCTGAGGTATCGGCTCATGTTCGCACCCTACAGCGCCGCGCGCGATCTCGCGAGCGGCAGTTGATGTCCCGGCCCGGTCAGCCGGCTTCGATTTGCCGGGCGGCCTTGTCCAGTCGAACGACCGCCTCGTCGATCTCGGCCTCGGAAATGTTGAGCGGCGGCAGGATACGCAGCACGTTTTCCGCAGCCGGCACGGTAATGACTTCGTTGTCATATCCCGCTGCGAGCACGTCGGCACCCAGTGCTTTGCATTTCAGGCCCAGCATCAGTCCCGCGCCGCGCACCTCTTCGAAAACCTCCGGGTGCGCCGCAACCAGACCTTCAAGGCGCTGGCGCAGATGGCCAGCGCGCCGGCTGACGTCGGACAGGAATTCGGGATCGGCCACGGTGCGCAGCACGGCGTTGCCCACGGCACAGCCCAGGGGGTTGCCGCCATAGGTCGAACCGTGCGTGCCCGCCGTCATACCGCAGGCCGCTTTTTCAGTGGCCAGGACCGCGCCCAGCGGGAAGCCCCCGCCAATGCCCTTGGCCACCATCATGATGTCCGGGGTAATACCAGACCATTCGTGGGCAAACAGCTTGCCCGTCCGGCCGACGCCGCACTGCACCTCGTCGAGGATCAGCAGCAGATCGTTTTCGTCGCAGATTTCCCGCAGAGCCTGAAGATGTCCGTCGGCCATCGGACGGATGCCGCCTTCGCCCTGCACAGGTTCAACGATGACCGCGCCGGTTTCCGGTGTGATCGCGTCGCGGACCGCGTCGATATCGTCCCATGGAAGGTGACGGAACCCGGGCAGCAGCGGGCCGAAACCGGCGGTCAGTTTTTCACCGCCTGCCGCCGCGATGCCGGCGGAGGACCGGCCGTGAAAGGACCCTTCGAAACCGATGATTTCGGACTTCTCCGGCTGGACCTTTTCGGTCCAGTACTTGCGCGTCATCTTGATCGCCAGCTCACAGGCTTCGGTGCCGGAATTGCAGAAGAAAACCGAGTCCGCGAAGCTGTGTTCAACCAGCGTATCGGCGAGCGCCTGCTGTTGCGGGATGTGGTACAGGTTGGACGTGTGCCACAGCGCGTTCGCCTGATCAGTCAGGGCCTGGACCAGAACCGGGTTTGCATGACCCAGCACGTTCACGGCGATCCCGGCGCCAAGATCGAGAAAGCGTCGACCATCCGCCTCGATCAGCCATGTGCCTTCGCCTTTGACAAAGCTGAGCGGCGCGCGGTTGTAGGTCGGCAGTATAGACGGGATCATCGGGATCATCCTTAAGCTGGGAAGCGCCACATGGGTGCCTGAGGCGGGCGCAGTCGTCAATGAACTTCGGTGAAGCGGTGTGCGGCAGGCGCACGGGGATCGGGCCGGCGTCTCAGCGTCGGCGTCGGAGTGTTGCGATTTCCGGTGTTACGATCATGACGGCGCGGATACAGGACCGCGCCTGTTTTGCAAAGACAAAATTTCAGACGCCACGGAATGGCTGGTAACGGTGAAGCGTCATGCTAGGCTGACCGCATAGCGGGAGGTGGCGCATGAATGAAATGCCGGCAAGAGAAGTCCTGTCTCGGGAAGAGACCGAGCATTTTGACGTCCTGATCATCGGCGCAGGGATCTCGGGAATCGATGCTGGCTATCACCTGCAAAAACATCAGCCGGACAAATCGTTCGCGATCCTTGAGCGCAAGGACAGCTTTGGCGGAACCTGGCACACGCACCGGTTTCCCGGGATCCGGTCGGACAGCGATCTCTTCACCTTCGGGTTCAGCTGGAAGCCGTGGAAAGGGCCGGAAATCGCGACGGCAGAGGAGATCCTGAGCTATCTGGGCGAGGCCGTGGAGGAAAACCGGCTGGACCGGCGGATCCGTTATGGCGTGCATGTTGAACGGGCCGCTTGGCACTCGGACACAGCGCGGTGGGTGCTGGACATCGTCGAGGACGGCGAACGCCGTCAGATCAGTTGCGGGTTCCTTTGGTTCTGCGGCGGGTATTTCGACCATGACCGCGGCTATGCGCCCGAATGGCCGGGAATGGGTGATTTCAACGGCCCTATCGTTCATCCACAGCACTGGCCCGAGGATCTTGATTATGAGGGCAAGCGGGTCGTCGTGATCGGCTCGGGCGCCACAGCGGCCACCCTGATCCCCGCGATGGCGGGAAAGGCGGCGCATGTCACGATGCTGCAACGGTCACCCACCTATTTCTACCCACGTCCGAGAACAGACGAATTCAACGAAACGCTGAAGGCGCTGAACCTGCCCGACGATTGGTTCCACGAAATCATGCGGCGCAAGATGCTGCATTTGCAAAGGACTCTGGTCAAGCGGTCCATAGAGGAACCTGACGAGCTGGCAGCGGAGTTCATCAAGGGCGCGCAAGCCTATCTCGGACGGGGTTTTGACGTCAAAACCCATTTCACACCACGCTACCGACCGTGGAAACAACGGGTGGCCGTGGTCCCGGACGGCGATATGTTCCGTTCGATCGCCCATGGTGACGCATCGGTTGTGACAGATACGATCGAGCGGTTCACGGAAAACGGTATCCGCCTTGGGTCAGGTGAGGAACTGGAGGCCGATATCATCGTGTCCGCAACCGGTCTGACGCTGACGGCGCTGGGCGGTATCGCGCTGGATGTCGATGGCGTCCCGATCGCGCCGTCCGAGTGCATCACCCATCGCGGCATCATGCTGAGCGGTGTTCCGAATTTCGCGATGGTGTTCGGCTATCTGAGATCGAGCTGGACGCTGCGTGCCGATCTGGTCTCGGACTATCTGAACAGGCTGTTTGACCATATGGGCCAGCGACAGGCCAAGATGGTTGCGCCGCAACTGCGCGAAGCGGATGCGAACATGCCGCTGCGGCCGTTTATCGACCCGGACAACTTCGATGCCGGGTATGTCATGCGATCCCTTGCCATTTTGCCCAAGCAGGGGAACGCCGAGCCTTGGGTGTTGACGCAGGACTATTTTTCGGACCGGGAAACGCTGCCGGCAGCAGATTTCGATGACGGGACGCTTCAGTTTCGCTAGTTTGCGGCTGCTTCGGCGACAAGGCCGGGTCAGACCGGGTTCTGCGCAAACGCATTCAGCCGGGCCGGCGACGTTATGTGGATGAGTCTGGCCGAGGACGCGTGCGTTTCTATCGCGCGCGGCAGTCTGGGAAGTGTTTCACGATGCAGCCCCCACATCATTCGAAACAGCCGGATTGTCACTGGCCACATCGGGCAACCGGGCGGGCCGTCGGACCGGCCGGCAAAAAGCGATTTGATCTGTCGTTTGGTCGCCCACCAGAAATGCACTGCAATCGGATGATCCACGAAAATGACCGTGTCGCACGCTTCCAGTCTGGTCAGGACCGTGTCCCATGATCCGAAGCCGTCAATGAGCCATCGGTCCTGCCGCAGGATCGCATCATGTGCGCGCAGATATGTATCGCCGGGCACCGGGACCCAGCCTGGTTGCCACTGGATCTGATCGATGGCGTGGTAAGGCAGATCATGTGCCGCACAGATCGCACGGCACATCGTGGATTTCCCGCCGGCCGCATTGCCGATGACCATCACCCGAACCATATCGGCATCCTACCGCTGCGACGTGATATTCACTAGCCGCTTGCCCTCGACCGCAGATGCCGTCACCTGTTGCGCCATGTTTACGCCCCGCACCGAAAACCCGGGCGTGGCCGCGGTCCTGATCATTGCCGCGACCGCGTTCATCGCGGCCAGCACGCTGGCGGCCAAGGCGATGACCACCGGGGCGCTGGCCCCGCCGCTGCATCCGCTGCAGGTCAGCCACGGGCGGTTCATGTGGGCGCTAATGCTGTTCGGCTCGGCTGCCATTGTTCTGCGGCCGCGCTTCGGAAAAATCCACTGGGGACTGCATGTGTGGCGGTCAGGCTGTGGATGGGGCGGCGTAACGCTGATGTTTGCCGCGGTTGCATCGATCCCGATGGCCGACGCCACCGCGATCAGCTTTCTCAGCCCGGTCTTTGCCATGGCGCTGGCGATCCCGTTGCTGGGAGAGCGGGTTGGCAGGGTTCGATGGATGGCTGCAGCGATCGCTTTGGCCGGTGCGATGGTGCTGCTGCGCCCGACCCCGGTCAGCTTTCAGCCCGCCGCGCTGCTGGCGCTGGGAGCGGCGATGGTGATGGGGCTGGAAATGATGTTCATCAAGAAACTGGCCGGCCGTGAGGCGCCGTTTCAGATCCTGCTGATCAACAACGTCATCGGACTTGCGATCGCAACCGCCGCCGTTTTGCCGATCTGGCAGACACCGAACGGTGTGCAATGGGCTGGGCTGGCCGCGGTGGGGATCCTGATGGCCATCGCGCAGATCTGTTTCATCAACGGCATGAGCCGGGCTGACGCCAGTTTCGTGGCCCCGTTTTCCTATGGCACTCTGGTATTTGCGACACTTTACGATTTCGCGGTGTTCGGCGCAGTACCGGACTGGGTAACCTGGCTGGGCGCCGCAATCATCCTGAGCGGGGCGTTGATGCTGGCGCTGCGCGAGGCGCATCTGAGACGGCGTGAGGGCGGCGCCAGGGGCTGATGCGCAGGGCGCGCTTGCTCCGGGGCCAAGCCGCTTTTATACCCGTTTCAACAACAAGGGTCCGGGACCAGCCCGGCCGGGCGGTGAGCGTTTAGCAGGCGAGACTTCCATGGCGAAACAGGCCCAAATGATGCCCGCGGCGCGTGACGGAAAAACCTGCCGCACTGGCGAGGAAGGGAACTGACATGAACAGGTCGACCAAGCGTCTTCTGATCATCGCACCGCTGGCCATCCTCGTCGGATACATCGTGGGCACGGGTGGCACCACGATCCTGCGACAGCAGGTGCCCGATCTGTTCGACCAATACCCGGCATCGGTGGAATGGGAGGCTGAGGGAGTGCCGGCCGGCATCGAGTCGATCTTCGTATCGCTGGACGTTGATGCCATCGCCGAACCGATCCCCAAGGACCGCGCAGGCAGCGGCGGCGCGCTGACATCTGTCGGCACGGAACTGCTGTTGATGACACATGAGGGACGTTTTTTCGATATCAGCGGCGATACGGCTGAGGAACTGGCGCTCGCACCGCCCCCGAACGGGTGGGACGCTATGCTGGCCTTTGAAAAGGCCAACCCGGACTATGCGTTCGGGCATTTCTTTTTCCGGTACAACGATGTGGACCACCGCGACGGGAAACTGTTCGTTTCGTATACCGAGTGGGTCTCAGGCGAAGATTGCTACCGCACCAGCCTCGCTTCGGCGCCGTTGGCCTCGCTGCAGGGCGCGCAATTGGCGGCACAGGACTGGACGGTCTTTTCCACGTCGCCCTGCCTGCCCCCCAAGACCGGCGGCCGCGCCATCGACGGCCACATGGCCGGCGGGCGGTTTCGGATCGGCAACGATGGCCGGGTCTACCTCGGGTCAGGGGATTACGCGGTTGACGGGACCTATGCGCCGGTTGCGATCTCGCAGGACCCGGAGCAATACGGCAAGGTCCTGAAGATCGATCCCGCCACCGGCGCGGCCGAAACCGTCAGCCAGGGGCATTCCAATATGCAGGGCATTACGTTTGACGGCGACGGGCGGCTTTGGGCCGTTGAGCATGGGCGCCGCGGCGGGGACGAGTTGAACCTTGTCCGCGACGGGCAGGACTATGGCTGGCCGCAGGTCTCGCTGGGAACGCGCTATAACCGGCTGCCCCTGCCCGACACGCTGGCCTATGGCCGGCACCCGGTATTCGAACCGCCGGTGTTTTCATGGCTGCCCTCGGTCGCGGTCAGCGCGCTGACGCATATCGACGGGTTCCACCCGGCCTGGGATGGCGACCTGCTGGCCGGAACACTGGCGGGACAGATGCTGATCCGGATGCGCATTCGTGACGGGCGCGTGCTGTTTGCCGAGCGGATCGATATCGGCCAGCGCGTGCGGTATGTGCATCAGCACAACGACGCCATCGTACTGTGGACCGATCAGCGATACGTGCTGAAACTGCGCGTCGGCGCCTTCGACGCCAGCCAGCAGTTTGCCGAAGCGAAGATTGCTGAGCTGGAGCTGAGCGACAAGCAAAAGACCGCTGCACGTCTGGCGCTGGGCCAATGCGCTGAATGCCATTCCTTCGGCGTCATCGGGACTGACGGCGCACCGGCGCTGGGCGAGGTTTTCGAACGTGACATCGCAGCCGGCCAGTTCGACTATTCAGAAGCGTTGCTGGGGGTTTCGGGCGGCTGGACGCGGGACCGTCTGCTGGCTTTTCTGGAAAACCCCGAGACCGTTGCGCCCGGAACCGGTATGCCTGATCCGGCGATCGCGGATCCCGAGGTCCGTGCGGCATTGGTGGATGTACTGCAGGCCCTGAAAGAGCAGCCCGAGTGAGATGGCCGGGCCGCCTTGTAACTCCTGTCCGAAAGGATAATATAGGGACCTCACGAGGATTAAAGAAAGCGGCCGCTGATCGGGGCCGCTTTTTGGCTGGAAAGGGTGCAGATGTCCTGGACTGACGAGCGTGTCGAGCTCTTGAAGAAAATGTGGGGCGAAGGCCAGTCCGCGAGCCAGATCGCCAAGGAACTGGGCGGCGTGACCCGCAACGCGGTGATCGGCAAGGTGCACCGCCTGGGCCTGTCAAACCGCGCCTCTGGCTCGACACCGACCAAGCCGGAACCCAAGGCCAAGACCGCGGCCCCGGCCGAACCCAAGGCCAAGCCGGCCCCCAAGACCGAAGCCGCGCGTCCCGCCCCTGCACCGCAGCCCAAGGAAGAGGCCAAGCCGCAACCGCAGACACCCGCGCGCAAGGCGATCATCCCGGCAGGCCAGCCGCTGCCGCCACAGCCCTCGGCGAATGAAGTCAGCCCCGAGGCGCTGGCCAAGGTCAACGAGGTCGAAAAAAAGGCCAAGAAGCTGAACCTGATGGAATTGACCGAACGGACCTGCAAATGGCCCGTCGGCGATCCTGCGACCGACGATTTCTGGTTCTGCGGCCTGCCGGTTCAGCCGGGCAAGCCGTATTGCGAAGCACATGTCGGCGTCGCCTTCCAGCCAATGAGCGCCCGGCGTGACCGCCGCCGCTGAACAGATGGCCTCTTGGACGATCCGGTGACAAGCATCCCCACGTAGCAGGCGTCGGGTGGGTGCCAACCCACCGCTCTGATACGCCGTCGGAGAAAAACCGCGATCCGCGCCCGGCCCCGGGCGGCGGGCCCGCCGTCGATCTGCATGGCCAGGTACAGCGGGTTCTGCCCAACGGCACCTGCAGCATGTTGGTGCATTTGCCCTCTTCCAACGTGACTTGTCGCACTATGGGTAGAAAAGATATGGAAGACGTGTTCATCGCGACTGCGCGAATTTCGATGAACGACGCATAATTGGCCGGGAAACCGGAAATGGGCCATTGTTTTCAACCCACCTTTGAAGGCGAAGGCCCCCGGCCGTTTTCGAGACCCTCAGGCGGAGTAACCTTCAATGACCTGCTTCTTTCAATCCCGGGAACTGAACGGGCTGTTTATTGGCCGCATCTGGGCTCCGGCAGTTTCGGGTCCGTCCGTGGTGACGCTGCGCGATGGCCGGGTCATCGACATAACGTCCCGCACAGCACCGACGGTCAGAGACGTTTGCGAAATGGACGACCCGGCAGAATATGTTCGTGCAGCAGAGGGCACGGATCTGGGTTCACCGGATGACATTGCAGCAAACCCCGTGGGCGACCCGGCAAAACCACATTTCCTTGCGCCATGCGATCTTCAAGCTGTCAAAGCGTGTGGCGTGACCTTTGCCAGTTCCATGGTTGAACGGGTGATCGAGGAGCGCGCGTCGGGTGACCCGCAGCTTGCCGAAAGCATTCGCGCCCGCGTTGGCGCGACGATTGGCGAGTCACTGCGGGATATCGCGGCGGGTTCAGATGATGCGGCGCGGGTCAAGCAGGCACTGATCGGCGAGGGTCTGTGGAGCCAGTATCTTGAGGTAGGCATCGGCCCGGATGCCGAGGTATTCTCCAAGGCGCAGGTGCTGTCTTCGGTCGGGCCGGGCGCGGATGTCGGTCTGCACCCGGTATCAAGCTGGAACAACCCCGAACCCGAAGTGGTTCTGACTGTGACATCGGGCGGCAGGATCGTTGGTGCCACGCTGGGCAACGATGTCAACCTGCGCGACGTGGAGGGACGTTCGGCATTGCTTTTGAGCAAGGCAAAGGACAACAACGCGTCCTGTGCAATAGGTCCGATGATACGGCTTTTTGACGATACATTTTCGCTGGACGACGTGCGCGCGGCAGAGCTTGACATGACCGTGACCGGCGAAGACGGCTTCGTGTTGAAAGGCCATTCCTCGATGCGCGAAATCAATCGCGATCCCGAGGATCTGGTGCGCCAGACCATCGGCCGCCATCATCAGTATCCCGACGGATTGATGCTGTTTCTCGGGACATTGTTCGCCCCCACGCAGGACCGCGATGTCGCCGGTGAAGGATTTACCCACAAGATCGGCGATGTCGTTGAGATTGGCTCGGACGGTCTCGGCACCCTTTGCAACACGGTCCGCCTGTCCACCGAATGTCAGGAGTGGACATTTGGCGTCAGCCACCTGATGCGGAATCTGGCCGCCCGCGGTCTGCTCTGACACTCAGATCGTCGCGCAAGCTCGGAGCTTCAGTCTGACCGGAACGCAAGTGCGTCCGGAAAGGGGCGCTCAGGATCGCAACAGATTTTCGCATAATAGTTTGAAAACATTATATTTTATATAGAAGTGAACGACAGACTCCGGTCTGTTGGCAATGCCGCTTCATAGGGTTTGGTTGCAGATGCAGTTAAATCAAAAAAACTGGACTTTTGTCCGGTTTTATTGCCTAAGTATCTACAGGCCATCAGAATCGCCGGATTCGAGAGATCGCTGACAAACAGCGGCTTGATCCGGGCACCACACAGGGAGTGAGAAATGAGCTACGATTTCGTAGTTGTAGGCGGCGGTTCAGCTGGCGCGACACTGGCGTCACGCCTGAGCGAAAATCCCGACCACAAGGTTTGCCTGCTGGAAGCCGGCGGGGATGGCAAAAGCATCCTGATCCGGGCGCCGATGGGGATCGTCGCGATGCTGCCGGGATACGGCAAAATCAACAACTGGGCCTTCGAGACCGAGCCACAACCGGGGCTGAACGGCCGACAGGGTTATCAACCGCGCGGCAAGGCGCTGGGCGGTTCCTCGGCAATCAACGCCATGCTCTACGTGCGCGGTCAGGCCGCCGATTACGATGGCTGGGCGGCCGAAGGCTGCGATGGCTGGAGCTGGGACGAGGTGATGCCCTACTTCAGGAAAGCCGAAAACAACGAACGCGGAGAAAACGAGGCTCACGGCACGGGTGGTCCGCTTCAGGTTTCGGATCAACGGGCCCCGCGAGACATTTCGAAAGCCTATGTCGAGGCCTGTACTCAGATGCAGATCCGCGAGAACGAGGATTTCAATACCGGCGAAAACAGTGGCGCCGGCATCTATCAGGTCACCCAGTTCCACGACAAGGACCGCAACGGCGAGCGCTGTTCAGCGGCGGCTGGGTACCTGCACCCGGTGATGGACCGTCCGAACCTGACCGTCATCACCAAGGCACATGCCACCAAGGTCATCATGGATGGCAAACGCGCGGTGGGCGTTTCTTACCGCCAGGGCAGGGCGGACAAGGAAGTCCGCGCCGCCAAGGAGGTCATCCTTTGCGGCGGGGCCTTCAATTCCCCGCAGCTTTTACAGCTTTCTGGCATTGGCCGGTCGCAGGATCTCGAACCGCTGGGCATCAGCATGGTACATGACCTTCAGGGTGTCGGTCAGAACCTTCAGGACCACCTTGATTTCATCCTCGCCTACAAGACCAGGGATCGCGACAATGTCGGGCTGGGGCTCCATGCTACCGGCACGTTGTTCAGCCATATCCTGAAGTGGCGCAAGCACGGAAACTCGATGGTCGCGTCGCCGCTGGCAGAAGCGGGGTGCTTTTTCAATTCGTCTCCGGATGTGGACCGGCCCGATCTGCAAACCCATTTCGTGATTTCCATCGTTGACGATCATGCCCGCAAACTGCATCTGGGTCATGGATATTCCTGCCATGTCTGCATGTTGCGCCCGTTCTCGCGCGGCGAGGTATTCCTGAAATCTGCCGACCCGATGGCTGCGCCGGGGATAGACCCAAAGTTCCTGAGCGACGATCGCGATCTCAAGGCGCTGATCAGCGGCGCCAAGCAGACCCGGGCCATTCTGGAGGCACCGGCAATGGACAACTACAAGCACAAAGAGCTGTTCGGTGTCCACGACAACACAACCGATGCAGAGTGGGAGCAGCACATTCGGAGCCGCGCCGACACGGTCTATCACCCGGCCGGGTCGTGCAAGATGGGTATCGACGACATGGCCGTGGTTGATCCGCAACTGCGTGTCCGTGGCGTAGAAGGGCTGCGCGTCGCCGATGCTTCGATCATGCCGACGGTGGTTTCGGGCAACACCAATGCGCCGTCGATCATGATTGGCGAGAAATGCGCCGACATGATCAAAGCCGACCTCACCGCCTGAGTTTCCGGCCCGCCGATCCGCGGGCCGTCTTTCATTTCGACCAAAGGAGAAACCCGATGTTGGGTTCCATGATGAAACGCGACTTGCTGATCAGCGACCTGCTGGTTCACGCCGGAAAGTACCATTCTGACACCGAGAACATTTCCAAGGAAACCGACGGCACGATCACAACCACCAACTGGGGTCAGGTGGCGGAAGGGTCGCGCAGGCTGGCCTCGGCGCTGGGCAAGCTGGGCTGCGCATTCGGCGACCGGATCGCAACGCTGGCCTGGAACAACGTCCGGCACCTGAATATCTGGTTTGCGGTCTCGGGCTCGGGCCTTGTCTGCCATACATTGAACCCGCGCCTGTTTCCCGAACAGCTGATATTCATCATCAACGATGCGGTCGACAAGGCGCTGTTCTTTGACAAGACCTTTATGCCGCTGGTGCCCGGCATCCGCGATCACCTGAAATCTGTCGATCATTACATTTTCATGGGATCACGCGACGACGAGGTTCTTGCCGCGGTTCCTGATACGCTGTTTTATGACGAGCTGATCGAAACCGGCGATGCCGGCTATGACTGGCCGCAATTCAGCGAAGATACTCCCTCCTCGCTCTGCTATACCTCCGGCACCACCGGCAACCCCAAGGGAGTGCTGTATTGCCATCGGTCCACCATGCTGCACACATTGATCGTGGCACAGAAGGACACTCTGGCCATATCCGCCCGCGACGTGGTGCTGCCGGTTGTACCGATGTTTCATGCCAATGCCTGGGGTGTGCCCTATATTGCCGCAATGTGTGGCACGACGCTGGTCATGCCCGGGCCGGGGCTGGATGGCGACAGCCTTGTCGATATGATCGACACCTACAAGGTGACATTTGCTCTTGGGGTTCCGACCATCTGGCAGATGTTGCTCGCCTCGGCCAGAAAGAAGGGGTCGAAGCTTGAAACACTGGAACGCAACGTGATTGGCGGGGCCGCCGCACCGTCTTCGATGATCATCGAGTTTCGAGATGAATATAACTGCGAAACCCTGCACGGCTGGGGTATGACCGAGATGAGCCCTCTGGGCACGCTGAACCAGACCAAGGCGAAACATGCCGACCTGACCACAGAGGAGATGGTCAACCTGTGCCTTGGACAAGGCCGCCCGCCCTTTGGCGTTGATCTGCGTCTGGTCGACGAAGAAGGCAACGTGCTGCCCCATGATGGCGAAACCCAAGGCGCATTGCAGGTCAAGGGCCATTGGATCGTTGAAACCTACTATGGCAAGGATGCTGACAACCTGACCGAAGATGGATGGTTCGACACCGGCGACGTGGCGACGGTTGATGCGGACGGGTTCATGATCATCCGCGACCGCACCAAGGACATCATTAAGTCTGGGGGCGAATGGATTTCGTCCGTTGAACTGGAAGGCACTGCCATGGGCACAGCCGGCATTGCCATGGCCGCCGTGATCGGGGTCCGGCATCCGAAATGGGACGAGCGACCGCTGGTCATCGCGGTTCGGGCAGAAAGCGCAAACGTGAGCGAGGCCGACGTCCTCGCCCAGTATGAAGGCACGATCGCCAAATGGCAGATCCCCGAAAAGGTGATCTTCGCCGATGCGATCCCGATCTCGGGCACCGGCAAGATGCTCAAGGTCGAGCTTCGTGAGACCTATGCCGATGCCTACATGATGGAAGGAGCCTGAAATGCCGGACGGAGCGCAACTGAACCTCGCCAATCAGGCGGCGTTTTTCGAAGAATACGATATCGCGCTGGCGGAACTGGACGCCAACAAGGACGAATGGGCGCAGCTTCCGGTGCCTGAACGCATCCGCCTTCTGGACGAGATGAAGGACGGCATCATGCGGGTGGCTGAGGGTTGGGCTACGATCTCGGCCCGCAAAAAGGGCCTGACCCCAGGCACTGCCGTGGCCGGCGAAGAGTGGATTGCGGGACCTTACGCCACCATGGCCGGGGTCAATGCGCTCCTGTCCACCCTTCGCCAGATGGAAGGCAAGGTCTTTGCCGATCATCTGCACACCCGCGAACTGGCCACCGGCCAGACCGCGGTTCAGGTTTTACCGCATTCGCTCTGGGACCACCTGCTGTTGTCCGGGGTTTCTGCAGAGGTCTGGATGCAAAAGGGTGTCACCCCGGCCAACCTGAAAACGCATGTGGCCATCGCCTATGACACACCCGAGAAGGATCGCAGGGGTAAGGTTTCGCTGGTACTTGGGGCGGGCAACATAGCGGCGATCACACCGCTGGATGTGCTGCAGAAACTGATCCTTGAAAATCAGGTTGTGCTTCTCAAGATGAATCCAGTCAACGACTACCTGACCGACTATTTCAATATCGCGATGAAGCCGTTGATCGATGCCGGCTATCTGCGCATTGTCAGGGGCGATTCCGCCGGTGGCGCATACCTGTGTGATCACCCGGTAATCGAAGAACTGCATATCACCGGGTCGGACAAGACCCATGATGCAATCGTCTGGGGCGTCGGTGAAGAAGGCGCAAAAAACAGGGCGGCAGGGACACCGAAGAACACCAAACGCTTTACCTCGGAACTGGGCGCGATCAGCCCGACCATCGTGGTACCGGGACCGTGGAGCGCGGCCGACCTGCGTTTTCAAGCCGAAAACATTGCAACGATGAAACTGCACAATTCCGGGCACAATTGTATTGCCTGCCAGGCGGTTATCATGCCCCGGGGATGGGACAAAGGTGCGCGTCTTCTCGATGAGGTTGCCAGGGTTGCCGCCGGTTCGACCCGTCCCACATGGTACCCGGGCGCCGAACAGCGGGTCGACAGCTACGCCGAACATGGCGGAACGCTGCGCCGTGTGACTCGCGGCGACAAGGCCCCTGATCTGGTAATCGGCGAAATATCCGAGGACAGCTACAACCGCGAATGCGAGGTCTTTGGCCCTGCCTTGGGTGTCCGGGAAATCGACGCGCCGAATGCCGAGACCTATCTGAAAAGCGCCATCGCCTATGCCAATGACGAACTTTGGGGCACGCTCGGGGCCAACATCCTGATCCATCCCCGGACCATCCGACAGATCGGCAGCAAACGGTTCGAGGGAATCATCGCCGAACTGCGCTATGGCACCATCGGCATCAACGGCTGGTGCGGATTGGGCTTTCTTGTCACCACCTGCCCCTGGGGGGCCTACCCGGGTCACACGATCGAAGATGTCGGGTCCGGTATCGGGACGGTGCACAATGCCTTCATGCTGGAGAACACCGAACGCACGGTGATCCGCGCGCCTTGGCGTCCGTTCCCGCGTGGATTGCTGTCACTTCAGTTCTCCCTGATGCCACGCCCGCCCTTCTTCATCACCAACAAGCGCCAGCACAAGATCGGCGAAGCGCTGACCGGGTTCCAGTACAGGCCAAGCTGGCTGAAACTGCCGAAGATCTTTCTTCACGCGCTTCTTGGGTAACCTGATGTCCGTCCGGACAGGAGATTGCATTAGGACCGATATGCCGCCATTTGTGTGCCATGAATGAAATGCCCGCCAAACTTCGCGCGCGCGCCGAACGCAAATCGGCCAAGCGCGACGAAAAGAAACGCCTGATTGCCGAAAGCGCGATCAGGGCGTTAAGAGAGCTGGGCTATGCCAATACCTCGCTACGTGACATCGCCGAGAAATGCGATCTGTCGCTGGGCATGCTGCACTACTATTTTGAAGACCGGACCGACCTGATCATTTATTGCGTTCAGCGCTACAAGCGTGAGTTCGTGCGCGACATTACTGACGCGATGGAAAAGGCGCAGGGTCGTCAACAGGTCATCGACAGATTTTCCGAGGCCTTGGTCGCCTCGATCATCGACGACGAGATGACCCATCGCCTGTGGTATGATATCCGGACGCAGGCCATGTTCGATGCCACGTTCCGCCCCGTTGTGGACGAGATCGAGGCCATGCTGATCGAAATCGTCGAAAACGCGTATGTCCGGGCAGGCCACGAAGCACCTGCAGATATCGAAGTGCGCTACGCTCTGCTGGACGGTGTCTTCCGCTTCCTGATGCAGGATCAACTCAGCGACACGCCACGGTCGCGGCAAGAGCTGTCGGCGGTTTTCCACGCTTTGCTCAGCCAGTTTCTCTGACGATAGATGCCCGGTCGGTTGTTCAGGGCTGGACGCATACAGGGTGGATTGGAAATCAATCCTCCAAGGCCTTCGCGCGTCAGAGTTCCGAAACGGTGTCTTGCGTTTGTGACCGGCTTTCCGTGCATCGCGAAACCGGGTTCTGCATCCCCTCCGCGCCCGGGCAATTGCCAGCCGAAAGCGATTTTACCGCCTGGTACTGGCTGAGAAAAACCTGACCCGACAGGTGCTGCAGGAAATCGGTGCGTTGCAGCCGGTCCATCACAGGCCCCTTCACCTCACTCAGGTGCAGCCGGATCCCGGCATCCCCGAGGCGTTGGCTGATAAGTTCAAGGCTTTCCAGCGCTGAGGCGTCGATAAAGTTCACTGCCGGGCACATCAGCACAACGTCGCGGATCTCCGGGTTCAGCGAAACCGCGTCGTTGATCGTGTCTTCAAGAAAACGCGCATTGGGGAAATACAGGCTTTCATCGACGCGGATGGACAGGACGCCCGGCACGGTCTCAACCTCGTGGCGCCGGATGTTACGGAAATGTTCAGTCCCCGGCACGCGGCCGACAATGGCCACATGCGGGCGCGCGGTCCGGTTGAGAAAGAGCAGCAGGGACAGCAGGACGCCTGTGGCGATGCCCAGTTCCACACCAAATCCCAGCGTCACGATGATCGTGGCCGCCATCGCCAGAAAATCCGTGGTCGAATAGGCCCAGGTCCGCCGGATCGCGCCGAGGTCGATCAACGACAGAACAGCAACGATGATGGTGGCGCCCAACGTGGCCTTCGGCAACAGGTACAACGCCGGGGTCAGAAACAGCGTCGCCAGCGCGATCCCCACAGCGGTCATTGCCCCGGCGGCCGGTGTCCGCGCGCCGGCATCGAAATTCACGACCGACCGGGAAAACCCGCCGGTGACGGGAAAACCGCCCGACACGGCCGATCCGACATTCGCGGCGCCCAGCGCGATCAGTTTCTGATCCGGATCGATCCGCTCGCGCCGTTTGGCGGCCAGAGTCTGTGCAACAGAAATGGTTTCGACATAGCCCACAACCCCGATCAGAAGCGCAGGCAACGCCAGCGATTGCCACAGCGCGGCATCAAATCCCGGCAACGTCGGCGCAGGCAAACCGCGCGGAATGTCACCGACGATGGCAACGCCGGCCTGTTCCAGCCCGAAGACGTAGACCACACCGATCGAAACGACAACGGCCAGAACCGGGGCTGCCTTCGAAAGGCTTCCGGCAAGTTTGACGGACAACCCTGCCCTGGCCAGAACACCGGCCAGCCGTTTCCGCGCCCAGACGAGAAACACGATGGTCGCCACGCCTATGGCTAATGTCCAGAAGTTGATTTGGCCAAGATGCGCGCCGAGGCTGCTGAGCTGACCGATCAGGGTGTGACCCTCGACCGGAATCCCGAGCAGGTTTTTCAACTGCCCGACACCGATGATGACGGCACTGGCGGTGATGAACCCGGAAATCACCGGGTGGCTCAGGAAATTCGCCAGAAATCCAAGCCGCGCAAACCCCATACCCATCAGCATGGCGCCGGAAATCAACGCCAGCAGAATAGCGGCGCCGATATACTCCGGAGTTCCCGTGGCCGCGAGTTCCCCCACTGCCGAGGCCGTCATCAGCGACGCCACCGCAACCGGTCCGACGGCCAGCGTCATCGACGAACCGAGGAACATGTAGATCACCAGCGGCGCAATCGACGCATAAAGGCCGACTTCGGGCGGCAGCCCTGCCAGCAGCGCATAAGCCAGCGACTGCGGGATCAGCATGATCGTCACGATCACTGCCGCGATCAGGTCACCAGTAAATGCATCCCGGTCATACCGGCGTGCCCAATCGTGGATAGGAAGAAAACGCTGAAACATCGGATTTTGCCTTCAGTTGCATGGCCGGGATGGGATCCCGGCGGTCCCTGTCAATTCAGGGGCCGGGGTCTGTTACCGGGCCTGGTCACGCTTCACAGCGCGTTGACCGGAACCTTCAGATAGGCGGTCCCGTTGTCTTCGGCTTCGGGCATCTGGCCGGCTCGCATGTTGACCTGCAACGAAGGAACGATCAGCCGCGGCATGGCCAGTTCGGAATCGCGCCTGTTGCGCATATCGACAAAATCCGTCTCGGACGTTCCGCCGCCCACGTGCCGGTTCTGCGCCTTCTGGTCGGCGATGGTCGTTTCCCACGCAAAATCGTCGCGGCCCGGGGCTTTGTAGTCGTGGCCGACAAATACCTGGGTTTCGTCCGGCAGCGTGAAAAGCTTTTGAATTGACCGATACAGCGTCTCGGCCGACCCGCCCGGGAAATCAGCGCGGGCTGCGCCGAAATCCGGCATGAACAGGGTGTCGCCGACAAAGGCAGCGTCCCCGATGACATAGGTCAGACAGGCCGGTGTATGCCCCGGTGTGTGCAGCACAGATGCATTCATGCTGCCGATCCGGAAGGTGTCAGATTCGCGGAAAAGTTGATCGAACTGGCTTCCGTCGCGCTGAAACTCGGTTCCTTCGTTGAATACCTTGCCGAAGGTGTTCTGCACCACGGTGATGTTTTCACCGATCCCGATCCGGCCACCCAGCTTTTCCTGCAGGTAGGGCGCAGCCGAAAGGTGATCGGCATGAACATGGGTTTCAAGGATCCAGTCCACCGTCAGGCCGGTATCCCGGACAAATTCGATTATTTCGTCAGCAGAGTGACTGTCTATGCGTCCGGCCGCATAGTCGAAATCGAGCACGGAATCGACAATTGCACAATGTTTGGTGTCCGGGTCCGTGACCACAAAGGATGCGGTGAAGGTTTCTTCGTCGAAAAACGGTGTAACTCCGGGTGTCATGGAGGCTCTCCTATGTCTTGGCAAGACAAATATTATAGAAATTTAATATGTCAATTGCTTCCCGGAGAAAAATATTATAAAACCTGAATGTAGGTTCGGAGCGCCTAGATCACATACCGGGCAGCGACAGGAAAGCGAAACCCATGACCCAGATACCACAGCTCGACATCAAGGATCTGACCGTCTTCACCGACGATACGTCAGAGGCTCCCGCACAAGCGGCGCAGTTCCTGAAATCGCTGGCGCACCGGGACCGGCTGAAACTGTTGTGTTCCTTGGTCGAAAACGAAGTCTCGGTTTCCGAACTTGAGGAAAAGCTGGGCATCAGCCAGTCTGCCGTGTCGCAACATCTGCTGAAGCTGAAAACCGAGGGTGTTCTGAAATCGCGGCGGGATGGCCGCCAGATTTTCTATTCGATCGCCGATCCGCTCGTTCTGGACATTGTATCCTTGCTGTACGCCCGGTTCTGCGCGGCCGGAGACACCTGAAAACCGGTTACAGGCTACGCATGTAGTCCATTACAGCAGGCCGAACCGACTGTTCCCCGCGATGCCGGGCATCCGCGATGATCTTGCGCAGGTCCTGAAGGCTGCAACGCATCAGCAGGCTTTTGACCGGTCCGATCGACGCCGGCCGCATCGACAGCGTGCGAACACCGATCGCCGCAAGGCACACTGCCTCGACGGGCCGGCCGGCATCCTCACCGCAAAAACTCAGCGGTGTCCCGGAAATCGCACAACGTTCCACGATCCGCTCCACGATCCCAAGGAAACTGACATTCAGCGTGTCGTAGCGGCGGCGCACCAGCTCGTTTTCACGGTCGGCGGCGAAGAAAAACTGCTTCAGATCGTTTCCGCCGATGGACAGGAACCCAACTTCATCGAAAAACTGCTGCGGCGCGAAAGCAAGCGACGGTGTTTCCAGCATCGAACCGACGTCCAACCGCTCCGGCAACACGTGGCCGAGCCGCTCTTCCCGTGCCACGGCTTTGTCCATTTCGGCACGCGCAGCACGAAACTCTTCGAACTGTGCAATGAACGGAAACATGATCGACAAAGGCCGGCCATTCGCCGCGCGCAACAGCGCCTGCAGCTGCATCCGCAGAACGCCCGGTTTGTCCAGCCCGACCCGAATCGCACGCCAGCCCAGCGCCGGATTCGGCTCCTGTATGGTCTTCATGTATGGCAGCACCTTATCCGACCCGATATCAAGCGTCCGAAACACCACCCGACGACCCTGTGCTGCATCCAGCACGCGGGTATAGGTTTCCACCAGTTCGTTCCGCTTGGGCATCTTGTTGCGCACTAGAAACTGCAATTCCATGCGAAACAGGCCGACACCCTCGGCCCCGGAACTGATCAGTGACGGCAGATCTGCCATCAGACCGGCATTCATCTGCAATGCAATCGTCGCACCGTCGGTCGTGATGGCCGGTTTGTCGCGAAGCGAGGCGTAGCGTTCCTGCGCCTGCGCCTGCATCGCCATCTTGTCCCGGAACGACGTCGCAACAGTGTCCTCGGGGCGCAGGTGGACAATCCCTTGATCGCCATCGACCAGAATGTGGTCCCCGTTCAGCGCCTCGGTCGAGATCCGTTCGGACCGCACGACCAGAGGGATCGCCAGTGCCCGGGCAACTATGGCCGCATGGCCGCCCACCGATCCTTCTTCCAGAACGATCCCTTTTATCGACCGTCCATATTCCAGCAATTCACCGGGACCGATATTGCGGGCAATCAGGATCGGGTTCGGGGGCATTTCAGCCCCGGTATCGGCACCCTGCCCCGACAGGATCCGCAACAGCCGATTCGACAGGTCGTCCAGATCCGCCAGCCTTTCGCGCAGATACGGGTCTGTCACCTGGCTCATCCTGGTACGCGCCTGGCTCTGTTCTTTCTCAACGGAAGCCTCGGCCGACAATCCGCGTCCGATGTCCTCTTCCATGCGCCGCATCCAGCCCTTGGAGTTGGCGAACATCCGGTAGGCTTCCAGAACTTCCAGCTGATCCTTGTCGCCGGTCTGATTCATCTCCAGCATCTTGTCGACACCGACGCGCAGCTGTTCCACCGCCTCCAGTAACCGCTCCATTTCACGATGCGGATCGTCGGCAATCGGGTTGGTGACAACCACGCGCGGTTCATGCAGCCACACCTGCCCCTCGGCCGAACCTTCCTGACCGCTGGTGCCCTGTATCGTCACCGATTGCTGGTGCCGGGCCGACAGGGCCGCGCCTTCACCGACGAACTTTCCCAGTTCCGCCATTTCGGCCAGAACCATGGCAACGACTTCCAGCGCATAGATTTCATCCGCTGAAAACTCGCGCCGGTCACGGGACTGGACCACCAGAACGCCCAACACCTCTCCGAGCCGCTGGACGGGAATACCCAGAAACGAGCTGAACCGTTCTTCGCCGGTTTCCGGCATATAGCGGAACCCGCGTTCGCTGGGGGCATCCGGCGTGTTGACGACCTTGCCACGTTGCGCCACGCGACCGACCAGCCCCTCGCCCAGCCGCATCCGCGTCTGGTGGACGGCCTCGGGCTGCAGGCCCTTCGTTGCACATAATTCCAGCGTTTCGGTGTCCCGGAACAGGTAGATCGAACACACTTCGGTATCCATGCTACCGGCGATCAGTTCGGTGATCCGGTCCAGCCGGGCCTGTCCGGGTTCGTCCAACGCCATTGCGTCGCGGAGCCGCCCCAGCAATTTGCGGCTTTCTGTCTCTGTGCGTTCGGCCATAGACGGTGCCTGCTTCCGTTGTCCTGCTTCGCCACAAACGTGTGCCACCTCCGACAATAGTCGCAGGACGCCGGAAAGAAAACGCCGCAGGCATTTTGCGGGCAGGGTTCGGTCGAAAACCCGGTGCAGAAAGGCGCATTCTGCTAATTCATTCAGCCGGGACGTTTCAAAGCGCCCCGGCCGGTTATGTCTGTCGGGCGTTCAGTTCAGCCCGCGGTTTCCCACTGCCCGGTATTGCCGGATTTCAGCACTGCATCCGTCACCAGATCTGTCCGGTGCGCGTCGGCAAAGCTTGGCCCTGCGGGCTCTCCGTCCAGACCGAGAATGAAATCTGCCGCCTGGTGGGTGAAGCTTTCGGCATAGCCGATGCTGAGCCCAGGCACCCACCAGTTGCCCATATACGGATGTTCGCCGTCGGTGACGTGGATAGAACGCCAGCCCCGCGTCGTGCCTTCGACCCCGTGATCGAAATATTCCAGCCGGTGCAGATCGTGCAGGTCCCAGAACAGCGACCCATGTTCGCCGTTGATCTCCAGCGTATAGAGCGCCTTGTGCCCGCGGGCATAGCGGGTCGATTCAAACGTCGCGAGCGATCCGTTGGAAAACCGTGCAAGGAAGGCGCAGGCATCGTCGATCCCAACCGGCTGCACCTCGCCGGTCAGCGCATGTTCGCGTTCCTTCACGAAGGTTTCAGTCATCGCCGACACCGTGTCGATCCCGCCGTTCAGCCACATTGCCGTGTCGATACAATGTGCCAGCAGATCGCCTGTCACGCCGGATCCGGCGACATCAACATCCAGCCGCCACAGCCCTTCGCCACCCTGTGGCAGGTCGGTGGCTATGGTCCAGTCCTGCAGAAATTTCGCGCGGTAGTGATAGATTCGTCCCAGCACGCCTTCGTCGATCATCTGTTTGGCCATCGAGACAGCCGGGATACGGCGATAGTTGTACCAAACCATGTTGGGCACGCCGGCTTTTTCGACGGCAGCGACCATTTCGGCCGATTCCGCCGCCGTCCGGCCCAGTGGCTTTTCGCACATCACCATCTTGCCAGCCTCTGCCGCGGCGATGGCAATATCGTGGTGCATGTTGTTGGGCGCCGCGATGTCGATCAGATCGATATCGTCGCGCTCGATCAATGCCCGCCAATCGGTTTCGACAGACCCGTATCCCCAGTTCGCGGCAAACTCTTCGGCACGGTCCTTGTTGCGGGCGCAGATCGCGGTCAGTTCCGGCTGGCGGGGCAGATCGAAAAACTTCGGCGCTTCCAGAAAGGCATTGGAATGGGTGCGACCCATGAAGCCATAGCCGACCATTCCGATTCTCAGCTTCGGTTTGCTCATTTTCGTCTCCTATTCGGTCCAGCCATGGGCATCGCGCACCTTGATCATGGCGGCGAGGATGTCGTTCCAGGTCTGCTGTGTTTCCAGAACGCTGTTGGGGAACATGCAACCGTCCCAACAAATGTGGCGCATTGCTTTCGTCGGTGTGCCGTCGGCATTGTTCAGCCAGAAACCGGCGTGTTTGACGATGTCCAGTTTGCCGTTGGGATCGGTCGCCATACAGTGCCGACCGGTCTTGTCATGGCTGCCGGAGCCATGCACCGTGCCGTCATTCTGCGCGACATGGAAATCGATGGTCCAGGGCCGCAGCGCGTCGGTGACCTTGCGCAGAGCTGCGTCGAGCGCCGCCTGATCGTCCAACTGTTCCGGCGCAATCAACTGATGTTCCGGCGCGTTGTAGCCCAGCGTGTAGAGCATCGAATGCGCCATGTCAGCCTGGAACCCCAGTTCGGGCCGGTCCACCGCTTCCAGAAGGTCGACCATGTGCTTCCACGAATGCATGGCGCCCCAGCAAATTTCACCCTCGGCCGCCAGCCGCTCGCCGTGATCGGCGGCGATATCGCATGCCTGCCGCAGGGTTTCGGCCATCTTGGCGGTGTTACCGGCAGGATCTTCGGCCCAGCTTGCCACGTCCGTTGCGGTATCGATACGCACGACGCCACCCTGGCGCACGCCCAGATCGCGCAGCTTGCCCATGATCCCGCAGGCCTTGCGCACCGCTTCAAGAAATGCTGTGCGCCCCTCACCTTCGTCCATCGCGGAACCGCCACCGACCGGCGGCCAGACCGGCGCCACTGCCGACCCGATCGACAGACCGCGGCCACCGACATTGTCGGCCAGCGCCTTGATCCCGTCGTCATCGACGTCAATCGATGTGTGCGGGTCGGCCAGAAACAAGTCCACGCCATCAAATCCAACCCCGCCGACATCGGCCGCCTGCGTCATGTCCAGCATCTTGTCCAGATCGATTGGCGGTTCCTCTTCGCCCTTCCCGACCAGACCCGGCCACATCGCATTGTGTAATTTCGGATATGTATTTCCGCTCATCGCATCCTCCCAGAAACGCTCCGCTATACCCCAACTTGCCACCCGCAGCGGCAATTGCAATCAATTTCTGACGTACGCTCCTCAAAAATCTTCTTTTCGAATAGCAAAACGGGCGGTATGCTCCCCTCAGCCATCCCGGGAGGACATTATAAAAATCGGATTCTGCATGCTGCTCTGGACCACTTCGGTGGACCAGAGTCACAAGGCCCTGCTCGAAGACATCAAGGCAACCGGTTATGACGGGATCGAAATCCCGGTCTTTGACGGGACGCCGGACGACTATGCAGCATTGGGAAAAATGCTGGATGAAATTGGCCTTGGACGCACGGCGGTCGGTATTATTCCGGAACTGGAGATGAATCCCCTTTCCGAAGATCCGGCCCACCGGAAGGCCGCGATTGACCATCTGAAATGGATGATCGATTGCGTAGCCGCGGCCGGTGTCAGTACCGTTGGGGGACCCTTGCATCAGACGCTTGGCCACTTTTCCGGTGCTCCGACCACCGAGGATGAATTCGCCCGCGCCCGCGAGGTTCACCAGCAGATCGGTGACTATGCCCAGTCCAGCGGTGTGACCATCGCGCTGGAAGCCATCAACCGATTCGAAAGCTACTTTGCCAATACGATGGACGATCTCACGGCCTATTCCCGCTCGGTCGGGCATCCGGCAATCAAGACGATGTACGACACGTTCCACGCCAATATCGAAGAGCGCTACCCGGTCGCGGCATATACCGACAACGCGTCCGAAGTCGTGCACATCCACATCTCAGAGAACGACCGTGGCGTGCCCGGGCGGGGCCATGTGCCCTGGGCCGAAACCTACAAGGCGATCAAGGCCAGCGGGTATGATCAGTGGCTCACGATTGAGGCCTTCGGCCGGGCGCTGCCCGATCTGGCCGCGGCGACCCGGATCTGGCGCGATCTGGCGGAAAGCCCCGAAGCCTACTACCGGGACGGCTATCGTTGCATTCGGGACGGGTGGGACGCCGCATGAGCAATTTCTCGGGTCAGGTCGCGGTTGTAACCGGCGGCGCACAGGGGATCGGGCGGGCCGTTGCCGAAGAGCTGCGTCGCGGCGGTGCGCGGGTCGCGCTGTGGGACATGGATGAAGGGCTGTGCAATGCCTGCGCCGAAGATATGGGCGAAGGGACATTGTCCCAGACCGTTGACGTCTCTGACTGGGCCAGCGTGGAGGCCGCCACTGCGGCAACGCTGGCGGCGGCGGGACGGATCGACATCGTCGTGAACTCGGCAGGCATTGCCGGTGCGAATGCAACGGTCGAGGATTATCCCGTCGAACATTTCGCGGAGGTCGTTTCGATCAACCTTCTGGGAACGTTCCACGTCAACAAGGCCATTGTGCCGGCAATGCGCCAACAGGGTTACGGGCGCATCGTCAACATCGCCTCGATCGCCGGCAAGGACGGCAACCCGAACGCGTCGGCCTACTCCGCGTCCAAGGCCGGTGTCATCGGGTTCACGAAATCGCTGGGCAAGGAGTTGGCCGGAGAGGATATCGCGGTCAACTGTGTGACACCGGCCGCCGCCCGGACCCGGATCTTCGATCAGATGACGCAGGAACATATCGACTTCATGCTGTCGAAAATCCCGCGTGGCCGGTTTCTGGAACTGGACGAAGCCGCTGCGATGATCACCTGGCTTTGCACAAAGGAAAACAGCTTTACCACCGGCGGCGTTTTCGACCTGTCGGGCGGCAGGGCGACGTACTGACCTGCCGGTGTGCTTTCCCGGTTTCTCCCGGACCGCTTTCGGATAACCTGTCCGGAGGCGGCTTGGGAGGATAAATGGAGTTCTGGGAAGTTCTGGGCCTCGGCGCCGCCACTTTTGTTTTGGCCGGGGCCATCAAGGGCCTTGTCGGCATTGGCCTGCCGACTGCGGCGATGGGGTTACTGACCCTCTTTCTGGCGCCTCGGGTTGCCATCTCTCTGATCCTGCTGCCCATGCTGCTCAGCAATCTCTGGCAGCTGATCCGTGAAGGCGAGGTCTGGCAAGCCGTGCGGCGCTATCGGATTTTTGCCGTTGTGCTGTTCGTCTGCGTGGGGGCCACGGCGATCCTTACGCGGGAAGTTCATGATCGTGTGCTTCTTGCGGTGTTGGGCGCCGTCATCCTGCTGTTCGTCTGGTTCAGCTGGAATGGCCTGGTTCCTCAGTTGCGGCCGAAATTTGACCCCGCTGCGCAGGCCGGGTTCGCTGCCGCCGCCGGTATTCTGGGCGGTTTGACCTCGGGCTGGGCGGCGCCGCTGGCGATCTACCTGACGATGTCGGGCGCCGGGAAATCCGACTGGATCCGTGCCACCGGCCTGCTGATATTCGTGGGTTCTGTGCCGCTGACACTGGCCTACCTGTGGACCGGTCTGATGACTCGGGAACTGCTCGGGCTGTCAGCGCTGATGCTGATCCCGACCTTTGCCGGTTTCGCGGCGGGAGAAGCCCTGCGCAACCGGCTTTCGGTCGCGACCTTCCGAACCGTCGTTCTAATCATGTTTGCGTTGCTGGGTCTGAACCTCATCCGGCGCGCCATCTGGTACACCTGACCCAGCGCGGGTTCCTGCGAGAAATCCCGGGCGCCGATGGCCGCCGTTCCAGCATCCTCGCGCTGGATTAGATTTTTCACAGAAGAATCTGTTGGGACCATCGCGCCCGAAATTCTGCAGTTTCGCCCAACTCTTGCCATTTTTTCCGGCCACAAACCGGTCAGGATCGGGGCATGGAACACACACCCATCGTCCCCCAAACAACAAAAACGGGCAAAACCGCCCCGGGCAGAAACATGAGAATGAACAGAGTCCACCTCTCTGTCGTCGTGCCTTGCATGAACGAAGAGGAATCCGTTCCGGCACTGCTGGACCGATTGTCAGCCGCCATCGCCCCCTGGAAGGATCGGGCCGAAATCATCCTGATCGATGATGGTTCCACCGACACCACGTGGGACGTGATCTGCGCCGCCAAAACCCGCATACCACAACTCGTCGGGTTGCGGCTGTCGGCCAACCGTGGCCACCAGGTCGCGCTGACCGCCGGGCTGGAGGCAGCGAAAGGCGAACGCATCTTCATGCTGGACGCCGACCTGCAGGACCCGCCGGAACTGCTTTCGGATATGATGGCGCTGATGGATCACGGATATGATGTGGTCTATGGCCGCCGTCGCGCCCGCCAGGGCGAAACGATGTTCAAAAAGCTCTCCGCCTGGGGATTCTACCGCTTCCTCAACGCGCTGTCGGACGTGGAAATCCCCAAGGACACCGGCGATTTCCGCCTTGTCAGCCGTCGCTGCCTCGACGCGGTGCTCGATATGCCCGAACGCGCCCGCTTTATCCGCGGCATGTTCGCCTGGGCCGGGTTCCGGCAGGTCGGGCTGGAATATGACCGCGACGCGCGTATGGCCGGGGAAACCAAGTACCCGCTGCGCAAGATGTTGGGTCTGGCCACCGATGCCGTCACCGGGTTTTCAACCAAGCCGCTGCGGTTCGCCACGCGGCTCAGCTTCTACAGCCTGTTCATCAGCTTCTGGATGGCGGTTTACGTCTTCACCTCGCTGATTTTCTACAACACCGCCCCGGGCTGGGCATCGGTCATCCTGGCGATCAGCCTGTTTTCCGGTGTGCAGCTTCTCACCCTCGGCATTCTGGGGGAATACATCGGCCGCCTCTACGTCGAAACCAAGGGCCGCCCGCTCTATTTCCTGTCCGAAGAACTGCGCGAGGCAACCCCGGTTCAGCTGGAACGCCGCGCATGACACGCGACGGGGGCATGCAGATCCTGCGCTTCGGCGTTGTCGGCGTTGTGGTCGCTGCACTCTACGTGTTGCTGTACCTGTTGCTGCAACCGGTCCTGTCCCAGCCCGCTGCCAACGCGCTGGCCTTTCTGATCGCGGTCGGCGTGCAGTATCTGGGTCAGACGCTCTTTACGTTCCGGCGACCGCTGGCCGTATCGGCCCAGATCGGCCGGTTCACGGCGATGATTGGCGCCGGGTTGCTGATGTCCGCCCTGATCACCGGCTGGATCGGTCCACAACTGGGCTGGCCGCACTGGATGTCGGCGGCAATGGTCACCGTGGTTCTGCCGGTCCAGAACTACGTCTTCATGAAACTCTGGGTTTATTCTGACAGGGAGGCCGCGGCATAACGCTATGGCACATGTATATAACAACGAATTCTTCGACTATATCGACGCCGGTGCACGCAGCTCGGCCCGCAGGCTGATCCGCACGGTGCAACCATGGCTGGAAGCCAACAGTGTCGTCGACATGGGCAGCGGCCGCGGTGTGTGGCTGGCGCAGTGGTGCGAAGCCGGGGTACAGGATGTTCTGGCAATCGACGGTGACTATGTCGACCGCGATGCGCTGGCGGTTTCGGAACGGCAGTTCATGGCCGCCGATCTGACCAAACCAGTCACGCTCAAACGCCGGTTCGATCTTGCCCAGAGCCTCGAAGTCGGCGAGCACCTGCCCGAAAGCGCGGCCGAAACGCTGGTGGACAGCCTGACAAAGGCTGCGGACCGCGTGCTGTTTTCCGCCGCTGTCACCGGACAGGGGGGCGAGTTCCACATCAACGAAAAACCGCTGTCGTTCTGGCAGGATCTGTTTGCCGAACGCGGGTACCGCGCATTCGACTGCGTCCGCCCGCGTCTTGCAGGCGATCGGGAGGTAGAGCCCTGGTATCGCTACAATACGGTCCTTTATGCAAATCCCGACGGCTGTGCCGGCCTACCTGAAAATGTCCTGCGCACCGCGCTGACGAATGGAGAGGCTTTGCAGAACGGCGGCAATACACTGTGGCGTCTGCGCCGGACCGTGGTCCGCGCCTTGCCGCGCGACACCGTCACCTGGATTGCGCAACGCCGGGCGGCCGTTCTGGCCCGCCAGGCCCGCACACGCGCGGCGGGATAAGGCCGATGCAAACCTCGCCAGAAGCGTTGTGGACCCGGTCGCCGGTCCTTGTAACCATCGGCATCACCTATGCCGTTCTGATGGCCGCGTCCTTCGCGATGTTCCCGGATCCGTTTATCCGGCACGACGATTTTCCCGCGCTTCTGGCGGACCCCGAAGGCTATTACATCAAAACCCTCGATGAGGGCCGGTGGCTCAGCTATATCTGGCACCTTCGCGGCTTCGTGATGCCCTCGTGGCTGGCTTTTGCGGTCTACCAACTGCTTTGGGCAACATTTGCCGCCGCCACCGCGCTGAACGCCTGCGGCCCGAGGGCACGGGCGATCTACCCGATCTCCATTGCGCTGTTTATCATGGTGGCCCCGCCGGCGGCGATGATCTCGGTCTGGTTCAACACGCTTCTGCCGGGACTGGCGCTGGTCGCGCTTTTTGCCCTGCTGGTGCTGCGTCACGGCGCACGGAAAATGCGGCCGTGGCTGCTGGTCTTCGTCCCGGCCACGCTGACGTGCTATACATCCTACCCGCTTCTGCTGCTGGCGTTGTGCCTGACGGCACATGACAACCGCTGGTCGTTCCGCGATCTCGCCGGGCTTCTGGTTCTCTTCGTGGCCAGTTTTGCGCTTGGCCTGCTGGCGATCTACAGCCTGAACTTCGTCTTCCACGGCGTATTCGGCATCCCGATGGCCGAATGGCGGCAACCGAACCCGGTCCGGGACCTTGCCTCGCTGATGGAAAACCTGTCGCTCGTCGGCAACTTCATGCTGCGAACGCTTGATGCGTTTTCACACGACTTTGCGCCAGTGGCCTGGATCATCCTTGCCACGTTGTTTTTCGGTCTCGTGCTGGTGGCGCGCAATGAAGGCTGGCCTGCGGCCTATATCGCTGCCGGACTTATGGCCGGTCTGTCGCTGGTGCTGCTGCAGATCCTGCGCACCGGGATCCTGCTATCGCCGCGTGTGCTGATCTTTGCCTGGGTGCTGTTCGCGTGCCTGCTGGCACGTATGGCGATGCTGGCCCATGAGCGCAATCCGATGGGCGCTCGGCTGCTGCGCAACGCGGTCCTTCTGGTCGCTGGCAGCTATGCGCTCAACATCGGCAAGATGTATTTGACCTACGTTCCGTGGCAGACCGAAACCCGCGCGATTGCACAGTCCCTCTCGGTGGGTGACGGCCCGATCTGGATCACCGGCCACTTCAGATCCGTACCTCACGCCGACAGCATCGAGATTCAAAATCCGCGCGCGTTGGCGTATCGGATTGAATACCTCACCGGGCGGGACGTGCATGATTGTTCCGAAGGAGCCGACAACGACCCCGCTTGCCAGGCGATCTCGGAAGCGCCGCGCTGGTCTGACGACCTGCACCTTGCGCATATCCTGCAATTCTCCGGCGGAACGCATCTGCAACTGCCGATCGCCCCGCTGGCCGACGAAACCGATTTCGCGCAGAACTGACACGTCAGGTGTTGAACAGAAAGTGCATCACGTCCCCGTCCTTGACGGGGTATCCTTTGCCCTCGGCCCGCATTTTGCCCGCGTCCTTGGCCGCCTGTTCACCACCGAGCGTGACGAAATCGTCATAGGCAATCGTCTCGGCCCGGATGAACCCCTTTTCGAAATCGCCATGGATCACGCCGGCCGCCTGTGGGGCCAGCGTGCCCGTGCGGATGGTCCAGGCGCGCGCCTCCTTCGGTCCGACCGTGAAATAGGTTTGCAGGTGCAGCAGGTCATACCCGGCCCGGATCAGCCGGTCGAGCCCGGCCTCCTCCAGTCCCATTTCTGACAGGAACATCTCAGCCTCGTCCGGTTCAAGCTGGCTGATCTCTTCTTCGATCTGCGCGCTGATGATCACATGTGCATTGCCCTCTGCAGCCGCCATCGCCGCTACTGATTCTGAATGCGCATTGCCCGCTGCCGCTTCGTCCTCGGAGACGTTGCAAACATACAGAACCGGCTTGGTCGTCAGCAGTTGCAGCATTTTCCACGCCTTCGCGTCCTCGGCATCAACCTCCACCAGCCGCGCCGGCTTGCCTTCCTCCAGCATGGCCAGCGCATCCTTAAGCAGGCGCTCCTGCTGAACCGCTTCCTTGTCGCCGCCGCGCACCTTGCGCACCAGCCCCTGCATCCGCTTCTCGATGCTCTCGATATCCGCCAGCATGAGTTCGGTTTCAATTGTCTCGGCATCTGCAACGGGATCGACGCGGCCTTCCACATGGGTCACGTCGCCGTTTTCAAAACAGCGCAACACGTGCGCGATTGCATCAACCTCGCGGATATTGGCAAGGAACTGATTACCCAGACCTTCGCCCTTGGACGCGCCCTTCACCAGCCCGGCAATGTCCACAAACGTCATCCGGGTCGGGATGACCTGCTTCGACTTCGCCAGCACCGCCAACTTGTCCAGCCGTTCGTCCGGCACCGCAACCTCGCCCACGTTCGGCTCGATCGTGCAGAACGGAAAGTTGGCTGCCTGCGCGGCGGCAGTCCGCGTCAGCGCGTTAAACAGCGTGGACTTGCCGACATTCGGCAGCCCGACGATCCCCATTCGAAAGCCCATGTGAGCCACTCCTTCATTTGCCGCGCTGCTTCTAGGCACAGTTGTGGTAGGGTTCAAGCTATCGAGATGCCGGAGCCACGTCATGACCTTCACCCCTTATCTCAGTTTTGATGGAAACTGCGCCGAGGCGCTGGAGTTTTATGCCGAGGTTTTCGGCGCCGAAGCCAGCATCGTCCAGACCGTCGGGCAAAGCCCGATGGCGGCCCAGTTCACCGAAGAACAGCAGGGGATGGTCATGCATGGGCAGGTTCAGTTGGGAACGCGGACAATCATGGCCTCTGACAGCCTGATGGGGGCATACGTCCAGCCCGCCGGTTTCCACATCCAGATGAGCTATGCCGACCCGGAAAAGGCCAAGCGCGTCTTCGACCGGCTGGCCAAACACGGTGAGATCCGGATGCCATTCGAGGCCACGTTTTTCTCGGCCGGCTTCGGCATGTGCACGGACCGGTATGGCACACCGTGGATGATCGTATGTGAAGATGACGCAACGGCCCATTGAAATTCCCGCAGTCTTTGGGCATGGGTGCCGGACAGATATCTTGAAGGAGCCCCCATGAGCCGCATCGACGCCAAATTCGCCGCGCTCCGCGCCGAGGGAAAGAAAGCCTTTGTCGCCTACGTGATGGCCGGGGATCCCGACTATGAACGTTCGCTCGAGGTGGTGAAGGGCCTGCCCGGCGCCGGTGTTGACGTGATCGAACTGGGCCTGCCGTTTACTGACCCGATGGCTGATGGCCCGACGATTCAGCTGGCCGGACAGCGGGCGCTGGATGGCGGCCAGACATTGCTAAAAACACTGGAGCTGGCACGCAGCTTCCGTGAAACCGATGACACAACGCCGATCGTGCTGATGGGGTATTACAATCCGATTTATTCCCGCGGCGTCGACCGTTTTCTGGCCGAAGCGAAAGAGGCCGGCATCGACGGGCTTATCATTGTCGATCTACCGCCCGAGGAAGATGAAGAGCTTTGCCTGCCCGCGCAGGCGGCCGGACTGAACTTCATCCGGCTGGCAACGCCGACAACGGACGACCGGCGCCTGCCCAAGGTGCTGCAGAACACGTCCGGCTTTGTCTATTATGTCTCGATCACCGGCATCACTGGCGCGGCCGAGGCGCAGGCGGGTGATGTTGCGCCCGATGTTGCCCGGATCAAGGCCGCGACCGACCTGCCGGTCATCGTAGGCTTCGGCATCAAGACCCCTGAAACCGCCGCCAACATCGCCGGTGTCGCGGATGGAGCGGTGGTCGGATCGGCCATCGTATCGAAGATTGGCGACGGCGAACCGGCCGGCGATGTTCTGGCCTTCGTAAAATCGCTCGCTGACGGGGCGCATTCCGTCTAAGAACCGCGCGGCCCGGTTCAGACCGGACATCGCGCACACGCGAATTCGGCCCTGTAATCCCGTCACCGAATCTGTACGCTTTCGGCCAGACAGACCGGCCGGAAGGAACGCAGGGATGAGCCGACGCAAATCAGGGTGCACCATTTTTGCTGCCGTGCTGACCTGCCTGCTGACCGGGTCTGCAAATGCGCAGGACACCTCTCCGCTCTGGGCGTTTGCACCGACAACAATCTCGCCCGAATGGGAGCCGGTGCTTGAAGCGATTGGCGCGGACCGGTCCAAATCTGCGCCGGCACCGGATGATCTGGCGGGGTGGCGGGACATACAGGACGCGCGCATTGTGGCCCGTGCGCCCCGGGCAGCGCGAACCGTCGCAAGGTTCGGCGCAACATATGAAGAGATCGAAATAGGCGGCGTTCCCGTCTTGGAAATCACGCCGGAACACCGTGTTTCGAAGACGAAATTCGGCGTATTCCTGCACGGCGGCGCTTATGTCTCGAACTCGGCCCGAACCGCCATTGCCGGGGCCGCGCAATTTGCACAGGCAACCGGGTTGTCCGTATTTTCCATCGATTACTCGTTGGCTCCGCATGTCAAATGGCAGCACGTCACGGATGAAGTCGTATCGGTTCTTGCAGGACTGGTCGAGGCGGGTGTCGATAGTGACGACATCGTGGTTTTCGGAGAATCCGCCGGGGCCAGTCTCGCCGCGGGCAGTGTGCTGAAAATGCGGGATCAGGGCATGAGTATGCCGGCTGCACTGATCCTGTGGTCACCGTGGTCCGACATTTCCGAAACCGGGGACACCTATGTGACCTTGCGCAATGCCGAACCGTTTTACACTTATGAACACTATCTGCGTTCGGCGGCGCTGGCCTATGCGGACGCAGCGGACCACCGGCATCCTTATGTTTCCCCTGTTTATGGCGACTATACGAAGGGTTTCCCGCCAACGCTGATCCAAGGTGGGACCAAGGAAATTTTTCTGAGCAATTTCATCCGTCACTATCAGGCCATTGATCAAGCCGGGCAAAGGGTGAAGCTGGACCTCTACGAGGGCATGCCGCATGTTTTCATGACGGTACTCCCGGATACCACCGAGGCGCAGATCGCGGTGCAAAAATCCGTGGACTGGGTGAATACCTATCTGATCGGCGAATGAAGTCTGCCGGACATGTTCCGCCGCTACACCTCAGGCCGATCCCTTCAGGCTGAATGCTTCGGCAGGTTCGCGAATGCGCGGTGGTTGGACAGCACCTGTTCGAAATGACAGTGTCGAGCGATGCCGGCCCCGGAACCGGCCGGTGCAGTTACTGATTGCGCTTCAGCAACTGGATTGCCTCCCAGCTCATCACCAAGTCTCCGTCCTGATTGAACACCTCGTACCTGAACCGGGCTCTCCCGCGGTCAGGCCGTGATTTCGAGGGCTCCGAAGACAACACTTCGCCCTCTACCCGCAGCGTATCGCCGGGTCGGACGGGTCGGGTGAACCGCACGGCATCCAGCCCTGGCGAGCCCATCGAGGCGTCGGCCCAGACGCCGCTTTCCAACACCAGCCGCAGCGCCACGCCCATTGTCTGCACGCCCGAGGCGATCAGCCCGCCATAGATGGTGTTCTTCGCCGCCTCGGGGTCGGTATGGAATGGCTGCGGATCATACTGGTGTGCGAACGCGATGATCTCGGCCTCGCTTACGGTCCGTGTCCCGGTATCGAAACGGTGCCCTACCGGCAGGTCGTCAAAATACACTGCTATCGCTCCACCACCCGATCGCGCGGCGGTTCCGCGTTGCGATGATTGTCCAGAAAGACCCGCAATTCGGTCAGCACCGGCTGAATCGCCGCCAGCTTGTTAACATCGAAGCCATCAGCCATTTTTTTCATCTCCGGCTCCATGCCGGCGATTGTGTCGTCTCGCATTACCCGGCCCTTTTCGGTGATCCACACGCATTTGGACCTTCCGTCGTTCGGGTTGGGCCGCACATCCACCAGCCCCATTTTCTGCAACCCGACCACGGTGTGGGTCATCGAGGTCTTCGGCACCTGAAACGCGCGCGCCAGCTCAACCGGCGTGCGCCCGTCCGCAACACGGATCAAATGGTTGAGAACACCGAAATGCGGCGCGAGGAGCCCGTCTGGCAAGTGGGATTCGAGGATCGTCCGGCTGAGCTGGCCGATGATCCCGATTTCCAGAAAGACCCCGAAGAATTTCGCCTCATCCCCATCCTGCATCAAACTGCCTTCAGTTTTGCCTCCAACGGCCAGCGCGGGCTTTGCGGAACCTGCGGGCCGTACCCCAACCGGCCCAACATTTGCACGGTTCCGCCATTGGGGGCCAGCCTTTGATGGACCTGCATGTAGAGATCCTCCATTTCCGGGTATTCCTGTAAGGGCTGGCTCATTGGTTGCACGCCCAGGCCCTGTGCCGTCGCCGCCAGGTTCAGCCGGACCCAATCCCGCCCGGCCATGATCTGTTCCTGACGGGTGTTTCCGGGTGTAACCTGCCAGATATAAGGCCATACCCGACCCGGCCACAGCCCGGACCATGTCCAGCCCCGACCGGAAGGAAAATCCGTCAGGATCCAGTGCACCTTCACGGGTAAACAACCCGGTCAGGTGCAGCGTTTCCCACATCGGGCCTGAAAAATCGATGCCATCCGGATTGGCCTCAACCTCGCGCCGGCCGATGCGGAACAAATCGACGCTCTCCTTGTAGGTTGCCGGGGTCAGAAGCTCGATTTCAAGCGCCTTCACCGTGATATCGCGCAGTGCTTCGACCTCGGACGCATCGTTTGATGTGCCGACAAGGCTGCCACGCGCTATCGCCTGCTGCAACGCGTTCAGCGTTTTCCCATCGACAGGCCGGGACATGTCATAAGGTTCTTTCAGAGACCGCCGGTTCAGGGCCTGCGTAAACAGCGCCGGTTCCGGGTGCGCCTGTCCGTCTTCGAGCCGGACAACCGCGACGCGACGCGTATCCAGTCGCCCGTCCTCCATCCCGTCGGGAAAGAGGTCGATTTCCGTTCCAAAGCCTTCCTGCGCAGCGGCAAGCGCCAGCAACTCCAGAAAACAGCCCAACCCGATGACGATCTGTCGGCTTAACGGATCCGTGTGCGGCAGCAAACGGTTTGTATCGACATAGAGTGTTATCTCCTCCGGAATTGACAGATCAACGATCCAGGGCTGCCTGTTATGCGGGTTCGGGGCCAGAATCGCATAGCTCAACGCCCGTTTCCGCACATCGTCATAGCTGCCCGCCCGCGTCCACGGGTCCAGCGCCCGGTCCGGTTTTCGGGTGACGGCGTAAGCGCCTCCGGCGGCGGCAAAAATCAAACCCCCTCCAAGAACTGCCAGTGTTTTTCTGCGGGAAATGGACATTCTTCATCACTCCGGTTAAATACCATATTTATCTATATAGTACTATTTCGTATTTTTAAAGTGTGTATGTTGGCACATTGAGAAAATCGCGATTGATTGGTACACATGGCTGACCTATTCCAGCCGGAGCCTGCCATGCCCGTGTTCACCAACATCGAAGACCTCAAGGACACCTATCGCCGCCGCGCCCCGAGGATGTTCTATGACTATTGCGAATCCGGCAGTTGGACCGAACAGACATTCCGGGACAACTCTTCGGATTTCGATGACATCCGCCTGCGGCAGCGCGTGGCCGTCGATATGACCGGTCGCAGCACGGCGTCACAGATGATCGGGCAGGACGTGTCTATGCCGGTCGCGCTGGCACCGGTTGGGCTAACCGGTATGCAGAACGCGGATGGCGAGATCAAGGCCGCGAAGGCAGCCGAGGCTTTTGGCGTGCCGTTTACCCTGTCGACGATGTCGATCTGCTCGATCGAAGATGTGGCCGAACACACGACCAAACCGTTCTGGTTCCAGCTCTATACGATGAAGGATACGGACTATACCTCGCGCCTCATTCAGCGCGCCAAGGCGGCCGGGTGTTCGGCTCTGGTCATCACACTGGATCTGCAGGTTCTTGGCCAACGGCACAAGGATCTGAAGAACGGGCTGTCCGCCCCACCGAAGCTGACGCTTTCGACAATGGCCAACCTCGCGACGAAATGGCGTTGGGGGATGGAGATGCTCGGCACCAAGCGGCGGGAATTCGGCAATATCGTAGGCCATGTGGACGGCATCTCGGACACGTCCTCGCTCGGCGCGTGGACCAACGAACAATTCGATCCGGCGCTGGACTGGAACAAAGTGGCCAAGCTGATGGAGCAGTGGGACGGCAAGGTGATCCTCAAGGGTATCCTTGATGCCGAGGACGCTAAAATGGCGGCCAAGCTTGGCGCGGATGCCATTGTCGTTTCCAATCACGGCGGCCGTCAGCTGGACGGTGCACTCAGCTCGATCCGGGTTCTACCGTCGATCATGGACGCCGTGGGTGACGACATCGAAGTGCATCTCGACAGTGGCATCCGCTCGGGTCAGGACGTGCTGAAGGCGCTGGCTCTGGGCGCAAAGGGCACTTTCATCGGTCGCGCGTTCATTTACGGGCTGGGTGCCGCGGGACAAGCCGGGGTGACTACGGCGCTGGAGATCATCCACAAAGAGCTGGATGTCTCCATGGCACTGTGCGGCGAAACCAATGTCGCGAACCTGGGGCGGCAGAACCTGCTGGTCCCGAAGGATTTCGAAGGAAACTGGCAGGGCTGATTGCGCGTCGATGCTGGTATTCAGCGATCAGAGACTGGCGTTTATCGCGGTGCCCAAGACCGGGACCACCGCGATTGAAATGGCGTTGCGCCCCAAGGCGGACATCATATTCGGCAAACAGCGCAAGCACATGACAGCGCAGCGGTTTCACCGGAGGATCGCGCCCTTTCTGAACAATGCGTTTGATCTGCAGCCCGAGCGGTTCGCAGTGATCCGTGAACCCGAGGAACAGATCCGCAGCTGGTACCGTTATCGGACACGTGAAGGTCATGAAGGCAGCAAGAGCGCAATTGGGCTGAGCTTTGACGAATTCGTGCAGGACGTAATCAAGGATCCGCCGCCGCCTCATGCCGGGATCGGCAGCCAGATCAAGATGCTGACCGGAAGCCGCGGGCAAGTGATGGTGCACCACCTGTTTGCCTACGAGGCCCAGCCGAAACTGAGGGCCTTTCTGAATGATCGTTTCGGCACAGAAATCCTGCTGAAGCAAAAGAACGTATCGCCGGATACCGACGCGCCACTGACACCGGAAATCCGCACCCGGCTGCGAGACGCGCGGGCAGAAGAATTCACGTTGTATGACCGGGTACAGCAAGCCGGCGGGCATCTGATTACCGACATCTGAAGGCGGCACAGAATCCACTTTCCAATCTGCCCGGATTCGTCTATGGACGCGGCTTCACGCGGGGTGACAGCCTTGGAGGCACTCCGCCTAACATTGGAGAAATATCATGGCTGGTGAGATTCCTAATCTCGAAGCTCTGGAACGGACGGGGACAGGCAAGGGCGCCGCTCGTCAGGCTCGTCGCGACGGGATGGTTCCGGGGATTGTGTTTGGTGGCGAAAAAGACCCGCTGCCCATCAACATACCCTTTAACAAGCTGTTCAAGATGCTGAAGGCCGGCCGGTTCAAGTCGACCCTGTTCAACATGAAGGTCGACGGGCACGAAGACGTGCGCGTGATCTGCCGCGACGTTCAGCGCGACGTGGTCAAGGACCTGCCCACGCATGTCGATTTCATGCGCCTGCGCCGGACCACGAAGATCAATCTGTTCATTCCGGTCGAGTTCGTGAACGAAGATGCGGCACCCGGCATCAAGCGCGGCGGTGTTCTGACCATTGTGCGACCGGAAATCGAGCTGGTCGTGACAGCGGGTGAAATTCCCGAAAAGGTGGTTGTTGATCTGACTGGTCTGGAGATCGGCGACTCGACAACCATCAGCGGCGTAGATCTGCCCGCAGGCACCAAAGCCACAATCGACCGTGACTTCGTGATTGCTGCAATCTCGGCTCCGACCGGGCTGGCCTCTTCGGACGACGAAGAAGAAGGCGACGAAGCTGAAGTCGAAGTCGAGGCTCCGGCCGAAGAGTGACATTCGCGGCAGTGCGAAGACGGGCGGGGCCTTCGGGCCCCGTTTTTTGTTTGTGCTCCGATCTGGATTTTTTCCGCGCTCCGGGGCATGCAAGGCAACAGGTGCGCATAGTAGGGGCGAGGCGGTGAAACTCATTGTCGGACTGGGAAATCCCGGGGCGAAATACGCCGGTCACCGGCACAATATCGGCTATATGGCCGTTGATCGTATCGCCGATGCGCATGGTTTCGGCCCCTGGAGATCCAAGTTCCAGGGCTCGGTTTCCGAAGGCCGGCTAGGTTCGGAAAAGGTGCTCCTGCTGAAACCCGAAACCTTCATGAACAACTCCGGCCAGTCGATCGGCGAAGCGATGCGGTTTTTCAAGCTCTCGGTTGAGGACGTGATCGTCCTGCATGACGAAATCGACCTTGCCCCTGGCAAAGTACGCTTCAAGTCAGGCGGTGGCCACGCGGGCCACAACGGTTTGCGGTCGGTTCATGCCCATATTGGCGACGGATATGGGCGCGTTCGGATCGGTGTCGGACATCCCGGCCGCAAGGAAGCCGTGCCCGGCTATGTCCTGCGTGATTTTGCCAAAGCCGAAGCTGGTTGGGTCGAAGATGTGCTGCAGGGGATTTCGGATGGGTCTTCGCACCTTGCCTCGGGAGACGGCGGCAAGTTCATGAACGCCATCGCGCTGCGCACCGCGCCGCCGCGATCCAGCAAAACGCCCAAGCCGCCAACCCCCAAGCCGGCACCCGCCGAAACCCCGCCGCCAGACGCCCGTTCGGCGCTGCAAAAGCTGATGGACAAGTTCAAGTGAACATGCCCGACGCCCTCGTCCGGCAGGCCGAAGCATGCGAGGCTCTCGGTTCTCCGTTCATGGGCCGGCAACAAAGAATGCTGGCCGCGACCTGGAGCGAAGATACGCCTCTGGCGGAATTCTGCCGGGGCTTTGACGACGACATCGGCGCGGGCGGGCATTCTTTGCCGCTGCGTTTGGCCGGGGCGCTGCACGCGCTGGTGCTGACGGGGCGGGATGCCAAACTGGCGGCTGCGTACCCTCCCGCGGCCGTGTCAGACACAGTTTTCGAACACGAGATATGGCGCGCGCTTTCACAGCACAGCGGGTTCATCCTCGATTGGATGATCTCGGCCCCCCAAACGAACGAAGTCCGCCGAAGCGTTGTTCTCATCCCTGCAGCGCACTGGCTATCCGCGCGTTTCGGTCTGCCGTTCATTGTGTCAGAACTGGGCGCCAGCGCCGGCCTGAACCTGGCCTGGGATCTCTACCAGCTGGAAACGGAACGGGGCTCGCTGGGGCCGGACGACCCGGTATTGACACTGTCTCCGGAATGGCAGGGCGATTTGCCCCCTGACGCCGGTGTCAGGGTCGCTGAACGCCGCGGCGTCGATCTGAACCCGCTGGATCCGTCCGAACCGGATCAGACGATGCGACTGATGTCATACCTCTGGCCCGATCAGCCCCACCGGCAGGACCTGACCCGCGCCGCCATTTCCGCCAAAACGGCGCCCGTCGACAGGGGGGACGCCATTGAATGGCTTGAACACCGGCTGGCAACGCGACGTGACGGGCATTTGCACCTGATCTACCACACGATCGCATGGCAGTATTTTCCGGCAGAGCGAAAAGAGACGGGAACAACCCTGATCGAGGCGGCCGGGCAGACCGCGACCGAAGCCTCGCCGCTGGCCTGGCTGCGTTTCGAAGCGGATGAACGCAGCCCCGGTGCCGGGATCACGCTGCGGATATGGCCCGGCGATCTGCACATTTCACTCGGGCGTGCAGATTTCCACGGTCGTTGGGTTGATTGGAACCCGCAGCCGCCCGGTTGAACCTGTCGCCACGTCGGATTTGCCCAAGTGTGCCCGACGTGATGATATGGCTCCATTCTCGGGAGGAGCGACATGCGCACGTTTTTCAAATGGCTTGGCCGGATATTGCTGGCTCTGGTTCTGGCGGCGGTTGTTGTCGGGATCTGGAAGCGGGACGAACTCGGTCGGCTCAACGCCGTCTACACCCTCTTTTTCGAAGAAAACATTGTCGGCAATTTCAGCAACATGGATGCGGCTTTTTTCACGGCCCCGGTCCCACGTGGCGACGGGGCGGTCAGCCAATTGCCTGATGGTGAGCCCGCTACGCTTCCCGATGGCGTTCAGGACTGGATCGAGCAGAGAAAGGTCACCTCGCTTCTGGTCATGAAGGACGGGGCAAAGGTGCATGAAAGCTACTATCTCGGTACCGGGGAAGATGACCGGCGGATTTCGTGGTCCATAGCCAAGAGTTACCTGTCGGCGCTGTTCGGCGTTCTGGTTGAAGAAGGGGCAATCGCCTCGCTTGATGACCCTGTTACCAAATACGCACCAGAGCTTGAGGGGTCAGCCTATGACGGTGCCAGCGTGCGCAACGTGCTGAATATGGCTTCGGGCATCGTGTTCGACGAAGACTACCACGACAGGACCTCGGACATAAACATGATGGGTTATGTTCTTGCTCTGGGGGGAACGCTCGACAACTTCACCGCCGGGTTCATGGACACGTTCGCCGCGCCGGGAGACAAATGGCAATACGTGTCCATCGACACGCATGTTGTCGGCATGGTCATCCGCGGGGCCACGGGGCGCAGCGTGCCTGATCTGATGTCCGAGAAAATCATTGCACCGCTGGGGCTTGAACAGGCCGGCTATTACGTGACCGACGGTGCCGGCGTGGCCTTCGTTCTGGGCGGGCTGAATTTCACCACGCGCGACTACGCAAGGTTCGGTCAAATGATCCTGCAAAACGGTGAATATGGCGGCAGACAGGTTGTTCCGGCCGCGTGGGTAACGGAATCCACCGAAGCTTCGGCACCGACGGAACCGGGCAAAATCGGCTATGGCTTCCAATGGTGGATCCCGGTCGGCGCGAGCGAACGCGAGTTTCTGGGTCGTGGTGTTTATGGCCAGTACCTGTACATAGATCAGGTGCGCGGCGTGGTCATCGTGGTGACTGCGGCGGATCGCAAGTTCCGCGACAAGGGGATTCACACCGGGAACGTCGAAATCATGCGCCGAATCGCCCGGAACCTGTAAGATCCCCGTATGGAACCGGACGAAAGCATCAATGTTCTGGGCGATCCGCTGTCGCCTTGTTCTGTCGATCCGATAACGGGCTTTTTTCGGGACGGACACTGCAACACATGCGACGCCGACCATGGCAGCCACACCGTGTGTGCGATCATGACTGCCGAGTTTCTGGCCTATTCCAAATATGTCGGCAATGATCTGAGCACGCCGAGCCCTGAATTCCGCTTTGCCGGACTGCAGCCCGGCGACCAATGGTGCCTGTGTGCCGCCCGGTTCATGCAGGCGGCCGACGAAGGCTGTGCGCCCCGTGTCCGATTGGCCAGCACTCATCTACGCGCCTTGGAGGTGGTGCCGCTGGACGTGCTTAAAGCGCATGCACAGGATATGATTTGAGGTCAGAACCATGAATGAAATGCAGCCCGCCGCGCTGGTATCAGAAAGCCGCGACAACCAGATTCTGACCCTGACATTGGGCGCGATGCCGGCCCATCCTCTGTCTCTGGCGATGATCGAGGATATCATCGCGGCGCTGGACCGTTGCGCCAACGACCCAGCGATCCGTGTCGTGGTGCTGCACGGGCCGGGCCACGTGTTTTGCGCCGGTCACGACCTGAAGGAAATCGCGCGGCATCGCGCTGACTCGGATGATGGTCTGGCCTATCTGCAGGAATTATTCGAGAAATGCGCCGCCATGATGCAGGCTCTGGTCAACCTGCCCCAGCCCGTGATTGCCATGGTCGAAGGCATCGCAACTGCCGGCGGTCTGCAACTGGTGGCATCCTGCGATCTGGCTTTCGCTTCTCCGCAAGCTACGTTCTGTCTTCCCGGCGTACAAAACGGTGGTTTCTGCACGACGCCATCTGTTGCAGTCGGTCGGGTAATTGGCCGCAATGCCCTGATGGAAATGGCACTTTCGGGCGAGTATTTCGACGCTGATTGGGCCCGTGCAGCGGGGCTGATCAACCGCGTCATTCCGGCGGATGAACTGCAGGAAGCCACCTATACGTTTGCGCGCAAACTGACCCGGGGCCACCCCGCGGCATTGGCGGCAGGCAAACGCATGTTCTATCAGCAGATCGAAATGCCTTTGGCCGCGGCCTATGAACAGTCCACCGACGTCATGATCGGATATTTCATGGATCCTTTTCGGATCGCGCATGAAAAGGAGAAATGGGCAAGATCCTGATCGATCCCATTCGACTATTGTCGGAAATATGCACAATCGATTTGCTCCGAGCGGGCAAATACCAGCCCGTCGAGCGTTGCGCGTTGCCCGCAAAGTGACGGTTTGCATTCGAACCCGGGATCGGCCAGCCGCAGGCCCTGACCAGCGGTGACAAGGAATTCCAACACGCAATGGCCGCTTTCTAGCATCGCGTCATAGCGCCAGCCCTCGCCGGTCCACCGGGCCTCCCCGCTGGCCTTGCAGCTGTGGCCCGTGGACTGAACGCTTTTCAGAAAAAACGCCGCCCGTCCGTCCTCGCCGACATCAAGTCGCAGCGCATTGCCCTGTCCGCTGTAACAATACTGAGCCGCCCCGCCGGTATAAGCGACGGGATCAGCGCCGCCATCGTCTGACCTGTCTGAACCGCTGTCAGACTGTGCGGCACCGCGCGGGGTGCAGACGAAACGCGACGCCCGCCAACCCGGTCCGGCAATGTCGTCGATTTTGAACACGTCATCCCGGGCAAGGAATTTGTAGGTGAGCCGGACAATTTCGCCCCCGTTGCTGAAGGACGCCGTGACATCCTGACGGTCAGGCCAGTAAGTCGAGCTTAGCGTCAGGGTCCGTTGCGCCGTGGCGGCGTCAAAGACCGGGCCAGGTTTGTCGAATGTGAATGCAACGCATCCCGGCAATCCGGCCGAACGATAGCTGTCCTCAGCCTCGAAAAACGCAACAAGGCTGTCAGTGAAGTACTGGCTGCGAAGCTCGGGCGACGACAGATAGGCCAACCCCTTGTATTCGTCAGGTCCCAGACCGGCCAGAGAATCGTAGATCCATTGCACAGTTTCTTCGGGGTCCGCCCATACCGGCAGAGCCAGACCAAGTGCAAAAAGCAGCACTGCAATTCGCGTTAACATCGCCGGCCTCCGGTCGCCCCAAGGGAAGTCTATCGCAGCGCCCGGACGGATCAAGCACGGCCTTCATTGCCGGGATGGGCGGGTCAGGGCACGACGCGGGACGCGATATCGGCTTAAGGACCTGAATGGGTTTCGCGGACTCCGTCTGTTGAAAGAAATGCAAAGCGGCAGCTTTCTCCAGCCTTGTAATCCGGGACAGTCGCGACGTCTTCGAAGACTATGGCAGAAAGACCGGCCCGGTTGCCCGGATCGACCCGCCCTGACATGCTCTCCAGCGTCTCAAGCCCTTTGAGCCGCAGCATCACCGGGTTCCCGGCCATCACTTAGCGGTGACAGAATGCGACCGCGTTGCGCTCGTTTCTTCCCGTCGCCGGACGACAGGAAAACTCAGTCCGCCTCGGCCATCTCGAAACCCAAATGCCGGGCGACGGTGAAGATATCCTTGTCGCCGCGTCCGCACATGTTCATGCAGATCAGGTGATCGGCGGGCAGTTTCGGCGCGATTTTCATCACGTGGGCCAACGCGTGGCTCGGCTCCAGCGCCGGAATGATCCCTTCTTGCAGACAACAGAGCTGGAAGGCTTCCAAAGCCTCCTTGTCGGTGATCGAGACATACTGCGCCCGCCCGGATTCGTGCAGCCAGCTGTGCTCGGGCCCGATCCCCGGATAATCCAGACCGGCCGAAATCGAGAACCCTTCGAGGATCTGGCCGTCATCATCCTGCAAAAGATACGTGCGGTTGCCGTGCAATACGCCCGGACGCCCACCGGTCAGTGACGCGCAATGCTCCATGCGGTCGTCCACGCCCTTGCCCCCGGCTTCGACGCCGATGATCTCGACCGACTTGTCGTCAAGGAAGGGGTAGAACAGCCCCATCGCGTTCGAACCCCCACCAATGGCGGCGATGATCGTGTCGGGCAAACGGCCTTCGGCAGCCTGCATCTGTTCCTTGGCTTCCTTGCCGATGATCGACTGGAAGTCGCGAACCATGGCCGGATAGGGATGCGGCCCGGCCACGGTGCCGATGCAATAGAACGTGTCACGGACATTCGTGACCCAGTCGCGCAGCGCGTCGTTCATTGCGTCTTTCAACGTGCCGCGACCCGAGGTAACCGGGATCACTTCGGCACCCAGAAGCCGCATCCGGAATACGTTGGGCTTCTGACGTTCCACGTCGTGCGCGCCCATATAGACAACGCATTTCAGCCCGAACTTGGCACAGACGGTGGCGGTAGCGACACCGTGCTGACCCGCGCCGGTTTCGGCGATGATCCGGGTCTTGCCCATGCGCCGGGCGAGGATGATCTGACCCAGCACATTGTTGATCTTGTGCGCGCCGGTATGGTTCAGTTCATCGCGCTTGAGGTAAATCTTGGCGCCGCCCAGATGGTCAGTCAGACGTTCCGCATGATACAGCGGGCTTGGCCGGCCGACATAATGCGTCCAGAGATCGTTCATCTGGTCCCAGAAGCTCTGATCGGTCTTTGCCTTTTCGTACTCGGTTTCCAGATCGAGGATCAGAGGCATGAGCGTTTCACTGACGAAACGTCCGCCGAACTTGCCAAAGCGGCCCTGTTCGTCCGGGCCGGTCATGAAGGAATTGATCAGATCATCAGGCATCTTGCGTCTCCGAACTTGGGTGAACCGTTCCTAGTTCGCGCAGGTTGGGAGAACAAGCCGTTTCGGGACGCGATACCAACGCGGGCTGCACCAGCCCCCGTTGAGAAACGTTAGTTCCGGATCCGGATAAGAGCGCGGAAACCGAAATTGCCAGCTATTTTCGATACTGTTGGTGGCAGGACTTGCAGGCTGCACCGATCCGGTTCAGTGCCCCGCTAAGATCCGCGGGCGACCGCACAGTCGACCCGGCAGCCGTTTTCTGCAACGCCGCCGCACGGGCAGTGAAATCCGGATAGTTGCTCCAGATCTCCGTGCGCGCATCTGATCCCGCCTCGGTTTCGAAGGCCTTGAACAATGCGGGAATGCGCCCGGCCTCGGCGGCGATTTCATCAATGGCTCTTTGCGCCGTGGCAGCATCAAACGCCTGTTGCCCCTTGGCCATTCGCCCCAGAACCTTTGTATCGTCGGCCATGTCCTTCATTGCAAAGATGCGCTTTTGCACGGGCAGCTTGTGCACACCCAGCTGGGCCATGGCCACGCCGGCAAACAATGTGCAGGTTAGAGCCGCAACTCCCAGTCTCGCAAATCCACTCTGCATCGGCCACTCCTCTTGAGGCGTCAGCCGTCGGCAGCACCCGCCGCCGCCAGAAACGCATGTATCTTTGCCGCATCCTTCTGGCCCGGCGCAGCTTCGACACCCGTGGACACGTCGACCTGCCGCGCGCCCGTCAGGTGCGCCGCCTCGGCAACGTTTTCAGGCGTCAGCCCCCCGGCCAGCATCCAGGGCACCGGCCAACGGCGCCCGGCAATCAGCCGCCAGTCGAAGGTCAGTCCGTTCCCGCCAGGAAGTTCGGAATTCCGTGGTGGCTTGGCGTCCACCAGCAATTGATCCGCCACTTTCGCATAGTCCAGCAAGGGCGGCAGATCGCTTTCATCGGCCACGCCAACCGCCTTCATAACCGGAAGGCCGAACCGTTCCCTGATTTCCGACACACGCCCGGGGCTCTCTGTTCCGTGCAGTTGTAGCATATCGATCGGAACCGTCGCCAAAAGCGAGTCAATAAACCCATCGTCTGCATTCACCAGCAGAGCGACTTTGCACAGCCCGGCCGGGACCAGTGCGGTCAGCTCCGCCGCGCGGTCAAACGTCAGGTTCCGGGGCGATTTGGTAAAGAATACAAACCCCAGATATCGCGCACCGGCGGCCACAGCGGCCTTGACCGCCGCGGCATCGGTCATGCCACAGATCTTGACCTGAACCCCGGTAGACATTGCGGATCAGCCGGCCTCTTCGAGGATGGCAAGGACTTCGTCTTTGTCCTTGTGTTTTTCCTGCCTGAGCTTGTTCACTTCGCGCGACAGCCGCCTGACCTCACGCGAACGATCGGTTGCGGCACGACGGTGTTTATACTCGCGCAGCCATTCCCAGAGGAACCCGATGATCAGGCCACCGGCAATACCACCGAGGCCCACCGCAAACAGAGGCAGCGTCAGCGTCGGATTGAATCCGATCAACTCGGCCAGCCCTTCGGGCCACAGCCTGACCTGAACGGCATCGCGATTGGCAAGCGAAACAGAGACGAGGATAACCCCGAGCACACCCCAAAAGGCGTAGCGGATATAGCGCATGAACTACTCTTTCCCGTTTAACCGGTCGCGCAGCAGCTTCCCTGTCTTGAAAAACGGAACGTGCTTTTCCTCGACATGCACGGATTCGCCGGTACGCGGATTACGGCCCACTCTCGCATCCCGCTTCTTGACCGAAAACGCGCCGAAACCGCGCAGTTCCACCCGGTCGCCGCGCGCCATGGCATCCGTAACTTCTTCGAAGACGGTATTCACAATCCGCTCCACGTCACGCTGGTAGAGATGTGGATTCTCGTCGGCGATTTTCTGAATCAGTTCCGAGCGGATCATGTTGGCCCTCCCCAAGGCGGCGGTTTGAACAAGTTTTTTTGTTTGAGCAACTATAAGTACAAACGACAAAATCGGAAACGGGAACCGTTCAAACACCTGAAAAAAGCTGAAAAGTCGTCGTTGAATCCGTCAGTTGACAGGAATTGTGAAGTTAATGTGCCGGAAATGTGGGGAAATCGCCTGATTTTGCCCGAACCGCTGAAGCTGTTGATTCGGTGGGAAAACGCCGGCAAGCGGTGATCCGGGCGGCGCGCGCCGGGCGCGGCGCAGACCCGGTTCATGAACCCACGAAAAACCCCCGCGGGCAAAGCTCCGCGGGGGTTTTCATTTTTTCAGATCCGGTAAGCGAATTGCTTACTCGTCGCCGCCTTTCAGCGCTGCGCCGAGAATGTCGCCCAGCGACGCGCCGGAATCGGACGACCCGTACTGTTCCACGGCTTCTTTCTCTTCGGCGATCTCGCGGGCCTTGATCGACAGGCCAAGACGGCGGGTCTTGCTGTCGATATTGGTGACACGCACGTCGACCTTGTTGCCGACCGAGAACCGTTCAGGACGCTGTTCAGAGCGGTCACGCGACAAATCGGAGCGGCGGATGAAGGATTTCATGCCTTCGTATTCCACTTCGATGCCGCCGTCTTCGATCGAGGTGACCTCGACGGTGACGATCGAACCACGCTTCACGCCGCCGGTTGCTTCGGCGAACTTGTCGCCGCCCAGCGCCTTGATCGAGAGCGAGATACGCTCTTTCTCGACATCGACCTCGGACACAACCGCGTTGACCATGTCGCCCTTGCGGAAGTTCTGAATGGCGTCTTCGCCACGTTCGTCCCACGAAATGTCCGACAGGTGGACCATTCCGTCGATGTCGCCGTCGAGACCAATGAACAGACCGAATTCGGTGATGTTCTTGACTTCGCCTTCGACCTCGGTGCCCGACGGATGGGTTTCTGCGAACACTTCCCACGGGTTGCGCATGGTCTGTTTGAGACCCAGCGACACGCGACGCTTGACGCCGTCGATCTCCAGAACCATGACGTCCACTTCCTGCGAGGTGGAAACGATCTTGCCGGGATGGACGTTCTTCTTGGTCCACGACATTTCGGACACGTGAACCAGACCTTCGACGCCCGGTTCCAGCTCAACAAACGCACCGTAGTCGGTGATGTTGGTGACGCGGCCCTTGTGAACGGAACTCAGCGGGTACTTGGCGCCAACCAGATCCCACGGGTCTTCCATCAGCTGCTTCATGCCGAGGCTGATGCGGTGGGTTTCCTTGTTGATCTTGATGACCTGAACCTTGACGGTCTCGCCGATCGACAGGATTTCCGACGGGTGGTTGACCCGGCGCCATGCCATGTCGGTCACGTGCAGCAGGCCGTCGACACCGCCGAGATCTACGAAGGCGCCGTATTCGGTGATGTTCTTGACCACGCCGTCCACGGCCTGACCTTCTTCCAGGTTGCCGATAACCTCGGCGCGCTGTTCGGCGCGGCTTTCTTCCAGGATGGCGCGGCGGGATACAACAATGTTGCCCCGGCGACGGTCCATTTTCAGGATCTGGAACGGCTGTTTGAGGCCCATCAGCGGGCCGGCGTCGCGCACGGGGCGCACGTCAACCTGCGAGCCGGGCAGGAAGGCCACGGCACCGCCGAGATCGACGGTGAAGCCACCCTTGACGCGGCCGAAGATGGCGCCTTCGACGCGCTGGTCGTCGGCATATGCTTTTTCCAGACGGTCCCAGGCTTCCTCGCGACGGGCCATTTCGCGGCTGATAACCGCTTCGCCCCGTGCGTTTTCGGCGGCGCGCAGGTAAACCTCTACCTCGTCGCCGACGTCAACCTTGGGCGCTTCGCCCGGTTCTGCGAATTCCTTGAGCTCGACCCGGCCTTCCATTTTGTAGCCGACGTCGATGATGGCTTGTCCCGCTTCGATTGCGATGACCTTGCCTTTGACAACAGACCCTTCCTGGGGCGTGTCCATTTCGAAGCTTTCGTTCAGGAGGGCTTCGAATTCCTCCATCGATGCTGATGCCATGTGGCGTTTTGTTCCTTTAATCGGTTTTGCTGGCCGAGCGGTTGTCTCCGCCGGTCTTAGAGGTTGGTCAGACGATGCACAAAACAAAGAGGGCCGGTGATCCCGACCCTGCTCGATCTCTTTATTCGTGGCTTGTATCGCCTTGTCGACGGGCGCTCTATAACGATTGGGTCCGAATGCTGCAAGGGGAAAGCCGTTTTGAAAGCGGTCTGCAGGAGAACTGCGCCCGGCGTGGAGGATGGCGGCCCAAACGGGCTGATTGGAGGACATGGTGAACGATGAATTGAATTTCCTGGTGATCATTTCCGACGAGCATCGGAAGGACGCGATGGGTTGCGCGGGGCATCCGGTCGTCAAAACCCCGAACCTCGACGCTCTGGCCGCCCGCGGGACGCAGTTTGAAAATGCCTACACCCCCTCGCCCATGTGCGTTCCCGCCCGCGCCGCGCTTGCGGCCGGGGATTGGGTTCATAACACGGGTCACTGGGACAGTGCGTCGCCCTATGCCGGAACACCGCAAAGCTGGATGCATCGTCTGCGGGGCGCCGGGCGCGAGGTTGTTTCAATCGGCAAGCTGCATTTCCGTTCCGGCCAAGATGACAATGGTTTCAGCCGGGAGATCCTGCCGATGCATGTCGTCGATGGCATCGGCTGGGCCGTTGGGCTGCTGCGGCAGGATCCGCCGCCGTACAAGAGTGCCGGCGAACTGGCCGCAGATGTCGGCGTCGGTCCCAGCAGCTACACCGACTATGACAAGGCAATAACAGACGCTGCCGAAACCTGGCTGTTGGCGCCGGAACGCCGCACCACCCCATGGACCGCGTTTGTCTCTCTGGTCAGCCCGCATTACCCGCTGACCTGCCCCGAAGAGTGGTCCGGGATGTACGCTCCGGCGGAAATGAAATTGCCTGTCGGGTTTGGCAATGGCCAGCCGGACCACCCCGAGCTGCGCAACATCGCCGGGTTCTTCAACTATGACACCTATTTCGATGAGACAACGGCGAGAGAAGCAAAGGCGGCCTATTTCGGTCTGACCTCCTTCATGGACGATTGCGTTGGCCGGGTTCTTCGCGCTCTGGAGCTTGGCAGGCAGTCCGAAAACACCGTGGTGCTCTATGTGTCGGATCACGGCGAGATGCTGGGCGATCAGGGGCTTTGGACCAAGCAGGTGATGTACGAGGCCAGCGCCGGCATCCCGATGATCCTCGCCGGACCCGGCATACCGGCCGGGCATCGTGTGAAAACCTGCACCAACCTGGTGGATATCGCGGCAACGGCCAAAGAGGTTTGTGGGCTGTCAGAAACCGATCGGGACAAGCAGTTGCCGGGGGTATCGTTGCGAATGCTGGCCAATACGGATGACGACCCGGACCGGACCGGGTTCAGCGAGTACCACGATGGGGGCTCAAAAACCGGAACGTTCATGGTGCGCTGGGGGCGTTGGAAATACGTGTCCTATGTCGGGCAGCCACCGCAGCTTTTTGATCTGAAGGCGGACCCGGACGAACTGACAGACCTGTCCGGCGACCCCGAAACCCGCCCGGTGCTTGCAGAGGGAGAGCGGCGGTTGCAGGCAATCTGCAACACTGACGAGGTGAACACCCGGGCCTTTGCCGATCAGAAGCGGAAGATCGAGGCGTTGGGCGGAGAGGCCGCATGCCGGACAGCATTCGTGTTCAACCACACACCTGCACCGGCGGACCCGGCAAGCTGAGGAGCGTCCGTTCAGATATCCTCGCCGCGCTTCAGCAGATCTTCCAGCAGCTTTTGGTAGATCCCGTTGGAATCTCCGCTTCCGAACACCACGGAACCGCCGGAATAGAGGCTGCCATAGGTCTGGGCGACACTGATCGTCTGGGCGAGACCGGACAGGAACTGTTCTTTTTCCAGCGGCGACAATGGATGGATGAACACGCCCCACAAACGCCCCTGCGCGACGGCGTAGCGGGCATCGAGAGCAGAATCGAAATTGGCCTGCATCATGCGCAACAGATCCGCAGGATCCAAACCTTCGGCAGACCGGATCGGCACCATCGCCCGCATCCTGTCGGCCGCCGGATCCGTCACCACCATCACCGGGACATCGCTCAGCGTCAGTTCAAAAAAACCTGCGCCCGACACCCGGGCCTCCGGGTCAATGGCCACAATGATATCGGCCAGACGCTGCAGGGTCATGGGCGGTTCCGCCTCCCGCGACAGGACCGGACCGGTCAATGTCAGTGCCAATACGAGCGCGAGTGCGCGGTTCGGGATCATCGCTGCTGCCTCCCTGATCAAAAAGTCAGAGTAGGCGCGCGATGCGCAGGCGACAACGCACGGTTCGGTGAAGATGCCAATGGAAGCGCCCGTGCCGGCAACAATCCTTCGAGGGCAGATCTGCCCGGCGACGGACCGGTCTTACGCCCGAAGGGCAGTGTCTACCCGCGCGATGGCGGCCTCAACCGCCGCATTGATGCTCAGGCTCGTCGTGTCCAGCACCACCGCATCGTCAGCCGGCTTCAGCGGCGCGTCGGCCCGCTCCATGTCGCGCTGATCCCGGGCGACGACATCGGCCAGAACCTCCTGTCGCGCAACCTTCATCCCCTTCTCGGTCAGTTCCAGAAACCGGCGATCTGCCCGCACTTCGGCGCTGGCGGTAACAAACAGCTTTACCTCTGCATCGGGGCAGATCACCGTTCCGATGTCGCGCCCGTCCAGCACGGCACCGCCGGCGCGCCGGGCAAAGGCGCGCTGGAAATCTAGCAGCGCCGCCCGGACCTCGGGGATCACGGCCACCTTGCTGGCCGCCTGCGCAACATCAGGTGTGCGCAGGTCATCGCGGGTCAGATCTGCCGGATCCAGCGTTTCCGCCGCCTCCCGGGCCGGCAATCCTTCCAGCGTGCGGGCTCCGACTGCGCGGTAGAGCAAACCGGTGTCGAGATGTGCGAACCCGAAATGCTCGGCCACAGCCCGGGCGATGGTGCCTTTGCCCGCTGCCGCCGGACCGTCAATCGCAACTGTCAGGCTCACGCGCCGCTCCGGGACAGATCGGCCCCCAGCGCCGCCATCAACGGTTCGAAGATCGGGAAGGATGTGGCAATCGGGCCGCCGTCATCGACCGAAACCGCCTTTTTCGCCGCCATGCCGAGGATCAGGAAAGACATGGCGATCCGGTGATCCAGATGACTGGCGCAGGTCGCACCACCGGAAACACTGCCGGCGCCGCGTCCCTGTACGCTCCACCAATCTTCGCCTTCGTCAACCTCAACACCGTTGGCGCGCAGCCCGGTGGCCATCGCATCGATCCGGTCGCTTTCCTTTACACGCAACTCCCGTACCCCGCGCATCATCGTCACGCCCTGCGCATTCGCCGCGACAACCGACAGGACCGGGTATTCATCGATCATGCTGGCTGCCCGCTCTGGCGGCACTTCTATCCCGGTCATGTCCGGTGAGAAACGGGCGCGCAGATCTGCCACCGGTTCACCGCCCTCGTCGCGCATGTTTTCAAAGGTCAGGTCCGCGCCCATGTCCTGCAAGGTCTGATAGAGCCCGGCCCGCGTGGGGTTGAGCCCGATACCGGGAACCAGCACGTCCGATCCGGGAACGATCAGCGCGGCGCAGACGGGGAAGGCTGCGCTCGATGGATCGCGCGGTACAGCAATGGTCTGCGGACGCAGTTCCGGCTGACCGGTGAGCGTGATCCGGTGCCCGCCCTCGGTATCTTCGACGACAATCTGCGCCCCAAAACCGGACAGCATCCGCTCTGTGTGGTCTCGGGTGGCTTCGCGTTCGATTACAACCGTCTGACCGGGCACATTCAGCCCGGCCAGCAGAACTGCGCTTTTGACCTGAGCCGACGGGACCGGCACCCGGTATTCTACCGGAACCGGATCAGCGGCCCCGACCAGTGTCATCGGAAGCCGCCCGCCGGCCCGGCCGTGGGCCTGTGTACCGAACAATGCCAGAGGGTCCGTGACCCGCGCCATCGGGCGCTTGTTCAGGCTGGCGTCACCCGTGAAAGTGGCCGAAATCGGCGTCGTGGCCATCGCGCCCATGATCAGGCGCACGCCGGTTCCGGAATTGCCGCAGTCAATCACGTTGTCCGGTTCGGCGAACCCGCCAACACCGACGCCATGTACGCTCCACTTGCCGTCCCCATGATTTGTGACTTCCGCACCGAAGGCCTGCATGGCCTTGGCGGTGTCCAGCACATCCTGACCTTCGAGCAGCCCGGATATCTTGGTTTCTCCGACCGCCATCGCACCAAGGATCAGCGACCTGTGCGATACAGATTTGTCGCCGGGTACGTCGGCGGTACCGGTCAGTGGACCGCAGGGCGCGGAGGACATGGGAATTGCGGGGCCGTGGGCTGACATCGGGTTCGTCCTTGCAGTTTGAGGTTCTGATAACGGAGCCCCCGGAAACGTGCAATCAGCACCGGCGAAAGGTCAGGTAGTGCGGCACGCGCCCCTCGCGCAGCGCCTTTTGCTCGTATCGCGTTGACAGCCAGTCATCCCACGGCTCGCGCCAGTCGGCCGGTCGGCGCGCCAGCCATTCGAACCCGGCACGCGGCACTTGCTCCAGCGTCTGCCGGACATAGTCGGGAATATCGGTTGCCACGCGCAGGATTGCGCCGCTCTGCATAACGCGGGCCAGTGGCTCCAGATGTTCGGGGGTCACGAACCGTCGCCGGTGATGCCGTTTCTTCGGCCACGGGTCGGGATACAACAGGAAGGCACGGGAAACGGAGGCGTCGGGCAAAACATCGAACAGGTCGCGCGCATCACCGGGGTGAACGCGCAGGTTATTCACGCCGGCGCGGCGGATTTTGCCCAGCAGCATTGCGACACCATTGATGTAAGGTTCTGCGCCGATGATACCGACATCGGCGTTTCGCCCGGCCTGATGCACCAGATGTTCGCCACCGCCGAAACCGATTTCGAGCCAGACCGGCCGGCCACCAAAGAGCGCGTCGAGGTCCAGCGGGGCGCGGTCGGGGTTGGTCTCCCAGTCTACCGCTCCGGGCGAGAGCGCGGCAAGGTCTTCGCCCAGATAGCGTTTCTGGCTGTCCTTCAGCGTCTTGCCCTTGAGGCGGCCATAGAAATTGCGATGGGGTCGTTCGGTCCGGGTCATGGCCGGCGATGTAACGCGGGCCGCAGCCATCTGCAACGCGGCAGGCGGTGCCCGCGAATTCGGCAAACGCGCAGATCGGCGCCGGTTGCCGCGACGCCGACGGCAAGTCCGGGGAAAACTGATGACATTGTCCTGCACTCCCCTTTACCCGGGCCTGGCCCAGCCCTATTTATGCCGCAACGCAGCGAAACCGGCGATCCAACCGGTGAAACACTACGATTTTTTCATCAGGGGGAATGCAACGCGCGAGGTTCGCGATGTTCAAATCCATGCGGAACAGACTGCTGCCTCATTTCGGCGGCGACCCGGCCCTGACACGCACCGATCTGCGGTTGAAGGTGCGCGCACTGACACGGCGCGACGCGGACCGGTATGAAAACCACCTTCTGCGGTTATCCGACGAAGACCGGCGCGCCCGGTTCTTTGCCGCGATGAACGACGAAGCTATTCTCCGCTATACCCGCGGGCGAGACTGGAATTCTTCGACAATTCTGGGTGCGTTCGTCAATGACGCGCTGCGTGGGGCGGGAGAGATCGCGCCAATGTCGGACGCGTCCCGGGTCGAGCTGGCTGTCTCCGTCGAAGGACCTTACCAGAATGTCGCGCTCGGCCGGCTGCTGGTTGCCGCACTGCTGGTGGAGGCGCGGCTGGGGCATCTGACCGAGGCGCGGCTGGTGTTCCTGCGCGAGAACCGCACGATGCTGGAACTGGCCCGCGACCTCGGCGCCCGGCTGACGCCGCAGGGCGGGATGATCGAAGGGGCGGTCGCGCTGGATCAGCGCGACCCTCTACCGGTCAGACCGCGCCTTTCAGAGCGTCCACAAGATCAGTCTTTTCCCAGCTGAACCCGCCGTCAGCATCCGGTTCCCGGCCAAAATGGCCGTAGGCTGCCGTGCGCTGGTAGATTGGTTTGTTCATCTGCAGGTGTTCACGAATACCGCGCGGGCTGAGATCCATGACCTTACCGATGGCCGTTTCGATATCGGCCGGGGCCACGTCACCTGTTCCGTGCGTGTCCGCGTAGATCGACAGCGGCTGACTGACGCCGATGGCATAGCTGAGCTGGATGGTGCAACGCTCGGCCATTCCGGCAGCGACCACGTTCTTGGCAAGATAGCGCGCGACGTAGGCGGCAGAACGGTCGACCTTGGTGGGATCCTTGCCCGAGAACGCGCCGCCACCATGCGGGGCCGCGCCGCCATAGGTATCAACAATGATCTTGCGACCGGTCAGGCCAGCATCACCATCCGGTCCGCCGATCACGAATTTACCTGTCGGGTTCACGTGCCAAGCGGTGTCGGCGGAAATCCATCCTTCAGGCAGGATTTCGGTAATGTAGGGCGCGACGATCTCGCGGATGTCGTCGCTGCTCAACGCCTCGTCAAGGTGCTGAGTCGAAAGCACGATAGAGCTGACCCCGACCGGCTTGCCGCCGTCATACACAACAGAAAGCTGCGATTTCGCGTCCGGCCCCAGTGCCGGTTCCGCGCCGGATTTACGAACCTCGGCCAAGCGACGAAGGATCGCGTGGCTGTACTGGATCGGTGCGGGCATCAGCGCCGCCGTTTCCGTTGTGGCATAGCCAAACATGATCCCCTGATCACCGGCGCCTTCGTCCTTGTTGTCGGCGGCGTCCACGCCTTGCGCGATATGGGCCGACTGCTCGTGCAGAAGATTGGTGATCTCGCAGGTGTTCCAGTGGAACTTGTCCTGTTCGTAACCGATGTCGCGAATACAGTCCCGCGCGATCTGATCGATCCGGCCCATGTAATCGTGCAGTTTGTCCTTATCGCTCAACCCGACTTCGCCGCCGATCACGACCCGGTTGGTCGTGGCAAAGGTTTCGCAGGCCACGCGCGCCTCGGGTTCCTCGCTGATAAATGCGTCCAGCACGGCATCGGAAATGCGGTCACAGACCTTGTCGGGGTGGCCTTCGGAAACGGATTCCGAGGTAAAAGTGTAGTTCTGTCGGGACATGAAAACGCTCCATTGGAATAATGACCCGTTACGTCAGGAAGCCGTTGTAACGGTGCTCAGGCGCCATACGCGGGCACCGGCGCGCGGTCAATCTCAATTCGGCTTTCCGCGGCGCGGGTGTAGCACGGGAATCACGATTGCCAGGACAAGCACCAACAGAAAGACCGGCCAGTCACCGGTTCGCGCATAAATAGTGCGTGGCAGTGGATGCGGCAGGGCCGCATCAACCGCGCCATGCCGGTTCAGCGGCAGCGACGCCGTGACACGGCCATAAGGGTCAATCATCGCCGATATCCCGGTATTGGCTACCCGGATCATCGGCAGCCCCTGTTCGATGGCCCGCATCCGGGACTGAGCGAGGTGTTGATACGGCCCGGACCATTTGCCGAACCACGCATCGTTTGTGATCTGCAGCAAGACATCGGCCCGGTCCGGAGCACCGTTCACGTCCTGCGGAAACACTGCCTCATAGCAGATCAGCGGCAGCGCCTGTCCGATCCCGGCAATGTCCAGCACCTGCGGACCTGGTCCGGCGGAAAACCCTTCACCCGCCTCGGCAGCAAAGCCAGACACACCGAACCGAGCCGCAAAATCACCCAGCGGCACATATTCGCCGAAGGGCACCAGGTGATGTTTGTCATAAGATGCCTCGACAGTGCCGGAGGCACCGATGAACACAAGCGAATTGTAGTACCGCCGCCCATCCACCCGGCGGATACCGGCAACCACCGGCACGCCGTCTGCCGCCTGCGCGATTGCGCCAATTTCACGCCCGGCCTGATGCAGAAATGTGGGAATGGAGGTTTCCGGCCACACGATCAAGTCAACCGGCTGCCCCGGCACGCGGTCCGCGGTGAGATCCAGTTGGCGTTCAAAAAACGACCAGACATGGTCCGGATGCCATTTCTGGTTCTGCGGGGCGTTTGGCTGTATCAGCCGCACGATTTTCTGTTCGCCCGTCGGTCCGGCCGGTTCCGGGGGCGCCGAAACCACGGTGCCGGCGATCAACAATCCTCCCGGAATGAGAGCAATCGCCATCCCCCGACGCAAAAACGGCAAGAACAGGACCGATGCGAGCGTCCAGAACGCCAGCCCATGCGGTCCGACCCAAGCTGACAACTGCGCGGTATGGGTCGCGCTCCACAGTTGCGCCGGAGCGGCCCAGGGAAATCCGGTGAACACATAAGCCCGCGCAAATTCGGCCAGCGACCACATCGCCAGCAGCGCCGCTGTCCGCGTCAACGGAGACCGGCCCATTATGAACCCAGACCAGAACGCCACCGACCAGAACAGCGCCATGCCGCCAGCCATGAACGCCAGCCCGAACGGCGCCATCCAGCCGTGCCGTTGAACGTCCACCAGAAACGGCTCGACGATCCACATCAGCCCGATGGCAAAATAGCCAAATCCGAACAGCCAGCCCAGGCGCGCAGCGTCCCACCGGCGGCGTGTTGCCTGAAACATCCAGCCGATTGCCACGAGGCAGGCCAGCGAAATCCACCAGGCGTCAAAGGGCGCCAGACCCGATGCCGTTAATGCACCCAGAGCAAACGGGAGGATAAAACGAATTGACCCGGACCACATTGGCCCGTCCGTCATTCGGCAGCCATTTCAGGAAGACGAACGCGCAGGCGTTTGATCCGGCGCGGATCCGCGTCCATCACTTCGAATTCCAGCCCCGCGGGGTGTTCAACCACCTCGCCTCTGACCGGAACCCGCCCGCTGAGCATGAAAACAAGACCGCCCAGAGTGTCGATCTCCTCGCCATCGATTTCGTCGCTGTCGGTGAGCGAACGGCCAATCTCGGCCTCGAATTCTTCCAGCGGTGTTTTTGCCAGTGCGGTGTAACAGCCGGGTTTTTCCATGGTCCAGCTCTGGTCTTCGTCAGCGTCGTGTTCATCTTCGATTTCGCCGACGACCTGTTCGATCAGGTCCTCGATCGTCACCAGACCGTCCACACCCCCGTACTCGTCGATTACCAGAGCCATGTGCCTGCGGTCGGTCTGCATCTTGGTCAGCAGAACACCGATGGACATCGACGATGGCACGAACAGCAGCGGCCGCAGCATCGAAGGCAAGTCGAAATCCGTGCCGGCCCCGTTGAACCCGTGCAACAGCGCCAGATCCTTCAGGTGCACAAATCCAATCGGCGTGTCGAGCGTCCCTTCGTAAACAGGGATCCGTGTCAGACCGCTTTCGCGGAAGATCTCGACCAACTCGGACTTGCCGGTGGTGTCGGGAACCGCAATGATATCCGCCTTGGGGATGGCAACATCTTCGACCTGCATACGGCGCAGGTTGACGATCCCGTGCGATGCAAGTTCTCTGGAGACACGCCCATTTGCGACCTCGTCCACAGACCCGGCCGACGGTGAAAACGCTTCAACAATCCGGCCAAAAAAGCCGGGCTTTTCTTCAATATCGGGGATGAGATGCGCGCTTTGCGCTGCCCCAGACCCGCCGTCTGTATCGCCCATTACCTTGCCCAACCACGGCGGGAATTCCGCCGATCAATGTCTAATATGGGTCCGGCACCCCCAAGGTTGCAAGTATCCCCGTTTCAATACGTTCCATCAGAGTGGCATCGGCGTCACGTTCGTGGTCGTACCCAAGCAGATGCAGCACGCCGTGAACGACCAGATGGGCGACGTGATCCGCCATTGGTTTGCCGGACTCGGCGGCTTCGCGGGTGCAGGTTTCCCAAGCCAGCGCGATGTCCCCGAGTTCAGGATCGTGCGGTGGCTCGGGGCGCGCGCCCGCAATCTCGGCCCCGCGCTCTTCGGACGGCCAGCTCAGCACATTTGTCGGGGCCGGTTTGCCCCGAAACTGCCCGTTTAGCGCGGCGATCTGGGCGTCGTCGCAGGCCAGCAGGCTGATTTCCATGTCGTCAGACAGAAGGTCGAGCTGTTTCAGGGTTGCGCGCGCTGCGTTCTCGGCCAGTTCCGGCAGGCCCAGAGCCTGCCAGCGGTCATCCTCGATCCGGCAGAAAACCAGATCAGGCACTGTCTTTCTCGTATGCCTCGATGATGGCTGCGACAAGCGGGTGGCGTACCACATCCTTGGACGTGAAGTAATTGAATCCGATACCGTTCACGTTGCCTAAAAGCCGCTCCGCATCTGCCAAGCCGGAGGGCACGCCGCGCGGCAGGTCAACCTGAGAGCGGTCACCGGTGATGACCATCCGACTGCCCTCGCCCAGACGGGTCAGGAACATCTTCATCTGCATCGTCGTCGCATTCTGGGCTTCGTCCAGAACGACAAAGGCATTCGACAAGGTCCGACCCCGCATGAAGGCAAGCGGTGCGATTTCGATCTTCTTTTCCTCCATCAGCTTGGACAGCTGCTTGCCGGGCAAGAAATCGTTCAGGGCATCATAAAGCGGCTGCATGTAAGGATCGACCTTCTCCTTCATGTCGCCGGGAAGGAAGCCCAACCGCTCGCCCGCCTCCACCGCCGGACGGCTGAGGATGATGCGGTCAACATGTCCGCCAATGAACATGGAGACCCCGACCGCCACGGCAAGATAGGTCTTGCCGGTCCCGGCGGGTCCGATTCCGAAGGCCAGTTCATTCTCGAACAGGGATTTCACATAGCCCTTTTGGGCATCTGTACGCGGCTCGACCACTTTCTTGCGGGTGTGGATTTCGACCTTGCCACCGGTGAACATCTCCAGCTGATCACCCGGCCGGACTCCGGTTCCGGCTTCGGACCGGCCCATTCGTAATTCCCGGTCGAGATCGCCCTGTTCAAGTGTCTTTCCGGCCTCCAGCCGCGCATAAAGCGCCTCCAGCACCGCGACTGCCTGTTTACGCGAGGCTTCTTCGCCCATGACTGCAAGCTGATTGCCCCGCCGCACGATCTGAACGTCGAGCTTTTGCTCAATCAGAGCAAGGTTGCGGTCGAATTCGCCGCACAGGTCAATCAACAATCGATTGTCAGGAAACTCGATCAGGGCCTCGGATGGGGTTTCATCCGACATTTCCGGGGTCAGGGCGCCTATTGCCAAGCTGCTCTCCTTACAGTTCTGCTGTCTCGAACGTGCCAATATCCCGACGGCCGCGCAAGGCGGACAGCGGGTATTTCATAGAACTGAAACAAATGCGACCGCCCGGGTTTCCGGACGGCCGAAATGCAAATTCGCGCATTCAATTGTCAGATCAGGTCTTCGATGGAAGAGCCTTTCTTGAACGGCCCGGTTGCCGTTCCCGGAGGCGCAACACCGGAACAGACCGGCTTGCCGTTCCGGTCCAGCCGCTGGCTCAGGTAGCCTTCGAACCCATCGTCCATCACCCAGTGCTCACAACCGTCAGGATCAACCCAGATCGTCGGCACATAGCGTTCGCCAACCACCGTTCGTTGCCCTGTCGATGTGTCTTGTGCATGAACCTGTGTCGTCCACGCAAAAAATCCGGCCACAACCAGCGAGAACACCCCCGCCAACATCCGGATACCCCGAATTCCGCCTTGATAAGCCACGGACATCCCCCACTCTTGCCGCTAAAGAATCGCCTGGCAGCGGCGACTCGCATTTTGCATGCTTTGATGTGGCCAACGTTAGGAAAGTTGCGGTGGCTTGTGAAGGAAAAACTACAACATGTTGTGTTGTTTTGTCGAACTTCCGTCACATGCGCGGTGAAAACCGCTGATTCGTCCACAGGCGCCACGAAACCAAAAAAACCGCGTGTTGCCAGATGCGGAAATGTGGCTTTTTTCAGGACAAGCGTCCGTTTGTATTTGTTTTGGTGACAATCCAACGGGATACACCGGACCGTCTGAGAAACGGGGACAATCCCGGGCAATTCTTTTCGACAAGTGTGAAAAGTTCACTGTGGCCCGTCCCGGCTGCCTGTATAGTCCTGATATTGTTCAGAGTCTGAAGACAGATCCGGTGCAGATGCCGGTAGGGCACCTAGCGCTGGTTCTGTCAAACATGGGGGTGTTGACAATGAATGCATTTGTAACTACAGGCTCGGTGTGTGCGCTGGTACTGGTGGCAGCTTCGTCGCTTTCGGCACAGACCCTGCCGACCAAGCCGGGAAGTAATGCCGGGGTTATTACCATCAGCTGTTTCCGCGGCCCGTCGTCGAGCGTGATCTGGGACCGGCCGAACGCCGTGTTCGTCGAAGATCTGGTTCGCCACGGCTACTCTTACCCGCAGGCCCACGCGATAGGAGAGCGTGTCTGCCGCGACGAGTACGGTGTGCGCCAGCCGGATTACATGAGCACGTCGCTGCTGCAGATCATGGCGGAAACACCGCCGCAGTAACGGCTAGCACCGGGGCTCAGGCGCGCTCGCCCGCAAGCGAGTTCGCGCCGGACCCGGTGATCCGGACCGGGCAAATTTCGCCCTTGCTCAGCCCCTCGCCCTGCACGTGTACGGCGTGCAGGTAGTCGGACTTGCCGACCATCTGCCCCGGGAAACGGCCGGGTTTTTCAAACAGAACCTTAACCGTTCGCCCGATCATAGCGTCCTGCAGCTCGTGCTGCTGGCGCGTGATCAGGGCCTGTAGCCGCTGGAGGCGATCATCCGCCTCGGCGGCCTCGACCATCGGGCGTTCCGCCGCGGGTGTGCCGGGACGGGCGGAATACTTGAACGAATAGGCATAACCGTAGCGGACCTCTTCGATCAGACCGAGCGTGGCCTGAAAATCTGCTTCTGTCTCTTCCGGAAACCCGACGATGAAATCACCGGACATCAGGATATCGGGACGCGCTGCACGGATCTTTTCGATCAGCCGCAGATAACTGTCCGCCGTGTGTGACCGGTTCATGCGTTTCAGAATACGATCTGATCCGGACTGAACAGGCAGGTGCAGGTACGGCATCAGCTTGTCGCAGGTGCCGTGGGCCTCGATCAGGTCATCGGTCATGTCGTTGGGATGGGATGTCGTGAAGCGGATCCGTTCCAGCCCGTCCACATCATTCAGCGCCCAGATCAGGCGCGCAAGCGACCAGTCGCCGTCCGGTCCAGCACCGTGATAGGCATTGACGTTCTGACCCAGCAGCGTGATTTCACGCACCCCGCGTTCAACCAGATCGCGCGCTTCGGTCAGGATGCGATCGACAGGTCGGCTCACCTCCGCCCCGCGCGTATAGGGAACCACGCAGAAGGCGCAGAATTTATCACACCCTTCCTGCACCGTCAGAAACGCCGTCGGCCCGCGTTGCGCGCGCGGGCGTGACCGGAGCTGTTCGAACTTGTCCTCTTCGGGGAAATCGGTGTCGAGCGCCTTTTCCCCGTTGCGGACCCTGGCTTCGAGCTCGGGCAGGCGGTGATAGCTCTGTGGCCCGACAACCAGATCGACCAGCGGCTGGCGGCGCATGATCTCTTCGCCTTCGGCCTGGGCCACACATCCGGCCACGCCAATCTTCAGGTCCGGCTTTTCGGTCTTCAGACCTCTGAACCGTCCCAGTTCAGAATATACCTTTTCCGCCGCCTTTTCCCGGATATGACAGGTGTTCAGCAGGATCATGTCGGCGTCTTCCGGGCTGTCGGTTTCGACATAACCCTGTCCGCCCATCGCTTCGGCCATACGTTCGCTGTCATAGACATTCATCTGACAGCCATAGGTTTTGATGTAGAGCTTTTTCGGCGCGGTCATCTGATTGCCCTGCGGTCTGGAACGCGCCCACATAAACCGTCCGTCCCGGGCTTGCAATGCGGCCCGGATTGGCGGAGTTTCGTATTCAGGCGCCGAAAGAGCGCAAAAGCAGGACTTCTGATGATACACAAATCGGTCAATTCCTATCTGGACAGCGGAGCCGGTGCACGGGGCAAGGGCCCGCTTGCGCTGGTCTTCGTCGAAGACGAGGTCGAGATTGGCACCACCGTGCGCCATCACTTGGAAAGTGGGTTCAAATCCGTCGTGGTCCTGATGCCCGATACGTTCAGCCTGCCGGTTGATGTCGCGGACAGGGTGGACCGGAATTCATTTGACCTGACCGGGGGCGATGCGTTCACGGATGCCGTGAACGCCTTTATCGCGGCCTTCCCGGAGCGGTGGATCTATTACTGTTATAATGCCGAATACCTGTTCTTTCCGTTTTGCGAGCACCGTTCAGTCGGTGAAATGCTGGCTTTTCAGACCGAAGAACGGCGGGATGCGATGCTGACCTACGTGGTGGATCTCTATGCCGGAGATCTGGTCCAGCACCCGAACGCCGTGTCGCTGGACAGCGCCCATCTCGACAAATCCGGCTACTACGCCCAGGCCCGCCCGGATCCGGCCACCGGCCACCCAAGGGAACGGCAGCTGGATTTCTTCGGCGGCCTGCGCTGGAGGTACGAGGAACACATCCCCGCGCGCAGCCGGAAGATTGACCGGATCGCACTATTCAAGGCCAAACCAGAGCTCGAAATGCGGCCGGACCACACGCTCAGCGACGAAGAATACAACACTTATGCCTGCCCGTGGCACCACAACCTGACGGCAGCCATCTGTTCGTTTCGCACGGCCAAGGCGTTGAAGCGTAATCCCGGTTCACGCTACGACATCGGGACGTTTGCATGGCACAACTCCATCCCGTTTGAATGGCATTCGCGCCAATTGCTGGATCTTGGCCTGATGGAACCGGGCCAATGGTTCTGAGAGGCGCGAATTGTCGACAATTCGCAGGCAACTCATCAATGAGTTGCGGGACAATTCGTTGACGAATTGTCGGCCTGCGCACGCAACCGGCGCGCCGCCAGCCAACTGAGCCCGGCCATCACCGCGGCCGTGCCCAGGCAAAGCGGCAGTCCGCCCAACTGATAGCTCAGACCCGACAGCAACGTACCCAGCAAACGGCCGGCCGCATTGGACATGTAGTAAAATCCGACATCCATCGTCACCCGCTCGGCCCGGGTAAAGGCGAGAATCAGGTAGGAATGCGCCGAGGAATTCACTGCAAACACCATTCCGAACACCAGGAGTCCTGCGATCAGTATCCAAGTGAGCCATGGTTGCGGCGCGCCGGCGAAAGCTGCGGCCAGCGCAAGTGCTGCCGGGATCAGCGCAAGAAGTCCGACCCACAACACCGCCATTTCCACGATCCGGGCGTCCGTTTTTCCCCGGGCGGCCAGGATCTTCGGCGCGGCCGCCTGAATTGCCCCGTATCCGATGATCCAAAGCGCCATGAACGTGCCGATCTGGAAAAACGCCGCCCGGTTGCCGGCTTCGCTGCCATCCGACAGGACCGAATAGAAATAGATCGGCACCCCGACAACGAACCACACATCCCGCGCCGCGAACAAAAACACGCGGGCCGCAGACAACAGGTTCACGTTCCGGCTGGTGGAAAAGACGTCGCGGAACTTTGCCGTCTTCGACCCGCGCGGCAGGCCCGGCGGCATCAACATCGCCACAGACATTAGGATCGCTGTCAAAACAGCAGCCATCACGTAGAGCGACGGTTCAAATCCCCAGACCGCCAGCAGCACCGCACCCAGCAGGAACCCCAGACCCTTGACCGCATTCTTGGATCCCGTCAGCACCGCGACCCATCGGAACAGTCCGCCATCCGCTGCCGGCGCCAGCAGTTTGACCGCGCTCTTGGAACTCATCTTGGCCAGATCCTTGGCCACGCCAGAGGCCCCCTGCACCACCATGACGTAGGTCACCGACATCGCCATGCCCCACGCCTGATCGAGCCGTGTCAGCGCCAGCAGCGCCATGATCTGGATCGCGAGGCCGGCATAGAGCGTTGCCGTCAGGCCGAACCTTTTGGCAATCCAGCCCGCGCCGAGGTTGGTGACCATACCCATGAATTCATAGAGCAGGAACAACCAGGCCAGCTGGATCGGTGAAAAGCCCAGCGTGTGGAAATGCAGCAGCACCAGCATCCGCAACGCGCCGTCGGTGAGCATGAAAGCCCAATACGAGGCCGTGACGGCGATATAGGCCGAAAACCCCTCGGGCCGCGCGCGGCTTGCCATCACAGACCTGCCAGTACCAACCGGGTTACATCAGCCAGACGCCAGGCATAGCCCCATTCATTATCGTACCAGGCATAGACCTTTACCTGCGTGCCGTTGATCACCATGGTCGACAGCGCATCAACAATGGCCGATCTGGGGTCGTTGGTATAGTCAGCGGAGACCAGCGGACGGTCTTCGTATCCCAGGATACCCTTCAGGTCGCTCTCGGCCGCGGCCCTGAAGAACCCGTTGACCTCTGTTTCAGTCGTGGCCCGGTCCACCTCGAACACACAATCCGTCAAAGAGGCGTTCAGCAACGGCACACGGACCGCATGGCCGTTCAGCCGCCCCTTCAGATCGGGAAAGATATGCGTGATCGCCGTGGCCGATCCGGTTGTGGTCGGGATCAGCGAATTGAGCGCCGAACGCGCCCGCCGGCTGTCCTTGGCGGGACGATCAACGATGGTCTGCGTGTTTGTCACGTCGTGGATCGTGGTCATCGATCCGTGCTTGATCCCGAGGTTCTCGTGCAAGACCTTCACCACCGGGGCAAGGCAGTTCGTGGTACAGCTGGCCGCCGTGATCGTGTTGTGCCGGGCCGGATCGTAGTCGCTGGTGTTGACGCCATAGACGATGTTCACCGCGCTGCCATCCTTGACCGGAGCGGACACCACGACTTTCTTGACACCAGCCGCGAAATACGGGGCGATCCTGTCTTTGGATTTGAAGACGCCGGAACAATCAACAACCACGTCGATGCCAAGTTCGGCGAGTGGCAAATCCTCGATCCGCCGTGCAGAGGTCAGCCGCATTTCGGCGCCGTCGACCGAGATCGTATCCTCCGACCATCCGAACCGTGCCGGCCACCGGCCATGAACCGTGTCAAATTCCAGAAGCAACGCATGCTGTTCCGGCGAACCGGCCGGATCGTTGAGCAGGACGACATCGCCCTCCACCCCGTCTTCGACAAAGGCACGCAGGACCAGCTTGCCCATGCGTCCCAGCCCGTTGATGGCAATTCTGGTCATCTTTGCCCCTGCTCCGCCAAAACCGGGGCACCCCTGTCACGGGAATGTAACGGGGAGATGACAGATCGGAGCGCAGTTTTCAGTCCGGGATCAGTTCGCCGGTTCCGCCGGACTGGACCGGCATGTCCCGGAACTTGGGCAAGCCGTCCGGAATGTCGATCATGCGCTGGCCGTACCGGATATGGCACTCCGGTTCGAACGTGAACCCGTCCAGCGTCGGCGGATAGACATCCGTCAGACCGTTTGCCGGCAACTCGGTCATCACCGCGCCGCCGCATTTGCCGCAATGCGCCCGCCGGGCCTGACCATCACGGGAGAAATGGATCAGCTGATCCTGACCCTCGGTTACCTGTACCGCGACCGACGGGAACAAGGCATAGGCCGTGACCGGGGTCGCAGACCAGCGCCGGCAATCGCCGCAATGACAATACCCCTGCAGGACCGGAGGGGCAGACACCTCGACCTGCACCGCGCCGCAGAAACAGCTGCCTTTCAGGGGATCGGACATCTTGGCCTCCTGCAGCAATTCAGAGGCCCGCAGCTTGGGCGCAAACCATATCTGCGTCAAGCCGCGCCCGATTTCACCGGTGCCAGATCACGGGAAACCAATCGTCCCGCAGACGCTGACCGGGTTGCATGTCATGGCCGGGAAACGGTGGCGAGGTGCGGCCCGGACGCTCGACATAGCGGGCGTCGTCCCCGACCAGCCGCAGGGAAAACGCCCGTCGACGGACCGCAGATCGGTTGCCCCGCGCACCATGCAATGTTCGGTAATTGAACGCCACGGCATCGCCCGGTTCCATTGCCCACTCTGCAATATCCATGCCCTCGGCCTCAGGATCAGGCACCGGAATGTACTGGCCTTGATCCGGGAAAACCCCCTCTTCGGACACCCAGCGCGTCGGCAACACCTCTTTTTCCCAGCGATGCGATCCCTTCACGCAGCGCAGGGTGGCGTCCGTGACCGGGTCCAGGGGTGACCAGAAACTGACTGTCTGCTGTCCTTCCACAAAATAGTATGGACCGTCCTGATGCCATGGAGTTGCCATCGAGGTGCCGGGCTCTTTCACCAGCACGTGATCATGGAACATCTGGATGCTCTCCGACCCCATCAGGTCCGCCGCCACCGCCGCGGCGGGCGAGTGTTCGACAACCTCCCGGAACTCCGGTACCCGCGTCCAGTTGCAGTAATCGTCAAAGAACCGGCCGGTTTCGCCGGCCTTCTCGTTTTCCGAGGCATAGGGCCCAGGCTCTGCCATGTTCCGCGCCACACCGGCACGCAGGGTTTCGACATGCGCGGAAAAGAGGCCGGGGACCAGCACCACTCCGTCTTTCTGAAAGGTTTCGATCATGTCCGGCGTTACCAGCGGATGGGTCATGGTCTGCTTCCCATATTTTGTCCGCCAACAGTTTTGCCCCGGCAGTACCGGCGTTTCAATTCATACTTTCAGAAGAAAAGTTACGATAGTTGCCCTGACCGAACGCCTTACGCAGCCCGGCCCACAATTGATGCTGAAAGACTGATTCTCAAAACGCGGGCCGCGGCCCGGTCTCGCGTCAGACGCGCCGCAGCCGGATCACAACGTCGACCGAAGCGATTTCTGCGCCCTCTGGCGCGTTAGGGACCTGCGAAACAACCAGTTGGTCGGCCGGTGCGTCGGACAGGCGACCCTCGTCTTCCCAGTAGAAATGAGGGTGGTCATGCGTATTCGTATCGAAATAGCTTTTCGATCCGTCCACGGTGACTTCCTGCAACAGCCCTGCGTCGCAGAACGCCCGCAGCGTGTTGTAAACCGTCGCCAGCGAAACCGGTGCGTCCCGCCCCTTTGCCGCGTCGAACAGGCTCTCGGCGGTGACATGCCGGTGCCGGCCGTCCCCGACCAGAAGTTCCGCCAGAGCAACGCGCTGCCGGGTCGGCCGCAATCCTGCGTCCCCCAACCAGGTCGTCGCGCGTTCGGTGGCTTGCATAGGCATGGCTGCTATCCGATGTGATCCTATCCCGATTAATAAGGCCGCCGAGCCCGAATTTCAATTGCAATTCAGTCGCAAAGGCAAACATCCGCAGGACAGGGACCCGCGCCGCCCTTGCCCCGGCCGCAAGCGCGGTGCTAGAGGGAGCCAGATTATCGCTCTGAAGGTTCGGAAAGGCATCTCAATGGTTCAACATCCCACCAGCTTTGACAAAGACGCGCTGTTGGCCTGCGCCCGGGGCGAATTGTTCGGGCCGGGGAATGCGCAACTGCCGGAACCGCCGATGCTGATGGTGGATCGCATCACCGAGGTCAGCGCCGATGGCGGCGCATATGGCAAGGGTCATGTGATCGCGGAATTCGACATCCATCCTGATCTGTGGTTCTTTTCCTGCCACTTCCCGGGCAATCCGATCATGCCCGGTTGTCTGGGTCTGGACGGGCTGTGGCAGCTGACCGGGTTCAATCTGGGCTGGCGCGGCTGGCCGGGACGCGGCATGGCCGTCGGCGTGGGCGAGGTCAAACTCAAGGGCATGGTCCGGCCGGATCGCAAGAAGTTGACCTATACAATCGACTTCAAGAAAGCGATGCAGACGCGCCGTCTGACCATGGGCGCGGCCGACGGCATTGTCGAAGCCGACGGCGAAATGATCTATGATGTCAAAGACATGCGGGTTGTCCTGAGCGAAGCCTGATCTGGGCGGGCCGATCGCCGCTGTCCCTGTTGTCGTGATCCGTTAACCCGCGTCACGTGCGCGGCGTTGCATTTCGGGCAGCTTCTGCCGAATGGCGTCCATGACGGTAATGGCCGCCCTCCCCTCTGTCCGGATACCGCATTCGTCACGTTGCCAGTCGGCGATCCGGACCTGCCGGCGGGTCGTCTGGTTTGCTGACACGATTGCGCGGGTTCACTGTCTCAGGACAGCCGGATCCAAGACCAGCGATCCGGTACCGGGTTCGAATTCCACCAACAATAGTCCTGTCACCATCTTGCGCCCGCCGCCCGGCATCCCCTAGTAAGACACGAACCAACCAGGGAGGCGTCATGCGCCGCGTCGTTGTCACGGGATTGGGGATCGTTTCCTCAATCGGCACAAATGTAGACGAGGTTCTTGCCTCGCTGCGGGCCGGGAAATCCGGCATCACCGCCAATGAGCAGATGATCGAACACGGGTTCCGCAGCCGAATTGCCGGAGCCATAGACATTGACGCTTCCGAACATATCGACAAGCGCACACTGCGCTTCATGGGGTCGGGGGCGGCCTATGCACACATCGCCATGCAACAGGCCATCGCCGATGCCGGGCTGACCGAGGAACAGATCGTCAATCCGCGCACCGGGCTGGTTGCAGGATCCGGCGGGCCATCGACTTCGGCCATGCTGGTTGCGCATCAGACGGTTCTGGAGAAGGGCGCGCCGAAACGGATCGGGCCGTTTGCGGTTCCGAAATGCATGAGTTCCACGATCAGCGCCAACCTGTCCACGGCCTTCAAGATCAAGGGCAACAATTATTCCATCACTTCGGCCTGCTCCACATCACTGCATTGTATCGGCAACGCGGCGGAACAGATCATGCTGGGCAAACAGGACGTTATGTTCGGTGGCGGCGGGGAAGAACTGGACTGGACCCTGAGCTGTCTGTTCGACGCGATGGGCGCGATGTCGTCCAAATACAACGACACTCCGGATCAAGCCAGCCGGGCCTTTGACGCCAACCGGGACGGGTTCGTGATCTCGGGCGGCGGCGGCATCGTGGTTCTGGAAGAATTGGAGCATGCCAAGGCCCGCGGTGCAAAGATCTATGCCGAGGTCACCGGATACGGCGCGACGTCAGACGGGCATGACATGGTTGCACCCTCCGGCGAAGGCGGCGAACGCGCCATGCGGCTGGCCTTGTCTACCCTGCCCGAGGACCGCAAGGTCGGCTACATCAACGCGCATGGCACCTCGACACCGGTTGGTGACGTCGGCGAGGTCGAGGCTGTTCGCCGGGTGTTCGGCGAAGGTCAGACACCGCCGATCAGTTCCACGAAATCAATGACCGGACACGCACAGGGCGCCGCCGGCGCGCTGGAGGCCGTGTTCTGCCTGCTGATGCTGGACAACGATTTCATTGCACCGTCCATCAATGTCGCGGATTTGGACCCGGCACTGGACCCGGCGGAAATTGCCACGACCGTGGTCGAGAACGCCGGGCTCGACAGCGTCATGACCAACAGCTTCGGCTTCGGCGGAACCAACGGTTCCATGATCCTGTCCAGGTATCGGGGATAGTCATCCATGACCAATGATCTCAAGGGCAAGCGCGGCCTGATCATGGGCGTAGCAAACGACCGGTCCATCGCGTGGGGCATCGCCAAAGCCATGCACGCGGCAGGAGCGGAACTGGCTTTCACTTATCAGGGCGAAGCCTTTGGCAAACGGTTGGCCCCGCTGGCTGCATCCGTCGACTCGGATTTCATGCTGGATGTCGATGTCACCGACGACGCATCTCTCGACGCCGCCTTCGCGGCACTGGCCGAGAAATGGCCGACCATCGATTTTCTGGTGCATGCCATTGCGTTCTCGGACAAATCCGAACTCACTGGCCGGTTTCTCGATACCAGCCGGTCGAATTTCAAGAACTCGCTCGATATCAGCGCCTATTCCTTCATCGACGTTTCGCGGCGGGCGCACCCGCTGATGCGTGAAAACGGCGGTACGCTGCTGACCCTGACCTATCAGGGGTCCAACCGGGTCGTGCCCAATTACAACGTCATGGGTGTAGCCAAGGCCGCGCTTGAGGCCGCGACCCGCTATCTGGCGAATGATATGGGTCCGGACGGCATCCGGGTCAACGCCATTTCACCCGGTCCGATGAAGACGCTGGCCGGTGCCGCAATAGGCGGCGCGCGCAAGACCTATCGGTTTACGGAACAGAACACACCGATGCGGTCCAACGCCACGCTGGAGGCAGTCGGTGGCACGGCTGTCTATCTGGCGTCGGATGCCGGTGCCTTCACCACCGGTGAAATCATTCGGGTGGATGGCGGCTTCCACGTGCTGGGCATGCCACAGCAGGATTTCATGTAACCGGACCAAACCGGCAGTTTTCAGCCTATGCCAGGAAATTGCCGCAGGCCAAACACGGGCCTGCCGCAATCGACTGTCATAAGCCGGGACATGGATCAGCGCGACGACATAGAAACCGATCACACGGCAACACGCACCCGGCCCATTGTCTGGGTGCTGCGCGGAATGCTCACCCTGTGCGGTGGTATGATGGCGTTGGTAATCTTGTCGGAACCGCGCGTGACCGCCAGCATTCAGGCAAGCGTCGCCAACTTCAGCGGCATGTTTGCGACCGAAAGCAGCGTCGCCCGGCTGGATACCGAAGTGGCCCCTTCCGTGCCGGTCATTCCGCAGGCCGCGCCACAACCCAAGCCCGCAGTTCAGACCGAAGCCCCCAAGGTCCTGTCGATGCCGACCAGCCGCATTCCCGTGCGTCGCGGTAACATCGGCTACGAGGACTGAGCGAAGTTTCGCAAAGACCGGTCTTCGCAAATCAAGGCTCTATAGGCGGCGGGTGGGCCTGCAGTTTCGCAGGGCATGCCCATCCGGCTTTCCCTTTCCGGCAAGAACAGACGACGCGATCGGGGATTTTGAATCCGGGCTGAGAACTGTGCCCTTCCCCCCCGTCACCGGCTGTGCCAGTCTGCGCCCGGACCGGAGGGGATCATGACAATCACAACCTGTGTTTTCGATGCGTACGGAACGTTGTTCGACGTTGCCGCCGCGGCCCGTCAGGCCGCCGACGAACCGGCATTTAGTGCAATAGCCGACTGCTGGCCCGAACTTGCCGCGCATTGGCGCCAGAAACAGTTGCAATACACGTGGCTGCGCGCTGTTGCCGACGCGCATACCGATTTCTGGGAAGTGACACAGAACGGGCTGGACTGGACGCTGGAGGCGATGGGCTTGCAGGGCGACGATACGCTTCGGCAGCGTCTGCTGGACCTGTATTGGGAGTTGCAGGCCTATCCCGAAGTTCCCGATATGCTGAAGGCCCTGAAAGAGGCCGGCAAGCAGACGGCGATCCTGTCCAACGGGTCCCCCGATATGCTGAGCGGCGCCGTCCGTTCTGCGGGGATAGCAGATGTGCTGGACGATGTTCTTTCGGTCGAAAGTGTTGGCATATTCAAGCCCGATCGTCGGGTGTATGACCTCGTCGGTGAGCGGTTTGGCTGCAGCCCCGGCGAAGTTCTCTTCGTTTCCTCCAACGGCTGGGATGCGGCGGCTGCAAGCGGTTATGGCTTCACGACCGCATGGGTGAACCGCGCGGGCGAGCCGATGGACCGCCTGCCTTGGACACCTGCACAGGTTCTTTCGAACCTGATCCCGATCCCCGATCTGGCTACGGCTTGAAGGACAGGTTTTCATGAGCAGCATCGAAATGATTGAAGCGGCCGCAACCCGCCTTGCCGAGCATGCACGCCGGCCCGCAATCCTGACCTCGCCGTTTCTGGACGAGATTGCCGGGCGCGGCGTTCTGATCAAACCTGAATGCCTGCAGCATACCGGCAGCTTCAAGTTTCGCGGCGCATGGTCTGCGCTGACCGGGATCGAACCATCCGCACGGGCCCGCGGCGTTCTAGCCTATTCCAGCGGCAACCACGCTCAGGGCATCGCCATGGCCGCCCAGCGCCTGAACACAAACGCCGTCATTGTCATGCCCTCGGATGCTCCGAAGCTGAAAATAGAAAACACCCGGGCACTGGGGGCCGAAGTGGTGCTCTACGAACGCGGATCGCAGGCGCGCGAGGAAATCGGAAATCGGCTGAGCAGGGAACGCGGCCTGACCCTGATACGTCCGTTCGACGAACCGCTTGTCATCGCCGGTCAGGGCACCTGCGGGCTGGAAATCGGCAACCAGGCACCACAGCTCGGCGTTGGGTTGGGCGATGTTCTGGTGCCCTGCGGTGGCGGCGGGCTGACGGCCGGTATCGCGCTGGCGCTGGAACGTCATGCGCCAGGCATGCGCGTCAGACCGGTTGAACCGGAGGGCTATGACGACGTCGCACGGTCGCTGGCCTCCGGCCAGCGCGAAACCAACACCTCCGAGGCCGGAGGCCTGTGCGACGCGATCCTGACACCGTCCCCCGGCGAAGTGACATTTCCCATTCTGCAACGCCTGTGTGGTCCCGGCATTACCGTGACCGAGGAAGAAGTCCTGCACGCCATGGCAATCGCGTTCTTGCGGCTGAAACTGGTGGTGGAACCGGGCGGCGCGGTGGCGCTGGCCGCAGCGCTATTCCACCCGCAGGAATTCGAAGGCAACGCCGTTGTCGTGGTGCTGTCGGGCGGGAACGCCGATCCGGAAGTGTTCCGGACGGCCTTGGAAAAGTACGCCTGAGTATGGCCCGTTTCACGATCGCATCGTTCAACGTCAAGAACCTGATCGGTCCGGACCGGGAGTATTACAGGTTTCAGAAATACACGCCCGAGGAGTATGCTTGGAAAAAGGATTGGTTGGCCGACCAGTTGCTGACCCTGAATGCCGATATCGTCGGGTTTCAGGAAATCTTCGAAGAAAGCGCGCTGCGCGATGTCATCGGCGAAACCGACGCCCGCGGAACAGCCAGCAACGACGCCGTGATACCCGACCGGAACAAGCGGTATCACCGCAAGGCCATTTTCGACAAGCTGAGCTATGCGCCCTATACCGACGCCACACTAGCGTTTGCGGTGAATGCCTCGGACGGGGAACCGGGGCAGCGACGCCCCGGGCTGGCGATCCTGAGCAGACTTGGGTTTGTCGGTGAACCGGAAGTTATTCAGGATCTCGCAGAACCCTTGCGGATTCCGTTCGGTGCACTGGGCAGTGGTGATGATGCCGGGCATTTCACGCTGCGCCGGTTAAGCCGCCCAATCCTCAAGGTCCGTGTCCGGATCGGTGGACAGGTTATCAGCGTGTTCAACTGCCACCTGAAATCCAAGCTGGGCGAGTTTCCCGGCCGGGACGGCCTGCCCGCACCGGAGGTTGATCTCACACGCTATGATCCTGCCGGGCGGGCTCTGGGAAGCCTGCGCGCCGCTCTGCGCCGGATGGCCGAAGCCTGGGTGTTGCGCCGGGCGATTCTGGACGAGCTCGACCACGGAAACCCGGTTCTTGTGCTGGGCGATTTCAACGACAGCGAACATGCCGTTTCCAGCGAGATCATCAGTGGGGAAATCCCGTTCAGGAACTATTCCTGGATGTTGCGACATGACGCACAGACCCCGTCTGATCGCTATTCCGAAGAGGAAAACCAACAGATTACCGAGGCCGTCGAACGAGTTCGCCTGCACGCAGCGGAAAAGCTGTTTGTGCGGAAGTCACTGCGCGACATGGTCTACACCGCCGCGTTCGGCGGTATCTACGAAAGCATCGACCAGATCTACATGTCACGGCATTTCCTGCCTGACGGACCGCAATCGGTCGGTGAGCTGGAGTATTTTTCCGTGTTCAACGATCACCTGACGGATGGGAGCCATCCCGAAGCCCCCTATAACAAGCTGGCCTCGGACCACGGGCAGATCATGGCCCATTTCAGACTTAACACGACCTGAGCCTGCCCCATCCCGATCCGCGCTGGTATGCGAGTCAGACCGGTTGTACCGGAGGGTTTTGACGACGTCGCACGGTCGCTGGCCTCCGGCCAGCGCGAAACCAACACCTCTGAGGCCGGAGGCCTGTGCGACGCGATCCTGACACCGTCCCCCGGCGAAGTGACATTTCCCATTCTGCAACGCCTGTGTGGTCCCGGAATTACCGTACCCGAGGAAGAAGCCCGGAGCCCTGCGCATTCAAGGCCGCGCCGACACCTTACGCGACGTAAGTAACTCTAATTACTCAATAATTTGACGCAGATCAAGGCGTTTTTCCGAAGGAAAGCCTATACTTGGCTACTGGGCAAAACCGGCCCGGCGATCAACCAAGACCTGGGAGAGCAGAAAATGACTAACCTGTCACATTTCCAGCCAATTCCGGATTTCCTGGAACATTTCAACCTGTTTGTACCCATGACCAAGTCCGGCCTAGACGCAGCGAGCATTGTCGACCCCGGCACCCCCGGAGACGACGATCTGACCGGCGGCCCCGATAACGATGAACTCGGCGGCGCCGATGGCAACGACACGCTCAGCGGACTTGGCGGCGACGACACGCTCGATGGCGGCGCCGGCGCGGATCAGCTGTTCGGTGGCGACGACAACGATCTGCTGCTCGGCGATACGGGTCGCGACAAGCTGTATGGCGGACTAGGCGACGACGCACTCGACGGCGGCAACAGCCACGACAAGCTGTTTGGCGAGGACGGCAACGATCACCTTGTTGGCGGCGGCGGCAACGACAAGCTGAATGGCGGCGACGGCAACGATCACCTCGAAGGCAACAATGGCAATGACACGATTTTCGGGAAGGATGGCGGCGATTTCATTGTTGGAGGCGACGGCGATGACGAAATCGACGGCGGCAAGGGCAGCGATTTCGTCATAACCGGATCGGGCAACGATACCGTCTATGGTGCTCAGGGCGACGATTTCATCGAAACCGACCTGATCGGGGCCAAAATGATCGATTGCGGTGGCGGCAAGGACTGGATCACCGTGTTCGGCGATGATCACCCGTTTTCCGACGACGCGGAGCTGTTCTTCGACATGCAGGACGGGGTGCACCGGGTCACCGATGGGGCCGCCACGCCGCTGGAAAGCCAGATCGTAAAGGCCGAATCCTACCAGTTCCTGGGCGAACTGGACGTGAAGGTTGTCGGCAACGACGCCAACAACGACATTTCTGGGGACCTTGGCAACGACACGTTGAACGGCGGCAAGGGCAAGGATTACCTGTATGGAGGGGATGGCGACGACCGGCTGCTGGGCAAGGCCAAGCACGATACTCTGGATGGCGGCCACGGGGATGACACGTTGTTGGGCGGCAACGGCAAGGATCATTTCATCTTTCACGGCGACCCGGACAACCTGGGCCACGATGTTATCGAGGATTTCGAGGACGACACGGATACCATCGTGTTCCACTTCTCTGTTCTGGAGCCCGGTGAAACGATCGAGGAGTTTCTGGGCGATCATGCCGACGTTGTCGACGGCAACACGGTCCTGACCATTGCGCCCGGCAGCAGCATCACGATCATCGGTCTGACGGACCCGTTGGCACTGGCCGATGATCTGTTGATTTTCTGACCGGCAGGCTGCCGCTCGCATGTCCGGCGATGATCGCCGGACATGGTATCTGGACTGTAAACGCGGCGCATTCTTGGGAATGCGCCGCAGTCGCGCGGCGGGATCGCACCTTTCCGGCTGAACTCCGGCAAAGGCTGCGCTATACCTGCCCGCAGGCCCCGAAACACAGGAGGACGACCCATGCAAATTGCCGATTTCGGCGACGTTCAGCTGCACTATCGCGTCGACGGAGACCCGGACGGCAGACCCGTCGTATTCTCCAACTCTCTGGGTACCGATCTGAGGCTCTGGGATGCGCTTTTGCCGCTGTTGCCGTCCGGCCTCAAATTCATCCGCTATGACAAGCGCGGACACGGGCTGTCATCCTGTCCGAAGGCGCCGTTTACGATGGGGGCGCTGGTGCGGGATGTCGAAAACCTGATGGACATGCTGGAGGTTCGCGACTGTGTGTTTGTCGGCCTGTCGATCGGCGGGCTGATCGCACAGGGGCTGGCGGCCAAGCGGCTCGATCTTGTGCGGGCGATGGTGCTCAGCAACACCGGCGCCAAGATCGGCACCCGGGATATGTGGGCGGAACGGATCGCATCCGTGAAACAGCACGGAATAGAGAGCCTGGCCGATCCGACAATGGAACGCTGGTTTTCAAAGGCGTTTCGGGCAACGCCCGAACTAACGGCCTGGCGCAACATGCTGATCCGGCAGCCCGGTGCCGGGTACTGGGGCTGTTCCGAAGCCATCTCGGGCACCGATTTCTACACGACCACGGCAGCGCTGCGTTTGCCGGCGCTGGGTATCGCCGGGTCCGAAGACGGCTCGACCCCGCCCGACCTGGTGCGGGAAACCATCGATCTGATCCCGGGGTCGAGATTTGAACTCATCCGCGGGGCCGGGCATTTGCCCTGTGTCGAGAAACCGGTGGAATACGCCCGGATCCTGACCGGATTTCTGGAAGAGGTCGGCCATATCTGACGGAAGACTGCCACACGCGGCGAAGCTTTGACGTAGGATGGGTGATTATCACCCATCCTACCGCTTCCCTACATCGCTCCCTGTCTGCAAATAGTAACTCTGCGTTGTGCTTGCCGGTCGCATTGGCCCGTGCCAAAGGAAGCTCTGCCCCAAACGGACGTCTGCCTCATGCGTTTGCCCGTATTGTTCATCCTTGTGACCGTCATCCTCGATTCGATGGGAATCGGACTGATCATGCCGGTGATGCCTGACCTGATCCGCGAGGTTCAGGGCGGCTCGCTGGCGCGGGCCGCCATATGGGGTGGGATCCTGTCGACGGCCTTTGCAGTCATGCAATTTCTGTTCGGGCCGCTGCTGGGCGCGCTTTCGGACCGGTATGGCCGTCGCCCGGTCCTTTTGGTGTCGCTGGCCGTCATGGCGCTGGATTACGTGATCATGGCGCTGGCCGGATCGATCTGGCTGCTGTTGGCGGGCCGTATACTTGGCGGGATCACCGCCGCAACGCATTCCACGGCCTCGGCCTATATGGCGGATATCTCGGCCCCGGAAGACAAGGCCGCAAACTTCGGTCTGATCGGGGCCGGTTTCGGGATCGGCTTCGTCCTTGGCCCGCTGGTCGGCGGCGTGTTGGGAGAGCTTGGTACGCGCGCGCCGTTTTATGCGGCCGCCGGACTGGCGGCATTGAATTTCGCATTTGGCGCATTTGTCTTGCATGAAACCGTGACCGATCGGATCCGCCGCAACTTCCAATGGCGCCGCGCTAATCCCTTTGGCGCAATCCGCCAGATCGCCCATCTGCCGGGCCTGACCGGGTTGCTGGTTGTCTATCTGATCTATTCCATCGCGTTTTACGTCTACCCATCGGTCTGGGCCTATTTCGCGCTGGAACGCTATGGCTGGAATCCCGGCATGATCGGCCTTTCGCTTGGACTGTACGGAGTGTCCACGGCGATTATGCAGGGGTTCCTGACCCGCCCTGTCCTGAACTGGCTGGGAGACCGGACGACCGTTATCTATTCGCACCTGTTCGACATGCTGACCTTCCTGATCCTCGCCTTCCTGACCAACGGCTTTTTCGCGCTTATGCTGATTCCCATCAGTGCGCTGGGTTCGGTGATGAACCCGGCGTTACAGGCCATCATGTCCCGCCGCGCCAGCGACGATCAGCAGGGCGAACTGCAGGGCGTTCTGACCAGCCTCAGCGCATTCTCCATGGTCCTGTCCCCGCTGGTGATGACCTCGGTGTTCGCCGCGTTCACCGTGGAAAACGCTGCTGTTTACCTGCCCGGGGCACCGTTTCTGGTATCGATGGTCCTGATGGGTATCGGGCTGATCATTTTCATCCGCAGCCGGTCTGTCGTGGCGTAATCCTGGCATCGGATGACGGATTCCCGCTTGCGGCACCTGTCATCCGGCTGCACGGTGCCCAAAAGAAACGGGGAGCCGCATGCAAAAGATCAAAGCAGCCGTATGCAGGACATTCAACGCACCGCTTGTCATCGAGGATATCCTCATCGACGATCCGGGTTTCTCTCAGGTCGAGGTAACCCTTGACGCCGTGACCATATGCCATTCCGACATCCTGTATGCCGAGGGCGCCTGGGGCGGTCATCTGCCGGCGGTCTACGGACACGAGGCAGCCGGGGAAATCACCAAAACCGGCACTGGCGTGACCGGGTTTACCGAAGGCGACGCCGTCGTCGTAACACTGATCCGCGCCTGCGGCACCTGCCCGAACTGCGCTGGCGGCAAGCCGACGATCTGCTCGAACCCCACGGATGGCGTTAACGGGCCGATCCGGACCGCAGATGGCGGCCCGTTGCTGCAAGCGATGGCTTGCGGAGCGTTCGCGGAAAAAGTCGTGGTCGATACAAGCCAGATCGTGAAAATCCCGCAGACCATGGCCCGCGATGTCGCCAGCCTGATTTCCTGTGGGGTCATCACCGGTGTCGGGGCTGCGGTGAATGCCGCCAACCTGCGGCCGGGACAGGATGCGGTTGTCATCGGCGCGGGCGGCGTCGGGCTGAACGCCATTCAGGGCGCGCGGATCGCCGGCGCGCGGCGCATCGTGGCTGTCGATATGACCGAGGAAAAGCTCGATATTGCACGGTCGTTCGGAGCAACGCACGGTGTTCTTGCAACATCGCCCAAGCCCTGGCGCGCCGCCCAGAAAATCTTTGGCGGACGGGGCGCAGACGCCGTCATGGTGACGGTTGGGGCCATCCCGGCCTATAACGACGCGCCGCGGTACCTTGGATGGGGCGGCAAGGTGATCCTGATTGGCATGCCCCATTCCGGTGCACAGGCCGTCTATGAACCGATGAGCATGTCGTACCAGGGCCAATCGCTGATTGGATCAAAGATGGGAGACGTGGTTATTCAACGCGATATTCCATGGATGATCGACCTTTACGAACAAGAACGTCTGAAGCTGGACGAACTGATCTCAGGCCGCTGGTCGCTGGAACAGATCAACGAAGCGATCGCCGATACAAAGACGGGCAGCGCAAAGCGGAATGTGATCCTGTTTCGGGAGGCATAGCATGCCAGACGCTTCGGTTCTGCTGGAGGATGGCGGGCGGCATTTGCGCCTGCTCAGATCAGGGGGCTCCGACCTGCGGTTTCATGCCATCTGGCTGCGCGACAATGCACAGGATCCCGAAACCCGCGACGCGGGCAACGGTCAGCGGCTGATTACGCTGAGCGACATTCCGGCTGATACGGTCCTGACCGCAGCCGAACTGCACAACGGAGAATTGGCCTGCACGTTTGCCCCGGACGGGAAACGGGCCAGCTTCAACCTGCACTGGCTCGAGACCCATGCCTATGACCGGGATCAGGACCGCCGGACCGGACGGATGCCGGATGAGGCGAGACCCTGGCGTGCCGGAACAACGGCGCCCGAAGGGCATCTGCCCGAGCTTCAGTCCGATCCGGATGCGCTGTGCCACTGGCTGAGCGCCGTCCGGACCTACGGGTTTGCCCGGGTCACCGGTTGCCGGGCCCAACCGGGCGGACTGTTCGATATCGTGTCGCTGTTTGGATTTGTGCGGGAAACGAATTACGGGCGGCATTTCGAGGTCCGAACCGAAGTGAACCCGGTCAACCTTGCCTATACCGGGCTTGGCCTGCAGGCGCATACGGACAACCCCTATCGCGACCCGGTGCCGACCCTGCAGGTGCTGGCCTGCCTTGAAAACTCGGCCACCGGAGGCGAAAACATGGTGGTTGACGGGTTTGCCGCGGCAGCACGGCTGGCCGATGAAGACCCCGAAGGCTTCGCTTGTCTCGCCCGCTATCCCGCACGCTTTTCTTACTCCGGCAGTGCGGGCGTCGCTCTGAGTTCCCGCCGGCCGATGATCGAATTGTCGCCCGACGGCGAATTCCGGGCCATCCGATTCAATTCACGTTCTGCCGCACCGTTGACGGATATCCCGTTTGACGACATGGCGAAGTACTATGATGCCTATCGGCGGTTCAGCGACATCGTCGATGATCCGGCGATGGAGGTGGTGTTCAAACTGTCCCCCGGCGAAGCCTTCATCGTCGACAACACCCGCGTTCTTCATGCCCGCAAAGGCTATTCCGGGGCAGGGTCGCGGTGGCTGCAAGGCTGTTACGCAGACAAGGACGGATTGCTGTCGACACTGGCTGCACTGGAAAACGCATGCACGAACTGACCCCAACCACGATCGTTGCCTTCATTGCCGATATCTTCGAGCGCCGGGGGGCGGAAAGCTATCTCGGTGAGGCGGTCACCATGTCCGAACACATGCTGCAGGGTGCGCATCTGGCCGAACAGGCCGGCGCACCGGATACCATGGTCGCCGGCGCGTTGCTGCATGACATCGGTCACTACACGAACGAATTCGGCGACGACTACATTGATCAGGGGATAGACAATCTGCACGAGGAAGCCGGAGCGCAGGTTCTGGCCCCGTTTTTTCCCACGTCGGTGACCGATTGCATTCGCTTCCATGTCGCCGCCAAACGCTATCTGTGTGCAACGGATCCGGCGTATTTAGGCAGGTTGTCGGAAGCATCGGTTCGGACACTGGAACTGCAGGGCGGACCGATGAACGTCGACGAAGCCGCCGAGTTTGCCCGCAATCCGAATCTGGAAGCGATCCTTCAGGTGCGTATCTGGGACGATCAGGGCAAGGTTCCCGGCCAGAAGACGCCCGGAATTGAGCATTACGCGCCCTTGTTGCAGAGGGTTGTGAACGAACATTGCGGAGAGGCGCCATGAAGCTGGCCGAACTGGACATCATCGTTTCAGCACCGCCGCCCCCGGGGTGGGGCGGCCGCTATTTCATCTTCGTAAAGGTGACCACAGATACCGGGATTACCGGGTGGGGCGAATGCTATGCCTCGTCGGTTGGTCCCGACGCGATGAAGGCCGTTATCACCGATGTGTTCGAGCGGCACATGCAGGGCGAGAACCCCGAGAATATCGAACTGATGTTTCGCCGGGCATATTCCAGCGGCTTCACGCAACGACCCGACTTGACTGTCATCGGTGCGTTTTCGGGGCTTGAGATCGCTTGTTGGGACATTCTCGGCAAGCACCGCGACCGGCCTGTCTGGGCCTTGCTGGGCGGCAAAATGAATGACCGGATCCGGGCTTATTCCTACCTTTACCCCCTGCCTGAACACGATCTGGACCAGTTTTGGACCTCAGCTGAACAGGCGGGCGAAAGCGCGGCCGCACTGGTGGCGCAGGGATACACGGCGGTGAAATTCGACCCGGCCGGCCCCTATACGATCCGCGGCGGACACATGCCGGCCATGTCCGACATTTCGATGTCAGTCGCGTTCTGCAAGGCCATCCGCGAAGCCGTGGGCGACAAGGCCGACCTGCTTTTTGGCACGCACGGTCAGTTCAATACCGCCGGTGCGATCCGTCTGGGGCAGGCGCTGGAGCCTTATTCACCACTGTGGTTCGAAGAACCCGTTCCGCCGGATGCGTTCGAAGAAATGGCGAAGGTCGCGCGGGCCGTGCGCATCCCAGTGGCCACCGGAGAGCGGCTGACAACCAAGGTCGAGTTTGCCCGCGCCCTGCGAACCGGGGCGGCGGAAATTCTGCAACCCGCGCTGGGACGTGCCGGAGGGATCTGGGAAATGAAAAAGGTCGCGGCCATTGCCGAGGTGTTTTCCGCCCAGATGGCGCCACACCTTTATGCCGGCCCCGTGGAATGGGCAGCCAACGTGCAACTGTGCGCCTCGATCCCGAACCTGCTGCTTGCCGAGACCATCGACACAGGCTTTCACCGCGACCTGATCGGCGGCGCCATTCAGGTCGAAAACGGGTTCATCACACCACCGGAGACACCGGGGCTTGGAATTGAATTCAACGAAGAACTGGCCCGCGCACATCCGTTCACGGGGGACGGGCTGCACCTGCAAATGCAAGAGGCCCCGTGCAGCTATGTAGGCGGCAACGCGTTTCAGGGCGGCGCGCCGCCGACCAAGGGGTGACAGAAATTGCCGTCGGTTGCATGATACCGCCAACCCAGAACGGAGTGGATCCAATGCGCGACGACAGCCCGGACGTAGAACAACCACAACGGCCTGAAACAACGTTCACGGGATCCGACCTGTGCGCCCTGCCCGCCCGCGAAATTGTCGAACGGCTGCGCACGGGCGACGTTACCCCGGGTGAACTGATCGACGCCGCAGAAGCTCGTTCGGCGCAGGTCGGCGGGCAGATCAACGCAATGCCAACCACGTGTTTCGACCGAGCGCGGAACGCGGTGGATGGTCTGGCATCCCGCGCGGCAATCGAAGGTTCGCATCCCGGCTGGCTCGCCGGACTGCCCATCGGGATCAAGGATCTCAATCTGGTTCAGGGCGTGCGCACAACGTTCGGCAACCCGGCGCTTGCCGATTTCGTGCCCGAAGAAAGCGAACCGATCGTCGAGCGGCTCGAAGCCCGCGGAGCCTTGGTTGTCGGCAAAACCAACACGCCGGAATTCGGCGCCGGCGGAAACTCCACCAATCCGGTGCTGGGGGCGACGCGCAACCCCTGGGACACAAGAATGAATGCCGGCGGCTCGTCAGGTGGTTCCGCCGCCGCCCTTGCTGCGGGCGAAGTTTGGCTGGCACAGGGTTCCGATCTGATGGGATCGCTGCGAACCCCGGCGGCGCATTGCAGTGTTGTCAGCCTGCGACCCTCGCCGGGACGTGCCGGTGGCGGCCCCGGAACGGCGGTGTTCTTACCCGAAGCCTTGCAGGGACCGATGGCCCGCGATGTCAGGGACACGGCGCTGTTTTTGGACGCCATGGGCGGCTACGACCCCCGCATGCCATTGTCGCTGGAAGAACCGGCCGAGGATTTTCAGACCCGGCTGGCCCGTCCTTGCCCCCCGCCGCGCATCGCATTCACCGAAGATCAGAACGGGTTTTCCCCGGTCGAGTCGGATATACGCACCGTGCTGCGCAACGCAATGAATGTCGCCGCACGCGCAGGAGCGGAGGTTGAAGAAACCTGTCCGGACCTGCCCAACGTCAACGATGCTTATCTTGCTCTGCGCGGCCTGCATTACGGCGCTGTAACGGCCGGGGCACCGCACGAGGTACAGGCAACATTCGGCGCCCGGCTGAAGTCCAATGTCGATTATGGCCTGAACCAGAGCCTTGATGCGGTCTATGCCGCCATGCGGCAACGTACGGTGCTCTATCACATCATGCGGCAGTTTCTTGAAAGCCACACTGTCCTGGCCATGCCCGTGGTCGGCATCGCCCCGGCCCCGGTCGAGCAGGAATATCCGGCGATGGTCGACGGCGTCGAGATCGGAACGTACGAAACATGGCTGCGGTTCTCGTTTCTTTCGGTGGTGACGCTATTGCCTTCGATGTCGATCCCGGCCGGGTTTACCTCGACCGGCCTGCCCGTCGGACTGCAGTTGATCGGCCCGCCCCGCGGTGAGGCCACCCTTCTGAAAACTGCGCTTTTTATAGAAGAGGCGCTGGGAATGCCATCGACACCCATCGATCCGATCGTACGAAGCGCATAAGTCGGGCGGAAAACATGCCCGGCGAAGCCGAGATCCAACGCGTGGTGCTGAGCGACGGCAACGTGTCGGTCGCACTGTTGTCGCTTGGCTGCATCACACAGGATTGGCAGGTGCCGCTGAACGGTGAATTGGTGCCGGTGCTGCTGGGCTATCGCGATCCGAAGGCCTATCACAACAACCCGGCTTTCCTCGGCGTGATCGTCGGCCGCCTTGCAAACCGCATTGCGGGGGCCACGTTCACGCTCGAAGGGCAAAGCTATGCACTGCCCGCCAATGATGGTCCCAACCATCTGCATGGCGGTCCGGGCGGCTTGGCATCGCGGTTCTGGCAAGTCGACCGGGACGGTACCGGACGTGCCCGCTTCCGATATTATTCGCCAGATGGAGAAGGCGGATACCCGGGTGCAATAGAATTCGAGCTGCGGGTTACCTTGCAAGGTCACACTCTGACCTATGACATGCGGGCGATGCCGGACCGCCCCACCCCGATCAGCATGGCACAGCACAATTACTATGCGTTGACCGGGGGCATAACCGACGACCAGCATCTCACGATTGCCGCAGATGCCTATACGCCAGTGAACGCTGAGCTAATCCCCACCGGACAAATCGCACCGCTGACAGGGCAGAGTTTCGATTTCCGGTCGGGTCGCACTCTGGGCATGGCCGACCCGGAGCGAGCCGGGCTGGACCACAATTATGTCCTGAACCGGACCGATGGGCCGGCGGTGACACTCCGGGCACCGAACGGGTTGACCCTGAAATTGCATACCGATCAGCCGGGTCTGCAGCTATTTACCGCCGCACAAATGGGCCGATTCGCTGAACCGTTGCCGGGGCAGGTACACGCACCGTTTTCCGGGGTCTGCTTCGAACCGCAGGGATTTCCCAACGCCGTCAATACGCCGGCGTTCCCGTCGGTCATCGCCACGCCGGATGCCCCTTACAGGCAGATGTTATCGGTGACGGTGGGCGCAAACGGAACGGAATGAACAGGTTTGCCTTCACCCCCGATATCTCGCATTGTCCCGCCGGAAACCAGAGAAGTCAGTGAGCTATGGATCTTGTTGCAGACATAGGCGGCACCAACACCCGCCTGGCCTTTGCCGAGGCCGGTTGCCCGCTGTCTGACAGCATCTGCAGCTACCGAAACGATGAATTCGACACGTTCGATGGACCGCTCGACAAATTCCTGTCCGCTGCGGGCCGGCCAAAGCTAGCGTCGGTCTGTGTTGCCATTGCCGGACCAGTCCGGGGCAGCCACGGGCAGCTGACAAACCGCGACTGGCAATTTGACACGGATCGGATCGCCAGAACTGCAGGCGCATCGCGGGCAGTTCTGATGAACGATCTGGCAGCATTGGGTCACGCATTGCCGCACCTGTCTCCGGATCAGTGTGAAACCATTCGATCCGCCGGCAAAAGGACCCGCCGAAACGGGCAGTCTTTCGTACTGGGGCTCGGGACTGGCGTGAATGTGTCCGTGTCCGCTGCATGCGCGTCCGGCGAACACCGCGTTCTGGAGGCCGAGGCTGGGCATATCGATCTGCCCACCAACATCCGTCAGCAGCTTGAACAGGCCATTGGCAGCGCTGCTGTGCAAAACTTCCCAACGCTGGAGGAATTGTTCGCGGGCCGCGGGCTGGCCGCTTTGCACGCCTGCCTGTCGGATCAGCCGGAAATTCCCGCGCATGACGTCATCACGCAATGCAACGAGACGGCCAGAGACTGCGTAGAGCTTTACGCACGTCTGCTTGGGTTCGCGTTGCGGGAACTGATCCTGCTCTATCTTCCTCTGGAAGGGGTGTACCTTGCCGGCGGTGTGTCACGCGGGGTCATGTCAACGGCACGTAGCCCGTTTCTGGACGCGCTTGCATCGCCTCACATGATGGGTGGGCTCATCTCGGCCCCGAAGATCTCCCTGATCCTCGACGATGCCGCTGCTTTGACCGGGTGCGCCGCGCGCCTGCAACAGGACCGGACCTGAGGCGGTGGGTCAGGCGCCCACCATGCCGACAATTTCGTAAGTGCGCTTCAGAATTGGCGCTGTCAATTCACGCGCCTGTTCGGCCCCATGCGCCAGAATTCTGTCAATCTCGGCCGGGTCTGCCATTAGCCGGGACATTTCACCCGACATAGGCGACAGCTTGGCCACCGCCAGGTCCGCCAGAACAGGTTTGAAGGCCGAAAACTGCTGCCCGCCATGCTCGGAAATTACCGCTTCGGGTGACGAATCGGCCAGCGCCGCAAAGATATTCACCAGATTGCGTGCCTCGGGCCGGTCATCCAAACCGTCCAGTTCGGACGGCAGCGGCTCGGGATCGGTGCGCGCCTTGCGGATTTTGGTTGCGATGGCGTCGGCATCGTCGGTCATATTGATCCGGCTCATGTCCGACGCATCGGACTTGGACATTTTCTTGGTCCCGTCGCGCAAAGACATCACGCGCGTTGCCGCGCCTTCAATGACCGGCTCAGTGATCGGGAAGAACTCGACACCGTAATCATGGTTGAACTTGGCCGCTATATCGCGGGTCAGCTCCAGATGCTGACGCTGATCCTCGCCTACCGGCACATGGGTTGCGTGATAAATAAGGATATCGGCGGCCATCAGCGCAGGATAAGCGAACAACCCCAGCGATTCATTCTGCGCATTCTTGCCGGCCTTGTCCTTGAACTGGGTCATACGCTGCATCCAGCCCATGCGGGCGACGCAGTTGAAGATCCATGCCAGCTGGGCGTGCTCGGGTACCTGGCTTTGATTGAACAGGATGGATTGCTGCGGATCGATGCCGGCGGCAATGAACCCGGCACAGAGTTCGCGGGTGTTCCTGACCAGCGTGGCCGGGTCGATGAACTTGGCCGTGATCGCGTGCAGATCCACCATGCAATAGATGGTTTCGAATTCCGCGCCCTGCATATCCACAAAGCGCTTGATCGCGCCCAGGTAATTGCCCAGCGTCAATCCGCCGGATGGCTGGATGCCGGAAAACACGCGCGGAGTGAACTGGGTCTCGGACATGTGTGTACTCCCGGCTGGAAAAATGCGCGTGCCTCGCTTAACCACGGGGGGAAACGCCGTCAAGAAGCCCCGGGGGACCAGATTTGAGCGACCAACCCAACACGCCTGCTGTCAACCCTCTGCCGCCGGTCGTGGCCGCGCTGTTCCTCGTCCTGTTGGGTATTGAAATCGTGTTCTTTCTTGCCAACCGCGGGATCATCGGGGGGCCCGAAAGTATCGGTTGGCGTAACGCCGCGATCCAGACCTACGCGTTTTCGGACCGGGTGTTCGACTGGATGCGCGAAACAGGGCGTTGGCCGGCAGAGCATGTCATCCGGTTTTTTTCCTACCCGTTCATTCACGTGTCCTTCACCCACGCCCTGTTTGCCGGGGTCATCCTGCTGGCCATGGGTAAAATGGTGGCGGAAGTGTTCGGTCAGCTGACGTTTCTGCTGATATTTGTTCTGTCCGGGGCCTTCGGGGCGCTGGCCTATGGTCTGATGCTGAATGATCCAATCTGGCTGACCGGGGCTTATCCGTCCGTTTACGGGCTGATCGGCGGCTTTACCTATATCCTGTGGCGGTCGCTGTCCTCGGTCGGGGCCAATCAGGCACGGGCGTTCACGCTAATCACGTTCCTGATGGGCTTCCAGCTGCTGTTCGGGCTGCTGTTTGGCACCGACAACACATGGGTCGCGGATCTGAGCGGGTTTGCAACCGGGTTCGTAATGAGCATTGTTCTGGCGCCCGGCGGATGGAGCGATCTCATGACGCGGATACGAAGGCGCTGAGAACCGCTCCCGGTTCAGCCGCGTCGCAGCGCCCGCCGAAACTCGGACAACCGAAAGGCGCCCAGCATCTGCCCGACGCCGAAATAGACCGCCATGCCGACGGCGACCAGCACCGCCAGACCCAGGTACCGCCAGAACGGCGTGTGCAGAAGCGGGCCCAGCACCAACGCCACCGCCCACAGAACCGCGCCCATAACAACTGCGGCAGCGCATATACGCCATATTCTGGTGCGGAAACGGCTGTCGAACCGCGCGACCTCTCCCATCGGTCGTGTTCCGCGGGCCAAAAGCCAGACCATAATCCACGCCGCAAGCGTCGTCCCGATGGCAGCACCCGCAAAGCCGATGGCGAAGGCCAGCCCGATTGCTGCCACAGCATTCACGATCATCGCAACCAGAGCGAACTGGAACGGCGTCCGGGTATCTTCCCGTGCGAAGTACAGCGGTTGCAGCACCTTTTGCAGCACGAAGGCCGGCAGTCCGAGCCCGTAAATCGAAAGCGCTACGGCCGTTGAGGCGGTGTCATCCGCTCCGAAAGCACCGCGTTCGAACAGGACCGAGATCAGCGGCACCGGGATAACGACCAGAGCAACTGCTGAAGGAATGGTCAGCGCCAGAGACACCTCGCCCGCGCGGCTGAACGCGCCACGCGCACCTGTGTCGTCGCCTGCGGCCAGCCTTCGGGACAGGTCCGGCAACAGCACGACACCCACGGCGATGCCCACCACGCCAAGCGGCAATTGGTATAGCCGATCGGCATAGCTGAGCCAGGCGATGGCCCCGTCAAAAAAGCTGGCGACCTGCCGGCCAACCAGAAGGTTGATCTGAACCACACCCCCCGCCAGCATCGCCGGTATCGCGATGGCCACCAGCCGCCTTAGATCCGGGGTCATGCGTGGCCGGGCAATGCGGATGCGAAAACCGGCCCGGCTGGCGGCGATCCAGACCAGGGCAAGCTGGGCAATGCCGGCAACCGGCACACCCCAGATCAGAACGCGGCCATGAACAGACCCGTCAGTGACCCCGCTCTGCCCGGCCATTTGGTCTCCGACGACCAGCGCTGTTATCAGGATGATGTTGAGCAGGACCGGGGCCGCAGCCGCAGCCGCAAACCGACCGGTGGCATTCAGTACGCCGGAAAGCAGCGCGGCCAGCGAAATGAACGGGATGTAAGGGAACGCGATCCTTCCGTAATCAACGGCCAGCCCGAACCGCATGTCACCGGCAAACCCGCCAGCCATGGCCAGCACAAGCCATGGCATGACCAACTGGGCAAGCAGCGTGAACCCGATCAGTACCCCTGCCAACCCGGCGAAGGCGTCCCGCGCAAAGCCCTGTGGGTCATCACCGGTTTCGAGCTTTTTTGAAAAAAGCGGGATAAACGCGGTGTTGAACGCACCTTCGGCAAAAAACCGGCGAAACATGTTGGGCAGGGCAAAGGCAACAAGGAAGGCTTCGACCACCGGGCCTGCGCCCAGGAATCCGGCAATCAGAATATCGCGGACAAATCCCAGCACACGGCTCATCAACGTCCACATGCCAACGGTTAGAAAGCCGGAAAGGAGGCGGATAGGTTTCATGTCTGCGCCTGCGGGGCCGGGATGGGTTGCCCGGCCGGTGTATGCCTGAAACCGGTGTAGCGGTTTCCGTGGAACTGGGAAAGGGTTGCGGAACGCTGGCCGCAACCCTGCTGCATGCTGTTGTTTCCTAACTCAATAACAGTCAAAAAAACCCGGCATCTGGCAGGACCGAGATCGGGCCAGCCGGATCGCTCCGGGGATCTGCCCAGTGGCTAAGAGCCCTGCCCGGTTCCGGGTTACGGGGCCCATGCTCGCGTCAGGTCATATTCACGACGTGACGCACCAACAGGCCTCTGCAGCCACCACGAAACCGCACAGCCGGCACCGATAATAAGCTCGAAGACGGCGGCTTCAAGCAAACCGGCCTGCGGGACACCATCAAGAAAAACACTGAGAAACCGGCCCGCGGCGTAGGCAACAAAGATCATGGCGGCGAAACCGGTCGCCGCCCGCATAAATGCAGGCACAAACAGCCCCGTTATCAACACCGCGCCGACCACGGACAGGCCCGCAGCAGTGGCCCGCATTTCATTGTGCAGGCCGGGGGCCGGGCCAAGGTCGATACCGTAAAAAGCATAAAACTGTTGGGGTATACTCAGAATAGTCAGCCCGATACCGAGGGCGGACAACCCGGCGAGGCCAAGGGCGAGTTTGTGAAAGATAGCGCGAAGCATGATCAGGTCCTTTCCTGTCTGGCAGCGGGTCCGCATTGAGTGCTCTTGGCGAGGCTCCGCTTGATTGCGATGTGATCAAAATAAAGAGCATGGTTGGCTGAACAATGTTCAATATTCCGAATTTCCTATCCGTTCGTCCGAGTATTGTGGACATTTGGCAAGCCGTGGGCATTCTTGAGCACAATGACCAATACTCAATCGCATGTACCTGACCCAACCGCCGCGGCGCGCCCGCCGGCGGACCCACTCAGCACAGTCCTGAGTCTGTTGAAGCTGCAGGGCACGTTTTACTGCCAATCCCGGCTGAGCGCGCCCTGGGGCATAAAGGCGCCGCCCTTCCCCGAGCTCTTCACTTTCTTCGCCGTGTTGAAAGGGCGATGCTGGCTACTGATGGATGGGGCCGAGGCCCGGCCGTTTGAACAGGGCAGTCTGGTTCTGGTCACCAGCGGGGCAGGCTATGCGTTGGCAGATGAAGCGACAACAGCGCCTGTAGAACTGGAACATTTGCCGATCCGCAAGATATCTGACGTGTATGAAATGCTGGACTATGGCGGTGGCGGCAATGAAACGCGTCTGATGTTCGGCATCCTTCGGATGGACCGGGCTGCCGGGGCGTTGTTGCTGGACAATCTGCCGGAGGTGATTGCAGTTGACACGCTGACCGCCGGTTCCGGCGATTGGCTGGCCGCAACGATGCGGTTCGTGGCCGGCGAGGCCGGCGCAATGCGACCGGGAGCAGAAACGGTAATCACGCGGCTGGCCGACGTGGTGGTCGTGGAAGCAATCCGCAGCTGGATCACGTCCGCACCCGCCAATGACATCGGCTGGCTAAACGGTCTGCGCGACCCGCGGATCGGGAAGGCGATCTCGGCTATCCATGGCGCACCGCAGGAAAACTGGACACTGGCCAGACTTGCGGACGTGGCGGGTGTTTCACGGTCAGCGTTTTCCGCCCGGTTCACCGACCTGGTCGGGATGCCGGCAATGCGGTATCTGGCCTATTGGCGAATGGTTCTGGCACGGGACAGGCTATTGACCACGACGCTGCCGATCGCGGCGATTGCCGCCGAACTCGGGTATGAGAGCGAGCCGTCCTTCAGCCGCGCCTTCAGCCGGGTGTTTGCGATACCGCCGGGCCGGTTGCGCCGGGACGCGGGGCACAGGCCCTAGCTGGCCGCCCGTTCGACACCTTCCTGAATCGCTTTGCGCAACTTCCGTTCAAGCGTCCGCTGCTTACCCTTGGCATGGTATTTCAGGCCGAACATGTCCTTGACATAGAAGGTATCAACCACCTGCTCGCCATAGGTGGCGATCACCGCGTTGTGGATGTTGACATTGCTGTCGGACATCGTGCGGGCCAGATCATAGAGCAGGCCGGGACGGTCACGGGTGTCGACCTCGATGATCGTATAGATGTCCGACCCGTCATTGTCGAAAGCGATGTGGGTCGGAACCTGAAACGCCTTTTCGCGTTTCTTGACCTTGTCGCGCGATTTGAGCGCGTCGCGGGCAACAACGTCACCGCTGAGCGTGCGTTCAATCATCTTGCGCAGACGCGGCAGGCGGCTGGCTTCGTAGGGATGACCTTCTGCATCCTGGATCCAGAACGCATCCGTGACGAACCCGTCGCGGGACGTGTAGCTGCGGGCATCGACGACATTCGCACCGACAAGCGCAAGCGCGCCGGTCAGACGGGCGAAGATACCGGGATGGTCGGACATGGCAAAACACACCCGTGTCGCATCGCGTTCCGTGTCCGGATACAGATCAATGCGGATTTCGTTGTCCGAAATCCCGCGCAACAAGCGGGCAAAGGCGACATGCGCCGTAACATGCAAACCTTGCCAGTAGGGCGGATAGTGACGGTCGAGCTCAGTTTTGAGATCGGCCTTCGGCCAGTCGGACAGCACGGTCTTGAGGGCACGCTTGGCCTCGTCGCCGCGATTTGCCCGGGTCAGCGCCTCCATCCCACCCTTCAGGGCGCGGCGGGTCTGGCGATAAAGCGCCCGGATCAAGGCAGCCTTCCAGTTGTTCCAGGTATCCGGCCCGACGCCACGGATATCACAGACGGTCAGAACAGTGAGCAGATCCAGCCGTTTCACGGTCTGCACGGCCTTGGCAAAATCGCGCACCGTGCGGGGGTCGGCGATGTCCCGCTTCTGGGCAGTATCCGACATCAGCAGATGATACCGCACCAACCATTCAACGGTTTCGCAGTCTTCGTCCTTCAGGCCCAGCCGCGGGGCCACCTTGCGTGTGATCTGGGCACCGAGGATTGAATGGTCTTCGGGCCGGCCCTTGCCGATGTCATGGAGCAGCATCGCAACATAGAGCACTTTGCGATCAACCCCGTCCTTGAGAATCCCGGAGGCCACCGGCAGGTTTTCGATCAGTTCACCTTTCTCGATCATCGCAAGCTGCGCGATACACTGAATAATATGCTCGTCCACCGTATAGGAGTGGTACATGTTGAATTGCATCATCGCGACGATGGGTTCGAATTCCGGAATGAAAGCGGACAACACGCCAAGCTCATTCATCCGTCTCAATGCGCGTTCGGGATTTCCGTGCTTGAGCATGAGGCCGAGGAAGATTTTCCGTGCCTCGGGATCGCGCCGCATGTCATCGTCGATCAGATTCAGGCTTGCCGTCACCAGCCTCATCGCATCGGGATGGATCAGCATCCCGGTGCGCAACCCTTCTTCGAACAGGCGGAGAAGGTTGACCTTGTCGGCGAGAAAGCTGTCAGGATCAACAACATCCAGCCGGTTGTGCACGACGCGGTAGCCGGCTTTGACCCGCGGCTTGCGACGCAGGATGCGCTGCAGCAGCGGCTCGCTTTTGACATGCATCGCTTCGAGCTTGGTCAGCAGGATCCGCGTCAATTCACCCACGGCAGTGGCATGGCGGAAATAGTCCTGCATAAAGATTTCCACGGCCCGTCGCCCGGCGCGGTCCGCATATCCCATGCGGTCGGCCACTTCGACCTGCAGATCGAAATTCAGCTGTTCGTTGGCGCGTCCGGTGATCAGATGCATGTGCGAGCGCACCGCCCAGAGAAAATCCTGTGCCTGCTGAAACAGCTCGTATTCGTCAGGCAGGAACAGCCCCCGCGTCACAAGCTCGGCCGCATCCTGCACATGGTAGGCGTATTTCGCGATCCAGAACAGGGACTGCAGGTCACGCAGGCCTCCCTTGCCCTCCTTCACGTTGGGCTCGACCATACAACGCTGCCCATAGCGTTCGTGCCGCTTTTCGCGTTCTTCCAGCTTGGCTTCGATGAACTCTGCCGTGTTCTTGGAAAACACATCCTTTTCGAGCGCCGCTTCCAGTTCTCCGGCCAGCGAGAGATCGCCGTCGAGGTGGCGCTGTTCCAAAAGCGCGGTGCGGATGGTGTAATCCGATGTTCCCAGACGCACGCAATCCTGGATCGTGCGGCTGGCATGGCCGACCTTCAGCTTGAGGTCCCACAGGATGTAGAGCATCGATTCAATGAGGCTCTCGGCCCATGGCGTGATCTTGTAAGGCGTCAGAAACAGCAGGTCGACGTCGGAAAACGGCGCCATTTCGCCCCGCCCGTACCCGCCGACGGCCATCAACGCGATCCGCTCAGCCGAGGTCGGGTTGGCCAGCGGATGCTGAAATGTCTGGGCCACCCAGAACGTCGTGCGGACAATGCCGTCCGTCAGATAGGTATAAGACCGCGTCAGCGGACCGGCCGCAAACGGGGCCCGTTCAAACGCAGCCCGGATCACCTCCCGGCCTTCGATATTGGCCCGGCGCAGAACGCGGACAGTCTCGGCCCGCACCGCCGAAGGGTCCCCGTCCCCGGACAGCGCGTTCTGGATTTCTTCGCGAATGGCGGCAGTGTCAAAGATCCGGTCGGGATCACAGATCAGCGTTTCATCCGAGCCGGTTTTTTGGGCGGGTTCAGGAACCTGCGCCACTGAAGCTTCTTGGAGCCGAGTCAATCACTACCACCTGGTTGTTCTGGATCGTTGCGACCGCAAGGCCGCGTTCGTTCGTACCGTCCGGGCGCAGGCGGAATATACCGCTAACCCCCTGGAAACCAGCCCCCTGCGTCAGGGCCGCGCCGCTGAGCGCGTCCGAGCGTCCAGCCCCGACAAGCGCACCGATTGCGGCAATCCCGTCATACGCCAACCCACCGATAGGATGCGGCACGCCGCCATAGGCCGAGGCATAGCGGCTGCGGAACTGTTCAGTCGCAGAAGGATCCGGCAATGCGAACCAGCCGCCCTGCACCCCGGGCAACGACAGAGTCTGCGACGGAATATCCCAACGCGTCAGGCCTATGTACTGTACGTTATCGCGGGTCACCCCCGATTCCGGCAGCAACTGCGTGAACAGCGGCAGCGCGCCGGCCGTCGTCGCGGTCAGAAACAGCGCGTCGGAGCCCGAGTTGGAAACCGCGTCACGGACACGCGGAACCGCGTCGATCACGCCCTGTTGCGACAGTTCATATGCCACCGTGCCTCCCAGCTTGGTCGACGCGCTGCCGATTGCGTTCTGGATGGCGCTGCGTCCCGCCGTTCCGGCGGCATCGCTGCCATGCACGACCACGATGCTCTGTTTGCCCTGCGCGGCGGCATTGCGGGTCAGCCGATTTGCGGTGTTGCTGAAGGTCGGGCCGAGGATGAACACGTTGCCGCCGGCTATGGCCGGGTTGTTGGAAAAGGCCAGTACGTTGACGTTCTTGCTGCGCACGGCCAGACCGGCGGCATTTGCCGCCTCGGCATAGACCGGACCCAGAATGATCTTGGCACCGGCATCGACAGCTTCGGTTGCACGGGCCGCGGCGGCGTCCGCCTGACCGGCCGTATCGTAAACCCGCAGGTCGATCTGAACTCCCTGGAGATCTGCAATTGCCATCCGGGCCGCATTTTCAAGGCTTTGGGCCAGAATCGCGTCCCCGGACTGCCCGGACCCCTTGGGCACCAGCAGCGCGACGGGAATGGGTTTCGAGGTGTCGACGCTGGGTCCGCCTGAGGTTATGCCGCCGGTTTCGCAGGCTGCCAGAACAACAAGCGCGGCAAACAAGGCAATTCGTCCGTATGTCTTGCGGAGAATGTTGAAAACAGCAAACATATGAAACGATCTCCCTGCTCCGCCCGGCCTGTTCCGTCAGCCTGTTATGCGGATCGATAATAAACGTCATCCAAAGCGGGTCCAGTTGTGAATCACCAAACCGTAACCCTTGAACCCGGGTTGTACTTTGTATCGACCCCGATTGGAACGGCGCGCGACATTACATTGCGGGCGCTTGATATTCTCGCCTCTGCTGACGTTCTGGCCGCCGAAGACACCCGCAGCCTGCGCCGGTTGATGGATATTCACGGCGTCCCGCTGCGGGACAGGACGGTTCTGGCGTATCACGATCACAGTGGAGCGCGCGCGCGGGAGAAACTGCTGCAGGCGCTGGCAGATGGCCGGTCCGTCGCCTACGCCTCGGAGGCGGGCACGCCCCTGATTGCGGATCCGGGGTACGATCTCAGCCGCGAAGCCGCAGCAGCGGGGCACATGGTAACAACCGCGCCGGGGCCAAGCGCGGTGCTGGCGGCCCTCACGCAGGCGGGTTTGCCGACGGACACGTTTCTGTTTTGCGGGTTTTTGCCGGCCGCGGCGGGTGCACGCCGAAAAAGGCTTGAAGAGCTTCGGGATGTTCCCGCGACGCTGGTCCTGTACGAATCGCCCAAACGCATCGCGGCGTCGGTGGGTGACATGGTCGAAGTGTTTGGCGGTGCACGGCAGGCTGCGCTATGCCGGGAACTGACCAAGAAGTTCGAAGAGGTGCGCCGCGGTTCCTTGGATGAAATCGAAGCATCCCTTCAGAGTGCGGCGATCAAAGGCGAAATCGTCATGGTGATCGACCGGGAACGGGCGGAACGGTCCACTGATGACGAAATCAGAGCGGCGATCGTTAAGGGAATGTTGGAACATTCGGTGAAAGATACCGCTGAAATCGTGTCGAACGCCTACGGAATTCCACGGCGGAAGGCTTATCAGATGGCGCTGGAACTGGGGAAATCGGAAAAATGACCGACAGGCAGGACCGGGCGTGGCGCGGCGAACGCAACCATCTGGCCGGATGCGCTGCCGAACAGCGCATCGCACAGGACTATGAAAAGCGTGGCTATTGCGTCGCGCAGCGCCGTTGGCGCAGCCGGTCAGGTGAAACTGACCTCATCGTCAGGGATGACAGCGGCATTGTCTTTGTCGAAGTCAAGAAAAGCCGTAGCCACGCAGCCGCTGCCGAACGTCTTTCGCGGCGGCAGATCGCGCGCGTCAGCGATGCCGGCCTTCGCTACCTTTCCGAAATCGGCGCGCCGATGGATACAGAAATCCGGTTCGACGTGGCGCTTGTCGATGCGACGGGTGCCTTTGAAATTCTTGAAAACGCCTTTGCCGCGTACTGATCCGCATTGAACCCCCCGGGCTGCTGGGCCATGTAGTCATGGTCAACACGGGGTGCGCGGATGAAAATCGCCTTTCAGATGGACCCGATCGGGTCCGTGGACATCAACGCCGACAGTTCCTTCCGGCTGGCCGAAGAGGCGCAGGCGCGGGGACATGAGCTGTTTTTCTACCTACCGGACCACCTGGCCTACCAGCAGGGGCGGGTCACCGCGCGCGGACATGACATGACGGTTCAGCGGGTTGCCGGAACACCGGCGATCCTGGGCGGCATGCGCGAGGTGGACCTGGCGGACTGGGACGTGGTCTGGTTGCGGCAGGATCCGCCTTTTGACATGCATTACATCACGTCCACGCATCTGCTGGACCGGTTGAAGCCCGACACTCTGGTTGTGAATGATCCGTTCTGGGTGCGTAACTATCCTGAGAAGCTGCTGGTTCTGGATTTTCCCGAACTGACGCCCCCAACGACCATCGCCCGCGACATCGAAACGCTGCGGGCGTTCAAGGCCGAGCACGGCGATATCATTCTAAAGCCGCTCTACGGCAACGGCGGGGCCGGCGTGTTCAAGCTGGACGCCGATGACCGCAATCTCAGCTCGCTGCACGAGCTGTTTACCGGGTTTTCCCGGGAACCTCTGATCGTTCAGAAATACCTGCCCGCGGTCCGACAGGGGGACAAGCGCGTCATCTTGATTGACGGCGAGGCCGCCGGCGCGATCAATCGTGTGCCGGCCGCAGGGGAAACCCGGTCGAACATGCATGTGGGCGGCCGGCCGGAAAAGGTGGGGCTGACCAACCGTGACCTGGAAATCTGCGCCGCCATTGGTCCGCTGCTGAAAGAAAAGGGGCAGGTTTTTGTCGGGATCGACGTAATCGGCGATTACCTGACTGAGATCAACGTGACCTCGCCGACCGGCATTCAGGAACTGGAGCGGTTCGACGGCGTGAACATTGCCGCAAAGATCTGGGACGCTATCGAAGCAAAGGTCTGAGCGTGGCCTCACCCGGCCACAATCTGTGACAGGCGGAAGCTGAGCGCCTCGGCGACGTGAGGGCGTCTGACCGCATCTGATCCTTCAAGATCGGCGATCGTGCGCGCAACCCGCAGAACCCGGTGATACCCCCGCGCAGACAGACCGAACCGTTCCGCCGCCTGGGTAAGTACCTCCCGGCCCTCTGCGTCGGGTGCTGCGATCTGTTCCAGCGTTTCACCTTCGGCATCTGCATTTTGCCGCAGGTCCGGGGCATTCCCGAACCTTTGCACCTGTACGTCACGCGCTGCGGCGACGCGCGCGGCAACCGTTTTCGAATTGTCCCCCGAAGCCGGAAGGTCGAGATCGGAAAATGCAACCGGCGGCACCTCGAGCCGCAGGTCAAACCGGTCCATCAGCGGACCCGAGATCCGGCCAAGGTAATCCTCGCCACAGGCCGGAACGCGCGAACACGCCCGCGCCGGGTCGACCAGGTGGCCGCACCGGCAGGGATTGGCCGCCGCCATCAGCATGAACCGGCAGGGATACTTCACATGGGCATTGGCACGGGCCACCATCACTTCGCCGGTTTCGACCGGCTGTCGCAGGGTTTCCAGAACGGTCCGGGGAAACTCGGGAAACTCGTCCATGAAAAGCACACCGTTGTGAGCCAGAGAAATCTCACCCGGTTTCGCCCCGCGCCCGCCGCCAACGATGGCTGCCATTGACGCGGTGTGGTGCGGCTGCCGAAACGGGCGGGCCCGGCTGATCCCGCCTTCGTCGAGCAGGCCGCAAAGCGACTGAATCATCGAAGTTTCCAGCGCCTCGGCGGCGCCAAGGGGCGGCAGGATCCCCGGCATCCGCGCGGCGAGCATGGATTTGCCGGCCCCGGGTGCACCGATCATGATGATGTGATGCCGGCCGGCAGCGGCGATTTCCATCGCCCGCTTGGCGCGTTCCTGACCCTTGACATCGCGCAGATCACGGGTGCCCGTCTGCTCTGCCACCTCGCCGGGTTCCGCCGGCGACAACGGCGACTGGCCGGTGAAATGGCGGACGACCTCGGACAGCGACGCCGCGCCAATAACCTGGGTTGCCCCGACCCAGGCCGCTTCAGCCCCCGACGCCGCGGGACACAGCAACACCTGATCGTGCTCGGCAGCGGCCATGGCCGCGGGCAACGCCCCAACCACCGGCATCAGCTTTCCATCCAGCGAAAGTTCCCCCAGCGCGACGGTCCCTTCCGACGCATCGCCCGGCACGATTTCCAGCGCAGCCAGCAGTGCAAGCGCAATGGGCAGATCAAAGTGACTGCCCTCCTTGGGCAGATCTGCCGGAGAGAGGTTCACCGTAATACGCTTCGATGGCAGGGCGATGGACATGGACGTCAGCGCGCTGCGAATCCGGTCGCGGGCCTCCGATACTGCCTTGTCCGGCAGACCGACGATGGAAAATGCCGGCAATCCGGCGGTAACAGCGCACTGCACTTCGACAATGCGCGCATCCACCCCCTGAAAGGTGACCGAATAGGCCCGGGCGACCATGTCTCCTCCTGCGTTGACCGGTTGGTTAACGGCTAGGGGGGATTTGTTTAGGATTGGTTAACCCGCGTCGCCTGGCCAGGGTCTTGTCGGCAGGTCGAGCGGATAAGGATCGATATCCGCCGACTGCTCCAGCGCCGTCCTCCGCCATTCCCGAAACAGCGGATCGGCAAGCCAAAGGTCGCAATAGGCCCGGGCCGATGCGCTGGCCGGCAGGTCATATCCGACAATACGCGCGGCAACCGGTGCAAAGAATATGTCGGCCGCGGAACGCGATCCGAACAACCAGCCATCGGTTGTGCCGGAAACGGACCGGGCGTGGGCCCAGAGCGTGTCCAGACGGGCCAGATCCGTCCGAACCGCGTCGGAGGCGTCAAATCCTTCAAAGACGTGCAGCAATTGCATCGGACAGGAGGAACGCAATGCCGAAAAACCGGTGGCCATTTCGGCACAGAGCCAACGGGCCGTTGCGCGACAGCCGGCGTCCTGCGGCCATATCCCGGCACCGGGATGGCGTTCAGCCAGAGTTTCGGCAATGGCAAGGCTTTCGCCAATCACGGTGCCGTCATGTGTCCGAACCGCCGGGACAAGACGCGCCGGGGCCACGGGTGCCAGATCCTGCGCCATTGTCCCGTGATAGAGACCGACCGGTTTCGGTGAAACCGGAATGTCAAAGGCGCGAAACAGCAGCCAGCCACGCATTGACCAGCTGGAATAAAGCCTGTCGGCTATGAAGAGATCATAAGTCATATGTGCAGGCTAGACAGCACCCGGGGCCGGGGTAAATCGGTGATTTGTGACCATGTCCATCACGGAAGGTGATTGATCCGCACAAGATCCCAGCTCCCATCCGCATGATGGATCTCAGTTACCGAAAGGTTATTGATGCGATGGGCGAACACCTCGTCCGCTGTCAGGTTTTCCGCCCTCTGAACCTGAGTCAGGATGGCGCCGAAATGGGCAACGATTATCAAGTCGCAGCCTGTATGCGCAGCGATCAGCCGGTCCACCGCTGCATTCACGCGGGCAGCAACCTGATCCCAGCTTTCGCCCTGAGGTGCCCGCACCTCTCCCGGACGTTCCCAGAAAGCGCGGATGCGATGGGGATCTTCGGCCTCGATCTCGGAAAATCGCCGAAGCTCCCATTCGCCGAAATTGATCTCGCGCAGGTCCGGGTCATGCGGCAAACGCCGGCGGCCATCGGCAATCGCGGTTGCCGTGTCGGCAGCGCGGATCAGATCGGAGGAGACGACAAGCGCGTCGGCAGGCAGAAACCCTGCAACGCGGGAAACCTGCGCGCTGTCGCTGAGATCTGCAGGCAGATCGGACCAGCCAACCATGGACTTCGCATGGGTCGGGCCGTGGCGCACCAGATGCAGCCGGGTCATGTTGACTGCGCTTTCAAAACGCGTGGCAATCCCGCCACGACGTGAACCACGATATCGGCCTGTTGCGCGAGCGCGATATTGAGACGGCCCTGTGCTTCGCGGAACCGGCGGGCCAGCGAATTTTCCGGCACGATCCCCTGCCCGACCTCGTTCGAAACGACGACCAGTTCCGCCCGGCAGCCGTCAATCGCCGCCATCAGCCGGGCCTGCTCGGCATCAGGAAGCGCATCATCCTGCATCTGATTGGCCAACCACATGGTTGCACAATCGAAGAGACAGATCTGATCGGCGGATAACCCGCCGAGCCGCGCTGCCGCGTCAAACGGCGCCTCAATGGTGGTCCAACCGGGGCCGCGCCGAAAAATATGGTCATCGATTTTGGCCTGCATTTCCATGTCGAATGCCTGTGCCGTAGCGACGTAAACCTTCGCCTTTTCAGAGGCTTGCACCAACCCCTCGGCATGTGCCGACTTGCCCGATGCAGCACCACCTAGCACAAATGTGAATTTCGTCATCGGCCTTGCCGTTATTAAATTGATCCAGTTGCCACAATTGTCCGTAACCCGATCCAAGCGCAAGGCGTGCCGCGTTCAGGCGGTCGTTCGGCTCCGGGAGCGATGCATGACTTACAACGCAGACCATTCCAGAACCCTGTCCCGCCAGGCCATGAAGGCCGAGTTGCTGGATGCTGAGACCGAACAGCGGCTGGCGCGCGCGTGGCGGGACGACCGCGACGAGGCGGCCCTGCACCGTCTGATCACGGCTTACATGCGGCTGGCCATTTCGATGGCGTCGAAGTTCCGTCGCTATGGCGCGCCCATGAATGACCTGATCCAAGAGGCCGGGCTGGGTCTGATGAAAGCCGCGGACAAGTTCGACCCGGACCGTGGCGTCCGGTTCTCGACCTATGCCGTGTGGTGGATCAAGGCGTCGATCCAGGACTATGTCATGCGCAATTGGTCGATGGTGCGCACCGGATCGACATCGTCCCAAAAATCCCTGTTCTTCAACCTCAAGCGTGTTCAGGCGCGGCTGGAACGCGAGGCACAATCAGCCGGGTTGGACATGGACCGTCACCAGCTTCGGCAGTTGATTTCGACGGAAATCGGAGTCCCGCTGCGCGATGTCGAAATGATGCAGGGCCGGCTGGCCGGGGCAGATATGTCACTGAACGCTGCGCAATCGACTGAAGAGGACGGGCGCGAATGGATCGACGTCCTGGAGGATGAAGCCGCACAGGCCGCGGATCTGTTCGAAGCGGATCACGATCAGGCGCAGTTACGGGAATGGCTGATGAGCGCGATGGATGCCCTTTCCGACCGGGAACGCTTTATCGTGCGGGAACGCAAATTGCGCGAAACACCACGGACGCTGGAAAGTCTTGGTATTGAACTGAGCCTGTCAAAGGAACGAGTGCGGCAGTTGGAAGCGGCCGCGTTTGCAAAGATGCGAAAGAGCCTTGAAGGTCAGTCGAGCGAGGTGCATTTGCTGTTGGCATGATGTCATGGCGAACCATTGCGGTATGTTTTTCTCTTCTTGCCGGGCAGGTCTGGGCAGATATGCCCGCCGACGCCCGCAAGGCCGAACTCGTGTTTCTGGGCGAGGTACATGACAATCCGGCGCATCATGTGGTTCAGGCCGAATGGGTAGCGGCGCTGAAGCCATCCGCGCTGGTGTTCGAGATGATCCCGCAGGCAATGGCGGACCCGCTGACACCGGAAACACTGAGCAACGCCGCCGACCTGGAGGTCGCGCTGCACTGGTCCGAAATGGGCTGGCCCGATTTCGCCATGTACTACCCGATATTCAAGGCCGCACCGGAGGCCCGGGTGTATGGCGCATCGCTGCCCCGGGCTGCGGCACGCAAAGTCATGTCAGAGGGCATCAGCGCAGCGATGGATACTGGCGACGTGGAACGGTTTGCGCTTGAAACGCCACTGCCGGAGGCAGAACAGGCGCGCCGGGAAGCCCATCAGATGGCCGCGCATTGCGATGCCCTGCCGGAGGAGATGCTGCCGGACATGGTGCGCATTCAGCGGGTGCGCGACGCCTGGCTGGCGCGGCAGGCGCTGGCGGCTCTGGCAGATACGGGCGGACCTGTGTTGATCATCACTGGCAACGGCCATGCCCGCACGGATCATGGCGCACCGGCGGCGGTCCGGATGGCCGCCCCCGAAACGGTGATCTTCGCATTGGGCCAATCCGAGGATGGGAACGGGCCCGAGGGCCTATTCGACCATGTGCTTGATGCGCCGGCGGTGGACCGCCCGGATCCCTGTGCGGTGTTCGACAAGTAGCGCTCTGGCGGATCAGGCGTGTGCAGCCTATTGTCGGGACAACAATTGCACCGGGACAGGACCATGCTGAGCGGAAAGCGCATTCTTCTGATCATTACCGGTGGCATTGCCGCCTACAAGTCACTGGATCTGATCCGGCGATTGCGCGAACGCGGCGCCACCGTGACCCCGGTTCTGACCCGCGCGGCCGAGCAATTCGTGACACCCCTTTCCGTGTCGGCACTGGCGGGAGAGAAAGTGTATCGTGATCTCTTCGACCTGACGAACGAGGCCGAGATGGGGCACATACAGCTGTCGCGCAGTGCCGATCTGATCGTTGTGGCCCCGTCGACCGCCGATCTGATGGGCAAGATGGCAGGCGGATTGGCGGACGATCTTGCCTCGACACTGCTGATGGCCACGGACACGCCCGTTCTGATCGCGCCGGCAATGAATGTCCGGATGTGGCAGCACCCCGCCACCCGGCGCAACATTGCGCAACTGCGCAGCGACGGGATCGCGTTCGTCGGACCCAATGATGGAGATATGGCCTGTGGCGAATACGGTCCCGGACGTATGGCCGAACCGCTGGAAATCGTGGCCGCAGTTGAAACCGCACTTGGATCCGGCCCATTGGCGGGTCGGCATGTGCTGGTGACTTCCGGACCGACACATGAACCGATTGACCCGGTCCGCTATATCGCAAACCGGTCATCCGGCGCGCAGGGAACAGCCCTGGCCCGGGCGCTGGCCTCGCTTGGAGCGGAGGTGACATTCGTCACCGGGCCGGCAGATGTGCCGCCTCCGGACGGGGTGCACGTGGTCCCGGTGCAATCCGCGCGGGACATGCTGGAGGCCGTCCTGACCGCTCTGCCGGCTGAGGCAGCCGTTTTTGCCGCGGCGGTTGCTGACTGGCGGGTTGCCACCGCCTCGGACCGCAAACTGAAGAAATCGAAGGACGGGTTGCCAGTGCTGGAATTCGCGGAAAACCCGGACATCCTGGCCACGGTCAGCCAGCTGACCGAAGGGCGGCCTGCGCTCGTGGTGGGCTTTGCCGCCGAAACGAATGACGTCGTTGAAAACGCAACCGCCAAGCGCAAGCGCAAGCAATGTGACTGGATCGTTGCGAATGATGTCAGCCCGGCAACCGGGATCATGGGCGGGTCCGAAAACGCGGTGACGCTGATTTCTGCCGGCGGTGCCGAAGAATGGCCACGCATGAGCAAGGACGACGTGGCACAGCGTCTGGCCCAGCGTATTGCCGACGCTCTGGCGGAGGCGTGACATGGTGACGATTCGGGTTGAGTGGCTGGACGGGGCCGACAGAACGCTGGGTTTTCCGGCCTATGAAACCGCCGGTGCGGCAGGTGCGGATCTGCGGGCAAATTTCGATGACAGGCAGAGCGTTTCGCTGCCCCCCGGTGTGCGGGCCCTGATCCCGACCGGTCTGAGAGTTGAAATCCCGCCGGGGTACGAAGTGCAGATCCGGCCCCGGTCGGGGCTGGCTCTGAAGCACGGGATCACCCTGCCGAACTCGCCCGGCACCATCGACAGCGACTATCGCGGACCGCTGGGGGTCATTGTGATGAACGCAGGTCAGGACGTGTTCCGGATTGCCCACGGAGACCGGATCGCGCAGATGGTGGTGGCACCGGTGGTGCAGGCGATATTCGCAGCCGGGGACCTTTCCGACACCGAACGCGGTGCCGGCGGGTTCGGATCGACCGGACGCAGTTGATGGGTCTGGTTCTGAGTCTTGCGGCCGCATTGTGGGGCGTCGGTATCCTGTTCCGCATCCCGGTCCGGCAGCGCGCGGCGATGATCGGCGTTTTGCTATCCGGGGTGGTTTTGCTGCAACTGGTCCTTGCCGATGGTCATCCTGTGCGGGAGGCAACGGGCGGATCGGCCGCGCCCTGGCTGCTACTGGCCGGGTTCGGGGCGCTGGCAATGCTCTATCGGCAGGGGTTAGGCTGGCTGCGCCGCAAGGCCGATGCCAGACAGGAGAGCACCATGCCCGCGCCCAAGCCAACCTTCTCTGACTCCGAACTGGACCGCTACGCGCGGCATATCGTTCTTCGGGAAGTCGGCGGTCCGGGCCAGAAGGCGATGAAGGAGGCGCGGGTGCTGGTCATCGGGGCCGGCGGGCTGGGCGCGCCGGCGCTGCAGTATCTGGCAGCTGCGGGCGTGGGCACCATCGGGGTGATCGATCATGATGTTGTCGACAATGCGAATCTGCAGCGACAGGTGATCCACACCGACGCCCGAATCGGCATGCCCAAGGTGTTTTCAGCAGAGGCCGCGATGATCGCGCAGAACCCGCATATTTCGGTGCGTCCCTATCACAAGCGGCTGACCGGCGAGATCGCGCCGGAGCTGTTCGGCGAATACGATATCGTGCTGGACGGAACGGACAATTTCGACACCCGGTATATGGTAAACGCGGCGGCGGTTTCGGCGGGCAAACCGTTGGTGTCCGGCGCGCTGGCGCAGTGGGAAGGGCAGATCAGCGTGTTCGATCCGGCGCGCGGCGCGCCGTGCTATCAGTGCGTGTTTCCCGAAGCGCCTGCACCGGGCCTCGCGCCCAGCTGCGCCGAGGCCGGAGTAATCGGCCCCCTTCCCGGCGTGATCGGCGCGATGATGGCAGTGGAGACGGTCAAGCTGATCACCGGGGCCGGTGAAGCCCTGCGCGGACAGATGCTGATTTACGACGCGCTATACGCCGAGATACGGCGGATCGGGCTGGAAAGACGCGCGGACTGCCCGGTCTGCGGCCAGTGATCGCAACCGGTGATCGCAAAAGGAGCGCCCTGCGGCGCACAGGTTGGTTTGCGTTCAGGCCACGCCGGACCTGGGGCGCTGCCCCGGACCCCGGAGTGTTTGGTCAAAGATGAAATGCCGGGGTGGGGCGGCCCGCGCCGTTACAGCGCGCGGTCGAGGTCGGCGATCAGGTCATCGGCATCCTCGAGGCCGACGGACAGACGGAAAATGCCGTCGCCGGCAAATCGCCGATAGTCTTCTGCCGCTGCGCCGGTGAGGCGGAAGGAGGTGTCCATCAGCCCCTCGGTTTCCATCCAGAAGATCAGGCTGCGATGATGCCCGAGCGACACCGCGTAGTGAATGACCTCCAGCCGGTCGATCATTTGCTGCGCGATGCGACGTCCGGTTTCGGCATCGCCGACCTGAAAGCTGAGCATCCCCGCCGCATTGGTCATCTGCCGTTGTGCAAGCTCATGCTGTGGGTGGGACGGCAGTCCCGGGTAGATCACGCGGTTGACTGCCGGGTGAGTTTCCAGCCATTCGGCAACGGCCTGTGCCCCTTGCGCGTGCGCCTTCACGCGCAGCGGCAGCGTGGCCGCGCCGCGGGCGATGAGCCATGCGTTGAACGGAGAAATGACGCCGCCATGGTGAATTCCGGCCTCGACCCGCATTTGCCGGATCAGGTCGGCGCGGCCGGCCACGGCGCCGCCCACGGCATCGCCATGCCCGCCGATGTATTTTGTGATTGAGTGCATTACCAAATCCACGCCCAGCGCCGTGGAGTCCATCCCGATCGGAGAAACGAAGGTCGCATCACAGCTCAGCAACGCACCTGCGGCATGAGCCAGCTTTGCCACCGCCGAAAGATCGGTCAGGCGGCAGATCGGGTTGACCGGGGTTTCGGTATGGACAAGTTTCGTGTTCGGCCGGATTTCCGCTGCAACCGCATCAAGGTCCGACATGTTGACGAAACTGGCGTCGATCCCGAGCCGGGGCAGCGTGTCGCGGGCCAGTTCGGCCACACCGGCATATGAAACGTCAGAGACGAGCACGTGGTCACCGGCGCTGAGGAAGGTCAGGAAGATCGCGGTGGCCGCAGCCATGCCCGACGCGGTGCACAGACAGGCCTCGGACCCCTGCAGGGCCGCAATCTTCTGTTCCAGCATGTCGGTTGTCGGATTGGCCCATCGCGCATAGGCATAGGGGCTGTCTTCCCTGATGTCATAGGCTGAAAAGCCCGATACGTCTTCGCTGACAAACGTGGACGACATGTGAATTGGCGGAGCCGAGGCGCCGGTTGTTTCGTCCGGCTTTTCGCCGGCGTGAATCGCGGTGGTCATCGGCCCGCGGGAAGCATTTCGTCGGTCCATCGGGGGGTTCCTTGTGATCGGTCCGGTGGACGGTGGCGCAGGCGTGAACAAGGTGCAAGCAGGTTCTGACGGTTGGCTATGGACGCCTGCCTGCAGCACGCATAGCTATGACCGCAAAGGAGAGCTTTCATGACCAATCCGATCCTGCAGAACTGGAACACGCGCTTTGCGTTGGCCCCGTTCAACGCGATTTCCGATGACGATTTCGAGCCGGCGCTGAACACCGCGCTGGCCAGCCACCGAGCCGAAATCGAAGCGATCTCCGGCGCGGTGGAGGCGCCGACCTTCGCCAATACAATCGAGGCGCTGGAGGCCGCGGGGCAGGATCTGAACAAGGTTCTGAGCGTCTTTTTCACGGTCGCAGGGGCCGACAGCAATCCTCGGCGGGAAGAGCTGCAACGGTTGTTTTCGCCGCTTCTGGCTGCACATTTTTCCGAGATCACATCGAACAAGGCGTTGTTCGCGCGTGTGAACGATTTGTGGGCGCGGCGGGACGCGCTGGATTTGAGCGCGGAACAGGACCGGGTTCTGATGCTGAGCCACCGGGATTTCGTGCGGGCCGGCGCGGCGCTGGAAGGCAAGGCCGAGGTGCGGATGAAGCAGGTCAAGAGCCGGCTGGCAGAGCTGGGCACCGAGTTCGGGCAGAACCTGCTGGCGGATGAACGCGACTGGTACATGGAACTGGGGGCCGGGGATCTGGCCGGGCTTCCTGAATTCGTACTGGACGCCGCGCGCGCGGCCGGGGCTGACAAGGGTGTGGACGGGCCGGTCGTCACTCTGTCGCGGTCACTGATCGTGCCGTTTCTGCAGTTTTCCGAGCGGCGGGATCTGCGGGAAGCAGCGTATCGTGCATGGGCTGCACGCGGTGCAAACGGTGGCCAGACGGACAACCGGGACATCGCATCCGAAACGCTGCGCCTGCGGCAAGAACAGGCGGCTTTGCTGGGGTATGACGATTTTGCCACCTTCAAGCTGGAGCCGGAAATGGCCGGCACGCCGAACGCGGTTCGGGATCTGCTGATGCAGGTCTGGGCCCCGGCGCGGGCAAGGGCCGAGGAAGATCAGGCGAAGCTGACCGAAATGATGCAGGCGGACGGGATCAACGGGCCGCTGGAAGCATGGGATTGGCGGTATTATTCGGAAAAGCGCCGGGTCGCGGAACACGATCTGGACGAAGCGGAACTGAAGCCCTACCTGCAGCTGGACCGCATGATCGAGGCAGCGTTTGCCTGTGCAAACCGCCTCTTCGGGCTGGAATTCCGCACGGTGGACGTGCCGCTCTATCACCCGGATTGCCGGGCGTGGGAGGTAACCCGGAACGGCGCGCATGTGGCGCTGTTCATCGGTGACTGTTTTGCCCGTCCTTCGAAACGGTCGGGCGCTTGGTGCAGCGCGATGAGGGCGCAGGCCCGGTATCCTGCGGTTCAGGCCCCGATCGTTATCAACGTTTGCAACTTCACCAAGGGCGATCCGGCGTTGTTGAGCTATGACGACGCGCGCACGGTGTTTCACGAGTTTGGCCATGCGCTGCACCAGATGCTGAGCGATGTGACGTATGAAAGTATCTCTGGCACTTCCGTGGCGCGCGATTTCGTGGAACTGCCCAGCCAGCTTTATGAACACTGGCTGGAAGTGCCCGAGGTGCTGGCCGAATTTGCGACCCACGCCAAAAGCGGCGAGGCGATGCCAAAGGACATGCTGGACAAGGTTCTGGCGGCGGCCACCTATGACATGGGGTTCCAGACGGTCGAATACGTCGCCTCGGCGATGGTGGATCTGGAATTGCACAGTGGTGTGGCACCCGACGACCTGATGGCCGAACAGGCCAGCATCCTGAACCGGATCGGCATGCCGGGCGCGATCGGCATGCGCCACGCCAGCCCGCATTTCGCGCATGTCTTTGCCGGGGACGGCTATTCCAGCCGCTACTACAGCTACATGTGGTCCGAGGTCATGGACGCGGATGCCTTTGGCGCGTTTGAGGATGCCGGCGATCCGTTTGATCCCGACACGGCGCAGTTGCTCGAAGAAAACATCCTGTCGAGCGGGGGATCGAAGGCCCCGGAAGTGCTGTACACTGCATTCCGCGGGCGTTTGCCCGGGGTCGAAGCCTTGCTGAAAGGACGCGGGCTGGCGGCGTGATGCCAAAAAAGAGAGTTGACCTGCGGGCGAATTCAGCCTGCGGTATGGGACATGGCGGAAGCTGATCAAAACCCCATTGCCGCGGCGCTGGAACATCTGACGGGACAATGCCGTGGCCAGTTCTCGTGGATCACCGGCGCCGAGGCGGATGCGTGGTTCGGGCGTGGGCAGGCTTTCCGGATCACCGGGCCGGACAGCGAAGTACCCGGGTCCGACTGCGTGGCCCGGTTCCGGCGCAAGGGCAACAGTTTTGAGATTAAGGCCACCGGTGCCTGCCCGGTCTGGGTGAACGGGCAGCCGGTTGAAAGGGCTGATCTGATCCACGGTGATGTGATCGAATTCGGTGACGACGGGCCATTGTCACGCATCCGGATCTACAGCGACAAGCACCGTCCGGACCCTACGGTGACGGAAATCATGGGCGATGCCCGGTCCTACATCCGATCCAGCCGGCGGCCCTATCTGGTCAAACTTGCGCGCGGCCTGACCAGCGCGGCGCGACGGGTACTTTTTCAGACCACCGTGCTGTTCCGGGTGATGATCCTGCTGTTGCTGGGGGCGATCCTGTTTCTCTTGTTCTGGCAGTGGCGCACCGATCAGACGCTGATCGCCACCGTCGACCGGCAGGTCAGCGCTCTGGCCCGGGATGTGGAGCGCACCCGGAACGAGGCGTTGCGGCCATCTGACCTCGCCGCCTTGCGGGACGACCTGAGCGGATCACTGGACGCGAACCGGGAGCGGCTCGAAACGCTTGAGGCCGAGCGTGCCGCGGCGACCCATGTGATCGCCGAAGCACAGGGATCTGTCGTGTTTCTGCAGGCGGCATATGGATTGCGCCACGCCGCAACCGGCCAGATGCTGCGGCATCAGGTCGGTGCCGACGGCCTGCCGCGGATGACCCCAAGCGGTCGGCCCCTGTTCACGCTGGAGGGTGGCGGACCCGTTGCAGAGGCACAGATCACCGGCACCGGGTTTCTGGTGGCGGGCACAGGCCGGCTGGTCACCAACCGGCACGTGGCCCTGCCTTGGGAAGAAGACAGCGGAGACGCGCCACAGGAGATGGAACCGGTGATGTTGCGGTTCCAGGGATGGTATCCGGGCCGGGCCGAACCGGTTCCCGTGGCGACCGTGGCGGTCTCAGATTCAGTGGATCTTGCCATACTGGACATCGGGATCGTGCCGGCCGGGTTGCCGGGACTGCGCATTGCCCGGACGGGCTCCGCCCCCGGCGAAGGCATTATCGTCATGGGGTATCCCACCGGATTGCGTTCACTGCTCGCCCAGTCGGGCGAGAGCTTTGTTGCAGAGTTGCAGGCCGATGGGATCACAGGGTTCTGGGAGGTTGCCGAACGGCTGGCGCAGGCCGATCTGATCGCACCCCTGTCGACGCGTGGGATCATCGGCCGGATCAGCGCCACAACAATGGTGTACGACGCAGAAACCACGCATGGCGGCAGCGGCGGGCCGGTTCTGAACATGGCGGGCGAGGTTGTGGCAGTGAACACGGCTATCATTCCCGAATTTGGCGGATCCAATCTCGGGGTGCCGGCGGCGCATATCCTGAAATTGCTGACAAGTGTCGAGGAAACCCAATAGACCGGCGGGCACACCCGAATTGCCGGATGCCCGCGGGATTTTCCGTTCTGACCGGGCGCCGAGTGTCTTCGGTCACAGTGCCGGGTGAAATGGCGAGTGGCGCATAGCATGAACTTTCTGGCCAGACGAAGAGAAACACGGTATTTCCCAGTTAGCGCTAACATATCAAAGGTTGTCAGCAGATGCCTCCAGCAACGTTTCACGATCTGAAAGACACCTCGGTCTTCATCACCGGCGGCGGGTCCGGCATCGGTGCCGAACTGACCATGGGGTTTCTCGAACAGGGGGCGCGGGTGGCCTTCATTGATATGGCCGACTGCGCAGACTTCGTTTCCACGGCTCAGGCCCGAACCGGACAGACGCCCTTGTTCATCCGCGGCGATGTTACCGACACCGCTGCCTTGCAGGCCGCCATCGACGATGCCACCCAGGCGCATGGTCCGGTGACGGTTCTGGTAAACAACGCCGCGAACGACATGCGCCACGAACTGGCAGGAGTGACCGAAGAGTTCTGGACCTGGATGATCGATATCAACCTAAAGGCGTATTACTTTGCCTGCCAGGCCGTCGCGCCGGGGATGCAGGAGGCCGGGTCTGGTGCGATCATCAATTTCAGTTCCATCAGCTATATGATGGGGCAGCCGGACCTGTCGATCTACACCACCGCCAACGGCGGGATCACGGCCATGACGCGCAGCCTGTCGCGAGCGTTGGGACCGAAAAACATACGGGTGAATGCCGTCGCGCCGGGCTGGGTGCTGACCGAAAAGCAGTTGGACAAATGGGCCACACCCGAAGCTTTGGCCGCGCATTTGGGAATGCAGGCCCTCAAGGAACATATGACACCACAGGACATGGTTGGGCCGGTGCTGTTTCTGGCATCGAACGCCAGCCGGATGATGACGGGTCAATGCGTGGTCGTCGATGGCGGGGTGGCAACCACCGGCTGATGACAATTGCCGTCATGTTAGCCAAGGTCGTTGAGGTCCGGCGAAAACTGGATTTTCTCCCGCAAAGTTAGTCTGTTGCGAAGGACTTGAGAACAAGAGAATTACACGGTCTGGCCGCGGTATTCGGGACGCTGCAGGACCTCCTGTTCTAGACGGCCGCGCGGTCGAACAAGTCACGGAGATGGCGGGCGGTTTCTGCGGCATGCGTTATTGGAACCATGTGCCCGGCGCCCTCAATCACCGCGTTGGCGGCATTCGGCAGGCGTCGCACCAGCCCGTCGTTCACCACCTGAACGATCGGCGGGCTGAGCGCCCCGCGGACCAGCAGCGCCGGTATGGTGACACAATCCAGAACGCCGGGCTCAAGAATGCCAGTCCGGTCCATCACGGCGGGGCCACTGGCCTGAACAATATGCACCCCTCGCATCATCGCGTTGCGGGTCTGGTCCGGCAGATCATCCCATCTCGGACCCTCTTCGTCCCCCCACATCCGGTTGAAACGCCGGGCAGCCAGGGCTTCGTCGCCCTGTTCGAACGCCTCGAAGACGGGCGCGGAGGCATTCTGATCCTGCTGAAACACCGCCGGATCGTCAATTGCGGCCACTGCAAAGAAAACGGGCTCGACCATTGTCACCGTCCGGACCAGATCGGGAAGCTCCACAGCCAGCCGCAATGCGAGCGTGCCGCCGAAGGAATGCCCGATCACATCCATGGGTTCGGTGAGACTGGGAAGGACCGCTTCGATCATCCGGTCCTGAAAGTCACCCTGCCGGTCCCAATCCGGACTGCGGCCATGAGACAACATGTCAGGCGCAACAAACGTGCAGTCCTCAAACTCTTCGGACAGCTTCCGCCAGACGCCGGAATGGGCAATTGTGCAGTGTATCGCCAGAACCCGGCGGGGACCGTCGCCGAGAATTCGGACGTTGAGCGGCTGCGAAACGCCGCTCATTCGGTCAGAGTCGCAAGATGTGCATCCAGATCGCTGAGCCGGTCCTGTCCCCAGAACCGCTGATCATCCGGGGTAATGTAAAACGGTGCGCCAAACACACCGCGGTCCACCGCTTCTTCCAGATTTGCGGCATAGGTCTCGGCTCCGGTCAGCAGGCCACTGTTTGCAAGATCCGGGTCGAACCCGGCGTCCTCGAGACAGGCGCGGATGACCGTGTCGTCCGAAATGTCCTTGTCATCCGCCCAGCAGGACCGGGTGAAGGCATGAACAAGCCGCCCCATGTCGCCGCCGCCCGCGTTTTGCGCGGAAATGCAGGCGTAAGAGGAGGGCGCCATGTTCACGGGCCAGTAGGCCGGGCTGATGTTGAAGGGCAGACCCGCCTTGGCCGCCTGCCTGTTCAGATCCTGTGCCCTGTATTGCTGGCGAGAGATATGTCGTTCTTTCGGCAGCACACCACCGGTCCGGGCGAACAACGCCGCAAGATCGACCGGTTTGTAAGCGATCGACGCGCCGTGGCGCGCTGCAATTTCCTCCAACCGGGTGCCGGCCAGATAGGTGAATGGCGAAACTGTCGCAAAGAAGTAAACGATTTCGGTCATGTATTCCGATCCTGTCGTGTCGTTCTTTGCGCGACCGTAAGGCCGTGCTAAGCGGTGTCAACATCACGAATCTGTCACATTCCTGCTGCTGCTCCGGGGACCACTTCTATGGCGACACTTACCGAACCCAAGCTTATCGCTGGGAACGCAAATCCATTGCTGGCGCAGGCCATTGCCCGACGCATGACCATGCACCGAGGCGTAAACATCGGGCTGCTCGATGCACGGGTCGAAAGGTTCAATGATGGCGAGATCTTCGTCGAAGTGTTCGAGAATGTCCGCGGCGAGGATATGTTCATCATTCAGCCCACCTCGAACCCCGCAAATGACAATCTGATGGAGCTGCTGATCATGTCCGACGCGTTGCGCCGGTCTTCGGCGGCGCGGATCACTGCTGTATTGCCCTATTTCGGATACGCGCGGCAGGATCGGCGGACCAAGGCGCGCACCCCGATTTCGGCCAAACTTGTGGCCAATATGCTGGTCGGTGCCGGAATCGAGCGCGTGCTGACGATGGACCTGCACGCCGCGCAAATTCAGGGCTTTTTCGATATCCCGGTCGACAATCTTTACGCCAGCCCGGTTTTCGCGCTGGATATCATGACCCAGTTCAAGGATCAGATGGACGATCTTATGGTGGTATCCCCCGATGTGGGCGGCGTAGCCCGCGCGCGCGAACTGGCCAAGCGTATTCAGGCCCCGCTGTCTATTGTCGACAAGCGGCGGGAAAAGGCCGGCGAGGTCGCCGAAATGACCGTTATCGGCAACGTCGAAGGCAAGATCTGCCTGATCGTCGATGACATTTGCGATACCGCCGGAACCTTGTGCAAGGCCGCTGATCTGCTGATCGAAAACGGCGCGAAAGAGGTTCACTCCTACATCAGCCACGGCGTTCTAAGCGGCCCGGCGGTGGAACGGGTCACCAAATCGTCGATGAAATCGCTGGTGATTACGGACACGATCCAGCCAACCGATCCGGTGAAATCGGCTCAGAACATTCGGATCGTGCCGACCGCTCCGATTTTTGCACAGGCGATCCTGAACATCTGGAACGGGACATCGGTGTCGTCGCTGTTCGACGACCGGACGTTGTCGCCGATCTACGAAACGCTCTACGCGACGGGCTGAAGGTCAGTAGAGTTCCCATTCTTCGGGATCGTGCAATTCGCCGATCGCAATCCACGCAACGCGCAATCGGGCAAACCGGGTGTCGCCCCATGTGCGAAAGACCAGTTCACAGCCGTGTTCGGTGACATTTTCGGCGACGATCTCGGCCCGAATCGCCGCATTGGTGTCTGCGTCCCAGAGAGAGATGGACGCCTGAACACTGGGTGGCGACCGATAGCTTTCGCTAAACTGGATTGCGCGGCGTTTTTCGCGGGGGCCGGTGCCCGTCCACATCTCTCCGTCGTTTTCAAAATCTGAAAACACGGCAACGTCGCCCTGGTCTATTCCGACGTGATGGGATCGAAGCTTTTTCATTTTGTTGGCCGAAAACCCGGCTATTGACTACGAATTAGGCGACTTTTACAAAACCTGCCGCGTACGTGAAGCCCGTTTGGTCGGGAAGGGCTCGATATCACACATCTGGGAAACAATTTCCGCCGCTGACTGCGGCCAGTGTCCAGCCGTAAACAAAACTGCCAAACCCCGGAAATGGAAACGGCCCCGCAAGGGGGCCGGTTCGCAGGATTTGAGTCCGGTCAAACCATTGTTTCAGCCAGATGGGCGAGATCCGCCAGCGTCTTGGCCGTCAGGTCCTTCTTCGTGTCCTCAGCAGCTTCGTGGGCCGCTTCGGCTTCCTGACGCAGGGCGTCCAGAAACTCGCGGGTCACTTCGCCGCGCGGCACTGCCTTTTCAGCCAGCACCGAAGCGGATGTTGCGTTGATTTCGGCAAACCCGCCCGAGACCACATATTCCTCGGTCCCCGACGCGCCTTCAATCCGAAGAACGCCGGGACGCAGGGTGGTGATCATCGGCATGTGATCGGGCATCGCCGTCATGTCGCCCTCGCTGCCCGGGATCGAAACGGACGCCACCTGCATGGAGGCAAGCCGCCGCTCCGGGCTGACGAGATCGAATTGCATCGTGTCGGCCATAACAGCTCCTTACGCGGCTTCGGCCGCCATGCGCTCGGCCTTGGCGACCACTTCGCTGATGCCACCAACCATATAGAAGGCCGCTTCGGGCAGGTGATCGTATTCGCCGGCAACAACTGCCTTGAACGACGAGATGGTGTCTTCCAGCGGAACCTGAACGCCGGGCGAGCCAGTGAACACCTGCGCCACGTCGAACGGCTGGCTCAGGAAACGCTGGATCTTCCGGGCACGGGCCACGGTCAGCTTGTCCTCTTCCGACAGTTCATCCATGCCGAGAATGGCGATGATGTCCTGCAGCGACTTGTAGCGCTGGAGGATCTGCTGAACGTCGGACGCCACACCGTAGTGTTCCTCACCCACAACCGCAGGGTCCATCAGGCGCGAAGTGGAGTCGAGCGGGTCCACAGCCGGGTAGATGCCCAGTTCCGAAATCGCACGCGACAGAACGGTGGTTGCATCAAGGTGGGCAAACGACGTTGCCGGCGCGGGGTCGGTCAAGTCGTCCGCAGGCACGTACACGGCCTGTACCGAGGTGATTGAACCGGCCTTGGTCGAGGTGATGCGTTCCTGCATCGCGCCCATGTCGGTGGCCAGTGTCGGCTGATAGCCCACAGCGGACGGAATACGGCCGAGCAGAGCCGAACATTCCGAACCCGCCTGCGTGAAGCGGAAGATGTTGTCGACGAAGAACAGAACGTCGGTTCCGGACTGGTCGCGGAACTGTTCTGCCAGCGTGAGGCCGGTCAGGGCAACGCGCATCCGGGCTCCCGGAGGTTCGTTCATCTGGCCGTACACCAGCGCCACCTGCGATTCCGACAGGTTGTCGGGCTTGATCACGTCGGATTCGATCATTTCCCAGTACAGGTCGTTGCCTTCACGGGTCCGTTCGCCAACACCGGCGAACACCGAGAAGCCCGAGTGCACCTTCGCGATGTTGTTGATCAGTTCCATGATCAGAACCGTCTTGCCTACGCCGGCGCCGCCAAACAGGCCGATCTTGCCGCCTTTGGCGTAGGGCGCCAGCAGGTCAACCACCTTGATGCCCGTCACCAGAACCTCGCTTTCGGTCGACTGTTCCTGGAACGTCGGCGCCTCGGCGTGGATCGGACGGGTTTCAGTTGCTTCAACCGGGCCTTTTTCGTCGATGGGTTCACCCACGACGTTGATGATCCGTCCCAGCGTCGCGTTGCCGACCGGCACCGAGATCGGACCGCCGGTGTCGGCCACGTTCGCGCCGCGAACCAGACCTTCGGTCGCGTCCATAGCGATGGTCCGCACGGTGTTTTCGCCGAGGTGCTGAGCAACCTCCAGCACCAGCCGCTTGCCGTTGTTTTCGGTTTCCAGCGCGTTCAGAATTTCAGGCAGGTCGCCTTCGAACTGCACGTCCACGACGGCGCCGATGATCTGCGTGATCTTGCCTTTAGCAGTTGCCATGTTTCGTCTCCGGTTTGTCTCTAGAGCGCCTCGGCGCCCGAAATAATTTCAATCAGCTCGTTGGTGATCACGGCCTGACGCGAGCGGTTGAACTCGATTGTCAGCTTGTCGATCATATCGCCCGCGTTTCGGGTCGCGTTGTCCATTGCAGACATCCGCGCGCCCTGTTCCGAGGCACCGTTTTCCAGCAGGCCGCTGAAGATCTGCGTGGCGACACCGCGCGGTAACAGATCGGCCAGGATTTCCTCCTCGCCCGGTTCGTATTCGTAGAAGGCAGCGCTGTCGCTGTCTTCTGCCTCGAACGCGGCCGGAATGATCTGCAGCGCGGTCGGATCCTGGCTGACGACGTTGATGAACTTCGAAAAGAACAATGTCGCAAAGTCGAATTCGCCAGCGTCGAACCGTGCCAGAACATCGCGGGCGATATCCTGTGCATTCGCATAGCCGATCCGCTTGATTTCGGTCAGATCGACATGGCCGACAAAGCTGTCGGCCCAGTCCCGCTTGAGCTGATCGCGGCCTTTTTTGCCCACGGTCAGGATTTTGACGGTCTTGCCTTCGGCGGTCAGCGCCGCGGCTTTCTGCCGGGCCAATTTGGCGATGTTGGAGTTGAAGCCGCCGCAAAGGCCGCGTTCTGCCGTCAACACCACCAGAAGATGCACCTGATCGCTGCCGGTACCGGTCAGCAGTTTCGGAGCAGCCTCGTTTCCACCGACCGAAGCCGCCAGTCCCGCCATAACGGCGCTGAACCGTTCGGCATAGGGGCGTCCTTCCTCGGCGGCTTCCTGTGCCCGCCGCAGTTTTGCGGCGGCCACCATCTGCATGGCCTTGGTGATCTTGCGGGTCGATTTGACCGACTCGATCCTGTTTTTGAGGTCCTTAAGACTTGGCATGTGCCCGAGCCCCCGTTACGCGAAGTCTTCGGCGAACTCTTCGATGGCCTTCTTCAGCCGATCTGCTGCGTCACCCTTGATCTTCGGATCTTCGTTGGTGATCCAGTCCAGCAAGTCCTGATGTTTGGACCGCAGGTGGTTCAGCAGGCCGGTTTCGAACCGGCCGACATCGCCAACCGGCAGCTTGTCGAGATAGCCGTTGGTGCCGGCGAAGATGACGCAGACGATTTCCGCATTGGTCAGCGGCGAATACTGCGGCTGCTTCATCAGTTCGGTCAGACGCGCACCGCGGTTCAGCAGCTGCTGGGTTGCGGCGTCGAGATCGGACCCGAACTGGGCGAAGGCCGCCATTTCGCGGTACTGGGCCAGCTCCAGTTTGACCGGACCCGCAACCGACTTCATGGCGTCGGTCTGGGCCGAGGAGCCAACACGCGAAACCGACAGACCGGTGTTCACGGCGGGGCGGATGCCCTGGTAGAACAGTTCGGTTTCAAGGAAGATCTGGCCGTCGGTGATCGAAATTACGTTGGTCGGAATAAAGGCCGACACGTCCCCGCCCTGGGTTTCGATGACCGGCAGCGCGGTCAGCGAACCGGCGCCGAAGTCTTCGTTCAGCTTCGCCGAACGCTCCAGCAGGCGCGAGTGCAGGTAGAAAACGTCACCCGGGTAAGCTTCGCGGCCCGGCGGGCGGCGCAGCAGCAGCGACATCTGACGATAGGAAACGGCCTGTTTGGACAGGTCATCATAGATGATCAGTGCATGGCGGCCATTGTCGCGGAAGTATTCCGCCATCGCGGTGGCCGAGTAAGGTGCAAGGAACTGCATCGGCGCCGGGTCGGACGCGGTGGCGGCAACGACGATCGAGTATTCGATCGCGCCGGTTTCTTCGAGCTTCTTCACCAGCTGTGCAACGGTGGAACGCTTCTGACCAACGGCCACGTAGACGCAGTATAGCTTCTTGCTTTCGTCGTCGCCGGCGGCTTCGTTATAGGTCTTCTGGTTCAGGATCGTGTCGAGCGCCACGGCGGTCTTACCGGTCTGGCGGTCGCCAATGATCAGTTCCCGCTGGCCACGGCCGATCGGGATCATCGCGTCAACCGACTTCAGGCCGGTGGCCATCGGTTCGTGAACCGATTTCCGCGGGATGATGCCCGGTGCCTTGACGTCAGCAACACCACGGTTCGCGGTGTTGATCGGGCCCTTGCCGTCGATCGGATTGCCGAGGCCGTCCACAACGCGGCCGAGCAGTTCGTCACCGACGGGCACGTCCACGATCGCGTTGGTACGCTTGACGGTGTCGCCTTCTTTGATGTCCCGGTCCGAACCGAAGATCACGACGCCTACGTTGTCGCTTTCGAGGTTCAGCGCCATCCCCATGATGCCACCCGGAAACTCGACCATTTCACCGGCCTGCACGTTGTCGAGGCCATAAACGCGGGCGATCCCGTCACCGACGCTCAGCACACGACCAACTTCGGCCACTTCGGCTTCCTGGCCGAAATTCTTGATCTGGTCCTTCAGGATCGCAGAAATTTCTGCTGCTTGGATACCCATTTATCCGACCTCTTTCATTGCATTCTGGAGGGAGCTGAGCTTGGAGCGGATCGACGTGTCGATCATCTTCGAGCCCACTTTAACGACAAGACCGCCAATGAGGTTTTCATCAACGGTCGCATGAATTGTGACATCTTTTCCGACGCGGTCCTTCAGCGCCGCGGCCAGCTTTTCGCTCTGGGCCTTGGTCAGAGCCTTGGCGCTGGCCACTTCGGCCGTGACGACACCGCGTTCATCGGCCAGTGCCTCGCGCAGCGCGCGGATCAGTTGCGGCAGCACGAATAGGCGACGCTTCTCGGCCATCAGAGCCAGCGACTTGCGCAGCACCGGAGCAAGCTTCATCTGCTCGGCAATGGCCACGATCGCGGCACCCTGTTCCTCGCGCGAGATCATCGGAGACTGGATCAGCGCACGCAGGTCGTCGCTTTCATCCAGTGCACCGGCCAGATCATTGACGCCGGATTCCAGACCATCGAGATTTTTGTTTTCCTTCGCGATCTCAAAGATCGCGGTGGCATAGCGTTCCGCTATCTGTGCGGAAATCGAAGCAGCTTCGGACACGTCCACCCTTCCGATTCTTGGCCCCATTGAACGGTCGCGGACGCAACCTCGGGGCGTGAGAGACGCCCCGCCGGATGCAGGGCACCAAAATCAGCGTGGATGTAACAGAGCCCCCCCGACCTCGCAACATCGAAACCGTGGCGGGGTGATCGTTGAAAAACTCGTGTTTTCAACATCTTGCTGCAAGTGCGACCCTTTGCGCAAATCAAAAGTACAATTTTTTTCTTCAAATACCGGATTTGCGGGCCGAGTCAGCCCGATGATCCCGGGTCAGATGACCGTGCACGGGCTTCGGACCGCACTGGCGCAGGGCGGGCCGCGCTGACTGCACCCTCCAGTACTTTGACCGGTGTGGAAACGGCATCCTTGATGGAATTGCCACGCGGTGTGTAGACCCGCTTGCTGACTTCTACGATCAAAACACCCCCGGCGATGGACGTCACCACCGATCGTCCCATCCGTTCGAAAAGAGGCCCGGCCTTCAGCCAGAACCGGCGTTCAGAAGGGGGTTGGTACAATGCGGCGGTGTGGCGTTCCGGCAGGAAATTGTGGTGCTTGAGTTGCGCTTCAAGCTGGCTGACCGAGTAGGGGCGCCCATGTCCGAACGGAGTGCCGTCGCGCCTTGCCCACAGGCCGGACCGGTTTGGCACGATAAACAACGCTTTTCCACCCGGACCAAGCACCCGCCAGCATTCTTCCAGCAGGTCGGACCCCCGCTCTGAGGTTTCCAGACCGTGCAGAACGATCAGGCGGTCGATATGCCCGGTTTCCACCGGCCACATGGTTTCCTCGGCCAGAACTGCGACATTGGGCTGGCCAGCGGGCCACGGCATCACACCCTGCGGTCCCGGCATCAGCGCCACCACCCGGCGCGCGTCGCCGAGATACGGGCGCAGCAACGGGGTCGCGAAGCCGAAACCCGCAACCGTCTGTCCCTGCGTTTCGGGCCAGAGTTCCTGAACACGGGTGCGAATGGCCCCCTGCGCCGCGCGACCCAGCGTGCTGCGGTAGTAGAAGTTCCTAAGGTCCTGCACATCAAGATGCATTGCGGGTCACTGCATGATCGGCCAAGCTGTTCACAATGTAGCAACGAAAGTTCGAAACGCCATGCCCCTTGAGATCGTGACAATTCCCTGCCTGAGCGACAACTACGCCTTTCTGGCGCATGACAGGGCCAGCGGTGAGACGGCGCTGGTCGATGTTCCGGAGGCCGGTCCAATCCTTGCGGAACTGGATGCACGCGGCTGGTCGCTGACGCATATCCTGATTACGCATCACCACTGGGACCATATCGGCGGCCTGGACGAGGTTCTGAGCCGGCACAAAGCGCAGGTTATCGGTGCGAAGGCGGATGCCGAACGGCTGCCGCCGCTGGATTTGACCGTTTCTGAAGCTGACACGGTGACCGTGGGCGGCGAAAACGGAACCGTTATTGATGTCAGCGGACATACGGTCGGGCATATCGCTTTCCACTTCCCAAAGTCCAAGGTCGTCTTTACGGCGGACAGCCTGATGGCGCTGGGATGTGGCCGAGTTTTCGAGGGCACCATGCCGATGATGTGGCAGAGCCTGCAGAAGCTGGCCGCGCTGCCGGAGGACACGATAGTCTGTTCAGGCCACGAATATACGGCTGCGAACGCCAAGTTCGCTTTGAGTGTTGACCCGGGAAATGCAGCGCTGGTTTCGCGGGCAGAGGTGATTACACAAGCACGTTCCGCAGGCAAACCGACCGGGCCATCCACGCTGGCTGAAGAGCTGGCAACGAATCCATTTCTCAGGGCGGGAGCGGAGGATCTCAAATCAGCCCTGGGTATGGCAGGCGCGCCCGACACGGACGTTTTTGCCGAAGTACGCACGCGAAAGGACAATTTTTGACCCAGTCGCGACACAGATCCATCAAATGTGAGCGCAATTCATAAGAAAAAACTTGAAGCCGGTAACCGATCGCCCAAACTCTATAGATATAACTAAATGGCTGGGTGGGCTGCTGCCCCGATGTCCCGACCGGCCCAAAAAGAGGAGCACTGATCCGTGCCTTCATTTTCGACGACGCTTGAGCAGGCAATCCACTCAGCCCTCGCGCTGGCCAATGAACGCAGGCATGAATTTGCAACGCTGGAGCATCTTCTGCTTGCCCTTCTGGACGAACCTGACGCCACGCGCGTGATGCGCGCGTGCAGTGTTGATCTGTCCGAACTGCGCAGCACCCTGATGGAGTTCGTTGACGAGGATCTGTCGAACCTGGTGACCGATATCGACGGGTCCGAAGCGGTGCCAACGGCGGCGTTTCAGCGGGTCATTCAAAGAGCCGCGATCCATGTGCAGTCTTCGGGGCGGACCGAAGTTACCGGCGCAAACGTTCTGGTCGCGATCTTCGCAGAACGTGAATCGAACGCGGCCTATTTCCTGCAGGAACAGGAAATGACCCGCTATGACGCGGTCAACTTCATCGCGCACGGGGTCGCGAAGGACCCGGCGTTTGGCGAAACACGGCCTGTGTCGGGTTCCACCGAGCAGGAGGAAGAAGCGCAGCCCGCCGGTCAGGAGGGAGAACAGAAAGAAAGCGCACTGGCCAAGTATTGCGTGGACCTGAACGCGAAATCGCGTGTCGGGGACATCGACCCGCTGATCGGCCGCGAACACGAGGTCGAGCGGTGCATTCAGGTGCTGTGCCGCCGCCGCAAGAACAACCCGCTTCTGGTGGGGGATCCGGGCGTCGGCAAGACCGCGATCGCAGAAGGGCTGGCGCGCAAGATCGTCGGCGGTGAAACCCCCGAGGTTCTGCTGAACACGACAATCTATTCGCTCGACATGGGCGCGCTGCTGGCCGGAACACGGTATCGCGGTGATTTCGAAGAGCGGCTGAAAGCCGTGGTAAGCGAGTTGGAAGAACATCCCGACGCGATCCTTTTCATCGACGAAATTCACACGGTCATCGGCGCCGGCGCGACCTCGGGCGGGGCAATGGATGCCTCGAACCTGCTGAAACCGGCCCTGCAGGGCGGCAAGCTTCGCACTATGGGCTCGACCACTTACAAGGAATTCCGTCAGCATTTCGAGAAGGACCGCGCGCTGAGCCGCCGGTTCCAGAAAATCGACGTGAACGAGCCCTCGGTTGAGGACACGGTGAAGATCCTGAAGGGGCTGAAACCATATTTCGAGGAACATCACAGCGTCAAATACACCTCGGATGCGATCAAAACCGCCGTGGAACTGAGCGCGCGCTATATCAACGACCGCAAACTGCCGGACAAGGCCATTGACGTCATCGACGAAGCAGGTGCCGCGCAGCACCTGCTGACACAAAGCAAGCGCCGCAAGACCATCGGTGTGAAAGAGGTCGAGGCCGTTGTGGCCAAGATCGCCCGCATCCCGCCGAAATCGGTCTCCAAGGACGACGCCGAGGTGCTGCGCGATCTGGAGGCAACGCTCAAACGTGTCGTGTTTGGGCAGGACAAGGCTATCGAGGCTTTGTCGAGCGCGATCAAACTGGCCCGTGCGGGACTGCGCGAGCCGGAAAAACCCATCGGCAACTACTTGTTTGCCGGCCCGACCGGTGTGGGCAAAACCGAGGTCGCCAAGCAACTGGCCGACAGCCTGGGCGTGGAACTTCTGCGGTTCGACATGTCGGAATACATGGAGAAGCATGCCGTTTCGCGCCTGATCGGTGCACCTCCGGGCTATGTCGGCTTTGACCAGGGTGGTCTGCTGACCGATGGTGTGGATCAGCACCCGCATTGCGTCCTGCTGCTGGACGAGATCGAGAAGGCGCACCCGGATGTTTACAACATCCTTCTGCAGGTGATGGACCACGGCGAACTGACGGACCACAACGGGCGGACCGTGAATTTCCGCAATGTGGTTCTGATCATGACATCGAACGCAGGCGCGATGGAGCAGGCCCGCGAAGCCATTGGCTTTGGCCGCGACCGGCGCGAAGGCGAAGATACGGCGGCCATCGAACGCATGTTCACGCCGGAATTCCGCAACCGTCTGGACGCCGTGATTTCCTTTGCTCCGCTTGGAAAGGAAGTCATCCTGCAAGTTGTCGAGAAATTCGTTCTGCAGCTCGAAGCGCAGCTTCTGGACCGGGGTGTCGCCATTGAACTGACACGCCCTGCAGCGGAATGGCTCGCCGACAAGGGCTATGACGACAAGATGGGCGCACGGCCGCTGGGCCGGGTGATTCAGGAAAACATCAAGAAGCCGCTGGCCGAAGAGTTGCTGTTCGGCAAACTCGCCAAAGGCGGGCTGGTCAAGGTCGGCGTCAAGGATGGCAAGCTGGATCTGAAAATCGATGGCCCCCGCAAGCCGCGTATCAGCGGAGACAAGCCACCGCTTCTGACCGCAGAGTAATGCGGCGACTGCTTTGGATTGGAACGGCGGCCTGTTGGGCCGCCGTTCCGCTGTCTGCGCAGGAGGCTTTCCTGACCTTGCCACTGGACTGCGAACCTGGCCTGACCTGCTATATCGAAGATTACGTGGACGGCGATCCTGGCCCCGGCTATCGCGACTATGCCTGTGGCCTCAAAACGCGCGATGGGCATCGTGGGACGGACTTTGCGCTGATCACGCAACAGCAATTTGAGGCCGGCGTTGACGTTCTGGCTGCCGCCGCCGGAATTGTCGAAGCGACGCGGGACGGGGTTCCTGATCTGCCCTATTCCCCCGAAATGGCGGATGCTCTGGAAGGCCGGGAATGCGGCAACGCCGTGCGCATCCGTCACGACAACGGGTACCAGACGCTGTATTGCCACCTGCGTCAGAGATCGGTCACGGTCCGTCGTGGCGACACCGTGGCGCGGGGCAGCGTCTTGGGTCAGGTCGGCATGAGCGGGGAGAGCAATTATCCCCATGTTCACATATCCGTGCTTGGCCCGGATGGCCATCAGGACCCGTTTTTCCCCGGACAGGCCGGGACATGTGGCGAGCCCGCCGAAAACCTGTGGCTGACCCCCCTGCCCTATACAAAGACCGGCATGTTCACCGCCGGGTTTTCCGACCGGGTCCCGGCCTTTGCGGATGTGAAATCCGGCACGGCCCGGCTGCAGGAAGGATCGTCTGACGCGCCCATGGTTCTGTATTCGCATTTCTACTACGCACAGGATGGCGATGTTCTGAACCTGAGGGTCGAGGGACCTGATGGCGAGATTTTTGAAAACACAGACCGGCTGGAAACCCCAAAAATCAGCCAGTTCCGCGCATATGGGAAAAAGTCACCCGCAGGCGGGTGGCCGGCAGGGGTCTACCGGGGCCGCGCCACGCTGAAACGGGAGGGCAAGGTGCTGGCCGTACGTTTCACGGAAATCACGATCCGCTAAGACCCCGCCGGAAGAGTTCCCGCGAACCTGATCACCGCTCCGTCAGTTTCAATTCAATCCGGCGGTTCTGGGCACGCGCCTCGGGCGTGTCCGCAGAATTCACCGGCTGATACTCCCCGAACCCGTTGGCCGACAACCGGGAGGGCGGGATTCCGAGGAAGTTCGTCAGATAGCGCACCACGGACAGGGCCCGGGCCTGGCTGAGTTCCCAATTGTCAAAAAACTCGGCCGACCCCGAAATCGGAACGTTGTCGGTATGCCCGTCAACCCGGATGATCCAGTCGATCTCCTCGGGGATGTCCCGTGCGACCCGGCGCAATATCGTGGCCACCTTGGCGATCTCGATCTGACCTTCGAAGGACAGGTCGGCACCGCCTGGCGGGAACAGAACTTCGGATGAAAACACAAATCGGTCGCCGACGATTTGTACGCCCTCCTGATCCCCCAGCACTTCGCGCAACCGGCCAAAGAAATCGGACTTGTATTTTTCCAGATCCTGCGCCTGTTCCTGCAGTTTCGCCTTTTCTTCAGCCAGCTTGCGGGCTTCTTCCTCGAGACGTACGCGCTCAGCCTCTTCCAGCTGACGGCGGCGACGCTCTTCGGACGCGACCCGCGCCAAGGCGGTGTTCAAATCGGAACCCAGCGTTTGCAGCTGCACCTGAGACTCGGCGTCCTTTTTCTTCGCCTCGTCGAGCAGACCCTGCAGTTCGTTCAATTGCACGCGAAGGGCCGCAACCTGCTGATTGAGCAGCGCGGTCTGCCGTTGTGCTTCCGCCGAAACCGCTTCTTCTTCCGACAAGGCGCTGTTGGCGGCCGCGAGCAAGGCGGCGCGCTGATCCGCAAGGCTCATCTGTTCCTGAGCCAGCTCTTCGGCCTCGGCCTGCGCGGTCAGCGCCGCCGCCAGCCGGGCCCGCAGCAATTCCTGATCGGTCGCTGCGGCCTGTGCCCGCTCCAGGGACTCCAGCGCCTTGAGCAAGCGCGCCTCAACATCGGCGCGATCTTCCTCGGTATTTGCGACCGCAGATCTCGCGACTTCCAGCTCGTCTTTCAGGCGCGAGATTTCCAGATCCAGCGCGGCCTTGATGGCCGCAGCCTCCGCGACGGATTGCGCAAGCTCTTCGCGCAGGGCGGCGAGGGCCGCGTCGCTGGCAACCTGCTGGTTGGCCAGTTGGGCCTGCAGGTCCTCCTCGGTCGCCGCCGCGGCTGAACGGGCATCGGCCAGCTCGCGTTCCAACGCCGCGATCGCCGCATCGGCCTCGGCTCGCGCCATAGCCAACTCGACTTCCAACTGCTTGCGTATGCCTTCGTTCTCGGCCTGCAGGTGCGCCACCTCTTCCTCGAACTGCGACTGCGTATCGATCTTCTGAGCGCGTTCGCGGGCAAGCGCCGCCTCGAGCGCTGCGCGGGCCTCGGCGAACCGCAGCTCGGAGGCTGAAAGCTCTGACTTCAGATCCGTTTCGCGCTCCGCCGCCAGTTCCCGGACGCGGGCCAATTCAGCCTCCAGTGTTTCGCGGGTTTGTGCGGCCCGGACCTGTGCCGCTTCCAGTTCAGCGGTCAGGGCAGCGCGGGTTTCCGCCGCATCAGCACGAATACGGCTCAGCTCGGCCTCGAGCGCCTTCATCGTGCCGGCGTTTTCGGACTGGGTCGCTTCCATCTGCGCCAGAACACGGGTCAGCCGCTCGGCAAGCTCATCTCGCGCCTGTGCCTGTACCTGCGCCATTTCGATCCGGGCAAGCGCATCTGCCAGCTTGGCATCCAGATCCCTTTTCACGGCTTCCGCAGCCGCCAGCAGCGTCAGCGTGTCTTCCGCTTCCTGCCGTTGTTTTTCCAGCGAAAGCGTCATCGCCGTCAGTTCCGCATCAGCGTCCTTCAGCCGGTTTCGCAGCGCTTCGGCTGCGGCGGCTTCGGCCAGACGCGCCGCTTCTTCGGCGCTGAGCTTGGATTCGAGCGAACCCACTTCGCGCGACAGCGCTTCGGCCCGGGCCTGTTCATTTTCGTTCTGCTGCTTGAGATCTTCGACCAGCGCTTCCAATGCTTCACGTCGGGCAGCGGCAAGCCGGGCCGCCTCTGCCTGAGCGTCAATCTCATCCCGGCTCTGGGCCAATGCCAGATTGAGCGCCTCCTGCTGCGTCAGGAGATCGGACTTATCGGCCCGCAACTCTGCCCGCTCGGCCTCCAGTTCGGCGCGCAACGCCTCCAGCGTGGCAATATTTTCCTCGGCGCGGGTTCTGTCTGCCAGCAACCCGGCCACCTGCGCTTCGAACCCGGTAATCTGCTCCTGCGCATCGTTCAGCGCAGCGGCCTGTGCCAACGTTTCGGCCTGCAACGTATCCCGCTGTGCCGTCAGCGTGGCAATCAATGACGCCTGACTGGCAAGATCTGCACTGGCCTGGTTCAGCTCGGCTTGCGCCGCGTCGAGCTGATCCTGCGTGGAGTTGAGCGTCGCGTTGAGCGCGCCCATCCGCGCTTCGAGCCGACTGGACTTGCGTTCCTCCAACCCCAGTGCCCGCGCCAATGCGCTGACCTCGGAGGACAATTCGTCAAGTTCGGATTCCTGCCCGGTGATGGTTTCCTGCAGCACGAACTGAACGACCATGAAAATGGTCAGGACGAACATCAGAACCAGCAGCAGACCGGTCATGGCATCGACGAAGCCGGGCCATATCGACGTTTGGAACTTCTGTCCGGACCGCCGGGCGAGCGCCATGGCCTAGTCCTCGCCGTCCCGGGTTGCCGCCCGTGCGGCGCGCGCGGCGCGGACCGCTCGGGGACCACCGCGGGGCCCGGAGGTCACTGCCTTGACCAAAATGTCGATGTCCTTGCGAAGCTCTGCCATGCTTTCCTGACGACCGGCGGATATCTCCTCGAGGATCCGCAGCATCTGCACATCAATGGATCGCAACCGCATGCGGCTTTCAGCATCAATCCCCTCGCCCGGGCCTTGCGTCTGGAGCACTTCGAGCAGCTGTTCCTGCCCCATCGCGACCCTTTCCAATGCACCGGTGGTCGAATCTTCGCGGTCAATGCGTTCGTTCATTTCGACGATGGCATCGGCCAGCCTGCCCAATTTCTCATCGATTTCCGCCCGCCCGGCATCGGAATGGACGAACATTTCCTGCAGGGTCTGCATTTGCTCGGCCATATGGTCCAGCACGCCGGTAAACATCCCGCCGTCCGGGCTGCCCTCGTCGCTGGAGGCAAAGCCGACGCGGGTGATCGAGGAAAGCCATTCCTCCAATTCGCGGTAAAACCGGTTCTGACCATGGCTGACCAACAGTTCCATCAAGCCCACGATCAACGAACCGGTCAGACCGATCAGCGAAGACGCAAAGGCAACACCCATACCACCCAACTGCGCTTCGAGCCCGGTCATCAGGCGATTGAAGACGGCAACACCTTCCTCACCCTCCTGCGGAGCGAGGCTTCGGATCGTGTCCACGACGGCGGGGACCGTGGTGGCAAGGCCATAGAAGGTTCCCAACAGTCCCAGAAAAATCAGCAGGTTGACGATGTATCTTGTGATTTCACGCTCTTCGTCGATGCGTGTGGCGACCGAGTCGAGGATCGATTGTGTTGAAGTAGACGTCAGATGTGACCGGGCTCCACGCGCCCGCAGAAGCGACGCCAAGGGCGCCAGCAATTGCGGGGGGCGATAGGCATCGCTGACCTCACCACCGGCGAACCGTTCGATCCACCGCACTGAGCCGATGAGCTGAAACACCTGCCAGAAACAGGCGACAAGGCCGATCAGGAAAACCCCGGCAATAAACCCGTTCAGATAGGGATTTGCCTCGAAAACTGGCCAGACCCGCGGTGCCGCAACAACGGCACCGAAACCGGACAGCCCGAGGACAACCAGCATCATCAATATCTGGCGAACCGGCTGAGAGAAATGCGGCCTCGGCTCGCGGTCCGGCTGCGCCATGCGGTCAGCTCCTGACACTCTTGCTGCTCTTTTTCCACAGGATACAGAAAAACCTGTAGCAGAGCCAATCCATTATGCGACCAGTTCCTTTACACGCGTGGCAAGCCAGCACAAGTCGCTATCGCCTATGCCGATTTCGGTCAGATGTGCGACGGTGTTGAACAGATAGTCAGCATTCGGTCCACGATCACCGGCCGCCTCGGCAATGACGCGGGCCTGTTGTTCAAGTTGCAGTCCACCACAATAAAGCGCATGCGCCGGGTCGACAACATAGGTGATGGCATCAACGGTCGCGCCGTCGGACAAACGCAGTTTGACCTGATGTTCCTCATAGGCCGATGCGGTCAATTCGCGTTCCCGCAGATAGGCCAGCGTTTCGTCTTCCTGACCATCCGGCACCGCCAGCGCCATGCCTTCGCATCTGGCGGATGGCGCACGGTCCAGCCCGAGGACCAGACCGGGTGCCTCGGACGTTCCGCGGTAGTGAACGGACCACATGCAAAAGGACCGGGCGAACCCGTCCAGAGTGGCGATTTCGGCACGCGCCACGTCAAATCCGCTGTTCCAGATCAGCGATCCGTACCCGAAGACCCACATGCTCATATCGTCAGCCCTTGAAAGCCACGGCCTATAACCACAAAAGGAGCCAGTGGGAAAGGGGGCAGAATGATCCGGCTATTGAAAATCCTTGTCGCGCTGGTGGTTCTGTGGTCCGCGTGGTGGCTGTTTGCCGGGTATGGAACCCGGGCGGCTGTATCCGGTTGGTTCGACGAACAACGCGCCCGCGGCTGGCAGGCAGAATATGCCGATATTGCAACACGCGGATACCCGATCCGGCATCAAACCCGGTTGACACATCCGGTGCTGGCCGACCCGGCAACGGGGGTGGCATGGCGTGCAGATTGGCTGACACTGGAAAGCCCGGCCGCCCAGCCGGGAAAACAGGCATTGCGATTCCCGGAAACCGCTCAACGGATTTCCTATTTCGACCAGACCTTTGAACTGGTGGCATCGGACATGCGCGCAGGCCTGCACGTCAATCCCGCGGCCGCCTTTGAATTGTCGGATCTGGCGTTCCAGTCGGGCGCTTGGGCGATTGCAGACGGATCAGGCCCGCTGATGACAGGCGACAGCGCCGAATTATCCATGACCCAGCACAGCGAAGCCCGCGATACGTACGATATTCGCGGAGATGTCCCCAGGCTCACCCTGGCACAGAACGCGCGCGGCGCGGTACAGGCGTCGACGCTGCCGGATCAGATCGAAACCCTGACACTGAAGATGACCGTGCAGTTTGCCCGCCCGTGGGACATGTCCGCGATTACCGAAAACAGGCCGCAACCGCGGATGATCACGCTGGACCTTGCAGAATTGCGGTGGGGAAAGCTGCAACTGTTGTCTGCAGGACGGCTGGAGATCGACGGCGGCGGCGTACCGACCGGCACCCTGACCGTCAAGGCCGAAAACTGGCGCGAGATGCTGGCGATTGCCACTCAAACGGGTGCTTTGCCGGCAGAGCTTGCCGGGGCCGCGGAAAACACTCTGAAGGCTCTGTCGCGGCTGGGTGGAAACCCAAATGCGCTGGACGTCAAACTGACATTCAAGAAGGGCCGGGTCTATTCCGGCATCCTCCCTCTGGGACCATCGCCCCGGATTATTCTAAGGTGATCTTCACCGCGACAGGCAGGTCTCCAGTGTCTTGCCCGGTGCGAGCAAGAACATTTCGTAGTCTTCATAGTAGATCACTGTATCCGCCAATGGCAGGTTTTGCGGACGGGTTTCATCGCCCCCCCACAGATCCGTCAATACCGGCCCGAATATGTGCCAGTCCGGGGCACGTCGATAAATAAGGCCGGTCTTGCCGGCGTGGTCCAGGATGCTGCCTTGATCATCCAGCAAATAGGCATCCATCCAGCCATCGGCATTGGGTTTGTCCCCGGTGAAGGAATTCAGCCCAACATCCATGATGACCCGGTACCAGACCCCCGGCTCAAGCGGTGTCTTCATCGGTGTGCCATCACCCTTCAGCGTCCGCTTGCGGGCCTTGTTGTCCTCGGCCGTCGGGTTTTTGACTGTGCCGCCCCGGTTCAGATGGTAGGAATAGATCCGCAACCCATGTGTAAACGGCGGTTTCCTGTCATCCCGGTCCAGACGCGTACGGGTCAACCGCACCGTGAACCCGGTCTGTTCGTCCGGCGGACATAGCCCAGCGCCGCAGAAATTCGCGCCCGGATCGCCCCCCCAGATGCCCAGCGGCATCTTGGCATTCGAATAGTTGAACCCGCTATCGTCTGGCACGAAAATGCTGGTTTCAATCCGCGCCACCACGGGAGCCCGTTCCTTTGCGATCTTCAATTTGTCCTTGTGCCGCAGAAGCGACCCCGGAAGGCCCTTGCGCGCGATGGTAACCAATGCATCCCCATCGGCGGTGGGCGCGTTGTCCTTATAGCCCAACCGGTCAAAACTGCTTTTCTGCTTCCACTTCAGATCATGTGCGAGCGTGTCCGAATCGGGCGCCCAGACCGACACGAGGCATTTATCATTCAGGTAGGTTTCGGTTGGAACAATCTCGCCGGATCCGAGTGTCGGGAGGAAAGACAATGCGGCTGCAAACAAGAATGCTGATCTGATCATCAAAGACTCCGGTCCGGTCTGCTTCAGCCGGAAAATGCGCTACCTCAAATCTATTTCGCGCCGCGGTTAAGACAATGACATCTTCCGGATTCAGTCGGCCGGCCAAGTTCAGGCCAGCTTACTTGCAGTACGGACCTGACCGGTGCTTCGCTACGTCAAAGTGAAAATGGTCCTGATGGTATTTGTCCGCAGCAGGCCCCAGCGTCGTTCCGAAGGGGCCGCAGGCCTTTTTGTAAGCCTTGCGGATCGGCTTCTTGGCAGTACCGCGCCACCAGCTTTCCTGAACCGTGTACACCTTGCCGTTTTTCATCGTGAAGCCGGAAATGTCGATGGCATTGCCCTTTGCGTGTTCAGACAGCTTGGCGCCCCGTTGGCTGTTCCGGGTGCGGCAGGCGTAAGATGCCGCCACTTTCAATTCGACGACCTTGCCCTTCCGCTTGAAAGCAGGAACCAGTCCATCATCAACCCATGACTTGAGCGCCTTGGCCGTGCTGCAATTGATCACAGCCGGCTGACTGAGCGTTATGCCCGAGACTGACGTCAGCCTGATCGCATCGCGCACGCCGCAGGATCCCGACCCGGAGACTTTCCCGATGTTCTCTCCCTGCAGGTCGATATCCCCACAAACCGAACTGCGGCGCAGCTTTCGCTTGGCGAACAAACCACCGCTCTTCGTATTTTTCTTCGATTTGGGTGCCGCCGCCGCCGCTGCAGCCGCGGCGGTGGCGGTGGCGGCCGTCGCCGGGGCAGGCTTCGGTGCGGTGGATGCGCCGCCCGCACCGGCCGCGGGGCGACGGACGGGCCGCAAACTGTCGCTCGGAGCATTTGCCGTTGAGGAGGCCGCCGCCGGGGCGGTGGTTGCTGATGCAACGGTCCCTTCGCGAGGCACCGGGCGCAACGAGTGCGACGGGGCCTGTGCCATGGCCAGCGAAGCCGAGACCGCGACCGTAAGCAACAAGAGCGTCTGCGCCGGACGTATCATTTCGTCACCGTGGTCCGCCCGAAATCAGGTGCGTCGATGTCCTGACCGGCCTCAATAATGCCACGGCGGATGGCGCGGGTCCGCGTGAAATAGTCATGCAGATGCTGCCCGTCGCCGGTGCGGATGGCCCGCTGCAGGGCAAACAGTTCCTCGGTGAAACGGCCGAGGATTTCCAGTGTTGCGTCCTTGTTGGTCAGGAACACGTCCCGCCACATTGTAGGATCACTGGCAGCGATGCGCGTGAAGTCGCGGAAGCCGGCAGCAGAGTATTTGATCACTTCGCTGTCAGTCACCCGCCGCAGGTCGTCAGCGACACCGACCATCGTATAGGCAATCAGGTGCGGCGCATGGCTGGTTACGGCAAGGACCAGATCGTGGTGATCTGCGTCCATCTCGTCCACGTTGCTGCCCAGCCCTTCCCACAAGGCCCGGACGCGCGCGACGACCTGGTCAGGAGTGTTTTCCAGCGGAATCAGAAGACACCAGCGGTTGTCGAACAGCTCCGCAAACCCGCTTTCGGGGCCGGAGTGCTCGGTCCCGGCAAGCGGGTGGGCCGGAACGAAATGGCACCCGTCCGGTAAATGCGGCTGCACCGCCGAGATGACATGGCGCTTGACGGACCCAACGTCGGTCACCGTTGCCCCGGGCGCGAGATGATCTGCGATGTCCCGTATGACCGGCTCCATTGCGCCCACCGGAACCGCCAGAACAATCAGATCGGCACCGGCCACCGCCTCTGCGGCCGTGTCGAACACATGATCGCAAAGACCGATCCGGCGCGCGGTTTCGCGCGTTTCCGCGGATCGCGCATAACCTGTGACCTCACGGGCAAGCCCGCTTCGGCGGATACCCCAAAACATGGACGAAGCGATCAGACCAAGGCCGATCAGCGCAACACGCTCGTAAACCGGCGTCATCGGCTCTCCTCCCGCCAGCGGGTCAGCGCGGCAATCACCCGCCCGGTTTGATCAACATCGCCTACCGTGATGCGCAACCCCTCGGGAAACCCGTACCCGCCAACGCGCCGCACGATGATCCCATCCGATTGCAGCGCGGCATCTGCGGCGGTGGCCTCGGCCTCGTTCGAAAGACGGGCAAGAACAAAGTTGCCCTGGCTGTCGTCGCAACCAATGCCCAGTTGGCGCAACGCCCCGGTCAGGCGGGCTCTTTGCTGCCTGTTGAGGTCGGCGCAACTGGAAACCCAGCTCCGGTCCCGCACTGCCGCCTGACCAGCGGCCATTTGCAATTGTGACAGGTTGAACGGCTGACGTATGCGGGTCAGAACCCCGATCATCTCCGCCGCGCCGTAGCCCCAGCCGATGCGCAGGCCACCAAGCCCGTAAATCTTGGAAAAAGTGCGCGTCATCAAAACGTTGTGCCGATCAGTCGCCAGCGACGCCCCGCCGTCGTAGTCATCTGCAAACTCGGTATAGGCACCGTCCAGCACCAACACCACATTGTCGGGCAGACCATCCGCGAGCGCGGTCAGGGCCGCAGGTTCCACCATCGTTCCGGTCGGGTTGCCGGGGTTGGCAATCAGAACAACGCGGGTCCGGTCTGTAACGCCGGCAAGGATGGCTTCGACATCCACAACCCTGTCCGCTTCACGAACGCAGACAGGCGTTGCGCCTGCCATTCGGGCAAGGATCGGGTACATTGAGAACCCATGCTCGGTATACAGAATCTCATCCCCCGGCCCGGCATAGGCCTGGGTGACGAATTGCAGAACCTCGTCGCTGCCGACACCGCAGATGATCCGATCCGGGTCGAGCCCATGCACTTCGCCGATGGCGGCCCGTAAACCGGCGTGATCCGTCGACGGATAGCGGTGGACAGCCCCCGCGTTTTCCCGAATAGCTCCGACAGCCGCCGGACTTGGCCCCAGCGGGTTTTCGTTCGAGCTGAGCTTGAGCACCTGCGCGATGCCATCCACATGCGACTTGCCGCCCTGATAGAGCGCGATATCCATGATCCCTGGCTGCGGAACGAGCTGCGTCATCAATATAGTACCCGGTTTTTGCCGTTCTAGCGGCGAGACCGGGGAGAGGCCAGCCGGATTTCGGGTGAAGACAAAAACAGGCGGCAAATGCCGCCTGCCCTGTCCGAAATGTGGGTTTTGTTCAGTATCCGAACGCGCTGTTGGGCGTCCATCTCAGCTTTTCGCCTTTCTTGCCCCACTTCATCATCAGGCACTTGGTGCCATATTTCTGGAAGTAGGCGATATTCAGCGGGTACCAGCCGGCTTTCGGCACTTCGACCTCAGTTCTGACGTTGCCGGAACAGGACTGCCGGCCCCCGAAATATCCGACGGTTTTACCCGAAATCTTGGCTTCGACGCCATCGTTGGACCAGACTTCGATCACGTAGGTGCCCGGCGCATCGAACTTGATGTATCCCCGGATATCCGCCGCAACGTTGAAATTCTCCTTGTGCGTCAGCGTCGGCGCATTTTCCGGTGCGTCACGATAATCCAGCCCTCGCAAGGGTTTACCCGGTTTCGCCTTACCCAGCGTGCTCTTGGCCTCTGACAGGCTTTGGAACCTGAGCGGCGGCGGCCCGAGATAGTGATACTTCACCGAAAGGCCCTGCCGGAATCCTGACTGTTTGCCGGCCGGTGTAAGCTTGGCCGGTGCGGCGGCAACCGAGGCCGCAACGAGGAGACCGACAACAAATGCGATCCCCGATACAAAACGCTTCATAAAACGCTCCCTGAATTTACCGGCGCCGAGGCCGGGCATATGAATCCCCACACAAAACTTAAGCCGCCACGACAAAACCGGCAAGTCAAAGCTACGTGCGGTCCAGCAGCGTTGGCCGCAAGGGCCGGTCCTGAGTTTACTGCCTGAAACGAAAAAGCAGGCAATCCGGCGGGTAAATCAGACAAAAGGCGGTCAAATCCTACAGGATTGCAAAGGACATCCTGCGGTTTGAAGGCAGCTCGGAGAAGTCCTATTGGAACCGCTTCGCCATGCTGCTTGCGCTGGCGGTCATCATTGCAACGATGGGTCTGATCCGGAATTCAGGTGCTGTGGTGATCGCCGCCATGCTGATCGCGCCGTTGATGACACCCATCCTGGGCGTCGCATCGGCGAGGTGATGGGATGGACCGACCGGGCCCTGAAACTGTTGTTGCGGGTTCTGATCACTGCGGTTCTCAGCGTGGCTTTGGCATGGTTTCTGGTTTTCATGGCGGATGTGCCGCGGGGTATTTTAATCCCGGATCAGGTGTTGGCCCGTACCGATCCCGGCATCGAGGATCTGATCGTCGCGCTCGCATCCGGGGTGGCCGGTGCATATGTTCAGATCCAGAGATCCGAAATCAGCCTGCTACCCGGCGCCGCGATCGGCGTATCGCTGGTACCACTCTTGGCTGCGGCGGGTATCCTGCTCTATTTCGGGGAGGCGGCGAACGCTTACGAAGCTGTTCTGCTGTTCGTGACAAACCTGGCCGCGATTGTTCTGTCGGCAAGTGTGGTTTACGTGGTTTCGACACCAAGGCCGGTCCTGAAACGCCGCGGAAAACGGTTCTACAGCCTGTCCGGCAGCCTCGCTGTCATGGTTCTGGTGTTGGTCTTCGTCGTGTATCAGTCGGGCAAGGCGACGATGGAACGATACCGCGAAGGCCGGTTGGAAGAAGAGCTGGCCGATGCCGCAATTGACTGGGCCGAGCCTGTTTCCATTGAAATTCTGAGGCTGGAAGTCCGGCCGCGGCTCCAAACCGCCGATTTGTGGCTGACCGTCGATCTGCCCTTTGATGCCCAATACACGGTCGGCAGCATCGCCGATCTGTTGCCGAGCGCTCTGCGCGACGATCCCTTGTCGGGCGTGATCGAGGGTGTGATCGGCTCCGGCTACAAGGTTGCGATCCGGTATCAGACACGGATTGCAGGGATCATCGACCTGAACACGGAACGGACGGCGCCTGCGCCTGCGCCTGCGGTCAAAAAGGTCGTCGGCGAATAGAAAAAGCCGCCCCGAAAGGCGGCTTCTGAAATTTCCACAAGCAGAAGAACCTAGTTCTTGGCGTAAAATTCGACGACCAGGTTCGGTTCCATCATCACCGGGTACGGCACGTCACCCAAGGTGGGCGTGCGCACGAAAGTGGCGGTCAGCTTGGAATGGTCCGCTTCGATGTACTCGGGAACGTCCCGTTCGGGCAACTGAACCGCTTCGAGGATGGCTGCCATCTGCTTGGACCTATCGCGAACCTCGATCACGTCACCTTCCTTAACCCGGTAGGACGGGATGTTGACGATCGTGCCGTTCACGCGCACGTGCTTGTGGTTCACGAACTGGCGGGCGGCAAAAACGGTCGGAACGAACTTGGCGCGATAAACCACCGCGTCCAGACGCCGCTCCAGCAGGCCGATCAGGTTTTCACCGGTGTCGCCCTTGACCCGTTCTGCCTCGGCATAAATGCGACGGAATTGCTTTTCGGTCAGGTCGCCATAGTAACCCTTGAGCTTTTGCTTGGCGCGCAGCTGAATGCCGAAATCGCTGAGCTTGCCCTTGCGGCGCTGGCCGTGCTGTCCGGGGCCGTATTCGCGGCGGTTGACCGGGGATTTCGGACGACCCCAGATGTTTTCACCCATCCGGCGATCGATTTTGTACTTGGCAGACGTGCGTTTGGTCACGGCTGATCTCCTTCGTTCAGGTTTTCGAAGGGCGTTGTCCTCTTCCCTGATTTGGCAGGGATGACAGGGCTCCCCTCGCGGGGTCCACCAACACCAATGAAGGCGCGCTTATAGACGCCCCGTGGCCCTTGTCAACGGCGATTTCAACAGACGGTCGGGAACGAGGCGGATCAGGCCGCCTCGTGCAGTAGGATGGCGGCTTCGCTGTCGGACAGATTGCGCCGGGCGAACCCTCCGTAATCGTGCGGGTTGCGATCAAGGCCCGGGAATTGCGCCAGCAACCGAACTCGGTCGGCGGGGCTGAGTTCCGAAAGCTTCGCATTGGCGGGATGGAAGCTTTCGGTTTCCACGCCGTTCGCCCAGATCACGTTGTGATTGGCCAAAAGGACATGAATATAGGTCACTTCACGAACATTCAGGTCAACGTGGATATTCTGGCCGTTCACAAGACGGGCGGCCGAAACCAACACTTCGGGCGTGTTGAACAAAGCCTGTGCCGCCGGACCACGCACCAGCATGCGGTGTTCGGGCGACACCAGCAGCGCCTGATCCGGGCGTTCGATCCCCAATGCACCGGCACAGATCCGGACGGGACGCAAGGCCGGGTTGACGAACATGCGCGCACCCGTAATGCGCCGCAGACCGATCCAGACGATTTCCTGCGCTCCGCTGTCACGGGTCTGAACGAAGTCACCTTCGCGCAGGTTCTCGATCGGTGTTATACCCCGGGGCGTGGAAATCCGCGTTCCGGGCGTGAAACAAATGACGCCCCCGTCAGATGGTGCACCCGGTTGACGGCCACGATGATCCAGCGTGACGTGCACGACCCACAGGTCGGCATCCCGCGGCGGCATGCTGTCGAGGAACATTAAAAGGGGCCGCGCACCCGGCCCCACTTCGGTCACTGTAACGGTGTAGCTTTGTACACCGTCAGTCACGACGAAATTGCTGTCCATCAGCGGATCGTCGTCATCGGGTTGTTTTGTCAGTTCAGGAATGCCTTTGACCGCGGCCCCGACAAGACGGCGCACACTGCGCGCCGCACGTTTCCTGATGTTTGCGTCGTCGTCAGTCTGGTCCAGCTGCAACAGACCCGGAGGTCCATCTACCCGTACAGCATCCCCTGTCCAGGCCCAGGTTGCCCCTATGGTCAATGACTCCATGGGGGCGGACCGGAGCCCGTCCAGATTTGTTTGTGACCAGGAAATGACGAACGTGCCGTTAAAGCCCGCTCTAATCTACCTATTAACCTGCCTCAGTATTATTATTACCGGCAGCGTAGCAAACCCGATTCGGTCTGAGAAGTTGTTTGTCAATATCCAGCATTAATTTTTCAGAACTGAAACTGAAGCCGCACAGATCCGACAAACTGGCTTTCCCGCTGGCCCAGAAATTCGCGGCTGAGCCAGGTTGCTCCGTAGAAGACGGAGTTGCTTTCGCCCTGCCAGTGTAACCCGGCCCTGACCCGGTCCCGCGTATCGGTCAGCGCAAACCCCCGACTGCTGGGCATGTAGACGCTGTCAAAAACCTTGGCGGTGTCGGCGCCGACGATGAAACTGAAGCCCGGCGACGGATCTCGTACGATGCGATAACGCTGCCCGGTGATAGACTCGCGCGACATCAGTTCACCGGAACCGAAGGTGCCGAAGGTGAAATCCGCGCCGACACGAACCAGGCTTTCGTCCCCTGCCCGCAGTTCGGCAAAGGGCCGGATCCGGCTGACGCCCCCAATCGAAAAGCTCTGCCCGACTTCTCCGACGATTGTCGGCCAGAACTGGTTCTGGATCTGCTGGCTGAGAACCGCTGTAGAAGGCTTCGGCGCGTTCAAAACGTCGTGCAGAAACTCCTGCAGGTGATCGAGCTGGGTCTGGGGCCCGATCACCACCAGATCACCGCCCAGCGCAAACTCGGTTTTTCCCTGTGTCCAATGGGTGTGCAGGCCAAAGGTCAGTTTCCCTGCCCAGGGCCGGTCAGTCGGAATGTATGTACGCAGGTTTTCGGGCGTCATGATCTGACCGCCAATCTTCATTTCCAGCAGATCACCGAAGGTTCCGGGCGCACGGCCCTGCCATCCATCCCAGGCCCAGACCCGCGAAAACGTGTAGGACCCTGTCTGCCAGCGATCATAGCCATCCCCAAGAAAATCGTTGGTGAACATCCGGCCATGGCCGATTTGCCGGCGGGACGTCGCGGGAGGAAAGATCGACTCGTCAAGTTCGGTGACCGGGGAAATGCGCGTTTCCCCTGTTTCATCCGTTTGCGCCTGAGCGGTGCCGTGGGTGAGCGTCAATCCAACGAGTGCCGCCGCGTACAATCGCAGCATGTTATGATCCTGCCTTGTTTCCCCCCAAGGCAAGAGGACTTATAGTTGGATCTCTGACAGGGGACTAGTGCAATCCGGCCACAGGCATGGGTTGTCTTCCGGGGACCTCACCTGTCAGGCGCGGATCATTGCACAGCTTGCTCGCCCGCACAGGCCTTCATCACGCGGGACCAGTGCTTGTCATAGACAAAGCCCCAATCATGCGGATAGCGCCGGAAAAACTCCTCCAGCCCGTCCATGCAGGCCTGTGTTCCGGCGATCTGGTCTTCGCAATCAATCGGTTGTCCGATGTGAGCGGTGATCTCGTCCTGTGCCAGTTCGACCATCACCGGCAACAGCGGCACACCGGCGCGGGCGGCAAAGCGGCTGGGCCAGGCCGGAAAGCCAATCGTCTGGCCAAAAGCCGAACAACGATAAACATCATCGCCGGCATTGTAATCTTCGCCCTCTGCCGGCGCAGCCTTGATCCTGTCGATCACACCGATCACCAGCTTGCCGGCGCGCAGCGCACGCAGAACGACACGGGCAACGGACACGCTGGACGAATTGCGCACATCCAGCCGCTCGGCGCCCAGATTGTCGTAGTAGACGCGGGTGGCGTCGGCGCGCGATTTGTCCGCCGATTCACGCACCAGCATCAGAACCGGGTACCGTGCAGCCAGTCCCCGGACCATCAGCAGCGAACTGTGGCAATGCGGCATACCCATGACAACACTGCCATGTTCCCGGATCAGTTCATCCAGCCGATCCTGCTCTGGTATTGTCAGCAGCGCCTCGGTTTCTTCGGTCGCGCCCAAACGCAGCGCTTCCTGCCGGCGCAGGGCCCAGACGAAACGGTCCACAAAACCGCCAAAGATGCTGCGTGCGGTACCGTGCCCGAGTACGGTCGCGAAATTCGCAGCCGTAGATTTCAGCGGTGTTTTCGGTGCGTGGTAGGCGGCCCACAAAAGACCCCGCAACGTACCATAGCCCATGTCCTGGATCGGTTTCGGCGCGCTGGCCACCCCGCGCGCGGCGATGTCGACGACGCCCCAGATCCGGTCCTTGAACTTTGTAAAGCTTCTGCCCATTGCCCTGCTCCGGTCCCTGCCACCGCAGGATAGTTAACACCCGGTTCTGTCTTAGAAAACGACGGCCCGGTCAAGTGGGCCGCATGACGCGGTCACGCCGGGTGCGGCAGCACCGCGCCGATACCGGCCGGCATGTCTCAGCCGCATTTCGAATGGCCACAGCTGCCGCAGGTCATGCACCCTTCGAGCATCCGCATGTCATACTGCCCGCAATTCGGGCAGGCTTTGCCGCGCGGCCCGTCCAGGTTGACGACCTGCGCCTTGGGGTCGGATTTCAGCCCCAGCCCTTCGCCTTCGATAAACCCAATCGCAATCATGTGCCGTTCGATCACCCCGCCGATAGCCGCAAGAATGGACGGGATATACTTGCCCTCCATCCATGCCCCTCCGCGCGGGTCGAACACCGCCTTGAGTTCTTCGACCACGAAGGAAACGTCACCGCCGCGCCGGAACACCGCCGAAATCATCCGCGTAAGCGCCACGGTCCACGCGAAGTGTTCCATGTTCTTGGAGTTGATGAACACTTCGAACGGGCGCCGCCTTCCACCGATGACGATATCGTTGATCGTCAGGTAAATCGCATGTTCGCTGTCTGGCCATTTCAGCTTGTATGTATGGCCCTCCAGAGATTGCGGCCGGTCGAGCGGTTCCGACATATAGATCACGTCGCCACCGGCAATAACCGCACCATCCTGCCCCGGATTTTCGCCCGGCGCCGTATCGGTTTCCTCCGAAACGCTCAGAACCGAACCGGTGACATCGTTCGGCCGGTAGGTCGTGCAGCCTTTGCACCCAAGGTCCCAGGCCTGCATGTAAACATCCTTGAATGCTTCAAAGCTGATGTCCTCGGGGCAATTGATGGTTTTGGAAATTGAACTGTCGACCCATTTCTGAGCCGCCGCCTGCATCCGGACGTGGTCAGCTGGCGGCAACGTCTGGGCATTGACGAAATAGTCCGGCAATTCCGCGTCACCAAATTTCTCCCGCCACATCTGAACCGCGTAGTCGACAACTTCTTCTTCGGTTCGGGATCCGTCCTTTTGCAGGACCTTGCGCGTATAGGCGTAGGCGAACACCGGTTCGATACCGGACGACACGTTGCCGGCAAACAGGCTGATCGTCCCTGTCGGCGCTATCGAAGTCAGAAGCGCATTTCGGATGCCGTGCTTGCGCACCGCTTCGCGGACGTCTTCGTCCATTTGCCGCATGTTCCCGCTGGCAAGGTATCCTTCCGCTTCGAATAGAGGGAAAGGTCCCTTTTCACGGGCAAGCTCGACGCTTGCCAGATAGGCGGCGCGGGCGATCGCCTTCATCCAGCTTTCCGTCCGGGCCACCGCCTCGTCCGAGCCATAGCGCAGCCCTGTCATCAACAACGCATCGGCCAGCCCGGTCACGCCCAGCCCGATCCGGCGCTTGGCCTGCGCCTCGGCCATTTGTTCCGGCAGCGGGAACAGGGACGTATCAACCACGTTGTCCATCATGCGCACTGCGGTGGATACGAGTTCGGCCAACCGGGTTTCATCAATCGCTGCCCCGTCCTCGAACGGGTTCTCCACCAGACGAGCCAGATTGACTGAACCCAGCAGGCAGGCCCCATAGGGCGGCAGGGGCTGTTCACCACACGGGTTCGTCGCAGCGATGGTTTCGCAATAGTTCAGGTTGTTGGCGGCGTTGATGCGGTCAATAAATATCACGCCGGGTTCGGCATAGTCGTAGGTGGCCCGCATGATACGGTTCCACAGGTCCCGCGCCGGAACGGTGTGGTACACCTTGCCGCCGAACACCAGTTCCCACGGATCATCCGCCTTGACCGCGTCCAGAAACGCATCCGTCACCAGAACAGAAAGGTTGAACATCCGCAAACGCGCACTGTCGGACTTGGCCGTGATGAAAGCCTCGATATCCGGGTGATCGCAACGCATGGTGGCCATCATCGCACCCCGGCGGGAACCCGCGGACATGATCGTCCGGCACATCGCATCCCACACATCCATGAAGCTCAGGGGACCGCTGGCATCGGCGGCCACGCCTGCAACGGCAGCCCCCTTGGGACGGATCGTGCTGAAGTCATAACCGATGCCACCGCCCTGCTGCATGGTCAGCGCGGCCTCTTTCAGCATGTCGAAAATGCCGCCCATGCTGTCCGGGATCGTGCCCATGACAAAGCAATTGAACAAGGTGACCTGACGCGCGGTTCCCGCACCGCTGGTGATGCGACCGGCGGGCAGGTAGCGGAAGTCTTCCAAAGCCGCAAAAAACCGACCTTCCCAAGCGGCCGGGTCTTCTTCGACGCTGGCCAGATCACGCGCGATGCGCCGCCAGGTATCCTCAACGCTCTGGTCGATTGGCGTGCCGTCCGCCTCTTTGAACCGGTACTTCATGTCCCAGATCTGTTCGGCGATGGGGGCGGTAAAACGGGTCATTGCGCGATTCTCTGCTTCGTCCGGGCGGCCAATTTATCTCAATATGCTGCAAATGTCACAATGGATTGCAGACCGACCGAAACCAACTACTATATCAGGAGTGGTTGTGGGGACTCACTTGGAACGGAACACTCACCTGATAAAACTCAGCGTCGGAACGGAATCCGTCGAAGACCTTGAACGCTGGCAGGAACAGCGGCGGCGGGAACTGCCTGGCAATCTGCCCCGACATGTCACCCGGATGTGGCCAAAGCGGGAAGCCGAACTGCTGAACGGCGGATCGATCTATTGGGTGATCAAGGGGCAAGTTCTGTGCCGTCAGAAGATCCTGCGCCTTGACGAGGTACAGGGCGAGGACGGCATCCGGCGCTGCGGCATCGTGCTGGACCCCGAGCTGCACCGCACCGTCAATGCGCTGCGCCGCCCCTTTCAGGGCTGGCGTTATCTGAGCCGGGAGGACGCCCCGGCGGACCTGCCATCCGGGCGACAGGCCGGCGAAGGCCTGCCCGCCGATCTCGACCGGGCGCTTGCCGAAATCGGCGTGATCTAAAGCTTCACGTGCCTGTGCGCGACGTTCTCCGGAAATCCTTGAGCGACGGACGTGCTGGGGCCGCAACGGTCCCGGCCTGAACCTGCGCCGCAAGCGCACGGATGGTTCCGTGTTCAAAGATATGGTGCGCTTCCAACCCGAGCCCAGCCTCGATCTGTCGGGCCGCAATGCGGAACACCGTCAGACTGTCAGCGCCCAGCGCAAAGATCGTGTCGGTCACCGAAACCTCATCAAGCCCCAGCGCCTCCTGCCAGATGTCCGCAATCCGCGTTTCAATATCACCGACCGGCGGTTCAACGGTGCGCAGCAACCGGACCGGCGCGCCGTCCTGCGGATTTGGCAGCGCCTTGCGGTCCAGCTTGCCGTTTGCCGTCTGCGGCAGGTCCGTCATCGGAATCCAGACCGAGGGAACCATGTAATCCGGCAATTCCGCAGCAAGCCGGGCCGACAGATGGCCTTCGTCCACCAGACCGCCGTCTTCCGGAACAATATAGGCGACCAGACAATCGGTTCCCGACACCCCTTTCTTCAGCGCCACCGCGGCCTGGGTCACTGTTGCTGCGTTGCGCAAGCGGGCTTCGATTTCTCCCAGCTCAATCCGGTAGCCGCGCAGTTTGACCTGCCCGTCACGACGACCGAGCAGCGTCAGCGTGCCGTCCGGCTGACGGATTGCCAGATCGCCGGTTCTGTACAGCCGCCGCATTTCGCCCGCGATTCTGACCGTCCGGAAGGCCGCCGTCGTCAGGTCCGGACGCTCGTAATAGCCGATAGCCAGCCCCTCGCCGCCGATATTCAACTCTCCGACCACACCGGGCGGGCACAGCCGGTCCTGATCATCCAGAACATGCAGTTCCGTATTGGCGATAGGTGTCCCGATGGTGACAGGCATGGAAGGTTCAACGCGGCTGACCGAGGACCATATCGTCGTTTCGGTCGGACCGTACATATTCCACAGCTCGCCCGCTCCGGACAGCTTTTCCGCCAAATCCGCCGGCAAAGGCTCTCCGCCTGCCAGCATCCGAAGCCCGGGGCGCGGCGCGAACCCCACTTCGCTCAGCATGCCCCACAATGTCGGCGTAGCCTGCATCACGGTAATGTCGGGTTCGGCCAACCGCTGGATCAGCTCGAAACCATCGAGTACCTGCTCGCGCGATGCAATCTCGACCTGACCGCCGACACTGAGCGGCAGGAAAAGCTCCAGAACCGCAATATCGAAACTGACGGTGGTGACCGAGAGGATCTTGTCATCTGCCGTGAACCCCGGGCGCTGCGCCATGGACGTCAGGAAGTTCACGACGGACCTGTGCGGGACGGCCACGCCTTTGGGCGCGCCGGTGGAACCGGATGTAAAGATGACATAGGCCGCCGTTCCCGGATCGGTGCTCACTTTGTTTAGCGATGCGTCATCCACCGAAGCGTTCGGATCCACCGCAAGAGTGGCGAGGCCGGCGGTCAGATCTTCGTGCGCGTCTGCCGGTGCAATAACAGCAGCCGCCTGTGCGACCTGCAGTACATTGCGCTGACGGGCGATTGGCTGCGACGGATCCAGCGGCACATATGTCATGCCTGCCCGCAGCACGGCGATCAGCGCGTTCAGCATGGACCGGTTTCGGGGCATGGCCACACCGATCCGCGCACCTGGCGCCGCCAAGGTCTGCAAATGAGCGGCAAGCGTGGCAGAGGTGTCCCAGATCTCGCCGTAGGTCATCGTGCCGACGGCATCGGTCACCGCGATCCGGTCCGGCGATTGTTCCGCATGACGTTTGATCAGGTCCTGAACCAGCATCTGCCTTGGATACTCCACCGGATCCGGATTGTGCCCGGTTGCCAGCTGACGTTCTTCCTCCGGGTCGAGCAGCGGCAGCGCCCGGATCTCGGTCGTCGCATTGCTGGCGATGGCCTCGAGCACGGACCGCAGATGCCGCAACCAGCGCTGCACGGTTTCTTCGCGGAAGAGATGCGTGTTGTAGTCCACCTCGGCCCGCAGACCGGTGCCGGTTTCAACGATGTTGAAGAACAGGTCGAAATTCACGGCCGCCTTGGGGTTTGCGCGAACCGTCATTGTCGCAGCGCCCAGCGGCACCGCGTCCGGCAGTCGCTCCAGATTGAACTGAACCTCGGTCAGCGGCAGCCGGGACAACGTGCGGTCAATGTCAAGGGTCCGGACCAGCGTACCAAGCGTTGTGTCTGAATGCTCGAACGCCCGCAGCACCGTGTCCGACACCCGTTTTAGGTGGGACGCTGCCGGTTCGGACGGGTCAAAGGCAGCGCGGATCGGCAGGAAGTTGACAAGATGGCCGACGGTTTCCGGCGCGTCGAGGCCGGATTGACCACCGGTCGGAACCCCCAGCACAACGTCGCCGGATCCCGACAACCTGCCCAATGTGATCTGGACTGCCGCGAACAACGTCGCAAACAATGTGCATCCCTGCTTGGCACCGGCCTTGCGCACAGATTTCAGCAGGTCCGCGTCGAATTCGGCGACAGTCGTGGCGCCGGCATAGGACTTTGCCGGGCCGCGTGCCCGGTCGGCAGGCAGTTCGGGAAGCGCCGGGATATCCTCGTAAACGTCCCGCCAGTATTTTTCGGTGTCCGCAGACATCGAAACCGCACCCTGCGCCGCAAGTGCGGCAAAGGATGGCGCTTCCGGCAGGTCTTGGGCCCCGCCGGAACAGATCAGTCCCAGCTCTTCGATCAGGGTGTTGTAGGACCAACCGTCGCAAACGATATGGTGCGCGGTCAGAACCAGCACATGGGTTTCCTCGGAAAGCGCGGCCAGCATTCCGCGAATGGGAAGTCCGGTTGTCAGATCGACGGGTTTGCGGGCATCTGCGCGCAACAGATCAGTCAGCGCGGCTTCCGGATCCGGGCTGGCCGTCAGATCGTGTTGGTCCAGTTCCAGCGGTTGCGGCGGCATGACTTCGAATTCGGAACCATCGCGGGAAAACCGCAGGCGCAGGGCATCGTGGCGCGCAACGAGCTTGTTCAGGGCAGCCGACAGGGCCGAACTGTCAACCGGGCCGTCAATTCGCAGCGAAACAGATTCGTTGAAGCTGGCAGCGGGCAGGTCGCCCAGCTGATGTGTCATCCAGATTTCACGCTGGCTTTCAGTCAGCGGAACAGGACCGGTTGGAACCGTGGCAACGGCGGGAATGCGCACCGGGCGCGCGGTATCAGGGTTGGCCGCAAGGATGCCGACCGCTTGCAGCGCGTCCAGAGCGGTTTCAAAGGCTTGCGCGATCCGGTCACAATCCGCCTCGCTGTGCTGAGTTGTCAGGAAACCGCAAAACCCGTCGAGCGTATGCACCCCGTCCAGCCGCATCAGAGTATGCAGCAGGGTTGCGCGCGGATCGTGCTGGCTGACATTGATCACGAACCAGCTGGAGTAATGCGTGACAAGGTCCGGCAGACCGCGTGACCGAAGCGCTGCATTCATGCGCCGGGCAAGTCCCGCCGCTCGATCCGCCGCGGTGTTCCACAACCTGTCGCCCTGCTGCTCCAGGTGATCCAGAACGGCGTCCATCGCCGCCACCACCAACGGATGCCGGACAAAAGTGCCGGCAAAGAATGTCGGTGCGGTTTGCGGCGTACTGTCGTCGCCATAGCGCCACGAACCGCCGTCCAGCGCATCCATGAACCGGGCATTGCCTGCCAGAACACCAATCGGCATTCCGCCACCAACGACCTTTCCATAAGTCGCCATGTCCGGCTGAATATCCCAGACACCCTGCATCCCGCGCATATGGGTGCGGAACCCGGTCACCACTTCATCCATCACCAGCGCGGCGGCGCCCTCGGTGGTCACGTTGCGGAGTTCGCGAACGAAGTCGGCCGGACGCAATTCAGGGTGCCGGCTCTGGACCGGTTCAACGACGACGGCGGCAACATCTGCGATATGCGCGCGGATCCAGTCGAGCGAACTGGCATCGCCGTAGCCCAGGACAACCATGTTGGCGACCGCGTCGCGGGGAATACCCGGCGCCACGGGCAAGGCACCCGGTTCGCCTCGCGATTTACCCTTGACCAGCACCTCGTCGAACTGGCCGTGGTAATCGTTCGAGAAAACCACAACCGTTTTACGTCCAGTTACAGTACGTGCGACACGCATGGCCGCCATCACGGCCTCGGACCCGGTATTGCAGAATGTGACCCTTTCATGCCCCGTCAGCCGGGCGAATTTTTCGGCCACGGGTCCCGCCTGATCTGCCTGCGGCCCAATTGCGTAGCCCAACTCCAGCTGATGGCGCAGAGCGTCCGAAACGAACTCGGGCGCGTGCCCGAACGCGGTCTGACCAAATCCGTTGACCAGATCGATCAGACGGTTGCCGTCGACATCCTCGATAAACGCGCCCTTCGACCGGGCGGCGACAATCGGGAAAGTCAGTTCCTTCCACTCCGGGCGGAACCCGGCGGCGCTGCGCGGGTCGGCATGGTGCGCGCGGTGCAGTTGGGTGTGTTCCTTGGACCCGGCGAACTTTGCTGAATACCGCTGTGACAGGTTCGCGACAAAGCGCATCTGTTCCGGTGTCAGATCGGCCTGCGCAACAACAGGCGCACGGCCAACCTTGAATGCCTTCGGCTGATCTTCCGCGGGATCTGCGGCGGGCAATGCCGGTGCCGGCCGGACGGGCTGCACCGCTTCAGCAGCTTGCGGAACAACGTCCGGGTTTCCGCCGACGGTCCGCAACTGTTCGCTGAAAACGGCCTGCATGGTTTGCAGCTGTGCCTGGAGCAGGGCCGCAACGTTGCCATCGCCTGTCGATACGGCCGGACCCTGCGCTGGCGCAGCTGCCGCCACCTCCTGCACAGGCATGACTGTTTCAACCGGTTCGGCCTCGGCCGGCAGGACATCATCCAGATGCTGCGCCAGCGTATCAAGGCTGGGATACTCTGACAGAAGCGCCCGGAACGACAGCGAAACACTGTATTCCCGCAGCAGCGCCTGTGCCGCCTGCCCCATGAACAGGCTGTCAAAACCCAATTCGAGGAACGAAGTATCGGCGTCCTCCGTGCTCAGGTCCTCGCCGGAAAGGTCGGCGAACAGCCGGGTCAGTTCGGAAATCAGCCGCTGGCGGCGGTTCGGGCGGGAAGGCTGTTCGCTCATCTTTGTCTCTGTCCTGATCGTCGAATTGTCATTTGGTTCTGAAATCTGTTTGGTCGTTGCCGGCACTGGCGCGTCGATCCAGTGGCGTTTGCGGATGAAACGGGTGCCCGGCAGGCGGAGCTTGCGCGCGCCGCGGCCGGTCAGGGACCAGTCGACAGGAACGCCCGCACACCACAGTTGACCAAATGCCTGCGCCATAAACGTGGCATCAGGTTGCGCACGGGTATGATCCGGAAGCGACTGAACCACACCGGAACAGGCTGCGCGGGGCAGCGTTTGCGCCGAAAAGGTGCCGAGCGTGTTGCCCGCGCCAACCTCCAGAAGCACCGGCGATCTGTCGGCCAGCGTCTCCAGCGCATCCGCAAAGCGAACCGGTGACCGCATCTGTTGCGCCCAGTATTCCGGATCAGTCAGGTCAGCCTGCAACGATCCGGTCATTGTCGAAATCACCGGAATTCCCGGGGCAGACAGGTCAATGGACGCAACCGTTTCGGCAAACGCTTCTGCCGCCGGTGTCATCATCGCGGAATGGAATGCGTGCGATGTGTGCAGACGGCGTGAAGAAATCCCGTCAGATGCCAGTCGGTCTGCCAGAGCGTCGATAGCTGCCTCAGGGCCTGCCACCACCTGAAGTTTCGGCGCATTCCGGGCGGCAAGATCAACCGGGCCGGTCAGGTATGGCTGCAGCGTTTCAATCGTGGTCCGAACGGACAACATGCAACCGGCGGGCATGTCCTGCATCAGTTGCCCCCGCAGAACAACCAGAGCCATGGCGTCCTCGAATGACATAACCTTCGCCAGAGCGGCGGCGGTGAATTCCCCGACCGAATGACCGATCAGGTAGTCAGGGCAAATGCCTCTGGCCATCCAGGACTGTGCGCATGCAAATTGGGTCAGGAACAACGCAGGCTGCGTCAACCGTGTCTGTTTCAGAATCTCAGCCGTGTCGGGCAGATCGCTCTGCAACAAAAGCGGGCGCAGCTCCTCCACCATCGGCGATGGAAGACAGGCAAGCCCGCGGTCGAGCCATTCGGTATAGTGTGCATCTGCGCCATAAAGCCCGCTTCCCATTCCGGGATACTGCCCGCCCTGCCCCGGGAACATGAACGCGATCTCCGGATCCTGACCCGCGGCGTGTTTTTGCGCTGGCAAGAGCCGCAGCCGGTCGGCGGCTTCGAAGTTGGTTTCCGCAGCAATCGCCAGCCGGAACGGATGCCGGGTGCGTCCTTCCTGCAGCGTGAAAGCAACGTCAGCCAGATCGAGACCCGGCAACGCCTCGGCCAGATCGCCGGCCATTTCCGTCAGCGCCTCGGGCGATTTCGCGGACAGCGGCAGAACCTGAACCCCGTGCCCTGCGGCCGGCTGAGGGACCTCTGGCGCTTCCTCGAGCAGAACATGGGCATTCGTACCACCGATGCCGAAACCGCTGATCCCGGCGCGACGTGGGCCGTTGGAAACCCAGGGCTGACAATGGTCCGGCACGAAGAACGGGCCATCGGAAAAATCGATGCGCGGGTTGGGGGCACGGAAGTTTGCGACCGGCGGGATCACCTGTTCGCGCATCATGCGGACGGTTTTGATCACCCCGACCACGCCGGCTCCGGCATCCAGATGGCCGATATTGCCTTTGACCGAACCCAATGCACAGCTGCCCTGCGCGCCAAAGGCTTGCGTCAGCGCCCGGACTTCAATCGGGTCTCCCAGCGGTGTCGCGGTGCCGTGGCATTCAACATAACTAACGGTATCCGGTGCAACCCCCGCATCCTTATGCGCAGCACGGATCGCTTCCGCCTGCCCCGCCACGGACGGGGCGGTGAAGGAAATCTTATCTGAACCGTCATTGTTCAGCCCCACACCTCGAATCACGGCATCGACCCGGTCCCCGTCGGCCAAAGCGCGGGCCAGCGGTTTCAGCACCAGAACCCCGGCACCGTGGCCAAACACCGTTCCCTGCGCATCGGCATCGAACGGGCGGCACAGGCCGTCGGGCGAAGACATGCCGCCCTCCTGGGTCAGGTAGCCGCGCTTCTGGGGAAACGTGATCGACACACCGCCGGCCAGCGCCACATCGCATTGCCCGGCCCGCAAGGCGGTCACCGCCTGAGCAATCGCGGTCAGCGACGTGGAACAGGCGGTGTGAACGGTCAGGGCCGGTCCCTTGAGGTTCAGCTTGAAGGCCACACGTGTCGCCAGCGTGTCCGAGATGTTCCCGGTCATCGTGGCGTAGTTGCCGATCTGGAAACCCGAGGTGAAGCTTTCCGACGTTGCCCGGTCCCCCAGCACGTTGTTGATCATGTAAGTGCTGATCGAACTGCCGGCATAGACCCCGGTGGCGTCACCCGCCCGCGCCGGATCCAGCCCGGCATCGTCCAGCGCCTCGACGCACAATTCCAGAAACACCCGGGCCTGCGGATCCATCCGCTCGGCCTCGGACGGCAGGATATTGAAGAATTTCGCATCGAACTCTTCAACGCCGTCGAGAATTGAACGCGCCGGGACATAGTTGGGGTCGGCATGGGTTTCCGGCGAAACTGCATCCTCCAGCTCCTCCGGATCGAAGCGGTGAATAAGGTTACGGCCTTCGCTGACGGCCTGCCAGAATTCGTCGAGGTTACCCGCGCCGGGCACACGCGCCGCCAGACCGATGATTGCGATCGCATTGTCTGGCACCGTGTGCTCTGCCGGTTGCTCGGTCACACCTTCCGGCTCTGCTGCATCAACCGCGCGACTTGCAAGCTCGGCCGACAATGCCCCGAACTGAGGTTTTTCGAAAAGCAGGGTCAGCTCAAATTCAAGACCCAGTTCACGCTGCATGCGGGCGTGGGCGTCGATCAGGCCCAGAGAAGATCCGCCCGCCTCGAAAAACGTCTTGTCGTCCCCGATCGGGCCACAGGCCAGCATGTCCTGCCAGATTGCCGCGATGGTTTCGCGCACCGCCCCACGCGACGCCGGCTGCGGGCTGTGCAGCGGTTCGCCCATTGCTTCCGACAAATCCGATCTGCACGCCTTTCGGTCAGGTTTTCCCATGGTGGTGACGGGAATGTCGCGCCGCAAAAGCAACAGCTTGGGCAGCATTTCACGGTGCAGGTCGCGGCCCGCACATTGCAGAAGCTGTTGCCTGAACCGGGCCTCGTCTTCGGGCAATCCGCCTTTTGGCTGCACCACCGCTCCAATCCGGCGGTCGCCCCCGGGGGCCTCGGCAACTTCGACAACGGCATTGAGAACGCCCGGGCAGGACCGCAATACATGCTCGATCCCGTCCAGCTCGATCCGGCGACCACCCAGTTTGACCTGCCGGTCGGCCCGGCCACCGAATTCGAAGACCCCGTCAGGCCGCCGCATCGCCAGATCTCCGGTCAGATAGACCTTGCCGGTCTGCCCCGGCCGTGGGTCTTCGACAAACACCTTCGCGGTGCGGTCCGGCATCCCGTAACATCCCAGCGCAACACCGTACCCGCCAATGGCCAATTGCCCCCATTCGCCATCCGGTAAAAGCCGCAGGTCTTCATCAACGACAAAGGCCCATTCATGTGTCATCGGCTCACCGATCGGCACGGGTGCTCCGGTCAGGTGATGGTTTTCCACCTGCTGAACCAGCGAAATGCACGTGGTCTCTGACGGGCCGTAGATATTGACGTAACGCAGGTCCGGGCATGCGGATTTCAATCGCCGGATATGATCAGGCGACTGAACGTCGCCCCCGGCCATGGTCAGACGCACATCGGAAAACGCTTCGGCATAATGATCGATCAGCAGGTTCTGCATCCCGACATACTGGCTGGTCACGGTTACCGCGTGCCGCTTCATCGTCGCAGCGATGTCGCCCAGAGCGGGCCGTGCATTTTCCACCAGTGCCAGCGCGGCACCGTTGAGAAACGCCAGCCACACCTCGATCAGCCCGCCATCGCAGGCAAGACTGGAGGCATGCAGAACGCGGTCTTCGGCAAGAACGGCGATAACGGTCTGATCCAGGCCGAAAGACGCCAGACCTCGGTTTGGCAGAACCACACCCTTGGGTTTACCGGTGGTGCCGGATGTGAAGACCATGCAAACCGGGTCTTCGCCGACCGCGACCGGCCATTCGGATTTGCCGGTGGTTGCCCCGTGATCTGGAATGGCGCCAATCGACACCCGCACCATATCGTCGGGCAGGATGTCATTCACCAGATCTGACTGCGTGTTCTGATACAGCACGGCACGGAAGGGAACCTGCGCGATGATCTGGCGAAGCTGCACTTCGGACGCATAGCTTGGGTCCAGCGGTACGTAGGCGGCCCCGGCCCGCAGAGCGCCCAGCATGGCGATCAGGGCATCGGCAGAACGCGTTGCACACACTCCGACGTAATCTCCCGGACCCGTGCCCAGTTCGATCAGGTGATGCGCAACCCGCTCGGCTTCGGTCAAGAGATCCGAATAGGTCCAGGTCTTTCCGACCGTGAGGATCGCAAGGGCATCGGGCTGTGCGTCGCGCAACTCGGCAACATAGGAAATCAGGGATCGAGACGCGTCAAAGCGGGGTGTCTTGCCGGTCTTGCGATCCTGCATTTGCATCGATTTGTCCTCTGTACTGGTTAAGCTTATGAACCGGTGTCGATTGTTTCCGGACCCGGAAGGCAATGCCCGTTATCCGGCCAGAACATGGATACCGTTCCACTTAGGCAACCTGTGACCTGCTTGGCGCGCAGGCCCGCACGTGCAAGGTCATCTCTCCAGAAAACTACCTGTAAGATATTGTTTTTTAAATTTATTTCCATTCTGGAAACACCATGTTTCCATCTGTACGCTTGTTCATGAAGCGAGAACGCAGCTCCAGACCCCCAAGAGATTGTTTCCGGTTTTCTACCTTCAGATCCCGGTTACGCGTTCAAGAACATACCCCCTGCTACGACTCTCCCCCAGCCAGGGGTGGGTTGGAATCCGGTGGCCAAGACCCGGAATATCCCACGCATCGGCAATCGCATAGTCCAGCGACGACATTTCCGCGGCCCATTCTGCCTCGCTCCGGATCTGGTAGGGCACCTTGGCCGGGCCGATCTTTTCCAGTGTGACAATGGCGTCGCCCGGCCGGACGGCAACCTTGTTCAGAACGATCCATTTTGGCGGGGCCGCCATATCGGCAACAAGGTCGCCCAAAGGCTTGTCGATGTATTGCATCAGGCCGGAGGCCAGCAGCACATCGACCGGGCCGGCATCCGCGGGGCTGTCATCGAACCGAATTTCTGCAGGCAGCTTGCCGGCCTCCTGCCAGTTGCGCGCCTGCCTCAGGATCGCTGGCAGATCCCAGACGTGCCAATCGAACTGTTCCATTTGCAGATGCGCGGCAAAGGCGGTGTATTTGGTGCCCAGATGACCGCCGGCGTCCAGTAGCGACAGTCGACCTGCCTCGGTTGTAATGCGGCTTAGCCAGTACAGCACGGGATAGTCCCACGGCGCGACCTGGCACATCACGGAATAAGCAACGTCGGCGACGTCGTCCTGATCGTATGCCGCACGGTCGGATGTCGGCAGGCTGGCCAGCGCTGCTTCGCGCGATGGAAATGCCCCGGAAAACCGAAGCGTCCGCCCCGAGGCAAGGCGCGCGTGCGCTACGGCTGCCGCGCCCAGATCGTTCAGCCCGCGTCCGGCGCGGGCGAGATGAGATAACATACTGCTCATGCCTGCCATTCGGTTGGTTTTCTTCGCCTTTAGGCGCGAAATAGCGCAAAACTGTGAAGCGGGCGGGTAATTTTCATGCCCGCATTGGTTACACCTCGTAAGCAGCGAGCCGTTCGAAATCGAATTCGACACCGGTTCCGGGCGTATCTGGCGCAACGGCCTTGGCGTCTTCGACGACCAGAGGCCGATACGTAAACCGGTCGATCGGGAAGGAATGCACCTCGATCAGGCCGGGGTTGGGTTGCGCCGAAACCAAGCTGACATGCAGTTCCTGCATCCCGTGGCTGCAGACAGGGAGGCCATGTTTCCGCGACAACGCAGCGGCTTGCAGCCAGCCGGTAATGCCGCCGCAGTTCGAGGCATCCGGTTGTATGAACGCCAGGTTTCCAAGCTCCAGCGCCATTTCGAATTCATGAATGATATGCAGGTTTTCACCCTGTGCCATGTTCATTCCGCTGGCTTCGCCAATCCGGGCATAGGCGGCGTAATTGTCCGGGATCACCGGCTCTTCAAACCACAGAAGATCAAATGGTTTGAATAACTTCGCGGCTTCGGTCGCCTGTTCTTCGTTCATCGAGTAATTGGCATCCACCATGAACGCGATGTCTGATCCGATCAGGTTCCGGACCGCCCCGATCCGGTCCACATCCTCCTGAAGGGTCGGTTGCCCGATCTTGATCTTAACGCCGTTGAACCCACGGTCGAGATACCCCGTGATGCTGTCCAGCAGCTTGGGCAGGTCAAAGCCAAGGTCGATGCCACCGCAATAAGCGCCGCAACGATCCGATTTGCCGCCTGCCATCTGCACCAGTGGTTCCCCCCGACCCTTTCCGCGCAGGTCCCATAGGGCGATATCAACCGCCGAGATCGCAAAAGAGGCAACGCCGCCGCGGGCGACATAGTGCACGTGCCACTGCATCCCTTCATACAAATCTTCGACAGCCGAGGCGTCCTTGCCAATCAGGAAGGGCGAGAGATCATCGCGGATCATCGCGACAATGGCCGTCCCGCCCCAGCCTCCGGTATAGGTGTATCCCGTGCCCTGCCGGCCATCATCGAGCGTGATCGTCGCCGTAATCAGCTGGAAATGGGTATGGTCGCCATGTTTGGCGTCCACAAGAACCTCGTCCAGCGGAACATTGAACAGGCGCGCGGTTACGTTGGTGATCGCTGGCATTTTCGCTTCTCCGGTGGGTTCAGCCGTCCTGGCATTCCGGCACGGGTGTCACCGCGGCACCGGTCCGGGAAAAGGACAGAAGGTTGTCGACAGCCAGATCCCCCATGGCCTGACGGGTTTCGACCGTGGCGCTGCCGACATGCGGCAACAGAGTCACGTTATCCAGTGCGATCAGTTCGGCCGGAACGTGCGGTTCTTGCTCGAAAACGTCGAGCCCGGCTGCGCCCAGCGTGCCGTCCTTCAGCGCCCGGATCATCGCCTGTTCGTCAATCACCGTTCCCCGGGCGACGTTGATCAACATGCCCTCCGGTCCCAGCGCGGCCATCACCTCGGCATTCACAAGATGCTGCGTTTCTGCCCCGCCCGGAGTGATCACGATCAGAATATCGGAAGCCTGCGCCATTTCGAGCAGGTCCGGGAAATAGCGGTATGCCAAGCCCTTGTCGCTGCGGGCATGATAGACGGTTTCGGTCCCGAACACGGTCAGCTTCTCGGCAATCACCTGACCGATCCGCCCGAACCCGACCATGCCCACCGTCATCCCGCGCACAGATCGGGTCAGCGGCGCACTGCCTTCGGCCTCCCATCGCCCGGCCCGCAGATAGGCTTCGTCACGCACGAAACTGCGGGCCACCGCCAGCATCAGCATCACGGCGGTATTTGCGACCTCGTCATTCAGGACATCCGGTGTATGCGTGACCATGACACCGCGATCGATCGCGGCCCGGGTATCAATGGAATCGTAACCGACACCGAAATTCGACAGGATTTTCAGCCCCGGCATCCGGTCCATCAGGGCGCCATCGATCGACGTGTGCCCCACCAGCATCGCATATTCGATGTCAGCACCGTTTTCGGAAAGGAACGCATCCCGTTCGTCAGCCGACGGGATGCAGACTTCGAACGCCTCGGACAGGCGATCACGCATGCGCGCGGTCGCACTGCCAATTACCAACAGTTTCGGTTGTTCAGGCATCCTGATGAACCACCTGACGTTGGGAGCCCAGCCCGTCGATCCAAAGCTCCATCACGTCACCGACCTTCAGGAACTCCGGTTCCGGCTTCACGCCCAGCCCGACACCCGGAGGTGTACCGGTGGAAATCACGTCACCGGGATGCAGGGTGAACAGATGGCTCAGGTGCTCGATGATCTGCGCAACGGTGAAGATCATCGTCTTTGTGTTGCCGGTCTGACGGCGCTTGCCGTTCAGATCCAGTGTCATATCCAGGTTTTGCGGATCCGCGATTTCGTCCCGTGTCACCAGCCACGGGCCCGTTGGACCATACGTGTCCGGCGATTTTCCCTTGGTCCACTGACCGGTCAGACCGTTCTGGAAATGCCGTTCGGACACGTCATTGCACAGGCAGTAGCCGGCGACATAATCCAGCGCATCGGCTTCGCTGACATATTTGGCAGGCTTTCCGATTACGACACCCAGTTCGATTTCCCAATCCGAATGAGTCGAGCCGCGGGGCATGTATACATCGTCAAACGGCCCGACCACGGCCGAGTTTGCCTTCATGAACAGAATCGGATGTTCAGGGATGGAAGCCCCGGTTTCTGCAGCATGGTCAGAATAGTTCAGGCCGATGCACATGAACTTTGTGAACCCGGTTACACAGGGACCAATCCGCGGATCCCCCTCAACCAGTGGCAGGCTGGCGGGATCCAGCGCGCGCAAGGTGTTCAACGATGCATCATCCAGCATCGCACCGCTTATGTCAGGCACGTGCGCGCTGAGGTCACGGATGTTGCCGTCGGCATCCAGCATGCCCGGCTTTTCGGCGCCCGTCTCGCCGTAACGAAGAAGCTTCATTGTATTCTCCTGATGCTAGTTCGGGCCGAACCATAGCGACCCGTATTTCCCTTTCAAGCGTTCCCGTTGGCCGCCCTACCGGTAGCCGGTCCGATCAGGTCCCAGAGGTTTCCGCAGATGTCGCGGAAAACCACCACCCAACCGTATGTCTCAGATCTCGGCGGATCCCGGGCAAACTCCACGCCCCGGGATCGGAAGAGTTCGATATCGCGCCAGAAATCATCGGTATGAAGGAAGAATCCAACCCGCCCGCCGGCCTGATTTCCGATCTGTGCCTGCTGCTCCGGATTGGCCGCCTGCGCCAGAAGCAGACGACAACCACCGTCCCCCGGGGAAACGACAACCCATCGCTTGCCGGCCTCACCTTGCACAGGGCTGTCTTCGATCAGATCGAAACCCAACGTGCCGACGAAGAACGCGATGGCGTCGTCGTAGTCATCGACCAGAACAGTCACAAGGCTGAGCGCGCGGCTTCGGGTCATGAATTCAGTGGTTGTCGCGCGGCATGTGTTTGTGCGCGATATCCTTGTAGGCATCGGCTCCGTCCAGCGTCATACCCTCCGAGAACGGCCGGACTTTTTCACGGAAAATCTCCTGCCACGGCGACTGGCTGTCGGGTGCAAAAGGCCGGTCCGGCAAAGCCGCCCGCCTTTGTTCGAGTTCCTCATCGCTGACCAGCATATTTGCGGTGCAGGTGTTGAGATCGATGCGCACAATGTCATCGGTCCGGATCAACCCCAGCCCGCCGCCATCTGCCGCCTCTGGCGACGCATTCAGAATGGACGGAGACCCCGATGTTCCCGACTGCCGCCCATCGCCCACGCATGGCAAATCGCTGATCCCGCGTTTCAACAGATAGGCCGGCGCGCGCATATTAACCACCTCAGCACCGCCCGGATATCCGATCGGGCCGGCACCCCGCATGAACAGGATGCAGTTTTCATCAATGCCAAGGCTTTCGTCATCGATGCGGGCGTGGAAATCCTCCGGCCCGTCAAAGACAATGGCACGGCCTTCGAAGGCGTTCGGGTCATCTGGATTGCTGAGATAGCGGGCGCGGAAGGCATCGCCGATCACGCTGGTTTTCATGATGGCACTGTCGAACAGGTTGCCTTTCAGATTGATGAACCCGGCATCGGTAACCAGCGGGTCGGAAACAGGCTTGATCACCTCCGGTGTGATGCTGCGGCGGTCGCCGCAATTGTCACCCATGCTTTGTCCGTTCACGGTGACTGCGTCCGGGTGCGGCAGCAGGCCGGCTTCCATGAGTTCACCAACAACTGCGGGAACACCGCCCGCGCGGTGATAATCTTCTCCCAGATACTCTCCGGCCGGCTGCAGGTTGACCAGCAGCGGCACCTTGTGACCCAGCGCCTGCCAGTCGTCGTTGTTGAGCGGCACACCCAGATGACGCGCGATCCCGTTCAGATGGATCGGCGCATTGGTCGAGCCCCCGATTGCAGAGTTGATCACAATGGCGTTCTCGAACGCCTTGCGCGTCATCACGTCTGACGGTTTCAGATCCTCGTGCACCATGTCCACCACGCGCTGACCCGTGGCATAGGCCATCTGCCCCCGCTCGCGGTATGGTGCCGGAATTGCAGCCGATCCGGGCAATTGCATACCCAACGCCTCGGCCAGCGAATTCATCGTCGTCGCCGTGCCCATCGTGTTGCAATATCCCGTGGACGGGGCCGATGACGCGACCAGTTCCATAAATCCGTCATCGTCGATTTCGCCGGCCGCCAGCAGCTCGCGGGCCTTCCAGACAATCGTCCCGGACCCGGTGCGCTGCCCGCGGAACCACCCGTTCAACATCGGCCCGACCGAAAAGGCGATTGCGGGGATATTCACCGTCGCCGCGGCCATCAGCAGCGCGGGCGTGGTCTTGTCACATCCGATGTTCAGCACAACACCGTCTATCGGATAGCCGAACAGCGATTCGACAAGGCTGAGATACGCGAGGTTCCGGTCCAGCATCGCCGTCGGGCGCTTGCCGGTTTCCTGAATCGGATGAACCGGAATTTCCATAACCGTGCCGCCGGCGGCATGGATCCCGTCGCGCAGCCGTTTGGTCAGCTCTATATGGTGGCGGTTGCACGGGGACAGGTCGCTGCCCGTCTGTGCGATCCCGATAATCGGCTTGCCGGACTGCAACTCTTCACGGGTCAGACCGTAATTCAGGTAACGCTCCAGATAGAGCGACGTCATTTCCCGGTTATCGGGGTTGTTGAACCATTTCTGAGACCGCAGCATTTTTCTTCCTTCGTTCAGTTTGGCCAGCCGCCATGCATAGTGCTGTGGCGGCACGGCGAACCGTTGGCAATCAAACACGCGTCCGCGTCAACGACTGCATCCGATTGCCCCGGCGTGCCACCGCCGCTGGTAAGCGCGCGTTCGCCAAACGCCTTACCATCGCGGCAACCTTTTGTAATATTTCTATATTTTGGAGATCTTGAAGGCGTAAAACGCCACGACCTCCCTCTCCGCACACTTAGCCCTAGTGCAATCACCGGCAAAATTCTAGGGTCTGCCAAATCGCAACGATTGCGACGGAGGAGGACAACATGACGGGAACACTGATCATCGGGGGCGGCGGAATGGTGGGCCGCAAACTGGCCGAATCTCTGGCGGCAGACGGTTTGGACGGCGACCTGACGCTGTTCGACGTTGTGTTTCCCCCGGACAGTGGGAGGACAGAAAACCGCATAACCGGGGACCTGACGAACCCCGAGGTCACCAATGCTTTGGCCGCGGCCCGCCCGGACCTGATCTATTATCTGGCCGCCATTGTATCGGGCGAAGCGGAAACCGACTTCGACAAAGGCTGGCAAACCAACATGCTGGCCTTCTGGCGATTTCTCGAAGCTTTGCGGGCCGAGCATATGGCGTCGGGCGGAACGTATCGGCCTCGTCTGGTCTTCACGTCTTCGATCGCCGTTTTTGGCGGCCCCTACCCGGACAAGATCCACGATCTGTTCCTGAGCGCGCCGCAAACGTCCTACGGCGCACAGAAAGCCTGCAGCGAGCTGATGCTGACCGATTTCAGCCGGAAGGGTTTTGTCGACGGAATATCGATTCGTCTGCCGACAATCTGCGTCCGGCCGGGAAAACCGAACAAGGCGGCGTCGGGCTTCTTCTCGGGGATCATCCGCGAGCCTCTGAACGGCAAGGAAGCGATTCTTCCGGTGTCGACCAGCGTGCGCCACTGGCATGCGTCGCCACGCGCTGCCGTTGGTTTTCTGAGGCATTCGGCCAGCCTCGATCTCGACCGGCTTGAAGGGCGACGGGCCCTCAGCCTGCCGGGCGTAAGCTGCACGGTCGAAGAACAGATCGAAGCGCTTCGCGACGTCGCGGGCAACGATGTGGTTAACCTCATCCGGCATGAAACGGACGAAGCGATTTCCAAGATCGTGGCGATGTGGCCGCGCGATTTCGACCCGGCGCGGGCGCTGGATCTTGGATACAGGGCCGAAGGCAATTTCAGGGAAATCATCGAAATCTACATCAAAGACGACTTGCCACGGGCCAGCTGAACGCATCACAGGTTCCGCTTTACGTGATCATAGATGGCCTGCTTGCAGGCTTCTGTATTCCGCGCCAGCGCGGCATCCACGATGCTTTGGTGTTCCCGAATGATAACCTTGTAGAAATCTCCCTCGAAATTTCTTTCCTGAAACACGATCTGCTGCCGGAACTGCACATAGATGTTTGCGTAGGTCTCCCGCAAAACGGGCGAATCGCATCTCGAAATCAGGGTTTCGTGAAACTCCCGCTCGGCATCTGACCAGACTTCGACCTCTTCCTGAGACCTTTCGCTGCGATCCATCTGGCGCTCGACATGGACCAGCTTGTGGTGCGCAGCGGACAGCTTGACCTCCCATTCGAGATCGCCGTTTTCGATGGACAGCGCAGCGCCGGTTTGTTCCAGCAGGATCCTGAACCGGGCGATATCACTGCGCCTTTGCGGCGACGCCTCGCGCGCACGAAACCCGCGCTGCATTTCGAATTCTACCAGCCCGACCCGCGACAAACGCAACAGAACATCGCGCACGGTGTTCGCCGAACACCCGTAGGCACCTTGCAGCGACGACGGCTTCAGCTTCGAACCGGGGCGAAAAAAACCGGTGATCAGCTTGCGCTGAAAATCGTCATAAATCTCTGTGCTGGCGATGCGCATGAGATACCCCCCACCGCTCTAGATTAGCCGGGAATTTCGCGAAAACAATAAAATTTCAAAATTTTCAAAATTTTCAATTTTTGTTTGGCAGACGCTTTTGGGATTGTTAGGGTTAACAGGTGCGACCGCAAAAGACGGCCGGAAAGGCCGCAGATGGCGCGCAAAACGTTAACTGGGAGGACCCATATGAAATTCATGAATCTTGCAGCTGCCGCCGTAAGCGCCGCAGCCATGATGGCCGGCGCTTCGGCCTTTGCCCAGGAATTCAACCTGCGCTATCAGACACACTGGACGCCCGAGAGCCCGGCCGGACAGGCAGCGACAGCCTGGATCGACGATCTCAACGTCATGTCCGGTGGCCGGATCAATATCGAGATGTTCTGGTCGTCGTCGGTCGTCGCCTCCACTGAAGGTTCGGACGCTGCCGCATCCGGCATTCTGGACGGTGACATTCACGGTGGCGCATACCTGACTGGTAAGAACCCGGCCTTCCAGTTCATCGGCGACCCGATGGGTGGTTATGACACGCCCTGGCAGATGTACGGCTTCCTGTACTACGGCGGCGGCCTCGAAGCGGCCAACTCGCTTTACAACGACCTCAACCTGCAGTTCCTAGGCTGGTGGGGCGGTGGTCAGGAAACCATGTCCTCCTCGCGTCCGCTGGCTGGCCCGGCAGATCTGGTTGACTGGAAGTTCCGTTCGCCTCCGGGTCTGGAAACCGAAATCTTCGCGAATCTCGGCGCTTCGCCCATCGTGATGGACTTCACCGAGATCTTTACCGCGCTTGAAACCGGTATCATCGACGGCGCAGACGCAACCGGTCTGGCCGGCAACAAGAGCCTCGGACTGTATGACATCGTGAAGCACGCAACCTTCCCCGGCTTCCACTCGATGCCGATGGACCACGTGACGATGAACCTCGACGTCTGGAACAGCCTGCCGCCCGATCTGCAGCGCATGTTCGAAGTGTCGGTCCAGAAACTGGCCCTGCAGATGTCGCTGCTGGCCGACGTGCTGAACCGCGAAGCCGCGATCGAACTGGCCGAACAGGGTGTGACCTTCTACGACTGGTCGCCCGAGGACCGTGCCGAATTCCGCGCCGGCGCTCAGAAAGCATGGGATGGCTGGGCAGAAAAGACGCCGGAAGCCAAAGCTCTCGTCGACGCGCACCGCGCCTGGATGAAGAAGATCGGCCTGCTCTAAGCCGCCGAATCTGAAAACAGGATCTGGGCGGGCTCGGCATGGGCTCGCCCAGATTCTTACACCGGGGAATCGGGGCAAATCATGAATAAAGACAGTGTTTGGCTGGGCCCGCTGAAAAGGCCGGTCCAACTCCTTATGTACCTGTTCGCAGGGCTGGCATTGGCCAACTATGTTTGGCTGATTATTTCCCTGACGCTTTTCGACGGCCCGATCAGCATGCACGAAATGCTTCGGCCTGCCGGGCTGCCGATGGCACAGTCGATGCTCATTTTCCTGCTGCTGGCACTCTTATTCACCTCAATTTACCTGTCTGACACAAAGGGGGCAATCGAACCCGAGCGGTCAGGTTTCTTCGACGTCATCGCGCTGATTTTCTCGCGCCTGGCGATGATCGGGGTCATTCTGATCGTACTGGTGATGTTCTACGAAGTCGTCGCCCGGTACGTATTCAACAAGCCAACGCTATGGGCCAATGAACTGTCGCTGTGGATCGCCGGCTTCGTTTTTCTCTTTGCCGGACTTTATGCAATGCAACAGCGCAGCCATATCCGGATCTACATCATCTACGACGTGATGCCGCGGTGGATGCAAAAAACGGCCGACGTGATTTCCGTCCTGTTGATCTGGGTCTTCCTGTTTTCGATGGTCTGGGGCGCCTACAAAGAAGCCAAGACCCGCATCCTGCGCATGGAAACATTCGGCACCGCGTGGGACCCGCCGATTCCCTCGACCATCAAGGTCGGCATTCTGATCATCATTGGCCTGGTGGCCCTTCAGGCCCTGTCGAACCTCATTGCCGACTGGAGAAAGGCACCGGAACACCATTCGCCTGCAGACGAAATCGATGAAACTGAAATCGAAAACATTCGCAAGACGCTGGAGTAGGTCAGATGGTTGATATCGGAACACTTTCCCTGATTGTCCTGCTGGCGATGTTCGTCCTGCTGGCCATCGGCATGCCGCTCGGCTTTGCCTCCGCCTTTCTGGCTGTTGTCACGCTCGTCCTGAAATTCGGACCTGATCTGCTCTACGGTGACATCCTGTCCGGAGATTTCAGCAAATTCGGCCGTGGCCCGCTTAACGTGATTTCACAAGCGGTTTACCGACAAATGACGAATTACGTGCTCATATCCGTGCCGTTATTCATCTTCATGGCTGCTCTGCTGGAACGCTCCGGCATCGCCAAGGACATGTATTCGTCGCTGAACGTATGGCTCAGCCGGACGCGTGGCGGTATCGCCATCGTGACCTCGATCATGGCGGTGATCATGGCCGCCATGTCGGGCATCATCGGCGGCGAAGTCGTGCTTCTCGGGCTTATCGCGCTGCCACAGATGCTGCGGCTGGGGTACAATCAGAACCTTGCCATCGGGACGATCTGTGCGTCGGGCTCGCTCGGCACGATGATCCCGCCATCCATCGTTTTGATCTTCTACGGTCTCGTGACCGAAACCTCGATCAAATCGCTGTTCACGGCATCCTTCCTTCCCGGTTTCATGCTGGCGTCGTTCTTCATCATCTACATCATCTTCCGCGCGAACATGAACCATGATCAGGCGCCGCTTCCGGACCCTGATCCCAATGACCCGCCCGGGGGCGAGAAGGCAGCGATGTTCCTCGGGTTCCTCTGCCGGTTTGCGCTCTGGGTCTGCGGCGCGCTTCTGCTTCGGGCCCTGTTCTTCACCGTCACCGGCGCCAACGTCGTGACCGAGGGTGTGGAACCGATCCTGCTTGGCATGGTTGCCGATATACCGTGGATTATCGGGTTTGCAGCCATCTGCGCGGCGATCATGTACTTTTTCGTCGGAATGGAACGTTCCAAGCGCGGCTGGGACATGGCCAAGGGCCTGATCCCGCCAATCGTTGTGATCGGCGTTGTGCTCGGATCAATCTACGGTGGCATCACCGGCATTACGGAAGCCGCAGGCATGGGCGTGATCGCCGTGTTCGTCATCGGCCTTCTGCGCCGCGAAATGTCGGGCGAGATCGTGTGGGATGCAGTCATGCGCACACTGAAATCCACCGGAACAATCATCTGGGTGACCATCGGCGCTGCCTCGCTTGCGGCCGCCTACACGCTCGTCGGCGGCCCGACCTACGTCGCCAACATGATCGTCGGGGCCGAACTGCCGACCATGGGCATTATCCTGGTGATGATGCTGATCTTCCTGATCATGGGCATGTTCATGGACTGGATCGGCATCGTGCTGCTGATCATGCCGGTTTTCCTGCCGATCGTGCTGAAGCTGCCGGTTACCGAGCTTGGCGTTTTCGGTCAGCTTGAGCCGAAACACGTGGCGATCTGGTTCGGTGTCGTGTTCTGTATGAACATGCAGGTCAGTTTCCTGTCACCGCCGTTCGGGCCGGCCGCGTTCTACCTGAAGTCGGTTGCACCGCCGCACATTTCGCTGACGGACATCTTCAAAGGGTTCCTGCCGTTCATCTGCATCCAGCTGATGGCACTTTCCGTGCTTCTGATCTGGCCGCCGATTATCACGGTCTTGCTGAAGTAACCGGACGTCATCATGCTGAGCCGGGACCAGATCACGCTCTTGGGAAACAACGGATACAACGTTGTCGAAGATGCGCTGGTCCCGGACAAACCAAGGCAGGGCCGCCCAGGTTTGGCCGCTTCCGCGAACCGGACAACAGGCAACAATCGGGTCGTGGCATTGACCAGCTGCATGCCTGCTCAGAGGCCGGAAATCAGGCAGTATCCGGTGCGTTCTTCCCGGGTTGCCCGAGACCACGGCCAACTGACTGAAAAACCGATCGGCTGGCAGCGAGCATCCGACGGGACGTATTGAATCCGATGCCGAAACCGGTGCAGATCTTGCGTACCCAAACCGAAACTTGCCAAAGGTGCGCGGACTGCACACCAAATGACGGAGCCTGATATGACCCCTTTCGTTCGCCTTGACCCGTCAGACAACGTTGTCACCGCCACGCGGGCGCTTGAGGCCGGAACATCCGTCGAAGAGACCTCCACAGCCGTCCTGATCCCGTCAGGTCACAAGATCGCCACCGGAAAGATTGCCCGGGGTGAACCGATCCGGAAATACGCTCAGATCATCGGCTACGCAGCCGAGGACATCCCGCCCGGTTCCCATGTGCATACCCAGAATGTCGAGTTTCGCAACACCCAGGCGGACTATGAATTCGGAACCGATCTGCGCCCGGTGCAAGCGGTGGAAAAACCCGACACGTTCATGGGGTACAGGCGCAAAAACGGATCGGTCGGCACCCGAAACTACATCGCGGTTGTCACGTCGGTGAACTGCTCGGCCACCGCGGCCCGGCGGATCGCCGACACCTTCGGACCGGAGGAACTGGCAGATTATCCCAATGTCGATGGTGTTGTCGCCTTTGTTCACGGGACCGGGTGCGGCATGGCCGGGTCCGGCGACGGGTTCGAAGCCCTGCAGCGGGTCATGTGGGGATACGCAAAACACCCCAACCATGCCGGGGTCCTGATGGTCGGGCTGGGTTGCGAAATGAACCAGATCGACTGGCTGCTCGAAGCCTATGGGCTGAAACAGGGACCTTTGTTTCAGACAATGAACATCCAGAACGTTGCCGGCCTGCAAAGAACGATCGAAGCCGGCGTGGACAAGGTGCGCGCGATGCTGCCCATCGCAAATCAGGCCCGGCGGGTTCCGTGCCCCGCATCGGAACTGAAAGTGGCGCTGCAATGTGGCGGATCCGATGCCTGGTCCGGCATCACGGCAAACCCGGCGCTGGGCTATGCCTGCGATCTTCTGGTGGCCCAGGGTGGTACCGGGGTTCTGGCCGAAACGCCGGAAATCTACGGGGCCGAACACCTGCTGACCCGCCGCGCCGTAGACCGGGCAACCGGTGACCGGCTGGTCGGCCTGATCAGGTGGTGGGAGGATTACACCGCGCGCAACCATGGCTCGATGGACAACAACCCAAGCCCGGGCAACAAGAAGGGCGGGCTGACTACGATCCTCGAAAAATCGCTGGGAGCCGCTGCCAAGGGCGGCACGACCCCTTTGACAGGCGTCTACAAATACGCGGAAACCGTCCGGGCGCACGGGTTTACGTTCATGGACAGTCCCGGCTACGACCCGGCGGCAGTGACCGGCCAGATCGCCGGCGGATGTAATCTGGTCTGTTTCACGACCGGTCGGGGCTCTGCATTCGGTTCCAAGCCCGCGCCGACTATAAAGGTCGCCACGAACGCCGAAATGTACAGACGCATGACTGATGACATGGACGTGAACGCGGGCGAAATCCTGAGCGGAGACGCCACCGTCGAAAGCAAGGGGCGCGAAATATACGAAGTGTTCCTGCGTGTGGCGTCGGGAGAAATGTCGAAATCCGAAGCACAGGGGTTGGGAGATTACGAGTTCGTCCCGTGGCAGATCGGAGCGGTGATGTGATCGGCGAACAAAATTCTTTCAAAGAATTTTGGCCAGTCCGCCGCGGAGGATGGTGTTCGTGACCCGACTTCTGCTTGCTGGAACCGGGTTGATCGGACACCGGCATCTGGATCACATCCTCGAGCATCCCGAACTGGAACTTGCCGGCGTCATCGACCCGGTCCCCGAAAACCGCGCTGCCGCCCGGGCGCCGGGGTTTGAAACCCTCGCAGACGTTGACCGGCCGGCCGATGGAATCGTGATTGCCACGCCGACCGGCACGCATGCGCCCCTGACACTGGCTGCCCTGCAACGCGGCTTGCATGTTCTAGTCGAAAAACCGGTCGCCGACACCTTGGAAAACGCGGACGCCATGATCGCCGCCGGCCGGGACTGTGGGCGGCATGTTCTGGTTGGCCATCACCGGCGATATCACCCCTGCGTCACGACGCTGAAGCAACTTCTGGACCAAGGCAGGGTGGGCCGGCCGGTCGCCGTGTCATTGCTCTGGCTGATGCGCAAACCGGACGAATACTTCGACATTGCGTGGCGCGCGGGCATGAACGGGGGCCCTGTCCGGCAGAACCTGATCCACGACGTGGATATGCTGCGGTGGCTGTTCGGCGAGGTGGTGGAGGTGACCGGCCTGGGATCCAACGCCGTGCGCGGCGCGGCGCGGACAGAAAGCGGGACGGCCGTCCTGCGGTTCGACAGCGGCGTGATCGTGTCGATCACGTTTGCGGATTCGACACCGACGCCTTGGGGCTTCGAGGCGGGAAGCGGTGAAAACCCGCATATTGCATGGACCGGTCAGGACTGCATGCGCATCGCCTGTACAGAGGGCGCCATCGAGTTTCCGTCTTTGCGGGTCTGGTCGGGCGCAAACTCCTGGGCCGAGCGGCCTGATCTGTCGGAAACCGAGGTTGCGGAGACCGTCCCGCTTGTCCGGCAACTTGAGCATTTTGCCGATGTCATTGCCGGGCGCGCTGATCCGGTCATCACCGCCCGGGACGCGCGTGAAACCCTTGCGGTCACGCTGGAGATCGAACGGGCAACGCTTCCCGCGGGTGTTTCGCAATGAACGTGCTACGCGCAGGCCTGATCGGGGACCATATCAGCCAGTCACAACTCGGAGGCGCGCTTGAAATCATGTGCGCGGACCGGGACATGACATTGGAATATGAACCGATCGACACTGCGTCCGACCCGGGTTTCGATTTCGCCGCCACGGTCGCGCGGTGCCGGGCCCAGGGTTGGCATGGTATCTCGGTCACGCACCCCCACAAGGCCGCGGCGGCCGAATTCGCCGGCGAAAACGCTGCTGATGCGATCAGACAGATGGGTGCCAGCAATCTGCTGATCTTTGGCGCCGGGCTTAAGGCCCACAATACGGATTTCACGGGTTTTCTGGCCGCGTGGCACGCGGTTTTCGGACCGCGTTTGCCCGGCCGGGTCGCGATGGCCGGCGCAGGCGGTGTCGCCCGGGCACTTGGCCCGGCGCTGGCGCAGCTTGGCGCGACCGACATCGCGGTCTGGGATCTGGATCCGGAGCTGGCACGCATGCTCGCTGATCGGATCGGCGCCCCGGCCCGGGCAATCGCGGCGGCGGACGCCTCCAAAGCGATCCGGCAGGCTGACGGGCTGGTCAACGCGACCTCGTTGGGAATGAATTACAACCCCGGCACGGCCTTCGATCCCGCGGACGTCGACGGCCAGGACTGGGCGTTCGACGCAGTGTATACGCCGACCGACACAGTCTTTCTGCAAAGGGCCGCGCAACAGGGATCGGCCATTCTCAGCGGGTTCGACCTGTTCCGCTTTCAGGCGATGAAGACCTTCGAAGCCTATACCGGGTTCACACCAGATCCCGCGGCGACATTGCCGGGCCTCGACACGCTCAGACCGAAGGAGGGGATCACATGACCGAAGTTCTGACATCAGCCCAGATCGACGCGTATGACCGCAATGGCTGTCTCGTTCTGGAAAACAGGGTGCCGCCCCGGATCATCGCCTCCATCCGCGCTGAAATCGCCCTTTTCGAAGACGAGGCACGCGGCATGACCGAGTCCGGCACACGGCTGGATCTGGAGGACAGCCACACACCCGATGATCCGCGTATTCGTCGGATCAAGCTGCCACACATGATTTCGGACGTGGTGGCCGATCTGATGCGGTCCGATCATATTCTGGGCCCTGTCCGTGATCTGATTGGTCCGAACCTGCGACTGCACACATCGAAGCTGAACATGAAATCCGCCGGATACGGCGCTGCAGTTGAATGGCATCAGGACTGGGCGTTTTATCCGCATACGAACGACGACGTGCTGGCGGTCGGCGTTATCATCGACGATATGGGGCTGGAGAACGGCCCCCTGAAGGTTTTCCCGGGCAGCCACAAAGGCCCGGTCCACAATCACCATGTCGATGGGGTCTTTGCCGGTGCCATGGATCTGGCAGCCTGCGGCCTCGACCCAAAAGACGCGATCCCGCTGACCGGGCCTGCCGGCTCGATCTCGATCCATCATGCCCGCATCGTGCACGGATCGGCGCTGAATACATCGGACCACGCCCGGCGGTTGCTGTTTTATGAATGCATGGCCGCAGATGCCTATCCTGTGATGGGATCAATGACCTCATTCGGCTCGCTCGAAGAATATGACAGCCGGATGCTGTGCGGATCACCCACGGTGGAACCAAGACTGGAGGATGTGCCTGTGCGCATCCCGCTGCCGCAGCCCGAGCGGCGTGGCTCGATCTACGAGATACAGAAAGACCTGAAAAACCGCGGATTTTCGATCTACGACAACGAAAACGCGTAACGACTGCAAACACACGGTATAGAGGAACCGGACATGTCAAAACCAATCATCGGATTCATCGGAGTGGGGCTTATGGGGTCGGCCATGGTCGGCCGGTTGCAGGACCGCGGCTACGACGTGGCTGCGGTTCTGGGCAATGTGAACCGCACCGGTGTCGAAGCGGCCGTCGCCCGCGGATCCCGTGAGGCCAGCAGTGCCCGGGACGTCGCGGCAAGCTGTGACATCGTCATGCTCTGCCTCGGCACGTCCGATCAGGTCGAAAGCCGGATGCGCGGTGACGACGGCGTGATCGCGGGGCTCAAGCCCGGCGCAGTGGTCATCGATTTCGGCACCTCGCTGCCGGCTTCGACCAAGACGCTGGGGGCCGAGGTTGCTGCCGCCGGGGGAGTGATGCTGGACGCCCCATTGGGTCGGACGCCTTCGCATGCCGTGGACGGGCTGCTCAACATCATGTGTTCCGGTGACAGGGCGACTTTCGACCGTGTCGAACCGGTCCTCAATGATCTGGGCGAAAACGTCTTCCATCTCGGCGAGCTTGGCACGGGTCACACGATCAAACTGTTGAACAACTTCTTTGCCATGACCACTGCGAACGCGATGGCCGAAGCCTTTGCCATGGCAGACAAGGCCGGTGTTTCACGGCAGGGCCTTTATGATGTCATGTCCGCGGGGCCGCTGCATTCCGGCATGATGGATTTCATCAGGGCCTATGCAGTTGAAGGCAATCCCGAAAACCTGATATTTTCGATTAAGAACGCATCCAAGGATGTCGGCTATTACTGGGCCATGGCAGAAAGTCTCGGGGTGCAGTCCCTGATGGCGAACTGCGCGCGTCAGGCGATGGCGCAGGCCGTGGAAGACGGCCGTGGCGATGACCTAGTTCCGCAGATGTATGATTTCTACACCGCCCGGTTCAAAGACTGACGGACCAGACTGTGTCACAGCCCGATGTCATCTGTCTTGGCGAAGCCATGATCGAACTGGCACTGCCGGGGCCGCCCCCCGGCCCCGCCGGTGTCAGCTTTGCCGGGGATACGTTCAACACGGCGATCTACCTCAAGCGCTGTGCACCCGGCCTGAACGTGGCCTTCGCGACAAAGATGGGCCGCGACAGGTTCTCGGATGCCTTTCTGGCGCTGATGGAGGAAGAAGGGCTGGACACCCGTTTCGTCAGCCGCAGCGAAACCCAGCTGCCCGGCATTTATGCCATCTCGACGGATGAAAATGGCGAACGGTCTTTCAGCTACTGGCGCGACAGATCTGCAGCGCGAACGATGTTCGAGGCGCCGGGGTTCAGCCCGGATGACCTGACAGGCAGATACCTGTTCTTCAGCGCCATTTCCGTTGCCATACTGCCTGCGAAGGATCGGGCGGCTCTTCTGGAATGGCTGCCGCGGTTTCGCACCGCCGGCGGGCAGACGATATTCGATTCCAACTATCGCCCGACATTGTGGACCGATCGTGTCGAAGCGCGGCAGGTGATCGCCGCGTGCTGGGGCCAGACCGATATCGGATTGCCCAGTGTTGACGACGAAATGGCCATATTCGAAGAACAGGACGAAAGCGCCACGCTTGACCGGTTAAGGGGCTACGGGATGCGCAGCGGCGCCCTAAAGCGCGGCGTGGCCGGGCCTCTGGCGCTGAACGGGGGCACCGCCGGTCCGTTTGCGCCGGCGGCAAAGGTTGTGGACAGCACCGCCGCAGGAGACAGTTTCAACGCGGCCTACCTTGCCGTGCACATTCAGGACGGTGATCAGGACAAGGCGCTGAAGGCCGGTCATTCGCTGGCATCTCAGGTCATCGGCGCCCGTGGCGCCATCCTGCCACGGGAGGTGGAGTTACAGATCGGATGACACAGGTACGGGCCGTTCTGATCGGACTGGGCATGGTCGCCCGAATGCATGCCGCTGCGATCGCAGCGTCAGAAACCGGGCTGTCGCTGTTTGGCGTGATGGCGCGGGATCCGGCCAGGGCCCGGACCTTTGCAGACAGTGCAGGTAATCCAAAGGTCTTTTCCGGGATCGGGGAGATCGCGGCGGACCCGAAGGTAGATTTCGTGATCCTCGCAACGCCACCCGACGCCCGCAAGGCCCTTTTGCAAACCCTTGTTGCGGCCGAAATTCCGGTTCTGGCCGAAAAACCTCTGGAACGGACGTTCCGGGCTGCCGAAGAACTGGTTGAGATGTGCGAAGCCGCCAAGGTCCCGTTTGGCGCGGTCTTACAGCACCGGATGCGACCTGCGGCGCTTTCGCTGGCCCGGCGGCTGTCAGAGGGCGTGCTCGGCGATATCGCCTCTGTGGAGATCCGCGTGCCGTGGTGGCGGGATCAGGCGTATTACGATGCGCCGGGCCGCGGGACTTATGCCCGTGACGGCGGCGGTGTTCTGATCACGCAGGCGATCCATACCATCGACCTTGCGTTGCAACTGTGCGGCCCGGTAACCGCGGTGCAGGGGCTGATCGCCAATACGCCTGCCCACACCCTCGAAGCCGAGGATTTTGCCGCCGCAACGCTTCAATTCAGGTCCGGTGCAGTCGGGTCGCTGACGGCCTCGACCACACATTTTCCCGGCGGATCCGAAGAAATCGTTCTGAACGGCACCCGGGACAGCGCCGTATTGTCGGCGGCAAGCCTGACCTACCACTTCCGCGATGGTCGCATCGAAACCGAGGGATCAGCGGGTGACAGCGGTGGCGGCGCCGATCCGATGGCCTTCACGCATGACTGGCATCAGTCGGTAATCGAGGATTTCGCCGAGGCCGTGGCCAAGGGGCGACCCCCTGCCATCACCGCCCGCTCTGCCCTGCCCGCACAGCGCCTGATCGACGCCATCGCGCGATCGGCGCGGACAGGAACGCGGATCGAACTGCCGGAGGACAAACATGCCTGATCCGATCCGAATGGGTGTGATCGGAATTGATCACCGCCACGTCTATACGATGATTACCGGCATGAAGGCCGAGGGCGCAGAGCTGGCAGGGTGGTGGACAGACGGCACACCAACAACGCTGGAAGGTTTTCTGAAACGGTTTCCCGATGCCCCGAGGATGGACACGCCGGAACACATACTCGACGACGGCACCATCGACCTGATCCTGACAGCAGCCATCCCGTCCGACCGCACCGAAATCGCCATTCGGGCAATGCGGTGTGGCAAGGACGTCATGGTGGACAAACCCGGCTGTCTGAGCCTGCAACAAAGCTCGAACGGGTCAAGGCGGCCGTCGCCGACACCGGCCGGATCTGGTCCGCTGATTTCTCGGAACGGTTCGAGGTGCCAGCCGTGACAAAGGCGGCAGAACTGGTGGCAGACGGAGCAATCGGGACGGTCGTCCAGACGCTGGGACTGGGACCGCACCGGCTGAACCGTGCGACCCGTCCGGACTGGTTCTGGGACCCCGCGCAAAGCGGTGGAATCCTCGCCGATATCGGTGCCCATCAGATCGACCAGTTCCTGTATCTCACAGGTTCTACCGATGCCGACATTACACTGGCAACGGTTCAGAATACCGCCACGCCACAAAACCCGGAGTTTCGCGATTTCGGCCAGATCGCCCTGCGCAGCGGATCCGCCAACGGCTATATCCGGCTGGACTGGTTCACCGCGGATGCATTGCCGACATGGGGCGACGGACGCCTGTTCATTCTCGGAACCGAGGGAACGATTGAACTGCGCAAATACGTTGATGTCGGTGGCGAGCCGGGTACGGATCACGTGTTTCTGACCAACGGCACCCGCTGCGAACGGATCGATGCATCAGACGCCGGTCTGCCCTATTTCCGCAACCTGACCGGCGACATCCGGAAGCGGACCGAAAAGGCGATGCCGCAGAGGCACGCCTATAAGGTAACCGAACTGGCGATCCGCGCCCAGATGATCGCGGACGAACAGACATGCTGACGTTTGCCGCGGCCGTCTTTTTCCTGATCATTACGCCCGGTCCCGGCGTCCTGTCGACAGCCGGTGTCGGTTCCGCCTTCGGCGCCCGGCCCGGCACGCGCTATGTGCTGGGGCTGTTTATTGGCAACAACATGGTCGCGATGACAGTGATACTGGGAATAGCCGCCGTCATTCTGGCCGATCCGCGTATTCGTACCGTGCTGTTTCTGGCCTCGACAGCTTACCTGCTCTACCTTGCCCTGCGGATCGCGTTGGCCGGATCGCAGATCGGCTTTATCGAAGCGCGCAGGCCGCCGGGCGTGTTCAACGGCATCGCTCTGCAGATGATCAACCCCAAGGCCTACGCGGTCAATACAACCTTCTTTTCCGGATTTTCATTCATGCCCGGAAATCTGTCTTCGGAAACCGTGCTCAAGCTGCTGATCATGAACCTGATCTGGATCCCGATCCATTTCCTGTGGCTCTGGCTTGGGATCAGGCTGCGCCAGCTCGACCTTTCCGAGGGCACTCACCGCGCCATCAATGTCGCGATGAGCTTGTCGATGCTGGCCGTCGTGGTTCTGGCCTTCGGCGGATTTCTCTTTGGACACAGCGGAGACTGACATGCTGCACCCTGACCGGCTGTTTCCGGCGGACGCCGCCACGCGCCGGATCGCACGACGCCTCTACGACGTCATCCGCGATGCTCCGATCGTTTCGCCGCACGGCCACACCGATCCGGTCTGGTGGGGTGAAAACCCGGCCTTTCCCGATCCGGCCGCCCTGTTTGTGATACCAGATCACTACGTGACCCGGATGCTGGTCAGCCAAGGGGTCACGTTTGATGCGCTCGGGATCGGGTCAGACGCGGATCCGCGCGCAGTCTGGCGGGTGTTCGCGCAACATTACCATCTGTTTCTCGGCACGCCGTCGCGGATGTGGCTGGACCATGCGTTCAACGACCTGTTTGGCCTGACTGAGACGCTCAGCCCCGAGACTGCAGACGCCCAGTTCGACACGATCTCAGCGGCGCTGGCCGACCCCGCATTCCGGCCGCGGGCGCTCTATGACCGGTTCAACATCGAAGTCATTACCACCACCGACAGCCCGCTTGACGATCTGGCGCATCATCGGGCCGTCGCGGCGTCAGACTGGACCGGCAGGGTGCTGCCCACATACCGGCCGGACCCTGTCGCGGATCCGGAATTCGAGGGGTTTCACGCCAATATCCGCGCGCTGGGTGACCTGACAGACACCGATACCGGAACATGGCAGGGATATCTGGACGCGCATCGCATCCGCCGGGCGTTCTTCAACGCCAATGGCGCAACTGCCACCGATCACGGCCACCCGACCGCGCAAACCGCCGACCTGCCGGCAAGCGTGGCGAGCAAGCTATTTGCCGACATCCTTGCCGGTGCAGGTGATGCCGAATTGTTCCGGGCCCAGATGCTGACCGAATTCGCGCGGATGTCGGTCGATGACGGGCTGGTCATGCAACTTCACCCGGGATCGCGGCGCAATCACCATTCCGGGATCCACGCAACGATCGGGCGGGACCGGGGCTTCGACATTCCCGGCACCACGGACTACGTCTCTGCCCTGCAGCCGCTTCTGAACGCCGTGGGCATGGATCCCCGTTTCCGCATGATCCTGTTCACGCTGGATGAAACAACTTATGCAAGAGAGCTGGCACCGCTGGCCGGTGCTTATCCGTCCCTTTTGCTCGGGCCGCCCTGGTGGTTCCACGACAGCTTTGAAGGCATCCGGCGGTTCCGGCAAACAACCACGGAAACGGCGGGGTTCTGGAACACTGCGGGGTTCAACGACGACACGCGGGCCCTGTGTTCGATCCCGGCGCGCCACGACGTGGCCCGGCGTTGCGATTGCGCGTTCCTGGCCGACCTAGTCACGACACACCGGCTGTCCGAGGAAAGCGCCACCGAACTCGCCCCTCTGCTGGCCAACGGGCTGGCGCGGCGGGCCTACAATCTGGAGACCGAAGCATGAAGGAAACCTGGCGCTGGTACGGACCCGGGGACGGTGTCAGCCTGCGTGACATCCGGCAGGCCGGTGCCGCCGGCGTGGTCACATCGCTCTATCACATCACACCCGGCGAGGTCTGGACGCCCGAGGCGATTGCCGACCGCCTGAAGGACGTGGAAACTCACCCGGACGGATCGCCGAGCGGCCTGACATGGGACGTGGTTGAAAGCCTGCCGGTCAGCGAGGCGATCAAAACCGCCGCATCGGAGCGCGACACCCATATCACCAACTGGTGTGAGAGCCTGGAGAACCTCGCCGCTGCCGGAATTGAAGTGATCTGCTACAATTTCATGCCGGCCGTGGACTGGACCCGGACCGACCTTGCCCATGCCCGCCCGAATGGTGCGCTTGCGTTGCGGTTTGACATCGACGTCTTTGCAGCCTTCGACATTCACATCCTTGCCCGGGACGGCGCCGCTGCGGACTATTCCGACGACGTGACCGAAGCGGCGCAAAGGATCGTCGCAACCATGACCGATACCGATAAACGCAGTCTGTCTGCCACGGTTCTGGCCAGCCTGCCGGGCGCGATGGAAAGTTGGGATCTGGATACGTTTCATGCCCAGTTGGCACTATACCGTGATATTGACGCCGACAGGTTGCGCGACCACTTCCGGTACTTCTTCGAGCGGGTTGTCCCGGTGGCCGAACGGCTGGGACTGCGGATTTGTGCCCATCCCGATGATCCGCCCTGGCCGCTGTTCGGCCTGCCGCGGATCATGTCGACCGAAGCGGACTATCGCTGGCTGGTCAATGCTGTGCCCAGCCCGGCCAACGGCATCACCTTCTGCACAGGAAGTCTGGGCGCCCGGGGCGACAACGACCTGCCGGGCATGATCCGCCGTTTGGGTCGGCATTTTCATTTCCTGCATCTGAGAAACGTACGTCGCGAGACGGATACGGTGCCGGGGACCTTTTTCGAGGATGATCACCTGGACGGCAGCACGGATATGATCGCGGTCATCCGGGCCTTGCTGGAAGAGGAAGCGCGCCGGCGGGCCGAAGGCCGGCCGGACGCCGAATTGCCGATGCGACCCGACCACGGACAACAGTTGTTGGATGATCAGCGGCGCGTTTCTGCGCCGGGCTACCCGGCCATCGGACGGCTCAGGGGGCTGGCGGAATTGCGGGGGGCCGCCCGCGCGCTGGCCGCAACATGAGTTACCGGCGATCCGGGCTACGCGGCAATCTGAAGACGGGGATCCTGCATTTCGGGCTGGGGGCTTTTCACCGCGCGCATCAGGCACCATTCACCGAAGACGCAATCGATGCTTCGGGCGGCGATTGGGGGATCGAAGCCGTTGCGATGCGTTCACCTGAACTCGTGGACGCACTGGCAGGTCAGGATAATCGGTACACGCTGATCGAGCAGCACCCGGATGGCCAACAAGCGCGGGAGATTTCGGTGATCCGGGCGGCGCATGTTTTGCCGCGAAGTCCGTGGGCGGTGATTGGCCGGATGGCGGATCCGGCCATTCAGGTGGTCACGATCACGGTGACGGAAAAGGGTTACGGGGTGCGCCCCGGAACCGGTGAACTGGATGAATCGCATCCGGCCATAGCCAATGATCTGTCCGCAACCGGGCATCCCGAGGGGTTATTGGGCGTGCTCTGTGCCGGGTTGCAGGCGCGGCAGGCTGCCGGATTGGCCGGGCTGTCGGTCCTGTCCTGTGACAACCTGCCGTCCAACGGACAGACCCTGCGAAACGCACTTCTTCAGTTTTCGCAGCGCAAAAACGGGGACGTGACCCGATGGATCGCGGACAGCTGCACTTTTCCCGATAGCATGGTGGACCGGATCACACCCGCAGCAACGAAAAAAACGATGGCCCTGGCAGGGGAACTGAGCGGGCATGCGGATATCGCCGCGGTGGAAACCGAACCGTTTTTGCAATGGGTTATCGAGGACCGGTTTGCCGGGCCAAGGCCGGACTGGGCGGCAACAGGCGTTCAGATCGTGCCGGATGTGGCACCCTATGAATTGATGAAACTGCGAATGCTGAACGGCGCCCATTCCATGATTGCCTATCTCGGAACCTGTGCCGGACTGACATCCGTGCGCGACGTGATGGCGATACCGGAACTGATGCGGCTGGTCCGGGTCCATATGCACGCTGCGGCAGAGACATTGCCGGAGGTGCCGGGATTGGAACCCGGCGCGTATGCCGACGCTCTGGTCACCCGGTTTGAAAACCCGGCGATCGATCACCGCTGTCTTCAGATCGCGATGGACGGCAGTCAGAAAATGCCGCAGCGGTTGTTCTTCGCAGCGGCCGAGCGGCTGCAAAGAGAGGTGGGGGTGGAAACATTCGCCTTTGCCACGGCCTGCTGGCTGCACCACGTCGAACGCAGCGGCGCCGATGCGTTGAACGATCCAATGGCGGCAGATCTTCTAAGGGCCATAGCCGGCGCGGATGCGCGGGCTTCGGTCGTTGCGGTCGGATCGCTGCCGGGCATCGCGGAGACGCGGCTGTTCGAACACCCGGACTGGATCGAAGGCGTGGCATCGGCACTGACAATGGTGCGCGACCACGGAGCGTTGGCGACCGCTCGTCGCTCCCTTACGGGCGCTTCTCGCTGAATGGGCAGCCCGACCTTTGGGCACCGCTTGGCACCCGGCGGCGTCATGCGATATCAGACCGCAGGCCCGGCGGCGCGTTTCAGCGCCCGGACACAGCGGCACACCGATGCCCAACAGCCTGAAAGGGAGGCTCAGCATGGACAGTTTCGCCGGTGGTTGCCTGTGTGGCAAGGTGAGGTTCGAAGCGGCGGGGCAGCCCTTGCGCGTCGGCCTCTGCCATTGCCTTGACTGTCGCAAGCATCACGGGGCGCTATTTTATGCCGCCGCGATCTTTGCCGACACCGCCGTGACTGTCACCGGAGAGACCCGCGAGTACAACGGGCGCAATTTCTGCCCCACCTGCGGATCTTCCGTTTTCGCGCGCAGTCCAGGCGAAACGGAGCTTCATCTGGGCGCGCTGGACCTGCCGGACAGGTTCAAACCGGACTATGAAAGCTGGATCCGGCACCGTGAAAGCTGGCTCCCGCTGTTTCCCGTCGCAACAAGATACCAAACCGACCGGCCGTCAGCCAAGGACTGAGAAACTCGACTCCTCGTTGATTGCCCGCCTGCGCGAATAGAACCCGACGTCGATCTTCTGCCCGATATAAGGCAGCGTGAATTGCAGCGGGGATACGTCGTGGTCGTTGCCGGCTTCGCAATATGCCACCAGCGCCGCCATCATCTTGCCGGCAATCGGGGCGTTCTTGTACTGATTTCCGGACGTACCGCAGGCCATATAGAAGCCGGGCAGGGCCGATTTGTCGTAAATCGGAATCCAGTCAGTCGATGCATCATAGAGATCAACCACACCGCGGGTCAGTGACGGGATGCCCAGCGAGGGCACACGCTGGGCATAGCGCATGGCCTGCGTCGTCCACTGATCCGTGAATTCGCGGTTGTACGTGACATCATCATCGGCCCATTGGTGCGGATCGCATTCGGGATCTTCGGAACCGACAAGGATGTGATTGCCATGTTCAGGCCGAACGTAGCAGGCGATGTCGCTGTCGGACACGATGGTCCCGTTCTGCTCGAAATCGAAGCCCGCGGGGCTGGGCACATGCACAACCTCCTGCCGCAGGGGGCGGGTTTCGATCGTCATGTCCTCCAGAACCCCGGCCATGCGGTTGACGATGGAGGACCCCGGGCCGGCGACATTTATCACCACAGGTGCGTTCAACTCGGTCCCGTCCTTCAGCTTCACACCCGAAACGCGGCCGCTCTCTTGCAGGATTTTCACCACCTCGGCACCGGTCCGCACCTTTGCGCCATGTTGCCGGGCCGCTGCCATCAGGTTCTGCGCGCTGAAGGCCGGATCGGTCACGTAGCCGCCGTTTGGCCAGAACACCGCGCCGCCCATCTTTGCGCCGTTCGGCTTGCCGAATTCGGGATCGTCCATGCGTTTGGCCGGGGCATAGCTGTCGAGCGCGTAGATCGGCAGTTTCTCCAGCACCTGCTCCGGGCTCAACTCGTCGAACGGACAGCCCAGTTCGGCCGAGTATTTCATGTGTTTTTCGAGATGTCCGTTGGCCTCTGTCTTCATCACCAGACACCCGACCTCGCGGAACTGGGCAATGTCGTCGGTGTCCGGCAGGCCGAGATAGTCCTTCCAATCGCGCCAGTAATGGTACCCTTCCCAGGCGAAGGCCGTGCCGTCGAAGGTCGAATAGTGCATGCGTATGATGGCACAGGAACCGGCGGTAGAGCCGTGCCCGACCTGCGCGTTGCGGTCGAGCGAAAGGGTTTTCCATCCGGCTTTGGCCAGTTCGAACGCCACTGCAGCGCCGATCACGCCGGTGCCGATGATGATCGCATCAGCGGTCTGGGTCATGTGGTTTCCTCCGTCCAGTAGCGCCGCGCATAGGCGGCGAAGTCCTCAACTTCTCCGGGCCGGGCCGGTTGGCCGGTGAAGATCAGCAGGTAGTGCGAAACACGCGACATGCGTTCGTCGACGGTTTCGCCAAGCTGTGCAAGATCATATCCGATCTGCATGTAATACAGCGCGCGGGCACGGGTGGCGGCCTCTTCCGCCGGATAATCATAGCGCACAAACATCGCAGTAAGCGCCGCCAGCCGTTCCGTGTCGGACAAATCGAGCGCGCGACGCACCTTTCCGGCGCGCCTGGCCCAGTCGCGAATGGCGAAATCCAGCGCCGTATCGAACAGCCGCCCGTTGGCGACACAATGCCAGACGTTGAGCACCGCCGCGGTGATGGACGGCGCGGTTTTTTCCGCCTGACCGATGAACGCAGCTGTGTTTGTGGCGCGCCATTGCGCGAGCAATGCGTCAAGCAGATCCTGCCGGGATTTGAAGTACCAATAGAACGAAGACCGCGACACGCCCATCCGTTCAGCCAGCGCCAGCACCTTGACCTGCTCCACACCGTCGCTGACCAGAACGTCGAGCGCGAGGTTGAGCCAGTCCTGCCGCGTGACCTTGACGTTGCCGGACAATGGCTCTGCCTCGGGGTCGTCGCGATGGAGCAGCGGGCCGGTCATCAACTTACCGGCGGAGCGCCGCCCTCCTCGGTGCGTTTGGCAATGAAATCCTGAAGGGCGCCGAAGCGGCCGGGATCGTGCGCCGGCGGTTCAAACTCCGACAGGATACGCTTCCAGATGCCGGTTGCGCGGGTCTGGGCATCCTGAGCACCGTTTTCTGACCAAGTGCCGTAATTGGACCAGTCCCAGCTGACCGGTTCCCAGAATTCGGTCTGATACCTTTCCATCGTGTGCTGCGCGCCGAAGAAATGTCCGCCGGGCTGAACCTCGCGCAGTGCATCAAGGCCGATGGCATCGTCATCCGCTGCTGCCGCGGTGCAAAGCTCGGCGAATGTGTTCACCATGTCCATGTCGGTGATCAGCTTTTCATACCCGACGGTCAGCCCGCCTTCGAGCCAGCCGGCAGCATGAATGACCACGGTGGCCCCGGCCAGAACCGCGCCCCAGCCGCTGATCTCTGTTTCATGCGCGGCCTGCGCATCGGCGAGGTTCGCAGCAGACCCAGCAGCGCAGCGCCACGGCAGACCGATAAGCCGGGCAAGCTGACCCGCGCCAAGGCTGGCCTTGACCTGTTCCGGGGTGCCGAATGCAGGCGCCCCGGATTTCATGTCCACGTTGGATGTGAACGTCCCATATGTGACCGGCGCACCGGGCCGGGCGAGCTGGGTCAGTGTGATCGCGGCCAGCGCCTCGGCATGAGACAGGGTAAGCGCGCCGGCAACCGTGATCGGGGCCATCGCGCCCATCAGTGTGAAGGGGGTCACGATGATCGGCTGGCCGTAGCGGGCGAAATCGATAAGCCCCTGTGCCATCGGGATATCGATCTGACGCGGAGAATTGGTGTTGACGATGGTATAGACCTGCGGCTGGTCGAGAAACTCGTCGTCCGAAACACCGCGGAAATCCCGGATCATTTCGAAACAGTCCAAAGTTTGCGGCGTGCCGCGGGCATAGGCAAAAATGACCTTGTCGGTCTGGGTCAGCGCGACCTCGGTCATCGAATAGTGGCGCAGATGTATCGGCACGTCCTGCGGCTCCACCAACGGCGGCACGATCTGCAAGGCGTCAAAATGCTGAGTCAGCTGAACAAGTTCGCGAAAATCGGTCAGATTTCCGGGACGGCGTCCACGGTCGAGATCGGTTGCGTGGGGCGCGCCGGCACCGGGCTGAAACGTCAGCCGGCCCAGCTCAAGCGTCACGTCCCGATCGCGCGTGGCACCATGAAGCGTGAAGGATTTCGGCGCTGTGGAAAGCGCGGCCTCGACAATGTCGCGTCCGATATGGATCATGTCATCGTCAACCTGCCGCGCGCCGGCTTTCAAAAACAGCGCCCGTGCTTCCGGCAACAGAACTTTAATTCCCAGTTCCTCAAGCACCTGCAGGGCGGTCCGGTGGATTGCCTCGACCCGGTCGTCGGTAAAGGCACCGGCCGGAGGGAAGGGATTGCGCAGATTGCGGTAGTCGACCTTGCGGGTCACGGGCGCAGCGTCAACGCCGCGCCGCCGTCCGCGCCGGGTTGGCTTCGCGCTCATCCCCGCATGGCCTTGCCTTCCGGGTCATAGGGCGACGGGGCGATCACCGTCGCCGGACGTTCCACCCCAACCACATGAACACTGAGCGCGGTGCCCGGCTCGGCTTGTTCCCGGTCAATCAGTGCCATGGCCAGCGACTTACCGGTGTAATGGCCATACGCGCCGGAGGTCACAAACCCAACTTTCTCACCGTCCGCCCAGACCGGTTCATAGCCCGAGGCATCCGCATCCAGCGCATCGATATCCAATGTCACCTGAACCTGCGCCGGTCCGTTGCCGTCACGCTCTGCAATCGCAGCTTCCCGGCCAATGAAATCGCCCTTGTCCCACGCAATCCAGCGGTCCATGGCCGTCATGCCCGGGGTCCGGTCCTGCGTGAATTCAGCCGACCAGATGCCAAAGCTCTTTTCGATCCGGGTCGACAGCATCGCGTTGAAACCAACCTCGCGGATACTCTCCTCGGCTCCGGTCTCCAGCAGCAGGCGGCGCAGGCCGATATGATCGCCATAGCGGCAGTTGATCTCGTACCCCATCTCCCCTGTCACGGACATCCGCGCAACATGCGCCCCGGCAAGACCGATGTCATAGCGGCCGCAGCCCATGAATTTCAGACCGGAGATGTCTTGTTCAGCCACCCTTTCGATCACCGCGCGGGATTTCGGGCCAACGAGTCCGAAGCCGCAGATTTCTTCGCCGAGGTCGCGGACGGTGACGCCGTCGGTCAGATGATCGTTAAACCACCGCATGTGCCAGGCGCGCAGATAGTAAGATCCCATGATCCACCAGGTTCCGTCACCCCAGTTCAACAGCGTCAGGTCCCCCTTGAGGCTACCGGTTTCGCTGAGCATCACGGCCAGCCGCGCGCGGCCCGGCGCAGGCAGTTTGGTGGCAAACAGGTTGTCGAGCCACGCCTCGGCATTGGGGCCGGACACCTCGTAACGGGAGAACCCCGTGATATCGAGCAGGCCGACGCCTTCGCGGATCACCCTGCATTCCTCCGCCACGATATCATGGGCGTTAGAGCGGCGCAGGGTCGGTGTTTCCTCGAACCCCGACGGTGCGAAGTAGAGCGGTGTTTCAAGATCCCAGCTGTTGCCCCATTTGCAGCCCGCTGCCGTCATCGCGTCATGGGCGGGAGCCATCTTCAGCGGGCGGCCCGCCGGAAGCTGTTCGTTCGGATAGGTCATCACGAAGCGGCGTGAATAAAACTGTCCGGTGGTTTCGCGGATATAGCGCTTGTTCTCGGCGAAGGCGCCATACCGGGCGACGTCCATCGACCACGCATCGGCCTCGGGCTCGCCCTCGATCATCCATTCCGCCAGCGTTTTGCCGACGCCGCCGCCCTGCAGGAAACCCGCCATCACAGCGCAGGCGCACCAGTAACCGTTTTTGCCCTGCACCGGACCAACCAGCGGGTTGCCGTCAGGCGAGAAGGTGAAGGCACCGTTGACCCATGTCTTGATGCCGACATCCTGAATTGACGGGTAGCGTTCGAACCCCAGCGTCAGTTCGTTTTCGATCCGGTCGAGCTGTTCCTGAAACAGCTCTTCGCCGTAGTTCCACGGTGCCCCATCCATGGCCCAGTGTTCATGGTCGATCTCGTAGATACCGACCAGAACGCCCTGCTGGTCCTGCCGCATATAGGTGAAACCCTCGAGGTCCACGGTCATGGGCATTTCGAAATCGGCTGCGGCGACCTCGGGCACACTGTCAGTCACAAGGTAATGATGCTTCAGCGGCGAAACCGGCAATTCAATCCCTGCCATGCGCCCGACCTGCTTGGCCCAGAGGCCGCCGGCATTGACCACATGCTCGCAGGTGATCGTGCCCTTGTCGGTGACGACCTGCCAGCCGTCGGCGGTCTGGATCAGTTCCTCTACCTTGGTTTCTTCGAAATACTCTGCCCCGCGCTTCTTCGCGGCAGTGGCATAGGCCTGTACGGTTCCGGTCGTGTCGATACAGCCTTCGCGGTCGGCCCACATGGCACCCAGCACGCCATCGGTTGACATGATCGGGCAGCGCCGCTGCGCCTCTTCCGGCGTTATCAGTTCGCAATCGTCGATGCCGATGGACTGAAAGATGCGATAGTTGGATTGCAGCCACTCCCAACGCTCGGGCGTTCCCGCCAGCGTCAGTCCCCCGGTCATGTGCAGGCCGATATTTTGACCCGATTCCTTTTCGATCTCGGACAACAGGTCGATGGTATAAGCCTGCAGCGCGGCCATATTCGGATCCGCGTTCAACGCGTGAATGCCGCCGGCCGCATGCCAGGAGGACCCGGAAGCCAGCCGCCGACGCTCCAGCATGACCACATCGGTCCAGCCAAGCTTGGCAAGATGATACAGCACCGACGATCCGACAACGCCACCGCCGATGACCACAACACGATACTGCGATTTCATGACCTCTCCCCTTGTCGAAACGCGCTCCCGAGACTCATCTCTGGACATATGTGTACAGTTGTAATTTGTAGAATTGAAAAACTGCGCCACGTCAATAGCGGAGACGTCTACAGCCCGCCGGCGACGAAAAACGGGGCCCAATACGCCGGGTGCAGATGCCGCGGGGTCGACGCGGGATCGTCGAGGATCGACAGCATCGCGTGGCGCAGTGCCTCGGACGGGTCGGGTATCTCTGGGTTTGTCATCCGCGCAAGCGTTTCGGACGAAAGCCGGACCGCTGCGTCGGAATAGACCGGCCAGTGAGAAACCATGACACTGCGGGCGCCGGCATAGAAAAACGCGCTGGCCAGCCCGGAAAGACCTTCGCTGCTTCTGGCATCACCGGCGGCGGTATTGCAGGCCGACAGGATAACCATGTCAGCATCCAGATCGAGCCGGGCAACGTCAGCCGTGGACAACAGGCCATCCAACTCGCCCGCGGGGGTCAGGACCAGCCCCGCATCATAGGGTCCCAATTCGCCGGCCACCAACCCATGGGTCGCGAAAGTGATGGCGGAAAAGTCCCGCAGGGCCCCACTGGCACTGAGTTCCCGAAGACGGTTCTCGGTTGCCTCCGCATGCAGCAGCAGACGTGTGTCACCCGGCCATGCCGCCGCCGAGGCCTGCAGTTCACACCGGCTGTCCGGCAATGCGTCAAGCTGCGAGAGCCCGAGTGCGCCGGTTGCCGCGGAACGGGACCGGTTCAGCGACAGAACATCCCCTTCCCCCGACAAACCACAGTCAAACGCCAGAGGCCCGCCAGCCTGCGCGCCGATCAAGGGGTCTCCGACCCCCAGAAACCCGCCGGGCTGCCGTCGGTTGGCGCCGCTCTGACGCAGGCGGACAAAGCTGGCGACAGTGGGCAAAACGCGGACGGCGTGGGTCCGGACGATCCAGTCCGCTGTCCGCAGGTTCGTATCCGGACCCGGCGGCGTCCTGATCATCAGATTGAAAGGCAGCGACAACAGGGCCTTGTCAGGCACGATGATCAGCGACGTCTTGCTTGCGATCGTCTCGGCCAGCGGGGCCAGAACCGCCCGATACGCCGCATGGCCAAGAGTGTAATCGAACGCAGGTTCGACAGACGGGGCAGAAGGCTCCATTTCGAACGTGCCGCGGGTTCCGCCAAGGCCCCCCCGACCGCAGGAATGATCGGTCAGCGCCGCGGCGCAACGCAGGGCGGCGGCCAGGTCGCTCAGTTCGCCTCTACTGGCAAGCTCCGCCGTTTGAACCGCCTCCGCAGTGACGGCAATCACGCGGCTGACCGGCCGTCCGTTCAGTTCATCATCGCCGGTGAGAAAAACCAGTAACGCCTCGTCGCCGGTCAGAAGGGCGGCAACGGTGCTCAGTCCGGACGGCCCGGGATCCGCCGCTGCCGCGAAATCGGGAAAGTCAGCGCGAAGCCTCTGGCGCTGGTCGCGAAGTGCGGCTTCTGCCGCCTTAAGGCGGCTCAGGGCCTCGGCAGGCCCCGCGCTCCGAACCAGTTCGGACTGCAGCGTTGCGCGGCGTGATTCGACATCCCGTTCGGCATCCTGAAGCCGCCGCAGGGCAATGGACAGCGCCTCACCGCTTTCCCAACGCTCTGCGGCCTGTTCAAATGCTGCGCGGGCGGCCAGCGCGTTTGCCCTCTGTGCCGCGGAAAGAGCCTCGTCAATCAGATGAAGGCCGTCACTGTCCCCGGCCTGTTCGGCAAGCATCAAGGCGGTGCCGGCATACAGCGGCAGATGCGCAAGCGCCAGCGCGGGATTGCCCAATGGCGACCCGTCCAGTGCCTCTGTCAGCTGCCGCAGCCATTCGATGGCCCCCGCGGTATCTCCCACACTCAAGGCAAGGCGCGCTTTGACCAGCCGGGCCTTTGCTATCGCTGTCGCTTCGCTGAACCGGTTCTGCAACACTGCATCCGCATAGGCGTCGGCCTTATCGGCTTGGCCAGCCAGCCAGTGTTCTTCGGCCAGCGTTGCAGCAAGCATCGCGTCCTTCGGATCGAGCCCGGAAGGCACATCCACGACCTCGCCGGCCCGCCGGTTCATCCGCAGCGACATCAGCGACAACGCCGTCCGGATACCGGCCGGCACCGCGTCATCGGGCGTTCTGCCTTGCAACAGGGGTTTCAGAAGTTCCATTGCCCGGTCTTCCTGACCGCTCTCAAACAACGCTACGGCCAGCATCGCGGTTGTGGTCTCGGTCTGCGGCGCCGCGCTGCCGAACAAACCGGCGCCAAGGACCGCGGCCTCCTCCAAAAGCGGCACCGCCGCTGCATGCTGACCCTGTTGCATCTGCAGCGACGCCAGCGCCCGCAGGGTTTCCAGACGAATGGCATCACCCGCCTGAGCGGGTTCGCCGCGCAGCCACAGGATATCTTCAAGTGCGGTTGCAGCGGCCGGCCAATCGCCGGCGGCGGCGGCAATTTCGGACGACTGCATTAACAATTGGGCATGCAGATCGCTGCCGCGATGGTCCGGCTGATCCGCGTATTCCAATGCCGGGTGAACGATCGCAGCGGCGGTTTTAACGTCACCGAGGCTGAGCAGGTTGTCGGCCAAAACCCGGCTGCTCTGCAGAATGCGAACGTCTCCCGGCTCCAGCCGTAACCGAAGAACTGCATGCGCAAGCTCTGCCAATTCGACGCTTTGCTGCAATTGGCCGCCATCCCCAAGCGATGAAGACAGATCCAGCAGGAAAGGCGAAAAATCCTCCTCCAGTGTTGCCAGATAGCCGGGCCTGTATCCCGCGATGCGGCTGGCCCACCGGTACGCGGCCGCCTGATCCCCACGCGTCAGGTGGAATTGCAGCCCCACAAGGTAGTAGTGAACCACCAGCGGATCATCTGCCGTCGCCAGAGCGGTCACCCGCTGCAAGTTGCGTTCAAATTCTGCCGCATTGCCCGACAGATACGCGGTTTCCAATGCGCTGGTCAGGGCAACGCTTTGGGCATCCTGCCGGCTGCGCAGGTTGCGACGGCGGGCGGCTGCATCGTGCCATCTCTGCAAAACGTCCTGATCCTGCCCGGCCACGTCCTCCAACCGCGCCTGAAAGAACGCGGCGGCTTCTGCCACATAGCTGTCTGAACCGGCAACCTCTGCGTACCGCCATATTGGATCGGCCTGCAGCACGGCCTCAACCGGGTGCCCCATGGCAAGATGGGCACGAGCGCGAAGGATCGCGGATTCCAGCGCAAAGAGATCGTCTGGGCCCCCGTTTTCAACCGCCTGCCAATGGACATCCGCGGCAAGCGTGGCCGCGGTCTGCAAATCGCCATCGTCAAGATACAGTTCCGCCAGTTGCAGTATCTGGCCCAACGTCGTGTCGATGCCCTGCCGTGCCGTTCTGCCAATCCGCACGGCGCGGGTCACCGCCGATATTGCCTTTTGCGCATCGCCGGTTTCCGCATGAAGCCAGCCCAGCACGGACAACGCCACCAGCCTTTCGCCGGCATCCTGACCGAACAGCACGATGGCCTGCCGGTCCAGCGCCTCGGCAGCGGCCAGCGCCAGAGGCACCGGATCGAAATTGTAGCTGAGCGTGACGAGAACTTCCTGCGCAGCGTGCCTCTGTCGGTCCGTTTTCGCAGCATTCAGCGCTGTTTGGGCGAGGTGACGCGCGTCGGACCAGCGTTCTTCGTGAACCGCATCCCATGCATCGCCGACCGCGTCCTGCTGGGCAGAGGCAGGCAGGGCCACGGCCAGCACGAGACAGACGGCAAACGCCAGACAAAGGCTTTGCAACCGGATCATTCCGACGTGGCCTGCAGGAACACCTGTTCGCGGGGCTGAACGGTCAGATCAAAACGTTCTACCCAGATATCGGAAACACCCAGCCCGCCAAAAGACCCGCGCACATCCGGCCGCCTGACCAGTTTTCCCAAAGCATCGAGGAAGCTCTGTTGCGCTGAAGACCCGCGTGTTGGTCCCGCCTCGCAGGTTTCGACCAGCCCCGCGAGGCGCAGCGGCTCTGCGTTCTCCGCCGCTTCGCTGACGACGACAAACAGCCGCTCATCGCCGGCCGCATACACGTTGCCGGGACAGTCGGAACAGATATTCAGAACATCGCCCAGTTGCACCGCCGCCGAAAACCCGGATACCCGGGCATAGGATGCGCGGACACAATACCGGGCATCGATATGCAGGATATTCACGTCGCGGATGCCGTCAGTCGTGCCTTGTCCCTGAAACAGCAACCGGTCACACTGCTTGAGATCGGCGTGCCGTTCCAACGGTACCGGCGCGGCGTTGTTCACGGCGGCAAAGGCGCGCCCGCACTCCACGCGCGTTGGTTCCGGTTGGTCCGGCAAAGCGAGATCCTCGGTACGGGACGGCAAATGCAGGCCGGAAATCTGCACCGGGTTCTTGTTGAACAACCCTCCTCCTCCAGTCAGCCCGTCCATCAGCCGGGCATAGGCCTCGGCCTGAGCCATCCGGCTGAGCAACGGGGGCAGCGACTCCGCCCCGGGTGTCCAAGCCAGACCCGCAGGCCGGTTTCCCAGCGCGGCCCTGCGCCCGAACCAAAGCGCCTCGCCATCCCAAAGGGTTTCGATGTCATACGAAACCGGATCCAGCCGGACCGGTTTTCCGCTGGCCTCCATTGCCGCGGTCAGTGCGGTCATCACCGGATGCGTGGCGGGCAGCGATGCCCCTGTTGCCAGGTCCCGGGGCACCCCAATCCCGATCGTCAGGTCAACCGGCCGGGCCGTCACTTGCGCGAAACGGGCGTCGGGCGGCAAGTGTCCCTCCGGCGGGCAGAGCACATCAGCAGACGGAACGCAGGCGGCGCTGACAGGTGAAAGATAGGCCCGCGTGGCCGAGGCGCTGACAGCCTGAGCATAGCCCAGAACCTGTTCCTCCGGATCCGCCGGTCCGGCATACAACGCCATCAGGGTCCCGTTGCCGATGCTGTGAACAATGCCCGCACCCAATTCATCCCCGCGCACGGCAAATCGCCGTGATCCGGGCAGCGTTTGTCCGCCGAGAACAGCTTCGTCGATCAGGGTTCCATCCCAGGATGGAGTTTGCAAACGGGCAACACCGGGCAGCGATACATCGTTGAGATCGCTCAGAACAGCCTGAAACAACTGCCGGAAACTCCAGCCCTCGGAAGTTTCCAATCGCGCTGCAAGCTTGGCCGTGAAAAGGCCATAATATTTTTCTCCCTCGCCGGGATCGAGATCATATTCGCGGGCAACCTCATCCGCCCGGGCGGAATAGAAGGCGATGAAACGGCCGGGCAATCCATCTTCCGCAGCACTTTCAACCGCCGGTCCGGGTAGCGCCAGGGTGGCAGAGGCACCCAGAACCGAAGGATCGACATACCGCGACAGCCCGCCCAGCGCCCCGGCCCTGAGCCCGGTTCCGGAGTGACAGCTGTCCAGAACCAGCCAGACATCGGCGCCCTTCGCGCGGATGGCATCCACCGCACGGCCGATTTCGTCATCGACCAGTGCGTTGGCAATCAGCCCGGTATCGGCGGCCGCTCGTGCCGTATCAGCCGGCAGGAACACTTCGTCCAGCCCATCGGATTCGTCCCCGTCGGGGTCTGTCTGTCGCGTGCCATGGCCCGAGAAATGCAGATACACGAAATCGCCCTCGGTTGCCTGTTCGGCCTCGGCTCGCAGGGCCGCGACAATCGCCGCACGGGTCGGCCGCTCCGCCCCGTCCAGCCCGTCAGCCAGCACCGTGATCGCACTGACCCCGCGGCCCTTCAGGACGTCCCGCAAAAGTTCCACATCGTTTGCCGGTCCGCGCAAATCAGCAAGGCCAATTGCATCATCGTAATCCGATACTCCGATCAATAAAGCACGGGTTTCCGCATAGGCTGGAAGACTGGTCAGGCCGAGCAGGCACAGCAGAATCGGAATAACAATCTTCACATCGAACCTCATGAAACGCGCAACAGGAGACAGGTGAAATCTAACGCACGTAGGGGTCCGGCCAAAGAATTTTAAACCACCGGCGGCAGAAACTTGTTCAGCCCCGCCCACGTGCGATAGGTTTTGGTTAGTCTGTTCATTGCGATTGGTCCTGCTCATGCGTTTGCTGATTTCGATTCTGACGGCCACTGTTTTCGCGTTTTCGAATTCACACCAGCCTGCCACCGCGCAAACTGGGGCGGATTTATACGCGCTCTATGATCTGGCCTCGGTCGATCCGGGCCAGGCAGCCGCCGCGATCGACGGCGAACTGGCAAGGTTGCAGGAGTTATGCCCAAAAGTTGGTGACGGCGTGATCAGGCGGCGTTTTGACGTTGCCTGATCCCGTCCTTGAAGGCAATCCCCTGGATCACTTCGGGCAGACGGTTTGGCCCTGAGATCTTCCTCCACTTCTTCTTGGCCGACATCATCAACCTGAAGACCATGGCGAGGGCGGTCTTGCGGTTCAGGCATCCTTTGGTTTTGCGCGTTCGGTTGCGGACCGTGGCAAAGACGCTTTCGATCGGGTTCGTGGTCCGGATGTGTTTCCAGTGTTCGGCCGGGAAGTCATAGAAGGTCAGCAACACGTCGCGGTCCTTGACCAGCCTGGCCACGGCCCGCTCGTATTTCAGGCCGTAGGTTTCCACGAAGAGATCGAAGGCCGCATTGGCTTCCTTCTTCGTCTCGGCCATCCAAATATCCTGCAGATCGGCCTTGGCTTTTTCCCGCAGCGACTTGGGCATCGCGCCCGTTACATTGGCCGTCTTGTGGACCCAGCACCGCTGCTCACGGGTGGTCGGATAGACATCCCGCAGCGCCGTCCAGAACCCAAGCGCGCCATCACCGACAGCAAGCTCGGGCGGCACCGTCAGGCCGCGTTTCCTCAGACCGCGTAACAGGTCCCGCCAGCTGTCCGCGTTCTCCCGGAATCCGTCCATGATGCTCAAAACGTCCTTTTCTCCGTACTCGTCAGCGCCGATAATCACCAACATACATTGACGATCCCCGTCCAAACGGGGCGTGAAGCAGACCCCGTCCGCCCAGATGTAGACATAGCGCTTGCCCGACAGGTCACGCTTGCGCCAGGCTTCATACTCGTCCCACCAGGTCGCCTTCAGTCGCGTGATCGTGGAGGCTGACAGCCCCTCTGCATCCGGCCCCAAAAGGGCGGCCAGCGCCTCGCTGAAGTCCCCCGTTGAAATGCCCTTCAGGTAAAGCCAGGGCAGCAGCTCCTCGACGGACTTCGCTTTGCGTAGATACGGCGGCACCAAGGATGAACGGAACCTGATCTTGCTGCCATCGATGTTCGCACCCCGGTCGCGGACCCGGGGCACCTGAACGGGCACCGTGCCGATCCCGGTCATCACCTCGCGCTCCGGCAGGAACCCGTGGCGCACCAGACGCTGGCGACCTTCCTTGTCCAGAAGCTGCGCGTGAACCGCCATGAAACCGGCAACCTCAGCCTGCACAGCCGTTCGCAACAGCTCGCGTGCCCCGAACTGAATGACCTCAGTCAGCGGATCAGGTGAAAATTCCGATGATAGCTCGAATGGAACACCGGTAGATTTCGACATGTGGCATATCCCTTTCTCTTGAGAATTGACGGCGCTTCAGCACCGCCTTGATATGCCGCCCCTCAGGGGCCATCACCAACTTTCAACCATATCTCAGGTTGCAGTCGTCGTCCGAACCGGATCTGCGAACGTTCTTCGACCTCACCCTGCTGCGGGCCGAGGTTTCCGTCGCGCTAAAAGCGTGGGCCGATGCTGCCGGGTTTTACGCACGGCTGGCACAGGCAGCCGGCTCCAACCCCGTTCTGAACGAAGATCCGGTGCATCTGTGGTCGCTGGCTGCCAATGCTGCGGAGCAGGCCGGCGACCTCCGCGGCGCGCGGCAGGCCCTGCGGCAAATGCTGAGCGCACTGGCCGAGCGTGCACCGGATCCTCAAAGGCTGGCCGGTGTGCACAGAGAGCTGGCACGGATGGCTGACGCACTGGGTGATACGACCGGAGCGCAAAAGGCACGCGCCGCGGCCGACGCGACGCAAAATGCTCCGGGCCGGATCGATGCGCCTGCGCGCAGCAGCGATCCCGGCTTCAGAACCGTTGACGTGTGTTATGCCACCGACCGCGCCCGCACCGGAGCGGCAGAACCGGTTGCCTTTTATGGCGGCGGACGCGGGGACGGGCTGGACCTCGGAATCGCGACGGTCACAGTGCCCAACGAACACACCCCCGGCATGCTGGAAGCGCCCAGCATCTGGAAGCTCGAATTCGCACCGAACCCGGCCAAACATGTTGTCCTGCAATCCGTCGCTCCAATGCCCGCCGACAGTTTCTTTGGCCGGATGCAGGCGGAATTTGCCGATGCCGACAAGACCGAGGCCTTCGTCTTCGTCCACGGTTACAACGTCGCTTTCGACCAGGCTGCGCGCCGCGCCGCACAGATCGCCGTGGACATGGGGTATCCCGCGGTTCCGGTCCTCTATTCCTGGCCCTCGCGCGGCAAGACGATTGCCTATGTCGCGGATACCGCCGTTGTCCGGCTGAGCGGACGCCGGCTGGCCGGGTTCCTTGACGATCTGGTTCGCCGGTCCGGCGCGCAGACGATCCACATCGTGGCGCACAGCATGGGCAACCGCGCGCTGACAGACGCTCTTGAAATCCTGTCCCTGAAACGACAGGTGAAGACCGGGGATGTCCCGTTGTTCGGACAGATCCTGTTTGCCGCGCCGGACGTGGACGCCGGGCTGTTTTCCGAGATGATCCGCACCATCCGGCCGCTTGCTCAACGTCTGACGCTTTATGCCTCAGAGCAGGACTGGGCGCTGGTGTCTTCCCGCAAACTGCACGGAAACGCCCCCCGGGCCGGTCAGGGTGGCGCCAACACGTTGACCAGCGAGGATATTGACAGCATCGACATGTCCGAACTGGGCGAAGACATGCTGGCGCACAGTTACTTTGCCGATGACAATTCGGCGCTTGCGGACATGGTGACATTGTTCTGGCGGAACGCGGACCCGGACCGGCGCTGCGGTCTGGAAAAATCGCAGGTGGTAACGGGCACCATCAGAACCTGGCAATACCGGCAGGAATCTTGTGAGACCAAGGGGCTGATCACGGCAATGGCGCATTTGCGGCAAGCCCGGGTCGAAACCGTTCCCGAAGCGCTGTCGGCGCTTTCAGAGGCCGCAGAAGACCCGCAGGTGCGGTCCGAGCTGGAACCGGTGATCGCCCGTATTCTGGAGGATTGACGGCCAGACACTCAACTCAGAGTGATCTCTGCACCCCCGTGGATGAACCGGGCGAACAACAGATACCCTATCAGCAGCCAGACCAGACCGAAAAGCATGATCCGCCGTCTGGGATGGGCTGAATAGTCCAGCGACGTCAGCCAGTTTTCGAAATGCGATGGCTCGCCCTCCCGCTCGCGGGCACGGATATCAGTCAGTCCGGCCTGCAGACCGCGATAGCTTTCGATCATGGCAACCACGGAAATCAGCAGGTTCACCGTATAGAACAAGAACACCAGCACCCGGGAGATGAAGAATGTCTCGGGCGTGGTCGAGAAAAACACCATGACACCGACAATGGCCGCGTGGGCGTACAGCAGCCGCTGCCACAATGTGTCCAACCGGCCGTGCAGCGACATGCACATGTTGAAAATGGTTTGTGTATCTAGCCGCGGTTCACTCACGTCTTTCCCCGGCAACAGCTTTGTCTGGGTCCGGCATGCAGTCTACAAAGGATGCTGCACAGGGCAACTGGGCAAATCACACGAACCCGGCCAGACGTTCGACGAACCAGAAGGCCGCGATGGCACCTATGCCGTAGACGGCCGTCGCCTTCATCTGGCTGACCGAACCGGGCCCGATCACCCGACGCATGATGGTCCACCCGGCCAGACAAACAGCAATGAACAACAGCTGTCCCAGTTCCACGCCGATGTTGAAGGCCAGCAGGGCCAGAACGATTTCACCCTGCGGCAATCCGATTTCACTGAGCGCGCTGCCGAAGCCCAGACCGTGGATCAGACCGAACCCGAAGGAAACGATCCACGGCGCACGCTGAGAAAGCCGGGGCGCACCGGGTTCATGGTGCAGGACTTCGGACGCGACGAACATGATCGACAGGGCGATGATCGCCTCCACCGGCGGGCCGGGAATGTTGAGCCAGCCCAGCGCCGCCGCCCCGAGCGTGAGGCTGTGTGAAACGGTGAACGCTGTCACCGCCCCGATTAGCGTACGGATATTACCGATCAGGATCAGCAGCGACAGGACGAATAACAGGTGATCCGGCCCCAGCAAAATATGCTCGACCCCGAGAAACGTGTAGCTGCGCAAGACATCCAGCGCCCCGGGCGCGGCCGGAATGTCGAACGCCGGCGCCCCGGGAACCAGCCGCCACGCCTGCCCCCTGCCCGGTTCCAGCTCGTATCGGACCAGAACATCGGTGCGGCTGTTCTCCAGCCCGTCGATCCGGATCGTACCGTTGTCCAGCCCGCCGACACATGTGGTCAGCCAGCGGCTGGACCACCCGGCACCATCGAACTGCGCCTCCGGCCCCCGCCGCTGTGCACAGTTTTCCGGCAGCTCGGCATCCAGTTGCATCGGTTTGCCCTGAACGTCCGGCTTGCGCCAGAACACGCTCCAGGTGTCGTCTCCGAGCGCCCGAAGTTCCAGATAGCCCGGCTGCAGCGCATGCGCCAGGGCCATGGCGGCCCAAAGCGACAGAATCAGTCCAAGAAACGCGGCCCGGATCACGTGCCGGCCTCTTCAATTTCAATCGTGAACCGGGCTTGCAGTTCCTGATAAATGCTCTCCGTCAGCTCCTCGGCCCGGGCGTCGCGCCAACCGGCCTCGACCTTGTCGCGGATGCTGTCCAGCGCTGGCAGGCTGGCCGGTGCGCTGCCTGTAATGCGTATCAGGTGGTATCCGAACCCAGACCGAACCGGTCCAGACCAGTCACCGACAGGCAATGCCTCGATGGTTCCAGCAAACCCGGAACCGAAGGCGGAATCGATTGCAACCGCCGGGGACAGGGGTGTGGACAGGGGCAGCAACGTCTGACGCCCGACACTATGGGGATCTGCACCGCCATTGAGCGCGGCAAGAGCCGCATCAATCTCGGCCTGGGTTGTGGATTGCCCAAGGTACACCTGATCAAATCCGACCCGGCCCGAAATACGATACCGATCGGGATTCGCAGCCAGGTACGTCTGCAGGTCCTCGTCGCTGGGCTCCAGAGCGTTGGCGCCGGAGGACAGCAGAAAGGTCATCTTCTGTTGCAGGCGCTGGCGGATCACCGTGTCATTGCGGTCCAGTCCCAGCGCTTCGGCTTCGCGGACCAGAACCTCCTGCCGGATAAACCCGTCGATCATGGCCCCGCGCTCCTTGTCGGTTGGCGCCCGACGCCACGTGGTCTGAAAACTCTGTTCCAGACCCGCGATGTCCTGTGCCGTGACCACGATGCGATCCGGCTCGGCGGCAGGTTCGGGGTTGAGCACCTGATACCCGACAAAAAGCGCCGCGCCGAGCAGCAAGAAATGCAGGAGAGGCTCGCGCAAGAGTTTTCCAAACATGAAGCTTGATCCGTGCCCTGGGAAAGATTTCCGACAAATTGCACCCAGTTGTCCGGATTTTCCACCCTGAACCTGAGGCTGAAAGTGGCTACGTTGACGATATCTTGATCAACCGTTTTCATTGGGATCGCTTCACCCGGCGAAACCCGTGATAAATTGCGCCTGAAACACAGGGAACATCACACCATGTCCGAACACAGAACCCATCAACCTGTCCGGCTGTCCCGCCGATGGGTTCTGATGGCAGGCGTGCTGGGGGCCGGGGGTGCGGCAATGACCTTCCGCCATGTCCGCGAAGCAGCGGGCTTCGAAGGCAAATCGCTGGACGTGTCAGAGGCCCATGCCAAGGCCGTGGCAGGCGACATCGTCTTGATCGATATCAGGCGGCCGGACGAATGGCAGGCAACCGGTGTCGGCGAAGGTGCTCACCCCGTTGACATGCGGCGCAACGACTTCGTTGAGGCCCTGGAAGACGTCGCCGGGCCTGACCGAAACCAACCGATTGCACTGATCTGCGCCCGCGGTGTGCGATCCGCGCGGCTGAGTCGAAAAATGACAAATCGCGGATACACGCAAATCATCGACGTCCCCGAAGGCATGCTGGGATCGGCGGCAGGCCCCGGCTGGCTGGCCCGGGAATTGCCCACCCTGTCCTATCCGGGATCATCGGGATGACATGTGTGGCCCGAATGGTGTTGGCAGTCACCACGCTGCTGATTGCGTCGGCAGACCCCGCGGCGGCCTGCGGAACACCGGCCGAAACCTGCAGGATCGAAGATGGTGAATACCGAATAGCCCTGCCTGATACCGTGACGCCCGACACTCCGGTACTTGTCTTTCTGCACGGGTTTGGCGGTTCCGCGAGGGGCACAATCGGAAACCGGCGGTTGGTCCGCCCCATGCTTGAACGGGGATGGGCGGTGATCGCCCCCGAAGGGTTGCGTCGCGGCGGCGACGGCCCGAAAAGCTGGACTTTCTTTCCGGGCTGGGACGGGCGGGAGGAAACCACTTTTCTGCGCGCTGTTGCCGATGATGCGTCCGCACGTTTCGGGATCAGTGCAACACAGTTGATGCTGAGCGGGTTTTCGGCGGGTGGCTTCATGGTCAACTACCTGGCCTGCGCCACCCCGCTGGCATTCGCCGCCTATGCCCCGGTCTCTGGTGGGTTCTGGCGTCCCCACCCGCAAGACTGCGCCGGTCCTGTGCGTCTTCTGCACACCCATGGCTGGAAAGACCCCACAGTGCCAATCGAAGGACGCAAGCTGCGCGGCGGAGAATTCCAGCAGGGCGACATTTTTGCCGGTCTTGAAATCTGGCGCGCGGCCAATGCCTGCCCGGACGAAAAACCCTCCGGTTACTCGGAAACCGGGCCGTTCTGGCGTCGGCACTGGGCCGGTTGTGCGGCAGGCAGCGCGCTGGAATTCGCTCTGTGGCCGGGCGGGCATACCTTGCCCGCCGGGTGGAGCGACATGGCGGCCGACTGGTTTGTTAGCGTAACGGCCGAAAACTGAGCGACCCCATTCATCAATGAATGGGGAGAGAATTGTCAGCAATTCTCATTCGATTTGTCGACAAATCGCGCTACTCTGCCGGAGAGGCATCGGCAGCCGTCCGGTCGAGCATGCTTTTGAGTTCCGCGCGATAGAACCGGGCCGCTTGGGTGATCTCGGGCTCGCGCACCGCCTCGCGGGTCTCCAGCCAACCACGGATGCTCACGCCACTGAGCGCTGAGAGCGGAATGGCAAGGGCAAGGCTGATGGCAATCGGCAGCAGCCAGAGACTGACAAGGCCCGCCGCGATCCCCGCCGCGAGCGCGGCACCGCTCACGGTTTCGAGCGCGTGGCAGACCACCAGCGTCCGCAATCCGTATCGTCCGCCCATCCGTGCCTGCGGGTTCCAGCCTTTTTGCAGGCCCAGAACCGTGCGGAACACCGCGATCATCTGCTGCACCATCAGGATCGGGGCGTAGAGGATCGACAACATGACCTCCGACAGGAAGGAGACCGCAAACCTCGCACCGCCCCCGAATTCGCGAAACCTGCCACCGGTCAGCGGCAGGGACAGGACCCCCAACACCTTGGGGGCCAGCAACATGGCGTACATCAGCGCGATAATCAGCACATGGCGGGCTTCCGACATTTCCGGCCATGTCGGCATGAGTGGATTGGAGGCGCTGAAATAGGTCAGTACGCTGGCCTCTTCGCCGGATCCGATCAGCGCCCACATCACCAGCAGCGCAAACCAGATCGGCGACATCAGATACCCCATCGCTCCGTGGAACAGGTGAAACCGGGACAGCGATGCAAAACCACGGGACCAAAGCAGGTTGAGATGCTGCAGGTTGCCCTGACACCAGCGCCGGTCACGCTGGACATGGTCGATCAGCGTCTGCGGTGTTTCTTCGTAAGAGCCGCGGATGCGCGGCAGGAACCGAACCCCCCAACCGGCCCGGCGCAACAGTCCGGCCTCGACGAAATCGTGGCTCATGATCAGGCTGTCGCGCCCGATCAGGGACCGGACACGCGGCAGCCCTGCACATGCCGCAAAGGCCTCGGTCCGGATGATCGCGTTATGCCCCCAGTAATTGCCTTCGCGCCCGCACCATTGCGCCACGCCTTCAGCCAGCGCCGCGCCGTAGACGCCATTGGCAAACTGTTGCATCCGGGCGAACAGAGACTGCGCGCCGATCAGTTGCGGGAAGCTCTGGATCAGGCCGGCAGCCGGATCCCGGGCCAGCGCGTTGGTCAGGCGCGAAATTGCCCGGCCGGTCATCAGGCTGTCGGCATCCAGCACGATCATCGCCGGCCAGCCACCGCCCCAGCGCTGAACCCACTCGGCGACATTGCCGACCTTGCGGTCCTTGTTCATCCTGCGCCGACGGTAATAGAGCCCGATATCCGGTCCCAGTTCCCGCCGGAGCGCAAGCACGCTTTCCTGTTCCTGTGCCGCAATGGCATCGTCACGTGTGTCGCTGAGAACGAAAACGGCGTATTCATGCGGCCCGCCGGTTGCGCGCAGCTCTTCCAGCATCGAACGGGCATTGCCAAGCACGTACCACGGCACCTCGTTATAGATCGGCATCAGCAGCGCGACGCGCAGCGGCTGCACGGGCCCGCGGCGCGGACGGTGAGATGGCTGGTTCAGGGAATAGAGACCCAGAAGAACCGTACTGACCGTGAAGCTGATCCAGAAAAAGTTGAAGCAGATCAGAATCAGCAACAACGCTTCGATCATGCTCAGACCCTGATCGGCGAACCAGCCGTAGATCACCCAGGCCAGCCCCAGCGTCGCCGCCATGGCGGGGCTGAAGGCCAGGACGCGCCACAGAGCCACATTTCCCACATCCTCCAGATCCGGCGCGCGGGAATCGCGGAAGGGCCGGCGCAAATTCTGAACCGGCATATGCGCCGGTTGCTCCGACGGCATGATATGCAGATCGTCGCTCAAGCCGTCCACCGGTAGAGCCAGACTTCGCTGGCCATCTTGCCGTTCTTGCGCAGTTGCGCTCTCAGTTCCGCGTATCTCCCCTCTCCGGGATCGAACGCAAATACCAGCCGCAAACCGCCGGTTTCGGGGTTCCGCTGCAACACCCCTTCGGTCGTTTCCGCCTGCTGCGACGCAATATGGACGGTCATTGCCTCGGGACCATCCGCAAACAGGGGGTGATCTTCGAAATCAATCGCTGCCAGCCGCCCGGCCATCGCCTCGGCGCCGTTATGCCTTGCCCCCATCGCGGTGTTGGAAACCCGCGGCATCGGGTCGGCAAGCGGTGGCTCCGTGCACCATGTCAGCCGATACCCAAACGCAAACTCTTCGCCTGCCTGCATCGGCCGCCGCGGCCGCCAATAGGCGACAATATTGTCGAAAATCTCCACTTCGGTCGGGATTTCGACCAGCACGACGGATCCTTCGCCCCAGTCACCTCTGGGTTCAACCCACAGCCCGGGGCGGCGGTGATACAATGCCTCCAGATCGGCGAAATCCGATAGCTTCCGGGCGCGCTGCATCAGGCCGAAGCCCTTTGGATTGTTGTCGAGGAACGAGCTGAATTGCAGACGCCGCGGATTGGCCAGCGGGCGCCACAACAACTCGCCTGAACCATTGTGGATCAGCAGTCCGTCACTGTCGTGCACGGCCGGGCGGAAATCGTCGAAGCGTGTCCGGTTCGTCTGATCGTAAAGAAACATCGACGTCAGCGGACCAATGCCGACATGGCTCAGATCGGTGCGCGGAAACAGCGTTGCGTTCACGTCCATGACACAGTTGGACCCCGGCGTGATGTCGAACCGGTAGGCCCCGGCAACACTTGGGCTGTCCAGCAGAGCATGGACGATGATATTCTTCTGCGCGGGCGCCGGGGCCTCAAGCCAGAATTCAATAAACTCCGGAAACTCTTCGCCCATCGGATCACCGGTTTTAAGCGCGAGACCACGGGCCGACAGGCCATAGATCTGGCCCAGTGCGATGGCGCGGAAATAGCTGGCGCCCTGAAACACGCAAAACTCGTTTTTCTGTCCCGACTGATCCAGTTCGGTGCGCAGCCGGACGCCGCTGAAGCCCATGCTTTCGTCAACAGGCAGGTCCGGAAACGTGTCGGTCTTGTCGAAATTGGAAAGGTCGAAAGGCACCTGCCAGGCCTGGCCATCCCTGACCTCGTGCACCTTGACGGCGCGGGGGAAGTAAAGTCCGGGATGGAAGAAATCCACTTCGTAGGACCGGCCGGTATCCCGCCACAGCGCGCGATCAAACCGGAACCAGAGCGATTTGTACTGTTCGTAGGTCAGATCCAGCCAGGGCTGGGGAACCATGGCACGCTTGCGATACGGCCGCGCGGCCAGCGCCCGGGCCTTTTCGGTCACGTCCTGCGGATTGAAATCCACCGGCGGCATGTCGGCCCATGCCGGGCGGGCCAGAGCGATGGCGGTTGTTCCGGCCAGAAAGGCGCGTCGGGAAAGGCTCATTTCCTGCTCCGCCACGGATGGGACTTGAACCAGGCGGCGGTATAGGCGACCGCGATGAGCATGGCGAAACCGACAAGGTTCACCATCGCAACGTTCAGTGTCGTCCGGCCGATCTGATCCAGAACGAAACCGAAGAGCCGCGCCACGGCCATCGAAAACACGAACACCGCCAGCGATTGCTGCCCGACCTTGGTGACCAGCGTCAGGACCAGTTCCCAGACCTGCGCCGCCGCGCCGGTGCCCGTGGCCACCAACCGCCTGCCGCCTTCTCCGGCGACCAGCCAGGCAAGGTAGGCCAGCGACAGGAAATGCAGGTAACGTAGAATGCCAAAGTCGGTCTTGCCACGCAGGTTAAAACCCGTGTCCTGCTGAAACACGCGAATATCGGTCCAGATCGGCCGGATCGCAGCGCCCAGATCGGGGAATGCATTGTTGATCCATGTGAACACCTTCCAGGACCCGACCGGCATGGTCAGAACCAGATAGCCGATGCAGACCCACATCAGCGTTCTGGACACCGGCGGCTGCGGCAGCCAGCCTTTCATGAAAGCGAAACCGGTAAAGAACAGCAGTTGCCAGCCGAACGGATTGAAGAACCATTCACGGTCGGACCATGGCTCGGCCGGGAGCCAAAGAGCCTGCGCCTGCGCGCCCAGCCAGATTGCGAAGCTGCTTGCTGCAACGGCCCAGAACCCCAGCCCCGACAGCAGCATGAACAGCGGCATCAGCGCCAGCGCCACGAGGTACATGGGCAGAATATCGAAATAGTTCGGCACATAGGTCAGCGTGAACAGACCGACGATCTGCGTGGCCGGATCTTCGAAGAACCGCGTGAGGTTCAGCGATGCAACATAGCTTTTCTCGAACCCGCCATAGGTATCCAGCGCAGCAAGCAACATCGCGGTGAAAACGAACAGGCAGATATGGGCCCAGTAGACCTGCCAGACGCGAAACACCACGCGGGCCGTTCCCAGCCACCAGCCTTTCCGCGCATATGCCCCGCCAAAGGCAATGGCCGAGGCCATACCGGAACAGAATACAAAGATCTCGGTTGCATCCGAAAACCCGAACCGCGCCGGGATCCAGCCACCCCAGAAATTGCGCGGGATATGAGCGATCAGGATGATGAACATCGCCAGACCGCGATAGAAATCCAGTCGGGGATCACGCGCCGGGCGCGCCATCGGGGCGGCCTTGGCCGGGGCGGTTACGAAATCGGTTGCGGGCGAAACAGTCGCCATGTTTTTCAGTGCCTTCCGTTCTTTTTACCGGGCAAGAACACCGCGCGCGTCTGGTGCGCTGCGCCCGGTTGCGATCAGCGCACGGCGGGCGGCGGCATAAGCGTCCTCGCGGCCCGCGCGGCTGGCTTGTCTTTCGTCCAAAATAATCTCGGCCCCGTCCAGATTGCCGGACCGTATGCCGGCATCGATGGTCAGGCGCTCGAACACGTCGCGCTGGGCGTGGCTGCCACCGGCAAGCTGCATCGTTGCGCGGGCACCGGACAAGGCGTGGAACGCCGCACCATAGCGGCCTTCGCCAAATGCGGCCAGCCCATCGGCAGCCGCAACACCCGGTGCCGCCATCCGCTGGCCGGCCTCGTCCGTGCGGGTCTTGGCATCCTGATTTATCCGCTGCAACATCCGTGCCGTGGCCACCTCCCGGTGATCGGCACTGAGGGCCAGAAGATAGTGCAGATCGGCAAAAATCAGGCACCCGTCTTCGGTCCGGTTCGCACTCAGATCGGCCAGTTCTTCCCATCTCTGTCCCACATCTATGCCTTCAAGCTCCAGCCGGACCAGCAGCGATGTAGCATTAGAGATGTCACGGTAGTCATCGGTTTTGTCGCGCCGGATTTCCGTATCGTAAAGCGCCATGACTTCATCTGTCTGACCAAGGTCGAGATGCATCAGCGCTTTGTGCCACCACACGTGGTAGCGGAAATTGTTGCAATGCGCCCAGGCCGCTTCGCGATCAGTCAGCCATTCCAGCCCGGCGCGCGCATCGCAGGTCATGTCGTGCACATGGGCAACGGCATGCAAACCCCATGCGTCGTCCGGTGCCATCCACAGCGCCTGCCGTCCGGCGATCTCGGCCCGGTCATAATCCCCGGTCTCTTCCAGAGCAAAGGCATGGCAACCCAGCAGATAACCCCGGCCCGGATGGTCGGCGCCATAGGCGGGCATGACCCGTTCAACGGACCGGCGCATTCCCGCGGCATCGCCCAGCACGAAACGAATGGCCTGACTCAGTTTCATGGCCATCGTGTCTTCGGGGTGGGTCTCGAGGATTGCCTCCAGTTGCGCCACGGACCGCGACGGTTGCCCGGCCAGCCATGCTTCCAGCGCATCAACATACAGGCCTTCGCGGGCGGTGGCGGCGCCTGCCGCGCGCGCGGCCCTGGCATGCCGCAGTGCTTCCTGTGCGGTGTCGACCAGCTCGCCTCGCCCAAGCAACAGGTAAAACAACCCCTTTGCTGCATGACCAAGGCAAAACTCCGGTTCCTCGCGCAGCACGGCACCCAGATGTTCGGGCGTCACTGCCGCGTGGGCCAGAAAACCCAGCATCGTATTGTTCCACGCGGTCAGGGCAGAGGATGTGGTCAGGCTTGTCGTCTGACCGAAAATATCAGTTTGCATAAATGGTCCAATCATTTGGCGGCTAAGCCTGTTGAGCGCTTACCAAACTGTAGACGTTGGACATATCGCGATTAACACCGCTCTCGCATTGGTGAAAGCCTGTGCGCGCGAAGGTGTCGAAATCAGGTCAAACACCGCGGTTTTCGACTGTTTCCCCGGCAATTGTTTCAATTTCTGTGTCGCCAGTCAGAGGTCCTTGAAAGGATTGTCCGAACCAAGGACCTTTTCAGTGTCGGCCCCGCAATGGCGCGGCTCGATCCGGTAAGGTGACCGGAGTGGCGGAAAAGTTCAGCGGATTGCCGATCAGACCAACGTCCCCATGTCCGGTCGGCATGGAAATCTGCATGTCGCGCGCAGCAACCTGTCTTGTTTCGAAGACCTGATCCAGCGAGTGAACCGGACCGACCGGCACCTTCACCGCCTCGAGCCCGTCGATCATGTCCCGCATCGATCGCGATCTGATTGCGGGACGCAGAATATAGTTCAGCGCGTCCCGGTTCTCAAGCCGGTCGGGATTGGTGGCAAAGCGCGGATCATCGGCGAGATCTGCGAGCCCGAGGAAACCACAGAACCGCCGGAACTGGCTGTCGTTTCCGACGGCAAGGATAATATGGCTGTCCGAGGTTTCGTAGACATCGTAAGGCACGATATTCGGGTGACCGTTCCCGCGCCGCTGCGGCACCTTCCCGGAGGTCAGGTAGTTGACGCCCTCGTTGATCAGCCAGGCGACCTGTGAATCCACCAGCGCAAGATCGATCTGCTGACCCTCTCCGGTCTGGTCGCGGTGACGCAATGCCGCAAGGATGCCAACGGTCGCGTACATTCCGCACATCACATCCGCGATCCCGACGCCAACCTTCATCGGCGCACCGTCCGGATCACCTGTCAGCGACATTATCCCGCCATATCCCTGCGCCATCAGGTCATAGCCGGGTTTCGAGGCATTCGGCCCGGTCTGCCCATACCCGGAGATCGAGCAATAGACGAGTTTCGGGAAATCCGCGGCAAGGCTTGCGTAATCCAGCCCGTATTTGTCCAGGCCGCCGGGTTTGAAATTCTGGATCAGAATATCCGCATGTCCCGCGATACGGCGAATTTCGGCCTGCCCCGCAGGCGTCGATATATCCAGAGACACGGAGTACTTATTGCGGTTCGAAGACATGAAATAAGCCGACAGATCGGTTGGCGTCCCGTCAGCATCTTTCACAAAGGGCGGCCCCCAACTGCGGGTATCATCACCGCCGGATGCCGGGTTTTCGATCTTGATGACCGTCGCGCCCAAATCTCCCAGCAGCTGGGTACAGGTCGGGCCGGCAAGAATACGGCTGAGGTCCAGGACCTTGACCCCGGCAAGCGGTCCTTCAGAAACGGCCATTGTAACTCTCCCGTTCAATTTCGGCTGCGATGACCGTGAAGCGGTCGGCCGCCATAGCTTCGTTAAGCGCCGTTCGCAATTCCGTGCGAGAGCGAACCGCAACGCCATTGCCGCCCAGTGCGCGGCCCAGCGCAGCAAAATCGTGGTGACCGAATTCGACACCCGCATTCGGCAACTGCCGTTGCCTTTGTTTCAGCTCGATCAGGGCAAGGCTGGCATCAACGAAAACGACGAAGATCGGCGCCACGCCCAGCTCGGCCGCTGTAGACAGCTCGCCTGCAACCATGAGCATGCCGGCATCGCCGGTAAACCCTATGACCGGGCGGTCGGGCCGGGCTAGTTTTGACCCGATGGCCATGGGCACGGCACAGCCCATCGTGCAAAGCCCCGTGGACTGTATCAGTCCTCGGGGCGCATCACAGGTCCAGAGCTGCGACAGCAATATCCTGTGTGCGCCGCTGTCGACCGAGGCCAGCGTGCCCTTTGGCATAGTGGCCCGGGTTTCAGAGATGATAGCCGAAGGCCCCCACGGCTCGTCCACCGGAAAGGCGTCGGACAATCCGGCAAGCGCCGCCTGCATGCCGCCGCCGGGCCAAGTTTCGCGGGCAGGCGTGCCCTCGGCAAGCGCGGCCAGTGTGGCGCCGGTATCGGCAACGATGTTGAGCGTCGCCTGATGCATGTAATGCGTGTTTGGAACCGCCGCGATATCGACAACGTTCTGAACGGACGGATCCCACGGATCGCGCCAGCCGGTACGCATTTCGATCGGATCGTACCCGATGGCCAGAATCAGGTCTGCCTCGCTGACAAGCGGCAGCAGAATGGCGTCGGCCCGGGGTGACAGGCCTGCCGCCCCAAGACACAGCGGATGATCCTCCGGCAAGACGCCCTTGGCCTTGTAGGTGGTGATGAACGGAACCGAGAACCGCTCCAGAAACGCGCGAAGCGTGTCTTCCGAGCGATCGTTCAGGACGTCGAGACCGACGATTGCCACCGGGCGTTCGGCCCCGGCCAGCCATTTACGGGCCTTGACCAGGTCTTCCCCTGCAGGAGCGACCGGGACGGCGGCGCGGTTTTTCGGCAAGTCCCGGTCTGGTGCGGATGCATCTGCGACACTGATTGGCACGTCGATGTGAACCGGCCCACAGCGCGGGGTGGTGGCGATGGCCACCGCCTTGTCCGCGGCGATGTCGGCGCCCTCGGCTGTCAGCCGGAAACTTGCCCGCGTGATCGGGCGATACACGGCCTGATGATCCAGAACCTGATGGGTATATGTCAGCGCGTCATCCGCATCGACGCAGCCGGTCAGCACGATCAGCGGCACCCGGTCCTGTTCGGCATTGGCAACGACGTTTACGCAGTTCAGCGCACCGGGCCCGACCGTTGCAACCAGTATCGCCGGCGCGCCGTCACAGTGATGCACTGCTTCGGCCATGAACCCTGCAGCGTTTTCATGTTTGGCCAGAACGAACCGGATGCCTGCCGCCTCGAGCGCGTCAACGAGCGTCAGAACCTCGCCCCCGGGCATGCCGAACGCATATCGGCATCCCGCGTCGTACAGCCGCCGCGCAAGTTTATCCGCCGCCCGTGAAGTGGTGCCCGCCATGCCGCGTCTCCCAATTACGTCCCGGCCTGATTGCCGATCCGCAGGCCCGGTGCAATAGGATTCACGTCAGTGTGAGGCCGGCAGGCGGCTACTTTGCCGCCGCGGCGGCAATTTCTCTGAAGCGGACGTCGAGTTCATCCGCCAATGCGGCAAGCGCTTCCCCGCCCTCGTCTAGGTACGGGGAAAAAACGTGACCCGGTGTCTTGTAGGACAGGGTGGCCGTGCCATCCTCTTTCTCGGTTACGTAGAAGCGGATCGGCGCTTCGATCATCGCGGCGGTCGAGAGGGCCAGCACCCGGACCGCGTAATCATTGTTGAAAACGCCAACAACCAGATTGTCCGGAATGGTAATCCCGCGTCTTGCGGCGGCCTTGGTCGGACCGGCCCGCGTGACAACGATCAGCCCGTTTGCCTTCACTGCAGCAGACAGGTCGCCGGCCAATGTTGCGTGATCCTTGTTTGTCGGGATGACATGCCAACCCGGGCGGGCAGAGATGTCGGATGCAAGTGTCATCGTGGTCGGGAAGACCAGAGCAGCGGCGAATATCATCGCGATCAGTTTCATCCGAATTCTCCTGTCAACCATCAGTCGCGCCGTTATCAGCACGACACCAACACGCATCCCGCGCAAGCCCGTGCGTGCTGAAACCTGTTCAAGGCTGCGTGACCGCCAGGGCACAGAAAACAATCGCCGCCGGTGCGGGCGGCTGATAAGGATGCCGCATGCGCATCCTGAACTGGACGATTGCGGGAACCGTACTGGGCAGCACTGCGGGGCTGGTTTCGGCGATTTTACTGACGGGCATCACACCCGGCGGCTTCAATCGGGCGGAAACGGTCTTCGTCAATGGCTGGTTCAGCGACTGGTCAATCGGAACAGATGGCGGCGACCGCTACGTGAAGGCCTGGGTTGCGCGCCATGGCCTGCTGGCGATGCGCAAAACCGAAGCGGTCTATTTCATCCGCACAGTGGATGACGATGGCGAAGCTTTGACCGAAAACTGCCGCTATGTGGTTACCGGTGGCACGCTGCCCGCCGGATGGTGGAGCATCACGCTCTATGACCGGCTGGGCTATCTGCCCATGAATGACGACGGAAAGCTGTCCTTCGACGCGTCGGAGGTCGCCGGATCGACGTCATGGAGCTTCGAGGTCTCGGCAGAAAAACCCGTCGGCGATGTTGGCTGGGTGTCGTCACGTGGTGGCGAAGCCTTTGATCTGACCCTTCGGCTCTATCTGCCGGATCCCGCGCTGCTTGACGATCCGGAAGGCCAGGCGGGCTTCCCGGCAGTGCGCAGGCTGTCCTGCGCAGAAGGGGGCGGATCGTGAAGGCCGCGTTGGTCGCCTTTGCGCTGAGCACGGCGGTTTGTCCCGTCGTGGTTCACGTTGCCGTTGTGAATGTGCTGCCCCGGTTCATCATGTCGCGCGCGATAACCGGGCTGGAAACGGCAGGCCTGTCGTGGAACGGATGGACAACGGCACCTCGGGTCACACCGGAAACGCAATCCGTCGTCCGGTCGTCGCCCGACCTCGCTTATGCGGTTTGCCTGCTAGACCTCAGCGGCGGACCGGTTGTGTTGTCAGCCCCGACATGGCCGCATTACGGATCGCTGTCCGTGTTCGACCACACCACGTCGAATATTCATATCGCGGGGCTTCAGGGGGAAGCCGGTTTGGTGGAACTGATCGTGGCAGCAAAAGGTCAGGACGTCGCCGCAGCAAAAGACCGGCCGGTCGTACGCCTGCCCGGGTCGCGCGGTCTGGCGTTGATCCGGCGACTGGCACCAAACGACACCCTGCACGCTCAGGCCGAGGCCCTGGTCCGGGACGCCACCTGCGCCGCAGAGTAACCGTTGCCTCGGGCCGCATTGCCATCCTATCACTTTGCCCGGGGCCACCGCGGGCCATCGGGGAGGATGCATGTTCCGGAAACTTCTGATCGCCAATCGCGGTGAAATTGCAATCCGGATCGCCCGGACAGCCGCTGACATGAGGATTGAAACCGTCGCCGTTGCACCCGGAGACGATGCGGATTGCCCGCATCTTCGGTATGCCGGAGCGCAGACGATTTTGCCCGGCAAGGGGACAGCGGCCTATCTGGATGCCAAGGCGCTGGTGGCCGCGGCGAAGACACAGGGCTGCGATGCAGTCCATCCGGGATACGGGTTTCTGAGCGAGCAGGCAGAATTCGCGCTGACCTGCGCCGAAGCGGGTCTGACATACATCGGACCGTCACCTGCCGTGCTGACCACGCTGGGCGACAAGGTTGCCGCCCGATCGGCAGCCGAAGCCGCGGGCGTGCCGGTGATCCCGGCACTCTCCGAGTTGCGCAAAGCAACCGATCTTGCCGCATTTGTTGCTGAATGCGATGCGCCGGTCATGGTCAAGGCGGTTTCGGGCGGCGGCGGGCGCGGCATGCGGATGCTGAGCGATCCTGCCGGGGCACAGACCGTGTTTGATCAGTGCCGGGCAGAGGCGCAGGCGACAAGCGGCGACAGCCGGTTGTTTGCTGAACTGCATCTGTCCAACGTGCGCCATGTCGAAGTTCAGATCGCCGGTGACGGGCAACAGTGTATTCATCTGTGGGACAGGGATTGCTCCCTGCAACGCCGCCATCAGAAGCTGGTCGAACTGGCCCCGGCGCCCGGACTGAACCCGGAGGTGCGGGAAAGCATGCTTGCAGCTGCCGTCAGGATCGGAGCGGCACAACGGCTGCGCACCTTGGCAACCGTTGAATTTCTGGTCGAGACCTGCGCAACAGGATCAAACGGCTGGTACTTTCTGGAGGTCAATCCAAGACTGCAGGTCGAACATACCGTGACCGAAGAATGGCTGGGGCTGGATCTGGTTGAATTGCAGATCCGGCTGGCCGCGGGGGACCCGCTGAATGCTCTGGTATTGCCCGATGCGCCGCCTGCAGGACATGCGCTGCAATTGCGGCTGAACGCCGGGCGCGAAACACCGACCGGAACCGTACCCGCGACGGGAAGCCTGAACCGGTTTCAGCTGCCGGGCGGGCGCGGCGTGCGGGTCGATACCCATGGCGAGGCGGGATATGCGCCAAGCCCTGCTTTCGATCCGCTGCTGGCCAAACTGATCCTGCGCGATGACACATCGCTGCCGCGGCTTTTGACACGGGCATCGCGGGCGCTGTCGGAATTCCGGATCGACGGGATCGAGACCAACAAACCCCTGCTGGCCGCACTTCTGGATCGGCCACAGCTACAAAACTGGGCGGTGACAACGCAAACTGTCGGCGCGCTCATCCTGCCGGGCACGGTACCGGACCCCGATCCGGTTCAGGCCGACATCATCGCCGCCCCAATGTCAGCCAACGTCGTATCGGTCGAAGCCGCACAGGGACAATCGCTGGCCAGAGGCGACCTGCTGATGGTTCTGGAAGCGATGAAAATGCAGCACGAAGTGCGGACCACATCCTCGTGCCGGGTGGTCGAGGTCATTGCATCCGCCGGCATGGCCGTAGCCGAGGGTCAGCCCCTGTTTCGAATCGAGCCGCTCGACAGCGACATCACCGCCGAAGACAGCGCGCCGGCAAAAGACCCCGACCTGATCCGGCCGGACCTGCAACGCCTGATCGATCGTACCTCGGTGACACTGGACGAACAGCGGCCTGCCGCCGTCGAACGGCGCCAGTCACGGGGACAACGCACCGCACGGGAAAACCTGACCGATCTGACCGGGGGATCCGAATTCATTGAATACGGTCAGCTCGTTTTTGCCGCCCAACGCCGGCGGCGGGACCCGGCCGAATTGATGCTCAGCTCCCCGGCAGACGGGATCATCACCGGCATCGGCCATATCAACGGCGATCATTTCGGCCCGGACACGTCGCGCGCTGCGCTGCTGCTTTATGACGGATCGGTCATGGCCGGCACACAGGGGTTCCTCGGCCACAAGAAGACCGACCGCATCCTTGAACTGGCCCGCGAACAGAACCTGCCGGTGATCTTTTACACCGAAGGCGGCGGCGGACGTCCCGGAGACGAGGATTACGCCGATGTCAGCGTCAGCGGGCTGGACGTGATGACGTTCAACCTGATGACCCGCCTGACCGCCGACAAACCCAGCATCGGGGTCAATTCGGGATATTGTTTCGCCGGGAACGCCGCCGTTTTCGGGGCCTGCGACATCAGGATTGCGACCCGCGACAGCTGGATCGGGCTGGGTGGACCGGCGATGGTTGAGGCCGGTGGTCTGGGCGCGCATTCGCCAAGGGATATCGGACCGGCTCCGATGCAGGCCGAAATCGGGTTGGTGGATATTCTGGCCAGCGACGAAGCCGAAGCCACGGCGAAGGCCCGGCAGGTTTTCGGTTATTTCCAGGGCCCCGTTGCGGACTGGTCGGCGCCCGATCAGCGCCTGCTGCGTCATGTGGTTCCCGAAAACCGCAAGCGGGTTTACGACATCCGCACCGCGATCGAGGGGCTGGTCGATACCGGGTCGTTCACTGAATTCCGGGCCTGGGCCGCGCGTGGTCTGATTACCGGTTTCTGCCGCATCGAAGGTGTGCCTTTTGGCCTGATCGCCAACAATCCCCACCACCTTGGCGGTGCGCTGGATGCCGCTGCCTCTGAAAAGGGTGCCGGGTTCCTGCGGCTGTGCGGCCGGTTCGGGTTGCCGGTGATTTCCCTCTGCGACACGCCCGGTTTCATGGTTGGACCCGACAGCGAACGGCAAGGCGGCGTGCAACGGGCCTGCGAGCTGATCGGGGCAGGGGCAGCGATGGCCGGTACTCTTTTTACAGTCGTCCTGCGCAAGGGCTACGGCATTGGTGCTCAGGCCATGGCCGGCGGCAGCTTTGCCGCGCCGGCTTTCGTGATCTCATGGCCCACGGGGGAGTTTGGCGCGATGGGGCTCGAGGGCGCCGTTGAGCTGGGCTACAAAAAGGAACTGGAGGCCGAGAGCAGCGCAGAGGCGAAACAGGCCTTATTCGACCGGCTCGTCGCCAAGTCCTACGAACTCGGTCAGGCCATGAATGTTGCCTCGTTGCAGGAAATCGATGCGGTGATCGATCCCGCCGATACGCGGAAATGGATCATGAACGGCTGGCGGGCCAGCGGCGGAAAATGAGCGAAGGCGGGCGGAACATCAGCCTGCCAGAAGCCTTGCGGTGGCGCGTGCGATCACCCGTTCCTCGTCGGTGGGAATAACCAGAACCGGGGTGCGCCCGGCACCGATACGGGTTTCGTTCGCCGCGTTCGCAGGCCCGTTCACACCCAGCCCCAGAAACTCCATCCCTTCCAGCACCCGCGCCCGGATCTCGTCACTGTTTTCCCCGATGCCACCGGAGAACACCAATCCGTCCAGACCACCCAGCACGGCCGACAAACCGCCCAGTTCGCGCCGAATGCGGAAAACATAGTAATCGATCGCCTGACGCGCTTCCTCGGCGTCGCTGGCCAACAGGGTCCGCATGTCGTGGCTGATCCCCGACAGACCTTTCAGCCCGCTGTCCCGATAGAGCATGTTGGCCAATTCCGGCGGGGTCATGCCCCTGTCCAGCAGATACAACAGCACCCCCGGATCCAACTGGCCGGACCGGGTGCCCATCGGCAAACCGTCGAGCGCGGTAAACCCCATGGTCGAGGCCACGCTGCGCCCGTTTCTGATCGCGCACATGCTGGCCCCGTTGCCAAGATGCGCGATCACCACCCGCCCGGCGGCCAGATGTGGCCAGTCCGCCCGCAGACGTCCGGTCAGATAATCGTAGCTCAGGCCGTGAAAACCGTAGCGGCGGACGCCTTCCTGATAAAACCGCCGCGGGATGGCGAAGGTGTCGTTCACGAAGGGATGGCCGTGGTGGAACGCCGTGTCAAAGCACCCGACCTGCACAGCGTCGGGGAAGGCATCGCCTGCCGCCGCGACGGCGGCAAGGTTGTGCGGCTGATGCAGGGGGGCCAGCGGGACCAGCGCGTTGAGCTGCGCCAGTGCATCATCGTTCAGCACAATCGGCTCCGCAAAGGCGGTGCCACCGTGGACAATGCGGTGCCCCACGCCCCTGACCAAATGGCCGCCAAGAACGGGCTCGGCTGCGGCAAGGATGGCGCGCAGGGCGACTGCGTGATCGGCAGCCCCCAGTTCCCGTTCGTTCTGTTCCGGCAGTTTCAGCACCATCCGCGCGGCCGGGCCCAGATTTTCCACTTGACCGGTCATTCGTAAAACAGGCTCGTCCGCGGCCTCGTACACCGCGAATTTCAGCGAGGAACTGCCGGCATTCAGGGTGAGGATCGCGCTCAACTGTCTGGCCCGGCCGCATGCAGGGCCGCCACCGCGCAGGAGGTCAGCCGCGCCTTTTCGTCATCCGCCCGGCTGGTCAGAATGATCGGGCACTTGGCGCCGACAACGATGCCTGCAGATTCCGCATGGGCCAGAAATGACAATTCCTTGGCGATCATATTGCCGGCTTCCATATTCGGTGCGATCAGGACCTCTGCCCGCCCGGCAACTTCCGAGCGGATGCCCTTGGTGATCGCCGCCCCGATGTTGATTGCATTATCCATGGCCAGCGGACCATCGACCTTGCCACCTTCGATCTGACCGCGCTCGGCCATCTTGGCCAGCGCCGCCGCATCCAGCGTCGACGGGATCGAAGGGTTAACCGTCTCCACCGCCGACAGTACCGCAACCCGAGGATCGTCCAGCCCAAGACTGTGAGCGAGATCGATGGCGTTCTTGACGATATCCGCCTTCTGCTTGAGATCAGGCGAGATGTTGACGGCTGCATCGGTGACCATCAAAAGATGATCAAGGCCGGGAACATCCATCACGAAGACGTGGCTGATCAGCCGGCTGACCCGAAAACCCCCGTCCCGCCTGACCACTTCGCTGAGCAACGTGCTGGTGTGCATATGCCCCTTCATCAACGCCGACACATCGCCCGAATGCACCATGTCCACGGCGCGTGCGGTCGCTGCCCGGTGCCCGGGCACATCAACAATGGGATAGCGGGAAATATCCTCTCCGATTTCTCCGGCTGCCTCTGCGATCAGCCGGGCATCGCCGATCAGAACCGGATCGATCAGGGTGTGCTGAGCGGCCAGTAGCGCGCCGCCCAGAGCGTCGGCTTCCTCGGGGGCAATGACGGCGGTGCGAATCGCCGGAAGCGATCCGGCCTGTTTCAACAGGCGGTCGAAATGCACGTGACGCTGGACCGTGAGCGCCGGAATATCCTCGGCATCATATTCGATGGCGACCGACGGGGCCTCGACCTCTGCCTCGCCCTCGACGATCCGGACACCATCCTGCCGTTCAACCCAGGTTTCGAAGCGGACGAGGTTACCGTCGGCCTTCCCGACAATGCGCACCTTCGCGGTCAATGTGTCTCCCGCCTGTGCTTCGCCGACAAACCGCAGCGTCTGGGCGCGATACCGCGACCCGGGGCCCGGCAGCTGACACCCCAGCACCCCCGAAATCAGAGATCCGATCCACATGCCGGGCGCGCGCGCCTCGGGCTGGCCATCCCCATCGCCGTCTTCGCCCGGAATATGCAAAGGGTTGAGGTTTCCGGAACTGTTGGCAAAGACAAAAAGGTCATCCTGCCGGCACAGGCGGCTGACTTCGGCCTCCATCCCGACAGTCAGTTGATCAAATGGGACGTTTTTCAGAATCTGGTTCATGACGGCATCCTGCTGACACGTGCGTTTCCACCAAACCTCTATACGGACATGACGTAGATATGACGAATTGTCTGACCACTCACCCGTCCGGCAAGGGCATCGCCGAAACCTTGCGCAACATGTCAATGAACCCGCCGACCTGATGCTCGATGATGGCACGGCCTTTCTCCGCCGTCGCCTGTGTCGCATCGCCGACAACGCCGGTCGGGTGCAGATCGCTGGCGATCCAGCCATAGCTGACGGCCCCGACCGGCGGCACTGGTGTCTCCCACCGGGCGGGCAATGCGTCGGGCGCCTGCTCCATGTCCACCGTGCCGGGGGCGATGGCCAGCATCAGCGACGTTTCGCAATCTCCGCCATGCAGCCCGAATTCCCATTCCGGGTCCGTCAGCAGACCGGCAGGGCAACCAAAGCTGCCCCATGCACATTTGACTGCCAGCATCCCCGCCTGAACGCGCAATTCACGCGCGAGGATCGAATTTACGTCTGTATTCCCGCCATGCGAATTGACGATGACGATCTTTCGGATTCCCGCTCTGGCGACGGAGAGGCCGATTTCGGTCCAGACTGCCAGCGCCGTGTTGGCCGACAGGGTCAGGGTCCCCTTGGCAAAGAGATGTTCGTTGGATTTCCCCACCGCCTGTACAGGCAATATGCGAATATCGAGGTCATCCGGCACCGCCCGCCGCAGCGCAGCCAGCATGCCTTCGGCGATGTAGCTGTCCGTTCCCACCGGAAGATGCGGACCGTGTTGTTCGACCGCGGCGGTTGGCAGAATCGCAATCGTGCGGTCCGCGTCACATTCCTCGAACTCCGCACTGCGAAAATCAGACCAGTCAAGACGCCGGTTCATTGGATATCCCCGTCAGGTTGCCGGGTAAAACCCCTAACACCGAATCCGCCGCCCCGCCACGGGAACACGGGTGTGTCGCTCCGCAGGCCCGAATCACAGCAGCCGACCCGTCGTTAGTCCGGCGTGGTCAGCCCGGCTGGCGATAGATAAAGACCCGCCCCTCTACCGCGCCGTCCGGCAAGGGCACCTCTTCCAGCGCGTCGAAATACATACGATCGCTCGACACCATCAGCCCGCCCGGCGCCAGAACCGGCTCGATGACAGGAGAGATCCGGCGCGCGAAAATGTCGTTCTTTTCCAGATTTTGCCCGCCGAGATCGGCGTGGACGAGGCTGGCATTGGGACCGAACCGTTCCAGCGCGGCTGGCAACGTCTCCATCACGTCGCCGAGAAACGTCGTCTCTTCCGGCGGCGTGGAGGCCGGGTTCGATGCGATGGCACGTTCAAACACGTAAATTTCACGTCCATGCACCTTTTCGCACAGGTGATGGTAGGTCCGACCGTTTCCCAGCCCCAGTTCGAACACCGGCCCGGGCATTTCGGATGTTGCGGCAATGGCATAGTCCAGACACGCCCGCTGGGACACCATCCGGTTGATGAATACGTCAAGACGGCTCAATTTTTGCACTCCGAAAACCTATTGTTACCGTCTGATGCCAAATCTGTCAGGCAATGTGTAGCTTTCGACTATCGAAATCGGGCATACCGCGACAAAACGGGCGAAATTGGTATTTGACTATTAGGGCGTGCCCAAGCGAAGGTATTGCGGGGAGTCATGGGGGGCGAATGCGGTTAACTGGAATTTTGAACAAAAAGCCGTATTGGAATTACTGAATGTCCCCGCTTCTGACTGTCGAAGACCTTTCCATAGGATTTGGCCGTGGCGATGCGGTCGTCAGCGGCGTTGGCTTTGAAGTCAACGAAGGGCAGACGCTCGCGCTTGTCGGCGAATCGGGGTCCGGCAAAACGGTGACCTGCCGGGCCATTCTGCGGATCCTTCCGCGCACCGCACAGATCCGCAGCGGCAAGGTAATGCTGCATGGCCGAAGCGGTGGACTGTCCCTGACCGATCTGGGCGAACGCAAAATGCGGGCTGTTCGCGGCGACGCCGTGTCGATGATCTTTCAGGAACCGATGCGATCCCTCTCCCCGCTGCACCGGATCGGCAATCAGGTGAGCGAGGTTCTGTGGCTGCACAAGCGGATGTCTGAATCCGCAGCCAAGAAGATCGTGCTGGAAAACTTCGAGCGTGTCGGCTTCCCGGATCCCGAGCGGGCCTATAAATCCTATCCGTTCGAATTGTCCGGCGGGATGCGCCAGCGGGCCATGATCGCCATGGCAATGGTGTCCCGGCCCGACCTTCTGATCGCCGACGAACCGACAACTGCACTGGACGTGACGACTCAGGCACAGGTTCTGGGTCTGATCAACGAACTGAAACAGGAAACCGGGATGGCGGTTATCCTGGTTACACATGATCTCGGCGTCGTTGCGAACATGGCCGAGCAGGTCGTGGTGATGCACAAGGGCCGGATCATGGAATCCGGCGCCGCCGCACCGATGCTGCAGGCGCCAGCACATCCATACACTCAACAGCTGTTCGATGCGGCGCCTTCCATTCCCGCCAACCCCGAACCTGCCGCGCCGCCGGGCGAAGACGACCTGATTCTGCAGATGAAGGGTGTCAGCAAAACATACACCATGCGCGCTCAATCTGCGTGGAAGCCCGAGGTCCTGATCCATGCCTGCCGCGGTGTCGATTTCAGCCTGCCGCGCGGAAAAACGCTGGCGATTGTCGGCGAAAGTGGATCGGGCAAGACCACCGCGGCGCGGATCGCACTGGGCGCGGAACTGCCGGACCGCGGCGGCGAAGTACTGTTCCGGGCCAACCCTCAGGGCGCGCCCATCGCCGTTCACTCGATGAACAGGGCAGCCCGGACGGCCTTCCAGAAACAGGCCCAGATGGTGTTTCAGGACCCGTATTCATCGCTCAGCCCACGGATGAGAATCCTGGACGCGCTGACCGAACCGCTGGAGATCCACGGCATCGGCTCGAAATCCGAACAGCGGGACCGCGCAGCGGCCAAGCTGCGGCAGGTCGGGCTGAACGACGATATGCTGATGCGGTTTCCGCATGCTTTTTCCGGTGGCCAGCGGCAGCGGCTATCGATTGCCCGCGCGCTGATGCTGGAGCCTTCGCTGCTGGTTTGCGATGAACCGACATCGGCGCTGGACGTGTCCGTTCAGGAACAGATCCTGACGCTGCTCGAAGATATCCGCGACCGGCTTGGCCTGAGCTATCTGTTCATTTCCCACGATCTGGCCGTCGTGGCGCGGATTGCGGACGAAGTTGCCGTAATGCGGCAAGGGCTGGTGGTGGAACAGGCACCGCCCGACACGTTGTTCTATGACCCGGTGCACCCCTATACCAAGGCGCTGATCGCAGCGCAGCCGACACCGGATGTCGACCGTCCGATTAACCTGAAACTGGTGGCTCAGGGGGCGGGCTCGGCCGACACCTGGCCGGATCAGTTCCGCTTCACCGATGATGAGGCGCCCTCCCTGACACAAGTGCAACCCGGCCATAAGGTGCGATGCCATGTTTGATTTTACCCGCAGAATGTTCTCCGCAACCGCAATCGCCGCTCTGGCTTTTGCCGGATCCGCTTTAGCCGGACCGGAACCAAAGGAAGGCGATTTCTGGAAATCCGAAGTGGATGCCGGGGACCTTCCCCCGGTCGCGGAAAGGATACCCGAAGAGCCGCTGACCGTGGATCTGCATGCCAAGGACCGTGCCTTTGGCAAGGCCGGTGGCACGCTGAAGACCATGGTGTCGCGATCCAAGGACATCCGGCAAATGGTGGTCTATGGCTATGCGCGGCTGGTGGGTTACGACGCGAACTACAACCTCGTCCCCGACATTCTGCGCGACTTCGAAAACGAGGGTAACCGCAAATACACCCTGCATCTGCGCAAAGGGCACAAATGGTCTGACGGTCATCCGCTGACTTCTGCCGATTTCGAATACTGGTGGAAGCACGTCGCGAACCATGAAAAGCTGAGCCCGGTCGGTCCGCCCGATTTTCTGCTTGTCGATGGCAAACTGCCGGCTGTGACGTTCCCCGACGCCCAAACGATTGTCTACGAATGGGAACAGGCGAACCCCAATTTCCTGGCGACGCTGGCGCAGGCCAGCCCACCGTTCATCTACCTGCCCGCACATTTCCTCAAACAGTATCACGAGGATTTCGCCTCGCCCGAGGACCTTGCCGCCGAGGTGGACGATGCGCGCGTCAACAGCTGGGCCGCGCTGCATAACAAACTGGACAACATGTACAAGTTCGACAACCACGAACTGCCCACCCTGCAGCCGTGGATCAACTCGTCATCCGGCAAGAAAATCCGGCACCTTTTCGTGCGCAACCCTTATTATCACCGCATCGACAGCAACGGCGTTCAGTTGCCGTATATCGATGTTGTCGAGATGGAAATCGTGTCGGGCGGACTGGTCGCCGCAAAATCCAATGCCGGCGAATCCGACCTGCAGGGCCGCGGGCTGGATTTCCGCAACATCTCTATCCTGCGCAAGGGCGAAGCAGATGGCGGAAACTACCGCACCTTCCTGTGGGGATCCGGCGTGGCCAGCCAGATCGCAGTTTACCCGAACCTGAATTATCAGGACGAAACCTGGCGCGAAGTCATGCGCGATGTCCGGTTTCGCCGGGCCTTGTCGCTGGGCATCAACCGGCAGGGGATCAACCACGCACTCTATTTCAAGCTGGCCAAGCCCGGCGCGATGGCCGTGCTGCCGCAAAGCCCGTTCTTCAAGCAGGAATACCGCGACGCCTGGGCAGACTACGACATCGAACAGGCAAATGCGCTGCTTGATGAAATGGGCCTGACCGAACGCAACAAGGACGGGATCCGCAAGTTGCCTGATGGCCGGATCATGGAGTTCATCGTCGAAACCGCCGGGGAACGGCAGGAGGTCGAGAACGCCCTGCAGATCGTGACCGACAACTGGCGGGAACTGGGCGTCAAGCTGATCATGCGCCCGCTGGACCGCGATATCCTGCGAAACCGGATCTATTCCGGCGAAACCATGGCCGCGGTCTGGTACGGCTGGGACAACGGGCTGCCGCAGGTAACCACTTCGCCGGCTTACCTCGCCCCGACCGATCAGGTGTTTTTCGCCTGGCCGAAATGGGGTCAGTACCATCAGACCAAGGGGGCCGCAGGCGAGCCGCCCGACATGCCGGCAGCGCAGCGCCTGATGGAACTGAGCGAAGCGTGGAACAAGGCGACGCAGGACAGCGAACGGGCCGCGATCTGGGACGAAATGCTGCGCATCCATGCCGATCAGCTGTTCGGGGTTGGCATTCTCGCCGAAGCGCCGCAGCCGGTCGTCGTCAACAAGGCGCTGCGAAACGTTCCGGAAAAGGCAATCTGGGCGTGGGATCCGGGCGCGCATTTCGGCGTGCACCGCATGGATGAGTTCTTCTTCGACGAGGACGGCTGATGCAAATCCTGCGCTACGCGATCTACCGGTTCGGCACGATGCTGCTGACATTGCTGGTGGTGTCGGTGATGATCTTTGTCATCATCAACCTGCCGCCGGGCGACTATCTGTCGAACCAGATCGCGGAATTGCAGGCCACCGGCCAGACCTCGGGCGTGGCCAAGGCCGAGTTTCTCCGAACCGAGTTCGCGCTGGATAAACCGCTTTGGCAACAATACCTGATCTGGATGGGCTTCATGCCGGGGCCGCACGGGTTCTCGGGCATGATACAAGGCAACTTCGGCTGGTCTTTTGAATTCGACCTGCCGGTCGCCGAAATCGTTGGCGACACCCTGTGGCTGACGGTGCTGGTCAACCTCGCCGCGGTTTTGTTCGTCTACCTCGTGGCGCTGCCGCTGGGGGTGCTGGCCGCTGCCCGGGCCAAGACCTGGATCGATTACACTGCTGCGCTGGTCGGATACCTGGGCCTCGCGACGCCGAACTTCCTGTTGGCGCTGATCCTGTTCTACTATGGGCACAAATACCTGAACCTGCCCATTGGCGGTCTTATGGACCCCCAGTTCGAAGGTGAACCGATGACCTTCGAAAAGATGAAATCGATCCTTGTTCACCTGATTGTGCCGACCTTCGTGATCGGCACTTCTGGAACTGCCGCCATGATGCAGCGCCTGCGCGCGAATCTGCTGGACGAACTGGGCAAACCTTATGTCGAAACCGCCGTGGCCAAGGGCATGGCTGAAAGCAAGATGCTGGTTAAATACCCGCTGCGCATGGCCTTCAATCCGTTTGTGGCGGATATCGGCAACTTGTTGCCTTCGATGGTGTCCGGTTCGGTTCTGGTCTCTGTCGTACTCGGGCTGCAGACGATCGGGCCGACCCTGCTGACGGCGTTGAAATCACAGGATCAGTTCCTTGCCGGATTTGTGCTGATGTTCGTCGCTCTGCTGACCCTGATCGGCACGATGATATCGGACGTATTGCTGGTCATCCTTGATCCGCGCATCCGCTATGAGGGGAGAGAAGCATGACCCAACTCCCGGACGGGCGGTACGTCGACGACGCACCCTATGACCCCGAGGCCAGCCTTCAGCAACTGGAACGCAAGGATCTCGACGCCCCGAACTGGCTGCTGGTCTGGCGCAAGTTTCGTCAACACAAGCTGGCGCTGGTTTCGGGGATCTTCCTGCTGCTCAGCTATCTGATGCTGCCCTTTGCCGGTTTCATTGCCCCCTACGGGGCAAATGAACGGCATGAGGAGCACCTGTATTCGCCGCCGCAACTGGTTCGGTTCTTCCACGAGGGTGAATTTCTCGGGCCGTACATCTATCCGATGACCGCCGAGGCCAACCTTGAAACCTTCCAGTGGGAATTCAAACCGGACTATGACGATCCTTCGCGCCTGCAGTTTTTCTGTAAAGGCACGGAATACCGGCTGGCCGGGCTGATCTCATCGAGGATGCATCTGTTCTGCGCGCCGGAAGGCCAGACCGTGTTCCTCTGGGGGTCTGACCGGCTTGGCCGTGACATCTTCAGCCGTATCCTCTACGGGGCTCAGCTCAGCCTGACGGTGGGCCTGATCGGCATTACCGTGTCCTTCGTGCTGGGTATCGGGTTCGGCTCGGTCGCCGGCTATTTCGGCGGAACGATCGACTGGGTCATCAACCGTGTGATTGAAATCCTCAGGTCCCTGCCCGAATTGCCACTTTGGCTGGCGCTGTCAGCGGCGGTTCCGTCCAACTGGTCTCCGGTGGCGGTGTTCTTCATCATATCCATTATCCTGGGCATACTGGACTGGCCGGGTCTGGCCCGATCCGTGCGGGCGAAATTCCTCGCCCTGCGTGAAGAGGAATTTGTCCGGGCGGCAGAGATGATGGGAGCCTCATCGGGGCGCGTGATCCGAAAACACCTGATCCCGAATTTCATGAGCCACCTGATTGCCAGCGCGACACTGTCCATTCCGGCGATGATCCTGGGCGAAACGGCGCTGAGCTTCCTCGGCCTCGGTCTGAGGGCCCCCGCGGTGAGCTGGGGGGTGATGCTGAACGACGCACAGAACCTCGCATCGGTCGATATCTACCCGTGGATCGCAATTCCGATGCTGCCGATTGTCATCGTCGTTCTGGCGTTCAACTTCCTTGGCGACGGGCTGCGGGACTCGCTGGACCCCTACCAAAGCTGATCGCCGGCGGCACGGGTGCCGCCTCGCCGGCTCCTGTCAATCTCAGGTCAGCTTGCCCTGGCTTCCGGTCCGCGGCGCGATGCGCGCGCGGCCAGCCGTTCACGCAGCGATGCCGGCACCTGGCGGGCCGTCACGACCCGTGGAAGATCAAGCTCGGTCATCGCCGGTGTGGCAATCCCGTATAGGTCAAGGAATTCCGCGTGATTGTCGAACGCCGCCCGCGAAACATTGTCGATATAGGTTTCGGCCGGGGCACCGTTTGCAATCAGGATTTCATGTTCTTCGGTTTCCACGTGCCAGTAGGTGAATTGCCGTTCCAGATCATCCGGCATTTCCCGCGTAATCGTTTCACCGTTCACCAGCGCAGCAGCGTGTACGATCATCCCGTCCACGACCATCCCGTGATCCGCGCTGACGACCAGATCGCTGAACGGAACCTGGTCCGCCAACGCGTTCGCCGCGATCTTCACCGGCAACAACCGCTCGGCCGGCCCGAACGCGGGCATGACCGTCTGCCGGCCCAGCCAACGCACCGGGACCGTCCGACCATCGCTTGTCAGAACCGGGTCACCGATGCACAGGTCTTCGACCCGGCACTGGCCAGTGGGCGTCGCAATCTGGGTGCCTGCCGCAAAGCAGACGGTAAACGCAGCGGTGTTGATGTCAGCCGGATCCACGGTTGGCGGAAATTGCGACGGGGATTGCAGCGGCTGGGTCGAATACAGTTCAAGTTCGCCGGACGAGGTTCTTTCCCCGACGATGAAGGTTTCTCCACCATATTCCAGCGTCCCGACATAAAGCAGATCACCCGAAATAAAGAACCCGTCATCCAGAATATCGCCGACTTCAAACGTTAGGGCATCAGCCCCGCCGACCTCTCCGTCGGACAGGGTAAAGACAAAATCCCCGTCGGCCCGAATGGTCCAGACCGTGCCTCCGTCCGTGTATGCAGCAGACGATTGGTGATCCCATTGTGCCATGTGGTCGCTCCAGGAATGACTGAAATCTATCACCGGTAGCATGGCGAATTGGGTGACCTAAAGTCAAGTTTGCGATCGGAAGCCGATCTGGTCGCCGGTTGAATGCCTCGAAACGCGATCGCCGAAGGAAGAGGCAGAGTTTGCTGGAAACATGATCCGGTGATAGCGTTGAGTGATCGGTAACCGGTACCCAGCTAACTCGTAATAGAATCGGAAAAGCCCATGGCGCAATATCTGGCTTCATCATCCGCGGCATACACTGAAAGCGGCGGAACAGCGACGCAGACGTTCGAAGGGGGCACATCATTCCTGCTGACAGACGGGGAGAGTTCACCGGACGTTGAATTCGACGTTGGCGACACGTTCCAGGGCACCTTCGATGTGTTTCAGGGAACCCTGGAATACAACGGACAAACGTTTCTGGTCAGCACGGATGGGTTTCAGTATGTGCTCTGGTCGAGTGAAGACATTGCCGATGTCGATTTCCCACCCTCTTTCGAACTGAGCGACATCGTCGCAACATCCTTCACCGTTTGCTTCGCGCCCGGCACTGCGATCGCGACACCGGACGGCGATCGAGCCGTGGAAAACCTGACCATAGGTGATCTGGTCCGTACAACCGGTGGTCAGGATGTCGCGGTCAAGTGGATCGGACGGCAAACGGTTTCAACGCGTTTCAATGCCGCCGCGCGGCTTCGCCTGGTTCGGGTGCTTGCCGGCTCGCTGGAGGGTGGGCTGCCCAGCGCCGACCTGACGATTACAGCTGACCACGGCCTGCTAATAGATGGCATCATCTGTCACGCCGGCGCTCTTGTGAACGGATCGACCGTGGTGGATGTACCCCTGCGGGACTGCGGTGAAACCTATACGGTCTATCATATTGAAACCGAAGCCCACGAACTCGTCCTTGCGAACGGGATGGAGGCAGAAACGTTCATCGACAATGTTTCGCGCCGGGCCTTCGACAACTTCGCTGAATACCGAGCGCTCTACGGCGAAACGCCGGGGATGCCGGAAATGTCGTATCCAAGGGCAACATCAACGCGGATGGTGCCTGAGCGGATACGGCGCATGCTTTCGGGCCGGGGTGCCGCCTGAACGCAGCACCGGTCAGACAGCAAACAGGCGCTGGCAAACACCAGGACCGCTAACGGTCATCTCCACCGCCGTCGTCACCCAGCTCCTCTTCGATAATGGCTGCCTGCGCGGCCCCCAACACGGCGTTCTTCTGCTCCGGTGTCAGTTCTTCCGCCTGTTCGTCCGCCAGCCGCACCGTCACCTCGCGATGGGCAAACCGGATGCCCTCGCGGGCGAACAACGCCCGGATATCCTCGTAGACCTTTTTGCGGACCAGCCACTGATCGCCCGGTTTCGTCATGAACTTCACCCGGATGATCATGGCGCTGTCCTGCATTTCGATCACGCCCTGCGATTTGAGCGGCTGAATGAAATTGTCGCCTATGACAGGATCCGACAACAGCTCCTGCCCCAGCTTCTTGATCAGTTTGCGAACCTTTTCGACATCAGTGTCATACGTCACCCGAAGGGGCAGTTTCATGATCACCCAGTCGCGTGAATAATTGGTCAGGACCTTGATTTCCCCGAAGGGAATAGTGTTGAGCGCGCCCAGGTGATGGCGCAACTGAAACGACCGGACCGAGATTTTTTCGACCGTACCCTTCACATCACCGATGTCGATGTATTCGCCCTTGCGAAAGGCGTCATCGATCAGGAAAAACGCGCCTGAGAAGATATCGCGCACCAGCGTCTGGGCTCCGAAACCAACCGCCAGCCCGACAACCCCGGCCCCGGCGAAAAGCGGGCTGACGTTAATGCCCAGCTCCATCAGCGCAATCAGCCCGATTGCCACGATGACCGTCGCCAGAATCGCGCCCCGGAACAGCGGCAGAAGGGTCGCCAGCCGGCTGGCACCGTTCTCGCCCTCCTCATCGCCCAGCTCAGCCTCTTCTCCGACGGGCTCCTCCTCCTCGATCTTGCTGTCGATCCAGATCCGGAAGAAATGGAACAGGATGTAGCCGATGAAGATAATCACCGCCACGTCCAGCATCCTGTCGGTCAGCGAGTTTTCGAGCAATTCATTGTCTGGGTCCCAGATCCGAAGCAGCGCATAGCTGCCGGCCACAAACGCGATAACGCCGCCAACCCGCCGGGCAAGTTCTTCGAATGTGTTGAACGTGTGCGCGGGTGCATCGGCCGATACGTCCCGAAATTCCGGGTACGGGTCTTCCTCAGCCTCGGCGCGGGCCAATGCCCGGTTCATCTGTTCGACTTCGCGGGCCCGGTCGAAACAGCGCTCGATCATATAGTTGAACACACCATAGACCACGATGATCGACAGCAGAACGCCGTAGAGCCCGGCGATCAGCGGGATCGACATCGTCCGTTCCAGAACCAGATCAAACGCCGTTTCAAGCCACGCGAACCCGATATAGCCGATCAGCATCGGCGCCCAGGCGAAGGACAGGAACCGCACGATCCATGGCACCTGTCCGGGACTGCGCCCGCCCCGGATGGCATTTGAAATCGCCTTTGCATTGAACAGGATCAGCAGGATGTTCAACATCGCACCGATCAGCGACAGCACGCCATAAAGCAGGGCATAGACGTTATAATTCAGGCCGAAATCCGCAATCCACGTGCTGAAAATAATGGCGACCACATCGAACGAGGTCAAAAACCACACCCAGCGGTACAGCCTTACAGCCTCGCGGTCTGAGAGGTTGGGAATGCGATATTGTGGCAGGAACGGCGACAGGATCATCCGCCAAAGATCCGAAATGAAGCGGATGAAGAAGAACGCGGCATAAGCGGCCGTCGTGGTGAACTGTATCGACAGATCGTCCTGTTGCCCGAAAACGATCATTCCGATCGTGTAGGCCACGATCATCGCAAAGACCGTGCCCAGCACACCGACGGAAAACCGGAAGACGAGGAACGGCATCTTTTCGCGGTAACCTTGCGGTTCATCCTGAATGCGTGAAACGACAAACCGACGGATCAGGCGCTTGCCATAGATTTCCCGCATGGCCACGTAGGCGATGACAAACAAAACAATGTTCCAGAACAAAACGATCGCATAAGTCGCGATCCGCCCGTCCGGACTGGTTTTTCGCAGAATAAAGGCGACCTCGTCGACCGAGTGCGGCAACGCATCCAGACGACCCTGCAGTGCATCGCGAAACTCGTCTACTTCGGACTGCGCGCGCATCAGGGGTGACGCGCCCATTGCACCGCTGCCGTCCTTCTCCTCAGCCTCTTCCTCCGAAGCGCCGGCAGTCGCGGCGATGGTGCCGTCGCCGTTGAGAATGATAACACTGACCCCGCTTTCCGCGGCCTCGCGGATCGCCTCGGTCAGTTCGCTGACTTCCCGGTTGTCGGATCCTGTCAGCAATGAGGTCGTTTGGGTAAGGGCCGGCGTGGCCAGCCCCCAGAACAGGGCGACCATTGTCAGGATGCGGATCATAACTGCCATTGCGTCCTCAGTCGCGGTGTCTGTGCCGGACTACGCTAACGGAGCCTGCCGGGCTGCGCAATTCCACCCGGCGCGCGGCGAAACGACCGTACCGAGCGCTCCATTCCCGGTTTTCTTCGGCGGTAGTTTTCTCTACCTGTTGCACGGAACCGGTGTTTTCCACGACAGCCGGTGAAACAGGGACCGTGCATGAACAGCAGCGCAGAACGGATCGTCGTCCTGGGATTGGGATATGTGGGCCTGCCTCTGGCTCTGGGGCTGGCACGCGCAGGTTATGACGTGCTCGGGTACGATCGGGACACGACGCTGATCGACATGCTGAACAGCGGTCAGGACCGGAACGGAGAGGTCTCTGACAGCGCGCTTCAGCAGACAACGGCGCGCTTCACCGCCGATGCCGGGGCACTGGGCAACCGGACGGTTTACATCCTTGCCGTACCAACTCCGATCACCGACGCGAAAACCCCGGATCTGGCACCGCTGCGCAACGCCTGCAGCATGATCGGTCCGTACCTGCAACCCGGCGATCTGGTAGTCGTGGAATCCACCGTCTATCCGGGCGTGACCGAAGAGATTTGCGGTCCGGTTCTGGCGCAGGCCAGCGGCCTCCGGCTGTGCGACGACATCAAGCTCGGATACTCACCGGAACGCGTGAACCCCGGCGATGCGGAACATTCGCTTGAAAGCGTGATCAAGATTATCTCGGCCCAGGACACCGAAACGCTGGACCGGATGGAGCGGTTCTATGCCTCGGTGGTCAAGGCCGGTGTCCATCGGGCTAGCTCGATCATGACGGCCGAGGCCGCGAAGGTCATCGAAAACACACAGCGCGACCTGAACATCGCCCTGGTTAACGAGTTTTCGCTGATCTTCTCACGGCTCGGACTCGACACGCTCGAAGTGCTGGAAGCGGCGGGAACCAAGTGGAACTTCCTCCCGTTCAAGCCCGGTCTGGTCGGCGGGCACTGTATTGGCGTCGATCCCTATTATCTTACCTACCGTGCCGAACAGACCGGGTATCACCCCGAGGTCATTCTGGCCGGGCGCCGGATCAACGACCACATGGGGCTGCATGTGGCCCGTGAACTGGTCAAGGCGATGCTGGCACGACAGATGGACCCCAGCCGGTCGCGGGTGCTGATCCTCGGGTTCACGTTCAAGGAAAACTGTTCGGACACCCGCAATACCCGTGTTAGCGACATCGCGTCCGAATTGCAGAGCTACTCGGTCACCGCGGACGTTCACGATCCCTGGGCCGATCCCGAACAGGTTGCATCCGAATACGGTCTCTCCCTGACCTCCGCGCCCGAAGCCGGAACCTATGACGCCGTGATTGTCGCCGTTGCGCACAAACAATTCGCAGATATGGGGCCGGACAAGATCCGGGAGTATGGCAAACCCGGCGCACTGCTCTTTGACGTGAAGGGCATTTTTGGTAAGGCGGGATCAGACCTGAGGCTTTAAGCGCAAATGACCAAACCCGCAAACCCAGCGCAGCCGGAAACTCCCGAGCGTCCACCCCGGATCATGCTGTACAGCCATGATACTTTCGGGCTGGGCCATTTGCGGAGATCAAGCGCATTGGCGGCAGCGGTCACCTCTGCCGTTCCAAATGCGTCCGCCCTGATCATGACCGGATCCCCGGTGGCGGGGCGGTTTGCCTTTCCCGACCGCGTCGATCATATCCGCCTGCCCGGCGTGACCAAGCGCAGCGATGGCAGCTATGAATCGCAGACCAACGGCATGCCGATCGAGGACACAGCGGAATTGCGGGCCGGCATCATCCGGACCACCGCAAACCGGTATGATCCGGACATTCTGATCGTCGACAAGGAACCCACGGGCTTTCGGGGCGAGTTGCTGCCAACACTGGACCTGCTGCAGGAACGGGGGCGCGCGAAGCTGGTCCTCGGACTGCGTGATGTACTGGACGAACCCGAGGTTCTGGCCGCCGAATGGGAACGCAAGGGTGCGGTGGAAACGACGGAAAGCTACTACCATGAAATCTGGATCTATGGAGTCCGGTCGATCTATGATCCGACCGCGGGTCTGGATTTCAGCCCATCGGTACAGTCCCGCATGCACTGGACCGGATACCTGCGGCGCGCCGAACAAACCGAAACCGCGACCGAACCTGATCAGCCGTACATTCTGATCACACCGGGCGGCGGCGGCGACGGTCAGGCGATGGTCGATCTGGTTTTAGCCGCATATGAAAAGGACCCGACCCTCGGCCCCGCCGCAAGGATCGTCTACGGGCCGTTCCTGTCCGGCGAAACCCGGCAGGATTTCGAAGACCGGGTCGCATTGCTGCAGGGTCGGGTGTCAACGGTCGGCTTCGATTCCCGCATGGAGACACTCTTTGCCGGTGCAGACGGGGTGGTTTGCATGGGCGGCTACAACACTTTTTGCGAGGTCCTGTCCTTCAACAAACGAGCCGTTATCGTTCCCCGCACCGTGCCGCGGCTGGAACAGTACATCCGCGCCAGCCGGGCCGAAGAACTGGGGCTGATCCGCATGCTGGATGAAACCCGGGACGGGATGACCGTGGATGGCATGATCGCCGCGATCCGAAACCTCGGACATCAGCCGCTGCCGTCCGAGACGATGCAGCCCGGGCTGCTTGATGGTCTGGATTATGTCGCCGCGCGGGTCAAAGCCATGCTGGACGGAGCCATGGAGCGCGCCGCCGAATGACCGCGGTCAAACCGAACCTCGCCGTGGTCGTCAAAGGGTGGCCGCGTCTTTCGGAAACGTTCATCGCACAGGAGCTGGTCGCGCTGGAACAGGCCGGTCACAGCTTCGAAATCTGGTCGCTGCGGTTTCCGACCGATACAAAACGCCATGCCCTGCACGACCGGCTGAAGGCCCGGGTGCGGTATCTGCCAGAATACCTGCATCAGGAACCGGCCCGTGTCCTCGCCGGGTGGCGTGGGGCAAGACGTTTGCCCGGCTACCGGGACGCATGGCGCATCTGGCGGGCCGATCTGGCACGGGACCGGTCGCGAAACCGGGTTCGCCGGTTCGGGCAGGCTTGTGTCATCGCGACAGAGCTGGGTCCGGACGTGCGAGCATTTTATGCCCATTTCCTGCATACACCATCCTCGGTCGCGCGCTATGCCGCGGTCATGCTGGGAATACCGTGGTCGTTCTCGGCCCACGCCAAGGACATCTGGACCAGCCCGGACTGGGAACTGCGCGAAAAACTGAGCGCCGGGCCGTCCGGCGCCGCGTTTGGTGTCACCTGTACTGCCGTTGGCGCAGAGTTCCTGCGGGAAAGATCCGAAGCCCCCGGGCGGGTGGACCTCGTCTATCACGGTCTGGACCTTGGCCGGTTTCCTGACGCGCCAGACCGCCAGCCGCGAAAGGCGGATGGAGCCATCAAGCTCCTGTCGGTCGGGCGGCTTGTCGAAAAGAAGGGGTTCGACCGGCTGATCGACGCGCTGTCCGGCTTGCCGACGACTTTGGATTGGCACTGGACCCATGTGGGCGGCGGCGAACTGAAGGACGAAATGAGGACCCGGGCGGCAACGGCAGGCCTGACCGACAGGATCACGTGGCGTGGTGCCTGCGATCAACAGGAAGTGATTGCCCTGATGCGGGAAAGCGATCTCTTCGTTTTGCCCAGCCGCGTTGCCGGCAATGGCGACCGTGACGGCCTGCCGAATGTCCTGATGGAGGCCGCTTCGCAGCGGTTACCAATCCTGACCACACCGGTTTCCGCAATCCCGGAATTCGTCAAGGACGGCGTACACGGCCGGTTGAGCGAGGACACGCCCGCCGCGCTGGCGCAGGCGATCACCGATATCGCCGCCGATCCTGCGACGGCGGAACAAAGGGCCGATGCCGCGCTGGAACGACTACATCGTGACTTCACCATGGCCCCCGGCATCGAACGTTTGTCCGCCCGGCTGACCACGCTGACCGGAACCTGAGCCATGGCCGATATTGCGTTCTATGCCCCGCTGAAATCGCCTCACCATCCGGTTCCGTCCGGCGAACGCGAAATGGCGCGCAACCTGATCATGGCGATCGGACAGGGTTTGCCGGATGGAAATGTGCGGCTGGTTTCCGAATTGCGCAGCCATGTGGCAGACGGCGACAGCGAAATGCAGACTGCGCTGTTCGCAGCCGCCGAGGCCGAAGCGGCACGCATCCTTGCAGACCCGGCCAGCCGCGAACTCGCGCTTTGGGTGACGTATCACAACTATTACAAATCCCCCGACCTGCTTGGGCCCGGTGTCAGCACCGCGCTGGGTATTCCTTACGTGATCGTCGAAGCCAGCCGGGCGCGCAGCCGCCTGACCGGACCATGGGCCCGGTTTGCCGCCGCCGCCGAAGCGGCAAGCGACGCGGCATCGGTTATCTACTACGTAACCGAGCTTGATCTCCTCACCCTCAGCCGCGACCAGACAGACGCGCAGACCCTTGTCCATTTGCGTCCCTTTCTGCCGGTCGATACGTTGCCGGAAGAAACTGTTCGCATGCCGGGCCGCATTCTGACGGTGGGAATGTTCAGGGGACGGGACAAGCTGGAAAGCTACAGGATCATCGCCAAAACGCTGGCCCTGCTGGACACAGATGACTGGCAGCTGGACATCGCCGGCGACGGGCCGGTGCGCACCGAGGTCGAAGCCCTCGTGGCACCGTTCGGCAACAAGGTCCGGTTTCTGGGTCAGCTTGACCGCCCGGCGCTCGACGCGGCCTACAGGTCCGCGTCCGTTTTTCTCTGGCCGGGTTACAACGAGGCATATGGCATGGTTTATCTCGAAGCACAGGCCGCCGGGGTGCCGGTCGTGGCACAGGACCGCGATGGCGTGCGCGACGTGGTGGCGCCGGCAGACTACCCCGCGCCCGATGAAGGCGGCGCCGGTCTGGCGCGGATGCTCCAGAGATTGCTGGACGATCCCGCCTATTGCCTCAAACGCGGTCTGGCCGCGCGCGACCATGTCGCCGGGCGCCATTTGCTCGGGTCTGCCAGCGCACAATTCTGGTCCGGGGGCCGGCACCTGAAAGGAGCATTGGCATGATACGCATCGCTCTCATCCGCCACGGCCATACCGAATGGAACCGGGCCGGACGCATACAGGGCCGCAGCGACATTCCGCTGGATCCCGAGGCCCGTTCGGACCTGTCGCAGCTGTGCCTGCCGCCGCCATGGAACCGGGCACGCCTGTGGTCCAGCCCGCTGGCCCGGGCGTCTGAAACCGCCCGCCTGATCAGTAACCGGGATCCCGATCCGGCCACCGAACTGACCGAGATGAACTGGGGCGACTGGGAGGGCAAACGCGGTGTCGACCTGCTGGCGCAGCCCGGATCCGGCTACAAGCACATCGAAGAATGGGGATGGGGGTTTTGCCCGCCGAACGGGGAAAGCGTGGCGGATGTGCGTGACCGGCTGATGCCGTGGCTGAATGCGCTGGACGAGGACGCCGTCGCCGTCTGCCATATCGGGATCATGCGCGTGTTGTTGGCGATGGCGCATGGCTGGGACTTCGCCGGAACCGCACCTTTCAAAATCAAACGCAACCGGCTGTTTGTTCTCCGGCGAACCTCGGATGGCCTTTTGCCGGACGGGGAACCGGTGCGATTGATCCGGCGGGACAACGCCGAATGAAGGTGATGATTGTCGTTACCCACCTGCTGGGCACCGGCCACTTGAGCCGGGCGCTCACACTTGCCCATGCGTTCCGGTCAGAAGGCCATGACGTATTGTTGGCCAGCGGTGGCATGCCGGTGCCGCATCTGAATGCGGACAGTCTGAACCTGCTGCAGCTCCCGCCGCTTCGATCAGATGGCACGAATTTCACGCGGCTGCTCTGTGCAAGCGCCGCACCCGCAGATGAAGCCTACCTGAATCAACGATCGGATGCGCTCGCCCGGGCTCAGGCGGCATTCGAACCGGATTGCCTGATTTGCGAATTGTATCCATTTGGCCGCCGGATTCTGTCCGATGAATTTGACACGCTCCTCTCTGCGGCCCGAATTCAGGACCGGCCACCCGTGGTCCTGTCCTCGATCCGCGATATCCTCGCGCCGCCGTCCAAAGCGGCCAAGGCCGAACGGACCGAAGACATCATCTGTTCCCGGTTTGATGCTGTTCTGGTTCATTCCGACCCGTCCGTTACGCGGCTGAACATCAGCTGGCCGGTGACGAAGCGGCTGGAACCCTTCCTGCGCTACACCGGGTATGTCGCGCCGGCGCCGGCCGGCCCGCACCCCGACCGTGCCGGCAGCGGAGACATTCTGGTAACCTCCGGCGGCGGCCCGGTTGGTGATGAACTGTTTCATGCAGCCCTGTCCGCTGCAGCCCGGGACAGCGGCCGGACATGGCGGCTTCTGGTCGGCGGATCAAACCGGGACGCCCGTATCGAAGCGCTGCAGCGCAAGGCCCCCACAAACGCGGTTGTTCAACCCGCCCGGCCAGATTTCCGACAGATGCTGTTTCACGCCGCAGCCTCGGTCAGCATGTGCGGTTACAACACCACCATGGACCTGCTTCAGGCCGGAACACCCGCGGTTCTGATCCCGTTTGACGACGGAAACGAGGTTGAACAGACCTTGCGCGCAAAAAGCCTGACGGGTGTGCCCGGCATCAGAACGGTTTCAAGCGCCGATCTGTCGCCGGAGACGTTGCTGGCCGCGTTGGCTGATGTCACGACCGCGTCAAAGCGCAGCGTTGCGGGATTTCGTTTTGACGGCGCAGCGGACTCGGTGCGTATAGCACAGGAAATGGCAGAGGCCCGGCCATGACGATCAATTGGACACCGCTGGACCAGGAACTGGAGCGCTGGAGCGGCGACCATCGCACGATCCCGGTTTGGTGGCGCGACGACGACGCGGTTTCGGTCACCCCTGCCCTGCAACGGCTGAGACAGGTGTCGGATGATCTGAATGTCCCCGTTCATCTGGCCGTGATCCCGGCACATGCACAGGCCGAGCTTGGCGGGTATCTGAACGATCATACGAACCTGCTGGCCGTCGTGCACGGCTGGGCGCACAAGGACCATGCACCACGCAAGGAAAAGAAGGCAGAGTTCGGCGACCACCGCCCGGTGGACGTGATGTCGGCGTCCTGCAGCGACGGATTGCGCCACCTGCAGGACATGTTCGGTCCGCGGTTGTCGCCCATGTTCGTGCCTCCGTGGAACCGGGTATCAGCGGAGCTGATCAAGCAGCTTCCCGCCTGCGGGTACCGCGCCATTTCAACGTTCAAACCCCGCAGCGCACCGTTTGCCGCCCCCGGTCTGTACCGGATCAACACACATCTCGACCCGATCAACTGGCGGGGTGGAAAAACGCTGGTTGACCCGGACAAACTGATCCTCCAGATCGCGCAGCAGCTTGCCGAGCGGCGAACCGGGCAGTCGGATGCCGACGAACCCTATGGAATTCTCACCCATCATCTGGTGCATGACGAACCGATATGGTCTTTCTGCGAGGCGCTGCTGAGCCGTCTGGCAGCGGGGCCGGTGCGTTTGTGGACCGCGGACGAACTGAACAGGAATACAGGAGATCAGCCATGAGCCGACTGGACAGCATGTTGCGCCGCCTCGCGGCGCAGAGGGACGGGCTGAACTGGGCCGCCGAACTGCTGCAAGGCAAACCGGGCGACGCGCTTGATCTGGGATTGGGGAACGGGCGCACCTATGACCATCTGCGCGAAATCCTGCCCGACCGGCGGATCTGGGTGATTGACCGGGTTTTGCAATGCCACCCGTCCTACACGCCGCCCGAGGCAGATCTGCTGCTTGGCGAAGCGGAACCGATGCTGCGGAAACTGGCGGATACCGGCGCCAGGGTCCTGCTGGCGCATTATGATTTCGGTCAGGGCATCAAAGAGGATGACGTCGCCGAAGCCGCCCGCCTGAGCCCGCTGATCGCATCCGTCGTGGAAGAGGGCGGCATCATCATCTCGGGCCAGCCTCTGGTGGGGTTGGAACAGATCACCGGCCCGGCCAGCATCGCCAAAGACCGGTACCTGTTCTACCGCGCCTGACGGGCAGGTGAGATGGGACACTTTAAACTGCGTAACCGGAAGAGGCCGGAAGAAGGCTGTGAAAACAGGGGCTTTAAGAGGACGTGGCGTGAAGGCTGGAACTAAACAATGTGTCTGCAAATTTCGTGGAAAACGGCGAGAGTTCCCAGTTCGCCGGAATCCAGGACACATTGTCCTGCAAACTGGGTGGTGCGAGCCAAGTCCTGTTCAATAAACGATAAAACAGATGACGCGTGGCGTCGCTAGCCGCCGAGGCAGCATGTCCTTCCCCCCTTAGAACTGGGTCATCACACTGACCTTGAGAGGGGGATTTGCGATGGCGAGGAAGCGACACTCAGACGAAGACGTACTGAAGCTGCTGCGTGAGATCGAGTTGAAGCTAACGGCAGGCGACGATGTTGCCTATTCAGAGACAAAGATGTGCTTTCTGTTTTCAGGCGCGGTCGAAATCGTCGCCGGGTTTTCAAGTGTGCCGATACAGATCCCCACCCGATCGGCCACCGCTCGAAGGTCAAGGCCGGTTTGATCCTGCATTCAGAGCCGAAATGAACACAGCGGCCGTCCGATGTGAGTGTGAACACGGCTGGATCGCCTTGGAAGAAGGCCAAGGGCGCCCGTTCGATTTTCCACACAGAACTTTCGTTGCCGCTGCTTTGTTCCTATGGCCCTGTCGTTACGCAGCGCGGTCTTCTCCGGTCAAACTTGGGCAGCCGGAAGCCAAGTCTCGCTATCTGGCGAGTTTGCACTCACGTCTGCAATCCGTACTTCCTGATTTTGTTGTACAGTGTCCGTGTGGTCATCCCCAAATCTTCTGCGGTTTTGGCGCGGCGAAAACCGTTGCGCGAGAGTGCTTCGGCGATCCAGTCTTGTTCGGATTGGATTTGGTTTCTGGTTGTTTCAGCATCCTGCGAAGGCGGATTGACGCGAGGCGCGTTCCGAAGAAACTCGACGGCTTTCAGGTCGACACTTGCGCCGCGCGCGTTGCGAATTGCCCGCACAACTGCATGCTTTAACTCCCGCATGTTTCCAGGCCAGTCGTGTTCCAGAAACACCCTCATTGCCGCATTTGTGAAAGACGGATCGTCACCACCTGTCAGGGGGCTGCCGAGGTGCAAAACAAGTTCCGGGATGTCGCCAGCGCGCTCGCGCAGAGGCGGCAGAGCGATGACGTGGCCGGAAATGCGATAGAACAGGTCCTTGCGAATACCGAGTTGATCCGAAATCAGCTCCTGTTCGGATGACGCTGTTGATACGACCCGAGCGGCGACTTTGCGCAATGTGTGATCACCGATCCGCTGGACGACTCCCTCATCGACGAATTTCAGCAGCTTCCCCTGATGCTCTGGCACGAGTGCCGCGATGTCCTCGAAGATCACTGTGCTGCCTGACGCCTGCTCCAAGGCGCCTCGATGGCTTGCCGAACCACCGCGCCCACCGGCGGCGTAGCCCAGCAAATGCGTTCCGCCGTCTTCAGCTGTAAGCGCGGGACAGTCAATGACAACAGGCTGACGACCCGATGCGGGGCCAGCGTCATGCAGAAGACGAGCGGAAAAGCTCTTTCCGGTTCCTGTCTCGCCGGTGATCAGAACCGGGATATCGTCATGTGTGAGTTCGTCAATATCCTCGCGGATGTGCTGCATTGCAGGCGATCCACCCACTAGGACATGTCCGGTGTTTTTCGTCGGTTGTGTCAGGCGGGCAAGGCTGGGAATGGCGGTGAAGCCTTTAGTAACTTCGGTCAGGGTTTGTTCGAGCGGAATTCGGTCAAGCGTCGAACCTGCCACAAACCCCTGCACACCGCACATGCGGGTCACGGCCAGCGCCTGTTCAGGGGATGTGATCGGACCGCCATGGCAAAGCTTATCTACACCTGCGGGCACACCTTCCAGCACGCGGTCAATGCGTACCGCAGCCGTTTCCAAAGTCAGATGCGTGCTGACACCCGTCGCCCCGCCGGTGAAGCCGATATTGACACAAATGGCCGTCGCACCGGCATCCACCATCCGGCGTGCCTGCACATTGGTCTGGACGTAAACAAACGTGTCCATCCCGGCACGGGTGGACTTTTCCACCAATTCCACTTCGCGTGAAAACCCCAGGCCTTCGCGGTCCATGAGCGTCCCGAGACGTCCGTCTATGGATGTCGCCGACGGGAAATTGCAGATACCCTTGAAACCAAGTGCCTGGGCGCGATCAATCAGCGCGTCCATGTCGAGCATTGGGTCACTGACCGAGAATCCGGCATGGATTGCCGCCGAACACCGCCCCAGCATCTCGCGTTCTGCGAACTCCATGACCCAGTCGTTGGCAGGCCGCACAGGCAGGAAACAGGCGAGCGACGATGCCCCCTGCACACGAAATCGTCCCGCGTTCAACGCCAGCAGGTACTGCGCACCGGCGCTATCCGCCATTTTTGCCGTCAGGCCCGAACCGACAACCGCCGCGAACAGGAATGTCTTGTCGTCGTCGTTCATCTGACAGGCCTATACCAAATCAGCCCGTCGACCGGCAGTTCACTGAGCCTGATCTGGGCCTCGTGCCAGTTCGACGTGTAGGCATAAAGCGTCACGCCCGGTGCCTCTGCACGAATGGTTTTAACAAGGCGCTGCAACGAGGCGTTGACCATCACCCCGGTGGCGGCGCTGTCAATGTCGACAAGGCCGGGATGCAGCACAAGGCTGTTCAGGCCGGCGTCTATTGCGGCGCGGGCCTGTTCAAGCGCCCGAAAGAAGCCGAGCGTTTGAAGCCCGGAAGCTTTGGCGCGAGCCAGAACCGCATATTCGTGTTCAGGTGATGCCGGGATGGTGGACATGGACTGCCGCATGGACCCGTCCAGCAAAATGGTCGAAGGCCAATTGGCAAGACCGCGATATCCCTTTTCGCGAAGGTCAGAAAATAGCGCGACCTCAGAGCCGAATGGATCACAGGCAAGGATCGCCGCCCAGGTTCCCTGACATCGCGTTTCGCGAAGCTGCCGGTTGTGATCAAGGCGGGGCATGACAATCGCCAAATCCGCCTGCGGTTCGGTCAGTCCAAGGATGCTCGGACAAAACATGACATTTGAATTGTCCAGGCTGGGTTGAGCGTCGCCCATGAGACTGATCGTGTGCATGTCACCTTATAGGAAATTTTTTCCGATATTAGGAAGTGAATTCCGTAGATTTCCGAAACCGGTGCTGCGCAACCGAGCGTAGCCCACTTAACATTTTGAAAATAAACAAAAATAATTCCCGAACATATTGGGCAATTCTTTTCCGACACTCGAGGCTTTGGCCCATGATCACCGGCATGGGAGGACACATGACATTATTTCTGATTGTCACGCTGAATGGATTGACGTTGGCCGCGCTGTACTTTTTGGCAGCGAGCGGCTTCAGCCTGATTTTCGGGCTGATGCGTACCGTCAACATGGCGCATGGGGCTCTTTTGTTGCTGGGCGGCTATGTCGGCTATTCCGTTGTCGACACCACCGGATCATGGGCGCTTGGTGTTCTGAGCGGCGGTCTGGCGGCCGCGTTTGCAGGCGCAATTGTCCAAGCTGGAGTTCTGGGATGGATGCAGGGCGACGAGCTTCGACAGACGCTGGCCTCCATTGCGATTTCCATAATCATGGCGGATCTGATGCTGTGGTATTGGGGAGGCCTCACCTACCAGGTTGAGTTGCCCGAGGCGTTGTCCGGAGGCCAACGGCTACCGGTCTTGGGCGTGGGATACGCCAATATCCGACTGGCGTTGATGGTGTTTGCCCTGGTTACCGGGCTTGCGCTTTGGTTCCTGATCCAGCGCACCCGGCTTGGCGCAGTTATTCGGGCGGGCGTTGACGATCAAGACATGCTGCGCGCACTTGGTTTCCCGATCAATCGGATATTCATCTTGGTGTTCGCCTTGGGCGGTCTGCTCGCCGGTATGGCCGGTGTTATCGCGGCAAGCGCCCTGTCGATCGCGCCGGGTACGGATCTGCAATTCCTGCTTTCGTCGCTGGTCGTGGTGATTGTTGGCGGCATGGGGTCAGTGGGCGGCGCCGCGCTTGGTGCACTTCTGGTCGGGTTGGCCGAACAATACGGGCTGGCTTATGCACCGACCTACGGTGCTGTTTTTACATTCGCGATCATGGTGGTCGTTCTGGCGGTTCGCCCGCAGGGCTTGCTTGGGCGGGCCGAGAAATGAGGCCGGCGGGATATCTGCTTTTCCTGGCACTCTTGCCGCTTGTCCTGAACGATTTCTGGCTCACTCTGGTCGCCACACGCGCGCTGATCCTCGGCATCATTGCGCTGAGCCTCACGTTCCTTGCGACCTATCTTGGCGTTGTTTCCTTTGCCCAAGCCACTTTGGCAGGCGTTGCAGGCTACACTATTGCCTATTTCGGGCCCAACACGGTCGGTGTCGGTTTCGAGCTTCCGTTTCTGGTTTCGATCCCGCTGGCCCTGATCCTGTCAACGATAACTGGCGGTGCTATCGGGCTGATCGCACGGCAATCGCGTGGTATTTACGCGATCATGATCACGCTCGCGATTGGCGTTGCGTTCTTCTATTTCACCCGCCAAAACTACGCCCTTTTCAACGGTTGGACCGGGTTTTCCGGCATTCGCGCGCCCGAAATCGCTGGTGTCAGCCTACGTGATCCGGCCGCACTTTACCTTTTGTCACTAGGGACCGCGGCATTGGCAATGGTGTTGGTGGCCGGGTTTGTCCGTTCTCCTATGGGCCTTTCTGTTCAGGCCGTACGGGACGCGCCAGGACGCCTGCTTGCGCTTGGCATTCCCGTGACGACACCGATTGTAACGGCTTTTGCGTTTTCTGGATTTCTGGCTGGCAGCGGCGGCATCCTGAACATCTGGTATCAGGAACGCATCTCGTCGTTCTCGGTCGGCTTGGGACCGATTATCGACATCCTAATAGTCTCGGTCATCGGTGGCCTTCGCCACCCCAGCGGTGCCTTTGTCGGGGCTGTTGTATTCGTGCTTCTGGACACATTTGCCGTCGATCTGATCGACCGCGAGCGGTTCAACACGCTGATTGGCGCGGTTCTGCTGCTCATCGTGATCGTGGCCCCCAACGGGCTGCAGCAACTGGCGAAAGACGGCTTCGGGCGTCTTCGCCAATCCAACTCCAACGCAACTGAATGAACGATCTCTAAGGGAGGACCTAAAATGAATACGTTCAAAACCGCAGTATCGGCCATCGCGCTTTTCGCAGTCGCGGGTACAGCCAGCGCCGCAGACATCAAAGTCGGCGTGATCTCGATTCTGGAGGGCGCATTTGCAGCGCTTGGACAAGATGGTATCCGGGGCGCCGAGCTTGCCGTCCAGGAAGTTGGTGGCAAAGTCGACGGCAGCAGCATTGAAGTCATCACGATGTCGTCGGATGCCAGCCCGGACAGCGCAGTCAATGCGGCCCGCAAGCTGATCGAACAGGATGGTGTCGATCTGATCGTCGGTCCGCTTTCGGGTTCTGAAGGTCTCGCGCTTCGCGACCTGTCCAAATCCTACCCGGGTGTGACGTTCATCAATGGGTCGTCCGCGGCGCAGGATACAACGCTGCGGGACAGTTCCGAGAACTTCTTCCGCTTTGGCGGTGACGGGGCGCAGTGGATGGTCGGTGTGGGCAACTACGCCTACGACGAACTGGGTTACAAGTCTGTCGCTGTAATCGCGGAGGACTACTCTTTCCCCTACACTCAGGTTCTTGGCTTTATGGCCGAGTTCTGCAGCGCGGGCGGCAAGGTGCCCGAAAAGTTCTGGACGCCGATCGGCAACAAGGACTACTCGTCCGTCGTGTACTCTATCCCGCAGGATGTAGACGCGATCTTTGTGGCACTTGGTGGCGCGGATGCGGTCAACTTTCTGACCCAGTACAATCAGGCCGGCGGCGACAAGCCGATCATCGGCGGATCGATCACCATCGACCAGTCGATCCTGGACTCCAAAGGCCCCTTCAAAGAGCTCCTGATCGGTGCCCCTGCGGGCACGCCAACCGTGAGTGATTATGACGGCGAAGAATGGGCGGCCTTTGCTGCCAGCTATACAGATGCCTTCCCGGATGGGTTCTCGGCCCCGTCGATCTTTGCGCATCACTATTACATGGCGGCCAAAGCGGCGATGCTGGCTCTTGATGAAGTCGACGCCGATCTGTCGAACGATCAGGCGGCGTTCCGTGACGCGCTGACAGACCTTACGTTTGTCACACCAACGGGCGGCATGATGCGTCTGGATGAAAATCGCAACGGCATTGTCGACAACTTCGTAACCGAGGTGTTTGAGCGTGAAGACGGGTCGCTTGGCAACCGTGTGGTCAAGGTCATCCGTGACGTCGATCAGCTCTTGGGTCAGGACAAGGAAACCTTCCTGGCCGCTGGCCCTGTGAGCCGGGACAACCCTTCTTGCCCGTAAGGAATACACATAATGCAGCCAATGCCCTGGAAGTCCGGGGCATTGGTAAACGCTTCGGCGGGTTCTGGGCCGTTCGGGATATAGACTTGACCGTCCGGCCCGGCGAGCGTCGCGCCATCCTTGGTCCGAACGGAGCAGGTAAGACCAGCCTGTTCAACGTCCTGACCGGGGATACCGGCGCCAGCGCAGGAACCATCGCCATGTTCGGCGAAGACATCACCCGTGTCCCAATTCAAAAACGCATTAAGCGCGGGATGCGGCGCACCTATCAGCATGCCAATCTGTTTGACAGTCTGACGGTGCGGGAAACACTGTTTCTTGCCGTGGCCGGGCAACGCGGCGGCTGGGCACAGCTTTTGCCGTTGAAGACATCAGATCCGCGTCGGATCGAGGCAGAGCGGCTGGCGGAAATTGCCGGCGTCAAAGATTTCGTTGATCGCGAAGTGTCTGACCTTAGCCACGGTCAGCGGCGCCAGTTGGAAGTCGGCATAGCTCTGGCGGAAAACCCCAAGGTGTTGCTTCTGGATGAACCCGCTGCCGGCTTGTCCCCGGCTGAGCGCCCAAAGCTGAGCGCCCTTCTGATGTCTCTGCCAAAGAACGTAACCGTTGTTCTGATCGAACACGATATGGATATTGCGCTTCAAACTTCGGAAAGCGTGTCGGTTCTGCATAACGGCAGGTTGCTGGCCGAAGGCTCGCCCGACGACATCATGCAGAATGACGACGTTCACAAGGTGTATATCGGAGGCTCCCATGGCCACTGACGCTTTGCTGAGGATCGACGGGCTGGACCTTCACTACGGCTCAAGCCATGTGCTGCACGGGGTGAACCTGCAAATCGGCGACCGCCCGCTCGGCATATTGGGCCGCAATGGGATGGGCAAAACAAGTCTGTGCCGCACGATCATGGGACTGCATCCAAACTCCGCCGGTCGCATTCTGTTCGAAGGCAGCGACATCTCCGGTCTGCCCCCGGAGCGGCGCGCGCAAGCCGGGCTTGGATATGTGCCGCAAGGCCGGCGGATATTCCGGTCGCTCAGCGTTGAAGAACATCTGCGTATCGTCGCCCGCAAAGGCGGCAATTGGTCGATTGATCGCGTCTACGAGACATTTCCGCGTCTGAAAGAGCGCCGCCGCAATCTCGGCGACCGCCTGTCCGGTGGTGAACAACAGATGCTGGCAATTGGCCGGGCACTTTTGCTCAACCCGCGCTTGCTCGTTCTTGACGAGCCAACCGAGGGGCTGGCACCAGCCATTGTTTCTGATGTGGTTGATCTGATTGGGAAAATCACCACCGAGGGCATTGCGGTCCTCTTGATAGAGCAGAACTTGCACGCGGCACTGGCTGCTGTCGATGACGTTGCCATCATGGTGGGTGGTGAGGTCGTTGAAACAATGACGGCCGATGCACTTGATAATGACCAGGCGATGCAAAAACGCCATCTGGGGCTTGAGCCGGGCCAAGCCGGCAAAGGGGAGTGAGTGTAATGTCGAACAAAGCCTATGTTGTTGGCACTGCCGACACAAAAGGCCCAGAGCTGGCCTACGTCCGCGACCTGATTGCGGCACTCGGGCTTGAAACTGTACTTGTCAACGTCGGGACCAAGGGCGGGGAGGACGGCGTGGACGTGACCGCCGCCAGCGTTGCAGCCTGTCACCCCGAAGGGCCCGCATCGATATTCGTGAACGAACGGGGTCAGGCGGTCGTCGAGATGTCCCGCGCCCTCACCGAGTTTATCACGGAGCAAGACGATGTCGGCGGCATCATCGGTCTGGGTGGCTCCGGCGGGTCGGGGATCATCGCACCGGCGATGCAGGCACTGCCGATTGGCATTCCCAAAGTGATGGTGTCGACGCTCGCCTCGGGCGATGTGTCTGCTTACGTGGGGGCGTCGGACGTGAACATGTTTCACCCGGTCACGGATGTGTCGGGATTGAACCGCGTGTCGCGAAAGCTTCTTGGCAATGCTGCGAACGCCCTGGCGGGAATGATGAAATTCCCGGTACCAGAGTCGGCTGATGACCGGCCCGCGCTGGTACTGTCCATGTTCGGAGTGACTACGCCGGCAGTTCAGGCCATCACCGACGGGTTGAACAGCGACTTTGATTGCCTTGTGTTCCACGCAACCGGCAGCGGTGGCCGCTCGATGGAACAACTTATCGATCAAGGTGATGTCGCCGGCGTGCTCGATATCACGACAACCGAGATTTGCGATCTGGTCGTCGGCGGCTTCCTGAGCGCAGGCGAAGAACGGCTCGACAGCATCGTGCGCACCAAACTGCCTTATGTCGGGTCGTGCGGGGCGCTTGATATGGCGAATTTCTGGGGGCCGGAAAGTGTGCCCAGCCAGTTCAAGGGGCGGAATTTCTACCACCATAATGCCCAGGTCACTCTGATGCGCGCGACACCAGAAGAAAGCGCCCGCATCGGTGTCTGGATCGGCACCAAACTCAACGCCTGCGCGGGCCCCGTGCGGTTTCTTCTGCCGCTGCGCGGGGTCTCCGCTCTGGATGTCGAAGGTGGCCCATTCTACGACCCGGCCGCGTCCCTGGCATTGTTCCAAGCGTTGCGCGACACGGTCGAGCAGACACCGGATCGTCAACTGGTCGAACTGGACCTGCATATCAACGATCCCGAATTTTCTGCGGCGGCGATCGAGGCGTTCAAAGACATTTACGACGAAAAGGAAGCCTGACATGGCAAAAACAGAACGTGCAAGTATCCTTGCCAATCTACGCGCCAAAATCGCGGCAGGACGGGTGCTTGTCGGCGGCGGTGCCGGTACTGGCCTTAGCGCCAAATGCGAAGAAATGGGCGGCATCGATCTGATCGTAATTTATAACTCGGGCCGCTATCGGATGGCCGGCCGCGGGTCGCTGGCGGGCTACATGGCGTACGGTAACGCCAACGATATTGTCGTTGATATGGGCCACGAAGTTCTGCCGGTTGTGCAAAACGTTCCCGTTCTGGCCGGCGTTAACGCGACCGATCCATTTTGCCTGATGGATCATTTTCTGGACGAACTGAAAGCCATGGGCTTTGCCGGGATCCAGAATTTCCCGACAGTTGGTATCATCGACGGCCGGTTCCGCCAGGAACTGGAAGCCACAGGCATGTCTTACACGATGGAAGTGGAAGCCATCGCCAAGGCTCACGAGCGCGACATGCTGACAACGCCTTATGTTTTCAGCGCGGACGAGGCCGCGACGATGGCCAAAGCCGGTGCAGATGTGATCGTCGCGCATTTCGGGCTGACTACTGGCGGCGCTATTGGCGCGAAGGACAGTGCACCGGCCATCGAAGAATGCGCGCGTCTTTACAACGAATGGGCCGCTGCGGCACGCGCCCACCGCGATGATTTGATCTTCATTTGTCATGGCGGACCGTTGTCCGAACCGGAGGACGCGCAAAAGTTCCTCGACTTATGCCCGGATTGCCATGGGTTTTATGGCGCATCGTCGATGGAACGGCTGCCCACCGAACGATCGATCACCGCGCAAACAGCAAGTTTCGGCCGACTGCGCCGCGGTGCGCCTCTCAGAGAAAGTGTATCCTGATGATCAAAGCCTATTCCTCTACAATCATCACCGTCCCCGTCGATCAGGTCTGGGAACGCGTGCGCAATTTCAACGGACTGCCAAACTGGCACCCGGCTGCCACCGACAGTCGCATCGAGGATGGCCGTGCCAATGGCGAGGTTGGCTGCATCCGCAATTTCGCCCTGACCGATGGCTCGGGCCGCATTCGTGAAACGCTTCTGTCGATTTCAGATCCGGATCGCACGTTGTCATACGACATGCTGCCCGGGGGGCCTTTGCCGTTTGTCAACTATGTGGCCAAAATGAAGTTCTCAGCGATCACCGACCGCGAAGAGACCTTCGCCGAGTGGTGGGCAGATTTTGAAGCAGGCGACGGTCAGACCGATCATTGGCATCAGTTCGTCGAGAAGGACGTGTTCCTTGGTGGATATGCGGCTTTGGAAGCGAGTTTCAAAAGCTGAGGGTTCCTTGGGGCAAAGCAAGAAGATTGATGACTGTCGGTGGCATTTCTTCAACGAGCGCTGTGTCCTGATTGCTCAAGGTCGCTGGCAGGCAGTGTAGCTGGTGTTTCCAGACTAACTGACACCTTCGACTGCCAATCCACAATTCCGAGGGACACTTGACGCAATTAGATAGGGGCGCAGTGCAAGTTCCGTCCAAGGTGCGAGCGAGCATTTCGGAGTGTCTTGATGAAGCTGCGTCGATTGCAGAGATGGCCGACGGCCGAGGCACTGTTCTCAACTGCTTCGCTGCGACGAACGTCAATGACCGCCAGTCCAAATGAACAATGACGAAGATATATCGGTGGTGCGGCCTGTCAATTTACAACGGGCTCAATTGGGATTTTCCCACGCCGAAGGAGTTGGCTCGATTCTATCAGTTGATCGACTTCGTTGACCACATCTCTGCCGAACGGCAGGACGGTCTGCACAATTTCAGTTCGGACTCCATGCGGCGAAGACACAGTATGAATTCGACACGTCATCGCAGGGCCTGAACACGGCATCGGCGAAAGAGCTATAGCTCAAACCGACCGATGCTTCGTCCTGAAACGGAGGCTGGGCGGAATCATTGCCAATTGTGAGAGTGTTCACTGCATGCCCGGCACAACCAAGCCACAGGCTGGATCAGACCGCTTGGTCGATAGGTCTTCTCGGCGTAACAGGATGTGGGTGCCGATGCTGCGGACTGAAAAGTAGACGCGGAGACAACAGCCTGTCGCGCAGGTTCAGGCGACGCGGTTGCCCCGGGACCAGACGCCGCGCAGCGCCGGAAACCCGTCCTGCAACCGAAAGCGGATCAAATCCGCCCGGCGGCCGTGTTCCAGCCGCCCACGATCGTTCAGTTGCACTGCCTCGGCCGGGGCGCTGGTTACGGTGCCAAGCCCGCGCGCCACGTCGCCCCAGATCTCGCCCAGCCGGACAGCGGCCACCAGCAGGGCCGCGGGGACATAATCCGACGACAGAATGTTCAGCCGGTCCGCTCGGGCCAGTTCCTCTGCTGCAACATTGCCGGAGTGGGACCCGCCACGGATCAGGTTCGGCGCCCCCATCATCACGTCGATCCCGTGGCGGTGGCAGGCTTCCGCCGCTTCTGCCGTGGTCGGGAATTCTGCGAGGCGCACACCGTGACCCGCGGATACGACAACCTGTTCTGCCGTGGTATCATCATGGCTGGCCAGAACTGCACCATAGCGCCGGGCCTCTGCCACGGCCTTTCGCTCGTGCACGGCACCGTTTTGTTCCTGAAGCGATCGCAGCCGTTCCACGTGATCGGCAAACTGCTCATCCGACAGTCCCAGCTTGCCCTTGATATAGGTTTCCAGCTTGGACATGTCGCGAAACTGCCGCTGTCCCGGTGTGTGATCCATCAGGCTGACCATCCCGACACGGTCTTCCGGACCAAACTCGGCCATCTCGGCAATCAACGTTTCCGAACACACCTCGGCGCGCAGGTGCAGGAAGTGGCTGATCTTCAGCGCATCCGCTTCGCGCAGCGACCACAGCTCGGACGCCAGCCCGCGCGCATACGCCAGATAGCGGCCATACCCGGACGGGATCGACCCAACTCTCATGGCGTCAAAAACGGTGGTGATGCCGGTTCCCGCCAGTTCGGCGTCATGGGCAAGGATGGCCGCCATATGCGGCCAGTCGACCCTGGGCCGCGGCTGAATGTGGCGTTCAAGGTTATCGGTATGCAGTTCGATCAGGCCGGGCGAAACATAGTCGCCGTCGCAATCCACAGCGCCGGCCGGCACGGACGCTCCGCTGTCGATGGCCGCGATCACCCCGTCGGCGATTTTCAGACTGCCGTGAATAGTTCCATCCGGCAGCACCAGCGTCGCATTGGCAAGAACGGTTCCGTCTGTCATTTGTCTTTCCATATCCCGAAATGCCGGGCTGAATTGTGGGGATCAGAATGCAGTTCCGACGTTTCGCGCTGTACTACATGCCACCCTCCGACGCGCACTGGACCCGGGCGGCATCCGCGTGGCTGGGCTGGGATGCCAACACCGGCACCCCGCTCGCACAACCGGGTTGGCCGGACCTGCCGGGCAACGCGGAGGAGATCACCCGCACCCCGCGGAAATACGGGCTTCACGCAACGATCAAGCCGCCGTTCCGGCTTGCCGGGGACAGCACCGAAACAAAGCTTGCCGACGCCTGCGAAACACTTTGCGCACGGCTTGCGCCCGTGCACCTGAACGGGTTGTCGATCGAAAGGCTGGGCCGGTTTCTTGCCCTGCGTCCAACCGGTGATGAAACCCAGCTCAACCGGCTGGCTGGCGCCGTGGTCGAAAGACTCGACCCCTTTCGGGCACCTGCAGGCGAAGCCGAGCTGACCCGGCGCCGGGCCTCGGGGCTGACCCCGGCGCAGGACGCCAATCTGATCCGCTGGGGATACCCCTATGTGAAGGATCAGTTCCGGTTTCATATCACCCTGTCCGGACGCCTTGATCCGGCCGCGACCGACGCAGCAAGGGCATGCCTCGAAACACAGCTTGGCCCGCTCTTGCCGGCACCCTTTTCGATCCGCGAACTCGCCCTTGTGGGCGAGGCTGTTGACGGGCGCTTTCACCTGATCCACCGCTACACCCTTTCCGGCTCGAGCAGCGACAGCACCGCCTGAACCGTTTCCGCAAGGGGCCCGCTGTTGTCGATCACATGCACATGGTCGAGCCCCCCGGGCAGATTCAGCCGCGCGCGCTGCAGCCGGTCCGACTGATCCGCGGCGGTCTCGCGCCCGCGCGCCTTCAGCCGCGCGGCAAGCACCTCGCGCGAAGCCGTCAGCGACAGGACAATGAGATGACCGAACCGATCCTGCGCCGTCTTCAGAACCGAACGGGATAGGTTGACCAGTACACCGGTCGCGCGACTGCGCTGTTCGTCAATGGCAGCCGGAATGCCGTAAGACAGCCCATGCGCCTGCCAGCTCAGCGAAAACAGCCCCTGCCCGGCCATGCGCTCGAACGCCTCAACCGTGGCAGCGTTGAAATCTTCACCCCCCGCATCCGCCGGGCGGGTGATGACCCGCCTCACGGTCTCGAACCCCGGCTCTGCCTGACACAGGGCCGCCATGAGCGTGTCCTTGCCAACTCCGGAAGGCCCGACCACGGCAATCACAGGCGCAAGCCGGGCCGTTTCTGCGCCCGGGTCATGCATCAGGCAGCCCTCTGAGGCGCGAACGCGGAAACGTCGATCTCCCGGTCGCATAGTTCCGCGCGCGCCGCCGCATCGTGAAAAATCCCGACAATGGCGGCCCCGCGCGATCGGGCTTCGCGGATCAGCGCAAGCACCGTCGCCCTGTTTTTGACATCCAGACTGGCGGTCGGCTCATCCAGCAACAGCGCCGGGTAGTCATGGACAAATCCCCGGGCGATGTTGACCCTTTGCTGCTCGCCGCCGGAAAACGTCGTGGGGCTGAGCGACCACAGCGCCTCGGGGATCCGCAGGCGGGTCAGCAACTCTGCGGCACGGGCCACGGCCACATCGGCACTGACGCCAAGCGCCAGCAAGGGCTCAGCCACCACCTGCAGCGTTGGCACACGCGGCACAACCCGCAGGAACTGGCTGACATAACCCAGCGTTTCTCGCCGCAGAGCGAGGATTTCCCGCGGCTCGGCCTGCACAAGATCCACACCATCGACGACAATCCGCCCCGTGCCGGCAAGGTAATTGCCGTAGATCATGCGCATCAGGGTTGACTTGCCTGCACCTGATGCACCGGCCAACGCCACGCATTCACCCGCCGCAACGCTGAGCGATGCGTTTTCCATCACGCCGATCACCGCCCCGCCCTGATTGTGCAGCGTGAAGCTCTTGGAAACGCCGGAGATATCAATCATCGCCATGTCACACCTGCAAAACCGAGGAGACCAGCAATTGCGTATACGCATGTTGCGGGTCATCCAGAACCTGATCGGTCAGACCGGATTCGACCACATAGCCGTCCTTCATGACCATCAACCGGTCGGCCAGCAACCGGACCACCGCCAGGTCATGTGTCACGATCAGCGCCGACAGGCCCATCTCGCGCACCAGCCCGCGCAATAGATCCAGCAGCCGCGCCTGAACCGATACATCCAGCCCGCCGGTCGGCTCGTCCATGAAAACCAGCCGCGGCCCGGTCACAAGGTTTCGGGCGATCTGCAACCGCTGTTGCATCCCGCCGGAAAACGCTGATGGACGGTCATCGATGCGGCTTTCGTCGATTTCCACGCGACCGAGCCAATCCGTGGCCTGTGCGCGGATATCTCCGTAACGGCGCGCACCCACCGCCATCAGCCGCTCGCCGATGTTTCCGCCCGCACTCACCGACATGCGCAGACCGTCGCGGGCGTGCTGATGCACAAAGGCCCAGTCTGTGCGCGACAACATACGCCGGGCCGGCTCGGACATGGTCACCGTGTCTGTCGGACCATCGGCGCGTGTGTCGAACACCACCTCGCCCGTATCAGGCGGCAGATGTCCGGCCAGACAGTTCAGCAAGGTCGACTTGCCGGATCCGCTTTCACCGACGATGCCCATCACCTCACCCGGATAAAGATCGAAGTTCACGTCCGAACAACCAATCCGCGCGCCGTAGAAGTGGGACACGTCCCGGACCTGCAACAAAGGAGTCATCGTTGGCCTCCGGCACCAGGAATTTCCGAAAAATCCTGCGAAAATTTTTCCCGAGAATTTGCCCCCGATACGGTCATGTCGCATCTCCTGCCAACCGCCCCGTATGCCCGTCATCCCGTCGGGACCGGCAGTAATCCGTGTCCGAGCAGACGAACATCCGGTTGCCGGAATCGTCCGTAATCACCTCGTCGAGATAGCTGTCCCCGGCGCCGCACAGGTCGCAGGCGTGATCGGCCTTCGACGCTTCGAACGGGTAATCTTCAAAATCGAGGCTCACCACCTGAGTCCATGGCGGCACCGCGTAAATCCGCTGCTCGCGCCCGGCGCCGAACAGTTGGATCGCGTCCATTTCCAGCTTGGGATTGTCGAATTTCGGGATCGGGGACGGGTCCATCACATACCGCCCGCTGACCCGCACGGGATAGGCATAAGACGTCGCAATCTGTCCGTGTTGTGAAACATCCTCGTAAAGCTTCACATGCATCAGCCCGTATTCTTCCAGACTATGCATCTTCCGGGTTTCGGTTTCCCGCGGCTCCAGAAACCGCAAAGGTTCCGGGATCGGGACCTGATAGACAAGGATCTGATCCTCGCGCAGGGGCATTTCGGGGATGCGGTGACGGGTTTGGATCACCGATGCCTTATCCGTTTCGTCCGTGGTCGCGACCCCGGCGGTTCTTTCAAAGAATTTCCGGATCGAGACCGCATTGGTGGTGTCGTCCGCGCCCTGATCGATCACCTTCAACGTATCATCCGGCGTCAATGTCGCCGCGCTGACCTGCACCCCACCCGTGCCCCAGCCATAGGGCATCGGCATTTCGCGGCTGGCGAACGGCACCTGATACCCCGGAACCGCCAGTCCCTTGAGGATCGCCCGTCGGATCATCCGCTTGGTCTGTTCGTCGAGATAGGCAAAGTTATAGGCCTGATCGGTCATTCCGCGGCCTCCTGCATCTTGCCCGTCGCCTCGCGGCGGAGCTTGCGCACCAGTTCCAGCTCGGACTGGAAATCCACGTAGTGCGGCAGCTTGATATGTTCCAGAAACCCCGTGGCCTGAATGTTGTCGGCGTGGCTCAGCACAAACTCCTCGTCCTGCGCCACTGCGCCGACGTTGTCCTCTCCCAGTTCCTCCCATCGCAGCGCCCGATCCACCAGCGCCATGGCGATGGCTTTGCGCTCGGACTGCCCGAAGATCAGCCCGTATCCGCGCGTGAACTGCGGCGGTTCGGTCTTCGACCCCTTGAACTGGTTCACAGTTTCGCATTCGGTCAGTTCGATTTCCCCGATGTCGATGGCAAACCCCAACTCGGGCACCTCCATTTCCACCGCCACCCTGCCGATCCGCAATTCGCCTACGAAGGCGTGGTTGCGGGCGTATCCGCGCTGGGTCGAATACGCGACGCCCAGTACAAAACCTTCGTCACCGCGCGCCAGCGATTGCAGGCGGACATCGCGGCCGGCCGGAAAGGACAGCGGTTCGCGGGTCAGATCGCCGGGCGCGTCATCCGAAACGGGTTCCCGCTGAATGATGTCCTCGCCCTGCAGAAATGACGTGATGTGGGGCGTGGCCGCAGTTCGCGCCTCGGCTTCTGCTGCTGACGGAACATCCTCTTCAGCGGCGAGTTTGAAATCCAGCAGCCGATGCGTGTAGTCGAAAGTCGGTCCCAGAACCTGCCCACCCGGCGCATCCTTGAACGTGGCCGATATGCGCCTGTCACAGGCCATCTTCCCGGTCTCCACCGGAACCGATGCCCCGAAGCGCGGAAGGGTCGTACGATACGCACGGATCAGGAAAATCGCCTCGATCAGGTCGCCCCGCGACTGCTTGATCGCCAGCGCTGCAAGGTCGGGATCATACAGGCTGCCTTCGGCCATCACGCGATTCACCGCCAGCTTCAGCTGTTCCCGGATCTGCGGGACGGTAAGCTCGGCCACATCTGTGTCGCCGCGCCGCTCCTCGGCCAGCCAGCCATGTGCATTTTCAATCGCCCGTTCGCCGCCCTTTACCGCAACATACATGGATCAACCCTCCGATATCTGTGTGCTGCGCGGCAGGGCAGCCACGCGCGCGCCGCTTGTCAGAAAGAAATCGACGCCCAAAGGATAAAGCAGCGCATTGCCGGCCATCGCGGCGGCATCGGGCAAGCTCAGGCGCGCGGTTTCCCGAATGCCCGGCCCCCGCAGAACGGCGCCGGTCTCAATCAGCGCGTCCATTTCCACGATCAGGGTTGCCGACCGGTCCGGGTATTCCGGTGTTCCGATGCGTAACCGGTCAATCGGATGCAAATCCTGCCAGCGTCCGACGGCAATATCCGCCTCAGCCGGCGGGACCAGCGGCGCCCCGGTATGGAAAGTGACCCATTCACGAACCGGTTGAACGTCCAGCGGGCCGCTGAGGGCAAGCGCCGCATCCGGGTCACAAAGGGTCAGGATCAGCGTTCCCGCCGCAACCGACAGAGGCGAAGGCGGCTCTGCCCCGGAGATATCACAGATCATTCCAGGTCGCGCCATCGCCGTCATGGCCGCGCGGAAAGCGAAAGACGCATCAACCGGCGCGTCGCTGAACCCGCCGTGCAAAGCCTCTGACTGCATCAGTCCTCTCCCCGGGCCAGCGTAAAGAAATCAACCTTGGTCGCCGCTGCCTTTCTGGCGCGCGTGTTTCTGGCCTCGGATTCCAGCGCGGCCAGCGGATTCAGGATCGCGCTGCGAACGGCGTCGGTCGCCGCGGTCTGCATCAGCGCATCGATCAGTGCCGCCGCCTCGGCCTTGGATTTGCTGCGCCCCTGCACATAGGCGTGTCCCACCTGACCTTCAGCCAGCGACAGGCTGCACCGCGTGACGGTCATCTCACCAACATTGAAGGACGCGCCGGAACCGCCCATTCGTCCCCGCACCATGACCCCGCCGGTTTCCGGAGACCGCAGCCATGTGAACGCGGGCGTGTCGCCATATGTGCGCCACAGCCCGAGCAGATCAGCATCCTTCGACCGGGCAAGCAGCCCCATCCAACCCTGTCGGTCCGATTGCGAAGTTTCTTGTGTTCGGTCCATGAAAACGACTTGGATTTTCTGTCTACTGTTACTATACAACTAGACAAATACTATCAATTGCAAGGGCAACCCGCAATCCCGAAGTCAGTGAAAGTTTCGTGACATGGCTCGCACGGCGCTGTGGAAATCAATTGCGCTCACCTTAACCGCCGATGTCGCCGAGGGGCGTTATCAGACCGGCGATCAACTCCCGACCGAGGCCCAGCTGGCGGCCAAGTTCGGCGTGAACCGGCATACCGTGCGCCGCGCGATTGCTTCTCTGGCAGAACGGGGGCTGGTCCATGCGCGGCGCGGGGCCGGCGTGTTCGTCACTGCGCAGCCGACAGATTACCAGATCGGTCGCCGGGTCAGGTTCCACCAAAACGTCGCTGCGGGCGGACAGACGCCGGGCAAGGAGGTGCTGAGCATAACGACACGGACCGCCGACAAGCGCGAAGCTCGGGCGCTCGGCCTCGGGGACGGGGCAGCGGTGCATGTCTATGACGGCCGTTCCCTCGCGGACGGTCAACCCATCGCGATTTTCACCAGCGTGTTTCCGGCAGCACGTTTGCCTGATCTGCCAAAGGCGTTCGAAGCCACCTCCTCGGTCACCGAAGCGCTGTCACAATGCGGCGTGCCGGACTACACGCGTCAATCCACGCGCATGACGGCCAAGCTTGCAAACTCGACCCAGGCACAACAACTTCGGATCCCGGAGGGCGCGCCGATCCTGCGAACCACCGGCGTCAATGTGGACACCGACGGAACGCCCATCGAATTCGGCCGCACCTGGTTCGCCGGCGACCGCGTTACACTCACCGTTGGCGAAGACCCCGGCGACATCCCCTGAACGCGCTATTCGTACTTCTCAAGAAACACCTCGACCGGCAGTGACCGGAAGTCCTCCAGAGCAGTGCGCAGGCAGTCATGATCCCAATCCCACCATGCCAGCTCGATGAGCCGCGCAGACAGGGTTTCCGGTAACCGGCGACGCAGAGGAACCGCAGGCACACCGGCAACGATCATGTAGGGCGCCACGTCCTTGGTGACGACGGCACCGGATGCAACGACGGCCCCATGCCCGACGGTCACTTCCGGTTTGATTTGTGAGTTATGGCCCAGCCATGTGTCATGCCCGATCACCGCCCGGCGCAGGGCCCGTTTCTCGAACCATGCGGCATCGTCCTGTGCATCGTCCCAGTATCTGGCCGAGCGATACATGAAGTGATGCAGGCTCGCCCGGTCCAGCGGGTGATCGGTTGCACCGATGCGGACGCAGGAGGCGATATTCGCGAACTTTCCGATGGTTGCGTTGGCGAAATCACACCGCTGCGTACAATAGGAATAGTCACCGATTTCGGTGTTCAGAAGGTTCGTGAATTCACCGATTTCCACGTATCGGCCAAACGTCGCGTTCTGGATCCGGCATCCGTCGTGGATGACCGGTTCGTCCGCATTCAGTCCTGCTGCCGCCATCAGTGCCCGCCTTCATCACCCCTGATCAGGCGGCGCCGCAGCCAGCCTGAAAACCAGTCCATGAATATGACCATCAGAATGATGAGAACGATGTAATACGCAACCTCTTCCCAATCTTTCTGCGTGATAATCGCCTGCGTCAGCATCAGGCCGATGCCACCGCCTGTGATCGCGCCGATGATCGTCGCGCTGCGGGTGTTGGATTCAAGGAAATACAGCAACTGTGACAGCAGAACCGGTGTGATCTGCGGGATAACTCCGAACCGGTAGCGCTGAACCGCGTTTGCGCCGGTGGACTGCACGCCTTCGATCTGGGTTTTGTCGACGTTTTCCAGCGCCTCGGAAAAGATCTTGCCGAATGTCCCGGTGTCGGTGACCAGAATGGCCAGCGCGCCAGTCAGCGGGCCGGGCCCGAAAGCGCGGGCAAGGACAATCGTCCAGATCAGCGCATCCACCCCGCGCAGGAAATCGAAGAACCGCCGAGCGGTGAACCGCAGCGCGGCGAAAGGCGTAAAGTTCCGGGCCGCCATGAAGGCCAGCGGCAAGGCAATGATCGCCCCGCCGATGGTGCCCAGAAACGCCATCAGGATCGTTTCGAAAATCGCCCATGCCACATCGCGGTGCCGCCACATGGGATTGTTCCAGAAGTCCGACCAGATTTCCCCGGCCTCTCCCGAAAACGCGAGCCCCATCAGCGCACCGGGACCGACCCCGTAATACGGACTGTCCAGCGTGAACCAGAACAGCTCCCATCCGGTGAAGTACCGGAACACCTCAGCCCGGTTCCGCGTGATGGTAAACCGGCCTGCATCGGTTGTGATTGCAACCCGGTTCTTCGATGCGCTGATCCAGTCGGGAATAACGCCCTCGGGGAACACGGCCTGAACGCCGCGACGCCCGGGCGTGGCCGAGATCAGCCCGTAACCGGGCACGTCATAGCTCACCTCTTCGGCCCCAAACGTGACGATGTGACCGTCACCCAGATCGACAATTGTCGTTTCGCCGATGCTGACCCAGTCAGGGCCTTCGCCGGCCGGGTAAGAGCCCTTGCGCTCGCCCTCGATCGCGATCTTGACCTCGCCGGACCGGTTGTCACGCGTGACATGGGTTTTGTAGCTGTAACTGTCAGCCACCAGTGTCCGTGCGTTTTCCATGCTGGCCCGCTGCCACAGGCCCGGAACGTCGAACGAGAAGAATACATAAATCAGGTAGACCGCAATCACCGCAGGCAATCCGAAATTCAGCAACCGTTTGCGCCGGAACAGCGTGTCGGTCTCGGCCTTCAGACCATCAAGGCCCAGGTCGGTTGAAAACGTGCTCATGCCGAAACCCCATGTGTCAGACGTTCGCGCAGGCGGCTGGACACCTGATCCACCACAACGATGGTCAAAAACAACAGGACGAAAATCGCGGCGGCCTCGTCATAACGCCCCTGCCCCCAGGACATCGAATTGCGCAGTTCGTACCCGATACCGCCGGCCCCGACGAAGCCAAGGATGGCTGACGCCCGGATATTGATTTCAAAGCGCAACAGCGCATAGCTGACAAAGTTCGGACCGACCTGCGGGATCACCCCCAGATACATGCGCTGAGACCAGCTCGCGCCAACGGAATGCAGCCCCTCGACCGGCTTCAGCGACACGTTTTCAGACACTTCGGAAAACAGTTTGCCCAATGCACCGGTGGTGTGAATGGCAATGGCGATCATTGCTGGAACCGGGCCGCCCCCCAGAACAAAGATCAGCACCAGCGCGATGACGATTTCGGGGATCGCCCGGCAGATATCCATGATCCGCCGGAACACCGGGATCAGCGACGGCCAGAGCGCCAGTCCCCGTGTCGACAAGAGCGCAAACAGCGTCCCGAAAAGTGTGCCGATCAGGGTCGCAGCGCCCGCGATGTTGATCGTCTCGATCAGCGCCGGGAAGAAATTGACCAGATGCGCAGGCAACTGATCCAGTTTCTGCGCGGCTTCGCCCAGAACCTCGGCCGGATAGTCGAAAACGTTGGTGAACCCGTCCCGGAAGTTCCCGGCGTTGCGGTCGTCGGCTGTCTGCCAGCCGGCAGAAAACAGCGCGATGAAAATGACCAGCAGAATGCCGGAGTAGATCCGCTTGCGCCGGGTCAGCGCGACATAGTCTTCGCGCACATCGGCAAGGGATGATGCGCCAACGCTCAGATCCGCCATCGGGTCACTCCTGAAAAACACGGGGCCCGAACGCTGGCCCGGACCCCGTAACATATCGTTGAGAAGATCAGTTGGACTTCAGCTTGCGGGCTTCGATGATCACTTCGTAAGCGTCGTGACCGATCGGCTGCAGGCCCTTGGCTTCGCCGGACAGAACGCCATAGGCGCAATCCGGGTCCATGGCCGGCAGGGAGGCCATAAGCGCGGTCATCTGAACCTTGACCTTTTCAGGCAGCGAGGTGCGCAGAACAATCGGGCCTTCCGGGATCGGCTTGGACTGCCAGATCTGCACCAGCTCGTTCATGTCCACCAGACCGGCGTCAACCGCCTTGCGCAGGGCGCCCGAGTTGAACCCGTCTTCCCATTCGCCCAGACCGTCAGCCCAGGTCACGCCGGCATCGATGTCGCCGTTGAACACGGCAACGATCGTCTGCTCGTGGCCACCGGTGAATTTCACTTCACCGAAATAGTCACCAGAATCCATGGTTGCGCCGGTGGCTTCGGGGATCTCGATGGACGGGATCAGGTAGCCGGAGGTGGAATTCGGGTCACCAAAACCGAACACCTTGCCCTTCATGTCGTCCAGCGAGGCCACGCCGCTGTCCTTGCGGGCAAAACCAACCGAGTAATAGCCGTAGCCACCGTCGTTATTGACCTTCACAAGGATCGGCTCAACCGCGTCGGGGTTGCTCAGCCAGGTTTTCGCGTAACCCGATGCGCCCAGCCACGCCATGTCGATGGTGCCGCCCAGCAGGCCCTGAATCACACCGTTATAGTCGGCCGGCGCGAACAGCTTGGTTTCGACGCCCAGAAGATCTTCGGTCTTGGCGCGCAGGCATTCGTTGTTGTTCATGCGATCCTGCGCATTTTCGCCACCGAGAACACCGATGCGGAATTCGGTGATGTCCTCGGCAAATGCCGGCGCGGTCAGCGCAGTTGTTGCCACAATGGCTGCAAGCAGTTTTTTCATCTCTCACTCTCTCCGTTATAAACCGGCCCCATCCCCGGGACCGGGTGATGAACTGTGGGGATCAGACGTAGGCTTCCGCCTCCATCTCCAGGGTGTGCACCTTGTCCAGGGCGCCGATCTCGGTCGATGTGGCGGCCTCGGAAAAGCTGCTGTCGGCGCCATAGATCTCGCGGGCGACGCCGGTCGTCAGTTGTTCGGGCAGCCCGTCAAACACGATGCGGCCGTCGCGCATCCCGATCACCCGGTCGCAATACCGGCGTGCCGTATCCAGCGTGTGCAGGTTCGCGATGACGGTGCGCCCGTCCTCTTCGTGAATACGCCGCAGCGCCTCCATCACGGTCTGCGCATTCATCGGGTCAAGCGAGGCAATCGGTTCGTCCGCAAGGATGATCTTCGGGTCCTGCATCAGCGCCCGGGCAATCGCCACGCGCTGTTGCTGACCACCCGACAGCGCCTCGGCGCGTTTCGGCGCGTGTTCGGCGATGCCAAGACGGTCCAGAATATCGATCGCCTGATGGATGTCGTCCATCGGGAACAGGTTAAACACCGTGGCAAGTGTGGACCGGCGATTCAGCGTGCCGTGAAGAACATTCGAAACGACATCCATGCGCGGGACGAGGTTGAACTGCTGAAAGATCATCGCGCAGTCGGCCTGCCACGCCCGTCGGGCTGCACCGGTCAGCGCGGTCACGTCGCGCCCTTCGAAGGTCACGGAGCCCTCGCTTGCATCAGCCAACCGGTTGATCATCCGCAACAGAGTGGACTTGCCGGCACCGGAACGGCCGATAATTCCAATCATGCACGGTTTATCCACATCCAGGGTCGCAGCATCCACCGCGACATTGGCGCCAAACCGCTTGGTCAGTTTTTCAATTCGAAGCACACAGTCCCCCATCGCTCGCCGCGACGGGGTATCGATGGTAGCTATCCGGGATGTGTCAGTTGGGTGAAACTTTTGTAACGGCGGTCGTGGCGCCTCGCGAACCGTTTTGCAGATTGGCGCTGAGGAAATCGAGAACCGCTCGGGTCTTGGCCGGCAAATAGGAACGTGACGGGTTTAGCGGCCAAGGCTGCGGTTCCGTCGCTGACCCGGTGCGCCCATCTGGAACCGTCGGGTCAGGGGGTTAACGTCATCGGGCTGAGCCCGGGAACCGTGGCAACCGACATGCAATGCCCGGTCCGCGCATCCGGGATCAACCCGGTCAGCGCGCTGGATCCCGGCGCGCGTATTCCGCCGGAATGGGTGGCGCGGGCCATCGGCCATCTCTGCCACGGCGGCGCAGCCCGCCATGCCGGAACCGCTTTCTCGCTCAAGTCAGAGGACGGGCGAAAGCCGGCCGGCCTGTCAGCGCATGGCAAATGACGTCCCGGCGGCCCTGTCCAATCCTGCCACGAGCGGTTATATGCGCGGCAATCTCCTCACAGAAAACGATGCCGCCATGACATTCGACCGCAAGATCAAGATCGCCCCGTCCATCCTCTCCGCCGATTTCGCAAATTTCGGCAAGGAATGCGAAGCCATCGAAGCGCAGGGCGCGGACTGGGTTCATGTGGATGTGATGGACGGCCATTTCGTGCCCAACATCACGTTCGGGCCGGCCATGTGCGCGGCGATCCGCCCGCATATCAAAACGGTCATGGACGTGCACCTGATGATCTCGCCGGTGGACGCCTATATCGATGCCTTTGCTCAGGCAGGCGCCGACGTCATTACCGCCCATGTCGAGGCCGGGCCGCATATCCACCGCACCCTGCAGGCCATCCGCGGCGCCGGCGCCAAGGCCGGTCTGGCACTGAACCCCGGAACACCGGTGTCAGCGGTCGATCACCTGCTGGACATGGCCGACCTGATCTGCGTGATGGGGGTCAACCCCGGCTTTGGCGGGCAGAAATTCATCCGCTCGCAGCTGGACAAGATCCGCACTCTGCGCGCCCGTATCGGCGACCGCCCGATCCATATCGAACTGGACGGCGGCTGTGATCCGGAAACGGCGCCGCTGATCGCACAGGCCGGCGCGGATGTGCTGGTGGCCGGGTCCGCCGTATTCCGCGGGGGTTCGGTGGATACGCCTGGAATTTATGGCGAAAACATCCGGACAATCCGGACAGCGGCCGAAGGGGTCTATGCGTAAGGCACCCCTCGCCGGACTGACCCTGCTGATATTGCTCGGCGGCATTGCCGCGGTGTTGTCTACCGAACTTGCCCGCGATCTCTACCGGGACTGGAAGCTGAACCGGTACCTGAGCGAACTGGATGGTGTGCGCCGGATGCCGGATCAGGCGGTGGTCACGCCAGACGGCATCGCGCTGGCAACCGATATCTATCTCCCGGACCGTAACTCCGGTCCGGTGCCGGCGGTCCTTGTGCGCTTGCCCTATGGGAAAACCCGGTACTGGGAGGCGCAGCACTGGATCTCGCGCTTTGCGCCGGCCGGTTTTGCCGTGGTGGTTCAGGATATGCGCGGACGCCACGGGTCTGCCGGCGTCTTTGCGCCCTGGCCAAATGCACGCGACGATGGCGTTGCCACGATGGACTGGATCACGGCGCAAAGCTGGTCCGACGGGCAGGTGGCGATGGTCGGCTGTTCGGCGCTGGGCGAAAGCCAGATCGCCGTGGCCACACAGACGCATCACGCATTGCGGGCGATCATGCCGATCGGTGCCGGCGGCGCGATCGGTTCAGCCGGGGACCTGCATCAGTATTTCGGCACATTCGAAGGTGGCATTCCATTGCTGGCCGCGGCCTTTGGCTGGTTTTCGCGGCACGGCGGCAAAACCGGCGACCGGATGGCCGGCCCGGAGGATACAGACTTCGCTGGCAGCCTGCAGAGCCTGCCGGTCAGGGGAATGGTAGGCAGGGTCAGGTCCGATCCGACAGACTTCGACTGGCTGCTGGACAATTTCGAAGACGATGAGGCGATGGAAACCGCCGGATATGTCGGGCACAGCGCAGAATTCGACACGCCGGGATTCCTGATCGACGATTGGTACGACCCGAATGTCAACGCAACGCTTCAGCTTGCGCGGATGATGGACCGGGACGGTGCCCTGCGTCATGTGGTGATCGGGCCCGGTGAGCATTGTGATTTCGGCCATGTTTTCACAGCCGGCAAGGTTGGCGATATCCCGGTGACAGGCCCGGCCATCGATACCAGCGCGCAGCTTCTCAGGTTTTCCGAGCACCTCTTGATGGGCGGCCCGCAACCGGATTTGCCGAAATACCTCGTCTACGTCATGCGCGAGGACAAATGGCTGCGCACCGACGCGTGGCCGCCGGACCGCGCCGGGAAGCAGCAGCTGTTCCTGTCGGGCCGGGAATTGACCGCCAACCCTGCCTCCGGCGCCCGGCAGTTCCGGTCCGACCCGATGAACCCGGTGCCGACAATCGGCGGCGCGATTTGCTGTACCGGCAATCCGGATCTGCGCACCGGACCGCTGGATCAGACACCTGTCGAGGGGCGCTCTGACCTGCTGATTTACGACGGCGCGCCCTCGGACACCGCGGTACGGCTGGCCGGGCCCGTCTCTGCGCGACTTTGGATTTCGGCAGATGTGCCCGATACCGACCTTGTCGTCCGGCTAACCGATGTCGATCCGTCCGGCACCTCTGTCACGATCCTCGAAGGCGCCCTGCGGTTGCGCTACCGGGACGGGTTCGACCTGCCGGGGCTGATGACGCCCGGAACCATCTATCCGGTCGAAATCCGGATGGGCGATATCGCCTACCTTCTGCGTCCCGGCCACCGGTTCCGCGTGCACGTCGCTGGCTCCAGCTTTCCGCGACTGGCCAGAAACCTGAATGGCGGCGGTGATCCCAACACGGAAACGCATCCGAATATCGCTGAAATCACAGTGCATTCCGGCCCCGACACCCCGTCCCGGATCGGGTTCTTCGTGTTGCCCGACTGAGCCCGCCGGACAGTCGCATTTTACATCCGGCCAATTGTCTTCACGATCTTGCAGGGCCGCGGCCGAAGGTTCCCATTTATGACAGGCACGCCCGCGAGAAACAGACTCGCAATCAAAGACACAACACAATAATCGTTATCAGAACGGCAGTTAACGAACACGGACATCCGATGGCAAACGCCTGCGTACTGATGGCGGATATCACCGGCAGCACACCGCTCTACGAGCGAATGTCGCAGCAGGATGCCCTGCAACAAATCAGCCTGATGCTGACCCGGATGCGCACCATCATCGAAGAGGTGGGCGGACACTGCATCAAGTCTCAGGGCGACGATACGCTGAGCGTCTTTCGCCACGCACATGAAGGGTTCCGGGCGGCGCGCCACATGATCGAGGACGACTGGGATCACGACCTGTCCGTGCATGCCGGCCTGTTTTTCGGCGAAGTCCTGCGCCACGACAACGACATTTACGGCAACGCCGTCAACACCGCGGCGCGGCTGGCATCGCTGGCCAAACCGGGCGAGGTTCTGGTGGGCGACGAAAGCTTTGACAGGCTCGACACCGATACTCAGGTCACCTGCGTTCCGCTCGGTGGCATCAAGCTGAAGGGCAAGAAACAGCCGACACGGGTCTTTTCCTTCACTGCGAACCAGTTGGCCTCGCAGACAGTGATCTTCGGCGCAAATGGCCCCAAGCTGGGCCGGCGCACGGATTCCGCTGTGATCGAACTGGCTGGAAAAAGCTGGACCATCGCCAATGGTGAAACCCTGACCATCGGGCGTTCGGACGATTGCGACATCGTGTTGCCGCATGCGTGGATATCCCGGCAACATGGCAAGCTCGACCTGCATGACCTGCAACTGGAATACAGCGATCACAGCTCGACCGGCAGCTCGGTCATAACCTCCGACGGGCAGGCGTTCGAAGTGCACCGGCGCACCACGCTGCTGAGCGGCGACGGCACGGTCCTGCTGGGCACTTCGGACCGGTCCATCACATCGTCGGCCCTGCTTTATGCAACGAACGACCTGATCCCGGACTAATCGACCGGCTCAATCCAACTGGTCGGCAAACTCGTCCAGCAGCTTGTGCTTAAGGATTTTTCCCGACTGCGCTGACGGCAATTGCGGCACCACCACGATCTGGCTGAGCCGCTTGTACCCCGCCAGCCGGTCGGCGGCGAAACTGCGCAGCGCGTCGGGGTCAGGCGGATCCCCTTCGGCGGCCTCGACGAATGCCACGACCTTTTCGTCACCCCCGACCAAACGCCCGACCACGGCGCACTGAACCACCTGCGGGTGTTCGTTCAGTGCGGCCTCGACCTCGGGCGGATAAACGTTGAACCCGCCATGAATGATCAGTTCCTTGCTGCGCCCGAGGATGTGCAACCGCCCCTCCTCGTCGATCCGGCCCAGATCGCCGGACCGCAGCCAGCCATCCGCGCCCAGCACCTTTGCTGTGTCTTCCGGGTTTCGGAAATAGCCCTTCATGATGTTGGGTCCGCGCAACAAAACCTCGCCAACCCCGTCCCTGCCGCCCGGCACGGTGTCGTCGATTTTCATGCCGATACCGGGCAACACCGGCCCGACAGACACGTCCGGATCGCCCTTGGCACCCTTGGTGATATTCGTCGCCGCGGTGGTTTCCGTCATGCCATACCCGTTTTGCAGCGCCAGCCCGTAAAAGCGTTCGGCCCGCGCCTTCCAGTCCGGGTCCAGCGGCGCACCGCCGGAGGAAACATACACCAGCGTATCGCTCTGCAGACGCTCCAGCCCCTGCGCCCGCACATACTGCATCAGCAGCGCGTGCATCTGCGGAACCGCCGGTAAATGGGAAATCCCCCCTTGCAGCGCAGCATAGAGCCTCTCTGCCGAAAACCGCGCCTCCAGAACGGCTGTGGCCCCTGCCGACAATGTCGCCGTCAGCATGGAAGCCAGCCCGATCACGTGCGTCACCGGTGCCACCCCGTAAACACTGTGTCCAGGCCCCAGCGCGCGAAACGCCTGCGCGGCGCGACCCGCGAAATGCAGGTTTTCATGCGTGATCATCACGCCTTTCGGCGTGCCGGTCGTGCCGGTCGTATAGAGCAGCACCGCCACGTCTTCGGGCGTGTCAGTATCCCCGCCGCCGGTTTGGCATACGTGAACCGTACCGAAAGCACCGGACGCTTCCGTGCTGCCCAGGCGCCCGGCATGGTCCCGCGCATCGGGAGAGGCCGCGGTCGTGGCAATAATCAGTGACGGGTCGGCATGGGCGATGATGCGGTCGACCTCGGTTGCGGTCTGCCGCGCGTTGATCGGGATCACGCAAATGCCGGACCGGGCGCATGCGAACAAAACCGCAACCGCCGCGCCACAGTTTTCGGCCAGCAGCAAAACCCGGTTTCCGGCAACCACGCCTTCGCTCTGCAGAAGCTGCTGCATCGCCCCGATCGCCACGTCGAGTGCCGCATAATCCCACTCGACGCCCGTGGAATCGCAAACCGCGGGGGCCGAAGGCCGCTCGGCGATCTACCGGTCGATGTCATCATGCCAGCGGTTCACCCGGAAAAATCCGGTTTGCGCTTCTCAAGAAAGGCAGAAATCCCTTCCGCTGCCTCTGCACCGCCCTGCGCCCGGGCCATGGCATCGCGTTCGGCGGCCAGTTGGTCCGCTTCGCGCTGTTCATAGGCCGACGCGACCAGCGAACGAATGACGCCCTGCGCCATTCGGGGACCCTTTGCGATTGTGTCAGCCAGCACATGCGCCTGCCGGTCAGCCTCGCCCGGCGCAACGACAAGATTGACCGCGCCCGCCGCCGCCATCCGTTCCGCGCTGACCGGTTTGGCCAGCAAACACATTTCCATCGCCAGCGGGCGTGGGATCAGACGCGAAAGCGACGATGTCAGCCCGCCATCCGGCACCAGCCCGGCCTTCACATAAGCCGCGATAAACTTGGCGCCCTCGGTCGCCACGATCAGATCGCAGGCCAACGCGATGGACAGCCCGGCCCCGGCGGCGCCGCCCTCGACCGCCGCAATCACCGGCACAGGCGAAGAGCGGATAAGCCGGATCAAACCATGCAGGCCCTCGACCTTCTCCTTGCGCTGCGCCTCGGTCAGCTTCCGTCTTTCGATCAGCGTGTTCAGATCGCCGCCGGAGCAGAAAACCCACCCTCCGACGTCAGCAGAACCGCCCGGATACGCGGGTCCCGTGCCCCCGCAAGCGCATCGGCAATTGCCGCGTAAAGGTCAGGCGACAGCGCACCGCGCCGCGCACCGTTCATGTTCACGACAACCAGCCGGTCGCCAAGGTCTTCCACCCGCGCTAGCGTCATTTTCTCCGATCCCTGATCCGTTTGAACACACCTGTCGCGCTGGCCAGCAATCGGCCGTTGGGCGCCCGCAATTCAGCGCCGGCATAGACGATGCTGCGCCCGCCGCCCGACATTCGCCCGGTCGCTGTGACCTGACCGGATTTGGCCGGGGCCATGTATTGCGTGTTCAGCGAAACGGTCACCACCTGCGTGAACCCGGTCAGCGACTGGGCCCGCGACGCAGCGAACCCCGCCGCGGCATCCAGCATCATTGCGATGATCCCGCCATGCAAAGTGCCGTTGCGGTTCAGGTGCTTTGCCTCGATCTCCAGCGTCACGCGGGCCGAACCATCCACGGCAGTCAGATCCACATCATACCCGACCAGCGCATGCGCCCCGCTGTGTATCGCCTCCGGATCGGCCTCGAAATCAGGCGGCACTGAGAGCAATGAACCGCTCCAGATGATAATCCGTGTCGCCAAACCGATGGTCGGCCATGGTGATCCGCTTGGCGATATGCGCCAGTTCATATTCCTGCGTCATCGCGATGCCGCCATGCATCTGTATGGCTTCTTCCGCCACCAGCCGCCCGGCCCGTCCCATCAGGTTGCGGGCGGATGCGATCTGCATGTCGCGGATGCGCGGCTCGGTCTCCAGATGCCCCGCGGCATTGATGACCGCAGACCGGGCCTGTTCCAGCTCGATCAGCAGGTCGGACATACGGTGCGCCAGCGCCTGAAACGTCCCGATCGGGCGGCCAAACTGCTTGCGGGTCATCAGGTATTCCTTGGTCAGCGCGGTCGCGCTTTCCATTGCACCCATCGTTTCCGCAGCAAGCGCCACGTTCGCGGAGACCACCGCGGTTTCGATCGCAGGCAGGGCTTCACCCGCCGCGCCAAGCCGGGCCGAGGCCGGCACCGACACGTTGTCCAGCGTCACCTCTGCCGCGCGGCCGCCCGCCATCATCGCATATCCGCGCATGGTAAAACCCTTGGTGTCCGCAGGCACCAAGAACAGGGAGATCCCGTCAGCATCGCCCGCCGCCCCGCTTTCGCGCGCCGAAACGATCAGCTGCCCTGCTGCCTCGGCATTTGCGACAACCGCCTTGCGCCCGTTGAGAACCACGTTGTCACCATCGGCTGCCACAGTGGTTTCCACGCGCCTCAGGTCATACCGGCTGCTCGGTTCTCCGTGGGCAAAGGCAACATGCAGCCCGCCGCCGATTATCTCCTCAACCAGCAGCTTCTGATCTTCGTCGCCCAGCGCGGCGATCAGCCCGCCACCGAGGATCGCAGTGTCCATCAGCGGTTCCACCACCCCGGCGCGGCCCAGCTCCTCGAACACCACCGCAATGTCAAAGCCGGCACCGCCAAAGCCGCCGTCGGCTTCGGAAAACAGCGCACCGATCACACCCAGTTCCGCCAGCCCGGTCCAGATCTCCGCGCTCATACCCGCGTCGCTGTCCAAAATCGCATTGCGCGTGGCCGTGTCGTACTTATCCGCCAGATATCGCCGCAGCGTATCCTGCAGCATCTGCCGCTCTTCCGTCAGATCGAAATTCATGGATCAGCCCCCCATCGTGACCTTGGCAATAATCCCGCGCTGGATCTCGTTGGATCCGCCAAAGATCGAAAGTTTACGATTATTGAAATACTGCGCCGACACCACGCCCGCGCCCTCCGGCCCGATCGGATCGTTGTCGCCTTCGACCGCCTCGGACGGGAACGGCATCGCGTAGGGGCCTGCCGCGCGGCGGGCAAGATCGTTGATCTCCTGCCGGATGATCGTACCCTTGACCTTGAGCATGGATGCCTCAACCCCCGGTGCCTGACCGACCGCCGCCTTGGAAATGATCCGCAGGTTGGTCGTGGACATCGCCATCAGGTCGATCTCGACCTGCGCCATACGCGCCGCGAAATGCGGGTTCTCGATCAGCGGCCGACCGTTGTGGATCTCGGATCCGGCCATGCGCTTCACCGCATCCAGCCCCGCCTGTGATGACCCGACCCCTGCAATACCGGTCCGTTCGTGGGTCAGCAGGTATTTGGCATAGGTCCAGCCCTTGTTTTCTTCGCCAACAAGGTTTTCGACCGGCACCCTGACATCGGTGAACCAGACTTCGTTCACCTCATGTGCGCCATCCAGCAGGATGATGGGGCGCACTTCGACGCCCGGTGTTTTCATGTCGATCAGGAGGAAGGAAATCCCTTCCTGCTGTTTCACGTCCGGGTCGGTCCGCACCAGACAGAAGATCCAGTCCGCATGCTGGCCCAGCGTGGTCCACGTCTTCTGACCATTGACGATGTAATGGTCGCCATCGCGCACTGCGCGGGTCTTGAGCGAAGCCAGGTCCGATCCGGCACCCGGTTCCGAATACCCCTGACACCACCAGTCATCCCCGTTCAGGATGCGCGGAAGATAGTGGTCCTTTTGCTGCTGATTGCCGAATTTCATCAGCACCGGCGCCAGCATCGCCAGCCCGAACGGAATGATGCGCGGCGCCGAGGCAAAGTTGCACTCAACGTCGAAAATGTGCTTTTGCACCGCGTTCCACGCACATCCGCCATATTCCTCGGGCCAGTTCGGCGCGAGCCATCCCTTTTCGTTCAGGATCGCGTGCCAGCGTTCCATGTCTTGCTTGGTCAGGTGCCCGCGACCCCGGACTTTGGCGCTGATGTCCTTGGGCAGCTTTTCGTCCAGAAAAGCCCGCACCTCGTCACGGAAGGCCAGTTCCTCTGCGGAATAGTTCAGATCCATCTCACTCTCCCCGCGGCGTCAGGCCGCCTCCTTGTTCAGATCGTCAAACGTGCGGCCCTCCGCCACCAGCTTCTCCAGCAGCGGTGCGGGTTGCCAGAAATAGTCATCTTCGGCGGCGTAGGCGCGGATATCGGCCAGCACCTTGTCCAGCCCCTGCATGTCGGCCCATTTCAGCGGGCCGCCGTTGTAGCGCGGAAAGCCATAGCCAAAGAGCAGGGTCATATCCACGTCCAGCGGCCGGCGCGCGATGCCTTCGCCCACCACCTTTGCAGCCTCGTTGATCATCGCGGCCATGTAGCGGCGAACAATCTCTTCGTCCGTGAATGCCCGCGGAGTTAGTCCAAGCTCGGCCCGCTCTGCTTCGATCAGGTCGGTAACCTCCGGGTTTGGAACACCGGCACGCTTTCCGGCCTCGTAAACGTAGTACCCCTTGCCGGTTTTCTGACCGAAATTCCCGCCTTCACACAGCCTGTCGGTATAGGTCGGCACCCGTTCCCGGGGATCGCGCGTGGGCGCCAGCCGTTTGCGTGTGGCCCATCCGATGTCCAGCCCGGCAAGGTCAGCCACTGCAAATGGCCCCATCGCAAAGCCGAAGGCCGTCAGCGCCTTGTCGATCTGATAGGGCGTTGCACCATCCAGAACCATGTGGTCGGCACAGGTGCGGTAGGATTTCAGGATACGATTGCCGATGAACCCGTCGCAGACCCCTGCGCGCACCGAAATCTTTCCCAATGTCTTTCCCAGCGCGAAGCCTGTCGCCACCACGTCCGGCGCCGTGGCATCCGCAACAACAACCTCAAGCAGCTTCATCACATGCGCGGGCGAGAAGAAATGCAGCCCGATTACGTCCCCGGGACGGGAGGTGGAGGCCGCGATTTCGTTGATATCGAGATAGGAAGTGTTTGACGCCAGAATCGCACCGGGTTTGCACACCGCATCCAGTTGCGCGAATACCTGCTTTTTGACGTCCATGTCTTCAAACACGGCTTCGATCACCAGATCGACGTCACCAAGGCTGTGATAGTCGGTGGACAGGCTCAGCGCCTTCGACGTCAGCTCGTCAAACCGGGTCTGGCTGATCTTGCCACGTTTCAGCGCCCCGCCAAGATTGCCTTCGATCCGGCCGCGGGCGGCGTCCGCTGCTTCGGCCGTCATTTCCAGAAGCACGACATTCAAACCCGACAACAGGCACGCCGTGGCAATGCCGGATCCCATCGTTCCCCCGCCGATGACCCCGACCGCCGACAGAGACCGGGGTTCGACACCCTTGAGTTCCGGCAGCTTGCCGACGGCGCGTTCCGAGAAAAACGCGTGAATCATGCCCTGCCGCTGATCGGTGCCCATCAGTTCACGGAACAATTCGCGCTCGCGGGCGACACCTTGGGCAAAGGGCAATTCACAGGCCGCCTGCACGGCGCGCACGGCATAGGCCGGCGAAATCTGGCCGCGGCCTTTGGCCAGCGTCGCGTCGTAAGCAGCGTCGAAATCAATCGGCTCCGGCGCCGGCATTTCACCGACCGGCCGCCGTGTTGCCCCGGCATCCAGCAACTCCTGCACATAGGCCAGACCAATCTCGCGCGGCTCGCCGTCGGCAATCCGGTCGATCACACCCAGATCCAATGCCTGCTTCGCACCGATCTGACGACCCGTTGTCATGATCTCCAGCGCCTTTTCCACCCCGGTCAACCGCGGAAGCCGCTGCGTTCCGGTCGCGCCCGGGATCAGGCCCAGATGCACCTCGGGCAGACCCATCCGGGCCGATGGCACCGCAATGCGGTAATGCGTTGAAAGCGCGATTTCCAGCCCGCCGCCCAGCGCGGTGCCATGCATTGCCGACACCACCAGCAGCGGTGACGCCTCGATCCGGTTGCAGACATCCGGCAGAAAAGGCTCGGCCGGCGGCTTGCCGAATTCGCGAATATCGGCACCGGCAAAATAGGTGCGGCCCTCGCCATAGATCAGCACCGCCTTGGTGCCTTCGGATTCGGCCCGCGCGATACCGTCAATCAGCCCGGTCCGCACCGCCAGTCCCAACGCGTTTACCGGTGGATTGTTGGCTTTCAGCACGGCGATATCGCCGACACGCTCGTATACGATGGCTTCGGACATAATCCCTCCCACAGGTTCCGGTCTGAGTTAAGCCCACCCCTGTTCCCGGCGCAAACGTTTCGGGATCAGTCCGGGACAGGACCTAACGTCAGATCGACACCACTGTTCCGATATGCGGAACTGTATTTCGCTGCAAGAAAAATCCCGGTCCGACGCGGATTCGAATGGCCAACCCGTCCGGAGGTCCGGTCTACAGCTGAATCCACGCGGTTTTCAGATCCACATACTTGTCCAGCGCATGCAGGGACTTGTCATGGCCATTGCCGGACTGGCCGACACCGCCCAGCGGAACGGTATTGTCGGCACCTCCATACGTATTCACATGCACGACACCGGCACGAATGCCAGCCACCATGCGATGCGCACGCGAAAGGCTCCCGGTCCAGACCGCCGCCGCCAGCCCGAAATCAGTGGCATTCGCCAACCCCAGCGCCTCGGCCTCGGTCTCAAACGGCGTGACCGCCAGAACCGGTCCGAACACTTCGCGCTGAAACAGGGTCGCGTCGCGGGTCACGTTCGTGACAATGGTGGGCGCCATGTAGGTGCCGCCGGTTTCCTGCAGAATACGCCGCCCGCCGGTTACAACCGCGCCACCCTCGGCGCGGGCGATGTCCATGAAGCTCAGGTTCCGGCGCAGCTGTTCCTCGGAATTCACCGCCCCGATCTGCGTATCGGTGGCCAGCGGGTCGCCGACCCGCAGGTTTTCGGCCTCGTCCTGCAACAGCGCGACAAACCTGTCATGTACCGATGCCTCGACCAGCAAACGCGACCCGGCAACGCAGACCTGACCGGAATTCCGGAATATTCCGGCAGCAGACACTTTTGCCGCCTGCTGCAGGTCCGGCGCATCGGCAAAGACAACGTTCGGGGATTTGCCGCCCAGTTCCAGATAGACCCGCTTGAGATTGGACTGCGCCGAGGCCTCCAACAGCTTGCGCCCCGTCACACCCGAACCAGTAAAGGCCAGCACATCGACACCCATCGACCGCGCCAGCGCATCCCCGGTTTCCGCGCCGGTTCCGGTGACCACGTTCAGAACACCGTCCGGCAACCCGCACTCGGAACAGATCCCGGCCAGCCGCAGCAGCGACAGCGAGGCGGTTTCCGCCGGCTTCAGAACCACGGAATTGCCCATCGCCAACGCCGGCGCCAGTTTCCAGGCACCGATCATCAGCGGGAAGTTCCACGGCACAATCGCCCCGACCACGCCAACAGGCACGCGATGCACCAGCCCCAGCACGTTCGAGACGGTCGGCGCCACCTCGCCCGGCACCTTGTCCAGCGCCTCTGCGTAATAGCGGAACGTTCCCGCCGCACTTCCGGGTTCGGCCTTTAGCGCCATCGCCAACTCGGTGCCGTTGTCGCGAATACCCAATACGGCAAGGTCCAGCGCCTCCGCCTCGATCCTGTCGGCAATTGCGTGCAGAACCTTCTTGCGCGCCGCCGGCGCCAGCCCGGACCACCGCCCGTCCGAATACGCCGCCCTTGCCGCGGCAACGGCCCGTTCGACATCTGCACGGTTCGCCCCCTGCAATGTCGCCAGCCCGGATCCGTCTATCGGTGACGTGACGGCGACGGGTTCACCCCCGCCATCAGCCCATTCTCCGTTGATGAAAAGCTGCTGAGGCTGCACCGATTGCGCCCGAAGCCGGTCGATCTGGTTCTGGTCGGTCATGGGGTTCCCCTGTCGCCGCGGGGCTTCCGGACCCGCAAGAATTGCGCCCTCAGCCCGGCATGAACCGGGCGGCATCATTTAGCAGCCGGTTCTGGCCGAACCTGTGTAACGCCAAAAACCGGACCGGCCCCGGCCGAAATCGTTGAGCGAGCCAAACAATTCCTCGCGGCGACCGTCAATCGGTTCATTATTCAAACCAATGGTTCTGATTTAGATTGACAGACCGGCACACCTTCCGTCAAGTAGATACGGGCGCCGGTCGTCGTCAAACCGATGACCCATGTTTTCAAGGGATGCCAAGACCGAATGGGTACCGTCACCAAGGCCCTGTCGCTGCTGAACAACTTCAGCCTCAGCCGACCCGAAATCGGCCTCAGCGAAATGACGCGCCTGTCCGACCTGAACAAAGCGACCGTCTACCGCCTGCTGCGGGAACTGCAGGACCAGGGCTTCGTCGAACAGGCCGGAGCGGGCCGGGCCTACCGGCTGGGCGCCGGTGTTTTGCGTCTCGCGGCCCTTCGGGAGGCCTCCGTGCCTCTACTGAATGTGTCGCGGGAAATCCTGCGCACCCTCAGCGACCGTACCGGCGAAACCGCGCATATGTCGGTCCTCCGCGGTCAGAAGCTGAGCGCGCTGGCCTACACCTACAGCCGGGCCCACGCCACCAAGGTCACCATGGAGGACACCGGGGATCTGGCCTTCCACGCAACCGGATCCGGGCTGGCGGTGCTGGCCTTTTCGGACCCGGAATTCGTGTCCGCCGTGCTGTCCCGACCCTTGCCAGCCTATACATCGAATACGATCACAGACCGCAAACGGATATTGGCGCAGCTCGAAACCATACGGCGCGTCGGCACCGCTGAATCCGTCGCCGGTTTCGAAGACGAAGTGCATTCCCACGCTGCACCGGTTTTCGGTACAGACCGCCGCCCGGTCGGCGCACTGGCCGTCGCCGCGCCCTGCGCGCGGATCACGCCGCAGGCCGCCGCGGAAATCCGACGCGAACTGGCCATCGCCGCCCGGCAACTGACTGAAAGGATCGGTGGCTTTTTTCCTGAAGACTTCCCGCTGGAACGCGCCGCATGAAACCGCCGAAAACCATCCGCAGATCCCGGCGAAACACCTGAAACGCAACTCTTGCCTCCGAGGAGCCGCCCCGATGAAAGACTCGAATTACCTCAAGGAAATGAATGCCCGCTCGCTGTGGCACCCCATGGCCCATCCCGCCGACAGCCTCGCAAACCCGCCCACCATCGTGACCGGTGCGCAGGGCGTGCGGATCACCGACATCGACGGGCACGAGGTTATCGACGCGGTCGGCGGTCTTTGGAACGTCAACCTCGGGTTCTCCTGCCAGCCGGTGAAGGATGCCATCGCCGCGCAGCTGGATCGCCTGCCCTATTACTCGATCTTCCGCGGAACGACGAATGACTGCGTGATCCAGCTGGCCGAGGAAATGCGCGATTTCTTTGAGCCGGACGGCCTGTCGCGGGCGTTCTACACGTCCGGCGGCAGCGACAGCGTGGAAACCGCCCTGCGGCTGGCGCGCCAGTACCACAAGGTGCGCGGCGAAGCCGGGCGCACCAAGTATCTCAGCCTCAAGAAAGGCTATCACGGCACCCATTTCGGCGGCGCCTCAGTCAACGGCAACGCCAATTTCCGCACCCCTTACGAACCGCTGCTGGCCGGGTGTTTCCAGATCCCCGCCCCCTATGCCTATCGAAACCCGTTCAACGAAAGCGATCCGGAGCGGCTTGCGCAGCTTTGCCTCGCCGCGCTGGAAGACGAGATTGCATTTCAGGGCGCCGGCACGATTGCCGCCTTCATCATGGAACCGGTTCTGGGTGCCGGCGGTGTGATCCCGCCGCACGAAACCTTCATGCCCGGCGTGCGCGAAATCTGCTCGAAAAACGGTATCCTGCTGATCGCAGACGAGGTGATCACCGCCTTCGGACGCACCGGCGACTGGACCGGATCCCGCCACTGGGGCGTTCAGCCGGACATGATGAGCACCGCCAAGGCGATCACCAACGGGTACTTCCCGTTCGGCGCACTGATGTTGTCCGAAGACATCGCGCAGACCTTCGAGAACGACGAAACCGGGATCGCGAATATCGGTCACGGCTACACCTATTCCGGTCACCCGGTCGGGGCCGCGGCGGCGCTGGCCTGTCTCGAAGAGACCCGGAAACTGAACGTGGCGGCCAATGCCGCTGCACGCGGACGGCAGTTCCACGACGGTCTGAAGGCGCTGGAGGCCCGTTATGACATCATCGGCGACGTGCGCGGCGGCCACGGTCTGATGCTGGCAATGGAACTGGTCAGCGATCGCGCGACCAAGACGCCAATCGACAAGGCAACCACCTTCAAACTGCAGGACGCCGTCTATCAGGCCGGCGCGATGATCCGCATTTCCGGCCCGAACGTGATCCTGTCACCGCCACTGGTCCTGACCGAGGACGATGTGAACACGGTTCTGGGCGCGCTCGACACCGGCTTTGCCTCTCTCTGAACCGGCAGCGATCCGTTGGCGGCATCTCTGACCCCCCGCGACATCGGCCTCGGTGTCGGTGTCGCGCTTGTCTGGGGCATGGGCGTGGTCTTTGCCAAGGCCGCGATCGAAACCTTTCCGCCGATCCTGCTGATGTGTTTCCGCTTCGCGCTGACGGCGGCACTGCTGGTGTGGTTCGTGCCCGTGCCGCGCGGCCATCTCGCCCGCCTGTTCTGGATCGCGGTGGTGTCGGCGGCGATCCAGTACTCGCTGGTCTTCACCGGGCTGAAATCAATCGACGCCTCGGTCGCCGTGCTGGTGATCCAGCTCGAAGTGCCGTTCCTGACACTGATCGGTGCGCTGTTTCTGGGCGAACGAACCAGCCTGCGAAAATGGACCGGCATTGCAATTGCCTTTGGTGGTGTTGCGCTGATCGCCGGCGTGCCCGAGGTCGCCGCGGCATGGGGTGCCGTTCTGATGGTGATCAGCGGGGCAATCGCCTGGGCTTTCGGGCAAGCGATGGTCCGGCTGCTGCACGGGCTGAACGGGCTGACAACAACGGCATGGGTCGCGGTTATGGCAACGCCGCAACTGCTGATCATGTCTCTGATCTTCGAAAACGGACAGGTCGAGGCGATCCGCAACGCGAATGCCATGGTCTGGGCCACGGTTCTTTATCTTGGCGTCGGGATGACGGCTCTGGGCTACGGCATGTGGTACAGCCTCGTCCGCCGCAACCCGGTCAGCCACGTGGCGCCGTTCCTGCTGCTGCTGCCCGTCTTCGGCGTGCTCGGCGGATACCTGTTCCTTGGTGAACGTCTGGCCGGGCTGGCGCTGATCGGTGGTGGCATCGTCATTGCCGGTGTCGGGTTCATCCTGACCGACAAACCGGTCGATTCCGCAACGGTTTGACCGAATCTGTCCTCCGGCTACTGTGTTACCACCACCGGTACGATCCGGTGCAATCTGGGAGGTAACAGCCGATGTGTGATATTTGTGTGATGGACGCCGTGAAAGAGCGGATGCTCTCGCGACGCGATTTCTTCAGAACCACGGCCATGGCGGGTGCGGCCGCAGCCGTCGGCGGGGCCGCCACGGCTCCGGCAGCAATGGCGGATGGGCATGGCAGCGTTGTCGACATGACCCATGTCTACGACGATACGTTCCCGACCTATTTCGGCACCCCCGGCATCACTGCCGAGCAAGCGTTCAACTTCAAGGAACACGGGTTCAACCTGTTCAACCTCGCGATCAACGAACACACCGGCACCCATGTCGATGCACCGCTGCATTTCTCGGCGGACGGACAGTCGATTGACGAGATCCCGGTCGAAAACCTCGTCGTGCCGCTCTGTGTCATCGACATCGCCGCAAAGGCACAGGACGACGCGGACGCGCAGGTCACCCCGGACGATCTCAAGGCGTGGATGTCAGCCAACGGCGACATTCCAGACCGTGCCTGCGTCGCGATGCATTCCGGCTGGGCCGGCAAGACCGGCGGTGACGGGTACCGGAATGTCGGTTCGGACGAAAAGATGCACTTCCCGGGCTTCCACGTGGAAGCCGCGCAGATGCTGCTGGAAAACACCGGCGCCGTCGCGCTTGCGGTCGACACCCTGTCGCTGGACCACGGTCCCAGCGGGGATTTCGTCACCCATTACGCGTGGCTGCCAACCAATCGCTACGGCATCGAGAACCTCAGGGGTCTGGATCAGGTGCCAGCGGCCGGCGCGACCCTTGTGGTCGGTGCAAACACGCACAAAGGCGGCACCGGCGGCCCCTGCCGTATCTTCGCGATGGTCTGATGGCAACAGTTACGCTGCTTTCCGACGAAGAGGCCAGCGCCGAGGCGCTGGCTGTCTTCAACGAGATCCGGGCCGCCCGCGGCACCGATTATGTCAACAATTTCTGGCGCGCGCTGGCACATGATCCCGCCCTGCTCCGCGCCACGTGGGACCGGCTGAAGGACGTGATGGCCCCCGGCGCGCTTGATCCGCTGGTCAAGGAACTGGTGTACATCGCCGTCTCTACCGCCAATGGCTGCGAGTATTGTGTGCATTCCCACACTGCCGCGGCACGTGCCAAGGGAATGACGGACGCGATGCACGGCGAATTGCTGGCCGTGATCGGCATGGCGGCACAGACAAATGCGCTGGTGACCGGCCTGCAGACTCCGGTGGACGACGCGTTCAAGGCCTGACGCCAGCGTTGCAGCCTCTGCAACCCGGGTATTCGGCATTGCACCTACTCATTTCGCACTTGCAGCATATCTTGTCTGACAACACAGGAAAAACAGACAAGGTGCTGCCATGGCTCACGTTTCAACATCCGCCCCGGTAAACCACAACCTGTTTCACGGCATTGTCGAAGCTGCACGCGCCGTTGGCCGCACGCTGTCGACCATCTCGGAAACAAACGAAAAAATCCGTCAGGTCGAATTCCTGATGTCGATGAGCGACGAAGACCTCGGCAAACGCGGCCTGGAACGTGGCGACATCGTCCATCACGTGTTCGGCGGCAGCGATATCTGATCCGGTTTCAGGGGCGGCACTCCGCAATTCGTGATCTGGTGCCGCCGATCCGCGAACTGTCATTGCCCTGTCACATATTCATGCATTAGCACTCGTCCAGACAAAGACTGGAGGGGCGCATGTCCGAAGCCATGTTCGCAGCACCGGGCCGTTTCTGGCGCGGCAACCTGCACACACATTCAAACCTGTCCGACGGCGCGCTGGAGCCCGAGGAAGTGTGTCGGCGCTACAAGGCGGAAGGGTATGATTTCATCGCCCTGACCGACCATTTCGTCGGCGCCTACGGCTACCCGATTGCCGACACCAAGGGGTTCCGCGACAATCAGTTCACCACGATCCTTGGGGCCGAGCTGCATTCCGGCGCCATGGCGAACGGAGAGCTGTGGCATATCCTTGCCGTCGGGCTCCCCGAAGATTTCAAGGCACCCAACGCGCCGCATTTCCTGCCGATAAGCGATCAGGAAACCGGGCCCGAAATCGCCGCCCGGGCCCGCGAGTCCGGCGCCTATGTCGCCATCGCCCATCCCGAATGGTCACAGCTGACCACCGACGACGCCCGCAGCATCGAAGCCGCCCATGCCGTCGAGATCTACAACCACGGTTGCGCCACCGGCTGTGATCGCCCGCACGGGTTCTACACGCTCGATCAACTGCTGTCCGAAGGCCGCCGGCTGAACCTGTGTGCTACCGACGACGCGCATTTCACCGAGCCGGACCATTTCGGCGGCTGGGTGATGGTCAAGGCCGAGGCCAACGACCCCGACATGCTGCTCGACGCACTGAAAGCCGGGCACAGCTATGCCTCGACCGGGCCGGATTTCTACGGCGTCACGTACGAAGACCGCTATGTGACCGTGGAATCCAGCGCCGTCGCGTCGGTGATCGTTGTCGGTCAGGGGACGGCCTCGGCCGCCGTGCACGGCGAAAGCATGTCCCGCACCCGCGTCAACATCGACCGCCTCGCCAATTCGCCGTGGCTGCGCGTGTCCATAATCGACCGGGCCGGAAAACGCGCCTGGCTCAACCCGCACTGGCGGGACGTCTGATCTGAGGCCGGGCCGGGCGCCGTGATCCGGCAATGCGCCCGGTCCCGGCACCCGGACGGCAGGGACCCGTTGACGTTACTTCACGGCGTTCACGCCCGCCCCAGAGCCGCTGCCGCCGCCTCATAGGCCGCTTCGCAAAGTGCAAAATCCTCGTCCGTCAGCGCAAGTGACGGATAGGTTTTGCCCGGCGACTTGAACATGCCTTCCTGCATCAGGATCCGGTTGAACTGCGCAGCCCGGCCCCCGTCGGACCGGAACACATCGCGATATTCCCGCACGGGACCGTCGGTGAAAACGAACTCGAACAATGTCGGATCCCCGACGGCCCGATGCGCGATGCCGTGCCGCGTCAGCGCCGCCGAGCCAAGCTCCATCAACCGCTGCCCGTTGGCGCGCAGACGGTCGTATTGCCCTTCCCTGCGCAGGACCTCCATCGTTTTCATCCCGGCCACGCAGGCCACGGGGTTGCCCGACAGCGTCCCCAGCTGCATCAGCCAGCGGTCCTCGCCCACCGCAGCCTTGTCAAAATGCGCCATGATCTGCTGTCGCCCGGCGATCGCAGCCAGAGGGAAGCCACCACCGATGATCTTGCCCAGCGTGCAGATATCCGGCGTGACCCCATACAGCTCCTGCGCTCCGCCATAAGCAAACCGGAACCCGGTGACGATCTCGTCAAAGACCAGCACGATGAAGGTTTTTCGACGCGGGCCATTGCGCGGGATATCGGCCGGGCGTGAGCGTGGCCCGCGTTGACAAACCTCTCAGGGAGGAAGCCGCGGGGACTGGGCGGTGTCTATGGGGAAAGAGCGTTGTCGGCTGGGTCTGTGACCGCGACGGATACGTTGGTGTGGGGCGCGATGTCGACCGCTTCCATGTTTCGCGAGAGGGTTTGGCCTGGATTTAGCCCGGGTAGTAGCCGTGTTGTGCCTTTTGTGTGGCTTTCCAACTCACTTTGGACAAGGGGGCTCGACCGGTGTGGCTGAGTCACCCGGTTGGTAGCGGTTGGGATGAGCGCGCGCCCGGTCATGCGGCCTGTCTCCTCGGTGGGGCGCGGGATTGCGGAACCTCGCCGCGCCGGAACGTCTCGGTGATACGCATGGGTCCGCCGCAGTCGGGGCATGGCTCGCGCAAGATTAGAGGGATGATCTCGGCAGAGGGTGCGTCTTCCTGCCTGGTCGGTTCCGCACCGAGCAATGTGCGGATCTTCGCGATGTTGGCCTTGCGGGCGGCGCTTGCCAGCAGGCCGTAGTGGCGGATGCGATGGAATCCATCGGGCAGGACATGCATGAGGAACCGGCGGATGAACTCGCCCGTGTCGAGCCGCATGACCTTCATCCGGTCGCCGCGCTTGATGCGGTAATCCTTCCAGCGGAAGGAAACGGTGTCGGCATCTGCGCTGACGAGGCGATGGTTGGAGATCGCGACCCGGTGGGTGTAGCGGCTGAGATAGGCCAGAACCTGCTCGGGTCCGCCAAAGGGCGGTTTGGCATAGACCACCCATTCGGTTTTGCGCAGCGGTGCGAGGTAAGCAGTGAAGGCATCTGCATCGGCCAGCCCGGCAAGATCACTGAAGAAGGTGAGCTGCCCGGCGCGGTGCAAGTTGACCAGGCCCTCAAGGAACAGGCGTCTGAACAGCCGAGACAGCACCCGGACCGGCAGAAAGAACCCGGGCTTGCAGCCGATCCATCGGATGCCATCAAGCGACAACCCGCCGCCGGGCACGATCATGTGGATGTGGGGATGATGCGTCATCGCCGATCCCCAGGTGTGGAGAACGCAGGTCATGCCGACGCGGGCACCAAGGTGCCTGGGGTCAGCGACGATGGTCATCACCGTCTCGGCTGATGCCTTGAACAAGAGGCCGTACATTGCCCGCTTGTTCCAGTAGGCGATGCGGGCGATCTCGGCCGGCAATGTGAAGACGACGTGGAAATATTCCACGGGCAACAAGTCGTCTGCCCGCGCCGCCATCCAATCGCGCGCCGCCGGTCCCTGGCACTTCGGGCAGTGCCGGTTCTTGCAACTGTTGTAGGCGATATGCTGGTGATCACATTTGGTGCAAGCTGCCACATGCCCACCGAGTGCTTCGGTCCGGCAGGCTTCAATGGCGGACATCACTTTGAGTTGCCCAAGGCTCAGACGCCCTGCATTGGCCCGCCGATAGGCAGGCCCATGATCACGGAAGATGTCGGCAACCTCCAGCGCGTGCCGCGGCACGCTGCAGCCCCCGTCAGGTCACATCCTGGATGTGCTCGAACGGGCTGGACACATTGCGCAACGTCTTGGTCGCCACATGTGTATATCGTGCCGTCGTGGTCAACTTGGCGTGGCCGAGGAGAACCTGGATCACCCGCACATCCGTATCGGCCTCCAACAAATGCGTAGCAAAGCTGTGCCGGAGCGAGTGCAATGTTGCAGGCTTCTTGATGCCGGCCATCGCCTTTGCCGAGTTGAAGGCACGATTCAAGGACCGTGGAGACAGGGGTTCAACCCGGCTCTGCCCAGGAAACAGCCAGCCCTGCGGGCGAGCCTCACGCCAATAGTCGCGAAGGAGTTCCAGCAAGGACGGCGAAAGCATCACATCGCGATCCTTGCCGCCCTTACCGCGCTCGACATGGATCAGCATGCGGTCACTGTCGATGTCCCGAACCTTGAGATTGGTGACCTCGGAGGCACGCAGCCCTGCGCCATACCCGATGCCGAGTGCCGCCCGATACTTGAGACCGGGCCCAGGGGCCGCGGACAAAACCGCCGAGACCTCCTCGAAGCTCAGCACAATCGGCAGCTTCCGCGGCTCGGTGCGGAACTGCATGTACTTCTTCATATCCTCCCGATTGCATGTCATGCCGAAGAAGAACCGCAGTGCCGTGATCCGCGAATTGTAGACCGACGGCGTCACCTCAGTGTCGGTCATATGAAGCTGATAGGCGCGCAGCTCATCTGGCGTCGCCGTATCCGGCGCACGCCCCAGAAACGCTGTGAAATCCTTCAGCGCCCGGATATGCGCTTTCTGCGATGTCTCAGCCAACCCGCGAATGCGCATGTCCTCGATCATCCGCGCACGCAGCGGGCTCATCTTCTCCTGTGTCATGGGAACCTCCTGTCCAATTGAGAAACCTCAATCGTCAGGCAGGTCCGTCACATCGCAAAATGCGCCTACATATTGTTCCGCTCGCTACCTCAGCAACAAGCGCCGTTGCCGCGAGAGCGGCTTAGTCCTGGATGCCATAGCGGTCACATTCGGCGCGCAAAAGCTGCAGGAAACCGGGTTCCGGCGGAATGATCCGCTGCAGCGGCTCGACAATGATTGCCGCCACCTGCGCCCCGTACTCGGCCAGCAGCGAACGAATGTAGGCCGCATCGTTGAAGGGTGCGATCAGCATCTCGGAACGGACACTGTCGGGGATGCCGGCACTGTCCGGCACGGCCTGCGGGAAATTCGCCAGCTTCGACGGCGCGAGCGACATCTGCGCCTCGGCGCTCATTCCGTGATAGCCGCCTTCGAACTTCACGATCTTGTCGCGCCCGGTAAACGCCCGCGCCAGCCGGATCGCATACATGTCCGCCTCTCCGCCGGACGAGACAAACCGCACCTGCTCGGCGCAGGGCACCGCGGCAACGATGTCCTCGGCCAGCTCGACGCCCCGGGCGTTGTTGGCAAAAAAAGTCATGCCCTTCGGTAATTGTTCGGCAATCGCTTCCATCACCTCCGGGTGGCCATGGCCCAGCAACATGGGCCCGGACCCGATCAACAGGTCGACATACGCCTTGCCGTTCTCGTCCCGGACCCGGCTGCCCTGTCCGTCGCGGATGAATGTCTCGGCGTCGAAATTGCCGAACCCGCCTCCCGGCAATACGGCCCTTGCCCGTTCGGCCCACGCGGCCTGTGTCTGTATCGTCGGCATGATCTTTCCCTAATCCAGAATGAGATCCGGTGCGCCCAGTGCAGCCCTGTCCACCGCAACGCCCAGCCCCGGCCCGTCAGGAGGTGCAATTTGCCCGCCCTTGCGAACCGGTCCCGCGGGCGCAAGACGCGGGCTGACATAGCCGGACAGATCGCAAACATTCATCAGGTGCCGCGGGTTCGTCGCGGCGCCCAGATGCAACAGCGCGGCGGTGGCGATGTCGGACCCCCACGTGTCCTCGATGCACATCACCGCACCCAGATGCGCGCACAGGTCGCGCGCCCGCCGCGCGGCCGACAAACCGCCGAACTTGGACAGCTTGACCGCCACGGCATCCATGCAGCCACGGGCGTGGCCATCCAGCAGGCTGGCCATGTCATGCGCATTTTCATCCAGCTTCATCGGCAGCCCGGTGGCCGCCCGCACGCGGGCGCAATCCGCGATGCTGGCACAGGGCTGCTCCAGCATGACGTCCAGATCGGCCACTGCACGACCGACACGTGTCGCCTCCAGCGATCCCGCCCCGCAATTCCAGTCACCATATACCAGCGGCCCGTCACCAACCGCCGCCCGAACCGCGCGCAGACGTTCCACATCCGCCCGCCAGTCGCCATCCGCACCCAGCTTGACCTGAAACTGCCGGATGCCATCCTGAAACGCCGTCCGGGCAATCTCTGCCATATCCTCCGGAGCGATGCAGGTGATCGAATGGTACAGCGGCATCGTGTCCGACTGCCGCCCGCCCAGCAGCGTGTACAGCGGCAGGCCTGCCGCCTGCCCCGTCAGATCCCAAAGCGCGATATTCAGCGCCGATTGCAGCCGGCCACCCATTTGCGCGCACCGGTCCGTCAGCCCGCGCCATCACAGCGTCCGGGCCCACGGGGTCGGCCCCCAGCAAAACCGGCTCCAGATCTCCGATCGCCGGCGCAACGCCGCGCGCATAAGCGGGCAGATAATGCGGGATCGGGCAAACTTCGCCCCACCCGGTCAGGCCGGCATCGGTATCCAGCGCCAGAACGACGGTCTCGACCGTGTCGCAGCTTTTGCCATCGGCCATGTAATAGGTTTCATGGCTGGTCAGCGGAACATGCCAGACAGAAATACTGGTGATCTTCAACCCTGTCCCCACCTTTTCATCTTTGCCCAAATACTCATGATCCCGCCGTCACAGCGCATACACCGCCACCGGATCGCCCAGCGCCCCCTCGTCCGGCGCGACGCCCAGCCCGGGCCGTTCCGGCAGATGCAGATGCCCGTCCCGGTTCCGCGGGCCGCGGCCATCCGCGATGTCCACCGTCAGCATATCCTGACAGGCCCAGACCGCATGACAGGCATGGTCCGGCACGGTAGCCGCCAGATGCAGCGCCTCGGCATCGGCCAGCACCGATCCGCCAGTCGCCATCACGAACATGTCGATCCCGTGCGCCAGCGCGATATCCCGCATCCGGGCCGCCCTCGTCAGCCCGCCGACCCGGTTCAGCTTGATCCCGAACACCTCCGCCAGCCCCTCGCGGGCCGCCCGTGTCGCATCCTGCAGGGTCACAAGGCATTCATCAATGCTGACCGGCGCCGCGTGCAGCGGCCGGATCGCCGCGATATCGTCCAGCGTTTCCCCGGGCTGTTCGAACATCACGCGCAGGTCCTCGGTCGCCCTCATCACCCGCAGGGCCTGTTGCCGCGACCAGCCGCGGTTCACATCGTAAAGGATGATCTCGCCCGGCGCGCGATGCGCTTCCACATCGCGGATCCGGGCCACGTCGCGCTCGACATCGCCGCCGATCTTGACGGAATGCGCCACATATCCCCGGTCACGATACCGCTGCAAGACGGCCCGGGTTTCCCCGACGGTCTTGGCCCCGACCGACGACGCGATGGGCCGCGGTGTCCGCGATCCGCCGCCCATCAGGTCGGCAATCGGCAACTCTGCCGCCTGCCCGGCAATGTCCCAGCAGGCCATGTCGACCGGTGACTTCGCGTAGAGATGCCCGGGCAGGGCCAGATCCATTGCCCGTTCCACATCCAGAACCCGGCGCGGGTCCAGCCCCAGCACGAACCGCGCCATGGTTTCCAGCCCCGCCCGTATGCCCGGTCCGTGCGCCGGAACATAGGTATGGCCCCACGGTGTGCCTTCGCCCCACCCCGTGATCCCCGCATCGGTTTCGAGCTTCACCAACGTCGCGTCCAGCACCTCGAACTTCAGCCGTCCACCCGAGAGCCAGTAAGGATGCTCCAGCGGCAGGTCGACCTGGTACACCGAAATCTGCGTGATCTTCATCTCCGCGCCCTCTTCCTGTCCCGCTTGTAGGTCAGCGCCTGTCCGATCACTGCACGCAGGGGCACCTCGGGCCAGTCCGTGTCAGGCGGGACGATGACGGCCCGAGTGCCGTCATATTCGAACACTTCGGGGAATTGCGTCCTGTAGCGGTCCACCAGATCCGTCTGGCAATGCACGAAGAGCGCTACGCGGTCCGCATCGACAGTTCCCATGCGCAGGGTCGTGCCCGCACCCGTGGCCTCGGTCAGCCAGGAGGGCTGCCCCCATTTCAGGGTCTCGGTCAGAGGACCGGCCTCTACTTCCGCTGCCACATTCTGAACCAGTTCACGCAAAGCGGTCATGGACACGCGTTGCCGCTCGGATGCCCTCGCGAATACAGGCGCCCAACCCACGGGCAATGCCGCTGATGGTCTCTCTGTCATGACAGCATCTCCGGCGGGGTCAGTACCGGTTTGGTCCTGAAACCGTTACGCCAGACCACATAGGCCATCAAAGGGCTGTCATGGGTTTCGGCAGCGTGGGGCTGGTTGCTCTCATGCTGAACGGTGTCACCCTCGCACAGCGTTTCGGGCGCATGACCTTTGCGCAGGAACTCTGCCTGGCCGGCCAGGATCAGGTACATCTCCTCGCCCGGATGATGGTGCCAGCTGTACCAGAGCCGGGCCGGCATATAGACCACCCAGGCCCCCATGGTGTCACTGTCAAAAGCACCGCCCGAACCGATCAGGCAATATCAGGCGAACCGGTCCAGGAAATCCCGGCCAATACCGGTACCCTTGTAGGTCTCGCGCCAATGGGCCAGCGGCGCCGCCCTGCGAAACATTTCGGTCAGACGGCCGTACCCCCGTGAAACCAGTGCCTCATCCGCCGCCATCAGGGCGCTGCCGGGGATGTCGTAAGGTTCAACTTCCTGCGCCGTGACATGGTCCGGAAAGGGACAGAAGCCCTGCAGGGCCGGATGTCGCTGATGCACAGCGCGGGCCTCGGCCAGCAGGTTGTCCCAGACCGCGCGGCTCATGGCATCACCACGATATTGCCGGTATGGCGCTTCTCGATAAAGGCAGCCTGTGCCTCGCGCAGCTCCGACAATGGATATGTCGCCGCCAGCGCAGGCCGTACTTCGCCGCGTTCGATATAGCCGACAACGTCGTGAAAGACTTTCTGCTCGATCACCGTGGACCCGGTGAAGGTCAGGTCCCGCAGGTAAAACGTGCGCAGGTCCAGCTCCACCATCGGCCCGGCAATCGCGCCCGAACAGGTATAGCGCCCGCCACGTTCCAGCACGTCGATAAGCCGGGGCCACATGGCGCCGCCGACCACGTCGGCAACCACCGTCACCGTTTCCGAACCCAGCGCCGCGCGCAGGTTGCCGGGATTGCGCGGCAACAACAGGTCGGGGCCGAACGCTGCAACGCTCTCGTGCTTGGCCTGCGACGCCATCGCGATCACCCGGGCACCGCGGCGTTTGGCCAGCTGGATCAGCGCGCCGCCGACACCTCCCGAAGCACCGGGGATCAGAACCGTGTCATCGGGACCGACCTGCGCCCGCGCCAGCATCCCCTCGGCGGTCGAGTAGCTGCACTGGAACGTGGCCAGCGCGGCATCCGGCAATTCGCTTTCCACCACGGCGACATTGCGTTCGTCCGCGCGCGTGTATTCCGCGAACCCGCCATCACACTCGCTGCCGAAATAGCCGGTCTTGTCCCTGTTCCCCGGATCCGACCAGTCCCGCACCCACCCGTCCACCAGAACACGCCGGCCGATCAGGCCGGTGTCGGCCTCGGCCCCAACCGCAACAACGATGCCGACCACATCCGCCCCCTGAATGCGGGGAAAGGTGATGGGCCGGCCGCCCCAAGTCGGGTCCTCTTCGCCCACGCTGTCATAGGCGCCACCGGTCGTCGCCTCGCTGACATCCTTGGAATACCAGCCCGATCGCGTGTTCACGTCGGTGTTGTTCAAACCACAGGCCCCGACCCGGATGATCACGTCCCGCGGACCCGGCTGCGGCACCGGCCAGTCTTCGTGCCATTCATAGGCGTCCAGCCCGCCATGCCCGGTCAGCACCATCGCCTTCATTTTGTCCGGCACGTTCATTCCGCAGCCTCCATTGCAGCGTCGGTTCTCGGCCGCAGGCTGTCCGGATCATAGGCCGGGGCATCCAGCACACGTGCCCGGCGCGGCACCCCCATGATCACAACCTCCAGCGCCTGACCCGGCCGGGCCGCCTCGGGTTTCACATAGGCAAAGGCCAGTATCTTTCCGACCGTGGGCCCGTAGGCCACGGAACTCGTTGCCCCGACGGCGACACCGTCCATCAATACGGCCTCTCCGCCGTGGCCATCCGCCACCCCGTCCGGCTCGATCTCCAGACTGGCACAGATCCATGGCAGCGTCGCGGCCTGACCTTGTGTTTCATCTTTGCCCAAATACTCAAATTCCGATCGGGCGAACCGCAGAACATCGGCCTCGGCCAAAGTAACTTCGTTGGTCAGTTCGCCGGCCCCCTTGAAGCCCTTTTCCATCCGCAGCGCATTCATTGCGAACGACCCGTAATCGGCGATCCTGTGCGGTTCGCCCGCTGCCCACAAAGCATCATAAACCGTGACCGCGTCACCCCGCGGCAGGTGCAGTTCCCAGCCCAGTTCGCCGGCATAAGACATCCGGAAGGCCCAGAGCCGACACCCTGCGACCGTGATCTCCTGTGCCGTGAGCCACCGGAAACCGCCATTGGACAGGTCGGCATCGGTGCAGGCGCCCAGCACCTCCCGCGCCCGGGGCCCATTCAGCGACAGCGCTGCCCAGTCATCCGACCGCAGGGTCACACGGCAAAACTCATCGTCGAAAATCTCCGACCCCAAAGATTTTTCGGCGAAAAATCTCTGCTGCGCCAGATGATCCAGCAATCGCTGTTCGAAGAAGGCCGCGCACACCAGATAGAACCTGTCCTCAGCCAGCCGGACCACGGTGGTTTCCAGCTCGATCCGCCCGCGCCGGTTCAGCATATGGGTCAGCGCGATACCCCCGGTCTTTTTCGGCAACCTGTTGGCCACCAGCAGGGCCAGATACGCCTCGGCCCCCGGTCCCGACACCTTCACCTTGGTGAAGGCGGAAATGTCCATGATCCCGACCTGCCCGCGCACGGCCGCGCATTCAGCGGCGACGATGTCATGCACAGCGTTGCGACGGAACGAATACCGGTCTTCGCGCGCAACACCCACAGGGGCGAACCAGCGCGGGCGTTCGTGGCCATACACTTCTTCGAACACAGCACCCTTCGCCTTCAGCCGGTCATAGAGCGGCGACGGTTTCACCGGGCGTCCCGCCGGCCGGTTGAAATGCGGAAACGGGATCTCGTGCCGCAGGCAATAATCCTCGCGCGCCTTCACCACCTGCCAATCCTTCGTCGCATAGGACCCGAAGCGTCGCGGATCATACTCCCGCATGGAAATATCCGCCGACCCGTGCACCATCCACCGCGCCAGTTCCCGGCTCAGCCCCGGACCCCAGCCGATGCCGATCTGGGTGCCGCAGCAACACCAGTAGTTTCGAACACCCGGCGCCGGCCCGATCAGCGGATTGCCATCCGGCGGGTGCGAAATGGCCCCGTGCACTTCGCGCTGAATGCCCCGATCGGCCAGCACCGGCATCCGGTTCAGTGACGCCTCCAGCCACGGCATGATCCGGTCGTAATCCGCGTCAAACAGCCAGTTCTCGTAATCCCACGGGCATTCATCCAGCCAGACCGCGTTCGGATCCGCCTTTTCATAAATCCCGATCAGCCCCCGCTTCTGCTCCATCCGGATGTAACCCGAAACCTCGCGGTCATCCCGGATCACCGGCAGTTCCCGTTCCAGATCGGCAAATTGCGGAACCGGTTCCGTGACAAAATAATGATGCGTCATCGACGTCATCGGCAGCTGCAGGCCCGACCATTCCCCCATCTGCCGGGCATAGGTCCCGCCGGCGTTGACCACGTGTTCGCACCGGATCGTGCCCTTCTCCGTCGCAACGATCCATTCGCCATTTTTCGCTTGCGTGATGTTCGTCGCCCGGCAACGCCGCACGATCCGCACGCCCCTTGCCCGCGCGCCCGCGGCCATCGCCATGGTCACGTTCGTCGGGTCCACATGGCCGTCATCGGGCGTGTACAACGCCCCCAGAACCCCGTCGAGATTGTAGAATGGATGCAGTTGCGCCACCCGGTCCGGCCCGACCAGTTCCATGTTGAACCGCAACGCCCGCCCCACCGACAGCGTGTGCCGCAGCCAGTCCATTTCATCCTCGGTATACGCCAGCCGGAACGACCCGCAGCCATGCCATGTCACGGCCTGACCGGTCTCTGCCTCCAGCGCGCCGGAATAAAGCCCGATATTGTAGTCCACACATTTGCCCAGCGAAAACGAACTGGTCGAATGCGTGATCTGACCCGCGGCGTGCCACGTGGACCCGCTGGTCAGTTCCGCCTTTTCCAGCAGAACCACCTCCGGCCCCCACCCTTCGTGGCCCAGATGATAGGCCAATCCGACCCCCATCACCCCGCCGCCGACAATGACGACCCGCGCGTATTCGGGCAGCTGCGTTTCGGTCATGCCGGTTGTCCTTTCGAGCCAGACACGATTTTCACTCGACAGCGTAATCACACAGGTGTACCGTCGTCAATCATGAATGACACAAATGTATCATCTCAGGTTCTGGACCGCCTCAGCGAGGAATGGGACGCCCTGACACCCGAGGCGCAGAAGGCCGCGCGCTATGTTCTGGAGAACCCCAACGACGTGGGCGTCTCCACGGTGCGGGAGATTGCAGAAGCCGCCAACGTCAAGCCCAACACCTTTGTCCGCATGGCCCGGCAGGTGGGGTATGACGGGTACGAAGATTTCCGCGCGCCGTTTCGCGATGCCATCCGGCAAGGCGCCGTGGCCCTGCCTGACCGCGCCCGCTGGCTGCAGGACATCCGCAAATCGGGGGATCTGGGCGGGCTCTATGCCGACATGGCGGCGGCCGCCATCCGCAATCTCGAGGAAACCTTCGCCGCGACCGACGCGGACGCGCTGAAAGCCGCGGCCGACGCGATATGGAACAGCCGCAGCGTCTATACGCTGGGCGTAGGGGTCAACAACGCCAACGCGCGCAATTTCACCTATCTCGCCTCAACCGGGATGGTTCAGTTCCACGCCATCCCTCGTCCCGGCTCCACCCCCGTCGACGACCTTGCCTGGGCCGACCGGCGCGACGTCCTGATCGCCATCACCTGCAAACCTTACCGCGCCGAGGTCGTCGGCGCATTACAGACCGCGCGGGAACAGGGGCTGACCATCATCGGCCTGTCCGACAGCCCGGCCAGCCCGATCATCCGCAACGCCGATCACGGGTTTGTCCTTGCCGCTGACAACCCGCAATTCTTCCCGTCCTCCGTCTCGACCATTGCGCTTCTGGAAACGCTTCTCAGCTTTGTCATCGCGGGGGCCAGTGATGAAATCGTGGACCGGGTGAGCCGGTTCCACGAACGCCGGCATGAACTCAACATCTATGTGGAAGACCCGGAATGAACGCACCGCTGACACGGAGCCTTGACGCGCGCTACTATACCGACCCGGCCATCTATGCAGACGAAGTGCAGGGCCTGTTTGCCAGCACCTGGCAGTTTGCCGGCCATGTCAGCCAGCTTGATGACACCGGCGACTACTTTTCCTTCGACCTGGCCGGCGAAAGCCTGTTCTGCATCCGCGGCCGCGACGGCCAGATCCGGACCTTTTACAACGTCTGCCAGCACCGCGCGCATCAGATGGTGCAGGGATCGGGCAACACCCGCGTGGTTGTCTGCCCCTACCACGCCTGGACCTATGAACTGACCGGTCACCTGCGCGCCGGCCCGAACATCAACGCGGTGCCCGGGTTCGACAAGTCGCGCATCTGCCTGACCGAAGTCCGGACCGAGATCTTTCTCGGGTTCATCTTCGTCAACCTCGATCCGGATGCCGCAGCTATGGACGACTGGTTTCCGGACGCACGCACCGAGCTTGAAACCTTCCTGCCGCACTGGGCCACGCTGGAGCCGCTGGAATGGGTCGAGATCCCGGAAAACTGCAACTGGAAAGTGTCGGTGGAAAACTACAGTGAATGCTATCACTGCGCGCTCAATCACCCGACATTTTCCACCGGCGTGATCAAGCCTGAAACCTATGACATCCAGCCTCAGGGCTATTGCCTGCGCCATACCACCGAATGCAATGCGCTGGACCGGATGAGCTATGACATCAACTCGGGTTTCGAGAACAATGACAGGTATTCAAGCTGGTTCCTGTGGCCAATGTTTTCGTTTCAGGTCTATCCGGGCAACCTGCTCAACACTTATCACTGGCGCCCCGTTGACGCCGACAACGTGGTGGTGTGGCGCGGGTGGTACTCGGTCGGCGGTGCGGAAAACGAAACCGTCCGCGGGATGGCCGTTCAGGACCGCGAAACCACGGTGGAGGAAGATATCCGGCTGGTCGAATCCGTTCAGAAGGGGCTGAAATCCCGCGGCTACGTGCCCGGCCCGCTGGTGGTGGATCCGGGTTGCGGAGTAAGCTCGGAACACTCCATTCTCCACCTGCAACGCTGGATGCGCGAGGCTGTGACCGCGCGGGACAACTGATTGGAGGAGAGCGGAATGACAGAACTGACCGGAGGCTGCCTGTGCGGCGCGATCCGCTGGAAAACCACGGGCGACCCGCTGTGGCAGGCGCATTGCCACTGCACCAGCTGCCGCCGCGCAACGGCGTCGCCCTTCACCTCGTTCATCGGCATGCGGAAAACGGATGTCACCTGGACCGGAACACTTGCGACCTTTGCATCCTCGCCCGGTGTGTCGCGCGGCTTTTGCGGCACCTGCGGCACGCAGGTCCATTTCGAAAGCGACCGCTGGCCGGAGGAAACCCACCTTTATGCCGCCAGCCTCGACAACCCCGCGCTTTATCGTCCGACGGCCCATGTGAACTGGGCCGAGCATGTCGATTGGGCGGACCTGCACGACGGCCTGCCCAAGTACCCGTCAATGGGCGGCCTGTCGCCCCCGGACCCGGACGCGCCGTGACCGCCTCAGGCAACCTCCAGCGTCAGCGATTGCAGGGCTGTGGCAATCGGCCCGCGGCTGTCGCTCAGATGCGCCTCGGCCAGCCCGATACCGTTGCCCTGCCAATGCGACCGCGCCGTGCTCATCATCCACTCCTCCGCGCTGGGACGGTGGGCAACGATGGTCAGGTCTGTGTTCAGGAACCGGTAGCGCCCCAGATCGGCATTTCGGCCGATGGCATTGCCACAATCGGACAACGGGCACAGCCGCTGAAAGGGCGACGGGTCTTCCCCGGCGATCAGGGCCGGCGTCCGCATCCATACCGTTGTCGGCCCCGGTGCCTGGGACTGCCCCGGCGGATACCGCAACTCCACGAAATTGGTGAAAAACGGCAGATCGTGCAACGCCTCGCTGACCGGGAAACCGCCCGGCTCTGCCATGTGCATCGCGGCGGGGACGTCGTCAGGCACGGTCGGATAATCATGCTCCGGTCCCGGGGTGATCAGCATCGCCGTCGCCCGCGCGCAGACCTTTCCGTCCGTCGCCACCAGTTCGCCCGCGGCAGTGGCCAACCTGCGCCCCTCCCGCATGACCTCCACCGCAACAGTAAAGCCCGCCATCGGCACCGGGCGGATCAGGTCGATGGTCAGACGCACCAATTGCCGGTCCGGGCCAAGGCGCTGTTCGACGGATCGCGCCAGCGCCCCGGCGACCGGTCCGGCATGGCAATGGTCCGGCGCCCACGGCCCGCGCGCCGGATCGCGTCCGGTGTAAACCCCGCCGGTCAGGTCGAAATAGCAATCCTCGGTCATCTCCTCCCCCCGTGCCGCACATCCCGGCACTCTGCGAAAGCTTCCCGCCGATGTCATCCATAGCACAGCGGTTTCCCCGGTCGACCTATTCAAAGCCCGCGCATTGGAGCAACCCGAAAAACAAACTCTTCACCCATCAGGTCGGCTTCACCTGCCCGCCCAAGGATTTCGACGCCGCGCCCTCCGATTTCCTGCGCATGGCGCCTGAAACCGTCGGCGTACATGGCCGTATGCTGCACGTCCCGGACTATGCCCACGAACTTGACCAGAGGCTGCAGAATTTCGACCTGCTCGAAGAGTTCGTGCACTGCATGGCCAACAATGGCGCCGATGTCTGCGCACAGGTCGGGTCCAACTGGGTCCATGCCAGCGGTCTCGGGGTGAACGGCATCCGCGACCATTGCGCCATGCTCTCCGACCGGTACGAAACCCCGTTCCACATGGCCGGTTACGCGCTGGTCGAGGCGCTGCGCGACCGCAATGTCGAAAAGGTCGCGCTCAACGCCGCCTATCACTGGCCGGGCTGGTGGCAGGGCACCACCGGCTTCCTGACCGAGGCCGGGTTCGATGTGCTCTGGGCCGGCAATTTCCACGATCAGGGCTGGTTCGCCACGCAGGACGACGTCAACGCCTGCATCTGGTGCTTCGACCACGACCTTGCCGGCAAAAGCTTTCTCTACACTGCCGAACAGGCGCCGCACGCAGACGCCTACCTGATCAACGGCATGTGCAATTTCCGCAGACCCGGGGACGGGCTCGCCCGCCGCCCCGTCCACCTCGCCCGCGACCTCGAAGACCTGCTCGGCAAACCCGTCATCGGTCACGACATCGCGCTCTACTGGCGCATCTTCAAAACCCTCGGCCTTGCCCCCGAAACACCACAGGGAAGCCTGCTGGAGAGCCTTCATGCCTGACCCGACCCGCCCCTTCATCTTTGTCCAAATACTCCGGGGAGTGTGAGGGGCCGGCCCCTCACCCCCGCCCTGTCCGCAGTCACGCCAGATGCAGAAAATCCTCGCCCTCTGGGCCGTCCCCCGCTCCACCTCCACCGCGTTTGAATGGATGATGCGCCAGCGCGGCGATTTTCACTGCCTCCACGAACCCTTCGGCGAATGGTGGTACGAAGGCGAGGACGCCCGCTGGCCTCGGCTGACCCCCGACAGCCCGCGCAAACCCGGTCTAACCTTCGATACCGTCTGGCAGCGGCTGCAAACCACCGCCGCACAAACCCCCTGCTTCATCAAGGATTTCCCGCATTACATCGAGGCGCACCAGACCGACGCGTTCCTGTCAAACTTCACCCATTCCTTTCTGATCCGCGATCCGGCCAAGGTCTGCACCAGCGTTCAGAAACGCTGGCCCGATGTGCACCTCAAGGAACTGGGCTTTGCCGAGCAGCGCGCGCTTTTCGACCGCATCGCCGACCGCGACGGCGCCCCGCCCCCGGTGATCGACAGCGACGACCTGCTGCGCGACCCGCACGGCCTCGTCGCGGCATGGTGCAATGCGGTGAACATCCCGTTCCTGCCGCAGGCGCTCCGCTGGGAGCCGGGCGCCGACACCGGCAGTTACAGCTGGTACGACGGCGGCAGCTGGCACGACAAGCTGAAGAACTCCACCGGCCTCACCCCGCAGGAGCCGGGCTATACCGACATCGAAACCGCCCCCGATCACGCCCGGTGGCTGTACGAACAGGTGCGCCCGCATTACCAACATCTCTGTCACCACCGGCTGTCCCCGGCCCCGAACCAAGGATCGAACCCATGAGCGACCTCTTCAACGAAGACCTTTTCGAAAAGGGCCTGACGCAGCGCAAGGCGACACTGGGCGCGGATTATGTCGAGAAAAACCTCGCCGCCGCCGACGGTTTCACCCGCCCCTTTCAGGAGGCCATGACCGCATGGTGCTGGGGCTTCGGCTGGGGCGACGATGTGATCGACGCCAAAACCCGCTCGATGATGAACCTGACCATGCTCGGCGCGCTGGGCCGCCTGCACGAATGGGAAACCCACTGCCGCGGCGCGCTCACCAACGGCGTCAGCAAGGAGGAAATCCGCGCCATCGTCCACGTCATCGCCATCTATTGCGGCGTGCCGATGGGGCTCGAATGCTTCCGCGTGGCGCGCAAGGTGTTGGAGGAGGCGGGAGAACTGTGAAAGCAGACCCCTCCCGACGCTGACACCGCTTGGCCTGGGGTTTTGGTCCTCATCAACAGCTTGATTTCAGATAAGGCGGCAAGGCCCACCAAATACGTCCGTTCTCGGACAATGTGATTGCAGCGCCTGTCCGCGGGTTGTCGAATTGCTTTTGGCGCAAGGTCGGTTCCGAGCCCAACCTGTAAGTTCGAAATTCACGCTGCGCGCGCTCGCCGCGTGGAAATTGCCACACGAGCGAAAACTCTGATGTCGTCGGGCGGTAGAGGTTTCGGCCATTCATGCATGCGGCAGCGAGGCTCAGAAGTCGAATTCACAAGTCGCGGACGAACGAGACCTCAACTCAATCGCTGTCATTGTCCGTAAACGCCGAGAAACCGGCATTCCCGTCCGCAAAACCAGTTGTTAGCATTGGGCAAGTCTTGCAATTCTAACTCATCATGAGTGCCCCGAAGATGACAAAACCCATTCCGGCGAGCGTCCGCGGTGACACCGTTGCGCCGACGACGGCAACGGAGAACCAATACGTCACAACGATCCCAATTGAGACTGCGATTACGACGGCGAACTTTGTGAACTGAAAGCCCAGGGCCACGGCCGCTCCAAAGGTTGCATTGGCGAACACCATGACCGCAAAAATGCCGGGTCGGAAAACTCTTGCGGCACCCTCAAATGCTGAATTGGCCTGACCGCCCGACAGATACCCCATTGTGGCGACCCCGACGTAGGCAAGAATGCAAAGCACGACAAACCCAACGATAGTTAACATCTCTAAATCCTTTCTAACTCCGACCTCAGGCCCAGTGACGCGGCCAGTGACCCGAACAGTCAAGCCAAGGCTGGAGCCATCTATCCGATTTCACCCATGCATACGTATTTGATTTCCAGAAAATCCTCGATGCCATACTTCGATCCTTCGCGTCCGGTACCCGACTGCTTGATCCCGCCAAAGGGAGCGACTTCAGTTGAAATCAGGCCGGTATTGACGCCAACCATTCCGGTTTCCAGCGCTTCGGCGACGCGCCAGACACGGGCAATGTCACGGCTGTAGAAATAGGCAGCGAGGCCGAACTCGGTGTCATTGGCCATGGCCAGGACCTCAGCCTCATCTTCAAACCGGAATAGCGGTGCAACAGGACCGAATGTCTCCTCGCGGGCCACTTTCATCGCTTTGACCACACCCGTTAGCACTGTAGGCTTGAAGAATGTTCCGCCCAGTTCAGAACGTATGCCGCCCTCCAGCACCTCAGCGCCTTGCTCAATGGCGTCTGCGATGTGTTCTTCGACTTTGGCTAACGCGGCTTCGTTGATCAGTGGGCCGGTGGTGACGCCGTCACCGAACCCGTCCCCGATGTTCAGTGTTGCCACCTTTTCCTTCAACTTGGCGGCAAAGGCATCGTAGACGCCCGCTTGAACATAGATGCGATTGGCACAGACGCAGGTTTGGCCGTTGTTGCGGTACTTGGCGATCATCGCACCATCGACGGCAGCCTCGATATCGGCATCGTCAAACACAATGAAGGGCGCGTTGCCGCCAAGCTCCAGTGACATCTTCTTGATCGTTTCGGCACACTGGCCCATCAGAATCTTGCCGACGCGGGTTGAGCCGGTGAAGGTGATCTTGGCGACCTTTTCATTGGCGCAGAGTTCCTGACCCACGCCCGGACTGTCCGACGAAGTGATCACGTTGAATACACCTGCTGGGATACCAGCCCGCTCGCCCAGTACGGCTATGGCTAACGCCGAAAGCGGAGTCAGTTCCGCCGGGCGGGCAATGAAAGTGCAGCCAACCGCAAGTGCTGGCGCCACTTTCCGGGCGATCATCGCATTGGGGAAATTCCATGGGGTGATCGACCCGACCACACCGACCGGTTGCTTTAGCACCACGATACGCTTGTCGCGCTGGTGGCCCGGGATCACGTCGCCGTAGACGCGTTTCGCCTCTTCGCTGAACCACTCAATGAAGGATGCCCCGTACAGGATTTCCCCCCGTGCTTCGGTCCAGGGTTTTCCCATTTCGGCCGTCAGGATGGTTGCCAGATCGTCGGCGTTATCCAACATCAACTCGTACCAACGGCGCAGTATGGCGCCACGTTCCTTGCCGGTTTGGGCCGACCAATCGGATTTTGCGGTGTATGCCGCGTCGATCGCCGCCGCGGTGTCGGCAACGCTCAGGTCGGCAACATGCGCGATACATTCATGCGTGGCCGGGTTCACAACCGGAAAGGTCTTCTCCCTTTCGATCCACGCCCCATTCACAAACGCGCGGGTTTCCAGAAGCGAAGGATCTTTCAGTTTCAGCGGGGTGGCGTTTGCCCTGCGGTCCAGCATCTATTTTCCCTTCACTGCATCGATGGACGCTTCAAGAATGTCCATCGCCTCGGCGAATACCTCGTCCTCGACGGTTATCGGGGCCAGGAAACGGATGACGTTTCCATGAATGCCACAAGTCAGGAGGACCAATCCACGCGACAGCGCCTCCTTGCGGATGGCGTTGGCAATGTGCGCATCCGGAGACCCAGAATGGGGATCATTGAACTCTGCCGCCACCATGAAGCCGGGACCGCGGACTTCGGCGATTTCGGGCGTGGTTTCCCGTATGGCCTCAAGCCGCTGTTTCAGTCGCGAGCCCAATTCGTTGGCGCGGTTGCACAGGTCGTCTTCTTCGATCACATCAAGAACCGCGTTGGCGGCGGCTATTCCAAGCGGGTTTCCGCCATAGGTTCCACCTAATCCGCCGGGATCAGCTGCGTCCATCAGTTCGGCGCGGCCCGTGACGGCGGCCAGCGGTAGTCCGCCTGCCAGGCCTTTGGCCATCGCGGTCAGGTCGGCGTTGATGTCGTATCCTTCCATGGCAAACATTGTGCCGGTCCGCGCAAACCCGGTTTGCACCTCGTCGGCAATCAATACGATCCCGTGTTCGTCGCACAGATCCCGTAGGCCGCGCATTAGATTGGCCGGGGCCGGATAAAAACCGCCTTCGCCCTGCACCGGTTCGATGATGATGGCCGCAACCCGTTCAGGGTCAAGATCGGCCTTGAACAGCCCGTTGAGCGCGCCGAGAGAGTCCTCCATCGACGTGCCGTGCAACTCTACCGGGAAGGGCACGTGATAGACATCAGGCATCATTGCACCAAAGCCTTTCTTATATGGTGCAACCTTCCCGGTCAGTGACATTCCCATGAACGTACGGCCGTGAAAGCCACCTCCAAATGCGATTATGGCTGAGCGGCCTGTTGCGGCGCGCGCGATTTTCACAGCGTTTTCGACCGCCTCAGCACCAGTGGTCACGAAAGCCGTCTTTTTCTCAAAGTCACCCGGGACCTTGGCATTCAAGCGTTCCGCCAGCCTGACGTAGTTTTCGTAAGGAAGGACCTGATGACATGTGTGGGTAAAGCGATCTATCTGCTCACGAACGGCATTCGCGATCTTTGGATGGCAGTGCCCGGTGTTAACAACAGCGATACCGGCGGCAAAATCGATGTATCTTTTGTTTTCGACGTCCCATATTTCCGCGTTTTTGGCCCGCTCTGCGTAGACTTGTGTTTGCATTCCCACACCGCGCGCAACGGCCGCATCGCGCCGTTTCGATATTTCCAGATTTGACATAATCGCTCCTTGCACGGCGGCCAAACCCCGCCGAATTTCTCTGGCGTAACAGGGTAGAGCGTTTTGGTTCGGGAAATATCCCTTTTCTTTTCATGTATAACACGTTGTTATTACAGTAATCGTTTTTCATTTGTTGAGGATGTTGAACATGTCAAACACTGCAAAGGACGATCTCGATCTTGGCTTTCGTCTTCGCCTCGTGCGCGAAAAGGCCGGTTTATCACAGCGTGCTTTGGCCAGACGGGCAAACGTGACCAACTCGACAATTTCGTTGATCGAAGCGAACAAATCCAACCCCTCGGTCGGGGCTCTGAAAAAGATCCTGGAAGGTATTCCAATCGGCCTGTCTGAGTTTTTTTCTTATGAGCCGGATCCAGAAAAAGAGATCTTCTATGCAGCTGAAGATCTGACAGAGATTGGCAAGGGGGGCGTTTCGCTAAAGCAGGTTGGCACGAATCTGTTCGGGCGTTCCATGATGATATTGAAGGAAACCTATCAGGTCGGGGCCGACACCGGGAGGGTGATGTACGGGCATGATGCCCAGGAAGGCGGTATAGTCATTTCAGGCCGGATCGAAGTGACCGTCGGCGACTCCAGAAAGATCCTTGGCCCTGGCGACGGGTATTACTTTGACAGCCGCACGCCGCACCGGTTCAGGCAGGTGGGTCCAAACCGATGCGAAATTGTAAGTGCCTGCACACCGCCGACATTTTGAATGTATCGACCGTGGGTGTCGGTCACATGGATGTCCACAATTCAGGCCGTGGCACCGCCCGAAAACGCGCTTTCGAACGGGCAACAAAAGCGCGGTCAACGGCTCCTCGGTTCTGGTCACTATAGTGAACATTCGTAGGCCGTTGTTCACTTTTCTCTTGCGTCGGGCTGAAAAACGCACTTCATTGTGAGGTCAATTGTTCGAGTCGCGGGTGCAAAATCAATGACGGAAAAGCCAAAAGCCCTTTCAAGGTCAGCCGCGTTGCGCGGCCCTGTTGCACCCGAACCGATCAACGATATCAGCGAGGTGCTGGATGCAGAAGCCTCCGTAGGACAAGAGATCAAGGATCTGCGCCGGGCCAGCAATGTAACGCTAAGCGCGCTGTCCGAAGCGACAGGACTGTCCAAGGGTTACCTTAGCCAGATTGAACGCGGAATATCGTCGCCTTCAATCAAGGCACTGCATTCAATCAGTCGAGCCTTGGGCGTGAATATCTCATGGTTCTTTCCGTCGCCATCTTCGGAAGAAGATGAACTCAAGGACTTCATCGTTCGTCGAGATGGACGTCGCAGCCTCACCTTCGAAAGTGGCATCAAGGACGAGCTATTGTCACCAAACTTGGGGCGAAACCTGGAATTGTTGCGGTGTACCTTCGCACCCAAGTCCTTTAGCGGAAAAGAAACCTATAGCCACCGGGGTGAGGAGGCCGGCTTCGTCGCCGCCGGGCGACTGACGCTTTGGCTTGACGGAAAAGAGATTCAGCTTCTTTCCGGCGACAGCTTTGCATTTGAAAGCACCATTCCGCATCGCTACGCGAACGAAAGCGATGAGGAGGCGGTCGTTATTTGGGTCATTTCACCTCCATCCTATTAAGGGCCGGACCCGTGGCGATTCGCTGACGAACTTGGTCAGCCGGTTTGTCGCCATGCCACCAAAATCCACGACACATTCAGCATCGGATCGCAGCGGTTCGATGTACCTTCTTCAAAAGTGAAACCGCGCTCCAAGTGACAGATTAGTTACTTTTCAGTGGGCTAGTGGCGAACTTCGATGAACATTCGGTCGTGATTCCAGAACAGAAAATTAGTTATTGACACGGAAAGTTTTCCATAGTGAACTTTGAATAGCAAAAGTTCACTATGGAGAGGCACATGTGGCGAGTTGGAATTGATGTCGGCGGGACATTCACGGATTTCTTCGCATGGAATGAAGAAGACGGATCTTACAAAACGGCAAAAGTCCTGACGACCAAGGACGACCGTTCGCGTGGAGTTCTGGAGTCAATCGACGTCGCAGGTATCCCTTTCGACGAGATTTCATTTCTGATGCATGGGACGACAACCGCGACAAACTCATTGATCGAACGGGACTACCCGGACGCAGCGTTCGTGACCACTGAAGGCTTCCGCGACACAATTGAAATCGGCCGCCAGCACCGCAAGGCGCTCTACGACCCGTATCAAACAAAACCAGAGCCGCTGATCCGTCGCCGGAACCGTTTCTCGATCAATGAAAGGATTTCGGCACGCGGCGAGGTGCGCAGAGAGCTGGATGAGAACGCTGCCCGTGAGATCGCAAGAACAATCAAAGACAAGGGTTATGGGTCGGTCGGTATCGGCTTTATCAACTCCTACGCCAATGATGCGCACGAAAAACGAATGCGCGACATCATCCTGGAAGAAGCACCCAATGCGCATGTTGTGATATCTTCTGAAACCCGCCCGGTCTTTCGTGAACATGGTCGTTTCACAACCACCGCAATTCGCGCATGCCTGATGCCGATCATGACAAACTATTTCGATCGTCTATCGAATGTTCTGACCGAACGTGGCTTCAAGGGAAAGCTTCTTATCCTGAAAAGCAACGGTGGCGTGATGGGTGCGCAAAATGCCAAAATGCGCCCCGAGGAACTGATTGAATCCGGGCCTGCCGGTGGTGTTGCGTACGCAAGCTACCTGTCCAAAAACGCAGGTTTCAAAAACATCATTCACACAGACGTTGGTGGGACAAGCTTTGACGTTTCCATCGTTGAGGACGCTGAAGGTCTGATTACTCGCGATCATGAACTAGAATGGGAAGTTCCCGTTGCAGTTCCGATGCTGGACATTCATTCGGTCGGCGCCGGTGGGGGTTCGATCGGTTGGGTCGATGAGGGTGGGTCTTTGCGGATGGGCCCACAGTCCGCGGGTTCGACACCCGGACCCGCGTGTTACGGGCGTGGAGGCACTGAGCCGACCATAACCGACGCAAACCTCGTTCTGGGACGTCTGAACCCGTCGCTCAGCGACAAATTCGAGCTCGATAAGGCGGCTGCCGAGGCTGCGATTGACCGGCTGGCTGAGAAGGTCGGGCTGTCTCGGCTGGAAACAGCGGACGGCATGATCAAGATCTCGTGCGAAACCATGGCGCAAGCCGTGAAAGGTGTTGTCGTTGCCCGCGCTCGCGACCCGCGTGACTTTGTTCTGGCCAGCTTTGGCGGCGCAGGACCGATGCACGCTTGCTTTGTTGCTCAGGCCATGAGCATCCCGCAGGTGGTCATTCCCGGCGCTGCCGGTGTGGCGTCGGCCTTTGGTGCAACGGCCATGGACATGCGCCATGACATCGAGACCTTCCATTACGCGCCGCTCGACTCGGTCAAGGTGGAAGACCTCAACCGGCTTTATGCGGGTATCGAGGCCGATGCCCGCGAAAGGCTGGCAGCGGACGGGATCGACGCCGCTTCGGTAGAGATGCGGCGGACCGCGCAAATGCGCTATGTCGGCCAGACTTACGAGGTGGAAACCGAAATCCCGCCGGGTGAGTTGACAGACGGAGTGGTTCCATCGATCGCCACGGCGTTCCACGCCGCGCATGAAAAAGAATACGGGGTTTTCAATGAAAGTTTCCCGATTGCTTTCGTTTCACTAAGCGTGACGGCCGTCGGCAAGATGAAAGAACCTCCGGTCTATGACTTCAGTGGTGCTGAAGCTGCAGCAAGCCATTGCAGCCGTGAGGTCTACTTCGACGGAACCTGGCATCACGCGGACCTTTATGACGGTAAAAGCGTTGGACCGGGTGCCAAACTGGCTGGTCCAGCGGTGGTCGAATACCTCGACTCAATCGCCGTTGTCCCACCCAATTGCAGCGGCGAAGTCGACACGAGTGGCAACCTTGTCGTTAACATCGGAAACTGAGGAGAGTACCAATGACAACTGAAACCAAAGGACGTTTCGGCGAAGTTGACGCGGTCACCTTCGAAGTTCTGAGAAACACGTTCGAATACGCGTGTAACCGTATGTCAACGATCATGCAGCGCACGTCGTTTTCTCCGATCCTGGCTGACATCCTGGATTTCTCGAACGCGGTATACGACCCGGAACTTCGGCTTCTGGCGCAGGCCGCCAACTGCCCGGTCCACCTTGCGGCGATGCAGTATAGTGCCGATGCTGCGGCCAAGAAATACCCGATCGAAACCATGAAGCCGGGCGATATTTATGCACTGAACGATCCCTAACAGGGCGGCACGCACACCAACGATATCACTTTCATAATGCCGGTCTTTTTCGAAGAAGAGGTTTTGGGTTTCGCTGTAAGCCGGGGCCACTGGATGGACCTGGGCGGCGGCGCCGCGGGCGGAATGTCGTTCTCGACCCACGTTGCGGCCGAAGGTCTGCGTATCCCGCCGATCAAGCTTTATGAGAATTACGAAATCAACCCTGATTTCCTGGCGATCATTATGAACAACACGCGGACGCCGTTCTTTATCGAAGGCGACCTTCAGGCGCATCTCGGTGCCCTGAAAGCGGCGGAGCAAGAACTTCAGCGCGCAGCGCGGCGCTACGGTCTAAGAACCGTCAAAGCCGCGATGAAAGAACTGATTGGCTACACCGAACGCATCATCCGCAAGTCGATCGAAGAAATCCCGGATGGCGAATACTATGCCGAGGATTTTGCGGACACGGATGGGTTCTCACCGGATCCGGTGAAGGTGGCGGTGAAGCTGACGGTCGATGGCTCCAACATCAACGTTGACTTCACGGGTTCAGACCCGACTTGCAAAGGCTCGATCAATTCGCCTTATGCGAACACCGCTTCGGCGGCGTATTACTCGCTTCAGTTCTTTCTGGCACCACATGCACCGTCGAATGCGGGCATGTTCGTTCCGATCACTCTCAACATTCCGCTGGACACATGGCTGAACCCACAATGGCCTGCTCCTACGATTGGCTGTACCACGCTGACTTCATCCAAGATCACTTCGGCAATCTGGCAGGCACTGGCTCAGGCGATCCCGGATCGGGTGACCGGTTCCACCTGCTCGGAATGCAACTGGTTTGTTTCGTCAACCAAGGATCAGGAGGGGAACGCCAACGTGTTTTCGGACCTGCCAGCCGGAGGATGGGGCGGTACGCCGTACAATGACGGCATGAGCGTCACCATGGACCCGCTTGGCAACTGCATGAACATGATGGCCGAAACTGCGGAGCTTTTGTTCCCGATCGAATACGAAGCTTTCGAGCTCAGGCCTGACAGCGCCGGTGCTGGCAAATTCCGCGGTGGATTGGGTGCCAAATTCAAAGTTCGCTTCCTTTGCGAAGGGGAAATGAACATGGAAACCTCGCGAACCCGCGAAGGCAGCCCCGGCGTGAACGGCGGATTGCGTAGCGATGTGCAGCGGTCAACGCACCTTTATCCTGATGGCAAAGAGATCGTGATTGGTGGCCTTACTGAGAACGGCGACTGGCGCAGCCCGTTGTTGTCCAGCCATCCCTTCAACTACGACGAGGTCTTCCAGTTTGAGAGCACCGGTGGCGGAGGTTGGGGCAATCCCCACGAAAGACCGGCGCAAAAGGTGTTGGACGATGTGCTCGATGGATATGTCTCGGTCCAAAAGGCGCGCGAGGCCTACGGCGTCGCAATTGACCCTGAGACGATGACGCTGAACGACGCCGAAACAACCAGGCTACGCAGCGCGTAAGAAGCAGAATTTCCGGTCCGAATAACGGGCCGGTCTCACCCAGCGTTCAATCAATGAACACGGCGCATAGCGACCGTGAACGCTGAAACTTTGCCCAAAGGGAGGACAATGATGTCACATGCAAAGTCACCAGCCGTACACACGTCACGGCGCAAATTCCTGGCAACCGGCGCGGGCGCCGCGTTCGGAGCCGGAATGCTGGCCTCGGTCAACGAAGCCAGTGCACAAAGCTCCGGCACCATTCCAATTGGCCAGATGGCCTCACTGACCGGCGGTCTGGCCGTCGATGGTGTCGAGCACAAGAACGGCCTGATCATGGCCTGCGAGGAAATCAACGCCGCAGGCGGTATCCTTGGCAAAATGTTGGAACCCACAACGCTTGACAGCAAAAACCAAGGTGCCGAGGAAGTCAGCGCAGCCGCACGTCTGCTGATCGACCGCAACGGATCCCATGCGATCATCAACGGCTACAACGTTGGCGCCGCACAGGCGGAATACGACCCCATCGCTGATGCTGGCATCATCTACATCCACTACAACACCTCGATCGGCCACCACGAGGTGTTCGAAAGCGACCCTGAACGCTATACTGGTATTTTCATGGCTGACCCGGCCGAATACTACTATGGCGTGGGCCTGCCGGTCATGCTTGATCGCTTGCGGTCGCAGGGCGTGTGGAAACCGGAGAACAACAAGATCGCACTGGTTACCGGTTCGCTTCCTTACTCCATCGTGATTTCGAACGCGATCCGTGCGGCCGCTGAGAAACACGGATTTGAGGTGTCTTTTGAAGAGGTTGTACCCGTTCCAACCACTGAATGGGGCGCGGTTCTCGGCAAAGTACGGGCAGAGCGCCCTGCAGTCATTGCCAATACCCACTTCTTCCCGGCGGACCTGGCCCAATTCCAGATCCAGTTTGCGGAAAACCCGACAAACAGCCTTGTCTACATGCAGTACGGACCCCTGTTAAAGGCGTTTTCAGATATTGCCGGCGAAGCAGCGCGCGGCGTGATGTCGTCGTCGGTTATCGGCATTCTGCCAGATGAGATTGGCAATACATTCCGCGAGGCATACTGGGCGCGTTTCGGCGAAACCGCCGAGGCCGATCCGGGCGCATCGACATACTCAGAGATGTATCACTATGCCATCGCTGCCGCGATGGCCGGCGGTACCGGCGAGCCAGGCGATTACGAACAAAACCGCAAGATTGCCGATAATCTGCGCCGTTTCTCGTTCCGCGCACCCTTCGGGACTCTGCGTTACGCCAAAGAGTTCAACGCGGCACTGCCATACCCGACAGTATCGCCGGATGCCTCCTTGGCGATGCCGCATCTGCTCTACCAGATCAAGGATCCGACTGCGGCGGTACCCAAGAAGCTGATCTTCCCCGAGCCTTACAACGAGGTCGAGTTCGAAGTTCCGCCCTGGTTCTCCTGAACGATAGGGTTCTCCCATGGTCCGGGACCCGCACTTTGGGTCCCGGATCAAAAAATCACTAAATACAAAAGCTTGGGGGCCTCCAGATGGAGCTCATTACCGGGATATTGACCAGCGCCATTGCGCTGGGTGCCATCTACGCCGCCAGTTCGGTTTCACTGGCACTGCTATGGGGCAGCATCTCTATGCTGAACCTTGCGCACGGTGCGCTGATCGTCCTTGGCGCCTACGGTTCTGTTGCGATAGTGAGTGCTCTCGGGCTGCCATAATGGACGGGCCTTTTGGGCGGGATGGTCAGCGGTGCCTTCGGTGGGTTTCTTCTTTATGCGACGCAGGTTCGCTGGATATTCGGCAAACCCAATTTCGACCTCCGAATAATCATCCTGACGATGGCTTTCAGTACGATCGTCGTCGACCTTATCAACAACATCGTCGGGCCGAAAATCACACGTCAACCATTTCAATTGGAAGGCCGGTTTGAGCTCGGCTCGTTTTCCATGGGTACGCAGACAATCCTTGTCGTAATTTGCTGTGCCGCGATGGTCGGGTTGCTACAACTGGTCGTCCAAAAGACCAGCCTTGGCCGTCTGATCCGGGCAGTGTCGCAAGACATTACTGCAGCGCGACTGAACGGGGTCCCTGTGCAATTTGTAATCTTGCAAGTAATGGTCCTGGCCGGCGTCATCGCCGGGGCCTCCGGTGTACTTTTGACCAGCTCGACCACGGTCTATCCCGGGGCTGGATTTGACCCGCTTCTGAAAGCGCTGATCGTATGCGTCCTGGGCGGGCTTGGTAGCATTCCTGGCGCCTTGGTGGCGTCATTTGCCCTCGCTTTCACAGAAATCACTGTTCAGTACGTCTTCGGAGTCAAATGGGGCTTTCCAGTATCATTGCTGGCCGTCGTTTTGGTCCTGATCTACCGGCCCAATGGTCTGTTCGGCAGGCAGGAAATGGTGAGGAACTAGCGATGTCTTTCATTTCCACAACCCCAAAACGACGCGACCTTTTCGGTCTTGCCCTTCTGATCGCAGCGATGTGCATTCTGCCCTATTTCGGTCTTAGCAGGTACGTTACCGGTCAGGTCACGCTGTTTGTCCTCTGGGGGGCAGTCGTGGTTCAGTGGAACCTTGTTTTCGGCGTCGCCGGGATCTTGTCCATTGGACATATGGCGCTCTTTGCCGTGGGCGGTTACGCGACCGCGCTGATGGGCCTTTATCTGGACATCTCGCTTTGGTTTACGCTCCCAATTGCAGCACTGGCCGGGCTTATTATGAGCCTGATCATGGCCTTTTCCACTTTCCGTCTGCGCGGGGCCTATGTGGTGGTGGTGACGCTTGCGATTGCCATGACCCTCTATCAGTTGCTGGTCACCGACGTGGCCTGTTTCAGACAGACGCAAACTGTCTGCTATTCCTTTAGCGGTGGCGCGCGCGGAATTTCGCGCTATGGCGACTTCGGGTTCCGGGAGCTTCTCGGCTACAAGTTCATCGCCACGGGCAACTACTACTTGGCTCTGGCGGTGCTTACACTGTCCATGATCGTTGCGGTTTTGGTCTTCTACTCCCCCTACGGCCAAGCATTCAAAGCCATGCGCGATAACGAGGTTTGCGCCGCATCCCGAGGCATCGAAATCCGCAAGTATCAGACAATAGTTTTCGCGGTTTCCGGCATCTTCACCGGATTGACCGGCGGCATCTATGCCGGTGTGATCGGGACGTTTGGTCCGCAGGTTTTGGAACTGCCAATCCTGCTTTTCCTTTTGTCCATGATGGTTGTCGGCGGCAGGGGCACGATTTGGGGGCCCATTGTCGGCACCGCCGCTCTCGCTTTCGTCGATGAGGCATTCCGAGACCTGGCAGCGTGGCGAAACACGGCTTACGCGGGTGTATTGATGTTGATCCTGCTGACCTTACCCGAGGGTTTGTCCGGCGGCATTTCCAACCTGGCCAATCGAATTTTTGGTGGCAAAAGCGGGGAGGCTGGCAAATGAGCGGAACAACAATACCGCTTTTGGAGGCCAGGGGTCTGACCAAGGCCTATGGCGCGATGAAGGCCGTGGACAACCTGAGCTTTGAGGTCCACGCCGGGGAGGTACTTGGAATAGGCGGCCCGAACGGAGCGGGAAAGACAACGCTTTTTGATCTACTGTCAGGCGTTACAGATCCGACCGAAGGGGAAATCCTCTTTGAAGGGCAGGACATTACCCAATTCAGTGCCCCGAAAATCTGCCACCTCGGCCTCAGCCGCACGTTTCAGTTGAACGCTGTCTTTAACTCGATGACGGTCGCGGACAACCTGAAGACCTGCGCATATTTTGGACCGAAAACAGGTTGATCCCGGGGCTCAGCTACGATCGGCAATCGGCCAAGAAGGCCGACGAGGTTATGGAGCTGACATCGCTGTCGGACTTTGCGAGTACGGTTGCCGGAAGTCTTCCGGTGCTACAGCTCAAGTTTCTGATGATTGGCTGCGCCGTGGTGAGCTATCCCAAACTATTGCTGCTTGACGAACCCGTCGGCGGCCTCAACCCGGCGGAGATTGAAACTTGCGCTTCTGTTTTCCGCCAGCTGCGGGATTTTCACGGAGTCACCATTGTCGTGATCGAGCATGTCATGAGTTTCATGACGTCCTTTGCTGACAGGGTCATGATCTTGCATCAGGGCGCCAAATTGCATGAAGGCCCGGCAGGAAGCCTCGCCGAGAACCGGGAAGTTGTCGACGTTTTCCTCGGAGTTTCTGGCGCAAAGGAAGCCAGCAACTCTGTCGCAGATACGGAGGCTCAAGATGCCGCTTCTTGATCTGAAAAACGTCACGGCCAGCTACGGGCTCGGCCAAGCTCTGGGCGGCATTGATTTATCGGTCGAACCCGGTGAACTGGTCGGAATCGTTGGCCCGAACGGGCATGGCAAAACGACGCTTCTGCGCACAATTTCCGGTCTGATGGCAAAGGTCGGCGGGCGGATCGAGTTCGGTGGTCAGTCAATCATCGGAACTGCGCCTGAACGAATTGCGCAAAAAGGTATCGTTCATGTCCCGCAAGGCGATCTTGTTTACAAAAACATGACGATCCTGGAAAACCTGCTCGTCGGCGGTTACGCCAATCGGTCTGAGGCCCGATCGCAGGCTCAGCTTGAAAAAATCTACGACCTGTTTCCAAAGCTCAAGGAACGGTCCGGGCAAATGGCCAGTTCTCTTTCGGGCGGTGAGCGCCGAATGCTGGGGATCGGTCGCGGCCTGATGATGGCGGATTGCAGGATTTTGATGCTTGATGAGCCGTCGCTTGGCCTCGCGCCCGTGGTGATCGATCAGATTTATACGTCAATTGACGAACTGCGCGCGTCTGGAATGACGATTGTTGTAGTCGAAGAAAACATCACGCGCGTCGCCGGTCACGCCGACAAACTGCACCTAATGGATGGTGGTCATTTTGTATGGACAGGCGTTCCCGGAGAAATTGGTCAGAACAAAAAAATCATCGACACGTATCTCGGTGCGTGAGCGATAGGAGAGCGAATATGAGCCTACCTGGAACAGCAGATGTGGTTATTGTTGGCGGCGGTGTCGCGGGATGTTCTATCGCCTATCACCTGACCAAGCTTGGCATCACAGATGTCGTGTTGTGTGAACGCAAACAGCTGACCTGCGGGACAACCTGGCACGCGGCCGGGCTGGTGACACAGCTTCGGGCGACGCGCAATATGACCGAGCTTGCCAAATAAACCGGTGAGTTGTTTCGCGAGCTGGAAGAAGAAACCGGTCAGGCAACCGGTTATAAGCAAAACGGCGCGCTTCGGCTTGCAACTCATGACGCCCGGTTTGAGGAGTTGAAACGCGGCGTATCCATGGCGCGCAACTTTGGTCTGGCCGCAGATGTCGTCACGTCCGGCGAAATCCGCGAACGCTGGCCGTTGGTTGAGGTAGACGACCTATCTGGCGGGATCTGGATGCCAAATGACGGGCAGGTAAACCCCGCCGACGTGACCCAGGCCATGGCCAAGGGCGCGCGGATGAGGGGTGCTAAGATATTTGAAAAATCTCCGGTCGAACGGCTTATCGTTGAGAACGGAAAAGTTCGGGGTGTCGTGTTGAAGGACGGCGAAATCCGCGCCGACAAAGTTGTGATTGCGGGCGGAATGTGGTCGCGCGAATTTGCTGCCAAAAGTGGCGTTTCCTTGCCCCTTCATGCCGCCGAGCATTTCTATATCGTCACCGAACAAATGCCGGATCTGCCGCGCGATCTGCCCGTCCTTTTCGTCGCTGACGAGTGTTCTTACTACAAAGAAGATGCAGGAAAGCTCCTTTTGGGATGCTTTGAGCCCGAAGCAAAACCTTGGGGCCACAACGGCATTCCGGAGGATTTTGCTTCGACAGCTTGCCCGAGGATTTCGAGCATTTCGAACCGATCCTTGAAATGGCAATCAACCGGGTTCCGTCGCTGGCCGACGCCGGAATTCAACTCTTTTTCAACGGCCCGGAAAGTTTCACGCCCGACGACCGCTATCTGCTCGGCGAAACGCCCGAGGTGTCGGGGCTCTTTTGCGCCTGCGGGTTCAATTCCGTGGGAATTCTGTCATCCGGCGGCGTTGGCAAGGCGCTTGCCGACTGGATCCACGACGGCCACGCGCCGGTCGATCTGGCCGACGTGGATGTGCGCCGCATGCAGCCCTGGCAGGCGAACAAATCCTATCTGTTCGACCGGACCAAAGAAACGCTGGGTCTGCTCTACAAGATGCACTGGCCGTATCTTCAGTACGAAACCGCGCGAAACGTCCGCCAGAGCCCTTTCCATGACCGTCTAGGCAGCAGACTCATAAAACTGGCACCATAGCCTTACGGATGCGAGTTTGATCATAGCCATGAAGTTGGCTGAGGTTTTCTCATATCTGGTCGCGATGCGTCGGAACGAAGCTTTGAGCCTGCCGAAGAAGCGCTCGATCTTATTGCGTTCGCGGTAAATTTCCGCGTCAAACTCGGCGGGCAATTTCCGGTTTGCCTTTGGTGGGATTACGTCGATGGCGCCTTGTTCCCAGATCATTTCACGGATCCAGTCTGCGTCATAAGCCTTGTCCGCGAGCACATATTGCCCAGGCTGCAGTCCATCCAAAAGCTGTTCACAGGGCGGTGCGTCATGGGCTTGGCCCGGCGTCAGCTCATAGCGGATTGGCAGGCCGTTTTGGTTGGTAAGTGCGTGAATTTTTGTGGTTAACCCGCCCCGCGACCGCCCCATGCAACGACGCGGGTCGTTTTTTTGAGCGTTGCGGCTGAATGATGCACACGCACGGATGTTCCATCCACCATCACAGTGTCGACGTTGTGCGCGTCGGCGACCGCCTCCATCACACGATCCCAGATGCCAGCATAAGTCCATCGGTTGAAACGGTTGTACACCGTGGTGTAGGGGCCGTATTGATCCGGCAAATCCCGCCAAGGGATGCCGGTACGCAAGACATAGAAAATGCCACTGATCACGCGCCGATCATCGACACGCTTCACACCCCGGCTGTTGTTCGGGAGCACAGCCTTGATGAACTCCCACTCCAAATCGCTCAAGTCTGATCGCGCCATTCCACGGCTCCCCACATTGTTTTACGGAAAGTGAATCATAACTCGCTGGAAACGTGAAGCTCTTTGTAGGTACGCTGCCTAATAGAATTCTCGCAGGCCGCCATTCCTATTACGAACACCACAATGGTTTTCGTGATACGATTCGACCTTATCGTTAAAACTGTTTTCCGCAAAGCCACAATTTCCCCTCCGATCGATTTTTGCCTGTGAAATCGGGCGCGACCGCCGGATGCGCAAAAAAGTAACATATCCCAGAGGCTTCCATAGAAGAGTTGTCGGCCCAACAACGCACCTGCAGCAGGTTCTTAAAAACTTCGCACCGTGTCTGGGGATGTCAAGTTTTCCAACACCTTATCCGAATCGTAAGCCTGATCAGGGCCTTCGCGGCCCGCGAATCGGCCGGCCCGTATTGGTCCGGCATATTCCCGGGGCCAACCCCGGAGCAGGCGTCGGAGTTTTCTTGCCTGCGGACCAAGGCTGACGGCGCGGTTCTGACCTGAGATCCGGCGCTGCAGAGGGTCTGTGTACAAGGCGTTTACTATCCTGATTCCTGTCTGTGCGACGCAGTTTCATTCATGCCTTTCAGCCCAGCACCGCGATGCCGGGCATCCGCCGCAATGCCGCGTGCAGGATCGGCTGCGCGTTCGGAACCGGGCCGCAATTCTGCCGTCCATTTTCGGACACCGCTTTGGGGGCGCAGGCGGTACACATGGCAGGTTTTGACACCGCGGCGTATCGGGACCAGTTGCAATCCATTACCGCCCATGCTTTTGGCGCCTGTGCGGCATGACGTTTTCATCGGTTGCCAAACGGGTAACCGGGCCGCGCGAAGCAAGGCGAGGGATGGCATGGAAGACGACAATATCGGCCTGAGTAACGTGGCGCGTCAGCTATTCTCAGCCCTTCGGGTCGCACGGACCCCCGAGGATCTGGTTGCATCAGGCTTTCCCCCCCAGCTTCTGAAAGACCTGCTGGCCACCGGTTTTCTGGAACCGCAGAGAGAAACCGAGGCGCCGCTGGATTTGCAGGAGGCGTTTGGGGGTCTGAAGGCGCATCGCGGCATGCTGGTCGATACCGCCCGGACCGAGGCCTTCCGCCGCGCTATCGGCGAGGTTGTGCAGGATGGAAACACCGTCATCGACGTGGGCACCGGGTCCGGCGTGCTGGCCATGTTCGCAGCGCAGGCCGGTGCAGCGGAGGTTTATGGGCTGGAGATGACGGCAATGGCTGACCGCGCGGCAGAGGTTGCGGCAGCAAACGGGCTGGACAACGTGCAGATCGTTCGGGGCGATGCGGCGAGCTTTACGCCCGACGCCCCGGTCGACGTCGTGCTGGGAGAGTTCATCGGTCTGGCGCTGCTGGACGAATGGCGCCATTTCGCGGCATTCGCCGAAGTGCGCGATAACGCCCTGCGCCCCGGCGGGCAGGTCCTGCCCCGCGCGGCGAAACTGCTGTTCTCGGCGGTCGACAGCCGCAGGCTTTATGTCGATCGCGGCTATGGGTTTTGGGAGACCCCGGCCTACGGGCTGGATTTCAGCGCGTTGCGGCAGGCCGACATTGACTGGCCTTTGCGCTATGTCGTGACCGCGGACGAAAAAGACGTGGTCGATACGGCAGAAGTGCACAACCTCGATTATCTGACGGCCACCTCTGAGGACAGCTTTTTTAGCAGCGAGGTGCGGCTTCGGTATCCGGTTGCCGGCAGCTTCCATGGGGTGCTTGTGCATTTCGAACTGGATCTGGCACCGGGGATCACATTGGGCACCGGCCCGGCACACCGCGAAACCTGCTGGCACCATTCCTACCTGCCGCTGCCGATGCTGCAGATGCCGGCGAACAGCGAAGTCTGCATCGAGGCAACGAGCTTTCTCGACACAGGCTCCGGTACGCTGTGCCTGGGGCTACGTGTCGCGGGACCGGGCGAAACTTTGTCAAACGACCTGCCCCAGCACATTTTTCCGCTGGAATGACATCCTTGTGCCACGGTTGAACGTTACGTTCACACTGGACGTGAGAGTGCACATGGCTTAGATAGTTAGTGCCTAAGGCCTTGGATGTTTGACGGTGAAACAATTTCGATTTTCCGAGTCCGATTCAGACGACTCGCTGTTTACGAATTTCAAGATCGCTGGACCTGTGCCGCAGCCTGACTCTCCGCAGCCTGTGGCGTTGATCCATGGTCTCGGAACAAACCTGTCCTTTTGGTATCTGGGTGCAGCTCTGCATCTGGGTCGCGAACGGACATTGCTGATGCATGACTTGCGCGGCCATGGCGCCAGCAGCATGCCGAAATCAGGTTATGATCTGGCCCAGCTGGCCGAAGATTTTCGCGTGCTTCTCGACGATCTTGAGATTGAGCGGGTTCATCTGGTGGGTCACAGCCACGGTGCCAGAGTGGCGCTGGTGTTTGCGCAAACCTATCCGGAACGCGTTGAAAGCCTGGTTCTTGCCGATACGCAGATCCGCGCTCTGCAGCCGCCGATGAAGCTGGGAGACTGGCCGTACTGGCCACAGTGGAAGGCCGATCTTCAGAGCCGCGGCGTTACCGACTTCCCTCCCGAGGATTCTGAAATCGATTTCCGGCTTCTGGCCGATCTGGGCCCACGCCCCGGCGGCGGGAGCGGCGGCCGCGGTTCGCGTATTGATCTGGGGTCCCGGCAGATGGGCGCGCGTGGCGCCGACCGCTGGAACACCTTGCTGTCGATGACTTCAGCCAAGGCTGAGCTGGCTGACGAAAGCGCAATCGACGTGGATGGGCTGCACAAGCTCGATATGCCCACCCTGCTGATGTACGGCGCCAAATCGCATTGTCTGGAAACGGCCGACAAGCTGGAGGCGCTTATTCCTCAGGCTCGCAAGGTTGTCGTGCCCGGCGCCGGGCATTTCTTTCCCATCGTGAAGCCCCGGTATTTCTCACGCACCCTGCAGATGTTCCTGGCCAGCGTTGACAGCAACGCAGGGCGGCCAGTGCCCGGAGCCGTGCGGTTTTCACTTCCCCGTGACGTTCGGCGTTTACGCCGGCGCGAGGGCCGCAAATGAACCAACCGCCCGTTGGCGTGATTTCCGGTGCAAGCAGCGGCATTGGCCGCGCTTTGGCGCTTGGCCACGCGGAACGCGGCGGGCTTGTTGTCGGGCTGGGTCGCAACCCGGACCGGCTGTTGCAGCTGAAAGAGGACCTTCGTGTGGCCAACCCGGAGGTCGAGCACCTCGCGCTGCAATGCGATGTCTCCTCTCCCCGTGACATGGATGTGCTGGGCCAGCAATTGGCGTCGATCGGACGCGTCGATGTGCTGTTGGCCTGTGCGGTTGTTGGCCGTGCCGCCGGCTCCCGCGCCCTGCCGCCGCCGACCGCGTCTTTGCCGCTGGAAGACTGGCAGGCAATGATCGACACCAACCTGAACGGTGTTTTTCTGGCCAACAAGACCGTCATCCCCCTGATGCGGGCGCAAGGCAGCGGTGATATCGTCAACATCGGCTCGTCCACCACGCCGCGGGGTCTGCGCGGCACAGCTCTGGCTCCGGGATATGCCGCGACCAAATTCGCGCTGGCCGAAATGGGCCGGCAGCTGGCGGCGGAAGTCGAGGCCGATGGCATCCATGTCCGCACGGTGTTTCCCGGCCCGGTCGAAACCCCGCTGATCGCGGATACGATGCTCGACCGGGAGTTTGGCGGGCGTACCAGCGCCAAGAGCTTTGCAGACGCCGTGTTTGGCCTGATTGAACTGGGCCGCGTCATGGCGCTGCCTGATCCCCACCTGCTTCCTATGCCATCTCGCCGGTTCCGTGCCGGCAACGTGGCATCTGCTGACTGATACGGAGCCTGACATGGACGACCTCAACGATCGCGTTGCCATCATTACCGGAGCGGCCGGTGGCATCGGCAGCGCCACGGCGCGGGCTTTGTCCGGGGCGGGCGCACGGCTGGTGCTTGTAGACCGCTCGGCAGAGGCGCTCGAGACCGTCGCCGGTGACCTGCCCGGCGAGGCATTGACCCTTGCGGCAAGCGTGACGTCCAAGGATGACATGACCCGGATGGCCGAGGCCACGCTGGACCGGTTTGGCCAGATCGATGCTCTGGTCACGACGGCTGCCATTCTGCGCGGGAAAGGCGGCATGACCACCGTGGCCGAAACCAGCTTTGAAGACTGGTCACAGATCATCGATGTGAACCTGACCGGCACTTTCCTGTCCAATCAGGCCGTTCTGCCGGCGATGCAGGCAGCCAAGCGGGGCGACATCCTGAACCTGAGCTCGACCAGCGGCAAGCAGGGGCGTGCGTTTGACGGCCCTTACTCGGCCTCCAAGGCTGGAATCATCGGCCTGTCAGAATCGCTGGCGCAGGAGGTGATGCGCGAAGGCATCCGCGTTCAGACCCTGTTGCCCGATGCCGTCGATACGGAACTTTGGGCCCAGTCGGGCAAGGCCGCCCTGAAGCCTCAGGCCATGCTGACCCCCGACCAGGTCGCCGCGCTGATCGTCTACATGTTGGCCTTGCCGCGTGACGCCTATCTGATGAATCCGGTGGTGGCCCCGCTCCAGCAGCGTCGCAAAAGAGTTAAGGCAAGCTAGCATCCAACTGATCGGTATTGTTCGTTGACTAATAAGGCGAAAAGTTCCCATTGATTTAGACCAAACAGAGAGCTAGGTGCCAATAGGTCGCCCGGGTGTCAGCGCACGGATACGATCAACAGAGCGCGGTTCAGACCGGTCGCATTCAAAAAGGTTTATTGCACCACCATGACAAACGTCGACTCCACCTACGAACCCTATTCTCAGGACCCGAACTATATCGCAGCGAATTCCGCGCTGCTCGAGGACGTTCCGCTTGATGATGTGACGCGCGTCGCCGATCTGGCCTGCGGAACGGGGCTTTTGTCCGGTGTTCTGATCGGGCGCAAGCCGACGCTGGCGATTTCCGGCATCGATCTTGATCCGGTGCAGATCGAGATCGCGAACCGGACCTTCCCCGGCCCGGTGGCCAAGGATCTGGACGCTGTCCGCGAAGCTGCGGCGGCCGGCACGGGCGCGGGCTGTTTCATGACCGGATCGGCGATGGAATTGCCGTTCGACACCGACGAGATTGATCTGGTGGTCATGGGGAATGCCATTCACCTGATGCCCGACCGCGACCGTTTTCTGTCCGAAGTGTCGCGCGTCCTGCGTCCGGGCGGAATGTTCACCTTCAACTCGGTGTTTTATGTCGGCACGTTCGTGCCCGGCACCGAAGCCGTGTTCGGAGAGTGGATGAAGGAAGCTGTTGGCGTCCTCGCCGAAGAAAACGAAGCCCGGGCGGCGCGCGGAGAAGCGCCGGTGCCCCGTGTACGCGGAAAAGGCTCCAAGGCGTTCCGCAAGGATTGGCTGTCAGGTGATGGCTGGTCCGAAGCGCTGGACGCTGCCGGTTTTGACACCGTGCATTGCGCAGACCGTCCCGTTCCCATTTCCGAGGAAGGATTGGGCATGGTCGGGGCCTATGGCGGATTGGCAGAGGTATTGATGAGCGGCTATCCGGTCGACATTGCCAGCCACTGCCTGCAGGAGGCCGCGCCGCGCGCTTTTCGCAAGCTCGGCATAGACGAAGTGCCGCGAAACTGGCTCGAAGTGCGCGCGACGCGACGCGATCCGGCAAATTGAACATCTAACGAGAAGGAGCAGAGGCATGAGCAAGGCAAGCCCGGAAATGCTGAAGTCAACGGTCATCGGCGTATTGCACGAGACGATCAGGGACTGGGATCTTGAACTGGAAGAAGAGATCGGGTCCGAAACCAAGCTCATCGAAGAGTTGGCATTTGAATCGATCGATATCGTTCAGTTCTTCGTTGCGCTGGAACAGGCGCTCGAACGCAAGGATCTGCATTTCGAAAAGCTGCTGATCAAGGAAGGGGCTTATGTGGACGACGTTTCGGTCAACGAAATCGTCGACTTTGTTGCGCTCGAACTGCAAGCGGGGTGAATAACCCTGCATCGCCAGAACACGCGCGCAGGATGCGGGTGACCGCTGCCTCGAGAATTGGAAACAGCCCATGGCACTAGCAATAATCGGCGCGGGTTTTGGGCGAACAGGAACGTCGTCGTTGCGCGACGCCCTGAACACGCTTGGCTATCCCTGCTATCACATGACCGAATTGCTCCTGAACCGGGAGCGTCGGAAAGATGCAGGGTTTTGGGAGCGGGCCGCTGATACACCACCGGCTGCGTCGGAATGGGTCGAGTTTTTCGGGGACAGCTACAGCGCCGCGATTGATTTTCCGACATGTGCGTTCTGGCGGCCTCTGATGGCCGCGTTCCCCGAGGCGAAGGTCGTGTTGTCGGTTCATCCCGGGGGTGCTGAGGCGTGGTACGATAGCACACGTGCAACGATTTTCGATTGGTACCAACGCGTTCGCGAAAAAGGCGACGGACCGGAAGCCGAGAGTATCCCGCTGGCCGAACGTGAAACGGACAAGATGATGACCCGGGTCGTTTACGGGGAAAAGGGGCTGTTGCGCGGCGCATTTCTGGATCGCGACACGGCGCTGCAGCTTTATGAGACGCATAATCAGTCCGTCAGGGACGAAGTTCCGCCGGACCGGCTTGTGGATTGGTCTGCCGATCAGGGCTGGGTCCCGATTTGTGACGCGCTGGGGATCGAGGTGCCGGACACCCCGTTTCCGCGCAGCAACCAGCGGGGAGAGATGTCGCGGCGCATCAAAATGATGGAAAGAATGTCGAAGATCAAGGGGCATGACAGCGCCTGAGCGGTCCGCCTGACCTACTTGAATTCGAACTTGTCGCCGGGTTTCAGGTTGGCGCGGAAATCCCGCCGAAGGGCGCTTCTGGACGCCTCGCTGCCGCGCAGATACGCATCGAAAAAGAGAACCGCGGCGACGGCAATCAGCCACCTGTAGCGATCGCTGTGGCCGGACGTATCGGAACCGGCCACGAGATCGCCGTGCCCGGCACCGTCGAGCACCAGAAGGTACTGGTTTTTTGCGCGGATCAGCTGGTATGGGCGCGTTCGGTGTTCGATGTTGACCGGCCCGGACGAAAACGGATCCTGCGCGTCATTGGTCCCGGTCACGTGAAACAGCGGGACATTGATGTTTTCAAAGGCCGAAGCGGCGGCCTTCGGGTCTTCGGCGGCGCCGGGCCGCACGGTGCTGCTGGGACTGAGCAGCACCCCTGCCCGAACCCTGTCATCGCGAAACGACTGAAAAGGGCCCACGCGTTGTCCGCAAGCCGCGAGAACCGTCCGCGACCCATAGGAATGCCCGGCACACCCGACCCGGTCCAGATCCAGTTTGCCCTTGAACATATGGCCCGGGGTCTCGTTCAGCCGGGTCAATTCGTCCAGCACGAAGGGCAGATCGAAAAACCTCTCTCGCATCCGCGCGCCGTCGCGGCTGGCTGATTTGAGCCGCCGGCGAAGCTCGTCCCGCGAGTCCGATCCCTGCAACGCGGACCGGTCCGTTCCGGGATGCTGGATAAAAATCCCCCAGTACCCGGCGGCGGCGAGCGCCCGGCCAAGATAGGGCGCGGCGTCAACCGTGCCGCCCAGCCCGTGGCTGAAAATGACAACGGGGGCGGGAAAGGTCCGGGTCTCCGGTTCGTAGACGCGATAAGGGATCCGGCGCCCGCGCGCGGCGTCCCAGAACTCGCTCTCGGTCCTCAGGTCCTGTGGAGGGGTCACCGGTTGCGGACGCGCAACCGGCCTGAAGATCGAGCGCACCAGATGCCCCAGGAACCTGAACACAATTAGCAGGAAGCGCATGTTCCGTTCCTTTGTTCGTCCTGCGCACCGTGCAGGTCAGCGTGCATTGAAATGTGAAAGCTGTGGGCTTCAGCGGAATTCGAGATAATCTTCGCGATCAAGATGCTCCGCCAGCCGGTTGCGAAGGTTGAAATAGGCATCGTCATCGTCTTTGAGATAGGCGTCAAAGAACAGAAGGGCGGCCTCGGCGGTGATGACGGTATAGCGTGTATCCGCGGCAGCTTCTTTGCCCTTGACGGTGCCCGAGAACGCTTCGTGCTCTGCCCCGTTCAATACAATGAGGTATTGATCACCGGCCGGTATCTGCTGAAACGGCAGCGTTCTGATGTAAGGGTCGAAATCAGCGGTGCTGAGCGGCAGCCGGTCTTCGGTCCCGGTCACATGCAGGATCGGAATGTCTATCTCTGCGTAATTGTCGGCCGGGACAATTTCGTCTTCGTTCATGCCGATGGCGCCCGTCGGGCTCAGCGCCAGCGCGGCGCGTATGCGCGGATCCTTGAAGGACGCGGAAAACGGCCCGATGCTTTGCCCCGCCAGCGCCAAGACAGTACGGGCGCCATACGAATGCCCGGCGATGCCGATGCGGTCCACATCGATGCGTCCGTGATACGGGCCGTCGGCTTCGTTGGCGCGCTCGATCTCGTCGAGGACAAAGCCCACATCGGCCAGACGGTCGTTGAAATTGGCCGGGTCCAGCGTCGATTCCAAGAGGGCCGATTTCGCCGCCTCGGGGCCTTCGGCATCTTCCAGCAACCGGATATCGCTGCCCTGATGCTGAATGAACAGCCCGAAATACCCCGCTTCGGCCAACGCCGTGCCAAGGTATGGCGCGCCATCGCGCGACCCGCCCAGGCCATGGCTGAAGATCACAAGGGGGATGGGGTCGGCGGATTTCTTTTTCGGTGCGTAAAGACGCCAGGGCACACTGCGCCCGCGTTCGGTATCGACAAAGGCGCCGACATCCGAACGACCGTCTCCCAGTGGCGCGTCCGGCGTTGCCTCGTCATCGACAACGACGACGACAGGCTCTTCCTTGGGCTTTCTTTTCAGGAGACCAAACACGCGCCGCTCAAACCCCTATCTGTGTACGCATCTGGGCCGACATCCGGGTCCGAAAGCATCGCTGCGCCTCGCCAGCCGGCGTTCCAACACGGGCGATGCGTATGATCGCAAGATCATCTTCCTTTTGCCGGTTACCAAATCGCGTTTTGTACATAATCACTCATTCAGCCACATAAAAGAACCCGGGCCCCGACGGCACCCGGAAAGGCGCGCGCCGGGAAAACCCGAAATGCATAATACCCGCAGATGGCAACCGTTCTGCGACCTAGATTACACAGCACAACTCTGTCGAAAATAAGGTGCCCTGAAGTTACGCCTCAGGGACATATAGAACGCGCATCCGGACAACTGCCGCCTCTCCTCGGCAATTGCCCGGGCGCGCGGTCAGGCGCAACCGGGTATTATGGCGTGTACCGGTCTCAGAAATCGATCGAGCGGACCATACGCAGGTAAACTTCGCGGTCGACATCTTGAAAAGCGCGGCGGCCATGCAAGGCGCGGGTGTTGTCTACCAGAGCAAAATCGCCGGGCTGCCAGTTGATGTCATACGTCAGTTCTTCCTGAATGCGCTTGACGTCTTCCATCAGCTCTTCGGGGATCGCCGAGCCATCTTCGAAACAGACGGTCGAGGTATCGCCCCGGCCCATGTTCATCTGCATAACAACCGGCAACAGGTTGTTAATGTACGACATTTTTTCGCCCCAACGGCTCGGCAGGACCGCGTGCACCAGATACTTGGTGCGCATCGTGCGCTCTTCCTCGTCGAACTCAACGGTGATGCCGTTGCCCTCGGCGAATTTGCAGGCGTCTTTCGAATCTTCGGTCTGATAGATCTTCTGCCACTCACCGTCACGGTAAACGCGCAGGAACATCAGGCGCTTTTCCTGCAGGAGATCTTTCCACTTTTGCGGCAGCTGATTGTAAATCTCGGCCCCGTCACATGCGGTGGTCTGCCCGTCGGCATCCGCCGGCTTGGCGCAGTAGAACCACAGAAGCTTTGGGCGGGCATCGGTGTAATACATCTCGCCATGCAGCGGCAGGCCGAATGTCATCTGCTCGGAACGCCCGTGATCATAGCGGGTCGACAAAAGCGATTTCTTGGCAACCTCTTTTCGGATGTAACCGCCGCCGCGATAGTTCATGTAGTCATCAGAGACCATATCGGTGACGTCGTCGAACTGTTCGCGGCTGGCATTGAAGCCTGAAAAAAGCACCGTGCCGTGTTTTTTGATCAGGTCAGCGATGTCATCTTTCGCGAGATCCGCAACGGTCGCCCCTTCATCGGCGTGGACGACAACCCCGAAGAAATCCTGAATTGGGCTTGTACGCATATCACTACTCTCCAACTATATGTTTGGAAGCCGGTCTGGCTTGAAAAAGCATGTGTGCACAGCACTTTCGGTGCCGGGCACAGCACGCAAACTATGTTTGCCCGCCGGTCGGCGGGAAGCAAGGCTGACACGTTGCCGCACAGGTTCCCGCTGGCCGATCTGGCTACACTGGTTCACTCAATCGATGTAACCCAGTTTCTTCATCTGCCGCAGCAGGGCCTCGCGGTCCTCCTCAGGCACGTCCTCGTCCGTGTCGCCCCCGCCTTTCGGCGCAGAACTGGTCCCGCCCGAGGCATGGGCGAAGCCGGATACCAGCGCCTCTTCCGGAACCCGCCCGTCGAGATCCGTCGGCACGGGCAGCCCCAGCAGTGCCAGCATCATCGGTGTCATGTCGAGCAGGCTCAGCGGGTCGAGCACCTCTTCCTCGCGGAAATCCGGGCCGCCGGCGATAAAGATGCCTTCGGGCCGGTGGGTCCCCTCGGTCAGCGGGCGCTGTACGACGCATTTTTCCGAGTTCAGGATCGAAACAAAGCCGCCATCCCGCAGATGCAGGGTTATATCCGGGCAAGGTTCCGCAAAGCTCATGCCGCGCATCTTGTTCATGTCCGCGGACACAACGACCGGGGTGCCGGTATCAGGATCTTTCCAGTCCAGCAGTTTCTTCCGCAAATCCAGCGCGAAATCCATGTAATCGTCAGATGACACCCCGACCCCGTCGCCCAGATCCGGCCGGATGTAGATCGCATTTGACGATGGTGTCGGGCAGAACGCCTTGGTGCGGCGCCAGTCTATCATGCCTAGGTGATCGCGGATCTTGTCGGCTGTCAGTTGCCCCTTGGCGTCGCCCACCGCGCTTTCAGACCAGTTCAGGTATCCATGCTCGGCCAGCCACTGGTTGACATAGAAAATCTCGGTCGTCGGGCCGAAGCCATGGTCGGATACAATGAACACGTTCGTGTCGGGACCGGCGGTTTCCACCATGCGGCGGATATTGTCGTCCATGCGCCGGTAGAAATCTACGCACAGTTCGCGGATGCGGTCGGTTTCCGGTCCGGGATCCCCTGCATGACAGTCGGGATCCACATAGCGCCAGAACAGGTGCTGGATCTTGTCCGGTCCGTCCAGAACCACCGCGGTCAGTTCGGTCCGGTCTTCTTCCATCAGTTGGCAGGTCAGGTCCGTCCAAGCCTTGTCACGCACGTTCTGAAGTTCGATCCATTCCTCGTGCTCGTCCGCGTCGAGGCCCTGAACAACCTTCTTCTCTTCGCCGATATCCATGCCGAGATCGCGGTAGTCGAACGTATCCGAGGCCCGGAGCTTGTCAAAGAACTCCGGCGGGTGGATGCCCTGACGCAGGTGCTTCCACGGCACGAAACCGGACACCACGTAGCCATCCAGTTTCGGCGCCGGGGTGTAGCCGTAGAAGTTCAGCGCCGTGCTGCGCATCCCCTGGCGCGCGACCATCTCGAAGACCGATTCCGCCCGGTTGATCCGCCGGTCGTTCACCTTCAGATAAGTTCCGCCATCCGGCAGATAGGTCGGGCGCAGAAAATCGTAGATGCCGTGACGTTCCGGAACTACGCCCGTCGTCATCGACGTCCAGGCCGGCGGCGTCAGCGGATTGAGCGTGGACATCAGATGCCCCGACGTTCCGTTGTTGATGAACTCTGTCAGGAACGGCAGTGCTCCCATTCGCGACAGCGGCTTGAAAAGGGTAAATGTAGCACCGTCCAGACCGATCATAAGAACTTTGTTACTCAAGGACATCTCCATATACCCGGGGTGAAAATTCTATCGAAACAACCATGCAGCAAAATCATCCGCACTGGCATTAGCGTGGGCTTTACGGCAGACGCAACCCTTTTGTTGTTCATTGAAAACCAAGGGTTGAACGATTCGCCTCATTGAACTACCCCTTCTTCCAGCCGCGCGACAATTGTTTGCTCGCAAGTTCGGCGCGTATTGGCAATAGTGGCTTGCGCCGTCCACTGTGATCCGGTTTGATCTGTCGGGCACGACTCTGAAAAAAAGCAATCTGGAGACCGCAATGTCGGAGGAAATGAGCCTGACGCAAATGCCGAACCAGCAGAACGCTGTGCTGAGGCAGTCTCTCGAAAGCATGCGGGGCGGTGATCTGGACACTGCCCGGGAATCGCTCATAGACCTGCTTGAAGGCAATCCTGAGCTTGCCGCGGGGCATGTGGCGCTTGGACAGGTCTTCGCCGCCGAGGACGATCACGCCCGCGCTGTCGAACATTTCGAAGAAGCCACCGCACTTCAGCCGTGGTTGATGAGCTCGTATTTCCTTGGCGCGACCTCGTACGAGTCGCTGGGTGACGTGGACTCGGCCGTGTCGATGCTGAACAGGGCGATCACTGCGTCACCGACCCGGTCTTCGATCTACCGCCGCAAGTCACAGATCCTGAAGCAGGCCGGCAGGCAGGAAGAAGCCTTGAAGGCCATCGAGGACGGCGTACGCAGAAACCCGCAGGACGCGGCATTGCGCACCACTCTGGCCAGCATGCTGTACGAGGCGGGTGACACCGAGGGCGCGCTGGAGAAATACAAGCGCTCGGTAGAGCTCGACCCCGATAACTGGCGTTTGCTTTTCAGCTATGGCACGGCGTTGCTGCGCGAAGGGAAACTGGAAGAAGCGCATGCCGCGATGAGCCGATCTGCGGATCTGGAACCGGAGCGGTCCAAAACGCATCAGGCGCTTGGGTATATTCTGGCACGCATGGGCGACCATGCAAGCGCTGTGCTCGCCTACGAAGCGGCCTATTATCTGGAGCCGAGAGACACGCAATCGTTGGTCGGAGCGGTCTATTCGCTCAATGAAATCGGCAAACATGACGAGGCGCTGGAGATCATTGAAGGTACCGGGCAACAAGGTGCACGCAATCCTGCAATTCAGCGCGCGCTGGGAGACACCTATCTGGGGCTCGAACGCTATGACAGCGCGATCGAGACATATACCGCGCTGATCCTGAACAACCCGCGCATCCACTCGTCAAACACTGCGCTGCTTGAACTGGCCGAATCAGATCCGGGCAAGAAGAAATCCGCACATGCGCGTGCCCTGCAGGACGCTCTGAATGAAAACCGGATGCAGAGACATGACGAGGCCACCGAAGACGAGGACGGCGAGGAATAGCGACGGAGCCTCCCTGCTCGCCCCGCCGGCGGCAACAGGCCGCGCGGATCGTGAGCCGTCAGGTGCAGCCTGATCGTCCTCTACCCGCGCCGGGCGCTCCCGCCCTACCCTTTCTTTGCTGATTTCACGGCCTTTGTCGCAGCCCAGACCTCGATCTCGTCTGCCGCTTTCTCCGTGGCACCCAGACCCATGTCATGCGCCAAAACCTGAGGGTTGATCGCCATCGCGGCAAAGAGGCCGGTATCCGTTGCGGCCAGGCTGCGCACCGCGGTCAGCGCCGGATTACCGTCGCCATCGGTCATGACCTGCGTCCAGTCCAAACCATCCTTGCTGGCCCAAAGTGCCGCACCCCCCGCCATTTCGAGCGTTTCGTCCTCGGCCCCACCGCGGATGATGAATTCGGATTCACAATTGCGGGTTCCGGCATAGAGCCAGCCGTCATACACGGTCAGGCTCGGGATGAGACTGTGATAGCCGCCGCCGAAACCCGCCCCCATACCGGACAGCGGCACCTTGAGGCCCCCGGGCGTAAAACGGGGGCGCCCCATCAGGAGATCCCAGTTGCCATCGGCGTCGACGCGCAACAACTCGGCCGCTGAGGGACCGGCATAGTCCTTGCCATAGCCGTACTCGGAAATGCCTGCCGCCACGTAAAGCGTGCCATTGTGTTCGACCATGGCCGAAACCCCGGGCGACAAGCTGTACCCATGCCCGCCCCGATCAACCACCTCGGACCATTTCCACGGCAGGTCGGGCCCCGGCTCCGCGCGCCACAGGGAAAACCCGAGGTCGGCATTCATCACGGCGGCGTAAACATGCCCGTGCGCCGCGCACAGCGCTGTCACCCCGCCGGTGACATCTGACCCAAGCCCCGGTTCGGCTACAGCTTCCCAGCCGCCCTTGGCGGGGTCGGTGCTGGCCACGATCCTGACCGGATCAGACCGGTTGACCGTGCCCCGATGACGCTGCCGGTAGTGGATCGGTGCGCCGGCCGCGACAAGCCATTCCCCGGCCGGGGCCAGAGCGGCGACCGCGCGCAGATCAGACTGACCCAGCCCCGGGTCGGAGACCGGCTCCAGCGTTTCACCGTCAGCGGACCGCAGGATATGGGCACCAAAGATCGACTGCGTGGAGCAGTACAGAGCAGGCATTTTGTCCGATTTGCCCTGAAAGCTGGCAAACGGGCCGAAGCCCAATGCGCCGGCAACCTCCACCCCCATCATCTTTGCCGCGGGGCCATCTTTGACAAGGCCCAGCGTTTCCGCCAGCGCCGCGCTTTTGTCACCCAGCGCCCGTTTGGGTGGCTCGTAGGCGACCTTCCAACGGCGGTCATCGGGCGCAGCGGACACCACCTTGTCGCCGGCCGCGATGAACAGACGCCCGTCCAATATCGCCAAACTGCCCTGCCCGCGAAACGTTCCGGGCGGGGGTGGCAGGGTCATGGGCACGAGCGCACCGATTTTCAGCGGCGTTTTCGCGGCGGCCCGCCGGCGCGGAGCGGCCCGTTTCGGCTTGGCCGCCTTGGCAACCTTGGTCTTTGCACCGGATTTGGCCGCAGGTTTGGCGGCCTTGGCGGGTTTCGCCGCCTTCGACGCGCCCTTTTTTGTGGTTTTGCCCGTCATCGTGCAGGAGCCCGGTCACGGATTTTGCCAGCGGGACAGAACGCGATCTTCATGTGGTCACTCATCTGACTGGGTTCTCTTCGCTATGCATAGCCAAAGCGCCGCGCCATGCGGAACGTGCCCCGGGCCAGGGTTCCACCGTCCTTTTTCCATGCGACTGCCCCGTCAAGCTCCGGCTCTGAAATCCGCGCCAACCGGTCGAAATCCAGAACCGGTTCCAGAAGATAGTTGGGGTCGTTGCCAAATGGTGCCGAGGGCGGCCCCGGCATCGCGTAGGGTGACGTTTCGGGATGCATCATGGCGTCGATTGCGTCTTTGCCGGAATCGATATCCAGCCACTCGCAGATCTGCGGCAGATAGACGAGCGGTGCACGCAACAGCGTTTCACCGCGAATTTGCATGTATTGTGCCGTGGGCAGCGATTCCGCCAGCTCAATGATGTTCTTGTGCGACCGGTACCAGTTCCGCTCGGGATCGATGATGTCACGATCTTCGCCATAGGACCGCATGAGGTCCAGCATGGATTTTCCATGTGTCTTCGGGTGCCGGGTCAGATGCAGGAAGTTGGCGCGCGGGAAGCAGCGCACAAGCCGGCGCAGGTTCTGTGCCGTAAAGGTGTTATGCGGGCTCTTTTCGACCAGCATCCGGTCCGGGCCGACGCAGTCCTGAATATGGTCAAACACCTGCTTTGGGGTCCAGTGCGGCCGTTGCAGCACCCATTTGCGGGCGCGCAGGACCGCGTCTTCGCTCTGATTGCCTTCGTGGAGCTCCGCCAGCAGACGCAGCAACCCGGAGGTGGAAAAGTTCACCGAGATCGGAACCGAGTCCCAGAGGTCACCCAAGGTATCGCCCTTGGAAAGGTTCACCTCCGGCAGGCCATAGGCCTCTGGGTGCTGGCCGAGGATGCCCCCCACCACGGACGTGTAAGAGCGCGGCGGTGCCAGTATGAAGAGGGGCTCGCGCATTTATGTTCCTGTAGCCGGCCTTCAATTTGCCTTCGTCAGAAGTATCGGGCTTCCCGCCGGAAGACAACAGTCGTACAACTGCTGCCGGTTATGAAAACAGTGCGTTGCCAGGCTCCAACTTCCCGGCTTCAAGTTATGCATATAATGTGCTTTGGAGGATTGACCGCGGGCGCCCGGCCAAAGGTCGCCGATGTATTGCCGAAGGATAGTCAGATCGCATGTCGCACCCGCAAGATCCCATATTTGTCCTGTCGGCGCCGTCGTTACCTGCCGCGACGCTTGCAGCCGCACTTGGGCAGAACCCCAAGGCCTATGGGTTGCCGGAGATAAACCTGACTCAGGCCGATAACATCGACGCCTTTCAGCGCGACATGGCAACCTTTCGCGCCGCCATGGCTCACGGCCTGTTGCGCGCTGTCGGTGAACTCTACGCCGGAGAGCAATCGGTGCTTTCCGTTGAAATGGCGCGGCGTTGGGTCGATGCGCGCGGCTGGAAAAGGACCGGGACGGTCTACACCGAGCTGGTGGAGAGAATCGCGCCTCTGAGAGCAGTGGTCCCTGTCGTTTCGCTGCTCTTCGATGCGTCCGCGATGCGGCGTCTGATGGCCACGTTTCCCAATGCAGTCTTTGTTATCCTGTGGGCCCATCCGCGCGTTTTCGGGACGATCGCGTCGAACAGCAAGGTGGGTGAGATTGCGCTGCAACTGACCGGTTCCGTGGACGAGACATACGAACCGCCGCTGCCGGATCCGCAGGGATTGTGGCTTGAGTTTGAGGCCGAGATCAGCCGTCACATGGCCGATGTGCCGGACGACCGGATCATCCGGGTCAGGGTGGAAACGCTGGCCCACGAGCCCGAAGAGACGCTGCGGGCGCTTGCGAAATCGCTGAAGCTGTCGGTCGCCAAGGCCTCGATGGCCGCCATGCTCCGGCCCGAAGCGTCGCCCTTTGCAGGCCCCGGGCCGATCGGCGCACATGCCAATATCGAAATTCTGCCGTTTCCGGAACTGGCAGAGCTGGTGCCGGAAGCCGACGATGTGCAACTGGATGGCCCGCTGTCATGGCGACCGGATGACGAGGAATTTGCGCCCGAGCTGCGCGAGGTGGCAGTCGACCTTGGGCTAAGCTGAGCCCACCGAATTCCCCGTTTCCGGTGTTCCCCGGTCTGATCGGCGAAGTTCCGCGCAGGTTAAATGTGGTTCGGAGTTTGCCGCACGCCGGGCGCGGCCTTTGTCCGTCCGTCAGCTCAGTTTGCCGACGTTTTCCGGTTGCCCGTCGGGGCCGTCGCCCCGTCGGCATCTGACCCGGTTGTCGAAATCGCATTCTCCAAAACGTCGCGTTCGTCCTGAAGCAATGTCAGCAGAGATTTCAGAACCCTGATCCGATAATCCAGATCTTCCTTGCGTTCCAAAATCGCTTCGGGCGTGTCGGAAACTTCGACCGGAGCGGCACGCAAGTCCAGAAAAAGCGGGCTTTTCAGGAACTGCTGAACGTGGCGCATCAGGTCCTGACGTTCACGCTGCTCCTGAAAGAGCTCCTTGACTTCAGCCAAGCTGTCGGAGCCGTCTGCCTTACTGCCCGTATCTGTATTCTTCGCCTCTGGCATATGGCCTACCTGCATTCCGTTTTTATAATCGGTCGCGTCGTGTGCGTGAACTTCTGTAGGAAGCTAAGTAGTCTGGAGCTTGGCGACAAGAGCCGGTACATGGTCAGTGTTGTCGCTGTCGTCACGGTGGGCTATCCTCGGGTTTGCTTCGGCGCGACGAACGCTACTCAATAACCAGGCGAGATGTGGTAATGGGCAAATCTCCAGCGAAACGCAATGGAAATCCAGCCCCCCCGCGAGGCCTGGGACGCAGCGCGTTTTCGCGCATCGCGTATGGCGGTCTGGGCGATGGCCATAACAGTTTCGCCCACGCGATGGCATGGTTTCAGGGCAAGCTTTACGTGGGAACGACCCGGTCGAACCTGTGTATGCTGCGTGTGCAGACATCTTACGAAGACACCCCGCTGAAGGTTTGGCCGGTGGACTGCCCGACAACGATGGACGGGCTCTATGCGCTTGATCGCCGGCCACAAATCTGGTGCTACGACCCTGCGGAAGACAATTGGGAACTGGTGTTTCGCGCGCCGATGATCGAGGGGATTGACGGGACGGAAGTGCCGCGGGAAATCGGCTATCGTTCGATGATCGTCTTTCACGGCTCCGCGACAGAAGAGCCCGCGCTCTATGTCTCATCCTGGGCGTCGGGGCGCGCCAAGGGCGGGCTTTTGCTGCGCTGTACCGACGGCAGGACCTTTGAACCTGTGACGCCGTACGGCGTGCTTGATCCGCCGTTTTCAACCACGCGCAGCCTGACCGAGTTTCGCGGCAAGGTGCACTTCGCGCCGACCGCACAGCGTGGCCGTTCCGGCGGGCAACAAAACACGGCGCGCCCCCAGATTTATGCCAGCGACACACCCGAAGCCGGCGACTGGCAACCTGTGAACGTGCCCGGATTCGGTGATCCGGGCAATCTGGCGGTCTTCAGCCTGGCCGTTGCCAATGACACGCTTTACGCCGCGACCTTCAATGTGAAGGGGTTTTAGCTATGGGCGACCGACGGGACCGGGGGCGGGGACGGGCTCTATGAATGGCGGATGATCTGCGACAACGGTGCCGGACGCGGGCCGCTCAACCAGACCGTAACCTGCATGCAGGAATTTGCCGGCGGCCTTTTCGTCGGAACCGGCATTCAGGGCGGCGGGCTGGACCGCGTTAACAATGTCGGCCCGGCTGCAGCCGAAGTCCTGCGCGTCAATCCCGATGACACTGTCGATGTCATCGTCGGCGACCGCGACGACAGCGGAAGAGAGCCGCTTTCCGGACTGACCTCGGGGTTTGGCAATTTCTTCAATGGCTACATGTGGGCGATGACCCGGCACAATGGCTGGCTCTATTGCGGGACCTACGACTGGTCAGTGACATTGCGGTGGAGCAAGCTTGACGGAGCCAATGCCCGCGTTCAGAAGCTGATGGACCTGATCGGGATCGAGAACATTGTCGATGCCGAAGGCGGCGCCGATCTCTGGCGCACCGCAGATGGTGAAAACTGGTTGCCCGTTTCGCGCAAAGGGTTTGGCAATATCTACAACTGGGGCATCCGCAATCTGGTGAGCACGCCGGAGGGTCTGTTCGTCGGAACGGCCAATGTCTTTGGCCCGACCGTGGCGGTGCCGGACGGCGAGGATGGCTGGCGTTACGAGGAAAACCCGTTCGGCGGCATGGAGGTCTGGGTCGGCAACCTCGAAGACAACCCCAAGCCCAAAAAGGCCCGCGCTGCTTCGGCGAAATCGACAACATAGACCGGCGCGGACGGCGTTGGCCGACCGCGCGCGGTGCGCCTGAGTATCACGGCACCCAGGACCAGACTTCGACCTGCACAAAGCGCATGATGGACCGCAGATACGCCTGCCAGACGCGCATCTCGCCCCCGAAGATCTTTGCGTAGCCGGTCATGCCGCTGCGCAACTTGTCGCCTTCGTTCGGAAAGCTTGCGCCGACGCGCACAACGCTGCCATAGCCTTCGTCCTCGGCGGCTGGGGCGACGGTTTCCACCGTGCCCAAAATCACGTCCCTTGAATTGCCCCAAGTCCGCAGCCGCACGGTATCGCCAAGCGAGATCAGCGTGATGTCGGATTCCGGCACACTGATTTCGGCCTGCACCACGCTGCTTTGCTCAATCTCCATCAGCACGTCACCGGGGCGCATGTAGCGTCCGAGCTTGAGCTCAAGATTGCCGGTAACAACCCGCCCGGCCACCGGTGTGATAATGTGTGTCCGCTCCAGCTCGCCTTTGGCGAATTCCAGCTCGCGCTCCAGCCGCGCAACCTCTGCCTCCGACACGGCAACCTCTTCGGTCGTGGGCGGGCTTTCCACGAGTTCAAGACTGGCGCGCGCAACTTCGAGATTGGCCAGTCGTTTCGCCAGATCGGATTCCGCGCGTTCAAGCGCGGCCGAAGACACCGTACCGGTCAGAACCAGCTTGCGCGCCCGTTCGGCCTCGGCCTCGTAGTATTCCACATCGCTTTGCGCGGACTCGACCTGCGTCCGGGCCAGCTCGATCTCTTCCTGCTTCGCGCCGGCCATAAGCCTGGCGAGACTTGCCTGCGCCCCTTCAAGGCGCTCCTCGGTGACGAAGATTTCGCTCTCCTGATCCCAGGAGCTGAGCCGTGCAACAGTTTCTCCGGCTTCTACCTCTATGCCCTCGTCCACAAGGATCTCGACCAGTTCCCCTTCGGTGCGGGCCACCGCCTGTCCCCGGGCCGTCGGCAGGATCTCGACCTGACCGCCCGCGTAGTAATCGTAAGGCAGGAAGGCAACGCCAATGAGCGCGACGAGAACAAGCGCCCAGAACACCTTGGCACGGGAGCCAAGCGACATTTCCTCTTCTTCTTCACCTTCCGCCTTGACCGGCTTACCGGTTTCAGAGGCCATCGCGATCTGCTTGAAGGCCGCCTTGTCAAACTGCTTGGGCTTCTTGATCTGGGTCCGGACCAGCGCCGTGAGCCAAAGCGCACAGGCCACCGAACCAACAAGGAAAATGATGACACCCAGACCGTCCAGCGTACGCGCAAGATAGATGAGGATCGCCGACGCGACGAACCCGACAAGCGCCAGCGAGGTCAGAATCGTCCCGATACCAAACAGCGCCATCGGCCAGATGTCGGCCTTTGACATCATCGGCGGCATGCGGCCACCGCGGAACAGGTAGTTCAGCGACATCAGCATCTTGGCCATCAGTCGCGGCTCGTTCAGCATCACGCCCAGCCAGCGCTGCCCTTCGGAGGGGACCAGCGGGAAAGAGGTAACAAGGAACAGGATCAGCGCGGTCTGGCTTGCCACCAGCGCCAGCAGCGAAAGCTGCGAGCCCTGCTCGCGCGCGATGCCCCATACCAGCGTTGCAACACAAAAGATCCCAAGCCGCGCCAGCAAGACCGAGCCATAGGCCCAAAGCTGCCCGCTGCGATCAAGGTTCGCGATCCCGCTTCAGTCAATAACGAAACGCGGAACGATCCCCATGACCAGCCCGAACCCGAACATCTTGACCCGACCGCCCTGAGACACGATCGCAACGCCCTGAATTGTCCGGGAAACGAGGTTCACAACGAAAAGCCCGATGATGAAAGCGGCGACCGAGCTGACATCCGAAAAGGCGCTCTTGAGATCCACGCGAAGCGAGGTTGAGTTTTGCCAAAGCGTCAGAACCGAGACGATGGCAAACGGTCCAAGCAGCCAGATGAAGAATTTCAGCGGGTAGCCGAGGATATAGAGCAGCTTGAAAAGACCCTGCGGGTCAAAGAGATGGATGCTGCCGGGAACTTTTTCGGCGCTTCCGCCGCCTTGCGACTGTTGGCCCATGCCGCCGCGCATTCCCATGCCGCCGCCCATGCCTCCCATGCCGCCGCCCATGCCACCCATGCCGCCACCCATCATGCCGGGTCGCATTCCGCCGCCGCCCATCATGCCGCCGCCACCGCCGCCCATCATGCCGCCGCCACCGCCGCCCATCATACCGCCGCCGCCGCCGCCCATCATACCGCCGCCGCCCATGCCGCCGCCCGGGCCGCGCCGCGGACCGGTGTCCTCAGGCTCGGCGTCAGAAGGATCCATCGGCCAGTCGCGAATGGCATCGGGTTCGAACACGGTCTCTTCCGGTGCCGCAGCACGGCGACGCGGTGCGGTATCAACCGGATCCGAGGGCACCCCGGTCATCGGTGCAATGCCCCGGTTGGCACGTTCCCGAAGCCGGCGGACCAGAGGATTGTCCTCACTCACAACTTTCTTGAAACGTTTGGTATTTGTTGTGCCGGCCTGCGCCACCGCACTGGTCTTGCGGGTTGGCTGTGCCGTCTTTGCTGGCGTGGCGGAAACTGGTTTTGGCCCGGCCCCGAATCCCAGCGCTTTCTGAGCGGCCTGCTTGGCCGAGGCAATCGCCGCGCGCGATTCCCGCGCCTGTGTCGCCTTCGCGGCGGCTTTCGTTTCAGGAACCTTGTGCCGAGTGTCATCAACGGGGTCGGTCGCGTCCGTCTGTTCCACGTCCTCTTTCGCTGCCGGCGTTTGAGTTGCGGCATCCGCGACGGCCAGCTCTGTCTCACTTTCCGGCGCATCCGACCCGGTCGCCTCGCCCGTTGTTTCAGGCGTGTCTGTCAAGGCCGGCTTGTCCGGATCCTCGTCCGGCGCCTTCGACCGGTCAGCATCGTCTTTGGGAGCCTCGGCGCCTTCGTCTGCGGCTGTTGCACCGCCCTCGGCTTCTTCCGTTCCGGTCGCTTCAGACAGATCGTCTGTCGGCTCATCATCTGCAACGGCAACCGTGTCGGACAGGTCATCGGTGGCCGGCGCGTCTTCCGCAGGCTTTTCCGCGGTTTCCGGCGCAGCATCTGCCGGCCCGGACACAACGTCCTCCGAGACCATCGATGGCTCAGACGGTTCATGGTCGGTCACAGGCTGGTCGTCGCGGCCCTTGGCAACGGGATCTTCCGATGTGTCGTCAGTCAGTGCCTCAGATGCAGGTGCATCGTCCGCGTTGCTGTCTGCAGCGATGGGTTCATCACTTGCCGTATCGGACGGGAACTCTGCCGGAGCTGTCGATTTCTCTGCCGCGTCCTGATCGGGTTCGGATTTCTCCGGGGTGGCCTTGTCAGCAGGAACATCCGATGTGTCATCCGCCATCGTTTCCGGCAGGGCATCGGATTCCGGTGCATCTTCCGAAAGCTTTGCCGCGACGACTGGCGCGACAACTGCCAGACCGGACAGAAGTCCCGCCGACGTCGCCGATTTCCCGGACGGATCACGGTCCGCCTCCGGCGTGTCATCGGTGCCCTTGGCAACCAGATCATCGGTATGTTCGTCAGCCTTTGCCTTTTTCTCCGACAGGCGGCGCGCAACCAGATCGCTGGCCGCCTTGGGATCCCTTTCAGCGGGCGCATCGCCCCTTGCGACCGGCGATTTCCTGACGCCGCCGTTTCAGCAATTCGCGCGCATCCGGGCGATTGGGCCGTTGCTGTTGGCCCGGCACCGGCGGAGTGGTTTCGCTGTTTGCCGCGGTCCTGTCAGCAGGGGTCAGCGGTTTGTCCCCGTCGCCAGCTACCTCCGTCAGTATCTGGCGCCGGCGCCCGCGCAAACGGTTTCCCGGACCAGTGCCCTCCGCCCCTGCGGGGCCCGCGCCATCGCCACGCATCGTTCTGGGCGTCATGCCGGCCCGACCTTCAAACCTGACCCGCAGGTTTCGGCCCTTGGAGGAACGGGCCGGATCGTCTTCGGGCTCGTCAGGCTCAGGTTCGGGTTCGGGTTCAGGTTCGGGTTCTTCGGCCTGCTTTCTCTCGGCCAGTTCGCGGCGGCGGCGTTCCATCAAGGAACCAGCGCGGCTTTCACTTTTAGGGGGTTCTGGCAGCTGAACGGCGCGCTCTGGCTGATCGGTGCTGGCCGGGGGGTCTGACGCGACGTCTTCGAGAAAACCTATTTCGTTCAGTTTTTCGAAGAAGGCTTCGACCTCGGCAGGTGTCTTGCCGCCGATATCGGCCTCAAGCAGCTTGTGCAGCTCGGACACATCCTTGGAACCGTCCGCAAAGAGGCAGAGCATCTGCTCTGACGGGTCCAGAAGTATTTCGTCTTTCGTCTTCGGATCAACGTAACGAACGCGGCCGTCGTTGAGTTGTTTTTTGTCAAATTCGAAACTGAGTTCAGCGCGCAACTTTGGAGCCAGTTCGCGAGAATCCCGCGGAGACTGTTGTACCTTCTCAGACATTTATTACTCCAGCGCCTCTTTTTATGCTCGATTTCGGCCCTAGGACTGCTGCGAACCAACTTGATAACTATTGTACATATAGTCGGCGCACCGATGTAAACCAAGGACTTGTCGCGTGTTGCAGATCGCCGCGCGGGGGGTATTGGATTTTCCGCGGGCCGCTGTGCCTACCGTGCGAACCGCTCCTCTGCCTATCTCATTGACATCCCCACGACCGCGCACGTAAGAGTTTCGTGACCGTTTTGACGCGGTAGTAGATTTCATTAAGTGGTCAGTTCAATTGAGCATTCTTGACAAAGACACCGGCGGCAACATCTCCACGCTTGTCCGGCCAAACAGCGCCCAGCTTTTCTTCGTTTACGCCGGCGGCCTCGGTCAGATTGAAGGCATGAACCAGATGACGTTCCTGCAACGGTCCGGGCTTTTGCGCCGGAATGTTGTGCTCGTCCGGGATCCGAACCTCAAATTCTACACCGAAGGTGTCAGCGACGAGATTTCCGATCTCGATCAGATGATCGACTGGCACCAGGCCTATATCGAGTCTCTGCCGCATGTCACCGAGGTCTATTGCATGGGCAATTCTTTCGGTGGCTGGTCTGCGCTGTTTTTCGGTTACATGCTGGCTGTCAGAAAAGTGGTCGCGCTGGCGCCCGCCGGCCCCTGGGGGCTGGAAATGCTTCACGAACTTATGAGCGATCCGAATGGCGTAACCGAATACGACATTTTCTACGACACCTCGGTGGAGGAGGATGTCGTGTTTGCCAAAACCTTCGACGACATCGAGGAAGCCACCCTTCATGAGCGTCCGCATGGGCATCTGATGCTGCGCGGCATGCTGAACACCGGCGAATTGGTCGAAATTCTGCCTGACGCGGTGGCCGCCGAATAATCTACCTCCAACGCTGACGTCCCTGCGCCATCACTGCCCAGCGCCGTTGCGGTGAGACCGCCACGGCACCTGTTTTCATGACGAGAAGGCGCTGCTTTCGCCCGGTCCAGAGCGTTTCAAACTCCGCACCGGGGAGGATCCGGCCCTATTCGGCGAGGTCAGCTACGCCCGCCGCGGCCTCGGCGGTGCCGGTTGTCACGGCCAGCGTCGCCCAGTCCAGCCGCGTCAGCCTGACATTGTGCGCTGTCCCGTCGGGCGCCAAAACCCGCGCGCCTGTGGCATCAATCGCTTCCACGCGGAAAGATTTGGGCCGGCCAGTCAGACCCGAGCCCAAGAGTTTGGCAACCGCTTCTTTCACACACCAGCCGGCAATCAACCCGTCGGTTTCGGCCCCGGTCAGGGCCCGTTCCGCTTCGGAAAATCCGCCCTCGCCCAAAAGCGCGGCGTCGACGCCGACACCGGATTCAAGATCAACACCCGCAACAAGGTTCTGTGGCGCAGCCACGGCCGCGGCCCCGCCGCCCGAATGCGCAAGCGAAATCGCCGGGGCCGGCAGACCAAGTGCTGCAAGCATCGACGCGTTCACGAAGGGCCGTCCGTCTGCGTCCGGGACAATTTCGACATCCGCAGGTAGCACGGCAACGCCGTAACGCTCTGCCAGCCAGCCGCAGACAGCTTCCTTTGCCGCGATCCGTCCCATCAGCCAATCCCGGCGCCGCTTCATCGGCCCGGTCATGGTGTGCCATGTCTCGCGCTCGGCACGGCTGAGCACGGTCGCCGCCAGAACGCGCAACCAGATCCCGCCGGCATCGACAAGAAAGGCGTCGTCGAACGCCGGCACCGCCCAGACGGTGGTTTCCGGCAGGCCGGTTTCAACCGGATGTCCCAGATACGTCCCGCGCACCCGGTAACGTGCCTCGTAGAACCGGTGCGGCACTTCAAAGAGCCGGTTCTGAAAACCGCGCACCTGAATAAGCAGGTTGCCGGCTGCATCCAGAAGATCGAGATCGCTGCCAAGGAAGTGCGCATTGGCAATCTCTGCCGTCGGACGTCCGTTGGTGTCTGTAAAGCCCACGCGACAGCGCATCAGCGAACCGGCTGTCGCCTCGGCCCGGGCCCCGGGCAGGTCGATGCGTTCGATAGAGGACGGAAACGAGCTGAAATCCGTGCCGTAGGCCTGCGCGAACCAGAAGGCCACGACATGGCCCAGCTGATCAAGCAGAACCGGATTGATCAACATGTTGCTCTCGCCGCGATCGGCCAGAAACCCGTCAAGCGGCGAATCCGCCAGTACCGCGTCGACACCGCTTTCGTCCCACGCCAAGAGCCCCGAAACGCATTGGTAAAGCGGTCCGTGGAACATGCCCGTGGTGTACAGCTCATCGTCCTGCCAGACAGGCGCGCGCGGCGCGCTCAGATCCGGCAGTGCCGCGCCGGCCAGCACGCCATCGGCCACGGTATCCGTTTCCAGCAGCAGTTCGGTCCCGAAATAGAGCGAAACCCGGACGCGGGTGTCGGAAAGCCGCTGCGCTTCAATCCTGTAGGTGGCCGGCCCCTTGTCGAATGCCACCCAATTGAGCGCCTTCAGGTTCTCCATCGCGTTGGGCGCGACCCCGGTCAGCAAATACGCCGCTTCCATCGCAACCTCGACACTTACGGCGATGGGCTGCACCGCCAGCGCGTAGAGATCCGGATCGATGTCGGAAACCGCACTGGCATAAAGGACGTGCTGCCGGAGAAACGGTTCGGCGTCGGGGTCGGCATCCGTTTCGGCAACCAGATGATCTGCATCCTGCGACAGGATGCGATGGATCAGCGGCGGGCGCCAATCCGCGGTCTCGGACGGCACGTCGGCCCCCAAAGCCGCCTCCATCACTTTGCCCTGAATCTCAAGGAACCGGTCCATTGTCTCGAAATAGCCCGTCATTTCGAATTCCTGGGCGGTCCCGTCAGGTGCAGCGGCAGATGGGGCAAGCTCCGTTCCGGTTTCGGTCACGCCCTGCCCGGACGCACCCGGTTCAGGTCTCGCCGCGGCAGGACGCAATTGCACGGCAAGGGCAGCAGCTTCTTCCTCGGGAAGCCGGATAAACGGCAGGGTATTGTCCAGGAACCGTTCCCGGTCAGGAGCCACTTCGGCGTCGAGGTCAATCGGGTCGGCCCGCGTCGAAAACAGGGCTAACACGTTGAAATCACGCCCTGAAACCCACAAACGACCCAGGCTTTGCAGGAAATGCGACAACCCGCCGCGGCGGCGGCTGTCCAGCGACAGCGCAGTAACCCCACGCCCTTTCAGAGCGTCATCAACAAAGCTCGTCAGATTGGCGGAAGGTCCGACCTCGAGGAACAGACGGACCCCGTCGTCGAACATCCTTTCGACCGTTTCCGTGAAACGCACGCGGCTTTTCCATTGCGTGACCACCGTATCCATAACCTCGCCCGGGGCCTGCGGCATTGGCGCGGCGGTGGCACAGGAATAGACAGGGCGCTTTGGCGTTTCGAAATTCATGTCCTCGTAAACCGAGGCGACTTTTTCGGCCACCGGCGCAAAGAGCGGTGTGTGATACGGGCGGTCGAAGGGCAAAAAGGCGGAAATTGCGCCCTCACGCCCAACCGTTTCAACGATTTTCTCCAGCTTGGTGCGCGGGCCGTACAGCACAGCCTGATGGTTGCAGTTGTCCAGCGCGAGATACACGTCGGGATCTGCATCGACCAATTCGAGGATACGTGCGCGCGCCACGCCACCGATCGTCAAAAGCGCGCCGCCCGGAATATCGTCGCTGCCTTCCATTTCCGAATACAGCCGGTTCAGTGTTCGGATACGTTCGGCAAAGGTGGTGCGTGACGTTTCGTCGTCGAATGAGCCGAAGACGCCAGCCGAGGCCAGAGCAGCATGTTCGCCCGACGAATGGCCAACCAGCACATCGGGCGTGATCTCCAGCTTGCGCATCACGGCCAGCAGCGCCTGATTGGCGACGAAGGCGGATTCGCTGCCCAGTTCCAGACCAAAAAGCCGATCCTCAAGATCCTGCGCCACGGCCTTGTCGAGCGTGGTCGGCGGAGGGAATACGCTGGCGGATGGCGGAAAGGTCCGCTCGGGGAACAGCCCGTCCCAGAAATCAAACCATGCCCGGGCTTCGGGGAAGGCAATCAGCAATTCGCCCAGCATCTTCTGGTACTGCGCGCCCTCACCGGGGAACATAAAGGCCAGCTTGCCGTCGACCGGCGTGTCCGAGGCAATGATGCCCGAACGCAGGCGGAAGCTGCCCTTGCCCGCCTCAAGGCGCGTCGCGGCCTTGTCGAGCTTTTCCAGAAGATCGGAATGCGATGTCACCACAAGCGCAAGACGGCATGGCCCCGTGCCGGCGGCAGCAGCGGCCGAGGCCGCGATTGTCGCCAGTGACTTCCGCTCATTCGCCTCAAAGCGCGTGGCCAGATGGCGGGCGCGGGATGCAAGCTCTGCCGTGCTGCAGGCGGCCAGAACGATCAGTTCTTCGGCCCAGTGTTTCGGCGGCGCGGAATCGTTCGATTGTTCCAGGATGGCATGCGAATTGATGCCGCCGAAGCCGAAGGCGTTGACGCCGGCACGCCGCGGCGCGCCGCCCATTTCGTCCAGCGCCGTGATCCACGGCCGGGTTTCCGTGTTCAGGTACAGGCCGGTTTCATCCACCGGCAGGCCCTCGCGCACTTCCTCGACCAGCGTCGGCGGCAATGTCCGGTGGTACAGCGCAGAGGCGGTCTTGATCAGGCCCGCAGCCCCCGCGGCGGGGATGCAATGGCCGATCATCGATTTCACCGCGCCAAGCGCCGTAACCGGCAGCCCATGCCCTGCCCGCTCGCCGAACACGTGGCGCAGTGCATTGATCTCGGTCCGGTCACCCAGCGCGATACCGGTGCCATGCGCCTCGATAAGCGCCGGGGGCTCGACCGGCAGCCTGGCATCTTCGTAGGCGCGTTCGATTGCAAGGATCTCGCCTTCCAGCCGCGGGGCAAGCAGTCCGGTCCCCTTGCCGTCCGAGGATTGTCCCACACCTTTCAGCACCGCATAGATCCGGTCGCCGTCACGCTCGGCATCCTTGCGCCGCTTCAGTGCCAGAACGCCAAGACCTTCGCCCAGCAATGTGCCGTCGCCGCCCTCCGAGAAGGGCCGCACATGCCCGGTGCCGGACAAGGCGCCCAGCTGTGCAAAGACCATGATGACCTCTGCCGGGATCGAAGCGTTCACGCCACCGGCCAGCATCAGATCAGAGCGGCCCGCGCGCAGTTCGATCATCGCGGATTGAACGGACAACAAGGAGGCCGAGCAGGCCGCATCGATCAGATAGTTCGGGCCGCGCAGGTCAAGCTTGTTGGCAATCCGCCCCGTCATGACATTGGGCACCAGCCCGGGCACCATATCCGCGTTGAAGGCCGGCAATTGCCGTTCCATCGCGGCCCGCACCTCATCCAGAACAGCCGGATCGGCATCCGGCATCAGCTGGCCCAGAATCTTCCGGGTCTGGTCCAGCACCACGCCATGCTGAACGATCGAGGCATTGCTGCGATGCAAAATCGTGGAATGGCCCAGAATGATGCCTGTCCGCACCGGATCGAAAGAATTCCCGTGCAGGGCGTCGTCCAGTGCCGCCTGAGCGATCTTCAGCGCCAGAAACTGGTCCGGCTCTGACCCGTCAATCGAAGACGGCATCACACCCAGCGCCACCGGATCGATCCGGAACGCCTCGCCCAGAAACCCGCCACGCGCTGTCGGGATCCCGGTCACCTCTGTGCCGTTCAGGTAACGCTCGGCGTCCCATTCCGGCAAAGGTTCACGGATCATCTCCAGCCGGCGGCAGATATTGCTCCAGTACTGTGCGAGCGATTCTGCACCGGGGAACATGCCGGCCATGCCGACAATTGCGATGTCTTCGGGCAACCGGCCCTTATTGGATTTCGTACGTGCCATTTATTACTGCGCCGCCTCGTGCCCAACCGCGCCCTGCACATCGTCGAGGATGTTGCCGGACCAGCCCATGATCCGCCGCAGGGATTTGTCCGAGGTCGACTCGAGCCCCTCCAGCAACCAGAGCGGACGGCCCTCAGCGTCTGAAATCGCCACGTCCATCAACACCTGCGGTGCCGTGGTTTCCGGCCGCAAACGCAGGACCATGCGGAGATCTTCGCCGGAACCGCTGTCCATTCCCAGCCGGGTCGCACGTCCCAGCGAGTTCGGCAGCGACGCTTCACCGCGATTGCTGGCGGCCCAGACCCAGGCCAGCTGGGCGGCGGCGTCCAGCAAGCCCGGATCGACCAGCCAGTTGCTGGCCGCAAGGCTGCATGGCAGCGATGCCCGCACCTCGGACGTCACACCCGCAGCGTCCAGACCTTCGATGGCCTTGACCAGCTGGAATTCTGGCCCGTGAGAGAGAATATCGCGATAGGCCGCATAGGCCGTGAGCGTGGACGGGGCCGCGCGATGGGCAAGGATATCTTCGGCAAGTTCGATCTGATCGGCTGGCTGCGGCAGAGCGCCCGGACGGCACATCTGCACGGATGCGCGATAATGCATGCGGGGCATTTTGGCGGCCGAGCGGATTTCAACGCGTGCGTTGAAGCCCTCTGCATCTGCATGTTCCGAACCGTATCCGATCAGTTCCAAATTCAGTTCGGCGTCATCTTCCAGCCGGATGCCGGAGAGCACCCGCAAATCGGACAAACCGTTCACCTGCCAGTCCGGCCAGATCTCGGCAGCGGCCTCGGCTGCGAACTCAGCTGCAAAGGCCATCGGCAAAACCGGGGCGCCGCCAATGCGGTGATCTTCCAGCCATGGGACACTGTCCAGTGTCAGGGACCGCCGGAGCCGTGTTCCACCCTTATCGGCCGTGTCGCGCACAATGCCTGCCAGCAATGGCAACCGGACCGGATCGGGCGCCTGCGTCTGCACAGGCGATACCAGCGGCTCGCCGGCGCGTTCGCGTTCGCGGCGTTCCCATGGTCCGGCGCCCAGAATAACGGCGGCGTCGTGACCGCGCAGGATTTCGTCGTGGAATGCTTCGGCCCCGCCGACAGCGGGTACCAACCAGACCCCCTGAGCTTCGAATTTGGATCTCACGGCATCGGAGACCATGCCCTCGCCGTGGGTGGTCGCGCCCCATGGGCCCCAGTTGACGGCCACAACGCGGCAATCGGACCAGCGCGCATCCAGTTGATGCGCCATCCGGTTCATCACTTCATTTGCTGCCGCGTAGTCGGTCTGCCCGGAATTGCCGTAGCGCCCGGCAACCGATGCGAAAACCGCGAAAAACTGCGGCGGTTGCGTTTCCAGAGCCTTGGCCAGCGCCAGCATTCCGAACACCTTGGGGCGCACCACGCGCATCCAGCTGTCCGGTGTCTTGTCGGTGATCTTGCGGTCTTCGATCACACCGGCGCCGTGAATTACGCCGTCGATCCGGCCATGGTCCGTCAAAACGGCAGCGACCAGTTTTTCAACGTCCTCCACTTCCCCCAGATCGGCCTGACGATAATCGACCGCCGCCCCGGCCGCCTCCAGATCCGCAAGGTTGGCGCGGATTTCACGGTCGCGCAGGATTGCAGCGCAACGGTTCTTGATCTGGACGGGCGTGAATGTTTCATCTGCCTGCCGGGCGGCCTTCATCAGGTGCTGAAACAGCGCATCGCTGCCTGGCAGAGCGGCGGTGTCTGCAGGTTCTTCACCCGGCAGGTCCGACCGTCCGACAAGCACAAAGGTCGCTCCGGGTGCCGCGAAGGGGCGCAGACATTCGGAAGTAATTCCGCGCGCGCCGCCGGTGGCCAGAATGACCGGCGCGTCGGGCAATTCCATCGCTGTGCCCCCGGCTGGCGTTTCGATGGTGCGAAACAGGGTGCGCGCGCCTTGCGGATAGCCAACCTCGATACGGCCGTCTGCCGCGGCAAGCTCGGCCAGAATATGTTGCGCCTGCGCTTCGGTATCCTCCGAGGGATCGAGATCGACGGCCTTGGGCCGCGCATCCGGCCATTCCTCGCGCAGGGATTTGGCCAGACCCGGTGCCCCGCCAGCCAGCCGCAGCGGGCCGCCGTCACGCCCGAACTGGCCGCCAAGGTCCGATACCAGCAGGAACCGCCCCTGCGACAGATCCCCGGCCAGACGACCGGCCAGACGCGCGGCGCTGGCCTCGGACGCCTCAAGCGCATCAGCCCATGTTTCGGGCTGATCCAGAGCCAGAGGAGCCGCGTCCATCGCGGCCAGATGGATAACGCCTGCAACCGGGCCGTCGGTTGTATCAACGGCATCCAGCGCGATCCGGCGGGGCGTGCCGCCCAGTGCGGCGACGCCGTCTTCCAGCTTCCGGGCCAGAGCATCGCTCCCCCCGACGATAAGGTAAGTGCCTTCAGGCAGCGTCCCGTTTTCAGAGGGCAACGGCTGTTGCTCTGCTACAGGGACAAACCGGGGCGGTCGGGTGTCTTCTCCCGCATTCTCCGCCCCGGCGGTATCAAAAGGGCGTTGCACCTCCGCCGGTGCCGCCGCATCGCCCCCCGCTCCGCCGTTTTCGGCGAGATGCGCGGTCAGCGTCTCGACGATGGCGCCCAGCGTTTTTTGCTGGTTCAGCGTTTCGGCGATCGGTGCGGCGACCTCCGACTGGCTCGCCGGCAGGCCCTTGACCAGAGCGCCGACAATTTCCAGACGCTTGATCGAGTCGATGCCGAGATCGCTTTCAATGCCCTGATCCATGCCCAGCATGTCAGCCGGGTATCCGGTACGGTCCTCGGTGATTTCCAGAAGCAGGGCGGTAATCCCTTCTTCGTTCAGCACGTCCGGCGCCGCAGCAGCGGCAGGCGCGGGAGGTGCGACCGGTGCCGCGGCAGGAGCTGCAGGAACAGGTGCCGGCGCTGGCGCGGCTGCCTGTACAGGCGCCGGGGCCGGGGCGGCAGGAACCGCGGGCGCAACAACCGGCACCGGGGCCGGCGCGGGTACGGCTTCCACCGGGTGCGCGGCAATCGGAACCGCCGGGCGCGGCACAGGTTCGGCCCGGCGCGGCCGCATCGCTGCAGCGCCCCCACCAGCCCCAAGCGACGCCAGCATCACCCGTTCCTGTGTCTCCAGAAAATGTTTCATCGTGGACTGAAAGCCGGACATGACGTCGTCGGCTAAATAGGCCTGGGGCGGCGCCCCCCTAGTTCGGTCGTTATTCGAACCATCCATATAAAAGGTCTCCTTTGTAATGCGGTCAGGCCGCGCGGGCGTCTGAGCCGGAGCGGCCGGTGGCTGAGCAGCCGTGACCGCTGGGATCGGCTGGGTTGGTGCGCTGGCCCGGGCAGCGACATCCTCGACTGTCAGCACCGGAAGCGGCGGTGATCCCAAGGGCCGCGCGCCGGATCCGTTCAATAGCCAGGTCTGTTTCGGCAAGGTCTTCTGTTCGGGCACCGGTCCGGTCAGCGGGACGCTGGCACAGTCGCGGCCCGCATAAAGCGGCGAAAGATCGATGGCAGCACCCTGAACCGCCAGCGCGCCAAGCGCTTTCAACAGACCCTTCAGGCCACCGGACTGATCGTCGATGGAAATTGCCAGATGCGGTCTGTCGCCAAGGATCTTGTCGATCATGGTGGCATGGCTGGAACGCGGCCCCAGTGTCAGGAACACGCGTGCGCCGTCGGCGTACATATTCTCGATCTCGGCCACGAATTCGACCGGGTTGGCGATCTGTGCCGCCAGAACCTTCGCAATATCGGCCGAGTCTGCGTAGCGCTCGCCGGTGGTGTTGGAATAGACCGGGATCGACGGCTTGCCGATCGGCACGCCCGCCAGGAACTCGGCAAACCGGTCCGCCGCGGGTGCAACGATGGGTGAATGAAAGGCCGCGCCCACGGGAATGGGGCTGATCGAGACACCCTCCGCCTCCCCTTTGGCGATTGCGGCTTCGATCCCTTACCGGCTGCCGGAAATGATGGATTGATCCGGTGCGTTGTGGTTGGCCACCAACACATCTTTGATATCTTCCACCAACGCTTCCAGAGTGGCGCGCTCGGCGCGCGCGGTAGCCATGGTGCCCAGATCGCCGCCTCTGCCGGCCTCGATCATGAATGTCCCCCTTGCGCGCGACACCCGCAAAAGATCATCCACGTCCAGAACCCCGGCAGCATACAGCGCGACCAGTTCACCATAGGAATGCCCGGCCGCCATATCGGCCTGCATCCCGAATTGCGTCAGCAGATCAACCAGCCCCGATTCAACGACCCCGAGTGCAGGTTGGGCAATATCCGTCGCCATCAGCGCCTTGTTCGCGTCGCTCTGCTGTTCCTCGGTATAAGCGGCCACCGGCAGGATCATGCGGCTGAGCGGCAAATCGAGCACACGGTCGCCGGTCTGCAACCGCGACGCAACCGTCGGGAACAGCAAGGCAAGATCCGCAAACATGTCCGTATACAGACTGCCCTGACCGGGGAAGATATAGGCCAGTTTGCCGTCTGCCAGATGCGGTTCACCGGCAAACGCGCCACCAATCGGACAGGACGCCGAAGCGTCCTCGACATGGGCGGCAAGCGCGGCCAACTGCTTCGGCAAATCGTCATCGGCCGAAACGACCAGACTGGCCGCCAGACCCCGCGCCGGGGCGGCTTCGGCCAGGCTGAATGCCAGATCGGCCAGATCCGGCGACCAGCCGCTGCTCAGACGTTCCGCCAGAAGCCGGATGTGCCGGACCAGCGCCTTTCGGGTCGACCCGCGCCAGACAAGCAGTTCGTGCGCCCAGCTGTTGCGCGCCGCCGGCGAGAGCTGCGGCAACTGCCGCGCCACGGCGTATTCTTCCATCGCAACGTGGAAATTCGTACCGCCGAACCCAAAGGCCGACACGCCGGCACGGCGCGGTGTTTCGGCATCATCCAGCCACGGACGCGGCTTATCGACCAGATACAGCGGAAGCTCGGGATCCTGCAGGCGCGGGTTCGGCGCAAACTTCCGCCCATGCGGCGGCAGAACCCGGTGGTGCAGCGACAACGCGGCCTTGATCAGGCCGGCCACACCGGCTGCGGCCTTGGTATGACCGATGAGGGGCTTTACCGATCCGACGACTGACCGCCGCGGAGAGGTTTCGGATTCCGTCAAAAGCCGCGTCAGCGTCTCGATCTCGGCCGTATCGCCAACCACCGTGCCGGTCCCGTGCGCCTCGAACAGGGCGACGGTGCTGGGCGAATAGCCCGCCATTTCATACGCCCGCGTCAGGGCGCGGATCTGCCCGTCCGGATGCGGCGCGGTCATCGACCGGGCCTTGCCGTCCGACGACCCGCCGACGCCCTTGATTACAGAATAAATCCGGTCCCCGTCACGTTCGGCATCGGCAAGGCGTTTCAGCGCCACCATGCCCAGACCTTCGGAAATCACGATCCCGTCGGCGTTTTCTTCAAACGCGCCGCAGCGTCCGCGCGGCGAAAGCGCGGTGGTCTTGGAAAAACAAAGATAGCCGAACGGCCCCTGCACGGTGTCGATACCACCAGCCAGCACCATGTCCGATCGGCCGCTTTCCAGCTCCAGCACCGCCTGATAGATCGCCGTCAGAGAGGATGCACAGGCTGCATCGACGGTGTAGTTGACCCCGCCGAAATCCAGCCTGTTCGCCGTCCGCCCGGCTGCCACGTTCAGCAGAATCCCGGCAAAGCTGTCCTCGGTCCAGTCCGGCAGCAACTCTGCCGCTCCGGGATCAATCTGCCCCATAAAGCGCGGCATTTCCGAACGCACGGCATATTGCGCGCCCACGTCACCGGCGCCGCCGGAGGCCCCCAGAATCACCGAGGTCCGCAGTTGCGGCAGGCCCAGCTGCCGGTCCTCATCACCGTCCAGCCCGGCGTCTGCCAGACAGCGGTGCGCCACCTCCAGCGTCATCAGCTGTAATGGATCCAGCGCCTTGATCGCTTTTGGCGGAATTCCGTACCGCATGGGATCAAACGGCATATCTTCGAGGAAGCCGCCCCATTTCGAATAGATCTTGTCCGGTGCTTCGCGATCGGGATCGAAATACAGCCGCCAGTCCCAACGCTCCCGGGGTATCTCGGTGATCGTCTCCCGGGCGTTCAGAATGTTCTCCCAATAGGCCTTCAGATTGGCCGCGCCCGGGAAATAGGCGCTCATCCCGACGATGGCGATGTCGGCCGGGGTCGACGGCCGCGCCACCTGCGGTTCCGCAGGCACAGCCGGATCCGGCAGCGCCAGCGACTTCAGCCGCTCAACCGCGCCGGTGCAGACGTCTTGGTGGAGCGCGTCGATCGTGCCGACACTGTCGCGCAGCGTCGCCACCTGACCGATCATGTACATGCCTTCCTGCGCCTGGCGCTTGGCCGGCACGGCCTTCAGATCGTCGCCGTCACGCTCTGTCGCCTTGGAGGCGACCCGCAGCCGGCCCAGCGTCAGGGATTCCAACGCATCGCGGATGTCTTCCCCGCCCGTGCCTTCGGCTTCCAGTTCGCGCCGCCGGTTGGCAAATTCCTCGCTAAAGGGACTGATCGCCGCGCGGCTGGCGTGGCCGGGGCCGGTTTCCAGCGTGACCGTCTCTTCGCAGTCCAGCAGCACCTTCTGAAACTCCGGCACGATTGCGCCGGCCGACACCGCTTCCTGTGTGAACAGATAGGCCGAGCCCATGAGCACGCCGGTCTTTATCCCGCGTTCGGCCAGCGGTGCCGCGAAGCTCGCCACCATCGCGGCCGAGGTCGCGTCGTGAATGCCGCCCGCGAACAACACGCTGGTTTCTTCGTTCGCGGCCCGGTCGCCCGCGTTTTCCAGCAGGGTCGACACCATGCTGTCCCACAGCACAAGGCTCGACATCGGGCCGACATGGCCACCGCATTCCCGTCCCTCGAAAACGAAACGCCGTGCGTCCTGTTCGAGGAACATCTTGAGCAAGCGCGGTGACGGAACGTGCAGATAGGACGGAATGCCGTCTGCCTCGAGCGCGCGCGCCTGATCGGGACGCCCGCCCGCGATCAGGGCAAAGGTCGGACCATATTTCAGCGCCACCTGCACCTGATCCTTGATCAGTTGCGAAGGCGCAAACCCCAGCAAACCCACACCCCACGGCTTACCCCGCAACCGTTCTGCAGCGTCCGCCAGAAGCGTATCGGCCTGTTTCGGCCGCATGAGCGCCAGCGCCACCATCGGCAAAGCGCCCGCCTCGGCCACATCGGCTGCAAAAGCGGCCGTGTCCGAAACCCGTGTCATTGGCCCCTGAACGATCGGCCAGCGGGTTTTGTGCACTGCGGCGACCCCCTGTCCTTCGTCCATCACGTGGCTCTCGGCGGCGACCGACACCGCCCGCGCCGAATGTGTCTGAAGCGCGCGGGCCAACCGGCCAACCGGCCAACGCTGCCATAGCGTTCCGCGAAATCCAGAGCAAAACAGGCCGCTTGTCCGACCGGAGCAATCTGTCCTGCAGACAGATCCCAGCCGAAGGCCTCTGCGGCTGACGCGTCCTGGCCTTCCGGCCCGCGTGCGAACGCAGATCGCAGTGCTGATGCAGCGCCGGCACCCGGACGCTCGATCCCGCGCCAGAGGACACCGCCGGCGCCTTCGATCAGCACCTTGTCACCACCGGTCATACGGGCCAGCACGGGCCGCAGCGAAGCGGCCAGAGCAGATTCGCGCAGCGACAGGCACTGGTCGTCCAGAACCACACCGGCGGCACCGCCGACCCGGACGGCCCCGGCGGAATGCAGCCCGATGCCCCCACGCACAAGGATACGGGACGCGCCCGCAGCCACTGCCTTTTGCAGAAGAATGAAGCTTGTCGCCTCGCCCACCCGGCCGCCGGCTTCGTGCCCCTTGAGGATGAGCCCGTCCGCCGCAATCTTCCCGGCAAGGCGGTCGTCCCAGGCGACGGCCTCCAATAGAACCTGCGCGCCCGCCTTGCGCAGTGCCGCGACTTTCTTGGGCGCAGCAAGCGCCGCCGCGGCCGGAAGAACCACGGTCGACAACCCGGACTCGCCCCAGCGTTTTGCAAGGTCGAGCGCCGCGTCCACGTCCCGGATGGCAATACCGAAACCGCCACTGGTCGCTTTGGCGAGGGTGCCGAGCGCCTGTTCAATCACAGGGCCCGGCAGCGCCAGTTCCGCGTTCAGTATGCCAAGATGGCCCGCCCGAACAGCTGCTACGGCCAACGAGGGATCGCCTGTACCAGCTGGCGAAAATACTGTTATTGAAAAGTCTTGGGTCATGTCCGTTTCATCCGTGTCGCTCAGCAGGCGTAATCAAGTTAATTCCGAAAGACGGGACGGGCCGGACAGGCGACTTTACACTAAAAAAATGGACGTCAGTGACCGGTACCAATCAATGTGACCAACGTCGTGAACGTTCAGGATTCATTATTGTCCTTGTCCTCGTTTTCCGATGCTGCCGCTTCCGCTTCCTGATCCAGGGTCTGAAGGCGTTCCTGAAGGCGCTGAATTCTTTCCTCGATACGGCTGCGCTGCTGTTCCGGATCGCCCTGCATCTGGCCGCCCATGCCGCCAGCGCCGCCCATGCCGCCACCGCCGCCGAACCGGCCTGCACCGCCGCCCATACCGCCGCCCATGCGACCTGCGCCACCGCCCATGCGGCCTGCGCCGCCCATGCGGCCTGCGCCACCGCCCATGCGGCCTGCGCCACCAAACCGGCCTGCGCCACCACCCATGCGGCCTGCGCCACCAAACCGGCCTGCGCCGCCGCCTTCAGCATCCCCGGCGCCTTCGCCTTCGTTCGCTTCGGTCACTTTGTTGTACACCGGCCCCTGGTTTTCCCGAAGGCGCCGCAGCGCATCGCGCCGCTTTGACTCTTCGGTTCCTTTACCGTCTGTCTTTCCCTTGTCTTCAGCCATATCAAGTCTCCCTCGCAACTTGTTTCAACAGTTCCCGCGGAACCGTTTTGTTTTCAATTTCATGGTCTCGCGCGCAACACCCTAAATCAAGCTTCTTCGCGTCGGCCGTGGCCCTTCGATGAACGGTACCTCAAAGACTTTCTCGTGCATGACAGGTCCGTGACCAAAATACCCATCTTCACCAAAGGCTTCGCCGTGATCGCCCATAACCATAAACCACGTATCACGCGGGGCCTTGTCAATCAAATGCCCCAGCAGGCCATCCAGATACTCAACGCAGGCAATTTGCTGATTATGCAGGCTCTTCATGAAGTCGGGGTTGAAAAATTCCTCGATTTGCATTTCTTCGAAGCGCCCGCCGGCATCCTCACCCCGCGCCAGCGACTTGGCCACGCCGTGCAGCCCGGAAATATGCGGTAGCGCGGGATCATCCAGCATGTAGGGATAGTGCGTCTCACCCAGGTTGAAAAAGTAGAAGCTGGGCTGCGTCCGCGAGAACTCTGCATCCGCGACCATGCCTGCGAAATCATTGTGATTCGGCATCAGCTTGTAGTCGTCAAAGCCGACATTGATCGCGGTGTGCGGGTTCAGCACCGGCATCGAGACACGGCCCACCGTGCGGTAGCCGTAACTTTTCAGAATCCGCGGCAGTGACAGATGCGGCAGGAACGACGCGAATTCCAGATCGTCGATATCCAGACGCATGCCCCACTTGGCAAAGTCTTCCTTGTACACCTCGGACGCGTAAACGTGGCTGGGCGACAGGTGCGGCACCAGCCCCATCAGGAAGGTATAATGGCTGGGGGCGGTCCAGGACGCATAGGCGTAGCGTTTTTGCAACTGCCCGAGCTTGTGCAGATTTGGCGCGGTCGCGGCCGTGACACTGTCGAACCGGCAACTGTCATAGGTTATCAGCACTAGGTTGCGAGGCATCGTTTTACGCCCTTTCCGAGCAGCGTTCTGTTCGTGCCGCGTCACCTGGCAGGCCCATAGACAGCCAGGGGCATTCCGAAGTTCCACCACGGCCGACATATGCCCGCCGGGATTCTATATAAGTATTAGTTGCTTCGCTCGCCAAGGGGCGCTTCATAAAAGGCGCAGCAAACGCGACCGTTTCGCCCGCAATCCCGGGCACCCGACGCGGGCCGCCGTCTTGTGCGAACGTGCGATCGATTCCCAAACGGATGGTCGACAACCCGGACCGGGTCGCCGGACGGCCGGAACTGACCGGCTGAGCTATTCCCGTCGTGCTCTGCTTAAGTGCGTCAATGCTTACCTTCAGACTTGTTTTCAAGGTCTTTTGGATGTCACTGGCAAACCCAAACTCGTCCATTATCAAAGTCCTACTTGCAGTACCGCAAGCCAATTAAGCAATTAAGCAAATTTCGCGAAAGACAAATGCAATCCGTTATCCACGGACATTTCGTAGACCATAGACATTGCCCCGTCCACCAAAGAGATTCCGGAAATAGTCTGTTTCCGTTAGGTCAACATAGGTGCCTCAGCACAGCTGACATTCACGCCCGTGCGGACCTGACCCGGCTTAGTGCCGCGTGCCGCTGCCCCAGCCAGCGGGATTTGCGCTGTGTTTCTGCCAGCCTGACAGCAGATGATCCCGGATCGCCGACGGGGTAACGGCAAGGGTCTGACCGTCGCGGCGGTGAATGACGATTGCGTCATATTTCGGCGTTAGCGGGATACAGCTGCAATCCTCGCGCTGCCCGGCCAGCACCGCGTCCCCTGCCCCGTCACGCAGAACGTGCTGAAGCAACACCTCCAGCAGCGGTTCGGCCCGGGTTGTCGAGGACCGGCTCAGCACCCGGCCCGAGGCCGACAATTCGACCCGCGCCAGCGCGTGTTCGCTCAGCAGCAGCTCGGGATCGACCGCCGCCGGCGCATCAATGTCGTTGTGCAGGATCACCCCCATCAGCGCGGCCAGCCGCCCGGCCCCGCATCCCACGTCCCAGAACAGCGCATCGGTGGTATAACGCGCCGTGCCGATCGTCACCTGACCGGCCTTGCGCAGCACGGGTTCCAGCCGCTCGGCAAAACGGGCCGCGGCCTCTGCAGGATCAGCCGGTGCATCTCCGTCCTGCGTCATTTCCCCGTCCCGTTCGACCCGCATCAGGCGCCGGTTCGACACCAGCAGGCGCAGCGTGTCGCCGGTTTCCGTGGCTACCGTCAGGGCGCGCGGCAGGATCGTCGCATCCACGCATTTCAGCACGGCAGTCAGCCCGTTGACCTGCGCCCGGTCATTGCCATCCGCGCAGGCAAATGCGTTCAGCCGGTGCTTCAGCCGCGAGGTTTGATTATGTGGTCGAGTTATTCGCAATCGCACGATCTGACTCATTGTTCCCGGCCCATGAGTTCGGACAAAGCCGTTCTGGCCTTATGAACCACCTGCCCCGTTTGCGCACTGCTGCGGCACACGCAGCACAGGATATCCCCCGCCGGCGCGGGTGCGGCGACAAAGACCCGCACGTCCCGGCGGGTTGCAACGATGGCCTCGCGCATGCCCTCCGGCGCGGCGCGAAACCCGGTCAGCGCATCGCTCAGCGCAAACTGCCGGGCCCCGGTGCGGCACAGGTCATCCAGCTTTTCCTGCGACCACGGGCTGTCGGCGCTGGACCGCAGCACCAGCTGCGCGGCCACGTCACCGAACGCAGCAAGGACGCATCCGGGAATATCGGCCCGCAGGGCGTCGAGCTGTTCAGACACCGTCATGCTGATTCCCCTCCGCCGACATTCAGATCCCGGATGACCGGCATATCAGAGCCGGGAATGACCGGGCGGGTCCGCAGGCGGTCGCCCGGACGGTTGCGCACCCGCTTGGGCAGGACCGCGTCCGCGCCGGCCGGTATTGTGATCGGCTCCACCGCCGCAGGCCTTTGCGGCCGCGGGGTCGGCCTTGGCTCGGCCTGCACAGGCGCATCCGCCGGTTCGATCAGCAGTTCGACCAGATGCCCGGTGAAATCGGCGGCGCCGCTGTCGTGCCATTTCTCGGCGTCGTCCCCGGCGGCCAGCGCCTCGGTCAGCGAGATCGGGTAATGACCGGCAAACAGGTCCGCGGTTTCCGATTTCACCCGCGACAGAACGCGGTCCCGGTCCCGATCCGAGGTCAGCTTGTCCACCTGCGTCACCAGCATCAGGTTCCGGCCGTTGGTCATGTCGACAACCGATTCCCACGCCGCGGCCTCGGACTGGCGCCAGGCCTGCGTGGCATGGGTGCACCACACCACCTGATCCACGTCTTGCATCACGTTCTGCCACATGTCCGACGGCATGTTCGGGTCGGAAATGCCGGGCAGATCGATCAGGTCGCACAGTTCCAGCATTTCGCTTTCGACCTGCATGTGAACCAGCCGCGTGTTGTCGGGGCTGACGCAGTCCAGCACGCCACCGGGCAGGTCATGTGCCGTACCGTCAAGGTCGAACCGCCGGGCCGGGCCGGTTCCGTAACTCAGCCATACAGGCGGCAGGCGCGTGGCGGTCACACGGGTGGGCAATGGCGCGGCTCCCAGCAACAGGTTGGTCAGCGTGCTCTTGCCCGCGCTGAACTCCCCCATGAGGGCCAGTCTCGGTTTTTTGTGCGCCGTGTTCATATCGTTACCTGCCTGATCATGCCGCGTAGCGCGACAAGGTCTCCATCGTGCTTTGTAGTTTCTTGCGCCGCTGGGTTTCCGTGGCGCCGTAAAACAGTTCCTGTACATCGCCGCCCTGCGCGCCCGCCGTGGTCCCGAGGCTGCTCAGAACATCGCGCTGTTCTTCGAGGAACCCCTTCAGCGTGACGATCGCCTGATCCCGGATTTCCGAGGTCTGAACGGTTTTGAGCTGGGTCATGAAATCTTCGGTCTCCGCGCCGATGAGGCTCTGGAACCGCTTGGCAAAGGCCTTGTAGCCGCGCGTGCGCCGCCACCATGACGTCCACCATCCATCGCGGAAATCCAGCGCGATGGCCTGCCCCAGCACCACCGGCGCCGGGATGTCGGGCGCGGATGGGATGGCGATCTCGATGCCTTCGACCGCCGGCCCGAAGGCCCGGCTGTACAGCATGGCCAGATCGCCGATGGCGGCTTCGTAGCTGTCGCGCGCCGCGGTCTGGGCGCGGGTGCCGAACACGTTATAGGCCGAGCGCAGCAGCATCCGCAGCCCCGTGGGACTGTATTCCCAGACCTCGTCTTCACCATGCTGTTCGAGATGCCCGATCAGGGAATGCGTGGCACGCTGAATGAAATTGGCGTGCACCCGGTCGGCGCGCTGGTGGTATTCGGCGATCAGCTTGTCGAATTCACCCTGCAGCGCGTGCAGGTGAAACTTGGCGATCTCGCTCAGCTCGCCGCGGATTTCATACATGTTCATGGCGCCGGTACCGGCGCCACCGTTGATGGTGATGGCCTCGGCGGCCTGCAGGCTGCCTGCCAGTGTCACGGCGGATCCGGCGATCCGGGCAATGTGTTGCTCGCCCGCCTCTTCGGCGATGCGTTCTGAAATCGCGCGGTAGAGCTGTGGCAGTCCGCTCAGTTCCCAGACCATGTCGGCGACCGGCATGTCGCTGCTGCCGGCGCCCAACCGGGCGCTGGCCCATGCCAGCAGCGAGGTGGCGCTGGCCTCGGCCATTTCCTGCAGCCCGCCCGACAGTGCCCGGTTGGCCCAATAGGCGCTGCCGAATACGATCTGCGCCTCGGTCGGGCCCTGATGGTCGCGCAGCGTCTGAACGATGCTGGCCTCGATCTCGGGGATCTGCCGGACCGGGTCGGCCAGTTCGTCGATGCGGTTGACGAAGATGATCACGTCGCGGCTGTCGAGATTGGAGATCAGCCGGATCAGCCCCATATCCACCGATGTCAGCGCCTGATGCGCGGACAGGACGACGACACAGGTGCGGCTGTCGCGCACCGCCTGAATGGTAATCTGTTCGCGCATCATGAACGTGTCGTTCACGCCCGGCGTATCGCGCAGGCACAGGCGCACTGGCAGTGACTTGCTGTTCAGGTACAGGTCCGCGGGTTTGGTGATATCGGCGAACCGGCCCTGTTCGTCGCCGGTCTCGCCGCCCGGCTCATCGCTGAAATCATCACCCAGACAGATGTAGCGTTCGACCATGTTCTTGTCGAAATAACCGTATTCATGCGACTGCCCCAGCAGCAGCTCGAACTTGCGGCCCAGCCGGCGGCGCGACTTCTCGCGCATTTCCAGAACCTGCTGGCGGATCTTCTGCAATTCGCTTTCGGCGCCGGCCCGGTCGGCCAGTTCGCCGATCCGCCCGCCCTTTTCCAGCAGCCGGTCCCATTCGCCCTCGGTCATGAACTGAAACCGCGCCCCGGTTTCGATCCGTTCGTTGCCCGGTACCAGATGCAGCGAGGTCACCACCGAAGTCCACGGGTTGACGTCCGACGGCAGCAGGTCGGCCCAGCCGGCCAGCGCGTTGAGCAGCGCGGTCTTGCCCGACTTGACCTGCCCAAGCAGCGTCACGCTGGGTTCGAACTCGTTCAGCGACCGGCGCAGGCGGGCAGCGGCCCGGTCGGTGTTTTCATTACCCAGCCCGGCCAGCGTATCCAGCGCCTCGTCCAGAATGGCGATCTTGCGCGCAAGACCGGCCAGCGGCTCGGTCCCCGATTTCAGGTTCGCCGGCAGCTCGGTAGCACGAATTTCGGTGCGCTGTTCTATGTTGATTTCGTCTTTCATCTTTTGCCTGAGGGTCTGGTCCGTTTCGGCCTCTGTTATGCTGAAAAAAATGCGCCGCGATTGTGGTGAAACTTGGGCTGGCCCCGCCGGCCCCGTCCGCTGCGGCGGAATTCAGCCGACAGAATGATCGGAGATCTCCTTCTTGAGTTGCATCAACAAAGTCACCGCATCGGCGGCGGCGTCCTCGGACCGTTCCAGCTGGAACAGCAGCATCATTTCCGCGCTTTCGGCCGCGTCATCCTTCAGCGACTGCGCCGCGTTGTCGCCGGGATCGGCCTCGGCAAAGAGATCGGACAGCGCGTTCGCGGCCTCGACACATTGCTGCAGGACCTTGTCGGGGTCGGGATCCTGCCCGCCATCAACCTCGTTCAGCATCCGGTCGGCCTCGCGGTGCAACAGGTTCAGCGCCGAGGCGAACAGTTCCTCGTTGACCGCATCGACACCCGTCTGCCGGACAGTGACACTGGGCACCGGCGCGCGCGCTGCAGGCATGTGGCGCAAGCCGGCAAACCGGCTCAGAAACATCCGCGCATTGTCCTGGTCGGCCAGCCGCCCATGTTCAACCCGTTTGAAAACTGCGTCCCGTAACGCTTTGCCACCACTGGATTTCCACAATCCCGCATGAACGTGATCCGGTTCCGATTGCGCGGCGATCGCCTGTATTGTTGCAATCGGGAAAAGCGTCAGGAATTCTTCGGCAACCACCTCGCTCAGGCTGTTGATCTTGTCCGACAGGATGCCGCGCATCATCTGCCGGTCGGCCATTGTCAGCACCAGGAAACTGTGGTCCTTCAACTCGTCCGGCACCCGCGCCCACATCATCCGTTCCTCGGGGCCGAACTCCTCGGTGCACCACAACACGATATCTGCGCGCTCAATCGCCCATTCCAGTACCGCTTCGCTCTGTTCGGGAGGGCCGGACAGGTTGATTTCGGCAAAGCCGCATTCTTCCAGTGCCGGAACCGGCACCGTCTGGGTTACGCGCAACGTGCCGGCCGGGCATTCGGCGGCGTCGCTCAGATCGCGGGACGACCCGTCCTCGCATTCACAGCTGATCAGGTCCTCGGCCCCGCCGATCACCTCCAGAACCGGCACCGGCCCCACATCCGGGACCACCCGAGCGCCCGCCAGCATGTTGATCAGGGACGATTTACCACTGCCCTGCGGTCCCATAACAACGATCTGGACCGGCGCGCGCAGCCGGTCCACCAAAGCCATTCCCCATGATTGCGCATCCGGTTTCAGGTTTCCCTGTCCGAGCGTCTGTTCCAGTTGCTCGGCCAGTTGCGTCAGCGGATAAGTCATGGCAGCGCGCCCCCCTCGGTCGATACTCTGGCACTGACCCCGGTTTTGGCCCGCGACATGGCCGCCATCACCGTCACCGATTTTCGGCGATGCCGCCGGGGCTGCGGCACGTCGGCAAGGTTCTCGCGACTGCCGGTGCGTGTTGCGGTGATCTGTTCAGCCGGATCCACCGCCTTGATGACGCACAGCGAAACATTGTCCTGATCGGGATCGTCCAGCGCCTCGATCTCGGACATCAGCCCGGCATTGATATCGGCGCTGGAGGCGTCTGCGCGGGACCGCAGCAGATCGGCCAGCGCGGTTTCCCGCAGGAACTGCAGCCCGTCGCTGGCGGCGATCACGATATCGCCACGCTGCATCTGAAACGGAAGCGTGCGGCAATCGATCTGCGGCACCGGCTGACCGGCCAGCACCGAAGTCAGGCAATGGCGGTCAGGATGGGCCAGCCCCTCGTCCGCCCCCATCAGGCCCGAGCGCACCAGATAGTCGATCTGCGGGACCAGCGAGTGATCCTCGTTCAGGCGCATCAAAGCTCCGTCGCGAAACAGGTAGAGCGGCGAATCTCCGACCGAGATCCAGTACAGCCGGTCGCCCATGAACACCGGCGCCAAGAGCGTTGCGCCCATGCCTTCGGTTCCGGGATAGGTTTCGGCGTGGTAGCGCACGCATTCATTGGCGCTGAACATCGCGCCGCGCAGGATCGCCTCAAGGTCGGCTTCCAGCGCCCCGACATCGCCCGAGCGCAGTTTCAGTTCACTGAAAACTTCGGTCACAACGATCTTGCTGGCGATGTCACCGGCCGCGTGGCCGCCCATCCCGTCGGACACAACGGCGAACCCGACGCCGGTCCCCAAAGGGAAATCGACCGCAACCGCGTCCTCCTGATGGTCCCTGCGGCCCTGGCTGATCGCCGAGGCCGCATCAAATCCGATGTCACCCATAGGAAACACGTGGCTCCCCTTCGTGGTTACCGCCCGCCCAGTCGAAATCCGGCCCGCAAAGGCCAATGAAACGAAGGCTGGTTTCACCGATGCGTATCCGGTCGCCCGAGCTCAGGATCTCGGTGCTCAGAACCGGGCGGCCGTTCATGCGTACAAGGTTCGCCTTGCCGCCATGTCCCAGATAGAACGTCTTCTGTTCGCGGTCATAAGCAACGGCGGCATGGTTGCTGCGCGAAATGCTGGTGTCGCCGAAATCCAGCCGGATCGCCTGATCCTCGCCCCGCCCGATCTGCGAAACGCCTTCGAACAGCGTGAAGGTGGCGCCCTGGCCGGGGCCGTCGGTAACAACGATCCAGCCGACCGGCAAACGGTCGTCTGCCTGTGCTTCAGCAGCCGGATGTTCGGCGGCAAAGGGATCGGTCACCGCCTCCTGTGCGGAACCGAAGCCCAGCAGGCGGGTCTTGACCCGACCGGCCCGGCGCGACGCACGACCGGCAGCCGGGGCCGGAACTTCGATCGGCGGGGCAACGGCGGTCTCGGCGGCGGCAACGGGCAGGTCCGGGTTTTCGGTCCGGGCAAGAATGTGCTGTGTCATCGGATCGTCCTCCGGGGCTGCGTCCAGCGCTTCGGCCTGCGCCTCCGGCAGGTCGTCCGCGTCCAGCATCTCGTATTCCGCCTCTTCGAAAACCGGTGTTTCCGCTTCGGCGACGTGGCTGTCGACCGGCTCGGCCGTGCCTTCGATGACCTGTTCGTCGCTGAACAGGTTGAACCCGTCATCGTCGATGTCGTCGAAAGGTTCAGCCACCGCATGGCTGTCATCGAGCACCAGCGCCTCGGTCATGTCCGCGGCAGGCGGAACCGAGGCCATCGGAATTGCCGGACCGTCGCCCTCACCAGTGCCGGCGGCCTGTTTCTTTTCGTTGATGATGTCTCGGATGAACTTCATGACATATCCTTTTCAGAGTCAGACCGCAGTCGAGCGGGTGATGCGCAGGGCGGTGAGGCTGCGGGCAAACAGGCCGTGCCGGCGGTTTTTGGCGGCGGCCTCTTCTTCGGCCCTCGCGGTGTTTTCTTCCATGAGGCAGGCATTGACGCGGGCCTGGACCCGGCCGTCCTGATCCTGCAGCCAGGCTTCGATGTCGTCGATCGGGTTGCCGAAGATGTCGACCGGCTGGCGCGGCACGTGCCGGGCCCGTTCGCGCAGCTTGTCGGCGGCGCGCGCGCTGCGGCGGGTCTGTTTCGAATCGCCGGGCTTGCCCGGTGTCATCTTCTTGTTGGTGTCTTCCACCAGCCGCGAGATTTCGCGGCGCAGGTCCGATCCCAGCACCATCGTCATCTCGGGCGCGCGGGCAGCGGTTTCACTGTGCAGCGCATCCAGCCATTCCTCGGCCGTCTGCATTCGGTCCTTGGGCAGTACCGCCAGCGATTTGTCGATCGTGGCCAGAAACGCCCGGTCATAGCCGGCGGCCTTGTCCATTAACGGCACGTAGGGATCCGAGCTGTTGGCGGCCAGAGCGGCCAGCCTGTCCTGGCTGTGCGGCGGCGCCTCGCCGGTGATCAGGTGGTAGAACGTCGCGCCGAGCGAATAGAGATCGCTGCAGGCAAACTGTGACACGTCTGCCATGTAAAACTCATGCGGCGAATACCCGTCCTTCACCGCCAGCAGCGCCGACAACGCCCGGCTTTCACGCCCGGCCTGTTCGCGCGCCGCACCGAAATCGATCAGCGTGAGCGTGTCGTTGGGTTCAATCAGGAAGTTGTCCGGCGAAATGTCGCGATGCAGAATGCCTTCGGCGTGAATGTAATGAACCGAGTGCAGCGCGGTTTCCAGCAACCGCCGGATCAGCGCGGGTGTCAGCCGGTCCGGGGTTTCCTCGGACACGGTCAGGAGGTCGTCGCCCTCAACATAGTCCAGCGCCATATAGGCGGTGTTGTTTTCCTCGAACACTTGATGGACGCCGACGATATTGGGATGATCCAGCCGGGCCAGCCGCCGGGCTTCGCGCAGGAAATGGCGCAGGATCGAGCTGTACTGGCGGCTTTGTTCCGGGGTGACCGGGCGCACTTCGTCGCCGACGCGGCAGCTGATCGTTGCCGGAAAACACTCTTTGATGACGACCTGACGTTCCAGGCTGTCGCGGGCCAGATAGGTCACGCCGAACCCGCCCCGCACCAGATAGCTTTCGATCATGTACTGACCGTGCAGCAGCGTTACACCGGGCGGCAGAACATCGACATCTGCCTGTTCGTCTTCCAGTAAATCACTCACCATGACGATGAAACTTGCCTTCTGGTTGCTCTTGCCGTCACGCCGGAAATACAGCGTGTGTCTAGGGTGCGCAGGAAATGTGATCAGAACGTGGTCTGTCTGGGTCAAATCGGGGACGGTTTTGGGCCAATGGCATGATCCCGCTCACCCAATGCGAACTTTCCAACCCGTATTCCGCCGTCTAGGGTTGCGGCAGAGACCAACCGGAGGGGATCAAAAAGATGAAGAAACTGCTGACTGCCAGCCTTGCTGCGACCACGTTGCTGACGCCGGCCGCGATGGCCGAAGATATCAAGCTGGGCGTGATCTACGGGTTCACCGGGCCGATCGAATCGCTGACCGGTCCGATGGCTTCGGGCGCCGAGATGGCAATGAAGGAAGTTTCCGACAGCGGCCTGTTGCTGGGCGGGTCCAGCGTGACATCCGTGCGCGGCGACAGCACCTGTATCGACAGTTCCGCCGCCACGATCGCGGCCGAACGTCTGGTCACCTCGGACAAGGTCAACGCCATCGTCGGCGGCGACTGCTCCGGCGTGACCGGCGCGATCCTGCAAAACGTTGCCCGCCCCAACGGAATCGTGATGATTTCGCCCTCGGCAACCTCGCCGGGCCTGTCGACGGCCGAGGATGACGGGCTGTTCTTCCGCACGGCCCCCTCGGACGCCCGAGAAGGCCAGGTCATGACCGAAGTGATCATGGAACACGGGTTCAAATCCGTCGCCCTGACCTACACCAACAACGACTATGGCAAGGGGCTGGCCGACAGTTTTGTGTCGGCCTTCGAGGCCGCCGGCGGCGAGATCACCGTCAACATGAGCCACGAAGACGTCAAGGGTGACTATGGCTCCGAAGTGGCCACGCTGGCCGCTGCCGGCGGTGAAATCCTTGTGGTTGCGGGGTATCTGGACCAGGGCGGCCGCGGCATCATCGAGGGCGCTCTGGACACCGGCGCATGGGAGCAGTTCGTGCTGCCGGGTGGCATGATCGGCGACAACATCCTGTCTATCGGCGAGGATCTGAACGGGTCGTTCGGGCAGGTCGCCGGCACGGACAGCCCGGGCGCGGCACAGTTTGCCGACCTTGCCGAGGCGGCGGGATTTGACGGCAGTTCGCCCTTTGCGCCCGAGAGCTATGACGCGGCGGCGCTGATCATGCTGGCGATGCAGGCCGCGGGTTCGTCCGACAGCAGCGCGCTGAAGGACAAGGTCTTTGACGTGGCAAACGCGCCGGGCGAACAGATCTTCCCCGGCGAGCTGGCCAAGGCGCTGCAGATCCTCAGCGACGGGGGCGAGATCGACTATGTTGGCGCGTCCGCGGTCGAACTGATCGGCGGTGGCGAAAGCGCGGGCAACTACCGCGAGGTCGAGGTCGAAGAAGGCGCGTTCAAGACCGTGCGCTTCCGCTGAGGCCGGGGCACCGAACTCTTTCCAAGAGTTCGGGTCGTTTTCTTTGAAAGAAAACGGCGTGTGCGGCCGCTGGGACCACTCACGTCACCCACGGGGAGCATAGGCAGATGAAGATCGCTGTTGTCACCGGCGCCGCCGGCGGTCTGGGCCGGGCGATCTGTGCCCGCCTTGTGTCCGATGGCCTGCAGGTGATCGGGCTGGACCTGAGCGCCGACGGCCTGTCGGAAGCCGAAGACGGGATCGGGCCGGGATTTTCCGGGATGGTCGCGGATCTGTCGGAAGCCGGTCAGGTTGCTGAAGTTTTTCAGAAAATCCGAGCTGATCACGGCGGGCTGGACGCGCTGGTGAACAATGCCGGCACCTGTTTCATGTCGGATTTCCCGAACATCCCGGCCGAGGAATTTGACCGCCAGATGGCCGTCAACTTCTCGTCGGCCTTTCACTGCTGCCAGCAGGCGGTGCCGCTGATGATGGAACGCGACGGGGTTCGCAAGATCGTAAACATCTCGTCCAACGGCGCCTATAATTTCGACGTATTCGACCCGCCACATTACCGCGCCAGCAAGGCGGCCTTGGACACGCTGACCAAGGATCTGGCGCGGCGCTATGCACGCGACCGGATCTCGGTCAACTCGATCGCCCCGGCGATGACCGAAACACCGCTGTTCGGAGTGCTGAGCGAAGAGGTGCTGGCCCGTGCGGTTGCCGCCATGCCGCATGGGCATGCGATTCAGCCCGAACAGATCGCGGCCTGGGTGGGGTTCCTGATATCTCCAGCCGGGGACGTGTCCAGCGGCAATGTGATCGTGCTGAACCAGGGGCGCGACGTGCGGTGACGTCAGCACCGGCAATCCGCGTTGTCAGAACCGGAATTTGGCGCCGATGTATGGCCCCGAGAAGGTCATATCCGACACCGCGGCGGAATTGCTGATGTCCCAGGTCATGTGCCGGTAGCCAAAGCTGAGATCCCAGTTGTTGATCCGGTAATCAAAGCCGGCGCTCAACTGCCAGGTCAGGTCACTTTCACCGGTACCAATGTCACCGTAATAGGTGAAGGCCCAACGCTCGGCGAACTGGTTGCGGCCGCGCAGGCCGATGATCGCGTCCCAGTTGGTCATCGTTTCCGACACCCGCCGGGATCCGCCGGCAACCGCAATGTTCACGGTCGTATCGAGGCTCATGGTCCGGAAACCGCCAAAGCCCGTGGAGCGGTTCAGACCGGTATCGACAAAGTCGTATCCGACGGTTCCCGTGAACACGAGCCCCTTGACCCGGGCATCCGCGGTGGCCGGGAAACCGGGCCCGACCGAGGCGTTGAGCCCCTCGGCAAGGTTGAGGAACTGGAAGTCACCCAAGAGCGACACCGGACCGTTGCGTGCTTCCAACGCGCCCATCAGGGCAAAGTCGAGCTTGTCCAGCACATCGCTGAAACTCATCTCGAAGGACTGGCCGGTGACCGTTGTGCCGCCAAGGCTGGCCCCCCAGAGATAAATGAAACCGCCAAAATCCCAATTCGAGTCGTTTGCCTGGGACGCGTTCGCGCCGCCGAATGCCATCAATGCCGCCAATACAAACTTTTTCATTTGAAATCCTCCGCCTAACAACCAGTTCCGGGTGGCATCAAATAGTAACCGGGGCGTTTGATACTCTGCAACTTCCACCGGGGGTATCGTCGCACACCATCCCGTGATCGCACAAGACCGCACGATGTCTCAGAGTGGCGCCATTGCAGCGCTGCGCAAGCCGGTTACAGCCACGGCCCGAGACGGCTGCGCGGCGTCAGCGGCCCTCGAACCGGGCCGGGCGTTTTTCCATGAACGCGACAACGCCCTCCTGAAAATCACGGCTTTTGCCGCATGCGCCCTGCAGCTTGGCCTCCAGCGCGAGCTGATCGTCCAGCTTGGCATCGAAACTGCCGCGGATGGCCGTCTTGACCGCCTGATAGGCCCCGGTGGGACCCTCGGCCAGGTGGCGGGCGCGGGATTTCCAGCGCGCGTCGAACGCGTCATCCGCCACGTGTTCCCAGATCATGCCCCATTCGTCGGCCTGTTTCGCGCTGATCTTGTCGGCAAACAGCGCCGCACCCATCGCCTTGGCCAGCCCCATCTGCCGCGGCATGAACCATGTGCCGCCGGCATCCGGGATCAGCCCGATACGGGTAAAAGCCTGCAGGAAATAGGCGCTTTCCGTGGCGATCACCACATCCGCCGCCAGTGCCAGATTGGCCCCTGCCCCGGCCGCCGGTCCGTTGACCGCCGCGATCGTCGGGATCGGGCTGTCGTAGATCGTGTTCAGCATCGGCACGTATTCGTCGCGCAGCGTGCGCTCCAGATCCACGTTGGCGCCCGAGGCCCGGTCGCCCAGATCCTGACCGGTGCAGAAGGCACGCCCGGCCCCGGTCATCACCAGCACCCGCGCCTGCCCGGCCGCAGCCTTGACCGCGTGGCCGATTTCGGCGCGCATCTGCGTGGTCAGCGCGTTCATTTTGTCGGGACGGTTCAGTGTCAGAACCGCCACGCCGTTTTCGGTTTCCAGCGTCAGGGTGTCGTAGTTCATGGCAGGGCCCTCCGTTCCGTTATTCAGGATCTAGGCGGGTTCAGCCCCGATCAAAAGAGGAACGGCGCGTTACTCGTCCAGAATCTCGGCCAGACGGGTGCTTTCCGCTTCGCTCAGCCCATCCGCTTCGCGGCTTGTGGCCCGGCTGCGACGGCGGACAAAGGCGATGCCGATCCCGCCCGCCAGCACCAGCATCAGCGGACCGGCCGCCCACAGCAGCAGGTTCGCGCCGCTGGCCGTGGGACGCAGCAGCACATATTCGCCGTAGCGGTCGACGACATATTCCATCACCTCGGCGTCGCTGTCCCCGGCCGTCAACCGTTCCCGGACCAGCACCCGCAGGTCCTTGGCCAGCTGCGCGTTGCTTTCGTCAATGCTCTCGTTGCGACAGACCAGACAGCGCAGATCCTTGCTGATGTCGCGGGCCCGCGCTTCCAGCGCAGGATCAGGCAGGATTTCATCCGGTTCGACCGCCTGTGCGGCCGCCGCCGCTCCCAGCAGCACGGCGAGCGCGACCACCCGTTTTCCTGCAAGGAAAACGGCCCGGAAACGTTGCAAGTTTCCGATCCGGATTTTTTGCAAAAATTCGCCCCCCCTCATTCCGCGGGCACCCCGCCGGGCACGCGCCGCGCGCCTGCCGCCACGCGGAACCGGCGGTCCGACAATGACAGCAGCCCACCCAGCGCCATCAGGATCGACCCGGCCCAGATCCAGTTCGCAAAGGGTTTGATATAGGTCCGCACGATCCAGCCGCCGTCCCCCTGCCGGTCGCCGATCACGACATAGAGATCACGGAACACGCGGTAGTCGATCCCGGCCTCGGTCGTCGGCATCTGCGCCACGGGATATACCCGCTTCTCGGGCCGCAGCCGGGCCACCACCCTGCCGTTGCGGGACGCGGTCACATGGCCGATCTCCGACAGGTAGTTCGGCCCGCGGGCCTTTTCGACCTGCTCCAGCACCAGCGTGTAGGCGCCCACGTCAAACGCCTCGCCCAGCTGTGTGACGCGGATATCTTCCTGTTCCCAGGCCGTCAGCCCGGCCACGGCAAAGATCGTGATACCAAGGCCCGAATGCGCCACCGCCTTGCCCCAGTCCGCCCGCGGCAGCCGGATCAGGCGACCGAACCGGTTGCCCTTGCGACCGGTCCGCATCCACAGATCGGTGGCCGCCCCGAACACGACCCACGCCCCCAGAAACAGGCCAATCGGCCCCAGCGTGGATTTGCCGGTCTGCATCGCCCAGGCCAGCGCCGCCAACGCCAGCGCCAGCACGAAGGCGGCGCGCAGCGGTCTGAACGCGCGTGCAATCCGCCCCCGTTTCCACGGCAGCATGGCGCCCACCGGCAGAATCGCTCCCAGCACCACCATGAACGGCGAAAAGGCGAGGTTGAAAAACGGTGGCCCGACGCTGAGCTTGCGGTCAAAGAACATTTCCGCCAGCAGCGGCCAGATGGTGCCGACAAAGACCACGAAACAGGCCACCGCCAGCAGAACATTGTTCAGGACCAGCGCGCTTTCCCGGCTGACCACGCCGAAGACACCACGTGCCTCCATCACTTGCGCCCGGACCGAGAACAGCGTCAGCGCGCCGCCCACGAAAAAGGCGAGGATCAGCAGGATGAACACCCCGCGCTCGGGATCGTTGGCAAAGGCATGAACCGAGGTCAGCACGCCCGAACGCACGATGAATGTCCCGATCAGCGAGAACCCGAATGCGAGGATCGCCAGCAGGATGGTCCAGCTTTTCAGGGCCTCGCGCTTTTCGACGACGATCGCGGAATGCAACAGCGCGGCGGCCAGCAGCCACGGCATGAAGGAGGCGTTTTCAACCGGGTCCCAGAACCAGAACCCGCCCCAGCCCAGCTCGTAATAAGCCCACCACGATCCCAGCGCGATGCCGATGGTCAGAAACACCCATGCTGCCAGCGTCCACGGCCGCACCCAGCGTGCCCAGGCAGCATCGACGCGACCTTCGATCAGCGCGGCCACGGCGAAAGAGAACGCCATGCTCAGCCCGACATAGCCGAGGTAGAGAAAGGGCGGATGAAAGGCGAGGCCGGGATCCTGCAGCAGCGGGTTCAGGTCCTGCCCGTCAAAGGGCGGCATCTCCACCCGCAGGAACGGGTTCGACGTGAACAGGATGAAGGCAAAAAAGGCCACTGCGACCGAGGCCTGAACCGACAGCACCCGCGCCCGCAGGCCGGGTGGCAGATTGCCCCCGAACCACGCCGCGCAGGCGCCGAACAGGGTCAGGATCAGAACCCAGAGCAGCATGGAGCCTTCGTGATTGCCCCATGTTCCGCTGATCTTGTAGAGCAGCGGCTTGGCCGAATGCGAATTCAGCACCACCAGCCGCAGCGAAAAATCCGAGGTGATGAAGGCCCAGGTCAGCGCGGCGAAGGAAAACGCCGTCAGCAGGAATTGCAGGCTGGCTGCGGGTTCTGCCACGGCCATCCATCCTGGCCATCTGCGGGCGGCGCCAACCATGGGCACCACCGCCTGCACACAGGCCACCAGAAAGGCGAGAATCAGGGCGAAATGGCCAAGCTCGGTAATCATGCTCCGGCTTATAGACGTCCCGGCGGCGGCCGCCAATGGAACGACCGGCCGCAGTCACACACCTGTCATCCGGCCCGGCGCAGCGCCTTCCAGTCCTCAAGCGCGGAATTGTGATTGGGGCTGAGCGCGGCCAGCGACAGCGCCGCGTCCGGTCCGGCATCGGCAACCCCCGGATCTCCGGGCTGCAGCGACTTCAGCACAGACAGGTTTTCCACCACGGCCGGCACCCGCGCCATGGTCATCGCGATCTCGCGCTGGAAATTCTGTGCCTTCACCTGATGGCGGGCGCCAAAATAAAAGCTGACGACCACGCCCAGCAACCACCACAGCGGTTCGGGCACCAGCGACAGGCCCTGCATACGCTGCGCGAACCAGACCGGATCGCTCATCGCCGAAACGAACAGCCCCAGCGTCCCCAGCGCCAGCGCCGGGCGTGGAATGCGGTTCACCCCGTCCATCACACGGTCGAACCCGGATCCGCCGCGGGAGAACTCGGAGGCAAACTGGGTCAGCGTCGCCTCTTGCAACCCGGCCGAACGCTGCGCCCCGGCCTCGGCGTTTTCCCGGAACACTTCGGCAGTTTCCCGCACCACATTGCGCCCGCCACCGAACAGCAATTCGATCAACCCGCCGATCAGCCCCATGCCGCGACCCTCCGCTGAAACGCCGCATCGCTGAGGTGATAGCGCGGCGACAGGAATTCCTCGGCCCGGCGGATCCAGCCGCCCTTGGTGCCCGCCCGGGTCCGCGCGTATTTGCGGCTGGCCGCGCGTTTGTCCGCCAGACGAAAGTAGTAATTCCGGCGTGCCACGCCATAGGCATCGCGCAGGGCCAGCGGATCGGGACGCGCCGCAGCATCCGCCGCGCTGATTGTCTGTGGCCCGATCGCACCGTCAATGGCAATGTCGAACCCCATGTCGCGCAACAGGCGCTGCAGGATCTTCACTGCGTTGGCCCCGGCATTGACATACATGTCGAACATGCTGGGCTGCAGCGCGTTGGGCAAGGCCGCGATGCGCGGCGCGTCAAAGTAATGCGCGATGAAGATATCGGTCGCCTGCGCCCGCGTCAGCGCGCGCACATCGTTGACCGCAACCTGCCCGTCCCCGGTCAGGTCCAGCCCCAGCCGCCGCATTGTGTGGATTGTGACGCCGAACTTGGTGGCGCCGCCGGGATCGTCGGGGTCGTTCACGAACCCGCCTTCCCGCGCCACGATTTCCCCGGCAATGTCCCGAACCGTCTGCATCCTGCCCTCCGCACCGATTACATGCGCAAGGGTTGCGCCGGACCAGTAAAGGCCGGCTCAACCGGGCGGGCGTTGCGCGGCTCAGCTTTCGCCGGGTTCCTGATAGACGCCCTGTTCCTTGAGCGCGTCGATGACCTCTTTCGGCATGTAGGTTTCATCGTGCTTGGCAAGGATTTCAGTGGCTTCGAAGATGCCGTTGACGTAAGTTCCGGTGCCGATCATGCCCTCGTTTTCGGCGAACAGATCCGGCAGCACCCCGGTAAACACAACCGGCACCGAGGCACCGCCGTCGGTGACCGAAAAACGCACGGTCTCCCCCTCGCCACGCACCAGCGTGCCCTCCTCGACCAGCCCGCCCATGCGGAACACCTCGCTGGCCTGCGGCGGCTCGGCCAGAACCTCGCTGGGCGAGCGAAAGAAGTTGATGCCGTCGCGCATCGCGTAGCCGATCAGACCGGTCGACAGGACCAGAGCCGCCACAACAACCAGGATCACCTGAATGCGGCGCTGTTTTTTCAGAGATTTCATGGCCGGTTTTCCTATCCTCCATGGCAGGGGCAAAATTCTTTGAAAGAATTTTGCCAAAACTATTCAAATGTTCCGGGCCCTACGGGAACAGCGGTGCTCCCATCAGGCCGGTGGTTTCCTTTTCACCCAGCATCAGGTTGGCGTTCTGAAGGGCCTGACCGGAACTGCCTTTGGTCAGATTATCCAGCACAGCAACGACAATGCTGCGGCCGGCGATCCGGTCCTTGACAACGCCGATATGGCAAAAGTTCGACCCGCGCACATCATGGGTGCCGGGCGCCGTGCCAAAGGGCAGCACGCACAGGAACGGTTCGTCAGCGTAAGCCGCGCAGAGCGTTTCATACACCTTTTCGGCCTCGCCGCTGACATAGACCGTGGCCAGGATCCCCCGATTTGCGGGGATCAGGTGCGGGGTGAACTGCACCTGAACAGGCCGGCCGGCGATCTGCGAAAACTCCTGATCAAACTCACCCACATGCCGGTGCGTGCCGCCCAGCGCATAGGCGTTGTAACCTTCGCTCAACTCGGCATGCAGCAGGTTTTCCTTCAGCGACCGGCCTGCCCCGCTGACCGCGCATTTCATGTCGATGACGATATCGTCCAGCCCGATCACCCCCGCCGCGATCAGCGGCCGCAGGGCGAACTGGCCGGTGGCCGCGTTACAGCCTGTGCCCGCGACCAGCCGGGCCGCGCGGATATCATCCCGGTAGAATTCGGTCAGGCCATAGACGGCTTCGGTCTGCTGTGCCTGCGCCGTGTGTGGATTGCCGTACCACGTTTCGTAATCGTCCGGGTCACGCAGCCGGAAATCGGCGGACAGATCGACGATCTTCAGCGTCTCCGGCAGCTTGCTGATGACATCCTGGCTGGTTTTGTGCGGCAGGGCACAAAAGCACAGGTCGATGCCCGAGAAGTCGATTTCGTCGATCCGGCACAATGTCGGCAGGCTCAGGTGCCGGAGGAAGGGAAACACCTGCGCCATCTCCATGCCCGCCTTGCGGTCGGCCGACAGGGCGGCAATGTCGATGTTGGGATGTCCGGCGATCAGCCGGACCAGTTCCGCGCCGGTATATCCCGACGCGCCAAGGATTGCGATTTTATGGGTCATGTCAGACCTTTACGTATAGAAATTCATGTTTCACATCCATCTTTCCGCGGGGCGGTTCGGATGGACGAATGTTCAGGCGGCGTCAAAGTCGATCCGTCGTCGGAGAAACCGTGTCGCCCCATCGCTGACGCGGCGCGGATCGCCCGAGGTCAGAAACCCCGCAGGACCCTCTCCGCGCATACCCGGATGGCGGGTCAGGTAATCGGCAAGGCTGTCGGCCACCAGGTCGGGCTGGCTGAACACACGCACGTTTTCGCCCAGCGCCTCCTGAAACACCTCCTGCAGCAGCGGGTAGTGCGTACAGCCCAGTATCGCGGCCTCGGGGTCCGGCATCTTGCGCCGCAGCGCGTCAACATGGCTGCGCGCCAGTGCCTCGGCCAAAATCATGTCGCCATCCTCGATCGCGTCCACGACGCCGCCGCAGGCCTGCGCCTCTACGTCCACGCCGATGGCCCGGAAGGCCAGTTCACGCTGAAATGCCCGGCTGGCCACCGTGGCCGGCGTTGCAAACAGCGCCACATGTTTGACGGCCACCTCGCGCGGCGGGGAATTGTCGCCCCATTGTCGTTCGGTCAGGGCCTCGATCAGCGGCACGAACACACCCAGAACCCGCTTGCCCGGAGGCACGCCCGCTTCCTGCATGCGCCGCAGCGCCGCGGCGCTGGCGGTGTTGCAGGCCAGAACGACAAGGTCGCAGCCGCGTGACCACAGGGTTTCCACCGCGCCACGGGTCAGCCCGTAGATATCGTCGGACGTGCGCACGCCATAAGGCGCGTGGGCGCTGTCGGCATAATACAGAAAATCGGTATCGGGCAGACGCTTTTGCGCTGCCTCCAGAACGGTCAGACCGCCCAGTCCGGAATCGAAAACACCAACTGCCATTTCTGGTCAGGCGCGATAGCGCTCCTCAAACTCAAAGCCGCGATCAAGAGGGTTGATCGGTGTCGGGGACAACCCATAAGTGGCTTTTCGGAGGAATTCCATCATTGCCTTGCTGTCTTTGGCCAGCGGGTCGAGTTTGTCGCGGCCAATCGGTTCTCCCACCACGACGCGCACGGGCGCATCCACCCGTTTCCTGAATTCCTTGATCAGCAGACCCATCCGCAGCGTGTTATGCAGGTGGCTGGCGATCTGGAACATGCGGCTGGTGTGCCCGTCGAAGAACACGGGCACCACCGTGGCATTGGATTTGCCAATCATTCGGGCGGTGAACCCGCGCCACCCCGGATCCATCGGCCGGGAAAACGGTTTCGCAGCGGTGCTGACGGTGCCGCCGGGAAACACCCCGATGGCACCGCCATCGGCAAGATAGCCAAGCGCCTTCTTGCGGGTTTCGATGTTCAGCTTCAGCGATTCCTTGGTGTCGTCGAAAGAGATAGGCAGAATGATGCGGTTGAGATCTTCGGCCTTGCTGAACACCTGATGCGCCAGAATGCGGAAATCGCCGCGGATCACCTGCAGGATATAGCCCATCATCAGGCCATCGAGAATGCCGTAGGGATGGTTCGCGATCAGGACCAGCGGCCCGTCCTTGGGGATGTTGGTCAGTGATCCGCCGACAATATCCAGCGACAGGCCATACCGGTCCACCATCACCGACCAGAAATCGCGCCCGTTGGCGACATCGTGTTCATACCCGTCCGCGCGCTTGATCAGCCGCAGGCGACCGGTCGTGTTTTCCATCAACCGGATCATGGCCCGCCCGCTCTTGGTCTCGGCGGAGTGGGAATAGCTGATATCCCGTGCGACGTGACGGCGCGAAGGCATTACGAACTCCTTTTTCTGCACCTGCCATATATGCCCGTCTGACGAGTTTGCATAGATTTCGTGACAGGTTCGTGACGGCCTATTCAGCCGCCCGTGCAGCAGAGTTCCCGCCGTCGCGGAAGGCGGCAAGGATTTCCTCACGGCGCTTCGCGGCCCTGGCTTCGTTTGCCTGCTTGACGGGGCCGAACCCGCGGATCTCCAGCGGCAGTCGCGCCAGCGCCTGCGCCGCGTCCATGGTTTCCGGCGTGACCGCGGGCAGAACCTGCTTCATGTCGGCTTCGTACTGCGCGATCAGGGCGCGTTCCATCTTGCGCTCGTCGCTGTAGCCGAAGATGTCCAGCGGTGTGCCGCGCAGGCGCTTCATCATCCTCAGCAGCCTGAGCATCGGCGTCATCCACTCGCCAAAGGCGCGCTTGGCGGGCCGGCCGTCCGGCCCCTTGCCACCCAGGACCGGCGGTGCGAGGTGATAGGTCATCCGGAATTCGCCGTCGAATTCGGCCGCGGCCTTGTCCCGTGTCGATAAAAGCAACCGGGCGACCTCGTATTCGTCCTTGTAAGCCAGCAGCTTGTAATAGCCTTTTGCAACCGCCTCCTTCAGGCCATCGTCGGCAACCGTTTCGACCAGTTTGCGGTACCGCTTGGCCAGCCGCCGGCCCTGATAGGCGCGCAGCTGATCGGCGCGGAATGCGATCTGTTCGTCCAGCGTTTTCGGCAGTTCGACCACGTTGGGTGTCAGCAACCGGCCGGCATCGCCGGGATGCAGCACTGCCCAGCGCCCGATTTCGAAGGCCCGCAGGTTGCGGTCGACGGCAGCGCCGTTGAGGTCGATGGCCGCGGTGATCGCATCGTGGCTCAGCGGCACCAGACCTTTCTGCCACGCGGCGCCGAAAACCATCATGTTGGAAAAGATGCTGTCACCCAGCGTGGCCTTGGCCAGATCAGAGGCATCGAACAGCGCGACCCGGTCCTGCAGGCGCGCCTCGAGCGCGAGGCTGAGCCGGTCCGAGGGCAACTGAAACTCAGTGTCGCGGGTGAAATCCCCGGTGATGATTTCGTGGCTGTTGACGACGGCCCCGGTGCGTCCGGTCCGGGTCAGGCCCAGCGTCTTGGCCCCGGCGCTGACCACAAGGTCGCCGCCGATCAGCGCGTCGGCCTCGCCGGTGGCAACGCGGATCGCGCTGATGTCTTCGGGTGCATTGGCCAGCCGGCAGTGGATATGCACTGCACCGCCCTTCTGCGCGAGACCGGCCATTTCCATCATGCCTGCGCCCTTGCCGTCGATCTGTGCGGCCTGCGCCATCACGGCGCCGATGGTGACAACGCCGGTGCCGCCGACGCCGGTAATGACAACGTTCCAAGTGCCGTCGATCGGCGGCAGGTCCGGCTGCGGCAGGTCCGGCAGCGCCAGTTCGGTGGTCGGTTCCTTGCGGACTTTGGCACCTTCCAGCGTCACGAAGCTGGGACAAAAGCCCTTGAGGCAGGAGAAATCCTTGTTGCAGGATGACTGGTCAATCGCCCGTTTGCGGCCCAGTTCAGTTTCCTTCGGCACGATCGACACACAATTCGACTGCAAACCACAATCGCCACAGCCTTCGCAGACCTCCGGGTTGATGAACACGCGCCGGTCCGGATCCGGGAAGGTGCCGCGCTTGCGGCGGCGCCGTTTTTCCGCCGCGCAGGTCTGAACATAGACGATGACCGAAACACCCGGCAATTCGGCACAGGCCTTCTGCACGTTCATCAGTTCGGCGCGTTCGTGGGTCCTGACCCCGCCCGGCAGCGCCTTGAGGTCCACGTCTTCCTTTTCGTCGTAGACCAACGCGATGTTTTCGACCCCCATCGCGCGAACCTCCTCGACGATCCGCTGCGGCGACAACCCGCCTTCGTTGGGCTGGCCGCCGGTCATAGCAACGGCATCGTTATAGAGGATCTTGTAAGTGATGTTGGTGCCGGCAGCCACCGCAGCGCGGATCGCCTGAATGCCGGAATGGTTATAGGTGCCGTCGCCTAAGTTCTGAAACACATGCGGGGTTTTGGAAAACGGCGCTTCGCCGATCCAGTTGGCGCCTTCGCCGCCCATATGGGTATAACCCAGCGTTTCGCGGTCCATCCACTGCACCATGAAATGACAGCCGATGCCGGCATAGGCGCGCGAGCCATCGGGCACCTTGGTCGAGGAATTGTGCGGGCAGCCGGAGCAGAAATACGGCAGGCGCGTTGCGATCTCTTCGGCGTTGTCGTTGCGGCGGGCATCGTCCAGCGCCTGCATCCCGGCGCGGATGCCGTCGGTTTCACGCCCCTCCTCGCACAGAATTTCGCCCAGTTTGGAGGCGATCTGGATCGGGTCCAGCGCGAACCGCGTCGGGAACAGTTCCGGCCCATGCATGGACCCTGCCCCACCGCCTTTGTGCCAGCCATAGACACGCCGGCCGCGCCGGTCGTCAAAGATCGCTTCCTTGATCTGCACCTCGATCAGCTTGCGCTTTTCCTCGACGACAACGATCAGGTCCAGCCCCTCGGCCCAGTTGTGGAAGCCCTGCATGTCCAGCGGGAATACCTGCCCCACCTTGTACAGCGTGATGCCCAGCCGCTCGGCCTCGTTCTCGTCGATGTTGAGCAGGCTCATCGCGTGGATCAGGTCCAGCCAGTTCTTGCCAGCGGCCACGAACCCGATCTTCGCGCCCGGCTTGCCCCATTTGCGCTGATCGATCCTGTTGGCGCGGGCATAGGCCTCGGCGGCAAAGCGTTTGTGATCGATCATCCGGGCTTCCTGATCGATGCGGTCATCGACCAGCCGGATATTCAGCCCGCCTTCGGGCATGTCGTATTCCGGGGTGATCAGCGACATCCGGTCGGGCCGGCCATCGACAACGGCAGTGGTTTCGATGGTGTCTTTCATCACCTTCAGACCGGCCCAGACGCCGGCAAAACGCGACAACCCGTAGCCATAGATGCCGTAGTCGAGGATTTCCTGAACCCCGGCCGGGCTGACCACCGGCATGTAGGCATCGACCAGCGCCCATTCGCTCTGATGCAGCACGGTGGAGCTTTCGCCGGTATGATCATCGCCCATGGCCATCAGCACGCCACCATTGCGGGACGTCCCGGCCGTGTTGGCGTGTTTCATCGCGTCGCCCGACCGGTCAACCCCCGGCCCCTTGCCGTACCACAGGCCAAAGACGCCGTCATAGCGCCCCTCGCCCCGCAATTCCGCCTGCTGGCTGCCCCAGAGCGCGGTTGCGGCCAGGTCTTCGTTCAGACCCGGCTGAAAGGTCACGTCATATTCGGCCAGTTGTTTCGCGGCGCGGGTCATGAACAGGTCCACCGCACCCAGCGGCGATCCGCGATAGCCGGTCACCAGCCCCGCGGTGTTCAACCCTGCCGCGCGGTCGCGGGCCTTTTGCATCATCATCAGCCGCACCAGCGCCTGCGTTCCGTTCAGAAGAACTGGGCTTTTTTCCAGATCGAACCGGTCGTTCAGTGAAATACTCTGCTGGCCCATCGGTCCTCCCCGGTCTCGATCTACCCGACTGTGAATAGATCACAGGATAGATTGATTTTAGGTCACAATTGCTGACCTGACTACAGTTAATTCACAAATGCCGTCACGGAACAGTCGCAGAACCGAAAACAAAGTAACATTTCACATTTGACAGGAACTTCGATAGCAAACGTGCGCAATGGATTGGGACAAGCTCAGAATATTTCATGCGGTGGCCGATGCCGGCAGCCTGACGCATGCCGGTGACAAGCTGCACCTGTCTCAATCTGCGGTGAGCCGACAGATTCGTGCATTGGAGGAAAGCCTGAATGCCACGCTTTTCCACCGCCACGCCCGGGGGCTGATTCTCACAGAACAGGGCGAATTGCTGTTCGACGCGACCTCGGCGATGATGAAGCGGCTCGACGCCGCCGCCGCGCGCATCCGCGACAGCGAAGAAGAAGTGTTCGGCGAACTGCGCGTGACCACGACGTTCGGCTTCGGCACGCTCTGGCTGGCGCCGCGCCTGCCGAAGCTGTTCGAAACCTATCCCGACCTGAAGGTCGATCTGATGCTGGAAGAACGGGTGCTGGATCTGCCGATGCGCGAGGCGGACGTGGCAATCCGCATGAAAGAACCCAGCCAGGCCGACCTGATCCGCAGACGCCTGATGAGCGTGGAGATGAAACTCTACGCCACCAAGGGGTATCTGGAGACCACGGGCTGTCCCCAGACGTTTGAAGACATCTCGGATCACCGGCTGATCTGCCAGAACCCCAGCTCGGCGCAGGTCAGCGCCGGCGCGCGGCTGGTTCAGGAACTGATGACTCACAACCCGCGATCGCTGCTGACGGTGAACAATTACTTCGGCGTTTTGCAGGCCGTGCTGCATGATCTGGGAATCGGAGTGTTGCCAAACTACGTCACCGAAGATTTCCCGGATTTGGTGCATGTGCTGCCGGAATCGGGATCAGCCGAGGTTCCGGTTTTCCTCGCTTATCCGGAAGAATTGCGTCATTCCAAACGTGTAGCAGCCTTCCGCGACTTCGTTCAGGACGAGATCATTGCCCATCGCCGCAAGCTGCGGGCGCAGCAAAACGGGTGAGGTATGCGGCACACGCATAGCGGAAATGCTGCAATTGCGACATCCTGCATCTTGATTGGTTGGAAATTGGGCACTAAATCAATTCTTGAAGGCGGCGACGTGTTCGTCCGCCTTCATACCTCCCTGTTGGACTTCGGCCGAGCTTAGTGCTCGGCCTTTTTTTTGCCGGCGCAACGAAACCGCCGCCGGGCTGGCCGAAAGCACATGCAAAATTCCGTCTGAATTGTTATTCCGGAACAAAGGACCGGATAACCTGGGGTATAGTTGTGACGCGGATTTTCTGTGCGCTCGTTGGCGCTTTCGTTAGTGTATTGGTTCTCGCTCAGGCCACGATGGCCCAGGTCCCGCTGCCTGCGGGCGGCAGCGGCGAAGCAGAAGCTGCGGCAGACCAGTTGCCGGATCCGCTGACGCCCGAGGCGATACAGGCACTGGTGGCACGCATGTCGGATGAAGAAGTCCGGCTGATGCTGCTGGATCAGTTGCAGGCCACTGCCGCCGGGGGTGCCGATGCGGCAGCGCCGCAAAATCAGGGTGCCTTTGCCGAACTGGCCGGTATCGCAACACGGTTCGGGGCAGATATGGTCGACGCGGTGCAGAAGGTGCCGTTGCTGGTGACGAGCCAGGCCACATCGTTTGCCAACTTCAGCGACAATTACGGCGGCGCCGGCGGGCTGGGTCAGCTGTTCGGGCTGATCATTCTCGCGCTGGCGGTCGGTTTCGCGGTGGAGCGCGGCTTCATCTTTTTCACCCGCAGCTGGCAGGGCGACAACCCGGAAGAAGGCGGCGAGGCCGATTTGTGGGGAGCATTGCGGTTCCTGTTCCGCCGGTTCATGCGCGAGCTTATCGGTCTTGTCGGCTTCTATATCGGTCTGCGCATTGTCGGAGGCCTGCTGCTGAGCGAGCACCAGCGCGAATTCGCCGGACCATTCGTGTTCTACCTGATCTGGATCCCGCGCCTGACCGCGGCGGTTTCACGGATGATCCTCGCGCCGAACCGGCCCAAGCTGCGGCTGGTCAATGTCGATGATCACTGGGCGAAATACCTCCACCGCAATACGATCGGGCTGATCCTGTTGTGTACGTTCACGCTGTTCATCGTGAACTTCAACAATGCCAACGGTGTGCCGATGGCCGAAATGCGGCTGGGCTTCTGGCTGAACACCGCGGTGCACATTTATGTCGGACTGATCGCGTGGTTCGCGCGCGAAGGCCTGTCGGACGTGATGCGGGGCACGGACCCCGACAATACGCCATACGACGAATGGGTCGCACGCATGTACCCGTATTTCGCCATCGGGGTGTCGGCCGTCATGTGGCTGACGGTCGAGATCGTGGCCGGCTACGGACAATATGCGCTGCTGGCGACCGCGCCGCATTTCACCACGATGTTCTGGCTGTTGATGGCCCCGCTGCTGGATATGACGATCCGGGGTCTGGTGCGACACCTGCAGCCGCCGATGATCGGCGAAGGCGCCATCGCCGAGAGAGCGTACAGGTCCACCAAGCGCAGCTTTATCCGCATTGGTCGGGTGATTGTCGCAGGCATCGTGATCCTGCTGATCGCGAATGCGTGGCAGATCGACCTGATTTCCTTCCGCGGACAGGACAGCGCCGGGGCCGATTTCTTCCAGTTCCTGATCACGCTGGCCATCGGCTATGTCGTGTACGAATCGGTGTCGCTGTGGATCAATCGCCGGCTGGGGCGCGAACATACGACGCGCGAAGTGACCGAGGACGAAGCCGCCGGCGAAGGAGGCGGGTCCGGCGGGTCGCGGCTGGCCACGGTTCTGCCGCTGGTGCGGGTGACCGCGCAGGTGGCGATCGCGATAATCTTCTTCCTGCTCGCGCTCGGCAATCTGGGCATCGACATCACCCCGCTCCTGGCCGGTGCCGGTATCCTCGGCCTGGCCATCGGTTTCGGCGCGCAGAAGCTGGTGGCCGATATCGTCGGCGGTATCTTCTTCCTGATCGACGATGCCTTCCGGGTTGGCGAATATGTCGATGTCGGCGGCACGATGGGCACGGTCGAGAAGATTTCGATCCGGTCCATGCAACTGCGCCACCACCGCGGCGCGGTGCACACCATCCCCTATGGTGAAATCCAGAAGCTGACCAATTTCAGCCGCGACTGGGTGATCATGAAGCTGATGTTCACCGTGCCGTTCGACACCGATCCCAACAAGATCAAGAAGATCTTCAAGAAGATCGGCGCCGAGATGATGGCCGATCCGGTGCATGGCCCCGGCTTCATCGAACCGTTCAAATCCCAGGGCGTATTCAATTTCGACGATGTCGGCATGGTCGTGCGCGGCAAGTTCATGGCCAAGCCGGGCGGTCAGTTCACGATCCGCAAGGAAATCTACAACCGGGTCAAGAAAGAGTTCGACGAAGCCGGGATCGCCTTTGCCCGCCGCGAGGTGCGCGTCGCCATTCCGGGACTGGAACATCACGAGGACATGTCCGATTTCGACAAATCCGCGGTTGCCGGCGCCGCTGCTGCTGCGGATGCCGTTCAGACGGCGGCCGACGAAAAGAAACCGTAGAAGCGAACCAATGGCGGACACGCACAAGATCCGAAATCTGGCCGGCAGCGCCCTGATGCTGCTGGCCGCCGTTGTTTTGTGCGTCACCTTTCAAGCCCCGCGCCGCGCGGATGCGGGCGACAGCCTGATCGAACAGCACGCCGGAGATCTGGACATTGACGATCTGGACGATACCCCGTTCGGCTTTGCCAGCGGGTCCCTGATCGTCGCGCCGATCCCGTTCAGCAACCCGATGATCGGATCCGGGCTGATTCTGGGGGCGGGTTACCTGTTTCAGCTGGACGAAGAATCGGATCCCTCGCTGATCGGTCTGGGCGCGCTACGCTCCGACAACGGCTCTCAGGCCGCTGCGGCGGCGGTCAATCTCAACTTCAACTCGAACCGCTGGAAACTGTCGCTGGGCGGCGGCCGGGCGGATGTGAAATACGACCTCTATGCCGGCAACGCGGTGATCCCGCTGCGGCAGGAAGGTGTGCTGGCGCGCGCGGTGCTGGCCTATGGCGTCACACCCAAGCTGAATTTCGGACTGGTCACACGCTATCTGGATACCAGCATCACCACCCAGTCGCCGCTGTTTCCCAGCCTGCCGCCGCAATTCCAGCCCTCCGCCAATCTGGCGATCCTGAATGCCGGGCTGCAGGCCAGCTGGGACAAGCGAGACGACACGGTTTACCCGACCAAAGGGTTCCGTCTGAAACTGTCGTCGCAGCGCGGCTTTATCGTCGATGGCATCGGCAATGATTACAACAAGAGCTTCGGGCTGTTCGACACGTACCTCAGCCTGGGCAAGGACACCGTGATCGCCAACCGCACCGCGATCTGCCACGCCACCACCGCGGCGCCGTTCTTTGACGCCTGTTCCGTCGGCGGGATCGATTCCTTCCGCGGCTTCAACGCCACCCAGATCCTCGACGACAGATCGCTTTCAGCTCAGCTCGAACTGCGGCAGCGTTTTGGCAATCGGCTGGGCGTTGTGTTGTTTGCCGGCATCGGCGCCGCCGGTCCGACCTTTGACAACCTCAATAAGTCCGGCGTGGCCGGTGGCTTTGGCATCCGCTACCGGGTCAGCAAGAAGTTCCCAGTCGATTTTGCCGTCGACGGATCCTACAACGATAACGACGAAAAGCTTCTCTATATCTCGGTCGGTCAGCGGTTCTGATCGTCGCGCGCCGCCTGCCGCCGGCGTTCGAGAAAGCGCCGTTCGCTGTCGATCCGGGTCAAGTCCAGCGCCGCGGTATAGGCATCAACGGCCTCTGCCGCCCGCCCTGCCCGCAACAGAAGATCGGCCCGCGCTGCGTGGTAAGGCTGGTAAGATGCCAGATCGCCGACCAGAGCCTCCAGATCCTTGAGCGCCTGCCGGGTTTGTCCTGCAAATGACAGGGCAACCGCCGCGTTCAGCCGGACGACCTCGCTCTGGTCCATCTGCAGCAATACCCGGTAGAGCGCCGCGATCTGCGGCCAGTCCGTATGCCGGTGATCCGCGGCCTCGCAATGCAGGGCGGAGATTGCGGCCTGCAGCTGATACGGCCCAACGCGCCCCCGCGACAGGGCCTGTTCAGCCAGCGCGGTGCCTTCGCCAATAAGATCCCGGTCCCACATCCTGCGATCATGTTCCGAGAGCGGGACATAAACATCGCCGGCGCCGGTGCGCGCGGCCCGGCGGGCATGGGTCAGACACAAAAGCGCCAGCAGCCCCTCGACCTCGGCATCGCCGGGCATCAGGTCCCGCATCAGCCGCGCCAGAAACAACGCCTCTTCGCACAGATCGACCCGCAACTGGCGCTGGCCTTCTGTTGCGGCATAACCTTCGTTGAAGATCAGGTAGATCACCTGACAGACTGCCTGCACCCTGTCGGGCAGATCCGGCGCCTCCGGGATCTTGAAGGGGACACCGGACCGCGCGATTTTCTGCCGCGCCCGCGACAGGCGTTGCGCCATGGCCGGGGTCCGGTCCAGAAACGCGCGGGCAATCTCGTCGGTGGTCAACCCGCCCAGCGTGCGCAGGGTCAGCGCGATCCGGGTCTTGGGGTCAAGCGCGGGGTGGCAACAGGTAAAGATCAGCCGCAGGCGGTGGTCGGGGATTTCCTGTGCCCGGTCGCTTGCGGCGTCTTGCTGATCCTGCGCGATCATCCGCGCCAGCTCCGGGCTGTGCGAGGCGAAAGTCCGGGCCCGGCGCAACCGGTCTATGGCCTTGCGCCGCGCCACCTGCACCAGCCAGCCGGCCGGGTTGCGCGGGACGTCCGAGCGGCGCCAGTGTTCCAGCGCCGAAGTCAGCGCATCCTGCAGGGCGTCCTCGGCCAGCACAAAATCACCGGTGGAGGCAATCAGCGCCGCCAGAATGCGGCCACGGTCAGCGGCCATCACGGCATGCAGCGCCGCGTCCGCCGGATTGTCCGTGGCCGCCCCGGGCATCAGCCCGGCAGTTCCATGATCGGACGCAGCTCGACCGAGCCGAATTCCTGCACCGGGATCATTGCCGCGTAGCGGATCGCATCGTCCAGATCCTTGCAGTCGAGGATATAGTATCCGCCCAGCTGTTCCTTGGTTTCCGCATAGGGCCCGTCCATGGTTTCGGTCTTGCTGCCACGCACGCGCACCGTCGTTGCGGTCTCGGGCGGCATCAGCGCCTCGCCGCCGCCCATGACACCGTCGTCGGTAAATGTCTGGGTGACGCCGGTCCATGTTTCCATCATCGCGTCAAACTCCGGCGTTCCCGGTTCCGGGTCCGGCATCGGCGGCGAATAGATCAGGGCAAGGTATTTCATGGCTCATCTCCTTGTTGCGAGCATTGTGGGAAGAGTGGTCCCGACCGGGTCCGTTTGACAAGGCACTCAGGCCTGTGTCTGCCCTAATGACGAACGGCGATCGCTGTTTTCGACGGCGCACCGGAACTTTTTCTGTTGGCAGCGGCGGTGCGCCCTCTTTCGCCCCGGATTTCCTTGGCCTAAAAGCCGCGCAGAACCGGGGGACACGTATGGCCGAGCCAGTAATTACAGAAGAGTTGATCGCCGCGCACGGGCTGAAGCCCGACGAATACGACAGTATTCTGCAGATCATAGGCCGCGAACCCAGTTTTACCGAGCTGGGCATCTTTTCGGCCATGTGGAACGAACACTGTTCCTACAAGTCTTCGAAGAAATGGCTACGCACCCTGCCCACCGAAGGCCCGCAGGTGATCTGTGGCCCGGGCGAAAATGCCGGGATCGTCGATATCGGAGACGGTCAGGCCGTGGTGTTCAAGATGGAGAGCCACAATCACCCGTCTTATATCGAACCCTATCAGGGCGCGGCCACGGGCGTGGGCGGTATTCTGCGCGATGTCTTTACCATGGGTGCCCGGCCGGTTGCGGCGATGAATGCGCTCAGCTTTGGCGCGCCGGACCACCCCAAAACCCGGCAACTGGTCAGCGGCGTTGTCGAAGGGGTCGGCGGCTATGGCAACGCCTTCGGTGTACCGACCGTGGGCGGCGAGGTGCGGTTTCACCCTGCCTATAACGGCAATTGTCTGGTCAACGCCTTTGCCGCCGGGCTGGCGGACACCGACAGCATTTTCTATTCGGCCGCCTCGGGTGTGGGTATGCCGGTGGTCTATCTGGGCGCCAAGACCGGGCGCGACGGGGTTGGCGGCGCGACCATGGCGTCGGCCGAGTTCGACGACACGATCGAAGAAAAGCGCCCCACCGTTCAGGTCGGGGACCCGTTCACCGAGAAACGCCTGATGGAGGCCTGTCTGGAGCTGATGCAGACCGGCGCGGTAATCTCGATTCAAGACATGGGCGCGGCCGGGCTGACCTGTTCGGCGGTCGAAATGGGGGGCAAGGGCGGGCTGGGCATCCAGCTGAACCTCGATCACGTTCCCCAGCGCGAAGACGCGATGACAGCCTATGAAATGATGCTGTCAGAGAGCCAGGAGCGCATGCTGATGGTCCTGCGCCCGGAAAAAGAGGCCGAGGCCAAGGCGGTGTTCGACAAGTGGGACCTCGATTTCGCCATTGTCGGTGAAACGATTGCCGAGGACCGGTTCCTGATCCTGCATGGCAACGTGGTGGTAGCCGACCTGCCTCTGTCGAAACTCAGCTCCAGCGCGCCGGAATATGACCGCCCATGGGTGCCGACCGAACCGGCTGAACCGCTGTCGGACGTGCCGCAGATCGATCCGTTGGATGCGTTGCGGGCGCTGCTGAGCAGCCCGAACTACGCGGCCAAACAATGGGTTTTTGACCAGTATGACAGCATGGTCATGGCTGATACCGCCCGCGGTCCGGGGCTGGGTGCCGGCGTGATCCGGGTGCACGGGACCGACAAGGCGCTGGCTTTCACCTCGGACGTGACCCCACGCTATGTCCGCGCCAACCCCGAAGAAGGCGGCAAACAGGCGGTGGCCGAGGCCTATCGCAACCTGACCGCCACCGGGGCGCTGCCGCTGGCATCGACCGACAACCTGAATTTCGGCAATCCCGAAAAGCCCGAGATCATGGGCCAGTTCGTGGGCGCAATCAAAGGCATCGGCGCGGCCTGCGCGGCGCTTGATATGCCGATCGTGTCCGGCAACGTGTCGCTTTACAACGAAACCGACGGGGCCGCGATCCTGCCAACGCCGACGATCGGCGCGGTCGGCCTTCTGAAATCCGCCGATGACCTGATTGGCTGTGACGTGCGCGACGGGCATTTCGCGCTGGTCGTGGGTGAGGCCACCGGCCATCTGGGGCAATCCGCCCTGCTGGCCGAGGTGTTCAACCGCGAGGACGGCGATGCGCCGGCGGTGGATCTGGAGGCCGAAAAGCGCAACGGTGAATTCATCCGCGACAACCGCGACCTGATTACCGCCTGCACCGATTTGTCCGATGGCGGACTTATGCTGGCTGCATTCGAGCTGGCAGAAACCGCCGGGGTGGGTGTGGTGCTGGATACAGACGACACCGCAGCGTTGTTCGGCGAGGATCAGGCACGCTATCTCGTCGCCTGCGGTTTTGACCGGGCCGAGGCACTGATGACGGCCGCGGCACAGGCCGGCGTCCCGCTGACCACTGTCGGGAGGTTCACCGGGGACAGCGTGCGCGCCGGCCGGTCCGAAGCCCCGCTGGCAGAATTGTCAACGCTCTATCGCAGCGCCTTTGCCGAGGCCGTTGGTTAACGCTTTCCAAACCGGTGCCATCGCATCCTGCCCTGCCGCGACCCTACGCGGCGAGAGGCGGTGATGCATGTGACATCGAAAACCTATCGGTTGCTCGTGGTGATCCTGATGGCGCTTGGCCTGATCATCACGGAAACCCGGGTCTTGCTCGGGGTCTGACCCCGGACAGACCAAGGCCCGGGAGCCACAAACTCCCGGGCCTCTCTTTAGAAGACGTGCATGTGACGTCAAACCCATCGTCCTTCAAAGATAGCCCTCAATCGCTAACATTTCAACAACACCTATGCACCCGCATGCTTGCAGAGGTATCCTCTGCGCCCTAAGTTCGGCCAAAGACCAAGGAGCAGTCCACAATGGCCATGCAAGCCCACGAAATCGAAACCCTGATCCGCGACAGCTTTCCGGACGCACGCATCACGATCACGGATCTGGCCGGGGACGGGAACCATTATGCGGCCGAAGTGATCGACGAGAGCTTTCGCGGCAAGAACCGGGTACAGCAACAGCGCGCGGTCTATGCCGCGCTCAAAGGCAAGATGGACGGCGCCAACGGAGAATTGCATGCGCTGGCATTGACGACGAAGGCGCCGGAGTAGAGGCAAGGGAGCTTCAGATGACCCAATGGCTGCCCTGGATTCTGCTGGCTCTGGCCGTCATTCTCGCTTGCGCAATCGCCGCCGAAGCCTATCTGAAGCGAAACAGACGCAAACCGTTGTCCGGCTACCGGCCGACACCCCCGGCAATCGAACTTGGCACCGAAGCCACCGACACCGCGGCGATCAGGAAGCTGCACGCCGAAAACCAGAGAACCGAGCACCGCAACCGGGCCCACAGCCACCGCTGAGACCCGCGCGACAAAAGGGAAAAGACATGACTGACGCAAAGACCCGTATCGACGAAACCGTGAAATCCGCGGATGTCGTTCTCTACATGAAAGGCACCAAGGAAATGCCGCAATGCGGGTTTTCCTCCCGCGTGGCCGGCGTGCTGAACTACATGGGTGTCGACTTCACCGACGTGAACGTGCTGGCCGATGACGAGATCCGGCAGGGAATCAAGGATTATTCCGACTGGCCGACCATTCCGCAGCTCTATGTGAAGGGCGAGTTTGTCGGCGGCTGCGATATCATCACCGAGATGACCCTGTCGGGTGAGCTGGACACGTTGTTTGACGACAATGCGGTCGGTTACGACAAGGACGCCGCTGACAAGATCCGCGAAGCCAACGGCTGAGCCCGGCGGCCTTCGGGCGGCTTCAGTGTCTCAGCAGGCGGCCACCGTGATCGCCGGTACACTGCCCGCCCGACAGCGTGATCGCGCCGTTCACGATCACCTGCGCGATCCCAGCAGATGGTTCCTCGGGCGCGTCATACGTGGCGCGGTCCTGAACCGTGTCGGGGTCGAACACCACGATATCGGCGGCATAGCCTTCCCGCAGATAGCCCCGGTCCGCCAGCCGGAACGTGTCCGCCGACAGGCCGGTCATCTTGCGGATCGCCTGCGACAGGGTCAGCAGGCGCAATTCGCGCACGTAACGCGACAAAACCCGCGGGAAGGTGCCCCATAGCCGGGGATGCGGGCTGTCGACGCCCGGGGTTCCGTCTGACCCGATCATCGTTGCCGGAAAGGCCATGATGCGCTGCAGATCCTCTTCGTCCATGTCGAAATAGATCGCCGCAGCGGGCATCAGCCGGTCGGTCGCCGCGGCGCGGCTGACGCCCCAGTCGCCGGCAATATCGTCCAGCATACGCCCGCTCATCTCCGGATGCGCCGCCGAGGACAGAACCTTCACCGGCCCCGCCCGGGCCACGAAGGCGGGCAACAGGGCCGTAGACGACGCAGTATAGGGATACACATCCAGCCCGACCGGCTGCGACTGCGCGGCCTCGGCAATCGCCGCCAGCGTCTGCACGCTTTTGCCTTAACTGGCCTTGCCCGAGCATTTGTGATGCGAGATGACCACCGGCACACCGGCCGCCGCGCCCGTGTCCAGAGTTTCGCGCACCGCGGCCAGAACATGATCGCTCTCGTCACGCATATGGGTGGTATAGATGGCGTCCCGGTGACCGGCGAGCACGCGCGCCAGCGTTACCACCTCGTCCATCGGTGCCTCGTGCGCCGGCGGATAGGCCAGCCCGCTGGACATTCCAATCGCCCCCTCGGCCAGCGCCGCGTCCAGCATCGCCGCCATCTGCGCGGTCTCCTCGCCGGTTGCCGCGCGGCCCAGGTCTGCGCCCATCGTGTTGGCGCGCAATGTGGTGTGCCCGACCAGCAGACCGACATTGACCGCCGGTGACGCCTCGGCCAGTTGCCGGGTGTAGACGTCGACGCTGTCGCACCGGCGCATGGCCCCGGGCTACAGGGTAAACGGCGCCGGCAATCCATCGCAGGGTTCGAAAGGCGCCACGCTGAACCCGCAATTGCCGGCAATAACGGTCGTCACGCCCTGCGTGATTTTCGGCGCCATGCCGGGCGTATCCAACAGCGCCCAATCGTCATGGGTGTGCACGTCGATGAACCCGGGCGCCACGGCCATTCCCGCCGCGTCAATCTCCTGCCGGGCCCGCCGGCCGGCAAGGTCACCGATCTCCGCAATGCGCCCGGCTTAGATAGCTATATCGGCCCGGACCGCTTCGGCCCCGGTGCCATCGAACAGCAATCCGCCACGGATCAGGATGTCGCAATCCGGCGCGGCGGGCGCTCTATCCGTCACTCGTCCGGTTCGGACAACTGGTCCTCGATATTCGCCGCCATGGATTCCGCCCGCGCGGCCAGTTCAGCCAGCGTTTCGGTGACCGAGTCCGGGACGACCGGCACTTCGATCCGCTCTGGCTCGGGCTGTGGCTGAGCCCGCAGCGTCTCAAGCTCGCCTTCCAGTTCCTTGATCCGGTCCTCGCTGGCCGCCGTGCGGTCGGCCAGCATCAGGCCGGCCATCAGCAACATGCGCCCCTCGGGCATGCGTCCGATCTGGTCCGACAGCACCTGCGCCTCTTCGTTCAGCATCGCGGCGGCGGATTGCAGAAAGCTCTCCTCGCCTTCCTGACAGGCCACTTCGAAGGTCCGGCCGCCGATCTGAATGTTCACTTCGGGCATCAGGCGTCCTCCTCTTCAACCGCCGCGGCCGCGGCCGCCAGAAGCGGCTCCAGCCGGCTGAGAACGGCCGAGCTTTCCGCCGCATCCGCGGCTTGCGCCGCGCGCAGGGCCTCCAGTTCGGCCAGCATGGCCTTGTTGATCAGATGCGGCTCGCCCACGCCTTCCTCGTTGGCCTTGCGCAGTGCGGCATTGCTTTCGCGCAGCTGTTCGCCGGCCTGCCGCAGGCGCTGCAGATCCATGTCCAGCCGCGCCATCGCCTGTGTCTGCTCGGCAAGATCATTGGTCAACTGTTCGATCTGCGCCGCGTGCCGGGCCTTGATGTTGCGCAGGCGCTCCTGCAACTGGGCATTGGCCAGCTTCTCTTCTTCCAGCTGTTCCAGTACCTCCGGATCCGGCTCAGACGGTTCCGGTTCGCGCGCGGCCAGTGCCTCGACCCCGCTGCCGATCCGCTCCATCGCGGCGGTGATCCGGCCCTGCAACTCCTCGATCTGGCTCATGCCCTTCACCTCGCCTCCCACGTTTCGACCTGTGCCCGGCGCTGCGAATCGACCTGCCAGACTGCGGCCATTGTCTGACTGCAGAGTCTACAGACTGACAGCCATGGGTTTCAAGCACTTGAGCGCTGCTCCTCAAGTATGCGCTGAACCGAACCGCAGGCGGCTTGCACTTTGGCCGGTGGCTGCTATTGAACGCGTGAAATCTGGTCCCCGAATAAAAGGAGGCGTTCCCGTGGATCTGACTGCGCTGCGCACCGCCCATCCCGATCACTGGAACAAGGCTGCGGCCATCCGGACACTGACGCTCGACGCTGTCGCGGCGGCGAATTCCGGCCATTCCGGCATGCCCATGGGCATGGCCGACGTGGCCACCGTGCTCTATGAAAAGCACCTGAAATTCGACCCCAAGGCGCCGAACTGGCCGGACCGGGACCGCTTTATCCTGTCCGCTGGGCACGGATCCATGCTGCTCTATTCGCTGCTTTATCTCACCGGTTACGAAGACATCACGCTCGACCAGATCCGGAATTTCCGGCAATGGGGCTATCGCACGGCCGGGCACCCCGAATACGGCCATGCCGGCGGCATCGAAACCACCACCGGGCCGCTGGGTCAGGGGATCGCCAACGCGGTCGGGTTCGCCATGGCGGAAGAAAGCCTGCGCGCCCGTTTCGGCAGGAAGCTGGTCGATCACCATACCTATGTCATTGCCGGCGACGGCTGCCTGATGGAGGGGATCAGCCACGAAGCGATCGGGCTGGCCGGGCGGCACGCGCTGTCCAAGCTGATCGTGTTCTGGGACAACAACAACATCACCATCGACGGCACCGTCGATATCTCCGACCGCACAGATCAGGCCGCCCGGTTCCGCGCCGCGGGCTGGGACGTGCAGGAGATCGACGGCCACGACCCCGAGGCCATTGACGCCGCCATCAAGGCCGCGAAGAAAACCGACACCCCGTCGATGATCGCCTGCAAGACCCATATCGCGCTGGGATCTTCGGCACAGGACACCTCCAAGGGGCATGGCGCGCTGACCGACAAAACACTGATCCGCGATACCAAGGCCGCTTATGGCTGGACCGCCGCGGCGTTCGAGATCCCGGCCGAGGTGAAATCCGGCTGGGAGGCAACCGGCGCCCGCGGTGCCGCGGCGCGGACCGAGTGGGACAGCCGGCTTGCCGGCGTGTCTGTCCGGCGGCAGGCCGAGTTCGCCCGCATCTTCGACCGCGATGTGCCCAGGAAGCTGTCTGCCGTGATCAAGGCACTGAAGCGGGAGGCCAGTGCCTCGGCTGCCAAGGTCGCCACGCGCAAAAGCTCGGAGCTGGTTCTGGAGGTCGTGAACCCGGTGATGCAGGAGACGCTGGGCGGATCTGCGGACCTGACCGGGTCCAACAACACGAAAACCGGGGATCTGGGCGTGTTTTCGCCCGAGAACCGCGACGGGCGTTACATCTATTACGGCGTGCGCGAACACGGCATGGCCGCCGCGATGAACGGCATGGCGCTGCATGGCGGTATCCGCCCCTATGGCGGGACTTTCATGTGCTTCACCGATTATGCCCGCCCGTCGATGCGGCTGGCGGCGCTGATGAAGATCCCGACCGTGTTCGTCATGACCCATGACAGCATCGGTCTGGGCGAGGACGGCCCCACGCACCAGCCTGTCGAGCACCTTGCAATCAGCCGGGCCACCCCGAACACCTGGGTGTTCCGCCCCGCAGACACGGTGGAAACCGCCGAGGCCTGGGAACTGGCGCTGAGCTCGAAGGAGACGCCATCGGTTCTGTCGCTGACCCGTCAGGGCCTGCCGACCGTGCGCACCGAGCACAAGAACAGGAACCTGACAGCGCAGGGTGCATATGTCCTGGCCGAGGCCGAGGGCAAACGGCAGGCAATCCTGATCGCCACCGGGTCAGAAGTGTCCGTCGCGCTGGCGGCACGGGATCTGCTGCAGGCCGAGGGGATCGGAACGCGCGTGGTATCAATGCCATGTATGGAGCTGTTTGCAGCACAGGACGAAACCTATCGCAGGCGGGTTCTGCCGGCCGGCGCGGTGCGCGTTGGCATCGAGGCCGCGGTGCGCGAAGGCGGTTGGGACCGCTGGCTCACCGGAGAACGCGGACGCTCGAACCGGGCCGGTTTCGTCGGCATGGACAGCTTCGGCGCGTCGGCCCCGGCGAACGTTCTGTACGAGAAATTCGGCATCACCGCCAAAGCCGCGGCGGCAGAGGTCAAACGTCTGCTGGGATAGGCGATTTGTCAACAAATCGAACCCGATCCGACAACGGGTCGGGCCCGCCCTGCGGGCGCAATTTGTGAACAAATTGCAGGCAATCCATCAATGGATTGCCGTTCAGCACACCACGCGCACCGGTTCCTGATTGCAGAAGATCACCATCTGTCCTGCGTTTTCAACGGCGTGGAACCCGCGCCGGCGCAGTTCTGCCTTGAACGCATCCCGCCCGACCAGGCGGTCGATGTCCCGCAGCGAGCGGCGGATCACGCCACCATGGTTCACCGCCTGCGCCGAAAACACGTTGCGCATCCAGATCTCGGGGTGAACAAAGTCAGGTCGGGTCATGACCCGAGCCTGATACACCGCGGTTAAAGCCGGGTTAATGATCGCCCTGCCCCGATCCCAGCATCGGGGCAATGACACGGGTGACCACCGGGATCAGGATGAACCCCAGCAACAGCCCGAACACGCCATCCAGCGCCGCGGTGACGGTCCATTTCACCGCGCCCGCGGCATCCGGCACCGCAAGCGACGCCGCCTCGGCCCAGACATGGATGCTGTGCCAGGGCTCATCGATGTGGAAATGATGCAGCCCGTGCACGATGATTGACCCGCCGACCCAGAGCATCGCCGCCGTGCCGATCGTGGACAGCAGTTTCAGCACCACCGGCATCGCCCGGACCAGCCCCCGCCCGATGCCCTGGCCCAGCCCGGTGCGCGCATTTCCGGCCATCAACAGGCCGACATCGTCCATTTTCACGATCAGCGCCACCGCGCCGTAAACCGCCAGGGTCACCCCGATGCCGACCACCGCCAGCGTGGCCCCCTGCATCCAGACATTCGGCGCCTCGATGGCGGAAAGCGCGATGGTCATGATCTCGGCCGAGAGGATGAAATCCGTCTTGATCGCGCCGCGCACCTTCTTTTCTTCAAGGTGCCCGGGGTCAGCAACCGACATATCCGCCTCGATATGCTTGTCCCCATGCGGAAACAGGACGTGGAAAATCTTCTCGGCCCCTTCGAAACACAGATATGCACCGCCCAGCATCAAAAGCGGCGTGATCAGCCAGTCCGCATAGTTCGCCAGCAACAGCGCGACCGGCAGCAGGATCACAAGCTTGTTGATCAGGCTGCCGCGGGCAATCTGCCAGATGATCGGCAATTCGCGGGCCGGGGCAAAGCCCTGCACATATTTCGGAGTCACCGCCGCATCGTCGATGATCACGCCGGCCGTCTTGGCCCCGGCCTTGCCGGCCGCCGCCGCCACGTCGTCCACGCTGGTTGCAGCCACCTTGGCAATGGCCGCCACATCGTCCAACAATGCCAGAAGACCGCTCATCTCTCACCTGTCACCCTGCCTGCGCGCCAGCACCCTAACGAAAAGCCGCATTGGTGCAAGCGTTAGCGCAACCGGTTTTCGTTTGCGCTAACACATTATAATGTGACCATTTTTCCCTTTTTGCCAACCGGCGCTGCGGCTATATGCGAGCAAACGTATGGGTTCGGAGCTTTCTCAATGACCATTAACGTCGGAATTAACGGATTTGGCCGCATCGGCCGCTGCACGCTGTCTCATATCGCCGCCTCGGGGCGCAACGACATCCGCGTCGTCAAGGCCAATGCCACAGGCCCGATCGAAACCGCAGCCCATCTGATGCGGTATGACAGCATCCATGGCCGGTTCGGGCATGACATCCGGGTGGGCGAAAACACGCTCGACCTCGGACGCGGCGAGATCGAGATGTTTTCGACCTACGACCCGGCCGAGTTGGACTGGACCGGCTGCGACGTGGTGCTGGAATGCACCGGCAAGTTCAACGACGGCAACAAGGCGGACGTGCACCTGAAACAGGGCGCGAAATCGGTGCTGATCTCGGCTCCGGCCAAAAACGTTCAGAAAACCATCGTCTTCGGGGTCAACGACGAAACGCTCACCCGCGGCGACACGATGATTTCAAACGGCTCCTGCACCACCAACTGCCTTGCGCCACTGGCCAAGGTTCTGGACGAAGGCATCGGCATCGAACATGGCGTGATGACCACCATCCACGCCTATACCGGCGACCAGCCGACGATCGACCGCCGCCACAACGACCTCTATCGCGCCCGCGCTGCCGCAATGGCGATGATCCCGACATCCACCGGTGCTGCCAAGGCACTGGGCGAGGTTCTGCCGGGCCTGAAGGGCAAGCTCGACGGATCGGCGATCCGGGTGCCGACGCCGAATGTAAGCTGCGTTGACCTGACTTTCCGGGCCGCCCGCGACGTAACCGCCGAGGACGTGAACGAAGTGGTGCGCGAAGCGATTGCCGCCCGGATGAGCCACGTGATGGCCTATGACGCCGAGCCGAAAGTCTCCATCGACTTCAACCATACCGAGGAAAGCTCGATCTTTGCCCCCGATCAGACCCGCGTGGTCGACAACCGGATGGTCCGGGTGCTGGCATGGTATGACAATGAATGGGGTTTCTCGGTGCGCATGGCCGATGTCGCCGTGGCGATGGGCCGTCTGAACGACTGATCCGATTCCCTTGCGAAGCAGCGCCCGGTCAGGCAGTCTGACCGGGCGTTTTTCTTGGGCAAAGGACCCTCAATGACCAATCAGATCGCGTTCTGGCTGGGTCTGCTGATCGTGGCCGCGATCGGGATCGACATGGTGCTGTACGGGCCCGAGCACATGATCTTCCTGGGCAAGAAGTTCTGGGAGTTTCTGGAATGGATCGCGTTCTGGCGCTGAAACCTGCAGGCTTTCGCTGACCGGACCACAACACCGGCCAACGCACGGCAAACCGGATGTTGGTCAGGCCCGGCGCGCTGCATTCGCTGTCGCGAACCCGCTAAAGTGCCAGTTTTGCACACAGCCTGTCATGGACCAGCGGCGGGACAAACTTGGACACATCCCCACCCAGACGCGCGATTTCCTTGACCAGCTTTGACGCAATTGCCTGATGCCGGGCTTCGGCCATCAGAAAGACGGTTTCGACGCTGTTGTCGAGCGCCCGGTTCATGCCGACCATCTGGAATTCATATTCGAAATCCGCCACCGCCCGAAGACCGCGGACGATAATCTGTGCGCCGACATCATGGGCGCAGTCGATCAGCAGGTTTTCAAACGGGTGAGCCACGATCTCGGTGCCGGTCTGTGCGCTCAGTTCCGCGCATTCGGCCTCGATCATGGCCACACGTTCCTCGAGCGTGAACAAAGGAACCTTGTCGCGGTTGATCGCCACGCCGATCACCAGCTTGTCGACCAGCGCCGCCGCGCGACGGATAATATCGATATGGCCCAGCGTAATGGGATCGAACGTCCCCGGGTACAGCCCAACGCGCATGTTCGGTCCCTTTTGACTTAATTCAACCGCCGCGCATCAAACACGGATCCCGACCGGGTTCAACCCGGTCAGTGCCCCATGATCATACCTTCGAGGGCCTCTTTTTCCATTTCCAGTTCGGTCAGTTGCGCCTTGACCACGTCGCCCAGCGAAACCAGACCGATCACCGCATCGCCATCCATCACCGGCACGTGGCGAAACCGGCCCGTGGTCATCTTTTCCAGAAGCTCCTGCGCGGTGGTCTGCATGGTGCAGGTGACAAGCTTGCGCGTCATGTAATCGCCGACCTTGCCTTCGAGACAGCCGCTGCCGACCCGGCCGAGATTGCGCACGATATCACGTTCGGACAGGATCCCGTCCGCCGATTTGCCATCGTCCGATACCAACACCGTACCAATGCGTTTTTCCGACAGGACGCGGGCCGCTTCGGAGACCGTGATGGTCGATTTGACCGTGACGATACTGTCCGTTTTCTTGCCCTTAAGGATCTGATGAACAAGCATTCGGGCGCCTCCGCAATATTATGTCGTGACGATCAGCGTCGTCGCAATAAGGTTTCAAGTCAAGTCTGCTCTTCCAGCCGCGCGACCTCGTTCCGGATGCCTTCGACCAGCTTCGCGGCGAACCGGGTCAGACGCTCGCTGCGCTGGTCAGCCTGATGGCGCACAAGGTAGAAACTGCGGGTCAGGCTGATCTGATCCGGCAGCACCTTGCGCAGGAAATTATGTTCGGCCAGCGCGAAGTCATGCGCCACGCACAGACCGCCGCTGTTGAGCGCCAGCTTGAGCTGAACCGGTACCGAGTTCGACGCCAGCGCAACCCGTTTCAGCCCCAGTTCGGACAGGTAGTCCAGTTCGCTGTCGAAGATCATTTCGGGGATATAGCCGATCAGCCGGTGGTCCCTGAGATCTTCGGGCGTTTCGATCGCGTCGTGTTGCCGCAGATAGCGGCGCGAGGCGGCAAGATGCAGCTTGTAGTCGGTGATCTTCTGCACCGCGAGTTGCCCGGTTGTCGGCGGGCTGACCGCTATGGCGATGTCCGCCTCGCGCCGGTTGAGGTTGATGACCCGCGGCAGGGCGACGATCTGAATGTCCAGATCGGGGTTGTTGCCGGCTATATCCGAACAGACCTGCGGCAGCAGGTAATTGGCACAGCCGTCCGGCGCGCCGATCCGGATCTGGCCGGCCAGCGTATCGTTCGGGCCGGACAGCGCCTCGGTGGCGGCGCGCATGGCCTGTTCGACATCCTCGCCATGCGCCAGAAGCCGTTCACCGGCAGCGCTGAGCGCGTATCCCTGCGGCGATTTCACGAATAACGGCGCGTCCAGCGCAGTTTCCAGCCGCGCTATCCGCCGGCCGACGGTTGCGGGGTCCAGTTTCAGTATACGCCCGGCCCCCGACAGGCTTTCTTCCCGCGCGACGGCCAGGAAAATTTTCAGATCATCCCACTGCGGTTCCATTTCTGCCCTCCATGCCCGGCTATTTTGCAAAGCCTTTTTGAAATCTTGCCTCTGTTCACCCGTTTTATGCAAGCCTAACATGCGGTCCGAGGATATTCGGAGGAAGCTGATCCATGCAGGAACTGACCCATTTTGTCGACGGCGCGCAAATCAAGGGCGCGTCCGGCCGTTTTTCAGACGTTTTCAACCCCGCAACGGGCGAAGTGCAGTACCAGTGCCCAATGGCCAGCGCAGATGAAACCAGCGCGATCATCGCCAGCGCGGCCGCGGCCCAGCCCGAATGGGGCGCTACCAACCCGCAGCGCCGGGCACGCGTGATGATGGCCATGGTCGGCCTGATGAACCGCGATATGGACAAACTGGCCGAAGCGCTGAGCCGCGAACACGGCAAGACCCTGCCCGATGCCAAGGGCGATCTGCAGCGCGGGCTGGAAGTGATCGAATACTGCATCGGCGCGCCGCAGATGCTGAAGGGCGAGTTCACCGACAGCGCCGGTCCGGGCATCGACATGTATTCCATGCGTCAGCCGCTGGGTGTGGTTGCTTCGATCATGCCGTTCAACTTCCCCGCCATGATGCCGCTGTGGCATGTCGGCCCGGCGCTGGCCTGCGGCAACGCCGTGGTGCTGAAACCGTCCGAGCGTGACCCGTCTGTGCCGCTGATGCTGGCCGAGCTTTTCGTCGAAGCCGGGCTGCCCAAGGGCGTGTTCCAGGTGGTCAACGGCGACAAGGAAGCGGTGGACACGCTGCTGGACAGCGAGATCATTCAGGGCGTGTCATTCGTGGGCTCGACCCCGATCGCGCAGTACATCTATTCCCGCGCCTGCGCCAACGGCAAACGTGCTCAGTGTTTCGGCGGTGCCAAGAACCACATGATCGTCATGCCGGACGCGGATATGGATCAGGCGGCGGATGCGCTGGTGGGTGCCGGTTTCGGCGCCGCGGGTGAACGCTGTATGGCGGTCTCGGTGGCCGTGCCCGTGGGCGACGAGGCAGCCGACGCACTGATCGAGAAGCTGGTGCCGCGCATCGAGAAGCTGAAGGTCGGCCCGTATACCGCCGGTGACGACGTGGACATGGGCCCGGTGGTGACGCGGGAGGCCAAGGAACGCATTCTTGGCCTGATCAATTCCGGTGTCGAACAGGGCGCAGAGCTGGTCGTGGACAACCGCGACTTCTCGCTTCAGGGTTACGAGGATGGCTTCTTTGTCGGCCCGCACCTGTTTGACCGGGTCACGCCTGATATGGACATCTACAAGACCGAGATCTTCGGACCGGTTCTGAGCACCGTCCGGGCCGGCTCTTACGAAGAAGCGCTGAAGCTGGCCATGGACCACGAATACGGCAACGGCACCGCGATCTTCACCCGCGACGGCGACGCTGCGCGCGATTTCGCCAGCCGGGTGAATATCGGGATGATCGGCATCAACGTGCCGATCCCGGTGCCGCTGGCCTATCACACCTTCGGCGGCTGGAAGAAATCCATGTTCGGCGACCTGAACCAGCACGGGCCGGACAGCTTCAAGTTCTACTCCCGCACCAAGACGGTTACCTCGCGCTGGCCCTCGGGCATCAAGGAAGGCGGCGAGTTCAACTTCAAGGCGATGGACTGACGGCTTGCCGGCCGCTCATCGCGCCCTGGCGGTCCGCTCTTCGCTCAGCGAAGACGCCCGCAAGGGCGGATGAGCGGCGGCCGGGCACACGCTCTCACATTACGGTGATTTTCCGCCGACCGCCGCCCTGCGCGCTGGCACGGGGCGGCGGATTTGCTATGGGTGCAACAGGCAGAACAACGAGCGGAATTTAGACATGACCCGGACCCTGACCTCCCGGCGCGGCCTCCTTCTGGGTGCCGCGGCGACGCTGGCCACGCCGACGATCCTGCGCGCACAGTCGACGGACGCCTTCCCGCAGGAGGAGGAAACGATCCGGGACACCGTCCCGGTGCGGCGCAATATCTCGTCCTTCCGCAAGCAGCGCTGGCAGGACCATTTCGACAGGCTGGGCACTGGCTGCCTGCTGGCTGACATCACCAGCCGCGCGGTGCATTACTGGGGCCCCGACGACGTGACCTACCGGCTCTACCCGTCCTCGGTGCCGCTGAGCGAGGACCTGACCAAGCGCGGCTTTACCGAGGTGGTGCGTAAGGCCAAAAACCCCAGCTGGACCCCCACCGCCAACATGCGCGAACGCGACCCGTCCCTGCCGCAACGCATCGCCGGCGGCGCCGCGGGCAATCCGCTGGGCACCCGCGCGATGTACCTGACATGGCCCGCCTACCTCGTGCATGGCACCCATGACACCCGCAAGATCGGACGGCAAAGCTCGTCGGGCTGCATCGGGCTCTACAATCAGCATGTCGAAGAGCTGTTCGAGCTGGTTCAGGTCGGCACGCAGGTCCGGCTGGCCTAGCCTGCCTCCGGCAGATCCGGCCGGATCACCAGCTTGCCGCGGACCCCGCCCTGCCCGGTCCGGCGCAGCGCACCGGGCACCCCCGTCAGCGGCAGCACCCCCTCCAGATGCGGCCTGATCCGGCCCTCGGCGGCCAGATGCGCCACCCGCGCCGTCAGGTCCCGCCCGGACGGCACCAGAAGCATGCCGATGCGTTTGCCCGCGGGGCGGAAGCGCAGGCCGCCGATCAGCAGGGACAGCAGCACGCCAACCTCCCCGCCCAGCGCAAGGTAGCTGCCGCCGGAGGCCAGCGCCGGCGCAATCCGGCCCGGTCCTCGGGTCGCCACCATGTCGAGGATCCGGTCCCATGTCTGCCCCGACCGGGCGAAATCCTGCACGCGGTAGTCGATCACCGCATCGGCGCCCAGTTCGTCAAGCCAGCCGGTCTTGCCGGCATTGTCCACCGCCGTCACATGCGCCCCGGCCGCCTTGGCCAGTTGTAACGCCATCGTCCCTGATCCGCCGCCGGCCCCGTTGATCAGCAGCCGGTCGCCGGGTTGCAGCCCGTCAGTGCCCGCCACCGCAATCCCTCCGGCCTGCGGCAGGCAGGCGGCCACCTCGTCGCTCAGCATGTCGGGCACCGCGACCATGTGTTCGGCCTTCACACAGGCATATTCCGCGAAGCCGCCCCGTTCCATGACCAGATCGCCCATGACGCGCTGTCCCACCGCAAACCCGGTCACGCCGGGGCCGGTCGCGTCGACAATCCCGACAATGTCGGATCCCAGAACCGGCTGTTTCGGGCGCCGCAGCCCGCCGACCATACGCGCGTAGAAAGGTGACCCGGTCAGGTATTCCCAGTCCGACAGGTTCACCGCACAGGCCAGCACCCGCACGCGCAACTGCCCTGCCCCGGGATCGGGGACCGGAAGATCGGCCAGACGCAGCGCGTCGGGTGACCCGTACCTGTCCTGCAAAATGGCTTTCACCGGTTCCCTCCGACGTCCCGGCCCGCGGCCGGCGGGATCAGAGTGACGTTGCCGGTGCCGGGTTTCAACCGCCTTTGGCGGGGATCGGCCCGACATCAATGATGGCCCGGCCGATCGCACGCATGGCCTGCGGCGTGACGTAGCTCATCAGCCAGTTGCGCAGGCGCTTTTTCTGTTCGGCCGCGACCGGCATTTCCGCAGGTTCGTCGACGCGCGTCAGCGGCTGATCCAGATAGCCGGCATTGAGCCACGACACAGTGTCATCCGCCTGCCAGCGCAGCACCGCTTCCAGCACCGGGTCCGTCAGTTCCAGCCGCGGCAGCCGGCCGAGTTCCTGCGACTTGCGCAGCGCCGCGATGGCCCGGTCCCGGTCCGCGATCAGCGCACGGTACATCTCGGTCTTTGCCGACTGCATGTCCGTGGTCTCGTTGATTGTCAGAAGCCAAGCCGTGGCCGCCCCGCTGAGGCTGTCATTCACCGCCTCGTCCGGAAGCTCCGGCGGCGTGATCTGCCGCCCGGTTCGTTCCGACATGACATGGAAGAAATCCGCAACCAGATCGCCGTCCTTCAACGCCCCGCGGTCAAAGTTGCGGATCACTAGGTTCCCGGCACCGACGATCGGTTCGAAGCGGCGGATATTGGTCACCGCGTTATAGTGAAACCCGTGCACCTGCGGCAGATCGCGAAACCGCCGCCCGCCGCGGATCAGTTCGTCAACCTCCGACACGTAAAGCGACACCGGATCGCGGGCATATGCGATCAGCGTCACCTCGTCGAACCCGTCACAAATGCGGTCGATAAAGGCCTCGGGCTCGGCCATATTGGCGAAATGCTCGCTGGACACGATGGTGACGTCCGGCTTTTTCTCCGCCACCTCCTGTTTTAACAGATCCCAGCAGCCTTCGCTCCACGCGCGCGCCTCCTCGACCGTATCGAAATGGCGGCGCAGAACCGGCGGCAGCGCGGTCTTGTGCGGGCTGTAAAGGAAATGCAGCGCCCATTCCGACGGTTTGCGCCCGCGGAAATGGTGACAGCCCGCGGCCTGCAACGTGTCACCGCCCCGCCACAGCGCCCGCTGGATCGAAGTGCTGCCGGTTTTCGGCGGGCCGAGGTGAATGATCAGATGCATGCGCGGTCAGCCAAGGGTTCCGCAGGAGACATGCCGGAGGTCCGGGCCGATTGCAACGGCATTTGACGCAGCCGGACCCGGTTGCGCCCGCCCCGCGCCAGCGCATAGGCTGGCCGGGCAACCGGAGGCCGCGATGAGCGCATTGCCTGCCCTGACCCTGGGCATCGAAGAGGAATACCTGTTGGTGGACCGCGACAGCCTTTCGCTGTCCGAGGCCCCCGACGGGCTGATCGAAACCTGTCAGGCGGACCTCGAAGGTCAGGTCAGCCCCGAATTCCTGCAATGCCAGATCGAAGTGGGCACGCGGGTTTGCGCGGACATAATTGAGGCGCGCAACGACCTGCAGCGGCTGCGCTCGACCGTGTCGCGCCGCGCGGCCGAACACAACCTGTCGCCGATCGCCGTGTCTTGTCACCCCTTCGCCGACTGGAAGACACAGCATCACACGGCGCGGCAACGATATGACGAGCTGCAGCAGGCATTGGGCGGCGTTGCGCGACGCATGCTGATCTGCGGCATGCATGTCCATGTCGGGATCGAGGACCCGGCCCTGCGCATCGACCTGATGCCACAGCTCAGCTACTTCCTGCCGCATCTGCTGGCACTCTCTACGTCTTCCCCCTACTGGCAGGGCGATGATACCGGGCTGGCCAGCTATCGCCTCACGGTTTTCGATAACCTGCCGCGCACCGGCCTGCCGCCAACCTTTCAAAGCTGGCCGGAATACGAACGGACCACCGGCACGCTGATCGACCTTGGCGTGATCGAGGACACCACCAAGATCTGGTGGGACCTGCGCCCGTCTCACCGGTTTCCCACGCTGGAAACCCGGATCTGCGATGTCAGCCCGCGCCTGAGCCACGCGATCGCGCTGGCGGCCCTGATACAGGCCATCACAAGGCGGCTGTGCCGGCTGCGCCAGCAGAACCTGCGCTGGCGGCTTTATGACAGTTTCCTGATTTCCGAAAACCGCTGGCGTGCACAGCGCTATGGCACAACCGAGGGGCTGATCGACTTCGGCGACAGGTCGATCAAATCCTTTTCCACGCTGCTCGACGAATTCGAAGACCTGCTGGCCGAGGATATCGAGGCACTGGGGCTGGCAGACGCAATGGCGGCGCTGCGCGAGATCGCCGAAACCGGCACCAGCGCCACGCGCCAGCGGCAGGTTTATTCCGAGGCGGTCGCAAATGGCAAAGACCCGGGACAAGCGGTGGTGAAACACCTGATCGAGGAGTTTCATGCCGATCTCTGAACACGCGACCCATGATTATTCGCAGAACAGTCGCCCCGACGGCGGCATGCGACGACATGCAAGACGGCTTTGCAGCCTTGCACCTTGTCCGGGCGCGGCGAAAACGATAATAGAACAGGCGTTCAATTCCTGAACGGGGAGGAGCCAGGATGGATTTCGCACTCACAGAGGTACAGACCGCCATTTTTGACATGGCCCACGGGTTCGGCCAGGAGAAAATCGCGCCCTATGCCCGGAAATGGGAAGCCGAAGGCACGATCCCCAAGGATCTTTGGCCGCAGGTGGGCGAGCTTGGCTTCGGCGGGCTTTACGTGTCCGAAGAGGTCGGCGGATCCGGCCTTGGCCGGCTGGATGCGACGCTGGTCTTCGAAGCACTGAGCATGGCCTGCCCCTCGGTGGCGGCCTTCCTGTCAATCCACAACATGTGCGCGCGCATGATCGACAGCTTCGGCTCGGACGCGTTGAAGGACCGGGTCCTGCCCGGTGTGCTGAGCCTTGAAACAGTGCTGAGCTACTGCCTGACGGAACCGGGCTCGGGCTCGGACGCGGCCGCGTTGAAAACACGGGCGGAACGCACCAACGAAGGCTACCGGCTGAACGGCACCAAGGCATTCATCTCGGGCGGCGGCTATTCGGATGCCTATGTCTGCATGGTGCGCACGGGCGAGGTCGGCCCAAGGGGCATTTCCACGCTTTACGTCGAGGACGGCGCGCCGGGGCTCAGCTTTGGCGGGCTCGAAGACAAGATGGGCTGGAAATCGCAACCCACTGCACAGGTCCAGTTCGATGATTGCGCGGTCCCGGCCGAAAACCTCGTCGGCGAGGAAGGCCAGGGTTTCAAATACGCGATGATGGGGCTCGACGGCGGGCGGCTGAACATCTCGGCCTGCTCGCTGGGCGCCGCCCAGACGGCGCTGAACGCAACGCTGCAATATATGGGCGAACGCAAGGCCTTCGGCAAATCCATCGATCAGTTTCAGGGTCTGCAATTCCGCCTTGCCGACATGGAGATCGAGCTGCAGGCGGCGCGCACCTTCCTGCGGCAGGCAGCGTGGAAGCTGGACACGCAGGCGCCCGACGCCACCAAGTTCTGCGCCATGGCCAAGAAATTCGTGACCGAGACCGGGTCGAAAGTGGTTGACCAGTGCCTGCAGCTGCATGGCGGATACGGCTACCTCGCCGATTACGGCATCGAAAAGCTGGTGCGGGACCTGCGGGTGCACCAGATCCTTGAAGGCACGAACGAGATCATGCGCGTGATCACGGCGCGGCACCTGCTGGCAGAGCGCGCATGAGCGATATCGACATCCGCATCACCGGCCGGGCGGGACGCATCACCTTCACCCGCGCCCATGCGCTGAACGCGATGACCTATGACATGTGCATGGCCATTGACACCGCATTGCGGGGCTGGGCCGAAAACGATGCCGTGGCCTTGGTGGTCATCGACGCCGAGGGCGACAAGGCGTTTTGCGCCGGCGGCGACATTGCCGAGCTTTACGAGACCGGGATGCGCGGGGATTACGGCTATGGCCGCGCCTTCTGGCGCGACGAATACCGGCTGAACGCGTACATCGCGGAATACCGCAAGCCGGTGATCAGCTTTATGCAAGGCTTCACCATGGGCGGCGGGGTTGGCATCGGCTGCCACGGTTCGCACCGCGTGGTCGGCGACAGTTCGAAAATCGCCATGCCGGAATGCGGCATCGGGCTGGTGCCGGATGTCGGCGGCAGTTTCGTTCTGGCCGGTGCGCCGGGGCGGCTGGGCGAATACCTGGGCACGACCGGCACGCGCATGGGACCGGGCGACGCGATCCTTGTGGGCTTTGCTGATCACTACCTTCCCGAAGCGCACTGGCCTGCCCTGATCGCGGAACTTGAAGCCAGCGGCGATGCCGCCCTGCTGGAAACCGCGGCGCAGACCCCACCGCCGGCCGCATTGAACGCCGATCGGGCAGAGATCGACCACCACTTTGCCCACAGCCTGCTCTGCGACATACGCGACAGCCTGCATGCGGCGGAGACCGAATTTGCCCACCGCGCGCTCAAGGCGCTGATGCATGCCTGCCCGATCTCGTCGGCCTGCACGCTGGAGATGCTGACCCGCCTGCGCCGGGACAGCAGCGATATCCGCGCTGCGCTGGCGCAGGAATACCGCTTTACCTGGCGGGCGATGGAACATGGCGATTTCCTGGAGGGCATCCGGGCACAGATCATCGACAAGGACCGCAACCCGAACTGGCAATACCGGGACCTGAACGTGCCGGGCGCGAAGGTTGCCGCCATGCTGGAGCCGCTCGGCACGGACGAACTGACATTTTGAGGAGAAAACCATGAAGATCGGATTTATCGGGCTGGGCAATATGGGCGCGCCGATGGCGGCCAATCTGGTGGCTGCAGGGCACGAGGTCACCGGGTTCGACACGGCGGACGTCACGGTCGAAGGCGCGGCCAGCGCCGCATCGGCGGCCGAGGCGGCTTCGGGGGCGGATGTGGTCATCACCATGCTGCCCAACGGCGCGATCCTGAAGGCAGTCGCGGCAGAGGTGGTGCCGGCGATGCGGGCGGGCGCGGCTCTGGTGGATTGTTCCACCGTCGACGTGGACAGCGCGCGGGCCGTTGCCGCGGATGCTGAGGCCGCCGGATTGCTGGCAGTGGATGCGCCGGTCTCGGGCGGGATCGGCGGCGCGGCGGGCGGCACCCTGACCTTCATGGCGGGCGGGTCCGAGGCTGCTTTTGCCGTGGCCGCACCACTGTTCGACATCATGGGGCAAAAAGCGGTGCATTGCGGCGCTTCCGGCAGCGGTCAGGCGGCCAAGATCTGCAACAACATGATCCTCGGCGTCACCATGATCGGCACCTGCGAAGCCTTTGCGCTGGCCGACAAGCTGGGGCTGGACCGGCAAAAGATGTTCGACGTGGTTTCGACCTCTTCGGGCTACAGCTGGACGATGAACGCCTATTGCCCCGCGCCGGGCGTGGGGCCGCAATCGCCGGCGGACAATGATTACCAGCCGGGTTTCGCGGCGGACCTGATGCTCAAGGACCTGCGGCTGAGCCAGCAGGCCGCCGAAAGCGCCGACGCGGACACGCCGATGGGGGCACTGGCACAGGCGCTTTACGCGCGCTTTGTCGAAGAAGAGGACGGCGCCGGTATGGATTTCAGCGCGATGCTGCCCCGCTTCGAAAAGCGCGGGCGCGGCTGAACAGGGCCAATTCGTCAACGAATTGGATGCAATTTGTGAACAAATTGCATGCGAATTATCGATAATTCGCCCTATGCCCGGCCATGACAGTGTTTGACCTTGCGACCGGATCCGCAGGGACAGGGATCGTTCCGCCGCAAGCCCGCAATCGCTCTTGGCGCAAAAAGCGCCCAGTCGGTCAGTGGCGCGGGACTGCCCGGACCGGGCGCGGCCACCTGTGTCATCGCCGCGACATGCTCCGCCAGATCGAAGCCGAACGGTACCCGGTCGGTCAGTCGGGTCAGCGCATCGCTATCCGGCCGCACCGTCAGGCCATTGGTTGCGAAATACACCTGTGATCCGCCTTCCTCCCAACGCCAGATCCGGCTGAATGCGGATTGCAGCGCCGACAGCGCTGTGGCGTCCAACGGATCGGTGACCGGCACATTCATCGCCAGCACACCGCCCGGGGCAAGCCGGCCGCGGGCCGCGGCAATGGCCTCTGCCGTCACCAGCGCTGGCGGGATCCGGCCACGTGCATCGAAGCAGTCGACATAGATGTGATCGAAAGCGGCCCCACCCTGCCCGGCCAGATGCGCCCGACCATCGGCATGGTCGATCTGCAGCCCCGGCGCGTCGGCCAGCCCGAAATAGTCTCGTGACAGCGCCAGAACATCGGCGTCCGTCTCGGATCCCGCCACCGCTGGCACGCCCAGCAAATAGCGCAGCACGAGCGCCAGCCGCCCGCCACCCGCACCCATCACATAGGCCCGCGCAGGATCCGGCACCAACACATGACAGGCCAGCATGGCCTGCATGTAGCGCCCGCGCAGAACCAGCGGCTCGGCGGGATCAAACCGGGCCATGATCGCGGTGAGCGCATCGTTGCTGAGCGGCACGTCCAGCGGGCAGAACGCCATGAAAATATCGCGCCCGCCCCGCGCCACGGCAATCTGGCCATGCTGCCCGATGCGATGCGCCAGCAACCCCTCCGGGGCATCGCCCAGACCGGCCAGCCGGCGGGCCACGACCGGCGGCAGCGGCTCAGCCGCCATAAGGATCCCTGGCCCCGCGATCCGCGGACAGCGATCCCTGACGCCCGGCCACCAGGTCTTCGATCGCATCGGCCAGATGCACCGCGCCAATGGCGGCATCGCCCCGCGCCACGCGCAGCCGGTGTGCCCGCAGCAACACGTCGGCATGCGTGCAGCCGGTCGGCGGTTCGAACCTGTAACAGGCCAGTTCGATCAGCAGGCCCAGCGGATCCTGAAAATAGATCGACTCCATGAACCCCCGGTCCCGGACCCCGGAATGTTCGATCCCGCGCGCGTCCAGCCGGCCAACCGCCTGCATGAACACCGCGCGGCTGACATTGAAGGCAAGATGATGCACGCAACCCGGATCGGTCGGTGTCCGCGCCGGATCCGGCCTGCGGGCTTCGTTTGTGAAGACGGTGATCAATCGCCCGTCACCCGGATCGAAATAGAGGTGACCTTCGTCCGGGTTGTCCAGATTGGGCTGATCGAAGACAAAGGGCATGCCCAGCACGCCCTCCCAGAAATCGATCGAGGTCTGCCTGTCCGCCCCGGTCAGCGTGATGTGGTGAACGCCCTGAACCTGAAGTTTCTGCATTCCCTGCCCCTCAGACCGAGGCGCCGTGCCGCCCCGCCAGATCGGTGAAAAACTGCCATGCCACACGGCCCGACCGCGCCCCGCGCGTGGCCTGCCATTCAATGGCTTCCGCGCGCAGTGTATCCGCGTCCACGTTCAGTGCATAGGCCGCACAATAGCCTTCGATCATGGCCAGGTATTCATCCTGGGTGCAGGGATGGAAGCCCAGCCAAAGCCCGAACCGGTCCGACAGCGAGACCTTCTCCTCGACCGCTTCGGAGGGGTTGATTGAGGTCGATCGTTCGTTCTCGATCATGTCGCGCGGCATCAGGTGGCGGCGGTTGGAGGTGGCGTAGAAGACCACGTTTTCAGGCCGTCCCTCGATCCCGCCGTCCAGCACCGCCTTGAGCGATTTGTAATGCTGGTCGTCATGGCTGAAGCTGAGGTCATCGCAGAACAGCACGAACCGGTAGGGCGCGGTCCGCAGATGGTTCAGCAGGCGGCCGACCGACGGCAGGTCTTCGCGCTGCAATTCGATCAGTTTCAGGGCTTTGTGTTCTTTCTGAACTTCACCATGCACGGCTTTGACAAGGCTTGACTTTCCCATGCCGCGCGCACCCCAGAGCAGGGCATTGTTGGCGGCATGACCGGCAGCAAAGCGGCGGGTGTTGTCCAGCAGCGTGTCCCGCGACCGGTCGATACCCACCAGAAGCGGCAGGTCGACCCGGTTCACCCGCGCGACGGGTTCCAGCCGGTCAGGCTCCACATGCCAGACAAACGCCGCCGCCTGCGTGAAATCCGGGGCGGCCGGCGGCGCGGGAGACATCCGTTCCAGCGCCGCCGCAATGCGGTCCAGCGGGTCGGTCACTTGGTGGTTTCCTCGTCGTCGTCGCCGTCAAACTCCGCGGCGAACGCGTCTTCCAGCTCTTCGTCATCGAACCAGACACCTTCCTCGCGCAGCTGTTCCTCGCGCTTGGATTCGACCCTGCGGACAAGGAAGATGGACACTTCGTAAAGGCCATAGACCACAACGAACAGAATGATCTGGGTGATCACGTCCGGCGGCGTCACCAGCGCGGCCAGCACGAGGATACCGACCATCGCGTATTTGCGGACACTGCCCAGACCGTCGGCGCTGACCAGCCCGGCCTTGCCCATCAGTGTCAGAAGCACCGGCATCTGGAAACACAGGCCAAAGGCAAAGATGAACTTGAGCGTGACATCCAGCGATTCGTTGACCTTGCCGTGGAAGACGATTGTCGCCTCCTCCGCGGGCGCGGTTTCGGTGACACCTTCGGGCAACGCGTCGGCAGCCTGCCCGAGGATGCTGGCAAAGACCGAGGACGCATCGGCAAAGCCCAGCAGGAAGGTCATGGCCAGCGGGGTCACCACGAATTGCGCAAAGCTGGCACCGAGTATGAACATCGCCGGAGAAGCGATCAGGAACGGCAGAAACGCGTTCTTTTCCTTGCGGTAGAGGCCGGGGGCCACGAAACGCCACATCTGGTAGCCGATCACCGGGAAGGCCAGACCGAAGCCGAACACCATCGAGATCCGGAACAGAGTGAACAAGTACTCCTGCGGGCTGGTGAACTGCAGCGTTGGTGACGGATCGCCCAGGTGGCGCAGCGTGTCCGTGATCGGCCGTACCAGGAATTCCAGCATGTGTTCGGCGATAAAATCGCCCTGAATCGGCACGAAAAACACGCAGATCGCGATCATGAACGCGATCACGGACCGGATCAGACGGGTGCGCAGCTCGGCCAGATGTTCGATCAGCGGCGCGGCGCTTTCGTCGATATCGTCTGAGTCTTCGGTCTGGCTCATGATTTGGTCTCTTCTGCCGGCGGCGTCTCGGTCAGGGCGGCTTCGGCGGCATCCGCCTTGGCCAGCGCGTCGGCGGCCTCTTTCTGCAGACGCTCGGCCGCCTTGCGGGCGGTGGCGGCCTGAACCTTCTTGGCCTGTTCGGCACGCTGAGCGGCCAGCTTGCCGGTCTCGCTCTCGGGATCGAACTTTTTGGTTTCGAAATTCGTCGGATCAAAGCCCGAGGCCAGATCCTTGGTGGCATCCTTGACGCCCTGCATGGCGCTGCCGACCGGGTTCGTGGCGGTCTTGATCGTGTTCTGGATATCGCTGACACCGGCCTCGTCCGCGGCATCGTTCATCGCGCGGCTGAAATCGCGGGCCATGCCGCGGATACGGCCGACCCAGCGCCCGACATTGCGGAACAGCACCGGCAGGTCCTTGGGGCCCACCACGATCAGCGCAACGATGCCGATGACCAGAAGCTCGGCAATGCCAAGATCGAACATCTCGGATCAGACCTTGTCTTTGTCGGTCTCGGCTTCGGGGGTGACGTCCTTGGCCTCTTCCGCTGCCTCGGCTTCCAATTCCTTGGTGCCGTCGTTCACGCCCTTCTTGAACGCGGTGATGCCTTTGCCGACCTCGCCCATGAGCGAGCTGATCTTGCCGCGACCGAAAAGAACCAGAACCACGACGGCGATCAAGAGAAGGCCGGGAAGACCGATATTGCCGATACCCATTTTGATACTCCTTGCTGTTTTGCACAGGCCGGACCTGTGCTGAATTTGTCAGCGGTCGTTTTACGCAGCCGCGGACGCCTTGGGAACGGCAGGCCGGGGCGTTGGGCGGCGAATTCCACCCATCGGACCGCTTTTTTGCTTGTGGCGCACAATCTCCTGACAGATTAATGTCAGTTATGGCCCGTTCTGACCGTCTTTATGCCCTGATCGACACGCTGCGCGATGGTGATCTGCACCGCGCCGAGGATCTGGCCGCGCGTTATGACGTGTCCGTGCGCACCATTTACCGGGACATGGACACGCTGCAGGCCTCCGGCATTCCGGTGCGCGGCACCCGCGGCACCGGCTATCGTGCCGGCAGAGCGACCGGCCTGCCCCCGCTGTCGCTGAGCGACGCGGAACTGGAGGCGCTGCAACTGGGCATAGCCATCGTCAGCGAGGCCGCGGACCCTGGCCTGCGCGCCGCCGCCGAAAGCCTCGGCGCGAAGATCGACGATCTGCTGCCCGTAGGCCCGGTGCCCGAAGACTGGGTTCTGGCCACATACCCGTTTGCCGACGCTGCGCGCGGGTTCGGCCTGCTGGCACCGATCCGGGCCGCGATACGCGGCCGGCAGAAGCTGGACGTCCGGTATCGCAACCGGGACGGTGCAGACCGGTCCGAAACCCTGCGCCCGTTGCTGGTGGAGCATTGGGGCCGGACATGGACCCTGACTGCATGGAGCGAGCCCCGCGCCGCATTTCAGGTGATCCGGGTCGACCTGATCGAAACTGTCACCCCCCTGCCGGCGCTGTTCGTCGATGAGCCGGGCAAACGGCTCATCGACTGGCAGGCGCAAGGGAACGCGCCGGCGGAGTCCTAGGATCGCCGTTGCGACCTTAGGTCTTCGCTCAGCTGCCCGGCGGCGTGTAGGCGCCGGTCAGCGTGCCGGCCTTTTCGGCGATGGCGACGAAATCAGCGCTGGTCCAAGCCCGAACCGTTTCCACGCGCGACGGCGAGCCCGAGGCGGACACAGCCATGCTGATCGCGGCCACGTCAGACCCGTCGGCGGCCTCGGATACAAGCACGATGTCGTTTGCGCCGGTGGTCATGTAGACGCCGATGACGCTGGCACCGACCTTGTCCAGCAGCGGTTGCAACGCCGCGCCGCGGTCTTCGGGCTTGGCCATCAGGCCCCTGATGCCCTCAGGCGAGTAAGATGCATAGGTAATGAAAAGCGGCATGTCGTTCCTCCAATGGAATCAGTTCCCGGCCGGTGAATCAGGCGCAAACAACAGGACGACCCGCGCGCAATGGACGCTTCCACGCGATATCTCACCAGCTTCGGTCTTGGTTGTTCCGGCAAACATGCCGGAAGGTCACGCGCTTACGCTGCCCGTTCCCCGTTCCGCGCCCTTGTCAGGCGACTCTTTCGTTTTTTGGATACCGCTGAGAGTTTAGCACGAACCCAAGGGCTGCACCTAATGGTTCCTGAAAACTCAGCCCGGGAAGACGAAGCACCGGTCGCGGCGGATCGTCAGCCACATCACCTTGCCCGGTTTCGGCAGGAACACGTTGGGCACGGTGGCCTTGAGAACCGAGCCGTCGTAATCCATGCAGAATTCAACCAGGCTTTCATGGCCCAGAAACCTTGCGCGCTGAACCACGCAGCGCGCCGGGACACCATCGGTCGGGGTCGGAAGCGGCCCCTTGCCGTCGCGGTCGAAATCGATGCGCACATGCTGGGGCCGGAACACGATATCGACCTTCGTGCCGTCAGGGATGCCGGGGGCAAGGAACTGGCCAAAGGGCGTCCTTGCAAGTGCACCGTTAACTTCCGCTGTCAACACATTGGTATCGCTGAAAAATGATACAGCGGCCCGGTCGATGGGACGGGTATAGACGTTATAGGGCGCGCCCACCTGAACGATCTGCCCGTCGCGCATCAGCGCGATCTCGTCGGCCATGCGCATCGCTTCTTCGGGTTCGTGGGTGACCAGCAGAACGGCGGTTTCCTCGGCTTTAAGCAGGTCCAGCGTTTGGTCGCGGATGCCATCGCGCAACCGGTTGTCCAGCCCCGAGAACGGTTCATCCATCAGCATCACGCGCGGTTTCGGTGCCAGCGCACGTGCCAGTGCAACGCGTTGTTGTTCACCGCCCGACAACTGATGCGGGAAACTGTCGATGAAGCGCAGCAGATCCACCTGTGCCAGCAATTCCTCGACCCGCGCGCGCCGCTCGGACTTCGGTCCGCGCAGGCCAAAAGCAACGTTATCGGCCACGCTGAGATGCGGAAACAGGGCAAAATCCTGAAACATCAGCCCGATGCCCCGGCGTTCCGGCGGCGTCCGGGTGACCGGGTCGGCAATCAGCGACCCGTCGACATAGATCTCTCCGCTGTCCTGCCCTTCGATCCCGGCGATCATCCGCAGCGTGGTGGATTTGCCGCACCCCGACGGGCCCAGCAGACAGGTGACCTGCCCGGGCAGAATGGAAAGTGAGACGTCAACAACCACGTCCCGGCCGTCGAAGCGGCGGGTCAGGTTGCGGATCTCAAGCCTTGGAACAGGAGGTTGCACCGTCAAACTCTTGTGATCCCGACGAATTCCATCGGGCATTCGCGCACTTACCAACGCAGAGGATGCGGCGCAAGCAGGTCATCCGGCGCGGGCGTCGTCCAGAACCGCGCGCACTGCGTCCTGTGGCACGTCGGCGGTGACAAAGGCCGACCCGATCCCGCGGGCCAGAATGAAGCGGAGCGTGCCGTCGACCACCTTCTTGTCCTGCGCCATCAGCGCCATCAGCGCAGCGGTATCGGGCAGTTCGCCGGGGATATCGCGCAGGTCCACCTTCATGCCCATGGCCGCCAGATGCGCGCGCACGCGACTGGGGTCTTCCTGCGCGCACAGGCCCAGCCGGGCCGACAGCTCGAAGGCCAGCCCACAGCCGATGGCCACGCCTTCGCCATGCAGCAGCCGGTCGGAATAGCCCGTGGCCGCTTCCAGCGCGTGACAGAACGTGTGCCCGAGGTTCAGCAGAGCCCGGTCGCCCTGCTCGGTTTCGTCACGGGCCACAATATCGGCCTTCATCTGAACCGACCGCGTCACCGCCCTGACCCGCGCCGCCATGTCGCCGGTGGCCAGCGCCGGGCCGTTGCGTTCCAGCCATTCGAAAAACGTGGCATCGCCCAGCAACCCGTATTTGACGACCTCGCCATAGCCGGCAAGCAAATCGCGCGGTGTCAGGCTGCTCAGCACATCGGTATCGGCCAGCACCAGCGAGGGCTGATGAAAGGCGCCGATCAGGTTCTTGCCCTGCGGCGCGTTGATCCCGGTCTTGCCGCCGACCGAGCTGTCGACCTGCGCCAGAAGCGAGGTCGGGATTTGCACGAACCGCACGCCCCGGCGCAGAACAGCCGCGGCAAATCCCGCAAGATCGCCGATCACCCCGCCGCCCAGCGCAACGACGATGTCATTGCGTTCGATCTTCTGAGCCAGCAGCCATTCCACCGCGCGTTCGAAATGCGGCCAGCTCTTGGTCGCCTCCCCCGCCGGCAGGGCCAGCGCCGTCATCGCGATGCCCGCCGCCTCCAGCCCGGCGCGCAACGCATCGAGATGCAGCGCAGCGACGGTTTCATCCGTCAGAACCGCCACACGCGGACGACGCAGCAGCGGCGCTATCTCTTCCCCGGCGCGGGCCAGCAGGCCGGGGCCGATCTTGACGTCATAGGCGCGGGCCCCAAGCTCCACGCGAACGGTTTCCTGCATCAAAGGCGCTCCAGCACATCCGGTCGGGTCAGAAGCGCCGCAATCACCCGCTCAACCATTTCATCGATCGAAACCTGGCCATCGGAGGACACTTCGAGGTCAGCCTTTGCATAGAGCGGCACGCGCGCCTCGTAGAGAGCGCCAAGTGTCGCGCGCGGATTGCCCGTGCGCAAAAGTGGCCGGGTTTCCTTGTGCCGGACCCGGTTCCACAGCACCTGCAGATCGGCGCGAAGCCAGACAGACACGCCCTTTTCAGAAATCATCGCACGGTTGTCGGCCCGCAGAAACGCGCCGCCCCCGGTGGACAGGATGCCGCGTTTCTCTTCCAGCAGGCGCGCGATGACCTGGCTTTCCTTTTCGCGGAAGAACGGTTCGCCATCGCGTTCGAAGATCTCCGGAATGGTCATGTTCGCGGCCGTTTCGATCTCGGCGTCGCTGTCCAGAAACGGCACATCCAGACGCGCGGCCAGCGCCCGACCCACGGCGGTTTTGCCGGCTCCCATCATTCCGACCATGGCCACGGTCTTGGACAGTCTGTACCGGCTCGACAAGTCCGGATCGGCCGTGACATGCTTAATTTCGCTCATCTTTCAGTGAATGACGTGATCTTGTGCAAAAGGCCATATATAACTTGCGCCAAAACCAAAATACCGAGGCAGACGAAACGTGATACGGAACATCCTTAAATACCTGTTTTTCCTTATCATATTGGGATTCGCGGCTTTGACTGCCTACACTTATGTTGCGCCCTTCTTCGGTGTCGATTTCGCGCCGCCACAGTCCGAGGTGCGGCAGCCGGTAACGCTCCATGCGGAATAGGCTGGCCTTACTTGCCTGTCTTTTCCCTCTGGCCGTCACGGCGCAGGAACCGCTGTCGGCAATCGACTGGCTGACGATTCCGCCAGCCGGAGACCGGGCCGGCCAGATCCTGCTGGAACCGCCGGTTGCCGAATCCGGCACCGGCCCCGAAATCACCGTGACCCCGCTGGCAACGCTGGAGCGGCCCATCGGGCTGGTGCCGGCGCATGTCACCGGGCTGCCCGTGGAAATGTGGCAGGCCAGCACGCTGGAGGACGTGGTCCGGCGGATCGGATCCGCTGATGTCAGCCAGACCCCGGCGATGCAGACGCTGCTCTATACACTGCTTCTGGCCGAGACGCTGCCGCCGGCGGGCAACGACGCGTCCGAAACCTTTCTGCTGGCCCGGCTGGAACGGTTGTTCGGGCTTGGCGCGGTCGAGCCTGCACAGGCGATGATCGACACTGCCGGGGCAGAAAGCACACCACAGCGCTTTGCGGTCTGGTTCGATGCGACATTGCTGTCGGGGGACGAAACCTTCAGCTGCGCGGCGCTGAACCGGTCACCGCATCTGAGCGACGATTACCGTGCGCGGATGTTCTGCACGCTGCGCAAGGGCGACTGGAGTGCGGCGGCGGTCATGCTGGACGCGGCGCGGGCGCTGAACCTGATGCCGCAGGACGACCTGTTTCTACTGGACCGCTTCCTGAATCCCGACCTTTATGAACTGGCGCCGCCCCTGCCGGTGCCGCAGGATCCCGACCCGCTGACCTTCCGCCTGTTCGAAGCGATCGGGGAACCCTTGCCGACCGCGCCCCTGCCCCGGCGCTTTGCGGTGGCCGATCTTCGCGATCTTGCCGGCTGGAAAGCCCAGCTGGAAGCGGCCGAGCGGCTGGCCCGCACCGGTGCGATCAGCCCCAACCGGTTGTTGGGCGTCTATACCGACCGGCTGCCGGCGGCCTCAGGCGGGGTGTGGGACCGGGTGGAGGCAATTCAGCGGTTTGACACCGCGCTGAGCACCCGCAGCGCCGACGCGGTGACCAAAACGCTGCCCGAAGCCTGGGCCGCGATGCGGGCGTCGGGGCTGGAGGTGCCGTTTTCGACGCTGTTCGCTGACCGGCTGGCGGTGGTGCCGCTGACGGACCCGGAGGCGCGCGCGCTGGCCTATCGTATCCGGCTGTTGTCGCCCGATTACGAGGCCGCGGCGGCAGGTGCGCCCGGTGGCCGGGAAGAGGCCTATCTGGCCGCGCTGGCGCAGGGCGAACCGCCGGCGCAGATGCCCGGCGAATTGCAGCAGGCTGTATCGGACGGGTTTGCCAACCCGCCCGTCGCCCCGCCGGCCTACCAGATGTATCTCGATACCGGGCGGCTGGGTGAAGTGATCCTGGCGGCGATATCGACCTTTGCCAGCGGTCACCGGGGCAACCTGAAGGACCTGACCGATTCGCTGCAACTGCTGCGCTCCGTCGGGCTCGAAGACACGGCCCGGCGCGCGGCATTGCAGCTGCTGCTTCTGGGAACGGGCTGAGCGATGGCGGGTCCGGCAGCCGCGCAGGACTGGATCAGCGTATTTCTCGAGGCGCAGGCGGCCGAACTCGGCGCGGCCCGCAACACGTTGCTGGCCTATGGCCGCGACCTGAAGGACTTCACCGACTGGCTGACCCGGCAGGGCGCCAGCCCGGGCACCGCGGAACAGGCGCAGATCGAGGCCTATCTGGTGAATTGCGATGCGCAGGGGCTGGCCAAGTCCACGCGGGCGCGCCGGCTGTCCTCGATCAAACAGCTGTATCGCTTCGCCTACGAAGAAGGCTGGCGTCCGGATAATCCCGCGCTGCGCATCACCGGGCCGGGCAAGGACCGGCGCCTGCCCAAGACCCTGAGCGTGGACGAGGTGGACCGCCTGCTGAGCGCAGCGCGCAGCACAGGCCGGACCGAGGCCGACCGCCTGCGCAACACCTGCCTGATGGAGCTGCTCTATGCCACAGGAATGCGGGTGAGCGAGCTGGTTTCGCTGCCGGTGGCCGCGACGCGCGGCGATCCCGGCCTGCTGCTGATCCTCGGCAAGGGCGGCAAGGAACGAATGGTGCCGCTGTCGCCGCCGGCCAGATCGGCACTGGCGGTATGGCTGACGAAACGCGACGCGGCAGAAGAGGCGCAGGTGAAGACGGGCAAGCGGGCGTCGCCCTTCCTGTTTCCGTCGCGCAGCGCTGACGGCTACCTGACCCGGCACCGGTTTTACCTGCTGATCAAAGACATCGCAGTCCGGGCCGGTGTCAGCCCGGCCAAGGTCACCCCGCACACGCTGCGCCACGCCTTTGCCACGCATCTGCTGGCCAACGGCGCCGATCTGCGGTCGATCCAGACCTTGTTGGGGCACGCCGACGTGGGCACGACCGAGATTTACACCCACGTTCTCGAAGAACGGCTGTCGCGGCTGGTGCTGGAGCATCATCCGCTGGCCGGTGGTGAGGGGTCGGGCGAGTAAAGGCGTAAAGGTATCAGGCCCTCGGCACATGGCTTTTGCAACCACGTAAACCCTGTGCCCGTGCCCGGTTAACAGCGCGTAGCGCCCCGGCGTACGACTGCGCCGCACCTCAGAGGACACACCGGAGCGCGTGACCAAAACGCATCAGTCCCTGAAAACACAGGTGCAACCCGATGGTGATGGCCGGCACCCGGCCCGGTATCAGGCAACTTGTTTCCGCACCCCCTTGATTGCGCCCGCAGCGGCCCCCATAACCCCTGAAGAAGGGTAAAACACATCGAAATGGACACACAGTCAGCCACCATCGACGGCGCATTCTGGATCACCGCCGGCGCCATTCTGCTCCTCCTCGTCCTCTCCGCTTTCTTCTCGGGCTCCGAAACCGCGCTGACGGCGGCGTCGCGCGGCAAGCTGCGGGCACAGGCGGACAAGGGCGCGCGCGGGGCCAAGCGGGCGCTGGCGATCACCGAGGACAATGAACGCCTGATCGGCTCGGTCCTGCTGGGCAACAACCTGGTCAACATTCTCGCCACGGCGCTTGCGACCGCGCTCTTTGCCCGCGCCTTCGGCGAAAACGCCGTGGCCATTGCGACGCTGGTGATGACCGTCCTGGTGCTGGTCTTTGCCGAGGTCCTGCCCAAAACCTATGCCATCACGAACGCCGAGCGGGCCGCGGCCGCCGTGGCCGGGCCGATCAGCGTGATCGTCACCGTTTTTGCCCCGCTGGTGGGGGCCGTGCGCCTGCTGGTGCGCGGCGTGCTGCGCATCTTCGGCGTCCGGATCGACCCGGACAGCCATATCATGGCCATGCGCGAAGAAATCGCCGGGGCACTGCAGCTGGGCCATTCCGAAGGCGTGGTCGAAAAAGAGGATCGCGACCGTATCCTCGGAGCGTTGGATCTGGGCGACCGTGCGGTGGAAGAGATCATGCTGCACCGCTCCGGTATTCAGATGATCGATGCCGATGCCGACCCCGAGGTGATCCTGCAGCAATGCCTGGAAAGCCCGCACACCCGGCTGCCGGTGTTCAAGGACCACCCCGAGAACATCACCGGCGTGGTCCACGCCAAGGATCTGTTCCGCAATCTCTATGCCCAGATCAGCGGGCCCGAGGGGGATGCCTCGAAGCTCAAGACCTTTGACATCAGCGCGGTGGCCACGCCGCCCTATTTCGTCCCGGAAACCACCACGCTGGACGACCAGATGCGCGAATTCCTGCGCCTGCGCAGCCATTTCGCGCTGGTGGTGGACGAATACGGCTCGCTTCAGGGGCTGATCACGCTGGAGGACATCCTCGAAGAGATCGTGGGCGAGATCAGCGACGAATTCGACACCGGCGAAGAATTGGGCATCGTCCGCAATGCCGATGGCAGCTACACGGTTGACGGGGCAACCACCATCCGTGACCTCAACCGGGCGCTGGACTGGTCGCTGCCGGACGAGATGGCCAATACGGTTGCCGGGCTGGTCATCCACGAGGCGCAGATGATCCCGACCCCGGGTCAGGTGTTCAGCTTCTACGGGTTCCGTTTCGAAGTGACCGAGCGGGAAGGCAACCGGATCACCGGGCTGAAGATCCGCAAGTTGCTCTAGTGCCGCGGGCAGACCGGTTGACGCCACGCGTATCGATCCGCCGCTGTGCTTTGCCCGGACTGTGATCTTACGGGCCCGGGTGACGCGTTTCACGCCGATCTCGTGTTTTTGCCACCTGTTCGGCTGCTTGCAAATCAGCCGCACAAGCGACGACGCCCCCGGCACAAGTCCATGCTCTACCCGTTTAGCCCCGGTAATGCCTCCGCACCCGGCCGTGCGCCATGGCAGACTCGCCGGATCTGTGGCAGCGCCGCGGCCAGTGCCTGCCAGCCCGCCGCCGCGGACGCCCCCGGCACCGTCCCGTACCGTGCCTGACCGATCTGCAACAGCGCCGAGACCAATCGCGGGTCCTGCCGCGGATCCGGTCCATTGACCCGCGCTGCCCAGAAGTCCAGCGCCGGGTGCAGGCGGGGCAGGTCCCGTTGGCGGACGACCCCGCGCAGCGCCCGCCACGCGAAAGCCTCGGATGCGCGCCATTCCTGCCGGCGGGCGACCAGCCGGCGGCGCAGCGGCGGCCACGCGAACCGGTTCAGCACCGTCAGCACAGCCAGCGCCGCCACAAGCACCATTCCGATCAGCAGGTATTGCCGCCTGTCCGCGGTGGCCCGTGCCGCCGGTGGCGGGCCGTCGATCACGATGTCAATCGCGTCTGCCGTGGCGGTTTCGATCTGCCCGGTGTCGAGGTTGTACCAATTCAGCGAGACGCCCGGCACTGTTCCCGCCCCGCCATATTCGGCCAGAAATGTCACCCGCTCGGTCCGTGTGCCGGACAGCGCACCGCGGTTGTCGCGGATTTCCAGAACCGGTTCGTCGGGATAGACCCGCAGGCCCGGCACATCTGTCACCGGCAACAGTGTGGGCAGGAACATTGGCGATGTTCCGTCAATCTCTGCCGTCACGGTGCGGATCACGCTGTCACCCGGCACCATGCTGCCGGGTGCGCCCTCTACCGTCTGTGACAGGGTCAGACCGATCGCCGCAACAAACGGATCGAGCCCCTCGGCCCCGTCCGGCAGTATCCCGGTCAGGGTGACGGGTTCGGTCGGGAGCGTCGTCCTGACCGGTTCGTTGGTGTCCGGATCAGCCCAGGTCACCGTCACTTCGGCCGCGGGCAAGGTGAAGCTTCCGGGGATCATCGGCGAAATCTGGTAGCGCCGGGTGATCCCGGCCCATGTCTGGCCGTTGACCCGCTGGCTGGCGGGCGAGGTCGATTTCTCGGGCAGGCGCACCATCAGGTTCGGTGCTTCGTAACCGGGCCAGACCGGCGGGCTGGGCATATAGGTGGGCACCAGCACGGTGATGCGCACGCTGAGCGGCTGACCGGGGATCGCCTCGGTCTCTTTCACATCCATCGTCAGGGTCGGGCCGTCCTGTGCCAGTACCGGCGCAGCCATCATCAGCAATGCGATCAGCCAGCGGATCATTCCCCTGCCCTCCCCGCCGCTTCCAGCGCGAAGCGCTGGCGCAGGAAATCGCCGGTGCGGGTATCGACGGTGTTCATCCACTGTTCGGTGGTCAGCAGACCGGCACCCTCTTCCTGCGGCGCGTCTATCTGGGTGTCTGCCCCGCGCGCCTCCTCATTGTCGAAAACCACGTCATCAGCACCGATACCGGCCTCTTCCCCGGTGTCCGACTGCTCCCGCGCGGTTTCCACATAGTCCACGATCTCCTGCGCCAGCGCGAGGTTCTCGGCCGCGCCGGGATAGTCCGGGTCGCGGGCCAGCGCGGTTTCAAAGGCGCGAACACCGTCCCGGTACGCCCGGTTGCGAACGGCCGCGATGCCCTGAATGAACGCGGCCTGTGCGGTTTCGACCCGCGACAGAACCTCAACAGCCTCTGCATATTGCCCGTTCTTGTAGAGCGCGTAGCCACGCCAGAGGGGATCGGCAAACAATTCGGCCGCCCGGTCATACTCTTTGCGCTGATAGGCGATGCGCCCCTGCTGGTCGGGCGTAAAGAACCAGTCGGCCAAGCCACCTGCGCGGGCCTGTGGGGCGGGCAGCAGCAAAGCCAGCGACGCGACCGCCGCCCAGCGCATGGTCCAGCCACGCCGGAACCAGAGCAGCATCAGCGCCGCCGCCGGCCAGGCCAGCCACGGTCCGCGATCCTGCCACGGCTGATCGCTGTCTTCCAGCAGTGCCTGACGATAGGCGGCCGCCAGCATCCGGTCGATCTGACGCAGGTCACTGTCATCGGGGGTGGCACGATAGACCGGGCCGGTGAACCGGTCGATGCCGGGATCATCGGTGCCCTCCGGCAGCATGGTCAGCACGGCGATCGCGCCGCCCTCCGTATTCAGCGCCTCCGCGTCGGCGGGGTCCAGCATGTCGGTCACAAACAGGGTGGCCCCCGGCATATCCTCGCGCGACAGGAACGTCCCGGCCATTGCCAGCGCATCGGCGGCGCGGTCACCCTCCTGCGGCATGATATCGGGTGACAGTCCTTCCAGGTAGGGCACCATCACCGCCGGGTCCCCTGTCATCGGCACAACACCATGGGCAGTACCGGCATAGGCCACCAGCGCCGTGCGTGCCCCGGCCCGCAGTTCCAGAAGATCGCGGATCTTCTGCTTGCCGCGTTCCAGCCGCGACGGCGCGATATCCCTGTTCTCCATCGACGGTGTCACCTTCAGCGCAACGACCAGCGGCGCGGACTGGGCCACGAACGGATCCGGCTGGCGCGACCACGTGGGACCGGCGGCTCCCAGAATCAGCAGCGCAATCGTCAGCGCAACCCCGTCGATGGGCAAAAACCGTCGCTGCCGGTTTTCACCGATGGTCAGCGCCGCACGCAGATGCACGGCCAGCCCCTCGGCTGGCGGGTCGCGGCGGGTCTGACTGCGACGGGCAAGACCCCAGATCACCACCACCACCAGCGCAATCAGCCACAGCGGGCGCAGGAAATGAAACGCCTCCAATGCGATGCCCGGGCCCGTCATGCGACCCGCCTCCGCGCGCTGCCGGAGGCGCGAAGCTGCAGATACCCGACAGCCCCGAGCGCGATCAGCACGGCCAGCCCCATGGGCCAGTGTGCCAGCGATTTACCGGGCCGGTAAGACAGCGTTTCCGTCACCCGCGGCGCCATCGCGTCGACCCGGTCATAGACCGATTTCAGCGTGGCCTGATCAGCGGCAAAGAAATAGGCGCCGCCGGTGCGCCGGGCAATGTCCTGAAGCGCCGCCAGATCAACCCGGTCCTCGCCGCTGGCTTCGGGATCGCCGACACCGATTGTGATGATCTCCACCCCGTCGCCGGCGGCGATCTCCGCGGCATTGACCGGGCTCATGCGGCTGGCAGTGTCTGAGCCGTCCGACAGCAGGATCATCAGCCGGTCCTCGATCTCGCTGGCCTCGAAGGTCCGGATCGCCAGCCCGATGCTGTCACCCAGCGCGGTATGCGGGCCGGCCATGCCGACCTCGGTCCGGTTCAGCAGTTCGACGATTGTGTCGAGATCCTCGGTCAGAGGCGCCTGCACATAGGCTTTCGACCCGAACACGATCAAGGCCATGCGGTCGCTGTCGCGGCCGCGTACAAACTCTTCAACCACGTTGCGCACGGCTTCGAAGCGCTGCACCGGTTCGCCGTCGGTGCCCCGGAAATCACGCGCGTCCATGGACCCGGATATGTCGATGGCCAGCACCACGTCGCGGGCGGCGCGGGTCATCTCCACCGGTCTGCCCACACGCTCGGGCTGGGCCAGCGCCAACACAATCAGCGCCCAGACCGCCAGCGCCGCCAGCAACTGAAACCGGGTCCGGGCCAGCACGACAGCGCCTTCGCGCGGGTCGGCGCCGGCGGCCTCGGCGATCCGGCGGAAGAAGGGAAAGCGCAGGGCGGGCACCTGTTCACGCACCGGCGGCAGGAACCGCCACACCAGAAACGGCAGCGGCAACAGGATCAATGCATATGGCAGGCCCAGCGATATCACCGCACCCCCTCCCGCCGATGATGGCGGATCCACGCCTCGGCCGCCAGCGACAGGCCCTCGTCCGCCTCGATCCCCGGCGTATAGGGGGCCTGTGCCAGTGTCCGCGCCATGCGCTCGGGAAAATCGCCGCTGTCGCGCAGGAACGTCACCCAGTCCTCCCCGGTCAGCCCGGCCACTTCGTCACGCGGCCATGCGGCCAGCGCGGTCCGACGCATGATTGCGGCAATGGCTGCGGGATCTTCGCCAACGGTGTCCAGTTCGCGCACCGCCGCGCGCCGGTAGGCATTGGCCTGCCAGTCCGCGATGCCCCGGCGCAGCACCCAGCCCAGCCCGACCAGCAGCACCGCACCGAGGATCCACCACCCGGCCGTTTCCGGCGTCATCGGCACCGGTGCAGGTTCCGGCGGCAGGATCAGCCGGTCGAGCAGGTCGACAAGGCTGGTGACCCCTTGGGTTTCGTCCGGGTTCACCGCCGCCCCCCGGGGCCCAGCCCCATCAGACGGCGCATCTGCGGCAGGGTTTCTTCGCCCGCCGTCAGCGGCAGGATCGGCACGCCGAACCGGCGCTGCCAGTCGAGCACCTGTGCCAGCCGGCCTTCGGTCATATCCTGCAGCGACCGGCGGGTGGCGTCGGTGCCGGTGTCGATCTCGGCCTGCAGCACGCCATCGGACACCACGAGGTTCAGCCCGTCCGGGATTTCCTGCGCAGTGGGATCGGTCACCAGTCCCAGCACCAGATCGTTGCGCCGGGCCAGCCCGGACACCAGCCGTTCGGTTTCCGCGTCAACCACGTCGAAATCGCTGAGCACGAAGATCAGATGATCGCGTCTGGCGATATTGGCCACCGACCGCAGCACCCGGGTCAGCGGCATCGGATCGGACCGCGGAGCCTCGGCATGCAGAAGCGCGTTGGCATCGGCCAGCGCGGTCAGGAACCGGTTCAGGGCGACACGGCTGCGCTGGGGCCGGATCTCGGCCAGTTGCGTGTCACCAAAAACGATGCCGCCCACGCGATCGCCCTGATCGAGAATGCGGAAGGCCGCCAGCGCCGCGGCCTCAGCCGCCGTGACCGATTTCATGTTCAGCCGCGATCCGAAGAACATCGTCATGCGCTGATCCACCACGATCAGCGCGGGACGGTCGCGTTCCTCGGTCATCACGCGGACATAAGGCTCGCCGGTGCGGGCGGTGACCTTCCAGTCGATTGCACGCACGTCATCACCGGGCAGATAACCCCGCAGTTCTTCGAAATGCAGCCCCCTGCCCCGCAGGCGTGAGGCATGGCGGCCATTGAGGATCGACCGCGCGGGCTGGCGCGGCAGGAAACTGAGGCTTTTCGCGCGGCGTTCCAGCCCGCGCAGATGCGTCAGCGTGGTGTGAATGCGCGGGTCGGCCTCGCTGTCGGGGCGCGTTTTCAGCGTCCCGGTGCGGGCGCGGGCGGCGCGGTCGATATGGGGGGCATCGGTCATCCGCCCGCCCTCAGGGCAGCGCCACCTGACGCAGCAGTTCCGCCACTACGTCATCGGGACTGACCGCTTCGCCCTGTGCCTCATAGCTGAGCCCGAGCCGGTGCCGCAGCACGTCCGGCGCGATGGCGCGGACATCCTCGGGGTCCACGTAATCCCGGCCCTGCAGCCACGCATGGGTGCGCCCGCAGCGGTCCAGCGCCAGCGACCCGCGCGGGCTGGCGCCGATCTCGATCCAGCGTTTCAGATCATCGCCGAACCGGTCGGGAAACCGCGTGGCATCGACCAGATCGGCCATGTAGCGTTCCATCGCCTCGGAAACGTGGATCTGGCCAATCGCCCGACGCGCGTCGAACACCGCCGTTTGCGGAATGGCCGCGGGCTTCTCTGTCTTCGGGCCACCCCCGCCGGCGGCAATCTCTTCTCCGCGCACCAGCCGGATCACCTCGACCTCATCCTCGACGGGGGGATAGGTGATCACCACATGCATCAGGAACCGGTCCATCTGTGCCTCGGGCAGCGGATAGGTGCCTTCCTGTTCCACCGGGTTCTGCGTGGCCATGACCATGAACAGCGGCGGCAGCGTGTGTGTCTTGCCCGCCACCGTCACCTGCCGTTCCTCCATCGCCTCAAGCAGCGCGGCCTGCACCTTGGCTGGCGCGCGGTTGATCTCGTCCGCGAGCACGACATTGGCAAAGATCGGCCCGGCTTCGAAACGGAATTCCGCGCCTTCGGCGGTCTGGTGATAAACTTCCGTCCCGGTCACGTCCGAGGGCAAGAGGTCGGGCGTGAACTGGATACGGGAAAAATCGCATTCGAGGTTCTTGGCAAGTGCCTTGATCGCCCGCGTCTTGGCCAGTCCTGGCAGACCCTCGACCAGAAGGTTGCCATTGGCCAAGAGCCCGATGATCAACCGCTCGATCACGGCTTTCTGGCCGATGATGGCCTCTCCCATCCGGTCGCGCAGGGCGTCGATCTGTTCACGGGCGGTGTCGGTAGCGGGTTGGATCATGAAGCGGTACCTTTAAAAACACAGAACTCAATCGGGCGGATCCCGGCGCCGCCCGTTGCAGCATAGCAATTCTTTTGCGATGGGCGAGCCCCCGCAGCATATCAGAGGGACAGTCTGCTGTTCAGGGAAACGGACTTGTTAGTTTTGCGGAATCCTGTTTTTCTACCGCGAATTGAAGAAAGAAATTTGCTGAAACCACTTGGCGCGGTTCCCCGAACCGACGCAAAAAAGCTTTGGGAAATGGCACATGTCCGATTTCGTACTCTACGGTGAAACCGACGACATCTACACAGACGCCGACGGCGAATTCTGGTATGCGGGCACCGGGATCAGCACCTATAATGGTGGCCCGGGGCAGGACACGCTGGATTTCTCGGCCAGCACCGCCGATCTGCTGTGGTATGAACCCATCGGGTACAACTGGGTGCAGGACCCGAGCATTCCACTGGGCCAGCCCGGCCCTGACGGGTTTGTGGCCGAATACGGGTATGCCGTGCTGCAGAGCTGGGAACATATCATCGCCGGCAGCGGTCAGGACACAATGTATGCCAACGGGGTCGAGGGGCTGGTTCTGGATGCCGGTGAGGGCAATGACCTGTTCCTCTATGCGCCGGGCACATTAAAGCCGGGCCAGCATTTCAACGGCAACCTCGGCGATGACATTCTGGACTTCACCGGCAATGTGTCTGTGGACAGGCCGTTTATCTTCGACATGCATAACGGCACAGTTACCTTTGACAACTTTGCCGGCGCCGCCGCCCCATGGGTCATGACGGTGGAAGGGGTCGAAAACGTCTATGGCGGCTTCAGCGACGACACCTTCATTCCCGGCGCTGACAGCAGGGTGCTGAACGGCGATGTCGGGCAGGATTTCTTCGATATCAGCGCCGGTGTTTTCCAGGCAGATCAGACCTTTATCGGCGATGTGGGGTACGACACGCTGAGCGTGGCGGGCAGCAGCAGCGCCTACCTGATCGACCTGTCGCTGGGCGTGATCCAGGAGATCGACACCGGGTATATCAGCTATCTGTTCACCTTCGAAGAGATCAAGGGCGGCAATGGCAACGATACTCTGATCGGCAGCAACCCGGACCTGACCGAAACGCTGAATGGCGGCGGGGGCGACGATTCCATCGTTGGCGGCGACGACGGCAGCCTGCTGCTGGGCAAACGCGGCAACGACTACATCCTTGGCGGCTCGGGCCAGGATACGATTTCGGGCCACGAGGGGAGCGACACGCTGATCGGCGGCGAGTTTGGCGACAAGATGACCGGCCATGGCGGGCGCGATTCGCTGGAAGGCGGCAACGGGGCCGATACCCTGAAAGGCAGCGGCGGCAAGGACACGCTGATCGGAGACAACGGGGCCGACAAGCTCAAGGGCGGCGGCGGCAACGACAGCCTTGACGGCGATAAATCGACCGACACGCTGGTTGGCGGCGGCGGCAATGACATGCTGACCGGCGGGGACAAGGACGACAAGTTCGTGTTCGAGGACGGCCATGGGCAGGATGTGATCCTCGATTTCGAGACCGCCGCGGAAGAAGAGGTGATCGATCTGCAGGACGTGTCGGCCATCGCGAACCTGACCGACCTTCTGGACGCCGCAACCGATACTATTGACGGTGTGTTGATTGCCACCGGCGGTTCATCCTCGATCCTGCTGATCGGGGTCGCCAAGGGCGACCTGAGCGAAGACGATTTCCTCTTCACCTGACGGACGCGGCCGAGGGCTGTACGTCCGGTTCCCCCGTGAGCGTCGAGGTAGTGCACAGCCCCTTGCGGGTCACCCGGATTTCCGGCTGGTCGACAACGCGAAATCGTGCACAACGGTCAGCCCGGTCGGATCCTCGACATCGTACAGAACGGCGAGGATGGCCCGGATTTGCCGCTCTGCCTTACCCGGCCCGGGATGATCCATCCGATCCGGATCGTCTCGTCGCGTCGCCGCAAAGCTATGCCACACCGCAGGTCCGGACCTTCCTGCATTCGTTTGCGAAAAACGACAGACCCCTGCGGCGGGTGTTTCCCGCCCTGTCATAGCCCCGGTCCCGGCAACAGTTTCGTACCGTCATAGAACCGCGACATCCGCAGCCTGTTCAGGTCATGGCCAACCGCGCCGCCGGTCACCAGATCGGCAACGATCCGGCCATAGGCCGTGCCGATACCAAAGCCGTGCCCGCTGAGCCCGGTGCAGACCACCAGCCCGGGCAGCTGCTTGACGTGGTCCACCACCGGCAACAGATCCGGCAGCGCGTCGATCATCCCGGCCCAGCGCGCCTTGATCTTTACCTCGCCCGCTGCCGGAAAGATGCGCGTGAACCGGTCCCGGATCTCGTCCAGCTTGCGGCGGTTCGGCGTCGGGTTCAGGATGCGCATCCGCTCGAACGGGCTTTGCGTATCTTCCGCCCAGCGGCGCGATGTGGACCATGCGTCCGGGAAATTTCGCGGCGCCGGGCCGCGCAGGTGGTAGTTGTATTCCCCCGGCTTCACGATCACCGGCAGGTAGGCGCGCAGCGAGGCGAAGGCATCCGGCCCGATGAACAGCTCGGAATAGCCCGAGGGCGTCACCGTATAACCGCCATCGGCACGGCGGCGAAAGGACATGACCCCGTCCGCAGCCGCGCCGCCGAAGACGTCCGGCAGGGGCTCGGTGGCCATCGCGCTGGACCGCACCGACAGTTGCGGGATCGAAGCCCCATGGCGCTTCAGGAACAGCCGCGACCACGCGCCGGCGGCCAGCACAACCGCGTTGGTGGCGATCCGGCCTGCCTCGGTAAATACCCCCGTCACCCGCCCGGCCTCCATATCGAGCGCCCGGGCAGCGCAGGCTTCGCGCACGCACACCCCGTCCTCACCCGCCATCCGGCCCAGTTCGGGCACCGCGACCCAGGGTTCGGCCTTCATGTCCGAGGGCGTCACCATCGCGCCGGGCCAGTCCGCGCGAGTCCCGGGCAGGTGATCCTTCACACCGTCGCGGTCCAGAAACAGGCTGTCGAGCTGAAACTCCTGCGCATGTTTCAGCCAGGCGTGGAAATCCTCGTTGTCACTGTCCTTGTCTGCCAGATAGGTCACGCCGACCTGTTTCAGACCCGTCCGTCCCCCGGCGCGCTGGTCGAATTCTCCCCACAGCCGCCGCGCCTCCAGCGCGATCGGGATCTCGGCCGGATCGCGCCCCTGAACCCGCACCCAGCCCCAGTTGCGCGAGGATTGCTCGGCCGCGATCCGGCCCTTTTCCAGCAAGACAACCGACAGGCCCTTCCGACGCAAAAACAGCGCCGCCGATACCCCGGCCACACCACCGCCGATGACCACGACATCCGCCGCGGCCGGCAGATCGCCACCATGTTCCGGCACATCCGGCAACGTCAGCGGAAAATTCATGCGGCCAGACGCTCCACCAGCCGGCGCATGAAGTCATGGCCGGCATTGAACTGGTCCAGCGTGATAAACTCGTCCGGCTGATGCGCCTGCGCGATGTCACCGGGTCCGCAGACGACGGCGGAATACCCGGCTGCCTGAAACTGCCCGGCCTCGGTGCCGTAGCTGACCACATGCATGGCGTTGTCGCCGGTGATGGCCCGCACCAGTGTTTCGGCCGCGCCGTCCTCTTCGGGCGTCAGACCGGGCACGCCGAACCGGGCATCAACCTCGATCCATGCCTCGGGGTGGACCGCCTTCATCTCGGCCTCGACCTCGTGGATCTTGTCCAGAATCATCCGGCTCCAGGCCGCCTTGTCGGCATCCGGCACCGCGCGGTATCCAATGTCGAACCGGCAGTGCTTGGCGGTGATATTGGCCGCCGTGCCACCCTCGATCAGCCCGGTATGCAGCGAGGTCCATGGCGGGTCGAACATCGCGGCAATCTCGGTCGGCGTCCGGGCTTGCTCGGCCGCGTTGACCTCGTTCGCCCAGGCGATGATTTTCGCTGCCTCCATGATCGCGTTGACGCCGGTATGCATGATCGAGCTGTGCACCTCGAAACCCCAGACATCGACCCAGAAGCCCTGACCGCCCTTGTGGCCGGTCACCGCCTGCATCGTCGAGGGTTCGCCGACGATCACCGCCGCACCCTTGGGCAGGACCGGCTGCATCGCCTCGATCATCGGCGGGGCGCCGGTACAACCGACCTCTTCGTCAAAGCTGAGCGCCAGCTGCATCGGCGTCTTGACCCCGGCGTAATGCGCCTCCACCAGCGCCCAGATCGCCAGCGCGTCATAGCCTTTCATGTCGGTGGTGCCGCGCCCGAAGAGACGGCCGTCACGCTCGGTCAGTTGGAACGGATCCGAAGTCCAGGGCTGGCCGTCCACCGGCACCACGTCAGTGTGGCCGGACAGGACCACGGCGCCCTCTTCCCACGGCCCGACATGGGCAAACAGCGCCGCCTTGTGCGGCTGGTCCGGGTCGGGCCAGCGATGGGCGGGGATGCCGTGGGTGGACAGGTACTCCTCGACCCAATCGACAAGCGGCAGGTTGGTGTCCCGCGAAACGGTCGGAAAGGAAATCAGCTTGGACAGGATATCGCGGGGGGACAGGCGGGCGGTCATGGGGGTCTCACTCAATTCATGCACATGTTAACGGTATGGGCGTAGGATGGGTGATATCACCCATCCTACCTGCGCCCCGGGGTTTAGTATCCGCTGTCGGTGGTCAAAACGAAATGGCCCGGCTCGACCTCGGCATAGGCCGACGGTTCCGGCTCATAATCCAACGGATGAATAGGCGACGGGATGGGCTTGAAATTCAGATCTTTTTCCGATTTCCGATTGCGCGGATCCGCGATCGGAACAGCCTTCATCAGCGCCTGCGTATAGGGGTGCTGCGGGTTTTCAAACACCTGCGACCGCGGCCCCAGTTCGACGATGCGGCCCAGATACATCACGCCGACGTCATGGCTGACCCGTTCGACCACGGCCATGTCGTGGCTGATGAACAGATAGCTGAGCCCCAGATCCGCCTGCAGTTCCATCATCAGGTTCAGCACCTGCGCCTGCACCGACACGTCCAGCGCGCTGACCGCCTCGTCGGCGATGATCAGCTTGGGGTTCAGCGCCAGCGCCCGGGCGATGGCGATCCGCTGTCTTTGCCCGCCGGACATTTCATGCGGGAAACGGCGCATGAAACTGCGCGGCAGGTGCACGACGTCGAACAGATGCGCCACGCGGTCCATCACCTCCGCACCCGTGGCCGATCCGAAATTGCGCATCGGCTCGGCCACCTGATCCGACAGCTGCATTTGCGGGTTCAGCGAGGCAAACGGATCCTGAAAGATCATCTGCATGTCCTGGCGCGCTTTGCGCAGGTCTTCGGGCCCCAGCGACAGAATGTCGGTATCGCCCAGCATCACCTCGCCAGAGATCGGCTCCACCAGCCGCAGGAGCGACCGGCCGGCGCTGGATTTGCCGCAACCTGATTCTCCCACCAGCGACAGGGTTCGCCCCTTGTTGAGCGTGAAGGACACATCTTCGACAGCGTGCACATTGGCCACCGTGCGGCGGAAGAACCCACCCTTGACCGGGAACCGCGTGGTCAGCCCGCGGACCTCCAGCAGCTTTTCATCGCTGCCGGTGATCGGGGCGATATTCTGGCCCTCGACCCCAAGCAGTTTCATCGGCTCCGGATAGGCCTTGCCGCGCATTTCACCCAGCTTGGGCACGGCCGCGAGCAGCGCCTTGGTGTAATCGTGCTGCGGGTTCTCGAAGATCGCCTCTACCGGTCCCTCCTCGACCTTGTTGCCCCGGTACATGACCACCACCCGGTCGGCCATCTGAGCAACCACGGCCATATCGTGGGTGATGAACATCACCGCTGTGCCGGTTTCGCGTTTGAGCCGGTCCATCAGCGCCAGAATTTCGGCCTGAATGGTCACATCGAGGGCCGTTGTCGGTTCGTCCGCGATCAGCAGCCGCGGCTCGCAGGCCAGCGCCATGGCAATCACCACGCGCTGCCGCATGCCGCCCGACAGCTCGTGCGGGAATTGTTTCAGACGCCGTTCCGGTTCGGGGATGCGCACCTGCCGCAGCAGTTCCAGCGCGCGCGCCTCGGCCTGCGCCCTGCTCATTCCCATGTGCAGGCGCAGCCCTTCGGTCAGTTGCCGGCCAACGGTGAACACCGGGTTCAGCGCCGTCATCGGCTCCTGAAAGATCATCCCGATCTCATTGCCGCGAATGTGGCGCATCAGGTCCTGGTCGGCGGTCGCCAGATCCAGCTCATCGCCCTCCTTGCGGTCGAACAGCAACCGGCCGCCGGCGATTTTGCCGCCGCCGAACTCCACCAGCCGCATCAGCGACAAGGACGACACGGATTTGCCGGATCCGCTTTCGCCCACCACGCAGACGGTTTCGCCCGGATGCACGTCGAACGACACATCCTCGACGCCGACCACCGTGCCGTCCTTGGTTTCAAACTCCACGCGCAGACGGTCAATCTGCGCAATCGGGAGGTCCTGCATCTGGTCCAGCACGGTGTAATTCTCCTTGGGTCTGCTGCAAAACGCTAGTGCCAGCCTGAACATAATGTCAAACCCGCGCAGAAGATTTCCCGACGGCAACACTTGCATTTTCGCGAAACTCTGTTTCGATGCTTCGGTATCCGCAGCGGGGGGAAGTTGTTGTGTTCGGCCTGAACGCAGAGGTTTCTTGTATTTTGGCGTACCGCCCCCAAAGCAGGACACGATTCCGCGGACATCGCGGACAAACAAGGCACATTCAACAGTGTCCAACATGGAGTATGAAATGAAGCTCAGAACCCTAATGCTTGGCGCAGCCGCAGGTACGGCGATGGCCAGCATGGCAATGGCCGAGCGAGGCTCGGACGGCCATGTCAACATCATCTACTGGCAGGCACCGTCGATTCTGAACCCGTTCCTTTCCGGCGGGACCAAGGACGTGGACGCGTCCGCAATCGTGATCGAGCCGCTGGCGCGCTATGACGAAAACGGCGACATGGTGGCATATCTGGCGCAGGAAGTTCCGACCGTTGCCAATGGCGGCGTGTCCGAAGACCTCAAGTCGATCACCTGGAAGCTGCAGGAAGGCCTGAAATGGTCCGACGGCTCGGCAGTGACCTCGGCGGACGTGAAATTCACCGCCGATTACTGCATGCATCCCGAAGGCGGCTGCGCGCAGCTCAGCTTCTTTGACGGCGTGACCCAGATCGACACGCCCGACGACCTGACCGTCGTCGTGCATTTCAAGGAAGCCAAGCCGAACCCATATGGTCCGTTCGTGGGCGGTCAGTCCCCGATCATCCAGAAGGCACAATTCGAGGACTGCATGGGCGCCAAGGCCCCCGAATGCACCGAGGCGAACTTTGGCCCGATCGGCACCGGTCCGTTCGTGGTCACGGATTTCCGTCCCAACGACGTGATCTCTTACGAAGCCAACCCGAACTATCGCGATGCGGCCAAGCCGGCGTTTGCCTCGATCACCTTCAAGGGTGGCGGCGATGCGACCGCGGCGGCGCGTTCGGTTCTGGAAACCGGCGAATTTGACCACGCATGGAACCTGCAGCTGGCCCCCGACGTGATCGCCAAGATGGAAGCCGGCGGCAAGGGTGTTGTCCAGGTTGGTTTCGGCCCGCTGGTCGAGCGTCTGGAAATGAACATGACGAACCCGTCTCCGGACCTTCCGCCGGAAACCCGTTCGACGGTTGCTGAACCGCACCCGTTCCTGAGCGAGCAGAAGGTCCGTCAGGCACTGTCCATGGCCATCGACCGCGCCCTGCTGGTTGAAATCGGCTATGGCAAGGCCGGCAAGGTGACCTGCGATCTGGTCCCGTCGCCGCAGAACTATGCCGCGGGCAACGACTACTGCATGACGCAGGACATCGCCGGCGCCAACGCGCTGCTGGACGAAGTGGGCGCCAAGGACACCGACGGTGACGGCATCCGCGAATTCAACGGCACGCCGCTGGTGATCAAGTACCAGACCTCCACCAACGCTGTGCGTCAGGACTTCCAGGCGCTGATCAAGCAGTGGTGGTCGGAAATCGGTGTAGACACCAACCTGGCCAACTATTCCGCATCGGTCTTCTTCGGCGGCGACCCGGGCTCCCCGGACACGTTCCAGAAGTTCTATTCGGACGTGGAAATGTATGCCAACACCTTCAACGGCACCGATCCGCAGCAATATCTGGCGGCCTATCGTTGCGGCAACGAGCCCAAGCCGGCGTCGCAGTGGCAGGGTGAAAACATCAACCGCTTCTGCTCGGCCGATTACGATGCGCTGATCGACGAGCTGGGCCGCACCGGCGACATCGCCAAACGCGGCGAGATCGCGATCAAGATGAACAACATGCTGACACAGGACAGCTATACTATTGTTCCTCTTGTCCACCGTGGCCGCGTTTCGGCCATCGCCAGCTCGCTGGGCGGATACAAGATGAACGTCTGGGACAGCGAAATGTGGAACATCGCTGACTGGCACCGCAAAGAAGGGTCGTAAACCGGCCCTGCCCCGTCCGGCGGTGCCGGGCGGGGCTCCCTTTTATGGGGCAATAACAACGAACAACAGGGTACGAGAGCACGCTGAATGCTGACCTATACAATACGGCGGCTGGTCCTTGCGGTCCCGACACTTCTCTTCATCAGCCTTGTCATTTTCCTGCTGCTGGAACTGGCCCCCGGAGACCCGATGGCGCAGGTTCCGCTGACCGTCCCGCCCGAGGTCAAGGAAAAGATGCGCCTCGCGCTGGGGCTGGGCGAACCGGTGCATATCCGGTTCTGGAAATGGTTGGTGCAATTCTTCTGGATCGAGCCCCAGGTGCTGATCGATTCGATCTTCGGCACCTCGCTCTCCGAAGGCAAGCTGCGCATCATCAGCTGGCAGACACGCTCGCCGGTGATGGACATCGTCGTGCAGCGCCTGCCACAGACCCTGTGGGTGGTCGGCATGGCGTATGTCGTCGCCATCCTGATCTCGATCCCGGTCGGGATCTATTCCGCCTACAGGCAGTATTCGGTCTTCGATCAGGCCGGCACCTTCGTGACCATGATCGGTTACTCGGTACCACCGTTTTTCACCGGCCCGCTGATGATCGTGATCTTCGCGGTCTATCTGGGTTGGTTCCCGTCGATCTATGACACCACCCATGTCGTCGATGACTGGGCCAGCTTCAAACGGCAGGTCTGGCAGATGTTCCTGCCCATGATGGTGCTGGCGTTGCAGATCACGGCCCAGATTGCGCGGTTCATGCGCGCCTCGATGCTCGACAACCTCAATCAGGATTACGTGCGCACCGCCCGGGCCAAGGGGCTGGGCGAACGCACCGTGGTGCTGGTTCATGTGCTGCGCAACTCGATGATCCCCGTGGTCACCGTGATCGCGCTGGCAGTGCCGTCGGTCTTCGGCGGATCAATCATCACCGAGCAGGTGTTCAAGGTGAACGGGATCGGACAGTTGCTGATCACCGCCATTCAGGCCAACGACCTGCCGATGGTGCAGACTATTACCTTCATATTTGCGGTGCTGATCGTGCTCTTCAACCTGATCGCCGACGTGCTTTACGGCATCCTTGACCCGAGGATCCGCTATGACTGAGAAAGCCACCCATTTCGTTTCGGACAAGAAAACCGATGCCGGCGCCCTGCCCGATCCGATGCCGTCGACCCCGCCGCGCAGCCAGTGGAGCGACGTGTGGGACCAGTTCACCCACCACAAGGGCGCCATGGCCGGCGGTGTTGTCTTCGTCCTGATCCTGATCGGGGTCATCATCGGCCCGTTCATCTGGTGGGTCGATGCGCAATTCCTGCCCACGGGCCGCGATTTCATTACCTATCGCGATTCGCGGCCGATATATCACCTGCTGTGGGACAGCGACGCCAAGGTGTTCTGGCAGCATCCGCTGGGCACCGACAACCTTGGCCGCGATACGCTGGCGCGGATGCTCAGCGGCGGGCGGGTGTCCATCGCCGTGGGCCTGACCGCGATGGCGCTGTCAATCCTGCTGGGCACGCTGATCGGCGTGCTGGCCGGTTATGTCAAACGGCTGGACGGCCCGCTGATGCGCCTGACCGACCTGTTCCTTGCCCTGCCGCTGCTGCCGCTGATCCTGGTGGCGTCGCTGTTGTTCCGTGAACCGCTGTCCAAAGCCTTTGGCGTTGAAGGCGGGGTCTTCGTGCTGGTGGTCAGTCTGATCGGCATCACCTCGTGGATGCAGACCGCGCGGATCGTGCGGGGTGACGTGCTGGCCCTCAAAGAGCGGGAGTTCATCCTTGCCGCACGGTCAATCGGGACCAAGCCCTCGAACCTCGTGTTGCGGCACCTGCTGCCCAACGTGCTGTCACCGATCATGGTGTCTGCCACGCTGGGCATCGCCGTGGCCATCATCACCGAAAGCGCGCTGTCGTTCCTCGGCTTCGGCTTCCCGCCGGACTTCCCGACATGGGGCCGGCTGCTGAATGACAGCGTCGACCGGATGGACCTTTATCCCGAGCGGGTGGTCTGGCCCGGCCTGCTGATCTCGCTGACAGTGCTGAGCGTCAACTACCTTGGCGACGGGCTGCGCGACGCGCTGGATCCGCGGATCCGGGGGCGGTAGGGTTCAGATGCGCGCCGCACATGCGAGCGCGGCCCTTTGGGTCGGCGCATAACTCATCCGTGGCGCCACCTCACCCCAACCGCTTGCGGATCCGCCGGACGGCCCACCAAACCGCCGCGACAACCGGCAGCGTGGCCATGGCGGTGACCATGCCCTTGCTGATCCCCAACGCCCCGGCCAGCGGGTAAAGCAGGTAACCCACCAGCGACACGGCATAATAGCTGATCGCCACAACGGACAGACCTTCGACGGTATGCTGCAGCCGAAGTTGCAGGTCAGCGCGGCGGTCCATGCTTTCCAACAGCGCCTGATTCTGCGCACTGCGCTCCACGTCCACGCGGGTCCGCAACAGCTCTCCGGCGCGCATGGCGCGGTCTGCCAGCACCTGCAGCCGGGTTTCCGTGGATTTGACCGTACGCATCGCCGGTTCATACCGGCGCGTCATGAACTCAGAAAAGGTCTGCCGCCCCGGAAACCGGTGTTCGCGCAGCGCACTGATCCTGTCCGCGACAATCGCAGCGTAGGCTCCGGTCGCGCCGAACCGGTAGGCGCTGCGCGCTGCAAGGCTCTCCAGTTCCTCGGACACCGACAAGAGGCGCGTTAGCGTCTCTTCGGCCAGCGCCTCCTGCCCGGTCATGTCGCGCATCAGCGAGGTCAGCCGGGCATCCAGCGCCCCGATTTCGGCCGACATGCTGCGCGACCGGGAAAATCCCAGCATCGACATGGTTTTGTAGGTTTCGATTTCGCACAGGCGCTGCACGATCCGGCCGATCCGACGCTGCCCGGTGTCTTCGCCGACAAAAACGGCAAACCGCATATGGCCGGCGGGGTCGATACGGAAATCCCCCGCCGCCACCGCGTCGCCGTCCGGCAGCTCGGCCACGGCGAGGCTCTCGGCCACGAACCAGTCGTTCAGCGCCACCCTTACCTCTTCGTCCGGAGGGCGCTTGGCCACCCGGATTGCAACCGAAGTCATACGCACGCCGGGCGCTTCTTCCAACCAGCCGGACGGGAACACCGCGAAATCCTCGGGGTCGAACACCCGTTGCCCCAACCCCTCGCTGATTGCGGTGTAGGACACGAATTCGGAATGCTGTTCCCACTTCAGCTGGAACCGCCCGATCTGGCCGGAATAATGCGTGGCCTCCGGCGGCGGATGCTGAACACCGTACCGGTCCAGCAGCGCCCGCAGATGCGCGCGATCAGCCTCGTGATCGCGGCCCGCGGCACCGCTCTCCCGCTTGATCGCAAGGTACGCCACGGTTGCCGGTGCCCGCACCGTCGGAAATGGCCGGGCGTGCAATTCGTTGACCAGCGCGTAACGCTGCGGATGGTCCGGGATCGGTGGCATGACTATTCCTTTCGCGCCACCGCCTATCCCAGTTTCGCCGTACATTCAAATAAAATGTATATTTTCAATAACTTAACGGGATACCGTCGTATACCGTACCGGCATGGCTCAATGCCCGGACAGGACCAGCACCTCGATCGGCAGGCGCACGGTCTTGGACCGGATCAGGATCGCCGGGACCAGGGCGACAGTGTCGATCACATGTAGACCGATCCGCTGTAACGTGCCCAGATCCGGGTCGTTTTCCAGCCGATCGTGGTTGTTGGTGTAAAGCGTCGCCCGGCATTTCGACCCGCGCGGTATATGGTCGGTCCCGCCTTCGAACAGGGGTTCCATGAAGACCCCGACGGTTCCGGACCGGGCGCGGTCCTGAATGTCGACCAGTTGGTCGGTCGGGCGGAACTGCCCGGCGGGAATGAAATCCGACACTGCAACGACACGCATCGGAATGATCGAAAACGCCTTGGTCGCGCAGGACAATTCACCCACCATACCTGTCTTGATGACCGGCGCGGCCAACTGATTGAAACCGGCCTCGAACCGGTGCTGCCCCACGCCGGGCGGGATCAGGATGCCCGCCGGGCGCAGGACCGGGTTGATCAGGTCGCCGGGCTGCAGCGCGAATTGCTGCAGGATCCCGTCCTCGCTGGCATAAACCACGGTCTTGGCCAGCTCTGCCTCGGCCTGCTCCAGCGCCGCGGCGGCGGTGTCGCGCTGTGCCGGCAGCAGCGTGTTCAGGTTGGCCTCGACGGCCTTCTGATTGGCCTTCGCCGCTTCCAGCCCACCCTGCCGCTGCGTCACGTTGTTCTCTGCGCGCTCCACTTCGCGCCGGTTCGCCGCCGGTGAATTTGTCTGCAACAGCGCGTTGCGCGTGTCGAATTCTTCCTGCGCCTGTTGCAGCGCGCCTTCGGCCTGATGCACCTGTCCAATGGCGGCCTCCAGATCCGCCTGCGCCACGGTAAAGCTGGCCTCGACCTGTTCGACCTGTTCGCGGGCCGTCTTTACTGCGGCCTGCTGCACGCTGTCGTCCAGTTTGAAGATCTTGTCGCCGGCCTGCAGCATCTGACCATTGCGCACATAGACTTCGGCTACCCGGCCGGGCTTTTCCGACAGGATCGTGACGGTGCGAAAGAACGAGGTCACGTTGGTCGTGGTGGGATGAAAGAAGAAGACGGTTGTGATCAGCGAAATGGTCAGGATCGCGCAACCGGTGATCCCCCAGCGCAGTTCGTACCAGACAGTGAACAGGTCCAGCTCGTGACCGAACCGCTTGCCCTGGGCATAGCGGCGATAGAGGTAATCGGGCACCAGCGTGAACAGAGAACAGATCATCAGTTCCAGCATGTCAGTGGCCCGCCTTCTCACGTTCGATCTCTTCCAGCTCCACCCCGCCCGGGTGGGTCGGCGACTGGCCATCGGCCTGTGCAGCCAGCCGGTCCAGAGAATTCGATATTGACCCGAGCATGCCGGAGTAATCCGGCATCTTGAACGCAGCCAGCAACAGCGCCGCGATCCAGAATATGTTGTTATGCGTAAACAGCGCGATCAGCGCGAGGATCGCCACCAGCTGCATCTGCGTGTGGTTGGAATGGTGCGCCATCTTTTCCGGCAGCGAATGAAGCTTGAGATAAAACACGCCGATGCCCAGCGCGATCAGCGCCATGACCACGATAACCGCCACCAACATCGTGTCGGTTTCGTCCGGTGGTGTGATGAAATAGGGCATATGGCCCGTGTCCTGTGCGCCGCCACTCATTACTGCGTCTCCCCCGAAATTGGCGATCTGGCACCATCATAGCGCCCGACCGAATACGGGGAAGCCGAATTCGTCAGTCCGGTTTCGGGATCGCGACGATCGTGCCCTGCGCCACCGCGCACAGCTTTTCGGTTCCGGCGTTCACCGCAAAGACCCTGCACTGGCACACCGCCTGTGTCCGGCCAGAGGAAATCACCTCAGCCCGGGCGATCAGCCGGTCGCCGATCGCCGGGCGGGTGTAGTTGATTTTCATCTCCAGCGTCAGCACGTCGCCCAATACCGTGCCGCCGGCATATGTCAGCGCGTTGTCCGCCAGATAGCTGACAACGCCGCCATGGGCAAAGCCATGCTGCTGCATGTGATCGCGCCGCAGGGGCAATTCCATGACAACCTGACCTTCGTCCATCCGGCTGAGTTCGGTGCCGACCAGCACGCTGAACGGCTGTTCCGACAGCACCTTTCGGCCTTTATCCAGTCTGTTGTACATGTCTGCTCCGCCCTGTGACTGCCGCGACGAGAAATACGCAAACATCATTGCATGTCAAAGGCGCCGGCCGGTGACGTCGGGGGCGTCCCTGCTGCGGAACCGCCGTTGACGGGCGGGCCGCCCGTGCAAAAGTGCCGAAAAGCCACAGTGCACGGCGCCCCAACCGGCGCGATTCCGCCGACCACAACCGCCTGAAACGACTCAGAATTTCCACGCCTTCTCAGAGATTTACCCGGTGTTTTTCTTCAAACGACCGGGCGTTGCGGCGTCAGAAACATTTTTTTAACCGGGACGCGACAGAATTTCGGATCATGTGCGTATAATGACTGTGGCCCGAAAAAAGGCCGAATTGAGAGCAAGGAGCAGTTCGCAGCCGCGTTACCGGCATCGCAAACGAACGGGCGCCCGACTGGGCGCGCGCTGTGTGGTGCGTGAGCGAACTCAGAAAAACAGAGGCAGGAGAAAAAATGTGCCCCTCGAAAACGTCCCTATTTTCAACGACCATCATCTGTGCCGCGCTGAGCATGTCAGCCGCACCGGTGCTGGCACAGGACAGCGGTGAAACGTCCACGCAAGGTCAAAGCGTGGAACGCGTCTATGACCCTGAAACCGGCAAATACGTTTCCGTGACGACCAAAACCGGTCCGAACGGCGCGACGCAGGAAGTCGTGCACAAATGTGTCGGTGGCGAATCCGTCGACAACACCAAATGCGCCACCAAGCGCACGGTTACGAACGCCGATGGCGAGGTTGCAACGCGCAACTCGGTCGGCATTTTTGGCGAAAACGGATTCCGGCAACGCCAGAAAACCACCGGGTTCGACGGAGACACCAGAAAAGTCAAACGGCGCGGCCTTCGGCGCAACTGAGCCGCTGACCGGCATGTGACCGGCCGAAAAATTAAAGGCCCCGTGGACCTTCGTTCGCGGGGCCTTTTGTATTCTCTTCGCTCCAGGCTCCGGTTATGGGCCGCCATTCCGGGTTGAGACAAATTGAAATGGCTCCCCGAAATTCGGAGAGCCATCTTTGTTTCTCGTCAGGGACAGGCTTTACCCCCAGCGTGTTGTGGATCAGTCCAGCATCGGCAGCAGCTTGTCCACGGATGCCTTGGCATCGCCGTAGAACATGCGCGTGTTCTCCTTGAAGAACAGCGGGTTCTCGATGCCGGAATAGCCGGTGCCCTGCCCGCGCTTGGACACGAACACCTGCTTGGCCTTCCACACTTCCAGTACCGGCATGCCGGCAATGGGGGAGTTCGGGTCGTCCTGCGCCGCCGGGTTCACGATGTCGTTCGACCCGATCACGATCACCACGTCCGTTTCCGGAAAGTCGTCGTTGATCTCGTCCATTTCCAGCACGATGTCATACGGCACCTTGGCCTCGGCCAGCAGCACGTTCATGTGCCCCGGCAGACGGCCCGCAACCGGGTGGATGCCGAACCGCACCTCCTTGCCCGCAGCGCGCAGCTTGCGCGTCAGTTCCGCAACCGATTGCTGGGCCTGCGCCACTGCCATGCCATAGCCCGGCACGATGATCACGCTGTCCGCGTCGTTAAGCGTTGCCGCAACGCCGTCAGCCTCGATGGCGATCTGTTCACCTTCGACCGCCATCTGCTCGCCCGCCGGGCCACCGAAGCCGCCGAGGATGACCGAGATGAAGGACCGGTTCATCGCTTTGCACATGATGTAGCTGAGGATCGCACCGGACGAGCCGACCAGCGCACCGACCACGATCAAGAGGTCATTGCCGAGCGAGAAGCCAATCGCCGCTGCAGCCCAGCCCGAATAGCTGTTCAGCATCGAAACCACGACGGGCATGTCGGCACCGCCGATGCCCATGATCAGGTGGTAACCGATGAACAGCGCCGCGATGGTCATCAGCGTCAGAGGCAACAGACCGCCCGAGTTCATGTACCAGATCAGGCACAGGAAAGAGACCGCTGCCGCCGCCGCATTGAGCGCGTGGCCACCGGGCAGTTTTTCCGCGGTCGAGGTAACCTTGCCCGCCAGCTTGCCGAAGGCAATGACCGACCCGGTGAAGGTGATCGCACCAATGAACACGCCGAGGAACAGCTCGATCCGCAGGATGTTCTGTTCCAGCGCGTCCTTCTTAGCCAGCACCGCGGCAAAGCCTTCCAGCGCCTTTTTCGCCTCGGGTTCCATCGCCACCACACGGACCAGTTCGAAATGCGCGTTGAAGCCGACAAAAACCGCGGCCAGACCGACAAGGCTGTGCATGGCCGCAACCAGCTGGGGCATTTCGGTCATCTGCACGCGTTGCGCGACATAAACACCAATGATCCCGCCGCCGGTGATCAGAATAAGCGACAACAGCCACAGGCCCGAGCCCGGACCAATCAGCGTGGCAAAGACCGCCAGTCCCATGCCGACAATGCCGTACCAGACCGCGCGCTTGGCGCTTTCCTGGCCCGAGAGCCCCCCCAGCGAGAGGATGAAGAGAACTGCCGCAACAACATAGGCGGCCGTCGTGAATCCGAATTCCATGATCCCGACCCCCTTAAGATTTCTGGAACATGGCGAGCATGCGCCGTGTCACAAGGAAACCGCCGAAGATGTTGATCCCGGCCATGAAGATGCTCAGCCCCGCCAGAACGATCACCAGCCAGCTGCCGGATCCGATCTGCATCAGCGCGCCAAGGATGATGATCGACGAGATTGCGTTCGTGATCGCCATCAGCGGCGTGTGCAGCGCGTGGCTGACATTCCAGATCACCTGGAAACCGACAAACACCGCCAGCACGAAGACGATGAAATGCTGCATGAAGCTGGCCGGGGTAAAGAGGCCGGCCAGCAGGATCAGACCACCGCCGATGGCCAGCAGCGTCACCTGGCTCTTGGTCTGGGCCTTGAATTCCGCCAGTTCCTGCGCCTTGCGTTCTTCCGGCGTCAGTTCCTTCGGCGCTTCCTTCTTGGGCTGCGCCGCGATTGCCTGCACCTTGGGCGGCGGCGGCGGGAAGGTGATCTCTTTTTCATACGTGACGGTCGAACCGCGGATCACGTCGTCTTCCATGTCGTGGTTGACGACACCATCCTTCTCCGGCGTCAGATCCGTCATCATATGGCGGACATTGGTGGCGTAAAGCGTCGAGGACTGCGCCGCCATCCGGCTGGGGAAATCGGTGTAACCCACGATGGTGACGCCGTTTTCCGTGACAATCTTCTCGTCCGCCACAGTCAGTTCGCAGTTGCCGCCGCGCTCCGCCGCAAGGTCGACAATGACCGAACCGGGCTTCATCGCCTCGACCATGTCCGCCGTCCAAAGGATCGGCGCGTCGCGGTTGGGGATCAGCGCGGTGGTGATCACGATGTCCACTTCCGGGGCAAGCTCGCGGAATTTCTCCAGCTGCTTTTCACGGAATTCCGGGCTCGACGGAGAGGCATAACCGCCGGTGGCCGCGCCGTCCTGCTGGTTTTCTTCAAATTCGAGGAAGACGAACTCGGCGCCCATCGATTCGATCTGTTCTGCCACTTCGGGACGCACGTCAAAGGCCAGCGTAATCGCACCCAGAGAGGTGGCCGTACCAATTGCCGCCAGACCGGCCACACCGGCGCCGACAACCAGCACCTTTGCCGGCGGCACCTTGCCCGCCGCGGTCACCTGACCGGTAAAGAAGCGGCCGAAATTGTTGCCCGCCTCGATCACCGCGCGGTAGCCCGCGATATTGGCCATCGAGCTCAGCGCGTCCATCTTCTGCGCCCGGGAAATCCGCGGCACCATGTCCATGGCGATCACCGCGGCGCCCTTGTCAGCGGCCTTCTGCATCAGCTCTTCGTTGGCTGCGGGGTAGAAGAAGGAAATCAGCGTCTGACCCTTGCGCAGACGCTTGACCTCGGTATCACTGGGCGGGCGCACCTTGGCGACGATATCGGACGCCTTGAACAGCGCCGCGCCGGTCTTGACGATCTCGACACCGGCCGCCTCGTAGGCTGCATCCGAAAACCCGGCAGCCAGACCGGCCCCCGTTTCGAGCACACATTCATGTCCCAGCTTCTGAAGCTGCAGCGCGCTCTCGGGTGTCATTGCAACCCGTGCCTCGCCCTCGAACACCTCTTTTGGAGTTCCGATTTTCACTCCGATGTCCCCCTTCTGGCAGATCGTTCAGTCAAAAAAACAGGCCGCGCGGAGGGAATCATTTCCGTTCCGCGCGCCCCGATATGTTCCATTGGCGTGCAGCATTACCCGCTTTCCCACCGGTCCGAAATCAGACCCAGCGCCGCACCTTGCGTTCATAGCGGGCAAACTCGGCCCGGAACTTGCGCCGGAGACGGTTTTCCTCGGGAATTATGAACCGCTGCTCGATTACCCAAACAAAAACCGGGACCAGCATCAGGGACAAAACCGCATCGAATCTCAGGATCAGCCCGGTCAGAACCATCGCATCGCCCAGATAGATCGGATTGCGCGACCGGTTGAAAATGCCCGACTGCACCAGCCGGTCCGCCTCGCGATGCGGAATGACGGTGGTCTGGTGACGGCGGAACTCGAGCACCGCAAGAAGCATCAGGATCAGCCCGCCACCGATCAGCAGCCCGGCCAGCAGGCCGGACCACGTGTCCCCCAGGCTCAGCCCCATCGGCACGAACCGCCCCTGCGCCCAGGCCGCGGCGATGAAGGCCAGCAGCCAGACCGGCGGCAGATCCAGCCACCGGATCATGCGCGGCATCTGAAAAACGTTGCGACACTCATTGCAAATTTCCCTGACCACTCCTCCGGCGGTGCCCGGAATTTTTCAAAAATTCCGGTCCGTTTTCTTTCAAAGAAAACGGTTACTCCCACTCCATCTCTTCGAAAACCTGTCCGGCATTGCGCGTGGCCAGCTCTTCGAACGTGTCCAGATGCGACCATTTCGACTGATCCACGTAATAGGCGCCGGCCAGATCGCCGCCGTCGTCGATGTGTTCGCCGATCCTGGCGCGCAGGTCCACCAGATAATCGCGGGTATAGCGACGGACCTGAGCAAGGTTGGTCGGATGACCGTGGCCGGGAATGATGTAGGTGGGGTTCATCGGCTCCAGCCGTGTTTCCCAGGTTTCGATCCAGCAGCCGGTGCAGGTATGCGGAAAGATCGGCGGCATGCGCTCGTGAAACGCCAGGTCCCCGGTCAGCATGATGTCCCATTCCGGGATCCAGACCTGTACATCACCGGGATCATGCGCCGGTCCCAGATGCAGCACCTTTATCTCGACCCCGCCAAGTGTGAGCGCATATTCATCCTCGAAGCTCAGGTTGGCGTGTTCGACCCGGCTGCCTTCGGCCTTGTCACGGTTATAGGCCTTCATCCGGGTCAGGATTACGCTGGCGTATTCGCGGGTTTCGGCCACCGCATCGACATGGGCCAGAATATCGACCCCCTGATCCCGCCAGTACCCGTTGCCCAGCATTGCGTGCCCCTGCCCGTTCTCGTTGATAACCAGAACGACGGGCTGATCGGTGACCTGTTTGATTTCTTCATGCAGCGCGGCGGCAAGCCGGCTGGACGCGCCGGAATTGACCACCACCACGCCTTCGCCCGTCACGATGAAGCTGAGATTGTTGTTATGGCCCGCGTTTTCATAGGTCGGCGGCGCCGTTGCGCCGATTGCGGACCACACATGCGGAATGACTTCAACCGGTTTGGAATACAGCTCGGACTGGGGATACTGATCGGCAATGTCCTGACTGGCCTGGGCAAAACCGGCGAAAAGGCTCAGCAGAGCGGCAATCGCTATACGCATGGAAAAACCTCTTATTATCAAATCATATTCGCATGTGTGAATGGGTAAGTAAAGACGTCTTGCCTCCGCGTCCCGGCGCGCTACGGTGCCGGAAATCACCGAAAGGAGCCAAGCATGACGCTGAACGGAAAACACGCGCTGGTGACCGGCGGCGGCACCGGGATCGGGCTGGCCATTGCCCGCGCGCTGGAGGCCGAAGGGGCCCATGTCACAATCACCGGCCGGCGTCAGGCGGTACTGGAAGAGGCCGCAACAGGTAACATGACCGCGCTGGCCATGGATGTGCGCGACGAAGCGGATGTGGCCGCCAAAATCGCGGCGGCGGTGGACAAGAACGGCCCCGTTCAGATCTGCGTACCCAATGCCGGGATCGCCGAGGGCAAGGCGCTGCACAAAACGACAATGGATTTCTGGCGCGACATGATGGCCACCAATCTCGACGGTGTGTTCCTGACCATCCGCGAAAGCCTGGCATCGATGCGGCAGACCGACTGGGGCCGGGTCATCGTCATTTCCTCTGTGGCCGGGCTCAAGGGGCTGAAAGGCGCGCCGGCCTATTCCGCCACCAAACATGGTGTGATCGGGCTGACCCGCGCACTCAGCGAAGACTACCTGGGCAAGCCCATCACGTTCAACGCGATCTGCCCGGCTTACGTGGATACGCCGATTATCACCCGCAACACCGACAGCATCGCACAGCGCACCGGCCTGTCCGAGACGGACGCGCGGCAGGTGATGGTGGGCATGAACCGCCACCAGCGCCTGATCGCGCCAGAAGAGATAGCCGCCGCCGCGCTGTGGCTGGTCCGTCCGGGATCGGAAAGCGTCAACGGACAGGCCATCGAGATCGCCGGCGGCCAGATGTGAATACTGGACAGGATGCGGCCCGGGTGGTAGAGGCTTAAATAGTTTAAGCCTAAAACAAAGCGGGTCCAGCGATGACAGATTTCGCCGCCACCAAGGCCATGTTCCACCTGCCCGAAGGTGTCATCTATCTCGACGGCAATTCGCTGGGTCCGCTGCCACGTGCGGCCACGGCCCATGTCGGCCAGGCGATGGAGGCGGAATGGGGCCAACGGCTGATCACCGGCTGGAACAAGGCGGGCTGGATGGCGCTGCCGACACAGCTGGGCGACCGGATCGGTGCTCTGATCGGGGCCGAGCCCGGCCATGTGGTGGTTGGCGACACGTTGTCGATCAAGGTCTATCAGGCGCTGGCCTCGGCCCTGCAGCTGAACCCGGACCGGCGGGTGGTGCTGACGGACAATGGCAATTTCCCCTCTGACATCTACATGGCCGAGGGCCTGCTGCAGATGCTGGACAAGGGGTACGAGCTGAAAGTGGTCGCGCCCGAGGCCGTGGCCGGCCATATCGACGACACGGTCGCCGTGCTGATGCTGACCGAGGTCGATTACCGCACCGGACGCTGGCATGACATGAAAGCCCTGACCGCGCTTGCCCATGATGCCGGTGCGCTGGCGGTCTGGGATCTGGCGCACACCGCCGGCGCGGTGCCGGTGGACCTGTCCGGCGCGGGCGCGGATTTTGCCGTGGGCTGCACGTATAAATACCTCAATGGCGGCCCCGGCGCGCCGGCCTTCATCTATGTCGCGCCGCGCCATGCGGGCCGCGCGGTGCCGGCGCTTTCGGGCTGGCTGGGCCACGAGGCGCCGTTTGCCTTCGATCTGGACTATCGCCCCGGCGCCGGGATCGAACGGATGCGCGTGGGCACCCCACCGGTGCTGCAGATTCGGGCGCTGGAAACGGCCATGGACATCTGGGACATGGCCGACATCAACGACGTGCGCGCCAGATCGGTGGAGCTGTGCGATCTCTTCATCGCCGAGGTCGAGGCCGCCTGCCCCGACCTGACACTGAACACCCCGCGCGACGCTGCCCGCCGCGGCAGCCAGGTGTCGTTCCGCCACTCCGAAGGCTATGCCGTGATGCAGGCGCTGATCGCACGCGGCGTGATCGGCGATTTCCGCGCGCCCGACAACCTGCGCTTCGGCTTCACCCCGCTTTATATTGACGAGGCCGACGTGCACGGCGCGGTTCGTATCCTTGCCGACATTCTCACCAATCGCCTGTGGGACCGCCCTGAATACAAGGTGCGGGCCGCGGTCACGTGACCCGCACCGGCATCCTGCCGCTCTGCCGTCCGGCCGGCTGGATCGCGCTCTGGCGGCGGCTGGCGCAATGCGGCAGCCTGAACCGGAGGCCCCGTTTCTTTCCCGAGTGAGACAACGATGGAAAAGGAACGCGAAATGACCCAACCCTACGACCCTGCCAACGACGGCGCCCAGATGACCTTTGACGGGCGCGTGTCCTACGGCGACTACCTGCATCTCGACGCCATTCTCGGCGCCCAGCACCTGCAATCGGACGCCCATGACGAATTGCTGTTCATCATTCAGCACCAGACTTCCGAGCTTTGGATGCGCCTTGCAATCCATGAACTGACCGCCGCGCGCGAAGCTCTGGGCGCCGCGGACGTGCGCCCGGCCTTCAAGATGCTGGCCCGCGTCAGCCGCATTTTCGAACAGCTCAACAGCGCATGGGACGTGCTTCGCACGATGACGCCCGCCGATTACACCGCCTTCCGCGAAGCGCTGGGGCAATCCTCGGGATTTCAGTCCTTCCAGTACCGGCAGATCGAATTTCTGCTCGGCAACCGCAACCCGGCCATGTTGCGGCCCCACGCCCACCGGCCCGAAATTGCCGCCCTGCTTGAGGCCGAACTGACCCGGCCCTCGCTCTATGACGTGGCGCTGCAGGCGCTGCACACACGCCACCCGCTGCCCGAGGCCGTTCTGACACGCGACCGGCGTCTGCCACACAGCGCCAGCGAGGACGTCGCCGCTGCCTGGGCCGAGGTCTACCGCGATCCGGCAGCGCACTGGTCGCTTTACGAACTGGCCGAGAAGCTTGTCGATCTGGAGGATTACTTCCGCCGCTGGCGCTTCAACCATGTCACCACAGTCGAACGGGTGATCGGGTTCAAGCGCGGCACCGGCGGCACCGGCGGGGTCAGCTATCTCAAACGGATGCTTGAGGTGGAGCTTTTTCCGGAACTCTGGCACCTGCGCACGGATCTCTGAAACGCAGCCTGCGGGCGGGGCTTTGTCCTCACCGGCCCGCCGAAACTCCTACCAGAAGAAGAACGCGCCCGGCGCTTCGCTCCGGACCTGACGGGGATCTGCGGTGCAGGATCGCAACGGTCCATCCGGTTCGCGCGAAACGCGCGTCCCGCGCTCAGACGGTGATCATTGCCAGCGCAACGCGGCGGCCTTCGCTCAGCAGCACGTTATAGGTACGGGCCGCGGCAGGCGAAGACATGGCTTCCACCGCCAGACCCACCGCCTCCAGCGTTTCGCGGAAAGCCGGCGGCAGGTGGGCGATATCGGCCCCCGTTCCGACGAACAGCAGGTCGGCATGCGGCCCCAGTTCCAGCAGCGGCGCGGTGTCCTCGTAGCCGCCCCATTGCCGCGTGCCGGCCGGCCCGGTCAGGGCGTGACCGCGGATCACCTCGCCTCCGATCCGGAAAAACCCCGGCCCGTAACCTTCGACCGGGCGGGCCTCGGTGTAAGAAACTTCGTTCAGGCGCATGTGCTTCCTTTCAGTCCCAGACCGGCAATCCCATAACGGCAGATACCGCGATCACCGCATAGGCCACGTTGCGGTACACCTTTTCCCTGCCGGGGTGGAAGATCCGCGCCCCCAGCACGTTGCCCGCCATGTTCGGCACGATCATCATCACCCCGATCAGCACCGGCGTCCAGCCCAGCTCGCCGCGCAGGGCAATCATCCCGAGGATCAGAAACTCGAAGACAAAGAGATGCAGCAGCGTGTTGGCCTGGATCACCTCCGGCGGGTGCGGGCTGGCCATGTAAGTCAGGATCACCGGAGGCCCCGGCAACCCGGCCAATCCGCCGGAAAACCCGGACAGCCCGCCGATCCCGTAGACCAGCGGCGGGCGCAGGTTTCCTCTCCAGCGCAGACCGAAAATCAGGCACAGCAGCAGGAACAGCGACAGACCGCTGACCGCGAACCGGTAGGTTTCCGGCCGGATCACGGCCAGTAACATCAATCCCAGCGGCAGGATCGCGGCGGCCCCGATGGCCAGCCGCAGCAGGTCGCGCCGATGTGCCGCCCGCCAGGCCCGCGGCACGTTGGGTAGTGGCCCGAAAACATCCATGATCGTCAACGTGACAATCGCCCAGACCGGCGGCACGAACTGTGCCGCCACCGGAAGATAGATCATCGCGGTCCCGAAGCCCGAAAACCCGCGCACCATCCCGGCAATCAGCGCCGCAGCGGCGATCCACCACAGGCCGGGCGTGTCCAGCGCCGCGGCCAGGGTCTCAGGCATCTACATTGGCGAACTGGTTCCCGGCATTCTTGTCCGGCTTCGACCAGTCGCGCTTGACCCCCAGATACAGCAGGATCGAAGACGCCACGAAGACCGACGAATAGGTCCCCACGATCACGCCCCAGATCATCGCGAAGACAAAGCCGCGGATCACATCCCCGCCCAGCACAAAGAGCGAGATCAGCGCCAGCAAGGTGGTGACCGAGGTCATCACCGTCCGGCTCAGCGTTTCGTTGATCGAGATGTTCAGCACCTCGGCCAGCGTCTTCTTCTTGTATTTGCGCAGGTTTTCGCGGACCCGGTCGAACACGACCACGGTGTCGTTCAGCGAATAGCCGACAATGGTCAGCAGCGCGGCGATGATGGCAAGGTCAAACCGGATCTGCAGCACCGAGAAGATCCCGATGGTCAGCAGCACGTCATGGATCAGCGCGGCAACCGCGCCCAGCGCGAACTGCCATTCGAACCGCAGCCAGATATAGACCAGCACCGCCCCGATGGCGAGCAGCACCGCAATCACCGCAGTCTGGATCAGTTCTCCGGATACTTTCGGACCCACCGATTCAACCGAAGTAAACGTGATATCCGGCACGGCCGCCTGCAGCGCGGTTTCCACGGCCTTGACCATGTCCGAGGTCACTGCCTCTTCGCCTTCCTGCGCCTGAATACGGATCATCGCGACGTTTTCGTCTTCCTCGAAGGTCGGATCGAACACTTCGGTGATCGACACATCACCCAGCCCCAGTGGCGCGATGGCCCCGCGATAGGCGCCGGTATCAACCGGCTGCGCGCTCTCGGTCCGGATCGTGGTGCCGCCGCGGAAGTCGATGCCGAAATTCAGGCCAAACACCCCGAAGCTGCCGGCGCTCAGCAGGATCAGCAGCGCCGAGAAGCCCAGCCACATCTTCCATTGCCGGAAGAAATCGAAAGAGGTTTCCTTGGGGACGAGTTTAAGTCGCATCTCAGACCTCGATCGTTTTCGGACGGCGGCGTTCGAACCAGATGACGATGATCAGCCGCGTGACGAAGATCGCCGTGAAGACCGAGGTCAGAATGCCCAGCCCCAGCGTGATGGCAAAGCCGCGCACCGGCCCCGACCCCATGGCAAACAGGATCACCGCCGTGATGAAGGTGGTCACGTTCGCATCCAGAATGGCACTCAGCGCCTTTTCGTATCCCAGCTCGATCGCCCTTGCCGGACCGCGCGCGGTCTTCAGCTCTTCCCGGATCCGTTCGAACACCAGCACATTGGCGTCAACCGCCATACCGACCGTCAGCACGATCCCGGCAATGCCCGGCAGGGTCAGTGTGGCGCCGATCAGGCTCAGCAGCCCGAAGATCAGCGCGATATTGAGGATCAGCGCAACATTGGCGATCAGGCCAAAGAGCCCATAGCTCAGCCCCATGAACACCAGCACGGCTGCAAAGGCGACCATCGTGGCCACCCGGCCTGCGTCGATACTGTCCTGTCCCAGCTCCGGCCCGATGGTCCGTTCCTCGAGAAAGGTCAGCCCTGCGGGCAGCGCCCCGGCCCGCAGCAGAACCGCAAGGTTGGTGCTCTCCTCGACGGTGAAGCGGCCGGTGATGATGCCCGACCCGCCCGAAATATGCGCCTGAATGACCGGCGCGCTGATCACCTCGTCATCCAGCACAATGGCAAAGGGGCTGCCGATGTTTTCGGCCGTGTAATCGCCGAACTTGCGCGCACCCGACGGGTTGAAGCGGAAGGTCACCGCCGGACGGCCGTTCTGGTCAAAGCTGGGCTGCGCATCGACCAGTTCCTCGCCGGTGACCACCGGCGCGGCTTCCAGCGTATAGTAGGCCCCTTCTTCGTCCAGAGAAGGCAGCACCTTGTTGCCCACACCCGCCGGTGCATCCGGGTCTCCGCCGCGGCCGACGACCGGGTTGAAGGTCAGCTGCGCGGTGGTGCCGATGATGTCTTTCAGTTCCGATGCGCTGCCGATTCCGGGCACCTGAATCAGGATCCGGTCGGTGCCCTGCCGCTGAATCGTCGGTTCGCGGGTGCCGACCTCGTCGATCCGCCGCCGGATGATTTCCAGCGCCTGCCGCATCGTGCGTTCGTCGTTGGCCACCCGTTCAGCGTCGGTCAGCGTGATGACGATGACAGCGTCCGAGGCAGTGACCAGAATGTCGTTCGAGCCCACGCCGGACAGTGTCTGGATCGGTCGGGCCAGCCCGCGCACCACTTCCAGCGCCCGCGCCATGCCCTCGGGCTTGCTGATCTTCACGTGCAGTTCGTCATCCGCCGACGGCTGCTTGCGGATGGTGCCCACCGTTGCCCGCTCGCCACGCAGCGCATCGCGCACGTCTGGCCACAGCGCCTCCATCCGGGCGGCATAGACATCCTCGACCTGCACCTCGGCCAGCAGATGCGCACCGCCGCGCAGGTCCAGCCCCAGATTGACCAGCGCCGACGGCATCCAGCCCGGCCAGTTGCCGGCAACCTCGGCCAACTCCGGCGTTTCGCCTTTTAATTCAATGGCTTTCAGAGCATCGTTGCTCTGTTCCACCCGCGTGTAAAACGCGTTGGGCACTGCCAGCCACAGCCCGACCAGACAGGTCAGGACAATGAGCACGCGTTTCCAGAGATCGATCTGCAGCATGGCCCCGGCCTCGGTTGAATGGTGTCAGGGCGGGGTTACTGGTTCGCCGGTTCGGTCTTGCTCATCACCGTGGCGATGGTGCTCTTGACGACCTGCACCTTGACGCCATCGGCGATCTCGACCTCGACCTCGTTGTCGTCCTTGACCTTGGTCACCTTGCCGATCATCCCGCCCTGGGTCACGACCTTGTCGCCGCGGCGCAGGGCGCCGACCATCGCCTGATGCTCCTTGACCTTTTTCTGCTGCGGACGGATCAGCAGGAAATACATGATCGCAAAGATCAGGATGAGCGGGAGAAACTGGGTGATCGCGCCACCGTCCATGGGGTCTTCCTTGTCTTGTGGGCCCGAGTGAAGGCCGGTCAGAGATTTGCGCGGAACCTATGGATTCGGGCCGGGGTTTGCAAGGCAGGGAAATCGGAGGGTTTTGTACAAAACGGGGCAGGCTCTGAACCCCGGTTTTTCAAAACAGGGCAGGCTTGGCAGTGACGCGCAAAAGCGTCACAATTAGGCTGGTCCTTCGAATGTCCCGCGATGACCCGAACCGGTAGAATCCCCCCTACCCGCATCCGACCTGTTACGAACACGGGCCAGGCGGGCATGGCAGGCCAGACATGGCTTCGACCCCGAGGATCCATCGACCTGGTGAGCCATCCGTGTCACGCTCGACCCATGTTGCGGTTTGCTTTTCTTCTGCTCGCCCTCCCTCTCCCTGCCCTCGCCGAGGCGCGGCTGCCGCTGCTGCCGGCAGAGACCCATGCCGCCTATCCCGCCATTGGCCGGGTCAACCGGGCGGGGTACCGGACGCGGTCGATGTGTTCGGGGACGCTGGTGGCGCCGGCGCTGGTTCTGACGGCGGCGCATTGCCTGTGGCGGGGGGACGGGAAACCGGTGGCGGTCAAGGATCTGCGCTTTGTGGCCGGGTGGTATCGGGGCGCGGCGCAGGCCAGTGCCGGGGTCAGCGCGGTTGAGGTGCATCCCAAAGCCCTGCGCGGGGATCGCATTGATCCGCGCTATGACCTCGCCCTGCTGCATCTGGACGCGCCGCTGGAGATTGCGCCGCTGCCGCTGGCGGGCCGTGATCTGGCGCCGCCGCCATATGCCATTGTCGCCTACGAGGCGTCGCGCCCGCATGCGCTGGGCGGGCGGTTTGACTGTGACGGCAGGCTGCACGGGTTGCAGATGCTGCGCAGCCCCTGCGCCGTGGAACAGGGCGCGTCCGGGGGGCCGGTGCTGTCGCAGGATGGCGCGGTGATCGGTGTGGTGTCGGCGCGGGCCGGAGAGACGACGCTGGTGCCGCGGGTACGAACCTGGGAGCGGTTGATGGGCTTGCGGGAGTAGAGCGGGACGGCGAGGCCCGCGTTTGCGCGGGAACCCACGGGGGCGCCTGGATTTGATCAGGGACCGGGCTGCCTGTCACTGCCCCCTCCCCCTTTGCCACAGCTTTTGTCATAAGGCAGGAAACCGATTCACCAACGGAGTGCCCTGAGATGCACGACATTCGCGCCATTCGTGAAAATCCCGACGCTTTCGACGCCGCCCTGTCCCGCCGCGGAGATGCGCCGATGGCGTCGTCGCTGCTGGAGGTGGACGAGGCGCGGCGGGCAAAGATCCTGGCCGCGGAAACCGCGCAGGCCGAGCAGAACAAGGCCGCCAAGGCGATCGGAGCGGCCAAGGCCAAGGGCGACGAGGCCGAGTTCGAACGGCTGCGCGCCGAGGTGGCGGCACAGAAAGAGGCCGTGGCGGCGATGCAGGCCGAGGCCAAGGCGCTGGACGAGAAGCTGACCGACATGCTGGCGCGGATTGCAAATCTGCCGGCCGAGGATGTGCCGGCGGGGGCCGACGAGGATGACAATGTGGAGGTGACCCGCTGGGGCACCCCGCGCACGCTGGACTTTGCGCCGAAGGAGCATTTCGACATCCCCGGCGTGGCCGCCTGCATGGATTTCGAGATGGCGGCCAAGCTGTCGGGATCGCGTTTCGTGGTGCTGAAGGGCGCGGTTGCCCGCATTCACCGGGCGCTGGCGCAGTTCATGATCGACACCCATGTCACCGATAATGACCTGACCGAGATGGCCACACCCGTGCTGGTGCGGGACGAGGCGATGTATGGCACAGACAAGTTGCCGAAATTCGGCGAGGACAGCTATCAGACCACCAATGGCTGGTGGCTGATCCCGACCTCGGAGGTGACGCTGACCTATTCGGTGGCCGGCGACATTCTGGACGAGGCGCAATTGCCGATCCGGATGACGGCGCATACGCTGTGTTTCCGATCGGAGGCGGGCAGCGCGGGCAAGGACACCTCGGGCATGCTGCGTCAGCATCAGTTCGAGAAGGTCGAGATGGTGTCGGTCACCCATCCCGACGGCTCGGACGAGGAACAAAAGCGCATGCTGCGCTGCGCCGAGGATCTGCTGGAGCGGCTGGGCATCCCCTATCGCACCGTGGTGCTGTGCACCGGCGACATGGGGTTCGGCGCGCGGCGCACCTATGACATCGAGGCATGGCTGCCGGGGCAGGATACCTATCGCGAGATTTCCAGTGTCTCGACCACCGGCGATTTTCAGGCCCGGCGCATGAACGCGCGGTTCCGGCCCGCGGGGGGCGGCAAGCCGGAATTCGTGCATACGCTGAACGGATCCGGGCTGGCGGTTGGCCGCGCGCTGATCGCGGTCCTGGAAAACGGGCAGCAGGCGGAGGGGTCGGTGGTGATGCCGGAGGTGCTGTGGCCCTATCTGGGCGGCAAGCGGGTGCTGACGGCGGGCGGCGTGCTGGCATAGCGGCACCCGTTATGTCCGAGGACCCGCGCCGCGCGAGGATGCTGGAGACCAACCAGCGGCAGAAAGCCTATTACGAGGAAACCAGCGCGGGCTGGATTTCGCCGGTCAATTCCTTTGCCACGAACCTGTGGTCGAAGCTGCGGCACCGGGCGATGGTCGCTGTGTCGGACGAACAGCGGGGCCGGGTTTACGAGGTACATCGCGGTTGGCTGGGCGATCTGGGCGGAAAAACAGTGCTGGATCTCGGGGCCGGAGCGGGTTCGCCGCTGAGCGGGTGGCTGGCGGACCGGGCTGCGCGTTATGACGCCGTGGAACTGAGCGGAATGCAGCTCGACATCCTGAAGCGCAATATCGGGGATGGGCCCACGCGGCATTTCATTGCCGGCGATTTCCTCGATCCGGGGGTCACGGCGGGCGGGTATGACGTGATCTATGCCCATGCCGTCCTGCATCATTTCGAGTATATGGACGTGGTTCTGGACATGGCGCGGGAAAAACTGAAGCCCGGCGGCGTGATGATCACCTATGACCCGTTGCAGACATGGCTGCCGATCCGGCTGTTCCGGGCGCTGTTCCGCCCGTTTCAGACCGATGCGGACTGGGAATTTCCGCTGACGGCCAAGGGTATGCGGGCGATCGAGAGCCGGTTTGCGGTGCGCGACCGGTTGGGCGTATTTAACCGCGGGAAATGGGCGCTGATCCTTGGCGTGCTGTCGCCGCGGCTGGGCAGGCGCTATGGCGATGCATTGTTTGCGGCGGACTTCGACGGGCGCGGACGCCACCGCCGGCTGAAGTCCAGCCTGCATCTGAGCTATTGTCTGGAAAAACCCGCCTGAGCTGAGGGCGGGCAAATCACGAACCGGCGCTGGTTGGGCAGGCACCGGCCCGTGCAGGTGGGCCTAGGCTTATTTGCCCTTTTTGGACTTAGCCTTCTTTCCGGCCTTGGCCTTTTTCGATGTCTTGGCGGCCTTATCCTTGGCCTTCTTGGACTTGCTGTCCGACTTCTTGGACTTGGCGGTTTTAGATTTCTTGTCCTTCGACTTTTTGTCTTTTGACTTGGACGACTTGTCCTTGTCCTTCTTCGACTTCTTCTTGTCCGGCTTGGCAGGTTTGGTCTTTTTCTTTTCCGCCTTGGGCTCAGCGGCCTTGGCCGGTGCTGCCGGTTTGGCAGGTTTCGCGGGCTTGGCCGGTGCTGCGGGATTGGCCGGCGCCGCAGCCTTGGCCGGTGCTGCGGCCTTGGCCGGTTTCGCGGGTCTGGCCGGTGCTGCCGGTTTGGCCGCTCTGGTCCGTCTCGCGGGTTTGGCGGGTGCGGCCGGTTTGGTGGATCTGGCCCGTCTCGCAGGTTTGGCGGGTGCGACCGCGGCCTTTGCCGCAGCAATCAAGCGGGGCGCGGTGGCAATACCCACACCCTTGATCGTCAGCAGGTCGCCGGGTTTCGCAGCAGCAAGGTCCGCGACGGTCTTGATCCCCTGCCCTGCCATCGCCTGGCTCATCGCCGGCCCGATGCCATGAATGTCCGTAAGTGTGGTCATGCCAGTTCCTCTTTCCTCGCCCTGATGCATGTGTGCTGCGTTGCAGGAGAGTCTACATCAGCCGCATACAGATTGTATATACATAAAATATACGGTTTCGTATTGCCCGGCGATGGGCAACTCCTGATTCTCCCCACCGGATGGCCATTGTGAACCCGCGAAAGATGCCACCCCGCGCATCGACGGGCCGGGCAATGGCGAACCGGGAATTCAACACGTCCCGTTACCCCCGAGAGATCCGCAGACCCGCAACGTTCCGGTCGATTTCACGCCGAAAATCGCCCTGCCGGCACCCCTACAAACCCGCATTCACCGCCGCACCGCCCCGGTCGCGCGTTTCGCGCGGGAACGGCACCAGACGCATCTGATCCTCGTCCCATAGCTTCAGGCGCAGCGCGGCGACCGCTTCGGGGAACTTGATGCGGCGCGGAGCATATTCGTCCGGGATGGAATAGTGGCAGGCCCGCAGCCGGTAGCTGGGAATGCGGGCGTTGAAATGGTGGATGTCATGCAGGGTGATACAGGCCACCGCCACGTCGAACCAGCGGCCGAAATCCAGACAGGACGATCCCTGCAGCGCCGCCAGTTGCGGATCCAGATCCGGGCGGCGGTGCCAGTAGGTGTCTTCGAAATTGTGCTGCAGGTAGACGAGGAACACGCCCAGCATTCCGCCCAGAAGGGACGCACCCAGCCAGACCAGAATGCCGGTCCAGCCCGCCAGCAGGTAGAGAATGCCGAGGAAGATCGCGATCGACAGGTTGTGCAGAATCACCGGCTTCCAGCCGAAACGCGTGGTGTTCTTGGGCCAGCGGTAGCGGATGAAATAGGTGAACAGGGCCCCCACAGGGATCAGCAGGAACGGGTTGCGGTAGGCGCGGTATTGCAGGCGTTGCCACGGTCCGGCCTGCTTCCATTCCCGCAGGGTCATGGTGTAGATCTCGGTGGTTTCCCGGTGATCGAGGTTTCCGAGGTGCCCGTGATGCAGGTTGTGATTCTGCTTCATCACTTCGAACGGGGCGAAGGTAAACGGCGACAGAACCTCGCCGGCCAGTTCATTCTGTGCCCGGGTTTCGAACAGGGAATGATGCCCGCAATCATGCTGTAGCACGTAGAGGCGCACGGCGGCGAAGGCGTGTATCACGCACATCGGCCCCAGCACCCACCACAGGTGCACAAACACGATGCCAAAATAAAGCGATAGGAAATAAACGGCAAATGTGCCAAAGAAACTGAGCGAAGCCAGCCGGTTATCCTGCTTGGCGTAAACTCTGGTGTGCGCCCTGATGTCCACCGGTTCCCCCCGTCTAAGATCCGCACGACAAAAGTATTCTATGTCCGTTATTTAATCCGATTTGGCCCGTGGGACAAGACGGTGGCGCGCCATGGCGCCCGTTAGGGGAGGAACCTGGGGTCCAGATTGTCGGGGTGGTAGTCCGGTCTCCCGGAAATCCGCGCCGGTAGCGACGGGTGCACCTCCCACGGCTCGGAGGGGCTGGGCCGGGCGCCGACAAGGCCCGGCAGGATCTTGTAGGCGGTGCGCGGCCAGTTGGCGATCGGGCCGTCGCTGAGCGCATCGGGCGGGGCGTCGAACAGGATGGCGCGGCTGAGGCGCAGGCCGTCTTCGCCCGCGGTCTCGGCCCCGGCCGTGATCCAGTCCAGCGTCACGTTGGTCAGCCCCCGGTTCACGCCGGACCCGCCGACCATGCCGTGATCGCCGACGAACCATTGCTGCTGATAGAGGCGGCTGTCCGATGTGTCGCCGTCATTGAGCCCCGGTTTCGCTTGGTTGGTATCCGGGTCGGTGCGCTTGTCGAGATTGTCCCAGCCGGTCATGGCAAAGAACTTGCGTTTCTCGTCAAGGCTGACGGCATGGCGGGCGCTGCTGACGAGGCTGGAAAGCTCGAGATCATGGAACCTGTAGCGGCGGTTCCAGATCCGCGCCGCCGATCCCAGAACCGACGGCGGCATGCCCAGCGCGCCAACCGTGTCCCAGATCCCCAGATAGGCGATGTTGACGAGTTGCGAATGGTCGCTGCGCCAGTCCAGATCTTTTTGCGAGGTGGCGAAATCCGGTGAAACCTGCCGCCGGGTCTCAAGGATATGCGGTTTGTCCGGGTGGTTTTCGGCGCCCGGAAGCCGGTAGAGGTCGAACGCCTTGCGGACCGTGTCGTCGCCCGGGTCGGCCGCGATCCCGCATTTGCGGATCATCCCGGCCAGCGACCGCGCAGTATAGGCCCCGCGCGAGAACCCGAAGATATAGAGTTCATCCCCCGCGGCGTAGCGTTCGGCGATGAACTGGTACGCGATGCGGATATTGTGGTTCAGCCCCCAGCCGAAGGCGCCGCCGCCGACCTGATGGATCTTGTTTTCTGCCCATGTGCGCATCCGCGACGAGGTGCCAACCCCCGGGAAGTAGGCAGCAATCTGACCGTCATGCTCCAGCGTGGCACGCCACAGGCGGTGCACGTGGGTCGGTTGCGGGATGTCCGGCGAATTCCATGTCCCGTCGCAGAAGACGGCGATCCGTTTCGGCATAGCGTTGATCCGTTATGCGGTTCACCCGCACAGAATACACCTTTTACGCGAATGCGACAATGATCCATACAAGGCATGGAGACCAGACCGGCCCACCTCCGGCCGGTCCGGCCGGCGGATGGTCACCCCTTGATTTCGATCCGGATGCCGTGGATGTCGCTGCTGCCCTTGTTCAGAACCCGGCCAAGGGGTTGGGGCGCCATGTTCACCACAAGGCTGCTTTTTCCGTCCCAGGCATCGATGGCGCGCAGCACGTCGCGGCTGGGCGGCAGTTCCTCGCCCTCCGGCGAAATGTCGCGGACCTGATCGTGGACCTGATCCAGAACGAAGACCGAGGGCCAGCGGTGATGGTGCAGCGGTTCCTCGTCCTGCGGTTTCAGGGTGACCTCGAGCACGCGCAGCTTGTCGTTTTCGAAGATGACCTTGTGATGATCGGGGGCGGCGGCCACCGCGTCAAACGCAGGGTCCCAGTCCGATGTGTCGGTGATGTCGTGATCCATAGCCGGCTCTCCTCCCAGAATAGCAAAACCCTAGCGGGCAGATCACCCGGCGTCCAAAGAAATGGGGCAGTCAGGTTTGCACGGCATTGGGCGCGCAAGGGAGACGCGGGACGGGGTGAATAAGTGATCCGGTCCCATTTCCGGTCCGTGAATGCGAAAACAGAGGAGCATTCGGGATGAAAACAACTCTGCTGGCCATTGCGGTTTCTGCCGCGGCCGGGACGCCGGGCATCGCGCTTACGGTCTATTCGAGCAGCTATGACGTCGACCCGGCCAGTGACGGCACGTTCGAGATCGTGTCCGATATCAGCCGGGACGCAATCTTTTGGTGCGGTGCGGCCAGCCATGCGGCCACAGCCCTGTCGAAATCCAACTCGGAAAAGATCTATGTCTGGCGCGGACGGCTTGCCAAGCCGGACGGCAGCGCGGTCCGGTTCGGCTTTGCGCCGCCGTCCGGGGGAGAGGTGTCGGGCTATTCGGCATCTGTCGAGATCGTCGGCAATGCGCTTTCGGTGGTTCAGGCCCGACAGCACCGTCTGCGTCAGGAATACCCCTGAATGGCGGGCCTGCGTCCGGGCTATTTCCGCTTGTCCAGATGCTTACGCAGCTTTGAGGGGCCGGGTTTTTTCCGGCCCTTGTAGGGGTTCTTGTCGCCCTGCCCGCGCAGGGTCAGGCGGATGGGGGTGCCGGGCATGTCGAAATCTTCGCGCAGGCCGTTGACGAGGTAGCGGTTGTAGCTTTCGGGCATCTTGTCGGGGTGCGAACACATCACCACGAAACCGGGCGGGCGGGTCTTGGCCTGTGTCATGTAGCGTAGTTTGATGCGCTTGCCTTGCGGGGCGGGCGGCGGGTGCGCCTCCAGCATTTCGGTCAGCCAGCGGTTCAGCTGTGCGGTGGGCACGCGGCGGTTCCAGACGTCGTAGGCGCGGATGATCGCGTCGTGCAGACGGTCCAGCCCGCGTCCGGTTTTGGCCGAGATCGTGACCAGCGGTGCGCCGCGCAGTTGCGGCAGCAGGCGTTCGAAGCTTTCTTTCAGATCACGCAGCTTGGCCTGACGGTCGTCCTCCACGTCCCATTTGTTGACCGCAACGACCACGGCGCGGCCTTCCCGCTCGGCCAGATCGGCAATGCGCAGGTCCTGCTGTTCAAACGGGATGGCAGCGTCCAGCAGCAACACGACAACCTCGGCGAATTTTACCGCGCGCAGCCCGTCGCTGACCGACAGTTTTTCTAGCTTTTCCTGCACCCGTGCCTTTTTGCGCATCCCGGCGGTGTCCCAGATGCGCATCTCCGTCCCGGCCCAGTTGGTGGTGAGCGAGATGGCGTCGCGGGTGATGCCCGCCTCGGGCCCGGTCAGCAGCCGGTCTTCGCCGATGATCTTGTTAATCAGCGTGGACTTGCCCGCATTAGGCCGTCCGATCACGGCCACCTGCAGCGGTTTCGCCGGTGCGGTGGCATCGTCGCCGTCGACCACGTCGACATTCGTCTGTGGCGTGTCAGCGAGGCTGCGGGCCTCGAACTGTTCGGCCAGCGGCGCCAGCAAGGTGTAGAGATCGTCCAGCCCCTCGCCATGTTCGGCGCTGAGCCGGACGGGTTCGCCCAGCCCCAGCCCGTAGGCTTCCAGCACGCCGGCTTCGGCCGCGTTTCCCTCGGCCTTGTTGGCGCCGAGGATCACGTGGGCAGAGCGGCGGCGCAGGATGTCCGCGAACACCTCGTCGGTGGGGGTGACACCGATACGGGCGTCAATCATGAAGAGACAGATATCGGCCATGTCGACCGCATGTTCGGTCAGCCGCCGCATCCGGCCCTGCAGGCTGTCGTCGTTCGCCTGTTCCAACCCGGCGGTGTCGATCACGGTAAACCGCAGCGGTCCCAGCCGGGCCTCGCCTTCGCGCAGGTCACGGGTGACGCCGGGCTGATCGTCGACCAGCGCAAGGCGCTTGCCGACAAGACGGTTGAACAATGTGGATTTGCCCACATTGGGGCGCCCCACGATGGCAAGGGTAAAGGACATGGCGGTTTCCGAACGGTCAGACGCGCCCTTTAGCGCATACGCGCGTCAACGGAAAGCGTGCAATTGCCCCGCCTTGCTGACCACATAGAGGGTCTGACCGGCAACGGTGGGCGAGCTGGCCGCGCCGTCGGGGATCTGGGCCTGATGGACAAGGCTGCCATCCTCGGGCTTGAAGAACCGCAATACGCCGTCGCTGGAGGCGACCACGACCCTTCCACCGGCCACGACCGGGCCGTAATGCGCATAGACCGGTCCGCGGCGGCGCGGTTTGTCCTTGACGTAGCCGGGCAGGTCGACGGCCCAGATCACCTGCCCGTCAGCGGCGGAAATCCGAGCCAGCTGCAGCCGGTCGGTGACCACGAACAGGCTGTCGCCGGCAGGCCAGATATTGCCCAGCGCGCCTTCTAGCGCGGTCCATTTGCGGTCGCCGGTTTCCAGATCGAAGGCCACCGTGCGGCCGGAATGGTTACCCGCGTAAACCGTGTTGCCCACGATCACCGGGGCACCGGTGATGTCGGACACCTGCGAAACGGTGCGGCCCACACGTTCGCCGGCCACGGACGCGCCCCAGCGCCGCAGGCCGCCGCGCCGGAACACCGCCTCCACGTCGCCGGACCCGTAGGCAAACACCGCGTATTTGCCAGACACGGCCGGGGCCGGTGCGCCCAGAACGTTGGCAAGGCTGGGTGTGCCGTTGATGCGCCACGCGATCCGGCCGTCATCGGTCTTGATGGCCCAGCCGGTATCGTCCCCGGCCACCAGATAGATCAGCCCGTCCATGACGGTCGGCTGACCGCTGCCGGTGGCATCGAGCTGCTGCTGCCAGTGGATATTGCCGGTCTTGGCATCGAGCGTTGCCAGCTTGCCGAAGCCGGACGACACGTAGACCCGGCCGTTGGAATAGGCGATACCGCCGCCGGTGGCTTCCTTGTCGGTGTCCCGCGGCGGTGTCAGGTCGGTGGACCAGACCGTACCGCCGTTCGTGGCCGTCGCCGTCACCCGCGCGGTTGCGTCAAGCGTGTAGATCAGGCCGTTGGCGATGATCGGTTCGGCGGTGATGCGTTGCCGGCGGGTATTGCCTTCGCCGATATTTGCCGACCAGACCAGAACGGGTGCTGACCGCAGCGCCGGGTGCGACGTGCGGTAGGACGGGGTTCCGATGCCATGGGTCCATGACTTGTTCGCCGTCTGGCCCGCCATGCGGATGCTGCGGCTCTGGTTGACCAACTCGGGTTCGGTGCCGCGCAGATCCTCGCGTTCGCCGGGAAGGATAACCTCACGTTCACAGCCGGCAAGGATCAGGGCAGCGCCCAGCGCCAGAATGGCCGCCTGTTTCGGGAATACGCTTCGGAGCATGATGTCAGCCCGTTTCCTGTTTCTGCCCGGGGCGATGCCTAGCCCTGCGATTGCTGCAGGTTGTCCGGCGTTCCGCCCAGTGCCACAATCAACCGGCTGGCCCTGTCTTGCAAGGCCGGTGTGGCCTCGGCGTCCTGCAATATGGCCTGCAGCCGGTCCAGCGCAGCCTCGGACTGGCCCTCGGAAATATCGATTATCGCCAGCTGTTCCTCGGCCAGCAGGCGCAGCGCCTTGCCGGGTTCAGCCAGCGCCTCGTATTGCAGGCGCCGGTCGGCGGCGGCCAGCCCATCCCCCTGGATCAGCAGCGCCTTGAAGGCGGCAATCTCGCGGTAGATCGGCGGCAGTTCACCGTCCGCGGCGATGCGGTTCAGCCCCTCGACCGCAGCGGCGGTCTCATCCGCGTTCGACTGGGCGGCCGAAAGCAGCATCTGGTGGACGGCAGCATTGCCCGGCGTGGTCGGTGTGACGGCGGCCAGTGCCGTTGCCCGGCCGGCGGCATCGTTGGCCCCGAGCGCGGCGATCAGCGCGTCGCCGGTGGCCTGCGCGGCAGCCGTGGCCTGCGATTTGCGGTATTCGTTCCACGCCGCGCCGCCCACGATGACAAGGATCGCAAGCGCCGCAATCCAGCCATACTTGCGCAGATAGCCATAAAGCTGATCGCGCCGGACTTCTTCGGTGACTTCGTCGATAAAACTGTCGGTGTCGCTCATCCCTGCCCCCGGTTGGCTCAACGGGCTGTTTTACAGGCATTTTGCTTGGCTGCCATGCCCGAACGTCCCCCTCTCTTACAAGGATGGGGAAAGCAAGCCAAGTGGGCGATGACAACGCATCGTGGCCGACTTGCACAGGTTCGCGAAAAAAATTAATCTGAACTGGTTAGTTTAGCGTATCGGTTACCTATATGTCGCACAGGCCGATCCGGCGGTATGTCTGTCGGATCGAAGCGCGACAGGCTGTTGAGGACAACACGTTATGCGATTGGTACCCATTATCACCGCGGTATTGGTGACGCTCTTTCTATTCGGTCTGGTCCTTCAGCGGGAACAGTTGCTGGCTTTCGCCCGGAACGATCCGGCGGCGGCAGAGGCTGTGACGGAAACCGAAACGGACATCGCAGTCACGGAAGAGATTGCCGCGGACACGACAGTGGCGATTGGTGTTGTTGTGCTGCAGTCCAAGGCGGAGACCGTCGACAGCGCGGTGGTGCTGCGCGGCCAGACGCGGGCGAACCGGCAGGTCGACGTGCGCGCGGAAACCTCGGCCAATGTCGTGTCCGAACCGATGCGCAAGGGCGCGCATGTGGCAAAAGACGACGTATTATGCGTGCTGGACGCCAGCACGCGCGAGGCGTCGCTGGCCGAAGCGCGGGCGCGTCTGAACGAGGCCACCAGCCGGGTGCCTGAATCGCAGGCGCGGCTGACCGAGGCCGAGGCCCGGCTGGCCGAAGCGAAGGTGGGCTGGAATGCTGCGGTCAAGCTGATCGAGGGCGGCTATGCCTCGGAAACCCGGCTGAAATCCACCGAAGCGCAGGTCCGCGCCGCCGAAGCGTCGGTCGCGTCAGCCACGTCGGGGCTGGAAGCGACGCAATCGGGTATCGAGGCCGCGGCCGCGGCGGTGGCGCTGGCCAAGCGCGAGATTGAGCGGCTGACCATCAAGGCGCCGTTCGACGGGCTCTTGGAATCCGATGCCGCCGAGCTGGGCAGCCTGATGCAACCCGGATCGCTCTGCGCCACGGTCATTCAGCTTGATCCGATCAAGCTGGTCGGGTTCGTGCCGGAAACCGAGGTGCACCGGGTCGAAGTCGGTGCACTGGCCGGGGCCGAGCTGGCCTCGGGGCGGCGGGTGCAGGGACAGGTAGTGTTTGTCGGGCGTTCGGCGGATCCGCTGACCCGGACCTTCGAGGTCGAGATCCTTGTCGACAACAGCGATCTGCGCATCCGCGACGGCCAGACCGCCGAAATTCTGATCCGGGCCGAAGGCGCGAAGGCGCATTTCATACCGGGCTCGGCGCTGACGCTGAACAATGAAGGCACGCTGGGTGTGCGCACCGTCGATCTGTCCGACACGGTGCGGTTCAGCCCGGTCACCATCGTGCGCGATCAGCCTGACGGCATCTGGCTGGCCGGGTTGCCGGATGTGGCCGACGTGATCGTGGTGGGCCAGGAATTTGTCACCGAGGGGGTCCGCGTCACGCCGACCTACCAGGAGGCCACGCAATGACCGGTATCGTCGACTGGGCCGCATCCCGGGCGCGGATGGTCATGGCCTTCATCGCGCTGTCGCTGGTGATCGGCGGGTTTGCCTATGCCAGCCTGCCCAAGGAAGGCGAGCCGGACATTCAGGTGCCGGTTCTGATCGTTTCGGTCCATTTCCCCGGCATCTCGGCCGAAGACAGCGAAAGCCTGCTGGTCAAGCCGATGGAAACCGAGCTGGCGGATCTGGACGGGCTGGACGTGATGTCCAGCACCGCCGCCGAGAACGCGGCTTATGTGATTCTGGAGTTTGAATTCGGCTGGGACAAGGCCGCAACACTGGCCGAGGTCCGCGACGCCATGAACGCGGCCGAGGCCGAATTTCCGGACGGCGCCGAACAGTACAATCTGGAAGAATTCAACTTCTCCGAATTTCCGATCGTGATCGTGAATCTGACAGGCGATGTGCCGGAACGGACGATGGCCAAGATCGCCAAGGACCTTCAGGACGATCTGGAATCGATGGATGCGGTGCTGGAAGCCGGGATCGCCGGCAACCGCGACGAGATGGTCGAGGTGATCATCGATCCCCTGCGGCTGGAAGCCTATAACGTCACCGCCGGAGAGCTGATCAATGTCGTGGTCAACAACAACCAGCTGATCGCGGCCGGCGAGGTCGAAACCGAGAGCGGCACGTTTTCGGTCAAGATCCCGTCCTCTTTCGACGAGCCCCGCGACATCTATGACCTGCCGATCAAGACCAATGGCGACCGGGTGGTGACGCTGGGCGATCTGGCCCAGATCAACCTGACCTTCGAAGACCGCGCCGGCACCGCCCGGTTCAATGGCGAAAAGACCGTGGCGCTGCAGGTGGTCAAACGCAAGGGGTACAACCTGATCGACACCGTGGATCTGGTGAAGGCACAGTTGGAAGAGAGCTGCTCGCGCTGGCCGGACGAGCTGAAGGCGGCCGTGCATGTCGGCACGTCGAACGACCAGAGCCGCGTTGTGGGGTCCATGGTGAGCCAGCTGGAGGGTTCGGTCCTGACGGCGATTGCGCTGGTGATGATCGTTGTACTCAGCGCGCTGGGCAGCCGGGCCGCGCTGCTGGTGGGTTTCGCGATCCCGACCTCGTTCCTGTTGTGCTTTGCCTTTCTGGCGGTGATGGGCGTGGCGATTTCCAACATCGTGATGTTCGGCCTGATCCTGGCCGTGGGAATGCTGGTAGACGGGGCGATCGTGGTTGTCGAATACGCCGACAAGCGGATCAAGGAAGGCACCGGGCCGATGCACGCCAATGTCGAGGCGGCACAGCGCATGTTCTGGCCGGTGGTGTCCTCGACCGCCACAACGCTTTGTGCGTTCCTGCCGATGCTGTTCTGGCCCGGCGTGCCCGGAGAGTTCATGGGCATGCTGCCGGTGACGCTGATCTTCGTGCTGTCGGCTTCGCTGGTGGTGGCGCTGATCTACCTGCCGGTGATGGGCGGCGTCACGGGCCGGCTGAGCCGCGTGTTCGCCAATATCTCCGACTGGCTGCGGGGCCGTCTGCCGTGGGTAGTGCGGGCGGCGCTGGTGCCGGTTGCGCTCTATTCCATGTTCCTGTCGGCCATGCAGGTTCTGAACCCGCATTACCTGTTGCCGCCCGACGTACCGGCGATGGGCGGCATGATTGCCGGCGCGGCGATGTTCCTGCTGTCGGCCTTTGCCGCATCGGTCACGCTGGGCGCGGCACGGATCGAGTTCAAGCGCAAGCGCGTGGACTCGGGCTATCGCCGCACGCTGTTCGGCTGGATCATCAAGCTGATCGCGGGCAATCCGGTGATGCCGCTGGTGACCATTGCCGGCGTTGGTTTCATCGTGTTCAGCGTGCTGACCTATTTCGGCGCCAACAACAACGGGGTCGAGTTCTTTGTCGAATCCGAGCCCGAGCAGGCGACCGCCTATGTGCGGGCGCGCGGCAATCTTTCGCTGATGGAATCGGACGCGCTGGTGCGCAAGGCGGAAACCGTGATCGCGGCCCATCCGGCGGTGATCAACGTGTTTTCCTTTGCCGGTGACGGCGGGCTGAACACCGACGCCAGCGGCGCCTCGGTCCCGGCCGACACTGTAGGCCAGGTTCAGTTCGAGATCATCCCGTGGGAAGACCGCCCGACCGCGACGGTGCCGATGTTCAACGGCCTGCTGGAGCGCGAGATTTCCTCGCCCGAGTTCGATGGCGATCTGGTGATCGATCAGTTGAATGCTCAGATGACGCGTCTGCCGGGCTTCGAGGTCGAGATCCGGCCGCTGGCACAGGGGCCGGCCTCGGCAAAGCCAGTGCATCTGCGGATCAAGGGCGACGACTGGGACATGCTGCTGCAAAAAACCGAGCTGGCGCGCGCGACGTTCGAGGACACCCCGGGCCTGACCCTGATCGAAGACAGCCTGCCCCTGCCCGGCATCGACTGGCAGATCAACGTGGATGTGGAAAAGGCCGGGCGCTATGGCGCCGACGTGGCCACCGTGGGTGGCATGGTGCAATTGGTGACGCGCGGCATCCTGCTGGATACGATGCGGATCGAGAGCTCGGACGAAGAGATCGAAATCCGCGTGCGCCTGCCGGAAAAAGACCGGGTTCTCAGCACGCTCGATGCACTGAAGGTGCGGACGGCGGACGGGCTGGTGCCGCTGTCGAACTTCGTGACCCGCGAGCCGGTGAAGAAGCTGGCCTCGATCAGCCGGGTCGATCAGCTGCGCTATTTCGACGTGAAGGCGGATGTGCTGCCCGGTCTGTCCAAGGTGGTGCTGAGTGCGGATGACAGCGAACTGGCCATGCTGAGCGCGCTGGACGCCGGGGCGGCCGCGCCGGGCGCTGTGGTGACCAACGCGGCGGGCGACCGGTTCGAGGTGGTGACCCTGAGCGTGGCGTCCGTCGAAGAGGTTCAGGCCGCTGTAGATGACGGCGACGCCAATTTCGTTGCGGTCAACCCGAACGAACGCATCGGCCATCTGAGCAAGTGGCTGGAGACCGACCCGTTCGGCCCGGAAATCGAATGGGAATGGACCGGCGACCGCGAGGAAGAGGCTGAAAGCCAGGCCTTCCTGCAAAACGCCTTCCTCGGGGCGCTGGGGCTGATGTTCATCATCTTGCTGGCGCAGTTCAACAGTTTCTACAATTCGGTTCTGGTGCTGCTGGCAGTGATCCTGTCCACCACCGGCGTTCTGATCGGCATGCTGGTCATGAATCAGCCGTTTTCGATCATCATGACCGGCACCGGGATCGTGGCGCTGGCCGGAATCGTGGTGAACAACAACATCGTTCTGATCGACACTTATCAGGAGTATTCCCGTTACATGCCGCGGATCGAGGCCATTGTCCGCACCGCGGAATCGCGCATTCGCCCGGTTCTGCTGACCACGATCACGACGATGGCCGGTCTGGCGCCGATGATGTTCGGCCTGTCGCTGGATTTCATCAATGGCGGCTACACCATCAACAGCCCCACCGCGCTGTGGTGGAAGCAGCTGGCCACCGCCGTAGTCTTCGGGCTGGGCGTGGCCACGGTGCTGACGCTGGTTGTCACGCCGTCGTTGCTGGCGGTGCGGATCTGGTTCTGGACCTATGTGTACGGCTTCTTTGGGCTGATCGCCCGGATCATCGGCGGACGGCGCAGCAAGGCGGCACAGGACTGGGCGGTGCGCCGCGCGGCCCGCAGGCTGAAGGACCCGGAGATCATCTGGGACGACATGACGGATACGCCGGCAGAGGCCAAGCCGGAACCGGTGCAGCCGACCCGGCTGCAGGCGGCAGAGTAGAGCGCAGACGGGATCAGATCCCGGCTAGGGGCACTCCGCACCGCAGGTTGCCGAAAGCCGCGCTTCGTCGTGCCGTGTGCGGCGAACCAACGGTTTTGGTTGCCCGGTTCTCTCGCGGGCGCCGCCCTTCTTCCGCGCGGTGTGATCGCCAACAATAGCTGGCGGTTGCTGGATCTGTTACGGCAGTTACCGGCGCCCTGCCCCGCTCACGCCGCGTCCTGATCCGCCTGCTGCAGTTGCCACAGGTAGGCATACCGGCCACCGGAGGCCAGCAGGTCCTCGTGCCGGCCCTGCTCGGCAATCTCGCCCTTTTCCAGAACGACGATGCGGTCGGCCTCGGCGATCGTGCTGAGCCGGTGGGCAATGGTGATCACCGTCCGCCCCTGCCCGGCGCGGGCCAGCGCATCCTTGATCTCCTGCTCGGTGTCGGTGTCGAGCGCCGACGTGGCTTCGTCCAGCAGCAGGATCGGCGGATTTTTCAGCAGGGTCCGGGCGATGCCGACACGCTGTTTTTCCCCACCTGACAGCTTCAGCCCGCGTTCGCCGACGGGGGTGTCATAACCTTCGGGCAGCGCGGCGATGAATTCGTGGATCTGGGCGGCGCGCGCGGCCTCTTCGATCTGCTCCTGGGTGGCGCCGTCCTGACCGTAGGCGATGTTGTAGCGGATCGTGTCGTTGAACAGCACAGTGTCCTGCGGCACCACGCCAACCGCGGCATGCAGGCTGGACTGGGTCACGTCGCGCAGGTCCTGACCGTCGATGCGCATGGCGCCCCCGGTCACGTCGTAAAACCGAAACAGCAGCCGGCCGATGGTGGACTTGCCCGATCCCGTCGCGCCGACGATGGCAACCGTCTGCCCCGCCTCTGCCGTCAGCGAAACGCCCTTGAGGATTTCGCGCTCGGGGTCATAGCCGAACCGAACCTCGTCCAGCACGATTTCCCCGCCGTTCACCTGCAACTCGGCGGCGCCGGGTTTGTCCGACACTTCTTCGGGTTGTTCGAGCAGGTCGAACATTTCACCCATATCGACCAGCGACTGCCGGATTTCGCGGTAAACCGTCCCGAGGAAGTTCAGCGGCACGGTGATCTGGATCATGTAGGCGTTGACCATCACGAAATCGCCCACCGTCAGGGTGCCGGCCTGCACCCCGATGGCCGCGAGGACCATGACCCCGACCAAACCGCCGGTGATCAGGAAGGACTGACCGAAATTCAGGAAGGCCAGCGAATAGGAGGTTTTCAGCGCGGCGGCCTCGTAGGCGCGCATGGCGCTGTCGTAGCGCCCCGCTTCGCGTTCCTCGGCGCCGAAATACTTCACGGTTTCGAAATTCAGCAGGCTGTCGATGGCCTTCTGGTTCGCATCCGTGTCCTGATCGTTCATCTCCTTGCGCAGCTTCACCCGCCATTCCGTCACCGCGAAGGTGAACCAGACATAAAGCGCGATGGTGCCGGCGACGATCACCAGATACCAGACATCGAACATCACTGTCAGGATGATCGCGACCAGCGCCAGTTCGACAATCAGCGGACCAATGGAGAAGATCAGGAACCGCAGCAGGAAATCGACACCCTTGACCCCGCGTTCGATGATCCGGCTGAGCCCGCCGGTCTTGCGCGTGATGTGATAGCGCATGCTGAGCCGGTGAATGTGGCGGAAGGTTTCCAGCGCCAACCGCCGCAACGCGCGCTGACCAACCGGGGCGAAAACCACGTCGCGCAATTGCTGAAAGCCCACGTTCATCAGGCGCGCGACGCCGTAAGCCACGGTCAGCCCCACCGCGCCCAGCGCCAGCGACGGCACACCGTCCTTGGCCAGCGCATCGACCGCGCCTTTGTAAAGGATCGGCGTGTAGACGGCGATCAGCTTGGAACACATCAGCAGCGCCAGCGCGATGACGACCCTGCGCTTGACCCAGCCATAGCCTTCACGCGGCCACAGATACGGCGAGACTTTGCGCAGCGTGCGCCAGCCCGACCGGCGTTCGGAATCCTGAATTGAGCTGTCGGTCATTGGGTCTGGCTCCTCGCCTGTTGTCCGGAGATATGCGCAGTACAGCGCGAAGACCAGAGCCGCGCGGTCCGAAACAGTCGCGTGCACGGGCAACAAGCATTCGGATCACACCGGGAACTTTCGAAAAACGCACGTTTTTTGGCTGAAAATGCCCGGTTTTTCACACAAATTTGGCGAAATTCCACATTTTTGCTACAACTGGGACCTTGGCAAAGTGCCTGATTCCAACCTGGGAGACTGCTATGAAGACTCTTATGACGATTTCAGCCGCGATTTTGGCCTTAACGATTGCCTCCGCACCGGTTCACGCGGACAAAGGTGGCACTCCGAACGAGAACGCCAGCGACAATGCCGAAGGCAGCGCTAACGACAACGGAAACAAGGGCGGCAACGGCAAAGGCAAAGGTGTCGGCCATGGTGACGGCGACGACAATCACGGTGGCAAGCACGACAAGTGGAACTGATCCAGCCAGCCAAGTGAAGATGTTTCAGGCGCCCGGAGATTTTCCGGGCGCCTTTTTTGGGGATGGTCATCGCGGGCACGTCTGACAACGGTTGTGCTGTCAGCCCGTTATGCGAGGGGCCGTGTTTGCCGGTAACGGCTGTTACACCCTGCGGCATGATGTCGGCACGTCGCGGAGCGCGTCAAAACCGCAACCCGCCCGCTCAGTTCGGAATGCTGAAAACCTGTCCGGGATAGATCAGATCCGGGTCTCGGATGCGGTCGCGGTTGGCCTCGAACAGGCGGACATAAAGGATGCCTTCGCCGTAATTCTCGCGCGAGATCGCCCAGAGCGTATCGCCCTTCTGCACGGTGACAGCGCCGATATAGGGCGAGTCGGGCGGGCGGTCGGGCTGCGCGGCGCGCAAGGCATCCGGGGCTTCGCGTTTGAACGGGGTTTCGATCCGGCTCACGACCTTGCCCAGCTCGTTCACCTCGTCCAGCCGCAGCGTGTAGACGCCCGGTTCGATCCCGTCGAGAACGGCGCGCCAGCGGCCTTCGTCATCGGCGACAAGCTCGGCGATGGCCTCGTTGTCCAGATAGATCCGGATCACCGACTGAACGCGGGCGCGTCCGGCCAGCTGAACCTCGCCCAGTTCGCTGTAGCTGATCGTGTCGAGCGAGATTTCCCGCATCACAACCGGGCGGTCAGCGGTGCCGGTCTGCAGCACTTCGACACCGTCGGAGGTTGCCTTGAGCACGGTGATCGGCGCCGGTTCGGGCAGCGCGGGCTGATCGGGATTGGCGGAAGCGGCCGCCGGAGAGGGTTCACCGGCGGGCTGGGCCGGTTCGACCACGGCAACCTGAACGTCCTTCGGGGCCGGGTCGGCAGGGTCGTCGGCCACGGCCGGTGCAGCAGGCTCTTGCTCCTTGGCCTCGGGTGCCGGCATTTGCGCGGCGGCGGTTTCGACAGGTGCGGTTTCAGGCTCTGCCGGGGTGGCGGGTTCGTCCCCGCCGGCGGTGGCTGTTTCAACCGGTTCGGGCGCCTTCGGGTCGCCGTCGCCGGTAGCGGTGGTTTGGACAGGAGCGGGTTCTGGTTCTGGTTCGGGTTCGGGCGCAGGCGCGTCTTCCTGAACCGCGGCGGTCTCGACCTCGGGCTCCGCTGTGGTTTCCACCGGGGCCGGCTGTTCGGCGGGCGGCGTCTCCTCTTGCGTTGCGGCGGCAACGGTTTCCTCTGCCAGCGGCGGCGTGTCCGCTGCGGGGTCCTCGGCGGGCGTTTCCGGTGCGGGCGCGGCGACCTCTTCTTCGGGTGCCGGATCGGACGGGGCGGGTTGCGGCACAGGCTCCGGTTGTGGATCCGCGGCGGCAACCTGTTCCTCCTGCGGGGCAGGTTCCGGGTCGGGTGTGGCGGCGACCACTTCTTCTTCCGGCGCGGCCTCGGGTTCGGCGGCGGCGGTTTCGGTGTCCGGCTCTGCTGCAGGGACCGGTTCCGGTGCCGTTTCCGTTTCTGCAACAACCGGCGCGGGATCGCCGGATTCTTCGGTTGCGGCGGGTGTTTCGGGGTCGGGTGATTCGGCGGCAGCCACGACCTCTTCGGCTGGTGCGGGTTCCGGTTCCGGCTCTGCTTCGGCAACGACAACGGGTTTCGGGGTCGGGGCCAGAATGATCTGATCCGGCCCCAGAACGGTCTGGTCGCCAATCTCGGCCACCAGCGTCAGGACGCGCACGGCCTCGCTGGGCTCAAGGAACAGGAAGCTGACGAACTTGCCCGCCGTATCGACGGTTTGCCGGTCCTGTTCCTGCCCGTCCATCAGGATGGCGACAACACTGCCCGGTTCGCCCTGCCCCGCCACCAGCGTCGATCCGTCCGGTTCCACGCGAACGAGGTCGAAAGTGGGGGCCTTGATGGCCGGTTCAGGCGCTTCGGCCTGTGTTTCAGGCTCTGTTACAGGGGGCTCGGCCTCTTCCGGGGCCGGCAGTGCAGCCACGGCTTCCTCCTGCGGGGCGGGTTCGGCCGGAGCGGGTTCGACGGCAGGTTCGGACGCTTCCGGCTGCGGTGCGGCCGGGGTCTCGGGTTGCACGACCGCGACGGGATCGGGTTGCGGTTCCGGGTCGGGCGTGAAAACGCCGGCAACATAGAGCCCGCCTGCGACCACGGCAGCCACCGCAGCGCCTGCGCCGGCAATACCCATCGCACCAATTCCCGAACCGGCAGCACCCGTTGCCATCTGCGTCCTTTCCTGCATCCCCCCAAAAGGGCGGCGGTCGGTTGAGGCATTCTACCAATCCGGTTATTAGGGGTCAAAATCCACCCCGTTTCACCGTTCAGAGGTTGCCCAATGACCGTCAAATCCGTCTGTGTCTATTGCGGATCGCGCCCGGGAGCAATGCCTGCCTATTCCGAGGCGGCTCAGACACTTGGCACCGCCATCGCCGAGGCGGGCTGGCAGCTGGTCTATGGTGCCGGTGACGTGGGGCTGATGGGGGTGGTGGCCCGGGCCGCGCAGACCGCCGGCGGAGACACGTTCGGGGTGATCCCGGTGCACCTGCTGGAGCGTGAAGTCGGCAAGACCGACCTGACCAGTTTCGTGGTCACCGAAACCATGCATGAACGCAAGAAGGTCATGCTGATGAACGCCAACGCCATCGTGGTTCTGCCGGGCGGTGCCGGGTCGCTGGACGAATTGTTCGAGGTCCTGACATGGCGGCAGCTGGGCCTGCATGACAAACCGATCGTGGTTCTGAACACCGAAGGCTACTGGGACCCGCTGCTGACGCTGGTCGATCACGTGATCGCTCAGGGCTTTGCCGATCCGTCGCTGGCGTCGTTCCTGACGGTGGTGGACACGCCCGCGTCAGCGATGGCGGCCCTGGGCGCGGCTCCCTCCTGACGCCAAAGCGCGACCGAGTAGAGGGCCAGAGCCAGCCAGATCATCGGGAACGCGATGCCGTGCCAGATGGTCAGCACCTCGCCGAAGATCAGTGCGGCGCAGATGAACTGCAGCGACGGGTTCAGATAATGCAGCACGCCAACCGTCGACATCGGGATCCGGCGGGCCGCGGCACTGAACAGCATCAGCGGCGCCGCGGTGATCAGCCCGGAAAACACCAGCAGGGCACTGTCCCGCAGTGACGGGCCAAAGGTCCCCTGCCCCGACCCGTGCAGCCAGATCAGCGTCAGCGCCGCCACCGGCAGGAACACCAGACACTCGCAGGTGACCGAGACCACCGGCCCCAGCGGCAGCTGTTTTTTGATGCCGCCGTAGAACCCGAAGGTGATGCCGAGGATCAGCGAGATCCATGGCGGCGCGCCCAGCCCCAGGGTCAGGATCAGCACCGCCAGTGCGGCCAGCGCCACGGCGATGGTCTGCGACCGCTGCAGCCGTTCGCCGAACACCAGGTACCCGATCAGAACCGCGATCAGCGGATAGATGAAGTAACCAAGGCTGGTATCGGTGTTACGGCCGATTGCGGTCGCGTAAATGAACAGGAACCAGTTCACCGAGATGCAGCAGGTTGCCAGAACGATAAGCGCGGTCTGTTTCCGGTTGGCAAAGGCGGTGCGGATTTCGCCGAGCCTGCCCTGAACCGCCAACACGCCGGCAAAGATCACGAAGGCCCAAAGCGCTCTGTGCGCCAGCACCTCGACTGGCGGAACGTCTGACAGGGTACGGTAAAAGAACGGCGACAACCCCCAGATGGCACTGGCAAAGATCGCGGCAAGAAGGCCGGCATACGCGTTGCTCATCCGCTGTCCTTTCGGGCAATGGCCTGCGGCAAATCGGCGGTGGTTACAAGCGGACTGGATCCAGAATCCGGCCCGGCGGCAACCAAACGGCGGCCTCCGAGGCGGAATGACGTCAGGTCAACCCGCGGTAAAGCCCGCATTTTTCAAGAATGTGATCCCCAACCGGCCTCGGAATGTGCTAAAGAATTGTGCAGATTTGTCGAAGGTGATTTGTATGGATTGCGCCGGATTTTGGCGCGGGGCGGGAAACCGGAGTTGGCCGGCCGTCGTGAAAATGCCAGAATTACCGGTCACGACGAACGGAAATCAGCTTGCCAGTGCCGGCTTTGAGTGCGGCGCAATGAAACGAAGAAAGTGATCAGAGTATGTGCGGTTTTTGTAGTGCAGCCACGTTGAAAGACGATTGCGGCGAAGACGGGTTTGGATCGGTCTCCGCTGATCTGGGTGTGATCGAGAACACCATTCCCGGCGATACCTCGACCACCGAAACCATCGCCCCGGGCGAAACCCGGGAAGAAACGCTGGAAGTGGCCGGCGATACCGACTGGTTCGCGATCGAAATGACCGCCGGTGATGCGATCCAGATTGATCTGGTCGGTGTTGACCATGACGCTGGCAACGGCCTGCCGGACCTGAACGACCCGCTGGTGCGGATCTACGACGAGAATGGCAACCTGCTGGACGAGAACGACGATATCGCCTTCAACAACCGCGACAGCCAATTGCAGTTCGTCGCCGAGGACACGGGCACCTATTACATCGAGGTTGCCGCCTACAACAACGCAGGTGCGGGTGACTACAGCCTTGAGGTGCAGACCATCGTGCCACCGCCGCCGTCAACGCCGCTGGATGCGCTGCGTGGCAACAAGACGCTGAACGACGATGACACGCTGCTGGTCTATTTTGCGGTGGCCGGCGACATCTATCAGGACGGCTCCGACACGTACACTGCCAGCGGCATGACCCAGTACGAGATCGATCAGTTCTTCTCGATCTTCGAGTCGATCGAGGAATTTGCCGATATCGATTTCGAGATCACCACGATCCGTGCCGACGCGGATCTGGAACTGGCCACGGCGACGCTGCCAAGCAGCCCGTCCGGCACGCTGCTGGGCTTCTTCAACTTCCCGACCTTCAGCGGCCAGGGCGGCTTTGGCATTATCAACAATGCGTTCACCGGCTACAGCGATCAGGCTGGCGGATCGATGGACACCGGCGGGTTCATGTACGGCGTGGCCGTTCACGAGTTTGGCCATGGGCTGGGGCTGGGCCATCCGCATGACACCGGCAACGGGTCGGATGTCATGGATGGCGTGAGCGGGTCCAGCGACAGCGGCGATTTCGGCCTGAACCAGGCCGTTTACACGGCGATGAGCTATATCGAAGGATCCGATATTGCCGGCGTTGCGGCCAGCGATGCCAATACCGGCCACGGCGCGACCTTCGCCGCGCTCGATATCGCGGTGCTGCAGGAGTATTACGGCGCCAACACGACCCATGCGTCCGGTGACGACAGCTATACGCTGTTTGACAGCAACGACACCGGGTCGGGCGCGGGATATTACGCGATCTGGGACACCGGCGGCACCGATACGTTCGAATATACCGGCAGCAAGGACGCCGTTATCGACCTGCGCGAAGCCACGCTGGAATACGAAAACGGCGGCGGCGGGTTCATATCCTATGTCGATGGGGTGATCGGCGGCTTTACCATCGCCAACGGGGTCGAGATCGAAAACGCGGCCTCGGGTGCCGGCGACGACCGTCTGGTAGGCAATGGGCTGGGCAACGACATGCGGTCCGGCGACGGCAATGACGTCGTGGCCGGCTTCGATGGCGCGGACACGATCCGTCTGGGTTCAGACGACGATCTGGGCTACGGCGGCTCGGGCGATGACGAGGTTTTCGGCAACAGCGGCAATGACGAAATTCGCGGCTCGACCGGGAACGACGATCTGCGCGGCCAGAAGGGCAATGACACCGTCCGCGGCGGCGGCGGCGACGACAAGCTGTCAGGCGGCAAAGATGACGACCTTGTCGTTGGCGGCGGCGGGAACGACACGCTGACCGGGGCCGACGGCAACGACACGCTGCGCGGCAGCGACGGTGACGATACCTTCGAGTTCTCGGACGGAACTGATGAGGTCGACGGGTATGACGCGCTGAGCGACAATGAACGCATCGATCTGAGCGACTATTCGGCGTTCGCAGACCTGACCGACCTGCTGACCAACCACATCAGTCAGGTGGGGGCCGATGTTCTGATAGACGATCTGGCCGGCAACACGATGCTGATTCTGGATACGAACCTGAGCGACATCGACGGGTTCGAATTCCTGTTCTGATCCTGTCCCGATGAAAACCATGGGCCCCGGCCGTCGTGCCGGGGCCTTTTTCGTGCGGCCGGGCCCGGGACACCGCTGCAAACCCGGATTGCAGACGGGGACAGCGGCCCGTTACGGTTGGCGCAGGGCAACAGGCGCAGCATCGGGGCATGCAGATGAATTTTCGCAGGATGACACGGGCCGAACTGGACACGGTTTTGAGCTGGGCCGCCGACGAAGGGTGGAATCCGGGGCTCGACGACTGCGACGCGTTTTTTGCCGCTGACCCGCAGGGGTTTTTCGTGGCCGAGGCGGAGGGCCGGGTCGTTGCCGCCATATCCGTGGTGAATCACACCCCGGAATTCGCCTTTCTCGGGCTCTACCTGTGCCTGCCGGCCTTTCGTGGCCGGGGGATCGGATACGGGCTGTGGCAGCATGCGCTGACCCATGCGGGCGGACGCACCATCGGGCTCGATGGCGTCCCCCAGCAGCAGGACAACTACCGCAAGTCCGGGTTCGCGCTGGCCGGTGGCACGCGGCGTTTTGTCGGGCGGGTCCCGGACAGTGTTGCGGCACAGGTCCGCCCGATGGCGGAGGCCGACCTGCCGGCGCTGCAGGATCTGGACACGAAGGCGGTCGGGTACCGCCGCCCGAAATTCCTGCGCCCGTGGCTGTCGGGGACGGGCACGCGCCGGACGCTGGTCTTTGCGTCCGGCGCGTGCCCTGTGGGCAGCGTGACCTACCGGTCCTGCCGCGACAGTGTGAAAATCGGACCGCTGATGGCGCCGGACATGAATGTTGCCGAGGCGCTGCTCTCTGCGGTTTCTGCCGCTGTTCCGGATGGCCCGCTGATCATTGACGTGCCCGACAGCCAGAAGGCGCTGACCGCCTATTGCAGCGCCTGCGGCATGACGGTGCCCTTCGAAACCGCGCGCATGTACAAGGGCACGCCGCCCCCCGCCGCACCGGACGTGGTTTCAGTGGCGACGCTGGAACTGGGGTAAAGCCTGCCCGGACTGCGCGCGGGTCGCTGATTGCGGTGGGCCTGCGGTTGGCGGTGCGTCGCGACGGAACCTTATCGAATCGCCCTGCCCTGCGAACGATCGCGTTTCCACAGCAGCCGGATACGCCCGGTGCAGGCGGTGGCTGTCGCCGGCGAGAGTTCCAAAAAAACCTGATTTTCCAGATGAAATCATCCAGATCGGGTCGTTGTCCGGCTGCCGTGGCGCCGCGTTTCGCGCCACCTCACCACCGGGAGGCTTGACATGAAACCATTTGGTATCACATAAAAGAGACACCAAATGGTTTCATTTAGGAGGAGACATGGTTTCGATCAAAAAACTCTGCATGTTTCGCACCGGGTCGCCATGACGCCGGCTGCAGAACAGGCCGCCTTCCGCGCACTGGCTGACCCCACGCGCCGCGACATCCTGCGCCTTCTGGCACGGGATGACATGACCATCGCGCAGGTGTCGGACCGGTTCGACATGACCCGCGCGGCGGTAAAAAAACACCTGACCGTCCTCAGCGACGGCGGCCTCATCACCGTTGAGGCGCGCGGGCGCGAACGCATCAACCGGCTGAGCCCGGCAGGCATGTCGCCGGTGCTCGACTGGCTCGAATTCTTCAACCAGTTCTGGGATGACCGTCTGGCCGTCCTGAAATCCGAAATCGAAAAGGAAAACCCATGACCGGCAACACGATCCGCAAATCCATCTTTCTCAAGGCCGATGCCGACACTGTCTGGCAGTGGCTGACCGATCCCGACAAGCTGGCAATCTGGTTTCACAAGCCGCCCAAACCGCTGCAGGATGGCGAAGCCTTCGAGATGTTCGGCACCACCAGCGGCGATCGGCTGATCTGGGGCGAGGTCAAGCAAGCGCGCCGGCCCCACCACCTCGAATACAGCTTCGTGGTCAAGCCGCTGGGCGATCACGAAACGCGGGTCATCTGGACGCTGGAGGATGTGCCCGGCGGCACGCGGCTGACGCTGGAACATGCGGGCCTGCCGGCGGGTGCAGAGGCGTTCGATCTGACGCTGGCGCTGGATAAAGGGTGGGACGACCACATTTCCCGCATGCGCGATGGCATTCACGGGACCTGACCCCCTTGCCGCCACCCCGCCACAGGACTATCTGGGTCGGGTGGCGGGTTCTGCCCTTCGCGTGTCAGGTTGCATTCCGGTGGCCTTACACAAATCCGAGGGAGCTGGCTCTGTCCGGATCCTGGTCCGTTTACCTGGCGCCCACCTGTATTAACAGGTCCTCGGGAATCAGAACCCCACGGTTGTTTGGTGGTCCCGTCACGCATCTCCACGGCCGCTGTACCGGCGCCGGGGGCTGGGCTATACCTTCGGTAACAGGAGGACCCGCCGTTGGAAAAGCTCGGCCGCTACTTTTTGCAACATCCCCAATCGTTGATGGCGCTGGTGTTTCTGGGGCTTGTCGGCCTGCCGGTTGCCTTGTGGCTGGATCTTGAGCATCTCTCGGACAAGAACCTCGAACGGCAGGCCAGTTCCTTTTCCACGGTGATTTCCGGCGTCCGGTCCTATTACGCCGAAAATGTCATCGCCCGCATCCACGCCGTCGATACCGAGACCCGGACCCTGCACAATTACCGCGAGGTCGACGGCGCAATCCCGATCCCGGCGACGCTGTCGATCGAGCTGGGCGATGCCATCAGCGCAACACAGGACGACATTCAGTACCGGTTCGTGTCCGACTATCCGTTCAAGGGGCGACCCACCCATGACCTGACAGCGTTCGAAACCGATGCGCTGGTCCAGTTTCGCGGTGGCAGGGACCCGGACCAGATGATGATCAGCCATACAGGCAACCTGTGGAACCACGAAGTTGACGTGGCCACGCCGGTCATCATGTCCCAGACCTGCGTCGATTGTCACAACAGCCACGTCGAAAGCAGCAAGACCGACTGGGCCGCCGGTGATGTCCGCGGCATTCAGTCGGTTTCCGTGCGCCAGCCAATCAGCCTCAACTTCTGGACCTTCAAGCACCTGCTGCTTTACCTGCTGATCGCGGGCGGGATCGGCTTTGTCCTGTCCTTCGTGCAATTCCGGCTGGCGGCCCGGTTTTCGCAGATGAACGACGAACTGGAGGCGAACAACACCTTTCTTGCCGGGATCTCGATGAAGCTGTCGAAATACCTGTCGCCGCAGGTCTACAAATCGATCTTCTCCGGCGACAAGGACGTGGAAATCTCGACCGAACGCAAGAAGCTGACGGTGTTCTTTTCCGATATCAAGGATTTCACTGCCACCACCGAACGGCTGCAGCCCGAGGAACTGACCGCGCTGCTTAATGAGTATTTCACCGAGATGGCGCGGATCGCCGAAACCCATGGCGCGACCATCGACAAGTTCATCGGCGACGCCATCGTTGCCTTTTTCGGCGACCCGGAAACCAAGGGCACCCGGGGCGACGCCGAGGCCTGCCTGCGCATGGCGCTGGACATGCAGGCGCGTCTGGCCGAACTGGATGCCGAATGGCGGGCCCGCGGGCAGGAACAGCCATTTCAGGCCCGCATGGGGATCAACACCGGTTATTGCAACGTGGGCAATTTCGGATCAGCCGACCGGATGGATTACACCATCATCGGGGCCGAGGCGAACCTTGCCGCCCGGATGGAGGGCATCGCCGAACCCGGCGGCATCGTGATGAGCTATGAAACCTACGCGCTTGTGCGGGATCTGGTCGAAGCCGAAGCGATGGAGCCGGTGACATTCAAGGGCATCGCGCGCGAGATCGTGCCCTATCGGGTGATCGTGCCGAGGGCCGATACAGCCGCCGGTCCCATTCAGCAGACCGGAGACGGGCGGCAGGTCACGGTATCGCTGGACAAGCTGGACGACGCGGCGCGGGAACGGGTGCTGCGGGCGCTGCACGATGCATTGCGGCCGCCCAAGGCCAGCACCTGAGGTTCGTCCAGGCAGGAAATTTGCGTCAGCCGGCCCGGCCTGTCAGGCCAGCGCCATCGCGTCCCGGTTAGTCAGGATCATGCGTGCCGCATCGCCAAAGAGAGCGTTCGCCGTCTGTGTCCGATCCTCGAAGATCCGGGACAGTTCCTGCAACCCTTCCGACGTCATCGCGTGCAACGCCTCTTCTCCGAGAAACAGGCTTTCGGCAGGCGCGCCCTCGGCGTCCAGAATTTCATGCCGGTCGAGCAGGATGTGGAAATACGCGACATCGTCGCAAGGTTCCTGCACCGCGATACCGGGCAACCATGTCAGCGACTTGGCCGCGACGAGAACTTCGTTTGTTCCGAACATCAGTTCGACCCGGGGTCCAAGCATCAGAATCCTGTGCTGTTGCGAAACCACCAGATCGCGTGACGGGCTTTCAGGCCCGAGCGCGCCCCTGCTGATGACGACCGGCCAGAGATCGGGTTTTTGCCTCAGCTCCGCCAGATCGTGCTGCGCCCCCTCGATCCATCGGATCGGCTGCAACCCGTTGTCGCGCGTGGCCACACGATCACCGACAGCCAGATGCTCTACCGCCACCGGCCCGTGCTCTGCACCGATCCGCGTGCCGGCGGCAAAACACACACCCTCGACTGTGATTGTGATGGTCTCGGTCGTTGTTTCAAACCGAAGTTGACCACCGGGGTTGAACGCATAGGCCGTGATCTCGACCTCGAAAGTATCGACCGCGATCTCGCCGTCATCGAGATCGGCAAACTCGTCGGGATCGATGGTGTAAGTCCATTCCCCGGTCGCGAAATTGATGGTTGCGGTTCCGATGTCTGGCGCATCCGAGATTTCCCAGGTTTCGCCAGCATAGGTCCAGCCAGGATTGGGCAGGTCAATGGTGGCGTCCAGATCGCCGGTCGCGTCGTTCGGTGGATTTCCGGTTACAAACCCTGTTGTGTCACCTGTGACATCAATCAGGATCGCGTCTTGGGGAGCCGGCAAAACCATCAGGCAAACCGTCCTCGCGCAGCACGCGGATAAACGCCTGCTTGCGATACACTCGCGTGTGGATTCTGTCCTGCGCGTCTTTCGTCCATTCCACCACCCGGGGCGTTGCCATATCGGCGTCCATCCGGTTGGTCCGGACCCTACGGTGAGGAATTTCTCTCTTCAAAATGTCAACAATTTGGCGTGCTTGGCCAAATGGTGCGACCATATCAAGGATCCAGAAACTGCTGCCGCTGGCGAAATCCGAGTCCCGCAAATGCAGGCCCTCGACGGCCATCCGGTATTCGGATTCGGGGCTGAGACCGCCATAGGTGACAAACCCGCGGGGAAATCCGTTCTCGCGGAAGATCCGGTATTGGCCGAGCCTGAGCGGGGTTTCGAAGACATAAACCGACTGGGCCAGACTGCGGCTGCGATGGGTGCCGGTCAAAGAAGACAGGTACAGCATCGCGCCCAGATCTGCGTACTGTTCCGCCGAAAGGTTGAACCATCCCTTTGGATAGGTTGCCGACATGTCAACCGCCTCTCCGTGCTGTTGAGACAGCCTAGCCGACGGGCGAACTCTGAAAAACCCCGCCGCGCGCTCCGGTCCGCAGAGTTGCACAAGGGCAACCGGTGCGACGTCGCCAAAGGCCGGCGGCGATTACACTCTCCGAGGTTTGCGGGCACATCTTACGCCGCGAAGTTACACCGCGGATGGGCCCGTCAGAACGCCTCGGGCTTTGCCTCGCGCGCCATGTGATCCAGCACGGCATTCACGAAACCGGCTTCCCGTCCTTCGGGGTGAAAGGCGCGGGCGACATCGACATATTCGGTGATCACCACCCTTGGCGGGGTCTCGGTCTGGCACAGCTCGGCACCCGCGGCCCGGAACAGCCCCCGCAACGTCGGGTCGATCCGCGCAATCGGCCATTTCGCCACCAGCGCCCGGTCGGTCAGCTGGTCGATCGGCGCCTGATAGTTCACAGCCAGATCAACGATCCGCCGGAACAGACGGATATCACCATCGACCATCTCGGTGCCGTCATAGATCGCCCCGAACCGGTGATCGAGAAACTCGCGCACGATCTGATCCGAGGTCTGGCCCGACGCCTCCATCTGAAACAGCGCCTGCACCGCATAAAGCCGCGCCGCCGATTTCATCCGGCGTTTTTGATTGCCCGAAAGCTCGCTCATGCGGTTGCCCCGTCCTTGCCGGCCAGCTGGTACTCTTCGCGCGGCAGGAACCCGACGCCTTTGCCCGTTCCGCCCCATTTGCGCGTCAGCGCGATCAGGTGCAGCGCCGCCGCCGCGGCGCCGCCGCCCTTGTTGCCCTGCGCCGGGTCGGCCCGTACCACCGCCTGTTCGGTGTTTTCCACGGTCAGAATGCCGTTGCCGATGCACAGCCCCTGAAGGCCCATCAGCTGCAGCGCGCGGCTGGAATCGTTACAGACCGTGTCATAATGCGTGGTTTCGCCCCGGATCACACAACCCAGCGCCACGTAGCCGTCGAAATTCGACCGCCGGTCCGCGATGGAGATTGCCGTCGGAACCTCCAGCGCGCCGGGCACCTCAACAAGGTCCCAGCTGCCGCCGGCGGCCTCAATCTCGGCTTTGGCCCCGGCAATCTGCATGTCGGCAATGGCCCGGTAATAAGGCGCTACAACGATCAGCAGCTTGACCGGCTTGTCGAAGGCCGGGCGCGGCAGGGTGTAATGTTCTTCTGCTTCTGCCATCTCACGCGTCTCCGAACAGCGGGCGGGTCCCGACAATGGAGAGGTCAAAGGCATCCAGCCCCAGATAGCGGCTGTCGGGATGGTCGGTCAGGATGATCAGTTCATGCAATCCCAGCGTCGACATGATCTGCCCGCCCAGCCCGGTGTTTTTGACGGTGCGCGGGCTGTCATCTTCGTCCCGCATCAGTTCTGCACGCGGCTGGCGGAACAGGAACACCGCACCGCGGCGCTCTTCGGCAATGATCTCCATGGCCCGCGGCAGCCGGGTCTGACCGCCCCCGATCCCCAGAACATCCTGCATCGCCTCCAGCGCATGCGCGCGCACCAGCACCGGACGCCCATCCGCGACATCGCCCTTGATCAGGACCGCGTGCTCGGTGCCGGTGATCAGGTCGGCAAAGACCCTCAGCTCCCATTCGCCGCCATAGGCCGAGTTCACGGTTTCCCGGCGCACTTCGCGCACCAGATTGTCATGCTTGTGGCGATAGGCGATCAGATCGGAAATCGTCCCGATCTTCAGCCCGTGCGCGGTGGCAAATTCAACCAGATCCGGCAGCCGGGCCATGGTGCCGTCTTCGTTCATCACCTCGCAGATGACGCCGGCGGGTTTCAGCCCCGCCAGTCGCGCGATGTCGACTGCGGCCTCGGTATGGCCGGCGCGCACCAGCACGCCGCCGTTCCGGGCGCGCAGCGGAAACACGTGGCCGGGTGTGGCAATATGCGCGGCGCTGTTTTGTTCGTTGATGGCGGTTGCCACCGTATGCGCCCGGTCCTGCGCCGAGATCCCCGTGGTCACCCCCTCGCGGGCCTCGATCGACACGGTGAAGGCAGTTTCCATGCGGCTGGAATTGTTCACCGCCATCATCGGCAGGCCCAGCTGGTCAATCCGCTCCGACGTCATCGGCAGACAAATCAGCCCGCGCCCGTGCGTCGCCATGAAGTTGATGGCCGCCGCATCGGCAAATTCCGCGCCAATCACCAGGTCGCCCTCGTTCTCGCGGTCCTCGTGATCGACCAGCAGGAACATTCTGCCGGCCCGCGCATCGGCGATAATCTCCTCGATCGGCGCAATCGCACCGCGCAGGTTGGCCTCGACCGGTCCGGGCGTTTCATAGCTCATGACGACATCCTCTGGTTTGGCGCGCAGATAGCCCGAACCATCCCCGAAGACCAGAGAGACATTGCGGCAAATGGCGGATTTGCGCCCCGCACCGCTTCGCGCTGGCAATCCGGCGCGGATCACCGCTACTGTGCCCCGACACCCAATTCTGCCGGACCGTGCCCATGACAGCCCTGCCCGAACTCACCGCCGTCGAGGTCCATGCCGAGGGCGAACCGGGGCGTGTCATCACCGGTGGCCTGCCACTGGTCCCGGGCGCAACGGTCTTCGAAAAAATGACCTGGATGCAGGACAATCTGGACCACATCCGCCAGCTGATGCTGCGCGAACCCCGTGGCTACCCGGCGCTCTGCTGCAACGCATTGGTGCCGCCCTGCGACCCGCGCGCCGATGCCGGGCTGATCATAATGGAACAGTCGGAATACCCGCCCATGTCCGGCTCCAACACGATCTGCGCCACCACCGTGCTGCTGGAAACCGGGATCCTGCCGATGCGGGAACCGATGACCGAACTGACGCTGGAAACTCCGGCCGGGCTGATCAAGGTGCGCGCGGATTGCGAAAATGGCAAGGTGACGCGGGTCACCTTCCGCAACGTCCCGGCCTTTGCCGTGCAGCTCGACGCCACAGTCGAACTTCCCGGTCACGGCCCGGCCAGCGTCGACATCGCCTGGGGCGGCATGTTCTTTGTCCTCGCGGATGCCGCGCAGTTCGGTCTCGACCCGACAGCGGCAAACGGCGCCGCGGTGGTGCGGCTCTCCGAGGCATTGCGGGCGGCAGCCGCCGAACAGCTTCCCGTCACCCACCCCGAAAACCCGGCGATCACCGGACCGACAATTTCACAGCTGACCGCGCCGCCCACTGATCCGGCCACTCATGGCCGCGGGGCGATCACGCTCTGGACCGGCCGGCCCGGCGGCGGCATCCTCGACCGCTCGCCCTGCGGTACCGGCACCTGCGCGAAAATGGCGGTTCTGCATGCGCGGGGGCTGCTGGGTGTCGGCCAGGACTACGTCAATGCCGGTCCCCTGGGCACCACCTTCACCGGGCGGATCGTGGAAGAAACGGCCGTCGGCCCCTACCCCGCCGTTGTGCCTACGCTCTCCGGCCAGGGTTGGATTTACGGCACGGCGAACTGGTCGGTCGATCCATCGGACCCGTTTCAGGAGGGGTTCACAGTTGGGGATGTTTGGGGGTGAGGGCCGGCCCGGGCAGCGCCGCGGATACCCGAAATCAAAAAGCTGCAGCCGCCCAAATACAAGAGGTACACTATGCCAACCGCAGCAATGACGCCGCGCAATCTGACATTCACGAAGATCCCGGATCGCGGCTGGAGCCGAAGGTACGACCACGTGTGGTTTTCTGTCGAGGCATGCATGTACACAGAGGGGTACATCGATTTCTACAGCGAAGGTGAACTCTGCAGGCGTTGCTTGTTTTTGCTGGAATTATTTCTTGAGACGAAATCGGTATTGTTGGCAAACGTTGGCGCAAACTCGTTCGATGCCGAAGTGTGGCTGCCCTTCTCGGCCAACAGGTTCATGATCAACAGGGCGCGCGATCAAATGCAAATCAATGAGCGTCACAACGTCTTGTTGAGTGCGCCGTGGAACGGCTTCCTGGCCGACTTCATGGAATTCGAAGCCGCGCTTGCCAGAGAGATGCGGCACCATTTTCCAAAGATGGCCGGGTCGAGGGAATTCGCGCTTATTTTCTGAGTTTGCCCGAAAGGTTGCGCCTGAGGGCACCTTTCGCGCCGCCGAGCAGCGCCCGACCGCCCCCCGGCATGTCACTAATTGAGCGGACGGCATCCGAAAAAGGAAACGCGGCCCGTAGGCCGCGTCCCCAACGTCTCAAACGACCCGGCTTACTTCAAAGCTGCATCCGTGATCGCATGGGTCCAGGCGCCCTCGGGCGACTTGGTGATCACCGGGTCGGATCCGCCGGCCAGCAGCGTGGTCACCGTGCGCTCGTAATCGGCCGGGTCGAGCGCCCCGTTCGAGCCCGCGGTCAGTTTGGCGATCTCGCCCATCATCCGCTTCTGATGCTTCTCGGTCTGCGCCCCGGTCTGATCGTTGTCGAGCACGATCAGCGCCGCGTCATCGGGGTTCTCCTCAGCCCATTTCCAGCCCTTCATCGAGGCCCGCACGAACCGCACCATCCTGTCGGCAAAGCCAGCGTCGCCGAGGTTCTCCTCAAGCACATAGAGCCCGTCCTCCATCGTCGCCACGCCCTGATCCTGATACTTGAACGTGATCAGCTCGTCCGGGTTCACCCCGGCATCGATCACCTGCCAGTATTCGTTGTAGGTCATGGTCGAAATGCAGTCCGCCTGCCGCTGCAGCAGCGGATCGACGTTGAAGCCCTGTTTCAGAACTTCGACCCCGCTCTCCGACTTGCCGTCCGTGGAAATGCCCAGCTGGCTCATCCACGACATGAACGGGAATTCGTTGCCAAAAAACCAGACGCCCAGCGTGCGGTTGGCCAGATCGCCGGGCGCGGCGATGCCGGTGTCCTTCCAGCAGGTCAGCATCATGCCCGAGGATTTGAACGGCTGCGCGATATTGACCATCGGCAGGCCCTTTTCGCGCGCCGCCAGCGCGGCCGGCATCCATTCCACGGTCACGTCCGCACCGCCACCGGCCAGCACCTGCGTCGGTGCGATATCCGGCCCGCCGGGCAGGATCGTCACGTCCAGACCTTCTTCCTTGTAGAAGCCCTGATCCAGCGCCACGTAATAGCCCGCGAACTGGGCCTGCGTGACCCATTTCAGCTGCAGCGTCACCTCGTCCGCCGCGAAAGCCGCCGAAGCCGCCATCGACAGCGCCGTCACCGTTCCTGTCAGTAGTTTTTTCATGTTGTTACACTCCTTGTTGAAATTGTTTGCCCGGCCCCGGGTTTACCCTGTTTTTGTTCTTTGCGAGGGGTGCCAGAAGGTCACCCGCGCCTCGATCCAGGCCACCACGCCATAGAACGCGGTCCCGGCCATTGCGGCAACTGCAATCTCGGCCCAGACCAGATCGATGGCCAGCGCCCCGACCCCGGTCGAGATGCGAAACCCCATGCCGCGCGTGGGACTGCCGAAATATTCGGCAACGATGGACCCGATCAGCGCCAGCGTCGTGGCGATCTTGAGCCCGTTGAAGACAAAGGGCAAGGCCGCCGGCAGGCGCAGCTTGGTCAGGGTCTGCATATAGCCGGCCGCATAGGTGCGCATCAGGTCGCGCTGCATCGCGTCGGTTTCGCGCAACCCCTGCACCGTGTTCACGAGCACGGGGAAGAACACCATGACCACAACCACCGCTGCCTTGGAATGCCAGTCGAAACCGAACCAGCTGACGAGGATCGGCGCGATGCCGACGATTGGCAGAGCCGCCACGAAATTGCCGATCGGCAACAGCCCGGCGGTCAGGAATGCCGACCGGTCGATCATGATCGCCGTCAGAAACGCCGCCGAACAGCCGATGAGATAGCCGCTCAGCGCGCCTTTCAGCACTGTCTGGCGGAAATCCTCCCACAGCGTGTCGGTGGAGGCGGCAAAGGTCTCGACCACCTGGCTGGGGGCCGGCAGGATCACCGGGGACACACCCAGCCCGCGCACCAGCCCCTCCCACAGCACCAGCAGCGTGATCCCGAACAGCAGCGGCACTGCGATGCGGATGGCGCGGCTGTCGCTCCAGGCCGAGTTTGCCAGCCGGATGTTGGTCAGCCACGCTGCCGCCCAGAAGACCAGTGCACCCGTCAGCCAGCTCATGCCTGCATCCCCATGCGCCGCAGCGTGATCCGCTGCACCAGATCCAGCAGCGTGACCAGCACGCCGGCGAGAATGGCCGCGGCAATCAGGGCCGACCAGATCGCCAGCGGCGTGCCGAACTGATCCCCGATCAGGATCCGCGCCCCGAGGCCCGAGATTGCCCCGGTCGGCAATTCACCGACGATGGTGCCAACCAGCGCCGCGGCAACACCGATTTTCAGCGAGGTGAACAGGTAAGGCATCGACGCCGGCAGGCGCAGCTTGGAAAAGGTCTGCGCCCCCGAGGCGCTGTAGGTGCGCAGGAGGTCCAATTGGTCCCGCCGCGGCGAACGCAGCCCCTTGACCATGCCCACGAGCACCGGGAAATAACACAGATAGGCGGATATGATCGCCTTGGGCACGCCGCGGCCCTCGATCCCCAGCTGCGAACTGAGCACGATGATCATCGGTGCCAGTGCCACGATCGGCACAGTCTGCGATATGATCGCCCATGGCATCAGGCTCAGATCCGAAACCCGGCTATAGACGATGGCCACCGCGCCCAGTATGCCCAGCGTGGTGCCCAGCAGGAAACCCCAGAAGGTCGATTGCAGCGTGATCCAGCTGTGATAGATCAGCGACCGCTTGGACCACGCGCGCCCGCGCAGCGCCATCGCTCCGGTGGTCTTCCACAGCTCGCGGCCCACCTGCTGCGGCGTCGGCAAGCGCGGGCGGTCCAGCGCGTAGCCGGCACGGACGTGATCCGGGTTGCGGATCATCAGCGCCCAGACCGACACGTTCTGCCGTGCCAGCGGCGTTTCCGGCGTGACAACCTCGCCGCCCCGCTCGGCCTGGTCCAGCGCCACGCGAATGTTCATCGGCGCCACGGCGAGGTACCACAGGCCAACGATCACGGCGAGAACACTCAGGACGGGCAACACGGATCTCATGCGCTGTCCTTTCCGGCCGGGCGCCGTTTTCTTTCAAAGAAAACGGTCCGGAATTTTTGCAAAATTCCGGTCTGCCCGAGAGGGATGACTGCGACGCTCATGTCACGGTCCCCCTGCTGTCCCATGCAAAGAGGATATCGGGCAGTCCTTCCTCATTGTCTCCGTCCGAACGTTCAACCTGCCGGAACCCTTCGCGCAGATAGAACCGCCGGGCGCCGGTATTGGCCACAAAGGTCCAGAGCGCCAGCCGCGGCCGCAGACCCTTGGCGTAATCCAGCAGCGTCTTGCCGCGCCCCGACCCCGGCTCGGCACAGGAAAGCGACGTGACGAAGTGATCCTCGCTGAGCGCCAGATAGGCATCCGCAGGCGCACCGGTGACATAGACCTCCCGATCAGCGTACACGACATCGCGGTAATGGGCCTCAACGCTGTCGCGGGTGTGCACACGCGGCATCCAGCCGGTGGCGTCGATCCACGCGTTCTTGATCGCGGCGCAGACCGGCGCATCATCGGGAGCAGCCCGGTGGACTTCTGCAGGCTCAGTCATAACTGTGCCCCGCGCGCAGCCCCTCGCGCACCCGGTGCGCGATCTGCAGGAATTCCGGCGTGTCGCGGATCTCCAGCGGCCGGTCCGCCGGCAGGGGGCTGTCGATCACATCGGTGATCCGGCCCGGCCGGGGCGACATCACGACGATCCTTGTCGACAGGTACACCGCCTCCGGTATCGAATGGGTGACGAAGCAGATCGTTTTCTGCGTACGTTTCCACAGCGCCAGCAGCTGTTCGTTCAGGTGATCGCGCACGATCTCGTCCAGCGCACCGAACGGTTCGTCCATCAGCAACAGGTCCGCATCGAAAGCCAGCGCCCGCGCGATCGAGGCCCGCTGCTGCATCCCGCCTGACAGCTGCCACGGGTACTTTCCACCAAACCCTTCCAGATCAACAAGTTGCAGCACCTTGTTCACACGCTCGTCCTGTTCGGCACGGGAAAAGCCCATGATCTCCAGCGGCAGCTTGATGTTGTTGGCGATGGTTCGCCACGGGTACAGCCCGGCGGCCTGAAACACATAGCCATAGGCCCGTTTGCGCCGGGCCTCATCCGGGCTCATGCCGTTCACGCTCAGCCCGCCGCCGGTGGGATGCTCCAACGCCGCGACACAGCGCAGAAACGTGGTCTTGCCACAGCCCGACGGGCCGATGAAGCTGACGAAATCACCCTTGTTCACCGACAGGTTGACATCCTTCAGCGCGTGAACCGGGCCGTCATTCGTCTGAAAGACCAGATCCAGACCGTTGGCTTCTATGACCTTTTCGCCGCTCATACCGATCTTGTAATTCCCCCGTCGATGCGAATGTTCTGACCCGTGACATACCCCGCATCCGCCGATGCCAGATAGCTGATCAGGGCCGAGACCTCTTCGGTCCGGCCCATGCGCCGCAGCGGCACGCCGGCCGCACGGTCGGCATTCTGAGGCAGACTGTCAATAAAGCCCGGCAAGACATTGTTCATCCTCACATTATCCGGCCCGTAGCGGTCCGAAAACTGCTTGGTAAAACTGGCCAGACCGGCACGGAAGACGCCCGAAACCGGGAAGCTGAGGCTGGGCTCCAGCGCCGCGTAGGTCGAAATGTTGATGATCGCCCCGTCCTTCTGCGCCACCATCACCGGCGCCACCAGCCGCGCCATGCGGATCGCCGGCATCAGGAAGATATCGAGCCCGGCATGCCATTCCTCGTCGGTCTTTTCCAGAAGCTCGCCCTTGGGCCCGTGCCCGAAGGAATTGACCAGCACGTCAATCCGGCCCCAGCGGTCCATGGCGGCGCTGACAAAGGCGTCCAGATCCTCCGGGTTGCGGTTCGACCCGGTAAGGCCCAGCCCGCCCAGTTCCGCGGCCAGCGCCTCGCCCTTGCCCGAGGAGGACAGGATAGCCACCGCGAACCCGTCCGCCGCCAGACGGCGGGCAGCATCCGCGCCCATGCCGGATCCGCCGGCGGTGATGAGGGCGGTCTTTGTCATCGTTTTACTCCTCGTCCGGTCCCGGTTTCTGCCACCGCCCGCCTTCCGGCGGGATAATCGCAGCCACCTTGAATTTCAGTTTCTTGGTCAGCGTCCATTGCAGCAGCTTGCCGGCTGGCGGGTAGTCTCGGTTGCCGGTCAACAGCCGGTTGGGCAACACTTTGACCGGCCGTCGCGCGCCGGCAATGGTAAAGTTGTCGTTGATGACCAGTTCGCGCAGCACCTCGTATTCCTTGTCCCAGGTGTCGAGCCGCATGCGCGCGGTTTTCTGATCCAGCGGGTTCAAGAGTTTGGATTGGTCGATCGGCCCGGCCGAACCGGTTTCCCCGGAAAGCCGGAAATCGAGCGGGCTGGGCAATTCCTTGAGATGCAGAAGCACCCAGCCATAACCGCGGCGCATGGCCTTGTAAGACATCATCTTTTCGATCTGCGCTCCGGTCTTTTTCGAGACCAGGTGAAGCTGAGTGATATACCCTTTGAGCTTCAGTGATTCACCGATTTCCACACCCGTTCTCCTTGCCGGTTTGCCTCACACTCCTGTGGCCGGGATCCCCGTCCGCTCCAACAGCCGCGGCGCCGTCATGGCCAGCGCCGCGCCCTTGCCGGAGGAGGAGAGGATGGCGACTTCGAACCCGTCCGCTGCCAGCCGCCGCGCCGCACCTGCACCCATGCCGGAGCCGCCGGCGGTGATGTAGGCTACATTGATCATTGAACCACACCAGTTTGCCGAGGGCCGTCGTTCAATCCGCGCGGAATTCTGTCATTTGCGCTCTTGGCGCGAAACACGGTGAGATAATTGGACAAGCGGGTACTCTCCCAGCGCTGCACAAAGTCGGGCCGGACAGCGCAGTAAAGGCAACCGTCGCTTTGCTCGTCGATTTCCAGCAAAGTCACACCGTCAGATGCAAAAGCGTCGTTCAACGCAATCGCAAACTCGAAGACAGGGTCGTCCCAACTTTGCTGGTTAAGGCATTCGTCCACGACCGCTTTGTCCGCCCCGGCCGCGCAAACCAAACCGGCAATATCCTCGCCGCAAGTATCAACCGTATCCTTCCAGTCGCATCGGAAGAGAAGGCCTTCTTTCTGCAGCCAGAAGATCAGGTCGCCTTCATTGCTCAGCCCTTCGGGCAGGTCACGCCGCCCGTACTCTTCCAGCAACTCCGAAGCAAATTGCCGTACATACGTCTTCTTCGGCGCCCCGTGAAACAGGCCCGCCAAATATGACCAGAAACCGTGTTTTGCCGTGCCGTGCACGTCCTCAAACCCCCGTTGCCGGGATTCCCGTCCGCTCCACAGGTCGCGGTGCGGTCAGTTCCTTCCAGCTGCTGAGCGCCTTGTTCACAGATGTGTTCGCCTCCCGTTTCACGAACTTGCCATGGCCTTCCTGGGTGCGGATTTCACCATCATGCACCGCCACGTGGCCGCGGGTCAGGGTGAAGCGCGGCAGGCCTTTCACATGCTTGCCCTCGAACACGTTGTAGTCGATGGAGGATTGCTGTGCGCCGGCGGAAATGGTTTTTTCCTTCTCCGGATCCCAGACCACCAGATCGGCATCGGCGCCGACCAGAACTGCGCCTTTCTTCGGGTAACAGTTCAGAATTTTCGCTATATTGGTTGAAGTTACGGCCACAAATTCATTCGGCGTCAGCCGCCCCGTCGCAACCCCGTTGGTCCACAGCATCGGCATCCGGTCCTCAAGCCCGCCGGTGCCGTTGGGGATCTTGGTGAAATCGCCGACCCCATAGCGTTTCTGCTCGGTCGTGAACGCGCAATGGTCGGTGGCCACCACCGACAAAGACCCCGCCTGCAGCCCGGCCCAGAGGCTGTCCTGATGCTGCTTGTTGCGGAAGGGCGGGCTCATCACCCGGCGCGCGGCGTGGTCCCAGTCGGCGTTGAAATACTCGCTTTTATCGAGCGTCAGATGCTGGATCAGCGGCTCGCCCCAGACCCGCTTGCCCTGTTGGCGGGCGCGGCGGATGGCTTCGTGGCTTTCTTCGCAGCTGATGTGCACCACATACAGCGGCACGCCCGCCATATCGGCGATCATGATGGCTCGGTTGGTGGCCTCACCCTCGACCTGCGGCGGGCGGCTGTATGCATGCGCCTCAGGCCCGGTATTGCCCTCGGCCAGCAGCTTGGCGGAAAGCTCGGCCACGACATCGCCGTTTTCGGCATGGACCATGGCGATGCCACCCAGCTCAGCCAGCCGCTGGAAGGAGGCATACATCTCGTCATCATTGACCATGAGCGCGCCTTTGTAGGCCATGAAATGCTTGAACGTATTGATGCCGCGCTCTTTGACAACGGTTTCCATCTCGTTGAACACCTGCTCGCCCCACCAGGTCACAGCCATGTGGAAGGAATAGTCGCAATTGGCGCGGGTCGATTTGTTGTCCCAGCGTTTGAGCGCATCCAAGAGCCCCTCGCCCGGATTCGGCAGTGCGAAATCGACCACCATGGTCGTGCCCCCCGCCAGCCCCGCGCGCGTGCCGCTTTCAAAATCGTCGCTGGAATAAGTGCCCATGAACGGCATTTCCAGATGCGTGTGCGGATCAATCCCGCCGGGCATGACATAACAGCCGGTGGCATCCAGCACCTCGTCACCCTTCAGGTCCGGGCCGATCTCGGCAATGGTGCCGTTTTCAATCAGCACGTCAGTGGTGTAGGTCAGGTCATGCGTGACGATGGTGCCGTTTTTGATGACTGTGGACATCTCTAGTCTCCCCGATTGTTCCTGTTGCGCATCCAGTAAAGGATGACGCTGTACGCTACTGTGGCAAGAAGGGTTGAAACCAGCTTCGCCAGAACCCCCTGCGGCGGGCCGAACCCGAACTGGATCCAGTCCACCACGATCAGCACGATGAAGAAGATCAGGCCGAAAACAACGATCTGACGTTTCTGTCCCGCGCTCATGCCGCCCCCTTCACACCGAACCGTAGCAATCTGCGGCCCGGCCGTGCACACCGATATCCACCGGTCCGAACATCGACGCCACACACAGCGAAAAATACCCCGCCTGCGGCATGTAGACGACTGTGTAGGGTCCGTTTGCGCGGGTCACCTGCCAGCATGGCCGCGTCGCCCCGCCGGCGAAATTGACGATCACCTCCCGCGGAGCGATCAGCGCATCCTCGAACTCGGGATCGGCCCCGGCGCCCAGCTCGGCCTCGATCAGCCCGGTCAGCTTTGCGGCCACGGATCCGCGCTTTGTTGTGTCCCCGTCTTTCATCTTTGGTGAAATACTCCGGGGGTTTGGGGGCTGGCCCCCAATCACTCCACGATCTCCGCTGTTTCGACCACCGCGTGGAACAGCACGTTTGTCCCGGACGTGGCCCAGCCCGGACTGATCTCCTCGGCCTCGTTATGGCTCAGCCCGTCGACACAGGGGCACATCACCATCGCCGTCGGCGCCACCCGGTTGATCCAGCAGGCATCGTGGCCGGCACCGGAAATCAGGTTCATGTGGCTGTATCCCAGCCGCTCGGCGGCGCTGCGCACTGCTGTCACACAGCCTTCGTCGAATTGCACCGGATCGAAGCCGCCGACCTTTTCAAACTCCACGCTCAGCCCCATCTCGTCGCAGATCGCCTGCGCCTCGGTTCTCAACCGCTGTTCCATGTCAGTGATGACCGCCAGCTCGGGCGAGCGAAAATCGACGGTGAACACCACCTTGCCCGGGATCACGTTGCGCGAGTTCGGGTAGACATCGATATGGCCCGCCGCGCCCACGGCGTGCGGTTTGTGGGACCACGCGATCTCGTCCACTTTTTCCAGCACCCGCGCCATGCCCAGACCTGCGTTCTTGCGCATGTACATCGGGGTACTGCCGGTGTGGCTGTCCTTGCCGGTGATCGTGACCTGCGTCCAGCTCAGCCCCTGGCCATGGGTGACCACGCCGATATCCTTTTCTTCGACCTCAAGGATCGGCCCCTGTTCGATATGCAGCTCGAAAAAGGCGTGCATCTGCCGCTCACCCACCGGTTCCCCGCCTTCCCAGCCGATGCGCCTGAGTTCGTCGCCGAACCTCTTGCCGTCGGCATCAACGCGGTCTTTGGCCCAGTCCTCGGTATGCATACCGGCAAACACGCCCGAGCTGAGCATCGGCGGGGCATAACGCGTGCCTTCCTCGTTGGTCCAATTGGTGACCACGATCGGGTGCTTTGTGCGAATGCCCAGATCGTTGAGCGAACGCAGGATTTCCAATCCGCCCAGCACGCCAAGCACCCCGTCATACTTACCGCCCGTGGGCTGGGTATCGAGATGGGAACCGACATAAACCGGCAGCGCGTCCGCATCGGTGCCTTCGCGCCGGGCGAACATGTTGCCCATGGTATCGAGCCCCATGGTACAACCGGCTGTCTCGCACCAGCGCTGAAACAGGGCACGGCCCTCGGCGTCCTCATCCGTCAGCGTCTGGCGGTTGTTGCCGCCGGCGACGCCCGGGCCGATTTTGGCCATTTCCATCAGGCTGTCCCAGAGCCGTTCGCCGTTGATTTTCAGATTTTCGCCCGGTGCCGGCATGTCCGCCCCCTTATTTGATTTCAACCTCGACAAAACTCATCGCGGGCCCGGCGCAGATGACATTGTGTTCGACACCTGCGTCCCGGCGATAGCTGTCGCCGGCAGCCACGGTGACCTCGCGCGTGCCGCCGCCCGGTTCTTCCAGCCGCATCCGGCATTCGGTCAGCGCGGTGATCACGTAATCATGGGCATGGACATGCCAGCCGGTTTCCGCGCCCGGTTCGAAATCGAACCGGGTCACGCGAACCCGGTCATCGTCCGCCTGTACCGTTGAACTTGCTGCCGGGCGCATTTTTGCGCGTCTCCGTCTCGCTGGCCCTCAAAGAGTTTGACCAAAAGGTCAAAGTCACGCTACCACGGAGGCCCCGCCAGTCAAGCAGCCGCAGGAAATACACAGAAAAAATGCCTCAGGAACGGGCTCCCACGCGCATTCAGATCAAAAACCGGGCGGCCATACTCGAAGCCGCACTGGAGGTTTTTTCAGCGCACGGGTTCCGTGGCAGCACGGTCGACCAGATCGCGGCGGCGGCCGGCCTGTCGAAACCGAACCTGCTGTATTACTTCGCCTCCAAGGAAACGATTTACACCGCCCTGCTGGAACGGCTGCTGGACACATGGCTGGACCCACTGCGGGCGCTGGACCCGGGCGGCGAACCGCTGGAGGAAATCCTCGCCTATGTACGGCGCAAGCTGCAGATGAGCCGGGACCTGCCGCGGGAAAGCCGGCTCTTTGCAAACGAGATCGTGCAAGGCGCGCCGCGGATCCATGCGGCGCTGTCGGGGGATCTGAAGGTTCTGGTCGACGAGAAGGCAGAGGTGATCCGGGACTGGATCGCGGCGGGAAAACTGGCCCCGGTGCATCCGCATCATCTGATCTTTTCGATCTGGTCGCTGACCCAGCATTACGCGGATTTCGACGTGCAGGTCCGGGCCGTTCTGGGGGACGAGGACCCGTTCGAGGCGGCGCCGGAATTCGTGGAGACGGTGTTCCGGCGTCTGCTGCAGGCTTAACCCTGTCTTTACCATCGTCTGCGAGTTTTCAGGCATGCAGACGCTTTTGCCCCGCCATCTGAACGACAAGTGGATCAACCAGATGTTTGCCACCAAGGCCGCCCGAAAGGGCGCCGTGGTCCGGCGAAGCGTGAACTGGGTTGACCGGGAAATTGGCCGCGACCGGTTTCTGTCCGAAATCCGGCGCCGGAACTATCACGTGATCCAGACCGCCGACCAGTTCGTCGTGATCTGCCATAACGGCCCAATTCAACTTCTGTTCTGAGAAAATTCGACGAATTTTCTCAGCCTCAGATTATTCGTCGAATAATCTGAGGCGTTACTCTGCGGCCTGCGATGCCGGGTTGTTGGGATGCGTGGTCCAGTTGGCATAAGCGTCTTCGACCACCTTGCCGGTGCGTTCGTCCACTGCGCCCGGCGCCAGTTCTTCCATGGTGATGCAGCCATCGACCGGACAGACATCGACGCACAGGTTACAGGCGACGCATTCCGCGTCGTTGACCTCGAACACCCGGCCCTCATGCATCCAGATCGCCTGATGCGATGTGTCCTCGCAGGCCGCGTAGCAGCGCCCGCATTTGATACAGGCATCCTGATCGATCCGGGCCTTGGTGATGTAATTGAGGTTCAGATACTGCCAGTCGGTCACGTTCGGCACCGCCTGACCGATGAAATCCGCCGTCGACGTATGGCCCTTTTCGTCCATCCATTGCGACAGGCCGGCAATCATTTCCTGCACCATGCGAAACCCGTAGGTCATCGCCGCGGTGCAGACCTGCACGTTGCCGGCGCCAAGGCTCATGAATTCTGCCGCGTCGCGCCACGTGGTCACACCGCCGATCGCACTGATCGGCAGGCCGCTTGTTTCCGTGTCGCGGGCGATCTCGGCCACCATGTTCAGTGCGATGGGCTTCACCGCCGGTCCGCAATAGCCGCCATGGCTGCCCTTGCCATCAATCGAGGGTTCCGGCGACATCGTGTCGAGGTTCACCGAGGTGATGGAACTGATCGTATTGATCAGCGACACCGCATCCGCCCCGCCGTTATGCGCGGCCCGCGCCGGATAGCGGATATCGGTGATGTTCGGCGTCAGCTTCACGATCACCGGCTTGTCGTAATTGGCCTTGCACCAGCGCGTGACCATCTCGATGTATTCCGGCACCTGCCCCACGGCGGCGCCCATGCCGCGTTCGCTCATCCCATGCGGGCAGCCGAAATTCAGCTCGATGCCGTCGGCGCCGGTTTCGGCCACCCGCGGGAGGATTGCTTTCCACGATGCCTCTTCGCAGGGCACCATGATGGAGACGATAACGGCACGGTCCGGATAGTCGGACTTGACGCGGGCGATCTCCTCAAGGTTCACCGACAGGGGCCGGTCGGTTATCAGTTCAATGTTGTTGAGGCCCAGCAGCCGCCGGTCGGCACCCCAGATCGCACCGTAGCGCGGGCCGTTCACGTTGACGATTGGCGGGCCGTCTTCGCCCAGGGTTTTCCAGACCACACCGCCCCAGCCGGCCTCGAAGGCGCGGCGGACGTTGTATTCCTTGTCCGTCGGCGGGGCCGACGCGAGCCAGAAGGGGTTGGGGCTGGTGATCCCAAGGAATTCGGTCGTCAGGTCAGCCATTGATCATCCTCCTCAGACGCGGGTCAGCGCCGCGTGAATATCCATCGCCGCATCGCGGCCCTCGGCCACGGCGGTCACCGTCAGGTCGTCGCCGCCGGCCGCGCAGTCGCCCCCGGCCCAGACACCGGCCACGGACGTGCGCCCGGCCCCGGTCACGGCGATCTTGCCGCCCTCCAGCGCCAGAGCCTCCGGCGCGCCGTCCAGCGTCTGGCCGATCGCCTTGAACACCTGATCGGCCGGCAGGGACAGGGTTTCGCCGGTCCCGGTGACCCGTCCGTCCACGACGCGGGTATATTCCAGATCGACCGACGCAACCGCCCCTTGCCCGGAGAGGGCCACCGGCATGACGTTGCACATCAGCCTCACGCCCCTGGAGGTGGCCAGATCCTGTTCGAACCGGCTGGCCGGCATCGCGTCCTGGCCGCGGCGATAGACGATGGTGACGTTTTCCGCGCCCAGCAGCTTGGACTGAACCGCTGCATCGACCGCCGTCATCCCGCCGCCGATCACCACCACGTTGCGGCCGACCGGCACATCCGACAGGTCGCCGGACTGGCGCAGGTCGGCGATGAAATCCACGGCGTTGCACACACCGGCCATGTCCTCGCCCGGTGTGCGCAACGCGTTCACGCCGCCCAGACCGATGGAGAGGAACACCGCGTCATGGGCTGCGCAAAGAGCGTCAAGGGTCACGTCCCGGCCAAGGGCCGATCCGGTCTGTACTGAAATGCCACCGATTTTCAGCAGCCAGTCGACCTCGGATGCTGCGAAATCGTTCACCGTCTTGTAGGCGGCGATCCCGAATTCGTTGAGGCCGCCGGATTTGGCCCGCGCTTCGTGGATCACCACGTCATGTCCCAGCATCGCCAGCCGGTGCGCACAGGCCAGCCCCGCCGGTCCGGCGCCGACAACGGCCACGGTTTTGCCTGTGGGTGCCGCGCGGGTGAAGGGATGCGCGCCGGTTGCCATCAGAGTGTCGGTGGCATAGCGCTGTAACCGGCCGATCTCGACCGGTTTGGCCTCGGCGGTTTCCCGCACGCACACCTCTTCGCACAGGGTTTCAGTCGGACAGACCCGCGCGCACATGCCGCCCAGAATGTTCTGGTCAAAGATGGTGCGCGCCGCCGCTTCGGGCTGACCGGACTGAATCTGCCGGATGAAAAGCGGGATATCGATGTCGGTCGGACAGGCGGTCACGCAGGGCGCATCGTAACAGAAATAGCATCTGTCAGCAGCCACCGCCGCCTCGTGCGAGGCAAAAGGTGCATGCAAATCACTGAAATTCCCGGAAATTTCGGACGGTTCAATCCGCCCGGCCACGATACCCGGCGTTGTCTGACCCTGTGCCATTCAGGTCTCCTGTTGGACGTCTTGTTTTTCCCAAGACTGCCACAATCAGAAATTTTATCAAATGGTAAATTTTTTGATTCGCCGAAAAAGACGGATCGGAACGCGTTGCGCAGGGCAGATCGGCTGTTTTTTGACCACCCGCGTCAGCGAAGGACCACCGGCGCGTCCAGCCAGTCCCGCAGGGCCTCAGCGGTCGCCTGCGGTTGTTCCAGCGTCGGCAGATGACCGGCGCCGGGGATCACGCGCAGCTCGGCATTTGGCATCAGCTCGGCCAGAAAGGCATGCCGCTTGGGCGAAACCAGCGTGTCGGCCTCGCCGCACACCACCAGCGCAGGAACCTTGCAGCGCCGCATCGTGCCCTGCTGATCGCGCCGCCGCTGCAAGGCGCGGGACTGGCGGGCAAAGACCTCGGGGCCCAGACCGGATGCCATCTGAACCACCTGCGCCATAACCTGCATCCGCCCGGGCCCCGGCACCAGATGTTCGGGGCTGAGCGCGCCGCGCATCGCCTCGTCCATCTTGCCCATGCGGGCGGAAATGATCAGCGGTTCCCGCGCGGCGGCGGCATCAGGCGATTCAGCCAGCGGGCTGCAGCTCATCAGGCAGACACGCGTGACCCGGTCCGGGGCCCGGCGCAGAAGCTCCATGGCGACGATACCGCCGAATGACAGGCCGCACAGGGCAAATCTCGGCGGCAGAACATCCAGCAGCCCCGACGCGGTCTCCTCGATCCGGTCGCCCTGCCCGACCGGCACCGACATGACCGCGCGGTCACGGGACAGTTCCCTGATCTGATACGAGAAAACCCCGGCGTCGCACATCATCGCGGGAAGCAGAACAAGAGGGTCCTTCATGGCGTGTCATCCTCTGCCCGGGGTCGGCGGCACCATTGGCGCAGGCCTGCGCAAAGTCAACGCCGTTTGCCCCGGCACAGCGGCGGTTTTCAGCCACCGGGGCCCGTGCGCCCTAGGGATAGGCAATCCCCCTGAACGCAGGAAAGTCCGCGTAGCGCTGCCGCCGCGCGGCCGCGGGTTCAACAGGCGCGGCCCCGGCCGCCAGAAGAGTGCCGCGCGGGGCAATATAGCTGTCAATCCTGCGCAACGGATGCGGCCGCCAGACGAGGTTGAACGCACAGAGCTTGGGGAAGAACCAGATCTCGGAATAGTCCAGATGGTCGTGCATCCACCACGCCAGATCGCGCCAGTCGCGGCCTTCGGCATACTGATCGGCAAACCACGGGATCACCACCGAGGCGCCCGCGATCCGGTCGTCGCCGTCCGCCCGGTCCCAGATATGGCATTCCAGCGGGTTGTCGTTGCGGGCACAGTTCAGCCGGTTTTCATTGCCAAACCGGTTCAGCTCCGGCGACCGGTAGCCAGACCGCACCGCGACGCGGCCAAAGGTGTCTTCTAACGGGTCCATCAGGGTTTCACAAAAGGCCCGTCCGCAGGTCACCGCCAGATCCGGGTTTTCCGGGATGTTCTGGCGTTCATGGAAATTGCCGATCTCGGAATACAGGAAATCGCGCATGAAGAAATGCCGCGACAGGCGCACACGGCCCAGCGTCTCAAGGCTCCACATGCTGCCGGGCCGGCGCATCTCAGAGCCCCTTCGCGCGCAACCATGCCAGCATGCCCTGCACCGCCGGGCCGGTGCCCGCAGGAGACATGATATCACCGGCGATCACATGCGCGCCCGGGTCCATCCCGTCGGTCACGTCGACCAGTTCCAGCGCGGCCGGGCCGCCCCAGCGGGCCGCGATCTGTTGCGTGACTTCCGCCCGCACGACCTGATCATGCGCTGAAATCCAGAACAGCGCGGGGATCGTCACCTCGCCAAAATCCATATCGACTACCGCATCCACCAGCGCCGCCATCGGCAGCACCGCCCGGATCGGGTAATCCGTGCTCCAATACGTGCCCTGCGCCGCGTTCTGCGGCTCGAAACTGCGCCGCTCACCCGCCAGCAAGGGCAGCCACCATTCCGCACCGGGAAAGGTCAGCAGCGGCGCAGAGCTGTCGTTGATGCCGAAATTCGGCGACACGAAGATCATCGCGGCCACGTTTTCGGACATCGCCGTGTCGAAGGCGGCGGCGGCCGACAGCGTGCCGCCGGTCGAGGTGGACAGCACGACCACCTTTTCGCCAACCGCCCGGGCCGCGGCCAGCCCCTCGGCCATGTCCTGCATCCAGTCATTGATCACCGGCTCGCCCATCGCGTCGCCGCCGCGCCCATGCCCGGCCAGCCGCGTGTAGATCAGGTTCGCCCCCAGCGCCTCGGCCAGCTGATCGGGCACCGGGCGGATCTCTTCGGAGGTGGCGGAAAACCCGTGCACATACAGGATCGAGACCGGGGTGCGCTGCTCTTTGAACCCGTCCTGCCAGACCACCCGCTTTTCCACCCCCGGGGTGATGTCGTCCCGGGTCGCCTCGGTTGTCTCGAAATAGACCTGCACCCCTTCGCCGAAGCGGCGCGGGTCGAACCCGGCTTCCAGATCGACCGGCTCGCGCGGCCCGAAAACCCACAGCGCGATGATGCCCAGCGCAATCACGGTGATGATCTGCAACACGATCCTGATCAGTTTCAGCATTCCGGCTCCTGTTCTTGCGCACCGGCGCCGGACACCTCTGCCACCGCCTGTTCGATCAGCCGCAGGCAGGCGTCATCGGAAAACCGGTGATCGGCGTCCCGGACCAGCGTCAGCCGCATATCCGCGCATTCGGCATGATTCAGCAGCTGCAGCGCGGTCTCGGTGCGCACCGCCGTATCGGCCGTGCCCTGCAGAGAGCGCACCGGGAAAGGCAGCGCCAGCGGTGCACGCAACACCAGCGACCGGCGTCCGTCTTCGATCATCTTCGGCGTCACCACGTAGGGCTCCATGTAGTCCGACGGCAGCTCCACGTTACCGCCGGCCAAAATCGTCTGCCGCTGCGCCTCGGTGAACCCGGCCCAGTACCCGTCCTCGGTGAAATCCGGAGCCGCGGCGATGGTGACCATGCCGGCAATGCGTCCGGGCCGCGCGCGGGCCAGCAGCAACGCCTGCCAGCCGCCCATGGAGGACCCGACGACAATCAGCGGCCCCTCCGTCAGTGCGTCGATCGCGGCAACCGTGTCCTCGTGCCAGTCCGCGATCGAGCCGTCCTCGAACCGGCCGCTGCTGCGGCCATGACCGGAATAGTCGAACCGCAGAAACGCCCGGCCCCGCGCCCGGGCCCAGTCCTCAAGATGCACCGCCTTGGTGCCCTCCATGTCCGATTTCAGCCCGCCCAGGAACACCACTGCCGGCCCGGTCCCCTCCGTCCGGGCATAAGCCAGCCTGCGACCCTGCGGCGTCTCCAGAAAACTCAGCTCTGACATGGCTCCTCCCGGTTTTCGCCGACTGTATCCGTATTCGCCGCGGCTTCAATCCGCCTTTGCAGCCGCACGGCCGGCGGACCCGTCACCCGGCCCTTCATCTTTGCGCAAATACTCCCGCCGGAGGCGTCCGGCCCCGCGCCCGGATCCGGCGGTGCAGAGACATGTCAGCCCGAGGACCGCGCCCCGAGGATCCGGCCGCAGGCCGGTGACGAGACAAAAAAGCGTGCGCGGCACGCGCACTCCGCACGCCTAGGCGGTTTCGGCCAGCCGCGCGACGTAGCGGGCCAGCGTGTCGATCTCAAGGTTGACCGCGTCGCCCTCGCCGACCTCTCCCCATGTGGTGACCTCTTTGGTGTGCGGGATCAGGTTCACGCCGAACTGATCACCCTGCACCTCGTTCACCGTCAGCGACGTCCCGTTCAGCGCCACCGATCCCTTGGGCGCGATGAACCGCGACAGGTCCGCAGGCGCGCGGAACCGGATCCGCGTGCTGTCGCCGTCTTCGCTGACCGACACCACCCGCGCCACCCCGTCGACATGGCCCGACACGATATGCCCGCCGAGTTCGTCCCCGACGCGCAGCGCGCGTTCCAGGTTGACCCGGCCGCCGACGCGCCAGTCGCCGATATTGGTTTTCGACACGGTTTCGGCGCTGATCTGCACGTCGTACCAGCCCGGCCCCAGCGCGATCACCGTCAGGCACACCCCGTCGCTGGCAATCGATGCGCCGATATCGATGCCTGCGGTATCGTAACCGGTGGAGATCCGCGCACGCAGATCGCCCGCCTTTTCCAGTTCAGCGATTTTGCCTATGTCGGTGATGATACCGGTGAACATGCCGTGCCCTTTCCTCTGTCTGCACCTCACCTAATCGGCGGGCGCGGCACGGACAAGCCTCTCCGGCTTGCACGGCCGCCTTGCCCGCGCCATAGTTTTGCCGAACCGCGATGTTAGGACATGGGTCAATGCCGATCTGGCGCAAAGGGACACCAATGCCGAGCCCGTCACCGACGTCACGCGTGTTTCTGTTTTTGCAGGGCCCTCACGGACCCTTCTTTAACGCGCTTGGCCGCATGGTTCAGTCCGCGGGCTGCACCGTCTGGCGCGTCGGGTTCAATGCCGGCGACCGGGCGTTCTGGTTCGACCCGTCCACCTACCTGCCCTATCGCGGCACCGTCGATGACTGGGGCGCGGAGTTTGCGAAAATCGTCGACACGCGGCGGGTCACCGACATCGTGCTCTACGGAGACACCCGCCCGATCCATGCCGATGCGATCGCCGAGGCCCGACGGCTGGGCCTGCGCATCCACGTCTTCGAGGAAGGCTATATGCGCCCCTACTGGGTGACCTACGAACGCGGCGGATCGAACGGCAATTCCCGTCTGATGAACATGACCATTCCGGACATGCAGACCGCGCTGGCGCAGTCGGACATGGAAGCGCCGCTGCCGCCGGGCCACTGGGGCGACATGCGCCAGCACGTCTTTTACGGCGCGCTGTACCATTGGTTCGTCCTGTTCCGGAACGGCGATTACCGCAATTTCCAGCCGCACCGGGCGCTGTCCGTGGCCAAGGAGTTTCAGCTTTACCTGAAACGCCTGCTGCTGATGCCGGCGCAGGCGGCCGACCGGATCCTGTCCACATGGCGCATCCGCAACGGCGGGTTTCCCTATCACCTTGCGCTGTTGCAGCTGGAACATGACAGCAGCTTTCAGAAACATTCCCCGTTCTCGACCATGACCGAGTTTCTGGCCGAGATCATGGAAGGGTTTGCCGCCGGTGCGCCACAGCATCATCACCTTGTCGTCAAGGTGCATCCGCTGGAAGACGGCCGGGTGCCGATCCGCCGCGAAGTCAGGCGCCTTGCCCGTCAGCACGGGCTGAGCGACCGGGTGCACTATGTGCGGGGCGGCAAGCTGGCGCAGCTTCTGAACGACGCGCGCAGCGCCGCAACGGTCAATTCCACCGCCGGCCAGCAGGTGCTGTGGCGGGGCATTCCGATCAAGGTGTTCGGCAAGGCGGTCTATGCCAAGCCCGAATTCGTATCGACCCAGCCGCTGAAGGAATTTTTCGCCGGGGCCAGCCGGCCGGACAACCGGGCGTACCGGGATTTCCGGCGGTTCCTTCTGGAAACCAGCCAGCTGCCGGGCGGTTTCTACTCGGCTCGTGGCCGGCGTCAGCTGCTGCGCCAGGTCGTCGACATGATGCTGGCCGACGACGATCCGTACGATGCCTTGAAGTCGGGCACAGCGGCCCCGCGGCAACAGTTGCGGATCGTGAACTGAAGACAAGCAAGCGGGACTGGATTTTTCGCCCAGATTCCGATAGCTTGCGAAAAAAAGTTGAGGCAGAACAATACAGGTCGAGGAGACCGAGCAGTGAAATCCGTTTTTGTCCGGTGGGTTAGGCCCGTCGCGTTTATGTGCGTGACGTCCATCATTGCGTCCTGCGGCTTGCCGCAGGTCGGCCCCAATAAACGCCAGATTTATGCCGGCTCGGTGCAGCGCGAGGGGGATGCCTATATCGTTTCGGTGAACGATCGGGTGACCCGCGCAACCGCCGTTGTTCCGGCTCTGGGCTTTACCAACAGCTTCAGGAATGCCTCCAAGCTGACCTCGGACACGATCCGGCCGGGCGACACGCTGGGCCTGACGATCTGGGAAAACGTGGATGATGGCCTGCTGTCCAACGAGGGTGTCAATGCGACCCCGCTGGAAGAGGTACAGGTCGACAGCGCAGGATTTATCTTCGTACCTTATGCGGGGCGGCTGCGCGCCTCGGGCAACACGCCCGACCAGCTGCGCGAAATGATCACCCGCGAACTCGAAGATCAGACACCGGACCCGCAGGTGCAGGTGCGCCGGCTGGCCGGGGACGGATCGACCGTGTCGCTGGTCGGCGCGGTGGGCTCGCAGGGGGTTTACCCGATCGAACGCCCGACCCGGACGCTGGGCGCGATGCTGGCCAATGCCGGCGGCGTGACGATCGAACCGGAAATTGCCCAGATCACTGTGACGCGCGGCGGTCAGCAGGGGCGCATCTGGTTTCAGGATCTCTATGATCATCCCGAACTGGACATCGCCCTGCGCGGCGGCGATCAGGTGCTGGTCGAAGGCGACACCCGCACGTTCACCGCGCTGGGTGCAACATCATCGCAGTCGCGGGTTCCGTTCGAGAGCCAGGACTTGAGCGCGCTGGAGGCGATCGCGCAGGTCGGCGGGCTGATATCAACCACTTCCGATCCGACGGGTGTCTTCATCATCCGCAACGAACCGGCGGAAATCGCCGGTCAGGTGCTTGGACGCAGCGATCTGGAAGGCGCACAGCGTATGGTTTACGTGCTGAACCTGACCGAGCCCAACGGTCTGTTTCTGGCCCGTGACTTCGTGATCCGCGATGGCGACACGCTTTACGTGACCGAAGCGCCGTATGCCCAGTGGACCAAGACGCTGACCATCATCTCCGGCTCGCTGACGCCGATTGCGAACACCGCAACACTGGCCAATACCTTCTGACCATGACACGCCCGGGCGACAACGCCCCGCCCGAGCGGTTGCTGGTTTACAATGGCGGTTTCCTGACCCAGCGCAGACTGCGCCGGATACTGGAGCTGAGCGGTTATTCCATCCATCTGGGCCTGCCCCGCGAGGGGGACCGGATCGGGGTCTGGGGGAACAGCCCGACCGCGCATCGGGGCCGGGCCATGGCCGTGCGTTACGATGTTCCGCTGCTGCGGGTGGAGGACGCGTTTTGCGGTCGCTGCATCCGGGCCGCGCGGGCGAACCGCCGATCGGCCTGCATCTGGACCGCAGCGGCGTGCATTTCGACGCTTCCGAACCTTCCGATCTGGAACAGATCCTGTCGCGCAGCCCGCTGGATGACAGTGCTGTGCTGGGACAGGCCCGCGACGCCATCGCCCGTCTGAAAGACGCGCATCTGAGCAAATACAGCGCGGTGGACCCGCACATCGACCCGCCGGCGCCGGGCTATGTGCTGGTGGTGGACCAGACGCTGGGCGATGCATCCGTCGCCGCCAGCGGCGCGGACCGGGCCACGTTCATCGACATGCTGGTCCGCGCGCAGGAAGATCATCCCGGCGCGAAAGTGCTGATCAAGACCCACCCCGAAACCCGGATGGCCCTGCGCAACGGTTATTTCACCGCCGCAGATGCCGGCGGGCGGGTGTCGCTGTGCACCGATCCGATCAGCCCGTGGCACCTGCTGGAAGGGGCGATCGCGGTATACACGGTGTCGTCGCAGCTGGGCTTCGAGGCGATCCTTGCCGGGCACAAACCGCATGTGTTCGGTCAACCGTTCTATGCCGGCTGGGGTCTGACGGAAGATTACCAGCCGGTACCGCGGCGCCAGCGCCGCCTGACGCGGGCACAGCTTTTTGCCGGGGCGATGATGGAATACCCGGTCTGGTACGACCCGTATACCGACGCGTTGTGCGACCTGTCCCGCGTGATCGACAGTCTGGAGGCCCGCGCAAGGGCGTGGCGCGAGGACCGGCAGGGATGGGTGGCCAGCGGCATGCGGATGTGGAAACGCCGGCCATTGCAGCGGTTTTTCGGGCAGGAGGCCGGCATCCGGTTCGAGGACGACCCGCAAAAGGCCGCCGCGGCGGGCCGGCCACGCATGGTCTGGGCCGGCAAGGCCGGGCCCGAGCATGACGGCGCGGTCCGGGTCGAAGACGGGTTCCTGCGGTCGCGCGGTCTGGGCGCGGAGCTGATCCCGCCGCTGTCGCTGGTGACCGACGATCTGGGCATCTACTATGACCCGACCGGGCCATCGCGGCTGGAACACCGGATTGCGGCGCGCGAAACGCTGCGGCCCGATCAGGCGCGGCGCGCCGAGCGGCTGATCGCGCGGCTGATCGACGGGCAGCTGAGCAAGTACAACCTGCACCTCCCGGCGCCGGACTTGCCGGCCGGGCACAAGGTTCTGGTCCCCGGACAGGTCGAGGATGACGCGTCGATCCTGAAAGGCGCCGGCGCGGAGCGCACCAACCTCGAACTGCTGCAGGCGGTGCGGGCGGCACGGCCGAACGCGGTGGTGATCTACAAACCCCACCCGGACGTGGAGGCCGGGCTGCGCAGCGGCGCGGTTGATGCAGGCGGGCTGGCTGACGTGGTGGCAACCGATGCCGATCCAGTCGCGCTGCTGGATCAGGTGCAGGAAGTCTGGACGATCACCTCGCTGATGGGGTTCGAAGCGCTGCTGCGCGGGGTCGGTGTGACCACGCTGGGCGCGCCGTTTTATGCGGGCTGGGGTCTGACCGAGGACCGCGGCGATGTGCCCGCGCGGCGCGTGGCCCGGCCGTCGCTGGAAGGTCTGGTGCACGCGGCGCTGATCGATTATCCGCGCTATTTCGACCCGGTCACCGGGATCCCCTGCCCTGTCGAAGTGATGGTTGACCGGCTGACGCATGGTCCCCTGCCGCGGCCCGGCCTGGGCAACCGGAGCCTGTCCAAGCTGCAGGGGCTGTTCGCGACCTGGTCGTTTCTCTGGCGGTGAGGCGGGGCCGTCAGCCGCCGCGCACCCAGCGGTGAAGGATATCGGCGCCAATGGCGCGGGTTTCGCCAAGTCGGAACCTCGGCGCTTCGTCCAGCCGGCTCAGCCCCATGGCCCCGACCGACGGCATGCCTTCGGCCCCGATCACCAGCCCGGCCGAAAACCCGACCAGTTCATCGACCAGATCCGCCGCCAGCAGCGACGCCGCCAGCGCGCTGCCGCCTTCGCAGAACACCCGGGTCAGACCCGCCGCACCCAGATGCTGTAACACGTCCGCCGGGTCGAGCTGTACACCATGCACGCCGCATTCCAGCAGCCGCGCGCCCAGCCCGGTCCAGGCGTTCTTGCGCTTGGGATCGGCGTCATGCCCGCAGCACAGCCAGACCGGCACCTCGCCCGCTGTACGGGCCAGTTGGCCCATCAGCGGCAGGTCCAGCCGCCGGGACACGATCACGCGCACGGGCTGACCGGTGATGCCCATCCCGCGCACCGTCAGCGCGGGATCATCGGCGCGCGCGGTTCCGGCGCCAACCATCACCGCGTCATGTCGCGCCCGCATCGCATGAACCGCGCGCCGGGCGCCGGGCCCGGTGATCCACTGGCTCTGCCCGGTGGCGGTGGCGATACGCCCGTCGAAACTGGAGGCCAGCTTGAGTGTCACGAAGGGCCGGCCCTGCTCGGTTCGCAAAAAGAACCCGGCGTGATCGCGGGCCGCGTCGTCCGCCATGATGCCGGTTGTCACCTCGATCCCGGCCTGACGCAGAATTTCAAAGCCCTGACCGGCCACGCGCGCGTCAGAATCCTCCAGCGGAGCCACGACCCGGGTCACTCCCGCAGTCACGAGAGCCTCGGCACAGGGCGGGGTTTGACCGTGATGGGCGCAGGGCTCCAGCGAGACATAGGCAGTTGCCCCGCGCGCCTGCGCGCCTGCCTGCGCAAGCGCAACGGTCTCGGCATGCGGACGCCCGCCCGGCTGTGTCCAGCCACGCCCGACGATCCGGCCCTCGCGCACGAGAATACATCCAACCGCCGGATTGGGCCAGCAGCGCCCGAGACCGCGCCGGCCAAGGGCCAGCGCGCTGGCCATGTACCGGCGGTCGTCCAAGGTCACTCTGCGTCGGGAACCTGGGGCCGCAATTCGTGAACGAAGTCCTCGAAATCGTCAGCCGCCTGGAAATTCTTGTAAACGCTGGCAAAACGGACATAGGCCACGGTGTCGATCCGGGCCAGCGCCTCCATCACGATCTCGCCGATCTGGCTGGACTTGATGTCGGTTTCGCCCATGCTTTCCAGCCGCCGAACGATGCCCGAGATCATCTGATCAATCCGCTCCGGTTCGATCGGCCGCTTCTGCATTGAAATCCGGATCGACCGTTCCAGCTTGTCGCGGTCGAAATCCTCGCGTCGTCCGCTGGATTTGATCACGACCAGATCGCGCAGTTGCACGCGTTCATACGTGGTGAACCGCCCGCCACAGGCCGGGCAGAACCTTCGCCGCCGGATCGCCACATGATCCTCAGCCGGACGGCTGTCTTTGACCTGCGTATCTATGTTTCCGCAAAACGGGCAGCGCATGAGCCCCATTCCTTTGTTGATTTCCGCCTCTTGTTGTGGCCGCTTCGGGCCACTTATCCACAAGTATAGGATACCCTCTAGGATTTGGGTAGGGGCGAATTTGCGCCGCTAGATGATGAAACCCGTTCAGGCCAGATGCGCCGCGATGCGCCGTGTGTGCGGCGCATCGCGGTGTTCGAACAGGTAGATCCCCTGCCATGTGCCCAGCACCGGCGCATGTCCGGCAACCGGGATGCTCAGCGAGACCGGCAACAGGGCGGCGCGGATATGGGCCGGCATGTCATCCGGCCCTTCCAGAACATGGGTCAGCCACGCCATGTCCGGGTGATCCCCGCGGGGCACCAGCCGGGTCAGGAACCCCTGAAGATCGGTCCGGACATCCGGATCCGCGTTTTCCTGAATCAGCAGCGAACATGACGTATGGCGCACGAAGAGCGTCAGTAACCCCTGGGCCGTGCTTTGGCCCCGGACCCACTGCCGCAGCTCGGACGTCACCTCGTAGAGCCCGGCGCCCTGCGTGCGGACAGTGAATTCGGCCTGATCCATTCCCTGTTCACGGGATCCAGCGATAGTCGAAATCGTAACACTGGTTGCGGGCCATCGCCGCGCTCAGGTTCTCGCCGACGCGCTTGACCGACATGGTAAAGCCCGGACGGGTATCGACACCCTCGGGCGCCACGAGCGAAAAGTGCACCGCCGAGCGGCGGTTCATCGTTTCCGCCGCGCCCAGACGGCGCACCACGTAAATCCGCTGGGTCGCGTTGGTGCTGCCGTTGAACAGCAGGAATTCCGCCGCCGCGCACCAGTAGTCGCCGGGATTGGCCCTGCCGCGGGCCACCACCTCGAACACGGACGCGGACACGGGGTTCACCCGCATGTAGTTGCTGGAGGTAAAGGCCAGCGCGGAACCTGCAGCCATTGAGGCTGCTGCCGCCAGTGCAAAGATCGTTCTTACATTCCTGAAAATCATCTCATACTCCGCTGTTTGGATCGCCGCAGCCTGAAATGCCGCCGGTCAATCTTCGGAATGCGCCCAAAATCGGCGCGGGTCCGGGCGGGTTGTCGCCGGGCGTAATTGCCCTGCCGCCCGGTGCCAATTGTAAACCGGTTTGCCCGTTCTTCAAGGGCGCTGATCAGAAAGGGAACGCGCTGGAGCAATATCGGCGGGCCATCGCCGCATCCAGATTGTCGCCTTCATGCTTAACCGACAGGGAATAGCCCGGCTGGTAATCTTCCTTGCCCGGCGGCGGTGACAGGGAAAACTGAACCGACTTGGCGCCGGGGCGGGTTTCTGAGGGTCCTATCGCGCGCCAGATATAGATGCGCTGGGTCGCGCCAACGCCCAGAACCATCCGCGCGTAATCGCCCGCCCCGCACCAGAATTGCTGAGGCCCCGATCGCCCTGAGGGAATGACTTCAAACACGCCCTTGCGCACCGGGTTGACCTCGGTCCCGTTGATCGCGCGCCAGGCCTGTGCCGCAGCCGGAACCAGGACCAGCATTACACATAGCGAGGTGAGTGTTGTCCGCATCGATCAGAACCGGGTCGGGGGCATGGTGCAGTAGGTGTTCGCGTGCTGGATTGACATGCTGTCACCGACCGTAAACCGGTTGATGCTGTTCGACGAGCCGCCGGGCGTTATCCCCGCCGCCGCCGGGTCCATCGTGAAATGCACGGCCGAACGGCGGTTGGTGGTCACGCTGGGGCCCATGGCACGGGCGACATAGACCCGGTCCTTCCAGCCATAACCCAGCGACCGGCGGGCATAATCCGCCGCCCCGCACCAGAAATCCGCCCCGCGCGAAGACGACTTGGCCACAACTTCGAACACGGCGGCATTAACCGGGTTGATCCGGGTGCCGTGTTTTCCCCTGAACTCCTGCGCCGCGACCGCACCAGCCATCAAAGCGGCAGAAAGGGCCAGCAGCCCCGTTGCCAGGTACTTCTTCATTCCAGATCCTCTTTCATCAACCTGTGGAACAGAACGTCCGGGCCTGCCCGGCACTCATATGTTCGCCGACATTGGGCTCATTGAGATCGCCGGAGGATTCGGCCGGGGTAATGCCCGCCGCTTCCGGATCAAGCGTGAATTGCGCCGCGGATCGCCGGTTGGTGGTGACGCTCGGCCCGGCGCCGCGGGCCACATAGATCTCGTCCCCCGGCTTGGCCTTCAGATGCACCTCGGCATAGGTGCCCGCCGCACACCAGAACGCGGCGCCGCCATGCGCCCCTTCGGAAACCGCTTCGTAGACAACCGAATTGACCGGGTTCACCTCCCAGCCGTCCGGCATGGTGGCGGACGCCGCCGTAGCTATGACCGCAGCGCCGATGGATACGAATAATGTCGTCCGGATACGCTTTTGCATCGAAATCTCCTGTCCTGAATGGCTTGACCGAACTGTAAGCCATCGGGTCGGGATTTCAATCGGATCCGGCCACACACCGCCGTGATGTCCGTCAGCCTTCGACCAGCGTCTTGATATTGGCCAGACCCTGTTCGTAATCGGCGCCGACCCATTTATCCATCATCAGTCCCATCCAGCGGCCGGCCGGACCACCGCCCATATCCGCCGTGAACCCCCATGTCAGCGTTGTGCCGCCGCCGCTGTCCGTCAGGTCGAACGTGGCCGATGCGGTGCCCATGTCGCCAAAGTCGAGCGCGGTTGTCACGCTCTGATTCTCGACGGAAGCGGTGATTTCCTGGGCACCGGAGCCGACCTGCGGATGCTCCGAGACCCACGCCATTTTCGCACCCACCCCGGCATCCGCACCGGAAAAGGTGAGGACCACATCGGGATCCCGCTCCAGCCATGGCGACCACGCCTGCGTCGCCTTCAGGCTGTTGACATGCGGGAACACCGCATCGGCCGGGGCGTCGATCTGAACCGAACGGGAGACCTCGATGTTTCGCGGCAGGATCAGGCCACCCACGATGAAAACGGCGACCAGTACGACAATGACGGCAAGTATCCATTTGAGGATGCGCATGAGAGGGGCTCCACTTGTTACCTGACGATCAGTGTAACATGGAACGTCGCCGACGAAGGGACAGATTTTTCGGTCAGCCCCGCGGCGTCCGCCGGGGGGCGGCCACCCGGACCGCTGCGGGCTGCAGTACCGGCACCGGCAGGCCCCGGTCGCGGTGATCGTCATCGTCGTAATCCATGGACCAGACAACGATCCCCGTCTGTACCCCGGCGAAAACGATGCCGTTCAGCGTGAAAAACACCAGCGCAGCGAGCCAGCCGCCTGACACATTCTGAACCAGATGCCCGATCCCGGCCACGTTGAACCACAGGATAGCGCCGGTGAAGAGACCCGAGAGGGAAAACCCGATCAGGCAGTTCAAAACATAAAGGCGGACAATGCGGGGCAGCCGGGCCAGAAAACGCGGATGGCGGCGGAACGGGTTGGTGACGGACATGAAACGATACACCCCTGAGACGACACGGGGCAGCCTTGCACGCAAGCCCGATACGGGCAAGCGCCGCAACGTCGCGGGACCGGCCGTTCTCAGCCGAACAGCTTGTCGCCCATCTGGTCGATCATCTGCTTTGCTTTGGCCGTGGAAAGCCGCACGGCCTCGTCGGGGTTGGTGCAGACATCGGCGCGGATCAGGTTGTGGATCTTCAGTTCGCCGCCGATCTCCTTCTCGATCCGGGCCGCGATGCGGAAGCCGCCGGACTCTTTGACCGGTTCGGGAAAAATCAGAAAGCCGTTATAGTCTTCCGCTTCGGTCTCAGGCTCAGATCCGCCACCGCCGAACAGGCGTGAAAAAAGCGACATGGCATTTGCCTCCCGTGGGGTGATTGGCGCACGAACCGCCGGCAACGGCGCCAGTGTAGCGCAGCCCGCGGGCAAGGGCAAAGCAGCGCGTCAGGCGGACACCACTCCGGCACATGCAGCCGCCAGTGCCGCCCGCGCCGTTTCCCGCGCCGGCTCTGCATCGGCCAGCAGGGTTTCGATCTGCCACAGCGCCCGGGCGCCAACCGGCCTGACCGGCGGTTCGATGAAGATGTCGGGGGGATGGACGCTCAGGTCTTCCCTGACCCGCTTGTCGATCATTGTGCGCAGGGCCCCGATTGCGGCCTCCAGCTGACCGGGAACATTGCTGTCATCGCTGGGCGGGTCCTGCAGAACATTGACCGCCGCGATCAGATCGACCGGTGGCAGATGCTGCAAAGGCAGGTTGCCCGAGATACCGCCGTCCACATAGATCCGCCCGGCATACGCCACAGGTCTGAACACGCCGGGAATAGCGATGGAGGCGGCCACGGCCGGGCGCAGCGGCCCGGTCGAAAAACACCGTCCCTGCTTGCTGTGAAAATCGCTGGCCACGACATGGAGCGGGATCGGCAGGTCTTCGAACCGGTCCGGCAGGTTTTCGGGCAGGAGCGCGTTTGCGAATATCTCGGCATCGACCGAGGCAAATCCCTTGCGGAAGTCCAGCGCGCCCTGCATGGCGACCTTCCACATCTGGGCAACGGGACGTTCGCCGAGATGCAGGAAATGCTCGCGAATGGCGTCCCCGCTCATCCCGGCCGCATACATGGCGCCGATGACGGATCCGATGGACACGCCGGCGATGGCCGCCGGCTTGCGCCCCAGATCGTCGAAGGCCTGCAACACCGGGATATGTGCCACGCCCAGCGCGCCCCCGCCGCTGAGGGCAAGGCCGATGGTGGGGGAGGCGGTTGTGGTCATGCGACAGAGCTAGGGTGATGGACAGAAAAAATCAATCGGGCCGGGTCAGGCCAAAAATGATGCCGGGCGGGGTAGATTTTGGATCGGTTCTGATCTGTGGCACGCGCGCCGCGATCAACAAGGCTACGTCTCGCGATCAAGCGAACTGAGGGCACCGTAGGGTGCATACATGAGCAGCTTTATCTGTACTCCCGGCACGATGCACATGAATGCGCACTCTGCGGATTGAGGTTTCACTGATCCAGGAAACTCCGCAATTTCCGGCTCCGCGACGGATGCTTGAGCTTCCTGAGCGCCTTGGCCTCGATCTGCCGGATGCGTTCGCGGGTGACGCTGAACTGCTGGCCGACCTCTTCGAGCGTGTGGTCGGTGTTCATGCCGATGCCAAAGCGCATGCGCAGGACGCGTTCTTCGCGCGGGGTGAGCGAGGCCAGCACACGGGTGGTGGTTTCCTTCAGGTTCTCCTGAATCGCCGAATCCAGGGGCAGGACCGCGTTCTTGTCCTCGATGAAATCGCCGAGCTGCGAATCTTCCTCGTCGCCGATGGGCGTTTCCAGAGAAATCGGCTCCTTGGCGATCTTCATCACCTTGCGGACTTTCTCCAGCGGCATCTGCAGCTTTTCGGCCAGTTCCTCCGGCGTCGGTTCGCGGCCGATCTCGTGCAGCATCTGGCGGCCGGTGCGCACCAGTTTGTTGATCGTTTCGATCATATGCACCGGGATACGGATCGTGCGGGCCTGGTCGGCGATGGACCGGGTGATCGCCTGGCGGATCCACCATGTCGCGTAGGTCGAAAACTTGTAGCCCCGGCGGTATTCGAATTTGTCGACCGCCTTCATCAGGCCGATATTACCTTCCTGAATGAGATCAAGGAATTGCAGCCCACGGTTGGTGTATTTCTTGGCAATCGAGATCACCAGACGCAGGTTCGCCTCGACCATTTCCTTCTTGGCCTGGCGGGCTTCTTTCTCGCCCTTCTGAACCTGCTGCACGATGCGGCGGAATTCGGAGATGTCGAGCCCGACATACTGCCCGACCTGCGCCATGTCGGCGCGCAGCTCTTCGACCTTGGCGGTCGAGCGTTCAATGAACATCTGCCAGCCGCGACCCGGCTTTTCGGCCATGTCGGCCAGCCAGTTCGGATCCAGTTCCCGCCCACGATAGGCATCGATGAAGTCACGGCGGTTGATCCGCGCCTGATCGGCCAGCTTGACCATGGAACTGTCGATCGACATGACCCGGCGGTTGATGCCGTAAAGCTGGTCGATCAGCGCTTCGATGCGGTTGTTGTGCAGGTGCAGTTCGTTCACCAGCGTCACAATCTCGGTGCGCAGCGCCTGATAGGTTTCCTCGTCCCGGTCCGAAAACGACCCGTCTTCGTTCAGCGTGGCCGAAATCCGGCTGTCCTGCATCTCGCTCAGCTGGGCATAATCGGATGAAATCCGTTCCAGCATGCTCAGCACACGATCCTTGAGCGCGGCTTCCATCGCTGCGAGCGACATGTTGGCCTGCTCGTCGTCGTCGTCGTCGTCATCCTTGGCGATCGGATTGCCGTCGGCATCCAGTTCCGGCCCGGTGTCGTTGGCCGGCTTCTGCGCCTGAACTGCGGAAGTGTCGACCACCGGTTCCTCGACCTCGCCATCCTCGCCCATCTGGCCCGAGAATGTGGTTTCCAGGTCGATCACGTCGCGCAGGAGAATATCTTCGCTCAGCAGTTCGTCATGCCAGATGGTGATGGCCTGAAACGTCAGCGGGCTTTCGCACAGGCCCGCGATCATCGTGTTGCGGCCGGCCTCGATCCGCTTGGCGATGGCAATTTCGCCCTCGCGGCTGAGCAGTTCGACACTGCCCATTTCGCGCAGGTACATGCGCACCGGGTCGTCGGTGCGGTCGAGCTTCTCGGTCTGCTGGCTGGCCAGCGTGACTTCACGCGCGTCCGAGGTGGTGGCGATCTCGGTCGAGCCCTTCTGCTCTTCCTCCTCGGCCTCTTCGTCCTCGATGATGTTGATGCCCATTTCGGAGAGCATGGACATCACATCTTCGATCTGTTCCGAGGACACCTGATCCGGAGGCAGCACCTGATTGAGCTGATCGTAGGTGATGTAGCCACGTTCACGCGCCTCGGCGATCATCTTCTTGACCGCGGTCTGGCTCATATCGAGCGAAATCTCGGCGTCCTGCTCTTCTGTCTTGCTTTCCTCGGCGGTGTCCTTGGCGGCCATTCGGTGCTCCTGGTCAGAGATGAGGTGATTCGCGGTGACCGAATCAATAGCGTGATCGGGTGATTCGGCCACCCATCTACCCTGAATTCGTTTGTAATGCCTTAAGAAAAGGCGTCAGTGTTGCCGTTTGGAATACCCGATGCGGTCCAGAAGGCTGTCAAAGGCCTCGCGTTCCTGGCGGTTGATTCGGGCCCCATTGTCTCCGGTTTCATATTCGGCCGTGTCCTCGAACTGGCTGCGCATTGCGCGGTTTCGGGCTTCGGCAGCCTGGCTCAGCCGCCATGTCAGGGCCTCGTCAGCCATGTCGCTCAGATCCTCGGCGGCTTCGGCCACCTCGGCGCTGAGACCCCGGATCGCGTCGAGCTTGGCGAATTCCTCGGTCAGAGTCATACGCGCCAGGTCCGGGTCGTCTGGTCGTCGGAAGCAGGGATTGACAGCCACATGGCGTTGACCAAACAGGTTTTCAAGGGCCGCTTCGCCCAGTTCCGCGACAATAACGTCGCGCAGAGGCCTGTCATCGGCGGGCACCCGCAGCAGGAGGTCACGCAGAGCGGCGCCGTCGGGGCTGGTGCAGGTCATCGTGTCGAGCCGGGATTCGAATTCCGGCAGGATCGAAGGCGTCGATATCAGGATCGCCAGAATAACGGCCTCGCGCATCTGCGCGTCGGCGGTATCGGCAGAGGCCAGCAGCGACTGGCGCGTACCCGGCAGAGGCGCGGCGGGCGGCGCCTGACGCGAACGCCCCGGAACGAAAGTGCGCGGCGGCGCGAACAGCGCGCGGCGCAGCTGGTTGATCTCGGCCCCGTAATGACTGCGCAAAGATCCGTCGCGGATCAGCATGATCTTTTCGCGCAGCGCCTTGTCCAGCGCGGCCTTGCGTTCGGGGCTGTCAAACACCCGGCCCTCGGTTTCGCGCTGCCACAGCAGGCGGACCATCGGCTGCGCCTGATCCAGCAGGTTTTGCATCGCTGCCGGTCCGGAGGCACGGATCAGGTCATCCGGGTCCTGTCCTTCGGGCATCAGTGCAAAGCGCAGGGATTTCCCGGCTTCCAGCAGCGGCAGCGCAAGGTCGATCAGGCGCAGCGCGGCGCGCAGGCCAGCGGTGTCACCGTCCAGCGCAATGACCGGTTCGTCCGCGATCCGCCACATCAGCTGCAACTGGTCCTCGGTCACCGCCGTGCCCAGCGGCGCCACCGTTGCGCCGAACCCCGCCTCGCTCAGCGCGATCACGTCCATATAGCCTTCGGCAACAATCAGCGGCTGGCCTTTGCCCGCCGCATCGCGGGCCGGGCCGTGGTTATACAGGCTGCGACCCTTATCAAACAGCGGGGTCTCGGGCGAGTTCAGGTATTTGGCGTTGTCGTCAGGGTCCATCGCTCGGCCGCCAAAGGCAATCGCCCGACCGCGCGCGTCGCGGATCGGGAACAGGATGCGGTTGCGGAACGTGTCATAGGGATTGCCGCCTTTCCGGCTGGGCTTGGCCAGCCCGGCCTCGACGATCAGGTCCTCGGCCACCGATTTGCCGCGAAGATGATCCCACAGCACCTGCCAGCCTTCGGGTGCGAACCCGATTTCCCAACGCTCCAGCGCCTCGGGCGACAGCCCGCGCCGGTCGAGATAGGTGCGCGCCTCTGCCGCCGTCCCGGTGCGCAGCTGCATGCGGTAGAACTGTACCGCCTGCTCCATCACCTCGGACAACAGGCTGCGGCGGTCCTCCTTCTCCTGCGCGCGCGGGTCGCGTTCCGGCATCGGCATCCCGGCCTCTCCGGCAAGGATTTCGACGGCCTCGATGAAACTTACATTTTCCGTCTCGCGCACGAAGGAAATGGCGTCGCCCTTGGCGTGACAGCCAAAGCAATAATAGTAACCTTTTCGGTCATCTACGTGAAATGACGCGGTTTTTTCCTGATGGAAGGGGCACGGCGCCCACATGTCGCCCTTGCCCTGATTGGATTTCCGCTGATCCCACATGACCTTGCGGCCGACGACCTGGCTGAGGCTCAGCCGGCCGCGCAGTTCATCCAGAAAGCCAGGGGGCAGCGACATGACCTATTATGCCGCGACATCGCCACAGGCGCAAAACTTTTGAAAAAAGTTTTTCGAGGGGTTTTTGCAAAACCTCTGCATCACCCCTGCTTCAGGCAGAGTTCCTTCCACGCCTCGGCCAGATCCTTCTTTTTAACGTCGCGCATCTTTTGCTGGTACACCCAGGGCGTCATGATCGGGATCGCCGCGTTGTAATTGTCGGGCCAGGTCGGGTTGCTGTCGGCGATGTGCTTGGGCACGTCGCGTTCCTTGACCCGGTCGATCCGTGCCTGCTGAATGGCGCCGACCACCTGAGCCTGATAGTCACAGCTCACCGCCTTGCTGTCGGCGGCAAGAACGGGACCTGCCATCAGGCAGAAAGCAATCGCATAGCGGATCATCGGGGCACCTCCGGAATCAAATCGGGGCCACTCTAGCGGCGGGCGTCCACGGCTTCCATCGCCAATCGCAGGTCATGAGCGAGAGTCCGCGCCATCGAGCGGAATACCATGATGCCATAGCGGTTTTCGCCGGTGCGCATCAGCACGCAGGTCATGTGCCCGATCAGTGTCCGTGCGGCGTGGCCCTGACTGAAGGCGTGATCGCGCAGGTCAACGGGCACCAGCCGGGCCAGCACGTCGCGGGCCCCCGCCCCGTCCAGCGCCACGCAGGCCCATGCGTCGGTCTGGTCGGTCATCGCCGCCCCGGGAATTTCCGCCAGACGCGGGCCGAGCACCAGCGCCTGATCCCGGCCGCTCCAGACCGCGCGGTTATGCGCCGTGCCGGTCGCGCGGTTGGGGGCGGGAAACTCTGCCCCGATCTGGCCGCGCAGCGCCGAAGACACCCATTCCGCCTCGCCGGCATAGGGCGCAACGGACGTAATCGCGTCAAACACAGTCTCGCTGCAGGACACGGACCCGATGGTCAGCGGCAACAGCCCGTCGCAGGGCGATTTCGCAGTCAGCTCAGTCACGGACGCGCCCTCCTTCGGGGTCAAAGAACACCGGATCGACCACTTCGCACAATGTTTCGATCCCGCGCACATGATCCACGGATTTCACCACCTCGCCCAACCGTTCCGGCCCGCGCTGCAGAAAAGCCAGCGCCAGCACGCCGTCCAGCGTCGGCGAAAAGCAGTTCGAGGTCACATAGCCCTGATGATTCTGCCGGACCGGGTCCGCCTCGCGGTCATAGAGATGCGCGCCCGCCGTGATCAGCTTGACCGCACCAACCGGCTTCAGCCCCACCAGCCGCGCCCGGCCCCGGTCCATCAGGCCGGGCCGTTCGGACATGGTTTTGCCGATACAGTCCTTCTTCTGCGACACCATCCGCTGCATCCCGATGTCAAAGGCAGTCACCCGCCCGTGGATTTCGGCATGAGTGATAAAGCCCTTTTCGATGCGCATGACATTGAGCGCCTCCATCCCGTAGGCACCGCCGCCCAACGCCTCGGCCCCGCTTACCAGCTGCCGAAACAAGGCATCGCCATAACAGGCGGGCAAGGCCAGTTCATAGGCATGTTCGCCTGAGAACGAGATCCGGAACAGCCGCCCCGGCACATCCTGCACCGACACTGCGCCGCAGGCCATGAACGGCCAGTCGCCGGGCACCAGCGGATCGTCCAGAATCCGGCCCAGCAGTTCGCGCGCTTTCGGCCCGGCGACGGCGAACTGGGCCCATTGCTCAGTCACCGAAATGAACCGGACGTTCATCTGCGGGCAATGGCACTGGTGCACGAATTCCAGATGGCGCATCACCTCGCCCGCCGCCGCAGTGGTGGTGGTCATCACGTAGTGGTTGTCACCCAGCCGCGCGGTGGTGCCGTCATCCATCACGTGACCGTCTTCGCGCAGCATCAGTCCATAGCGCGTGCGCCCGACCTTCAGCGTGCTGAACGTGTTGGTATAGACGAAATCCAGAAACGCGCCGGCATCGGGTCCCTGCAGGTCGATCTTGCCCAGCGTGGACACGTCGCACACCCCGACCGACCGGCGGACCATGTTGACCTCGCGGTCACAGCTCTGGCGCCATGTTTTTTCGCCCTGCCGCCGAAAGAAACTGGGCCGGTACCACAGACCGGCCTCGATCATCGGCGCGTCCATTTCGACCGTTGCCGCGTGGCTGGTGGTCAGCCGTTCGGGCGCAAACCCGTCGCCCTGCCCGCCGGCGCCCAGCGCGGCGATGGAGACCGGGCTATAGGGCGGGCGGTACGTGGTTGTCCCGGTTTCGGCAATCTCGCGCCCGGTGGCATCGGCCAGCACTGCCAGCGCGGCAATGTTGGAATTCTTGCCCTGATCGGTGGCCATGCCCTGCGTGGTGAACCGCTTCATATGTTCGACCGAGCGGAAGTTCTCGACCGCCGCCTGCTTGACGTCCTTGACCGTCACGTCGTTCTGGAAATCCAGCCACGCCCGCCCCTTGCCGGCCACGGCCCAGAGCCTGTCGGTGCGGTAGGGGTCGTCTTCTGCCACGGGCAGCCCGGCCTCGGGAACGGGCCGTTCCAGCGCGGTCAGCGCCCTGGCGGCAGCGGCGCGCCCGTCCCGCAGGCAGCCTGCGGTCGAAAACTCCCCGTTGCAGGCGCCTGCCGGTGTCAGGCCGGGCACCGCGTTTTCGGCCGGCACGAAGGCCAGCAGGTCTTCGCGCCAGACCGGTCGCGCGCCGGTGTGGCAGGTCAGATGCACCGACGGGTTCCACCCGCCGGACATGGCAAGGCAATCGGTCTGGATACGCTCTTCTCCACTGGGCCGGCGCACGGTGATGCTTTCCAGCCCCTGCCGCCCCTGACTGCCGCACACCTGTCCGCCGCGGATCACCGGGAAGGCGTCCGATGCGGGCGCGTCATGGCGGCTGTCGATCAGCGCGGCGACGTGAACCCCTGCATCGACCAGATCGCGCGCCGTGCGATGGGCGGAATCGTTGGTGCCGAACACGGTCATCGCGCGCCCCGGGCTGACGCCCCAGCGGTTGAGATAGGTGCGCACCGCCCCTGCGGTCATGATGCCTGGCCGGTCATTGTTGCGGAACGCAACGGGACGCTCCAGCGCGCCGGCAGCCAGCACCGTCTGTTTCGCCACGATCCGCCAGAAACATTCCAGCGGCAGGTGCGGCCGCCGGCGCCGATGGTGGCCGACCCGCTCCAATGCCCCGTATGTGCCATTGTCGTAGGCCCCGGTCACCGTGGTGCGCGGCATCAGCCGGACGTTGGGCATCGCCTCCAATTCGGCGATCACGCCGCCGGCCCAGTCCGCCCCCGGCTGCCCGTCCACCTCTTCGACCTCGGCCAGCAGGCGCCCGCCGAACCGGCTGTCCTCTTCGGCAAGGATCACATCTGCCCCGGCCCGCGCCGCCGTCAGCGCCGCCATCAGGCCCGCCGGCCCCGATCCGATCACCAGGAGGTCGCAGAACGCAAAGGCCTTTTCGTAAACATCCGTGTTGTGCTGGCGCGACAACGCGCCCAGCCCGGCAGCGCGGCGGATCACCGGCTCATAAAGCTTTTCCCAGAAGGCGCGCGGCCACATGAAGGTCTTGTAATAGAACCCCGCGCCCAGAAACGGAGCCGCCAGATCACTGACCGACATCAGGTCGAAGCCCAGCGACGGCCAGCGGTTCTGGCTGCGCACCTCCAGCCCTTCGAACAGCTCCTGCATCGTGGCCCGCACGTTCGGGTCCTGCCGCCCGCCGACGCCCACAGTGACCAGCGCGTTGGGTTCCTCGCTGCCGGCGGTCAGGATCCCCCGCGGGCGGTGATACTTGAACGACCGCCCCACCAGCCGCACGTCATTGGCCAGCAACGCCGAGGCCAGCGTATCCCCGGCAAAGCCCGCATAGCGGACCCCGTCAAACGTGAACGGGACCGAACGCGACCGGTCGATGAGCCCCCTGCCCGCAACCCTCATGCCCGGTCCTCCGCCAGTACCGCACCCAGCACCTCATGCGTCGCCGTGTTGCGCGTGACCACGATCCACGCGGCACAGCCGGCCTCGTGATACCAAAGGTCCCGCGTCACCCCGGCGGGGTTGTCGCGCAGGTGCACGAAATCATTCCAGGTGGCGGCGTCCGCCTGCGGGTCCGGCCGCTCTGCCGCGGCCGCCGCGCCCTTGTAGTAGAATTCGCGCCGGTCCCGCTCTCCGCAGATCGGACAGTGTATTCTCATCCCTGCCCCCCATGCTTCATCTTTGTCCAAATACTCAATGTCCCGGCCTCCCGGCCGGTCCGGTCAATGCAGGTTGTGCTGGGCACCGGTCCCCTCCTCGTCCATCAGGCCATAGCCATCCCGGAACCGGTCCAGCCGGAACCCTGTTGCCGCGTCGAAGGGCCGGTCGGTGGCAATCAGGTGGGCAAAGGAAAACCCGCTGGCCGGGACCGCCTTGAACCCGCCGTAACACCAGCCGCAATCCAGGTAGAGCCCGTCGATGCCGGTCTTGTCGATGATGGGCGACCCGTCCGGCGTCATATCCATGATCCCGCCCCAGCTGCGCAGCACCTTCGCCTTGCCGATCATCGGCATCAGCGTCATGCCGGCCTCCATCACATGTTCGACCATCGGCAGGTTGCCGCGCTGGGCATAAGAGGCATACATGTCCAGATCGCCACCGAATACCAGCCCGCCCTTGTCCGACTGGCTGATATAAAAATGGCCCATGCCATAGCTGATCACGTGGTTGATGCAGGGTTTCAGCCCCTCGGTCACAAAGGCCTGCAACACATGGCTTTCCACCGGCAGGCGCATCCCTGCCATCGCCGCCACCAGCGACGACCTTCCGGCCACGGCGAGGCCGATCTTTTTCGCCCGGATCGCGCCGCGGGTGGTCTGTACGCCCCGGACGACACCGTTTTCGATGTCGATCCCCGTGACCTCGCAGTTCTGGATCAGGTCGACACCCCGGCTGTCAGCGCCGCGCGCATAGCCCCAGGCCACCGCATCATGCCGGGCCGACCCGCCGCGCGGGTGATAAAGCCCGCCATAAACCGGAAACCGCGTGTTGTCGAAATCCAGATAGGGCACCATGCGCTCCACGCCCATGCGGTCCAGCAGGACCGCGTCGTCGCCCTGGCTGCGCATCATGTTGCCGCGCCGCACAAAGGCGTCGCGCTGGCCGTCGGAATGGAACACGTTGATAACGCCGCGCTGGGAATGCATGACGTTGTAGTTCAGCTCGCGCTCCAGCCCCTCCCACAGCTTCATGGAGTAGCTGTAGAACTGCGAATTGCCCTCGAGGAAATAATTGGCCCGCACGATCGTGGTGTTGCGGCCGACATTGCCGCCGCCCAGATAGCCTTTTTCCAGCACTGCGACATTGCTCAGCCCGTGTTCCCGGGCGAGATAGTAGGCCGTGGCCAGCCCGTGACCGCCGCCGCCGATGATGACGATGTCATATTCATCCTTTGGCGCGGGATCCCGCCAGTGCGGGGTCCAGCCCCGGTTGCCGGTCAGGCCCTCTTTCAGAACGCGCCACCCTGAAAACCGCATCCGTCTCTCCCGCTTGCTGGGCCGATTGAAACAGCGTCACGACCCCGTTTCAATGCTCCGCCATGTCGCGGGTCAAGGTGAAAATCCGGTGACGGCGCTTTTTTGGGCAGAACGGCGAACTGCCTCAGACTCGCTGGCGGAGGGCTGGTCCGGCGAACACGCCCCATATGCGGTCGTCCGGCAACCCGCCGGGATCCCGGGGGGCAAAGATCACCACCTGTCAGAAATCAACTCGTCAAAGGAAGACCATGACTTTCTTTACGTCGGATGGTTCAGGATGAAAGCCGGGTGACCCGGATCACCGGTTTTGATCCCGCAGGGCGATCGTCGTCCGGCGCGGGCCCGATTTCTTTCAAAGAAATCGGGTCGGAAACTTTGAAAGTTTCCGGCTCCGCGTCTGCTTCAGGGTTGAATCGCAGGTTAAACCCTTTTCCCGGAGGTGCTTCGAAAGAACACCGGGGCACGAACTCACGTCGTGGCTCGCGGGTCCGGTTTCGCGGCGTTGCGCTCGGCCAGCGTCAGAACCCGGATCGGCGCAATCGGATCGCCGCCGGGGGTTCGCAACGGGTTCTTGCCGGCCCTGCCAGACAGGGCGCTGATCGCCATGCGCCATAAAACGGTCATCCCGGCAGCGGCAAAGTTGACGTCGCGCGCCGGGGCGCCCTGCCCCGGTTGCGCCCCGATGGTGTTCACATGTGCCCCGACCGGGCCCAGCACCACATCGTCGGCCGTCCCGGGAGGCAGAACAATGCTGACAAACGGCAGGCCCAGCCGTGGCAGCGTGTTGCACAGCGGCGTGTCGCAGCACGCGGCGTACCAGCGGAACAGGCCTTTCGGGCTCAGCCGCAGGATCACCAGGTGTTCCGCGCCCTGCACGATCTCCAGCAGGTCCGGTGTGGTCTGCCAGACCTCGGTTCCGCCGGCCGGGTCCAGCAGGTCGGCCGCCCCCAGCGCCTGCGCCGCAGTCTGGCAATCCGTGCAATAGCATTTCGCCCGCGTGCCCGACGACCGGCGCGGCACCGCGACACGCAACTTCACCGCGCCGCAGCGGCATGTGCAGTCCAGAACGCGGTCCGTCACCCGGTCACAGCCCCTTCGCCCGATAGCTCGCCGCGACGCGGTCGATGGACACCAGATAGGCCGCCACCCGCAAATCACCGACATCCTCGCGGTCGTGCCAGACCTCGCGCATCGACTGGTAGGCGATGCGCATCGTGTCATCCAGCCCCGAGCGCACCAGTTCCAGTTCGCCGGCCCCGCGCAGGTATTTCGATTTGAAATCGGGGGTCATCGACCATGCGTCGCCCAGATGTTCGCTCAGCCGTTCCAGTTCGCGCACGATCAGTTCATGGCGCGCCTCTTCCTGCCGGCGCTGCATGCGGCCGAACCGGATATGGCTGAGGTTCTTGACCCACTCGAAGTAGGACACGGTGACACCGCCGGCATTGGCATACATGTCAGGGATAATCACCGTGCCTTTCTTGCGCAGGATGTCGTCCGCGCCGGCGGTGACCGGCCCGTTTGCAGCCTCGATGATCAGCGGCGCCCTGATCCGGGCGGCGTTTTCCGTGTTGATCACACCCTCCAGCGCGGCGGGAATAAGAATGTCGCATTCCTCCTCCAGCACGGCCGCGCCCTCGGCCGAATGGTTGGCATCCGGAAAGCCGGTTACCCCGCCATGTTTGACAATCCAGTCATGCACGGCCCCGACATTCAGCCCCTCGGGATTGAACAGCGCGCCATCCCGTTCAATGATGCCGGTGATCAGGCAGCCGTCATCCTCCTGCAGGAACTTGGCGGCGTGATAGCCCACGTTGCCCAGCCCCTGAACGATCACCCGCTTGCCGTCCAGCGTGCCCGCCAGCCCGGCCTTGGCGATGTCCTCGGGGTGGCGGAAAAACTCCTGCAGCGCATATTCCACGCCCCGGCCGGTCGCCTCGACCCGGCCCGAGATGCCGCCGGCGTTCAGCGGTTTGCCGGTCACGCAGGCCCGGGCATTGATGTCGGTGGTGTTCATGCGCGCGTACTGGTCCGCCATCCACGCCATCTCGCGCTCGCCCGTGCCCATGTCCGGGGCCGGCACGTTCTGAGACGGGTGGATCAGGTCGCGTTTCGCCAGTTCATAGGCGAACCGGCGGGTGATCAGTTCCAGCTCATGTTCATCATACTGACGCGGGTCGATACACAGCCCGCCTTTCGACCCGCCGAACGGCGTTTCGACCAGAGCGCATTTATAGGTCATCAGCGCGGCCAGCGCCTCCACCTCGTCCTGATTGACCGACGGGGCATAACGGATCCCGCCCTTGACCGGTTCCATATGTTCCGAATGCACGGCACGATAACCTGTGAAAGTCTGAATCTGGCCGCGCAGACGAACGCCGAAGCGCACGGTATAGGTCGCATTGCAGACCCGGATCTTTTCCTCCAGCCCCGGTGGCAGGTCCATCATCGCCACCGCCCTGTTGAACATCAGGTCAACGCTTTCCCGAAAGCTCGGTTCTTTTTGCAACGCCATCCAATCCTCCCCGACCGGTACCCGAAACATCTGTCACTCCGACACTATGACGAGAACCCTAAATTGCACTCCTTTATTTTTGAAAAACGCCGGTTGGGGGCGAATTCGCGACTTCCGGCAGATTGGTTCCGAACCGGAAACGATAGCGTGATCGGGGCCGGGATCGTCGCTGTTTCGTCCTTCATGAGAAGGATTTCGAGCGGCTTTCGCCTCATTTCAGCCCAGAACGGCCGGCATAACGGTGGAGGTCGATTCTGACTCGCGCGCTCAGAAATGCGCGCTGTATGGAAAGAGAAAAAGATGAAGCATCGGATCACCCCGGAAACGCATTCTTCATCCGAGGTCATGGAAACTGCCACGGCGCGTCCGCTGGCGGCGTTGCGCAAATTCCGGACTGACGAATCCGGAAACCTGATCATTTTCGGGGTCTATATCTGGGTGCTCATCTTCATGGTGGCCGGCATCGGGATTGACCTGATGCGGGTCGAGCGGGACCGGACCGCGCTGCAATACACGCTGGACCGTGCCGTGCTGGCCGCCGCCGACCTTGACCAGACACTGGATCCGCAGGGTGTGGTAGAAGATTATTTCGAGAAGGCCGGCATGTCCTCTTATCTGGCCTCCGTTTCGGTCAGCGAAGGTCTGGGCTACCGCATCGTGAGCGCGGAAGCGGAAACCGAGGTCGACACCCAGTTCATGCACATGAACGGGGTTGAAACCCTGTCGGCCCCGGCCTCGGGCACCGCCGAGGAAAGCATCGGCGGCGTCGAAGTTTCACTGGTGCTGGACGTGTCCGGTTCGATGAACTCCAACAGCCGGCTGACCAATCTCAAGACCGCGGCCAAGAATTTCATCGACGAAATGACCGCCAATTCCGAAGACGGTAAACTGTCGATCTCGATCGTTCCCTATGCCACGCAGGTATCCGTGCCCGACAGCATCTTCGATCAGCTGAGCGCCACCGAGGAGCACAGCTATTCCAACTGCATCAATTTCGAATCCTCGCATTTCTACACGACCGAAATCAGCACCTCCTACGAATACGAACGGACGATGCATTTCGATCCGTGGGGAGATCGGGACGGGCGCGACGACGATCCCAAGGAACTGGTGCGTGATCCGGTCTGCGAAGACAGCGCCGCGCGTGAAATCCTGCCCCTGCAGAAGAACGCGACGACGCTGAAAGCCTATATCGACGACTTCTGGGCCGACGGGAACACGTCACTGGATGTCGGCATGAAATGGGGCACGTGGCTGCTGGACCCCACCGCGCAGGGCGTTGTTGATCAGTTGATTGCGGACGGAGTGGTGGACTCCGATTTCGAAGACCGCCCGCACGGCTATGACGACGGCGAAACCCTGAAGGTGATCGTTCTGATGTCTGACGGCCAGAACACCAGCCAGTATTACCTGAACAACGACTACCGGTCCGGTGATTCCAACATCTGGTGGAATGATCAGGAAGAAGAATACTCGGTCTATATCGGTCTGGATGATGACGATCTCGACATCGACGGGATCACCGACGAACCGATGTATTACTGGCCCCATGACAACAGCTGGCATGACCACGCTTATGGCGAAGGGTCGTATGAAGAAATCCAGTACGAGCAGGAATGCGTGTCGTACCGCCGCCACGGATCCTGCCGCCGGTACCAGCAGGTGCCCACGGGCAGCATCACGGTCGATGAGCCCGGCAGCGCCGAGGTGCTGACCTACGGCGATCTTTATGCCTACACCACGCTGGAATGGATCGTCGAGGATCTCTACGAGCCGTGGATGAATGACAGCCAGGCCTGGGACGACTGGTATTACGACGTCCGCAACTATGTCAGCTCGTCGACCAAGGACAGCCGGACATCCTATATGTGCGACGCCGCCAAGGACGAGAACATCATCGTCTTCACCATCGGTTTCGAGGCGCCCAGCCACGGGGACGACGTGCTGGAGGATTGTGCCAGCTCGCCGGCGCATTTCTTCGATGTGCAGGGCCTGCAGATCGATCAGGCCTTTTCGTCCATCGCATCCAGCATCCGCAAACTGAGGCTGACCCAATGATCCGCGTTCTTGGCAAACTGGCAGGCCGGTTCCGGCGATCCGAGGACGGATCGGCCACCATCGAATTCGCCATCACCTTTCCGGCGATGCTGTTCTTTCTGCTCAGCGGGATCGAGCTGGGCATGGTGACACTGCATCACGCGATGCTGGAACGCGCAATGGACATCACTGTGCGCGACATCCGGCTGGGCACCGGCACCGCGCCGCAGCATGACGACATCAAGGACCTGATTTGCGCGCGCGCCGGCTTCATCGACGATTGCGCAGACAATCTGCGGCTGGAGATGATCCAGCTCGACCCGTTTAACTGGGCCGGGCTGGACAGCGATGCGGACTGCATCGACCATTCCGTGGAGGTATCGCCGGTGCGCTCTTTCGTGAACGGGCAGGACAACGAGCTGATGGTCCTGCGCGCCTGCGTCAAGATCGAACCGATTTTCCCGACCGTTGGCCTTGGCGCAACGATCGACAAGGACGGTGCCGGCAATTACTCGCTTCTGGCCACCGCGGCCTTTGTGCAGGAGCCCGCCTGATATGAAACGTTCCCTGATCCCGGCCTGGCTTAAAAACTTCTGGTCCGACAACAGCGGTGTCGTCTCACTTGAATTCGTGCTGATGATGCCGCCGTTGTTCATGACCTACATGGCGGCTTACGTGTATTTCGACGGCTACCGGCAGGCGGCGGTCAATCTCAAGGCGGCCTACACGATCAGCGATCTGGTCTCGCGCAAAACCAATGTCGTCACCGACGAATACATCGACAGCATGTACAGCCTGATTCAGGAACTGACCCGGTCGTCGAACCCGGTGCGGCTGCGGATTTCCGTGGTGCGCTGGGACGAGGAAGACGACCGCTATTACCTCGACTGGTCCGAAAGCCGCGGTGTCGGTTTTTCCGGTCTGACGAATGACGACCTGCTCAACATCGAGGACGACCTGCCAACGATGCCGAACAACGAACGGGTGATCCTTGTCGAGACGTCGAACACCTTCGTGCCGCTCTACAATATCGGGATGGACGATATCAACATCGACAATTTCGTATTCACCCGGCCGCGCTTTGCCCCGCAGGTTGTCTACGAAAGCTAACCAAAGCGGATGGGCAGACGCCCACGGGACGGCGGGCGGGGCGATCTGCGCAGCAGGAGCGGCGCGCGACGGCCCGCCTCAGAGCTGTATCATCCCGATGCTCGCACCGCCGCAGACATAGAAGGTCTGGCCGGTGACAAAACCGTTTTCCGGGTCGCAGAAGAACAGGAAAGCATTCGATACGTCCCGCGGCTCGCCCAGCCGGCCGACGGGGATGCGGCTGCCCAGTTCCGCCTCGCGGTCACTGCCCTTCGGGATGATGTCCCAGAAATTGTCCGTGCGGATCGGCCCCGGTGCCACCACGTTTACGGTGATCCCCTGTGGCGCCAGTTCCAGCGCCCATGTGCGGGCCATGCCGATGATGCCGGCCTTGGTCGCTGAATAGGCGGTGCGCGTCGGCACGCCCAGCGCGGCACGCGATCCGTTGAACATGATCCGCCCGAACTGCCGCGCCTTCATCGCCGGCAGCACCGCCTGCACCAGCGTCAGGGCCGAACCCAGATGCAGCTGCGCCAGCCCGGTGATGTCCTCCGGTTTTGCCTCCTCCAGCAGGTTTGGCCAGATCAACCCGGCATTGTGCACCAGATGGGTAACCTCGTGCTCCGCCGCGATCTTCGCGGCGGCCGCCGTCACGGCCTCTGCGTCCAGCAGATCGCATTCCACCGAGGACAGCATCGGATGCCAAACATCCGGCGCCCGGCGCGCGACCGAGATCACGCGATAGCCCTTCTCCAGCAGCCGCGCCGCCAGATCGGCGCCGATCCCCTTGTTGCCGCCGGTGATGACGGCCGTGTACTCGCTCATGTGCTCTCTCCCGGAACCAATGCCAGAACGCGCAGCGGGCTGCCCGTACCGCCCTTGATTTTCAGTGGCGCGGCCATCAGCACTGCGCCGGTCGGCGGCAACTTATCCAGCCCGTGCAGACATTGCAGACCATATTTGCCGGCGCCGTGCAGGATGTAATGCGCCGGATAGGGCGGCGTATAATGCGCGCCCTGCCCGGCATCGGTGCCGACGGTCTCGGTGCCAAACCCGCGAATGTCGCGCTCTTCGACCAGCAGGCGGATCGCCTCTGGCGTCGGGCCGGGCGAATGCGGCCCGTCAGAGCGCATGTTGAGATACGCCGCGCCCGTGCGTTTCGACCAGTCGGTGCGCATCAGAACCCAGCTGTCGGGCGGGATCCGGCCATGCCTTGCCTCCCAGGCGAGGATGATTTCGGGCGTCAGTTCGAAATCGTCATCCTGCGCAGCCCCTTCCGAACAGTCGATCACGGCAACCGGGCCGACAAAGTTCTCGACCGCAATCTCGTCGACATCGCCATTGGGCACCTCGCGCCCGGAAATCCAGTGTGACGGCGCATCGAAATGCGTGCCCGTGTGTTCGCTGAGCGAGAGGTTGTGCCATTTCCAGCCCGGTCCGCGATGGTCATAAGCGCTGATCTCTTCCATGCGGAACCGGGCACACTGGCCAAATTCGGGGGGCAGGATAATGACCGGGAAATCCGGGTCCAGCGTATGGGTCAGGTCCACGACGCGGATCGCTCCGGTGGCGATCTCTGCGGCAAAAGCGGTCAGTGTGCCGGTCATTCACCGCCCTCCTGTCCCAGTTCGATTTCCAGCACCTTCGGGTCCTTGCGAAAGCGTTCATTGAAGTCCTTGGCGACATCTCCGCACCAGACGTCCTCCAGCCCCTGCTGCAGACCGGAGATAACCGACCGCGCCAGCGCCGTTCCGGTGACCTTCGGCGGCGGCAGCGGCTGGTACCAGTCTTCTTCCGTGGGACCGGTATAGACATTCATCACCCGCAGGCCGGACGCGCGGAATTCAGCCCGCATCGATTGCGCCAAAGACAGCGCGGCGGCCTGCGAGGCGTTGAAACAGCCATAGGCCGGCGTGTTGGTCCGGGCATAGACCGACAGGATATTGACCCATGCCACTGCCGAATTGACCCCATCGGCCGTGCGTCCGCACATGGCCGGTCCAAAGGCCTGCGCCAGCCGCATCAGGCCCAGATAGTTCACGTTCATTTCGTCGCGGGCGACATCGGTGCCGCCGCGGGCCAGCACCCCGCCGGGACGCAGGAACCGGGCAGTGTTGATCAGGATGTCGGCCTTGCCGCCGATCTCGCCGGCCATGCGTTCGACCGATTTGGTATCCGTCACGTCGAGCGGCAGGATCTCTGCACCGGCCGCTTCCAGCGCCGCGCGGTTCGGGTTGGGCAGCCAGGTTTCCGGCTCGCCGGCAAAGACCATCGTGGCGCCGGCGGCCTTCAGCGCGGCGGCAAGGTCGGGGGCAAAGGGATGCCGGCCATCGGTAATCAGCACCCGCCGCAGATGCGGATCCGAGGACATGGCGCGCAGTTCGGGATCGTCGGCCATATGGTCTGTCCTTTCTTCCGGCAGGGCGAGGATAACGCCCTGACCGGAGCGGTCGAGCAGGTTTCTCAGGTGTACGCGGGCATTGGGCACAACATCGCCATGCACATGGCAGATCACCACCGGCCCGGCATCGAGCTGTACGCTGCCCACACGCCATGGCGTGCGTTCCCGGAAGTAGAGCCGGACCGAAGTCTGCACCGTGGTTTCGGCCAGCAGCGTTCCGGCCGGGGAAACATCGCGCCACGGCAGGTCCACCGACAGGCAGTTGCAGCAGGCATCGCGCGGCGGGTATTGCACCGTGCCGCATTCGGCACAGGTCTGCAGCGCGAAGCGGCCCTCGGCGGCAGCGGCGGTAAGCCCATGCGCCGCGCGCGACCGGATGCCCGGCGGCTGGGTCGGCGAGACCGTACGCTTAAGCGGGTCCTTGCGCGGCGGTGGCGTGAGGGGTGTGGTCATGCGCCCTGCCCTTCGATGATGGCGGCGGCCGAACACAGGCCCCGGTCATAGTTGATCATGCCGAAACCGGCGACAGCGGCGCGTTTTGCGCCCGCCACCTGGGTCGGGCCGGCGGTGCCGGTGACCTGACGGATCGCCTCGACCAGCCCGATGAACCCGCCGGCCGCGCCGGCCTGCCCGGCCGAGAGTTGCCCGCCGGAGGTGTTGTGCGGGAAATCGCCCGCGATGGTGAGGTCATGGTCGCGGATGAATTGCGGCGCCTCGCCCTTCGGGCAGAAGCCGAGGTCTTCGATCTGCATGGCCGAGATCACCGGATAATCGTCATAGGTCTGCAACAGGTCGATATCGGCGGGCGTGCACCCGGCCATTTCCCAAAGCTCGTCAATATCGACGGTCCAGCCGCCGCGCAGCTGGATCGGGTCAGCGGTATGGGCATTGTGACGTTCGATGGTGGAACAGATGCGGGCATAGGGCAGGCTGCGGCGCTGTGCGTCTTCTTCGCGCATCACGAGGTAAGCCTCGGACCCGGCAACCGGCATCACGCAGTCAAAGAGTGCGATCGGGTCGGAAATCGGCCGCGCGCTCAGGTATTGCTCCAGCGTCAGCGGTTTTTTCATCACCGCATGGGGGTTTCTCAGCGCATTGTCGCGCTGGGCCACACAGATGCGGCCGAAATCCTCGCGGGTGGCCCCGTATTCCTGCATGTAACGGTCGGTGAGCAGGGCGAAATTCGCGTTCGGGCCGCCATAACCGTAAGGATAGCCCGCATCCATCGCGAAGCGGGAGAAGCTGGACAGCAGGCGGCGGAAACTGTCGATATGGTTGGTGTCGCCGGCCACGCAGGCGACGATATGGGCATCGCCGGCCTGCACCGCCCGCGCCGCGCGGCGCAGGGCGACCACGCCGGACGCGCCGCCCATCGGGACACTGTCGAGCCAGCGCGGCGACAGGCCCAGATGCTGGGTGAGGCCGACCGGTGTGTCCGGGAAGAGCGTGAAGGAGGCAACCGAAAGCCCGTCGAGGGATTTCGGGGACAAATCAGCGGTTTTGAGCGCCGCACGCAGGGCGCGGGCGATCCACCAATGCGCGGTTTCGGTCGAATAGCGCGTGTAGGGGATGGTGACCGGCGCGGCGAGAACGACGCCGTCATAGGGCTGGCGCGTCATGGGGCGTGACCTGACGGGGCGTCTGGCGACGCGCAGGTTGGTTTGCGTTCAGGCCACGCAGGCCCCGGGGGCGCTGCCCCCGGACCCCCGGAGTATTTGCACAAAGATGAAGGGGTTCGGATCATGTCGGGCCGGCCTGACGTTTCTTGAGGTGGGCGGTGTGATGGGTCGCGGGGTCGGCGGCCAGATCCGCAGCAAGGGATTTCAGCACGCCGCGCTGGATTTTCTGGGTCGAGGTCAGCGGCAGTTCGTCGACGAAGGCGATATGGCCGGGGGCCTTGTAATAGGCCATCTGGGCAAGGCTGAAGGCCATGATCTGCTGCACCAGGTCGTCGCCCGGCGTCTCGGCGACGATGACGGCGAATACCTCTTCGCCGCGGATGTCGTCAGCAACCGGGGCAACCGCGACGGCGCGGATCGCGGGATGCTGCATCAGCACGCTTTCGACCTCGACCGCGGCGATGTTTTCGCCCGAACGGCGGATGATGTTTTTCTTGCGGTCAACGAAGAAGACCCGGCCTTCGCCGTCGCGGCGCACCAGATCGCCGGTGTGAAACCATCCGCCTTCCCAGGCTTCGGCGGTGGCTTCGGCGTTGCGGTAATACTGGTCGAAAAAGGCCAGCCGCGGATCGGCGCCGGCGCGGCGGACCAGCAGTTCGCCGGGGGTGTCGGGCGGGGCTTCGGCGCCGGTGTCGTCGATGATCCGCACCTCCAGCGTGGCCGGCGGGCGACCCAGGCAGCTGACGCCGACCAGACGGGGTTCGGTATTGTTGGTGATGGCGTTGGCGGCGGAAGTTTCGGTCATGCCCCAGCCTTCGACCAGCGGGAAACCGAAGCGGGTTTCGAACGGTTCATGCAGTTCCGGGTCAACCCCGGCGCCAAAGCCGAAGCGAACGGAATGATCGCGGTCTTCGGGCGTTTCGGCGGCCTTCATCAGGATCGAGGGGATCACGCCCAGGTAATGCAGGCAGGTGGCGCGGGCTGTGCGGACCGATTGCCACCATGTTTTCGGGTGGAACCGGTCCAGCGCGATCAAACAGCCGCCGACGGTGAGCATGGCCATGAAGGAACAGGCCATGGCGTTCATGTGAAAGACCGGCAGCGGGGTCAGCATACGCTCGCCATCCTCGGTAATGGTGCAGAGCCCGCCGGCGGTTTTGTACCAGTCGCCGGACATAGTGAAGTATTCGTTCTTCAGCACACAGCCCTTGGGGTTTCCGGTGGTGCCCGAGGTGTAGAGCATGGCCGCTTCGCCCGGGACCGCGTTGGGTTCCGTGGCCGGTGCCAGCGGCGCGTCAGCAGGGCCGAACACAGGCAGATCATATTCCGCGGCGCTGCGCAGGTCGTCGGCGCGGCTGTCGATGGCAACGGCACCGGCGGGTTCGGCATGGCCGATCATGTAGCGCAATTCGGCCGCGCGCAGGTCGGGGTTGACCGGCACGACCGAAACACCCAGCCGGTTCAGCGCCAGCCAGTGCAGGAAATAGGACGGGCGGTTTTCCAGAAGCAGCAGCAGGCGATGCCCGGCGGCGTAACCGGCGGCGCCATAGGCCTCGGCCAGCGCGTCGACCTGCGCCTTTGCCTCGGCAAAAGTGATCTCACCTGCCGGGATGTCATAAGCGGCGGCGGTTTCCGGCAGCACGCAGAGCATCGGGCGCCCGGGCCAGCGCATGGCAGCGGTGGCCAGCCGGTCATAAACGGTTTCGGTCATGGCAGCAGCTGAATGTTCGGGAAGGCGGCGTCGCAGTTGAGCAGGTCGACCCGCTTGTTGGCGATCCGGATTGCGCCGTCGACAACCGCCAGGTCATGGGTGGCGGTGACACCCAGCAGCATCTGATCGTCGAGCCGGGTTTCAAGGTAATGCATGGCGGTGACGGTCTTGTAGCGCCCGGCGGCATCGTCGGCGTCGTCGATGAAGGGGCGGTTCAGCACATGCAGGCAGCGGCTCTTGGGTTTCTGGCTGAAGGTACGGGCGCCGTTCAGCCGTTCGATCCGCAGTTTCAGCATGAAGAAATCCTCGTAGAGAAACGAGGTGACGAGGTGCGGATCGGTCTGCTTGAAGTCGAGCGGCATCCAGTAATGCCCGTCCGGCAGCCAGAGGTCGAGCCAGTCGGCATAGAGGGCCTCGTCCAACATCCGGGCTTCGGCATAAAGGAAGTCGATGATCTGATCCGGTGTCGCGCTCATTGGGCGGCCTCCACGGGCGCCGCCGGTTCCATCGACACGGTCATGAATTTCACCCAGGCGTCGAACTGATTGCGCATCTGTCGTTCGGTGGTGCCGTTTTCAACGCGCTCCTCGTCATAGGTTTCCGCCCCGGAATAAAGCCGGTTGAGATCGACCCAGTCCAGCCCCTGCGTATGCAGCCCTTCCTGCGCGCGCTCATACATCTCGGCATCGTCATGGCCGACCATCGAGGTCGAGGCATTGATCATCCGGTTGTACATCGCCGTCCGCGCCAGCAATTCGTTGGGCGCCCCGACCAGCCGGTAGATCCAGCTTTCGATCAGCGTTTTGTCCGGCCCCAGCGGGATGAAATTGCGCAGCTGCTGGATCGGGCCCTTGATCATGATCGACGGGAAGTAGACCGTGTTATGCCGGTTTTCGTCGAGGATGGCCTTGGCCCCGTCTGCTCCGTAAGTTTTTGACATCGCCTCGAAATAGCCCGGGATGGCGGAATAATCCGAATGGATCGACATGTTCACGCCGGTGTGGCCGTGGCCGTTGGGCCATGTGCGGATGCCCATGCCTTCCATGAATTCATAAGGTGACATGAACGGCGCGATGATCTCCATCGCCGGCGGGCGCGGTTCGGGGTTTCCCATCTCCTCGTAGAGCCGCACGGCGGTGCCGGCGCTGGATTCATGGGCCACCATCGGGTGGCAGGTGTCAGTCTGGTTCTCGACCAGCATCTTCCAGTTGCAGTTGTTGATGTAACGCAGCGGCGGGCCGGCCACCTGCAACCGGCCTTCGGGGCTGCGGTCCACCATATTGTCAAAGCTGGACAGGCTGCCGCCGAAGAAGTCTTCGAACCCGATGCCCTCGGGGGCGAGCCGGGCAAAGACGAAGCCGCGGTAGTTCTTCACTGCGCCCACCGGGGTCAGCCCCTGGCCGTTGGGCGTGTCATCCAGCGTGGTGCCGTCATAGCCGCGACGCAGCGGAATCGCCAAAAGGCAGCCATCGGTCTTGAACGACCACGCGTGATACGGGCAGCGGAAGAACTTGCCGGTATTGCCCTCGCGGTCGATGGCGATCTTGGTGCCCTTGTGCGGGCAGCGGTTGTAGAGAACATAGACCTCGCCATCGGTGTGCCGCACCATGATGACCGGCTGATTGCCGACCTGCGTGGTGATGTAATCGCCCTTGTTCGGCGTCTGGCTGTCATGGCCGACAAAGATCCAGGTATTGGACCAGAGGTGTTTCATTTCCAGATCAAAGATCTCGCGGTCGATATAGACGTCGCGATGCACCTGCCCGCCGTTAAACAGCGCGCGGACGGCCTGCGGATTGCCCGTGTATCTTCCCATCGTTGCCCTCGTTATCTGTGCCGGCAACGCCGGAGCTGCCGGCGCGGCCTGCCGTGGCGTGGCCGGTGCGGTCCTGCGGTCCTGCCGGGGCGAAATATCCAGAACCAGCCGCTCGGACCTGGCCCGTCCAACGCAGATCTGCATGACATGGCCGCCCATCTTTTCATCCGCCGACAGGACCACGTCGCGGTGATCGGGCACGCCGCTGATCACAGTGGTCCGGCAGATGCCGCAATCGCCGCGCTGGCAATCATAGGTCAGATCGAGGCCTTCGGCTTCCAGCACCTCGATGATCGTTTTGTCCGGCGGTATCGTGAACACCTGCCCGGTGTTGATCTCGACCTCGAACGCCGTGTCCCCTTCACGCCGCGTCGGGGTGGCGAAAAGTTCGAAATGGATCTCGTCCGGGGCCATACCCGCGGCTTCCGCCGTCTCCCGTGCCGCCTCGATCATGCCCCGTGGCCCGCAGACATAGAGATGCGCGCCGTCAGATCGGCCGGCGATAACCCGGGCAAGGTCGAACATCGCCTCGTCGTCGAAATGGGCGTGGAAGCTGTCCCCGAAACTGTCGTTCAGCCGGTCGAGAAAGGCCGCAATCGGGCGCGAACGCGCGGTATAATGGATCTGGAACGCGCGACCTTCGGATTTCAGCTGCCCGGCCATGGTGATCAGCGGGGTGATGCCGATGCCGCCGGCGATCAGCAGTGCCGGCGCGGCGGTGTTCAGCGCAAAATCGTTCTTCGGCGCCGTCGCTTCAACCTCATCCCCGACTGACAGCGCGTGCATTGCCTTCGACCCGCCCTGCCCGCCGGCCTCGCACTGTATGCCGAATGTGTAGGCCTCGGGAGCAGACGCATCGCCGTGCCAGCCGACCAGCGAATAGGACCGCGTGCCCAACACTCCGAGGTCGAACGTGACATGTGCACCGGCCGCGTAACCCGGCAACGCCCCGCCAGACGCATCGCGAAAGGTCAGTGTCCGGATCGTGGGCGTTTCGTTGGCTGTCGATGTCAACGTCAGTTTCACTGGCAAAACCTCCGATTTGATTTAAGTATGAAAATTCATATAAATTCAGTCAAGGGTGAATCGCGCGCCGACCACATGGCGCGAAGGGAGGCCGGTATCATGGATGACCACCCGGACAGGTTTGACGACAGGGCCCCGGCGGCGGATTACAGCCCGTTCGTGTCCGATTACCTGTTGTATTTGCTGGCTGCGGCCAGCCATGCGGCCAGCGAGCAATTCCACGGCCAGGTGCGCGAATGCGGCCTGAAAATCGCTGAATGGCGGGTGCTCGCCTGTCTGGTGGAACAGGACGGGCAAATGATCACGCGGCTGGCACAGTTTGCCTTGTACGAACAGTCCCGCCTGACGCGAATCATCGAAAAGATGGAGGAGCGCGGGCTGGTCTCGCGCCGTCCGGATGCAGCAGACAGGCGGCGGGTGCGTGTGCATCTGACCGATCCCGGTCGCACGGTCGCGCTGGATCTGGTCGGCAAGGCCCGCGATCACGAGGCCGCGCTGATGGCCCGGCTCGACGAAAACGCGCGTGGGGGGCTGAAATCTTCGCTCAAGGCGCTGATCAGGCATCTCGGCGCAGATGTGTGCGGGCCGGATTGAGATATATGCATTCTCATGCTTTGATGGAGCCGAGACTGCCCCGACAGGGGCTGGACCCGAGGTGACCTGATCCAATGCGACCACAGCCCTACCTTGTCCCGAAACCTGTACGCGGCCGGATTGCCCGGCCGCAGCCACAGGGACTACCGATCATCAACATGGGCTATAACGAACTGCCCTACCCGCCGACACCTCAGGTGGCCGGGGCGCTGGCGCAGGTTTCGCAGCGGCTGGGATCTTACGGCGCGCCGACCTGCGACCCGCTGCGCGTCGCGCTGGCCGACACCTGGGGGCTGAGCGCGGACCGGATCATCTGTGGCAACGGGTCCGAGGAGCTGCTGGACGTGATCGCCCGGAATTTCGTGCGCGCCGGGGACGAGATCGTGATTTCCCAAAACGGATATATCCAGTTCGAACTGACTGCACACCGACTGGGCGCGCGGGTGAAAAAGGCGCCGGAACGGGATTTCCGGACCGATATCGACGCGCTGCTGGCCACGGTGGGGCCGGACACGCGGCTGATATTTCTGGCCAACCCCAACAACCCCACCGGCACCATGATCCCTGCCGCTGAACTTGCGAGGCTGACCGAAGCCCTGCCCGCTCGGGTGGCGCTTGTCCTGGATCTGGCCTATGGCGAATTTGCCGGCGAAGACTATTGCGCCGACGTGCATGCGCTGGCGTCAGGCCACGACAATGTCATCGTCACTCGCACCTTTTCCAAGGCGTTCGGGCTGGCCGGCACACGTGTCGGCTGGGCCGACGCACCGGAATGGATGCTGCCCGGGTTTTACGCGGCGCGCGGCATGGGCAGCGTCAACGCGCTGGCACAGGCCTGCGCGGTCGCCGCCCTGTCGGACATCGCGATCATCCGGGACCGGGTGGCGGAAATCCTGTCGGAGCGGGACCGGCTGGCGCAGGACCTGCGCGCATTGGGGTTGAACCTGCTGGACAGTTCGTCGAACTTCCTGATGGTGTCCACCGGCGATCCGGACCGGACCGAGGCGCTGGTCGAACACCTTTTCGACGGTTGCGGGATCATCGTGAACCGCACGCGCGAAGCCGGGTTGGAGGATTACATGCGCTTCAGCCTGTCCCTGCCGGACCACAATGACCTGCTGCTTGATGGTGTTCGCCGGTTCCTGGACGCCACGTGACTGATTTTTCGAAGAAAAATCTGGTCCCTCAACCGCGTTCCGGCAATTTGTCCAGATGCCGGAGCATGGCCACGAACTGCCCGAGGCGTTCGCGCTGATAGGCCGGCACGTCCAGCCCCTCGTAATTCAGGAAGCCCTGACCGTCGCGCAGCCCGTTGCGCCCGGCGGCCATGTTGTCCTCGACGATTTGCGGCGCGGAAAACCGGTCGCTTTCCATCGCACCCGACATGTAGCGCGACGCGTAATACAGGATATCCCCGCCGCCCCAGTCGATGAATTCCAGCAGCCCCAGAACCGCGAAACGGAAACCGAAACCATAGGTCGTGGCCTTGTCGATATCCTCGGCGCTGGCGACGCCTTCCTCGACCATGCGCGCGGCCTCGTTCATCGCCAGAGCTTGTATCCGCGGCACGATATAGCCGGGGCTGGCCGCGCAGACGACCGGCACCTTGCCGATGGCTTCCAGCATGGCCTTGAGCCGGGCAGTGACCTCCGGATCGGTGGCATCGCCCGGCGACAGTTCGACCAGCGGAACCAGAAAGGCCGGGTTCAGCCAGTGCGCGTTCAGAAACCGTTCCGGCGAGGACACGAAACCCTGCAGATCGTTTGACAGGATCGTCGATGTGGTCGAGGCGACAATCGCGTCCGGCCGCGCATGGTCGGACACCAGCGCAAAGGCCGCCGCCTTGGCGTCCAGCGTTTCCGGCACGCCTTCGAAAATCACGTCTGCCTCGCCCAGCGCGGCGACGCAGTCGTTTAACGGGTGACAGGTGATCCGGGACAGGACCGCGCCGACCTCCTGTGCCGGCAACATTCCGAACCCGGCCAGCATGCCCAGCGTTGCCCGGATTTCCGCCACCGCACCGTCGACCAGCGCCGTGTAACCCTCTTCCCCGCGCGGCTTGGCGTCGATCAGGTGCACCCGGTAGCCGGCATAGGAAAATGCGATGGCGATGCCACGCCCCATGCGGCCGGCACCGACGGCGGCGACAACCCCGGTCATGGCGCGCCGTCCCGCAGCATCGCCTGCAGATCGCTCACACCGGCCCCGGTCAGCCCCAGCGTCTCCAGCGTCCGCCCCGTGCGGCGGAAATCATCTTCGCAGATGGCCGACCCGATGGCGAGCAGCCCGGTGGCCGTCGGCGCCGGCACCCCGGCCCAGTCGGCGACGGAAACCAGAAAGGCCAGCCCGACGGCAACGTCTTCGCGCATGTAACGATGGTCTGTCAGCACCAGATGTTCGCGCCAGTCCCCCGAATCGGTGAGCTTGTCATGCGCCATGTTGCCGTACATCCACTCGTCCGCCGCGTCGTCGTAATGGTCGGCCAGCGGGAAATGCGGCGCGCCGTATCCCAGCGCCTCGCGAATGGCCATACGCTCACCATCCAGCCGGGTGGTCACGCGGCGCACGGCCGGCTGCGTGCCTTCGTTGTGAATGTCCCAGTGATCGAAATATTCGATCGGTCCGGCGTTCATCACGATCAGCGGCGGGTGGATGACGGGCCCCGCGTTCATCAGCGCCCCGGACAGACCGTCGCCTGCGGGCTCAACCGACGGGTAGGCCCGCGCGATGACAGCATGCGCATAGCCGGCATTGCACAGCGGATAGACCCCCGAAGGCAACCGCGTGGCGCGCGTGGTAATGGCCACGGTCAGTGGCCCGTGCATGCGTGTGAGATAGGGCAAGGTGCCCGCCTCGGCCCAGCTGACATCGGCGGTATTACCGGCGCGGCGGACGATATCGGCCATCATCCAGCTGCCGAAACTGCCCGGCGGCAGGAACACGACCTGCCCGTCGGTCAGATGCGGCGCCAGTGCGCGGGCGATGTCGGCCTGCGCGGTCGCCGGCGTCGGGCAAACGATCAATTCGGCCTCTGACACCGCCATGCCGATATCGGCCGTCGCCCCGGCGATGCGCACCGGGCGTTCACCGCTGAAATCCTTGAGTATCAGCGTGTTGTCCGCGGCCTGCATCGCCGCGATCCCGTCCGCGTTGCGCCGCCACAACGTCACCTGATACCCCTGATCGGTCAGGTCGGCCGCCGCCGCCATCGACCCGTTTCCGCCTCCAAGTACAGCGATCTTCATGTCACGCTCCTGCAAATTTGCATGAATTTTCATGCAATGTCAGTTTAGCGGCTGTAATCTTACACGGGTCAAGAATATTTTTCATGAATTCGCATATATCTTTGCCGCTACCACCTTGCGAAACGCCGGGCGGTATCTATCATCGCCGGTGTGTGAACAGAACAATCGCACCAACAGGGGAGTCTGCAAAATGAAGTTTTTCAATCGCCTGACGGTTACGGCCGCAGCAACGGCGGCCGTTCTGGGGTCGGCCGCGGCATGGGCCGAGGACAAGGTGACCGCGGTCCACGCCTTCCCGCCGTTCCTTGTGTATACAAAATCCTTCCTTGCGATGGTTGATGACATCAACGCGCGCGGCAAGGGCATCGTTCAGATCGAAGTGCGCGGCGGACCCGAAGCCATCGGCATGTTCCAGCAACCCGCCGCCGTCCGCGACGGCGTGGTCGACATGGTGCACACCCCGGGCAGCTTCTATGGCAAGAACGTGCCCGAGATCGACGCCATGGTCGCCGCAACGGTCACCCCGATGGAAGCCCGCGCAAACGGCGGTGCCGCCCTGATGGACGAAGCCCATCAGAAGCGGTTCAACGTCAAGCATCTGGGCTGGGTCGATGGTGGCGTACGGTTCCACATCTATTCCACCAAGGAACCCAAGTTCGACGACAACGGCGTCCTGGACCTGACCGGGGTAAAGCTGCGCGACAACCCGATCTATCACGCCTTCTTCGAGGCACTGAACGCGACCACCTCGTCGATGCCATCGACCGAGGTTTATGCCGCGCTGGAAAAAGGCGTGGTCGATGCCTCGGCCTGGACCCAGATCGGCATTCTGGACCTGAAATGGGACAAGTTCCTGAAATACCGTGTCGATCCGGCCTTCTACAACACGGATCTGGGGATCATCTTCAACCTCGACAGCTGGAACGCGCTGAGCGCCGAAAGCCAGAAACTGATCCAGGACGTGATCATCGAGTGGGAAGAGAAATCCTATAACGACCGTCAGGCCGACATCGTTTCGGATGCGGAAAAGCTGTCTGCGGGCGGTATGGAATTCGTGGCCATGTCTGACGCAGCCGCGGCCGATTACCTCAAGCTTGCCGATGACGCCGCCTGGGCGCGGATGAAGGGCCGGCTGGACGCAGACGGTGACAGCGACACCTATGACAAGCTGCGGGCGCTGTATCACCCGTAAGCCTTCAAGAGAGAGCGGCCCGGCGCAGCAACGCGCCGGGTCCGACACCTGATGCGCCTTCTCGATTTCATCTGCAACGTGCTCGCCGTGATCGCCGGTGCCTATCTGGTGGCGATCATGTTCGGTATCGTGTTTCAGGCCACCGCCCGCAGTTTCGGGTTTTCGGGGTCAAGCCATGTCTTCACCTTCTCGGAATTCGGGCTGCTCTATATCGTGATGCTCGCGTCCCCCTGGCTGGTGCGGCTGCGCGGGCATGTGTTTATCGAGCTGTTGTCAGCCGCCCTGCCCAACAGCGCGCAAAAGGCCTATTCCCGCGCCGTGGCGGCCCTGTGCATCATCATCTGTCTGTTCCTGATGTACTATTCGTTCCAGAACACGATGAAAGCCTACCGGTTCGGCGATGCGGAAATGCGGTCGCTGGACATGCCGAAATGGCTGCTTCTGGGCACAATGCCGTTGTGCTTCGGGCTGATGGCGCTGAATTTCCTGCGGTTCGTCTTCGGCCGCGAAACGCTCCACACCGGCGAGGCCGGCGTTCATGAATAACCGAAAGGCCCGCTGATGGAGTGGTACTGGGCGCTCAGTTTTCTTCTGGGCCTGATCCTCTTTTTCATGTTCCTCGGCGTGCCCGTGGCGCTGGCGTTTCTGGCCGCCAACATGATCGGCGCGACCTATTTCATGGGCGGATCCGGTGATCTCTGGCGGCAGATGTCACGCGGGATCGGACAGCTGACGAACAACGCCCTGCCCACTGTAACCAGCTTCAACCTGATGCCGGTGCCGATGTTCCTGCTGATGGGCGAGATTTTCTTCCACACCGGGCTCGCCAACAAGATGTTCTCGGCGGTGGATAAGCTGATGGGCCGCCTGCCTGCGCGCCTCAGCTTCGTGACCGTCGCCGGCGGCACCGCCTTTGCCACCCTGTCGGGCAGTTCCATGGGCTCCACCGCGCTGCTGGGATCGCTGATGGTGCCCGAGATGCAAAAACGCGGGTACAAGAAACACATGGCCATCGGCCCGATCCTCGGCACCGGCGGGCTGGCGATGCTGATCCCGCCCTCGGCGCTGGCGGTGCTGCTGGCGACACTGGCCAATCTCGATGTGGGCGCGCTGCTGATTGCCGGGGTGGTGCCGGGGCTGATGCTGGCCGGGTTCTACGTGATCCTGATCCTCGGCATGGCGCTGGCCGATCCCAACGCCGCCCCAAGCTACGAAGTCGACGGCGCCGGCATCGGCGAAAAGCTGCGGCTGCTGGTGACCGATGTCCTGCCGATGATGTCCATCGTCGTGGGTGTGATCCTGCTGATCCTCTATGGCTGGGCTACACCGTCGGAAAGTGCTGCCTTCGGCTGCCTCGGCGTCCTGCTGCTGGCGGTGCTCTACGGCAAGCTCACGTGGAAAGGCTTTGTCGACAGCGTCACCGGCGCGCTGCGGGTGACCACGATGGCGCTGCTGATCATCTTCGGCTCGGCCACCTTCTCGGCGCTGCTGGCCTTTTCCGGTGCCTCTGCCGGGCTGATCCGCTGGGCCACGCAGTTCGATCTCGACCCGATCACGATGCTGCTGATCATGTTCGCGATCCTGCTGGTGCTGGGCATGTTCATGGATCAGCTCAGCATGATGCTGCTGACCGTGCCGATCTTCTTTCCGCTGGCGCAGACGCTGGGCTTCGACCTGATCTGGTTTGCGGTGATCATCCTGCTGGCGCTGGAAATCAGCTTTACCACGCCGCCTTTCGGGTTGTTGCTGTTCGTGATGAAGGGCGTGTCCGCCCCCGGTACGACCATGCGCGACATCTATGTCTCGGCCCTGCCCTTCATGGGCTGCGCCATCGTGCTGGTCGGATTGCTGATCATCTGGCCACAGATCGCGCTGTGGCTGCCCAGCCTCGGCAACTGACGGGGGCCGGCGGCAGACGCCGGCCCGCCAGTGTCACGCCGCAGGCATCCGGGCCTCGACGATCCCGGCCCACCAGCTGCAGCCGGCCGGGATTGCCTCATCGTTGAAATTGTACTCGGGGTGATGAACCATCGCGGTGTCGCCGTTGCCGACAAGGATATAGGCGCCGGGGCGTTCTTCCAGCATGAAGGCGAAATCCTCGCCGCCCATGACCAGCGGCGCCTCGCCGCAATCGCCCGAAACCGACCGCGCCACATCTGCCGCAAACGCGGTCTGTTCCTCGGAATTCACCATCACCGGATAGCCACGGTGATAGGTCACGTCGACCGCCCCGCCGAAGGTTGCGGCAACGCCGTCGCAAATCTCCTTGATCCGCCGCTCGGCAAGGTCCCGCATCTCCGGGCTCATCGTGCGGACAGTTCCGCGCAGATGCACCCCCTGCGGGATCACGTTGAACGCGGTCGAGGAGGTTTCGAAAGACGTGACCGACACGACAATCCGGTCGATCGGGTCGGCATTGCGGCTGACGATGGTCTGCAACGCCATGACCGCCTGTGCGGCCATCACGGTCGTGTCGACGGTCACCTGCGGCCGCGCGGCGTGCCCGCCCTTGCCGGTAAAGGCGATGTCGAACTGGTCGGTGGCGGCGAAAAAGGCGCCGGAGCGGATGCTGAAACTGCCAACCGGTTCGCCGGGCCAGTTGTGCATGCCATAAACCTCCTGCACCCCCCAGCGGTCCATCAGCCCGTCGTCGCACATTTCCTTGCCGCCGGCGCCGCCCTCTTCAGCCGGCTGGAAGATCACCACGACCGTGCCATCGAAGTTGCGCGTCTCGGCAAGGTATTTCGCCGCCCCCAGAAGCATCGCCGTGTGACCGTCATGGCCGCAGGCATGCATCGCGCCCGGCGTCTTGGAAGCATAGGCCAGCCCGGTGGCCTCCTCGATCGGCAGGGCGTCCATGTCGGCCCGCAACCCGATCACCTTGCCGGCGCTGTCGGACTTGCCCCGGATCACGCCGACTACGCCTGTCCGGCCGATCCCTGTCGTCACCTCGTCACAGCCGAAGGCCTGCAGTTTTTCCGCAACCAGCGCCGAAGTGCGGTGCGTATCGTACAGAATCTCGGGGTTTTCGTGGATGTCCTGCCGCCAAACGGCAATTTCATCCTGCATCTCTGCAAAACGGTTCTTCACCGGCATGTTGTCTTCCTCGCTCTGGATGTGCAGCTATGCGACCGGCATGCGTTGCTCGGCCAGTTCCGCGAACCAGCTTGCGCCGGCCGGCAGGGCATCATCGTTGAAATTGTAATTCGGATTGTGGAGATCGGCGCTGTCGCCATTGCCGATCAGCGCAAAGGCGCCCGGCCGCGCCTCCAGCATCAGCGAGAAGTCCTCGCCGCCCATGCTCGGATCGAACTCTTTGAGAACCGTGCCGGCAACGGCCTCGGCGGCCTGCGCGGCAATATCGGCCTGTGTCGCAGCGTTGATCGTGGGCCGGACCCCCTGAAAATAGGACAGCTCTGCCGTCGCACCATACGCGGCAGCGGTGGAGGACGCGACCGACCGGATGCGGTCGATCACAAGCGTCTGCACCTCGGGGTCGAAATACCGCACCGTCCCACCCAGCGTGACGGTATCGGAGATGACGTTGAACGCCTCGCTTTCCGTCTGCATCGAGCACACGGACAACACCACGGTTTTCAGCGGATCCACGTTGCGCGACGCAATGGATTGCAGCGCAACGACGACCTGACAGGCAGCCAGAGTCGTGTCCACGGCCATATGCGGCTTGGCGGCATGTCCGCCGCGTCCGCGCACCACGATCCGGAACCCGTCCCCGGCTGCCAGAACCGGGCCCGGGCGCACCGCAAACTGACCCGCGTCCAGACCGGGCCAGTTGTGCATGCCATAGACCTCCTGAATGCCCCAGCGGTCCATCAGCCCGTCGCGCAGCATCGCCTTGGCGCCGCCGCCGCCTTCTTCGGCCGGCTGGAAGATCAGCACGACCGTCCCGTCGAAATTGCGTGTCCCGGCGAGGTATTCGGCCGCGCCCAGCAGCATCGCGGTGTGCCCGTCATGGCCGCAGGCATGCATCACGCCCTCGTTTTCCGAGGCATAGTCCACGCCGGTCTGCTCGGTGATGGGCAGCGCGTCCATGTCCGCCCGGAACCCCAGTACTTTGCCGGAACCGGATTCGCGCCCGCGGATGATGCCCACAACACCGGTTCCGCCGATGCCTTCGGTGACTTCGTCACAGCCGAAGGCGCGCAGTTTGCCGGCCACGATGCCGGCGGTGCGATGCTCCTCGTTTCGCAGTTCGGGATGCGCATGAAAATCCTGCCGCCACGCGGCGATCTCGGGTTGCCGTTCGGCAATGCTGTTGCGTACCGGCATGGGTCAGGCCGCCGGCATGCGGCGCTCGACGATCTCGGCGAACCACGAACACCCGACCGGGATCGCTTCGTCGTCGAAATTGTAGGCCGGATGGTGACACTGGGCGCTGTCGCCATTGCCAATGAACATGTAGGCGCCGGGACGCTCTTCCAGCATGTAGGAGAAATCTTCGGCCGGCATGATCGGCGGCACGTTGCGTTCCACGTTTTCCGGGCCGACCACGGCCTCGGCCGCGTCGCTGGCGAACCCGGCATTGTCATCATGGTTGATGGTAATCGGGTAACCGCGTTCGTAATTGACATCCGCGGTCGCGCCATAGGCTTCGGCGGTGTGCAGCGCGATCTGCGTCACGCGCTCCTCGGCCATGTCGCGCACGCCTTTGTCCAGCGTGCGGACGGTGCCGCGCAGGGACACGGTATGCGGGATGACGTTGAAACTGTCATTGTCCGAACGCATGCCGCAGACCGACACCACGATCTGCTTGAGCGGGTCGGTATTGCGCGCGGCGATCGACTGCAGCGCGATCAGCACATGTGCGGCGGCTAGGTTGGTGTCGATCGCGTTATGCGGTTCGGCAGCATGGCCGCCCTTGCCGGTCACGACAATCTCGAACTGGTCGGCCGAGGCCATCAGCGGGCCGGGGCGCGTGGCGAACTGGCCAACCGGAACACCCGGTGCGTTGTGCATGCCATAAACCTCCTGCACCCCCCAGCGGTCCATCAGCCCGTCGTCGCACATGACCTTACCGCCGCCGCCGCCCTCTTCGGCGGGCTGGAAGATCAGCACGACCTTGCCGTCGAAATTCCGCTTTTCGGACAGGTACTTGGCCGCGCCCAGCAGCATGGACGTGTGCCCGTCATGGCCGCAGGCATGCATTTTTCCCGGCACCGACGAGGCATAGTCCAGCCCGGTGATTTCCTCGATCGGCAGCGCGTCCATGTCCGCGCGCAGCCCGATGACCCGGTCGGATGTGTTGGTCTTGCCCTCGATCACCGCCACGACACCGGTCTGACCGATGCCTTCGGTGATGTCCGTGATCCCAAACTCCTTCAGCCGCTCGGTGACAAAGGCTGCGGTTTCATGAACGTCGAACATCAGTTCCGGATGCGCGTGCAGGTGGCGGCGCCAGCCCGCAATCTCTTCGTGCATTTCGGCGAAACGGTTCCTGATCGGCATGGTGTCTCTCCTCTTCCGGGATGCACCCTGCCGCAGGCCGCGGGACGGCGCAAGACGTCCCGCCGCGTCGCCCGACCGGGTCGGGCCATTGTCCGCAGATTACTTGCTGAGCAGAATTCCCGCCGCCACGCCGCCGATAAACGCCCCGACCGCCGCGTTGTTGCCCGAGGACGATTTGCGCCGTGTGCCCGAGCTTTTGCTCCCCGACGAAACCGCCAGTGCATTCGGGTTCGACGCCATGTGCTGCGCAAACGCGGTCTGCGTATTGGCCACCAGCGACTGATGTTGCACGGTGTTGAGATAGCCGGTCGGCGGATAGCCGGTCTGCGCCTGCCACGAGCTGACACCGCCCCGGGTGCCGCGGCCAAAGATCCCGTCGGGCCGCCCGACACTGTGCCCCGCCAGATTGAGCCGCAGCTGCACTTCCTTACGTTGCTGCTTGCTCATGCCGAGCTGATCTTCAGTGGCCTTGGAACTGACCATCGACCGCGCTTGGGGCGTGACGGCCAGATAGAGCGGATCGGCGCTGCGATAACTCAGCGTCGCCTGCGACAGGCCGGAACTGTTGGTGGCGCCGGTGGTCGCCGATGCGGAGGCGACCTGTGTGCCGGCCTTCGGCTGCAGCCGCGAGATCGCGTTGCGGGCCAGAACCGCGAACGCGCCGTTCGGATAGGCATCCAGATAGGCCTGATAGTCAGCGACATCGCCGGTTTCCCGGGCGGTATCGAACATGATTTTCTGCACTTCCAGCGACACCGCTGCGGCCGCGGGTGCCGCTGCCGGTGCTGCGGCCGCGTTGGTCGCCGGTGCCGCGGCGGCAACGGTTTCAACCTTGTTCAGAACCAGCGGCCCGGTCAGGGACACGTCAAAGCGCGGGCGCTGCTGGCCCCCGGTCATGTCCAGCACATCGCGGGTAATCAGCGACGTGATGGCGGCAAAATCGGTGTTCGCCGTGCCGATATGCTGCAGAACCGCCGTGGTGAAGGGCGAATTGTCGCCTTCCCCGTCCAGCGCCACCTGTCCGGGTTCGGTGGCATAAGCGATCACCGATCCGGTCGTGCCCATGGTGTCGAACTCAACCGGCGTAATGCCGCGCGTGCTGAGCGAGCGGGTCGACATGCCACGTACCTCGGCCAGCTTCTGTGCCATCGGGTTGTCCCGGCAGGCGTCAAGGAAGACAAGGCTCGCATTCTCGGACCGCCCGATCACCCGCAGGATTTCCGGCAGGGCGTAAACCTCGAATTCCCAATCGACCGCATCGTCCATCCGCGCATCGACGGGCACGACATAATTGACGTTGTCGACGGAGATTCCGTGGCCGGCGTAATAGAATATCGTCAGTTCGGCATCCCGCGTTTCGCGGGCAAAGGACCGCACGGTGTCGCGCATGTCGTCATAGGTCAGGTTGTATCCCTCAACCACTTCGAACCCGAGGCTGCCCAGCTTGCGCGCCACGGCCCGGGCATCGCGCTCGGGGTTGGCCAGCGATCCGCTGGATACATAGTCGCTGTTGCCAACGACCAGCGCCAGCCGTTTGCCGGCTTGGGCGGCCGAAGTCAGGACAAAGACGGCGCATAATGTAACGGCCGCGGTAATCAGATGTCTGAACATGTAAACCTCCATCCAGGCGGAGTAATACGGACCGAGCGGGTCAGAGGCCGCTCAGATTGATAAATTCGATTCGTGTATTGGCCGGGCTGTAGGGATCGGACACGTTGACCGGCTTGGTCGCGCCATATCCCACCGGTGTGAGATTTGCCCGCTGCAGCCCGTAGAATGCGACCAGGTGATCGACAACGGATTGCGCCCGGCGGGCCGGCAGCGGGAACTGCGCGCCGCCGCTGCCTTCGATGAAAACATGCGCGGCCACCTGAAACGACTGGCCCCTCATCTTCGGATCCTTCAGCGCCACCGCCACCGTGCGCAGGGTCCGCATCCCTTCGGCTGTCAGCAGGTGGCTGTTCCCGTCAAACGCGACATTCAGATTGACCGACGGAAAATCGTAAGCTGCCGGCAATTGCTGATTGGCCTGAACGTGCAGCGCGTTCTGCGTTTTGAGCGCCCGCACAGTCGGTCCCGTGCGCTCGGGCTCCAATGCGCCGATCATTTCGACCGGACCCATATACTGTGCACCAACGATCGTCGGCAGCAACATGACCGCCAAAACCACGGAAACTGATAAATGCAATCTCAAAAACATGGTCCTCGCAAATTACTCAAGCTTGTAATCTGGACTCTCTTTTCTTAGCACAGATGCGCAGAAACTAAAGGAATTTCTGGGCAGGGCACTGCCGCCGATCCGCGTCTGAACGCATCGCGAAGGAACCAACATGACCGATACCCAAGCAGGCCGGCGCGGATGGTTTGACAGCATAATCCTCGACCTCGGGCGGCAGATGCGTTGGTCTTTCCTGCCGCCGCTGATGGTGTATTTCGCCTATGGGGCGTCCGGGATCACCTCGGTCGTGGGCACGTTCTTCGTCAAGGATTACCTTGACGTTTCAGCGGCTTTCGTGGCCGGGCTGGCCTTCTGGGCCGGACTTCCCTGGGCGCTGAAGATGCCCATGGGGCATCTGGTGGACCTGATGTGGCGCTGGAAATCGGTGCTGGTGTTCATCGGCGCGCTGCTGATCACGTCGAGCTTCGTGATCATGTACGGGCTGGCCACGCGCGTGCCGTGGATGGACGGCGTGATGTCGGTCACCGCGTGGTACGTGCTGGCCGCGCTGCTGTCGCCGGCAGGCTATGTGGTTCAGGATGCCGTCGCTGACGCGATGTCGGTCGAAGCCGTGCCGGACGTGGACATGGACGGCAACCCGCTGAGCGAAGAGGCCAAAAGGGCGGCCCACACCACGATGCAGACATTGGGACGGATCGCGCTGATCGGGGCGCTCAGCTCGGTCGCGGTTCTGAACATCACCCTGTTCGCCGGCATCGAGACCCTGCCGGCGACCGAAAAAGGCGCGGTTTACGGGCAGGTCTATCTGACCGGGCTGGCCATTCCGCTGATCTCTATCTCGGGGGTCCTGCTGGCCGGGCTTCAGCGGCGCCGGCACGAACACGCGCTGATCGCGTCGGGCATGTCCGAAACAGAGGCCCGGGCCCAGTTCGCCCCCGAGGGCGGCACGGTCGAGCCGAACTGGTGGTATTTCATCGGCGGCGCCGGGTTTGTCGCCGTGTCCCTGACGGTCGGGCTGGGCGATGTGCCGTTCTCGCAAGAGATCATTTTCGCCGGGTCGATGACCATCGTGCTGCTGCTGATGCGGCAACTGGTCGCCGTGCTGCCGGCCGAAAAGGCGCGCGCGCTGGTCGGGACGGCGATCATCATCTTCGTGTTCCGCGCCGTACCCCTGCCCGGCGCGGCCTCGACATGGTTCAATATCGACGTGCTGGGTTTCGATCAGCAATTCCTGTCGGTGCTCTACCTGATCACCGCGCTGCTCACCCTGTTCGGCATGCTGGTGCTGCGTCCGATGATGGCCAACAGAACCATCGTCGATATCGTCGTGCTGCTGACCATTGCCCAGGCCATCCTGTCATTGCCCAATATCGGGCTCTATTACGGCGTTCACGAATGGACCTCCGCCCTGACCGGCGGCGTGGTCGACGCCCGCTTCATCGCCATTCTCGACGCCGCCATCGAGAGCCCACTGGGACAGATCGCAATGATCCCCATGCTGGCCTGGATCGCCCGCAACGCGCCTGACAACCTGAAAGCCACCTTCTTTGCCGTCATGGCGTCCTTCACCAACCTTGCACTTTCGGCGGCATCGCTGGGCACGAAATACCTCAACCAGATCTTCGTCGCCACGCGCGAGGTTCGGGATGCAGACGGCGTTGTCACGGTTCCGGCCGATTATTCCCAACTCGGCTGGCTGCTGATCACGGCGGCGGTGATCGGACTGGTGCTGCCGCTGCTGACGGTGCTGATCGTTCAGTCCTCACCGCTTCGGACCGAGGACTGAGCGAAGTCCCGGCGGCAGACCGCGCCGTCGACGACCCGTTTAGTCCGGTGACGCTCATGCCCCGTCCGCAAACCGGTCCAGCCGATACGGTCCCAACTGGTTCTGCGGCCCCTGCCCCATCAGTTCCCGCACGGCCAGTTCCGCGACCACCGCCGCCAGCGTCACGCCGCTGTGCATGACCGAAACATAGAGCCCGTCCGGACCCGCGGGACCGATCACCGGCAGGCCGTCACCCGGCACCGGCCGCATGGTCAGCGCGGTCGACTGAAGTGTCAGCGCCGCCCCCGGCAGCAATGCCTCCAGCCGGTCGCGGGTGCGCTGTGCAAGGTCAGAAAGCGGCTCGGTAATCTCGGACGTATTGTCCTCCTGATGCTTGGCCGATGTCGGGGCGAGGATCCGCCCGTCGGGCAGCTGCCGCAGTTCCTGCCCCGGCGCGACCAGCACATGTGACAGAAGCGGCGGCTCGGGCCGGGTCACGACGGTCACACCCGGGCGCGGCAACAGGGGCAGATCAACGTCCAGCGGCGCCAGCAGTCCCGCGGCCCCGGTCCCGGCGGCCAGCACGACCTGATCCGCCGCCATCCGTCCCTGCGCTGTCTGCACGGCGATGATCCGGCCATTGCGCGTCTCTATCTGCTGGACCCGCACACCGGTGCAAACCGTGGCCCCGTGATCTGCCGCGACATCCAGAAGATTCTGCGCCACGGCTGCCGATTCTGCCGCGCCCTCGGCGGCCAGAAACAGCGCACGCGCGGGCGGGTTGGCGATGGCCGGCTCCAGTGCGGCAAACCGCGCCCGCCCCAGCACCTCGGCGGGATAGCCAAGACCGCTCAACTCGGCCTGCAGGGCGTCGAACCCGTCGCCCTCTTCCTCCCACCACAGACAGCCCTTCCAACTGATCGGCAGCCCGCCGGTCTCCGCCGCCAGCCGGTGCCACGCCGCTATACCGGTCTCCCTCAGGGCAAAGTGATCCCGGTTCAGAAAAAAGCTGGCATTGATCCAGCCGAAGGACGCCGCCGTGGCCCCGGCCCCGGCAGGCCCGGCATCCAGAACGGTCACCTTTGCGCGAGAGAGGCTGAGCCGGCACGCAATCGCCGCCCCGATGATGCCGCTGCCGATCACAATCATCCCTGCCACCACTCTGTTCCCTGCTTGACGCCAATACGATACACTTCCCCTTGCACAATCTGGACAAGATGCGCAATTTCTCGCTATGGAAAAGCTGATCGTTCGCACTGCAACCGGAGAGCGGGACCTGAGGTCCGTGCGAAACCTGTGCTGGGACTACCGGACGTACCTGCAGGCTCTGTCCGAAAAGGAGCGGCAGATTGTCGAAACCTTCTATCCCGACGAGACCGCCTATGGCGACCTGATGGCCCGGCTGACCGAGATCCACGCACCGCCAAAAGGGTCGATCCGGCTGGCCGAGCTGGACGGTGCGCCGGTGGGCTGCGGCATGAGCTATGGGATCGCGCCCGGTGTGGCCGAGATCAAACGGGTTTTTGTGCGCAAAACCGCGCGCGGATACGGGGCCGGCCGGGCGCTCTGCGAAGCGCTGATTGCCGACATCCGCGCCACCGGGTATCACACCGTGATGCTCGACACGTCCAAATCACTGACCGCGGCGCGCAGGCTTTACGAAAGCCTTGGCTTTCACGAGCGCGGGCCGTTTTACGACCTGCCGCCGGCGGCGGAAGGCATCATCTGCTTTTACGAGAAAACGCTGTGACCGCGGACGACATTATCGCGCACCTGAACCTGTCACCGCATCCCGAGGGCGGGCATTACCGGCAGACCTGGATCGCGGAAAACGAAGGCCGGCCGACCGGGACCTGCATCTATTTTCTGCTGAAATCCGGCGAACGCAGCCACTGGCACCGGGTCGACGCGACGGAAATCTGGTTGTGGCATTTCGGCGCGCCGCTGATCCTGTCGGTCAGCGCCACTGCCGATGGCCCGGCGCAGGACCGTCTGCTGACCCCGGCGCTTGCCGACGGGGTGCCGCAGCTGATCGTGCCGGCCGGCCACTGGCAAGCCGCGCGCAGCACCGGGGAGTACACCCTTGTCAGTTGCACGGTGTCGCCCGGTTTCCGGTTCGAAGGCTTCGAACTGGCCGCACCGGGCTTTGACATCCCGCGGGACTAAAAATCGTCAACGATTTTTCGGAAAGCCGTCAACGGCTTTCATGCAATTCGTCCACGAATTGCCCTATGCCTCGAACCGGTCCGCCACCAGCCGGTTCAGCGCCGCCACGCCCCAGCCGGTTGCGCCTTTGGGGGCGAAATCCGTGTCCGACTTGACCGAAGCGACGCCGGCAATATCGAGATGGATCCACGGCACATCATCCCTGACGAAACGCTGCAGGAACTGCGCCGCGGTGATCGATCCCGCCGGTCGGCCACCTACGTTCTTCATGTCGGCGATCCGCGATTTCAGCAGGTCATCATAGGCCTTGCCCAGCGGCAGGCGCCAGGCCCCCTCGCCCTCGGCGTCAGCCGCGCGCAGGAAGGCGTCGCAGAAATCGTCATTGTTGGAAAACGCCCCGGCGCGCTCATGCCCCAGCGCGATGATCATTGCCCCCGTCAGCGTGGCCAGATCCACCATGCCTGCCGGGTTGAACCGGTCCTGCGCGTACCACATCACGTCACACAGCACGAGCCGGCCCTCGGCATCGGTGTTGATGATCTCCACTGTATCGCCCTTCATCGAGGCCACCACGTCGCCGGGGCGCGTGGCATTGCCCGACGGCATGTTTTCAACCAGCCCGACCAGCCCGACCACATTCGCCTTGGCCTTGCGCAATGCAACGGCGCGCATCACGCCGGCCACCACGCCGGCGCCGCCCATGTCCATGGTCATGTCTTCCATGCCGCCCGCGGGCTTGAGGGATATGCCGCCGGTATCGAACACCACGCCCTTGCCGACGATCGCCAGCGGCGCGGCGCCGTCCTCGCCGCCGTTCCATTCCATCACCACCACCTTGGACGGGCTGTCGGACCCCTGCCCGACGCAGAGCAGCGTGCGCATGCCAAGCTCGGCCAGCCGGTCTTCGTCCAGCACCTCGACCTTGAGGCCAAGCGCCGACATTTCGTCAAGCCGCTGGGCGAATTCCGTCGTCGTCAGAACATTGGCCGGTTCGTTGACCAGATCCCGGGTCATGCAGGTGCCCTCGGCCACCGCCAGAAGCGGGGCGGCGGAGGCTTCGATCCGCTCATGCCGGTTATGCGACAGGACCGCCGGTTCGATCTCGGCGCCGGCGTCTTCCCCGGTCTTGTGTGCATCGAAGCTGTAATTGCGCAACGCGATGCCCATGGCCAGTTCCTGCGCGCGGGAATAGCTGCCGGCCGCGACCAGCAGCGGCCCGGTGCCCTTCAGTTTGCCCAGTGCAGATCCGGCGCGGCGGGTTTCCAGCGCCGAAGACCCTTTCTCGAGAATCAGCACATCCAGCGCCTCGGCCGCCATACCGCCGGGCCAGGCCAGCGTGATCACCTGCCCGGATTTTGCCTTGACGAACCGGTCGCTTTCCAAGAGCCGCGCAACCGCGCCGCGGGTCAGCTTGTTTGCGCGCCGGGCCGGGGGATTCATTTCCCCCTCCGGGGTCACCAGAATTGCCACCCGGCCCTTGGCCGTTGCCATGGCATCCAGATCAGTGGCCTGAAATTCGATTGGGGTCAGCTGTGTCATCCCGGGCTCCGTTCCACTTTGGTCCGCAACAGGTAGCCCGCACTTCCGGACTTGGCCAGAGCCAAGACGGAGATTGGAGTTTTCCCGCCGTGCGGTTTGCAGTACTGTCCCGGAAAAATTCGAACGGGCAGCCTCCGGGGGGACAATGTTGCCGCATCTGGGCCGACATCCGCTGTCGCCTCTCCGGCCGTTCTGCGGCCGGAACCGGTTCCGCGTACTGACGGGGCCGGCATCATGATGCTGGACTATTACTTTGCCCGCCGCTTCATCCTGAGCTTTGCCATGATCACGGCGATCTTTCTGTCGCTGATGATGCTGATCGACCTGCTGGAACAGCTGCGGAAGTTTCAGGGCACCGAGGTATCCACCGGTCAGCTCATGCGGCTGGTGCTGCTGAACGTGCCCGGCGCAATCAGCCAGATCCTGCCGCTGATCATGATTCTCAGCTCGGTCGTGCTGTTTGTCGGACTGGCCCGGTCGTCCGAGCTTGTGGTCACGCGGGCCGCAGGACGGTCGGGGATCCGGTCGCTTGCAGCACCGGTCATGGTGACCGTCGTGATCGGCATTCTTGCGGTCTCGACGCTGAACCCGATCGTTGCGGCCAGCTCGAACCGGTATCAGCAACTGGCCGACACCTATCGCAGCGGACAGCCCGCCGCGCTGTCGATCAGCCGCGAAGGCCTGTGGCTGCGTCAGGGCGGCGAACGCGGCCAGTCGGTCATTCACGCGCTGGGGTACGACCCCGAATCCGCCACGCTTTTCGACGTCACCATCCTCAGTTACGCGCCCGACGGCGGACCGGTCCGCCGGATCAACGCGGAAACCGCACAGCTGGCAGACGGGGCGTGGCGGCTGAAACAGGTAAAATTGTGGCCGCTGGAGGCGGGTGTGAACCCCGAAAGCACCGCGAGCTTCCATAAATCGCTGAGTGTCGAAACCACGCTGACCCGCGAACGGATCCGCGATTCGCTGGGCCGGCCTTCGGGCATTTCCATCTATGACATGGTCGGGACCATCCGGCAGCTGTCGGCGGCCGGATTTGCCACCAAGCAATACGAGGTCTGGTACCAGTCCGAGCTGGCCCGGCCGGTGTTTCTGGTGGCTATGGTGCTGATCGGCGCGGCCTTCACGATGCGCCATGCCCGGCTGGGCGGCACGGGCGTGGCTGTGCTGGTATCCGTACTGCTGGGATTTGCGCTGTATTTCATCTGCAACTTCGCGCGCGTGCTGGGCGAAAACGGCCAGCTGCCCGTGGAACTGGCGGCCTGGGCCCCACCGGCGGCGTCGATATTGCTGGCCATGGGTCTGCTGCTGCATTCCGAGGACGGATGATGGGCGTGCGGGGGCTGCTATCCGTGGTGATAATCCTGTGCCTGCTGACCCCGGCCGGCCTGCTGGCGCAGACCCCCGAACCTGGCGAAGAGATCGATCCGCCCGCGCTGCTCGTTGCCGACAAGGTCTATGTCACAGCGGACCAGAAGCTGATCGCCGAAGGCAATGTCGAGGCGTTTCAGGGCGACATCCGGCTGCGCGCCACCCGGATCGAGTTTGACCGTGCCACCGGCGTTCTGAACATCCAGGGACCGATCCGGATCGACCAGGGCGGGATTGCGACCGTTCTGGCCGACTCGGCCCAGCTGGACCGGGGGCTGCAAAACGGGCTGTTATCCGGTGCGCGGCTGGTTTTGGACGAACAGCTGCAACTGGCCGCCGTACAGATGACCCGGGTCAGCGGGCGATACACACAGCTGGACAAAACCGCTGTCACCTCCTGCCGCATCTGCGACGGCGAAGGCGCCCCGCTGTGGCAGATCCGGGCGCGCCGCATCATCCACGATCAGCTTGAAAGACAGCTCTACTTCGAGGACGCCCATTTCCGCGTAATGGGCGTACCGGTCTTCTATTTCCCGCGCCTGCGGCTTCCGGATCCGACACTGGACCGGGCGACCGGGTTCCTGATCCCCTCGGTGCGAACGACATCACAACTGGGCACCGGGATAAAAGTGCCTTATTTCATAAAGATGGGCGATCATGCGGATCTGACGCTTGAACCCTATGTCTCGCCCAATACCCGGACGCTGAATTTCCGCTACCGGCACGCCTTCCGGCGCGGCCGGATGGAGTTCGAAGGTGGCTACACCAATGACGACCTGATCCCGAACGACACCCGCGGGTACCTGTTCGGCGAAGGCGTCTTCACCTTTGCCCGGGAATTCAAGCTGAGCTTCGATATCGAAGCCACCAGCGACAACGCCTATCTCGTGGATTATGGCCTGCCGGATATCGACCGGCTGGAAAGCGAGATCGCGCTCAGCCGGACCCGCCGCGACAGTTTCTTCCATTCCGGGTTCATCCACTACAACTCGCTCCGGGACGGCGAGGATGAAAGCACGCTGCCAACCTTCGTGGCCGACGTCGCCTTTGAACACCGGCTGCACCCGGCCGGGATCGGCGGCGAAGTGCGGCTGGCACTCGACGCGCACGGGCATTACCGGACGTCCAACCTCGACGTGCTGGGCCGCGACATCAACCGGGCGACAGCGGATGTCCGCTGGCTGCGCAGCTGGATATTTGCAGGCGGCCTGCGGGCCGACGGCCAGATCGGGCTGGCCGCGGATATCTTCGATGTCAATCAGGACAGCAATTATCCCGACAGGGCGCAGGTGGCGACCCCGATGGCCGCGATGGCTCTGCGATACCCGATGACGCGCCGGGAAGCCTCGGGCGCAGTGCATTACCTGGAACCGATCGTGCAGGTCGCGTGGACCAATGTCATCGGCGATCCGGTGCCCAATGACGAAAGCGGATTTGTCGAGTTCGACGAAGGCAACCTGCTGGCCCTGTCCCGGTTCCCGGCGCCGGACCGGCGCGAAGACGGGCTGGTGATGGCCTACGGGCTGAACTGGTCGCGGCACGCATCCACAGGCTGGCAGGCCTCGGCGGCCATCGGTCAGGTCGTGCGGCAGGACATCAATCTGGATTTCACCGATACATCGGGCCTGTCGGGCCGGGCGTCGGATTATCTGCTGGCCGGTCAGATCCGGCTGGAAAACGGGCTGGCCGTGACCGCCCGGACCCTGTTCGACACCAGCGTCAGCTTTTCCAAGACCGAACTCCGCGGCGACTGGATCGGCGACCGCAGCGCGCTGGCGGCAACCTATCTGTGGCTTCAGGCCGACTCGGCAGAGAGCCGGCCTGAAGAAGTCAGCGAGTTCTGGATCGACGGCAGGTACGACATCTCCCCGAACTGGCGGGCCAGTGCCAATTGGCGCTATGACATCGAGGATACACGGTCCACCGAGGCGAGCCTCGGTTTGCAATACCGGAACGAATGCGTCGAGGTCGACGTGACGGTCGGCCGCCGCTATACTTCGTCAACGAGTGTTGAGCCCACGACCGATTTCGGGTTTACCATCGCGCTCAGGGGCTTTTCGGTCTCGGGCTCAGAAAAATACAGGCGGTCATGCAGTTGAAGAACAGGTTGTCGGCATTGCGGGCGTTCCGGCGCGTCCTTCTCACCCTTGGTCTGGTCTCGGCCCTGTCGGCCCCGGTCGCGGCGCAGGGCCTGTTTTCGCCAGCCTATATCGTCGATGCGGACGCGGTGACATATTACGAACTGGATCAGCGGATCCTGTTCATGCAGGTCCTGCGTCTGCCCGGCAATCCCGAGGAAACAGCCGCCGAGGAACTGATCAACGACCGGCTGAAACAGGCGGTGCTGCGTGACGTTGGCCTCGAGGCCAGCCCGGAAGCCATCAACGAAGCCCTGGACAACTTCGCGCAACGGGCCAATCTCAAGCGGGAAGAGTTCATCAAGGCCCTGGCGCAGGAAGGCGTGGATTACGAAACCCTCCGCGACTACGTGAAAATCAACATCGAATGGCGGGATTTCATTTCCGGCCAGTACCTGGGGCAGGCCCGGCCGACGCCGGAGGAAATCGACCGCGCGCTCGCTCTGGAGGGAAATGGCGGTCTACGGGTGCTGTTGTCGGAAATCGTCATCCCGGTCACGCCGCAGAATCTGCAGGCGGTTCAGGCTGAAGCGGACCGGATCGCGGGCATTACCAGTTTTGAAGCCTTTTCGGCCGAGGCCGCCCGGTTCTCGGCGACCGAAAGCCGCGAAAACGGCGGCCGTCTGGACTGGATGCCGATCAGCAACCTTCCGCCGGCGCTGCGCCCGGTCGTCCTTGCGCTCAAACCCGGAGAAGTGACCTCGCCGCTGGCCATCCCGAACGCTGTCGCCCTGTTTCAGATGCGCGACATACAGGAAGGCGCAACGCCGGTCCCGCGCCACGCCGAAATCGAGTACGCCGTGCTCTATATCGCCGGTGGCCGCAGCGCCGAAACGCTGGGACATGCCACCTATCTCCGCAGTGTCACCGACACCTGCGATGACCTTTATGCATCCGCTCTGGGACATCCGCACGAAGTCCTGTTCCGCGAAAGCATGGCACCGTCGCAGATCCCGCGCGACATCGCGCTCGAACTGGCCAAGCTGGACGAAGGCGAAATATCAACTGCGCTTACCTCGCGCGATGGGCGGCTTATGTTTGTCATGCTGTGTTCGCGCGCACCTGTCGCCTCGGACGAAGAGGCGCGCGAACAGGTAGCCATTTCCCTGACGCAGCAACGGCTGAATGCTCTGTCCGACAGTCTGGTCGCACAATTGCGGGCGGACGCGCATATCGTCGAGAAATGACAGCGCCCGTCGCGCTCAGCTGTGGCGAACCGGCGGGGATCGGACCTGAGCTGGCGGTCCGGGCCTGGGACGAGCTGAGATCGGCCTGCCCGTTCTTCTGGATCGGAGATCCGGCACATCTGCCGCCAGGCACGCCCGTTCGCGAAATCATGGACCCGTCGGATACCCTGTCGGTGAACGAACGCGCGCTGCCGGTCTGGCCGCTGTCCTTCGGTGGGCCGGCCACGCCGGGCCGCCCCGACCCGGCCCACGCAGCCGGCGTGATCGCGGCCATCGAAACCGGCGTGCGGCTGGTTCAGTCCGGCGCGGCCGGTGCCTTGTGCACGGCGCCGATCCACAAGAAGGCGCTGATCGACGGGGCAGGCTTTGCCTATCCCGGCCATACCGAGTTTCTGGCAGCCCTTGCCGGGGTCGACCGGGTTGTGATGATGCTGGCCAGCCCGGCATTGCGCGTGGTGCCCGCCACCATCCATATCGCCATCGCGGAGGTTCCCGGGGCGCTGACACCCGATCTGTTGCGGGACACGATCCGCATCACCGCGGATGGGTTGCGGCAGCGGTTCGGGCTGCGCTCCCCGCGTATTGCCGTGGCGGGGCTCAACCCCCATGCCGGCGAAGGCGGCGCCATGGGCATCGAGGAACGCGACTGGATCCGCGCGCTGATCGACGGGGTGAACCTGCCCGGTGTCACGGTCACCGGCCCGCATCCCGCCGACACCCTGTTTCACGCTGCCGCACGGGACCGCTATGACGCAGCCATCTGCATGTACCACGATCAGGCGCTGATCCCGATCAAAACGCTGGATTTCGACCGCGGCGTGAACGTGACGCTGGGGCTGCCATTCGTGCGCACCTCGCCCGATCACGGCACGGCCTTCGATATTGCCGGCAAAGGCATCGCAAACCCGCTCAGCCTGATCGAGGCCCTGAAGCTGGCCCGCTCCATGGCGCAGACCGGATGAGCCGGCTCGACGACCTTCCACCGCTGCGGGAGGTGATCGCCACGCACGGGCTCAGCGCGAAAAAGGCGCTGGGTCAGAATTTCCTGCTCGATCTCAATCTCACGGCCAAGATCGCCCGGCAGGCCGGGGACCTGACCGCCACTGACGTGCTGGAAATCGGTCCCGGCCCGGGCGGGTTGACGCGCGGGTTGCTGGCCAGTGGCGCACGCCGTGTGCTGGTGGTCGAAAAGGACGCCCGCTGCCTGCCCGCGCTGGCCGAGATTGCCGCCGCCTATCCCGGCCGGCTGCAGGTGCTGGAAGGCGACGCGCTGGAAATCGATCCGCTGGTCCACCTGACCCCGCCGATCCACGTGGCGGCCAACCTGCCCTACAACATAGGAACCGAGCTGCTGGTGCGCTGGCTGACCCCGGCGGAGTGGCCGCCGTTCTGGCGCAGCCTGACGCTGATGTTTCAGCGCGAGGTCGCCGAGCGGATCGTGGCCCGGCCCGGCACCAAGGCCTATGGGCGGCTTGCGGTGCTGGCCCAGTGGCGCACCGAGGCGCGCATTGTCATGTCCCTGCCGCCCGAGGCCTTCACGCCGCCGCCCAAGGTGGCCAGCGCGGTTGTGCATCTGACTGCGCTGCCCGCACCCCGCTGGCCGGCCGATCCCGACATCCTGTCGCGGGTTGTGGCCGCGGCCTTCAACCAGCGCCGCAAGATGCTGCGCGCAGCACTCAAAAAACTGTCGCCGGACATCGAAGACCGGTTGCGTACCGCCGGCATCAGGCCCACCGATCGCGCCGAGCAGGTGCCGATCGAAGCCTTCTGCGCCCTGGCCCGCAGCTTCGAAGGCTGACGCGAATTGTCGACAATTCGCATGCAATTCGTTGACGAATTGCCGTGCTCAGTTGCCGGTGTCGCGCAACAACGCCGCCGACAGCGGCGCCAGAGCCACCCGGCTGGCGCGGTCCTGCAGCCCCCACAGCAGCAAGGCTGAAATCGTGTCCGGGCGCACCCGGCCCAGCATCACCACTGCGCCTTCCTGATCGGCCCGGAACGCGGCCTGATCCAGAAACCGCCGGATCGTGTCGGGGGTCTGGCCGGCGCCGTCAAAATCCCGAAAGACCACCGCCGACGGCACGCCCTTGCGAGCGGCCAGCTTCTGCACCGTGTTCAGCCCGTTGCTCTGCGTTACCAGCCCCCGGCCGGTGCCACCGGCAATCGCCGTGACCTGATCCGACAGGGACCGGTTGCCCTGAAACCCGCTGCCGGTGCCTTCGACCATCGCCACGGTCTCCGGCAATGTGTTCAGCGCCGCGCCCAGCGACACCTCGGCATCCTGCGCCGTCGCCGCGGCGGGCAGATCGGTCAGCAAGGCCACTTCGAACCCGGCCTCGCGGTGCCGGGCCAGCTTGTCCCCGGCCTGCGGATCGTTGGGATCCAGCGCAAAGGTCAGCGGATAGGGGAATTCGCGCAGCGCTTCGGCACCGATCGCATCCGCATTGTCGATCAGCACGATGGACATCAGCGGCTTTTTCGCAGGGTTCTCAAAGGCCACCGCGTAGCGTCGGATGGGCGGCTCTTCGGACGCGGCGCCATCGCCGGACGCCTGCGACACGCTGGGCAGGCGCGAGGCGCTTTCACTGCGTTCGGTCAGCGGCTTGACCCGGGTGCCGATGGTCGGGCCCCGGTCGGCCCCGTCCTCGTCGCCGCCCGATTGCGGCAACGCGGCCACCCGCGGGGCCGGCGGTTCGGCCGGGTCGGGTGTGGCCGGCTGATCGGGGGCCGGTGCGGGCTGCGCCGGCGGATCACTGGCCACCGACGGGGCGGCAACGGGCTGTTCCGGGCTGGCCGTCACCGCGCCGGTGGCCGGATCGGCAACCGCGGGCTGTGACGGCGCGGCCCCGTCCGGGTCAGGCTTCTGGCCCGGTCCGGATGGGTCAGGCGTGTCATCGGCCCCCGGATCGGCCATGGCCTCACCCTGCCCCGCGGCGTCAACCTCGGGGTCGGATACGGCGGCCACCTGCGGTGCCTCCTCTTCTTCCGGGGCCGTGCCGAAGCCCGAGCCGCTCTCGGCAATCTCCGGCGCGGCGGGCTGTGCGGGTTCGGACGAGATCGGCTGATCCTCTCCCTGCGGCGCGGTCAGACCGCCGCCGGGCTGCGCCGGTGCCGCGGGTTGCTGTGCGATCGCCGTGACATCGGGGGCCGAACCTGCCTCTGCCGGGTTTTCCAGCCCGGCGGTCGCACCGCCGACGGCAGGCCGGTTTCCGGACGTGGTGTCGGTGCCCTGCGGGCTGGCATCCGCACCGGCAGGCTGATCCGGAGCGGTCGCAGTCTGACCACCCGGTGCGCCGTTGCCGCCGCCGGCGGCGACGTCGGGCGCTGTCCCGTCCCCGCTCGGGGCATCAATCGCGCCGGTGGCACCGGCGACCTCGGGCCGGGGCACGGGTTGCGTTTCGATTGCCTCGGGGCTGCTGTCGGCCCCGGGCTGCGCCGGCTGGCTGCCGGTCTGGCCTGCGCTCACGCTGTCGTCGGGCACCGCGGCAACTTCCGGCGCGGCCCCGTTTTCCTGCGGGCCGGTCAGCCCGCCGCTGCTTCCGCCCACGGCGGGACGCGCCGCCGGGTCGCGGTCGCCCGCGTCCAGCGCGCTGAGGTCATCTTCACCCGGCTGCGCCGAGGGGGCGGTGGGTGGCAGCTCGACCAGATCGGCGTCTTTGCCCGCCGCCGGACGATCACCGCCGGCCCCGTCCGCGGGCGAAGCAACCCGGCCGGGATCGGTGCCCACGTCAGGGCTGGGCGGGAGCGGCGTCATCAGCGACAACGCGCCCAGGCCCGCCACCGATATGATGCCACCAAAGACCAGCCCGGAAAATATTCCGCGTGCCACTGCCTGACCTCTCTTTCTTCTGTTCGGTGCCGGATTGCGCCGCGCCCTTGACGCTGGCGGCCAAGCCTGAACATGTATGCTCCGACCACTATACCGCGTCCGGGCTACCGGGCTCTACCCCTTTGTGAATGCGTACAAGAAGCTGCCAAAATGCTGCTGCTGATCGACAACTACGACAGTTTTACCTACAACCTCGTGCATTATCTGGGCGAGCTGGGCGCAGAACCCGTGGTGCGCCGCAATGACGCGCTGAGCGCGGCCGAAGCCATGGCGATGAACCCCGCCGGCATTCTGCTGTCACCGGGGCCCTGCGATCCGGATCAGGCCGGGATCTGTCTGGACCTGACCCGCGCCGCGGCCGAAACCCGCACGCCGCTTTTCGGTGTCTGCCTTGGCCATCAGACGATCGGACAGGCCTTTGGCGGGCGCGTCGTCCGCTGTGACGAGATCGTGCACGGCAAGCTGGGAACCATGCATCATACCGCCACCGGCGTGTTCCGCAATCTGCCGTCGCCGTTTGATGCCACCCGGTATCATTCGCTGGTCGTCGACCGCGACAGCCTGCCGGAGACGCTGGAGATCACGGCCTGGCTGGATAACGGGACGATCATGGGGCTGCAGCACCGAGAGTTGCCTATCCACGGGGTTCAGTTCCACCCGGAATCGATTGCCTCGGAGCACGGCTATCAGTTGCTCCGGAATTTTCTCGACGACATGAAGGTGCCGGCATGAGCGATGCACTGAAACCCCTGATTGGCGCCGCCGCCGAGCGCCCGCTGACACGCGAAGAGGCCGAGCAGGCCTTCGGCGTTCTGTTCAACGGCGAGGCCACGCCCAGCCAGATCGGCGGGCTGTTGATGGCGCTGCGCACGCGCGGCGAAACCGTGGACGAATACGCCGCCGCCGCCGCCGTGATGCGCGCCAAGTGCCACGCGGTGCGCGCGCCCGAGGGCGCGATGGACATCGTCGGCACCGGGGGTGACGGCAAAGGCACACTGAACATCTCGACCGCGACCGCTTTCGTGGTGGCCGGTGCCGGGGTTCCCGTGGCCAAGCACGGCAACCGCAACCTGAGCTCCAAATCCGGGGCGGCGGATGCGCTGGCTCAGCTGGGCATCAACGTGATGATCGGCGCGCAAGCCGTTGAAAGGGTGATCAAAGAGGCGGGAATAGGATTTATGATGGCGCCCATGCACCATCCCGCAATGGCCCATGTTGGCCCGGTGCGGGCAGAGCTGGGGACGCGCACGATCTTCAACATCCTCGGGCCGCTGACCAACCCGGCCGGGGTCAAACGGCAGCTGACCGGGGCGTTTTCCCGGGCGCTGATCCGGCCCATGGCCGAAACGCTGGCACAGCTGGGGTCCGAACGCGCCTGGCTGGTGCACGGGTCAGATGGCACTGACGAACTGACCATCACCGGGGTCAGCTGGATCGCCGCACTGGAGGACGGTGCGGTGAAGGAAGCAGAACTGCACCCCGAGGACGCCGGCCTGCCGGTGCACCCGTTCGAGGAGATCCTCGGCGGCACACCCGAAGACAACGCCGTCGCGTTCCGCGCGCTGCTGGAGGGTACGCCATCGGCCTACCGGGACGCGGTGTTGCTGAACGCCGCGGCAGCGCTGGTCGTCGCCGACAAGGTCAGCGACCTGCGCGACGGGGTTGCGCTGGCAAAAGAAAGCATCGACAGCGGTGCGGCGAAATCGCGGATCGAAACCGTCGCCCGGGCGACGCAGGAGGCGGCATGAGCGGCACCATTCTCGACAAGATCAAGGCCTACAAGCTGGAAGAGGTTGCTGCCGACAAGGCCGCCCGCCCGATGGCCGAGATGGAGGCCGCCGCCCAGCAGGCCGGACCGGTCCGGCCCTTTGCTGCCGCACTGCAGCGGGCGAGCCGTGAAGGCTATGGCCTGATCGCCGAGATCAAGAAGGCCAGCCCGTCCAAGGGGCTGATCCGCGAGGATTTTGACCCGCCGTCGCTGGCCGCGGCCTATGCCGCCGGCGGCGCGACCTGTCTGAGCGTGTTGACCGACACGCCCAGCTTTCAGGGTGCCAAGTCCTTCCTGACCGACGCGCGCGCCGCCTGCGACCTGCCGGTCCTGCGCAAGGATTTCATGTACGACCCCTATCAGGTCGCCGAGGCGCGGGCGCTGGGAGCCGATTGCATTCTGATCATCATGGCCAGCGTGTCGGACGCGCAGGCGCACGAGCTGGAAGATGCCGCCGCGGGCTGGAACATGGACGCGCTGATCGAGGTGCATGACGCCGCCGAGCTGGAACGGGCGGCCCGGCTGAAAAGCCAATTGATCGGGATAAACAACCGCAATCTCAATACGTTCGAGACCACGCTTGATACCACACGCACGCTGGCCAAACAGGTGCCGCATGATCGCACGATCGTGTCGGAAAGCGGCCTGTTCGAACCCGGCGACCTGTCGGACATGGCCCGCTACGGGGTGCGCAGTTTCCTGATCGGCGAAAGCCTGATGCGGCAGGCAGACGTGACGGCGGCGACCAAGACGCTTCTGGCCAGCCCGCTGAGGTCCGGAGGAATGTAATGGCGCTTACGCATTTCGACGCCAAGGGCGATGCCCACATGGTCGACGTGTCCGACAAGGCGGTGACCGACCGTGTGGCGATTGCCGCCGGTTACGTGAAGATGGCAGTGGAAACCTTTGAAATCGTATCAGAAGGCCGCGCGAAGAAGGGCGATGTGCTGGGCATTGCGCGGCTGGCCGGCATCATGGGCGCCAAGAAAACACCCGATCTGATCCCCCTGTGCCACCCGCTGCCGGTGACAAAGGTCGCAGTGGAACTGACGCTGGACCCGGACCTGCCGGGGGTGCGGATTGAGGCGACGGTGAAAACCACCGGCCAGACCGGGGTCGAGATGGAAGCCCTGACCGCCGTGTCGACTGCGGCACTGACGGTCTATGACATGGTCAAGGCCGTGGACAAGGGCATGGACATCGGCGGAATCCGTGTCCTGCTGAAAGACGGTGGAAAATCAGGGCGGTACGAGGCGACATGATATCAGTCAGTGACGCCAGGGCGCGCCTGCTGGCGCTGGTCAGCGAACTGCCGGAAGAAGAGGTTCCGCTGACCGAGGCCGCCGGCCGGGTGCTGGCGCGGGACGTGACCGCCCGGCGGAACCAGCCGCCCTTTGCGGCTTCGGCGATGGATGGTTATGCGCTGAAGTCCGCAGAGGCTGAACAGCACGCCCAGTTCAAGGTGATCGGCGAAAGCGCGGCAGGATCGCGATTTCCCGGTCCGGTGGGCCCCGGTCAGGCGGTGCGGATCTTTACCGGCGCACCGATCCCCGAAGGGGCCGATTTCGTCGTCATTCAGGAAAACGTATCGCGCACGGGCGACCTGATCACGATTGATGAAGATCCGGGATCACAGGACAATATCCGTCCCGCCGGTGTCGATTTCGTCGCCGGCGCCGTGGTTGCGGGCCATCGCGTTCTGGGCCCGCAGGATATCGCCCTGCTGGCCTCGATGAACATCGACCGCGTGCCGGTTGTGCGCAAGCCGGTGGTGGCGCTGATGGCGACCGGCGACGAGTTGGTCCTGCCCGGGGAAACGCCGGGCCCGGATCAGATCCTCGCCTCGAACACGTTCGGGCTGCGGGCGATGCTGCAGGCCGCCGGCGCCGCGCCGCGGATGCTGCCGATCGCCCGTGATACGATTTCGTCGCTGGCAACGGCCTTTGGGCTGGCCGGAGAGGCAGACCTGATCATCACCGTCGGCGGGGCCTCGGTCGGAGACCATGATCTTGTTGCCGAAGCTGCCGAGGGGCTGGGTCTGAACCGGTCCTTCTACAAGGTCGCGATGCGTCCGGGCAAGCCGCTGATGGCCGGGAAAATGGGCAGCGCGGCAATGGTCGGACTTCCGGGAAATCCGGTATCTGCAATGGTTTGTGGCGAAATATTCATCCTTCCGATGATCCGGGAGATGCTGGGCCTGCCGCCCGATATCGGCCCGGTGCGGAGCGCGCCCCTGACCGAACCGCTGGAGCCGAACGGGCCGCGGGAACATTACATGCGGGCCCGGGCGGACAATGGACGGATCACCGCCTTCGCGCGGCAGGACAGTTCGTTGCTGACCGTACTGGCGGCGGCAAACGCGCTGTTGATCCGGCCCCCGAACGACCCGGCCCGCGCCGCCGGCGACATGGTTTCTTACCTGGAAATCTGACGGTTTCAGCGGAATTGTTGACACAAAACGGGAACATGCGTAGAACAAACATGAACGCATGCAACGTGGGGCGTGAGCAATGTTGACGAAAAAGCAGCTGGAACTGCTGGAATTTATTCAAAAAAGGGTACAACGCGACGGCGTACCGCCGAGCTTTGACGAAATGAAGCTGGCGCTGGACCTGCGCAGCAAGTCGGGCATTCATCGCCTGATCACGGCGCTGGAGGAACGCGGGTTCATCCGGCGGCTGGCGCATCGCGCCCGCGCCATCGAGATCGTGAAGCTGCCCGAAAGCATGGGCGGCGAGCCCACCACAGGGTTTCAGCCGCGCGTGATCCAGGGTGACAAGGGCGCCGCCACGGCAGCCAATCTTGACCCGGTTGTCGCCGCGGCGACCGAAGTGCCGCTGGTCGGGCGCATCGCGGCCGGCGTTCCGATCGAAGCGATCAGCGATGACGCGCATCAGGTCGCGGTTCCGCAACAGATGCTGCGCAATTCCGGCCGGCATTTCGCGCTGGAGGTCAAGGGCGACTCGATGTCCGGGATCGGCATCAATGACGGCGACGTCGTGGTCATCCGTGAAACCGGGGCGGCCGAAAACGGCGATATCGTCGTTGCCCAGGTTGAAAGCTACGAGGCAACGCTGAAACGGTTCCTGCGCAAGGGCAACGCCATCGCGCTGGAAGCCGCCAACCCGGCCTATGAAACCCGGGTTTTCCCCGAGGATCAGGTCGAGGTGCAGGGCATTCTGGTCGGTCTCATCCGCACCTACTGACCCCTGGCAACGAAACAAGCGGGACGCAACAGCGCCCCGCCTGACCGCCACGCTTCCCCCCAAGTCGGCGCGGATCGCTGCATGTCGTGTCAGCCGGCGCTACTGAAACAGCGCCTGTGCTTCGTGTTTCTTGAGAGACCGCCGCGCGGCGTGATAATCCTTGATCCCTTCCGGTGTCTTGAGTTCCGGGAAGAGTTCGAAGATTTCCGTCCGCTGTGCATTGCCCAGACCTTCGAGCGAATAGTCGCCCGGCTGGAAGCTTTCGGTCCAGGCCCCGTCGGACAGGACGACCTCGTGCTGGTCGAACATGAAATGCACGTAAGTCACCATGTTCACGTCAATTTCATCGACCCCGTCGATCCCGGTCAGATGCTTGGCCGCGACCAGAACTTCGCGTTCTTCGAAGTAGAGCGCCGTGCGGTCGTTTGCCACAAGAACCCTGTGGTTCGGGCTCAGCACCATGTCGCGTTCGGGCAGGCCGTTGCCCAGCGCCCCGGCCCGGATGCGGACCGGACGCAGATGCCGCGCACGGGCCAGTTCCGCACCGGTCAGCGGACGGTGCCCGGTCCAGCGGATTTCCTGAATGCCGTTATCGCGGGTGATGACCCGGTCGCCTTCCCGCAGGCTTTCGACCGCGCGCTCGCCCTTGGGCGTCGCAATCAACGTGCCGGGTGTGAAGCAGATGATGACGTTTTCGATTTCCGAGAACTCGGCCGAACCGGTTTCAGTTCCGCCGGCATCGAAGAAGCGGACGATGCCTGCCTCGGCATCTCCCGGATCGTATTCGACATCCAGCGACCCGCCGGCGTTCACGATCTCGGCCACGCCGGTCAGATCGAGCACGTCCTGATCCAGATCATCGTCGTCTTCGCCGCCGACGATCGTATCACCTTCACCGATGTCAAAGAATACATCGTCGCCGGTGTTTCCGTACATCTGGTCGCCCAGATCCCCGGCAACGGCGTTGCTGCCGGACAGGGAATCGTCCCCGGTGCCGCCGACCATGACGTCAGCAGACGCACCGCCATCCAGCAGGTCGTTGCCGCTGCCCCCGCTCAGACCGTCGCTGCCGTCCTGACCAAACAGGTCGTCGTCGCCTTCCTCACCAAAGACCAGATCGCTCATCTCGCCAGCAGTGACCGTATCGTTGCCGGCACCGGCAACAACGATGTCTTCATCCTCGACCAGCGGGAACTGTGCATCGTTGTTGTCGATGCGGTCCCCTTCAGGGTCGTCGAAACACCCGAAATTGATCAGGTCGTCGCCATCTGTTCCCTCGACAACATTCTCGGTGAATGTCCGGCCTGTTCCTGTCGGGGGGGTTGCCACGTCATTGCCGTCGATATCGATGGCAAAGACCCGTTCCACCTCTTCGAAACCAACTTCGCCGATCACTTCCAGGTTTTCGTCGAGAACGGCAACAACACCGGATTCATTGGCCGGATCACCGTCTGTGAATTTCACAACAGGCAGACCGCCGCCAACGATCAGGCTGTCAAAGTCGACCTCTCCGCCTTCACCGCCGAATACGGTGTCACCGGCCTGGGCCCCGATTGTGTCGTTTTCGTCACCGCCAAACAGGAGGTCCCCGACCGTGTCTTCGCCGCCGACCACGAGGTCCTGGCCGTCGCCACCGTCTACCGTGTCGGCGCCCCGACCACCGGTAACGGTGTCATTGCCGTCGCCGCCGTAGACTTCGTCATTGTCGATGCCGCCATCTACATAGTCGTCGCCGGCGCCGCCAAACAACGTGTCGCGATCGTCCTGACCATAGATTTCATCGTTGCCGTCGCCGCCTTCAATCCAGTCGCGGCCATTGTCCGGGCTGGGATCGCCACCCGGCCCGTCCTCGATGTTCAGTTCATCAGGAAAAGCGGGGTCGAGGCCGCCATAGACTGTATCGTCACCTTCGCCGGCAATGATCGTGTCGGACCCTTCGCCGCCGACCACAATGTCGTCACCGTCCCCCGCATCGACCACGTCATCGTCAACACCGGCATGGATTGAATCGTTACCGCTGCCACTATCGATCGTGTCGGCATCGTCACCGGTATAGACCGTGTCGTCTCCGCCGCCGGATTCGACAAGATCGCGGTCGTTTTCCGGGTCGAAATCGGCCGGGATCGGCGGCACAGGCCCGAAACCGGCAAACGCGCGGTCCGGCAGATGCAGCAAGGCGCTGGTGTCGATATAGTCCGAGCCATACCCGGTTTCGACAGTGTCGCTGCCCTCACCACCAAAGATCGTGTTGCGGCCTTCTTCGTCGATGATCAGGTCGGCACCATCGCCGCCGGACACATTATCGTCTCCGATGCCACCGGTCAGAGCGTCGTCGCCGTCGCCTCCGAAAATCGAGTCGTTGTCGATGCCACCGTCGATGATGTCATCGCCTTCGCCGCCAAAGATCGTGTCGTCATCGTCCTGACCGAAGAGCACGTCGTCGCCTGCGCCACCATCGATCAGATCCCGGCCATTGTCTTCCTCGGGGTCGCCCTCGGGGCCGTTCTGAATATTCAGCTCGTCCGGCAGTGACGGATCGAGCCCGCCATAGATCGTGTCGGCCCCGTCCCCGCCTTTGAGCGTGTCGGACCCTTCGCCACCAATGACACTGTCATCCCCTTCACCTGCGGTGACCTTGTCGGCATCGATGCCGGCATCGATGGTGTCGTTGCCGGTTCCGCCCACGATCGTGTCGGCGTCATCGCCGGTGGAAATCAAATCGTCGCCGGCGCCGCCATCCACAATGTCGCGGTCGTCATTGGGATCCGGGTCTGCCGGGATCGCGTGTATGTCACCATATCCCGGGAAACCAAGATCCGGCAGGGGTGCCTGACCGCCGGTGTCGATGGTGTCATTGCCGTCGCCGCCTTCGACCCAGTCGCCGCCGTCACCGCCGGTAATGGAATCGTCACCTTCTTCGCCGAAGATCATGTCGTCGCCGTCGCCGCCGTCGATCGTATCGTCGCCGCCTTCGCCATCATCTGTGGCCTGCGCGTCGAAATAGATGTCGGTTACGTTGACGCCGCTGTCGGTGTTGCCGTCCTGTTCGTGCTGGATCACGATGCGCGAAACCGGGCCCTCGATATTGACGAGGACCGAATACTCATCGGACGTGTCCAGCCCGTTGCCGCCCTGGCTCTGCGCCGTGTCGACGCCGTTCACGCCGTCGGTGTCCAGCATGTTCAGGTTGGAACCGCCGACCATCTCAACCGGGATGGCGTTGCCGTTTTCGTCATACGCGAGGATCGTCACCTCGCTGTCATTGTCGATGTCGTTGATACGGAACTCGACGTTTTCGACGCCCTGGTCGAAAGTCAGTTCGTATTCCGAGCTTCCGTCGGAAATGTCATGGTCGGAAAACAACGAACTGTTCGGATCCGACTCGGTGTCAGACACGTTCTGGTCGTTGTCGGCAAATTCCGTCAGGCTGCCCGGCGTGCTGGACAGGACCGAGAAGGTCACGTTCACGCTGCCGGTGTTGATGGTGAAGCCGCCGCTGAGGTCATCATCGTCGTCCACGTCGCCGGGGCCGTCCGGGTCCGGGGCCTCGCTCCATTTGAACGCTTCGCGGACCACGCCGCCCGCGCCAAGCCCGCTGCTGTCACCATAGATGGTGTCGTTGCCGACATTGCCGTCCAGCGAATCCGCACCGGAACCGCCGTAAACAAGGTCATCGCCTTCTCCGGCATCAACGGTGTCGTCGCCCGCCAGCGCGAGGATGGTGTCGTTCACGCCGTCATCGCCGTCGATCTGGTTGCCGTTCGGATCAGTGTAGCCCGGCAGCATCTCGTCGTTGGCCGGTGTGCCCACGACAGCGCCATCCAAATTCACATTGGAGTTTTGGTTGTCAGAACCGTTGCTTCCTTGCCCGTCAGACATTCGTCGCTCCTTTGCTTTGAAACGTCCGGGGCTTGGCCTGCATGATATCGCAGGACGTACCACAGCTCCGCAGGGCCGATTGCGCCATGCGCCTGCCCGTCAGGCAGCGCAGTCCGCAGGTTCGGGTGCGTTCCGTTGCCCGGTCCTGCGCGTGGTCATGCGGGGACGGCCCAACGTTCCGAAAGCCTAATTTTCAGGACCCCCCAGTGGATCCGAATGTCAAAATACCGCCGCATTGGCGAAGTCTGAAATGTTTTCGGCCTCTTTCCTGCCACATTCGGGCGCGGATTTCACCGGTCAATCGGCCGGGGCACCGGATTTGGGCGTCATTTTGCGGTTAATGTCCGCATAGGGGAAACAGAAGGCCGGTGAGCGGTGAAAAATCCGGCTTTTGTTGCCCAAATCTGAAAAATGAATAATTGGGCAAACCCGTGCCGGGGCCTCTGGCGACTGCTGCCGGAAACGCGAACAATCGGCCGATCCGGCCACCGTTGTTCACTGGCAGAGAACGGGCATCCACGAAAATAAGCCAAAATTGAGGCAAATGTGATTCGGATTCGCGGCCGTTGCCCGGTGCCGGCAGACCGCCCCGGCACCGGGCCGCCCGCCCGTCCTATCCGAGCCGATCCAGCACCTCTTGCGTTATGGCAGCATAGGCACCGCCCGCCGCGCGATTGCCGGCGTAACAGGCGACCGGCAGCCGGTTCACGCCCATCTTTTCAACGTCCGCCGAGAACGGAACGACGGTGTTCAGCAAACGTTTGCCGTACTGATCACGCATCCGCGCCATGGTTTCGCGGTGCAGCGTCTTGGTGGTCTGGACCATCGAAAACACGCCCAACAGCATGTTGCGGCGGATCTTGTGTTCCTTGAAGAAAGCAGTCAGCTGTTCGAACGTGCGTTCAGCCAACGTGGTCGGAATGACCGGCACCACAACCAGATCGGACGCCGCAAAAATGCTTTCGCTGAGCGTCGAGATATTCGGCGGGCAATCGAGCACGATGATGTCATAATCGCTGTCGACGGCCTTCAGCGCCTTTTTCAGGCGCGACCGCCGGTTCCGCATCCGGGACAGGAAGACATCGAAGTCGCGGAATGTCATATTGGCCGGCAGGATATCGAGGTTCTGAAAATCGCTTTCCCGGATGGCCGAGGTGAACTTCTCGACATCCTTGAAGAATTTCTCCTGCTTCAGCTTCTTGGATGCCTTGACCCGGAAATAGAAGCCGGACGCGCCCTGCGGGTCCAGATCGCACAGCAGAACACGGCGACCAGACGCGGCCAGCCCATGCGCCAGATTGACGGCCAGCGCGGTTTTGCCCACACCGCCCTTGTTCGAATAGCAGGCAATGATGTTCACGATGCTTCTCCTTGCGGACGGAAGAGTTGGCGGAACTTGGCCCTCACTTCGGGGCTATCGAACTTTTCGAAACTGGCCATGACTTTGGCGCGCTCGTCCGACTGGCGGCGGTGCAGGATCGCGATCAGGGCACCGATGCTCTGGGCGATGGCGGTTTGTCTGGCGCGGCTCATCCCCGTATGGGTGTCCAGAAACGCGCGCAGGCTGTCCTGCTGCACCGAGTAATCGTTGAACAGCCCCAGATTGTCCTGCAGCCGCTTGAGCGCCCGGATCAGGCCTTTCATGTCATTCTTTGGATAAAAATTCGCAAAAAATTCCATTAGATAGCGGAGTTTCTTACAGTGGATTCTAAGCTCGTGAACCTCTTCATCATCGGTGGTTGCATCGATACCGCCGGCAATCTTGCAGACCTTGCGATAGCGTTTCCAGATCAGGCTGCAGGCATAGTCGGAGGCCGTCTGTTCGGCCAGCGGGCCGTGCTCCAGCCCATCCGGATCCGCGAACAGCGCCTCCAGCGCCGCGATGTTGCGCTTGTATGTGGCACTGCGCAGGCGCCGGGCGAATTTCGCCTGCGCCGCCGCGCGTTCGGCCTCGAAAATGTCAAACATCTCCGAAAGTCCCGGATGAAGAGTATCCGGCAGCATGCTGAAATACAGATCTTTTTCCAGCAGGTAGACATCGAGATCCCGTAACCGCCCCGTTGGTGCCATCAGGCCGGAAAACGTGTCCTTCAGAGCGGCAGTGCGGTCTTCGGAATATACCCCTTTGAACAGGCTCAGAACCGACCGGATCTTGCGGAGCGCGACGCGGTAGTCATGCAGATACTCGGTATCGAAATCCGCGATCACGCCCGGTTCGGTCGCGCGCGCCACCGGGATATGCGCGTTGATCAGATCGCAGGCCGCGTGAAAGGCGGTGTCGGTGGGCGACAGGGCAACCTCGGGTTTGGCCGAATGCGGCACGAAATCAGGGCAGAGCCGGGCGCCCAGCGCCCCCGCCGAAAGCCCGGTTGCGGCGTCTGATCCGGACAGGGCGCGACAGACCCGCCCGAAGGGTTTGCCGTACCCGCGCAGCCCCTGAACCGCCAGCAGCGTAACCGGCGCGTCGCCGTCTGCAACATTCAGCACCCGGGTTTCCACCCGGACTTGGGTCTTGCCCTGATCATCCGTCAGGGCATAGCGCCGGAGCTGTACCGCACCCTTTCCGACCGCACGCAGGCTGCGCAGCGGGTCCAGACCGGACAGGCCCGCCTTCACCGGCCCGTCTGGCAGGTCTTCGACGAAAAACCCGCCCTGCCCGCTGGCTTGTTGCAGGACCGGCCCGTCTTCGGTCATCAGCCACAGTTCGTCCGTCGTGGACAACAGCAGGGCCCGCCGGTCCTGAACGGCCCCGTCAAACGTGTCCAGCACCTCGAATGGTACGGCCGCCGTTTCGTGCAGGACGGTCAGGGTCAGCTTGCCCAGACCCGGGGCCAGAACGGCTTCGGGATCGGCGGCATTCACCAGGAAGACTTCGCTTGTCGGATGGGTCATCAGTTCTGTTTCTTGCCCTTGTTCAGATAGTCGCGGATCAGCTTTTCAACGATCTGCTGGACGCTCGTGTCCTCTTCGATCGCCCTGATCTTCAGCGCTTTCAGTGTTTTTCGGTCGAGCCTCAGTGACGTGTTTTTCTTGCCGTCGGCATCTTCGGTCCCGGATTTCGGCATTTTCGTTACCATGACTTGTTGACGCCATTACTTCATAGCTTCATGGCTTCGTGACTTCAAGTATCGCTGCCGGAGATTTTCGCCGCTCGCGCAGGCCGCCGCATTGCGCCCGGGCGCGCCGGCGTGCATCCTGTCCGGCGATGAAACACGACAGGACCTCGGCCCGTGCCGGACGATCATGACAAGCCTTGCTGCGGACCCGACCGCGGACATCCGGCAGCCCCGGCTGCCGCGGCACAACCGGCAATCGCCGGGCGGCGGCGCGTTCCCGCGGACGCGGTGGCGGTACCCGGCGGCAAGACGCTGCTGGGCACGCGGACCGAGCGCATACCGGATGACGGTGAAGGCCCGTTGCGGCAGGTGCGGGTCAAACCGTTCCTGATCGGGGCCACGGTGGTCACGAATGATCAGTTTCGGGCCTTCATCGAGGACACCGGCCACGTTACCGAGGCAGAGCGGTTTGGCTGGTCCTTCGTGTTCTGGTCCGAGGTGCCCGAGCGGCTGGGCCCGACACAGGCGGTTCAGTCGATCGAATGGTGGCGCCGGGTGGATGGCGCAACGTGGCGCGACATCAACGGACCCGGCACCGAGGCCGACACATGGGACCCGGCCCACCCGGTTGTGCATGTGTCCTGGAACGATGCCCGGGCCTATGCGGCCTGGGCCGGCGGGCGGCTGCCCACAGAGATCGAGTGGGAACACGCGGCGCGGGGCGGGCGGGGCGATGTGACCTTTCCATGGGGCGAGGAGGAACCGGACGATACCCGGTTTTTGCCCTGCAAGATCTGGCAGGGCCAGTTTCCGGAAACCAACACCGCGCGCGACGGGTTCAGGACCACGGCCCCGGCGCGGCATTATGAGCCCAACGGGTACGGGCTCTACAACATGGTTGGAAATGTCTGGGAATGGACCGCGGACATGTACCGGATCAAATCGCTGAAAAAGCACGTCCGGCAGCGGTTGCAGGGGATGAAGAATTATCGCCTGTCCAAGGGCGGCTCTTTCCTGTGTCACCGCAGCTATTGCTACCGCTACCGCATCGCCGCCCGGTCGGGCACGTCGCCGGACAGCACGACAACCCATCAGGGGTTTCGCGTGGTGTGGGACCCGCAGACCGGCGCGGCGTAACGCGATGCCCGCGATCGGCTGCCGGGCGGCGTTTACCCCCGGCAGGACGCGGACAGGATGCAGAGCAGTTCGAACATCAGGCTGACCCCGACCCAGGCCGTGCCGCCGGTCTGATCGAAGGGCGGCGACACCTCGACCAGATCGGCGCCGATGATGTTCAGCCCTGCCAGTTCGCGGATCACCTGTTGCGCCTCGAACGTGTTCGGCCCGCCGATTTCCGGGGTGCCTGTGCCCGGAGCGAAGGCCGGATCGACATAATCGATGTCATAGCTCACATAAGTTGGCCCATCCCCGACGATGGCACGCGCCTGCGCCATCACATCGCGATAACCGCGGTCGAAATACTCTTCGATCTGGATGATGGTCACGCCCTGTGCCCGCCCCCATTCCACATCGTCACAATCGCCATAGCTGCTGCCGCGGATGCCGATCTGAACCACGCGGGCGGGATCCAGCAGTCCCTCTTCGATGGCGCGGCGGAACGGGGTGCCATGGGTCAGCTTGTCCCCGTCAAAGTATGTGTCGTTCAGGTCCGTGTGGCTGTCGAAATGGATCATGCCGACCGCGCCTTCGGCGGCCAGCGCGCGCAGGACCGGCAGGCTGATCAGGTGATCGCCGCCCGCGGTGAGCGGCGTGATCCCCTGTGCATGGATGGCGCGAAAAAACCGCTCTACCCGGCCCAGCGTGCTGTTGGTGTCGGTCGGATTGACAGGTACGTCCCCCAGATCAGCGCAGTTGGCCGCCTCGAAGGGTTTCGCCCTGCTGACCGGATGGGTCGAACGGATCATCGTTGACATGTCGCGCAGTTGCCGCGGTCCGTGCCGCGCACCGGGCCGGTTGGTGGTGCCGCTGTCCCACGGAACGCCGATCAGACCGATTTCCACACCTTCCGCCCCGGCCGTGTCATGCGCGAAATGGGGCAGCCGCATGAATGTGGGAATGCCGGTGAAACGCGGGCTCTCCAGCGCCGAGACCGGCTGAAACTTCGGATTGGGGGCGCGGGTCATTTCGGGGTCTCCGGGGTCATGGTCTCAGCCTAGCCCAACCCTGCGCGACAGGCCATGGCGACGGGCCCGTCCCTGCCCCGCCGAGCGTGCCGTTGCGGGCATGGCTTGCGTTTGCGGGACCGGCGCTGGCATATCACGGGTGACGCGGGCAACGGACAGTGCAGAGATGAGCGGGAAAGCCAGGGATTGTTATGACATTGCCGTCATTCACGGCGACGGGATCGGGCCGGAAGTGTGCCGGTCTGCCGTTGACGTGCTCAAAGCGGCTGTTGGCGATGCGGGCCTGCTCCGGTTTTCCGAGCATGACGGCGGCGCCCGGACCTTCGTGGAAACCGGCACCGCCCTGCCCGAGAGCACATTCGAAGCGGTGCGTGATGCCGACGCCACACTGCACGGTGCCGTAGGTGATCCCTCCGTTGTTCACCCTGACGGCACCGAGGCCGGGCAGGATTTCAGCCTGAACCTGCGGTCGCGGCTGGATATCTATGCCAATATCCGGCACGTGAAGCTGTACGAAGGGGTTCAGCCCCGGATCACCGGCAAGGGGCCGGGCGACGTTGATTATGTCATCGTGCGCGAAAACGTCGAAGGGCTCTATGCCTCACGCGGTGGCGGGGTCATCCTGCGCGATCACGCCGCCAGTGACATGGTGATGATCACCCGCGAGGGAACCGAACGGATCGCGCGCAAGGCGTTCGAGCTGGCGCGGACGCGAAACGGCGCGCCGGCGGACGGCAGGCAGCGTGTAACGGTGGTCGACAAGGCCAATGTCCTGCGCTCCTACGCGTTCTTTCGAAAGGTCTGTACCGAGGTCGCCGCGGATTACCCCGATATCGAGCTGGATTTCGCCGTCGTCGATGCGATGGTTGCCTATCAGGTCACCCGGCCCGAGTTCTTCGATGTCGTGGTGACCGAAAACATGTTCGGCGACATCCTGTCGGATCTCGGGCCGGCCACGGTTGGTAGCATGGGCCTGTCGCCCACGGCAGAGATCGGCGATGGCGTCGGCTATTTTCAGGCCGCGCACGGCTCGGCCCCCGACATTGCCGGTCAGGGCATTGCCAATCCCACCGGAACGGTTCTTTCCGCCGCGATGATGATGGAGTGGCTGGCAACCGAACACGCCGATCCGCGGCTGTCGGCGATTGGCCGGCGGATCCGCGTGGCGGTTGAAACCGGTCTGGCCGATGGCGCGATCCTGACCGGTGATCTGGGCGGTTCCGCGACCACCACCGAGGTTACGGATTACCTGTGCGCCGCCGTGGCCGGAACGGGGCGGTAAACCCCGGACCGGTTCGGCGGGCGGCTTTCGGTGCTCAGCTTCCGATCGCGGCCCCGTCGCCGCGTGGATCGGCCCCGCCTTCCAGAAAACCGGTATCCGCGTTGATCCGGATCGCCTGCGCGTGGCCAAGATTGTCGTTGAAATCGAACTGGATCTTGACCGGCTGGCCCCGGTGCAGCAGGTCGCGCGCCACCTGCGCCCCGACCCGGGCCTCGATGCTGAGATCGCTGACGGATGTGCCCCATGTCCGCCCCATCAGCCAGCGGGGACTTTCGATGGCTTGCTGCACGTCATACCCGAAATCGACGATCCGGCTGACAATGGCCGCGTGGGACTGCGGCTGACCCTCGCCACCCATGGACCCGTAGACGAGATAGGGCGCGCCATCCTTGAACAGCATCGCCGGGATGAGCGTGTGGAAGGTTTTCTTGCCCGGTTCGAGCCGGTTGGCGCTGGTGTCATCCAGCGCGAAGAACGAACCGCGGTTCTGCATGATGATCCCGGTGTCGCCCGCAACGACGCCGCTGCCGAAATCATGGTAGATCGATTCAATGATCGACACGGCCAGCCCGTCGCTGTCCACGGCGCAGAAATAGCAGGTGTCGCCCTCGGCTCCGCCCGACGCCGTACTGCCCTCCAGCTTCAGACCGGGCGGCACCTCGCCCATCACGGCGGCGTGCTCCGGGTCGATCATCGCCCGGCGCTCGGCCGCGTAATCTTTGCTGAGCAGATGGTCCAGCGGGATGTCGACGAATTTCGGGTCAGTCAACCACTCGTTGCGGTCGGCCAGCGCCAGTTTTGTCGCTTCGGCCATGAAGTGGTAATAATCGGCCGTGTTGTCGCCCCACGCGGCCACGTCATAGCCTTCGATGATGTTGAGGATCTGCAGCGCCGCGAACCCTTGCGTGTTGGGCGGGAATTCATAGGCGGTATAGCCGCGGTAATCGGTGGAAATCGGCTCCACCCATTCCGCGCGGTATGCGGCAAGATCCCCGGCCCGGAGCGGGCAGTCCTGCGCCGCCAGCGCATCGCACATGATCTGCGCGGTTTCCCCTTCGTAGAACCCGGCGCGGGGCCCGTGTTCGGCCAGCCGCTCAAAGCTGGCCGCGAGGTCCGGCAGGGCCAGCCTGTCTCCGTCCTTCGGCGGTTTGCCGCCCGGCAGGAAGGTACTGGCCGACAGAGGAAATTGCGTCAGGACCGGCACATCCGTATGCGACCAGTCCGACAGCGAGCGGCTGACCGGAAAGCCGTTTTTGGCATAGTGGATCGCGTCTTCGAACAGGACGGCCCAGTCCAGCTTGCCATGGCGTTCATGGGCCTCGCGCCAGCCATCGACCGCGCCCGGCACGGTCAGCGCCGCCAGCGCACCGCGTGACGGGATCACGTCGGAATGCCCGCGTTCGCGGTAATAGTCCCGCGTCGCCAGTGCCGCAGCGGACCCCGAGGCATTCAGCGCCTGCACCCCGCCCTTTGCCGGGTCGTGGATCAGCATGAAACAGTCGCCGCCAAGCCCGGCCATATGCGGGTAGACGACACACAGCACCGCGTTCGCAGCGATCACCGCATCCACAGCGCTGCCGCCCAGCCGCAGCATTCTTTCCCCGGCGGCCGAGGCCAGCACGTGCGAGGTGGCAACCATACCGCGGGTTCCATAGGTGGGCGGGCGGCCGGTTCTGGGTCCGTTCGGGTGGCTCATTTGGTGTCTCCGTCGGGATGATCAAACTGCGTCGTCGCGGATTTCTCGCGGACGTTTTCGCGCAGCCGCAGACCCGGGGTGATCAGGCTGGCGCAAAGGATGCACAAAAACCCGATCCATGTCAGTCCGGCCTGACCGGCGGTTGTGCCCATGCTGATCAGCGGGATCGCAACAAGATACAGGAGCAGGGGAAGGTTGGTGATCCAGGTCATGTCTCAGCTCCTTACGTCAGGCTGACCAGAACGACGGTCAGCACACCGGTGATGACCGCGATGGCCAGCGTCCATGGCAGTGTCAGCCGAAGGATTTCACCCTCTTTGCCGACGATGCCGGTTGTGCTGGTGCCCAGCACTGCGTTTGCCGGCGCAATGGCGTTGCCGATGGCACCGCCGGCGCTCTGCGCGGCGATGATCGACGACTGCGGCAGGTTTTCAAGCCCGGCAATCGTGCTTTGCAGCGGCGAGAACAACACGTTCGACGCGGTGTTGCTGGAGGTCATGAAGGCGCCGAAAATACCGATCCCGTTGGCAAAGAACGCAAATACCAGCGGCGGCGTGAACGTCTGGATGCCAAAGGCCAGAACCGAGGTCTGACCGCTGTGGTCCAGAACGCGGCTCATGATCAGGTAGCTGACCACCGCCATCGATGTTGGCACCGCGGCAGAGACCAGCTCGGACCCGAATTTCGGCACTTCCACCCGTCTTGCCCATTCATCGAAATACCCCTTGGAACTGAACACGGCGAATGTGATCGCCGCCGTGATCAGCAGGAAAAACCCGGGGTGGTTGAAGGGGCGCAGCGGCGAATACGCGGCCTCGGCGCCGCGCAGGACACCATAGCCGGTTTCCACCTGCGGGAACGGCAACCCAAAGCTGAAGGCCGAGCTGAGATTGGTCAGCGGCGTGATGGTCAGCATCGGAATGGCGATGGCCGCCAGAAGGACATAGGGGAACATGGCCATCGACAGGCTCATGATCGGCGCATCGGCACCCTTGTTTTCCGCGCTGAACAGGTCGCTGTTGCCTTCCATCGCCGGGCGATCGGTCAGGTCCGCCGGGATCGGGTTCTGATACCGCGACCACTTGGACAACGGGTACAGCACCAGCAGAGCGACGGTTCCCGGCACGAAGTTGCTGAGCACCGGGCTGACACCGGCAAGCATGATCTGCCCGCCGCCCTGTATCACCGCGATCACCACGATCATCGGCAGGGCATGGCGGATCGCCGGGCCGCGGCCATAAAGCCACGCCAGCATCAGTCCGCCAGCAAGGTTCACCACCGCCAGAAGAAACGCGGTCTGCACCGCCGTGGTCACCGGATCCTGAAGATCAACGACCTGGCTGGCGGCGATCCAGCTGACGGCAAGCGTGCCGAACATGTTGGCCCAGGCATGCCCGATCAGCGTCATTGCAACCGCATAGACCGGCCGCACACCCAGCGCGACCAGAATGGGTGCGGCGACGGCAACCGGTGTTCCGAACCCGGAAATCCCCTGAAAGAACGAGGCAAAGACCCAGCCAAAGCCAAGCACGAGGAACAATTCGTTCTTGCTGAAATGCACGATCTCCTTGCCCAGCGCATCGAACGCACCGGAGGCCTTGCCAAGCAGATAAAGTATCATGGCCGGCCAGATGACGTAGAGAATGTAAACGCTGTCCCATGCGCCCTTGGCCGCCGCCACGGCAAGGTCGTTGAACGGCGTCTGAAACGCCAGTGCCGCGGTCAGCAGCGTGCACAGCACGCCCAGCGCGCCGGCTTCGGCCGCCTTCCAGCGGTAGAATACCAGAAGAACAAGCAACAGGATCATCGGAAAAATCGCGAGGAACCAGTGCAGGAAATCGACGGGAAGATTGGTCTGCATGAAATTCACCTATTCACAAAGAAGACAGCAAATTCGGGCCGGCAGGCCGGGCTCAACGCCGGTCCGGCGGTGTGCAGCAAGCGACATTTCTGAAGATCGGTCAACTGTTTTCGTCCCGCCGGCATGTTGCGTTTCGCAAGCATCGAAAATGCGTCAGAATGTCAGACGCACCATTGTGAAACCCGCACTTAGTGCGATACTCCGTCCCGGCAAGGTCAGGATGACTCTTTCAGTTCGCTCCGGATTTTCAGCTCTGAATCCAGGATCTGATCCAGTTTCATTTCGATCTCGCGCGTGGTCACGCTGTTGCGGTAGCTCATGAGGATCAGCTTCACCGACACAAGAAACACTCCGGCTTCGAGCAGCAGATCATGGGTCCAGCCCTTGGTAAACATGGCGACGGCAAATAGAACGAAGGTGAGGACAACAACGACAATGGATGCAAGTCCGGCGGGGTAACTGTAACGATTGCCTGACATCTGGTGTGATCTCGCTTTTGTGGTTGGGTAGGGCGGTTTGGCGATCAGAGATTGAACCGCAGTCTGAGACCGAACACCAGCGGGTCTTCGGCATTGAAACCGGGGATAGTCAACGTGACCGCAACCGGGTCTGTCCAGGTCGCGACGAAGCCGACGCCGGCGCCGCCGGTGGACGTCTCTGCCGCGGCTTCGAGCCGTTGACGGGCGCCTGTATCCTGCGCCTGGGTATGGCCCCCGCTGCACAAACAGAACAGGCTCAGAACTACCAGTTTTTGCATCAGATCAATGTCATCCGGTTGGGTTTTCGGCAGGATGGTCCTGAACTGGATCGCAATCTAGCGCACGTGCCGGTCAGCACCAGCCCTTTCCGGAACAGGCGGGACCGTGGTTTGCCTGCGCCGGGGTCCGGCGCCGGTATGGGCAACGGGAGTGCACCTGTTAATCTGGGTGCGTGTCGTGAAAACGAAGGATTCGCCTGTTGTGGACAAGGTCGCCGAATATCAGGGGTTCCGTATCCGTGACCTGACCAAGGTTTACGGCGCGGGGGAAACCGCAGTCCACGCGCTGCGCGGCGTCGATCTCGATATTCCGGCAGGCGAAATCGTTGTCCTGCTGGGGCCCAGCGGCAGCGGCAAATCCACGCTTCTGAACATTGTCGGAGGTCTGGACCGGGCCACCGCGGGCACAGTGACGCTGGAAGACCTGAACATCACCGGACTGAGCGATCGCGCCCTGACCCAGTACCGGCGCGAAAATGTCGGGTTCATCTTCCAGTTCTACAATCTGATGCCGTCCCTGACCGCGCGCGAGAATATCGAGCTGGTCACCGAGATCGCCGACGATCCGATGGACCCGGACGTGGCCCTGTCCATGGTCGGCCTGCGTGAACGCGGTGATCACTTCCCGTCGCAGCTGTCCGGCGGTGAACAGCAGCGCGTCGCCATTGCGCGGGCCATCGCGAAAAAGCCGAAGATCCTGTTTTGCGACGAGCCGACCGGGGCGCTGGACAGCCAGACGGGACGCGCCGTGCTGCACGTGTTGCGGGACGTCAACGAAAAGCTGGGCTCGACCGTCCTGATCGTGACACATGCCGCGGCACAGGCGGAAATGGCCGACCGCGTCATCCGGTTCGCCGACGGTGCGGTCAGTTCGGTCACCCGAAACGCGAACAAGACTTCGCCCGACGATATCGAGTGGTAGCGGGGCATGGGCGTACTCTATCGAAAACTCGGCCGCGATCTGTGGCGCATGAAGGGACAGGCCTCTGCGATCGCGCTGGTCATTGCCGTTGGCGTGATGCTGCAGGTGATGATGACCGGGCTGGTGGTTTCGCTGGATGAAACCCGCAAGGCCTATTACGAGCGCTACCGGCTGGCCGAGGTGTTCGCGCCCCTGACCCGCGCGCCGAACGCGGTGATGAGCCGGATCCGCGCCATCGACGGTGTCGCCAATGCCGAAAGCCGGGTCGTCGGGGCCGCCTTGCTGGACATGGAGGGCGAGGCGCTGCCGGTACAGGCGGCTGTCGTCTCCCTGCCCGACTTTGGCGCTCCGCTGCTGAATGATATCTACCTGACCAGCGGCCGGCGGCTGGACGGGGACCGCACAAACGAGGTGCTGCTGCTGGAGAGCTTTGCCCGGGCGCATGACATCAGGCCGGGTGACAGCCTGCCGGCAACGATCTATGGCGCGAAACGCACGTTCAAGATCGTCGGGCTGGTGCAGTCGCCCGAGTTTCTCTACATTACCGCGCCCGGCGAAGTCGTGCCTGATGACAGCCGCTTTGGCGTGATCTGGACGCGCCGCGCAACACTGGAAGCCGCTTTTGACATGCAGGGCGCGTTTAACGAGGTGATCCTGTCGCTTGGGTTCGGCGCCAACGAACAGGCCGTGATCGCCGATCTGGACCGGGTTCTGTCGCGCTACGGGGGTGTCGGCGCCTACGCGATCGACGATCTGTTCTCGAACCGCTTCGTCAGCGAGGAAATCGCCGGGCTGCGCCGTATGTCCGGGTCCATCCCGCCTCTGTTCATGGCGATCGCGGCCTTTCTGCTCTACATCGTCGTATCGCGCATGGTGCAGTCCGAGCGCGAGGAAATCGGGCTGATGAAGGCGTTCGGCTACACCGATATTGAGGTTGGCGCGCATTACTTCCGGCTGGTGATCGTAATCGCGATGGGCGGTGCGTTGCTGGGGGCGCTGTTCGGGATCGCATCGGGGCGCGCGATGGTGGATCTCTACCTTGAGTATTTCAAGTTCCCGTTCCTGATTTTCCGGCTGGATCCGGCCTCGTTCGTGGTGGGTATCGGGCTGAGCGTCCTGTCGGCCTCTGCCGGCGGTCTGCTGGTGCTGCGCGGGGTCTTTGCGCTTACGCCTGCGGTGGCTATGCGCCCGCCGGCCCCGGCGGATTATTCCACCAAAGGACGGCTGACGCAGGCGGTCGCAGGGTTTTTCGACCAGCCCACGCGCATGGTGCTGCGCCGCCTGATCCGGCAACCCGGCAGAATGGCCGGCGCTGTTGTCGGGATTGCCTGCGGCGTTGCGCTGTCTGCCTCCATGGCCTCGCTTCTGGCCAGTTTCGAGGACATGCTGCAGATCTCGTTCTCGGACGTGGACCGCAGCGATGTCACGGTCAGCTTCATTCACCCCCTGCATGGTCGCACAGCCTACGAGATTGCCCGCATTCCCGGCGTGATCGAGGTGGAACCGGTGCGCTATGTCGCGGCGATCATCCGGCACGGAACGCAAAGCTACAACGGCGCGGTCAGCGGCATGGTCGAAAACCCGCGCCTGTACCGCGCGCTGGATGCCAACCGGCAGGACATCGTCATGCGCAAGGACGGTATCATTCTCGGCGCCGGGCTGGCCAAGACCCTCAACGCCAGGGCGGGCGATCTGATCACGCTCGACATAAGGGAAGGCCGGCAACCCCGGTTCGAAGTGCGCGTGTCGCAGGTGGCGCAGTCTCTGCTGGGTTCACCCGCCTATATGGAGAAGGAAACCCTGAACCGGGCGCTGGGAGAAACCGGGCAGATATCCGGCATGTACCTGCGCATCGACACGGGCCGGTCGGACGCGATTTTCAAAACCCTGAAGGATATGCCGATGGTTGCGGGTGTATCGCTGAAAGCCGACAGCGAACGCGCCTTTCGCACCATCATCGACGAGGGCGCCGGCATGATGCGTTACGTTATGGCGGCGATCGCGGGGATCATTACCTTTGGCATCGTCTACAACGCCGCGCGCGTGGCCCAGTCCGAACGGGCGCAGGATCTGGCATCACTGCGCGTGCTCGGGTTTTCCCGGGCCGAGGTGTCGTTTGTTCTGCTCGGTGAACTGGCCAGCGTCGTCCTGCTGGCGCTGCCGCTGGGTGGTGTGCTGGGCTATTACCTCAGCTTTGCCATCGCAGCCGGGTTCAGCACCGACATTTATCAGATCCCCGGCAATTTCAGTCTGGAAAGCTTTGGCACATCGGTGATCGTGGTGATCCTCGCCGCCCTTGTTTCCGGATGGCTGGTGCGCCGTAACATAGACAGGGTCGATCTCGTCGCGGCCCTGAAATCGAGGGAGTAACCATGGTGGCTCAGAACCGAAAGATTTCCCGCCGGGCCCTGTCCATTGCTGCCGCGCTTGGTGTGGCAGGCCTTCTGGGCTTTACCCTGTGGCCACGGCCCATGCTGCTGGACTTTGCGACCGTCGAACGGGGAACGATGCGCGTCGTCATCTCCGAAGAGGGGCGCACGCGGGTGCAGGAGCCCTATGTCGTGTCCTCGCCGGTGGCCGGCATGCTGGGGCGGGTGACCGTCCTGCCGGGCGATCAGGTGATTGCCGGTGAAACCATCGTCGCGCAGATGCGCCCGGCCAATCCCGCCATTCTCGACATCCGGACACGGGAACAGGCCGTCGCCGCCGTCAACGCCGCCGAGGCGGCGCTGAATGTCGCCCGGGCCGACCTGAACGCGGCGCAGGCGAACCGCGATTTCGCCGACAGCGAACACAGTCGCATTCAAAAGCTGGTCGACCGCGGTATTTCGAGCGTTGCCAATCTCGAACGCGCGCTGCAGGTGCTGCGCGTTGCCGGGGCGGCCGTCGATACCTCGAAGGCCGCAATCGGCGTGCGCGAGGCCGAACTGACCAATGCCAAGGCCCAGCTGATCGGGATCGACGATCAGGGACTGGCACAGGCCCTGGGACTGGGCGGGCAAGCGGTGACATCAACCATACCGATCCGGGCCCCGATTGACGGCCGCATCCTCCGGCTCCTGCAAAAGAGCGAAACCATCCTCCCGGTCGGGCAGCCGATACTCGAAATCGGCGACGTGCAGGATGATCTGGAGGTGATGTCCGAACTTTTGTCGGCAGATGCGGTTCAGGTCACAGTCGGCGACGCCGTCATCATCTCTAACTGGGGCGGGCCGCGGGAACTGACCGGGCATGTCGACCGGATCGATCCCTATGGCTACACCAAACATTCGGCTCTCGGTGTCGAGGAACAACGGGTCGAGGTCACGATCAAATTCGACGGGGTCGATGACGACCTTGCCGGGCTGGGCCACGGTTACCGCGTCGACGTTAACATCGTCATCTGGGAACACGACGATGTCCTGATCGTGCCCTCCTCGGCCCTGTTCCGCACCAAAGGCGAATGGGCGCTTTACGCAGTGACCGACGGCAAAACGCAACTGCGCACGGTCGGGATCGGGCGCAACAACGGGCTTCAGGCGCAGGTGCTGAGCGGGTTGAACGAAGGGGATATCGTTGTGCCGTTCCCCTCGTCCGGGCTGGCGGACGGTCAGACGGTCGCCCGGCGATAGGCCGGCCTAGTCCTGAGGGTTTCCCGGTCCGGCGGTCCAGCCCGCGGCGCGCAGGGCCGAAACGATCTGACCGGCATGTGTGCGATCGCGGTAGAGCGCATGGTAAAGCGCATCCATCGGGTATCCCGGCCACGCGTCATCCAGCAGATCCAGCAGTTCCCGCGCCGCGGGCCGGTTGCCCAGCCCCACCTGTGCGGCGATCATGTAGCCCAGCGAAATCGGGCTGATCGGATCCCCGGACAGGGCGGCCTCGTTCAAAAGGGCCAGCGCGGCGGCGGGATTGCCCTGATGGAGGTGTGCCGCCGCCATGACACTCAGGCTCGGAAATCGGCTTGCCGGCGTGCCCCGGGCCCGGGTCGCTTCCGCCTGCGCGATGGCGCGGTCGAAATCACCGCTGAACAGCGCGAACAGCGCGTCCGAGTTGATGACATTCAAGTCGCGGGGGTCCAGCACCAGCGCCCGGCGGGAATCCGACACGGCGGTTTCAAAATCCCTTCCTGCAAAGGCGACCATGGCAGAGGCGGAATGGGTCCAGCCCTGATCGATCCCGAGTTCTTTTGCCCGTGCCGCCCGTGTCGCAGCGCGGGCAAGATGTGCGGCGCGGTCATCGCCCGGTGGCAGGCTGAGCGATACTATCGCTTCGGCCTGTGCCGCGCCCGCGTATCCGCCGAAATAGTTCGGATCGAGCCGGATGGCCAATTCGAACATGTCCAGAACGATGCGCTGCCATTCAGGCTCGAGCGCCGGAAACAGCAATTCCCGCGCCCGCACCGCGATATTGGCCGCCTGAAGGCGCGCAGGAGATTCCGAGAACAGCGCTTCGCGGACGGCCATTTCGGGCGCGCCCTGCCTGTCCGCCGTGACAGGGGCCGGCCCGGGCTGCGGTGCGGGCACACTCAGCCAGATCCCGATCCCCAGCAGAACGAAGATCAAAACCCCGGCCAGAGCGGCAATTGCCGCCCGGTGCCGCCCCGGTGTCCCTGCGCCGGTGTTCGGGGCAGTCTCGGGACCGGGCTGAAACCTTTGGAACACGGGTGTGTATCCGCCGGGATTGATCCGGATGTGCAACAGATCAGTCTTGCCCGACCCGGAATAATAATCCGCCAGCCGCCGGCGCAGGCGTCCGGCATCCACCCGGACCACGGCAATCGGATCGTTGCCGGAGCGGGGCGACCGGCCATAGACATCCTCCAGCACCGTCTTGCCCCGGATCAGCGCGCCGCGGCCTTCAACTTCTTCGCGCACCACGTATCGCAGCAAGGACTGGATGCGTTCGGCCCCGGCAAATTCCGGGCTGTTTACGATCCGGTCCAAGGCCTCGCCCACGGCATCCGGATCCGGCACATCGGCGCCGGGCCCCTGCGCGCCAACCGGTTTTTTCCCAAGGTCGCTCATCGGTCTTCCGACAATTCGATATCCCGTAACGCTTTGAAAAATATCATGTTACGACGTAACATACCCTAAGAAACCTAAAACTTGAACCGCATTCGTGATATTCGCTCTACAGGTTCCGACGCTTGCACGGGTTGGGAACCGGTATCGGAGAGCTAAAGGTTTTTTCTGTGGAAATCGTCACCCGGTCATACCCGGGCCAACACGCCGAAATCAGCCGGCTGAGAAGCCAGAACCCGACCTTTGCAGAGATTTGCCGGGACTACGAACTTTTGATGAGCCTGCTCCCCCGCGACACAGAGGATCCGACCTATCGGGATATCCGGGACAGCCTGACGGGGCTCGAGCAGGAAATAGGCGCCTATCTGGGTTTGCCGCAGGGGCAAACCGGCCAACGCTGATGGAATGCCGCCGGGCAAAGTGACAACAAGGAAGCGGACGCATGATCGCAAACGTAGTGTTTTACCTCGGGCTGCTGGTTTCGCTTGGCATTGCCGCGGTCTATCTCCGGGACCTTGGGGATATTCCGCAACTGTTGCTGAAAACCAAACGGTCCAATGTCGACCGGTTCATCCGTAACGAATACCGGTTCCTGGCCATCGGCATTTGCGCGTTGCTGGCGGCGGCGGTGGCGCGTTTCGGTTTCGGGGCCGGGTCCGGCGGGGTGTTCTGGATCGGGACGCTGCTGGCGCTGGTGCTGTATGCGTTCACTTGGGTTTACGTGCATCTCGGCCTGCGCAACCAGAAAGACAGGGCGCAGTTTTACAGTATCGCGGAGGCCCGCGAATTCGTCAGCCCGACGAGCCAGGTCATCGTTCTGGAAAAAAACGGCGTCGCCCGCGCCCATCCGCAAGCCCAGATCATGCGGCCGCATCTGGCCGGCACCGAGGACGGGCTGGGCGGGTCCGACGTGGTCATGACCTTTTGCGCGATTGCCAATCTGGGGCTGGGCATGACGCCCGAAGTCGAAGGCGAAAAAATCGAACTGGAGGTTCTGGCCCAGCACGGCAACAACCTTGTGCTGCGCGACAATGCCACCGGCGAGCCGATCCAGCAGATCTACGGGTTCCGCGCGCGCGATGCCGATACCTCGGGCGACGGTCCGGTCTGCCCGCTGCGCCCGACGCTGGCCATGGCACCGTGGCCGACCTTCCGGATGACGTTCCGCGGGTTTCAGAAGGCCTATCCGGAGGGCACGGTTTTCCTCAATAAACCGTCCGGCAACCCGATCCTCTTCCTGCTCGACTTCGCGATGGAGATGGCCTTTACCGCCACGATCCAGAAGCACCATACTGAGGCGCGGCCGATCATGCAGAACCTCGAACGTCCGATCGACCCGCGGCTGCCTACCAAATCCTATGTCTGGGGTGTGAATATCGGTGGTGACGCGGTCTGCTGGACGGATGATTTCATCGTCGAAAACGGCAACATCGTGAATGCGGCTGTCGGGGGTCAGCCGCTGGTCATCGCATGGAGCCCCGGGTACGAAAGTCTGAACGTTTGGATCAACAACACCGGAGCGCCGGTGACCGAGATCGACTTTTTCGGCCAAACGGCCAACGAAAAGCTTGAACGCTCACCGGATGTGAAGCCAGGGTTGTTCTGGCACGTCTGGGCAGAGTTCTTTCCGCACACTGACATCAACCGGCAAGGTGACGGTTCTGACAAGGCAGACAAGACGACAGCGGCCTGACACCCGCGCCCGCGAAAATCAACCGCGGTCCGGCAGCCGGGCCCCGGAACAAAACGGAGGCAATTGAATGAGACTAATCCTGACGGCAGCTGCGCTGTGCCTTGGCACGGCGGCGCTGGCACAAGACAAACCGATCATTCACGATGCGGAATACTACATACTTCAGGCCCAGCTCGGCGAAGCCTGGGTCGAGGACAATGCCGCGGTGGACGAAATGCTGGCCGGGTTTCGCGAAAGAAACGGAGGCAAGCCGCCCAACATCCTGAGCATCCTGATCGATGATGTCGGTTTTGGCGATCTTGGCATTCCGGAACTGAACGCGGTTCGCGGCTATGAAACACCGCATATCAATGCGTTCTCGGACGAAGCGATGCGCATGGTGCGGATGTATACCGAACCCTCCTGCACGCCGACACGGGTGGCGCAGATGACGGGCCGCCTGCCGGTGCGCACAGGGATGGGAGACACCACCGTCGATATCGCGGGTTTCGGCCTGCCGGAGTCCGAAGTCACGCTTGCCGAGGTTCTCAAGAAGGGCGGTTATGCCACCAGCCATGTTGGCAAGTGGCACATGGGCGATATCCCGGTCAGCTGGGCAATGAATCAGGGCTTTGACTATGCCCAGCACGCGATTCACCAGCAGGGGCAGCTGACCATCTTCCACGACGACGCCATTCGCGAGCAGGTCAGCGTCGGCATTGCCGATTTTGACCCGAAGTATACGCTGGACGACTGGTTCCGCCCCGATGCCTCGGCCATGGCCACGGTGATCGAGGGCGAGGCCGGCGGACCGATCCGCGAAATCCGCATGGGGGCTGGCGAACGCTGGACCGCGGCCAAGTACGACGAGATGAATCAGGCGTTCCAGGACAAGACCCTGGATGAACTGCGCCGGCTGGCAGGGCAGGACGACCCCTTCTTCCTGCAATACTGGCCGATGGTTCCGCTGGACAACACCCGCGCCGGGCGTGACGGACCGCAAAGTGCGAATGGCGGGCTCTATGTCGACAAGATGCAGATGCTGGACGGGTGGTTCGGCGAAATCTTCGCGGAAATGGACCGGCTCGGCATTGCCGAGAACACGATTGTGGTCCTGATGGGCGACAACGGCCATTTCACCAAGTATTCGCCCCAGTCGGGCTATACGCCGATGATCTACAAAGGCGGCAAGGGTGACACGACCGAAGGCGGCGTTCGGGTGGACGCGTTCATCCGCTGGCCCGGCATGATCGGCGAAGACACGATGGTCAACAACATCATCCACGTGTCGGATCTGTACACGACGCTGGCCCGGTTTGCAGGCGCCGATGGCCACATTCCGCGCGACCGGTTGGTCGACGGGGTCGATCAGACGGCCTCGATCCTTTTTGCCGACGAAAGCAAGGGGCGGCGCGATCACGTGATCATCTATTCCATCGCTACCCCCAAGGCGATCATCAAGGATAAGTTGCGCCTGAACCTGCCGGGACCGGGTGAAAGCCCGATCATCGCAAGCTTTTTCGACATCTTTCGCGATACCCACGAAAAATACCCGGTTTCTACCGAGGTCGGCGCGTGGGGCGGGCAGGAATTCGTCCGCATCCTGCAGCGGCACCTGATGCGCAAACAGAAATACCCGGATATCGAACCGGACCGCGGCGTACCCTATGAAGGCATCGAGAACCTGCGCCCGGAAAGTCAGGCCGCGGTGCAGGCCTTCCTGCAGAAACAGGCTTCGATACAACAATAACGCGCACGGGCCGGCCTGCGTTGCCGTGGGCCGGCCCCTGCCCCGGCCCGGTCAGTTGATCCGGTAAACGAAGATCAGCTTGCGGGCAGCGCCCTGCGGCGGGCGCGGAAACGGCGCAGCGGCACGAACCTGCGCTTTGGCGGCCTGATCGATCTCCGGTGTGCCCGAGCCGTCGATGACGTCGACCCAGGCCAGCGATCCGTCCGGGCTGATTTCGAAGAACACCCGCGCATATCCGCGACCGGACACCGGCACGGTCGGTGCACGGTTGAGATGGACCAGCACCCGGCCGGCATAGTTGGTGGTGTCTGAATTGCCCCCGGCGCGCGCGTCAATCGAACCGGATCCGCCGGGCGGTGCGCCGCCGCTTGGCTGGAACGTCAGATCGGTGCGGCCGCGCTGATAGGCAATCAGCGGCGATTCCATCAGTTGCGTCGGACGCGTCAGCAGAGAACTGACATCCGCGGACCCGCCGGGCAGGCCTGCGGGCTGTTCGACGGGGCGGTTCTCGGGCAACCGCGGGCGGGGAGACACGGCCACGGCCAGTTCGGATCCGCCGGGGGTCTCGACCGGTTCTTTGGTGTCCGGGCTGTCGGGCGAAGATGCGACCGGGGCGTCGGGGGTTTCCGGTTCGACCGTTTCCTGTTCCAGCGGGACCACAGGGACCGCCGAAGGTTCGGGCGCAGGTGCCACCGGCACAGGTATCGCCGGCACCGCCGGCGACGGAAGCGCCGCCAGCCGTTCCATCACCGTCGGTTCAGGTGCCGGCGCAACCGTTGGGCTGACCGGGGCCGCGGCCGCCGCTGTGTTGGCGTCGAGCAGGCCCTTTGGCGCTTCGGCAACCGTGTCGGGCGTCACAGGAGGCGTCGCAGAGGCGTCGGCAACCATACCGTCATCCCCGCCGGTGGGTGACACGGTTTCGGGTTCCGGCGCGCGGCCTTCCTCCGGGGAGACCGGGCCGGCGCTGTCCGGCCGGACGGTCCGGGCGGTGCCGGTGTCGGGTGTTACGGTCTGTTGCGGATTTGCGGAGGCGACTTTTGCGTCGGAGGTCGGCGTTTCGGCCTCTTCGGGCTCGGGCGTTTCTGCCTGTTCAGGCTCGGGTGGCTCCGCCTGCTCCGGTTCGGGCAGTTCCGCCTGTTCGGGTTCGGGCAGTTCGGGCTCGGGCGCGGGTTCGGGTTCCACCGGTTCAGCCACGGTCTCCGCCACATCCTCGAACGCATTGCCCAACGCGACCACGTCCCGCACCGCATCGCCACCGGGCGGCGGTGGCGGCAGGCGGAAGGTGAAGCTGACACCGAGGAAGTGCACCATCAGCGACAACACTGTTGCCGCGACCGCGATCGCAATCGACCGGCGGATCATTCCAGCGACCGTTCGGTTACAAGGATGACGGAGGCCGCGCCGAGGCGGCGCAGCGACCCGGTGACCTCGATCAGGCGGGGGCCGGACACATCGCGGTCGGGAACGATGCGCACCGGCCCCGCACTGTGACCGGACATGTAAGCCGCCGCATCGGTCGGGGTTCCGCGAAAGCTCAGCGTGCCGTCCCGGCGCAGAACCAGCGCGTCGGGCGGTTCGCGCCCCTCAAGCCCCGAGGTATCGACCAGCTGCAGATCAGGATCCAGCGGCGGTGCCACCGTGCCCGCGATCAAAAAGAAGATCAGCATCAGGAAAACAACATTGATCAGCGGTATGGTCGAGTCGCGCTTGCGGCGGGGTTGCGGGGGCCGGATCATGCGCTCACTCCAACACCAGCACCGACAGGTCTTCGCGCCCGCGCAGCCGGACCAGAAGATCGACCAGCCTCTGTGCCGAAACATCGTCATCGAGGCTGACCAGAACCTGACCGGTGCCGAGCTGACCCATCAGGCCCTCCAGCTCCACCGGCGCACCGTTCAGAACCAGCCGGTCCGCGCCGAGCTGAACAAAGCTCCGCTCGGACGGCGTTGTGCCGGTCGCGGTGCCAGCGATTGCCTGGCTCAGCTCGATCTCGCCGAAGGTCGAAAAGGTCGAAGACAGCATGAAAAACATCAGCAACAGGAAAATCACGTCGATGAGCGGTGTCATCGACATCGGGCGCCGGACGAAGGGCGCGGTTTTACGCATGTGTGGGCGCAGCCCCGCGCAGGCCGGCCGCATCCGCCACGGGTGTCATCCCGGCGGGCATGAGAACGGTTCTCAGCGCCTTGTCGGCAAAGACCCGTTCGCGCGCTGTGCGGCTTTCGAACCATGCCAGAACCATCGACGTGGGCATGGCCACCGCCAGCCCGACCGCCGTGGTCAGCAGCGCCACCCAGATCCCGCCGGCCAGCAGCGACGGATCAACCGACGAGCCCGCGCTCTGCAGGCTCTGAAACGCCTTGATCATGCCCAGAACCGTGCCGAACAGGCCCAGCAGCGGAGCCAGCTGCACGACGGTATCGAGCAGCCGGAAACCCCGTTCCAGCCGGGCCAGGGCAAGCCCGGCCTCGGCATCCAGACGTCCTTCCAGCCCCGGTTGGTGCGGCGCGTCCATCGCGGCACCGACCAGCGGTGCAAGATAGCTTCGGCTCTGGCCCAGGCGGGCGCGTGCAGCGCCCTTGTCCCCGGCATCCCAGGCGGCCAGTGCCTCGGACAGAACCCGGTGGCGGCCGACGCCTGAGGCGGCAAACTGCCAGAGCTTGTAGAAGGTGACCGCCAGCGTCAGCACTGACATCACGATCAGGATCGCAACGACAGGCCCGCCAAGGCCGAGGATCCCGCGCAGCGCGTCCAAGGGGCTCATCCGATCAGCTCCACCGACAGCCGGCTGCCCAATGTCAGCGCGTCCTGACAGACGCCGCTTTCGGTGCCATCGACGACGCAGGTACTCGCCCCGTTGATCAGCGCCTGACCGATGTTGTCGCAGGCCATGCCCGGCAGGTCGAACTGGCGCACGCGCGGCCGGTCCGCGGGCAGGTCGCGGAAATCGAAGAGCGACAGGCTGACGACCCCGCCCGAGGTGTCAAAGATCACCGTTTCGAACACGGCCTGATCAATCGGGGCTCCGGTTTCGTTGCGCGCCACGAAGGTCAGCCGGCACGCGCCTCCGACATCCTGCGCTGCGTTAAGTTCCAGGTTGAGCCGCGCAGGCGTGTCGCCGGCGGACTGGGCGAATGCAACCACCGGTGTTGCAACGGCCAGCAGTGCGGCAAGGGCGAAGGGACGAAACGGCATGTTCAGGGTCCTTGTTGCGTGTCGCCGGGAACAGGTCCGCGGCCTACTGCAAACGCCCCGGTCCGGCATTCCGCATCCCTTATCGCAGTCGGCGTTAGCGCGGAAGTGTCTCGCACGGCATTGTGCTTAAAACCGCTTATTACGCGCATATTCGGGCAGGGACAGGGTGCGACTGGACATGCCCGGCTCAGGTCGAATGATCGTCAATCAGCGGGCTTGGCCGCGCGAACCGTTTCAGATCCTCGATATCGCCGATGGATATGGTGTTGCCGTCCACGGTAACGCCGTAGGGCCTCAGCCCCTTGAACGCGCGGCTGAGGTTTTCCGGTGTCATCCCCAGATACGAGGCAAGACGGCGCTTTTCAAAACTCAGTTCGAATTTCATGCCGCCACCGCTTCTGGCCTGCAGACGCAGCAGATAGTTGGCCAGCCGCTCCAGAGACGTCCGCAGCTTCAGGTCCTTTTGCACCTTGACCACCGACCGGTAGCAGATCGCCAGTTCATTCACGATGGCCCGGGCGAAATGATGGTCGACATCGAAGATCGCCCTGACATCCTGACTGGGCAGCAGGACGATACGGCTTTTCTCCAGCGTTCGGGCCGACATCAGGTATTGGGCATCCTTGATCGTCGCGGCCAGAATGAAAGTCGAGATTGGCCGCACGGTGGCCATGCAGGTTTCGTGCCCGTTCCAGCTGGCAAAAAGATCGACGGAACCAGACATGATGATGTGCAGGAAATCGCAGGGATCGCCCTCGGTGATCAGTTCGATATGCGGCGGAAAGGTCTGCACATAGGCGCCACGCATCAGCGACTGAAAATGATCCGGCGCCATCTCCGCAAAGAGCGGAAGCGCACGGATGTCCGGATAATCCGATTCTGAAAAGCCGATATGCATAGATTTGTTCCCTGTCCGGATTGAGGCGGGCTCGCTTGACATTTGTCAAGCGTCGAATTGCCTGACGCACTGCCGCGCCTTGATCTGCGCCGCCGACAGACACGAAAAATTCATGTAAGCTGTTTATTTTACAAGAAAAAATCACGTTCTTGATCTGCATCAAGACTCTCGGGCGCGGAACTCTCTCTCATAGGGACAGAAAAAATTTGGCCCTTCCCCGACGCTCCACCGCAGGGAATGGCCGCGGCGAGAAAGGGCCGACAGATGGAAATTCAGAACAAGGCCACAGGGTTGTGGCGCAATTTCTTCAACGTGAGGATGGTGCAGATCAGAACGTTCCACATGACGTGGTTTGCGTTCTTTTCGTGTTTCTTCGCCTGGTTCGGTATCGCGCCGCTGATGATCGTCGTGCGCGACGAGATGGGTTTCACGAAGAGCCAGGTTGGCTGGACCATCATCGCGTCCGTTGCGGTCACCATTCTGGCCCGGTTCTTCATCGGCTGGCTCTGTGACCGGATCGGCCCACGGCTGGCTTATACGGCCCTGCTGATATTCGGTGCTTTCCCGGTGGCCGGTATCGGTCTTGCCAACAGCTTTGAGAGCTTCCTGATCTTCCGGCTGATGATCGGTGTGATCGGGGCGTCGTTTGTCATCACCCAATACCACACCTCGGTCATGTTCGCGCCGAACGTGGTGGGCACGGCAAACGCCACCAGCGCCGGCTGGGGTAACCTTGGCGGCGGGGTCACGCAGTTTGCCATGCCGCTGGTCTTCTCGGTCTTCGTTCTGGGCTTCGGCTTTACCGATGCACAGGGCTGGCGGCTGTCGATGGTCGTGGTGGGGATCGTGATCTTCTGCGTCGGCATCGCCTACTACTTCTTCACGCAGGACGCGCCGGACGGCAACTTCAAGGACCTCAGGGCACAGGGCAAACTCGAAGAAAAAGAGAAAGTTACCGGCGCCTATTTCCAGGCCTTGTCGGATTACCGGGTCTGGGCGCTGTTCCTGATCTACGCCGCCTGCTTCGGCATCGAACTGACCGTCAACAACGTCGCGGCGCTTTACTTCTTCGACTATTTCGACGGGCTGACCATGGTCACCGCCGGCCTGATCGCCGCCTCCTTCGGGCTGATGAACATCTTTGCCCGGACGCTGGGCGGTATCTTCGGCGACAACTTTGCGTCGCTCTTCGGGCTCAAGGGACGGACCTTCTGGCTGTTCGTCGTCCTGCTTGGTGAAGGTCTGGCGCTGATGCTGTTCAGCCGGATGGACGTGCTGTTCCTTGCGATCCCGATGCTCGTCATCTTCTCGCTCTTCACCCAGATGTCCGAAGGCGCCACCTACTCGGTCGTCCCGTTCATCAACAAGCGCGCCCTTGGCGCGGTGGCCGGCACGGTCGGTGCAGGCGGAAACGCCGGTGCTGTCGCCGCGGGTTTCCTGTTCAAGAGCGACATCCCATGGAACGACGCGTTCCTCTATCTCGGCATGGTCGTGGCCTGCGCATCGGTTCTGGCCTTCCTGGTCCGGTTCTCCACCGAGCAGGAGGACGAAGAGGCCGCGCTTTATGAAAAGGCGCAGCTCGACGCGCTGGAACTGCGCGCCGCCCGTGCCGTCGAACGCCTGAACAGCTCCAAGGCGATCGTCGAAGAATACAACCGCACGCACGAAGCCAAAGTGTGAGCCAAACGCGGCAGGGTGCCCGCCGTGGCGCCCTGCCCTTCCAACCCCCGAGGAGGGAAAAACCGTGGGACAAGACCTGAGAAACTGGACACCGGATGAAGAGGCCTTCTGGACCTCGACCGGCAAGTCCATTGCAAACCGCAACCTGTGGATTTCGATCCCGAGCCTTCTGTGCGGCTTCGCTGTCTGGCTCTACTGGGGCATCATCACCGTTCAGATGCTGAACCTGGGCTTCGATTTCGCCAAGTCCGAGCTCTTTACCCTTGCCGCGATTGCCGGCCTGACAGGGGCGACGCTGCGCATTCCGTCCACCTTCTTTATCCGCATCGCAGGCGGCCGGAATACCATCTTCTTCACCACCGCGTTGCTCATGATCCCGGCGGCCATGACCGGCTTTGCCTTGCAGGATCCCGACACGCCGCTGTGGTATTTCCAGATGCTGGCCTTCATGAGCGGCATCGGCGGCGGCAACTTCGCCAGCTCGATGTCGAACATCTCGTTCTTCTTTCCCAAGAAGATCCAGGGCTACGCGCTGGGGATGAACGCAGGTCTGGGCAATTTCGGCGTCACCACGATGCAGATCCTGATCCCGCTGGTGATGACCATGGGCATCTTCGGCGGCGAGCCGTTGATCCTTGAAAACACCTCGGGCACCCTGATCGGCAAGATCCCGGCCGGGTCCGAGACCTATATCCACAACGCCGGTTTCGTCTGGCTGGTGTTCCTCGTGCCGCTTGCCTTCCTTGGCTGGTTCGGCATGAACAACATCCGCGACGAACATGTCAGCCCCGAGATCCCCAACCCGATCGGTGCCTTCGGCATCATCATCGGCATGCTGGTTATCGGGCTGATCTGCGCGGCCTTCGGCCTGTGGCTGATGTTGCCGGAAAGCGTGGGCGGATCGGGCTTCGGTGTCTCGAAATGGATCGTGCTGCCGATCGTCATCGGGCTGACCGTTCTGGGCCTGCGGATGATCCCCGGCGCAGTTGGTCAGAACCTCAACCGCCAGTACCGGATCTTCGGCAACAAGCACACCTGGGCGATGACCGTGATCTACACCATGACATTCGGCAGCTTCATCGGCTACTCGGCGGCGCTGGCGCTGACCATCAAGGTCGTCTTCGGCTTCAGCCATATCGAGGTGGACGGCGTGCTGACCCATGACACGGTCAACCCGAACGGTCCGTCGGCGCTGATGTTTGCTTGGATGGGTCCCTTTATCGGTGCTTTGATCCGTCCGATCGGCGGCATGATGTCCGACAAGCTGGGCGGCGCGCGGGTGACGCAATGGATCTCGGTCGTCATGGTCGGGTCCGCACTTGGCCTCGCCTACCTGATCCAGCAGGCCTATGGCTCGGCAACGCCTGAACAGTATTTCGCACCGTTCCTCGGCCTGTTCCTGCTGCTCTTCGCGGCAACGGGTATCGGAAACGGGTCGACCTTCCGGACCATCGCGGTTGCCTTTGACAAGGAGCAGGCCGGCCCGGTGCTGGGCTGGACCTCTGCCGTCGCCGCCTACGGCGCGTTCATCATCCCGAAGGTCTTCGGCGAACAGATGGGCGCCGGAACGCCGCAACACGCGCTCTATGGTTTTGCAGCCTTCTACGTGCTCTGCATCATCATCAACTGGTGGTTCTACCTGCGGCCGAACGCCTACATCCAGAACCCGTAACACCACAAAGGGCGCGCCGCCCGGCGTGGCGCGCCTCTCCCCCAATCTGAGGACCACATCATGAGCCACCTGCTCGACAGACTGAATTTCCTCCAGTCCAAGGAACTGGAAAAGTTTGCCAACGGCCACGGGCAGGTAACCCGTGAAAGCCGCGACTGGGAAGACACCTATCGCAACCGCTGGCGCCACGACAAAATCGTCCGCTCGACCCACGGGGTAAACTGCACCGGATCCTGTTCGTGGAAAATCTATGTCAAATCCGGCATCGTCACATGGGAAACCCAGCAGACGGATTATCCCCGCACCCGGCCCGATCTGCCAAATCACGAACCGCGCGGCTGCGCGCGGGGGGCCTCCTACAGCTGGTATCTCTATTCCGCAAACCGTGTGAAGAACCCGCTGGTGCGCGGACGGCTGATGAAGGTGTGGCGCAAGATGCGGGCGACCATGTCGCCGATCGAGGCCTGGACCAAGCTGCAGAACGACCCGATCCTGCGCAACTCCTACGTTGAAACCCGCGGCAAGGGCGGGTTCGTGCGGGCGTCATGGGACGAGGCGACCGAAATCACCGCCGCGGCCAATGCCTATACCGCAAAAACCTACGGTCCTGACCGCGTGATCGGGTTTTCCCCGATCCCGGCCATGTCCATGGTCTCTTACGCGGCCGGGTCGCGGTATCTGAGCCTGCTGGGCGGCGTGTGCATGTCCTTCTATGACTGGTACTGCGATCTGCCGCCGGCCTCGCCCATGACATGGGGCGAACAGACCGACGTTCCGGAAAGCGCCGACTGGTACAATGCCGGCTACCTGCTGTTGTGGGGCTCGAACGTGCCGCAGACCCGGACGCCGGACGCGCATTTCTATACCGAGGCCCGTTATCGCGGCACCAAATCCGCCGTTATCTGCCCGGATTATTCCGAAGCCGCCAAGTTCGGCGACGTCTGGCTGAACGCCAAACAGGGCACCGACGCGGCGCTGGCCATGGCCTTTGGCCATGTCATCCTGCGCGAATTCCACCTTGACCGGCAGTCCGAATACTTCACCGAATACTGCCGCAAATACAGCGATTTCCCGATGCTTGTCCGGCTGGAGGAAAAGGACGGAAAGCTGGTTCCGGGACGGTTCCTGCGGGCTGACGATCTTGTCGGCAAGCTGGACGAAAAGAACAATCCGGAATGGAAAACCGTCGCCTTTGACCGCAAATCCGGCAGCCTGACAGCACCGAACGGATCGGTCGGCTATCGCTGGGGCGAACAGGGGAAATGGAACCTCGAAGAACGTGCGGGTGACGGCGACACCGAACTGGCGATGTCCTTCCTGCTCGAAGAGGATCACGACGACATTGTCGGGGTCGATTTCCCCTATTTCGGCGTGGACGCGACCGAAAACTTCACCACCGGTGATACACGGCCGAACATTCTGACCAAAAACGTGCCGGTCAAGAAGGTAAAGGTCGGGCGCAAGAACGAGCTGGTCGCAACCGTGTTCGACCTGTTCTGCGCCAATTACGGGCTGGACCGCGGGATCGGCGGCGACTGGGTCGCGAACAGCTATTCCGACGATGTGCCGGGCACCCCGGCCTGGGCCGAGAAGATCACCGGCGTGCCCGCCGACAAGATCATCCATGTTGCCCGCGAATTCGCCGACACTGCCGAAAAGACCGAAGGCAAGTCGATGATCATCATCGGCGCGGCGATGAACCACTGGTACCACATGGACATGAACTATCGCGGCGTCATCAACATGCTGGTGATGTGCGGCTGCGTGGGTCAGTCCGGCGGCGGCTGGGCGCATTACGTCGGGCAGGAAAAGCTGCGGCCACAGACCGGCTGGCTTCCGCTGGCCTTCGCGCTCGACTGGAACCGCCCGCCACGGCACATGAACTCCACCTCGATGTGGTACGCGCATACCGACCAGTGGCGCTACGAAACCCTGACGGCGGGTGAAATCCTGTCGCCGACCGCACCCGAGGGCGACTGGGACATCAGCCTGATCGACTATAACATCCGCGCCGAGCGGATGGGCTGGCTGCCGTCCGCGCCTCAGCTCAAGACCAACCCGCTGGAGGTGGCCAAGGCCGCGAAAGAGGCGGGCAAGGAGATCCCGGCCTTCGTCGCCGAACAGCTGAAATCCGGCGATCTGGAAATGTCCTGCGAGGACCCTGACGATCCTGCGAACTGGCCGCGCAACCTGTTCGTCTGGCGGTCGAACCTGCTGGGATCCTCGGGCAAGGGGCATGAGTACTTCCTCAAGCACCTGCTGGGCACCGATCACGGGGTCATGGGCAAGGATCTGGGTGAAGAAGGCGCGCAGCTTCCGAAAGAGGCGAAGTGGCACGATGAAGGGCCGCGCGGCAAGCTCGACCTGCTGGTGACCATCGATTTCCGGATGTCGACCACGGCGGTTTACTCCGACATCGTGCTGCCCACGGCCAGCTGGTATGAAAAAAACGATCTCAATACCAGCGACATGCACCCGTTCATCCACCCGCTGCAGGCGGCGGTGGATCCGGCCTACGAGTCCAAATCGGACTGGGAGATCTTCAAGTCGATCGCGAAGAAGTTCCAGGAGGTCGCGCCGGAAATCCTCGGACAGGAAACCGACATCGTCGCCCTGCCGATCCTGCACGACACCCCTGCCGAGATTGCGCAGGATCAGGTGAAGGACTGGAAGAAAGGTGAATGCGACCTGATCCCGGGCAAGACCGCGCCGAACTACATCCCCGTCGAACGGGATTACACAGCGATTTATGACCGCTTCGTCGCGCTTGGGCCGCTCCTGGACAAGATCGGCAATGGCGGCAAGGGCATCGCCTGGAACACCGAACACGAGGTGCAGCATCTGCGCGACCTGAACGGTGTCTGGGACGACGGCCCTGCCGAAGGGTGCGCGAAGATCGTGACCGACATCGACGCCTCAGAAGTGGTGTTGATGCTGGCACCGGAAACCAACGGCGAGGTCGCGGTGAAGGCGTGGGAGGCGCTGTCGAAAATCACCGGGCGCGATCATACCCACCTTGCGATACCCAAGGAGGACGAAAAGATCCGGTTCCGCGATATCGCCGCGCAGCCGCGCAAGATCATCTCGTCGCCGACATGGTCCGGGCTGGAAAGCGAAAAGGTCTGCTACAACGCCGGCTACACCAACGTGCACGAGCTGATCCCGTGGCGGACGCTGACGGGACGGCAGCAGCTCTATCAGGATCATCTGTGGATGCGGGCGTTCGGCGAAGGGTTCATGTCCTACCGGCCCCCGGTGGATCTGAAGACCATCAACGACGAGGTGCGCGATGCCGAGGACACGCTGTTCCTCAACTTCATCACCCCGCACCAGAAATGGGGCATCCATTCCACCTATTCCGACAACCTGCTGATGCTGACGCTCAACCGCGGTGGCCCGGTGATCTGGATTTCCGAGAATGACGCCGCGAAGGCCGGGATCTCGGATAACGACTGGGTGGAGCTCTACAACGTCAACGGCGCGCTGACCGCGCGGGCGGTGGTGAGCCAGCGGATGAAGGACGGAACCACCTTCATGTACCATGCGCAGGAAAAGATCGTGAATACGCCCGGGTCGGAAAAGACCGGCCATCGGGGCGGCATCCACAACTCGGTCACCCGCGCGGTGGTCAAGCCCACACACATGATCGGCGGTTATGCCCAGCAGTCCTACGGGTTCAACTACTACGGCACCGTCGGCGCCAACCGGGACGAATACGTCATCGTCAGGAAAATGAAAAAGGTCGACTGGCTCGATCGTGAAGCATCTCCGAAGGAGGCAGCAGAATGAGAGTACGTGCGCAAATCGGCATGGTGCTGAACCTCGATAAATGCATCGGGTGCCACACCTGTTCCGTCACCTGCAAAAACGTCTGGACCAGCCGCGACGGTGTCGAATACGCGTGGTTCAACAATGTCGAAACCAAGCCCGGCACCGGCTATCCGACCGACTGGGAAAATCAGGACCGCTGGAATGGCGGTTGGGAACGGACGGCCTCGGGCAAGCTGCAGCCGAAACAGGGCGGCAAATGGCGGATTCTTGCGAACCTTTTTGCCAACCCGGACCTGCCGGAGATCGACGACTATTACGAACCGTTCGACTTCGACTATGACCACCTGAAATCGGCCCCGGAAATGGAAGCCTTTCCCACTGCCCGGCCGCGGTCGAAGATCACCGGCGAGCGGATGGAGAAAATCCACAAGGGCCCGAACTGGGAAGAAATCCTGGGCGGCGAGTTTGCCAAGCGCGGTGAGGATTACAACTTCGAAGGCGTGCAGAAACAGATTTACGGGGAATACGAGAACACCTTCATGATGTATCTCCCCCGGCTGTGCGAACACTGCCTGAACCCGGCCTGCGCTGCCTCTTGCCCGTCGGGCGCGATCTACAAGCGCGAAGAAGACGGCATCGTCCTGATCGATCAGGAGAAATGCCGCGGTTGGCGGATGTGCGTTTCGGGCTGTCCCTACAAGAAGGTCTATTACAACTGGTCCACCGGCAAATCCGAGAAATGCACGCTGTGCTATCCCCGGATCGAAAGCGGCAACCCGACAGTCTGTTCGGAAACCTGCGTGGGACGCATCCGCTACCTTGGCGTCATGCTCTACGATGCGGACAAGATCGAAACCGCCGCGAACACCCATTCCAAGACCGATCTGTATGACGCGCAGCTGGGCGTTTTTCTTGACCCCAACGACCCGGCGGTGATCGAGGCGGCCCATGCCGACGGCATCCCGCAGGACTGGATCAAGGCCGCACAGGAAAGCCCGATCTGGAAAATGGCAATGGAATGGAAGGTCGCCTTCCCGCTGCACCCGGAATACCGGACGCTGCCGATGGTGTGGTACATCCCGCCGCTGTCGCCGATCCAGAATGCAGCCGAAGCCGGTGCCATCGGCAAGGACGGGGCAATGCCGGATGTCCGCAACCTGCGGATCCCGTTGCGTTACCTGGCCAATATGCTGACTGCCGGCGACGAAGCCCCGGTGGCGGCGGCGCTGGAACGCATGCTGGCCATGCGCGCCTATATGCGCAGCAAGACCGTCGAGGGTGTCACCGACGAAGCCATCGCCGCGCGTGTCGGGCTGTCCGTCCGGGTGATCGAGGACATGTACAAGATCATGGCGCTGGCCGATTACGAAGACCGTTTCGTTATCCCGACGACGCACCGCGAACAGGTCGAGGAAGCTTATGACCTCCGCGGCGGCTGTGGCTTTACAGACGGCAATGGCTGCTCCACCGGCATCTCGAAGGGTTCGCTCTTTGGCGGTGCCAAGAAACCCCTGAAAATGCCAACGGAGGCGATGTGATGGACCGGACCCTGAAAGCGCTTTCGCTGATCCTGAGTTACCCGACCCGCGAGCTGCAGCATGCCATGCCCGAAATAGGTGCCGTTCTGGCCTCGGACACGCGATTGACAGCGGCAGCGCGTCGGGCGTTGCGCCCGCTTGTGGGGGAGGTAAGTGGGCGCGACATTTATGACCTCGAAGAGCAGTACGTTATGCTTTTCGACCGCTCGCGCACCCTGTCGCTGAACCTGTTCGAACATGTCCACGGTGGAAGCCGGGACCGGGGCGGTGCGATGGTGTCGCTGTTGGAAACATACCGCGACGGCGGCTTTGAACCGGTGACGTCCGAGCTGCCCGACCACCTGCCGGTGTTGCTGGAGTTTCTGGCCACCCGCCCCTTGGCCGAGACCCGGGAAACGCTGGCGGATGCGGCGCATATCTTCGAGGCGCTGAACACCCGGCTGACCCGGCGGGAAAGCCCCTATGCCGCGGTGTTCGCGGCGCTTCTGCAGCTCTCCGGCGCCGTGGCTGACCAAGCGGTGGTGGCCGAGCTGCTGAAGGAACCCGAAACCGATCCGAACGATCTGGAGGCGCTCGACGAGGTCTGGGAAGAAAGCGAAGTCCGCTTCGGCCCCGACCCAAATGCCGGTTGCCCGCAGGTGCGCGACATGCTGGCGCGCATGGACGGACCCGCGCGGCCCGCCCCCGGCGTCGCAGCGGAATGATGGAGGCTCAGATGCACAACTTTCTCTTCGGAATTTTTCCCTACATCGCCCTTGGCGTCGGGATCATGGGCACCATTGCCCGATATGAACGCGACCCGTTCACCTGGAAGGCGTCGTCGTCGCAATTGCTGCGACGCAAGCAGCTGGTGATCGGATCGGTGTTGTTCCATGTCGGCGTGCTGGTGATCTTTCTCGGTCACCTAGTCGGCCTGCTGACGCCGATCTGGGTGTTCGACGCCATCGGCACCAGCCACGGCGCGAAACAGCTTCTGGCCGTGGTCGCCGGCGGGATCGCAGGTGTGATGGCACTGGTGGGCGGCGGCATGCTGGCGCATCGCCGGTGGACCGACCCGCGGATCGCGCAGACCTCCAGCTTTGCCGACAACGCCATCCTGGCGATGCTGCTGGGTCAGCTGGTGCTGGGGATCTGCACGGTCTTTGTCTCGCTGGGACATCTCGACGGGCACGAGATGGTCAAGTTTATGTCATGGGCACAGGGAATCTTTGTCTTTGACGGGGCGGCGGCCAGCTACATCACCGGCGTGGCGCTGGTGTTCAAGCTGCACCTGATACTGGGCCTGCTGATCATCATGGTCTTCCCGTTCACCCGGCTGGTCCACATCATATCCGGGATTGCGGCTCCGTTCCGTTACCTGTTGACGCGGCCCGGCTATCAGATCGTACGGTCGCGCCGCAGCGAACCGCTGTCACGGCGCTGAGGAGAACACCATGAACGCGCCCCTCTTTCCCGATCTGGTGATCAACGGCGAAACCATTCCGCACAAGGTGGTCGCCGCCGAGGCCCAGCATCACGCGGGCCCGGCGGGCAAGCCCGGCATCGCCTGGCGCAAGGCGGCCAACGCGATCGCCATCCGCACCCTGCTGTTGCAGGAGGCGGGCCGCCGCGGGCTGCGGGCCGAACCGGTCAAACTGGGCAAGGGGCGCATCGAAACCGAGGAGGAGGCCCTGATCCGGGGCCTTCTCGACACTGCCATTGAGGTCGAACCCCCGGCCGAGGCCGACATCCGCGCCGAGTGGGAACGTGACCCGGACCGCTTCCGCGCCCCGCCCCTGTGGGAGGTTTCGCACATCCTGTACGCCTGCGATCCGCGCGATGCGGAGGCAACCGCCGCGGCCCACGCCCGGGCCGCGGAAATCACCGCACAGGCCAATGCCAACCCCGCCCGGTTTGCGCAGCTGGCCACCGATCACAGCGATTGCGGCTCTGCCCGTGCGGGCGGATTTCTGGGACAGCTTGGGCCGGGTGACACCGTTCCGGAGTTTGAAACGGCGCTGCATGGTCTTGCCGGGGGTGACGTTACCAGCGACCCGGTGCTGACCCGCCATGGCTGGCACGTGATCCGGATGGATGCGGTCGCCGAAGGCGCGGTCCTGCCCTATGAAAGCGTCAGGGCAAAGGTATCCGCCGCGCTGGAAAAAGCCGCGTGGGCCTCGGCCGCGCGCGCCTACGTCGACCGGCTGATTGCAGCCGCGGAGGTCACCGGCGCGGATCTTCGCCCCGTGGGTGCCGGCACGCCTCCGAAGGATGCCGCCGAATGACCGTTTTGCAGCGGATACCCGCGCTGGAATGCGGCTGCGACGCCCGATCTGACCTTATCAGCATCGACGAGGCCCTGCGCCGGATTTCCGATCGCACAGCGGCCGTGAACGGCACAGAACCGGTGGTGCTGGCACAGGCGCAGGGCCGTGTGCTCGCCGAACCGGTTGCCGCACGCAGTATGGCGCCGCCTTTCGACGACGCGGCCATGGACGGATACGCGGTCGATACCTCCGCGCTGCGCGGCGATGGCCCATGGCTGTTGACCGTGACAGACCGGGTTCCCGCCGGAACGGCAGCCGCCGCAGCGGTCACAACCGGCACCGCCACGCGCATTTTCACCGGCGCCCCTCTGCCGGCAGGCGCAGATGCGGTTGTCATGCAGGAAGCGGTTCACCGGACCGGGGACCGGATCCGCCTGACGCACCGTCCCTGCCCCGGGCTCAATATCCGCCGCGCCGGCGAAGACATGGCGGCCGGTGCGACCGTAGTGGCGCCCGGCGCCGTTCTGGGCCCGGCCGAAATCGCCGCCTGCGCCGCGGCCGGTGCCGGTTCCATCCGGGCGCACCGCCGGGTGCGGGCCGGGGTTCTGATCACCGGCAGCGAAGTGCGCGGCGCAGGCGACACCCTGAACGACGCGCATATCTGGGACATCAACACGCCCATGCTCGCGGCCGCGCTCACCCGTCCCGGTGTCGGGATCGAGGTCACGGAACGGGGCGATGACACAAGGGCCGGCCTGCGGTCGCAACTGCGCCAGATCTCTGCACGGGTCGATCTGCTGGTGACAACCGGAGGTGTTTCTGTGGGCGAGGAAGACCATGTGAAGGCCGCATTCGAAGATCTCGGCGGGGTCATCGATTTCAGCGGTGTCGCGGTCAAACCGGGCAAGCCGGTGTCCTTCGGCCGACTGGGCGACACCCGCTGGATCGGCCTGCCCGGCAATCCGCTGGCAGCCTTCGTGACCTGGCAGCTCTTCGGTGCGGCCCTGTTGCGGTGCCTGGCCGGGGCGCACCCGTCCGCCCCCGTGCAACGCCACGTGGTCACTTGCCGGGACATCCGTCGCAATCCGGGCCGGTGCGAACTGCGCCCGGCAACCTGCACCGGCCATGACCCACAAGGCCGTGAGATTGCCGATTTCGCTGATGCCGTCCATTCTGGGCGCGTTGCCGCCTTGCCCGCCGCCGACGGTCTGATAGTTGTTCCAGCGGAGATAGCGGAACTGTCGGCAGGATCGCTGCTGGCATTTCGCCCGTTTGACAGAGACTAGGGAGAAAGCCCCATGCAGATCGTCTATACAATCGCTCCCGGACGCGGCGACACGGACCTGTTGCTGCATGGCATTGCCCAAACCCTTGCCGAACAGGCATACCGGCTGGCCGGTACCGTGCAGATAAACTCCGATCAGGAATGCGAGGGCCCATGCGACATGGACGTCCGTGTTCTGCCCGACGGACCGGTGATCCGCATCTCGCAGGATCTCGGCCGCGAAGCGCGCGGTTGCCGGCTCGACCCCGAGGCGCTGGAAAGCGCGGTGGCGCTGGTCGAGGCGCGGCTGAAGGACGGCGCCGACTGCCTGATCATCAACAAGTTCGGCAAGCACGAGGCCGACGGGCGCGGTTTCCGCAATGCAATCGGCGAGGCGCTGGCGCGGGATATCCCGGTTCTGGTCGGGCTGAATACGATGAACCTGCCGGCCTTCGATACCTTCACCGCGGGACCCGCCCGGGCCCTGCCGCCGGATCACGCCGCCATCATGGGCTGGCTGAAAACCGCGCTGGACGACACACGCATGGCGGGCTGACAGCCGCCGATCCCGACCGAACCCCGAATTCCCTACCGCTGTAACCGGCAAACCTGCCCCGTCGGCGGGACCTCTATGAATCCATATATGTAAGCCGCAAATCCACCGGTGTTACCTGTACCTGTCGGGAGCGGTTTGCCGAGCGGGCAAACCAGACTACTATAGGTTGTCCCGGAAGGATGTTTATATGTGTTCGTTTACCGAGTTTGTCTTCCCTCAGCGCGGATCCGCGCCCGGCGTTCAGAAATCCAGAACCTCCCGAACTGCCGCCCTCGCCCTGCGTGTATCGGTATCGATGGCCGCGCTGTGCGTCGCCAATGCGGCGCTGGCAGATTGCGACGCGGTGGTGTCCGGCGGATCGGTCAGCTGCACCATCACAGATGCCGACGGGCTGAGCTCGGTCCATGTCTCGGCCAAGGGGGACGGAGCGACCTCAGCGCAATCCACCTATTCCATCAGCAATCAGGCCGCCCTGATCCCCAACGAGTTATGCCCAAAAGTTGGTGACGGCGTGATCAGGCGGCGTTTTGACGTTGCCTGATCCCGTCCTTGAAGGCAATCCCCTGGATCACTTCGGGCAGACGGTTTGGCCCTGAGATCTTCCTCCACTTCTTCTTGGCCGACATCATCAACCTGAAGACCATGGCGAGGGCGGTCTTGCGGTTCAGGCATCCTTTGGTTTTGCGCGTTCGGTTGCGGACCGTGGCAAAGACGCTTTCGATCGGGTTCGTGGTCCGGATGTGTTTCCAGTGTTCGGCCGGGAAGTCATAGAAGGTCAGCAACACGTCGCGGTCCTTGACCAGCCTGGCCACGGCCCGCTCGTATTTCAGGCCGTAGGTTTCCATGAAGAGATCGAAGGCCGCATTGGCTTCCTTCTTCGTCTCGGCCATCCAAATATCCTGCAGATCGGCCTTGGCTTTTTCCCGCAGCGACTTGGGCATCGCGCCCGTTACATTGGCCGTCTTGTGGACCCAGCACCGCTGCTCACGGGTGGTCGGATAGACATCCCGCAGCGCCGTCCAGAACCCAAGCGCGCCATCACCGACAGCAAGCTCGGGCGGCACCGTCAGGCCGCGTTTCCTCAGACCGCGTAACAGGTCCCGCCAGCTGTCCGCGTTCTCCCGGAATCCGTCCATGATGCTCAAAACGTCCTTTTCTCCGTACTCGTCAGCGCCGATAATCACCAACATACATTGACGATCCCCGTCCAAACGGGGCGTGAAGCAGACCCCGTCCGCCCAGATGTAGACATAGCGCTTGCCCGACAGGTCACGCTTGCGCCAGGCTTCATACTCGTCCCACCAGGTCGCCTTCAGTCGCGTGATCGTGGAGGCTGACAGCCCCTCTGCATCCGGCCCCAAAAGGGCGGCCAGCGCCTCGCTGAAGTCCCCCGTTGAAATGCCCTTCAGGTAAAGCCAGGGCAGCAGCTCCTCGACGGACTTCGCTTTGCGTAGATACGGCGGCACCAAGGATGAACGGAACCTGATCTTGCTGCCATCGATGTTCGCACCCCGGTCGCGGACCCGGGGCACCTGAACGGGCACCGTGCCGATCCCGGTCATCACCGCGCGCTCCGGCAGGAACCCGTGGCGCACCAGACGCTGGCGACCTTCCTTGTCCAGAAGCTGCGCGTGAACCGCCATGAAACCGGCAACCTCAGCCTGCACAGCCGTTCGCAACAGCTCGCGTGCCCCGAACTGAATGACCTCAGTCAGCGGATCAGGTGAAAATTCCGATGATAGCTCGAATGGAACAACGGTAGATTTCGACATGTGGCATATCCCTTTCTCTTGAGAATTGACGGCGCTTCAGCACCGCCTTGATATGCCGCCCCTCAGGGGCCATCACCAACTTTCAACCATATCTCCGGGCCATGGGCTCCGGCAGTGACGCGCCCTTCCTGACTTCGTGCGTCGCGAATTCCGCCTTCGGCGTTAAACCAGTTGCCTTGACCAGGATCCGATAGATTTCGACCGGAGCATCAGGACGCGAATAGTTATGTTCGCGGCCGTGATCCTCATGGAAACGCGCAATTGTCTCATCAAGCGATTTGATGTCCGAAACGACCGGGATCGACATCGAGCGCCATTGCCCGAGGTATCGCATGTCGATGAAACGCTGGAAGAGCATGTTCTTGTCTTCGACGCCATCGTGAGACAGCCTGTCGCGGCCTTCCTCCTCCATCGCGCGGAACGTGCCATTCATATCGTCGATCGACACATCTGCTACATTGCTCAGATACATCTGCGTGATGTCATGCGAGATATCCACCAGCAGGCACCCAAGCGCTGACGTGACACCTGGGTTTGGTGGAACCAGAACGGTCGGGATGTTCAGATCCTTCGCAAGTGCGGCGCCATGCAAGGCGCCCGCCCCCCCGAATGCCACCAGCGCAAAGTCGCGCGGATCATAGCCTTTGCGGATAGACACAAGGCGCACCGCATCCGACATGTTCGCATTGGCCACCTTCAGGATCGCGACCGCGGCCTCTTCGGGCGTCATCCCAAGCGGATCGCCAACCGTCTTCTTGATCGCCTCTTCGGCCAGGGCGGCGTCCAGATTCACCGAGCCGCCGGCAAGTTCTGTGCCAAGACGGCCCAGGAAAACGTTGGCGTCGCAGTTGGTTGGCTCTACGCCTCCGCGATTGTAACACACCGGCCCCGGCGTAGCGCCGGCCGATTGCGGACCGTTGCGCAGCGACCCCGCCGCGTCGATCCAGGCCAGGGAACCGCCTCCGGCGCCGATTGTCAGAACCTCGACGGACGGAAAGCGGATCGGATAGCCATATTCCACATGCCAGTCGTTTGTGACCGGCAATTCACCGCGGTCGACAAGCGAGATATCGGTTGACGTGCCGCCCATATCGAGGCTGATCGAGTTTTCGAAGCCGGATTTCTCGGCAACGAACTTGCTGGCGATGGCACCCGCCGCGATGCCTGATGCAGAAAGGCGCGCCGCAAATTTCTCGGCGCCCTTGGCCGTCATGACGCCGCCACCGGAATGCAGCAGAAGCACGTCCTGCTTATAGCCGCCTTCTTTCATGGTGCTTTCGAGTTTCGCGCAGTATTCACCCGCCACCGGGGAAAGAACGGTGTTCGCCACAGTAGTGTTGAACCGCTCATGCTCGAAGATTTCCGGCATGATGTCGCTGGACAGCGAAATGCTGGCATCCGGCAGTTCTTCCTGCAGGATGTCGCGCATGCGTTCTTCGTTGGCCGGGTTGGTGAAGGCGTTCACGAAGCAGATGGCAATGTTGTTCACGCCTCGCTTTCGGATAACGCGGGCCACATCGCGGGCCTCCGCCTCATCCACTTCCGACACCACCTTGCCGGAATAGTCGATCCTCTCACCCACAACCAGTCTGTCACTGCGCTTCAGATACGGATCGGCCATTTCCTTGTAGGTGTCCCAGCAGTCGTCCCGGGTGCCGCGGCGAATTTCAATCACATCACGGAAGCCTTTGGTTGTGACCATGACCGCTGGTGGGAAGCGTCGGGTGATCAGCGCGTTCGTGGCCAGGGTTGTGCCATGCGAAAATAGCACCATATCCTTCAGTTCGACGCCGCCCTCCTTGATTCCCTGAAGCACACCGTCGATCGGGTCCGGTGTGGTCGGAGTCTTTGCGACGTGCATACTTCCGGTTTCTTCGTTCAGAAAACACACGTCCGTGAAAGTACCGCCAACATCGCAAGCTACACGGACAGCTACGCTCGGTGTTGGACCTGCGCCAGAATTGTTGCTCATATTTGGATTCTCCATGCTGGGATTCATCAGTCCAACTGACTTTTGTTTCTTGAACCAAAGACGCCCCACCACAACGCGGCAACACGTGCCCGATCAGGTGCGGGCGTCGTTAGTTCAACAGAGATGGGCAGCAGTGTCGCTGTCATGTGCCAACTGCCGGCCAGGGACCGGTGCTGACATACGGGCAAAAACAAAAAAACTCCCGCGCCTGAAAAGCGCAAGAGCTTCGTTGCCCAATTGTCGGCGCAATGTCGCGCCGGACGCTTTGATGTTAGTTGAGAAAAAATTCGATTGTCAAGGGTGCAAAGAAGTCCCGGTCTCTCACTGCACTTGGACTCAAAAGGATCCAGAACCCACCGGCTGGTAAAACGCGCTCCATGTTCAGGCCAGCGTCAAAAGGTATTTTTTCGCGTTTCTTGTCCACCTTCCGCCCAGTTCATTCCAATGGGAATGAATGCCTCCATTATGCAATTACACTGATCTTTGCCATGCGCGCTGATTCCGAACAATCTATGCGAAGGACATGGTGTAGTCGCGATGATCGCCCTCCGCTGGCGAACGCGGTCTGATAGTCCCAGCCGCACCAATCAAAAGCCGTGAAAAGAACGACCATGAGCCACTATGTTGGTCTCGACGTTTCATTGAAAGAAGTTTCGCTTTGCATTGTCGCCAGGGACGGCGCAGTTGTGGCCCGTGCCACGTTGCTGACGGAACCGGATGTCATAGCGGAATATCTTGCGCAAGCAGCGGCAAACGCAGAGCGCGTCGTGCACGAAAGCGGGTTACTGGCCACTTGGCGGACGCGCGCGCCTGAACGGCCCGATATGTTTGTCACTTGTATCGATGCCCGCATGGACCAAAAGTCTCTGTCTGCGCGCCTCAACAAGTCGAACAAGGCAGAGGCGGAAGGTCTGGCGCAGTCGGCGCAGACCGGCTGGTTCACAAAAGTCCGCATTCGCAGCGAAGCCTCGGACCGCGTGCGAACGACTGATTCGCATACGCAAGGATCTTGAGGCCCATATCTTCCGCTGCCCGGCAGTGCATGCCTGCATGCACGAGAGGGATCATCCACTCACGCAGCGGGGTTGTTCTCTCCTCTTTCATGAGGTCCTCCTGTCATCAGATTCAGAAACCCCAATCGTCAAACAGGTCACCAAGATCGCAAAATGCGCACCACTTCGGTCTTCTCAGAACATCAGCCAAACGCGCCATTGCCGCGAAAGCGGCTTCGTCCTTCCGCCGATCTCGACGGGTTTTGCGGGTCTGAGTTAGGTCGCCTTTGGGCTCGCTGCCGCCGACCAACGGGACGCTCACCGTGTGGCCGCTTCTCGAATTCGAACGGCTGGTTTTGCCGGCCGAGCTACCCAGCAGCGTTCAACAAACGAAAGGTTGGGGCCGGGAAACCGGCGGAATCCGTGGATGCCGGTTCCGGAGACCGGTTCAAACTTGTCCCGCTACGCTGCCGCAAGGCGGCTGCGAGCCCAAAGTAGCCTTGCAGTTAGCGCTCCGGGAAGTTTGCTCCCGGTCGTCTGGGTCGCCTTGCTTCAATCGATTTTGGAAAGCAAATCCGGGTTCGTTACGAGATTTCGCACGCCGTGAGCGTGGTTCTCTCCGAAAGGATTGTCGGCGAGCCAGCGTGCCACCGAGTTGATGTCAATCTTAACGACGGCTGGACGTACGCTCCACGTCACTTGGAATGGAGAGCCCTTCTCATTGTAGCTCGGACCAGTCGTCGAGCCGGCATAGACAACCGGCGTACCCAAATTGCGCGGCACATTGGGAACCTGATTCAGGCTGCCTATTTTGGCAATCTCAGCCATTTCTGTAAAATCTGCGGCTTCGGGATCATTCACCAGTACACCCACTACGGCTTCAACGCGAAGCTGTGGATTAACAATAGCTTCACTCAGACACGTGTTGAGGCTGTTGCCAAGAGTTGCGTGGGCAGTCGAGTGCACGAAATGGATCTCGATTGTGTCGCCGGGCACTAGATCGCCGTGATCGGTCGCGCCAATCTTGCCTTCGACCGGAACCAGTTCGGCGTCAGTGAGGTCTCCGTCATACTTGAACCCAGTTCCGTAGCCCTTGCCGTCTCCGTTGCCCGCAAAAGTCGTGAATTCACCGCCCTTGTGCTCAGCATTTTCATGGAAATGGATGTCACAAAGCGCCATTTTGCGTATGTCCGGTGAAGCGCCAAAGAAGCGGGCATTGTTGCCCTCGGCTGCGCCAAGGTCCCGCGGCGATTGCGGGCCGTATCCCCGACCTGCGGTGGCGGCGGCCAGAGCCGCGCGCTGACTGGCAATTGCCTCGTCTGAAACAGATTGACCGTTATCGGCGGCTATGGTTGACGTGGCAGCCGATGCGATAACGGCAGCGACGCCAAACTTGCGGATTGTCGTTTTCACCATAGTTGCTCCTAACAGAATCCCGGCCAAAAAAATTTTGTGACCCTCCGACATCCTCATTGTTGAGAGGACCTCAGTCAACGTTCCGCTTTGCAAGCTTGTCACCTCTTCGTAAAGAAGAACTTGGAAAATGAGCTTTCGCCAAAGCGGCAGGCTGGATACAACTAAACACCCCCGGACCGCTGCTGTGCGGCGAACAGAAACTCAGTCCCACATGACGACTTTCTTTCCGCGGGGCGGTGTTGCGGCGTAGCTGATGCCGGCTTCGTCCCGCACTGCCGTCATTGCCCGAACGACGTACTGCAACATGTACGAACGGCAGGTTTGATGAAGCTGCGCTGCAGCAAGGGCAGATGCGGTGAATGTCTCCCGCGGGCCCATCGGGCCACCTGGATTTATTCAGATGAAGCCCGGGAAAGCCTGCAAACCGGACATCCGGACCCCCCGATAACAACACCTCACGTCCCGGCCCGCATCCCCCGGGCCATCGCCGCGGCCTCTTCCAGAACGCCGGCGTCCAGCCGGGTCTCGTAGCCCAGCTTCTCCAGATGCGCGGCCACCGCCTCAGTCGCCACGTTGCCCGCGGCCCCCGGCGCAAAAGGACAGCCGCCCAGCCCGCCGACCGCGGCGTCGAACACCCGCACACCCAGCGCCAGCGACGCATCGATATTGGCCAGCGCCCGGCCGCCCGTGTCGTGAAAATGCCCCGCCAGCCGGGTCACCGGCACCGCGTCGCGCACCGCCATCAGCATCCGCACGATGCTGTCCGGCGTGCCCTGCCCGATCGTGTCGCCCAGCGAAACCTCGTAACACTCCATCGCGAACAGCCGGTCGGCCACCTGCGCCACGTTTTCCGGCGGCGTCGGCCCGTCATAGGGACAGTCGGTCACACAGCTGACATAGCCCCGCACCGGCAGATCGATGTGCCGCGCCGCCTCCAGCACCGGCGCGAAGCGTTCCAGCGACTCGTCGATGGTGGCGTTGATATTGGCCTTCGAAAACCCCTCGCTGGCCGAGGCGAACACCGCGATCTCGTCCGCCTTGGCCGCCAGCGCATCCTCGTAGCCGCGCATGTTCGGTGTCAGCGCCGCATAGCGCACCCCCGGCGCGCGTTCGATCCCGGCCAGAACCGCGCCCGACCCGGCCATCTGCGGCACCCATTTCGGACTGACGAAACTGGCGCATTCGATCCGCGAAAACCCGGCCCGGCTGAGGCAATCCACCAGCGCGACTTTCTCCGCCACCGGGATCTCGCGCTTTTCGTTCTGCAGCCCGTCGCGCGGACCGACCTCGAAAATCTCCACAAACCCGACCATCCCGCTCACTCCTCCGGCTTCAGTTCTGCAAATGTCCCGCGCACCTTGTCACGTCCATGCATCGCGCGCCACCATGCCGCCAGCGCCGGCCGCACCGCAAGCATTGCCCCGGCCTGCCCGGCCCGCCGGAACGCATCGATCATCGGGAACAGCAGCCAGTCCGCCGGCCCGTCCCCGGTCAGCACCAGCCCCTCGGCGGCGATATCCTCGAACGCCTCCAGCACTGCCTCTGCCGCTGCCAGACCTTCCGCAACATTTGCCGCGTCCGCCGGCTCTCCCATCGCCGGGCGGAACACGGCATGGGAATAGACCTGCCGCACCAGCGGCCAGTAGGCATAGGCGCTGACCATGCTGGCCACCTGCGCCTCCCGCGCCGCCTGCAACGGGCTCAGGTCCCGCGTCGCGCCCCAGCGCGCCTGCACGTAACTCAGGATCGCCCAGGTCTCGTAGACCCGCTCATCCCCGTGCAACAACACCGGCACCCGCCGGAACGGATGCAACGCCACCTCCTCCGCAAACGGATCAGCCTCCTGCCAGTCACAGGCCACGCCCAGCTCTGCCAGCGCGATCCGCACGGCCCGCGAATAGACGCTGTGCCGATAGCCGATCAGCAGCGGCGGTTCCGGGTCAGCGCCCCCCGCCATGCTTCATCTTTGTCCAAATACTCAATTCCACGGCCTCAGCCCTCCTCCTCCTCCAGCCGGATCAGCGCCGCGCCTTCCTCCACCTGCGCGCCCTCCCCGGTCAGAACCTCGGCCACCACGCCATCGCGCGCCGCCAGCAGCGCATGTTCCATCTTCATCGCCTCCAGCACCGCCAGCCGGTCGCCCTTTGCCACCGCCTGCCCGGCCGTGGCAAAGAGCGCCTTGACCAGCCCAGGCATCGGCGCGGCAATCAGGTTGCCGCCGCCCTCCGCCTCGGTCCCGCGATCCAGCGGATCGGGCACCGCAAAGCGATAGCCGTTGCCCCAGAACACAGTCACCTCGTCCCCCGCCCTGTGCAGCCGCGCCAGCACCTTGGTGTCATCCACCCACCAATGCCCGCCGCGCCGAACCACCCGGTGCTCGGCCCCCGGCACGGTCACGGTGAAATCATCGCGCCCGTTCACCGCCACCCGCGCGCTCAGCGGCTCCTCCTGATGGATCAGCTCCACCGTCCGCGTCAGCGGCGACCACATCACGAACCCGCCATCCGGCCCGGTGCCGTCCTGCAGGCCCAGCGCCGTCAGCGCCGCCAGCGACCGCGCCTTGGTGCAGGCCACCGGCGCCGGGGCCAGCGCGTCCAGATGCCGCTCGATCAGCCCGGTATCGACCCGGCCGGCGGCGAAATCCGCCTGCCCGCAGAGCGCGCTGAGAAACGAGATGTTGGTTGTCGTCCCGCCCACATCGGTCCAGCGCAGCGCGCGCTCCATCTGTCCCAGGGCGGCTTCGCGGGTGACGCCATGCACCACCAGCTTGGCGATCATCGGGTCGTACCACGGGCTGATCGTATCACCCGCCCGCACGCCCGAATCCGCCCGCGCGCCGGTCGGAAATTCCAGATGTGTCAGTGTCCCGGTGGCCGGCAGGAACCCTTTGGGCACATCCTCGGCATAGATCCGCGCCTCGAATGCGTGGCCCGAAATCGACAAGTCTTCCTGCAACGCCGGCAGTGCCTCGCCGGATGCCACCCGCAACTGCCATTCCACCAGATCGACGCCGGTGATCATCTCGGTCACCGGATGCTCCACCTGCAGGCGCGTATTCATCTCCATGAACCAGAACCGGTCAGGGCGCAGCCCGTCCGAACCGTCGACGATGAACTCCACCGTGCCCGCGCCCGCGTATCCGATGGCCTCGGCCGCCCGCACCGCCGCCTGCCCCATCGCCGCGCGCATCTCATGCGTCATGCCCGGCGCCGGCGCCTCCTCGATCACCTTCTGGTGCCGGCGCTGCAGCGAACAGTCACGCTCGAACAGATGCACCGCGCGTGCGCCATCCCCGAACACCTGCACCTCAATATGGCGCGGCGCGGTGACGAATTTCTCGATCAGCACCGCGTCATTGCCAAACGCGGTCTTCGCCTCGCCCCGCGCGCTGGCCAGCGCCTCGGCGAATTCGCCCGGCGCGCGGACCAGCCGCATGCCCTTGCCGCCGCCGCCAGCCACCGCCTTGATCAGCACCGGATAGCCGATGGCATCCGCCGCCCCGCTCAGATGCTCATCCTCCTGATTGTCACCGTGATAGCCCGGCACCACCGGAACCCCGGCCTCTTCCATCAGCGTCTTGGCCGCATCCTTCAGCCCCATCGCCCGGATCGCAGCCGCCGACGGCCCGATGAAGACCAGCCCCGCCGCCTCCACCGCCTCCACGAAATCCGGATTTTCGCTCAGAAAGCCGTAGCCGGGATGGATCGCCTGCGCGCCCATCTCAAGGGCCGCCGCAATGATCGCCTCGCCGCGCAGGTAACTGTCCGCCGGCGCCGGCCCGCCGATATGCACCGCCTTGTCGGCCATCGCCACATGTTTGGCGCCGGCATCGGCGTCGGAATAGACCGCCACCGTCGCCACGCCCATCCGGCGCGCGGTTTCCATCACCCGGCAGGCAATCTCGCCCCGGTTCGCAATCAGGATCGTGTCAAACATCTCTTTTCCATCCCCCACCAAGCAGGGACTTGGCCTCTGCCACTGTGTCTTCAATAATCTCCGCCGCCGGCAATCGGCCCTTGATCAGCCCGATCCCCTCGCCCGCAATCGGATTGGCCACCGCCACATCCCCGGCCTCATAGGCCGCACTCCAGCGCTCCGCCTCCTCGGCGGCGTTCGCGCGCAACCCGTCCAGATCGCCATCCCAGCGCGCCGAGAACTCATTCCCCATGACCCGCAGACCAAATCCAGCCGGCCAGTCCAACCCTCGCACCACATCCACGGACGACGTGCGCACCGTGGCATCCCCGTCCGCCGCTACCGCCGCCGCCACCTGGTTTTCATGCACCAGCGCCTCTGCCGCCGCCCAGAACCGGGTGCCCATCAGCACCCCGTCCGCGCCCAGCATCAGCGCCGCCGCCAGCCCGCGACCGTCCGCGATCCCGCCCGCCGCCAGCAGCAGCGTCTCGGGGGCGGCGCGGCGCAGGTAATCCGCCACCTCCGGCACCAGCGTCATCGTCGCCCGCTGCCCTGCGTGACCCCCGGCCTCGGCGCCCTGCGCCACGATCACCCGCGCGCCGGCGGACACCGCCGCCCGGGCGCTGTCCATCGACTGCACCTGACAGATCAGGGCCGCACCGGCCTCTGCAATCGCCGGGGCATAGGGTGCCGGATCGCCAAAGGACAGGAACACTGCCCGGGGGCTGCGCCCCAGCACCACATCCAGCACCTCGGGCCGCTCGGCCAGCCGCCATGTGATCAGCCCGCAGCCGACCGCCTCGTTCCCGGCCGCTCCGAACTCGGCCGTGATCCAGCCGGCGTCGCCATAGCCGCCGCCGATCAGGCCCAGCCCGCCGGCCCGCGTCACCGCCGCCGCCAGCGCCCCGCCGGCAACCCGCGCCATCGGTGCCGACAGGATCGGATGTTTCAGCCCGAAGGCCCGTGTGAACCGCGTCTCAATCACGGCCATCCCCCTGCTTCATCTTTGTCCAAATACTCAAATCCAACCGCGCCGGTATCGCAGGCGGGGCAAAAAGCCGGTGTACGGGCGGTGTACAGGGGGTGCACATCAAACACCCCCTACATCCGGAACACGCCAAAGCGCGTTTCCGCGATCGGCGCATTCAGCGACGCAGACAGCGAAAGATGCAGGATGTCGCGCGTCGCGCGCGGGTCGATCACCCCGTCATCCCAGAGCCGCGCCGAGGCATAAAGCGGGTGCGACTGCGCCTCGAACATCTCCAAAGTCGGGCGCTTGAACTCGGCCTCTTCCTCGGCCGACCACGCCCCGCCACCCCGCTCGATGGCGTCGCGCTTCACCGTCGCCAAAACCCCCGCGGCCTGTTCGCCACCCATCACCGAGATCCGGCTGTTCGGCCATGTCCACATGAAGCGCGGCCCATAAGCCCGCCCGGCCATGCCATAATTCCCGGCCCCGAAGGACCCGCCGACCAGCATGGTAATTTTCGGCACCTGCGTGGTCGCCACCGCCGTCACCATCTTGGCGCCGTGCCGCGCGATGCCCTCGGCTTCGTATTTCCGGCCGACCATGAACCCGGTGATATTCTGCAGGAATACCAGAGGGATAAACCGCTGCGAACACAGCTCGACGAAATGCGCCGCCTTGGCCGCGCTTTCGGAATAGAGCACGCCGTTGTTGGCGATGATCCCCACCGGACAGCCCTTGATATGGGCAAAGCCGCAGATCAGCGTGGTGCCGAACCGCGCCTTGAATTCATCAATGCGTGACCCGTCCACCACCCGCGCGATCACCTCGCGGATGTCATAGGGCGTCTTCAGATCCGCCGGCACCACGCCCAGGATCTCGTCCGGGTCATAGGCCGGGTCCTCGGGCGTCTGCCACTGCACCGTCTGCGGCCGGGTCCGGTTCAGCCCGCGCACCGCCTCCCGCGCCAGCGCCAGCGCGTGCGCGTCATCCTCGGCCAGGTAATCCGCCACGCCCGACAGGCGCGTATGCACATCGCCCCCGCCCAGCTCTTCGGCCGAAACCACCTCGCCAATCGCCGCCTTGACCAGCGGCGGACCGGCAAGGAAGATCGTGCCTTGCTCCTTGACGATGATGGTCACATCCGACATCGCCGGCACATAGGCCCCGCCCGCCGTGCAGGAGCCCATGACCACCGCGATCTGCGGAATGCCCTGCGCCGACATGTTGGCCTGATTGTAGAAAATCCGCCCGAAATGCTCGCGGTCCGGGAACACCTCGTCCTGATTGGGCAGGTTGGCGCCACCGCTATCCACCAGATAGACGCAAGGCAGGTTGCATTCAGCCGCAATCTCCTGTGCCCGCAGGTGTTTCTTGACGGTCAGCGGGTAATAGGTGCCGCCTTTCACGGTCGCGTCGTTGCAGATCACCATGACATCCTGCCCGTGCACCTGCCCGATCCCGGCAATCACCCCGGCACAGGGGGCATCGCCGCCATACATGCCATGCGCCGCCGTGGCCCCGACTTCCAGAAACGGCGACCCGGGGTCCAGCAAGCCCGCCACCCTGTCCCGTGGCAACAGCTTGCCCCGGCTCAAATGCCGGTCGCGGCTGCGCTGCCCGCCCCCCTGCGCCGCCATCCCGGCAGCTTCGCGGATCTGGTCCAGCGCGTCGAGATGCGCCGCGCGGTTGGCCTTAAACGTGTCCGAGGACGGCAGGGCCTTGGATTGAAGCTTCATCTCGCCTCCTTGACGATATTTGAATTGGTCTTTGTTCTGCCTGATCGGCCCATACGCAAGTCGCACCCGGCTGATATCGTGGCCTCCCCGCCTGCTTCACCGATCCGGTCTTGGAATGCGAACTGCGGTTTAGAGGAAACAAAGGTCATCAGTCGCCCCTCTCCGGCCGTGCCCGCGGCCGCATCGGCGGCGGCGGGGCGGCCCATCCGGCCACCACCGCCGGCTCGGCGGCATTCAGATAGCGCGCGATCTGCCAGGCGAGGATGGCGAGCTTCAGCCGCCCGGTTGCCTCGCGCGCCTCGCACCAGACCCCGAACGCATCCTGCGTGCCGGCACAATCCTCTCCGGCCGAAAACCCGTTCGCCAGCGCCCAGACGCGGGGATAAAGCTCGTCCGACCATTCCCCGGCGCGGCCCGTGACGCTGGTCGGCGCGGGCAGTCCGGCGAGAATGTCGTTCCGCATCCCGTCAAGATCCGCGCGCAGGGTACGCTGACATTCCAGCGGGTCCTCTGCATAGTCGCAGTCGATGATCCCCACCATTCCGCAATAATCGACCCAGTCGAACAGGCCGTTCTGGAACCCGGCTTCGCCTCCGGTCTGGGTCATCGGCGGGTAGTCACGCTCGAAATAGGCCACCTGCGTGTCGATGCAGGTTGCGAACTCCGGGCGCGCCTCCCCGGTCGCCCAGGCCTGACCGCCGGTCAGGCAGACCAGCGCCGCGATCGCCGCCGGATGCAGGGGGCCAGTGCTGTGGACACCTCTCATGATCCGCACTCCGCCACGGCCCGCGCCTTCAGCGCCTTGCGGATCACTTTCCCCGTCACCGTCATCGGCAGTGCATCCAGAAACCCGATTTCCCTTGGATATGAGTGTGCTGCAAGCCGTTCTTTGACCCAGTTCTGAAGTTCGCCGGGCGCGACGTCCGCGCCCTCCTTGACCACCACATACGCCTTCACGATCTCGGTCCTCAGCGCATCCGGCTTGCCCACCACCCCTACGGTGGCCACGCCCGGATGCGTCAGCAGGCAATCCTCGATCTCTGCCGGGCCGATCCGGTACCCGCCCGAAGTGATCACATCATCCTCGCGCCCCACGAAGCGCAGATAGTCACCCTCCCACACACCCCGGTCCCCGGTCAGCATCCAGTCGCCCCGGAACTTGGCCGCGGTCTCTTCCGGTTTCTGCCAGTATTCCAGCATCATGGAGGCCGATCCCCGCCTGACCGCGATGTCGCCTTCACCATCGGCTGGCCGGCCGTCAATGTCCAGCACCGCCAGCTCATGACCCGGCACCGCCCGACCGATGCACCCCGGCCGGGCCGGAAACGCCGTGCCGCAGGACGAGGCGATCATGTTGCATTCGGTCTGGCCGTAAAACTCGTTGATCTCCAGCCCGAAGGCCCGCCGTCCCCAGGCCAGCATCTCGGCCCCCAGCGGCTCTCCCCCGGACGCAACCGAGCGCAGGCCGGTTATGTCGCGGTCGGCGGCCTTCAGCATCCGCAGCGCGGTGGGCGGAAAAAACACATTGCGGACAGCCCCATCGCGCACGATCTTCGCGCATTCATCCGGTGAAAACCGGGCCATGCGCGCGGCCACCACCGGCACACCCAGCGCCAGCCCCGGCATCAGCACATCAAAGAGCCCGCCGATCCACGCCCAGTCCGCGGGCGTCCAGAGGCAATCGCCCTCCTGCCCCAGATAGTCATGGCTCACCGACACGCCCGGCAGATGCCCGGTCAGCACCCGGTGCCCGTGCAGCGCCCCCTTGGGCGCACCGGTTGTGCCGGAAGTATAGATCAGCACTGCCGGGTCCTCGGGCCCTGTATCGGCAAACGGCACCGGACCACCCGGAACGCCCGCCTCTGCCGCGATCACCGGTTCGGCCAGATCCCCCAGCAGGGCCGCACCATCCGCGTCGGTCAGCACCAGTGTCAGCCCCGAATCGGATATCCGGGAGGCCAGCGCATCCCGCTTGAAGAGCATGAACAAGGGCACTGAAATTGCGCCGATTTTCCAGATCGCCAGATGCGCCGCGGCACACCATGGCGACTGGCTGAACAGCACACCCACCCGGTCGCCCTGCGCCACGCGGCCCGCCAGATACCGGGCCAGCCTGTCGGTCATCGCCCGCATTTCCCCGCGGGTCACCGTGCGGTCTGCTGCCAGATCGACGATCGCTGCCTGACCCTCCGGCCCCGCCAGTGCCTGCCGCGCCATGTTCAGCCGCTCGGGCAGCGCCCAGGCCCCGTTGTCGGAGAGCCCAGGCGGGACCTGCAAGTGGGGCCCGAGCCTGAGGGTCATTCGTTGGCCTCCCGGTGCAGGACCGAATTCTCGATTGCCCGCAATCTCTGAAAGCGGATTACCGCATTGGATCGGGAACAGGCCAGTTCAGGCCCAAGACCCGCCAAAGGCCAGTCCGGCTCGGGTGGACATTCGACCTCCTCCGCCTGCTGTACCTGCTCGGCTTGTCGTTCTGCCAGCGAACGGAAAAATCCGGCACCTGACGCCAGCACCCGTTCGACCGGAAACAACGTTTCGATGCGTTTGATTTCACTGTTCAAATAATTGTCGACCTGACCGGCACATTCAGCCGCGCCACTCTTATCCGCAGCGCAAATGCCGTAGGCTTCAAACGGGCATCTGAGGTAAACGTAATCGTGATAGCGCCAGCTTTCGAACGGCTGGCAACTCCCATCCTGCTGACATGGAGCGTTTTTCCAGACAAGCAACGCCTGTGCTTCTGCCCGGGGTCCCAGACAATCCTGAAGCCGGGAAATCAGCCCAACCTCTGCGTGGGCCGGCACCGCCAGAAGAAATATGGCCGCCAGCCGGCGCATTACCCCATCGACCCCAACAGCTCGCGCCCGATCAGCATACGCCGGATTTCCGACGTACCGGCGCCGATCTCCATCAGCTTGGCATCGCGGAAGATCCGGCCAACGGCATTGTCGCTCAGATAGCCGGCGCCGCCCATGGCCTGCACTGCCTGATGCGCCTGCGTCATCGCCGCTTCGGACGCGTAGAGGCAACAGGCCGCCGCATCCTGCCGCGTGACGGTGCCGGCATCACAGGCCTTGGCCACCTCGTAAACATAAGCGCGCGCCGAATTCATCGCCGTGTACATGTCGGCAATCTTGCCCTGCATCAGCTGGAAACTGCCGATCGGCTTACCGAACTGCTTGCGCTCGGCCAGGTAGGGCATGATCTCGTCCATGCAGGACGCCATGATCCCGGTGCCGATCCCGGCCAGAACGACACGCTCATAATCCAGCCCGGACATCAGCACGCCGACGCCGCCGCCCTCCTCGCCCAGCACGTTGTCAAAGGGCACCTCGACATCCTCAAAGATCAGCTCGGCGGTGTTCGACCCGCGCATGCCCAGCTTGTCGAAATGCGGGCTGGTGGAAAACCCGGTCATCTCCTTCTCGATCAGGAACGCGGTGATCCCGCGCGACCCGGCCTCGGGATCGGTCTTGGCATAAACCACCAGCGTGTCCGCGTCCGGGCCGTTGGTGATCCAGTACTTGTTGCCGTTCAGCCGGTAGTGATCGTTGCGCTTCTCCGCCCGTAACGTCATCGACACCACGTCCGACCCGGCGCCCGCCTCCGACATCGCCAGCGCGCCGACATGGGCGCCCGACACCAGACGCGGCAGGTATTTCTGCTTCTGTTCCGCGGTGCCGTTCAGCCGGATCTGGTTCACGCACAGGTTGGAATGCGCGCCATAGCTCAGCGACACCGAGGCGCTGGCGCGGGCCACTTCCTCAACGGCAACGGTATGGGCCAGATAGGACATGCCGGCCCCGCCATATTCCTCTTCGACCGTGACCCCCAACAGGCCCAGCTCCCCCATTTCGCGCCACAGATCGGCAGGAAAGTCATTGCTCCGGTCGATCTCCTGCGCCAACGGCTTCACCCGCTCCTGCGCCCAGCGGTGAACCATGTCGCGCAGCGCGTTGGTCTCTTCTCCCAGATCGAACTGCATGGATGCCGTGAACATGCGCCCCTCCATTTATTGAACACTTGTTCAAATACTAAGCGCAGGAGCCCCCGGCGGTCAAGCCGCTTCCGCGGCGCCTGGCCGCGCGCGCCCTGCTTCTTCTGTTTCCAAATACCTCGGGGTGAACGGGCCGCAGGCCCGGAGGGGCAGCGCCCCTGACCGCGAATTGTCGGCAATTCGCCGGTTTTTCGTTGACGAAAAACCCGCCCGGTCGCCTCAGCCGCCGCGCTGCCAGACCGCCCCGACCTCGTCCCGGATGATCCGGGCAATCAGCGCGCAATCCTCCGGCGAAAAGGTCAGCGGCACCCGCAGGTCGAGGAGCCCGCGCAGCACCCTGTCGCTTTCGGGCAGCGATTGTTCCGGCGCATAGCGCCAGCTGTCATAGCGCGAGGTGAACCCGTGCGGCTCCGGCGTGCCGAACCATTTCAGCTCCACGCCGCGCGCGTCACAGCGCGTCACCACCTCGCGCACCGCCGCCTCGGACCAGCCGGCCAGCAGGAACTGAAACGACGACCCGACAAATTCCTCGGCCCCGCTGCGCTCCACCACCGTCAGCCCCGGCGTGCCCCGCAGCCCGTCTTCCAGCACCCGGTAACGTTCGTTCCAGCGCGCTACCTGTGCCGGCAGATCGCGCAGCTGCGGCCTGAGGATGGCCGCGCGCAGGTTGTCCATCCGGCCCGAGATGTTCGGCGTCACGTATTTCACCCGCTCGAACACCGCCGGGTCCGGCGCCGCGAGATGGCGCTCGTACAGCATGTAGGACCCCGAAAGCATGATCGCCCGGGCCGCGGTCTCGGCATCGTCGGTGATCAAAAACCCGCCCTCGCCGGAATTCACGTGCTTGTAGGTCTGCGTCGAATAACACGCGACAGCCCCGTGCCGGCCCGACGCCACGCCGTTCCAGCCGCCGCCCATCGTATGCGCGCAATCCTCGATCACCGTCAGCCCGGCGTCGTCACAGATCCGCATCAGCCGGTCCATGTCACAGATATGGCCGCGCATATGGCTCAGCATCAGCACGCGCGCCTGCCCCGCCTTCGCTGCCAGATCATCGAGATCGATGGTCAGCGCGTCACTGACCCCGACAAACACCGGCACCGCGCCGACGCTGGCGATCGATCCCGGCACCGAGGCCAGCGTAAAGGCATTGGTCAGCACCGGGTCGCCGGGCCGGACCCCGACCGCGCGCAGCGCCGTGGCCAGCGCGTAGCCGCCCGAGGCCACGGCCAGCGCGTATTTCGCCCCGGTCAGCGCGGCGAATTCCTGTTCCAGCAGGGCGGTTTCACTCAGCTCGCCCGGCACCGTGTTATAACGGTGCAACCGCCCGTGTTTCAGCACGGCCAGAGCCGCCTCGATCGCGGCCTCCGGCAGCGGTTCCTGCTGGGTGAAACTGCCCTTGAAACGCTCTGTCATGACTGCGGTTTTGGGCGCCAGCGCGCCGCCGGTCAAGAGGGCACGCACCATGTCGCAAACGGAACAGATTGCCCGCCGCAGCCGGTCCCTGATGGCAACAAAACGCAACGGAAGCGGCAGCCGCCGTTTTCTTCGAAGAAAACGGTGCGGAATTTTTCAAAAATTCCGCGCCCGCCGCGAGGAGATATGTCCATGACCCCGATGGAGTTCATTCACGCGCTGCGCTGGCCGGACCTGCCCGGTCCGGTGCAGGCGCAGACCCGGCTTTGCCTGCTGGACCTGATCGGTGTCGCCGCGGGAGCGCACCGGATCGGGCTCAGCCGGATTGCCCGCGATCATGCCGCCGAGACCTATGGCGGCAACATCCCGATGCTGTTCGATGCCCGCACCGCGAGCGCCGCCGGCGTGGCGCTGGCGGCCGGGCTGACGATTGACGCGCTCGACGGGCATGACGGGTACAACCCGGCCAAGGGTCATGTCGGCTGTCCGCTGTTCCCGGCGGCTCTGGCACTGGGGCACAGGGCCGGCTCGGACGGGGCGACCTTTCTGGCCGCCATCGCCATGGGGTACGAGTTCGGCAGCCGCGCCGCGGTGGCCCAGCACGCCACCGTGCCCGACTATCACACCTCCGGCAGCTGGGGCGCGGTGACGGCGGCGGCCGCCGGCGCGCACCTGCTTAACCTCGGGCCCGGGCCGACCCGCCACGCGCTGGGCATCGCCGAATATTACGGCCCGCGCAGTCAGATGATGCGCTGTATCGACCATCCCACCATGCTCAAGGACGGGTCCGGCTGGGGCGCAATGACGGGGGTGTCGTCGGTTCTGCTGGCCGAACGCGGGTTCACCGGCGCCCCGGCGATCACCATCGAAGACGCGCCGGAACACTGGGGCGACCTCGGCGAACGCTGGCTGATCCTCGAACAGTATTTCAAACCTTACCCGGTCTGCCGCTGGGCGCAGGCCCCGGTCGAAGGCGTGCTGAAGCTGCGGCGCGAACACGGCCTCACGCCGGACATGGTCGCGCGCATCGAGGTCACCAGCTTTCACGAGGCCATCCGGCTGGCCACCGCCCGGCCCCGCAGCACCGAGGAGGCCCAGTATTCGACCTCCTTCCCCTGCGCCGTTGCCCTTGTGCGGGGCGGGATTTCGCCGGACGATCTGCAGGGCGACGCGTTGTCCGACCCCGAGATCCTGCGCCTGAGCGAATCCCTGCGGATGACCGAGGACGACGCCTGCAACGCCACCTTTCCCAAAGAACGGCACGCCCGGGTCACTTTGCACCTGCACGATGGCCGGGTGCTCGACAGCGGGCTGATGAGCCCGCGCTGGGACCACAACGTGCCGCCGGGCGAAGAGGAATTGCGGGCCAAGTTCCACGATCTGGCCGATCCGGTACTGGGACCCGACCGCGCCGGCCGGATCGAAGCGGCGCTGGACGCCCTGCAGGACGGTCCGCTGAGCCGCCTGACTGCGCTGCTGTGTCAGCCGGTCAGCTGATCGACCAGATCCGGCAGATCGTCAAACCGGTGCAGCAACGCCTCGGGGGCCAGCGCTGCCATGTCCTCGCCCGAGGGGCCGAAGGTCACCAGCACCGAGGGCACACCGGCGGCCCGCGCCGTGTTCCGGTCGGTGTCCGAATCGCCGATCAGGACCGTGCGCGCCGGATCGCCGCCGCAACGCCGGGCTGCCTCGCGCAGCGGTTCGGGGTCCGGTTTGCGCACCGGCAGGGTGTCAGCCCCGACCAGCGCGGCAAAATCGTCCCGGATGCCCAGCGACCGCAGCAGCTGATCGGCCAGCCTTTCGGGCTTGTTGGTGCAGATGCCCACGCCCAGCCCGCGCCGCCGCAACTCCTCAACCGCGTCCATCGCGCCGTCAAACAGCGTCGTATGATGGTCGATCGCTGCCCCGTAGGCCTCCAGCAGAACCGGGTAATACCGGTCGATCATCGCCTCGTCCGGGCGCCCGAGCCGCGTCAGCCCGGCCCGCAGCATCACCCGGGCACCGCGCAGCGCCACCCCGGCATCTGCCGCCGGATCGAGGATGTCGCCCTCGCCCATCTGCCGGAAACAGGCATTGGCGGCGGCAATCAGGTCGCCGGACGTGTCCGCCAGCGTTCCGTCCAGATCGAAAATGACTGTGCGCATTGTGTTCTGCTCCGGCCTGTCGATATGCTCGGCGGATAAGGCGGCGATCCCGGAAACACAAAGCTTTTTTGCAGATCGGCGCGGTATCACCGATCGGGGGCCCTATGGCAGAGCAGTTTGAACGCATCGAAGACCGTCACCGGGCTTTCGTCGAGGAGCAGCACATGTTCTTCGTGGCCACCGCCGCCCCGGACGGCCGGGTCAACCTGTCGCCCAAGGGACAGGATTCGCTGCGCATTCTCGGGCCGAGCCGCCTGTTGTGGCTGAACCTGACCGGCAGCGGCAACGAAACCGCCGGCCATCTGCTGGAAAACCCGCGCATGACGCTGATGTGGTGTTCGTTCACGTTGAAGCCCATGATCTACCGCGCTTATGGCACCGCCCGCGCGGTGCACCGGGACGCGCCGGAATGGGCCGGGCTTGCCGTCCACTTTCCCGACTACCCCGGCGCACGGCAGATCTTTGACATGGAGGTTGATATGACCCAGACCTCCTGCGGCTATGCCGTGCCCCGCATGGACTTCCAGTCGGACCGGGACACGCTGACCAAATGGACCGAGGACCGCGGTCCGGACGGCATCCGCCGCTACTGGACCGAGCGGAATGCCGAAACCATCGACGGCAAACCGACCCGCGCCTGATCCGGTCGGTTTTCAGCGCTTCACATAAAGGACGTCGCCGTGCCGGGGCACGCGCCACGGCCGGTGCGAGGCGAGGCGGTAACCGCGCCCGCGAAAATGCGCGTCGATATCGGCAAACATCGCGCCGCCGTCATACATCGGCACCCGGCTGACTTCGCATTTGCACAGGTCGAACGGGTCCAGCCCGTCGCCCAGCCCCTGCAGAACTGCCAGCTCATGTCCCTGCACATCGACAACCAGCATCGCCTTTTGAGCGGCGGCAAGGTCGATGTCGTGCCGGGCCAGGATTTTCGGCAGCGTGGTGGTGCGCAGGGTGATCTCGTCCCCGCTTTCGCCATGGCCCGGAAAGCGGGTGCGATAGGTATCGGTCGAATGGTGCACAGAAGAGGACGACCCGTCGCCCTTGAACCGGAAAAAGGTCAGGTCTTCGCCTTCCTCGTCCGAAACCAGCGCACATTCCGCCACGTGGCGGGTCGGCCCGCCGCGTTCGGCCAGCACCTCCTGCAGCCGGGCAAACGTGTCCGGGTCGGCCTCGATCCACAGCACGGTCCGGGCGCCATACTTCTCATAAACTTCCGCGTCCTCGGCCCAGTGCGCGCCGACATGAACCACCAGATCGACCGGCGCCAGCCGGTCCATCAGCAATTCGTAGCGCGAGGCCCGGAAATATTTGTGCCATCGCCGCGGCAACAATTTTTTCCCGGCCTTTTCAATTCGTTTCAAGGCCCGCATACCTGTCCCGTACCAGAGCGCTTGCCCCTTGGGAAGCCTCCGGGCCGTCTGACCGCGAGGATGCGATGCACGAACCTTATCTGGAAGAACTGAAGGCGCTGGCGAACCCGGCCAAGGCCGCGGACATGGCGCGCTATCACAAGGTGGACCGCGATTATCTGGGGCTGGCCAACCCGCAGGTCGACGGGCTGACCCGAGCGTGGCGCGCGGATCTGGACGTGGCGGGGCGGGTCGAACTGGCCCGCGGGCTGTGGGCCACGAACATATTCGAGGCCCGGCTGGCCGCCACCAAGCTGCTGACGCAGGCGCGGATCCGGCCCGATGACGCGGTCTGGGACCTGATCCAGAGCTGGGTGCCCGATTTCGACAGCTGGGCGCTGGCCGATCACGCCTGCATCGCGGGACAGAAACGGCTGGTGGCCGACCCCGCGCGGCTGAATGACGTGGAGCCGTGGACCCGGTCAGATCACATGTGGACGCGGCGGGCGGCTCTGGTGATCACCCTGCCGTCGTGCAAGCAGCGTCATCCGAAACCGGAGGAGCTTGCCGCCCGCGACCGCATTCTGGGCTGGGCGGCGGGTTATGTGTCCGACCGCGACTGGTTCATCCAGAAGGCCGTGGCCTGGTGGCTGCGCGATCTGTCGAAACGCGATCCGGAGCGGGTGCGGGCGTTTCTGGAGGACCATGGGGAGCAGATGAAGCCCTTCGCGCGCAAGGAAGCGTCGAAATACCTGCCGTCCTGACACTGCGTGACCGCGATCAGAAGACCACACGCACCTCGGTCAATGTACCTTCCGATCTCTTCAAAAGGCGGCTGGCCAACCGTAGGGTGGGCAATCTGCCCACCAGAATCCACCACCGCCAGCAAACAAGGCCGCCACGCAACCACAGCCGTCCGTTGGATACGTACGCGCACGCACCTCTACCCTCGCCGGGTGGGTGATACGCTGAGAGCACACCCTACAACAGGGACCAATTGCACCGCGATCAGAAGACCACCTTCACTTCGGTCAGTTCCGTCAGCGGCAGGCCCAGCGCCTGCATCGCCTCAAGCGACAGGTGGCTGCCGCCGGTGGCCGGGCCGCCCGCCGGGATCAGGGTGACGTTTACGCCCTTGTCGCCGAAATGCACCTGTCCGGCGCGTTCTGCAGTGACCAGCGGGGTTTCCATCCACGCCCCCGGTCTGGCCGGGTCGCCCAGCGCCGCGATGGTCGTCGCGGTTTGCCCACTGGTCGGCACCGGCACCGGATCGCCGGCTGCCGCGGTTTCCGTCTCGGGGACGTCTTCGATGGCCATGGGCGCGACCAGCGGATCGCCCGTGGCCGCTTCGGCCGCCACCGGTTCGGGATCGGCGGGCCGGACCAGCCTGTCGGTGACGCCGGACACCTGCTCGCATCCGCAGATCAGCCCGACACAAAGGAACACAACATATCGCATAAACGCATCCTAGGGGCTGCGACACGCCTCATCAATCACGTTCCGCTCTTGCCCGGAGAGGTCTGCGCATTTACCTATCTGGTATGACTGCCCCGCTGATTGACCCATTCGCCCGCGCAATCACCTACCTGCGCGTCTCCGTGACCGACCGCTGCGACTTCCGCTGCGTCTATTGCATGTCCGAGAACATGACCTTCCTGCCAAAGAAGGAATTGCTGACGCTGGAGGAACTGGACCGCATGTGCTCCACCTTTGTCGGCATGGGGGTGCAGAAGCTGCGGATCACCGGCGGCGAACCGCTGGTGCGGCGCGATATCATGACGTTTTTCCACGCCATGACGCGGCATCTGGACTGCGGCGCGCTGAAGGAACTGACGCTGACCACCAACGGATCACAGCTGGAACGGTTTGCCGGCGATCTCTACGCGGCCGGGGTGCGCCGGGTGAACGTGTCCCTCGACACGCTGGACGACGACAAATTCGCCGCCATCACCCGCTGGGGCCGCCTGCCGCAGGTGCATCGCGGCATCGACGCGGCGCAAAAGGCGGGGCTGCGGATCAAGATCAACGCCGTGGCGCTCAAAGGCTTCAACGAAGACGAATTGCCGGCAATCACCGAATGGTGCGCCGAACGCGACATGGACCTGACCTGGATCGAGGTCATGCCGATGGGCGATATCGGCAATGAAAGCCGGCTGGGCCAGTACTGGTCGCTCGAAGATGTGCGGGCGACCTATGCGCAGTTCTATACGCTGAGCGATCTCGCCGAACGCACCGGCGGCCCGGCCCGCTATGTCCGGCTGGAGGAAACCGGGCAGAAGATCGGCTTCATCACCCCGCTCAGCCACAATTTCTGTGAGAGCTGCAACCGCGTGCGCCTGACCTGCACCGGCGAGCTTTACATGTGCCTGGGGCAGGAAGATCAGGCCGGCCTGCGCGATGCGCTGCGCAACTACCCCGATACCGCGGAACCGCTGCGGGCCGCCATTCGTGCCGCGATCGAGCGTAAACCGCAGGGCCATGATTTTGATTATTCCCGGCAGCGGCTGGATGGCCAGATGTCCCGTCACATGAGCCACACGGGCGGATGAGCCGGACCACCGGCGGTGCCCCGACACCGCTTCTGCGCCTGTACCGCGGCCTGACCGGGGCGATCGCGCCGCTGGCCTACCGCAAGGTGGCCGCCAAGCTGCGGGCCCAGGACGTCCCCGAGGAACGGATTGCCGAAACCCGCGGTCAGGCCAGCCTGCCCCGACCCGGTGGCACGCTGGTGTGGTTCCACGCCGCCAGCGTCGGCGAAAGCCTGTCGGTGCTGACGCTGATCACCCGGCTCACCGACCGGCACCCGGACCTGCAGGTGCTGATCACCTCGGGCACCGCGACCTCGGCCGCACTGATCGCCCGGCGCCTGCCGCCGCGCTGCCGGCACCAGTTCGCGCCGCTGGACACCCCGTCGGCCGTGGCCGCCTTCTATGACCACTGGTGCCCGGCGGCGGGGGTGTTCGTGGAAAGCGAGCTTTGGCCGAATATGCTGCGCGAAGGCCAGGCGCGCGGGGTCCGGCTGGCACTGCTGAATGCGCGCATGTCCGCGAAGTCCGTCCGCGGCTGGCAGAAATGGCCGGCCACCGCGCGGGCGGTTCTGGGCACATTCGACATCCTGATCGCCCAGAACGACAGCAATGCCGAAAACCTCGCGGCCATGGGCGCGCCGCGCGACCGGATCCGCCGCGGCACCAATCTCAAGGCGCTGTCCGCGCCCCTGCCGGTCGATGCCGAAGCGCTCGCCGGTCTGCAGGCCGCGCTGGGCGACCGCCCGGTCTGGCTGGCCAGTTCGACCCATGAAGGCGAAGAGGGTATCGTCCTCGCCGCGCATAAAACCCTGCTGGGCGATCACCGCGACCTGTGCCTGTTGCTGATCCCGCGCCACCCCGAACGCGGCACGGCGGTTGCCGCGCTGATCGCGGATGCCGGGCTGCGCTTTGCCCGCCGGTCTGCCGGGGAGATGCCACGTGACGATCACACCGTCTACCTCGCGGACACCCTGGGCGAAACCGGCACCTTCTATGCCGCGGCGCCCATCGTGTTCGTCGCCGGATCGCTGAAACCCATCGGCGGCCACAACCCGTTTGAACCGGCACAGGCCGGGGCCGCCATCCTCACCGGCCCGCACCGGGCGAATTTCGCCGAAACCTATGACGCGTTGCTCGCCGGCGGGGCCGCGACCGAGGCCGGCGATGCCCGGGCGCTGGCGCAGGCCGTCGGCCACTGGCTGCACACCCCCGCGGCGCTGGACCGGGCCCGCGCGGCCGCCGGCCGCTTTGCCGAACGCGGGGACAAGGCGCTGACCCAGGTGATCGAAACCCTCGAAACCGCGCTGGACCTGCCCGATGGCTGAGCTTTTCGTCACCAATTTCAACCGCAATTTCACCGGCGTCTCGGCCACCGCCGCCACTGTCATCCGCCAGCAGGCCGGCCGCTATGACCTGCGGCTGGTGGGCCATCCCCTGCCGGGCTGCCCCGACCCGATCAGCCTGACACAGGCCCGCCGGCTCAGCAAAACCGTCACCGGACGGCCCTTCGCGATCTGGCATGTCCGCCGCAACCCGGAAATGCGCGCCGCGATCTGGGCCCGCGACGTGCTGAAACTGCCGATCCGCATTGTCTTCACCTCCGCCGCCCAGCGCCGGCATTCGATGTTTCCGCGCTGGCTGATCTCGCGCATGGACGCCGTGGTCGCCACCAGCGATGCGGCGGCGGGTTTCGTGCCCCATGTCCGCGCCACCGTGCCGCACGGGGTCGATACCGACCTCTTCGTCCCGGCCCCGGACCGGGCGGCGGCATGGGCGGCCCTGGGCTATGGCGGCAGCCGCGGTGTCGCCACCATCGGCCGGGTGCGCCCGGAAAAGGGCACCGACCTCTTCGTCGACACGATGCTGCAGCTGCTGCCGGACCTGCCCGACGTCACCGCGCTGGTCATCGGCCGGCCCACCCGGGATCACCAGAAATTTGACCTCACGCTCAAGGACAAGGTGCAGCGCGCCGGCATGATCAACCGCATCCGCTTCATCGGCGAACTGCCGCCCGACCGGCTGCCCGGCATGATGCAGGCCCTGTCGCTGACCGTGCAGCTGCCGCGCTACGAAGGCTATGGCATGGTCCCGCTCGAAGGCATGGCCTCCGGCGTGCCCTTCGTCGCCAGCGACGCCGGGCATTACTCCGAATTCGCCGCGCAGGGCCGCAGCGGGGTCGTGGTGCCGCAGGAGATGCTGCATACCGCCGCCGAGGCCGCCCGCGCCATCCTGACCGATCCGGCCCGCCATGCCGCCATGGCCGCCGCCGCCCGCGACATCGCCACCAACAGCTTCAGCGCCCGGACCGAAACAGACGGGATCGACCGGGTCTACCAGTCGCTGTGGTCACAGACCCCCTGATCTTCATCTTTGTGCAAATACTCAATGCCCCGCGCGCCCCGCACGCGGACATTGCCGCCGGAACACCCCGCGGGACGGCGGGCGGGGCGAGCTGCGTCAGCAGGAGCGGCGCGCGTCCGTCTCAGAGCCCCTTGGGATGGGTCAGGAATTCCTCGATGACATGGTCGGGCGCCTTGGTGTAATCGCCGGCCCGGCTCACCCCCTGCCCGGTCAGCTCTTTCAGTTCCACCGCCATCTTCGCCATCTTCACCGCGATCGGGATCCCGTTCACCACCGGCGCACCATCGATCTGGTGGTCGCGGAACCGCGAAAACAGCAGCATCGGAATGCCACCACCGGGGATCAGCACATCCGTCCCGCCGGCCACCAGCGGCGCACCCTGCGCCTCGAACAGCTGCCGGACCGTTTCGGCCTTGTCGGCATCGCCGTAGGCTTCAAGGATCTGACCGGGTTCAAAGGTCATCGCATGCACACCCGTGACCCGTTCTTTCAGCCCGTATTTGCCGATCTGGTGGTGAAACCACGGGATGAAGCGCGGGTTAATCGTCACGATCCCGATCCGCTGGCCCATCTGGCAGCACCACAGCATCGTCGCCTCGCCCAGCCCGATCACGGGGATGTCGACCACGCTGCGCGCCTCGTAGAGGCCGGCATCCTGAAAATGCCCGACAACGAAGGCGTCATAGCCTTCCCGCTCGGCCTGAACCGCGTTCACGATCATCTCCCGCGCACAGCGCCATTCCATCAGCGGATGGGCGTAGCTGTCATAGGGTGTTATGCCGCGGATATGAACCTCCGCACCCGGCCCCGCGATCTCGTTCAGATGAGGCTGCAGCATGTCCCAGTAGGACGCGCCGTTTTCGTAATCGACATAAGACTGATACCAGATCTTCATTCCGGCGGCTCCAGATTGACCAGCGCGCCGGGCTCGCTCAGCGCCTTGCGGATGTCCTCGGGGATCGGCTTGGAAGCGATGTTGCCATCGTCCTGTATCTGGGCATGGATCCGGATCGCCCGGCCCTCGCAGATGGTGGCCCCGTCGCGGACCTGCACCGCCTTGCAGTCCCAGTGGATGGTCGATTTGGTCATCTTGGCAAGGTGAATGATGGTGCGCACCTTGTCGCCATAGGCCGCCGGGCCGATGAACTTGAAATGCACGTCTCCCATCACGAAGGCGGTGCGGCTTTCGCGGATCAGCTTGTCGGTGGGATAGCCGATCACGCGCAAAAGCTCGTGCTCGGTATCGTTGAACCACGCCAGCATCAGCGGAAAATACACCAGCCCGAACGGATCGCTTTCGCCCCAGTTCACAGTCAGTTCGCGGGAATACATCATCATCAGCCTGTGCTCTCCTCTGCCCCGGGGCTGTTTATCACGCGGCCACCGACCTTGCCCAGACCGTGGGTCCAGAATCGCCACATCAGCAGCACCCCGGCAAAGGCCAGCCCGATCACCAGCCCGGTCCACACGCCGATGCCGCCGAGGTTGAGCGAAAAGCCCAGCACATAGGACACCGGCAGTCCGACCACCCAGTAGGACAGGGCCGCAATCACCATCGGCACGGCGGTGTCCTGCACCCCGCGCAACAGGCCCAGCGCGATCACCTGCGCGCCGTCGACCAGCTGGAACAGCGCCGCCATCGCCAGCAGACCGGTGCCGATGGCAATGATGTCCGGGCGCGCCGGGTCATCGGCATCAAGGAATTGCGACAACAAAGGCTCCGGCGCCAGCAGGAACAACGCGACGGTCATCAGCGCCACACCCAGCGACAAGAAGCTGACCACCAGCGCACCGCGCGCCATATGCGCCCGGTCCCTGCGGCCATAGGCGTTTCCGGCCCGCACGGTTGCCGCGTTGGACAGGCCGATATGGATCATGAACGTGCCCGAGGCCAGCGTGATCGCAATGCCGTGCGCCGCCAGCGGCACGGTCCCGAGCCAGCCCATCATCAGCGCCGAGGCGGCAAAGAGCGAGGTTTCCATCAGCGAGGTCAGCCCGATCGGCACCCCCAGCCGGAAGACCCGGGCAAACATTTCCCAGTCCGGACGCCAGAGCCGGCGAAACAGGTCGTGCTGCGGCAGCACAAGCGCAGCATAGGCCACGGATCCGGCCAGCGACACCAACTGCGTGCCGACGGAGGCCCAGGCCGCGCCCGCCAGCCCCAGTTCCGGCGCGCCCCAGTTGCCGAAAATCAGGGCATAGTTGAGAACACCGTTGGCCACAGCCGCAATCACCGTCATCCACAGCACGAACTGCGTGCGCTCCAGCGCCGCCAGATAGCTTTTCAGCACCATCACCAGCAGGGCCGGAAACAGCCCCCAACCGGCAATGCGCAGATATTCCGCCGCGTCCGCCGACAGCGCCGCGGACTGGCCGGTCAGGCGCAGCACCGGTTCGGACAGGATCATCAGCGGCATGGCCGCGATCGCGAACAGAAGGCTCAGCCACAGCCCCATGCGCGTCACCCGGCGCAGGCTGGTTTCGTCACCTTCGGCGTCAAAGGCCGCCACCATCGGCATCACCGCCCAGGCAAAGCCCGACCCCATGATCAGCAAGGTGAAGAAATAGGTATGCCCCAGCGTGACCGCCGCCAGCGCCTCGACCCCGTACCAGCCCAGCATGACTGTGTCGGTCAGGCCGATGGCGAACTGGGCCAGGTGACCGCCGACCAGCGGCAGCCCCAGCACCAGCACCGCACGGGCGTGACCGGGATATGTCATTCGGGGTTTCATATTTCCGCGATAGGCTCAAAGCGCCGCGCCCGCAAGCCCGGGCACAACCGCGCCGGGGCCCGGAATTTTTCAAAAATTCCGGGCCGTTTTCTTTCAAAGAAAACGGTGGCACATCTGCAACCGCGTGATTAACCTGAAGGTGAAACAGGAGGCTGCCATGTCCCGGAACTTCGACACCCTGATCCCTGACGCCCGGTCCTTTCTGTCCGAACTGGCAGACAATAACAGCCGCGACTGGTTTGCGGCCAACAAGCCCCGCTACGAGGCGCAGCTCAAACAGCCTGCGCTGGCTCTGCTGGAGCAGGTCGCGGCGCAGTGGGGGGCTGAGACGGGACAGCCTCTCAAGCCGAAACTCTTCCGCGCCAACCGCGACGTGCGGTTTTCCAAGGACAAGACCCCCTACAACACCCATCTGCACATGCTCTGGGCGGAAGCCGACGGGCCCGGCTGGTTTCTGGGCATTTCTCCCGAATACGTCACCGCTGGGGCCGGAAGGATGGGGTTCGACAAGGCGCAGCTGGACCTGTGGCGGGCGTCGGTGGACGGGCCGGACGGTGCCGAACTGGCCCGCGTGCTGGTGGAAACCGGCGCCCGGCTGGACGAGCCCGAACTCAAACGCGTGCCCGCGCCCTATGACAAGGATCACCCGCAGGGTGCACTGCTGCGGCGCAAATCCCTGACGCTCTGGCGTGACATTGCCGACCCGGCGGCCCGCGACGGGCTGGTCCCGGCGCTGACCGCGGCCTTTGCTTCGCTCATCCCGGCAATGGACCTTCTGCGGCGCATGATCTGATCGCGCGGAGAAATGCAAACCGGTCGTGGATTTTTTGCAATCCGGTGTTAGGCTCCGCCTGACACGGATAGGAGGAAATCCCATGAAAATCATCTGGCTGGGCCATGGCAGCTTCCGCATCGAAACCGCGGGCCAGACGCTGCTGATCGACCCCTGGCTCACCGGCAACCCGGTTCTGCCCGAGGACCAGCACGAGGCCGCCGTCGCCGGCGGAACGCATATCCTGCTGACCCATTGCCATTTCGACCATGTTGCCGATCTGGTGCCACTGTCGAAGAAACTGGGTGTTCCGGCCGTCGGCCAGTACGATATCATGTCGCATTTCGGCGAAAAGGACGGCATCGAAACCGTTGGTTTCAACAAGGGCGGCACGGTGGACCTGAACGGGGTCAAGGTGTCGATGGTCCCGGCTTCGCATTCCACCACCTTCCAGACGCCCGAGGACCTGCGCACCGGCGGCACCGAAGTGGGCTTCATGATCCGCTCCGAAGGGCACACGGTTTATGTGTCCGGCGACACCGATATCATGGCCGACATGGACTGGATGGGCGATTATTTCAAACCCGATATCGGCATTCTCAGCGCCGGTGGCCATTTCACCATGGACATGGCCGGGGCGGCCTATGCCGCGAAACGGTATTTCAGTTTCAAGACCGTGATCCCCTGCCATTACCGCACCTTCCCGCTGCTGGAACAATCGGCGCAGGACCTGATTGACGGGCTGCCGGGCGTCGATGTGATCGAGCCGCAGGTGATGCAGGCCATCGAGGTCTGAGCCGGTCCGCCGGCGTAGGTATGCAGGGAACGGTCCGAAACACGATGATGGCACGAACACAACCCGAACAGACGGACCGGCGGGCCGCGTTTCCGCGCCGCCGGCCCGGCCGGACGGGGGCGGCATGAGCAGCAGATCCCCCGAACTCGAAGCCATCGCCCGCCGCTGGATGCGCGGATTGGCCATGCTGGACGGGGAAATCATGGTGAACCTGCTGTCGGGATCCGATCCGCTGGTTTTCTGCGGGTCCGCCGAGGGCGAGATCTGGCGCGGCGACCTGATCCGCAGCTCTTACGCCGCGCATGTCGCCGAGATCCCCAAAAGCACCATCGCCGACGAAGAGGTCGAAGCCTATGCCACCGACGACACCGGCTGGGCGCTGTGGACCGGCCGGATGCACTTTGCCGGCATGACCCGTCCCGGCTTTGTGCGCGTGACGCTGATATTCGCGCTGGAAAAGGGGATCTGGAAGGTTCAGCACATCCACAATTCCTTAGCCTCACCGAATATCGAGGAACTGGGCATCGAGCATCATGTGCTCGACGACCTGCTTCAGGCGGCACGGACCAGCGCGCCGGATCTGGGCCGCAGCGGCAGCGCCACGGTGATGTTCACCGACATCGCCGACAGCACCGCGCTGGCCGCAGCGCTGGGCGATGCCCGCTGGGCGGACGTGGTGCAGGCACATGTGACGCTGATTTCCGGCTGCCTTGCAGATCACGACGGGCGGCTTGTGAAATCGCTGGGCGACGGAACCATGTCCACCTTCGGGTCGGCCGGTGCCGCCATGCAGGCCGCCAAGTCCATTCAGGCCGCGCTGGCGGCAGACAAATCCGAACCGTGTCTGCAGGTCCGCATCGGGCTGCATACCGGGGACCTGATCGAGGCCGGAGACGATTTTTTCGGCACCGTCGTCAACAAGGCCGCCCGCATCGCAAGCTCTGCCCGGGCCGGCGAAATCCGCGTGTCCGACGCCTCCCGCGCCATGGTGGGCGGCACGCGCGACTACGCGTTCAGCGACCTCGCCAAATTCACCCTGAAGGGTCTGGAGGGCGAGCATCAGACATACCGGCTGGAATGGCAGCCATGATCGAACGCTCGCCGGAGCTGGAGGCTGTCACCCGGCGGTTCGTGCGGGCGATGCAGGCGCGCGATGCCGAGACGCTGGCGCACATGTGTTCGGATGACCCCAGCCTGCGGTATGTCGGCACCTCGGGGCGTGGCTGGACCGACGAGATCGTGCGCGAAGGGCTGGGCGAACATGCAGGCGAACGCCCGGAATTCGAGATTGGCGAAGAACAGGTCGAGGCCTTTGAATGCGGACCGGTTGGCTGGGCCTACTGGACGGCAACGGCGGCATTCTCGCAGGTTGACACCCCGACCGAGATCCGCCTGTCGGACGAGGCCCGGTTTCTGGTCGGGGCCGATCCGGGCTTCGCCATCACAGGCCCCAAAATCGTGACGATCCGCGGGCTCGAGGGGCAGCACCTGATCCACCGGCTGGAGTGGGCGGCATGAGCGGGGTCAAACCGTCCCCCGAGTTGCTGGCCGTGGCGCGGCGCTGGTTCAGGGCGGTGCTCGAACGGCAGAACAGCCAGTTGGAGCATTTCATCTCCCGTGGCGACATTGTGCGCTTCATCGGCTCGGCCGAAGGCGAAAACTGGTCCGGCCCGGCCGTGCGCGAGGCCGTCAACGCGCATTTCGCCGAGATCCCACCGGTTCTGAACTATGATGAACTGTTTGCCGAAGCCCATGAAAAGGACGGCGTCGGCTGGACTTTCTTTGTCAACAGGTTCCATTTCGAAACCCGCGCTGAACCGATTGTGTTTCACTCCACACTGGTTTTCGTCCTAGAGGACAATGCCTGGAAAATGGTTCAGCGCCATGCCTCTGTCACCGCGCCCAACTTCGAAACGACCGGTCATGAACATTCCGCCATCCAGAAACTGGTCGATGCGGCGCAGAAGGGGTTTTCGCTGGGCCAGCGCGAAGGCCTGGCCTCGGTCATGTTCACCGATCTGGTCAATTCCTCGGCGCTGGCCAGCGCGATGGGCGACCGGGCCTGGTCCGGTATCGTGTCCACGCATTTTGCCGACCTGCGCGGGATCATCGAAGCTCAAGGCGGACAGTTCGTGAAATCGCTGGGCGATGGCACCATGTCGTCGTTCTCTTCGGCCCGCGCCGCGCTGGGCGCCGCCCGCATGGTGCAGGCGGACATGGCCGCGCAAACGAGCGAACCGCGCCTGAGCCTGCGGATCGGCATCCATACCGGCGACGTGGTGCAATCGGACGACGATTTCTTTGGCACCGTGGTCAATAAATCCGCCCGGATCACTGCACTGGCCGATCCCGGTGCCATTCTGGTTTCCGATGTCACCCGCGCCATGGTGGGCATCGACCCCGATCACGTCTTCTCCGGCCCGATCACGACACCGCTGAAGGGGCTGGAGGGCGAGCATGTGATCCACAGGCTGGAGTGGCAGGCGTGATCCGCCGGTCGCCCGAGATCGAGGCCATCGTGATGCGCTGGACCCGGCTGATCCGGCTGCACGAGGTCGCGGACATTCCGCATTTCCTGTCCCGGGACGAGTCGCTGCTTTATATCGGCACCAGTCACGAGGAGATCTGGCGCGACCGGATCCTGCGCGACGGGATCGCCGATCATCTGGCCGAAGTGCCCGACATCACCGAAGACGACATCGAGGTCGAGGCCTGGGAAAACGGTGAAACCGGCTGGGCCTTCTACAAGTGCCGGTTCGGTGTGCCTGCGACCGGCGCGTCCGGCGTGCACCGGCTGACCTGCGTGTTCGTGATGGAGCGCGGCGGGTGGAAAATGGTGCAGCACCACCTGTCGCAGCCGGATTCGAACATCGAGAAACTGGGGATGGAGCATCAGGCGCTGAACGCGCTGGTCGACGCCGCGCGCGACGGTTTCCGGCTGGAACAGAGCGAGGGCATGGCGTCGGTCATGTTCACCGATATCGCGGACTCAACAGCACTGGCGGCCGCGCTGGGAGACAGGACATGGGCCGGGGTGGTTGCCGAGCATCTGAACATGGTCGGGGCGGTGATTGCCGGTCAGGGCGGCACGCTGGTGAAGTCGCTGGGCGACGGGACAATGTCGAGTTTTCCCACCGCCCGGGCCGCGCTGGAGGCGGCGGTGGAGGTGCAGCGCCGTGTTGCAACGCGGGACCGGGACCCGGCACTGGGTCTGCGTGTCGCGGTGCATACCGGTGACGTGGTGCGCACCGACGACGATTTCTTCGGCACGGTCGTCAACAAGGCCGCACGCCTGACCAGTGCCGCGCAGCCGGGCGAAATCCTCGCATCGGATGCGACCCGCCTGATGGCGGGATCCGCGCCGGGCCTGATCTTCGGGGAGCCGGTGATGGCAGAGCTGCGCGGGCTGGACGGCACGCATGTGCATTACCGGCTGGACTGGTCCTGATCATCGGCCAGCTGCGCGTGCCAGTCCGCAAGGCTCTGGTCCGGGTATTCTTCGAAGCTGCGGTCGCCCGGCACGGTATCCGGCACCGCCCATGACGCCCGGCAGCCCAGCATCATGTGCCAGCGCCGCGACGGGACCGGCAGGTCGGTGTCGATGGCGGAGGCATGGGGATGCACCAGATCGGGCCAGCGCGGATCCCAGAGCCAGAGCTGTGACCCGCAGTTGCCGCAGAAACTGCGCTCGGCCGGGCTGTGTTCAGGGCCGTCCGCCCGTTCGATCACCGCGCGGTAGACCCGGATGTGATCGCTGCCGGTTATCTCCAGCGTGGTGAAATCGGCGCCGATGTTCACGGCAAACCCGCCGGCGCCGGCGGTCTTGCGGCACACCTCGCAGTAGCACCGGTTGAACGGTATGCAGGACGGGGCCTCGACCGAGAATGTCACCGCCCTGCAGTGGCAGGACCCATTGAGTTTCATGCGTGTCTCCCGATCGGCGCGCTCATCGGTCCTCACGGACCTCTTCGCGGCGCATCATTCTTCGCGTTCCGTGGTGAAGGCCAGCGGATAGCCGTATTGCCGGCCATAATCCGTGGCGTCGTTTGCCTTGGTCTCGGCCACTTCCTTGGTATAGACCGCCACCACACAGGCGCCTTTTTTATGCGCCGTCAGCATCACGCCGCCGGCCTGCGCCTCGGTCATGCGGAACACCGCCATCAGCACCGCCGTCACGAAATCGCGCGGGGTATAGTCGTCGTTGAGCAGGATCACCTTCCAGAGCTTCGGACGCTCGGGCTTTGGCTTGGTGCTGGCCTTGGGAAGGGTTTCGGTTCCGGTCATGGCGCCAGATTAGCACAGCCCGTTACGTTTCCGGGCAAAGAAATCCCGCAGGATCCGGGCCGGCTCTTCGCCGCCGATACCGTCATAGACTTCGGGAACATGATGCGTCTGCGCATGTGTGAACACCTGTGCGCCATGGGCGACGCCGCCCGATTTCGGGTCCGCCGCGCCATAGTAGACGCGGGCGATGCGGGCCGCTGCGATCGCCGCGGCGCACATCGCGCAGGGTTCCAGCGTGACGTAGAGGTCATATCCCGGCAGCCGTTCCGAACCGGCCGCGGCACAGCCAGCCCGGATCACCAGCATCTCGGCATGGGCAGACGGGTCGCACAGCTCCCGCGTCCGGTTGCCGCTTGCGGCCACGACCCGGCCATCCGGCGCAACCAGCACCGCGCCGACCGGCACCTCGCCCCTGCCAGCAGCGGCGCGGGCTTCTTCAAGTGCCTGATTCATATGGGATTTGAACACCATGCCCCACCCTGCCCCGCAATCCCCGCTTTCGCAAGCGCGCGCGATGGGCTAAGCCCCGCGCATGAGTGACAAAACGCCCCCCGGTGACCGCATCGCCAAGGTTCTTGCCCGTGCCGGCCTCGCTTCGCGCCGCGAGGCCGAACGCATGATCACTGCCGGCCGGGTCACGGTGAACGGCAAACAGATCGACAGCCCGGCGCTGAACGTGACCGAAGCCGACCGGATCACCGTCGACGGCAACCCGCTGGCCGAACCGGAGCCGACGCGCCTGTGGCTCTATCACAAACCGCCGGGCCGGGTGACAACCGCGCGCGACGAGCAGGGCCGGCCGACGATCTTCGACGACCTGCCCGCAGAGGTGCCGCGGGTGAACAGCGTCGGACGGCTCGACCTCAACTCCGAGGGCCTGCTGCTGCTGACCAATGACGGCGGCATCAAGCGGCAGCTGGAACTGCCGGCAACCGGCTGGCTGCGCAGGTATCGCGTGCGGTTCCGGGGCCGCCCGAAGGACGAGGATTTCGCCCCTCTGCGCAAGGGCCTGACGCTGGACGGAGAGCGGTTTCAGCCGATGCAGGTCACGCTGGACCGGCAGCAGGGCGCAAATGGCTGGGCCACAATCGGTCTGCGCGAGGGCAAAAACCGCGAGATCCGCCGCGCGATGGAGGATTTGGGCCTGCCGGTGAACCGGCTGATCCGGGTGTCCTACGGCCCGTTCCAGCTGGGCAGTCTGAAACCCGGCGAGGTGGAGGAGGTCCGCCGCCGCGTCCTGCGCGACCAGCTTGGGCTGGACGGTCCGAAAAAGCAGGTGTCCCGGCGCCGGTGACGCGCGCGCGCCAAGGTTCCCCCTAGCGCGAACCGGCCTTTTCGCCTAGATTTCTGCTGCGCAGCAACAGCCTTGGGGGCCGTCATGTCTGGCAGTGGTATTCAGAATATCGCCTACGCGGCTCTGATCGTCGTGATGTTTGGCGTCTGCACCGGATGGCTGGGAGGCCTGTGGTAAGATGACCAAACGCTATGGCGGCAAGTACAGTCCGGATGGCACCGGGGACCCGGCCGAGGCGCCCCCCGAACGCGGCGCCTATGACGGTGCACAGGCCGATGCCGCCGGGATGCGGGCGAATGTGCTGTTCGTGCCCGCCATTCCGCTGGTCTTTACCTCGCTCAACGATGGCGCTGTCGGCCTGACGCTGGCGATCGTCGCGGCCGCGATCCTGACGCTGGCGGCGTGGCTGACACGCGACGGGCTGCGGGCCGAGGCCGAATACAACGCCCGCAAGGTGGCCCGGCGCCCGGCGATGCCGCGCAAGATGGCCGCCAGCGTGCTGACCGCGCTGGGCATTGCCGTGGCCGCCTACAAGACCGGGCTCGCCGACGGGGAAACCGGATCGCTGATTGCCGGGCTTCTGTTCGGCGCCGTGGCCGGTGCGCTGCACAGTGCCGCCTTCGGGTTCGATCCGCTGAAGAACAAGGGCATGGAAGGCATCGACACACATCAGCAGGACCGGGTCGCACGCGTTGTGCACGAGGCCGAAAAGACCCTGCGCGAGATGTCGGACGCCATTCTGCGTGCCGGCGACCGGCAGATGGAGGCGCGGGTGGAACGGTTCCAGACCACCGCGCGCGAGCTGTTCCGCACTGTCGAGGAAGACCCCCGCGACCTGAGCGGCGCACGCAAGTACATGACCGTCTATCCGCGCGGCGCCTGCGACGCGACGGTGAAGTTCGCGGATGTCTATTCCCGCACCCGGGATGCACAGGCACAGGCGGATTACGGCACGCTGCTGGACGATCTGGAACAGAACTTTGCCGCGCGCACCCGCAAGATGCTGCTGGATGACCGCAGCGACCTGACCGTCGAGATCGAAGTCCTCCGCGACCGGCTGAAACAGGAAGGCGTCCGGCTGGATTGATCCAGACCCCATTTCTCAAGAGGAAGATATTCCATGTCCGAAACAGTTCGCGAAAAAGCCTCTGCCGCGCTGGCCGAAGTCGAAGCCGTCAGCGCCGTTGTCCTGCCTGACCCGACCGCCGATATCGTGCCTCTGGCCGAAGCGGACGCGCCCGCCGGCGCCGAAATCCGCAAGCGGATGGACGAGCTGGACATGGGCGACACCAATTCGATCGTCCGGTTCGGGTCCGCTGCACAGGCCGAGCTGCAGACGATCAGCCAGGCGATGCTGCAGGACGTGAAGAACAAGGATGTCGGACCGGCCGGCAATTCACTGCGCGACATCGTGTCGACGATCCGCGGTTTCTCGGTCGATGAACTGGACCCGAACCGCAAACGCAGCTTCTTCGAACGCATCTTCGGGCGGGCCGGCAATGCCGTGTCCGATTTCATCTCGAATTACGAAGACGTGCAGGACCAGATCGACAAGATCACCGACGATCTGCTGGGCCACGAACACACGCTGCTGAAAGACATCAAGTCGCTGGACCTGCTATATGAAAAGACGCTGGCCTTCTACGATGAACTGGCGCTTTACATTGCCGCCGGCGAGGAGAAGCTGAAAGAGCTGGACGAAACCACCATTCCCGCCAAGGAGGCCGAGGTTCAGGCCGCCCCCGAGGGCGAGCAGGTGATGGAAGCGCAGGAACTGCGCGACCTGCGCGCCGCGCGCGACGATCTGGAACGCCGGGTGCACGACCTCAAGCTGACCCGGCAGGTGACCATGCAGTCGCTGCCGTCGATCCGGCTGGTGCAGGAAAACGATAAATCGCTGGTGACCAAGATCAACTCCACGCTGGTGAACACTGTGCCGCTGTGGGAAACCCAGCTCGCGCAGGCGCTGACCATCCAGCGGTCGTCCGAGGCCGCAGCGGCCGTGCGCGACGCCAATGACCTGACCAATGAGCTGCTGACCGCCAATGCCGCCAATCTGCGTTCGTCGAACAAGGCGATCCGCGAGGAAATGGAACGCGGCGTCTTTGACATCGAAGCCGTGAAACAGGCCAATGCCGACCTGATCGGCACCATTCAGGAAAGCCTGCAGATCGCCGACGAAGGCAAGGCGCGGCGCGCCGCAGCCGAGGAAGAGCTGCTCAAGATGGAGGCCGAACTGCGTGATACGCTGGCCTCGGCCAAGGCCAAGAAAACCGGCCTGGGCGACACCGCGTCCGGAGCGGTGCCGCAGTAATCCGGGCGCCGGCCAATGCGCCCGGCTTTCCTGATGGTCATCGCGGCGCTGCTGCTGACCGGGTGTGATGAGACGACACCGGGCCGCAGCCCGGTGCCCCCCTCCCGCCCCGGGGCCAGCGCCACGCCCTCGGCGGAAAGTCAGGCGCTGGCGCGTTACTATCTGGCAGTGCAGAACGACCTGCTGTCGCGCGGGCTGATGCGCACCGACGGTGGCGGGCCGGACACGCCGTTTACCGCCGACGATCTGGCGCGGAATTTCGGCAAGATCGCGTTCAACGACGAATATGTCGGCCCGCGCACCGGAACCGCCGGGCGGCTGGGCCGCTGGCAGGTGCCGGTGCGCGTCGCGTCCGAGTTTGGCCCCTCGGTGCCGGCCGAAACCGTGGCACGGGACAAGCGGATCATTTCCGACTATGCCCGGCGGCTGGGCCGGGTCACCGGTCACCCGGTTTCGCCCGTATCCGGCAACGCCAATTTCACCGTGTTCGTGGCCGGCGAGGACGACAAGGCATTTCTCGAGGCCCGCCTGCGGCAGCTGATCCCCGGGATCGGCCCCGAACAGATCGCGCTGTTCGTGAATGTGCCACGCTCGATCTACTGCCTCGTGGTCGCCTATTCCGGCGAGGGCACGCCCGATCTCTACACCCGCGCCATCGCGCTGATCCGGGCCGAACATCCCGATCTGGTGCGCCGCGCCTGCGTGCACGAAGAGGTGGCGCAGGGGCTGGGCCTGCCCAATGACAGCCTGCAGGCACGGCCGTCGATCTTCAATGACGACGACGAATTCGCACTGCTGACCAACCACGACGAACTGCTGCTGCGCATGCTCTACGACCCGCGCTTGAAACCCGGCCAGACCGAAGCTCAGGCCGCGCCGGTGGTACGCATCCTTGCGCGGGAGTACATGGGGCTGGCATTATGAGGCTGGAACCGCCGACCCGTTTTCTGAAAGAGGACCACTTATGGGCATTTTCGATTTCCTGACCGGTGAATTCATCGATGTCATTCACTGGGTCGACGACACCCGCGACACCGTCGTCTGGCGGTTCGAGCGCGAGGGGCACGAGATCAAGTACGGCGCCAAGCTGACCGTGCGCGAGGGACAGGCTGCGGTGTTCGTGCATGAAGGCCAGCTGGCGGATGTGTTCACCCCCGGTCTCTACATGCTCGAAACCAACAACATGCCGGTCATGACGACGCTGCAGCACTGGGACCACGGCTTCAAAAGCCCGTTCAAGTCCGAGGTCTATTTCGTCGACACCACCCGGTTCAATGATCTGAAATGGGGCACCAAGAACCCGATCATCTGCCGCGACCCCGAATTCGGGCCGGTGCGTCTGCGCGCCTTTGGCACCTACTCGATGCGGGTGACGGACCCGGCGCGCATCATGCAGGAAATCGTCGGCACGGACGGCGAATTCACCACCGACGAAATCAGTTTTCAGGTCCGCAACATCATCGTGCAGGAGTTTTCCCGCGTCGTCGCCGGCTCGGGCATCCCGGTGCTGGACATGGCCGCCAACACCGCCGATCTGGGCAAGCTGGTGGCGCAGGAGATCAACCCGGTCATCGACAGCTACGGCATCGCCTTGCCCGAGCTATATATCGAGAACATCTCGCTGCCGCCCGCCGTCGAGGCGGCGATGGACAAGCGCACCTCGATGGGGCTGGTGGGCGATCTCAATGCGTTCAGCCAGTATGCGGCGGCCGAGGCGATGACCGCCGCCGCGGCGAACCCCGCAGGCGGCGGCATGGCCGCGGGCCTTGGCGCGGGCATGGGCATGGCGATGGCGCAGAACATGGGCCGCGGGCCGTGGGGGGCTGCCCCGCAGGCACAGGCCGCACCGGCCGCGGCAGCCGCCCCCGCCCCGCCGCCGCCACCGGTCGAACATGTCTGGCACATCGCCGAGGGCGGCGAGACCAAGGGCCCGTTTTCCAAGGCCAAGATGGGCCGCATGGCGACCGAAGGCAGCCTGACCCGCGACAGCTATGTCTGGACCGCCGGACAGGACGGCTGGAAACGGGCCGAGGACGTGGCCGAGCTGGCCCAGCTCTTCACCATCCTGCCGCCGCCACCGCCGCCGGGGATCTGACATGGTGTTCCGCAGGCTCGGCCTCGCGGCCGTGATGTCGCTGGGCGCCATTGCCGCCAGCGCGGCAAACAAGGACCCGGCAACGCTGAAGCACAAGGCAGCGCCGGCGGGATACGTGCCCGTGGCGGTGGCCCAGCTCATCGATGATGTGTTTGCGGCCAACCCGGTTTGACATTGTTGCGCGCAACAAGGCGGAATTTACGCTGACCAAGGATGGCCGGGTCCTCTACCGGCCATCCTCCGCAGCCTCGGGGCTGGAAGAGGAAAGCCGAACCGTGGGGAGCGATCCCTATCTGCTGTGCATGGCGCCGGTTGGCACCTGGACCGGCATGTGCATGCGGGTGTGGCAGGCCGAGGGCAAAGGCTATTACTGCACCGGCGTTTTCGGCACCCGGGCGAAATGGCGCCGCAAATGTGAAATCAGGCTGCCCTGACGCGAACCGGAGAGACCGACATGCCGGAACAGACCGGATATTCCCGCCTTCAGATCGCCCTGCACTGGCTGATCGCCGTACTGATCTTTGCGGCGTTTTTCACGCATGAAACGATGGAGAAGGCGTTCGAGGCGCGGCTGGCCTCGGGCGCCGGCGGCATCGAAGGCAATCCGCCCCATGTCTGGCTGGGCGGGGCGGCGTTCGTCCTGATCCTGGTGCGGATCGTGGTCCGGCGGATCTCCGGCGCGCCCGGCCCGGTTGCGGGCAGTTCACCGCTGATGGCGACGGCGGCGGAATGGGGGCATCGGCTGCTCTATTTCCTGATGGCGGCGGCGCCCTTGCTGGGTGCGATCACCTGGTATGGCGGGGTCGAAGCCGCCGGCGATGTGCACGAGACCGCGGGCAAGGCGCTGATGATTGTGGCGCTGGGCCACGCGGCGGTTGCGTTGTGGCACCATTACGTGAAGAAAGACGACGCCATGCGGCGCATGATGAAACCCGGAGACTGAGCCGATGTCCGCACCGCCCCCGCCCCCGTCCGAGGAGACCCCGGCCACGCCCGGCAGCGAACACCGCTTTCCCTGCGAGCAATGCGGCGCCGACTACCGGTTCAACCCCGACGACGGCACCCTGACCTGCAGCCATTGTGGCCATTCAGAACAGATCGGTTCGGGCCCGTGGCAGGGCGCGCAGCTCAAGGAGCTAGATTTCGACGCGGCAATGGCACAGGATCTGCCGGAGAGCGAGATCGAGGAAACCCGTGTCCTGACATGCCCCAATTGCGCGGCGCAGGTCGAGTTTGACCCTGACACCCATTCCAAGGAATGCCCGTTCTGCGCCTCGCCCGTGGTCACCGACACCGGCATGCACCGGCATATCAAGCCGCGGGGCCTGCTGCCCTTCGCGCTGGATGAACGCGCCGCGCACAAGCAGATGTCGGACTGGCTGGGCCGGTTGTGGTTCGCGCCCAACGGGCTCAAGGAATACGCGCGCAAGGGCCGCAGGATGGAGGGCATCTATGTCCCCTACTGGACCTTCGATGCCGATACCCGGTCGCAATACCGCGGCGAGCGCGGCACGGTTTACTACGTGACCCGCACCGTCACGCGCGATGGAAAACAGGTGCAGGAGAAGGTTCAGAAAGTCCGCTGGACCCCGAAATCGGGCCGCGTGAAGCGGTTTTTCGACGATGTGCTGGTGCTCGCCTCCAAGAGCCTGCCCAAGACCTATACCGACGCGCTGGAACCCTGGGACCTTGCCGAACTGGTGCCGTACCAGCCCAACTACCTCGCCGGTTTCCGGGCCGAGGGATACACCGTGGAACTGGCGGACGGCTATTCCGAGGCGCGCACGCATATGGCCCGGGTGATCGAACGCGACGTGCTGTTCGACATTGGTGGCGACCGGCAGCGCATTCACAAGATCGACACGGATGTCTCGGACGTGACCTTCAAGCACATCCTGCTGCCGGTCTGGCTGGCGGCCTACAAGTTCCGCGGCAGGACCTACCGGTTCGTCGTCAACGGCCGCACCGGCCGGGTTCAGGGCGAACGGCCATGGTCGGCCATGAAGATCCTGATCGCGGTGACGCTGGGCCTGCTGGTGGCGGCCGGCGTCGGCTATTTCCTGGCCACCAGCCAGTAATGTTTCGTTCCAGAATTTTCGCCGAAAATTCTGGAACACAAGATTATTCGACGAATAATCTTGTGTTCCAGTGCGCCTTCAGGAGGTTCGGATCTCAACCTTGCGGGCCGAGTCCGTCTCTTCTTTGGCAATCTTCGGGATCGTGATGCTCAGCACCCCGTCCTTCATATGCGCGTCCACCTTCGATCCGTCTGCATCCTGCGGCAGGCGAAACGACCGGCGGAAGGCCCCGTATTGGCGTTCGGAGAAAAACCAGGTGTCACCCTTTTTCGTCTCCTCGGTCTTCTTCTCGCCGCGGACGGTCACGACGCCATCGTCTACAGTCAGCTCGATGTCGCCCTCGCTGACGCCCGGAAGCTCCATGTTGATGGCATAGGCCTCGCCGCTGCCGGAGGCTTCTGTCGCCGGGCTGAGCCAGTCCGCCACCCGGCCTGTTACAGCCCGGAACGGGTCGTACAAAGAGGGCCAGATCGACGAGTGATCAGTTTTCTCAACCATGATCGAAATCTCCTGTCTTTGTTGCGGTCCTACTTTTTCATCCCGGCCGCCGAATGTCCTTGATCTGTCTCAAACCCCCTTGCTCTGCCGGGCCGGCGCAGCCATGTTGCGCCGGCCAGTTGCCGGAGCCTGACATGACCATGGACCCTTCCGATCTCGACGCCCTGTTTGCCCGGCGCTATTCCTGCCGCGGGTTCCGGCCCGACCCGGTGCCGCGCGATGTGATCGAGGCGATCATCGCCACCGCCCGGCTCAGCCCCAGCTGGTGCAACGCCCAGCCCTGGCAGCTGGTGGTGACCAGCGGCGCCGAGACCGCGGCCTTCCGCGCGGCACTGATGCAGGCGGTCACCTCGGGCGCCCCGGCGCCGGACCTGCCGTTTCCATCGGGCTATTCCGGGGTCTATCAGGACCGCCGGCGCACCTGCGGCTGGCAGCTCTACGAAGCCGTCGGGGTCACCAAGGGGGACCGCGAAGGCTCGGCCCGCCAGACCATGCAGAATTTTGACCTGTTCGGCGCCCCGCATATGGTGATGCTGAGCAGCCCGGCCGAGCTCGGCCCCTATGGCGCGCTGGATTGCGGCGGGTTCGTCACCGCCTTCTGCATCGCCGCACAGGCGCATGGCGTGGACACGATCCCACAGGCCGCCGTGGCCAGCTATGCCCCTTTCATCCACGACTATTTCGGCATCGGTGAAGACCGGCTGGTGCTGTGCGCGATCTCTTTCGGATATGGCGATCCCGACCATCCGGCCAACGCGTTCCGCACCGGGCGGGCAGAGGTGACCGATCTGGTCGACTGGCGGGGCTGACATGCGCGCATTGGTGCAAAGAGTATCCCGGGCCAGCGTCACCGTAGCCGAAGAGAAGATTGCACAGATCGGGCCGGGGCTGATGATCCTGATCTGCGCCATGCAGGGCGATACCGAGGCACAGGCTGACCGGCTGGCCGCGAAAATCGCCCGGCTGCGCATTTTCCGAGACGACGGGGGCCGGATGAACCGGTCGCTTCTGGACACTGGCGGCGCGGCGCTGGTGGTGAGCCAGTTCACGCTGGCCGCGGACACGTCGCGCGGCAACCGCCCGGGGTTTTCCACGGCCGCTGCACCGGCTGATGGCGAGCGGCTTTATGAATACTTCGCGGCGCAGATGACAGCGCAGGGGGTCGACGTGCAAACCGGGCGTTTCGGCGCCGACATGGCCGTTGCGCTTGTCAATGACGGGCCGGTGACCATCTGGATGGAGAGTTGAACCGATGACACCCTTGCTGCAGCAGGCCCTGTCCTTCTGGTCCGCCGGCGTCGCTGCCGTCGACGGCTACACCGCGACCCGCGCCGCCCTGACACGCACACCGGCACAGCCGGCAAAAATCCTCGCCGTGGGCAAGGCCGCCGGGGCAATGACCCGCGCCGCGCTGGAGATGTGCGGCGACGTGCCCGCGCTGGTGGTGACCAAGGACGGCCATGCCGGCGGCCTGCCCGATCATGTGGAGGTGATCGAGGCCGCGCACCCGGTTCCGGACGCCCGCAGCCTGCAGGGCGGACGGGCCCTGCGCGCCGCGGTTCAGGCCATGCCCGAAGCCGGTGAACTGCTGTTGCTGGTATCGGGCGGCGCGTCGTCCCTGGCCGAAGACCCGGTTCCCGGCAAAACGCTGGACGACCTGACCCGGCTGAACCGGCAGATGCTGGCACAGGGGCTGGATATCGGCGCCATGAACCGCAAGCGGCGCAAGCTGAGCCGGCTCAAGGGCGGGCGGCTGCTGGATTACCTGTTCAGCGGCAGCGTGCGGGTGCTGGCCATTTCCGACGTGCCGCAGGACGACATCAGCGTGATCGGATCGGGCATCGGTGCCGCGCTGCCCGAGCGGCGGTTCGACTACGCCGCCGAGATCGTGGCCAGCAACAGCCACGCCCGGGCTGCTGCCGCCGCCGCTGCGGAGGCTGCCGGTCACAGCGTGCTGGCGAACGAGGAATGCCTGCACGACGATCTGGAGATGCTGGCACCGCGGATCGGAGCGCGCCTGCGCGACATGCCGGAAGGCGCGCTGATCCTCGGCGGGGAGCCGACCGTGGTTCTGCCCGAAAATCCCGGACGCGGCGGGCGCAATCAGGCGCTGGCCCTGGCGCTGGCAAAGGAAATCACGGGCTATCCCGACATGGCGGTCATCGTTGGCGGAACCGACGGATCGGACGGGCCGACCGACGCCGCCGGCGGTGTGGTTGACGGCAACACATGGGGCGACGGTGCGGCAGACGCGCTGGCCCGTGCCGACAGCGGCACATGGCTGGAGGCCAACGGCGCATTGCTGACGACCGGACCGACGGGGACCAATGTGATGGACCTGATCGTGGCGCTGCGGGCCTGAGATGCAGGGCACGACCGGGCGCTGACAGCGGGAGCCAAACCGCGCATGGGCCCAATTGCGCGATGACGGGCAGGCCGGAGCTGACCGCGGGCGCCGGATCCGCTTGACAGCGCAGGCCGGCGGCAGAACAGTCGCGGTCATGACCCAGGCCCCGAACCCCCTCCGCGACATCGAAGAACTGCCCGACATGGGCATCACGCTCAGCGATGGCTGCCGCCTGTCGGCCCGGGTCTGGCGCCCGGTCGACGCCGGTGACGATCCGGTGCCGGCAATCCTCGAATACCTGCCCTACCGCAAGCGCGACGGCACCACCGCGCGGGACGCGCTGACGCATCCGTATTTCGCCCGGCGCGGCTATGCCTGCATCCGCGTGGACATGCGCGGCAATGGCGACAGCGAAGGCCTGATGGCCGACGAATACACACAGCAGGAACTCGACGACGCGGTCGAAATCATCAACTGGCTGGCGGCGCAGGACTGGTGTTCCGGCACCGTGGGCATGATGGGAATCAGCTGGGGCGGCTTCAATTCGCTGCAGGTCGCGGCAATGCAGCCCGATCCGCTCAAGGCGATCATCACGCTCTGTTCCACGGTGGACCGGTTTGCCGACGACATCCATTACAAGGGCGGCTGTCTGCTGAACGAAAACCTCGGCTGGGGCGCAACGATGTGGTCCTATTCCTCACGCGCGCCGGACCCGGCGCTGGTGGGCGACAAATGGCGCGACATGTGGCTGGAGCGGCTGGAGAATGAACCGTTCCTGCCGGCGCTGTGGCTGAAGCACCAGCGGCGCGACGCCTACTGGCGGCACGGGTCGGTGTGCGAGGATTATCCGGCGATCCGGGCCAAGGTGCTGGCGGTCGGCGGCTGGGGCGATGCGTACAAGAACGCAGTGCCCGCGCTGGTCGAGAACGTGCCGGGTGCCAAGGGAATCATCGGCCCGTGGGTGCACAAATACCCGCATTTCGCCGTGCCCGAACCCCGGATCGGCTTTCTGCAGGAGGCGCTGCGCTGGTGGGACCGGTGGCTGAAGGACATCGACACCGGGGTCGCGGACGATCCCGACTACCGGGCCTACCTGATGGACGGGGTACGGCCGGCAACGTGGTACCTGGAACGGCCGGGCCGCTGGATTGCTGAACATGGCGGGGCAACAAACCACCTACCCACGCAAACGCTGTATCTGACCGATGCGGGGCTGAGCCCGGATGCGGCGCCGCTGTCGGCGCAGGTCTGCTCGCCACAGGATTGCGGCGCCGACGCGGGTGAATTCTGTGCCATCTGGCTGGGCCCGGAACTGCCCGGTGATCAGCGGCGCGACGACGCGCTCAGCGTCTGTTTCGACAGCGCGCCGATGGGCTCGGACACCGATATCGTCGGCGCCCCGCGCCTGCGGCTGACACTGACCTCCGACAGGCCGCAGGCGCAGATCGCCGTGCGCCTGAACCATATCCACCCCGACGGCGCCTCGACCCGCATCACCTATGGCGTGCTCAACCTCAGCCACCGCAGCGACCGCGCCAATCCCGCCACCCTGACGCCGGGTCGCGAAACCGAGGTTGCGCTGGATCTCGACCATATCGCCTATCGCGTCCCGAAAGGGCACCGGATCCGCGTGGCCGTGTCCACCGCTTACTGGCCGCTGATCTGGCCGTCGCCTGACGCAGCCACGCTGCAGCTTGCGGCGGGGCAGCTGGACCTGCCGGTCCGGCCGGCGGCCGACAAGGCCGAATGGACCTTTCCGCCCCCCGACGCGGATGCCCCGCTGAACGCGGAAAGCTTGCGCGAACCGGCGCATATCCGGCGGCAGGAAACCGATCTGAACACCGGCATCGTGTCGCTGGTGCTGGAGGATGATTTCGGCGAGATCCGGTTCCGCGATCACGGCCTGACCGACGGCAGCATTGCCCGCGAAGTATGGTCGATCCATCCCGACGACCCTCTCTCGGCCCGCGGGCGCATTCACTGGACCGACGAAATGGGCCGCGACGATTGGCAGCTGCGCACAGAGGCGACATGCGAGATGTGGTCGGACGCGATCAGTTTCCATATTCGCGCAAAGATTGAAGCCTACGAAAATCAAGAGCTTATCTTTGAGAAGGCGGTTGAGGAGAGCATTCCGCGCGATCACATCTGAACTCTGCGGCGCCACTTGAGGACTTCGGGCTTGCCCGATGCCATTAAATGCGCAAACCTGACCCCGGGATTTTACAAACGCGCCGTAAGATGCGCGGACACAAAAACTGGGAGATCCAAATGAAAGACCAACTCAACTATCTGGCGGGCCGTGTTTCCGCCGGCCTGATGTCGCGCCGCGAATTCATGGGCCGCGCCGCTGCCCTCGGCCTGACCGCCGCTGCCGCCAATACCCTGCTGTCCACCCGCGTCATGGCCGACGGCCCGAAGAAGGGTGGCACGATCCGCATGGGTGTGCAGGGCGGCTCCACCACCGACAGCCTCGATCCGGCACTGGCCGCAAACCAGACACCGCTGCTGGTCGGCCGCATGTGGGGCGAACCGCTGGTCGAACTGGCCGATGGCGGTGGTGTGCAGGGCAAGGTCGCCGAGAGCTTTGAAGGCTCCGCGGACGCCGCAACATGGCGGTTCAAGATCCGCAACGGCATCACCTTCTCCAACGGTCAGAGCGTGACCGCCGAGGACGCGGCCAAATCGCTGCTGCGCCATTCCAACGAAGACGCCAAATCCGGCGCGCTGGGCATCATGCGCGGGGTCAAGGAAGTGACCACCGACGGTGACACCGTTGTCGTGCAGCTCAACGGCCCGAACGCCGACCTGCCCTACCTGATGGCCGACTATCACCTGCTGATCCAGCCGGGCGGCGGCATGGACGACCCGACCGCAGCCATCGGCACCGGCCCCTATATCCTGAAAGAAGTGGATATGGGTGTGCGCTTTATTGCCGAGAAGAACCCGAACTACTGGGATGCGGATATCGGTCACGCCAACGAGATCGAGATCATTGTCATCAACGACAACACCGCCCGCGTGGCCGCGCTGCAGTCGGGTCAGGTGAACATCATCGACCGTGTGCCGCCGCGCACCGCCGGACTGGTCAATCGTGCGCCGAGCATCGACGTACGCACAACCTCCGGTCCGGGCCATTACGTGTTCATCGCTCACGTGAACACCGCGCCGTTCGACAATCAGGATGTGATGATGGCGCTGAAATACGGCATCAACCGTCAGGAAATGGTCGACAAGATCCTGCACGGCTATGGCTCGATCGGCAACGACACCCCGATCAGCGCCGCCTATCCGTATTACACCGAGTTCGAACAGCGCGATTACGATCCGGACAAGGCCGCGCATCACTGGAAGAAGTCGGGCCACGATCAGCCGATTCTGCTGCGCACCTCGGAAAACTCCTTCCCGGGCGCACCGGACGCGGCAGCACTGTTCCAGCAATCCTGTCAGGCCGCCGGCATCCCGATGGAGATCAAGCGCGAGCCCAATGACGGCTACTGGTCCGAGGTCTGGAATGCCAAGCCGTTCTGCACCAGCTACTGGGGCGGACGCCCGACACAGGACCAGATGTTCACAACCGCCTACCTGTCGACCGCGGACTGGAATGACACCCGGTTCAACAGCGCACGCTTCGACGAACTGCTGGTCGCGGCCCGGGCCGAACTGGACGACGCCAAGCGCACCGCGATGTATGCCGAAATGGGCGGCATCCTGCGTGACACCGGCGGCCTGATCTGTCCGATGTTCAACGACTTCATCGACGCCACAACCGACCGGGTTGCCGGCTGGGTCGATGGCGCCGCGGGCTTTGCCCTGATGAACAGCTACGCGCCGCTGAAAATGTGGGTCGCCTAAGGGCATGTCACCCATCCTGAAACTCCTGACCCAGCGCATCGCGCTGGGTCTGCTGCTTCTTTTCCTCGTCTCGGTCCTGATCTTTGCGGGCACGATCATTTTGCCCGGGGACGTGGCACAATCCATTCTGGGTCAGTCTGCGACCCCCGAAGCGCTGGCCAACCTGCGCGCCGAGCTGGGTCTGAACGAACCGCCCGTGCAGCGCTATTTCGCCTGGCTGGGCGGCGTGTTCCAGGGCGATCTTGGCACCGCGCTGACCTCGGGACAGGACATCGCGACCTCCATCGGCAAACGGCTGGGCAACACCCTGTTCCTTGCGTTCTGGTCCGCGATCATCGCCGTTCCGCTGGCGATCTTTCTGGGCCTGCTGGCGGTGCGTTACCGCGAGCGCTGGCCGGACAAGCTGATTTCGGCGGTCACGCTGGCCTCAATCTCGGTCCCCGAATTCCTGATCGGCTACATCCTGATGTTCTTCATCGGGGTGAAGCTGCGGCTGTTCCCGCCGACCGCGATCAGTTTCCGCGCCGACGCCGACCTGCTGACCAAACTCGAGGCGATTGCCCTGCCGATCGCGGTGCTGACGCTGGTGGTGCTGGCACATATGATGCGGATGACCCGCGCCGCGATCCTGAACGTGATGCAGTCGGCCTATATCGAAACGGCCGAACTCAAGGGCCTGCGCATGTTCACCATCATCTGGAAACATGCCTTCCCCAACTCCATCGCTCCGGTCGTGAACGTGGTGATGCTGAACCTTGCCTACCTCGTGGTTGGCGTGGTCGTCGTGGAAGTGGTGTTCGTCTATCCCGGCATGGGTGGCTATCTGGTTGACCACGTGTCGAAACGCGACATTCCAGTGGTGCAGGCCTGTGGCCTGATCTTCGCGGCCGTCTATATCGGCCTGAACCTGATCGCCGACGTCGTGTCGATCCTCGCCAATCCGCGCCTGCGGCATCCGAAATAGGGAGGCAGTCATGAGAATACCCCCTGCCGCCCTGATCGGGCTGTTCTTCACCACGCTCTATTTCCTGATGGCGATCTTCGCGCCCCTGATCGCGCCCTATGGCATGGCCGAGATCGTCAGTCCGGAAATCTGGGCTCCCTCTTCGCCGGAATACCTGCTCGGCACCGACAATCTGGGCCGCGACCTGCTGAGCCGGATGATCTATGGCGGGCGCACGACGATCTTCATCGCCACGGCGGCAACGATCATCAGCTTCACCACCGGGTCGATCCTCGGCTTCTTTGCCGCCGTCATGGGCGGCTGGGTGGATCAGGCGCTGAGCCGCGTTGTCGACCTGATCATGTCGATCCCGTCGCTGATCCTTGCACTGGTGATCCTGTCGGTGACACCGATCACGGTGCCTGTGCTGATCCTCATCATGGGGCTTCTGGACGCCACGCGGGTCTTCCGTCTGGCCCGTGCGGTCGCCGTCGATATCAATGTGATGGACTATGTCGAAGCCGCCAAGCTGCGCGGTGAAGGCCGCGGCTGGATCATCTTCCGGGAAATCCTGCCCAACGCGCTGAGCCCGCTTGTCGCCGAGATGGGCCTGCGGTTCATCTTCATGGTGCTGTTCATCTCGACGCTCTCGTTCCTCGGACTGGGGGTTCAGCCTCCGGGAGCCGACTGGGGCGGTATCGTGAAAGAGAACGCGGACGGCATCAACTACGGGATCGGCGCCGCGCTGTATCCCGCCATCGCCATCGCGACGCTGGCCATTTCGGTCAACCTTGTCGCGGACTGGGTGCTGAACCGCACCACATCGCTGAAGGGAGGCCGGGGATAATGGCAGACAATCTCGTCAAAGTCCGCGGTCTGAAGATCGGGGCCACCGTCTATCCGCCCGGCGAAAAACCGCATGACATCGAAATCGTGCACGGCGTCGATTTCGACCTCGAAAAAGGCAAGGTGCTGGGCCTGATCGGGGAATCCGGCGCCGGCAAGTCCACCATCGGGCTGGCCACGATGGCCTATGGCCGCGGCGGTGTGGAAATCACCGGCGGCGAGGTCTGGGTCAACGGGCGCGATATCATGTCCACCTCGCTGGGTGACATCCGCGCCCTGCGGGGCGGCGAGGTCACATATGTGTCGCAATCCGCGGCCGCGTCCTTCAACCCGGCCAAGAAGATCATGGAACAGGTGACCGAGGCCGCCATCGGCCACGGCAAGTTTTCCAAACGCAAGGCCGAGGCCCGGGCGGTGGAGCTGTTCCGCAAGCTGGGCCTGCCGGACCCGGAGAACATCGGCAACCGTTACCCGCATCAGGTGTCCGGCGGGCAGCTGCAACGCTGCATGACCGCGCTGGCGCTGTGCCCGGAGCCGGATCTGGTGGTGTTCGACGAACCCACCACGGCGCTGGACGTGACCACGCAAATCGACGTGCTGGCTGCGATCAAGGATGCGATCCGCGACACCGGGGTCGGCGCGCTTTACATCACCCACGATCTGGCCGTCGTTGCGCAGGTCAGCGACGACATCATGGTGCTGCGCCACGGCAATACCGTGGAATACGGCACCACCGATCAGATCATCAACACACCGAAAGAGGAATACACGCAGGCGCTGGTGTCGGTGCGCTCCATCGACCACGAGGAAAAGCAACCAACGCCGGAACCGCTGCTGACCGTGCGCAACATCACCGCGCGCTACAAGGGCACGCATTTCGACGTTCTGCATGACGTGAATGTCGAACTTCACCCCGGTCAGACACTGGCGGTGGTGGGCGAATCCGGGTCCGGCAAATCCACGCTGGCCCGCGTGATCACCGGATTGCTGCCGCCCCGCGACGGAACGATCGAATTTTCCGGCCGGACCCTGTCGGCGGCCCTGCCCCAACGCAGCAAGGAAGACCTGCGCGAATTGCAGATGATCTACCAGATGGCCGATGTGGCGATGAACCCGCGTCAGACCGTCGGTACGATCATCGGTCGGCCGCTGGAATTCTATTTCGGCCTGAAGGGCAGCGAAAAGCGCAAGCGCGTGATCGAATTGCTGGACGAGATCGAGATGGGGGTCGAGTTCATCGACCGCTATCCGGCCGAATTGTCGGGCGGTCAGAAACAGCGCGTCTGCATCGCCCGGTCGCTGGCGGCCAAGCCCAAGCTGATCATCTGCGACGAGGTCACCTCGGCGCTGGATCCGCTGGTGGCCGACGGCATCCTGAAGCTGTTGTTGCAGTTGCAAAAGATCGAGGACGTGGCCTTTCTGTTCATCACGCACGATCTGGCAACGGTGAAGGCCATCGCCGATTCGATCGCCGTGATGTACCAGGGCAAGGTTCAGCGCTACGGATCCAAGTCCCACGTGCTGACGCCGCCATTCGACGATTACACCGACCTGCTGCTGAGCTCGGTGCCGGAAATGAAGCTGGGCTGGCTCGAAGACGTGATCGCGAACCGCAAGATGGAAAGCGCAGGCAACTGACCCGCGCTTCGCAGGTGGAACCGGACAGGGCGTGACGGCAGCACGCCCGCCGGGGCCAGAGGTGACGCGGCGGCATCCCCGACGGGCCAGCGATTGCCGGCCCGTTTTGATGCCTGCACATGGGGGATGCTTTTGCCGCTGTTTGCCCGCGGATCTCAGGCAAAAACGAAGTGGTCTGAATTCAGGTCGGCAACATCCACACCGCGCAATTCAACAAAGATGTCCGACACTTCAAAATCACCGCTTTCCCAATAGATGAAGGCGTTTCCGGCTGCGTTCTCCGACAGGTCCAGCGCGGCCAGCGTCAGACCGACAATTTCCGAAAAGTCCATGACGTCTTCGGTCAGGTCGAAATCCTCGACGATATCGTAACAGGCCCCGCCGCCCGACCCCGAATAAAGCTGTGGATCAGCTTCCTTGTAAATCAGCGTATCGGCCCCGCCCCCGAGCCAGACGAAATTGGTGCCGGCATTGCCGAAAACCGAATCCGCCCCGTCCGTGCCGAACAGGATCTCGTTCTGCTCGCCGCCTTCGACCCCGTTATAGGCACGGTCTTCGTCGATATCCGTCTTGGCCCCGTCGAGGATCTTGAACAGCAAAGGCGTCCAGTAGCCCGCATTGAAATGCACCTCTTCAACCGCGTTCCTGACACCCGGCGCGAACTGTCCGACAACCGTCAGGCTGTTGAGGCCGCCATCCGACAGCATCACCATGTCCGCACCGTCCCGGACAAAACTCAGCCGGGCATACGCGTCCCACGACCCATCGTCCGAGGGCCCGTAATACCCGAATAGCTCGATCCGGTCGAAATCGTCCCATGCCGGGGCTTCGCCGGTCTCGCGGATGATGTCATGACCCGGATCGTCCATGGAACCGTAATTGTCGACATCATAACCGAACCTGTAGGTGTCCCCGCCGGTACCGCCGAGCATCGTGTCGTTTCCGCGCCCGCCAGACAGAAGATCCCAGCCAGCCCCGCCGATCAGGATGTCGTCGCCGTCCTGACCATAGATGAAATCGTTGCCGTCCTGACCAAGGGCAATATCGTTCCCCGGTTCGGCATAGATGAAATCATGCCCGCCGCCGCCAAGGAGGATGTCGCGGGCATCGGTGCCATAAAGCCAGTCATCGGTCTCCTGCCCCGGGATCACGCGCGATGTCGCGCCGTTTTCCGGCCGGGTTCCGCCTGCAACGCTGCGATGCGACGGAAGGGCCTGGAGATAAGTCTGATGGAATTCCTGCAACGCGCGGACCATCTGCGGGCTCCTATGATCTGAGACAAACGCGGGATGTGGGCGCATCATGTTATGGCGCCCTTGGCACCACCGGCTATACGCAGGTGTTTATCCGGCCCGGCCCAGACATCTGCCTATGGGCCGGACCCGCTCCGAAGGACCCGATCACGGACACCGGATCAGGCCCGCAGGCCGGCCACCGCCAGCGCAGGGACACCCGTCATTCCGTGGTTTCAGCGTGCCTTGCAGGGGGCAGGCTACCGGGCGGCGTGTTTGCCCTCCGGTCTGTGCGGGAGTGTAGCGGACCCTGACCTGAGCACGGTGCGCTCAGGTCGCCGCCTGCTCGTCTTCGCCCGCCTGCGCGGCATAGATCGAGCTGTAGCCGCCCGACCAGTCCGGCGGGATCTGGCACGGGCGCGGGTCGTGATGGGCCCAGCGCACCGGTTCGCCGCGGACCACCTTATAGGTATGTGCGGTGGGGTCGGGATGCGGCGTATAGGGCTTGGCATCGGCAGAGGTGAAGCAGTTCAGCAGCAACGGCCGCGGCACCGGGCTTTTCGAGGCCGGCGAAAAATGCAGCGTGCGGGCATTGTGGATGGTGATCGAACCCGCCTTTCCGGTCATGTATTCGACCCGGCTCATGTCCACGGCGGCGGCGTCGGCATCCGACAGCATGCCGGTCCATGCCCCGCTGGCATCGTACTGATCGTAAAGGTCTTCGTTATGTGACCCTTTCAGCGCCGCCAGCGGCCCGTTTGTCATGTCCGTATCCGCCAGGTAACAGCCGATGGTGATGACGTTGTAATTGGTGTGCGGGAAGAACTGGATGTCCTGATGCCACTTCACGCTGTCAGAGGCATCGAACCATTTGAAGTTCAGTTTCGAGTGGTGGAAGACCACATTCGGCCCGACCAGATCGGCAGCCACATCAGCCATCAGACCGGCGGCGAAATTCCAGTAGGCCGCGTGCCGGATGTCGGGCGATTTCAGACGCCGCAGAACCGGGTGGTCGGGCGAATGGCCGGGGCCGATGTCGAACGTGTCGTCCGGGACCGACACCGACCGGCTCTGGTCAAGGAAATCCGTGGTCACCTGCTGCAGCTCTGCCAATGTGTCGGCGGGCACGATCTCGGGCACCGACACATAGCCGTCGGCAAAATACTTTTCGCGCTGGGCGGCGGTCAGGACGCGGGCGGGATGGGACAGGATCTCGTCAGGTGTCATTGGCGCTCCGGCTGGCAGATGGGCATGGCCCGTATTCTGGCGCAGCCGGGCCGGTCCGGGAAGCCGGTTTCTTGCCTACCCGCCGCGGCCCGGAAAACAGTTGCATCCCACCGTTGACCCGCGGCGCAGACCCGGTCACCGTCCGGTTGCGCCCCCCCGCGCGCACCAACCCGATTTGCCGAAGGACGTTCCGATGCCGAAAAAACCCGAAGATCTCCGCTCTGCCCGCTGGTTCGCACCCGATGACCTGCGCTCGATGGGGCATCGGTCGCGCCTGATGCAGATGGGCTGGACCAGCGGCGACTGGGAAGGCAAGCCCGTCATCGGGATCGTCAACACGTGGTCGGACCTGTCGCCCTGCCATCATCACCTGCGCGACCGGGCGGAATGGGTGAAACGCGGGATCCTGCAGGCCGGCGGAACCCCGGCGGAACTGCCGGTGCATGATTTCTCAGAACAATTCCTGAAACCGACATCGATGCTCTACCGCAACATGGGCGCGATGGAGGTCGAGGAAACCCTGCGCAGCCACCCGGTCGACGGGGTCGTGCTGCTGGGCGGTTGCGACAAATCCACCCCGGCGCTGATCATGGGTGCGATCAGCATGGGGCTGCCGTTCATCTTCATGCCCGCCGGGGCCATGCTGCGCGGCAATTACGCCGGGCAGGTTCTGGGTTCGGGCACCGACATCTGGAAATATTGGGACGAACGCCGCGCCGGCACGATCGGCAAGGCGGAATGGGACGGGGTGCAGGGCGGCATCGCGCGGTCCTACGGCACCTGCATGACAATGGGCACCGCGTCGACGATGATGTCCATCGCCGAGGGCTTTGGCCTGACCCTGCCGGGGGCCAGTTCCATTCCCGCGCCGGATGCCGGCCACAAGCGCATGGCCTCGGATTGCGGGCGGCGGATCGTCGACATGGTCTGGGAGGATCTGACACCCGACCGGATCGTGACACCGGCCGCCACGCGCAATGCCGCGACCGTGGCCATGGCAACGGGCTGTTCGACCAACGCGATTATCCACCTGATCGCCATGGCGCGCCGCGCCGGTGTACCGCTGACGCTGGACGATCTGGATGCCATCGGCCGGACCACGCCCGTTATCGCTAATATCCGGCCATCGGGCACGGATTACCTGATGGAGGATTTCTTCTATTCCGGCGGCCTGCCGGCATTGATGCAGGAACTGGGCGACAGGCTGGACCTCGGGGTCATGACGGTGACCGGCAAATCGCTGGGCGAGGGCATCGCGGGCGCGAAGAACCACAACCCCGATGTGATCCGTCCCCTGTCGAACCCGGTCTACCACGAAGGATCGCTGGCGGTTCTGCGCGGCAATCTGGCGCCCGACGGGGCGGTGATCAAACCCGCGGCCATGGATCCGAGGTTTCAGACCCATACCGGACCGGCCATCGTGGCGGACAATTATGCCGACCTGAAGGTGATCATCAACGACGAGGATTACCCGATGACGCCCGATCATGTTCTGGTGCTGCGCAACGCCGGACCCAAGGGGGGGCCGGGCATGCCGGAATGGGGCATGATCCCGATGCCCAAGGCGCTGCTGAAACAGGGTCACCGCGACATGGTCCGGCTGTCGGACGCGCGGATGTCGGGAACCTCCTACGGCGCCTGCATCCTGCATGTCGCGCCCGAAGCGTTCATCGGCGGACCGCTGGCGCTGATTGAAACCGGGGATATCATCCGACTCGACATTCCCAACCGGACCCTGAACGTGGACCTGTCCGACGCAGAACTGGACGCCCGCCGCGCCCGCTGGTCCGCACCCGAACCAAGATATGAACGCGGTTATGGCTGGATGTTCGCGCAGCATATCGAACAGGCCGACAAGGGGTGCGATTTCGACTTCCTCAGAACCGAATTCGGCGGCCCGGTGCCGGAACCCGAGATCAACTGACCCAAGCGGTCCGCCGCGCCGGGATCAGAAGAAGGCGAACACATCCTCGGTGACGTCAGCCGCGTCCACACCGATCAGTTCGATGGTGCCGAACGCGGTTGAAACAACCGCGTTGCCATACACGTTTGCGGCCACGGACACCCCTTCGAAACCCAGCGTCTTGATGTCGGTGTAATCGATCACGTCGAAACCGGTGTCGAAATCGAGGATCATGTCATAGCCGCCGCCGGCCTCTTCTTCGTCGTGGAACATGAAATGATCCGCCCCGCCGCCGCCGAACAGGAAATCGTTCCCGATCCCGCCGTACAGCTCGTCCGTGCCGTGCGTTCCGAGGACGATATCCTCGCCGCCCTGATCCGGTCCGCTATGCACCGAATAGGTGTAATTGTCTCCGGTCAGGAAGGACACGTGATAATCCGGCTCGGCCCCGCTGCTGCCGAAACGAACAACCTCCAGCGCATATTCTGCACCGGCAAAGTGATTTTTGACCGTCACCTGACCGGTCACACCCGGATCTGACGGGTTCGCGAAATGCAGGATCAGATCGTCGCCTTCGATCGAAACGTCAAAGCCGCGCATGGCCGTTTCAGCGCTGGCATAGCCGTTCAGTTCCACGACATCGAGCCCCGAGGAATAATACCCGTTGATGGTCGGGGCGTTTCCCATGTCTACGATCACGTCACCGGTGTTCCCGGTGACGTCGAAAACATAGGTGTCACCGTCCCGGCCGCCGATCAGGATATCAAGGCCCGGGCCGGCATCCAGAGTGTCGTCGCCACGCCGTCCGATCATCAGCTGAACACCGGGCCCGCCATTCAGAACATCATCGCCATTCGTGCCCAGCACCGGCGTGAACGCGGCCTGTGGCGCCGCCGGAGACGCGCGGTCGGAAACCGCGGATTCTGTCGTCGCAGCTGCGAAGAACGGCCTGCCCGGCCCGTCCGTGAATAGTCTCAGTTCTGCGTGCAGCATATCGGTGGCCTCCAAGGGAATGCGGGCAGGAGTTTCGCAGGCGCGGGTCATCGCGGGAATACGCGCGTGATTTGATATGCCGGAATAAGCAGATGCTTATGCGCTGTCGCACCGCCTGTCCTTTTCCCGGCGCAGCGTTGGCGTGCAGTCAGACGCGTGCTAGCGTGAAGGGCACCGCCGGGCTTTCAGCGCGGACACCCGCGCCGCCGGAATGACGACGCTGGCAAATCCGGGGTGCCATGTATCATGGAGAGATCTGCCATGTTGAGTAACGATGTCCGAACCGCGCCGGCCGACCGTCAGCGGCTGCGGCTGTTTGCGCTGGTGTTTCTGGTTTTGTTGCAGGCCGTCAGCGCCCTGTTTTTCCTCGGCGACGTGATTGCCGATTTCATGGCGATCGGGATGGACCCGCACACCCGCTACGAAGCGGTGGCGACATTGGCGCTGATCCTTGGCGTGATCTTCGGCGGGGTCGAAACAGCGCGGATCCTGCGCCGGAGCCGCGCCGCGGAATCTGCCCTGCTGATCGCGTCCGGCGCGTTTTCCGAACTGGTCGCCGAACGCTTCGACGCATGGCGGCTGTCCGGATCCGAACGACAGGTGGCGCTTTTGACCCTGAAAGGGTTCGACACCCCGGAAATTGCCGAGCTGCGCGGAACGGCGCAGGGCACCGTGCGGGCACAGCTGGGCAGTATCTACACCAAGTCCGACACTTCCGGACGCGGTCAATTCGTGTCGCTCTTCATCGAGGAACTGCTCGACGAACCGCTCCTGCAGCAAGGCTGACAGCGCCGGGCACCCTACCCGTCCGCGACGCCTGCCTCGGCAAAGGTGGCCATGCCGCTGTGGCAGGCAACAGCACCCTTCAGCACCTGGATGGCCAGCGCCGCGCCTGAACCCTCGCCCAGCCGCAGCCCCAGCGACAAAAGCGGCGTCTTGCCCAGCCGCTCCAGCAACGCCTGATGCGCACGTTCAGTGCTCTGATGGCCGGCAACGCAATGGTCCAGCGCCCCGGGCATGGTTTCCGCCAGGCAGGCCGCAGCCGCACAGCAGATGAACCCGTCGAGGATCACCGGGATGCGATGGCCCCGCGCCGCCGCGATCGCACCGGCCATCGCAGCCAGCTCGCGCCCACCCAGCCGCGCCAGAATATCCAGCCCGTCGCCCGAACCGCCATGCAGGGCCACCGCCTCGGCCACGACCGCGGTCTTGCGGTCCAGCCCGGTTTCGTCAACGCCGGTGCCGCGCCCGGTCCAGTCAGCGGCAGTCCCGCCATATAGCGCGTGGGCAATGGCCGCCGCTGCCGTGGTGTTGCCGATGCCCATTTCCCCGACAACCAGCAGATCAGCCTGCGGGTCCACCGCATCCCACCCGGTGGCAAAGGCTGCGGCACACTCGGCCTCGGACATCGCCGGGCCTTGCGTGAAATCCTGCGTCGGGCGGTCCAGCTCCAGCGCATGAACATCCATGCGCGCCCCGGCCAGCTTCGCCAGCTGGTTGATCGCAGCGCCGCCGGCCTGAAAATTGGCGACCATCTGCGCCGTGACCTCGGCCGGAAAGGCCGAAACGCCCCGCGCCGTGACGCCATGGTTGCCGGCAAATACGATGACCTGCGGCGCCGCGATCCCGGGCCGCGGGTTGCCGCGCCAGCCGGCATACCAGATCGCCAGATCCTCCAGCCGCCCGAGCGCGCCGGGCGGTTTGGTCAGCTGGCCGTTCCTGTCGGTCGCAGCAGCGCCTGCCGCACTGTCCGGGCCGGTCGCCTGCGCCATCTGGCTGCGAACCGCGTCAAAGCTGGAAAAACCTGTCATGTACCGTCTCGTTGCATTGGGTCTGACGGCGGTGTTTAACCCTCTGGCACCGGGGAACAAGACCGGAAGCGACCGGGAGGGGCAGGAAACGCCATGATACGCGACAGGCTGCAAGAGATCGGGGTTGCGCTGGCGCTGCTGACGCGCCTGCCTTTGCCGCGGCTTGGTAGCGACGCGTTTGAGCGGCAGGCAACAAGCGGATGGGCCTGGCCGCTGGCCGGGCTGGTCGTCGGAACACTCGCGGCCCTCGCCGGCATGGCCGCGCTGGCGCTGGGCCTGCCGGCGGGCGTCGCGGCGCTGCTGATCGTGGCGGTCCAGATCGCGGTGACCGGGGCCATGCACGAAGACGGGTTGGCCGATACCGCCGACGGGTTCTGGGGCGGCTGGACGCCCGAGCGGCGGCTGGAGATCATGAAAGACAGCCACATCGGGACCTATGGTGTGCTGGCGCTGGTGTTGTCGGCCGGGTTGCGCTGGTCGCTTTATGCAGCGCTGGTCGACCTTGGCCCCGGGCCGGTAATCGCCTGCGCAATGCTCAGCCGCGCGGCCCTGCCGGCGATGATGACGGCGCTGCCCAACGCGCGCGGCGGCGGGCTGTCACACAAGGTCGGCACGCCGCCGGTGCGCGCAGTATGGGCCGCGATCGTGCTGGCGGGTCTTGCGGCACTGCTGCTGACAGGCTGGGCCGGGCTGGCGGCGGCCCTCGCCGTCGCCACCGGTGCCGTGGCACTGGGCGGGATCGCCCTGCGCAAGATCGGTGGACAGACCGGCGATATCCTTGGCGCGACCCAGCAGGTTGGCGAGGCGCTGGCCGCGATGGCTTTGCTTGCGGTCCCGAGCTAGCATTGCGGTTGTCCCGGCTGTGTTGCGCCGCCGGATTGGCGGCATGAATTGGAGCGCCCCATGAAACTGTTGATGTTCGAGCATTGCTCGCTGTGCTTTAGGGTTCAGATGGTTGCCGCGCTCAAGGGCATTCCCCTGGTGCAACAGGTGGTCGAAGACGACGACAGCGCGGTGATGACCGCGCTGGTCGGGCGGCGTGTGATCCCGATCCTGGTGTTGGATGACGGCACGCCGATGCTGGAAAGCTGGGCCATGGTCGATCACATCGAAACCTTGGGCGACGCGATCCTGACGGGTCCCGAGCGGCCCCGGATCGCGGCGCTGGCAGACCGGATCCTGCAGATCTCGCCAAAACTGACAATGCCACGCTATCCGCTGTTGCCGCTGGCAGAATTCCGCACGGTGGCGGCGCGGGATCACTTTCTGCTGCGCAAGCGCGCGCTCTATCCCGACATGACAGAACTGCGCGCCCGGACCCGGGAATTTCTGGGTGAACTGGCCCCGGTTCTGGGGGATCTGGAGGCTGAAATTGTCAGCCCGGAAGCGATCAACGGCGCGCTCTCGCGGGACGATCTGCGGATCCTGCCGCTGCTGCGCTCGATTGGGGTGGTCGAGGGGCTGGAGATGCCGCGGGGCGTGGCGAATTACTTCACCACGATGATGGCCCGCGTGGGGGCGCCGCCGCTGTCTCGGATCTGAACCGGGGATACGGCGGAGCCGAAGGGTTGCCGCCTTCGGACCAGTCCTGGAAGCGGATCACCCCATCCGGATCCATCAGATGAGTGCCAGCGCCAGACCGAGCACAAACGCAACCCCCAGCAACGCGCCTTCGGCGGTCACGGCCGGTTGAGGGTTTTCACTGACAGCCTCGGTGTTGTTTGTTGGCTGATCGCTGTTCGATACAATGGCCTCTTGCGAACAGGCGCTCAACGAAAGAGCAAGTATAAGGCAAACCGCGGGACGTCTTAACTCAGATTGCATTTTGCGCCCCTTTCGGAAATTCAGGCCTGTGGTCTCAAAGCGGCGCCAATCACGGCTGGCAAAGCCAGCGACACCAGTTGGGCAGAGTCTTTGCGGATCGCGGCTTCAGCGTCAGATCATACTGATAATCTTATCCTTACGGACGGTTGCACGGGTCGACCGCCCGTACAAGTCGGGTATTCCGTACCATCTGGACACGCTCTTGCCAGCGGGCTGTGCCAAAGCGTCCCTCCCAAAAAAGGTCGGTTTCGAGGGCACAGACGTCGCGCCGGCGGCTCAGTGGGAGGCAACAGCATGCCTCGGCGACCGGCTTTCCGAACGACAAAAAAGGGGCCGCGCCAGGTTACGGCACGGCCCGAAAAACAGTTGTCAGCGGGTTTCAGGCGGCAGCGGCGCGCGAGGTCAGCACTTCACCCACCTCGCGGGCGGCGGCAATCTCGTCCCCGCCGGACACGGCGGCCACTTCGCGGGTCAGCCGCTCCAGCGCGGCCTCGTACAGCTGACGCTCGGAATAGCTCTGCTCGCGCTGGTCGTCGGTGCGGTGCAGGTCGCGGACCACTTCGGCGATGGAAATCAGGTCGCCGGAATTGATCTTCTGCTCATATTCCTGCGCACGGCGGGACCACATGGCGCGCTTGACCTTGGCCTTGCCCTTCAGCGTGGTCATTGCCTTGGACACCACGTCGGGCGAGCTGAGCGACCGCATGCCGATCTCGGTCGCCTTGTTGGTGGGCACACGCAGGGTCATCTTGTCTTTTTCGAACGAAATCACGAACAGCTCCAGTGTGATACCGGCGACTTCCTGCTCCTCGATCGAAATGATCTTGCCGACGCCATGGGCCGGGTAGACCACGAATTCGTTCGGGCGGAATTCGAGTTTCTTCGATTTGGTCATTCAGGTTTTCCTTCTTATCCCGGCCTGTCCAGCGACAAAAAAATCAGCACCGGGCCACCGTAAAATGCCCCGAATACTGTTATCTTTGCGCAAGTTAGCTGTTCCCACGCGGCAGATTTTGGGGAACAGAGCCGGTCTTTGACATCATATGTAACAAGTATAATACCATAGAACGGGCGCCTGCGCCAACTGACGTTGGGTCACGTCAGCAAAGACCCGCCCGTTCCCGGGGGCAATCAGCCGCCTTCGCCGGGCGCTTCGGAGAAGTATTTTTCCAGCTTGCCGTCTTCACCGTCGCGGTCCTCGGCCTCAGGCAGCGGATCCTTCTTGGTGATGATCACCGGCCACAGCTCGGAATACTTGCGATTGAACTCAACCCATTTTTCCGTCCCGGGATCGGTATCGGGGCGAATGGCATCAGCGGGGCATTCCGGCTCGCACACACCGCAGTCGATACATTCGTCGGGATGAATGACCAGCATGTTCTCACCTTCGTAGAAGCAGTCCACCGGGCAGACTTCGACGCAGTCGGTGTATTTGCAGGCGATGCAGGCATCATTGACGATGTAGGTCATGGGACTCTCGATCTCGGCTCAGAGGCCTAGCTAGTTCAGCGCGGCGCGGCAATCAAGCGCCTCCTGCGCAATAAGACCCGGGGTGCGACACCGGTACCGCGCGCAGAACGTTGTTTCGGACCCGGGCGGATCCCCGGATTTCAGGCCTTGCATCCGGCCCTGTGCGGGAACGGACCGCCTATTCCGGGTCGCTCAGCCGGTCCATCATACGGCGGTCCTTCTTGGTCGGTCGGGGTCCGACCCGTTCGACCGGCGCCTGCGGCTCCGGCGGGGCCAGATCGGTATATAGCCCGCGCGCTTCCTCGGCCGGGCCGCGGCGCTTGCCCAGCGCGGCAATCCGCACCACCCGCACCGCGCGCGCCTGTGCAAAGGTCAGAACATCGTCCACGGCAACGGTCTGTGCGGGTTTGCGGATCCGCTCGCCATTGACCCGTACATGGCCTTCGGACACCTGTTTCGCCGCGAGGCTGCGGGTTTTGAAGAACCGCGCATACCACAGCCACTTGTCGACGCGGAGCTTGGCCGGCGTCTCGGTCATTTGCCGGCGTTGCCGTCCTTCAGCCCCATCAGTGCCGCGGCAAACGGATTGTCCGGGTCGATCCGGTCTTTCTTCTGCGGACCGGCCTTGAAGGTCTTCGGGCCGTCCTCGCGCCGCGGCGGCTTGCCGCCCTTGCCCTTGGCACCCTTCTGACGGCGGGGCTGTTTGCCCTTGGCGTCGCCGCGATCCTGCCGCGGCCGGCCCTGTCCCCGCTCGCGCTGGGGCCGGTCGCCGCGCGCGGCACGCCCGCCCCACGCAAAGGTATAGAACACTTCCATCTCGGGTTCGGCAGGCGCGTCTTCTCCAGCCTCTGCCGGCTCGGATGCGGTATCCTCCGCCACAGGTTCTTTCGCTTCGGCCTCTGCCTGCGGCTCCGGCGCCGCGGTCTCGGCTTCGGCGACAACACCTTCCGCTTCGGCCGGGGCCTCCGCCTCAGCCGGTGCCTCCGGCGCAGCCGCTTCCGCTTCGGCCGGGGCCTCTGCCTCAGCCGGTGCCTCCGGCGCAGCCGCTTCCGCTTCGGCCGGGGCCTCTGCCACTACAGCCTCTGCATCATCCGATGCCTCCGCTGCTACAGCTTCTGCCTCGGCTGATGCCTCCGCCGCGGGCTCCGGCTCCGCCGGCGCAGGCTTTTCCTTGACCCGTTCGCCCTTTTCGGCGCGATAGCCCAGCCCCTGCATGAGATCCGCGAACTGTTCCAGCGTCATGCCGGTGATCGACAGCATGTCCGCCGTCGCTTCGAACCCGCCGCGGCTGTCCTGATTGCGCAGCATATCCGCCAACCGTTCCAGCATGTCGATGCGGATCGATCGTTCGCCCGCGTCGCGGTATCCGGCCATCGTCGCGTATCCCCGCGGCGCACCGGCGTCCACGGGCACCGTCACCAATCCCGGCGGCGGGGCCGAGGGAAATTCGTCCATCCCGCCGGCCAGCGACCACAACAACAGCCGCAGCCGCGTCGGCGCCGGTTTCAGCAGAAGCGGCATGAAAATCGTGTACTGGCCGAACCGGATGCCGTGCTTGCGCAGCGCACCCCGGGCCTCCTGATCCAGATCCTTGACCTCCTGCGCCACCTCTCCGCGCTGAACGATGCCCAGCGCCTCGACCATGCGGAACGCGAACCCGCGCGCCAGTCCGGTCAGGGTTTCATCGCGCTGCAGGTTCAGCAGCGGCTCGAACAATGCGGCCACCTTGCGGTCCATGAAATGCTGCAACCGGCGCTGCACCTTCTGGGTCACGTCATGCCCGGCCGCCTCGTCAACGAACACTTCGATCTGCGGCTTCATCGGCTCGGACCCGGCGACCAGCTTACCGACCGCCTGTTCGCCCCACATCAGCCCGCCCTGATCGGTGAAATCAATCTCGGTGTCGGGCGCGTTGTAGAACCGGTCCGCCTGCAGGTGGAAATGCGGCGCCAGCGCCTGCAACGATGCCGCCTTCAGCGTCTTGGCATCCGCGCCGGGATCGCTTTTGTCCTGAATAAACCGGAAGCCTTCCAAACGGCCGACGAATTCGCCTTCAACCGTCACTTCACCCTTGTCGTTCACTTCGGCCAAGAGGGCCTCCTTCTGCTTGAGCCGGCGCAGCAAAACGGACGTGCGCCGGTCCACAAATCTCTGGGTCAGGCGCGCGTGCAGCGCGTCCGACAGCCTGTCTTCTACAGCGCGGGTCTCGCCGCGCCAATGACTTTCGTCAGACAACCAGCCCTGACGCTGTGCAACGTAGGTCCATGTGCGGATATACGCCAATCGTGTACTGAGTGTGTCAATATCGCCATCCGGCCTGTCGATGCGCCGGATCTGGCGCGCGAACCAATCTTCGGGAATCGCCCCGCGCTCGTGCAGGTGGGTATAGATCGCCTCCAGCATCCCGGCATGTTCAGCGTGGCTGATGCCCCGGAAATCCGGGATCCGGCACACATCCCACAACAGCCGCACCGAGGCCCCGTCGCTGGCGCGGGCGGCAATCTCGGCCACCTCACGCAGCGCCTTCAGCGCCATCAGGTCGTCCGCCTCGCGTGCCTTGACCAGCACCTCGTCCTCCGGCGCGGTCTCCAGCGAGGCAATCAGCGCGTCAACAGAGCCGAATTGCAGGTCCGCATTGCGCCAGTTGAGCTTGCGCAGCGGCGTGAACCGGTGATCCATGATCGCCTGCGCCACGCCATCGTCCAGTGGCGGCGCTTCGCCCGTCACCCCGAATGTGCCGTTTGCCATGCCGCGTCCGGCCCGCCCGGCGATCTGCGCCAGCTCGTTCGGCGCCAGCGGCCGCATCCGCCGGCCGTCGAATTTGCTCAGCGCGGAAAACGCGACGTGATTGATATCGAGGTTCAGCCCCATGCCGATGGCGTCGGTGGCCACGAGGTAATCAACCTCGCCCTCCTGATACAGCGCCACCTGCGCGTTCCGTGTGCGCGGGCTGAGCGCGCCCATCACCACCGCCGCCCCACCCTTCTGCCGGCGGATCAGCTCGGCAATGGCATAGACGCTGTCGACCGAAAACCCGACGATCGCGCTGCGCGGGGGCATGCGGCTGATCTTCTTGGCCCCGGCATAAACCAGCTGCGACAAACGTTCGCGGCGAATGAACCGCGCCTCGGGCACAAGCTCTGAAATCGGGCCGCGCATGGTGTCCGAGCCCAGAAACAGCGTTTCGTGCTGCCCGCGCGCATGCAGCAGACGGTCGGTGAACACATGCCCGCGCTCGGGATCCGCGCACAGCTGGATCTCGTCAATCGCCAGAAAATCGGTGCCCAGCCCCTCGGGCATCGCTTCGACCGTGCACACCCAATATTGCGTGCGCGGCGGCAGGATGCGTTCTTCGCCGGTGACCAGCGCCACCACCGAAGGCCCGCGCAGGGCGGCGATCTTGTCGTAAACCTCGCGCGCCAGCAGGCGCAGCGGCAATCCGATAATGCCCGTGCGATGGCCCAGCATCCGCTCGATGGCGTAATGCGTCTTGCCGGTATTGGTCGGGCCGAGCACGGCCGCAACCCTGGATGACCCTGTCACCTGCTCTGCTCCCCAGCGCAGTCTGCTCAGACGAATGACCGCCCTGCCGCAGCGATCCCGCTTGACCCCAATAAGCGCAACCGCGCGTCCGGAACGGAAATCAGAGCGCCTCGCCCTCAACGACAGGCCTCAGCCGTTCCACGGCCTTGGTTACTTCCTCGTGGTACGGATGTATAGCCAGAACCCGGTTATAGGCCTCGTATGCGCGCTTTTGATCCCCGAACACTTCCAGCATCGCGCCGAGACCGAAAATCGCGTTGTAATTGTTCGGATTGAGCATCAGCGCGCGTTCCAGATCCGCCATGGCCGGCCCGAACAGCTCTGCCTCGAAAAAGGCCGAAGCCCGCGCGTGCCAGCCTTCGGCAAATTCCGGCGCATGGTCGGTCAGCGCGGTCAGATGTTCGATCGCGGCAGGGGTGTCGCTCACCTCCAGCGCATCACGGCCACGCTTCAGCAACAGGTCCATCGCCGCCGACCCGCTTTTGGACCAAAGGGCCTGCAACTGCCGGTCAAGGTGAATCGCCTCATCCCGATCTGCCACCGCCAGACGCTGCAGCAACAGCGATTCGTCCCGTGAATCGGCTTCCTGCGCGATCACAGGTAGGGAAAACATGACTACGAAAGCAGTTGCCGTCGCGATATGTTTGATGAGGGGAGAAAATAGTCTCATAACGTTTACGATTTTAACGCGGCGCGCTGCGAAATCCAGACACGAGCGCGTCATACTGGTAAAAGGGAACAGACATGAGCGACATCCTTACAAAAGCTGCGGCTGAACTGAACGACAAACTGGGCGCAGGCGGATTTGACGGATCGGCCAAATTTGCCATCGGCGATCTCGGCGCAATTGTGCTGGACGGCAGCGGCGCACGGGTGTCCGACGATGAAACCGACGTGACCCTGTCCGCCGACGCCGACACGTTCGAGGCGATCCTGAGCGGTGACATGAACCCCACCAGCGCGTTCATGACCGGCAAGCTGACCGTGGACGGCGATATGGGCATCGCCATGCAGCTGGCTTCTGTACTGGCCTGATCATGTTCGACCCGGCTCCGCTCCATCTGGACATGACCGATGCGCCCGACGGCGGGGCCGCACACTGGCTGCAGGCCGATGACGGCGTGCGTATCCGGATCGGCCACTGGGCCCCGGAAGGGGCCAAGGGCACGCTGATCCTGTGCCCGGGCCGGACCGAATTCGTCGAGAAATACGGCCACGTGGCCAAAGCCCTGCATCAGGAGGGTTATGCCACGCTGGTGATCGACTGGCGCGGTCAGGGCCTGGCCGACCGGCTGCTGGACAACCCGCTGATGGGCCACGTCCACCGGTTCACCGATTTTCAGCGCGATCTGCAGGCGGCCCTGTCGGCCGCGCAGACGCTGGATCTGCCGCGGCCCTGGCACATACTGGGCCACTCGATGGGCGGGGCGATTGTCCTGCGCGCGGTGATGGAGGGGCTGGACGTGCAGTCCTGTGTGTTCACGGGGCCCATGTTCGGGATCTACATGTCGCCGGCCCTGCGCCCGGTGGGATGGGCGCTGGCGCTGGCCGCGCCGGCGGTGGGGCTGGGCCAGATGCTGCCGCCGGGCACCAAGATCGACAATTACGTCCAGACCAACCCGTTCGAAGGCAACGTGCTGACCTCCGATCCGGACATGTACCGCCTGATGCAGGCTCAGCTGGAAGCCCGGCCGGACATGGCGCTGGGCGGTCCCAGCCTCGTCTGGCTGCGCGAGGCTCTGTGCGAGGCGCGCGACCTGTCCCGGCGGCCGTCTCCGGCGCTGCCCTGCCTGACCTTTATCGGGCGCGAAGAGAAAATCATCGACACCCAGAAAGTGCATGACCGCATGGCGGTCTGGCCCGACGGGGAAATCCGGGTCGTCGACGGGGCCGAGCACGAGGTGCTGATGGAAACCCCGGAAATCCGCGCCCGTGTGCTGGCCGAAATGATCGCGCTGTTCGAACGCTCCGGCGACCGCGCGACCATGACCCAGACCGCCTGACCGCTTAACGGACGCTGGCGGTCGCGCGACAGCGCGCTATCATCGGACCATGGCGCGCGCCCCTGTCCTGACCATTTCGCCGCAGGGTCTCTACTGCCCGGCCGGCGGGTTTCACATCGATCCGTGGCGCCCGGTGAACCGGGCCCTGATCACCCATGCCCATGCCGATCATGCGCGCGCCGGTCACCGCACCTACCTGTGCGCCACCCCCTGTGCGCCGGTCCTGCAGCACCGGCTGGGCCGTATTGCCGTCGACACCATCGACTACGGCACAGATCTGCAGATCGGAGACGCCCGGGTATCGTTTCACCCCGCCGGGCACGTGCCGGGCTCGGCCCAGATCCGGGTCGAGGTGGCCGGCGAGGTCTGGGTCGTCTCCGGCGATTACAAGACCGAGGCGGACGGGCTGAGCGAAGCTTTCGAACCGGTGCGCTGCCATTGCTTCATCACCGAATGCACCTTTGGTCTGCCGGTCTTCCGGTGGCAACCGCAGGCCACCGTCGCTGCCGACCTGAACCAGTGGTGGCAGGATTGCATCGCCGCCGGGCAGACCGCGGTCATCGCCGCCTATTCGCTGGGCAAGGCGCAGCGGCTGTTATCGATGCTGTACCTGTCGCTGGGTCCGGTTCTGGCCCACGGCGCTGTTGAAGACACAACCGCGGTGCTGCGCCGGCAGGGGTACCAGCTGCCGCAAACCGTGCCGCTGACCCCCGACACCACCGCGGCAGACCACCCCGGCGCCCTGCTGATCGCCCCGCCGGCAGCGCTGGGCAGCGACCGGACCCGGCGGTTCGGGCCGGTTTCGACCGGGTTCGCCAGCGGCTGGATGCAACTGCGCGGGATCCGCCGGCGCCGGTCCGCCGACCGCGGCTTTGTCATGTCCGATCATGCCGACTGGGATGGGCTGAACCACGCAATCCGTGAAACCGGCGCCGAACGGGTGCTGGTGACCCATGGCTATACCGGGGCATTTGCCCGCTGGCTGTGCGAACAGGGCTATGACGCGGCCGTGCTGGACACCGAATTTACCGGCGAGCCCCCGGACGCGGAGGACAGCGCATGACGCGGCCGTCCAGAATTTTCTACGAAAATTCTCCTGCCCGGCAACGCGGCGCAGGCCGGTGGCCGCGATGAAGCGGTTTGCCGCCCTCTTCACCGCGCTCGATCAGACCACCGGGACAAATGCCAAGGTGGCGGCGCTGTCGGCCTATTTCTGCGACGCCCCGCCCGAGGACCGGCTCTGGACCGTCGCGCTTTTTTCCGGCCGGCGGCCGCGCCGGACCATCACCACCACGCGGCTGCGCGAATGGGCCGCCGGGGCCGCGGGCTTTCCGCACTGGCTGTTCGAGGAATGCTACCCGATCGTCGGCGATCTGGCCGAAACCATCGCGCTGATCCTGCCGCCGCCGGCCCGCGACACGGATCGTGGCCTTGCGCACTGGACCGGGACGCTCCGCGCGGCGTCCGGCCTTGACGAGGCGGCGCGCAAAGCGCTGGTGCTTGCCGCGTGGGACGAGATGGACCCGACCCAGCGGTTTCTCTTCAACAAGCTGCTGACCGGCGGTTTCCGCGTCGGTGTCAGCCAGAAACTGATGACCCGCGCGCTGGCAAAGGCAACGGACCGCGACGAGGCCGAGCTGGCGCATCGCCTGATGGGCGACTGGACCCCGGACAGCACCAGCTGGCACCGCCTGATCGAAGCCGACGATCCCGGCGCCAGCGTCTCGCGCCCCTACCCGTTCTGCCTCGCCCATGCGCTGGACGGGGCCGCAGAGGATCTGGGGCCCCCGACCGGGTGGCGGGCGGAATGGAAATGGGACGGCATCCGCGGCCAGCTGATCCTGCGCGGGGGCGGCCATTTCGTCTGGTCGCGCGGCGAGGAGCTGATGACCGACCGCTTCCCGGAACTGGCCCGGACACGCGATTTCCTGCCCGACGGCACCGTGATCGATGGCGAGATCGTGGTCTGGGACGGGACCGCGCCGATGCCGTTCAGCGCGCTGCAGAAACGGATCGGACGCAAGACCGTGCCGAAAAAGCTGCTGGCCGCGGCCCCGGTGATCGTGCTGGCCTATGATCTGCTGGAACAGGGCGGGGCCGACCTGCGCGATCAGCCCCTAGCCGCCCGCAGGGCCGCACTCGAAACCCTGCTTGCCCCCCTGCCACCCGATTGCCCGGTCCGGCCCTCGCCGATGATCCCCTTCGACAGCTGGACCACCCTGTCTGACACCCGCGACACCGCCCGGTCCGAGAAGGCCGAGGGGCTGATGCTGAAACGTGCAGACAGCCCGTACCGGGCCGGGCGCCGCAAAGGCGACTGGTGGAAATGGAAGCTCGACCCGCTCACCGTCGACGCGGTGATGATCTATGCCCAGCCCGGCCACGGCCGCCGCGCGAACCTCTTTACCGATTTCACCTTTGCCGTCTTGTCCGGCAACGAACTGGTGCCGTTTACCAAGGCCTTTTCCGGCCTGACCGACGACGAGTTCCGCGACATCACCGCATGGGTCCGCAAGAACACCCTGCAGCGTTTCGGCCCGGTCCGGCAGGTCACGCCCGAACATGTGTTCGAAATCGCCTTCGAAGGCCTCCACGCCAGCCCGCGCCACAAATCCGGCATCGCGCTCCGTTTTCCGCGCATGACCCGCTGGCGCCGGGACAAACCGGTGCAGGAGGCCAATACGCTGGCGGATCTGCAGGAGATGCTGAAGGCTTTCGGGTGAGTGTGCGCGCCCGGAACCGGGGGTTTCACCCCCGGACCCCCGAAGGTATTTGAAAACAGAAGAAGATGGATCAGGACGCCTTTTCCTGCGCTGTCTTCACCCCGCCGGTCAGGAAAACCACAACATCCCCTTCAATTCGCGGGCTCGACGTTTGAGTGCTGATGTTGGACCTGGGTCTCGGCACATATGGCGTCGGGAAACTCAACCCGGGCGAAAGCGAACATGACCGGCCATATCGGCAAAACGGCAGCCCCGAACCCTGCCCGCTTGCTTGAGGTCAGGGACCCGCGCGACTAGATAGGAACGAAACCCAATCACGAGGCCAACATGCTCCACCTTCCCTTTCCGGTCCGCGACGCGGCCACCGATTCCGGCTCTGACGCGCTCGGCAAGCTGCCCGACTGGGACCTGAGCGATCTTTACACGGCCGAGGACGCCCCGGAACTGACCCGCGATCTGGAATGGCTGGAAACCGAATGCGCCGATTTCGCCGCGGATTACGAAGGCAAGGTGGCAGATCTGGACGCCGCCGGGCTGCTGGGATGCGTGCTGCGCAACGAGAAGATCTCGGAGATTGCCGGGCGCGTCATGTCCTTTGCCGGGCTGCGCTATTACCAGCAGACCACCGATGCAGACCGGGCGAAATTCCTGTCCGATTGCCAGGAAAAAATCACCACCTACACCACCCCGCTGGTGTTCTTCACGCTGGAACTGAACCGGATCGACGACGCCACGCTGGACGGGCATCTGGCCGCCAACGCCGATCTGGCGCGCTACAAATCCGTGTTCCGCCGCATCCGGGCAATGAAACCGCACCAGCTGAGCGATGAGCTGGAGAAGTTCCTGCACGATATGGGTGTTGTCGGTGACGCCTGGGAAAAGCTCTTTGACGAAACCATAGCCGGGCTGGAATTCACGGTGGATGGCGAAACCCGCGGCATCGAGGGCACGCTCAACCTGCTGACCGAACAGGACCGCAGCCAGCGCGAGGCCGCCTCGCGCGAACTGGCGCGGGTCTTCGGCGAAAACATCAAGGTCTTTGCCCGCGTCCACAACACCCAGTCCAAGGAAAAGGAAGTCATCGACCGCTGGCGCAAGATGCCTTCGGCTCAGGCCGGCCGGCACCTTTCCAACGATGTGGAACCGGAGGTCGTCGAGGCCCTGCGCGCGGCCGTTGTCGCCGCTTATCCCAAGCTCAGCCACCGCTATTACGAGCTCAAGCGCAAATGGCTGGGGCTGGGCAAGATGCAGGTCTGGGACCGCAACGCGCCGCTGCCGATGGAAGACACCCGCATCGTCGGCTGGGACGAGGCCGAGGACACCGTGATGTCGGCCTATTCCGCCTTCGACGCGCGCATGGGCGAGATCGCCGCGCCGTTCTTCTCGAAGGGCTGGATCGACGCCGGTGTGAAACCCGGCAAGGCGCCCGGCGCCTTCGCCCACCCCACCGTGACCACCGTGCACCCCTACATCATGCTCAACTACCTCGGCAAACCGCGCGACGTGATGACGCTCGCGCATGAGCTGGGCCATGGCGTGCATCAGGTGCTGGCCGCCGGTCAGGGCGAAATGCTGTCCTCCACGCCGCTGACGCTGGCGGAAACGGCCTCCGTGTTCGGCGAGATGCTGACGTTTCGCAAAATTCTCGACACCAGCACCGACCCGGTGCAGCGCAAGGTGCTTCTGGCCGGCAAGGTCGAGGACATGATCAACACCGTCATCCGCCAGATCGCGTTTTACGATTTCGAATGCAAACTGCACGAGGCCCGGCGCGGCGGGGAACTGACCCCGGACGACATCAACGCGCTGTGGATGTCGGTGCAGGCCGAAAGCCTCGGGCCCGCGTTCGAATTCATGGACGGGTATGAGACCTTCTGGGCCTATATCCCGCATTTCGTGCATTCGCCCTTCTACGTCTATGCCTATGCCTTCGGCGACGGGCTGGTGAACGCGCTCTACTCGGTCTACGCGGATGGCAAGGACGGGTTCGAGGACCTCTATTTCGACATGCTGAAAGCGGGCGGGTCTATGCACCATTCCGAGCTCTTGAAACCCTTCGGACTGGATGCCAGCGACCCGGCGTTCTGGGACAAGGGGCTGAGCATGATTTCGGGGTTCATTGACGAATTGGAGGCGATGGAGGGGTAGATTGGGGCTCGAAAACGAACTTACCAACCTTATCGAGAGATGCGCCGCCTTTCATTTGCAGAACCCGGCCAAAGCTGGCCGGAACCTGTCAAACGCGGGCGTGTATCTGGTCAGCGAGATAACCACGACCCAAACCTACCCCTTGCATTGGCTTTTGCATGTGCGCAACCCCACCAAGGCGTTTACGGACACCAAGCGCAGCAATCAAAACCTGAAACGCCACATCCCAGCGCTTCGAAGCCTCGGAATCTCAGAGATTTTCCCGGGTGAAGCCGGCTTCGATCAGGTGTGGGAGGCGGTGCTGGGCGCGTGCTCCGCTCTTGGCACCGCGCCGTCAAACCGCAGCGGCGGGCCGAACTACATCGGGCGACGGTTCTTTGCATTCACCGATCAAGTTCAGGATGTCATCGGCGGTGCCGAAGTGAACGAAACCGCCCTGCAGACGGCGGCCATGGCAGCACGGGCTTTTCAGAACCGCATTAACGCCGCCGGCAAGGATACGATCGAAGCGCGCCGGAAACGCTTGGCCGAAGCCGACCCGATGCCAGAGCGTGTCTTACGCGTTGTTGAAGGGTTCCGCCGCAACCCTGACGTGGTTGCAGAACGCCTCCACAGAGCCAATGGCACATGCGATGGCTGCAACGCGCAGGCACCGTTCCTGCGCGCCAGCGACAAGACGCCGTATCTTGAAGTCCATCACCGCGTTCCATTGGCACAAGGCGGACCGGACACTGTCGAAAACACCCAGGCTTTGTGCCCCAACTGCCACAGACAGGTGCATTTCGGTTGAACTCATTGTCCGTCCCACGTCCGGTCTCCCTCCCTTGGCCTGCGAGTGTGTGATTTGGGCCTGTTCCGCACCCTCCTTAACTGGCTCCTCCCGCCACCCCCGGTCAACCGTGCCGATGGCTCGCCCCGCCGATACCGGCAACCGGTGGAGCTGACCTATTCCGGCACGCGGGTCTACGAGTCGCGGGTCGGGACGGCGGATCAGTTGTTTGACGGACCGGATCGGGGGTGGAAGCCGGGATTTCGGTATCACGATTTCTGCCTCGACTGGGGCGGCACCCGGTACATGGTATCGGCGCTGGATGACAAGCTGATCTTCACATTTCGGGACGGGCAAAGTTTCCCGGCGCGGATCGATCCCGGCGATCTGAGCAAGGTCTGGTGCCTGATGGCCGAGCAGAGCTGCCGGCCCTGGCCAGAGGACGAAGACGACGAAGATGAAGATGAAGACGAAGATTTCGGGGCGCACGAAGGCCCGCTGATGGCCGTGGACGTGCATTACCCCAAGACCGGCGGCGCGGTCGCGGCAGCCGTTTTGTTCCACAACTGGCACAACACGGCCCCCTACGCGGACCTCACCATACGCCTCGACACGGTGGCCGATTACGAACCGGGCGCCTTCTACAAGCGCGAACTGCCCTGCATTCAGGCGCTTCTGGATCAGATGCGGCAGCAGCCCTCAGCGATCATCATCGACGGCTATGTCACGCTCGGGGCCGTGGACAAGGCGGGGCTGGGGCTGCATCTCTATCGCGCGCTGGAGGAAAAAGTACCGGTCATCGGCGTCGCCAAAACCGCCTTCGCCGGCACGCCGGAGACGGCCGAACTGCTGCGCGGGACCAGCACCCAGCCGCTTTATGTCACCGCCGCCGGCATGTCGCAGGACAGCGCCAAATCCATTATCGCCAGCATGCATGGACCCAACCGCATGCCGACCCTGCTGCGCCGGGTTGACCGGCTGTGCCGGGACCGGGCCGACCCATGCTGATCCTCGATGCGATCCTGACCGACCGCGGCTCCAAATACGCCGTTTCCGGCGGACCCTGCCGCACCGAGGCCGAGGCCAAGGCCTTCCTCAAGGCGCTGAAACGGAAAAAGAAATTCGCCAGGGCCACGCATAACAGCTGGGGCCTGCTGACAGCGGACGGCCCGGTCAAGAACGACGATGGCGAAAGCGGCGCCGGCAACGTGATCCTGCGCATGCTGGAGCGCGAGGAGGTGCAGAACCACATCGTCGTCGTCACCCGCTGGTACGGCGGCAAGCACCTCGGCGGCGACCGGTTCCGCCACGTCCAGACGGCGGTGCGGACCTATCTGGAGGCGGCCGGGCGGGGATGAACTTTGCCACGGCGCCGCTGCCCCGGTTGTATGTTGCCCGCGTTGCACCCTCAGACCGGTCCGGCCATCCGGAGCCGCTGACCGGCCGCACATGGCAGCCCGTCGCGTGATGGCATCACTTCAACTGACTGTCCTTCGACCCGCGCCGGTTGATCCCGCCGCGTTGCCGGACCGCGCCGTCGCGCTCCTGCTGGCAGTCAAGGCAGAGCTTGACGCCCGGCACCGCCGCGCGGCGGGCCTCGGGGATCGGCTCCTCGCACTCGGCGCAATGGCTCAGGCTTTCGCCCACCGGGCGCTTTGAGGCTCGCATCCGGGCCAGTTCGTCGGAGATCGACGCTTCGATCTGTTCATTCACCGCGCCATCGCGGGCCCATCCTCCGGCCATCACCGGTCTCCTTTCTGCAATCGCTCATCGGTCCTTTACGGACCTCTTCGCTGGCGAAGAGCGCCCGCAAGGGAGCGATGAGCCCCCCCTCAAAGCGTTTCCGCCCGCTCCAGCGCCTGATCCATCATCGCCTGCGTCCCGCGCGAAAACTCCAGCGGCACCGGGTAGTCCGCGCCATCGCGCAGGGTCCGGCAAAACGCCTCCACCTGCAATTCATAGTGGTTGTCCGCCGGAAACCGCCATGTCTCCACGGCCAGCCCGGCCTTGTGCAGTTCGACCCGCGGTTCGCCGTAGACCCGCGCATTGAACGGCGCGTTCAGCCGGATCACACCCGTTTCGCCGTGAAACAGCATCTCCTGATAGGGATGCATCCGCATGCCGACATAGGCCGAATAGGTGAAACCGGCAAACCGCGCCCGCACCTCGGAAAACGCATCGATGCCGTTTTCCCAGCGGATCCGGGCCGAGACCTCTTCGGGTTCCGCCCCGGTCGCAAACCGGGCCGAGCCCATCACGTACACCCCGATATCCCGCAAGGCGCCGCCGCCGGCCTCCGCCCGGTTGCGGATATTGGACATGTCCCGGTTGTCAAAGCTGAACCGGCCCTCCACATACACGAGCCGGCCAACCGCCCCCTCGCCCAACAGCCGCCGCGTCAGCTGCCATTGCGGGTGATGCACGATCATGAACGCCTCAGCCGCCAACAGCCCGGTGGCATCGCGCCGGGCGATCAGCGTGTCGAACTCTGCGGCCCGCAGGGTCATGGGCTTTTCACACAGAACCGGCTTGCCCGCGTCCAGCGCCTTCAGGCTCCATTCCACATGCAGGTGGTTGGGCAGAGGGACATAGACCGCGTCGATATCGGGATCGGCCAGCAGGGCCTCATAGCTGTCATGCAGGCGCAGACGAGGCGCAAAGGCGCGAAACCCGGCCGCCTTGCCCGCATCCGACGTCGCCAGCGCCGCCGGCTCAGCCCCGTGCGCGGCATGGATCGCCGGCCCCATATGCTGCCGCGCGAAATTCGACGCGCCCAGAATACCCCATCGCACCGGTTCGTTCATATCGCTCTCCCCTTGCCCGGGCGCCGCACAGGATCTGCCGCCGGGTCAGCCTTTGCCATATACTGGGCACAGGTTATCACGGCATTCAGACAAAACGGAGATCTCAGATGCGCACCTTTGGCAAATGGCTCGGACGGCTTTTGTTGCTCGCCGTCATCGGGCTGGCCGCCTTCCTGTGGTTCGGCCCCGGCATCGCCGACAAGCAGATGAACCGGGTCAGCTATACCGGCCCCTACCCCGTCAGCACTGCGGCCGCGGCCCTGCATGGCGATATGATCGTGGGCGACTGGCATGCCGATACGATGCTCTGGACCCGCGACATCAACAAACGCAACGATCGCGGCCATGTCGACCTGCCCCGCCTGATCGAGGGCGGCGTCGGCCTGCAGGTCTTCACCGCCGTGACCAAAAGCCCCTCGGGGCTGAACTACGATGCCAATTCTGCCGAGGCCTGGGACGACATCACCACGCTGTCGGTGGCCCAGCTCTGGCCGCCGCGGACCTGGACCAGCCTGCTGGAACGCGCGATCTATCAGGCCGAGAAACTGCACGAGGCCGAATCCGACAGCGACGGGTGGCTCAAAATCATCCGCAGCCGGGCCGATCTGGACGCGGTGCTGGCGGCGCGGGCGGGCGGCGAAACGGTGGTCGGCGGCGTGCTGGGCATCGAGGGCGCACACCCGCTGGAACTGAAGCTCGAAAACCTCGACCGGCTCGAAGCCGCCGGCCACCGGGTGATCGGGCTGCAGCATTTCTTCGACAACGGGCTTGGCGGTTCGCTGCACGGGCTGTCAGGCCGCGGGCTGACCGATTTCGGGCGCGAGGTGGTGAAGGAAATCGAGGCCCGCGGTCTTGTGCTGGATCTGGCGCATTCCAGCCCGCAGGTGGCCTGGGACGTGCTGGACATCACTGACATGCCGCTGATCGTCAGCCACACCGGGCTGCACAGCTTCTGCCCGGTCAAGCGGAACTTTCCCGACGACCTGATGATCGCCATCGCGCAGACCGGCGGCACCATCGGCATGGGCTATTGGGACGAGGTCGCCTGCGACAGGATCGAACCGGCCGGGATCGCGGCGATGATCAAGGCGGCCATCGACATTCTGGGCGAGGACCACGTGTCGCTGGGCTCGGATTATGACGGCACGGTTCTGACCGGGTTCGACACCTCTGAACTGCCGGCGCTGACATCGGCCCTGCTGGATGCCGGCGTGCCCGAGGCGCAGATCCGCAAGGTGATGGGCGAGAATCTTGTGCGGGTGCTGCGCGACCGGCTGAACTGACCGGGGCGATACCGGGTCGCGGTCGGTGGCCCGACCGGGTACAGGTGACGGATGAACCGATCCGAACTGGAAATTTTCCTGATCGTCGCGCTCGGTCTGGAACCGACGCTGGCGGAGGAGGCCCGCGCGGCGGGCTTCGCCGTTCAGGGCACCATACCGGGCGGCGTCACGCTCACCGGCGGATGGGCAGAGATGCAGCGCGCCAACCTGATGCTGCGCGGTGCAACCCGGGTGCTGGTGCGGCTGGGGTCCTTTCCGGTGTTCCACCTCGCACAGCTCGACAAACGCGCGCGCAAATTTCCGTGGGCCGAGGCGTTGCGCCCCGATGTTCCGGTCAAGGTCGAGGTGACATGCCGCAAATCCAAGATCTATCACGCCGGCGCCGCTGCCCAGCGGATTGAACGGGCCATCACCGAAGAACTGGGGGCCGCGATCTCGCCCAAGGCCCCGCTGACGCTGAAAGCGCGGATCGACGACAACCTCTGCACATTCAGCCTCGACAGCTCGGGCGACAGCCTGCATCGGCGCGGGCACAAACAGGCCACCGGCAAGGCCCCGATGCGCGAAACGCTGGCCGCGCTGTTCCTGCGCGCCTGCGGCTACCACGGGACCGAACCGGTGCTGGACCCGATGTGCGGCTCCGGCACTTTCGTGATCGAAGCCGCCGAAATCGCCGCCGGCTTGGCCCCGGGACGCAGCCGGTCCTTCGCCTTCGAACAACTGGCCGGGTTCGACCCGGACGGCTGGGCCGACATGAAACGCGCCGCGACCGGCAAACCGACCGGCTTGCGTTTCTTCGGCTCTGACCGGGACGCGGGCGCGGTTGCCAACAGCACCGCCAACGCGGCCCGCGCCGGGGTAGCGGACATGACAGAGTTTCAGCACGCCCCGGTCAGCGATCTGTCGCGGCCCGACGGCCCGGCGGGGCTGGTGATCGCCAATCCGCCCTATGGCGGGCGGATTGGCAACAAGAAACTGCTCTACGCGCTCTACGGCACGCTGGGGCAGGTGCTGAAAGACCGGTTTTCGGGCTGGCGTGTCGGGATCGTCACCAACGAACCCGGTCTGGCCCACGCCACCGGCCTGCCCTTTGCCCGCCCCGGCCCGCCGGTGGATCACGGCGGGCTGAAGATAAAGCTCTACCAGACAAAAGCGCTGCCCTGACGGGCAGCGCGCAGGCGAATTGTCATCAATTCGCAAAAAACTCGTGAACGAGTTTTTGCCGGCTTCAGGCAGTTGCCAGCATGCCCTTTTCGCGGGCCAGATCGCGCATCTTCTTCTGCAGCTTCTCGAACGCGCGCACCTCGATCTGGCGAATGCGCTCGCGGCTGACATCGTATTGCCCGCTCAGCTGCTCCAGCGTCACCGCCTTTTCGGACAGGCGGCGCTGGGTCAGGATGTCCTTCTCGCGGTCGTTCAGAACGTCCAGCGCTTCGGCCAGCAATTCGCGGCGGGCTTCAAGCTCGTCCTTGGCCTCGTAGTCGGCGGCCTGGTCGGCATCTTCGTCTTCCAGCCAGTCCTGCCACTGCATCGCGCTGTCGCCTTCGGTGCCGACGGTCGCGTTCAGCGAAGCGTCGCCGCCGGACAGGCGCCGGTTCATGCTGACCACTTCATCCTCGCTCACGCCCAGATCGGTCGCGATCCTCTTGACCTTGTCAGGGTGCAGGTCGCCGTCTTCCAGCGCGCCGATGCGGGCCTTGGCCTTGCGCAGGTTGAAAAACAGCTTCTTCTGCGCACTCGTCGTGCCCAGCTTCACCAGCGACCAGCTGCGCAGGATGTATTCCTGAATGCTGGCGCGGATCCACCACATAGCATAGGTCGCCAGCCGGAACCCCCTTTCGGGATCGAACCGCTTGACCGCCTGCATCAGGCCGACATTGGCCTCGGAGATCACCTCGGCCTGCGGCAGGCCATAACCGCGATATCCCATCGCGATCTTGGCCGCCAACCGCAGGTGCGACGTGACCATCTTATGCGCCGATTCCGTGTCCTGATCTTCAACCCAGCGCTTGGCCAGCATGTATTCTTCTTCCGGCTCCAGCAGCGGAAACTTGCGGATTTCCTGCATATAGCGGTTCAGGCCGCCTTCCGGTGTCGGTGCGGGAAGATTTGCGTAATTTGCCATGTTTGCCCCTCCCAATGTTTAAAGGCTTAACATCCATATGGGAGCGCTATCACGCCCCTTCAAGACCATAAAACGGAATATCGGTGTCATTCCGTCGGGTTTTTAGATCCGTTTCCGTGCGTTCACACGCATGTGCTGTTCATGACAGCGGTTGACGCAAAATCCCTAACAATTCGTGCATATCCGGTGGCAAAGGCGCCTCGAAACGCAGGCTTTCCCCGCGCACCGGGTGAACAAAGCCCAGCACCGCCGCGTGCAGAGCCTGCCGCGGGAACCCGCGCACAGCCGCTTCCGCCGTCTCTCCCAGCGCCGCCCGCGCCAGCCGCCGCTTGCCGCCATAAACCGGATCCCCCACCAGCGCATGGCCGGCATGGGCCATATGCACCCGGATCTGATGGGTTCGTCCGGTTTCCAGCCAGCATTCAGTCAGCGCCAGCACCGGCGGCGTGCCGAACCGCTCGACCACCCGCGCCCGGGTCACCGCATGGCGCCCGCCCTGAAACAGCACCGCCTGACGCTGGCGGTCGGTCTTGTGCCGGGCCAGCTGGGTCGTCAGGCGCATCACGTTGCCGGGCTCGAAACTGACACCGCGCACCCCGCGCAGCCGGGGGTCCCCGGCATCCGGCACCCCGTAAACCAGCGCCTGGTACTGCCGTTCAACGCTGTGATCGGCGAACTGTCCCGCCAGCCCGTGATGCGCCGCATCCGATTTTGCCACCACCAGCAGGCCGGTTGTGTCCTTGTCGATGCGGTGCACGATGCCCGGCCGGCGCACCCCGCCCACCCCGCTCAGATCCGCGCCGCAATGGGCCAGCAGGGCATTCACCAGCGTCCCCGAGGGCGACCCCGGCGCGGGATGCACCACCATCCCGGCGGCCTTGTTGACCACGATCAGGTCGGCATCCTCGTAAACCACCTCCAGCGGCAGCGCCTCGGGCGCGATGTGGCTGTCATCCGCCTCCTCCACGGTCACGCGCACTGCCGCGCCGGCGATCACCCGTGCCTTGGGGTCAGAAACCACCGCACCGTCAATCTCAACCGCCCCCGCGACGATCAGCCGGGCCAGCCGCGTGCGCGACAGCGCCGCGCTCTCTGGCGCATCCCGGGAAAGCGCCTTATCAAGGCGGGGTGGCGGTTCCGCCGCGATGCTGAATTCTACCGTGCGGCTGCCCATGTCCGACCCTTCCCTGCCCGAACCACCCAACCTGCGGTTCCTGCGCATCCTTGTCACGACGCTGACCGCCGTGATGATCTGCGGGCTTTTAGTGATCGTCGGGCTGCTTGTCATCCGTTTCTCGTCCGAACGCGGTCCGCAGCTGCCGGAACAGGTCACCCTGCCAAGCGGGGTCAGCGCGTTGGCGATCACGGCCGCCCGCGACTGGTACGCGGTGGTCACCGATGACAACCGGGTGCTGGTGTTCGATCAGGCCACCGGAGAACTTCGACAGACGCTGACCATCGGGCAGGGCGACTGATCAGCGCGATCAGGCCCGGGGTTCGGCTCAGGATGAGATCCGCCTGAAGCGTGACGTCCACATTTGCACTCAAAATGACAGTGCCGGGGAACGGCCCGTCGATGCGCGGCGGTCCAGAGGGTCGCGTTCACGCGCAAGGCCTATCGAGGAGCAGAGAGTTTTGCAGATGTGTCGCTCTCCGAACCGGCGCTCAGCCGATCGCGATCAGCACGCCGACCACGGCAAAGATCAGCGACAGCACCGAAAACCCGGCAATCAGGTAATCACCCAGCGTCCATGACCGCGGATTGATAACCGAATCGGCGGCGGCCGGGCTGGCCGGTTTTTCCGCGGGCTTGCTGTCGGTCGCAACGGCGGTGCTGCGCGATGCGGCGATGGGGGGAATCATGACACTGCTCATGGGGGCGGAATACGCAATGCTGCGTCTGCATAACAGTCCGGAATTCCGCCATGCGCGGGATCTTGCCGGGCCGGTCTATTCCTTCTTCAGAAACGAGGAAACGGTGGACTGTTTTTCCCCGTTCCGCAGTCGGTTGAAGTCAAGGTTCAGCCCGCCCTCGGCCAGCGTCCGGTCAAACTGCTGGATTTCGTAACCGCCATCATCATCCACGAACAGCGAATACACCGTCAGCGTGTCGCCCACGATCCGGGCCCAGACATAGGGCTCGCCCTTCATCGGGTCGAGCTGCACCTCGTGGCCGAACACGTTCTTCTTCTGCGCGGCCGCGTATACCCCGTCACGGTCGGTGGCCACGAACTCTATGTCATAGGACTTTTCCTTGGTCCGCCCGCCGGACTTGTAGGTCACCGTGGTCCATTGCACGTTGAAGCTTTTCTTGTTCTCGGTGATCTCTACGCTCAGGTCGCGTTGCTGTTTCGTCCCGTCTGCCCGCTCCATTTCCGCCGACCCGGTGTAAGAACCGACAAAGGGCGCGATTTCGGCGCGGGCCACCTGCGCGGCCAGCGCCAGGATCAGGACCATCAGAGCCATGCTCAGATGCGGAAGGGCGGAACGGGAAATCTGGCGAACGCGGGTCACTGGTCTGCTTCTCCTTGTCCTGCAACCGGCCATCTGCAGTTGCTCAACTGGGATCAGCCTATACCGATTGCCCGCCGCACGAAAAGCCTCGACATGGTCGCGTTGCGCCGCTCTGAGGCAGCGGTGACAGATTTCCGGGTTTGTGACCGGCGGGCACAGGCATTAGGGTGCGCTCAACTGGCAGGTTGTGTGGCACGCGCCGCCGCCGTAAACGGCATGCAACAGTATACAAACGGAGTTGCGACATGTCTCAGACCCGCACAGAAACCGACAGCTTTGGTCCGCTCGAAGTCCCCGGCGACAAGTACTGGGGCGCCCAGACCCAGCGGTCCCTGAAAAACTTCCCCATCGGGTGGGAGAAACAGCCGGTCGCGATCGTCCGCGCGCTGGGCGTGATCAAGAAGGCCTGCGCCGAAGCCAACCTCGCGCTGGGCAAGCTCGATGCCGAACGCGGCAATGCCATCATCGAAGCCGCCGGCGAGGTTGTCGACGGCAAGCTCGACGATCACTTCCCGCTGGTGGTCTGGCAGACCGGGTCCGGCACCCAGTCGAACATGAACGCCAACGAGGTGATCTCGAACCGCGCAATTGAAATCCTCGGCGGCAAAATGGGGTCCAAGGACCCGGTGCATCCCAACGACCACTGCAACATGGGCCAGTCGTCAAACGATACCTTCCCGACGGCCATGCATATCGGCACGGCAATGATGGCGCGCGACGTGCTGCTGCCGGGTTTGCGCAAACTGCACGCGGCGATGGAAAAGAAGGTCGCGGAGTTCGACGGCATCATCAAGATCGGCCGCACCCATACCCAGGACGCCACGCCGCTGACGCTGAGCCAGGAGTTTTCCGGCTACACCCACCAGATCGCCATGGGCATCGCCCGGGTCGAGGCCGCCCTGCCCCGCATCTATGAACTGGCACAGGGCGGAACCGCCGTCGGCACCGGGCTGAACACGCCCGTGGGCTGGGGCGAAACCGTGGCCGCCAACATGGCGGCCATCACCGGCCTGCCCTTTGTCACCGCCCCCAACAAGTTCGAGGCGCTGGCCGCCCATGATGCGATGGTCGAAATGTCCGGCGCGCTGAAAACCGTCGCCGCTTCGCTTTTCAAGATCGCCAATGACATCCGCTTCCTCGGCTCGGGCCCGCGCTGTGGCCTCGGCGAACTGGTCCTGCCGGAAAACGAACCGGGATCCTCGATCATGCCGGGCAAGGTGAACCCGACCCAGTGCGAGGCGCTGACACAGGTCTGCGCCCATGTGATGGGCAACGACGCCGCAGTCGGCTTTGCCGGGTCACAGGGCCATTTCGAACTGAACGTGTTCAAGCCGATGATGTCCTACAACGTGTTGCAATCCATGCAGCTTCTGGGCGATGCGGCGTCGGCCTTTACCGACAACCTCGTCGACGGGCTTGCCGCCAATGCCGACCGGATCGAAAAGCTGATGCGCGAATCGCTGATGCTGGTGACCGCGCTGGCGCCCGAGATCGGCTATGACAACGCCACCGCCGTCGCCAAGACCGCGCACAAGAACGGCACCACGCTGAAGGAAGAAGCCATCGCGCTGGGCTTCGTCGATGAAGAAACCTTCGACAGGGTTGTCCGTCCGGAACAGATGATCGGCCCGAAATGAGCCAGCCGGTCAACCTGAACAAGCACCGCAAGGCAAAGGCACGGGCCGGGAAAAAGGCGCGCGCCGATGAAAACGCGGTAAAGTTCGGGCGGACCGGAGCAGAGAAAAAACTGGACCGCGCGCGGGCCGAGAAATCCGCGCGCGATCTGGACGGGCACGGGCGCGACAGGTGAGCCGGCCGAAAAAACGCTCGCTGACCCTGCGCGGACACCGCACCTCGGTGTCGCTGGAGGACGAGTTTTGGGGCGCCTTCCGCGACATCGCCGCAGAACAGGACCGCGCAGTCAACGATCTGGCCGCCGAGATTGACGCCGCGCGCGGGCTGGACAGCGGGCTGGCCTCGGCAATCCGGCTGTTTGTGCTGCGCAGCTTAAGGACCCGTTAAGCTTGATCCGGCAAAGCTTGACGGATGCAGAACTCACCTCTTTCCCCGGAACAGTGGATCGCCGACCTGTTCAGTTCGAAGGCGGCCCGGCAAGGCGCAGTCATCCGGCGCAAGCTGCGCGACGTGGAGCGGTATGCCGGGCTCAGCCGGTTTGCCGCGGAACTGGACCGGCGCGGCTACCGGGCCGTGGAAAATGCCGGCCAGCTTGTCATTTTCTGCAATCGCGAACCGATCCGGAAATTCGGGAAACCGCTTTCCTTGAAGGAAAGCGGCACGGAAACTTTGAAAGTTTCCGTTTCCCTGCCGCATCGGACAAGCGCCGGAACCGCGCTCTGACGTCTGATTCCCTGCCTTCGCAGCGCCAGAGACATACGCCTGCCCCCGACGCTTTCTTTCAAAGAAAGCGCAGCGGACCCTTTCAAAGGGTCCGGTCCCGGCGTTCCAGTTTCAGCCAGATGCCATCTTTCGAGCGCACCGTCAGATGCGCCACAGGCACCGGCGCGCGGCCTTCGACCGGTGTCACCCGGAAGGCCCGCAGCAAAACCGACAGCAACAGCGGCCCCTCGACCATGGCAAACCCGGCCCCGGTACAGACCCGCGGTCCGGCCGAAAACGGGATATAGGCGTCCCGCGCACAGGCCTTGCCGTTCTGCGTGCCCCACCGGTCCGGGTCGAACCCGTCGGGGTTGTCCCAGATCCGGCTGTGCCGGTGCAGGTGCCACGGGCTCAGCACCATCTGCGCGCCGACCGGCACGTCCCGGTCGCGGAACCGCTCCGGACAGGTCGCCTCGCGCACCATCATCGGCACCGGCGGATAAAGCCGCAGCGCCTCGCGAAACACGTCGCGGCTGACCCGCAGTTTGCTCATCACCGAAAACCCCGGATCGCGCAGCGCGTCGGCCTCTTCGGCGACCCGGTCCTGCCATTCCGGGTAAAGCGCCATCAGGTACAGCGTCCAGGCCAGTGCCGAGGCGCTGGTTTCATGCCCGGCAAGAAAGAAGATCGCCACCTGGTCGACCATCTCTTCGGTATCGAACCGCGCCCCGGTCTGCGGATCGCGGGTCGTCATGATCTTGGTGGCCAGATCGTCCAGCGCGGTGCCGGCCTCGATCGCCGCCATCCGCTCGGCCGTCAGCTGCCCGATAAGACCGCGGATTTCACGGGCGTTTTCCTTTGTGCCCCGGGGATAGAACCGCGGCATCCATTTCGGCAGCGGCACGAAGGCGGCAAGGTTCAGGATCGGCTGCGCCCGCTGGTACGCCCGGAACCGGGTGAACACCTGCGCGGCGACCGCATGCTCGATCGGGATCGAAAACAGGGTGCGGAAAATGACATCCGCCGCCGCGTGGCTGGTTTCCTCCTCGATCTCCACGGGCGCGCCCACCCGCTCTGCAAGCCGCACCACCGTGGCCTCGGCCGAGGCCCGCATGGCCGGAAACGTGTCCTTCAGCCGCCCGCCCTCGAAAGCCGGATCAATGATCTGCCGCTGCCGCTTCCACACCTCGCCATTGGTCAGGAAAACCGAATTGCCCAACAGCGGCCGCAACCCTTCGCTGATCCGGTTCGACTTGGGAAAATCGTCGGGGCGGTCTTTCAGGACGGTTTTGACCAGATCCGGCTGGTTAAGCAGGAATGACCGGAAAAACGGCGTCCGGAACTCGGCCATCCATGCCCGGTAAAGCCGCGCGGGCTGGGCCGACAACAGGTCCTGCCGAAACAGCTTCATGTAGCGCCACAGCGACACACGGTCCGGCCGGGCCGGCGGCTTGGGCGGCAGGCTCATGCCGGCTGAACAGAGGTGTATTTGCTGACCGCCGCCTCGATCCGCGATTTCGACGGCTGGCGGCCTGCGTAACGATCGGCCAGCAGGCGCGGACCCGCGGTAATGGCAAAATAATCATAATCGCCCGGCGCATCGAAGGCGCAAAGATATTGAAAATGCAGCCGGAAAAACTTCCAGCGCAGCCGCGCCCATGTCTCCGGTTTCAGTGTCTTGGAAAACGCCGCCGACACCACCAGCGGCCAGCGTTTGCCCTCGGGCGCAACACCGCAGACCGTAACCGGGTCGCACAGCGCAAAGGTACAGCCATCCCCGGGCGCGGTGACATCGATCCAGGTCAGCTCGTCGCGCGCCGACAGGTATTGCAGATCGGCGCGCAGTTCATAGGCCCGCGGCAGGAACGCCACCATCGGCACCACCTGCCCCAGCGTCAGCAGCGCCAGCGCCGGACCCGTCTCGGGGACGCGCCCGGACCGGATCAGGTCAGCCAGAACCGACACCGCCAGATGCGCGCCCGAGGAATGGCCAACGATCAGAACCTCGTCCACATCCTCCTGCAGGGCGCCGGCAATGATGTCGGTGAACTCCGCCAGCCGCGCGGCAAGATCCGCAGGAGTAACCCCCTGATGTTGCGCCGAATAGGCGTAATTGTGCAAAAGGTAGTAGATATAAAACAGGTTGTCATGGACCCGGAACCAGCGGATCGCCAGCCCCCCGGCCCCGAGCCCCAGCCCGACACCCGCAATCAGCCCGGCCGTCCCGGCCAGCGCCGCCCCCAGCGCACCCAGCCCCCAGGCCAGGCCAATCGCCAGCAGCAGCTGCGCCAGCAGGAACACCACCGGGTAGAGCGCCGCGATCACCGGGCCCTTGCGCAGCCGCATCAGCCGCCACAGCGCGCCCGACGCGATATAGGTCCACGCCACGTGGCCCAGCTGCCGGTAGGTTGCCGGGATCGAATTGGACATCGAATTGCGCACGATGTCGGACCACACCATGACCTCCATGTCCGAGGTCACCTGCTGCCCGTCCATCCCGGCCTCGATCCGCCAGCCATAGCTGGCCTTCGTCTGCCGCCCTTTGAGAGAAATCTCATAGCCCGAAACCGCCGCCTGCGCGGCGGCTTCCTTACGGTAAAGTTCCCGGTACTTGCGCGAATGCACAGGGTCGTAGCCGGGGAAATAGAACACCCGGCGCCGGCGCACTGTCTGGTTTGTGTCGCGGCTCATTTTGGTCCCGCGTTTTGCTCAGCCTCTTAATGGCCCAACCATAGCCGGGTTTTGCGGCGAGAGTAAGGCGCGGACCTAACCCAGCACCGCCAACGCCGGGAAGGTTTCCAGCAGCCAGTAGGAGAACCGCGAAAACCCGCCGGTCAGCATCAGCAACCCGACCGTCCACAAAAGCAGGCCCATGACCCGCTCGATCCGCTCCATATGCCGTTTGATCCAGCCCATCACCCCGCCCAACCGGGGCAGAAAGGCCGCCACCAGCAGAAACGGCACGCCCAGCCCGGCGGCATAAACCGCCAGCAACATGGTGCCGCGGGACACAGACCCCTCAGAGGCGGCCAGCGACAGGATCGCCCCCAGTTGAGGACCGATGCAGGGGGTCCAGCCAAAGGCAAAGGCCAGCCCCAGAACATAGGCACCAAACGACGTGCCGCCCTGATCGCCCACGTCGATCCGGGCCTCGCGGTCAAGGAACCCGATCCGGTAAATTCCGACAAAATGCGCCCCGAACGCCATCACCAGCAGCCCGGCAATGGTGTTGAACCATCCCTGATAGGCCAGAAACACGGTTCCGATCGCCGACGCGGTAAAGCCCAGAAACAGGAACACCGTGCTCAGCCCGAGCACAAAGAACAGCGCCGGCAGCAGGGCCGGGTTCCTGCCGCGGTCTTCTGCGCTCAGTTCGCCCACCGAAACACCGCTCATATAAGCAAGGTACGGCGGTACAATCGGCAGCACGCAGGGCGACAGGAAACTGATCACACCGGCCAGCAGGGCCACGAACATGGCCGGCAACAGGCCCGCGTCGATGATGTCTATTCCGAACATGATCCGCTCTTATGCGATCCGGTGGGCAAGGTCACGGTACACGGGGTCACATCCCTGTGGACAGCGTGAAACATCGACGTTACCCCAACCCTATGACGCGACCCGAAAAAACGCTCGACGCCCGCGGCCTGCTCTGCCCGCTGCCCGTCCTAAAGGCCCGCAAAGTGCTGAAATCCCTGCAACCCGGCGCGGTTCTGGAATTGCTGGCAGACGATCCGGCAGCGGTTGTCGACGTGCCGCATTTCTGCGCGGAATCGGGGCATGAACTGGCCGGGCAGAGCGAGACCGGCGCGCATCAGGTCTACCTGATCCGCAAAACCGGCTGAGCCCGGGTTATTCGTCTTCCGCTCCGGGCAGGGTTTCGGGCCCGTCGCCCAGCGCACCGTCGATCCGGGCAATCGCCAGATCGGTCACGTCGCTGATATTGGCGCTCAGGAACACCGTGGACCGTTCCAGAATCACCGCCGCCCCGGCCTCGCGCATGAGGTTTTCCAGAATTGGCCGCGCCGTGTTGAAGAACATGACCCGGCTGGCTTCCTGCTTCTGGTTCAGCGCCCGGGCCTTTTCGTCCTGATCGTGGCGGATGGACTGCACCTTTACGTCAAAGGCATCGGCCAGAACACGGAAGGTGTCGGCCTCCATTTCTGGCCGGCGGCGGGTCAGTTCCCTTTCTTCCTCGATCAGCTCCGCCTCGATGCGCCGGTTTTCGGCGGACAAAACGGCACTGTCGGCTTCCACCTCGCGCGCCACACGCCGGCCGAACGCGCTCTCGGTAAACAGGCGGTTCGATTCGATGGTCAGGATCGGGCTCTGCGCAAGGCCCAGCTGCTGGGCCTGTGACGGCCCCGACAACATTAACAATACAAAGGCACAGATAATCCAGCTGCGCAGCCCGGATGCCGCCGCCCGCACCGCCACCCGGTCAGAACCGGGCCGACACGGTCAGATCGAAGGTTTGCTCGTTGTCAAAGCTTTCCTTCGACAGGGCGTGCGTAAAGTTCAGCCGCAACGGGCCCAGCGCGGAATCCCAGATCAGCCCGAACCCGACGACCTGCCGGAAAGACCCGCCCGCGCCTACAATGTTCTGGCTGCAGGTGGTGCCGGCACAGCCGCCGGTGGCCGTGGTGTTCACATTGTCCAAATTCCACAGGTTGCCGATATCGTAGAACAACGACCCGCGCAGCCCCAGCTCCTCCGGCAGACCCAGCGGAAACTCGGCCTCGAACCGGGCAACGGCATAGAGGTTGCCGCCCAGCGCATCGTTGGTCGAGTAGATATCACCCGTGCCCGCGGTCACGTCGCAGACCGATCCCGGCACGCACCGATCCACCAGCTCCCGCGGCCCGATCCCCTGCGGCTCGAACCCGCGCATCACCGACGGGCCCAGCTGGAAACGGTCAATCACGCGGCTGGAATTGCCGCCGCGCCAGTGCAGGGCGCCGCCTTCGACCGTGGCGCGCAGCGTTATCTCTTCGTTCAGAATCTGCGTCTGCGCAATCGCTTTGGCCCGGGTCGAAAAATACTCGTTGTCACCGCCCAGCCCGGCCATGTCGGCCCCGATCTCGAACAGGAACCCCGCATTCGGGTTCAGGCCCGACAGACGGCTGTCATAAGTATAGGTCAGGCCCAGCAGGCTGGTTGTCTGCTTGCCGCTTGCAATCTCATTGGCAATCGTGAAACCGGTCAGCTCCTGCCCCGAGGTGGTATCCCGGCTGAGCATGACGCTGTTGTTCCAGGAATAGCGCACCGCCAGCCGGCTTTGGTCGCTGATCGGAAACTGCAATGACGGATCGAAGAACGTCCGTTCCGTGTCGTAGCTGGCAAAGCTCGAATCCCGGGCCGAGAACCCCAGATCCAGATCAAGCCGCAGATCACAGCCCAGCAGAAACGGCTCGGTAAAGCCCAGAATGTATTCTTCGCTGTCCTGTGCGGTCGACAGGCTCAGCGCCAGACGCTGGCCGCGGCCAAGGAAGTTGTCTTCCGACAGCCCGATCGCAACCCCGAAGCCATCAGCCGTCGAGAACGAACCACCAAGCTGCAGTGACCCGGTCGGCTGCTCCTCCACATCGACATCCACAACCACCTTGTCCGGCGTCGTGCCTTCGCGGGCCTCGACCTGCGTGTCGGCGAAGAAGCCCAGCACCCGGATGCGCTCGGCAGCCTGACGGATCTCACGCGGGTTGAACGGATCGCCCTCGGCCACCCGGAATTGCTGGCGCACCACCCGGTCCAGCGTGGTCGTGTTGCCCTCGATATCGATCCGCTCGATGAAAATGCGCGGCCCGCGCACCAGCGCGAATTCCACATCCAGCGTCAGGTCGCGGTCATTGCGCGAGATACGCGGCTCGACACGCAGGAAATCAACGTCATTGCGGATCGCCAGCCGTTCCAGCCGGGCAATCGAGCTTTCGATCAGCGAAGGCGAATAAACCACCCCCGGCCGCACCTTCAGCGCCCTCTGGTACTCTTCGGCATTGACCCCGGGAATTTCACTGATGGTGGTGATCTGGCCAAACCGGAACTGCTGCCCCTCCTCGACATTCACCACCAGAAAATAGGCATCGCGTTCGCGCGTCAGTTCGGCATTGGTGCTCAGCACCCTGAAATCGACATAGCCGCGCGACAGGTAGAAATCGCGCAAGACCTGCCGGTCAAACTCCAGCCGGTCTTCGATCAGCGTGTCGCTCCGGAACAGCGCCCGCAGCACCGTCGCCTGCTTGGTTTGCAGAACCCGGCGCAGACGGCGGTCGGAAAACACGCTGTTGCCGACAAAGCTGATCCGTTCAACCTCGGTCGTGCTGCCCTCGGAAATCTCGTAGACCAGATCGACGCGATTGTCGGACCGACGGATGATGCGCGGTGTGACGGTGGCCGAAATCCGGCCCTGCTGGGAATACGCCAGCGCGATGGTGCCGGCGTCGCGCTCGGCCTGGGCCGGGTCGAACACCCGCCGCGTCGTGCTTTGAATGATCCCGCTCAGGGCATCGTCATCCAGACGCTTGTTGCCCTCGAAGCTGATCGCGTTGATCGTCGGGAATTCCTGCACCCGGATAACCAGCGTGCCGCCGCGCGGATCAAACTCCACGGTTTCGAAAAGCCCGCTGTCAAGAACCTTCTGATAGGCGTCATTCAGCTGACCGGCGGTCAGTGACTCGCCCCGGGCGATTCCCGTGTAGCTGACGATGGTGCTCGTTTCTATGCGCTGATTCCCTTCGACCTGAACCGAAGTGAAGCGGTAGTTCTGGGCCTCTGCCCGGGTGACGAACGTGCCGAAAAGCGTTGCAATTGCTATGAAAAATACCAGATGAACCCGGCACAACATGTAGCAGGTTACACGTCGCCGACTGCAGGATATACCCGCATTTTTGCCCAGACCCATATTTTCGACCCAACGTTTGGCAGACTACTCAGACCTGAGTATCGGGATAATACGGTGTTGTCAAAACAGCAAAAAGACCCACAGGTGCAACCACCTGCGGGTCTTTGCCGAGGGAATTGGGATCGGGGTCAGAGGCTGCCGATATAGGCCCCTGTCAGAAGGGCGATGATCAGCACCACAAGGTTGATCATCAGTTCCAGATTCAACCGGAAGACCAGGCCAAGACCGCGATATGACTGCTGCAGAGTGGACATTTTCACCGCTCCATTCGAATTACCTGCAATCAGAACTAGTTGGTGAATGTGGCAACACTAGGGCGTGTTCGCAGCTTTAGAGTGGACCGGTCAGGGGCAGAACAGATCGTTGCCCAGTGCAAACACCATCAGCGTCAGAATCAGCGCGATCCCGACTGACATCATGATCCGCAGCGCGCCGTCGCTGGGCGGACGACCCGCCACCGCCTCGTAGGCATAAAACACCAGATGCCCGCCATCCAGCGCCGGGATCGGGAACAGGTTCAGCAGCCCGACCGCCGTTGACAGAACAGCAATGAACCACACAAAGCTCTGCGTGCCCTGCGACGCCATGGCACCGGATGTCTCAGCAATCCCCAGCGGGCCCGAGATGTTGCAGGTGCTGATCGCCCCGGTCACCATATGCCACAGCCCCGAAACCGAACTGCGCACGATCCGCCATGTCTGAACCACCGCGCCGGTCACCGCGTCGGCCGGACCGGTGGCCACGGTTGCCGGCTCAAATGCCATGCCGCCGACAATGCCGATGCGCCAATGGGTGACAAAGCCACCCTGCTCCTGCGGCTCGTCCGTGCGCCGCGGGGCCAGCGTGAATTTCAGCGTCTCACCGCCCCGGAACACGTCCAGCAACAGCGGTCGCCCGTCCGAGCTTTCGACAGCGGTCTTGAGCTGATCGAAGGCAAACACCGCCTCGCCGTCAACCGCGACGATCACGTCACCCGGCCGCAGCCCGCTGTCATGGGCCGCGCTGCGCGGCGCCACCTGCGTGACCTGTGCCGGGAACAGGAACGGCCCGTCCACACTCAGCGTCTGACCGTCCCGGCGCACCCCGTAGTTCAGCACCGGCTCCCGCGGCAGCGCGCGGCTGAACGTCGTCCACGACGCATCCGTATACGACGGCACCTGCGCGCCATTGATGCTCAGGATCTCGTCACCGGGCTGCAGCTGCAGGTTTCCACCGGGCAGCGTGCGCAGATCCCCCACCGTCAGCGGATCGCGGATTTCGCCCTGCGAAAAGAAGATCAGCGCAAAAACGATGATGGACATGGCGAAATTGAACACCGGGCCTGCCGCCACAGTGGCCGACCGCGCCCATAACGGCGCCCCGTGCATCGTGCGCCTCAGCGCGGCGGGATCGGCCGCCGCCTCCATGGCTTCGTCATCCTTGCCCGAGGCCGCATTGGCATCACCCAGAAACCGGACATATCCGCCAAACGGCAGCGCCGCGAGCTGCCAGCGCGTGCCGCGCTTGTCCACGCGGCTCCACAACACCGGCCCGAAACCGATCGAAAACACCTCGGCATGAATGCCGGACAGCCGGCCCACGATGTAATGGCCATATTCGTGCACCGCGACGATGATCGATAGCGCAACAACAAAAGCCAGCACCGTGTAGGCAATGCCGCCAAACTGCGGGATCAGCGAAGTCGGGTCCAAAACGTCATCCTGCTCTTTTCGCCATCACTGACATGGCACATTGTCTGGCCAGATGGTCTGTTTTGCCGACGTTATCAAGTGTCATTGCGGCATCAATAAGGCCGGGCTGCGCTTCTGTGTGCTCCAGAACCGCCTCGACAACGGTGCTCATGTCCGAAAACCCGATCTGCCCGGCGATAAATGCATCCAGCGCGGTTTCCTTGGCGGCATTGAACACCGCGCCCGACAAACCGCCCCGCGCCATCACCTGCCGCGCCAGCCGCAGCGCCGGATAGCGCGCATCGTCTGGCGCCCGGAACGTCATCTGCGCCACCTTCGCCAGATCCAGTCGCTCGACCGGCAGCGACCTGCGCTCGGGCCAGTGCAGCGCATAGCCGATGGCGTGTCGCATATCCGGCGCCCCGACATGCGCCATCAGCGCCCCGTCGCGGAACCCGACCAGCGCATGGATCAGCGATTCCGGATGCACGATCACCTCGATCTTCTCCGGCGACACGCCGAAAAACTCCCGCGTTTCAATCAGCTCCAGCGCCTTGTTGAACATCGACGCGCTGTCGATCGTGATCCGCTGCCCCATGGCCCAGTTGGGATGCGTGGACGCCTCGGCCGGGGTGGCAACAGCCAGCCGCTCCAGCGGCCAGTCGCGGAAAGCGCCGCCGCTGGCGGTGATCACGATACGCTCAACCGCCGACAGATCCTCACCCACCAGCGCCTGAAAAATGGCGGAATGCTCGCTGTCCACCGGCAACAGCCGGGCGCCATGCGCCCGCGCGGTCTCCATCACCAGTGCCCCGGCACAGACCAGCGTTTCCTTGTTGGCCAGCGCCAGCGTCGCCCCCTGCCGCAGCGCAATCAGCCCGGGTTCCAGCCCCGCCGCCCCGACAATGGCCGACATCACCCAGTCCGCCGGCCGGGCCGCAGCCTCCAGCAGCGCGTCGGCACCTGCCGCGGCCTCCACGTCCGATCCCGCCAGCGCGCCGCACAGTTCGTCATAACATTCGGGATAGGCCGTCACCGCCACGTTGGCCCTCAGCCGCCGGGCATCCGCGGCCAGCTGCGCGATGTTGCGCCCACCGGTCAGCGCCACCACCTGATAGGCCGTCGGGTCGCGCGCAATCAGATCGATCGTGTTCTGCCCGATCGACCCCGTCGCCCCGAAAACTGAAACCCGTCGCACTACATGACCCCCGGCGGATATCCGGTCACTTCCATCACGATCAGCACCAGCACCGACGCCCCGAGCATACCGTCAAACCGGTCGAAAATGCCACCATGGCCGGGGATCAGCGCTGAACTGTCCTTCACCCCCACATGGCGCTTGACCGCGCTTTCGGCAATATCCCCCATCTGCGACGCAAAGGACGCAACCACCGACAGCGCCACCAACAGCACGCCACCGGGCAGAACGCTGGTGAACGCCAGCCCCACAACCGCCGCCAGCGCCCAGCCCGCCATCGTCCCGGACCATGTCTTTTTCGGGCTGATCGCCGGCCAGAATTTCGGCCCGCCCAGAAGCCGGCCGGCGAAATACCCGGCGATGTCGGTGGCCGCCACCGTCAGGATCAGCCACAACATCCACGTGAACCCGAATTCCGACCGCACCGACGCCATGCCGAACCCGGCCAGCAGGATGAAAAACGCGTAAGGTACGAAAATCCGCCGCTGCACTTTCAGCAGAAGCCATCCCAGCACCGCCGGGATCAGCAGCGTCGGCAACGCCAGCCCGGCGGGAAACCAGATCGCCAGCACCGAGCACAGAGTGGTCAGCACACCCAGCCCGCCCGACACCTCGGGCCGGTCGGGCGCCAGCATGCGCACCAGCTCCCACATGATCCCGCCACAGGCAAGCGCCACGAACCAGATGAAGATCCAGCCGCCGGCCCACACCGCCCCCAGCCCCAGCGCCGCCAGCGCCAGACCCGACACCATCCGCATGGCAAGGTCGGACCAGCGTCCCTCTGCGCTCATGCCTTGACGGTCCCAAAGCGACGGTCGCGTGCACCGTAACCGGCGCAAAGGCGTCCGAATTCAGCCGCGGTAAAGTCGGGCCACAGCGTGTCGATGAACTCGTATTCGGAATAGGCCGACTGCCACAGCAGAAAGTTCGAAATCCGCGCCTCGCCGCTGGTCCGGATCACCAGATCGGGATCGGGCAGCACGCGGGTATCGAGATACCGCGGCAGGGTTTCCTCGTCCACGTCCCCCGGCTGCAGCTTGCCATCGGCCACATCCTGCGCCAGCCGCCGTGTCGCGCGGGCCACCTCGTCGCGGCCGCCGTAATTGATCGCGATGGTCAGCTGCACACCGTCATTCTGGCCGGTCAGCGTCTCCAGCTGATCCATCAGTTTGACCAGCTTGTCATCCAGCCGCACCCGGTCGCCGATGAACCGCACGCGCACGTTCTTTTCATTCAGTGCCTTGGTTTCCTGCGTGATATAGCGCCGGAACAGGCTCATCAGCCCGGCCACTTCAACCTGTGTCCGCTTCCAGTTCTCGGTCGAAAATGCAAAGATGGTCAGATACTTGACACCCAGATCCTCGCAGGCTTCGACCACCTCGCGGACCCGCTTGGCCCCGGCGTGATGACCAAACAGTCTTGGCCGCCCGCGGGCCTGTGCCCAGCGCCCGTTGCCATCCATGATGATCGCCACGTGTCGCGGACCGCCGGATTGTTCTGCCTGCTCGGGCATCGCCTGATCCATTTCTTCAGCTCCGCCCGGCCGGTCCGTTTCAGACCTGCATGATCTCGGCCTGTTTCGTTTCCAGCGCGGCATCCACTGCCGCAACGTGGTTGTCGGTCAGCTCCTGCACCTCGGTTTCCCAGAACTTCTGATCGTCCTCGGACACGGTGCCGTCGCTCTTGGCCTTCTTGATCTGGTCCATCCCGTCACGGCGCACGTTGCGGATCGCCACCCGCGCGCTTTCGGCATATTGCCCGGCCACCTTGGTCAGCTCGCGCCGGCGTTCCTCGTTCAGCTCCGGGATCGGCAGCATGATGATGGTGCCGTTCAGCTGCGGATTGATCCCCAGCCCGCTCTCCCGGATTGCCTTTTCCACCTTGCTGACCAGCGACTTGTCCCAGACATTGACGGTCACCATCCGCGATTCGGGCACGTTCACGGTGCCGACCTGGTTGATCGGCGTCGTCGCCCCATAGGCGTCCACCATGATCGGTTCCAGCATCGACGCACTGGCCCGTCCGGTCCTGAGCGACGCAAATTCTGTCCGCAGCGCCGCCATCGCCCCATCCATACGGCGTTCCAGATCATCAGTGTCCAGCATAAACTCGTCTGACATGCGCCGGTTCTCCCTCGGTCTTCGTGCGGTTTTCCCGCTCTATAGCGTCAACCATGCACCTTTGTATAGGTGCCCTCCCCGGCCAGAATGCCCCGGAACCCCCCCGGTTCGTCCAGCGAAAAAACGATGATCGGCAGGTTATTGTCCCGCGCCAGCGCGATGGCCGAGGCGTCCATAACCCCCAGCCGCTTGGCCAGCACGTCATCATAGCTCACTGTGTCATAGCGTTTTGCATCGTCGAATTTGACCGGGTCCTTGTCGTAAACCCCGTCCACCTTCGTGCCCTTGAAAATCGCCTCACAAGACATTTCGTTGGCGCGCAGCGTCGCCGCGGTGTCGGTGGTGAAATAGGGGTTCCCGGTCCCGGCAGCAAAAATGCAGACCCGCTTCTTCTCAAGGTGCCGCACCGCGCGGCGGCGGATGTAAGGCTCGGCCACCTCATCCATGCGGATCGCGCTGATGACCCGCGTAAACACCCCCAGCGCCTCCAGCGCCGACTGCATCGCCAGCGCATTCATCACCGTTGCCAGCATCCCCATGTAATCGGCCGTCGTGCGTTCCATCCCCTGCGCCGATCCGCTGAGCCCGCGAAAGATGTTGCCGCCGCCGATCACCATGCAGATCTCGACGCCAAGGTCATGCACCGACTTCACCTCTTCGGCTATGCGCTGCACCGTTGGCGGATGCAGGCCGAACCCCTGATCGCCAATCAGGGCCTCGCCGGAAATCTTCAGCATGACCCGCTTGTAGGCCGGCTGTTGCGCCGTAGATGGGTCTGTCGATGTGGGGGTCATGTTGCGCTCCGCTGAGAACCGGGATTATCTGGCGGCTTAATGTCCGAAATCGCGCCATGGCGCAATGCACCCCGGTGCATCAGGAAGGGATTGCCGAATGAGACCGGACAGCGCGCCTGAAACCTGCGACCGCCACGGCGGCGGCTGATGCGCGATCTGCCGGATATCCCCGCCGACCGCCCGGTCCTGATCGCCGGCCCGACCGCGTCGGGCAAATCCGCGCTGGCGCTCGAAATTGCCGAGACACTGGGCGGGGTGATCGTCAACGCCGATGCCAGCCAGGTTTACGATTGCTGGCGCGTCATCACCGCCCGCCCGTCGCCCGCGGAAGAAGCCCGCGCGCCGCACCTCCTTTATGGCCATGTCAGCTGGCGCAACAGCTACTCCGCCGGTGAATGGCTGCGCGAGGTTGCGCCGCTTCTGGATCAGGGCCCGCGCCCGATCATCGTCGGCGGCACCGGGCTCTATTTCTCGGCCCTGACCGAAGGGCTGGCCGAAATCCCCGAAACCCCGCCGGACATCCGGGCCGCGGGCGACGCCCTGCCACGCGACCGGATGCTGTCAGAGCTCGACCCGGCGACGGCAGCGCGAATCGACCGCCAGAACCGCGCCCGGATTCAGCGTGCGTGGGAAGTGCTGCGGGGCACCGGGCGCGGGCTGGCCGAATGGCAGGCCGACACGCCCGCGCCGCTCCTGCCTGCCGACGCTGCCACCCGCTTCGTGTTCGACGCCCCGCGCGACTGGCTGGAACCGCGGATCCGGCTGCGCATTGCCCGGATGCTGGAACAGGGCGCGCTGGACGAAGTGCGCGCCATGCTGGACGTCTTCGACCCTGCCCTGCCCGCTTTCCGCGCGATCGGGGTGCCGGAACTGACCGCCCATTTGCGCGGCGAATGCGGGCTCGAAGACGCCTGCGAACGCATCGCCATTGCCACCCGGCAATTCGCCAAACGACAGCGCACATGGTTCCGGGCGCGCATGTCCGGATGGCATTCCATCGCACCGGACCGGCCCTGAACAAACCCGTCCGCCGGCCCGCTTGTGTCGTTTTTGACCAAGCCCGATGTCGCAAATATTACATGAAATGCCGAATGCAGCCGTTGACGGCTGCGGAAAACTCGTGCCGAATGCGGTCATGGGGGCAACAATCGCCAAGAATTCCAATCCGTAACCGGCCAGGGACCACGTGGTCCCGTGCACCGGTCCCGTTATCGCGCCTCAGGGAGATACATATGACATCCAAGACACTCACCGGAAAGCCCGTGCACTGGGCAGCAGAAATGCATGCCGGGGAATATCGCGCCGGAAAACTCAGCCGGCGGGAATTTCTGACCCGGTCCACCATGCTGGGCGTCACCGCGACGGCCGCTTACGGCATGATCGGTGTTGCCATGCCGGCCCCGGCCCGCGCCGCAAGCCACGCCAAGGCCGGCGGCACCATCCGGGTTCAGATGTCAGTCCGCGGCATGAAGGAACCACGCACCTATGACTGGTCCGAAATGGGCAATCAGGGCCGCGGCACGCTGGAATACCTCGTTGAATACAATTCCGACGGCACCTTCCGCGGCATGCTGCTGGAAAGCTGGGAAATCAACGAAGACGCAACCCAGTACACGCTGAACGTCCGCAAGGGCGTGAAATGGAACAACGGTGACGATTTCACCGCCGAAGACGTGGCGCGCAACATCACCGGCTGGTGCGACAAGGATGTCGAGGGCAACTCGATGGCCGGTCGTTTCGCCACGCTGGTTGACGCCAACACCAACAAGGCAATCAACGGCGCCGTCGAGGTCGTGGACAGCCACACCGTGCGCCTGAACCTGCCGCAGCCGGAAATCTCGCTGATCGCGGGCATGTCCGACTACCCCTCGGCAATAACCCATTCGTCCTTCCAGAACGAAGACCACACCAAGAACGTGGGCACCGGCCCGTACCTGATCGAGGAATTGGAAGTCGGCGTGAAATGCACGCTGGTGCGCAATGATAACCACAGCTGGTGGGGCACGGACGTCTATGGCGGGCCTTATCTCGACCGGATCGAATATGTCGATTACGGCACGGACCCGTCCTCGTGGCTGGCCGCGATCGAAGCCGAGGAAGTCGACCTTGTCCACGAAAGCGTGGGCGAATTCATCGACGTGCTCGACGGCCTCGGGCTCGTGAAATCCGAAGTGGTCACCATGGGCACGATCGTCATCCGCCCGAACCAGCTGGCCGATGTCAACGGTCAGAAACCTTACGCCGACAAGCGCGTGCGCAAGGCGCTGCAGATGGCGGTGGACAACAATGTTCTGCTGGAACTGGGATATGGCGGCCGTGGTCAGATCGCGGAAAACCACCATGTCGGGCCGAAGCACCCGGAATACGCGGAACTGCCGCCGCAGGCCCATGATCCGGCCGGCGCCAAGGCGCTGATGGAAGAGGCCGGTATGGCCGATTTCGAGCATGAACTGCTGTCGATCGACGATGACTGGCGCCGCAACACCACCGATGCCGTTGCCGCCCAGCTGCGTGACGCGGGCATCAACGTCAAACGGACGGTTCTGCCCGGCTCGACCTTCTGGAACGACTGGGCCAAGTATCCGTTCAGCTCGACGAACTGGAACCACCGCCCGCTGGGCGTTCAGATCTGGGCGCTGGCCTATCGCTCGGGCGAGGCCTGGAACGAATTCGGCTGGGCCAACCCCGATTTCGACGCGCTGCTCGGAGAGGCCCTGTCGCTGGCCGATGCGGACAAGCGCCGCGAGGTTGCCGCCAGGGGCGAAGCGCTGATCCAGGAGGAAGGCGTGACGGTTCAGCCTTACTGGCGGTCGCTCTATCGCCACTACCGCGAAGGTCTGGTCGGCACCGATATGCACATCGCCTTCGAACACCACCACTACAAGTGGGGATGGGCCAGCTGAGCCGGCCTGAAGATCCGGTTGCGCCCCGCGGGGCGCAGCCGACCTCGGCACCCGAATGCCAACAATGACAAGGACCCGCAAAAAAGGGTTCGACGATAGCCTGATCAACAGGGGGCCCTAATGGGACTATTTATCCTACGCAGGACAGGCGTGATGATCCTCACGGCGCTGTGTCTGACCTTCGTGGTCTTCTTCCTGACCAATCTCTACCCGAATCTTGAAAAGCTGGCCAAAACCCAGGGCAACTTCCGCATGTCGGAAGAGGCCGTGAACAGCTGGCTGGCCAGCAATGGCTATGACAAGCCGACGCTGGTGAAATACGGCCAGTGGCTGGGCGTTCTGCCCGGCTGGACGCTGGAAACCGAAGACGGCGTCCGCGGGCGCTGTATCAACGGTACAGTCAGCGCCGAAGAGGCCGCCGACGCGCCCGGCCTGTGCGGTATCCTGCAGGGCGACTGGGGCTATTCCACGGTGTTCAAGGAAGACGTCGCCGGCATCATTGCGGTCCGGCTCGGCAATACCGGCTACCTGATGTTCTGGGTCCTGCTGCTGATGGTGCCATCGGCGCTGCTTGTGGGCGTGCTGGCCGGGATGCGCGAGGGTTCGCCGCTGGACCGGTCACTGTCGACTTTCTCGATCCTGACCACGGCAACGCCGGAATATGTCTCCGGCGTGATCTTCATCGCCGTGTTCACCTCCTCGGCGGTCGGGCTCAAATGGTTCAAGGGCACGGCCACATCGGCCATGGAAAACCCGACCTTCGAAAACTTCTTCCTGCCGGTGCTGACCATCTCGCTCTACGGCATGGGCTATATCGCGCGGATGACGCGGGCCTCGATGACCGAGGTGATGACGGCACAGTATATCCGTACCGCGCGGCTCAAAGGCGTGAGTTTTCACAACATCGTTCTGAAACATGCGCTGCGCAATGCGCTGATCGCCCCGTTTACGGTGATCATGCTGCAGTTCCCATGGCTCCTGAACGGGGTCGTCATCGTCGAAACGCTCTTTAACTACAAGGGCTTCGGCTGGGTGCTGGTGCAGGCCGCCGGCAATAACGACATCGAACTGCTGCTGGCGGTATCGGTGGTCTCGGTGATCGTGGTTCTGGTGACCCAGCTGATATCGGATATCGGCTATGTCTACCTCAATCCGCGCATCCGGATTTCTTAAAGGAGGGCCCGAGACATGGACACACTTACCTGGACTGGCTCCGCCTCTTTCCTGAACCCGCTCCTGATGCTGGCCATCGCGGCAACGCTGGTTGCGGCGATCGCCAATATCCTGATCTCAATCTTCGTTCCAGAGGGACCGCAACAGGTCAATCCCGATGGCACCATCGCCGCCCGCGGCGGGGTGCCGGGGCTGGTGTCGAAACTGCTCTACTGGGCGTTTCTGGCCAGTGTCGGGGTGATCCTGCTCTATATCCTGCTGGGCGCCTTCATGGGCACCGGCGCCGGCATCATCGGGTCCATGGCCCAGCAGTTCCTGCCGGTCTGGATCGCGCTGATCATCCTCTACGCGGCCTCGGTTGCATTCAAACGCCGGTTGGGACTTTACGGGAAACTGTTCGACAGCCCGATCGGCATGATCGGCTTCGGGCTGGTGATGTTCTGGGTCTTTACCGGCGTCTTCGGGGCGCTCGACCTGATCGTGACCCATGATCCGCTGGCGCAGGTCTCGGGCATGAAGAACAAGGTGCCCGGCACGCCGATGCGCGGTGCCGAGGAGGGCGAATTCGCCTGGTACCTGCTGGGCGGCGACAACCTCGCGCGCGACGTATTCAGCCGCATGGTCCGGGGCGCGTGGATCGTGGTGCAGATCGCACCGCTGGCAACGCTCTTTGCCTTCATGGTCGGGATCACGCTGGGCCTGCCGGCCGGGTATTACGGCGGGCGGCTGGACACGTTCCTGTCGTTTCTGGCCAACCTGATCCTGGCCTTCCCGGTCATCCTGCTGTTCTACCTGCTGGTGACGCCGGAGATCGTGGCCACGGGCGTGCCGAACTACATGGCAACCGTGCTGTTCATCTTCCCGATCATCTTCACCGCGGTCCTGCTGAACTCGCGTTTCTATACGCAGCCGCGGTTCCGCACACCGTTGCTGATCGGGGTGCTCGGGGTGATGATCTGGCTTTACCTGTCGCTGATCTCGGAGCGGGGCAGCGCGGTGGCGATCCTGCCGGAATTCCTCGATCTCTTCGACATTCCGGGCGGCATCCTCGTGGTCTTCGTGTCGGTGGTCTTCGTCAACTCGCCCACGGTGTTCCGCATCGTGCGCGGCCTGACGATGGACATCAAGACACGCGATTATGTGGCCGCGGCGCAGACCCGCGGCGAAGGTCCGTGGTACATCATGCTTTGGGAAATCCTGCCCAATGCGCGCGGGCCGCTGATCGTCGATTTCTGCCTGCGGATCGGCTACACGACCATCCTGCTGGGAACTCTGGGCTTCTTCGGCCTCGGCCTGCCGCCCGAAAGCCCGGACTGGGGCTCGACGATCAACGAGGGCCGGAAGCTGCTGTCGATCTACCTGCATCCTGCGCTGCCGCCGGCGCTGGCATTGCTCAGCCTCGTTCTGGGGCTGAACCTGCTGGCTGACGGGCTGCGTGAAGAAAGTCTGAGAGACTGATGGCGGGCCGCTCATCGCTCCCTTGCGGGCGCTCTTCGCTCGCGAAGACGCCTGTAAGGGCGGATGAGCTGGCCGTCGGGACGTTGTTGGACCGGCGGAACCGGGGGCCAGCCCCCGGACCCCCGAGGTATTTGAAAACAGAAGAAGAACAGGGGTGTAATCCCCGCTTCGCTCCGACAGGGAGAAAAAAATGACCAAACAGGATTATGACGGCCCGATCCTCGAGATTGACAAGCTGTCGATTTCCTTCTTTACCCGGCTGCGTGAAATTCCCGCGGTGATGGATTTCTCGGTGGCCGTGCAGCCCGGCGAGGCCGTGGGCCTTGTCGGCGAAAGCGGCTGCGGCAAATCCACCGTGGCGCTGGGTGTGATGCGCGATCTGGGCAAGAACGGCCGTATCGTCGGCGGGTCGATCAAGTTCAAGGGCCGCGACATGGGCCAGATGAGCGACGAGGAGCTGCGCGACCTGCGCGGTTCGGAGATCGCGATGATCTATCAGGAACCCATGGCCTCGCTGAACCCGGCGATGAAGATCGGCAAACAGCTGATGGAAGTGCCGATGATCCACCAGGGCCTGGGCGAGAAGGATGCCTATGACCGCGCGCTGCAGGTGGTCACGGACGTGAAACTGCCCGACCCCAAGCGCATCCTCGAAAGCTTCCCGCACCAGCTCAGCGGGGGGCAGCAGCAGCGTATCGTCATCGCCATGGCGCTGATGTCGGAACCCTCGCTGCTGATCCTCGACGAACCGACCACCGCGCTCGACGTGACGGTGGAGGCCGCCGTGGTCGAGCTGGTCAAGGAGCTGGGCGAGAAATACGGCACCTCGATGCTGTTCATTTCCCACAACCTCGGCCTTGTTCTGGAAACCTGCGACCGGATCTGCGTGATGTATTCCGGTGAGGCGGTGGAAACCGGCAGCATTGAAGACGTGTTTGACAAGATGCAGCATCCCTATACGCAGGCGCTGTTCCGGTCGATCCCGCTGCCCGGCGCGGATAAGAACTCGCGCCCGCTGAAGGCGATCCCCGGCAACTTCCCCCTGCCCCATGAACGCCCGCCGGGCTGCAATTTCGGCCCGAGATGCGACTATTTCGAAGACGGTCGCTGCAATCAGAACATCGCCATCCCGATGGAACCGATCGAAGGCGATGACCGGCACTGGACACGCTGCCTGAAATTCAGCGAAATCGACTGGGACGCGCCGATGGAGCTGATGGAGCAGAAAACCAAGGGCGAGATCGGCAATGTTGTCCTGAAGATGGACAACCTCAAGAAATATTACGAGGTGGCGGCCAACGCGCTCTTTGGCGGCGGCGGTGAAAAGAAGGTGGTCAAGGCCAACGAAACGCTCAGCTTCGAGGCCCGCGAAAGCGAAACGCTGGCCATCGTGGGCGAAAGCGGCTGCGGCAAATCCACCTTTGCCAAGGTGCTGATGGGGCTGGAAACGGCCACGGACGGGCAAATCCTGCTGGACAACCGCAACATCGAACAGGTGCCGATCGAGGACCGCGACGCCAAGACGGTGGGCGAGGTGCAGATGGTGTTCCAGAACCCGTTCGACACGCTGAACCCGTCGATGACCGTGGGCCGGCAGATCATGCGCGCGCTGGAAATCTTCGGCATCGGCGACACCGAGGCCGACCGGCGCAAGCGGATGCTCGAACTGCTGGATCTCGTGAAACTGCCGCGCGAATTTGCCGACCGCATGCCACGCCAGCTCAGCGGGGGTCAGAAACAGCGGGTCGGCATTGCCCGCGCCTTTGCCGGCGATGCCCGCATCGTGGTCGCCGACGAACCGGTTTCGGCGCTCGATGTGTCCGTGCAGGCGGCGGTGACCGATCTGCTGATGGAAATTCAGCGCGAGCAGAAGACCACGCTTCTGTTCATCTCCCACGATCTCTCGATCGTGCGTTACCTGTCGGACCGGGTGATGGTGATGTATCTGGGCCATGTGGTCGAACTGGGCACCACCGATCAGGTCTTCTCGCCCCCCTATCACCCCTATACCGAGGCGCTGCTCAGCGCGGTTCCCATTGCCGATACCTCGGTGGAAAAACAGCATATCGTGCTGGAAGGCGATATCCCCTCGGCGATGAACCCGCCGCCGGGCTGCCCGTTCCAGACCCGCTGCCGGTGGAAATCCGAAGTGCCCGGCGGGCTGTGCGAAAAAGAGGTGCCGCCGGTGCGCCATTTGGCCGAGGGCCATCAGGTCAAATGCCACCTGAGCGACGAAAAGCTGGCCGAGATGACACCGGTGATCAAGGTCGCGGCCGAGTAACCGGCCGGTCTTCCTGACGCTGATCCTGCGGCCGGGCCGGTTTCGACCGGGCCGGCCGTGATATGTCTCAGCGGCGGAATTGCCGCTTGTTAGTTACATTTTCAACCGTCACAAACCCGACTAATCAGAATCAACGACCGGAGTGACGGACATGAAAATCGAACAGATCCACCACGTTGCCTATCGCTGCAAGGACGCCAAGCAGACGGTGGAGTGGTACAAGCAGATGCTGAACATGGATTACACGCTGGCTTTTGCGGAAAACCACGTGCCATCCACGCATGAACCCGACCCGTACATGCATATCTTCCTCGATGCCGGCAATGGCAACGTGCTGGCCTTCTTCGAACTGCCGACCAAGCCGGAAATGGGCCGGGACGAGAACACGCCGCTCTGGGTCCAGCATCTTGCGCTCAAGGTGAAGGATCGCGACACGCTGGTCGCCTACAAGGAGCATCTGGAGGCCAACGGGGTCGAGGTTCTGGGCGTCACCGACCATTCGGTGTTCCACTCGATCTATTTCTTCGACCCGAACGGGCACCGGATCGAGCTGGCCTATGACGATCCCGACAGCGCGCGGATGGCCGCCGAGGCGGCCAAGGTCAAGGACGCGATGCTGGAGGAATGGACCCGCACCAAGCGCGCGCCGCGCCATGCCGACTGGCTGCACAAGAAAGAGCTGGACAGCGTGGATTGATCCACCCGCCTGAAACCGGGGGATCTTCCGGAAGGCGCATCCGGATCGCGGTTCTCGATCAGCACATTGCGGATCGGACGGCAGAAAATATGATACGGATTTTCCGGTTTCTGCCCTAGTCTGGCGCGGACCAGTTCCGAGGATCCACACCATGACCAGCCGTTTCGCCCCGCTGCCCGAACCGCCCTATTACGCGGTCATCTTTACCGCCCAGCGCACCGAAACCGAAGACGGCTATGACGCGATGGCCGCGGCCATGGTCACGCTGGCGGCACAACAGCCGGGTTATATCGGCGTCGAATCCACCCGCGATGCCGCCGGGCTGGGCATCACCGTCAGCTACTGGCAGGACGAAACCGCGCTGCTGAACTGGAAGTCCGTGGCCCGTCACGCCCTGGCGCAAAAGCTGGGCCGGGAAAAGTGGTACGAGCATTACACGCTGCGGGTCGCCCGGGTTGAACGGGCCTATGATGGTCCGGAGGGGCGCTAGTCCGGGGCGCAATCCGGCGGGCCTCACCGGGCCAGGATACCGCGCACCAACGCCGGTTGCTGCCGATTTGTCCCGCCAGTTCCGGACGATCATGCAAGGCTGCGCCCACCCTCGCCGGACCGCCCGGCCGGGATGCGGCCCGTTGCCGGAAGACCTGCCCGCGCCACTTGCCTGCCCGGCACTGACTGCGCAGCGGCGCGGCGTGCCACGGTCCAGCGCCGTGCGACCGCTGACATGGCGCCGGACGCGGCCTCTCTCCGGCGGACACCGGGGCGCTCACCCTGTCAGTGCGGCATCCGCGGCCTCCCAGTCCGCGATCCAGCCCGCGCCCAGCGTTTCCACCAGCGGCGTCAGCTGCGCCTTGTAGGCGCGCCATTTGTCCAGCCCCCGCCGGTTGATCGCCTCGCGCACCTGATACAGCGATGCGGTCCGCGCCGGGCCCTGCGCCGCCTCCGGCGACAGGCAGTCGGCGTGAAAGTCCAGCCCGGCATGGTCCAGCATCGCGCGGATCTCCCGCTCTGGCCGGTTCACCAGCGCCCGGTAGGATTGCCGGCGAAAGGCCGCGCCCAGCTTGGCCTCGTGATCCTCCGCCGACCGGTACACCGCCCGGGTCAGATGCCCGATCCATTCCAGCCGGTGCGAAAACCCGTTGCCTTCGTGAAAATTGGTGCAGAAACAGGACAGCCCGACATCCAGCGGGTGCCGCTGCAGGAACAGGAACCGGGCCTCGGGCAGGATGCGGCGGGCAAAATCCAGATCCAGCAGGTTCAGCGGCATCTTGTCGACCAGAACCCGCTCCGCGCCGTGCCCCGGCAGGCCCAGCGTGCCCAAATACGCATCCCGCCCCTGCTGCGGCGACCCGCCCGCCGCCTGTTGCCGGGCACGGGTCAGCGCATGGCTTTCGCCCACACTGGTCACCTGCGGATGGCGATCAAATACGCTTTCCACCAACGTCGTGCCGCTGCGCGGCATCCCGGTGACAAAGATCACCTTCGGACCGCCCTGCCCGGCGGCAACAGCCGGCCGCGCGCATTGCGCGCTGACCCTGCGGTCGGTCGCGTCCGCGTCATACTGCCCGTCGCCCGCCGCCTTGGCCGCCGCAAACCGGCGAAAGGCCTGCGCGTGGCGCCCGGCGCGCTCTTCGATCCGGCCCAGCGCGTTGAGCGCCATCACCCGGTCCGCCCGGCTCAGACTGCGGTCCTTCAGCTGCGATTTCAGCCGCCGCGTCAGCGCCCCGTTCAGCGAAAACGGCGCCACCCGGTTCAGCGCCGCCAGCACCGCCACCGATTGCGGCGTCAGCCGCAAAGCCTGCAGCAGGCACCGTTCGGCCAGCGCCCCGTCACCTATGCCTGCCGCCATCGCCGCCCGTTTCGACCACGCCGCGGCCAGCGTCGGCCAGCCATCGGTGACCACCCGCATCAGCGCCAGCGCCGTCGTCCCGTCGCCCAGCCGCCAATAGCACATCGCGGCACAGTCCAGCGCGGCAGGGTCGTCCGCGTTCTGCTGCAGCACCGGCAACAGCCCCGCCAGCGCCAGATCGGCCCGGCCGCCCTGCAACAGCGCCCGCGCCCGGTGCACCGGCCCGTCCCCTGTCTTCGCCACGGATTGATCCATGCCCGCCTCTTCATCGCCCGGATGAAGACCGGCATCGCACAGGTTTTGTGAAAACGGCGTTAACGCCCGCCGCTCAGCTGCCCCAGATCACTTTCACGTAATTCTCGGTTTCCTGATAGGGCGGCACCCCGCCGTATTTTTCCACCGCCTCGGGCCCGGCGTTATACGCCGCCAGCGCCAGCCGCCACGACCCGAACTTGCGGTACTGCTCGGCCAGATAGCGCGCCCCGCCTTCGAGGTTCTCTTCGGGATCCATCGGATCGACCCGCAGCACCGCCGCCGTCCCCGGCATCAGCTGTGCCAGCCCCAGCGCGCCCTTGTGCGATTTCGCCGTCGGGTTCAACCCGCTTTCCTGCTGCACCAGCCGGGCAAACAGGTCTTCGGGCACGCCATGCTTGCGCGCCGCGGCCTTGGCCATCGGCAGGAACTTGCCCTGATACTTGCCGGAATAGTGCAGCGGCCCCCATTTGGTCGGCGTGTTCACCGCCGGCGGCTGCAGCCGGACCGAGTTCGCATATTGCTGCGACGCCCGGTCATCCAGCAGCTTGGTGCGTGATTTGAACACGCTGCGCTGGCTCTTTGACGAGAACATATCCGCTGAAACCGGTCCCGCGGCCACTGCCACAACCGCGCACAACCCAAGAAAACTCTTATACATCAAGTGCTTGCCCCGACCCTCAATGTCTTTGCGCACACTATACAAATATTCCCGAACATTTCCACCCCGCAGGCGGATTGCCGCCGTTAACCGTGTTTCAACCACTCTCTGGGACGTGTAGGGTCGCAGGACCCCGGACACACGGGGATTCGATAACCAAAACCACGCAGACGACAGGACGAAATATGGCCGGTTCGGTAAACAAAGTCATCCTCATCGGAAACCTCGGACGCGACCCCGAAGTGCGCAGTTTCCAGAACGGCGGCAAGGTCTGCAACCTGCGGATCGCCACCTCGGAAACATGGAAGGACAAGAACACCGGCGAGCGCCGCGAAAAGACCGAGTGGCACTCGGTCGCGATCTTCTCCGAAGGGCTGGTGCGGGTGTGCGAGCAATACCTGCGCAAGGGCTCCAAGGTCTATATCGAAGGCGCGCTGCAAACCCGCAAATGGCAGGACCAGTCCGGTCAGGACCGCTATTCGACCGAGGTTGTTCTTTCAGGCTTCAACGGCACGCTGGTGATGCTCGATGGCCGCGGCGACGGGGGTGGCGGCAGCGGCGGCGGCGGCTTCGATCCGGGCCCGCAGCAGGATCCCTACGCCAGCGCGGCTCCGGTCGCCCGCGACATGGATGACGAAATTCCGTTCTGAACCGCCACTGCCGGCCTGAGGGGGCAACATGGCCTGGTCCTTTTCCATCGGACGGCTGCTTGGATCCGAGCTGAGGATCCATGTCACCTTCTTCCTGCTGCTGGGCTGGGTCGCCTATGCCGCATGGGTGCAGGGCGGCCCACAGGCGGCGCTGGCCAACCTGATCTTTATCATCGCGCTCTTCGTCTGCGTCGTTGCGCACGAGTTCGGCCACGCGATGGCGGCGCGATATTACGGCATCCGGACGCCCGACATCACGCTCCTGCCTTTCGGCGGTCTGGCCCGGCTGGAGCGGATGCCGGAAAACCCGCGGCACGAGATTGTCGTGGCGCTGGCCGGCCCGCTGGTCAACGTCGTGATCTGGGCGGTCCTGATGCTGCTGGGCGCGCGGCCCACGCCCGAGGCTTTTGACCCCGACACGGTCGGCCGCGCGGATCTGCTGGCGCAGCTGGCGGTGGTCAACCTGCTGCTGGCGCTGTTCAACATGCTCCCGGCCTTCCCGATGGATGGCGGCCGGGTCTTCCGCGCCGCGCTCAGCCTGTGGATGGACCGGGTCCGCGCCACACGCACCGCAGCGATGGTGGGTCAGGCGCTGGCCGTGGTGCTGGGCTTTCTGGGCCTCAGCGGTGGCAACCCGTTCCTGGCGCTGATCGCCGTCTTCGTGTTCTTCGCCGCCTCTGCCGAAAGCCAGGATGTCGCGATGCGCGCCGTTGCCCGGCATTTCCGCGCCCGCGACGCCATGATCACCAGCTTCGAAGCGCTTGCCCCCGGCGACAGCCTCGATCTCGCCGCCGCCACGCTGTTGCGCACGACACAGCACGAATTTCCGGTCCTGAACCCGGACGGCACGCTGGAGGGCTTCGTCACCCGCGCCGCGCTGTTCCGGGCGCTGGCGGATGAACATCCGCGCACCCGACCCGCTGCCGACATCATGCAGGCCGATATTCCCCGGCTGGCGCTGGATGCCCCGCTTGAAACCGTGCTGGAGGCGCTGCACCAAGGCGCCCCGGCTGTGGCGGTCTGCGATGCAAGGCACCACCTGATCGGCTATATCACCAGCGAAAACGTGGGCGAGCTGATGGTCGTCCGGGGACGCAACGGCGCTCTGGGCTGAGCTTTGCCGCGGCGGCAATACCGGGGCCCGCTCAGGCCTCGGTCAGCTCGAACTCCACCTCCCGCAGAACCCGGCCATTGACCTGCAGCGCGATCCGCTGCGGACCCGGAAACAACCGGTAGGTGGTGGCATCGCCCTTCAGGTGATGCGTCTTGGACAGCGAAACCGGCTCGCCCGCCGGCAACACCACCTGTTTCATCTTGTGCACCTTCGGCGCCTGCACGCCGTTCGCCCGCAGACGCCAGAACACGTAATCGACAATCACCGGCGTCCGCGCCCGGGCCCGCATTTCCACGCCGATATCGATCCTGTCGCCGATGCGGCAGGTCCGCGGCACCGAAAAGCCCAGCACCTCAACCGCCGCGTCCGGGTCGAACCCGAGCAGTTTCAGCGCACCCGGATCGCCCGTTTTCACCAGCGTCCGCAACGCGTGGCGCGTCATCCAGTCCAGCTCCCTGCCGTGCTGCCGCCCGGCCGCGCGCCACTGCGACAGCCGCGCCACCACACGCTCCGGCTCGGATTTGGCGATATCGTTGAGATGGTTGGCCACCGACCGCGTCACATAGCGTGTCGGATCGCCATGCAGCCGGTCCAGCAGCGGCAGCGTCGCATCCGGCCCGATCGTCACCGCCCTGGCCCAGGGCAGTTTCGGCCGCGTGCCCTCGCTCACCAGCCGCCGCACATGGTAATTGTCATCCCCCGCCCAGTCCGAAAGACGCGCCAGCGTCTCCTCCGGCCAGCGGTTCAGGAATGGCCGGATATACAGCTCCATCGAAAACCGCTGCGTGGCCGCATGGATCAGGTCCAGCGCCCGGTCGCGATGCGCCTCCAGCCCGTGCCGCACCGCCAGTATCCCCGGCAGCGCATGAATGAACCGCCCGAAATCATCATCCGTCCGCGCCGGGTCCAAAGGCGGCGGCATCGAGGCCTGCAGCAGATCGGCCATCGCCTCGAAATCCGCAGGCAACTGCGCCTCCAGACAATCGGCCATCCACTCCATACGCTCCAGCAGGCCCAGATCGGGAAACCGGTCCAGCGCCGCACGCAGGAACCGGTCCCGGTCAAAGCCCGGGATGCCGGCCTCGTATTCCGACACCAGATCGCCCAGCGTTCCCGCGTTAAAAAGCTGGTCCTTCAGCGAAAAGGCTTCGGCCATCTCACATGGTCAGGTTGGTCGCGCCACCGTCCAGCAGCAGGTTCTGACCGACGATGAACCCGGCATGCTGCGAACACAGGAACGCACAGGCCTGCCCGAATTCGTCAGCGGTCCCGTACCGCCCCGCCGGGATGGTGGCGCAACGGTTTGCCCGGGCCTCTTCCAGCGTGATGCCGCCGGCGGCGGCCGCGCCCGTGTCGATCGAGGCGGCCCGGTCCGTGTCATGCAGACCCGGCAGCAGGTTGTTGATGGTCACGCCGCTGCCGGCCACCTGCCGCGCGGTGCCCGCAACATAGCCGGTCAGGCCGGTCCGCGCCGAATTCGACAGCCCCAGCACCCCGATCGGCGCGCGCACCGCCTGGCTGGTGATGTTCACCACCCGGCCCCAGCCGCGGTCCATCATCCCCGGCAGCGACGCCTTCATCAGCGCAATGGGCGTCAGCATGTTGGCATCAATCGCCTTGATGAAATCCTCGCGGTCCCAGTCATGCCACATGCCCGGCGGCGGTCCGCCGGCATTGTTCACCAGAATGTCGATATCGCCCGCTGCCTCCAGAACCGCGGCCTGACCCTCAGCCGTGGTCACATCAATGGCCACCGTCGCGACCTCGACGCCATGGGCCTCGCGAATTTCCGCAGCCGCCGCTTCCAGCGCCTCGGCCCCGCGCGCATTCATCACCAGCGATACCCCGGCCTCGGCCAGCGCCTTTGCACAGCCCAGCCCAAGCCCCTTGCTGCTGGCGCAGACCAACGCCCGTTTCCCGGAAATGCCCAGTTCCATGATCCCCTCCTTTGGTGTTCGCGCCAAGTAAACATCCCGCCGCGCCGAATGCCAGCAAAACACCGGCCAATTGACCGCAATCCGCCACAATCCTACCTTACCAGTGTACCCAAGGCCCCCGAGGCTATCCAAGAACCGAACCGACCATGAGCAGCCAGACCCCCATGTCCCCCATCCAGAGCATCCCGGTCTATCCGGGCGACGCATTCTGCGTCAGCTATGGCGCCAACATGGGCGATGCGCTGTCGTTTATGTCCGAGGTCGAACTGGACGACACTTACGAACTGTCCGCCACGGCGACACGTCACCGGCTGAGCTTCCGGGCGCTGGACGACGGCACGTTCCGCGTCGCCGAAGGCAGCGAACTGGGCGTTCCCGGCGCGCCGCTCTACCTCGACTGCGCGCTGATCTTCATGACCCCGGACGGCCGCAACACCGAGATCCTCGTGCTCGTTGAAACCGCCGAGGACGGCCACCTGTCGCAAGTCTGCTTTCTGCCGCTGGCGCCGCTGGAACCGGATGCGGAATACCGGCTTGTCGGTACCGACCGCGAAGGCGCCCGCACGCGTTTTGCGCAGGTTGCCTGCGTCAGCTTCTCGCGCGGAACCCACATCACCATGGCCTCCGGCGCACAGGTCCAGATCGAGAACCTGAACATCGGCGACCGGGTTCTGACCCGCGACGCGGGACCGCAGGACATTCGCTGGATCGGTCACAGCACCGTGCGGGCCACGGGCGATTTCGCCCCGATCCTGGTCCGCGCCGGGGTGCTGAACAACGAAAACGATCTGCTGGTCAGCCCCGATCACCGGCTCTTTGTCTATCAGCGCACCGACCAGATCGGGGTCGGACAGTCGGAAATCCTTGTGAAAGCGCGCCACCTCGTCAACGGCGACAGCGTGACTGTGCAGGAAGGCGGGTTCGTGGACTATTTCCAGATCCTGTTCGACCGGCACCACATCATCTATGCCGAGGGCATCGCCGCCGAAAGCATGCTGGTCGACAGCCGCACGCGGTCGGCCCTGCCGCCAGAGCTGATCCGCAAACTCCGCACCCTGCTGCCCGAGCACGGCCGGCGCTCCGATCACGGGCTGGACGTGCAGAAAGCCCTGCTCGACCGCCCCGACGCCATCGACCTGCTGCGCCGGGCCTCGCTGCGGTAGGATGGGTGATATCACCCATCCTACGCGACCGGCTCAGTAGAAGAACTCTTCCCGCACGATCCTGCCATCCGCAACGTGGTAGACCGCCACCTCCTTCATCTCGAAACTGTTGCCGCTGGCCTTTTCGCGGCCCTGCATCTCGAAAATGACGGCAAACCGGTCGTCACCATGCGGCATCGGCTCGCTGATGGAACCGCCCAGCATCTCCATGTTGGCCTCCCACCATTCATGCTTGCCCCGGATCGCCTCACGCCCCGCGGCCTCGCGCCCCATGCCCTGATCCGCGGCTTCAACCGACACCGCGTTCTCGGCATAGAGCTTGTCCAGATTGGCCAGCGCCCTGTTTTCGCGGCATCCGGCAACCAGTTCCTGTGCAATATCCTTCAGGTCCATGTCTCTTCTCCCAGGCTCATGTTCATGGTTTGTTCACTATGATTGATATTAACCGATTCGTGAAACAGAATCTTTCCCCTGCACCTGCCCCCCCCGCCCTGCCCGCGTGCCGCTCAGGTCCCGGGCGGGTCCTGCGGCCTGCGCCCGGCCTCCGCCTCGCGCTGCCGCATCAGCTCATGCGCATGCAACATCACCTGAGGCATCTCGTCCGTGCCATAATGGCTCTTGATCGCGCCCGACAACAGCGCCGTCCAGTAAACCCGCAGCACCATGTTGATGCGCCGGCCGTATCCCGGCCCCATCTTGCGGAACCAGCGCACCATGTCCGCGTCCAGCCGGATCGTCACACGTTCCTTCGCGGGCTCCACCGGATGCCAGTGATCCAGCGCGTTCCAGTCCGCAGGCAGGCTCTTGTCGATCCACTCCCATTTCAGCATCTCCTGCAGCTCGTCCAGCTGGCGTGTGAATTCCGTCTTTGCCCGCGCCCTGGTCATGCTCATGGCGGCCTCCTTTTGCCGATCCGCCGCCACGCTCTCATGCAAGGGTTAACGCCTCCGGCCGCCACCGCACGGTGATCCGGGGGTGCACGAAAGGTGCCGCGTCGGTGCACGCCGGTCACCCACCCCTTGTTGCAGCCGCACCGAACCTTACTTATACGCACGATCATGCTAGACGCGCGCTCCAACCGACCCGATCTGCCAGCCGAAATTGCCCGGCGCCGGACCTTTGCCATCATCTCGCACCCCGATGCCGGCAAGACCACGCTGACCGAGAAATTCCTGCTCTACGGCGGCGCCATCCAGATGGCCGGACAGGTCCGTGCCAAGGGCGAGGCGCGGCGCACCCGGTCGGATTTCATGCAGATGGAGAAGGACCGCGGGATTTCGGTTTCGGCCTCGGCCATGTCCTTCGATTACAACAACTTCCGCTTCAATCTGGTGGATACGCCGGGCCACTCGGATTTCTCCGAGGACACCTATCGCACGCTGACCGCCGTCGATGCGGCGGTCATGGTGATCGACGGCGCCAAGGGGGTCGAAAGCCAGACGCAGAAACTGTTCGAGGTTTGCCGCCTGCGCGATCTGCCGATCCTGACCTTCTGTAACAAAATGGACCGCGAAAGCCGCGATGTTTTCGAGATTATCGACGAGATTCAGGAAAATCTCGCCATCGATGTGACCCCTGCCAGCTGGCCCATCGGGCAGGGCCGCGATTTCATCGGCTGCTATGACATCCTGCGCGACCGGCTGGAACTGATGGACCGCGCGGACCGCAACAAGGTGGCCGAAAGCATTGAAATCAAGGGGCTTGATGACCCCAAACTGGCCGAACACGTGCCCGCGCACCTGCTCGAACATTTCCTGGAAGAGCTGGAAATGGCGCGTGAACTGCTGCCCCCGCTGGACCCGCAGGCGGTGCTCGAAGGGCATATGACCCCGATCTGGTTCGGCTCTGCGATCAATTCCTTTGGCGTCAAGGAATTGATGGACGGCATCGGCGATTACGGCCCCGAACCCCAGATCCAGCGCGCCGAACCGCGCCAGATTTCTCCGGAAGAAACAAAGGTTTCCGGATTTGTCTTTAAGGTTCAGGCGAATATGGACCCCAAGCATCGCGACCGTGTCGCCTTCCTGCGCATGGCCTCCGGCCACTTCAAACGTGGCATGAAGCTGACCCATGTGCGCACGAAAAAGCCGATGGCCATCTCCAACCCGGTGCTGTTTCTCGCCTCCGACCGGGAACTGGCGGAAGAGGCCTGGGCCGGCGACATCATCGGCATTCCGAACCACGGGCAGTTGCGCATCGGCGATACGTTAACCGAAGGGGAACCTTTGCGTGTTACAGGTATCCCCAGCTTTGCGCCGGAACTGTTGCAGGGCGTGCGCGCCGGCGACCCGCTGAAGGCCAAACACCTGGACAAGGCGCTGATGCAGTTTGCTGAGGAAGGGGCCGCCAAGGTGTTCAAGCCCCAGATCGGGTCGGGTTTTGTCGTGGGCGTGGTGGGCGCGCTGCAGTTCGAGGTTCTGGCCAGCCGGATCGAGCTGGAATACGGCCTGCCCGTGCGGTTCGAGGCGTCGCAGTTCACGTCGGCCCGCTGGGTCTCGGGGGACAAGGAAGCCGTGGAGAAATTCGCCGACGCTAACAAACAGCATATCGCAACCGACAATGACGGCGATCTGGTCTATCTGACCCGCCTGCAATGGGACATCGACCGCGTGGCCCGGGACTATCCCGACGTGACGCTGAGCGCGACGAAGGAAATGATGGTGTGACCCGCTGGGGCGTCGTTTCCACGATCAGGGCCCCGGCGGAGGAGATCCTGCGCTTTGCCGCGCATCACCTCGATCTGGGGGCGCACCGGCTGTACCTCTACCTCGACGCGCCCGACCCGGCGGCCGAGGCCGCACTCAGGGCACATCCCAAGATCCGTCTGCGGGTCTGCGATTCCGCTTACTGGGACAAAAGTGGCATCCGGCGACCGAAGAAACATCAGCCGCGTCAGACCCATAACGCCTCCCACGCCTATGGTCTGGCCAGCGACGTGGACTGGCTGGCGCATATCGATGTGGATGAATTCCTGTGGCCGGACAGCGACCTGCAGGGCCTGCTGGGCGATTTGCCCGCCACCGTGCAGACCGCCCGCATCCGGCCCATGGAACTGCTGTCAGGCAGCGATACGGCCTACAAGGCGTGGATCCCGCCGGGGCCCGAGCGTGAGCGGATCACCGCCCGGCTCTACCCGACATTCGGCAGCTTCCTGAAGGGCGGTTTTCTCAGCCACGTCGCCGGCAAGGTCTTTGCACGGACCGGCCTTGGCCCGATCACCTTCAAGATCCACAACCTGTTTCTGGGCGACGAAATGAATCCCGGCCTGACCGAACTGGCGCAGGTCGTCCTGTGCCACCGCCACGCGCTCAGCTGGGACAGCTGGCAGGACAGCTTTCGCTTCCGCATGCAACAGGGCAGCTACCGGCCCGAACTGGGCCCCAACCGCCCGCGCGAAAAGGGCGGGCTGAAAATGCACGAGCTGTTCGAGATGATCGAACGCGACGGCGGGCAGAACGGGTTGCGGGCCTTTTTCGAAGAAGTCTGCGAAGACAGCCCGCACCTGCGCGCGGCGCTGAAGGCGGAGGGGCTGCTGAAAACCTGTGATCTGCAGCTGAGCCAGAAACGGGCGAAACATTTCCCGGATACGTAAATGACTGTTGCGAAATCGGAAACAAATCCGGTCGCGTCGAATTGCCCGGCTCTGAGCGTTTGACGTTCGGCCTGCGTTTTGTTATGCCCCGCCCGGGCGGTAGGCGCCCCCGCGAGGGCTATCCGGGTCCCCGTTTGCTTTCGATGCGCGGGCCAGAGTAGTGTCCGCAAACAGCGGATACACATGACAAAATTCTCCGATCTGAATCTCAATCCCAAGGTGTTAAAGGCCATTGACGAGGCCGGTTACGAAACACCGACTCCCATTCAGGCCGGCGCCATTCCCCACGCCCTCGAGGGCCGCGACGTTCTGGGAATCGCCCAGACCGGAACCGGCAAAACGGCCGGCTTTGTGCTGCCGATGATCACGCTGCTGGCCCGTGGCCGCGCCCGCGCGCGGATGCCGCGCAGTCTGGTGCTGTGCCCGACCCGGGAACTGGCAGCCCAGGTGGCCGAAAACTTCGACACCTATTCCAAGCACGTCAAGCTGACCAAGGCGCTGCTGATCGGCGGCGTCAGCTTCAAAGAACAGGACGCGCTGATCGACAAGGGCGTCGATGTCCTGATCGCTACGCCGGGCCGGTTGCTGGACCATTTCGAACGCGGCAAGCTGCTGCTGACCGGCGTTCAGATCATGGTGGTGGACGAAGCCGACCGGATGCTCGACATGGGCTTCATCCCCGATATCGAACGCATCTTCTCGCTCACCCCGTTCACCCGGCAGACACTGTTTTTCTCGGCCACCATGGCCTCCGAGATCGAGCGGATCACCAACACATTCCTGTCGAACCCGGCCCGGATCGAGGTGGCCCGTCAGGCCACCACGGCCGAGAGCATCGAGCAGCGCGTGGTGATGTTCAAAGGCTCCCGCCGGGACCGCGAGGCATCGGAAAAACGCAAGCTGCTGCGGGCGCTGATCGATGTCGAAGGCGAAAAATGCACCAACGCGATCATATTCTGCAACCGCAAGTCTGATGTGGATATCGTCGCTAAGTCTCTGAAAAAATACAAATATGACGCCGAACCGATTCATGGCGACCTGGATCAGAGCCAGCGCACGCGCACCCTGGACGGGTTCCGCGACGGATCGATCCGGCTGCTGGTCGCCTCGGACGTGGCGGCGCGCGGGCTCGACATCCCGCATGTCAGCCATGTGATCAATTTCGACGTGCCCTCCCATGCGGAGGATTATGTTCACCGCATTGGCCGCACCGGCCGGGCCGGGCGCGACGGCAAGGCGCTGACCATCTGCATCCCGCGCGACGAGAAATATCTCGATGCCGTCGAAAAGCTGGTTCAGAAGGAAATCCCGCGGGCCGACAACCCGCTGAAGACCGAGAAGCCGGCAGAGGCCAAACCGGAAAAGACCACGTCGAGCCGGAGCACGTCAAGCAAATCGTCTTCTGAAAAATCTGCGTCCGGCAGCAAGCCGACCACCAGCAAATCGACCAGCAGCAAGTCGGCCAGCAGCAAACCAACCGGCAGCAAGTCGACGTCATCCAAGCCGTCTTCGGGCCGCGGATCCGGCGGCAAGGACTCGAACGTAATCGGGCTTGGCGATCACATGCCGCGCTTTATCGCACTGAGCTTCCAGGAGCGGATGGCGGGCTGAACACCCGCCCGCCCGCGGATCAGCTTACCCGGCTGACGGTGACAATCACCTCGGGCTTGCGCCCGATCTCGTCCTGCGCGGTCGAACGCGCAATTCGGCGCAGCTCTTCTTCCAGCGCATCGTCATTGGCCAGCGTTTTGGGCCGGGCCCGGCGCAGGAACTGATCCAGATCCTCTTCCAGCACATCGATCAGCGCCGCCCGGGACCGCCCGGTCTCGGGCAACCCCTTCAGCTCGCACCACGGTTCGCCCATTGGTTCGTGTTCCTCGTCCAGAATCACCGAAACCGTGATCAGCCCGTTCAGCGCCATGCGGATTCGCTCCCGCACCACGCCATCCAGCGCCCCGATCCGCACCGATCCGTCCAGATAGGTGCGCCCGGTTTCGACAAAACCGGCCACACGCGGCGTCGCCCCCGACAAGTCCAGCATCGTGCCGTTAATCGCGAGCGTGCTTGCAAAGCCCCGCTCGGCCGCCAGGTTTGAATGCGCCCGCAGGTGCCGGTGTTCGCCATGCATCGGGATCACCATTTTCGCGCGGGCGATATCGTGCAGGCGTTCCAGATCCGGCCGGTTGGCATGGCCCGACACGTGGTAGAGCCCACTGCTGTCATCGACCACGTCAACGCCCTTTTCGCTAAGCTGATTGATCACCCGGATCACGCCGCGCTCGTTGCCCGGAATGGTCTTGGAGGAAAACAGGAACAGGTCGCCCTCTTTCAGCTCCAGCCCCCGGTACTTGCCCCGCGCCAGCTGCGCGCTGGCGGCCCGGCGTTCGCCCTGACTGCCGGTGACCAGCAGCATCAGGTTGTCACGCGGGATCGCCGTCGCCTCCTCGGGGCTGACGGTTGACGGAAAATCGGTCAGCACGCCGGTTTCCACCGCGGCCTCGATCATCCGGCGCATGGCCCGGCCCAACAAAACAATGGTGCGCCCGGCCCGCTGCCCGGCTTCGGCCAGCGTTTTCACCCGCGCCACGTTGCTGGCGAATGTCGTGGCACACACCAGCCCTTCAGCCACGGACACCAGCGTTTCAATCTCCGGACCGACCTCGCTTTCGGACCGGCCCGGATGGGTCGAAAACACGTTGGTCGAATCACAGACCAGCGCCTGAACCCCCCCGCCGCACACATCCGTCCAAAGCGCCGGGTCAAAGGGTTCGCCGACCACCGGCTGCGGGTCCAGCTTGAAATCCCCGCTATGCACCACGCGCCCGTCCGGGGTGTCGATCACCAGCGCCGAGCTTTCCGGGATCGAGTGGCTGACCGGCAGGAAACCCACCGTGAACGGCCCTGCCTTCACCTGTTCCGGCCAGGCAGAGGCGGTGCGCACCGCGTCCTCGGGATGACCGCGCTCCTCCATCTTGCGGCGGGCGATATTCGCGGTGAAGGCGCGGGCATGCACCGGCACACCCAGCTCGCCCCAGAACTGCGCCAGCGCGCCGACATGGTCTTCGTGCGCGTGGGTGATGAACACCGCTTCCAGCCGGTCCGCCCGCTCTGTCAGCCACGACATGTCCGGAAAGATCAGATCAACCCCCGGCGTGCCGTCCATATCCGGAAAGGTCACCCCCAGATCGACAAGGATCAGCCGTTCTTTTTCCGGCGCGCCGTAGCCGTAGACATAGGCATTCATGCCGATCTCGCCGGCCCCGCCCAGTGGCAGGTAGATCAATCGCTCATTGCTCATGAGTTACGCGTTTTCCTTATTGTAGCGGTGAATGACGGTCAGCCCGTGCATCGTCAGATCGTCTTCGACCGCATCGAAGCCCACATCGGCCTGTTCGAACAGCGGGGCAAGCCCGCCGGTGGCGACAACCTGCATCGGTTTGCCGTACTCGTCCCTGATCCGCTCCAGAACCCCCTGGATCAGCCCGGAATAGCCCCAGTACACGCCGGACTGAATACAGCCGACCGTGTCGGTGCCGATCACCTTCTCGGGCCGCGAAATATCCACATGCGGCAGCGCCGCCGCGCCCTGGTGCAGCGCCTCAAGGCTCAGGTTGATCCCCGGGGAGATCACGCCGCCCACATAGGCCCCGTCCTCGGCCACCACGTCGAAATTCGTTGCGGTTCCGAAATCGACCACCACGACATTGCCGCCATGCCGGTCATAGGCGGCCGCCGCATTTGCCAGCCGGTCGGGCCCGGGCCGCGTGCCCGCATCGACCCGCGGCGGGACCGGCAACAGGCAATCGGGCCGGCCCACGACGATCGGCCGGCAGCCAAAGAACCGGTCCGCGAAAACGCGCAGGTTGAACACCACCCGCGGCACCGTCGAGGAAATGATCACATCGGTGATATCGGTTTCGATCCCGTAGTGATTGATCAGTGTCGAAAACCAAGTGAAATACGCATCCGCCGTCCGCGCATGATGGGTCGAGGTCCGGAGCGTGCACAGGAACCGTGTCCCGTCCCAGATCGAAAACACCGTGTTGGTGTTGCCGCAGTCAATCGCCAGAAGCATGGCACCCCTCCTCAGAAAAAGACATCCGCCGCCGGTATGCTGACCCTGCCCCTGGCAGAGATCAGAACCAGATTGCCGGCTGTATCCAGCGTGTCAAAAGTTCCGGTCACCTCTTCCCGCCCCGTGCGGGCCGTCACGACCTCGCCAAGGCGTGCGGCGCGGGCCAGCCAGGCTTCGCGCACGGGCGCAAACCCATAGGCCTGAAACTGCGCCTCGTGACCGGCAAAAGACGCGGCCAGAGCGGTCAGGAACTGCTCCGGCTCCACCAGCGCACCGGTTTCCGACAGCAGCGACACGGGCCGCAATGCCCCGGGCGCCACCTGCCCGGTATCAGGGGCCGATTTCAGGTTCACACCGATCCCGATTGCCAGATAGCTCAGCGCCGCCCCCTGCCCCGCGCGTTCCAGCAGGATGCCGCTCAGCTTGCCGCCATTCAGCAATACGTCATTGGGCCATTTCAGCGCCAGACCGTCGGCCCGCCCGGTCACCTCAACGCAGGCATCGAACACGGCCAGCGCCGCGACGAAGCTGCGCAGTGCCGCCTGGTTCGGTGGTTCGCCCGGCCGCATCACCAGCGTCGCCGCCAGATTGCCGGCCGGGTCGGTCCAGGCCCGCCCGCGCCGCCCGCGCCCGGCGGTCTGGCGCAGGGCCAGGATCCATTCCGGCCCGGCCAGTTCGGGCGCGATCCGCGCGGCCTCGCTCAGCGTGCTGTCCACCTCGGCCAGCACCCGCCGGCCATAGCCTGCAGGCCACTCACTCATGGCATTCATCTTTGCAAAAATACTCCCGCCGGAGGCCGATTTTTCGCAGAAAAATCGACCCGGAATTTTCGCGAAATTCCGGTTCCCGACAGGTCAGTTGACCAGAACCTCGGCCGCCGCCACGGCCGCGCCTTCGACACCGAACATGTTGATGATCCCGGCCACCATGATGACCGCGGACACCATCAGGAACCCCCATAGCACTGGCGGGTTGGTCCGGTCCAGCGCCTCGCGCTCTTCGCCGAAATACATGTAATAGACGATGCGCAGGTAATAAAACGCCCCGATCACCGACGCCACGACACCGGCCACCGCCAGCCAGGCCAGCCCGCCTTCATAAGCTGCGCGCAGCACGTAGAGCTTGCCGAAAAAGCCCAGCATCGGCGGCACACCGGCCAGCGAAAACAGCAGCACCAGCATCGCCAGAGCCTTGCCCGGCTCGGCCTTGGAATACATGTTCAGCGCATCGATATCGACCACCGGCGCCCCGTCGCGTTCCATCATCAGGATGAAGGCGAATGTGCCGACATTCATCGTCACGTAGATCGCCATATAGATCAGCATCGCCTGCACGCCCAGCTGCGTGCCCGCCGCCAGCCCCATCAGCGCATAGCCCATATGGGCAATCGACGAATAGGCCATCAGCCGCTTGATATTGCGTTGCCCGATCGCCGCCACGGCGCCGAGGAACATGCTGAGCAGCGACAGCAACGCAATCACCTGGCTCCAGTCGGCCACCGCGTTGCCAAAGGCGTCAAACAGCAGGCGTGCAAACAGGCCCATCGCGGCCATTTTCGGCGCGGTGGCAAAAAACGCTGTCACCGGCGTGGGCGAGCCTTCGTAGACATCCGGGGTCCACATGTGGAACGGAACCGCCGAAACCTTGAACGCCAGACCGGCGATCAGGAACACGATGCCGAACAGGAGCCCCAGTAACACGTGGCCTTCCTCGGCCGTCTGCACGATGCCGGAAAACAGGGTCGTGCCCGAGTAGCCATAGGCCAGCGAGGCGCCGTAGAGCAGCAGACCGGAACTCAGCGCACCCAGCACGAAGTATTTCAGCCCGGCCTCGGTCGATTTCACGCTGTCCCGGCGCAGGGCCGCAACCACGTAGAGCGCAAGCGATTGCAGTTCCAGCCCCATATAGAGCGCGATCAGATCGCCGGCGCTGACCATCATCATCATACCGACAGCGGCAAGCGCCACCAGAATCGGATATTCGAACCGCAACAGCCCACGCTTGGCCATATAGTCCTGACTCATCACCAACACGGCAGAGGCACTCAGCAGGATCGTCACCTTGGCAAAGCGCGAAAACCCGTCATCGATGAACATGCCGTTGAACGCGACATTGGTGCCGGACCCGCCGGTGGCGATCCAGATCGCCAGCACCGCCATCAGCGCGGAGGTGGCCCAGACCAGCAACGGCCCCAGCTTGTCCTTGCCGCCATAGGCCGCGCCCACCAGCGCCACCATGGCAAAGACCGACAGCACGATCTCCGGCAGGATGATGTTCAGATCGGACCCGATTGTCATGGCCGGGGCTCCCCTAGTTCGAGGCCATCTGGGTCGCGGCCTCGGCCGCGGCCAGCGCCGTGTCATAGTGATCCTTGAGCGCCGCGGTCGCGGGCCCGATGATGTCGGTCACCAGCGACGGGTAAACACCCAGAAGGATCGTCATCACGATCAGCGGGGCAAAGGTCACCTTTTCCCGCGTCGACATGTCGTTGATGGTCTTCAGGCTTTCCTTGATCAGGTCGCCGAACACCACCCGGCGATAGAGCCAGAGCGCATAGGCCGCCGAGAAAATAACCCCGGAACAGGCCACCGCGGTGACCCATGTGTTGACCGGGAAGGTGCCCATCAGCGTCAGGAATTCACCGACGAACCCGGACGTGCCCGGCAGGCCCACATTGGCCATGGTGAACAGCATGAACACCAGCGCATAGGCCGGCATCCGGTTCACCAGCCCGCCATAGGCGTTGATGTCCCGGGTATGCATCCGGTCATAGATCACGCCGACACACAGGAAGAGCGCGGCAGAGATGAACCCGTGGCTCAGCATCTGGAAGATCGCCCCGTCCAGCCCCTGTTGCGTGGTCGCAAAGATGCCCATGGTGACAAAGCCCATATGCGCGACCGAGCTGTACGCAATCAGCTTTTTCATGTCTTCCTGCACCAGCGCCACCAGCGAGGTATAGACCACCGCGATCGCGCTCATCCAAAGAACCAGCGGCGTCATGATCTCGCTGCCCACCGGGAACATCGGGATCGAGAACCGCAGGAAGCCATAGCCGCCCATTTTCAGCAGGATCGCCGCCAGCACCACGGATCCGGCCGTCGGCGCCTGCACGTGCGCATCCGGCAGCCATGTATGCACCGGCCACATCGGCATCTTGACCGCAAAGCTGGCAAAGAAGGCGAGGAACATCAGCGTCTGCATGCCCCCCACGATCTGGATGCCCAGCAGCGAGAAGCTCTGATAGCTGAACTCATGGGTCAGCAGAACCTCGATATCCGTGGTGCCCGCGTCGGTGAACATCGCCACCATCGCGACCAGCATCAGGACCGAGCCGAGCAGCGTGTAGAGGAAGAACTTGAAGCTGGCGTAGATCCGTTCCTTGCCGCCCCAGATGCCGATGATCAGGAACATCGGGATCAGACCGGCCTCGAAGAACAGGTAGAACAGCACCAGATCCAGCGCCATGAACACGCCCAGCATCAGCGTTTCCAGAAGCAGGAAGGCGATCATGTATTCCTTGACGCGGTCGGTCACGCCCCAGCTGGCCAGAATGGTCAGCGGCATGATGAACGTGGTCAGCAGCACGAACAGAACGCTGATGCCGTCGACGCCCATCTTGTATTTCAGACCCAGCAGCCACTCGCCTTCTTCCACGAACTGAAAGCCGGTATTGCCCGCGTCGAACTGTACCAGAATGCCCAGCGAGATGATGAACGTGACCGTCGTGGTCACCAGCGCAAAGCGCTTGGCATTCAGTTGCGCGGCCTCGTCATCGCCACGCAGCAGCAGCGCCATGATCAGCGCGGCCAGCGCCGGGATGAAGCACACGGCAGAGAGAAGATAGCTGCTCATCAGTTTGCTCCTCCGCCGATCGTCATCCAGGTGACAAAGGCCGCGATGCCAAGCACCATCCAGAAGGCGTAAGTGAAGATGTAACCGCTCTGGGCCTTGCCCGCGAGCCGCGTGAAGAAGGGCACGATGCCCATCGCCACACCGTTGAGGAAGCCGTCGATGACGTTGCCGTCACCCCCCTTCCACAGCGCGCGACCCAGCTGTTTTGCCGGACGCACGAAGATCACGTCGTAGATCTCGTCGAAGTACCACTTGTTCTTGAGGAACAGGTACAGCGGCCGCTGGTTCTCGGCCAGCCGCTTGGGCAGCTCCGGGTTCACGATGTAGAACAGGTAGCTCAGCGCAAAGCCCAGCACCATCGCGATGAAGGGCGAAACCTTGACCCATTTCGGTGCCGCGTGCGCCTCGTCCAGGATGTGGTTGTCCGGCCCCATATAGATCCCGCCCTCGCCGGGCTTGCCGACGAACACGTAGTGGTGGTCGTCCGCCTTGGCGTGGTCATCACCGTGGTCGTCCGCCTTGGCCTCGCCATGATCGTCGCCGTGATCATCCGCCTTGGCGTGATCGTCGCCGTGGCTGTCATCGGCATGGACACCGGCCTCGGCGACCGGAATGCCGTAGAACTTGCCGACCTGATCGGCGTGGCCGAAGAAGTTGGAATACCAGATCATCCCGGCAAACACCGCGCCCAGGCTCAGCACGCCCAGCGGCACGAGCATGGTCATCGGGCTTTCATGCGCGTGTTCATGCGTGTGCTTGTCGCCGCGTTCCTTGCCGAAGAAGGTCAAAAAGATCAGGCGCCATGAATAGAAGGAGGTCATTGCCGCCGCGATCACCAGCGCCCAGAAGCCGAAGCCCGAGCCGCCTGCCCATGCGCTTTCAATGATGGCGTCCTTGCTGAGGAACCCGGCAAAGCCGATCGTGGTCAGCGGAATGCCAACCCCGGTGATGGCCAGCGTGCCGATCATCATCGCCCAGAAGGTATAGGGGATCTTCTTGCGCAGGTTGCCATAGTTCATCATGTCCTGCTCGTGATGCATCGCGTGGATGACCGAACCGGCCCCGAGGAACAAAAGCGCCTTGAAGAACGCGTGCGTGAACAGGTGGAACATCGCCGCCGAGTACATGCCCACGCCGGCAGCGACGAACATGTAGCCCAGCTGCGAACAGGTCGAATAGGCGATCACGCGCTTGATATCGGTCTGCACCAGACCCACGGTCGCGGCGAAGAACGCCGTTGCCGCACCCACCACGGTGATAAAGGCGGTGGCCTGCGGCGCAAACTCCATCAGCGGCGACATACGGCAGACAAGGAACACACCCGCGGTCACCATGGTTGCGGCGTGGATCAGAGCCGACACCGGGGTCGGGCCTTCCATCGCGTCCGGCAGCCATGTGTGCAACAGCAGCTGGGCCGATTTGCCCATCGCCCCGATGAAGAGCAGCAACGCGGTCAGTTCCGCTGCGTTCCATTCCCCCCACAGGAAGCTGACCTGCGTATGCGCCAGATCCGGCGCGGCGGCAAAGATGTCGGACATGTTGATGCTGTCGACAAGGAAGAACAGCGCGAAAATGCCCAGCGCGAAGCCGAAATCGCCGGCCCGGTTGACCACGAAGGCCTTGATCGCTGCGGCGTTGGCCGAAGGCTTGCGGTAGTAAAACCCGATCAGCAGGTATGAGGCGACACCCACGCCTTCCCAGCCGAAGAACATCTGCACGAGGTTGTCAGAGGTCACCAGCGCCAGCATGGCGAAGGTGAAGAAGGACAGGTAGGCAAAGAAGCGCGGCTTATAGCTTTCGCCTTCTTTCCACTGCGCATCGTGATCCATGTAGCCGAAGCTGTAGAGATGGACGAGCGCGGAGACGGTCGTGACCACGATCAGCATGATCGCCGTCAGCCGGTCCAGCCGGATCGCCCAGTCGGTCGCCAGCGTACCGCTTTCGATAAAGCGCATCACCGGGATCTGCTGCAGCACCCCGTCGAAGGAGAAGAACACGATCCAGCTGAGCAGACAGGCCAGGAACAACATGCCGGTCGAAACCCACAGCGCTGCGGTTTCACCGATGATCCGCCAGCCGAAGCCGCAGATGATGGCGCCGATCAGCGGGGCGAAGAGGATGATGGTTTCCATGTGGGATCAGCCCTTCATCACATTGACGTCTTCGACGTCGATGGTGCCGCGGTTGCGGAAGAAACAGACGAGGATGGCGAGGCCGATGGCGGCCTCGGCGGCGGCAACGGTCAGCACGAAGAGGGTAAAGACCTGCCCGACCAGATCGCCGAGAAAGGCGGAGAAGGCGACAAGGTTGATGTTCACCGCCAAGAGCATCAGTTCGATGCTCATCAGCAGGATGATCACGTTCTTGCGGTTCAGGAAGAGCCCGAAAATGCCGATGACAAAGAGCGTCCCCGCCACGGTGAGGTAGTGTTCAAGTCCGATCATCAGCAAAAGTGTCCTTTCGGGCATTCGAATACGATCAAAGCAGGTCCGACGCGAGGTCCCTGAAAGCCCTGTGGATGAGCCAATCGAGCTGGATCAATCCCAATAGCAATATTTAACGAAAGTGCTGTTAGCACGCCGATCAATGTTGCTCGCCGGATCAAAGCTCACCCCCTTTATGAAATCCGCACCGCTCCGAAACCAGCAGTGGCAGGGCTAGCACTTTGGGATTCAGAACGAGCCCAATTGTGCCACAGACGAAAAGTGTTCCCGCCACCGTCAGGTAATGTTCCAGTCCGATCATCTGTTTACGTCCCGTTCCTTCTTGTCGGTGCCGGAAACTTTCAAAGTTTCCGGGCCGTTTTCTTTCAAAGAAAACGGCTACCCGAACTCTTTACGTCTTTCGTTCCAGTCCCTGAGCCAGCGCAGCACGAACACGCCCGCGACGGCCTTTACGATCCAGAGCCCTGCAAAACCGGCAATCCCGATCTTGGCGAAAGCGACACCTGCCAATTCCAGCATGGTCAGAGCCCCTCCCCAGGTTTCACGTCCTTCAGTTCCATCGCCTTGGCCGGATCGCGGTAGATCTGGGCCAGGATGTCCTGCCGCTTGACGTCCGTGCGGTGGCGCAGGGTCAGCACGATGGCGCCGATCATGGCCACCAGCAGGATCAGGCCGGCAAGCTGGAAGAGCAGGAAGTACTGGTCATAAAGGATCAGGCCCAGCGCCTCGGTGTTGTGCCGGTCCGCCGGCATCACCTGCGCGCGCAGCCCCTCGGCGGCGGCATTGGTTTCCCATGCGCCGAAGGCCATGACGAACTGCATCAGGATCACCACCCCGATCAGCAGCGCCAGCGGCATGTATTTCGCCATCTCGGCTTTGAGCTCGGCGAAATCCACGTCCAGCATCATCACCACGAACAGGAACAGCACCGCGACCGCGCCGACATAGACGACGATCATCAACATCGCGACAAATTCGGCCCCCAGCAGGACAAAGAGCCCCGCCGACGACAGAAAGGCGAGGATCAGCCAGAGCACGGAATGCACCGGGTTACGGCTGATCACGGTGAAGAACCCGCCGGCGACGGCGCTGATCGCAAAGAGATAGAAGGCAAATGCGCTCATGTGTTGTCCTCTTCGCTGTCCCCCAAAGCGTCCTTGGCCAGATCAAGGGCCCGGGACATGGCCGGAATGCCGGCAAAGACCGACATCTGACCGATGGTTTCCACGATTTCCTGTTTGCGCGCACCCGCTTCCAGCGCGTGGCGGACGGTCTGACGGACCGCGGTTTCGTTCTGTGCACCCTGCATGGTCAGCCCGGCCAGCGTCAGCAGAAGGCGGGTTTTCGCGTCCAGCCCCTCGGTATTGACCTTGTTGCCGAACCAGAACTCCATCAGTTCCTTGGGCATGGTCGGCCAGAGCTTTTCAAACTCCTTGGGCGAGAAGTTTTCCAGCGCCGGGTTGAAGGCCTTCGCCATTTCCTGCGCCTGCGCCATCATCGCCTCAAACGGATTTGCGGGGTTGTCGGTCATCTCACCTCTCCCGGCCCAAGACTTTCCCGGAAAGTCTTGGCAAAAGTTTCCGGGAAACTTTTGCGTATCTCGATCATCGGTACGGCGCGTCCACTTCGAGGTTGCGGGCAATCTCGGCTTCCCAGCGTTCGCCGTTTTCCAGAAGCTTTTCCTTGTTGTAAAACAGCTCTTCGCGGGTCTCGGTGGCAAATTCGAAATTCGGCCCCTCGACAATCGCATCGACCGGGCAGGCCTCCTGACAGAAACCGCAATAGATGCATTTGGTCATGTCGATGTCATAGCGCGTGGTGCGCCGGCTTCCGTCCTCGCGCGGTTCGGCATCGATGGTGATGGCCTGCGCCGGGCAAACCGCTTCGCACAGTTTGCAGGCGATGCAGCGTTCTTCACCGTTGGGATAGCGGCGCAGCGCGTGTTCACCGCGGAATCGCGGGGAAAGCGGGCCTTTTTCATGCGGGTAGTTCAGCGTCGCCTTGGGCCGGAAGAAATACTTCATGCCCAGCTGGAAGCCTTTGAAGAAATCGGCGAGCAGGAAATACTTGGCCGCGCGGTTATAGTCGATCTGCGTCATGCCGCTTTCTCCGTTTCCACCTGATCCGCCGCCCAGCGGAAGATCGCCGCGGCGATCCGCTGTGCCTCGGGTCCGGCAACCTCGTTGTCCTTCGTGCCGCCGATTTCGCCCCCGATCCCGCCGGCAAGGTCGATCAGGTCAATGTAGCGGGCATTCAGTATCGCGCTTCTGAGGTCGTCCATGGCTCAGGCCCCCACCGACCAGCGGGCGAAGGCGCCCCAGAACCAGCCGAACTTGGCGGCAAAGGCCACGAACACCACCCAGAACAGCGACATCGGCAGGAACACTTTCCAGCCCAGCCGCATCAGCTGGTCATAGCGGTAGCGCGGGGTAATCGCCTTGACCATCGAGAAGACGAAGAACACCAGCAGCATCTTCATCACCATCCACAGGATGCCGTCGGGCAGGCCCGGGATCGGCGACAGCCAGCCGCCGAAGAACAGCAGCGACACCAGCGCACACATCAGCACCACGGCCACCAGTTCACCGATCATGAACAGCAGGAAGGGCGTGGAGGAATATTCCACCTGATACCCCGCCACCAGCTCCGATTCCGCTTCGGGAAGGTCGAAGGGCGGGCGGTTGGTTTCCGCCAGTGCGGAGATGAAGAACAAAAACAGCATCGGCAGATGCGGCAGCCAGTACCAGCTGAAGAGACCCAGACCACCATCCTGCGCATGCACGATGTCACCGAAATTCATCGACCCTGTGGACAGGATCACGCCGATGATGATCAGGCCGATGGAGACCTCGTAGGAGATCATCTGTGCCGCCGAACGCAGCGAGCCGAGGAACGGGTATTTCGAGTTCGACGCCCAGCCGCCCATGATCACGCCGTACACCTCGAGCGAGGATATGGCGAAGACATAGAGGATGGCGACGTTGATATCGGCCAGCACCCAGCCGTCGTTGAACGGGATCACCGCCCATGCGACCAGCGCCATGACAAGGCTGATCATCGGGGCAAGGAAGTAAACCGCCCGGTCGGCGCCCGCCGGCACGACGATTTCCTTCACGATGTATTTCAGGAAGTCCGCAAAGCTTTGCAGCAATCCGTAGATACCGACCACGTTCGGACCGCGCCGCATCTGCACGGCGGCCCAGATTTTACGGTCGGCATACATCAGGAAAGCCAGCGCAACCAGCAGCGGAACAACAACCAACAGGATCTGGGCAATGACGACAATCAAGATGCCCAATGTGGTGTTGGAAAAAAACTCAGCCATGTGTCCTCACACCGTGGGTATTCCGTTTTCCGCACAAGCCGCCACGACCACTTCTGCATCAATCGTGCGCAGCCCGGGCGGCAGGGATGGCGAGATGGTGTAAACAGCATCTGCGGTCCAGATGCCACCCTCTTCCTCAACATTTGTGCGCAAATGACGCGCAAAACCGTATCCGCGGATCAACGCATACTGCGCTGCAGCACACTCGGCATAGTCTGCAGCCGACTCCGGCGTTTGCACGCCGCCGACCCGGGCACCGAACTGCACCAGATCCCCGTCCAGAAGATTGGTCCGGATGCCCAGATATTCCGGGTCGCCTTCGGAAACCGGGGCGGGCGGAGCCAGATCGCAGGCAGTCAGTGGCAGGAAGGCTATGACCATGGGGCGGAACATTACTCGGCCGCGATCTTGGCCTCTCCGCGCATGCCCGCGTTGCGGCTCAGCTCTGCCATCAGGGCCGAGGCCCGCGCAACCGGGTTGGTCAGATAGTGATCGGTCACCGCGTTGTTCAGATCGCCGCTGCCGAGCTTTCCCGCCTCGGGCATGGCCCATTCGTTTTCCGGCACTTCGTCGATCCGGGCGAGATGCGGAACCTCGGCGATCAGCGCCTGCCGGAGCTGAGCAAGGGAATCATAGGCCAGCGGTGCGCCCAGTTCACCCGAAAGCGCCCGCAGAATCGCCCAGTTCTCCTTGGAATCGCCGGGGCCGAAGATCGCGCGCAGCGCCAGCTGCGGCCGGCCTTCGGTGTTGACGAAGAGACCCGGTTCCTCGGTATAGGCGGCGCCCGGCAGGATCACGTCGGCGCGATGCGCGCCGCGGTCACCGTGGCTGCCCTGATAGATGACAAAGGCGCCGTCGGCGATTTCAACCTCGTCCGCGCCGAGGTTCACGATCACGTCCGCGTTCTGCAACGCGGCCATGCCGTTTTCGTTCACCGCACCGACATCCATCGCGCCGACGCGCGACGCGGCGGTGTGCAGGACCAGGAAACCCGATTTGGTGCTCTCCGCCAGCGCCATCGCCCCGGCCAGAACGGCGGCACCATCCTCGCGCTGCAACGCCCCCTGCCCGATGATGATGATCGATGGCTTTTCGGCGACACCGGAATGATCCCGGCCCAGCAGGTCGGTTATGGTCTCCGGCCCGGTGCCCAGATGCGTGTAATCATATGTCAAATCAACCTGTTGTCCGATCACGCCGACATTCGCCCCGGCCAGCCAGGCCTTGCGGATGCGGGCGTTCAGGACCGGTGCTTCGTCCTTCGGGTTGGTTCCGATCAGCATGATCGCCTCGGCGCTGTCGATATCCTCGACCGCGGCCGTGCCTACATAGGCCGACCGGTTGCCCGCCGGCAGTTTCGCCCCGTCGGTGCGGCATTCGACAACGCCGCCCTGCCCCTCGATCAGTTGTTTGAGCGCAAAGGCCGCCTCGACCGGGGCGAGATCACCCACCAGCCCGGCAAGGTTCGACGCGCCCTTGATTGCCCCGGCCGCCTTGCCCAGCGCCTCGGGCCACGTGGCAGGCCGCAGCTTGCCGTTTTCGCGCACGTAAGGCTGGTCCAACCGCTGCCGGCGCAGCCCGTCCCAGACAAAGCGCGTCTTGTCGGCAATCCATTCCTCGTTCACGCCGTCATGGTTGCGCGGCAGGATGCGCATCACTTCGCGCCCCTTGCTGTCAACGCGGATGTTGGAGCCCAGCGCATCCATTACGTCGATGGATTCGGTCTTGGTCAACTCCCACGGGCGCGCGGTGAAGGCATAGGGTTTCGATGTCAGCGCGCCAACCGGGCACAGGTCGATGATGTTGCCCTGCAGGTTCGAATCGAGCGTCTGGTTCAGATAGGATGTGATCTCGGCATCTTCGCCGCGACCGGTCTGGCCCATCTGGTGAATGCCGGCGACTTCGGTCGTGAACCGCACGCAGCGGGTGCAGGAAATGCAGCGCGTCATCGTCGTGGCCACCAGCGGTCCGAGGTCGAGATCGTCGACCGCGCGCTTGGCCTCGTTGAACCGCGTGTCGGACAGTCCATAGGCCATGGCCTGATCCTGCAGGTCGCATTCGCCGCCCTGATCGCAGATCGGGCAGTCCAGCGGGTGGTTGATCAGGAGAAATTCCATCACCCCTTCGCGCGCCTTCTTGACCATCGGCGAATTCGTCTTGACCACCGGCGGCTGACCTTCGGGTCCCGGCCGCAGGTCCCGGACCTGCATCGCGCAGGAGGCCGCCGGTTTGGGCGGCCCGCCCACGACCTCCACCAGACACATCCGGCAGTTGCCCGCGATCGACAAACGTTCGTGGTAACAGAAACGCGGGATCTCGATCCCCGCTTCCTCGCAGGCCTGGATCAGGGTCATCGCCCCGTCCACTTCCACTTCGGTGCCGTCAATGATGATCTTGCGGAGGTCTGACATGGCTCACTTTGCTTTCAGATAGATACCGATCGCACTAGACCGGGCGATTTCCTTTTTGCCCAGTACGCAGAAAGTCTCAGGCTGAGCGTATCTGACACCGTGCGCGGCCAGATAGGCCTCGCCCTTGGTGCGCATACGGTTCTGCTCGGACTTTGATTCGACATAGGCGCGGATTTCATCATCGCTGTACCCCAGATTGTTGGCGTGGGCACGCAATTGATACATTTTGTTGATCGCTTTCACCCGCAACCCATAAATTCTGTCGCAGTATTCGTCGATCTCATTCGCGATCGCGATGTAGTAGAGCGTATCGTCGATTTCGCTGACGTCGCGCAGGGGTGGCTTGGTGTTGGCCATCGCGGGCAACGCAACAACAAGCGCAAGAAACAGTCCGGTCATTTTTGCAAGAAACATGGGTAAACCCTCCAATTCGGTAGGGTAAAAACGCCAAATCCGGTCCCTGTTATGCAATAGCACGCCCGTCCATGCGCGGAGATATGCCGTTTCGCGCGTCACTGCGGGTCACAAGTGCCCTGAAAAACCAGCCTTTCGTCAACGATCCGCAGATCGCCCGGGTCGGTGGCCGGGCCAACAACCCAGTCGATGCGGGATGTGCCGAAATTCTTGATGCAGTAACTCGTGCCTTCGTAGCCGCCGGCAGCGCGGGCACCATCCAGCGACTGGGCCACATCGCGGACGGTGACGGTGAACTCGGCCAGCGTCTTCTTCTTGTCGATGGCCTTGGCGTCGGCGCGGAAATAGTATCCGCCGAACGTGATCCGGTCCTCGATCGGCGTGCAGCCGCCCAGCAGGACAGCGGCGGCACAACAGGCCGCAAAGAGCGAGGAGCCCGCTTTGGTCTTGGTCAACATCATCCCACCCATGAATGGCATGGCCGGTGTACCGGCTGTTTTTCGATGACGGCAATGGAATCGTGCACATGCACGCCCGAGATCTGATCGCCCAGCCCCGGATGCCGCAGTTTTCTGGGGTGATACCACCGGTGCATGTCGTCGGTCAGTTCGCGCACGAAGCGGAAGAAGTTCAGCGGCGCCTTGAAGCCACCGCCATACTTGTCCCAATACGCCGTGTGCAGGTCTTCGACCATGTAGATCCCGTTCTGATTCAGTCTGGGAAACAGGGTCTGAAACGATGTGCGGATATGGGCCATCCGGTGGCTGCCGTCATCCAGCACCACGTCCAGCCCGCCCATTTCATCGACAACCGTGTTCAGGAAATCGGGATCTTTCTGCGACCCGATGCGCACCTGTCCGGCCTGCCCATCGAGTTGTGCACAGTTTTCGTCGATGTCGATCCCGAAGATCACCGCATCTTCGCCCAGGTAGCGCCGCCACATCTGCAGGCTGCCGCCGCCCTTGACGCCGATTTCCAGAAACCGCACACCGGTGCCCCGGAATTCGGTGAAATAGCGGTCATAGATCGGAATGTAATGGTGCCATTTATGCACCGTCGCACCGTTATTGCCGGCATAGATCTGCAGAAGGTCGCCGTCATACCCGTGTTTCCCACGGATATCCTCGGCGATGTCAGCCTCAGGATCGAAACGGTACTTCCTCATTCAGCGCCCCTTACACGCGGCTCCCGGCAAGCCGGCACCGCGTTTTCGCAGCGCCACGGAAATGCACCCTCCCTATCGCCTCCTGACCGCGGAAGTTCAAGCGGTCAGGGGCTTTTTGCCGCATTCAGGCCGCGCTTTCAGCACAGGCCTTTTGCCGCCACAGCCGGGTCCCCGGCAGATCGGCCCAGCCAAAGGCTTGTCCGGACGGCCCCTGCGCACGCAGATGGTCCAGCCGGTCGAGCGCCTCATCCAGCGTGGGCCGGTGTCCGGCAGGTACCCACCACATCGCGAAATGCTGCTGGCCCATCAGTTCGAACCATTCCTGCCGGCGGTCGTAGAACTGTTTGTGTACGGTGTTGAACACGAAGGTCTCAAGGCTCTGCACGTCTTCCCAGACGGTCAGGTTGGCGACGAATTGCGGATCGTCCCCGATGTGGTTTTCGGTGTTTCCGGTGCCCGGCTCGCCTGATCCCTCCATCATCCAGACAAAGCCGGGCATGCGTTTGCCCAGCCCGTTCACCCGGTCCAGCGCGTCCATGAATTCCGCGACGCGCGGGTCGTCGGTGGGCGCCTGCAACCGGCCGACGTTCAGCTCGGCCAAATGGTGACCTTCCGGCTGATGCATCAGAACACAGCCGCCAGCGCCAGAATCGCCAGCCCGATGCAGCAGGCCCAGCCAACGACATAAGACAGCGTGCGCGGTCCGTAATTCTTGGGACCGATGCCGGCAATGTGAATCACCGCATGCAGCACCCGCGCCAGAAGGAAAACCGAGGCCAGCGTATTCACCCAGCCCGGATCGGCCCCGGCAAGAATGGCCGCCACGGTCGCGCCGGCAAACACGCCGAAGTTTTCGGTGGCATTCAGATAGGCCCGGTTCCACCGGTAAGTGCTGTCTTCGTAAGCATTTTCGGGTGTTGCCCCCGGCGGCATGCCCTCACCGGTCTTTTTCAGAGCGGTGATCGGGCTCATCAACATTGCGATGATCGTGAAAATCGCCAGCGACGCAATCGCGTGGCCATAGGCTGCAAAGGCTTCCATCTGTTTCTCTCCCTAGTCCGGGCGCTCAGATCTCTCCCGGGCACCCTTCCAACCGAAAGCATAGTCGCTCTCGCCGAACCGATCCAGATGCGTGTATCGCGCCATCGCTTCTTCGATGGTCGGGCGGTGGCCGGCCGGCACATGCCACAACACCAGCCGCAGGCCCTGATCGCCGTCATACCATTCGCCGCGGCGGTCATAGAATTTCTTGTGCACGGTGTTCCAGACAAACGCCTCCAGACTGGCCAGATCTTCCCAGACACTCAGCGTCGACGCGGTGCGCGGGTTGCCCCCCAGCACACCGGCGCGGTCGGTTTGCGCGCTGTCCATGTCATCATCGGACATGCGCCAGACAAAGCCGGGGCTGCGCGCAGCAATGGCGTTCACCCGATCCAGATTGTTGGCGAAATCAGCCACGCGGGGATCGTCCCAGTCGTGTTTGAGCGTGCCGATGTTGAATTCGGCGAGGTGCATCAGTTCACCCGTTCCGGAATGCTCCGAGCCAGTTTGCGCGCCTGCCAAAAATTAGTAACGCAGGCGAAACCCATAAGAAGCGGACCCAATAACGACCAGTTTCTGTGGCCACCGCCAAGAATGACCGCAAGATAATACGCGAGAAAACAAACGAGAAAGGGTCCAAATGCCAGCAGCCAGGCGCGGGGAAGACTCATTCCGTTTCCCCTCGCTAAAAGAACTGTTGCCGCTGGCACCAGCAGGAAACAAGCAACCACAAAGTAAGTCGCAAAAACGTTCACTACTCCGCCGCGACTGCCGTCACCCGTCCGGTTTGCTTGGCCTTGATCCGGTCCTCGATCTCGTCCCGGAAATGCCGGATCAGCCCCTGGATCGGCCAGGCAGCGGCGTCGCCCAGTGCACAGATCGTGTGGCCTTCGACCTGCTTGGTCACATCGAGCAGCATGTCGATTTCCTCGACCTCCGCCTCGCCCGTCACCAGCCGGTCCATCACCCGCATCATCCAGCCGGTGCCTTCGCGGCAGGGCGTGCACTGGCCGCACGATTCGTGTTTGTAGAACTTGGACAGCCGCCAGATCGCCTTGATGATATCGGTTGACTGATCCATCACGATCACCGCGGCGGTGCCGAGGCCCGAGCGCTGTTCCCGCAGCCAGTCGAAATCCATGATCGCGTCCTTGCGCATCACCTCGCCCGGCAGGCAGGGCACCGACGATCCGCCCGGGATCACTGCCTTGAGGTTGTCCCAGCCGCCGCGGATGCCGCCGCAATGGCGGTCGATCAGTTCGTCGAAGGGGATCGACATCGCTTCTTCGACCACGCAAGGGTTGTTGACGTGGCCGGACACGGCAAAGAGCTTGGTGCCGGCATTGTTGGGCCGGCCAAACCCGGCGAACCAGTCTGCGCCGCGGCGCAGGATCGTGGGCACGACCGCAATCGATTCGACGTTGTTCACTGTGGTCGGGCAGCCATATAGCCCCGCACCCGCCGGAAACGGCGGCTTCATCCGGGGCATGCCCTTGCGGCCTTCGAGGCTTTCCAGCAGCGCGGTTTCCTCGCCGCAGATATAGGCCCCGTCGCCATGATGCAGGTAGAGGTCGAAATCCCAGCCCGACCCGGCGGCATTCGCGCCCAGCAGCCCGGCATCGTAGCATTCGTCAATCGCCGCCTGCAGCGCCTCGCGCTCGCGGATGTATTCGCCGCGGATATAGATATAGCAGGCATGCGCGTTCATCGCGAAAGACGCGATCAGGCAGCCTTCGATCAGCGTGTGCGGATCGTGGCGCATAATTTCGCGGTCCTTGCAGGTGCCGGGTTCGCTTTCGTCGGCATTGACCACCAGGTACGCGGGCCGCCCGTCGCTTTCCTTGGGCATGAAGGACCATTTCAGCCCGGTGGGGAAACCCGCACCGCCACGTCCACGCAGGCCCGAGGCCTTGGTCGTTTCAACGATCCAGTCGCGGCCTTTCTCGATCAGGCCGGCGGTGCCGTCCCAATGTCCGCGCGCCTTGGCGCCGGCCAGCGTGCGGTCATGCATGCCGTAAAGGTTGGTGAAGATGCGATCCTCGTCTTTCAGCATGAAAGCTTACCCCTGATTGTCCCGGCGAAGCCGCCAGATTTGATAGATGCTCACGAAGGCCCAGACAAAGGCGGCGAGCGAAAAGAAATAGAACAGCATTTCGTAGCGCAACGGCAGGCTCAGCACCTGCACCAGCCACGGTGCAAGGATGGCCAGAACGCCGCCGGCCGCGATCACCGAACCGGTGATGCGGCCTTTGCGAACCAGAGCCTGATGCATTTCATCCGTCATGCATGTTCCTCATCCGCCCGCTACTTTTTGCGGGCGGAAAACTCGGTCTCCCCTCCGGCAGCCAGAATCCCGGCCTGCCCGATCCAGTCATCGCGCGAAATACGGCCCTTGAAGGACAGGACATCATCCATACGCGCAACATCGTCTTCGCTCCACGCGGCAATCTGCGCAAAGCTGGTGACACCGGCGGCGTGGAGCTTTTTCTCCAGTGCAGGGCCGACGCCGCTGATCAGTTTCAGATCGTCTGCGCCCGGGGCTGCCGCGGCGGGCGCCGCAGCGGCCGGCGCGGTCTGGCCTTCCGGCTCATAACGCCAGCTTCCCTTACGCGCGGCCAGTTCCTCCTGACCGGCCAGACGGGCCGAGGGCTTGACCGCCGACGCCGGGGCGGGTGCGGCCGCCGGGGCAGCTTCCGGTTCCGGCGCGGGTTCGGGTTCCGGCGCGGGCTCTGCCGCGGCGGGCGCTGTCGGCGCTTCTGGTTCAGCCACCGGTTCGGGCGTTGCAGGTGCAGGCGCAGGCGGGCTGGCCGGTGCGAAACTCTGACTCGGGGCGGCCTGCTGCGGGCAGAACAGGCGCGGGAACAACATGAGCCCCACCACCAGCACGACAATTGCGATCACCAGAGAGGCCCAGAAGCCCCAGCTCGAAATCAAGCCGATGACAAAGATCAAACCGGCGAGAACCGCCGCGGCAATCCGGCATCGGCGCGTACAGTCATTCGCTGATTGTTGTGGTGTCATAGTCGTGGTCTCCCTGTGCTGACGTCACCTATTTCTTATAGATGTCGTCCTCTTTAGCACGTTTGGAGAATTCCGTCTCTACGCCTGCCGCGAGCTGTTTTGCCTGTTCGATCCAGTTGTCGCGCGAGATGCGTCCTTTGAACGACAACACGTCATCCATGCGCGCGATGTCATCGTCGTTCCAGCCGGCAATCTGGGCGAAACTGGTCACGCCGGCGGCGTGCAGCTTCTTCTCCAGCGCCGGGCCGACACGGCTGATCAGCTTGAGATCGTCGGCGGCCGGTGCTGCGGCGGGTTTCGCCGGGGCGGCGGGGGCCGGCGCGGGGGCCGGCGCGGGGGCCGGTTCATAGCGCCACGATCCCTTGCGCGCGGCCAGTTCGGCCTGTCCGGGCAGGGCCGCGCTGGGACGGACCAGCGGTTGTTCACCGGCCGGTTCTTCTGTGGCGGCGGGCGGGGCCTCTTCGGCCACGGGGGCCACGGGCTCGGCAGGGGCTTCGGCGGTTTCCTGCGGTGCGGCGGACTGATTTGCGGCCTCTGGCACCCAGGGTGTCAGCAACGGCACTTCGGTCCCGTCGATCCGCTTGACCGTGTCGCCGATCTCGGTCGCCAGCTGGGCCGAGGCGTTATACTGCGTGCGTCCGCTGTCGAAGTCGGTCAGGCTGGTCAGCCCGCCCTTGGGTTCGGCGGCATAGCGTCCGTTCTGCGGGCCCGGCACCGGCACTTTACCGGCGGCCAGTTCGTCGAGGATTTCGGCAAAACGTTCGGCTGTCAGATCCTCGTAATAATCCTTGCCGATCTGCACCATCGGCGCGTTCGCACAGGACCCGAGGCATTCCACCTCTTCCCAGCTGAACTTGCCATCCGCGCTCAGGTCATGCGGCTTGGCCGCGATCTTCTGCTGGCAGACGCCAATCAGGTCCTCTGCCCCGCAGATCAGGCAGGAGGTGGTTCCGCAAACCTGAACATGGGCGATTTCACCCACCGGCTGCAGCTGGAACATGAAGTAGAAGGTCGCCACCTCGAGCGCGCGGATATAGGCCAGATCCAGCATGTCGGCGATATGTTCGATCGCCGGACGGCTGAGCCAGCCTTCCTGTTCCTGCGCCCGCCACAGGAGCGGGATGATCGCGCTGGCCTGCCGGCCTTCGGGATACTTGGTGATCTGTGCCCGGGCCCAGGCCTCGTTGGCGGGGGTGAAGGCAAAGGTTTCAGGTTGCTCGTGGTGAAGTCTGCGCAGCATTTCGAACCCCTAGGGAATGGCAAAAAGCGCGAGGATCGCGCCAATGGCGGCCAGCACGCCGCCGGCAAGGTGCAGCCAGAACGGATGACCCGCCCGGCGGTAAATATATGCGTCTCCGAACCCGATCAGGGCAAAGCTGAGAAGCATGGCAAACAGCATGCGCGGCGCATTCAGCCACGCGGCGATCAGGGCCAGAACCGTCAGCCCGCCATAGCGGACCAGCAGCGCCTGCGGCAGCATCTCGACCCGGTGCTGGATCAGGCTCAGGCCGGATCGCTTGTTCAGGGCCAGAAGGAGCGTGACCAGCCCCATGAAGATGGCCGCGGCCCAGCCGATGATGGTGATAAGCGAACTCATGGCGTGTCCCCCCACAAAACCGCGCCCAGCACGATGCAGAACCCGCCAAAGGACAACAGACCTGTCAGAGTGTGCCGGGCATGCGGCAACCCGCGCGACCAGTAAACCCAGCCATCATAAAGCCCCAGGACCGCACAGACGGCCAGATAACACGCCGTCGCTTCGGGCTGAGCCAGTACCAGCACGCCCAGCGCCAGCAGGAACAGCGCCAGATAGCGCCCGGCCATGATCTGCGGCAGCAGCTCCGGCCGGTGCGTGAACGTGGCCATCGCCCGCACCGGATCGCGCAGCGAAATCAGCGCAAGATACCCGGTGATCCCGGCGGTGATCAGTATGACCAGAATTGTAGCGACGCCCCACACAGAACTAGCCCTTCGAGTTCACGCAATAAAACATTTCCGGACCGGTCTTTCCCCCGCGCTGTAGACGTCGGTATTCTTCCCAGCAGTCCGGCCCTAAGCTTGCCTCAGCTTCGGGATGAGTCTCCAAATGAAGCAGCCAACCAAAGGCCCGACGCGGCGATCCACTTGCTACAACTTGATCGGGAAAAAACATACACATGTAATTTGTTTTCACTCCCTCGGGGATACAAATGACGCTTGCATCACGCTGCGTGCGCCGTTCCGGCCCTACCAACGTCTGCGCGATCCACTCCTGGAAGGCATGCGGATAGCCAGCAGCATGTACTCTACCGCCGATGTAGCTGCCCCAAGCCACGACCGCCAGAACGACCAAGGCCAAAGCCAGTTTCACCTATCAACCTCCCCGAACACGATGTCCATCGTCCCGATGATCGCCGCCACGTCGGCCAGCTGGTGTCCGCCCGCCACGTGGTCCATCGCCTGCAGGTGCAGATAGCCCGGCGCGCGCAGCTTGGCGCGGTAGGGTTTGTTGGTGCCATCCGCAACGAGGTAAACGCCGAATTCGCCCTTCGGGGCCTCGACGGCGGCGTAAACCTCGCCCTCGGGCACGTGGAAGCCTTCGGTATAGAGCTTGAAGTGATGGATCAGCGCTTCCATCGACTGCTTCATCTCGCCCCGCTTGGGCGGGGTCAGCTTGCCGCGGGCCAGCACGTCGCCCTTGCCCTCGGGCGCGCGCAGTTTCGCGATGCACTGGTGGATGATCTTCACACTTTCGCGCATTTCCTGCATCCGGACGAGGTAACGGTCAAAGCAATCGCCGTTCTTGCCCACCGGGATCTGGAAATCGAATTCGTTGTAGCACTCGTAAGGCTGCGACCGGCGCAGGTCCCAGGCCAGCCCCGAGCCACGCACCATCACGCCGGAGAAGCCCCAGTTGAGGATGTCTTCTTCGCTGACGATGCCGATATCGACGTTGCGCTGCTTGAAGATCCGGTTTTCGGTCAGCAGCCCGTCGAGGTCTTCGAGAACGTTGGGGAATTCATTGGCCCAGGTTTCGATATCGTCGATCAGCGCGTCGGGGATGTCCTGATGCACGCCGCCGGGCCGGAAATACGCCGCGTGCAGCCGCGCCCCGCAGGCGCGTTCATAAAACACCATCAGTTTTTCGCGTTCCTCGAACCCCCACAGCGGCGGGGTCAGCGCACCAACATCCATCGCCTGCGTGGTCACGTTCAGCAGGTGGTTCAGAACCCGGCCAATCTCGGAATACAGAACCCGGATCAGCGACCCGCGCCGGGGCACTTCGACGCCGCACAGCTTTTCGATGGCCAGACACCAGGCGTGTTCCTGGTTCATGGGCGCCACGTAGTCGAGCCGGTCGAAATAGGGCAGGTTCTGCAGGTAGGTCCGGCTCTCCATCAGCTTTTCGGTGCCACGGTGCAGCAGCCCGATATGCGGGTCGCAGCGTTCCACGATCTCGCCGTCCAGCTCCAGCACCAGCCGCAGCACGCCGTGCGCCGCCGGGTGCTGAGGCCCGAAGTTGATATTGAAGTTGCGAATCTTCTGTTCGCCGGTCAGGGCGTCTTCGTAGCCGCGCGATCCGTCCATCTGCGTCTCCTCAGCCAGCCAAAGCCGAACTGTCTGCAGTCCGGAACAGCTTGTTGATCAGTTTCCATGCGCCGTCCACACGGACGAAGCCAAGGTAGTCTTCGTATATGACCCCGGGCACGCCGACCTGCAGCTTGACCCGCGCCATATTGCCATCGGCTTCGACGCTCTGGATCTCGTAAACCGGGTCGCCCTCGGCTGCATCGCGGGCAGTGACGCGCGCGAGATAGGCCGCCTTGTCCCAGGTCTGCAATTCGGGGCCATCCACACAGACCATGTGAAAGGCATCGTGGCAGAGGGTTTCGAACACGTCCTGACGGGCCTTGTAGACAGCCTCGCAATACAGCACCGCGGCGGCGTGCACAGCGTCCAGTTCGGTCCGGGGGGCGCCGTCCATCACTTCGCCTCTTCCTTCTTCTCGTCGCCGGGCAGGATGTATTCCGCACCTTCCCACGGGCTCATGAAGTCGAACTGGCGGTATTCCTGAACCAGCGAGACCGGTTCATAGACCACACGCTTTTCAACCTCGTCATAGCGCACCTCGGTATAGCCCGTGGTCGGGAAATCCTTGCGCAGCGGGAAGCCGCTGAAACCATAGTCGGTCAGGATGCGGCGCAGATCCGGGTGGCCGGAGAACAGGATGCCGAACATGTCGAACACCTCGCGCTCGAACCAGTTGGCCGAGGGGTGCACGTTGACGATCGAGGGCACCATGTCTTCTTCGCGCACCGACACGCGCAGGCGGATGCGCTGGTTCTGGTACATCGACAGGAAGTGATAGACCACGTCGAACCGCTTGGGCCGGTTGGGATAATCGACGCCGGTGATATCCACCAGCGATGAGAACCGGCAGTTCTGATCGGTTTTAAGGATATCGGTGAAGCCGACGATATTCGACGGGGCCACGTTGATGTTCAGCTCGTCATAGGTCACGTCCCATGCCAGCACACAGTCGGGGCGCTTGGTCTCGATATAGGCGCCGAGTTCTTGCAGGGCTTCGGTCATGTCTGGTCTCCCGGCGCTCAGCGCACGATGGTTCCGGTGCGGCGGATTTTGCGCTGCAGCTGCAGGATGCCATAGAGCAGCGCCTCGGCCGTCGGCGGACAGCCCGGCACGTAGATATCGACCGGCACGATGCGGTCACAGCCCCGCACGACCGAATAGGAATAGTGGTAATAGCCGCCGCCATTGGCGCAGGAGCCCATGGAGATCACATAGCGCGGTTCCGGCATCTGGTCATAGACCTTGCGCAGCGCCGGGGCCATCTTGTTGGTCAGCGTCCCGGCCACGATCATCACGTCGGACTGGCGCGGAGAGGCGCGCGGCGCGGTGCCATAGCGTTCGAGGTCATAGCGCGGCATGGAAGTGTGCATCATCTCGACCGCGCAGCAGGCCAGACCGAAGGTCATCCAGTGCAGCGACCCGGTCCGCGCCCAGTTGATGATGTCCTCGGTCGAGGTCAGCAGGAAACCCTTGTCCTGCAGATCGCGGTTCAGCGCGGCGGTGGCGACTTCCTTGTCGGCAGCGGCCGTGTTGGCGCCTGTCATCACTGCCATTCCATCGCCCCTTTCTTCCATTCATAGGCAAAGCCCGCAGTCAGCACGGCGAGGAAAACCATCATCGACCAGAAGGCCACATCGCTGATGTCCTTGAACCCGACGGCCCAGGGAAACAGGAAGGCAATTTCAAGATCGAAGATGATGAACAGGATCGACACGAGGTAGAACCTGACGTCGAATTTCATCCGGGCATCGTCGAAGGCGTTGAACCCGCATTCATAGGCGCTGACCTTTTCGGGGTCGGGGTTGCGGACGGCAACGACAACGGCGGCGAGGATCAGGACGAGTCCCAGACCGATCGCCACGGCGAGAAATACGAGAATGGGGAGATATTCCCTCAGAAAGTCATCCACTGGGGCGGCTCCTTGGCTGCGCTTTCCACTCCGCACGGTCGGGCGGCGGGGCTGGCTGGCAATTCCCTAAACCCGCCGTCGGGCAGGGTCAACCGGAGGTGGGCCTGTCGGGCGGTCAATATCGACGCATCTGTCGCCGGGATTTCATCCATCCGGCACCGGGGAACAGAAAATCAGCCGGTTGCCGAAAGGATCGCTGATGGTCATGTCATCATAGCCCCAGGGCTGACGCTGAACGCCCGGTCGGGCGTGGCGATACCGTTTCGCGTTCAGCGCAAAGGCAAAACCGCGCACGTCCTTCATCTCGACCCGGACGGACACCCCCGGGCTGGCATCGCCGAAATGTTCGCTCAGGTGCAGGATGCAGTCGCCCAGCCGCACTTCCATATAGAGCGGGGTTTCCGGTTCGAACCGGTGCTCGAACGTGACCGCAAAGCCAAGGAAATCAACGTAAAACTCCCTTGCCTTGGCCTCGTCGAAGCTGCGGAGAATCGGGATCGGCGGGGAGATGTTCGCGCTCATGAGAGCAGGATAAACGGCACTCTGGTGTCTGTCACCACCGGCAACGCGGCGAATATCTCTGGATCGGCGCGTCCGGCCGGGCCCGGAAAGGCGCCACATCCGGCGCCCCCGGCAACGGGCCGTGGTCCGGCTTTATTCGGCGGCTATCGAATGCCCGATCATGGCCCGGCTGACACCGTTTTGTTCCAGCAGACGCTCCATCCCGCGACGGAAGGCGTTTTCGTCGAACCGGGCCGCGTGATCGGCAATGCGCGAGGCATCCAGATGCTCCATCCCTTCGGATTCGAACCGCTCGACCGCACCGACCAGCCCCTCGACGCTTGGATCGTCGAACAACAGTCCGGTTTCACCATCCACAACAGTGTCCAGCGCCCCGCCCCGGCCCAGCGCGATTACCGGGCGGCCCGAGGCCATGGCTTCGACCGGGATGATCCCGAAATCCTCTTCGCCCGGAAAGATCAGCGCCTTGCAGGCAGCAAGGTAGCGGCGCAGTTTTTCCGTGCTGACATGGCCGAGGAAGCGGATGTTGCGGTTCGCAGATTTCGCCAGGGCGCGTTCGGTCTTGCCCGGCCCGCCGATCACGATCAGCGGTTTGCCCAGTCGGTTGAACGCTTCGACCGCGATATCAGGCCGTTTGTACGGCGCCAGCTCACCGGCCCAGAGGTAAAATTCGCCCCGGTCTTCGGCCGCGACCGGATTGAACGCCTCGACCGCCACCGGCGGGTGCACAACGGACGCGTCTCGACGCCAGTATTTTTCGATCCGCCCGGCCACGTGGCGCGAATTGGCGGCAAACCCGTCCACCCGCGCGGCGCTGACCACATCCCATGTGCGCAATTCATGCGCCATCCTGGGCATCATCCGGCGCGCCATCATGCCGGCATTGTCGCGGTACACATGGTATTGGTCCCAGATGTACCGCATCGGCGAATGGCAATAACACACATGCACAGCGTCCGGCGCCGCGATGACGCCCTTGGCCGGCCCGGCCTCGGACGAAATCACCAGATCGAAACCGCTCAGGTCCACCTCTTCCAGCGCGCGCGGCATCATCGGCAGGTATTTCTGATACAGCCGCGACGCCATCGGCAGGTTGGCAATGGAGGTCGTGTGAACCTTGTGCCGGCGGATGGTCGGCGACACCTTTTCCGGCACGTAGACATGGGTGAAGATCTCGGCCTGCGGGAACATGTTGCACAGCGATTCCAGCACCTTTTCACCGCCGCGCATCCCCACCAGCCAGTAATGGATCAGCGCCACCCGCAGATGCGGCCCCGACCGGATCAGACCGGGCGCGACCGGCTGGCCGGAAACCGTGCTCAGATTCAGCGTATCATGCTTCATAACCATACCCTTCGGCATACGGATCGTGGCTTTTCCGTGTGTCCACCTTGTTCAGCACCAGACCGGCCACCGGCAGCCGCATTTCGGCCAGCCGCCCAAGACCGTCCTGCACCGCCGCCCGCGGCGTGGCGTCCGCGGATACCAGATAGATCCGCGTATCGACGGTTTCGGCCACGATCATGGCGTCGGACACCGCCAGCATCGCCGGCGCATCGACGACAACGAAATCGTAGACCCGTGTCAGTTCGGAAATCAGCGGCCGCAGCCACGTGGCCGACAGTTCGTCAGCGGCCTCGGGGCGCGGGACACGGGCGGCGATCACGTCGAACCCGTGCTCGACCGAGCTGTAGATCACGTTGGGCAATTCCGCGCTGCCTTCGATGAAATCCGCGAAATCGGTGGTCATCGGCAGGCCCAGCGCCTGCTGCACCCGCGGCCGGCGCAGGTCGCAATCCACGATAATCGTGGATTTCCCGGCCAGCGCGGCCATCTGCGCCAGCGCCAGGTTGGCCGTTGTCTTGCCCTCGCCCGGGGCCGAGGACATCAGCATCACGCTCTGCGCCTCGTCGCTGCCATGGCGCATGAGGATCGAGGTGCGCAGCTGACGAACCCGCTCGGCATAGCGGCCATAGGGGTTCGCGCGCATGTCCGCCAGCGCCGCGCGGGTATCCTTCCACTGCGACAGAGGCAGCGCCGACAGCACCGGCTGGCCGGTCTCGGCTTCCAGCTCGCGCACGGTGCGGAAGGTTTGGGCCGTCATTTCGTTGAAGAACACCCACACCACCATGAACGTGCCGCCGACGAGGAACCCGAGCACTGCCATCATCTTGGTTTTCGGCGCGGACGGCCGGCGCGGCAGCGACGCGGTTTCCACCAGCTTGGCGTCCGCCTGTTGCAATTGCCGCTGGGTGCGGGCCTCGGTCGTCCGGGTCAGCAGCGCCTCGTAGGTGCTGCGCGCCGCGGCCGCCTCGCGCTCCAGCTGACGCAGTCCCAGCCGGTTCTGCGATATCTGGACGATGCGTTCCTGCAGCTCGGAAATGGTCTCGGTCAGGCTGTTTTCCCGAATGCGGGCGATTTCCAGTTCGCTGTTGCGCAGCGCCAGCACGCTGGACACCTCGATCTGCATCGCCGCGGCGATGTCGCTCAGTTCGCGCCGGATTTCGACGCGGCGCTCCTGATTCTCGTCATATGTCCGCGCCCAGACCGCATCCTGTTGCCGCAGTTCCAGCGCCTGCGCCCGCAGTCCCTGCAGGGCCAGCGTGTCGACGATCTGCGCCGCAACATCCATGCCCTCGGCTTCGATGACCTGCCGCAACTGCTCCAGCCGGGCCTCGGCCTCGACCCGTGCAGCACGCGCTTCGATCAGTTGCCCGGTGAGATTGGCCAGCTGCTGGGTTGCATTGTCCAGCGTGCCGCCATCCATGATCAGGCTTTCGGCCTGAAACCGGGCCACGGCGGCCTCGGCGTCTTCGACCTCGCCGCGGAGCACCTGCAGCCGTTCCTCGAGCCACTGGGTCGCCTGACCGACCGCGTTCTGGCGGTTGTCGAGCTGCATCGCGATGTAGGTCGTTGCCACGGCATTGGCCAGCTGCTGTGCCACGCGCGGATCCTCGGACTGGGCCTTGATGACCATCACATAGGAGGAGGGTTCGTTATAGACCGTCAGCATGCCGCGCATCGTGCCGACCAGCCGTTCGATGCGATAAGCCTCTGCGGTCGCGGCATCCACCGGAGCGGCATCACCGCCGCCGAAGGTCAGGACCCAGCGCACGCCGGATTTCACCCGCGCGATCATCGAGGGCGGCTTCAGCGCCGGGTCGATGCGGTCCTGAAACGCCGGGTCGGTCTGGACGATCACGTTTTCCAGCAGCAGGTTCGAGCGCAGCACCGCCAGTTCCCCGTTCACGACCGGTTCGGACGCATCGAGGTCTGACAGGAGTTGGTTACCGGTGATGATCTGCGCCTTGCGCGGGTCCAGCATGATCTTGGAATAGGCCGTGTAGGTGGGCGTGATCAGGCTGACGAGCAGAAACGCCAGCAACCCGCAGGCCACTGCGGCGCCGATGATCCGCACGCGGGCCTTCCAGAACGTGCGCAGCAGCGCGCGCACATCGACCGCGTCCGCGTCCGGCATACGCGGCACGGGCAGAGCACGTTGGGCCAAGGCCTCGAACGGGGCGATTCTGCTGTTCATCCGGATCCCCTAGGTCACCTGCCAAAATACCGGCGTCGCAAGAATTGAAACGATTGTTCCGGCGTGGCAGCACGACGAAAATGAAGTGAATCCCATGTCGGCCAAGGGTGGCGAATGTGTCAAATCAGGGGCGAAAATCCGGCGTTAACGTTCTGGTCAGGGAAACAATGCCAATCCCGGTTCGGCATTGTTCGGACGCGCCCGGGCATTTGTGACCATTGTTTGATTTTCGAATCGAACCCGGTGTTTGTGTCAGTCAGAGGCCGCGGCACAGACGTGCGCGCGGTCGTTCCAGACGTGATCCGAAAGCCTGTCAGACGTGCAAATCGTTCCCAGTACCATTCTTGCCCTGCTGGCCATTGCCGTGCTGGTCCGTCGCGGGCCGCGGCAGGGGTTCTGGGTGTTCATGGCGCTGACCCCGCTGGGCGCCGCGGCGGCCTTCAACCTGCCCGCCGTGGGCGGGGCCAGCATCGGGATCGTGCAGTTGGCGGTGGTGGCCGTGGTGGCGCTCCTGTGCCTGTCTCCGGGCGGGCCCGACCGGCTGACCGGATCACTGCGGCCCGGGCAGCCAGGCTTCTGGATCGCCCTGTTCTTCGTCTATTGCGTCTTTTCCGCCCTGTTCGCCCCGCGCATCTTTCACGGCGCGACCGAGGTCTTCTCCATCGCCCGCAGCGCCAACAAGCTGGGCATCGTATCGATCCCGCTGCGGGCGACCACCGGCAATATCACACAGCTCTTTTCGCTGACCCTGTCGATCCTGTCCTTCTTTGCCTTTGCGACGCTGTTTCGCCTGTCACCGGACCGGGCAACCGTGATGAAGGCGATGGCCGCGGCAACGGTCGTGCATGTCGGGCTGGGCTGGATCGACGTGGCCAGCCACGCGGTCGGGGCCGACTGGCTGCTGGACCCGATCCGCACGGCAAACTACGCCATTCTGGACGATCACCGCATGATCGGGCTGAAACGCATGGTGGGCGGGTTTGCCGAGGCGTCCTCCTTCGGATCCTACTCGGTCGGCATCTTTGCCTTCTGGCTGCTGATCTGGCTGTCGGACCGCAGCACGCCGCTCAGCCGCTGGCTGCTCTTTCTGTCGCTGGTTGCGGTCCTGCGTTCGACCTCGTCGGGGGCCTATGTGTCGCTGACGATCTTCCTGCTGCTGGTCTGCGGCTGGCTTCTGGCGCGCAGCCTGCGGTCAACCGTGTCCCGGCGCACCATCCTGCTTTGCCTTGTCGGGATGATCGGGCTCTGGCTCAGCGCCATGCTGATCTTCGGCGCTTATCATTTCTCGGGCGGTTTTCAGGCCTTCCTTGACCGGTCGATCCTGACCAAGATGGACAGTCATTCCGGCATCGAGCGGATGAGCTGGAACAGCCAGGCGTTCCGCAATTTCCTCGACACCGCGCTGATCGGAGCCGGGCTGGGCAGCGTGCGCGCCTCGAACTGGCTGCTGGCCTCGCTGGGCAGCCTCGGCCTGCCGGGAACGGTGCTTTATGTTGCAGCGTTGGTGTCCATCTTCCGGGCCGGGCGCGCGGTGGCGGATCCGCAAATGCGCGCCACGATCACCGCGCTCAAGGTGGCCTGTTTCGGCCTCTTCCTGAACGATCTGCTGACCGCCGCGTCGCCCATTCCCAGCGTGTTCTTTGCCGCAATGGCCGGAACGCTGACCGGGCTGGCGCGCGGATCTGAGCTGCAAATCGCATCGGTGCCACTGCCGGGCCGTGAGCCGCCCTCTGTGCCCGTGCCCCGGACGGCGGCCGTGCGATGACGCTGCGCCGCCTGATCGCGGGCGCCGCCGCCCTGTTGCCGGCCCTTGCCACGGCACAGGGCATCGACGCGCCCCGGCTGGGCGCGGCCTCGAATTTCGGACAGGGCTGGCAGCCCGAAATGATGGAGGCCGCGGCAATGCTGCCGGTCACCGACTTCCGCGACGCGGTCTATTGGCGCGACATCGAAACAAGCGATGGCCAATACGACTATGGCGGTATGCGCCGGAGCTGGCCGGATCGTCTGCCCGAGCGCGGCGCGGGCATGAGCCTGACGGTCAATAACGGGCACCCCGACCGGGACGGCGGCAACACGCCACACAGCCCCGGCGCGGTTGCTGCCTTTGCCCGCTTTGCCGCCGAGGCCGTCACGAGGTTCCCGGCCATTCACACGGTCGAAGTCGGCAACGAGATGAACAGCGACACATTCGTTTCCGGCCCCGGATGGGACACCGACCTGAAGACCCGTGCTGTTTCCTACACCGCCTTGCTGGCGGAAACGGCCCGCGCCGTGCGCGCCGCCCGGCCCGGCACACGCATTGTCGGTGGCGCAGCGCATTCGATCCCGCTGGCATGGTTCAGCGCATTGTTCGAAGCCGGCGCCGGCGCATATATGGACGCGCTGGTCATCCATCCCTATGGCACGGCGCCGGAACAGATTGCCCGCATGATCGCCCGGCTGCGCAGCCTGCCCGAAGCTGCAGACCTGCCAATCGAGGTGACCGAGTTCGGCCATACCGATCCGGCGATTGCCCCGGCGCATCTGCTCAAGAATTATTGTCAGATGGCGCTGGCCGGGGTGGACCGGGTGATCTGGTATCCGCTGAACCCGCGTGGCGACGGGCTGGTCCCGCTGATCGACGTGCAGGGAAACCTGACAGAGGTTGGCCGCGCCTACCGGTTCATCGCGCAAACCCTGACCAGCGGCACGGTGACCGACGCTGCGCCGGATCCGTTCACCTATGGCTGTCTGTTTGGCGGTGACCGCGTGGTGATCTGGGGCGAACCGCGGGCGCTGACCGTCGGCGAAGGGGTCACCGTCACCGACGCCACCGGCGACCCGGTGCCGGACGACGGGTTGTCGCTGTCCATGTCCCGTCCGCTGGTGCTGCGGGCCTCGGGCGATCTGTTGTCGCAATTTTCTCTTGGCACACAACAGGTTCTGGCTGACAGCGTGCACCAGTTCGCGTTTGACGGCGACGGCGATCCATTTCAGCGGCTGGTCGCCTCGGGCCCGGATCACGAACTGCTGGACCCGCGCCCGGGGCAGGAAAAGAACGGCGCGCCGTGGAACCCCTATCTCGGCAGCAGCTGGGACGGGGTGCTGCGCGCCGGGGCGGACTGGGTCTTGCCATCCCTGCCGCCCGACGGACCGCTGAGCGTGGCCTATCACTTCACCGCACCCCGCCGGGTCAGCGCCGATCTTTCGGTTGCGATTGCCCCGTCGGACCGCAGCGAGGACGGCGTCGATCTCACGATCCGGGCCGCGGGCGAAACGCTGTTGTCCAAACGTGTGACCGGCGCGGAAACCATCGGCCCCCTGCCCGTCAGGCTGCGCCGTCGGCAGACACTGGAGGTCATCGTCGGCCCGGGCGAAACCGCAAAGGGCGACGTGACGCGGCTCCGGGTCACGCTGCGCCGGCCCGGCGCTTCAGACCCGTGACAACAGCCCGCTGACCGCGTCGCGGGTTTCGTTCAGAACCTGTGCGTGGGTGTCCGCATCGATGCCTGCGCTCAGCCGGTCCCCGACCGCATCGGCCGCGCGCGAAATCGCATCTTCCCCGGCGCTGACAAACCCGTCCGCCTGACCGACCGAGGCAAAAAAGCTCTCCAGTTTGCGGTCCCAGCCCAGACCGACGGTCGGGATCCGGTAGGAATAGGCAACGATGCAGGCATGCATGCGATGGGCGATGACCGCCTTACTGCCCGAGATGATCCCGGCAAGGTCCGATGGCGTGTCGGGCGGCGGCGCCACGGTAATCCTGTCACCGGCCGGTGTCGCGTCCGCGTTCAGCAGCCCGGCCACGCGGGTCAGGGCCGCGCGGTCTTCGTCCGCGCCGTTGCAGAACAACCGCACGGAATGCCCCCGCCGGACCAGTTCCTGCGCCAAATCGCGGAAAAACCCGTGCCCGTCCTGTCCGGCCCCGGCAACGCCGCCATCCGCGTGATAATGCAAGAGGCGCGGGTCCGTGACGCAAAGCGCGATGGCTTCGCCGGGTGCGGAGGCAGGGCCGTAACACTCTGCCGCCAGCAAACCGGGATCGCGGGTCAGATGCGGTGCCGGCCCCTGCGCGTTTGTCTGCCGGACCCAGTTGTCCACGGAAAGCTGATCGCGCAGCCCGACAGCGCGCAGGTCGGCCCGGAAAAGGCCGCCGAACAATTCGGTCCCCCGTGCGGACCAGTTTCCGGACACACCCGCCGCGTGAACGGCCAGCGGGGTGCCGGTGTCGCAGGCCAGCGTCGCCACCCGCGCGATCTTGGTACAGAAATTCAGATCGGCATCGGAAAAAATCTGACCACCGCCCAGAACTGCCAGATCCGCCCCGGCCAGCGCGGCGCGCCAACCGGGTTCCGCGGCGTCCAGCATCCGCGTCAGACGCGCCTCGACCAGCCGCCCCCGGACCAGCGCCGGCAGCACGCCCAGAACCGCCAGCGCCAGCGCCCGGTTGCGCACCGTGGTGGCGCCGAACCCGGACCGGCCTGAGATATCAACGGTCACATAATCCGCCCCGGGCCGCAGCGCCGCGATAGCGTGGCCCAGCGTTTCGGAAATGATTCCGTCCCCGACATTTGGGCTGTAATGCAGCCCGAATTGCACGATTTTCACACCCGTCCCCTGCCCATCCGCGCTTTTGCGCGCGCGACGCCTCAAACCTGCCGCGTTTCTGGTATAGGGCAACAGGCGGAAGCGGGGAACGGGGCAGTTTTCATGACGCTGGAACGGGTGGTCGTCATCAATGACCTGAGCCAGGCCATGGGCGGGGCGACCGGGCTGGCGTTGTTGTCAGCGCGGCGGTTTTGCGATGCCGGGCTCGACGTCACCTATGTTTGCGGGGACGAGGGGCACGGTGACCAGACCGGCAGCGCGCGGGTCGTGGCCGCCAAAAGCGCGCAGTTGCTGAAACGCAATCCGCTGCATGCCGCGCGCCGGGGTCTCTATAATCCGGACACGCGCGACATGCTGGCCGGCCTGATCGCGCAGACCGATACGCCGGGCACGGTGTACCACCTGCATGGCTGGGCGCAGATCCTGTCGCCTGCCGTCTTCGACGCGCTGGCCCCGGTCGCGGCCCGAACGTTCATCCACGCCCATGACATGTTCCTCGCCTGTCCCAACGGCGTTTACATGGACTACCCGCACAACAAGGTCTGCACGCGCACTCCGCTCAGCACCGCCTGCCTGACGACCAATTGCGACAAGCGCGGCTATGCGCACAAAGGCTGGCGCGTCTTGCGGCAGCGCGCAGTCAAAAAGGCGTTCCGGCAGGATCTGCCATGGGCCGGAATCATCGCCATTCACCCCGAGATGCTGCCCCGGCTGGGCCGGGCGGGCTATGCCGACAGCCTGTTTTCCGTCGTGCGCAACCCCGCCACGGCGTTTTCGCGCACACGGATTGCGGCCGAGGACAACACCCGGCTTGTCTATGTCGGACGGCTGGAGGCGGATAAGGGGGCGCTGGATCTGGCGCAGGCGGCGCGGCGCACGGGGATCGGCGTGACCTTTGTCGGCGACGGCAGCCTGCGCGACCGGTTAGAGCGGGAATACCCCGATTTTCCCATTACAGGCTGGCAGGAGCGCGATGCAATAGGCGCATTTTTGCAAGACTCGCGCGCACTCGTGATGCCGTCCCGCCACCCGGAACCCTTCGCGCTGGTCCTGCCCGAGGCGATCCTCAGCGGCCTGCCGGTGGCAGCGGCCGAAACCGCGCTGATGGCGCCCGAAATCGCGCGGCTGGATCTGGGCCGGATCTTTGACGTGTTCGACCCCGGATCCTTCGACGCCGCGCTGTGCGATATCCGCGATCTGTCCCGCGCCGACCTGCGCGCCATGAGCGAACGCGGCCATGCCGGCGCGGCGCAACTGGCACACACGCCCGAAAGCTGGACCGCGGCGCTGTTGGCACTGTACCGCGGCGTGCTCTGATACGGTTTTACTTCAGCGACAGGATGCGTTCGGGATCGCTGCGGCCCAGCAAAACATCCCTGAGCGCCAGCAGGTTGCCCTTCAGCCGCCCGCGATAGTCGGCCCACTCCACCGGCATCACGGTCCCGCGCAGGTTGGAGGCGACGTTGCGCATCACCAGATCGCGCGCCCTTTTCCGGCTGATCGTGCCCTTGCCGATCAGGTACCACGGGTTTGCGACCTGCGAATACCCCAGCCGCACACCCGGGGTTCGCCCGGTTTTGGTGCCCAGATGCACGCCGCGCATTGTGCCGGGCCTAACCATCCGCCCGTGATGCCGCATCCGGTTGGAGAAATCGACATCCTCCAGCCAGCTGTAGAGCGGCAGGCGCTCGTCGAAAAACAACCCGTTCTTCAAAATCGGACCAACGCGGACCGCGGTGTTACAGCCATACCCGGTATGCGCCGAAGCCAATTCCCCGCTGGCCGGCTGTGCCAGCCCCCGCGCCAGCAGCTTGGATCCCGAAAAGTGATCCAGCCCCGGGCCGAGGATGCCATCGGCAATCAGTGTTCCGGTGGCCAGCACCACGTCCGGGTTTTCCCCGAACACGGCTTCCATCTGGGCCAGATAGTCCGGCGCCATCAGGAAATCATCGTCCAGAAACAACAGCAGGTCCTCTTCCCGCAGCACGTTCAGGATGCGGTTGCGCTGTCGTGTCAGGCCCCGGGCACTGATCACCACCCGCACCGGGAAGGGCAGGTCCAGCCGTGTCACGTCGCCTGCGTCGGCATAGTCCGACACGCAGATCAGAACCAGGTCCGGCAGCCGCGTCTGTCCGGCAATGGCGCGGACGGTTTCGGTGACGATGCCGGGCCGGGACACCGTCGGGATACCGACGACCAGACGCGGACCGGTTGCTTCACCGGTGTCAGCGGGCAGAACCGGGACTTTCTCCGGGACGGCGGGCCGGGTGGTGTGAATGTTCATTGCGCCGGGTCCTCAGTATGCGCCGCGGCCCAACAGCACGACAGAGATGGTCCGTATGACGATGCGCAGGTCCTGCAGCATCGACCAGTTGCGAACATAGGACACATCCAGCGCCACGCGCCGTTCATAGCTGGTGTCGCTGCGTCCGCTGATCTGCCAGATCCCGGTCAGCCCGGGACGCGCAGAGGCGTATTCGTCGAAATGAGGCCCGTATTTCTCGATCTCGGCCTGCGTGATCGGGCGCGGCCCGACTACGGACATGTCCCCGCGCAGAACGTTCCAGAACTGCGGCAGTTCGTCGAGACTGGTGGTGCGCAGCAAGTGGCCAACGCGGTCCACCCGCGGGTCGCGCTCCAGCTTGTGCTGTTCTTCCCATTCCTCCCGCGCGATCGGGTCGATGCGCAGAATTTCCTCCAGCTCGGTCTGGCTGTCGGGCCGCATGGTGCGGAACTTCACGCAACCAAAGGCCCGCCCCCCCTGCCCGATCCGCGAGTGAACAAAGAATATGGGCCCGGTGCCCTTGCTGCGAATGGCCACCGCGATGGCCAGCATCAGCGGCGACAGCAGCAGCAGCGCGGCAGCAGCGAACAGTTTGTCGAACAGCAGCTTTGCAAACGGAATGCGCAGCGGCCGGCGCACAAGCACCAGCCCCGGCGCCGGCAGCGCAAGATTGTCCATCGACGTCAGCGCCACGGCGCGTTCCATCAGTCCAGAATTGTTTTTCGTATCCAGCATCATTTCCCCCGGCCTGCCAATTTCGTCCCACAGGCACGTCCCAAAAAAGCCATATTCGGCGGGCGATTGACGATTGTGAATTTGGAAACACACTGTTGACGGCTGACGGACGCGGGCCCGCGGGCCTGCCGCCGCGGTGTCACCGGCCAGCCGCAAAAACGCCGGACCTGCGGGGTAATTGGTCAGCCCAAGGTGAGAGAGACTTAAATTTATGTATATTTTTCAATAGATTATGTGGCTCAATCTCGGCTCTATCCGCCTCGACCCGGATTCTCCGGGCGATCGCCGGGATCAAATCGCTAAATTTCCAGCCCGGTCTATTCCCTGTGCTCAGACCCGAAAACCGCGATTCCCCGCCCCTGGCCGGTCCCGACCGTCTGTTTACCCGGACCGAACAATCAAGAGCGCAAGGCGCAATTGGCGCTGTGCGACAGCCCTTCGGGGCCTGACACCGGGCTGCGGTTTGACAGATGCCCGGAGAAATCCAAGCGTCTGTCCAACCCGGGCGGAACACAGACGAACAGGACCTATTTCATGCAGACACACCAGGATACGCCAGATGTCGTTGCCGAATTTCCAGCGACTGCCGCGCAGCGGCGATTCTGGTACCTGCATCAGGTCGATCCGGACTCGGTTGCCAGCAACATCGCGGTTCACTGGGAACTGCATGGCGTCTGCCCGGCCGAAACCATCGAACAGGCGTTCCGGATCATCATCTCCCGTCACGAGATTCTGCGGACCCGGTTCGAGGAGCGCGACGGAGACCTGTTTCAGCAGGTCACAGACCACACGGATTTCCGGCTCAGCACGATTGATCTGCGCAATCTGGATGCCGAAGAACATGCCAGCCGGATCGCCAACATCGCATCCGAGCTGTCGGACCGGCCTTTTGATCTGCGCCAGCCCGGCCATCTGCGCGTTGCGCTGGTCCGGTCGCAGCAAGACCTGACCAGCATCCTGATCGCGGCCCATCATGCTGTGTTCGACGGCTTTTCGATCCGGGTCCTCGGGGACGAGCTGGGAAGGGTCGCCGCCGCCCTGATCGCGGGGCACGATCCCGATCTGCCCGAACTGGCGCTGCAATATGGCGATTATGCGCTGTGGCAGGACGCCTGTGCCACCAGCGGCGCGCGCGCCTCCGATGCCGCGTACTGGCAGCGTCAGCTTGGCGACATGCCCTATTTCAGCCTGCCGCATGACCGCCCGACCCCGCCGGCCTCGCAACGCTCGGGCAGCCGGGTGAATGTGCCGCTGAACCCCGATTTCGGTGACCGGCTGGATGCGGTGGCCCGCGATCTGGGCACCAGCGCCTTTTCCGTGGGCACCGCCGTCACTGCCGCGGTGCTGCACAGGACCGGAGGTCAGACCGATATATCCTTCGGATCCACCTATGCCGGTCGCAGCGAAACCGAGCTCGAATCGCTGATCGGGGTGTTCATCAACCCGATCGTTCTGCGTCTTCAGGTTCACCCCACCGACACGTTGAGCGCAACCGTCGGACAGGCAACGGATGTGGTGCGGCAGGCGCTGTCGCACGGCGACTATCCCTTTGATCAGCTGGTGACCGACCTGCGCCCGCCGCGGGATGCCAAACGCACTTCGCTGGTCTCGGTCATGTTCTCGCTGCAGAGCGTTTTCCTGCAGGAACAAAGCTATGGTCCGCTGCGGCTGGTGTCCCTGCCGTCGCGCACACCGGACATCACCCATGACGTCGCGATCAACATAACCGGGCGCAGTTCCGGCTGGTCGATGATGATCGACTATGACGTGAACCGCTTTGACCGCCGGTCCATTGACGCGCTGGGAATGGGGATCCGCGACACGTTCGACGCCCTGTTTGAACAGCCCAACCTCCGGCTGGAAGATCTGCCGCTGGACCGGCCCGCGCCGGCGCGGCGGGTCCCTGCCAAAGCGGCGCAGGAAATCCGGGACGCAGGACAGGTGCCACAAACCGCCACCGAGGATGGCGTCCGCGCCATTTGGGCCGGGATTCTGGGCCTGCCGCCGCAAGATTGCGACGGAGATTTCTTTGATCTCGGCGGCCATTCGCTGCTGGTGCTGCGCATGCTGGCCCGTGTCGGCGACACGTTCGGCGTTCGCCCCGGTATCGCCGATTTCCTTGAAGCCCCCACGCTTGCCGGGTTCAGCCGCCGCCTGTCCGCGCTGCTGTCGCCGGGTGAAGACGTCGACGAAAACGAGCAGGACGGGGTGTACAAAACCATCTGGCTGCGTGAAGGCGCGCCCGATGCGCCGCTGATCCTCAGCGTCAATCAGCCGTTCTTGTACTTCAACCTTGCCCGTCATCTGGATCAGCGTCTGGCCTGCGCAAACCTGCATGTCGACAGCCCGGACCCGCTGCGCGACGCCAGCGCCGGGCGGCTGGACCAGTTGATCGACGAAGCCGCGCAGCAGGCGCTGCAGATTGCGGGGGACCGCCCGGTTCTGCTGTTGGGACAATGCGTCGACGGGGTCATGGCCTATCGTATCGCGCAGCGTCTGGCCGATCTGGGCCACCCGGTGCACACGCTGGCGATGATCGACAGCTGGGCCTCGCGGAACGGCACGAATACCAACCGGACCCGCGCCTTCGGCTCCCGCATCGGCTCCAAGCTGCGCCGGCTGCGCAATTACAGCAAACAGGCCCTGCTGGGTCAGATCGGATGGCAGGAGTTCCTGACCAAGTTCAGCATTGGCAAGAAGGCGCTGGTGCGGATGGGCCGGCTGGAGCCCACGACCGAGGCCGAGGCACAGGAATGGGAAATCAACCATCTGCTGCAGGATCTGGTCCGCGCCGCGCCGGCCACGCCCCATGACGGCGAAACCATCCTCTTCGCCACCGCCAGCCAGACCGCGCGCGCCCGGGCGGAACGGTTCGGCTGGGGGGACCGGCTGGCAGCGGACGTGCCGATATACACGCTGCCCGGCTGGCACGAGGACGCGTTGCTCAGCAACGGCACGACCGAAATAGCCGCCATTCTTCAGGCCCGGTTGCGCCGTCCCGCGATGGACGCGGTTTGCGTCGAGGACGTCGATGTCGCATCACTGGGCCATGCCCTGCCCTGAGCCCCGCGCCGCATGACGGTCGATATCGACATCTGGATCTGGCCGCAGACCGGCAGTGATGGGCCGGTCGCGGACGCAATTGCGATGCTGTCCGCTGACGAACTGGACCGCGCCCGCAGCTTTGTCCGCCGTGATGACGGTGACCGTTTTGCCACGACCCGTGCTCGGACACGGCAGATCCTGTCGCACTATCTGTCGGTGCCGCCGACGGACCTGCAGCTTGCAACCTCCGCCCGCAACAAACCCACGCTTCCCGGCGGCCCTGCCTTCAACCTCAGCCATGCCGGCGGCCTCGCGGTGCTGGCCGTTGTGCCCGGACGGTCCGAGGCGGAAACGCCCGTGGGCATCGACATCGAGGCCCACCGCCCGGTTGAGCCAAGGGTGGCGGAGATTTCGTTCTCCGCCGCAGAACAGGCCGAAATCGCCACCCTGACCGGGCAGGACTGGACTGACGCCTTTTTCCGGTGCTGGACCCGCAAAGAGGCCGTGACCAAGGCACTCGGGCTTGGGCTCTATCTCGATCTGGGCAGTTTCGACGTCACAACCGGCGCGCAGGAACCGGCGCGGCTGACCCGGATCGGCCCCGACTCGCCGCCGGTTAAGGCATGGAGCCTGCGCCACTTTGAGCTGTCTCCGACAATGCCCGGCGCGCTGGCCTGTGTAAGCGATGGTCAGCCGCTGAACGTTACCGTTCGGGAGAGGCCGGAATCTCTGCGCCCGGTCTTTCGTTTCTGATCGAATCCCCTATGCTGAGCGGCGAGTATCTGGGGATGAACGCATGTCGCAGGACATCGACTACGGCAACCTGATGCATCAGGCCATGCGGGGCCTGATTCGCACCGTTCTGCAGGACGTGGCCGACAATGGTTTGCCGGGCGCGCACCATTTCTTCATCACCTTCGACACCGACCACCCCGACGCGGAACTGGCCGATTGGCTGTCGGACCGGTATCCGGGCGAAATGACTGTGGTCATGCAGCACTGGTTCGACAATCTCGAAGTGGGTGAGGACGGGTTTTCGATCACGCTCAACTTCGGCAATCAGCCCGAACCGCTCTATATCCCGTTCGATGCGATCAAGACCTTTGTTGATCCTTCCGTCGAATTCGGACTGCGTTTCGAATCAGCCGAAGACGAGGAAGAAGAAGGCGCAGCCGCCGATTCCGTGCCGGTCGCCGAACTGGTCGAGGTTCAGGAAGAACCCGACCGCAGCGACGCCGAAATCGTGTCACTGGACAGTTTCCGCAAGTAACCGTCAGATTTCGATGTCCAGCGTGACCGGAAAGTGATCCGACGCGGTCAGCAGGGCATCGCGCAGCGCTTCGTCGGCCCAGCATTCGGCATCGTTGAACGGGTGCCATATGCGCCACGCCGGGCGCCGCGACATCAGGTCGGGTGATATGATCACATAGTCCAGCAGGGCCTGCAGGTAGGTCTGTTGCGGATGCAGCAGGAACCGCGCGGTCGTATGCATCGCCGGCAGGCGCCGCTGCAGCGCCTGCCGGGCATGCGGGTCATACATGTCGTCGCCGAGAATGATTTCAACCGAGGATCGCCCGAACAGGTTTTCGTATTCGTCCAGCCCCGGACCGTCATTCAGATCACCCAGCACGATCACCGGTTCGGACGCCGCAAGGTGCGAGTCCACGCGCCTCCGTAGCCAGATCGCCTGCGCCAGCTGCTTGCGCCGGTTGGCGATGGACCGGCGCATGATTTCGTCCCTTGTGCTGGCCCCGTGCGGCGCCTTGGATTTCAGATGCGCGCCAATCAGGCGCAGGCCGGTTCCCGCCGCGGTCTTCAGCCCGATCTCCAGCGGCGGCTTGGAGAATCGCACCAGATCCTCGGTCGCGTCGATGTCCAGATCGATGCGAAACGCGTTGTCGAAGCGCGGGTCGCCGGTCTTGCCGTCATTGCCGCGCGGATCGTGCATCGCCTGCATCCGGTCCGGATCGTAAAGCAGGGCGATTTCCTGCTGTGTTTCATTGCGGAACCCGCAGACCACGGCCCGTGTCCGCAGATCATAGGCCGCGGCAAAATCTTCCAGCGCCGGTTCCGTGCGCCGCCGCCGCGAACTGTCCGGTGCCTCGATGATCATCACCGCGTCGCAGTCCAGCCGCCGGAACACATGGCCCAGCGCATCGGCCTGCGCGGCGCGGGTCACGTCGCGCCGCCCCGACCAGTCCTGATCCCGGCACAGGCGATTCTGCCCATCGAACAGGTTGGTGAACCATTCGACGTTATATGCAGCCAGTCGCATCTTGTTCAGGTGTCCAGCGCGCCGTTGATCTCGTCCCATGCCCGGTTGATGTCGATCAGCCGTTTTTCCGCCAGCCGGATCGCTTCTTCGGGCACGCCGCGGGCGATCATGCTGTCGGGGTGCGTCTGCCGGACTAGATTGCGCCAGGCCTTCCGGATCTCGGGCAGCGGCGTATCCGGTGTGACCCCCAGAACCCGGAAAGGATCGGGCCGGGCATCGGGCACGAACCGCAGCCGCAGCGTGCGGAAATCCAGCTCGGACAGGCCGAAAATCGTGGCAACATTTGCAAGGAAATCATCTTCGCCCGGATGGTACACCCCGTCCGCCAGCGCGATGTGAAACAACCCCTCCATCAGGTCAAGAAGCGTTTCGGGATCGTCCGCGAACATCTGCTGGATCCGGCGGGCATAGTCCTGATAGCCGGCCACATCCGTCCGCGCGAGGTTGAACACCCGCGCCGCTCCCGGTTCATCGTCGCGCGCGATCTGGAACACTTCGCGAAAGGCGGTGACCTCGTCCCGGGTGACCTGACCATCCGCCTTGGCCATCTTCGCGCTCAGCGCGATGACGGCAATGGTGAACGCCACGCCCCGCTGCGGCGGGCTGCGCAGCTTGTCGAACACCGCCGACAGGCTTTCGCCACTGGCCAGCGCGCTGACGGCCTCGGTTATGCGGGTCCAGATCGACATGACCGGATCTTACGCCTCTCCGCCTGCGGTGTCAGGATGCAGGTGCAGAATTTTCTGCATCAGGATAAGGTCCAGCCACTGACCCTGTTTGCGACCGACCTGCGGAATGCGGGCACATTCGGCAAAGCCCAGCGCTTTGTGAAAGGCAAAAGACCCCGGCGCCGCGCCGGAGATACCGGCGATCATGACATGCACGCCATCGCCCACGGCAATATCCAGCAGACGGGTCATCAGCTGCCGGCCGACGCCACGGCCGCGGGCCGCGGGCGCGACATGAACGGTGTGTTCGCGCGTATGGGCGTAGCCCGGGCCGGACCGGAAGGCCCCATACGTGGCAAAGCCGCACACGGACCCGTTTTCCTCTGCCGTCAGATAGGCGTGCCCGCGCGCCGCGATGTCGGCGGTCACACCCGCCTCGGTCTTTTCGACCGTCGTGAAGGTGATCAGACTGTCGCGGATCACCGGGTTCCAGATCGCACAGATCGCCGCGGCATCATCGGCGCGGGCCGGGCGGATGATCACTGCAGCATCCTGCGACCATGCGGGGTATCGAACTCGGCCACCAGCTTCGGCGCGGCCCCGGTTTCGAACACAACGCGCGGATCCGTGAAAACGGGGGCAAGCACCGCTTTCAGGTCGCCGGCCTGCGGATGAACGGCACTCAGCCGCCGCAGCGTGCAGCCCGAAGGCCGCAGCATTGCCGACGGATGCCCGCCGCCGCGCCACTGGATCAGGGCCGGGTGCATATTGTCGAAAGGCAGAACGCCATCGGCGGGCACCGCCATGTCCCAGCTCAGCGCGCCGCGCGTCAGGGCAACGGGATTACCTGCCTGCGCTGGCAGGTTTTCCAGCAAACCGGTCAGGTCCGCGGTCCGGCAGATCCAGTTCGACAGGCGCGGCGGGCCGCTGACCCGGTCCAGATCGAACCACCGGGTGCGCACCGGCACATCCGCGTCCGGGTCGGTGGAAATCGCCTCGACATACAGCCCGTCATCCAGCCCCAGCAGCGTGTTATGTGTGCCGAACACGTCATGTTTCCCGCCCGGTTGCAGCCGCACGCCCAGCGCGTTTTCCACTGCCGCGGTGGCCTCTTCCAGCGTCACGCCGGACATCGCTATGTGATCAAGCTCCATCATGGCGTCAGGAATGGTCCCCCGCGCGGTGGCGTCAAGCCGTTTCTGTGCAAGGCCCCCACCCTACCCGATCCACGCAACAACGGACCATACCGCCGCAACGATGGTTGGATAAAACGTCGCCGCAAAGCCAAACGAACGCAGCCGCGGGGACAGGTGATAGCCGATCCAGAACAGCACCCGCGCGGCCTCAAACCCAAAGCCCAGCGCCAGCACCACCGCGCCACCCAGCGAGTTTGCCACAAACGGCCAGATCACCAGCGCCAGAACCAGCTGTTCGATCGTGTTGGTCAGCACCGCCTGATCAACCGCCGCGCCGCTGCCGGCGGCAAAGGGCTGTCCGTCGATCATTCCATAGGCGAAAAACCGGCGCTGTGCCAGCCGTCCGATGACGAGGATCAGAAACAGGCCCGGTGCCAGCAACGCGCCGGGAACCGCAATCGGCGCCGGGATGAACGGCAGATCCAGCCGTTGTGGCACCCAGACAATCGCCACCGCCCAGATCAGGCCCAGCGCCATACCAATCAGGATCAGCCCCCGTTTGCCGTTCATTCGCCGCTCTCCATTTTGCGCCGGAGAGTGGCCCAGAGGACGGACCGAGTAAACCCGGGCATCTGCAGGCGGACGCCGGGTGGCCGCCTGCAGGGTCAGCGCAGGGGTCGGGCGGCCTTCAGGCGGCCTGTGCCCGGGCCTCGCGCACCAGCCGCAGGATGTCGCCGGCGGCCAGCGGGATATTGGTGCCGGGTCCGAAGATCGCCTTCACCCCGTTTGCATAGAGGAAATCATAGTCCTGCTGCGGGATTACCCCGCCGCAGATCACGATGATGTCCTCGGCATCCGCGGCCTTCAGCGCCTCGACCAGTTGCGGCGCCAGCGTTTTGTGGCCGGCGGCCTGGGACGAGATGCCGATCACGTGCACGTCGTTGTCGACGGCGTCCTGCGCAGCCTCTTCCGGGGTCTGGAACAGCGGGCCGACATCCACGTCAAAGCCGATATCGGCGAATGCGGTGGCGATCACCTTGGCGCCACGGTCATGCCCGTCCTGCCCCATCTTCACCACCAGCATCCGGGGCCGCCGGCCTTCTTCCTCGGCAAAGTCTTCCACCGACTGCTGGATCGCGGCAAATCCTTCGTCGCCTTCATAGGCCGCGCCATAAACCCCGGCCAGCGTTTTCACCTCGGCCCGGTGACGGCCGAATTCCTTTTCCATCGCCATGCTGATTTCCCCTACGCTGGCCCGTGCCCGTGCGGCCTCGACCGCGCCTTCCAACAGATTGCCGCCTTCGGACGCCCGGCGGCTGAGCTCAGCCAGTGCGGCCTGACAGGCGTCTTCGTCCCGCTCTGCGCGGATCTTCTCCAGCCGCGCAATCTGAGCCTTGCGGACCTTGGCGTTGTCGACCTCCAGAATGTCGATCTGGTCCTCTTTCTCCAGCCGGTACTTGTTGACACCGACGATCACTTCGTCGCCCCGGTCGATCATCGCCTGCCGTGTGGCGGCGCTTTCCTCGATCCTCAGCTTGGGCATGCCGGTGGCCACCGCCTTGGTCATGCCGCCCATTTCCTCGACCTCCTCAATCAGCGCCCAGGCTTTTTCGGCCAGTTCGCTGGTCAGGCTTTCGACGTAATAGGATCCCGCCAGCGGATCGACCACGTTGGTGACGCCGGTTTCCTCCTGCAGGATCAGCTGTGTATTGCGCGCGATGCGGGCGCTGAAATCGGTCGGCAGCGCGATGGCCTCGTCCAGCGCATTGGTGTGCAGCGACTGGGTGCCGCCCAGTGCAGCCGCCATCGCCTCGTAAGCCGTGCGCACGACGTTGTTGTAAGGATCCTGTTCCTGCAGCGACACGCCGGAGGTCTGGCAATGGGTGCGCAACATCATCGATTTCGGGTTTTTCGGCTCGAACTCGGACATGATCCGGTGCCACAGGAGCCGCGCGGCGCGCAGTTTGGCGGCCTCCATGAAGAAATTCATGCCGATGCAGAAGAAAAAGCTCAGCCGCCCGGCAAACTTGTCCACGTCCATGCCACGCGCCAGCGCCGCGCGCACGTATTCGCGCCCGTCGGCAAGGGTGAACGCCAGCTCTTGCACAAGGTTCGCGCCGGCCTCTTGCATGTGGTACCCGGAAATCGAGATCGAGTTGAATTTCGGCATCTCGTTGGCGGTGTATTCGATGATGTCGGCCACGATCCGCATCGAGTGTTCGGGCGGATAGATGTAGGTGTTGCGCACCATGAATTCTTTCAGAATATCGTTCTGAATGGTGCCGGCCAGCACGCTCTTGTTATGGCCCTGCTCTTCGCCGGTAACGATGAAGCTGGCCAGTACCGGGATAACGGCGCCGTTCATGGTCATCGACACCGACACCTTGTCCAGCGGGATTTCGTCGAACAGGATCTTCATGTCCTCGACACTGTCGATGGCCACGCCGGCCTTGCCGACATCGCCTTCGACACGCGGGTGGTCGCTGTCATATCCGCGATGCGTGGCCAGATCGAAGGCCACCGATACACCCTGCTGCCCGGCGGCCAGCCCGCGGCGGTAGAACGCATTCGATTCCTCGGCCGTGGAAAAGCCCGCATATTGCCGGATGGTCCAGGGCCGGCCGGCATACATCGTCGCCTTGACGCCGCGCGTGAACGGTGCGGCGCCGGGGATCGTGCCCAGATGATCCGCGCTTTGCAGGTCGTCCTCGGTATACAGCGGTTTGACGTCGATCCCTTCCAGCGTGTTCCACGTCAGATCGTCCAGCGGTCGGCCGCGCAGCTCGCCCTCAGCGAGCGTGCGCCACGCGTCGGTCTTGTTGGTCATCGGTTCTTCCTCTTGTCATGTCTCTGCCGGGTCCGGTTCGTCCGTGCCTCAGCTTGGTTTGGTTATTCATCAGGCTGGCCGCACCGCCGGCACCGGCGGCGAGCCACAAAATGTCGTCGGCATAGGCCTCGCGCAGGGCGGCGGCCTCGTCCGGGGCGAATGGCACCCAACGGCCCGAACCGCCCGGCAGCGCCTTTGCCGCGTCCGGGTCCAGCTGTTCGCGCAACGTGTCCAGATCCGGGGTCCGGTTCAGCCACGCCCGCGCTTCACCGGTCGGCGGACGCGCGCCGGTCATCATGGCAAGCTGGGTTTCCGGCTGCCCGCAGAACGCTTCGAACGGGAACACCCAGACACGGGCCGATCCCGCCGCGCAGGCAATGTCGGTGATGACATCGCGCCAGCCGCGGGCCGATCCGGCCAGCCGGGCCAGAAGCCGTTTTTTCGGAAAGGACATGCCGCGCATCAACGAATAGCCCAGCGCGGAGGACCAGTAGTGGTCCTGCGAGCGGATGTTCAGCACCACGTCGGTGATCCGCCCGTCAAAGGCATCGGCAAACCGCGCAATGCGTTCCCCCACGCCGCAATAGAGCGACCCCAGCCGCAGGTTTTCGCGCACCGATCCCATGGTGTTTTCATCGCTGACAATAAGCGTGTGCAGGCCTGCGTTGCGGCTGCGGGCACAAGCCAGCCCGATCCGCCCCGCGGCGCGGCGGGCCGGGTCACCGCCACCGATGACAACCGGTCCCGGCAGCACCCCGGAGAACAAGCCGTTGCGGGTCCGGCGCGGGCCCCAGAACCCGATGCCGCTGGTTTGCAGCCGCTGGCTGTTGTGGCGCAGGTAGTGCTGAAAGCTGGTGGTTGCGCATCTGTGCGCACCAATATGCAGAATGACGTTCATCGCGTGTCCGAGCCTTTGCCCAACGGCCGGGACAACCGGCCGGGTGTGAGAGAGAGGTGCAATCATCACCACGGACCTCTCTCGAAGCGATTAACGTTAAAATTTTCGCGGCCCTGCGCCGTTTGTTCTGTCGCATTCCGGCGGATCCGGCTTATATCTGACGCGATAGGAGCGCCAATGAACCGACTAATATTCCTTGTTCTTTCGGTTTTGCTGCCATTCACCGCCCTGGCGCAAAGCCCGGAAGACAAGCCGGAAGCGGGCCTGATCGCGCCGGCGCACGGATTTGATCTGGCCGATTTCCTTTGGCTGTTCCGGCCCATCGTGGTGTTCGCCGATACCGAGGCCGACCCGCGGTTTTCCGAACAGATGGAGCGGCTGCGCGACGAGCTGGACCTGATGGCCGAGCGGGACGTGCTGATCCTTGTCGATACCAAGCCCGATCTCAACTCGCAGGCCCGCCGGCAACTGCGCCCGCGCGGGTTCCAGTTCGTTCTGATCGGCAAGGACGGACGGGTACTGATGCGCCGGCCCAGCCCGCAAAGCGTGCGCGAGATTACCCGCTCGATCGACAAACTGCCCACCCGCCAGCGCGAGATCGAAGAACGGCGCGGCGGCAGGTAGCAACGCGCAGACGGATTGCATGAATGCCTCTGTGTCCCTATATTGGGCTGGCAGGAAAGGATATGTGCCAATGGCAAATACACCTAAATCGCCCCGCCCGACGACCGGCCAGACAGGTCCGCGCCCGGGTTACTGACGGCTTCAGGCCGGTTCAGGCTCTGGTTCAGCGCCCTGACCGCCCTTTGCCCCTGTTCGCGCGCCTCGATTTTCAGAGAAACGTAATCCGTGTACATCTTGATCCGCTGATCCTGATGGGCACCGGCAAACCCGTTGCCGCGCAAGTCTGCAATCATCGCGTCAATGGCAAAGACCTGATTATAGTAACGGACGACGGGCTGAATCACCTGGGCCGGCAAGACGTGGATTTCGGGCAGGATTGCCCGAAACACCGTATCGTTTCGCTCTGAGGGCACGAGAGGAACATAATCGGCATCATCCTCCATGTCGGACACAACGCTCTCCCAGGTGTCGTTCAGATCAAAGTCGGGATTGGAAAGAATATCCACGTAGTGCTGGATTTCCGCCAAAATTGCGTTCTGAACGTCAGCCCGCCGCTCTGCCCGGCGGCGGCGTTCGGAGGCCAATTCCCGGCGCCCGGACAGGATCCAGCCTGATACCGTGATCAGGGCGGAAATCGCGGCAGCAATAATTGCCGGTCCTATCCAGGCTTCTCCCAGCATCTGCGTCCTATTCGAACTCCATGATCACATCGTCCACCGCAAGGCTGTCGCCCGGTCCGGCGTTGACCTTGGACACCACGCCCTTGCGCTCGGCGCGCAGAATGTTTTCCATCTTCATCGCCTCGACCGTGCACAGCGCCTGACCTTCCTGCACTTCCGCGCCGGGTTCGACATCGATCTTCACGATCAGGCCCGGCATCGGGCACAGCAGCATCTTGGAGGTATCCGGCGGCAGCTTCTCGGGCATCAGCGCCGCAAGCTCGGCCTGACGCGGGGAATAGACCTGCACCTTCAGATCCGCGCCACGCGACCGGATCCGGAATCCGCCGGGAATCTTGCCGACCTTCAGAACCAGCGACACGCCCTCGACATCCAGAACCGCCAGTTGGTCGCCCGGTGTCCAGTCGCTGCTGACCCGCAGGCTGTCGCCGTCTTCGAAGGTCACCGTCGATCCGTCATGATCGGCCGCGATCGTCACCGGCCAGCTTTGCCCGGACAGCGCCACGACCCAGTTGTCGCCAACCCGGCGTTCGTGATTGTCCATCCGGCCGGAAACCTGCGTGCGGCGGATTTCGGCCACCCGGTACATGGCCGCACAGGCCGCAGCGATCCGGCGCAGATCCGGCGCGGGCAGGTCGACGCCTTCGAACCCGTCCGGGTATTCCTCGGCAATAAAGGCGGTGGTAATGTCACCCGAGATGAACCGCGGATGATCCATTACGGCGGCCACGAATGGCAGGTTGTGACCGATGCCTTCCACCTCGAAACTGTCCAGCGCCACGCGCATCGCCTCGATCGCCGCCTCGCGGGTCGGGGCCCACGTGCACAGCTTGGCGATCATCGGGTCGTAATACATGCTGATCTCGCCGCCCTCGTAGACGCCGGTATCGTTGCGCACCGCGGTTTCACCGGTCGGCGCATCGCCGTGCCACGTGCCTGCCGCCTGCATCGGGCCGGCGGCCACCTCGGCCGGCGGGCGATAGCGCGTCAGACGTCCGATGGAGGGCAGGAACCCGCGATAGGGGTCCTCGGCGTAAAGCCGGTTCTCGATGGCCCAGCCGGTCAGCGTGACGTCATCCTGAGAAACGCTCAGCGGTTCGCCCGCAGCAATCCGGATCATCTGTTCCACCAGATCGACACCGGTGATCAGCTCGGTCACCGGATGTTCCACCTGCAGGCGGGTGTTCATTTCGAGGAAATAGAAGTTCTTCTCGCCATCAACGATGAATTCCACCGTCCCGGCGCTGGCGTAACCCACTGCCTTGGCCAACGCGACGGCCTGTTCGCCCATAGCCTTGCGGGTGGCTTCGTCCAGAAACGGCGATGGCGCCTCTTCCACCACTTTCTGGTTCCGGCGCTGGATCGAGCATTCGCGCTCACCCAGATAAATGCCGTTGCCATGCGTATCGCACAGCACCTGTATCTCGATATGGCGCGGCTGGGTGACGAACTTCTCGATGAAGATCCGGTCATCGCCAAACGAATTGGCCGCCTCGTTCTTGGATGACTGGAACCCTTCGCGCGCCTCCTCGTCGCTCCACGCGATGCGCATGCCCTTGCCGCCGCCGCCGGCAGAGGCCTTGATCATCACCGGATAGCCGATCTGGTTGGAGATTTTCACCGCCTCGTCGGCATCCTCGATCAGACCCATGTAACCGGGCACGGTGGACACGTCCGCATCCTGCGCGATCTTCTTGGAGGTGATCTTGTCGCCCATGGCTTCGATGGCACCTTTCGGCGGGCCGACAAAGGCAACGCCCTCGGCCTCCAGTGCCTCGGCGTATTTCGCGTTCTCACTCAGAAACCCATAGCCCGGATGCACCGCCTGCGCCCCGGTGCCGCGGATCGCGTCCATCACCTTGTCGATCACGATATAGGACTGGTTGGCCGGCGGCGGCCCGATATGCACGGCCTCGTCCGCCATCTGCACATGCAGCGCCTGCTTGTCCGCGTCGGAATAGATCGCCACGGTCTTGATACCCATCTTGCGGGCGGATTTGATAACGCGGCAGGCGATTTCGCCCCGGTTCGCGATCAGGATTTTATCGAACATCACAGGTCCTTCACTTCAGGTGTTTCAGAACGCAGAAAACCGCCCCGGAGCCTTCGCTCCGGACCGGTTTCCACGAGGAGTGTTTCGGGTGCGCGGCCGCTGGGCCGCGCTAGGTCAGTTGCACTTGTCGGGGTTGGTCTGACAGTAGAGCACGTTGCCCGCCGCGCCAGCCACGGCGCCGGTGAGCACATCGCCATCCAGAAGCGCCGCGGTGCCGACACCGGCCGCGCCGCCGATCGCGGCCTGCTCGACCACGGTTTCGCCACAGGCCGCCAGCCCGCCCGCAAGCGCGAGCGACAGCCACATCTTTTTGTTAAACATCCTGCCCGTTCCTTTTTTGTTTTATCGATCGGTAAGGACAGGAATCTTATCTTGCCCGTCGCGGGCAATGGTGTTTCCCGCATTTCGCACGGACCGGCGAATTCCCGCTTATCAACAGTGCCGCGCAAACGGTTGGATTCAGGAAAAAAACCGGGCAGATCGGAGATCATCTCGCGATACTGCCCGTTTAAGGAAGGGGTACGGAATAGGTAGTCCGCGCCGTGCTCCCGGGACCGGGCACCCGACGCCGCGTTTACCCTGCCCGGTTCGGCGCAACCGGCAAACAACCCGCGACCCACACGCGGGGATTGAGCCGAATAATGCCGATTTTTCCGGGCCATCTGCGAAATCATGCCGATCCCCCGCCGAAAACGTCGGGAAAGCTCGACCGCGCGACCGCCACGTCGATGCGCAGCAGCGCGTCATAGCTGGCAGGGTCAAACGGATCTTCGGCCGCCACCACCTCGCGCCCGAACAGCCATGACAGCCGCCCGGCATCCAGATTGCCGCGTTCGAACGGCTGATCGCCGAACTGGTCCCACAGCGCCTGCATGAACCCGGCATCCGCCCGCCGGTCCGCCGGTTTGCGGTCGCCATAGCGCGCGCGCTCCGTCAGCGGGGTCACACCGCGCGGGTTCGGTCGCCGGATGGTGAACTGATAGTCGGTGCCGGGAAGGCGACCCGGAAAGCCGCGATGCTTCAGCATGGCAGGCCCTCCGGGTCGAAGGTCAATATGGCCGGTACAGGTTCAGCCGCCTGCCCGACCCTTTTGTTATTTGAGTTTGCCGGTATAGACCGGTTCGACCGAGATCGGCTCCGGATCGACCACAACAAACTCTTCCTCATGGGATGTGCAGGCTGCCACCAGGGTGACAAGACCGGCGACGGCAAAAAGCTTGATGCTCTTGAACATCTGTGTCTCCTGACTGCTCTTTTATAACACGCGGTCCCTTGCGGAACCGCCTGCCCCCACCTCGAGGTTTGGACTGCTTTTGCGCAGCCTGCCGTCAGGATACCGGAAACCATGGCCAAAATATATCCACAGGCGGGCAAGCGGCCTGCCTGTGACTCCAAAGCCTCAATTGGCGCATGACCTGAGAATTGCCCCGCAACATGTTGTGTCTGCATCAGAACTCCTCCCAGATGCAGGCGCCGTCTTCGAGCCTGTAGGCCGCGAAGAACTGTGTCGCGTCAGGGTCCGTGGCCCCGAATTCCATCGCCCGGTCAGACATCGACACAACGATCCGCGCCGGGTTCAGATCATGGCTCAGCACGTGCGGCACGGCGTCTTCGGCGCAGAGGTAGTCGATATCGATCGCAGCCACGTCAAAGGTCACGCGGCCCGCATCCTTGCCGATCCGGGGCGCGACATAGCGAAACCGCAGCCACAATTCCCCCATCAGGTTGTCCTGCAGGATTTCCAGCCGTGTCACCTCGATCCCCGACGGCACCTGAATGCCGCCCGCCGCGGCAGAGGATGCGGTCAGAAGACCTGCCATCAGGTATGCCGCTGACCGGATCACGGCGCGCTCTCGTCCTGTGTGTCGAACGCTGCGGGCGAGATGATCTCGATCAGTTCCATATCGTCGGAATGGCGCACTTCGCGGTGCACAATCCCGGGCGGCTGCAGCACGCAGGACCCTTCGCGCAGGATGTGTTCACCCTGCCCTTCATATTCGAACACCACCCAGCCCCGGGTCACGTATACCATCTGAAAGTCCAGATCGTGGCTGTGCCATGCCGCCGGGCTTTCCTCGCCGGGCACGGCCCGGATCACATGCGCGCCGAACTTGCCCTGCGTCGCGTCCCGGATCCCCAGATCGCGATATTCAAAAAAGGCGCGCAGCCCGGCCCCCTCGAACCGGCCTTCATCGGCATGGGCAACCGTAAATGCCTGATTTTTGCATAATTTGGTCATCTGAACGCGCCTCCCTTCGCGTGTCTGATCCAGCGGGACCGGTTGGCCGGGTTCTCCAGCACCTCTGCAATCCGGTTCGCAATCACCGGGGCCACCGCGCCCGCAACGCGGCCGCCGGCCCGGATCTGCATCTCATTTTTCGCCGCGGTCACCTCCACCGCAGGCGAAAACCCCCGCACCTTCTGCAACGCCCGCCACATGTCCTGCCGGATCTGATGCGCCAGCCGCTGCGGATCGGCCACCGGCAACACCGTTTCGGCCGCCACGTCGAACCGCGCCGGCAGATGCCGGGCCAGCGTCAGACGGTCGCCGTCGCGCAGGATATGCCATTGCCGTCTCACCCTGGACGCCGCGCCAGACAGTCGATTTCCACCAGCGCCCCGACCGCCAGAGCGGTCACCCCCACGGTGGTCCGGGCCGGGCGCCGGTCCTGCGGGAAATAGCTTTGGTAGGTGGCATTGAACGCCGCGTAATCGCGTTCAAATTCCGTCAGATAACAGCGGCACTGCACAACATGGCTCAATTCCAGCCCGACACCCTTCAGCACGATTTCAAGGTTCTCCATCACCCGCCGCGTCTGCGCCCCGATCCCCTCGGGCAGGGGCGCATCCGGCGCGTCGGGATCCGTGGGCATCTGGCCGGTCAGGATCACCCAGCCATCCGCCGTTTCCACCGCGTGGGAAAACGGGGCGACCGGGCGCGGACCGCCCGAGATCATGTGAAAGACTGGATCAGTTGACATTGACCGTCTCGCGATTTTCCTGTCCGGTCATGGCCCTACAGCGGGATATTGTCGTGTTTCTTCCACGGGTTCGTCAGCTTCTTGTTGCGCAGCGAAGCAAACGCCCGGCAGACCCGTTTGCGGGTGTTGTGCGGGAAGATCACCTCGTCGATAAATCCCTTTTCAGCCGCCACGAACGGGTTGGCGAAGCGTTCTTCGTATTCCGCCGTATGCGCCGCGATCTTGTCGGTGTCACCCAGATCGGCGCGGTGGATGATTTCCACGGCCCCCTTGGCGCCCATCACCGCGATCTCGGCGGTCGGCCAGGCATAGTTGAAATCGCCGCGCAGGTGTTTTGACGCCATCACGTCATAGGCCCCGCCATAGGCTTTGCGGGTGATGACCGTGACTTTCGGCACCGTCGCTTCGCCATAGGCAAACAGCAGCTTGGCCCCGTGCTTGATCACGCCACCAAACTCCTGGCTGGTGCCCGGCAGGAAGCCCGGCACGTCCACCAGCGTGAGGATCGGGATTTCGAACGCGTCGCAGAACCGGACAAAGCGCGCCGCCTTGCGGGAACTGTCGATATCCAGACAACCGGCCAGCACCATCGGCTGGTTCGCGACGACCCCCACGGTCTGCCCTTCGAGCCGGATGTACCCGGTGACGATGTTCTTGGCGTATTCCTCTTGGATCTCAAAGAAATCGCCTTCGTCGGCGATCTTGTGAATCAGTTCCTTCATGTCATAGGGGGTGTTGGCGTTTTCCGGCACCAGCGTATCGAGCGACTGTTCCGCGCGGTCGGCATCGTCGAAGAACGGACGGACCGGGGGCTTTTCGCGGTTCGACTGCGGCAGGAAATCGACCAGCCGGCGCACCTCGTTCAGCGCGACCACGTCGTTTTCAAACGCCCCGTCGGCGACCGAGGACTTCTTGGTATGGGTCAGCGCACCGCCCAGTTCCTCGGCGGTGACCACTTCGTTCGTCACGGTCTTCACCACGTCCGGGCCGGTCACGAACATGTAAGAGCTGTCCTTGACCATGAAGATGAAGTCGGTCATCGCCGGCGAATACACCGCGCCGCCCGCGCAGGGGCCCATCACCACGCTGATCTGCGGCACGACGCCGCTGGCCATGATGTTGCGCTGGAACACCTCGGCATATCCGGCAAGCGAGGCCACGCCCTCCTGAATCCGCGCGCCGCCCGAGTCGTTGATGCCGATCACCGGCGCGCCATTCTGCATCGCCATGTCCATGATCTTGCAGATCTTCTGTGCATGGGTTTCCGACAGCGATCCGCCGAACACGGTGAAATCCTGCGAAAAGACATACACCATCCGGCCATTGACCGTGCCCCAGCCGGTCACCACGCCGTCACCCGCAGGACGTTGTTTTTCCATGCCAAAATCAACACAGCGATGGGCGACGAACATGTCGAATTCCTCAAAGCTGCCGTCATCCAGCAACAGGTCGATCCGTTCACGGGCCGTCAATTTTCCGCGCCCGTGCTGAGCATCGATCCGCTTCTGACCACCGCCCTGCCGCGCGGTATTCCGCCGGTCTTCCAGCTCTGACAGGATATCCTTCATCGCATTCGTCCTTTTGATAACGTTCGGACGATCATAAACGGTGTACTATCTCGGCCAAAGAAGAAATCGGCTAATTTGCAAATGTTTGAAAACTTTAATCAGGTAAATTGCAAATTTGGAAATTCCCGGTGGAAACGGCCCGGATCGGGCCACGGTTTCCAAGAATGGCACGCATGATCCCCAGTTCGGAGAGTAACCCCCATGCCCTCGCAATCAGAAATCATCGAAAGCCTGCAGTTTGAATTCATGGCCGATCTGCAGCCGGTAACGACAAGCAGCGATCCGGCCATTGTCCTGACCTACCAGTTCGCCGGCGACACCCAGCCCGATGACCTCCCGACCAGCAGCAACTATACCGGATGGGAGGCGATGACCGAGGCCGAGGAAGCAGCCGTACGCGAGGCGCTGGATCACATCGAAACCCTGATAAACGTCGAGTTTGTCGAGGTCACGGGCGATCCCGATCCCGATTTCAATATCGGCAAGGCACAGATTGATCCCTGGGGCGGGTATGGTGGCAACTCTGTGTCCTGGAATGGCAACCTGGAGATCACCGACTACGACGGTTACGTCATTTTCGACGCAGACCTCGACATGTCCGACCCGGCGAATTTCAGTCTGCTGCTGCATGAACTGGGCCACGCGCTGGGGCTGGATCACCCGTTTGACGGGGTCGTTCTGGATCCGGATTACGACAGCAACAAATACACCGTGATGTCCTACGATTCCAATCCCGACAACGGCTTGGACAGCAACGCGATGATGATCTACGACATTCTTGCGCTGCAGGACATCTGGGGCGCGGCGGATTCGAGCCCGGGCGACGACACCTATACCGGTCCGCGCACGACCACGGTGGACGCGGTATGGGATTCCGGCGGCACCGACCACATCGACGGATCGGACTGGTCCGGCGGGATCCGGATCGATCTGCGCGAAGGCTATTTCTCGCAATTCGGCAGCTACGAGGACCTCGTCATCGCCTATGGCACGGTGATCGAGAACGCCACCGGCGGCGCCGGGAACGACACGATCACCGGCAACGATGTCGATAACATCCTGATCGGGAATGCCGGGCACGATACGCTGGACGGCCTGAACGGCGAAGACCGGCTCGAAGGCAATGGCGGCAAGGATTCGCTCGACGGTGGCGCCCAGTCCGATCTCATCAAAGGCGGCGGCGGCAAGGACACGCTCGTCGGGAGCGGCGGCAAAGACACGCTGGACGGCGGCAACGGCAATGACAGCCTGACCGGTGGCAACGGCAACGACACCCTGCGCGGCAGCGACGGCAAGGACAAGCTGGACGGCCAGGGCGGGGACGATACGCTCAAGGGCGGCGCGGATGCAGACACGTTCCTGTTCAAGGCCGGCAAGGGCAACGACACGATCAAGGATTTCGAAACCGGTCTCGACATGATCAAGTTCAAGAAGCTGGGCGACACCGGAACGGTATTGGCAGCGGCGACTGAAATCGACGACGACGTGGTGTTCGATTTCGGGTCGGACGGGTCGCTGACCGTTCTCAACGTATCGCTTGCGGATCTATCGGGGGATGTGTTCGTTTGACGGTTTTCCACTGATGGACAATCGCTGAACCGGCCGATAATCATGGGCCATGCCATCAGCATCCTCGCGTTTCCTCGACCGGGCAACGCCCCCGCACATTACCACCCTGATCCTGCTCACCGCCGTTTCGACGTTGGGTATGAACGTGTTTCTGCCAAGCCTGCCGGGCATGGCCGATTACTTTGGTGCCGATTACGCGGTGCTGCAGCTGTCGGTCGGCATCTACCTGGGGGCAAGCGCCGCGCTGCAGATCCTGATCGGCCCGATCTCGGACCAAATGGGCCGGCGGCCGGTTCTGCTGACCGGCCTGTTCCTGTTCATGCTGGCCACGCTGGGCTGCATTTTGGCCCCCACCGCCGGTGTGTTCCTGTTCTTCCGCATGTGTCAGGCCGTCGTCGCGGTCGGTATGGTTCTGGGCCGCGCCGCGGTGCGCGACATGTACGACACCGACAAAGCCGCCAGCATGATCGGATATGTCACCATGGTCATGGCCATCGTCCCGATGGCGGCCCCAGCCGTGGGCGGTGCGCTGGATCAGCTGTTCGGGTGGAAGGCGAATTTCTGGCTGCTGTTCGTCGCCGGCGGGCTGGTCTGGCTGATCACGTGGTTCGATTTCCGCGAAACCAAATCCAAAAGCGGCCTGTCGCTGGCGGCGCAGTTCGCGGAATACCCCGAACTGATCCGCAGCCCCCGGTTCTGGGGGTACACTGTGACAGCCGCGCTGATTTCCGGCGCTTTCTTTGCCTATCTCGGCGGCGGCCCCTTTGTCGGCACCGAGGTGTTCGGCATGTCACCCGGCCGGCTGGGCCTGTTTCTGGGCGCGCCCGCCCTGGGCTATGCCCTGGGCAACGGGCTGAGCGGGCTGTTGTCGCAGCGGCTGGGCACCAACCGGATGATCATCATCGGATGCGCCGTTGCCACCGTTGGCCTGAGCGTGTCGCTGGGCCTGTTCCTGACCGGGAACGGCACGGAATACACGTTCTTCGGCTTCATGACATTCGTCGGCCTCGGCAACGGCATGACGCTGCCCAACGCCACCGCCGGCATGATGTCGGTCCGGCCGCATCTGGCCGGAACCGCGTCCGGGCTCGGCGGCTCGATCATGCTGGGCGGTGGCGCGGCGCTCAGCATTCTGGCCGGCAATCTTCTGACACCGGCATCGGGGGCCACCACGCTGATCTGGATGATGCTCACAACCGCCATGCTGGGGCTGGTCACGATCGGGCTGGTCATCCTGCGTGAACGTCAGCTGGCCCGGCGGCAGATCATCTGAACACCCCCGCCAGCCAGCCGGTCACCGCATCCACCCGTTGTGTGTTCCGAAGATCGCGGCGCACCAGCAGCCAGACCTCGCGCTGTGGCAGATCCATGTCCGCGTCGACCCGGCGCAACCCCGGATGCGCCTCGGCAATCACCCGCGGGAAGAGCGACACGCCAAACCCCGCCAGCACCGCCTGAAACAGCGCTTCGGCGTCATTGACAGCGATGTTGGCCAGACGCGCACCGGGCTGCCCCGCCAGCGCGGAAACTGCGGCGGCGTGCGACAGGTACTGCATAGTCCGGTCATAACCGATCCACGGCAGGCCCGCGGGCGCGTCCACCGCCGCGTAGGCGGCATAGCTGAGCCGCCCGATCTGCCGTGCAAGCACCGCCTGCCCCCCTTCGCGTGGCCGTGCCAGCCGCAGCGCCACGTCCGCGTCCCGGTGCACAAGGCTCAGGTCCCGCGCCTCGGCGATCAGCTCCAGCCCGATCCCGGGATGCGCTTCGGAAAAGCCCTGTGAATGCGGCAGCAGGATATGGTTGACCAGTAGGGGAACTGCCGTCACGCGCACCCAGTTCACCGCCGGACCGCTGCCCGGGCTGGTTGCCTGCCGGATGCCCTCTGCCCGATCCTCCATCTCCTCGGCCAGCGCGGCAACCCGGTGCCCGGCCGCGGTCAGCACCACCCGTCCCTGCGCCGCCTGCTCGGTCAGCGTTGTATCCAGTTGCTGTTCCAGGTTTTCCACCCTCCGGGCAACGGTGGATTTGTCTACGTCCAGCAGGCGCGCCGCGCCAGCGCGCGACCCGGCCCGCGAAACCGCCAGCAAAATCCGCAAATCATCCCAGTTCATCGCAGCAAATTTGCACTGTCAAACGGCAAATTTCCACCATTCACTGCAAAATTGCAGAGTGACATTCTCAGCGGGCACATATGGAGGACACCCCAATGCACTTTATCGTCCGGTTTCACGACAACCCCGGAATGGAACACCGCCGCCAGCAACATATGCAGGACCACCTCGCCTTTCTCGAACGCCACGGCCGGGCGGTCATCGGTGCCGGCCCGCTGTTTTCCGGAGACGCAGGCGATGGCGGGCTATGGCTGGTCGATGCCGAAACCCCGGAAGAGGTGGAGGCGATGGTCCGCGCCGACCCGCTCTTTGCCTCGGGTCTGCGCCGGTCCTGGGACATACAGGAATGGCGGCAGGTGATGCGCGACGGGCAGCGCCTGATCTGACCGCCGGCCTTGCGCCACCGCCTTTGCAAAGTTAGCAATCTGTGCAGGACATTTGCAAAGGCACCCGATGGCCACCAAGAAACTCTATGCCGGCGCCAAGCTGCGGGAAATGCGCACCCGGCTCGAACTCACGCAAAAGGATTTCGCGGCCAAGCTGGGCGTGTCCCTGCCCTATCTGAACCAGATGGAGAACAACAACCGCCCGGTCAGCACCACCGTCGTTCTCGCACTGGCGCAGGAATTCGGCATGGACGTGACCGAGCTCAGCACCGGCGACAGCGAACGGCTTGTCTCGGACATGCGCGAGGCGCTGGCGGATCCGGTTTTTGCCGACATGATCCCGCCACAGGCCGATCTGCGCCTGACCGCGTCGAACGCCCCGGCCTTTGCCCGCGCTTTCCTGGAACTGCACCGGACCTACCGCCAGACCCATGAACGGCTGGCTTCGCTCGACGAAGCACTGGGCCGCGAAGGCAGCCGCACCCGCGCCAGCCCGTGGGAAGAGGTGCGCGATTTCTTCCACTACTGCGACAATTACATCGATGCCGTGGACCGTGCGGCCGAGAAACTGTCTCAGGCCGATGGCACAACCGAGGCCATCGCCCAGAGCGCCCTGCGCAGCATCGGCGTGCGGACCGAGCTGCGCGACGTCGCCGCCATCCGCCGGTACGACACCGAAAGCCGCACGCTGACCCTGTCGGCCCGCACCGCGTCGGAAACCCGCCTGTTTCAGATGCTGCTGCAGGTGGCGCTGCTGCGCCAGAACGAGCTGCTGGATGCCACGCTCGATTTCGCCCGGTTCCAGACCGACGAGGCCCGCGCAATCGCCAAGGTGGGGCTGGCCAATTATTTCGCCGGCGCGGCAATGATGCCCTACACCGCGTTTCTGGAAGCCGCACAGGATTGCCGGCACGATCTGGAAATGCTGGGCCGCCGGTTCGGCGCTTCGATCGAGCAGGTCGCGCACCGGCTGTCGACCCTGCAGCGCCCCGGCGCCAAGGGCGTGCCGTTCTTTTTCGTCCGCGTCGATCAGGCCGGAACCATCACCAAGCGCCACTCGGCCACGCGGCTGCAATTCGCCCGCTTCGGCGGCGCCTGCCCGTTGTGGAACGTGCACAGGGCCTTTGAAACGCCGGGCCGGTTCCTGCGCCAGCTGGCCGAAACGCCGGACGGGGTGCGCTATATCAGCCTCGCCCGCGACGTGTCCAAACACGGCGGGTCGTTTCAGGCCCCGGTACAGCGATTCGCCATCGCGCTGGGATGCGAAGTCCGGCATGCCGGGGCGCTGGTCTATGCCGACGGGCTCGATATCGACAACGCGCAGGCCTACGAGCCGATCGGCATCTCCTGCCGGATCTGCGAACGCCAGAATTGCCATCAACGTTCAGTCCCGCCACTGGAACGGCGGCTGAGCATCGACGTCGATGCACGGGGCGTGTTGCCCTATCAGGTGGAGTAACAGCGCGTAGGATGGGTGATATCACCCATCCTACCTCTCACCAGAGGGTCAGGCGGCCGACAGGATGCCCCAGATCTGGTCCTTCAGCGCCGCGCGTTTCTTGCGCAGCTCGACCTCGGCCAGTTCCTCCATGGGCTCCACGTTGGTCTCGGCCCGGTGCACCTGACGGTTGATCTCGTGATACGCATCCGCAAGCCGGGCGAAATGCGCGTCCGACAGCTTCAGCTCATGCATCTGCTCCACCTTGTCGGGGAATTCCTCGGCCAGTTCGTGGGGCGTGTGCGACATGCGCGGTCTCCTTCATGTGATCGACATACAGCTAACCATTCCGCTGCCGACGCCACCTTGACGCAGATCAACCTGCCTCAACGTAATCGCGGCGCGTGTTCGAGGATCAATGGCACCACAATCTCCTCCTCGTCCGCAAGATGCCGGTTCAGGAACCGGGCCAGCCCCTCTTCAGCCTCCAGCAAGGCGGCCACCGCCGCCGGGCCGGCCTGTTGTGCAATCGCTGCGTTCGCCGCCTCGGCCAGCCGGTGCATCTGACGGTCCAGCGCGTGGTGGTCGCGTTCCAGCAGATCGAAGGCTCCGGCGATCCGGTCGTCCAGCGTCATCAGTTGCGGGAAATAGTGATGATCTTCGACCATGTGATGCGTATGCAACTGGTCCAGCATGACCGACACGTACCGCGCCTTGTTCTGCAGAAACCGGTCCGCGTGCCGGTCCAGCTCGGCCTGGCTCTGCGCGATCATCCGGTCCGCCAGATCCCGGAACATCCCGTGCCGGTCCAGCCAGAACGCCGTCATCGCGTCGAAATTGGCATGACCCCGCCACAAAGTCCGCGGGTAGAGGTCCGCCAGAACCCGCAGCTCCGGCGGCAACCCCGCCCGGCTGTCCAGCGCCGGGCCGCTCATCGCTGCGCGCTTTCCCGCTCCGGATGCAGCCACGGCCGGTCATTGGCGCGCGGCAGCGGATCGCGTCCCAGCAGATGATCCGACATCTTCTCGCCCACCATGATCGACGGAGCGTTCAGGTTGCCATTCGTGATCCGCGGAAAGACCGAACTGTCGGCCACCCGCAACCTGTCCACCCCGATGACCCGGCCCTCCGGGCCGACCACCGCCATCGGATCGTCGCGCCGCCCCATCCGGCAGGTGCCGCAGGGGTGATAGGCGCTCTCTGCATGCTCGGCGATGAACGCGTTCAGCTCGGCATCGGACTGCACCGCCGCGCCGGGCTGGATTTCGTGACGGATATAGGGCGCAAAGGCCGGCTGGGTGAACAGCTCCCGCGTGAGCCGGATACAGGTGCGGAAATCCTCCCAGTCCTGCTCCGTCGACATGTAGTTGAACCGGATCACCGGATCGTCCCCGGCCCGCGCCGAACGCAGGGTCACCGCCCCCCGCGACGGCGACCGCATCGGCCCGACATGGGCCTGAAACCCGTGCCCCTCGGCCGCGGTCTGACCGTCATAGCGCACGGCGATCGGCAGAAAATGGAACTGAATATCCGGATAGGCCACACCGGCCCGCGACCGGATGAACCCGGCGCTTTCGAATTGGTTCGACGCGCCCAGCCCGGTTTTCGTGAACAGCCACTGCGCCCCGATCATCGCCTTTCCGGCGAGGTTCCAGTGCTTGTAGAGCGTGATCGGCTGGCTCGCCGCCATCTGGATGTAAAGCTCCAGATGATCCTGCAGATTGGTCCCCACGCCGGGTCGGTCGGCGACCACGCCGATGCCGTGTTCCGCCAGATGCGCCGCCGGCCCGATCCCCGACAGCATCAGGATCTTGGGCGAGTTGATGGACGAGGCCGCCAGCACCACCTCGCGCCGCGCCCGGATGTCCCGCCCGTCGGCCAGCCGCACCCCCGTCGCCCGCCCCTCCGCGAACAGCACGCGCTCGGCCAGCCCGCGCACCAGCCCGCAATTGTCCCGTTTCAGCGCCGGGCGCAGATAGGCATTGGCCGCCGACCACCGCCGGCCCTTCCACACCGTCTGCTCCATCGGGCCAAAGCCTTCCTGCTTTTCCCCGTTATAGTCGCCCGTCACCTCATAGCCGGCCTGCCGCCCGGCCTCGACAAAGGCTGCAAACAACGGGTTGTCGCGCGGTCCCCGCGTCACGTGCAGCGGCCCGTCGGTCCCGCGCCAGCCCGGATCGCCGCCATGACCGCCATCGTGCCAGCTCTCCATCCGCCGGAAATAAGGCAGCACATCGGCAAAGGACCAGCCGTCGGCGCCGCTTTCGGCCCAGTGATCGAAATCCATCGCATGGCCGCGCACATAGACCATGCCATTGATCGAGGACGATCCGCCGATCACCTTGCCGCGCGGACAGGCCAGCCGCCGCCCGCCCAGGTGCGGCTCGGGCTCCGACCTGTAGCCCCAGTCGTAACGCGCCATGTTCATCGGATAGCTCAGCGCCGCGGGCATCTGGATGAACGGACCGGCATCGGTGCCGCCATGTTCCACCACCAGAACCGAGGCACCGGCCCCGCTCAGCCGGTGCGCCAGCGCGCAGCCCGCGCTGCCGGCCCCGACAATGACGAAATCCGCCTCCACTAGCGGCCCTCCGCTTCCGCGCCGAACGTATCGCGCAGCACCTCGTAAGACACCATCACCGCCCTGCGATAGGCCGGCCGTGCGGTCAGGCGGGCATAATAGGTCTCAAGCCCCGGGATCTCGCGTCGCCCCAGCCCCGCATCGACATAGCGGTAAAGAACATGACCCAGCTGGATATCCGCCAGCGTCAGCGCCGGACCGCAGAGGAACCCGCCCTGCGCCGCCGCCTGCATCATCGCCCGCTCCAGCGCCGCCTCGAAAACCTCCGTCGCCGCCGCGATCGCCGTGTCGTCGCGGCTGCCGGCGCGGGTCCGCACCGCGCGCCAGAAGACCGGCACGGTGAACGCCCCGGCCACCTCGTACTTGGCCCACTCAGCCCACATGTCGACCATGGCCCGCCGCACCGGGTCGGCCGGCCAGACCCCGTCATCGGCGACCGTGCCCGCCAGAAATCGCAGGATCGCCCCGGTCTCGAACAGCGCCCGGCCATCCTCCAGCTTCAGCACTGGAATGCGCCCGTGCGGGTTCATCGCCCTGAATTCCGGCGTATCCAGCCCACCGAAACCATCGCCACAATCGATGCGGTCACAGGCCAGCCCCATTTCCTCCATCCCCCAAAGCAAAGCCTGCACATTCGACGATGTCGCCCGGCCGTAAACCGTCAGCATGCCCAACCCCTTCATCTTTGTGCAAATACTCCGGGGGGATCGCCGCAAGGCGATGGGGGCAGCGCCCCCGCCGCGCGCCGCAGGCGCGCCGGTCGGATCGCGGCAGCGATCCGAAACCCCTGCTCACAGCGCACCGGACAGCCCCAGAAAGCGGGCAAAATCCTCGACCCCCACATTGCCGCCCGTGGCATAGATCAGCACGGTCCGCCCGCCGGTCGGTACCGCCTGATCCATCGCCGCCGCCAGCGCCACGGCACCCGAGGGCTCCAGCACCAGCTTCAGCCGCTCGAAAGCAAACCGCATCGCCGCCCGCACCGCATCATCGCTGACCGTCACGCCCTCGACCCCGGCTGCGCGGGCCGCGGCAAAAGGCGCCGCCCCGGGCTGGGTTGCCTGCAGCGCATCGCAGATCGTCGGCAACCCGCTGGCCACGCGCTGGATCTCTCCATCGGCCAGCGACGCGCCCATCGCGTCATAACCCTCCGGCTCAACCGCCAGGACCCGCGTGCCCGGGCTGTCATAGTGAAACGCCAGCGACACGCCGCCCAGCAGCCCGCCGCCGCCCACCGGGCAGATCGCCAGATCCGCATGCGCCCCGGCCCGGTCCAGCTGCTCCAGCGCCTCCAGCCCGGCCCCGGCCTGACCGGCGACGATGTCGGGATCGTCGAACGGGTGCAACAGCACCAGCCCCTCATCCCGGGCCAGCGCCTGCGCCAGCGCGCTGGCAGCTTCCTCGCGCGGGCGCGCGCCATGGTCCGATGCCACCACACGGGCGCCGAAGCCCTCGGTCGCCTGCCGCTTGGTCACCGGCGCGTCGACCGGCATGACGATGGTCACCGGCACGCCCTGCGCGCGCCCCGCCGCGGCCAGGCCTTGCGCGAAATTGCCCGACGAATAGGCCACCACACCGCGGCTGCGTTCGGCCGCGGTGAGCTGCATCAGCCGCCAGTACGCGCCGCGGATCTTGAACGACCCGGCCCATTGCAGGCTTTCCGGTTTCACGAATACCCGCGCCGCGCCGATCTCCCGCGCCAGCGACTCGCTTTCAAGCAGCGGCGTGCGCTGGGTCGCCCGCGACGTCGCCGTAAAGGCGGCATGCAGCGCCGCCCGGTCCGGAACCGCCACGCCGCCCGAACCGCCGGGCAGCACCCGCAAACCGGACCGGTCTGAAACGTCCTGTGTCATTGCCTTCCAATGCTTTTCGGGGGCCGCTTCCGGCCCGTGCCGACCGCGACGTTAGTCGCGGACCACCGGCTTTACTATCCGGAAATCGACAGGTTGGCGCTGCGGAACGCCCCGTTCAGCCCGCAAGCCCGGCCACGCTCTGTGCCCCGGTCGTCACCGGCCTGCGCGTCGACAGGAACCGCTGCGCTTCTGCGCCCTGCCCCGACCGCAGCAGCGCTGCCGACATTGCCATTTCCAACAGGTCGCGCTGGGTCCGGCTGCCGCCGATGCGCTCATGTTCGGACATCACGACCGCAAAATGGCGCACCGCCTCGGTCCAGGCCCCGCGCGCAAAGGCACCGAAACCTTCGGCCAGATCCCGCACGAGATGGGCCGCCGGCCCCTTTGCGTCATGTACGATACGCTCCAGCGCTGCACCGTCGCCGGCCATCGCATGGGCCAGCGCCGCGTGCACGTCGGCAAACGCAATCCCCGGCCGCGCAAACCGCTCCGCCGCGTAGGTGCTGACCCGGGTCCAGTAGTCCCCGGGCACGTCCACCCCGCGCAGTTCGGCCCGCGCCAGCAATGCGGCCACGTCACTCAGGATGTTCAGCGGCGGGCCGCGCGACACATCCGGGGCAATGTCGCGGTCGATCACGGCCCACATGGTCTCCAGATCCCCTGTTTCCAGCGACCACAGGCCAAGGTGCCACGACAGGTGACAATGCATCTGGGCGCTGCGGTCCAGACCGGCCTGATACCCGCTCAGATAGGCCAGCCCGGCGGCGGTTTCCCCACATTCATACAAAAGGTGCGATTTCACGTGCACGCCATGCGCCGCCGATGGCCGGATCTCCAGCGACCGGTCAATGCTGCGCCGCGCGGCCTCCAGCTGTCCCACTTCCAGCTGGGCGAAGGCCAGCATCGACAGGAACCACCAGTCGTCGCCGTAGGCCCGGGCCAGCGTTGCGGCATAGGCCAGTTGTTCGGCCTCGCGCCCGCGCTGGCCGCTGAAACCGATCAGGCCGAAAACTCCCATACAGGTCTGCGCCAGCAGCACATCGCGCGGATATTCGGCCACGTGGGCGCGGATTTTGGGATAGGCCTGTGTCCCCTTGCCTTCCAGCATCAGCCCCAGCGCGTCGATGGCCGCGGCCTCCTGCGTCGTGGCCTTCGGCGCCAGCGCCCGCGCCCGTTCCAGCGGAGCGCGGATTTCGCCGCCCTTGCCCAGCCCCTGCTTGGCGCGGGCCAAGGCCAGATGCGCCAGCGCAAAGCCCTCGTCGGCCTCGATCGCCTCGGCCAGCGCCTCTTCAACCCCGGCGTCGCCGCCAATGAACAGATCCAGACCGCGGACATAGGCATCTCGCGCGCATGCATTGCCGGTACTCACCGGGTTGCCATATCGGTCCTGAAGCATGGCCCGTTCCTTCCCTGTCTGCTGATCCTGCCGCCCCGCTACGGGACCGTGCCGGCAACCTAGACCGGACAAAACAAAACCGCGACCGATTTGGCAAACCGGCCGCCGCGCGCCCGGGGATCACCGCCGGGCCAGCCCGTCCCCGACAAGGTGGCCCAGCGTGCGCACGCTGCGTTCGAAATCTTCGTGGTTGCCGGCGGTCATCATCAGGTTCTTGACCGAGGCAAGGCAGATCCGGGCCACCTCGTCTGCCGGTGCCGGCAGCGTCACGCGCCCCGCCTGCACCCCTGCATCCAGCCATTTCGCCAGAATCCCGCCCAGCCGGGCCTCCCCGGCCTCGGCAATATCCGTCGCGTTCGTGCTCTTGGTGTCCAACAGCTCGTGCCCGTGGGGCGAGGTCAGCATGGTTTCCACGATCTCCCCCGATTTGGCGAGTAGGGCGCCTCCCAGAACGTCGCCCACCGGTCCCGATACAGCGAGCGCGGCTTCGAAATTCACCGCGGCCTCGTCATAGTAGAACTGGGCCAGCGACCGGAAGATATCTTCCTTGTTGCGATAGTGAAGATACAGCGCCGGCCTCGAAATCCCTGCGCCGCGGGCGATGTCATTCATGGATGTCTTTCGGAACCCATAGGCGGCAAACGCCGCCCAGGCCGAGTTGAGAATGAGCTTTTGCCGCTCGTCCGGTTCACCGCCGTCCTTCATGACGCCATCGCTGACATGATTTTCGAATTCTGTCAATTGACATACTGACAGAATGACATATTTATGTCCATAACGTCAGTGAAAAGGAGGGAGCCATGGCCACGCAACTCAGGATCAACGGCGAAACGCATCAGGTCGATCTGCCGGACGATGTTCCGCTGCTCTGGGTCCTGCGGGACGAAATCGGTCTGACCGGGACCAAATTCGGCTGTGGCGTGGCCGCCTGCGGCGCCTGCACCGTCCATATCGACGGTGAAGCGGTGCGCAGCTGTCAGGTCGCGCTGTCGGATGTCTGGGGCGACGTGACCACCATCGAGGGTCTCGGCACGCCGGACGCCATGGCCAGAATCCAGCAGGCATGGGTCGAACAGCAGGTCGCGCAATGCGGGTATTGCCAGTCCGGCCAGATCATGCAGGCCGCCGCCCTTCTGGCCGAAACGCCCGACCCCACCGACGCCGAGATCGACGAGGCCATGGCAGGCAACCTCTGCCGGTGCGGCACCTACCCGCGTATCCGCGCCGCCATCCACAGCGCCTCGCGCAAGATGCAGGAGGCCTGAGCCCATGTCTCGTATCGGAACGATTGCCCGCCGCTCATTCCTTGTCGGGTCCGCCGCGATCGTCGGCGGGGTCGCCTTTGGCGTCTACAAGATGAACCAGCCCGACAGGAACCCGCTGACCGCGGGCCCGGGCGAGGCCGCGCTGAACCCCTTCGTTTTCATCGACCAGAACGGCGTCACGATCATCACGCCGCGCGCGGAAATGGGTCAGGGCGTGCAGACCACGCTCGCGGCGCTGGCGGCCGAGGAACTGGATATCGACTGGCAGGACGTGCGCGTCCTGCATGGCCCGCCGGCCGCAGCCTATTACAACAGCGCCCTTTTGGGGACCGCCCTGCCGTTCAAGGAATACGCCAGATCCGATTTCCTGCGCGGCGTTTCCGGGCAGGTCGACAAGACCGCGAAACTGCTGGGACTTCAGATCACCGGCGGATCCACGTCCATGAAGGACGGGTTCGACCGCCTGCGCATGGCCGGGGCCAGCGCGCGCGAAACCCTGATCCGTGCGGCCTCGGACAGGCTGGGCATCGCCGCTGACAAACTGCGCACCGAAAGCGGCGCGGTGATCGCCCCGGACGGCACAGTGCTGCGCTACGCGGAACTGGCCGAACGCGCGGCAGAAACCGAGGTTCCGCAACCGCCGCTGCGCGACCCCTCCACATGGCGCTACATAGGCAAATCCATGCCGCGGCTCGATCAGGCGGCAAAGGTCACGGGCACCGCGGAATTCGGCATCGACGTGCGCCGCGACGGCATGAAATTCGCCACTGTCCGCATGAACCCCAGACTTGGCGGCGGCATGAAGCGGTTCGACCCGGCCCCTGCGCTGGACCTGCCGGGTGTCGAGAAGGTCATCGATCTGGGCCACGGCATTGCCGTCATTGCCAGCAACACATGGCTGGCTTTTCAGGGGGCCGAAGCGGTGACAATCGACTGGGACAATGCCCCCGACCCGGCGGAACAGGATGCGATCTGGGCCGGGATCGAGGCCGGCTTTGACACCCGCCCGAACTCGAAACTGCGCAATGACGGCGATGTCGACGCGCCGGTGCCTGGTGCCACCGAGTTGACAGCAGAATACCGCGTGCCCTTCCTCGCCCATGCCACGATGGAACCGATGAACGCGACCGCGCTATATACCGGCGACGGGCTGGAGCTGTGGTGCGGCGCGCAAATCCCCACGCTGGCACGAGATAATTGCGCGGCGGCACTCGGGCTCGACCCTGCGCAGGTCCGCCTGACAACCACGTTTCTCGGCGGTGGGTTTGGCCGGCGACTGGAGGTCGATTTCGCCGTCTATGCCGCCCTGATCGCCCGGGAAATGCCGGGGACACCGGTGCAGGTCACGTGGACCCGCGAAGAGGACATGCGCCACGATTTCTATCGCCCCGCTGCCATCGGCCGGTTCCGCGGCGCGGTAAAGGACGGACAGGCGGTGATGATGGACGGGGCCATCGCCGGGTTTCCGCTGGCCGCGCAGGTAGCGAAACGCTGGCTTGGGGTTCCCTTCGCCGGACCGGACAAGGTGCATGTCGAAGGCGCGTTCGACCAGCCCTACGCCATCCCGAACTATCGCATCGCCGGATATCAGACAGACACCGAAATCCCGCTCGGCAACTGGCGTTCGGTCGGGGCCAGCGTCAACGGGTTCCTGCATGACAGTTTCATCGACGAACTGGCCCACGCCGCCGGGCGCGACCCGCTGGACTTCCGGCTGGACCTGATGCGCGGGGAACACGCGCCCAGTGCCGGCTGTCTCGAAGCCGTGCGCGACATGTCCGGCTGGACCGGCCGGACACCGGACGGCATCGGGCGTGGCGTGGCCTTCACCTACAGCTTCGGCACACCCGCCGCGCAGGTTATCGAGGTGGCTGACGAAGACGGGGGCATCCGCATCCGCCGGGCGTGGATCGCCTGCGACGTGGGGCTGGCGCTGGATCCTGCGATTGTCGAGGCACAGATGTTCGGTGGCATGATGTACGGCCTCTCGGCTGCCTGTTTTGGCGAGATCACCTTTGCCGGCGGCGAGGTCGAGCAGTCCAATTTCCCGGACTATGACGCCCTGCGTATGCACACAGCACCGAAAACCGAGGTCACCATTCTGGAAACCGCGGAGCATCTCAGCGGGGCCGGCGAACCCGGAACGCCGCCCTCCATGCCGGCGCTGGCAAATGCGCTGTTCGACCTGACCGGCACCCGCGCCCGCGAACTACCGCTGATGCACCGCTTCGACCTGCTGGTCTGACCGGCCTTAACCCGGGCCGGGCCCGTTCCCGGCCCAGTCTTTCAGGATACCTTCAAGCGCCGCCCAGTCGGTGTATTCGCGGTCGGAATGCGGATCGACGGTCTGCCCCCGTGTATGCGCGATCCAGCGCATCGCCCAGGACCGGAAGAAATCATACTGCGTGAACCTGAAGGCACCGGCAATATGATGCACGCCTGCCCCGGACCATCCGGCGGCACCGCAGAAATCAGACGCGATGCGCTCCAGCTCGGCCCGGTCCCCGGGATCCTCCGCCGCCGCGGCCAGTGACACCAGCAGGAACAGCGACGGGATGGCACTCAGCCCGGCGGCATGGGCCGCGGCGAAGTCCGACAGCTCCTGCTGAACCGCACCGACATGGACGGACCCGGCCAGAATGGCGCGGTCAAAACGCATAAGGTCCAGCTGGTCCCCCTCGGTGGCCTGCAACAGTTCAACACTGTGTCCCAGCCCGTTCAACAGGTCCGCGGCGAACCGGCAGATCTTCCGGGTCTGGCCTTCGGTCGATGCGTAGCAGATCAGAATATTCATGGTCGCGCCCCCTGACGGCACCCCCGGTATCACGGCCAGCAGGCGTTCAGCCTTGTGCCAGATCAAATGCCGGCGGGACGGTCGCTCAAATGCGGCCGACACAGCGCAGGAAATCCTCTTTCACGCCACATTCCGCCCCAATTCCCGCCTTGGGACCGTTCTAGAACCGGAAACAATAAGAATACGGTCGCGAAACAGTTGCGGCCTTGTGAAGGTTAACGATTTCAATGCCATCCGGTTATCTGGTCAATCTCGGATCCGACGGAACGCTGACGCTCGACGATGACATCGCCGGCAGCTACACGTCCTTTACAACCGACACCTATCTGGGCGCCGGCGAATGGGCCTGGTCGGGCGACTGGTTCGGCATCGACTTCTACAACGAGCTGGAACCCGGCGGCTTCTACCTCGGGACCGATGGCAACATCTACTTTGTCCCGGACTACGGCTCTGTCTCGACGCTGACATCAGCTGAACCGGTCAGCTTCCCCGACTTCTCCACCTTCAATCTGGTCGATGGCACCAATGGCGACGACAACATCAATGGCAGCTATGTCGATGATGACGGTGACGGCATCGACGACACCGCAGACGATGCCGATCTGGTCTATGCCTATGCCGGGGACGATACGGTCCGCGCCGGCCTGGGCGAAGACACGGTCTATGGCGGTGCCGGGGACGATGGCATTTCCGGCGGCGACGGTGACGACGTGGTGTACGGCGATGGCCAGACCAGCAGCACCGAGGCCCTGCACTGGTTCGCAGAAGGCACCGACGGCACCGATCTCAGCGGCGGCTTTACCCAGAACACCGGCGATGTGGATGTCACCGTCTCGTTCACCAACGACGGCAACAACACCCCCGTCTTTCGGGTGGAAACCTCGGACCAGATCTATACCACCGGCAGCGACCCGCACACCGATCACTCCAGCCTCTATCTCTGGGGGGACGGCGGCGGTGCAACCAGCACCACGACCATCGACTTTGCCGCCGCCGCCGAAAGCGACGCCGCGGACGAAGTCGAAAACGTCACCTTCCGCATCAACGATGTCGACTGGGCCAGCGGCAACCATCAGGACGTCGTGACCGTCAACGCCTACGACGCCGACGGCGATGCCGTGGACGTCACCCTGACCGTGACTGCGACCGGCTCGGGCGAGGACAGCGTATCGGGCAATACCGTCACCGGCGGGCAACGCTCTGACAGCCAGTCGGACGACACCGGGTCCGTGCTCGTCGAGATTTCCGGTCCCGTTCAGAGCATCGAAATCATCTATTCCAACGACCTCAACGGTACGCAGGCGATCTGGGTCAGCGATATCTATTTCGACACCATCCCGCAGGCCGACGGTGAAGACACGATCGACGGCGGCGCCGGCGACGACAGCATTGACGGCGGCGGCGGGGATGACAGCCTGTCAGGCGGAACCGGCGCAGACAACGTCTTGGGCGGGGATGGCGACGACACCATCAACGTGGCACAGGGCGACACGGTGTCGGGCGGTGCCGGCGACGATCTGTTCCGGCTGGTGGATCTGGCCGAATCCGGCGCCTCGGCCATCACGCTGGTCGGCGGCGAGGATGACGAAGGCGCCGGCGACACGCTGGAGCTCAACGGACTTGCCGATATGGGCACGCTCAACCTGACCACCAACACGGTCGGGGAACTGGCCGGTTCGGTCGAAATGCTCGACGGCTCGCTCGTCACCTTCTCCAATATCGAGAACATCATCTGCTTCACCCCCGGCACGATGATCCGCACGCCCCACGGCGACCGCGCGATCGAAACGCTGCGCCCGGGTGATCTGATCCTGACCCGTGACAGCGGCCCGCAGCCGTTGCGCTGGGTCGGCAGCCGCGCGGTGCCTGCCACCGATGATCTGGCTCCGGTTGACCTGGACCCTGTCCTGTTCGCAGAGGCCCGGGCGCCGCTGCTGGTCAGCCCCCAGCACCGGATCCTGTGGGAAGGCCCGCGCGCGCAGCTTCTGTTTGGTTCGCGCGAGGTTTTCGTGCCGGCCAAACACCTGGTCCAGAGCGGGCTGGCCCGGCGCCGGCCCGGCGGCATGGTGACCTATATCCACCTGATGCTGCCCGGGCACGAGGTCATCTATGCCAACGGCGTCGCAACCGAGAGCTTCTTTCCCGGCGACGAGGCGCTCGAAGGGCTCGATCCCGCCGCCCGCGACCGCCTGTTCCGGACCTTTCCCGAATTGCGCAGCCACACCGGCGGGTTCGCCCACACCGCCCGGCCCTGCATTCGCGCGCATGAAGCTGCGCTGCTGGTGGCCTGACTATTCGGCCGACAGGGCAAAGGGACCGCGCCGACCGGCGGCCCAGGCCCGCGCGGCGTCGCCGAAAGCCTTAAACAGCGGCCGCGATACCGGATCGGACGCGGCCTTGTATTCCGGGTGCCACTGCACCGACAGGGCAAAGCCCGGCGCGCCGTCGATATAGATTGCCTCGGGCGTGCCGTCATCGGCCCGCCCGTCGATGACAACGCGCGAACCGGCGGTCTTGATCCCCTGCCCGTGCAGCGTGTTGGTCATCACCTCGGTCGCGCCGAAGATCCGGTGAAACGGCCCGCCTTCGCTGACCGTCACCCGGTGGCGCAGGGCAAATTTCTCTTCCAGCGTTCCGTCCGGCGGCATGCGGTGGTTGTCACGCCCCGGCAATTCGCGGATCTCGGGGTAGAGCGACCCGCCCATGGCGACGTTGACCTCCTGAAACCCGCGGCAAATGCCAAGGAAGGGCTGACCGCGATCCACGCAGGCCCGCACCAGATCCAGCGCCACGGAATCGCGCGCCCGGTCAAATGTGCCATGCGCCTCGGTCTCTTCCTCGCCGTATTCCTCGGGATGGACATTGGGCCGCCCGCCGGTCAGAACGAACCCGTCGCAAACTTCCATCAGCTCGGCCGCCGAAACATAGCGCGGATCGGCCGGGATCAGCAGCGGCAGACACCCGGCCACCTCGGACACGGCCTGCGAATTCATCGACCCGCTGGCATGAACTTCATAAGTTTCGTTCAGCAGGTGCTGGTTTCCGAGAATTCCGACAACGGGCCGCGTCATGTAGGTTCCTGATTGCTGAGATCAGCCGCAAGATAAGCGGGCGAACCCGGCTCCGCAACCGGAGGCGACGCGCAGCCGGATGTGAAGCCGCGCACAAGGCGTGGACCGCACGATTTGTGACCAAAAGTCCTGCCGGACGCGTGTCAGAACACTTGCACCCTCAGCCGCCGGCGCCGGCCTTCAGTTCCAGCCGCCGGGCGTGCAGCACCGGTTCGGTATAGCCCGAGGGCTGTACACGGCCTTTGAACACCAGATCGCAGGCCGCCTGAAACGCGATTCCGTCAAACCGGGGCGCCATCGGCCGATAGACCGGATCGCCGGCGTTCTGACCGTCGACCACGGCGGCCATCTTGCGCATCGCCGCCATCACCTGATCGGCCCCGACCACGCCGTGATGCAGCCAGTTCGCCAGATGCTGCGCGCTGATCCGGCAGGTGGCGCGGTCTTCCATCAGGCCGACATCGTTAATGTCGGGCACCTTGGAACAGCCGATCCCCTGATCGACCCAGCGCACCACGTAACCAAGGATCCCCTGCGCGTTGTTTTCGATCTCGCGCGCGATCTCGTCGTCGCTGAAGTTGCGTCCGCCGGCCAGCGGGATGGTCAGCAGGTCCTCCAGCGTCCCGCGCGCGCCGCCGGCGGCAATCTCGTCCTGCCGGGCGCTGACTTTGACCTTGTGATAATGCGTCGCGTGCAGCGTCGCCGCCGTGGGCGACGGCACCCAGGCGCAGCTTGCCCCGGCCTGCGGGTGCCCGATCTTCTGCTCCAGCATGTCCGCCATCGCGTCCGGCGCGGCCCACATGCCCTTGCCGATCTGCGCCCGGCCCTTCAGCCCGCAGGCCAGCCCGATATCCACGTTGCGGTCCTCGTAAGACGCGATCCACGGCGTGGCCTTGATCTCGCCCTTGGGCAGCATGGCCCCGGCTTCCATCGAAGTGTGGATCTCGTCCCCGGTGCGGTCGAGGAACCCGGTATTGATGAACGCCACCCGCGCCCTTGCGGCCCGGATGCATTCCTTCAGGTTCACCGAGGTGCGCCGTTCCTCGTCCATAATACCGATCTTCACGGTATTGGCCGGCAGGCCCAGCACCGTTTCCACCCGGGTGAAAATCTCGTCGGTGAACGCCACTTCCTCTGGCCCGTGCATCTTGGGTTTGACCACATAGACCGATCCATGCACCGAATTGCCGCTGTCGCGCTGCAAATCATGCATCGCGGCGAGCGTGGTGATCATCGCGTCCATCAGACCCTCGCCCACCTCTTCGCCGTCGCGGTCGAGGATTGCCGGGTTCGTCATCAGGTGCCCGACATTGCGCACCAGCATCAGCGACCGGCCCTTCAGCGTCAGCGCCGAACCGTCAGCGGCGGTATAATGGCGGTCGGGGTTCATCCGGCGGGTCATCGTCTGACCGCCCTTTTCAAAGCTCTCTTGCAGATCGCCGCGCATCAGGCCCAGCCAGTTGCCATAGGCCTGTACCTTATCCTCGGCATCCACGGCGGCGACGCTGTCTTCGCAATCCATGATCGTGGACATCGCGCTTTCGAGGATCACATCGGCCAGCCCCAGCGGGTCGTCCCTGCCGATCGTGTTTGTGGGATCAATCCTGAGGATGATGTGCAGGTCGTTGTTGCGCAACACCACTTCGGACATGTCATCGCTGGCGCCCGCGAACTGCGCCGGCGTGGTCAGCGGGATTTCCGCGTCCCCGACCCGTGCGGTGATCAGGTGACCGGCGCGGGTGAGCTGTCTCACATCCGTCCAGCTGGCCCCGTCGAGCGGCACCGCCGCGTCCAGAAACGCCTTGGCCCAGCTGATCACCCGCGCGCCGCGCGCGGCATCATACCCGCCGCCGCCGGGCAGATCGCCCAGCGCATCGGTGCCATAAAGCGCATCATAGAGGCTGCCCCAGCGGGCATTCGCGGCGTTGAGGGCAAAGCGCGCATTGGTGATCGGCACGACCAGCTGCGGACCGGCAATGCTGGCGATCTCGGGATCGACATTCGCGGTTTCGACCGAAAATGCCGGCCCCTCGGGCAGGAGATAGCCGATCTCTTCCAGAAACGCGCGGTATTCACCTGCGTCATGGGCCTCGCCCCGGCGCTCGTCGTGCCATGCGTCGATACGGGATTGCAGCGCCTGCCGCCGGTCCAGAAGGTCGCGGTTTTTCGGTTTCAGGTCATTGAGCAGTGCCGAAAATCCGGCCCAGAAGGCATCCCGGTCCACGCCTGTGCCCGGCAGGGCCTGATTGTCGATGAAATCCACCAGCGCCGGAGCCACTGTAAGCCCCTCGATCCCGATCCGTTCGCTCATGTCGTCCTCCTGCGATGCCCGGATCCGGAAGTAGAGCACAAGTTTCCGATAGGCAACACGCGGAGCGGATCAGGAACCCCAGAATTTTCGACGCTCGGTTAAGTTTTTCTTACCTGACCCCGCCCCGCCGCCGGGTTCTGTTCCGGAATCGCGCCGGAAATCGTAAGCTGGCGCCGTTCACGCTGCCGGAATGTCCCATGTTCTATACCTGCGCCATCACCATCAACCGCCCGCGGAGCGTTGTTTCCGCGCTGTTTCAGGACCCGGACCGCGCGCCGGAATGGCAAAAGGGGCTGCAATCCATCACCCCGGTTTCCGGTGCCCCCGGGGCCGACGGGTCCCGCGCGGAACTGAAATTTCATGAGCGCGGACGGGAGATGACCATCACCGAAACCATCGAGCGGAATGCGATGCCGGACATGTTCAATGCGGTATATGAAACGAAGGGCGTCTGGAACCGCTGTGAAAACATGTTCACCGAAACCACCGACGGCGGCACCCTTTGGCAAATGAGTTGCGAATTTCGCTGCACGGGTTTCATCCGGATCCTCGCGGCGCTGATGCCGGGCATGTTCCGCAAACAGACCGAAAAGGCGATGGCGGCGTTCAGGGCGATGGCGGAAAGCCGGGACGCACCGTAAGAGCCGGCTGGCACACCTCATCCACGGGAAAACCCGCGTCAACATGTGGGGGGCTGTCGGGTGTTTGACACACACGGCCGGGTCCACTGCGCTCTATCGGTCCTGCAGCCGCCGCCCTTCGGTCTCCTCCATCCGCAAGTAGAAATCGCGCAGCGTCTTACCCTTTTCCGGCCGGAATCTGTCGTCCATTTCAGCCAGCGCCGCGATTCGGTCGACGCGGAACATGCGAAAATCATTGCGCAGTTCGCACCACCCGACCACGGTCCACACCTTGCCCCAGAACCACAGGCCCAGCGGCCGGATCACGCGTCCGGTCACAGCCCCGCCTTCATCCGTGTAAGACATCCGCAACCGCATCCGCTGATCGACGGCGGTTTCAACCCGGTCCAGCAACAGGCGCAGGGCGTCCGTCATCCCGGGCGCAATCGACCGGATTTCAACCGCCCGCGCCTGCGCCCTTGCATCCGGCGGCAGGACCTCCTCGATCTTGATCAGCGCCTCTTCAGCGGCCCGCGCCATCGTCACCCCGCCCCAGGCCCGGATCAGCCGGGCCCCGGCCACAAGTGCCGTGATCTCGTCTCTGGAAAACATCAGCGGAGGAATGTCATGGCCGTCTTCCATCACATAGCCGAACCCGGCCTCGCCCGAGATCGGCACACCGGACGCCATCAGGTCGGCGATGTCGCGGTAGATCGTTCGCGGGCTGACCTCCAGCGCCTCGGCCAGTGCCCGCGCAGTGGTGCGCCGCCCGCCCCTGAGTTTCTGGATGATCTCGAACAGGCGGTCGGCGCGGCGCATCAGGCAGCCCGGAAAAAGGCCACCGAGTTGCCGTCAGGATCCTCGGTGTAGATGAAGCTGCCCGCCGGAATGGTGATCTGCGGCGACAGCACTTTGCCGCCGGCCTCCGCCACCCGCTCGGACATGGTGCCCAGCGGCTCGGGTGCAGCCAGATGCACGGTGGGTCCGGTGCCGCTGGAGGCCGGTTTGCCCGGATAAAGATGCCCCGCCACACCGCCGGACGGATCCGCGTTCTGAAACACCGCGACCGGGTTCGGGCCACCTTCCATCATGGCAAACTCACCAAAGCCCAGCGCCTTGTAGTAGGACTGGGCGCGGTCCATGTCGGTCACCGGGATTTCGGCCCACACAATCGCATTCTCGGGTTTGAAGGTCATCGCGTTCTCCTTTGCATGTTAGGCGATGACCGGCTTATCGCCCACCCCTGTTGCCAACACGGTGTCAGCATCCGTCAGCAGGGGCCGGGAAATTCGTCTTGCCGTTTGCCGCGCGATGCGGTCCATTTCGCGCCAAAGCCCGGCTGCCAGCGAGGACCCAATGAAAGACGCCGCCCCGAAAACCGTCTACCTGAAGGACTACACGCCGTTCGGCTGGCTGGTGGATAGCGTTCACCTGACCTTTGATCTGGCCCCGAACAAAACCCGCGTGACCAGCCGTATCGCCTTTCGTCCGAACCCCGGGGCGCCGCCGCAAGCGTTTTTTCTGCATGGCCGGGACCTGACCCTGATCCGCGCAACGATCGACGGAACACAGGTTCAGCCGTCGCTGACCGGCGAGGGCCTGACCTGCGCTGTCCCCGGCGGTGCCTTCGTCTGGGAGGCAGAAGTGGAGATCGACCCGGCCGGCAACACCGCGCTGGAGGGGCTCTATATGTCGAACGGCATGTACTGCACGCAATGCGAGGCCGAAGGCTTCCGCAAGATCACCTATTATCCTGATCGTCCCGACGTGATGGGTGTGTTCACCGTCCGCATCAACGGGGACCTTTCCGTGCTGCTTTCAAACGGCAATCCCGGCGAAACCGGGGAAGGCTTTGCAGAATGGCACGACCCATGGCCAAAACCTGCGTATCTCTTTGCATTGGTGGCAGGACAGCTTGTTGCGCACCCGGACAGCTTCACCACGCGCTCGGGCAGGCGTGTGGATCTGAACCTCTGGGTCCGGCCCGGTGATGAACATAAATGCGGCTTCGGCATGGAAGCGCTGAAGAAGTCGATGACATGGGACGAAGAGGTCTATGGCCGCGAATACGACCTCGACGTGTTCAACATTGTCGCGGTGGACGATTTCAACATGGGCGCGATGGAGAACAAGGGTCTGAACATCTTCAACTCCGCCGCCGTGCTGGCCAGCCCGGAAACCGCGACGGACAGCAACTTTGAACGGATCGAAGCGATCATCGCGCATGAGTATTTCCACAACTGGACCGGCAATCGCATCACCTGCCGCGACTGGTTTCAGCTGTGCCTGAAGGAAGGGCTGACCGTGTTCCGCGACGCCCAGTTCACCGCCGACATGCGGTCCGAACCGGTCAAGCGGATCAGCGACGTGATCGACCTGCGCGCGCGTCAGTTTCCCGAGGATGCCGGGCCGCTGGCGCATCCGGTCCGGCCCGAGAGTTTTCAGGAGATCAACAACTTCTACACCGCCACCGTCTATGAAAAGGGCGCCGAGGTGATCGGCATGCTCAAAACGCTGGTGGGTGACGCGGCCTATGCGCAGGCGCTGGACCTCTATTTCGAACGCCATGACGGGCAGGCCTGCACGATAGAAAACTGGCTGCAGGTGTTCGAGGAAACGACCGGGCGTGACCTGTCGCAGTTCAAACGCTGGTACAGTCAGGCCGGAACCCCGAAGCTGGCCGTCGACGAAGACTGGTCGGACGGCACATATACCCTGACCTTCAGCCAGTCGCTGCGCCCGACCCCGGCCAGCCCGGAGCCGCAGCCACAGCACATTCCGGTGGCCGTCGGCCTGCTGGGCCAGAACGGAGACGAGGTGCGGGCGACCGAGATCCTCGAACTGACCGACGCGACGCAGAGCTTTACCTTCGACGGGCTCGCCACCCGGCCGGTCCCTTCCATCCTGCGCGGGTTTTCTGCGCCGGTGCTGCTGGACCGCGCGGTTCCGAAAGCGGAGCGCGCCTTCCTGCTTGCGCATGACACCGATCCGTTCAACCGCTGGGAAGCCGCACGCGAACTGGCCCGCGCCAACCTGACCGACATGGCCACCGGCGACGCGGTGCCGGATGCCGCCTATCTGGACGGGCTGCTGGCGGTGCTGAGGGATGACGGGCTCGACCCGGCCTACCGGGCGCTGGTGCTGTCCCTGCCCGGCCAGTCCGAGATCGCCGGCGCGCTGCACGCGGCCGGGCACACGCCGGACCCGGATGCGATCTGGACGGCTGCTGAAACCCTGAAACAGGCGATGGCACAGCATTTTCAGGACGTGCTGCCGCGGCTCTACGCCGAATGCCAGATCGACGGGGCCTATCGCCCGGACCCCGATCAGACCGGCAAGCGCGCACTGGCCGGCGCGGCGCTGGGCCTGTTGTCGCGCACCGATGGCGGCGCACAGGCGGCCCGGCAATACGCGGAAGCCGACAACATGACCCTGCAGTTCGGCGCACTGTCCTGCCTGCTGAACGCGGGCAAGGGCGAGGCCGAGACACGGGCCTTCTACGACCAGTGGCAGGCCGACCGTCTGGTGATCGACAAGTGGTTCGGCCTGCAGGTTGTTCAGGCCGCGCCGGACCAGACCGTGGCCACCGCCCGGATGCTGACCGAACATTCCGACTTCAACTGGAAGAACCCCAACCGGTTCCGCGCCGTTCTGGGCGCGCTGGCGATGAGCCATGCCGGGTTCCACACCGCCGATGGCAGCGGCTATGCGCTGCTGGCCGACTGGCTGATCCGGCTGGACCCGGTGAACCCGCAGACCACGGCCCGCATGTGCAGCGCATTCCAGACATGGCGCCGCTACGATGCCGGGCGGCAGGAAAAGGTCCGCGCGCAGCTGGAACGGATCGCCGGCACCGCTGGTCTGTCGCGGGATACGCATGAAATGATCGAACGGATTATGGGAGCCTGAACCATGAACAAGATCCTTCTCGTCACCGGCGCCAGCGCCGGGATCGGCGCGGCAACGGCCCGTGGGGCGGCAACGCACGGGTTTGACGTTGTCGTGAACTATAACAGCGACCGCGCAGGGGCGGATGCGGTGGCTGCAGACGTGCGCGCCGCCGGGGCGCGTGCGCATGTCCTGCAGGCGGATGTGTCGGATCCCGAACAGATCGCCGCGATGTTTGCCGACATCGATGCGGAATTTGGCCGGCTCGACGCGCTGGTCAATAATGCCGGTATCGTGGATCAGGCCGCAAAGGTCACCGACCTAACCCATGGCCGCCTGCGCCGGATGTTCGACATCAACGTGATCGGCGCAATCCTTGTCGCCAAGGAGGCGGTTCTGCGGATGCAGGCGCAGGGCGATGGCGGCGCCATCGTCAACATATCGTCGGTGGCGGCGCGGCTGGGCTCTGCCAACCAGTATGTCGATTATGCCGCCAGCAAGGCGGCCATCGACGTCTTCACCAAGGGGCTGGCCGACGAGGTTGCCACGCAGAACATCCGCGTCAACTCGGTCCGTCCCGGTCTCATTGAAACCGGGATCCACGCCAAGGGCGGCGAACCCGAGCGGGCCCAGCGTCTGGCGCATATGGTGCCCATGCAGCGCACCGGGTCCCCCGAAGAGGTGGCCGACGGTATCCTCTACCTGCTGTCGGATCAGGCCAGCTATGTCACCGGAACGGTTCTGGAAGTGTCCGGAGGCCGCTAGTGGCGCCCTACGTCCATGTCAGCCAGGGCCGGAACCCGCGAACCATCGCGGCTCTGGCCGTGGCCTGGGCGCTCCTCGCTGCCGCGGTTTTCATCCTGAACGCAGCGCTGTGGATCGCTGGTCTTCTGGCGCTGGCGACCCTGCCGGCGCTGTGGGACCTGTGGCGCAACCCCTCGGCCGGGCTGCGGATCGACGACACCACGTTTCAGTGGCAGAGCGGCCGCCGGCAGGGTGAGCTTGCCCTTGGCGACATCAAGAACGTCCGCTTCGACCGCAGCTGGGATTTTGCCATTCGCGTATCGGTCGTGCTGGCCTCGGGCAAACGCATCCGCCTGCCGGCTGAAACCCTGCCGCCCGTCGACAGGCTCGAGACCGAACTGACCGCCCGCGGCCTGACCTGCGAGCGGCACCCGTTTTCGTTGTTCTGACCCCACGTTCCCGCGCATAAAGGTTGCCGGGTTCGCGAAACGGAAACAATGCGTTTCGCCAAACCCCCGTTTCGCCACGCAAATTCCAGACCACGGCCGGAGAACTCCTCGGGACCGCCATTTTTGCGCCAGATTGGGCCTCCATACCCTTTGTAAAGATTATGTGACCCGAAGCTGGGATGTATTCATGTTCAAAAAAGCGTTGCGCGGCCTGACCTTACGGTCCAACTCTACTTATCCTCTGACCCCGGAGGAAGCGGAGCAGCTGCCTGCCCGTACCGTGGCCCGATATGCCGGCACGCGCTGTCCGGAGGATGTGCTGAGCATTCCCGTACACGAACAGAGCCCGGAACAGGCCGCGCGCTTTGAAACCCAGAACCGCGGTCAGTTTCTGGCCCGGCAGGAACGCTGGGCCGAGCTGAGCGACGAGGTGCGCCGCGCCGACCGCGAGCGCGAGACCACCCCCGGCGGCATGCCCGTGCCCGACCTGCTGCTGTTCGGGGCGCGCGCCGATGTCGTACACGCCGTTGAACATGCGCTGCTGGACGGGATCCCGCCAAAAGACGCGCCGTTGCTGGACGGGATCGCCGCCTATGAAACCCTGCGGCTGGAACACCCCAACGACCCGATGATCGCGCTGATCGTGGCCCTGTCGCATATCGATATCGCATGGGCATGGCGCGGGGCGGGCTGGGACGCGACGGTGCCGAAACCGAACCGCCGCGCCTTTACCGCGCATATGCAGCGCGCCGATGAATTGCTGTCGCCGCATTGCGGTATCGAACTGGACAGCCCGGCGCTGGCGGCGGCACGCTGTGCCCTCTTCGCCGGACAGCAACGCACCGACCGCCGGCTGGCGGATGAATACGAAGACCTGATCGATCTGGACCCGGCCAACCACCGCCACATGCGGGCCATGGGCAACCATCTGCTGCCGCGCTGGTTCGGCACGTATCAGGATCTGGAACTGGAGGCGCGCCGGACCGCCGCCCGCACGCAGGACCTGTGGGGCCATGGCGGCTATGCCTGGGTTTACTTCGACGCCATCGCCGTTGATGACGAGGCCTGTGCCCTGCTGGACGTGGAATTCTTCGTCGATGGCCTGCGCGACATCATGAAGGCCCGGCCCGATCAGGAGATGGCAAACCTGCTGTCCGCCTATTGTGCGGTCGCCATCCATCATGGCATGGGCGCGAACGAGCGGGCAGACCTGAACCGCATCCGCATCGCCGAATGCGCCAAGTGGCTGATCCGCGACCACCTGACCGAAGTTTACCCGTTGATCTGGGCGCATGCGGCCGAAGGCTTTGACAACAACGCGCGCATCACCTCGGTGTCGCGCTTTGCCGCCCGCGGCAAGGCCGATGCGTTGCAGGCGATCTGTGAACAGTTCCGCGAAGATATCGAAGCCGGACAGTGCGTTACCTTCACTCCCGAGGGGCCGGAGCTGCATCCCGCCTGAGCACCCTTGCTCCGCCGGGCAGGCTGGCCTAGAAGCAGGCCTGCCCATGCGCAGAAGAGGTGTGAAATGCTCGATCTGACCTACGAAACCCCCAAGCCGAAAATCATTGCCGGTGCCAAGCAGGACTGGGAACTGGTGATCGGGATGGAAGTGCATGCGCAGGTTTCATCGAACGCCAAGCTGTTTTCCGGCGCCTCGACCCGGTTCGGCGCCGAGCCGAACTCGAACGTTGCCTTCGTCGATGCCGCGATGCCCGGGATGCTGCCGGTGATCAACGAGTTCTGCGTCGAACAGGCGGTGCGCACCGGGCTGGGGCTGAAGGCCGAGATCAACCTGATCAGCGCCTTTGACCGCAAGAATTATTTCTACCCCGACCTGCCGCAGGGTTACCAGATTTCCCAGCTTTATCATCCGATTGTGGGTGAGGGCGAAGTGCTGGTCGAGATGGGGGACGGCACCGCGCGGCTGGTGCGCATCGAGCGCATCCACATGGAGCAGGATGCCGGCAAGTCGATCCATGACATGGATCCGAACATGTCGTTCGTGGACCTCAACCGCACCGGTGTCTGCCTGATGGAGATCGTCAGCCGCCCCGACATCCGCGGCCCGGAAGAGGCCGCCGCCTATATCGCCAAGCTGCGCCAGATCCTGCGCTATCTGGGCACCTGCGACGGCAACATGCAGAACGGCAACCTGCGGGCCGATGTGAACGTGTCGGTCTGCCTGCCGGGGCAATACGAGAAGTATCAGGAAACACAGGACTTTTCGCACCTTGGCACGCGCTGCGAGATCAAGAACATGAACTCCATGCGGTTCATTCAGCAGGCCATCGACCACGAGGCGAAACGCCAGATCGCGATCCTCGAGGCGGGCGTTGAGATTGATCAGGAAACCCGGCTCTATGACCCCGACAAGGGCGAAACCCGGTCGATGCGGTCCAAGGAAGAAGCGCATGACTACCGCTATTTCCCGGACCCCGACCTTTTGCCTCTTGAAATCGAGCAGGCCTGGGTGGACGACATCAAGGCCGGCCTGCCGGAATTGCCGGACGAGAAAAAGTCGCGTTTTATCAATGATTTCGGGCTCAGCGATTATGACGCGTCGGTTCTGACCGCGGAAGTGGAAAGCGCGGCCTTCTTTGAGAAAGCTGCAGATGGCCGGGACGGCAAACTGGCCGCGAACTGGGTCATCAACGAGCTTTTTGGCCGGCTGAAGAAAGAAGACCACGACATCACCGAAAGCCCGGTCAGCCCGGAACAGCTGGGCGCCATTGTCGACCTGATCACCAAGGGCGACATCAGCGGCAAGATCGCCAAGGACCTGTTCGAGATCGTCTATACCGAAGGCGGCGATCCCGTTGAAATCGTTGAAAAACGCGGCATGAAACAGGTCACCGACACCGGCGCGATCGAGGCCGCGGTGGACGCGGTCATCGCCGCCAACCCGGCGCAGGTGGAAAAGGCCAAGGCGAACCCGAAACTGGCGGGCTGGTTCGTGGGACAGGTTATGAAGGCGACCGGCGGCAAGGCCAATCCGAAGGCGGTGAACGAGATCGTTGCGGCCAAGCTGGGGGGCTGAAACCGGGGGGTGACAAGCGTGCACCCCCTGTACACCTCCCGTACACCCCCCCTGCCGCGGCCTCAGCCCCGCATCGACAGCGTGAAATAGATCGCGGTGGCCAGTTCGGCGACCAGATCCTTGCCGATCACCCCGGCACATCCCAGCCCGTAAGCGAGCGCGAGATAGGCGTAGAGGGCGTGGTGGCAGGTCAGCCTGTCTGCCGCTTTTTCAAGAGAACGGATCAGGCGGCGGAGTGCAGTTTTCAGAGACTCGAACATCAGGTGGTCCTTTTCGATGTTGGAGCCGTGCCTAGGATTGGCTACCGTGGGTTGATTGCGCCCTGACATCATCGCCGATCGACCGCCAGAAATCGGTGACATCGGGTTTCAGGGAGTGACACCGGAGCGTTTCAGGAAGTTACAGATGGTTTCACCCCACACCGATCTGCAGCGTTTCGGCAGCGAAGTGCGCAAGGCCCGTACGGCCAAGGGCTGGACACTGACCCAGCTGGCGCACGAGGCATTCGGCAATCAGGACCGCAAGGGCTTTGTCAGCCAGATCGAGAACGGAAAACGTAAACTCTCCGCTCTGACCATTCAGAAATTGCACAGCGTCTTGAGCCTGCCGCAGACTGTTGTGGACGGGATGCTTGGACTGCCCCTGCCGCAGGAGGACGACCGGTCGCCGCAGGAGGACGAGGCCGAGGCGCTGATCACGGCACAGGGGCCGGCGGCCGAGCGGCTGAAACTCAGCGAAGCGCTGGTGATCGCGCTGGCCTACAAATACGCCGAGGGCAATCCTGCCGATTTCGACGGGGCGCTGGCCGGGCTGGAACGGGCGCTGGAGGTGGCGGCGGAGGCGCGGGAGCGGTTGCCGGGCAATGTCTCGGACGCGGTGGCGGAGGTGGAGCGGCGGGTCGCGGAGCTGAACGACACCGGGGAGGTTGACGCGGCGGAGGACGCGCTGTGGGAGGAGCTGGAGCGGGCCGAGGCGGCGCAGATGCGGCTGGTGGACCGTGGGCTGGAACAGGTGGTGCTGACCCGCAACGTGGACCGGGCCGTGGCGCTGGAGGTGAAGAAATGGGGGTTGGAGCAGGGCGGGTTTGACGACCTGCGGGCGGTTCAGGACCTTTGGTACGAACGCGGACGCGACAAGGGGCTGCGTTTTGATCTGGAGGTTGCGATCGGGCTGGCCCGGGCCTGTTGTGACGGGGTCGCGTCACCCGATGCGCGGGGGGCTGCGTTAAATGATCTGGGCACTGCGCTCTGGACCCTCGGGGCGCGCGAGGGCGGCGCCGCGCGGCTGGAAGAGGCCGTGGCCGCCTATCGCGCCGCGCTGGAGGAGTACACGCGGGACCGGGTGCCGCTGGACTGGGCCGCAACACAGAACAATCTGGGCAATGCGCTCTGGACTCTCGGGGACCGCGAGAGCGGCACCGCGCGGCTGGAAGAGGCCGTGACCGCCTTTCGCGCCGCGCTGGAGGAGTGCACGCGGGACCGGGTGCCGCTGGACTGGGCCATGACACAGAACAATCTGGGCAATGCGCTCCAAACCCTCGGGGACCGCGAGAGCGGCACCGCGCGGCTGGAGGAGGCCGTGGCCGCCTTTCGCGCCGCGCTGGAGGAGCGGACGCGGGACCGGGTGCCGCTGAACTGGGCCATGACACAGAACAATCTGGGCAATGCGCTCTGGACCCTCGGGGAGCGCCAGAGCGACACCGCGCGGCTGCAGGAGGCCGTGACCGCCTTTCGCGCCGCGCTGGAGGAGCACACGCAGGACCGGGTGCCGCTGGACTGGGCCATGACACAGAACAATCTGGCCGCTGCGCTCCGCGCCCTCGGGGCACGCGAGAGCGGCACCGCGCGGCTGGAGGACGCCGTGACCGCCTATCGCGCCGCGCTGGAAGAGTGGACGCGGGACCGCGTGCCGCTGGACTGGGCCATGACACAGGGCAATCTGGGGATTCTAGAACTGGCGTATTTTGACAAGACCGGGGAGGCGGCACGGCTGGACGCGGCCGAGCGGTATGCGGCGCTGGCGCGGGAGGTCTATGTGGAGGGCGGGGCCGATCACTACGTGGATGGGATCGACGGCCTGATCGCAGGCATTGCCAAACGGCGGGCGGGGTGAACCGGGGCGGCCCCGCACTGGCGCGGCTTTCGTGTTCCGCCAGATGGCGCTACCCTGCCTCTGCCCTAACCCGGAGACCTGAATGACCCGCCCCTTCCTCTCCTCCCTGATGGAGGTCAAGCCCGAGTGGATCGACTATAACGGCCATCTGAACATGGCCTATTACAACGTGTTGTTCGATCACTGCGCGGACGAGATTTATGAGCAGTTCGGCTTTGGCCCGGATTATGCCGAAACCCGCGGGTTCACGACCTACACGGCGGAGTTTCACCTGTGTTACGTGCGCGAGCTGCATGTGAATGACCGGGTGCGGGTCAGTTTCCAGCTGATCGATCTCGACGAGAAACGGTTCCATTCCTATCAGGAGATCCGGCACGAGGACGGCTGGCTGGCGGCAACGGGTGAGGCGCTGGCGCTGCATATCGACATGTCGGGGCCGAAGGTGGCGCCGATGCCCGAGGATGTGTTTGCGCGGGTGTCGGCGGTCTACACGCGGCACCGGGCCCTGCCCCGCCCCGAGGCGGTCGGACGTTCGGTGGGGATCCGCCGGACATGAGCGGCGCGGGCTTGGCCGGGACCGGGTGGCCTGATACATCCTGCGTGATCCGGAGGACCAGATGCCGCATTATGAATACAAAGTGATCCCCGCCCCGGTGCGGGCCGAGAAGGTCAAGGGTGTGAAGGCGCCCGAGGGCCGGTTTGCGCGCACCATCGAGGGCGAGCTGAACCGCATGGGCGAGGCCGGATGGGAATACCTGCGCGCCGAGCTGCTGCCGCATGAGGAGCGCGGCGGGCTGAAGGCGGCGCAGACGAAATGGCGGACAGTGCTGATTTTCCGGCGCAGTCACGACACCGAGACCGAGGCGCTTCAGGCGCGGGTGCTGGACACCCCGCCGCCGGATCCGATGCCTGTGCTGCCGCCGGTGGTGGCAGAGCTGCCCGGCGCCGGCGACCCGCCGCTGACGGCCATGCCGGAGCCCGAGGAGGTGCCCAACGTGGTGCCGCTGTCCCCGCTGCGCGGGGAGGATGACGGAGAGGATGATCTGCCGCGGTCGTAGCGGCGGGTGTTTGCCGTTCAGGCGTGGCGGCCACCGCGCGGGATCGGGGGCTGAGAGCCCGCCGCGCGGCGATCACAGGATTACCGGTGCGCGTCGTTGATCGCGTCCAGCGCCGATGAGCCGGGGCAGAGCGCGTCGGCGGGCACCTCGTTGAGGGGTTGGTTGGTGGTGCCGATCAGGTCGTGCAGGTCCTGTTCGCGGTCATCGATATAGAGCACCCCGGTGGCGATCTCGCCGCGTTTCTTGTAGCGCTCGAGGACCGGCAGCGCGGTTTCCATATCCGTGGGATCGTAGCTTTCGTCGAGCTTGCTGAGCTTCATCTGCGCGCCGTCATGCAGGGTGACGTCGGCGCTGGTGCCGGGTTCGTATTCGGCGGTGATCTCTTCGCGTTCCGGCACCAGATCCAGCCGGCCGACCATGTGGTTGTGATCGCGCACATAGTCGTAGCTTTTGGTCGAGGTGGTGTGGTTGTTGAAGGTCACGCAAGGCGAAATCACGTCGATCAGCGCAAAGCCGCGGTAATGCAGCCCGGCCTTGATCAGCGGCACCAGCTGCGCCTTGTCGCCGGAGAAGGCGCGGGCGACGAAACCGGCGCCCAGTTCGATTGCCATGTTGCACAGGTCGATGGAATCGAACGGGGTTTCCATACCGCGGCGGTTTTTCGAGGCGCGGTCGTTGGTGGCGGAAAACTGGCCCTTGGTCAGCCCGTAGGTGCCGTTGTTTTCGCAGATATAGAGCATGTTCACCCGGCGCCGGACGGCATGGCAGAACTGTCCCAGCCCGATGGAGGCGGTATCGCCGTCGCCGGATACGCCAAGATAGACCAGATCGCGGTTGGCGAGGTTGGCGCCGGTGGCGATCGAGGGCATGCGGCCATGGACCGAGTTGAAGCCGTGGCTGCGGTTCAGAAAATAGTTCGTGGTTTTTGACGAACAGCCGATGCCGGACATCTTGGCCACACGATGCGCGGGCAGTTCCATGTCGAAACAGGCTTCGACCAGCGCGGCGGTGACACTGTCATGCCCGCAGCCGGCGCAGAGGGTGGAAATCACACCTTCGTAGTCGCGGCGGGTCAGGCCCAGCGCGTTGGTGCGCAGCTTGGGGTGGCGGAATTGCGGTTTGAGAATATGGGTCATGGCCGTGAGCCTCCGGCGATCATTCGGCAGAGATGCGCGGGGTCAGCGCATCCTTGTATTCGGGCAGCGTGCGCAGGGCGTCGAGCACCGCGTCACGCACGAAAGTGGCGGTCAGCGGCATGCCGTCGATATTGGGCACCGCGATCAGCTTGGACGGTTCGATCCCGGCCTCGGCCAGCAGCAGGTGACGCATCTGCGAGTCCCGGTTCTGCTCGATCACGAAGAGATAATCGTGACGGTCGGCAAATTCGTTGACTGCCGCGGCGAAGGGGAAGGCGCGCAGGCGCATGTGGTTGAGCGTCTGGCCGGCTTCGTCGAGCAGTTCCAGCCCTTCGCGCACGGCCAGATCGGTGGCGCCGAAATTCACGATGGCGATGCGGGACAGGTCCGACCGGATATCGATGGCCGGGGCCGGCAGGCGCTCCGTCGCGCCGTCGATCTTGCGCTTGATCCGGTGCAGGTTTTCGGCGTGGATGCGGCCGTCCTCGGTATAGCCGCCGGAATCGTTATGCGACGTGCCGCGGGTGAAAAAAGCGCCCTTTTCGGGATGCGTGCCGGGATAGGTCCGGTACGGGATCCCGTCGCCGTCGACGTCGCGGTAACGGGCAAACTCTTCGACTTCGTCCAGCGCGGCGGCGTCCAGCACCTTGCCCCGGTCGGGCTGGCGGCTGTCGTCCCATTCCAGCGCGTCGATGACCCAGTCGTTCATGCCGATGTCGAGATCGCTCATCACGAAGACCGGCGTCTGGTAGCGGTCGGCCAGATCGAAGGCATCGACGGACATGGTGAAGCATTCGCCCGGATCGCCGGGCAGCAGCATGATGTGCAGGGTGTCGCCGTGGCTGGCATAGGCACAGGTCAGGATGTCGGATTGCTGGGTGCGGGTGGGCATGCCCGTGGACGGCCCGCCGCGCTGTACGTTGAACAGGACCAGCGGGATCTCGGCGAAATAGGCCAGACCGATAAATTCGGCCATCAGCGAGATGCCGGGGCCGGACGTGGCGGTGAAGGACCGCGCGCCGTTCCAGCTGGCGCCGATGGCCATGCCGACAGCGGCAAGCTCGTCCTCGGCCTGAATGATCGCGGCGTTCAGCGTGCCGTCTTCGTTGCGGCGGAACTTGGTGGCGTGGCGTTCGTAGTTTTCCACCAGCGAGGTGGAGGGCGTGATCGGGTACCACGTGGCCACGGTGGCGCCGGCATAGAGCGCGCCCAGCCCGGCGGCTTCGTTGCCGGACATGATGATCTTGTTCTTCGTGCCGTTGGCAGGCCGGGCCCGGACCTCGGCCCGGATGTCGATATTCTCGCGCACATAGTCCCGGCCCAGATGCAGGGCCTTGTGGTTGGGTTCGACCAGCATCGGCTTGGCGTGGAATTGCTGGGCGATCAGGTCTTCGACCACGGCAGCGTCAAGGCCGATCAGTTCGATCAGCGCGCCGACATAGAGCAGGTTCTTGAACAATTGCCGCTGGCGGGTATCGGTCCAGTGCTCGGCGCAGATGCGGGCGATCGGGATGCCGACGATATTGATGTCCTCGCGCCCGAAATCGCGTTCGAAGGTCGAATCGTAGATCAGCAGGCCGCCGGCGACGACCTCGGCCGTGTCGCGCTTGTAGCTTTGCGGGTTCATCGCGACCATGACGTCAACACCGTCGCGCCGGGCGGTGTGACCGGCCTCGGAGACGCGGATTTCGTACCAGGTGGGCAGGCCTTGAATGTTGGACGGAAAGATGTTCTTGGCGCTGACCGGAATACCCATACGAAACAGGGCCTTGGCACAGAGCAGGTTGGCGCTGGCGGAACCGGACCCGTTGACGGTGCCGAACTTGAGCACGAACTCGTTGAAAATCGGATCAGGCTGCATTGGGCTGTTCCCGTGTTGGTTCCGGCTGGGCCTTGGCGTCGAAGAAGAAGAATTTCTGCATGTCCCACGCGCCGGTCGGGCAGCGTTCGGCGCAGAGCCCGCAATGCAGGCAGACGTCTTCGTCCTTGACCATCACGCGGCCGGTGTTGAGATCCCCCGACACGTAGAGCGCCTGTTCGTGGTTCATCGCCGGGACGCGCAGGGTTTCGCGCAGGTCGGGTTCTTCGAGGTTCTGGGTGAAGTTGATGCAATCGACCGGGCAGATATCCATGCAGGCGTCGCATTCGATGCAGAGCTGATCGGTGAAGACGGTCTGAATATCGCAGTTGAGGCAGCGCATGGCCTCGTCCACGGCCTGCTGAACGTCAAAGCCGAGCTCGACCTCCATCGACAGGTCGCGCAGTGACAGCGCCGGGTCGACATGGGGCACGATGCGGCGCTGTTCGTTGGACACGTCGTTGTCGTAGGACCATTCGTGAATGCCCATCTTCTGACTGACGAGGTTGACCTCGGGCGGTGGCCGGTCGTTCAGGTCTTCGCCGCGGCAGTACAGGTCAATAGAGATCGCCGCCTGATGGCCGTGTGCCACGGCCCAGATGATGTTTTCCGGACCCCAGGCCGCGTCGCCGCCGAAGAACACGCCGGGGCGGGTGGACTGAAACGTCTGCCGGTCGACGACGGGCTGTTCCCAGTCGTTGAATTCGATCCCGGCATCACGTTCGATCCACGGGAAGGCGTTGTCCTGTCCGACCGCCATCAGCACGTCGTCGCATTCGATGACCACGTCCGGTTCGCCGGTCGGGATCAGCCTGCGCCGGCCGGTGTCGTCATATTCGGCACGCATCCGTTCGAACACCACCGCCGTCAGCCTGCCATCGGTGAGGATGAATTCCTTGGGCGAATGGTTGTCGAGGATCGGGATGCCTTCGCGTTCGGCATCCTCGATTTCCCAGTCCGAGGCCTTCATGTCGGCGCGCGGCGAGCGCACGGTGACGGTCACGCTTTCCGCGCCGAGGCGCAGCGCTGTGCGGCAGCAGTCCATCGCGGTGTTGCCGCCGCCGATCACGACGACGCGTTTGCCGATTGCGTCGATATGTTTGAAGGAGACCGAGCTGAGGAAGTCGATGCCGATATGGATGTTGTCGTCGGCCTCTTCGCGGCCCGGGACGCGCAGGTCCTTGCCGCGCGGCGCGCCGGTGCCGACGAACACGGCGTCAAAGCCTTCGTCCAGCACGCTCTGCAGGCTGGTGATCTCGGTGCCGAAGCGGGTGGTCACGCCCATGTCGAGCACACGGCCGACCTCTTCGTCCAGCACGTCCACCGGCAGGCGGAAGGAGGGGATGTTCTTGCGCATCAGCCCGCCGCCCTGCGGGTCACGTTCGATGAGGACGCAATCATAGCCCAGCGGCATCAGGTCGCGCGCCACCGTCAGCGAGGCCGGGCCGGCGCCGATCAGCGCGACACGCTTGCCGTTTTTGAAGGCCGGGATGGGCGGCAACCTGTCGTCGATGGGGCCGCGGTTGTCGGCGGCCACCCGCTTGAGCCGGCAGATGGCAACCGGTTTATCCTCGATCCGGCCACGGCGGCAGGCCGGTTCGCAGGGCCGGTCGCAGGTGCGGCCGAGGATCCCCGGGAACACGTTCGATTCCCAGTTGATCATGAACGCGTCGGTATACCGTCCATGCGCGATCAGGCGGATGTATTCGGGAACCGGAGTATGCGCCGGGCAGGCCCATTGGCAGTCCACGACTTTGTGAAAATAATCCGGGTCGGTTACGTCCGTTTTGTCCATCGTCGCTCGTCCGTTACTGGCTGCTGAATTATTGAACAGATACTTGATGCGACAAAAAGACCGGTCACGGGAAAATGTGCGATTTCATGGATCAACTTAATGAAACAATTGCGCAAAGTGCCGATGTGTGTCGCCTGCGCCACAAGAACGGCGGACCATCGCGGGGTTTTCCGGCCGGGGCCGTGTTCAATGTATCGCGCTGCGGGACAATTTGCCGAAGACGGAAACGCCTTGTGCGCGAGTCGCTTTGCGGATTTTCCGGCATGCTGCCGGTGATTGCCGGGGGAGGGCATGAATTCTGGCCGGATCAGGAGTCGCCGGGTACGCCGATATCGAGCGCCAGCGCATGGATCCGCCCGATCAGGTCCGCCCCCAGCGCCGCGTGCACCGCGCGGTGCCGCTGAAGGCGCGATTTGCCGGCGAAGGCCGCGGCCCGGATATGCACCGCGTAATGGGTTTCGCCGCCTTCCTGCCAGCCGGCGTGGCCGCGGTGTTTTTCGCTGTCATCGGCCACGTCCAGCACGGCGGGGTCAAAGGCGGCCTGCAGCCGGCCGCGGATTTCGTCGATCTTGCGCATCATCTGCCCTTACACTTTTCGGCCTCAGCCTCTTTCATCTGTCGGTGGTTAGATTAAACTCCCGCTTCCGAGTCGAAAAGGTGTGCCCATGCCAAAGCCAGATCCCTTCGGATTCGACATGTCTGTATCGTCGGCGAAGAAGAAAAACCCGCGCGGCCGGCGCGGTATGACCGGGGAGTCCGAGACCTCTACGCGGGTCTGTGATCACCCGGGCTGCCAGGAGGGCGGCAAGTACCGCGCGCCCAAGGCACCGGACGTTCTGGACGAGTTTTACTGGTTCTGCCAGCAGCACGTGCGTGAGTATAACCAGAAGTGGAGCTTTTTCGACGGCACCACCGAGGCCGAGATCAACGCACAGCGGTCCAAGGACAAGGTCTGGGAGCGCGACACCAAGCCGATGGGCGATCCCGAAACGCGGGCATGGGCCCGGCTGGGCATCGAGGATCCGCATCAGGTTCTGGGCGCGAACGGCACCAAGAACCCCGGCCGCGGATCGCAGGCCGGACGGCGGCTGCCGCCGACGGAACGGCGCGCGGTCGAGATCCTGGAGGTCAAGGACACCGCGACCAAGACCGAGGTGCGCAAGGCCTACAAGGCGCTGATCAAGGTGCTGCACCCGGATATGAACGGCGGCGACCGGTCACAGGAAGAACAGCTGCAACTGGTGGTCTGGGCCTGGGAACAGATCAAGGACAGCCGCAGCTTTAAGGATTGAGCACCGCCATTGCCGCCTGAGCGGGCTTCAATCGCCGCTGGCGGTGGCTGAGGGCGGGTTTTCCGGAACCCCGGCAATGCGGAGCGCCTCGTAATACCGGCTCAGGAATGCCTGATCCCTGATCGCGTAATTCGCCTTTTTGATAACTGCCATACTCAATTCCGGGTTTTCGCGAAGACGACCAGAAATGTATTCCCGGGCCAGAGCGTTATCCCCTTCCCACACGGCGATGGCTGCGAGGGCCGATGTCGACCAGGCCGCGACAGTGGAGTTGGCGTTCTCGACATTGGATTGGAAAATCACCTTCGCTTCGTCATAACGGTCCAGCATCGTCAGGCTGTAGGCCAGGCTGAACGGGACCCAATCGGGTGAATAAGGCTCCAGCCGCATTCCGGTTCTGAACAGATTGACGCCGCGCTCGGGCCGGCCACAAAGCGCGTAAACCCAGGCAGCCAGAGATGTCAGCGTCCCGTCGCCGGCGCTGATTTCCAGCGCCTTCTGAGCGTGCTGCAATGCGGTGTCATAGGACAGGGAATAGGCGTCGAGCCATGCGAGCATGATGATCGCGTGAGCAAATTCCGGATCCAGTTCCAGCGCCCGGTTCGCATATTCTCTGGACTGGGCAAAATCCGCTGCCGGGTCGGTCGATTCTCCGAAAGTGACATTGTACCAGTGGGTCCATGCAAGATTGACCAGCACCGAGGCGGAATTCGGCGTGGTTTCCAGCACCTGCAGCAACATCTCCTGCGACACCTTGTTTCCCTCAGGAGTGAACAACCTGTACTGCTCGATGGCCTGACCGACGATCGCAAAGGTTTTCATGTCACCGATGTCGCGCAGGAAACTGTGCGCCGGGTCGCCGGATGACAGCTCTGCTTCCATGGAAATGGCGATGTCCTGAGTAATGTCATCCTGAATGGCGAGCAGGTTGACCGTCGACAGGGACCGATCATAGGTTTTGGCCCAGAGATGGCGCCCGTCCAGCGCATCGATCAGCTGCGCGGTGACACGGATCGTATCCGTCGATCTCTGAATGCTGCCCTCAAGAACAAACCGAACACCCAGTTTCTCTGCGATGACCTGAACCGGTGTGGCCGTCCCCTTGAAGCTGAAACTTGAGTTCCGGGCGATGACAAACATGCGCGGCAACGTGGCCAGAGTAGCGATGATCGTTTCCGACAACGCGTCACCGATGAAATCGTTCTCCGGATCGCCGGACAGGTTGTCGAATGCCAGAACCGCGATGGAGGGCTTTTCAGGCAGGTCGAAGGCGTATTTTGCCGGATCGGCGGGTGTGAAATCCGGGCGGCTCTGCCACCACCAGCCTGCAAGGGCGATGATCAGCAGGATCGGGATCAGCGCAAGAACCACGCGGGGCAACGCTTTGTTCGCGGACGCGGCGATGACCTGACCGGCCTGACCGGGGTCCAGCAGCACCCGCCAGGCGCGGATCGGGCGCGAGATGTTCCTGACCTGAACCGCGCCCAGATCTTCGAAGCCGATGTCGGATTTGCCGCGCAGATGATCGAAGGCCGTCCCCGATATGCAGATGCCGCCGGGATCGGCCATCGCTTCGAGCCGCGCCGAGACGTTTACACCGTCACCGTGCAGGTCGCCATCTTCGTGAACCACGTCCCCGAGGTTGATCCCGACGCGGTAGACGATGCGCGCCTCCGCGGGCCGGTCTGCCTCGCGGTCCGGCATCGCGCGCTGAATGGCGACGGCGCAGGCCACGGCCTCGACCACCGAGGGAAATTCGGCCAGCAGACCGTCGCCCGTTGTCTTCACGATGCGCCCGCCGTGATCGGCAAAGGCCGGATCAATGAGGTCGGCGCGATGGGCTTTCTGGCGCGTCAGTGTGCCGGCCTCGTCCTGCTCGGTCAGGCGAGAAAAACCGACGATATCGGCCATCAGGATGGCGCTGAGGCGTCGCTCCACGGTCTCTTCCAACCTTTCCGCCCGGTGCACGGGCCTGCCACAGCATAGAGCGGCCCCCGCCATTTGGGCATTTCTTTTTCAGACCCGCCCGGCTCGGGGCTCCGGTCTGATGGCCCCGGTCACGGTGTCGGCGGTCCGGCCCGGGCCGTGTGACACGGGAATTGGACCCGCATCGGAACGTGGCGAAATTCCCCGCCTGCTCCCCTTGCCCTTCTTTCGATTATGATGCACCAAGCGCGGGTTCGGCGGCAGGCCTGAGCGACGAAATACGACCACGAAACACGGCGGATTGTGCGATGGAAGCGAATACGAAACCCACTGAGGACGTGCATGTCCGTGATGTTTTTGGCATCGATTCAGACATGGTCGTGCGCGGCTTTGCCGAGGGGGCGGACCGCGTGCCGGAGCTGGATCCGACTTACAAGTTCGACCCGGACACCACGCTGGCCATTCTGGCCGGATTTTCTCACAATCGCCGGGTGATGATCCAGGGCTATCACGGGACGGGCAAATCGACCCATATCGAGCAGGTCGCCGCGCGGCTGAACTGGCCCACCGTGCGCGTCAACCTCGACAGCCATATCAGCCGGATCGACCTCATTGGCAAGGACGCGATCAAGCTGCGTGACGGCAAGCAGGTGACCGAGTTCCACGAGGGCATTCTGCCATGGGCGCTGCGCAACCCCACCGCGATCGTGTTCGACGAATACGATGCCGGCCGGGCCGACGTGATGTTCGTGATCCAGCGCGTGCTGGAGCATGACGGCAAGCTGACGCTTCTGGACCAGAACGAGATCATCACGCCGCATCCGCATTTCCGGCTGTTCGCGACCTCGAACACCGTGGGTCTGGGCGATACCACCGGGCTCTATCACGGGGTTCAGCAGATCAACCAGGCGCAGATGGACCGCTGGTCGCTGGTGGCGACGCTGAACTATCTGAGCCACGACGCCGAGACCATGATCGTGCTGTCGAAGGCGCCGCATTACAACACCGCCGACGGGCGCAAGACGATTGCGCAGATGGTGACGGTGGCGGACCTGACCCGGACCGCGTTCATGAACGGGGATCTGTCCACGGTGATGAGCCCGCGGACGGTGATCAACTGGGCACTGAATGCCGAGATCTTCCGCAATGTGGGCTATGCGTTCCGGTTGTCGTTCCTCAACAAGTGCGATGAGCTGGAGCGTCAGACGGTGGCAGAGTTCTACCAGCGCTGCTTTGACGAGGAACTGCCGGAAAGCGCAGCGAGCGCGGCGGCGGGCTGAGCCACGCTCAGGGCGTCTGCGCGCCTTCCGGAACCGATACGCGGTTTTCCAGTGTGGAAGAGTGGGCGGCGAGCAGGGTCAGGATATGGGCCACGCCGTCGATGCGGGTGTTGACGTCGTCGAACTGTTCGCTGACCTCTTCGAACCCGGCCCGCATTTCTGCGCGCATTTCCCGTAATTCGTCACGCATGTCCTGCAGCAGCTTGAGCGCGTGGTTTTCGCTGTCGTGGATCATTGCCGGTCCTTGTGGGTCCCTTGTCCAAGACAGGGTATCCCTGTCACCCTGCAAAGAAGTTGTTAACAAAGCGTTGCGGCGTCCATTGACCCGGGGGTTGGGCGAAGGTTTTGCCGCGCGGCGAGGGAGAGACACATGCATATCGGCCTGATCGGCGGGATCGGACCCGCGGCGACCCAGTTTTACTATCGCCATCTGGTGGTGGCATCCAAGGCTGCGGGGCGGCCGTTCCGGATGACGTTCACGCATGCAGACAATGCCGCGCTGGTGGAGAACTTCTTTGCCGACCGGCGCGCGGAACAGGCCGGGGTTTTTGCCCGCCACATCGCCGATCTTGCCGCCGCCGGGGCAGAGGTGGCGGCGGTGACCGCGCTGGCCGGGTATTATTGCATCGAGGAAACCATCGCGCGGTCGCCGATCCCCGTGGTGAACGCCGTTGAGGTGATCCGTGACCACCTGCAGGCCCGGCGCACGGCGCGGATCGGGCTGCTGGGGTCCGGGCGGGTGATGGAGACCGGGCTATACGGCGCGCTGGACGGGTTGGAGGTGATCCGGCCCGACGATGTTGCCGGGGTCGGGCGCGCCTATATCGACATGGCGCAGCGCGGTCAGTGTCTTGAACCGGAACGGGCGCTGTTTTTTGCCGAAGGCGCGAAGCTGATGGAAAAGGGGGCGGAATTGGTGTTTCTGGCGGGCACCGACCTGTTCCTTGCGTTCGAAGGACAAGAGCCGGGGTACCCGGTTGTCGATGGCGGCCTGATCCATATCGAAGCGCTGGCGGACCTGGCCCGGTCGGGCCGGGAGTAGCGGTGCCGGACCACAGCGGCCGGCGATTTGATGCGCCTGCGCGGGGCACGGGGCCGGACAGATCCGTGACATTTCAGGAAAATGGTATGCAAATGCTGTAATTTGCATATCTTATGTATATACACTGTTGACTTACCCACAGCCCGTCATAAAATCGTTACATGACAGGCAATCTCTCCAAGTACATTTGCAGCGCGATGTTTCTGGCGATTGCGGCAACATCGGCTGAGGCGCTTCCGACGCGGGCCTTCGAACGTGCAGAGCTGTTTGCGGCCTGTGCCGGCAGGCTGTCGGCATTGGCGGCGCATCAGGACGGGTTCGGCGAACCCGGGGCCCAGACCACCCGGGCGCTGGTTGTCACCTTCGAGGACCTGCTGGACGCCACCCTGCCCGGTGCCTATGCCGACGGGGTTCCCGAGGAGGAACCGGTGAAGTGGCGCAACCGGGGCTGGAGCGAAATGGCATCGCTGCTGGCCCGGTCGCATTTCAGCTTTGACGCGCAATCGGCCGACGAGGCGGCCGCGGCGCTGTCGGCGCGGCTGGAAGACTGCACCTCGGCCGTGCTGCCGACCGGCACCGAGCACCGTCACGTCATACGAACTGAAAGTCCGACGCGCTGAGATCGTTCAGTGTGGTGTCTTCGAGCACGATGGCATCGGCGCCCAGCGTGATGACCAGATCTGCCCCCGACTGCGCGCTGGCATTTGATACGTCGGTAAACGAGGACGCGCCCATGGCGAGGTCCAGTTCGATCGTGTCATTGCCGTTGCCGAAATCCTCGATGACGTCCGTGCCGGTGCCCAGCGTGAAGACAAACGTATCCTTGCCCTTGCCGCCGTTCAGCACATCGTCATCCGCGCCGCCATCGATCCGGTCATGCCCGCCGTCGCCAAGCACGAGGTCTTCGCCGGAGCCCGCTTCGATGGTGTCGCGGCCGCCGCCGCCCTTGATCGCGTCGTCGCCTTCGCGGGTGGCGACATAGTCGTGACCGCCGCCGGCTTTGACCACGTCATCACCGAAGCCGACGAACACGATGTCGTCGCCGCTGCCGGCGGACACGACGTTGTTGCCGTCGAAGCTGACGATCAGGTCGTCGCCGCCCTTGGTCTTGAAGATGTCGTCACCGGCAGTGTCAAAAATGACCTCGCTGCCATTGGTGCCGAGAATGCCCTGATCGGCATAGACGGTGGTGCCGACGCCGACCTCGGTCACGGCCCATGTGATCGTGTAATAGTAGGTGGCGTTGGCGAACTGGGCCTGCACATCGTAGATCAGCCAGCCATAGCCGATGGAGGCAAAGCCCTGTTCGAGATAGGTGTCGAGGTTTTCGGCGGTGTAGCCGAGCGTGATCGGATCGGAGATCGGGCCGGCGTCGATCAGGCCGTTGTGATCCACAATCACGGAATCGACCGGCAGGCTGTTGGGGTTGAAGTCAGTTGTATCAAAAATGGTTACGTCAGGCATGAACTTGGACTTTCCTGATTGGGGCGCCGGCAAAATCGCCGGCACCGGAACGGGTTCAGGATAAGGCCGGACCCCTGTGACGCGGATTGCGGGTTCCCGTATGCGGGGCTGAGGATTTCCGTAACACTGTGGCCGTCACGGCGGCTGTTGCCGTATCCGGGCCGGGATCGTTTCCGCGCCGTCACCAATAGGCGTGCGGTTCAGGCGGGCCGGACACGTTCGGTTCCCCTTGCGTTTCCGGCTGCGCGGCTGTTTTAAGGACGACATGGCAAAACCGACCGACAACCCCGCCGATCCGTTCAAGAAGGCTCTGGCCGAAGCCACCAAGGTGATGGCTGATGACCCGGAACTGAACGTGAGCTATTCCGTCGATCCCAGCGGGATCAGCGGTGAATCGATGCGTCTGCCGCAGGTCAGCCGCCGGATGACCAAGCAGGAGGTTCTGCTGGCGCGGGGGACGGCCGACGCGCTGGCGCTGTATCACAAGTATCACGATGATGGTGTGCATGCGCGCTATGCGCCGCCGGGGGACATGGCGCGCGATCTCTACGAGGCGATGGAGACCGCGCGCTGCGAAGCCATGGGCGCGCGCGACATGCCGGGCACTGCCGGCAATATCGACGCCAAGATCGGGCACGAGGCGGCGCGGCGCGGCTATGACCAGATCCGTGAGGCGTCGGAGGCGCCGCTGGCGGCGGCGGCGGGATATCTGGTGCGCAGCCTGAGCACCGGGCGCACGCTGCCGGCCGGGGCGCAGAATGTCATGGACCTGTGGCGCGGGTTCATCGAGGAGCAGGCCGGCGAGCGGCTGGAAAGTCTGGATGATGCGCTGTCCGATCAGGCCGCCTTTGCCCGGCTGGCCCGGCAGATGATTGCCGATCTGGGCTATGGCGACCAGCTGGGCGATGATCCCGACCAGCTGGATGACGAGAACGAGAACGAAGACGACGAGGTGGTCGAGGACGAGGACGATCCGGAAAGCACGGGATCGGACGACAGCGACGACGATCAGGCCGACGCCGATCCCGAGCAGAGCCAGGACGAACAGCAGGACACCGCCGAGGCGCAGGTGTCGATGGACGACATGGCCGACGAGGAGATGGGCGAAGAGGCGGAGCTGCCGGAAGGCGAAGCGCCGCTGGAGCCCCCTGCCCCGGCGCCGGTCAGCGATGCCGACCCGAATTACCAGGTGTTCCTGTCGGATCATGACGAGGAGATCGCGGCCGAGGATCTGGCCGAGCCGGCCGAGCTGGAACGGCTGCGGGCCTATCTGGATCAGCAGCTGGAACCGCTGAAGGGCGCGGTCAGCCGGCTGGCCAACAAGCTGCAGCGGCGGCTGCAGGCGCAGCAGAACCGCAGCTGGGAATTTGACCGCGAGGAAGGCATTCTGGATGCCGGGCGGCTGGCGCGGGTGGTGGCGAACCCGACCACGCCGCTGAGCTTCAAGGTCGAAAAGGACATGGAGTTCCGCGATACCATTGTGACGCTGCTGCTGGACAATTCCGGGTCGATGCGCGGGCGTCCGATTTCCATTGCCGCGATCTGTGCCGACGTGCTGGCGCGGACGCTGGAGCGGTGCAACGTGAAGGTGGAAATCCTGGGCTTTACGACCCGGGCGTGGAAGGGCGGACAGGCGCGCGAGCACTGGCTGAACGAAGGCCGGCCGCAACAGCCCGGACGGCTGAACGACCTGCGCCACATCATCTACAAGAACGCCGACGCCCCGTGGCGGCGGACCCGGCCCAATCTGGGGCTGATGATGAAAGAGGGGCTGCTGAAGGAAAACATCGACGGCGAGGCGCTGGAATGGGCGCACCGGCGGATGGTGGCCCGGCGCGAACAGCGCAAGATCCTGATGGTGATCTCGGACGGGGCGCCGGTGGATGACAGCACGCTGAGCGTGAACCCGGCGAACTACCTTGAAAAGCACCTGCGGGACGTGATCGCCATGGTCGAGAAGCGCCAGATGGTGGAACTGCTGGCGATCGGGATCGGCCATGACGTGACCCGCTATTATGACCGGGCAGTGACGATCACGGATGTTGAGCAGCTGGCCGGGGCGATGACCGAACAGCTGGCCGCGCTCTTTGATTCCGACCCAAGGGCACGGGCGCGGGTGATGGGCATCCGCAAGGCCGGGTGAGGGGCGCCGTTTTCTTTCAAAGAAAACGGCCCGGAATTTTTGAAAAATTCCGGGCGCCGTCCGGGTTCGGGCTGCGGGAATGGAGCTGATCGCGATCGGTGCCGGGCTGGCGTCGGGGTTGTTTTTCGGCCTGACGAGCCATGTTCAGAAGGTCGCGGTCGCGGGCTCCGAGGTTTCGGTGGGCGCCTTCATTTCCGTGGCGACGCTGGCCGGGCTGCTGTGGATTGCGGTGCCGTTTTTCATCGACATGTCGTGGTTCGGCACACGGGCGGCCCTGATCTTTGCCGCCTGCGGGCTGATTTTTCCCTCGGCGAGCCAGCGGCTGCAGGTGGCCTCGGTGGTCGCGGTCGGCCCGGCGCTGACCTCCGCCATGGGATCGTTTGCGCCGCTTTTTGCGGTCAGCCTTGCGGTGCTGTTTCTTGGTGAAACGCTGAACCTGCAGGGCGGGCTGGGGATTGCGCTGATGCTGGCCGGGCTGATGATCTCGGCGCTTGGGCCCGGCGGTGGCGTCCGGCGGAGCTTTCCGCTGATTGCGCTGATGCTGCCGCTGGGGGCGTCGATGGCGCGGGGCGTGGTGCAGCCGGCCACCAAGTTCGGGTTTGCGGAGATCAACAGCGCGTTTTTCGCGACACTGGTGATGACGACGGTCGCCGCGGTGGTGCTGGGATTGTGGATGCTGGCCGACCGGGCGCGGCGGCCGTTGCGCATGACGCGGGCGGGAAACCGCATGTTCGTCGTCAACGGGTTTGTCATCGGCGGCGGGATCCTGACGCTGCAGGTGTCGATCAGCCACGGGGCTGTTTCGCTGGCAGCCCCGCTGAGTTCCACGACACCGCTGTGGACCCTGCTGCTGGGCGTCCTGTTCTTCCGGAATGAAACCCTGACATGGCGGCATCTGGTGATGGCGCTGCTGGTGGTTCTGGGTGTCACGCTGATCGTGACGCGCTGAGGCGATTGGTGTCCGGGTCTGGTCATCCCGGGCGTCCCGCGGCAGAGTTGCGCGACTGAAAATCAAATGAGGCCACCATGTTCCAGACCTTTACTGTCACTGCACGGCCGCAGCAGGGCCCGCCGCGGCTGGCTGCGCTGCGCGGCGAGATGACCAAGGAACAGGTTGACGGCTATCTGGTGCCGCGCGCGGATGTGCATCAGGGCGAATATGTTGCGCCGCGGGACGAGCGGCTGGCGTGGCTGACGGGGTTCACCGGGTCTGCGGGGTTCTGCGTGGTTCTGGCGGATGTGGCCGGGGTGTTCGTGGACGGGCGTTACCGGACGCAGGTCAAATCGCAGGTTGCGGCGGATTTCACTCCGGTACCCTGGCCGGATACCCGCCCCGGACCGTGGCTGCGGGAGCGTTTGCAGGACGGGGCAAAGGTGGGGTTCGACCCGTGGCTTTACACCGCCGGGCAGATTGCGGATCTGGAACAGGCGCTGGACGGCAGCGGGATTGTCCTGACCGCGCTGCCGAACCTGATCGACCGGCTGTGGACGGACCGCCCGGCGGCGCCGGATGCGCCGGCCCGCGCGCACCCGATCGAGTTTGCCGGGGAAAGCCACGGCGACAAGCGGGCGCGGCTGGCGGGTGCGCTGCGCGATGCCGGGCACCGGGCGGCGGTGCTGACATTGCCGGACAGCGTGATGTGGCTGCTGAACATTCGCGGCGCGGACATTCCGCGCAACCCGATTGCGCAGTGTTTTGCCATCCTGCACGACGACGCCCGCGTGTCGCTGTTCATGGAGCGGGCCAAGCTGGAGGGGTTGCAGGACCATCTGGGCGCGGATGTTGCGACGGCGGCGATGGAGGAGTTTGCCACCGCGCTGGAGGCGCTGGACGGGCCGGTGCGGGTCGACCGGGGATCGGTGCCGCAGGCGGTGTATCAGCAGCTGGGCGCACGCGCGATTTTCGGCGAGGAGCCCTGTGCCCTGCCCAAGGCGCGCAAGAACCCGGTGGAGATTGCCGGCACGGCCGAGGCGCATCTGCGCGACGCGGCGGCGATGATCGACCTGCTGGCATGGCTGGATGCGCAGCCGGCCGGCAGCCTGACGGAAACCCAGGTGGTGACGCGGCTGGAAGCCTGCCGGCGGCGGGACAACGCGTTGCAGGATATCAGTTTCGAAACCATCGCCGGAACCGGGCCGAACGGCGCCATCATGCATTACCGCGTGACCGATCAGACCGACTCGCAGGTGCAGGACGGGCATCTGCTGGTGCTGGATTCCGGTGGTCAGTATCTGGACGGGACCACCGATATCACCCGGACCATCGCCATCGGTCAGCCCGGCGAGGCCGAGCGCCGCGCCTTCACCCGCGTGCTGCAGGGAATGATCGCGATGAGCCGGCTGCGCTGGCCGCAGGGATTGGCGGGCCGGGATATCGAGGCCATCGGGCGCGTGCCGCTGTGGCTTGCGGGGCAGGATTTCAATCACGGGCTGGGCCATGGCGTGGGCGCTTATCTGAGCGTGCATGAAGGCCCGCAGCGCCTGTCGCGGATCAGCCATGTGCCGCTGGAACCGGGGATGATCCTGTCCAACGAGCCCGGTTATTACCGCGAGGGCGCCTTTGGCATCCGCATCGAGAACCTGCTGGTGGTGCAGGAGGCCGGCGCCCTGCCCGACAGCGATGAAGAACGCGACATGCTGGACTGGCTGACGCTGACCTTCGTGCCCATCGACCGGAGGCTGATCGTGCAGGGTATGCTGACCGAAGCCGAGCGCGACTGGCTGAACGCCTACCACGCCGAGGTTCTGGACAAGACGTCGCATCGGGTGGGCAAGGACGCGCAGGCGTGGTTGACTGCGGCAACCGAACCGCTCTGACACGCAGGTGTTGCACTGGCGGGTCAGAATACCGGAAATCTGAGGGGAAATCGCAATGGCCGAACATATTCGCATCCGCAAGGCGCCGGGAACATGGGTGGTTCAGTCGGGCGGTGCGGTTCTGGGCGAAAGCTCGAATGCGCTGGAGCTGAGCGAGGGCGATTACGCGCCGGTGATCTACTTTCCGCGCGACGATATCGCCATGGCGATGCTGGACCGCACGGACAAGGTTACGCATTGCCCGCACAAGGGGGACGCGAACTACTTTTCGATCGTGAACATGTCCTCGGTCACGAAAAACGTGGTGTGGACCTATGAGAACCCGCTGGATGGTGTGGCCGCGATCAAGGATCACGTGGCGTTTTATCAGGGCGACACGGTGAAAGTGGAACAGCTCTGATCCGGGGCTGAGGCGGGGCTTCGGTTGGGTCGTTTCCGGGCGGTTTGGGCGGAGGTCAGGTGTTTCGTCTAATGAGATCCCGCGCCGGGGTCTGCCGGGGTCAGGAATGTTCCTCGGCGGCGGTTTCGGCCAGTGCGCGGTTATAGGCCTTCAGTGCATCGACGTGAAACAGCGCCCCGCGCAGGTCCGGTGTGGTGGTTTCACGGCCCAGTGACACGACGGGGATGAAGGGCACCCCGGCCTGATCGAAGACCGGCATTGCGGTTTCCAGCGTGGCGCTTTCGTCGACATAGATACCGCCTTCGATCAGTTCCCAGCAGCGGTTACGGTCGGCTGCGCGCGGATCGTCGGGTGGGCGCATCAGGGCAGAGACCCGGTAGAGCGCCAGCAGGTAGGCCTGTGGACCCGCGGCCAGATGCACGCCGCGGCGTTCGAGCTGGGTCAGGAAGAAGGACCGGTCGACCAGCCGGGAGGACACCGCGGTAGAGAGCGACACCGCGACCATCACCGCCAGCCCGATCTGCCAGTTGCCGGTGAGTTCGAAGACAATCATGGTGGTCGAGATCGGCGCGCCCAGAACCGCGGCGGCCACGGCCCCCATCCCGGCAAAGGCATAGAGCGAGCTTTCGCCGGAAAACTCGGGCACGATGGCGGTGGCGATCAGGCCAAAGCCCAGCCCCGACAGCGCCCCCACCATCAGTGAGGGGGAAAACACGCCACCGCCCATACGGCCGCCGATGGTGATGGCCACCGCGACGGTTTTGAGGATGGCGAAAATGATCGCTTCGTGGAGGATCAGATCGCCTTTGAGCGCGAGGATGGTGGTTTCGTAGCCGACGCCGATGATGTGCGGATAGCCGATGGCCAGAAGCCCCAGCAGCGCGCCGGCCACGGCCGGGCGCAGCCAGGGCGGCAGGCCGGTGCGGGCCTGCACGCGGCTGGCGAAATCCTCGGCAAGGAAGATCGAGCGCATCAGGATCACCGCGATCAGCCCGCAGACAAGGCCAAGGATCAGGAAGGCCGGCAGTTCGACATAGAATTTGAGCGCGCTGGGGGTTTCGAAAAAGAACTCGGTGACGTCGCCGAATTCCAGCCGGCTGACAACCGTGCCGGCCACGGCGGCGATTGTGATCGGAGCAAAGGCGTGGACCGCGAAATGGCGCAGGATCACCTCGAGCGCGAAGAGTGCGCCGGCGATGGGGGCGTTGAAGCTGGCGGACACGGCGGCGGCCACGGCGCAGCCCAGCAGATCGCGCCCGGTGATGCCATCGGCGTTGATGCGTTTGCAGACCCAGGTGGAGATCAGGCCGGCCATGTGAACCACCGGCCCTTCGCGCCCGGAGGAACCGCCCGACGACAGCGTGATGAAAGAGGCCAGCGCCGAGGCCAGACCGGCGCGCATTTCGATCCGGCCATCCTGCAGCGCCGCGCCCTCGATGGCGTCGGCGACCGACCGGACCCGGCCGTCGCCGGTGAACCGGTGCAGGAGCAGCCCCACGGCCAGCCCGCCGAAGACGGGGATCAGCAGGATCATGTACCATGGCAGGCTTTCGGCGAAGGAATGCAGCAGGCGGACGTCCTCGGTCCCGTAGAGGAAGGATTGCAGCGCCGTGATGCCGCGCCGGAACATGACCGCGGCGAACCCGGCGACGATGCCGATCACCAGCGCGATGAACCAGAACTGCACCTGACCGGGGCCGCGGTTTTTCAGGATGCGCCAGCCGTCCCGGCAGGCATCGACTGCCTGATCGAAATGCCGGGAAACTTCGGATTTATCGGGGTTGGCCATACGCGTCTCTGATGGTGGCACGACCTTTGTAGGTCAGCAGCCGCCGGGGGAAAAGGGCAGCCGTGTCAGGCCTCTGTTTCGGGGACAAGCTGTGGCCCGGCGATGATCCAGAGGGCGGGATCGGCGGCAATGGCGGCGTGGCTGCGCAGGGCCATCTGCTGCAGCAGCTCCGGCAGGTCGGTGGCGGCCTCGCGCGGGGCCAGCGGGGCGAAGTCCATGTGGAACACACCCCCCGCATCGCGGCGCAAAACGGACGTCCAGATCGCCGCGCCGGCGGACAGGGCGGAGCGGGCCGCGCCCGAGGCCAGTTTCAGGACACCATGCGGCACCGGCAGCGCCGCCGGGTTCACCGCCGGCGGGATGGCGTTGACGATCAGCAACCGCCCGCCGCGCAGGGCCTTGGCATAGGCCGTCATCGGTTTTCGGACATTGCCGGGGCCGATCACCAGCCGTTCGGCAAAGTGGTTTTCCACCGCCTGCCACGGCGCGTTGATGCGGTTTTGCGCAAACTCCGAGGGCGTGTCGGTGGCGGCCGGGCCGTGGGTCCAGTGCGACAGGCGCATCGGGTCAAACCCGCCATCATGCAGGGCGAGGCTGGCCAGCAGCATGTTGAACCGCTGTGGACAGCACCAGAGCATGACCCCGCCCAGCGCCATTTCGGATTTCAGCGCGGTGAGGCCGGTACAATCGAGCGGTGGCCGCCAGTCCGGCGCGCGGGCCAGCCGGCGGATCATCATCGCCTCTTCCAGCCGGTGGGACATGGCGAGGTGCGGCAGGCTGTCGGGATCGTCGCCATTCGGGAAGCCGTCGGGAAAAAGCCGGCGGGCCAGTTCGGCCTGTTGCCGGGCCTTGCTGCGGCCCGGAAGGATCGCGGCAAGGCGCGCGGCGCGCCGGTCGGCGCCGGCGGGCAAAAGCCGGGTGGCCAGCCCGGTGGCCTCGAGCCAGAGGCAGCGCCCGTAGTCGCGTGTGGTTGCGTCCGTCATCCTGCCAGCAAGGCCCGGGCTGCGGCGCGGGCTTCGTCGGTGAGCGTGTCCCCGGCCAGCATGCGGGCGATTTCGTCCACGCGCATCGGATCGGACAGGGGCGAGACCGAGGACAGCGTTGCCCCGTCTTCGACGCGTTTGTGGACCTGCCAGTGATGCGCGCCCCGTGCGGCGACCTGCGGCGAATGGGTGACGACCAGAACCTGACCGTCGCGCGCCAGCGATGCCAGCCGCCGTCCGACCGCATCGGCGGTTGCGCCGCCGACGCCGCGGTCAATCTCGTCGAAGATCAGCGTCAGGCCGGACATGCCCCGGGTCAGGCAGACCTTCATCGCCAGCAGAAAGCGGCTGAGCTCGCCGCCCGATGCGATCCGGTTCAGCGGCCCGGCGGGTGCGCCGGGGTTGGTGGCCACGGTAAAGGTGACCTGATCGTGTCCGTCCGGCCCGGCCGCGGATTGCGTTATCGACGTGCAGAACACCGCGCGGTCCAGCTTCAGCGGCGCCAGTTCCGCGGTGATGGCCGCATCCAGCGCTGTCGCGGCCTGCCGACGGGCGGCGGTCAGGGTGGCGGCGGCCTGATCATAGGCCGCATCCGCCTGTTCCACGTCCGCGCGGGCGGTGGCGAGGTCCTGAACACCGGCGTCCAGCGCGTCGAGCTGAGCGCGCAGCGTTGTGCGCAGATCGGCCAGTTCGTCGGCGCCGACGCCATGTTTGCGGGCCAGCGCGCGGATGGCAAACAGGCGTTCCTCGGCCTGTTCCAGAACCGAGGGGTCAAAGCTGAGCCGGTCCAGCGCGTCTTCGACGCCGGACTGCGCCTCGCCCAGTTCAGCCAGCGCCCGGCCAAGCGCGGCAATCGGGGCCTCGAGCGCATCGCCGGCACTGTCGGTGGCGCCTTCGAGCCAGCGCATGGCGTCACCCGCCGCGCCTTCGGCGCCATCGGGACCCAGCGCGGCGAAGGCGCGGGCAACGTCTTCGCGGATGCGTTCGGCGGCCTGCATTTCGCGGCGGCGGGTGTCGAGCGCGGCGTCCTCGCCCGGCTGCGGGTCGAGCTGTTCCAGCTCTGCGACGGCGTGGCGGATATAGTCCTCTTCGGCCTGTGCCGCCTCCAGCACGGCCTGCCTGTCCGCCAGCGCGGTGCGCGCGGCGCTGCGGTCACGCCAGGCCTGCCGCGCGGCATTGGTCAGGTCGGCATGGCCGGCATAGGCATCCAGCAGGGCGCGGTGGCCGCCGGGGTTCAGCAAGCCGCGGTCATCGTGCTGGCCATGCAGTTCGACCAGCGTGTCAGACAGGGCGCGCAGGATTTCGCCGCTGGTGCGGCGGTCGTTGACCCACGCTGTTTTGCGGCCATCGGCGGTGTTCACGCGGCGCAGGATCAGGTCGTCCTCGACCGGCAGCCCAGCCTCCTGCAGCACGGTCCGGGCCGGGTGATCCGGGGACAGGTCGAAGACGGCCACGACCTCGCCCTGGGCTGCGCCCTGCCGCACCAGTTCGGCGCGCCCGCGCCAGCCAAGGACAAAGCCAAGGCTGTCAAGCAGGATGGATTTGCCGGCGCCGGTTTCGCCGGTCAGCACGTTGAGACCCGGGCGAAACTGCAGTTCCAGGTGATCGATGATCAGAAGATCGCGGATTTCAAGCGTGCGCAGCATCGCCCTGCCCCCGGGGTGTGCCGGTCAGTACCACTGGCCCTTGATCGACTGGCGGTAGATCTGGCTGAGCCAGTTGTTGCCGATGCTGCGGGCTTTGAGCCCCTGCGCGGTCAGCAGCGCATAGCTGCTTTCGTACCAGTCGGTGGATTGGAAATTGTGACCCAGAATCGCGCCCGCTGTCTGGGCTTCGTTCACCAGCCCCAGCGACAGATAGGCCTCGACCAGACGGTGCAGGGCCTCCGGCGTGTGAGTCGTGGTCTGGAAATCCTCGACCACGACGCGGAACCGGTTGATCGCGGCGGTGTAATGGCCGCGGCGCAGGTAGTAGCGGCCGATTTCCATTTCCTTGCCGGCCAGATGGTCGAAGGCGAGGTCGAACTTGAGAATGGCCGAAGAAGCATATTCGCTGTCGGGATAGACCTCGATCACCGTGCGCAGCGCCTGCAGGGCCTGAAAGGTCAGCCCCTGGTCGCGGCCGACCTCATCGATCTGATCATAATAGCTGAGCGCCAGCAGATATTGCGCATAGGCGGCGTCTTCGTCGGTTGGGTAAAAGTCGATATAGCGCTGCGCGGCGGCGCGGCTGTTGGGATAGTCGCGGCCCTGATGAAAGGAATAGGCCTGCATGATCAGCGCGCGCTTGGCCCAGCTGGAATAGGGGTAAAGCCGTTCGATTTCAGAGAAGTACCAAGCCGCGTCATCCGTCCGGCCACGGTTGAGATCGTATTCGCCACGCTGAAAGATCTGTTCCGGGGTAAAGCCTTCCAGCGACTGATCACGGTCGACAGAGCCGCTGCCGCTGCAGGCAGCGAGTGTCGCGCTGAGCGCGATCAGGATCAGAAGCCGGGTCGCGAACTTCAAACCTGCCATTCATACCGCTCCACACCGCCGTTGCAGGGTTTTACCCCGCTGCTTTGGATCGGGTCTAGCACAATACTTTGGGGAGCAAAACGGCTTATGCCATTGGATTTGCCGGGAGAGTGGCCAATCGGGCGCAGAACCGCGCCGGTCAGGCGACCTGCGGGATTTCCGACCAGACCAGACCGCGGCCCGGAAGGCGGGCAGATGTCGGGATATCGCATTCGATAATCCGGAAGGCATCGGGGTTGGCAAACAGTTCCCGCAGCAGGGTGTTGGTGACCGCGTGACCGGCCCGGGAGCCCACGTAGCGACCGAGAATCGGGCGGCCGGCCAGTGCCAGATCGCCCAGCGCGTCCAGCATCTTGTGGCGCACGGCTTCGTCGTCGTGGCGGAGCCCGTCCGGGTTCAGCACCGCGTTGCCGTCGAAAACAACGGCGTTGTCCAGGCTGCCGCCCAGTCCCAGCCCGTTTTCCTGCATGGCCTCGACATCGGCGCGGCGGCAGAAGGTGCGGCTATCGCTGAGGACGCGGGCAAAGGCACCGTTGGCCATGTCGAGCGTTTTGCTCTGCTGGCCGATGGCTTCTTCGGCGAAATCGATGTGAAACTCGATGGTCAGGCGGTCGGAGGGCAGCAGGGCTGCGGTTGCGTCACCGACCTCGACGCGCACCGGGCGCAGGATTTCGATGGCGCGGATCGGGGCTGTCTGGGCCTGAACGCCGCGGTTCATGATGCCCCGCACGAAGGGCACTGCCGAGCCGTCAAGGATCGGGATTTCCGGGCCGTCGATTTCGATCAGTGCATTATGCACGCCGCAGCCGGCCAGTGCCGCCATCAGGTGTTCGACCGTGGAAACCGAAACGCCGGCGACATTCACCAGACGGGTGCAGAGCGGCGATCTTTCGACGACATCCCACAGTGCGGGGATCATCGCGTCGCGGTCCTGAATGTCGGTGCGCCGGAACCAAATTCCGTGTTCGGCGGAGGCGGGGTAGACCGTCATCCGGACCGGACGGCCCGTATGCAGTCCGATGCCCTTGAAGTGAACGGGGGATTTTACAGTATTCTGCAAAACGGTCCTCTGGCAGCAGCACCCCAGGTCGGGGCTTGTTGCCAAACGAGGTAAGGGGGTGCCGTGAAAGTCACAATTCAAAGATTGTAACCAACTGAAACATGGCGGGAGGATTTCGGCATAACCCTGCTTACCATTCATTAACCAGTTACAAACAAAAGAAAAAGGGCCGCCCGGAGGCGACCCCTTTCAGGTGTGTATTGTGATGCCTAGTTTGCCTGACGGCGCAGAAATGCGGGAATCTCGATGCGTTCCTGCTCGTTCTCGTCAAGCTTCTGAGCGGCCGATCCGCTGTCCGGCGCGTAGACCTGAGGTTGTGCGCGGGCCGGGGTCTGGACCGGATTTTCGCCCGGTGTATCGGCCGCGTGGCCGGTCATCCGGGTGATCAGGCGGCCAAAGCGGGTCTGCTCGGGCTGTGCTTCGGCGGCCTCGGCGGGCGGGGCTGCCGGTGCAGTCTTGTGGACCGCCGTGCGCAGCCGGGCCATGGTTTCGTCGGACACGCTGCCGGCGGCAGGGCGGGCCGGCGCGACGAAGTCGGCCGGGTCCGCCTCGAGCGAGTCGGCGCGCGGTTCAAAGGCCGGGATCTCGGGCTGGTAGGCCGGCGGCGGCAGGCCGTCGTCTTCCTCGGCCGTCACGGCCTGCGGGTCTTCGAAAATGTCCTCGGCCAGATCTTCGGCCGCGGCGCGTTCGACCTCCAGACGCTCGAACAGGCCCGGTTCGTCAGCCGCCGGTGCGTCGACGTCAGCTTCGGATGCGGCGACCACCGGCTCTTCCAGCGGCAGCGGATCGGGGCGGCGCACGTCTTCGGCGGACACGGTGGCTTTCAGCGGTGCGGCCATGGACCGGCGCGGCAGCGGGATGTCGCTGTGCACTTCGGTCGCATCGATGCCGGTGGCAACGACGCTGACGCGCATGTTGCCCTCCATGCCGGTGTCCAGCGTGGAACCGACAATGATGTTCGCGTCCGGATCCACCTCTTCGCGGATGCGATTGGCGGCCTCGTCCAGTTCGAACAGGGTCAGGTCGTGGGCACCCGTGATGTTGATCAGCACGCCCTTGGCGCCGCGCAGCGAGATTTCGTCGAGCAGCGGGTTGGCAATGGCCTTCTCGGCTGCCTGAATGGCGCGGTCTTCGCCCTCGGCCTCGCCGGTGCCCATCATCGCCTTGCCCATTTCGTCCATCACGGCACGAACGTCAGCAAAGTCGAGGTTGATCAGGCCGGGACGGACCATCAGGTCGGTCACGCCCTTGACGCCCTGATAGAGCACGTCGTCGGCCATTGAGAACGCCTCGGTAAAGGTCGTCTTTTCGTTGGCCAGACGGAACAGGTTCTGGTTCGGGATGATGATCAGGGTATCGACCACCTTCTGCAGCGCATCGACGCCTTCTTCGGCCTGCCGCATGCGCTTGCCGCCCTCGAACTGGAACGGCTTGGTGACGACGCCGACGGTCAGCACGCCCAGTTCACGTGCGGCCTGTGCGATGATCGGTGCGGCCCCGGTGCCGGTGCCGCCGCCCATGCCGGCGGTGATGAAGCACATATGCGCGCCGGCGAGGTGATCGACGATCTGCTCGATGCTTTCCTCGGCTGCGGCTGCGCCAACCGTGGCCCGCGCGCCGGCGCCCAGACCTTCGGTGACTTTGATGCCCATCTGCACGCGGCTGGTCGCGTTCGACTGTGACAGCGCCTGAGCGTCCGTGTTGGCGACGACGAATTCCACCCCGTCCAACTGTTTCTCGATCATGTTGTTGACGGCATTGCCGCCCGCACCGCCCACGCCGAACACCGTGATCCGGGGCTTCAGTTCGTCATGACCGGGCATCGAAAGGTTCAACGTCATGGGTTCTCCGCCTGTTTTTCTGCCTGCGTTGCCCGCCTTTGGCGGGATTTCTTTGGTTATCCACACCAGAATAAACGAACAGCAGAGGGGCCGTCACCCAAAAAACGCCAAATTGCCACCAAATATGGGTGATTTTTTCAGGTTTTCCGCGTCATTTCGCCGATTTGGCCAGATATTGCGGATCTGGCACAGGAGAACACAAACAAATTCTCTGTCCCGCGACGCGAGCGCCACGGACTGAACGGACTTTCTGATCGTGCTGGGTCTGCCCGACCCTCGTGCACCTCCTGTTGCCGGAGGTTATCCACAGGGTTAGCACCCTCCGCGGCCGTTGTCACGCACAGAGGCCGGCTTCGGCGGCTGAATATGCGGATGTCACCAGTTGTCGCGGAACCACTTGACCGCGCGCTTGAGAGATTTGGCGGGATAGCTTTCGACGGGGATGTCGAAATCCCACCATTCGTCCTGCGGATGGGCGGCAAAGAGACAGAGCCCCACGACCGAGGAAAATCCCGGTCCGGTCGCTGCCTGCGGCAGGCCATGGACCCGCAGCGGACGGCCCAGCCGGACCTGATGCCCGAGGATGCGGCTGGCGAGCCCGTCGAGGCCGGGGATCTGGCTGCCGCCGCCGGTCAGCACAATCTGCTGCGAAGGCATGTAGTCGAAGCCGGCGGCGTCGAGCCGGGCGCGGACCTCTTCAAGGATCTCCTCGACGCGCGGACGCATGATGCCGATCAGTTCGGCCCGGCTGACGGTGCGGCGGTCATGTTCCCAATCGCCGGTATCACCGCCGATTTCGATCATCTCGCGATCATCCATGCCGGTGGCGTGCACGCCGCCGTAAAATGTCTTGATCCGTTCCGCATTGGAGGCCGGAATGCCGAGCCCCATGGAAATGTCGGAGGTGACGTGGTCGCCGCCCATGCGGACGCTGTCGGCATAGATCATGTGTTTTTTCATGAACACCGACACCGAGGTGGCCCCGCCGCCCAGATCGACGCAGGCCGCGCCCAGTTCCTGTTCGTCTTCGACCAGCGCGGAAATGCCTGACACGTAACCCGAAGACGCGATCCCGGCCAGTTCCAGATCACAGCGCTTGATGCAATGGACGAGGTTCTGGATCACATCACCGTCCACCGTCAGCATGTGCATGTCCACGCTCAGGCTCTGACCCAGCTGACCGCGCGGGTCGATCAGGCCCGAGCGGCTGTCCAGCGCGAAGTTCACCGGCTGGGCATGCAGGACCTCGCGCCCGGCGCCGTATTCCGGCACCTCGCAGGCGGCCAGCACGCGGGCGACCTCGTTTTCGGTGACGACCTGCCCTTCCAGATCGACGGAGGCATCCAGCCCGTAGGACCGCGGGCTGGCCCCGGAGAAACAGGCGATGACGTGGTCGACGCGGATTTCGGCCATTTTCTGCGCGGCCTGCAGCGCGGTGCGGATCGCGCGCTCGGTTTCCTGCATCGAGGTGACTTCGCCGAACTGCACGCCGCGCGACCGCGTGGTCGCCGCGCCGATGACGCGGAACCCCGACTGACCGGCCAGCGACCCGATCGAATTGTCTTCGCTCAGCCGGGACGAGCCGTCAAACCGCAGCACGAGGCAGGCGATCTTGGACGAGCCGATGTCCAGAATGGCAATCACCCCGCGCTGCATTGCCTGTTGCCGCATCTGCCGCATGGCGCGCTGTGTTTCGTAAAGTTCCGTCATCGATCAGTTTCCGCCATCGTTCATCTGCCTTATCCGCCGCCATTCCCCGACGGCATGTTCTGTCATGCGGATGGTCGGCCGTTCGCCGATCCGCATGTCGACGACCGCGACATCGCGGTCGAGAAGGTCCTGCACCTGATTGAGTGCAATCACGCGCTCCAGCGCCCGCACCGGTTCACGGTCGGGCAGCAGGATGCGCTGGCCGCGGTCCAGCACCACGTCCCAGCGCCGTTCGCCCATGCGCGAGATGCCGCGGATCCGGTCGGCCAGAGGACGGGCCACGGCAAAGAGCGCCAGGGCCTCGCGCACCGCGGTGTCGGCGCCTTCGCCCACGATCAGCGGCAGGTCCGAGCGCAGCCGGCGGCTGGGCAGCTCGGCCACATGGGCGCCGGTGTCATCCAGCAGCGTCACGCCTTCGTAGTTGCGCCAGACCACGACCGGGATCCGTTCGACCACCTGAACCTCCATGATCCCGCCGGGGCGGATGCGCACGGTGGCTTCGCGTACCGGGTCGAGACCGACGATCACGTCGCGGATCTGTTCTAGATTGAGGTCGAAGGAACTGACCGGGAAATCAATGGGCACGACTTCGCGGATATCTTCAGCGACGCTGGCGCTGGCCCCGTCGATGGCCATCAGGCCGACCATGAATTCGGGGCGTTCCTGAATACTGGAGCGGACCTGCGCGATGAACAGGTTGAGCGCGTCGCGCCGGTCCTCGCTGGACAGAAAACCGCTGCTGACCGAAAACACCAGCGCGAAGGGAATGCCAACGCGCAGCGCCATCCGGATGCCCGGTGTCAGCATCCAGCGCTGCATGCGGTAGCTCAGCCGCGATGGCGCCGGGTCGCGGGCGGGGGCGGCTACCTGTTGCACGATGCGTCCTCCACCAGCCAGCGGCACAATGCGCCGAACGAGATGCCGACCGCTTCGCCCTGTTCGGGCGACAGCGAGGTCGGCGTCATCCCCGGCTGGGTATTGGTTTCCAGAAGGAACAGCCCGTCGATCCCGCGGGTGTCGTCCCAGCGGAAATCCGTGCGGCTGATGCCGCCGCAGCCCAGCACCTGATGCGCGTGCAGGGCGTGATCCATGCAGGCGTCGAAGATGTCCTGCGGCACGTCTGCCGGAACCGTGTGGCGCGACCCGCCGGGGGCATATTTGGCGTGGTAGTCGTACCAGCCGTCGGTGTGGATCTCGGTCACGGTCAGCGGCCGGTCGCCCATCACGGTCGTGGTCAATTCACGCCCCGGCACATAGGTTTCGACCATCACGAATTCCGGCATCTGCTGGTCTAGGCGGGGCGGCGCATTGGCGCTTTCGTGGACGATGTAGACGCCGACGCTGGAGCCTTCGTTATTGGGTTTGACCACGTAGGGCGGGGCCAGAACGTGCCGGGCCTCGACCTCGGCCTTGTTGCGGATCACGCTTTCGACCACGGGCAGGCCGGCAGTGGCGAAGGCGGCCTTGCTGCGCTGTTTGTCCATCGCCAGCGCGGAGGCGAGCACGCCGGAATGGGTATAGGGGATCTGCAGCCATTCGAGGATGCCCTGCACGCAGCCGTCTTCGCCCCAGCGTCCGTGCAGCGCGTTGAAGACGACATCGGGACCGGCGCGGGTCAGCTGTTCGGACAGGTCCGGGCCGGCGTCCAGCTCGATCACGGCGAAGCCTTCGCCGCGCAGCGCCTTCGCGCATTCATGGCCCGTACTGAGAGAGACGTCCCGCTCTGCCGAGGGGCCCCCCATCAACACCACCACAGTCGGGAATTGCCCGCCCGCTTGCTCCACTACTGCCTCAACCGTCCGGGACCTGTTTCGGCCCCTGTTTTCTTATGGTTCCGGAGCTGCTTGCTCTGCCTGTTTCAGCGCCGGTTCCGGCTTATTTTTTTGACGCCGGTTCGCCGACGCGCATGATTTCCCATTCTAGCGTGATCCCGCTGGAATCGTAAACCTTTTTTCGCACCTCTTCACCAAGGGTTTCGAGGTCGGTGGCGGTGGCGTCACCGGTGTTGATCATGAAGTTGGAGTGTTTTTCGCTCATCTGCGCGCCGCCGACGCGGGCGCCGCGCAGGCCGGCGTCATCGATGACCTTCCATGCCTTGAGATCATGCACGTCGTCGGCGCGCCCGTTGGAGGAAAACCCGGCCGGATTGCGGAAGGTGGAGCCGGCGGAGCGGTCTTTCGTGGGCTGGGTCGCGTCGCGCCTGGCGATCTGGGCGTCCATGCGGGCGGCCAGTTCGGCGGGGTCGCCCGTTGCGGCCCGGAACGTGGCCGCGGTCAGAACCGCGCCTTCGGGCAGGTCGGTCTGGCGGTAGCGGAAGTTCAGGTCGTCCGCGGTGAGCGTGACGATCTCGCCGTTGCGCAGCACGGCGCGGGCGGAGACGAAATGGTCGGCGGTATAGCTGCCGTAGCAGCCCGCGTTCATCCGCACGGCGCCGCCGATGGCGCCGGGGATGGTGCGCAGGAAAGTCAGGTCCAGCCCCGCCTCCGCCGCCTTGCGCGCGACATGGGCATCCAGCGCGGCGGCGCCGGCAGTGACGGTGGTGCCGTTGACGTCGATGCCGTTGAAGCCGCGGCCCAGCCGGATCACCACCGCCCGGAGCCCGCCGTCCCGGACAATGAGGTTCGACCCGACGCCCATGGGGAAAACCGGGATGCCGGCGGGCAGATCGCGCAGGAACTCGGCCAGATCGGCCTCGTCCGCGGGCTGAAACAGCCAGTCCGCCGGGCCGCCGACCCGCAGCCATGTGAGATCGGAGAGGGGGCGGTGTGCGGTGAGTTTGCCGCGGGGGGTGGGGAGGCTGGTCATGGGGGAAGGTGTTAGTCGGCTCTTTGGGGCGGTGCAAGCCGGGCGGAGATCGTAGCCCGGTCGGCGGGTATCACCTGTCCGCGGGGATCCTGCGGTGCGGTCAGCGCGGCCTGGATACGGGGGGGTGGTGAGGACGCCGGTCGGGAGCGGCAGGTGTGGACCGCGCGCCGGGCGGATTATGGCCCGGCCGGTCCCCGGGTCTTCACCCCTGCCCGCTCAGCCGCCCCCGCACCCAGCGGCTGAGATAGATCACCGGCCAGCGCAGCAGGCTGGCGCCGGCGAGCAGCACGATGAAGCCCACGAAGGGGCCGTTTTCATATGTCACGTAACCGAGGATCGGGATGCCGATCGCGATCAGCATGTAAGCGCGGCTCCAGTGGTTGTCCTTCGAGGGCACCATGGCCAGCACGTTGGCGGCAACCGCCCACATGCAGGCAAGGATCAGCGACGTGCTCATTCCGGCACCTCCACCGGCAGGCCGCGCCATTTCTTCCAGAAATACCGCAGCGGGTTGCGAAACATCGACAGGAAGGCAAAGAGCGAGGCCAGCCCGACGAGCCAGCCAACCTGCACCCAGAGAAGGACAATCAGCACCGGGGCGGAGAGGAGCAGGATCGATCCCGGCAGGTATTGCCGGCGCATTGGCAGGAACGCCACGATGGTCGAGGCGAACACCCAGGCGATGGCGAGCAGGATCGTCAGGGTCATATAAGGGCTCCCAGGGTCATGAGGAGGGCGACGCAGGACAGGATGAAGCCCACCACCGGGACACCGAGCCCCACGCGGAAGGGCGCATCCGGCGTGCGCCGTTTGACGAGGATCAGAGACAGGTTCACCAGCACGAACACAAAGAGCAGGATGCCGGATGTCACTTCGGCCAGAACCGCGACGCGCAGCGTCAGGGCCGCGAGCAGCACAACGGCGCCGATCAGCAGCGTGGCCAGCACAGGCGTGCCGAAGCGCGGGTGGGCATGGTGGAACACGGCCAGTGCCGGGCTGCGCAGGCCCAGCCCGTAGAGCACGCGGGAGGCCATGACGATCTGCGCCAGCACGCCGTTGAGCGCGGCAAAGACCGCGATGGATGACAGGAACGCGGCATCGCCGCCGCGGGCCGCCTGCCAGACCAGCGCCAGCGGGCTTTCGCTGCCTGCGAGGGATGACAGCGGGACCACGCGCACGGCGGCAAAGGTCACGACCGCGTAGATCAGCGTGGTGATGCCCAGCGCGGTCAGGATCGCCAGCGGCAGAGTCCGGGTCGGGCGTTCGACCTCTTCGGCCATGTTGACGATATCCTCGAAGCCGATGAAGGCGAAAAACGCCAGCACCGCGCCCGAGGCCACGCCGGACCAGACCAGCGCGGGCGGGGCTGACCAGTCCGGCACGGCCTCTGCCGTGACCCCGGCCCAGACGACCAGCGCCAGGCCGGCCAGTTCGATCACCGTGAACACCGCCACCAGAGCCATGCTTTCCAGCACACCGACGATCGCGACCCCGATCAGGATCGCGCCGAGCACGAGGGTGCCGATCATCGGGTCGATGTCGATGGCGTTGGTCAGGTAACCGACCCCGCCGCGCAGGACCGCGCCGGCTGAAACCGTGCCCGCGGCAACGATGGCGAGCCCGACGAGGATGGCCACGGCGGTGGAGTTCAGCCCTTCGCCGACATAGGCCGCCTCACCCGCCGCTTCGGGCAGGCGCGAGGAGAACTCGGCATAGCTGAGCGCGGTCGGCGCGGCGATCACGCCGGCCAGCAGGAAGGCCACGGGCGCCCAGATCCCGGCCTCGCCGGCGACGGCCCCGACCAGAACATAAATCCCGGCCCCGACCATGACGCCGACACCATAGGCGGTCAGCAATCCCGGTCCGATGCGGCGTTTGAGTGCGTCAGCCATGGCCCGTTCTCCCTGTTGTTGTCCAGAAGACTGACGGATGACGGGCGCGCGTACCTTGTCGCAGATCAATGCAAAGCCGCGAAAACGCGGAACCGTCTCCGGCGGGACCGGAGACTGCGGGGATATGAACAGCGCGCCGGGGCATCAGGTTTCCGGCTGCGCCAGCCGGGCAGACAGGCCGTTGGCCCAGGCGCTGATCGTCCCGGCCCCGAGGCAGACCACCATGTCACCCGGACGCGCCTGTTCGCGGACCAGCCGCTCCAGATCGTCTTCGTTCAGGATGGCGCGGGCGTGGCGGTGGCCGTGGCGGATCAGCCCGGCGACCAGCGCGTCGCGGGTGGCGCCTTCGATCGGGGCCTCGCCGGCGGCGAACACCTCGGCAATGGCGACCACGTCGGCTTCGTTGAAGCAGGCGCAGAAATCCTCGAACAGGCTGGAAAGCCGGGAATAACGGTGCGGCTGGTGGACCGCGATCACGCGGCCGTCGGTGGCCTGCCGGGCGGCTTTGAGCACGGCGGCAATTTCAACCGGGTGATGGCCGTAATCGTCGATGATCGTCACGCCGCCAACTTCGCCGACTTTCGTGAACCGCCGGTTGACGCCGCCGAACTTTGCCAGCGCCTCGCGGATTTCTTCCCGTTTCATGCCGAGATGCCGGGCAACGGCAACGGCGGACAGCGCGTTGGAGACATTGTGGTCGCCGGGCATCGGCAGGGTGCAGTTTTCGATTACCCGGTCCTCGGCCTGAAGAACCACGTCGAAATGGGCCGAGCCGTTTTTGTAGGTCAGGTTGACCGCCCGCACATCGGCCTGGGCGTTGAAGCCGTAGGTCACGACGCGGCGGTCGCTGATCCGGCCAACCAGCGACTGAACCTCGGGATGGTCGGTGCAGCACACGGCCAGCCCGTAGAAGGGAATGTTGGACACGAAATCATGGAACCCTTCGCGCAGGGCTTCGATGGTGCCCCAGTGTTCCATATGCTCGGGGTCGATATTGGTGACGATGGCCACGGTCGCCGGCAGCCGGTTGAAGGTGCCGTCGCTTTCGTCGGCCTCGACCACCATCCATTCGCCGTCGCCGACCCGGGCATTGGAGCCATAGGCATGGATGATGCCGCCGTTTACCACGGTCGGATCGAACTGGCCGTGGTCCAGCAGGGCGGCAACCATCGTGGTTGTCGTGGTCTTGCCATGGGTCCCGGCCACCACGACGTTGGATTTCAGCCGCATCAGTTCGGCCAGCATCTCGGCCCGGCGCACCACCGGCAGGCCGCGGCGGCGGGCTTCGTCCAGCTCCGGATTGCCCGGCTTGATGGCGGATGAGATCACCACCACCTCGGCATGTTCGAGATTGTCGGCCCGTTGCCCCTCGAAGATCTCCGCGCCCAGCCCGGCCAGCCGTTCGGTGATTTTCGAGGCTTTCAGATCGGACCCCTGAACCACGTAGCCGTGGTTCAGCAGAACCTCTGCGATCCCGGACATGCCGATCCCGCCGATGCCGACGAAATGGATTGGTCCGACGTCGCCGGGGAGTTTGGTGGCAGGGGTCATACGTTTTCCTTTTTTGCCAGTTTCTCGACCAGCTCAACCAGCCGGCCGGTGGCATCCGGCACCGAAACGCTCACGGCTGCGGCGGCCATCCGCTGCGCAGCGTCCGGGTCGCTCAGCACAGCGGTCATCTGCGCACAAAGGTTTTCGGGGGTGAGGACGGATTCGGGCATCAGGATCGCGGCTCCGGCCTCGACCATGCCGCGGGCATTGGCGGTCTGTTCGTCACGGATTGCCTGGGCCAGTGGCACCAGGATCGACGGCCGGCCGATCACGCTGATATCGGCAACCGAGCTTGCCCCGGCCCGGGACACAACCAGCTGCGCCTCAGCCAGACGCCGGGGAATATCCTTGAAGAAAGGCTGCACATCAGCCGCGATGCCGGCTTCGCGGTAGAAACTGCTGACCCGGTCGTGGTCTTCGTCGCGGGCCTGATGGCTGACCTTTAGATTTCGGCGCAGAGCCTCGGGCAGCGCCGCGATGGCCGGCGGCACGCTGTCGGACAGGACACGGGCGCCCTGGCTGCCGCCGAAGACCAACAGGTTGAGCGGCCCGTCGCCCGGAAGGGTGTAGGGCGCGGCAGCGCGCGCCGCCACCGCGGCCCGGATCGGGTTTCCGGTATGGATGCCATCGATCCCGGCTGGCAGCTCGGTCGGCCATGTGCCGCAGGCGACCAGATCGACCCGCCCGGCAAAGAGCTGATTGACCCGGCCCAGCACGCCGTTTTGCTCGTGAATCATGCGCGGCAGACCCATCAGCCAGGCCGCACCGACCGCCGGAATCGACGGGTAACCGCCGAAGCCGATCACCGCCGCAGGCCGTTCGCGGCGCAGGTGGCTGCGGGCGGCCATCACACCGGCGAGGATGCGGAACGGCACCGCCAGCTTGGCCGCGGGACCCCCGCGGGCAAAGGTGGCCGAGGGCACCACCTCAATCTCGGTCGAGTGCGGGAAGCCGCCGGTATAGCGTGCGCCGCGGTCATCCGTGGACAGTTTCACCCGCCAGCCAAGGGTCAGCATGGCCTCGGCCAGCGACTGCGCCGGAAACATATGGCCGCCGGTGCCACCGGCCGCGATCAAAAGCAGCGGCGCGCTCATCTTGCCACCGGGGGTGCGGAATTTTTGGAAAATTCCGGTTCGGAAAATCTGCGATTTTCCGGGCCGCTTTCTTTGAAAGAAAGCGGCGTCACCGGCCCACTCCGCGCAGGTAATCACCGATCTCGCCCTGTGGCCGGGTCCGGGTAAAGGCCAGCAGCATGCCCAGCGCGATACCGCCGGCAATCAGCGACGACCCGCCATAGCTGACGAAGGGCAGCGTCATGCCCTTGGCCGGCAAAAGCCGCACCGCGACGCCCATGTTGATCATCGCCTGCACGCCGAACATCGCCGCAAGACCGGTGCCCGCCAGCCGGATGAACGGATCGCGCTCACGGATCAGGCGCAGCAGCGAACGCACAACCACGAGACAATAGAGACAGATGATGATCAGCACCAGAATCAGACCGTATTCCTCGGCCGCCACGGCGATGATGAAATCGGTATGGGCATCCGGCAGCGACCATTTCACCTGCCCTTCGCCCACGCCCACGCCAAAAAGCCCGCCTTCGCGGATGGCGTTCGACGCATAGCCCAGCTGCGTCGTCGGATCGACCTCGGCCGACAGGAACCCGTCGATGCGGCGGGCGAAATGTTCCGAGCTGGAATAGGCCAGCACCCCGGCCAGCACCACGAAGCCGGCAATGCCGACAAGCAACAGCATCGGCGCGCCGGCAACGAAATACATCACGCCCCAGCCGAACAGCACCAGGCAGGCCTGCCCGAAATCGGGCTGCATCACCAGCATCGCGGCGATCAGAACGGTCAGCACGAAGGACCAGAGCCGCCCGGGTGGCCCGTTGATCTCCTGCCCCGCGGCCAGCAACCACGCGGCGACAACCACGAATCCGGGTTTGAGAAATTCCGATGGCTGCAGCGAGGCAAATCCAAGCGAGTACCAGCGCACCGCGCCCTTGCCGAAATCGGTGCCGAAAAACGGCAGCAGCATCAACCCGGCAAAGGCCACGAGAAAGCCCATCACCGCCAGCCGCCGCACCAGCGTGGGCGACATCAGCGAGGTGATGATCATCGCGACCAGTGCCGCGCCGCCAAAGACCGCCTGCCGCTGAACATAGTGAAACGGCTCGAACCCGTTGCGCGCCGCCAGCGGCGGCGACGCGGCCAGCCCCAGAAGCAGCCCGATCACGAATAGGATCATCACACAGGACATCGACCACTTGTCGATCGTTCGCCACCACTTGGGTACGATCGGTTCGCCGTCCCCCGAAGGGACCGCGCCATAGACCATTTCTGTCATGAGCCTCTGTCGCTCGCTGCCTCGTCACTGCCCCTTTGCGGGGTCTCGCGCAGGACTTTAGCGCGAAACTTGCGCGCAGGCCAGAGGGTTGATGGGTCCTTGTGAGCGCAGGCGGCTCCGGGCGGGCCCATTAACCTTCGCTGCCGTCCCGCAGCGGCCTGTTCGAGGCCCCCGGGCAGGCGGCGCGGAGGGGGAGGGCAGAGGCTGCCGATTGCCCTTTTCCGCTGTCCGCCCTACCCTCGCGGCCGGATTTCGAACATCCTGTCAGGCACTGGACCGACCCATGACACGCACCCGGGTTTTTCTCGCTCTGGTCTCTCTGACGCTTGCACTTGCTTCGGGCGCACCGCTGAAGGCGACCGAGCAGGTCGCCTTCGAAAGCGCGGCCTTCACCATAAAACCATCCGCATTCAAGATCAGGCAGGCGCGGAAAAACGGGGGCGAACCGGAACCGATGGTGGAACCCGCCGTGCCGCTCGCCGGTCAGCTTTCCCTTCCCGAAGGCCCCGGCCCGTTTCCGGCCGTGGTGCTGCTTCACGGCTGCGCCGGTGTGTCGAACTGGAACGACGTCTGGAGCGAAAGGCTCGTCGCGTGGGGCTATGCCGTTCTGGATGTGGAGTCGTTCAGGCCCCGGGGGCTGTCCTATATCTGCGACGGCAGCGGGCATCGTTCCGCCAGCTCGTGGAACAGGGCCCTGGACGCATTTGGCGCAAAGCGATACCTGTCCACGCGTTCCGAAATCGACCACGACCGTGTCGCAATCATGGGCATGTCGCATGGCGCCGCCGCGGCGCTTCATGCGATCGAACAGACGATCTCTGAGGGCACAAACGCAGAACCCTTTCGGGCCGCGGTGGCGTTTTACCCGCTTTGCAAAGAGCTCAAACAGGTCGTGACGCCCACGCTGATCCTGATCGGGGACGCCGATCAATGGACACCGTCAGAGTGGTGCATCCGCTATGTCGAGGCGCTGCCGGACCCGAACGAGGTGACGCTCAGCGTATTTGCCGACGCGCATCACGTCTTCGACATCAAGGGCATGGACGGCAGCGCGCATGGCCTTGTCTACCGCTACCATCCCGGGGCCGCGTCGCAGGCGGAACTGCAAACGCGCGCGTTTCTCAGACAGCACCTGAACTGATCCCGGTCCGCGACAGCGTGAAATCAAGGATTTTTTCCGCCCCAAGGCACACAGCCCTTTTCGCATCCGAGCCAGACCCGATCCACCCCGGCAAAGACAACCGAACCCGCCTCCAATTCATCTTTGTCCAAATACTCTCAGGGGGTCCGGGGGATGACATCCCCCGGGGCCTGCGTGGCCTGAACGCAAAATGAACCCTGCGCGCCGCAAGGCGCACCGGCAGATCACCCCCGTTTCAGCGAGGCCGCGGACTGGTTGAAGAGCACGTCGTTGTTGTCCACCCGGGTCTGGCCGCGGTTCTGGCGGTCTTTCCACAGGTCGATGGCGGCGCGCACGGCGGGGCGTTCCTTGATCCGTCCGCGCCATGCCGCCAGGTTCGGGAAACCGTCCAGCGAGGCGCCCATCGGTTTGGCGATGAAGGCCCACGGGAAGGCCAGCATGTCGGCGATGGAATACTCGCCCAGAATATAGTCGCGCCCCTCCAGACGGTTGTCCAGAACCCCGAGATTGCGGTCATATTCGCCGAGATACCGGTTGAACCCGTATTCCCGGTCGCCCTCGGGCGCGTAGTTGCGGAAATGGCTGAGCTGGCCGCCCATCGGACCCTGATTGCCGACCTGCCAGAACAGCCATTCCATCAGCTCTTTGCGGGCTCGCCGGTCGGTCTCGGGCGGGGCGAACCGGCCGGTTTTCTCAGCAAGGTAGAGCAGGATCGCGCCGCTTTCGAACACCGGGACCGGGTCGGTGCCATAGGCCGGCGGCGGGTCGTGATCGACGATGGCGGGCATCTTGGCATTGGGGCTGATCGCCAGAAAATCGGGCGTGAACTGGTCGCCGCCGCCGAGGTTCATCAGCACCGCCTTGTAGTCCAGCCCGCATTCCTCGAGCATGATAGCCGCCTTCCAGCCGTTCGGCGTGGGGGCGAAATAGAAATCAATCATTCGGCAAACTCCTGCGGGCCGGTGGCAACGCCTTCGGCGATCAAGCTTTCGATTTCGGCCGGGGCATAGCCCAGTTCGGCGAGCACGTCACCGGTATCCGCGCCCAGCATCCGCCCCGGGCCGGGCGGGTCGAGCGGGGTGGTCGAGAACCGGGCGGGCGAACGCGCCTGCCGGATCGGCCCGGCCTGCGGGTGGTCGGTTTCGATCACCACGCCGTTTGCCTGCACCTGCGGGTGGCGGAACATCTCGCCGCGGGTCAGGACCGGCGCGCAGGGCACGTCATGGGCCGGCAGGCGCTGCATCCAGTTCGCCGTGCTGTCGGTCAGCAGCGCCGCCTGCGTCAGTTCCAGCCGGGCGGGTTTGTTGATCTCGCGCAGGGCGGCCGTGCTGAACCGCGCGTCGTCGAGCCAGTCCGGGCGCCCGACCGCGGCGGCAAGACCTTTCCATGTCCGGTCGGTATGGGCCGACACCGCCATCCAGCCATCGGCGGTCTGGTAGATCAGTTCGACAAAGCTCTGGCTGCTGCCGGTGTCCTCTTCCTCGACCTCGTCGCCGATGAAAGTGTAGCCGGACATGTCCGAGCTCCACAGGAAATGCACCACCGTGTCCAGCATCGACAGGTGCAGATGCGTGCCCTGCCCCGACCGTTCGCGGGCCAGCAGCGCGGCAGTGATCGCCTGACTGGCCTGTATCGCGGTCATCTTGTCGGGCAGGATGGTGCGGATCAGGCGCGGGCGCGCGAAATCTGATCCGCCCTGAACCGAGGCCAGCCCCGACAGGGCCTGAATCAGCGGGTCATAGACCGGTTTGCCGGCCCAGTCGCCTTCAAATCCGAATCCGGCGATGGAGGCATAGACGATATCCGGCCGCACCGCGCGCAGGGCGGCCTCGCCCAGCCCGATGCGGTCTGCCACGCCGGGGCGGAAATTCTGCACGAACACGTCCGCGGTTTCACAGAGCTTCAGCAGGGCGTCAACGCCGCGCGGGTCCTTGAGGTTCAGCGTGATGCAGCGTTTGCCGCGGTTGTTATTGAGAAACGCCGCGGCAAAACCGCCGCGGCGGCCGGCGACCTCGCGGGTGTGATCGCCGCCGGCGGGGTGTTCGACCTTGATCACCTCGGCGCCCTGATCGGCGAGGATCATCGTGGCAAAGGGGCCGGAGATCATTGTGGTCAGGTCGACGATGCGAAAACCGTGCAGGGGGCCGGGCATGGGCAAACTCCAGAACTGTCGGAGCGGAGACTAGCGCGGTCGCGGGCGGAATGGCAGGGCTGTTTGCGCGGGCATGGCGGGGCGCCGGATTTGCCGGGTGACGCCGAAGGCCCCGGTTGCTAGGAAAGGTCCATGACCCAGCCGCCGGTCCGCACCCTTGCCGCGATCCTTGCCGCCGACATCGCCGGCTATTCGCGGCTGATGCACCGGGACGAAGCGGCAACACTGGCCGATCTGGACGCGATGCGGCAGACCGTGTTGCTGCCGGCGGTGGCGCAGGCGCGCGGCGATATCGTGAAGAGCATGGGGGACGGGTGGCTGATCGCCTTTGCCTCCGCCGGCGACGCGGTTGGTTGCGCGGTTGCCCTGCAGACCGCGCTGGCCGGGCACCCGCGGATCGCGTTGCGCATGGGGTTGCATGTGGGCGACATCGTGCGCACCGGTGACGATCTGTTCGGGGACGGGGTGAACATTGCCGCGCGGCTGGAGACGCTGGCGCGGCCCGGTGCGGTGCTGATTTCGGACACGGCGCTGGGGCTGTGCCCGGCAGACCGCAGGCCGGCCTTCCGGGAACTCGGGCCCCAGACGCTGAAAAACATCGACGCGCCGGTATCGGTGCATGGCTGGGCCCCCGGCGCGACGGAGGATCGGCCGCTGCTGACGGCGGCCGGGGAGGACCCGCCAGCGGCATGGGCCGGGCAGCCAACCGTTTTCATCGCGCCGCTGGAGACCGCCGGGGACCGGGACGCGGCCGGGGATCTGGCCGATGATCTGCGATACGAGCTGATCCACATGTTTTCGCGGCGGACGGGGATCAGCCTGACTTCGGATGCGGACACGGGCACGCCGCCCGATTACCGGCTGGGCGGGCGGTGCCGGGTGAGGTCGGGACGGGCGCGGCTGGACATCACGCTGTCGGAGACAGCGCAGGGTACGCAGATCTGGACCCACCGGTTCGACGAGACGACCGACGAGCCGGACAGGATGGTCGAACAGGTTGCCGGTGTGATCTCGTCGGTGTTCCGCACCATTTCCACCCATGGCGCCGGGGCGCATCTGGCTGACCGGCCGGATGGCGACCTGGGCGTCAGCGAATTGCTCGCCAAGGCGTCGCATCTGTTGCAGCGGTACACTATGGACGGGCTGCATCGGGCACGGGCGGCCATAGACGCGGCACTGGAGCGCGATCCCGACAATGCCATTGCCCATGCGATGGTTGTGAGTGTGCACAACCTGCCGCTGCTGATGGGGGAACCGATGGCGGCAGAGTTTGACGCGGACCGGGTCATGGCCCATGCCGATACCTCGGTCAGCCTCAATCCCAACAGCGATTTTGCCTATGTGCAGCGGGCGCTGACGCGGTGCTGGTTCCTGAAGGACGAGGCCGGTGCCCGCGCCGACCTGGCCCGCGCCTACGAGATCAACCCCGGTTTTCATTCGGCGCGGTTCACCGAAGCGGGGGTCGAGCTGGCCACGGGGCGGTACGCGGTGGCTGCCCGGCTGCTGGAGGAGGTGTTGCCGGCCCTGCAGGCGGATCCGATACAGCCGATCTGCCGGGCGTTTTGCGCCTTAGCCCATCTGCTGAACGGCGACGGGGCCGCGGCGCGCGACATGGCACGGGATGCCTTTGCCCGGGGTCCGGCCTTCCGGTTGTGCGGGCTTGCTTATGTGATGTCCGGGGCGGCAGCAGAAGATGGCGACGACAAGGCGCAAAGCATCATCGGGCGGCTTGGGCTGAACGCGGCCATGCTCGAGGTTTTCGCGTTCCACGACCCGGCGGAAACGGCGCGGTTGCGGGGCCTTCTGACCGCGGCCGGCGTGCCGGTCTCCGGCGGGTAGCTTCGGGGACCGGGATCAGGGCAGCCGCGCGCCGGCGGGGATCGTTGGCGGGGCGGCGTTGGTGGCTTCGATGCCGTAACCCGCGGTCAGTTTGTATTTTTCGGCATGGGCGGCCATTTCGGCCTGCGGGATGACATCATTGATGTCGTCGAACTGACCGCCGCTGCGCTCTTCAACCACGTCGAGGATGGAATCCGGTCCGGCGGTCCGGTTCATCAGCACGACCTTGGATGTCGCGGGGCGCATCCGGGCTTCGTAGGCCTCCAGCGCCTGTGGCGTGATGCCGTGTTCCAGAAAGGCGGCGCCGATCTGGCGGGCGTCGATGATCGCGGAACCGGCGCCGTTGGAGCCGACCGGGTAAGCGGCATGGGCAGCATCGCCCATCAGCGACACCCGGCCATAGGTCCAGCGGTTCAGCGGGTCGCGGTCGACCATCGGGTATTCATAAACTTTGTCGGCCCTGGTGATCAGGCCGGGAATGTCGATCCAGTCAAGTTTCAGGGTTTCGAACCGCGGCAGGAACTCGTCCATCCGGGCCTCGCGGTTCCAGTCCTCCTTGCGGAAGCTGGAGGTTTCGGGGTCGTAGTTGAGGTTGGCGATCCAGTTGATCGTCGCCAGCCCGGTATCCGGGTCCGGTCGGGAGATCGGGTAGGACACGAAGCGCAGGCCGGAAAAGCCGATCATCACCATGGAGGCGCCGGTCAGGTAGGGCACGGCGCGCGTTGTGCCGCGCCAGAGCAACGCGCCGCCCCATTTCGGGTCGCCTTCGTCCGGGGCGATCTGATGGCGGATGGCCGAGTGGATGCCGTCGGCCCCGATCAGCAGCGCGCCCTGTTCGGTCCGGGCGGTGCCGTCGCGCCCCTTCAGGTGCAGCAGTGCGGTGTCGGATGTGTTTTCGAACCCCGTCGCGGTCCAGCCGGTTTCGATGCAGTCCGGCCCGGCGCGGTCCAGCAACGTGCGGTAGAGCAGCATCAGCAATTCGCCACGGTGGACCGAGTATTGCGGCCAGTTGTAGCCGGCCCAGCGCCCGCGCGGTTCGGTCCAGATATGCAGACCCTTGCGGGAATACATGCCGTAGTCGCGGGTTTGCACGCCGATACCGTCGAGTTCGGTTTCCAGCCCGAGATCGATAAGCTCGCGCACGGCCGTGGGTTGCAGGTTGATCCCGGCCCCCAGCGGGCGCAGGTCGCGCACCGCTTCGAACACTTTGAACGGCACGCCGATCTGATGGCAGGTCAGCGCCAGCGCCAGACCCGCGACGCCGCTGCCGGCGATCAGAACTGTCATGCGCCGGAAATGGCGGCCAGAGTGGCGGCCAGTGCCTGAGGCTGTGAGTGGAAGGGCGAGTGGCTGGTTTCCATCCTGTGCACGGTGGTGGTGCCGCCCATGGCCGCGTCCATCGTTTTTACCATCTCGCGTTGCGCGGCGATGGTGATCGCGCGGTCCTGCGTGCATTCGATATAGTGCCGGGCCACGGTGCCGTAGCGGTCGGCGGTCGCGTCCGAGGGCACGCCGGCGACCTGTGCCGGTTCGTCGGGGTGCAGGTGGCTGAGCGCCTGCGCAAACTGATCGTCGGTGAGGTCGGCAAAGAAGGCTTCCCTGGCGCGGGCGACATATTCCGCGTCCTCGGATTGCGGGTCCAGCCGCAGGGCGCCGACCTGTTCGGGATCGGCCAGAAACAGGCTGGGCACCAGCGCGTCGGCCATCAGCGGGTGGCCGATCATCTCGCCCGCGACCATGCCGGGGCGCAGCATGAAGGCGGTCAGGTAGACCGCGGCCGAAATTTCATCGGGGATCGTTTCGGCAACCGGGGTGACGGTGAGCCCGCCCAGCGAATGGCCGCAGATCACGGCCTTGCCGCCGGTCGCGGCGTTCACCTCGCGCACGGCGGCGATGACGGCGTCGGTGCGCTCCTGCTGGGTCGTGCCGGCATTGGGCGAGACTTCGGTGCCGAAGGCGGCCGGGTCGATGGGGTGGGTCCAGGACGCGGGTTTCTTCGCGTTGACGCCTGCGCCCGGCAGGTCAATGGCCTTGGCGGTCACGCCGGCATCGGTCAGCGCGGGTACCACCGCATCCCACGTGTGATGGTCGTGCCAGGCGCCGTGAATGAGTACGATACCGTTGGTCATGAAAATGTCTCCCTCAGACTCCTGCCGCGGAACAGAGCATTACAACCTGTACTGGTCAACCGCTCAGGTTCAGCCCGGCACGGAAACCGCCCGGCCGCGGCCCGGCAGGGTCAGCACCAGCGCCATACCAAGACCGGAAAAGATCAGCAGGGTCAGGAAGGCCAGCGTGTAACTGCCGTACAGATCGAAGGCGAGCCCGGCGAGGATCGGTCCGATGGAACCTCCGATGGTGCCGAAGAACAGGACCGTGCCGAAGACGGCGCCGTGCACCTTCATCCCGAAATACTCGGCCACCGCCGGAGAGACGACGGTGAAGAACCCGCCATGCCCGAAGCCGTAGATTGCAACGAAGACCAGAAGCAGGCCGATCTGGTCGATGGTGAGAAAGGCGATCAGGCCGATGATCACGGTGGAAAAGCACAGCAGATAGCCGTTGCGCCCGCCGATCCGGTCGACCAGCCCGCCGACGGCAAGGCGGCCGGCAATGCTGGCGCCGCCGATGACCAACAGCAGCGTGGCGGCCTGTGTCCGGCTCATCCCCAGATCCATGCCGTGAACCGGCAGGTGCAGCGGCAGGGTCATCATCGAGGGAAAGAACAGGAACTGGATGGCGCATATCGTCCAGAACAGCCGGGTCCGGCGGATGCCGGCAAAATCGCCGCCGGGCGTGGTCTGAGCGGCCGCGGCCGGCGGGGCCGGCGGGCGCTGCATCAGCAGCGCCGCGATCAGCAGCAGCACTGAGGCGCTGACACCCAGCACCAGCATGGCCGTCTGCCAGCCGAGCGCGGTGATCAGTACCGCGGCGAGCAGCGGGACGGCCATCTGGCCCACACCGGTCCCGACCTTGGCCACGGCGGTCATCAGACCGCGCCGGCCTTCGAACCAACGGGCAATCGTCGACAGCGTCACGACATCGTGAAACCCCAGCCCGAGCCCGATCAGCGTGCCGAACAGCAGATACATCTGCCATGGCGCCTGCATCCGCGACAGCAGGATGTAACCGATCCCGAAGCAGAGCCCGGACACCCCCAGCACGATCCGCGGGCCAAAGCGGTCTGTCAGGCGCCCGCCCAGCATGGCCAGAACACCCATCATGAAAAACGACAGCGCGTTCGCACCGGACAGAAGCGTCCGGGACCAGCCGAACTCGGCCTGCAGTTCCTTGAAGAACAGGCCGAAGGAAAACAGCACGCCGATCACGGTAAACTGGGTCAGAACGGCACCGCCAACGGTCAGATATCGGGGGTCCATGCGCGCGGTTCCTTTCGCGTTTCAGACGACTGCAAACCACAAAGCCCCGCCGATGAACAGTCCGGCGGACGTGAATAGTGGCCGGAGTGCGGCGGCGGCGTCAGTGAAAAACCACGCGCTTGAACCGCTCGAATTGATGCCAATACGCGTCAAATCATGGGCGGCGACACCGTACTTGCCCGGATTTGTCCATCGCACGTCACCAATGTGCCCCTTTGTCGGCACAAAGCTTAAATATTTCTGTGGATAAGAAACGGATAAGGGCAGCTAAACATGTCGATCTCGAGCAATCTCTCGGGCACCGAAAACAGCCAGACCGCGGCGACAGCCCGCAAGGCCGCGAAAATGCGTGTGCTGGTTGTCGACGACGAACTCAGCATCCTTGAACTGCTGAAGACGGCGCTGAACGCGCTGGGCGATTTCGACGTGTCCATCGCGTCGAGCGGCGCCGATGCGCTGAAGCTGGCCAACGGACAGAAGAAACCGTTCGACTGCTTCCTTCTGGATATCCAGATGCCGCAGATGAACGGCGTGACCCTGTGCCAGGAACTGCGCCAGCGGCCGGAATACCGGTTCTCGCCGATCATCATGCTGACCGCGATGTCGGAGAAGAAATACATCGACCAGGCCTTTGTTGCCGGGGCGACAGATTACGTGACCAAGCCCTTTGACCTGCTGGAACTGCGCAGCCGTCTTGGGACCGCGCGCAAGCTGGTCGAGGAACACAGCCGCGCCGCCGACAGTATCGCGGTGGCCCGCAAGCTGAAGGAAGAGCTGGACTCAAACCTTCAGTTCAGCTTCGAGGATCCGATCACCATCGAAGGGGTCGAACGCGCGCTGGGTTTCACCGAGTTCGAGAATTACGTGATGCAGTTGTCGCGCGGCCACCGGTTCAATTCCTATGTGACCGGGGTCAAGATCGACGCCGGGCGCAAGCTGCATGCCGAAATCTCGTCCAGCGATTTCCGCGACAGCCTGCATGACGTGGCGCATGCGCTGTCGAAGCTGACCAAGAACGAGGACAGCATGTTGTCCTATCGCGGCAACGGCGTGTTTCTGGTGATCACCTATGGCAAGCAGAACGTTCTGCCCCAGACCAGCACGACGCAGCTTAATCAGCTGATCGGCACGCTGCAGGCCCGCCGTCGCAGCGACTATGCCGTGCGCACCATCATCGGCGAGGCGGTCTGTACCCGGTCGTTCACCAAGTTCGGCGCGATGTATTCGCTGAACAAGGCGATCGAGAATGTCGAGAGCCGCGACAGTGCGGCCAAGGAGGTTGTGACCTTCTCCAAGCGGATGCTGCATGACCGCGTGCGCCCGGATGACAAGGCCAACCGCGAACGCCGCGCCTATCAGGCGGTGCTGCACCAGTTGCTGCAGGAAGAACGCTCGCTCGGACAACGCTGACCAGCACCTGTTTTATTGTTGTGTACCCGGTCGGATCTCTGACGATCCGGCCTTTGTTTTTTCCGGCGGCGAGACCGGGGCGCAAGACTGCCACATTTGCCAGACGATCACCCGATTTCAGCCGAACTCAAAACAAACTGTTTCTCTATCCCGGTTCCAACAGGATCGAGCAGCTCGCAGAAAGCGACCCAAATGGCGCTAGTCGAAAACGGATTACCGGAGCAGGAAAACTGGCTCAGCGGCGCGCGGCTGAAACGCCAGCTGGCCGATTACACGGATTGCATCAACAACCTGATCTGGCAGCGGCAGGCGATCTTCTTTGCCGCCACGATGCTGGCCGCGGCCTATTACGACATGTCCAAGGCGCTGCTGTGTTACGCCGCGGTCCTGATCACCGAGCTTCTGGATCTGGTGCTGGCGCGCAAGCTGGAACAGTGGGAAGGCAGCGACAGCCGGACCGCCCGGCAGTTCCTGCTGACCGTGATGGCAAATACCGCGCTGAGCGCCGGGGGCATATCGCTGTTCGTGGTGACGGTGGCCCTGCAACAGGGCGACACCGGGCATTTCACCCCGCTGTTCTTCCTGTTTGCCGCGGCGTTGTTTGCGGCCATGAACAATCATCAGCTGGTACCGGCGCTGGTGCTGCGGCTGGCGATCTATGGCGCAACCTTCGTCTTCATCGCCTTCCTCGACATCTGGCGGTACAACCCGCCGCTGGCCTCCGAGGCCTGGCTGCATGTGTTCACCACCGGCTTCGTGATGTATTTCATCATCGATTGTTCCTTTGTGTTCCTGAAAATGTACCGCGACCGGCTGCAGCAGCTGGAAGAGCTGCGAAAGGAACATGTGCGGGCGCTGGCGGCGTACAAGCTGAAATCCGAGTTCGTGTCGACCGTGAGCCATGAGCTGCGCACGCCGCTGACATCGATCAAGGGATCGCTGGACCTGATGTCGTCGGGCGCGCTGGGACCGATCCCCGAGCAGATGGCCCCCATCGCCGAGATCGCCACCAAGAACAGCGCCCGGCTGGCCGATCTGATCAACGACATACTGGACCTGCAGAAATTCGAAGCCGGCGAGATGATGTATAATTTCCGCCCGCTGGAGCTGGGACAGCTTGTGCGCGAGGCGGTCGAGGCCAGCAACGGGTTTGCGGAATCTCTGGAGATCGACCTGATCGCGGAGCTGCCCGAGGGGCCCGAGGTTTTCGTCAATGGCGACGAGGCGCGGCTGATGCAGGTGATGGGCAACATCATCTCCAACGCGCTGAAGTTTTCCGATGACGGCGGGGCCGTGAAGGTGGGGTACCGCACGCTGGGCAACAAGGTGCGGATCTGGGTCGAGGACAAGGGCATCGGCATCCCCGAGGATTCGCGCCAGAAAGTGTTCGACCAGTTCACCCAGATCGACGGGTCGGACCAGCGGCGCGCCGGCGGAACCGGGCTGGGCATGAACATTTCCAAGCAGATCGTGGAGCAGCATGGCGGCCGGATCGACTATGTCAGCCAGCTGGGAGAGGGCACGACCTTCTTCGTGGAGCTCGACATCCTCGATCTGCCCGATCTGGATTTCTGAGCCGCCGCCCGCCGGGCCGGACTGGCTTAACTTCGCGTCACTGCATAATTTTTCTGACGTTAGCTGGCGTCACGTGTTGCCGAAATTCCCACGTCACGTGAAATACACGGCAATTTCGCGCCAAAATTGTGAAAACATCTGGACGGGTCGGTTCAGTTTCAGGGTAAGCTTGGCCAAAACGTAGGGCTGAGGGCAGGAATGAAACAATCGGAGGCGCCCGGAGACGCGGCGCCGGCATGGGCCGTGTTTCCAGAGCTGGAACCGCCGCAGCCGGCCAGCGGTCATTCCGTCCGCCACGTGGCGGCCGCCAAACGACCGCTGCAGGAGAGCCTGCGCCCGATCGATCTGAGCGGAAGCACGGTGCGGACCACCGTGCTGTCCTTCAGCAACATGAACCAGCATGGCGATCTTCTGGTGCGCTATCTGAAGGCCCGGCACGCGGTGTTCATCGACCGGCTCGGCTGGGACCTGCCGCAGACCGATGGCATGGAGTTCGACCAGTACGACACGCCGCTGTGCCGGTGGGCGGTGCTGCATGAATTCGGCGATGTCATGGCCGGCGTCCGGCTGACGCCGACAACCGCACGGATCGGGATGCACACTTATATGCTGCGCGATGCCCAGCGCGGGATCCTCGAGAGCATCCCGCGCGACGTGCTGTTTTTCGAAGCACCGGTGGAAGACCGGATCTGGGAGGCGTCACGCCTGTTCATCTCGGCCGATGTTCCGGCCCAGCGCCGGCCCGAGGTGCAGCGGCGGCTGATGTCCGCAATGGCGCGGGTGGCGCAGGACGAAGGCGCCACGCAGGTGATCGGGATCGTGCCTTACGTCTTTGCCCGCTGGTTACGGCGCATCGGGCTGGGCGCCGTGCCGGTGGGGCCGAAATTCGAGATCGACGGCACCAAGAGCCAGGCCGCGCTGTTCACTGTCAGCCGCTACGTGAACTGAAAACTCCCGCAATCGTGTGCGCGTGCCGCGCACGCTTTAAGCCTCGTCACCGGCCCTCCGGGCCGGCTCCTCAGGTTCGGCCTGTCGGCCTCACAGGCCTGCGGCGCGAGTATTTCCGCAAAGATGAAGCCGGGCCCCCTGTCTTCATCTTTGGCAAAATACTCCACGGGGGTCCGGGGGTGTGAAACCCCCGGTTCCGCGCTGACGGGTCACGCGCCGAGCTTTTCGAGCAGCCGGCAATAGGCACGCTGGCCGCGTTCGAAGCTGGCGAGCCGGAAGAACTCGTTCGGGGCGTGCAGGTTTTCGTCGCCGGTGCTGAAGCCGAACATGACGCCATGCACGCCCAGTTCCTTCAGGAACACGGTCATCACCGGAATCGAGCCGCCGACGCGGGTGACATAAGGGTCCATGCCGTAAAGTTCGCGCAGCACCTCGCCGGCGGTCTGACTGGCGTTGTGGCCGGCCGGCACGAGGAAAGGATCGGCGGAGCCTTGCAGGCGGGTGACCTCTGCAGTGACGCCCGGTGGCAGGTGCGTGTCCACATGCGCGCGGATCAGGTCGAAGACATGGCCGGGTTTCTGCTCGGCCACCAGCCGGCAGGTGATCTTGGCACTGGCCTCGGCCGGGAGCACGGTTTTCGAACCGAGGCCCTGGTAGCCGCCCCAGAGGCCGTTGACCTCGAGCGTGGGCCGCGCCCAGAGCCGTTCGCGGACCGTGTAGCCGGGTTCGCCCACCGCCGCGGGCGCGCCGGTTTCGGCGAGGTAGGCGGTTTCGTCGAAGGGCACGCGGGCGATGGCGGCGCGGTCCTCGTCGGTCAGCGCGGTCACGTCGTCGTAGAACCCGTCGACCGAGATGGTGCCATCGGTCGTCTTCATGCCTGCCAGCAGCTGCGCCAGCGCCATCAGCGGGTTGGCGATGCCGCCGCCATGCAGGCCGGAATGCTGATCGGACTGCGCACCCTGAAGGGTGATCTCGGCCCCGACCAGCCCCTTGAGCCCGGTGATCAGGTTGGGTTCATCCGCGGTCCATTGCAGGCCGTCGGCGGAGAAGATCATGTCGCAGGTCAGAAGGTCGCGATGGGCGGCAACGAAGGCGGGCAGTTCGGGGGACCCGATTTCCTCCTGCCCCTCGAAGATCAGTTTCACGTTGACCGGCAGGCGGCCTTCGGTCTGCAGCATCGCCTCGAGCGACAGGATCGGGATCAGCATGCCGCCCTTGTCGTCGGACGCGCCGCGGCCCCAGACACAGTCCTGCCGGATCTCGGGGGCGAAGGGCGGGCTGTCCCACAGTTCGAAGGGTTCGGCCGGCTGCACGTCGAAATGGCCGTAGATCAGGATTGTGGGCTTCTCCGGCCCGGCGTGGCACCAGTCGGCGCAGACCACCGGGTGCCCGCCGGTTTCCATCACCGCGGCGTTTTCCAGACCGGCGGCGGTGAGGCGGGCCGAGACCCATTCGGCGGCGCGGCGGACATCGGCTGCGTGGTCCGCTGATGCCGAGACCGAGGGGATGCGGACGAAATCCAGCAGTTCCTCGACGAACCGGGACTGGTGGCTTTTGAGATAGGTCTGCCAGGTCATGTCGGGCTCCTAAAGGGACACTTCGATGAGACAGGGGCCCGGCGTGTCGAACCCGTTCTGCATGGCGCGGGTCAGTGCGGCGGCATCCTCAACGCGTTCGGCTGTGACCCCCATGGACCGGGCCATATCGGTCCAGCCGAGTCTGGGCCGGTCGAGCGACAGCATGTCGATCGCCCGCGGGCCCGGGTTCTGCACGCCGACATTGGTCAGTTCGCCGCGCAGGATGCGGTAGCTGTGATTGGCGAAGATCAGCGTTGTCACGTCGAGCCCCTCGCGCGCCATCGTCCACAGCGCCTGAACGGTATACATCGCGCTGCCGTCGCCGATCAGGGCGGCGACCTTGCGGTCCGGACAGGCGATGGCGGCGCCGATGGCGCAGGGCAGGCCATAGCCGATGGACCCGCCGCAATTGTTGAGCCAGCTGACCGGGGCGGCGCCGAAGGTGGCGGGAAAGAAGCTGCGTCCGGTGGTGATGGCTTCGTCGATGACGATGGCGTTTTCCGGCAGCGTGGCCACCAGCGCGGCGGCGATGCTGTCGGGGTTGAGCGGGCCTGAGGGCGCCGGAGTTTCCGCGCGGTCATGGAGACCCAGCGGCCGGGCAGCGGCGGCGCCGGTTTCCTGAACCAGCCCGTCAAGCGCGGCGTCGATGTCGTCCCCGGCACCGGCCAGAGGCACGAAAACCGCATCCGGGCGGGTGAGCCGGGCCGGTTTGCCGGGATAGGCGAAAAACCCGATGGGTTCGCGCGCACCGATCAGAACGATGCGCCGGTAGGATTTCAGCGCCTCCAGCGCCTGTTCGATGGGATAGGGCACCTTGCCGATTGCGACCCGGCCGGCGCCGCGCTCCATCCGGGCGTTGGACCATTCCGACAGCAGGTGGCAGCCGGTGCGGGCGGCGATGCGGGCGGCGCGGATCAGGTTGTCTTCGGTCAGCGCGGTTCCGCCCAGCAGCAGCAGGCTGTCGGGGCCGTCCAGCGCGGCGGCGGCGGCGTCCATCCGGGCCGGGTCAATCGCGCCGGGGTCCGGCGGCGCAAGCGGGCCGGCCACGATCCCGCCATCGGTCCATGCGGTGTCGCCGGGCAGGATCAGCGTGGCGACCTGTCCGGGTGCGGTCATGGCGGCCTGAACCGCGCGGGCGGCATCGGCGCCGACATCAGCGGCCGAGGTCGAGGTTTCGACCCAGTGGCTCATGGGCCGGGCGATGCCTTCGATGTCCGAGGTCAGCGGCGCGTCCAGTTCCAGATGCGGCAGGGCATGTTCGCCAACGATGTTGAGGATGCCGGACCCGGCCTTCTTGGCATTGTGCAGGTTGGCCAGCCCGTTGGCGAGGCCGGGGCCGAGATGCAGGAGCGTGGAGGCCGGTTTGCGGGCCATGCGCCAGTAGCCGTCCGCCGCCCCGGTGGCCACGCCTTCGAACAGCGCCAGCACCGACCGCATACCGGGCACATGGTCGAGCGCGGCGACGAAGTGCATCTCGGAGGTGCCGGGATTGGTGAAACAGACATCCACGTCGGATGCCAGCATGGTGCGGACAAGGCTTTCGGCCCCGTTCATTTCTGTCATTTCTGCTCACCTTCCCAGTAGGGTTTGCGCAGGTCACGCTTGAGGATTTTGCCGATATCGCTGCGCGGCAGGGATTTGCGGATTTCCACGGACGACAGCCGCTGGCTTTTGCCAAGCTTTGCATTGGCGCGGGCACGCAGCGTTTCCGGGTCCGCGGTCGCCCCGGGCACAAGGACCACGAGGCCCAGCGGTGTTTCGCCCCAGTCAGCAGAAGGAATGCCGATCACCGCGGCGTCGGAGATCTCCGGGTCGTCCAGCAGGGCGCGTTCGAGATCGTCGGCAAAAATGTTCAGTCCGCCCGAAATGATCATGTCCTTCTTGCGGTCGGACAGGGTCAGGAAACCGTCATCGTCAAAGCGGCCCATGTCGCCGGAGCGGAAATAGACCTGCCCGGTCTCATCGCGCCAGATCTGGGCTTCGGTCAGGTCGTCGCGGCCGAAATAGCCGGCCATCATGGTCGGCGAACGGCCGCAGATTTCACCGGTTTCGCCCGGGGCGACGTCGCGGCCGTCCTCGCCGATCAGACGGATGTCGCAGCCGGGGGCGGTCTGGCCGACCGTGTGCAGCTTGTCGGGGTGATCCGTGGCGCTGAGCACGGTGACGCCACCGCCTTCGGTCAGGCCGTAATATTCCATGAGCCGTCCGGGGAAGCGGCGCAGGGCATCGGCCTTGATGTCGGCGCGCAGGGGGGCGGAGGTGGAAAACTTGACGCGCAATGCGCTCAGATCGAAGCGGTCGAAATCGGGATGTTCGAGCAGGCGCTTGTATTGCACCGGCACCAGCATCGTGTGCGTGATCCGTTCGCGTTCGGCGATCTCCAGCCAGCCGCGGGCATCGAATTTCGGCATCAGGTGCACGGTGGAGCCGCCGACCAGCGTGGGCAGGAAGGCAACGATCGTGGTGTTGGAATAGAGCGGTGTGGACAGCAGCGTGCGGGCGGTGTCGTCATAGCCGTTGGCCGTGACCCGGTCCATCTGCGCGGCGCGCATCCAGTGGCTGTGCAGGATGCCCTTGGGCGTGCCGGTGGTGCCGGAGGAATAGATCAGGTTGAACGGGTCGGTCAGGGCAACCGGGACCTGCGGGTCCTGCGCAGAGGCGGCGGCCATCAGGGTTTCGTAGTCGAGAAACCCGTCAGCGGTGAAGTCGATGGCGATCTTGGTCAGCGGCAACCGGCTCAGAGCCGGGTCCAGCAGGGCGCGGTACTGACCCGCCAGGAACAGGACCTGTGCACCGCAATCGGCCAGCATCTGTTCCAGCGCCGCGGCAGAGGCCATCGACGACAGCGGCGTGACACAGGCCCCTGCGCGCAGCAGCCCCATGAACAGTTCGGCATAGGCAATCGAGTTCTGCGACAGGATGGCAACGTTGTCGCCACGCGCCACACCGAGCGCCAGCGCCATGTTGGCCACCCGGCTGATGCGGGCGTCGAACTGTCGCCAGCCGAGGCGTTGCGGGCCGCAAACCAGTGCGTCGCGGTCCGGCACGCGGCGGGCGCTGTCACGGACCATGTCGACAATGGTGCGTGTCGGCGGGGCGTCGGGCAAGGGAGGTGAAATCGGGATCATCGGGGCGACTTTGGCGGCGGGCTCCGGGCTTGGCAAGCCCCGACGGGCGCCACCGCCCCGGCGCGGTTTCCGGCTGTCAGCCGGAGCCGTGCGGGAAACCGAGTTGCAGCCGGCGACCGCTGCGGGCTAGACCGGGCGCATGCCGCTTGCCCCGCCTGCCCTGCCCGACCTGATCGACCACGGTTTCGACACTGTCATCGATGTGCGCAGCCCGTCCGAGTTTGCCGAGGATCACCTGCCCGGCGCCATCAACCTGCCGGTTCTGGACGACGCCGAACGGGCTGAGGTCGGCACGATCTATGTGCAGGACGCGCCGTTCCGGGGCCGGAAGGTGGGCGCGGCCAAAGTGTTTCGCAACATCGCCGCGCATATTGCCGGCCCGCTGGCCGACATGGAGGGCGGCTGGCGGCCGCTGGTCTATTGCTGGCGCGGCGGGCAGCGGTCCGGGGCGTTCGCCTGGGCGCTGAAGGAAATCGGCTGGCGGACCGAGGTTCTGGAGGGCGGGTATCAGAGCTATCGCCGGATGGTGTACCGCGCCATGTACGAAGACGCGGTTGCACATCGGCTGGTCCTGCTGGACGGCTATACCGGGACCGCGAAGACCGATTTGCTGGCGGTGTTGCGGGCGCGGGGCGTTCAGGTCGTCGATCTGGAGGGGCTGGCCGGGCATCGCGGGTCGCTGCTGGGCGGGCTGGCCACGCCACAGCCCAGCCAGAAATTGTTTGAAAGCAGGCTGGCGGCAGAGCTGTGCGCGCTGGATCCCGGCCGGCCGGTGCTGCTGGAGGCGGAGTCGAACAAGATCGGCGAACGGATCCTGCCGCCAACGGTCTGGCAGGCGATGAAGGCGGCGCCACGCATCGAGGTGCAGGCGGATGTGGAGCACCGTGTCCGTTACCTGACGCGGGCTTATGACGATATCCTCAGCGATGCGCCGCGCCTGCGCGAAAAGCTGGCGCCGCTGCGGGCCCATCGCGGTGGCGAGGTGGTGGACGGCTGGATGGCGATGATCGCAGCCGGGGACAAAACCGGCCTGACCCGGTCGCTGATGCGCGACCATTACGACCCGGCTTATGACAAGTCGCGCCGCACGATTGGCGCGGTGACGCTGGCGCAGGTCGGGGCGGCATCGCTGGAGGCGGACGGATTGCAGGCCACGGCAGCGAAAATCGAGGCGGCGCTGGCCGCCATTTCACCGCTGACCTGATCAGGTCGGCGTGATGCCCACCGTTTCACCGCTCAGCACACCGATCCGGGCCGCGGGTATTCCGGCGTCGTGCAATTCGCTCAGCACCTGCGCTGCTTCGGCCTGCGGAACCGCGGCCAGCAACCCGCCGGAGGTTTGCGGATCGTAGAGCAGAGCGGCCTTGCCGTGTTCGGGCAGGTCCGGGGTGAGGGCGCGGTTGTCGGCAAAGAGCGAAGACCGCACGCCCTGTTCTGCCAGTTCCAGTGCGCCGTCCATCACCGGGACGGACGCCAGATCCAGCACCGCCCCGGTGCCGGAGGCCTCGCACAGGCCCAGCAGGTGTCCGGCAAGGCCGAAGCCGGTCACATCCGTCATGGCGTGGGCGACCCGGGACAGGATGGCCGAGGACCGGGCCTGCCCCTGCGCCATCAGGTTATAAGCGGCCTCGACCTGTGCGCCCGGGGCCTGCCCGGCCATTTCCGCCGCCAGAATGATGCCGGAACCCAATGGCTTGGTCAGGATCAGCGCATCGCCCGGCTGTCCCCCGGCCAGCGTGACCGGCGCATTCGTGCAGAGCCCGGTCAGCGTCAGCCCGATGGTCAGTTCAGCGCCAACCGTGGTGTGCCCGCCGACGATCCCGGCCCCCGCCGCGGCGAGCGTTTCGGTGGCCGATGCCATGATCTCGCGCAGGGTGCGGGCCTGCAGGTCCGGGGCCAGCGGCGGCAGGATCAGCGACAGCGTGGCGGCCTGCGGGTCGGCCCCCATCGCCCAGATGTCCCCCAGCGCATGCACCGCCGCGATCCGGGCCATCAGCACCGGGTCGGCAACGAAGGCGCGCAGGTGGTCGGAGGTCACGACCTGCTGTGCGCCGCCGGTCTGCAGAAGCGCCGCGTCGTCGCCGGGCAGCGGGCGGATGTCGGGGCGGGACAGAGACGGCGCGGTGTCCAGCGCCGTGCGCAGGGCGGTGCGCCCGACCTTGGACCCGCACCCGCCGCAGAGCGGTTTGTCGGACAGGGCCGTGTCCATGCCCTGCGCGCGCACCGGCGGCAGGGCCGGTGTGGCCATCACCGGCAGATCGCGGAAGCGGGACATGAAGCGCCGGTCGATCCGGTCCTTCCAGCGCCACATCAGCGTTCCGGCCAGCGACCGCCCGCTGCGCTGTGCCAGCGCGGCTTTGCCGCCCAGCGAAATGAGTTTGAGATAGTCCCGCTGCGGCCGGTAGCTGCGCATCCGGCCACCGGTCAGGGCGGCGATCAGGTTGTCATGCAGGATCGGGGCCTGCCGCACGGCGTAAACGCCGGCCTTGGGGCGCGGATCGAAGGCCATGTGAGCGCAGTCTCCGGCGGCGAAGACGGAGCCGTCGCTGCTCTGCAGGCGGGGATTGACGGTGACGAAACCGTCATGGAGGTCGAGCCCGCTGCCGGCGAGCCAGCCATGCGGGCGGGCGCCGGCGGCGCCGGTGGTGAAATCGGAGGCGATGTATTGCCCGTCGGCAAGCTGCAGGCCGCTGGCGGTGACCGCGGAAACGGTCGTGTTTTCCATCAGGCTCACGCCCTGATCCGCGATCGCGGCACGCAGGCGGCGGGCGGTGGCCGGGTCGAGCCCGGAGAGAGCGGTGGCGCTGTCGATCAGGCGGACCTGCGCGGGCCGGTTGGCGCTGTGCAGGGCATGCATCATCGCCAGCGCGAGTTCCACGCCGGCCACGCCGCCGCCCAGCACCGCGACCCGGGCCGGGCCATCCTGCGCGAGAAAGGCCGACCAGCGTTCGGAAAACGGCCCCAGCGGCTTGGCGGGAGTGCCGTGTTCGGCAAATCCGGGCAGATCCGGCATGGCCGAGGTGATGCCGATATCCAGCGAGCAGAAATCGTATCCGACCGGCGGTCGCCCGGGCACATGCACCTCGCGCGCGTCCGGGTCGAGCCGGACCGCCGCCCCGAAGATCAGCCGCGCGCGGGCGAAACGGGCAAGGCGGACAAGGTCGATGTCCAGTTCGTCGCGGCGGTAATGCCCGGCCACGAAGCCGGGCAGCATGCCGGAATAGGGTGCGGTCGGGCCGGGATTGATCAGGGTCAGCCGGGTGCCGGGCAGCGGCCGCATGCCCCAGCGCCGCAGGACAAGAGCGTGGGCATGGCCGCCACCGACGAGAACCACGTCGCGGGTGAGGGGAGGAGGCAGATCCATGCGCCGCTTCTAGCGGGCTGGCCGGGGGGCGCAAGACGGTGCGCGCTGGCGCGGTCCGGTCCGCCGGTGGTCCGGTCCGGCAGGCCCGGGGTAGGATGGGTGATATCACCCATCCTACGACTGCCCGGTTTTTGATGGCTTTCGGCTTTCCATCCCGGTCCGATCTGTTTTAGGAACGCGGGAACAAAAACGCTCAGGCGGAGGGACCCTTGTCACTGATCCTGCTGGCTGCATTGCCGTTTCTCGGCGCGGTCTTTCCGGCACTTCTGATCCGGGCCGGGCGCGACGCCAGCGCCGGGGCGGCCGGAATGGTCACGCTGATCGCGTTCATCGGGCTGATGACCAACGCGCCGGCGGTGATGCGCGGCGAGGTTGTGACCGCGCAGATTGACTGGCTGCCGGCGCTGGGGCTGAACGCGCATTTCTTCCTCGACGGTCTGGGGCTGCTTTTTGCCGGGCTGATTCTGGGCATCGGGCTGCTGATCATTCTCTACGCGCGCTACTATCTCAGCCGCGAGGATCCGATGGGTCAGTTCTATGCCTATCTGCTGCTGTTTCAGGGCGCGATGGTGGGCATTGTCCTGAGCGACAACATCCTGCTTTTGCTGGTATTCTGGGAGCTGACCTCGCTGTCGTCCTTCCTGCTGATCGGCTATTGGCGGCATCTGCCCGAAGGCCGGCAGGGCGCGCGCATGGCGCTGACGGTGACCGGCGCGGGCGGGCTGGCGATGATCGGGGGGATGCTGATCCTCGGCAATATCGTGGGCAGTTATGACCTGACCGTGATCCTGACCCAGAAAGAGCTGATCCAGTCGAGCCCGATGTACCTGCCGGCGCTGCTGCTGATCCTAGCCGGCGCGTTCACGAAATCGGCGCAGTTCCCGTTCCATTTCTGGCTGCCGCATGCGATGGCCGCCCCCACCCCGGTCAGCGCCTATCTGCATTCGGCGACGATGGTGAAGGCCGGCCTGTTCCTGATGGCCCGCATGTGGCCGGTGCTGAGCGGCACCGACGCGTGGTTCTACATTGTCGCCACGACGGGGCTGGTGACGATGGTGGTCGGCGCGGTGATCGCGCTGTTCAAGGACGACCTGAAGGCTTTGCTTGCGTTTTCAACGGTCAGCCATCTGGGGCTGATCACGATGCTGTTGGGTTTTGCCACGCCTTATGCCGCCGTTGCGGCGGTGTTCCACATCATCAATCACGCGACGTTCAAGGCCGCGCTCTTCATGAGCGCGGGCATCATCGACCACGAAACCGGGACGCGGGACATCAACCGGCTGGGCGGGTTGCGGAAGCTGATGCCGCTGACCTTCGTGCTGGCGACCATCGCGTCGCTGTCCATGGCCGGGCTGCCGCCGCTGAACGGGTTCCTGTCCAAGGAAATGATGCTGGAACAGGCGCTGCATGCGCACTGGCTGGGCAATCCGTGGATTCTGGCGGCGGTGGCGGTGCTGGGTTCGGCGTTTTCGGCGGCCTATTGTTTCCGCTATATCGGACACGTGTTTCTGGGCCCAGAGCGGCATGACTATCCGGCGCATCCGCATGATCCGGGCCCGGGCCTGTGGCTGTCGCCTGCCTTTCTGGTGTTGCTGGTGATCCTGATCGGGCTGTTTCCGCAGACCATGGTTCAGGGTCTGGTGGAGGTGTCGGCCGGGGCGGTGACCGGCGGTTACCTGCCCGATCACCTGAAGCTGAAGCTGTGGCACGGGTTCAACGAACCGCTGCTGATGTCGACCATCGCGACGGTTGCGGGCTTGTTGCTGATCTGGGCATACGGCACCGCGCGCGGCCTGTGGGACGGGGCGCCACGGCCCGAGGCAAAGGCCATTTTCGACCGGGTTGTCGGCGCGTTCACGGATCTCAGCCGTTGGGTCACCGATGGTCTGCATGACGGCACGATCACGCGCTATTCCGCCATTTTCGTGCTGTTCACGCTGGGGCTGGGCTGGATCGCATACACCGGCGGCGCCATGTCCACGGCGGACCGCGTGGGTCTGACCGCGAGCCCGATGGTGGTGGTCGGATGGTTCTGCCTTGTCGGATCGACGGCCTGCGTGGTGGCGTTTCATCGCAACCGGTTGCTGGCGCTGGTGATCCTCGGGGTCGTCGGGCTGATGATTTCGCTGATGTTCAACTTTCTCAGCGCGCCGGATCTGGCGCTGACCCAGATTTCGGTCGAGGTGGTGACGATCATCCTGTTGCTGCTGGCGCTGAACTTCATGCCGCGGGAGACCCCCGCAGAGGGCGGCGGCGCGCGGCGGTTGCGTGACGTGGTGCTGTCGGTGGGCGGCGGGCTGGGGGTTGGCGGGCTGATTTACGCCATCCTGACGCGCAACCCGGCGACGGAGAGCATTTCACGCTTCCATCTGGAAAATTCCTATACCGGTGGCGGCGGCACCAATGTGGTCAACGTGATCCTTGTCGATTTCCGCGGCTATGACACGTTCGGTGAAATCATCGTGCTGGGCATTGCCGCGATCATCATCTTCGCGATCACCGAGGCCTGTCTGGACGGCCCGGTTCGGGCGCGGTTGCTGAACCGCAGGCCGGTGGAGCCGCCGGCGGGCGACACGCACCCGCTGATGATGGTGGTGGCGACGCGGGTGATGATGCCGATCGCGCTGATGGTGGCGGCCTATATCTTCTTCCGCGGGCACAACCTTCCGGGCGGCGGGTTCATTGCCGGGCTGATCGCCGCCATCGCGGTGATCATGCAGTACATGGCCAGCGGGTTTTCCTGGGCCGCAGCGCGGCAGCGCTGGCCGTATCACGGGATCATCGGGTCCGGGGTGCTGGTGGCCGCGGTGACCGGGCTGGGCGCGTGGTTCAACGACATGCCGTTTTTGACCAGCGCGTTTACCTACGTGAAAATCCCACCGCTGGAGAAATTCGAGCTGGCCACGGCGGCGCTGTTTGATCTGGGCGTGTTTCTGGCGGTCGTGGGGGCGGTGATGCTGGCACTGGAAAGCCTTGCCCGCTATGCATGGCAGCCGGGCATGGTGAGCGAGTTCCCGATGGACATCAACCCGGAGCGTGACGACACCCCCTCCGAAGACGGGGAGGAGACGCGATGATGACCGTCGAGCTTCTGTTTTCGTCGGCCGTGGGGGTTCTGACAGCGGCAGGGATCTATCTGGTGCTGCAGCTGCGGACGTTCCCGGTGATTTTGGGCCTGAGTTTCCTGTCCTACGCGGTCAACGTGTTCCTGTTTGCGTCGGGGCGGCTGGTGGTCAACCAACCACCGATCCTGACCAAATACGCTGAAAGCTATACCGATCCGCTGCCGCAGGCGCTGGTGCTGACGGCGATCGTGATTTCCTTCGGGATGACCGCTGTGGTGGTGATGATCGCGCTGAGCGCATGGCTGTCGGCGCGCGATGACCGCGTCGACATGGAGAACGAGGATCCGCCGCCGGATGACGACGAGGACGGCGAAACCGGGTCGGAGGCGCCGTCATGAACCACTGGATCATTGCGCCGGTGGTGCTGCCGGCGGTTCTGGCGCCTTTCATCATCATGGTGATCCGGTTCCATCTGGATCTGCAGCGCATTTTCTCGATTGCCGGCACCGGGTTGCTGGTGGTGATTTCGCTGGTGCTGATGGGACAGGCCAGCGGCGGGACCATAGAGGTTTACGAACTCGGCGACTGGCCGGCGCCGTTCGGCATCGTGCTGGTGCTGGACCGGTTATCGGCGCTGATGTGTTTGCTAACGGCGGTGCTGGCGTTTTTCGTGTTGCTCTACGCGGTTGGCAGTGGCTGGGACACGCGCGGCTGGCACTTCCACGCACTGTTTCAGTTTCAGCTGATGGGCGTGATGGGGGCGTTCCTGACGGGGGATGCGTTCAACCTGTTCGTGTTCTTCGAGGTGCTGCTGATCGCGTCTTATGGCCTGATGATCCATTCCGGGGGGCCAGTGCGGCTGCGGGCCGGGCTGCAATACGTGATCTACAACCTGCTGGGGTCCACCCTGTTCCTGTTTGCGCTCGGCACGCTTTACGCGGTGACCGGCACGCTGAACATGGCCGATCTGGCAGTGCGGGTGGCCGAACTGCCCCCCGATCAGTCGGCGCTGCTGCGGGTCGGCGCTGTGCTGCTGCTGTTGGTGTTCTGCATCAAGGCGGCGGTTCTGCCGCTGCATTTCTGGCTGCCGGCGGCCTATGCCAATGCGCCGGCCCCGGTGGCGGCGCTGTTTGCGATCATGACCAAGGTCGGCGCTTATTCGATCCTGCGCATGTACACGCTGGTTTTCGGACCAAACCTGACGGTGACCGAGGGGCTGATCAGCACCTGGCTGCTGCCGGCGGCGGTGATCACGCTGGCGGTGGGCTGTATCGGGGTGCTGGGCGCGCGGCGGGTCGGGCGGCTGGCCGCGTTCGGCGCCATCGGGTCGATGGGGACGCTGCTGATCGCGATCTCGGTCTTCACGGCGGCGGGCAGCGGCGCGGCGCTGTATTACCTTGTGCATTCGACGCTGGCCACGGCGATGCTGTTTCTGGTCGCGGACATGGTGATCGAGAGGCGCGGCAACGATCATATCGCCTGCGATATGCGGATGCCGCAGAACGGACTGGTGGCCGCGTTCTTCTTTGCCGCGGCGATCGCGATGGCGGGAATGCCGCCGCTGTCGGGGTTTCTGGGCAAGCTGCTGGTTCTGGACGCGACCCGGGATGCGCCGGGCTGGAGCTGGATCTGGGCGACGATCCTGTTCACCTCGCTGGTGATGATCGTCGGGCTGGCCCGGGCGGGCAGCCTGCTGTTCTGGAAACCGTTCGATCCGTCGCTGCGCGAGACACGGTCGGATGAGCCCGAAGACGGCGACGAAGACGCGGGCGTGGTGGAAGACGCGATCGACACGACGCCGCAACCGGTTGCCGCCCTGCCCTTCGTGGCCACCGGCGGGCTGCTGGCCGGGCTGATCGCGTTGACTGTGCTGGCCGGACCGGCGATGGATTATGCAAATGCCACCGCGCAACAGCTATACGTGCCGCAGGGATACATCGGCGCCGTGCTTGGGGAGGGGTCGGAATGAAACTGGCCAGACGGGTATTTCCGCATCCGCATCTGAGTGCCCTGCTGGTGCTGGTCTGGTGCCTGCTGAACAATTCATTTTCGCTGAACACGGTGGTTTTCGGGCTGATTCTCGGGCTGGTGATCCCGTTCGCCACGGCGCAGTACTGGCCGGACCGGCCCCGGCTGAAGCGACCGCTGATGATCGTGGAATACCTGATCGTGGTGATCTGGGACATCATCGTGGCCAACGTGGTCGTGGCCTACCTGATCCTGTTCCGGCGCAATGCCAGCCTGTCGCCGAACTGGGTCGCGATCCCGCTGGAGCTGCGCTCGGCAGAGGCGATCACGGTGCTGGCCGGGACCATCACGCTGACCCCCGGAACGGTTTCGGCGGATCTGAGTTCGGGCGGGCACGTGTTGCTGGTGCATTGCCTGAACGCCGAGGACACCGACTCCGTGCGCGACGAGATCAAGTCACGCTATGAACGCCGCCTGAAGGAGATTTTCGAATGATCATCGAATATGCCATCTACTTCGCCGCCTTCTGCTTTGGCAGCGGGTTGCTGATGAATTTGTGGAAGATCGTCAGCGCCGAGGGCGTGGGCGACCGGGTTCTGGCGCTGGATACGATGGTGATCAACGCCATTGCGCTGATGGTGCTGTTCGGCATGTGGAAAGGGACCGAGATGTATTTCGAGGCGGCGATGATCATTGCCATGCTCGGATTCGTCTCGACCGTGGCCTATGCGCGGTTCATGCTGCGCGGAAACATCATCGAGTGAGCGGTATGGGCGATCTGTTCGAAATCACCGTGGCCATCTTCCTGATCATTGCCGGCGTGTTCGGCTTTGTCGGGTCGTTCGGGCTGATCAAGCTGTCCGATCCGATGTCGCGGCTGCACGCGCCGACCAAGGCGACCACGCTGGGCGTTGGCGGGGTTCTGATCGCGTCGATGATCCATGCGCTGCTGGTGGAACGCCAGTTGTCGGTGCATGAGCTGCTGATCACGATCTTCCTGTTCCTGACCGCACCGATCACCGCGCATTTCATCGCCAAGGCATATATTCACCGTCACTGCACCGACGCGGATCTGCCGGATCCGGGGCCGGACCCGCGCTGGGCCGGGCTGACGGAAGAGGACGAGGCCGAAACCGGCAGCGACGCTCATCAGGCCTGACGGCCATCTTCGCTGCGGCGGGGGATCGCCGGTCAGCCGCCCTTTGGCACTGTCAGGAGTTTCGCGGCCAGCCCCTCGCTGTTGATCGGGGCGGCGGCGAAGGGGCCGCCATGTGCCATCTGGCCGGGATCCTGCGGATCGGCGGGCCCGGCTTCGGCAAAAAGCTGTGCGGCCCAGGCTTCGGCATTGTCCTGCGGCTTGTACCCCAGATAGGCGGCGGAAGCGTTGTCGACCGGGCAGCGGTCATTGTTGCTGACGCCATAGACCACGGTATAGCCGGTGATCGGCGCATCGATCGAGGCCGACACCAGCCGCACCAGATCGCCGTAGCTCAGCCACGATCCGAGGGCGCGGGTGTTCATCGGTTCCGGCGTACAGGACAGGATCCGCAGGCACACGGCTTCGATCCCGGATTTCTCCCAGTACATGCGGGCCACGTCCTCGGCAAAGCATTTGGCGATGCCATAAAACCCGTCCGCCCGGTGTGCGACATCCACGCCGATGGCCTGATTTTTCGGGTACATGCCGACCGCGTGGATCGAGGAGGCATAGACCACCCGCTTCACCCCGGTCAGGCGCGCGGCCTCCCACACGTTGTAGGCGCCGATGATGTTGGGGCCCAGCACCTGCTCGAACGTGCCCTCATCCCCGATGGCGCCGAAATGCACGACCATGTCAGCCCCGTCGATCAGCGCGTGCATGGCGGCCTTGTCCGCGAGATCGGCGTTGACCCAGCTTTCATTGCCGGCCAGCGGGCCGGGGGCATCGGCGATATCGGTCGAGACCAGCGTTTCGGCCATGGCCGCGAGTGGTCCGCGCAGTTGGGTGCCCAGTTTTCCGGCAGCGCCGGTGAGAACAATCTTCTTCATCGCGGGTCCTTGTCAGCCAGTCTGTTCGCGCATGGTTTTGACCGTTGCGTCCATGGCGCGGGCCAGGGCGACGGCCTCGGTCGCGCAGGCCACAAAGGCAAATTCGTCGTTCAGCAGATCGGAGGCGAAGCCGAGATCGCCCATCATGGTGCCCGGCGGCATGCCCCGGTCGGCCAACCGCTTCGCGGCCGGGCGGATCACGTCCCACACTGCCGGGGTCATCGGTTTGCCGATATGGCCCATGTCGGCCGCAATGTCGGACGGCCCGAAGAAAATACCCGAAACGCCGTCGACATCGGCGATCTCGTCGACGCAGGCAATCGCGTCGAGGGTTTCGACCTGAATGATGATGGTCATTTCCTCTTCGACCCGGTCGAAATAGTCGGGCATGCGGCCAAACTGGTTCGCGCGGGTGGACCCGGCCACGCCCCGGATGCCGCGCGGCGGATAGCGGCAGGCGGCGACGGCGGCTTCGGCCTCTTCCGGCGTCTGCACCATCGGAAAGATCACGCCGGGTGCGCCGATGTCCAGCAGGCGCTTGACCATCACGGCGTCGTTCCAGGGTGGGCGCACGATGGCCGTGGTCGGGTGCGGCGCGAAGGCCTGCAGCTGACCGAGCACCGAATCGACGTTGTTGGGCGCGTGCTCCATGTCGATCACGGCAAAGTCGAACCCGGCGCTGGCCACGATTTCCGAGGCGAACGGGCTGGCCAGGCTGACCCACATGCCGACCTGTTTGCGGCCTTCGGCGAGACCTTGGGTGAAACTGTTGGCGGGGAAATTCATATCACGGCTTTCTCGATGAAGGGTTCGTTGCGTTCGATGCGACCGTAACCGAATTCGGAGAGGTCAATCGAGCGGTATTCGCCGTATGCGATCCATTCCGACAGGCCCCGCCCGATGGCCGGCGACTGTTGCAGCCCGTGGCCGGAAAATCCGTTGACGAACAGGAAGTTGGAGATCCGGCTGTGGGGGCCGACAATGGCGTTGTGATCGAGTGTGTTATAGGCGTAGTGGCCGACCCAGCTGTTGATCAGCCTGATCGCCTCGAATTGCGGCACGCGGTAGGCGATGGCGGGCCAGGCTTTTTCCTGCCACAGCGAATGATCTTCGGTGAAATCGGTGTAGTCGACGGGGGGATCGATGTCGGGCGGACAACCGGCGAGGTAATAGCGCCCGTCCGAGCGCATGTGGACACCGTTGGGATCGATGGTCAGCGGCAGGTCCTGCCCCAGCGGGTTTTCAGCGTCGAAGATGAAGGTGTAGCGTTTGCGGGGTTCGACGGGAATGTCGATGCCGGCCATGGCGCAGGTGAGCCGCGCGCGCGGTCCCGAGGCATTCACAACCTGACCGCAGGCGATGGTTTCGCCGGTGGCGAGCGTGACGCTTTCGACCCTGCAGCCGGCGGCGTTCAGGGTCATCGAGACGGCTTCGTTATGGATGATTTCCGCGCCCTGCGCCCGGGCCTTGCGTTTCCACCAGTCAAAGATGGTGGCGCCGTCGAAATAGCCTTCGTTGAGCGGGTTGTGATTGGCGGCGGTGATGTCTTCGAGATTGTAAAACGGGTATTCGGCGGCGATCTGGTCCCGGGTCAGGTGCCGGGTGCCGGCGCCGTTGGCGGCCTGAACCTGTTGCGCCGCTTTCATCGCGGCGGCATCTTCGGGGATGGCGGCGAAATACATGTAGCCGTAGCTGTGCAGGGGAATTTCGGGGGCCTCGGCATCGCCGATGAAGTCCTGAAAGTTCCTTATGAACTCCACCCCGAATTGAGAAATCTTAACGTTGATTTCTGCCGTGAACTGTTGGCGGATGCAGGAATTGGTGTGCGTGGTGGAGGCAAATTCATAGGTCGGATCGCGTTCGAGCACCAGAATGCGGCCATCGAAATCCGGGTTCCGGGTCAGCCACCAGGCGACTGAGGCGCCGTACATCGCGCCACCGACAATGACCACGTCATAGGATGTGTGGGCCGGTGCCTGCATCTATTCCGCCTCTCCTTTGCGAACGGCCTCGGCCACGGCGGCAATGTCCTGTGCCGAGAGACCATAGTCCCGGGCCGCAGTTTCGGGTGTGATGTAGCCGCGCGCAAGGTCACGTTTGACCTCGGCCGGATCGCGGTCGGACGGCGCGCCATAACCGGCGCCGCCGGGAAAGGCCATCATCACCTTGCGCCCGTGCGGCACGAATTGTTTGCCCTTGCCGCGCATCGCCGTCTGGTCGTCCAGCGACACGTTTGTCGGCCCGCCGGGATGCCCGCCATGGCGGCCACGCGCCGGGTGATCGACCCGGTCGAACATCAGCGAGATGTCAAATTCCTGCCCTTCGCGCGCGCCGACTTCCATGTACTGACCCAGCCCGCCCCGATACCGCCCTGCCCCGCCGCTGTCGGGCCGCAGTTCCTTGCGCCAGATGATGACCGGACCGGCATGTTCGGTGGCCTCGGCCGGCATGGTCATCACACCCGACGGGAAGGCCGTGGCGTTCATGCCGTCCAGCGTGGACCGCGCACCGGAACCGCCGGAATTGAACATCAGCACCTCGGAACGCACCGCGTCCGGCGGTGCCGGGGCATCCGTGCGCGGGCGCAGAGAGACCTGAAAGTTGCAGAGTGACCCCGCCCCTTCGGCCGGGATCCGGCCCGGCAGGATCTGATCGAGCGCGTCATAGACCGTGTCGGGGATCAGGTGGCCGATCACATGGCGCAGGGCCACCGGCGCGGGGTGCGGCGCGTTCAGGATGGAGCCTTCGGGCGCGGAGATGACAAAGGGCGCCAGCGAGGCGGCATTGTTCGGGATCTCGGGCGCGATGGCGCATTTGAGGGCATAGCAGGCATAAGCCTTGGTATAGACATGCGGGACGTTGATGCCCTTTTTGTCCACGCCCGAGGTGCCGGTGAAATCGCAGGTCATGTGGTCGTCCTGCACGGCGAGTTTCACCGCCAGCGTGATCGGCGTGTCATAGCCGTCGATTTCCATCCGCCCGCTTGCGGTTTCGCGCGGCAGGGCGGCGATGCGTTCGATCGTGGCGCGGCGGGAGTTTTCGAGGATATAGGCGGCGATGCCCGACAGGTCGGTCAGGGCAAACTCGTCCATCATGTTTGTCAGACGGCGATGGCCGATCTCGTTACAGGTGGCCAGCGCGTAGATGTCACCGACCAGTTGATCGGGTTCGCGCACGTTGCCGCGCACGATCCGGATCAGGGTCTGGTCGACCTCACCCCGGTCGGCGAATTTCATGATCGGGATATAGAGCCCCTCTTCGTAGACCGAATTGGCATCGGCCCCGAAGCCGCGCCCGCCAATGTCCACAATATGCGCGGTGCAGGCGAAGAAGCCGACGAAGCTGTCCCTGTAGAAGGATGGCGTGACGACGGTGATGTCATGCAGGTGGCCGGTGCCTTCCCACGGGTCGTTGGTGATGTAGACATCGCCCGGGTACATGTTTTCGCGCCCGATACGGCGGATGAAGTGGCCCACCGCATCGGCCATGGCATTGACATGCCCCGGCGTGCCGGTGACCGCCTGCGCCAGCATCTGTCCCTGATCGTCATAGACCCCGGCAGACAGGTCGCCCGCCTCGCGGACTGAGGTGGAAAAGGCGGTGCGCACCAGCGCCTGCGCCTGTTCCTCGACCACCGAAATCAGGCGGTTCCACATGACCTGATAGGAAACGCTCATGTGTCTTCTCCCGTGCGGATATCGATACAGCCATCGGCCCGCGCCCGGGCGGTCATGCCGGCGGGCAGGATGACCGAGGTTTCGTCCTCGGTAATGACGGCCGGTCCGGTGACGGTCTGACCGGCGGCGAGCGTCGTCCGGTCGGTCACCGATGCAGCGAGCGGTTTTCCGAGCGCCGGATCGAACAGGCTGCGGGTGCCCGTGGCCACCGCGGCGCCGGTCTCATCGCTCTGTGGGACCGGAACGGTTTCCGGCGACGGTGTCGCGGCGTTGACGGCCCAGACGGTGATCTCGATATCGAGCCCCTGCACCGTGCGCGCAAAGAGCTTTTCGTATTCCGCTTCGAACCGGGTCTGAAACACCGCCGCGTCCGGATGCGCGGCCTCTTCTGCAGTCAGCGGCACGGGGATTTCCCAGCCCTGCCCGGTGTATCGCATGTAAACCTTGTATTCGGCCCCGATCGGCGCGGTCGCATCGCAACTGCGCACAAAACCGGTGGCTTCCCCGGCCAATTCGGCAAAAAGCGCGCGGATGACGGCGGCATCGAAATCGCCCAGCCGCATGTAAACGCTGCGCGTGGCCTCGAAACTGAAGGGCGCGCGCAGGAACCCGATGGCAGATCCCACACCGGCCCCGGGCGGCACCAGAAACCGCGAAATGCCCAGTTTCTGACAGAGCCGCGCGGCGTGCAGGGGGGCGGCACCGCCAAAGGCGATCATCGTGTATTGCGACAGGTCTTCGCCGTTTTCCACCGCATGCACACGGGCGGCGTTGGCCATGTTCTCGTCCACCACCTCCGACAGGCCGAAGGCGGCGGTTTCGGTGCCCATGTCCAGCCTGTCGCCCAGCGTGGACTGAAGCGCGGCCGCGGCGCGGTCGGGATGCAGCGCGATGGAGCCGCCGGCGAAATTCTGCGGGTCCAGCCGGCCCAGCAGAAGATCGGCATCGGTGACCGCGGGCCGGTCCCCGCCGCGCCCGTAAGAGGCCGGGCCGGGTTCGGAGCCCGCACTTTCCGGGCCGACCCGGATCTGGTTCATCGCGTCCACATGCGCCAGCGACCCGCCGCCGGCGCCAATCTCGACCATGTCGATCACCGGGATCGAGATCGGCATGCCAGAGCCTTTCTTGAACCGGTAGGAGCGGGCAACCTCGAACACGCGGGCGGTGCGCGGTGTCTGGTCCTTGATCAGACAGATCTTGGCGGTGGTGCCGCCCATGTCGAAGCTGAGCACCTTGTCCAGCCCGTGCCGCGCGGCGATGTCGGCGGCAAAGACCGCCCCGCCCGCGGGGCCGCTTTCCACCAGCCGCACCGGGAATTCCGCCGCGTTTTCCAGGGAGATGATGCCGCCGCCCGAATGCATCAGAAACACCGGGCAATCGAGCCCCTCGCCGCCCAGCCGTCCCTTCAGCCGGGTCAGGTAGCTTTTCATCAGCGGCTTGATATAGGCATTGGCGACAACCGTGTTGAAGCGTTCGTATTCGCGCATCTGCGGGCTGACCTCACAAGAGAGCGACACCATCGCGCCGGGCAGACGCTCTGCCAGAACCTCGGCCACCATGCGCTCATGCGTCTCGTTCAGGTAGGAATGCAGAAAGCCCACGGCAACGCTGTCATACCCGGCCCCGGCCAGTTCATCGGCCAGCGCGGCCACCGCCCCGCGGTCCAGCGGGATCAGCACCTCGCCCCGCGCGCCGATGCGTTCGGGCAGGGTGTAACGGCGCTGACGGGGCAACAGCGGCTCGGGCAGTTTCAGGTTCAGGTCATATTGCTCGAAACGGCTCTCGGTGCGCATCTCGATCACGTCGCGGAAACCCTGCGTGGTGATCAGGGCAGTTTTTGCACCGCGCCGCTCGATCAGCGCGTTGGTGGCCAGCGTGGTGCCGTGGATCACCTGCCCGATTTCACCCGGCGCCACCCCGGCCTGCGCACAGACGGTACGGATGCCCTGCAGGATCGCGTCCTCGGGTGCCCCGTAAGTGGTCAGCACCTTGACCGAGGCCCGGGTTTCCCCGCGCTCCAGCACCACGTCGGTGAAGGTTCCGCCGATGTCGACGCCCAGCCGCCAGGGTTTGGTCATTCCTGTCGCTCCCTTGGTTCAGGGCAGAGTAACGGCCGGCAATGCATCACGTCCAATTATTAGATTGGATCACGAGGATCGAAATTCCTTATCCTCCACGGCCGCCAGACCGGCCGCCTGCCGGACGAAACCCGCGGCACGTTCGGCATCGAAACGCGCAGCAAAGCGCAGCGGATCCGGCACCCAGTCATAGGCCAGCCGCCGCAACCGCCCCTGCGCCACCGCGCCGGTCACCATCGCTTCGGGCAGGCAGGCCACGCCCATGCCGCCGGCGGTCATCCGCAGGCAGACAGCGAGGTTGCTCGACGTGATCCGCCGCACGTCACCGCGCGCCTGCCCGGCCAGATGCCCGGCCAGCTGATCATAAGGGAAAGTGCCGCGGGCATGGGTCAGAACCGCGTGCCGGGTCAGCGCGCCCAGCGAAAGCGGCCCCTCCGGCAGATCCAGCGCCGGGGCCGCGACCCAGACGAACGGGTATTCGCCCAGCGGCACGACGCCGCTGGTCCCGCGCTCGAACGGCGCGCTTTGCAGGGTCAGGTCCAGCCCCCGTTCCGCCAACATATCAGTCAGCACCGCGCTGCGGTCCACTGTCAGTTCCAACTGCACCGACGGATAGGCCGCCCGCACCCGGCGCAGGAAACCATCAAGCCAGGTCAGCGCAATCATCTCGGTCACGCCCAGTCGCAACACGCCCTCGACCCGGCCCGCATCCCCGGCCGCCAGCACCAGATCCTCGGTCGCGCGCAGCACGATGCGGGCCCGGGCCAGCACCTCCTCGCCCACCGGGGTCAGCGCCACCGATCCCGCATCGCGCTGCATCAGCCGCTGGCCCAGCGCGGCCTCCAGCCCGGCCACCCGGGCCGAGATATTCGGCTGCGTGGTGTTCATCCGCTCCGCCGCGCGGCGAAAACTGCCCAGATCCGCGACCCAGACAAAAGTTTCCAGCTGCTTGAGCGTGACGGTCAAGAAAACACCCCGTTCTTCATCTTTGTCCAAGTACTCCCGGGGGTCCGGGGGTGGAACCCCCGGCGCCGGCGGTCAAACCGGCGCGATCAGCTCCGCGCCCTTCGCCCGGTTCGAATTGACGGCCGGGTCGACCCGGTGCCAGTCCAGCACATCTTCCGCCCCCGGACGCATCAGCACGGCCGCGCCTTTGCCGGCCTCGCCCAGCCAGAGCGGCCAGTCCCCGGGTTCGAGGATCAGCGGCATGCGGTGATGCACGGCCGATATCCGGTCATTCGCCGCCGTGGTGACGACCGCACAGGTGGTCTTCGGATCGTCCCTGCCCCAGACCTGCCAGATCCCGGCAAAGGCGATCGGCGCGCCGTCGCGGCGGAAAATGTACCACGGCAGGCGGTTGCCATCCGCGTCCTTGGTCCATTCGTAAAACCCGGTGGCGACAATCAGGCAGCGCCGGTCCCGGCAGGCGGATTTGAAGGCGGGTTTTTCCGCGACGGTTTCGGCCCTTGCATTGATCAGCAGCGGCCCGCCGGTTTCGGTTTTGTACCAGTGTGGCAAAAACCCCCAGCGCATCGGCAACACCTGCCGGCCGCTCTGCGACGCCCGGACCACATGCACCTGCGTGGTTGGGCAGACATTGTAATTCGGCACCACGGGCAGGTCGTTTGCCGGGGACGCGGCAAAAAGCCGCGCCATGGCGTCATTGGGCAGGGTGATCGCGAAACGGCCGCACATAGTCCGAAGCCTAGTGACACGTTCCGCGAAAGACCAGCACCCGGCTCCGAACCGGCCGGGAAGGCGAATTGTCAACAATTCGCAGGCAATTCATCAATGAATTGCCCCACAAATCGTTGACGATTTGTGCCGCCTCAGGCGGCCTGCGGTGCCGGGTTGGCCACGGACCAAGCCTCGAGCGCGGCGAGGCTTGCGAACCAGCGGTTGATATTGGCGTAATCCGTCAGCGGATAGTGACAGGCCTCGCGGTAGGCCAGGATCGCCGCGACCGAGATATCCGCCGTGGTCATGGCCCCGCCCACCAGCCAGTCACGTCCGTCGAGATGGTCATCCAGAACGGCGGCGTATTTGTGGAAATCCAAGGCCGCGGCGTCCATATCGATGCTGTCCCGTTTGAACAGGTGCCTGCCGATGTATTTCGAACAGGCCGGGGTCCAGTGACAGGCTTCCCAGAACTGCCAGCGCAGGATGTCGTACCGGTCCATGGTTGCCGGCCAGAGGTCGCTTTTTGCTTCGGACGCCATGCGGTTGATGATCGCGTTGGATTCCCAGAGCGTGCTGCCGTCGGTAAATTCCAGCACCGGGATCTTCCCATTCGGGTTCAGCGCCAGAAACTCCGGCGACTTTTGCGCCCCCTCGGGCAGGTTGACGACCTCCAGCGGCAGGTTCAATCCGGTCAGGTGGTTGACCATCATCGCCTTTTTCGCGTTCGGCGAGGCAGGAAAAACGTGCAGACTCTTCATGGCAGGGCTCCATTAATTAACAATATCGTTAATTAATGGAGCCCGTCCCTGTCGTCAAGACCCGGCGGCTTACTTCACCGTGATCCGCCCGTCGGTATAGGGCGTGAACGGGCCCTGCGCCGCAAGGAACTCGGCCGTGACATCGGCCAGATCGGGGCCGAAATCATAAGCGTTTTCAGCGCTGCGGAACATCTTGTAGCCGTCACCGCCATTGCGCACATAGTTGTTGGACACGACGCCATAGGTTTTCGCCGGGTCCAGCGCCGCGCCGCCGATCATAACGTCGCTGATGCGGCTGCCAGCCGGCTGAGACGCGTCGAAGGCATAGGTCATACCCGCAACCTGCGGGAAGCGCCCGGCGCCGTCCTCGATCTGGCTGACACCGTTTTCCAGCGCCTCGAGCAGCACCGCACCGGTCACCTGGAAGGTGGACAGCGTGTTCTGGAAGGGCAGCACGGTCAGAACCTCGCCCATCGTGACCGGCCCTGCGTCAATCGACGCGCGGATGCCGCCGCCGTTCTGGATGGCCACGTCAATGCCCTGATCCCGAACCCGGTCGAGCATGGCGTCGGCGATAAGCGACCCCATCGAACATTCCTGGCTGCGGCACGCGGCCCGGTCGCCGCCAATCGCTTCGGCCGCTTCGGCGACCACACGGTTGCGGATTTCGTCCAGCGGTTTGGCGGCCTCGGCAATCCGGGCGACCAAGGCCGGATCCTCGGAAACGGACGCGTCCATGATCAGTGGTTCGCCGGTGGCGGAAGTCACGTTGCCGGCGTCGTCGAAGGTCACGTTCAGTTCGCCGAGGAACTTACCATAGGCGTAAGCCTGCACGATGGCGACACCGTTCACCATTGTCGGGTACGGGCCGGCGGCGCGGTCCGAGGTGTTGGACAGGTAGGTGTTGGAATGCCCGCCGACGATCACATCGACACCGGTGGTGTTGGCGGCCACGACCTGATCGACACCGTAGCTGGAATGGCTGAGCACGATGATCTTGTTGACCCCTTCGGCGGTCAGCCGGTCGACCTCACCCTGCACCGCCTGTGACGGGTCGGTGAAGGTGATGTTGGGTCCGGGGCTGGCAAGCTCGTCCGTGTCCTGCGGGGTCAGCCCGATGAAGCCCAGCTTTTCGCCACCCACTTCGATCACGGTCGATTTCTGCAGAACACCGGCCAGCAGGTCCTCGCCGCTCACATCCGCGTTCGACATCAGCACCGGGAAATCCACGGCGTCCATGAACCCGCGCAGCACTTCGGGGCCGTCGTCAAATTCGTGGTTGCCCACGGTCATTGCGTCATAGCCGAGATTGTTCATCATCTCGGCGGCGAGCTTGCCCTTGTAACAGGTATAAAACAGCGTGCCCTGGAACTGGTCCCCGCCATCGACGAGGATCGAGTTTCCGGCCCGTGCACGGGCGTCGGCAATCGCCGTGGCCAGACGGGCCGTGCCGCCAAAGCACTTGCCCTCGGTGTTATCCTCAGGCTTGCAGCCGCTGTCATACTTGTTGATCGGCTCGAACCGGGCGTGGAAGTCATTGGTGTGCAATATCGTGAGTTTGTAGTCGGCAGCAGCGACACCGGCGGTCAGACAGAGCGCGGCAGCTGACATCAGAAAGCGTGTTATCATGGCTATTCTCCCAGATTGGATAGCGCCATGGTGCGCCTGTTTCCGCGGCGTGTCAAAGCCCAGTTGCGCGACATCAACATCCGGCTTGACCGGCCCGGCCCGGCGGGGCATCAGGCCGCCATGCTGATCTATAAAATCCTCCGCGCCGGGGAATGGCGCGACCTGCAGGACCGGGGTGAAACCACCGGTGCACCGATCGATGTCACGGACGGGTTCGTGCATTTTTCCACCGCCGTGCAGGCGGCGGAAACCGCGGCCAAACACTTTACCGGTGCCGACGGGCTGATGCTGCTGGCGCTGGAGGCCGACACGCTGGGCGACGCCCTGAAATGGGAGCCGTCGCGCGGCGGGGCGCTGTTTCCGCATCTGTACGGGCGGTTGCGGCTGTCGGACGTGATCTGGGCCGAGCCTCTGCCGCTGCAGGACGGGCAGCACGTCTTTCCGGATCGCATGACATGACACCGCTGGAACGGATCGGGCTGGGCGCGCTTTTGCGGATCGACCCCGAAACCGCGCACGGGCTGGCGATACGGGCGTTGCGGATGGGGCTGTTGCCGCGGCCCGGACCGGTGACCTCCGACCGGCTGCGGACGCGGGTGGCCGGGCTGGACCTGCCGAACCCGGTGGGGCTGGCGGCGGGGTTCGACAAAAACGCGACCGCGCTTGCCCCGCTGTCGCAGAGCGGATTTGGGTTTATCGAGGTGGGCGCGGCCACGCCGCGGCCACAGCCGGGGAACCCGCGGCCACGGCTGTTCCGGCTGATGCAGGACCGGGCGGCGATCAACCGGTTCGGATTCAACAATGACGGAATGGCGGCCATCGCCGCGCGGCTGGCGGCGCGGCCGCGGGATGCCGTGATCGGCCTGAACCTCGGGGCAAACAAGGACAGCGCCGACCGGGTGGCGGATTATGTGCAGGTGCTGACGCTCTGTGCGACGCATCTGGATTTTGCCACGGTCAACGTGTCCTCGCCGAATACCGAGAAGCTGCGCGACCTGCAGGGCAAGGCGGCGCTGGCCGGGTTGCTGGGCACGGTGATGGAGGCCCGGGCCGGGCTGAGCCGCCCGGTGCCGGTGTTCCTGAAGATCGCGCCGGACTTAAGTGCGGCTGAACTGGAGGACGTATCTGAAGTGGCACTGACCACAAAGGTTGACGCGGTGATTGCCACCAACACCACGCTGGACCGGACCGGGCTGCGCGATCCTCAGGCGGGGGAGGCGGGCGGATTGTCCGGCGCGCCGCTTTTTGAAAAATCCACCCGGGTTCTGGCGCGCCTGCACAAGCTGACCGATGGCGCGGTGCCGCTGATCGGGGTGGGCGGGATCTCAAACGCGGAACAGGCCTATGCCAAGATCACCGCGGGCGCGAGCGCGGTGCAGCTGTACACGGCGCTAGTTTATGGCGGTCTGTCGCTGGCGGCAGAGATCGCGCAGGGTCTGGACGCGCTGTTGGCGCGGGACGGGCTGGCACATGTAGAGGATGCCGTCGGGCTGAAACGGGAGGACTGGCTTTGATCGAATACTGGCACAATCCGCGCTGCTCCAAATCGCGGCAGGCACTGGCGCTGCTCGAGGAGAGCGGGCAGAACCTGCGCGTGCGCCGCTACCTTGAAGACGCGCCCACCGCCGACGAGTTGCGGGCCGTGCGCGAGGCGATGGGAACCCCCCCGGTGAAGGGGATGATGCGCAAGGGCGAAAAGGTATTCCGGGAGCTTGGGCTGAGCGCTGCAGAAGACGACGATGCGCTGATCGAGGCGATGGTTGCGCACCCGATCCTGATCGAGCGGCCCGTTGCCATCGCCGGGGATCGCGCGGTAATCGGACGGCCGCCGGAACGGGTTCTGGAGCTGATTTCACCGCAAAAGTAATCCACATCGTTTCCACAGGCTAACCGGTTGAATCTTTGGCCATGGCCGATGCTGATCCGATACTTTAACGGGCAGATCCGTGTTAAAGTGATACGTTACTTTGACTTTGCCGGCTGGGCCGATGCCTCGAGCGCCGGGTATTTCACGCCCAGCGACACGCTGCGCGCAACGGAGGATACCAACAGGGATATCCACAGTCCGTGATTGCCAAATATCGGCAAAAATACAGCCAGTGAAAGCAGATAGACCAAGAAGCTGACCGCCATCATGTTGCGCATGTCGCGCGACCGGGTGGCGCCGATGAAGATCCCGTCGAGCATGAAGGCGATACAGCCGGGAATCGCGGCCAGAGCGACGTAAATCAGGTAGATCCGGGCGGTGTTCTGCACCTCGACGGATTTCGTCATGGTTTCAACCAATTCCATCCCGAAGACGGCGATTACAGCCGCCATCAGCACCGAAACGGCCAGCGCCCAGCCGCTGCTGAGAATGGCCGAGCGGCGCAGCATGGCGCGGTCTTTCGCACCGACCGCCTGACCGATCAGCGCCTCGGCGGCAAAGGCGAAACCATCGAGCGCGAAGGCGAGCACGATCACGAATTGCTTGAGCACCTGATTGGCCGCCAGCGTGACATCGCCATAGCGCGCACCGAGAAACAGGAAGGAGACAAAGATCGCTTCCAGCAGCAGCGACCGGACCAGAATGTCAGAGTTGAGCGTCAGGATATAGCGCCAGCGTGCCCGGTCGAAAATCCGCGGCCAGTTGCGCCAGCCCGGTTCCCCGAACACCGGCCGGCACAGCCAGAGGCCCAGCGCCAGCCCGCTCCATTCAGCGAGGAAGGTGGCAATGGCAACCCCGTTCACGCCCCAGCCGAGGCCAAGCACGAACCACAGGTCCAGCAGGATGTTCAGACCATTCATCCAGATTTGCAGGATCAGCACCGCGCGGGTGCGTTCCTGCGCGATCAGCCAACCGGTGATCCCGTAGAGCGCGATGGCCGCCGGGGCAGACCAGATCCGGATGGCGACGTACCCGGCCGCCAGCGTTTCAACCTCGGGCGAGGCCGGGGCGACGCGGAAACTGAGCGCGATGATCGGCCATTGCAGCAGGATCAGCAGCACACCGCCGCCGATCCCGATCAGCAGGGCACGCGTCAGCAGGGCTGCGACCTCGTCGCTGTCCCCTGCCCCGCGGGCCTGTCCGGTCATCCCGACAGTGCCCATCCGCAGAAAGCCGAAGGCCCAGTAGAAGGTCGACAGGATGGTGGCACCGATACCGACCGCGCCGATCGGGGCGGCGGCGCCGAGCTGCCCGACAACGCCGGTATCGACGATGCCCAGCAGCGGCACGGTGATGTTCGCCAGAACGATGGGCAGGGCGATGTTCAGGACGCGCCGGTGCGAGACCTGCGATGTCGCGTCACGCACCCGCGAGCGCCCCGCGGCTGGGCATCAGGAAATGCCCGGTGGCCTGCGCGAACATGCGGTCGCGGTTGTCCTGCCAACCTTCGACATGCACGGACGCATAGCGCCGGCCGGCCCGGCTGACCCGGGCCCGGGCATAGGCATCGCGCGGCAGGCCGGAGCGCAGGTAGTCGACGGTGAAATCGATGGTGCGCGGCAGGCGCGGCAGGTTGCCGTCGCGGATCTGCTGCACGTCGATGGCGCCGCTTTCGATGTCTTCCCACATCGACACCCAGCTGAGCGTTATGATCGCGGTGATTTCCAGAAAGGACGCTGTCACCCCGCCATGCAGGGCCGGCAGCATTGGGTTGCCGATCAGCTTGTCATCATACGGCAGCACGGCGGTCAGTTCGTCGCCGCGCCGGTCGAACTCCACCCCGAGGAACCGGATATAGGGAACGCCGTGCAGGATGGCATTCAGCGCACCGTCGCGGCGTTCCTTGACGACCTGTACGGGATCGGGACGTTTTCGGGCCATCTCAGCGCTCCACAGTGAAAGAGCCGGTGGCCATGGCAACCGGGTGTTCGGTGTCGTCATCGGTGGCAACGGCCCGCACGAAGGCCACGTTGCGCCCGACATGGTAGCAGGTGGCGGTGGTGGTGATGGTCTGGCCCGGGGCCGCGGCCCGCATGTAGTCGATCCGCAGATCGATGGTGGCGGTCAGCGACGGGGAGGACGGGTGGCACATCACGGCGGCACCACAGCAGGTATCCATCGCCGCGGAAACCGCGCCTCCATGCACGATCCCCTTGTCGGGATCACCGACGATGTCCTTTGAATAGGGCAGGCCCATCACGGCAACGCCGTCGCCGATTGATTCGAGCGTCAGGCCCAGCGCGTGGGCATATGGAACGACCGAGAGGAAATTGCGGGCAATGGTTGTCTTGTCGACCATCATGGGCTCCGGGCTGCGGGTGTTCCGCCTTTATGAGTCCAGGCGGCGGTGAGGTGCAAGACCGGCTGTTGCGCTCGGGTGCATGACCTCCTAACCTTTTGCCGGAGGAGCAGCGAAATGACCGATGACCGCATTTCTTTCAAAGAGATGTGTGCGGAGTTCGAGGTAACACCCCGAACCCTCCGCTATTACGAATATATTGAATTGTTGCAGCCGGACCGCGAAGGCCGTGCGCGGTTTTACGGCCCGCGCGAACGGGCCCGGATGAAGCTGATTCTGCGGGGCCGCAAATACGGGTTCCAGCTGGAAGAGATCCGGCAGTGGCTGCTGATCTACGAAAACGAAGGCAACGAAGCGCAGATGCAGACTTTTGTCGAAATGGCGGACCGTCAGATGGCCGAGCTGGAAAAGCAGCGTGACCAGATCACCGAGGCGATTGACGAGCTGAAGTCCCTGCGCGCACAAACCGCCTCCAGCCTGAGCTGACGCGCCGGCACCGGACGGGAAACCGGGCCCGGAAACGGCCCTGCCCCCCGAAATTGGCAAGTTTACCTTCGATGAAGTTACGTCAATCTCAAAGTGACGTAGCGTACCTGTTACGTAAACGTCAGGCAGTTGTTGTAATGGAGGGCGAAGTTTCTCACCTGATGCCCGAAGCGTCCATGAAGCGACAGACACGACGGAGCGAAATTCATGACCAACGACCAGATGACCATCCGCGAAATGTGCGATGCGTTCGACGTTACCCCGCGGACCCTGCGGTTCTACGAAGCCAAGGAACTGCTGTTCCCGGTCCGCATCGGACAGAAACGGCTGTTCACCAAGCGGGACCGCGCGCGGCTGAAACTGATCCTGCGCGGCAAGCGGTTCGGCTTCAGCCTCGAAGAAATCCGGCAGTTGCTGGACCTCTACCATGTCGGCGACCAGCAGCACACACAGCTGACCCGCACCTACGAGATTGCCAAGGAACGGCTGGCGGACATGGAAATGCGCCGCGACGAGCTGGACGAAGCCATTGAAGACCTTCGGGATCAGCTCAAGTGGGGCGAAAGAATGATCGCCTCTCTGCAAAGCGCCCCCAAGGCCGCCGAATAACACCCCCTGCAGAAAGACCCGGAGTTTACGATGCCGAGCTATACCGCCCCGACCAAAGACATGCAGTTCCTGCTGCACGACGTGCTAAACGTGACCGGTTCACAAACCCCGGGCTATGACGAGCTGGAGGCCGAGTTTACCGGCGCCGTGCTGGAAGAGGCCGGCAAGATCAGTTCCGAAGTGCTGACACCGCTGAACGCGGTGGGCGACAGCGAGGGCTGCCGGTTCGAAAACGGCGTGGTCTATACGCCGACCGGGTTCAAGGACGCGTTCGAGCAGATGAAGGAAGGCGGCTGGACCGGGCTGGACATGCCGGAGGAATACGGCGGCCAGAACATGCCTTACGTGCTGGGAACAGCCGTGGGCGAAATGTTCTCGGCCTCGAACCAGGCGTTCACGATGTATCAGGGCCTGACCCATGGCGCGGCCTCGGCGATCCTTGCCCATGGCAGCGAGCAGCAGAAGAACACCTATCTGCCCAAAATGGTGGCCTGTGAATGGACCGGCACGATGAACCTGACCGAGCCGCATTGCGGCACCGATCTGGGCCTGATGCGCACCAAGGCGGAGCCGCAGGATGACGGCAGCTACAAGATCACCGGGCAGAAGATTTTCATCTCGGCCGGCGAGCACGACATGGCCGACAACATCATCCATCTGGTGCTGGCCAAGATCACGGGCGGGCCGGAAGGCATCAAGGGCGTGTCGCTGTTCATCGTGCCCAAGTTCCATGTGAATGGAGACGGCTCTCTGGGCGCGCGCAACGGCGTGGCCTGCGGCAAGATCGAAGAAAAGATGGGCATCCACGGCAATTCGACCTGCGTGATGAACTATGACGGCGCCACCGGCTATCTGCTGGGCGAAGAGCACAAGGGCATGCGCGCCATGTTCACGATGATGAACGAGGCGCGTCTGGGTGTTGGCATGCAGGGGCTGGCACAGGCCGAGGTGGCTTATCAGAACGCGCTGGAATACGCCAAGGACCGGCTGCAGGGCCGTGACGTGACCGGCGTGAAAAACCCCGATGGCCCGGCCGATCCGCTGATTGTGCACCCGGATATCCGCCGGTCGCTGATGGAGCAGAAGAGCTTTGCCGAGGGTGCGCGGGCGTTCATCCTGTGGGGCGCGACGCTGATCGATGCGGCGCACCGGGCCGGGGACAAGGATGCCGACGGGCTGGTGTCGCTGGTGACCCCGGTGATCAAGGGCTTTTTGACCGATATCGGGTACGACATGACCGTGAAGGCGCAGCAGGTCTATGGCGGGCATGGCTATATCGAGGAATGGGGCATGTCCCAGTTCACGCGCGACGCGCGGATCGCCATGATCTACGAAGGCGCCAACGGTGTGCAGGCGCTGGATCTGGTGGGCCGCAAGCTGGCGCAGGATGGCGGCAAGCACGTGATGGCATTTTTCGAGCTGATCAAGTCGTTCATCAAGGAAAACTCCGGCGACGAAGCGATTGACCGCGACTTTATGGAGCCGCTGAAGAACGCGTCCAAGGACCTGCAGGCGGCGGGCATGTATTTCATGGCAAACGGCATGAAGAACCCGAACAACGCTTTGGCCGGGTCGAACGATTTCATGCATATGTTCGGCCATGTCTGCCTGGGCTATATGTGGGCGCGGATCGCGCTGGCGGCAAAGGCGGCGCTGGACGGCGGCGCCTCGGACGTGGCGTTCTACGAGACGAAGCTGGCCACCGGGCGTTACTACATGGCGCGGCAGCTGCCGATGACCACGACGCACCTGGCCCGGATCGAAACCGGGGCAGAGCCGGTCATGGCGCTGGACGCTGCGAATTTCTGAAAAGGGGGATGGGTGAAATCACCCATCCTACGGGAGGGACAGATGCCGAAACGGTTCCGCTTGACCCGACGCCTGCCGGTGGCAATGACCGAGGACGGCTATCGCCGGCTGAAGCGGTTTGCCGGCGAGGCCGGGCTGGACGAGGGTGAGGCGCTGTCCTTCCTGTTCGAGAATTTCGACAGTGTGACCGACCATGAAAACCTGACCCACCGGCTGCGGCTGTTCAATGCCGAGTTGGAAGACCGAAAGCGCTGAGGGGGGCCGAAATGACCAGTCCGGAAGCAAACTCTGCCTGGATGACCGACGAGCATCATATGCTGTCGGATCTGACGCAGCAGTTCATCACCAACGAATGGGCGCCAAAATTCGAGAAATGGCGCAAGCAGGGTGAGATGGACAAGGAGATCTGGCAGGAAGCCGGCGCTCTGGGCCTGCTCTGCCCGTCGATCCCGGAGGAATATGGCGGACCGGGCGGTGATTTCGGGCACGAGGCCGTGATCTGCATCGAGCAGTCGCGCGCCAATCTCGCCAGCTGGGGCTATCCGGTACACGGTCCGATCGTGGCGCATTACATCCTCGCCTATGGCTCGGAAGAGCAGAAACAGCGCTGGCTGCCGAAGCTGGTGAGCGGTGAGATGGTCGGCGCGATTGCCATGACCGAACCCTCGGGCGGATCGGATGTGCAACGGATCCGGACACGGGCGATCCGGGACGGCAATGCCTACCGGCTGTCGGGGCAGAAGACCTTCATCACCAATGGCCAGCACGCGGACCTGATCGTGGTCGCGGCAAAGACCGATCCGGGCGAGGGCGCCAAGGGCGTGTCGCTGGTGGTGGTTGAGACGGATAACGCCGAGGGCTTCAGCCGGGGCCGCAATCTGGAAAAGGTCGGCCTGCACGCGGCGGATACGTCCGAGCTGTTTTTCGACAACGTCGAAATCCCGCCGGAAAACATTCTGGGCGGCGAGGAAGGCCGCGGCTTCTACCAGATGATGGAGCAGCTGCCGCAGGAGCGGCTGACGATTGCCTGCGGGGCACAGGGGGCCATGGAAGGCGCCGTTGAACGCACCATCGCTATTGCAAGGAACGCGAAGCCTTTGGCGGGCCGCTGACCCAGTTTCAGAACACCCGGTTCAAGCTGGTGGAATGCCTGACCAACACGAGAGTGGCGCGCGCCTTTCTCGATGAGTGCATCGCCGAGCAAATGCGCGGCGTCCTGACCGTCGAGAAGGCGGCGATGGCTAAATTCTGGTCGACCGACATGCAGGGCAAGGTGCTGGATGAATGCGTGCAACTGCACGGCGGCTATGGCTTCATGCAGGAATATGCCGTTGCCGAGATGTGGGCGGATGCGCGGGTTCAGCGGATCTATGGCGGCACCAACGAGATCATGAAGGAGCTGATTTCACGGTCGCTGTAACCCGGCGGCCGGCCGCGAAAGAGGCGCGGCAGGATGCCTCCGGCGGGAGTATTTGTACAAAGATGAAACTGCGCCCACGCCATTCGGCAGCAGCTCTTGCAGACAGGACTGCTTCATCTTTGTTCAAATACTCCACGGGGGTGTGGGGGTGTGAAACCCCCACGTGCAACATTTTGGCAAACGATCCGGGAGGGACCTGAGACCATGACCATTCAACTGCATTGCTTCGGTGAAAGTGGAAATTCCTACAAGGCGGCGCTGGCCCTGGAGCTGAGCGGGCTCGACTGGGAGCCGGTGTTTGTCGACTTTTTCGGCGGGGCCGCGCGGACGCCCGAGTACCGCGAAAACGTCAATGCGATGGGCGAGGCGCCGGTGTTGGTGGACGGGGATGTGCGGCTGTCGCAATCCGGTGTCATTCAGCAATACATCACCGACAAAACCGGCAAGTTCGGCGGCACGCCGGAGGAGCGCTACGAAGTTCTGCGCTGGGTGCTGTGGGACAATCACAAGCTTTCGAGCCAGGCCGGGATGACCCGGTTCCTGATGAATTTCCTGCCGGAAGCGCATCGCAGTGCGGATGTGATTGCGTTTGCGCAGGGCCGTCTGAAGGCGGCGTTTCAGGTTCTGGATGCGCATCTGGCCGGGCGCGACTGGATCGTGGGTGACGCGATCACCAATGCCGATCTCAGCTGCTGCGGATATCTTTATTACCCCGAGCCGTTCGGGTTCGACCGGGCCGAGTGGCCCAATATCGACGCCTGGCTGACACGGCTCAGTGAAACGCCGGGGTGGAAAGCCCCCTATGATTTGATGCCCGGTTCGCCCGCGGACCGCGCCTGAAGGAGAGAACGATGACCGAAGCCTATATTTATGACGCCCTGCGCACGCCGCGTGGCAAGGGCCGCAAGGACGGCAGCCTGCATGAAGTGACCTCGCTGCGGCTGAGTGCGCTGACGCTGAACGCGATCAAGGAGCGTAACAATCTCGATGGCCATGCCGTTGAGGACGTGATCTGGGGCAATGTCACGCAGGTGATGGAACAGGGTGGCTGCCTGGCGCGGTCGGCGGTGCTGGCCTCGGATCTGGACGAGTCCATTCCCGGGCTGGCGATCAACCGCTTCTGCGCGTCCGGCATGGAGGCGGTGAACCTCGCCGCGAACCAGGTGCGTGGCGGCGCGGGCGAGGCTTACATCGCCGGCGGTGTCGAGATGATGGGGCGCGTGGCCATGGGTTCGGACGGGGCGGCGATTGCCGTGGACCCGTCGGTTGCGATGGAACAGTATTTTGTCCCGCAGGGGATTTCGGCAGATATCATCGCGACCAAATACGGGTTTTCCCGCGACGATGCCGACAGTCTGGCGGTCGAATCCCAGCGCCGGGCCAAGGCCGCGTGGGATGACAACCGGTTCGCGAAATCGGTGATCGACGTGAAGGACCAGAACGGGCTGACCATTCTGGACCGGGATGAATACATGCGACCCAGCACCGACATGCAGAGCCTCGGCGCGCTGAACCCGTCCTTCCAGATGATGGGCGAACAGATGCCGGGCTTCGACAAGGTGGCGTTGCTGAAATACCCGGAGCTGGAGAAGGTCGAGCACATCCACCATGCGGGCAATTCCTCGGGTATCGTTGACGGGTCGGCCGCCGTGCTGATCGGCAACAAGGAGTTTGGCGAGAAATGGGGTCTGAAGCCGCGGGCACGGATCCGGGCGACGGCCAAGATCGGCACCGATCCGACGATCATGCTGACCGGCCCGGTGCCGGTGACCGAGAAGATCCTGAAGGACAACGGCATGGAGATCGGCGACATTGACCTCTTTGAGGTCAACGAAGCTTTTGCCTCAGTCGTGCTGCGGTTCATGCAGGCCTTCGACGTGGACAGCGGCAGGGTCAACGTTAACGGCGGTTCGATCGCGATGGGGCACCCGCTGGGCGCGACCGGTGCGATGATCATCGGCACGCTGCTGGACGAGCTGGAACGGTCCGACAAGGAAACCGGGCTGGCGACGCTGTGCATTGCCTCGGGCATGGGCGCGGCGACGATCATCGAGCGGGTCTGATGCCGAAGCTGGATCTTTCAACGCTGGAGCGGCGCACCGGGTCAATCTATCCGGGCAGGCTGAATGCCCTGATGGATGGCCGGTCGTCGCTGCGGCTGGGCGATGCGGGCGGGCTCACGCAGTTCGGTGTGAACCTTGTGTTCATCGAACCGGGCGGCGCGTCTTCGCTGCGCCATTACCATATGAAGCAGGACGAGTTCGCCATGGTGACCGAAGGCGAGCTGGTGCTGGTTGAGGATGATGGCGAAACGGTGATGCGGCCGGGCGATTGCGCGGCCTGGCCCGCGGGGGCGCAGAACGGGCATTGCCTGATCAACCGGACCGACACGCGGGCGGCCTTTCTTGTGGTGGGCACGCGGACCCCGACCGAGACCGCCTATTACAGCGATATGGACATGATGGTGAAGACGGATGGCGACGGTGCGGTCTTCACGAAAAAGGATGGCAGCCCGATGACGGCTGACCAGATCGGAGACGAAAATGACTGACTTTACAATGGTTAAGGGTGATGACGGCGTTGCCGTGATCACCTGGGACGTGGCTGACAAGTCGATGAACGTGATGCGGCTGGACGCGCTGCAGGAGCTGAATGCCTGCGTCGACGACGCGCTGGCGGACGAGGCGGTCAAGGGCATCGTCATCACCTCGGGTAAGCCCGACAGCTTTGCCGGCGGCATGGATCTGACGGTTCTGGCCAGCATGCGCGACAGCGCAGGCGACAACCCGGCGCAGGGGCTGTTCGACGGCATCATGCAGATGCACGGGCTGCTGCGGAAGATCGAGCTGGCCGGGATGGATTTCAAGAAGAAGAAGGGCGGCAAGCCGGTTGCCGCGGCCCTGCCCGGCACGGCGGCCGGTATCGGGCTGGAACTGCCGCTGGCGACGCACCGGATCTTTGTCGCCGACAACAAGAAGGCCCGGATCGGCCTGCCCGAGATTATGGTGGGTCTGTTCCCCGGCGCGGGCGGCACGACCCGGCTGGCCAAGAAGCTGGGCGCGGTTGCGGCGGCGCCGCTGTTGCTGGAAGGCAAGATGCTGGACCCGGCCAAGGCCAAGTGTGCTGGCATCATCGACGAGGTTGTCGCCGATCCGCTGGCCGCGGCGAAGGAATGGGTGCTGAACGCGACCGATGCGGACCTGGTCAAGCCGTGGGATGCCAAGGGGTACAAGATGCCCGGCGGCGCGCCTTATCACCCGGCCGGGTTCATGAACTTCGTCGGCGCCAGCGCCATGATTAACGGGCGCACCAAGGGAGCCTTTCCGGCGCCCAAGGCGTTGCTGAGCGCGGTGTATGAAGGGGCGCTGGTCGATTTCGACACCGCGCTTCGGATCGAGGCACGCTGGTTCACCAACCTGCTGATGAACCCGTCCTCGGCGGCGATGATGCGGTCGCTGTTCGTGAACAAGGAAGCGTTGGAAAAAGGCGCGGTGCGTCCCGAAGGGGTGGCCGATCAACGGGTGCGCAAGGTAGGCGTTCTGGGGGCCGGCATGATGGGTGCAGGCATTTCTCTGGTCAGTGCGCAGGCCGGGATCGAAGTGGTGCTGATCGACCGCGATCAGGAGAGCGCGGACCGTGGCAAGGCCTATACCGAGGCCTATCTGGACAAGGGCATCAAGCGCGGCAAGGCAACGCCGGAAAAGAAAGAGGCGATGCTGGGCTTGATCACGGCGACGCCGGATCTGCAGCACCTGAAGGGGTGTGATCTGATCATCGAAGCGGTGTTCGAGGATCCGGCCGTCAAGGCGGAGATGACCAAGAAGGTCGAGGCGATCATCGGCGAGGACTGCATTTTTGCCTCCAACACCTCGACCCTGCCGATCACCGGTCTGGCCAAGGCCAGCGTGCGGCCCGAGCAGTTCATCGGCATTCACTTCTTCTCGCCGGTGGAACGCATGCTGCTTGTGGAGATCATCAAGGGCAAGGAAACCGGCGACCGGGCCGTGGCCAAGGCGCTGGATTATGTGCGCCAGATCCGCAAGACGCCGATCGTGGTCAACGACGCGCGGTTCTTCTATGCCAACCGCTGTATCATTCCCTATGGCAACGAGGCCACGCGGATGATCACCGAGGGCGTCGCGCCGTGGATGATCGACCATGCCGCCGAGCAGCTGGGTTTCCCGGTGGGTCCGGTGCAGCTGGGCGATGAGACCTCGATCGATCTGGCCGTGAAGATCATGAAGGCGACCAAGGCGGCGATGGGTAATGAATATCCCGCGTCCGAAGCCGACGATCTGATCGTGTGGATGGAAGATCAGGGCCGGTTGGGCCGCAAGTCCAAGGCCGGTTATTTCAACTATGACGAAAAGGGCAAGCGCGCCGGGTACTGGAAGGGCATCCAGGACAAGTACCCGCTGGCCGAAGACCAGCCGGACCTGCACGAGGTTCAGGAACGGCTGATGTTCGCGCAGGTGCTGGAAGCGGTGCGGGCGCTGGAAGAAGGCGTGCTGGAAGACATCCGCGAAGGCGATGTCGGCGCGGTGCTGGGCTGGGGTTTCGCGCCGTGGACCGGCGGGCCGTTTGCATGGCTCGACATCATCGGCGCGGAATATGCCGCGGAACGCTGTGACGCGCTGACCGAGAAATTCGGCGCGCGCTTTGCCTGCCCGCCGCTGCTGCGCGAGATGGCCGACAAGGGCCAGAGCTTTTACGGACGGTTCGGCGCTCAGGCTGCCGCAGCCTGAGCCGGGGCGGTGACAAACCGCCCGGACACGACAACCGGCCGGCCCGGGTTGCTGCCCTGGCCGGCCATTGCATTGCTGATCGGGATCGCTGCGGCGGTCCTGATCCCTTCCTTCCTGATTTTCGAAGGCGCCGCTCCGGCGGCCATTCCCGGCCTTATCGCCGGCGTGTTCGGCGCAATCCTCAGCCCGCGCCGCAGCCTGCCATGGCCGCTGATCGTCGGGGCGGTCTGCGTCGGGCTGATGGTGCTGTTCCCGTCAAAACCTGCCTTGTGGGGGATCGCGGCAATCCTGAGCCTTTCGGCGGGTGTCGAGGCGTCGGCGACCGGTGGCAGGTCCGGTATCATGGCGTTGTTTCTGGCAACCGCGCTGGCCCTGATCCCGGCGATGCCCGGCACCGGCGTCGCGGTTTTCCCGCGATTGTCGCCATGGCGGCGGGCTGGGCGATAGTGCAACTGACACCGCTGGCCGGCGCGGTCGTGCAGGACCCTGCCCCGGTTCGGTTCGGCGTCGGGCTTGCTGGGTTTTTGATGGCGGGGTTGGCGATTGCGGTTTTTGCCATGCACCTGATCGACGAACGCTTTGCCCACTGGCTGGCGCTGCTGTTCGTGATGCGCGGGCTGGCCGCCCCCGGTCAGGTGGTTTCCGACGCGGTGCGCGGCGGGCTGGGCGCGGCGGGTGGCAGCGTGCTGGCGATGCTGTTTCTTATGCTGAATGCGCCGGTTTCACAGCTGTTGGCCATCGCCGGCGTGATGTTCCTGATCGGATTGCGAATGCTCCCGCATCCCGGGCCGTATTCGGCGGCCGCCTTTTCCGTGAGCATCCTGCTGGCCACTGCCCCGTCCCAGCACGCAGCGCTGGTTCGGATTGAAGCGGCAATCCTCGCGGTGCTGCTGAGCACGGTCGTGGCAACGGTGTTGTCCGCGATCTGGTCTGCGATCGAGCGTGTTCAGGCGAGCAGGAGCACGTCTTCGGGATCGTAGGTAAAGCCACGGGCGTCTGCGGTGCCCACGAGGTTTTCGACCAGCGACCGCGCGCTGCTCGTGTCCAGCACATCGTAGAGGTCGCTGCCGTCGGTAAACTCGTCACGCAGGAAATCGCGCGGGCGCGGGCAATGCGCCAGAAGTCCGCCCTCGACATAGATGACCTCGTCATTTTCGAATGAGAGGATCGTGATTTCGAGCTTTTGCGCCGGCGCCATGCGGGAAATCCCGCCCAGACCGACCAGCGACCGGGCCGAAACAACGGCAAACGGATCCCCCATGAGATCGCTGACCGCGTCGCTTTCGACCAGCAGCCCCTGATCCGGCATCAGCCACATGTCGCACCGATTGTTCAGCGCGCCTTGTGGCAGATGGATCGGCAGCGTCGTGGGATGGGCATGTCCGCGTTCGCCGATCCAGAGCGTTTCGCGCTGGATGTCCACCACCGTCTGCATGCCGTTATCAAAGGTCAGGACCTTGTCGCCGACGCTCAGCGCCTCGACCTTGCGCCAGCCGAGGTTCGACGCGACATGCGTGCCGGCCAGCAGGCCATTCTGGCCGGTGATCAACAGACCGTCGCCTGGCAGGGCGATATCGGTATTCCAGTTGGCGTCCTCTGTGCCGCCTTTGAACCAATCGAACATTTTTCTTCCCCAGATGCGACCGGGGTTATCTGATCCCGGCCTTGCCAGACCAGATTTGTTGATTCGGATGGTCGGTCCGGGTCGGCAAAGCGGCAAGATTCGGGCATTGGTCGGGCATTTGGCGACAAAGCCGGGGAACAATTGTCACCGCTGCGACAGCGGAAACAATGCTATGCGTCAAAGTGGTATCCGAACCGGTCGATATCCTCGCGGCAGTCCTGCGAAACCGCCTGTGCGGCGTCATCGTCGTAATACGGGCGATAGTCCCGGTCCCGGCCAGACGGGTTCACCCCGGCCTGCAGGACCGGCTGAAACCCCAGATGCGCCGCCAGAGGGGCCACATCCTGCGCGTAGGCCTCGATCCGGATATAGGCCGCGCATTGTTCGGTTCCGTCCGCCCGCCGCATGTAACGCGCGGCCGGCGCGTTGCGCATGCCGGCCCGGGTGTGGGCGTGGGTGACAAAGGCCGGGAAATCCAGCTCCGAGGCCAGCCGGACCGCCGGATGGTCGAAACCCTGCCCGCGCAGCCAGTGATAGTAGCTGACCATCCGGTCCCATGGATTGCGCACCAGCGTGAAGGCAAACAGGCCTTCCAGCACGCCCTCGGGCAGCAAACCGTCGATGTCGGCCAGCGTGGAATGCTTCCACAGCCGCCCCCGCGTGCGCGCATCCTTCAGCCGGCGGCGGCGCTTTTTCGCCTTTGGCGTGTCGCCCAGCATCATGTCATCCTTCATGGCGCGGTCTTCCAGCGCCAGCGCCATGGCGGTGCCGCCAGTCTTGGGAATATGGACGAAGACGTATTTGCGCCCGGTGCTGATGATCATGCCGCGACGATACCTGACATCGGTCCGAGCGCAATCACTGCCCGGTCACGGATGGGTCCTGTGATGGCTTTCCCTTTCAAACCCGCGCGACTTGGCACAATATCGGGCTCCGAAAGCGAAGCAGGGCGATTCAGGGAGGTGTCCGATGGGCTGGATGCAGGACGAAACCGGGCTGGAGCGGACACCGGCGAATTACGTGCCGCTGACGCCCCTGTCGACCCTGCGCCGGGCGGCGCTGATTTACGGGGACGAGCAGGCCGTCATCTACGGGGCACACCGCAAAAGCTATCGTGAATATGCCGGGCGCTGCACGCGGCTGGCCTCTGCGCTGGCCGCGCGGGGCGTGGCGCCGGGCGACGTGGTGGCGACGATGATCCCGAACCTGCCGCCACAGGCCGAGGCGCATTTCGGCGTACCCGCCTGCGGCGCGGTGCTGAACACCATCAACACCCGGCTGGATGCGGATACGGTTGCCTATATCTTCAGGCATGGCGATGCCAAGGTCGCGCTGATCGACACCCAGTTCCTGCCCGTGGCCGAGGATGCCATTGCCCGCATGGACGGCGCAGGGCCGGAGATTATCGAGGTGCCTGACGAGCACGGTGGTTTCCCGGCCACCGGCAGGCACATCACCTACGAAGACCTGCTGGCGGTGGCGGATCCGGAATTCGACTGGATCATGCCAGAGGATGAGTGGGAATCCATCTGTCTGAACTACACCTCCGGCACCACCGGACGACCCAAGGGCGTGGTGTATCACCACCGGGGCGCCTATCTGAACGCGATGGGGCAGATCCTGAGCTGGCGGATGGTCCTGCGGCCGCGATACCTGACGATCGTGCCACTCTTTCATTGTAACGGATGGTGCCACACGTGGATGATGCCCATGGTTGGCGGAACGCTGATCTGTTGCCGGGACATCACCGCGCCGGCGATCTTCGATGCGATCGCAGACGAAGGCGCGACACATTTCGGCGGCGCGCCGATCGTCCTGAACATGCTGGTCAATGCGCCGGAGGATCAGCGGCGCCACTTTGACCACGTGGTCGAGGTGTTCACCGCCGGCGCGCCCCCTGCCCCGGCCACGCTGGCCAAGATCGAACCGATGGGGTTCAACATCACGCAGGTATATGGCCTGACGGAAACCTACGGGCCGGCGACGGAATGCACCTGGGGTTCGCAATGGGACGATCTGAACAGCGCGGACCGGGCGGCGATCAAGGCCCGGCAGGGTGTCGCGATGCCGATTTTTGAACAGATCACCGTGCTGGACGAACAGATGCAGCAGACCCCGATGGACGGCAAAACCCAGGGTGAGATCATGATCCGCGGCAACGGGGTGATGAAGGGATACCTGAAGAACCCCGAAGCCACGGCCGAGGCGTTTGCCGGCGGGTATTTCCATTCCGGCGACATCGCCGTGCAGCATCCCGACAGTTTCATCCAGATCCAGGACCGGTCCAAGGACATCATCATTTCCGGCGGCGAAAACATAAGCTCGGTCGAGGTCGAGGGCGCGCTGATGGAACATCCTGACGTTCTGCTGGCCGCGGTCGTGGCCAAGCCGGACGAGAAATGGGGCGAGGTGCCCTGCGCCTTCATCGAACTGAAAGACGGGGCCGGTGTGGACGAGGCCGGGATGATTGCCTTTGCCCGCCAGAGCCTCGCCGGGTTCAAGGCCCCCAAGCGCGTGGTGTTTCAGGAATTGCCAAAAACCTCGACCGGCAAGATCCAGAAATTCGTTCTGCGCAAAACCGCGGCGGCGCTGGGCTGACGGGCCCAGTTCAGCGGGCGTTTACCGCCCGGTGCCTGCTGTGATAGGGTCGCTGGAAATGAGGCTGAGCAGAGCCACCACGAAAAATGACCGCGTTGCGCGAATACCAAAGGCTGGAGGCGACGGGGCTGTGGCGGCCCACGGTCGAAGACCAGCGGCGCGAAGTCTTCGTCGCCATCGGCGATGCAACGCTGACCATTACCGACATCAACAACACTGCCCTGACACACTGGTCGCTGGCGGCCGTCACCCGGGTCAATCCGGGGGAACGTCCGGCGGTGTTTTCGCCGGACGGCGATCCGGGCGAGACGCTGGAATTGTCCGAAGACGAGGCCGAGATGATCGCGGCCATCGAGAAGCTGCGCCATGCGGTCGAACGGGCGCGCCCGCATCCGGGCCGGTTGCGGCTGTTCAGCGGGATCACCGCGCTGGTGGCAATCGTGGCAATTACGGTGTTCTGGCTGCCCGATGCGCTGGTGACGCATACCGTGTCGGTGGTGCCGGAAATCAAAAGGCAGGAGATCGGCGCCGACCTGCTGACGCGGATCGAACGGGTGACCGGACCGGCCTGCGACACCGGCGATACGCGGGCGGCGGTCAACCGGCTGGAGGCGCGCACGGGGGTGCGCCGGATCGTGGTGCTGCAGACCGGGCTGGACGACAGCCGGCATCTGCCCGGCAATATCGTGTTGCTCAACAAGGCACTGATCGAGGATTTCGAGGACCCGGCGGTGGTGGCGGGCTTCGTTCTGAGCGAACGGGTGCGGATGCAGGGACAGGACCCGCTGCGCCGGATGCTGGAACAAAGCGGGCCGCTGGCGGCGTTTCGCCTTCTGACCACCGGGATGCTGGACCAGCACACGCTGGACAATTACGCGGCACGGGTTCTGACGGAAACGCGGGACCCGGTTGCGGACGGGGCGATGCTGACAGCGTTTGACGCCGTGGCGGTGCCGTCCACGCCCTATGCCTATGCGCGGGACGTCACGGGTGAGACCGTGCTGTCGCTGATCGAGGCGGACCCGATGGCCGGCCGGACGCCGGACACGGTTCTGGCAGACCGGGACTGGGTCCTGTTGCAGAACATTTGCGGGGGGTGAGGGATGGCCGAGCGGGACAGATACGCGCTGCGCCCCGGCGAGGTGACGGTTGATCACCCGGTTCAGCCGGACGCGGTGGTGCAGTTCATCGGCACGATCCGGACGCCGTTTGCCACCCGTGCCGACTGCCCGCGGCGCGGCGACCCGGCGAACGGTCCGGTCTGTACACTGGAGGTCCTGCCGCAATGGCGCCCGGGCCTGACGGGGCTGGAGCGGTTCGCGGCCGGCGATATCCTGTACTGGCTGGATCAGTCGCGCCGGGATCTGGTGCTGCAGGCCCCGCATTCCTCGGACCGGTTGGTGGGCACGTTTGCCGTGCGGTCGCCGGTGCGGCCGAACCCGATCGGCCTGTCGCATGTCACAATCGAAGCGGTGCATGCGGACCGGGTGCTGGTGCGCGGGCTGGATTGTCTGGACGGCACGCCGCTGATCGACATCAAACCCAACCGCTGCAACCCGCCCGGCATCGGCTGACAGGGCCTAGCGGGGGCGGAGCTGGCTGCCACGCGAGGCGGGTTCGCGCCGGTCATTGGCCGCGCTCAGATCGTCGTGGAACGACGGATCCCCGCGTCTTTCGCAAAACCGGAAATCCGCCCGGCCTGCGCTTTTGGCGGCGTAGAGCGCGGCGTCGGCATCATCCATCAGCTTTTCGATCTGCCCGTCGGGCCGCTGCGAGGACAGCGCGATACCGATGCTGGCCGACACCCGGCAGGCTTCCCCGGCAAACGGGATCGGCTCCTCGAGCCGGTCGATCAGACGCCGGGCCACCGCGGCCAGCCGCCGCCGGTCGTCGATGTCGTTGAGGATCAGCACGAATTCGTCCCCGCCGACCCGGGCGACCGTATCGCGGTCACGGGTTTCCTGAACCATGCGCCGTGCCACCTGCTGCAACACGTGGTCCCCGGCGGCGTGGCCCAGCGTGTCATTGACCGCCTTGAAGAAATCAAGGTCCAGATGCATCAGGGCAAAGGCGGTTTCGGCGCTGCTGAGCCGGGCCATGACGTGATCCAGCGCGCGGCGGTTCTTCAGCCCGGTCAGCGTGTCGGTGAAAGCCTGTTCCTCGGCGGCAATCTTGGCCCCCTGCAGGCGCAGGTTCAGGTGGCGCGACGCCTCCATCGCGGCGGCATTTGCCTCGACCAGGAACAGCATTTCGACGGTCAGGTCGGTCACCGCGAAATCCGTGCCGGTCAGCGCGTAGTCGCGTACCGCATCGATCACGGAAATGCCCGGTGACAGGTTCACCAGCGCGCCGCCATCTGGCATCGGAACCGCGACACCGATCATCGACGTGCAGGGCGGCGCCCGGAACTGCATGTGCAGCCGGGACCCGGCGCGGTCCAGCAGAGCGGCCATCGACATCACCTTGCGCGGGCGGCTGAGTTCGAACACCTCCAGAAACCTCTGGCCGCGCAGATCCTGACCGGGGCGGCATTTCTGTAATGTGTCACCGCAGCCGGTGATATGCCCGGTTCCGTCGATCTGCACATGCATGGGACAGAAGGCGTGAAGGACAGCGTTCAGTGTGGGGTCCCCTGTCATCCTGCGGGTGTCCCCAGTTCGAACTGCCGGCCTTCGGCGTGGCTGACATCCACCAGCCGGATCGAGATCACATCCCGGCACTGGCTGCGTCCGTGGTATTCGAGAAAGGCCAGCGCGCCATAATCATCCGCCATGGCCCGCAGGATGCCCATCATCACGCTGCCGAAGCCCGGGATGCCGGGCCCGACCGTCAGGCTGAATTCACCGGTTGCATGTTCGCGCAGCACCAGATCGGGCAGGTGCAGGTCCGACACGGCAAGACGCGCGCGGACCGGCAGGTCGTCCAGAGAATGCAGAAACTCCAGATAGGTGACCCCGCTGAACCGCAGCAAGCGGCGCAGGCGGGCAACTTCGGGGTGGGACACCAGATAGGTGCCCAGATCTTCGAGAATATCGTTCAGGTCGCGGTTCAGTTCCCGGCGCAGGGCGTCCAGCACCGCATGTGTGTGACGGTCCTCGTAAACCAGCATCGCCTCGAAATCCGGAACGTCCAGCCCCGCCGCCCCGGCAATGGTCGCCCAGCGCTCCGCACCATATGTGTGGCAGACAAATGTCTGCACCGCCCTGTTGACGAGACCATGCATACCGGCACCCTTTCGCTCGGGGCCGATAGTCGCCTCCACGTCTTAACAAAGCGCCAACACCTAAAATTTCAGGCGGTTTTCAGTCACTCAGAAATCGGTCGGCGCGCCGCCCTCTTCCTTGCGGCGGGCGACGAAGGCCGACAGCTCCTCGCGGATGGCGTCGTCGATGGGCGGGGCTTCGAACGCGTCGAGGATTTCCTTGTAGAGCATATGTGCCCGTTCGGGCGTCCAGATCGCGCCGCCGGCCTCCCAGGCTTCGAAGTTCTTCCAGTCGCTGAGGAAAGGTTGATAAAACGCCGTGGTGTACCGGTCCTGGGTGTGTTGAATACCGAAGAAATGCCCGTTGCTTCCGACCTCGCGCACCGCGTCCAGAGCGATGTCGCCGGGACCGGTGGCGTATGTGGCCGGGTCCATATAGCGTTGAATCTGCTGCAGGATTTCACAATCCATGATGAATTTCTCGGGGCTGGCGATCAGCCCGCCTTCGAGCCAGCCGGCGGCGTGGTAGATCATGTTGGAGCCCGACTGTACCGCGGCCCAGAGGCTGTTGGAGGTTTCCCACATGGCCTGTCCGTCCGGCACGTTTGCAGCACAGACACCCGACGACCGCATCGGCAGGCCATAGAAACGCGCCAGTTGCCCGGTCATCTGTGTGGCCCGCATGTATTCCGGCGTTCCGAAGGCCGGGGCGCCCGACTTCATATCGACATTGGACGTGAACGTGCCGATGGCACAGGCGACGCCGGGATTGATGTATTGCGCCAGCGCCACGGCGCACAGCCCCTCGGCCAGCGATTGCGCCACGGCGCCGGACATGGTCACCGGTGCCATGGCCCCGGCCAGCGTGAACGGTGTGACCACCAGCCCCTGCCCGCGCCGCGCCATGCGCATCCAGCCGTCCAGCATCGGGTAATCATGTTTCAGCGGCGAGGTCGAATTGATGTTGGTGTACATCCGGGGAGTGGCATCGAATTCGTCGTCGCTCCAGCCGCCGGCAATGCGGACCATCTCCATCGTGTCCTCGACCCGTTCCGCACCCAGCGCATAGGTATGCGGTACCTTGTCGGTCAGGATCAGCTTGTCGAACATCGCGTCCAGATGCCGGACCGAGGCGTGGATATCCTGCGGCTCCACCGGATAGCCGCCGACGAAATGGATACAGTTGAAATACTGGCTGAGTTTCAGCAGGTTCTGATAGAGCGCGCGGGTTCCGGTGATCTTGCGGCCGATCTCCAGATCCCAGTAGCTGGGCGGTGAGCTGACATTGCCGAACAGGATGTTGTTTTCGCCCACCGTCAGCACCCGATCCGGGTTGCGGGGGGTCAGGGTCCAGCTGGGCGGCGCCTTGGCCACCATTTCCATGATGAAATCGCGGCCAAACCGAATGTTTTCGCCGTTCACCGTGCAGCCGGCCTTGCGCAGGATATCCACGGCCTCGGGGTTGAGAAATTCGATGCCGATCTCTTCGAGGATCGTCATGGCCCCGCTGTGAACGGCCTGAACGCCCTCTTCGGTCAGCGGTTCAGTTGGCCGGTCCCGGTTGATCGGAACGTTCCACGGCATCTGCTCGACAACCGCCCCGCCCCGCCGGGCCGCGTTCCCGGCCCGTCCGCCGCCGCGTTTCCTGCGTTTTCTGTCTGCCATGCGGTCCCCCTGCATTTCGCGTTCAGGAGGCCCGATGACAGGCAGGTGCGCCACTCCGTTTGCGACGATGCGTGTCGTTTTCTTCCGATGCTGCCGGGCAAGCCGGGACCGGGCGGACCAGAGCAATGACGCCCACAGCGACATGGTCGATGCAGGGCCAGAGCCGTTACAGGTCTGAACCGGGTTCAGATGAGCCACTGTCCGAGATGGCCGATATCCGGCAGAACCGCGTCTGCATAGGGCGCAAGGTCGCCGGCTTCGGCCAAGCCCGTCAGCACCCCGATCGTGGCCATTCCTGCCGCGCGCCCGGCGATCAGGTCATGGGTGCTGTCGCCGACCATGACCGCGCGTGACGGCTCAACCGAAACCGACCTGCAAAAGGCCAGCAACTGACCCGGGCCGGGCTTGGCGCCGTGACCGCTGTCAAAACCGGCGATGAAATCGAAACGGTCAATGATCTGCGCCGCGCCAAGATGGGCCAGCGCCGGTCCCTCGGCATCGTTGGTGGCAACGCCCAGACGGAAGCCCGCGGCTCGCAACCCGTCGAGAAACGGAATCAGCGGAACGGCCTCGGCCTGTGGCGCGCGCTCGGCCTCCTCGTTCAGGATCTCGATGATCTCCGCCTGCCCCATCCCTGCCAGGTGCGGATCCAGCAGCGCCGCGACATCGGCCGGGGTGCCGGCAATGACCTCGCTGTCGGGCCGGAACTGGTTGACCCGCATGTCAAACCCGATGTGATCGCCGATGGTGATCGCGCGATCCAGATCGGCATTGGTCATGCGCAGCAGAAAGGACCGCGCCCAGGCTTCCCAGGTTGCAGCGAAATCGAAAAGCGTGCCGTCCTTGTCGAACAGAACGGCATCGTAGTTTCGTGAAGATTGGTCAGATGTCATTTCAGTTTATGTCCAGTGGACCCGGTCACCGCCGGGCAGTTTGACCCGTGCGGCCATCGGTTCTTCGTAGGCGATCCCGTTTGCGTCACAAGAGGCCACGACCCAGGCATCGTCCATCATCAGAAAATCCAGAACCGATCCGAGAAACTCCGGCTCCATGGCCCGGTCGCGCAGGTCGGATTCGGATGTGCCCGTTGAGCCCAGAAACACCGGCAGCAGGTCTTCGTGTGCCACCAGCCAGCCCAGCGCCTGCAGCGCGATCACCTCTGCCCTGTCGGCCGAATTTGCCATCACCGGGTCTGCCTTCTGAATCCGAAAGGGTTTGTTAACCAGTATCAATAAGACTTCGGTCATCAGGGATTGCAAGTCTGGAAAGGAGTCGGCGGATGCAGGGAACGATCCTGATCCTCGACGGGGCCGCCACGAACCGCATCATGCTGAAAGTCAGGCTTTCGGCAGGGTACTACCGGGTTGTTCAGTCAGAGCGGCTGGAAGGCACCGACCGCATCATCGCGCGCAGCCGGCCGGATTTGATTCTGGCCGGTGACAACCTGCCCGATGGCGGGATCGGCGACATCTGCGCGATGCGTGATGCCGCGGCGCCGGGCCTGCCGTTGCTGATCGTGACGCGCGAAAACGACGACGCGGCCCGGCGCACCAGCCTGCGCTGCGGGGCCGACGATGCGATGAGCCTGCCGCTGGACGACCTGCTGCTGCTGGCCCGGATCCGCCGTCTGATCCGCGAACGCAATCAGGCCGAGGACCTGCGCCCGCGCGACGCGATGAGCCGGGTGCTGGGCCTGTCGGAGGCACCGGCCCCGTTCGAGCGCCCGGCGCATGTGGCAATCGTGGCGGCCAGCGAACCGGCAGGCACGGCGCTGGGCCGTCAGTTGGGACCCGCGCTGCGGCATCGTCCCGAAGTGCTGACGCTGGATGCGCTGCACAACACACAGCCGCCGGGATCGGGCCATGACGCGCTGTTGCTGGATTTGAGCGGCGCAGAGCGCGGGCCGGACCTGCAGCTGTTGTCCTCGTTGCGCAGCCGGTCGGCCACGCGGCACTGTGTCGTGATCGCCGTTACGCGGACCGCGACCGGGGCGGCCGAGGCGCTGGATCTGGGTGCGGATGACGTGGTGTCGGCGGATTGTCCGCCCGAGGAACTGCGCCTGCGGCTGGACCGGCATCTGGCCGTTCAGCGGCGGTCGACGCAGGCGCGCGAAACCCTGCAAAAGGGCCTGCGCGCGGCGGTGCGCGATCCGCTGACCGGGCTCTATAACCGGCGCATCGCCCTGCCGCATCTGGCGCGCTGCGCCGGACTGGCCCAGCAGACCGGCCAGCCTTTCGCGGTGATGCTGGCCGATATCGACCATTTCAAATCAGTCAATGACCGCTATGGCCATTCCGCCGGCGATGCCGTGATCGCGGAAACCGCGCAGCGGCTGTCCGCCGGGCTGGGGGCAGGCGACATGCTGGCCCGTGTCGGGGGCGAAGAATTCCTGATCGTGATGGAAGACACGGACGCCGGAGACGCCCGGCGCACAGCCCAGCAGCTGCGCGAAGCGATCAATGGCCGGCCGTTCTCCGTCTGTGGCCCGGGGCATCCGATTTCCGTGACAATCAGCATCGGCGTGGTCGCAGTGACACCACCCGACGGGCTGATCCCCGAGGGCGGCATACCGCCCTCCCTGATCGACATGGCCGACAGGGCGCTTTACGCGGCGAAACACCGGGGCCGGGACCGGGTGTCGCTGGTCACCGCGGCGGCGTGAGACACGGGCCGGGGGTCAGTCGCGCTTGGCCTTGAACCGCTTGCGTTTCTCGGCGCGGCGCTTTTCGGCCTCTTCCAGTGCGTCGGCATAGGCCTGCCGTTCATCCGCGGTCATCGCTGTGACCTTTTCCAGCCACGCCGATTGCAACGCCGCGGCCCAGGCCTGACGCCCGCTGCTTTGTGCCTCGATCAGGCCGGCAACCGCAGCCTGATCAAAAGGATCGCTGCGCAGGGCGGTAATCAGCCGTTCAGCGTCGGCCCGGTGATCGCGTCGCGATCCGAGCGTGTCCCGGGCGCGGCGGCTGATGTCCTTGCGGTCTTCGACCGGCAGGCCGCGGATCAGGGCACCACCGAAGGAATGTGGCGGCGGCGGCGGGCCACCCGGACCCAGCACACGGAAGCTGGCGCCGATGGCCAGCCCGACCACCGCCAGGTTCAGGGCCAGCGACACGCCCAGCAGAATGCGCATCCATGTCGGGCTGCGGCGCGGGTTCGATGTGGGTTCTGAGGTCATGGCCTAGCCTTCCTCGCTGTCAAAGAGCAAAGCCAGATCTTCGCCCTGGAACAGGTCGAAACTGCTTTGATCCTGAATGAGATATGACGCCGGATCCGGCAGGGCCGACGGTGGCGCGAAACCCAGCCAGACACCGGCGGCGCAGGCCGTGGCAAGCCCGCCCAGCCCGGCCCAGCCGCCCAGCGCATCCGACACCTGCCGGAACCAGCCGCCCGATGCCACCGCCGGCGGGGCGGCAACCGGACCGGCAAAGCCGGACTGGATGACCCCGGCATCGTGCAACACCCGGTCCCGAAGCGCGGATGTCGGGTGTGGCGCCTGTTTCCGGGCCGTGTCAAACAGCGCGTCAAGGTCGTCAAATTTTTCCATGTCATCAGCCATGTTCGTACCCCAGGTCATCTCGTCTGTGCGACAGGGCTGCTGCCAGCCCCCGCTTGCCGCGTGCGATCAGGCTTTCCACCGCCTCCACGCTGATCCCGAGGATCTCGGCGATCTCGGGATTGGTCAGTTCTTCCAGATGCCGCAAAACCACGGCCTGTCTTTGCCGGTCCGGCAGTTGCATCAGCGCCGCCTGCAGCGCGTCGGTCCGGGCCCGGGCCTGGATCTGTTCCGCGGCGGCCGGTGCCTCGTCCGCCGGTTCCGGCACGTCGTCCAGCCCCACCGTACCCGCACGGCGTTTGCGCTGCAGGTCGATGCACAGGTTCATCGTCACACGGTAGAGCCATGTGCTGACCTGTGCCTGCCCGGGCTGCCACTCGGGCGCGATACGCCACAGGCGCAGCATCGCCTCCTGTGCGACGTCTTCGGCCTCGGCCCGGTTGCCCAGAACCCGCGTCGCCACCGCAAGTGTCCGTGGCAGCATCCGGTCCGTCAGTTCGCGCGCGGCGTGCCTGTCGCCGCGCGCATATAGCATCAGCAGGGTTTCGTCCGGAGCGGACGCCTCTCCTGTCATGGCAGAGCTTCGCGGCTCTGCCATGCGGTGTGCGGATATGTGCGATCCGCCGTCCACACCTCAGTTCTTGTGCTTCCGTTTCTTGCCATGCTGGCGCAGTTGGGCGAACTCTTCCTCGGTCAGCCCGCCGCTGTTGTCCGTGTCGGCGCGGTCGAACACGTCGTCGGGCATTTTCGGCATCTCGTCCTGCGACAGGGACCCGTCCTTGTTCGTGTCGAACCGTTCCAGCACGCGGTCGATGCGTTTTTCCGCCCGCTCCTGCGACTTGGCAAGCATTTCCTCGCGGCTGAGGATTCCGTCGCCGTCGGTGTCGCTGTCGGTAAACCTGCTGGCGTGACGGGCCTCCAGTTCGGCCTTGGAAACTTCGCCGTTGCCGTCGGTGTCGAGTTGCGAGAACGACATCTTGTGCCGTTTGCCGGGTCCGCGCTCATCAGCCGAAACCGAAATCGCCGTGACCGAAACCGCCGCCACAACGATACCTGCAATGAATAGTTTGGGGGTCATATGCCTCATCCTTGTAAGAACCGAACGGCCCCGTTTTGCCGTTCCTAGTACACCAAACGCACAGCATTCCCCATTCCGTCGAAAAAAGACTCCATCCGACGGCGGGTCCGGTTTGCGACATCCCGACGCAAGGTCACAATACCTCCTTTTGTGGAGGTGGGCGCTCTACCAAATTGTAGGTGGGAGAGAAAAATGACAAATCGAAATCAGCGCTTTGCGCCCGATGGGGCGAAAGCCGACAATATTTGTGTGCCCGATGAACCGGACCGGCCCGTGCGGCCGGCCCTGTTGCGCGGCTGGCGCCGGAAATGCCCCAATTGCGGCACCGGCCCGTTGTTCAAAGGTTACCTGAAGGTGGCCGACGCCTGCCCGGTCTGCCGCGAGGAACTGCGCCACCACCGGGCTGATGACGGGCCGGCCTATCTGACCATCCTGATCGTGGGGCACATCATGGCGCCGATGCTGCTGGTGACGTTCGAGATGTTCCGTCCGGACCCGCTGGTGCTGTTCACGTTCTTTGCAGTTGGCTGTGTGACCCTGTCGCTGTACCTTCTGCCGCGACTGAAGGGGGCGATCGTCGCCTACCAGTGGGCCAAGCAACTGCATGGGTTTTCGCAGGTGGCCAAGCCCGCCAGAATGATCGAGGGCCAATGACCGCCGACAAATCCGCCATCCGCAACGCTGCAACGGTAATCGTCCTGCGGGAACGGTACACTGCGCCGGCGATATTGATGGGTCAGCGCGGCGCCAAGGCCGCGTTTATGCCGAACAAGTTCGTGTTTCCCGGCGGAGCGGTGGATGCGCAGGATGCGGTCGTTCCGCTGGCGGCACCGGTACCCGATCTGTGTCATGCGCGGCTGGCCGATGATGCGCCGGACGGGATGCAGACGGCGCTGGCGGCGGCGGCAATCCGGGAGCTGTGGGAAGAAACCGGGCTGCTGCTTGGCCAGCGGGGGGACTGGCACGGAGACGTGCCCGACACGTGGCAGAGCTTTGCCGATACCGGCCATCTGCCGACGGCGGACGGGCTGCAATTCGTTTTTCGGGCGCTGACCCCGCCGGGCCGGCCCCGCCGGTTCGATGCGCGGTTTTTCCTTGTGGATGCCGATGACATCCGCAACGACCCCGATGATTTCTCCGGCGCGTCGGACGAGTTGAGCCATTTGCAGTGGATCCCGCTGAGGGATGCGCGAAAGTTCGACCTGCCGTTTATTACCGAGGTCGTGCTGGCGGAAATCGAGGCGCGCGTATCGTATCGGACCGCACCCCGCCCGACAGCGTGCCGTATTTCAAGAACAATGATGAGGCCAGCCTGTTTTTGCGTCTGCGCGGCTATCCGATGCCGGACAACTGATCGTCAGATCGCAAGCACCAGCAGGATGATCGACAGACCCAGCAGCGCCATCCCGGCAAGTTCGCGCATCGACACTTTTTCCCGAAAAAACAGCACTGAGGCCATGAGCGACAGGAACAATTCAACCTGTCCCAGCGCCTTGACATAAGCCGCGTTTTGCAGCGTGAAGGCCAGAAACCAGCAGAAAGATCCGCCCATGCTGGTCAGCCCGACAAATATCGCGGTGCGGCGTGCGTCCCAGACCGCGCGCAGTTCGGCCCGGTCGCGCCACAGCAGCCATGCGGCCATGCCCAGCATCTGCATCGAGGTGACAATTGCCAGCGTAACGCCGGCACGCAGCACCGGTTCCAGATCGCCCAGCTGCAGCGAGGCGCCACGATACCCGACTGCGGAAAAGGCAAACAGCACACCGGAGGTCAGCCCGATCACAGAGGCGCGGTTGGTCAGATGTTTCCACCATGGACCTTCGGTTTCGGGTGACTTTGACAGGACCAGAACCGCAATAAGCCCGATCAGGATGGCCGCCAGCCCGGCCCGGCTGATGTAATCGCCCAGCACGATGACACCGACGATCGCGGTCTGGATCACCTCGGTCTTCTTGAACGTGATGCCGACGGCGAAATTGCGCTGTTTGAACATCAACACGACGCAGATCGTCGCCAGTATCTGAGACAGGCCGCCGACTACAGCGTAGGTCCAGAACAGCGGGCTGAGCGCAGGCAGGCTGCGGCCGGATACCAAAAGGTAGACGGCAAGGATCGCGACGACGATGGGTGCCGAATAGGCAAACCGCGAAAACGTCGCCCCCGCCGCGCTGAGCCGCACCTCGCTGAGCGATTTCTGCAGCATGAAACGGACGGTCTGAAAGCTCGCCGCGGCGACAGTGACAGGGATCCAGAGAGCCATAAGGCCCTATTGACCGGAAATCAGCTGTTTGGCCAGAGCGGATGCGGCACCGGATCCTTCGCCCTGAAGAAATAGCGGCGGAAGATTTCGCCGTAGGACCGGTAGACATACGCCTCGTTCACGCGCTGATACCGGTCGCGCGCCGCGCGGTAGATGCCGGGCAACTGGTACCAGGCCGCGCGCGGGTTCATGTGATGCACGACATGCAGGTTGTTGTTCAGGAACATGAAGGCCAGCGGACCGCGGTCTTCGATGATCACGGTGCGGGCACGGGTTTTCTCGTGCGCCCGGTGTTCAAGGAAGGTCCGGATCTTGAGGATCGACAGGCCGATATAGGCCGAGATCAGGTAGGCCCAGACCGGCATCGGTGACGCGATGACCGCCCAAAGCACGATGGCGGCGCCGGCCGCGTGCAGCGCCCATGCCAGCCAGATCGCGCGGTCGCCGGCGCGGGCGTCGCGCCATTCGTCGCGCAGGAACACGATCTGCCCGATGGCCGCGCCAACGGTTATGCGTCCCAGCAGCGTGTTGTTGAACCGCAGCAGGGCGCGCAGCCATCCGGACATGTCCGCCCACACCACCGGGTCCACGAAATTGGTTTCCGGGTCGTCGTAGGGGTCTGTCAGGTTGCTGTCGCGGTGATGCGCCAGATGCAGGTCGCGAAACCGGTTGTAGGGGATCATCAGGTTCAGCGGCAGAAACATGGTCATTTCGTTCAGCCGGCGCGACGCGAAAGGATGGCCATGCAGAACCTCATGCGTCAGCGATGCATGAAACGCGACCAGCATGCCGGTGACGATGACCGAGAGCACAAGCGACAGGGGCGTCAGCCAGAACAGAGCCATCAGCCAGAGAATGTAGCAGGCCACGATCAGCCCCGCGGTCACCCATTCGGTTTCCCGCAACTCCGACTTTTCCCATGTGCTGGTGGTCATTCCCGTCCCGAATTCTGTAGCCCCGATCCCTAGATCATCATCACGGGTTTGTTACCATTCCTGTTCTGGTAAACATTTGTCTGCAAATGTGATAAAAATCACCAATGCAGACTCAAATGGACAAACGTGTGCGAGCAGCACAGTTTCGCACCCGCATGCAACGGGCGTTGCGCGACAGCGAAATGACGCAGAGCGGGTTGGCGCGCGAAATTGGCGTCGACCGGTCGACGATTTCGCAACTGCTTGCCGATGACGGGGCGCGGCTGCCTAACGCGCAGGTGGTCGGCGCCTGTGCAACGGCGCTGGGGGTTTCGGCAGACTGGCTGTTGTCGCTCTCGGACCGGCCCGAGAGCGCGGCAGACCTGATGTCCAACAGCCTGAGCCTGACCAAGGCGCCGCGGGCGCTGGTGGATGAACGGATCTTCGAGTGGCACAAGGAAGCCGCAGGCTACAAGATCCGCCACGTTCCCGCCGCGCTGCCCGACATGCTGAAAACCCGAACTTTGCTGGAATGGGAGTATTCCCCGCATCTGGGCCGGACAACCGATCAGGCCATCGGAGCGTCCGAAGACCGGCTGCAATGGATGCGGGGCACGCAGTCAGATTATGAAATCGCGCTTCCTCTGTATGAAATGCACAGCTTTGCGCAGGGTGTCGGCTATTATCAGGGGCTGCCGCTGGAGATCCGGCTGGAACAGATTGACCGGCTGTTGCAGCTGACCGATCAGCTCTATCCGCGGCTGCGGCTGTATCTCTACGACGCGCGCCGCGTCTATTCCGCCCCGATCACCATTTTCGGTCCGCTGTTATGCGTGGTCTATGCCGGGTCGTATTACGTCGCGTTCCGTGACCGGGACCGGGTGGAGACCTTCACCGGACATTTCGACAATCTGGTGCGCGAATCCGAGCTGACGGCCCGGCATGTGCCCGCGCATCTGCATTCCCTGCGCGCAGGTCTTGCCTGAAGCTCAGATCTTGGGGTCCGGATTGACCGTGTGGCCGTCCACCGCGATGACCTGACCGGAAACCAGACGCGCCGCGTCCGAGGCCAGAAATACCGCCATCGCGGCAATGTCGCGGGCCTCGACAAAGCGCCCCATCGATGTGCCGGACGCATAACCGGCATAGACTTCGTCGCGCGACATGTCCCTGGCCGCGGCCTCGCGCGCCAGAACGCCCTCCATCCGCGGGCCTTCAACGGCGCCGGGGCAGATTGCATTGGCGCGGATCCCGAACGGGCCCAGCTCCATCGCCAGGGTCTTCATCAGCCCGATCACCGCCCATTTTGCCGCGGCATAGGGCGCGCGGAAGGGGTAACCATGCTGACCGGCGGTCGAGGAGGTGACGAGGATCGCCCCGGATTTCTGCGCCTTCATCATCGGGACAGCATGTTTCGCAGCCAGAAAGGCGCCTTCGAGATTGACCGCCAGACAGTCGCGCCAGCCTTGCAGGTCAACGTCCTCGATCGCGGCGGTGGGTCCTGCCACGCCGGCATTCGCGCACAGTGTGTCCAGCCCGCCCCAGCGGTCCCGGATCTCTGCAAACAGTGCGGCAACGGCGGCCTCGTCGGTGACATCGAGCCGGGTCCGCTGCCAGCCGGACGGGCAGTCGGCCAGCGCGGCCGCATCCATATCCGCGACCCAGACCTGCGCGCCGGATGCGTCAAAGCCTTCGGCCATTGCGCGTCCGATGCCGGAGGCCCCGGCGGTGATCAGAACCCGGGTCATGCCGGCCGGCGGATCGCGTTGCCCGCCCCCTCGGGCCAGCCCAGCCCGGCCTGGGCCTCTGCGACGCGCGCCATTGCGGCTTCGATCTCTGCCGACGGCGGCGACGGGCGCCGTGTTTCAAGATCGACATGCAGCAGGAAATGTTCCCCGGTGGCCAGCAACCGGCCGCCTTCGTACATCGAATGAAACACGTGCAGCTTCTTGCCCTGTCCCAGCAGCATCTGCGTCCGTACTTCGATCCGCGCGCCGGCATGGCATTCATCGATATGGCGAATGTGGGTTTCCGCGGTGAAATAGCTGCCGCCCGAGGCGATGTAGTCGTCGTCGCAGCCGAGCACCCGCATGAACCGGTCGGTGGAGAGCGCGAACGCCTCGAGGTATTTGGATTCCGTCATGTGGCCGTTGTAATCAGTCCAGTCCAGCGGCACCGCCCGGCGCAGCGTGGGAACCGGTTGGGACAGATCGGCCTGATCCAGCCCGGGCAGCCCGGCCTTGCGGTGGCCCTGCGCGTTCAGCAATGCGCCCGCGCCCCAGTCCTGACCTTTGAGCGCGCGCATCATAGCGACCAGATTGTTGTCGCGGATCCGCTCCAGTTCCCGGATCGAATAGGCACCGGATTGCGCGTCGGACTGGTCGGCGATCAGATCCACCAGTTCGTCGGTGAAATCGGGCACATCCATCAGCTTGGTCCACGGCCATTTCAGCGCCGGGCCGAACTGTGCCATGAAATGCCGCATGCCCGCCTCGCCACCGGCGACGCGGTAGGTTTCGAACAGTCCCATCTGCGCCCAGCGGATGCCGAAACCGAAGCGGATGGCATCGTCAATCTCTTCGGTGGTGGCGATGCCATCCCGGACCAGCCACAGGGCCTCGCGCCAGACGGCTTCGAGAAACCGGTCGGCGATATGGGCGTCGATTTCCTTTTTGACATGCAGGGGATGCATGCCGATGTCGCGGATGATGTTCTGTGCGCGGGTGATGGTTGCCGCGTCGTTGGCCGCCGTCGTCACAAGCTCGACCAGCGGCAGCAGGTAGACCGGGTTGAACGGGTGCGTCACCACGATCTGAGCCGGCCGGGCGGACCCGTCCTGCAACGCGCTGGGTTTGAAGCCCGAGGTCGACGAGCCGATGATCGCGTCTGCGGCGCAGGCGGCCTGCACCCCGGCATAGACCCTGAGCTTGAGGTCCAGCCTTTCGGGCACGCTCTCCTGTATCCAGTCTGCCCCGGCAACGGCATCGGACAGGGTGTCGTGAAAGCTCAGCCGGCCTTCGTCGGGCAGGGCCACGTCGCTCAGTCCCGGCAGGGATCGCCGGGCATTGTCCAGAACTTCACCGATCTTGCGTTCGGCCTCGGGATCGGGGTCGAACACCCGCACATCCCAGCCGCTGAGCAGGAACCGCGCGGCCCAGCCGCCGCCGATTACACCGCCGCCGATGATGGATGCTGTCTTGGTCATTGGTCTTTCCCTTGTCGCAGCGCGGTCAGTCCACGCAGATTTCCAGAATTTCGCCCTGATGGATGTATTCGAAACAGCCGATCATCGGCCGCAGCGGGGCGCAGGTGCGGGTTTCGGCCAGACAGACGCCGCTGCACTGCTCGGATCCCGTGCAGGCCGCGCCGGCGTCGGGTTCGGGCATGGCGCAGACGGGCCCGGCATAGGCATCGACCAGCGTTCCGCCGGATGCCGCACAAGTTTCCGTCGTCAGGACCTGATTGCCGGCATGGCAAGGCGTGGCCACGGCCAGCGCAACGGCAACCGCCAGCGCTTTCATCGCGCGGCCCCATTCCGCAGGATCCGGGTCGCGCCGGTCGGGCCGATTGCGGATGTTGCCGAAAAAGGAGAGCGATGATGACCATTCAATTCACCGGCCTGCCCCACGCGGACGTTGCCGCAATCAAACAGCGCGGCACCGATGTTTACGGCCTGCCGGTCGAGCGACAGACCTCGCCCGGAACCGGCATTCCCTGCCGACATTGCCTGAAGGTGACGCCCGAGGGCGAAGATTTCCTGATCCTTGCGCATCGTCCGTTCAGTGGCCTGAATGCCTATACCGAAACCGGCCCGATTTTCCTCTGTGCCGAGGCGTGCGAACCGGCCGCGCCCTCGGCCGGGGTGCCGCCGATGCTGACCTCGCCGGAATACATCCTGCGCGGCTACACCGGTGAGGAGCGGATCGAATACGGCACCGGCCGCGTGGTTCCGACCGAGGATATCCCGGCCTATGCGGCCGAGCTGCTGCAGCGGCCCGAAATTGCCTTTGTCGATATCCGCAGCGCGACCAACAACTGTTACAAGTGCCGCGTCGTCCGGGCAGACGCGACCTGACCGGCAGCGCCGGAAACTTTCAAAGTTTCCGGGCCGTTTTCTTTGCAAGAAAACGGCATGCCGAAGGCTCACGGCGCACCCTTGCAACGCACGAGGTCGGACGAGGATCCGTCTTCGCTGATCACCAGCAGCCGGTCGAAAGGGGTCAGCAGGAAGATCTGGGCCTGCTGATACGCGTACCCGGCGTCGAGACAGTCAAGTTGCATCACCCAGCTCTGGCCGACACCGGTTTCGGTGACGCCGCGGATCTCACAGCTCCATTCCAGCCCAAAGAGCCCGTCGCGCCCGTACCAGTCCGGCGCTTCTTCGCCCGGCCGTCCGGCATTGACGCACCAGCGCGCGTCTGCGGACCAGTAACCCTCCCAGGCCGGGGCCTCCTGCGCGGCGGCGGGGGTGGCCAGCAGAAGCGCGAGGAGCAGCGCGGATCTCATACCGCTTCCGGTGCGCGCTTGGTGAGCCCCAGTTTCGCGCGCACCTCTTCCGGGCCGATCACGCGGGCCCCCATGTTTTCGACAATGGTAACGGCGCGTTCGACCAGCTGATCGTTGCGCGCCAGTTCGCCCTTGCCGAGCCACAGGTTGTCCTCGAGCCCGACGCGCACATTGCCGCCGGCCAGCACGGCAGCGGCGACATAGGCCATCTGGCTGCGGCCCAGCGAAAAGGCCGAGAAGGTCCAGTCATCCGGCACGTTGTTGACCATGGCCATGAAGGTGTTCAGGTCATCAGGGGCGCCCCAGGGCACGCCCATGCACAGCTGGACCAGCGCCGGAGCCTCGAGGATGCCGTCCTCGACCAGTTGCCTGGCGAACCACAGATGGCCGGTGTCAAAGGCTTCAATTTCCGGTTTCACACCCAGTGCCGTCATCATCCGGCCCATCGCCTGCAGCATGCCAGGCGTGTTGGTCATGACGTAGTCGGCCTCGGCAAAGTTCATGGTGCCGCAGTCCAGCGTGCAGATTTCCGGCAGGCACTGTTTCACATGTTCGACCCGGGCCGCGGCGCCGATCATGTCGGTCCCGGCCTCGTTCAGCGGCAGCGGGCGCTCCGGCGAACCGAACACCATGTCGCCGCCCATGCCGGCGGTCAGGTTCAGGACCACGTCCACATCTGCCTCACGGATGCGGTCTGTGACCTCGCGATAATAGGCCAGATCGCGCGACGGCGCGCCGGTTTCCGGATCGCGGACATGGCAATGGACGACCGCTGCACCGGCCCTTGCCGCGTCGATCGCGCTGTTGGCGATCTGCTCGGGCGAGCGCGGGACATGCGGGCTGCGGTCCTGTGTTCCGCCCGAGCCGGTCACGGCACAAGTGATGAAAACTTCGCGATTCATTGTGAGCGGCATCTGGCATCTCCCTGATCTTTGCCGGCCTTTGTGGCCGAATTCGGGGCGCCGCGGAATACGGCAAACGACAGATTCTGCCGTCCGGCGACCATTTTCCGGACGGTTTTCCCCACCGCAGAAGCACAGCTTTTCCCAGCCCTGCCCGGCGGCTTACTCCTGCGCGCGCAGAACCCGGGCCGGGCGCACCGCCAGCGGCCGCCAGGCAAAGGCGAGATTCGCGGCCAGCGTCGCGCCGATGCCGCCGAGGATTATCGCCAGAACGGATGACCAGATCACCGCATAATCGGTTTCGAATATGAACCGGGCGACCGCCCAGCCACCGAGGATCCCGGCGGCCAGCGCAACGATGCCGGCAAAGAGACCCAGCAACCCGGCGCGCAGGGCAAAGCTCCAGAGAATGCGCCGCCGCGACGCCCCGAGCGTCTTGAGCAGCGCGCCCTCCTGCGCGCGGGCGCCTTCCCCGGCAGCGGCGGCGCCGACAAGCACCAAAAACCCGGTCAGCAGCGTGGCCGCGGCGCCCCAGGACGTGGCCGAGGCCAGCCCGGCCAGCAGGTTCGACACCCGGTCGATGGCGTCGCGGACGCGGATCGCGGTGATATTCGGATAGGCGCCGGCCAGATCGCGCAGGATCGCGGCCTCCGCCTCGGTCTCGGCATAGACCGTGGCAATGAAGCTGTGCGGCGCACCGGCCAGGGCCGCGGGGTTCATTGACAGGATGAAGCCGATGCCGGCGGTTGAAAAATCCACCTCGCGGAAGCTGGCAATCGTGGCGGTGACGTCACGCCCGAGGATGTTGACGGTCAGCTCATCCCCCAGCTTCAGGCCCATCTCGGCCGCTTCTTCGGCGGCAAAGCTGATAAGCGGCGGCCCGGTGTAATCCTCGGGCCACCATTCGCCGGCGGTGATGCGGGTGTCTTCCGGGAGGGCCGCGGAATAGGTCACGCCGCGATCCCCCTGCAGGACCCAGTGTTCACCGGCAACATCGCGGGCCGGGGCGCCGTTGATGCGGGTAATCACCCCGCGCAGCATCGGCGCGCTTTCCATCTTGCGCACACCGGGATCACCGGCAAGCCGTTCGGTGAACCCGGGCATCTGGTCGCGCTGAATATCGACGAAGAAATAGGACGGGGCCACGTCCGGCAGGTTGCCCGAAATGGCCTGCCGCAGGTTGCCGTCAATCTGCCCGACCGCGGCCAGCACCGACAGGCCCAGCCCCAGCGACAGCACCACCGGCCCGGTCCCGGCGCGGGCCGAGCCGATGGCCGCCAATGCCCAGCGCAGAGCCGGACGGCCCCGCGCAATGCCCCGCCCCGCGCGGCTGAGCGCCCGGACCAGCAGCGCGGCAACCGACAGCAGGATCAGCGCGCCGGCGATCCCGCCGGCAGTCCAGAGCGTCAGCCAAAGCGATCCGCTGAAATAGGCAGCGAAGGCCACCAGCAATGCCAAGCCGACCAGAATGGCGGCAAGATAGGCCGGCGGCGGGAAAACCCCTGCGGCACCCAGCGCATCGCGGTAAAGCGCGGCGGCGCGCACTTCGGCGGCGCGAGCCAGCGGCCACAAGGTAAAGACAAAAGCGGTCAGCACACCGTACAGCGCCGCCTCGGCCAGCGGCGCGGGGTAGACGGCGAAAGCCGCCGGAACCGGCAGGCGGGCCTCGATCAGCGGGGCCAGCAGGACCGGCGCACCACCGCCCAGAAAAAGCCCCAGCACGATGCCGAACAGCGACAACACCCCGATCTGCAGAAAATAGGTCAAAAAGATTGTCTGCCGGTCAGCACCGAGTGTGCGCAGCGTGGCAATCACACTGGTCTTGTTCTCCAGATAGGCCCGCACGGCCGAGGAGACGCCAACCCCGCCTACCGCCAGACCGCTGAGCCCGACCAGTACCAGAAACGCGCCCAGCCGCGCGACAAACTCGGCAATGCCCGGGGCGCCGTTGCGGGCATCGGTCCAGCGCATCCCGGCGTCTTCGAAACTCTCGCGCGCTGCTTTTTCGGCCGAGGCCAGATCTGTCCCCGGCGGCAGATCCAGCCGGTACTTGGTTGAAAACAGTGTTCCGGGAGCCAGCAAGCCGGAATTGGCGAGACTGTCCGTCTTCACCAGCGTGCGCGGTCCGAAGCCGAACCCACCGGCGCTGTCCGGCTCGGATACCAGAGCGGCCATCAGAACGAATTGCTGCGTTCCAAGCGCAAAACGGTCGCCGGGCACAAGCCCCAGCCGGTCCATCAGCACCCGCTCCATTGCCGCGCCGGGCAGACCGTCCTGCCCGGCGAACAGGGTTTGCAGCGGCATGTCCGGGGTCAGCTGCGCGGTTCCGAGAAGCGGCCAGCTGTCATCCACGGCCTTGAGCTGGGTCAGGGCGCGCTCGGTCTTTGCGTCCCGGTCAACGACGGCCATGGACCGGAAATCGACGATCTCGGACACGGCAACCGCCTGTTCCTGCATCCATGCGCGCTCTGCATCAGTGGCAAAGCGATAGGTGAATTCCATTTCCGCGTCGCCGCCCAGCAGAGCCGCGCCTTCGCGGGCCAGACCGGCCTCGATACTGGCGCGGACGGTGCCGACAGCGGCTATTGCCGCCACGCCCAGTGCCAGACAGGCCAGAAAGATCCGGAACCCGTGCAATCCGCCGCGCAGCTCTCTTGCCGCGAAGCGTGACGCGAGACGCAGGCTCATTCCGCCGCCTCTTGCTGAGTGCTGTCACCGATCCGGCCGTCCCGCAGCCGGATCATGCGGTCGCACCGGGCGGCGAGTTCGGTCGCATGCGTAACAAGGATCAGCGTGGCGCCATCCCGGTCGCGCAGGCGAAACAGAAGATCCATGATCGCGGTGCCGTTGGCCTCGTCCAGATTGCCGGTGGGTTCGTCGGCCAGAAGAATCTGAGGCCGCGGTGCGGTGGCCCGCGCCAACGCAACCCGCTGTTGTTCGCCCCCGGACAGTTGCGACGGGTAATGGCCGCTCCGATGTGCCAGCCCGACCGCATCGAGTTCCGCCGCGGCCCGGTCAAAAGCGTCCCGCTCACCGGCAAGTTCCAGCGGCGTGGCGACGTTTTCCAGCGCGGTCATGGTCGGGATCAGGTGAAAGGACTGAAAAACCACGCCCATGTGATCGCGCCGGAACCGGGCAAGGGCATCCTCGCCCATCACGGTCAGATCGTGGCCAAGTGCGGTGACCGTGCCAGACGTCGCCTGTTCCAGCCCGCCCATCAGCATCAGCAGCGAAGATTTTCCCGACCCGCTGGGACCGGTCAGCGCCAGCGTCTCGCCCCGGACCACGGCGATCGAGATACCGTGCAGGATCTCTACCCGTCCGGCATTGCCTTCGAGCGTCAGAGTTGCATCTTGTAGAGAGAGGACGGGCTCGGACATCGACGGGGCCTTTCGGGTGTGTGAACTGGATATGGAGCGGACGGGCAGATGCGCAAGGTCTTGGTGATACTCGGCGTCTGGTTGTGGGCGACTGTGGCGGCTGCGGGACCGGTGACAATCGCGGCTCTGGGCGACAGTCTGGTCCATGGGTACGGGTTGCCGCCCGAAGACGGGTTCGTGCCACAGCTGGAAACTGCCCTGCGGTCCGGGGGGCAGGACGTGACCATCATCAATGCCGGTGTCTCCGGGGACACGACCGCCGGCGGCGCGGCGCGGGTGGACTGGACCCTGACGCCGGACGTGGATGCGATGATCGTGGTTTTGGGCGGCAATGATATGCTGCGCGGGATCGATCCGGCGGCGGCACGGGCAAATGTTGAACAGATCCTTGTGGCCGCGCAGGCAAAGGGGGTTGATGTGCTGCTGGTCGGGATGCAGGCGCCGGGCAATTACGGCCCGGTCTACAAACGGGATTTCGATGCGCTGTACCCGGAGCTGGCCGACGCGTACGGGGCGGTTTTCCATCCCGATTTCTTCGCCGCCTTCGAAGGGATGCAGCAGACGCCCGAGAACCTGCGCCGGTTCATGCAGGCTGACGGGATCCATCCCAACGCGGCCGGTGTTACCCTGATCGTTGAGGACATGCTGCCCGGTGTCCTGTCGCTGATCGACCACGCCGGGAGGTCCTGAGCCTTGCCCGGCCGTGTATTCCTGACCACGGCGCCCAGCCGTCTGGCAGAGGTGCTGGGTGTGGCGGCGGACCCGGTGGCCGACGAACCGCCACGCCGGAATATCGCGCCGGGGCAGGAGGTTGTCGCGCTGACGGCAGAGGGGCTGAGCCGGATGCGCTGGGGCATGATCCCGGTGGGACGGGTCAATGCCCGCGGGCGGCCGGTCATGGAAACCATCATTAACGCGCGCTCCGAAACCCTGTTCGGAAAATCGGCCTTTGACGGGACCGGACGCGCGGTCCTGCCGGTTAACGGCTGGTACGAATGGACCGGCAAGGCCCGCCGCAAGACCGCCTGGCGGATCACGCCCGAGAGAGGCGGGTTGCTGCTCTTTGCCGCGATCACCGACATCTGGGAAGCGCCGGGCGGGCTGCGGGTGCCGCAGCTGGCCACGGTGACGTGTGAGCCGTCGGGCGATGTGAAGGCCATTCATCACCGTATGGCGGTTATCCTGCGGCCCGAAGATGTAGGGACATGGCTGACCGGCAGCGGCTCCGCGGTTCTGCCGCTGATGAAACCCTGGCCGGACGGATCGCTGCGCGTTGAGAAGGCGGATGACGTGGACTGGGACGCGCCGTAGCCCGGGGGCGTGCAGAGGTTCAGCCGCCCAGCTCAAGCGCCTTCAGCTGCTGATAGGTATAGCTGCGCCGGATGACCCCGTCGTCGCCGGGCCGGAAATTCGGATCGCTGGTCAAACAGCCGATGCCGCAAAGCTGCACGGCGATCCGCGCGCGGGTATCGAGGTACCACAGCCGCCCGCCGGGCGTGGCGACGTAGCCGTTGACGCCTTCGGCGGCGTCGGTGTCCATGTCCAGCGTGGTCGGAAATTCAGCCGGAACACGCGGGTCATAGGCCCCGTGGGTGTGGATCGACGCAACGGCCCGGAACCCGTTGGACGGCCGCACCGGTGAACAGCCGTTGCGCCCGCCTTCCCGGAAGGCGGTGACTTTCAGCCGGCCGCTGTTGCTGCGGGCGAGATAGGCACAGTATTCCCGGTCGCGGGCAAAGCTTTTGCGCTGTGGCGCGGACAGGACCCGTTTGACCAGCGCGGCCTCGTCCGACGGGATGTAGACCTGCTGTGCCATGCCCGGACCGGCCAGCCCCGCCAGCCCGGTCAGCAGGCCGGCCAGAATTCTAAACGACAGAGACAATGGTCCCGATGGGCACGCGGTCATAGAGGTCGATCACATGCTCGTTCCACATGCGGATACAGCCGTTGGAGGCCGCGCGTCCGATTGATTCGCGCTGATTGGTGCCATGGATGCGGAAATAGGTGTCCCGCCCGTTTTGGAACAGATACAGCGCCCGCGCGCCCAGCGGATTGGAGGGTCCGCCCGGCTGAACATAGTCATTGTCCTTGAACTTGCCGTAGGTGATCGGCTCGCGTTCAATCATTTCCTGGGTCGAGCGCCAGGTTGGCCATTCCTTCTTTACGTCGATGGTTGCCTGCCCCTGAAACTCCAGACCAGCCTTGCCCACCGACACGCCGTAGCGGATCGCTTTGCGTGGTTCGGTGACGTAGTAGAGATAGAAGGACCGCGGCAGGATCAGGATCTGACCCGGAAGGAACTGTTTCTTGATACGGACATATTGTGGCGTCGGGTCGTATTCGACGGCTTGTGCCATCCCGGCGGGTGGCACCAGGGCCGCCGCAGCGGAGGCGGTCAGAAAAGAACGTCGGGATATCATCTGTTTGCTCGATGAATTGTTGCTTGTCCGTTAATTTTTGCATCTGGCACGGCTTCGTCAACAGAAATGGCCAGAAAACCACGCAAATGTCATCCTCCGGGCGGCAAAACAGGTTCATTTCCGGCGCCGGACGGCGTTCCGGACCAGCGCAGCAGCGGCAATCGTGATCCAGAGCACCTCGATCAGGATCGCGCCGGCATTCGGCCGGAGATACAAAGACAGCAGAATTAACCCGGCGCCAACCAGATTAGCCAGATTGAACAAGGTCCTTTCCGGGTTCACCCAGCAGCGCGAAACCGCGAGATAGGCGCCGGCGATAAGCAGCGATCCCAGAACACCCAGCCAGTCAATCACTGTCATGTCATTCAGCATACCCGTCCGCTCCGGTCTTGCGCGCCGCAGTCACGACCGGCGCGGGTGATGCGGCCAGAGGGTTTCGCCCCGCTCACCCTTTGCCCCGGGAGAAAAGACCGCCCAGCGCGCCGGCCACGATGGCCCGGACCGAGGGTTTGTGTCGCTCGGAAAACGGCAGCGGGCGACACACCTCCATCGCCGCAACACCGACCCGGGCGCTGAGTGCGCCGTTGACGATGCCTTCGCCAAACCGGCGGGACAATTTCGACAGGACCGAGCCGCCGAGGATGGGTTCCAGCAGATCGTCACCGGCAGCAACCGCACCCGTCGCAACCAGATGTGCGAACACCGCGCGGGTCAGGCGCCAGCCTCCCAGATAGCCGGACCGGCCGCCATAGATTTCAGCCACACGCCGGATCATCCGCAGCGAAGAGGCCAACGCGGTGGCCACATCGGCCAGCGCCAGCGGCACCAGCGCGGTCACGGCGGCCACCTGTCGGGCCGCGGCCTCGACCTCGCGCCGGGCGGCGGCATCAAGCGGGGCCAGAAGCTCGTCCTCGGTCAGGGCCAGCAGGGCGTCCGCGTCAAAGACATCGCCGCGGCGTTCCGCCAGACGGTCCCGGCCCCACCGGGTTTCCTCGCGCCCGCGATAAAACGCGACGAGGCGGTCGGTCACCTGTTGCGCCTCGCCAAGATCGCCGGATTGCAATGCCTCTTCGGACGCGCGGCGCAGCCCGTCGACGCGGCGCAGCCGCCCGATGGCAGCGATTTCCCGCACCGCCACGGCGAGACAAACCACAAGGAACGCGGCGATCAGAACGGTGACGGCCCAGCCGATGATCGGTGCCCGGTCCATCAGGCGGGCAGCGAAGTCCCACACGCCGACGGACACCACGGCCCCGACGACGGCCGCAGCCAGCCCCCAAAACCACCGGCTCAACCGGGAGGGCCTTCGGGCGGCGATCCGGGCGGCGGCCTGCATAGCCTGCCCCTGTGGCGTCAATCCGGTCTCTGGTTCCGGCACCGGCGGCGCGTCGGCCACGGACGGCACGGGTTTGTCTTCGTCTTCGGGAACATCAAACAGGATCGGTCCGTTGGTCATTTATCCTGCTCCCGTTGCCAGCACATGCGAATTTCTGCCTCTGCGCACCGGCCGGACGACTGCGTCGGCCCGGGCGCTTCGCGAAACCCCTGCCGCCGGTAGAACCGCTGGGCGCCGCCGTTGTCCGGATGCACCGACAGGTGTAGGGTTTCACATCGCTCCATCGCGTCCGCCAACAACAGCTTGCCCAGCCCCATGCGATTGGCGGTTCGTGCCACGTAGAGCGACTCGATTTCCCCGCCGGCACGGGCGAGGAACGCTTCGATCCGGTCATCCGCGATCGCGACCGTGACCCATCCGTTGTCGATCATCTGCCCGCAACAGGCGATGGCCTCGGCACAGGAAAACAGGTCGGGGGCGGACATGTCCGTCTGGGCATGTTCCCACAGGATTTCGCCGGTCCGGCCAGCATCGGTCGGACGGCCGGGGCGCAGATAAACCGTCACAGCCGGTCTCCGAACAGGAATTGCGCAGCAGTGTCGAGCCGGATATGCGGCGGCCCCTCGCCCGTGCGCAATGTCACCGGCGCCGGCGCAAAGGACATGACGCCGAACTCTCCGTCCAGCCACTTGTCGGCCCCGTCACGGGCCGGTCCCAGCAATGCGGCCGGATCTTCGGGCAGATCGCCGGGGTAAAAGGCCTTTTGCTCTCCGGTGTCGAGCAGCCTGCCCCGGACACATCCCAGATCGCTGCCCTGATGGTTGCGCATTTCCTCGGTGGTGGCCCGCAGCGCCGCGATGGCCATCGCACCGGTTTCGGCGCCGGCGAATTGCGCACGGTTGCGCGCCTGTTGTGTCAGTGCCTCCATGATCGCGGTCAGGCGGGGATGTTGGGTGTGATGCAGGTGGTCGGCCTTGGTCGCCGCGAAAAGAATTTTTTCCACCCGTTTTCCGGACAAAAGCCGCGACAGGAACACGTTCCGGCCCGGGCGAAATGCGCCAAGGATGTCGGCCATGGCGCTGCGCATGTCCTCTACGGCCTGCGGACCCTGATGGATTGCGCCCAACACGTCCGTCAGCACGACCTGCCGGTCAATCCGGGCAAAATGATCGCGGAAGAACGGTTTGACCACCTGTGCCTTGTACGCATCGAAGCGGCGCTCCATTTCGCGGTGCAGCGAGCGCCGCTGCGACGGGCCGGAAAAGGGGATCGGGGCAAAGGTCAGCACCGGTGAACCTGCCAGATCGCCGGGCAGCAGGAACCGGCCCGGTGTGCAATCGGAAAACCCGTGCTTGCGGGCGACGCGCAGGTAGTCGGTTAACCGCTGCGCCAGGTCCCGCGCCTGGGCTTCGTCATGGGCGGCCTCGGGATCGGCGGCGCGGGCCCGCTCCATGAACCCCTGCGCGCAGGCACGTTTGTCGATCCGGGCCAGCACGTCGCCGGCCCACTGATCATAGCTCTTGTCGAGCAGACCCAGATCCAGCAGCCATTCGCCGGGATAGTCCACGATATCGAGATGGATGGTGCGCGGTCCCTGCAGCCCGGCCAGAAAACTGGACGGCCGGACCCTCAGGGACAGCCGCAGTTCGCTGACGGCGCGGGTGCTGTCGGGCCAGTGCGGCGCAGAACCGGTCAGCGCGGAAATGTGGGATTCGTAATCGAACCGGGGCACCGTATCGTCCGGTTGTGGCTGCAAAAATGCCGCGGCGATACGCCCGTCGCGGGCAGCGGCAAGCCCGGGCATGCGCCCGCGTTCCATCAGGTTGGCGACGAGGGAGGTGATGAACACCGTCTTGCCCGACCGCGCCAGCCCGGTCACGCCCAGCCGTATGACCGGCTCGAACGGCGTTTCAGTGACCGCGTCCCCCGCGGCCTCGACCCGGCGCAGCAATGAATCGGCGAGTGTCGCGATGACCAAGTTTGTGCCCTGCCCGTTTGCTTCGACGGCAAGATAGGCATCCGCGCGGCGCGAAGCCAGAGGCTTGCGGGCCAACAGCCGCCGCGCTACCAGCGGCGACATGCCCAGATTTGCACTCAAGGTCGAATATCAAGGCGCGCCGTTTGCGGGCTGGCAGCGACAAAAGGACCTGCCGACCGTGCAGGGTGCGATCGAGGCTGCACTGGCGAAGCTGGAGCCCGGTCCGCATACCATTGCCGCGGCCGGACGCACGGATGCGGGGGTGCACGCGCTGGCTCAGGTCGCCCAATGCGATCTGGAAAAGGAATGGGATCCATTCCGGCTGAGCGAGGCGCTGAACTATCACCTGAAACCGGATCCGGTGGCCATTCTGGCCTGTGCGCGGGTCGACGGAGACTGGCACGCGCGGTTTTCCGCGGTCGAACGCCGGTACCTGTACCGGATCCTGATCCGCAGGGCGCCGGAAACCCACGATGCCGGGCAGGTTTGGCGGGTGGGCCACGGGCTGAACCCGGACGCGATGCAACGGGCTGCGGATCATCTGGTCGGGCGGCATGATTTCACCACGTTCCGGTCGTCGATCTGTCAGGCGGCCAGCCCGGTCAAAACGCTGGACGAATTGCGGGTCGAAGAGGTTTGCGGGTTTTCAGGGACCGAAGTGCAGTTCCGTGTGCGCGCCCGGTCTTTCCTGCACAATCAGGTGCGCAGTTTCGTCGGGACGCTGGAACGGGTCGGTGCCGGCGCGTGGTCGCCGGAGGATATGCGCAGGGCGCTGGAAAGCTGTGACCGGGCGGCCTGTGGGCCGGTGGCACCACCGCAGGGGCTGTATTTGGCCGGCGTCCGGTACCCGGCCGATCCGTTTTCGGACGGCTGAGGCACCCGACTCAGTCGTTGTCGATATTGCCGGCCCCGGCGCCGCGCGCGCGGGAGGCCGCGGTTTCCGGAACGTAAGTGCGCGCCGAATAGGCCGACAGGCGCGACCACAGGGGCGCGGCCACAACCAGCGGGCCCGGGACAGCGGGCGCTCCGTCCTGACAGGCGGTCAGGGCGGTCCATAACGGGGTGTCCGGCGCATCCGCCCGGTCCCCGGCAGCGCGCCGGTCCAGTAAATGTGCCAGCTGCGCAAGGGCCCGGGGGGCATCCGCCCGGTCCAGCCGCTCAACGAGGTCCTGTACAGCATCCGCCGTGAACCACGGGGCCGCCGCCGCGATATCCTCGGCCACGCCCAGCGGCAGACCCGCCCCGCGCCCGGCCTTCAGCAGTTCGGCCCTGAGTTCTCCGACCGTCCGTCTCATGCGTCACCAAAGGCGGGCAGCCACCAGTCGTCCGCGCGGTCCAGTTCGTCGAACAGAGGCGCGCCCTGTGCCAGCGTGATCCGGGTCCAGCGGTCCGATTTCGGATCGAACCGGGCGGCGCCGAAAAAGGCGAGCTTGCAGCGCAGCATGTCGATGGGCCTGCACCCTGCCCCGATCAGGTTGTCGCGGATTTCAGCATAGGGATGGCGCGTGACCGTCTGCACCCGCCGAACGGCTGCGCGGTGCTGTGGATGGCTTTCGAGAAAAGACATCAGGTTGCCCTCCGGCGGCACGTCGCGCGCCATTGCCTGCACCTGCCGGGCGATGTCCAGCGGGCTTTCCCGCTCGGCGCCGGGTTCTTCGTAGCGCAGGCCCAGCCGCGGTTCGAGCTTCTCTTCGGAAACATACCAGAACTGATCTGTCTCCTCCCGGTCGGCGAAATTGATCATCAGCGCCCAGGACCAGTCCGCCTCCAGCGCCGCGTGCAATTCCGCGATGTCCATTGTCGGGTCCAGCCGGGGTTCGGTCCGTGTGGCCATGCCCGCGGTCAGATCATCGACCAGTTCTCCGAAGGTTTCGAGCAGGAAGGCAACCACCAGTTCCTGCAGGTCCTCGGAGCCGGACAGGCTGGCGCCAAAAAGCGCTTCGGCTGGCGCTTCGGTCGTCATCATGTCGGGAAGGGCGGTGGCAAAATCCGCCCATTCTTCGCGCAGCTTCACGATGCGCGCCTGCGCGTCGGGATCGGGCACCGACCATTGCGCCAGATGCCGCGATACCCGCGTTGTCAGGTCGGTCATCCGCGCCTGCAGCCCGGCATCCAGACTGCCGGTTGCCCGCACCCGCGCCAACGCGGTTTCCCGCGCCCGCATCCACGCGTCCAGCAACAGCGGATGGCTGACCAGAAACGGCGCCATGCCGAGGCCGGTGGCGTTGCCGATCCCCAGCTGCTGTTTCAGGTCCCTGTCGAGCGGCGCGCCGCCCAGATGCTCGGCCAGGTCATGGGTGAAACCGCGGATCAGCCAGACGGTCAGCATTTCGGCCATGAACGGCCCGGACAGGCCGGCCCGGTTTTCGATCTGCGCCCGGTCGGCAATCCCGAACTTGCCGTTGCCGTAGACGGCCGTGGTGCGCATCAGGTATCCGGTGTCGCGGATCCGTTCTGCATCCGGCTGTCTGCCGCTGCGCAGCGCATCGACCACATGGGCAAAGAGACGCACGGATTTATTGGCCCGGCTCAGCACCAGATCGCGTTCGGAAAACCGGCCGGCCTCCTGTTGCGGCGCCTGCGTGACAAGGCGCCTGATTTCAGCGTCGTCCGGCACCCCGTCATAAAGGACATAGGCCGTATCCCATGCCGTGGCGATCACCCGGTCGGTGCGCTGATCCGCTGGCAGATCGTTCGAGATCGCGAACAGCGAATAGACATGCCCGCCCAGCGCGACCGAGTAGAGCGCGTGGCCGAACCCGTTTTCGTCGATCTCCCAGACCGGGCGGGTGACATCTGCGTTCTCGTCGCGCAGGTGCCGCAGCAGGGTCGGAAGAAACGACACACGGGTCGGAAAGGCCGCCCCCATGCGCGAAAGACGCATGACCTGTTCCGGTGGTCTGAGATCCGCCATTGCTGTGGGTTCGCCGTTTTTCACGGAAACAGGTTGCCAGCAGAACGTGCCGAAGAAAAGGGGTCAGGCTGGCCCGAAGCTGGCTTCGTAGAACCGCAGCCAGTTTGCGCCCATGATCCCGTCCACCTCTGCGCCGGAAAACCCGGCGGCTTTCAGCCCGGTGCGGATAGTGCCGAAGTCCCGGTTGTCGGCGAACCAGCCGGGCATGGGCGGGAAGCCCGGGTTGTCGGCGCTGCCTTCACCGTAATCCATTGATTTCGACCAGCGGCCGACGCGCATCCATTCCACGATGCTGTCCGGTTGATCCTGGCACAGGTCGGTACCGATCCCGAGGTTGTCGGCGCCGTAGCGGCTGGCTGCCTCGGCGATCATGTTGCAGAAGCTGTCCAGCGTACAGGCCGGACCGTCCCGGAGGTGGTGGGGGTAGACGGAAAAGCCCAGCATACCACCGCGAGCGGTCAATGCCCGCAGCACCGCGTCGGATTTGTTGCGCAGCGCCGGGTGCCACCAGTGCGGATTGGCATGGGTGATCGCAATCGGGCGGGCGGACACGTCGATGGCCTCAAGGGTCGACCGTTCCGCAGAATGGCTCATATCCACGACAAGCCCGACGCGATTCATCTCGGCCACCGCCTGTTTTCCGAACCGGGTCAGGCCGGTGTCATCGTCTTCGTAACAGCCCGTCGCCAGCAGGGACTGGTTGTTATAGGTCAGCTGCATGAACCGCACGCCAAGCTGATGGCAGATTTCGATCAGGCCGATATCGTCCTCGATCGGGCTGGGGTTCTGGAACCCGAAATAGATCGCGGTGCGCCCGGTTTCCTGCGCAAGGCGGACATCTGCGGCGGTGGTGCCTTTGAAGATCAGGTCGGGAAACCGTTCGAACCACCGGTTCCAGGTCTCAAGGTTCAGCACCATTTCCCGGAAGCTTTCGTGATACGCGATGGTCACATGAACGGCATCAACGCCGCCGGCCCGCATCTGGCGAAAGATCTTTTCGGACCAGTTGGCGTATTGAAGATTGTCGATCAGGGGTCCCGTCATGAGATGCAGTGTGGCCTCCCCCGGCGCGCGGTGCAATCGGGGAAGACGGATTTCTCAGACCGGCGACGTCACCGGGAAGATCAGGATCAGCCCTTGTCGGCCATCGCCGGCAGGCTGCGCAGATACAGAACGATGGCGTCGAGATCCTCGGGCGACATCCGCGCCAGATAGCCGTAGGGCATCGGTGGCAACAGCGGCGAACCGTCCGCGCGCTTGCCCTCCACGATCATCGCCTTGATCTCATCGTCGCTGTAGTTTGCCAGCCCGTCGGCGTGATTGGTGATGTTGGCCGCGATCGAAACACCCCATGGCCCGTGGAATTCGAACCCGCCGCGACCGAGATCGGTATCGAGCATCGGCCCCATCGGACCGAACGGGGTGTGGCATTCCATGCAATGCGCGACCGGCCCGGCAAGGTATTCGCCATATTCGACGGTCACACCGCGCGGCACGTCGGCGACGCTGTCAACCGGCGGCCCGTAAGCGGGCGGCAGGGGAATGTTGTACTGTGACAGGCCCGGATCTAGATCGACCGCGGGCACCGTGCGCAGATAGGCCACCATCGCGGCAAGATCGCCGTCCGACAGGCCACGATACATTGCAAAGGGCATCGGCGGCCCGATCACCGATCCGTCGGGGCGGATGCCTTCGCGGATGGCACGGCCCAGTTCTTCGTCAGACCAGTCCGCGATCCGCGAGGCGGGTGTGATATTCGGTGCGATTGCCGTGAAGGCGTCGATCTTCTCAACCAGCCTTCCGCCCAGATCCTGTTCCCAAACCGGCCCGTTCGGCCCCAGCGGCGTGTGGCAGTTGCCGCAACCGGCGATGCCCTGAACCAGATATTCACCCCGCTCAACAGGGGTTTCCGCGGCGGCAAACGATGCGGCCCAAATCACAAAAACAACAGAGGAACCAAGAACACGTTTCATGAAACTCTCCCAATTTCAATCTGATGTGGTGCATAGCATCGCCATGTAACCAAAGATTGCAACAAACGTTTGGACCAACCTGCGCTTTACGTCATCGCGGCGATCGCTAACCTGCCGGGCGGATCAGCACAGGACAGGTCATATGACTCTACTCATCGCAACCGGCATTACCGACTGGATCCCCGACGAACAGATCCGGGACGAACTGTCGGGCATATGGCCCGGCGCGGATATCCGGGTTGCCGCCGACCCCGGCCCGCTGGACCAGATCACCATGCTGGCAGTGTCCAGCTTGCCCAAGGATCTGCCGGCGAAGCTGCCGAACCTCAAGCTTGTGCAAAAACTCGGGGCCGGGGTTGAAACCATCGTTGCGCACCCTGCCCTGCCCGCGCATGTGCGGGTTACCCGGCTGAAGCCGGAGGCGCCCGCCTTTGAAATAGCCGAGTATATTCTGGCCTACATCCTCTGGCGGCAGCGCAACATGGCCGCGCATGAGGCCGACCAGCGCCAGCAATTGTGGCGTCCGGTGGAACCGCGCGAAGCGGGCCGCGCCACGGTCGGTGTTCTGGGGCTGGGCCATATCGGCGGCCGGACAGCACGGATGATGCGCGATGCGGGGTTTCAGGTCATCGGCTGGAGCCGGTCGCCGCGCAGCATCGACGGAGTCGACTGCCGGTCCGGCACAGCCGCGCTGCCGGACATGCTGGCCGGATGCGACTATGTCGCCGCGATCCTGCCATCGACCGAGGAAACCCGCGGCATGATGGATGCGCCGATGCTGGCCCGGTTGAAGCCGGGCGCGATGCTGATCAATGCGGGCCGCGGTGACCTGATCGACGAGACCGATCTGCTGGACTGCCTCGACAACGGGCCGCTGGACCATGCCGTTCTGGACGTCGTCAGCCAGGAGCCGCTGCCGCCCGAGCATCCGTTGTGGGTACATCCGCGTGTCACGATCACGCCGCATGTTTCCGGCTGGCATCTGGGGGACGCAATGAAAGACGTGATCGGGAATTTCCGACGTCTGGAAAACGGGGAAAGCCTGTTGCACGAGGTCGACCGGGCGCGGGGCTACTGAGCACCAGATCGCGCTTGAACCCGCCCGCCGGGACAGCTAGGCCGTACCCATGCGGATCATACGGGATTACCAGTTCGTCGAACCAAAGGACCGGGGCGCCACGGTGGCCATCGGCAATTTCGACGGTGTGCATGTCGGGCATCAGTCGGTGATCGAACTGGCCCGCAGCTGTGCGCCGGACGCACCGCTGGGCATCCTGACATTTGAGCCGCATCCGCGGCAGTACTTCGCTCCTGATGCGCCCCCCTTTCGCCTGATGGGCGCCGAAGCCCGGGCCAGCCGGCTGGACAAGCTGGGTGTCGAGCGGCTGTATGAGCTGAATTTCAATGCCGCCATGGCCGGCCTGACCCCGGACGCGTTTGCCGAAAACGTGATCCGCGACGGGCTGGGGCTGACACATGTGGTCGTGGGCACGGATTTCCGCTTTGGCAAGGGCCGGGCCGGCACCGCGCAGGACCTGCAGCGTTTCGGCGCGGATATGGGATTTGGCGTCACGCTGGCGCCGCTTCTGGATTTCGGCGCTGAAACCGTGTCCTCGACCGCGATCCGGACCGCGCTGAGCGAAGGCCGGCCCGCCGACGCCGCCGAGATGCTGGGCCACTGGCACCGGATCGAAGGGCCGGTGATTACCGGCGAACAGCGCGGCCGGGAGCTGGGATTTCCCACCGCCAACATGTCCATCGAAGGCCTGCATCCACCGGCATTCGGCGTTTATGCCGTGCTGGTCGATGTGCGCGACGGCCCCAGCGCCGGCAGTTACCTTGGCGCAGCCAGCCTTGGCGTTCGGCCGATGTTCGGGGAAAACCGGCCCAATATCGAAACCTACCTGTTTGACTTCTCGGGTGATCTCTATGGCGCGACCCTGTCGGTGGGGTTGGTGGAATATCTGCGCCCGGAACTGAAGTTCGACGGGCTCGATGCCCTGATTGCCCAGATGGACACAGATTGCGACCGCGCCCGCACGATCCTGAGCCGGCTATGACGGACCCGATCGACCGGGACGGTCTGTCCCCGCGTTTCTGGGAACGCAAGCCGTTGTCGAAGCTGACCGAAAAGGAATGGGAGGCGCTCTGTGACGGCTGCGGCAAATGCTGCCTGAACAAGCTGGAATACGAGGACACGGGCGAGGTGGAACTGACCCGCGTGGCCTGCCGGTTGCTGGACGACGACAGCTGCCGCTGTGCGCAATACGATGTCCGCCACCAGTTTGTGCCGGACTGCATCGTGCTGAAGCCCGGCAATCTCGACACCCATGCCTACTGGATGCCGCGTACCTGCGCCTATCGCCTGCTGTGGGAAGGCCGCCCGCTTTATGACTGGCACCCGCTGATCTCGGGCTCTGCCGACAGTGTTCACCGTGCTGGCGTTTCGGTCAGGGGCATGACAGTTTCCGAATTCGACACTCCCGAAGACGAATGGGAGCAGTACATCATCGAGGAGCCCGCCTGATATGTATTTCGCCTCTGACAATTCCGGCCCGGCGCATCCGCAGGTCATGCAGGCCCTGACCGAGGCCAATACCGGTTTCGCCCTGCCCTATGGTGCCGATGACCTGATGCAGGACGTCACGGCCGAGATCCGGCGCATCTTCGAGGCGCCCGAAGCCGCCGTGTATCTGGTGGCAACCGGCACGGCGGCCAATTCGCTGGCGCTGTCGACGCTGACGCGGCCCTTCGAAACCGTGTTCTGTTCGCCGGTCGCCCATATCCACGAAGACGAATGCAACGCGCCCGAGTTTTTCACCGGCGGCGCTAAGCTGACGCTGGTCGGGGACGGCGACAAGATGACCGCGGACGCCTTGCGGGCAGCGGTGGCCAACGAAGAAACCCGCGGCGTGCATGGGCCGCAGCGCGGGGCGGTGTCGATCACGCAGGTCACGGAACGCGGCGGGGTCTATTCGCTGGAGGAATTGTCGTCGCTGACCGCGGTGGCGCGGGAGTTCGGGATCCCGGTCCATATGGACGGGGCACGGTTCGCCAATGCGCTGGTCAAACTCAACGCCGCACCCGCGGACATGACATGGCGGCTGGGTGTGGACGCGCTCAGCTTTGGCGGCACCAAGAACGGCTGCATCGGGGTGGAGGCCGTCATCCTGTTTGACCCGGCCCGCGCATGGGAATTCGAATTGCGGCGCAAGCGGGCGGCGCATCTGTTCTCCAAGCACCGCTACCTGTCGGCCCAAATGCACGCCTACCTGGCCGACGGGCTGTGGTTGCGCTCGGCCCGGACCGCCAACGACAATGCTGCGCGGCTGGCCGAGGGGCTGGAAAAGGCCGGCGCCGGGTTTCTGCACCCGACACAGGCCAACATGGTCTTTGCATCCTTTCCGCGCGCCGTGCATCAGTGGCTGCACGATGCCGGGGCGCTCTATTATATCTGGAACGGTGCACTGGACGGCGCGGATCCGGACGAAATGCTGGGCGCACGGCTGGTCTGCGACTGGTCGGTGTCCCCGGAAGATATCGCCCGCTTCCTCAGCTTTTTCTGACGCGGCCCGAAACGGCACTTCGCGTCGCAGACCACACCGAGGCGCCGGCCGGAGGCCGGTGACGAGACAGGCCTGCGCGCCGCAAGGCGTTCCGTCCGGCTGCACGGTTTCAGGACAGGGGTTTCTTCATCCGCTGGACCCAGTGGCTGTCGGTTCCCTTGTAATTCAGCCGAACATGCGGTGCGATCCGGGGCACGAGGTGATGCACCGGCATGATCCAGATGTCGGGATGCAGGTTTCCGTCTTCGTCCGTGCCCAGCCTCGCAATCGCCCGGCTGATTGCGCCGGGCCCGGATGACAGCCAGATCGACACGCCGGGCGATTCCGCCAGCGCCGCGGCCGCCTCGTCCAGGGCCGCGCGGATGATCGGGTCCTTCGGGGCAACGGCCATGAAATTGTTGCCGACGGTCCAGTAATGCTCCTGATACCCGGCAAACCGCAGGCGATGATCCACGAATTGTCCGAGCGGCACCCGGCAGCGGTCGTCGGCATCCAGCCACACGCCGCCCTCGTGCCACAGCCATGCCAGCCGGAAGAGATCCGATTTGCCGGCCGGAAACCGTGTCAGGCGATAGGCGCGCAGCACATCGCTTTCGCCCTTGTCGTCCAGCCAGAGCCGGGCAGTTCTGTCGCTGAAGGTCGAAAACGCGTAATCCGGGTTCAGATCCCGGTTCCACCGCATCAGACCGGCCACCTGATCGGGCGGATCGGCCGCATCCCAGTAATGTCCAATCCGGCGCGGGATCCGCTCGGGACCGTCCGGCTGCGGCAGGGGATCAGGCGTCATCCGGCCGTCCCGCCGCAACGCCCCCAGCAGGCCGATTGCGGCCGGTGTGCTGCCCGGGTCCTGCCGCAGGTCCGCGCTGAACCACGCCTTTGCCCCCTCGGCCTCGGCCTCGGTCCAGCGCAGGCCGAACCCGTCGTGCGCACCGTAGTAGATGCGGTGTTCGTTCAGCAGATGCCCCATCAGGGTCTGCGTCGGCCGGATCGTGGCACTGTTGCCGGTCTGCGCAAGACCGCGGATTTCGCAGTCGCGCACGTGGTTTTCCCAGGCCGCGCCGTAATCCCCGGCCAGGATCTGCAGGCGGATAAGCAGGCCCAGATGATCGCCCTCCGGACCGGCAAGAGCCAAGGCCCGCAGAAGATGGCGTCGGGCCTGCGCAAGGTTTCCGCAATGCATTTCGATTTCACCCAGCCGTTTCTCGCGATTGGCCTGCGATTGCGGCGTTTCGGTCGTGATCCGGTCGAGCAGGGTGCGGGCGGCGTCAAACGCGCCGGACTGCACCATGAAGGCGGTCAGCCGGAACTGACCGGCGCGGTCCAGCCCGCCCTGAGCATCCAGCGCTTCCATCTGGGCGATTGCCTCGGGCAGGAAACCGTACCGGCCCAGCGCGGTGGCCCTGACCGCCGCGAACGGGGCCGGGTCCATGCCGGCGCTTTCGGCCGCATCGATCCGGTCCAGCGCGGCGGCGGGATCAAAGCCCTGTTCCAGTTCGGCCGTGGCAAGACGCAATGCCAGATCCGGATCGTCCGGCAGATCACCGGCAAGCTGCCGCAGCAGGCGCAGCCCTTCGGCCGGTGCGCCATTTGCGAAGTGGAATTCGACAGCGGCGCGGCGAATGCCGGTCGGCATGTCCGCATCTGCGGCCGTGCCGGATGAAGCGGCCAGTGCCGCATCACGCCCCTGTGCGGCGGCAAGCACGGACCAATGCCGGCGCCACAGCGCTTCCGCGTCCGGATGCGCGGCCAGGCCCGGTTGGGTCAGCGCCAGGGCGGCATCCGAGTCTCCTGCGGCTTCGAACAGGGCAGCCCGCAGGGTGGTGAGCCGGGCCGAGGCCCGCGTTTCCAGTGCGTGCGCATCCAGCAGAGCGGCCGTGGCTTCGTCACCCCGGGTGCGGCGCAGCAGCCGCGCCCACCCCGTCAACAGGTTTTCCGAAGGCTGAACCTGCATCGCCCGTCCGAGAAGGGTTTCGGCCTCTTCCCCGCGGCCGGCCTCCGCCAGCAGGTCTGCCACAGACAGTGCAAGTGACGGGCGATCCTGCACCACATCAAGGCGGGGTTCGATTTCGGACAACGCCGGTTCAATATCACCGGTTTCCTGCGCCAGCCGGACGAGGCAGGTCAGGTATTGTGCCCCCTTGTCGGGATCAATCTCTGCCAGCACGGCCAGCCGGGTCCGCGCACCGTCTACATCACCGGCATCGAGATAGGTATCGAACGCCAGCTTGTGGAAATAGGCAGTCGCCCGTGCTTTGCCCGAAAACTTGCTGCTGTCATTGGCGACGGCGAGCGCCTCGTCGAACCGGCCCATCCTGCGCAGGATGTTCAGCCGGGCCTGCCAGAGCCTTTCGTTCCAGCGCCGATGAGCCAGTCCTTGCTCGCAGACCGTCAGCGCTGCGTCCAGATCGCCCAGGCGCAGATGTTCGTTCACCTGTTCCCTGTACCAGGACGCGGATGGTGGTGTTTCGGTATCTGGGGGCGTGTGAGGCATAGTCATCCGCTGGCGTCAGGCAGTCAGACGCTAACGCGCCGCGCCGGTGGGGTCCAATGGCAATTGTGGCCGGTGCGGTTGACCTGCAGCGCGGCGCATCGCAGACATGGCGGGACCGGTTCAAACAACACGGCGCAGATCATGGCCAAGGCAAAGAATATCCTGTTCATCATGTTCGACCAGCTGCGCTGGGACTATCTGAGTTGTTACGGGCATCCGCACCTGCACACACCGCATATCGATGCGCTGGCCGCGCAGGGGGTCCGGTTCTCGCGGTCCTATATCCAGTCCCCGATCTGCGGATCGTCGCGTATGTCGACCTATACCGGGCGGTACGTGCATTCGCACGGCGCCACGACCAACGCGGTGCCTCTGAAGGTCGGGGAAATGACGTTGGGCGACCATCTGCGGCCACTGGGCATGGGCACGTGGCTGGTGGGCAAGACGCATATGCGGGCAGATGCCGATGGCATGGCGCGGCTGGGGCTGGCACCGGACAGCATCATCGGGGTACGGGTGGCCGAATGCGGTTTCGACGTGTTCGAACGCGACGACGGAATGCTGCCGGAAGGTCCTGATGGCAGCTATGATCCCGAAGGCGCACGCACCTACAATGAATGGCTGCGGGAAAAGGGCTATGAAAGCGACAACCCGTGGCATGATTTCGCGAATTCGGGGCTGGATGAGGATGGCAATGTTCTGTCGGGCTGGTTCCTGAAAAACGCGTCCGAGCCGGCCAATATCGACGAACCCGACAGTGAAACACCCTATCTGACAGGGCGCGGCATCGAGTTCATCGAACAGACACAGGAGCCGTGGCTGTGCCATCTGAGTTGTATCAAGCCGCACTGGCCCTATATCGTGCCCGAACCCTATGCCAGCATGTATGGGCCCGAACATCTGCTGCCTCCGATCCGCGGCGAAAACGAGCGCGGCGGGCACCCGATTTTCAGTGCCTTTCAGGACAGCATCGTCGGCAAGGCGTTTTCCCGCGATGATGTTAGGCAGGCGGTTTTGCCGGCTTATATGGGCCTGATCAAGCAGGTTGACGACCAGATGGGGCGCCTGTTCGGATGGCTGAAGGACACCGGGCGGATGGACGACACGATGATCGTGCTGACCTCGGATCACGGCGATTTTCTGGGCGATCACTGGTTGGGGGAAAAGACATTTTTCCATGACAGCTCGACCAAGGTGCCGCTGATCATCTACGATCCCTCGCCCGAGGCCGACGCGACACGCGGCATGGTGTGCGATGCGCTGGTCGAATCCATCGATCTGGCGCCGACCTTCGTGGAGACGGCCGGCGGCGAGGTGCCGGATCACATCCTTGAGGGTCAGTCGTTGTTGCCGATCCTGCACGGCAAGGCACAGGACACCGACCGGCAATACGTATTCTGCGAATATGACTACGGCCCGTCCGGGATCGGCCACAAGCTGCACTCCGACATCAGGAAATCGCAGATGTTCATGATCGCCAGCAAGAAATGGAAGCTGATCCATTTCGAAAGCGGAGACCGGCCGATGCTGTTTGATCTGGAGAACGATCCGCAGGAGCTGAACGACCTTGGAGAGTCCAACGCCCATGCAGAGGTGATTGCCGGGCTGTACGATGCCATGTTCGAATGGGCGCGGCGACCGTCGCAGCGAACCACGCTGTCCGAACAACAGCTGATCGCAATGCGCACCAGTAGCCGCACACGGGGCATTGTCCTGGGCGTGTATGACGAGGACGAGTATCCCGAGGACCTGACGGTCAAGTACCGCAACCGCAAGGCCAGACCATTTTCCACATTGGTCAGGGACGACTGAAGGGCGTCAAAATTCCGCCACAGGCCCATGCGACAAGCGGGTATTGAGGCGCAAAGCGGAGCCCGGCCAAAACGGGTGATGTAACATGAGCAATCCGGAACCACCCGGCCAGACGGTGCAACCGCTGTCGGTGGCCATTGTCCTGACGGATGCAGCGCATCCGTCGAACGGTGAACTGCGTCTTTTGGATCACCTGACCGCGGATCCGCGATACGAGGTGTCGGCACTGTGGCATGCCGCACCTCCGACGGTGCCGCCGACACTGTCCGAACGGATCCGCGCGGCCTTCGAAAACCGCGCCGTCCCGGTTCCGCCGGCCTATGTTCCGCGTCACTGGCACCCCGCCGCGGCCCTCCCCCAGCCCGATGAGGCACCCGCCGCCGACGTGATCGTCGATTTCTCGCACTCCGGGATCCCCGAGGCCGTGACAACCGCCGCCGGTCAGGGATTGTGGCGGGTGTCATCCTATCTGCCGGGCGCAGGGATTGCCGACGCCGTGGCAGGCAGGCCCGTGACACGGGTCGATCTGATCCGAACCCTGCCGGATGGCGGGCAGCAGGCGATCAGCCACGCGGTGTACGACACCAAGTTTCTGGCCCGCCGGAACGCCGGGTATATCCGCGAGAAATCGGTGCAACTGATAATTCACGCGCTGGCCTGTCTGCACCGGGACGGGAAGGTGACTGTGGCACCGGGTCCGGCAACCGAAAAGGCCGCCCGTGCGTCCCTGACCGGCTACGGTTACCGAACGGCCCGCGAGGTCGCCTACCGCATTGCTGACAAGGCTTCGGCCCGTCTGGGCGGCTCACCGGGCGGGTTTGGCCTGCGGATCGGAACCGGCGACATTACCAGTTTCGACCCGGCCAGCGGTATCGACGTGCCCATGCCAAAGGGACATTTCTGGGCCGATCCGTTTCTGATGGTCCACGAGAACCGGGTGTTCTGCCTGTTCGAGGATTTCGACTACGATACCGGGCTGGGCCAGATCGGCGCCGGCGTGTTGACGGACCGGGGCATGGACGATCTGGGGCGCGCGTTCTCGGCGTCGCATCACCTGAGCTTTCCGTTTGTGTTCCGCCATCAGGGCGAGATTTTCATGATGCCGGAAACGCATCAGGCCGGGCGGCTGGAAATCTGGCGGGCAACCGGTTTTCCGTTGCAATGGACGCTGCATGCGACCGCATTCGAGGGGACAGGGCTGGCTGATACGGTTCTGTTCACCCGGGACGGTGCGTGGTGGATGCTGACCGGTCTGTGCAACGACAGCTTCGGCGATTTCTGCGGGGAACTGCATCTGTTCCGGACCAGTGGCCCGGACCTCAGCTGGATGGAACCGCACCCGCTGAACCCGGTGGTAATCGGCGCGGACACTGCCCGTGGCGGCGGGCGGGTCCACGACGTCGGCGGCAGGCTTTTGCGGGTCAGTCAGGACAATTCCGGCGGGATCTACGGCTGGGGGCTGAATGTCATGGAGATCGAGCGGCTCTCGCCCACGGAATACGCCGAAAGGCGCGTCCGGCACGTCACGCCGGATTTCGCACCCGGTTTGGTCGGGTGCCATCATTTCGATTGTGCCGGCGGGCGCTGGATTCTGGACGTGCGTCGCCCTTAAGGGTTGCCAAATTCAGATGATTGGTCAATAAATCAAGAATAGATGGAGACTATTGTACCCATGTCACGTAGATTTCGCGATGCATTTATTCAGGCTTTGGAGGACTCCGGTCTGTCGCTGCGGGCGGTGGCGATCGGTTCGGGTGTTTCCGAGGGACAGCTGAAAAAGCTGAAACAGCGTGAAAACGCAACCACCAACGTCGATGATGCTAAGAAAGTCGCGGAGTTCTTTGGTCTGGGTCTGGACCGGTTCCTGGATGATCCGGGACTGTCACGCCCAGTTGAGATAGTAGAGCTATACTCTCGTTTACCTCCTCAGCTAAAGCAGGAGTTCCAAGCTTACGCACGAGAATTGTCTGAAGGCGCGGATCAGACTGATCCAGAAGCGCCCGAAGAACAAGGCTGACCAATTCCTGTTCACTCATAACAACCTCAATCAAATGACAGCTGCACGGCAGTCGTGCACGTGAAGCCTGTGCAACCGCCGGGGTTGTGTCAACATATGTAGATTGATAGTCTACATATGTAGATTCCGTTATTGGGGGACGGAAGAATGCTGATAGAACAACGCATACGCGGCCTGTGCGACAAGAATGGCATTTCGCTGAAGGCGGCCTGCCAGGCCAGCGATGTGGCTTATGGCACCTTGCATGCGCAGATATCCAAGGGCCGCGAAATTCCGTTTTCGACGATGGACAAGCTGGCGCATTTCTTCGAAGTGCCGCTGGCCTATTTCTCGGAAAAAAGGCCAAGCATGTCCGTCATGGTGGACGGGACCGAAGCGCCGGTGAGCAAACGGGTGGCCACGGCCTATACCGCGGCGCTGAACTCGGCGCAGCTGGACCTTATGCGCAAGGGGTTCGGGATCGGCACCGAGCAGATCCTTGACTGGCTCGCCTCCGAAGGCGGCGTACTGACGAATTTCGACGCGATCCGCGACCGCGTCGATCTGTTTCATCCGATTGAGGCAACCGACCAGATGATGCGGCCCAAGGCGATCGGCAAGAACAGCCTTGTGGCCAAACAGCTCGGGCTGGAAAATGAACAGCATTATGTCGAGGTTGTGGGCAAGTTCGACCGGACGCTGATCGACCGGGTTATGGGGGCGCACAAGGAGGCCGAGCAGCAGCCATACATGGTGTCCGACGAATCGATCGAGGTCGTGTTCGACAATCAGCGTATTCAACACAGCTACCGGCGTGTTCTGGCCCGGGTGAAGGACCAGTCAGGTCAGGAATTCACCCTCGTTCACGCAAAACCGCTCTGATATCAGAAATCGAAGGCGTCCGGGCCGGACCAGGCATGTTCGAACTCGCGCCGCCGCGCCGCAACCAGCCAGTGATCGTTGAGCCTGCCCTTCGGCACCGGGTCGGCCCATGTGATGGCGCGGGGCACCTTCCAGGTGAAGCCATAGCCATCGGCCAGTTTGACATGCTCTTTGGGGACGAAGGCATACATGGCATCGAAATCCGGCCACTTCAGCGCTGCCATGCCCATCATCACCCTGGAAAAACGGTACAACAGCTTGACCTTGCCCCGGTGTTCCGGGTGCAGCTCAAGCTCTCCGAAATAGATCAGCCGGCCGTTGAGTTCATCCGTAACCGGAGGGGCGATGGCCGCGATCGGATCGGTGTCGCGGCGGTACTGTTCGCGTGACGTCCGTCGAAGATAGCTTTCGAAGCTTTCCCCGCCCAGATCAGTGTAGCGGGCAGCGGTGCCGGCAACCGGTTTGCCATCCTTGACGAGGAACAGCCAGAATGCATCTTTGCGGGTAAAGTCATTGCGGTTGAGAGACATCATCGGCGTCTGCTTGCGACGGCCGGTGATATCGACCATCTCGGCGATCTGCGCGTAGTCGGACGGCGCCACCACATCATACCCGGCGCCTTTCAGTTCGGCGACGTGGGTGCCACAGTGGCGAATGATGTTCAGTTCAAAGAGGTTGTCCGGCATGTCCCGTTCCGGAAGGTCGTCCCGGTTATTCTATCGCCTGCGGTTGATCCGGCTGCAAGGGTTCGCGATTCGGCTGAGCGGCGACTGAGTCTATTTGGGCACGGGCAAAATCAGGCCAGCGCCAGAACCCTGTCGATCACGTATTCCGTTTGTTCCTGCGTCTGCGCCGGGCTCATCGGCAGGCTGATGACCTCCCGCGCCAGCCGTTCTGACAACGGAAACGCGCCTTCCGGGTATGCCCCGGCATAGGCCCGTTGCAGATGCGGCGGGATCGGATAGTGGATCAAGGTGCCGACACCGGCCTCCTCCAGCCGGGTGCGGAATGCGTCACGACCCGGATGGCGTATAACATAAAGATGCCAGACGGGTTCGGCCCAGTTGGGCACATGTGGCACGCTCAGGCCGGCAGCGGCAAAGGCTTCGGTGTAACGGGCGGCAATCGCGCGGCGGCGGTCGTTCCAGCTGTCCAGAACGTCAAGCTTCACGAACAGAGCCGCGGCCTGCATCGGGTCGAGCCGGCTGTTCACGCCCTGCGTGTCATGCACGTATTTTTCGGACGATCCGTAATTGCGCAACAGCGCGACGCGGTCGGCCAGCGCGTTGTCGCAGGTGGTCAGTGCCCCACCGTCGCCCAGCGCGCCCAGGTTCTTTCCGGGATAAAAACTCCAGGCCGCCGTGCCGGTGCTGCCGATACGGCGGCCGCGGTAGCGCGCGCCATGCGCCTGGGCGGCATCTTCAAGCACTTTCAGCTCATAACGGTCGGCCAGTGCATTGATCGGGTCCATGTCGGCGGGCTGACCATAAAGATGGACCGGCAGGACGGCCCGGGTCCGGTCGGTTATGGCCGACGCGACCGCCTCGGGATCCATGTTGTGGGTGGCTTCGACCGGTTCGACCGGCACCGGCACCGCGCCAACCTGGCTGACGGCCAGCCAGGTGGCGATATAGGTGTTGGCGGGCACGATCACCTCATCCCCGGGCGCCAAACCCATTGCCCGCAGCCCCAAAACCAGAGCGTCCAGCCCGTTGGCAACGCCGAGCGCGCGGCCCGCGCCGGTATAGGCGGCGAATGCCGTTTCGAACGACTCCAACTCCGGCCCGAAAATGTAGTAGCCCGACCGGGATACACGAAGTACGGCGGCGTCCAGTTGTTCCTGGATCTCCGCATGGGCGGTCTTCAGGTCGAGGAAGGGAACCTTCACGCCGCGCCCACCGCGCGCAGAAATTCGCCACGGTCGCGGATGTAGTCTGCCTCGGAATAGGGTTCGGAGGCCAGCACCATGCACACCGCACCAGAGCTGAAATTGTCCAGATACCGCCACATCATCGGGCAGACATAGACGCCATAATAGGACCGGTTGAGATGGAACTGCTTCTTGTCAAACCCGTCATCCAGCAGCAAGTCGAAGCTGCCGGACATGCAGATCACGAACTGATGCAGGGCCTTGTGCGCATGCTCTCCGCGGTCCGCGCCGCCCGGCACATCGTAAAGATAGTAGACGCGCCGTATATCGAAGGGGATGTGGTTTCCCCCCTCGACAAAAGTGAGGTTTCCCCGGGGATCGGTTACCTTGGGCAACTCGATGATGCCGCAATCTTTCAGGGGCACTGGACCCACCCTCGCTTATATGGTTTGCCACAGGTATAAGCGTTTCGAACCGGCGCCGCCAAGGGCGCGGATGGCGCAGAGGTGCAGAGAGGTCAGGTCGTGACGAAAAAGCTGTTGATCATCGGCGCCGGAGAATTTGCAGACATCGCTTATGAGTATTTCACGGTCGACAGCGACTACGAGGTTGTCGGTTTTGCCGTGGAAGCAGAATATCTGAAAGATGGCGAGAAATTCGGCCTGCCGGTGGTGGCGCTGGAAGAGGCGGAGACGCATTTTGCGCCGGCCGCAGTCGAGGCTCATGTCGCCGTCACCTCGACCAAACTAAACCGTGTCCGGGCTCGGCTGATCGGGATCGCGAAAGACAAGGGCTACGTGCTCGCCAGTTTCGTCAGCCCGCATGCATTTGTCTGGCGCACGGCAACGCTGGGTGAAAACGCATTCATCTTTGAAAACAACGTGATTCAGCACGGCGTGACGATCGGTGACGGCTGCGTGATCTGGTCCGGAAATCATATCGGACACCAGACCCGGATCGGGGATTACTGCTTCTTGTCAAGCCACGTGGTGATTTCGGGCTATTGCACCATCGGCCAAAGCTGTTTTCTCGGTGTGAACGCGAGCTTTGCCGACAACGTGACGCTGGGCGACGATTGCTTTGTCGGCATGGCGGCGGTGGTGAACAAGAGCTTCCCGGATGCCGGTCAGATCCTGAACGGGCACCCGGTGGAGCCTTCGCGCGTGACCGCGTATCGCTATTTCCGCATCAAGGCCTGAGATGGGCTGGGTTAAGGAAGGTCTGGTCTATTACCCGGACGGGTCACGGGGCCGGGCTGCACATTCTTTCATGACGCCCTGCCCGTGGCGGAAGGATACCGGCACCATCCGCGCGTCTGGCGGAATGCGGGACGCGGGCCATCCCCGGCGAGCGCCGGGCGTGGCGCGGTGGCAGGGATGAGCGGGCTGAGCATCCGGCCGTATGATCCGGCCGAGGCCGAGGCATGGAACCGGTTTGTCGCGACGTCCCGCAGCGGCACATTCCTGCATGACCGCGGGCTCATGGACTACCACGCGGACCGGTTCACCGATTGCTCACTGGTGGTTGAGGATGCCGGTCGGATCGTGGCGCTGTTGCCGGCGAACCGGGATGGCGACCGCGTGGTTTCGCATGGCGGGCTGACCTATGGCGGGCTGCTGACTGGGGCGTCGATGCAGGCCGGGCAGATGGTCGAGATCATGGCCGCGCTGGCCGAATGGCTGCGGGCCGAGGGGGTTGCACAGCTCTCTTACAAGCCGGTGCCGCATATCTTTCACGCCCAGCCAGCAGAGGATGACATTTACGCGCTGACGCAGGTCGGTGCGATGCCTGTGCGGTGCGATCTGGCCTCGGCCATCCCGATGGCGCGGCGCCTGCCACTGGCCAAGGGTCGCAAGAGCGGGGCCAGCAAGGCCCGGCGCGAAGGGGTCAGCGTGGCCGAGGCCGAAGATTTCACGCCGTTCTGGACGGTGCTGGCCGAGACGCTGGGCGCGCGGCATGATGCGGCCCCTGTGCATACGCTGGACGAAATCCGCCTGCTGAAAGCACGGTTTCCGGACCGCATCCGCCTGTTCGTGGGCCAGCGCGAGGGCCGCGTTCTGGCCGGCGTGGTGATGTTTGACTGCGGGCGCGTGGCGCATGCGCAGTACATGGCCGCGGCACCCGAGGGGCGCGATCTGGGCGCGCTGGATCTGGTGGTAAAACACCTGCTGGACGACGTGTTTGCGCGCCACGACTGGTTCGATTTCGGGATATCCACCACGGATGGCGGGCGGGAATTGAACGTGGGGCTGTCGCGCCAGAAAGAGATGTTCGGGGCGCGCAGCGTGGTGTTCCAGCACTATGCGCTGGATCTAACGTGAGATCACCTGAACGGCGGGGCGTATCCCTGTGACCTCGACACTGTGCGGCATCGAAGCTCGCGGGATTTTTCGAACCGGGTGGTGGCGGCGCGGCTGCTGTCTGCGATCAGGGGCGAACTGGCGGAGCCGCTCGACTACCTGTTACCACTGGGCCAGCGCGGCGGCGACTACAACGCGCGCCGGTAGGAGCATGAGGAGCAGTTGCACCTGCCCAAGCGTGTCTGGCCCCGTCTGTCGCTGACGGCGCGGTACGAATTGAACCGCCGCTTCAACGCCGCGGATCTGCCTTCGGAGCATCTGCGCGTTTCACGTCGTCGCCTGTGGCTGGGTTAGATCCAGGCGCGGCGCAACCGCCCCAGATAGTGCCAACGGTCCCACAATGATGTTTCGTCGGCGTATTTCTCCCGCACATAACGCAATTCGCGGCGTGCCAGCGCCTTGCTCACCCCGGCGCTGACCTGCCCGGCATGCAGGCGGGTGACGACCAGCGGTGCACTCAGAATTGCAGGCGGACCCAGCGCGGCCGCGCATTGATGGTAGAAATCGACATCCATCAGCCAGATCAGGTTTTCATCGAACCGCGGCGCCAGAGACCGTCGCACAGCAAGCACGGAGGGGCTGCCGACCGTGTTCTTGCCGAACCGGATCTGCGGGTGATAGCGGGGTGGATGCAGGCGGATCAGCGTTTCACCGTCCGTCGAGTGGTCACAGCCGGTCAGACACCATTGCACGGCGGGGTCGTCGAAGGCGCCGGCAATCTGCCCGAGCGCGTCGGGGCCGTTCAGGTAATCGTCCTGAAACAGGATCTTGATCACCTCGCCCTGCGCGGCGGCGATGGCGGCGTTGGTGTTGGCCGACCCCTGCTTCGGGAGATCGCGTGTCCAGACATGGCGCAGGGCAAGGTCCGGAAATTCCGTGCAGACCTGTGCGACGGCGTCATCGTCCGACTGGTCGGTAACAACCACCTCGAAGTCGCGAAAGTTCTGCCCGGCGATGACGTTCAGCGAATGCCGCAGAAACCGGGCACCGTTGCCGGCCATCCCATAGCAGGGAATGCAGATGCTTATCGTGGGTGGTGCAGGCATGAACGGGTCTATGTCATGCCCGGCCGGCGATGAACAGATACCGCAGCGGACCGCGTCGGGTCAGCCCGGCGTGTCGTCGTCATCGAGCAGAATGCGCGCCGCGTCGCCGTCCGGGTCGCGGTACTGTTCGCTGCGCAGGGTCCAGATGAAACCGGCCAACCCCAGAGCGCCGAGGATCAGGGAAATCGGGATCAGGACCACCAGAACGTTCATCAGACTCTCCGGACGCGAAGCGCGTTGGCCAATACGGTAAGCGACGAGGTCGACATTGCAAGAGCCGCGATCAGGGGCGTTGCCAGCCCGGCCAGCGCAATCGGAACCGCGATGCAGTTATACGCCACCGCGATTGCAAAGTTCTGATACGAGATCGACCGGGCCCGTCTTGCAACTGTAAAGAGCGCCGGAAGATCGGCCATCGACTCGCGCAGCAACAGAACGTCGGCGGCGTTGCGCGAGGCATCGAGCGCCGAACTGGGCGCGATGGAGGCCTCGGCAGCAGCCAGAGCCGCGGTGTCGTTCAGCCCGTCACCGACCATGGCCACGTGACCCTGATGCGCCATCACGCGGGCGTGCTTATCCTCACCCGTCACCCCGAATGCCGTATTGTCCAGCCCCAGTTCCCGTGCGGCGGCGTTCACCGGCTGCTCGGCATCCCCGGACAGAAGTTCCAGCGTGAGCCCCTTGTCCTTCAGCGCGGCCACGGCGTCGGCAGCACCCGGGCGCAACCGTTCTTCCTGACCCAGCGGCACGGTGGTTTCACCGATGCGCAGCGTCAGCCCGTTTCCATCGCTGCCGGCCCAGTCGCCGCGTCCCAGCCGCACGGTCTGACCTTAGAAAGCGGCCTCGACGCCGTGGCCAGGCACTTCGTGCAGATCCTGTACGGCGGCGGGCTCCGTGCCGTGAAGCCGCGCGCACAAGGCGCGGGACACCGGATGGTTGGATTGCTGGGCCAGCGCCAGCGCGATGCTCTTTTCGCGCGGATCCAGCCCGGTTACGTCCTGACCGAATTCGGGAATGGTCATTGTGCCGGTCTTGTCGAACACCACGTGATCGACCACGGCCAGACGTTCCAACGCAGTGCCGGAGCGGACCAGAAAACCCAGCGAGAACAGTTTGCCAATCGCGGCCGTGGACACCGCCGGAACCGCCAGTCCCAGCGCGCAGGGGCATGTGATGATCAGCACGGCGATGGCCACATTCAGCGAAAACCGCAGATCGCCGGTGCCGATGAGCCAGCCGGCGAAGGCCGCGAAGGCCAGAAGATGCACGGCCGGCGCGTAGATCTGGGCGGCACGGTCGGCCAGCCCGGTATAGCGGTTGCGCGCATTTTCCGCCTGTTCGACCAACCGCGCGACCCGGCGCAGCGACGTATCTTCGCCCACGGCGGTGCTGCGCAGGCGGAATGGGGCGCCGACGTTGATTTCCCCGGCGCGAACCGGCTGATCCTGTGTCGTGGTAACCGGATGGCTCTCGCCGGTCAGGAAGGAGCGGTCGGTCAGAGCGTCGTGGCTCAGCAACATGCCGTCAACCGGCACCCGCGTGCCCGTCGGCACCAGAATTTCGTCACCAACGGCCAGATCCTTCAGCGCGACGGTTTCGCTTCGCTCGCCGATCAGGCGCTGTGCGGTCTGGACCTCCAGCGCCGACAGTTCGCGCGCGGCAGACCGGGCGGCAGCGCGGGTGCGATGGTCCAGAAACCGGCCGATGAGCAGGAAGAAGGTCAGCGAAAGCGCGGCATCGAAATAGACATGGTGCCCGCCATACAGCGCTTCGTAGAGCGACATGCAGGCCGCCAGGCCGATGGCCAGCGAGATCGGCACGTCCATGTTCAGCGAGCGGACGCGCAGCGCGCTCCATGCACTGCGGAAAAACGGCTGGGCCGAGAAGAACACAACCGGCAACGCAATCATCGCCGAAATCAGGTGAAAGAACTCGCGCGTGGCCCCCGGCGCACCGGACCAGACCGCCACGGACAGAAGCATCACGTTCATCATCGCGAAACCGGCCACGCCCATGCGCAGCGCCAGATCCCGGCCGACGGGATCGGTGGCCTTGTCCACCATCGTCGTGTCGAGCGGGTGGGCTTCGTACCCGGCGCGGGCCAGCTCGGCGACCAGTGCTTCGGATGGCAGATCGGAGCTGGCCGAGACGCGCTTGAGCGTCAGGTTCACACGGGCCCCGTCAACGCCAGGCATCGCATTCAGCGCGCGCTCAACCTTGCCGATGCAGCCGGCACAATGCAGGCCCGGAACCGACAGCATGACGTTCGGCTCGCTGGCCGAGGCGACCTCCATCGCTGCCGGGGCAGCCGAGCAGGCAGCGCAGGCGGCGGTCACGATTCCACGGCCACGACGATGCGCTGCTGAAACACGGTGCCGTCTTCGGCCCGGGCCTTCAGGCGCAGGTTCCAGTTGCCGGGTGCCACATCGACCGGGGCCGAAAACACGCGACCGTCGAACGTGAAGTCAGGGGTCTGATCCGCGTTGTCATGCGTGGCGCGGCCGAACACGGCCTGCAGGATTTCCGGCCCGACCGGGCGGTCGTCCTGCAGGATACTCAGCTGCAATTCCCCGTCTTCGACGCGGGCCGAAACATCCCAGCCGAGCGCAAGCTGATCGCTGCGCTCCTGCTCAAAGCTCTGGCTTGCGACATAGCTGTTCTTGACCTCAAGCCCCGGAAAGGTGCGCACGGCATTGTAGGCAAGTGTCAGATTCACCCCAATGATCACGCTGAAAGCCAGGACAAAGCCGGTCAGGACATGCCATCCCTTGATCTCGCCCATTCTAGTTTCCCTTTCCGTTGAACGTGGTGTTTTGGTCGGCACGTTCGTTATTGGCAATATCGGTGACCCAGAACCGCAGGTCCGTCCGGTCCGCGCCGGCCGGGGCCGTATCCGCGGGAACCGTTACGTAGACCCGAACCAGCCGGGTTTCGTTGGACGGCACATTGACGAGTTGGCCGCCGACGCCTTCCAGACCGATATCATAGGCCGGATGGCCATGCGCTGCCAGTTCGAACAGCCGGTCCTCGCCGTGCTTGTTCTTGAGCCTGATATCATAGGTGTTGCGGATCGATCCGTCCGACAAGGTCACGAAGGTCGGGTTGCGGACTGGCGACACGGTCATGTCGATCTCGGGCCGGATGAACAGCGCGAACACCATGGCCAGCCCGAACAGGGCCCACAACACCGTGTAGAGCACCGTCCGCGTGCGGAAAACATGCTTCCACGTCGGTTTGCCTTTCTGACCGGCACGCTCCAGCGGTTCGTCGCTGAGCGCAAGATAGTCAATCAGACCACGCGGTTTGCCGATCTTGGCCATGATATCGTCGCAGGCGTCGATACACAGCGCGCAGGTGATGCATTCAAGCTGCTGGCCTTTTCGGATGTCGATCCCGACCGGACAGACATTGACACAGGCCATGCAGTCGATGCAGTCGCCCAGCTTTTCCGCGCCTTCCTTCTTGCGATGTTTGCCACGCGGTTCACCGCGCCATTCGCGATAGGCAACCGTCAGCGTGTCGTTGTCCATCATCGCGGCCTGAATACGTGGCCACGGACACATGTAGACGCAGATCTGTTCGCGCATGAACCCACCAAAGATAAAGGTGGTCGCAGTCAGGATGAAGATCGTGGAATAGGCCACCGCGGCAGCGTTGAGGGTCACCAGATCGCGCAACAGCGTCGGCGCATCCGCAAAGTAGAACACCCAGGCCCCGCCGGTGGCCAGCCCGATCAGCAGCCAGATCGTCCATTTTGTCAGACGCAGACGCGCCTTGCGAAACGACCAGCGTTCTTTCCACAGGCGCACCCGCGCGTTGCGATCGCCTTCTATCCAGCGTTCGACAAGGATATAGAGATCGGTCCACACGGTCTGCGGGCAGGCATATCCGCACCACACCCGGCCCAGCGCCGACGTGAACAGAAACAGCCCGAACCCGGCCATGATCAGCAGGCCCGCGACAAAGTAAAACTCGTGTGGCCAGATTTCGATCCAGAAGAAATAGAACCGGCGTCCGGCGAGGTCGACCAGCACCGCCTGATCCGGCAGGTTGGGGCCCCGGTCCCAGCGGATCCATGGCGTCAGGTAGTAGATCGCGAGGGTCACGATCATGATCCACCATTTCAGGGTGCGGAAGGTACCCTTTACCCGGCGGGGAAAGACCGGTTCGCGTGCAGCGTAGAGAGGTTGGGAGGTATCAGACATAGGCGGCCCGCGAAAAAACGTTTCAAAAGAAAACCAGAGTGGCAGCAGGGGGCGCGCTGATCCGGATCAGCTTTTGCGCCCCCGACTTACCCGCGCTATTCGCCTCCTCCACGCGAATGCACGTAAACCGAAACCGAACGAACATCTTCTTCGCTCAGACGCTGGCCCCAGGCCGGCATCACGCCGAACCGGGAATTCGTAACCGTTTCGGTGATTGTATCGGTATCACCGCCGTAAAGCCAGATGGCGTCCGTGAGGTTCGGTGCCCCCTGTTCACGGTCGCCAAGGCTCTCCTCGCCATGGCAGCTGGAACAGTTGTCTTCATACACGGTTGCGCCCAAACCTTCGGTGCCGCCGCTCGGCAACGCCTCGACATAAGCAACGACCGCTTCGATTTCCTCGGGCTCCAGCATTTCGCCGAAAGCCGGCATTTCCGACCAGCGGGCGTCGTCATCCGTATCGTTGCGGATACCGTGACGCACCGAGTAGACGATGTCTTCCATCGAACCGCCCCAGAGCCACCCGTCGTCGTTCAGGTTGGGATAGCCCTTGGCCCCCGCAGCCTCGGATCCGTGACACTGGCTGCACTGGGCCTTGAACACCGAGCTGCCGCGCGCAATTGCATAGCGATGCAGGTCGCTGCCCGGTGCCAGAGCCGGCAGGTCTGCTGCAACCAGCTCGGCCACCAGCGCCGCGTTCTTGGCCTCGTGCGCCTCGATGTCGGCGGCAACCTCGGCGCGGGTGGAATATCCCAGAACGCCCGCGGTGGCGCCGGAGATCAGCGGCCAAGCCGGGTACGCAATGGTATAGATCACACCCCAGAGGATCGTGATATAGAAGCACCACAGCCACCAGCGCGGCAAAGGTGTGTTCAGTTCCTCGATCCCGTCATAGCTGTGACCGGTCGTGTGTTGGCCCGTGGCTTCGTCCAGACGCTTCTCAGCCATAGTTACGTTCCTTGTTCATTGCAGCGCTATCGTCAGCACTTTCGCTGGCGTCGGTCACCACGTCGTTTCTGAAGGGAATGCCGGCGGCATCGTCCCGGGCGGTGCGCTGGCCGGGCCAGAAGGCCCAGACACCGGCACCGATGAAGAAGGCGAACATCGCAAGCAGCACCCAGCTGTCAGCGATTTCACGCAGCAGAGAGTAGGTGTCCATCGTTCACCCTCCTCAGCGACTTGCATCCGGAACGAAGGTGGAGAAGTCCACCATCGTGCCCAGCACCTGCATGTAGGCCACAAGCGCGTCCATTTCGGTCAGCTCAGGTTGCCCGTCAAAGTTGCTGACGGCTGCCCCCGGGTAGCGTTCGAGCATATCGTCGTATTCGCTGTCCGGATCGGCCTGTGCCTGGAAGTCGGCATAGGCAACCTCGATCTGCTGATCGGTGTAGGGCACGCCAACGAAACGATGCGTGCGCATCAGTTCGTCGATGTGTTCGCCATCGATGACCGCGTCCATCAGGAACCCGTATTTGGGCATGACGCTTTCGGGCACCACGCTTTGCGGATCGATCAGGTGATCCACATGCCAGGCGTCCGAATAGCGACCCCCGACCCGGGCCAGATCCGGCCCGGTGCGCTTGGACCCCCACTGGAACGGATGATCGTACATCGATTCCGCCGCCAGCGAGTAGTGACCGTAGCGTTCGACCTCGTCCCGCATGGGACGGATCATCTGGCTGTGGCACACGTAGCAGCCTTCGCGAATGTAGATGTCGCGCCCGGCCAGTTCGAGCGGGGAGTAGGGGCGGACGCCCTCTACTTCCTCGATCGTGTTTTCCAGCCAGAACAGGGGTGCGATTTCCACGATCCCCCCGACCGTCACCACCAGAAGTGAGGCGGTGAACAGGAGCGTCGGGCTTTTTTCGAGTATTGCGTGTTTTTCAAACGAGCTCATGTTTCGTTACTCCGCAGGGGTGATTTGCGAAACGGGCTGCACGTAAGGCTGAGCCCCGCGAATGGTGCGCCACATGTTCCAGCACATGATCAGCGCGCCGGTGAGGTACAGTACCCCGCCCAGTCCGCGTACGATGTACATCGGCATCTTGGCGCGCACGGTGTCGGCGAAGGAGTTCACAAGGAAGCCCTGATCGTCCACTTCACGCCACATCAGGCCTTCCATGATGCCCGTGACCCACATCGAGCTCGCGTAGAGAACGATGCCGATCGTGGCCAGCCAGAAGTGCCAGTTGATCGCGCTGACCGAGAACATCTCTTTCCGGCCCCACAATTTCGGAACGAGGAAATAGATCGCGGCAAAGGTGATCATGCCGTTCCAGCCCAGAGCGCCGGAATGCACGTGGCCAATGGTCCAGTCGGTGTAGTGGCTGAGCGAGTTGACCGCGCGGATCGACATCATCGGACCTTCGAAGGTCGACATGCCGTAGAATGCGAGGCTGATCACGAACATCCGCATGATCGGGTCTGTGCGCAGCTTGTCCCACGCGCCCTGCAGGGTCATCAGACCGTTGATCATACCGCCCCAGCTGGGCATCCACAGGATGATCGAGAACACCATGCCCAGCGTCGAGGCCCAGTCAGGCAGCGCGGTATAGTGCAGGTGGTGCGGACCGGCCCAGATATACAGGAAGATCAGCGCCCAGAAGTGTACGATGGACAGCCGGTAGGAATATACCGGACGGCCCGCCTGTTTCGGCACGAAGTAGTACATCATGCCCAGGAAACCCGCGGTCAGGAAGAAGCCCACCGCGTTGTGGCCATACCACCATTGTGTCATCGCGTCCTGGACACCGGCAAAGACCTGAACCGACTTGGATCCCCAGAAGGAGACCGGGATCGACAGGTTGTTGACCAGGTGCAGCATCGCCACGGTGATGATGAAGCTGAGCAGGAACCAGTTGGCGACGTAGATGTGCTTTTCCTTGCGGGTGAAGATCGTTCCGAGGAACACCAGAAGGAAAGCCACCCAGACGATGGTCAGCCAGATATCAACGTACCATTCGGGCTCGGCATATTCTTTCGACTGGGTCGCGCCCAGCAGGTAGCCGGTTGCGGCCAGCACGATGAACAGCTGGTAGCCCCAGAAAACGAACCACGCGAGGTTGCCGCCCCATAGGCGGACACCCGATGTGCGCTGTACGATATAGAAGGACGACATCAGCAATGCGTTTCCGCCAAACGCGAAAATCACCGCGCTGGTGTGAAGCGGGCGAAGACGACCGAAATTCGCGTAGCCTTCTGCCCACTCGAAGTTCAGAACGGGAAACGCCAACTGAAAGGCGATGAAGGTCCCGACGAGGAAACCGGCAACCCCCCAGAAGGCGGTTGCGATCGCGCCGGCGCGGACCACACTGTCAAAGTACCCGGTTTCCGCGTCAGGCAGCGTTCCCCGCTCGCCCGATTTGCGCAGTGTCCAGATAAACAGCCCGAAGGCCACGACCATGATAAGCAGCGCATGTACCTGATAGGCCAGGTCACGCGCAAAGTTGGCGCCCATCGCTGCCACTATGACAACGACCGCCAACAAGATCAGCTTGATGACATTCATCCCAAAATCCCGTTTCCGTTTCCTCGCGTAAATTCGCAGAGTTCAGCAGCCGGTTTAGGGATGCCCCAACGCCGGCACCTTGATCTGCATCAACTAACTTGCCCCAATTTGGGTGAGTCAGATGATTAGTCCTCCGTCAGCATCGTCGCCGGTGGCCTCCTGCAGGGCGGACATGTCCGTCACCCTGAACTGGCGGCGGTCGATAAATTCGATCACCCCGTCCTTGCGCAGCGCGGTGAGCTGGCGGCTGACCGTTTCCAGCGTTAGTCCAAGGAAATTCGCGATCTCGTCCCGAGTCAGGGGCAGGGCGAGATTGGGGATCTGGTTGTCCTGCACGTGCGACCGGCGCAACAACATTTCCAGAAAGGTTGCGATCTTTTCGCGGGCGGTCTTGCGGCCCAGCAAAACCATCCAGTCGCGCGCCGCGTCCAGTTCGTCCAGCGCCATTTCCATGAGCCTCTGGGTCAGGTGCGGGGTCTCCATGACCAGACGTTCGAAAGGCTTGCGCTCAAAACAGCACAGCGTCACCTCGGTCACCGCGGTCACATCAAAGATGTTTTCCTCGCGGCCCGGCCGGCCGATGAAGTCGGATGGCAACAGCAGCCCGACAACCTGTGTGCGCCCGTCTTCGAGCGTCTTGGTCAGGGTCGCTATCCCCTTGACGATAGAGGAAACAAACTGTGATTCGTCACCGCGCCACAGAAAGGTGTCGCCGGCCTGATAGCTGCGGTAGACCTTGATCTTTTCAAGTCGCTCCAACTCATCGTCGTTGCAGGTCGCACAAACAGCCCGGTGCCGGATCGGGCACTCGCTGCATTTGATACGCTCGACAAGCTGGAGGTTCATGTTTCTCGCGCGGTGTTGATCTGTGTCAAAGCTGGCAACCGAACACGCGGCTACCGTCGCGATCATGGTATCCGATGACACACTCGAAAAGTATGGCCTGTTTAGCGCCAAAGTGCCGCGATACACAAGTTATCCGCCGGCCAACCTGTTCGTTCCGGATGCCGGACGCAGATTTCAGCGCGACTGGCTCGACCTTGTTGAAGACGGCGAATCCCTTTCGCTGTATGCGCATATTCCGTTCTGCCGGCGATTGTGCTGGTTCTGCGCCTGCCGGACGCAGGGTACAAGAACGTTGCGTCCCGTCGAATCCTATGTCGATGTCCTGATCTCGGAAATCCGGGCCATTGCCGGACATCTGCCTAATAATGTATCACTTTCCCGCCTGCATCTGGGGGGCGGTACACCGACCCTGCTGTCGCCGGACATCATGGACCGGCTGCTGGCCAGCATCTATGACCGGTTTGAAAAGGCGCCCGATCACGAGTTTTCGGTCGAGATCGACCCGACCGAGGCCGCGCCGGAACTGCTGGCGACACTGGCCAGGTGGGGAATGAACCGGGCCAGCATCGGCGTTCAGGATTTTGAGCCGCAGGTGCAGCAGGCAATCGGCCGCGAGCAGAGCTTCGAGGACACCAACCGCGTCGTGGCGGAACTGCGTGACCTTGGCGTGCGCAGCCTGAACCTCGATCTGTTGTACGGGTTGCCGCATCAGACGCTGGACAGTCTGAGCAAGACACTGGATCAGGTGGTACGGATCGCGCCGGACCGGCTGGCGCTCTATGGGTATGCGCATGTGCCGAAAGTGTCCAAACGACAGGTCATGATCAACGAGGCCGCCCTGCCCGGTCCGCGGATCCGACACCAGATGGCCGGGATGGCGCATGATGCGCTGGTGGACACCGGGTACCTGCCGCTGGGGATCGACCATTTCGCGCTGCCGGATGACAGCCTGGCCCGCGCATCTGTCGGCCGGACCATGCGCCGGAACTTTCAGGGCTATACCGATGACCCCTGCGAAACGCTGATCGGGTTCGGAGCCTCGGCCATTTCACAATTCCGCGGCGGCTTTCTGCAAAACGCCGTGGCAACGGCGGCCTATGCCGAGCGGATCGAAAACGGCGGGCTTGCCGCGCATAAAGGTCTTGCACTGACCGAGGCCGACCGGCTGGTCGGGGCGATGATCCACGAACTGATGTGTTACGGAACGGTGCATGTATCGGCCCTGCCCGGTCATCAGGCGGTTCAGGCGCATGACATTCTGCAAAACGTCAGCGGCGATTTTCCCGAAGTTGTTTCGTTTGACGGGGAACGCTTTGCAATCGATCCCGGCGCCAAGAGCCTGACACGCCTGATTGCCGCGTCGCTGGATTCCTACGACCGCACGGAAATGCGCCACAGCGCCGCCATCTGACCGGGCCAGGCTCCCTTCACAGCGTTTCGACGCTGCAGGATCGTCTTTTGACGGCCAATCCAAGGGCCAAACGGCTGGTCTGCCGTAGCAACGCAGTTGCGGCAGACCAGCCGTTCGGGGATTGCGCAGCATTTTCGCGGTACGAATAGTGATCATGCGCGCCCCATTCCTCTTCTCGTTTGCGCGATGTTCTTGTGGTCGACCTCTGACCCGATCTTGGCACGCGAGGCGATAAAGCTTGCTTGTCGTTCAACATAGGGACAGGTTCGAAATACTCCTATTCAAAATTTGGGATTAGAACCTGATGAGGCTAGATCAAATACTATGCCGAAGTGCTGTCCAGGTACCCATTCTCCTTTTTGTCACAGGAGCTTCGGCCCAAACATTACCAAACGGGACTTTCCACGAAACAAGTTGGGGAGCGATGGAACTCAGCTGTATCAGTTCAGATCTTTGCTTTGCTTCATATGAAAATGGCAAATCGTTCCTGTATTTTTCCAGTCCCGGTGGGGATGGTAAATATTATGGGTACTGGGCTGAATCAGGGTCTTCGGAACCCTGTGACTCTGACTTGCAATTCCCCAATATTCGTACAAACGCATGGGGCAAGTTGGATTTGTCATTCGACTATGACGGCGATTACTGGTCAGGGCTTTGGGGATATTGCAGCGCAGAGCCAACAAGAGAATTTTCTGGTGAGCGCGGTGGTATGCTGCAAACGCGGTCGACACAGGCAGAAATCAAAGCAGCTGCCGCTGCCCATTTGCTTGGGATGCCTTACGGGGAAACCACCGCTGATGTGATGGAAAATATTGTTAGTGTGTCTTTTGGCACCGATACGCTTTGTAGTGGGCCTGACAACTGGACCGTCGAGGTATACGTCAGAGCAACAGCGCAATCTGACGGGATTTCCGGCAAAATGGTCATCGATGATGCGAGCGCAACACCTGTCTGTACCGGCCTGCCCTTTTTGCATTAGCTGATAGTGCGTTGAAAGTGACGGCAACCAACATCCTGGATTGTTCGAATTGCGACATGCCAAATGCGGGAACTAATGGGCCGCGCAACCTTCCGCTCCACAAAAAGCCCAGATCCGTTGCTGTAAAACGTCGGATCTCGCCGTTGACACAATCTCACATTACACCTGCTAAGAAGGTCCGCAAACCGCCCATCTTGCTATTTTTTGGATAGGATCAGTTCAGAGAGCAAGTAGGGGGCGGATGCAACGCTTACGTTCGGTTGATGTCGCGCGGCGTTGTGGGATGAACTGGTGCTGCTGGAGAGAATTGAACTCTCGACCTCTCCCTTACCAAGGGAGTGCTCTACCTCTGAGCTACAGCAGCATCGTGCGCGGGTCCATAAATGCATTCCTGACACGGTGCAAGGGCAATCTGGACGCAATTCGGAGCCTGCGTTAGAAGGGGTCATGACAGGCAAGACCGCGGATAACCCGGACGGCAAAAAAGCGCCGTCGCGCGAGGACAGGCTGAAAAGTGCCTTGAAAGCAAACCTCGCCCGGCGCAAAGCGCAGGCGCGTGCACGGGCAACGGCGGAAACACCGAAAGCAGGCGGGAAAGAGGACTGAGCAGATGGACAAAATCGTAGTTACCGGGAACGGCGCCCTGAGCGGGCAGGTTCCGATCGCGGGGGCCAAAAACGCCTGTCTGACACTGATGCCGGCCACGTTGCTCAGCGACGAGCCGCTGACGCTGACAAACGCGCCGCGGCTGAGTGACATCAAAACGATGTCCACGCTGCTGCAGTCGCTGGGCGTCGAAGTGTCGAGCCTGCAGGACGGTAAGGTGTTGGCGCTGGCCAGTCACGACGTCAACAATCTCACTGCGCATTATGACATCGTGCGCAAGATGCGCGCCTCGATCCTGGTTCTGGGTCCGCTTCTGGCCCGGCATGGGCATGCAGTGGTGTCACTGCCGGGCGGATGCGCAATCGGTGCGCGGCCGGTGGACCTGCACCTGAAAGCGCTGGAAGCCATGGGCGCAGAGATGGATCTGCGCGAAGGTTATGTGCATGCCAGCGCGCCCGGCGGGCTGAAGGGCGGGCGTTTCACGTTCCCGTTCGTTTCTGTCGGGGCGACTGAGAATGCACTGATGGCGGCGACGCTGGCCAAAGGCACAACGGTTCTGGAAAACGCGGCGCGCGAACCCGAGATCGTGGATCTGGCCCGGTGCCTGCAGAAAATGGGCGCCCAGATCGATGGTGAAGGCACATCGACGCTGACCATCCAAGGTGTCGACCGGTTGCACGGGGCGACCCATCCCGTTGTCACCGACCGGATCGAGCTGGGCACCTATATGCTGGCCCCGGCGATCTGTGGCGGCGAGATCGAGCTGCTGGGCGGGCGGCGCGAACTGATCGGCGCGTTCTGCGACAAGCTGGACGAAGCCGGCATCGATGTCACCGATACCGAAAACGGCCTGAGTGTGAAACGGCGCAGCAACGCGGTTCACGCGGTTGATGTTGCCACTGCGCCATTCCCGGGCTTTCCGACCGACCTGCAGGCACAGATGATGGCGGTGCTGTGTACCGCCGAAGGTGAAAGCGTTCTGGAAGAGAAGATTTTCGAAAACCGGTTCATGCATGCGCCGGAACTGATCCGGATGGGCGCTCAGATCGACGTGCAGGGTGGCACCGCGAAGGTCACCGGTGTGCCACGGCTGAAGGGCGCTCCGGTCATGGCGACGGACCTGCGGGCCTCGGTGTCGCTGATACTGGCAGGGCTGGCGGCAGAGGGCGACACGGTGGTCAGCCGGGTCTATCACCTCGACCGCGGGTACGAGCATGTCGAGGAAAAACTGAGCGCGGTCGGCGCCAAGATCGAGCGGATCCCGGAGTGAACGACGACGCACGGTTTGAAGACGGGCGCGAGGCGCCTCTCTATCTGGGTGCATTGGATGCCGAGGATCTTCAGGTTATCTCATCCCTGATCCAGGATGCTGTGTTCCCGATCACGGAAATGCAGTGGTATCCGACCGAACGCCAGTTCGCGGTGCTGCTGAACCGGGTCCGGTGGGAAGACGCCGGGCGGGACCGGCACGGCGTCGAGCGGGTCCGGTCCGTTCTGGTTTTTTCGAACGTTCTGAGCATCGCCACTCAGGGGATCGACCGCGGCGACAGCGATGTGATCCTGTCACCCTTGTCGCTGACCTTCGAGGCCGGGGACCCACCGGCAGGTCAGGTTTTGCTGACGCTGGCCGGGGATGGGGCAATCCGGCTGGATGTCGAGGCGCTGGAGGTACAGCTGCGCGACGTGACCCGGCCTTATCGCGCCCCGTCCGGACAGGCCCCGGGGCACCCGGAATAACCCGCGTCATCGCACCTGCTTGAGCCGCCCTGCCGGCACGGTTAAGAGGCGGAAGGTTGCCCGCGGAGAGCCCATCCATGCCCCTGTTCCTGAACACGAACGACGCTGACTTCGAGGCGCAGTTCGCAGCCCTTCTGAACGCCAAGCGCGAAGACAGCCCGGATGTTGATGCGATCGTGGCTGATATCATCGCGGATGTACGCGCCCGCGGCGACGCTGCGGTGATCGAGCTGACCGAGCGATTCGACCGGCTGTCGCTGACACCGGCAAAGCTGGCAATATCAGCCGAGGAGATCGCCGCCGCGGTACAGGAGGTGCCGGAAACCGAGCGGGCAGCGTTGCAACACGCCGCCGACCGGATCCGCGCCTACCACGTGCGGCAGATGCCGCAAGACGCGCTGTGGACCGATGATGCGGGCGCGACGCTGGGCTGGCGGTGGACCGCTGTGTCTGCGGCCGGGCTGTATGTTCCGGGCGGGCTGGCGTCCTACCCGTCATCGGTTCTGATGAATGCCATTCCGGCCAAGGTGGCCGGGGTCGAGCGGCTGGCCATTGCGGTGCCCACGCCGGACGGGGTGATCAACCCACTGGTTTTGCTGGCCGCGCAGCTTGCCGGGGTGGACGAGGTTTACCGCATCGGCGGGGCGCAGGCGATTGCGGCACTGGCCTATGGCACGGAAACGATCGCACCGGTGGACAAGATCACCGGGCCCGGCAACGCCTTTGTCGCAGCTGCCAAGCGGCGGGTGTTCGGCAAGGTCGGGATCGACATGATCGCCGGACCTTCGGAAATTCTTGTTATCGCGGATGCCGACAACAATCCCGACTGGCTGGCGCTGGACCTGATGAGTCAGGCAGAACATGACGAAAGCGCGCAGGCACTGCTGATCACGGAAGACGCCGCATTCGGACAGGCCGTCGCCGACGCGGTCGAAACCCGTTTGCAGACGCTGGAACGTCGTGACATCGCCGGGGCCAGCTGGCGGGATTTCGGCGCTGTGATCACTGTGCGCGATCTGGAGGAAGCCGCGCAATTGTCGAACCGCATCGCGCCGGAGCATCTGGAAATCTGCACCGCCGATCCCGAAGCGCTGGCGGCAAAGTGCAAACATGCCGGTGCCATCTTTCTCGGGCAGTGGACGCCGGAAGCCATTGGCGACTATGTAGGCGGCCCAAACCATGTCCTGCCCACCGCGCGGTCGGCGCGGTTTTCCAGTGGCCTGAATGTTCTGGATTTCCTCAAGCGCACCACGCTGGCCCGGATGACGCCGGATGCCCTACGCGCCATCGGTCCGGCCGCCGAAACGCTGGCCCGTTCAGAAAGTCTGGAAGCGCACGGGTTGAGCGTTGCCGCCCGGCTGGAACAACTGAACCGATAACGCCCGGGCCTGCGCGCATGCTGAGGCGTTTGCGCCACATTGCACGCCCGCGCGCGCCCGGCTAATCAGTTCCGGAAGAAACGAGTAGCCAACCCATGTCCCGCATCGCCAGTATCGAACTCGACGACAGCGCCCTGCCGCCGCCGACCCCCGAAATTGAACAGGAGCGCAAGGTCGCCCTGTTCGATCTGCTGGAGGAAAACAGTTTCATCCTGCCGAAACGCGACGGACGGGAAGTGCCGGAAGGTCCCTACAACCTGAATCTGTCGATCCGGGACAAGCGGCTGGTTTTCGACCTGGAAAACGAGGCGCAGGAAAAGGCGGCAGAATTCCACCTGTCGCTGGGTCCGTTCCGTCAGGTTGTGAAAGACTACTTCCAGATCTGTGAAAGCTATTTCGACGCGGTCAAGAACCTGCCGCCCAGCCAGATTGAAACCATCGACATGGCCCGGCGCGGCATTCACAATGAAGGCAGCCGCGTGTTGCAGGAACGGCTGGAAGGGAAGGCCGAGATCGACACCGATACCGCGCGACGACTGTTTACGCTCATCTGCGTACTGCATTTCGGAGGCTAGTGCGTGGAGCCACGGCCGCAATCTGTGCTGTTTTGCTGCGATCACAACGCCGTCCGGTCGCCAATGGCCGAAGGTATCATGAAAAAGTTCTATGGCGCGGACACTTATGTTCAGTCGGTCGGCGTGCATAACGACATGGAGATCGACGGGTTTTCCATTGCCGTATGTCAGGAACTGGGCGTGGAGCTGTCCCGGCACCGGTCGCGCAGCTTCGACGAGATGGAGGAATGGGGGGATGACCTGTCGTCCTTTGACCTTGTCGTGGCTTTGTCGCCGGCCAGTCAGCGGCGCGCGCTGGATCTGACGCGATATTTCCATCTGCAGGTGGAGTACTGGCCGATCCTCGATCCCACGGGCCTGGGCGAAACCCGCGAAGACAAGCTGGCCAGCTACCGTCAGGCGCGCGACCAGATCATCAAGCGTTTCGTCGACAAGTGGGGCGAACCGGCCGCGGACACGTGACAGGGGCGATCTGGCGTTGTCTCGACGACCTTACTTCGGGCAAGACCGCCAGAATGCCGGATTGGGGGGCAGGATCTCCGGCCCGTTTCAGGTTTGATCTGTCGCGCCTTTCCGGTCCTGCGGCCGGACCATCGCGGCAAGCGTGCAGTTCGGCGGCAAGACACCGAAAAACCGCTGCATTTTCACAGGCGCGGCCTGTAGGATCCACGACAGACCGCAACCCGGCGACGGCCACACACCGGAGGGAATCACGCCATGCCCGAGAATTTTTTTAACATCGATCGTCCCGATGGCGGAATTCCGAGGGAACTCGCCGCCGGGATAACAACCAGTGTTTTCGCCGGAGATCAGGCGATGATATCCGTTGTCGAGATTGCGCCCGGGGCGGCCGGAACGCTGCATGATCACCCCGAGGAGCAATGGGGGCTCTGCCTCGCCGGGTCCGGCACCCGCACGCAGGGTGGTGTCGCGGTCGAGGTCGGCGCCGGCGATTTCTGGCGCACGCCGGGCGGCGTGCCGCACACCATCGTTGCCGGAGAAGACGGAATGCGGGTGCTCGACATCTTTGCCCCGCCCCGCAAGGCATACACCGTCCCCGGCAGCGGTTTTGGCCAGAACGAAGGCTGATCGGCATCGCCAAAGCGCTTGCCCCGCAGCAACCGCGTCAGAACGACTGCCACTTCGCCCTTGAAAAACTGGGCCGTTGGCCTCATTTAGGGGCATCCCCGCCCCGGCGGACACGCAAAGATGGAGTAAACATGGCCAAGGAAGATACGCTCGAATTTCCCGGTGTCGTGAAGGAACTCCTGCCAAACGCGACATTCAGGGTCGAGCTGGAGAACGGCCATGAGATCATAGCGCACACGGCAGGCAAGATGCGTAAGAACCGCATCCGGGTTCTGGCAGGCGACAAGGTTCAGGTGGAAATGACCCCCTATGATCTGACCAAGGGTCGGATCAACTACCGCTTCAAGTAACATACTGAAATGCGGCTGATTCTGGGATCGGGCAGCCCGCGGCGGCTGGACCTGCTGGCACAGCTCGGGCTGGCACCGGATGATGTGCGCCCGCCGGATATCGACGAAGCACCGCGCAAGGGCGAATTGCCCCGCCCCTATTGCGAACGCATTGCCCGCGCGAAAGCACAGGCGGTCGAGGCCGATCCCGACGATCTCGTGCTATGCGCCGACACGACTGTGGCATTGGGCCGGCGCATAATGGGCAAACCCGCCGATGCCGGCGAAGCCGCCGGGTTCCTCCTCGCGATGTCCGGCCGCCGGCACCGGGTTATCACGGCGATCGCGCTGCGCCGCGGCGCACAATTCTGGGAGCGATCCGTTGAAAGCCAGGTCCGCATGAAACGCCTGTCCGATATCGAACTGAACGCCTATCTCGCCACCGGCGACTGGCAAGGCAAGGCCGGCGGATACGCGATCCAGGGTCCGGCCGGCGCGTTCATTCCGTGGATCAGCGGATCGTTTACCGCCATTGTCGGCCTGCCCGTTGCCGAAACGGCCACCCTGCTGCAGGCTGCGGGCTATCCGCTGTACCGGTCATGATGGGCCGGACGATCCTGCTCGATACGCTTGTCGGCGCCGAAGCCGCCGCGCTGATGGTCGATGGCCGGCTGGAGGATCTGCTGGTCGCCTCGGACGCTCCCGCGCCGGGCACCATCTATCGCGCACGGGCGGACCGCCCCGTCAAGGGACAGGGTGGCATGTTCCTGACCACACCGGACGGCAGCGCCTTTCTGCGTCAGGTCAGGGGGCTGGCCCCCGGCGCGCCGCTGCTGGTCCAGGTTTCGAACTATGCCGAGCCGGGCAAGGCCATACCGGTCACCTCCCGCCTGCTGTTCAAAAGCCGCTACGCCATCGTCACACCGGATGCGCCCGGCCTGAACATCTCGCGCCGGATCCGCGACGACGACCTGCGTGACGAATTGCAGGTTCTGGCCCGGGAAATGATGGACGCCAACCCGCACGGGTTGATCCTGCGGTCCTCCTGTGCCGATGCACATCCTGATGACATTGCCGAGGACATCGAACGCATGGCCGGCCTCGCCGCCGCTGTTACCGGCGACACCGGGGGCGACCCGGAAAAACTGCTGGACGGGGATGGCCCGCACGCACTCGCATGGCGCGAATGGACGGACCCGGCCGAAATCGTTGCAGACTCCGGCGCCTTCGCCGCCCATGACGTTCTGGATGCCATTGACGCCACCCGCGCGGCGGCGGAACCGCTGCCGGGTGGCGGTACGCTCTATATCGAACCGACCCGGGCACTGGTCGCCGTCGACGTGAATACCGGCCGCGACACCTCCGTTGCCGCCGGGCTGAAGGCCAACCTCGCCTGCGCCCGTGCCCTGCCCCGCGCGTTGCGCATCCGTGGGCTCGGCGGGCAGATCACGCTGGACCTCGCGCCGATGCCCAAGAAGGAACGCCGCGGCTTTGAAACCGCCCTTCGCGCCGCGTTCCGCAACGATCCGGTCGAAACCGCCCTCGCCGGCTGGACCCCGCTGGGCCATTACGAACTGCAACGTAAACGCGACCGCGTCCCGCTGCCGGTCCGGGCCTGAAGGACACGCCATGCCCTGCCCCGTCTGCGACAAGCCGAGCGAAAAGAAATGGCGTCCCTTCTGTTCGCGCCGATGCGCCGATCTCGACCTCGGCAAATGGCTGACCGGCGGATACACCCTGCCCGACAGCGTTCCGGCAGAGGACGAAAGCCAGCCGCCCCCACCGGACAGAAAACCCCATTGATTTCACGCAAAATGCCTCTGGACACCCAGAGCCGCAGGCCCTAGAACGCCTCCACCCAAAGGCTAGCGCCTTTCCCGTGCCCGGGTAGCTCAGGGGTAGAGCAGTGGATTGAAAATCCTCGTGTCGGTGGTTCGATTCCGCCCCCGGGCACCATTTACCACTTGAAAACAAATAGGTTTTGACGCGTGGCTGGGCGCTTGATGTTTTGGTTTTGCTGTTGGGGTATCATCTGGGTATCACTTTCGGTATCGACACGCCCCCCAATGTCGTCAAAGTATCGGGCTGGACGGTTGAGAAGTACAAATGTTTACCTTATGTTCCCATTGTGAGGCGGCCAGGAGGAAAGCCAATGACAAACGCTGTGGAGTTCAAGAATGAGTCGGGGTTAGAGTTTGTCGACATCTCGAGTGAGGAATGGAGAGAGTATTCCTTCCCAGGCGGCGAAACTGTGAGGATTTTGGATCCGCTTCAGCTCTATGTTAGTGACAACGGGCACCGGATCTTTGATTCTGCCGGTGTGTCTCATTACGTTCCATTTGGATGGGTTCACTTGTGCTGGAGATCAAAAGACGGATCCGCGCATTTCGTTAAGTAGCAATTCTTGAGGTGATAGATGGCATTGGTTTTTTGCTCTTCCTCGATGCGAGAGCAGTACGCTTATGCAAATATCGCTTCGCTGGCATTACCTGCGAGTCATGTGCGAAGATTCCGGTACGAAAAACGCTTCGTTCATGAAGACCTGTTGAAGGAAGTCGAGATAGATCAATCGTCTTTAAGGACGCAGGAGGCCTATACAGCTTATCTCTGCGCCGATGATCCATCGAACTTGAAGGTTTATCCGCTCCGTCAAGTTAGAGTGAAATCGGCTAGCATCGAAGGATCGAGTGTAGTCTTTTTGCTCGAACTGGATGGATTCGTCTCCCGCGTTGGTCAGAGTGATGAATTGGTTCAGAGAAATGCATCCATGATTGCTGAGGGCTTCTCAATAGAATTGCCGGAGGGCCAAAGGAAATTCACGGGTCCACTTGTTCGGGAGTTCAGTAAACCCTCTTGGATGAAATCGACGCCATACGATGACGAGAGACGAACTCACTTGTTGGCTTTTGAAAGCTGTGTTGATGCAATTTCTGGCTCGTCTCATTTCAAAGATGGGAAAGCTATCTTCTTGAGCTATCTTGGAGTGTACGACCCATCTCTGAATGGAGGTTTGGTCAGACGCTCACTTAGAGGCAACAAGAATTATCGATTTTGGTTCTATCGGTATCAGTCCGACAAGGGTGCAGGGCAGAACTGGAAGCGATTGGCTCTTAGAACAACTTCACTCTCTCCAAACATTGAAGTGTCATATCCTGAGGAATTGGAGTTCCGTTCTCGCTACGACATCGACAACGTAGATAAGAAAAATCCCATCAACGGCGGTGCGTGATAATTCGGCACCTGTCAAATTTGACCTGATCTCAGGTACGGGTGACCACGAAAAGGTCATCACTGAATTTGCAGTCGAATACTCTGTTGTCTCAGATTGGGTAAATCGAGTGATTGTGTTTTCGGTTTCCTTCCTGGGTTTGGCGGCAGCGCAGCTAGTTGTGCTCACCAAACTCGAAAAGCTTGACGTTATGACCGGCGTTCTTGTGGCGGTCGCAGCCGCTGTTGCGAGTGTGGCTACGCTTCTCAAAAAGTAGAGCCAGAATCTCGATTTCAAAAAATAGTTGGCAACGGGGCTTGCAAAGGCTGAGTTGCACAACCATCATTAATGGACCGGAGGTCTGACGGATGTACGCGGTCATAGCGACTGCATGATGAAGGCGGGCTTAATAGGTCACCTACTGCTGGTGGGCCTCCGTTGGTTGAAACCATATGGAGGCTGGCATGTTGCTCAGCGTAGTGGGGATTTGCGGCCCCGATACCGCATACCTTTTCGTCCAACTGGCATATCAGACCGCGTTCGAAGGCCGTGACGGCTTCGGGCGCTTTTTTGTGTTCCGGCAGTTGCTGATCCGTTATGTTTGGATTGGTGGCGATCTGATCGAAGTCGTTTTCGATCACTTGGAAGTGTTCGTGGCGTAAGGCGACCTGGCGTGTCCGGATCGTCCGGGCACGTGCGCAACCTGAAACGCGGCCGAAAAGTGGCTGCACAAACTTAGGACACCAAATCATGACTATCGAAGCAAAGATCGAAACCCCGAAATCTGATCTCGACAAGCAGAAAGCTTATGCCGAAAGCCTTTCGGCAAAGGGTTTCAAGTACACTTTCGCCATGGGCACGGCTTTTGTCGAAAGTATGCGGAACACTCACTACAGGCACACCGGCACCGCACTCGACGAATTGATCGATAACTCCATCGAAGCCGGAGCCACTCAGGTGTGCATCGCCCTTGGATATATCGGCAAGAGCACCGCGAAGCCTGATGCACTTGCAGTGATCGATGACGGGCATAGCATGCCGAGGGGCATGTTGCAGCCCGCTGCCGCGTGGGGCGGAACACACCGCCACAACGAGGAAAACCGGAGCGGCTTCGGGCGTTTTGGCTTCGGTTTGCCGAGCGCATCGGTTAACCAAGCGCGTCGCTACTCCATTTTCTCGATCACCGAAGGCGGCAACTGGCGCTCCCTAACTGTAGACCTCGATGATATCGCGAAGGGTGACTATACGGACGAAACTGACACCGTGCGTATGCCAGATGAGATGGAAGGTACTGAACCCCCAAAGTGGGTAATGGACCACATTTCGCAACACATGCCTGGTGGCAAGCTGACACATGGCACCATCGTGCTGTGGGAGAAAATGGACCGCATCAAATGGAAGACTACGAAGAGCATGCGGGACAATCTCTTGCAGCACTTTGGGGTCATGTTTCGCAACTACATCCAACAGACAGGCATCAAGTTCGATGGCACACCCATTGAGCCGCTTGACCCACTCTTCATTACGCCCGGCTTGCGCTATTTCGATGAGGACGAGGATCGTGCAAAGGCGCTTGAGCCGACCGAAATTGAGGTCAAGTCCAAGCGCAACCCGGACAAGAAAGTCAAGATCTCGGTTCGGTATGCGTTGTTTCCTCACCGGTTCTTTTCAATCGACAAGACTAGGAAAGCCGACAAAGGAAATCAACGTAATCGCTTTAAAGTTTCAAATGAACATCGCGGGATTATTGTGTGCCGGATGGGTCGGCAGATCGACGTCGTCGAGCGCACGCCGTGGCATGGTTTCGAGAAGTTTCGTAACGATGATCGCCTTTGGGCCCTTGAGGTCGATTTTCCGGCCGAGTTGGACGAGGAGTTCACCATTGCGAATTCAAAGCAAGGCGTGGTCATGTCCGACAGGATCTGGGATCTTCTGCAGGACGCTGGAGTAGAGCGAGTTCTCCGCTCATTCCGAAAGGAGATTACGGCCATGCAAAAGGCCGATGCGTCGAAACCTGAGGACCCTGAGAAAGATCGGGCTTCTGAGACTTCGATGAAGGAGAGCGAGAAGTTTCGGCGCGACCGTGCTGGCGGCAATTCAGCTGAGCGTGAGGCCAAAGCGCGTGAGCAGTTCGAACAGTACATCAAGCAGAAAGCGAAGGAACAGAAACGCCCTGAGGAGACTGTTCGCAATGAGGCGAAGGAAGAGGAAGCGAAGCACCCATATAAGGTCGAGTTCGCAAGCCATCCCAATGCCCCGTTCTATCGGGTCATTCAGCGCGGCGCGATGAAGGTGTTGGAAATCAACATGGCGCACCGTTTCTACACCGACCTCTATGCGTCGGCTTCAGCGAACCGATTGTTGCGTGCTGGCCTTGAGGTTATGCTTTTCTCGGTGGGCGAAGCAGAACTCGATGCTCTGGGAAATCAGGACAAAACCAGCTTCTACCATGTGGAAAAGATCGCATGGTCCGAAAGGCTGGAAGTTGCTCTCGACGTTTTGCATCGCTTCGGGCACGACGAAGACGTAGTGGACAGCGAAGACGACAACATCGCCGCAGAGTGAGTCCTCTTCAAACTTGACGGCGCGGGCCATTTAGGTGGCCCGTGCATTCTGTTATGAACACCACATGAACAACCAAAAAAAACAAAGCAGTCCAAGTTTCTTCTTCCCGTCACAGATCTCTGAGGGGGGCCGAAATCGTATTAAACAGAAAGTTGAAAGCACTAGTCGTATTGACTATGAGGACCGCGCAAGAGAATTCCGGCGGGTTGCAGGTGAATACGAGAGTCTTGCAATGGAAGCAGACGCAAGTGGCAACTTGCGTATGGCAGTCGCCTATTCAATTCTGTCCGATCTTATCGCTCAAGGTTGGAATATTGAAGTCAACGATTTTGGAGTAACCGTAGAGCCTGCATCATTCTCTCCACGTGAAGGCGAAACTGTCGATCATGCCAAGAAGCGTATTCGCGCTGGTCTAGAAATTGCAAGCAACCGCCAACTTGGCGAAACTTCGGTTCAAGATTTTATTGGGAGAATGGAGCGCGAACGAGACTTCAAAGGAAAGACAGTTTCAGTCTTTACTCTGATTGATGATGGGGAAGAACTGGCGAATTCATTGCAACACGCAAAAGACTCGCCAACGCAAGTGGAGCGAACGAATGCTTTGGGAAAAACTATCCGGCCTGTGTTAGAGGAATGCTCATCCGATGCAAGGTGCGAGTTCACTGGTCTCAAGCTTCAAGATATCTGGCGTTACTTCAGATACACGTGGTCTCTTGAGTACAACCCCCTGCCTGGTCGAACGCAGCGATTTTTGTTGCGAAACGGGGCGCGAAGAAACAGCCCCGTTATTGGCATTGCGATGCTCGCGAGTCCAACTGCAAACTTGGGCAGTCGCGACAGGTGGATTGGGTGGCAGATTGATGCACTCGCTCAGAGGATTATGGCAGGTGAGTATGAAGCCTCGCGTGTGGGCAAGCGCCTGCTATTGGCGCTTGAGAATGCGATCAAAGATATTCGCCACGATGATCTGATCACAGACGAAGAGATCGTGCGCCCGACATTTGACACATTGATCCGTTTGGAGCGGTGTGCAGCCGAAGGCGCAGCACAAAGAAGACGAGACTTGTCTTCGACTGGTTATGATGTCCCAATCGATATTCGCGGCTACAAGAAAGAGGAAATCGGTGACGACGAGTGGCGGCGCCTCTCAGAGACTGGCCTTTTCCGAAAGAAGCGGGCCGAACAGCTAGCGCCATTACTCAGAGCGGTTCAAACTCTTGTTCGGTTGGGAATACGGAGGGAGCCAGCGGCCGCCACATATCTCGCGTTCACCGACAAGGATGGGCAGAGCGCCGTCCGTCTTGCGCTCAACGAAATCAAGAAAAGGCATCTAGCGACTGAGGTGGCCGACTTGGCAGTGTGTGGTGCAATCGCGCCATACAACACTCTACTTGGTGGTAAGCTCGTCGCGCTCGCAATGGCCTCACGCGAGGCACGAAAGCTCTATGGTAAGCGATACTCAAATCAAGTCAGCGAGATCGCGTCGCAGATTGCAGGGCGTTCGATAGTTCGAAGTTCAGATCTAAAACTCATCACAACGACTAGCTTATACGGCGTTGGCAGTAATCAGTACTCCAGTCTCATGCTGCGGCGCAGACGTTTTGAGCACCTCAAAACAGATGTGGTTTGGAAGAAGCTGGAAAGTGGAACAGGCGTAAGCATCACGCACCTGAGCGAGGAGACAGTGAGGCTTATGCGCCAATTGGGTGCCGCCGTGTATGGGCGTCGAAGGATCAATAGTGTTTTTGGCGAAGGCAGCAGCCCGCGTATGCGTCAAATTCGCGAGGGCCTAAACCTTTTGGGCATTAACGACGACTCTCTTTTGAAGCAGTCGCATGGCCGTAGGGTTTACGGATGCGAACTATATGAAGATGCAAGAGAAGATATGCTTGGGTTTGGCGGCAGATCAAAAAAAAGATCTTCATCTACGCTTCGAAGCATTTCAAACTGCTGGATCGAGCGTTGGCTAAGCCCACGCATCGACAAGCCAAGTATCTTGGATGCAACAACAGGACTTGGTCCGCATTCAATCAGTAAGAGTTTGAAACTCCGAGCCGTCAAGGGTGGACTTGTGGATCAATCCTCGCCAGAGGGCGATGCAACCTCCTCCAAAACACTTTCGATCACCAATAATAACTCGCCCGTGTCAAACTCCTCACTATCCCTTAGAGATGCGGCCACGGTCTCCAAAGCATAAAGCATGTCTGGTGCGGCTCGAATAAGTTTTAGGCTTTTCTCAAAGCGTTCGATCTTGCTCCTGCTGCCTGAGATGATTGTCCCAACGTGATAACCGCTGTTCGGGTCAACGCTGAATAAGTTTTTGCGTGTACTGCAAACGGTGTCTGTGATCTGCCATTGGCCGTATGGAGATATGGTTGAAAGTTGGTGATGGCCCCTGAGGGGCGGCATATCAAGGCGGTGCTGAAGCGCCGTCAATTCTCAAGAGAAAGGGATATGCCACATGTCGAAATCTACCGTTGTTCCATTCGAGCTATCATCGGAATTTTCACCTGATCCGCTGACTGAGGTCATTCAGTTCGGGGCACGCGAGCTGTTGCGAACGGCTGTGCAGGCTGAGGTTGCCGGTTTCATGGCGGTTCACGCGCAGCTTCTGGACGAGGAAGGTCGCCAGCGTCTGGTGCGCCACGGGTTCCTGCCGGAGCGCGAGGTGATGACCGGGATCGGCACGGTGCCCGTTCAGGTGCCCCGGGTCCGCGACCGGGGTGCGAACATCGATGGCAGCAAGATCAGGTTCCGTTCATCCTTGGTGCCGCCGTATCTACGCAAAGCGAAGTCCGTCGAGGAGCTGCTGCCCTGGCTTTACCTGAAGGGCATTTCAACGGGGGACTTCAGCGAGGCGCTGGCCGCCCTTTTGGGGCCGGATGCAGAGGGGCTGTCAGCCTCCACGATCACGCGACTGAAGGCGACCTGGTGGGACGAGTATGAAGCCTGGCGCAAGCGTGACCTGTCGGGCAAGCGCTATGTCTACATCTGGGCGGACGGGGTCTGCTTCACGCCCCGTTTGGACGGGGATCGTCAATGTATGTTGGTGATTATCGGCGCTGACGAGTACGGAGAAAAGGACGTTTTGAGCATCATGGACGGATTCCGGGAGAACGCGGACAGCTGGCGGGACCTGTTACGCGGTCTGAGGAAACGCGGCCTGACGGTGCCGCCCGAGCTTGCTGTCGGTGATGGCGCGCTTGGGTTCTGGACGGCGCTGCGGGATGTCTATCCGACCACCCGTGAGCAGCGGTGCTGGGTCCACAAGACGGCCAATGTAACGGGCGCGATGCCCAAGTCGCTGCGGGAAAAAGCCAAGGCCGATCTGCAGGATATTTGGATGGCCGAGACGAAGAAGGAAGCCAATGCGGCCTTCGATCTCTTCGTGGAAACCTACGGCCTGAAATACGAGCGGGCCGTGGCCAGGCTGGTCAAGGACCGCGACGTGTTGCTGACCTTCTATGACTTCCCGGCCGAACACTGGAAACACATCCGGACCACGAACCCGATCGAAAGCGTCTTTGCCACGGTCCGCAACCGAACGCGCAAAACCAAAGGATGCCTGAACCGCAAGACCGCCCTCGCCATGGTCTTCAGGTTGATGATGTCGGCCAAGAAGAAGTGGAGGAAGATCTCAGGGCCAAACCGTCTGCCCGAAGTGATCCAGGGGATTGCCTTCAAGGACGGGATCAGGCAACGTCAAAACGCCGCCTGATCACGCCGTCACCAACTTTTGGGCATAACTCGCCGTATGTTGCCTTTGACACATCTGCGGCCTGAGTATGACCTGCCCCCAGAATTTCGGGCCATTCAAAAAGAGAGTTTGTTCTCGTAACGTTCAAAGCTACGAGGAGAACGAAGAATGCGGAAGTCACGCTTCACAGAGGAACAAATCGTCGGGATTTTGCAGGAGTATGCTGCGGGTGCCAAAGTGTCTGAGCTTTGCCGCAAGCATGGG
>CATOSU010000002.1 GCA_951812615.1 uncultured Paracoccaceae bacterium
CTTAGGTTGAACCAAAATTCTTCATCCGCCACCTCGAATAAAATCGTGCTACCTGTGGCGTCTTTTGCTTTCCATTTTCTGTACGATTGATCGTCACGATCAAAATTGGGGGACGTAACTCGAAGCCTTTGAATCGACACACGCCAATCATCTAATTCCCCTTCTTCCTCGCGCGGTGGTCTCGGCTTGATCGCTCTTTCAGCAAATTGATTTCTCGGGATTGGGAAATCTTCTTCGTCCGTGAAGCCAACGGCTTGCACATTCGGGTCGTCAAGAGCGGCTTCGAAGAGCTCGGACTGAGCGGATTCAAGCTCGTACTTTGTTGCGTCTGGCAGTTTGATAGTCACCAACTGGTCCCGAGGTACTTCCAGGGCTCCACGCGCACTTTGCGAAACAAACTCCTCAATCAGTTCAATCTCGCCGGAAAGTTCTTCAGGCTCGCTCGTTTGCTCGGTGTCTGCTTGTCGTTCTTTCAGCGAACGAATCTGTTCGATAAGGTGCTCACTCGGTGTGGCGCCAGTGAGTTCTTCGAACACCTCTTGGACTGATTGAGAATCCATAACTTGGACCGCAGCCCAAATAATAATAGCGGCCTGAGTTGATCGCTTTAATGTTACCCCAATAAATTGTTTTAAGCTGCCCTGTTCCGGAGCAAAAACGACTAGCTCAAATTGTAATTGGCCCTCAAAGTACGCCTTATTCAGAGCTTGAACAGCTCGCTCAGTTGCTTGAGCAGAGCTTATGAATGTATCGAGGCGAACGAAGTTTCGGGGAACTTCATAGTGAATAAGTAGGGTGGCCACTTTGAATCCCTTATTTCTATAGCCCTAGAATTGTTCGGTGAGGCAAGCGAGTCAACCAAAGAGCAACAATATGAGCCGGCGAGCTCCGGACCGTGGTTTGGCGCTGCAACGGTTTTACGGGGCACTTTATCTCACCACCTCCCACCCCACCTGCACCCGCTGCCCCCTCCAAAGCGCCAGACCGCCGGGACGGTCCGGCGCTCGCCCGGCGCCGCGGAGCGGCTTGATTCCGGGCGGTTCTGACCGGCTGAGGGGTTCGCAGGGTAGGTTTCCCAACCTGCGCAAAAGGACCCGCGCCGAAACCCTTTGCCGTTCGCGGCACTTGCCGGTTACCCTGCCGGGCATAGGTACATGTCAGATTTCGAAAAACCGGATACAGATCAATGAAGCTGATTGCCCTTCTCAGCGTGGCGACCCTGGGTCTTGCGGCCTGCGAGGAATGCAGCCCGAACCCCAACGTCAATGTCGGGGTCGGGGTTGGGACCGGCGGTGTCCGCGGCGGCGTTTCCGTCGGGCAGAGCTGTGGGCCGGTCAATATCAGCGTCGGCACCGGCAACTATTATCACGTCTCGTTCTGACCCCCGGTCAGGGCCAGAAATGCCCGGATCACCGGCACTTCGCGGCGGGCGGTCAGGGTCACCAGCGTCTCGGTCATGCCCAGATCGACATCCGTGATCGTCACCCGTGCAATACGCGGGTCCTGCCCTGCCTCGGCCTCTGACACGAAGCCGATCCCGGCCCCGGCGGCCACCATTTCGCGCATGGCCTCGCGCCCCTCGGCCTCAATCACCGGGGCCAGCGTCTGGCCGCGCCGGTCGGCCTCGGCCTCCAGTACCGCGCGCGTCTTGGAACCGGTTTCGCGCAAGATCAGGTTTTCGCGGGCCAGATCGGCAAACCGCAGCCGCCCCGATGCCCTGCCCCGCGCCACGATGGCAACGATGGGCGTCCGGCCCAGATCGACCACGTCCAGATCCGGCGCCCCGGCAATGTTGCCGACCACCCCGATCTCGGCGTCGTAATCCCGCAGCGCGCGCAGCACGGTTTCGGTGTTGCCGGTGCGGATCGCCACCGACACGCGCGGATGCGCCCTGCGGAACTGCTGGACCGCGCCGGCGACGTGAATGGCGCTGTCGGCGATGATGCGCAGCTGCCCCGAGATCGCCGCGCCGGAGCGGTCGAGATATTCGCCGATCCGCTCCTCGGTCTCAAAAAACTCACGCGTCAGGCGGTACAGCCCCTCGCCCGCTTCAGTCAGAGTCACCTGCCGCGCCTCGCGCCGGAACAGCAGTGTATCATGGGCCTGTTCCAGCTTGCGTACCTGTTCGGACAACGCCGGCTGGGTCTGGTTCATCACCTGCGCCGCACGGGAAAACCCGCCATGCAGGGCAACGTTGTGAAAGGCGCGGAGTTGCGTATATCGCATGATATAGACTTAGCTTATGATTGAATAAAAAACAAAGATTTTACATATGCATCACCCGGCACATATACGGAGGCACCCACAGCCGGAGGCCGCCGATGACCGACACCCCCCTGCCCGCCCCGTCCGGCGGTGAACCCTACCTGCTGACCCCCGGCCCCCTGACCACCTCGCGCGCCGTGAAGGAGGCGATGCTGTGCGACTGGGGCAGCTGGGACGGAGATTTCCGCGCCATGACCCGGACACTGCGGACCCGCGTGCTGGACCTGATCGGACCGGGACGGAACGACTATGACTGCGTGCCGGTACAGGGCTCGGGGTCCTTCCTGGTCGAGGCGATGCTGGGCAGCTTCGTGCCGCCCGACGGCAAGGTTCTGGTCCTGTCAAACGGCGCATACGGGCTGCGGGCTGCACAGACGATGAGATATCTGGGCCGCGATTTCCGCCTGCTGGACAAGGGCGATTACCTGCCGCCGCGCGGCGCCGAGGTCGCGGCGATCCTCGCCGAAGACCCTGCCATCACCCATGTGCTGGTGATCCATTGCGAAACCTCCTCGGGCATCCTGAACCCGGTAGAAGAGATCGCAGAGGTCACCCGCGCCGCCGGGCGCAAGCTGCTGATCGATTCGATGTCGGCCTTCGGCGCGCTGCCGCTGGATCCGCAGGCGCTGGGCTGTACCGCCTTCGTGTCCTCGGCCAACAAATGTATCGAGGGCGTACCCGGTTTCGGTTTCGTGGTTGTCCGCAAGGATGATCTGGCCGCGGCCAAGGGCAATGCGCATTCGCTGGTGCTGGACGTGTACGCCCAGTGGGAGGTGATGGAAAAGACCGGCCAGTGGCGGTTCACCCCCCCCACCCACGTGGTCGCCGCCTTCCTGACCGCGCTGGACGCGCACGCCGCCGAAGGCGGCGTCGCCGGGCGGGGCGCGCGCTATGCCAGAAACCGCGACACGCTGGTCCCGGCCATGCGGGCGCTGGGCTTTGAAACGCTGCTTGCAGAGCGCTGGTTGTCGCCGATCATCGTGACCTTCTTCTGCCCCGCCGATCCGAAATTCGACTTCACCCGCTTCTACGACGCAATGAAAGCGCGCGGCTTCATCATTTACCCCGGCAAGCTGACCGTCGTGGACAGTTTCCGTATTGGTTGCATCGGCCAGATGGATCATCACGTGATGACCCGGGTGGCCGAAGCTGCCGCCGAAGCGCTGGCGGAAATGGGCGTGGCCTCGGCCGCCCCGCCTGCAACCGCACTCGAAGAAAAGAAACGCCTTGCCGCCTGAGGACCTGACATGACCGTAACTGCAAATGACCGCGCCTATGCGCAACCCGCCACCTGCGCCATTGCCATCTGCCTTGACGGGTGCGAACCGGCTTACCTGGACGAAGCCATCACCCGCGGGCTGATGCCGACGCTCAAGCGCATCCGCGCGGCCGGGACCGACCGGCTGGCGCATTCGGTGATCCCGAGCTTTACCAACCCCAATAACATGTCCATCGCCACGGGCCAGCCACCGGCCATCCACGGCATCTGCGGCAATTTCCTCTTCGATCCCGAGACCGGGGAAGAGGTGATGATGAACGATGTCAGGTTCCTGCGGGCCCCGACAATTTTCTCGAAATTCTACGCCGCCGGCGCGCGCGTGGCAGTGGTGACGGCCAAGGACAAGCTGCGGGCCCTTCTGGGCGACGGGCTGCGCTTTGACGAAGACCGGGCGATCTGCTTTTCCTCCGAACGCTCGGATCAGGCAATCATGGCCACCAACGGCATCGACGATGCCAGCGCGTGGCTGGGCCGGCCGGTGCCCGAGGTCTATTCCGCCGACCTGTCCGAGTTCGTCTTTGCCGCCGGCGTGAAGCTGCTGCGCGAGTGGAAGCCGGACGTGATGTATCTTTCGACCACCGATTACATCCAGCACAAATTCGCGCCCGACGAACAGGGCGCGCTGGACTTCTACGACATGTTCGACCGCTACCTGACCGAGCTCCACGCCATGGGCGCGGCCATTGTCGTGACGGCCGATCACGGGATGAAGCCCAAACATGACGCCCAGGGCGCGCCGGCGGTAATCTATGTGCAGGACGTGCTGGACGACTGGCTCGGCGCGGGTGCGGCCCGGGTGATCCTGCCGATCACCGACCCCTACGTGGTGCATCACGGCGCGCTGGGCTCCTTCGCCACGGCCTATCTGCCCGACGGTGCTGATACGGGCGACATCATCGCAAGGCTGCGGGCATTGCCGGAAATGCTGGAGGTTCTGTCGCGGGACGAAGCCGTGGCGAAATACGAACTGCCGGCCGACCGCATCGGCGACCTGACCATGGTATCAACCGAAAACATGACGCTGGGCACCAGCGCCGACCGCCACGATCTGGCCGCGCTGAAAGAACCGCTGCGCAGCCATGGCGGGCTGACGGAACAAGAGGTGCCGTTCATCGTCAACCGGGTGCTGGACCTGCCGGATGCGCCGGTGCTGCGCAATTTCGATGCGTTTTTCTACGCCTGTGCCGCCGCCGCGCTGGAAGAGGTGCCGGCATGAACCGCACTGTCGAGACCATCCGCCACGAAACCATGCGCATCGGCGGCGAGAAGGTGGATACCGAGGCCCGGATCGAGGTGCGCTATCCCTATACCAACGAGGTGATCGGCACCGTCCCGGCCGGCGATGCCAGCCACGCCGCACGCGCGTTCCGGATCGCGGCGGATTACACGCCCACCCTGACCCGCTACGAGCGCCAGCAGATCCTGTTCCGCACCGCCGAGCTGATCCGCGACCGGCGCGAGGAGATCGCGCATTGGCTGACGCTGGAACTGGGCATCTGCAAGCAGCACAGCCTCTATGAAACCGGGCGGTCCTACGACGTGTTCACGCTGGCCGGGCAACTGGCCATTCACGATGACGGGCAGATCTTCTCCTGCGACCTGACCCCGCAGGGCAAGGCGCGCAAGATCTATACCAAGCGCGAACCGGTGCGGGCGATCTCGGCGATCACCCCGTTCAATCACCCGCTGAACATGGTTGCGCACAAGATCGCTCCGGCGATTGCCACCAATAATTGCGTCGTCTGCAAACCGACCGAGCTGACCCCGCTGACGGCGATCACGCTGGCCGATATTCTCTACGAGGCCGGGCTGCCGCCCGAAATGTTCCAGATCGTCACCGGCTGGCCGGCCGATATCGGCGACGAAATGGTGACCAACTCCGATATCGATGTTGTCACCTTCACCGGCGGCGTGCCGGTGGGCAAGATCATCGCACAGAAAGCGGGATACAGGCGCGCGGCGCTGGAGCTTGGTGGCAACGACCCGCTGATCGTGCTCAACGATCTGGACGATGCCGATCTCGACAAGGCCGCGACACTGGCCGTGGCCGGGGCAACCGGCAATTCCGGCCAGCGCTGCACCGCCGTCAAGCGGATCCTGGTTCAGGACAGCGTCGCCGACCGCTTCGTGCCCATGGTGCTGGAAAAGGCAAAGGCCATCCGCTTCGGCGATCCGATGGACCCCGAGACGCAGCTGGGCTGCGTGATCCATGCACAGGCAGCGGAACTGTTCGAAAACCGCGTGCTGCAGGCGGAAAAGGACGGCGCCGAGGTGCTTTATCACCCGGGCCGCGACGGCGCGCTGCTGCCGCCCATCGTGGTCGACCGGGTTCCGCATGAAAGCGAGCTGGTGATGGAAGAGACCTTTGGCCCCGTCGTGCCCATCGTGCGGGTGCCCGATGACGATGCCGAGGTGATGCGGATTTCGAATTCCACCGAATTCGGCCTCTCCTCCGGTGTCTGCACCAACGATTTCCGCCGCATGCAGGCCTATATCGAGGGGTTGAACGTGGGCACCGTGAACATCTGGGAACAACCCGGCTACCGCATCGAAATGTCCCCCTTCGGCGGCATCAAGGACAGCGGCAACGGCGTGAAGGAAGGCGTGCTGGAAGCGATGAAATTCTTCACCACTGTCAAGACCTACTCCCTGCCATGGCCATGATCCTCCGCCTTCATCTATGTCCAAATACGCCCGCCGGAGGCGCGATTTTTCGTAGAAAAATCGGCCCCCGCCCGAGACCGGCATGACCCATACCGAAGGCGACGCCAACACTTCCGCCGCGCGGGCCGGCTGGGACGGGCAGACGGCGGATGCCGCAACCCGCGACCTGCTCGACCGCGACGCGCGGGCCTTTTTGCACCAGTCGCTCTCCTCACCCTGCCTGTCGACCATCGCAAAGGCCGAAGGCATCTGGATCGAGGACACGGCCGGGCGTCGGTTCATGGATTTTCACGGCAATTCGGTCCACCATATCGGCTATGGCCATCCCCGCCTGATCGCGGCGATCAAGGCCCAGCTCGATACCCTGCCCTTTTCCCCGCGCCGTTATACCAATGACACGGCCGTCGCACTGGCCGAAAAGCTCGGGCAACAGACACCGGGGCGTCTCGACAAGGTTCTGTTCACCACCGGCGGGTCGGATGCCAACGAGGTTGCGCTGAAGATTGCCCGCGCCGCGACGGGCCGGTTCAAGACCCTCAGCTTCTGGGACAGTTTCCACGGCGCCGGGTTCGGCGCGTCCTCGGTTGGCGGCGAGGCCACCTTCCGCAGCCACATCGCCGGCCCGCTGCTGCCGGGCACCGAACATGTCGCGCCCTATCATCCCACGTCCTGCCCCTACGGCCACGACGATCTGCAGGCCAGCGCTGTCGCCTGCGCGAAGATGATCGATTACGTGCTGGGCCGGGACGGGGATTAGTCGGCCTTCGTCGCCGAGCCGATGCGGGCGGTGCCGATCGTGCCGCCGCCGGGGTTCTGGAAGGCAGTGCGCGACGCCTGTGACCGGCATGGCGCGCTGCTGATCTTTGACGAGATACCGACCGGGCTGGGCAAGACCGGCACCATGTTCACCTTCGAGCAGGATGGCGTGGTGCCCGACATCGTCACGCTGGGCAAGGCGCTGGGCGGCGGCGTGTTGCCCATTGCATCCGTCATCGCGCGCAGCGACCTCGACGTCGCCGGTGAATTCGCGATCGGCCATTACACGCACGAGAAAAACCCCGTGACCGCCCGGGCCGCGCTGACAACATTGCAGATCATCGAAGAGGACGGGCTGGCCGAGCGGTCCGCGCGGCTTGGCGCCGCCGCCATGGACAGGCTGCGCGACACGCTGGACGGGCTGGACCATGTCAGCGACGTGCGCGGCCGCGGCCTGATGTTCGGGGTCGAGGTCGTGAAAGACGGCGACAGCCGGGCACCGGCTCCCGACCTGGCCGAACGCGTGCTTTACGCCTGTCTGGCCGAGGGTCTGAGCTTCAAGATCAGCGCCGGAAACGTCCTGACCCTGTCCCCGCCACTCACTATCCCGCAGTCCGATCTGGACCGCGCCCTGGAGATCGTCGAACGGGCGGTGAAAGAGGCCAACTAAAGCGGTTCCAGCTTTAGGATTCACTCACTCCGTGAGTACCAGATCGGCGACGTATATGCCCGGTCCTGAACTGTGGCAGGAACCGCCTCAGGCAATGGTACACCGTAAAAGGCGGCGTCATAGGTGGTCCAGCGCGGTGTCGGGATCTCCAATACCCGGACATAATAAAACGCGTCTTCCGCCGGATCGAAATCCGGATCGACCCAATGGGCGTCCATCGCTGCGGCTCCAATGGTGTTGGTGAAGGTCGCAGATGCAATATCCACCGTCGATCCCACGGGCTCCCGCGCGCGGCCGTCCTCACCGATCTCGCGCCCGCCTGACACAGCGACATCATAGACCCGCTCATGGCTGTTTCCTTCGGCATCCAGCCAGCCCTTGATGATCTGCACCCGGTCAAGGTTCGCCCCATCCGGATCGCGCAACGCCCGGATCACGAAGCTCGGCGCGGTCCCTTCAGGCGCCGCCGACAGGTCACCGCCCATCGGCACGCCATTTTGATAGCCGTTGCTGGCAAAATCCGATGCCCCAAGGTCCTCTTCGGTGAAGCCAAAGCCGCCAAAGACCCGGACACGCAGGCGCGTGCCGGTCGTGGCATATGCTTCTTTGCGGGTCAGCGCGCCGAAGACTTCGTCGCGCGTATTCTCCCGCGCCCAGACCGCTGTCAGCCCAGCCGCGGATTCCTGCGCGGTGATGATCCGCAGGGCCGGATCATCAGCAGGGATGACATCAAAGTTGTGGCGGTTCGGCGATGGCTCGGTGTGCTGATACTTGCCGAAATAGTTGTCCTCGCGCGTCGTTGGCAGCGCAGTGTGCGAGTCGGTCGTTCCATAAAAGCCAAACTTGAACGGGTTCACGCCAATCTCGCGCTCAATTTCCAGCCCGACCTTCAAAGCCGACCGCCCATATTCATAACGCAACATCTCCGGCGTCTTGGCCGCTGTTCCCGCCAGGTTTCCCACATCCCAGGTTTCGAAATCAGCAAATTCGTCGTCGGGCGACAGCGACGGATGAGTTTCTTCGTCACCCTTGATCTGGGTCACCTCGTGCATTGGTTCCCACCGCGCGCGCTTTGCTGCGTAGTCCGCATCCATAGGCGAGCCGTCGAACTTGGTGGGCGCGAACATGATGCCGTTCGAAACGTTCGCGTTATGCGGCACCGCGATCACGCGCCCGCCGATGTCCGCCTCGTACGCGGCAAGATAGTCCCACAACCATTCCGGATTCGGCGAATCGAAGAACCCCAGCGGTTGGGTCTGCGATGTTTTCTCGGCTCCGTCACCAAACAGAACCACGCGGTGCAGGTTGTCGCCCTTGGGGGTAGACGTCCATTCAAACCCGGCGATCGCAGTGAATGCCCCGGGTTGATTATAGGCATCGACGGTTTCGACGATGTCGCGCCAAATGTCTCCGTCCAGCCCCAGCCCCGCCGTCGGGTCGCGTCCCTCAACGGTCGAAATATTGATAATGTCAGCGAAGGCGGCCATTCGGCCCTCCTGTCCGGAATTGAACCGGTCATGCGTTTGGCGTCCCCACTCGTCGGCCAACAGCCGCGGATCGGAGGACCGCATCGCAGTCGCCAATCCGATCATCTCGGCGTGTTCCGTGATCGCAAGGAAATCCAGCGGCCGGATCAACTGCACCGATTGGCCGGTGTTGGACTGGATCGCTTCTCCACGTGCAACTCGGAAGGCGTCATGAATGGTCAGCGACGTGCCAACCAACCCGGCGTCAAACGAGATCTCGGTGTGGAAATGCAGGTCGCCAAACAGCACTTGGTCGGGATAGGCACGACCGACGAAAGGGGAATAGTCCTGGGTCGGTACAACTTCGTTCGGAGGCACTGCGCCCTCGAAACTCGCAGCCTGGGTTCCTACGGAAGCCGCCAGAACCGCTGCGGCTATCGTCGCAGGGTACGTTTTTTTGAAAAAGCGCAATGTCCGAACTCCACAAATCAATCTGCCGCTGCGGGTATGGTACGTTATTTCACTGCAGACTCAACGTGCCGTGGACTTCCGGGCCCACCACAACAGAAGCGGAGACAGCTTGGATGACAGGGCGCATATGTATCGCTACAGACGACAGCTCCCTATCCTTTTCTGTTTGTCACCGTACGACAGAATACCGATCACAACGCAGTAAACGTTGCTCACCTAGTGTTCCACACCTGACGTAAGCTTCCCGATGGAAGCAGGGTATCGGACAAGGGATCAACTTCCCTGAGCAAAATTGTCAGATGACAGCTTGGAGCCCGATGCAGTCGGTGGGATTGCCAATCTTGAACACCGTGCTTCAGGAATAGTTGGAGAACCGGGATTGGCCGAACATCTTGCGATGTTCCGCAGGGGTCAGTCCAGTCCTTCGCTTGAACAACCGCCTGAACGACGGCGTATCGAGATAGCCAACTGCCTCTCCGACATCTGCAACCGAGGACCCGGTTGTTTCAAGCAGCTGCCGAGCTTCTTCAATTCGCAGTGCCAAAATGTAGTCTTGCGGTGATTTGTTGGTAGCTTTGCGGAAGCGTCGTGCAAATGTTGTTGGCGGCAAACCAGAGCGTTTTGCCATTTCGCCGACCGGGTTATCGGTCGCGTAGTGATCGGCAATCCATTCCTGAGCCTGAGCAATAATTGCATCGGCGTGGGGCGTCGCTGTGATCAATGAACTGAACGGAGACTGAAGTTCTCCGCGGTTGGCCATAAGCCAGACTTTTGCGGCCCGAACTGCCCTTTGTGGACCGCCATAATGCGCGATTAGGAACGTGGCAAGTTCTTGCCACCCTGTTGTCCCGCCCGACGTAACAGGGCCGTGGGACGCATCGGCAAAGCACAGGCCGCGGTCGGTGCGAAGCCGCACGGTAGGATAGAACCGCCGGAACAGGCCTTCCCAGGCCCAGTGGGTCGTCGCTTCAACCCCATCCAAAATACCAATTTCCGCCAAATAGACCGCGCCCGTACAGGCTGACACGATACGCGTCTTGGCCAAGTCGCGTTCAGCAAGCCACGCCAAACAAGGGTGTTGTTTGGGATCAAGCCGGCCGTGCGGTGAAAGCGTCAGTCCAGGTACGACAACAATATCCGCTTCGTCTGCGTTCTGAAATGCTTGGTCTGGTGCGATCCGCACGCCACTTCCGCAACGAAACCCCTCGATGTCCGGGCCAACGAGGCTGACTTCAAACACCGGCTCAGGCTCATCGCCGCTCACCAGATGTTCCCAGTCCCGCCCTGCAGCCACCAAAGTGTCATACAAGCCAAACACGCTGGATGCGCTGGTTTCTGGAGTTGCAACGATCTGAACTGACAAGGGCATGGCCAATATACCAGCAGTGGTGAATTTGCCCCCTTTTTAACCATTCCGCCGCTCACGCCCAACGAAAAATGTCGCGCAGTCTTCAAGCATTCGTAGTCCGCAGGAGGATTTTGTGAAGATGAACGCAGTTTGGGAACTATTTTTCGACACTGAAAAGCCGATCTTTCCGAAGAGGTTCGCCAAAGAAGAATTCAGCCTAACGGATGACCAAGGAAGGGGAGCCGGCAACTGCAAAGTTACAGAAGAGGTGTGGAAATCGGTGATCTATCTTGGACCAGGCGGTCCGCTGGTGAGAGACCACTAGTTCGAGCAATTTCGATGCCCGCTTCGTCCGCAACTCGGTCACCGTCGTCTTCGATTTCGCTGCAGCTCGCCTGAGCGTTCGCTCCTACCGCTGCGTGGCAGCGTGAATTTCTGTGCAGTTGCGGAGACAAAAAATTCTGCGCGCGCGTTCCCCGGAAATTCGCACCGACCGCATCGGGCTCTCAACCGTCGTTGGCGGGGTCTTGACGGTCCGTCCGGTCTTGGAAAGCGAACGGTACCTTGTGCCGTTCGCCGATCATTACATGTCTATCTTCTCGGCGATTGCCAACGCATCTTCGAGCTCGACGCCGAGGTATCGAACCGTGCTGTCGACCTTGGTGTGTCCTAGCAAGAGCTGGACCGCACGAAGGTTGCCGGTCTTTCGATAGATTTGAGCGGCCTTGGTGCGTCTCAGCGAATGCGTGCCGTATCCGCTCGGGTCCAGGCCGATCGCCAATACCCAGTCCCTGACAAGCCGCGCGTACTGCCGGGTCGATACATGCGGTCGATCGTGGATCCTGCTGGGAAACAGAAACGCACACTCGAGCATCTCGGGAGACGAAACCCAGTTCCAGATGGACTCACGCGTGTTTTCAGAGACCTCGAACTGGACCGGTCGTTGTGTCTTGCTTTGGATGACCGAAACGCGGTCTCGGACGCTTTCCCCAACAACGAGGTCGGCGACCTTCAACCGGACGAGATCGCAGCCACGCAACTTGCTGTCGATCGCGAGGTTGAACAGAGCCAGGTCCCTGAGATTGCCCGCCAGTTCGAGGCGGGCGCGAATCGCCCAGACCTGCTTTGGGAGCAGCGGGCGTTTCTGGCCAACAAGCCGCCCCTTGTTCCACGGGCGGCGCTTCGGTTTGACAGCGGGGAGTTGGACTTTGGACATGAGATTTCCTCAACCCGTCCCTCCCGCTCCAGGCGTCGACACCGTGTAGACGGGGTGATTCTAGCTCAGACCGTGAATGGCCGGTTCCGAATCCGAGGTTTTGTTGCATGCTGCTGCATCGCCGCAAGGCGGCTGTGAGCCCATTGCTGCCGATCCAAACTCAGTGAAATCCTGTGCGGGGCGTACAAAGAGCCAATTGAAACCGTCTTCACTGCATCAACAAAAGGGGTTCTGCGGGGCCAGAGAATATTTGGCGCGCAGGGGTAAGAACCCGCAGGTATCACCATCTATCGTCCTTCCGACTTGAGTGATCCAGGCGAGGACGAAACATGCTGATGAAAACCAGAACACGATTCAGGCTTTTGGCTATGGCAACTCTTGCGGTCCTGGTTCCGGCCGCGCCGGTGGCCGCCGGGGATTGGGACCCCAAATTCGACGAAAGTCTCGCTATCGAATACCTGATGGAAGACATCCGCGACATGCGGTTTTGCGAGATGCTGCCGATACTTCCGGGAAAAACCCCGGCCTACAACACCTCAGGTCTGAGGGGCGGTTGCCCGGCCGACAAGTGGGATGCGCTGGATGTCGAGGCGCTCAAGGCGGAATTTGGTGTCGACGGGTTTATTCCGAACGGCCCGAAATACTGGATGATGGACGCCCAGAAACTGACCCTCGGCGGGGTGCGCGAATTCGGGGGCATCAAGTCGCAATGGGTTGGTTGGGCACCGACGGCCGGGCTGAATGAAGAAGGCGGCGTTCCCTATCAGACCTTCCACCCCCAGAAGACCCAGTACATGGTTTATGACAGCGGCAAGAAGGTCTTTGAACTCGTCAGCCCGGACGGCGATCATTTCGTGCTGCAGGCCCATGCCGCACAATTCTCCATGGAAGACCTCGAAACTCTTGGCGACCGGTTTCAGAACCTGCCGGACGGCTGGTCCTGGAACGTGCGGGTGCTGGAAGAGAGCCTGATCCTCGATCTCAAGCCGGGTGAAATCACCGGCATTGGCGATGAGTTCTACCAGTACTACACGCGCATTCCCGACGATCAGCTGTAACCGGACAGTGAACCGTGCCAGCCTTAAGGTTGGCACGGTTGCGTTTTGGTACATTGAAGAGAGAAACACAGATGAAACGAATACTCGCGATTGCTGCGGCTCTTGCTGCGACCATTGGTTTGTCCGTCGAAGCCAAAGACCTGACGGGCGACAGAGTCACCGAAACCGTGAATCTCAGTGACACTCGCAACCTGCGTTTCTGCGAAATGATCGTGATCGGCCCGCAGGTTGCCGAAGCCTACAACACATCGGCCAACAATGATTGTCCACCGGACCAGTGGGCCACGCTCGACAAGGATGCGCTGAGCGCCGAGTACGATGCTGTCGGCATGCTGCTGAACGGTCCGAAATACTGGATGATGGACGCGCAAACCCTGCAGTTCGGCGGCACGCAAAATTTTGGCGGCATGGAAGCGCGATGGGCGGCGACACTGCCATCGGCCAGCCTGTCCGAAGAAGGCGGCGACCCTTACGTGATCTTCAGGCCAAACAAGGTGCAGAAGATGATCTATCAGGCCGGCAAGAAAGTATACGAGATCGTCGATGCCGATGGTCATGCCTATGTTCTGCAGGCCCGGGGACCGAAATTCAGCCTGGATGAGCTCGACAGGATGGGAGAGCACATGAAGGCGCTGCCCCAGGGCTGGTCCTACCGCGTGCGAGTACTGGAACAGGATCTTGTATTGGACCTCGATCCGTCCCGTGCGACAATCCACGGCGTCGGCGACGAATTCTTCCAGTATTACACCCGCATCTCGGACTAACGGCACAGCCTTGACCGAGCGAAAGACATGACATCGCAGATGAAAACCGACTTGCAGCGGCCATCGGCTGAGTCGGCTGCAGCCAAGCGCAGGTCGATCTGTGATCTGCCTGCCAGGGCCGGTGCATTGATCCTGCTTGCAGGGCTGTTGTCTTCGCCCGCACTTGCCGAGTCGCGCTCCGGCTATGGCCCGACCCCGTCGCTCGAAAGCGGAGACAGTGTTACCGAGGACATCCATCAGGATGATATCGATGCCGGTTCGGCATTCCGGTTTCCGGACCAGCCGCTGAAACCCTGGTTCGATGCAAAACGCCGTTGGAACGAGAAATACGGGCTGAAACTGAACTTCAGCTATCAGACGCTGTACCAGGATTCGAGCAATACGACTGGCGCCAACGAAGCCGGCGCAGGGCGCGGAGAAATCAACGGCTCCTGGACCCTGGTGGGCCGCGGCTCGCCAAACGAGGGCCGCCTGACGTTCCGGATCGAGAACCGGACCAAATTCGGCACAGTTGTCACTCCGCAAACGCTGGGAAACCAATTCGGCAGCGCCACCATTGTCGGAACCGGTTTCAGCGATTTCGGCTTCAACCTTTCGGAACTTGCCTGGCGCCAGTCCGTCATGAACGGCCGGTTGATGTTTGTCTTCGGGAAAATCAGTGCTGCCGGCTGGTATGGCGGCCATTTGCTGTCTTCGCCGAAGCGCGGGTTTCAGAACACCGCGTTTCTCGGCAGCAACACCCGTGCCTTCCCGGGGCGCGGATTCGGCGGGGGTGTGGGATACCGGATTTCGAACAATTACCTTGTTTCCGCCGGCATACACGACGCAAACGCCAAGACATCGCAAAGCCCATTCGATTCGATTGGCCAGAAGGAGTTCCACTACGATCTGGAGTTCCGGTGGCTCCCGAACGGACTGGAAAACGCCCGCTGGGACCAGGTCCGATTGCATGTCTGGCATCAGGACGAAAAAACCGCCAAGGGAACCCCGGCAGGCACCGGGGCAAATCTGGTTGCCAGCCATCGGGTCAATGACAGGTTTCTGCCGTTCCTGATTGCCGGTATCTCTGATGGCAAGGCATCAACGTTCAAGCGGGATGTCGCCGTGGGGCTCGGGATCGGCTTTGACACCACGGCTGCCAAGGCCCGAGATACTCTGGGGATTGCCATTGCCTGGGGAGAGCCGTCCGACCGGGCGCTGCAGGATCAGATCACCAGCGAGGTTTTCTACCGCTTCCAGCTATTGGACAACTTCGCCATCACCCCGTCCGTACAGTGGATCAAAAACCCCACCTACAACCCGGCCCGGACAACAGTGACCGTTGTCGGACTGCGCATGCGGGTAACGTTCTGATACCGGTAGGCACAACAGCAGGCGCCCGGAACTGAAACAGGGTTGAGAACAGGCAAATGTCCGCACCGATTCCAACAGTAAGAGCGGCCAGTCTTCTCCCCATGGTGGTCTGGTTGAACCAACAGGGCAAGTCGGTCGAGCGAGCACTGGCAGGTGCTGAGTTGTCTTATGCCGCGGCAGAAAACCCGATGCAGGCGATCCCACTCAGAAACGTGGCGCGTCTGCTGACCGAAATGGCGCACGACCACGGTCCGGACCTTCCAGCGCGCGTTGTTGCGGAAACGACGGCCATTACAGGCGCAATGATCGGCTCCTACATTGCACGGGCACGGACACCACGCGGCGCGGTGGCGTCCGTGTCCCTGGCCTTGCCACATTTTTCGTCCCACGAACACCTGAGTCTCGAGCCGGGATCAGAGCGGTCCAGGATCCGACATTTCTGGGCCATGACGTTTGACACCGAAACGCTGCATTATCTGCAGCAGTTCACCTGCGCCATGACGGACCAGATCCTCAGGCAAGTGCCCGATTCTGGTCCCGACCTGCCACGGTTCAGCGTTCTGCCACACCCGGTGGCCGGTCTCAACTTCATGAAGAACCACTTCCGCTGCGACCTGGCTGCCGGCGGGCGGGTCTTGGTGATGGATGTGGCGAATGCCCTGCTCGATGCCCCGTTCAGAAACGCGATGCCGCCCGATACGCCTTTGCCCAGCCCCCCGGCTATCGAAACCTTGCGCGCAACCGGGGATTTGGCGGGGACTGCGAGGCTGTTGATACGCTCGATGCTGGAAGTCGGAACACCGACGGTGGAGGATTTGGCTCTCGCCGCCGGGCTGAGCAAACGGACTCTGCAGAGGAACCTGAGATCCCAGCGTACAAGTTTCTCGCAGCTTCTGGATGCAGTCCGAAAAGACGCTGCCATCGAATGGTTGGAACTGGACGCCGGAAATCTGGCGGAGTTATCCTACTCGCTGGGCTTTGCTCATCCATCGGCCTTTACGCGGGCCATGCACAGGTGGGTTGGAACCTCTCCCAGCGATCACCGGAACAGATCGAAGGAATGAAATCAGCGTGTGCGGCGTGATGTAATCCGAACAAAGTGGCGTTTTCTGCAACAGCGAACGCCGTAAGCAAAAGTCCGCTTGGTCCGCATAGCTGCCCCTTGGACCTTTATCCGAGCGACCGAGGGCGCACCAGAGGCAGACTGGGACTCTTATGTCAGGTGGCGAACACTAGTCATTGAAGGTTTCCAAATCGACAAACCCATACCAGGGGTTCCAGTTGTCCGACACGGAGACGAGCTTCTTTGTCGACGCAAACTCGAAGTAAGCGCTTTTAAGCTGCTCAAGTTTTTCGGGGAAGTCTTCGTTCAGCGGTTTGGTTTCGCCAGGATCGTTTCGAATGTCATTGAAGTGGTCCCACCTTCTCGGACAGTTTTGCAGCGTTTCTAAGGTGTATCGGGTTTAGGTTTCATGCTGCTTTTTGCTCTGCCACGCCAGCCCAATATGCGTCGTCCGGGGTCTGTCGATCAAGCGCGGAATGGGGGCGTTTGGTGTTATAGAACGTCATCCACTGTTTGATGACACAACGGGCTTGGAACCCATCTTGGATTTCTTCCAGATAGATCGCCTCCTGTTTCAGTGATCTCCAGAGGCGCTCAATGAAGATGTTGTCGAGATATCTGCCGCGCCCATCCATTGAGATACGCACTCCGGCCTCAGTCAGCGTCGTGATCCAGGTCGATCCGGTGAACTGCGATCCTTGATCCGTATTCATGATCTCGGGCGGGCCGTAGTTGGCAATGGCCTCGTTCAATGCCTCGACACAGAAGTCGGCGTGCATTGTGTTCGACAGCCGCCAGCTCAGCACCTTCCGTGTCGCCCAGTCCATGATGAGATATGGTTGAAAGTTGGTGATGGCCCCTGAGGGGCGGCATATCAAGGCGGTGCTGAAGCGCCGTCAATTCTCAAGAGAAAGGGATATGCCACATGTCGAAATCTACCGTTGTTCCATTCGAGCTACCATCGGAATTTTCACCTGATCCGCTGACTGAGGTCATTCAGTTCGGGGCACGCGAGCTGTTGCGAACGGCTGTGCAGGCTGAGGTTGCCGGTTTCATGGCGGTTCACGCGCAGCTTCTGGACGAGGAAGGTCGCCAGCGTCTGGTGCGCCACGGGTTCCTGCCGGAGCGCGAGGTGATGACCGGGATCGGCACGGTGCCCGTTCAGGTGCCCCGGGTCCGCGACCGGGGTGCGAACATCGATGGCAGCAAGATCAGGTTCCGTTCATCCTTGGTGCCGCCGTATCTACGCAAAGCGAAGTCCGTCGAGGAGCTGCTGCCCTGGCTTTACCTGAAGGGCATTTCAACGGGGGACTTCAGCGAGGCGCTGGCCGCCCTTTTGGGGCCGGATGCAGAGGGGCTGTCAGCCTCCACGATCACGCGACTGAAGGCGACCTGGTGGGACGAGTATGAAGCCTGGCGCAAGCGTGACCTGTCGGGCAAGCGCTATGTCTACATCTGGGCGGACGGGGTCTGCTTCACGCCCCGTTTGGACGGGGATCGTCAATGTATGTTGGTGATTATCGGCGCTGACGAGTACGGAGAAAAGGACGTTTTGAGCATCATGGACGGATTCCGGGAGAACGCGGACAGCTGGCGGGACCTGTTACGCGGTCTGAGGAAACGCGGCCTGACGGTGCCGCCCGAGCTTGCTGTCGGTGATGGCGCGCTTGGGTTCTGGACGGCGCTGCGGGATGTCTATCCGACCACCCGTGAGCAGCGGTGCTGGGTCCACAAGACGGCCAATGTAACGGGCGCGATGCCCAAGTCGCTGCGGGAAAAAGCCAAGGCCGATCTGCAGGATATTTGGATGGCCGAGACGAAGAAGGAAGCCAATGCGGCCTTCGATCTCTTCGTGGAAACCTACGGCCTGAAATACGAGCGGGCCGTGGCCAGGCTGGTCAAGGACCGCGACGTGTTGCTGACCTTCTATGACTTCCCGGCCGAACACTGGAAACACATCCGGACCACGAACCCGATCGAAAGCGTCTTTGCCACGGTCCGCAACCGAACGCGCAAAACCAAAGGATGCCTGAACCGCAAGACCGCCCTCGCCATGGTCTTCAGGTTGATGATGTCGGCCAAGAAGAAGTGGAGGAAGATCTCAGGGCCAAACCGTCTGCCCGAAGTGATCCAGGGGATTGCCTTCAAGGACGGGATCAGGCAACGTCAAAACGCCGCCTGATCACGCCGTCACCAACTTTTGGGCATAACTCTCCATGATGGCAACCAGATACAAGAAGCCGTTCTTGACCGGCACAAAGGTGATATCGGCGCACCGGACCTGGTTGGGCCGATCGATGTTCATCTTCCTCAGCAGGTACGGGAAGACCGGATGCTGGGGATGCCGCTGGCTGGTCCTGGGGCGTTTGTAGATCGCTTCCAGCCCCATCTTGGCCATCAGCCGCCTGACTCGATGCCGTCCAACAACGATCCTTTCCCGGCGCAGAAAGGCCGCGATCTGGCGGCTGCCGAAGAACGGATATTTGGTGAACACGCGATCAATCTCTTTCATTATCGCCAGCGTGTTCGCGTTGATGCCGACCGGTGTATAGTAGAATGCCGGCCGGCTCAGGCGCACCAGCTTGCATTGCTGGCTGACACTTAGTTCGGGATGGCCCCGCTTGATCATCGCGCGTTTCTTCTCGGGGCTCATCGCTTCAGCCCTTCTGACAAAAAATCGTTCTCGACTGCCAGCCTCCCGATCTTGGCGTGGAGGTCTTTAACTTCGGCCTCTGACGGCCCCGTCGGCTTGCCTCCACCCGAGAACACATCCGCCATTCCATCAATGGCCTGCCGCTTCCATGTGCTCACTTGGTTCGGGTGAAGCTGATGCTTCGCCGCGATCTCCTGCACGGTCTTATCGCCACGCAGCGCTTCCAACGCGACCTTAGCCTTAAACTGATCTGTAAAGTTCCGGCGTTTCGCCATTCTCGTATCCCTTCAAAGTTTTGGGATACACCTTAGCTCGTTGTCCGATTTTCTGGGACCACTTCACATAGAGGTTCCATTCTCCACTGCCCCACATGCCCTCACGCACGAACAGCGCTTTGAAGTCTCCCTGAACCGCGTACGCATTTCCGAACAATTCAAAGAAATAGGTACTGTCTTTCGGTCGGGGCCGCTCATCACTTCCGGTAAGGTAGCCACGAAGCGAAACGCCCGAAGCGGGTATGATACTGCGTCCCTTGTACTCGGTTTCGGGAGCGGCGATTCCCGCGTAGTCCAGGATCGTGGAAGGGACGTCCTTGACACTGGCGAACTCGGCGGTGCGCACGCCGCCCCGTGCGAATTCACTCGCAGCCGGTGGAACAATGATCATGGGAACCCGAACGCCGCCCTCGCTGACGAACCACTTGAACCAATCCATTGCGCCGGTCTGTGCATGGCTCCGGTTTGTTCCCGAAAAAGCCCAGACATCGCCGTTGCCCACTGAATTGATGTCTGGATTGGACACGCTTGTGAACCATTGAGCCAGCTCCTCATTGGACAAGGGCCCTTCGGTATCCTGACCTTCCGGCCCGTTGTCCGACATGTAGATGATCAGCGTATTGTCCAGTTCGCCATTCTCACGAAGGTAGTCGAGGATTTTGCCGACATGCTGATCCTGCGACTCCATCATAGCAGCATATGTCGCCATGTACTTGGCCTTGCGGATCTTCTCGTCCTCGCCAAGGTCTTGCCAATCGGCAACCAGCAGGTTTTCGTCCCACGGCGCCAATGGCACACCTTCCGGAACAATCCCGTTTGCCTGCTGCTGCTCCCAGCGGGTTTGACGAAGGCTCTCGTAGCCCTTTTCCAGATAACAATCGACATAGGGGTCGATCAGATAACCGGGTGCCTGCAACGGTGCATGAGGTGTGGTGTAGGCAACAGAAGCAAAAAAGGGTTTGTCCTCGGCCTTGGCTTCATTGAGGTACTGAAGGAGTTTCGAGGTCCAAAGATCATCCGAGAACACACCGACCAGGCGTTCGACCTTGCTGCCGTTCTCATAGTAGTTTTCCTGCGGCATTTCCCCCCTCGCGGCCATTTCGACATGTTCCGGGTTCAATTGGTTCAGGATGGAGATTGCTCCGTTCCAGTGGTTTCCGCCGCCACCAAGGATCGCGTAGCTTCTGTCAAACGCCCAGTCGTGCGGCCCCTGCCCGCCGGCTGCTTTTCCTCCCAAGTGCCACTTGCCGACCATCATGGTCATGTAGCCGGCGTCCTGCAAAAGCTCTTGAACGGCAACCGCGTTGCGCGTCAGGTAGGTTTCATAACCCTCGACACCGACGGTCTCCGGGTAGATCGCATAGTCGAAAGTTGCGAGTCCCACGTCCACCGGATCATTGCCTGTCAGCACCATCGAACGGGAAACGGAACAGACAGGCGCCGCGTGAAAGCGGGTGAACAGCGTTCCGGCCTCGGCGAGTGCATCGATATTGGGTGTGCTGATTTCGCTCCCGGCAAAACCGTAGTCTGAAATCGTGGCGTCGTCGGCCAGGATGAGCAGAATGTTCGGGCGTTCATCCGCCGAAGCCTGGTCAGACGCGACGAGAGTCAAGGCCGCTACAGCGGCGACCAATACCTGAATAAGCCGGTAAATTTCGGTTTATTGAATGAAAGGCATACGTGGTGATCCTTGGCATTTTCTTTACTGATACGGTTTTTTGCAGAACGCTTGGCAACAGAGCATATCAACCTTGCACGGCTTCCTTTTCCTGCGCGGCATTCCACGTCGCCACCATTCGGGCGAGAACGGTAAGGTGTGCTGCGGGCAACGAATATGCGCAACACTCAGCGACGCAGCCAGCCCATAGCGTGGATAGAATGGGGAGACTGAGCTCAATCCAGCCATCGCGGTATTGCGGATCCTTCCCGCGACCGCCGTAGACCCCCGAAAGGTTGCGCCGGCCTCACCCAGAGGGGACCAGCGCCAGCGCCCGGATCGGGCTCCCAGTGCCGCGTTCGATTTTCAGCGGGGCCGCGATCAGGATCGCGCCCTTGGGCGGCAGCTGATCGAGGTTGGCAAGGCTGGCCAGCCCAAAGCAGTTGTCACGGTGCAGGTAGTTATGTGCCGGATAAGGTGTCGAAAAATCGCCGGCAAGCCCGGCATCCGTGCCAATGCATTGCGTACCCCATCCAACGATCCCGCGGGTCAGCAGCAGGTCGACACATTCCGGTGTCGGACCCGGACTGTGCGCCTTGCCGTTTTCGTCTTCGTTGAGAAACGCCAGCTCGTCATCGGCGCGCTGGTCCCAGTCGGTGCGCATCACCACCCATTCGCCCGCATTGATGGGGCCGTGCTCTGCCTCCCAGTCCAGAACATGGTCCGGGGTCAGCAGGAAATCGGGATCCTCGGCAGACTGGCGGGAACAGTCGATCACGTTGACCGGTGCGATCAGGCGCTGCACGTCCAGCGTGTCGGTATAGCCGTCCTCGAAATCCTTGCCGGTGATCCAGTGATGCGGCGCGTCGAAATGGGTGCCGGAATGTTCGCCCAGAACCATCCAGTTCCACGCAAAGAACGGACCGTCCTTGTCGTATTCGCTGATCCTGTGGATCTCGACCTTGGGCGTGTTGCGCGCGAAATCCTCGTCCAGCCTCAGGATCGGCGTGCGCGGTCCCAGCGGTCCGGTCAGATCGACAACCCGGACACCGCCGTTCATCAGAAGCGGGCCAAGGGCCTGCAGGGTCTGTTGGGATGCCATACCGTTTCCTTTCGCTGCGGTCTGCGGATATCTCCGGGCACGGGCAGCCATCGTGCGTTCGACGATATCGAACACCTGATCGACCGCCGCCGCTTCGGTCACGAAACCCGGCGACATGCGCATGACATCGTCTCGGTGGTCCACGGAAAAACCTTCGATGCGCAGCGCGCCGACCACGGCCGCGGCTTCGGATTTGTGCGGCAGCCGCATCATGATCGACCCGCCGCGCCGATCGGCTTCGCGCGGGGTGGTCAGCCCGAAGCCCAGCCGGTCGGCATGGCCGATGATCTGTCCGCAAAGCGCCCTGTTGTGGCGCACCAGCGCAGCACGGTCCTGCTGTGCATGCCAGCGCAGCGCCGGGACCGAGGCCACCGCCGCCACCACGCCCGGCGTGCCGTTGTCGAACCGGCGGATGTCGGGGGCATATTCGAACTTGTCCAGATCCCACGAAAACGGGTTGTTCTGGGACCACCAGCCGCGCAGTTCGGGGCGGCAGTCCAGCAGCACGTCCTTGTCTGCGTAGAGGATGCCCGCGCCGGGGGTTCCGCACATCCATTTCAGGCTGGTCGAGACAACGAAATCGACCTTCGGGTTTTCCACATCAAACGGCAAAAGCCCGGCCACCTGCGTGATGTCGGCGCAAATCAGGCTGCCCATGTCGCGCCCATGCGCCACCAGCCGTGGCAGGTCGCACCGGGCCGAAGCGGTGGAGGTGACCCAAGTCAGCAGCGCCAGCCCGACATCACGGTCCCAGTGATCGACAAAATCATCGTCCCGGACCCATGTCTCACCGGGCCGCAGCGGCACGGTTTCCAGCGTGAACCCAAACCGGTCACTGAGGCCGTTCAGCAGGAAATGCAGCGACGGAAAGCAATCCGCGCCGAGCAGGATCTTCTTGCCCCGCAGCGCGCCCTCAGGCAGGGCCGCGACAATCGTCGCCAGCCCCGAGGTAACGTTTTCGCAGGTCGTCATGCTGCCCTTGGGGGCGTTCAGCAGCTTGCGCCAGTGATCGACGAACGCCTTGCGCCGCAACAGCGCATAGCCCCATTGCTTGTCATCCAGCGCACCCCAGGACTCGGCAAACGCCGCCATTTCCGCCTGCAGGTCGGCAGTTTTGCCCGGGTACATGCCGATGGAGTGATACAGGAAATACCCTGCGCCGGGATCGTTGCTCAGCCGTTTGTCCATCGTTTCCCGTTCCCCCTGACATCGACGGGATGAAACCCGAATTTCGCACAACCGGCAACCGGCGCGCGGCAATTGCATCGCCGGGCGATGCGATTATCCTTTCCGGCACGTCCTGACGGGAGGAATTCATGAGTGCGGAAACGATCACGCTGACCACGTCGCAGGCCATCATCCGGTGGCTGGCCAATCAGTATATCGACATTGACGGGCAGGAAATGCGGATCTGCGGCGGTGGTTTCGGCATCTTCGGCCACGGCAATGTCACCTGTCTGGGCGAGGCGCTGAACGCGGTGCGCGACGACCTGCCGCTGTATCGCGGGCAGAACGAGCAGAGCATGGGGTTCGCCGCCGCCGGTTATGCCAAGCAATGGCTGCGGCAGCGGTTCATGTTCTGCACCGCCAGCGCCGGACCGGGTACCGCCAACCTGCTGACCGCCGCCGGGCTGGCCCATGCCAACCGTCTGCCCTTGCTGATGCTGTGCGGAGACACCTATGTCACCCGCCTGCCCGATCCGGTTCTGCAGCAGCTGGAAAATTACAACGACCCGACATGGGGCCTCAACGACGCGTTCCGGCCGGTGTCCCGCTACTGGGACCGGATCACACATCCCGCGCAGGTGATCCAGTCGCTGCCAAACGCCTTGGCAACACTGCTGGACCCCGCGGATTGCGGGCCCGTGTTTCTGGGGCTGCCGCAGGACGTGCAGGGGTGGACCTTTGACTATCCGGCAGTGTTCTTCGACCGCAAGCTGCACCGGATCCGGCGGCAGGCGCCGGACCGCGACGAGATTGCCGACGCGCGTGCGCTGCTGCGCACCGCGCAGCGCCCGATGATCATCGCCGGTGGCGGTGTGCAATATTCCCGGGCCGTCAAGGAACTGACCACCTTTGCCGAGGCCCACGCCATCCCTGTTGTCGAAACCATCGCCGGGCGGGCCAACCTGTTGTCAGACCATCCGCTGAACATCGGGCCGATCGGAGTGACCGGGTCCGACAGCGCCAATGCCATCGCCGATAAGGCCGACGTGGTCGTGGCCGTCGGCACGCGGCTGCAGGATTTCACCACCGGATCATGGACCGCTTTTGCCGGCGACGCGCATTTCATTTCCATCAATGCCGCGCGGCACGATGCGGGCAAGCACCTGTCGATCCCGGTGGTGGGCGACGCGAAACTCGCACTGAACGCGCTGGGCGAGGGGCTGGAATACACCGCGCCGGCGGGCTGGGTCGCGCAGGCCCGGGCCGGGCGCGTGGCATGGGACGACTACGTGGCCGACAACGTGACATGGGGCAACGGGCCAAACACCTATGCCCATGCAGTCGGCGTGGTGAACAGGCTGTGTGACCCGCGCGACCGGGTGGTCGCCGCGGCGGGCGGGCTGCCCGGAGAGATCACGCAGAACTGGCGCACGCTGGACACCGGCACCGTGGACGTGGAGTTCGGGTTTTCCTGCATGGGGTACGAAATTTCGGGCGCATGGGGCGCGCGCATCGCTCAGTCCGAGCGGGAACCGGAGCGCGATGTCATCACCTTCTGCGGCGACGGATCTTATCTGCTGATGAATTCGGACATCTATTCTTCGGTGCTCAGCCAAAAGAAGATGATCGTGCTGGTTCTGGACAATGGCGGCTTTGCCGTCATCAACCGGTTGCAGGAAGGCACCGGCAACGACCGGTACAACAACCTGCTGACCGATTGCCCAACCATCCCCGAGGCCTTTGCCTGCGATTTCGCCGCGCATGCCGCGTCGATGGGCGCGCGTTCGGAAAAAGTCGCCAATGCGGCCGAGCTGGAGGACGCATTCCAGCGCGCAAAGGCCAGCGACCGGACCTATGTCATCGTCATGGAGATCGATCCGTTCGAAGGCTTCACCGATCAGGGCCACGCATGGTGGGAGGTTGGCACACCGCATACCAGCGACAGCGCGGCGGTGCGGGAGGCACATGCCGGGGTCGAGGCGACCCGCGCACGGCAGCGCAAGGGCATCTGAGCGTTCAGAACTCGGGCGACAGCGCCGGCAGTTCGCGCCGGAACGATACCTCTCCGGCTGCCGGTTCGCCGAACGCCCGCGCGCAGCGGTGACCGGAATACACCGCCGCGGCGATGGTCCCCGGCGCAAGGCAATCGCCGATGCGCGACACCTGCAGGTCGCCAAGCCCGGCAATTTGCGAATAGAGCGCATCGACCGGTTCCCGCATGGTCACGGGCACCAGCGTGGCGCCGGGCAGACCGGTTTCGGCACCAGTATATCCGCATTCCACCACCGCCCCGTCCGGCCCGATCCCGGCAAGGTTGGAAGACAGCACAACCCGCACCCCCAGCTCCAACAACCGCCTCTGGATGAAGTGTTGTTCCAGCGTGTTGTGGGTCCAGGATGACACCTCGCTCGCCGGGGTCACATAGGTCACGTCCAGCCCGTCCCTGCGCAGCTTTTCGGCCATCAGGCCACCCATGTAATAATGGTCGTCGTCAAAGACGATCACCGGACCTTCGGGCCGCGCGCCCGACATGATGTCGTCGGGGGTCAGGACAGGCACCGCCGCGTCGATCGAAATCCCGGCCGGGTTTTCCCGCCCGCGGCCATTGGCCACCCAGCGGCTGCCGGTGGCCAGCACCACGTGATCGGCACCGAACTCTGCAATCATGTCCGCCGTCATTTCGCTTTGCAAAAATATCTGCACATTCGCCATCTGGCTGATCTGATACGTGCGATAATCCGCAACACGGTCCCATTCGGACAGGCCCGGCAACCGCCGTTCGGCGGCCACGCGGCCCCCGGCCTCGGTGTTCCGGTCCGCCAGCGTCACGTCATAGCCGCGCTGCCCCAGTGCCCGCGCAGCCTCCAGCCCCGCCGGCCCCGCGCCGACGATCAGCACCGAGGCCGGGCTTGTCGCCGGGGCAATCCGCTCGGGGTGCCACCCCTTGCGCCATTCCTCGCCCATCGTCGGGTTCTGCGTGCAGCGGATCGGAACCGAGGCATGGTCCCCGCTCACGCAGATGTTGCAGCCGATACATTCGCGGATGTCCTGGACCCGGCCTTCCTCGATCTTTCTTGGCAGGAACGGGTCAGCGATGGTCGGCCGTGCCGCGCCGATGAAATCCATGACCCCGCCCCTGACCAGTGAAACCATCGTATCGGGCGACGTGTACCGCCCGACCGCCACGACGGGTTTCGACGTCACCCGTTTGACGAAGCGGATGTACTCCTCCTGATAGCCCTGCGGTTTGAACCGCGACGTGGCGCTGTCATGCTCCCAGCCGCTGATGTTGACGTCCCAGAGGTCCGGAATATCCGCCAGCATTTCAACCAGATCGCGGCCTTCGCCGTCGCTGGTGAACCCGGCATCGCCCATCAGTTCATCGACCGAAAACCGGATCGCCACGGCGCAGCTGTCCCCGACCGCCTCCCTGGTGTCCGCCAGAACCTCTCGCAGCAGCCTTGCCCGGTTTTCCAGCGACCCCCCGTATTCGTCAGTTCGCTGGTTGCGATAGGGCGACAGGAAATGGGAAATCGTGCTCAGCTGATGGCCGGCATAGACATAGACCAGATCAAAGCCGACCTGCCGCGCCCGCCGGGCTGCCGCCACGTGCCAGCGGCGCAGGTCGCGGATGTCGCTTTTGTCCATCGCCCGTGCCTGACCGGGATCGAAGGTTGCCAGCGGGGCGTGCGACGGCGCCATCGGGATCTCGCGGCTATAGCGGCTGGCCGACATCAGCCCGGCATAGTTCAGCTCGGCCCCGGCAAGGCTGCCATGTTCGTGAATACCGTCGCACATCCGGGCCAGAACCGGCATGTCGCTGTCATCCCACAACCGCCCGCCGGCCCAGGGCGAATGATCGGCGCTGGGGTGAATTTCAATCTGTTCGGTACAGACAACAGCCCAGCCGCCCTCGGCCTTGGTCCGGCGCATTGCGGCCATGCTGGAGGGGTAAGTGCGGCCCATGCCGTTGCAGTGCGGCACCTGATAAAACCGGTTTCGCGCGGTGACCGGTCCGATCTTTACCGGTTCGAACAGCACGTCGTATCGCGGGTCCCGTGTCATGCAGCCCTCTGTTTCAGCCCTCGGCAAACAGCGGGCCACAGGGACGGGCCGATGTCAAACCTCCGGCCTGTCCAGCGCCGCGACAAGGGCGGCAACCGAAGACGGGTTATCCGGCCATGGGGTGCCGTCCGGCTGCAGAAACGAGTTTTCGAACCCGATCCGCACATCACCGCCCATCGATATCGCCTTCAGCAGGCTGGCATGTTCATTCGGGCCAAAGGCGCACAGCATCCACTTGCCCACAGGCGGCAGGGCCAACAGCAGCGGCGGCAGGTCATCCGGGTCGGAATTCATATCAAGGCTGTAGCGTCCAAGCACCAGTATGACGCTGCAATCCTCAGCGATCACGCCCCTGCCCTGCAGATGTTTCAGCAGCGCGGAATCGTCGGCGTCAAAAACGATATGCTGGATCTCCGTGCCCATCCCCGCTGCCGCGGCATAAAGCCGGTCGGCCAGTTCCGGATCCCGGGCCGCTTCGCGCAGGGCAAGGCTAATCCACCGCGGCTGCAGGTCTTCGACCAGAGCCAGCTGTTCGGGCACCTCGTAAATGCCGCCGCTTTCGGTCGTGACCTGCACCGGCAGCCCCGGCAATGCGCGCTCCAGCTCGGCCATCGCCTCGCGGTAGAGCCCGGTATCGAGAGAATGGCCGCCCTGCGCATCCCGCACATGCAGGTGCAGCGCATCGGCACCCGCACTACAGCAGGCAACCGCGGTTTCGACCGTTTCGGGGATTGAAACCGGGACCGCCGGATGGTCGGCCTTGGTCCGCCGCACGCCATTGGGTGCTGCCATGATAAAGGGGCGTTTCATCCGGTCTCCTCGCTTTGTCCGGCAGACATTGCGCGCGTTTGAATTGCGCCGTCAAACGCAAAACCGGGTGAAACGGAAGGGATCTGGCCTGAATCGCCGTCCGGGCGCTAGTTTGTCCGCTGAGCGGTCGACGTGCGGCTGACCCCGCCATAGTCGTTGACCCGCAGGCTGTGCCCGTTTTCCATCAGCTCCACAGCGGCCTTGGAAAGTTCGGCCTTCCAGCCATGCTTGGTTCTGACCAGCGCCGCGGTCTCCGGCCCGTCGCTCAGACGGCTCCAGACCATTTCGGTGCAATCTCCGTTGATGGTGAAATCACCATAGATGCCGTGGTCCTTGAAGGAATAAGCGCCCCCGGGCCAGGCGCAGGCAGAGGCAACAGAAGCCGAAACCAGCGTCAGAGCGAAACAGGCGGCGATCAGGGAAATGCGGTGAGTCATGAGATGTCCAGTTCAGATAAGATCGGGTCTTCCCCCCACGATAACGTATCGCGACAAAATCTCACGCAAATCTGTGTGATTGCGGGTTTTGCGTATATCACTCCTGACCTGCCGATCTGCGAGCGCCTTTGATGGCGCTGCCCGCTAGGCCGCCGGCGACCGGTCGGCTTTCGGGAACAGGGCCAGCTCGGTCCGGGCCATGCGGCGGACAATCTTGAAAATGTCATCGAGGGTTTCAGTCAGCTCGATCTCGCGCGTGTAGGTTTGCAGCCGCTTGGGTTCGTCGGCACGCAGGCGTTCCATCTCGTGCCCTGCAATATCCTCGACCAGTTCGGCAAAACCCGCCTTCATCTTTCTGACACCGGCGGCGCTCGCGGCGTCCTGCCCCTCGAGGGACACAAGCACACCGTCCAGTGCATCCACGACCTCGCGGTGAAGACCCGCGATCACCTCAGCCGTCGCCGGGCTGATGACCACGTCCTCGTCAATCCGCTTGCGCGCCGTGGTCACCATGCCCGTCGCCACCAGATCACCGACATGTTCCAGATCATTGGCGATCTTCACCAGCCCCATCAGCAAATCCGACTGTTCCGCCGGCAGGCTGCGGACACTGATCCGGCGCATGTAGCCGACAATTTCCCGGTGCAGCAGATCAACCGGCCTGTCCATCACGTGCAGTTTGTCGATCTCGAGCGGGCGACCGACAGTGACGGCGGGGATTGCCGCCGACAACAGATCGCGCACCAGATGCCCAAGGCGGATGATTTCCAGCCGCGCGGCATCGATCGCGATGGCCGGCACATCCAGAAACCTGGGATCAAGATGTCTGGGCGCAAAGCCGGGTTCCGGTTTTTCGCGGCGCTCCGGCAACAGCCATTCCACGAACCGCGCGATCTGTTCCGTGAACCCGACAAACAACAGAGCGTTAATGATATTGAAGAAGGTGTGAACATTGGCCAGCTGGCGCGGAACGTCGCCCTCCCCCATGCCCAGCATCGCCGGGATCGTCCGGGCCAGACCCGCCAGTTCATCGACGAAGCCGATCCAGATCAGCACACCCGCAACATTGAACAGCGTGTGCACCAGCGCGACACGCACCGCCTCCCGCTTCTTGCCGATAGCTGCAAGCAATGCCGTGATGCACGTGCCGATATTCGCACCCAGAGCCAGAGCCACGGCGGTTTCCAGCCCGATCAGACCCTGAACGGTCATCACGATCAGGATGCCTGTGGTCGCCGAGGACGACTGCACCAGCGCGGTGAACCCCGCGCCGACCAAAGCGGCCAGAAACACGTTGTCGAGCGAGCGCATGAAATCGAGGAACGGTTGATAACTGCGCAGCGGCACCATCGCATCTGACATGACCGCCATGCCGAAGAACACCATGCCAATCCCCAGCAGCAAGCGACCGTACTCGCGTGTCGATTTGCGCTTGGCGATGAAGGAAACGAAAAACCCCAGCGACAGGATCGGAAGCGCCAGAGCGGTCACCTTGAAGGCCAGAATCTGCGCTGTGATCGTCGTCCCGATATTAGCGCCGAGAATGACCGCGACGCTCTGGGCACTGGTCATCAGCCCGGCCGAAACGAAGCCCACCAGAAGGACCGTCGTGATCGACGACGACTGGATGATCGCCGTGACGGTGGCGCCCGCAGCCATGCCCAGAAACCGGTTTCCGGCCATATGCGCCAGGATCGACTTCATCGACGCGCCCGCCACCTGTTTCAGCGCGCGGGTCATGATGTCCATTCCGAAGAGGAACAACGCGAGCCCGCCGATGAGCCCGGTCGATAACTCCAAATGGTTCAACTCTCCGGTCATGTCCTGCAGGACCCTGTGGTTGCGACGCACGATACCCGGCGTGGGCGCATTCACCGCCTCTGCCATATTTGCCACTATTGGCGACGGGCATCAGTTCCGCAATGGACGGGAATGTGCGGCCCGGTTGCGGGACGCAGAAGTTGGGGCGGATCACGAAGAAGGACAATCACTATCTCAGGCACCTTCACGTCGTCGGCATGACATCCCTCGTGCGACAAACCCTTTCGCATCCCAAACCCGCCAGCAAGTGGCTGACATCACGGCTCGACCGAAACAAGACGGTACGGTTCGTCTCGGCCGCCCACAACCGCAACCATCCAAGGTAAGACCAAGCAACCGGAGCAGGTCAGACCTCTGACCGGTCCCGCCGGTTAGAGGTCAATCTCGACGACCCCGTCCTTTTCGGCAGCCCGCGACTGGCAAAGGATCATTGCGTCCTTGCGCTGCGCCTTGGACAGCACGAAATCCCGGTGCTCGACCTCTCCGCCATTGAGACCGCATTTGCAGACCCCACAGATCCCGTCCGAGCATTTCAGATCGATCGGATACCCGTTTTCAATCAGAACATCGGCGGCGGATCTATCTGCGGGAACCCGAAAATCCCGGCCGGATTTCGTGAGCCGCAACGTGAAATCATGGTTCTCATATTCCGGCAGTTCCGGCACCGAGAAATACTCCAGATGCCGCGCCTCTTCGGGAAAGCCCTGACGCTCTGCGGCGTCCATGACGCCGGTCATGTAACGTTCGGGTCCGCAGGTATAGACGTGCCAACCTGACCGATACCCGGATAGAATATGTTCCAGATCTGCACGGGCGCCCTTGTCCGAGAAATGAAACGTGACCCTGTCCGCCCAGGCGAAGCCCTTTAGGTCCTCGACAAATGCTGCGTCAGCGGCTTTGGACGCCGAATAGTGCAGTTCGAAGTCGATGCCCTTTGTGTGACATTCATGGGCAAAGGCGATCATCGGCGTGACGCCGATGCCGCCACCCATCAGGATGTGTTTTGACCCCTCTGACGCGAGAGGAAAATGGTTGATGGGCTTCGAGACGAAGATCTTGCGGCCTTCGGAAAAGATGCGGTGCAGCAGCTTGGAACCGCCCCGGCCTGCATCCTCGCGCAGGACGCCGATCTGGTATTTGGTGCGGTCTGCCGGATCACCGCTGAGCGAGTATTGACGGAAGTATTCGGGTGCTACGACGATGTCCAAATGCGCGCCGGCGGTCCATTCCGGCAGGGGTTGGCCGTCAACGGATGAGAACTCGTACTTAGTGACCCCATCTGTCATTTTCTCGGCCTTGGTCACCTCGACACGGATTACTGGCGCCTCGCCAGGCGGACCAAATTGGTGTGAGGTCGGCGCGGCCTCGCCCGCGTCGAGCCGGCGCTGGTATTCCTTCGCCGTAATCAGGGCCTGATAGGCCTCGATCCCCTTTTCGCGGTCCATCGGGAAGGGAAACGGCCATGGCGGCGGGGCGAGATCAGCCGGATAGACGGCCAGCGTCTGGTCGGCATAGTCAAGCTTCAGATCGGTTTGAAGCTCGCGGTAATTGGGCGGTTCCTCTTCCGTATTGATCATCTCGCAAGTGCCGTCCGGCGCCCATTTCAGGTCCCACCACCAGCGCTTCTTCGGATTGATCTGACCATTGCCGACCACGTCGTCGAGCTTGGCCAGGATCCCGGCCATTGCTGGAACGTTCATCGCCATCCAGCGCAGAGGTCTTTCGTGCTGCAGGCCTTCGACATTCCAGGGGCATGTCTTCATACAGCGCCCGCACATCGCGCCGCCCTTTTGCGTCAGGCGGTAGGTCGTGCATTTCTGGCTGTCCGATTTCCAGATCTCGTAACCGTTGAACATCAGCTTTGGCCCAGCGGTGATTGCGCCGGACGGGCACTCGCGGGCGCATTTGTTGCAGGCCTCGCAGAAGGCCTGCATGCCGAAATCAATCGGCTTGTCATGCACCAAGGGCATATCCGTCGTGATCACCCCGGACTTGAGCCGCGGTCCGAGAAACGGGTTCACGATGACCTCGCCAATGCGGCTGACCTCACCAAGGCCAGAGAGCAGCAGAAGCGGCGGATGCACGACCTCGCTTTGTACGTTGGTGTGAACCTGGGCCCCATATCCGAGGTTTCGGATGTGCTTGGCAACGATCCCGCCCAGCAGGGAAAACCGCAGGTAGGCCCGCATGGATTGCACCACCGCGATCCAGTCGTCGCCGGAGGATCCCTCGGTTGTGTCAAATCCCTGATCAATGATGAAACTTATAGCATTCGGATGTTCCGGCGTGATCGGATCGCCATTGGCGTCGTGGGAATACCAGACCCATTCAGGGCAGCGCGAGATGCCGACAGCGTCCGCCCCAAGAAAATAGGCCACAGCCTTGATGCCATCCGCATTGGCCTGAGCGTCCAGCGCATCGGGGCTGATCGTCTCGGCATGTTCACCATCCTGCAGAACCAGAAAGGCCCCAAGAGGCCGCCGGAGCGCCTGCGCCAGCGGGGATTTCTGCGCGAAATACCCGCCGCGCGAGGCCTCTTGGTTGGCCTTGCCCATGTCGCCGAACTTCGACCGGGCAAACATGTCGGCGCGTTTAGGCACCCGCGCGACACGTTCCTCGTCAATATAGGTCGTCGGTTTGTCGACGCGCTTCAGGGTCTCGAACGGATGCGGCCCGCTGGCATAGGCGCGTTTTGCAAAAGGATCGAGCGTCAGTGCGTTCTTCGCTGACCCGATCCCCAACGCCCAGGCAGCGCCCCTTGTCAGCGATGCGGGTTGGTCCGACATTGGCGCCAGCGGCATATCGGGCATCATCTCGAAATCCGTTGTGACCACAGAAACCTGAAACCTGTCCCCGACGAAGGGGTTGACCAGCGCGCCATTCTCGACCGATGCCAGACCGGCGGCGACGGTCAGCCAATTCAGATCAACTTCCGAGGCCGAACCGCTGTGAGCCCGCGCATCGAACCCCAGCACCCGCAGGTAGTTTGCCAGCACCACAGCAGTTTCCGTGGCACGCACAGAGGCGCGCTGGGACTGCGCATCCTGCATCCATGCATAACCGGCCTCATCCCGCTCCGGATCCCGGCTGAACGGATAGAGCAGCACGATGGCATAGGCGTGCCCGTCCATAGACTTCGGCGGCGCCGCCATGCTGTCCCTGAGATCAGCCATCGTTGCTTCGATGCCGGCCGCAAGTGATTTGACCTGTCGCGTGCGAAGCTCGTCGGCAAGGCGGCCAATGCCTGGATTTCGGATCGGCACGCCCAGATGAGCCGACTGGTCCATGCGCGCGATGGCAACCATCGGCGCGTCCTGAAAATAGGCAAAGGACTTGATGTGACGGGTGCGCTCAATCGGGTCCTCCGGGCATTTCGCCCTGGTCTTGCTGATAAACCCGTCCCGGATCGCATCCAGCATGGCCTGATATTCGTCGAGCGCATTCCCGAGAGAGCTTGGCCGGTCCTTTCGGTCGAAATCGACGGGCTGCATCGGTGGGACATCACCAACTGCCCGTCCGGGCCGGCGCGTCATCCGCTCCAGCGGAAAAGGACCCAGATGAAAGGCGCGCTTGCGGTTTGAAAAGATCGGGTTGGCCATGCCTATAGGGGTTCTGTCAGATCAATGGCGCTTGATCGGCTTTGAATCGACGACCACGCGAACCGCCTTTTGCACATGTCGCTCCACGGTCGGCTTGCCGGATCCACCGTCGGGTTCTCCCCATATCAGCGTCAGCTCCTGCCCGTCGACCGCCAGGTCGGACCGGATCGACGCCAGCGAAATGCAGGCGCGGTCTGCCTCTGAATAGGCCGGGTAAAACGAGACGCCAACCTCTTCATCGCCCCGTAAAACCTTATCGCTTGGGGCCACGGTGTAGTTTCCGACGGGCAATTCGATTTTCTTGTACCTGTCCCCGCCGGAAAACGCGCTTGCATAGATGTCGACCACGTCCTGCTGGTTCCACACGAGGCGCACTTTCTTCAGTTTCTGCTCTGGCGCCATAGCCTCAAGTGCAGCGCGTCCGATAAAGTCATGGTCGAACTTAACCATGAAACCGTATCCCAGATCGTAAGGCGTGCGGTAGAAATCCTCGACGTTCCCGGTCGCGAGCGACCCTCCGATCGCTTGACGCCCTTCCGGACTTTTAGCGGGGAGCCATTCACGATACGCGCGCATTTCGTCCCCGGTATAGATGGCTGGAAGAACGGCGCCGACCCAACCCGATACCGCTGCCGTCACCGGGTATGTGCGCCCGCCGATCTGGGTCAGGTCGTATTTTTCGCCGGCTTTCAGGATCAGGTCGCGGACCTCTTCGCCCACCTCGGACGGCCCCCAAAACTCGTAGCCCGGGAAGCCGGACATCCGGTGGTTCAGGGCCACAACCTCGTGCGGCCCGATATTGAACCGTCCCATCTTGAAGAAGGGAATACCGGGCAAGGCGCCGCCATTCAGTTCTTCGAAAAGCTTGTCGGCACTGGGTCCCTGAACCTGATAACGAAACCACTTGCGGTCCGTCAGGTTTGGGGAGGGACGGTCAATAAGCTCGACCTCGACGTCGTAATCGCCGGTCTCAGCATGGTACCGCACCCAGTTTGCGGCCATCGGTTTACCCACGATGCTGACCGCGTTTTCCTCTTCGCAGAACAGCACCGCATCGCCGATGACGTGGCCATCATGGTTGCACACCACATATTGCTTGGCCTGCATCGGTCCGAACCCGGCAAAGGAGTTGATCCCCAGATCCGAAAGCAGCCGGATGACATCCGGCCCGCGCAGGAAAACATCCGTCATGTGATGCGACATGTTCTGGAAGATCACGGATGTGCGCCACGCGATCTGTTCGTCCACCCAATTCGAAAACTCGGGCTTTATCGGGAATTCGAACCGGTGGACGGGCCCGTCATATAGCATCGACCAAAGATCCCCGTGCGCGTCGATCTTGTCCTGCAATGATTGCGTTGCCATGCTGCGTTCTCCCTGAAACTCGATCCCAACCTACACCGTTCGCCAATCTGGCTCTGTCATCCAAAAGGATGACAACTCAGGCGCCGGTCGAAACGGTTGGCGTTCGTCTGCTGACATATGGTTCCCAGTCTGCCTCTGAGGCGCCTCGTTTGCTCTGAGAACGGTTCAGGGCGCTGCTCTGCGGGACGAAGGGGTCGTTCGCCGCAGTGTCGCCGATGTCTGTTTGGAACAACCCAGCCAAGAACCCGGAACTCGATGATATCCATTTGATTAGAAAATGACCTCAACGACTTGTGCGACGAGCAAAAAACCCGTTCTTTGCGTCTGTGCGCATCCTGGAGTTATCAAAGCACGAAGATGACACGAATTGTTTCGTTTTCCGGATCCGGCCTTGACCTGGGTGCTCTGCATTGCGCCATGCTTGCCGCGTTTTCTGACTATATCGTTCCGTTGCAACCAGATGCAGACACGTTCAAAGCGGCGCTGAGCTCGAGAGGTTTTGACCCCGAGGCGTCCTTCGTCGCCGTCGACGATGATGAAGTCATCGGGTTTTGGAACGTCGCGACGCGGAACACCAAACGGTATCTGATAGGCAGCGGAACACGGATTGGCCACAGAGGCCGGGGATTGGCGTCTCGTTTGGGTATGGCGGCGATACGTGCGGCGGAGAATGCCGGAATCGAGAACTTTTGGCTTGAGGTTATCGAGGGAAACGCAGGCGCTGAACGTCTCTATCGGAAGATGGGATTTGATGTGACCAGAAAGCTCGACTGCTATCGGCTTGATCATCCATCTCCTGATCGGTCCTCATGCGAATTGTCGGATTTCGGCACCGTTGCCAAAGTCATTCAGCGGTATTCGACCTGGAAGCCATCTTGGCAAAACGCCACGGAATCCCTTTGCGGCGCACAGCTGACGCCCTTCCTACATGAAAAAGGCGGAGTCATCATCGGCGCAGGTGGCCTCGTGCATCAGATTGCCGCCAGCGAACCTTCGGCCTTGGAAGACCTCCTCGCTGCGGCAGCCACAGTCGGCTCGCTGACATTGGTCAATGTCGATTCCGCTGACAACGCCTTGTGTTCTCTTATGCAGAGGCTTGGGGCTCATCGCTTTATCGTTCAGTCTGAAATGCGCCTGTCGTTGCCAAACGTCTCCTAGCGGTCGTTCGAGCCCGGCGCAGCATCAAGCAGTTTGGGCTCGAGGACTAAGCCGCTCTCGCGGCAACGGCGCTTGTTGCTGAGGTAGCGAGCGGAACAATATGTAGGCGCATTTTGCGATGTGACGGACCTGCCTGACGATTGAGGTTTCTCAATTGGACAGGAGGTTCCCATGACACAGGAGAAGATGAGCCCGCTGCGTGCGCGGATGATCGAGGACATGCGCATTCGCGGGTTGGCTGAGACATCGCAGAAAGCGCATATCCGGGCGCTGAAGGATTTCACAGCGTTTCTGGGGCGTGCGCCGGATACGGCGACGCCAGATGAGCTGCGCGCCTATCAGCTTCATATGACCGACACTGAGGTGACGCCGTCGGTCTACAATTCGCGGATCACGGCACTGCGGTTCTTCTTCGGCATGACATGCAATCGGGAGGATATGAAGAAGTACATGCAGTTCCGCACCGAGCCGCGGAAGCTGCCGATTGTGCTGAGCTTCGAGGAGGTCTCGGCGGTTTTGTCCGCGGCCCCTGGGCCCGGTCTCAAGTATCGGGCGGCACTCGGCATCGGGTATGGCGCAGGGCTGCGTGCCTCCGAGGTCACCAATCTCAAGGTTCGGGACATCGACAGTGACCGCATGCTGATCCATGTCGAGCGCGGTAAGGGCGGCAAGGATCGCGATGTGATGCTTTCGCCGTCCTTGCTGGAACTCCTTCGCGACTATTGGCGTGAGGCTCGCCCGCAGGGCTGGCTGTTTCCTGGGCAGAGCCGGGTTGAACCCCTGTCTCCACGGTCCTTGAATCGTGCCTTCAACTCGGCAAAGGCGATGGCCGGCATCAAGAAGCCTGCAACATTGCACTCGCTCCGGCACAGCTTTGCTACGCATTTGTTGGAGGCCGATACGGATGTGCGGGTGATCCAGGTTCTCCTCGGCCACGCCAAGTTGACCACGACGGCACGATATACACATGTGGCGACCAAGACGTTGCGCAATGTGTCCAGCCCGTTCGAGCACATCCAGGATGTGACCTGACGGGGGCTGCAGCGTGCCGCGGCACGCGCTGGAGGTTGCCGACATCTTCCGTGATCATGGGCCTGCCTATCGGCGGGCCAATGCAGGGCGTCTGAGCCTTGGGCAACTCAAAGTGATGTCCGCCATTGAAGCCTGCCGGACCGAAGCACTCGGTGGGCATGTGGCAGCTTGCACCAAATGTGATCACCAGCATATCGCCTACAACAGTTGCAAGAACCGGCACTGCCCGAAGTGCCAGGGACCGGCGGCGCGCGATTGGATGGCGGCGCGGGCAGACGACTTGTTGCCCGTGGAATATTTCCACGTCGTCTTCACATTGCCGGCCGAGATCGCCCGCATCGCCTACTGGAACAAGCGGGCAATGTACGGCCTCTTGTTCAAGGCATCAGCCGAGACGGTGATGACCATCGTCGCTGACCCCAGGCACCTTGGTGCCCGCGTCGGCATGACCTGCGTTCTCCACACCTGGGGATCGGCGATGACGCATCATCCCCACATCCACATGATCGTGCCCGGCGGCGGGTTGTCGCTTGATGGCATCCGATGGATCGGCTGCAAGCCCGGGTTCTTTCTGCCGGTCCGGGTGCTGTCTCGGCTGTTCAGACGCCTGTTCCTTGAGGGCCTGGTCAACTTGCACCGCGCCGGGCAGCTCACCTTCTTCAGTGATCTTGCCGGGCTGGCCGATGCAGATGCCTTCACTGCTTACCTCGCACCGCTGCGCAAAACCGAATGGGTGGTCTATGCCAAACCGCCCTTTGGCGGACCCGAGCAGGTTCTGGCCTATCTCAGCCGCTACACCCACCGGGTCGCGATCTCCAACCATCGCCTCGTCAGCGCAGATGCCGACACCGTTTCCTTCCGCTGGAAGGATTACCGCATCAAGCGCGGCGACCGGATGAAGGTCATGCGGCTCGACACGGGCGAGTTCATCCGCCGGTTCCTCATGCATGTCCTGCCCGATGGATTCCATCGCATCCGCCACTACGGCCTGCTGGCAAGCGCCGCCCGCAAGGCCAACATCGCGAAGATCCGCACATTGCTCGGTGCGGAACCGACCAGGCAGGAAGACGCACCCTCTGCCGAGATCATCCCTCTAATCTTGCGCGAGCCATGCCCCGACTGCGGCGGACCCATGCGTATCACCGAGACGTTCCGGCGCGGCGAGGTTCCGCAATCCCGCGCCCCACCGAGGAGACAGGCCGCATGACCGGGCGCGCGCTCATCCCAACCGCTACCAACCGGGTGACTCAGCCACACCGGTCGAGCCCCCTTGTCCAAAGTGAGTTGGAAAGCCACACAAAAGGCACAACACGGCTACTACCCGGGCTAAATCCAGGCCAAACCCTCTCGCGAAACATGGAAGCGGTCGACATCGCGCCCCACACCAACGTATCCGTCGCGGTCACAGACCCAGCCGACAACGCTCTTTCCCCATAGACACCGCCCAGTCCCCGCGGCTTCCTCCCTGAGAGGTTTGTCAACGCGGGCCACGCTCACGCCCGGCCGATATCCCGCGCAATGGCCCGCGTCGAAAAACCTTCATCCAAGCGGCCGTCTGACAGTTTCCCTCAGGGATGCCGGCCCCGTTTCTGATACCCTGCGTCCATTTGGTATCTTGTGTCAGACAGCGACCACTAGGTCGCTTGTGGCGTTTGTATGAACAGCGCCATAAGTTCGCGGGCCGAGCCGACTTGCAGCTTGCGAAAGGCACGCTGGCGTAGCGTTCGAATGGTGGCTTCTGAGACATCCAGCTGCAACGCCGAGGCCGCGATCGATTTCCCGTCGAGAAGAAGGTCACAGACCTCTGCTTCGCGCGGCGTCAGGCCGACAAATCCCCGCACGCCGTTGTCCCTCAGCCGCGTGGCATTGGCCCCATCGCCGATCCGGTGCCGCGCGGTCCCGACGATCTGGTGTCTGAGCCCGATCAGGCCGTGGACGAGGGGAAGAATTCTGCAAAGCGCTTCATATTCTTCGTCGTCGAACCATCCGTCTGCCGCACTGCGCAGGTAGAAGGACCGCAGCCCCGAGCGTCCGTCTCTGGACGAAACCGCCACGCGTTCGATCACACCGTTTCGTTCGTAAATGGCACTGCGTTTGCTACCTGCTTTCGGGCGCCAACGATCGATATGCACACCATCGGACGGCGCCTCCTGAATTTGCGCGATGATCCGGGACTGGGTGCTTTTTGAGCCAAGGATGAGGTCGGCATCACGTTGAAACCAGTAGCCGCTGATCCGCCCGGACCAGAACGACAGGGCCGGGTGCGGACGGGCCAGGTCTGCAATGTGGTAGGCGCCAAAGTTTTCGATGCGGGATATGCCCGACAGAAACTGAAGTGCCGCGCCCCCAAACTCTTCTTTTGGCGCGATCGCGATCAACCGCGCCAAACCGCTCAAATTCTCAATCGACGGAGCCGGCGACTGTTGCATAAGACCGTCTAGAACAGTTGCCTTGAAGAAAAGCAATCCCAAGCCCACATCGCCCCCGGTCTCGGTTATTCGGACCCTCCGGCAGCGAACGGGTGGCATGAAATCCACATGCGATGACGGTGCTGGTTGACGGCTTCGGTGATGCGTGCTGGATTGCTGCGGATATCCTGCTGCCGGTTTCAAAACCTGCCGTGTGAGCAATCACTGCACATGCACAAGTCTGGTTTACCCACGCCGTGTTCCTTCAAGCGCCGCGCGGCGAATGCACCCAAAGCGCTTGGTGATGCAAACGGACCAAACCGCTGCCAGGTGCGGGTCTTTACCAGATCAGGCACCGCGCACTTCGGAAATCGATGTTTCGCCAAGTTTCTGCACAAGGCTCTGTTCGATTTCCTCAAGGACGCCGGAAACGCGTTTTTGTAACGCGTGCTCGACGGAACAGGCGGGTGCGTCGCTGATCTCATCCGAAGCAACCAAGCGTTCATCGAGCGCGAGATAGACATCGGCAAGGGAAATATCTTGCGGCTTGCGTGCCAGGCGCCAACCGCCTGCATGGCCCTTCTCGGAGGTCAGCAGGCCCGCCTCGCGCAGTTTTCCCAGCACGCGGCGAACCACAACCGGATTGGTGCCCGCGTGATCTGCGATATCGGCAGACGTCTGCATCCGATCCGGCTCTCCGGCCATATGGCTAAGAGTATGCAGAGCAAGCGACAGGCGAGAGTTGCGCTTCATATGCGGCATTTCTCCAAACGAACCATACACGTAACTTTTGCAGTTGCATTAGTCTAGTAACTGCGTAAGTTGCGTGAATTGTCACATCAGTTTTGGAGCGGTTTATGTCAGATGAACGCCTTCCGGTCACGGTGCTTTCCGGCTTTTTGGGGGCGGGAAAAACAACTCTCCTCAATCGCGTTCTTAATAACCGGGACGGACGGCGGGTCGCGGTGATCGTCAACGACATGTCCGAGGTGAACATCGATGCGGATCTGGTTCGCACGGACACCGAGCTCAGCCGAACGGACGAGACATTGGTGGAGATGTCGAACGGCTGCATCTGCTTCACCCTGCGTGATGACCTGCTTGAGGATGCGATCACCGCGCGGCTCGTGTGCACCTATCGCGGGACCGGAACGCAATACGGGATGTCGACCGACGACGCTGACCCGCAAAGCGTGTTCACGGTTCCAACCGGATCACCCATCCTGTTGCGTGGAACGTTTTGGCCCGCTGAGCCGCCTTCCGGTTTGCTGCATCGCTCACCGCCAATCGAAGGGACGGGCGAGACTCGGCTGGTCCTTGTGATCGACCCTGTGAGCGATCCGGCAGACGAAACACGAACAGCAATCTCGGACAAAGCAGCCTGCGTCGAAAACGTCGGTCCGGTGATCCCAAGTCGGCCTGTGACAGCCTTCCCACCCCTCTGCGTCGGTGGTTGTCAGAAGCGGCCTTGCCTTGGTCTCCCGCATCTGTGCGGCGTTTGTGGTCGAAATCGCGCGCCAAAGGCTTGTCGCAAGAAGAAACGCGAGCGTGGCTGAACGCGGCCGAGGCTAAAACACTCGTCCGGGATCGGCACTCGACACTCTTTGAATGCAATTCGCAGCACTGAAACAACTGTGGAGAGCTGCCGTTGGCACAGCCGCTGCCAAGGTCCGTTTCGACTAACGTTTGTGGAATTGGCCATCCGGCGATGTGGCGGGGCTCCCAATTTCCGGTCTTTCAACCCTGGCCATCCCGGCGGTTTTGAACCATTCGTTCGCTGCGGACGCGCAAATATCTCGAGAGGCGTGCAAAAAGCGCAAACTGGAAAAACGACGCCGTGCTTGCTTCCTTAGTTGAGCAGCGGAATTATGCGTCGACTAGAAACTCGACAATGAGCAAGAGACCGAGACCGTTAATCCTGACGGCCCCCTTTCCTTCGCGATCACCGGGATTGAAACAGCGCTGACGACGCTTCCCGGACTCATCGCGCTCCGGGTTGCGACCTGTCAAAGCCTTTTCAGATCACGCGATTTTCTGGAAAGAACACTTCCACCCCAGATACGTATTCTTGTGTGATTTTGGCCCTAAATGCCCAGCCAAATTCATATAACACACTGAATATAATCTAATTTTCCGCAACCTGTCTGCCATGGTTCAAATTCATCTCGTGTTTTTGGCTGGCCACGGTTTTGCTTTGGGGAAACGCCACTTGATCCGGACAGTGGCTTGCGAAACCGACACAGGGAGCCGTCCAAGATGCATGAGACCTTTTATGACGTGATGCGCAGACAGGGGATTACCCGGCGCAGTTTCCTCAAATACTGCAGCCTGGCGGCGGGCGCACTTGGCCTGAGCCCGGCGTTTGCGCCACAAATTGCCGAGGCGATGGAAACCAAGCCGCGCATCCCCGTGCTCTGGCTTCATGGGCTTGAGTGCACCTGCTGTTCCGAAAGCTTCATCCGCTCAGCGCACCCGCTGGCCAAGGATGTGATCCTGTCGATGATCTCGCTTGACTATGACGACACGATCATGGCCGCCGCGGGCGATCAGGCCGAAGCGATCATTGAAGAGACCATCAAGAAATACGATGGCAATTTCATCCTCGCCGTCGAAGGCAACGCCCCGCTGGATGAGGACGGCATGTATTGCATCATCGCCGGCAAGCCGTTTGTCGAACAGCTGCGGCACGTCGCCGAGCACGCCAAGGCCATTATCTCGTGGGGATCCTGCGCGTCATGGGGCTGTGTTCAGGCAGCACGACCAAACCCGACCCGCGCGACACCGACGCACAAAGTGCCGAACATGCCGGACAAACCGATCATCAAGGTGCCGGGTTGCCCGCCGATTTCCGAAGTGATGACCGCAGTCATCACCTACATGCTGACGTTTGAGAAGATGCCGAGCCTCGACAACCAGGGTCGGCCGAAAATGTTCTATTCGCAGCGGATCCACGACAAATGCTATCGCCGTCCGCATTTTGATGCCGGTCAGTTTGTCGAGGAGTTTGACGACGAGGGCGCCAAGAAGGGCTATTGCCTTTACAAGGTCGGCTGCAAGGGCCCGACCACGTACAATGCCTGTTCGACAGTACGCTGGAATGGCGGCCTGTCCTTCCCGATCCAGGCCGGACACCCATGTATTGGCTGTTCCGAGGACGGGTTCTGGGACAAGGGCGGGTTCTATGATCGCCTGACGGATGTCAAAGGCTTCGGCATCGAAGCCAATGCCGACGAGATCGGCACGACCGCGGCGGCCATCGTCGGCGGCGCGGCAGCAATCCATGCAGGTGTGAGCGTCGTGAAGCGGATCGCTCAAAAGGGAGATGACGCATAATGGCTACTCAACAGACACCCAATGGTTACACGCTTGATACTGGCGGAAAACGCATCGTCGTCGACCCGGTCACCCGGATCGAGGGGCACATGCGCTGCGAGGTCAATGTCGACGAGAACAACATTATCCGCAACGCGGTCAGCACCGGCACCATGTGGCGCGGGCTTGAGGTGATCCTGAAGGGTCGTGACCCGCGCGATGCCTGGGCCTTTGTGCAGCGCATCTGTGGCGTCTGCACCGGCACTCATGCGCTCACATCGGTGCGCGCGGTCGAGGATGCGTTGAACATCGACATTCCGGAAAACGCCAACTCGATCCGCAATATCATGCAGTTGTCGCTGCAGGTGCATGACCACCTGGTGCATTTCTACCACCTGCACGCGCTGGACTGGGTCAATCCGGTCAACGCGCTGAAGGCGGATCCCAAGGCGACCTCGGAATTGCAGCAAAAGGTTTCGCCGCATCACCCGAAATCCTCGCCCGGTTATCTCCGCGACGTGCAGACGCGTATTCGCAAGTTCGTGGAAAGCGGGCAGCTTGGACCGTTCAAGAACGGTTACTGGACCAACCCGGCCTATCTGCTGCCGCCCGAAGCGGATCTGATGGCGGTGACGCATTACCTTGAGGCGCTGGATTTCCAGAAGGAAATCATGACCGTCCGGACCATTTTCGGCGGCAAGGACACGCATCCGAACTGGCTGGTGGGGGGTGTGCCCTGCGCGATCAACATGGATGGCGACATGGCCGCCGGGGCGCCGATCACCATGGAGCGTCTGAACTACGTGCGCGGTGTCACCCAGCGCTGCATCGATTTCTGCAAGAACGTCTACCTGCCGGATATTCTGGCAATTGGCGGGTTCTACAAAGGCTGGCTTTACGGTGGCGGCCTGTCGGGGACCAGCGTTCTGGCCTATGGCGACATCCCTGATCGGGCCAATGATTATTCGGCCGGAAACCTGATGATGCCGCAAGGCGCGATCATCAATGGCGATCTGAGCCGGGTGCACGAAGTTGATGTGCGTGATCCCGAACAGATCCAGGAGTTTGTGCCGCACAGCTGGTACAAATACGATGACGACAAGGCCGGCCTGCACCCATGGGACGGTGTGACCGAGGCCAATTACGTGCACGGCCCCGGCCTGATCGGCACCAAGACCAACATCAAACAGCTTGATGAAAACGGAAAGTATTCGTGGATCAAGGCGCCGCGCTGGCGCGGTCACGCGATGGAAGTGGGCCCGCTTGCGCGCTACGTCGTGGGTTATGCTCAGGGGCACGAGTATTGGACCGATCAGATCAATTCGGTTCTGAGCACATTGGATGTGCCCGTTGATGCGCTGTTCTCGACCCTGGGCCGCACTGCTGCCCGCGGGATGGAGGCCGTCTGGGCGGCGGAGGTACAGATGTATTTCCTCGACAAACTGGTGGCCAATATCAAAAACGGCGACAGTTCGACCGCCAACACGACCAGCTTTGATCCCAAGACCTGGCCTGCCGAAGTCAAAGGCGTCGGTTTTACCGAAGCGCCGCGCGGTGCGCTTGGCCATTGGATCCGGATCAAGGACACAAAGATCGACAACTACCAATGTGTGGTTCCGACCACCTGGAACGGTTCGCCACGCGACAACGAAGGCAATATCGGCGCCTTCGAGGCATCCTTGATGAACACCAAGATGGAAGTGCCGGAAGAGCCGGTCGAGATCCTGCGCACGTTGCACAGTTTCGACCCCTGCCTGGCCTGTTCGACCCATGTGATGTCGGAAGACGGAGAAGAGCTGGCCGACGTCAAAGTCCGCTGAGGAGGTGGCCATGAGCATCGTTGAAAAACACAAGGAAGAGGCAGTCTATGTCTATCAGGCTCCGATCCGGATCTGGCACTGGGTGCAGGCCTTCGCCATCTTTGCGTTGTGCATTACCGGCTACCTGATCGGCTCACCCCTGCCATCCGTCGGGGGCGAGGCCTATGACTACTACATCATGGGCTATATTCGCTGGATCCACTTCGTTTCGGCCTATCTGGTGATCGTGGGCTTTGTCTTCCGGGTCTATTGGGCCTTTGTCGGCAACGTCCACGCCAAACAGATCTTTTTGCCACCATTCTGGCAGATCCATTGGTGGGCCGAGGTCTGGCACGAGATCAAATGGTACGCCATGATCGTCAAGGAGCCGAAGAAATACACGGGTCACAATCCACTGGCTGTCATCACCATGCACATCATGTATGTCTGGGGCACGCTGTTTATGATCGTCACCGGCCTGGCGCTATACGGAGAAGGCACAGGTCCGGGCACCTGGCAGCACAGCTGGTTCAGCACCTGGGTCATCCCGCTGTTTGGTCAAAGCCAGGACGTGCATACCTGGCACCATCTGGGAATGTGGGTCATCATCTGCTTTGTCATCACCCATATCTACGTGGCGGTGCGCGAAGACATCATGTCCCGGCAGTCGATCATCAGCTCAATGATTTCCGGCTGGCGTATGTTCAAGGATGATCGCCCGGCTGACGACCAGCACTAAGACCCCACCTACAATCAACACCTGACAGTGCCGCGGAACCCGCGGCGCTGTTTGTATTTTTACCTTCCACTCATTCCCACTTTTGGAACAAGAGCTTCCAAAATTCCCTATTTTCAAGCAAAAATCAGGTGGAAATAAACCTTCCGCAATGGATCAGAATCGGCAATCAATATTAAGGTACGCTTGTTCAACGGTCGGCTCGCGAGGTCATATCCCGCCAGCAGACCGGTGAATCGGCGACCGCGGAACCGGACGGTTTTGCAGGAGGAAGGGCATAATCGGGGAGGGTTCATGTCCAAACAACCAAACATTCTGATCCTTGGGATCGGCAATCTGCTTTGGGCGGACGAAGGCTTTGGCGTGCGTGCGGTCGAAGAATTTCATCGTCAATACGATACGCCGGACAACGTCACGCTCATGGATGGCGGCACCCAGGGCATCTATCTGGTCCAACACGTGCGCGACGCCGATGTACTGATCGTATTCGACGCTGTCGATTACGGGTTGCCGCCTGGCACGATGAAACGTGTCGAGGGGGAAGAGGTCCCGAAATTCATGGGCGCAAAAAAGGTCAGCCTGCACCAGACAGGGTTTCAGGAAGTCCTGGCCATGGCCGAAATGATGAATGACGCGCCCACCCATCTGTTGTTGATCGGCGTTCAGCCGGTCGAACTTGAGGATTTCGGCGGCGGTCTGCGCCCCGAAACCAAGGCACAGGTCGATCCCGCCATCGAAATGGCTCTGGAATACCTCTCAGGGTTTGGCATCACCGCGCAGAAGCGCGAAACGCCCCTGTCGCAGGGCAGCACAATCGCCTGTCCAATCATGACCACCGAACATTATGAAAACGAACGCCCCTCGGAAGAGCTTGCTTGTCGCAGCGGCGACGAACGCTTGATCCTCGACAGGAACTGGCAGGCGCCCAGCGATTTTGAGGGCGAAATGGATGCCCTTCTGGCCAATGTCCCCGGAGAGACGGGCTGATGTGCATGGGGTTGCCTATGCAGATCGCCGAAACCGGCGCGGGCTACGCGATCTGCGACTATCAGGGAGGTCGCCGTCGGATCGACACAATGCTGGTCGGCGATCAGCCTGCTGGCACCTGGCTTCTCGTTTTCATCGACGCGGCACGTGAGGTGATCAGTGCCGATGATGCGGGCAGGATAACCGACGCGTTGAGCGCACTGGACGCGGTAATGTCCGGCAATCCCGCCAATATCGACCACCTCTTTGCGGACATCATCGAAAATTCCGCAGCCAACAGGAAGGATGCGAACTGATGTTTTCGCCTTTGATGGAAACGATAATCGAACGGGAAAACCTGCCGGTTGTCAGCAGTGAAACGCTGGACGAATTTGCCTGTGCAAACGGCGACACCGTGCTGTTTGTCGGCGGCGACTGGCACCGGCATGTCGAAGTCAATGACGTCGCCGTCATTCTGCCCGAGATCCTCAAGGCCTCCGGCGGGCTTCTGAAGGGCGCCGTGCTGGAACGCGGCAGCGAGCGGGCAATCCAGACCCGCTATCGGTTCAACCGCTTTCCCTCGCTGATTTTTCTGCGCGATGGCGAATACCTCGGCGTGATCCAGAAAGTTCTGGACTGGGCCGACTACGTGACAGAGATCAACGAGATATTGGCGCGCCAAGCCACGCCGCCGCCGCAGTTTGAATTCCCTGAAGGCTGCGCCCCCGTCGCGCAACCACGCAGCAACTGAAAAGGTTTCCGAAATGTCCAGTGATTTTGTAATGCCCGGCGGCTTTGGCCCCGGAAGCCAGCCGAGCGGACCCGACGGTGAAGTGCTCGACTACATGGAAATGCCACGCGAAATGGCAACCTTTGATCTGCCCATTGCGCCTGAGCCCGAAGACACGGTGGGCATGGAGGAAGGAAAGGCCCGTCTGAACGACCTTGTCGCAGCGCTTAGAGCTTACCGGATCGGTGCTCCTGCCACGGTTCTGGAGTTGGGGGACCTGTCGCCCAAGGACCTCGGATTGGTGAACCAGATCCTTGGCGAAGGCGAAGTTTCGATGGTCGCGGGCACATCCATTCAGGTGCAGGAGGCGGTCTTTGCCGGTGTCTGGCGGGTGCTGCATTTTGACGGTAACGGCAAGATCAACCGCGACACAATCGAAGTTGCCGCCTGGCCCGATACGGTGCGCGATCAGGTCTTTGACCGGGCCGCCAAAACGGCAGCGCTGGCCGAAGACCCCCTGCCCCCGTCAGTGTTCAACGCGCCTGCGCTGTTGTCTGAAATCGCCGACAAGGTCAGTTCGCGCCAGCCGGGCGACGTCGCGCATTCGATTAACCTGAGCCTGCTGCCGCATACCGAAGAGGATTTGCAATACCTGACCGCCAAGCTGGGCATCGGCGGTACGATCATCCTGTCGCGCGGCTATGGAAATTGTCGCGTGTCCTCGACCGGAACCAGGAATGTCTGGTGGGTGCAGTACTATAACGCGCAGGACACGATCATCCTCAATTCCATTGAAATCGTCGAGGTGCCCGAGGTTGTCTGCGCAGCGCAGGAAGACATTGATGACAGCGCCGAACGGCTGGCTGAAATCATGAGCATCTACAATGACTGACAGCAGCGGGCTGGGCTTTTCCGGCGGCTCATTTGGTGGCGATCTGTCCAAACTGGCGGATACGTCTATTCTCGAATGCAAGATCTGCTGGTGGCAGTACGATCCGGCAATTGGCGATGAGTATTGGCAAATCCCGCCCGGCACGCCCTTTTCCAGATTGCCGGACCATTGGTCCTGCCCCAATTGCGATGGTCATCGCGCCGAATTCATGGTGGTGGACAACTGATGCAAGAGCACGCCGCGCAGATACGGGACCGGCTGGGTTCGCTTTTTCGCGAGATCGAGACAACCCGCATGGATGGCGTGCCAATCCTGAACCCGGCCCTTGAGGTTGCGGCTTTCGGCTTTGAGCCCTGGCAAGACTACTATCTTGGCGTGTTGCTGACGCCCTGGTTCATGAACCTTGTTCTGCTGCCGCGGGACCCGGACGCCTTTGCCCTGACAAAGCCGAAGTTCGGCGACAAGCAGCAGGTCAGGCTGCCCGCCGGGCAGGTGGAATTTATCGTCGGCCATGAAGAGGACACCGGCTTCATGCTGTCGTGTTCGCTGTTCTCGCCGGTGTTCGAGTTTGATGATCAGGCTGCCGCTGAGGAAACCGCACTTGCAGCGCTGGAACAGGTGCTGGCCGAGGCGGATGCCGACGAACCCGATGAAGACGCCGACATGAGGGCGATCTGGGCCGGTGAACTGCCTGATCCTGAACCGACAGCAGATCCTGAAGCAGATTCCCAAGACCCGGTCGACCCGGCTCCGGTTGTATCTGATATGAGCCGCCGGGACCTGTTGCGTGGCAGTCTGACCGGCCCTGCCGACGGAGAGCGGCCATGATTGCCGAAGGTCGCATCGTCATCGATCTGAGCCGGAACGGTGACGTTCGGCTGACCTCGAACCGGGGCGCCGACGTTGCGCGCCTGCTGGTGGGGCGCGACCCGCGCGAGGCGCTCGACCTCTTGCCCAGGCTGTTTTCACTTTGCGGGCATGCCCATGTCGCCGCGGCACGGGTCGCGGTGCAAGAGGACGTGACCGAGGCGGAGGCGCACGCGGATACGTCACGCGTTCTGGCAGAAACGGCACGCGAGCATTTGCTGCGCATCCTGACCGGCTGGCGCGTGGAAGGCGCGGGATTTGAGCTGCCTTCGCCCCCCGTCATGGGGCTGGTCAAGAACATGCAGGCCGCCGTCGGCGACCCGGCGGAAGAACGGCAGGTGTCTGCCTTGCTTGCGGGCTATCTGGAAACCCATGTTTTTGGCATTTCGCCGGCGGCATTCCTGAAATTGCGGGATCTCGCGGAATTCACAAACTGGCTGGACGGTGGCCCGACCTTGGCAAAAGCCTATCTGTGTCAAATTGTTGCCCACGGTTGGCAAGGGTTGGGGGCCGTATCAACACAGTTCCTGCCTGCTCTGTCCGGGGCGCAATTGCAGGCGTTGATGGCCGAGCCGTCATTCACTCTCCGCCCCGAATGGCATGGGCAGCCACATGAAACCGGCCCGTTGGCACGGCAAAGCCGGCATCCTGTTGTGGCCGCATTGCTGGAACTTCACGGTGCCGGGTTGATGTCTCGCCTTGTGGCGCGCCTTGTCGATCTGGCAAAGATCCCCACGCAAATGACAACGGGCGAAAGCCCTGTGCGTGGGCAGCCGGGCGTGGGCGTGGTTGAAACCGCGCGCGGACGTCTTGTCCATGCTGCGCGACAGGAACACGGCCAGCTCAAAGACTATCAAATTCTCGCCCCGACCGAGTGGAATTTCCACCCCGAAGGCGTGGCGGTTCAGGCTTTGGCCGGGTTGCACGCAGTCACCGGCAGAGCCGAAGGCGCCCAGGCCCTGATCGAGGCGATTGATCCCTGTGTTGCCTTTGAAGTGAGGGCGGCGTGATGCATGAGATGTCAATTTGCGAAAGCCTTGTATCCATCATCGAAGATCAGGCCGTGGCCCAGTCGTTTTCCCGGGTGAACCTTGTGCGCCTTGAAATCGGCGCGCTGGCCGGGGTCGAGGTAGAGGCGCTGCGTTTCAGCTTTGACGTGGTCACGCGAAACGGCATTGCCGACGGGGCAAAACTGGACGTGATCGAACTGCCCGTGACCGGCTGGTGCATGCCCTGCGCCAAAGCGGTTGAAGTCAAGGAACGCTATGATGCCTGCCCGGACTGCGGCAGCTATCAAATACAGATTACAGGCGGCGAAGAGCTGCGGATCAAGGAAATGGAGGTGGACTGATGTGCACTGTTTGCGGATGCGCCGAAGGCGAAGTCAAGATCGAGGGCGCGGAGGGCCACACCGGCCACCACCATCATCATGGTGAGGGGCATGATCATCACCACCATCATCACAACCATCACCATACGGGGGATGAAACCCACCACTATGGCCATGGCCCCGCGCATGCCCATGCGCCCGGCCTGTCGCAATCGCGCATGGTGCAGATCGAAACCGATATCCTTGCCAAGAACAACGAATATGCCAATGCCAACCGGCGGTTTTTCGACGACCATGGCATGCTGGCGCTGAACCTCGTGTCCAGCCCCGGTTCCGGCAAGACCACGCTGTTGACCGAAACGGTCACTGCCCTGAAGGGTGAATTGGGGCTTGGCGTGATCGAGGGCGATCAGCAGACCGCCAATGATGCCGAGCGCATTCGCGAAACCGGCGTTCCCGCCATTCAGGTTAATACCGGCAAAGGCTGTCATCTTGACGGGCACATGGTGGGACACGCCGTGGAGCATCTGGACATGGCCGATGACAGTGTTCTGTTCATCGAGAACGTCGGCAACCTTGTCTGCCCGGCCGGGTTCGATCTGGGCGAGGCGCATAAGGTGGTGATCCTGTCGGTGACCGAAGGCGAGGACAAGCCGATCAAATATCCTGACATGTTTGCCGCCTCGGACGTGATGCTTTTGACCAAGACTGACCTGCTGCCGCATCTGGATTTCGATGTCGGCAAATGCCTGGACTATGCACGCCGTGTGAATCCACGCATCAAGACGCTGCTGGTGTCCGCCAAGTCCGGCGAAGGCATGCAGGACTGGCTGGGATGGATACGGGCCGCCCGTGACATGGCGCGCCTTGGCCGCCGTCAAACCGAAACCGCCTGAGGGAGAACGGCTCATGTGCCTGGCCATTCCGGCAGAGGTGGTTGCGATCACCGATGACAAGCAAACCGCGACCGTATCCCTGGAAGGGGTGCGCAAGGACATTTCTCTTGCGCTTCTGACCGATGTCGAACCGGGCGATTTCGTCCTGATCCATGTGGGATATGCACTCAACAAGATCAGCCCCGACGAGGCCGCGCGCACCCTTGCGCTGATGGCCGAGTTGGAGGAGGTCAGCTCATGAAATATGTCGAGGAGTTCCGCCAGAAGAACATCGCCCGCAAACTGGCCGATGACATCGCTTGCAACGCCGATACGGGGCGCAACTATAACATCATGGAGTTCTGCGGCGGCCACACGCATGCGATCTTTCGCTATGGTGTGCAGGATCTGATGCCCGACAATGTGCGTTTCGTGCATGGGCCGGGCTGTCCGGTCTGTGTGCTGCCGATCCCGCGCATCGACGCGGCGATCGAACTGGCCGAGCGGCACGGTGTGATCCTGTGCACCTATGGCGACATGATGCGCGTCCCGGCGAGCCGGAAAAACAGCCTGATCAAGGCCAAGGCGGCGGGCGCCGACATCCGCATGGTCTACTCCACGCAGGACGCGCTACAAATCGCACGCGACACCCCCGACCGCGAGGTCGTGTTCTTTGCCATCGGGTTCGAAACCACCACTCCGCCGACGGCGGTCGCGATCAAGGTTGCTGCCGCCGAAGGGCTGAAGAATTTCAGCGTGTTCTGCAACCATGTTCTGACCCCTGCAGCGATCCAGCACATCCTGCAATCGCCGGAGCTGCGCGAGTTGGGGCAGGTGTCAATTGACGGGTTCCTTGGACCCAGCCATGTGAGTTCGATCATCGGCAGCGCGCCTTATGATTTCTTTGCCGAAGAGTTTCAGAAACCGGTGGTGATCGCCGGGTTTGAACCGCTTGACGTGATGCAGTCGGCGCTGATGCTGATCCGGCAGGTGAACGATGGCCGTTTCGAGGTGGAAAACGAATACACCCGTGTGGTGACACCCGAAGGCAATGAGGTTGCCAAGGACCTGATGGCCGAGGTGTTCACGCTGCGTCGGTCGTTTGAGTGGCGCGGTCTGGGCGAGGTCCCCTATAGCGCCCTGCGGATTGCCGAAGCTTTCTCTGACTGGGATGCCGAGAAGCGATTTCAGCTGACCGAAAGCACGGGCACGGATGTGAAGGGCTGCGAATGTCCCGCGATCCTGCGCGGGGTCAAAAAGCCTACCGATTGCAAACTTTTCGGCACTGTGTGCACGCCGGACAATCCGCAAGGCTCCTGCATGGTGTCCTCGGAAGGGTCCTGTGCTGCCTATTGGAGCTTTGGGCGCTTCCGGATGGACCGTGTGAAGGAGGCCGCAGAATGAACGCGATGGAAAAACGCTTCCCCACCCGGATCAGTTTTCGCAGGGGCCAGGTGGACATGACCCATGGCTCGGGCGGGCGGGCCATGGCGCAGCTGATCGAAGAGCTGTTCATCAAGCATTTCGACAATGATCTGCTGCGGCAGGGCAATGACCAGGCGCTTTTCACCCCGCCCGCCGGGCGGCTGGTGATGAGCACCGATGGCCATGTCGTCTCGCCCCTGTTCTTTCCGGGCGGCGATATCGGCAGCCTGTCGGTGCATGGCACGATCAATGATGTTGCGATGTCGGGCGCGCGCCCGCTTTACCTGTCAGCCGGGTTCATCCTTGAAGAAGGTTTTCCGCTGGCCGATCTGGAGCGTATCGTCGTCTCGATGGCCGAAGCCTCGCGCGCGGCGGGCGTGCCGGTTGTCACCGGCGATACCAAGGTGGTCGAGCGTGGCAAAGGTGACGGCGTGTTCATTACCACGACCGGGGTCGGCGTGGTGCCGGAGGGGTTGGAGATTTCCGGTGCGAATGCTCGTCCCGGCGACGTGATCCTTGTCTCGGGTCCAATCGGCGATCACGGCGTTGCCATCATGTCAAGCCGTGAGAACCTGGCCTTTGAAACCGCCATCGTGTCTGACAGCGCTGCCCTGCACGAACTGATCGCCGATATGGTCACAGCGGTGCCGGAGATCCACTGTTTGCGTGACCCAACCCGTGGCGGGCTGGCCGCCACACTGAACGAGATCGCCTATCAATCCCGTGTGGGTATGCGGCTGGAAGAGGATGACATCCCCCTGCGCCCCGAGGTCGATGCCGCCTGCGAACTGCTTGGTCTCGATCCGCTTTACGTCGCGAACGAGGGCAAGCTGGTGGCAATCTGCCCGGCGGACAAGGCAGACGCATTGCTGAACGTGATGCAGGCGCACGATCTGGGCCACGAGACTGCGATCATCGGCGAGGTGATCGAGGATGACATGGGATTTGTCACCATGGACACCGGCTTTGGCGGCACGCGGATCGTTGACTGGCTGGCTGGCGAACAGCTGCCACGCATCTGTTAGGGGGCGGGATGTTTACGTTTCTTACCCTTGGTCTGATCGTCGGCATGGCACACGCGCTGGAGGCCGACCACTTGGCCGCGGTGGGTACGCTGGCAAGTGGCCCAAACCGGTCAGGCCGACGCTTTGCATGGCTTGGGGCATCTTGGGGATTGGGGCATACGACCACTCTTTTGCTGATCAGTATGGCGGTTCTATTCCTCGGGCTGACGCTCAGTGCGCGAATGGCGTCTGGCTTCGAATTTGCTGTCGGTGGCATGCTGCTTTTTCTGGGTCTCGGTGTGTTGCATAAGCTGCGCCGGAACCGGGTGCATTTTCACCTGCACACGCACGAAGGCAGTACGCGCCATTTCCATGCGCACAGCCACCACGCATCGAAAAAGCCGCATGCACAGGATGCCCATGACCACGCACATGGACGTCTGTTTTCATCACGGTCCTATCTGGTGGGATTGGTCCACGGTGTGGCCGGATCGGCCGGATTGGTTGCCATGGCTGCGGGTGCCACACAGGATATCGCAACCACGCTGGGCTATGTGTTGGTCTTCGGACTGGGGTCCACAATGGGAATGGCGGCACTGACGTTGGCTGCTGCCTTGCCGCTGCGCCGCGCCGAATGGGCGGCCGGTAGGCTGTTCGGTGCCGTGCAACTGGCGATCGCCTGCGGTGCGATACTGGTTGGCGTATTGATCATGTACGAGACCGGTCCGATCCTGTGGGGGGTATCCTGATGCGCATTCTCCTGCTGGTGCATGGCTTCAATTCCCTGTCGCAACGGCTGTTTGTCGAGTTGCAGGGAGATGGCCATGACGTGTCGGTCGAGTTTGACATCAGCGATGACAACCTGAGAGAAGCCGTCGCGCTGTTCCAGCCGGATGTCATCCTTGCGCCGTTTCTGAAACGCGCCATTCCGGACGCCATCTGGCAAAACCACCTGTGCCTGATCGTGCATCCCGGCGTGGTGGGGGACCGGGGGCCCTCGGCACTGGACTGGGCCATTCTGGACAACGAGAGCCGCTGGGGCGTGACCTTATTGCAGGCCGAGGCCGAGATGGATGCCGGGCCGATCTGGGCCAGCGCGGAGTTCTCGATGCGTGCCGCCAGCAAATCCAGCCTTTATCGGTCCGAGTTGAGCGACGCGGCGTTGGACGCAGTGCGCGCGGCGCTGGGACGGGTTGTAACACCGGGCGCGGCGCCGGTCCCTCTGGATTACTCTGACAAGGCAGTAAGGGGCCGTTTGCGCCCGGCAGTGGCTCAGGCAAACCGCCGCATCGACTGGCAACGCGATACCACCGCCGATGTTCTGCGCAAAATCCATAGCGCCGATGGCGTGCCCGGCCTGCGCGACAAGGTTTGCGGGGTGGATGTATTTCTGCACGACTCGCGCCCAGCGCATGGCATGACCGGCCCTGCGGGCAGCATTCTGGCAACCTCCGGCCCGGCGATCTGCCTGGGCACGCTGGACGGGGCGGTCTGGGTGGGCCATCTGCGCAGACCGACCGGCGATGTGACTTTCAAATTGCCTGCAACCTTCGTGCTGAGAGGATGCTTGCCGGAATTGCCTGAGATCCAGGCAGATAGCGAGAAGGGCTACCGCGATATCGAATATTCCGAACAGGGCCCGGTCGGCACGTTACGGTTTGATTTCTACAACGGCGCCATGTCGACCGGGCAATGCCAACGCCTGCTCGTGGCCTACCGGGATGCTCTGACCCGGCCCACCAAGGTGCTGGTTTTGGCCGGTGGGCGGGATTTCTGGTCGAATGGCATTCACCTTAACACCATCGAGGCCGCGGACAGCGCGGCCGATGAAAGCTGGTACAACATCAACGCAATGGACGATCTGGCCGAGGCGATCATCCGCACCGAAAGCCATCTGACCATCGCGGCCATGGGCGGCAATTCCGGCGCGGGCGGCGTATTTCTGGCGCGCGCCTGCGATCAGCTTTGGATGCGTGACGCTGTGATCATAAACCCGCATTACAAGGATATGGGCAATCTCTACGGCTCAGAATTCTGGACCTATCTTCTGCCGCGCCATTGTGGAGCGGACAATGCCGAGCGAATAGCACAACAACGCCTGCCGATGGGCGCAACCGAAGCGCGGTCTCTGAAGCTTGCCGATGACGTGATCGCGGTGGACCGCGCGGCGTTCGACCAATCGGTGCAACAGCGTGCTCAGGCCCTCGCCAATGCGCCGGACCTTGCCACCAAACTGCAGAGAAAGTCGGACCAAAGGCAAACGGACGAAAGTAACAAGCCCCTGTCGACCTATCGGGAAGAAGAGTTGGCCCGAATGCGGCGCAATTTTTTCGGCTTCGACACCTCTTATCAGGTGGCGCGGTACAATTTTGTCCACAAGATCTGCAAGTCGCGAACCCCGGTCACATTGGCCATGCATCGCGACAAAACCCGATGGAAAACCGATAGGCAACAAGCCCGGAGAGCGTCATGACGACGAGTAAACCCACCATCCTTATCGTTGACGACGAAGTGCGCTCACTGGAGGCCTTGGAACGCAACCTGTCGGACGAGTTCGACGTACAGGTCGCGGAAAACACCGCCGATGCGGAACAGATTCTCGCCGATCACTGGGTGCAGATTATTCTCTGTGATCAGCGCATGCCCGACAAATCCGGGGTCGAGTTTCTGACCGAGGTGCGCGAGAAATGGCCTGATGTGATCCGCATCATCATCTCCGGCTATACGGATGCCAACGACATTATCTCGGGCCTGAACGAGGCGGGTATCTTTCACTTCGTCACCAAGCCCTGGCATCCTGAAAAGCTGATCCTGACGCTGCGCAACGCCGTGTCGATGTTCGACCTGCAACGCCAGAACGAGTTATTGGCGATCGAACTGCGGTTGTCCGAACGGGCCGCCAAGAAGAAGGTCGGGGACAGGCGGCAAAAGCTACGCGAATCCTATGATTTCGAGGATGGGATCGTGCGTGGCAAATCAAGCCCGATGAACGCGGTTTGCAACACGCTTAGCCAAGTCGCCACCTATGATCTGTCGGTCCTGATCACAGGCGAGCGTGGCACCGGCAAGGCGCTGGCCGCGCGAGCGATCCACTACAATTCGTTGCGCTGGAACAAGCCATTTGCGGTGCAGAAATGCAAGTCGGTGCCGCCTGAGGTTCTGGAAGGCGAGCTGTTCGGATACAACAAAGGCGCCGTTCCAGGCGCGGTCCAGAACTACAGCGGGCTGTTCGAATGCAGTTATGGTGGCACCGTTTTGTTGGACGAGGTCTGCGATTTGCCGCCTGAATTTCAGGTCAAACTACTGCGCGCGCTCGAAGACCGTGAAATTCGAGCCGTTGGCGCAACGCAGGCGCGCGGCATCGACATCCGGGTGCTGGCATCGTCCTACAAGGACTTGAAAACCGAGGTGGCAGAGGGCCGTTTTCGCGAGGATCTGTATTTTCTTCTGGCAGGGGTGACGGTGCAATTGCCGCCATTGCGCGACCGACGCGAGGATATTCCGCTCTTGGCGAACTTCTTGTTCAAACAGGCAGTCGCCAATTTACGCAAAGATGCCGCCGGTTTCACGCCCGAAGCGATCTCTTGTATGAAACGCTATTGCTGGCCGGGCAATGTGCGCGAAATGCAGAATGAGATCGAACGAATGCTGGTGATGGGCGTCGAAAACGATCTCTTGGGCGCGGAACTTCTGTCGCCCAAGGTTCTGATGTCGGCCTCGCCCGATGAAGAAGATGATGTGGCAATCCTTGGGGTCGGACAGGGAACGCTAAAGGAGCGCGTCGAGGCGATCGAGGCCAAGATCCTGCGCGAAAGCCTGATCCGCCACCGCTGGAACAAAAGCAAAGCCTCGCGGGAACTTGGATTGTCTCGTGTAGGCCTGCGCGGCAAACTGGAACGCTATCAATTGGAAAAGAAGGAAGACCACGCCTAAGGTGTCGGAAATCAACAGTCAGGCCAACCGATTCAGATGACAGAAGTCAAACAAGCTCTGCCGGATCAATCCGGGAAACTGATATCGCAACTTAAGAGCGATGACGGATTTCATCTGCCAAACCAAAGCGAAGAGACCTGGGTCGAAGTCATCCGTCAGATGGACCGGGTCTACGGCGAATTGGTGCAATCGCAGATCGCTCTGGAAGAGAAGAATGCCGAACTGGAAAGCGCGCAGGAATTCATCGGCAGCGTTGTCAGCTCGATGACCGACCTGCTGATCGTCTGCGACACCGATGGGTTGATCCAGCAGGTCAACGACGCACTGCTTCGATTGACCGGGCTCAACGCTGAAATGCTGGTCGGCCAACCGCTGACCGAGGTACTCAAGGGGCGTGACGACGAGATTCAGAACCGGTTTCAACATCATCTCAGGTCCAACGAAACGTTTCACGATTGCGAAGTTTTGTTACGAAAACAGGCCAATCCGATCCCATTGTCCCTGAACTGTTCGATCCGTCACGACAGCCACGGCGAACCGGCGGGGCTTGTCCTGATTGGTCGTCCAGTAGGAGAATTGCAGCAAGCTTACCGCGAGCTCGACGAGGCGCTGCGCAATTTTGAAAAGGCGCAAAAACACCTTGTCAGCTCGGAAAAGATGGCCGCGCTCGGGCGGCTGGTTGCTGGTGTGGCGCATGAGTTGAACAACCCGATCAGTTTTGTCTTTGGTAACATGTACGCCTTGAAATCCTACGGCGAAAAAATCACCCGCTATCTGAATGCAATCAACGACGGCACATCGCAGGACACCCTGACCACAATGCGCCAGGAATTGCAGATCGATCGGATCGCCCAGGATATCCTGCCGCTAGTGGACGGCACGCTGGAAGGGGCTGAGCGGGTCAGCGATATCGTTCAGGACCTGCGTCGTTTCTCGGGCAATCAGGTTGAACCGGCCGAAACGTTCGCAGTTGAACCAGTCATTCAAACCGCGATCAACTGGGTCCTGCGCGGCTCAAAGGACAAACCCGACGTTACGGTTTCCTGCCCGCCGGGTCTGATGGTGGATGCAAAAAAGGGGCACATTCACCAGATACTGGTTAACCTTCTGCAAAACGCGCTGGACGCGCTTTCTGCAACGCCAAAAGCCCTGATCCGGATCGATGTCGAGGCCACTGACGACGCGGTTGTCATTGATGTCAGCGACAACGGACCCGGGATCCCGGAGGATGCGCTTGATCAGATATTCGAACCCTTCTTCACCACCAAGCCAATCGGAAAGGGCACCGGTCTTGGCCTCTATGTCAGCTATCGAATGGCTGATGAGCTGGGCGGGCATCTCAGCGCGGTGACATTGCCGGAAGGCGGCGCACGGCTTCGACTGGCAATGCCGACCGCATCGGGTCGAGACGCGACTTGACCGGTTCTGAAAACACACAAAACCTCTTGTGGCTGCAATCCGGCGGTTGCGGCGGTTGCACCCTGTCGTTGCTATGTGCCGAGGGCCCCGACGTGATCACGGCTTTCGACGCCGCCGGGATCAATCTGTTGTGGCACCCAACGCTCAGTGTCGAAACCGGCGCCGAGGTAAATGCCATCATCGACAGCATCCTACGGGGGGAGTTGCGGCTCGATGTTCTTTGCCTGGAAGGTTCGGTCATGACCGGGCCGGCCGGGACCGGTCGCTTTCACATGATGTCCGGGCGCAATGAACCGATGCAGGATGTGATCGAAGCACTGGCCGAACGCGCCGGAAAGGTGGTCGCCGTAGGCAGCTGTGCCGCGTTCGGCGGGATCACCGCAACCGGTGGCAACCCCGGCGGGGCCAGGGGGTTGGCCTTTGACGGCGATACACCTAGCGGTCATCTGGGCGCGGGATACCGTGCAACAGACGGACTGCCCGTGGTCAACATCCCCGGATGCCCGGTGCACCCCGACTGGGTGACCGAAACCCTGTCCCAGCTCGGCACCGGCGCCCTCACTTCCGACCATCTGGACGGGGTTGGCAGGCCGCATGCGATTTCGGGTAAACTTGTGCATCACGGCTGCTCGCGAAACGAGTTCTATGAATACAAGGCCAGCGCAGAAAAGCTGTGCGAGGTGGGCTGCATGATGGAACATCTCGGCTGCAAGGGCACGCAGGCGGCGGGCGATTGCAACACGCGTGCTTGGAACGGGTCCGGGTCCTGCATCTCGGGCGGGTATCCCTGTATCGCCTGTACCGAACCGGGCTTTGAGGAGCCGGGCCACCCCTTTGCCCAGACCCCAAAGATAGCAGGCATTCCCATTGGTCTGCCCACCGACATGCCTAAGGCGTGGTTCGTGGCGCTGGCATCGCTGTCCAAAGCGGCCACACCGCGCAGGCTTCGCGAGAACGCGTCATCCGACCGGCTCAGGGTTTTCCCCGATCGATACAAAGGGGGTCGAAAACCATGAGCCGCCTGGTCGTTGGTCCGTTCAACCGCGTCGAGGGCGACCTCGAGGTTCGCCTTGAAACCGGTGACGGGGTGGTACACCGCGCCGAAGTCGTCTCGCCGCTTTATCGCGGGTTCGAGGAAATGCTGGTGGGCAAAGATCCTCACGACGCTTTGGTCATCGCGCCGCGCATCTGTGGGATTTGCTCGATCAGCCAATCGGTTGCCGCCGCCGAGGCGTTGGGCGCCGCGCAGGGACTGCGCCCTGCCCCGAACGGGCAATTGGTGACGAATATCGTGCATGCCGCCGAAAACGTGGCGGATCACCTGACCCATTTCTACATGTTTTTCATGCCGGATTTTGCCCGCCCGATCTATGCCGATCAGGCTTGGCACGGCGATGTGGCGGACCGTTTCACCGCGATGTCAGGAAGCGCAGTTCTGAACATGCTTCCCAAACGGGCCGAGTTTCTGCACATCGTCGGGATGCTGGCCGGGAAATGGCCCCATACGCTGACGGTTCAGCCCGGCGGTGTGACCAAGGTCGTATCCGAGCATGAACGGCGGCGCCTGTCCGGGCTCTTGCTCAGTTTCCGCCGGTTCCTCGAGCAACAGGTGATCGGAATGGACCTCGCGGCCTTCGCAGCCCTGAACAGCCGTGCCGAGCTTCTCGACCAGGTTGACAGGTTGGGCGCGTCCCGCAGCGATCTGTTTCAGTTCATTCATGTCTCGCAGAAACTCGGCCTGAACAGGATGGGTCGTGCCACTGACCGTTTTCTGAGCTTCGGCGCCTACCGGCAGCAAGACAGCCATCTTTTTGCGCGCGGCCTGCGCAACGGTCAGGGGGCGCAAAAACTCAATACCGGGTTGATCGCCGAAGATGTTAGCCACAGCTGGATGGACGGGCCAAAAACCGCCCTGCACCCGTTTGATGGCGTGACGAAGACCGACCCGGAGATGGCCAATGGGTATACTTGGTGCAAGGCACCACGTCTTGAAGGCGAACCGGCCGAAGTCGGTGCGCTGTCGCGCCAGGTGGTCGCCGGTCACCCGCTGGCACAGGATCTGGTGGCTGCAGGCGGTAATGTCGAGGCCCGTATCGTCGCCCGGTTCCTGGAAATGGCCCTATTGGTACCGGCGATGGAGAATTGGCTGGGCGACATTCGCGCACCTGATCCTTTCATGGATCATGCGACGGCAAAACAACAGGGCGAGGGCGATGGGTTGATCGAAGCGGCGCGCGGCGCGCTGGGCCATTGGCTGCGGATCGAGAACGGCAAGATCGCCAATTATCAGATCATCGCGCCAACGACGTGGAATTTTTCACCACGCGACCGCGCAGGCCAATCGGGCCCATTGGAACAGGCCCTGATCGGGGCACCGTTGCGCGAAGGTGAAACCGAACCGGTCGCAGTTCAGCATATCGTGCGATCGTTCGATCCCTGCATGGTCTGCACTGTGCATTGATGGCCCCGCAGGCGGATCAGACCTGGCTGGTGCGGGTGCGCGGATTGGTACAGGGTGTGGGGTTTCGACCCGCAGTCTGGCGCATTGCGATCCAAGCCGACTTGCCCGGCGAGATTCTGAATGATGGCGAGGGCGTGCTGATCAGGCTTTCCTGCACGCGCGCTGCGCTGAACAGGTTCCTGGACCAGTTGAAGCGAGAGGCCCCGCCCCTGTCGCGCATCGATGGGGTCGAGCTGTCGGAAGACACGAACCCGATACCTGCGACCGCGTTCACGATTGTCGCAAGCGTCAGCGGCGCGGTGCGCACCGGCATCGTCCCCGATGCGGCCACCTGTCCGGATTGTCTGGACGACATCCGGGACCCGCAAAACCGGCGCTTTGGCTATGCCTTCACCAATTGCACCAATTGCGGCCCGCGCCTGTCGATCACCCGTGCAATCCCCTATGACCGGTCCAATACGTCCATGGCAGTTTTACCCATGTGCCCGGATTGCGTCCGTGAATATGAAGACCCCGCCGACCGCCGCTTTCACGCCCAGCCCAATGCCTGCCCTGCCTGTGGTCCACGCTTGGAGCTTGTGAACACGCAAAATCAATCTTTGCCCGGTGATCCGCTGGATCAGGCGGCAAGGTTGTTACGGAAGGGAAAAATTTTGGCGATCAAGGGGCTGGGCGGGTTCCAGCTTGCCTGTGACGCCACCAACTCCCCTGCCGTGACCGAATTGCGCAATCGCAAGCACCGTGCCGCCAAACCTTTTGCGCTGATGGGCCGAAGTCTTGAGCAGATCGGCGTCTTTGCCGAATTTGATGACACCAGCGCCAAGTTGCTCTCCAGCCCGGCCGCACCCATTGTCCTGATACCCGAAAAAACGACCGCGCCGGGGCTGGCACCTGAGGTTGCGCCCGATCAGACCCGATTGGGCTTCATGCTGCCCAACACGCCGCTGCATCACCTGCTGATGCAACGGCTGGATGCGCCTTTGGTCATGACCTCCGGAAATCTGTCCGGCGATCCCCAGGTCAGCGACAACGCCGAGGCGCTGAAGCACCTCGCCGGGATCGCCGATGCCTGGCTTTTGCATGACCGCGAGATCGTGAACCGGCTGGACGATTCCGTCATTCAATATGTGTCGGGTCAGCCGCAGATTATGCGCCGCGCGCGCGGCTATGCCCCGGCCCCGCTTGTCCTTCACCCGGGCTTTGCCGAGGCCCTTCCAGTGCTTGCCTGCGGCGCCGATTTGAAGAACACCTTTTGTCTGATGAAAGATGGTCAGGCCATCGTTTCACCGCATGTGGGGGACATGCAAAACGCGCGCACAAACCGGGAGTTTTTGCGCAATCTGTCACTGTTTTCCGAAACCCGGCACTTTGCCCCGCACACCATCGCCGTTGACAGCCACCCCGGATACTACTCGACCCGTCTGGGCCGTGAACAGGCCGCAACCGCAGGGATTCCCGTGGTCGAGGTGCAGCATCATCATGCCCACGTCACGTCGGTCATGGCCGAACATGGCTTTGGTCCCGACGCGCCGCCGGTTTTGGGTGTGGTTCTGGATGGTCTGGGCTACGGCGCCGATGGCACGATCTGGGGCGGCGAGATCCTGTTGGCGGATTTCCGCGGCTATGAGCGCCTTGCCCATTTTATCCCCGTCGCCCTGCCCGGCGGTGAGAAAGCCAACCAGCAACCCTGGCGCAACCTTCTGGCCCATCTGCTCGAGGTCTTCGGCGGTGACGCAATGGGTGTCATTGAAAAACGTTTTGGCAAGCTGCCCTGTCTTGACCAGCTCGCAACCAAACCAGCGGACATGCTGGTGCAGGTGATCACTCAAGGCGTAAACACACCGCTGGCCTCGTCGGCGGGACGATTATTCGATGCCATCGCAGCAGCACTGGGTCTGTGTTTCGACGAAATACGGTTCGAAGGCCAGGCCGCAATGGCGCTTCAAAGTCTGGCAGAAGCCGCGCCGCAGGAACGGGGTGAATACGCGATCACGCCCGGACAAGTGATCCGATGGACCGGCCTGTGGAATGGTGTATTGACTGACCTTGGCGCGGGCGTTTCACACGCTCAGATCGCCGCTCGCGCCCATAACACGATTGCCGCGGCGATTTGCGCCACTGTTCAAAACCTGCGTGAGAGCCAAGGTGAAATGCCGGTGGTTCTGTCCGGCGGGGTCTTTCAAAATCGCATCCTCATGGAGCGAACCACGCATAGGCTGACTGACGTCGGCTGCAAAACCCTTTCTCCGACGACTCTCCCGACCAACGATGGCGGTATTTCATTAGGCCAAGCCACCATCGCTGCAGCGCTCAGCTCTGGCTGAATGAGATAATGTAAAGAATCTTTCGCACATTTGACCGTGACGGGGGCTTCTTTCAGACTGCCTGAGAGGCGCTGAGAATGGACAAGAACGACAAACCGAATCCATTCTCAGGGTGGCGAGATTGACACTACCTCAAAACACTTTGACAAGTTTGACGCGAAACAGGCTGTCTTTGAAGCCATAGGTGTTGGACTTGGGGGTCTGCCCATAGCTGAACTGCAACCCGAACCCATTGTTCAGTGCGACGCCGATTGTGGCTCCAACCCCAAAAGCCTCTAACCCATTGTCGTCAAAGACCCCGTCTGTGGTTGTCGCGCCACCGTTTGAATAGACCGCGTCCAGTGACCCCCAGACCTTGCTTGAAAAATCATGGGTCAGGTGGGCTTCGAGACTGTAGAGCGGTTTGCGGGACTGGTTGCTGGCGCCACCGGTTGGCGACGTATTGTCGGCGTACATCCAAGCCGACGGCGTCAGCTCAAGTGTTGTCACATTCCCCGGAACAAAGCTGCGGCCAAGGTTCCACGTCATGGGCAGCCCGACCTGAAAAGCAAAGCGGTTGGTTCCGAAATTGACCGTCTTGCCCGAAGAGTACGCTCCGGTTGGTATGGACAATTTTGCCAGCACCCCCATGGAAAATCCCGGTTCGTACGATGCGTATTCCTGAGGTGTCAAAGCAGGCGATCCAACAAGCCCCATAACAATTCCAAACTGCATGTCGCCAAGACCCGAGCTTGTGCCTTCCTTTGCCGTACCGATCAGGCTGCCCGACACACGGCCCATCGGTGCAATGGCAAACAGACCTGCCGCGTTGCCGCCGATATTGACCACCCGGGTGTATTGAAGTGCCAGAATGTCGGCATCAATATGGGTCGCCGGTTGGGAGGGGCTGCCGTCGATGTTGAACCCGGAGTCCTGCTTCATGTAGTTGAAGGTCAGCATTTGAGTGCCGACGGGTGCATTCATGTAGGCGCGCGGCCCATCTCCAACGCCGGCAGTTGCAGTACCCGCCATTCCCATAACCCAGAGACAAGCGGCGGCCAGGGCTGTTTTCTTGGTCCAGGTCATATGACGCTTTTTCTCTGAGGTCATTTCGCGGGCTGATACCAGATGGGTGATGAATAGGCTCGTTCCTGAATGGCTGTTGGAGCGCCCTCAGGGATATCAATGCCGAAATGAGCGGCATCGTAAGTGGTCCATCGTGGCGTCGGAACCTCCAGAACGCGTGCGTAGTAGAAGGCCAACTGGCTCGGGTCAAATTCCGGGTCGGTCCAGACCTTGCCCAACTCTGAAGCTCCGATGGAATTTACCCAAGTCGCGTTGGCGACGTCCACCGTGTTTCCCACGGCGGGAATGTCCCCGTTATCGTCCGCCGCGCGGTCTCCTGACCAGGCGACGTTGTAGACTTTTTCGAAAGTGGTCCCGTCCTCGTCGATCCATCCTTTGACGATTTGAATCCGATCCAGATTTGCCCCCATCGGATCCCGCAACGCATAAACCATAAAAGAAGGCGCCTTGGGTGCGCTTTCGGTTCGGGCGCGCAACGTGCCGCCCATTGGGACACCTTTTTCATAACCGGCCTGCTCTGGCGTGCGGCTTTTCAGATCCTTGCTGACAAAGTCCCAACCTCCAAAGATGCGAAGGGTCATACGAGGGCCGGTTGTGCCGTAAACCTCTTTGCGCAGCATCGCATCGAAAACGGCTTCACGGGTGTTCTCGGTGGCCCAGACAGCCGCCAGCCCGGATGCCGATGACTGCCAGCTTCGTAACTCGCCTCCATCAACCTCTTTCATGCTGTAGTCCATGCGCTTGGGATGTGGTTCGTCGACCGAGTTCTTGCCAAAGAAGTTGTCTTCGCCAGCCGTCGCAAGGGATGTATGGGTATCAGTCGATCCGATCAGACCGAACTGATACGGGTTGGTGCCCTGGCCTTGCCGTATCGCGAGGCCGCGCAACAGAGCCGAACGGGCGTACTCTCCGGCCAGCATGCTGCTTTCCTTGGCCTCGGTTCCGCTAAGGTTGGCCATGTCCCAGGTTTCGAAATCTGCAAATTCATCGTCTGGGGAAAGGAACGAGTGGGTCTCACCGTCCCCTTTGATTTGCGTGACCTCATAAAGCGGTTCCCAACGGGCGCGTTCTGTCAGGTAGTCACCAGAAACCGGTTCTCCGTTGTAGCGAGCTTCCAGAGGGAACATTATCCCATTGGACAGGTTGCCGTTATGAGGAATGGCGAGCACTTCACCACCCGTCTTTTCCTCGTATCTGGCCATGTACTTCCAAAGGTCCCGGGGATCTGGGCTGCCCGTCGGGGGGGTCATTGTCATCGGCACAATTTGTTTTGTTCGATCTGACCCATCCCGAAACAGAACCACGCGGTGCATGTTGTTCCCCTCAATAAGAGAGGTCCACTCAAATCCAATCATCGTCGTAAAGACACCGGGGTCGTAGTAAGCCTCTGCTTCGGCCAGCACGTATTCCCAGATGTTTTTGAAAGTTTTGCTTCCGGGGGCATAAAGTGCCACCAGACCAGGGTCTACTTCGCCATTGGAAAACGAGGAAACTAGGTCCAGCTTGGCTTCCACTGCCGCCTGACCACCAGCCATCATTCCGGATCGCCATCCTGCGGCCTGTTCAAAGGCCAATACATCAGGGTCACCATCAAGAATATCACCGACCATACCCATGCCATCGGAATGGTCCGCAATCGCCAGCCAGTCCAATGGGCGAGACAACCTGATACGATGCCCATAGGACGAAATGACTTCCTCGCCCCGGGCAAACCGATAGGCCACATCCGGCGTCAACCGGTTTCCGGCTAGCCCTGCATCCGTTGAAAGACTGGTGTGAACATGAGTGTCTCCCCAAAGTGGAATCAATGGAAAGTTCTGTGTGATGTAAGGTGAGTATTCACGCAATTCCGGCGCAGAATTCAGGGATTCTGAACTGGGATCGTCCATAGTTTCTCCGGAAACCGCAGCAGCTGACAGGATGAACAGGGCGCCCATGGCGAATAGTTTGCGTCGCATCCCAAGTCCCTCTGTTCGTCGGTCAACACTGTGCAGGTGGTGAAATAAACCAGAGCCCATTGCACAGCGCTGATAGCCTTGCACGGAGGGAGATTCATTAATATGGGCAAATTGGCGCGCTTGCTCCGGATAGTTCATGTTTCCACTCAAGAGACCAAAATGCCAGTCAACTGATTTGGACGGCATAGGGCAAGAATGACCGCATAGGCTTTGAACCACCCATTGAGCTAAAATGAGCGAAGGTCCGCAAGGTCCGTGACTGTCCGTCGTCAGAGTGTTTCGGAGAGCTGAGGCGTTTTCCTAACGGAGGCTCTGGTTCGGTTTCTGTTTGAGTTTAGGCGGCCGCGGCTTGGTGCTGCAACCGGCATTTTCGGATTGTCTGGTTCTTGATCTCCTCTCTCATCTTTAGGATCTTTGCGCCTTGGCCGTGATAGACGTCGGCGGGTGTCAAGTTCTCCAAGCTCTCATGGTAACGGCGATTGTTATAGTGGTCGACAAAAGCGCTGATCTGCCGTTCCAAGTCGCCGGGCAGGAAGTAGTTCTCCAGGAGAATCCGGTTCTTCATGGTCTGGTGCCAGCGCTCGATTTTGCCTTGGGTTTGCGGATGGTGTGGCGCCCCGCGAACGTGATCCATACCCTTGTCATCGAGATAGCCGGCCAGGTCGGCGGCGACGTAGGACGAGCCGTTATCGCTGAGCAGCCTTGGCTTGTGCACAACCATAGCCTGATTGCACCCTGATGCTTCCAATGCAGGTCCAGCGTGTTGGTGACATCCTTGGCCTTCATCGTGGTACAAAGCTTCCAGGCGATGATGTAACGGCTGTAATCGTCGAGGATCGTGGACAAATAGAACCAGCCCCAACCGATGACCTTGAGATAAGTGAAGTCGGTCTGCCAGAGCTCGTTCGGCCGAGTTGTCTTGTCCCGGAACTCGTCGGCCGCCCGGATTACCACGTGAGCCGGGGCGGTGATCAGATCCTCGGCGCTGAGAATGCGATAGACAGAGGATTCAGATACGAAGTAGCGGTTCTCATCGGTGTATTTGACCGCCAGTTCCCGAGGCGTCAGGTCCTCGTGTTCCAAGGCAAAGTTGACGACATCCTTGCGGATCTGGTCCGGGATGCGGTTCCAGATAGACCTTGGCCGGGGAGACCGATCAGCGAGCGCATCAATGCCACCGTCGCTCCAGCGGGCATACCAGTCGTAATAGGTGCTGCTGGGAATACAGAGCATCTTCAGTGTTTGCCGTGTCGACAGATGCGAGGCCTCGACCGTGCGAATAACCTCAAGCTTCTCAGAGGCTGGGTATTGGCGCGAAGCGCCGTTCCTGATCCTTCAGCCGGTTGCCTGTCTGGTGCTGACGGTTCTGGCTCTGCAGCTCAGTGTAGGGGGGTACCGGCGATGAGCGTTATCAAAGTCAAGGAACTTTCAGTCTTTGCGGGCAGCCAGCGGCTGCTGGGTCCCGTCAGTTTTCAGGTTGCCGCACAGGGTACGCTGGTCATCATGGGCGAAACCGGGGCGGGCAAAAGTCTGATTGCCCAAGCCATTCTGGGAACGCTGCCGGGCGCATTGCGGGCCGAGGGCGCAATTTCCATTAACGGCCGGCGGGTCGATACACTCGGTTCCGTCGAACATGCGCGCCTCTGGGGCCGCGAGATCGCAACCCTGCCACAGGAACCATGGCGTTCGCTTGGCCCGCTGATGGTGTCGTGGCGCCAAGTTGCAGAAACGCATCATCATATCGGCGGGCTCGCATGGGGTGCGGCCCATGCCGGGACCGCCAGCGATTATTCCGCCTTGGGGCTCGAAGGCGCAGAACCCCGCCTGCCCGGCCAGCTTTCCGGCGGGATGGCTCAGCGCGTGGCCTTTGCAGCTGCGACCGCCGGTCGGTCGCCGATCCTGTTGGCGGACGAGCCGACGAAAGGTCTGGACAGCAGCCGTCAGGTTCGCGTCATCGACCTTTTGAAACAGGTGCCGAATTCTGGCGGCACGCTCCTTGCAATCACACACGAGGTCCCCGTTGCCGAGGCGCTCGGCGGCGCAATCGTCGTCCTGCGCCAGGACCAGGTCGTCGAGCAAGGCGCAACGGCTGACGTTCTGGCAAACCCGCAGGCGGCCTACACCAAGGCGTTACTGGCAGCGGATCCCAGGGCATGGCCGAAATCCCCCACGTCACCACCAGGCGATGCAATCCTCTCAGCCCGAAACCTGTCGGTCGCCCGCGGCGACCGCGTGTTGATTGAGGATTTCAATCTGACGCTCCGCGCCGGTGAACGCCTTGCCATCCTGGGCCCCAGCGGAATTGGCAAAACCACCTTGCTGGACACGCTGGCCGGACTGATCGCGCCGCATCGCGGAAGCGTCGCGCGTCATCGCAGTCTCGGTCGCCACGCAATTCAAAAGCTCTATCAGGACCCTCCGAGCGCCTTCCCGCAGCATGTCAACCTTGGCCAAAACCTGCGCGACGTCGCCCGCCTCCACGGCGCTCTGTGGGACCAGGTCCTTGCTTTCCTGGACAGCCTTCAACTGCATCCCGGCCTGCTCGGTCGGCGACCCGATGAGGTTTCAGGTGGAGAGCTGCAACGCCTCTCAATCGCGCGCGCCTTGATCGTAGGCCCGAAGGTCCTGCTCGCCGACGAACCGACCAGCCGGCTGGACCCGATTACCCAAAAGACCACATTGGACCTGATCGCAGAGATTGCGCGGAAACAGGGCATTGCCGTCATTCTGGTCACCCACAACCCGGAAATCGCTGGCAAATGGGCTGCATAAAACATCGAAATTCCGGGCGTTGGTTCGACAATTGATCGACATATGGCGGGCGACTAAGTCACTCGCGACAATTGATATTGCCACTTCGTGCGACACTGCGCGGTCCGCTTCACATTCCGCCTGCCTCTGGTTTTCCACCTGCGCCTAAGTGTGCTGCAGGACCCATCCGCACAGGACTTTGTGCGTTTTCGCTGAAACGGCCTCGAGTGACAGCTTTGGTGCCAAGAAAACGTTCAGGTCGGAAACCTGTTCGACGGCTGGCCAGCCCAAGATTCTAATCCGGCCGACACACCTTCATCGCGTTTCTTCGAGGGCCAGCAACGACAGGATGTCACCGCAATTGCTGACCTGGCCACCGCAGCAATCCGACAACAAAAACGCAATCAGCTCGTTAACGGCTGAAAGATTGGCGGCATAGTGAATTTCGCGCTGATGGCGCGTTGCGGTCAGAATCCCGGATCGTTTGAGGATCGACAGATGTCCCGATAGCGTTGAGGCAACGACATCCAGACGCCGCGCGATCTCAAGCGCCGGCAGACCGGCAGGCCCGACCTGAACCAGCAGCCGAAAGACCGAGATCCGTGTCGGCTGCGCCAGGGCGGCAAAGACATCAATAGCAGCTTCTTGCTCCATAATTCGGTAATGCCCGAAATAACGAATATTGACAAGCCAGAGCTTCAAGAGTAGCGGTAAAAACAATTCGGCGATCACCGAAATGACATACGCCAGGACCGCGCATATGACCGGAACACTGATCTCAGCAGAAGTGGACTATGAGGCCCATGGAAAACAGTCCGGCTATCTGCGCGTGCCGCATTCGGTGCACCGTTCGGCCTATGGCTGGCTGCCGGTGCCCGTGACGGTTATCCACAATGGCGAAGGGCCAACGCTGGTGATGGCGGGCGGCAACCATGGCGACGAGTATGAAGGTCAGATCGCCATTTCCCGGCTGGCGCAGGAAATCGCGCCGGCGCAGATCCGAGGCCGCCTCATATTACTGCCGATGCTCAACTTTCCGGCCGCGCAGGCGGGCACGCGGACCTCGCCGATTGATGATGGCAACCTCAACAGGTTGTTTCCCGGTGACCCGAAAGGCAGCCCAAGCGAGATGATCGCGCATTACTATGAAGAGGTGGTGATGCCGCTGGCCGACTATGCCGTTGATCTGCACTCAGGTGGCAGCTCGCTATTCTACCCCGCCACGTTGCTGCGCGGCATGGGCCACGGCCCGGAAGAGGCGGCTGCGCTCAAACAGATGCAAGCGGCGCTTGATCTGCCCTATGCATGGGTGTTCACTTCCGGCGGCGGGCGTGCCAGCACCGCGCGCACCGCCATGGGTGCGGCCAACCGCAAGGGTGTGGTCAATGTCATGGCCGAGCTTGGCGGCGCGGGCGTGGTGACACCGGATATTCTGAAACGCACAGAGCGCGGGCTGCGCCGTTTGATGCACAGTCTCGGGATGCTGCCCGATTATGCGCCCGATGCTGCTGACGGCACCCGCGAACTCAATGTGCGTGGCTCTGTCTATGCCTATGACGAGGGTGTGTTCGAGCCCTTTAAATCTATTGGCGACGAGGTGTCCGGGGGCGAGGTTGTCGGGCTGGTCCACCACCCGGACACGCCGCAGAAAACGCCTGATGAAGTTACGTCGCCCTATGCTGGGATTGTCCTCTGCCAGCGCGCTATGGCCCCTGTGCGGCGCGGTGACGCGATCTATCAGATTGCTGCTGATGCCGTGACTGATCGGAGTAACGCATGAGCAAGCACATAGTTTGCCTTGGGGTCAATGATGTCTGAGTTTGACTTTGATACAGAGATTGACCGTCGAGCGGTTCCGGCGCTCAAGGTGCAGAGGAAGGTGCTGGGCGCGGACGGGATGGACCTGTTTGCCGGCGGTGTCGCCGATATGGATTTCGCAGCGCCACCTGCCGTTCTTGAGGCGATGAAAACACGCGCGGCGCATGGTGTCTTCGGGTATGAAGCCGTGCCTGACGGGCTGATGCCGGCACTGACAGGCTGGCTTCAATCGCGCCACGGCTGGCACCTTGACGCGAGCCATATCCTGCGCGCGCCCAATGTGCTGAACTCCTTGTCGATGGCGGCCAACCTCTTCACCGATCCGGGCAATGGCATCATCATCCAGCCACCGGTGTTCTTTGATTTTGCTGACATCATTGCTGAAAACGGACGGCGCATGGTGGCCAATCCACTGGTTCTGCAGGCCGGACGTTACGAGATGGATTTCGCCGGGCTCGAACAGCTGGCCAGTGACCCATCCAACAAAATGCTGTTTCTGTGCAATCCGCACAACCCCGTTGGCCGCGTTTGGACACGGGCGGAACTGACGCGTCTGGGCGAGATCTGCCGTGCCCATGATGTGCTTGTCGTGGCTGATGAAATCCACGCCGACATCACCTTTCCGGGACATACCTATACGCCGTTTGCCGCGCTGTCACAGGCGGATGCGCTGAACAGCATCACCTGCCTGTCACCAGCCAAAAGCTTCAACATTGCCGCCTGTTGTTCGTCGTTTACCGTTGTGCCTGACGCCACGAGGCGCGCAGCCTTTCAAGCTGAGAACAGCCGCCTGACTGTCAACAAGAACAACGCTTTTGCCAGTGTCGCCATGCAGGCGGCCTATGAAAGCGGCGGGCCGTGGCTGGAGGCCGTGATTGACTATATTCAGGGCAACCTCGACCTGGTGCGCAGGGCGCTTGCGGGTCTTGACGCCGCAACACTGATCGAGCCGGAGGGCACATTCCTGCTCTGGCTCGATTTCCGCGCTCTAGGGTTGTCGCCCGACGCATTGACCGCCTTTCTGCGCCAGAAGGCCGGATGGGCCGTCACCCGCGGCCAGTCCTTCGGGCCTGAAGGTGAGGGCTTTGCCCGCCTCAACATCGCCTGCCCACGGGCGCGTCTGGACACCGCTTTGCAACACCTTTCAAAGGCCGTCCTGGCCCACACCACACCGACACAATCAGGAGAACCCAAATGACCGATATTGCCGTTTATGACCCCGCCATGTGCTGTTCGACCGGCATCTGCGGTGCAGAAGTGGATCAACAACTGGTCACTTTTGCCGCCGATCTCGACTGGCTGAAGTCTCAAGGCGTTGCCGTCACGCGCATTAACCTGTCGCAGGAACCGGCGAAGTTTGCCGAGAACGAGACCGTCAAATCTGTGCTGGAAAGCAAGGGTGTTGAAGGCCTGCCCGTTGTCCTGACCGGTGGCGAGATGAGTTCAGCCGGACGCTACCCTGACCGCGCAGAACTGGCCCGGTTTGCAGGCGTGTCCTTGGTGGTGGACGCTGCTCCGGCAGCCAACTCTGGCTGCTGCGGCAGCTCTGAAGAAAAAACATCTGGTTGCTGCTGAACCGCCCTGCCGACACATAGAAGTGAGTGAACCAATGTTCAAAAATTTGCCCAAGTTTGTGTTTTTCACCGGAAAAGGGGGCGTCGGGAAGACGTCGCTCGCCTGTGCCACCACGCTAGATCTGGCCAGCCAGGGCAAGAAAATCCTGCTGGTCAGCACGGATCCGGCTTCCAATGTCGGGCAGGTTTTTGAAACGGAAATCGGAAATACCATCACGCCGATCCCTACCACCTCGGGCGTTGATGCGATCGAGATCAATCCCGAGGAAGCGGCGGCAGATTACCGTGAACGGATTGTCGGGCCGATGCGGGGTATCCTGCCACAAGAGGCGCTGGTCAGCATTGAAGAACAGCTCAGCGGCGCGTGTACCATCGAGATTGCAGCCTTTGACGAGTTCACGGCATTGCTGACCGACAATGAACTGGTGGAGCGTTACGATCACGTCGTGTTCGACACCGCCCCCACAGGCCATACGATCCGGATGCTGAAGCTTCCCGGCGCGTCGTCGGGCTTTTTGGAAGAAGGCAAAGGCGATGCGTCTTGCCTTGGACCGCTGGCCGGGCTGGAAAAACAGCGCGACCGCTATGCAGCGGCAGTGGACCGGTTGTCGGACGACGCAGCCACGCGGCTGGTTCTGGTGGCGCGGCCAAGGGCTTCGGCCCTGGGCGAGGTTGCCCGGACGTCACTGGAGCTGGCAGATATCGGCATCAGGAACCAGCATCTGGCGGTCAACGGTATGATGCCAGAGGATGCCGGTGGCGACCCGTTGGCAGAGGCACTGCTCAAACGTGATCAGGACGCAATGGCCGCGATGCCTTCTGACGTCGCGGCGCTGCCACGCACCGTCTTCCCACTGCGCTCGGAGAACCTTGTTGGACTTGCGGCGCTGAAACGCTTTGCAGCAGGCGATGACGACAAAATCGATGCGGCACAGCCTGCCGGGGCAGCGGCCAAAGAAATGCCCCCGCTGGGTGCGCTGGTGGATGATCTGGAAGGCGCGGGCAAAGGGCTTGTGATGTTCATGGGCAAGGGCGGCGTCGGCAAAACCACCATGGCCGCCGCCGTTGCAACAGAGTTGGCCTCACGCGGCCACGATGTTTTGCTGACCACAACTGACCCGGCAGCGCATATCAATGAAACGCTGGCAGGTGATCAACCCGGCCTCACTGTCAGCCGAATTGACCCCGCCGTGGAAACCGCCAATTACCGCAAAAGCGTGATGGCCACAAAGGGCAAGGACCTTGACGACCAGGCGCGCGCGATGCTGGAAGAAGACCTGCGCTCGCCCTGCACTGAAGAGATCGCTGTCTTTCAGGCCTTCTCAAAGGTGATCCGCGAAAGCAGCCGCAAGTTCGTGATCATGGACACCGCACCCACCGGCCACACGCTGTTGCTGTTGGATGCAACGGGGTCTTACCACAAAGATATCATGCGCCATCAGGGCGCGTCAGGCAGCACCCGCCTTGTCACCCCGATGATGCGCCTGCAGGACCCAGAGCAGACGAAAATCATGATCGTGACCTTGCCGGAAACCACGCCGGTGCTTGAGGCGGCCCACCTTCAGGATGACCTGCGCCGCGCCGGGATCGAACCCTGGGGATGGATCATCAACTCAAGCCTCGCGGCTGCCGATACCGGGCAGCCACTGCTGCGCAAACGCGCAGGCTCTGAGCAAGAGCAGATCACCAAGGTGCGCGATGTTCTTGCAAAACGCCACGCTGTCGTTCCTATTCAGGCGCAAGAGCCGATTGGTGCGAAAAAGCTGTCAGCCTTGTGCCGCGACCGCACCGTCCCGGCAGCGGCATGAGCCGCAGAAGTTTTGTGGTTGTGGACAGCCTGATCTGAATGGCCCGGCTTGATTGTTAATACCGGGCCAGCCTTGGTTCCATCCGGTTAACGGGTTCCATTCCATTCGCCTCGCGCAGTTCGTTGAACCATTTGTGCATGGCGCGTGGGCGGTCCCGTCATTTTACGCAAACACCGTGTTGTCGCAGCAGGAACCGTTGGATTTTGCCGCTGGGTGTCTTCGGTAGTTCGGTCACGAATTCGACAAGCCGGGGATAGGCGTGAGCAGAGAGGCGCTGTTTGACATAATCCTTCAGTTCCGCGGCCAGCTCGTCACTGCCTTCCCCGCCCTCCGCCAGAACGATGACCGCTTTCACGATTTCGGTCCGTTCCTTGTCCGGCACACCAACAACGGCCGCCTCTGTCACCGCGGGATGTTCGATCAGCGCGCTTTCAACGTCAAACGGTCCGATGCGATAGCCCGAAGACGTAATAACGTCGTCGTTCCGTCCCACGAAGGTGATGCATCCGTGTTCATCCCGCTCCACCGTGTCCCCGGTCAGATAGTACCCGTTCTCGATCGATTTGCTGCCTTTGTTCAGGTATCCGCCAAAGAACAAGAGCGGCGACTCATCAATATTCACGGCCAGTTGACCCGGCTCGTTTACATTGGCAACGCTGCCATCCTCAGCCAGAACCTCGACCCTGTATCCCGGCATAGCATAGCCGGCCGATCCCGGACGCACCGGATGGTCGAGCCCGTGATGGTTGTTCACCAGCATACCCGTTTCTGTCTGCCCATAATGATCTTTGATCGGCGCATTCAGTTCCGTCTCGAACCAGCGGATGACCTCGGGGTTCAGCGGTTCGCCTGCGCTGCTGATACAGCGGATCTGATCACGCAGCTGTGCCGCGCGCTCGGTTCCCGACGCGATGATCAGCCGAAACGCAGTGGGCGCGCCGGCAAAGTTGGTCACCCTCAATCTCGAAATCACGTCATATGTGCTGTCCACTGTGAATGGCCCTTCGACCAGAGTGGTTGAGTGACCCAGCAGCAGAGGGCCGATCACTGCATAGTAGAGCCCATAGGCCCAGCCCGGATCGGCAATGTTCCAGAAAACATCCTCAGGCCGCAGGTCGATCCCTTCGGTCATGTAAGACCGAAAGGCAGGCAGGGCGTTTAGCGGAACCGGCACACCCTTTGCGGGTCCTGTCGTCCCGGAGGTCGCCATCATGAACATGAGATCGTCGCCGCTCCGCAAAACCGGGGCGAACTCAGCTGACTGCGCAGCCATTGTCCGACGGACGTCAATCTCTCCGGAAACAAGCGCCTGTGGGCTGTCCACGATCATCGCGACAGGCGGACACCCCTGCACATTGTCGAGCTTGTCGCGGTTCGCAACGTCGGTCACAACCAGTTTCGCGCCACTCATGGTCAAACGGTCCCGGATCGCCTTGGGACCAAAGGCTGTGAACAACGGCTGATAGGCCACACCAGCCCGCAGTGCGCCCAGAACAACCGCCACCAGATCCGGGGTCCGCGGCAACAGACCTGCCACGATGTCGCCGGGTTGGATGCCCTGTTCCTTCAGCAGGTTGGCAAAGCGGGCGGCTTCGTCGCGCAACTCGGTAAAGCTGCGCGTCTCATGGTGCCCGTCCAGCGCAATCCAGTCCAAAGCTTGGGGATCGCCCTGCAAATGGGCATCACAGCATTCCACGCAAGCATTGATCCCGTCGCTGAAACTGCCGGAAAAGAGAGACCTTGCAGCATCCAAATCAAAGCTGTCCAACGCTTTGGAGTAGTCGGGGGAACTCCCAGTGCCAAGATGCAACGCCATTGAAACCTATCCCTGCTTATGCAATCGACAATTACCCTGCACCCAAATGGATCGAAACTCCACGGTAGAGCGTCGTCCATATAACCTGCAACATATCCGGCACCCCTGAAGAAGTTTTCGCATTCGTCGCGGGGGAAGAATTCGCAGGTTTTGGCGACCGGCTGGAACAGGGCATCGAAGGTTCGTGGTCTTTCGGCAACTGAAGGTTGCATCACCGGAACTCCGGCCCCCACTGGAATGTCCCAAGGGAAGAAGAGCGCCCCGGTATCGGGCAACAACAAACCTTTCTTTTTCAGCTCATGCCGCCAGGCGTAAATCTGCTGCCGCGTAATCTCGTGGCGATGCGCCACCTGCGTCACCGTTGCCCCGCCAATCCCCACCGATGTTACAATCTCGAGCTTGTCTTCGTCACTCCAGAAACGTCGCCGCTCCACCCCAAGAACTTCTCCACGCATCGCAGTTCCCAAATAAGACACGTCGTTAAAGACGTCGTTAATGACCTGTCTTAGATCACAACCTGAAGCTCAGACAGGCGGTGCCAAGGACGCGGTTACGGAAATCATTGCCGATTTCCAGTCTGGCATTGCAGCCCGGTGGCAGGAAGGATCAACTTTGCAATCGCACAACAGGGTCTTGGAAAAGCAAGAACAAGTGGGAACGGAATCTTGGAAGCAATCAGAAGTGCAGTCAGATGAATTCGAACTCGTCTTAGCTAAGACAGTGGTGCTGCCCTTTATGCAACGCAGAGACAGCGCCACTCGGCCAGGGCAGTGGTTCGGTTTAGTCGACCGCAACTCAAGATCCTCTGATACGATCCAATTGCTGACATTCGTTAACGTTGCAGCTTTGGTTAGAAGGGGCGCGCAGCCGCCGGTCTCGGCGACCACTTCGACGCGTGGGGCAGCCATTCAACACTGCGAACTCGCGACTCCGGCCCTAAACGACATCTTCGCCCGGGAACCGACTTTCGTTGGGAGCCGAGTTGCGGACAGAGTTGCCGTTCACCGCTGCTGTAGCAAAGTCCGGTTTCCGCACTTCGCGTTCACGGTAGACCTGCCAGAGCGGCAAGCTGACGAGAATTCTTTTTGGTTCCGCAAGATTTCTTATTGCGGGACGGCGTTGACCGACGAGGTCGCCTATTTGAACCAACTCGCATTCACTAGGTCGTCAGAAGTTTCACCGCGCGCAACAAAGCCGACCGTGTTTTCGGCACAGCACATGGACATTCTTAATGTGCTTTCCGGCGTCACGCCGGCTATGTGGGGAGAAAGGATGATACGGTCGCTTGTTGTAGCGTTGGTCGCGTTGCCGGGTGGTTCCACTGAAAACGTATCCAGTCCGGCACCGATTAAATGACCGGCGTCGATCGCATTTACGAGTGCGGCCTCATCGACGACGCCGCCCCTTGCAGCGTTGATTAGGATGCTTCCCGGCCGCATTTGTGCGAGTGCCGTTTCGTCGATCATATTTCGGGTGCTTTCGGTTAATGGGACGTGCAGGCTGACGGCGTCGCTAGCAGCCAGAGCTTCTTCCAATGTCGCGAATGGAGTCACGTCCGCGGGGAATGGCCTTGTGCGGACCGGATCGTAGGCGACCACGTCCATGCCGAACGCGCGAGCCAGGTGGGCGACGCGCTCGCCGATTGCGCCGAACCCTATTACGCCAAGCGTTTGCCCGTGGAGTTCTGCGATATCCGGTGTCCCCGGGCGCCATCCCCCTGAACGAACGAGTGCATCATGTTGAATAACGCGTTTTCGCACGGCTAGAAGCATCGCAAAGACATGTTCCGCGACGGCGATTGCGTTTCGTCCCGGTGCGGCGAATACCGGGATGCCGCGCCGCGTCGCTTCGTCGATATCGATGTCGTCGTATCCGGCACCGTGATTGGCGATGCATTTCAGATTTGGGTTTGCGTCAAAGCAGGGGCCGTTGATGACGCCAGACCTGACGATCAGGGCATCCGGTCGGTGGGCCGCCATGAGTTCGATCAGTTCCACCTGACCGGGGTCCGGGCTGCTTTGAATGATCGTGAATCTGATGGCGCGCAACATTTCCTCCGCCGGAGGTAACAATGGCCATCCGGTGACCAGAACCTTTGTACCGGAATCTCTCAACTTACCGCGCCGGGGATTTCGCGTTCGCGCCGCTCGACAAAGTCGCGCAAGGCCTCTCGTTGGGCTTCGTCAATTACCGGCGGTTCCTCTTCGTATCTTTCCAGCATGTTTCGGCACCACGCGCGGCCCCGTTCGCTGACCGACATCGATCCGCCAGCATTCCAGGTTTCAAACCGTTCATTATCCTGCACTTCGTCCAAGAACGGCATGTGCGCGCGGGTGTAGTCCTCATCAAAGAAATGCCCGCCGGGGCCGACTTTGGCGAGGTCGCCCAATGCTACTTCGATGTCGTCAAAAGACACGCCGCCGAGCATGGTCTGGAAGCTGAGGATTTGCTGTGCGTCGGCTGCCAGTTTGCCCATCGATATGCAAAGCGATCCCTCGATAGTGCCGCCACAATGAGTCAACAGGTTACAGCCACCGAGTATGGCCGGATAGACTTTCAGGATCGAGTCGTAACCGGCGTAAAGGTCGTCTTCCTTCGAGCCGGATTTGGCGCCGTTCGTCCGCCACGGCACGCCGTAAAACCGAGCCATCTGGCCGAAAATGTACATGATAAGAGAAACTTCGGGCGACCCGAATGTGGGTGAACCGCTTTTCATGTAAACGCCCATGGGTGCCACGCCCATGACGGCGCGGCAGCCCGGGCGGATGATCTGGGTGAAGGCCAGCCCGGCGAGCACCTCGGCGATGATCTGGGCGGTTGCGGCCAGCGAATGCACCGGGGTTGAAGCGCCGAACAAGACAAACGGCGACATCAGCAACGCCTGGTTCTCGGCGGCATAAACACGGATGGCGTCGAGCTGTGTTTTGTCCCAGACCAGTGGCGAATTGCAGTTGAAGATTGCGGTCATCACCACGTCGCGGTCCATGCGATCCGTGCCAAAGATCAATCGAGCCATGTCGACGCTGTCACGCGCCTGATAGTCGGACTGCGGTGACCCCATGATTGGCTTGTCGGTTGCCAGAACGCTGGATTCGACCATGTGAAGATGTCGGTGCGGAACCGGCACATCCATCGGCTCCAGCGTGTAGCCGCCATTGTAGTGGATTGCCGGATTGACGTGGTGCAGCTTCATCAACATGCGCATGTCTGCGGCAGTGGCCTGTCGGCGCACACCGTCGAGATCGATCAGATTTGGCGTGCCATAGGCGGGGCCGAAAATCATGTTGCGCCCGCCGACGCGGACGGTGCGGTCAGGGTTGCGGGCGTGATAATCGAATTCTTCGGGGATTGAGGCAATCAGCTTCCGGATCAGTTCACGAGGGATGCGGATGCGGTGGCCGTCGACCTCTGCGCCCGCGTCTTTCCAAATTGTTGCAGACGCATCGTCCCTGAATTCCACGCCGGTGGTTTCTAAGATTCCCATCGCGTAGTTGTCGATGGCCTCCAACCCGTCTGTGGAAAGCACCTCATATGACGGGATGTTTCGCATCGTGGTCTTCGGATAGACGATCGGGGCCTTTAGCCGTGCCTGCCTGCGTCCGGCGGCACCGCCGGATCGCGCACGGCGGCCACGGCTTGTGCGGGGTTCGGTTGTTGTATCGACCATTATGTGCGCCCTTATAGGTGTAGAAGTATCCCGCCGCCGCTCCGTTCTAACAATCTCAGAAATAATTGCGCAGGAGAGAAACCCCTGATTACGCCAGTTCGCCGTTTTCTGGGATTTCGGTGCGAGCAATCGGACTGCTCAGTTCCCTTTGAATCCAATCGCTGAAGTCGGCAACCAAGCGCGATGGAGTCGCAACGTCAGGCTGGCACAGGTAATACCCGTGCTGCGGCAATTCCTCGGTCTCAATCGCGGGAACCAGAACGCCACTTTCCAGAAACTGCTGCATCAGCGGGGCGCCGAGCAATCCGATCCCCTGCCCATCCAGAACTGCCTGAACGAAATTGATGTATGAATCATATGAACTCATGCGGATCCGGCTGCCCAGAACTGCGCCCTTGTCGCGGAAATAATTCGTCCAGATCGACGAAGGATCGAACGCGCTTTCAAATTCCAGAAGTGGGACGTTCGACAAGTCGGAAAGCGTCTCGAAAGGCCCGTAGTTGTTAAAGAATGCTTGACTGCAAAGCGGAGCAATCCTCTGCCTTTGCAGCAAAACACTTTTTGTTCCTGGCCAGTTCCCTGTGCCATAGCGGATCGCGATATCTACGTCAAATTGGACCAGGTTGATGACATCGTGTGAAACCAGCAGGCGAAAATCGGCGCTGGGATGAGTGCGGCGGTAGCGACCAATATTGGGCATTAACCAATAGGTCGACACGCCAGAGGTGGTCGAGATCGTGATGAGGCTGTCTTCCTTGGTGTTTTCGATCGCCTCGATCTCGTCCACAATCGATTGAAAACCGGAATGAACGGTGCGCGACAGCTTTCGACCGGCGCGGGTCAATTCAATGCTGCTTTGACCGCGGGCAAACAGCTCATAGCCAAGATGCAATTCAAGTTGCCGCACCTGTCGAGAGACTGCGACACGAGTGACATTCAGTTCCTTGGCAGCCTCGGTGAAGCTTAGGTTTCGCGCAGAAGCTTCGAAAGCCAGCAGTGACTTCGGAGGTGGAAGTTTTCGAAATCCTTGGACCAAATCGGCGCTCCATTCGGCGGGTTACAGTTCAAAGCCGTGGCTTTGCGTAATCTGAGGTTACGCAAGGGGTCAGTTTTTTTCAATGTTGAGAAGGCGAAGCTTTATGCAAGGGTTATACAAGTATGGGGCGGATCCAAACCAGATGACACCGGAAGCAGACGGCCAAAGCGCGATTGAGTGCCGAAATCTATGGAAGATTTTCGGCGATCGCGCGCAAGAGGCGCTGATCGCGGCAAAAGCGGGTGAGGTCGACAAAGACGCGGCGCTGGAGCAATTCGGCTGCGTCATCGGTGTTGCAGACGCCAGTTTCACGGTCGCCCAGGGTGAGATTTTCTGCATCATGGGGCTTTCCGGATCAGGCAAATCCACCATCATCCGCCACGTCAACCGACTGATTGAACCGACCGACGGGCAGGTTCACGTTGAAGGCCGCGACGTGATGGGGCTCAATCCCAAGGAACTGCGCGAGCTTCGGGCGCGGACCATCGGCATGGTGTTTCAGCACATGGCATTGTGGCCGCACAAGACGATTTCCGAGAATGTCGCATTTGGACTGGAGGTGCAGAAGGTCGCGAAGGCTGCACGCCAGACCGCCGCGGATGACGCGTTGCAACGCGTCGGCCTGGGAGGTTGGGGGGATCGCTATCCCGATCAACTGTCCGGCGGGATGCAACAGCGCGTTGGTCTGGCTCGCGCGCTTGCCGCGGACCCGGATATACTGTTGATGGACGAACCCTTCAGCGCACTTGACCCGCTGATCCGAAACGACCTCCAGGATGAATTCCTCACGCTGTCGCGGGATTTGAAAAAGACCACGCTGTTCATCACGCATGACCTTGATGAGGCGATGAAGATGGGCAACCGGATCGCGATCATGAAGGATGGCAAGATCGACCAGACCGGAACGCCGGAGGCAATCGTCCTGCGGCCGGAAACCGATTACGTCGCCCGCTTTGTCAGCTCAATTTCAACGCTGAAATATATCTCGGCGTCTGAAATTGCGACCTCCGGCGATGTCGCCACTGATGCTCCCGTGGCGGGACCGGACACGCCATTGCCAGCTCTGATCGAAATGCTGAACGGCGATGTGGCGCATATCGCAATCCGCGACGGCGACACACTGATCGGCCGGGTCGGGGCGGCAGAGGTTTTGGGCACTGTCAGTCGCGATCTGGGACGCAGATAGATATGGATCCGGCTCTCAATCCCTTTGATTATTTCACCGTGCCGTTTGGCCAATGGTCAGAGGCAAGCCTGAACTGGGTTGTCGGGCACAGCCGGTCCACGCTGATCTCGGCCAAGGCGCCGGTTCAGACCTTTCTTGAAATCGTTCAAGGCGGGTTAGAGTCCATCCCGCCAACGATCGGAATTTTGGGGGCGGCACTGTTTGGCTGGCTTCTGTCGGGATGGCGATTGGCGGCGACTGGTTTTGTCTGCTTAACGCTGATTGGTCTGATGGGGGCCTGGGAAGCCGCAATGACGACGCTTTCCATCGTCTTCGCGGCGGTGACGCTTTGCGTGATCATTGGATTGCCAATCGGCGTGCTTGCAGCGCGCAGCGATGCGTTCTTTCGCATTTTGCGCCCGATCCTCGACCTGATGCAGACAATTCCATCCTTCGTCTATCTGGTCCCGGTCGTGATGCTGTTCGGCATTGGCGACACTCCCGGTGTCATCGTCACCGTCTTTTTCGCGATCATTCCGCTGATCCGCCTGACCAATCTGGGCATCCGCGAGGTTCGCGAAGATCTGGTCGAGGCCGCGCGTGCCTTTGGCGCTGGTCCGACCCGCGTGTTGTTCAGCGTCCAGATTCCTCTAGCGCGCCCGACAATACTCGCCGGGCTGAACCAAACCGTCCTGTTGTCGCTTTCAATGGCCGTCGTTGCATCGATGATCTCGGTCGCCGGGCTGGGGCGCATCGTGCTTGAAGGCATCGGTCGTCTTGATTTCGGTAGCGCCACGGTCGGCGGCATCGGGATCGTACTGACGGCGATCACGGTCGACCGTTACGTGCAAGCTCTGGGTGCCGCACGGCGGCGTGACAAGGTCGGGGGCTAAGGCAATGGACGGGTCCATTCTCCTCGACCCCTTCACGGCGATCAATCTGCCGCTGACCGAGTGGGCCAATGACAGCATGCGCTGGCTGACCTCGAACTATCGAAGCGTTTTTCAGGCGATCAAGGCACCGGTTAAAGTGGCCCTGGATTTCGTTGAAGATGGGCTTCGTGACACGCCGCAGACTTTGCTGTTGGTCCTCTTCACGCTCTTCGCCTGGCAGGTCGTCAACCGCGCCACAGCCATTATCACGTTCTTTGGGTTATTGGCCATCGGCCTGATCGGTGCCTGGGATCCGGCGATGACCAGCTTTGCGGTTTTGATTACCGCCGTTTCCATATCGGTGATCATCGGCCTGCCGCTCGGCATCCTGTGCGCAAGGGTGAACTTCCTTTGGGCCATCGTGCGCCCGGTCTTGGATTTCATGCAAACGATCCCGTCATTCACCTATCTGGTACCGGTGATCCTTTTGTTTGGGATCGGCAACGTACCCGGCGTGATCGTCACGGTCTTCTTCGCCACTGCACCGCTGATCCGCCTGACCAATCTTGGCCTGCGCGAAGTGCGCGCCGACCTGGTCGAGGCGGCGGATGCCTTCGGCGCGTCACGGATGAAACGGCTGTGGTCCGTTGAACTTCCGCTGGCCCGCCCCACCATCATGGCGGGCATCAACCAGACCGTGATGCTGTCGCTCGTGATGAGCGTCATTGCGTCCATGATATCTGTCGCGGGGCTCGGCAGGCTGGTGCTGGTGGGTATCAGCCAACTTGATCTTGCGCGCGCCTCAATTGGTGGACTTGGCATCGTCCTGCTCGCCATCATTTTCGACCGAATTACGCAGGGCTTTGGTTTCACACGACGCGACCGCGGCGGTCGCGGGCTGTGGGAGCAGGACCCAATCGGCTGGATGCGAAGAAAGTTTGCAGACCGGTCAAACCAACCAACCAACTAATCCAACAAGGGAGAACAACATGAAACGTTCAATCACCAAACTGGCAATCACGGCGCTCGCAACCGGACTGATTGCCGCTCCGGTGGTCGCTCAGGAAGCCACGGCCATCAGCACAGGCCGGACAGATCACCAGTTGATCTATGAGGTGATCGAGGAAGGTCTGATCGCACTCGGATACGAAAACAATGAAATGCTGACCGGCAACTACCCTGCCATTCATCTGTCCATCGGCCAGGGCGACGCGGATTACACCGCCGTACACTGGAAACCGTTGCACAACGAGTTTTTCGCCAACTCTGGAGGCGATGATGCACTGGTACGTGCAGGCCCGATGTATACCAACGCGATGCAGGCATATTTCATCGACAAGGCCACTGCCGAAGCACATGGGATAACGGCGCTGGAACAGTTAAAAGACCCGGCGATCAAAGCACTTTTCGACACAGACGGTGACGGCAAGGCGAACCTGACCGGCTGCAACCCGGGATGGGGCTGTGAAAAGGTCGTCGAGCATCATCTGGACGCCTACGAATTGCGCGACCACGTCAATAACGACAAGGGCGAGTATTTTGCGCTGATGGCAGACACCATCGAACGCTACAAGGCTGGGGAGCCGATCCTTTACACCACCTGGGCGCCCAACTGGATCATGGGAACACTGCAGGAAGGTAAAGACGTTGTTTGGCTGAACGCGCCGTTTTCTTCACTGCCCGGCGATCAGGGCACCGACACGGCCTGGGACGATGGGCGCAATCCGGGCTTTGGCTCCAACGACAACTATATCCTTGTGAACAAGGGATTTGCGGATGCGAACCCTAGAGCCATGGCCTTCATGAATGGGCTACGAATTCCGGTCGCGGATCTTTCAGTAATGATGACGCGCATGAACAACGGAGAAAACTCGCTCGAGCAGCTTGAGCAAATTGCGAAAGACTGGATCGCGGATCATCAGGCCGATTGGGACGCACTGATCGCAAAAGCGGCGGCAATGTAAATCCTCCCAGGGTCCGCCTGTAATGGGCGGGCCCAAAACTCTTTCAACGGAAACTTGCGTTCATGGCGATCTTTTTCCATTGGGAACAGGCAACCAGGGATCTTTGGCAAGCCAGTTTTGCGGCGCAGCATGCTGATGCCGACCTGCGTTTTGCCGAGAGCATCGGCAATCCAGATGACATTGAATTTGCAGTGGTCTGGGCACCCCCAAGCGGATTGCTGAAGACCTTCAGGAACCTGAAATACATCTTCTCAATCGGCGCTGGCGTGACCCACATCACGCTTGATCCCGACTGGCCTGAACACGTGCCGATTGTCCGACTGCAGGACAGGTTGCTGGTACAGGACATGTCCTGCCACATCATTCACTGGGTGCTTCACTTTCACCGGTTCTATGCCAGATACGGCCATCAGCAGGCTGCCAAACAGTGGCTGCGCCACCGCTACCCCAGCAACGCAGAACGGCGGGTGTCGGTGCTGGGCCTCGGGCAAACCGGGTTGGACGCCTGCGAACGCCTGCGTGATCTTGGGTTCTCTGTGACCGGTTGGGCCCGAAGCCAGAAATCCATCGACGGTGTGCGAAGCCTATCAGGAGAAGCCGCTTTAAAAACCGTCATCTCTGACGCTGACATACTGGTCAATTTGCTGCCGCTCACCCCTGCTACAACGGATATCCTGAATGCCGCCGCATTTTTGCAAATGCCCAAAGGAAGCTTCCTGATCAACTGCTCCCGCGGCTCTACCGTCGTCGATCAGGATTTGCTGGCCGCGCTCGACAGCGGGCAGATCGAGGCCGCGGCGCTTGATGTCTTTCGCGAGGAACCTTTGCCGCAGGATGATCCCTTTTGGACGCATCCGAATGTCTTTGTGACGCCCCATGCGGCTGCGCCCACGAACGAACGGTCAGCAGCAGAGTTCATTGCCCAGCAGATCCGCATATGCGTCGAGGGCGGAACGCCTTCGCCCATAGTGGATCTGAAACGGGGCTACTAGGCCTTGATTCGGCCAAGGATCATCCCAAAGCACACCGACAGCAATGGTTGGTGGGAAATCCTGGCACCTGCGCCTGAGCCGCAAAAGGTCAACGGCACAGTTCGTGTTGAAACCGCGATCATTGGAGCCGGGATATGCGGTGTTTCCGTTGCGCATCAACTTGGAAAATTAAGACCCAACGATAGTCTAGCCCTGATTGATGCCGAGCGAATTGGATTTGGCGCGTCGGGCCGAAATGCCGGCTTCATGCTCAACGTGCATAGCCACGGGCCGCCCAAGAAAATCGAAATACTGCGGCGGAATCTGAGACTCTGGGAAAGCGGTCTGAGCGACCTGCGCCGCATGGTTCGCGAATTCCAGATCAACTGCGATTGGGACGAATTTGGCCGTTTCTATGGTTCCGCCGGTCCGGACGGCGAAAAACACATCGATGAAATCGCAGATACATTGAATCAGCTCGGCCACGAGTATCGTTGGCTGACAGGCGATGAGATGCATTCCCGCATCGGGACAAATTTCTACAAGCGCGGCCTTCATGCGTCAGGAAGCGCGCTGGTGAATCCGGCGTCGCTCCTTCGCGGGTTGGCCCGACATCTCCCGGCGAATGTGCAGGCCTATGAGGATTGCCCTGTTACGGGCATAGTGCGAGCGAATGGATGCTTTACTGTCCAAACCGAGAGCGGCAAGGTTGTGGCCGACAGGTTGGTGTTGGCAGCTGGTGTATTTCTGAAAGAATTCGGAGCCGCATCTGGCCGCTATGTGCCAATGGCCACCTATGCAAGCCTGACCGCTCCTTTGAGCGAAGAAGAACTTGGTCAATTGGGCGCGGCGCAACCATTCGGACTGCTGGGCGGTTCAGAATACGGCGCGACGATCCGTTTGACGAAGGACAAACGCCTTTTCGTGCGAAATGTCTTCAAGCACGTACCCGGCGCGCCAACAAATGCACGCGACGTGGCGGAAATCGCGAAGTTGCACCGCAAAGCAATGACCTCCCGTTGGCCGGGGCTGGCCAGGACGCCATTTCAGCACAGCTGGGGTGGCATCATGGCGTTCACCTGGAATGACGGGACGGTCTTTGGAGAACTCGAACCCGGTTTGTTTGCAGTGCTTACAAACGACGTATCACCGATGACCCGCGGCGCCGCAGCAGGTCGCCTTCTGGCTGACCTGATGGAAGATCAGGCAAGCGATTTACTGTCCACTCAGCTCAGCATACCGCAAGCCCGCAGACTTCCGCCCAGACCGTTTCTTGTCCTAGGAATTGCCCTTCGCCGCGGATTGCTGCGCGCAGTTGCACACAGGGAGTTTTAGCGGCCCTCGCCGAAGATTGCGTCCGGCATTCCAGATGCAAGTATTCGCGCAGAGCGTCTCGTCTCGCGAATACAGCATGAAATATCACGACACGGCTTAATTCGGGTTGTTAACATGCGTTCAGAAATCAAGTTCCGATCGCATCATTGCGCGCATTGCGGACTTTTAACGCAACGTGCAGAAACCGTCGCTTCTGGACTCGCTGCTGCCGACCAACGTTCGCTCAGCGTGTGGCCGCTTCTCGAAATCGAACGGCTGATTTCGCCGATCGAGATATCTGGCAGCTTCAACAATTGAACGGTTGGAACGGGCGAAACCGGCGATATCTTTAGATGGCCGGTTTGGAATCGCAGCCCAACCTCGTCCCACCGGACCCCCACAAGGCGGCAGCGTGCCCCATACTGCTGATCCAATAGATCGACCTAGATCCGGGTCTTTCGTCATTCTTCAAACCCGTAATCTTCGCGGGCTTGCGCAGCGGTTATGTAGTCACCAATGACGTCCGCTCGCACCTTCTCTCTGCTGCGCTTTGCCGGGTCACCGTAGCCGCCGCCTCCGGGAAGTCTCAACCTGAGCCGTTTCCCGTTTTTCACCAACTGCCGACCCTTGCCCTGCATTTTTGTGCCGTCAGTGAGTTCAACAAAACCCTGTTCACCAGCGGAGCCGCCTTTCAAACCCCGGGCGGCATGATCAACCCGATCGAACATCGCGTTGAAGTAAAACTCGTATCCTGACCGGGGCTCAATCTCGACAGTCTGGCCCAGACCGCCGCGGCAGGTGCCCGCTCCGCCCGAGCCCTGGCGCAGGTCTTTTCGCCAGACGATGATCGGGCTGACATTTTCCGTGGCTTCAACGCTCATGGTCGACACGCCGGATGGAAAGGCGGTTGCGCTCAATCCGTCACTCTGACTTCGGGCGCCTGTTCCTCCGGAATGGAACATCAGGACTTCCGAATTGGGCAATCCGCTGTCGGGATCGCAGGAGCGCGACGAGATCTGAATGTTCCAAAGCGCGCTGGCACCTTCGGCCGGAACAGACCCCGGTATGGCCTTGTGCAAGGCCCCGAACACAAGGTCGGGCAGGAAATGACCCAGAATGTGGCGCACCGAAACCGGTGCTGGCCGCCGCGCGGCCAGGATGCACCCCTCGGGCGCGCTGATGCGAAACGGTTCCAGCGATCCTGCATTGTTCGGAACGTGCGGCGCAATCGCACTTTTCAAACCGAAACAGCTGTAGGCACGGGTATAGACCTCGGGCACGTTGACGCCAAACCGGCTCATCCCGGATGTGCCGGCAAAATCGGCCGTCAGCTGGTCGCCGTCAATGACCAGTTCGACAATCATCGTGGCCGGCGCGTCATAGCCATCCACCTGCATCGTGTTCGAGTAGCGACCGTCCGGCAGTTGCCGGATGGCGGCATGGGTCGCGTTGCGGCTTGTTTCATATATGTAGTCCGAGAGCGCTTCGAGATCGTCGATTCCAAACTCACCCATCATGTCCTGCAAACGGCGGTCGACGGCCTCGTTGCAGGCTGCCAACGAGTAAAGGTCACCAATCAGTTGCACAGGCTCGCGTACATTGGCGCGCAGGATGCGAATCAGATCGGCCGATACGGTTCCGCGATCAGCGAACTTCATGATCGGAATGAGGACGCCTTCTTCGAAGACCTCATTGGCGTCAGGTCCGAAACCACGCCCGCCAATGTCAACCACATGCGCCGTGCAGGCAAAGAAGCCGATATGTAAGCCGTGCCGAAACGTCGGCGAAACCACCGTGATGTCGTGCAGGTGCCCGGTACCTTTCCAGGGATCGTTGGTCAGGTAGACATCGCCTTCGCGGATGTTTTCCGGGCCGATCTCGCGCACGAAATGCGCAACGCTTTCGGCCATGGCGTTGACATGCCCCGGCGTGCCGGTGACCGCCTGGGCCATCATGCGTGCCCGCAGATCAAACAGCCCCGCCGAAAGATCTCCGGCCTCGCGAACCGACGTCGAAAACGCGGTGCGTACCATTGTGGTCCCCTGCTCTTCGACAACTGCGATCAGCCGGTTCCACATGATCTGGTGATCAATCGATGCGTCTGTCATCTCTGGGTGTCCTTGCGTGTAACAAGCAGGCTGCCGTCTGACTGACCGACGGCGGCGAAGGCAGAGGTGACGATTGTCGAGGTGTCGTCCTCAAAAATCACAGCCGGGCCATCGACTTGCACACCCGGCAGTATTTCTGAGCGGCTGAGCGATCTGGCGGACACCGTGGTGCGCAGGGCGGCATCGAAAAAGTCGCGTGTTTCGCCGGGCTGTAGCGGATGCAATTCGGACTGACGCTCGATGCCGTCGGGGATCATCCGACGCGTGCTGACCGTGAGGGACCAATTGGTGATCTCCACAGCCAGACCCTCAATCGTTCGGCCAAACAATTGCTGGTAGGCGGTTTCAAACGCTTCCAGCAACCACGTTGCGTCCTTGCCCTGAAAGCGGCGGAGTTCCAGTTCAACCGGGATTTCCCATCCTTGGCCAGAGTAGCGCATGAAGGCCACCAGCTTCGTTGTTGTCGGTTCTGACGGCGCGCCCAGCGCCACAAATGCCCGGGCGTCGTTCCCCATTTCGGCAAGCGCCCGATTGGTTGCATCCGCATCGAAATCGGCCAGCCGTTGAAACAACCCGCGCGTGGCCTCGAAACTGATTGGCGCCTGCAAAAACCCAATCGCCGAGCCAACACCGGCGCCTGGCGGAATGATCGCCGAAGTGATGCCCAGTTTTTCGCAGGCCCGGCAGGCGTGCAGCGGGGCGCCCCCGCCAAATGCGATCATCGTGTAATCTTCGATGTCGCGGCCATTCTCAACCGCGTGGACACGGGCGGCATTGGCCATGTTTTCATCAACCATCTCGGTCACCGCAAAGGCGGCATCCGCCGCGGACAGCCCCGATAGCCTGCTTTCCAGGGCAAGCCCGGATCTGTCCGGCAAAAGCCGGATTGCGCCGGCGGCGAAATTGCCGGGATCAATCCGGCCCAGCATGAGGTTGGCATCGGTTACGGTTGGCTCCTCGCCGCCACGGCCATAACAGGCGGGTCCGGGCTGCGATCCTGCAGATTTCGGCCCGACCTGGATGCGCCCGAGCGCATCGATTGACGCAATCGATCCACCGCCCGCGCCGATCTCGACCATTTCGACCACCGGGGTGGACACGGCGATGCCGGACCCCTTCTTGAACCGATACGTTCTTGCGATCTCGAACGTGCCGGCGGTTTTCGGGGTGCCGCCTTCGATCAGGCAAATCTTGGCCGTGGTGCCGCCCATGTCAAAGGACATGGCCTGGTCGACGCCGTGAGACTCGGCAAACCGGGCGGCATAGATTGCACCCCCTGCGGGTCCGGATTCGAGCAGCCGCACAGGCTGTTCAACGGCGGTTTCGACGCTGATCAGGCCGCCGCCGGAATGCATCATGAAAACCGGCGCATGGATGCCGGCGGACCGAAGCCGTCTGACCAGTTGGCGGACATATTCCGACACCATCGGCTGGACATAGGTGTTTACAACCACGGTGTTGAACCGGGTCAGCTCCCGCATTTGCGGTGAGATGGTCGAGGACAGCGAGACCGGCAGGTCCGGGGCCAGCGAGAGCAGCGCCTTGGCCATCAGGTGTTCGTGGCTGGAATTGGTGTGGGAGTGGAGGAAACCGATCGCCACCGCCTCATAACCGGCATCAACGATCCGCCGGGCCAGCGCGTCTGCCTCGGTCGGGTCGAGCGGCAGCAGTACCGCGCCGTCGGGTCCAAGCCGTTCGTTGACGGTACATCGGTCCTGTCGCGGGACCAGCGGCGATGGCAGTTCGAGGTTCAGGTCGTATTGCTCAAACCGGTTTTCCGCGCGCATTTCGATGACATCGCGAAACCCTTCTGTGGTGACAAAGGCGATCTTCGCCCCGCGTCGTTCAATCAGGGCATTGGTCACCAGGGTCGTGCCGTGGATCACCTGCACGATATCCGCCAGCGCCACATTGGCCTCACTGGCCGACCGTTCGATGCCGGCCAGGATGACCTGCCCGGGGTCTGCGTGGTCGGTCAGCAGCTTGCAACTGGTGATCCCGCCGGGATGTTGCAATGCGATGTCGGTAAAGGTGCCGCCGATGTCGACCCCGATCCGGATGGTTGTGAGCGACATGATGCGTTTCTAAAACTCCAAGATTGCCCGCCGAGCGTCAGTTGTGGTCCGCAAGTTCGCCAGGGTGCGCCGGCGCGGGCCAAGACCACCTCAGAGTTCCACTTTTTGGCAGAGACGTCGAGATTGCGAGCGTTTTATTCTGATCCGCCCGTTTCTGCGGCCGGTTGCGTCGCGGTCGAAAATCTGGCCTAACCTTCTGCGGGCTCCCCGGCGAAGCAATCCAGGGTTTCCCGCGATTGGCCCGCACCAGGCAGTTATTTGGGAGGCCTTATGATCAAACGTCACAAATCACAGTTCAATTTTCTGTCCAAGGCAGTGGTCGCCAACGGCGTGGTTTATCTGTCAGGCATGACATCCAAAGATGGATCGACAACCGTCGGGGCCCAGACCGCCGACGTGCTGGCCCGGATTGACGCTGCGTTGGGCGAATGCGGTGTGGACAAAAGTCGGATCATTGTCGCCAATATCTGGCTGAAGGATGTTTCTGACTTTGCCGAGATGAACGAGGCCTGGCTGGCCTGGGCGGATCCCGATGCGCTGCCAGCACGCGCCTGCGTCGAGGCGCCGCTGGTCCGCGACGAAGCCCTGGTTGAGATCATGGTACAGGCAGCGATAGCGTGAGCACCACGCTCAAGATACTGCACGACATGCTGTCAAGACTTCGCTTGGCAGGCGCCTTTCACTAAAGCAATGGGCCTTGGCTGATTGCATGCATCTCCTGGTAAGCGATAGTTTCCGATGCCGCTTGCCAGACCATCAGGCAGAATTTGAAAGCGGGCTTTCCACTCCGAGTTTTCAGGCCGGCGTTGTCCGAAATGTTGCACTTGTCGGCTTCCAAATCGCTGCTGTTATCATTAATGCCCGCAAACTCCATACCGTAACCGGATATTGATTGGGTTGTGGCAAACAGCGGGTCTGTCTGCGATTTGACCGTTATCATCGTCGATCTCGCTGCAGCTCGCCTGAGCGTCGGCTCTTTCCGCCGCGTGATAGCGACGATTTCTGTGCAGTCGCAGAGACAGAAATTCTGCAGGCGCGTTCCCCGGAAATTCGCACCGACCGCATCGGGCTCAAGGACTAAGCCGCTCTCGCGGCAACGGCGCTTGTTGCTGAGGTAGCGAGCGGAACAATATGTAGGCGCATTTTGCGATGTGACGGACCTGCCTGACGATTGAGGTTTCTCAATTGGACAGGAGGTTCCCATGACACAGGAGAAGATGAGCCCGCTGCGTGCGCGGATGATCGAGGACATGCGCATTCGCGGGTTGGCTGAGACATCGCAGAAAGCGCATATCCGGGCGCTGAAGGATTTCACAGCGTTTCTGGGGCGTGCGCCGGATACGGCGACGCCAGATGAGCTGCGCGCCTATCAGCTTCATATGACCGACACTGAGGTGACGCCGTCGGTCTACAATTCGCGGATCACGGCACTGCGGTTCTTCTTCGGCATGACATGCAATCGGGAGGATATGAAGAAGTACATGCAGTTCCGCACCGAGCCGCGGAAGCTGCCGATTGTGCTGAGCTTCGAGGAGGTCTCGGCGGTTTTGTCCGCGGCCCCTGGGCCCGGTCTCAAGTATCGGGCGGCACTCGGCATCGGGTATGGCGCAGGGCTGCGTGCCTCCGAGGTCACCAATCTCAAGGTTCGGGACATCGACAGTGACCGCATGCTGATCCATGTCGAGCGCGGTAAGGGCGGCAAGGATCGCGATGTGATGCTTTCGCCGTCCTTGCTGGAACTCCTTCGCGACTATTGGCGTGAGGCTCGCCCGCAGGGCTGGCTGTTTCCTGGGCAGAGCCGGGTTGAACCCCTGTCTCCACGGTCCTTGAATCGTGCCTTCAACTCGGCAAAGGCGATGGCCGGCATCAAGAAGCCTGCAACATTGCACTCGCTCCGGCACAGCTTTGCTACGCATTTGTTGGAGGCCGATACGGATGTGCGGGTGATCCAGGTTCTCCTCGGCCACGCCAAGTTGACCACGACGGCACGATATACACATGTGGCGACCAAGACGTTGCGCAATGTGTCCAGCCCGTTCGAGCACATCCAGGATGTGACCTGACGGGGGCTGCAGCGTGCCGCGGCACGCGCTGGAGGTTGCCGACATCTTCCGTGATCATGGGCCTGCCTATCGGCGGGCCAATGCAGGGCGTCTGAGCCTTGGGCAACTCAAAGTGATGTCCGCCATTGAAGCCTGCCGGACCGAAGCACTCGGTGGGCATGTGGCAGCTTGCACCAAATGTGATCACCAGCATATCGCCTACAACAGTTGCAAGAACCGGCACTGCCCGAAGTGCCAGGGACCGGCGGCGCGCGATTGGATGGCGGCGCGGGCAGACGACTTGTTGCCCGTGGAATATTTCCACGTCGTCTTCACATTGCCGGCCGAGATCGCCCGCATCGCCTACTGGAACAAGCGGGCAATGTACGGCCTCTTGTTCAAGGCATCAGCCGAGACGGTGATGACCATCGTCGCTGACCCCAGGCACCTTGGTGCCCGCGTCGGCATGACCTGCGTTCTCCACACCTGGGGATCGGCGATGACGCATCATCCCCACATCCACATGATCGTGCCCGGCGGCGGGTTGTCGCTTGATGGCATCCGATGGATCGGCTGCAAGCCCGGGTTCTTTCTGCCGGTCCGGGTGCTGTCTCGGCTGTTCAGACGCCTGTTCCTTGAGGGCCTGGTCAACTTGCACCGCGCCGGGCAGCTCACCTTCTTCAGTGATCTTGCCGGGCTGGCCGATGCAGATGCCTTCACTGCTTACCTCGCACCGCTGCGCAAAACCGAATGGGTGGTCTATGCCAAACCGCCCTTTGGCGGACCCGAGCAGGTTCTGGCCTATCTCAGCCGCTACACCCACCGGGTCGCGATCTCCAACCATCGCCTCGTCAGCGCAGATGCCGACACCGTTTCCTTCCGCTGGAAGGATTACCGCATCAAGCGCGGCGACCGGATGAAGGTCATGCGGCTCGACACGGGCGAGTTCATCCGCCGGTTCCTCATGCATGTCCTGCCCGATGGATTCCATCGCATCCGCCACTACGGCCTGCTGGCAAGCGCCGCCCGCAAGGCCAACATCGCGAAGATCCGCACATTGCTCGGTGCGGAACCGACCAGGCAGGAAGACGCACCCTCTGCCGAGATCATCCCTCTAATCTTGCGCGAGCCATGCCCCGACTGCGGCGGACCCATGCGTATCACCGAGACGTTCCGGCGCGGCGAGGTTCCGCAATCCCGCGCCCCACCGAGGAGACAGGCCGCATGACCGGGCGCGCGCTCATCCCAACCGCTACCAACCGGGTGACTCAGCCACACCGGTCGAGCCCCCTTGTCCAAAGTGAGTTGGAAAGCCACACAAAAGGCACAACACGGCTACTACCCGGGCTAAATCCAGGCCAAACCCTCTCGCGAAACATGGAAGCGGTCGACATCGCGCCCCACACCAACGTATCCGTCGCGGTCACAGACCCAGCCGACAACGCTCTTTCCCCATAGACACCGCCCAGTCCCCGCGGCTTCCTCCCTGAGAGGTTTGTCAACGCGGGCCACGCTCACGCCCGGCCGATATCCCGCGCAATGGCCCGCGTCGAAAAACCTTCATCGAATCAGTCATCTGAGCGTTTTTGTCGGGTGACGGCGATTAGCGATGAGGGGTCATTCGACCGTTCGGCTCCGCGATTGCGTGGACATGCCCGGATCCAAGTTGCTTCTGTGCTTGACACAGCCCATCGCCGGGCCGCGCTGGCTTTGCCGGCTGGGCATCACAGCCTGCAAGATCAAGCCTGCATTGCGTGGCTTGAGCGGACCGTGGGACGGTTTGAGTCTGCAGTCGCCCCCAGTGCCGTGGATACCCCAGTTCATGTATCATTCGGGCTGGCTCGGAAGGGCGCGGCCTTCGATGTCACGCAAACACGAAAAAGGTCGCACCTCTTTCGGAACGCTGAAACGCGGCCTCATCGTCATGAAATGGTTGCAGGGACAATGCGTGACGACATGCAATGGGTTTTCGCGTCCATCAATCTTTGCCCAGCCCGGGCGCCCGTCAGAAGCAAAAACCTTGCGGGCAAGGCCGCTGTGAGGCACCATTTCCGAACTGAGACGCCCATACATGACATGCTGGTTCAATGCGGACCATCCAGACTGGGTAGGACACAAGACAGGGTCCACGGGAGGAAATCGATGAGAATAGTTAAAAGCGTTTTGGCCCAGAAGAGTGGTGAGCTGATCCATGTTCGTTCCGGCGACATGGTCGTCGAAGCCTTGCGCCAGATGCGCGACAACCGGGTCCGAGCGGTGCTGGTAATCGACGACGCCGTGCTGGTCGGTATCGTGACCCTGGGTGATTGCGCCATCAAAGTGCTGCTGCCCGGGCTCGATGCGAAGCAGACGCAGGTGGGCCAGGTGATGACGGGCAACCCGATGACGGTCAAGCCGGACGATGCGATCGAGGACTGCATGGCAATTATGGCCACCCGCGGTTATCGCCATCTGCCAGTGCTGGATGCAGGCGAGGTTGTGGGCATGATCTCGATCGGAGACGCCGTCAAGCACATCATCCGGGATTTGGAGCTAAATGTGAGCGACCTGATGGGCTACGTTCTGGCGGACGGCCCCGGGGGGTGACAGTATCTCGTCCACCGGAACGTCGGCAAACCTGGGATCGCCGGTCCTTGCGTCTTTGTCGATCGTCGCAACATATTCCGGCGGATTGTGTCCCATGGCGGCCAGATCGAAATGTTCGAGGATACTACCCGTTCGCCGACCCGGCCCAAACCCCTATCAGAGGTCCAATTGTCGCTGAACCGAATGTTCACCGTGGCCTTGGTGGATGCGGGAATGACGTTGCGGGCCGGATTGCCGGTGTCGACCGTAGTGATCGTCAGGGTCGAGGGCGCAAAATCCTCGCTGCCATCGTCATGCGGTTCTGATCCGAGCATATGCAGCAGCCCGACCAAGGCCGGCAGCGGGTTGCTCGCCTTTTCCGGGTGGCCCGGCACTTCCCGGACAACTATCGCAGTCGGGCTCGCTCGACTGCAACCGCTCCTTGCAAAACAGAAGTGTGAGGCGAAATTGATTGTCAGGAGCAGCACAGGCGGCGAGGAACATGTCGGTTGTCGCTGAAAGCGCGATCAGATTTCTCGGCAAACACGCCAAGGTTACTCTCCCAAATCACGAATTTCCCATTCCAAAACTCGCAATGATTGAAATACATCTTCAGCTTCGATGAATTTGAATCCAGTGCCCGCGCACACACACGACACGCCGATTTCGGTTAAACAACCAACGGTTTCGCCCTGTTGAGAAATTCGATCGTCGCGGGCAACATGAACCATATTTTGCAGGCGAATGGCGCCGATATCTCTGGACTAAAATTCGCCTTTACGCTACGTTATGTCGCGGACAGAATAAAAGACGCGGAACTCTTAGGTGCCACCCGGCATTCTGGTTCGGTTTTCTTTATCTGCGTCGGCAGATTGATGAACTTGGCCAGTCAGGGTCGGAAAGGCGAACGTGGTTGATTTATTCTCGAAGGGCGACGGCCCAAGGCGCGAGGACGTCGCGGCCAAGCGTATCCTTGAAGGAAACAAGTCGACGATACACCGGCTTGCCGACCAAATCAGCGGAGGCGGGTTTTCCCGATCTCGTGCGGCCATGGCAAAAGCCAAGGAAGAGCCCAAACCGGACGGTCTCAGCATCCATGTTCTCGGGGGCAACCCCTCGAGCGCAGCTGAACCTGATCCCATCGCTCGGGTCAGCCTGAATGGCCGGGTCATCGTGGTTGATGCCAATTCCGGGAAACAGATGCAGTTTCTGGGCCAGATGCGAAACAAGGACGGTCAAAAGTTCTTTGCATTGGCGACCAAGGAAAACGGATTTGTGTCGCCTGTGGATGAAGACACCGAGCACTTGCTGGGCGATCTGAATGGGATCGTTATCGAGTCCGACGACATTGAGGCAAAGTTCGTCGGCGTGCTCAAGGAGCGGCTCGATCTTTGAGTGCGGATCATGCGGTTTGCCATTTTCGAGTAGGCAGCTTTGCAACCGCCCTACTGAAAGGTGACGTATGCGAACGACTTACTTTGACGCGAAAAAAAATCTGAAGGCGCATGGCCCCGCCAGCGGGCCGGAGAAATTTCAACGCGCCACGACCAGCGCCTGGGAAAAATACATCGAGCGCGGGCAGGCCGACGACGAAATCGAACAATTGGTGCGATCCGAGATTTTGGAGTCGTGGGTCCGCTGCACCGATTCAGGCATTAGTGCCCTTGCCGTTGCCACGCCGCAAAAGGTTGACCGGGAAAACGTCTATGAATTGCGGCAGAATAACCGGGCGCTCTGTCAGGCAGCGCGCGCCGCGTTCGGACGCTTGGCGCCGCATCTGACAGAATCCGGTGCAATTCTTATATTGACGGACGAAACCGGCACCATCATCGACGCCACCGGCGATCCTCAGACATTGGAAACCGGGCGGGAAATCCAGCTGGAAATCGGCGGTGTCTGGGACGAGGCCGTTATCGGAACAAATGGGATCGGGACCGCGCTGCGGACCGGGAAGCCGACCTATGTTCATGCCAGCGAACATTTCTGTCAGGGCATACAATCCTGGACATGCGCCGGTGTTCCGGTTTTCGACCCGCTCGACCGATCCATCATTGGCGTGGTCGATCTGTCGGGGCCCCCTGACATTTTCCAGCCGCATAATGTCGCTCTGGTCGTCGCGGCGGCGCGCGAGATTGAAATTGCGCTGGCGGAACACCAACGCGAAGAGCGCACGAAACTGTTGGAAGCATACATCGATCTGCCCAAGGCACATGACAGTGACGAAGCGGTCGTATTGCTGAACGGCTCGGGCCGGATTGTGTTTAGCCGGAATACCGAAAAAGCCGCGGGTCAAGACAGGAACAACCTGCCCATCGGACGGCAATTGCTGAAACTCAACCCAAACATGACCGACGGTGACCTCGCCGCGGCTTTGCCGTCCAATCTGACCGCCAAGGCAATCGATATCCTGAAATCCGGGAACGAAGTTCAGGGGGCTGCGCTGATTTTGCCGGGCGGCACCAATCACTTTGCCCGGCCAAAACCCAAGGGCCTGACCATCGAGCCCCGGGCAGGCGTTCAGGAAGACGAAATCACCATTGTCGGCGAATGTCCGAAAATGCTGGAAGCCATCGAATTTGCACGCCGGGCCGCCGTGGCAAATGTTACGGTTCTGGTTCAGGGTGAAACCGGGGTTGGAAAAGAGCTGTTTGCGCGGCTGATCCACAACCAGAACACCAAGGAAAACTCGCCCTACATTGCGGTGAACTGTGCGGCAATTTCGCCCGAACTCGTCGGCGGTGAATTGTTCGGCCATGTTGCCGGCGCCTTTACCGGTGCGCTGCGCGAGGGAAAAGCCGGCAAGTTCGAGCAAGCCAATGGCGGTGTCTTATGCCTGGATGAAATCGGCGACATGCCGCCCGAGTTGCAGACTTACCTGCTTCGGACGCTGGAACAACGCGCGGTCTATCGGATCGGTTGCGACAAACGCCGACCGATCGATGTTCAATTGGTTGCCATGACCAACCGGAACCTGCGCCAGGATATCGAGGCTGGCCGTTTCCGGCGCGACCTGTTCTACCGCATCGGCACAATCGTCATTGACGTGCCGCCTCTCCGGGTTCGCGGCCGCGATATCGACCTGCTGGTCGAACATTTCAATCACGCGGCGTCGACAAAGTTTGAACGCGGGTTGCTGAAGTTTTCGCCCGAAGCCATGGCCGCCTTGCGAAACTACCGCTGGCCTGGAAATGTGCGGGAACTCAGAAACACGGTCGAGCGTCTTTGCCTATTGCACACAGGTGGTGTTGTTACGGTCAGCGATCTGCCCAACGAAATCTCGGAACCTGAAACAGTCGATTTTCTGACCGGGGGTCCGCTGGGTGCCACATCCGGCTCGCTCGATCTGGACGGCGTCGAATCCATCGCAATTCAACGCGCCATCGATCAGGAAAACGGAAACCTGACTAAAGTTGCACAGTCGCTGGGGATATCGCGCCCGACGTTGTATCGCAAAATACGTCAATACAATCTTAACCGCGGCAAGTAGACCAAAAAAGTGGCGGCAGATCGTGTCTGCCGCCACCTGGTTGGGCTAAGGATGTCGGGGAGGGACAGCGAACCATCAGCCCATTCGCAAATCGTCATCTTCCTTCAACAGATCCGGAAACGTTGGGCACTTCAAATCCAGATCCTTCGACAGGCCGGTCTTTCAGGCCCGGCCTGTCGAGTATTAGGCTTGATGACGATCAGGGAACGATAACCCCGCGGCCGGTGAAGCGGCGGTTTTTGAAGTCGTCGATGGCCTGGTTGATATTTGCCAGCGAGTATTCTGTCTGGTGCATCTTGACCAAACCGTCAGCATTCATTTCCATCAGCTCGACCAATTCGGTGTAGTCGCCCACTAGGCTGCCACCGATCTTGATCTCGTTGGCCACCAGATCCAGCGTTGGCACCTCGACGGTTCCGCCATAGCCCACCATGATCAGTTCGCCGCCCTGCCGCAGAAGTTTCCAGCAGACATTCTCGGTGCCATGTTCGCCGACGAAATCGATCGCCACATGGGCACCGCCGCCGGTCAGATCCTTGACCTCGTCAATCAGATTGTCACCGCCATCGAGAACAATGTCGGCACCCAGCTCCTTGGCCAGCACCTGTGCCGCCGGTTCACGGTCAACCGCGATCACCCGCGCGCCGCAGGAATGCTTGAGAACCTGAAGCGCGATATGGCCCAGCCCACCAATTCCCAAAAGCAGGACATAGCCGCCGGGATTGACCAGTTTCGCGGCTTTCTTGGCGGCGCGATACGCGGTGATGCCCGCATCAGCCATCGGCGCAACTTCCAACGGCGTGACATTGGTGTTGAGCTTGATAACCGAACTTTCGTTCGTGATGAAATACTCGGCAAAACCACCATCCAGGCCAAGGCCCGGAAACAGGCCGTGATCGCAATACATGTCATGGCCGTAGCGGCAGTTCAGGCAAATACCGCAGCTGCGATGCGGATGGCAGATGACCGCGTCCCCCGGTTTGACCGAAGTGACATTGCTACCCACATCCTCAACCCAGCCTGCGTTTTCGTGCCCCATCACATACGGCAACAGGGCGCCTTCGACATCCATGATATCCTTCCAGACACCCTCGATGATATGAAGGTCGGTCCGGCAGAGCCCGGCCGCCCCGACTTTGACAATCACCTCGTCCGGTGAATTGATCGTTGGCGCCTTGACGTCTTCGATCTTCAGCTGAACATTCATTGCCGGATCGTATTCGTATAACCGTGCGGCTTTCATCTCTTCGCTCCTATTCCTGTTATTGTCCGGTTTCTTGCCGGCATCACCGGCGACCCGGGGTTCTCGTTACGGTCGCCCCAACAGCTCAGCACCCCCGCCGAGGGCAGGCCCCGCGGTCGGATCGGCTTCTCCTTCGGACAGGTCTCCGACAAGGGTTTCGGTGGTCAGGATCAGCGTCGCCACAGAGGTTGCGTTCACCAGTGCGCTGGCCGTCACGCGCGCCGGATCAATGATCCCGGCCTGGAACATATCTTTGAAATCGCCTCCCGAAGCGTCGTACCCATAGCCGTCCTGGGCCGAAATCACCGAGGCAACGACCGCACAGGGATCAGCACCAGCATTGCTGGCGATCCGCTCGACCGGCCGGGTCAGGACCGAACGGACGAGATCGACGCCCTTGCAAACATCGCCCTCATTTTCGGACACAAGATCATCCAGAACCGCGCCGATCTGCGCCAAGGCCGTGCCGCCTCCGGCAACCACACCGTCCTCGGCCGCCGCCTGAACCGCACAAAGCGCGTCCTCGATCAGCTGGATCTTGCGTTTTTGCTCAACCGGCGTGAAGCCGCCCGCGTAAATCACCGCCGTTCCACCAGACAGTTTGGAGATCCGTTCGCGCAGTTTGTCCTGTTCGATATTGGGCGGGGCAACGTCGTGTTGGCGCTGCACCTGATCCCGGCGCGCCTTGATCATGGCAGGATCGCCTTCGCCCCGAATAACTCTTGTCAGGGATGAACTGACCTTGACCTTCTGTGCTCCGCCAAGCTGATCGAGCGTCACGTTTTCAACCTTCTTGCCAAGGTCGCGGGCCAGAACCTCGCCGCCCGTCAGGATCGCCAGATCGTCCATCATTGCCGCGCGCCAATGGCCGTATTCCGGCGGATGCACGATCAGGTATTTGCCGGCACCGCCGGCATCCATCAGTGAAATCACCACTTCGGGGGCAATCTCTTCGGCGACGATCAAGAGCGGGCGACCTTGCTTGTCCGCGATATCGCAGGCAGTGCGAAGGAGCCCGGGCTGAAGGATTTTCTGGTCGGTCATCAGGATCAGCGGGTTGTCGAGCACGGCCTCCATATTGTCCTGATCGGTGACCATGTGGTGCGAGATGTATCCGCGGTCGAACGACATGCCTTCGACAACTTCAAGCGTTGTGTCGATCGTCACGGAGAAATCGGCAGCAATCACCCCATCCTTGCCGACGCGGCTGTAGGCTTCGGCGACCAGGGAACCCAGTTCGGCATCGGTGGCAGACACACGTGCGACAGCCGCCAGATAATCGGGGTTGTCATCACAGGACCGGGCCGATTCATCCAATCCCGCGATGATCTTTTCAACAGCAAGCTCGATACCCTTGCACAGGTCGACCGGTTTGACGCCCTTTTCCGTGATCTTCACGCCCTGCTGGATCAGGGCATTGGCCAATACGATCGCCGTCGTGGTGCCGTCGCCGGCAACCTCGTTGGTCTGCATCGACACCTCGCGCACGACTTGTGCGCCCATGTTCTCAAACCGGTCCGGCAACTCGATTTCCGATGCAATCGAAACACCGTCACGTGTGACAAGCGGTGTTCCGACCGGGCGATCGATCATGGCGTTCAGCCCTTTGGGTCCCAGCGTCGGTTCCACCGCCGCCGCGAGTTTCGACACGCCTCGTGCCAGTGCCTGCCGTGCAGTTCCGTTATGTGTAAGAAGCTTGGCCATGTTAATCTCCCTGCCTGGGCCCGTGGCCCCAGTTGTTTCGTGCTGCTGTGTCTGACGCGTCTTAGCTGTGAGGTTACGTGGGTGCGGCCGGTTCTCTGCCGGCATCGCGGGGCGGTACCCGGTTCTGGATAAAGTCGACCAGCGTCGGCCCGTCGGGCCCGATTTCGACTTCCTTGTATCGGGTTGACTGAAGACCCCGGCAAAGCGCACCGTTGAATTCCATGTTGATCCGAACCCCGCGCAGTTGGGCGAGATAGTCGCGCAAGCCTGCCTTGGTCAGGCGGTTACCCTCCCAGGTCACAAACGCCGGATCTCCGGGCAACGTCGCCAACCCGCGGGACATCAAAAGCGATCTATACCTGGGTTTCTGCTTGGCCTCTTCGAGGTTGGAAAAATGAACCTCATCGAAGGTCTCAAGCGTCATGTTCACGATGCTCTCGCCGGAATACCCCTTGGACTCCAGACCCAGAAGAACGGTCTCTTGACGTCGAACAAACGCCTTTTCCAGAAATTTCAGGCGCACAGCGTCAAGACTCTCGCCGTCGCAATACTCCGCGAAAACGCTGGAAAAATCGCGACTGCCATTCACGCCTTCGTTCACGCGGTCGACAAAACAGTGATCGTTCAGCGTAACTTTGACGTCGTCAACCCAAGGCAGCGCGGCAATCGCAATGCGAATGTCGAAGGCCATGAGAAAGGCGAAATTCGGTGAACACCAGTAGGTAGGAAGCCGAAACTCGACTTCCACCTTTCTTTTCTGCGGATCGACCGAAATGTCCTCGATAAAGCCCATGTCTGTCACGGGCTCATCGAGTTCGGGGTCCGTGACATGCTCAAGGCATTCCCAGACCTCGTTCGCCAATTCGGTTTCCTGAAACGACAGGAACATCGGACTATTCCGCCGCGATCTGAACGGGAGCAGCGTTCAGTTTCTCTTTCATCGCTTCGACGTCGATGTTGTACAATTTCGCCGCGTTCAGACCCAGGATCTTTTCCTTGATCTCGTCAGTCAGCTCCACGCCACGCTCCTGGGCGATGTCATCGGGGATCTGGTAGTCCCAGAATTTTTCGACCAGCCACTGCGGCGTCCAGATAGCATAGTCCGATCCGAACAGGATCTTCTCTTCGCCGATCCAGAAAAGCAGCTCTGCGATCACTTCGCCGAAATAGCGCGGACGCGTGTGAATGAACGGCAGGGCAACGGCCAGACCGGCATAAACGTTGGTTTCCTGCGTCGCGATCCAGCAGAAATCGTCGAGACGCGGCAATCCGCAGTGTTCGATGATCCAGTTCAGGTTTTGGAAATCGGTGGCTGCATAGTCCACGTCGTGAACGTCAAAGGCATCCTTGCTCAGCGGAATGATCGTCGGGCCTTTGTGAACATGGACGTTCCTGATGCCCAGCTTATCGCAAAGCTCGAAGCACTTATAGGCCGCCGGGTCATTCAGCGCCCAACCCTTGCTTTCGCCGTTCCATTCAGCGGTGTACATCTTCACACCCTGAATATCGAATTCCTCTTTCATGTAATGGATGTATTCCAACGCTTTTTCACCATCGCGCGGATCGAACGATCCGTTAACGATGAAACGTTCGGGATGGCGGGCCGCCATCGACGTGCTGCGCTCGATGCTGGAAAAGCCGTTCTTGTAGAAGTCCCGCAAATAGGTCGACTGGATGATCGCAATATCGTCCGGGCCATCGATGAACAGATCGCGATAGACATCGTCTTCGGAGTACTTCTCGAAACGGCTCTTTTCCCAAAGCTGCTCGGGCGGGCTCAGGTTGGTGTGATAGGCATAAAAGCAATCGATGAATTGCTTGCCATGAACGTTGCTTTGGTTTTCCGGGCTTCCGTCCCAAAAATGCGTATGGCCATCGACCACGAAAATCTCTTTGCCATCTTTCGTCTTGTACATTGTGTTCCTCCTATTGGTGCACGAGGTTTAGGGACATTGGAGAGATTGGAGCGCCCGGGATTGCCCCGGGCGAGACCGGTGCGTCGGCTACTCGATGTATTCGAAGACGTCGTCCATGTTGCCGAACAGAACGACCGTGTTGTCATCGACCCGAACCATTCGCCCATAATGGGTGGACGTGTTCACTTCGAAGGTTTCCGCAGTCATTTCGCGGCCCAGGAATTCGCTGATCTCATCCATTTTGAAGGTCAGCTTGCCATTGCCGTCGATCCGGATCGTCGCCGGGTTATGGGTAACGGTCACCGTTGGGTCTTCGTTCATGAACTCCGCAATGGCGCGTGCCTCTACCGAGTCGTTCATGGTCACACCGCACTGGTGCGAGATGGTTTGCTTGAACTCAATATCCTTCATGGATTTGAAGATATTGCCGTGCGTGGCGTCACGTGCTGTTGATGACATTGACTTTGCTCCCTTGGATTAGCGGCTCAGACCGAGTTCGGTCATGATTTGGCCAATGCGCTCTTGCGACACGGCTTTGACATCTTCGAACGAAACGGGTTTCGAGTGCGGTTGCGACCAGATCGGCTGAAGCGCCTTCGCGGCCTTATCAGCCAGGTCGCCGTGCTTCTTGATCCACGTTTGGAACAGCGCCTTGTTGTGCGCACCGTGCTCTTCGTCGTTGGCGAGCAGGTAGAACAGGTCAATGGTGTTCGCCAGGTTGCGCTCGTAATCCGCCTCAGCAGCGGAAATCACGGGCGGTGTGATGAAGTCATTGTTGGCGGCCGCCGCCTGCATGAAGAACCCGGAACGAACCAGTTCACCGACAAGTGGCTCGAAGATCAGGTTGATGGCAAAATACTGCTCCAGGTAGTCTTCCGAACCCATGATCGTTTCAATGGCTTCGCGGCAGGGCTGCCAGATCGGATCTTCCAGCCAGGCTTTTTTACCCAGTTCGTCATCCCATCCCTCGATATCCATGCCAATCTCGGCCAGATACAGGGTGATGTCCTGCGTGAGACGCATTTTGTAGGACGAGTTGGTCAACGTCGCGTTGTTGATCATCTGGGTGTAGCCGTAGCGCTGGGCCTGCATCAGCGATGTGCCCATGCCGAACTCGGCGTGTTTCCAGGCACCGAGATGCACTTGCAGGATGCGGTTCCAGGTCTTGTCGAACGTGGCGTGTGCGCCGGCCTTGCGGGCGTTGTCGATAACCGATTTCACCATCGAGCAGATCTTGGACTGACGCTGATAGTGGGTGCGCTCCCATTCCTGATCTGGTGCACGGAAAGCGTGCCAGTTCGAACTCAGGACATTGGTGTAATCTTTCTGATATGCACCGCCGCCTTTGCCGCCTTCGAACTCGATGATCCAGTTCTGGATCAGATACCGTTCAGGATCTGGCTGCACGTCAACCGTGACGTCCTCGTAATGGGTGGCACGTTTGCCGCGCGGTTCAAAGTAATTGTATTTGCGGCTGGTGGATCCGACGAAAGTCGCTGCGCCCGCAGCGCCGGAACCGACAGAACTTGATGTAGCTACCATTGTAGCCTCCCTTGGTTGGTTTCATTCACATGACTAGCGATCAGCCCAGGCATCAGTGGGCCGATGAACCGGAAGTCGGTGTGAACTTGTCGTAGAAAACGCGGTCTGCATCGAAGTCGTTCATGAACAGAACCGGCGTCAGCGCGTCGATCATCGGCGGCGGGCCGCAGGCATAGACATCGCCTTCGCCGTCGACATCCATTTCCCTGAGCCGCCGGTCCACTGATTCGTGGACGAAGCCGCGTTCGCCAGTCCAGCTGTCGTCGCCGTTTGCGTGGCTGAGGACCGGGATGAATTCGACCGAAGGATATGCCTTGGTCAGATCGTCAATCTCGTCGAGCTTGAACAGGTCGTCCTGGGTCCGCGCGCCATAGAAGAACAGGATCGGGCGGTTTTCGCCACTGGCCAGTTGATCGTTGAGGATGGACCACACCGGCGACATGCCCGATCCGGCGCCCACCAGAACTACGGGTCCTTCTCGTTCTTCGCGTCGGAAGCACATGCCGTAGGGTCCGCAGATCTTGACGGTTGCGCCTTTTTTGATTCCGCCGGCGTCGAGTTCGTTCGAGAACCGTCCGTCGGGATATTTTTTGATGATGAACGAGAGTTTTTGGGCTTCGCCCGGCGAATTTGCCATGGAGAACGAGCGTGTAATCTCCTCCCCCTTTTCGGTGGTAACCGTGATGTCGACATATTGCCCCGCCCAGAACTTGAGCGGTGTATCAATTTCAATTTCCACACCGCGAATGTCGTGTGTCAGCTTCTGGAAATCGACAATTCGGCCACCAAACTCCTTGACCGGAATGGATTTCGACAGAACCTCTTCGTCATAGTTCAGCAGTTCGATTTCGACATCGCTGTAGGCCAGGGTGCGACACATCAGGATGTGCCCGCTGTCCTTCTCGAAATCGTTCAGCGCAAATGTCGAGTACTTCAACATTTCGGTTTCACCGTCGAGCTGAACGCATTTGCAGGCGGAACACTGGCCCTCTTTGCAACCATGCGGCAGCGCGATTCCCTGCCGGAACGCGGCATCGAGGATGGTTTCGTCTTCCTCGACTTCGAATTCGACGCCCACAGGCTCCAGTCTGACGTTGTATACGTCGGTCATTTGTAGCGGTCTCCTCATGCCCGGATTTGTGTTCCGGACGTGGTTTCGTGTCGGGATGCACAGGCCGTTTCCGGCCTGTGCAGTCGGTTTGCTTAGTTGAAGGGCGTGATCGTGAACCCGGCACGGTACTCGGCCAGGTGCGCTTCACGCTCGGCGTCAGACATGCCGCGCAGCGCGTTGAGCGGCGATCCCAGCGTGTGACCGCGGACGTGATCGAGCTTCCACATGTCCTTGTTGTCGAACCGCAGATGCGGTTGCGGCACCAGCGTTTCGCCATCTTCGCGGACAAAGTTGAGGTCCTTGATGGCATCTGCCAGATCCCACCCGTCGTAAACGGTTTCCCATTCACGCTTGCCCGAGAACTTGCCCATCGCCGGGGTCGGACGACCCTCGTACTCGTCCGAGAACGCCTCGACGGCAGTCCAGCGGTCAAGCTCGTGCGCGAAGGTGTGCAACTGACCGTCGATCTCGTCGACAACCATGTCTTCGCGGATCAGGCACGGCACCAGGCACGACCAGCAACGATGCGGATAGACATAGCCGACTTCCTCGTTGAAGGTGATGACCTTCTGACCGGGCACGCTCAGTTTCGCATACCACTTCCAGAAGTCGCCAAACTCAGCATACCAGCCCGGATACTTGTGCTCGAACCATTCGAAGTCTTTCTCGGTCTGAGCTTCGATCCGCCAGAAATTCACCGGCCAGCCAAACGCGAAGAACTGGGCAACCTTGTGCACATAATTCTTCTCGGTGATCCGCTTCCAGGCTTCCTGCACATCGTCGTGATGCACTTTCACGCCATACTTTTCGAGCGGCAGCATGTAGGTCCGGTAGTAATCTTCAAAGATCCAGCGGTGCCACATTTCCGCGTAGGATTCCTTTTCCTTGTCGCGGTTGGTGGTGCCGTATTCGATGAAGGTACCGATGGCTGCGTCCACAATGGCGTGGTTCTGCCAGAAGGCATAACGCAGGTCGCGTTCCAGAAGCTGATGGTTGTCAGGTTCTTTCAGCGCGGCCATCAACAGCGAGTGGCCGTTTCCGATGTGGCGGCTCTCGTCGGACTGAACCGACAGGAACACGGTGGGAAGCGCGTAGTCACCGTTGCGGGCGGCTTCCGACGGCATGGCCACAAAGAGCGTGTTGGTGAAGGCGGTTTCAGCGACAACCGTCAGGTACATGCACGCGGCGGTCATGGTGTCGCCGGTGATGAACCCCTCGCCGAACTGGCGGCCGATCGTGGTTGCATAGCACTTGCCGAAGGCTTCTTCGGTGATATCAAACCCGGCTGGGTCGATATAGTTTTCCATGTACCACTTTTTCAGGTTCATCTGGATCGTCGAGTGCCGGAATTCATCGACCATCTGCATGGTGAAGCCGGTCCGCAGATCTTCGCCGGGCGCCAAACGGGCAACCATTGCCATCGAACGGGCGGCAGAGATTTCCGGGAACGGGATGATCGCCAGGAACAGCTTCATCCATTCGATCCAGCGTGGTTCGACATTGCGGAACATGTCGCCGCGAAGGGCCGCATCCAGCGCACCGTAGACGCGGTTATCCTTTTCCTCTTCCATCGGGAAGTAGGACCGCAGCACCTGCTTCATCGGATCGCGCGGTGCCTTGGTGATCTTGTAGTCGGTCGGGAAGGTGTTGGCTTCCTGAACGTATGTTGGGTTCCAGCCAAGATCGGAAATCTTCTTGGTGGCTTCGCCCACCGAGATTCCCCGTTGAGAGGTTATTTTGTTTAGCGTAATCGCCATGCCATGAGCCTCCTTTCAGCTCTGACCGGTCAGCCGGTCCTTTGGCGGCAGCTGATGCTGCCAGACTGGTCGGGCCATCCCCGCTACCGCGCAGATTTGCGACGGCAACTGGACCCGACCGTTCGGATCACGGCAAAGGTTTGAAAGCTTGCTGGACTTCCGCAACCGAGGGAACGTTTCATCCCCTTCTGTTTGTCCGCGGCAGCCCGCTCCCTGTTCCTTCGTTCTTGGCGGTTTCCCTCTTCGTGGAAACTCGGCGTTATGCCAAAGAACATGTAATTACCGTGCCTGACCGGTTCTTCGGAGCCAAAAAAATATGCATGCGGGGCAAAAAATGAGCACAGTACGTTGTTTTTAAAGAATAATTATTTGGAATCCGGGTGCGAAAAATTGACATTCCCGGCAGCGGCTGGCCAAATGTGCTGTACCTTGCAGCACCTGAATACCGTTCCATTTCTTTACGCTTGTTACACTCCGCGCCTGTTACAGCGCGTGTTACACTTTTGCCGTAACGCTGGTTTTTTCGGGGAGGATTGCTTTTGGAATGGCTGCCGAAGGCACCGACAAAGGTCTCGGGTGCCCTGCAATCATGACATCAGCGGTTACTGGCCTGACACCCGATCCACGGGGTGGCAGCGGCGCTGGAACCGCAAGAACGCAACAGCGTGTCCATGCGCAAAGGAGAACCGCCGGAAGGGCGGGCCGACAAGGTCAAAGCCGAGCTTTCGTAACAAAGCTGCCGCGGCTTGGTTCTGCGCCATGCAGCAGGCTGTCACCGTTCCGGTTCCGTCCGGTAATCGGTGCAGAAATTCGCGCACGGCCCAAAGACCCAGCCCCTGACCGTGAAACGCCGGCCGGATCCAGAATGACAGCTCTGTTCCCAGACTGATTATCCCCGCCAGATCGCCGTCAACACACAGGACTCGCGCCCAAACATCCCGATCGCCGAGAAATTGCAGGTACTTCTCGCCTGATTGCCGGTCGGGCGGTACCGGCAAGGCGGCCAGCCAGCGCGTCAGAACCGGGTCCTGCAAAGCGGCAATGACTGCCACGGCATCTGACGCGGAATAGGGCCGCAGTGACGCGCGGGCTCCCAATGCTGTCCCGCCGTGTTCCCCTTCATCCGGATCGCCGGGAAGATTGGGCGCCCGGAACATCGTTACAAATAGCGCCCGGCCCGCTGCAGTACTTCGATCTGGTAGCCATCGGGGTCGGCAATGAAAAAGAACCGCGCCACCGGCACGCCATTGTTTGCAAAATCGACGATCTTGCGCGGTGCCAGACCCAGTTCCGTCATTCTGGCGTGTTCTGCATCCAGATCGTCGACAGACACTGCCAGATGCCCATAGCCGTTGCCCAGATCGTAGGGTTCTTCGGTGCCCTTGTTGACGGTCAGTTCAAGTTCAAACGTGCTTTCAGAATTGGAAAGATAGAGCAGCGTGAAGCCTTCGAAATCCAGCCGGTCGGCGACCGTCAGCCCGAACGCCGCGCCGTAAAAGCCCACTGACCGTTCCTCGTTTAAAACCCGGATCATGCTGTGGATTGCCTTGGCCATTTTGGCGACCTTTCTGTCTGTGGAGTTTCTAGGTGTGGCGGTAATTCTGCTGATTATCGCGCGAGGGAAGATCCGCGGCCCGTGCATTCACTACCAATGCGGAGAGTTCAGCGGACTTGCGGCGGATAGCGGGCGCGTCAAGACCAAGAAATTGCCGGTATTTTGTGACCGTCCGTCGGGACAGATCGAAGCCGGACCTCTTCATCTGATGGGCGATCTCCTGATCACCCAGCGGTGACATCCTGTCTTCACCGGCAACCAGATCCTTGATCATCTGCAACGCTGCGTGTTTCGTCCGGGGCTGGTCGCAATACGGAACCGGGCTGCAAAACAGAGACTTTGCAGAAATGCACCCGAGCGGGCACTGAATTGTCAAACCTGACAAGATCCGGCTGACCGTTGCTTCGCTGACGCCGATGTCGTCCGCGATGTCACTCATACCCATCGGGGCAAGGGCCGCGTACCCGTTCGCGAGAAAGCCCTGCTGTCGGGCAAAAATCGCGCCAACGACCGACAACGTCGTAGACTTCCGCATTTCAACGGCGGTCTGCAACGCCCTGGCTTCCTGAACCAGATTTTTCAGCGCGCTTGCGTCTTGCGATCCGCCCGGCCCGTCCGCGTCAGAACCATGAGACAGCCGAACCGAGGGGAAACTCGACCCGCTTAGCTCAATGGTCACTTCCTGTTCGGTGACCTGCAAAATCACGTCGCTTCCGCGCAGAACGGTTTCATCGAACGAAAACGCGCTGCCAGGCTTCGGGTCCATCCTGCGGATAAGATCCAGCCGCAGGGCGAACTCTTTCGGGTCGCTTTTCAGCCTGCGCGCCAGCGTCGCCACATCGCAGGTCATCAAGTGATCCAGATGTGCGATCAACGTTTCCATAACGTCATCGAACTGGCCCCGGTCGATTGCCTGAAGCCTCAGGCAATCCTTCAGATCGCGCGCAAACACGCCTGCCGGCTCCAGGCTTTGCAGCCGGTCCAGCACGCTTTGACAGTCCCAAAGGGCAAAGCCGTGAACCTCCGCAATGTGTTCAGCGGGCGCCGCGAGCCACCCGCTCGGCTCGATCTCCTGCAGGAACGCCAAAGCGATCTCGATCTCACGGTTTGAGTGGAAAACCAGATGGAATTGATCGGCAATATGGCGGTAGAGGCTGTTCCGGGCGTCGTTAGGCAAATCCTGCGTGCCCCAGCTTGCCGCCCCTGCGCCGGTGTCTTTTTGCCCGCGTTCGACTTCGACAAGTGGATTTCGCTCAATCGTATCCGTCAGATGTTCGCGCAGTTCCACCCCCGTCATACGCATCACCTTGACGGCCAGCATCATGACCTGGTTCAGCGACCCGGTCTGACGAAGGGCATGTGCATAACCCGCTTTCATCACGCCGCACAGCCACTGATTTCGGACAACGAATGCGGGGCGGCCGGTCCACCAATTCCGATCTTCCGACATTTCATGCATTGTCGGACCAGGGATCGCTGATAGTTTTGAGCCAGATCAGCAGGATTGACTTCGCCATGCCGACCAATTTCATCGCCCCGGCCCATTTGCCTTTCGAAGCCAACTATCCGGGCCTGTCCCCGCAGCTTTTGGCGCGCACCCGCCAGATGTGGTCGGCACGTGGGCTGGACCTGGACAACGTGTGGCGCAATACGATCGGGCGTTTCCGAAGCGTACATGTGGTCGGCGATTGGGACCTTGCCAACGACAGCGGTCCGGTCGACCAGTTTTTCATGTTCGAGCAGGCCGCCATCTGGCTCGCATCTCTGAACGCCACCGCCGGAGCGGCGGTCAATTCCCGCGACACCAGACTGACCAACCCGCAATGGCGCGCCCTGCACGCCTTGACGTTTCGGATGATCGAACAGCTCGATGCGATCCGATTGCTGTTTCTGACCGGGCTGCCGACGCCATCCATGCAGATCGCGCGCAGCATATCCGAGGACGTGGACATGGCGCTGGCGTTCGTGTCCCGGCCAAAGCTGGCCGCACGGTTCATCGAATGCACCACCGTTGAAGAAGCCAACGAATTCTGGCGCCGCCATATCTCTGGCGGGCGCGCATTCAAAGCGGTGAGCGAACAGTTGTACCGCGTGGGGCTGGAATTCGATCAGACCGGGGAATATGCCGCCTGGCGCAAGAACGTAAAGGCGATCCTTGGAACGGCTGTGCATTCCTCTTTCCGGACACCGGAAACGACGGCAGGCCAGCCCCCTGAGGCGCAGTCTCGCCAAAACAGCGACTGCCTTTATTTCGTGACCCTGCGGCTGCAGGAAATGTGTGCCTATGCGCATGGGCTGACTGACCGGTTTGGCGCGGACCTTGAGGCGGTTCAACGGGCGGACCAGCCGGCGTCCGGTGATGACCTGGGCCGGCTGACGGCCCGGATTTCCAGAATCACCGTCGAACAGCTGCGCTGGACGCTGGCCACCGGCGATGCCGAAGAACCCACCGCGTCGTATCAGATGCATTAGTGTTCGGTTTGACTTTGCGGGTCGGTCTGCCCGCGGGCGATCCATTGGGCCGCCATGACAAGAGCCCCCATCGCGAAATCCTTGCCGTGCGCCTCGATCATATCCGCGGATATGTTCGACAATTGCGTGAAGTACTTGTCTTTGCTTTGCTCTTCGGGTGTCAGCTTGTCGGCCATGACGGTTCTCCTCCGTTGGTAGAAATCTTGATTGTTATTTGAACATTTGCGCCGGAAAGGTGACGAGCGCGGCCTTGCCCGAGGCATAGCCGATGGCCAGGTGCTCGCCGGTTTTCGACCAGCACAGGCTGCGCACTTCGGTGTCTCTTTCCTGATGCAGCATCATTTCCTCCGTGCCGCCGATGCTGGCGACCGCCACCAGACCACTGGCATAGCCGGTTGCCACAAGGCTGCGTTCGGGGTGGGCCGCGATTGCATTGATCACGACAAAACCCGGCTTTCCGGTGGTCAACGGTGTCCCGGGCTGGTCATTTTCCGGCAGATCGCCGGCATCCCAGCCGACCAGCCGAAACGCCCCGGACGTCACCAGTGCATTTCCGGTATCGCTGAACGCCGTGTTCCGGACCGGGCTTGGAAAACCCTCGACACGTTGGGCCGTTCCGGTGGCGCGATTGACGACGTAAAAACTCTTGTCTGCCGAGGCACAGGCCAGTTGGCTGCCCGACTTGTGCCAGCTGATTTCGGTGATCTCGCCACCGCAGTCGATGGCCTGCGGCGCGGCTGACGGGTTTTGAAGGTCGATCAGGCTGAGCGTTCCGTTGCCCCAGGCCGCAAGCGAGTGCCCATCCGGCGAAACGGCCTGACAGGTAACCGGATGGCCCAACGTGAGCTGGGCCAGAACCTGCATATCGTTGGTGTAACAAACCTCAACCCGATCCTGCCGGGCAACCGCAATGATATGCCCCGTGGCGCTGCCGCACACCGATGTCACCGCGCTGGTGCCCGGCTTGAGCCTGGACACAACCTGCCCGCCCGCCGTGACATGCTGCACCGCGCCATCGCGATCGGCCACCGCGAAACCCTGCGCTCCGAACCGGACGGCGGGAAGATCCGTACGCACTTCCGGCTCAGGCGATTTGAGAGGCGCCACCGGGTTCTTGCGTGGCTGGATCATCGTCCGCCCGGTTTCCAGTTCCATACGCGTACGGATCTTCGGGCTCTCGGCATCTTTGGTCGACGCCAGTGCCAGTTTTCCGGATGCCAGCCTGAATACCACGGCGCTGTCATCGTGATTGAATTCTGTCTGAACGACCCCGCTCTCCAGCGTCCATTCCCGGGCCAGCAAGTCGAATAGCGAAAGCCCCGTTGCGCTGTTCTCACCCATATCAATTCTCCTTTTGTGCCGCAGTTGCGATCTCTTTGTCGATCTCGGCCAATTCCAGCTCGAGCTTACCTATGCGCTGTTCGCAGGCTTCAAGCTGGGCCTCGGCATCCTGTTGAGCGGCATTGATTTCCGCAGCGTCCGGGCTTTTCATCGACAGGACGTCCTGCCCGCTGCGTAGTTGCACAATGCGCAGATGTTCGGCATTTTCCTGCGAAAGCCGGCCGATCACCTGCATTCGCATTTCGAACAGTCTTGCGACATCATTGGATTGACCGGACATTCAGATCTCCCCTATGAGACGTCCGGTCGGCTTGATTTCAGCCTGCGGGGAAAATGAAAAATGGTGACACAGAACGCAACGCTGCGGTTTTTTTCCGGCCTGGAACAGGTCAGTTCGGACATTGCAGGACCCGACAGCGCCATCGCAGTCGCGGCCAGAACCGCCGTTGCTCAACCCAGCCCGGCCGCTTTTGTCCGGGCCCAGGAAGAGTTGGCGCAACTGTCCGAGGACGTGCGCGACCAGATACTGGGCAGATTGCACGAACACATGCGAAACGACATCGAGGCGATCTGGGACAACCTGCCCAACAGTCCCAAATCCAGCCGGCCAAACTAAACCGCGTTCGGATAAATCCGTCGCTGCTGTTACAGCCCAAATCCGATGCGGTTTGCTCATTCTAAACCTCTTCACAGAAGACGCGAAAATCGATGCGCCCAAGTCCTTCAGACCGATTTTTCGGTGTCGGAATCGAATTTGCGGCCGCCACAAATCCAGAACACGTTACTTGCCATCAGCGGCAAAGAGGGTAGCACCGCGCAGGGCCGGCACAAAGGCAAACGAGGCCATGAAACACCAAGTTTTTATGGTTTTTTCGGATAAGATTCAGGGTTCGTTACAGTTCGTTACAAGGTGTAAACCCGAACGGTTTCATTGTTTTACAATGTGCATTTTTCGCAATGACGCGCCCCAGCGGCAACGCGAATCACGTCCGTCCGGCGATGCTCTCAAATCCTGGCGCAGTGACCATGTTTGGGCTCGGGATCAGATCGGCACCGTCCGCCTTCCTCGGCACGCATGTTCCGGATAAAAAAAACGGTCATTCACATACAGCCGACTGGACCACGCATTCGGGTTCGGTCCAGGCGGAGAACTCTGGCCCGACCAGTGGCGAACCACGCGGATCAAACCTGGAGGATCTGATGATTGCGCCAGAAGACGTCGACGGCCGCAAACACATGTGTTGCAGTCACGCGCATACCTCCCATCTGGTTTCCAGCGGTCTGAGCCTGCCCATTGTCGGGCGATTGCTGGGTCACACAAATCCGAGCACCACCCAGAGATACGCCCACCTTGCCGATGATCCTCTTCGTCAGGCCGCCGAGGTTATGGAGCGGAAGTTGAGCCCCCAAAAGTCCTGAGGCATTCGAACGGGCCTGTTCGCCTGTGATGCCTGTGGCAAGGCCGTAACAGCCGAGTTCACTGGGAGGCTGATTTGATGCTGTTCAAACAGAAGCTTGGGCAGTCGAATGTCACCTCGTCGGTAGAACGTGTCAGCCGCTTCACTGTGATCCTCAGGAACCCGAACAAGCACACCAAACCGGTCATGGGAAAGATCATGGACTCGATCCGCGATCTGCCTCTGGTGGCTTGAAAGCCCATAACCTTCGACCGCGGTACTGGGTTCGTCAGCTGGCCGCATCTGCAGGCTGAGATCGGAACGCAGACCTGGTTCTGTGATCCGTCCAGCCCATGGCAGAAAGACAACGTGGAGAATACCAACCCGCGCGCCAGACGTTGGCTGTCGCGCAAAAGAGACATCAAATCAATGTCTGACCATGACATGACGGCCATCTGCGACCGCCTCAACAATACGCCCCGCAAATGCCTCGGCCGGAAGACACCCGCTGAAGTCTTCCGCGAAAAGATGATGGAGGAAGCGAGCCGGTCCCCCTACCCTAGACGCCAATACGAGTCGCGGTTCAGGTATCGCTCACATGTGAAATCGATTTTCGTGCCAGAGCCAAAAACATTTCGGTTTCATTGTCGTCTAACCCGGAAAGGATCGACGACTGCAGCTTCAATACAACCGGCGTAGCTTCTTTGAGAATTTGGTTTCCAAGTTTGGTCAGTGTCAGTTCGCGCGCGCGCCGGTCGTGGACACAGACCTTTCTTTCGATAATTCCCCTTGCCACCAAGCGTTCAATAACTCCGCCAATTGTCGCCCTGTCATAGCCTATGCTTTTTGCCAATCCGGCTTGATCTATTTCCGGGTTCGCATCGATCGAGTTCAGAGCCGCGAATTGAACCGGGGTAAGTTCAAACCCATTTTTTTTCATTTGGTCCTGGAATGTCGAAACCGCAATCTGGTTCAGCCGCCGGATCAGATGTCCCGCAAGTTCTCCGACTTCCACGCTCATCGCAAGCTGCCATCCTTTTCAATTTGCCGACCAAACCAAACTGTATGCATACATGCTATTTTTGAGCATGGGGGTCAATATGTGCTCTTAAGATATCGGATCAGGTTGGAACAAAGTGGAACCTGCCTATCGTTTGGCGCAGAGATTGGCGTCAAATTGGTAAGTATACACTTTGTTATTTGTGCGACTAGGCAGCATGCCGCTTAATGCCGCGCGCCCGGCAGGCTAACAGAAGCAAGCCAATCGATTTCGAAATTCGGAGGACATTCTATGTCAAAAGGAAAAATAATCGTCGCTGGTGGAGGCATCGCCGGCGTTTCGGTAGCCATGGGGCTTGCCAATATCGGCTATGCCGTCACTGTTCTGGAACAGGCACCCGAGTTTGGCGAGATCGGCGCTGGCATTCAGATCGGTCCCAACGCCTTTCACGCCATGGACTATCTGGGTGTCGGCGATACCGGTCGATCCAAGGCCGTGTACATCGACAAGCTGATTCTGATGGATGGGACCGATGGAAAAGAAGTCTCGCATGTTGATATCGGTGAGGACTTTCGCGCTCGTTTCAAGAACCCCTACGCAGTTATTCACCGCGCTGATCTGCATGCGGTATTCTTGGATGCCTGCAAAGCACACGACAATGTGACGCTGGTCAACAACGTGGTTGTAACCGGGTACGAAAACACGCCGAACGGTGCGAAGGTCCTGACCCAAAATGGGCAGACGTACGAGGGCGACGCAGTAATCGGCGCCGATGGTGTTCGCTCGGCTCTGCGCAGGCAGCTGACCGGGGGCGACGAATTGAAATTGTCTGGGCATGTCGCCTATCGCGCGGTGTTGCAGCACGACGATATGCCCGAGCACCTGCGTTGGAACGCGGCCACCTTGTGGGCCCTGCCCAAGCGACACATGGTTCACTATCCGCTGCAGGGTTGGAAAACCTTCAATCTGGTGGCAACATTTGTCACGGATATCGACAATGTCGGTGAAAACGAACCGGGAAAACGCGACGAAATTCTGGCCGCATTCGAACATCTGGCACCTGAGGCACGCGCACTCCTCGAGGTGCCAAAGGACTGGCGCCGCTGGGTTTTGGCAGACCGCGATCCGATCGACAATTGGGTGGACGGAAACGTTGTGCTTCTTGGAGATGCCGCGCACCCTACGCATCAGTATTTCGCCCAAGGTGCCTGCATGGCTATGGAAGACGCCGTGATGCTGGCGCACCAATTGGAGAAACACGAGGGCGATTTTTCAGGCGCGTTCGCCGATTTCCAAACTGCCCGCATACCGCGCGCCTATCGCGTTGTCCTGTCCTCTCGCGAGATCGGCAAACACATCTACCACCCGGCGGGCGCGCATCGTCTGGTGCGCAATGCGGTTCTGGCGGCGAAGTCCCAGGAAGAATACCGCGAGAGCCTCGCTTGGCTATATGGCGGGACCGGTCTCGACGGAATTGCGGATTGATCGCCCCTGAACTCAAAGGAGAACATAATGTCAGAACTTGGCAAACTCGAAGACCTGCCACTCGACTACCGCAACAACCTGACTGCGCAGAATCTTGTGCCCCTTTGGCCAGCCCTGCGTGCGGCTCTGCCGCATGGGATTCCGTCACGGAATACCAAGCCGATGGTGTGGAAATACAGCGATATCCGCCCTCAGCTGATGCTTGCTGGTGAATTGACCCCGATTGAAAAAGCCGAACGCCGTGTTCTGGTGCTGGCCAATCCCGGTCTCGGTCTGGAAAACATGCAGGCCACACCGACGATCTATATCGGCATGCAGCTGATCTTGCCGGGCGAAACTGCGCCAAACCACGTCCACTCGCCGTCGGCGGTGCGTTTCGTGATCGAAGGCAATGGAGGGTTTACTGCCGTTAACGGGGAAAAGATGCCAATGGAACGCGGTGATCTGATTCTGACGCCCTCCGGCTTGTGGCACGAACATGGTCATGAAGGCGATGGCCCTGTGGTGTGGTTGGACGCCCTCGATCTGCCCACCGTTTTCGCGATGGAGGCGTCCTACTGCCTGGAGGGCGACCCACAGGTCATCCGAAATCAACCCGACGCATCGCAGACCACCTACCGCCGTTCTGGGCTGGTCCCGTTTGCCGGCCTTCACCAGCCGCGCAACAAATATCCACTAAAGCGGTTCCCTTGGTCAGAAACGCGGGCCGCGCTAGAAGATTTGGCGACGGTCACGAACACCGGACAGCCGGTGCAGCTAGCGTATGTGAACCCGGAAACCGGCGAGTCTTGCATGCCAGTGCTTGGATTCTCGGCAATCATGTTGCGCCCCGGGGAAACCATCGCACCGGTCAGGCGCTCATCCTCGGCTGTTCTGCATGTCATAGAAGGTGATGGACAAGCAGTTGTCGACGGCGAGGAACTCAGCTGGGCTGAAAACGACACCGTTGCCGTGCCGACCCACGCCGTCGTCAAGATCAGAAATACCGGCAAGTCCCCGGCCTTCCTGTTCCAGGTGGACGACGCACCTATGCAACAAAAGCTCGGCTTCTTCGAAGAATTTCCGGAATAAGAAAATTTTCCCCGGGACGGGAGCCCGCACCGGGGAAAACACCTATCCGGCGGCGCAAGCGCCGTTGTGTCCATTCCTTTTACATGCAGAGAGAGCCGCGTTTTTCTGATGGCCGGGAATCTTGGTGGACTGGACTGAGGCCCGCCCGCTGTCCTGCAAGGGAGACCGGCTCAGTTCATTTCCGAGAGTGACAATCTTCTGTGCAATCCGCAGGAACTCCAGGCGATCGCCAGCGTTCAGCCCGGCAAGACATTCGCCCTGAATACGCCGGACGATAGGCACAACTTCCTGCAGCAGTATCTTTCCCTTTCTGGACAGGGCTACCGAACGGGCCCTTTTGTCGGTTGAGCTGACATTGCGGACAATCAGTCCCTGTGTTTCGAGCCTTTCAACGACATTGCCGACGGTCGCACGGTCATAGGCGATTAGCCCCCCAAGCGTCGACTGATCCAGCCCGGGAGCCTTGTCGATTGCCGCAAGTACCGCGAACTGAACTGGCGTCACATTGAAACCGGAGGCCTGCATACGTTCGACAAACACCGAACTCGAGATCTGGTGAAGCCTGCGGATTATATGTCCAGGCATTAGATGTAGTTCCAGATGCATTTTGTCGACCCTCTTTCAAGCCCAGTTCGGTGAGCGGCTGTTGTTTTCACGCTGCGCCGGCACGCCGCCGAATCGCTCTATAATGTGTGTACTCTCTATATGTATACTTATTATTTTCGTCAAGGTTAGTAATTGTGCATATTATCGGCGATCAAATTGTCATGTAGACGCCGTCCGACCACAAATGATCTGAGAACAGGAGGATACTCATGAGACGGAAAGCTACTTTGTTTGGTGCGATCGTCGGTGCGGCGATGTCAGCCAACGCCGCAGTCAGTCAGGAAGTGACGCTGATCATGCATCATTTTTTGCCGCCGGTGGCGAATGCCCACAAAGTGATGTTGCAGCCTTGGGCGGAACGCGTTGAGACCGAAAGCGGCAACAAAATCGACATTCAGATCTTCCCAGCGATGTCGATGGGCGGAAAGCCCAACGAACTCTATGGTCAGGTTCGTGATGGCTCTGCCGACATCGTGTGGACCCTGTTGGGCTATACCCCCGGTGTATTCCCGCGTTCGGAAGTGTTCGAACTGCCACTGGTGCATGCCGGGTCGGCAACCGATACCACGATCGCCCTGAATGCCTCGCTTGACTTGTTGGACGAGGACTTCAAGGACGTGCACATCCTTTTCCTTCACGCGCACGATGGAAACCTTATCCATTCCGCGACCAAACCTGTCCGCAGCTTTGCCGATGCTGAAGGGTTGAAACTTAGAACTCCCGGCCGAACCGGTGCATGGGTTATCGAAAACATGGACGCCGAGCCGGTCGGGCTGCCCGTGCCCGCCCTGCCTGAAGCCATGTCAAAAGGTGTCGTTGACGGTGCGCTGACCACTTATGAAATCGTTCCGGCGCTCAAGTTGCAGGAACTCGATAAGTTTGTCACCGAACTACCCGACGGGGACCGGTTTGGTACCGCAGTCTTCATGGTCGCGATGAACAAAGAGGTCTACGATGGTTTGTCGGACGAGTTAAAGGCCGTCCTTGACGCCAATTCGCGTCAGAATGTTGCCGCCGAAATCGGTGCAATGTGGGAAGATTTCGAGATGGGTGGCGTCAAGGCCCTCGGCGATGCCGGTGTCGAAACAATTGTTCTATCCGAAGATGAAGCGGCCCCGTTCAACGCGGCAAATGAAAGCGTGGTCCAGAAATGGATCGACGAAGTGACGGCCAGTGGTCTTGATGGTGCCGGGCTTGTCGAGGCCGCCCGGGCGGCGGTTGCGGCAGCGGCGGCGTCTCGCTGATCTACGCAGATCGAGGAGCGGGCCTTTCCGCTCCTCAATTCTCATTCGAAGTGTTGGAGTGAACCATGTTTGTCCTTCTCGGAAGGCTTGCCGATGTCTTTGCCGTACTCGGCGGTGTCATTCTGTTGGCAATTGTAGCCGTCACCACAACGAACACCGGCGCCTTCATACTTGACAGGATCGCCGGCGTGTTTGGCGCGGATGTTGCTGGATTGCCCGGTTATGAGGATTTCGTCACCCTGGCTATCAGCTGCGCGGGTTTGATGTTTTTTCCATATTGCCAGGCTCACCGCGGTCACGTTGCCGTTGATCTTTTCATGAATAAATTCCCGCGGACCGTTCAGCAAGCAGCTGACAAGGTCTGGCTGGTGGTGACCGGCGCGATAAGTTTGTTTCTCGCCTATTGGATGACATTTGGGCTGGTGGAGACTCGCGCAGATGGCGTCGTAACGGCTGTACTCGGCTGGCCGAACTGGCCTTTTTACATTCCTGGCATCGCCTCGATGGTCCTGTGGGCCGTGATCTCGCTGTCGCAGATCTTCGGAGAATATGAACATGCTTGATCCCATTTCCATCGGAATCATCGGGCTGCTCGTCCTGTTTGTGCTATTGATGTTGCGGATGCCAGTCGGCATAGCGATGATCGCCGTTGGCATCGGCGGAACCTGGGTTCTGAGCTTGGCCGTACCCTACGTTCGCTTTGTGCCCTATCTTCGGCAATTCAAGACGCTTCTGTGGGAGAACGTAGCAAACTACGATCTCTCGGTCGTCCCTCTTTTTGTACTAATGGGCTACATCGCCGCCGAAGCGCGGTTGTCGAGCGATCTCTTTAAGGGCCTTGAAGCGCTTCTGTCCCGCTTGCGCGGCGGTGTCGCAATGGCCGCGGTCGCGGCCTGCGGAGGATTTGGTGCGGTGTGCGGTTCTTCGCTGGCAACCGCTGCAACAATGGGAAAGGTTGCGCTGCCGGAGCTCAGGGAGTTGGGATATTCCCCGCGTCTGGCAACCGGTGCGTTGGCGGCCGGTGGCACGCTAGGTATTCTGATCCCTCCATCCGTCGCGCTGGTGATCTATGCGATCATCGTTGAGGGCTCAATCCTGAAGATGTTCCAGGCCGCTGTCTTACCGGGTCTGATGGCAATCCTGTTTTTGTCCTGGTCATTGCGTTACAGGTTCGTTGGAACCCATCTCTCGCACCGGAACCGAAACCGATGGAGCGTGACGAGCGTCGCATGGCCATTCGTCGTCTCGTGCCCGTGATTGCCATTTTTGGTTCAATTATTCTGGGGCTCGGCTTCGGCCTGTTTACGCCGACTCCCGCGGCATCGATCGGTGTGTTCGCAATCGGAACCTATGGTTTCATTTTGCGCAGGGTGACCGGCCAAGGCCTAAACCTGCAGGGGTTGCTGCGTGCAATCCGGGCGACAGCAATCACTGCCGGGATGATCTATCTGATCCTTTTTGGTGCTGAAGTCCTGAAGGGGTTCTTCACCCGTACCGGCTTGCCCCAGGCGTTGAGCGAGTGGGCGGCGGTCAGCGGGCTCGACCCAATGCTGATCCTGGTCATCATGCTGATCATCTTCATCATCCTTGGTTGCTTTATGGAGAGCCTTGCGATGATCCTTGTGGTGGTTCCATTTTTTGGCCGACGCTTATCGCGCTGAATGGCGGAGAGTTTGCCACCGCAGAGACTGCGTCCTTCGGCCTGTCCAACGATGATCTGAAAATCTGGTTCGGAATATTAGCGTTGGTCGTCGTCGAACTCGGGCTGATTACGCCGCCTGTCGGGCTCAACGTCTTTATCATTTCATCGCTGACGAAAGACACACCGATGGCAACAGTGTTCCGCGGAGTTCTACCGTTTCTGGGAGCCGAGGTTGTCAGGGTCGCTCTGATCCTGTCGATCCCAGCGTTGGCCCTCATTGTCCCTCGTCTCATAGGGGGCTGACATCATCCGACAGTGGTTATTCAACGCCCACGCCGTGAAAGAAATACTGGAGCAAGCAAAATGAAATACACCTTCGATCCCGCCCCAATACCGACCGTCGCGGTCGCTGGCAGCGACGAGCGCCTGCCTGTCCGCCGGATATTCTGTGTTGGCCGAAATTACGCCGCGCATGCCCGCGAGATGGGAAAAGACCCGGACCGCGATCCGCCGTTCTTTTTCACCAAACCTGCTGACGCGGTTGTGGATACGGGCGAGGTGGTCGCTTACCCGCCGGAAACCGACAATTTCCACTTTGAGGCTGAGCTCGTAGCGGTGATAGGAACTGCCGGAAACAACATTTCCGAAGAGAATGCGCTCGACCATGTCTGGGGTTTTGCCGTGGGCAATGATCTGACGCGCCGCGACCTGCAATTGAAGGCACGCGAGCAGGGACGCCCTTGGGATTGGGGCAAAGCGTTTGACCGGTCCGCCGTGATCGGTCCGGTTCATCCCGTGACTGCGGTCGGGCATCCGGACAAAGGGGCCATTCGTCTGACGGTGAACGGCGACGTTAAACAAGAGGCCGATCTGGCCGACCTTATCTGGTCCGTACCCGAAATTGTCTCGATCCTGTCACATTCAATGGAACTGCGTCCCGGCGATCTGATCATGACCGGCACCCCGGCCGGCGTTGGTGCATTGGTCGAAGGCGATACATGTATCGTATCAATTGACGGGCTGGGAAACATTTCAACCAAGATCGGTCCGCGTGCATGACGCTGCGTTTGCACAACTTTTTCCGGTCCTCGACATCAACGCGCCTGCGTGCGGCACTGAACCTCAAAGGGTTGGACTACGACTATGTGGCCTATGTGCTTCGCGATGGCGAGACGCGTACGCCCGGTTATCTGGATATGAACCCCACCGGACTGGTGCCGACGCTAGAACGCGAAGACGGATCATTCCTGATGCAGTCGCTCGCGATCATTGAATGGCTGGAAGAAACCTATCCAGAGCCCGCGCTGCTGCCGCCCGATCCGGACGGCCGGGCGCGGGTGCGCTCGCTTGCCTATATGATCGCCTGCGAGGTTCATCCGCTAGGCAGCGTACCTACAAAGAGCTTCACGTTTCCAGCGAGTTATGATTCACTTTCCGTAAAACAATGTGGGGAGCCGTGGAATGGCGCGATCAGACTTGAGCGATTTGGAGTGGGAGTTCATCAAGGCTGTGCTCCCGAACAACAGCCGGGGTGTGAAGCGTGTCGATGATCGGCGCGTGATCAGTGGCATTTTCTATGTCTTGCGTACCGGCATCCCTTGGCGGGATTTGCCGGATCAATACGGCCCCTACACCACGGTGTACAACCGTTTCAACCGATGGACTTATGCTGGCATCTGGGATCGTGTGATGGAGGCGGTCGCCGACGCGCACAACGTCGACACTGTGATGGTGGATGGAACATCCGTGCGTGTGCATCATTCAGCCGCAACGCTCAAAAAAACGACCCGCGTCGTTGCATGGGGCGGTCGCGGGGCGGGTTAACCACAAAAATTCACGCACTTACCAACCAAAACGGCCTGCCAATCCGCTATGAGCTGACGCCGGGCCAAGCCCATGACGCACCGCCCTGTGAACAGCTTTTGGATGGACTGCAGCCTGGGCAATATGTGCTCGCGGACAAGGCTTATGACGCAGACTGGATCCGTGAAATGATCTGGGAACAAGGCGCCATCGACGTAATCCCACCAAAGGCAAACCGGAAATTGCCCGCCGAGTTTGACGCGGAAATTTACCGCGAACGCAATAAGATCGAGCGCTTCTTCGGCAGGCTCAAAGCTTCGTTCCGACGCATCGCGACCAGATATGAGAAAACCTCAGCCAACTTCATGGCTATGATCAAACTCGCATCCGTAAGGCTATGGTGCCAGTTTTATGAGTCTGCTGCCTAAATAATCTGCGTGTTCTGAAATATCTCGATGACCGGCTGGGCGCATCCGAAGACGCGGTCAAAGGGTGGTTTACCCACTGGGTGACCACCACCTTTGCGCCCCTCGAGCAATTGCTGGCCCAAAGCCCTCACACCGGGCGCTATTGCCACGGCGATACCCCTACCCTCGCTGATCTGTGCCTCTATGCGCAGGTCTGGAATAATCGTCGGTTTGATATTGGGCTTGATCCATTCCCGACGATCGCCCGGATATTCCACGCACTTGGCGATCTGGAGGCGTTTGCTACCGCAGCTCCGCCGAAACAGCCCGATGCGATCTGACGAAATCGTCCGTGCTGCGGCCTTGTTCTGCGAATTTCGGTGCCGGAAACAGAAAGAAAGACGGCGCTACAAGTTCCTCCAGACATGGCCAATCAAAAAAGGAACGACCAGATATGAGTGATACACTGCGCCGTGAAGCGTTGGACTACCATCGGAGTGAACCGCGAGGCAAGCTTCAGGTTCTGCCGAGCAAACCGATGGCGACTCAGACTGACCTGGCGCTGGCTTACAGCCCTGGCGTCGCGATTCCCTGCGAGGAGATTGCCGCCAACCCCGCACTTGCAAGCGAATACACCATGCGCGGAAATCTGGTTGCGGTCATTTCAAATGGGACAGCGGTTCTGGGCCTGGGCGACATAGGCGCACTGGCCTCCAAACCTGTCATGGAAGGCAAAGCCGCACTATTCAAAAAATTCTCGGGCATCGACGTGTTTGACATCGAGGTGGACGCGACCGATGTCGACGAATTCTGCCGGGCGGTTCGTCCTCTGGAGCCAACCTTTGGCGGGATCAACCTCGAAGACATCAAGGCACCGGAGTGTTTCGCAATCGAGCGGCGTCTGCGCGATGAAATGAGCATCCCCGTTTTTCACGACGACCAGCACGGCACTGCGATCGTGTCGGCCGCAGCGACGCTGAACGCGCTGGAACTGGTCGGTAAGAAGATCGAGGACATCAAGATCGCCGCCAACGGCGCTGGTGCGGCCTCGATCGCCTGTCTGGAGCTGCTTATCAGCTTTGGTGCCAAACGTGAAAACATAACGGTTTGTGACAGCAAGGGTGTCATCTACAAAGACCGCCCGGGGCGTCCGATGGACGAAACAAAGCTGAAGTTCGCGGGCGATTCCAAGGCCCGGACGCTCGAAGATGCTATGCAGGGCGCCGACCTGTTTCTCGGCTTGTCGGTCGCGGGCGCCGTGACCAAGGAAATGGCCGCCAGCATGGCGGAAAAACCGATTATCCTCGCCATGGCAAACCCCGAGCCGGAGATTCGCCCCGAACTGGTGGCCGAGGTGCGTGACGATGCGATCTGTGCCACCGGCCGGTCGGATTACCCCAACCAGGTTAACAATGTGCTGTGCTTCCCGTTCATTTTCCGCGGCGCTCTGGATGTCGGCGCAACCGAAATCAACGAAAAGATGAAGATGGCTTGCGCCCGCGCCATCGCCTCGATGGCGCGCAAGGAAGCTGACGATGTGGTGCTGTCGGCATATGGGGCCGAAAAACTGCGCTTTGGTCCCGACTACATCATTCCGAAACCATTTGATCCGCGTTTGATCCTTGAAATCGCGCCAGCGGTAGCGCACGCGGCAATGGATACCGGCGTAGCTCGGAACCCGGTTGGTGACATGGAGGCCTATCGCGAGCAGCTAGGCCGGTTCGTTTACCGGTCAGGCATGCTGATGAAGCCCGTCATCGAAAAAGCCGCTGGTGATCCGCGTCGCGTGGCCTTTGCCGAAGGCACCGACACGCGGGTACTGCACGTTGCTCAGCAGGCGGTCGACGCTGGAATCGCCCGCCCGGTTCTGATCGGATCGGAGACCGCCATTCGCAGCGCCATTTCCGAACAGGGTCTTAGCATCAAGCCGAGCGAGGATGTGGATGTGATCGACCCCGATGCTATCGACCTGTCCCCTTACGCACAAGACGTCCACAGCTTTGTCGGGCGCAACGGAATTTCCCCAAAAGAGGCCTTGCGCGGCGTTGGCAACGATCCGAGCGTTTTGACAATGGCGATGCTGAATCGTGGCGAGGTTGATGCCGCAATCTGCGGAACCAACGGACGCTTCGGCCATCATCTCACCCGGCTTGAAGGGCTGATCGGACGCGCTGAGGGGATCAGCGACCTATCCACTCTGAATGCGCTTGTGCTGCCCAGTGGCACAATTTTTGTTGCCGACACCTATGTCACGCCAGACCCGACAGCCGAAGAGATCGCCGAATTGACGGTGCTGGCTGTTGCTGCAATTCGCGCGGTTGGGATCGAGCCCAATGTGGCTCTGGTGTCCCATTCCAATTTCGGTGACCGGCCAAGCCCTTCTTCGAAAAAAATGCGCCGCGCCACTGAATTGCTGCGTGACCGTGGTGTGGATTTCGTTTTTGACGGCGAAATGCATGTAGATGCAGCACTTTCGCAGCCGTTGCGGGACAAGGTGATGCCATCGAGCACGCTAAAGGGGCAGGCTGATCTGCTCGTCATGCCGAATATAGACGCAGCTCATATCTCGTTCAATCTGCTCAAATCCATGGGTGACAGCGTTTCGGTCGGACCGATCATGCTCGGCGCAGCCAAACCCTCTCACATCGTTTCACAATCAATCACTGTCCGGGGCCTTCTCAACATGACGGCCATCGCAGTCGTTGATGCTCAGGACAGGTCATAAAGGAGAACCAGATGACCCATGTTGTAATTGCATCCGCCGCACGTACCGGTGTCGGCAGCTTCGGCGGTTCGTTCGCAAACACCCCCGCACACGATCTCGGCGCAGCCGTACTTGAGGCCGTCGTTGAACGCGCTGGTATCGAAAAGGGTGAAGTCTCCGAGACTATCCTTGGGCAGGTGCTGACCGCCGCGCAGGGCCAGAACCCCGCTCGCCAGGCCCATATCAACGCCGGTCTGCCGCAGGAAAGCGCGGCCTGGGGCATCAATCAGGTCTGCGGTTCGGGCCTTCGCGCCGTTGCTCTGGGTGCTCAGCACATCCAGCTTGGCGATGCCGAGATCGTGGCCGCCGGCGGCCAGGAGAACATGTCGCTGTCGGCCCATGCCGCGAACCTGCGCCAGGGTCAGAAAATGGGCGACATGAAGTATATCGACACCATGATCCGCGACGGTTTGTGGGACGCTTTCAACGGCTACCACATGGGCCAGACCGCCGAGAATGTCGCCGAAAAATGGCAGATCTCGCGCGAGATGCAGGACGAGTTCGCCGTCGCATCGCAGAACAAAGCTGAAGCCGCCCAGAAGGCTGGCAAGTTCGCCGACGAGATCGCCGCGTTCACCATTAAGACCCGCAAGGGCGACAAGGTGATGGATAGCGACGAATACATCCGTCACGGTGCTACGATCGAAGCCATGCAAAAGTTGCGCCCGGCCTTCGCCAAGGACGGGTCAGTGACCGCCGCCAACGCCTCGGGGCTGAACGACGGCGCTGCGGCCACCCTGCTGATGTCTGCCGACAACGCTGAAAAGCGCGGAATTCAACCGCTGGCCCGCATTGTGTCCTACGCCACCGCCGGTCTGGACCCGCAGATCATGGGCGTCGGCCCGATCTATGCCTCGCGCAAAGCTCTTGAAAAGGCTGGTTGGAAGGCCGAGGATCTGGACCTGGTTGAAGCCAACGAAGCCTTCGCCGCACAGGCCTGCGCGGTGAACAAGGACATGGGCTGGGACCCGGCCATCGTCAACGTCAACGGCGGCGCCATCGCCATCGGTCACCCGATCGGCGCTTCTGGCTGCCGCGTTCTGAACACCCTGCTGTTCGAAATGCAGCGCCGCGACGCCAAAAAAGGCCTTGCGACACTTTGCATCGGTGGCGGCATGGGCGTGGCGCTTTGCGTCGAGCGCCCCTGATCCGCAGCGACAAGGTCCCGCGCAAGATCACTTCGCGGCGGCCATTCACGGCATAACGACATTTCCAATCACACGACATCATCGGAGGAATTCATGGGTAGAGTAGCACTCGTAACAGGTGGTTCACGCGGTATCGGCGCAGCCATTTCCAAAGCGCTGGCCGCCGAAGGTTATCAAGTTGCCGCATCGTATGCTGGCAATGACGAAGCCGCTGCCGCCTTCGCCGCCGAAACCGGCATCAAGACCTACAAATGGGACGTCGGCAGCTATGAAGCATCGGAAGCCGGAATCGCACAGGTCGAGGCCGATCTGGGCCCGATCGACGTTGTCGTCGCCAACGCCGGCATCACCTGGGACGGTTTCTTCCACAAGATGAAGCCCGAGCAGTGGCAGAAGGTTATCGACACCAACCTGACCGGTGTGTTCAACACCGTGCGCCCGGTTTGGCCCGGCATGCGTGAACGCAAATTCGGCCGCGTTGTCGTGATCTCCTCCGTGAACGGCCAGAAAGGTCAGGCCGGCCAGGTCAACTATGCCGCCACCAAAGCTGGTGACATCGGCATCGTGCGTTCGCTGGCACAGGAAGGTGCGCGCGCCGGCATCACTGCCAATGCCGTCTGCCCGGGTTATATCGGCACCGAAATGGTCCGCGCGATCCCGCAGGAAGTTCTGGACAAGAACATCATCCCGCAGATCCCGGCCGGGCGCCTGGGCGAACCCGAAGAGATCGCGCGCTGTGTGGTCTTCCTGGCCTCCGACAACGCCAGCTTCATCAACGGCTCGACCATCTCGGCCAACGGCGCGCAGTTCTTCGGGTAAAGGAATTGAAGAAATGACAAATGTAGAAAACGATATTGATCCTGCCGAAAGCCGGGAATGGCAGGACGCGATCGAAGATGTCATCGAACGGGATGGTGCGAACCGGGCGCATTTCCTGCTCGACAAAGCGGTACAACAAGCGCGGGCTGCTGGTGCGACCCTGCCGTTTTCTGCGACCACGCCGTATCAGAACACCATCCCTGTGGATGATCAGTATGAATTTCCCGGTGACATGGACATGGAATGGCGCATCCGCACCATCAACCGCTGGAACGCGATGGCGACTGTCGTGCGTCGCAACAAAGTCAGTAGCGAATATGGCGGGCACATCGCGTCCTTTGCCTCGTCGGCGGTCATGTATGATGTGGGTTTGAACCATTTCTGGAGGTCCAAATCCGCGATTCATGGCGGAGATCTGGTGTTTTTCCAAGGCCACGTGATCCCCGGAATTTACGCGCGCTCCTTTATGGAAGGGCGTTTGAGCGAAGAACAGCTGACCAATTTCCGCTCGGAAGTGTCGGGCGAGGGGCTTAGCTCTTATCCGCACCCTTGGTTGATGCCGGATTACTGGCAGTTCCCGACCGTTTCGATGGGTCTGGGGCCGCTTATGGCGATCTATCAGGCGCGCTTCATGAAATACATGCACAACCGGGGCCATATCGACATGGCCGACCGCAAGGTCTGGTGCTTCCTCGGCGATGGTGAGATGGACGAACCGGAAAGCCGCGGCGCCATTGACCTCGCGTCCCGCGAAGGACTCGACAACCTGATTTTTGTGGTGAACTGCAACCTTCAGCGTCTTGACGGGCCGGTGCGCGGCAACGGCAAGATTGTTCAGGAACTCGAAGGCGGGTTCCGCGGTGCAGGCTGGAACGTGATCAAGCTGCTTTGGGGGCGTGGTTGGGACGATCTGCTGGAAAAAGACACTTCCGGCAAATTACGCCAGTTGATGGAAGAAACCGTAGACGGCGACTACCAGACGTTCAAATCGAAGGACGGCGCCTATATCCGCAAGCATTTCTTTGGCAAATACCCCGAAACCGCGGCACTGGTCGAAGACTGGACCGACGAACAGATTTGGTCCCTGCGCCGGGGCGGGCATGATCCACAAAAGGTCTACACCGCCTTCAAAAAGGCGAGCGAGACCAAGGGGCAGCCCTCCTGCCTGTTGGTCAAAACTGTCAAAGGCCACGGAATGGGCTCGGCTGGCGAAGGCCAGAACACCACCCACCAGCAAAAGAAGATGACCGAGGATCAGCTGCGCGCCTTCCGCGACCGGTTCCAGATCCCTGTCTCTGACGAAGACGTAGGCAAGGCACCGTTCGTAGCGCTGAACAACGCGCAAAAGGCCTACCTGGCAGACAAGCGCAAGGCGCTGGGAGGTGAATTCCCGAAGCGAACCACGGAACACCCTGTGTTGGAAATCCCTCCACTGGATACCTTCAAGGGACAGCTTGCCGGGACGGGCGAGCGCGAAATTTCCACCACGATGGCGTTCGTGCGCATCCTGACCACTCTCTTGCGCGACAAGAAAATCGGCAAGAACGTCGTGCCAATCGTGCCGGACGAAAGCCGTACGTTCGGGATGGAAGGTCTGTTCCGCTCGGTCGGCATCTACAATCCCAAGGGTCAGCAATACACGCCCGAGGACCGGGATCAGATGTCCTATTACAAGGAATCGGAAAACGGTCAGGTGCTTCAGGAAGGCATCAACGAAGCGGGTGCCATGGCCGACTGGATCGCGGCAGCGACGTCCTATTCCAATCACGGCGTAGGCATGATCCCGTTCTTTATTTACTACTCGATGTTCGGTTTTCAGCGCATCGGCGATCTGGCCTGGGCCGCAGGCGACAGCCGCGCACGTGGCTTCATGCTGGGCGGAACCGCGGGACGCACCACGCTCAATGGCGAGGGCCTGCAACACGAGGATGGGCATTCCCACATCCTTGCGGGTACCATTCCAAACTGTGTGACCTATGACCCGGCCTTCCAATACGAGGTTGCCGTCATCGTGCATCACGGTCTGAAGCGGATGTATGAGAACAATGAAGACGTGTTCTTCTACCTCACGCTGATGAACGAGAACTACGCGCATCCCGATATGCCTATGGGCGTGGAAGAGGACATCATCAAGGGCCTCTATCAGCTCAAAAAAGTCGCCAAACCGGGTAAGAAGCACGTCAATCTGATGGGCTCTGGCACGATCTTGCTGCAGGCCATGAACGCGGCGGAGATGCTGGAGGAAGACTTCGGCGTGACGTCTGACATCTGGTCGGCAACCTCATTCAACGAGTTGGGTCGCGACTGTCAGGATGCGGCGCGTTGGAACCGGCTGAACCCGCTTGAAGAGGCACGCGTACCGTTTGTCGCCCAACAGCTCAAAGGCGTGAAAGGTCCTGTGATTGCCGCCACAGACTACATGAAGAACTTTGCAGAACAGATCCGGCCTTGCGTGCCGGGCCGTTACACGGTGCTGGGGACCGACGGCTTCGGCCGTTCCGACAGCCGCGTGAACCTGCGCCGCTTCTTTGAAGTGGATGCCAATCACATCGCCGCTGCCGCCATGGTCGATCTGTTCCGCGAAGGCGCGATCACCAAGGCCGTGCTGGAAAAGGCACTCAAGAAATATGACATCGACGGCGCAAAGCCGAACCCGCGTCTGGTTTGAGCGCAGGGAAGGAGAACAAGACAATGGCTATTGAAGTAAACGTTCCCGACATCGGCGATTTCGATAATGTCCCCGTGGTCAGCATTCTGGTCTCAGTGGGCGATCTTGTCGCCGAAGAAGACCCGTTGATTGAGTTGGAAAGTGACAAGGCGACGATGGAAGTGCCCAGCCCGGCTGCAGGCAAGGTAACCGAGATCAAGGTGAGCGAAGGAGACACTGTCTCTGAGGGTTCGCTCATATTGATGCTGGAAGCGAATGGCGCAGCCGCGGCCCCGACTGAGGCTCCTGCCGCTGCGGCCGCTGCACCTGCTGCAGCGCCAACGGCTGCACCCGCCCCCGTGGTGACCGATGCGGGCTTTGGCAAGGCGCATGCCTCGCCCTCCGTACGCGCCTTTGCTCGTCAGCTCGAAATTGACCTGGCCAAAGTGAATGGATCGGGCCGCAAGGGTCGCATCCTGCGAGAAGATGTAACCGCTTATCTGAAATCTTCTGCGGCTCCTGCGGCTACCGGTGGCGCGCCCGCTGCGGGCGGAATGGGCATTCCGCCGATCCCGGCGGTGGACTTCTCGAAATTCGGCCCCGTGGAAGACGTGGAAATGCCTCGGATCAAAAAGATCTCTGGTCCCGCTCTGCACCGTTCCTGGCTCAACATTCCGCATGTCACCCATAATGACGAGGCGGACATCACCGATCTGGACAAGTACCGCAAGGAAATGGACACCCAGGCCAAGGAAGAGGGCTACCGTGTCACGCTGCTATCCTTTGTGATCAAGGCCAGCGTTTCTGCGCTCAAAAGCCATTGGGAGTTCAACTCCTCGATTCATCCAGATGGCGACAAGCTGATCAAGAAAGATTACTACAACATCGGCTTTGCCGCAGACACGCCCAACGGGCTGATGGTGCCGGTGATCAAGGATGCCGATCGCAAGGGTCTGGTCGACATCTCCAAGGAACTCATGACGCTGTCCAAAGCGGCGCGCGAGGGTGAGCTGAAGTCCAAGGACATGCAGGGCGCGACCTTTACCATCTCGTCGCTGGGCGGCATTGGTGGCACGTCCTTTACCCCCATCGTAAACGCGCCGAAAGTCGCCATTCTGGGCCTGACTCGGTCGAAAATGGCGCCGGTGTGGAACGGCGAGGAGTTCGTGCCGCGCCTGATGCAGCCCCTGTCGCTGTCCTACGATCACCGTGCCGTCGACGGTGCCTTGGCCGCGCGGTTCGCCGTGACGCTCAAGACGCTGCTCGGCGATATGCGCAAGTTGATGTGGTAAGGAGAGAAACCGATGGACGTTAAAGTACCCGATATTGGCGACTTCTCCGAAGTTCCCGTTGTCTCGATCCTTGTTGCGGTGGGCGACACCGTAGCCGAGGAAGATCCGTTGATCGAACTGGAATCCGACAAAGCCACCATGGAGGTTCCGTCGCCTGCGGCAGGTGTGGTCAAGGAAATCAAAGTGGCCGAAGGCGACAACGTTTCCGAAGGCTCGTTGATCCTCGTTCTCGAGGGCGCGGACGCAGGAGCAGGTGATGAGGAGCCGAAAGCGGCTGAGAAGGCACCCGCAGCCGCCCCGCAATCCGTTGCTGCCACTGGCACCGCGACAGGCAAGGGCGATGTGCATGCCGAAGTGGTTGTCCTGGGTTCTGGCCCCGGCGGTTACACGGCGGCTTTCCGTGCGGCTGACCTTGGCAAGAAAGTTGTGCTGATCGAAAAGAACCCGACGCTTGGCGGTGTCTGTCTGAACGTTGGGTGCATCCCCTCCAAGGCGCTGTTGCACGTGGCAAAGGTAATCACCGAGGCCGAGGAAATGGCCTCGCATGGGATCTCGTTCAGCAAGCCCAAGATCGACCTTGATAAGCTGCGCGGCTTCAAGAATGGCGTCGTGAGCCAGTTGACCGGCGGTCTTGATGGTTTGTCCAAAGGCCGCAAGGTTCAGGTGGTGCGTGGTTTCGGCACATTCACCGGCCCGAACATGATCGAAGTGGACAATGATGGTGCGAAATCCACCGTGTCGTTCGATCAATGCATTATCGCGGCGGGCTCTGAACCTGTGAACCTGCCCTTTATCCCACATGACGACGAGCGGATCATCGACTCGACCGGCGCGCTGGAATTGGCGGATGTGCCGAAACGGATGCTGGTACTGGGTGGCGGGATCATTGGCCTCGAAATGGCCTGCGTTTACGACGCTCTGGGGGCAAAGATCACCGTGGTCGAGTTCATGGATCAGATCATCCCAGGCGCCGACAAAGACATCGTGAAGCCGCTGATGAACCGGATCAAGGGTCGCTATGAGAACATCCTTCTCAAGACCAAGGTGACGGCGGTTGAGGCTCTGAAGAAGGGGCTGAAGGTCACGTTCGAGGATGACAAAGGCGAGGTCAACACGGACACCTTTGACAAGATCCTTGTTGCTGTGGGCCGCAAGCCCAACGGCAAGATGATCGATGCCGACAAGGCGGGTGTGTCAGTGGATGAACGCGGCTTTATTGCCGTGGACAGCCAGCAGAAAACCGGTGTTCCCCATATCTTCGCCATCGGCGACGTGGTGGGCCAGCCGATGCTGGCGCACAAGGCTGTGCACGAGGGCAAGGTTGCTGCGGAAGTTGCGGCAGGTCACAAACGTCACTTTGATGCGCGTCTGATCCCGTCGGTTGCCTATACCGACCCCGAGGTCGCATGGGCGGGCATCACCGAGACGGAAGCCAAGGCCAAGGGCATCAAGTACGAAAAGGGCGTATTCCCCTGGGCCGCTTCGGGCAAGGCTTTGTCAAATGGCCGCTCTGAGGGCATGACCAAGCTGTTATTTGATCCGGAAGATGATCGGATCATCGGTGGTTTGATTGTTGGCACAAACGCGGGCGATCTGATCGCTGAAGTGGCGCTGGCGATTGAGATGGGCGCGGATGCCGTCGACCTTGGTCACACGATTCACCCGCACCCAACGCTGAGTGAAACCGTGAACTTCGCAGCAGAAATGTTCGAAGGCACGATCACGGACCTTATGCCGCCCAAGAAGAAAAGCAAATAGAACTCGAAGACAGATAGTCTCAGGAGGAAAGTAATGGCACACAAGAGCCCATTCGATATTTCGACATTTTCCGAACTCTTTGACCCCAAGAAGATTGCGGAGCTTTACAGCGCTGAAGGGATGAAATCCTGGCTTTCGCAATTTGACATGGAAAACCTCGATAAGACGAGCTTTCTGTCAGGTCAGAGCGACTATCTCAAGGAATTGGTCGAAGCGAACCAACAGGCCGCAGAGAGTTACAAAAAGCTAATGGAATGCCAGTCCGAGATTTTTGAAAAATGCATGGCCAAAGCCAAGGCATTGACCGAAGATACCGATCTTTCCGGTAGTGCGAATTCCTATGCGAGAAACATGAAACTTTACACCGAGGCTTTCCAGTTAGCGAAAGATCTGATGCAGGAACTTGCGCAGGAACATAAGGCGGCGGCTGAACAAGCCTACCAGTCCATTACTGAGAAAGTCGAAAAATCTCTCAAATCTCTGTCTCCTGAGTGATCGACCTGCCGACAAGCAGACCGCATGTTCTGGCCCGGTCGAGCGGCCGGAGCATGCAACAGGAAATACCGGGAGATACTCGTAATGGAAGCGATCGAAAAACTGACGAAGTCCGCGCCAAAGCAGACTGCTGAAATGCTGCAAGCCTATGGGTTGGGATATCGATTGGTGGCCGCGCTGCTTGGACAAAAACAAATCCGCAACAGCCTACAGGGCCCCGGGCCGGATCTGATCACGAAGGTGATCAACGCGCAGATCCAGAACTTCGTGGCGGATCCTGTGGGCAGGTTGATTGCCGGGGCTGAGTTTTGGCAGAAATCGCTTCAGAACGCGGCGGCGGGTAATCCGTATCTGGCAGCGCTGGGCGAACAAACCACGCAGAAGCCGCCGCCTCACGATAAACGATTTCAGGCCGAAGAATGGACTACGAACCCCTATTTTGGCGTCCTGCGGCAGCAATACCTGCTTTTTGAAAATGCGGTTGATGAAACGCTTGCGTCGATGGACATTCTTGAGAATCGGGATCAGCATAGAGCGGCGTTCTTCGCGCGCCAGATCGTCGAACTTCTTAACCCGGCCAATTTCTATGGAAGCAATCCCGAGGCGCAAACCCGCGCAGCCGAAACCGACGGCCAGAGTCTGATCAAAGGCCTGGAACATCTGCTGGAGGATTTGGAAGCCAGCGATGGGCGTCTGTTGGTTAAACTCGCGGATGAGGATGCCTTTACCGTCGGCGAGGACCTCGCCACCACTCCGGGCAAGATATTGTTTCAAAACGACCTGTTCGAGCTTATCCAATACGCACCAACGACCGAAAAGGTGCAAAAGACCCCGCTGATCATCTTTCCACCGTGGATCAACAAATTTTACATTCTGGACCTGAAACCACAGAATTCACTTATCAAATGGTGCGTGGATCAGGGCCATACCGTATTTGTTGTCAGCTGGGTCAATCCGGACAAATCCCATGCGGATGTGGGCCTGGACACTTATGTTTCCGACGGATTTCTGGCAGCCATTGACCAAGTAAAGTCGATTACCGGTGAAAAACAGGTCAATGCGGTTGGCTATTGTATTGCCGGAACTACGCTATCGATGACCCTGGCATTGCTGGCCAAGCGCGGGGACAAATCGGTCAAATCGGCGACATTCTTCACCACGCTGACGGATTTTTCGGACCAGGGAGAGTTCACGCCATTTCTCGACGACGATTTCGTTGACGGGATCGTTGAGGAAGCGACTGAAAACGACGTGCTCGACAAGTACTTCATGGCCCGCACATTCAGCTACCTCCGGTCCCGTGATCTGGTCTACGCGCCGGCGATAAAACGCTATATGCTGGGTGAGGCACCGCCGGCCTTCGACCTGCTCTATTGGAACGGCGACAGCACCAACCTTGCAGGCCGCATGTGCATCGAATACCTCCGCTGGCTTTGCCAGGAAAATCGCTTTGCAGAAGGCAGAATGGACTTATTGGGTGACAGGCTCTCGCTGGTTGATGTCACCGTGCCGGTTTGCGCGATTGCTTGCGAAGCCGATCATATCGCTGCGTGGAAAACCAGTTATCAGGGCATTCGCCGCATGAAGAGCCGGTCGAAGACGTTTATTGTCTCCGAATCCGGCCATATTGCCGGGATCGTAAACCCACCGACAAAACAAAATATGGCCACTACACAAATGCCGACACTGCATCCGACGCGGAAACCTGGATGAAGGAGGCGCAATTCCATGAAGGTTCTTGGTGGCCGCGCTGGGGCAAATGGCTGGCTGGAAACTCCGGTGACATGGTTGACGCCCGGCAGCCGGGCGATGGGAGCCAGGACCCCCTCGGGAACGCGCCGGGCAGCTATGTGCTGCGCTGACACGCGCCCGAAATCCTTCCGGGGGGAGTGAAAAGTGATACAAAATGTCCGGATCTGTGACAGGAGCAGGTGCCTTTCATAATGCCTGTCAATCCACCATCCAGGCAGTAATCACCGGGCGGTCAAACGATCCCCAAAAGCCAGAACAGCTCGTGATATCTCACCTGCCGACCAATTTTCGAATGATCAGTTGATCTGCAAGCAACGGATCGGAATCAGCCATAGCGTCTTCGTGTGCCGAAGCTTCTCGGTAGGCGTCTTCTTCTGTTCGCCGAGCGCCGATATGCAAATAAATTCAATGCTGTGGCCCCTCTTCGGTATCAGGTTTCAGTGAGACACGAATACTGGAACTTCGGCGTCGCGCATAACATCTGTTGTGACGCCGCCGAACACATCATGTGTGAACTTGCTGTGTTCAAAGGCGCCCATCACAACCAGATTTGCCGACACCTCTTTTGCGGCAGACAGAATCGTATTGGCAATTGATTTCTGGCGAGGTTTGAGAATGAGTTTTGCGTCAATCCCATGGCGCCCGAGGTTGCGCAGCAGCATTTGCGTTCCGGCAACTTCTTTCGACCCAACGGTCAGAAGAGTCACCTTTGCCTTTTCCTCAAGGATCGGCATGGCATCGCCTATGGCCCGCGCCGACGAGCGCTTGCCGTCCCAGGCAACCAGCGCGTGTTCCGCCAGCCTGGTCGTGGTATAGCCATTCGGAACAACCAGAACCGGGCGTCCGCTGCGAAGCGCGATCAAATCGGGGTTTGCCGACAAGTGCTCTTCAGTTGCATTGCGGGAATGCACCCCGGTCACAATCAGATCGAAAGACCGCGCGAATTCCGAAAGGGCGCTTCCGTCAGCTGTATCAAGCTCAACGAAATCAGATCTGTCAGCTATTCCCGCTTCGGCGGTGACCTCTTTGAATTCCTCGGTGGCCTCCTTCATCCGCAAATTCTCGGTCTCGTGAAAAGACTCTAGGAAATCATCGGTCACCCTTCCTCTCAGCACATTTGCCAAACCGCTCTGGCTGTGCCGCAATATGCCGGTCAACCAGGCGTCATGGTGTTGCGTCAGAAGAACTGCATGCCGCAGGCCACTACCTTCGGCAGCCGCGCCACTGTAAGCGGCCAGGATGCATTTGATCGACATTGGTTTCTCCTCATTTCCGTTCAATTGTCGGGAAGAATATCCCTGGGTTTGGGGGGTAGCGCCTTCGGGCGGGACATATTGCTCTCCTTCGGCGGATTGTTCCCGTGTGCACCAACAGATGCCAAGCGGTCTTGGTGGTTGACGAGGTTCTTGCCGCGGAACCCCTGGCAGACGTCGGCCCGGCGGATCTGGAATATCCGTCCTCAGATCCGGTTCTTCGCAACCAGGACTTCGCGACAACGCCACTCTAGGCAGGCCTCCGTTGTTAACGTGCTCTACTCAACCCCCATACGACGGGAACTGCGGGCAAAAAAGCAGTGCAATTACTACCGGGGCTTTAAAAGGGGGCTGCTGCGTGAGTGTATTGTGCAGATGGGGGTTCCTTGCGGGACAGGGTGAAATGACACTGTAAGGATTTTCGGCAAAGCCGCCGTTCGCGCATGGCGCGGCGGATTCAATGAGAGAGCCCAAAGTGTCGGATGCCGCGATCAATACGAACTGGTGCCAGGAGAATACAGCAGATGCTGGCCGAAGTGGCGACGCATTCCGCGAAGAACTGCTTGGGATGTCAAATCGCTGAAAGCCCCACATTCGTGTTCAATAGAAACTGCGAGAATATCGAGCTGCTGGCTGCGCCCATACCGCGGGCAATGTGATCCACCCTTTCTGTTTCGATCTGGGGTTCGATCAACCCCCTCTTATCTTGATTGACCAGATAGCGCTCAATTCGCTAGACCAGTTACTCGCGCACTTTGGGAGGGAAAGCTCCGTCGATCAGGACGGCTTCGATATCAATCACCGAACAAGTCGACAGGGATGCTTTCGCCAGTTCCTGTGTCTGCGCCTTCATTTTCGCCTTACGTGCCAGCCATGTACCAAGCTGTTTCAATGGCCTTTTCTTCCGAGACCACCCCAGCCTGGCGATGACGGAAGCCGGCAAAGGCAATCGACAGGGGCAAACCCATGAAAAACGCAAGAAAGTCATCATCCCACCGATGATAACCCCGGAACTCTGGGTGGACCTGTCACGGTTTGATATGCCTCCGTCCGTTCCATCCTGATCACCGGTCTTGATCGGGCCCCTGATCCACCAGAACCCATCACCGCCACGCCGATCCACGACAACATCCGTCGCGCCAAAGGCGCGCCAACCGGAATAGGCGCGCGTTCCGCGCGACGCCCCGGCTACTACCAGTAACCCCAAGGAAGAAAGACCAGATGCTGACACATCCCACACTCGATCAAATGGCTGCGCTCAGCCTGACAGGCATGGCAGACGCCTGGAAAGCGCTCGCCGAACAGGACCCGGGTCAGGCGCTCGACCGCAACGAATGGCTCGGTCTCATGCTCGACCGCGAAGCCACGTGCCGTGCCGACAAGCGCTTCGCTAACTGGCTGAGAAACGCCAAGATGCGCTTTCCAAACGCCTGTATCGAGGATGTCGACTTTACCGCCAGCCGCGGGCTCGACCGCCGCCAGATCCTGTCGCTCGCCCAAGGTAACTGGATCAAGGCAAAGGATCAGATCATCCTCACCGGCCAGACCGGCACCGGAAAGACCTGGCTGGCTTGCGCCTTCGCCCATCAGGCCGCACGCCTGGATCATTCCGTGTCCTATGTCCGGTTGCCGCGGCTCTTCGAGGATATGGCCATGGCCCGGCTCGATGGGCGGTTTCCTCGCCTCGTCGACAAGCTCGCTCGGGTTCAGTTGCTGGTCCTTGACGATTGGGGCACCCACGGGCTGACCGACCAACAACGTCTCGATCTGCTCGAACTCTTCGAAGAACGATATCAGCGGCGATCCACGATCATCACCGCGCAGCTGCCGGTCTCAGGCTGGCACGCCATGATCGGCGAGCCCACCATCGCCGACGCCATCCTCGACCGGATTGTGCACAACGCCCACCGCATCGAATTGAAAGGAGACGGCATGCGGCGAAAGGAATGAAGCAAAAACTTGACCGACGATGAAAACACCGAAACCATGGTGAACGAAACATAATCGCAGAAAGGTGACCAGCCGTGCCCGGACTGTCCGGGATTTACCGAAACGGCTGTCCGGGAATTAGCGTAATCGCTGTCCGGTAATTCTGAAATCCGCACGTCTCGAGGGGCGGGAAGCGGACGTTCTCTGCAAGGCAGCGAGTGGATTAGAAGGCCTATTCGACTTGACGCCTACGCGGCGGTATCTGACTTTCGGTCCGTGACCTGCCCACCGCTCGGCAGGCCATTTCGGTGCAAACTATATTGAACTGGCAGCTAAGTTTGCCGCGTTGCAGTTCCGCAACTGAGACCTTGTTCTTTTCATTAGAGGTCAGCGGCGGCAAAGCTATGGTTCGCGAAGACCGGGCGTGGACGCCAAATCCAGCGAACGCCGGTATCTATGCCGTCGGGTTTGATGCCTATGTAACGGCGATTGAGGGCATTCGATCGAGTGGTTTGAGCGACAAGCTCGCCGCATTGCGCCGTTTCGACGACTAAGGACCCTGCTGACCGCCTAGCCGGTCAGATTCATTTTCGAACGACTGGGTGTTGGTGTTGTCACTGGGCTGAAAACTGGGTTGGCTGTGCACGCAACTTTTCTGAAGAGCTATCGGCATTTAGGGCGGCTCGGCGGATTCCGGTACTAGTGTTCGCCACAAAAAATCTGGGAAGACCGAAGTGTTGGCCTGCGGCGGAGCAACAGAAATATTTGCGACTTTGTTCGGCCCGCCGTCACTCAAGGGCAAACTATTGCCGTCCCTAGTTCAACATCATCGGCTGTCCGGTTGCATGCAATATGTTGCCGGTCAGGTAATCTGAATCCGCGCTCGCCAAAATCATCAAGGTGGGGACGATGTCTTCGACCTCGCCAACCCGGTTGATGACATTCTTTGAACGCGCAGCCCGCATCGCCTTTTTGACATCTTCAGGCTGGGCATCCGCCATGGGCGTCCAGGCAGCTGGGGAAACCGCGTTAACGTTAATGCCGTGTTCCATGAGTTCCAAGGCCCAGCTTAGGGTAAACGCCGCGACCCCTAGTTTGGCAGCAGCATAATTGCAGTCGCCCGCACGTCCACGCAACGCGACCCGGCTGACGACATTGATGATTTTTCCAGACTTTCGCGGCTTCATTGAATCTCTGACGGCGGCGCGCGATACGTAAAATACGGCGTCCAGATTAACATCCATAACCCGTCGATAGTCCTCGTCAGATAGGTCAAACATGTTTCCATGCGCAGAAATACCTGCATTGTTGTAAAGGATATCAACCTGCCCAAATTCATCCATCGCAGCCTTGACCAGATCGTCACCCGCGGCAGAGGTTCCCATGGCCTCACCATTGGCAAGCGCGGCGCCGCCCAGAGCGCTAATTTTGTCGGCAACCTGAGTTGCCGCATCTATGTTGATGTCATTTACGACAACTGACGCCCCTTCTTTGGCGTAGGCAAGTGCTGCGGCCCTGCCAATTCCAACCGCGCCACCGGTTATTATGGCAACTTTACCTTCGAGTTTGTCCGACATTCTTGTTCCTTTCATGCACTGCCCCAGGACAGCATTTTGGATTTGCAACTAACGCGAGAAAGCCAGGACATTTCCGCCATCAACGTTCAGAATGTTGCCTGTCATCTTTGCCGTTCGCTCGGACGCAGGATAGGCGACGGCGTCTGCGACGTCCTCGGGGTATATGGATTGTTTGAGAAGTGACCGGTTGCGGTAATATTCTTCTAGGCAGCGTACCTACAAAGAGCTTCACGTTTCCAGCGAGTTATGATTCACTTTCCGTAAAACAATGTGGGGAGCCGTGGAATGGCGCGATCAGACTTGAGCGATTTGGAGTGGGAGTTCATCAAGGCTGTGCTCCCGAACAACAGCCGGGGTGTGAAGCGTGTCGATGATCGGCGCGTGATCAGTGGCATTTTCTATGTCTTGCGTACCGGCATCCCTTGGCGGGATTTGCCGGATCAATACGGCCCCTACACCACGGTGTACAACCGTTTCAACCGATGGACTTATGCTGGCATCTGGGATCGTGTGATGGAGGCGGTCGCCGACGCGCACAACGTCGACACTGTGATGGTGGATGGAACATCCGTGCGTGTGCATCATTCAGCCGCAACGCTCAAAAAAACGACCCGCGTCGTTGCATGGGGCGGTCGCGGGGCGGGTTAACCACAAAAATTCACGCACTTACCAACCAAGACGGCCTGCCAATCCGCTATGAGCTGACGCCGGGCCAAGCCCATGACGCACCGCCCTGTGAACAGCTTTTGGATGGACTGCAGCCTGGGCAATATGTGCTCGCGGACAAGGCTTATGACGCAGACTGGATCCGTGAAATGATCTGGGAACAAGGCGCCATCGACGTAATCCCACCAAAGGCAAACCGGAAATTGCCCGCCGAGTTTGACGCGGAAATTTACCGCGAACGCAATAAGATCGAGCGCTTCTTCGGCAGGCTCAAAGCTTCGTTCCGACGCATCGCGACCAGATATGAGAAAACCTCAGCCAACTTCATGGCTATGATCAAACTCGCATCCGTAAGGCTATGGTGCCAGTTTTATGAGTCTGCTGCCTAGTTATCTCCTTTCAATGTTGTGGCCAGCCAGTTCAGTGCCAATGCAAGTCCGCCTTGGTCGCAAGACGGTGCAATAATGTCTGCGGCTGCCTGTATGTGTGGTTTGGCGTTCGCAACAGTTATCGATGCTCCAGACCACTGGAGGAGTTCCAGGTCGTTTTCTGAATCCCCGGCGGCGGCCGTTTCACTTGCCCCGACACCATGATGCTTGGCGATATGAGCAGCGGCCAAATCCTTTCGCGCGTTTTGAGTGACAATCTCGACAAGCTGTGGTCCCGACCGAGTAACGGTCAGCGATCCGCAGCTTCGACTTGATTGTCGCGATGACAGGTGGCGGGCCTGGCCACGCAACGGAAATGCCATCGACATTCATGTTTGCAGCAAGCTTTAAGAGAAATGCGATGTCGATCGGGGCAGCCAGCGCCGTCATGATGCTCTTGGCTGTGTCAACATTCATTATTCCATACCTCATTCGAGAGCTTGGATCAAAATCGAATTCTGAAGTGGTCCCACCTTCTCGGACAGTTTTGCAGCGTTTCTAAGGTGTATCGGGTTTAGGTTTCATGCTGCTTTTTGCTCTGCCACGCCAGCCCAATATGCGTCGTCCGGGGTCTGTCGATCAAGCGCGGAATGGGGGCGTTTGGTGTTATAGAACGTCATCCACTGTTTGATGACACAACGGGCTTGGAACCCATCTTGGATTTCTTCCAGATAGATCGCCTCCTGTTTCAGTGATCTCCAGAGGCGCTCAATGAAGATGTTGTCGAGATATCTGCCGCGCCCATCCATTGAGATACGCACTCCGGCCTCAGTCAGCGTCGTGATCCAGGTCGATCCGGTGAACTGCGATCCTTGATCCGTATTCATGATCTCGGGCGGGCCGTAGTTGGCAATGGCCTCGTTCAATGCCTCGACACAGAAGTCGGCGTGCATTGTGTTCGACAGCCGCCAGCTCAGCACCTTCCGTGTCGCCCAGTCCATGATGGCAACCAGATACAAGAAGCCGTTCTTGACCGGCACAAAGGTGATATCGGCGCACCGGACCTGGTTGGGCCGATCGATGTTCATCTTCCTCAGCAGGTACGGGAAGACCGGATGCTGGGGATGCCGCTGGCTGGTCCTGGGGCGTTTGTAGATCGCTTCCAGCCCCATCTTGGCCATCAGCCGCCTGACTCGATGCCGTCCAACAACGATCCTTTCCCGGCGCAGAAAGGCCGCGATCTGGCGGCTGCCGAAGAACGGATATTTGGTGAACACGCGATCAATCTCTTTCATTATCGCCAGCGTGTTCGCGTTGATGCCGACCGGTGTATAGTAGAATGCCGGCCGGCTCAGGCGCACCAGCTTGCATTGCTGGCTGACACTTAGTTCGGGATGGCCCCGCTTGATCATCGCGCGTTTCTTCTCGGGGCTCATCGCTTCAGCCCTTCTGACAAAAAATCGTTCTCGACTGCCAGCCTCCCGATCTTGGCGTGGAGGTCTTTAACTTCGGCCTCTGACGGCCCCGTCGGCTTGCCTCCACCCGAGAACACATCCGCCATTCCATCAATGGCCTGCCGCTTCCATGTGCTCACTTGGTTCGGGTGAAGCTGATGCTTCGCCGCGATCTCCTGCACGGTCTTATCGCCACGCAGCGCTTCCAACGCGACCTTAGCCTTAAACTGATCTGTAAAGTTCCGGCGTTTCGCCATTCTCGTATCCCTTCAAAGTTTTGGGATACACCTTAGCTCGTTGTCCGATTTTCTGGGACCACTTCATTCCAACGGGTGAGTAAGTCATGATTTCACGTATACTAATTTATGCGTCCCTGATCGTTCTAGCGGTGATATTTCTGCTGCCACTTTGGGTGCTAATTATTACTTCTTTGAAAGACCTGGATGAAATCTACGCAGGTGGAATCATGGATCTGCCGCAAAATCCATCCCTACAAGCTTGGGCTCGTGCCTGGGGAACGGTTTGTGTTGGTCTGAACTGCACGGGGCTGAAGGCGTTTTACGCCAACACCTTTATGATGGCTATTCCGTCGGTGTTTTTGTCTACCTTTTTTGGCGCCATCCTGGGGTACATACTCATCAAATGGCGGTTCAAGAATTCAGAGCTGGTTTTTGGATTGATTTTGTTCGGCGCATTTATGCCGTTCCAGGCGATCCTTATACCGGTATCTCAGACATTGTCGTATATGGGCGTGCGCGATCCAGTCTTGTCGCTTATTATTATCCATACAACCTACGGCATCCCGTTCACGACGCTTTTCTTCCGCAACTATTACGTGACCTTTCCCGATGAACTCGTGAACGCGGCTCTAATTGACGGTGCCGGCTTCTTCCGCATTTTCTTCAAGATACTCCTTCCAGTATCCACGCCGATCATCGTCGTAGCCGTGATTTTCCAATTTACCGGAATCTGGAACGACTTCCTGTTCGGTGTCTCATTTGCCTCAGGCAAAGATGTGCCGGTCACCGTAGCGCTCAATAACATCGTCAACGTAACTACCGGTCGAAAACAATACGATCTGGACATGGCCGCCGCAGTCCTCGCTGCGTTGCCAACACTGCTCGTCTATATCGTTGCCGGAAAATATTTCCTCCGTGGTCTCACGGCGGGGTCTGTGAAGGGATAACAATGGCACAACTGGTAATCGATAATATCACCAAGGCTTTCGGTGCAGTCGAAGTCCTGACGGATATTTCCCTACAAATCGGCGATGGCGAGTTTTTGGTATTGGTCGGGCCCTCCGGTTGTGGCAAGTCAACACTTCTCAACCTGATAGCGGGCCTTGAATCGATAACGTCCGGAGAGTTGCTAATTGGGGAGTCCGTAGTCAACGATCTTTCTCCCAAAAACCGTGACATCGCGATGGTCTTTCAGTCCTACGCGCTTTATCCGAGCATGACTGTTCGTCAAAACATTACCTTCGGTATGGACGTCCGTGGCGTCCCGAAAGTTGAACAACGAGAGAAGGTGCAAGAAGTCGCGGACTTACTGCAGATCGGACAACTCTTAAATAGGAGGCCGGCTCAACTATCGGGCGGTCAGCGCCAGCGAGTTGCCATCGGACGAGCTCTCGTCCGTGATCCGAAGCTCTTTCTTTTCGACGAACCACTTTCAAATCTTGACGCAAAGCTACGTGTCGAAATGCGGACAGAAATCAAGCAACTTCATCAACGTTTGGGAACCACAATCGTCTACGTTACTCATGATCAAATCGAGGCAATGACGTTGGCAACCAAGATTGCAGTAATGAACGGTGGCGTAATTCAACAATTTGGGACACCCCAGGATATTTACGACAACCCGACCAACGTTTTTGTCGCTGAATTTATTGGCTCGCCTCCGATGAATATTTTCCCGGGCAAGGTTTGTTCTGATGGAAACTCTGCCGAAATTCAGACCAAAAAATCTGGCAATGTGGTGTTGGAGTTGGATAGATGCGAGGCACGGGACATGATCGCCCCAGGTCAAGAAATCCTCGTGGGAGTTCGTCCGGAGGCCTTCTCTAATCAAGCACCACTGGGTGCAGAAGGAAATGTCCAAACCGTCGACCTTATAATCGATGTAGTCGAGCCCACCGGACCTGACGATTTGGTCATCATAGAGCTAGGCGGGAAAGAAGTTGTTGCGCGACTAGAACCACAATCCTGCGCGCCAGAAACGGTGAGTACGCTGTTGATCGACAAGACGAAACTAGCCCTGTTTGACGCCGACACAGAACGAAATCTGCTTCAGTCTTAATGGTGATTCCACCCGTGAAGCCATGGAGGGTCTAATCAGACCCCGTTGAGTTCGCGCTCTGTCTCATTGGCACGGACGCCTACCTAGGATTCTGCGATCCATGATGCGTTTCAACGACCGCTTCGGCGAGTCTCTCCGCGCTGGCGAAATAGAACCACTGCGATTGCTGGCACTTTCTGCGCTTGCATTCGCCGCAACCGCACCAGTCAGAAATGTCCCGCGACTTGTCGGTCCATTAAGACCGCAGCGAAGGTGCATTTTGGGTTTCTCCGATTTCTACCAATTTGAATGGCCGCAAACGGGATACTCGCCGCGCTGCGGAATACACGACGCTGCACCTGCAAGAGAATGCTGCGCCAGCGAAGGCCGAAAATCCAAGGTCCGAAAAGTCCCGCATCTTTCCACTTCGTCGACGGCGCGGCGAACGGCCGGTTCAGAATCCGGGCAATTCGACCCGCCTCAACGGCCGTTTGCGGAAATCTTGCTGCAGTGCCGCGCCGACCCCAGCCTCCCGGTTGCCTTGCTGAGGCAGAGTTCTCTGCGAAGGCATCAGGCTGGTCCGTCCCGCGTTGCCTTGGACGCGTCGGGTTTTTCGACCGACTGGTGCTGAGGTAAAGCTGACCTTCGAACTCGGCGCCGCTAAACCTATGGTCTCGACGGCCACTCACGCGAGACATTTGAGGCGTTTGGTCAGGTGTCAGGTATTCCGCGGTGAGCGGTCATCCGAACTTCAACCATCAGCGGGTTCAGCCGATAGCCCTGGCCGGGCAGGTTTTCGATGATTTCCCCGGCCGGTTCCGGGTCGAGGCCCGCTGACCTGAACTTTTTCACCAGTTCGGTGCGGGACCGGGCAACCCGCTGACGTACACCCTCGTCGGATTCAAGATGAAGACGCTCAGCCAGCCTGTCAGCCCGGATTGTCGGGTAGTCCAGCGGATCGATCCCCCGGCCGGCGGCTTGCAGAAACTCTTCGGCCAGTTCCCGCAACAGACCAAACGTCGCCCCGGGCCGTATTTCGACCACACCGTTGATCCTCAGAGGCCACCGACCCTCTGCAAAGGCCAGGGTGAACAACTGCTGCACCGGCTCTGGTGGCGCGCCTGCCTGGGCAACTGGCCCGGCAAACAGCCTTTCATTGGTCAGATTTCCGTAGAGGCGCGGGAGACTGTCATCCGGGAAGCTTTCGGCCGGCCGGGACTGCAGGGTTTCGCGCATGACTCCGGTGACCGCCTGTCCATGGCGTTTCAAAAGATCGGTGATGCGCGCCAGGCGGAGGGGGCAGGTTCTCCCAGACTCTCGACCGCATCCAGAACCGCCGGGAAATGCCGCACAAGCCGTTCCGGTGTCAAATGTTCATAGAGTTCGGCCAGTCGGACATAGGAGAGGGCCATCTCGCGGTCTTCAACCCTGATCCTGGGGCCGGCCATGAGATCGACATGATAATCCGTCTCCGGATCCTGCTTTGCCAGGCCGGCCGCCAGGGCGGCAAAACGTCGGTCAATACACTGAGAACATCGGCCACAATGCGGGTATTGCCTGGTCTGGTTATGAACATCTGCGCAGCTTCGGGTCCGGGGGATCTGGTCCGCCATGCCCAGATCAGAGATGGTCCTAAGGACCTCGGTCTTGGTGTGCCAGAAGAAAGGATTGTCGATCCGCATGCCTCCCTCGAAGACAGTCCCCAGGAATGACGACATGAGATCCAGCGTCTTTGGGTGGGTTGTCCTCGTCGCTCGCGTGCCGAGAACATTGCCTACCGGCGGCAGGTTGAGACTGACCACACCATTCTCATGAAACGAAACACGGTCTCGACCGAATGCCTGCGCGGTGATCGCCCCAAGAACCGCAAACAGAAAGGAACGGAGCCGATGCGTTGCTTCCACAATTTTCCCGCCGACCATCTGGACCTGGACAGCAATATGCCGTGACATTCCATCACCCAGCCTGTTCTGAATGGCGCGCTGCAAATCGCGTTGCACCGGCGCAATCTTGGTTGAAGAAAAATGGCTGACCAGCGCTACGCGTTGCCGCTGCCGAATGGTCTCCTCCAGCGCACCGGCGAAGGAGTCCAAACCACCGGAAAACATAAGGGCCCGATCCGCCTTCCAGGCGGAGTCTTCGTCAAATCTGAAGAACCGGGTTCGCTCGGCCCTGACAAAGGACCGCGTCACAAATTCGAACTCAAACGGGTCGCCGCCCAGGAACATCAGCAGTTCCTCCAACGATCCTCTCACACGATCTTGTCGCCAGAACTCCGGCTCCCGAACGACCATCTCCACGGCAATTTGCCGGTGCCACTTCTGCCCCATCTGCCGCAGTCCAGCGCCGCCTCGGCTGACGGAGGCATCAGCCGCGTACACCAAAGCTGCAATCTCCAGCAAGTCCATGGCCCGGTCCGGCAAAGCCTCCACCATATGCCGGTTCAAGCGCTCGATCCTGAGCGAAACACCCCGCTCCTTGCCATCAATATCAAAGCGCAGAACCCGATCCCCGCCGCTCCGGGTCAGCGGGTCCAGGCACCGGATTTGGTGCTCAGGCTGCCGCGCGACGCCGCCCAAATTCCTTCCTCAACTTGGTGAAGGCGTACCGCGTAAAGCGGTTGATGGCCGCCTGATCAAGGTCCTGATCCCTCCAGACTGTCTTGCCATACCAACCGCCGGCGAACTCCTGCACGATCCGGGACGTTTCGAACGTATGTTGGCGGAGCGCCTCCTGAAACGCGGTTCGCTGCGCATCCGAGGTGAAGCGCCTGCCCGGACCGGTATGATTGGCCAGCTCCCGGCTCAGGTAGTAATCCAGCGAGCGATAGGTGAGCCGCGCAAAGAAATCCCGCGCCAGCACGGCGAACCCCTGCCCGCTCGAAAACCCCGCCAATGCCTGCCGGATTTCCCTAGGCGTTGGTTCGAACAGGGACGGGAGGCGATCCTTCAACTGGACGGAAAGGCTCTCCAGCAGTGCTGATTTTGCAAGCTCACCGGCATCTGAGCCCTGCCCCAGATCAAACGCCTGTCCGTCGATGGCGCGACTTAGTCCCGACAACAGCCCGGTCACAGAGGTCAGATCACCGCCGTCCATGCCCAGCCGATCAAGGAAATCGGAAAACCGTGGCGACCGGGCTTCCAGCGGCAGGGTCACCAGGAGGTTTGCAACGAACTGGAATTGCGGATCAGCCGACGCCCGTGACAGATCCCGCTCCGAGGCGTCCGCGGACGCTTCCGCAATCCGCTCCAACGGAGCTTCCGCCTCCAGAAGAGCAACCACCTCCCGCCACTTCTTCGAACGCGGAAGTGTCCCCAGCCGGATATGGCCCATGGTCTCCTCCCTGCGTTGGATACAAGCAAACAGAGGCACAGTCGCGCAAGGAAAATCCACGAAATGACATCCGTGTGCTTACCCTGCGCTTACCTATACGTCGGGGCAATGCTCCAAAACTTCCGTAAGTCTTTGGTAAATATGGCGATCCCGCGAGGACTCGAACCCCGAACCTGCTGATTAGAAGTCAGCTGCTCTATCCAGTTGAGCTACGGGACCGCTGTGCATTATTTGCCTTACTTGCCTGCCCGAGGCAAGCGGTCAGAGCCGCAGGGTCATGAACACGCTCAGGGGATCTTCGCTGTACCCTTCGAAGGGCGGGCAGGGTTCGAACCCGTGGCCGGCATAGAGCGCGCGGGCCGGTGCGAACATCTCGGCGCTGCCGGTCTCGAGGCTCAGCCGCGACAGGTTCAGCGCGCGGGCCTCCTCGATCAGCGACCGCAGGATTGCACGGGCCACGCCCCGGCCCCGGGCCGCCGCCGAGGTGTGCATCGATTTCAACTCGCCATGCTCCGCGCTCAGCGGCTTGAGCGCCCCGACGCCCAGCACCGTCTCCCCGACCCGCGCCGCCAGCAACACGGCACCGGCATCCAGCAGACTGTCGGGATCCATGACATGACAGCTCTCCTCGGGCGAAGAGCTGCGCATCAGGTCCAGATGGGTGAGCAACAGGTCCCGAACCCCGGCCTCGGCGACCGCGGCCCGCGCGACGGTCAGTGCGTCCATGCACCACGCCGGTCGGTCGCGAAGTTTTCGCCATAGCCGCGGGCGCGGATATTGGCCTTGCGCGTCTTGGGCTCAAAGACCTGCGCCTCGATCCCCTTTTCGCGCGCATATTCCAGCGCGGCCTGCTTGCTGTCAAAGCGCAGCCGTACCTGTGTCTGCGTGTCCGAAGACGACGTCCAGCCCATCAGCGGATCCACCTCCCGGGCCGAAGCCGGGGCAAAATCCAGAACCCAGCCCTTTGTCTTGGCCACACCGGATTGCATCGCGTTGCGGGCGGGCTTGTAGATACGTGCGCGCATGTTTTCAGACCTCCTGCAGAGCCGCTCACCTTATCGGGGATTTGCGCCGCCGGGGCAAGAGGCCCGGCCCGCCGCAATGCCGCAGGCCCGCGCCGGGTCTTCATCTTTGCCGAAATACTCCCGCCGGAGGCCCCGAGGAGAAAAACCGGAGGTTTTTCGACGAGACAAACACGCGTGCGCGAAACGCGCACCCAATCCGGTCACATCAGACCCGCCGCACCCCGCCCTTATGCGCGCTTTCTGCAAAGGCCGCGTAGACACGCAGCGCGGCGGTGATCCGGCGCGGCCGGACCACGTCCGGTTCCCACGCGCCATGCCCCTGCCGGTCCACCATCGCCGCGCGGCGCACGTCCAGTTCGCGCGCCGGCAGGTCAACGTCGATCCGGCGGGCGGGGATGTCTACGCAGATCCGGTCGCCATCCTGCACCAGCGCCAGCGCGCCCTGCCCGGCGGCCTCGGGCGAGATATGCCCGACCGACAGGCCGGCCGTGGCGCCGGAGAACCGCCCGTCGGTGATCAGGGCGCATGTGTCGGCCAGCTTCTGCGCCTTCAGGCTCATTGTCGGTTTCAGCATTTCCTGCATCCCCGGCCCGCCGCGTGGCCCCTCATAGCGGATCACCACCGCGGTTCCCGGTGAAATCCCGCCGCCGTCGATGGCGGCAAGCGCGGCCTCCTGATCGTCGAACACCCGCGCCGGCCCGGACCAGACCTTCATGTCCTCCGGCACCGCGCCGGTCTTCACCACCCCGCCATCGGGCGCGATATTGCCATGCAGCACCGCCAGCCCGCCATCGGCGGAATAGGCATGGGCCACCGAGCGGATGCACCCGCCCGCGCGGTCCAGATCCATGTCGCGCCAGCGCATGTCCTGAGCATAAGGTTTCACCGTCCGCCGCCCGCCCGGGGCGGCCCGGTAGAAATGGCTGACCTCCGCGTCACCGCTCTGCACCACATCCCATCGCGCCAGCACGTCGCGCATCGCCCCGCCGGACACCGTGGCCGCGCTGTCGTCAATCAGCCCGGCCCGCTGCAATTCCCCGAGAATGCCCATGATCCCGCCGGCACGATGCACATCCTCCATGTAACAATCCGGTGTTGCCGGCGACACCTTGCACAGATGCGGCACCCGGCGGGACAGCCGGTCAATGTCATCGAGCGAAAAATCCACCTCCGCCTCGACCGCCATGGCCAGCAAATGCAGGATCGTGTTCGTCGATCCGCCCATCGCGATGTCCACCTTCATCGCGTTTTCGAACGCCGTGCGCGTGGCAATCGCCCGCGGCAGAACGCTTTCATCGCCGTCGCGGTAATAGGCAGTGGCCAGCTCGACCACGCGCCGGGCCGCACGGCGGAACAGGTCCCTGCGGTCGGCATGAGTGGCCAGCAAGGACCCGTTGCCCGGCAGCGCCAGACCGATTGCCTCGGCAAGACAGTTCATCGAATTGGCCGTGAACATCCCCGAACAGGACCCGCAGGTTGGGCAGGCATTCTGTTCGATCTCCAGCGCGATATTGCCCATGTCGGGATCGAAGGCGGCGACATAGGCCTCGATCGGGTCGACCCGGCGCACCGCGCCCTGCCCCGGCAGGCGCCCGGCCTCCATCGGCCCGCCCGACACATAGATCACCGGGATATTAAGCCGCAGCCCGGCCATCAGCATTCCCGGCGTGATCTTGTCGCAATTCGACAGGCAGATCAGCGCATCGACGCAATGCGCCTCGCACATGTATTCGATACTGTCCGCGATCAGCTCCCGCGAGGGCAGGCTGTAGAGCATGCCGTCATGGCCCATCGCGATACCGTCGTCGACGGCGATGGTGTTAAACTCGCGCGGGATCGCCCCGGCGGCGCGGATCTCGTCGCAGACCAGCCGCCCGACCTCCTGCAGATGCACATGGCCCGGAACGAATTCCGTGAAGGAATTGGCAACGGCGATGATCGGTCGCCCGAATTCCTGCGGCTCCACCCCCCCGGCCATCCAGAGCGAGCGGGCGGCAGCGGCGGTTTTTCCCTCGGTCACACGGGCGGAACGGAGCGGGCGCATCGGCAGATCCTCCAGATTGCTTGCACGTTATCCTGCCTGCACCGGCGGCAGAAAAACAACTGAAATGGCCGGCCTCAGACATCGGGCCGCACCGCCAGCGCAAGCCTGTCGCTCAGCGCGTGCTAGCCCGGCGGCATCACCGGGCGCCGCGAACAGATCGACGGCGCGAGCGGCGGCGCATCAAAGCGGCGCTGTGTGCGATCTGCCAGCTCTGTCTGACCGGCCGCCTCGGCCACGATCACCTGCAACAGCCGCAACCCGCGATCGCGCGGGCGAATATCGATGGCCTGCCGGATGGCCGCCGCGGCGGCCTCCTGATCCCCGGCACAGTGCCGCGCGACCGCGCAGAGAAACAGCCGGTACGGGATCAGCGGGTTATGCGCCTGCCGTTCAAGCGTCAGCGAAAACTGGTCGGCCGCTTCGGAAAACGCGCCTTCGTACATCCTGATATGTCCTGCCGCCTCGTGGTTCTCCACATAGGCCGGGTTCAGCCGGCGGCTCTGTTCCAGATCCGAGGCCGCGCCTTCGGGATCGTTCAGGCAGGTCACCCGCAACATGCTGCGCGACCAGAAGACGTAATCGCTGCCCGGAGCGTGCTCGACCGCAAGGTCGAGATCCATTGCAAGCTGTTCGGTCAGCGCATCCGGCATGTCCGCGTACCGGGCGGCCCAGAGCATCATTTCCGCCTCCGCCCGCATGGCCAGCGCCACAGCATCGGTCGCGTTCATCTCCAGCGCCCGGTTCATCAGACGCAGCCCGTGCGCCCAGTCGTCATAGAACACCCGGTAAAAACAATTCGCCGCCCGGGCCCGCAACTCGGAAACGCTGAGCTCGGCCTCCGGCACCTGCGCCAGCCGGTCACCGTCGAACGCATTTGTCTGCAGGCGCAGATCGCCTTCGGCCCGTTCAAGGATCACGTCGCAAAACCTGAAGATATCTGCGGTTTCGCCCTGGTAGGTCTGCGACCACACGGGCCGGCCGTCGGCCCGCAGGATCAGTGTCAGGCTGAGCCGTCCGCGCCCCTGCGCCACCCGCAACCGGCTGCGCAGGTCATAGGTTGCGTCTTCGATCTCGCGCACGCCGGCGTCGTAGATCACCACGCCCGTCCGCCGGGACATCCGGGTCAGCAGCTGATCGCGCAGGTCTGACGCGAGCGCCTCGGTCTCGGCCTCTTTCGGGGCAAATTCCACGGGCAGTACGGCAATTGATGTGGCGCCGCCGGTATCGGGAAACTGCTGCCGCTCCGGGCGCCACTGATAAAGCCGCGCGGGCTGTGCGATGTTTTTCAGCCGGAACATGCCGGCATCGTTCAGCCGCGCGGCCCGCGCGCCCGACAATTGGCGGAACACGTCTTCGGACACCATGATCCCGCCAGGCGGGGCTTCGGCCTGGACCCGCTGCGCGATGTTCAGCCCCGATCCGTACAGGTCTTCGTCATCATGCACGATCTCTCCGATATGGCAGCCGACCCGCAGCTTCATATCGGTTTCGCGCTGAACCCGGTTCTGGAACGCCGTCGCGCAATCGACACAGGCGGCGACCGAGGCAAAGCTTACGATCCATCCGTCGCCGAGGCTTTTCATGATCGTGCCGCCGTGCTCGTCCACGACCGGCCTCAGGTGATCGTCGCGCAGCGACCGGACAGACCGGACCGTGCGGGCCTGATCCTGTTCCATCAGTGCCGAATACCCCACGATATCGGCAAACAGGACAACTGAGAGCTGGCTTTGCATCTGCTTCTCCGGCGTCTGGCCATGTCACCCTAGGGCAGAGCCGTCAGCGAGAAAACCTCGCCCGGTCAAATTCCCGGGCCGGGCGGCGTGCGGTGCTTTACCGGGCTGGTATCCCGAGGTGGAATCCGGCTAGATCGCGGCATGCCCTTTGCCGACCACGTCTTCAGACACGCCCCTGCCCTGCGCGACCGGATCATTCCGCCCGAGGAGTCCGAGCTGCGCTTCAGCTATGACCGCTTTGCCGAACTGGATGTGCAGGCGCTCGAGGAAGGCTGGCCGCCCGGCTGGCGGATGGAGCATGACGCGCGCGAGGCCAACCGGCTGAGCGTTCTGGACGGGCGGCTGGACCGGGATCTGTGGGTCTTTGGATATGGCTCGCTGATCTGGGATCCGGCCGTGCATCTGGAAGAGATCCGGCTGGCGTCGCTGCCGGGCTGGCGTCGCAGTTTCTGCATGCGGCTGGAGGGCGGGCGCGGGTCGCATGACCGGCCCGGCCTGATGGCCGCGCTGGACGAGGGCGGCCATTGCGACGGCGTGGCCTTCCGCATTCCCGGGCCTCTGGTGGCGCAGGAAACCGAGCTGATGTGGATGCGCGAGATGTTCTCGGGCTCATACCGTCCGGTTTTCGTCGATGTCACCACCCTGCAGGGCCCGGTGGAAGCCCTGACATTCGTGATGGACCCCGAAAACCGCCGCTATATGCCCGACCTGCACGAAGACGAGGCCGCACAGATGATTGCCCATGCCGAAGGCGGGCTGGGACCGAATTTCGACTACCTCAACTCGCTGATCCTGCATCTGGATGAGCTGGGGATCGAGGACACGGATATGCAGCGCCTGCACACACGCGCAAAAACCATCCGCAATGGCGGCTGACACCGCGCGATTTGTCCCGCGGGCCCTTCGCCGGAACCGATACACACCCCCCGTCTTTTTGCTGTCGCTCTGGCTGTTGTTCCTCGCCGGAAATGCAGCCCTCGCCCGCGACGCCTGTACCATCGTTGCGCATGCCGAAACCGGGGCCGTCCTGTATCAGAGCGGCCCGGATTGCGACCGTCGTTTCAGCCCGGCATCGACCTTCAAGATCCCGCTTGCGCTGATGGGGTTCGAAAACGGGCTGCTGGGCGGGCCCGACGCCCCCGCGGTTGCCTATGACCCGGCTCTGAACGCCCGCTACGACGTCTGGCGCCAGACGATCACCCCGCGCCTGTGGCTTCGCTATTCGGTGATCTGGTATTCACAATGGCTGACCCGGCGGACCGGCATGGCGGAGTTTCAGGGCTTCGTCGACCGGATCGGATACGGCAACAGCGACCTGACCGGCGATCCCGGCAAGGAGAACGGCCTGACCCACGCATGGCTCAGTTCCTCGCTCGGGATATCGCCGCAGGAACAGGCGGCGTTCCTGTCCCGTCTGCGGCGGCGCGAACTGGGCCTCGCCGCAGACAACTATGACCGGCTGGACCGGACCGTGCCGGATTTTGCCCTGCCGGACGGCAGCGGTACGGTGCAGGCCAAGACCGGCACGGGATGGCTCACCGACAGCGGCGGCAACCGTCAGCGCGAACAGCTCGGCTGGTTCGTCGGCTGGATGGAGCGCGGGACCCGCACGCTGGTCTTTGTGCACCTGTCGGTCGAGGACAACCCGCCGTTCGGGGCCGCCGGTTCGCGCGCGAAAAAACCGGTGCTCAACCGGCTGCCGGACTGGATAATTACCGGGTCCGGCGGCGACTGAACCCCATCCTGCGAGATATGGTTGAAAGTTGGTGATGGCCCCTGAGGGGCGGCATATCAAGGCGGTGCTGAAGCGCCGTCAATTCTCAAGAGAAAGGGATATGCCACATGTCGAAATCTACCGGTGTTCCATTCGAGCTATCATCGGAATTTTCACCTGATCCGCTGACTGAGGTCATTCAGTTCGGGGCACGCGAGCTGTTGCGAACGGCTGTGCAGGCTGAGGTTGCCGGTTTCATGGCGGTCCCCGCGCAGCTTGCTGGACGAGGAAGGTCGCCAGCGTCTGGTGCGCCACGGGGTCCTGCCAGCGCGCGCGGTGATGACCGGGGTCGGCACGGTGCCCGTTCAGGTGCCCCGGGTCCGCGACCGGGGTGCGAACATCGATGGCAGCAAGATCAGGTTCCGTTCATCCTTGGTGCCGCCGGATCTCCGCAAAGCGAAGTCCGTCGAGGAGCTGCTGCCCTGGCTTTACCTGAAGGGCATTTCAACGGGGGACTTCAGCGAGGCGCTGGCCGCCCTTTTGGGGCCGGATGCAGAGGGGCTGTCAGCCTCCACGATCACGCGACTGAAGGCGACCTGGTGGGACGAGTATGAAGCCTGGCGCAAGCGTGACCTGTCGGGCAAGCGCTATGTCTACATCTGGGCGGACGGGGTCTGCTTCACGCCCCGTTTGGACGGGGATCGTCAATGTATGTTGGTGATTATCGGCGCTGACGAGTACGGAGAAAAGGACGTTTTGAGCATCATGGACGGATTCCGGGAGAACGCGGACAGCTGGCGGGACCTGTTACGCGGTCTGAGGAAACGCGGCCTGACGGTGCCGCCCGAGCTTGCTGTCGGTGATGGCGCGCTTGGGTTCTGGACGGCGCTGCGGGATGTCTATCCGACCACCCGTGAGCAGCGGTGCTGGGTCCACAAGACGGCCAATGTAACGGGCGCGATGCCCAAGTCGCTGCGGGAAAAAGCCAAGGCCGATCTGCAGGATATTTGGATGGCCGAGACGAAGAAGGAAGCCAATGCGGCCTTCGATCTCTTCGTGGAAACCTACGGCCTGAAATACGAGCGGGCCGTGGCCAGGCTGGTCAAGGACCGCGACGTGTTGCTGACCTTCTATGACTTCCCGGCCGAACACTGGAAACACATCCGGACCACGAACCCGATCGAAAGCGTCTTTGCCACGGTCCGCAACCGAACGCGCAAAACCAAAGGATGCCTGAACCGCAAGACCGCCCTCGCCATGGTCTTCAGGTTGATGATGTCGGCCAAGAAGAAGTGGAGGAAGATCTCAGGGCCAAACCGTCTGCCCGAAGTGATCCAGGGGATTGCCTTCAAGGACGGGATCAGGCAACGTCAAAACGCCGCCTGATCACGCCGTCACCAACTTTTGGGCATAACTCCCATCCTGCTGACAAACCCTGTCAGCAGCCCCCTTGATCCCGGCCCCAACAAGAACAAAATTGGAACAGTTGATCAGGTGAGTCTCCCTTCATGCCCCATGTCCATTCCGACACGTCCCCGCCGCTGATGCACGCCCCGGCCCCGGACGTGAAAACCCGCGAAAAGCTGGAAGGCGGCCGGCAACTGGTGATGCATACCGAGTTTACCGCCGCCGGGGATCAGCCCACGGCCATCACCGAGCTGACGCAGGGCCTGAACGACGGCGACCAGAGCCAGGTGCTGCTGGGCGCCACCGGCACAGGCAAGACCTTCACCATGGCCAAAGTGATCGAGGAAACCCAGCGCCCGGCCATCATCCTCGCTCCGAACAAAACCCTGGCGGCGCAGTTATACGGCGAATTCAAAGGGTTCTTTCCCGACAACGCGGTCGAATACTTCGTCAGCTACTACGACTACTACCAGCCCGAGGCCTATGTCCCGCGTTCGGACACCTACATAGAAAAGGAAAGCCAGATCAACGAACAGATCGACCGGATGCGCCACTCGGCCACCCGGGCGCTGCTGGAACGCGACGACGTCATCATCGTCGCCTCGGTCTCCTGCATCTACGGCATAGGCTCGGTCGAAACCTACGGGGCGATGACGCAGGATCTGAAAACCGGCGCCATGTACGACCAGCGCGCCGTGATCGCCGATCTGGTGGCCCAGCAATACCGCCGCAACGATCAGGCCTTCCAGCGCGGCAGTTTCCGGGTGCGCGGCGACAGTCTGGAAATCTTTCCCGCCCACCTCGAAGACCGCGCCTGGAAATTGTCCTTCTTCGGCGAGGAACTGGAAAGCATCACCGAATTCGACCCGCTGACCGGGGAAAAGACCGACCGGATGGACCGGATCCGGGTCTATGCAAATTCGCACTATGTCACGCCCAAACCAACGATGCAGCAGGCCATCCACGGCATCAAGAAAGAGCTGAAGATCCGGCTTGACCAGCTGGTCGGTGACGGCAAGCTGCTGGAAGCGCAGCGGCTGGAGCAACGCACGAATTTCGATCTGGAGATGCTGGAGGCCACCGGTGTCTGCAACGGCATCGAAAACTATTCCCGCTACCTGACCGGGCGCGCACCGGGCGAACCGCCCCCCACCCTGTTTGAATTCATCCCCGACCACGCCATCGTCTTTGCCGATGAAAGCCATGTCAGCGTGCCGCAGATCGGCGGCATGTATCGCGGCGACTACCGGCGCAAGTTCACGCTGGCTGAACACGGGTTCCGCCTGCCGTCCTGCATGGACAACCGGCCGCTGAAATTCGAGGAATGGGACGCCATGCGCCCGCAATCGGTCTTTGTCTCGGCCACCCCGGCGGGCTGGGAGATCGAACAAACCGGCGGCGTGTTCACCGAACAGGTGATCCGCCCCACCGGGCTTCTGGACCCCGAAGTGGAAATCCGCCCCGTGGAAATGCAGGTCGACGACCTGCTGGACGAGGTGCGCAAGGTTGCCGGGGACGGCTACCGCACGCTGGTGACCACGCTGACCAAGCGCATGGCCGAAGACCTGACCGAATACATGCACGAACAGGGCATCAAGGTCCGCTACATGCATTCCGACATCGACACGCTGGAACGCATCGAGATCCTGCGCGACCTGCGGCTCGGCGCCTTCGACGTGCTGGTCGGCATCAACCTGCTGCGCGAGGGGCTGGATATTCCCGAATGCGGGCTGGTGGCGATCCTGGACGCGGACAAGGAGGGCTTCCTGCGCTCCGAAACCTCGCTGATCCAGACCATCGGGCGGGCGGCGCGCAATGCCGACGGGCGGGTGATCATGTATGCCGACCGCATCACCGGCTCGATGGAACGCGCGCTGGCCGAAACCGACCGGCGGCGGGCCAAGCAGGTCGCCTATAACGAGGAACACGGGATCACCCCGGAAACGGTGAAAAAGAACGTCGAGGACGTGCTGGCCGGGCTCTACAAGGGCGACACCGACATGTCCCGCGTCACGGCGCAGGTCGAAAAACCCCTGCACGGCGCCAATCTGGAGGCGGTGCTGGAGGGCATGCGGGCGGATATGCGCAAGGCCGCGGAGAACCTCGAATTCGAGGAAGCCGCGCGGCTCAGGGACGAGGTCAAACGGCTGGAGGCCGTGGACCTCGCCATCGCCGACGACCCGATGGCCCGGCAATACGCGGTCGAGAAAGCCTCCGAAGAGGCGGTGAAGGGGCGCGGGCGGTCAACCGCCGGGCGCGCCGGGCAACGCGGGGGGAATGTGAAGCGGCGGCGGAGGTAAGCACACACCTTGTCCCAACCCAAAACTTCATCTTGAATTCATCGAATACTGTATGGCGAGCACCCGTAGGGTGGGCAACTTTGCCCACCTGTATCAATCGCCCGGACGTGGTGGGCAGGTTTGCCCACCCTACTCACCGAATGCACCGTCCATTTCCACACCCGCCCATTCCGGATCGACACGGCCTGCGCGGATGTCGCGGTGAAGCGATGAATATGGCCAGTCCACGGGCCGGGACACCAGCCCGTGCTTCACCGGATTGCCCCAGCAATAGGTCACGTGGCGGCGAAAATCCGTCTCGTTGCGGATCGTATGCTCCCAGAACCGCCGCTGCCAGATCCCGCGCTCCCGTTTTGCCCGCTTGCTGGGTGACAGGTGCACAGGCTGGGCAAATCTGCCCACCATCCGCGTGAACCGGTGCTTGATCTTGCGCCAGCGTTCGGAATAGTCGCTGTCCCCCGGCGGCAGGGTCCAGACCGCGTGCAGATGATCCGGCAGGATGACCATCGCGTCGCAGTGCACCGGCGTATCCTGCATGGTCGCGGCATAGGCGCGGCGCAGATCGTCCACATGGTCGATCAGCAGCGCGGATGACCTGTCGGCCAGCGCCACCGTGAAGAAGTAACTGGCTCCGGGCAGGCGGATGCGGCGATAGTTTGGCATCTCACGAATGTCGCGCCGAGATATTAAGGCGGGGTTAACCAGAGTTGGGCCGGTGGGCAGGATTTGCCCACCCTACTTTCGGCGCCGTAACCAACACCCGCATTGCATCATCAGTGGTTTCCACATCCCACGTTACCAGACACCGGGCAGCGCCCGACCGCAGGTGGGCGCCACGTACATCCAATCCCGGTCCCGAGTGGTCCCCTCTCCCAAGCGCCCGCCGGCGGCCTTCGGCCTTGATTCCAGGCAGGGACTCGCAACCAGCGTTTCTTGGTTTGGCATCAGGCATCAGACCCGCCGCGGGGTGCGTCTCAGCAAGCGCAGCCCGTGCGCCAACCCGCCGTCCCGCCGGCAACGTCCGCCCGCTTGACCCCGGCTTGGCGCGCCCTTGCCCGCTGTACGGGATGTGTACAGGGGGTGCACATGTGTCACCCCCGGAAAAATTCAGCCGAACCAGCGCATTAACCCTGATACCCCGGCCCTTCAGAAAGCGTAGGGTGGGCAATCCTGCCCACCCTACTCCGCCACTCGCCCATCCGCCCCGCGCCACATCATTCGACAAATCCCCCCGGTCCACCTACCCTGCGGCGCATGCGCCGTGCCGTCTTTGCCCTCTGCCTCGCTTACGTCCTGCTCTTTGGCTGGGCGTGGTATGACACCACCAACGCGTCCATGGACGCCGCGGGGCGCGGCATGGCGCTCGGCTTTCTGACCATCGGCATCGGCGCGACCGCGCTGTTTGCCGTGCCCGCCCTGATCCTCGCCGCGATGGACAAGGCGCCGAAATGGGCGCTGGGCCTCGCCCTCGCCCCGGCCGGCCTGCTGATCCTTGTTGTCATGTCCGGCGTGATCTAGGACGGGCTAAAAAACCCACCCTACCCGAACACTGCCGAGACCTCGTACATCACCGGCTCGAACCGCGAGCACAGGTCAGAGATTTCCCGGTTGCGGCGGCGCATTTCGTCCGAGCGCAGCATGGCCTGGAAATCCTCCCGCTTTTCCCATTGCGAGTAGTTGGCGATCCGGCACTGGGCGTCGTTCACGTGCAGGCCGGCGCCAATGAAACCGGGCTGTTTCGAAATGAAATCGTCATAGGCCGAATTCAGCGCGTCCAGCAGGTCGGCGCAGGTTCCGGGTGAGCATTCGAATGTGGTGATCACGGTCTGGCATTTGGTGGCGGGGTCGATATTTGGCATGTGGCTGGGTCCTCCTGGCTGGGTCCAGCAAACAACACGTGCCCGCGGCGTGCAAGAACCGCTGCGGGTTTCAGACCCGTTTGATGACGCGGATCAGCACCAGCAGGATCACCGCGCCCACCGTGGCGTGCAGGATCGACCGGATCAGGCCGCCATCCGTACCGAAACCGATGGCCGGCAGCAGGAACCCGGCCAGAACCGCGCCGACAACCCCGACAACGATATTGCCAAGAAGGCCAAAGCCTTCGCCCTTTACCAGCTTTCCGGCGATCCAGCCGGCAATGGCCCCCACGGCCAGCATCACGAGAATTGCGCCCGGTCCCATACCGTTCCCTCCTGCGTTTCGACCGCCATAGCAGGTCCGCCAACCGGTCGTAAACGCCGGCGGCCATGTCCGGGCCCTTGATTTCCGCCGCGTCTTCTCGCAGGACCGAAGGTGTTGGTCACCCGCAGGACACCCGATGCCCGATCCGTTTCACCCCGCCGATGAGGAGGCCCGCGCCATCGCGCGGCAGTTATTGGCCGGGGCCACGCATGCGGCGCTGGCGGTGAACCGTCCGGACCGCCCATCCCCTTCCGTCAGCCGCATCGCGCTGACCACAGCGGAAGACGGCGCGCCGCTGTCGCTGATTTCCACACTGGCGCCGCATACCGCGGCGCTGGAGCGTCATCCGGACTGTGCGCTGCTGGTCGGTGAACCCGGCACGAAGGGAGATCCTCTGACCCATGCGCGCCTGACGCTGCATTGCACAGCTCAGATCATTCCGAACGACGTGCCGGAGCGCGACGGTCTGAGGGCGCGTTATCTGGCGCTGCGCCCAAAGGCGAAGCTCTATGCCGATTTCGCGGATTTCCGCTTTGTCCGGTTCAGGATTTCGGACGCCCTGCTGAACGCGGGGTTCGGCAAGGCTTATCTGCTGGCGCCGGGGGATATTCTGACCGACACCGGCGCAGCAATCTGACCCGGTCTGCGCCTAGCGCACCACGTGGACGGCACAGGGCACATGGCGAACGACGAAGCCCGCGGTCGAGCCCCACAGGATGTCACCCATCCCCGGACGGTGCGACGCCATCACCACCAGATCGACACCGTGATCAGACACGTAATCGGTAATCGTCCGCCCCGGCGATCCTTCGAGCAAGGCGACCTGACCGCCCGGCACCGCGGCGGCGGCGGCGTCCATGTTTGCCCGAGTTTCCTTGCGGTTGGCTTCCAGGATGTCTGACGGCACCTGCTGCGCGACAAAGGCCGGCAGCGTTTCAAACACGTGCACCAGCGTGATCTTTGCTCCCTCATCCGCCAGCGACTGGGCGATGCGGACAGGTGTTTCGAAATCCGTCTTGTCGCTAGCTGCGACGGGAACGAGAATATTTGAATACATGGCAGGTCCTCCTGACTGTTCCATCTCAGGCTAGTCCCCACGAGGCGGGCGGGCATTGATCCAGATCAGCCGCGCACCCAGCCCACGATCCGGCCCGCCGGCATTGCACCGGACTGCCGTTTCGCTTCGCGCCCGCCGCGGAACACCACCATGGTCGGAATGCCGCGGATGCCGTATTTGGCCCCGGCGGCCTGATGATCCTCGGTGTTCAGCTTGACAAGACGTGCCTCGCCGCGCAGTTCGGTGGCCGCTCTGGAAAACTCCGGGGCCATTGTCCGGCAGGGCCCGCACCACGGCGCCCAGAAATCGACCACCAGCGGCACGTCGTCCGATTTCGCCGCCCGTGCCAGCGTGGCGGCATCCACTTCAACGGCTTTGTCCGTCATCAGCTTTGCGCCGCAGGTTCCGCATTTCGGACCCGATCCCAGCTTCTGCTCCGGCACCCGGTTGATCTGCCCGCAACCCAGGCATGTCAGTTTTTTGCCCGCCATCTCTTGCTCCGTAAAAAACATTCGAAAAATCACATATGTTTGAGGCGGCGTTCATTCAACTCCCCTTGCCAGCCGGTGGTGTTTCAGCGCCTACTTGGACATCACGCAAAAGGAGTTGCCCGATGTCCCTCCTCGTTCAATACACGCTCAAATCCGCCGATGATCATGCCGCTCAGGTGCAGGCCATGGAAACGCTGGTGGCATCTCTGGGGGACGAAGGCGCGCCCGGAACCGGTGGTATGCAGTATTCCTGCTTTGCCACCGACGATCCGACCCGGTTTGTCGGACTGTTCGAATTCGACGACGATGCCGGGCGTCAGGCCTTTCTGGACAGCGCCGCCTTTGCCGCATATCGCGAAACCGTGGGACCGACCTTTGCCAATCCGCCGGAGACCACAACCATCACCGCGATTGCATCCACCAGAGCATAACGCGACGCGGGTTCCCGATGGTTCGCCGAAAGCCGACTCAACAATCCGGACCATCCATTCTACAGTCCCCGAAAGGAACGAGGGGACGCAGATGCTTACAGCAATGGATCACGTCAATATCAGAACCGCCGGGCTGGAGGCCATGGTGGCGTGGTACGGCGAAATCCTCGGGATGCCGACCGGACCGCGCCCCGACTTTCCCTTTCCCGGCGCGTGGCTCTATGTCGGCGATCAGGCCTATGTTCATCTGATCGGGGTCGACAGCCCGCCGCAGGCCGGCGGCGACGTCACGCTGGAGCATTTTGCCTTTCGGGCCACGGGGATGCAGGGATTCGTGGACAAGCTCAAAAAGGCAGGGGTTGACCACAGCATAGATCTGGTGCCCGGTTTTCCGGTGGTTCAGGTCAACCTGCATGATCCGGACGGCAATCACATTCACATCGATTTCGACATCGCGGAAATGCCCTAGGGTCGCGCCGCAACCGCTTGGGACCTAGAACCGCTGCCAAAGCCCGATGGTCAGTCCCATGGAATGCGTGCCGCCGCCTTCCCGGTACTGGAGGCCGGCAATCCACCGCCGCCGGCCCCGTGGGCCGAAAATCAACGCCGGCGTCACGGTCCAGCCGAACCCGTAGCCGTCAGTATGGAAGGTTTCCAGCTGCAACATCGGCTGGACCGGGCCGTCAACGGGCAACCCGGCTACCGCGTCCAGCTTGTAGACCGGAGCCTGCAATCCGGCGCGGTGTTCTGCAGCGGCTTGCAGCCCGAACCACCCTGCATCGTCCCGACCCAGCGGACGACCATAGAGCAGGGCAATCTTGCCCATCGCGCCGGATGCGGATCCGGCTTCGTGCGCGCCCAGACCCGCCTGTACCGCCAATCGCCCGCCGTGCGGCCCCTGAAACAGCGGTGCGCGAAGGAACACCACCGCATGCCCGCTCCTGTACCCGCGCCGATTGACGTCCAACCCAACCGTCAGCCGCGGCTGCAACCCGTAGTCCGCATAGAGGCTCATTTCATCGGTTCCGGTGCCGCCCCGTAGTGTGGCCGACGCGGCGGCAAAACCTTCGCCGGCCTCCCGCAGCCACGCCCCGGCCCGCACGGACGGTGCCGCACAACAGGAAAACAGCAATAACCAGACAGCGAACCGCATCTGCCACCCCTCTCGGCGACAGCTTGGGCAAAGTTGGTTAACCGACGGTTACCGCAGCGCACATCCCACCGCCGTTGCGTCATCTGAGCGCCGGTTTGTTGACCTGCATGACCGCAACGATTTTACTCATCCCGGTCAGGAGGGGGACATTATGATTACCGGAAAATGCCTGTGCGGCAGCGTCACGTGGGCGGCAGGCGGTCCGTTCACGCCGCTCAGCCATTGTCATTGCTCAATGTGCCGAAAGGCGCATGGCGCGCCGTTTGCGACGTTCACGTCCTGCGCGGCGGAGGATTTCGAATGGACGTCGGACCAGAGCACCGTCCGGCAATACTGGTCATCCGCCGATTTTGTCCGTGCCTTTTGCGGCACCTGCGGGTCGGCGGTTCCGCAGGCCCGCGGGGACGGGCGTATCCGGCTGCCGGTCGGCTGCACGGCCCAACCTTCCGGGCTGGGAGGCGGGCGGCACATCTTTTCGGGCTCGCGCGCATCCTGGCACAGCATGGGCGGCCCAACGCAGCAATATGACGCCTACCCGCCGGGGATGGAGGGCCGGCCCCCCGTCGCGCAGAACGACCCGGCTCCGGGCGACCCTCCCGAGGACGTTTTGCGCGGAAGTTGCCTGTGCGGGACCGTGCGGTTCGAGGTGCTGGAACCGTTCAGCGTCGTTCACAACTGCCACTGTTCGCGCTGCCGCAGGGCCCGGTCCGCCGCCCATGCCACGAACGGGTTTGTCAGCTTTGACGCACTGCGGTTCACCGCCGGGGCCGATAATGTGACCACCTATATGCTGCCCGGCACCGGCTTCGGACAGGCGTTTTGTGACACTTGCGGTTCGGGCCTGCCGCGCAAGAATGCGCAACGCGGGATCGCCAATGTTCCACTGGCCGCGCTGGATGACGATCCGCAGCACCGGCCCGACGACCATATTTTTGTCGGGTCGATGGCCGACTGGTACAGTATTTCCGACGATATCGTGCAATTCGAAGAAGGCCCCGGCTGAGCCTCTGCCGCTCTGAAAGGACGTTACCATGCCCCCCAGAACCCCGATGGACCGCCTGCCGACCCATGATGTGCTGAACATGCCGCCCTATATCGGTGATCAGGACCTGTGGGCCGACGACCGGGCGCTGCGCGACTGGACCGGGCGGATGCGCGGCGACAGCGCGGTGCCGCACCTGTCCGGGGCCGGCGCCCGGGCCGGGCGCGAAACGGTGTTCGCTCGGGCCGATCAGGCCAACGCAAACCCGCCCGAGGCCAAACCGTTCGATCGTTACGGCATGCGCGTGAACCAGGTAGAGTTCCACCCGGCCTATCACGAATTGATGGCACAGGCGGTGTCGGACATGCACCACAACTATGCCTGGCATCACGAAGGCGACAACGGGCATCTGGGTCAGGCGGCGCTGACCTATATGTTCGCGCAGGCGGAAGGCGGCGTGCTGTGCCCGATGTCGATGACCTACTCGGCCGTGCCGGCCCTGCGGACCGCGCCCGAGATTGCCGCGGAATGGATGCCGCGCATCCTGTCCCGCGACTACGACCCGCGCGACATCCCCGCGTCCGAGAAAACCGGGGCCACGCTGGGCATGTTCATGACAGAAAAACAGGGCGGGTCGGATGTGCGCGCCAACACCACCTTTGCGGTGCGGGGCGACGGCGGCTGGCTGCTGACGGGGCACAAGTTTTTCTGCTCGGCACCGATGTCAGACGCATTCCTGGTGCTGGCCAATACCGAGGGCATGGGGCTGAGCTGTTTTCTGGTCCCGCGCTGGCGGCCGGACGGGACGCGCAACGCCCTGTTCCTGCAGCGGTTGAAGGACAAGCTGGGCAACCGCTCCAACGCGTCATCCGAGATGGAGTTTCAAAACACCTGGGGGCAGATGGTCGGCGATGAGGGGCGCGGGGTCCGCACGATCATCGACATGGTGATCGGCAACCGGATCTTCTGTGCCATGTCGTCAGCCGGCATGATGCGGCAGGCGCTGGTGCAGGCGCTGCACCACACCACGCATCGCAGCGCGTTTCAGAAACGCCTGATCCGGCAGCCGCTGATGCAGAACGTGCTGGCCGACATGGCGGTCGAGACCGAGGCCTGCCTTGCGCTGGGTCTGCGGGTGGCGCACGCGATGGACAATGCAGACGACCCGGCCGAGGACGCGCTGGCACGGATCGGCACGGCGGTTGCCAAGTACTGGAACTGCAAGCGCTGTCCCTCGCTGGTGGTCGAGGCGCTCGAATGTCATGGCGGTCCCGGCTATGTCGAGGAAAGCCTGATGCCGCGGCTATATCGCGAGGCGCCGGTGAACTCGATCTGGGAAGGTTCGGGCAACATCATGGGGCTGGATGTGTTGCGTGCCATGTCGCGCGAGCCGGAAAGCATCGCCGCGGTTCTGGACGAAGTGGAAAAGGCGCGCGGCAACGATCCGCGGCTGGACCGGGCCATTGACGCACTGCGCGACGAACTGGCCGATGCCGACGGGCTCGAAGGCCGGATGCGCATTGTCACCGAGCTGATCGCGCTGACGCTGCAGGGGGCGCTGTTGACCCATGGCGCCCCGCCCGATGTGGCCGAAGCATTCTGCGCCTCGCGTCTGGGGCCGGTCTATCGCGGATCATTCGGAACGCTGCCCAAAGGGTGCGATCCGGACGCAATCATCGACCGGGCGCTGCCGCGCAACCGGGCACAGACCGGGACGTAACCGGATTGTTCTGCCTGATCTCCACTGAAACCGTCCCCGGAAAAGCAAAGTGATGCGCGGCAGCCCAGAGGGCCACGCAAGCGCGCACGGGTTACCTTCAACCGACCAAGGGTGTGGTTTCTCCGCGTTCACGCATCCCGCCCTGGTGTTCGTCACCTGACACAAGGCACCCAACTGGCGCAGGGTATCGGACGCCGGTCAATCATCCCTGAGTGAAACTGTCGAATGTCGGCCCGAAGTCCTCTTGTTCAATGGCGGTATTCGTCTCCACGGGAGAACATGCCTCTCGTTGGCTCAACCATTTGCCAATATGCGTCACATTGAACCGGCAAAGTATCGCCGCGGAGCTTGCTGGCCTCTTTTCAACTCCGATCAGATCGCCGACAAACATTCCCGAATGTTTGAATCGACACGGAAGCCTCTTGCAAAACCACGCTCGCAATACGAACCCGATTTGGTCGCGTCTGTCCGGCACCACCCGAACGACGGTTGTTTTGGGACTTTTCTGTCTTGTCTCTGCCTGCTCCCAAAAGAGCCTGACCTATGCCGATCTCTATCCGGAACGTCAGTCAATGGCGCTGGCCGAGGTCGCACAAAGACAGAGCGCGGGGCAAAGAGTGTGGTGCGTGCCTTACGCCCGAACCCTCAGCGGCCTCGAAATTCGCGGCGATGCAAAAGACTGGTGGGGCAAGGCGCACAACATCTATGAGCGGGGCAATGAACCGGTGGTCGGCGCGGTGATGTCGTTTCGGGCGACCGGCGGAATGCCACGGGGTCATGTGGCGGTCGTGTCCGAAATTGTTTCCGACCGGGAACTCGTCCTGAACCACGCCAACTGGAACCGCAACGAAGTGTCGTTAAAGATGGGCGTCAAGGATGTGTCCAAACATAATGACTGGACGCTGGTTCGGGTGGAAAGCCAGCCGGGCCAATATGGCAATTTCTACCCGGTGAACGGGTTTATCTATTCAAATGACGATGGCAGCAAAAACCGGATCTCCTTCGCATCGGCGGTGAACCAGCGGAATGCGCCACGTGCGATAACCGCTTCGGTCTCGCAAAGCCAAGACGATTGACATCTGCGCAGGTGAGTCGGACGACAGCGGCGACCATCCTCTGGCGCTGCCATGCAGCCGGCAACGGCTTTATCAGGTGGCGGGCGCTAGCCGCTGGACGATCTTTCGGTGCATCCGCCCTGCGCCTGCGCCGCCGACAGGCGGTTTCCGACGATCGTCACGCTGTTGGTGTAGGTGGAAACGTTCTCGGCGCCGGGCGGCGGGCTGAACCCGAACCGGACCGCAATGGCCCCCGGCTTTGCCGTGCTGCGACCGGGCCCGCGCAGGACGTAAATCCGCTGGGTCGCGGGCCGGCCGGCACGGATGCGGGTATAGATCGACGCCCCGCACCAGTAGATCGCGTTTTCCGAGAACTCGGCAACCACTTCGAAGCTCGTGTCCGACAGCGCGAAGGCCTCGAACCTGCTTTCGTTACCTGCCAACACCGGACCCGTGAAACCGGCCATGGACACTGCGATTGCAAACAATCTGAACCTGAGCATTGCCGCGCACCTCCTGATCAGGATACGCGTCGTGCGTCCCGTCGGATCATTCAGCGACAGCCATTTTTGGCGCCGGGGCCAGAACGATGTCCTTTTTGGCCAGCCGCCGCACCAGCCGCCGGTACGCCGGGGTGCGGACCATCTGGTCGAACGTGACCGCGTCGTCCTGCCGGCTGGAATAGTCCGGCCACAGGTCGTCTGTGCCGATCTGCGACCGCAGCGTCAGGAATTTACGTGTGTCCTCGGCAAAATGCGGCGTGATGAACTGCTCGGCCTCGCGGGTCAGCAGGGATGCCCCGGGGCGCGGATCCAGCTTGGTGGCCAGCCGGATCACCTTTTTCTGCGTATCGAGAAACCCCATCCGGTTTTTGCGCCGGACAGATACCAGAGCGGACAGAACAAAGGCGGACGGAGACTGATTTCGCCGGCTCCCCGGCGTTTCCGCGGCCTTCAGATCGGTACCCAGCGCGGTGAGGAACTGATCCACCATCGACGGGAACCGGGCCCCGGCAAAATGGACGTGCAGATTGTCCGCACCGACGCGGTTCCGCCAGTATTCGAAATGATCGGAAAATGTCAGCATCGGCACGACATGATCGCGAAACCGCGGGGAGTTCAGGAAATCCTCCAGCGACGTGCTGTATTTCCCCGTTTTCACCCCTTGAGCATAATGGGACACGACCCATTCCACGCGCGGACGGAAGGCGATATGCACTTTGACCGTTTCAAACCGGTCAGTCAGTTCGCGGAAATCATGCGTTTGCCGCCGCTTGGCCACGCTTTCCGCCGACAGGATGACATTCGGCACGGTGCAGGCCTCCAGCGCCGCTATCAGGTCGACGGCCGCGGTTTCGGTCGAATACCCGGCGTTGAAATGACGGAAGACCACGTCACCGCCCCTACCCGACAAACCCTTGATGTAAGGCGTCAGGTTGCCGGTGCTGCTGTCGGAGACATCGAGATAGTCGAACCCGCGGTCCAGCAACCGGGCGCGGTTGTTGCACAGAAAGCTCTGCAGCGAACTGGAGCCGCATTTGGGAAGGCCCACATGCAGATGTAAAGTCTGACCCAATGGTCGGTCCTCCTGTCGGGGTCGGCGCGGGGCGCAGAAAAACCTGTTTCCAGCCGGTTTGCAACGGTCGCAATCCGCGCACCGCAAACACCGGCATTACCATACGTCAGTCCTGGCCGGCGGCCGGGTTTCGGACTGGCCAGACCGCGGAAAGCCGCTAAACTCGCCCCCACGGTCCTGTAGTTGGAGGAGATACATGGACTTTTTGCAGCTGCTCGTCGGCGGCATTGCGAATGGCTGTGTCTATGGCCTCGTCGCATTAGGTTTCGTGCTTATCTACAAGGCCACCGAGGCGGTGAATTTCGCCCATGGCGATATCATGATGCTGGGTGCCTTCGTCGCCCTCACGTTCGTCAACCATGAATGGATGGGGCTGCCGTTCTGGCTGGGCCTGATCCTGTCAGTCATTGTGATGGGCGTATTCTGTTACCTGCTGGAAGTGGTCGTGATCCGGCAACTGTTTGGCCAGCCACAGTTTTCCGTTGTGGTCCTAACAATCGCACTGGGCTTTGTCCTGCGGTTTTTCGCCGGTGTGATCTGGGGGCATGAGCCGCAGTCGCTGGAAACACCGATGGCAGGCAAGACCATGAATTTCGGCGACATCGTGCTGGGCTATGACGAGGCCTTTGTCATTATCGCAACGATCATCCTTGCCGGCGGGCTCTACCTGTTTTTTGCCCGGACCCGTCTGGGGGTAGCCATGCAGGCCGCCAGCCAGAACCAGCTGGCCGCCTATTACATGGGCATCCCGGTGAAACGGATCTCGTCGCTGATCTGGGCGGTCGCGGGCATGACCGCGGCGGTGGCTGGCACGCTTTTTGCCTCCAAGGGATCGATTGACCCGTCGCTGGGACTGCTCGGGATCAAGGCTTTTGCCGCGGCCGTGATCGGCGGGTTCGGGTCCCTGCCCGGCGCCATTTTCGGCGGGCTGATCATTGGTATCGTGGAGCCGATGGCGCAGGCCTATGCCCCGCCCGGCTACAGCCAGATCGCGCCATACGCGATCATGCTGCTGGTGCTGGTGTTCCGGCCCAACGGGCTATTCGCCCAGATCCAGCAGAAGAAGGTCTGAGCCCATGCGCATCCATTTCAAGACCGGGTACGGGCAGGACATCCGTCTTTTCGAGGACAGCCGGGAGGCGGTGCAAAACGCGCTGCTGATCCTTGCCGCCGTGTCTGCTCCTTGGTGGCTGGACGAATACATGCTGGGCGAGGTGACCTATGTGCTGATCTGGATCCTGGCCGGTCTGGGATTGATGATCCTGGCCGGACATACCGGTCAGCCCAGCCTGGGCCACGGTGCGTTTCTGGCCTGCGGGGCATATATGGAGGTGATCCTGCTGGAGGCGGGCGTGCCCTTTGTCCTGTCGTTGCCGCTGGCCGGGCTGTTTGCCGGTGTCGTCGGCGCGGTGGTCGCCATCCCGGCGCTGAGGATGAGCGGCATCTATCTGGCGATTGCGACGCTGGCCTTCGGGATCATGACCGAGGACATCATCATTCTGCTGACCCCGTGGACCGGCGGCATAGAGGGCGTGTTCACCCCGACCATCAGCCTGCTGGGCATCGAGATCGACCGATATGGCGATCCCGACCGGTTCTACTGGCTGTGCCTTTTCGTCGTGATCCTGATCACGGTGGGTTACAAGAACATCCTGCGGTCCCCGACGGGCCGCGCCTTTACTGCAATCCGCGACAGCGAGGTTTCCGCCCGGGCCATGGGCGTGAACGTGGCAAGGATGAAAACCCTTGCCTTCGGGTTGTCCTGTTTCGTGACCGGGCTGGCCGGGGCGCTGCTGGCGCATTATCTGACCGCGTTCAATTACGAGGCGTTCCTGATCCTGATCTCCATCCAGTTGCTGCTGATGGTGACGGTGGGCGGGCTTGGATCCATTCACGGCGCATATTATGGCGCAATCGTCATCGGTCTGCTGCCGGTGGTCATTGCCACGCTGCGTCAGGAAATCTCGGACTTTCTGGGCGCCGGGAATTCATCGGTGCCGGGCATGGAAACCGCGATCTTTGCCGTGATCATCGTGGCCTTCATCATCTATGAGCCGCTGGGTATCTATGGCCGCTGGACCAAAATCCGGATCTGGCTGGAACTGTTCCCGCTGGCCCGCAAGGACATGTTCCGGCGCCAGAAATCCTATCTCAAGACGGAGCGGATGAAATGACTGGCAATCCGCGCTTCTCACGGGACGGGGCCGATGCGACCGCCGGACGGAGGGATCGGTCATGAGCCTGCTGTCCGTGCGTGATCTTTCTATTTCCTTCGGCGGGGTGAAGGCCGTCGACAATGTGAGCTTTGACGTGGAACCCGGCGAGGTCTTCACCATCGTCGGTCCCAACGGCGCCGGGAAATCCACGATCTTCAACCTGATCAGCCGGATCTACGACCCGAGTTCGGGCAGTATCAGCTTTGACGGCCAGGACATCACCCGGTCCCGCGCCGACGAGATCGCGCCTTTGGGCATCGCGCGGACCTTCCAGAACATCGAGCTGTTCGAGCATTCTACGGTCATGCACAATCTGCTGGTGGGGCAGCATTCGCGCCGGACCACCAGCTGGCTGTCCGACGCGTTGTTCCTGCCGGCCACGCGCCGCGAAGAACACAACATGCGCGAAAAGGCCGAGCAGGTGATCGATTTCCTCGACCTTCAGCCCTATCGCGACAAGCTGATCGCCGGCCTGCCCTATGGTGTGCGCAAGGTGGTCGAGATCGCGCGCGGGCTGGCTTCGGATCCGCGGCTTCTGTTGCTCGACGAACCGGCTTCGGGCCTGTCGGTAGAAGAAACCCAGGACATGGCGTTCTGGATTGAGGACATGCAGAAGGATCTGGGCATCACCATCCTGATGGTCGAACACGACATGAGTCTGGTCAATCAGGTGTCGGACCGGGTGCTGGCGCTGGCGGATGGCCGGTCGCTGGCTTTCGGCACGGCGGAAGAGGTGCAGAGCCATCCCGACGTGATCGCCGCCTATCTGGGCGTTGAGGAGGACGCATGAGCAAGACCGTCCTCGAGATCAACAACCTCGAAACTTTCTATGGTCCGATCATGGCCCTGCGCGGGGTCAGCCTTCGGGTAGAGGAAGGCCAGATCGTGACCATCCTCGGCGCCAATGGCGCGGGCAAGTCGACGCTGCTGAAAACCATTTCCGGCGTGATGGACCCGGAAAAGGGCGACATCCTGCTGGACGGAAAGCCGATCCAGAAACAGGACCCCGACCGCATCGTGCGGGCCGGGGTGGCACATGTGCCCGAGGGGCGCGAGGTATTCCCGTTCCTGTCGGTAGCCGAAAATCTGGCCATGGGGGCCTACACGCGCTCGGACACCGACGCCATCCCGAACGATATCGAGATGGTCTATGACTATTTCCCGATCCTCGGCGAACGCCGCGACCAGCAGGCCGGCACCCTGTCGGGCGGGCAACAGCAGATGCTGGCCATTGGCCGGGGGTTGATGACCAAGCCGCGGGTGATGCTGCTGGATGAACCGAGCCTTGGCCTGTCGCCGATCCTGATCAAGGAAATCTTTGAAATCATCCGCCGCCTGAACACCGAAATGGGCGTGACAATGATGCTGGTCGAACAGAACGCAAATGTCGCGCTGCATGTGGCCGACTACGGCTATGTGCTGGAAATCGGGCGGATCGTGATGGCCGGGGAGGCACAAAAACTGCTGGCCTCGGAGGACATTCAGGAGTTTTATCTGGGTGTGACAGGCGAAACACAACGCGGCCAGAAACGCTGGAAACGCCGCAAGACGTGGCGCTGATCACCAAGGGGGAGGAGACACATGGCTGACGGTTCGGCACCGGGCACACTGGACCCTGTCACCTTTGACGGATGCGCGACGGTCGCCAGTCTGTTCCAGAAGCGCTGCCGGGAAAACGGCGGTCGCATTGCGCACCGGGAAAAGGATCTGGGCATCTGGAAGTCCTATTCCTGGGACGATTATTACAATCACGCCCAATGGGCTGGCCTGGGGCTGGCCCGGCTGGGGCTGGAGCGGGGGCAGGTCGTATCGATCCTGTCCGAAGACCGCCGCGAGTGGCTCTATGTGGACATGGCCACGGTCTGCATGGGCGGCATCACGAACGGCGTCTATACCACCGACAGCGCCGCCCAGCTGAGCTACCTCGTCAACGACAGCGACAGCGTGTTCCTGTTCGTCGAGAACGACGAACAGCTGGACAAGTGGCTGGAGGTCCGGGACGACATGCCGGGGCTGAGAAAGATCATCGTGTTCGACAGGGACGGGCTGCGCGAGTTTTCCGACCCGCTGGTGATGTTCTTCGACGATCTGATCGCGCTGGGGCGCGAGGCCGCCGAAGAAGCACCCGACAGGTTCGATGGCGAGATTGCTGCCGCGCAGCCTGACGATATCCTGATGCTGGTCTATACCTCGGGCACCACCGGCCCGCCCAAGGGCGCGATGCTGAGCCATTCCAACATGATCTTTCAGATCACCGCGGCCATGCCGTCGCTGGATGTGCACCAGTCGGACGAGCAGCTTTGTTTCCTGCCGCTGTGCCATGTGCTGGAACGTGTGGTGTCCACCTATGTGCAGCTGGGCTGCAGCGTGACGGTGAACTTCTCTGAAAGTGCCGAAACCGTTTTCGAAAACCTGCAAGAGGTCAGCCCGCACACATTCACCGCCGTGCCGCGGGTGTGGGAGAAGATCTATTCCACGGTTCAGATCACCCGCGCCGAGGCGACCCCGGTCGGGCGATGGGCGCTGGATCGCGCGATCAGAACGGGCATGTCCAAAGCGCAACTGGAGGAACTGGGAAAACCGGTGCCGCCGGCGCTGATGACCAGATACCGGGTGTGGGAGTTTCTGGTGCTGCGCAATCTGCGGCGCATTCTGGGCATGGACCGTCTGCGCCGGGGCGGCACCGGTGCGGCGCCCATCTCGCCGGAACTGCTGCGCTGGTATCACGCGATCGGCGTGCGGCTTTACGAGGGCTATGGCGCCACGGAAACCTCTGGTGTCGCCACCTTCAACAGTGACCAGGACAATGTCATGGGATCGGTCGGCAAACCGGTGCCGGGAACCAGTGTGCGCATTGCCGAGGATGGTGAAATCCTTGTTCAGGGCGGACACGTGTTTCAGGGGTACTGGAAAAAGCCGGACAAGACCGCGGAAACCATCCGGGACGGGTGGCTGCATACCGGCGACGTGGGCCGCATCGGCAATGACGGCGCGCTGACCATCACCGGGCGGATCAAGGACATCATCATCACGGCCGGCGGCAAGAACATCACGCCGGCCGAGATCGAGAGCCGGCTCAAGTTCTCGCCTTTCGTATCCGATGCGGTGATCATCGGCGACAAGCGCAAATACCTGACCTGTCTGGTGATGATCGACCAGGAAAATGTCGAGAAATTCGCCCAGAGCCGGGCGGTGCCGTTTTCCGATTTCGCATCGCTGTGCGCCGCGACGGAAGTGCAGGAGCTGATCCGCTCTGAAATCGATGCGGTAAACCAGGAGTTTGCCCGGGTCGAGCAGATCAAGGATTTCCGTCTGATCGATATCCTGCTGACGGCCGAAGACGACGAACTGACACCAACCATGAAGCTCAAGCGCAGCTTCGTGGAGGAAAAACACAAGGCGCTCATCGACAGCATGTATGCCGCGTGACGCGGCCAACCAACCCAGTGGAGGACCCAGATGAAGAAACTTCTGATGACAGCCGCGGCGCTTGCCGTCTCAGCGCTGCCGGCCATGGCCCAGCAGGGCGTGACCGACACCGAGATCATTCTCGGCAGCCACAGCGATCTGTCCGGTCCGTTCGCGGCGTTCGGCGCGCCGGCGATGCAGGCCGCGCAGCTCTATTTCGACGAGGTGAACGCCAATGGCGGTGTACACGGGCGGCAGATCAAGCTGGTCGTCGAAGATACCGGCTATCAGGTGCCCAAGGCCGTGCAGGCCGCCAACAAGCTGATCAACCGCGACAAGATCTTTGCCATGTTCATGGCGCTGGGCACGCCGCACAATATCGCGGCCTTCAAGCTGCAGGAAAAGAAGAACATCCCGAACTTCAACCCGCTGTCCGCCGCCCGGCAGATGCTGGATGAGCCGATTGACCTGAAATTCGTGGGCTTTTCGTCCTATTATGACGGGATCCGCGCCGGTGTGCGCTATATGAAGGAAAACGAAGGATCGACCACGGTCTGTCCGATGTATATTCCGTCGGATTTCGGCAAGGAGATTGCCGAAGGCGCCAAGGACGAAGCCGAGGCGCTGGGCATGACCTATGCCACCGAGACCACGCACAAGCCGGACGAGAGCGATTTCGTCGGTGCCCTGACCAAGCTCAAGGGCGAAGGCTGTGACCTGATCCCGATCGCCCTGTCTCTGCGCGGTGTGATCACCGCGGTGGCCACGGCGAAGAAGCTGGGCTGGACCGAGGTGAAATTCCTCGGCTCATCTGCCGCGTTCCACACCGCCGTGGCAAAAGTGCCGGGCGGGGTGACCGAAGGCATGTACGCGGCCGCAGGCTGGTCAGATCTGGAAGCCCGCGCCGGCGATCCCACGGTCGCTGCATGGATCAAGTCCTATACAGAGGCCACCGGCGAAAGCTTCCCGGGCACCGGCGCGCTGCTGGGCCGTTCCGGGGCCGAGGCAATGGTGCGGGCGCTCGAAGCGGCCGGTCCTGACCTGACCGTCGAAAGCTTTGTCGCAGCACTCGAAGGGCTGAAATACGACGACGCGATCATGGGTGGCCCGGCAGAATACGGCCCGGACCATCTCGGATCATCGGCGATCTTTATTTCGCGGATCGAAGGCGGCAGCTGGAAAGTGATCGGACAGACCGACGCTGCCGGCGGCTGAGCGGACGAAACCAACACGCCGCGCGGACAGGCTCCGCGCGGCTTTTTCGTGCCCGTACCGCGCCGCCCTTGCGGCCGGGCACCGGAATTTTTCAAAAATTCCGGGCCGTTTTCTTTCAAAGAAAACGGCGCCTTCTGACAGGAATGCGTCTCGTTTCAGCCGGTCGCCACGTGCCGTGCGCCTTTGGCCGGCGGGGTTTCCGGCGGCCCGGCAAAACACTGAGCCTTGTCCATCCACGCCTGCGCGACGGGTCCGGTGACCGTCAGCGATGTGTCGGCGATGTTACGGGTCTGGGTCACCACCTGCGCAAACTCGGTGGCCGCACCTTCGATGACATTCTCCGCATCCTCGCCATATTCCCACACCGCGCCGGACGGGGCCGTCAGGCGCAGCACCGGGACCTGCGCCGGGATCTCCAGCCCGTGCACCCGGTGCAACCAGCCGAAAGTGTTCACACCCAGAACCACCACGTTGCGGATCCGTTCGGTGTCTGCCCGCTCCAGCCCCAACAGGTCGTACACCTCCTGCCCGTGGGCCCAGGTTTCCATCTGCCGGGCGGTGATCGAGGACCGCACGGACATGTCCGGTCCGGCCCATTTCACCCGTGTCTTCGGATCGAGCCCGGCCCAGCGGACACCCATGTCGCGATAGAGCGCCTGCCAGTCGGCAAACAACGCATGGCCCCGGGCCACGATCTCGTTATTTTCAAAGGCCCGCATACCCGATTGCATGCCCTGCATGGTCCGCGCCAGTGCCACCTGAAACCTTTCCGGATCGGTCAGCGACATGTCGGCCGCCCGGTTCCAGAAATGCAGGTGCACGACCACGTCATTGATCGTCCAGCCCTTGAACTGTGTTGCCCGGTCCCAGTCTGCCTCCGGCAGATCCTGCAACACCGTCGCCAGCGCGTCGCATTCTGCCACAAAATCCTGCGCCTGCTGCATCTCTTACTCCTCCACCGTTGCCATCAGCCGCTCCACCGCGGCGAGGTAATCTTCCTTGAATGCCTGCACGACGCCCGTGGCGGACATGGTCTGGTTCATCAGCCCCACCCCCTGCCCGACCCAGTAGGTCGCCAGTTGAGCCGCGCCTTCGTGCCCGCCCTGCGCCAGTTTCTCCACCTTGCCCAGCGCGGGTTCCGACAACAGTGACTGCAACGGCATCGGCAGCGGGTCCGGCCCCTGCTTTTCCCAGGCATCGGTCCAGACCGAGCGCAGCTGGCGGGAATGTTTGCCCGTGCGCGACCGCGACCGCACCGTATCGGCAGAGCTCGCCGCCAGCATCTTGTCCTTGATGATCTGCGACGGTTCCGCGTCCGTGGTGGTCAGCCAGACCGACCCGCACCATGCCCCGGCCGCGCCCATGGCCATCGCCGCGGCCATCTGAGCGCCGGTCACGATGCCACCGGCTGCCAGAACCGGTGTGCGGCCGGCCACGGACATCACCTCGGGGATCAGCACCATCGTTGCAATCTCGCCGCAATGGCCGCCGGCTTCGCCACCGGCTGCGACAAGGATATCGACGCCGGCCTGGATCTGGGTCAGCGCGTGTTTCTTCGATCCAACCAGCGCCGCCACCGGCACATTGGCCTGACGCGCCCGGTCCATCATGATCTGCGGCGGCGTGCCCAGCGCGTTGGCAATGAGCGCGATGGGAAACTCGAAGGCCACGTCCAGCATTTCATCGGCGCCGGTTTCATCGAGGTTTTGCGCGAATTGCAGAAACCCGTGGCGTTCGTCGTCCAGTGTATCCGGGTCAATCCCTGCCCCGTCCAGAACCTTGGCCACGAATGCGCTGTGATCCGGCGGCACGGCTGACAGCATCTGTTCACCGGTCAGGCCGCGGCCCTTGCCCTCCATCTTGTTGGGCACGATCAGGTCCACGCCGTATGGCTTGCCACCACAATTGGCGTCGATCCATTCGAGTTCCTTCCGCAATTCCCCGGGCGTGTAGGTGACCGCGCCGAACACGCCCATGCCGCCCGCGCGGCTGACTGCCGCGACCACGTCGCGGCAATGCGAAAAAGCAAAGAGCGGAAACTCGATGCCCAGTTGCCTGCACAATGCAGAATTCATGTCCCGGTCTCCTCGATCTCGATCATCGCATCGCCGGAGGCCAGCTGTTGCCCCGGTTTCACATGCACGGCGGTGATTTTGCCGGCGACCGGCGCCGTGATCTGGTGCTGCATCTTCATCGCTTCCAGCACCGCCAGCGTCTGGCCTTTTGCCACCTGTGCACCGACCTCCGCGCCAAGCTCCAGCACCAGCCCCGGCATCGGCGCCGCGATCCGTCCGCCGCCGGCGCCGTCCTCTTCCCGCCAGCCGGCGCGCACCCGCCGGAACGCCATGCGTTGCGATCCGACGGCAAGCTGCAGGACATCGCCCACGTGAACGCGAACCGCGTCCACCGTCGCCCCGTCCATCTGCGCACGCAGCTTCGGCCCGGCGCCGGGCTGCACGCTGACGGTCAGGTCGCGGTTTTCCAGCGACACCGCCCAGCCGCCGGCGATCGCACATACCCGCAGGTCAGACACCTCATCCCCTGACATCAGCGACAGGGGGCTTGCCAGCGGCGTCGCGCTGGACCAGTGCAGCTGGTCCGCGGCCACGAACCCGGACCGCCCCAGCGCCGCCTGCCGGTCGTGCTCCATGAACAGTGCAGCGGCCAGCGCTGTCGCGGTTTCGTCCGGGTGATGCGCGGGGAAACCATCGGGATAGGTTTCGTCCAGAAACGCGGTTGTCGCTTCTCCGGCGGCAAACACGTCCTGCGCCAGAACGTCGGACAGAAACCCGGTGTTTGTCGTGGTTCCCAGCAGGACGGATTGGCGCACCGCCCGTCGCAGCCGGTCCAGCGCGACCGCACGCGACGGCCCGTGCGCGATGATCTTCGCCAGCATCGGGTCGTAGAACGGCGATATGTCCTGACCGGTTTCCACACCGGTATCCACCCGCAGCCCCGGGCCCTTGGCCGGATGCCACAAATCGACATGTCCGGTGGCCGGCAGGTAGTCATTGGCGGGGTCCTCGGCGTAAAGCCGGACTTCGATGGCATGGCCGTCGAGGCGCACGTCTTCCTGCGCCAGCGGCAATTGCTCGCCGCGGGCCACGGCGATCTGCAGCGCCACCAGATCCAGCCCGGTTACCATTTCAGTGACCGGATGCTCGACCTGCAACCGCGTGTTCATTTCGAGGAAATAGAATTCGCCGGACGCATCCAGCAGAAACTCCACCGTGCCGGCGCCGCGATAGTCCACCGCCCGCGCCGCCCCGACCGCGGCCTGCCCCATGCGCGCGCGCAGGTCCGGCGTCATCACCGGACAGGGCGCTTCTTCGACAACCTTCTGATGCCGGCGCTGAACCGAGCAGTCGCGCTCGCCCAGATGGATCACGTTGCCATGCCCGTCGGCGAACACCTGAAATTCCACGTGCCGGGGCCTCAGGATCGCCTTTTCGATGATCAGGTCGCCGGAACCAAAGGCATTTTCCGCCTCGGACCGCGCCAGTGCGAGCGCATCGGCCAGATCCTCCACTCGGTCGACCAGCCGCATTCCGCGCCCGCCACCACCGGCAGAAGCCTTGACCATCACCGGGAATCCGACTTGTTCGGCTGCCGCGATCAGGGTGGTGTCCGACTGATCCTCGCCCTCGCATCCGGGCACGCAGGGCACACCGGCAGCGATCATCAGACGCTTGGCTTCGGCTTTACGGCCCATGGCGCGGATGGCTGATGCGGGGGGGCCGACAAAGACCAGCCCTGCCCGGGCCACCGCCCCGGCGAAATCTTCGTTTTCCGACAGGAACCCATAGCCCGGGTGAATGGCCCCCGCGCCGCTGTCCAAGGCCGCCTGAATGATCCGGTCAGCCGCCAGATAGCTTTCGCCCACCGGTCCCGGCCCGATCCGCACCGCGTCATCCGCCATGCGGACGTGGGGGGCATCCGCGTCCGGGTCCGAGAATACCGCGATTGCCCGCAGCCCAAGATCCTGCGCGCTGCGGATGATACGGCAGGCGATCTCGCCCCGGTTCGCGACAAGAAGCGTGTCGAACGCCATGGCTCAGCCCTCCATCCAGCGGGGTTTGCGTTTTTCGAAGAACGCGCCGATGCCAACGCGGGCTTCGTCGGACAGCATGCGATCTGCAAAGCTTTCGGCCGCGGCCTGTTTCTGTTCGGCGCGGGACTGAAACGGCAGCGCCGCGATTTGCGCCTTGACCGATGCCAGCGCCCCCGGCGCCACGCCCGCAATCAGCCGGCGCTGTTCCGCAATCGCGCGATCCATCTCGGCGGCATCTGCAGCCAATGCGTCTGCCATGCCCAGTTCCCGGGCCTCCTGCCCGCTGAACCGCGCGCCGGTCATCATCATCTGCCGCCCGGCCCGCAATCCCAGCCGCCGCAGTACGAAGGGCGCGATCTGTGCGGGCGACAACCCGATCCGGGTTTCGCTCAGACCGAACAGCGCGTCCGTGCGGGCGACCACATAATCCCCGCAACAGGCCAGCCCCATGCCGCCGGCCATGGCCGCGCCCTCGATGGCCATCACGGTGTATTGCGGCAGCCCGGCAACTGCGTCGAACAGATCACCGGCCCGCAGGCTCATGCGCACAATCTCCTCCCGCTCGGCACCGCCCTGAAAATTCGCCCTGAACGATTTCAGATCGCCGCCGGCACAGAACACCTCTCCGCGTCCGCGAAACGTCACGCCGCGGATCCCGGGTGCCGCGTTCAGAGCCGCACACAGGCTCAGCAGGTCGCCGACACGCGCATCGGTCAGCGCGTTTCGGTTTTCCGGCGTGTTGAACCACACCGTCAGCCATCCGCCGTCCCGGTCTGTCTCCAGCGCTTCGAAATCGGGAAGGGTCACCACCGCCGCCATCAGAACCGCGCCACGCCATAGCTGTTTTCGCGTACCGTCCGGCGGCGCCCTTCCAGCGCGGTTTCAAGGCAAAAACCCAAGACGCGCCGTGTGTCGCGCGGGTCGATCACGCCATGGTCGAGGCACTGGCCCGAGGTGTAAAACGCATCCTCCTGCCCGCCGAAGATAGTCTTGATCATCTCCGACTGCCGGGCCAGTTGTTTTTCATCGACGTCCACACCTTTGCGCCTGGCACCGGCGCGCGCGACCATCTCCATGGTCCCGGCAGCCTGATCGCCGCCCATCACACCGGTGCGCGCGTTGGGCCATGCAAACAGGAAATCCGGACGGTAAGCATAGCCCGACATGCCGTAATTCCCGGCCCCGAAACTGGCCCCGATGTAGAGCGCGATCCGCGGCACCTTGGCGTTTGAGACCGCCTGTATCATCTTGGCGCCGTGCTTGATCATGCCCGCATGTTCGTATTGCGTGCCAACCATATAGCCCGTGGTATTGTTCAGAAATATCAGCGGTGTATCCGCCTGATCGCAAAGCTGGATGAACTGCGCGGCCTTGTTCGCGCCGGCCGGGTCGATGGGGCCATTGTTGCCAACGATCCCGACCGGGATGCCGTTGACCGCGGCCTGCGTGCAAACCGTGGAGACGCCGGAATCCGGTTTGAAATCCTCAAAAACCGATCCGTCCACCACGCGCGCCACAACCTCGCGCACGTCATAGGGTGTCCGGTAATCGGTCGGCACCACGCCGGTGATGTCATCGGGGGAAAGCGCCGGTTCGTCGAATGCCGGCACCGCCCGCGGTGCCAGCCGGCGGTTCCAGTCCAGACGTGCCACCACCTGCCGGGCCAGCTCGGCCCCGTGCGCGTCATCCTCGGCCAGATACTCAACCAGCCCCGATGTGGTCGCATGCATTTCTGACCCGCCGAGTTCCCGGTCATTGGCGATCTCGCCCGTCGCCGCATGAACCAGCGCTGCGCCGGCCAGCGCGGCCATGCCGTTGCGGCGCACGCCGATCACGTAGTCGGCCATTCCGGGCATATAGGCGCCACCTGCCGTCGACGGCCCGTGCAGAACCACGACGTTGGGAATGCCTGCTGCGCTCATCAGGGCAAAGTTGCGGAACAGCGCGCCGCCGCGCGCCCAGCCTTCGACCCGGTATTCGACCAGATTAGCGCCGGCACTTTCGACCATGTGAATGAAGGGAAGCTTATGCCGGATCGCCGTTTCCTGCAGGCTCAGCACGATGTCGAGCGACTTGGCCCCCATCGCTCCGGCCTTGATCCCGGCATCGTCCACCAGCACCGCACAGCGCGTGCCGGCGACAAACCCGATCCCGGCAATCACGGAAGATCCCGGCACCGATTTCGGTTCGTTCTTGGTGTCCACCATGTAGCCGCCCAGCGAATGCATCTGCAGCCACGGCATGCCCGGATCCAGCAACCGCGCCAGACGTTCACGCGGAGTGATCTGCCCGCGCGCCTCCATCCGATCGCGCCGCTGTTCCGACAGGGCGACGGGCCGCGCCTCCAGAGCCCGCAGCCGGTCGACCAGCGCCAGCATATCCGCGCGGTTGCGGGCGTACTGGTCCGAGCCCCGGACCATCCGGCTTACAAATTCCATCAGGTCTGTCCCTCCTGCGCGTTCACGATCAAACCCGCCGGGATCAGGACCGGTCGGGCCAGCAGCCTCTGGGCATAGGCCTTGGCCTGAGCATCATTGCGCAGGCTGGCCACGCCGCCGCCGCCCAGCGCCTCGTGCAGCAGCAGGTTCATCGACTGCGTTCCCGGAAGATAGAACCGCTCTATCCGGCCCTGCACAAGATCCCCGAAGGTTTCGGCGACAGCCCCGGGCGTCAGGGCGGCCCAGATCCACGGCATATAGGACGGGTGGCGCGCGATCACGCCGATATTGGCCTTGTCCCCCTTGTCTCCTGACCGGGCCCATGACAGATCCTGCAGACTGCGTTCCACAAGATCGGTGGACGCCGGATCGACGGCAGGTGGCTGTTCGGACGGCCCGCTTTCGTGGTCGGCGACCGCGGTGTCCGGCGCGACATAGGCGATATCCCTGCCCTCGACCGACACGCGCAGATCCAGCGCGGATGCGTCGATCAGGAAGGAAAACAGCGCCACCACGGGCGAGGGTTTGGGCCGCCCGGCCCCGGTGAACCCGTGCAGGCCCGGCGGCGTTGCCAGCGCGCTGCCGATGAATTCCTTCAAAAACAGCCCCACCGCGCGGGCATCGTCATGCCGGACGGCGGCCTTGAGGGTGATTTCCTGGTACGGCCCGTCGCCCGGGCGCCCGCCGAAGGTCTCGACGCTGACCTCCCGAAAGTCCGGCGCGCCCGTCTTGCTCAGGACGGCCCGCGCCCGGTCCAGCCCGGCCTGAGCAAAGGCGGTGGCCTTGGCCCGCGCGTCGGTGCCGTTGAACTGAAACACATACCCGGCCCGGAACCCGTCCATCCACGTGGCCGACACTTTCAGGCGGCCGGTCGGGGCGCGTCCCCGTGCCCCGTCCACCACCACACGATCGGGCCCGGCCTGCACAATCGAAACTTCCGCGAAATCGCACACCACGTCGGGCAGCACGTAGGCGCGCGGATCCCCGATTTCATAGAGCATTTGCTCGGCAACTGATGCCGGCGTGACGACACCGGTTGTCCCCTCCGGCTTGGACAGTGCGAACTGCCCGTCCGCTTCGATTTCCGCCACCGGGTAGCCGATACCTGCGATGTCACCGGCCGACCGCCAGTCGGTGAAATTGCCTCCGGTCGATTGCGGTCCGCATTCCAGCAGGTGCCCGGCCAGCGATCCGGCTGCCAGCAGGTCATGCGCATCTGCCGGCCATCCGAAATGGTGCATCGCCGCGGCCAGCGTCAGGGCGCTGTCCACACAGCGCCCGGTGATCACGATATCTGCGCCCGCGTCCAATGCCGCCACGATCGGGCCCGCGCCGATGTAAGCATTCATCGAGGCCAGCCTGTCCCGCGGTGGAAAGGCCGCGCCGGAATACATCTCGATCATGTCTGCAAAGTTGTCAGCCCGGTTGAGAATATCGTCGCCTTCGACCACGGCCACCTTCAGGGACAGATCCAGATCCGCGATCTTCTGATGCAGGGCCGCGGCACAGGCCGACGGGTTTACCCCGCCGGCATTCGAGAGCACTTTCACGCCTTTTGCGGCGATGTCGGGCAGGTTGCGCGCCATCACGTCCGACACGAAATCGGGGGCATAGCCCAGCGCAGAATCCTTCATCCGCGCCCGGGCCATGATCGACATCGTGATCTCGGCCAGATAGTCGTAGACGAGGTAGTCGAGGCCTTCGACGGTCAGCAGTTGCGGAGTGGACATTGAGGTTTCGCCCCAAAATCCGCTGGCCCCGCCGATCCGCACTGTCTCTGTCATGACACCGCCCTTCCCTGTCCGGTTGCAGAAATATTGCAGACCGTATGGTCTGTTTGTATTTTGAGAAAAACAGAATCGTCAATCGGTACGTTACGTATCGCCGCAAGGGAAAGCCGTTGCAGACGCCAGAAACCGCCAAGCCCCGGGAAACACTGCACCACCAGCGGTCGCGCGAAACCCGCGAAGTGATCCTGCAGGCGGCGATCGGCTGTCTCGATGAATACGGCTATTCTGAAACCACCTTTGCCAAGGTTCAGACCGCTGCAGATGTATCGCGCGGGGCAATTACCCACCATTTCCCGACCAAGCAGGCGCTGGTCGCTGAAACCGCGCGGTTGCTGCTCGAAAATGTCATGCGCCCGTTCGAACGCCGGCAGGCCAATCCGCGGACAGAGGCAGAACCGGTGCATGATCTGATCATGCACAGCTGGAAGCGTATGGTCGCCAGCCGGGAAGGCCGGGCCTTTGTCGAGATTCTGGTGGCCTGCCGGACCGACAGGGTTCTGCAGGACATGCTGCGCGACGGGCTGACCGAATTCGACCGCCGCAGCGGCGCTTCGATCACCCGGCTCTATGACGGCCACGGGCCGGATGCGGATGACGCGGCCCTGCTTTGGGCGATCTTCCGCAGTTTCTGCCGGGGTCTCATCATCCATCAACAATTCGTCAGTTCGCCGGATGACATTCACCGCCTGCTGGCCCGATTCGCGCAGATCATGGAAAAGGAACTGTTTGTCCGTGATCCCCCGGCATCGGAAAACCCCCGGACCTGACGCATCCCGGGCCGCTCCGGGCTTGCACAGCGCAGGTATTATCAGCGACCATTGGACAGACCCTGCCCGCGTGGAAACGCACGCATTTCAACCGGAGAGCACATGGTTGCCATCCTGACATTCCTTGGCCTTGCCGCGCTGGAACTGACCGCGATCTGGTTCGCATGGCGCGCCATTTCTTCGGCGCGGACGTCACAGGGGGCGCTGGGCTGGGTGATCTTCCTGCTGGCGGTGCCCTATCTGGCCGTGCCTCTGTTCCTGTTTCTGGGGCATCACCGGTTCCGGCAATACGTCACCGCCCGGCGTGACAGCGAAGAAGTAACCACCCGCGTCCGCGACTTTGGAAACCGCCTTGCGCCGGCTGTCCCGCCCGAATTTCCGGTGCGGGCGTTCGAGCGGATTTCCGATATGCCGGTCATGCGCGGCAACGACATGCGGCTTCTGGTCGACGGAGACGCCGCATTTCCGGCCATGTTCGACGCCATTGATGCCGCGCAAACCTATGTTCTGGTGCAGTTCTACATTGTTCGCGACGATCCAACCGGCCGGGTGCTGCATGACCGGCTGACGGCCGCGGCCGCGCGCGGTGTTTTGGTCCGGTTCGTCTGTGACCCCGTCGGCAGCATGAAGCTGAGCACCACCTACCTGTCCGAGCTGAGTGCAGCAGGTGTTCATGTCGTCGAACCGGCACAGATGCGCGGACCGAGAAACCGGTTCCAGCTGAATTTCCGCAACCACCGCAAAACTGTGATCGTCGACGGGCTGGTCGGTTTCACCGGCGGACTGAACGTCGGTGAAGAATACATGGGTCGCGACCCCGGGTTCGGGGCATGGCGCGACACCCAGATCGAGCTGCACGGGCCGGTCGTGTCGCAACTGCAGCTGGTTTTTGCCGAAGACTGGCACTGGGCCACCGGAGAGGTGCTGATCGAAGCGCTGAACTGGGAGGCCGGCACCGCCGAGGCGGATATGTCGGCGATGGTGGTGGCGACCGGACCGGGCGACAGTATGGAAACGGGGGCGTTATTCTATTTCTCGGCCATCGCCAATGCCCGCAAACGCATCTGGATCGCGTCGCCCTATTTCGTGCCGGACCGGGACGTCCTGACCGCGCTGAAACATGCCGCCCTCGAAGGGCTGGACGTCCGGTTGCTGCTGCCGGAAGTGGTGGATCACCGCATCCCGTGGCTGGCTGCCTTTGCCTTTTTCGACGAGGTTCGGGAAGCCGGCGTTCAGGTCTGGCGCTACAGCGCCGGTTTCATGCACCAGAAGGCCATTCTGGTCGACGACTGCTTTGCCGCGGTCGGGACATCCAACCTCGACAACCGGTCCTTCCGTCTGAATTTCGAAGCAATGGCCGCATTCTTCGACCCGCGCGCCGCTGCCGCAGCTGAAGCCATGCTGGAGCGCGATTTCGACCGCGCCTTCCGGATGGAGACACCGCTGGCCGATCAGCGCGCGCTGATCCGCTACGGCGCTCCGGTGTCGCGACTGTTTGCGCCGATCCTCTGATGTCGCCTCCGCTCCGCCTTGTCAGCTACAACATCCGCAAGGCCGTGGGGCTGGACCGCCGCCGGGCGCCGGAACGCATCCTTGATGTCGTCAACCGGTTGGAGGGCGACGTGGTCCTGTTGCAGGAGGCGGACCGCCGGTTGGGCGACCGGCCCGCCGCCGTGCCGCACGAAATGGTCGAGGCGGAAACCGACTATACTGTCGCGCCGCTGGCGCCCAACGATGTCAGCCTCGGCTGGCATGGCAATGCTGTCCTTGTCCGCAAGGGGCTGACAGTGCGAAACGCCGCCCAGCTGGAATTACCGGGGCTTGAGCCGCGTGGTGCGGTGATGGTGGAAATCGCCGATCACGACATGACCCTGATCGGTGCCCATCTGGCGCTGTTGCGGCCGTGGCGACGACAGCAGCTGCGCGCAATCCTCGACAGTCTCGACGACGAACAGAAGGCCCGCAGCATCATCGCCGGTGATTTCAACGAATGGTCCGATACGCTGTGGCTGGAAGTCCTGAGCGAAAGCCATGATGTGCTGGCTCCGGGCAAGACCTTTCACGCCAGCCGCCCGATGGCGGCGCTGGACCGGATCGCACATGGCAAGACGCTGGAGATCAAGGACGCAGGTGTCGACGAATCTGAAACCGCGCGGCAAAGCTCGGACCACCTGCCGATCTGGGCCGACATTCAGGGGAAAGATCCGGAATAGGACAGGGTGAGTTTTTGCCCGGCCCTGATCCGCAATTGCCGCGACGCGGTTACGGCAGATTGTCCGGACCGTGTGCCACGATCCGCTGAATTGTGACGGCGGTGTCGAAATCCATGGCGCCCTCTTTGCTCACGCTCACTCCGCGGGCTTTCATGAACCGTTCCTGGATCATGCGCACGCAATGGGTCACGGCTTCGTCGTATTTTCCGCGATTTCCATCGTCTTTGGTCAGGCACCAATACCCGATGCGTTCGATCTCGTCCTGAAGCTGCGATATCGCATCGGCCTGTTTCTGCAGGTTCTCCTCGGTCGCCGCGGCGCCGCTCAGAGTATCCCCGAGATTGGTCAGAAATTCGAACACACCACCGTAGATATCCGCTTTCTGGAAATTCAGCTTCTGATCCTTTTCGTCGGGGATCTCGCCCACCGGCCACAGCGCCACCTTTTCGTCCTGATAGCTGGCCCAGGGCACGGCATCGCCGGGGCACAGCTTGCCCAGGTGATGGGTTTTCAGCTCGTGACCCGTCGTGCTCTTCTTTGCCTTGAAACACAGGTCGCGGTGACGCACCACATCGCAGGGCTTGATTTGGTGGAAATCGAGGATCTCGCGGACCAGCCGCACGCTGCCGTCGATTTGCGCCTGCGGCCACGGATTGTTTGCCCCCGCCACATGTTCGATTCCGATCGACGGCTGGTTCGCCCGGATCCGTGCGCCGCGGGCAAACCGGTTGCGGGTCGGCACCGCGTCCGGATCATCCTTGGGCGGGCGGGCGAACACGAAATCCCGCCAGCCGCCGCCATAGGGGTTCTTGGTGATCCCGGCCGTCTTGTCGGCCTTTTTCTGATCCTTCGTGCGCGGATCGAACCCGGCCTGATGTGCGGACTTGTCCTCTTCCACGATCTTGACGACATGGCCGTCGATATTCACCAGATAATGGATCGAGGCCCGCGCGGTCAGCGTCTGCAACTGCGTGCCGATATAGCTGGTACCGATCCGCCAGTCCGGCTTTTTGGTGGGCCGGTCATCTTCCGGGACGTGACCGGTACAATGGATGACCACGAACAACCGGTCAAAGCTGATCCCGCTTTCAGAGCGTTTACCGACCCGGTCTTCAAGCCAGATACCGCCCTTGTTGGTCTTGCGCTTGTCCGTGGGGCGCAGCACATCGAACCGCACATCGCATTCCACGCGCTGGTTGCGTTCCTCGCCGCTGCCTTGGGGCTGAAAGATCCGCAGCACCATATGCGGCGGCACGCCGGCATCTTTCAGGTCGCGGGGCACTGTGCAGGGAACGAATTCGTCATCGCCGTCGACGACGAAGAAACCCTCGGCATCGACTTCCAGACCGCTCCATGTGGCCGGGCGAAACTGGATCTGCCAGGATTTGTTCCAAAGCGCCGAGTCCTTTGGGCTGTCCACTTCCGGCCCGGCCGGCTTGACGCTGTCATGCCCCGCAGGCGGTTCGATATGCAGGTCGAACAGCCCTGTGTTCTTGGCATCCGTCAGCGCCCGGATCTCGGTTTCCTTGAGCTGTTTCACCTCCGCCGAAACCGGGGCTGAACCGGGGCCGAAACCCTGATCCGTAAGCGACAGCTTGACCTTCTTGCTCTGTTTTTCGAACCCCTTTCCGGCAAGGTTCTGCCCGCGCGGCAAGGCGCTGCCCGGTTCGATATCCCAGAACAGAAAGCTCCATTTGAAGGTGATCTTCTGCTTTGGTTTGACTGCGCCGCGCTTGGCCATCAGTTACGTCCTTTCCGGCCCGGGTTCAGGCGTCCTCTTCCTCGTCCTCGGCGTCTTCGACATCTTCGAACCAGCCATCGTCGTCATCCTCGTCCAGAAAATTGTCGAACGTGTTTGGATCGGTGTCATCGCTTTCGTCGTCGTCCTCTTCGTCGGGCTGGATATGCGTGGGATCGCCGGTGCTGTGCCACTGGTCGATATCCAGTGCCAGATCGGTCAGGGGCGACAGGAAATGCGCGCCGAACTCGCCCGAAAACGCAGCGCGGCGGTCATCGAACTTGTCGTGATCATAGCCGAGATTTTCCAGCCGCACCGAGCAGCCGGACTGCGTCAGCGGGGCGGACACAGACACGATATAGGGCCGGGTATACAGGAACTGATCGGGGGGCGCGTTGGGGTTGTCGGATTTGCCCCAGTCGATATCGACCACATGCGGCACGCTGTCGGGCAAGGTGGCCAGCCCTTCGCCGTCGGCAGTGCCCTCTTCGAACACCTGATCGCCCTTGTGGGCTTTGAACGGACAATTCGGTATCGCGTGCCCCTCGGGATCCAGCAGCCAGACCTCAAGCTGGCGCAACCCTTCGCCGGGGCAATGGCCGGCGAGACTGTCGTAGAAGGAACAGCCGAACCCGGTTTGGTGGCGGTGGTTCAGGTCCACCATCTGCCGCAGGCATGGCGCGGTATCGTCCGGCTTGCACGGCAGGCGCGGCGGCCGGTCCTGATGAAACGCATAGATCGTCACCCGCCGGTTGCGCGGGTTCGCCGCCTCGGCATCGACCAGCAGGTTGAATTCGCCACAGCCCATGTGGCCGGGATCCAGAAACCTGTCCTTTTCGATCTTGATGTCATGCTTGCCGCCCATGTAGGCGGCGAACAGATCGGCCCGGAATGCCTTGTCATTCTGTACCGCTGCGTCGTCGCCAAGGCCGAGGAATTCCCGCATCGCGCCCCGCGTCCCGGGCCCCATGTCGCCATCTATCCCGCCGGGATCATGGCCCAGATCGGTCAGGATTTCCTGCACCACGGCCAGCCCCCATTCCTCGTTCGGGTGGTTGTAGAGGTCTTCCCACACCTGAACATCGTTCAGGATGAAGCCATAAACCGACCACGCCCGCCTTTCGCTCAGACGCTTGTTATAGCCCTCGCTGCCGACGGCATCGGTGTGCCCGAAGATCATCAGCTTGCTGTCGGGCTGCTTGTCCACCAGCGCCTCGACGTCGCCAAGGCTGTCGGCCACCTCGGGCCGGATGAAGGAGCTGTCGAAGGGGAAGGTGATCGAGGGCAGCGAGCAGCAGCCGACATACTGATCAGGGCAGGATTTCCTGCGGATGTGCACGGTATGGGTCAGTTCGGTACCAAAGCCGTCCTGATCGTAGGGTTCGGGCACGCGCAACGCCTCGCGCGGTTCATCCCCGGGCATCAACGCGTATTCCATCGGGCTGATCCGGGCGCGCGCGCCCAGTTCGTCACGCATCAGTTCCTGCACCTGTTCGGGTTCCTTGGTGCCCCAGTTGAACTGGCTGATATCATCGGCGGACACATCCTTGCCGGCCGCCTGCGCCCGTTCGGCAATGCTGCCCAGCGTGTCGTGATCCTGGATCGCGGCCTCCTCGGCCTGGCTGAAGGGGCGGAAGGCTGGCATGACCGGTCCTCAATCTACACGGGTTACAACAGGGGCGTCTTCGGCCTCGATCTTCAGGATCCCGCAGGTGCCCGGATCGATATCATCAATCCGGATCTTGCCCGCTCCGTTGGTGGAGCGGGTGGTTTCGGACCCGTCCGTCAGCGTGATCCTGAACGGTACGTTCGCAACGGGCGTATTGGTGTCGTCATCAATCAGCCGGAATTCGATCCATGTCTTGTCCGGCTGCGTCGGTGTATCCGGTTTCGATGGAACGTCCGGCGTGTCCCGCCCGCGCGGCGGCAGCGCCCGGTCCCTCTGACGTGCGGGCTTGGACGGCGGCGCAGCAGGCCTCGGACGCCGCCGCGCCGGATCACCGGGCGCGGCCCGTGGTTTCCACTGCGGCGGCTCGGCAAAAGCCACGATGCCCGCGGCCTCGGCCCGGGCGATATCGGCCAGCAGCGCCTTGTCATCGCGCCGCATCATCCCACCCTGCGCCCCCCACCAGCGCCGGATACCGGCCATTTCGAAGGGTTCGTTCAGGCTGGCGGACAAGAGGGTCATCGCTTCCTTGAAATCGCGCATGCGAAACACCCGGACCCCGTCCCGGTCATCCTGCTTGCCCAGCAACAGAAACGGACGCACCCGCCCGCCAGCCCGTTGTCTCACGATTACTTCTCCCTGTCCGATCAGAGGAGTTCCGGTCGGATGCTAGCGCGGGGCATGGCGAGCTTGCAATCGGGATTTGCACCAGCGGTGAAACGCGGGGGAAATACCTCATCCGGCGCGCAGCAGGCCGGAGATTGCCCGGGGCCACCCGCCTGACAACGGCAGCCTAGCCCGGCAGGTTCAGATTGTTGATATGCCCGGCCAGCCGCGCCAGCAGCCGCGGCTTGTCCCCGGCTTCCAGTGCTTCGATCATTGCGTCATGCTGTTCGACCAACAGCTGCAGGCTGGTGAATTCGATGTCAAAGGCGCGAGCCAGCTGAAAATGCATGTGATCGAAGGACAGGTTCCTGTACTGCTCAGTGATGAACGCGTTGCGGGCCAACCCGACAAGGATCAGGTGAAACTCGCCGTTCAGCCGGCCCCATTCGACCTTGGCGTCGCGGGTTCCGCTGTCCGCGATCTCGCGCATCCTGCGGTTCAGCCGGCGCAGCGCGTCGATATCTGCATCGGTCCGGTTGTCAAATCCAAGCTCGACCGCCGAGACTTCGAAAAGCTCGCGGAATTGCACAAACTGGGCAAACTCCTCGGGCGTCGGTTTATCGGACACGAAATACCCGCGGTTGGGCTCGGCATGCACCAGTCGTGAAGCCAGCAGACGTGCAAGGGCTTCGCGAACCGGGATCATGCTGACACCGTGGGCATCGGCGATCTTCTTGATGCCGATATGGGCGCCGGGCGCATAGTCGCCGGCCAGAATGGCATCGCGGATGATCACCACCAGCCGATCGACAAGGCTGCCGGCATCGGTCAGTTTTTCGTCAGTCGCCGCCACGTCGTACCGGTTCGAGATCATAGGAACGGAAGATCGCAAAGCTGACCCTCGGTTGCAACGCCGTTTCGGACGACCTCGACGGTATCGCCGGGGCCAAAGGCGCGTGATATCAACACAAAGCCAATGACACGCCCGATCCGGGGGGACCAGCAACCGTTTGTCATCGTTCCGATCGTCCGGCCGCGCGCCGTCACCTCGTACCAGGCGGCATGCCCGGGCTGCGGTGTTTCATCGTCAAGGACGATCCCAAGTTGATGCCGTTTCAGACCCCAGGCCCGGATGTTTCGCAGAGCGGCAATACCAACCACCTCGTCTTCCAGATCAAGATCGACATATTTGCCCAGCCGCACTTCGAACGGATTGGTCTGATCGTCCGTGTCACCGCCATAGGACAGCAGCCCGCTTTCGATGCGCTCCGCCGGGTTGGGATTGCCGGGGCCGATGCCCCAGGGCTGACCGGCCTCGCGCACGGTGTTCCACAGGTCGCTGCCACGGCGCCTGTCCATGAGGTAAAGCTCGAACCCGCCCTGTTTGGAGAAGCCCGAGCGGGCAATCCGGAGCGGGATGCCGTCGATTTCGGCGTCGCTGAACCAGAAGTATTTCAGTCCCCTGACCCAGTCACCGAAGATTGATGCGACCACATCCTCGGCCCGTGGCCCCTGCACGGCCATCGGGGACACGTCGGGTTCCGTGATTTCGGCGTCCAGACCGCGCTCGGCGGCGATCGACCGGGTCCACATCAGGATGTTGTTGTCAGCAATCGACAGCCAGAACAGATCGTCGGCCAGCTTCAGCACCACCGGATCATTGATCAGCACGCCGCGATGATCGCACATCGGAACGTATTTGCCCTGATTGACGGCACATTTCGACAGGTCCCGCACCGACAGGATCTGTGCCAGCCGGGCAGCGTCCGGTCCCTTGATCTGAACCTGCCGCTGGATGCCCACATCCCACTGCGCCACCCCGTTCAGAAGCCGGTCATATTCGGCGGCCGGATCGCCATAGGACACCGGCATCAGCATCCGGTTATAGGGGGAAAACGCGGTCACGCCGGCCGCAACGGTCGCGTCGTAGAACGGAGAGGTACGCAGGCGCGTGTTGGGCCCGATTTCAGCCATTCCGGTATCTTTCGTATGAGCGGCGGAACATTCGCCGGGAGGAAGGGGGCCGGCAGTCCTGACCACCGCGATTACCCGTTGCGTTCCGCCTCCAGCTTGCGCTTGAGCACCTGACGGACCCGGACCCCCGCACCGTCGGCACCGAGGTTGATTTCAGGAAAATCCAGCCCCCTCGGATCCTCGGACACCTGTGCCTGTATCTTCTGAAGCAGGTCCTTGTCTTCGTTGAACGCGCCTACGATGTTGGCCTTGGTCTTTTCCAGCACCTCGTCGGTCACGCCCGGCACATCGAAAGCAGCGGCAAAGAAGTAATGCGTTTTGCCGCGCTGCGCAGGGGTGACAATATGGCAGCCGCGCACAAGGTAATCCACCCGTTCGCCCGGCGCCGCGTCGATGTCGTGCACGTTCCAGTCAGAAAACGAAATCGCCAGCGATGGCATCCGCCCCTCCTGTTCGCGCTTCACAACCTTGCCGTCTTCGAACCCGAATCCTGCGCAGAACAGGGGGGACAGCGGCGACGGCGGGAAATCCTGACGGTAGACGATTGTCTCGCCCTCCATCGTCACCTCCGGCGGGTTGTCCCAGTCGCCCTGTTTGAAGGTGTTCGCGTGCAGAAACGCGATATGCGTCAGGTCCAGCACGTTTTCGCGGATCAGAACCCAGTTGGCTTCGACCTCCATCAGCCCGTTCACCACCGACCAGTCCGGGTCAGTCGTGTAGGCCATGTCGACGGGGTCGTGATCAATCTGTTCGGGATCGCCCATCCAGATCCACACGAACAATCCGGATTCGCGCAACGGATAGCTCTGAACTCTGGCCGATGGTGGCACCGCGCCTTGCGTCGGGACCCGGGTGCAGACCCCGTCAGCTCCGAATTCCATGCCGTGATAGGGGCAGACGATCTGATCGTTCACCACGCGCCCTTCGGACAGCGGCGCCCAGCGGTGCGGGCAGCGGTTGTCCAGCGCCACCGGCGTGCCGTCGGCCAATCGGTACAGCACCACAGGTTTTTCCAGCAGCCATCGCGCCAGCGGCTTTTCCGTCACCTCGTCCCGGTGGGCAGCACACCACCACATGTTGCGCGGATAATTGTCGTCCAGCATTCCGTTCGGGATCAGCTGGGCCCCCTTGGTCAACCCGTAGGATGGCTTGGTCATTTGCTTTCCTCCCTGAGTTTCTCCTCCAGCCGCACCGCCTCTTCCGGTTTCATCTGGTAGGAATGTTCAGCATCGGGGAAACTCCCCGAGCGTACGTCATCGGCATAGTCTGAAAACGCCTGAACGGCGATTTCGGCCATGTTGGCATAGCGTTTGGCGAATTTCGGTTTGAACGTGTCGAAGGCGCCCAACAGGTCGTACCCGTTCAGCAACTGGCATGTGCCCGCCGATCCGGCGCCAATCGAAAAGGTGAAGATGTCTATGGCGTCGTCTACCGCTTTGCCCACCTCGTAGGGCATCGCTTCGATCTCCAGCCCGATGGCGCCGGCCTCTTCGATGGCGCGGGCGTTGTCGATGATTTCCATCGCGGCCTCGGCCGTGCGCCCCTGCATTTTGAAACCACCATAGCGGTGCACATAATGCGGCAACAGTCCCACATGGCTCATCACCGGCACGCCGGCATCCGCCACCGCCCGGATGATATCAAACTTCTCGCGCCCGCCCTGCAATTTGACGGCATCGCAGCCGCTTTCCTTCATCAGCCGTACGGCATTGGACACCGCCAGATCGGGTGTCGCGTAGGATCCGTAGGGCATGGAAACGAAACACATCGTGTCGGGAGCGCCGCGGCGTACGGCGCGAGTGTGTTCGATCATCTGCTCGACGGTGATCGACAGCGTGTTTTCATGCCCGTAGAGCGTCATGCCCAGACTGTCGCCCACGCCGATGATGTCGATCCCGGCCCGTTCGGCCCATGTCGCACTCAGCACTTCTCCCACGGCAACCATGACCAGCCGGTCACCGGCCCGCTTCTTCTCCGCGAGATCGGGAATCGTCAGTTTCTGTTTCATGCGGCCTCCCGGGTGGCTTTCTATATTATATATTATATACAATCAAGAATTTCAGGACCCGCCTATACGCCACCCCGGTGCGAATTCACCGTTGCGACAGGTCGCTTTCCCCACAAATCAAGTCGGATGGGCCAATCGCGGCGGTTTCGTCTCCGGCATAACCCTCACAAACCTATTCAATCCCCGGGGACGCACATGAAAACCCATCTCAAAGCTCTTGTTGTCGGCGGCGGTGCCGTCGGCACGTCCATCGCCTACCACCTTGCCCGCGCGGGCTGGGAAGATGTGATGCTGCTGGAACGGGACGAACTGACCTCCGGCTCCACGTGGCACGCCGCCGGACTGCTGCCGCTGTTCAACATGAGCTACGCCACCACCCATATCCACCAGTACTCGGTCGAGTTCTACAAAACGCTGGAGGCGGAAACCGGACTGAATGCCGGTTTTGCCGTGGTCGGCAACCTGCGCATGGCCCAGACGCAGGAGCGGATGGATGAATACATGCTTTATGCCTCCACCGCCGAGACCTGCGGGGTTCCGTACGTCTGGTTAACGCCGGATGAAATAAAGGAAAAATGGCCGCTGATCCGCACCGAGGACCTCAAAGGCGCGCTGTATCACAACACCGACGGCTATATTAATCCCGCCGATGTCACCATGGCGATGGCCAAGGGCGCCCGCCAGCGCGGCGTGATGATCGAACGGAAATGGCAGGCGGATGCGTTCCACTGGACCGGCACCCACTGGCAGGTGACCGCCACCAAGATGGTGGAAAAAGGCGGCAATCTGGTGCCGTCGGACGAACAAATCGTGCTGACCGCCGAACATGTGGTCACCGCGTCGGGCAATCACGCGCAGCGCACGGCGAAGATGCTGGGCATCAAGATGCCGGCGATCCCGGTCGAACACACGTTTATCGTGATGGATCAGGATCCCGCGCTGGTCGAATACCGCAAGGCCGGCAATCCCGAACATCCGGTCATCCGCGATGCCGACGCGCAATCATATGTCCGCGAAGAACGCGGTGGCTGGATCCTGGGGGTGTACGAAAGACACGCGCCGGCGCGGTTCGAATACGGAGTGCCCGACAGTTTCCGCGCTGACCTGTTCCAGCTGGATCTGGAACGGATCGAAAGCCAGTACCTTGCAATGATCCACCGTGTACCGACCTGCGAGGACAGCGGGTTGAAGGACGATTTCAACGGTCCGATCTGTTACACGCCCGATGGCAACCCGCTGGTTGGTCCGGCACCGGGCCTGCGCAACATGTGGCTGGCCGAAGGTTTCTCGTTCGGGATCACCGCTGCCGGGGGCACCGGCTATTACCTGGCTCAGATGATGGTCGATGGCGAGGCCGAGATCGACATGGCGTCGCTCGATCCCAAACGCTACGGCGACTGGATGACCACCGAATACGCCGCGCGCAAGAATGAGGAATGCTACGAACACGTCTACGTCCTGCATCACCCGGATGAAGAGCGCGAAGCGTGCCGCCCCCTGCGCACCGCACCCGCCTATGACCGGCAGAAAGCAAAAGGCGCGCAGTTCGGGCAGGTCAACGGCTGGGAACGGCCAAACTATTACGGGCCGCTGGATGCGTCTGACAGTTTCGACCATGACACCCGGTCGTTCCGCCGCGGTGGCTGGTGGCAATATGCCGTGGAGGAAGCAAGGGCCGTCCGCGAAGGCGTCGGGCTGATCGATGCCACGGCGTTCACGAAGCATGTGGTCAAAGGCCCCGGGGCCACGCAATTCCTCGACTGGTTCACCTGTAACAAGCTGCCTCGCGTTGGCCGGATCAACCTGACCTATGCGCTCACCGCGGCCGGCACGACACGCACAGAGTATACCATCGTTCGCCTGGCCGAGGATGAATACTATCTGGTTTCCGCCGGGGCTTGGACGGCTTACGATGCAGATTTCCTTAAGAAGGCTGCAGAAGATAAGGCGGGTGAATTCGGCTATGTCGAGATCCAGGACGTCACCTCGCAATGGGGGGTCTTTGCCATCGCCGGTCCGAAATCGCGCGATGTGCTGAACGAACTGATCCGGGACGCAGAACCGGAAACCGCGCTGTCCAACAGGCGTTTCCCGTGGCTCACCTGCCGCGATATCGAGCTGAAGATGTGCCCGGTCCGCGCCATCCGCGTCGCCTATACCGGCGAGCTTGGCTGGGAACTGCATCATCCCATCGAGATGCAGAATTACCTGTGGGATCAGCTGATGGAGGCCGGTGACAGGCATGGCATGAAGCTTGTCGGGGCGCGGGCGCAGAACTGGCTGCGGCAGGAGAAATCCTATCGCGCCTTCGGCACCGAACTGGGCCGCGACGCCACCCCGCTGGAGGCCGACCTGCCGCGCTTTGTTGATCTGGGCAAGGACTTTCACGGCAAGGCGGAAATGGAGGCCAAGGGCATCCGGTCAAAATGCGTCACGTTGCTGATCGACGGGCCGGAGGATGCCGATCCGTGGGGTCGCGAGGCGCTGTATCATGGTGACACCCGCGTCGGCCGGCTGACCTCCGGGGGATACTCCGTGGCCTTTGGCAAATCCATCGGCATGGGATATGTGTCTCCTGAACTGGCGGTTCCGGGTCAGAAGTTGCAGGTGAAGATGCAGGACCGGCTGTGGAACGCCGAGATTGTCGAGGACAGCCCCTATGACCCAAAAAACGAGGTCATCCGCAAGGACGGCTGAACCGCGCCGGACACCTCTGATCCTGTTGATCCTCCTCGGGGTTGCGGCGCTGGCCGCGGCCCTGTTGCACAAGGACAATCCGCTCAACCGTTCGGCGCAGGAATATGCCCGGTCCGTGGCTGTGGCCAGCGCGGGGGTCTACGTATCGCTGCGCACCGTCAACGCGTTTCTCAGCACGGCACAGGAAGTTGAGGTGGGCGGCTCGCTGGTCGTGTCGGGCACGGCGCAGCCTTTCAAGATACTGGAACCGCTGGATGACACGATCGAACGGATCGCGTCGATTGTATTCATGACGATGGTGGTGACCGGCCTGCTGGGGGTGGCGATGGGTCCGGTATCGGCCGTGGGCGCTGCGCTGATTTGTGCAGCGCTGGCGCTGTGGGTCACTGACCGGCTGATCGGCCGGCAGGATCTGGTTGTGCTTCTGGCCCGACGGCTCAGCTGGTATGGCGCATTTCTGGCGGTCGCACTGCCATTGGCCTTTCTGCTCTCGGCGCTGATCGCGGACCAGCTGACCGCGCAGGTCTGGGATGAAAACAACGCGATCGTCACGGAAATCACTGCACCGATCACCGTCGCGGACACCGAACCCGATGCCGGGTTCTGGAGCGTCGTGCAGACCGCCGAAGATTATCGTGATCTGGCATGGAACATCTATGAGCGGGCCGATGAACTGATCGGCAGCTATATCGCTATCCTGTCGGTGTTCCTGTTCAAGATCCTTGTGCTGCCTCTGATCCTGACCGGCGCATTCTTCATCGCCATCCGGTTTTTCGCGCACCGGCCCTGACCGGGGCCGCCTTGACAGGGCTCCGTACCCTTCGCAGGTTCTGTGCCACGGTCCGGGACCACCGGGCGGGCCGACGCGATGATGGAGCCGATTTGTGATCCGACTGATCTGCCTGTGTTTCGGGATCCTGCTGACCGGCGCCGCGGTCGCGGCACAGGACCGGCTGACTCCGGAAGAAACGGCCGAGATCGTCGGCATGCTGGATGCGATGATCACCGGATCGGCAGAATATGCCCGGGCCGAGGATCTGGCCCGGCAGGCCGAGGCACTGATCCTTGAGGATTTCGGCGAGGACAGCCGGCAGGCCATCGCGATCCGCAGAATACGGGTGATGACCGCGGCCTTGCAGGGGCGGCACGAACAGGCTGCCGGCATGGGCCTGTGGCTGGCCCGAAAAGCGCAGCAGGTGCTGCCGCCGGACGACCCGCTGTTCTACCGGGTCGTTGCCGCTTATGCCGTCACACTGCGCCTGACCGGCAAACCGGCCGAGGCCTTGTCGCTGGCATCACAGGCGGTGACCGAGGCTGACCGGTACCTGCCGGCCGGCAGCATCGCCGGGGACGAGCTGCGCCTGTATCAGGCGCTGCTGGCGGTGGATCTGGGCGATGGGGCGCTTGCAGAACAGGCGTTTCGCCGGCTGGAGGACCGGCTGGCGGACCGGGCTGATCCGGGGGCGATGGCGCTGCGGGCAACGGGACTGGCCGGCTGGGCCGAGCTGGTGGCCAACCGGGGTGATGCGGCACAGGCGGCCGCGCTGTTTGAGGCCGCGATTGCGGCGATGGACGCCCGGTACGCGGACCTGAAACACCCGCGCCTTGTGCCTGCGCGGCTTGCCGCAACGGCAAATCTTGCCGAGGCCCTGATCCAGTCCGGCCGCGATGAAGAGGTCGCGCCCCTGATCACCCCGGTACTGACCGAGGTCGAGGCCGTCTATGGCCCCGACGCCCCGTTCTGGGCCGATCTGGCCTTCCCGCTGGCAATTGCCCTGGCCAGCGACGGGTCCGACAGCCCGGAACTGAGCCGGGCAACGGCGCTGATGTCCCGTGTCGTGGCGATTCGGGAGGAGGTCTATGCGTATGACACGCGCGATCTGCTGCGCGCCCGGATCAATCTGGCCATGCTTCTGTCCGCCGCGGGCCGGAACGACGCCGCGCTGGATCAGATCGACCGTTTGCAGGGCGTGGCGCTGCCGGGTTACCGGGCGCAGATCGTCTATGTGCTGGCCACGGCCGAGCAGGCCGGGGCGCTTGGGCGCGAGGCCGCGGTCGAACAGGTTCTCTATATGCTGCAGCGCAGTCAGACCGCCAGTGCCGCAGCGGCGCAGCAGCTTCTGAGCGACCGGCTGGCCGCCGGGTCCGACCGCGCATCCGCCGCGCTGCGCGACCGGAGCGATGCGCTGTCCTTTCTGGATACGGCGCAGGCCCGGATGGTGGCCTATGCCAATCGCCCGGCGGGCCAGCGTGATCCGGCGACCGGCAATGACCTGCAAAGACAACTGCAGGAGGCCCGTCGTGCTGCTGATGCAGCCCACACCCGGCTGGAGACCGCGCACCCCGACGCGGCGGCAGCCACCGGCGGCCTTGTTGCATCGCTGGCGGACATCCACGCGGCACTGGCCGCCGACGAGGCGCTGATCATCGTGGACAGCCCGACGGGAGCGGAGGACGCCGGGCTGATCGTGGCCGTCAGCCGCGACGCACTCGACTGGCGCACGTTCGGCGCCACCGCCACCGAAGTGACAGAAGCGGTGGCTTCCCTGCGCTCCGGCATCGGCCTGCAGCTGGGCCTGCGGTCGGCGGCCGCGCTGGATGACACGCCGGAAACGAGCTTCGACTACCACGCCGCGCATTTCCTTTATGCCCAGACCGTCGGGCAGGTCCGCGACGTCCTGCGGGGCAAGTCTCACCTGCGGCTGGACCTGCGCGGCGCGTTGTCTGCGGTACCGCCCCAGATGCTGCTGGCCACGCCTTTTGACGGCGACGATCCCGGCGCGGCCGACTGGCTGATCCGGCATCATGCCATTTCGGTCCTGCCAGCGGTTTCCGCCCTGCTGACCCCGCCGATTGCAGCCACCGGAGAGCAAAGACCGCTGCTGGCCTTTGCTGACCCGGACTTCGGCACGCTTGCACCGGACACGGATCTGGCCTTGCGCGGCGGCCTGTCCCCGCTTCCTGAAACCGCGACCGAGGTTCGGGAGGTCGCCCGTGCCCTTGGGGCCGGCACCGGCTCGGTGCATCTGCAAGACGCCGCCAGCGAGGCCGCGGTCAAATCCGCTCCGCTGGCGCAGGCCGGCCTGCTCTATTTCGCCACCCATGGGCTGATCACCGGGGATGCCGTGGGCGCGGCGGATCTGAGGGAACCGGCGCTGGCGCTGACCCCCGGCGCGGGCGAAGACGGACTCCTCACCGCTTCGGAAATCTCCCAGCTGACGCTGGACGCCCGTCTGGTTGTTTTGTCGGCCTGCAACACCGCCATGGGCGACCGGCCCGGCGCTGATGCGTTATCCGGCCTTGCACAGGCGTTCATCTATGCCGGCGCAAGGTCTCTGATGGTGTCGCACTGGCCGGTGGAAAGCCATTCGACGGTGGCGTTGATGACCGGCATGTTCAACCACCTGTCCACGACGCCCGGCCTGTCCCATCCGCAGGCCCAGCGCGCGGCGATCCTTGCGATGCTGAACGATCCGGAGCGTGCGGAATGGCGGCATCCTGCCTATTGGGCCCCCTTCGTTCTGGTCGGCGCGGCGGGATGAACCGTTCTTGACAGCCTGCCGGCCCCGGCGCTTAGCTGAACCACGAAACCGATGCAGCCGAATGGAGGACCGCCAGATGACACGCGTTCTTGTGGCGGCTGCGACCTGCCTCTGGCTGTTCGCCTTGCCGGTTCCGGCGCAATCACCCGACACGCTCAAGACCCGGGCTGAGGCCGCATTTTCAGCCGCGCAATACGAAGCAGCGCGCGACCTGCAACGTGACCTGGTCAGCGCCCTCCGAAACGCCGGCGATAAGGTTGCGCAGGCGGCTGCCCTGCTTTCTCTGGCCGAAACCCAGCGGGTGCTGGGCACGCATGAACAGGCCGAAGACAGCCTGCGCGCCGCGCTGGCGCTTTACGAAGACACACAAGGCCCGGACAGCGCCGGGGTCGCCGACACACTGAACGTGCTGGGCTTCGTTTTGTATGAAACCGGCCGCGCGAGCGAGGCCGAACCGGTCCTTCGCCGGGCGCTAGCGGTGCACGAGGCGGTCACCGGTCCGGACAGTCTGCCCTATGCCGATGCCCTGTCGAACCTCGGAACCGTGCTCGACTGGCTGGGGCGCGGGGCCGAAGCCGAACAACACCACCGCCGCTCGGTCGAGATTTCCACCCGGATCACCGGCCGGGTCTCACAATCGACCTCCCGCAGCCTGAATAACCTTGCGCTGTCGCTGGACGCACAGGGACGGCTGGACGAGGCGGAAGCGGTCTACCGCGAGGCGCTTGCGCTGGATCGCAAACTGTTTGGCGACCGGCACGAGGACACCGCGATTGCATTAATGAACCTTGCCGATCTGGTGGCCGGAAAGACCACCTTCGGTGCCACGTTCGAAGCCATCAGCCTGTACGAGGAGGCCATTGCCATTCGCGTTGCGATCCTTGGAGAAGATCACCCGGACACGGCCCGGGCGCGGTCCGATCTGGGTCAGGTTTACCTGCGCTTCAACGATTTCGAGAAATCCGCGGCCCTGTTCGGGCAGGCGATCCGGATCTATACGCTGCCGGAAAACCGGGCCGAAGCGAACCGGTTCAACAGCGTGTTTTCGGTATCCGCGGCCCTGCATCTGCACACCCGTCCCGACGATCCTGCGACGGCCTTCGAAACCGTGCAATGGCCGATGAGTTCGGCCGCGGTTCAGGCGATGGCGGCAACGACCGAGCGGCTGGCTGCCGGATCCGGGGAATTGCCCGCCCTGCTGCGGCGCGGTCAGGATCTGGCCGAAGAGGCCCGGCGGCTTCAATCCGACATCCTGACCGCCTCTGCAGCCGGAAAGGGCGATACTGCCCGGCAGTTGCGGGCAAGGCTGGCCAGCGTTCGCGCGGACAGCGAAGAAACCGAGAGCCGCATCCGGACCGGTTTTCCCGCATATGCCAGCATCGACCCGGCCCGGCCGTGGTCGGCACAGGAGGTGTCGGCCCTGTTGCGCCCCGGTGAGGCGCTTATCCTGATCACGGGAGGTCAGACGCGGACCAGCGGTGATATGGTAAATGGCTCGATCTTCGCCGTGCGTCCGGACGGACAGGTTGCCGGTGCCCTGCTGGAAGCCGGCTGGGGCCTCTGGGCAGACAGCACCCGCCTGATTTGCGGGCTCAGCCTGACACCCGGGCCGGATTGCGTAACCGCGGCCGAGGTTGCCGGTGCTCCGGGTTTCCGCGGCACGTTCAGCATGAGCGATGGCGACGATGGATTCGGGCCGCCGCCGTTTGATCTGGATCTGGCCCACAGCCTGTATTCCCGCACGCTGGGCCGGATCGAACCGGCGCTTGAGGGTGTGAACCACCTGATCGTGGTTCTGACCGAGGAAGAGTTTTCACCGCTCCCGCTCGGGCTGTTGGTGCGCCGCCCTGCCCCGCCGGGAAATGCCACGGCTCGCCTGCGTGCTGCCAATTGGCTGGTCAGAGATTATGCCGTCACGGTGCTGCCTTCGGTCAGCGCACTGGGCGCGATCCGCAACGGAACACCGACCGCTGTATTGCGGGCCGGTTCGCGGTTTCTCGGGGTCGGCGACCCGGTGATCGGTCAGGCCGCTGCCGTGGACTGCAACACCGAGCTGGCACCGCTGATGGCGCGGCTGGATGCCGACCGGACGCGGATGCCCTTCCGCATGGCCGGCGGAACCACGGCGGACCTGTTCACCACCACCGAAGGCGCAGCGCTTGCCCGGCCCGAACGGGTGCGGGCGCTGGCCCGCCTGCCCGACACCCGCTGCGAGCTGGAACGCATCCGCGAAAGTCTTGGCGGCGGTGATCTTCTGCTGGACGGTCAGGCGACCGAGGCCGCATTGAAGGGACTGAACGACAGTGGCGCGCTGGCGGGCTACGACATCCTGTCCTTCGCCACCCACGGCCTTGTCGCCGGCGAGGCGGGTGCAACCGAACCGGCGTTGGTCCTGACGCCGCCCGACACGCCCTCGCGGCGCGATGACGGTCTGCTGACGGCAACGGAAATCGCCGGTCTGCGGCTGCACGCCGACTGGGTGTTGCTGTCGGCCTGCAACACCGCGGCAGGATCGGGGTCTGGCGGCGAAAGCCTGTCGGGACTGGCGCGCAGTTTCTTCTTTGCCGGCGCGCGCAGCGTTCTGGTGTCGCACTGGCCGGTTCATTCCGAGGCCGCAGTGCGCATCACCACCGGCGCTTTCGCACAACTGGCGGATACACCGCAGATCGGCAAGGCCGAGGCGCTGCGCCGGTCGGTTCTGGCCATCATCAATGACCCCGACGCCACCCCGTCACAACTGCATCCGCGCTACTGGGCGCCGTTTTCACTGGTTGGCGAAGGCGGATGAGGGCACAGGTGCTTTGGCGGCTGAGGTTCAGCCGGCGGTTTCCTCGATCCGGTCCGTGGCCGGGGGCGGTTGCCGGCCAAGCGTGCTGATCCGCGCATATAGGTCCGGGCTCAGGCTGTACGTCACCGCAGCCAGCGACGGTGCCAGCTGTTCGGCATTGCGGGCCGAGATGATCGGCACCGGCCCGGTTTCATGTGCCTTGACCCATGCCACCGCCAGCGTTGCGGGCGACACGCCCAGTTCGGCCCCGAGATCGGCCAGTGCCGCAGCGGTTTCGTGCATCCATTCCGGACCGTAGCGGACGTTATACTGATCGTTTTCCTCGATCCGCCCGCCGGCGGCGCCCTTGGCATACTTCCCGGTCAGCAATCCGCCGCCCAGCGGGGAATAGGGTGCGACGGTAATCCCCTGATCCGCGCACATCGGCAGGATTTCCACCTCGACCTGCCGCTTCACGAGGTTGTACATCGGCTGAAAGATATCCACCCGCGGCCCGATGGCCTGCGCCTTCATCACCTGCCAGGACGCAAAATTGGACAGCCCGACATAGCGGATCGCCTCCTGTTCCTTCAGGCCGGCAAAGAACACCATGGTTTCTTCCAGCGGTGTCTCCGGGTCAAAGCGGTGCAGGTACAGCACATCGACCATTTCCAGTCCAAGCCGCCGGCGGCTGGCGTCGAAATGGGCCTGCATGTTCGCCTTGCCGGCCCCGCCGTCATACCCGGCCTTGGTCGCGATCAGCAGGCTGTCGCGTTCCTCCTGCACCAACCCGCCGAGGATCCGCTCAGACTCGCCGCCATTGTAATTGCAGGCAGTGTCGAAGTGATTGATGCCCGCCGCGCGGCAGGCATCGAACATGGCGCGGGCATCGGCCTCGTCCGCCTTACCGCCAAATTGCATCGTGCCGAACGCAAACCCGCTGGCCGGCGTTCCGTCAGGTGTTGTCAGATGTGTCATGCGGCAGACCATGCCACACTTTCGCATCAGGTCAACCGCGCTTCCCCGGCAGTCACGACTGAATGAACCGGCGGATGACGTCCATCGCGGCCGCCGGCCTGTCCGCGACAACACCGTGCCCGCAGCGGTCGAACCGGTGGAAAGTTGCCACTCCATCCGGCAGGCACGCAACGATTTCCTCGCTGAACGCGATGGGCGTGATCGGGTCCTGTTCCCCGGCCAACACCAGAACCGGGCACTGAACCCGGCCAAGTGCAGCCCGGAAATCCATGCGCCCCTGTTCGTTGCGTGGGCCGTTGAAATGCAGCGCTGTATCGGGCGGGCCGTGCGAGCGCGCCAGCCAGTCCACGGCGTCGGCGCGGTTCAACTGGTAATGCGGCACACAGACCTCGGCATAGCGTTGGCGCTGCTCTGCATTGGGGTCCGTCCAGTAAGCGCGTGCAACAGCTTCGGCTTCGGCCCCGGCCAGACGTCCGAAGGCCGCGAACACCTGTTCGAAATCCATCCGCGCCGCCGTGCTGGTGAGGATGAGTTTGCCGGGATGGTTGGGATAGCGGGTGGCATAAGCCTGTGTCACGAAACCGCCAAAGGACGTGCCCGCAACAATGGGTTTTTCCAGCCCGAGCGCATCACACAGCCCCTTCAGATCATCGGCCCACTGATCGAGCGTCCATGTGTCCGGCCCGCACAGGTCGCTGCGCCCGTTGCCGCGGTGGTCGTAGAAAATCAGTTGCGCGATTTCGGACAGCGGTGACCATGCCGGCTTGTAATGGCTGTGATCAGCGCCGGGTCCGCCATGGACCAGTACGACCACCGGCTTTTGCCGCATCACCGCACCGTCGGGAACCAGCCCGGCACCTTCCACGTCGAAATAGAGCCGCGCCCCGTTCACCGTGACATGCATCGGATCGCTCCCCTGTTCCCGGGCCGGGTTTGCCGTGTCAACTCAGGCGGCCGTAAAACGTCATCCGCGCGCTTTCGCTCAGCTCGACCCCGGGCGCGTTATTATAGGCCAGAACCGCCAGCATTCGGGTCGTGTCGCTTTCATTCGGAGAGACGCGGTGGATCGAATTGCGCCCGCGGAACAGGACCAGCGTTCCCGGCTCCATCGTCAGCACCTGCGGCTGCACCCTGCCATCCAACAGCGCTGCAACGCCTTCGTAATTCATTTCGCCCACGTCGGCATCGCGCAGATCCCTGATGTATTCGAACCTGCCGCCGGCTCCGGGTTTCTGGATCAGAAGCGTGATCGCAAAAGAGGAGTTGTCGAAATGCCAGCCCAGTTCCTGCCCGCGCTTTGCATAATGGATGTTGATGGAAGACAACGGGTCGGCATAGGGGTGCAATTCCGCCTCGCCCGTGACCCGTTTGACGAAATCCCGGAACTCCGGCGCGTCGTAGAGCGTGCGGAACGGTGACCGAGCGCCGATCGCATCATCGCAGATACAGCCCTTGGAGGACACCAACTGACGGTTGGCCGGGTGATCGGGCGGATAGCCGGGATCGGGCGGGGTCAGGTAGACCGAATGATCCTGCGCGCAGAAATAGGCCTGCGGCTGACCGGCTTCGCTCTCCCGCTGCATATCCTGCAACGCGGCGGGACGGATCAGGTCCGGCAGGACAAGCACGCCATCCCGGTCGAGCCGCGCTTGGCAATCTGCTCCGAACCCCACCTCGCCCAGCGGGTAGCGGTCCAGATCAACGATGTCCGCGAGATCCATGTATTGCGTCCCTCCGATGCTGTCAGGGTGCAGTATGTCCCGGCTGTGGGGTGAGAAGAAGTTGAAATCGACTCCGCGCTGCCCGACCAGGACGGCGTTTCCTGCCGGACCTGCGCTACGCCCCAGGCAAACCACTCGTCGCTCTCCGCAAGCAGCCGTTCGGAAATCGCAGCCAGATCCATCCGCAATGCTGTCAGTGGGCCGGTCTCATCCTCCGGCACAAAATACCGGAGACCCGAGATCCCGGATCTTCCAACCCCGTCTGGCATACCGCCAAATACGAAAGGGCCCCGCATCGCGAGGCCCTTCCGATCACAAGCAGATGCCGTGCTTACTGCGGGATGTCGCCTTCGACGCCTTCGACGTAGAAGTTCATCCCGGCCAGCGTACCATCGTCTGCGGTTTCACCGTCACCCAGCCAGTCGGACCCGTCCTGCTTTTTCAGCGGGCCGGTAAACGGGTGGTATTCGCCCGCGCCGATGGCTTTGGCCATGGCCAGCGCCTCTGCCTTCACGTCGGCCGGAACCGCGTCCGAGATTTCGCCGATCTTCACCATGCCGGTGGAGATGCCGTCCCACGTGTCGACGCTTTCCCAGGTGCCGTCCATGACCGCCTTGGTGCGGGCAACATAATAGGGTGCCCAGTTGTCGATGATCGAGCTGACCCGCGGCAGCGGCGCGTATTGCGACATGTCGGACGCCTGACCGAAGGTGATGACACCGCCGGCCTCCTGCGCAGCGGCCTGCGGCGCGGTGGAGTCGGTGTGCTGCAGGATCACGTCTGCACCCTGTTCGATCAACGCCTTGGCGGCATCAGCTTCTTTGGCCGGATCGAACCACGTATAGACCCAGACCACCTTGAACTGAACGTCCGGGTTGACCTTGGCGGCATGGATATAGGCCGAATTGATGCCCCGGATCACTTCGGGGATCGGGAAGGACGCGATGTAGCCGACCGTGTTCGACTTGGTCATCTTGCCCGCGATATGCCCCTGCACCGCGCGACCTTCGTAGAAGCGTGCGGAATAGGTAGAGACGTTGTCGGACCGCTTGTACCCGGTGGCGTGTTCGAACATCACCTTCGGGAACTTCTTGGCCACGTTGATCGTCGGATCCATGTAACCGAATGAGGTGGTGAAGATCAGGTCGGCCCCTTCCAGCGCCATCTGGGTCATCACGCGTTCGGCATCCGGGCCTTCGGCAACGTTTTCGACATAGACGGTTTCAACCTTGTCGCCGAACTCTTCCTCGACGGCCAGACGGCCCTCGTTGTGTTCGAAAGTCCAGCCGCCGTCGCCCACCGGTCCGACATAGACAAAGCCGACCTTGACCTTTTCATCTGCAAGCGCAGCACTTGCGAGGCCCAGCGCCATCGCGGCGCCTGTCAGCAGTTTTGTAAGTTTCATTCAGGATCCCCCTTGTTGATCTTTTGCCTCTAGTTCGAGGCATGGAAAATACGGCCCAGAGAGGCGGGTGCACTGCTCTTGTCCGCGGAAAGGATCACCAGCACAAGGATGGTGATGATATAGGGCGACATTGCCAGATACTCGACCGGAATGGCAACGCCCGCTGCCTGCAGGTTAAGCTGCAAAACCGTAATGCCGCCAAAAAGATAGGCACCAATCAGCGCTCGCCATGGTTTCCAGCTGGCAAATACAACCAGAGCAAGTGCGATCCAGCCGACACCGGCGGTCATGCCCTCGGTCCACTGCGGCACCCGGATCAGGCTGATATAGGCTCCGCCAAGGCCCGCACAGGCCCCGCCGAACAGGATCGCCAGCGTGCGCACGCGCACCACCTTGTAGCCCAGCGCATGGGCCGCATCGTGGTTTTCACCCACGGCCCGCAGGATCAGCCCGACCCGGCTGTACTTGAGCAGTGCCCAGACGATCGCCACCAGCGCGATGCCGAAATAGAGGATCGGGTCATGCTGGAACAGGATCGGTCCGATCACCGGTATATCGCTGAGCAGCGGGATGTGGATTTCACCGGTCGAGGGCGGCTTCAGCCCGACATAGCTCTGGCCCATGAGCGAGGAGATCCCAAGCCCGAACAGCGTCAGCGCCAGCCCCGAGGCCACCTGATTGGCCAGTGCGTATTGCGTCAGGATCACGAAGAGCAGCGACAGCACGGCACCGCCCACAGCAGCGGCGCAAAAGCCGAGCAGGGGCGATCCGGTTTCGACCGAGATCGCAAACCCGCTGATCGCACCGACGATCATCATGCCTTCGACACCAAGGTTCAGAACCCCGGCCTTTTCCGCCACCAGTTCGCCGATGGCCGCCAGCAGCAGCGGCGTGGCCGCCACCATGAGCGAGGCGATCAGCAGGACGGGGTTGATTGCAGACAGGTCCATTACGCCACCTCGCCTTTCGCCAGCCGCAGCCGGAAATTCGTCAGCAGATCCAGCGCCAGAAGGAAGAACAGCAGCATCCCCTGAAACACCTGGATCGCTGCCGCCGGCAGGCCCAGCTGGCCCTGTGCGATCTCACCACCGATATAGGTCAGCGCCATGAGCCCCCCGGCCAGCAGGATGCCCACCGGGTGCAGCCGGCCGAGAAAGGCCACGATGATCGCCGTGAACCCGTAACCGACATTGAAATCGATGTTGATCTGCCCCGCCGGACCCGACACTTCAAAAAGCCCGGCCAGACCGGCCAGCGCGCCGGATGTGCCGAGACAGAACAGGATCAACCGGGCCGGCTTGACCCCGGCAAACCGAGCGGCGCGCGGGGCCTCTCCGGTCAGCCGGATCTGGAACCCCAGCATGTGCCGGTTCAGCAGGACATAGGCGAAGATGACGGCGATGAAAGCAAACACCACGCCCAGATGCATGCCGGAACCGGCGATCAGTTCGGTGTTATGGGCGCTGGCATATTCCTGCAGGTTGCGGCTGCCGGGAAAACCGAAACCCTCGGGGTTTTTCATCAGACCCAGCGACATTGAGGCCAGAAACTGCTCGGCCACATAGACCAGCATCAGCGAGACAAGGATTTCGTTGGTGCCGAACCGCACCTTCAGTAACGCGGGTATCGCCGCCCAGACAAAGCCGCCGAACGCGCCACCAAGGATCATCAGCGGAAAGATGTACCATGCCTCCAGCGGGTAGAAGGCCAGCCCGATGCCAGCGCCGACAAGCGCGCCTATAATGTACTGACCCTCAGCCCCGATATTCCAGATCCCGGCCTTGAACCCCAGCGACAACCCGATGGCGATCAGCACCAGCGGCGCGCCTTTGACCAGCAGCTGGGGGCGGTAATAGAAGGCAAACTCGCCAAAAAGCGGGTCGAAGAAGATCGTCCGGATCGCCGCCAGCGGGTTGGTTCCCAGCACTCCGAACAGTGCACCACCGAAGATCATCGTCGCAACGACCGCTACCAGCGGTGTCGCCATTGACCACGTCTGTGACGGCTGTGGCCGTTTTTCCAGCCGGATCATACCGCCACCTTTCCGTTCGCCGCGCGCCCGCTTTCTTGCAAAGAAAACGGGCCGGAATTTTTGCAAAATTCCGTTTTCCCCACCTCAGACATGCGCAACCTCCATCCCGTGGGCGCCGCCCATCATCAGCCCGATCTCGTCAACCGTCAGCCCCGACGTGTCCTTCGGCGCGCTCAGCCGGCCTTCGTTCAGTGCGGCAAAGCTGTCGGAGATTTCCATCAGCTCGTCCAGATCCTGGCTGATGCAGACCACCGCCGTGCCTTTCGCCGCCAGATCCAGCAAGGCCTGCCGGATTGCCGCCGCCGCCGCCGCGTCCACACCCCATGTCGGCTGGTTCACAACCAGAACTTCCGGGGCCTGCAGCACCTCGCGACCGATCACGAATTTCTGCAGGTTCCCGCCCGACAGCGACCGGGCCGCATTGGCTGGCCCGGGCGTGCGCACGTCGAAGGCGGAAATCACCCGCTCGGCAAAGCCCTGCGCAGCCCCCCATCGCAGAAAGCCGTTGGCGACCAGCTTTTCCCGGACCGCGCCAGTCAGCAACGCATTTTCCGTCAGGCTCATATCCGACGCCGCCGCATGTCCCAACCGTTCTTCCGGCGCCGCCAGAAGTCCCAGCCGGCGCCGCGCCGTGGGCCCCAGACGGCCGATCGGCTGACCGCCGAGCTTGACCGCGTCCGCGGCTGTCGGGATCTCACCCGACAGAACCCCCAGCAATTCGTCCTGCCCGTTCCCGGCAACACCACCGATGCCCAGGATCTCGCCCCTGCGCACGGTCAGGTGCACGTTCTTGAGTGAAGTGCCGAAGGCCGAGGGCGACGGCACCGACAACCCCGACAGGTCCAGCGCCACGTCTCCAAAATCGCGCCCCGCCCGCTCCGGCGTCTGCAATGTCGATCCCACCATCATCTCGGCCATGTCGCGGGCCGTGGTTTCCGCCGGCAAGCAGGTGCCCACATTCCTGCCCAGCCGCAGGATCGTCGCGGTATCGCAGAGCCTTCGGATTTCCTCCAGCTTGTGGCTGATGTATAGGATCGAGGTTCCCTCGGAGCGCAGTTTTTCCAGCGTCTGGAACAGGATGCCCACCTCCTGCGGGGTCAGCACGCTGGTCGGTTCATCCATGATCAGCAGCTTTGGATCCTGCAACAGACAGCGGATGATCTCGACCCGCTGGCGTTCCCCGGCAGACAGATCGCCCACCGTCCGGAACGGGTCCAGCGGCAACCCGTAGGTTTCGCTCACCTCGCGGATCCGCCGGGCCAGATCCCGCATCCGCGGCGGGTCTTCCATGCCCAACGCGATGTTCTCGGCCACGTTCAGCGCGTCGAACAGCGAAAAATGCTGAAACACCATTGCGATCCCGTCCGCCCGCGCCGCCCGCGGCTCGGCCGGCGCAAACGGCTGCCCGCGCAGCACCATTCGCCCGCTGTCAGGCTTGACCAGCCCGTAGATCATCTTGACCAGCGTGGATTTGCCGGCCCCGTTTTCCCCCAGCAGCGCGTGCACTTCGCCGACGTCGATGTCGAATGACACGCTGTCGTTCGCGACGACACCGGGATAGGCCTTGGTCAGACCTTCGATCTTCAGCAGGGTTTCATTCACGCCCTGATCTCCTCTTCGTCGCGCCCGGCGACTGCGCCGGCCGACATGAACTGCGCCGCGACGCCGATTGCAATGGCTTGCGGGTGTTTGCCTAGTTCCGGGACGCCAATAGGGCAGGTTATCCGCGAAATCGATGCCCCGGTATGTCCCAGCGCGGCCAGCCGCGACCGGAACCGCGCCCATTTTGTCGCCGATCCGATCAGCCCGGCAAAACGGAACCCGCGGGTCAGAAGCGCATCGCATAGGTTCAGGTCCAGCGAATGCGAATAGGTTACGATCAGATGTTCGGCCCCGGGCGGGACATGAGGCACCAACAGCACGGGATCAACCGCCGGCACCACCGTGACCCCGGCCGGCACATCCGCCGGAAACCGCTCCGGCCCGGTATCCACCCAGCTCAGCGACAACTCGGGAAACGGGGCCAGCACGCCGATGATCGCGCGTCCAACATGCCCCGCGCCCCAGATCCACAGCTCGCGCGCCGGCCGGTGCACAGGTTCAACCATCCAGCCACCGATCAGCTGCGGTTCCGGCAAGGCGCTGCCGGACCGGGCCTGCGACAACAGGCGTTGCACCGCCAGCGGTGGCGGAGCTGCAGGACCGTCAACGGGGCGCGCGAAAACCCCTTCGGTCAGATCCCCGGTCCGGGCCGCATCGAACCGCTCGGTCAGCAGCGAAACCGACCCGCCGCAACACTGGCCCAAATCCGGACCCAGCGCATGACGGCTGAGGCCGGTGTGCCCGGCCCGAGCCATCGCGGCCGCCTCGAATTCCAGCGCACCACCACCGATCGTACCGCTTTGACCACCCGCCCATACCAGCATCGCGGCCCCGGTCTCGCGCGGCGACGACCCGCGCAGGTCCGCGATCACCACACGAAACACCGTGCCATGTTCGGCAATCGCAGCCCTCAGCGCCGTGACATCAAACCCCATGCTGCACCCTCTGCACCGCGGCCCAGATCTCTTCCGCCGTTGCCGGCGCGTTCAGGGCCGGATAATCCGCCCCGCAAGCCGACACCGCATCCGACAACGCCAGCCAGGCCGAGATGCCGAGCATGAACGGCGGTTCCCCGACCGCCTTCGAGCGATAGATCGTCTCTTCCCGGTTCTGCCCGTCCCAGAGCGCCACGTTGAACACGTCCGGCCGGTCCGAACAGGCCGGGATCTTGTAGGTGGATGGCGCATGGGTGCGCAGCCGGCCGGCATCGTCCCAGACCAGTTCTTCGGTGGTCAGCCAGCCGGCCCCCTGCACGTATCCGCCCTCGACCTGCCCGATATCCAGCGCCGGGTTCAGCGAGGCCCCGGCATCATGCAGGATATCGGCCCGCAAGATCCGGTTCTCGCCTGTCAGCAGGTCAATCGCCACCTCAGTCACGGCGCAGCCGTAAGCGAAATAATAAAACGGCCGCCCCTGCCCGCGGATCCGGTCCCACTCGATCCCGGGCGTCTTATAAAACCCGGTCGCGCTCAGGCTGACCCGGCCTTCATAGGCCGCCCGCGCGGCCTCGGCAAAGCTGTAGCGCTCGGTCCCGACCAGAACGTGACCGTCGGCGAATTGCACCGCCTGCGGATCCTGCTGGTGCCGCTCGGCCAGAAAATCCGCCATCCGCTCCCGGATCGTGTCACAGGCCGCCCGAACCGCCATGCCGTTCAGATCGCTGCCCGAGGACGCCGCCGTGGCCGAAGTGTTCGGCACCTTGCCGGTATCCGTCGCGGTGATCCGGATCGCCTCCGGCGGCACCCCGAGCCGGGCCGCCGCCACCTGTGCAACCTTCTGGTTCAGGCCCTGCCCCATCTCGGTGCCGCCATGGTTCAGATGCACCGACCCGTCCTGATAAACATGCACCAGCGCCCCGGCCTGGTTGAGATGGGTCAGGGTAAAGGAAATCCCGAACTTCACCGGCGAAAACGCGATCCCCTTTTTGATCACCGTGTTTTTAGCATTCCACGCCGCCACCGCCGCGCGCCGGGCCGCGTAATCCGATGACGCCAGCAGCGCTTCGGTCATCCCGTGCAGCTCGAAATCCGTGACCTCCATGCCATAAGGCGTGGTGTTGTCCTTCATCTTTGCCGAAATACTCCCGCCGGAGGCCCGATTTTTCGCAGAAAAATCGCCCTCTCCGCCGGCTGCCGCGTAGTAGTTCCGCTGCCGCAGCGCCACCGGGTCCATCGCCAGCGCATGGGCAATATGGTCCATCACCCGTTCGATCCCGACCATGCCCTGCGGGCCGCCGAACCCGCGATAGGCGGTGGCCGACTGGGTGTGTGTCCTCAGCCGGTGGCTCTCGATCCGGGCGTTTGGCAACAGATAGGCGTTGTCGGCATGCAGCATCGCCCGGTCCGCAACCGGCAGCGACAGGTCCTGCGCCCAGCCGCAGCGCGCATATTGCACGAAATCCACACCGCTGATCCGGCCATCGCCGTCGAACCCGGCCCGGTACCGGATCCGGAAATCATGGCGCTTGCCGGTGATGACCATGTCGTCGTCGCGGTCATACCGCATGGCACAGGCCCGGCCCAGCCGCCGCGCCGCGACGGCGCAGGCCACCGCCAGCGCATTGCCCTGACTTTCCTTGCCGCCGAACCCGCCGCCCATGCGGCGGGTTTCCACCCGAACGCCATGCATCGGCACACCCAGCGCCTCGGCCACCTTGTGCTGGATCTCGGTCGGATGCTGGGTCGACGAACACACGGTCATGTCGCCGCCTTCCTGCGGCAGGGCCAGTGCGGCCTGCCCCTCGAGATAGAAATGCTCCTGTCCGCCCAGCTCGAACACGCCTTCGACCACATGCGGGGCCGCTGCAATCGCCGCGGCGGCATCGCCTTTTTCGTAAATCCGCGGCCCCTCTTCGAACCGACTGTCCGCTTCCAGCGCAGCGTCGATGGTCAAAAGCGCCGGCAGGGCGTCAATGCGGATCTGCCCCATCCGTGCCGCGTTGCGCGCCGCAAGATGCGTCTCTGCCACCACCAGAAACACCGGCTGGCCCAGGTATTGCACGGTGCCGTCGGCCAGCAGCGGTTCGTCGTGGACAGAGGGCGAAACATCATTGGCAAAGGGCAGATCCCCGGCCGTCAGCACCGCAACAACTCCCGGCGCGGCCCGAACCGCACCCAGATCAACCGACACATTCTCCCCATGCGCCACGTCGCTCAGTCCGAAGGCCAGATGCAGCGTCCCCGCCGGCACGGGCAAATCGGCCACATACCGCGCCTCGCCGGTCACATGCAGCGGCGCGGAGTCATGCGGCAGCGGTTTCGTCACACTCATGCGCTGACCTCCAGCACGCTGACGACCTGCCCCAGGCTTTCCGCGAAATACCGGGCCAGAAACGCCTGCGCCGCACCCAGCCGGTACGCGGCCGAGGCCCGCATGTCATCCAGCGGTGTGAAATCTTCGGCCAGCGCCTGCTGCGCGGCGGCGATCGCGTCCGACGTCCACGGCGCACCGGTCAGGCACGCTTCGGCCCGGGCTGCGCGTTTCGGAACCCCGGCCATGCCGCCAAAGGCAAGCTGTGCCGAAACCACCCGGCCCTCCGCGACTTCGACGTTGAAACACCCGCAAACCGACGAAATGTCCTGATCGAAACGCTTCGACAGTTTGTAGCATTTCAGCCTGTCCGCCTGCCGCGGAATGCTGACTGCCTCGACAAATTCGCCCGGCGCCCTGTCCTGTGACCCGTAATCAAGGAAGAAATCCTCGACCGGTATGGTCCGGCGGTCGGCCCCTTTGCGCAAATGCAGCGCCGCCCCCAGCGCGATCAGCGCCGGCGGGTTGTCACCAATCGGAGAACCGTTGGCGATGTTGCCGCCGATGGTTGCCGCGTTTCTCACCTGGACCGAACCGTAACGGCGGATCAGTTCGCCGTAGGATGGGTGATACTCACCCATCACGCTCCGGACCCGGTTCATGTCCGCCATCGCCCCGATGCGGATGTTGTCGGCGGTGACGTCGATGGTCTTCAGATCCTCACAGCCGCCGAGGAAGATTATCGGCGCGGGTGCGCGCAGCCCCTTCGTGACCCAGAGCCCGACATCTGTTGCTCCGGCAACCAGAACCGCTTCGGGCTCGGCGGCATAGACCGTTGCCAGCTCATCCGCGGACCGGGGGGCAAAGAGGTCTGCCCCATACCGCGCCACCGCCACATCCTCTGCCAGCCAGGGCGGCACAGGTTCATCCGCCGCCGCCTCGGCGGCGCGGATGATCGGCGCATATCCCGTGCAGCGGCACAGGTTGCCGGCAAACCGGTCATCGAAATCCGTTTCACCGTTCGTGTGCGCACACACCATCGACATGATGAACCCCGGCGTGCAAAAGCCGCACTGGCTGCCATGCTGTTCGATCATCGCCTGCTGCACGGGGTGCAGCTGACCGCCGGGTCCGGCCACACCTTCCACTGTCCGAACCGCCTTGCCGTCCAGCTGCGGCAGGAAAAGGATACAGGCGTTCATCGTGCGGGCACCGGCTTCGTCCTGCACCATCACTGTACAGGCACCGCAATCGCCTTCATTGCAGCCTTCCTTGGTCCCCGTCAGCCGGCGCGTATCGCGCAGCCAGTCCAAAAGGGTGGCGGTCGGGCAAATGCCCTGCAGTTCCACAGTCTCTCCGTTCAGAAGAAACCTGACATCCATCGCAGAAACCCGTCGCGTTACCCTGTTGTGTTCCCGACTGTTCCATCTCGATGCGACGTAGAAACGGAACGGGCTTATCTGATTATCTGCCCGAGGTTAGAAAAGCACGGGCCGCGCTGACAAGGGAAAGCTGTTCCGCAGTGCAGCATTCACGCCGGTCCTTCGGCGGCAATGGTCAGAAATTCATCGTTTTCGGCATGAAACTCAGGGTCTTGCCCCCGCATACCAAGGCATGCGGTTGAAGCACTTTCAAATCGCGCCCGAAAATCGCGGGCAGCATAAATCACCCGGTACTGCCCATATGGGCCCGATCGCCGGATCCGGGATCGTCTCCGTTTTCGCTTTCGCGCCCCGAAATCCGCTTCCCGTGCCCCGCGCCTGACCATAATGTGGCGCCATGTCAGGCTCTCCCCGATTCATCCATCTCCGCACCCATTCCGAATACTCGCTGCTCGAAGGCGCCCTTCGCCTGAAGAAGCTGCCGGCATTGTGCCAGAAGGCAGACATGCCGGCACTGGCGCTGACGGACACCAACAACATGTTTGCCGCGCTGGAGTTTTCCGTCACCCTGTCGGGGGCCGGCATCCAGCCAATCATTGGCTGCCAGGTGGATCTGTCTTATGTGACCACGCAGCCCGGTGAAAAGCCTGTGGCCACGGCCCCGGTTGTACTGCTGGCGCAGTCCGAGGCCGGTTATGAAAACCTGATGAAGCTGAACAGCTGCCTTTACGTGGACAAGGCCGGGGACCTGCCGCAGGTCACGCTGGCGCAACTGTCTGCCCACGCCGACGGGCTGATCTGCCTGACTGGCGGGCCGGACGGCCCGGTCGGCCGGCTGTTGCAAACCAACCAGCGCAGCGCGGCCGAACGACTGATGCGCGATCTGTCGGGCTGGTTTCCCGACCGGCTTTATGTCGAACTGCAACGCCATCCCGGCGAGGCCGGCCAGCCCGAAGCCGAGCGGCTGACGGAACGCGGACATGTCGAGATTGCCTATGACATGGGCCTGCCTCTGGTGGCGACAAACGATGTCTATTTTCCCGAAGCAGGGATGTACGAGGCCCATGATGCGCTGATCTGCATCGCGGAAGGCGCCTATGTGGATCAGCAGGAACCGCGCCGCCGCCTGACCGCGCAGCATTACTTCAAGTCGCAGCAGGAAATGGTCACTCTTTTCGCAGACCTGCCGGAGGCGGTCGAAAACACGGTAGAGATCGCCCGCCGCTGCGCTTTCATGGCCTATCGGCGGGACCCGATCCTGCCCCGCTTTGCCGATGACGAAATCGAGGAACTGCGCCGTCAGGCCAGACAGGGCCTGCAGGACAGGCTGGCGGTCATCCCGCATGCCGCCTCGGTCGAAGACTACGACAAGCGGCTGGGTTTCGAGCTGGACATCATCGAATCCATGGGTTTCCCCGGGTATTTCCTGATCGTTGCCGACTTCATCAAATGGGCCAAGGAGCATGACATCCCGGTTGGTCCCGGCCGCGGGTCCGGGGCCGGTTCTTTGGTCGCCTATGCGCTGACGATCACCGACCTCGACCCGCTGCGCTATTCGCTGCTGTTCGAACGCTTCCTGAATCCTGAGCGGGTCAGCATGCCGGACTTCGATATCGACTTCTGCATGGATCGCCGCGAAGAGGTGATCGAATTCGTTCAGTCCAAGTATGGCCGCGACAGGGTTGCCCAGATCATCACCTTTGGTGCACTTCTGTCCAAGGCCGCCGTGCGCGACATCGGGCGCGTGCTGCAGATGCCTTATGGTCAGGTTGATCGCCTGTCCAAGATGATCCCGGTCGAAGGTGTCAAGCCGGTCAGCATCGAAAAGGCGCTGAAAGAGGAACCGCGCCTGCGCGACATGGCCCGCGAGGAAGAGGTGGTCGACCGGCTGCTGACCTATGGCCAGCAAGTCGAGGGGCTGCTGCGAAACGCCTCGACCCACGCCGCCGGCGTGGTCATCGGTGACCGCTCGCTGGACGCGCTGGTGCCGCTCTATCAGGATCCGCGGTCGGACATGCCGGCCACGCAATTCAACATGAAGTGGGTCGAACAGGCCGGGCTGGTGAAATTCGACTTTCTCGGCCTGAAGACGCTGACCGTCATTCAGAACGCCATGGACTTGATCCACAAATCCGGCCGGCCGCTGCACATCGCCGCCGACGGCACCGAACTCTACCAGCCCGCACCGGGGGCCGAGAACCAGATCAACGCCATCCCGCTGGATGACGAGGCGACCTACAAGCTTTATGCCGCCGCCAAGACCGTGGCCGTGTTCCAGGTGGAAAGTTCGGGCATGATGGATGCGCTCAAGCGCATGAAGCCCACCTGTATCGAGGATATCGTCGCGCTGGTGGCGCTCTACCGTCCCGGCCCGATGGAGAACATCCCGAAATACTGCGAAGTCAAGAACGGCCTGTCCGAACGCGATCACCTGCATCCGTCCGTCGATCACATCCTTGATGAGACACAAGGCATCATCGTTTACCAGGAACAGGTGATGCAGATCGCGCAGGAAATGGCCGGCTATTCTCTGGGCGGTGCGGACCTGTTGCGCCGCGCGATGGGCAAGAAGATCCAGGAGGCGATGGACGCCGAGCGCCCGAAATTCCTCAAAGGTGCCGCCGAAAACGGCGTCGATGAAACCACCGCGACCGAAACCTGGAACCTGTTGGACAAGTTCGCCAATTACGGGTTCAACAAATCCCACGCCGCCGCCTATGCCGTCGTCAGCTACCAAACCGCGTGGCTCAAGACCAATCACCCGGTCGAGTTCATGGCCGGTGTGATGAACTGCGACCTGCACCTGACCGATAAGCTGGCGGTGTATTTCGAAGAAGTGCGTAAGGGGCTGGGGCTCGACTATGACCCGCCCTGCGTGAACCGGTCCTCTGCCATGTTCGACGTCACGGACGGCCGGCTGCTCTATGCGCTGGGGGCGCTCAAAAACGTGGGCGTCGAGGCCATGCGCCTGATCACTGATGCAAGGCAGGTCGACGGGGCGGAAAAACTGTTTTCAACGCTGTTCGACATGGCCCGCCGGGTGGATCTCAAACGCGTCGGCAAGCGCCCGCTGGAAATGCTGGCCCGGGCCGGAGCCTTCGATCAGCTCGACCCGAACCGGCGGCGCGTGTTCGAAAGCCTCGACGCGCTGGTCGCCTACTCGGCCGCAGTCCATGAACAGCGCGCCTCGGCGCAGGTATCCCTGTTCGGCGAAGCAGGCGAGGATCTGCCCGATCCCCGGCTGGCAAACGTCCCGGACTGGCTCCCGGCGGAACGGCTGGCCGAAGAGTTCACGGCCGTCGGGTTCTACCTGTCCGGACATCCGCTGGACGATTACATGGGCGCCCTCAAACGCAAGGGCGTGATGACGCTGGACGATGTCACCCACCGGGCAAAAGGCGGGCCGCTGGTGGCCAAGCTGGCCGGAGTCGTTGCCGGGCGTCAGGAACGCAAATCTGCCCGCGGCAACCGGTTTGCCTTTGCCCAGCTCAGCGACACCACCGGAGCATACGAGGTGACGTTGTTTTCCGAGGCGCTCGAAAAGGCCCGTGACCATCTGGAAACCGGGTCCAAGGTTGTTGTCACTGCCGAGGCAACACTGGAGGCCGACCAGCTCAAGCTTCTGGCCCGGTCCGTGGCGCCCATCGACGTCGCCGTTGCCGGTGTGGGTACGATGGGCCTGAAAGTGTTCATCGACGATGTCACCGCGGTCGAAACCGTTGCCAGCATCCTCGAAAGCGCGTCCGAGGTCGCGAAATCGGCTGGCAAAGGCCCGGTTCAGCTGTGTCTGATCGGGACGGACCTGCCGGGTGAGGTGGAAATTGATCTGGGCAGTGGTTTTGCGCTCAACCCGCAGATCCGCGGGGCGATCAAGTCACAGGAAGGGGTTGTGACGGTCGAGGAAATGTAGCGTCTGAAGTAAGACAAACTTATTTCGGAAGCATACCTTCAGATTCCCTGCCTCAATAATGCGGCGGCCGTTCGTCACCCAATACCACACCGCCGGATTGGTCCTGTTCGCGTTCCGCTTCACGTTGCATCAGCATCGCCACACGGCGGGTCAGATGATCGATCTCGCCCTGCTGCGCGGCGACGACATCGCTCATTTCCTCCACCATGCGCGTCAGATGCGCGATTTGTTCTTCGAGCTGCTGCATGTTTTTCCGCCTGGTCGTTACGTTCTGCTTGCCCGATTTCCCGCGTGCACGCCACTCTAAACTCACAGCGGACGGAGGACCCAAGCATGACCATACACGTCGAAACCGACGCCGGCATCACGACGATATCCATCAACCGCCCGGACAGCCGGAACGCGGTGAACCCGGACACTGCCCGCGCGCTCTATGCCGCGTTTCTGGCGTTCGAGGCTGCGCAAGATCAGCAGGTCGCGGTGCTGACCGGCATCGGCGGCTATTTCTGCGCCGGTTTTGACCTCAAGGCCGCCGGTTCGGGAAACTCCGATGACTGGATTGGCGAGGTGGACCTGCCCGATGACTGGACCGACCCGATGACAGACCCGCGCCCCGGTCCGATGGGACCCAGCCGCCTGATGCTGTCCAAACCGGTGATCGCCGCAATCGAGGGCCCGGCAGTGGCCGGCGGCATGGAACTGGCGGCGTGGTGCGACATGCGGGTGATGGCCGAAGGATCTTTTGCCGGGGTGTTTTGCCGTCGCTGGGGCGTGCCGCTGATCGATGGCGGCACAGTCCGTTTGCCCGCGATGCTCGGACAGGGGCGCGCCAGCGACCTGATCCTGACCGGCCGTCCGTTGCCGGCGGAGGAGGCTTTGATGATGGGGTTTGCCAACCGCACCTGCCCGACCGGCACCGAGCTGGCCATGGCACGGCAGATCGCCCATGACCTGATCCGCTTTCCGCAGGCCTGCATGCGCGCCGATCACCTATCCGCCCGATTGCCGCCCGCACAGCTGGCCGAGGCCCTGAAGCGGGAATGGCGGTCGGCCTCAGCTTTTGCGGCGGAAGGCCGCACCGGCGCCGCCCGCTTTGCCTCGGGCAAGGGGCGGGGCGGCGATTTCGGGGAAATCTGACCCTGTTCTTCTTCTGTTTGGAAAATACCTCGGGGTGAACTGGCCGAAGGCCAGGAGGGGCAGCGCCCCTGCTTGCCCCCCGGCGGACCATGGGCTAGACCGCGCCGCGACAGAACCACGGGAGGACAGCCCATGGCCAAGCCCAAGAAACAGCCCCGCCCCAAGGCCGTGACGCCCAAGGGGTTCCGCGACTACTTCGGCGCGGAGGTGACCCAGCGGACAGAAATGCTGCGCGCGATTGCCGGGGTCTATCACCGCTACGGGTTCGACGCGCTGGAAAGCTCGGGCGTCGAAACGGTTGAGGCACTGGGAAAATTCCTTCCGGATGTGGATCGCCCGAACGAAGGTGTCTTTGCCTGGCAGGAGGACGAAGGCGACTGGCTGGCCCTGCGCTATGACCTGACCGCCCCGCTGGCCCGCGTTTATGCCCAGCACCGCAATGACCTGCCGACGCCCTATCGCCGCTACGCGATGGGCCCCGTCTGGCGCAACGAAAAACCCGGCCCGGGGCGGTATCGCCAATTCTACCAATGCGATGCGGATACGGTCGGCAGCGCCTCGATGGCGGCCGATGCCGAGATCTGCGCGATGCTCAGCGATACGCTGGAAGCGGTCGGTATCCCGCGCGGCGACTATGTGATCCGCGTCAACAACCGCAAGGTTCTGAACGGCGTTCTGGAAACCATGGGGCTGGCTGACACGGCGCAGCGCGACGCGGTTCTGCGCACGATCGACAAGTTCGACAAGGTCGGCGAAACCGGTGTGCGGGAATTGCTGGGCAAGGGCCGGCTGGATGCGTCAGGGGCCTATATCGATGGCGTCGGACTGGCCGCTGAGCAGGCTGAACCGGTGGTGGCCTTCCTGACCTCCGGCGGGTCATCGACGGCTGAAACGCTGGACAATCTGCGCCGCGCTGTCGGTTCGTCCGAAACCGGGGCGCGTGGCGTTGACGAATTGCAACAGATCGCGGACCTGCTCGCCGCGCAGGGCTATGGCCGTGACCGCATCGTCATCGACCCCTCGGTCGTGCGCGGGCTGGGCTACTACACCGGCCCGGTCTACGAGGCAGAGCTGACCTTCGAGATCACCGACGAAAAAGGTCGCCCTCGCCAGTTCGGATCGGTTGCCGGCGGCGGGCGTTACGACGATCTGGTCAAGCGCTTCACCGGTCAGGAGGTTCCGGCCACGGGCATTTCCATCGGTGTTGACCGGCTGCTTGCCGCCCTGCGCGAGAAGGGACGGCTACGGACCGCCGAGCAGGGCCCCGTGGTGGTGACGGTTATGGACCGCGACCGGATGGCGGATTATCAGTCCATGGTGGCCGAACTGCGGCAGGCCGGGATCCGGGCCGAGGTCTATCTTGGCAACCCCAAGAACTTCGGAAATCAGCTGAAATATGCGGATCGCCGCGCCAGCCCCGTCGCCATCATCGAGGGCGCAGATGAAAAGGCCAGCGGCGTCGTTCAGATCAAGGACCTGATCCTTGGCGCCGAGATTGCCGAAAACGCCACGTTGGAAGAATGGAAGGAACGGCCCAGCCAGTTCGAAGTGAAGCGCGGTGACATGGTCGTCCGCGTCCGCGAAATCCTGTCCGGGCACCAACAGAGCTGATGCCCTCCCGCTCTGACATCCTTGCGCGGGCGGCGATGCTGCGCGCCCGGTTCGAAGCCGCCGGCGCGATTGTCGTCGAAACCCCGATCCTGCAGCCGGCAGAAGCCCTGCTGGATCTGTATGGCGAGGACATCCGCGCCCGCGCCTATGTCACCTCGGACGCGCTGCGCGGCGAGCAGATGCTGCGCCCGGATTTCACCGTGCCGGTGGTCCTGATGCACATGGCAGACGGCGCCGAACCCGCGCGGTACACGTATTCAGGCGAGGTGTTTCGCCGGCAGGAGCACGATCCGGACCGGGCCAGCGAATACATCCAGGTCGGCTATGAGCTGTTTGACCGGACCGACCCGGCGGCGGCAGATGCCGAGGTATACGCCTTGATCCGCGACGCGGTTGCCGACCTGCCGCTGCGCTCGGCCACTGGCGACATGGGCATCTTGCTGGCTGCCGTCAAAGGCCTGCGGATCAGCGACCGCCGCCGCAACGCGCTGATGCGCCATATCTGGCGCCCGCGCCGGTTCCGGTTTCTGCTGGACCGGTTTGCCGGCCGGTCCCCGGTGCCGCCCACCCGCGCCGCGCTGATCGCCGAGGACAACCCGATCGAAGCCGGCGTTCCCGAAATCGGCCTGCGCAGCCGGGCCGAGGTCGAAGACCGCATTCGCGCCCTGCGCGCCGACGCCACCGAACCGCCCCTGTCTGAAAGCGAGCTTTCCGCGCTGGAGGCCCTGCTGTCGGTTCAGGAGACCGTGCCCTATGCGCTGGAGCATCTGCGCGACATCGCCGTGGATCTGCCGCATATCACCCCGGCACTGGACCGGCTGGAACGCCGGGCCGATGCGCTGGCGCAGCGCGGCATCGCCGTCGACGGGTTGGATTTCGAGGCCAGCTATGGCCGCACGTCGATGGAGTATTACGACGGGTTCGTCTTTGGTTTCTACGCCGAACGCCGCCCGGGCCTGCCCCCTGTTGCCTCCGGCGGGCGCTATGATGCGCTGACCCGGCATCTGGGCGGCGGTGCGGCGATCCCGGCGGTCGGCGCGGTGCTGCGCCCGGGACTGATGCTGGAACTGGAGGGCACCGGGCCATGACGCTCAAACTCGGGGTGCCGTCCAAGGGTCGGCTGATGGAAAAGACTTTTGAATGGTTCGACCGCCGCGGCGTGCGCCTGTCGCGGACCGGGTCCGACCGGGAGTATTCCGGTGCCGTCGAAGGTGTTGACGACATGGCGCTGGTCCTGCTGAGCGCGGGCGAAATCCCGCGCGAACTGGCGGCTGGACGGATCCATCTGGGCGTGACCGGGACCGATCTGGTGCACGAGAAGCTGCCGCTGTGGGAACAGTTGGTTGAAGAGCTGGCGCCGATGGGGTTCGGACAGGCAGATCTGGTGCTGGCGGTGCCGCGCTTCTGGGCGGATGTTGACACGTTGGACGATCTGGATGCCGCGGCCTCGGGGTTTCGGGCCCGTCACGGGTTGCGCCTGCGGATCGCGACCAAGTATCACCGGCTGGTGCGCGAATTCCTGACCGATGGCGGGGTGGCGGACTACGCGCTGGTCGACAGCCAGGGCGCGACCGAAGGCACGGTCAAGAACGAAACCGCCGAAGCGATTGCCGATATCACCTCGACCGGGGAAACCCTGCGGGCCAACCACCTGAAGATCCTGTCGGATGGGCTGATCCTGCGATCTCAGGCGACGTTGTGGCGCAGCCGCACGGCGCCGGCCTCAGAGGCCGAAACCGCGGCACTGCAGGCGCTGAAGTCCCTCTGTTTCTGACGACCCCGGACGGCGCGGCATGAGATGAGGTGCCGCGCATGGCCACCTTACGGCCCGTCGATGCGCGGTTTTGTTCCGTGTTTAACAATCTTGAACGGTCGCTTCAGGCTGATTCCGTTCTTGCCTAACGGTCGCGCCGTTCCGGCACCGGATCGTACCCATCCCCGCCCCAGGGGTGGCACCGGGCAATCCGTTTGGCCGCCAGCCAGCTGCCGCGGATGCCGCCGTGTTTTTCCAGTGCTTCCAGCGCGTAGACCGAGCATGTCGGCTGGTACCGGCAGCTATGGCCCAGCCACGGCGACAGGAACAGCCGGTAGAACCGAACCGGCAGGGCAACGATATGGGCAAGTGGCGTCATCTTGTACCCCGGTGCAGGGATTGCAGGGCAGCGTTCAGATCCGAGAGCAGCCCGCCAAAGGGCCTGTCCGTCGTCGCGCCGGCCCTGCCGATCAGGACATAGTCCCACCCGTCCAGACCCTGCTGTGGCAGCACTGCCTGCGCCGCGGCGCGCAGCCGCCGCTTTGCACGGTTCCGGGCAACGGCGTTGCCGACCTTCTTGGAACAGGTGAAACCGACCCGGATGCCGGATGCTTCGTCCGGTCTGCGGCGGCGGGCCTGCACGATCATTCCCGGCGTTTTGGCGTGGCGCGCGCGCGCAGCCCGCAGAAAGTCCGCCCGCCGCGTCAACGTGGTGACCGGCAGACAAACGGACACCGCCGGAGGCGTTTCCCCGGTCGCGGCAATGCCTGCGTCGGGGACCTCCGGCGGTGTCATGTTCTTGACCGTTCGGTGAGGCTCAGGCGCTCAGCGATTTGCGGCCGCGGGCGCGGCGTGCATTCAGGATCTTGCGCCCGGCCTTGGTGGCCATGCGGGCGCGGAACCCGTGGCGCCGTTTGCGAACCAGGTTCGAGGGTTGAAAGGTGCGTTTCATCGCTGCGTCTCCGTTCTGCAGTCGGGTCGGCGCGGAATCGCCCCCGGACATTCTTCGAAGCCCGTCCTCTAATGCCGGATCGGGACGAAGTCAAACCCTGCCATCGGCGGAAAAGCGGGCATTTGCAACATTTTCGCGGGTGACCGGCGAAAATGTTTCAATCACCCTTATCCTTGTCACCATCGATCAATGCCGCGTGATCCCGGTCACATCCGCGTACCGCATGCGCATCTACCCCTTATCAGGTCTTCAGAAAAACCGGTAAGGTATCATGACACAAGTTTCCGAACCTGTCGGTCCCGTGCAGAAGCGCAGTTACCTCAGGCACTTGCCGCTCATCGTCATTCTGGCCGCCGCCGTGGCCGGCACAGTGGTGCTGGGCGATCACCTGAGTTTCGAAACTCTGCGCAACAACCGGGAGGCGCTGCTGGCGTTTCGGGACGCGCATTATCTCTCGCTGGTGTTGCTGTTTTTCGGGGTCTACGTGGTCATCGTCGCCTTTTCGCTGCCCGGTGCCGCGGTGATTTCTGTAACCGGTGGTTTTCTCTTCGGTCTTGCCGCCGGAACCGCCCTGAACGTGATCAGCGCCACCGTCGGCGCCAGCATCATTTTTCTGGCCGCGCGGATGGGGTTGGGGGAAATGATGTCAGCCCGGTTCGATGCCTCTACCGGCACAATGAAGAAGATCCGCGATGGCCTGCGCGACAACGAGCTCAGCGTGCTGTTCCTGATCCGTCTGGTGCCCTTGGTGCCGTTTTTTGTGGCCAACCTGCTGCCGGCCATGGTCGGGGTCAGTTTTGGGCGTTTCGTGTTCACCACCTTTTTCGGCATCATCCCCGGCGCGATCGTCTTCACCTGGATCGGCGTCGGGCTGGGCGAGGTGTTCGACCGTGGCGGCAGCCCCGACCTGACCCTGCTGTGGGAGCCGCATATCCTCGGCCCGATACTGGGCCTTTGCGCGCTGGCCGCACTGCCCATCTTGCTCAGGTCCCTGCGTGCAAACCGGGACCTTGGCGCATGACCCGCCTGAAGACCGACCTGCTGGTGATCGGCGCGGGTTCCGGCGGGCTGTCTGTTGCTGCCGGCGCCAGCCAGATGGGCGCCAATGTGATCCTGCTGGAAGGTCACAGGATGGGCGGCGATTGCCTGAATTATGGCTGCGTCCCGTCCAAGGCGCTGCTGGCCGCGGCGAAGGCCGCCAATGCGCAGACAACGACCGAAACATTCGGAATTGCGGAGCAAACGCCGGATGTCGATTATGCCGCTGTGATGGAACACGTGGCCGACGTGATCGCGCAAATTGCACCGGTCGACAGTCAGGACCGGTTCGAGGGGCTGGGTGTGCAGGTGATCCGCGAATATGGCCGGTTCATCTCTTCGACCGAGGTTCAGGCCGGCGACCACACCATCAGGGCGCGACGGATTGTCGTCGCCACCGGGTCCTCGCCCCTGGTGCCACCGATACCGGGGCTGGAAGACGTGCCCTACCTGACAAACGAAACCCTCTTTGACCTGCGGGAACGACCCAAACACCTTCTGATCGTCGGCGGTGGTCCGATCGGCATGGAAATGGCGCAGGCCCATGCCCGGCTGGGCAGCCGAGTCACGGTGCTGGAGGGCGCGAAGGCGCTGGGCCGGGACGACCCGGACATGACCGACATCGTTCTCACCCGTCTGCGCGAGGATGGTGTCCGCATCGTCGAAGGCGCGCAGGTGTCCGGGGTCGAAAACGCCGGTGACGGGCTGACCGTGACCACCACGGACGGGCAGACATTTTCCGGCTCTCACCTGTTGCTCGCCATCGGGCGCAAGGTGAACACCGACCGGCTGAACCTCGACGCGGCAGGCATCGAAACCACCCGCACCGGGATCCGGACCGACGCCGCAATGCGCACCACCAACCGCCGGGTCTATGCTATCGGTGATGCCGCCGGCGGGCTGCAGTTCACTCATGTTGCCGGATACCACGCGGGGGTGATCCTGCGCTCAGCCCTGTTCGGACTGCCCGCCAAGGCCCAAACCGCACATATCCCGTGGGTCACCTACACCGACCCCGAGATTGCGCAGGTTGGCCTGACAGAAACCGAAGCCCGCGCCCGCCACGGCGACCGACTGGAGGTCGCGCAATTCGATTATGCCCATAATGACCGCGCGATCGCCGAACGCAAAACCACGGGGTTCATCAAGGTCATGGTGGCCAAGGGCCGTCCCGTCGGTGCATCCATTGTCGGGCATCAGGCCGGCGAGATCATCAACCTCTGGGCGCTGGCACTGGCAAACAACATGAAAATGAGCCAGATTTCCGCAATGGTTTCGCCCTATCCGACCTACGGCGAGCTTTCCAAACGGGCTGCAGGCGCTTATTTCTCTCCAAAGCTGTTTGACAGCCCGAGGGTGAAAAAGGTGGTCGGGCTGGTACAGAGGATACTGCCCTGACCCGGAAGGATTAGATGCTCAACTCGCTTTCCGGCCGTTTCCTGATCCTGACGACAGTTTTCGTCATGCTGGCCGAAGTGCTGATCTTTGTGCCGTCGATCGCGCGTTTCCGCGAAGATTTCCTGCTCAGCCGGCTTGAACGGGCGCAGATCGCGTCGCTGGCGCTGCTGGCCGACGACATGCTCAGCGAAGAGCTGGAATCGGAACTGCTGACCAATGCGGGTGTCTACAACGTCGTGCTGCGGCGCGACGAGGTGCGGCAGCTGATGCTGGCCTCGCCGATCCCGTCACCGATTGCCGCCACCTTCGACATGCGTGCGCCCGGGCCGACAACGTTGATCGCGGATGCAATGGCGCGGCTGTTCGAGCCGGAAAATCAGGTCATCCGCGTGATTGGCGCCCCGGTGCGGGAAGCCGGGTTGCTGATCGAAATCACCATGGAAACCATGCCGCTGCGCAACGCGATGATCGATTATGGCCTGCGCATCCTTGCCCTGTCGGCGGTGATTTCGGTGTTTACCGCCGTGTTGCTGTTCATTGCGGTGCGCCTGTTGCTGGTGCGCCCGATCAAGGGCGTCGTGGGCTATATGCAGCGTTATGCCACCGCCCCGGAAGACGCGCGCGGGATCATTCAGCCCACCGCCAGCGTGCGTGAACTGCGCGAGGCCGAGGAAGCCCTGCAAAAACTGCAGACCGAGCTGACGCAGGCCCTGAAGCAGCGCGAGCGCCTTGCGCAGCTGGGCAGCGCGGTGGCCAAGGTCAGCCACGATCTGCGCAACATCCTGACCTCGGCGCAGTTGTTCACCGACCGCATTGAAAGCAGCGAAGACCCGCTTGTCCGGCGCATGGCGCCCAAGCTGGTGGGGTCGATCACGCGGGCGGTGTCGCTGTGCGAAAGCACGCTGGCCTTCGGCCGGGCGGAGGAACCGGCACCGACGCTCACTGTCTTTGCGCTGTCGCAGATCGTGGACGACGTTTTTGCCAGCGAGCGGCTGGCCGAGGGCGCGAACCGGATCGACTTTGTCGAGGACATCCCGCCCGCACTGTCGCTGCGCGCCGACCCGGAACAGATGTTCCGGGTCCTGACAAACCTTGTGCGCAATGCCCGGCAGGCGCTGACCACCTCGGGTCAGGCCGGAACGATCACGGTGCGCGCCCGCGAGATGGACGATCATTGGTGTATCGAGATTTCGGATGACGGTCCGGGCCTGCCCACAAAGGCGCGGGACAACCTGTTCACCCCGTTTCAGGGCGGCACACGCAAGGGCGGCTCCGGCCTTGGGCTGGCGATCTCGGCCGAACTTGTGCGGGGTCATGGCGGCGTGTTGCTGCTGAAGACCGATGGCGGGGACGGCACGACCTTCGAAATCCGGTTGCCCAAAGGCGATGGAACCCTTTGAACCGACACCGTTTCGCAACACGATGGTTTTCCCGAACTTCGTCTTGCAAAGCCTCCGCGCTATGGATACATGCAGGGCCTCAGTGGACCGATAGCTCAGCTGGATAGAGTACCTGACTACGAATCAGGGGGTCGGGGGTTCGAATCCTCCTCGGTCCGCCACTTATACCCGCAAAAGACCAGAACAAATCCGGCACCCTTGCGGCCGCGCGGAGCGTTCGTGCGCGCGGCTGCCGGATGCCACGCCCCCAAACTTCCGACAGTTCTGCAAAAAACTGCTGGCGAAAATGGGCAGTTTCCCGACAATTCGTGGAAGATCCGGATCGCAAATGACCGAGTCGCCTGAACGACCCAGCGAGGTTTGCCATGACGCAGCTGCCGACCAGAACCCAGTTCGCCGAAATATCAGACGGGTTTCACGAAAACGCCTCCAAATCGCTGTCGCTGCGCGCGCCGGCCTATACCGATCCGGCCTGGCTGGCCGTTGATCTGCGCGAGATCATCGCGAAGACCTGGCAATGGGTATGCCATGTCGAAAAACTGTCCGAACCCGGCAGCTATGTGACGATCGAGATTGCCGGGCAGCCGATTGCCATCGTGCGCGACCTCACGGGAACGCTGCGCGCGTTCTACAACGTATGCAAGCATCGCGCGCACGTGCTTTTGTCCGGCGAAGGCAATACGACCCGCATCATGTGCCCCTATCACGCATGGGTCTACAAGCTGGACGGCCAGTTGGTCCGCGCCCCGCATTCCGAGCACCTTGAAGGGTTCGATCCCGGTGAGATCTGCCTCGACGAAGTGCAGGTCGAGGAGTTTTGCGGTTTTGTCTACGTCAATCTCGACCGCGACGCGCCGTCGCTGGCCAGCCAGACCGGCGATCTGGAAACCGAGATCCGGCACTGGGCCCCCGATATCGAGGATCTCACCTTTGCCCACCGGCTGACCTATGATATCCGGTCCAACTGGAAGAACGTGGTCGACAATTTCCTGGAATGTTACCACTGTCCGACGGCGCACAAGGATTTCTGCACGCTGATCGAAATGGACACCTACAAGGTGACCACGCACGGCATCTACTCCAGCCATATGGCGGATGCCGGCAATGCGGCCAACAGTGCCTATGACGTCTCCAACGCAACCGTGAAGACACATGCAGTATGGTGGTTGTGGCCGACAACTTGCCTGATGCGGTATCCGGGCAGGTCCAGCATGATTGTCCTCAACATCATTCCCGCCGGTCCCGACAGGACGTTTGAAACCTACGATTTCTTTCTGGAAACCAAAGAACCGAACGAAGCCGAACGGGAATCGATCCGCTACCTCAACGACGTGCTACAGGTTGAAGACATCAACATCGTCGAGAGCGTCCAGAGGGGAATGAGCACACCTGCCTTCGACGCCGGTCGCATTGTCAACGATCCCTCAGGTTCGGGGCTGTCGGAACATGCCGTTCACCATTTTCACGGTCTGGTGCTGGACGCATATGCCCGCGCGGCGCCCTGACCGGCCTGCATCGGGCTGTTGACGCGAGGAAGGACATCACCATGCCACTGGAAAACAAGATCGCCCTGATCACCGGCGGGCGTGGGGGGATCGGCCGCGCGATCTGCGCCCGGTTTCTGCGCGAGGGGGCCATCGTTTATGCCGCCGATCTCAGCGAAGGCGGGTCACTGGCGGCCCATGACGACGACGGCACGGTCTTTGTCCGAATGAACGTGGCGGAAGAAGCAGAGGTGAAGGCCGCGATGGCCGGGATCGGCTCGGATCACGGCCAGCTGGACATTCTGGTCAATGCCGCGGGGATCGAGATTGAAAAGACCATCGAGGACACATCGCTGGAAGAATGGAACCGGTCCTTTGCAGTCAATGTCACGGGCACGTTTCTGACCTCGAAACACGCTTTGCCGCTGATGCGGAAGGCTGCCGGATCCGGGACCAGCGCCAGTATCATCAATTTCGGTTCTTACGACGGGTTCATAGCAGACCCCGGCCTGGCCGCTTATTGCGCGACCAAGGGGGCCGTGCACGCGCTGACCCGTGCGATGGCCTGCGATCACGGGCCGGAAGGCATACGGGTCAACGCGATCTGCCCCGGATATATCGACACGCCGATGCTGCAGAGCTTTTTCACCGGGGACGGATCGGGCGCAGGTGGCAAAACCATCGATCAGTTGCAACAGGCGGTGCGGGATGTGCACCCGGTTCGCAGCTACGGCACGCCGGAAGATATCGCCAACCTCGTCAACTGGCTGGCCTCGGACGAGGCGCGCTATGCCTCCGGCCAGCTGTGGGTGCTGGATGGCGGGCTCAGCGCCCAGGTTCAGCAGATGCGGCTGTGACGAAACGGGGCCGAAATTCGTCAGGCCGGTTGCAGGACGGTTGTCGGGGTCCGGGCAAGACACGCGGGGGGGCACGTATATGCAAAACCACACAGCAATCGTGACCGGCGGCAGCCGCGGGATCGGGCGCGCAATCGTCGACCGGCTTTTGGCCGATGGCGCAAACGTGGTCACCTGCGGACGCGGTCCTCGCCCCGGCGGCCTGCCACAGGCTGCGGTGTGGGTTCAGGCGGACGTATCGCGCAGCGCGGATGCGGCGACCCTGATCAGCACGGCAAACACAGCGTTCGGCCGCGTCACGCTCTTGGTGAACAACGCCGGCGTACAGGTGGAAAAGACCGTCGCCGACAGCGACGATGCCGACTGGGATCTTGTCATGAACGTCAACTGCAGAGGCGTTTTCAACATGTGCCGCGCGGCGCTTGCCGACATGGCCCGACACGGTGGCAACATCGTCAATATCGGTTCCATCTCGGGTATGGTTTCAGACCCGTCCATGGCGCTCTACAACGCGTCCAAGGCGTGGGTTCACGGGCTGACCCGTTCCATCGCGGTGGACCACGGCCCGCTTGTTCGCTGCAACGCGATCCGACCCGGCTGGATCATGACGGAAATGGCTGAGGATGCGTTCGCGCTGGCCGGGGATCCCGAAAAAGCCCGGGCCGATGCGCTGGCCCGTCACCCGGCCGGGCGGCTGGGCACACCAGCCGACATCGCCAATCTGGTGGCGTGGCTTGCCTCGGACCAGTCCGAATACGTTACCGGTGAGTGCTTTACGGTGGATGGCGGGATGACAGCCGCCTCGCCGCTCAATCCCGGTTTGTTCTGAAGGTGCCGTCGGTGAAACCGGCCAACGGCCCGCCTTTTCCGGCGGGCCCGCGCTCTAATCCATCAGCCCCAACAGCCGCGCGGCGTTGTTCTTGATGATATCTTCGCGCAGGTGGTCCTTGATCGCGATGCCGTCGAAATCACTGAGCCAGCGTTCTGGCGTGATCATTGGCCAGTCGGATCCGAACAGGACCTTCTTGCGCAGGATCGAGTTGCAACAGCGCACGAGGATGTCGGGAAAGTATTTCGGGCTCCACCCGGACAGGTCGATATAAACGTTCGGTTTGTGCTGGGCCACAGCCAGCGCCTCTTCCTGCCAGGGGAAGGACGGGTGCGCGAGGATGATCTTCAGGTCCGGAAAATCGACGGCCACGTCATCCATGTACATCGGGTTGGAGTATTTCAGCCGCATACCGTTGCCGCCCGGCATTCCCGACCCGACGCCGGTCTGACCGGTGTGGAACAGGGCAATACAACCCTCTTCCTGCAGCACCTCGTACAGCGGATAGGCGATCCGGTCGTTGGCAAAAAAACCCTGCATGGTGGGGTGGAATTTGAACCCCTTTACCTTGTAGTCGCGGATCAGCCGCCGCGCTTCGCGCACACCGATCTTGCCCTTCCACGGATCGATCGAGGCGAACTGGATCAGCACATCGCTGTTTTCCGCGACCAGTTCCGCGACCTCGTCATTCGAATAGCGCCGGTAACCGGTTTCACGCTCTGCATCGACCGGAAAAATCACCGCCGCGATATTCTGATCGCGGAAATGCGCCGCGGTTTCCGGGATGGTTGGCGGATGCTCCCAAGGCGCGCGGAAATACTTGGCCATCGTCGATTGCAGTTCGTCATACCCGTCATCGGCGTGGCAGCCGCAGGGTTCTTCGGCATGGGTGTGAATGTCGATTGCGCGGATTTTGCTGATGTCGATCATGCTGGTTGTGCCTCTCTTGTTGTTGTGGCCGGGCCCCGCCCGGCGAGCCCCCGGAGACCTGCCGACGGGCGGGCCGGCCGCCTTGGGCCGAAGCAAAAGGTCATCTGAACCGCGGCGCGCGCTTATCAAGGAAGGCGCGCAGCCCCTCTTCCGCATCCGGCGTGGTCTGCGACAGCGCGGTGGCCAGGCTTTCGGTGAACAGCCCGTCGCTCTGCGACATGTCGGCGATGCGCGATATGGACTGAACCATCAGATAGTTGGACATCGGCGCGTTGCGGGAGATCTTGCCGGCCAGTTGCTCGGCTAGGGGCATCGCCTCCCCTTCCCCCACAGAATAATGGGCCAGCCCCAGCGCAACCCCTGTGTCAGCGTCATATTTGCGACCGGTCAGCATCATCTCTGTCATACGGTCCGCACCCAACAAGCGTCCGACACGGGCGGTCGCCCCGCCACCGACAAAGATGCCACGCCGGCCTTCGGGTAGTTGAAAGATGGTCGAGGGCTCTGCGATGCGGACATGCGTTGACGCCGCCAGCTCCAACCCGCCGCCGATCACCGCACCGAACATGGCGGACACCACAACAAGCCCCCCGAACTGAATCTTCTCCATCACCCCATGCCAGTGGCGCGAATGATAGAGGTTTTCCTCGGCCGATCTGTGAACATGTTCGGACAGGTCGAGGCCCGAACAATAATGCCCGGCTGTGCCGGTCAGGATCACCACCCTCACATCCGCGGGTGGGTTCGAGAAAAAATCGTTCAGCGCGTCCAGCAGGTCTTCGCACATCGCGTTGCGTTTGTCGGGGCGGTTCATGGTCAGCCTTGCAATCGGCCCGTCGGTTTCAACCAGTAGTATGGCGTCCTGCTGTTTGTCGTCTGGCATGGGTCGGCTCCTCAAATGCGCGGCGGGCGCATTGTGCGCTCCGAAAGTGTCGGGGCCGTGATGGCGGGAATCGGGTGTTTTCCGTGTTGCCACCAAGCGCCCGGGTTCCGATCGCGCCCGGAAACCATCCGGCTCCCGCCCTGACCGGACGTCAGGCAAACGTCCGGGTACTTCACGCGTTCAGTGATCTAGTTATGGTATATATCTATTTTAATCTAGCTTAGAGAACGCAAGAAATTCAGCGCCCTACAGGGGAACACCGCGTTCGCGGTCAACGTGTGCGCGGCCGGAGTGAACCGAATCGCAACATCTATGCCGGACCCGAGCAAATCCGCTGCAGAGCGGTCAGGCATTGCCGACTTGCTCCCGCTCCCTGCATCCTGCCGGGAATCCACAACCCACGGAGGCGCAAATGACCGAACCGGTTCCAACCCGCATGAACGCCGTGGTCACCACGGGCAACGGCGGATACGAGATGCTGGAATACAAAACCGTGCCGGTGCCTGTGCCCGCCGCCGGCGAAGTGTTGCTGCGCGTGCTTGCTGCTGGTGTGAACAACACCGAGATCAACACGCGGCTGGGCTGGTATTCCTCCAGCGTGACCACTGACACGGATGCAACCTCGGATGCGCAGAACCGCGAAGCCGTGCAAAAGACGGACGGAGGGTGGAACGAGGCCACACCTTTCCCGCTGATCCAGGGCACAGATTGCTGCGGCAGGGTCGCGGTTCTTGGGGCCGGCGTGAACGAAAACCTGCTGGGACAGCGCGTGCTGGTGCGGGCCTGTATGCGTCCGAACGGGTTCGACGATCCTGCGAATGTCTGGATGGCATCGGACTTCGACGGGGCGTTTGCGGACTATGTTAAAGTGCCGGCCAGCGAGGTCTTCCCGCTCGCTTGCGATTGGTCGGATGCCGAGCTGGCGACGATCCCCTGTGCCTATGGCACGGCCGAAAACATGTTGCACCGGGCCGATGTCAGCCCCGGCGATCATGTCCTGATTACCGGCGCGTCGGGCGGTGTGGGATCGGCAGCGGTGCAGCTGGCCAAACGTCGCGGCGCACGGGTGAGCGCGGTCACCAGCCTGTCGAAGATGGATCAGATCGCGGAGCTGGGGGCAGACACGGTTCTGGCCCGAAACGACAACCTGTTGGCCCGGCCGGGCGAAATCAGCATCGATGTCGTGGTCGACAATGTGGCCGGCCCCGGATTTCCGCAATTGCTGAAACTGCTGAAACGGCGTGGGCGCTATGTGTCATCGGGTGCGATCGCGGGACCGGTTGTCAGCCTCGATATGCGGGACATGTATCTGAAGGACATCACGCTGATCGGCTGTACCGGATGGGACGCGCCGGTGTTTCCCAACCTGATCTCCTATATTGAACGTGGCGAGATACGGCCGCTTCTGGCCCGGACCTTTCCACTGAAGGAAATCGTGCAGGCGCAGCAGGCGTTCATGGAAAAAACCCATATCGGGAATTTCGCGTTGATCCCGGCGCAGGCATAGCGCCCATCGGTCCTGACCCGGCCCTCAATACGGCCTTGTGATTCTGGCTGACTATTATATTCTCAGATATGAATATTTGAGGGGATATCCATGACACTGACCAGACGACATGCCCTTGCGCTGGGCGGCGCAGCGTTGGGGGCAACGGCCCTGCCCCGGATGGGCATCGCTGAACTTCAACTGGGGCAGGCGCGGCTTTCGACGGTCAGCGACGGATCGCTGGTTCTGCCCGGCAGCTTCATTTTCGAGCCGATGCCGCAGGACGAACTGCCCGCGGTGCTGGCCGGGTTCAGCCAGCCTGTTGACCGGCTGACCCCGGAATGCAATCTGGCGGTGTATCAGGACGGAACCAACACTGTCCTGTTCGACGTCGGCTCCGGTCCCGACTTCATGCCGTCGGCGGGCAAGCTGGCCGAAGGGCTGGACGCTGCCGGACTGACGCCCGAGGATGTCACCCATGTCGTGTTCACGCACGCCCACCCGGATCACATCTGGGGTTTGCTGGACGATTTCGACGACCCGTTTTTCTACGACGCGACCTATATGATGGGCCGGGCCGAATGGGATTACTGGTGGAACCCCGAAACGGTGAACACCATCGGCGATGCCCGCGCGGCCTTTGCCGTGGGCGCCAAACGCCGGATGGAAGTGATTGAGGATCAGGTCGCGTTTTTCGACGACGGGCAGGAGATCCTGCCCGGTATCGCGGCGATCGCGAGCTACGGCCACACGCCGGGGCATATGGCGTTCGAAGTCGGAACCGGCAGCGATACGGCGCTGGTGATCGGCGATGCGATCGGCAACCATCATGTCGCCTTTGCCCGCCCGGGTTGGGAAAGCGGATCAGATCAGGACATGGCGACCGCGGTTGGGTCGCGTGAACGTCTGCTGGACCGGCTGGCTGCCGAAAAGATGGCCGTGGTCGGGTTTCACCTGCCGAACGGCGGCATGGGCCGGGTGGAACGACACGATCAGGGCTATCGTTTCGTTCAGGAGATGTAGCAAAGGGTACGCCCCCGGGGCGCACCCTCTGTAATTGTTGGGCGGTAGGGCGCGCCGGGGCGCACCCTTGCCCGGAGATCAGCCGAACATGTCCGCAGTGATGCCGGCGTACCAGCCTTCGGACTCTTCGTAAGTTGCCTTGCGCACGTCCGAGCTTTCGCCGGTTTTGGAGATGAAGCCGTCAACCTTGGCGATCTTTTCAGGTGTTGCTTCGTAAGTCGCGCCGACTTTCACGCCGTCATTGGTGTCGATCAGCGACCAGCAGGTGTTGGAGAAGCGCGCCGGGAACACCTTGGATCCGGTCAGGGCGCCGCGTACGGCATTGGCACAGACCTTGGCCTGCGAATTTGCCGAGAAGCCGGACTTGGGCATATCGCCCTGCTGGCTGGCATCGCCCAGCACGTAGATGTCCGCATCTGCCTTGGTCGACATGTCCGCCGCGTTGACCGGTGCCCAGTTGCCGTCGGTTACGCCGGCGATATCTGCAATCCGGCCGGCCTTCATCGCCGGGATCACGTTGCAGACATCGACCTTGGTTTCCTCGCCATCGATGGTAACGGTCATCGCCGCCGGGTCGACGGAAACTTCGCCGCCGCCAAACTCTTCGCCGATCCAGTCGATCATGCCTTCATAGTGGTTGGCCCAGCCTTCCTGGAACAGCGCCATCTTGGAAAACTTCGGCTTGGGGTCGGCAACGATGATCTTGGCCGTCGGATTGTTGGCCTTGAGGAAATGCGCAACCATAGACACCCGCTCGTACGGGCCCGGCGGGCAGCGATACGGGTTCGGCGGAGCAATCATCGCGAATGTGCCGCCTTCGGGCATGGCCGCCAGTTGTGCCTTGAGCAGCTCGGTCTGAGAACCGGCCTTGTAGGCGTGCGGCATGGCGTTCTGCGCGCTGAGATCCCAGCCGGGCACGGCGCCATCGACAAAGTCGATGCCGGGCGACAGGACCAGCTTGTCATAGGACAGGGTCGCGCCACCGGCGAGGCTGACGGTCTTGGCGTCGCGATCAACGCCCACCGCCCAGTCATGCACGACATTGACGCCGGCAGCGGCAAGGTTGCCGTAGGTGTGGCCGATATCGTCGATGCTCTTGAACCCGCCAAGGTACAGGTTCGAGAAAAAGCAGGTGTAGTAGGTCCGCGTGGGTTCAACCAGCGTGACGTCGACTGCGCCCTTGCTATCCTTTGCGATATAACGCGCAGCCGTGGCCCCGCCGGCGCCGCCGCCGATGACGACAACGCGCGGTTTACCGTGGCCGTCCGCACGCACCATCGGCGCGCTCAGTGTCGCGGCCACCGCCGCGGATGTACCCAGAAAAAGGCGTCTGTTCAGTTTCATGGTTTGGTCCTCCCTTTATGAAACCGGTTCATTCCAGTTCGAGCGCGCCGAAGTAAGCGGCGAGCGCGGCAATCTCTTCGTCGCCCAGCCGGCCGGCCACCATTTGCATGACCGGATGGGCGCGTTTCTTGGACTTGTAGGCGTGCATGGCGATGACGAAGTCATCCTCAGGCCACAGCACGATCGATGGGATACCTTCGTCGGACCCGGCGGCCTGATGGCAGGTCGTACATTCCCCGCTGAGGTATTCACCGTAATCCGGGTCCCCCTTCAGGGCCGGAATTTCAGGCGCGAGGTCGTGATCAACCGCGCTGGCGGTCGGATCCGCTTCGGGGATGTTTGCCGGGTTGTCGGAAAACTGCCGCAGGTAGGCCAGAAGGTCGGCCCGGTCCTGCTGAGCTTTCATCCCGCGGTAGCTCATCCGTGTGCCCGAGGCCATTTGCCGGGGGTTTTCCAGAAAGGTGTGCAGCGTATCGACGTGCCATTCCAGCCCGCCTGCCGCCTGCCGTTTCAGGCTTCTGGAGTATTTGAACCCCTTGACCGAGGCGGCCGGACGGCCGAACAGTTCGTTGAGATGCGGGCCGACCTTGTTCTTCGCATTGCGGCCGACATCGTGACATGACCGGCATTCCTGATAGAGCCGTGAACCCCGCTTGGGATCACCCAGATCCTCGGCCGCCGCCATGGTGCCAAGCAACAGGGCAGCGGCAGTCATGGACAGACGCGCGAAGGTCATCGCCATCGTCATCCGCCGAAGGACTGCAGATACGCGGTGACCGCATCAATATCCGCAGGTTTCTTGAGGCCGGCAAAGCTCATCCGCGTGCCTTTCATATAGGCCTTGGGTTTGGTCAGGAATTCAGCCATCTCCGCAGCATCCCAGACCCGGCCTTCTTCGGCGGCGGCCCTGAAGACCTTGGAATACTTGAACCCGTCAACCGAACCAAAGGTCTGACCGATGATGCCGTTCAGGGCCGGACCTGTCTTGTTCTTGGCGCTGTCGCCAACCTGATGGCAGGCTGAACATTTCTTGAACACCTTTTCACCCTTGGCGACCAGTTCGGGATCCAGAGCCGCAACCGCGGTTTCGGCTGCCGGCTCCTCGGAGGTCGGTTCGGCTGCGGCATCGTCATGTGTTGCCTCCGGCATTGCCGCGCCCTGATCTGCGCCCTCTTCTTCCGGGGTCACATCCAGAACCGAGGCATGCATCGTGATTTCAACGCTGTCCTTGCAGTTTTCCATGCAGGGTTCCGTGCGCCAGATCGGATACTCGGTCTCCGCCCGGTCATCCACGATGAACCCGTCCTTGTTGTACATCTCGAACTCGGCAAAGTTTTCGTGGCTGAGCTCGAAATCGTCATCCACCAGATCGTTCGAATAAAGGATATAGGCGGTGATCGCATAGACATCGTCGGGTTCAAGCGTCTGGGCCGCACCAAAGGGCATCGACCGGTTGACGTAGTCCCAGACCGTCGAAAGGTACGGCCAGTACGACCCGACCGTCTTGACCGGATCCTTGTCCGCCAGCGTGTCGAACCCGCCGGCCAGCACCGGCCAGTTGTCCACACCTTCGGCAAAATCACCGTGGCAGATCGCACAGTTCTCGGCGAACACCTCTTCTCCGGTGTAGGCGTCGCCGCGCCCTTCGGGCAGGCCGATGCCGCCGGGGCGCACATCCACGTCCCAGGCTGCGATTTCTTCGGGCAGGGCTGTGCGGCCAAGGCCGGTTTTTGTGTCCGGCTGCGGTGCACCCTGTGTCATCGACCCGCCCGAGCTGCGGGCGCTGGCAACGGCTGCCTCAAGTTCAGCGACCCGTGCTTCCAGATCACTGCCGGCCGCGGCCAGTTCTGCGGATTTTGCAGCCTCAGCCTCTGCTTCGGACCGGGCGGTGGCGGCCTGACCTTCGACCTGCGCGACGCGGTCCTGAAGCATGTCGATCTGGTCGCGCCCATAGTCGCGCGACGACAATCCGTAGGCCGCCCCAAGCAGGAGAGCAACGCCGCCAAGGGCCGGGATGAAGATGGAATTAAGAGACTTCGACATTTTCGGCGATCCCCTGCGCGTTCACATACCAGGTCTGAATGCAGTTGTTGTGATAGATGGAGTTTTCGCCGCGCACCTCGCGCAGCTGCGCCTTGGTTGGCTGGACATATCCGGTTTCGTCCATGGCGCGGGCCTGCAACAGCATGTCTTCGCCGTTCCATTCCGTATCAAGGTAGAAGCGGGTCAGCGCCTTGCTGTCGCCCTGCTTGCCCAGACGCGCAGTTTCCCACGTCATCCCGCCGTCTTTCGAGACATCGACGCGCGTGATCTGTCCATGGCCGGACCATGCCAGCCCGGAGATGATCATCGGGCCGGGGCCGTGGGTGATGGGGGATTGCGGGCTGGGCGAGGTGATGACCGATTTCGCGTCCATGACCCAGGTCCATTTGCGGGCGACACCGTTTTCCAGAACGTCGGTGTATTTCGACGTTTCCTCGCGGCTTTCGACCGGGCCGTCCATGACCTCGATCCGGCGCATCCACTTGACCCACATGTTGCCTTCCCAGCCGGGCACGACCAGCCGCACGGGATAGCCATGTTCCTTGCGCAGCGCCTCGCCATTGGCCTTGAACGCGACCAGACAGTCATCCAGTGCCTTTTCCATCGGGATCGACCGGCCGTTCGAGGACGCATCGGCGCCTTCGACATAGACCCATTTGTCCGCCAGGTCGCCCGCTGTATCCAGCCCGGCTTCGGCCAGAAGCGTGCTCAGAGGCACACCGGTATATTCCATGTTGTGGATCATACCGTGGGTGAATTGCACGCCGTTCAGCTGTGCCCCGGCCCACTCCATCCCGGTATTGGCCGCGCATTCGCAGAAATACACGTGGTTCTCGCGCGGGAAGCGCTCCAGATCGGCATAGGAAAACACCAGCGGCGTATCGACCAGCCCGTTGATCATCAGGCGGTAGTCGTCCTTGCGCAGTTCAATCGCGCCGGAATGATGCCGCTCGAACGCACAGCCCTGCGGCGTGATGGTGCCGTCCAGTGCGTGGATCGGCGTGAAGTTGATCGAAGAGATCGGATCAGCCGTCAGCCAAGGCACGTTGCGGCGGATCACATCGCCTTCGAACTCGATCGGCAGGCCATAGGGCGTCGCATCGACGCCCTCGCCGGTTGCCGAGGCCCAGTCCTGCAATTCGGTGATCAGCGGATCCGGGCCGGCGGCGGCTGCACCCGCCGCGGTTCCGGCAACGGCAGCGGCGCTGCCGCGCAGGAACGCGCGCCTTGTTGTTGATTTGAGATCGTCATCCATGTCTGAAATCTCCGTTCTTTATACGCCGGTCACTTCGACGCTGTTGTTCGGGGCAACCGTCACAGTGCCCTGTTTGCGAATATGGTTTTCAACCACGTCCCAGATCTGGGGCCCCTCGGTGCCCTCGTTGACGCTGGCCCAGCCTGCGACGACGTAATTGCGTGCCGGATCGATGGGCTCACCCGTGCTGAGCAGCGTCATGTTGGAAATGCGCGATCCCTGCGGCTTGGCGACATCGATGCTGTAGCCAAGGCCCCCGGTGCGCACCATGTCGCCGCCCTGCTGGTAATACGGGTCGGGGTTGAAGATGTTGTCGGCCACGTCTTCCAGCACGACCTTCAAAAACTCACCGTTCATTTCGGTCCGGTAGGCCTGTCCGTAGCTCATCGAGGTGACATTCCAGATGTCTTCGCGGGTAATCTCCTGACCCGGGATCACCGACGGGCCCCAGCGGACCCCGGGCGACAGCGCAATCTCGGCATCGCGTTCGCTGAGCAGGGCGTCGCAGATCAGATCGTCCCAGGTGCCGTTGAAATTGCCGCGGCGGTAGAGCACTGAATCCGTTTTCCCGATCACTTCGGCCATTTCGGCGGCATAGGGCGCACGCTGTTCATCGATCAGGGCGGCGACATCCGGATCGGGCGTGATCACGTCCGAGAAGATCGGGATCAGCTTGGTGCGGTAGCCCATCATGCGCCCGTCGCGGATGTCCAGATCGACACGGCTGACAAATTTGCCGTTCGAGCCCGAGGGCAGGATGATGGTTTCGCCCACCAATACCGGTTCGGGCAGCGCATCGTGGGTGTGGCCCGACAGGATCACGTCGACGCCGGTCACGATGCTGGCCATCTTCTTGTCCACATCGAAGCCGTTATGGCTCAGCACCACAACACATTCCGCACCGGCAGCGCGCACTTCATCCACCATCGCCTGCATGTTTTCGTCGCGGATGCCAAAGGCGTATTCCGGGAACATCCATCCGGGGTTGGCAATGGGCATATATGGGAAGGCCTGACCGATGACGGCAATCTTGGTGCCACCGCGTTCGAACATTTTGTAGGGCGGGAACAGCTCTGTCGGTTCGTCCCATTCCGCGTCGAAAATGTTCTGACCCAGCGCTGCGAAGGGCAGGCTTTCGACCAGTTCGTTGACGCGCTCGGATCCCAGCGTGAATTCCCAGTGGAACGTCATCGCATCGGGCTTCAGCGCGTTCATCACGTTGACCATGTCCTGCCCCGCCGTGTGGTAGCAGGTGTAGGATCCATGCCACGTATCACCGCCATCGAGCAGGATCGCGTCAGGGCGATCAGCGCGGATGGCGTTAATCACCGTTGCCACCCGGTCCAGCCCGCCGACGCGGCCGTAAGCCTGAGCGAGCGAAGAGAAGTCGCCGGAGCTGAGCGCATAATGCGAGGGCGAACCGTCGGCAATGCCATAGGCCTTGCGGAAATCGGCGCCGGTGATGTGCGGCACCGCTCCCTTGTTGCCGCCAACGCCGATATTCACGCTGGGTTCGCGAAAATAGATCGGCTTCATCTGCGCATGGATGTCGGTCACATGGATCAGCGACACGTTGCCAAAGGTCTCGAACTCCAGCAGCTGATCCTGTGTCAGGGCTTGTTGCGCCGCCAGCCTGGCCCAGTTTCCGAACCCGGAGGCCCCGACAAGGGCCGAAGCCGCCATGCCAACCTGCAAAAAGTCACGCCGCGAAATCATGTTAGCCCTTTCAACATATGCGTATTTTTGAATTTGTTAGGGTAAAAAAGGGGCCCAAGTCAGACGACCGGGCCCCTCGAACCAGTTAATTTCGGACCGATGGGCCCTCGACACTCAGACCGTTTGCACGCGAGGCAACATAGAGCTCCAGCGCGATGAACTCGGGCCCGCCCGGTTTGAAAGTATGCGCGCGCGTATCGCGGACGCAGCCTTTGAAACGTGCGTGAACCGAATTCAGCTTGGTGTTCTTCAGACGGTAGGTCGGGAAACCATTGATCTGCCCCTGCGACAGGTGATCGGCACGGATCATCATACCATAGCTGTCTTCGTGGCAGTTGGCGCAGGACAATTCCAGCTGGCCGTAACGGGTATAGTAGATTTCCTTGCCCTTTTCCCAGGTCTCCTGGGCAGGACCGTCGATTGCAACGTTGATCGGCAGACCGCGCGACACAGATGAAATCAGACCGACCATCGCCGCCATGTCGCCACCGGTGTATTTCCACTTCTCGGCACCCATGCGGTTTTCGCGGCAATCGTTGATCTGGTGCTCCAGCGTGCGCACTTCGCCTGCGGTTTCGCTCCACTTGGGATAAACCGCGCGGACACCAGCCATGCTTTCGATGTCGTTGTGGCACGACGAGCAGGACTTGCCTTCGAACCCGTCTGCAATGTCCCACGTCTCGGCAGCAGCCTCGACGAAGATCATTGCAGGGTTGTCGAAATCGTCCATCTGAAACGCCTGAGTTTCATCGGACCGGAACCGCCAGCCCGAATAGATCGTGTCGAGGTTTTCCATATGCGCGGGCGCATCTACCTCGGTCACCATTTCGATTTCACCGTTGACGGTCAGCTGATCCTCGTCCGGATCCGCATGGGCGACCGCCGCAAATCCTGCGGCAGCCAAGATTGCGATACAGCCTTTCAGCTTGATGGGTTGCTTCACGTTATCCTCCCTATTCCGTTTGGCTCAGCTGACTGCGATTTTCTTCGCCGTGTCGTAAACTGACCCGTCGTCATCGTACCAGGTGAACTTGAACTCTCCGGCTTCCGGCACAAGCGCGTCGAACTGGAAGTAGGGGTTGGTGGAAATTGCGGGTTCGAGCGTGACGTCGATGACCATCTCGCCGTTGAACTCGCAGGTGAAGCGGTTGATGATCGAGCGTGGAATGAGGTTGCCGTCATCGTCCTTGCGCTGACCGCTTTCCATCTTGTGGCTGATCAGCGTCTTGATGGTGATCGTGTCGCCAGCTGCTGCCGACTTTGGAACCTTGACGCGGGGTTTAACTCCGGATGCCATAATTCTGTCTCCCGTTCCTTAGCCGCCGCAGCCGCCGATTGTGACTTTGATGGCGGCCTTGGCCATCTGGTAGGACCCGTCTTCCATCTTGGCGACGGCCACCACGTTCTGTGTGCCTGCAAGGCGGATCCGCGTCGCGGCCGAACGTGTCGGGTTCAGCTTGCCGAACTTGAAGGTGGCAACCGCCGGGGTCGGGTTTCCGTCTGCCCAGAGTGCGACTTCGACAGCGCCGGGCGCTTCGAATTCAACCGGCACGGTGTTGCCGTTTTCGGCGATTTCCGGCGTGGTCAGCGTGATGCCACCCTCGCCCATGTCGGCGCCACCGGTGAATTCCGCAATCTCTTCCTCTACGGCAGCAAAGGCCGGGAACGCACCCAGACCTGCCATCGTGATGGCACCGGAGCTGATCGCCAGCATCCTGCGTCGTGTCAGTTCCATCGTCTTCTCCTATTTCTCAACGTCACTCTTCTTTGAGCGTCATCAGGTACGCCACCACGTCCTCGATCTGCTGAGCAGACAGGAGCGGTGCAACTTCGCCTTCATGGGCCTTGCCGGTATAGGCATCGCCGAGGCGCACAAATCCGTCGGTCTTGTAGAAAGACGGCATCATCGTGCCTTCGAACATGACCTTGGCGTTGGCCACGATCCCGCGCAACTCTGCCTCGGACCAGCGGTCCGCTGCTCCGTCCAGCGGCGGACCGATTTCGCCGTGAAACGGCAGATTGCTCAGATCCGAAACCTCGTGGCAGGCAATACAGTTGCCCGCACCCTTGTTCATGATCTTGGCGCCTTCCTGTGCATTGCCTGCTGCACCGGACAGCGATGCGGCGACGGCACCGTCTTCGAAAACCACATCTTTTGGCGCGACTGTGTCAGCGTTTGCGGCTGTTGCCGCAAACGCTGCCAGTACTGCCCCTGAAAACAGATGTTTCATGAAACCTCCCTTGGCATCTTGGCCGGTACACTACGGCACACAAACCGGGGAACGCAACAACAAATTCAACTACATGAATTTATCGATACATGAACCCATCAGTCCGTAGCCCCGTTGTCACGTTCGCGAATGCGTCTGGCGTGGTACCGCTGGAAGTCTTCAACATCCTGATTTTCGTATCGTTTCTCTGCCACCCAGGTCAGCATATCCAGGGTGGTTCCCCGACCGAACGCCCCCGGCATGATGCTGACTGCGGCCTGCTGAGCGGTTTGGTCCGCGGGCACCTCTTCCGGCAGAAACATCAGGGTCGGGGTGAAGAGAATCCCCCATTTTCGGGCCATTTCCTTCTCGCTCAGCGTTTCTCCGTCAAAATCCGTGACCTCGACATCACCGTAGAGATTCAGCTGAACGACAAAATAATTGTCCTCAATCGCCGCCGTCACCCTCGGATCGGGATACACGTCCTTGTGCATCTTGGCGCAATAGATGCACCCGCGCTGTTCAAACATCAGCAACAGGCGCTTGCCCTCGGCATTGGCTTCTTCAAGATCTTCGCCCAGATCCTTGAACGTGTCGCGCATCCACGGCGTTTTGTGCAGGCCGTCATCGCCGACTTCGGATGCGGCAACAGGGGCGGCAATCACGATGGCCAGCAAAATACTCCAAAGTCTTTTCATGGCTTTCTCCTCTATCAGCCAACGCCGGAGAACCACGGAAACGCCCGCAGCATCCAGTCTGCAATGATGTTTATGGAATTGGTTGCGATCAGGATCCCGAACAGGATCAGCAAAAGCCCCATCAGCTTTTTAACCAGCCCCAGATGCCGCCGGAACCCGGCCATCCAGCGCATGAACGGCCCGATGAAAAAAGCCGCCAGAACAAAGGGCGCCGTCATCCCGGCCCCGTATGTGAACAGCAGCCATGCCCCCTGCCCGGCCGTTTCCTGCCCGGCTGCCGTGAACAGAATCGCAGCCAGCACCGGCCCCACGCAAGGCGTCCAGCCAAAGGCAAAGGCCAGCCCGATCACATAGGCGCCCACAAGGCTGAGATTGCTGGTATCCCCGGCGTCCGCCCGGAACTGCCGGTACAGAAACCCGATGCGAATCACGCCCAGGAAATGCAGCCCCATGGCGATGATCAGCGCCGCAGCGGCCCAGCGCAGGATGTCGAAATACTCGCGCACCATCTGGCCGAATATCGAGGCCGTGGCCCCCAGCCCCATGAACACCGTGATGACACCCAGCGCAAACAGCAACGCCGACAGCACGGCACGCCTGCGAACAGCGGGCGAAACCGTGGCCTCGACCGAAATCTGGTTCATGCCGACGCCGGCAAGGTAGCTGAGGTAAAACGGAACGATCGGCAGAATGCAGGGGGACAGAAAGGATAACAGCCCTGCCAGAAACGCGCCCCAGACCGTAACGTCAAACATGAGGGATACATCCAAATTGCTTGAAGCATTCAAATATTTGATTATGATTAAATAATGATTTCGTCAATCGGACCCGTGATGCGTTTTGTTCGGACCTGCCTGTTGGCTGCGCTTGTGTATGCGCCGGTTTCGGTGTCGGCAGAGACCTTTCTGCTGATGGCAGAAGAAACCGGCTGCCCGTGGTGCGCGCGCTGGGACAAGGAGATTTCCCACATCTATCCGAAGACCGATGAAGGCCGGGCTGCGCCGTTGCGCCGGTATGATCTGCATGCCGGAAGCCCCGAAGACGTTACGTTTGAAAGGCCGGTTCACTTCACTCCCACCTTTGTTCTGGTGGTAAACGGGGTGGAAAAAGGCCGCATTGAAGGCTATCCCGGAGAGGATTTTTTCTGGCCTCTGCTGTCTGCGCTGATGGATCGCGCGCGGATCGAACGCGGAGCCGCAGGATAACAGAGCGCGATGCTGGACGAAAAAGAAGATACAGATCAGCCGAGCCGCCTTCCGGTGTTCACACCCGACATGTGTGCGGAAGACATGGAGAAGATGATGCGCAACGCGTTGGACGCCTCCAATTTTCTCAAGGCGATCAGCCATGAAGGACGGCTGATGATTCTGTGCCATCTCGCCTCGGGCGAGAAATCGGTGACCGAACTGGAAGACCTGCTCTCGGCACGGCAGGCGGCGGTGTCGCAGCAGCTGTCGCGCCTGCGGCTGGAGGGGCTGGTCACGCCACGCCGGGACGGCAAGGCGATCTACTATTCCTTGACAGACAACCGCGCCCGGCAAATCATCGAAAAAGTCTACGAGTTGTTCTGCAACCAGGACTGACCCGCCGCTGATCCAGCGGTCGGGTTTTCGAGGGAGGATCCCCGATGCTGGAACTATTGGGTGAGGCAAATGCCGCGGCGCTGGTGGGGCTCATTGGCGGGCTCGCGCTGGGACTGGCGGCCCGGATCGGACGGTTTTGCACGCTGGGTGCGATCGAGGACGTGCTCTATTCTTCTGACGACCGGCGCATGCGGATGTGGGCTCTGGCCATCGGAACAGCAGTGATCGGCACCCATCTGGCAATGGGCGCGGGATGGCTGGACGGATCGGAAACGGCCTATCTGGACCGGCGGTGGAACCCCATGGCCACGATCATCGGCGGGCTGCTCTTCGGGTATGGCATGGCCCTGTCGGGGAATTGCGGCTATGGCGCGCTGGCGCGGCTGGGCGGAGGCGACCTCCGGTCATTTGTCATTGTGCTGGTGATGGGCCTGTCGGCCTATGTGGTGATGTCGGGTCCGCTGGCGCATGCGCGGGTATGGCTGTTTCCGGTGGAAACCGATGTGGCGACACCACAGGGCTTCAGCCAACTGGCCGAGTCGCACTGGGGTCTGTCGCCGGCAGTGGTTGGCGGCGCGATTGGCGCGGCGATCCTCGTGGCCGGTTTGTGGAGCGCACGCATGCGCCGGTCGCCCGGACATATCCTGTGGGGCATCGTTGTCGGGCTTGCCATCTTCTCCGGCTGGGCCGGCACGGCATGGATTGCGCATACCGGGTTCGAGGCCGAACCGATCGAAACACATACCTTTGCGGCCCCGCTGGGCGATACGATCTTCTACCTGATGACAGCATCGGGCAACACGCTGTCCTTCAGCGTGGGGTCGGTTGCGGGCGTTCTGATCGGCGCCTGTCTGGGGTCCTATTCCAAGGGGCATTTCCGCTGGGAGGCCTGCGAGGACCCGCGCGAGCTGAAACGGCAGATCCTCGGGGCGACACTGATGGGGCCCGGCGCCATACTGGCCGTTGGCTGCTCGGTCGGACAGGGGTTGTCGGCGTTTTCCGTGCTGGCCTACAGCGCACCGCTGGCGTTTCTGGCGATTTTCGCCGGTGCCGCGTTCGGGCTGCGCCAGCTGATTTCCGGTTTCGCCCCGGCCGAGTGACCACCGGGACAACTAGGACGGCGCCTCTTCCGCGCTTCCGGGGGTCTTGCCCAGAATGATCATTGAAAGCAGGTCGTCGTCGGTCACATCCGCGATATCGACCGTGCCGACCAGCTTTCCGTTCTTCATCACCGAAGCCCGGTCGCACAATTCCATGACCGCGTGCACGTCATGGTCGATGAGAAAGATCCCGATGCCCTGCGCCTTCAGCTGATGGATCAGGTCTGCAACCATTTGCGTCTCGTGCGGGCCCAGCGCGGCGGTGGGTTCGTCCATGATCAGGATCCGCGCGTTGAAATAGACCGCGCGGGCGATGGCCACGGATTGCCGCTGACCGCCGGACAGGGCTGAAACCGGTTCGCTGAACTTCTGAAAGTTCGGATTGAGCCGGCCCATGATCTTGCGGCACTCGGCCTCCATCGCGCTGTCATCGACCAGCCCGAACGGCGTCACCAGCTCGCGCCCCAGAAACAGGTTCGACGCCGCATCAAGGTTATCGGCCAGCGCCAGCGTCTGGTAGATGGTCTCGATATTGTTGGCGCGCGCGTCGCGGGGGTTGTGGATCTCGACCGGTTTGCCGTTGATCAAGATCTCGCCCGCATCCTTCTGATAGGCGCCGGACAGCACCTTGATCAGCGTTGATTTCCCGGCGCCGTTATGGCCCAGAAGGCCGACAACCTCGCCCGGATACAGATCAACCGAAACATCGTCGACCGCCTTGATCCCGCCAAAGGCGATCGAGATATTGTTAAGCGCGACCAGCGGCGGCTGGTCCGAGGCACGGAGTTCCTTTGCCGTCTGCATCAGCTTGTCCCCAACCGTTTGCGATACTGAATGTCGATCCAGACTGCCGCGACCAGCACAGAGCCGACGACAACGTTCTGCAGCGGCGCATCCACGCCGACCATTGCCATGCCGGATTGCAGGCTCTGCATCACCAGCGCACCGAGGATCGCCCCGTAGATTGTACCGGCCCCGCCCGACAACGCGGTCCCGCCGATCACGGCTGCTGCGATCACCCGCAGCTCATCCAGCGTGCCGATATCGTTCGTGTGGCTGGCCAGCCGGGCCGAGGCCACAACCGCGGACAGACCGCAGAGAAACCCCATGATTGCAAAGACCTTGACCGTCAGCAGCCGGGTGTTGATGCCAGACAGCTCTGCCGCGTCCGGGTTGCCGCCAGTGGCGAAAATATAGCGTCCCAACCGGGTACGACGAGCGATCAGGGTCATCACGATCGCCACGGCGATCAGGATCAGAACCGAAATCGGCAACCCATAGCCCACCTCCAGCCCTTCCGGCATCACCTCGCCCCGGGCTTCGAACATGCGCTGCAGCCGGCGGCTGGGAATATGGTAGGAATTCAGGACCCAGACAAATCCGAGGATGCTGCCTGCGACCAGCGCCATCACCGTCACTTCGGCCCATATCGGCTTGGCTGGGAAACCGTGGCGGATCCGGGCGCGGCGGGCGGACCAGATCGCCCACAGGGCGACGGCTGCGGCGACGATGCCGATGGTCCAGCTCCACGCTTCGCCCATCGTCCCGTTCACACCGCCGAGATTCAGGAAATTCCCGTCCAGCGGGGCAATCGTCTGCCCGTCCGTGGCAAGCCATCCCAGGTTGCGCCAGATCAGGAAACCGCCCAGCGTCACGATGAAAGCGGGGATGCCCTGATACCCGACCAGCCAGCCCTGCACGCCTCCGATCAACGTGCCGGCCGCCAGCCCGACGACAATTGCAATTGCCCATGTCATGGGGTGATTGAACCCCAGCCCCAGCACATGAGGCATCAGCTCAGTCTGCGTCATGGCCATCAGGGCCGAGCAGACCGCCAGCAGGCCGCCGACCGACAGGTCGATATTCCGGGTGACGATAACAAACACCATCCCCGTGGCCATAATCGCCACCGACACGGTCTGAATCGTCAGGTTGAACAGGTTTCTCGGGCTGATGAACCGGCCGTCAGTAAAAATACTGAAGCCGATGCACAGCAGGGCGAATGCACCGATCATTCCCAGAAGCCGTACGTCCAGCTCGAGTTGCTGAAAAAGGCCCTGTTTGGCTTTCGGAGGCATCGCCTGTTGGGTGGCGTCGCTCACGGCGGGACTCCCATGCGTGTCAGGCGGGGTGAGCCGCGCCCGGATACAGGCGCGGCAGGTTTGTTATTGGATCAGTTGCACGGCGCCGGGCCGTTCGAAACGCCCTGGCAAAGTGCCTCCTGCGTGATCCAGCCCGCGTCAACCACCGCGGACAGATTGTCGGCAGTGATCGGAACCGGCGCCAGGAATTTCGCGGTCAGCGTCGTGCCGGCCGGCGAGGTCCATTCCGACCCGCTGTCAGCCATGCTGCCACCACCGGCCAGCGAGACCGCAATCTCGCCCGCAGCCTTGCCCAGTTCGCGGGCATCCTTCCAGACCGACACAGTCTGATGGCCCTTGGCAACGCGGTTCAGCGCGGCGTGATCACCGTCCTGACCTGAAACCGGGATACCTTCCATCCCCTGTGCGGTCAGCGCCGCGACAACGCCGCCGGCAGTGCCGTCATTGGAAGCCACGACCGCGTCGACATTGTTGTCATTGGCCGTCAGGATCTGTTCCATGTTGCGCTGCGCATTCGCCGGCAGCCAGCCGTCAGTATAGGCCTCGCCGACGATGTTGATATCACCGCTGTCGATCGCTGCCTGCAGGATTTCCTGCTGACCGCCGCGCAGGAAATCTGCGTTCGGGTCGGTCGGCGATCCCTTGATCATGACGTAATTGCCCTTGGGCTGGGCCGCGAATACCGCACGCGCCTGCATCCGGCCCACCTCAACATTGTCGAAGGTCAGATAGAACGCGCGGGCGTCTTCGATCAGACGGTCATAGGCGATGACCGGAATGCCTTCGTCAGCCGCGGCCTGTACCGCCGGGCCGATGGCCTGCGAATCCTGAGCAAGGATGATGATCGCATCCACACCCTGGGCGATCAGGCTTTCGATATCCGAAAGTTGTTTGGACGACGACGACTGTGCGTCGGCAGAGACGTATTTCGCGCCGGCGGCGTCAAGCGCCGAGACAATTGCCGCTTCGTCGGTTTTCCAGCGTTCTTCCTGGAAGTTTGACCAGCTGACCCCGATCGTGGTTTCGGCGAATGCTGCGGTTCCCATCAGGGCTGCGACAGCCGACAGGCTGAAGAGTCGTTTCATTCAAGATTCCTCCCTTTTTCGGGACGTCCGGCCTTGATTCGCCGGAGCCCTCCTACGGGAATAGCATATTTAATTTAGTTAGTGAAATAAATAGTGATAGGCGGTCGCCGGCAAACCCGCTAAGCTCGCGACCAATGAGATTCGCGGGGACGAACATGCACAGCGACGTGCACTCCCAAACCGCTCTGGACGCCAGAGACCTGACCCGCCTGCGTATCCTGGACCAGATCCGGGCCGCCGGTTCGATATCCCGTATTGACATCGCTTCTGCCTTGCAGACCAGCCCGGCCACGGTCACGGCGGCCACCGCGGAACTGATGGCCGCGGGTCTGATCGAAGAGGTTGCCGGAACGGCTTCTGACGGGGCGCGCAGGGGCCGGCCGCGGGTCTTGCTCAAACTGAATGGACGGGCGCATCTGGTGGCAGGTCTCAAGATCGCGCGGCAGATGATTTCCGTTCTGATCCTCGATTTCGAAGGCAACGAAGTCACGCGGCATTCCGAAACCCTGCGAAATGTGAGAATGGCACCCGAGGACCTGGTCCTTACCATCCGCGCCGCAGTCGAGACCACGTCCCGCAACGCCGGTTTGTCACTGTCAGGCCTGTCCGGAATATCGGTCGGCATTGCCGGACTTGTGAATGCGGAACAGAAATTCGTGCACTGGTCGTCGTCTCTGGTCGGACGCAACGTCGACCTTGGTCCTCTGCTGGCCCGCCATCTTCCGTGCCCCGCTTTCATTGAAAACGATGCCAACCTCGTCGCCAAGGCCGAGCAATTGTTCGGCAAAGGGCAGGGTTTGCAAAACTTCCTTGTCGTGACGATCGAACACGGGGTCGGGCTGGGAATTGTGCTGGGCGGCAAGCTGTACCGAGGAGAACGGGGCTGTGGCGCCGAATTCGGGCACATGAAGGTGCAGCTTGATGGCGCCCTGTGCCAATGCGGGCAGCGCGGATGTCTGGAAGCTTATGTCGGTGACTACGCCCTGATCCGCGAAGCCACCAGCGCCGATCCGGGCACCGACCCGAAAACCGTGGCCGAGATTCTGGACGATGCCCGTTCGGGTGAGGCACTGGCCCTTGCCGTTCTGGACCGGTCGGGCCAGATGTTCGGAATGGGTATTTCGAACCTGATCAACCTGTTCGATCCCCAGCGGATCATCCTGTCGGGCCCGCAAATCAACTTCGACCATCTCTATTCGGAAAAAGTGATGGACCGGATCCGCCGCGGGGTTGTTCATGTCGATGCCTCGCTGCCGGACATTCAGGTTAATCGCTGGGGCGACCTGATGTGGGCCAAGGGTGCCGCAGCATACGGGATCGAATTGGTGTCAATTCTCAAGGTCAAGGAACTGGCGGCGGATGCGGCTTGAAATTCGCGTTCGTGGCCAACCGCTTAGGCGCACCTTTTGCGGGGCGGCGATCTGGCTGGCGGCGTTACAAACCCCCGGCGCGGCGGACCCGCAAGTCCCGGTTTTCCACCGTATCGAAGTCCCGCCGCATGTCTACGATGGCGGGTGGGAGCATTTCGTCGGCGGCGGTGTTGCCGTTTTCGACTGTGACGGCGATGCCCTGCCCGAGCTTTTTGCCGCCGGAGGGTCCAATCCGGCGCAGCTCTTCCGCAACAGGTCTGATGGCGAGGTGTCTTTTCGCTTGGACACACCGCCGGAGCTGCTTTTAACGGGCGTCACCGGGGCCTACGCACTGAACATTGACGGCGACGGACATCTGGATCTGGCGGTGCTGCGCGTGGGACCGGACCTGCTGTTGCGCGGACAGGGCAATTGTGCGTTTGCGCCTTTCGAAGGACTGGGGTTCCAGTCCAGCGATCATTGGACAACCGCGTTTTCGGCAACATGGGAAGCCGGGAATGCCCTGCCTACACTTGCCTTCGGCACCTATGTGGACCGGTCCGACCCCGCCGGCCCGTTCGAAGCCTGCGATGCGACATTACTCTATCGCCCCGACGGGGCTGGCTACGGGGCGCCACGGCGGCTTGAACCCGGGTTTTGTGCCCTATCCATGTTGTTTTCCGACTGGGGCCGAACCGGCCGAGCCGATCTGCGGATCAGCAACGACCGGCACTATTACGTGCGCGGCGGGCAGGAACAATTATGGGCCATGGAGGCCGAACCGCGGCAGTTTTCGGCTGGGGACGGATGGCTGCCCTATTCGATCTGGGGCATGGGCATCGCCTCGCGCGACGTAACGGGCGATGGGTTTCCCGAAGTCTACCTGACCTCGATGGGAGACCAGAAGTTTCAGGAATTCGACCCGGCTACGGGCGGACCGGTCTGGCGTGACGCCACATATTCAAGAGGCACCACGGCGCATCGCCCGCACAGCGGCGGCGACGGGCGTCCGTCGACCGGATGGCACGCGCAATTCGGGGATGTGAACAACGACACCCGGGACGACCTGTTTGTTGCCAAGGGCAACGTGCAGCAGATGCCGGATGCTGCCATGCGGGATCCGAACACCCTCTTGATACAGCAGCCCGACGGCCGTTTTTCCGAAACCTCCGTTGCCGCTGGTGTCGCCAGCATGGACCGGTCGCGCGGTGCGGCCGTGGCGGATTTCAACGGCGACGGATGGCTCGATCTTGCAGTGGTCAACCGGGGCACGGCGCTCGAAGTATACCAAAACAGCGGCGGTGTGGGAAACTGGCTGCTGGTGGTTCTGGGGCAGGACGGCGCCAACCCGCAGGCCGTCGGCAGTTTCATCGAATTGCGCACAGCAGACGGCGTGCAGACGCGGGAGGTCACCATTGGCGGGGGCCATGCCGGTGGGCAGGTCGGGCCGCATCATTTCGGATTGGGCCGCACGGTTTCGGCCGAACTGCGTGTCATCTGGCCGGATGGCACGGTGGGTGCGTGGCAGAAGATCGAAGCCAACAGGGTCATCGATCTGTCACGTTAGTTCGCGCTCGGCCTAGCGGTCCACCGGCAGACCGCTTGGTACCGTTGCAGGGACGCCCAGCCGTTCGGCGGGATCCTCCAATGCCTGAAGGAAGGCGAGAATGGCCGCAACTTCCACGTCGGTCAGATCGACCGGGTTCAGCACATTTGCAGCCGCGATCTCGGCGACCGCGGCCGGATCCGAAACGATCCGCGTGTCGTTCGCGCCGGGAAACCCCGGCAGGGTCGCCATGCTCATGTCATATGCCTGCAACGCGGAAACCGGGTTCAGATGGTGCCGCACGACATCTTCCAGATGGGCATAGGCCCCGGAATGGCCGTACGGCGCGGTCAGTGTGACATTGCGCAGCGACGGGGTGCGGAATGCAAACATGTCCACCTGCGCACCGGTCACCCGCAACCGCCCGTCGTCGCGGGCGTGATCCTCGAACCGGGCCGATTTGCCGGGGCCGATCTGGGGCATGGCGATCGCGTGAAACGCATGGTCGGTCTGAAACCACCCCGAATGACACCGGCCACAGCCCGCTTTTCCATAAAACAGATCGTGCCCTTGTTGGGTTTGCGGGGGAAATTGCGCATCGCCCCGCATGACCCGGTCAAACAGGCTGTTATCAGCGCGCCACTCGAAAGCAATGAAATCCGCGATCATGTTGCCAATCGCGGCAAAAGTGATGGACTGACCCGGAGCCACGGCCTCGAAAGCACGGGCATACTCCGGCACGGCGGACACGCGGGAAGCAATAATGCCCCATGCGCCACCTTCCTGACTGAGCAATCCCAGACGGACGGCGCGGCTGACATCGTTTTCCGAATAATGCCCGGCCATTTCATCCGGTGAAAGAACCGGGAACATGGCCTGCGCAGCCAGCGGCGACTGAAACCCGGCGGTCATTTCCGCGCCCAGCGGTGTGCGGATTCCCCGAGGTTGCGAGGGATCCTCCTCCAGACGCCCATCGTGGAAAAAATGTTTAAATTCAGTGGCCCCGAGGTTCCAGAGTCCCGGCGCGTTGCGTGGGATGCGCTGTTCGGGCGGGTTGCGTGGATCAATCCGCCGGTCCGGGCCCAACCCCGTTCCGCCTTCCCCGATGGCCAGCGAAACCGCGTCGGAAGTGCCAAAACGGGGGTGGTGGCAGGTGGCGCAGCTGATGTTGCGGTTGCCCGACAGGATGGGGTCGTAAAACAGCAGCTGACCCAGCCGGACGCGGTCCATGTCCGGCGCATCAAATTGCGGCGGCGGCCCAAGATCCTGCGCCGTCGCGGAGCTTGCCGTACAGACGGCAATCAATATCGCGGCAATCCCCAGCCGCTGACGGTCGAGCGTCATATACGCCTTGAGTTTGCGGGTCAGGCCCATGACCGGGGGTATCCATGCGACTAAGGATCAACCGGGGCGGCGACTGTGCCATCCCGATTATTTTACCCGATGAAATTAATTCAGAGCGACAGATTGTCAATCCGATCAGCCCAGCCCTCCCACATCCGACAGAAGGCGCACGGTTTCATCCACACCCTGCCCGTTGCGAATGCTGGCAAAGACATGTGGCCGGCCGCTCCGCATCCGGGTCGCATCCCTGTCCATCACATCCAGATCCGACCCGACATAGGGGGCAAGGTCAGTCTTGTTGATGACGAGGATATCCGAGCGGGTCAGCGCCGGGCCGCCCTTGCGGGGAGTATCCTCTCCGGCGGCCACATCGATCACGTAGATCGTCACATCTGCCAGTTCAGGACTGAAGGTCGCCGACAGGTTGTCGCCGCCGCTCTCGATCAGGACCACTTCGACATCCGGGTGGCGACCGGTCATCTCGGCCACGGTCGCGAGGTTGATCGACGCGTCTTCGCGGATGGCGGTGTGCGGGCAGCCGCCCGTTTCAACACCGATGATCCGGTCATTTGGCAGAACCTGCCGGCGCATCAGGGCCTCGGCATCTTCGGTTGTATAGATGTCGTTGGTGATGACGCCGATGGAATAGCGGTCGCGCAACGCGGTGCAGAGCGCCGCGGTCAGACTGGTCTTGCCGGCGCCAACCGGGCCGCCGATCCCCACGCGAAGCGGGCCGTTTGTCCGGGTCATGTTCGAAAAATCCTCGAATACTGGGTTTCGTGTTTCATCGCAGCGATGTCGCCAAGATATGCGCAGGAGCTCAGCGCCGACAGGTCGGATGCGAGAGCGGCATTGGCAGTGTCCGTGCACAGATCGGTATGCGCGCGGATCACGGCCTGTCCGTCGCTTTGTCCCAGAGGGACCAGCCGCATCGCCGCCGACACCAGATTGCTCATGAACGCGTGCAGAAACATCGCTGCGGTGAGTTTCAGAGTCAGGTCCGCCCGACGGGCGGCCCAGCCAACGGCAACGGGATAGGACAGATCCGGCATTCCGGGATCGTTCAGTTTGGCGATTGCCCGGCTGAACGCCTGCCCCTGCAATTCAGTTTCGCGCCGACGTTCGGCGCTGCCGGCGAAGGCCCGGCACATCGCGTCTGTATCGAGCAGGTCATCGGGGGTCGCGGCGTTGTAGGCAGCGATCAGAAACTGCAGGTCCGCACGTCCCGCTCCGGTCTGGATCACGTCGCGCAGCCATCTGCTGAGGCTCTCCGCATCCGAAACCTCGCCGGTGTCGACCAGCCATTCCAACCCATGCGAATAGGCATAGGCCCCCACCGGAAACCCGGGCGACAGCCATTGGGCCAGTGTCAGAATGTCCCGGTCAGTGGCTGTGGCCATGAGTCCGTCCGTGCCCGTACGCGCCGCCCTCGGGTGTGAACGGGGCATTGATTGCGGTGATCGTGGCGCCAAGCCGCGCCAGCATGTCCTGCATGACATGATTTTGCTGGATCAGCAGTCGGTCGGGTTCGATCTGGCAAGGCGTGTGGCGGTTGCCGATATGCCAGGCCAACCGGGTCAGCGCGGAACCGGTGATCTGCAACAGCGGTTCGTCGGCAGCGGCAACGGCGATTTCGCTGCCGTCTTCCAGCACCAGCACCCCGCCATGGCCCAGCGAGGTGGTTTTGGGAAGATCGACCAGCAGACGCCGGCCATCGGTCAGGTTCAGAACCTTGCGGCGCAGAAACCGCCCCTCATAATCCAGCGAAACCGTACCGGCCGGTTCCGGCCGGTGGGCGTGGTCGTGATAACTCCGGGCGGTCAGGTCAGGGGCAGTCATGACTGCCCCCGCTCTACGTTCAAACCCAGGGGCTGCCGCCGAATACCCGGCGCACGATCTCCTCGCGGCGGATACCACGATGGGCCAGTTCCTCGTCGCTCAACGCGGAGAGGGCTTCGAGTTCCCGAAGCTTGGGGTTGGTTTCGGCCAGACGGACCAGAGCGTTGCCCATGCCGGCCAGAACACGCCAAACCGGAGCAAAAGCCGAGCCGGCGGAAGAATTCAATGCTGTTGTATATGCCATCGGAGATGTCCTCTTGTGAGTTCAATCCCCTCCCTTGTGCATGAAGATAGGACGCCGTCGGGCCATGTGCCACACACAGATCGGAATGGCCGCTATGCTCCGGTTGCAAGGCTAGGTCAGTCATTGTTACCCTTCCGTTACATAGCGGAAACAAAACAGGAAATATCGCTGCGCCATCGGCAGCTCCTCGGCCGGCTGACAGGTCAGCAACTCTCCGTCGGCGCGGACCTCATAGGTTTCGGGATCCACTTCCATGACCGGAGTTGCATCATTCAGCAACAGGTCCTTCTTGCCGATCCCGCGCGTATCCGAGACCGCGATCGATGTCTTGGCCAGCCCAAGGCTGTCGCCGATGCCCGCTGCTTGAGCCGCCGCGGAAACAAAGGACACGGCCGAGCGTTCCACCGACCGGCCATAGGCACCGAACATGGGCCGGGAATAGACCGGCTGCGGTGTCGGGATCGAAGCGTTGGGATCGCCCATCTGTGCCACGGCAATCGTTCCGCCAAGCAGAACCATTTCCGGCTTCACCCCGAAAAACGCCGGGTTCCACAGGGCCAGATCGGCGCGTTTACCGACCTCGATGCTGCCGATCTCATGTGCAATGCCGTGGGCGATCGCCGGGTTGATCGTGTATTTGGCAATGTATCGCCGTACCCGGAAATTGTCGTTGTCACCGGTCTCCTCAGGCAGGGCCCCACGCTGTTTCTTCATCTTGTCCGCGGTCTGCCATGTACGGATCAGAACCTCGCCCACGCGGCCCATCGCCTGACTGTCGGATGCGATGATCGAAAACGCGCCCATGTCGTGCAGGATGTCCTCGGCAGCGATGGTTTCGCGGCGGATCCGGCTTTCGGCAAAGGCCACGTCTTCGGGGATCGATTTGTCCAGGTGGTGACAAACCATGAGCATGTCCAGATGCTCTTCGATCGTGTTCACGGTGAAGGGGCGCGTCGGGTTGGTCGAGGACGGCAGGACGTGATCCTCGCCACAGATCTTGATGATGTCAGGCGCGTGGCCTCCGCCCGCACCCTCGGTATGAAAGGCGTGGATGGTGCGGCCCTTCATCGCCGCAACGGTGTTTTCCACGAACCCGGACTCGTTGAGCGTGTCGGTATGGATCATCACTTGCACGTCCATCGCGTCAGCCACTGACAAGCAACAGTCTATCGCGCCGGGGGTGGTGCCCCAGTCTTCATGCAGTTTCAGCGCACAGGCCCCGGCCAGAACCTGTTCCTCCAGCGCGGCGGGCAGCGAGGCGTTGCCCTTGCCCGCGAACGCAAGGTTCATCGGGAAGGCATCCGCCGCCTGCAGCATCCGGCCGATATGCCAGGAGCCGGGCGTGCAGGTGGTGGCCAATGTGCCATGCGCCGGGCCGGTGCCGCCGCCCAGCATGGTGGTCAGGCCGGAATGCAGGGCATCTTCGATCTGTTGCGGGCAGATGAAATGGATGTGGCTGTCAAAACCGCCGGCGGTCAGGATCCGGCCCTCGCCGGCAATCGCTTCGGTCCCCGGCCCGACGATGATGTCGACACCCGGCTGCGTGTCCGGGTTGCCGGCCTTGCCGATCCCTGCGATCCGTCCGTCCTTCAGGCCGATATCAGCCTTGTAGATACCCGTGTGATCAACAATCAGCGCATTGGTGATGACCGTATCCACGGCCCCCTCTGCCCGGGTGGTCTGGGCCTGACCCATCCCATCGCGGATGACCTTGCCGCCGCCGAATTTGACCTCTTCGCCATAGGTGGTGAAATCGCGCTCAACCTCGATGATCAGGTCCGTGTCCGCCAGCCGCACCCGGTCTCCGGTGGTGGGGCCGTACATGGCTGCATAATCGGATCGTTTGATGGTGGCTGGCATCAGAGGTCTCCCATCACGGCCTGATTGAACCCGAAAACCCGGCGCGCGCCACCGATCGGGATCAGCTGTACTTCCCGCCGCTGGCCCGGTTCAAAACGCACGGCCGTGCCCGCCGCGATATCCAGACGCAGCCCACGCGCTGCGTCCCGGTCGAAGTCCAGTGCGCTGTTGGCCTCGGCGAAATGATAGTGCGATCCGATCTGAACCGGGCGGTCGCCGGTGCTTGCCACCATCAGCACGACCGGTTCCTGACCGGTGTTCAGCTCGATCTCACCTTCCGCGGTGAAAACCTCTCCGGGGATCATCGGCGCACACGGACAGCGATCAGCGCAACCCCGGCAAGCGCCAGCAGGCCAAGCCCGGCGACCCAGTTTTCGACGCTGTGCGGATGCAGATGGGCACCGTCATGCGCAATTGCGGGTGTGGCAAGGACGACAAGGGGAAGAACATATTTCATCAAGATCTCCTCAGCGGATCGGGTTGTGGACGGTGACCAACTTGGTTCCGTCGGGAAAGGTGGCTTCGACCTGCACTTCGTGGATCATCTCAGGCACACCCTCCATGCATTGCGAATAGGTGACGACCTGGGCACCAGCCTCCATCATGTCGGCCACCGACCGCCCGTCGCGGGCGCCTTCGACCACGGCATCGGTGATCAGCGCAATCGTCTCGGGGTGGTTCAGCTTCACACCCCGCGCAAGCCGTTTGCGGGCGACCTCGGCCGCCATGGCGATCAGCAGTTTGTCTTTTTCTCTGGGCGTCAGTTGCATGTCAGATCATCCAAGGTCTGGGAAGACGGTTGTCCGTCAGTTGGTTCAGGAGCGGGACGAGGCATTGCCGCAAGCCGAAGCTGTCGGCGGCCAGAATGCGGGCGATCAGCAGATCGTCGCGGATCAGGCTGGCCCCTGCGGTATCGGGCAGAGCGGCGCGGACAGGCTGCAGTGCGGCCTCGGCTTTTGGGCCCGCCAGCAGCAGCAGCGTCATTGCCCCGGCCCCGCCGGCACCGAACGAGCGCGAAAGCTGCGCCTGCAGGTCGCCGGTCAGGTGCAGTGCATCCAGAAACAGCAGGTCCCTGCCTCTCCGGATTTCGATGCGGTCGCGAAAGTCGCCGCGGCGCAGGGTTTCGCCCATCGCCGCCCGACCGAACACAAGCGTTTCCGAGATAAGCGCAGTTGCCCCCGACGCGAGGTTCACTTGCAGGCGCCGGTCAACGGCGCATTGGTCGAACAGGATGGTCTCCTGCGGAAGCCAGAGCAGGGTAGCATCGCTGTCAATGTTCAATTCCGTCCGGATTATGGCCGGGTCCGGACCCGGCGCGCGATAGGCTCGCTCAGCGGCCTGCGTCGTTATCGTCAGGGACGCACCGGCGCCAACGCGGCCGCGAAAGGTGAACCGGTCGCCATTGGTCACACCACCGGCGGTGTTGATCAATACGGCCTCCTTGCCCGGACCGGGGCCGCGGGGAAACAGAAGCTTGGACGAACCGGACTGGCGCAGGTTCTCGATCGCCGTTGCCCCGCGCGCGCACCGGACATCCAGCATTGCAGCACCAACGGCACGCGGCAGGCCGGCCACGGCTTGTTGTCCAACGATGTGAGTCGGGTAAGTGATCGGTCTGTCCGTCCAGATGCGCGTCGTCGGTCAGGACAGATCACAACCAGATTTCATCGTCAGCGGACATTGGACCAATTTGTTGTCAATCGATTTCAATCGCCTGTTTTTTGAGCATATCTTCAAAATTCGGCGAATAAACAGGCGCAAATTCACTGAAATGCCGAAATTGAAGACGCCTGCAGGCTGCGTTCGACAGGTGGAAGCCGGTCGCCGGCGTCAGAACTCGTAGGTGGGCAGGCTGTCTAATGCGTTTTTCAGCGCGTCGCCCCAGCCCTTCGAGACAGTTTGAAAGTATGGGTCGTCCAACCCGACACGCCCCTTATGACCGGGCACCAGCGTATCCGCCTCGTAAACGTGGAAGTCGAACGGGGCACCAACGGTCAGGTTTGCCTTGAGCGTCGAATCAAAGCTGACAAGCAGCAGCTTCATCGCGTCCTCAAAGCTCATTTTTGGATCATAGGCCCGTACGAGGATGGGCCGGCCATATTTCATCTCGCCGATCTGGAAAAACGGGGTGTCCTCCCGGGCCTCGATGAAATTGCCCTCCGGGTAGATCAGGAACAGACGTGGCGGGCTCCCGGCGATTTGACCGCCGAGGATCAGGGTTGCCCCGAAGGCTTCGGCACTCTGCCCCTGACCCGACTGCTTTTCGATCACCTCGCGCAACGTGTCTGCCACGATCCGCGCGGTCTGAAACATGGACGGTGCATCAAGCACCGAAGGACGGCGATCCTCGGGCGCCTTGCTGCGCTCCTCCAGCAGAGAAACGGCCGCCTGCGTGGTGGCGAGGTTGCCGGCGGTCATCAACGTCAGGACCCGTTCGCCGGGCACGTCCCAGACATGCATCTTTGTGAACGTGGAAATGTTGTCGAGGCCGGCATTCGTCCGGGTGTCCGACATGAATACAAGCCCTCGCTCAAGGGCCATTCCGACACAATAGGTCATCGCCTGCTGTTACTGCTCCGCCACCTGAATTGCCACGTCGAGGATTTCCTCTTCGCCTCCGAACCGTGTTCCGATTATCGGAGCAGCCTCGGCATAGTCCAGCCCTGTTGCAACGCGCACATATCGCGTGTCCGGAGAAATCCCATTGGAAACGTCGAAACCGACCCATCCCAGCCCCGTCACGTGGACTTCGGCCCATGCGTGCATGGCCTCCTGCTCGACCACGCCATCCATCATCAGGTAACCGGACACATACCGCGCCGGCAGCCCCATTTCCCGGGCTGCCGCCACGAACACATGCGCATGATCCTGACAGACCCCCCTGCCCTCGGCCAGCACCTGTTCGGCGTCCCAACCGGGGTGGGAAACGCCGATCTCGTAGGTCACCGAACCGCGCACCTGCCGCAGCAGGCTGTGCAACCGGTCCAGCGGATCGTCGCCTTCCGCGGACCGGACCAGCGCCCGAATTCCGGGTCCGACTTGCGTCAGCGGGGTCTGGCGAAGGTACAGCCACAGCGGCGCGGGCCCGATATGCGCCCCGACAACACCTGCGGCATCGGCAAGCTCGACCTCGCCTTCGCTGGTGATCACAAGGGTTTCGGTGCCTTTGCGAAAACTGAACAGCTCCACGTGATTGCGATGCTGGTCCTCGAAGGCCAGTTCGCGCACGGCACCGTCGACTTCCGTGCGCCACGACAAAATGGTCTGCCCATGCCCGGATTTCGGGGTCTTGCGCAGCTGTTGCAGCCCGTAATGCGACGGGGATGCAAAATTGTAGCTGGTTTGATGCCGGATATTCAGACGCATGGCACTATTCGTAAAAGCGGTAATCGATTTCGATCTGGTGGCCCAGCGCCGCAAGCTGCGCCAGAACTTCCTGCAGGAATTCATGCAACCCCTGATCGAAAATGTCATCAATGCTTTTGGACGCAAACGCACCGGCAAGTGCATCGGCCTTGTCGGCCGCAGCCGATCGCTCTCCGTAATCGGTGACGAGATAGCCGAGATTGGACACAATCTTGCCCACACAGAAGGCCAGACTGCGCGGCATCCGACGGTCGAGGATCAGGAAACGGGCGATGTCGCGGGGACCGGCGCTGTTGCCATATTCCATCTGAAACCCGCCGCGGGCCGAGACCGACTGAAGGATGGTTTCCCACTGAACGTTGTCCAAAGACGTGCCGACCGACAAAACCGATGGCAGCAGGACATAATACTTCACATCCAGAATGCGCGCCGTGTTGTCGGCGCGTTCGAGAAAGGTACCGATCCGGGCGAAATCGTAGATGTCATTGCGCAGCATCGTACCGTGGGTGGCCCCGCGCACCAGCGCCGCGCGCTGCCGGATCGTGCCCAGCACTTTTGGCAGGTCCCGCTCCACAACCTTACGGGCAAGCATACCGCGGGTTTCCATGTAGGCCCCGTTGATCGCCTCCCAGACATCTTCGGTCAGGGCGGTCCGCACCTGTCGCGCGTTGTGCCGGGCGGCGCCGATGGACGACATGACAGATGACGTATTGTCCGATGCCCGCAGCATCCAGTCGATCGCGCTGTCCTTGCTCAGCGTTTCATGGGCGACATCATACCCCGCCGCCACGCCCGCCGATTCCAGCACCGGGCGCCACTGATCGTCGGTGCTGCCCAGCCGGGTCAGCGCGATCCGCTGACCCGTTTCCACCAGCCGCGAGGTGTTCTCGGCCCGCTCGAGATAGCGGTACATCCAGAATAGCCCGTTTGCGGTCCGTCCAAGCATGGCCGTCAATCCTCGAGAACCCAGGTGTCCTTGGTCCCCCCGCCTTGCGAGGAATTCACCACCAGGGACCCTTTCTTCAGCGCGACGCGGGTCAGGCCGCCGGAGGTGATCTTCACCCCTTCAGGACTGACCAGAACGAAGGGCCGCAAGTCCACGTGGCGCGGCGCCAGACCGCTGCGAGTAAAGATCGGGACCGTGGACAGGCTCAGCGTCGGCTGGGCGATGTAATTGTCCGGCCGGGCCCGAAGCTTGCGGGTGAAGCTGGCGCGCTCCTGCTTGGTGGAGGTCGGCCCGATCAGCATGCCATAGCCGCCGGAACCGTGCACTTCCTTGACCACCAGATCCGCCAGATTGTCGATCACGTAGGCCAGCGAGTCCGGCTCCGAACAGCGCCATGTCGGAACGTTTTCCAGAAGCGGTCGTTCACCGGTGTAAAACTCGACGATTTCGGGCATGTAGCTGTAGATCGCCTTGTCGTCGGCGATGCCGGTGCCCGGCGCGTTGGCAATGGTAATCCCGCCGGCGCGGTAGACATCCATGATCCCGGGCACACCAAGCTGGCTGTCCGGATTGAAGTTCAGCGGGTCGAGGAACTCGTCATCGACCCGGCGGTATAACACATCGATCGGTTGGTATCCCCGCGTGGTGCGCATGGCCACGCGACCATCGACAACCTGAAGATCGTGCCCCTCGACCAATTCGACACCCATCTGGTCGGCCAGGAAGGCGTGTTCGAAATAGGCCGAGTTGTAGAGGCCCGGTGTCAGAACCGCGACACGCGGCGAACCGGAGGTCGCCGGCGGCAGCGACGCGGCAAGTGACCGGCGCAAGTCACCCGGATAGTTCTGAACAGGCTGCACCCGGTTGCCGGAAAACAGCTCTGGAAACATGTGCAGCATAGTTTCGCGGTTTTCCAGCATATAGCTGACCCCACTGGGCGTGCGCGCGTTGTCCTCCAGCACATAGAACTGATCTTCGCCCGTCCGCACCAGATCGATGCCGACGATATGAGTGTACACGCCGCCCGGCGGACTGACGCCGCACATTTGTGGCAGGAAGGCCGAATTGCGGCTGATCATTTCCGCCGGAATACGACCAGCACGAATGATTTCCTGCCGATGATAGATGTCATAGAGAAACTGGTTGATGGCCCGGACCCGTTGTTCGATGCCCCGGCTCAGACGCCGCCATTCCCGCCCCGAAATGATGCGCGGAACAATGTCGAAAGGGATCAGCCGTTCTTCGGCTTCGTCCCGCCCATAAACGTTGAATGTGATCCCCATCAGGCGAAACAGGTCTTCGGCTTCGCGTTGCTTGAGCCTCAGCCGGCGCGGATCTTCACCGTCGAACCACGCGCTGAACACCTCGTACGGAGACCGCAGCCCGCCCGAGCGCCCCCACATTTCGTCAAAAACATCATCGGTACCCATGGGAGGAGCTTACGGCGCTGATTAATGGAATGACAACGCGGCTTGCCGATCATGCGGAAACTTGTGCGATTTGCAGGCAGTCGCGCCGCAATTTCAGGCATTTATTGCCAATTCCCCCGCTGTCGCACCGAAATTCGGACCTGCGATTCACTGCACCACATCAGCCGTGGTTGCGGTCAGAACAATGATTGAAATGTTAATTATTGTGCGCCATGCTGTCATTATGAGCAGAATGAAAACTTTCGGCGCGATCTTCTGCCTTGCCGCGATAACAGGCGGACCCGCGGTCGCGGAGGATGAATTGCTGACCGTTCTTGCCGGATGCGCCGGGCGCCTGTCCGCACAGGTGGAACATGAATGGCTGATGCTCGACACACAGGCCGAACGTACAGAACAGATGCGTGACAACCTGACCCAGATCCTGACCCTTCTAACGCCGCCCGAAACCGAAAGCCGGGTGCTGAGCCTGCGCATCAATGCCAAACACGCGCAGGCCCGGCTGCTGACCCGGGCCACGTTCAATTCCGACCGGGCCGACGCCCGGCGCGCGGCGCGGCGCGCAACGAACGAAGTTGCCGACTGCGCCAGCCTTCTGTTGAGCTAGACTGTCGCCGCAACGCAGAAACATCTGCGCGGGCAAAGATGATTTTTTCGCCACCGCCTGCTGAAATCAAAGCAACCGCAGAAAAACCGATTCCCAGCCGCCCAAAAAATCGGCAGATTTTCGGTTGTCGATCAAATAATTGGCAATAATCCCGAAATTTGGCTGACCAAACCCCGAGTCATGTTCCGCCAACGGCGTTTGGCTGTGCACAGATTTTCTGCCGGCGCGACATACCGGCAAAAATCTCGCGGAAGCGTCGGGCACTGAGGCACGGCACCGCCGCTAAAGCGTCCGGCTCAAAACCTGAATCGCAAGGGATTCCCTTGAGTGCCGATCTGTGATTCATCCTGTTTGGGAGGATGGATCATGTCAGCACCTTTGCCGAACGCGTTGCGGATGCGGTTTCAGAAGTTGGTTGAAGAAGGATTGAGCGGACGCGCGGCGGCGTTGCGCCTGAAGCTTTCGCCCGCGACCGGGGCGCGTTGGGGGCTTGCGATCCGGCGAACCGGACAAGCAAGGGCCGCGCCTCAGGGCCGTCCTCGCGGCAAGGGCAAGCTTGATCCGCATCGGTCGCTTCTGATCGAACTGATTGAACAGGACGGCGACATGACCATGCCTGAACTTGCCGGCGCTCTTGCGGATGCGACCGGTGTTCAGGCGCACCCTGATGCGATTGGCCGGTTCCTGCGCAAGCTGGGCTTCACGTACAAAAAAAGACGTTGGTCGCGACTGAACGACACCGCGCGAGGGTAAGGAAACAACGCGACCATTGGGTCAAACACCGCTTGCCTGCCGTCTCGGCTCAGCCAGATCGTGCTGTATTCATTGATGAAACCTCTGTCAAAACCAACCTGACCCGCCAGCGTGGATGGTCACAACGGGGCGCGCGGCTGGTGATGGATGCGCCCTTTGGATCATGGGGCACGCAGACCTTCATCGCGGGCCTCAGCGCCGACGCATTGATCGCACCCTGGGTCATCAAGGGCGCGATGGATGGCGAAGCCTTTGCGGCTTATGTCGAGCAGGTGCTGGTGCCGGAACTGGAGCCAGGTACCGTCGTGATCCTAGACAACCTCGCGACGCACAAGAATGCCGCTGCGGCCAAAGCCATGCGCAAAGCCGGATGCTGGTTCCTGTTTCTGCCGCCCTATAGCCCCGATCTCAACCCGATCGAGATGGCCTTCTCGAAACTCAAAGCACACCTGCGCAGGATCGGCGCTCGAACCTTCACCGACATGTTCAAAGCCCTCACTGAAATCTGCGAACTCTTCTCACCGGAAGAGTGCTGGAACTACTTCAAGGCTGCCGGATATGTCTCAGGTTAAAGGTCGGATGCTTTAGTCTCAATTGGAATGCGTCGCGGGACCAGAGACACATCTGCGTGTTTCGGCCCGCCAGACCGGCGCATGACACAGGAAGGGAACATACAATGTCAAAGTCACTGCTAACGACCACGGCCGCTGCCGCGCTGATTGCTGCCGGCCTTTCAACCGCGGCACAGGCTGCCGATTGCCCGATCAAGGTCGGCGTTCTGCATTCGCTGTCCGGAACGATGGCGATCTCGGAAACGACACTCAAAGACACGATGCTGATGTTGGTCGATCAGCAGAACGCCGCCGGCGGCGTGCTGGGCTGCGAACTGGAAGCTGTTGTGGTCGACCCGGCGTCGGACTGGCCGCTGTTTGCTGAAAAGGCGCGCGAATTGCTGACCGTGCACGAAGTTGACGTGATCTTCGGAAACTGGACTTCGGTCAGCCGGAAATCGGTTCTGCCGGTTATCGAAGAACTGAACGGCCTGCTGTTCTACCCGGTTCAGTACGAGGGCGAAGAAAGCTCCAAGAACGTGTTCTACACCGGCGCCGCCCCGAACCAGCAGGCGATCCCGGCGACCGACTATTTCCTCGAAGAACTGGAAGTCGAAAAATTCGCACTTCTGGGCACCGACTATGTCTATCCGCGGACCACGAACAACATCCTTGAAAGCTACCTTCAGCAGAAGGGCATCGCGGCCGAAGACATCTTCGTAAACTACACCCCGTTCGGCCACTCGGACTGGTCCAAGATCGTTGCTGACGTCGTTGCGCTTGGCGCGGACGGCAAAAAGGTCGGCGTAATCTCCACGATCAACGGTGATGCGAACGTCGGCTTCTACAAGGAACTGGCCGCGGCAGGCATTTCTGCCGACGACATTCCGGTTGTGGCCTTCTCGGTCGGTGAAGAAGAACTGGCCGGTCTCGACACCTCCAACCTCGTCGGGCACCTGGCGGCATGGAACTACTTCCAGTCGGCGGAATCGGAAGCCAACGAAATGTGGGTCGAATCGTGGAAAGCCGCGATGGGCGAAGAACGCGTGACCAACGACCCGATGGAAGCCCACTATATCGGCTTCAACATGTGGGTGAACGCGGCAACGACTGCCGGCACCACCGATGTGGACGCGGTGCGCACCGCCATGTACGGCCAGGAATTTCCGAACCTGACCGGCGGCACCGCCGTTATGCTGCCCAACCATCACCTGGCCAAGCCGGTACTGATCGGTGAAATTCAGGAAGACGGTCAGTTCGACATTATCTCCCAGACCGAAGAGGTGCCGGGCGACGCATGGACCGATTTCCTGCCGGAATCCGCGGTTCTGGTCAGCGACTGGAAAGAGCTCGGCTGTGGCATGTACAACACCGAGACCAAGACCTGCGTGCAGATCAAATCCAACTACTGATCTGACACTGAAACCCGTCCGGGGGCGGCTGAAGCCCCCGGACATCTGCGGGACTGCCCATGAAACCGAATTTCCTACGCGCCCTTATCTGGGTTCTCTGCCTGCCGGCTGCACCGGCCTGGGCACAGGACGCGGACGCGCCGATCCAGCAGCTTCTGCAGGAACACGCCAAGGTCATTGCGAAAAGTTCGCGCAAGACCATCGGCCCCGCCATTGATGCGCTGGCCGCCAGCGGCCTGCCCGAGGCCAAGACGGTTCTGGAACGCTGGCAGGCCAAGGACATGTGGTATGGCAAGGAAGACGGACTGTTCGTCTTTGCCGAAAAAGTCGACCGGAAGACTTTGCGCATATTCGACGTGTCCGATGGAAGCGAAATTGGCACGGTCGACCCCAAGACCCACAAACAACTCAAACCGAATTCCGGCATCCGCGGCCTGATCGGAGCGGCGCTGGTGCAGTTCCAGTTGAACGATCCCGACCCGGCGGCGCGCCTCACCGCGTTGGATGCCATCGAACGCGATGCGAATGCCTCGCATCTCACTGCCCTGCGCGGCGCGATCGAAAATGAGCCCGACGACCGGATCAGGGCGCGCAAGATGCGTCTTGAACGCTTGTTGACCATACGGTTCGGCACAGACGATGCCGAGCGGATCGCGGCCATCGATAGCTTTGAAAGCGATCTGGGCGTGGATGTGCGGGCAACCCTGAACCCGCTGATCGAGTCCCGGCTGGAAGTTGCCAAGGAAGCGCCCGCAGGCTACGACGTGCTGCGCGTCCTGCAACCGGGATCAGAGGACCTGACGCGGGCGGCGGCGCATGCTCTGCTGGTCGAGTCGGGGTTTTCCGCGCCGGTCATCACCCGCGACGACAAAAGGGCGGCCCTGATTGCCAACATCCGGAACGGATCGGTCGGAGGCGTTCAGGTGGCCGACCTGAACACTGACGCGGCCCGCGATCTGGCCTATGCAGAACTGGCCCGGGCCGGCGCGGTCGACGCCGTCGCCACCGCAGCCGACATCGATGCCGCGCTGGCCGCGCATGTCTTTTTCGAGCGGGTCGTCGGCGCACCGCCCTTGGTCGCCCATGCCGCGCTGGAGGCGCTTGAGGCCATCGAAACCCGCGTCGCAATGGCCCGAACGGCTGACCTGTTGCTCGACGGCATGTCGCTGGCTTCCATTTATTTCCTCGCCGCGATCGGGCTGGCCATAACCTTTGGCGTGATGGGCGTGATCAACATGGCCCATGGCGAGTTCATCATGATGGGCGCCTATACCGGCTATGTCGTGCAGTTGCTCATCCCCGATTACACGGTGTCGATCCTCGTAGCCCTGCCACTGGCCTTTGCCGTTACCTTCGGCGCCGGTGTCGCTATGGAGCGGCTGGTGATCCGCTGGCTCTATCACCGTCCGCTGGAAACCCTGCTGGCCACCTTCGGCATTTCCATTGCGCTGCAGCAGATCGCCAAGAACATCTTTGGCACACAGGCGCGCCCGCTGACATCGCCGGACTGGCTGGACGGATCCCTGATCGTCAACGACATCGTTTCGATCAGCTACATCCGCATCGCGATCTTCATTCTGGCCCTGCTTTTTCTGGCGCTGTTCCTGTTCCTGATGAACCGGACGCGGCTGGGGCTCGAAGTGCGCGCCGTGACGCAGAACCCGCGCATGGCCGGGTCGGTCGGGATCAATCCGGACCGGATCAACATGCTGACCTTCGGGCTGGGCTCGGGCATCGCCGGGATCGCGGGCGTGGCCATCGGGCTTTATGCCAAAGTCACGTCCGAGATGGGGCAGGACTATATCGTGCAGTCGTTCATGACGGTTGTTGTCGGCGGCGTCGGCAACATCTGGGGCACGCTGGTGGGAGCGACGATGGTCGGGTTCCTGCAGAAAGGCATCGAGTGGATGAACCCGTCGAATACTCTGGCGGCGCAGACCTACATGATTCTCTTCATCATCCTGTTCATTCAATTCCGGCCCCGAGGCATTATCGCCCTCAAGGGCCGCGCGGCGGAGGCGTAAGATGACCGACGCTGTATTGTCCCAACCGTCCCGTAGCCCGTTTGCCATGCGCCACCCGTCGGTTCTTGTGTTTCTGGTCGTGCTCGGCCTGTTCACCGTCGCGATCACCGTCCTGTCCGAGGGGTTCGGACTAGGCATGATTTCCACCAGTTTCGTCAAAACGCTTGGCAAGACGCTGTGCCTGTGCCTCGTGGCGCTGGCGATGGATCTGGTCTGGGGGTATTGCGGGATCCTTTCGCTGGGTCACATGGCGTTTTTCGGGATCGGCGGATACGCCATCGGCATGTGGCTGATGTACGAACGCACGCGGCTGATCGTCGTCGACAGCCTTGCCGCCGCGGAACTGCCTCCAACGGTGCAGGAGATCTCTGACGGCATCGCCACGCAAATCTTCGGTGTGGTGGGCGCCTCCGAGTTCCCTCCGATCTGGGCTGTGGCACATTCGCTGCCGCTGCAGCTTGCCGCAGTGGTACTGGTACCCGGCCTGCTGGCACTGATCTTTGGCTGGCTGGCTTTCCGCAGCCGGGTTACCGGCGTATACCTGTCGATCCTGACACAGGCGATGACACTCGCCCTGTCGCTCTACCTGTTCCAGAACGACAGCGGTCTTCGTGGCAACAACGGCCTGTCCGGCCTGCAGAACCTGCCCGGGCTCGACGACCTGCCGCAGTCGATCGTGTCAGTCTGGTTCTTCTGGGCCTCGGCACTGGCTCTGGGGGCCGGATACCTGTTTTGCGCGTGGCTGGTGTCGGGCAAATTCGGCTCGGTCATTCGCGCGATCCGGGACGACGAGGCGCGCGTGCGGTTCCTTGGCTACCCGGTGGAAGGGTTCAAGCTGCTGGTCTTTTCCGTCACGGCGATCATCGCCGGCATTGCCGGGGCGCTTTACTATCCGCAGGCGGGTATCATTAACCCGGCCGAGATCGCCCCGATTGCCTCGATCTATCTGGCGGTTTGGGTCGCCATCGGCGGGCGCGGGCGGCTTTACGGCGCGGTGATCGGTGCGGCCTTTGTTTCCCTTCTGTCGACATGGTTTACCGGCGGTCAGGCCCCGGATCTGGTTCTGGGCCCGCTTGTCGTTCAATGGGTGGACTGGTGGACGGTTCTGTTGGGCCTGTCCTTTGTCGCTGTCACGCTCTTTGCCCCCAAGGGGATCGGCGGGTTGTTTGACCTGATCGCCGACCGGCGCAGCCCCAACCGCCATGGCGCCGCGCTGGGACCTGACCCGGGCGCGCTGCGCGAAAGGGAGGCAAGCGAATGAACACGTTGCTGGAAGTGTCGGGCGTGTCCGTATCCTTTGACGGGTTCAAGGCCATCAACAACCTGTCGTTTCAGATTGCCGAGCACGAGTTGCGTGCGGTGATCGGCCCCAATGGCGCAGGCAAGACAACGTTCATGGATATCATCACCGGCAAGACGCGGCCCGACGAGGGCCGGGTCAGCTATGGCGACAAAAGCGTGTCGCTGCTGTCCCTGTCGGAAAGCCGGATCGCGCAGCTGGGTGTCGGCCGCAAGTTTCAGCGCCCGACGGTGTTCGAGGACCAGAGCGTCGGCGATAACCTGATGATGTCGCTGAAAAAGGAGCGCGGGCCGTTCGCGGTTCTGGTGTTCCGGCCCTCAGACAAGGATCGCGCACGCGTCGCCGAACTGGCCGAAGAAATCGGACTGTCCGGCGCATTGGACCGCAAGGCCGGCGAACTGAGCCACGGTCAGAAGCAGTGGCTGGAAATCGGCATGCTGCTGGCGCAGGAACCGCGGCTGTTGCTGGTCGATGAACCGGCGGCGGGCATGACCCCGGCGGAACGCGAACACACGACCGATCTGCTGAAGGCCGCGGCGAAAACGCGGGCTGTCGTGGTCGTTGAACATGACATGGAATTCGTCCGCCGGCTGGACTGCAAGGTGACGGTTCTGCACGAAGGATCGGTGCTGGCCGAGGGGTCGATCGACCATGTCACCCGGAACGAAGAAGTGATCGAGGTCTATCTTGGGCGCTGAATTGCTGCAAATCGAGGGGCTGACGCTGCATTACGGCGGCAGCCAGATCCTGAACGGGATCGATATGAACGCGCGGGTCGGCGAGGTGACCTGTGTGCTGGGTACCAACGGCGTGGGCAAAACCAGCCTGCTGAAAGCGATATCCGGGACACATGCACGTTCCGGGGGCAGCTACCGGCTGGATGGCGAGGATCTGGGCCGGGTGCCGGCGCATGGTCTGGCCCGGCGCGGTGTCGGCTATGTCCCGCAGGGACGCGACATCTTTCCGCTGCTCACGGTGCGTGAAAACCTCGAAACCGCATTTGCCTGCCTGCCCGGCAACGAACGCTTTGTACCGGACGAGATCTTTGAGCTGTTTCCGATCCTCAAGGAATTCCTGAACCGCCGCGGCGGGGACCTGTCGGGCGGTCAGCAACAGCAACTGGCGATTGCCCGTGCGCTGGTCGCAAAACCCAAGCTTCTGCTGCTGGACGAACCGACCGAGGGCATTCAGCCCAACATCATTCAGCAGATCGGCCGGGTCATTTCGCATCTGCGCAGCCAGGGCGAAATGGCAATCGTTCTGGTCGAGCAGTATTTCAGCTTTGCCTATGATCTGGGTGACGCGTTTTATGTGCTGGAACGGGGGGCCGTCACCATGAACGGGGCCAAATCGGCGGTAGACAAGGATGCATTGCTGGCCCGGGTTTCCGTCTGAGCCGTTGCGCGGCACCTTCACAACGGCCTCGTGTCGTCTAGGATACCGGGCATGACACAGTTTCGAACATCTCCGCCCGCCACCGCGTTGGCGGCCTGATGGCCGGTTTCGCCGATTACCGCCCGCACCTGCCCGGACCGGATCAATCCCGGATTGCCGGCGACGACAGTATCAGTCACGCCAAGGGCCGTCTGTCCCTGCCCCGCGCAGCCGGTCTGTTTCAGGAATGGGGTGAGCTTGCCCGGCAACCCTTCCGCGGCCTCACGACCGATGGCAACCGTGTCAGCGGTCTGTACGGCCTGCGCGACGAGGGCGCCCCGAGCGCGGCCATGGCCGCGGCGGCAACCCGGCTGCTGAATTCCCTGACCACGGACGAACGTGTCTGCGGTCAGCACGGCGTGCAAAGCGACCTGTGGCGGCAATGGCAGAACACGGAAATCTTCGTCGAGACCCATGGGCTGCGGCTGGAACACCTGGAGACGCCAAAGCGTGATCTGGTCATGGCCATTCTGCAGGCTTCGCTGAGCGACCGGGGCTATGACAATGCGATCGGGGCCATGCGGCTGAACGCGTTTCTGGGCGATCTGATCGGGGCACCCGGCGTGTTGGGCGAATGGCATTACAATTTCTGCCTTTTCGGGCACCCTTCGGCAACGGACCCGTGGGGATGGCAATTATGGGGGCATCATCTGGCGGTCTCGTGTCTGGTGGTCGGCGGTCAGATGGTGCTGACGCCCTGCTTTGTCGGCGCCGAGATCTGCTATGCCGATCATGGCCCTTACAAGGGTCTGACCCTGTTTCAGGACGAAGAGCGTCTGGGGCTGGAGCTGTTCAACGCGTTGCCGGAAGGGTTCCAAGAACAGGCACGGCTTGGATTTGATCTGAGCGGTTCGGACCTGCCCGAAGGCCGGGTGCATTTCGCGGATTACCTGATTCTGGGCGGGGCGCACCGGGACAACCGGGTTGTACCGCTGGAAGGCGCGCGGGCTGACAGGTTTTCAGCGACCCAACGCAACGCGCTTCTGGATCTGGTCAACGCTTATGTCGGGGCCATGCCCGAAGGTCCACGGCAGGCCAGAATGGCCGATGTAGAGCGGCATCTGTCCGATACGCATTTCTGCTGGATCGGCGGTAGCGGACCGGAAGATGCCTTTTACTACCGCATTCAAAGCCCGGTGATCTTCATCGAGTTCGATCATCACCCCGGCCTGTTCCTGACCAATCCTAACCCCCAGAAGTTCCATGTTCACACGGTGGTTCGCAGCCCGAACGGCAATGACTATGGCTTTGACGTGTTGCGCCAGCACTATGCCCACTCACACGGGCACGGGCACCATCATCACGACTGAAAACCGCCGATGAGGTTCGCAGAACGGTGCCCTGAGTCAGTCAGTTGCCGGTGACAAGCCCACTGGTCTGAGACCGGATCGCCTGCAGCACCTGTGCGTCGTCCTTGAAGGTTGCACTGGCCTGACGGTAGGCATCCTGTGCTTTGTCCATTTCGCCCAGCGTTGCGTAACTGCGAACCAGCATCACCCAGCCATCTGGGTCGTTGGGTTCAGCTTCCAGCCTCGCCGCAAGCCCGGCGACCATTCCGGCAATCATGTCGTCACGCTCGGTCTGCGACAACTCGGCGGCGGCGGCAATGTCTTCGTCCGACGGCCCGCGCAGGCCGGATTCCACGAGGTCGAGCCCAAGCGCCCGTTCAGTCTGCGCAAACTGATCGAGCACGAAGGGCGCGGCCGCGAAATGCGCCCGGCCCTCATCGAGGGCCGCGGTTGCGCCTTCTGCATCCCCGGCCGCGGAGCGGGCCTCTGCCAGCGCGATCCATCCTTTGTAATCCTTGGGATCCGCTTCCAGCGACGCTTCCAGCGCCGCAAGCGTTGGCGTGTTTTCGTCAGTTTCCGGGGTGTTGCTGGCGGCAGCGATCTGCTCTGCGCTGGCGTTCGGGAGGTAGGCCGTCACGTCAACTTTGAGAAAGCGGGCCATGTTGATGATGTCACGCTCCACAAGGGGCATCCACGGCGCCTGCGGGTTCGAATCGCGGGCCAGCAGCGCCCAGTCCTCGATTGCTCCCTGGAAATCCTGCGCCTGCGCCTTTGCAAGAGCGGCGTAATACCGGGCGCGGGGATCGGCGTTTTCGATAGCAAGCTGTTCGAAAATCACCCGCGCGGCAGAGGGCACCTTGTTGCCATTGGCCAGCGTCATCGCTTCGGCATAGGCCGACAGAACGGCCGGCCGGTCCCCGGCCAGTTCGGCGGCATGGCGATATGCGTCCGCCGATGAGGCGTGATCCCCGATGGCTGCGTAGGACCGGGCCAGCACCCACCAGGCCTCAAAACTCTCCGGTTCTTCCTGCGTCTGCTGAATCAGCAACTGTATGCGGCTGTTGATGTCGCCGGCATCAGCGCGGCGGATCAGTTCCTCGGTCTTGCGCGCGGCAAGGGGCATGTCCTGCTGCTGCGGCGTCCCGGTCGACGAGTAAAGCGCAACGGCTGCCGCACCGGCAACGATGACCAGACCCGCTGCGGACAGCAAAGACCGCTGGGACGACACGAACCCGCTGTCCAAACGACGTGCAGCGACCAGCGCGCGGCGTTCGATTTCCACGCGCGCAGCCTCGCATTCGCTGTCGCTGATCTGGCCTGCGCGCCGGTCGCGCTCAAGCTCGTCTATCTGGTCGCGGTAGATCGAGATTGCCCCATCCGAGCCGGTCATTTCCACGGATCTGGACCGCAGATAGGGCCACGCCATCCAGAGCCCCGAAACCGCGGCCAGGCCCGTAACTATCAGCCAGAACTCCATCAGGTGACCTCCTCTTTCAGAACCCGGCGCGCTTCGGCCCGGTCCTCGTCACTCAGTTCCTCGCTCCGATGCCCCGTGCGACCGTGCAGGTAGACCATCGTTGCGCCGCCGCCGATCAGCAAAAGCAGAACCGGGGTGAACCACAGCAGATATGTATGCGGTTCGACCGGCGGCTTCATCAGCACGTAGTCGCCGAACCGTTCCCGTACGTAGATCAGGATTTCGTCGTCCGAATCCCCGGCGGTGATCCGTTCGCGCACCGCCACCCGCAGATCCTTGGCAATGCCGGCATTCGAATCGAAAATGGACTGGTTCCGGCATTTCAGGCACCTCAACTGCCGGCCCAGTTCACGGGCCCGCGTTTCAAGCGCCGGGTCCGTGAACATCTCGCCGGGGTCAAGCGCCGAAACCGGCAGCGTGAGAAGAGACAGGGCAAGAGCCAGTAGGAAGGACCGCATCACAGGCTCCTATTCCGCAGGTTGCAGGTTTGCGCGGCGACGGTCCGCCGGAACCCCGACCCGTAAACGGCGATCCGCCAGCGAAATGAGCGCCGCCAGCGACATCAGCAAGGCGCCCGCCCACATCCACGGAATGCCGGGGTTGTAATAGAACCGGGTCACGAAACCACCGGTCCCGTCGGGATCGCCCAGCACGGCGTACAAATCCCCGTGCCAGCGGGTTTCGATCCCGGCCTCGGTCGTGGGTTTCTGTTCGACCGGGTACCAGCGGCGTTCCGGAAACAGCACGGTCACGGGGTCTTCGCCACGGCTGACGCGGACGGCCGCGATCGATGTCTGATAGTTCGGGCCTTGCGTGTTTGTGATGTCCATCAGCGTGAATTCGTAGCGCCCGATCGAAACCGGCTCGCCGGGTTTGACGGTCTGGATGCTCTCGGCGCTCCACAGCGACACCGCGACGACGCCAGCGGCAGCTATGGCCAGACCCAGATGCCCGAAATACAGCCCCCATGCCGATCTCGGCAGACCGGCGAGCCGGCGCAATACCGTTCCGACGGGTGCAGCCGGAATTCCGATCCGTCGGCCCAGATCCTGCAGGGTGGCAACCGCAAGAAACGCGGCGACGAACACGCCGAATACCCCCGCGGGGCCGGGAACGCCGATCACGGCGGCGACTGCAACGGTGAACAGGGCGGCCGCGCCCGCCGACCATCCGGTCCGCCGCAGCACGTCCCGTTTGTTCGCACGTTTCCAGCTGAGGAACGGCCCGATGCCGGCGGCCAGCATGGCAAGCCCGAAAATCGGCAGGAAGGTCTGATTGAAATACGGGGCGCCCACGGTGATCTTGTCGCCGGTCACCAGTTCCAGAGCCAGCGGGTACATGGTGCCGACGAACACCACACCGGTCGCCGCCACCACCAGAAGGTTGTTGGTCAGCAACCCGATTTCACGCGACAGCAAGGCGAATACACCGCCATCGTCCAGCTCGTTTGCGCGCCATGCAAACAGCATCAGCGCACCGCCGATGGCAATCGTCAGCAGCAGGAGGATGAAAACGCCACGCTCAGGGTCCGTCGCGAAGGCATGAACCGAAGTCAGGATACCGGACCGGACGAGGAATGTACCGATCAGCGACAGCGAGAAAGTCAGGATCGCCAGCAGGATGGTCCATTTGAGGAAGGCGTTCCGCTTTTCCACCACAATGGCCGAATGCAGCAACGCGGTGCCGATCAGCCACGGCATGAACGAGGCGTTTTCAACCGGGTCCCAGAACCAGAACCCGCCCCAGCCCAGCTCGTAATAGGCCCACCACGATCCCAGCGCGATACCGGCGGTCAGACCAGACCACGCCAGCAGCACCCAGGGCCGCATCCAGCGGGCCCAGGCCGGATCGACCCGGCCCGCCATAAGCGCCGCGACTGCAAAGGAAAAAGCCGTAGAGAAGCCGACATAGCCAAGATACAGCAGCGGCGGGTGGAAGGCGACGCCCGGATCCTGCAGCAACGGGTTCATGCCCTGCCCGTCGAGCGGCGGCATGGCCACCCGTTCAAACGGGTTCGAGGTCAGCAGGATGAACAGATAAAACCCCACGCCGATCATCGCCTGAACGGCCAGAACCCGCGACCGCAGCTCGACCGGGATTACCTTGCCAAAAACCGAAATCATCACCCCGAACAGCGCCAGCATCAGCACCCATAGCAGCATCGAGCCTTCATGGTTGGCCCAGACGCCGGTGACCTTGTAAAGCATCGGTTTGGCGGAATGCGAGTTCAGCGCGACAGTCAGCACCGAAAAGTCCGAAACCACAAAGGCATAGGTCAGCGCGGCAAAGGCGGCTGCGACACCGGCGAACTGAACCTGAGCGGCGCTGTCGGCAACCCGCAAGCCGGAGGCAGAGCCGCGCCAGATCGCCATCAGCGGTACGACGGACTGAACCAGCGCCGCGATCAGCGCGACGCAAAGGGCAAAATGGCCGAGTTCGACGATCACTGGATGACCTCCATGGGTTTGTGCGGAAACTGAAAGTTCTCGGGGCCGGGAATTTCAACCGGCAGTCGTTTTGCAACGGCAGCAATGTCGGTCAGCACGTACTCGTTCCGGTTCAGGAATTTCACCAGCCCCGATTTCCGGATCCGGGTCAGGATCCGGCTGACGGTTTCAGAGTTGAGCCCGAGGTAATCGGCGATGTCCTCGCGCGACATGTCCAATCTGGTGACCGGTGCCCCTGGGTTCCGCGCAGTGTGCCGCGAAGCCATTTCAGCCAGAAAGAACAGAACCCGCTCCTGACTGTCGAGGCGCCCAAGCGTGGAGAGGTGCGACTGGCTCCGCGCGAGTCGCCGGTGAACGATCCGGAAATTGGCGGTCAGAAATTCGGGATCCTTGCTGAGCTGACGCGCCACCGCGGACAGATTCACGTCGCAGACAATGCAATCGTCCAGCGCTTCCAGCCAGCATTGCAGGCCCAGACCCGACATAGCCCCGCACATGATTTCGCCCGGCCCTTCAATTCCAAGGATCTGCCTGCGGCCATCGGCGAATGTGGTACAGGTTGCCGCCGTCCCTTCGACGACCACCAGAAAGCGCAGACAGTTTTCGGTGTCTGCCGCCTCCAGCCGTTCGCCCCGGGACAGCGTGACAAACCGTTGGGTCGCCGCGGGAACATCGGCAAAGCGCACCGGGCATCCGGTGCTGGCGCAATCGCCGCAAGGCGATGTGCGCGGTTGTTCCTGAATGACGTGATGCACTCGGATTTCCCTGGCAGCATGTTGGCAGGGTTCCAGGATAGCCGCCCCAACTCCATACACCTTGAGGCAGATCAAAGTCCGAGTCGTATTCCAGAAAGCGAATATCAACTGGCAATTGCGTCTTCCTGACTTTTGTCAGGGTCCGGCTGATCACGCCGGCGTTACTGTCGAGAGAATGCCACGTAAAACAGGAGTGAGTCCCCGTGAGACAGCTCTTCGCAGCTATTCTTTTGTTCTTTTCTGCCGCCGGCTGGGCCGCGGCACAGGAAGTTCCTGACAAAGTCGACCCTGAACGGGCAGCCGAACTGGGCTGCCTGTCCTGCCACAACGGGATCGAAGATTTCACCCAGGGCGTGATGATGGAAACCATCAAGGCCATGGGACCGGATTATGGCGACCCCGACGGCTGTGTCGTCTGCCACGGCGGTAACCCACAGGGGCTCACCGCTGAGGAAGCACATGCCGGCGCCCATCCGGAACTGACCGAGGCCGGTGGGCCGCACACGTTCTATCCCGACCCCGGTGCGATCTGGATTGCGGACAAGTCCTGTGGCCAGTGTCACGACGGTTACGCGGAACGCGTGATCAAGTCGCTGATGAACACCGAGGCCGGCAAGCTGCAGGGCAACCTGTGGTCCTGGGGCGTGGTGGACACCAACCGTTCGGTCTATGGTAACTACACGCTGGTTGACGAAGACGGTTACGTGCCCACGGTCGGTACTGACGCCTACAAGGAATACATGGTCGCCTACGCCGAGAACCACCCCGACCAGCTGCCTCCGAGCATGGAGCAGGTGCCGGAAGTGGACGTCGAAGCGATTTCGCAGCACCCGCAAATGGCGGGCATCACCTATTCCCGCCAGCAGTGTCAGCGTTGCCACGTTGGCGTCACCGGGCGCGAAAAGCGCGGCGATTACCGCGGTGCGGGCTGTTCGTCCTGCCACGTTCCCTACTCAAACGAAGGTCTCTACGAAGGTGGCGACCCAACCATCGCGAAGGACCAGCCGGGCAAACTGCTGACTCACCAGATGCAGGGCACCCGCAAAACCGTGGTAAAACATGGCGATCTGGAATATTCCGGTATTCCGGCCGAAAGCTGTGTTTCCTGCCACAACCGCGGCAAGCGCATCGGCACCAGCTATCAGGGTGTGATGGAATTCCCGTACGGCACGCCGTATGACGGCTCGGGCAACAAACAACCCAAGCTGCACACCAAGAGCTACGTCTACATCAAGGAAGACCTGCACCATGCGGTTGAATCCCGTCCGGAGAACCCGGAAGGCCGCATGCTCTGCCAGGACTGCCACACCTCGATCGACATGCATGGCGACGGCAACCTGCCGGGCACCACGCTGGCACAGGTGGAAATCGAATGTGAGGACTGCCACGGCACCGTCAGCAAGTTCCCGTGGGAGCTGCCGCTGGGCTACGGCGAAGAGCATCAGGAAGACATTGGCGAAACGCCGCGCGGCCTGTCGGAAGACGCCGCAGATGAAACCGTGATGTTCGCAACCGAGTACGAGGCTGAAGACGGCTTCCTTCTGACCGCCCGCGGTAACCCGTTCGGCAACGTGGTCAAGAAGGGCTCGACCGTGATCATGCACTCGGCTTCCGGGCTCGACTTCAAGGTTCCGGTGCTCAAGCAGATCTCGATCGACGGCACCTGGAAATCGCCGGATGCCAAGGTTGCGATGAACTCGGTTGGTCAGCACATGGAAAGCATGGAATGCTATGCATGCCACGCCGACTGGGCACCGCAATGCTATGGCTGTCACGTCACCGTGAACTACAGCGAAGGCAAGACGGATGTCGACTGGATCACGAACGCCAATTCACGTGGCGAAGATGGTCTGACCGCGGACGCCGCTCTGGGCACCAACGGCCTGACCTCTCCGGGTAAAGTCAGCGAAAGCCGCAGCTATCTGCGCTGGGAAGAGCCGACGCTGGGGATCAACGGTGAAGGTCGTGTCAGCCCGCTGATGCCGGGTTGCCAGGTGATCACCACGGTGATCGACAAGGACGGCAACACGGTCGCGCAGAACGAGATCTGGATGACGCCCGATGCGGGGGGTACCAAGGGGCTCGACCATGCCGCTGTTCAGCCGCACACGGCTGGCCGCGAGGCACGGACCTGCGAGAGCTGCCACAACAACCCGAAAGCACTGGGTTACGGCATCTCGGGCGGACGGTTCATGGCCAAGAACTCGACCGGTTACGTGATTGATCTGGAAACGCCGGCGGGCGACATCATCCCGCAGCAGAGCCAGTATCAGGCGCAACCGATCCCGCAGCTTGACCACGATCTCAGCCGGATCGTCACCGAGGACGGCGAACAGCTGGTCACCGTTGGGTCGCACTGGCCGCTGACCAGCCCGCTGCCGCAGGACATGCGCGAGAAGATGGAGCGCACGGGCCTGTGCATGGGCTGTCACCAGAACATGACCGACGCAGAGGTCTGGGACACGGTGAACTCGGACAAGCTGGTGAACAACGAAGAGCACCAGGCGGTCATGGATCAAGCCATCCACGCCCTGGCTGAAGAGAAGTCGCAATAGCTTGCGAAGCGCCGGCCGCCACGCGCGGCCGGCGCGCCAGAGAACTCTGAGGAATACGATATGCGTCTATTGATCATCACAACGGTTGCCGCGGCCCTTTCGGGCGCAGCTGCCTTCGCCGACTCGCACAGCACCTCGACCGGGTACATGGCCAGTGACCTGCTTTCGCCATGTCAGGAAGCCGACAACGACGCCCGCTGGGGTGAGGCTGCGGAAACGGAATGCGAACAGTACATCATCGGTTATGTCGATGCGCTGCTGGCCACCGGCGCCGCCGGGCCAGGCACCGCCGTCTGCCCGCCGATGGTGAACACCGCAGATGAAGTCCGCTGGGCGTTCATGCGCTGGGTCCACGCATCTTATACCAAGCGCAAGGCGATGCCCGCGGCGCAGGCGCTCATGGCAACGCTGGCTGAGAATTTCCCCTGCAGCCAGTAACCCCGGCTGACGCGCTTCGGTCTGTATGCAATCGCGCGATACCCCGGTATCGCGCGATTTACTTTTCCGGGTCCGGCGCTCAACGGGTCCCGACCAGCTCAAGCGGCACAACGGTTTCGAAGCGCTCACCGTTCTTTGGCCAACTGACAAGGATCATGGCAGACCCGGTGACCGCCATGCCGTCTACAGCGCTGTCGAGCCCATCCAGCCGTCCGCGCCAGATCTGCTGCGTTGGCTTCGACGCTTCGAAAACCAGAACGCAAGGCGCATCCGCCGGCACGCCCCGGTTCAGCAGCGCGGCCTGAATACGCCCGGCCTGACGGGCGGCCATGTAAAACGCACCGGACGTGCCTTCGGTGAAATGCCGGATCGCATCCGGCAGCGGCCCTCCACCCTGCCGGACTGCGGTGGTGAGGACCAGCGTGTCCGTCGCCCCGCGCTCGGTCAGGCTGAGCCCGGCACTGGCGGCCGCCGCGCATGCGGATGTCACCCCCGGTATGAGTTCCACCGGGACACCAGCCGACCGGGCGGCCTGCATTTCCTCGGCGGCCCGCCCGAAAATCCCCGGATCCCCCGATTTCAGCCGAACCACGCGCTGGCCCTTTTGGGCCTCGGCAACGATCAGCCGGTTGATCCTGTCCTGCGGCCATGGGTTCGCGCCCACGGTCTTGCCCACGTAAACACGCCGGGCATCGCGCCGGGCCAGTTCCAGCACCTCTTCGCCGGACAGTCGGTCGTAGAAAATAACGTCCGCTTCCTGCAGCCGCTGAACCGCGCGGAGCGTCAGCAAATCCCGCGCCCCCGGTCCGGCCCCCACCAGCGAGATCTGTCCGGTCTGCGCGGCCCCGGGTACGGCTCCGGCGGCGATGGCGGTTTTTATCTCAGCCGCAGCATCCCGTTCGGCCCCGCGGATCCAGCCCTGCACCGGTGAACCCGTAAACACCCAGCGCCAGAATGCGCGCCTGTCACCGTGTGGGATAGCAGCGGCAACCGAGGCGCGCATGCGTCCGGCAAAGGCGGCAAGCCCGCCGATATTTGCCGGCAGCATCTCTTCTATCCGGGTGCGCACCTGTCGAGCAAGAACCGGCGCCGCGCCATCGGTCCCGACCGCGACAACCAGCGGGCTGCGATCCACCAGAGACGGCGTCGTCAGATCGCACAGATCGGGTCTGTCGACCACATTAGCCGGGCAACCAGCGTCCTGCGCGATGGCGTGCAGGCAACTGTCCGCAACCGCGGAGCCGGTTGCAATGAACGCCATGGCCGCTCCGCGAAACACCGCATCCCCGATCCGGCCCTCGTGCCACTCGGCCCGGCCGGTCCGGATCAGGTCGGCCAGTTCCGGTTCCGGAGACCGGGCCGCAATGACGATCCGCGCATCAGTTTTGAGGATCAGGCGCGCTTTTTGTGCGGCCTGTTCGCTCCCGCCGGCAATAATCACGCGCCGGCCGGTGGTGCGGATGAACATCGGGAAACTCTTCATGGCGTCTGTCTCCTCACGCTGCCGCCCTGCCGTGCCGGGCGGACCACAGGGCACGGGCGCGCTGCTCTGCCCCGCTCTCGCCCAGTGTGTCCAGCGCCAGCGCGGCAGTGCCGATGACCACAGCCTCGGCAAACGGGTCTGCATAGTCGCCCGCCCACAGGGCCGACAGTTTGGTGACATCTGTTTCACCGTCATCCAGCCGCCGGTTTTCCGGGATCAGGACCGGCGCAGTGCTTCGCCAGAATTGCCCCTGCCGCAGCCCTTCTGCGGTAACGGCTTTGGATGGCAACCGTTCAAACTCTCCACCGCCGCCCTTGATCACGGTCAGGTTTTCCCGACCCAGCAAATACCCGGCGGATGACTGAAGTTCACGGTAAGACGGGTGAAACACCCCCGACACGCTGGCGCGGGCCCGGCCGGGGTTGAGCATGCGGCAAACCGTGTTGACGCAGGACCGCAGTCCCAGTTCCTGCCGGAGACCAAGCAGGGTGAAAAGCGCGGGCGACAGATCTTCCAGGGGGAAATAGGTGATCCCCGGTCCGCCATGCGGGATTGACGCCAGCGCCCCGCCGACCGGAATGCCCAACTCGGATATTCCGGCGCGGACCGAAGGGTCGGTGCCATTCCAGCCGTGCAACAGCACCCGGTATCCTGCCAAGGCAACAAGGCGTGCAGACAGCAAGAACCACGGCAATCCGCGGGTCCGGCCCGCGGCATAGCTGGGCCAGTCCAGATCCATCGTCGCTGCCGGCGAAAGCGACGCCTGTGCGGCGGCGGCAAATCCCGCGATTTCCGCGGCTGTTTCGCCCTTCATCCGCAACAGCATCAGCAGCGCGCCGACCGCCTCGGGCGCAGCGCCCTGCAACATCAGCGTCATTGCGTCAAAGGACTCGTCCTGCGTAAGGGACCGCGACCGCCCCGGCCCCCGGCCCAGCGTCCGCACGTGAAGGGCAAGGCTCATTCGGCCGCTTCCGGCTGTCTGGTGCGGTTCAGGAGCTCGGCAATCTCGGGTCGGCAAGAGCCGCAGTTGGTACCGGCCTGCAGCGCGGCACCGATGGTTTCGACCGAAACCAGCCCCTGAGTTTCGATGGCGGACAGGATGGTGTTTACCCCGACGCTGAAACAGGCGCACAGAACCGGCCCCGGGTCGGGGCGATCCGCCGGTGCAAGACCGCTGAGCGCCTGCGGCGCTTCGCCGCCCGGTTGAAGAGCGAGATAATCGCGCATCACGGCAACCGGTTGTGGGGAAACGAACAGCGCAGCCTGCAGCCGGGCACCGTCATAGAACGCGATGCGCGTCCGGCCCCGCGCACGATCTTCGACGATCTGCATCGGCGTCTCGGGCAGCCGGAACAATTGCCGGGCTGACGCGGCCCAGTCAGGCGCATCTGTCCCCGCGAGTTCGGCCCGGTAGCCGGTGCCCGTCCGGGCCTGTGCCCAATATTCGGACGCCGGGAAAATCGGTGCTGCGCTGACGGCAAAGCCGTACCAGGCTGCCGGAAACCGTGACAGCGCGACCATCGCAGCCTTGCTTTCGGGCTGACCGGAAACCGGGTCGGTTTGCGCCGGAACCACGGCGCCGATCCTGCCGGAGGGGGCGGTTTCTCCGGTCCAGTGCATGGGGGCGAAAACCTGACCGGGTTTTACGGCATCGGTGATCCGGGCCCGCAGGATGGCCTGACCGCTCGGCGCGCTGACCCGGATCAGGTCCGCCGCCCCGATCCCGAGCGTTTCCGCGTCGCCCGGATGGATTTCAAGATACGGTTCCGCCAGATGCGACGACAATCTCGGTGACAATGCCGTCCGGGTCATGGTGTGCCACTGATCTCGGTTCCGTCCGGTGTTGAGGCGAAACGGGGTTCGCGCGCTGGACTGTGCCGCCGGGGGACGCCAGCGGACCGGCAGCATGCGGGCACGTCCATCGGGGTGGTAGAACCCGCCATCCGCAAAGAACCGCTCTTTTCGGCCGGCCCCGGAATCCGGCCATCGGGTGGGCGGCAATGTCTCGTATGTGGCTGCGTCGATCCCGCTCAAACCCGAAATGTCAAAATCGCGGCCAAACCCTGCGGCAATACCCGAGAGCGCAGCATATTCGCTGAAGATCTCCTCAGGGCCCTGATAATCGAAGGCGTCAGACCAGCCCATTCGGCGTCCGGCCTCTGCCAGAATAGCCCAGTCCGGGCGCGCGCCAGTCGGCGGCGGCAGCACTGCGCGTTGTCGGCTGATGGTCCGGTCAGAATTGGTGACCGTGCCGCTTTTCTCGGCCCAGCCGGTGGCAGGCAGCAAGACATCGGCCAGCCTTGCCGTGTCTGTAGCACCGGTAATGTCACTGGCAACCGTGAAGCAGTCCTTAATCGCGGCACGAACAGCGTCGGCCTCGGGCATGGACACGACGGGGTTGGTGTGAATGATCCAAAGGGCACGGATCCGCCCGTCACCCACGGCGCGGAACAGATCCACGGCCTTGAGGCCCTGTGCTGCGGGCATGGCCGGGGCGTTCCAGAACCGCTGCACGGCAGCCCGATGCTCCGCATTTTCGATGTCCAGATGACAGGCCAGCATGTTGGCCAGCCCGCCCACCTCGCGCCCGCCCATGGCGTTGGGCTGCCCGGTGACAGAAAACGGGCCCATCCCGGGGCGACCGATCCGGCCGGCGGCAAGGTGGCAATTGAGGATGGCGTTGACCTTGTCGGTGCCACTGGTGGACTGGTTCACACCTTGGCTGAACACGGTAACGACACGCTCGGTCCCGGTCCACATCCGGCAGAACGCGGCCACTTCGCTTTCGCTCAGACCCGTCGGTGCGGTCCCGTCCGAACAGGCCGATTGTAGCGCGTCGTCAAACCCCTGCACATGGTCCAGATAGTTGCAGTCAACTGCACCTGCCGCGTCGATCTCTGCCAGCAACCGGTTGAACAGGGCCACATCGCTGCCCGGGTCCAGCGCCAGATGCAGATCGGCTTGATCGCAGCTGGCTGTGCGGCGCGGATCGATGACGACGATCTTTGTGCCCCGCGCGGCGCGGGCGGCCAGCACTCGCTGGTACAGCACCGGATGGCACCATGCGAGGTTCGAACCAACAAAAACGATCAGATCGGCCTGATCGAGGTCTTCATACGTACCGGGAACCGTGTCCGTACCGAATGCGCGTTTTTGCCCGGCAACAGTCGAGGCCATGCAAAGCCTTGAATTCGTGTCTATATTCGCCGACCCGATGAAGCCTTTCATCAACTTGTTGGCGACGTAGTAATCCTCGGTCAGCAACTGGCCCGAGACGTAGAAGGCCACCGAATCCGGCCCGTGCCGGTCGATCGTTTCGCGAAACCGCGTCGCAACCAGATCGAGTGCGGAATTCCAGTCGGTGTTCCGGCCATTGATCTGCGGCGCAGTCAGCCGCCCCTGATGACCCACCGTTTCTCCAAGCGCCAGCCCCTTGGAACACAATCGCCCCGCGTTTGCTGGATGATCGGGATCGCCCCTCACCGCCAGCCCGCCCTGCCCGTCCGGGCGCAGCAGAACACCACATCCGACGCCGCAATAAGGGCAGGTCGACCGCGTTTCGGGAAACCCCGCCCCATCCATCAGGCGACGCTCCGCCGGTCCAGAGATGCGCCGTCGATCAGGATACGCCCGTCCTGCACCTTTGCCGGAAAGGTCGGGATCTGGCCGTCTTCGCCCAGCGCCTCGCCGGTTTCCAGTGAGAACACCCAGTTATGCAGCGGGCAGGTCACCTTGCGGCCGTGCACGATACCTTCGGACAAGGGTCCACCGTTGTGCGGACAGGTGTCGCCAGTGGCAAATACCTCGGCCTCGGCAGTCCGGAACAGCGCAACGCAGCCCACCGGCGTCTTCACGATCCGCGCGCCGCGAAGCTCGATGTCGTCAATCGCGCCAATATCGATCCAGTTCATTCCGCTGCCTCCAGAGTAAGATCGGCCAGCGGGGTGAATACGTCGGCCTTCTTCACTTCTTCCGCCCATGGATCCTTGCGGTATACCGACTGGCTCAGCTCGAACCGTTCGATCAGCCGGGCCCGTTCCTGCGGATCGTCGACGATCCGCTCCCGGACCCAGTCCAGCCCCACCTTGGCGACCCATTTATACGCGCGATCCAGATACTTGGCGTTTTCGCGATAGAGCTGAATGAACGCCATGGTCAGATCGATCGCCTCCTGTTCGGTAGGCGCGTCAGCCAGACGTTCGGTTTCCTTCACGTCCATGCCCGCGGCACCGGCGACGCTGACCTGATAGCCGCTGTCGACACAGATCACGCCCACATCCTTGCAGGTTGCCTCGGCACAGTTGCGCGGACAGCCCGACACCGCCAGCTTGACCTTGTGCGGCGTCCAAGACCCCCAAAGCGCGCGCTCCAGCTTGATGCCCAGCCCGGTGGAATCCTGCGTCCCGAACCGGCAGTGGTCCGACCCCACACAGGTCTTCACGGTGCGCAATCCTTTGGAATAGGCATGGCCGGACACCAGCCCGGCACGGTTCAGATCGGCCCAGATATGCGGCAGATCCTCGCCCCGGACCCCCAGCAGGTCGATCCGCTGCCCGCCGGTGACCTTGACCGTCGGCACATCATATTTGTCAGCGGCATCGGCGATTGCGCGCAGTTCAGAGGCATTGGTGATCCCGCTCCACATGCGCGGCACCACGCTGAACGTGCCGTCCTTTTGGATATTGGCATGCTTGCGTTCATTGACGAAACGCGACTGCGGATCATCGCGGTATTCCAGCGGCCAGTCTGCCAGCAGGTAGAAGTTGATCGCCGGCCGGCAAACATGACAGCCATTGCGTGTACTCCAGCCCAGTTCCTGCCACACCGCCTCTTGCGACTTCAGTGGTTTCGACTTGATCAGGCGCCGGACATCTTCATGGGTCAGATCCGTGCATCCGCAAACCGGCTGCGTGGTGGGCGCGGCATAGTCATCGCCCAGCGTCACGGACAGCAACTGCTCGACCAGTCCCGTACAGGTCCCGCAGGAGGCCGACGCCTTGGTCGCGGCCCGCACCGCGCCCAGATCGCCCGCGCCGCCGGTGATGGCCTCGACAATGGTTCCCTTGCATACGCCGTTGCAGCCGCAAATCTCTGCCTCAGGCGGCAATGCTGCAACGGCTGCAAGAGGGTCCGCGGAACCGCCCCCCTGATAGGCCGGACCAAAGATGAGCGTGTCGCGCATGTCCTCGATCTCGGTCCCGTCGCGGATCAAACCGAAGAACCAGCTTCCATCCGTGGTATCGCCGTACATCACCGCGCCGACCAGCCGGTCATCCTCGATCACCAGCCGCTTGTAGACGCCGCGCGCCGGATCGCGGAACACGATGTCCTCGCGTCCCTCCGCCTCTGCGAAATCGCCAGCGCTGAAGAGCTCGCAACCCGTGACCTTCAGCTTCGTCGACAGTTCCTTGGGGACAAAGGCTGCCTCCCGCCCCAACAGCGTTTCCGCCAGAATCCTGGCCTGATCGTAGAGCGGGGCAACAAGCCCGAACAGAATCCCGTCAAACTCGACGCATTCTCCCACCGCGAAGACATCCGGGTCGCTGGTCTGCATCTGCGCATTGACCGAAATCCCGCGCTCTACATCCAGCGCGGTGTCGGTGGCCAGCCGGGTTTCAGGACGGATGCCCACCGCCATCACCACCAGATCAGCCCCCAGGACGGTTCCGTCCTCCAGCAAAACGGCTTCGGCGCGGTCTTCGCCCAGGATCGCCTTGGTCGAGGCGCGGGTCATCACCCTGATGCCGCGCTTTTCCAGATCCTGCCGCAGAAGATAACCGGCGGCCCCTTCCAGCTGACGTTCCATCAGGTGGTCCATCAGATGCAGCACGGTGACTTCCATACCGCGCTCGCGCAAACCCGCGGCCGCTTCGAGCCCCAGCAGCCCGCCGCCGATGACCACGGCCTCGCCGCCCGTGGCGGCGGCTTCGATCATCGCGTTGGTGTCATCGAGATCGCGGTAGGTGATGACACCATCCAGATCTTTTCCCGGCACGGGAATGATGAAGGGCGCAGACCCGGTGGCGATGACCAGCTTGTCATAGGCCACCTCGCCCGCCTGACCGATCACGACCTTCCGGGCGCGGTCGATGGCGGTGACATGTTCGCCGAAGCGACATGTCACACCGTTCTCGGCATACCACTCGTCGGAGTGGGTAACGATTTCCTCATAGGTCTTGTCGCCGGACAGAACCGGCGACAGCATGATCCGGTTGTAGTTTCCGCGCGGCTCTGCGTTGAACAAAGTGATGTCAAAGGCATCCGGATCGGTTTTCACAAGATGCTCGATGACCCGCCCGGACGCCATGCCGGCACCGATGATGACAAGCTTTTCCGTCATGATTTACTCCGCCGCAATGGCCGGGGCGGCCGGTTTCGGTTTGGGGCGGGCGCCGTGTTCGTATTCCTCGAGGAAATCGAGCACTTCCTGCCGGTATGCGTAGTAGTCGGGGTGTTCCAGAAGCGCCTTGCGCGTCCGCGGGCGCGGCAGGTCCACCTTGGTGATCTTGCCAATCGTGGCCTGCGGCCCGTTGGTCATCATCACCACGCGGTCGGCCAGCAGGATCGCTTCGTCCACGTCATGAGTCACGCAGATCGCCGTCACCTTGGTGCGCGACCAGACCTCCATCAGCACTTCCTGCAATTCCCAGCGCGTCAGGCTGTCGAGCATCCCGAACGGCTCGTCCAGCAGCAGCAGCTTGGGCGACAGGGCAAAGGCGCGGGCGATGCCGACGCGCTGTTTCATCCCGTTGGACAGATCTACGGCCGGCTTGTCCATCGCGTCGGCCAGACCGACGCGTTCAAGGTAATATTCGACCACGTCCTGACGTTCGGCTGTGCTGGCCCGCGGATAAACCTTGTCCACGCCCACGGCGACGTTCTGTTTGGCCGTCAGCCAGGGGAAGAGCGAGGGTGACTGGAACACGACCGCGCGCTCCGGGTCGGCACCCTGCACGTGCCGCCCGTCAAGCTTGATCGCCCCCTTGGAAATCTCGTTCAGCCCGGCGGCCATGGTCAGAACCGTGGATTTGCCACAGCCCGAATGCCCGATCAGGGAAATGAACTCGCCCCGGTCGATCTTGAGATCGAAGTCCTCGACCACGGTCAGCGGACCCTTTGGCGTCGGATAGATCTTGTGAAGCTGGCTGAAGTCCAGATATCGCTGGGTCTTGATGGTTTTCTGTGCCTCGGCGACCGCAGTCGGGATGCCGTGGATCGGCGTCACCGCCGGCAGCAGCTTGGACCCTTCGACCTTGGCTTCGATCCCGACATCCATCAGGTAATTGGTGACCTGTGCGCGGAGCGATTTGAACTCTTCGTCATGGTTCATTTCGCTGCGCAACCTTGGCCGCGGGATGGTCACGCGAAACTCTTCGCCCAGCGTGCCGTCAGGGTTCAGCGCAATGATCCGGTCGGCCAGAACCAGCGCCTCGTCCACATCGTTGGTGATCAGAACACAGGTCTTCTGATCCGCCTCCCAGATACGTTCGATTTCGTCCGCCAGATTTGTGCGGGTAAGCGCGTCGAGCGCCGACAACGGTTCGTCCAGCAGCAGCATTTCAGGGTTCATCGCCAGCGCACGGGCCACGTTGACCCGCTGCCGCATCCCGCCCGACAATTCGGCAGGTCGGCGCGCGGCTGCATGGCTCAGGCCGACCATGCCAACGTAATGCGCCACCTTCTCGGCCCGTTCGGACCGGGACAAGCTGGGGAACATCGTATCGACGGCCAGACCAACATTTCCGGTCACGGTCAGCCAGGGCATCAGCGAATAGCTCTGGAAGATCACGCCGCGTTCGGGCCCCGGCCCGGTAACGGGCGTGGATTTGTAGGTCACGCTGCCGGTTGTCGGCATCTCCAGCCCCGCCATCAGATTGATGAGCGTTGTCTTGCCGGTGCCGGAGAAGCCGAGGAGGACCAGAAACTCCCCCTCATCGACTTCGAGGTTAATGTTCTTCAGAACCGGCACGGCATCTGTTCCGGTGCCAAAGCTCTTGGATACGTTTTTGAATTCAAGCACGGCCATGTCGGATCACCGGTTGTTCGTGAAGGTAAACAGCGACTGGATCGCGAACATCGCCCGGTCCAGCAGGAAGCCGATGATGCCAATGGTCAGCACCGCGACCATGATCCTGGCCAGCGACTGGCTCGACCCGTTCTGGAATTCGTCCCAGACGAATTTTCCCAGCCCCGGGTTCTGCGCCAGCATCTCGGCGGCAATCAGTACCATCCATCCAACGCCCAGCGACAGGCGGAGCCCGGTGAAGATGAGCGGCAGCGCCGAGGGCAGAACCAGCTTGGTGATCTTGGTCCAAGTGTTCATTTTCAGAACCTTGGAGACGTTCACCAGATCCTTGTCGATGCTGGCAACGCCCAGCGCCGTGTTGATCAGCGTCGGCCAAAGTGAACACAGGGTCACGGTGATGGCCGAGATGATGAAGCTCTTGGCAAACAGCCCGTCATTCGTTGTGTAGAGCGCGGAGACGATCATCGTCACGATCGGCAGCCACGCCAGCGGCGACACAGGCTTGAAGATTTGCACCAGCGGGTTCAGCGCGGCATTTGCGGTCGCCGACAGACCGGCGGCAATGCCCAGCGGCACGGCCACCACCGTGGCGATCAGAAAGCCGAAGAATACCGTCTGAATGGAGGTCCAGATCTGCTGATAGTAGCTTGGCGCACCGGTATAAGCGACTGTCTTAACCTTGTCCGCCTGCCCGCTTGCAATCAGCTTCTCATTGCGCTTGGCAACAACGGCCTCGAACTTCGCTTTTTTCGCGGCCTTGATCCTCGCGTCCTCGTGCAGGTTCCCGACCTGCTCCCACACCTGCGCCGGTCCTGGCACCGCACCCAGCGATGTCTGCACCTTGGGCGCCAGCGCGCCCCAGAGCGTCAGGAAACACAGGATCGACAGGAGCGGCACACCCAGAAGGCGCCAGACCTCCTTGACTTGTGCACCCGGATTGTCGCCGGCGGCTGCGCGGAGCATCGGCGTGATCCACGCCAGCCCCAGTACCTGAAACCATTTGTCGGCGGCGTTTATGCGGGTGAAGTTGCGGGCGCGACGGGCCTCTCTGGCCTCGTTAGTGGCAAAATCTGGATCGACCGTGGTCATGTCTGGAGGTCCTCGGATGGGTTGGGCACAGGGCCGGTGCAGGTCATGTGTGGTTGAGGCGCCGGAACCTGTGCCGGCGCCTCGGTCAGCTTTTCAGAGGCTCAGCCCTGAACTTCGGAGCCGATGATCGTCTGGCTGGACTTAAGGCCGATCGGCAGGCTTTCGAGATAGGCGTTGGGCGACCGGCCATCGTAGGGAATACCGTCGATGATGTCCTCGCCGGGTGTCGCGGCCTTGTAACCGTCGCTGTCCCACGGGAAATCAGCCTCGTCAGCAAGCCCCTCTTCGACCAGATGCTTTGCGGCTTCGAGATAGATTCCCGGCTTGTAGACCTTGCGGGCCACTTCGTCATACCACGCGTCCGACTTGGCTTCCGTGATCTGGCCCCAGCGGCGCATCTGCGTCAGGTACCACACGGCGTCCGAATAAAACGGATAAGTTGCGTTGTAGCGGAAGAACACGTTGAAGTCCGGAATGTCTCGCTTGTCGCCCTTTTCGAATTCGAAGAACCCGGTCATGGAATTGGCGATCACATCGTAATCCGCACCAACATATTCCGGGCGGCTGAGGATCTCGACCGCCTCGGGGCGGTTGGCGTTTTCGTTTTCATCCAGCCAGATCGCCGCCCGGATCAATGCCTTGGTTACGGCAAGCGTGGTATTCGGGTACTGCTCGGCGAACTCTGCGTTGATGCCGAACACCTTTTCCGGGTTGTTCTTCCACAGCTGGTAGTCCGTGATGACCGGCACACCGATGCCCTTGAACACAGCCTGCTGGTTCCAGGGTTCACCCACGCAGTAGCCATAGATGGTGCCGGCCTCCAGAGTTGCGGGCATTTGCGGCGGCGGCGTCACCGACAGCAAAACGTCTGCAGAGATTTGCCCGGAGATGTCATCGGTTGAATAGTACCCCGGGTGCAGCCCGCCTGCCGCCAGCCAGTAGCGCAGTTCGTAATTGTGGGTCGAAACCGGGAACACCATGCCCATGTTGAACGGCTTGCCCTCGGACTGGTACTTTTCCACCACCGGTTTCAGCGATGCCGCCGAAATTGGGTGCTGCGGGCGCCCGTCGTCCATTTTCGGGATATGCGGCAGCATCTGGTTCCAGATTTCGTTGGAAACGGTGATGCCGTTGCCGTTCAGGTCCATAGAAAACGGTGTGATGATATGCGCCTCGGTTCCGAAACCGATGGTCGCCGCCAACGGCTGACCGGCCAGCATATGCGCCCCGTCAAGCTGGCCGTCGATGACACCGTCAAGCAGGACCTTCCAGTTCGCCTGCGCCTCCAGCGTGACAAACAGCCCCTCGTCGAGGAAATAGCCGTTCTCATACGCGACGGCGAGCGGGGCCATATCCGTCAGCTTGATGAACCCGAAGGTCAGTTCGTCTTTCTCCAGTTCCAGCATCTCGGCGAAGGCAGGTCCTGTAAGAGCCGTACTCGCGATCAGTCCTATCATCAGCTTGCGCATTATCATTCCTTTCGGTCATGCCCGATGGGCAAACAAAAATGGGCCACACGACAAACCGCGTTTCGTAAACGCAGCGTCGAGCGGCCTTGCTCAATCACCCGGTCCTTGGGGGGTATTCCTGGGACGAACGCCATTGTCCGTCTGTGCTGTCAGGATTGACGTGATTGCCGGTCGGTTCCAGCAAAAATGCACGTGTTCGCCGTGTTTAGCTGCATTGCAGCATTTTTCCGCAGTGCAGCGACTAATTATTGTGCATCAAACAGCGTTCGGGTCAAAAATAGAGCCGTCGAAGAAAAGGTTGCGTTTGAAAATCATGTTCCCGTGGGTCGCGGCAACCTGCGTGTCCTCGGCGATTGTTCCCTCGACCTTGGACGATGCGCCCGGCAATTCGGCATTCGTGTCGGCCAGAGCCTGACGGTACAGATCGCTGCGGAACACCGCCCCTGCCTGCCGTACTGCCGTTGCCCGGTCGAGGCCGGTACGCACCGCCAGCTGGTGACCGATCCACCCGGCCTGGCTTCGCCACGGGAACCCGGCCGCACCTTCGTGAAACCCGATGAATTGCCGGGCCTTTCGCATTTCACCAGTCCGGTCGATCAGGAAACGCCCGTTCAGACTGGCCTCGATCCCTTCGGGCGGCAGATCCAGATAGCCGGGTCGGCTGAGCAATTCGGCAACCAAGCTGCGATGACCGGGATCCGACAACCATCGCCCGGCCCGCCAAACAGCACGGATCAGACGTGCGCCCAGCAACGGCTCGGCCTCGGCCCAGTCCTGTCGCACCGCCAGAACCTTCTCTGGCGCGAAAGCCCAGATCGCAGAACCCGGCAACAACAGCGCGCCGACCCCGGCCTCGACCACCTGCGAGCCCCACGGTTCACCCACACAGAAAGCATCGATTTCACCGGCGCGGACCGCTTCGGCCATCAACGGCGGCGGAACCGTGTGAATGCGGATCCCTTGCGGTGCGGGCAGACCCAGCGCAGACAGCCAGTAATAGACCAGCTCTGCGTGGGTGGAAAACGGGAAGGGCACACCGATGCGCAGCTCGGCCCCGGTGCTGATCAGGGCCTGTCCGGCGCTTCGCGCATCGTCGAATGCAAAATCGTGGCCGGCATCGCGCATGCGGTCAGCCAAGGCCCGGCTGACGCCCACCACGTCGCCGTTGACCGAGAGTACGGAAAGGGCCGACAGGCCCACACCACCGCCGCCCAGACCCAGCGCAGTGGCAACCGGAACCGGCGCCAGCATGTGCGCTGCGTCCAGCTGGCCAAAGCTCAGCCGGTCGCGGATTGCCGACCATGACGGCGCCCGGTGCAGGATCAGGTCAATCCCCTCTTCCGCGGCAAAACCCATTTCGTGGGCAATAATCACCGGCGCGGCATCGATCAGCGGGATGAACCCGACACTCAGGGAAACTTTCATGTCAGAAGGTCCGCCGCGGTTACCAGAGCTTCGGCCACGTCTGCCAGCCGCTTGCCGCGATCCATGGCCGTGCGCCGCAGGATGGAATAGGCCTCTTCTTCGCCGAGCCCGCGGGACTTCATCAAAATGCCCTTGGCGCGGTCGATCACCTTGCGCTCTTCCAGCGCCCGCTTGGTTTCCGCCAGCTCCGTCCGCATCCGCTGAAACAGGCGAAACCGGGCGATGGCAGCGTCCAGAACGGGTTTGATCCGTTCCGGGCGCATACCATCCACGACATAGGCCGATACGCCCGCTTCGATGGCCGCAGCGGACAGACCCGCCTCCGAGCGATCCACAAACATCGCCACCGGTCGTTCCATCGGGCCGGAAACCAGCGCCAGTTCTTCCAGAGTGTCGCGGGACGGGTTGCTGATGTCGATCAGCACGATATCCGGCCTGCTGGCCTCGATTTGTCGTGCCAGCCGGGTCGGCTCGGAAATGACCTGAATATCGTAGCTGCCCGCTTCGTGCAGGCTGTCGACGATGTTCAGCGCGCGGTCCCGGTCCGCTTCGACAACGATGATGGATAGCTTTTCACGCATAAGGCTGCTGAAATCCGCAGCCACGCAGAGGTAAAGCCGTGACCTCGCGACTGCGCGGTCAGGTCCCGCCGAAATGATCAATAATTGTGCAAGACCGACGCCACCCGACCAATTCAGAGGCGAACCCGGTCCCGACCGGGGACCGGGGCAGGGTCCTCAGAAGATTTTGCCGGGGTTCATGATGCCCTGCGGATCGATTGCAGTCTTGATCGCCCGCATAACATCGACCGTCCCCGCACCCAGTTCCATCTCCAGATACGGCTTCTTGCCTTGCCCGATCCCGTGTTCGCCCGTGCAGGTCCCGTCCATCGAAATTGCCAGTTCGGCCAGCCAGCTGACATACTCCTTCGACGCGGCCACCTCGCGCGGGTCGGACATGTCGATAAGTGGCGAGACATGAAAGTTCCCGTCGCCGACATGTCCGACAAGCGGGGCCATGAGCCCCAATTCCTCGGCCTTCGCGACCGAAGCACTGGTGCATTCCGCCAGCCGGGAAATCGGAACACAGACATCCGTGGCCACTGTTTGAGCACCGGGACGCAGGGCCAGCACCGACCAGTAAAGATCGTGCCGCGCCTTCCAGAGCCGGGTCCGGTCCTCGGCCTTGGCGGTCCACTCGAAACCCGTGCCTTCAAACTCCTCGGCAATGGAACCAAACATTTCCGCCTGTTCAGCGACCGAGGCCGCGGATCCGTGGAACTCCAGCAGCAACAACGGCGTTTCCGGCAGGTCCAGCTTGGAATAAGCGTTCACGGCCTGAACCGCCATCGCATCCAGCAGTTCGATCCGGGCCATGGGTACGCCGTACTGAATGGTCGCCATCACCGCCTGACTGGCGGCGTCGATGCTGGGGAAGGAGCACCTTGCGGAACTCATCGCTTCGGGGATCCCGAACAGCTTGATGGTCAGTTCGGTGATCAGGCCCAGCGTACCCTCGGCGCCGATCATCAGGCGCGTCAGATCATACCCCGCCGAGGATTTCTTGGCCCTGCGCGCAGTGCGGATGATTTCACCGCTGGGCAGCACCGCTTCGAGCGACAGGACGTTATCCTTCATCGTGCCATAGCGCACTGCATTGGTACCGCTGGCCCGCGTGGACGCCATGCCGCCCAACGACGCATTCGCACCGGGATCAATGGGGAAAAACAGGCCCTGGTCGCGCAGGTGTGTATTGAGTTGTTCCCGGGTAACGCCGGGCTGAACAACCACGTCCAGATCTTCGGTGTGCACGGCAAGTATCTGGTTCATATCAGTGAAATCGACACAAACACCGCCCGCGGGCGCATTCAGATGACCTTCGAGGGACGTGCCGGTCCCATATCCGATCACCGGGACACGGTGGTCAGCGCAGATTTTCACGATATCGGACACTTCGGCGGTGTTCTGCGGCCAGACCACGCCATCGGGCGGCTGGTTCTGGATCCAGGTCGTGGTGTGTCCGTGTTGTTCGCGAACCGTTTCTCCGGTCTGAAACTTCTCGCCGAAGCGCTGTTTCAGAACGCCCAGCGCCGCTTCGATCCCGGTTTCGTTCCGGGGCAGTTTCTGAACCTCGATCATGACCGATCCTCTCTCACCATTTGCAGAAGCTATAGCGCAGGCTCAGGGGCTTTCACACCCCCGCCCCGGGGGATCAGCCCGGCCCTGTGGAAGCGCATTCACCGCTTACCGGCCAAGCGCAATACCTTCCCGTCGCGGATCCGCGCCGCCCCTGAGAACCTCGCCGATCTCAATGGCATGCAAGCCGGAATTCAGGTCGCGCAGCTTCACCGTGTATCCCATGGCTTCGAGGGCCGGTTGCAGCGCCTCGGCGGGAGTACCGGCCTCAAGATCGTAGGTGCCAAAGCGGTTGACGGCGTGCGGGAGCGCAACCGCCTCCTGAATGTTCAGGCCCCAATCGGCCCAGGCGATGATGGAATGTGCCACATAGGGGATGATCCTGCTGCCGCCCGGCGATCCAATGGCCAGAACCGGACGCCCGCCCCTGAGTACGATCGTCGGCGCCATAGACGACCGCGGACGCTTGCCCGGTGCGACCCGGTTGGCGATCGGCACCCCGTCACGATGTGACCGGAAAGAAAAATCAGTGAGTTCGTTGTTAAGCAGGAAGCCGTTGGTCATCAGCCGCGACCCGAACGCGTTTTCGATCGTCGTGGTCATCGACAGAACGTTGCCGTCCACGTCCACGATGGAAATGTGCGACGTGGACGGAAGTTCGAGGCTTTCATCGTCAACAAGAGCCCGTGCATGGTCCCACTCAGGCTGTCCCGGCGCCACGCTGTCCAGCGCCTTGTCGCCACGCAGGAGCCCGGCACGCTGAGCAAGGTAAACCGGATCGACCAGACCCTCGGTAGGCACCGGAACGTGGTCGCTGTCCGCGATGTAGCGGCCTCGGTCGGCAAAGGCGAGCCGTCCGGCATCGCCGATCATGCGCCAGGTTTCAGGGTCCTCCGGGCCGGTGACCGGCAAGTGATCCAGCATTCCCAGGATTTGGCCGACGCTCAGCGCACCCGACGACGGCGGGCCCATCCCGCAGACGTCCATCCCCCGGAAACTAGCGCAGACCGGCGGGCGTTCGGGTACCGTGTAAAGCGACAGATCGGCAAGCGACAGAACGCCTGCATTGGGCGCCTCCTGCACCGTGCGCACGATATCGGCCGCAATGCGGCCCGAATAAAACGGGCGGGTGCCCTGACGGGCCAGAACGCGCAGCGTCTCTGCGTAAGCCGGGTTTTTCAGGATATCCCCTTCGGCCAGCGGAGCGCCGTCCGGCAGGAAATAAGCCGCGGTCGCCGAATGCACGGCCAGTCTTTCGGCATCGTATGCCACCAACGCCGCCAGCCGCGGCGACACCGCGAACCCGTCGCGGGCCAGCCGGGTCGCATCGTCAAACAGTCGCGGCCACGGGGTTTTGCCCCAGCGACGATGCGCTTCTGCCATCAGCGCCGGTGTGCCCGGCGTTCCGACCGAACGACCGCCGACAACCGCGTCGAAGAAGCCCAAAGGTTTGCCATCGGCGTCCTGAAACAGGCGCGGAGTGGCCGCCAGCGGCGCGGTTTCGCGGCCATCTAACGTCGTCATCTCCCCAGTTGCAGCGTCGAACCAGACCAGAAAGGCGCCGCCGCCCAATCCCGATGACTGCGGTTCGACCAGTCCCAGCACGGTCTGCGCCGCAATCATCGCGTCCGCGGCACTGCCTCCTGCCGCCAGAATGGCGGCCCCGGCTTCGGCGGCATGCGGATTGGCCGCAGCGATCATCCATGTTCTGCCCTCGACCGGCAGGCCGGCAGACTTGGCCGCCAGCGCCGCGGCAACCGCCGGGCCGTGCGCGCCGGCCCCGGCAACCGTGGACACCTCCGGCGCAACGGTGTCAGCGGCTTGCTGAGCCGTCAGAGGCGCGGCCAGCAATAAAGCGGTAAGACATGAGATAATTGCGCGCACGGGACGACTCCTGCAAAATGTGTTGTGATTTGAACCTAGCCTGACAGGCCCGGACTGCAATCCGGATCAGCCAAGCGGGTAGGACGCCAGTTCCTCATAAACCGGTCCGTCCGGGCGCAGGGTAGACTGGCACAGCGACAGGCCGATCGCGGTCCAGCCCGGAAGGACCGTCCCCGCGTACTCTGACAGGAACGATACCATCGCCGGGCTTGGGTCGCCTTTCAGCCGGGCCAGGGTGACATGTGGGTGATAACGTTCTTTGCGCAACCGGATACCGGCGCGCTGAACACAGCGAAGCACCGCTTGCCGCATTTCAGCCAGGGCGGGACAAGGCTGCACCTCCGCAAAGATCAGCCGCGGTTTGTCCCCGCCGAAAGCACCGAGCCCGCGAAACGCAATGTCCATAGCCGGCATTCGCAAACCGGTAAGCCCGATATGCAGGTCTTCCAGCAGGTCCTCAGGCTGATCATCCAGAAAAGCCAGTGTGAGATGCAGGTTTTCCCGGACAACCGGCCGGCCCGCAGGCAACATCGCCTGAACCCGCACCATGGCGTCGCGGACATCTTCAGGCGGGGTCAATGCCAGAAAACTGCGCATTCGGCCTCCTGCCGGCACGGGGCGGGCCGTTTCCTACAGCATCGACGGAACAACCTGATCGGGCGGGCGATGGCCGTCTTCGAAGGTCTTGATGTTGATGATCACCTTTTCGCCCATCTCCAGCCGGCCCTCGACGGTGGCCGAGCCCATATGCGGCAGCAACACCACGTTATCGAGCTCCCGCAGGCGTGGGTTGATGTCTGTTCCGTGTTCGTAGACATCAAGGCCAGCACCAGCGATTTCCCCGGCTCGCAACATGCGGGTCAGCGCGTTTTCATCGATCACCTCGCCCCGGGAGGTGTTGACGATCACCGCTGTCGGCTTCAGCAGCTTCAGCCGCCGGGCATTCAACAGATGGAACGTCGAAGGCGTCGACGGGCAATTGACGCTGATCACGTCCATGCGCGCGACCATCTGATCGAGGCTTTCCCAATAGGTCGCCTCGAAGACATCCTCGACCTCGGGGCGCAGCCGCTTGCGATTGTGATAATGAATTTGCATGCCGAAGGCCGCCGCGCGGCGTGCAACGGCCTGTCCGATCCGACCCATGCCAAGAATTCCCAGCCGGCGCCCCGCAACCCGGCCACCAAGCAGCGCGGTCGGCGCCCAGCCCTGCCATTCCCCCCGCTGCATTACGCTCAACCCCTCGGGTATGCGTCGTGTCACGGCGAGAATCAGTGCCATTGTCATGTCCGCAGTATCGTCGGTCAGCACCCCCTGCGTGTTGCTCACCAATATCCCCCGCTGTCGCGCCGTGGCCACGTCGATATGGTCCACCCCTGCCCCGTAATTCGCGATCAGCTTCAGCTTCTCGCTCGCCTGCGACAACAGACCGGCATCAATGGTATCGGTTACCGTGGGCACCAGCACGTCAGCCGTCCGAACGGCCTCGGTCAGTTCCGCCCGGGTCATTGGCGTGTCTTCGTCGCGCAAACGTGCGTCAAACAGTTCGCTCAATCGGGTTTCAACCGCTTCCGGCAACCGTCGCGTCACGACAACACTCAGCCTATCTCTTGGCACCAGGGCCCTCCGTTCGCTTTTCAAATCAGCATTCTCCATGGCATGGTGGCGCAGGAAGAGGCGGGGCACAAGAACTCCGAAGTGTAAATTCGGACGCTTTCTTCCGGAACGGGCAGACAACGGAATTCAGGCAGGCGGATCGTGTTGGGATCAGGATTGAAACTGGGCCGGTTACCGGTCGTTCTGGCCGTTGCGTGGCTGGGATTCCACGCGGCAGGCGCCAGTGCGCAGGTTGCGCTGCAAAGCGGCCCTGTGACAAATCTTCCGATACCGCGATACGTGTCGCTGAAAACAAGCGAAGGCAATGTCCGGCGCGGTCCGTCCCTGACACACCGCATAGACTGGGTCTTCAAACGCCGCGACATGCCGCTGCAGGTAACCGGCGAACATGGTCACTGGCGCCGCGTCACCGACCGCGACGGCGCCGGCGGATGGGTGCATTACGCGCTGTTGTCCGGCGTGCGGACCGTGATCATCGAGAAAGACATGCTGACCCTGCACACCCGCCCTGACGCTCAGACACCGGTGGTGGCCGCGCTGGAGCTTGGCGTGGTGGCGCGGCTGGGGGATTGCAGCGTCGAATGGTGCAGCGTGTCCGCGGGCGGCTATCGCGGCTGGACCCGCAAGGACAACCTCTGGGGCGTGGGCATGGACGAGATCCGCGACTGACCCCGCCGCCGGTCACGATGTCCGGGCAATGAACTCATTCGTCAGCGCGGCCAGTTCCGGACCGGCATCCTCCTGCAGGAAATGGCCGGCTGCCGGCAGGATCGTGTGCGCCTGCCCCTGTGCCCCGGGCAACAGCTTCTGAATCACCTGATCCACACCCGCCATGATCCTGTCGTCGGCACCGAAGGCCGTCAGCACCGGCGTGTCCAGACCGCGCAGCACTGACCACGCCGCACGGTTCGCCGCGCTGGCAGGATTATCCGGCGCATCGGGCACCAGCATCGGAAACTGGCGCGCCCCGGCTTTGTAGCTTTCATCCGGAAACGGAGCGTCATAGGCGGCAATCCCCGCCTCGGACAGTTTACCTGTCGTTCCTCCGGACACGATGCGCCCCGCCGGAAACGGATCCACGTCCTGGCTGAACGCACGCCAGGACCGGAATGCATCGCTCATCGGCTCGTCGCCTGTCGGCAGTGCCGTGTTTGCCACCACGATCCGGGCAAACCGTTCCGGCATCTCGGCCCAGAGCCGCAGGCCGATCAGCCCGCCCCAGTCCTGACAAACAAGCGTGATCCCGTTCAGATCCAGTTGCCGCAGCACAGAGGCCATCCAGTCGACATGCCGCTGATATGTGTAATCCTCTCGCCGGACGGGTTTGTCCGATCGCCCGAACCCGACAAGATCCGGAGCGACAACGCGATGCCCCGCCCCGGTGAAGACCGGGATCATCTTGCGATACAGATAACACCATGTCGGTTCGCCATGCAGCGCCAGAACCGGGGCCGCCTCGCCCGGCCCTTCATCCAGATAATGAACCCGCAATCGGCCGCCTTCGGTATCATCCACCTCAAGATAATTCGGGGCAAAACCGTACCCCTCCAAATCCTCAAAACGCGTATCCGGCGTGCGCAGATAATCCATGTTCAACCCTCCCCGTTGCCCGGCAAACCTAACAGCCGCCGCCGCACCCGCCAGCCGGAACGTGACGGCATCCGGCTCGCTTCATTGCGGCCCGACAATTTTGCACTGCGGCCCTTGAACCCCACGCACAAGCGCTTTAATGAGCCCAGCACCGTTGGGGTGTAGCCAAGTGGTAAGGCAGCGGTTTTTGGTACCGTGTATCGTAGGTTCGAATCCTACCACCCCAGCCAACACTCATAACAATTTCACACCAGTACGAGAATTCGGGTTTTTGCCCGTGTTTTCCGGGGCCTTTCAGGGTGTCGGGATACCCCAGACCCGGAATATGCCGTAAATCGGTGGGATTCTGTCAAAAGTCTGGGAATGGCTTTTGCACGGTCGACGGTTGGGTGTGTTAGATGCTGCCGGGATCGCAGCGCTGGTCCGTTCACGGCCCGTGCCCTCTTACAGGGTGCGGAACGTTTCTCTCTGCTCGTCCCAGAGTGCCGGAATGGCGTGGCGCAGCAACCATTCGGTCGTCAGGCCAGTTGGTTGAGAACCGGCAAACACATCACGCACAACATCCGGTGCCAGGAATGCCAGATCGACCAGCTTATGAACCCGTTGTTTTGACACGCCTTCTGATGCTGCGATCTCGGCATAGGTTTTCCCGGCTCGGATCAGGTCAAAGTAGTGATGCGCCTTTGTGATGTTTTTGAACAGGGTTTCATCGCGCGGGTTGGCTGTGTCGGCCAGGATAAGTTTCGTTTCAACACCCCGCTTGCGGTGTTGGAACGCGGCGTCGATCTCGAGGTGTTCCTCAGATACCCGTTCGCAACCAACGCCCAACATCTCAGCTAAGCCGTTCTCTGATATGGTGATTCTGATCCTCCCTGGCGCGATCTGAATGTTTTGAGGCAGCTGCAAAATCTGGTTGTGCTTCTCGTTCTGCTCATCAGGTTCGCTGTTGGTGATGCCTGACAATTGCGTAGCAATCGTTGTGATCTCATCCGTCGTAGCATCGCTCACGATGTTTGCCATCACAGCCGGGGTGCTCAGATGCTTGCAGAGCAGTCTGGCAACCAGTGTTTCCAGCTCAGGTCCGGGCAATCGCCAGCCAGATGGATCTTTGGCACCTTTACTTCGGATCAGCCGGTTTGAGACATAGTATCTGAGACGGTGTCCTTTCGAGGACTTTGTATGGCTCGGGGTGAGACGATCACCGGTTTCGTCAAACAGTTTGCCAATCAGAAGCGAGACCTGTTTTCGACCCCTTCTTCCCTTTCCTCTTTCTTTGCCGAGGCGATCGCTGACCGAACGGCCCATCAGTTGGTACTGCAGCGCATCCCAATACTCTGGCTCAATGAGAGCAGAATGCTGGCCGGGATACACGTTTGCCTTATGGCGAATACGGCCCGCATAGACCGGATTGGTCAGGATGTAGTAAATGTGGCCAAAACTGAAGGGTTTACCACCCTTGAACCGGCCCGATGCCAATGTGCGGATGGCTGTCTTCAGGCCCAGCCTGTCTGCCTGATTTTTCACTTCCCGAACCGTGCCATGCTCTTTGTAGAGATCGTAGATCGTTCGGATAATCTGTGCATCCGGCTCTTTGACCTTCAGCGTTCTTCCATCCGGTTCATAGCCCAGCGGCACGTTGCCCCCCATCCAGAGGCCTTTCTTCTTGGAGGCTGCGATCTTGTCGCGAATGCGCTCAGCCGTAACCTCTCGTTCAAATTGCGCAAAGCTGAGCAACATGTTCAGCGTCAGCCGCCCCATGCTGGTTGCGGTGTTGAACGATTGGGTCACAGAGACAAACGATCCGCCTGCCTCATCCAGAACCTCGACGATCTTGGCAAAATCGCCCAGAGATCGCGTCAGCCGATCAATCTTGTAGACAACAATCCGGTCCACTTTGCCGGACCGGATGTCTGCCATCAGCCGTTGCAGCCCCGGACGCTCCAGTGTCCCGCCTGACAGCCCGCCATCATCATAGGCATCAGGAACCAAAACCCAGCCTTCAATCTTCTGACTGGCGATAAAGGCCGCACAGACTTCGCGCTGCGCATCCAGCGAGTTAAACTCCTGCTCCAGCCCGTCTTCCGAAGATTTGCGGGTATAGATCGCGCAGCGGGTCTTCTTCATGCGCCACTGCCCGATTTGCAGTTCAGCCCGAAGAAGCGCGGACCGGACCAGCTTGTCCCGGTGATATGCAGTGCAATGGCCGACAGTGACTTAAACCGCTCACCATTCATGACATATCCATCGTCGCTCACATCGACCTGATAACGTCGCCCGTTCCATTCCCTCACAAGCTGCGTCCCGGGTCGGATTGCAGCAGATGCCCCCTTCACGGTCTTACCTTCGGCTGCTGAACTCAATGCCCGTCTCAGGTTCGGGGACAGCCCCCCGAACCTCTCGCACTGATCATGCCAGATCAGAGCCTTGCGCATGAAGGTCATCGACAGAAAGTGGGGTGGCGCGTTGTTGAAAGCCTCTGTCCAGGCCACCCGAAGGGCCGAACGGTCCATGTCAGCAAGTTCTGACCATCGGGCTTCTATCGCGCTCTCAGCGGCCATCAGGCAGCATCCACCGCTGGCTTGGCGACAATGCGGTATCGCAATGGCTTGCCGCTGCCCGGCTTCTCAGCGTCAAGCACATATCCTGATTTGCGCAGGCCTGTCAGTGCTGCACGCGTGGAGTGAGGCTGCCAGTTGAATTTTGCGCTGATGGCGGCAACATCGGCTCCCGCCTTCCGGCTTAACATCTGAATCAATTGGGCTTTCTTGGTCCGTGGCTTTGTTTGCAGTGTCATGAGTTTCTCCTGATCAGATCACACAGGACCGGGCTGGCCCTGCTACCAATCAGAGCCCGGACGTCCGGGCAGAGAAGTTCACGCGCACGCTTCAGGTGTGTCGCTACGACAGTACCGCTCTGCTTGCCCCACTAGTCCACTCGTTTTTTGGAAGAACGGCCCACACCGGTCATTCGTGACCGCCGCAGCTAACGGCAGGTAACGGCAGGTTCGATGAAGGTTTTTCGACGCGGGCCATTGCGCGGGATATCGGCCGGGCGTGAGCGTGGCCCGCGTTGACAAACCTCTCAGGGAGGAAGCCGCGGGGACTGGGCGGTGTCTATGGGGAAAGAGCGTTGTCGGCTGGGTCTGTGACCGCGACGGATACGTTGGTGTGGGGCGCGATGTCGACCGCTTCCATGTTTCGCGAGAGGGTTTGGCCTGGATTTAGCCCGGGTAGTAGCCGTGTTGTGCCTTTTGTGTGGCTTTCCAACTCACTTTGGACAAGGGGGCTCGACCGGTGTGGCTGAGTCACCCGGTTGGTAGCGGTTGGGATGAGCGCGCGCCCGGTCATGCGGCCTGTCTCCTCGGTGGGGCGCGGGATTGCGGAACCTCGCCGCGCCGGAACGTCTCGGTGATACGCATGGGTCCGCCGCAGTCGGGGCATGGCTCGCGCAAGATTAGAGGGATGATCTCGGCAGAGGGTGCGTCTTCCTGCCTGGTCGGTTCCGCACCGAGCAATGTGCGGATCTTCGCGATGTTGGCCTTGCGGGCGGCGCTTGCCAGCAGGCCGTAGTGGCGGATGCGATGGAATCCATCGGGCAGGACATGCATGAGGAACCGGCGGATGAACTCGCCCGTGTCGAGCCGCATGACCTTCATCCGGTCGCCGCGCTTGATGCGGTAATCCTTCCAGCGGAAGGAAACGGTGTCGGCATCTGCGCTGACGAGGCGATGGTTGGAGATCGCGACCCGGTGGGTGTAGCGGCTGAGATAGGCCAGAACCTGCTCGGGTCCGCCAAAGGGCGGTTTGGCATAGACCACCCATTCGGTTTTGCGCAGCGGTGCGAGGTAAGCAGTGAAGGCATCTGCATCGGCCAGCCCGGCAAGATCACTGAAGAAGGTGAGCTGCCCGGCGCGGTGCAAGTTGACCAGGCCCTCAAGGAACAGGCGTCTGAACAGCCGAGACAGCACCCGGACCGGCAGAAAGAACCCGGGCTTGCAGCCGATCCATCGGATGCCATCAAGCGACAACCCGCCGCCGGGCACGATCATGTGGATGTGGGGATGATGCGTCATCGCCGATCCCCAGGTGTGGAGAACGCAGGTCATGCCGACGCGGGCACCAAGGTGCCTGGGGTCAGCGACGATGGTCATCACCGTCTCGGCTGATGCCTTGAACAAGAGGCCGTACATTGCCCGCTTGTTCCAGTAGGCGATGCGGGCGATCTCGGCCGGCAATGTGAAGACGACGTGGAAATATTCCACGGGCAACAAGTCGTCTGCCCGCGCCGCCATCCAATCGCGCGCCGCCGGTCCCTGGCACTTCGGGCAGTGCCGGTTCTTGCAACTGTTGTAGGCGATATGCTGGTGATCACATTTGGTGCAAGCTGCCACATGCCCACCGAGTGCTTCGGTCCGGCAGGCTTCAATGGCGGACATCACTTTGAGTTGCCCAAGGCTCAGACGCCCTGCATTGGCCCGCCGATAGGCAGGCCCATGATCACGGAAGATGTCGGCAACCTCCAGCGCGTGCCGCGGCACGCTGCAGCCCCCGTCAGGTCACATCCTGGATGTGCTCGAACGGGCTGGACACATTGCGCAACGTCTTGGTCGCCACATGTGTATATCGTGCCGTCGTGGTCAACTTGGCGTGGCCGAGGAGAACCTGGATCACCCGCACATCCGTATCGGCCTCCAACAAATGCGTAGCAAAGCTGTGCCGGAGCGAGTGCAATGTTGCAGGCTTCTTGATGCCGGCCATCGCCTTTGCCGAGTTGAAGGCACGATTCAAGGACCGTGGAGACAGGGGTTCAACCCGGCTCTGCCCAGGAAACAGCCAGCCCTGCGGGCGAGCCTCACGCCAATAGTCGCGAAGGAGTTCCAGCAAGGACGGCGAAAGCATCACATCGCGATCCTTGCCGCCCTTACCGCGCTCGACATGGATCAGCATGCGGTCACTGTCGATGTCCCGAACCTTGAGATTGGTGACCTCGGAGGCACGCAGCCCTGCGCCATACCCGATGCCGAGTGCCGCCCGATACTTGAGACCGGGCCCAGGGGCCGCGGACAAAACCGCCGAGACCTCCTCGAAGCTCAGCACAATCGGCAGCTTCCGCGGCTCGGTGCGGAACTGCATGTACTTCTTCATATCCTCCCGATTGCATGTCATGCCGAAGAAGAACCGCAGTGCCGTGATCCGCGAATTGTAGACCGACGGCGTCACCTCAGTGTCGGTCATATGAAGCTGATAGGCGCGCAGCTCATCTGGCGTCGCCGTATCCGGCGCACGCCCCAGAAACGCTGTGAAATCCTTCAGCGCCCGGATATGCGCTTTCTGCGATGTCTCAGCCAACCCGCGAATGCGCATGTCCTCGATCATCCGCGCACGCAGCGGGCTCATCTTCTCCTGTGTCATGGGAACCTCCTGTCCAATTGAGAAACCTCAATCGTCAGGCAGGTCCGTCACATCGCAAAATGCGCCTACATATTGTTCCGCTCGCTACCTCAGCAACAAGCGCCGTTGCCGCGAGAGCGGCTTAGTCCATGAGCCCTTTTTTTCCGAGGCGATCGTGACGCAAATTGGATGGTCTGACGGTCAGCTGGTTGTCATTTCCGGCCCGAACCGGTCATTGGTTTGTTTTGGGCAGAGTCGGGAGAGCGCATACAGCGTCAACAATGATCTTTTTTCAAGATGCCCTGTTTACGCCATGGTTCATCCGGTCGGGTACTGCCAAACACTTACGTTCCGGTTTTTGCCACATGATCGCGGCAGTACGCATATTTCAATCCCGATTATGCGTTCCTAATCCATGAATGGCGGCTCTGACATCCGATCACGGGGCCAGAAGTTTTCAGGTTTGCTTGTCCAGTTCACCGTCTCCAAGCGCAACGGTGCGGAGCCCGGGGTATCGAGCGCCAACCAGTCGATATTCGGTCCCAACACCAGCCGAAAATTTATCAGGTTTTTGAAGGATGCGATGCGTGTCTGGCGAATATCCACGCCATTTACCCGGTAGTGCATGTCACGGTACTCATAGACCGGGTGGGAGGCCACGACGACACGGACACCTCTGCACCGCAAAGTCGCGCAAGGTCCCAGGACTGCCTGCTTACCATCCTCGGGCCCGCCATCGTAGACAAAGGTCCCGTCCGACAGATTTTCGACGGTGGCCTTCATATGCACCGGGGAGTGAAACCGCCGATCGACTGAAGCGCCAATCTCAAAATCCAGCGTTGCACCGACCCCTGCATTGTAGGCATGCTTTGCTGCTTGGGCATCAACCAAAAACACCGCGGACTCGACGTCAGGTGCCACCTCCAACAGGGCTCGCAAGAGCGCTGGTGCGTCGCCGGCACATCCCGCACCAACACTGTCCCCGCCATCGACAATCAAAACGGTTTGAGCTTCACGGGATAGTGCCTCGGTGACGGCTTCTGCGGGTGTAAAAGCGGAAAGCTCGAACTCGTGCCTCCGGTCCCACATTTCAAGCACAATATTCTCCGCAGCGGCTTCTGCGGATGCGCAATTGCCATCGCCGACCGCCAATCCCGCTATTCCGACACCGGCCGTATCAATCCAGGGCTGCACCGGAAAATAGCTGGCGGACAATATATCGCCGTCTTCCTCCAGCCTCCTTGCCAAACGGCGGACTTTGGACATCGGAGACTCTCCCCCCGTAAAGCCTCCCAGAACCGGGAGGATCGCATTCAGCCGGCGTATCTTTGTGACAGGGCGAATACGACCGCTCAGTGCATCGACAAGGAGTTTGCCCGCGCGGATACCCGTCGTGTAGACATCCACGTGAGGATATTCTTCGTAACCGACAATAATATCAGCCGCTCCAACCATTTCGGGAGTGACATTGGCATGCAGATCTAGGCTGACAGCAATTATGCAATTTGCCCCGACGACGTCACGCACCAATTGCAGGATCTCTCCTTCCGGATCGTCTACGGAGTCGGTAATCATTGCGCCGTGTAGCGACAGAAAAACTCCATCCAACGGCATGGCGGTGCGGACACCATCTACGATTTTGTCTCTAATTTGACAATAAAACGCATCGACTACCCTCCCTCCGGCGCCGCCACGCACATGCACCAGCGGCACGGCTTGATGGCCGGCCTTTTCAATCGTCTCGACACCTCCAGTCAGCGCGAGTTGCCGCCCGGCGATCCGCGGGAGGATATCCTCGCCAAACAGCAATTCGTGACGGGCAAAGAACTCTTCGTCGTCCCGTTTCAACGACAGGCTGTTGCCTTCATATTCGAAACTGCCGACCGCTACACGCATAGTTGATGTCCTCACTGTCTGCCGAACTCACTCAATTGACCAGTCCGCCTTGTTGCAGGCCAGGCGCTCAGGCCTGGCTGCCACAAGTCTTTCCGGCGCGGCAAATTCGCGCCCTGAAAAGGACGCGAAATTGTTATTTCAGGTAGACGTCGTCCAGCGGTGATATCGGACCCCAGATAGAAGTCGGCGCATTTCCGACTGTCTTGCTGAAGGCGGTGTGTTGCGGCATCAGGACGATCGGATAGACTGGCAAGTCATGCGCTACGATCTGCTGAATCTCTTTGTAGAGTTCCTTGCGTTTTCCGATATCGGTTTCCTTGCCAGCGCTCAGCATCAAGCTGTCCAGCTTTTCATTGCAATATTGCTGGGTGTTGGACCAGATCACGCCTTTTGTAATGTTGTCGCAGCGATATGTTCGGTGAACGCCAATTACAGGGTCCCCCCAATTGGCAACGATATCCATCGTCATATCGAAATCCCAGCCTGAGATCCGCTTGGCCCAGGACGGGAAATCGGGTGCAGAGCGAACCGCCACCTTGAGGCCGACTTTCTTGAGCTGAGCGCGGATATATTCCGCCACGTTCAATTGAACCTGCGGGACTGCGGGAATGTGATCAATGGTCAACTCCGCGCGGACCCCGTTGGCATCCGGCGCCAGACCAGCCTCATCCAGCAATTTAGCCGCTTTCTCAAGATCCAGGTCATAGGTTTCGACATTGTCAGTGTAGAAAGGCGAACCCTGCGCGATCGGTCCCGTTGCTGGCGTCGCCTGCCCCTGGAGCAGCGCATTGACGATAAAGTTGCGATCGATCGCATAGGCAATTGCCTGGCGCACGCGCAGGTCACTGAGTGGTCCGGACTTTGTATTGAAAGCCAGCCACGCGATGGATCCCTGGCCCGAATACCCGGTATCGGTTACGGTCAGATTCTCATCGTCCTGCATGCGGCGGATCTCCGGAATGGCATTGAGCAGCGGATACATCTGAGCTTCGCCGTTCTGCATCATGATCGTTCGGTTGAGTCCATCGCGATTGATGCGATAAACCACCTTATCGAGGTAGGGGCGGCCTTTCAGGAAGTAGTCGGGGTTGCGTTCCAGCACGATGTGCTCGCCGTTTTTGTATTCTTTCAGCACAAAGGCTCCAGATCCGATGACATTTTCAATGTTTTGCGGATGCTTTTTTGCATCCTGTCCATCACCATAGATGTGCTTGGGAATGATCGGGGCGATCGTGGTGGATAGCGCAATCATCAGCGCCGGGTGTGGCTCGCTCAGACGTATGACGGCGGTGCGTGCGTCGGGCGTTTCCACCGCGCTTACCGCAGCAAGTGCGGTCTTGAATGGATGGTGGGCTTTCTGAGTTTCTATGGAAAACGCCACATCCTGTGAAGTGATAGGCTTTCCATCGTGAAATTTGGCATCGGGGTGCAATTTAAAGGTCACCGACAATCCGTCGGGAGCGGTTTCCCAGCTTTCGGCAAGATAAGGCTTGATATTCCAGTTTTCGTCAGCTCGCATCAGGGTCGCAAAAATCTGGGCACCAGGTATCATCGTGGCATTGCCCGATTGGACCGCCGGATTGAAATGTCGCGGAACCTGGCTGAAGGCAATCGTTAGAGTTCCGCCTTGCTTGGGTGTTTCCTGTGCGATTCCAGGCGCAGCCAGGGTAACGGCGGCGAAGAACGCGGCCGTTTTCAGAAAATTTCTCATGGGTACCTCCACTCGGCCGAATTCAACGGCTCGTTGCACCCGCTTGATGTTCGGACCGGAACAATATCGGGCGTGCATAAAAGTTTGACACCCGAATTACATTCTGTAAAATATTGAAATTGGCAATTAGCATAAAAATAGTTATGATAAATGACCCAAAACTTCTCGTGCATCTGGCTGAAACAGTTAACTTGGGATCCCTGACCAAAGCGGCCGAAGCGCTGAACATTTCGCAGCCAGCGGTAACAAAGAGCCTTCAGGTCTTGGAAAGTAGCGTTGATGCTCACCTGGTCGAGCGCGGACGGAAGGGAGCAAGTGCGAACGAATTTGGGGAACGCCTCGCAGTCTACGGACGCGTGGTGAACGAAATGCTTCGCAGGGCCAATGAAGATGTCGCCGCCTGGAAATCCGGGTCCATTGGCCACATTAGAGTTGGAGTTGCACCCTCCGAAGCCCCTGCAGTGCTCGATACGGTGATCGGGTTCTTGAGCAGGCACCCCCGGGCGAGGGTTTCGATTGTCGAGACTGGTATAATTGGTCTACAGCGGGGGATCGAAACCAGCAGTCTGGACCTGTCCATTGGTCCGATCGGGATGCTTTCTCCGCCATCTGGCTTCATCGCTCAGCATCTCTACGATGATGAACTGTCATTGCTGTGCAGTTGCAACCATCCACTTGCCGGACGCGACAATCTGCGGCCCTCGGACCTTGCAGAATCCGATTGGCTCGGACATGCGGCGGGTTCTCCCATGGATGTGCTGACGGGCTCCATACTGGCTGCTTCGGGCGTCGTTGGTATCAGAAGTACAATTGAACCGGACTCAATGTTTGCGTTTAGCAAGTTACTTAGATCAGGACGGTTCTTGACGATGTTGCCGGAAAGATGTGTTCGGGAAGAAATTGAATCCGGTGCCGTCGCAAAGTTGAAGCTTGACCTTATCGGAGCGCGGTGGTCGGTCGGCGCAATCCATCGGGAGGGCTCGATAGCGCCGGCTCTTCTTTCGTCGTTTGTGGCTCACCTGATCTCTTCGCTTAGTTGAACCGCTAAGTAATCAGCCCAATCTGTCCAGTAGGCGCTGACGGGGAACAGCCCACGAGAGCTTTGGGCTATGGAACGTGAATTGGCGGAAATGCGCCAGTGGCCGCTCTTTTGCAAAAGTGACTTTGAGGCGCATGTCGTCCGCAGAACAAAATGCCAATTTCCAAGACGTTAAAAAGTCCCGCATCTTCCCAGTTCGCTGCCAGTTCGATTTCGCGGCCGCAGCGAAAGTCCGGTCTGGTGAAGCTGCGGCGCAGCGCTTCACATCATCGGTGTCAACGGCGGCGTAAAAACCTGCCACCGGGGCGGTGCAAAAGTCGGCCAGCTTGGGGAGGCCTCGGTGGTGGTCGCAGGATAGGCCCGGACATAACAGGCGTCGCTGTGCGGCAGATCGAAGGCAAAGAAATGTGCCTTCTGTTCGACCCCACCGATCACCACCAGGGCTTCGCCAAAATCCGCCTGGGCATGTCCCGCCGGATGGCTCAGCGGTACGAACATCTCCCTGCCTGTCCGCTTCCAGAGCCGGACGTAATCCTTCACGATCGTGTAGCCGCCATCAAACCCGCACTCATCCCGCAGCCGCTCGAAAATGCGCTTCGCCGTGTGACGTTGCTTCCGTGGCCGGGCTTTGTCCTCAGCCAGCCACCGGTCGATCTGACCAATGAAAGCATCCAGCTTGGGCCGTCGGATCGGCGCCGTCCGCCGATACCCTGGCGGTTCCGAATAGGCCAGCATCTTCGCAACACTGTCCCGGCTGATCCCAAAATCCCGGGCAATCTGGCGTCCGCTCAAACCGTCCTGAAAATGAGCCTGACGCACCTTCAAATACAAATCCACGGTGAGTATCCCCAAACCCTCCCGAAATCCGAAAGGGCAAAAGTGGCCGACTATTACGCCGCCCGCGACTGCACAATGCCGCCGCTACCGTGGCCGAGTATTGCTCCGCCGATTACATAGACGATCTCGCCCAGTTTCAAGCCGACGACCCGTTCGGAATACATCTGTGCAAGTGCCACGTCGTGAATGTTGATGATCGCAGCCAGGCCACGTTCCTCGCACAATTCCTTGATTAGTCGCATGATCTGTAGCGATGTCTTCGGATCGAGGCTGGCGGTTGGTTCATCCACCAGCAACAACTCGGGATGTTGAATCAAGGCCCGGCAAATGCCGACGCGCTGCCGCTGCCCCCCGGACAATTCGTCAGCGCTTGTCTGCCATATGCATCAGACCCAACCGATCCAGAAGGCGATAGGCCTCGCGCACGTTTTCCTTTGGGAATTTGCGGAACAGGCTTTACCAGAAATTAACATATCCCAAGCGACCGGACAGCACGTTCTCCATCACGGTCAGCCGCTCAACCAGGGCATATTCCTGAAAGATCATCCCCATTCGGCGGCGCGCCCTGCGCAGATCCCCCGTTGAAAGAGCAGTGATTTCCCTGTCGCCCAGATGAATTTTTCCCTCGGTCGCTTCAACCAGACGGTTGACACACCGTATCAGGGTGGATTTTCCCGCACCGGACGGGCCGATCAAAGCCACCAACTGACCGTCCGGGATTTCCAGAGACACATTGGTTAGGGCCAAGTCGCCGGTTTTGTAGCGCTTGGACGGGTGTTCTAGGCGCAGCATGAGTGTCTTTCTCGAATGGAAATGAAATTGCGCTGGGCCCGCCAAAACCGACGGTCCCAGCACATGATATTTTCAGCGGATTACTTGCAGTCGTAGGTCACGCCGTTGGCCGCATCGATCTGACGGATGACCGCCCAGTCAAACTTGTGCGTAATGCCAACGAAGCGGTCGGCCTTCTTGAACTCTTTCTTGAAATTCTCGTCCCATTCGTATGTCCAGAACGCCGTCTTGATCTTGGCAACCAGTTCCGGGTGCAGGTTGTGGGCATGGCCATAGCCAGTGGTCGGGAAGGTCTGCGACTTATAGATCGTGCGGATCTTGCCCTCTTCGATCACGCCGCGACGCACCATCCGCTGGAGAACCGAGTTCGCGATAGCCGCGACTTCGTAGTCACCGTTCTAGACCCCGAGAATAGAGTTGTCATGTTTGCCGGAGAACGTCGGAGTGAAATTCTCGTCGGCAACCAGCCCGAACTCCCCTTTCAGAATCGCCGAGGGCGCCTTGAAGCCGGAGTTGGAGGTCGGTGAGGTGAACGCCATTGTCCGGCCTTCGATCTGATCGGGCGAAGTGATCGGCGAATCGACGGGAACATTAATCTCCATCTCGTATCCGAACGAACCGTCGTCATAGGCCATCATGCCAAACGGCACAAACCCGGCACAGCTGACGGCGATCGGATTGGACCCGGTATTGAAACCGGCCACGTGGAGACGGCCCGAACGCATTGCTTCCAACTGTGCAGCGTTGGACTGGACGGGGAAGAACACCACTTTGCGTCCGGTCGCGTCAGCCATGTGATCGACGAAACCCTGCCAGATATTGGCATAAACTGCAGGGTCTTCCACCGGCGTATACGCGAAAATGATGGTGGACGAATCGACCCAATCTGCCGGATCAGTCGGCAAATCGGCAACCTGGTCGAGATTGCGGTCGCAATAGGCATCATCGAGTGTACCCCGATGGCAATCCTCGCCCGACTCGGCAAACGCCTGACCCGAAATGAACAGCACCGCGCAAACCGATGCGACTAACCCCTTGAAAGCATTCATGGTACATTCCCCCTTTTTTCTAAATCGTTAGATGAGTGAGCTTTGCACTTTAGGAGCAGAGAGCAACATTTCAGGAGTTTCGCGGCCTAATACAAACCCGGTCACCGGATTGGTGATCGTAAGCCTCCCTCGTTGTGATTGAGCACGACGCCTGACACATTCATCGGCCTGGCCGTCACCGGAGTTTTCGAGCATTCGCATAAGCGCGAGGCATTCAGCCGTCTGAGCCTGTCGTCTTCCAGCTGTGCCTGCGCTGAACCAGGGCCACCCAAAGAGGACGTTGACGTCGCTTCCAGTCGGGCCCGGGGCGATGTATCAGTTTGCTGTGCCTGAACGACGGAACCGCAGGCCAATGCGGCCACGAGAGTGACAGCGAATACGTCAAACCGAGAGTATTTCAATCCATATTCCTCACCGGACCGGAGCTAAAACGGCAGCCCGGGTCACGGCATCAACCGGTGGCGCAGGTGGGTTGCGCTGGAACGGGTTCTTCGTCACCGGGCTGACTGTGAAAGTATAGGTCCAATCCTCGGCAAAAGCGTCCGGCCGAATGACATTCTTCTCAGCCGAGAAATTGAGTTTGATGACCCGGTTGGCATTACGCTGCTTCAGCAGCGTAACTGGAAAACAGACGACCCCACCGGGGCGCCTTCGCTGGACGGTCACCGATCGCCTCGAATGCTGGCAGAACGGTCAGATCGTCGGGCCCCATGCTGCCCGCGCCCCAAATCCCGGGCTGCGCAGGATCAGCACAATATCGCCCTGACATTCCCATTCCTCTTGCCGCAGTTGGCGGGGTATGAGTAGGAACGTCAGGCAAAAGGAGCGCGCCATGAAGAACTCGGATTACCTGCCTCACAACAACACGTCGCAATCCCAGATGTCGGCCCGCGAACAGCTGTACAATCTGTTCGAGGCCCGTCCCTTCAATGATGCCACGCTGCTCACCAATTTCGGCCTGTTCGCCCGCTCCTCGGCGCTGGCCAAGCTGTTCTTTCTTTACGAGGCCTACAGCGAAGTCGTGGACGTGCCCGGAGATATCTACGTTCTGGGAACATGGCTGGGTCAGGATCTCGTTGTCTTCGAATCCATGCGCGCCATGCTGGAGCCCTACAACGCATCCCGGCCATTTGTCGGCTTCGATACGTTTGACGGGTACGAGGGCATCACCGACGTCGACACCCGCTCGGAAACGGTGAAGGATGACGGCTATGCCGTGCCGGAAAACTACAAAGACTATCTGGCGCAATTGTTGGCATATCACCGGTCCGAAAACGCTATGGGGCACGCGGTGCAGCATCACCTCGTCCAGGGCGATGCCTGCACCACGGTCGCGGGTTACTTGGATAACCATCCGGAGGCCATCGTCGCCCTGGCTTACTTCGACATGGCGCTGTACGAGCCGACAAAGGCCGCGCTTGACGCTTTGGAAGATCGCCTGATGACTGGCAGCGTGCTTGTCTTCGACGAGTTGAACGACACGCGCTACCCCGGCGAGTCGATGGCGGTCCGCGAATGGCTGAAGGACCGCAGCTACACCATCCGTCGCTCCCGGTTCCTGCCGGACCGTTCGCTGGTGACGCTGACATAGATCGCCGGGCCCTGGGACAGCGGGTTCTGCAGGGCACCACACGTAACGTCACAGGATGAGGAGGCGCGCCATGAAGTGGCAAAAGCTGGGTTTGGTGTATGGTCCTGACGGCAGCTCGGACTGGGCACGGCACTCAGCCCTGCAGCCCACACCCATCGTTCTTGGCGACAGAATCCGCGTTTTTTGTGGTTTTCGTGACGACGACGGCGTGAGCCGGGCAGGATTCGTCGACGTTGCAAAAGACGATCCGAAAAAAGTTCTCGGAGCTTCCAGTGACCCTGTGCTGGATGTCGGCAGTTTCGGAACCTTTGATCAACATGGCGTTGTGCCATGTGCAGTCATTGAAACGAACAATGAACTGCGCATGTACTACGCCGGCTATCTTCGGGGCGAAAAAGTGCGGTTCCGGGCGTTTTGTGGCCTTGCGATCAGCAAAGACCAGGGTGCGTCTTTTGCACGTTACTCTCAGGTTCCCGTTCTGGATCGAACACCGGAGGAAACCTTGTTTCGCGCCATTCATTCCATTCTGCGCGAAAACGGAAGATGGCGGATCTGGTATGGCGGCGGCAGCGAATTTGTGCTCGGAAAGAAGAAATCCCTGCCGGTCTACAACATCAGATACATGGAATCAGAGGACGGGATTCACTTTCCGGATCATGGCGATGTGGCGGTAGACATCTTGCCGGGGGAACACCGCGTTGGCCGTCCGTATGTAATCCATCAGGACGGCAAGTACCGCATGTTCTTCGGCAAGGGCAGTGAATCCAATGCCTACCAACTCGCATATGCCGAATCCGCGGATGGGTATTCCTGGACCCGTCGCGACGATCAGATTGGCCTGACCGGCGGGCCGTCGGACTGGGATTCTGACATGATGGCCTACCCGGCCGTGATCAGCTCAGCGGGAAACACCTACATGTTTTACAATGGAAACGACTACGGCCGCGCAGGGTTCGGTTGTGCGCGGTTGCTTTCATGGGAGGATTAACCGATCCAGATGCGATGCCTGATTTCCCTGGCCACCGCGCGGCTCAGCCCCAGATCACCGACCTTTCTAAAAATGCGCGCCCGCGCGCCGAGTGAAAGCTTGCGCCAGATCCTTTTGGGGCAATGAAGGCGGGCATCCTCGCGCCAGTTTTCGGCATTGTAGTCCGGGCTTCGGTTGCCGAGAGCGGCCAGATAGTCAGGAAGTGGTTCTGCCACCCCGTTTGCCGCATGGAGAACGCGGGCGGCCACCGCCGCATTGGAAAACTCATGCCGGATCTGGTTCTGAACGGAAGCCAGTTCCGCAGAGTATGCCCCGCTTGATAGGTACTCGGTAACATTGGAGACGAGCTGATCGACCCCGTCGCAGCGTAGTGCATCTGCCGGGCTGATGCCCAGGGCCGCATTGCGGTTGAGACCAAATGACGGCAGACCGTTCATGATGGCCTCTGAAAAAACGGTGCCGCCGTCCATTGGAAAGCTGTCGACGTAACAGGAAGCGCGCCCGAATTCGGATCTGACCGTCTCGGGAGGCTGAACGCCCATCAGATGAAGGCGATCGGGATGTTTGCGAGAAACATCGGCCCACCAACTCTCTTTCCTACTCGGGCCGATCAGGACAACGTCGTTGGGCACCAGTTTCAGAATCCGGTCAAGGAACGCCGAAAAGTCCAGGCTGGAGGAGGGTTTGTACTTGATCGGCCCGCCGATCGAGAGGATCGGGCCGGTTGTATTGGATCTGATTGGCGATCGCGTTGACCCGTCGGAGACCAGTGGAATACCCATGAAATGTTGGGCATGCGCAGACCGCCGCTCAGCCGTTGTTTTCCAGCCTGTTGCACAGATTTCCAGAACGGTATCCGCCGCACCCGGGCCAAACGAAAACACATGATCCGCATGATTGAGGAACAGCACGCGCACGCCCCGTTCGCGCAGCGCGCGTGCTGCCAATGCGGCCCCGATATCGTCGGGATTGTTCAGCAGGAGAACAACGTCCTCGTCCCGCAACGCCCCGAATAGAGAAACCGATCTGTGTGTCAGGCTTCCCCTCAACACTCTTTTTGAAGCCAGATGGTCTGGCAGAGCATTCAAGACATCGGACGCCGCCCGACGTGTGACCACCAGTGACTGAGTAATGTCATAGTCCGCAAGCCCACTGCTCAGCTGTCGCAACAGCCGCGAATGGCCGCCACCTGAGAAAACCTGTGACAAGACAAACGCCCATGTCTTGGGCTTTGTATCGGGCCTGTTTCGTTCCGGCAGATCACGAAATTCACCCCGCCACTTCTCGAAAAGCGCCTGCTCGAACGCGTCGTCACCGAAGAAACCGGAAATGTTGTCCCAGTGGAGGCGCCCAAACAGCGACGCACAGGCAAGCGCGTCGTTAAAGTTTTTAGCCGTTAAGGCCTCATGCCTTAAAAAGGACGAAAGGATCTCCAGGTCCTGCATATGCGGCATTTGGGAATCAGTCATCGGCGCTTTCTACCCATGTAAAAGCACGTCTTCCAGTAAAGATCAGCCGTGCCACCGCCGGGTTTTTCGGTGAACGGACTCACAGATATTCGAACGCTGCGTTCAACTGCGCTCGACGCCGCAAGGCGCTCACGCCTTCACTCCGATCTGGTCTGAACAGGGAGAACTGTTCGCCGGACTCTGAACGCCCGCGCAAGCGTCAAGTCTTCCACGACTTCAAAATGTGATGAAAGGCAGGTTGTCTGTTTGCCGGACCTGCAGGGGCCTTTGCATCATAACCCCATCAAGGCAAATGCACTGACCATCACATGCGGTCAAACTGCTAGCGCGGAAATGGCGATTCCAGACTTTTCGCAGAAACCGCCTGAATTAGGGTGACCATGGCGTCTGGGGTAATATGGAACTTCAAATTGCCCTGTTTTCGCGACCGAAATTCAGATCATATACATTACTATCAATGACTTATTTGTGTTGGCTGTGCGCGCAGTCTTGAGCTAGCCAGTCTCGGCCAAAAACTCCCTGTTAACAGAGAAAATACAGGGAAAATCACGAAATACGCTGAACCATGAGCGGTCCTCGCTGATACTTTCAACGAAACCAGCGTCTTACACCGTAATTCCCTAAACTCTTTAACAGGGAAATTTGAAACAGATAGCAGCGAGTTAAAATGAGCGAACAGGGATCGAGCCCCAACCCTGCGTCATGCTAGTTACCGGCTCAATCGCCCAAAATGCTGAAGCGGACATTCATGCGAACTGCAGCGGAGGTCCGGTGAGATGAAGGTTTTTCGACGCGGGCCATTGCGCGGGATATCGGCCGGGCGTGAGCGTGGCCCGCGTTGACAAACCTCTCAGGGAGGAAGCCGCGGGGACTGGGCGGTGTCTATGGGGAAAGAGCGTTGTCGGCTGGGTCTGTGACCGCGACGGATACGTTGGTGTGGGGCGCGATGTCGACCGCTTCCATGTTTCGCGAGAGGGTTTGGCCTGGATTTAGCCCGGGTAGTAGCCGTGTTGTGCCTTTTGTGTGGCTTTCCAACTCACTTTGGACAAGGGGGCTCGACCGGTGTGGCTGAGTCACCCGGTTGGTAGCGGTTGGGATGAGCGCGCGCCCGGTCATGCGGCCTGTCTCCTCGGTGGGGCGCGGGATTGCGGAACCTCGCCGCGCCGGAACGTCTCGGTGATACGCATGGGTCCGCCGCAGTCGGGGCATGGCTCGCGCAAGATTAGAGGGATGATCTCGGCAGAGGGTGCGTCTTCCTGCCTGGTCGGTTCCGCACCGAGCAATGTGCGGATCTTCGCGATGTTGGCCTTGCGGGCGGCGCTTGCCAGCAGGCCGTAGTGGCGGATGCGATGGAATCCATCGGGCAGGACATGCATGAGGAACCGGCGGATGAACTCGCCCGTGTCGAGCCGCATGACCTTCATCCGGTCGCCGCGCTTGATGCGGTAATCCTTCCAGCGGAAGGAAACGGTGTCGGCATCTGCGCTGACGAGGCGATGGTTGGAGATCGCGACCCGGTGGGTGTAGCGGCTGAGATAGGCCAGAACCTGCTCGGGTCCGCCAAAGGGCGGTTTGGCATAGACCACCCATTCGGTTTTGCGCAGCGGTGCGAGGTAAGCAGTGAAGGCATCTGCATCGGCCAGCCCGGCAAGATCACTGAAGAAGGTGAGCTGCCCGGCGCGGTGCAAGTTGACCAGGCCCTCAAGGAACAGGCGTCTGAACAGCCGAGACAGCACCCGGACCGGCAGAAAGAACCCGGGCTTGCAGCCGATCCATCGGATGCCATCAAGCGACAACCCGCCGCCGGGCACGATCATGTGGATGTGGGGATGATGCGTCATCGCCGATCCCCAGGTGTGGAGAACGCAGGTCATGCCGACGCGGGCACCAAGGTGCCTGGGGTCAGCGACGATGGTCATCACCGTCTCGGCTGATGCCTTGAACAAGAGGCCGTACATTGCCCGCTTGTTCCAGTAGGCGATGCGGGCGATCTCGGCCGGCAATGTGAAGACGACGTGGAAATATTCCACGGGCAACAAGTCGTCTGCCCGCGCCGCCATCCAATCGCGCGCCGCCGGTCCCTGGCACTTCGGGCAGTGCCGGTTCTTGCAACTGTTGTAGGCGATATGCTGGTGATCACATTTGGTGCAAGCTGCCACATGCCCACCGAGTGCTTCGGTCCGGCAGGCTTCAATGGCGGACATCACTTTGAGTTGCCCAAGGCTCAGACGCCCTGCATTGGCCCGCCGATAGGCAGGCCCATGATCACGGAAGATGTCGGCAACCTCCAGCGCGTGCCGCGGCACGCTGCAGCCCCCGTCAGGTCACATCCTGGATGTGCTCGAACGGGCTGGACACATTGCGCAACGTCTTGGTCGCCACATGTGTATATCGTGCCGTCGTGGTCAACTTGGCGTGGCCGAGGAGAACCTGGATCACCCGCACATCCGTATCGGCCTCCAACAAATGCGTAGCAAAGCTGTGCCGGAGCGAGTGCAATGTTGCAGGCTTCTTGATGCCGGCCATCGCCTTTGCCGAGTTGAAGGCACGATTCAAGGACCGTGGAGACAGGGGTTCAACCCGGCTCTGCCCAGGAAACAGCCAGCCCTGCGGGCGAGCCTCACGCCAATAGTCGCGAAGGAGTTCCAGCAAGGACGGCGAAAGCATCACATCGCGATCCTTGCCGCCCTTACCGCGCTCGACATGGATCAGCATGCGGTCACTGTCGATGTCCCGAACCTTGAGATTGGTGACCTCGGAGGCACGCAGCCCTGCGCCATACCCGATGCCGAGTGCCGCCCGATACTTGAGACCGGGCCCAGGGGCCGCGGACAAAACCGCCGAGACCTCCTCGAAGCTCAGCACAATCGGCAGCTTCCGCGGCTCGGTGCGGAACTGCATGTACTTCTTCATATCCTCCCGATTGCATGTCATGCCGAAGAAGAACCGCAGTGCCGTGATCCGCGAATTGTAGACCGACGGCGTCACCTCAGTGTCGGTCATATGAAGCTGATAGGCGCGCAGCTCATCTGGCGTCGCCGTATCCGGCGCACGCCCCAGAAACGCTGTGAAATCCTTCAGCGCCCGGATATGCGCTTTCTGCGATGTCTCAGCCAACCCGCGAATGCGCATGTCCTCGATCATCCGCGCACGCAGCGGGCTCATCTTCTCCTGTGTCATGGGAACCTCCTGTCCAATTGAGAAACCTCAATCGTCAGGCAGGTCCGTCACATCGCAAAATGCGCCTACATATTGTTCCGCTCGCTACCTCAGCAACAAGCGCCGTTGCCGCGAGAGCGGCTTAGTCCCCGAGCCCACTGCAGACTCGTCAAAATAATTGCCGCGTGCGCTCGCAGAGCATCGTTGCTGCGACACGGCGAAAGCGGTCGCTACAGCGCGGCGAGATAAGCCGCCCTTCAGGCAAGGCGCAGCGAGATTTTCACCGGCTATGACCGGGGCGCGGGACAAATCGCCCTAAACTGTCCCATTAGTGCTGACGTTAGACAACCGCTCGAGCATGGAGGTCGCGAAGGTCACGCCGCAGGCCTTGATCGGCTGGTTGTCGGAAGGGGCCAGAAAGAAAGGCAGGTCGCCGTCCGGCGCTTCGGTCGAGTTCCCCGCAATGTCGGCAAGCGACCCAATATCCGTGCCATCTGCTGCGCGCGCCACGCCTGCGGGATCCTCCCTGCTCAAAAGCGCTTGCATCGTGGGAATGCCACGCGAGGTGATGTCGACAAGCCGGTCGTCCCGCCTGACCACAAGTACGGGCCCAGCGACGTCGGGCTGCCAGACGCGCCCGACAAACGAGCCTGTCTGAGGAAGATCAAGTGTCATTTCCGCTCCTTTGGTCCATTCCGTGTGGCCTTCACCGGGGTCACAGGATCGATTGGCCGGTGCTTTTCCAATCTGCCTCAAACTGGGCCAGCCCCTTGACCGTCAGAGGATGGGCCGCGAGGCCCTTGATCACGCCCGCAGGGCAGGTTGCCACATCCGCGCCTGCAATCGCGGCCTCAGAGACGTGGTTGGCGGAGCGGATTGAGGCCGCAAGGATCTCGGTGCCTAAATCGTAGTTTTCGAACACTGTCCGGATGTCGCGGATCAGCTCCATTCCATCGATGTTGATGTCATCCAGCCGCCCGATGAAGGGCGAGACATAAGTCGCACCCGCCTTCGCCGCCAGAAGCGCCTGATTGACCGAAAAGCACAGCGTGACATTTGTCTTGATGCCCGCGCCGCTGAAGTGCCGGCAAGCCTTCAACCCATCAAGCGTCAGGGGCAGTTTGACGACGACGTTGTCTGCGATCTCTGCCAGTCGCGTGCCTTCCGCCACCATGCCGTCGAATTCCATCGAGGCGACTTCGGCGGAAACCGGCCCAGAGATGGTCGTGCAAATTTCGGCGATAGTCTCCTTGAAGTCGCGGCCCGATTTCGCGATCAACGAAGGGTTGGTGGTCACACCATCGAGCAGCCCGTAGGCGTTCAACTCGGCAATGTCGGCAAGCTCGGCCGTATCGGCGAAAAATTTCATCTCGTCAGTCCTTGTTCAGCATGTGGCGCGCCTTGGCACAGATGTCAGTATTTGTGATCTTGAAATGGGCATAGAGGTCCTCGGCCTTGCCCGAAGCGCCGAACCCGTGCACGCCCACGACGTCGCTTTCGCGCGCGACGTAGCGAGTCCAGCCGAAGGGGCTTGCGGCCTCGATTGCGACGCGCGGGGCGGTGCCCAGAACGCTGTTGCGATAGGCGTCAGGTTGCGCCTCGAAGAGGTCCCAGCTTGGCATTGAGACCACGGCAGCCGCGATTCCTTCACCCGCCAGCTTCCGGGCGGCGTCAAGCGTGATGGTCACCTCGGTGCCGGTCGCCAGCAGGGTGATGTCGCGCTCCCCTTCCGGCGCGTGCAGGACATAGGCCCCCAGTTCAGAGCGATTGGTCGTACCCGCCTCGGTCCTGAGTTGCGCCACCCCTTGCCGCGACAGAGCCAGCAGCGATGGGCGGGTGCGGTTGCGCAGAGCGATGTCCCAGCATTCCAGCGTTTCCACCGCATCAGCGGGGCGAAAGACGCTGAGCCCCGGAATGGCCCGCAGCGAGGCCAGATGTTCAACCGGCTGGTGTGTCGGGCCGTCTTCGCCCAGGCCGATGCTGTCGTGGGTCATTACGTAGATCGTGCCGACCTCCATCAGGGCCGAAAGGCGGATGGCGTTCCGCGCGTAGTCCGAGAACACGAGGAAGGTGCCGCCATAAGGGATCAACCCGCCATGGACCGAGATGCCGTTCATCCCCGCGGCCATGGCAAATTCGCGCACGCCCCAGCCGATATAGCGACCACCGGCGTCGGCGGAGAACTGGCTGTCGACCGCAGGCACGCGGGTCAGGTTGGAGCCGGTCAGGTCCGCAGAGCCGCCAACAAGCTCCGGCAGCGCCGGGGCCAGCGCCGCGAGGGCGTTCTGGCTGGCCTTGCGGGTCGCAACCTTTTGCGGGGCCTCAGCAAGGGCGCTACGGGCCGCCTGATACGTCTCGGAATACTCATCGGGCAACGCGCGCGCCATGCGGCGCTCAAACTCTGCGCACTCTGATTCGGGCAACGCCTGCAAACGAGTCGTCCAGTCTTTCCGGGCACCTGTGCCCGCCCGACCGATCTCGCGCCAAGCCTCTGCCAGCGCGGCAGGTACCTCAAAGGGTGCGGCCTCCCATCCCAGTTGCGCCCGTGTCGCTGCGTTCTCATCCGCGCCAAGCGGCGCGCCATGCACGCCCGCCGTGCCTGCCCGGTTAGGAGAGCCAAAGCCGATCACCGTTTTCATCGCAATCAACGTGGGCTTGTCGCTCTGTGTCCGCGCCTCGCTTAGAGCCGCATCCAGGGCCGCGTGATCATGGCCGTCGCAACTGATGGTGTGCCAGCCGCAGGCGGCAAAGCGTGCGGTCACGTCATCGCTGAAAGAAACCGAGGTCGCACCATCAATAGTGATGCCGTTGTCGTCATAGAGAACCACCAGCTTGCCCAGCCCCAGATGCCCCGCAAGGCTGATCGCCTCCTGGCCCACGCCCTCTTGCAAACAGCCATCGCCCGCAAAGACAAAAGTTCGGTGATCGACGATCCCATCGCCGAAGCTTTCGGCCAATATGCGCTCGGCGATGGCCATGCCGACAGCGCTGGCCAGCCCTTGACCCAGCGGGCCGGTGGTCACCTCGATACCCGCCGCATGGCCGTATTCTGGGTGGCCTGCGGTGATCGCACCAAGCTGGCGGAAGTTGCGCAGTTGCTCGGACGTCATGTCAGCATAGCCCGTCACATGCAGCAGCGCATAGAGCAGGGCCGAGGCATGTCCGTTCGAAAAGACGACCCGGTCCCGGTCTGGCCAATCCGGTGCGCTCGCGTCGAACTTCAGATGGTTGCGATAGAGGACACTCGCCGCATCGGCCATGCCCAGCGGCGCACCGGGGTGACCGGAATTGGCGGCATCCACGGCGTCCATCGAAAGCGCGCGCAACGTGTTTGCAAGGTCTCTAAAGTCGGTCATATCGGTCCTGTTGAATTCTGCCCGGCGGGACAAAGGTCAATGCAAAGTCAGCCCGCGGTTCGGGCTGACCTGATATCGTTAGATTCAACACTGTTTCGTCGCTGTGAGTCGGTTCAGACGTAGCGGTTGACAATGTTCTCCAGACGCTCCTGACGGCCCGAGCGAGGCTCGGGCTGGATGCTTTCGGCTTCTGCACGCGCCGCGATGTCCTCCAGCGAGGAGGTCAGCATCGCCTTGGCGTCGGGCGCATCCCAACCGGCGTAGCGCGCGTTGACCTGTGCGGTCAGCGCACCGTCGGCCAGCATCTTGGACGCGGCCTTGTAGCCACGCGCGCAAACATCAAACGCACCGACATGCGCCAGGATCAGGTCAACCGGATCAAGCGACTGGCGGCGCAGCTTGGAATCAAAGTTCGTGCCACCGGTGGTGAACCCGCCCGCCTTGAGGATCTCGTAATAGGCCAACGCCACTTCCGGCATATTGTTGGGGAACTGGTCGGTGTCCCAGCCGGACTGGTAGTCATTGCGATTCATGTCGATAGAGCCAAAGATGCCAAGGCTCGCCGCCATTGCGATTTCGTGCTCGAAGGAATGCCCGGCTAGGATCGCATGACCCTGTTCGAGGTTCATCTTCACCTCGTTTTCCAGCCCGAAATCCTTGAGGAACCCGTAAACCGTAGCCGTGTCGAAGTCATATTGGTGTTTGGTGGGCTCCTGCGGCTTGGGCTCGATCAGGATCTGGCCGTCGAAACCGATCTTCTTGGCGTAATCGACCACCATGCAGAGGAACCGCCCGGCCTGTTCGCGCTCGCGCTTCAGATCTGTGTTGAGCAAGGTTTCATACCCTTCGCGCCCGCCCCACAGCACATAGTTCTCACCACCCAGCTTGAGCGTGGCGTTCATGCAGTATTTCACCGTGGCCGCAGACCAGGCAAAGACTTCCGGGTCGGGGTTGGTCGCGGCGCCGGACATGAACCTGCGGTTAGTAAAGAGGTTCGCCGTGCCCCAGAGCAGCTTGGGGCCGCCCGCTTCCATCTTCTCGCCCAGATAGTCGGTGATTTCCTCCATGCGCGACCGCGACTCCGCGAGCGTATCGCCTTCTGGGCGCACATCGGCATCGTGCCAGCAATAGTAGGGCTGCCCCAGGATGCGGAACATCTCAAAGGCGACATCGGCCTTCATCTTGGCCAGCTCCATCGTGTCGCCGAACCACGGGCGGTCAAAAGTCTGCCCACCAAATGGATCGCCGCCAGGCCAGGCAAAGCTGTGCCAATAGGCCACGCCAAAGCGCAGGTGATCGGCCATAGATTTGCCGTCCAAAATTTCGTCCGGGTCATAGTGGCGAAAGGCGAATTCACTGATCGAATCCGGCCCCTCGTATGCGATTTCGGGGATGTCCTTAAAAAAGTCGATCATGTCAGGTCCATTATGTGTTGTGTGGCTTCGATGTAGCGGGCGTGGGCGGCGGCAAACGCGTCGCGCAGCGCGGCATCGGGGTCGATGGTGCGATTGATCTTGGGCGGGGTGGAGATGTCGGTGGTGCCGGTCGCGGCCATCATGCCCAGACGCGCGGCGCCGAAGGCGGCACCGGTCTCGCTCCCTTCCGGCACATCAAGCGGCATGTCGAGGGCGGTGGCCAGTGCGGCCAACCAATAGTCAGAGGCGCTGCCGCCGCCGACCGCCAGGCACGTGGTCATCTCGGTGCCGCAGGCCGCAAGAGCGGCCTTGCTGTCAGCAAGCGCGAAGGACACGCCTTCCATGATCGCGCGGGTGCCCGCGGCCTGATCGGTGGCTTGCTCCAGTCCGACAAAGGCCCCGCGCAGCGAAGCGCTGTTCCAGGGCGTACGTTCACCTCCGAGGAACGGCAGAAAGAGCGTGCGGCCCGGTGCCTGAAGCGCACCAAGACCACGGGTCAGAGCACTGGGCGACTGGCCCAACATCTTGCCCCACCAGGTCATCGAATCCGAAGCAGACAGGATCACACCCATTTGGTGCCACATCTCCGGCAGAACGTGACAAAACGTATGTACCGCGGTCGCCGGGTCGGGTTTGTAGGCATCGCTAGCCGCGAAGAGGACACCTGAGGTGCCAAGCGAAACAAAGGACTGACCGCGCGCGACGACACCCATGCCAATGGCAGAAGCAGCGTTGTCACCCGCACCACCGGCGACCGGCACATCGGCAGCAAATCCGAACTCCTGCGCGATCTCGGATCGCAGCACACCCGAAACATCGCTGCCCTCGACCAGCCGTGGCATCTGCGCGCGCGTCAGTCCGGTCTTTTCCAGAAGTTCGGTGTCCCAGTCACGTTTGCCGGTATCAAGCCAGCTTGTGCCGGCGGCATCGGACATTTCGCCGACCAACTCGCCGGTCAGCCAGAATCGGACATAATCCTTGGGAAGCAAAACCGTCGCGACCTTGGCAAACAGTGCGGGCTGTTCCTCGCGCAGCCATTGCAGCTTGGGCGCGGTGAAGCCCGGAAAGACCACATTGCCCGAAATACGGCGCCAGGCCGGATCGGCATCCATCGCGGCGGCCTGAACGTGCGCGCGCGTATCGTTCCAGAGGATGCAGGGCGCCAAGACGGTGCCATCTGCACCGAGAAGCGTTGCGCCGTGCATATGCCCCGAAAGTCCGATGCCTGAAACGCGGGACAACGGGACAGTCTCGGCCAGTTTTTCCAGGACGCTCTTGATTGCTGCGATCCAGTCCGCAGGGTCCTGCTCAACCCAATTGTCCTGTGGGCGCGTGACAGTAAGCGGAGCCGTGGCGATGGCTACCGGCATCTGAGTCTCGTCAATCACCGATCCCTTGACTGAGGATGTGCCAAGATCAAGGCCTAGATACATGCTGTTGATCCTCTATGGTGCGCAGCACAAGATGACACAGCTCACCAAATCGAAAAATCGAATTTATAGACGAGACTCTATAAATTCTAGGAATGGAAAAGAGTCGAAAGACCTGTCTGGAAGTTGCACGGCGCGGCAGCCTCACCGCGGCTGCCGACCATCTCCACATGACGCAATCGTCGTTGAGCAAACGGCTGCAGCTCGAGGACGACCACGGGCATGCGCTGATCGTACGTGGCGTGCGCGGAGCGACTCTCACCGAACAGGGCGAGGCGCTCAGGCGTCTTGCGGAGCGGATCGAGTGCGAGCTGCTGCAATCGCGCGAAGCCATGGCCGCCGTCGGGGGCGAGGGTCTCACGGTGTTGCGGGTCGGGGCAGCATTGTGACCTGCCCCCTGCCGGCCCCTCAGGTCAATTGCCAGGTTGTTTGCCGCCGAGATGACGGCAGGGATGGTGAAAATTCGGTAGCGGCGCGGGCGGAGGATGATGCTGATCCGGTCGTGGGCAGCAAGGAAACTTTTCGCTTGCCTCGGCGAGTTTGACCTGCCGCGGCTCAGATTTACGGAATAAGTAGATAGGGGCTTGACAGCGTGCGTGTGTTCGCTTACGTTGAAGGTGTAGGGAGGACACGTCATGAACCTGATCACCATCTTCAGCCTATACCCGGACCAAGAAGCCTGCATCGAGCACCTTGAAAATGTGCGTTGGGGCGATGCGCCACTGTGCCCACATTGTGGCGGCTTTGGTGTGGCGCGTAAATCCGAGAAACACCGGATAGGCCGTTGGAACTGCCGTGATTGCAAGTCGAGCTTCAACGTGCTGTCTGGCACGATCTTTGAAAAGACCAAGGTTCCGCTTCAAAAGTGGTTTCTCGCTGTGGGGCTGGTTATTAACGCCAAAAAGAGCCTGTCTAGTTACCAGTTAGCTCGCGACCTCGAATTGAATCAAAAGACGGCCTGGTACATGCAACAGCGCATCCGAGCCGCCATGGCGGCAGAACAAGCGCCGATGCTGCAAGGGATCGTGGAAGCCGACGAAACCTATGTCGGGGGCAAGCCGCGTAAAGGGAACAAGCGCGATAATGATAAGCCGAACAAGCGCGGGCGCGGGACCAAGAAAACGCCGGTAATCGGCGCAGTAGAGCGTGGCGGTAGGGTAGCAGCCTGTGTCACCGACGATCTTTCGGGGAAAGGGATTGTTCAATTCCTCAAAAACACCGTCGATCCGGCAGGAACCATCCTAATCACGGATGAGTACAAGGCGTATAATGCGGCGAAAGCGAGCTATGTCCACGCCATCATTAATCGAGTTATGCCCAAAAGTTGGTGACGGCGTGATCAGGCGGCGTTTTGACGTTGCTTGATCCCGTCCTTGAAGGCAATCCCCTGGATCACTTCGGGCAGACGGTTTGGCCCTGAGATCTTCCTCCACTTCTTCTTGGCCGACATCATCAACCTGAAGACCATGGCGAGGGCGGTCTTGCGGTTCAGGCATCCTTTGGTTTTGCGCGTTCGGTTGCGGACCGTGGCAAAGACGCTTTCGATCGGGTTCGTGGTCCGGATGTGTTTCCAGTGTTCGGCCGGGAAGTCATAGAAGGTCAGCAACACGTCGCGGTCCTTGACCAGCCTGGCCACGGCCCGCTCGTATTTCAGGCCGTAGGTTTCCACGAAGAGATCGAAGGCCGCATTGGCTTCCTTCTTCGTCTCGGCCATCCAAATATCCTGCAGATCGGCCTTGGCTTTTTCCCGCAGCGACTTGGGCATCGCGCCCGTTACATTGGCCGTCTTGTGGACCCAGCACCGCTGCTCACGGGTGGTCGGATAGACATCCCGCAGCGCCGTCCAGAACCCAAGCGCGCCATCACCGACAGCAAGCTCGGGCGGCACCGTCAGGCCGCGTTTCCTCAGACCGCGTAACAGGTCCCGCCAGCTGTCCGCGTTCTCCCGGAATCCGTCCATGATGCTCAAAACGTCCTTTTCTCCGTACTCGTCAGCGCCGATAATCACCAACATACATTGACGATCCCCGTCCAAACGGGGCGTGAAGCAGACCCCGTCCGCCCAGATGTAGACATAGCGCTTGCCCGACAGGTCACGCTTGCGCCAGGCTTCATACTCGTCCCACCAGGTCGCCTTCAGTCGCGTGATCGTGGAGGCTGACAGCCCCTCTGCATCCGGCCCCAAAAGGGCGGCCAGCGCCTCGCTGAAGTCCCCCGTTGAAATGCCCTTCAGGTAAAGCCAGGGCAGCAGCTCCTCGACGGACTTCGCTTTGCGTAGATACGGCGGCACCAAGGATGAACGGAACCTGATCTTGCTGCCATCGATGTTCGCACCCCGGTCGCGGACCCGGGGCACCTGAACGGGCACCGTGCCGATCCCGGTCATCACCTCGCGCTCCGGCAGGAACCCGTGGCGCACCAGACGCTGGCGACCTTCCTTGTCCAGAAGCTGCGCGTGAACCGCCATGAAACCGGCAACCTCAGCCTGCACAGCCGTTCGCAACAGCTCGCGTGCCCCGAACTGAATGACCTCAGTCAGCGGATCAGGTGAAAATTCCGATGATAGCTCGAATGGAACACCGGTAGATTTCGACATGTGGCATATCCCTTTCTCTTGAGAATTGACGGCGCTTCAGCACCGCCTTGATATGCCGCCCCTCAGGGGCCATCACCAACTTTCAACCATATCTCAGAAATGGAGCGACTTGACCAAGATGGGCGCCTCATCCTGCCAGCAAAGAAGACACAGCGTATTCGTCGCAAGCTGTATATGTCTGAAGCTCCCGGCCCAATGATTGGCGACGTTTGGACAGATATCGGGCCATTGCAATCCGGCCAAGAGCGCCTTGGCTATGCCACGCAAAAGCCTACGCAACTCTTAGAGCGCATAATCAGCGCGAGTACCAATGAGGGCGATGTTGTGTTCGATCCGTTCTGCGGTTGTGCCACGACCCTTGAGGCCGCGCACAAGTTAGGCCGTCAGTGGATCGGCATTGACATAGCGATCCACGCTATCAAGCGTGTCGCTAAGGTACGGCTGCAAGAGCGGCTGCGTTTGGCGGAAGGGGAACATTTTACCATTGAGGGCGTGCCGCATGACGTTGAGGGCGCTCGCGACCTATGGAGTCGTGACAAGTACCATTTCCAGAAATGGGCCGTCGAACAAGTTGACGGCTTCGTTACAACGCGACAGAGCGGGGATGGTGGCGTGGACGGGCGTATTTACTTCGCCATGCCTGAGAACGACGCCAACAAGCGCCGTGGCCTCGAAAGCATGGCCATCGAAGTGAAGGGCGGGAAGAACGTCGGGATCAACGTTGTGCGGGAGTTGCGCGGCGTGCTTGACAACGACGGGGCGTTGCTGGTCGGACTGATCGTCATGGACCCACTTGGCGAGCGCAAGGAACGGAACTTCCGGGAGTTCATGGCTGATGCTGGCGATCTGGACGTTCTAGGCATGAAGTATGCACGGATGCAGATACTGACGGTCGAGGATATCCTAGAAGGCAAGCGCTTTAATACGCCCGGTGCGGTGGGCAGGGTAGACCAATCGGTTTTGCCTTTAGCCTAATTGTCAAAGCCCATAACTACTTATTCCGAAACGCTTTGCCCACAACAATCAGGTCTACGTCCACAACGGCCCTTTCGACGTGATCTACCGCAAGATCTACGGGGTCAACTGAGCGGGATTTCGCGGGCGAGCTGAAACTAAGGATCAGAAATGAGAAACATGATAGCCAAGCTTTTTGCCGCAATCGCATTCGGCTCGGCGGTATCCATCGCGTCGGCAGAACCCTTCTCGCGATCCGGGCAAAGCGAGACCGACTGGCGCTACGTACTCAATCTCTACGCCTTTCTGCCGGCGCGCACGACCGGGACGTCGACAGTCGCCGGAACGCAGGTGCCGCTGGATCTGGACCTCGGTGATGCCGTCAGCCTGCTGCAGTTCGCGGGGTCCGGCCAGTTCGAAGCCTGGCGCGGCAACTGGGGGTTCATCGTTGACGCCAACTACGTCTCACTTGAGGCCGGCGGCACGCTGCCGACGCCCGCCGGCGCCACGTTCAACGCCGACATCCGGCAGAAATGGTTTGGCCTTTTGGCCGCCTACAAGGTGTTCGACGGCTACAATGCAAACGGCCGTCGCTATGCCTTCGACCTGCAGGGCGGCGTGCGCTACAACTCGCTGCGGCAGGAGATCACCATTTCCGCGCCCGCGCCGCTGCCTGTCCTGGGCGGCGACGAAGGCTGGTGGGAGCCGGTGATCGGCGCCCGTGCCATGTGGGAGCTGAACGATCGCTGGGCGGCGATCGCTTCGCTCGACCTCGGTGGATTCGGCGCCGGCGGCAACGATTTGCAGCTTGGCGCAAATGTCTTGTTCGATTGGAAACCCTGGGATCGGACCTCGATCTACTTCGGCTACCGTTACTTCAGCATGGACTATTCCACAACGCTGGCCACCGGGCCCTTCGCCTATGACGTGAGCCAGCACGGGCCGGTCTTCGGCGTCAAGTTCCGTTTCTAGGTGGAAGGATGCAGCGCGGTGTTCAAAACCTGTCTGTTGGTCCCTTTCTGTGCCTGCCTCGCGGTATTGGCGAGCCCGTCAGCGGCGCAGGAAACCGCGCTGAAGACACCGACACCCATCGTGCAGGGGTTCCAGAACTTCCCGTTCCCGGTGCGCGTTCCACGCTCGCTTTACGAACTGGATCCGATAGGTAGGCCATACAAATATGACCGGACCCTGCCGTTACTCGGTAAGGAAGCCGCGGCGAAAGGGATCATTCTGCCATATCCCCTGGGCGCCTCGGGTGTTTATGTCTTCAACCAGCAGGACACGATAATCACCGATCTTGCAGTCGCCGTCAGCCTGGCCGGTCCGCCGCCAGCAGGCACACCGCTGACGCCGACTCCGTTCGTGACCTTGGACAACGTGGTCAGCACCACCGAAGCGCCACAGATCAAATTCGACGCTTGGGTATTGCCTTTCCTGAATGCCTTCATCACCCGGGGCCGGGTGCAGGGCAACTCCGACATCGACATCTCCGTCGACCTCGATGCGTTTCTGCCGCCAGCCTTGTGTCCGCCAAACAATCCCTGTGGCACCGTGAGCTGGCCGTTCCAGGCGTCGATCGACTCGGACACCTATACGCTTGGCCTTGTCGGTGTGGCGAACTGGGACAAGAACGTGCTGACCTTCAGCGGCAACTACACCTTCAGTGACAGCCGCAAGGCGTCGGCGGAAAGCGTCATCGAGGTTGCCAGCCTCGGCGCCCGCTACGGGCGATTGATCACTTTCGAATCCGGGGTCACCCTGACCCCCTAAGTCGGGATCAACTATACGTATTCGACCAACACCATTCGCGGCACAACCACCTCGCCCGACGGCCTCCTGCCTGCCGGGCAAAACCTCAGCGTTCGGTTCGAGGCCACGCAACGCAACGTGAAATTCTGGAGCGGGACGGTCGGTTTTGCCGTGGGCATCAACAAGCGGTGGAGCGCAAACGTCGATCTCACCGGCAACCGGTATCTCAAGCGCGCCGTCGTCGGGGCGACGATCCGGTTCTAGCCCCGTGCGAGAAGTTGCCCCGTGAGTTTCTGTAGGCCCGGGGGTACGGGCCGCTGATCTAGCATTCGCTGCGGCCTGCACCGGAACAACTTCGCCTGACCAACCGGAAACGCAGGACGACGGCGGCAGCGAGGATGCAGCAACAAAAAACTCTGTAGGCGCGCTCCCCGGAAATTCCCACCGACCGCATCGAGCTCTTTACCGCCTTGCTGCGGTGCGGCAGCGAGCGTTTTGATCCCTGATCCGAAAGCTGCCGTTCGCGCTTTTTGGGTAGACTGAGTGGGTCAACACGGTGTCGACGCCTGGAGCGGGAGGGGCGGATTGAGGAAGACTAATGTCCAATATACAACTCCCTGCCGTCAACCCGAAGCGTTGCGCCTGGAACAAGGGACGGATCGTCGGCCAGAAGCGCCCACTGCTCCCTAAACAGGTGTGGGCCATCCGCGCCCGGCTCGAACTCGCGGGCAATCTGCGGGATCTGGCGCTGTTCAACCTTGCCATCGACAGCAAATTGCGCGGCTGCGATCTCGTTTGCTTAAATGTCGCCGGTCTCATTGTCGGAGACGGCGTCCGCGACCGTGTGTCAGTCATCCAAAGCAAGACCAAGCGACCGGTTCAGTTCGAAGTCTCTGAAAACACGCGCGAGTCCATCTGGGATTGGGCGTCGTCTCCTGAGATGCGCGGGTGCGCTTTTCTATTTCCGAGCCGACTCCACGACAGGCCGCATATTTCGACACGGCAATATGCACGGCTTGTCCGGGATTGGGTGTCCGCGATCGGTCTCGATCCGAGCGGCTACGGTACGCATTCGCTGCGACGCACCAAGGCGGCGCAAATCTACCGTAAGACCGGCAATCTGCGCGCCGTCCAACTGCTGCTTGGCCATACCAAGGTCGACAGCACGGTGCGATACCTTGGCGTCGAGCTGGAAGATGCGCTGAGCATCGCCGAGAAGATCGACATCTGAAACATGGGCGAACGGCAGAACTTGCCGTTCGCTTCCTGTGACCGGTCGCGGGTCGCTCGCCGAGCGAGCGGCAGCAGGGATGAAGGTTTTTCGACGCGGGCCATTGCGCGGGATATCGGCCGGGCGTGAGCGTGGCCCGCGTTGACAAACCTCTCAGGGAGGAAGCCGCGGGGACTGGGCGGTGTCTATGGGGAAAGAGCGTTGTCGGCTGGGTCTGTGACCGCGACGGATACGTTGGTGTGGGGCGCGATGTCGACCGCTTCCATGTTTCGCGAGAGGGTTTGGCCTGGATTTAGCCCGGGTAGTAGCCGTGTTGTGCCTTTTGTGTGGCTTTCCAACTCACTTTGGACAAGGGGGCTCGACCGGTGTGGCTGAGTCACCCGGTTGGTAGCGGTTGGGATGAGCGCGCGCCCGGTCATGCGGCCTGTCTCCTCGGTGGGGCGCGGGATTGCGGAACCTCGCCGCGCCGGAACGTCTCGGTGATACGCATGGGTCCGCCGCAGTCGGGGCATGGCTCGCGCAAGATTAGAGGGATGATCTCGGCAGAGGGTGCGTCTTCCTGCCTGGTCGGTTCCGCACCGAGCAATGTGCGGATCTTCGCGATGTTGGCCTTGCGGGCGGCGCTTGCCAGCAGGCCGTAGTGGCGGATGCGATGGAATCCATCGGGCAGGACATGCATGAGGAACCGGCGGATGAACTCGCCCGTGTCGAGCCGCATGACCTTCATCCGGTCGCCGCGCTTGATGCGGTAATCCTTCCAGCGGAAGGAAACGGTGTCGGCATCTGCGCTGACGAGGCGATGGTTGGAGATCGCGACCCGGTGGGTGTAGCGGCTGAGATAGGCCAGAACCTGCTCGGGTCCGCCAAAGGGCGGTTTGGCATAGACCACCCATTCGGTTTTGCGCAGCGGTGCGAGGTAAGCAGTGAAGGCATCTGCATCGGCCAGCCCGGCAAGATCACTGAAGAAGGTGAGCTGCCCGGCGCGGTGCAAGTTGACCAGGCCCTCAAGGAACAGGCGTCTGAACAGCCGAGACAGCACCCGGACCGGCAGAAAGAACCCGGGCTTGCAGCCGATCCATCGGATGCCATCAAGCGACAACCCGCCGCCGGGCACGATCATGTGGATGTGGGGATGATGCGTCATCGCCGATCCCCAGGTGTGGAGAACGCAGGTCATGCCGACGCGGGCACCAAGGTGCCTGGGGTCAGCGACGATGGTCATCACCGTCTCGGCTGATGCCTTGAACAAGAGGCCGTACATTGCCCGCTTGTTCCAGTAGGCGATGCGGGCGATCTCGGCCGGCAATGTGAAGACGACGTGGAAATATTCCACGGGCAACAAGTCGTCTGCCCGCGCCGCCATCCAATCGCGCGCCGCCGGTCCCTGGCACTTCGGGCAGTGCCGGTTCTTGCAACTGTTGTAGGCGATATGCTGGTGATCACATTTGGTGCAAGCTGCCACATGCCCACCGAGTGCTTCGGTCCGGCAGGCTTCAATGGCGGACATCACTTTGAGTTGCCCAAGGCTCAGACGCCCTGCATTGGCCCGCCGATAGGCAGGCCCATGATCACGGAAGATGTCGGCAACCTCCAGCGCGTGCCGCGGCACGCTGCAGCCCCCGTCAGGTCACATCCTGGATGTGCTCGAACGGGCTGGACACATTGCGCAACGTCTTGGTCGCCACATGTGTATATCGTGCCGTCGTGGTCAACTTGGCGTGGCCGAGGAGAACCTGGATCACCCGCACATCCGTATCGGCCTCCAACAAATGCGTAGCAAAGCTGTGCCGGAGCGAGTGCAATGTTGCAGGCTTCTTGATGCCGGCCATCGCCTTTGCCGAGTTGAAGGCACGATTCAAGGACCGTGGAGACAGGGGTTCAACCCGGCTCTGCCCAGGAAACAGCCAGCCCTGCGGGCGAGCCTCACGCCAATAGTCGCGAAGGAGTTCCAGCAAGGACGGCGAAAGCATCACATCGCGATCCTTGCCGCCCTTACCGCGCTCGACATGGATCAGCATGCGGTCACTGTCGATGTCCCGAACCTTGAGATTGGTGACCTCGGAGGCACGCAGCCCTGCGCCATACCCGATGCCGAGTGCCGCCCGATACTTGAGACCGGGCCCAGGGGCCGCGGACAAAACCGCCGAGACCTCCTCGAAGCTCAGCACAATCGGCAGCTTCCGCGGCTCGGTGCGGAACTGCATGTACTTCTTCATATCCTCCCGATTGCATGTCATGCCGAAGAAGAACCGCAGTGCCGTGATCCGCGAATTGTAGACCGACGGCGTCACCTCAGTGTCGGTCATATGAAGCTGATAGGCGCGCAGCTCATCTGGCGTCGCCGTATCCGGCGCACGCCCCAGAAACGCTGTGAAATCCTTCAGCGCCCGGATATGCGCTTTCTGCGATGTCTCAGCCAACCCGCGAATGCGCATGTCCTCGATCATCCGCGCACGCAGCGGGCTCATCTTCTCCTGTGTCATGGGAACCTCCTGTCCAATTGAGAAACCTCAATCGTCAGGCAGGTCCGTCACATCGCAAAATGCGCCTACATATTGTTCCGCTCGCTACCTCAGCAACAAGCGCCGTTGCCGCGAGAGCGGCTTAGTCCTCGAGCCCATTCGAGACCTTCTTGAATTTCGCAGCATTGGTCAGAAAATGGGGGGTCAGTCATTCGCCGCAGCGGCAAGCCAATCCGGTTACAATGAACAATACCGCCATTCAATCTGCGCAGTTTGTCGGGCTCTGATCTGCTCCGCCGCAAGTCGGCATGTAACCCCGAACAGTTACTACTTCATGTTCGCTTGGTTCAGCCACGACGCCTCTCCAGTCCTTGATACTAGAAACGACCAGTGGCTTTTCAGTGTTTCCTTCCAGTCGGGATCAGCTTTTAGGCCGGATGCGCTTTCCCCCATTAAATATGCCACCATCATCCGGCCCCGGACTTTTGCTTCGGCTTCGCCGAATCCGGCTTGGCTGAACATCCAGGTCGCGAACTCGAACCGACGTTTGACTGTGCGCTCGAAAATAGCTTTGACTTGCTCATCAGATTTCGACCAGACCGATATGGCACTGTCGACCTCAGCCGCGCCTTCGACAATGACCTGTTCCATGAGCTGGTAGATTCGGTCGATTGGAGACCCGGTGCAGTTGACGGCATCCTGAATTATGTGATCGGTCAGCGCGTGTTCCCAATGGTCAAGGACTGCATCAAGCAAATCCTGCAGGTTTTTGAAATGCCAATAGAAGCTGCCGCTGGTTAGCTCCATCCGGCGTGCAATCGAAACGATCTTGACGCCGCCAACTCCGCTTTCCCGCAACGCTACAAGCGTTTCGCGCAGCCAGTCTTCGCGGTTCACGGAGTTTCTTTCTGACTTTGTCATAGATCACCTTGTTGACACAGTTTTCACTATCACTTTACCATAGAGATATCTACGGAGGCTCGCGTTCTGCGCGCGTATTGCTCTTGCCAATGCCGCAGATTTCTTAAGTTGGCAATTCACACATCGCAGGTTGGAGAATGCAATGCTCAAATATGTTCGGACTTTCACAAGCACCGCTTTCGCGGTTGCCAGCATTTGCACGCAGTTTGCTTTCGCAGATAATCTACCTGCAGGTCGGGCTGCTGTTGAAATAGAAAATGGCGAGTATCCAGCCAGTTACTTTCCGAACACGGAAATCCTCGGAAAAGATGAGCTACGTATTTCTTCGCTTGGAACCGGTATGCCCAACCAGACAAAGGCGGCTGTTTCGATTTCGTTCTTCGTTGAACTTGGAAATGGTGACAAGTTTCTCTTCGACATCGGATCTGGAGCAACGGGCAACCTGTTTTCCTTGCGCCCCGATTTCTCCAAGATCGACAAGGTGTTTTTCAGCCATCTACATGTCGACCACGTAGGCGACTTCATGGGACTGCATGTCGGCGGCTGGCTGTCTGGTCGTTACACGCCGCTGCGGGTTTTTGGCCCCTCGGGCGGAACGGAAGAACTAGGAACCAGGTCTTACGTCCAAGGTATGCAGCAAGCGTATGCATGGGATTTGCAAACCCGTGCTGGTGCGCTCCCGGATGAAGGGGCAAAGATCGAAGTGACTGAATTCGACTACATGCAAGAGAACGAAGTGGTCTATCAGGAAAACGGCGTGACCATTCGGTCTTGGCCAGCAATTCACAGCCTTGACGGCTCGGTCAGCTACTCCCTTGAATGGAACGGGCTGAAGTATGTTTTTGGTGGCGATACGTATCCGAACAAATGGTATGTGAAATACGCCGTTGATGCAGATATCGCGTCGCATGAGTGTTTTCTGCCCCCCAAAGCCCTTGCCGAGTATTTCGGGTGGGACCTTACACAGGCCACATACGTGTCGACGCGCATTCATTCTGAGCCCGCTGCGTTCGGCAAAGTCATGAGCGCGGTAGAACCACGCATGGCGCTTGGCTATCACTCGGTGCTGTCTCCGGAAAATTACCAAGCGATCCTGGAAGGTGTACGTTCAACCTATGACGGTCCGCTGACACTCGCGCGTGATCTTCAGGTCATAAATGTGACAAAAGACAAAATCGTTGTCCGAGAAGCGTCGGTTGACGATTATGCGCTGCCGCCTTCGGTGACGATGGAGTACATAAATGCTCCGCGTTCGGAAGAAAAATCGCCATCCGATAAGGTCAACGCAGGGAAATGGGACGGATATACACCGCCACCGATGCCCGAACGAAAGTAAATGCACAAGGCAGGACGCTTTGAGACCTGTGCGAACTACGCTTTTGTCGATGAAAATCAAAGAGGTGTTCCAATGAAATCACTGGGAACGATGTTGGCTGGCCTGGTATGCGCGGTGTTCGCGACACAAGTTCTTGCCGAAAACGCCGGTGATTTACGCAAGTTCTACTATCCCACCACTGAAAAGCTCGGCGAACAAGAAATGCGCGTCGTGTCGCTTGGAACAGGAACTCCAAACTTCCGCCATTCCCAGGCTTCTGCTTCTTGGCTGGTCGAGCTGGGCAACGGAGAAAAGTTTCTGTTCGATGTGGGTACTGGGTCCCTTGCCAATCTGGCGGCTCTGGAAATCCCGTATACCTTTCTGGACAAGGTTTTCATCAGTCATTTGCATGTGGACCACATCGGAGACCTTGACGCGCTCTATGTCGGCGGATGGGTTTCAAACAGAACGGTCCCACTGCGCGTCTGGGGGCCGAGCGGCCTAGAGCCGGAATATGGAACCGCTGCTGCCATGGACGGGCTGGAGAAGATGTTGGCGTGGGACGTCGCTGGTCGCAGAGGCAACATGCCTTCATCTGGTGGTCACCTTGAGGTGACAGAATTTGACTACTCCAAGACGCAAGTGGTTTATGATCAGAACGGAGTGGTTATTCGTGCGTGGCCTGCGATCCACGCCATTGATGGCTCGGTTTCCTTCAGTTTGGAATGGAATGATCTGAAGTTTGTCTATTCCGGCGATACCAACCCAAACAAGTGGTTTGTGGATAACGCTCAGGATGCCGATCTGGTGATCCATGAATGCTACCTCACCGTGCAGCAGTTCATCGACTTCAAAAATTACGACCCGGAACGGGCCCGCCTTATCGCGACCGTAATTCATACCCCACCAGACGCCTGCGGCAAGCTGTTCGCGATGATCAGACCACGACATGCAATTGCCTATCACACCTTCGATGATTTCGACATCGCGCCAAGTACCATGGCAGCAATCCGCGAGACCTATGACGGGCCACTTACACTTGGCCAGGACATGTTGGTTTGGAATGTGACTAAGGAGGCCGTCACTGTCCGAGAAGTCGTAGGTTCCGAAAACCCGCTTCCCGCAGATCCACCAACTCCAGCGGGGCCCCCTGATCCAAATGAACGCGCTGAATTGTCCGACTGGCTGAATGAAGGACGGTTGCACTTCACGGATAACTAGCCCGGAGGATTTGTATCGAAATCCACGAGAATTCACTAGGCAGCAGACTCATAAAACTGGCACCATAGCCTTACGGATGCGAGTTTGATCATAGCCATGAAGTTGGCTGAGGTTTTCTCATATCTGGTCGCGATGCGTCGGAACGAAGCTTTGAGCCTGCCGAAGAAGCGCTCGATCTTATTGCGTTCGCGGTAAATTTCCGCGTCAAACTCGGCGGGAAATTTCCGGTTTGCCTTTGGTGGGATTACGTCGATGGCGCCTTGTTCCCAGATCATTTCACGGATCCAGTCTGCGTCATAAGCCTTGTCCGCGAGCACATATTGCCCAGGCTGCAGTCCATCCAAAAGCTGTTCACAGGGCGGTGCGTCATGGGCTTGGCCCGGCGTCAGCTCATAGCGGATTGGCAGGCCGTCTTGGTTGGTAAGTGCGTGAATTTTTGTGGTTAACCCGCCCCGCGACCGCCCCATGCAACGACGCGGGTCGTTTTTTTGAGCGTTGCGGCTGAATGATGCACACGCACGGATGTTCCATCCACCATCACAGTGTCGACGTTGTGCGCGTCGGCGACCGCCTCCATCACACGATCCCAGATGCCAGCATAAGTCCATCGGTTGAAACGGTTGTACACCGTGGTGTAGGGGCCGTATTGATCCGGCAAATCCCGCCAAGGGATGCCGGTACGCAAGACATAGAAAATGCCACTGATCACGCGCCGATCATCGACACGCTTCACACCCCGGCTGTTGTTCGGGAGCACAGCCTTGATGAACTCCCACTCCAAATCGCTCAAGTCTGATCGCGCCATTCCACGGCTCCCCACATTGTTTTACGGAAAGTGAATCATAACTCGCTGGAAACGTGAAGCTCTTTGTAGGTACGCTGCCTAAAGCATCCGACCTTTAACCTGAGACATATCCGGCAGCCTTGAAGTAGTTCCAGCACTCTTCCGGTGAGAAGAGTTCGCAGATTTCAGTGAGGGCTTTGAACATGTCGGTGAAGGTTCGAGCGCCGATCCTGCGCAGGTGTGCTTTGAGTTTCGAGAAGGCCATCTCGATCGGGTTGAGATCGGGGCTATAGGGCGGCAGAAACAGGAACCAGCATCCGGCTTTGCGCATGGCTTTGGCCGCAGCGGCATTCTTGTGCGTCGCGAGGTTGTCTAGGATCACGACGGTACCTGGCTCCAGTTCCGGCACCAGCACCTGCTCGACATAAGCCGCAAAGGCTTCGCCATCCATCGCGCCCTTGATGACCCAGGGTGCGATCAATGCGTCGGCGCTGAGGCCCGCGATGAAGGTCTGCGTGCCCCATGATCCAAAGGGCGCATCCATCACCAGCCGCGCGCCCCGTTGTGACCATCCACGCTGGCGGGTCAGGTTGGTTTTGACAGAGGTTTCATCAATGAATACAGCACGATCTGGCTGAGCCGAGACGGCAGGCAAGCGGTGTTTGACCCAATGGTCGCGTTGTTTCCTTACCCTCGCGCGGTGTCGTTCAGTCGCGACCAACGTCTTTTTTTGTACGTGAAGCCCAGCTTGCGCAGGAACCGGCCAATCGCATCAGGGTGCGCCTGAACACCGGTCGCATCCGCAAGAGCGCCGGCAAGTTCAGGCATGGTCATGTCGCCGTCCTGTTCAATCAGTTCGATCAGAAGCGACCGATGCGGATCAAGCTTGCCCTTGCCGCGAGGACGGCCCTGAGGCGCGGCCCTTGCTTGTCCGGTTCGCCGGATCGCAAGCCCCCAACGCGCCCCGGTCGCGGGCGAAAGCTTCAGGCGCAACGCCGCCGCGCGTCCGCTCAATCCTTCTTCAACCAACTTCTGAAACCGCATCCGCAACGCGTTCGGCAAAGGTGCTGACATGATCCATCCTCCCAAACAGGATGAATCACAGATCGGCACTCAAGGGAATCCCTTGCGATTCAGGTTTTGAGCCGGACGCTTTAGTTCATAGAAAACCCTGTGGATCGGATTGAACAGGTTAGAGCCCTTTCCGCAGAATTCTGCGCACTGTGCGAACGTCGGTTTTCAATCAACCCTCTTCCGAACCAATGGCGATACAGCCATTGCCAGAGAAGTCAGGTCGTTGGATTTGGCGCTGTCCACAGGATTGCCCAAGTTGGCAGCCGCGACCGATCAAAGAGGCGACACCGCAGTGTGATCTACAAGGTGGCAGGCAATTCGGTGACCGCCCTTCACCGTTTTCAGGTCAGGCTCGGTTTCGCGGCACCTGTCCTGTGCCACCGGGCAGCGGTTGGCAAAGCGACAGCCCTTGGGCAGGTTCACCGGGTCGGGCGGATCGCCCGGAATGAGGATACGTCGCGATTTCTCGCGCAGGGTCTTGTCAACCGTCGGCACCGCCGACAACAGCGCCGACGTGTAAGGATGCAGCGGGTTGTTGAACAGGCTCAGTCGGTCAGCATGTTCCACGATCTTACCCATATACATGACGGCAATCGAATCAGACATGTGCTGCACCACGCCCAGATCGTGGCTGATGAACAGATAGGTCAGCCCGTATTCGGTCTGAAGCCGGCGCAGCAGGTTCAGGATCTGGGCCTGTACCGCCACATCCAGCGCCGAGACCGGCTCGTCGCAGATGATCAGTTCGGGCTGGGTGGCAAGCGCGCGGGCGATACCGATACGCTGGCGCTGCCCGCCGGAGAACTGGTGCGGAAACAGGCGTTTCTGTTCGGGCCGCAACCCGACATGGGCAAAAAGATCGTCGACGATCTTCTGCTGTTCCTCCTTGGGTGTGTCGGTCAGGCTGAGCAGCGGTTCACGCACCACGTCTTCGGCGCGTTGCCGTGGGTTCAGGCTGGAATACGGGTCCTGAAAGATGAACTGCACCTTGCGCCGCACCCGGCGCAGGTCTTCGCCTTCAAGATGCAGGATCTCGTGACCTCCGAGATCGACCTCGCCCGCATAGGCATCCACCAGGCGCGCAACCGCCAGCGCCGCCGTGGTCTTTCCCGAGCCGCTTTCGCCGACAATGGCCAGGGTTTCGCCCTTGGCGACTTCGAAACTGACATCGTCGACTGCGTACAAGAAGTGCTTCTTGCCAAAACCGCCGCCGCGTTTCACGGCAAAACGCACGGTAAGGTTCTCAACCTTGAGAAGCGGGGTGTCAGACATTCAGAGTTCCTCCGCGTGCCAGCAATCGGCTTTTTGGCCGTTTTCAAACTCCCTGGCGGGGGGACGTTCGCGCAGGCATTCGTCGGTGCGCAAATTGCAGCGCGAGGCAAACAGACATCGGTTCTTGCCGAATTCCTGCAGAGACGGCACGATCCCTGGCACCTCGGTCAGGTCGTGGCGTTCCTCAGTCAGGTTGGCCACGATATGCGGCACACAGGAAATCAGTCCCTTGGTGTAAGGGTGACGCGGGCGATCGATGATCTGGTCGACCGGGCCGATTTCGGCATTGCGCCCGGCATACATCACGATCATCCGTTCGGCCATCTCCGCCACTGCGCCCATGTCATGGGTGATCATGATGATCGAGGTGCCGGTGTTGCGTCTGAGATCACGCAATAGGTCAAAAATCTGCGCCTGCACGGTGACGTCCAGCGCCGTCGTCGGTTCGTCTGCAATCAGTATCTTGGGTTTGCAGGCCAGCGCCATGGCGATCATCACCCGCTGACGCTGTCCGCCCGACATCTGGAACGGGTAATCACCCACGCGGCTCTTGGCATTGGGAATGCGCACCGCGTCCAGCAACTCGGCGGCCATGTCCCAGGCGGCCTTTTTGGACAGACCCTGATGCGCGCGCAGCACCTCGGCGATCTGTTCGCCAACGGTGTATACCGGGTTGAGCGAGGTCATCGGTTCCTGAAAGATCATCGAGATTTCGTTGCCGCGAATATCACGCAGCCGTTCGGTGCTGGCGGTGGTCAGCTCTTCACCGTGAAACTGGATCGAACCCGATGCGATGCGCCCTACACCTTCGGGCAAAAGCCCCATGATCGACAGCGCCGTCATCGATTTCCCGCAGCCGCTTTCGCCAACGAAACTGATGTTTTCACCGTGACCCAGTTCGAACGAAAGGTTGTCGATCACCGGGGTGACACCGGCGCGGGTCGTCAGCTCGATCCGCAAGTTTTCAACCTTGAGAAGCGGTTCAGTCATCAGCGCGCCCTCAATTTCGGGTTCAGCGCATCGTTCAGCCCGTCGCCCACCAGCGAGATGCACAGCACGGTGACAAAGATCGCGACGCCGGGGATGGTGACGGTAAAGCTTGCGTCCAGGAAATAGGTGCGGTTCGAGCCAATGATCTGGCCCCAACTGACCACATTGGGATCGGTCAGGCCCAGGAAAGCCAGCCCTGCCTCGAACAGGATGGCCGAGCCGACCATCAGTGCCGATTGCACTATGATCGGCGGCAGCGCGTTGGGCAGAATGACGCGGAACATCAGCTTGCCGTTTCGCGCGCCTGATGCCCGGCTGGCGGTGACATATTCCAGCTCTCGGATGCGCAGGAATTCGGCCCGGGTGATGCGGGCCACCGCAGTCCAGCTGACAACTCCGATCGCTAAAACGATCATCGGCAGCGATGCGCCAAACAGCGCTACGATCACCATCGAGAACAGCAGCGTCGGCAGAACCTGGAAAAACTCGGTAAAGCGCATCAGCACTTCCTCGACCCACCCGCGATAGAACCCGACCAGCGCCCCCACCGTCACACCGATAAAGACCGACACAAAGGCCGCCGCCAGCCCGATGATGATCGACACGCGGGTGCCGCTGATGATCATCGCCAGCAGGTCGCGGCCCAGATAGTCGGTACCAAGGATGAAATCCCAGTTTTCGCCCGGGCGGGTGAACGGGGTCCAGACCATGTCATAGGGGTCGCGCCCATACAGCGCCGGTCCGATGATCGCCATGATCACGACCCCGGTCAGCACCACCAGCGCCACCAGCGCGGCGTGGTTGCGGCGGAACATTTCCCAGGCCTCGGTAAAAGGATGCCGGGCCTTTTCGATCTCTTCTTCCAGAACGGTGACAGGATCGCTCATTTCTTTCCTCCCACACGCGGATCAACCAGGCGCAGCGCCAGATCGGTCAGCAGGTTACCGACAATGACAACCAGCGCAGAGAAGAACAGGATGCCCAGGATCAGCGGCGTGTCGCGCGCCAGGATCGACTGGAACGCCAGGGTCCCCAGCCCCGGCCAGGAAAACACAGTTTCCACCAGCACTGCGCCCGACACCACCGCCGAAAGCTGCAGCCCGGCCAGTGTGATCACCGGCGATAGCGAGTTCTTCAGCGCATGCTTGTAAACAACCTGCCGGTTGGTCAGTCCCTTGGCCTTGGCGGTGCGCACATAGTCCGAACCCAGCACTTCCATCATCGTGGCCCGGGCGAGCCGGGAATACAGCGCCAGAAAGATCGACGACAGCGTGATCATCGGCAACACCAGGTGCCGGGCGATATCAAAGGCCTGCGCAAAGAACCCGCCTTCGATAGTCACGTCGCGCATACCCGCGACCGGAAAAATCGGAATCATCAGCGAGAATATCACCAGCATCAGAAGGCCGGTCCAGAACACCGGGGCGGAATAGCCAAACAGCGCCAGGAAGGTCACGAAATGGCTGAGAATGCCGTTGGGCTTGCGCGCCGAGAACACGCCCAGGATGACCCCAACCACCAGCGCCAGAAGCTGCGCAGTGATCACCAGCAGCAGTGTTGCAGGCAACCGGCTGAGGATCAGGCTGGTCACCTTGTCGCTGTAGAAAAAGGAGTAGCCCAGATCGAACCGCAACACGTTGCCGATATAGCGCCCGAGCTGAACAAGAAAGGGCTGATCCAGCCCGTATTCGCGCCGTATCTGTTCCAGCGCTTCGGCATCGATGCCACCGGCGGCCTGTGCAATCGTGTCGGCCACGTCGCCCGGCGCCATGTGCATCAGCGAAAAGTTCAGGATCAGCACCGCGATCAGAAGGATCACGGCATAGAAGACGCGTATCAATGTGACTCGAAGAAAGTTCACCGCACCGTCCACCTTTTTGGGCCGCCTTTTGGGCCGCTTTTCGGGGAAAGCCCCGGCGCCGGGATGGCGCCGGGACGATTGGTGTCAGAGGCTGGTTATTCCTTCAGCCAGACCTGATCGAGAGGCGAGGAGGTCGACCAGATACCGTTGACCGGAGCATTCATCACCTTGTTCGAATACACCGTGTGATACGGCAGCGTCTGGACGAAATAGATCGGCACTTCGTCGTTCACGATCTGCTGGAATTCGGCATAAAGCGCCTTGCGCTTTTCCGGATCATTTTCCTTGCCAGCCATGTTCAGGATCTCGTCAACACGGGCGTTCGAGTAGCCTTGCGTGTTGGACCAGACGCCCTTGGCGATGTTGGAGGTCAGGTAGGTCCGGTGCACGCCGATCGAAGGGTCACCCCAGTTGAACACGGCGTCCCAGCTCAGATCGAAATCCATAGTACCCATACGCTTGGCCCAGGTCGGGAAATCGGCGCTGGCACGCACTTCGACATTGATGCCAACCTTTTTCAGCGCGGCGCGGACATATTCGACATGCGGCTTTGCAGCGGGCCAGCCAAAATCGATGGTCAGCGCGAAACGCTCGCCGCCATTCATCGGAAACCCGGCCTCGTCAAGAAGCGCGTTGGCCTTGTCGAGATCGACGGCATAATTGTTGACGTCGGCGTTATAGAACGGGCTGTCGGGGTGAATGCCGGTGTTGCTGTCCGCCACGGTGCCCTGCATCAGCGCATTCTGGATGAAGTTCTTGTCGATGGCATAGGCGATCGCCTGGCGCACCCGCTTGTCTGCCAGCGGGCCCTTGGTGGTGTTCATCGCCAGCCAGTCCAGTGCACCGATTGCGCCATAGCCGGTCGGTGTGACGGTCAGGTGATCGACCTTTTTCAGACGGTTGATGATCAACGGTTCGGATTCGAACGCGCCAAAATCCAGTTCGCCGTTTTCGTAGGCAATCGCGCGTGCAGAGCTGTCGCGCATGATGCGCATTACGATCTTGTCCAGATAGGGACGCCCTTCGATGAAGAAATCGTCGAACCGTTCCAGGATCACATGTTCGCCGTTCTTGTATTCGGTCAGCTTGAACGGGCCTGATCCGACCACGTCTTCGATATTGCGCGGGTGGGTTTTGAAATCCTGCCCGTCGCCATAGACGTGTTCGGGAATGATCGACATCAGCTGACCGGACATCGCCAGCATCAGGCCGGGATGCGGATGCGCCAGGTTCAGCACCGCAGTGTGTTCATCAGGTGTGTCAACCGAGGTGACCGGCGCAAACATCGATTTGAATGGATGCGCCTCTTGGATCACCTTGACCGAAAACGCGATGTCCGAGGACTTGATCGGCTCGCCATCATGGAAAACCGCGTCCTCGACCAGGTTCAGCGTGACCTTCAGGCCGTCGTCGCTGACCTCCCAGCTTTCGGCCAGGTAGGGCTGCGGTGTCCAGCTGTCGTCATAGCGCAGCGGTGAGGCAAACAGCTGTGCCCCCGGAAAACCGGTGACAATGCCCGACTGCACCGCCGAATTCAGCGTTCGCAGATTGTTTCCCAGTTGCGTCTTGAGCGTTCCGCCATGGCGCGGTTCTTCGGCGATGGCAGTGGTAGCGGCCAGAACAGACGCGACAGCAGTCGCGGCAATCAGGCCATTGAACAGGTGTTTCACGGAGGTCCTCCTGGTTGGTTCGAGTCTTTTCTTTTTGGTATTGATCCGAGCCTATCTGAGGTTTTCACCGCATCAAAACGGATTAATTGCACCTCATTCCACTATTTTGCTGTGGTTACGAATTCGGCGGGCGCACCACCAGGCTTTCGAATATGCCATTTTCCTTGAGCGTGACGCAGCTTGCAACAAAGGTTTTGACCATCCTTGGTTGCGCCGTGCCGGCCACTGACGCGATCCCGAACACCGGGCTTTGCGGCGGGTTCAGAATTGGCAGGATACGATAGCGTGATTCTTCTTCTCGGTAATCAACCGGGCGGATTTTCAACAGCGAAAAGCCAAAACCACCCGCCACCAGGGCGCGGACAATCTCGGACGAGCGGGTTGAATGGGCGATGTTGGGTGACAGGCCCAGCGTTTCAAACATCGTTGTGAAATAATCCCGGGTGCGCGGCAGATCCAGCATCACCATTGGACGCTGGGCCAGATCCCGCATCGTGACCGCAGCCTGGTTTGCCAGCGGGTCATCCAGCGACACCATCGCATAGGGTGGCGCCGTGAACAGCGGCACGAAATTATGGCGCTCATCCACACTTTCCGAATAGGTAAAGGCCACGTCGGCCTCGCCCTCGTCGAGAAACTCCATGATTTGTTCCATATTGCCTTCCAGCAGCTGTATCGAGGCATCAGGAAAATCCTTGGTGATCGCGCGCAGGATCGGCGGCAGGAACGCCGGCGCCGCCGTGGCATAGCAGGCAATCCGAACGGTGCCGCGTGCCTGCCCGCCGATCGATCCCAGATCTTCTTCGAACTGGCGTGACTGGTGAATGAAACGGCGGATCAGCCCCAGCGCCTCGCGCCCCGAAGCCGTCGGCCGAATCCCCTTGGCCGGAGTGCGAATGAAAAGGTCGTACCCCAGCCCGGCCTCAAGCGCGTCGATGGCCGCCGTAATCGAACTTTGCGAGATGTTCAGCTCGGTCGCGGCGTTGGCGATTGACCCCAACCTGCCGGCGGCTTCGACATAGCGCAGTTGCTTTAAGGTAAAGTTCTTCAGACTCATTCCCACAAAAACCCGAGCTTACCCCACAGTTAATTCCATTTTGCTGACGAAAGGAAGCGTCCTAGAGTTTTTGGCGAATGCAGGGAGTCACCCATGTCCGCCACCACAATCTATTCCGCCCGCAAGATCCTGACGATGAACCCCAATCAGCCCGAGGTCAGCCATGTGGCGGTGCGCGACGGCCGCATCCTGGGGGCCGGCGCGCTGTCGGATCTTGAAGGTTGGGGCGACTATACCCTGGATGACCGGTTTGTCGACAAAGTGCTGATGCCGGGCCTGATCGAAGGCCACGCCCACACCATGGAAGGCACGCTTTGGCGCAACGTCTACGTTGGCTGGTTTGACCGGATGGACCCGGACGGCAAAATCTGGTCTGGGCTGAAAAGCATCGACGCCGTGGTCGAACGGCTGTCCCAGGAAGATGCCAGGCTGACTGACCCCCAAGCACCGCTGCCGGGTTGGTCGCTAGATCCGATCTACATGGACAACCAGCGTGTCACCCGGCACGATCTTGACCGCGTGTCCACCACCCGGCCCATCGGCGTGCTGCACGCTTCGGGCCATATCATGAACGTGAACACTCGCGCGCTTGAACTTGCCGGGCTGCTCAAGCCCGGGATCAACCACGACGGTATTCCGCTGGGTGACGATGGCCTGCCAACGGGCGAACTGTTTGGCCCCGACACGATGACACCGGTTGGCCCGCATGTAGGTTTTGACAGGGCGCTGACCGATTGCGACGAACGGGGGCTGGTCGACTATGCCAAGCTATGCGTGCGCGCCGGTGTCACCACGTCAACCGATCTGGCCGCCCGGCTGACCGATGAAAGTGTCGGGATGATGCTGGATGTCACCGGGCGCGATGGCTTTCCGACCCGCATCGTGCCGTTAAAGGTCTTTTTTGGCATCAGCCCGGAAGAGATCGTGGATTATGTCGTCAAGCTCAAGGACCGCTCGACTGAGTTATTGCGACTGGGCCGGATCAAGGCGGTGGCCGATGGCTCGATCCAGGGATTCTCGGCCCGCATGCGCTGGCCGGGCTATCACAATGGCGCGCCCAACGGGCTGTGGTACACAGCGCCCGATCAGATGCTGGAGTTGTACAACCGCGCTTTGGCTGCCGGGGTTCAGGTCCACACGCATACCAATGGCGATCAGGCCACGCAGATGGCGCTCGACATGCTGGAGCCGGCGCTGAAGGCGTATCCCAGCCCCGATCACCGGTTCACGCTGCAGCATTGCCAGCTGGCGGATGCCGCGCAGTTTCGCAAGATGGCCAGCCTGGGCATGTGCGTGAACCTGTTTGCCAATCACCATTTCTATTGGGGCGACGAACACTATCGCCTGACCGTCGGCCCGGAACGCGCGGAACGGATGAATGCCTGCCGCACGGCACTGGACAGCGGTGTGCCGCTGGCAATCCATTCAGACGCGCCGGTCACTCCGCTGGGGCCGCTGTTTACCGCCTGGGAGGCGGTCAATCGCATCACTGCATCGGGGCGCACCCAGGGCGAAGGCGAAAAGATCCCGGTCGATGCCGCGCTTTACGCGATCACTCTGGGGGCAGCCTATACGCTGCATCTTGACGACGAGCTCGGCTCGATCGAAGTCGGCAAGAAAGCTGATTTTGCCGTCCTCGAAGATGACCCCACCGCGGTAGAGCCGATGGCACTCAAGGACATCCAGGTCTGGGGCACGGTGCAGAACGGGCGCATCTTTGCTGCCGCCGATCTGTGATGGCCCCCCTGCCCGTCACGGTGATCGGCGGCTATCTGGGCGCCGGCAAGACCACGCTTGTCAACCATCTGTTGCGCCATGCCGCCGGGCGCCGGCTGGCGGTACTGGTCAATGAATTCGGCGAACTGGCGATTGACGAAGACCTGATCGAAGCCGAAGAAAACGGGCTGATCTCGATCGCCGGCGGCTGTATCTGCTGTTCTTTCGGCAATGACCTGATCGGCGCATTGCATGATCTGGCTGCGATGTCGCCGCCGCCCGACCACATCGTGATCGAGAGCTCGGGCGTGGCAATCCCTGGTGCGATCGTGTCAACAATGCTGTTGAACGAGAATTTTCGCTCTGACGGGGTGGTGGTGGTGATCGACGCCGAAACCGTTCAGCGCAACGCCCGCGACGACTATATCGGCGACACGATCACCCGCCAATTGACCGATGCCGAGATCATCGTGGCAAACAAGATCGACCTTGTCGACGAGGCCGCCTGCGCGGCGCTGATGGGATGGCTCGCATCGGTGGCGCCGGGTGCAATCGTGATCGCCGCGACCCGTGGTGAAGTGGCACCGGACGCGCTTTTGGGGGTCGTTTCAAACCCCGGCCCGGGGCATCCGTCCGACCATTCCGATCAGCTCTTCGAAAGTATGGTGGTGTCACCCAGACCTGGAAGCGATGTCGCAGTGCTTGCCGAGCGGCTCGCCCTCGGCCCCTATGGCGTGATCCGAACCAAGGGATATGCACGTGGTCCTGACGGCGCGCTGAATCTCTTGCATACGGTCGGGCAACGTTGGGAAGTGACGCCTGCCTTGGACAGCCATGAGGTTGGCATTATCTGCCTGGGATTTCGTGGATCGCTGGACAAATCCGCGATTGCAGATTTGGTCGCTCATTTGGCCAGAACGGCCGCGCATCGGGTGAATTTGGCATGATGGCACTCTGATCAACAGGCACCGCCTGCAAAATGACAGGCAGCTACAGGCAGATCATGCCGCCAGGTCCCAGGAAGAAAAACTGATCGCACAAAGCACCCCGCCAAAAGCTGCCGTTACCAAGATCCCAACACGTGCCTGTTTCGCCCTCTCACGACCAATTCGGTCGCCGCGGCGAACGTCAGCTCTTCTATAACCTGCCATTCGCACACTGGGCAGAGTATGGCTGGTGAGATGAAGGTTTTTCGACGCGGGCCATTGCGCGGGATATCGGCCGGGCGTGAGCGTGGCCCGCGTTGACAAACCTCTCAGGGAGGAAGCCGCGGGGACTGGGCGGTGTCTATGGGGAAAGAGCGTTGTCGGCTGGGTCTGTGACCGCGACGGATACGTTGGTGTGGGGCGCGATGTCGACCGCTTCCATGTTTCGCGAGAGGGTTTGGCCTGGATTTAGCCCGGGTAGTAGCCGTGTTGTGCCTTTTGTGTGGCTTTCCAACTCACTTTGGACAAGGGGGCTCGACCGGTGTGGCTGAGTCACCCGGTTGGTAGCGGTTGGGATGAGCGCGCGCCCGGTCATGCGGCCTGTCTCCTCGGTGGGGCGCGGGATTGCGGAACCTCGCCGCGCCGGAACGTCTCGGTGATACGCATGGGTCCGCCGCAGTCGGGGCATGGCTCGCGCAAGATTAGAGGGATGATCTCGGCAGAGGGTGCGTCTTCCTGCCTGGTCGGTTCCGCACCGAGCAATGTGCGGATCTTCGCGATGTTGGCCTTGCGGGCGGCGCTTGCCAGCAGGCCGTAGTGGCGGATGCGATGGAATCCATCGGGCAGGACATGCATGAGGAACCGGCGGATGAACTCGCCCGTGTCGAGCCGCATGACCTTCATCCGGTCGCCGCGCTTGATGCGGTAATCCTTCCAGCGGAAGGAAACGGTGTCGGCATCTGCGCTGACGAGGCGATGGTTGGAGATCGCGACCCGGTGGGTGTAGCGGCTGAGATAGGCCAGAACCTGCTCGGGTCCGCCAAAGGGCGGTTTGGCATAGACCACCCATTCGGTTTTGCGCAGCGGTGCGAGGTAAGCAGTGAAGGCATCTGCATCGGCCAGCCCGGCAAGATCACTGAAGAAGGTGAGCTGCCCGGCGCGGTGCAAGTTGACCAGGCCCTCAAGGAACAGGCGTCTGAACAGCCGAGACAGCACCCGGACCGGCAGAAAGAACCCGGGCTTGCAGCCGATCCATCGGATGCCATCAAGCGACAACCCGCCGCCGGGCACGATCATGTGGATGTGGGGATGATGCGTCATCGCCGATCCCCAGGTGTGGAGAACGCAGGTCATGCCGACGCGGGCACCAAGGTGCCTGGGGTCAGCGACGATGGTCATCACCGTCTCGGCTGATGCCTTGAACAAGAGGCCGTACATTGCCCGCTTGTTCCAGTAGGCGATGCGGGCGATCTCGGCCGGCAATGTGAAGACGACGTGGAAATATTCCACGGGCAACAAGTCGTCTGCCCGCGCCGCCATCCAATCGCGCGCCGCCGGTCCCTGGCACTTCGGGCAGTGCCGGTTCTTGCAACTGTTGTAGGCGATATGCTGGTGATCACATTTGGTGCAAGCTGCCACATGCCCACCGAGTGCTTCGGTCCGGCAGGCTTCAATGGCGGACATCACTTTGAGTTGCCCAAGGCTCAGACGCCCTGCATTGGCCCGCCGATAGGCAGGCCCATGATCACGGAAGATGTCGGCAACCTCCAGCGCGTGCCGCGGCACGCTGCAGCCCCCGTCAGGTCACATCCTGGATGTGCTCGAACGGGCTGGACACATTGCGCAACGTCTTGGTCGCCACATGTGTATATCGTGCCGTCGTGGTCAACTTGGCGTGGCCGAGGAGAACCTGGATCACCCGCACATCCGTATCGGCCTCCAACAAATGCGTAGCAAAGCTGTGCCGGAGCGAGTGCAATGTTGCAGGCTTCTTGATGCCGGCCATCGCCTTTGCCGAGTTGAAGGCACGATTCAAGGACCGTGGAGACAGGGGTTCAACCCGGCTCTGCCCAGGAAACAGCCAGCCCTGCGGGCGAGCCTCACGCCAATAGTCGCGAAGGAGTTCCAGCAAGGACGGCGAAAGCATCACATCGCGATCCTTGCCGCCCTTACCGCGCTCGACATGGATCAGCATGCGGTCACTGTCGATGTCCCGAACCTTGAGATTGGTGACCTCGGAGGCACGCAGCCCTGCGCCATACCCGATGCCGAGTGCCGCCCGATACTTGAGACCGGGCCCAGGGGCCGCGGACAAAACCGCCGAGACCTCCTCGAAGCTCAGCACAATCGGCAGCTTCCGCGGCTCGGTGCGGAACTGCATGTACTTCTTCATATCCTCCCGATTGCATGTCATGCCGAAGAAGAACCGCAGTGCCGTGATCCGCGAATTGTAGACCGACGGCGTCACCTCAGTGTCGGTCATATGAAGCTGATAGGCGCGCAGCTCATCTGGCGTCGCCGTATCCGGCGCACGCCCCAGAAACGCTGTGAAATCCTTCAGCGCCCGGATATGCGCTTTCTGCGATGTCTCAGCCAACCCGCGAATGCGCATGTCCTCGATCATCCGCGCACGCAGCGGGCTCATCTTCTCCTGTGTCATGGGAACCTCCTGTCCAATTGAGAAACCTCAATCGTCAGGCAGGTCCGTCACATCGCAAAATGCGCCTACATATTGTTCCGCTCGCTACCTCAGCAACAAGCGCCGTTGCCGCGAGAGCGGCTTAGTCCTCGAGCCCGAAACGTCCTCAGTTTGCACTCGCCGGAACACCCAACAACATCAGCCCTTCGGTGAATTTCTCGGCAGCGTCCGGCGCCATCGGCCAACGCCGAAAAAAAGCGTCGCGGTAAGTCTTGGACGGAGAGACGTGTCCTCGCTTTTCATAGTCGGTGAGCGCAAGCCGGGCGAGCCGCTCATTCCCGTCAAGCGCCAGCGCCACAGCCAGGAAGATATGCGGCGTGTTCCAGCTCGGAACGCTCCTCGCAGCCTCCCGGATTGCACTAGCAGCTTCGGTGTAGCGATCAAGAAACAGCAAGTTGAGACCTCTGGAAAACTGGTACCATTCTGGATGATCCGGGTTCAACGAAATGGCTGTATCGACCTGCCGCAAACCCTCCTCTGCGCTGTCCCCCAGTGCCAGCAGGCTCGCGAAATCCGCCAGCACGTCTGCGTTGCCCGGCTCCAGCGCCACGGCTGTTCGCAACTCTTCGGTTGCCTTATCGAGGTCATTGCCGCCAGAGATGTTGCCGGTCCCAAAAATCCGGTAATGGCGCTTGGCCAGCGTGCGATGCGCCAACGCGGTTTCAGCAATCGAGATCGACTGCTCGACGAGGCAAACGCTCTGTCTCTATGCTCGAACGAATAATAGTTGATCGTTGCGTAATGCAGCCAGTTGGCCCACGCCAGCCCGGCATAAGCTTCGGCAAACCCCGGATCAACCCGGATGGCGCGCTCAAAGGCATCACTCGCAAGCGTGTTGCCCTCAATGTCGATGTGCTTGAGTTCAGACACCGCGTTCAGGCCTTGCAAATAGGCTTCATAGGCCTTGGGTGACTTTGTCTTTCCGGTCTGCAACGCATCAATTTGCGCTGGCGCCAGAACTATATCCAGCGCATTGACGATCTGCGCCAGAATGCGGTCCTGAAACTCGAAGACGTCGTCGTCGGAGCCGTCGAACCGTTCCGCCCAGATTGTGGTCCCAGTGGACGCATCGACCAGGTCGACGGATATGCGCAGCGTGTCGCGCGCGCGTCTTACACTCCCGCCTATGAAATAGCGTGCACCCAACTGGTTCGCGATGTCCTGCGAACGACCGGGGTTCTCGCCGACTTGGAAACTAGACGTGCGTGCGATCACGGCAAGGCCACGTATGGTAGTCAAATCGGCGATCAGGTCTTCGGCGAGACCCATTGCAAAGTAATCCTGCTCGGGATCGTCTGAAATGTTACGAAAAGGGAGCACGGCAAGGCGGTTGGGTTGCGCAGCCAAATTGATATCCGTTGCAGGATGCGCTGAGCGTCCCGGCGTCCATAGTTGCCACCACCCGAGACCTCCTGCCAGCAGCGCCAGCACGATGACGGCAAGGGCGATTGGCTGACGCCTGCGTCCAGGGACCAACTCGGGGCTTGGTCCGGCCGCTAACAGGGCTTTGGCTTTGTCATTCAGGATCACCCGGTAAACGGACACCGGCGCAGCAATGTTCTTAACCCGTCGCTCTCCCAATTCCTCGAATTCCAGATCCAGCTTTCCCGAGACATGGCTGCGCACTGTTCGCGAGACGCAGATACCGCCTGGCTGGGCAATCCCTTCCAGTCGCGAGGCGACATTCACACCATCGCCATAGATATCGTCTCCGTCGACAATCACATCACCGATATTGACGCCAATGCGGTAGATGACCCGCTGGTCCTCCGGCAGTTTCGCATTCCTGACGTCCAGCGCCAGTTGCATCTGCACCGTAAACCGCACGGCGTCGACCACGCTTTCGAATTCAAGCAAGCCACCGTCACCCATGTATTTCACGACACGACCGCCGCTCCGGGCCAGCAATGGTTCAAGGATCTCAGCCCGGTGAGATTTGATTGTTGCCAGCGTGCCGGCCTCATTCGCCCCCATCAGGCGGCTGTAGCCGACGATATCAGTAGCCACGATGGTGGTGAGGCGGCGCGCCATGACGATCCTTTCAAAGGGAACGCTAACAAAACTGCGGGTCGGACGCTACGGGAGGGGCCGGGATTAAGGCGATCGTCCGGTGCACGTGATTTGTGTCTGAAACCTGGCCAGTCTGACCATTCGCTGCAGACACATCTAATGCCACACATGGGGATTAAGCCGTAGTTGGCTTCCAAGCAGTGCCGGGCTGCCAATCGGTTGATCGTGGCTCAGGACGAAGTCGGCTTTTGATGCCAGCGCTAGGATTGATCCAATTGCTTGAGAAAACCGGACACGCGCATTTGGTCAATCTTCTTTGTAATATCCAATCTGATCGCCATCAGTCGTGCATCCAAGGCCGTTCAGCAAACGATTGGAGTAGTTGAAGTAGGCGCACACCTGGTTCACCTCGAGGATTTCGCCATCCTCACAACCTTCGATTTTGAGGGCGTCGAAGTCTGATTTCACCATTTTGCCCACGTCGGTCGTCAACTTGCCCGCATAGCGCAACAGTGCCAGTTCCTTTCCTCCAAACTCATCCTCGGGCCGATGTGCCTTCAACGCGACAAAGATGCGGTCGCTGCGGGGCTGATCCTTGATCAGGTTCCGTACGTTCATGAAATGATGGGTCAGCGAATAGGTGCAATCATTCAGGATCGAGGTGTAGCTGGCGACAACCTCAAGAAACCAGAACGGCAGTTTGTTGTCGTCCGAATGCAGCACCGACCGATAAAGCGTCACGTGACCCTTCATCGTTTCAGGGCGCAAGGAATGAACGCGCATGACTGTGTCCACAGTTCCGTGCGGCGTTCTTGCGTGATCCAAAAGCTCCTTCAGGTGCGGATCAGCCTCATCATCCGATATCATCTTGATCCATGCCGTCATGGCTGTTCCCCTGTGATGGCTTTGGCGACTTTCGCGCGGAACCGCATGGCACCTGCGTCAAGCGCAAGGTTCAGATAGCCGCTTTTGCGACTGTCCATTCCGGTCTGGACGTTTTCCAGAACGTCCTGATCCTCTTTGAACGCCATTTTTGCGCCTTCGAACATCCGGGCGGACAGCGCCTCGTCATTGGCGTGCATATTGCGGTGCTGGAACCAGAAATAGCGCGAGCTTGTGGCATCCACCGGTGTTATGAAATTGTAGGATATGTTGATAAAGGCGTCTTTGGACAATGGCTTGTCCGCGCCCCCCTCCCCGGCAGGCGTGTAGACGGACATGTTGATCGCCGTAGACGGCATTCGGCATTCATAGTGCTGCTTGCGATCACATGTAGGGCCAAAAGGCAGCATGTCCTGATAGTAGGGCGGAGGCGCTTCACCCAAGACCCAGCGCGAGACGATCACGCCGTCTTCAATCTCTTCCACATCCAGGGGGCGGTTGTCCGTTCCCGCCCCCGCAAACGAGGTCAGATGCACCCACGCGACATGGCTTGGGTCCAGCAGGTTGTCGATGATGTACAGATAGTGGCACGCCATCGACATGCCGCCTTTGGGGGTCTTGCCCCAGTCTGTGTTGTCAAAATTCGGGATGTCGATGATGTCCGCCGTGCCAGACTTTTCGGGCTCTCCCATCCACAGCCACAAAAACCCCCAGCGGTCCTCCGCAGGATAGGATTGCACGGCAGCACGACGCGGCGGATTGTCGAGCTGCGTTGGTGCGATGACACATTCACCGGTGCGGTCAAAAGTCAGGCCGTGATAGCCGCAGACAACCGTGTCGCCTTCGATTGTGCCGCGTGACAGAGGCAGTTTGCGATGCGGGCATGCGTCCTCCAGCGCAACGGGATTGTCTTGCGTGTCGCGGAAGATGACAATCTTCTCTTCGAGCATCGTGACCGGCGTCAGTGCGCGGCCGAAATCCTCGCTGCGGCCGGCGACGTACCAGCAGTTGCGAATGTATCCGGTTGATCCGGCGAGGTCGGGCCTCATGTTTTATCCTCAACATATAGATCATAGGCCTGTAACGCTTTCGCGCTGAAAGCATAAGACGGACCACCCCCCATACAAGTGGCCATGGCCAGCGCTTCGCAGACCTCTTCCCGCGTTGCACCCAGACGCACCAAGGACCGCACATGAAAGCCGATGCAGCTGTCGCAACGGGTGGCAATCGCTATGCCCAGCGCGATGAATTCTTTTGTCTTTTCGCTGAGCGCACCATCGACTTTTGCGGCTTTTCCCATGATCCCAAAGCCCTTGACGGTTTCGGGAATTTCCCTGTTGAGCTTGCCGATATTGGCCTCGGTTTCGGCCATGAAGTCGTGCCAGTCCATCTGTCTTTACACCCTTTCATCCGCGCCCATGCGCCGCTCCAGCCAGCGCACGCCTGCGCTGATAATCAATACCAGCACCAGATATTCGACAATCAACAACGTGTAGATCTCAAGTGGGCGGTATTCGGTCACGACCAGTTCATTGGCCCGTCGCGTCAATTCCTGCATGCCGATGACGGAGGCAAACGCGCTCATCTTGACTATATAGATGAACTGGTTCGCCAAGGGCGGCAGAATGCGCCGGATGGCTTGCGGCAGGATCACGTAGCGCATCGTCTGCACATAATTCAGGCCGATGGTCTGGGCCGCTTCGCTTTGGCCCCGCGCAATGGATTGGATGCCCGAGCGATAGATTTCGGCCGTGAAGGCGCTGTCAGAAATTGCCAGTGTGATGATCGCGCCCCAAAACGGATCAATGGGCACGTTTATCCCCAGAGATTTGAACACAATCGGCAGGCCGTAAAACACCCAGAATAACATGGGCAGCAACGGGATCGAGCGGATGAATTCGACGTAAATGCGGTTGATCAGACGCAGCCACCGGTTCCCCGACTGACCCGGCAGGGCAACGATCAGGCCAAGCACGATGGAGATCGACGCGGCAATGACCGAGATTAGGATCGTGGACCCCATGCCCGAAATCAGGAACTTGATATTGGTCCAGCCGCCCGAGGTGCGGGGGTCAATCACATACCATCCCCAATTCCCCGACGACGAGCATCCGGCAAGCAAGAGCAAAAGAGACAGCGGCAGGATCAGTTTTTTCATCTCCGGCCCCTAGTGCTGCAATATCTGGCTGAGGAATTTCTGGCAGCGCGCCGTTCGCGGGTTCCCGAAAAAAGCATCAGGCGGGCCGTGTTCGACAATCTCGCCTTCGTCCATAAACACCATCTGATCCGCGACTTTGCGCGCAAATCCCATCTCGTGGGTGACGACGATCATCGTCATACCTTCCTGGGCCAGTTCAACCATCACGTCCAACACCTCCGAGATCATCTCGGGGTCCAGCGCGGACGTGGGTTCATCAAACAACATCGCTTTGGGCTCCATGCACAGGGATCGCGCGATGGCGACGCGTTGTTGCTGACCACCTGAAAGCTGCTTTGGCATCTTGTTGGCCTGATCGGGGATGCGCACACGGGTCAGATAATGCCGCGCACGCTCTTGCGCGTCTGCCCGGCTGAGGCCACGCGCCTTCATGGGGCCCAGGGTCAGATTGTCGAGCACGGACAGATGCGGAAACAAGTTGAACTGCTGGAATACCATGCCGATCTCACCCTGGATCGACGCAACCGACCGAGATTCGTTTGTCAGTTCCCTGCCAAATAGGTGAATTGTGCCACGCTGATGTTCTTCCAGCTTGTTGATACAGCGCACCACCGTCGACTTGCCCGAGCCGGAGGGGCCGCAAATCACCACTTTTTCGCCTGCACCAACCGACAGGTCGATATCCTTGAGCACGTGGAAATCGCCGTACCATTTGTTGACGCCAACAAGCTCAATCGCTGCATTAGCCATCGGCGACCCCCTATTTTCATGCGCGCGTGCACGGAAGTGTTAAGCTTATTTGATTTATTTGCCGTATCAAGCAACTATGCACTGCCAATAACAATGAACCACATTCCACCAACGGGAGTATCAGAATGAAAAAACTGCTCAAAGCGGCTGCAGTTGCAGCGCTTGGTTTGACGATGGCAGGTGCTGTCAGCGCGCAATCAGCCTTGAACGAAATCCTCAACACCGGTGTGCTGAAGGTCGGTACGACGGGTGACTGGAATCCGATGACGGTGAAAGATCCGGCAACGAATTCCTACAAAGGGTTCGACATCGACATCATGAAGGAACTGGCGAAGGACCTGGGTGTCGAGGTTGAGTTTGTGGCAACCGACTGGAAGACGCTGGTCAACGGCGTTGTCGCGGGCCAATACCATATCACCGGGTCTGCATCGATCTCCGCGCCCCGGATGAAGGCTGCGGGTTTCTCGGAAAGCTATATCTCGGTCGAGATCATGCCATTCACGACTGCTGAACTCGCCAGCAAGTTTTCTGGCTACGACTCGATCAACCAGCCTGATGTAAAGGTGGCGACGACGCTGGGCACAACCTTTGAAGCACTGGTGCGCGAGTGGTTCCCGAACGCCGATATCAAAGTCGTTGAAGCGCCGGCGCGCGGCTATCAGGAAGTGTTGGCGGGCCGTGCGGATGTGTTCATCACATCCAACATCGAAGGCTCCACTCTGAAAGAGAAGTTCGGCGTTGTTCAGGTGCCAGACACCGCCCCGCGTGCGCCTTCGCCAATCGCGATGCTGCTGCCGCAAAGCGATCAGGTCTGGATCAACTACGTGAACAACTGGGTCAAGCTGAAGAAAGCCAAAGGTTTCTTTGACGGCAACAAGGCCAAATGGGGCCTGTAATCTGACGATCAGCAGGCGGCAGGACGCGCTGGTCCCGCCGTCTTTTTCGTGGAGGGTGTCATGGAGCTTGGCTTGATGACATGGCCCGAATTGGACGACCGGCTGGCGCAGGGTACCAGTGTGATGCTGCCAATCGGGTCAACCGAACAACACGGCCCCATGGGGCTGAACGGGACCGACACGATTTGCGCGTATGAGATTGCCCGGGCCGCAGCAAAGCTTTGCGATGGAATAGTCGCCCCGCCCATCGCCTATACTCCGGCCCCTTTCAATACCAGTTTCCCCGGAACGGTATCGATCACACCCGAACTTCTGCAAGACCTGCTTGTGCAAGTGTGCAGAGGGCTATTGGCCCAGGGGTTTCTCGGCGTGTTCATCGTTAACGGTCATGGCGCAAATCTGGCTCCTGCCCGGGCGGCGGCCGCGGCTTTGTCCAACGGCGCGGTGCATATCCAAAGCTGGTGGGACCCGGACCCGGTGGCAAAAATGCGCGGAGACTGCTTTGGCGACTGGGAAGGCATGCATGCCACCCCGTCCGAAGTTGCGATTACGCAGGCACTGCATGGCTGCAAACCTGCAGGCGCAGCCGCCGATCCGCCAGAAAAGCTGTCGCCAGACTACATCGCTGCACATAGCGGCGACAGGCATGGACCACCGGATGCGCATCGGGCGCAATTTCCTGATGGCCGCGTCGGGTCTCACTCCGCTTTGGCGTCACCTGAGTTGGGACAGCTGTTGCTTGACGTGGCTGCAAAAGCCCTGGCGGTTGATTTCGAGCGCTTCTGTTCGGCGCGGCGCAAGGCAGGCGATCAGGGTTGATCCATCAAGCCTACGTTACGATCAGGATGGGCGAAGGCATCTGCGGCACATGCGTATTCCGCCAAAATTTCCGCGCCGCCATCAAGACGCGTCAGGTGAAAGGTTCCGTTCTCCCACACTTTGACCCCATCCAGTTCAATTGTCGGATCAAACACGTTCCACGAAATCTCCCCCGGGGCGTAAGCGCCGCAGGTGTGGAAATGCAAAACGCGCGGATTACCAAATGCAGCACCGCCCCAGCGTTCATAGTCTTGCGTCAGATCCCAGGGAAATCCACACCCGGGATGAATGCCAGCATGCCAAGAGTGCACAAAGTTCCGATCAATTCCAAATAGGGACGAAACGCGGTCGTATTGCTTGTTTGCCAAGGCCACATCTGCGGCCTCCCCTTCAAAGCCGGTTAGCCGCCCGTTCCTCAGCATCGCAAAAACCAGGTCATCAAACGTCACAGTGTAATCATCATAGTATTTCGAGCCTGTTCCCGTCAGGAAACCACCCAGTGCAATGCGCCCTGAAAACTGATCCGCCGGCACCGGAGCAAACACGGACATCGGAAAGCGCGTGGAGGTTGTGTCGCTCGCCGTGTTCGTACCGTGTGGGATTTGGCCCGATACGTCGGTCCCCTTTGGGCAGGTGATGGTGATTTGCTGCGCCTTCAACACGGTTTGGTCGACCGCCGACTTAGTCTGACAGAAAGCCTCGTAGTGGGCCCGTCCAAATGCTGAGCCCAAAAGATGGCTGTTCAGAGCAAAGCAAACCACGAATTTCGGCCCGGTCGGCATTTCAGAAAAGCGCAGTTGATCACCCAGCCGTGACAAGAACAAAACCACGTCGAAGTCGGCCATCGTCTTCATCATGCTATCGGGCAGACAGGTCCTGTTTGCTTCGAACCCGACATCCATCATCTCTACCCGCAGGCCCATCGTCCGCGCGCCGTCGGCCACATCATGGCGAATATCTGCGGCGAAATAACCGAACGTCTCAGGCTCGTAGGCAATCAAAATGCGGTCCCCCGATTGGGCCTGCGCACAATTGACGACGAGATTTCTTACCCCGTCCTGAACGTTTGATTTACTAGGTCTGAGCATTCCACAAACCTCTCCCTGCATTGTCAAAGCGGCAAAATCTGTTTTCCCGCCTATAGAAAGCAGCCCTGCCAGAAAGAGTTAACGTGTCACCGATGGCTGGTCCATAGGCGCAGGAAAGTCTGCGCCTCGCCGATACTCAGGTTTTGTTGGGGCCGACCATGGAAGCCGGATTTTGCGCCTGAACGTTAACACTCAGGTATTTGCGCTGAGCCCACAAGTGTCTTGGATACCTGCCCCGCCGGCATCGGGTATCTTTCTTCAGGTGGGCAACACTGGCCGTTCCAGGATATCTCCTCCTCATTGCCGCCCGTGGCAAAAGAACGGTTGAACGACATTCCTCCAGTTCGGGGAGCCGGGTATCGACCATTGCCACGTCGTCCTGGCCCATCCCTCAGGTCGAAGTCGGGTGGTCAAAGGTTTGGCTGAGGGAGTGCGCGCCGGAGAGGCAGTTTTCGTCCGTCTGCGGCGAAGTATCGGGCACGGGCCCGATCGAGTGAAGACCGCAGTCCTGCTGGTACGCGGATGCCGTTCCGGCGTGCCGGAGCATCAGGAATGGAGCCTCTATCCCTTCTCTGACCGCCCCCCTTTATGGAGAATTAGTATGGGCTTGAACGACATTGACGCACTGACACGCGCTGAAACCGGCATTGTCCCGAGGGATCGGGTACATCAATCGAATGGAGTTCAATGTGAGGACCCTCAAAACAGCAAGTGTTTTGAGGATGTCGTTCCGCAATCGACGCAATTCGGCGGAACCGCGAAAAGTCAGCACCAAGTTCCTTGTCGCGGATGCCCCCATGTGTAGGCTGAACCGGGTTGAAGAAAGAGCGGGGGAGTAACTCCATGAGCTGGCCATCCAACTCCCCGAGGGGACTGTCTGCCGAGCAGATTGCGGAACTGAACCGGAAATTCGAAAGCTCCGATGCGGCGCTGGGAATCGAGGTTTCCGACGACTTCACCCAATTCGACCAGTTGAACGATATGTTCACCCGGGCATTTTGGGATGATACCGTAAAATCCAAACACACGGACGGCTTTTTCGATTCATACAGAATGGAGTTCGCGCCGCGACGTGGTGCAGGGTTCAACCAAAAGGATTTTGCGCTGCGCAACGCGGCCTGGGCCGTGTCGGACATCATCTCAAACCGGGGCAACGCAACCGGCGAACGGGAAGGTTTTCAGTCGCCGATCGCCAATGACACGCCGGTTGCGCCAATGCAGGTCGACGTGGAAGATCCGCAGAGGGAAACCGCTGAAATCAAGCGCCTGGCAAAGATGTTTGGCGCAGATCTGGTTGGTATCACCGAGATTGACGAGCGCTGGCACTATGCAAACCGGGCTGATACGCGCGATTTCACCCCGGCCTCCAATGAACTGCCCGAAGATATCACCCATGTCATCGTCATGGGCCATTCCATGGACCCTGATCTGGTGGATACATACCCGTCCGCCCTGGCAGGGGCATCGACCGGCCTCGAATACTCGCATGAGGCCGCCATCGTTGTGCAGCTTGCCAGCTACATTCGCAATCTGGGCTACGAGGCAACCGCATCCATGAACGATACCGCCCTTGTGATCCCTTATGCGATCAAGGCAGGTTTGGGGGAATACGGACGCAACCAGATGGTGCTGACACCCGAGTACGGACCGCGGGTCCGGTTTTCCAAGATATTCACCAATCTGCCGCTTGTGGCGGACACGCCAAAACCGCTGGGCATTCGGCAGTATTGCGACATCTGCACCAAATGCGCGTCCGCTTGCCCGCCCAAGGCTTTGCCTTTCGACGAACCGACAGACAAAGCCGAAAACCAATCCACCCTTGGCCATGTGAAAAAATGGTCAGCAGATTGCGAAAAGTGTTTCGGCTATTGGGCAAAACTGAAAACCGACTGCGCCATTTGCATGCGGGTTTGTCCGTTTAACAACCGCGGAACGTTGAAAGACCGGATTTGGCGTCGCCTGGCGACCAGCCAGTTCCGGAGATATGCCCTGTGGTGGAGCGAAAAGCAGGGCTTGCCAACACGCCTGAAACCAAACGACTGGTGGGCAAACATCGGGGACAAACCCGACTGACCCGGCCTGCGGGGCTTTGATCCAATAGAAGAACCGCCTTGAATCAACATCAGATTTGGCCATTTGTTGAAGCTGAAGAAGAGCGCCTTCATGATTTGTCTGATCGGGTTTGGGCAACGCCTGAAACCTGCTACATGGAAGATGCCTCTGCGGCCGCCCATATCGAAGAACTGACGCAACAGGGGTTTCGCGTCACAGAAAACCTCGCTGATATCCCGACCGCTTTGGTGGGCGAAGCGGCGTGATCGCCTTCCTTGGCGAGAGCGACGCCCTTTGGGAGGCGACCTGTACCATTGGTACGACGCTTCACTCGTGGCAAATAGTGGCCAAGGGCAAAAGCGGTCTGGCGCTGAAAAGGCTGACACACGCCGCTCAGGTGACGGCGATGACGGGCATAGACTGATTGACCAGCCCCGAATTGCGCAAGGCTGCAAAGGCCGGTTTGGAAAAGAGGACCGGACCGAACGGATATGTTTGCCCGATCCCGCCGGTGGCCTCCCCGCCCATTGCGGCGATGGGTGGCAAACCGGGACCAAGGCGCGCGGCAGAATAAGCGGCAGAGGCCGTCGTCACCTAAACTTCGGCCTTCCCTAGAAGGTCCATTCGCGGCATCAGATCCAAAAGGTGCCGTGAATACTCATGCTGGGGGTCACTGAACAGCGTCTCGGCATCGGCGACCTCGCAAAGACTGCCATGCCGCATGACCGCGATCCGGTCACACATCTGGCGCACGACCGGCAGGTCATGGCTGATGAAGAGCATGGTCAGTCCAAGCTCTTGCTGCAGGTCTTTCAGCAAGTTCAGGATCGTGGCCTGCACCGAGACATCAAGCGCAGATGTCGGTTCGTCACAGATAAGAATACGCGGGCGCGAGGCCAATGCACGGGCGATGGAAATCCGTTGACGTTGGCCGCCCGAAAACTCGTGCGGATAGCGCAGCGAAGCCTGCGCGCCAAGCCCGACATGGTCCAGCAGTTCACCGACGATTTTGCGGGTTTCGGCCTCGTTGCTGGCTGTCCGGTAAAAGCGGATTGGTTCGGCGACAATGTCGATAACGCGCATGCGGGCGTTGAGCGACGAATAGGGATCCTGAAAGATCATCTGCACCGCGCGGCGTGCATCCCGTGCAGCCCCGGAACGGGGGCTCGAAGAAACGTCCTGGCCATTCACGCGGATAACGCCGGCATCCGGCCGATGCAGCCCGGCAATCAGACGCGCGACCGTCGATTTGCCAGAGCCGGACTCTCCCACCAGCCCGAATGTCTCGCCTTCCTTTACTTCGAACGAGACATCGGCCACGGCCCGCACCAATTTTCGATTGCGTTTGATTATCGCCTTTTGCAGCACGAACGAAAGTTCAAGCTTTTCGACCTCGATTGCATTGCCCGAAGTTCGTTCGTGTTGTGCCTGACCAAGCCAGTGGGTCTGAATGTCGATCCTTTGAAATGGCTCGACATTGCCTTCGATGTAATCGACCGAAGAAAACCGATCCAGTTTCCCGTCGGCGCGTGGCACCGCCGCGATCAGAGACTTGGTGTATTCGTGCCTTGGCGCACCAAGAACCTGCGCAACATCGCCGGTTTCCACAACCTCACCGCGATACATCACCACGACACGGTCGGCGATGCTGGCGACCACGCCAATGTCGTGCGTTACGATGATGACGCCCAGGTCGCGTTCGCGGCAAAGGCGTTTGAGAAGGTCCAGGATTTGCGCCTGGATCGACACATCCAGTGCAGTGGTCGGTTCGTCGGCGATGATCAGATCGGGATCACCCGCCAGTGCAAGCGCGATCACCACCCGTTGCCGCATACCGCCGGAAAACTGATGCGGATAGGCGGCCAGGCGGGGCAGTGCTTCGGTGATACCAACCTGTTCAAGCAATTCGACAGCGCGTGTCTTGGCGCTGGAACCGCGCAGGTCACAGGTTTTCTCGATGGTTTCGATCAGCTGGGCGCCGATTGTCATCAATGGGTTCAGCGAAGTCTGAGGATCCTGAAAGATCATCCCGATCCGGTCACCCCGGATACTGCGCATCTCGGATTCACTGCGGCCGCACAGCTCTTCACCTTCGAACAGGATAGAGCCGGCACTGACCCGTCCGGGGGCTTCGAGAAGGTCGATGATGGCATTGCCGATCGTCGATTTCCCAGCGCCCGATTCCCCCACCAACCCGACAACCTCGCCCGGCCCGACGGCAAGACTGACGCTGCGGGCCGCCCGGACAGTGCCTCGGCGGGTGGGAAACTCCACATCGAGGTCATTTGTTTTCAACAGTTCTGTCATCGCAGCTTTGGATTGAGAGCGTCCCGCATCCAGTCGCCGAGCAGGTTCACGGCAAAGACAAGGACGACGAGCGCGATGGCAGGGAATAGGGTGATCCACCAAAGCCCGGAGAACAGGTAATCGTTCCCCACCCGGATCAGGGTTCCAAGCGATGGTGTCGTGGGTGGGATGCCTTGCCCCAGGAAGGACAGCGTCGCTTCTGCGATAATGGCCAGCGCCAGGCCGATGGTCGCAATGACAAGAACCGGGCGCAGCGTATTGGGCAGAATATGACGCAGCATGATCAACCATCCCGGCAATCCGATGATGCGGGCGGCCTGCACATATTCCTTGTTGGCCTCAACGAGTGTCGCGCCGCGGGTCACGCGGGCGAACTGTGGCCAGTCGGTCAGACCGATGGCGAGGATGACGACATAGACCGCGAACTCCTGACGCAACTCCAGCGGCAGGAAGGCCCGTCCGATACCGTTGATCAGGATCGCCAGCAGGATGCCGGGAATGGTCAGCTGGACATCGGCGATCCGCATGATGATCGCGTCGGTCACGCCCCCGACATAGCCCGAGATCACGCCCAGTGTGACCCCCAGCACCATACCCAGACAGACCGCTGCCGCGCCCACCATGATCGACAGGCGGCCGCCGTACAGGATCGTCGACAGCATATCCCGGCCCTGATTGTCAGTGCCCAGAAGGTACTGCGGCTGCCCACCTTCGATCCAGGCCGGGGGCAGTTTGCCGTCCCAGAGCGATATCTGTGCCGGGTCGAACGGATCGAAAGGTGCGATAAGCGGGGCAAAGACGCAGGCCAGGATGGCAAAGAGCGTGATCGCGGCGGCGAACACTGCCCCGGGCGAATGAATGAACGACCAGACGATATCGTTGTCCCTGACCCGCTGCCAGCGGGTCGTTGGGCGGTTCTCTTGCAGTGACATCAGTTCCCCAGCCGGATGCGCGGATCGACAACAAAGTACAGGATGTCGACGACGAGATTGATCAGGACGAACAGCAGGGCCACGAACACCAGATAGGCGGCCATGATCGGCACGTCGACGAAATCGACGGCCTGGATGAACATCAGCCCGGTGCCGGGCCATTGGAACACGGTTTCAGTGATGACGGAAAAGGCGATCAGCCCCCCGATGTTTAGGCCGATGATTGTGATGACCGGAACTAACGTGTTGCGCAGAGCGTGGCGAAAGTTGATGGCCCGTTCCGACAAACCTCGGGCGCGGGCGAATTTGATGAAGTCAGTCTGCATGACCTCCAACATCTCGGCCCGTACCAGCCGCAGGATCAAGGTCAGCTGAAACAGCGACAGGGTGATGGCCGGCAGGATGATCGCGCGCCAGCCATCGATGGTGAGCAGCGAAGTCTTCCACCAGCCGAATTCCATGGTGCCGCTGCGCCCCGACGACGGCAGCCAGCGCAGGTGAACGGCGAAGACATAGATCAGCGCGATGCCGATGATGAAGGTGGGCAGGCTGACCCCGACCAGCGAGACCGACAGGATAATCCGGCTGGTCCAGGCGCTGCGTCGGATGCCGGTGTAGATCCCCAACGTGATGCCCACGACCAGCGCGATGATCGCACTGACAAAGACCAGTTCCAGGGTAGCAGGCAGGCGTTCCAGGATCAGTTCGTCCACCGGCCGTTTGATCCGGTAGCTCAGGCCGAAATCGCCTTGCAGCGCGTTGCCGAGGAACCGGGCGTATTGCGTCAGGATCGGATCATCGAGGCCAAGTTGCTGGCGAATTTCGATCCGTTGTTCCCGCGTGGCATCCTGGCCGACCATGTTGTTGACCGGGTCGCCGACGAAGTTGAACAGCGAAAAGCTGACCGCTGAAACGATCGCCATAACCAGCACCGACTGGGCAAGCCGTTTGAGGACAAAGAATATCATGCTGGGCCGTTCAAAGGTCGGGGCGGACCGAAGCCCGCCCCGAAGATCCGTTACTGCTTGACCACGAAGCGCGGGCGGACCGCGTCGTCAGCCGCGATGGGTACATCCCAACCGTCGGCGATGCCCCAGGCCAAAACCTGGTGGTGGATCGGGACATAAGGCATGTCGGCCTTTACCAGCGACCAGGCCTCGTCAATCATCATCGTCCGCTTGTCGATATCGATTTCAGTGGTGATCGCCGCGGTGATTTCATCCACGCGGTCGTTCTTGTAGCCAGTGGCGTTCCACGACCCGCTGCTTTCCAGCAGGTAAGAGAACACGTAGTGGCTGTCGAGCGTCGGCACGCCCCATCCAAGCATGTAGAAATCGGTTTCCCGCTTCTGGATTTTGGGGAAGTGCTGGGCCTTCGGGATCGCGTCCAGGCTGACCCGCACGCCGATCTTGGCCAGCATCGCCACAGCCGCCTGACAGATCTTTTCGTCGTTGTTGTAGCGATTGTTGGGGCAATCCAGCTGAACCGAGAAGCCATCGGGATAACCTGCTTCGGCCAGAAGAGCCTTGGCCTTGGCCGCGTCAAAGCCGTAGGATTCGTCGTTGCCGGGCGTGTTGCCCAGAACGCCCGGAGGCGTGATCATGCCAGTCGGGAACGACAGGCCTTCCATCACGACGCGCTGGATCGCGGCTTTGTCGATGGCAAGGTTCATGGCCTCGCGCACCTTGGGGTCCTTGAACGGATTGCCCTCGGCATCCGATGTCCGCAGCTTGTCGATACCCTGGTCCATGCCGAAAAAGATCGACCGGATCTGGGCGACCGTGGTCACATGCAGCCCGTCCGAGCCTTCGATCCGCTTGAGATCCTGCAACGGTGGGTCAAGCACGAAGTCGACCTCGCCGGACAGAAGTGCTGCAACACGGGTGGCCGCGTTGGTGATCGGGCGGTACTCGATCTTGTCGATATTGCCGGGGAACATGCCTTCGCCCCACCAGTCGCCGTTGCGCATCAGCACGGTCATTTCATCCGGCGCACGGCTTTCCAGCACAAACGGGCCGGTGCCGTTGGCGTTGCGCACGGCATAGGTTTCTTCCTTGGCCTTGAAGTCCTGCGGGGCCACAACGTTGTTGGCCTCGGCCCAGCCCTTGTCGATCATGTAGATCGAGGTCAGCTGGTTGGGCAGGATCGGATTGGCACCATCGGTCAGGAGCTTCACTGTATAGTCGTCAATCACCTCGACACTGGCGACACTCTTGGCCTGTTCCTTGAAGTCCGACGCTTCGTGCTTGGCCCGCTCAAAAGAAAAAACCACATCTTCGGCGGTAAAGTCGGCACCGTCGTGGAACTTCACGCCCTGACGCAGCTTGAAGGTCCAGCCGTCGGCCCCGGCTTCCCAGCTTTCGGCCAGTTCCGGCTGAAGCGTCAGAGCTGCGTCGCGTGTCACTAGCGCTTCGTAGATCTGGCCGTTCATCGCGTTGGTCGGGCCTTCGTTCTGGGAATGCGGATCCATAGTCAGGGCGTCGCCCTGGCTGGTCCAGCGAAATACGTTTTCCGCCAATGCTGGGCTGGCCAAAATCAACGCAGTCGCTGAGACGGCAAGCATTTTTCCGTAATGCATTTCTTCCTCCATGTTGAGTTTGTGCGATCGGTCTTGTCTGACCTCGCGGTTTTTACATATCGACCTTACACCACAAGCGAAGTTGGTAAAGAGAATTGAACGGCCAAGGCGTTACTGGACGCATGGCGACTTTTTTCCTGCCCCGGCCGCAATTACACTCACGCGGGTTTCGATGTATGAAGACACCAGCCGAAGCCGCCGAACAGACGGGTCAGTCAACAGAATGGGTGAAACTCATGCAACTCAAATCAGTGTCCGGGAGCACACCGGAAGAGCGTCTGGAAGAACTCGGACTGGACCTGCCGCCAGTGCCCGAAGCGGTCGCCGATTATGTCACGCATACCCGGATCGGACCGGTCATTTACACCTCGGGCATGTTGCCGTGGATTGCCGGGGACCTCAAATTCAAAGGAAAGATGGGGGCTGAGCTGACCGTTGAACAAGGGTATCAGGCGTTCCAGCTTTCGGCACTGAATGGCCTGTCGTTGCTTCGTTCGATCACCGGTGATCTTGGCCGGATAAAGCGCATCCACCGCCTTGAAGGAACCGGCGGTGCTACACCTGATTTTTACGATATGCCCATCGCTCTGAATGGAGCCTCACACCTGATCAATACGGTCTTTGGAGAGAAAGGGGCACATACCCGGATGATCTACTCCAACCCATCCATGCCCATCAATTGCGCGACACTCCTTGTATTCTGGGCCGAGGTCGCAGACTGAGCGCAAGCCGCGACCACGCTAAAGAGCATGGACCCGGCAGAAAACGGTGAGGTTGGAGCCACGCCGGTTCCTGGGACCGGTCGTGTTCGGGTCGGGCATGTCGCCTGCGCTACCCGTCCCGTCCGGGCTCGTTCGGATTGCTGCAGAAAAGTGCGATCTTGTTGCCCTGAGGGTCGCGCAGGTAGCCAACAAAAAAATGTGGCCCATACGACGCGCGAAAGCCGGGCTGACCTTCGTCCAGTCCACCAGCGGCCAGCGCGGCAGCGTGAAGCTCACGCACCTGATTTTGACTGCGTGCCTCGAACGCGACCATAACACCGTTCCCAGCCGAGGCCGGACGCCCGTCGAAGGTTGGTTTGACGTAGAAATCGGGCAGAACCGGAGACTGCCCCGGCGGTACAGGCAGCGCGTAGCTCAGGCCCTCGGGACCCTCCGTCAGCCCATAGTCAAGCGCGGGCAGGAACGCAGAGTAAAACCGCTTCGCGCGGGTCAAATCATCAGCGCCGACAGTGACATAGGCAATCATGCTGCGGGTTCCCATCCGGATGTGTGAGGTGCCCCGAGTTTCCTGAACACCTGCCTGTTTCAGTTTGTGCTGTCTGATCTCGAAGTCAACGGGCGACAGCATGATGTGGTTCGTGTGCTTGCGCTTGGGGATGTAGAACAGCTCGATCTACGCGCCGACGTCCATGAACCACATGAGGGTCAAAGACGATTGAGACGAAGCGTCGACAGCGGAGGCCCGGCGTGCACCAGTGTGCGACCTCGCGTTGCACATGACAGGTGATCACGTACAAACTCGATCCCTGCCCTTTTCAGGGCCGATCGGATCCAAGTCGTGATCACAGGTGCTTTATCTCAGGGAAAACTGGTTTTCATCGCCCCAAAATCAGTCACCAATACCTTATGCTTCTGCGCGTCCCTATAGTTTTCGCAGCTCTCCTGGTTGTGTCTTCCTGTACACAGCCCGCAGACATCGCGCCTGTTGAGGCACCACAAACCAACCCGGCAAGCGCAACGGCCAGCGTCCCGGATGCTTCCAAACCCGCGCCGGAAACGCCGCCGGCACCCGGCCCCCAAAACCGCCCCGGCCGTGAAACGGCTGCGGTGTTGGTGCTGGGCGATAGCCAGATCTCATTTGGCGCAGGCGGCGCCTACACCGCGTTTCTTGAAAACCTTGCACAACGCTGCGGTGCCGTACCCCGACGCTTTGCTCGCGCAGACGCGGCAGCCATAGGTGTACGCTCAACCTCGCTGCACCACTGGACCGCACGCAACGATCCTGCCCGTGGGATGATCTGCGATGTTGACCCCACCTATGGCGTGAATGCGGGCAGTTACGGTGTCACGTCAAAGGGGCGCAGCTATGTCCAGATCGGTGCCGATCCGAACTATCCCTTTTGCACTGCGAACAGAAGTCCGCTGGAAGCGGTTTTTGATGTGCCCAGATTTGACCCCGACCTTGTCGTTCTGGCCTTTCTGGGCAATTCCACGGACCGCTGGCAATCCGGCGCGAATGCGCGCGGCGACTGGCGTGCGGTCGCGGCACAATTGCCCGCCGGAACGCCCTGTATCGTGATGACCACTATCCCGACCTATGAGGCGGACGAAAACGACCGCCGCACGCGCGCGCAAACCAACCTCGCCGCTGCCGTCGAGCGTAACGGCACCTGCGCCTTTGTTCCGGGCGTGACCGTCGCGACCCGCCGTGCCGTCGAGGGGAATGCCGCATTCTTTCGCACCGATGCCGCCGGCTCTGTCATAGACCCCCATCACCCCACCGCCGCCTCTGCGTCCCGTTTCATCGACATCCAGACGCCTGCCCTTTGCGCAGCCCTGAACCAAGTGATCCCAAGCTAAGAGATTGCCATGCTACGCATCCTCGCCCTCACAACCTCCCTGTTTGCAGCCCCTATGGCGCAATCAGAGCAGTTCGTCTCGCCCGACATACTGGTGCTTGGCGACAGCCAGATACCTTTCGGGTCTGGCCCGGTGTTTCTGGAGTTCTTTGAAAACCTCAACAAACACTGCCCACCCGGACCCGAAACGAGGGCGGCGATGGCCCAGATTGATGACATGAAAGTCGCTGTCATCGGCGTGCGCTCAACTTCTATTCAGTCATGGACCGCGCGGTCAGGCAGGGGCAAGGGTGCGATCTGCAATGTAGACAAAAACTGGAAAGCAAATGCAGGCACCTTTGGCTTCATCAACCGCACTGGCAACAAGTACAAGCAAATGGGTCAGGGCAAACCCTACCAATTCTGCCAGAAAGGCAAATCCGCTTTCGAGGCGATGTTCCGGCCCGATTATTACAAACCCAAATTGTTACTGATGTCCTTTTTGGGAAATTCGACGAAACGCTGGGCCAGCAGCCGTGATAACGCGTTGGCGGATGTGCAAAAACTGATGTCGCAAATCCCCCAAGGCACGCCCTGCATTTTCATGACGACAGCTCCGCCCTACTCCAAAAAGATCGTGGACCGCCGGCTCAAAGCGCAGGCCAACATCAAATGGGCGTTTGAACAAATCCCAGACAGTTGCACCTTTGTCGAAGGCGCAACCCCCGAAACGGTCGCCGCCAACAAAGGCAACAAAAGATACTTCCGCCGCAACAAATCCGGCCGTGTAAAGGACCCCTACCACCCCAATGAAAGGGCGGCCAATAACTTCTTCAAGCTTCAAATGAGTGCCATCTGCCATGCAATATTCAATGAAATCAAACCACTTGCTGCCACTTCTACACAGGTTGCGTCCATAGCCGGCCCAATTCTTGGCACTTCGGCGTCACTACCTTGATCTGAGTTGGCGGGTCGACCCACAGAACTGGCCTACGCCACATCGATCAACATTGTATCCCTGACATAACCTCGCAATTCTCTTTGCAGGGTGTGCATCGGCTGCATGTTGCCGCGAGATTTCCATATCGAACCGGTCGTCGCGCAAACCGGGGCCAAGACCCCATCAGTCAGTTGCCGACAAAGTTCGCCAAGCCGACTTGAGCGCCTTGAAAACTCGAGTGGCTCGCTTTTCGGGTGGATCGTCAGCGGTCGTGCGGACACCGGTAACCTGAACGAGGCGGGAATGGGCGCAGAATGGTGTGGCGCCGCTTCCTCTTCGATCCATTTCATCGTGGAGGATGCGACGCACGGCCTTTGAGTTAGATCCCTGGAGAGCGGCGGTGATTTGTTGCCTGCTCGAACGAATACCCCAGACGGAACAGATCCTTTTCATGGTTTGGCAGGACCACAATCTCGATCCCGACCGGCAGCCCGTCGCCGGTGAACCCGGCCGGCAGAGCTATGGAAGGCATCCAGGTTTGTGACGCGATCAGCGTGTTGGTTGGAAAGGTCAGGACTTCGTGTTTTCCGGCGCGCACGTCTTCCTTGGTCGGAGGCGGCACCTGGATCGAGGGGAAGACGAGCGCCTCCAACCCGTTCTCTGCCATTAATCCAACAACCAGCCTCTGGAAATGGTCCCGTGCGGCCAGTTTCTCATAATACTCGGGGTCATCCGTAGGTTTGAGCGGTCCATCAAAAATCCCGATAAGCAGGTCAAGTACCGGGTCATAAAGATCCCTCTCTTTGATTTCCTCCAGACTGGACACCGGCATGTCCGGACGCGACGCCAGGAACTTGTTGATGTCATGGCGCGAATGCGTCCCATAGAGCGAAGTCGCCAGAATGTGGTCCATAAGGTCCGGGATCGTGATGTCGACGCACTCCGCGCCGACAGCTCTGGCCTGATCAAGGCTGGCCTCGACCACCTTGTTGACATCAGCCGCGCCTTCCAGATCGTCGCCGCCAAAGGCATTGCGAACAACACCAAGCCGGGCACCTTTGAGCGCGTCTGCATCCAGCGATTTGGTATAGCTTTCACCCGGATCCGCAATCAGCGCGGCAGTGGTGTAGGCGTCGTTGCTGTCATACCCGATCATACTGTCCAGCAGGATCGCCGCGTCAGTGACCGTCCGCGCCATCGGGCCAGCCGTGTCCTGAAACACCACCAGCGGCGACATGCCATCACGGCTGATCAGACCCGGCGTTACGCGTACCCCAACGAGGTTACAGAAACTCGCTGGAAGCCGGATCGACCCGCCGGTGTCTTCTCCGACCCCAACAAGACCCAGGTTTGCCGAAACGGCTGCACCCGTACCGCTGCTCGACCCACCTGGATCGTGGGCCAGTGAATAGGGGTTCTTGGTTTCGCCCGCCTTTGAACTGAAACCGAACCATGAGGTGGCGTAGTCCGGTAGCGCGGTCTTGGCGAGGATGACCGCGCCTGCTTCCTTGAATTTGGTGATCACGGTCGCGTCACGCGCCGGGATATACCCGTCTTGCGCGATCGATCCGAAAGTGGTCATCATATCGGCGGTTTCGACCTGATCCTTCACGACCACTGGTACGCCGTGCAACGGTCCGCGAAATTCGCCCGTTTTCGCAAATTCCGCGTCCGATTCGGCAGCCGCCTCCAGCGCTTTGGGATTGACCGTGATGATTGAATTCAGAGTCGGACCGCTGCGGTCCACATTTTCAATCCGGTCAAGATAGGCGGTGACCAGATCAACCACCGTATAGGTGCCGGCCCGCAAGGCGGCCTGCATCTCGGTGATGGTCAGTTCTTCAACATTTGGCGATGACATGGCGTTTTCCTTCTCTTCAAGGGCAGTTGTCTTGTTTAACGAAGTCGTTTCAGGAAGGAGTCGAGGGCGAGTGCGCCGACGATCAGGCTTCCTTTGATGATGCTTTGATAAGACGGGCTGATGTCGAGCAGCACGAAACCGTTGCTGATGGTCGCGATCAGGATCAGACCGACAACGGTGCGCCAGATGCTACCGATGCCCCCGCCCAGCGGCGTACCCCCGACAATAACGATTGTCAGCACGTCAAACAGGATGTTGGGGTCCATATTCGCCTGCGCCGAGCTCAGCTGTGATGCGGAAATGTAACCGGCTAATCCGGCCAGTGCCCCCAAAAGCGCGTAGGTGCTGCCAAGGATCAGCGGTACGTTCAGACCTGAAAGGCGACTGGCCTCAGGATTTCCGCCAACCGCATATACCTGATGCCCGTAGACACTCTTACTCAATGCCACAGCAGATATCACAAGGACCGCGATCAGGATCATTCCCGAATAGGGGAATCCCGATAGGCGTCCGGCACCGATCACACCAAAGGAAGGGTCAGTGACGAAATAGGAGGCGTTTCCTGTCACCACGAACGTCACGCCGGTCACGATGAACCCGGTGCCGACGGTGGTGATGAACGGGTTGATCTCAAGTTTGGCAATCAGGCTGGCGTTGATCGCGCCTACCAGCCCGCCGGCGCAAAGTGCGGCCAGAAACGCGGCAGGAGCGCCCAGAGACTCCGCCACGATGGCCGCGATCACGGCAGTCAGGGAGAAGATGGCTGCGATCGATAGATCAAAGCCCCCCGCGATGACGACATAGGTCATACCGATCGCCATTAGCCCTGCGGGCGCCCATTGCGACAGCATGTTGGCAAGGTTCAAATAGGACAAAAACGCCGGATTGGCGGTGGCAACACCGACCACCAGAGCAAATGTCATCAGCGTAACCGCATGATTCTGAGCCAGCCTGAGCCAAGGCCGATCACGTGGTCCGTGTTGAGCCTGTTGGGCGGTCATTTCGTTGGTGTCAGTACCGGTCATTGGGGTTCCTCGACCTTGAAAATCTTCGCCAATACGTCGTGGACAGTTTGGCCACTGACCGGCTCAATACTTCTCAACTGACCACCGGCCAGAATGGCGACGGTGTCAGAATAGTCCAACACCTCTTCAAGCTCCGACGACACAAGCACGACGCTGAGACCCTGTTCGACCAGCTGGCCAATGACGCTGTAAATCTCCTCGCGCGCGCCCACATCAACACCACGCGTCGGTTCGTCCAGAAGCAGAATCTGCGGCTTCATGTGCAACCATTTGCCGATCACGACCTTTTGCTGATTTCCACCAGACAGGTCCTGAACGGCTTTGCCAAGGTTGGCAGGATCAATTCCGACGGCGGTGCCCTCCGCCATGGCACGCTCACGCGCTCTTGAGGTTTCGACAAACCCGGATTTGCTAATCTCGGACAAGTTTGTCAGCCAAAGGTTGGTGGTTCCATCCAGAAGCGGTACGAAACCTTCGGCCTTGCGGTCTTCGGGGACCATGACGATGCCCTGCCTGATTGCGGTGCGGATCGAATTGGGCAACGCTTGCCGCCGGCCAGCAATCTCGATGCTGCCCGAAGCGGATGGGTCGGCACCCGCAAGCGCGCGCAGGATTTCACTTCGGCCGGACCCGACAAGCCCGGCGATGCCAAAGATTTCCCCCCGCCTGAGTTCGAAGGAAACGCCAGCCACTTTGCCGGGCACTTCAAGGCCTTCGACACGTAGCGCAATTTCGTCGGCCAGTTCGGCAGCCGGCTTGCGTTTGCCGGTTTCGATCTCGTGACCCGCGATGGCCGCGACCAAATCGCGCTTGTTCCAATCCGCCACCGGTGCGTTGGCCACAAGGACGCCGCCGCGCATCACCGACACCCGATCGGAAAGCTTCAGGACTTCATCAAGGTCGTGAGAAATGTAGAGGACGGCAACGCCGGTCCGGCGCAACTCGCCGACGATTTCGTACAGGTTTTCCCGTTCAGCCGCGCCAAGGGCGGCGGTCGGTTCATCCATGACCAACACGCGACAATCCGTTGCCAGCGCGCGCATGATTTCAAGGGTTTGCCGTTCGGCGATTGACAGGCTGCCTGCCCGGGAGGACGGATCGATATCCACGCCAAGCCTTTCACAAAGCCTGTAAAATTCGTCTTCCATCCCCCCGAGGACAACGAACGGCCCTTTGGTTTTGGGGTTTCCCAGAAACACATTTGCGGCGGCCGTCATGTCGTCCACGATCATCAGTTCCTGATAGATCGTCGCAATTCCTGCAGAGCTATGCTGGCGGATGCTTGTGTGTCGGGAAAAGGTTTGGCCATTGCAGATCACCGTTCCCTGATCAGCCGCATCGGCGCCGGCAAGTATACGCATGAGCGTTGACTTTCCGGCGCCGTTTTCACCAACCAGCGCGTGAACCTCACCGGGCCAGGCCGTGAAGTCCACATCCGTGAGCGCGGCGATTCCGTGAAACCGGCGGCAGATGCCACGCATTTCAACAATCGGATCGCCGGTTTCATCGGCAAGTGGGGGTTTCACGGCCTGAACCACGGGAGGGAGGTCCTTAGAAGCGCGGCTGGAAGCTGTCGGCGTTTCCGGCATCCAAAAGGACAGTGCCCGGACCATCGACAACCGCAGGAAGCAGCGCTTCGTCGATGTAGCCATTGGGCGCTTCGCCCTGCACGGCCATGACCGCTGCAACCGCACCGTAATAGCTTTCTTCATATGGGAGCAGGATCGTGGTGCCGGAATAGCTGCCGGATTTGACACGGGCGATTCCGTCCTTGGTTCCGCCAACCGAATAGATGCGCACATCTTTACCAGCCATTTTGCCCGAGCTCGTGACGGCCTGCTCAACGCCCCGGGTCATGTCGTCCCAGGACGAAATAACGACAGAGATATTGGGATGCGCCAAAAGACCGTCCTGAATGACCCGCAGCGCCGTACCGGGATCGAAGTTTCCGGGCTGTTCAACGACAACGGTGACGTTTGGGTGTTTTTCCGCGCCGTTCTTGATCGCCTGCGTCCACAGATTGTACAGGTCCGATCCGAGGAACCCGCCAACTGCGGCGACTTCGCAGGGCTCGGTGCAGGATGCGAACGCATTGTCGACATGGGCATCAAAATAGCCCTGACGCTGCATCGTCACGGTGCCGGCCAGTCCTTCGGTGTAATCGATATCGCCGCACATCGGCAGGTCGATCGTCACAACCGGCTTGCCAGTCGGAACCAGAAACTGCTTCCACATATTGCAGGACTGCGCAGCGGCTGTCGGCCCAAGGATATAGGCGTCGAAATTACCGACAGACGCGTTCTGGACCTGCTTCAATTGCTCGGCCGGGTTGAAGTTGGCGTCAAAGATCTGGAATTCGAAGTTGAACTTCGCCGCTGCGTCCTCGATCCCCCGCAGGCGCTGCTGGCAGTAGGAGTTTTGAACGCATTCGGTCAGATAGGCGAACTTCATCGTCTCAGCGAAAGGCGCACCGTTATTGTCAAACGCGATTGTCTTGGCGGCTGCGCTGTCTTCAGCGTGAGCGACAGTGCCAATTGCCATTGCGGCGGTGGAAGCGACAGCAACGAACAGAGACCGTCCGACTGATGCTGCGTGATTGGAGTTTTCGTAGAGCATTGCTTTCTCCCGGTTACAGGTTTGGTTGAGCGTGGTTTTGGAGGATTTCTGCGACCCTCTTCGCAATATCGGCGGCGTTTGGCGTGTCAGAATGGATGCAGATGGTGGTCGCCTTGAGGGGCAGAGACGTTCCGTCGTTTGTCAGCAGTTTCCCCTCAAGCGCGGCGCGAATGCGCGCCTCAACCAACTCCGGATCGACTTGGGAATGCGTCCTCGTTATCAAGAGACTGCCCTCGGGGTCATAGTCCAGATCGGCAAAATACTCTGGCCAAAACTCATGCCCGCGGGCCGTGTAGACGCTTTCGTGCAACGTCCCTGCCAGACCCATAAGCGGAACCTGATAGACGTCCGCCGCATCAGCCATCGCCTCGGCGACCTCCGGGTCGCGGGCCGCCATACCGTAGAGGGCCCCGTGTGGCTTGATGTGGGTCAGCTCCGCGCCGGTCGCGCGCAAGAATCCTGTCAAAGCGCCGATTTGGTAGAGCAAGGCGTTACGCAATTCCTTGCGACTTAACGACATCTCACGCCGTCCAAACCCTTGATGATCGGGCAACGAAGGGTGCGCTCCAACGCCTACGCCCTGCGCAATCGCGGCACGTACAGTCGCCTCCATATGGTTGGCGTCCGAGCCGTGAAAACCACAGGCGACATTGGCCAGCGAGATGTGGGGCATGATGTCGGAATCCGAGCCAAACGAATAGATCCCGTAGCTTTCGCCCATGTCACAATTCAACATCATAGTAGATACAGTTCCCCTGTGCCGCCAAAGCGGTTCATGTTTCCTGATGATGTGGGTTGAGCGCGGTTTCCCCGATTGACAGGCAGCCTAGTTCAGCGATGGGCCGACGTAAAATATTTATTTTTCTCGATTGATATCAAAAAAACAGATATTGTGTTTGGAATGGATATCACGATCAAACAAGCACGGTACTTTGTTGCCGCCGCGCAAACCGGGCAGGTCAGCCGGGCCGCGGTGGACCTGAACGTATCTCAGTCGGCGGTCACCACCGCAATTCGCGATCTGGAAGCGCATCTGGGTGTCCGCCTGTTCGAACGCAGGTCCAAAGGGATCGCCTTGACGGAGACCGGTTCCAGATTTCTGCCGCACGCTGAAGAAATCCTTGCGGTGGTTCAGGAGGCAGTCCACGTCGTTTCCGAGCAGCAGACCAATGTTCACGGCAAAGTCAGAATTGGAATGAGCTACACGGTTGCGGGGTACTTTGCCATTCCGCTGATCGCACGCGTCAGAAGAAGGTATCCTGGCATTGAACTTGAGCTCACCGAAAGCGCCAGGGATACAATTGAAGCTGCGGTGATCCAAAACGAACTCGACATCGCGATTATCCTGACGTCCAACCTGAAGGCCGCCGACTTTCTGGATCATACGACATTGGTGGCTTCACAACGGCGGTTGTGGCTGCCTTCCGGCCACAAGCTGGCAGGACGTGGCGATCTGCCTTTGTCAGTGATCGAGACAGAGCCCTATATCCTCCTGACCGTGGATGAAGCCAAGAAAACGCAGGTGCGGTACTGGGAGGAACAAAATGTTTCGCCCAATGTCACGTTCGAAACCAGTTCAGTCGAGGCAGTTAGAACCATGGTGGCCGCAGGCATGGGAATAACCGTGCTTTCAGACATGGTGTACCGACCCTGGTCTCTTGAGGGGCAACGGATTGAGACAACTGACATCTCGGGGGGTGTTCCGCCGATGATGGTTGGTGTCTGCTGGAAAGCAAATACACCTCTTGAGCCAGCAGCCCAATCCGTCGTTGATTTCCTCGAGCAAACCCTGGTTGATCGCCGCACAAAATAGTGGAAACGACAGATGGGCTAACCTTGATCCAGCCGTGGTGTCGCGCCAAAAGCCAATGATTGCTTTTGAGCTTGAAAAGATCTCGTTTTGCCAACTGCAATCGAATGACCACTGGCAGCAGATCGCATGCTGAACCGCATGTTCGACGAAACACCGTTTTCCTGATCTGCGACTTCGCGTTCAGAGCAGTGAACGAACGCGTTGACGGTTTCTTCGCGCAAAGCCCTTTTGTCAGACGCTCAGGTAATCCATCGCTGTCTGTACGCCGCCCTTGCGATAGGGCACACCAGCACGGAAGAGGCCCATTTCGACGCCACACAAGGTGCCCATCAGCATCAGGTCGTTGAAATCGCCCAGATGGCCGATGCGAAAGACACGGTCGGCCACTTTGTTCAGTCCGGTGCCAAGCGACATGTCGAACGTATCGAGGATTTCGGCCCGCAGTGCATTCGCGCCCTTGTCGTCCGGCATCATCACCGCTGTCAGTGTGTTGGACCGCTCCGCCGGGTTGGCGGCGAGGATTTCCAGACCCCATGCGTCCACTGCAATTCTGGTTGCTTCGGCATGGCGGGAATGGCGGGCAAACACGTTGTCCAAACCCTCCTCGTTCAGCATGTCCAGAGCCTCGCGCAAGCCAAAAAGAAGCGTGGTTGCGGGTGTGTAGGGAAAGAAGCCCTGATCGTTAGGCCCGGCCATATCGCGCCAGTCCCAGTAGCTGCGCAGGTCGCCGCCGGCTTCGCAAACTTCCCAGGCCTTGGGCGAAATCGCGTTGAAGGACAGGCCCGGCGGCAGCATCAGTCCCTTTTGCGACCCCGCAACCACGACATCCACGCCCCACTCGTCCGTGCGGAAATCGATTGAGCCAAGCGAGGATATCGTGTCGACCATCAATAATGCCGGGTGGCCCGCGTCATCCATCGCACGGCGCACGGCGGCGACGTCGGATGTAATCCCCGTTGCAGTATCATTGTGGACCACGCAAACGGCCTTGATCCTGTGGTCCTTGTCGTCAGCCAGATGCGCGCCGATGGCCTCTGCGTTGGTGCCCGTCCGCCAGTCCCCTTGCATGAACACCGGGTCGTAGCCCAGTTTGGCCGCCATGTTCTTCCAGAGCGTCGCGAACTGCCCGGTCTCGTACATCAACACCCGGTCGCCGGGTGCAAGAACGTTGACCAGAGCTGCCTCCCACGCGCCGGTACCCGAAGCCGGGTAGACCACCACACGGTTGTCGGTCTTGAACACTGCCTTCAGGCCGGTCAGCACGTTGCGACCGAGGGCCGCGAACTCCGGCCCGCGATGGTCGATCACCGCGCGGTGCATCGCACGCAGGATCCTGTCGGGCGTGTTTGTGGGTCCCGGTATTTGCAGGAAATGCCGCCCTGAACGCATTTCGATCCCCTTTTTTCATTGTCTTTGCCAACGGCAAACGTGAGGGTGTCGCAATGCATTGGTCAAGGGTGAAATGACAGATTACTCCCGCCTTTCCCGCCGCATAGAGGGCGATGTTCTGCTCCACGCCTTCGATCGCGGGCGCTATGCCACCGATGCCTCGATCTACCAGATCATGCCACGGGCCGTGGTCGTGCCAAAAAGCTGGGAGGATGTCGAAGCCGCACTGGATTTCGCGCGGTCCGAGGGCATTGCTTTGCTGGCGCGCGGTGCCGGGACATCTCAATCCGGGCAGACGGTAAACGATGCTCTGGTCGTGGATTTCACCAAACACCTCAACCGGGTTTTGGAATACGATGCCCAATCCGGACGTGTTCGGGTCGAACCCGGGCTGGTACTCGATGACCTGAACAGACGGCTCAAGGCAGATGGTTGGTGGTATCCGGTCGATGTCTCGACCGCGTCGCGCGCCACTTTGGGCGGCATGGCGGCGAACAATTCCTGCGGGTCGCGATCGATCCGATATGGCATGATGCGTGACAACGTCGTGTCGCTCGACGCCATGCTGGCAGATGGGTCGATGCACCATTTCGGGCCGGTTGCGGGGAACGACGCGCTGACGGTCGATATGATTGCACTTGGCGCCCGCGAAACCGACGAGATCGCGGCGCGGTTTCCCGAAGTTTCGCGCCGGGTGGGCGGATACAACATCGACGCGCTTGTGGGCAATACCCCCAACATGGCAGAGCTTCTGGTCGGGTCCGAGGGCACGCTGGGCCTTACCCGTGCGCTCGATCTGAAATTATCTCCGATCCTGACGACCAAGACGCTGGGCGTCTGCCATTTTCCCAGTTTTCACTCTGCAATGGATGCAGCGCAGCATATCGTGCGGCTCGGCCCGGTCGCCGTCGAACTGGTCGATCACAACATGATCAAGCTGGGGCGCGACATCCCGCAATTCCGCCCCGTTGTCGATGAATTCGTGCGGGGTGAGCCGCAGGCGCTGTTGCTGGTCGAGTTCGCCGAAGACCCGGGCGAGAACCGTCGCCGGCTGACGGCGCTTGGCGATCTGATGGCCGATCTGGGCTTTCGTTGGGGCGATCCGTGTAAGGCGGATGGCGGCGTGGTCGAAGCCGAGGATGCTGCCTTTCAGGCGCGGATCTGGGGTGTGCGCACACAGGGTCTGAACATCATGATGTCGATGCGATCCGAGGGTAAGCCGGTCAGTTTCGTCGAGGATTGCGCGGTGCCGCTGGAACATCTCGCCGAGTTCACCGACCGGCTGACGACCGTGTTCCGAAAACACGGCACCGATGGCACATGGTATGCCCACGCTTCCGTCGGCTTGCTGCACGTGCGCCCGGTACTCAACCTGGCGCAGGACCTCGGGCTCAGGCAGATGCGGGCGATCGCCGAGGAAGCCTTTGACATGGTTGCCGAGTACAAGGGCAGCCATTCCGGCGAACATGGCGATGGGATCGTGCGATCGGAATTCCACGAACGCATGTTCGGCACCCGGATGGTGCGCGCCTTCGAAACGGTCAAGGACCGTTTTGACCCCGACGGTATCCTGAACCCCGGCAAAATCACGCGGGCTCCGAGGATGGACGACCGGTCCCTGATGCGCTGGCCGCCCGACTATCGGCAGGACGCCCCGAAAACCGTCTACGATTGGTCCGCGAGGCCCGGTGGCCTGACCGGCGCGGTGGAGATGTGCAACAACAACGGGGCCTGTCGAAAATCCACAAGTGGGGTCATGTGTCCGTCATTCCGGGTTACAGGGAATGAACGCGATCTGACCCGCGGACGCGCGAACACGCTGCGACTGACGCTGACCGGGCGTTTGGGGGCAGATGCGTTTGCCTCCGACGAAATGGCCGAAACGATGGCGCTGTGCGTTGGCTGCAAGGCCTGCAAATCCGAATGCCCGATGTCGATCGACATGGCGCGAATGAAGACCGAAGTGCAGGCCGCACGCATTTCTGAACACGGGTTGAATTTCCGCGACCGGACAATTGCGAATTTGCCAAGATATGCTCCGATTGCTGCCCGGGTTCCGATGTTTGCCAACGCACCGCACGCCATCCCGGCGCTGGTCGAAAAACTTGCTGGGCTCAGCGCGAACCGGAAATTGCCCAGATTTCGCAAACCTTTCACTGGGCGGGGCGACGGAGAGGTCTTGCTGTTTGCCGACACGTTCAATCGCTATTTTGAGCCGGAAACGCTCAAAGCCGCAAAACGCGTGCTCGAGCGCACCGGCCGAACCGTGGGCGTCGCCGTAGCGCCGGGTCGCCCGTTGTGCTGTGGCCGGACATATTTGTCGGCAGGTATGATCGACCGGGCAAAAGAGGAGCTGTCCAGAACCGTCGCGGTGTTGCGCGATGCGTTGGACCAAGGCCGCATGATTGTCGGGCTGGAGCCGTCTTGTACCCTGATGTTTCGCGACGAGGCACCCGACCTGATTGAAAACTGGAACACGGACATGGGCAGCCGGGTCCTGACATTCGCGGAATACATCGCCGAAAACCCTATTAAGGGCGTGCAGGCGCCTGAAACCCAGGTCCTGGTCCACGGCCATTGCCACCAAAAGGCGCTGGGTGTTGCCACGACGACGGTGATGGCACTGAACGGCATCTGTGGAGTGTCGGCAAAGATGATTGAAAGCTCCTGCTGCGGTATGGCCGGTCCGTTCGGATATCAGGCGGAAACTGAAAACATCTCCCGCGAAATGGCCGAACTGACGCTGGCCCCCGCAATCCGTTCCGCCCCGGCTGAAACGATCATTGTTGCTGACGGGTTTTCCTGCCGCTGTCAGATAAATGATGTCACCGGACGCCGGGCCAGCAGCCTGTCCGCGGTTCTCGACCAGTTCATGTCAGTGTGATTGCCTCAGTTGTTACAGACCTTCCTGCCCACTCTGGAGCCCTGGAACATTGCAGGCCTTGCTGCGGTGTTCCTGTTCGCGGGTTTCGTCAAAGGCTTTCTTGGCATCGGATTGCCCGCTGCGGTCATGGGGATCATGACGCTGTATCTGCCGCCGCAAGAGGCGATCCCCTAATTGTGGTTGCCGATCCTTGCTACGAATTCGCTGCAATTCTCACGCGCGCCGGACCGTCGCCTGATCGCGTCGCGATACTGGCCGTTCGCCCTGGCTATCGTGGTCAGCATCTTTGTGACGTCCATGTTCATTGCCACCTACCCCACCGCGTTGCTGACCGTGACAATCGGCGTAGCGATGGTTGTCCTCTCGCTGAACCTGCTCCTCGGCCTGAAACTCCGCATCGGGCCGGGGCGCCGCTGGCAGGTGGGGTTCGGTGTATTGTCTGGGGCACTTGGCGGCATCAGTTCGATCTGGTCACCCACCGTGGCGATGTACCTTGTGGCCCGCGACACAACCAAGGAGCATTTCATCGCCGCCACCGGATTTCTGTTCCTGGCGGGTGTTCTGCCCTTGGGCGCCGGCCAAATGATCGCAGGGTTTCTGACCATTCCGGTGCTATTGAAAACTCTTGTCGGGCTAGTCGGATTTCAGATCGGAGAATTCCTGCGCAACCGCGTTTCGCAAACCCAGTTTCGGCGTGCGGTTCTGGTCGCATTCCTGATCATGGGCGTACGGCCGATCGCCATCGGCCTGTTCTAGCCATGCAGCAATTTGTTGAGGTAGAGCCGCTGGATTTTGCCCGATGGGCCTTTGGGCAGTTCATCCATGATATGCACCTGATCGGGCGCCTTGAACTGACCCACACGCTGTGTGCAGAGCGAGACCAGTTCGGCAGATGTTGCCTTTGATCCGGGACGCAGGCGCACAGCCGCCTCCACCCGTTCACCATATTGCGGGCACGGCCGTGCGAAAGCCGCTGCCTCGACCACATCGGCATGTTCGTAGAGGGCCTCGTCAATTTCGCGCGGGGCGATGTTTTCGCCGCCCTTGATAATCAGCTCCTTCAGGCGGCCGGTGACAAAGACATAGCCATCGGTGTCCATCCGGCCCAGATCACCGGTCCGCAGCCAGCCATCCTGGAAGGTATCGCGTGTGGCGTCCGGGTTCTTGAGGTATTCCTTCATCACGTTGGGGCCACGGATCTGGATTTCGCCCTCGGAACCACGGGCGCATTCGGTCCCCTCATCATCGGCAATCCGCGCCTCGTTGCTGATCGCCATGCCCGCGGAGCCGATCCTGTGCTGTGCCGGGTCCAGCGGGTTCACAAGGCACTGTGCGGCGGTTTCGGTCAGGCCAAGAGATTCCACGATGGCCAGCCCGAAGCGGTCCTGAAACGCGCGCTGCGTCTCGACGGCCAGCGCGGAGGAGGCCGAGCGCGCAAACCGCAGCCGCGCCCTGAGCGCGTCGGAGGGTTCGGCTGCTCCGTGCAGCAGGTGGCTGATGATCGTCGGCACCACCGAGAACCACGTGATGCTACCCTCCCCGGCCCAGTCCCAGAACCGGCTGGCGGAAAAACGCGAGACCATCGCCAGCGATCCGCCGGACACGAGGCTGCCCATCACTGTCACGCATAGCCCGTTGATATGGTAGAACGGCAGGACACCAAAGCCGCGATCGTCGGGTGTCAGTTCGTGCGCAACGGTTACGGTCCACCCGCCTGCAAGCAGGCTGGCATGGGTGTGCACGACGCCCTTGGGGCGCCCGGTGGTCCCGGAGGTGTACATGAGCAGCGCATCGTCCCCGGACGAAACCGCGTGCAAGGGCGCCTGCGCCCCGCCCGGAGCATACAAGTGCAGTCCGCCCGGTCGCACGGTGCCGAACATCTCAAGCTGGCTGTCGTGCACGAATGCAACGCGGGCCTCTGAATGCTCCAGCGCATAGGCTATAGCGTCCGGCCCGGCAGCGAGGTTGATCATGGTGACACGAAAGCCGCCGTAAACAGCGGCATAAAAGGCTTTGATACCCTCCAGCCCGTTGGGATGGATCACCACAACGCTTTCGCCTTTGGCGATGCCTTGCGCCGTCAGGTCCCCCGCGACCTCTGCTGCGTGGTCACGCAGGTCTGGCCACGTCAGCTCTTCGCCGGTTTCAGGGAAAACAACAGCCACGCCGTCCCCCTCTGCGCGCGCGTCAAGCCAGTCGCGCACCGTTCCGCCCGGCGGAACGTCCGGGGAAATCTTCATTTGCCGACCTCGGCCCAGTAGTCAGCGAAGATGTCTTCAACCGATGGTTCGCGAACCGGAATCTCCCGCACGATCTTGGTGGTTTGCAGGAAGTGCTTCCAATGGAGGTTGTCATCGATGGAATTACCACCCCAGGAACCGCAGCCCATGCTGAGCGAAAACGGCATGCCGTTGTTGAAGGCACCGCCGGTGGCAAAACAATGCGCCTGATTGACGATGACGCGGCTGGTTGGGATCGCGTTGGCGAGGGCCAACGCGCGGTCGGCGTTGGTAGAATGCAGGCCCACCGAATGGCCCGCACCCTGGTGGTTCTGGATCCGTGCTGTGATTGATATGGCGTCGTCGAAGTCCCGCGCCCGGTAGAGCGCCAGAACCCGGCTCAGCTTTTCTCCTGACAACGGGTGGTCCGACCCGATCCCGCTGGTCGGCACCGCCAGGTATTCGGTGCCTTCGGGCACATCGACACCCAACGCCGCAATTGTCTTGTCGGCATCCTGGGCGATCACTGCACGGTTCAGGTGGCCGTCCGGCCAGAGCCTTGCCACGATCCCGGCCTCGTCCTCGACCAATGCGCCGCCGTGGCGCGCCATTTCGTCCACAAACGCGTTCCAGACCGCATCCACCAAGACCAGCGCGTTTTCCGAAGAGCAAGACGTCGCGTTGTCGAACGTCTTGGAGGCGCGGATCTTCTCCGCCGCTGCCGCCAGATCTGCGGTTTCATCCACGATCACAGTGACATTGCCGGCGCCGACCGCCACTGCGGGCGTGCCACAGGTCTGTGCGCGATGCACATTGTTCTGGCTGCCGGTGGCGATGACGCGGTCGCATTGCTCCATCAGCCTCTGGGTCTTCTCCTTCGATCCCGGTGCCGGGATCATCTGCACCAGATCAGGGTCCTCTCCGATCCGGGCGAATTCAGCGTGGATATGCGCCAGAAGGGCCTCGCAGGACGCCACACCCTTCGGCGAAGGCGCCACGACAATAGCGTTGCCGCATTTCAGCGCGTTGATGATGTTGTTGGCCGGCGTTGCCGCCGGGTTGGTCGACGGCACTACGGCCCCCACAACACCCAACGCCCGCGCGATTTCAGTGATGCCTCTGGCGGCATCCTCGCGGATCACGCCATGGGTGCGAACCTCGGCAATATCGCGCATCAGCCCCAGTGTCTTGCGGTGGTTCTTGGTTATCTTGTCGGGCACGTTGCCGAGGCCGGTTGTCCGCACGGCCAGCTCGGCCAGTTCGCGGTTGCGCCTGGGTTCCATGATGGCCCACGCCGCCGCCTGAGCGGCGCGGTCATAACGCGTCTGGCTGCCGTTTGCCTCATAAGCTTTTTGCGCTGCGCGCGCGCGGGCGATGATGGCGTCAAGCTCCGCAATCGGGTCTATCATTGTAGTTCCTCCTGCAGGGGTGCACATTGTCGGGCGCTTTACGCCTCTTTGCCTGCCTGGGCAAATGCGCGGTAGACGCTCGTGGCCAGAGTGATCGTTCCCGCGGCAATCAACAGCGTGCAGATCGGGCGCGAGAAATACGTCCACAAATCGTAATGCACCATCTGCATGCCCTGCGCAAAGTTTTGCTCTCCGATCTTGCCGAGGATCAGGCCCAGCACAATACCCGGGATCGAATAGCCCGAACGGCGCAAGAGATAGCCCAGAATACCGGCAAGGAACATGACCATGACGTCCAGCACCAGACCGCGGCTGATATAGGCACCGATAGTCGCAAGCATCAAGATCAGCGGCGCGAGGAAATGGAACGGGATTTTCAGCAGGTTGAGAATGGTCTTGGTTTCCACCACGCCGATGATCAGGATCGACAGGTTGGCATAGAACATGGCCGCGAAAACGATCCAGATCAGGTCGGGTGAGGTGTAGAACACCAGCGGCCCGGGCTGCAGATCATGCATCTGGAACACGGCAACCATCATTGCCGTCAACGCGCCGCCGGGCAGGCCCAGCGCCAGAAGCGGGATCATCGCCGCGCCGGTCGCTGCGTTGTTGGCGGTTTCCGAAGAAATCACGCCTTCCATGTTACCCTTGCCAAAACTCTCTCTGTCCTTGGACCAACGCACCGCTTCGCCATAGCCCATGAAAGCCGCCAGCGTCGCGCCGATGCCGGGCAGGATGCCGCAGAAGAAGCCAACAAGGATCGACCGGATCACTGCGATCTTGTGCATCCACAGTTCGAGGATCGTCGGGAATGACAGCGATACCTTGGGCGCGACGTAGGTGCCGCCCGCCTTGCGTTCGGCCTGAACGAAAATCTCGGAGACGGCAAAGAAACCAAGAATCGCAGGAACAAAGGCAATGCCGGCGGCCAGATCGGAGACGCCGAAATTGTACCGGTTGATACCACCGACCGGGTCCTGTCCGATCGTCGCGATCAAGAGGCCGATCAGGACGGAAATCCAACCTTTCCAGATCGTACGAGCGCCGACCGACGAGGCGACAGCAAGGCCAAAGAACACCAGCGCAAAAATCTCGGGCGGACCGATGTTGCTGATCGCCCATTGCGCCAGCGGTTCTGTCGCCGCCATCATCACCAATGCTGAGGCCACGCCGCCAATGGCCGAGCACAAGACAGCGGCCCCAACCGCCTTGCCCGATTTGCCCTGCTGGGTCATCGGGTAGCCATCAAAGGCCGTCGGCGCGTTTTCCGGTGCCCCTGGTATGTTGAAGAGGATCGCCGTTATCGCCCCGCCATAGGTTCCGGTGCAATAAATCACCGCAAACAGCATCACGCCTTGTGCCGCCGTCAGCCCCGCGGTGAAAGGCAGCAGGATCGCTGCCAGCGTCAACATGCTGACGCCGGGAATAGCGCCAAACAGCATGCCGCCGATTACGCCAAACACGAAAATGGAAATGGTTGTCCAGTCACCAAACAGTGCGGCGCTTCCGGCCAGAAAATTCTCGATCATGGCGCCTACCAGAGCCCCTGCAACTTGGTGTTCATCTTCAGGATCCAGGCGCTGTAGCCATAAAAGGGCGAAGTATTGCCCTGCGGCAGCGGCGCATTCAGCACCACCAGAAACAGGCCCAGAAAGATAACATAGATAACCGCCGTCATGATCAGGATCGGACGCAGGCGATGTTCGCCAAACAGCCAGATGATCGCGGCGATAAAAAACGGCGCGGCGAAATAGATACCGACGGGTTTCAACAACCAGGCAAAGAGAAAGGGCACCACCAACACCGCAATCATCTTGTTGCGCGTGGCCGGGTCGCCGAAATCGGCACCATCATCGGAAACTGCGACGCCAACGCGGCCTTCTTGCGTCGCAGAACCGTGTTTGTACTGGTAAAACAGATTGCCCACTGCCGCGACAAGCAACAGGATAATGATCACCCGTGGCCAGGCGGTGGCTCCGAAGATGTAGATCTCGATCGGCTGATTGAACTCGAATGAGAAGGCAAAGAAAATCACCACAATGGCCAGCCAGATTGCGGCCTCGACCAGGTGAGGTCGGGTCAAGCGTCCCAAAAAAGCCTCCTACGAAGCGTGCAGATCGCAGCATTGATGCGAATGTTGGCAAAACGGCGTGGCACCGTCACGGGCGCCACGCCGACATGTCAAAGCGTTACTTCACGTCCAGGCCCATGGCCGTATAGACGTCGCGATACTGATCGATCGAGCGCATGATCAGTTCTTTGGCGCCATCGGTGTCCCGATAGCTGTCAATGACCGTCATGAACTTGGATTCGTTGAACGCCTGATAGCTGTCTTCGCAATAGCCGCGCTGGAACGCCCATTTGAGCCATTCGATGCGATCCGCAGGTGCATCCTTGTGGACATAAAAGCCCCGGAAGCGCAGCAGAGGATCGAATTCCATGCCCATTTCCCGGTGTGTCGGCGTATCCGCAAACACGCCCGGGCGCTCGTCAAAGATCGTCAGGATCGGCTTGAAGTTGCCGGCATCGAGGAAATTGCGCACGTCACCGGGCTGTTCGAACAGCGCGTCAACCTGACCGCCAAGCAACGCGCCGTAACGCGGAGCGCCCTTGTCGAACGAAATCTGCTGGATCGACATCCCGGTTGCGTCGGTGATGAACTTCATTGTGACGCGCTCCATCGAGCCTTCCTTGGACACATTGGCGATGGTCGCCTTGCCGTCCTGCGCCTTGACCCATTCCACAAAAGACGGCCAGTCGGAATAGCGCGTCTCGTTCGTGCGGATGTAAATCTGGCTGAAGGTGACCTGGCTGATGACCAGCGGGATCAGATCCACCGCCGGGTTGGGGTTCGACGAATCCAGTGCGTGCGCCGAGGATGCATCATCGATGTGCTCAAGAACGTTGTAGCCGTCCGCGGGCGCCGACATGTACGCCGTCATGCCGACAGTGCCTGATCCGCCCGGCTTGTGGTCACGGTTGATCGCAACACCGGTCAGCGAGGTCACGGCCTCGGCCATGGCGCCGGCAACCTGGCCGGACCCGCCCGCGGGGCCATAAGGCACGATCATCGTCAGCGCACGTTCGGGAAAGCCACCCGGCTTCTCCATCGATGCTTCGCTGACCGCGCATTCAAAGGCATGAGTTGCACCGCCAGTTGCGATGGCAGCTGCAAAAGCTACCGCTCCAAAAAAGGTCTTCATAGGTCCTCCCAGACATGTATTCGCAGCCGTTTTCCCCGGTCCGCGCTGTTTTTTGTGAACGTTTGATTGTCGGGAATTCTTGTTGTGATTGGTCCGAAATCTCTGGTTCAGCCGCGAAAGTATTGAAAAGAGATGTCTCTGTCCAAGAGTTTGTTGTTTCATCAACAAGGTTACCAATTCGAATGGAAACGTTGTTTGGCTGCAAGCGTGCACCTTCAGACAAAACCAGCTTGAGGCAGGCAGGAACCCGCCACCGGTCATTCGGGCATCGTGCGCACCAACGAGGGGCGTTTGGATGTCTCTCCGAACCAGCTTGCCAGACGCGGGTTCTCAGGCCGCCAGTCTGGCACCGGCTTCCGAAAGTCGAGATACCCAAGGGCACAGGCCAGCGAGAGCGCGACGCAGTCAAATTCGGGGCCAATCGCCTCGTCATAATGGCCTTCAATCCAGGTTAGCGTCGAGGCAATTTTGGATTGTTGACCACGAAGAAAGGTCTCAGACCGCTGCCCCTCATCTCGGAACCGGTGTTCGTAGACACACAGGATGGCGGCATCCATGATCCCTTCGCAGGCGGCCTCAAATGTCAGCCGCCGTACGCTGTCTCCAGAGTTTGGGTACAGCGGGGACTTGTCGGACAGTGTGTCCAGATGGCGCAGGATCACCCGGCTGTCAAAGACCGGATCGCCGTTGTCCAACACCAGGCAGGGCAGTTTTCCAAGCGGGTTTTCGTGGTTAAGCACCGGATTTGCCTCGACAGGCGAGGCCGTCGTCTCAACGAACTCCACCTGTTCCAATAGGTCCTTTTCTATCAAGGCAACGGACACCTTGCGGGCGAAAGGAGAGGCCTTGGCGTAAAGAAACTTCAACTGATCATTCCTATCCAATTTGCGATTTCACTCGGACGGATTTTCCGCCGCGGGCGTTTCTTACTCTGCTTTGCTCGCCGTAGTTTGCGTGGGCGACGATGTTTGGGGGATTTCTGACTTAGGTCTGACACGGTTCAAAAGGCCGGACAACAATCCTGATCCCAGGAAAATGGCCGTCAGAACCAAGGCCAGGCCCACAATGAGCGGCAAGGTGACAGATTCACCGATCAACAAAATTCCGAGCACCATCGCGGTGATCGGATTGAGCGAGATGTACAGAACAGTTGTGGACGGCGGGATCCAGCACAGGGCCCAGGTGAACAGGGCGTTCTGAATGGCTCCGGCGAACACGCCAAGAAACAGTACGGCCATCCAGCCATTGGCGCTGAAACTGGGCAGACTCGGAACTCCGGAAGTTGTGATTATCAGGATCAAAAGTGACAGGGCTCCAAACATCATGGCCAGCGCCGTCACAAACAAGGCCCCGTGTTTTTGCAGGCTGTGGCGGCTGAACACCGAATAGAGTGCAGCGCAGAAAACACCCAACAGCATAGCTGCATCGCCAAAAGAAGTCCCCGCCGAAGACACATTGAACGCGGCGGGGCCAAAAACGATGGCAATACCCAGAAACGCTATCACCACGCTTGAGACCTTGCGCCCTGTCAAAACTTCACGCCCGAAAAGTGCTGCGACGATCAGAGCCTGTATGGGCATCGTCGCCAGCCCCACCGCGCCCCTTGCTGCCGGGATGATGTCGAGAGCCGTGTTGAAACCCAGCGTGAACAGGCAAAAAAACAGCAATCCAAGAACAGCAATCCGACCGGTTTCAGCAGCAGAGACGCCATCCTTTGGCCAGATAAACGGCAAAAGTGGCAGGAAACAAATCGACCCAATCAGGTAACGATAAAACGCAAGTGAAATGGGGTCGGTTTCACCGACAACAAAACGGGTCGCGACCACAGCACCGCCAGCAGTTAGCGCCGCAATTGCTGCAGCGCCGTGTGCCAATGCAACTTTGTTCATGTTGCTCAGCCTTGCGAGGCCGGCCTCGTGCCTGTCATCACCACTCAACCTGCTTTTTCGGTTTGTAGACCGGGGTTGCTTCCGGATCGAACGAGCGGTCGAATTCCGGCCAATAGGATTGCAGCTTACGAACAGGATATTCCTCGATCTGCTTGAGGTGCTCCTGGATCAGCCTGCCCAGACCGGCCCCGGCCCACAGGCCGTTTTCGACCTCGTTGCCGAACCGCTCGGCCGGATCATGATAAAGGTTGATGACCTCGACAAACTTGAGATTGGGGTTCTTCGGCTTCATGTACATCTTGACCTGATCCTTGCGGACGGCTTCCAGTTTGCCCTTGGCATAGTAGAACATGTGGTCACGACACGATTTACCTTCACCCATCAACAGCAGGCTTGTCTGGTCGACACCGTCGATGACACGATCGCGCGGGATTTCATCCATCGCGTCCGCCACCCGAACCATCGTGGTAAACCAGTCAGCAATCGCAACGACGTCCAGCGGGTCCTGTCCGGCTTCGATCATTCCAGGCCACCAGGCGATGGACGGCACGCGCACGCCACCCTCAAGTGTTTCGCCTTTGCCGCCGGGCAAGAGCGAGTATCCGCCATGCGGATGGAAGGCATAATGCGGACCGTTATCCGAGCTCCAGATCACCAGAGTGTTCTCGGCAATGCCCATTTCGGTCAGGGTTTGCAGGATGCGTCCGACGTTATAGTCGTGTTCGACCATTTGCGCGGCCGTGTTGGTTTGCGCGGGCGTATCGCGGAAGTCCGGATGCGCGCCCCAGAAATGGTTGCCTTTGCCCCAGACATTCAGGAAAAATGGCTGATCCGACCCGGCGCGACGCTTGATAAAGTCGATGGCAAGATCGGCGACCTCGCTGTCGTAGGTGTTATACTTCTCCATCGACAGCTCATACACAATCTGCGGTTCTTCGCCCTTCTTGGCGCGCATGACGCCGCCAGTGTCATAGGGGAAACCTTCGGGGCCGGGATGGTTCATGATACCGCCCCGCTGGGTAAAACCGCCAACGTCATCGGTGCCCTTGGCGTTCCGATTGAAAACCCACCACGGCGGGTTGCCTTCGGACCATTCGGCCTCGTCAAAGCCATGGTTTGTGGGGTAATGTTCCTCCTCGCCGCCCAGATGCCACTTGCCGAAATGGCCGGTGTAGTAGCCGGCAGACGACAGAATAGCCGCAAGCGATTTTTCCTCAGCGACCAGACCTTCGCCTTTCATGCCGGGCCAGACGGCGTCGTTGACACCGGTTCTGAACGCCCGCCGTCCCGTGAGCAACGCAGCGCGTGATGGAGAGCATTCGACCTCGGAATAAAAGGACAGAAAGCGCATGCCTTCCTCGGCCATCTGGTCAAGGCTTTCGGTCGGAGCGCCGCGGATTTTTCCACCGCCATAGCTGCCAAGTTCGGTATAGCCGATGTCATCCGCCAGAATGTAAACGATGTTGGGCCTTTGGCCGAACTTCGCCTCAAGGGCGGCCAGCTTCTCCGCGACGATCTTGTCATCTGCCGCCCATTGATCTGCGAAAACCTCCTGCATTCGCCTTGTTTCGGATTCGTGGATGATTGGACCTTCAGCCAGCGCTTGCGAGGAAACAGTCAGAAACGCAGCAACCAAGGCAAAGACTATTGAACGGATCGCTCGGACAGGGGGCATGGCAATTCCTCGGTATATCAGTTTGTCGGATCGAAAAGTCTGGTCAGCGCGGCTGCACACTCGGTGTTTCGAAGTTCAGCATGCTGATTTGCTTATCTATTCCAGAGCGATGTAGTATAGCGACAGGGCCGCGGGCCGTGATCAAAAAACGGCAAAACTGTTGCCTGCCTACGGGTATGAAAACATGGAATTTGTGTTTCACGATTTCGAGCAATACAGGGAAGCCGCCCTGGGTTGGGGGCTGGAATTCACTCAGCTCGACAGGGGAACATTTCACGCCACTTTGCGGCAGGTTGCGGCACCAAAGGTCTCGCTCACGCATTTCAACCTCAACCGAAAGTTCCTGCAGCGCGGGGGCATTCAGGGCAACGGCAGGACCTTTGCGATTTTTCTCAATCGGGTCAGCGACATGCGTTGGCGCAACAGCCCTGAGGTTGGTTCCAACACCCTGGTGGTTTTTCCACCGGACGGGTCACTGGATGCCCTGACACATCCCGGATTTGACGCGGTTTCAATTTCAGTGGATTTGCCGTTCCTGCGAGAAACCGCACGACAACAGGATCTGGAGCGCGCCTATGACGCCATTCCCCGAACATCTGAAACCATTCAGACTGACCATCGTATCATCAATGCACTGAGGGTTGCCATTCTCACGTTGTTTCAAGCCGGTGAATGCGCATTTGACCGCAAGGCGATCGGCGACATTGAAAGCCAGATTGCCTATCTGATCCTGCTGGGCATCGGGTGCCGGATACCACAGCGGCGATCCCGCCCGAACCGCAAGCGCGACCGCGCCTTTTCTATGGCTGTCGAAATGATTATCGACGCCCCTGAACCGCCCTCGATCAGGGATATCTGCAAAAGGGTCGGAGCCAGCGAGAGAACACTCCGCTATGCATTCCAAGAGCACATGGATGTTTCTCCAAAACAGTTTCTGAATGCGCACCGACTGAACCGGGTCAGGCGGAGCCTGCTTTCCGGACCTGACGGACCTTCACCGATACAGGACACCGCAGCGGAGTTTGGCTTTTGGCACACCGGCCAATTCGCGGCGGACTATAGATCCATGTTCGGAGAACTGCCCTCGGAAACGCTCCTGCGTTGAGCCTCCCGCCCGGAGACGACTCACATTGAAACTGCTGAAAACGCGTGAAATTCCCGTAGAGCAATGGGACCTATCCGTCCCGGTTCCAAACCGCTCAAACCGTTGTGAATGAGCGCTTTTGAAAAGCGGTCGATCTGCCTAAAGGGTACGAGTTGGCAAGAGGCTCGACTTATCGGACGCAACGATTGGCGGGTCTGATGAGGCCGAGCTGCGATGCTTGACGATGTGGTCAAGTTCCGGTTCAGGCCGATTAGTCAGATGTCCGGAAAGTTCCCCGTATGAGACATCTGTCACCAAAGTGTCGACCGACCGGTTTGTGAACTGCGAGCCCAATACCCCTGCGGGCTTGAATTGGAGTCAAGCGAAAGGCGCCGCATCTTCTACCGCCACAGATCACTCCTACGCGGGTGGTACAGCCCGCTGATAGAGATGCCATGTGGTGTGGCCAAGGATAGGCAATGTGAAGATCAGGCCCAGAAACGCCGGAACCAGCGACAACAGCATGGTGACCGAGATGATCGCCGCCCAGGTAAGCATAACGCCTGGGTTTTCCGTGACGGTGCGAACCGAGGTCAGCATCGCGGAAACGAAATCGATTTCCCGGTCGAGCAGTATTGGCATGCCGACGACGGTCACCGAGAACAGGACCGCCGACAGAAATGCGCCGACGCAGGTGCCGATGGCAAGAAAGGTCCAACCCTCCGGTGTGAAGAATACTGTGCTCAAGAACCCGTCTAGATCCGAGAAGGATGAATCCTGCAGCACGATCACCAGCACGGTCCGGAACTGGTAAAACCACACCCAGCAAATGAACAAGGTGACAAAGGCCATCCAGCCCATTTCGCGCTTTCGCTGACTGACCATGACGGTGAGGATTTCAGACCAGCCGAAGCTCTCACCCTTCTGCAACCGGCGGGACATTTCATAGAGCCCGGCAGCAGCGAAGGGCGCGACCAGCGGAAAACCTATGGCGGCCGGGATGATCATCCAGATCTTGCCGAGCCAGACAAGGGTCCAGACGAACAGGATTCCGAACAGCGCGTAGAACAGGCCGAAGAAGCTGCTCATGACGGGGCGCGCCAGAAAGTCGGAAAACCCGGCCTTCAGCGACGCGGTGATATCACCCGCAGTCACCATGTTGACCTTGGGCATGGCCCGCTGCTGCGGCGTCGGGTTTTCCGGTGATGTGGAACCCGAGGGTTTGGACGTCATGATATACTCCTCCCAAAGAATGACACCGCGCTGGGCCGGTTGCCAGCAGACCCAGAGGAGAAACAATCCCCCTGCCTCCACGTACAAGACTGTATCAGGTGAGGCATTGGGGCAAGGGAGGAGTATGGCAGCCGGCTCCGCATCCCGATCGTTCCCAGAACCGATCCTTGAAGTGGATTGGCCAACGAGTGTGCAGCTGGACAAACGACGGATGTGGGGCAATTGATCGAGGTCGTACAGGATATCGATATAAGACACCGAAGAACAACAAGCTTTGAAGTGGTCCCAGAAAATCGGACAACGAGCTAAGGTGTATCCCAAAACTTTGAAGGGATACGAGAATGGCGAAACGCCGGAACTTTACAGATCAGTTTAAGGCTAAGGTCGCGTTGGAAGCGCTGCGTGGCGATAAGACCGTGCAGGAGATCGCGGCGAAGCATCAGCTTCACCCGAACCAAGTGAGCACATGGAAGCGGCAGGCCATTGATGGAATGGCGGATGTGTTCTCGGGTGGAGGCAAGCCGACGGGGCCGTCAGAGGCCGAAGTTAAAGACCTCCACGCCAAGATCGGGAGGCTGGCAGTCGAGAACGATTTTTTGTCAGAAGGGCTGAAGCGATGAGCCCCGAGAAGAAACGCGCGATGATCAAGCGGGGCCATCCCGAACTAAGTGTCAGCCAGCAATGCAAGCTGGTGCGCCTGAGCCGGCCGGCATTCTACTATACACCGGTCGGCATCAACGCGAACACGCTGGCGATAATGAAAGAGATTGATCGCGTGTTCACCAAATATCCGTTCTTCGGCAGCCGCCAGATCGCGGCCTTTCTGCGCCGGGAAAGGATCGTTGTTGGACGGCATCGAGTCAGGCGGCTGATGGCCAAGATGGGGCTGGAAGCGATCTACAAACGCCCCAGGACCAGCCAGCGGCATCCCCAGCATCCGGTCTTCCCGTACCTGCTGAGGAAGATGAACATCGATCGGCCCAACCAGGTCCGGTGCGCCGATATCACCTTTGTGCCGGTCAAGAACGGCTTCTTGTATCTGGTTGCCATCATGGACTGGGCGACACGGAAGGTGCTGAGCTGGCGGCTGTCGAACACAATGCACGCCGACTTCTGTGTCGAGGCATTGAACGAGGCCATTGCCAACTACGGCCCGCCCGAGATCATGAATACGGATCAAGGATCGCAGTTCACCGGATCGACCTGGATCACGACGCTGACTGAGGCCGGAGTGCGTATCTCAATGGATGGGCGCGGCAGATATCTCGACAACATCTTCATTGAGCGCCTCTGGAGATCACTGAAACAGGAGGCGATCTATCTGGAAGAAATCCAAGATGGGTTCCAAGCCCGTTGTGTCATCAAACAGTGGATGACGTTCTATAACACCAAACGCCCCCATTCCGCGCTTGATCGACAGACCCCGGACGACGCATATTGGGCTGGCGTGGCAGAGCAAAAAGCAGCATGAAACCTAAACCCGATACACCTTAGAAACGCTGCAAAACTGTCCGAGAAGGTGGGACCACTTCACTTTGGACGTGGCGCCGTTTTCTACGGCTGTCATGACGGCCTCAAATCGGCTAAACTTCGAGAAGCAAACGATTGTTAAGATCGAAACCCATTTGAGCGACGCCTGTGCCGGGGACCCCATCAAGGAATACGACTATATAATCATTGGTGCCGGAACTGCCGGTTCCACCTTGGCTGCCCGGCTGAGCGAAGACCGCGATTTGCGTGTTCTTGTGCTTGAGGCAGGCGGGTCTGACAGCCGGTTTTGGCTGCGCTTGCCGGTTGGGTACTTCAAATCGATCTACAACCCAAAAGTATCGCATCTCTACAGGGGCGCGCCGGACACCGGCATCGCGGGCCGCGCCATGGACATTCCGCGAGGACGCGTTGTCGGTGGGTCGAGTTCGATCAATGGGCTGATCTTCATACGCGGGCAGTCTCAGGATTTCGATGATTGGGAAGCGCTTGGGGCGACGGGTTGGGGCTACCATGACGTGCTCCCACACTTTCGCAGAATTGAGACTTACGAAGGCCCGCACAATCAGTTTCGCGGCAGCACAGGCCCGCTTGGCGTGTCCGATTTGCGCAATGACAATCCTCTTTGCGAAGCATGGCTGCAGGCCGCGCGCGAAACAGGATTGCCGGACAATCCGGACTTCAACGCGGACAGCACATATGGGATCGGGCGTTATCAACTGACCCTGAAAGGACGTTGGCGAGACAGCGCAGCCACGGCGTATTTGCACCCTGCCCTGGCCCGGCCAAACCTGTCCCTGACCTCGAATGCGACTGTGCTCGGCATTACGTTTGAACAGAACCGTGCCGTCGGTGTGACGTACAGGAAAAACGGGCAAACGGAACTGGTGCGCGCCGAGCGGGAAATCATCCTCTCTGCGGGCGCAATTCAATCACCACAATTGCTGCAGCTGAGCGGTATTGGCTCTGCCGAGCACCTGACCAAACTCGGGATTGCCGTACGGGCGGACGTGCCCGAGGTAGGAGCGAACCTGTCGGATCATCTGCAGATGCGGACAATCGTCGCGCTCAAGGACGGGAAACATTCGCTGAACAGCCAGATCCGAAACCCTTTGAAAGCAGCCGGCTTTGGGCTTGATTGGCTGGTGAATGGCCACGGTCCGCTAACAGTTGGTGCGGGCCAGGTCGGCGGCGCGGTGTGTAGTCCGTTGGCCGAGGATGGCCGCCCGGATCTCCAGCTTTTCGTAATGCCTTTGTCCGTCGACAAACCCGGTGCGCCCTTGCATCGGTTTCCAGGGTTCACGGTGTCTTATTGGCAATGTCATCCGGAAAGCCGCGGCAGTGTCCGTCTGGGATCAGCTGACCCACTGGCTGACCCGATCATTGAAACCAACTATCTGTCATCCGAGCGCGACCAGTCTGTCATGATTGCCGGATTGAAGATGGTCCGAAACATCTACGAACAGCCCGCATTCAAGGACAGGTGGTCCGAAGAACGTGTGCCAGGGCGCCAATATGGCACCGATACCGAAATTCTGAACGCCATCAGAAAGTACGCAGGTACGGTGTATCATCCGGTTGGGACCTGCCGCATGGGTCACGACGACGCTGCTGTCGTCGATCCAATGCTGCGCGTACAGGGCGTTGAGGGATTGCGCGTGGTTGATGCGTCGGTGATGCCAAAGATCACCTCTGCAAATACCAACGCAGCGACGTACATGATTGCCGAGAAAGCGGTCGAGATCATCAAAGGCGAATGACGAGCAAACAGTCAGAGCGATCAGGTCAGGACCCCGTGGACGACTTGCCACTGAGGACGATCACCGTTTCACGCGACTTGCCCGAACGTCTCACATCGGGCGTCTGGCAAGCGAAAAGACCTGACCGGTTGGTCCACCAACGGGATAGCTTGCCATTTGCAGGGCCATTGCGGCGACTTCATCGGGATGTTTCACACGTTCCCATGCGGGCAGTCCTTTCGGGAGCGCGTCGCGCCCGGCGGAAAGTATGTCCTCGGGGCTGCGATCTTGCCCCGGTTGTGCGTTGTCGAATGTGGCCGTTGCCGTGGGACCCGGAACGAGGCTGTTCACGTCGATCTCACGGTCCCACAGCTCATTTGCCAACCCTTCCGTCATCATGTTCAGCGCCGCCTTGGAAACGTGGTACGCGCTGCTGTTCGCGCCTGCAGAATACCCTTTGCCCGAGGTGAGATTGATGATTTTGCCACCTTTACGCATCGCGCCGGCGAGATGGCGGGCGAGCAGATAGGGAGCGCGTGCATTAACCTCCATGGTTTTCCACCAAAGCTCTGGGTTGCTATCGGCAAAGGCACCGCGCTCGAGATAAACGCCTGCGTTGTTGACGAGGATATCAATCGCGCCAAACTCCAGAAGAATACCGTTGCAGAAGACCAAAACCTTGTTCGCGTCGGCCAGGTCAACAGGCATGCTGAAACAGTTTCGGCCAAGGTCCGATACCGCTTGGTGCACAAGTTCAATCTCAGCTTGGGAGCGCGCGCAAATCGCTATGTCCGCGCCGGCTTTGGCAAAGGTCAGAGCAATGGATTTGCCGATGCCGCGGCCTGCACCGGTGACGACCGCCACCTTCCCTTTCAACGGTTGGTCTGTCATCGCTTTGCGTCCAAGGCCGCAAGTGTAGCCGTGATTTCGGCCGCACCCGCATCCCAATCGACAGCGGCTTTCGCGGTGTAGTGCGCCATGGGCAGGGCTTTTTGCAGACAGTCGATTCCATCCCACAGGCGCGTGTCGCATATCATCGCAAAAGGTTTGCCTTTGGTCGCGCGGGCTTCGTCGAAGGTGTCGAGAAGTTCGCCCATGTCGGTGCCGCTGATGCGCCTCGACTTGAATCCAAAGGCTTCAAATTTCTTGGGCACGGGCTCGACGGCCATCACGTCTGCCGCATGGCCAGAGGCCTGCATGTCGTTGTTGTCGATGATGTAACAGAGGTTATCCAGCTTTTGGTGAGCCGCGAACATCGCGCCTTCCCAGACGTTGCCTTCCTGCAATTCACCGTCAGAGAAAAGGCAATAGACCCGGGCATCCGATCCCTGCTGGCGCAGCGCCCATGCAAGACCTGCTGACTGGCTTGGCCCCTGCCCCAATGACCCCGCCGTAATCTCGAACCCGAGTTGTCCCTCGATCGGGCTTTGATCGACCCATCCACCGTCCGCATTGTAGGTTCTCAAGTCGTCCATCTTGTAGTGGCCTGACTCGGCAAGGGCTGCATAGGTCATGATGGCATCATGTCCGTTGGACAGCACAAAGCGGTCACGGAACCAGCCGTCGTCATCCGGGCGCATCTCATCAAAATAGAGTGCCGCTGCGATATCCGCCAAGGCGACACCTTGGGCCGCGTATCCGCCGCGCTGACGGCAGATCTCCAACACGTTGGCCCGGATCTTTGCGGCGAGAATGTCCAGATCAGTTATGGATTGGTTGCGTCTCATGCCGCCACCTCTGCGATGCGCTTTGCCAGTGTCTTCGCATCAAGACCCAGCTGGGTGCGGATAAAAGGCAGCGTACCGCCCGGTGCCCAACGGTTTGGCAAGCCGAACCGGGTTATCCGGGGCCCGCCACCGACATCCGAGACAATCTCGGTCACGAGCGATCCAAGACCCGTCACGATCTGGTGGTTCTCAATCGTCACAATCTGATTGTGGGCAAAGGCGAATTCCGCGATTTCGGCCTCGCGCACGGGCTTGAGCGTCGGAACATGCAAAAGGGAGTGCCCGACACCCTGCTCTTCGAGCAACGCAGAGGCTTCCAGCGCCCACTGCGTTCCGTGCCCGGTGGAAATGATACCAATACCTTTGCCTTCTTTGAGGCGGTAGGTCTTGCCAAGCTCAAAGGTGAACTTTGCGGGGTCCAGAAGGCGCGGGGTATCCCCGCGATGCCCGCGGATATAGGTCAATCCCGGCAGATCGACCGCTGCGTTCACGGCGGCCCGAAAATCTGTCGGGTCCATCGGGTCAATCACATTGGCATTCGGAATGGCGCGCACCATGCCGAGGTCTTCGGCGGCCTGGTGGTGGATGCGCGCGGGGTTGGCGATACCGGGCGTAAACCCGATGGCGACATTGGTCGGACCGCTGTCCTGATTGGTGCCCGGGCCGCTGCCAGAGCCCATGCAGATCATCATCTGATCATAAGCGCGGCGCGTGATGTAACAGGCAAAGCAGGTGGCAATCGGAATGTAGCCGCCCTTGGCCACACCCGCCGCGACCGAAAGCAGGTTCTGTTCGGCCATACCGACATCAAGGTGTTGGCGCGGGAGTTCGTTTTTCACCCGCACGACCTGACAGTACTTGCTGAGGTCCGCGCTCATGATCACCACGTCCTTGCGGCGCGAACACAGGTCAAAGCTGATGTCATCAAAGGGCGCGGGATCAATCTCGCGTGGTCCGGTCAGTAGCATGGGGGCCTCATGGGACGTGAATGGCAGATGGGAGCAGCACCTTTTCCAGATGCTCCTTGGCCTCGGCATGGGTCACCCAGTCCGGCGGCGGGAAGTCGGCGGCCATGTCCCAATCATCCCCTGTGGCTTCCATATGGGCCGCAATCGCGGCGTCGAACCGGTCCATCATTGCCGCGTGGGTTGGATCATCGACAAGGTTCACTTGTTCGTCGCGGTCAGAGTGCTGATCAAAGAGATAGGCGCGGTGATCCTTGCGCCGGACATAGAGCCAGTCCTTGGAGCGTATCCCGCGCTCGGCGTAAGGCGTGTATTCGATGGGATTGCCGCCGGTCTGGCGGAAGACCTGATACCAGAGCTGGTCACGATGCCCGGATGCTTCGCCGTCGAGAACGGGCAGATAGCTTCGACTGTCCCGGCCTTCGGGCATGTCGATACCCACCAGATCAAACAGCGTTGCCATCATATCGACGCCCACATCGATCATGGCTTGGCTCCGCTGCGGTTTGAAGCGGGCGGGGTAGCGCGCGATCAGGGGGACATGCATCGAAGCACGGAACCCCTGGTTCTTGATCCCGCAAAAAGACCCATGCTGGCCCAGCATATCGCCGTGGTCGGACAGGAAGACCACCATCGTATCCTCGGCGATGCCCAGCGCGTCGAGCTGGTTCAGGATACGCCCCAGATTCCAGTCGATGTTGTGGATCATGCCGTAATACTCGGCGATGAACTCGCGGATTTCGGCTTCGGTCTCAACCTCGCCCACGGGCTTGGTTTCATGGCTGCAATGGCTCTTGTGGCCTGATCGCGGATCCCCGCCACAGAGCACATTTGTCCGATAATCCTGCACTTGTCGCTGCATATCCGGGTCGGGTACGCCGGGCGGCAAGGGTACCTCCTCTGGGCGGTAAATTCGGCGCAGATGATCAGGCATATCCATCGGGAAATGCGGCGGGCCGTAGCTGAGATAGCCAAAGAAGGGTGCATCCTTATTGGCGGCACCGTCGATGAACTCCATGAACTGATCGGTCTGGTAGTCCGGCTCATAACGCGCGGAGTGATAGGCTTGCCCCTCGTCATCATAGTAGATCGACGATTGGTAATCGTGGCCGCGATTGAACCCAATGAAGTGGTCGAACCCAAAACGCCTGTCCGGCGGCACAAATCCTGGTTTGGGGCCACCTTCGAGATGCCATTTGCCGATATATCCGGTCTGATAGCCCGCATCGCGCAGATATTCTGCCAGGAACCCCTGCCCGCCTCGCAGTGGAAAGTGGTTCTGGCTCATGCCGTGGCCTTGGGCGTATTTGCCCGTCAGCACGGACGCCCGGAACGGGCAGCAGATCGGGTAGCTTGTATAGGCTTCTTCGAAATGCACGCCCTCAGCGGAAAGACGGTCGATATTCGCGGTCCGAATGACCGGATTTCCTGCACAGCCCATGGCGTCATAGCGCATCTGATCGGCATAGATGATCAGGATGTTTGGGCGATCGGTCATGCGTCCTCCGTTCCGCGTTTCAACCGCGACGTCACCGGGCCCCAGAGGATAGTGAGCGCGAGCGCGGCATAGATTGTCAGGCCGATCGGTGTGTTGAAGAACTCCAGCACAGACCCGTCCGCGATGGTCAGCGATTGGCGGAGCGAGTTTTCCAGGATCGGGCCGAGCACGAAGCCGATTGACAGAGGCGCAATCGAGTATCCCAGCTTTCGGACCACGTAGCCGAGGATCCCTGCGCCCAGAAGCACGCTGACATTAAAGAAGCTGTTCGACACCGAGTAGATGCCAACGAAGCTGAGGAGCAGCACTGTGGGAACGATGACCGAGGTCGGCACGCGGATCAGTTGCGCCGCAAATCGGATGGCGACAAGCCCAATGAACATCATCAGGATGTTGATGATGAAAAGCCCGATGAAGATCGCGTACATCAGGTCCGGCTCATCGGTGAACAGCTTGGGTCCCGGCGTCAGTCCCTGGATCAGAAGCGCTCCGAGCAGCACAGCCGCTGCAGGGGAGCCGGGAACACCAAGCGTCAATGTTGGGATAAGCGCGCCACCGACGGTGGCATTGTTGGCTGTTTCAGGTGCAAGGATGCCCTCCGGAATGCCTGTGCCGTATTTTTCCGGCTCCTTGGACCGGCGCTTGGCTTCCGAGTAGGCAAAGAACGCACCGACAGCGGCACCTTCCCCGGGAATGATCCCGATGACCGTGCCAATGATCGAAGAGCGTAGAATCACGTCCTTCAACCGACTGAGCGTTCTGAACCCCGGCAATTTGACCGTCAGGCTCTCGACGGAGAAGTCCACTTTGCGCGCAGCGCGTTCCGCGCCGATCAACACCTCGGACATCGCAAACAGACCGACGAGAAACGGAACCAGCGGCAGTCCTTCATACAGGTGATACGTTCCGAAGGTGTAACGCTCGGTCCCGTTGAGTTCATCGAGCCCCCAAGTGGTCAGAAAGATGCCAAGGGCGCCAACAAGAAGACCTTTGGGCAGGCTTTGACCCGCCACACGCACCACAACAATGAGACCAAAAACCGAGATGGCCAGATACTCGCGCGGTCCGAACTTGGCGGCGAGCTGCGCCATGAATGGCGCAATGAGCGCCAGGCATACGGCGCTGAAAAGCCCGCCGATTATCGAGCCCGTCAGTGAAAACCCAAGCGCTTCACCACCCCGGCCCTGCTTGAACATGTTGTTCCCGTCAAGCACCGTGGCAATAGCGGCCCCGGTGCCCGGAATGCCCACGGCGATGGCAGAAATCGAGCCGCCGTAGATCGCCGCCGAGTAAATTCCCAGAAGCAGCACCATCGACGGTACCGTGTCCATGTAGAAGGTGAAGGGCAGCGCAAGGGCGATGGCAATCGGCGGACCGAGCCCCGGCAGAATACCAATCACAAGGCCAAGCACGATGCCGAGCACAAGCAATAGCATGGTCATCGGCTCAGCGAGCAAGCCCAGAGCGGATACGAGTGCGCCACCGTCAAACATGTCAGATCAACCCGACCTTGAGACCGTAGGTGAAGATCAACGTCACCGCAGCGGTGAGTGCCAGAACAACAATGTAGTAGGCTGGCTTAAAAACCCCCATGGCCAAAAGGCTCAGCGGGCCCAGCAATAACGCCATGGGCAAGAACCCGTAATTCCGCCAGATCGTGTAACAGGCCACGGCAACGACCAGCATCAACAGTCCCTGCCGCGCTTCTTTGGCGTCCTCAAAAACCGTCTCTCCGTCGTCACCTCCAACGGCTCCGTGCGTGAGATAGCCATACCCCACAATCACTGCGCAAATCGCGGTGAGGCCAAGCATGAGTTGCGGGAAAAACTTCGAGGGCAAACCTGCGCTTGCCAGCAGGCCAGATGTTGTAAAACCCTCGGCCACCCATGCGAAGTACCCGCAGGCACTTACGACGATCACTACAAAGACCAGATTTGCAACACGTTGGCTGAACATCGTCACCCCCGGGATGAGAAACGCCGCGCAAGTGACCTTACGCGGCGATTACGGTTTTCCTGCCTTACTTCTTCAGCAGACCCAGGCCGTCGAGAAGCGGCGAATAAAGATCGATGCCAGCTTGGATCAGAGCCGTCGTTTCCTCGACCCCATGGGTCCAGTCATAGCTGACCGCCTTTGGTACGCGCGAGATAAACTCTTCTTCGCCCATCGGTTTTGCCGCTTCGAGAAGCTTGTCCACGATGTCCTGTGGCGTGCCCGCCTTCACGGCCAGACCGCCATGCACCCAGGTTCCGGCTGCTTTGCCAGGGAAGGCCTCGCCCACGGTGCGGACACCCGGCAGATCCTTCTCGTAATAGGACTTGCGGTCATTATCGAGGATGATGAGTGGGCGGATTTCATCGCCATAGGCGTGGATCGAGGCCACTTGTCCCACGGCAACATCAACTTGGCCACCGATCAGACCTGCAAGCGTCGCAGGGACAGTTTTCAGGGCCACCGTTTTGAACTCAAGACCGAATTCAGAGGCCATTTGCACGGCCGAGAGGTTCGGCGGCGCACCGAAGTTGTTCACACCCATGGTCAATTTGTTCGCCTTTGCGCCTTCGATGAACTCTTCGAAGGTCGTGTAAGGGCTGTCGGCCCGAACATAGAGCGCGTTGGATGCCGAGATGCCGGCGTAGAGCGGAATGAAATCCCCAAGCGGATCGTAGGGCGTCTCGCGTGTCAGAGGCACAACCATGAAGCTGGGCGGCGACCAGTTGAAGACGGTATAACCGTCTGCCGGTGCTTCCAACACGCTCATTGTAGCAGGAATATGTGCGCCGCCGGGCTTGTTCACCACATTGACCGGCACACCGAGCGCTTCACTCAGAACGTCCGCGTTCATCCGCGCCACAACGTCGGCGTTTCCACCTGCTCCGAACGACACCACGTAGGTAATCGGCTTTTCAGGCCATTCGGCAAGTGCCGCGCCCGCGCTTAGTCCAAGTGCCGCAAAACCTGCGGCCGCCAGTTTGATGAGTTTCATTTTGAAGCCCTCCCTGCTTCGTACCACAGCCTTTTCGGCAATCATTGGTCTAGATGTTCATACCTTTTAATGAATGTGCCACGAAGTCAAGTGCGCTTTTTCAAACCTCCTCTGTCGAGAATTCCATCTCCAGCTCAAGCAGATCGCCGGGATAGGACAGCGTTGCAGAATAGATGAGCCGGCCATCCGCATCCAGAAACTCCCGCAGAACCCGAAAAACAGCAGAATTAACCTTGATGCCAAGAGCTTGAGCCATCGCAAAATCGGCGTAAGAGATCGTCACCTTTTGGCGCGCCTTGTGCACGCTCACCCCAAGGTCCCGCAAAACGGAAACTACAATTTCCTTTGCAAAGCGATCTGGCGCAAGATCGAAAACCTGATCATCCAGTTTGATGTCGACTTGGCAAAATGGCTTGCCCAGTCGGGCATGGATTCGGCTCATCGCTCGGAAATATCGGCCATCAGCGGATTTTTCGATGACGGCGTCGTTTTGCGTGACCGACACCTCCATCTGATCAACCATCTCGTAGATCTGCGAGATATCGGCCTTCATCTGCATGGTATGGCGCGCCGGAACCTTGACCGCTTTGACGAATGTCCCTTTACCTGAGTGCTTCTCGATCAGCCCCTCATCCTCAAGCGTGTTCATCGCCTGAACAACCGTCATTCGCGCGACCCCAAGCTGCTCGGTCAGCTCGCGCAATGCGGGCAGTTTTGCACCTGCGGGCAAGTCGCCAGACATGATTTGATGCCGGAGCACCTCCGCCACTTCAGCGTGCAGCGGGACGGCAGCACGTTTCATCGCCTGAAGATTCATATTGACAACCTCCCCATTTCAAAAGGTACAAAGATCCGTACCTTTTGAGAGTTCGCTCCCACTCTAACACAATTGGGCTGGTCTGGAAGAACTCAGTACAAGGGCCGTCGAAGGAGACAGGGTATTGATGGACAACACTTGGCAAACCCAAGCGAAACGCATCGCCCACGGCGTCAGGCGTCGTGTGCTGGAACTGACCCTGAAAAACAATGGGTGCTACCTGAGCCAGACGCTTTCATGTGCAGATCTGCTCGCTACACTGTATACCAAGTCGCTTAATCTTGGGCCCAGTAAGGGCGCTTTCATTCCTGACAAGAACCCGGGCCCACCGGGGCAAAAAGGTATCAAACCCGGGCATGGCGCCGCATACAACGGCCCACAAGGGCCTGAGAATGATCGGATCCTGATTTCGCCCGCCCATTACGCAGTCGCGGTCTACGCGACTCTGGTGGAGACGGGCCGGTTGTCAGCGGACGCGTTCTTCAGCTTCAATACCGATGGAAGCTCTGTCGAAATGATCGGAGCCGAGCATTCGCCGGGTTTTGAATTGACGACAGGATCCTTTGGCCAGGCCGTCAGCCAGGCCGGCGGCATCGCGTTTGCTCGCAAGCTCAAAGGCGAGACCGGGCGCTGCGTTGTATTCATGTCCGATGGCGAGCTTGAGGAAGGGCAGACGTGGGAAGGCATCCAATGTCTCGCCCAATACAAACTCGACAATGTGGTGATCTGCGTCGACGTGAACGGGATGCAATGTGACGGCGCAACCGCAGATCAGATGAATCTGGAACCCATCGACAAACGCGTCGAGGCGTTCGGCGGCAAAGTGGTGACTGTGAATGGTCACGATGTCGAGGCGATTGACCAGGCCATCAACCATACAGACCACAAAGACCAGCCGCTTGTTGTGCTTTGCTACACCAATAGCGCCCAAGGCATTCCTTTGCTCGAAGAGCGCAAACCAAAGCTCCACTTTGTTCGTTTTGGCGGACAAGACGAGATGGAACGCTATCAAAAATTCCACGATGCTTGGGAGTTCGAGGAGACTGCCTAATGGAAATCGTCAACAACCCCCATGCAGATAACCTTGTCCGATACGGTGCGAGCCGCTCGAATATGATCGTGCTGTCTGGCGACCTTACAGTTGCCACCGAATGCCACAAGTTCCGCGATACCCACCCCGAGCGTTTTTTCAGCATGAGCATGGCGGAACAGAACATGCTGAGTTGGGCTGGTGGAATGGCTCGCGAGGGCATGATCCCGTTTGTGCATAGCTTCTGCGTCTTCCTTTATCGCCGCCCCTATGACCAGCTTCAGATGTCGGTTGCCTACCCCAACCTGCCGGTTCGGCTGGTCGGTTTTCTGCCCGGGCTCGACACGCCGGGCGGGGTCACGCACCAATCCATCGAGGATATCGCGGCGCTGCGTTGCATCCCGAACATGTCGATCATCGAAGCAGGCGATGCGACCGACGTCGAGACGATTCTTGATGCCACAGATGGCATCGAAGGTCCTGTTTATCTGCGGATGCTCCGGGGGGAAGTGCCGCGCCTGTTCAATGCCGATGAGCCCCTGCAATTCAACCGTGCGCGCGTTCTCAGCCAAGGGAACGACATCACGCTGCTGTCCAGCGGTCGATGCACCGAGGAAGCGTTGCGTGCGACCAGCCTTTTGCAAGCCAAAGGCTTATCACTGACCCATCTGCATGTCTCGACCCTCAAGCCCTTCTGTGACCACACGGTGCTTAATGCACTGAGCACAGCGAAATATGGTATCGTCACGATGGAAAACCATGTGCGAATTGGCGGCCTCGGATCTGCAACCGCCGAGCTTATGGCCGAGAATGGAATCGGTAAAAAACTCATCAGGATCGGGGTCGATGACACCTACTGTTCCGGTGCAACGCTTGGCTATCTCATGCGAAAGCACGAGATTGATGCGCTCGCCCTGGTGTCCCGCGTCGAAGAGGTGATGGGGACCCGCTTTGACATCACTGCGGATGACCTTGCGAAAGCCCGAAACGAAGATGTCAAATCCCGCTCCACAGAGCAATTGGAGGCTCTTTAATGTCGTACCGCTATGAATTCGGCTCCGGTGACGAGACCTGCCAGACCGTTAACCCCGCCAACCCGTCCGAAACGATTGGCCGCTACGGGATGATGTCGCCTGATGAGCTTGGGGCTGTCATTGAGCGCGCGAATACTGCGCAAGCTGAATGGGCGAAGGTGCCAGGCCTTGAGCGGTCTCAGCGGCTGAATGCCTTTATCGACGCCGTGCAAGCTCGCGCTGATGAATTGGCCACGGCGGGTACGCTTGAACAGGGCAAGCTGTTCCGTGAAAGCAAAGGCGAGACGATGAAGTCCTGCGCGGAGGGACGGTTTTCCGTCGGCGAAGCGGCACGCACGGGGGCTATGGCAATTGCGACCGGGCGGGCCGGGTTTTCCAATCAGATCCTGCGTCGTCCGCGCGGTGTGATCTTTTGCATCAGCCCCTGGAATTTCCCGATCTCCACCCCGATGCGCAAGATTTGCCCCGCTCTGGCCTTTGGCAATGCCGTTGTGATGAAGCCGTCGCAATTCACGCCGTGTGCCAATTTCCTGCTGGCGGAAATTTCCAAGGAGTTCTTCCCGAAAAACCTGATCCAGGTCGCCATGGTCTCTGGCCGGGTCGCAAGCGACGCCATTGCCTCCGCAGATATTCACGGGGTCAGCTTTACCGGATCGGTTCCGACCGGAAAGCTTGTCTATGCGGCGGCGGCGCAAAATCTGATCCCGGTGCAACTGGAACTCGGGGGCAAGAACGGCGCAATCCTGAATGACAGCGATGATCTGGAAGGCGCGATTTCCCAGATTCTTGGCGCAGCCTTCATGACATCGGGCCAGCGATGCACAGCGATCAGCCGCGTGATCGTGCACAAGGACATCGCCAAGGGGGCCAAGGATATCCTTGCGGCGAAGGCAGCTGCGATGAAGGTTGGCCCCGGGATGAACGAGGCCACGGATATTGGACCGCTGTGCAATCAGCCCCATTGGCAGGACGTCTGCGATGTGACCGCCAAAGCGATCGCCGAGGGGGCAAAACCGCTCACAGGTGGATCAGCGCCCGGTGCGCCAGAAGATGGCTACTACTATTCGCCCACTATCCTCGACGAAGTTGAGCACGGCTCAATCGCCGGTCAGCACGAAATCTTTGGCCCGGTGCTGTCCGTCCTTGAGTACGAGAATTTCGACCAGGCAATGGAGGTACTCAACGGCACTGAGTTCGGTCTGACATCAGCGCTGTTCTCAAACCGCAACGATCTGATCCAGCGCTTTCTCTCCGAGTCGCAAAACGGAATGATCCATGTGAACCATGGCACCGTTCCAGACAACAATATGCCGTTTGGAGGGATCAAGAATTCGGGTGTTGGCGCCTACTCAGTCGGTCCGACGGCAGTGAACTTTTATACCTCCGAGCATTCCGCTTACGTTGCTTGGTAAGGTGCAGTTCACGCATTCCATAACTCTGGCAGACCTTGAGGCTGTCCCGATCCGCGCCGAGGGCGGCGTGTCGCCAAAAATGGCGCTCGGGACCATGCCGACCCGCCCTGCCCTTCTGGTTCGGGTTGAGGACACTGCCGGGTGTTTCGGTTGGGGCGAAGTTTGGGCGAACTTCCCCCCGAGAGCCAACCTGCACAAAGCGCATATCATCGAAGATGTGATCGCCCCGCATCTTGCAGGGCTTTCCTTTTGCGATCCACGAGAAGTCGGGGAAGCATTGCGCGCAAAACTGTCCGTCTTTTTCCTGCATGTCGGTCAGACCCAGGTTTTCGAGCATATTCTGGCAGGCCTTGATACCGCGCTTTGGGACCTGGCCCTGCGCAGCGCTGGTCATTCATTTTCAGACTTCACGGGTCTGAAAACGCCGAGCGCGAAGTCCTACGCCACCTCGATCAATGCCGAAGACCTCGAACGACTCATTCCACTTCATGCACGGCTGGGCCAAAGCCATTTCAAGCTGAAGATTGGTTTCGCCGAACACGGCAACACCCAGATTGTTGAACAAGCCGCAGCCCTTTGCCCGCAAGGCGCGCGGATCATGGTGGACAGCAATCAAAGCTGGTCCCTGAGCGACGCGAAGTCGTCTTTGCAGGCGATTGAGGAATACGCGCCGTATTTCGCGGAAGAGCCCTTGCGCGCGGATGCGCCGGCTGCGGATTGGGAAGCGCTCGCGAGGTCGACGAATATTCCACTCGCCGGCGGTGAGAACATCTATGGCATCGACAACTTCCTGAGGATGGCCAACCTCGGCTTACAGTTCCTGCAGCCGGACGTGGCCAAATGGGGCGGAATGTCCGGTGCTCTCGATCTGGCGAAGCAGGTTCCAGACGGCGTGTCGATCTGGCCGCATTTTATGGGAACGTCGATCGGCCAGGTGGCGGCATTGTCCATCAGCGCCACTATTGGCGACACATCGTCCTGTGAGGTCGATGTGAATGAAAACGCCCTGAGAACTGAACTCAGCGGCGACGTCCTTGCCATAGAAAACGGTTTGATTCCCTTGCCTGCCGAGCCTGGGCTGGTTGTGGCACCCACGCGGCAAGCGCTTGCAACATTTCGCGAAGAGGCTGTCTGAGACCCATGTCCGCACAATCCTGGCTATCTCAATTCACCAACGCCGTCACTGCAGGGGCAGCCGATGACATTGCCAAACTGTTTGCTCCGGACGGGTTCTGGCGCGACTATCTGCCTTTTGGCTGGACCCTTCAAACGATAGAGGGGCGAGATGCTATCGGGGATTTCGGGGCGACAACAGGCCCCCGATCGGGGTTGCACGATGTGGTCTTCGACGGTGCGCCGGACGCTTCAGAAGGCTTCTTCCGATTTGCGGTGGCGACTGGAACAGGTCGAGGATATCTGCGTACGTCCGGCACGCTCTGCGAGACGCTGTTCACGCAACTTGATGATCTGACCCAAGTGCCCTCCCAGCCCAGCAATCCTTACGCCCCTTTCGTCCTCGTGGTCGGCGGCGGTCAAGGTGGTCTTGCCCTTGGAGCACAACTCAGCGATCTCGGGGTGCCCTACCTCATCGTTGACAAGCACCCTCGCGTCGGGGACCAATGGCGATCCCGCTATGACAGCCTCGTTTTGCATGACCCTGTCTGGTTCGATCATCTGCCATTCAAACCCTTTCCGGACGGCTGGCCTGTGTTCACGCCCAAAGATCAGATGGGCGACTGGCTGGAAGCTTATGCAGATGAGCTCGATCTCGATATCTGGACCAGCACGGAGCTGATCTCGGCGCAGTACGACGAGGACCGAAAGATCTGGACCGCGCAGCTGAACCAGAACGGAGAACCTGTCACACTGCAGCCTTCACATATTGTCATGGCATTGGGTTTGTCGGGCTTTCCCAATGTTCCGAAGTTCCCCGGGCAGGACATCTTTTCCGGGTCGCAAATGCATTCCAGTGCCTTCAAAGTTGGCAACCAATTCGCAGGTCAGGACGTCGTCGTGGTTGGAGCCAACAACTCTGCCCATGATATCGCATCCGATCTGGTCGGAATCGGTGCGCGGCCAACGCTGCTGCAACGGTCCTCGTCCTTGGTCGTCCGGCAAGAGGACTACTGCGAAAAAGTTCTCGGGCCCCTCTACTCGGCCGAAGCGGTGGCCAAAGGGATCACCACCGACAAGGCGGACATCGTGCAAGCATCTGTTCCCTTGCGTATCCTCGAGAAAAAACACCGTACCATCTGGGACGGCATTCGCGCGGAGCAGGCCGCCTATTATCGAGAACTGACGGATGCCGGGTTCACCTTGGATTTTGCCGAGGATGGAACCGGGCTGGGTTTGAAGTATCGGCGTACCGCGTCTGGCTACTACATTGATGTAGGTGCGGCCGAAATGGTGAAGGACGGCAGGATTGCCGTGCGTTCGGGGCAAGGGATCAGCCACCTGAGCGACAAGGCCGTGCATCTGGACGATGGCAGCAGCCTGCCCGCCGACGCCGTGGTCTATGCCACGGGCTATGGTGACATGACGGACTGGGTTGCGAAGCTGATCGACCCCGATACCGCAAAGCGGGTCGGGCCTTGTTGGGGATATGGCTCCGGCACCAAGGGCGATCCGGGGCCTTGGATTGGAGAGCTGCGCAACATGTGGATTGAAACAGCGCAGCCCGGGCTTTGGTTTACTGGCGGCAACCTGAGCCAAGCACGTTATTTCTCGCGCTTCATCGCCCTGCAACTGGCGCGGTCATTTCGAAATGGGCTGAACTAGGCCATCTACACAGGAGATCAAAATGGCACTATTCGAAGTCCGGACTTACCCTGTGAGCGACGGAGCGATGGATGAGTGGGCAGCCTTCATGGAGAGCACGATTGTTCCATTCATCACATCAAAGGGCATGAAGGTCGAAGCGCTGTTTCGCGGAGCTGAGGATCCAAATGTCTACGTCTGGATAAGGCGCTTCGAAAACGAGGCCCACCGCCAGGACCTCTACAAAGCCGTCTACGAAACAGATCACTGGCAGACCAATATCAAACCCACGGTCCGCCGCCTGGTTGATGTCGAGAACGCCGTCGTGCATCTGGTGGAAGCGACAGAAGGATCGCCGCTCAAGTGAACCGCCTTGATGGAAAGATCGCGCTCATCACCGGAGGCGCCCGCGGCATGGGCGCGGCCGAGGCCCGATTGTTTGCGAATGCAGGCGCGACAGTTTTCATCACGGACATCGATGACACCGAAGGCACCCGCGTCGCAGAAGGAATTGGCAAAAGCTGCCACTACCTGCATCAGGATGTTGCCGCGGAAGACGATTGGGTGTCCGTCGTCACTCAGATCAAAGCGTCTCATGGCGGAATAGATGTTCTTGTAAACAACGCAGGCATCTTTCGGGTCATGGGAACACTGGAAACCAGCCTCAAGGATTGGGAGCAGCTCGTCGCGATCAACCAGACCGGTACGTTTCTGGGTATGCGGGCCGTCATTCCGGGAATGAAAGACCGGCGCAGCGGCAGCATCATCAACCTGTCATCCATCGCGGGTCTCGCCGGGACCCCGCGTGCGCCTGCTTATGCGGCAACGAAATGGGCTGTCCGGGGAATGACAAAGTCCGCTGCACTGGAATTTGCGCCCTGCGGCATACGCGTCAACTCGGTTCACCCTGGTCTCATTGACACCCGGATGATGGGAGAGCTACCCGAAACGCCTTCGGACCTGGACGCCCGTGTCCCAATGGGCAGGCAAGGCACGGTGGACGAGGTCGCCCGCATGGTGCTGTTTCTGGCCTCCGACGATGCAAGTCATTGCTCAGGGCACGAATTTGTCGTCGACGGAGCGCTGAAAGCTTAGAGAGGAGAGACTTAATGACCGGCCAACCGAATATTCTGCTCATCGAGGCCGACCAGATGGCCGCTTTCCCACTCGATTTCTGCAACCCCAACGGCCAGGCAATCACGCCCCATCTGAGTGCCCTTGCCCGCGATGGTGTCGTGTTTGAAAACGCGTATTGCAACTCTCCGCTTTGCAGTCCGTCGCGCGCATCGAAATTCACAGGCATGCTGCCGACGTCACATGAGGTTTGGGGCAATGGCGCCGAGCTGCCATCCGAGACGCCGACCTTCATGCACTTCCTGCGCTCCGGCGGCTATCGCACGGTATGTTCCGGAAAATGTCATTTCGTTGGCGCGGATCAGCTTCACGGGTTTGACAAACGGCTGACCACGGACATGTATCCGTCGAACTTCGATTGGTCGATCGACTGGGACCCGGAGGTGGATCACCGTCCCGGGACCTCGGTTCAGAAACTGGCCGTCTCTGGTCTCTGTAAGACAAACAACCAGATCCTCTACGATAGCGAGGTTCAGTTCAGGACAATCGAGTTCCTGCGGTACGAAGCACTGGAACAGCCCGCGAGCCCGTTTTTTCTGCATGTCTCCTACACGCAGCCACATGACAGCTATCAATCGGTTCCCAGATATCTGGACCAATACCAAGGGATGGACATCGCACCGCCACGGCTCAGCGACGAGCCGATCCCCAACCCGGTGACTGACTGGCTGGCCGTGCACCACGGCATCGACCAGTTCCCCCCAAGCGATGAACGCATCCGTGCATCGCGCGAAGCCTACTATGCGATGATCACGCATCTGGACGCGTTCGTCGGTGAGATCGTCGCTGAGTTGAAGCTGCTCGGGCTCTACGATGACACGCTGATCATTTTCACCAGCGATCATGGAGACATGATGGGTGAGCGGAATATGTGGTTCAAGCGCACGTTCTGGGAGCATTCCGTGAAAGTGCCTCTCGTCTTCCATCAACCAGCACGGTTTGCGCCAAAGCGGGCCGCCCAAGCAGTTACACTTGCGGACCTTTGCCCCACCCTGTCCGAGATTGGCAGCGCAGCTGAGGCTTGCGAGGAATGGGGAAGCCGGGACAGTGCGAGCTTCGCAAAGCTCTTGAAAGGTGACGATCCAGACTGGCGAGACAGCGCGACAATCCAGTATTTCGGACCCGGGATCGAAGCCCCGTGGTTCGCAATCCGAAAAGGCGTATTCAAATACGCCTACATACACGGCTGGGGCGGGATCCTGACTAACTTGGGCGAAGACCCGGATGAGACCACTAATCTGGTGGATGATCCGAACCACGCGCAGACTACAGCCGAGCTGCATGAACTGCTGGTAGGTCGTTTCGACCTTGATGCGCTGACGGCCGCGGTGAAGCGCAACAAGAAGCAGCGGTGTTTTTTGCACCAAAGCCAAAAAGGCAGCCCGGGCTATGTCTGGGACCATCAACCGGATTTCGACGGGTCCAAGCAATATGTTCGTGGCGGCGTGAACAAGCCGGTAACGTGTTGACGACCAAGGTCAGCATGGATGAAGGTTTTTCGACGCGGGCCATTGCGCGGGATATCGGCCGGGCGTGAGCGTGGCCCGCGTTGACAAACCTCTCAGGGAGGAAGCCGCGGGGACTGGGCGGTGTCTATGGGGAAAGAGCGTTGTCGGCTGGGTCTGTGACCGCGACGGATACGTTGGTGTGGGGCGCGATGTCGACCGCTTCCATGTTTCGCGAGAGGGTTTGGCCTGGATTTAGCCCGGGTAGTAGCCGTGTTGTGCCTTTTGTGTGGCTTTCCAACTCACTTTGGACAAGGGGGCTCGACCGGTGTGGCTGAGTCACCCGGTTGGTAGCGGTTGGGATGAGCGCGCGCCCGGTCATGCGGCCTGTCTCCTCGGTGGGGCGCGGGATTGCGGAACCTCGCCGCGCCGGAACGTCTCGGTGATACGCATGGGTCCGCCGCAGTCGGGGCATGGCTCGCGCAAGATTAGAGGGATGATCTCGGCAGAGGGTGCGTCTTCCTGCCTGGTCGGTTCCGCACCGAGCAATGTGCGGATCTTCGCGATGTTGGCCTTGCGGGCGGCGCTTGCCAGCAGGCCGTAGTGGCGGATGCGATGGAATCCATCGGGCAGGACATGCATGAGGAACCGGCGGATGAACTCGCCCGTGTCGAGCCGCATGACCTTCATCCGGTCGCCGCGCTTGATGCGGTAATCCTTCCAGCGGAAGGAAACGGTGTCGGCATCTGCGCTGACGAGGCGATGGTTGGAGATCGCGACCCGGTGGGTGTAGCGGCTGAGATAGGCCAGAACCTGCTCGGGTCCGCCAAAGGGCGGTTTGGCATAGACCACCCATTCGGTTTTGCGCAGCGGTGCGAGGTAAGCAGTGAAGGCATCTGCATCGGCCAGCCCGGCAAGATCACTGAAGAAGGTGAGCTGCCCGGCGCGGTGCAAGTTGACCAGGCCCTCAAGGAACAGGCGTCTGAACAGCCGAGACAGCACCCGGACCGGCAGAAAGAACCCGGGCTTGCAGCCGATCCATCGGATGCCATCAAGCGACAACCCGCCGCCGGGCACGATCATGTGGATGTGGGGATGATGCGTCATCGCCGATCCCCAGGTGTGGAGAACGCAGGTCATGCCGACGCGGGCACCAAGGTGCCTGGGGTCAGCGACGATGGTCATCACCGTCTCGGCTGATGCCTTGAACAAGAGGCCGTACATTGCCCGCTTGTTCCAGTAGGCGATGCGGGCGATCTCGGCCGGCAATGTGAAGACGACGTGGAAATATTCCACGGGCAACAAGTCGTCTGCCCGCGCCGCCATCCAATCGCGCGCCGCCGGTCCCTGGCACTTCGGGCAGTGCCGGTTCTTGCAACTGTTGTAGGCGATATGCTGGTGATCACATTTGGTGCAAGCTGCCACATGCCCACCGAGTGCTTCGGTCCGGCAGGCTTCAATGGCGGACATCACTTTGAGTTGCCCAAGGCTCAGACGCCCTGCATTGGCCCGCCGATAGGCAGGCCCATGATCACGGAAGATGTCGGCAACCTCCAGCGCGTGCCGCGGCACGCTGCAGCCCCCGTCAGGTCACATCCTGGATGTGCTCGAACGGGCTGGACACATTGCGCAACGTCTTGGTCGCCACATGTGTATATCGTGCCGTCGTGGTCAACTTGGCGTGGCCGAGGAGAACCTGGATCACCCGCACATCCGTATCGGCCTCCAACAAATGCGTAGCAAAGCTGTGCCGGAGCGAGTGCAATGTTGCAGGCTTCTTGATGCCGGCCATCGCCTTTGCCGAGTTGAAGGCACGATTCAAGGACCGTGGAGACAGGGGTTCAACCCGGCTCTGCCCAGGAAACAGCCAGCCCTGCGGGCGAGCCTCACGCCAATAGTCGCGAAGGAGTTCCAGCAAGGACGGCGAAAGCATCACATCGCGATCCTTGCCGCCCTTACCGCGCTCGACATGGATCAGCATGCGGTCACTGTCGATGTCCCGAACCTTGAGATTGGTGACCTCGGAGGCACGCAGCCCTGCGCCATACCCGATGCCGAGTGCCGCCCGATACTTGAGACCGGGCCCAGGGGCCGCGGACAAAACCGCCGAGACCTCCTCGAAGCTCAGCACAATCGGCAGCTTCCGCGGCTCGGTGCGGAACTGCATGTACTTCTTCATATCCTCCCGATTGCATGTCATGCCGAAGAAGAACCGCAGTGCCGTGATCCGCGAATTGTAGACCGACGGCGTCACCTCAGTGTCGGTCATATGAAGCTGATAGGCGCGCAGCTCATCTGGCGTCGCCGTATCCGGCGCACGCCCCAGAAACGCTGTGAAATCCTTCAGCGCCCGGATATGCGCTTTCTGCGATGTCTCAGCCAACCCGCGAATGCGCATGTCCTCGATCATCCGCGCACGCAGCGGGCTCATCTTCTCCTGTGTCATGGGAACCTCCTGTCCAATTGAGAAACCTCAATCGTCAGGCAGGTCCGTCACATCGCAAAATGCGCCTACATATTGTTCCGCTCGCTACCTCAGCAACAAGCGCCGTTGCCGCGAGAGCGGCTTAGTCCGGGAGTCTGATTTGTACCTTCAAAGAATATCGATGTTTTCTTTGATCCAAAGCAGACATAGCTGGCCGGTTTAGAGTCCGATCGAATTCTCCCTGGGAGAATTCTCCTTTGGCTCAACTCATGAGGCCTCTATTCCGTCTCCGCCAGGTCGCCAGTATGGAAATGAACCATATGCGCAACAGCCTCATCACTGTGGTAATCGCCGAATTGCGATGTGGCGTCCTTGCCGGCGTACATTCGCGCGATCCCGGCCCCACCCGGGTGATGCGGGGCCCATTCGGTAATGTCGTAAACCCTTCCCGAGACAATGATCCAGCAATTGTCTTGGCTGTTGTGCCGGGCGACTTCCTCGCGCGTGATACTGCGCGTTTCACTTATTGGAGTATCTGGTTTCCAGAGCTTTGACGCGCTTTTTTCAAGGTCTGCCTTTCTTGCCTTGCGAAAGTCCCACGGGCCCAGCCGTTTGGCCGGTAACGTGTCACCAATTTCTCGGGCGTCGTGGGCATATATCCAGTCGTCGTTTTCACCGCCACGCTTGTCGTGACCAAAGGCCGGGCTGACACGCTCATCAAGTCCTTCAAGGATCGCTTTCTGGGCTTCGGTGTCTTCAGCTCGCAAGTGATCGAATGCGAATTTGGACATCAGCTGGAAGCGGTTGGCGCGGTAATGCCGTACATGTTCATAGTGCAGCAACGCCGTCTTCACGTCTTGGCCGTGCAATGCAAAGGCGCTGGAGAGTGCGGCCGCGTCTTCGAAGGATTGCGCCGCACCCTGACCGAATGTCGGCAGCATCGGGTGCGCCGCGTCTCCGAGCAGACAGATGCGGCCCTGCAACCATGTTTCGAGTGCGTCCCGATCATAAAGGCCCCATTTCGTGGGCCGCACGATCGCACCCGCCAGGGCGAGCACGTCTTCTTTGGTCGGGCTGTTCGCGAAGGCCTCTCTGACTTCCTGAACGATATCCTCGCGACTGACAGGGAACCAATCGCCTTCCTCTTGTTCAAACGCCGAGGAATCAGGCAGGTAATGCGCGATCCAGACATTCAGCAGCTCGCCCCCCCGTACCCAATAGGTCACCACCCCACCCGCATCGACCTTGTGGCGGTCCATGCTGAAAGACTCTATCGGGTTGTAGTCCAGCGGACTGCCGTCAGACTTGCGAAGCGCTTTGACGTCTTCACGCGGTATGAGCCCGCGAAAGCAGGTCACCTCGGTCCAGCGTTTGCGGCGCGGGTTTGGCCAGGCCAGCTGCAGGGTCATTGAGTTGATGCCATCGGCACCGACGAGAATGTCCCCGACGGCAACCTTCCCATTAGAGAATGTTGCCGTCACACCATCTTCGTTTTGTTCCAGCTCGGTCAGCCTGCTGCCCATATGCACGGTAATGGGGCAGGGCTGGCCACTGTCCGGACCGAAGTCCATGACACGCTTGTGAAGGCACATCAAAAGGTCCAGCCGGTGCATGTGATGAAACCCGGCATCGTCGTTTGCAGCGGTGTTGTGATCGAACGGCCTTTCGGACATCGTTCCGTCTTCGTTGAACTGGCGGGACGATTTCAGGATGGCCGCCCGCCCGCCATCTATGGCTCCGTCGGGGCCCTTGGGGTCCCCACCATCGAGATCCACACCCAGCCACCGGCACAGCCTTGCACCGTTGGGCGGGATGTTCAGGCCAGCGCCCGCCGTGCTGGGTTCCTTGGTTTGTTCGTATACCTCGACAACAGAAAAGGCCCCGGACTGCCGCAACGCCAAAGCAGTCATCAATCCGCCCATGCCTGCGCCAACAATCACTGCCCGCATAGCTTACCTCCCCCAAAACGACGAAATGGATCTGATCAGTTCCACTCCGGTGCTCCGAATACATCGTTAGTGCATGACCGGCTTTTGGTCCATCGGGACGGTGGCATCCGGCGCTGGCAAAGCAGATAATGCGCGTACCCACAGTGCGGCGAAATTCCCTGCTTCAAGAAAGGTCAAGCCCTCCACCCTGTTCTGCCATGACAAGAAAAATGCGATGTCCGCTTTCGGCACCAGCTTCAATGTCCATTCCGTCCGCCCGGCGTTTCCTCACGCCACCGCCGAAAAATCAATCAGGCTGCGCAGGACGCGACCCTCTCGCATGGCCTGGAAACCATCGTTGATTTCCTCGAGCCGGATTACCTGCGAAACGAACACATCGAGGTCCATTCGGCCCTGCATGTAGAGCTCGACGATCCTCGGCATATCGACACGAAACCGATTGGATCCCAACAGCGACCCCTGGATCTTGCGCTCGCGCAGGAAGTCCGCGCCCGTCAGCTCGATCGTCTCGCCCGCCTTGAACAGGCCCACCAATGTCGCGGTGCCATCAAAGGCCAGCATTTTGAAAGCGTCTTCTGCTGTGCGCTTGGATCCGAGACAATCCAGGGCGTGATCGACCCCGCCATCTGTCAGATCGAGGACTTGCTGAACCGTGTCGCCGTCCGCCGGATTGACCAAATCCGTCGCTCCGAGGTTTTTGGCGATTTCCAGCTTTTCAGCGCTCGTGTCGATTGCAATGACCCGCTCCGCGCCGGCAATCCGTGCTGCGCTGACAGCTGACATGCCCACACCGCCACAGGCGATAACGGCCACTTTGTCGCCCGGGCCGATCCTGGCGGTGTTCACCACAGATCCATAACCCGTCATCACAGCACATCCAATGAGCGACGCGCGATCCAGCGGCATATCCTTGCGGACCTTCACCAATGCGTTTTCATGCACCAACATCGCTTCCGCAAAAGACGACAGGTTCATGAACGTATTGACCTTTTCAGGACGGTCCCATTCAAGACGGTCCGCTTTGCCCGGTGGCAGCTTTGCCTCCTCGTTGAAACAGAGCGCCGGTCGTCCGGTGGTGCAATACTCGCAGGTGCCGCAGAAGACAGACAAACAGGTCACCACATGGTCGCCGGGTTGCACGTAGGTCACTTCTGATCCAACGGCCTCGACGATCCCGGAGGATTCATGCCCCAGAACCAGCGGCATTGGATAAGGTGTTTGCGCCTCCATGAAATGCAGATCCGTGTGACACAGGCCCGCGTAAGCCGTGCGCAACAGAACCTCACGCGACCTGGGCTTGCGCAGGGAGACCTCTTCAATCTGAAGCGGCGTGTTCGGCTCGAAAAGAACGGCAGCTTTCATTGAACCGCCCTCACATCGGCCGGCGCGCGATGGAATAGGTCTGCCCTGTGGGGCCGCCTACAGGTCGCGTCGCCATGTAAAGAGCCAGGTCTGCAACCTCGCTGACCGGTTTCATCCGCTCCATGGGTGGGAACATCGGCGGCAGGCCGTCCTTGAATTTCTCAAGAACCTCTTCGGCGGTATAATGCCTGTCCTTACCTTGCCAATTGAACATATCCGTGGCGGCCGGCCCCGGGATCAGGTTGTTCACGTCAATATTGCGGGGCCACAGCTCATTGGCCAGAACTTCGGTAAAGATATGGAGACCGGCCTTGGAGACCACATAACAGCTTTGGCCCGCCGCAGGCGTCTTTCCCATGCCCGAGGACATGTTGATGATCTTGCCGCCGTCGTTGATGTGATCCAGAAGAAATTTGGTGATCAGGTAGACCCCGAAGATATTTACTTCAATGGTGCGCCACCATGTTTCAGGGTCGCTGTCCTTGACCTTGATGCCGTATTGCAGATCCGCGCCCGCATTGTTCATCAGCACATCAACTTTGCCCAGCTTGCCCGCGATCTCATCCGCCGCATTCCGGGCTGAGGCCGGGTCTGCCAGATCGGCCGTCACCACGTGGCACGTCACACCCAGAGCCTGAGCTTCACCTGCCACCTTGTTCAACTCGGCCTCTGTCCGCGACAGGATCGCGAGATCAGCCCCAGCACGCGCAAACTCCAGCGCGATGGCCTTGCCGATCCCACGGCTCGCACCGGTGACAACGGCGGTTTTTCCGGCAAGCGGTTTCGGATCGGTCATGTCTCACTCCTTGGGTCAAAATCCAACGTTCGCACCACCCTTGAGACCGAGTATCTCGCGCGCTTCATCCGGGGTCGCGATCTCCATCGACAGGTTTTCCAGAATCGAGCGCATTATGGTGACCTGCTCGGCGCTGCTTTTGGCGAGCTTGCCCTTTCCCGCATAAACGCTGTCCTCAAGCCCCACGCGGATATTCCCCCCCATGATCGCCCCCATCGTGGCAAAGTTCAGCTGATGTCGCCCGGCCCCCAAAACGCTCCAGATGAAGTCATCGCCAAAGAGACGATCTGCCGTGCGCTTCATATGCACAAGGTGATCGATATCCGGCTGGATGCCACCCAGAATGCCAAAGATGGATTGGACGAAGAACGGCGGCTTCACCCAGCCCTGGTCCACCACGTAGGCGAGATTGTGCAGATGTCCGATGTCGTAGCATTCGAATTCAAAACGCGTACCGTGATCTTCGCCAAGATGTTTCAGGATGTACTCGATATCCGCGAAAGTGTTCCTGAATATGAAATCCCGCGTGCTTTCGAGATACTCGGGTTCCCACGGGTGATTGAACGTTTCGAATTTGTCGAGCACCGGAAAGAGCCCGAAGTTCATTGATCCCATATTGAGCGAGCACATCTCGGGCTTGGCTTTGAGCGGTGTGATCAGCCGCTCCTGTACCGTCATGTTGTGCCCGCCTCCGGTGGTGACGTTTATCACCGCGTTGGTTCCGGCTTTGACCCGCTCAAGGATCGGGATGAAAACATCCGGGTCAGGGCATGGCCGGCCATCTTCATGATCGCGAGCATGCATATGAAGAATGGCAGCGCCCGCCTCCGCAGCGCCCAGGGCGTCGGCAACAATCTGGTCCGGGGTCAAAGGCAAATGTGGCGACATAGTCGGGACATGTATTGCCCCGGTTGTGGCGCAGGTGATGATGACCTTTCTGGACTTGGCCACAGGTATATCCTTTCAAAGAGTTTCGACATTCCCACAGACACTCAGCGCCTGGCCGGAAATATTGCCACCGGCGGGAGAGCAAAGGAACAATGCCATGCTGGCCACGTCCTCCATGCTCACCATCCGGCGAAGTGAAATCTTGCCGAGGTATTCGTCGCGCATCTCGTCAAAGCTGGTGCCGACCGCGTCGGCGCGAGCCTGAATGACCCCATCCATGCGGGGGCCTTCAACAATCCCAGGCAGAATGGCATTCACACGCACACCGTCAGCGCCCATCTCGATGGCAAGGCTCTTGGTAAAACCGACGATGGCCCATTTCGACGCCGCATAAGGGGTGCGATTTGCATACCCGAGCCGTCCCGCCACCGACGCAATGTTTATGATCGCGCCATTGGCGGATGCTTTCAGATGCGGCGCGGCCATGCGTGCGCAGTCGAACTGACCGGTCAGGTTTATCGCAATCGTTGCGTCCCACGCGGCGGGGTCTATGTCCTCAACCTTGGCCGTAGGCCCTGCGATTCCGGCATTGTTCACAAGGATATCGAGGCCTCCGAACGCCTCGGTCACCTCGCCGAAAAACGCCTCCACGCCTTTGCGGTCTGACACGTCCACGACGCGCGCAACCGCTTCGGGATGGGATGCCTTCATGGCGTCGACCGCGTCTTGCGAGACGTCGAAGACGGCAACCTTTGCCCCCGCTTCAATCAGAGCGTCCGCGATGGCCCTGCCAATTCCAGCAGCTCCCGCCGAGATCACGGCACGGTGACCCGAAAGCGGCTTTCCCGTTGTTTCCATCCACTCTTCTCCTCAATCCAGCGGTGCTAAAACATCCATGGAGTCAGGCAACCACAGAACGATGTCGGGAAAAAGCGTGAGCAGGAAGATTACAATGATTTCGACAACCACGAATGGGATGATCCCCCGGTAAATCGTCGCCATGGACACGTTGTATTTCTTGGCAACGCCATGAATGACAAAAACGTTGATCCCAACCGGTGGTGTGATCTGCCCCATCTCCATCATGATGACCATGATCACGCCAAACCAGATCGGATCGAAGCCGAGGCCAACAACCGTCGGAAACAGGATCGGAAGGGTCAGCATCATCATCGGTATGATGTTCATCACCATGCCCAGCACCAGGTAGAGCAGCAGGATCAGCACGAAGATGATGTACCGGTTGACATCAAGCGTGTTCAGGAAATTGGCGAATGACAGCGGCAGGTCTGTCAAAGTGATAAAATAGCCAAGCAACCCAACCCCGATCAGGATCGTGAAGATCATCGCGCTTGTGGTCGTTGCTTCAAGCAACGCCGCGAAGAGCTTGTGACGGTTGAAGCCTTTGGAAAACAGCGCGATCAGAAGTGCGCCGCTCGCACCGACCCCGCCAGCTTCTGTCGGGGTCAGAATGCCCGAATAAATGCCCCCGATTACAGCGGCAAACAGCGCTCCGACCGGCCAGATGTCGAAGATGGGCTTCGCCACCTCTTGTGCGGTGAATTTCTCGGATTTCGGGCCCAGCTTCGGATTGATCACGCATTGGATGTAGGCCGCAAAGGCAAAACCGAGGGTCAGGATGATCCCGGGAACAATCCCCGCCATGAACATCTTGCCGATAGATTGCTCGGTAATGATGCCGTAGACCACAAAACCGATACTGGGCGGAATAAGAATGCCCAACGTTCCGCCGGCTGCGACGGACCCGGTGGCAAGCGAGTCGTCATAATCGTATTTCTTCATCTCCGGGATGGAGACAGACCCCATCGTGGCCGCCGACGCGACACTGTCCCCGCAGATTGCGGCAAATCCACCGCATCCCGCGACCGTACCAACAGCCAAGCCACCGGGAAGCCGTCCAAAGACCTTGATGCCCGCGTTGTAGAGTTTCGCGCCGATCCCCGCGTGCAGGATCAGAAAGCCCATCAACAGAAAGAAAGGGATCACGCAGAAGAAATAGACAGCCACGGAATCGTAGGTGTTAATCTTCGTGACGTTGAAGGCCACGTTACTGCCGATGAGGTAGAAAAGGCCGGTCAGCCCTGCGAAGGCCATCGAAAACCCGACCGGGAAACCCAGAAGCAGGATCAGCATCAGGAGAAGCGTGTAGAATATACCGATCGCCGGTGAACTCAGATCCGGCGCGACCGCCTTCAGAATGAGCCCCGACGTCGCTCCCGCAACGGCAACAACCGCCATTCCCAGGAGCAAAAGCCAGAACGACGCTTTGCCTTCCAGGCTTTGATAGAGACCCGAAAGATGGGTGAACAGCAGGCCAACAAGGGTCAGGGCGAGCAAGAGTGTACCGACCGCAACGACGGCGTAGAGCACCCAAAACGGCATTTGGATAATGTCGGATATCTCGTCACGGCGGAATGCTTCCATTGAGCGGGAGGCCGTGAGCCAGCTCATGGCTCCAAAAATGAAGGCGCCCCAACTGCTGAAGACACTCTGAAGTATGCTGTTCGTCCGCGCGGACATCTGCGATGTGAAGAGATCCACCGACACATGCTGGTTCTTCAGCATCGTGTGCGCGATCGAGAAGAACGCCATAAAGACCAGCATATAGGTCTGCAGCTCGATCATTCCCGAAAGCGGCCGACCAAAGGCCAGCCGACTGACCAGATCAACAACCATGGCGATGGACATCAGAAGCGTTACGACCGCGGCGGCGTAACACAGGTACCGGCAAATCGGATCAAGGACTGCGTGTAAAACCCGCGCGACAGAGCCGAATGCATCATCTCCTGCCTCGGCCACCGGCAACCCTCCGCTCTCAAGCTGGGCAACCTCGATTATTGTGTCGACGTCGGAGTCATTCGATGCCATCGGACTATCCTTCCGAATTGCTTGAAGCGAAATCTCTCAGTGGGTCCCGACGCCACGCAGGGAGGGACGCGGCGTCGGAGTATTTCTTTGGCCGACTATAAATCAGCCAATCCATGACTGGGCGTTATTCCATCCAGTCGTCGCCCCACCAATCCGCGGGCGTGTGCTCCATGCCTTTGAATTCGGCTGTGTAGGCGCGGACGTTGTTCAGGAGGGCTTCACCATCAATACCCTTTTCCTCCATCAGAGCGAACCAGGTATCATAGGCAGGTTGTGCCTGAGCGACCCATTTTGCCTTTTCGTCAGCATCAAGGCGAATGATCGTGTCGCCACGGCCTTCCATCTTGGCCACCGAAGAACCGCGACGGTTATCCACCAGAGCCGCGGTATAGTTGGTCAGTTCATTCTCCATGTCCTTGAAGATCTGACGCTGCTCATCCGTCAGGCTGTCCCAGACGGGCTGGGCCATGGTCATCGGGATCATGACGAACGGCCCACCAACAAGGCTGTGGTTGGAGGTGTGATCGGTCATCTTCCACTTGATCATCGGCGCGGTCGGGAACCAGATACCGTCGATCGCCTTGCGCTGAAGCGAGACATAGAGGTCTTCAAGCTTGATGTTGCGGGGCGTTGCGCCGAGCAGTTCACTGTAGGTCACGCCGGACTTTGAGAACGCTCCGATTTCCAGCTTCTGCAGGTCCTCAAGCGTGCGCACGGGCTCCACGTCTTTGTGGATGTGCAGGTTGAAGAAATCCGAGACGTGGAAACCCAACGGCACCAGACCCTCGAACTCTGCCTGCACAGCCTCGTTCTCGTTGTACATCTTCTGGAAGACGTGGTTTGCCTCAACCGTGCTGTCGAACTGGAACGGCAGGGTCATGACGTGGGTCGCCGGGAACAGGCTTTCCTGGGTGAAAATGCCCGTCGTCACAACGATATCGACAAGACCCGATTTCAGACCATCGACGGTCTGTGGCGCCTTCACAAGCGTTCCGCCGTGGAACCATTTGAACGTCAAATCGCCATTGGTGCGCCGCGTGATCTCGTCGAAGTAGCGCTTGTAGGCGTATTCCACCAGATAGTGGCTTTCCGGCTCGTAACTGCCGACCTTCAGTTCTCTGGCATCTGCCGTCGGCGCGAACGCAACGAAAGCTGCAGCCGTAAGAGCAAGTGGTTTCATCAGGTTGGTGAATTTCATGATAGTCTCCTCCAAGTTGACTGTTCGGTGCTTGAGCGCACTTTTTTGGGTTGTGTTGGGCGGTGCTCAGATCATTCCATTGCCGCCAGTTCGGATTCCAAATGCTCGATTTTTCCAAGAATTTCCTGCCAACCGGGTTCCCACTCGAGATGTCCGGTGTCCCAACGCCCGTTCGCCCCAACAAAATGCGCAAATGGAATGGCGTCCTGATAGACATCGATACCGGCGAAAATCTTGGTGTCGGCGATCATCGCGTATGGCTTGTCTTTGGTCGACCGCGCCTCTTCGAACGCGTCGAGCACTTCCGGAATCGAATTGCCGTTGATCTGCCGCGCCGCAAACCCAAAGGCTTCCATCTTGTCCCTGACCGGCTCAACAGCCATCACATCGGATGTTTTGCCGGTGGCCCCGAGGTCGTTGTTGTCGATGATCACGATGAAGTTCGACAGCTTGTAATGGGCGGCGAACATAAAGGCCTCCCAAACGCTGCCCTCGTGCAACTCACCATCCGACAAGAGACAGATCACACGCTTGTCGCTGCCCTTCTTGCGCTCGCCAAGAGCAATCCCTGCCGCCTGGCTGACCCCTGTGCCCAGGGAGCCTGAGGTGATTTCGAACCCGCGCGCACCTTCGATTGGGCTTTGATCAATGGGCGACCCATCGGCCCCCATCGTCCGGAGCTCTTCCAGGGTGTAGATGCCCATCTCGGCCATGGCGGCAAAGTTAATGATCGTGTCATGGCCGTTCGAGTTGACGAAGCGGTCATGGTACCACCCGCTCCCATCTGGGCGCATCTCGTCGAAATAGATGCAGGCGCCCACATCGGAGAGCGCCACGCCCTGCCCGGCATATCCGCCTCTTTGCATGCAGATATCAACGACATTGCGCCGCATCTTGGCGGCCCAAAGCTCAAGGGTTTTGATGCGCTTTTCTGAATTGCTGATCATTGCATCACCTCCTTGATCCGGCGGGCCAGGGTCGGTGCGTCCAGCCCCAAATGCTGACGGACATGTCCAACGGATCCCCCGACAGCCCAACTGTCGGGAACACCAATGCGTGTAATTCGCGGTGCGCGGCCAACCTTCGAGGTGATCTCGCTGACCAGACCACCCAGACCGGTCGAGATCTGATGGTTTTCTATGGAGACGATCTGATCATGCGCAAAACAGTAGTCGATGATCTCTTGCTCATTGACCGGCTTGATCGTCGGGACGTGCAACAGCGAATGATCAAAGCCCTCCCCGACCAGAAGGTCAGATGCTTCTACCGCCCACTGCGAGGCATGCCCGCAGGAAATCACGCCAACTCCTGATCCGGTGCGCAGCGGATAGGTTTTACCAAGCTCAAACTTGAAGCTTTTGGCGTCCAGCCAGCTTGGCGTCGAACCCCGGTGTCCACGCATGTACACCAGACCCGGCGTGTCGCAGGCGACATCCAACGCTTGGGCAAAGTCCGTCACATCCATTGCGTCGATCACGGTCGCATGGGGCACTGCGCGCAGCATGCCCAGATCCTCAGTGCCCTGATGGTGAATAGGGGCCGGGCTTGTAATACCCGGTGTGAAGCCGATGCAGATGCCCGTATTCTTGCTGGTGCCCATGCATATGACCATCTGGTCAAAGCATCTGCGCGAGGCATAGCTGCCAAAGGTTGAGGTTATGGGTGTGAACCCTGCCTTGGCCAGACCCGCCGCAACGCCCACAAGGTTCTGCTCAGCCATGCCAACCTCGACATATTGGTCGGGCAGGTCCTTGGTCACCTTGTACAGGTCAACATAATGGGCGAGATCCGCGCTCATCATCAAAACGTCGTCGCGACGTTTGCAAAGGTTGTAGCTGATGTCGTCAAAGGCCGAAGGGACCATCTGACGATCTTCTTTAGCTAGGAGCATGTGATGGGCACCTTTCCAGCGTTTCGTGATCTAAACGGAGCCTGCGACGTTGAAGCCCCCGCCCCCGGCATCGATATGCGCGCCCGTAACCAGCGAAGAGGCCGGCGACATGAGCCAAAGCGCGATATCTGCGATTTCCTGAGGCTGGCCGATGCGCCCCATCGGGATAGACTCTTCAACTGATTTCTTGAGATCCGGGTCGGCGTCGAGTGCAGCAGTCATCGCACTTGCGACAACGCCCGGCCGCACCGTGTTGACCCGAATTCCTTCGCGCGCCACTTCCTTGGCAAAGCCCTTGGAAAATACGTCGACCGCGCCTTTTGAGGCCGCATACACGGAATGACCCGGGCGCCCGCCGATCGTGGCCGCCATGGAGGAAACATTTACAATCGATCCGCCATGCCCGCCGCTCGACCTCGACATCAGACGGGCTGCTTCCCGGCAACAGATCATCAGACCTGTTACATTGACGGAGATGAGTTTGGAGATGGCAGCAAAATCGAGATCGCGAACCATATTGCCGACAAAAGTTCCCGCGGCATGAAAAACGCCCGTGGGTGCGCCAAATGAACTGGCGGCCTTTTGGTAGGCGGCCACTACAACATGTTCCTGCGAAACGTCCGCTGGAATAAACTGCGCGTTGCCGCCGCCAGACCGAATTTCTTGAACCAGGCCTTCAGCAACAGGCCGCTCTGATTCGAGCGAAAGCAGCGAAACAGCATAACCGTTTTCGGCAGCAAGCTTCGCAACGGCGGCGCCCATTGCACCAGCACCGCCCGTTATCAGGCAATGCTCCGTCATGGCCGAATGCACATGATCAATTCCTCCCTACCCTGCCGGTCTGCGCAGTTTTCTGCGTTCGGACGCAACAGGTAAGAGGTCAGAGGTCTGACCTCTTACCTAGACGTACATGTGCTCTGGGTGCTGAGTCAACGAAAATTCGCACAGAGGTGACGATCAGAATTGAAAGAACTGAGGGCTTACGCCGTTTTGGCGTGGACGTGCTTGAGCGCGCTCAAGTGAGAACTCACATGTGCCGGTGGAAACGGCTTCGTCGCCACATCGGGTATCTGCCCGAGGAAATCCATCGTTTCGGGCCGTTCCGCCGAAAACCGGATATCAACCCGCGCTGTGTTGAACCAGGTCACAGAGTAACTCAGAACCGTTTGGCGATCCGTCAGAGTGCTGTATTCCACCAGCAAAACCGGATCACCTTCGCGCAAGTCGAGACGTCGGGCCGTATCTCCCGGAGCCGGAACAACCGTGACGCGCCCATCCGAGCGCATAAGTTTGCTGTCCAATTGCGCCTGGTACATCGCAACCAGCGTGTTGGTATCGACATCGAAAGCTGAAGCATCAAACGTTTTGCCTTCGACCCGCGTACAAACAGCATCAATGGTGCGCTGGATCGGCACATCATCCGCCCGAACCACGCGATCCACCAACCAATAGTCAGACTCCGCAGGGATATCGAGAAGATCGGCAATGGTTGGGTCAGCACGCCCTATTTCGACGGACACGTCAGACACTGACGGGGTCAAACCGCTTTCGCGAATTAGGTTCGGCGCAGATCGAATGTAGGGCAAGGGCACAACGACAGGCTTGAGATCCTTCGGCTTGCGCACAATGGTCCCAACGCCCCATTTCTTTTCGATCAGACCAGCTTGCCAAAGGCTGCCAAAGGCCTCGCGCAACTTCGCACGACTCACGCCAAGGCTCTCTGACAGTTTGACCTCAGACGGCAACTGATCGCCATCCTCGAAGTCTGCGTCAATCATCTCGCGCAGACGCAAAGTTATGTCAGTTGCGTTAGCCAGCGTGATTTACTCCTGGAAATCAAAACGAAATCAGACACCTTCAAGGAGGTCTGACCTCTTACGAATAAATCACATGTCACATGCAATCAAGCCATAGCCCCGCGTCACGCACATCCGTGCTCCAACTCTGCCCGCTCTTCTTCCTCGGCCAGACGCGCCGTCTTGAAGTCGCTGCCCCACGCCTGCATGGCTTCGATGATGGGCTGAAGGCTGCGTCCAAGCTCCGTGATTTCATATTCTACACGCGGCGGCACTTCCGCGAAGACGTGCCGTGAAATAATCCCATCTGCCTCAAGCTCGCGGAGCTGCAACGTGATCATGCGTTCCGTCGCGTTCGGGGCAAGGCGGCAAAGCTCGCTGAATCGCTTGCGCCCATTCATCAATCTGCAGATCAGCACGGGTTTCCAGCGTCCACCAATCACACTGAGCGTCGCTTCCACATCGCACCCGGTCTTCCAGTTGTACTTCTTCGCCATGAGGCACACCCCGTGAAGTTGTTTTTCAATACTTACAAAAATGTGGGTACTTGTCAAAAACGATGCTGCCGCGCAATTTACTGCCAAGCGAAACGCAAAAACCCTACCTGCAAACACGGAGGAACCCGATGAAAGCCCTTGGATACAACGAGCGCGGCCCAATCTCGAACCCCGGCGCGGTCGTCGCCTTCGACGCCGAAATGCCCAACCCCGGCCCCCGCGACCTGATCGTCGAAGTCAACGGGGTTTCCGTAAACCCCGTTGACTTCAAAGTTCGCGCCAACCGTCCGCCCGAGGGAACGGTCATCCTTGGCTGGGATGCTGCCGGTGTTGTTAAAGACGTGGGTGCAGAGGTCACCATGTTCAAACCCGGTGACGATGTGATGTATGCGGGCGAATTCACCCGCCCCGGAACCAACGCCGAATTCCAGGCCGTCGATGAACGCCTGGTAGGCCGCAAGCCGTCCTCTCTTGGATTCGCAGAGGCCGCCGCCCTGCCCCTGACCGCGATTACGGCTTGGGAAATGCTGTTTGACAGTTTTGGCATTAAGGAAGGGGAAGGCGCGGGTGAGGCGCTTTTGGTGATTGGCGGCGCAGGTGGTGTCGGTTCAATCATGATCCAACTGGCCAAGAAACTGACCGGTCTGACAGTTGTGGCCAGCGCTTCGCGCGACGACACGGTCGCCTGGGTCAAGAAGATGGGCGCGGACCATGTTGTGAACCACCGCAACCCGCTGAACGAAGAAATGAAGGTGCTTGGCATTGCGCCCAAATATGTCGCGGCCCTGACGGGGACCGAAGGGCATTGGGATGCAATCATCGACATGATGAAACCACGCGGCCACATTGGCATGATCGACGATCCTGCCGAGATCAATTGGCAAGGTTTGAAGATGAAGGCCCTCAGCTTCAGCTGGGAATTCATGTTTGCCCGCTCGCTGCACAAGGCCAACGACATAGACGTGCAAGGCGTGCTCCTGAACCGTGTGGCGGACCTTGTGGACAGCGGCGACATCGTCTCGACAGCCAACAAGAACTACGGCGCACTGTCCGAGGTCAGCTTGCGCAACGCACTGGCCAATCAGGTGGATGGGGCGACCATCGGAAAATCGGTGCTCGACGGATTTGGCGGCTGAGCCATGACACCGCCCCTGACAGGGAAAGTCATCATTGTCACCGGTGCCACAGGCGGCATCGGTGACGCGACAGTCAAACGGTATTCCCGCGACGGAGCTACGGTTGTCGCCTCCGGGCGCAACGCAGCGCGGCTTGCGGCGCTGGAGGCCATTGGTCCAAATGTTGTGGGCCACAAATCCGATGTGTCCAAAGAAGACGAGGCAAAAGCGCTCATCGACCGCACGATGACGGACTTTGGCAAGGTCGACGTGCTGTGGAATGGTGCAGGTATCGTCGGCGGAAACGTGTTGATTGAAGACTATGACCTGGATGAGTTCAATCACGTCATGAACGTCAATGTCGGCGGCGTTTTTCTGATGATGAAACACATCGTTCCCGCAATGCGCCGGGGCGGCGGTGGATCCATCATCAACATCTCGTCAGTGGCGGGTCTCTTCGGAAGCCGCCCCACCCTGCCCGCCTATTGCGCCAGCAAACACGCTGTGATCGGGCTCACGCGCAACGGCGCGAAGGCCTATGCCGGCGAAGGCATCCGGATCAATGCGATATGCCCCGGACAAATTGAAACCGACATGTTGCGCGCTGTCGAAGCAGACGCCGACCCCGAAGACGCCGCCAATGCCCGCGCCGCGGTCATGGCCGCGATTCCCGCGGGCCGATACGGTGAACCTGATGAAGTCGCAGCTCTCAGCGCATTTCTTGCAGGGGATGACGCCAAGTTCATCAACGGAAGCATTTACACCATTGATGGCGGGTTCACCCCCTTCTGAGACAGACCGACATGGTGTCTCTTATTGGCACGGACAGATTTATGAGGACACGGACATGGACCTGAAATTAAATGGGAAGACAGCCGCGATAGCCGGCGCAACACGCGGTATCGGGCGGGCCATAGCGGGATTGCTGGCCTCCGAGGGCTGCAATGTCTCGATCTGCGCGCGCGATGGCGCGGCGGTCGGTAAGGTCGTGGCCGATCTGTCAGCCGGTGGCGCAAAAGTCATGGGGCGTGCCGCCGATGCCACGGATCGCGCCGCGCAGGATGCCTGGATTGACGAAACGATCAAAGCCTTCGGCGGACTCGATATCTTCATCGCAAATGTCAGCGCTTTAAATCAGGCAACGGATGAGGACGCCTGGCGGCAAAGCTTTGAGGTCGATATGATGGCGTCCTTCAATGGCATCGAAGCTTCACTGCCGCATCTAAAAAATGCAGAGGGAGGGTCAATTGTCCTCATCTCGTCCATCGCCGCCTTGCACGTGCCGGGCGGTCCGAAACCGTATGGCGCAATGAAAGCCGCCGTGATCAACTATTCCAAGGGGCTTGCACGGTCACTTGCACCGGAAGGTATCCGCGTGAACACCGTGTCCCCGGGCAACATCTACTTCGAGGATGGTGTTTGGGGCAAAACCGAACGCAATAACCCGGAGTTCTTCGCCAAACAGGTGGCGGCAAATCCAATGGGCCGCATGGGGACGCCGGAAGAGGTTGCCAAGGCGGCGGTCTTCCTCGCCAGCCCTGCAGCCAGCTTCATTTCAGGAACAAATCTGCTTGTTGATGGCGCGCTGACCCTGGGGGTTCAGTACTGATTGAACCCCTCATTTCTCAGGTAGACGTCTGATCAGTTCGAAGACCGGCGATGTGTCAGAGCGCCCCACAATAGACGTGGCGCACAATGTCTTCGCGGTCGAGCCCAAGCCCTTTCAGGTCTGCGTCGTTCATTGCGCTGAGGCGTTCCAGTTCGCGGACACGCACGTCCGCTTCGGACAACCGGATCAACAGTCCACCGAAAGACTGAAAAAGCGCCGCAAGCCTGTCAAACAGGGACGGCGTCTCAAGCCTTGATTGGAAATGCGCCATCATGACTGCTCCTTGAGTGACAATTTGTCTGAACAAGGATCCATCTATATGATCTCACGTCATTTTTCGACGGCCAAGGTTGCAAAACCGCGTTGCGCAGCGCGCAGAGCTCGGCTGATCAAGCTTTGTCAGGGCTACGTCGGCGCATTGTCGAGATCTTCGCCGGCATCGCCTCGGATTGACAGCCCGCCATCCACGACCAATGTCGTCCCCGTGACAAAGGATGCATCCTTTGATGCCAGATACAGCGCAGCCTTTGCGACCTCGTCCGGTGTGCCCCATCGTCCGACCGGTGTGCGATCCGCTATGGCCCGCCTGTCCAGTATGCCAGCCTCTGCCCGCTTCTTCAGAACATCGGTCAGTATGTAACCAGGAGCAATTGCGTTGACCGTGATCCCTGCACGGGCCGTTTCAAGCGCGAGTGCTTCGGTGACGCCCCGAATGGCCTTTTTGGCAGTTACATAACCGATACGATACGGCACAGCCGCAATCGCATTGACGGACGAGATATTGATGATCCGGCCAAACCCTGCCGCACGCATGGCCGGCAACACCAGACGCGACCAGTTCAGTGTTCCGTTTACGTGGATCGCCATCATCTCATCGAGATGCCCGGCCGGCAAATCTTCCAGCCTTGCCTTTTGCCTGACAACAATCCCGGCGTTATTTACTAGGACGCTGGGGGCCCGCAGTTTCGCGCAAACCTTGTCCATAGCCCTTGCGCTTGCGTCCGGGTCCCTCACGTCAGCAACGCACCAGCACGTTTCATTGCCGGTTCGTTCTGCAATGGCTTGCGCCGCACTTCGCGTGTGGTTTTCTGATAAGTCTACAAGGGCGACAGCGTAATCCTGTGCTGAAAATTCTTCCGCCAATGCATGCCCAATGCCACTGGCAGCCCCTGTAACCAGCGCGACGCGACGGAACTCACTCGACGGCATGACCATGCCTCCTGATGGGCAGCTCACCACACAAAGAGCTGACTGACGTTATCCTGGAAACGCTGCAGCAGTTTATCGACCGATTTGTGGTCGGGCCGCCTTGCAACCAGTGTGCGAAAGATCCCATCGAAAGCACTCTCCAGAAAAACTGCGCTCCCTGTCTCTGGAGAGACATCAGGAAACCGAAAAACCAAGCCGTTGAAGTGCTCTGCTTCCAGAATGCGGCGCGCGGCGTCAAATACCGCGGTCGCAGCGTTTTGGGATAGAATGAACTGCTTCTCGGGCAAGTCGCACATAGCCTGATCACTGTCCTCGAACTTCACTTCTTTTTCAATTACTTACATTTTTGTAAGTAACCGGGACCAACGTTTGCGATCAGCCGGATTATCCTGCCCTCCTAGAACCGTGCTGCTACACCGATCACAAGAAGGGGCGACTGACCTGACAGATCTTCACGTGGGCTTGGCCTTGGTCATCAGAGCATGCGCGTGGTGCCTGCGGCATAGTTCTGCGCGTTAAGGTAATAAAATTCCGCGTTCCTGAGGTTGTCCGCCCCGTTGTCGCGGGTCTTGATGAGTTTGGCCGGCACGCCTGCAATGATCGAGTTTTCGGGAAACTGCGCGCCCTCCATCACAATTGCATGGCCCGCGACGATGGAATTCGCGCCGATCCGGGCACCATCCATGACCGTCGCGTTGATGCCGATCAGGCAGCGGTCACCCAGGGTGCAGCCATGTAGAGTGGCATGATGAGTAACCGAGCAATCCTCGCCGATAATAGTCGGATCGTCATAACCGACATGGATCATCACGAAATCCTGGATGTTGGAACGTGCACCAATGCGCACCTCGTGCATTTCGGCCCGAATTGCGGCGTTGATCCACACAGAACTGCCTTCGCCCAATGACACTTTGCCATAGATATGTGCGCTTGGATGAATGAAAGCGGCGCGGTCGTGGTCCACGGATTTATCGATATGTCCCATAATCTGTCCTTTGAAAGCCCGAAACGCGTTGGGCAGGGAATGAGCGGAATGTCAGGCGATCAGACGGTCGCGCGGGAGAATTCTTCGATATAGGCAATCAGAGCATCCGAGGCGCGCGCCGCTTCGTCTTCGGCCCCGTCGGCAATCGCACCTGCGACGGCTTGGTGCAGCATGGCGCAGCGTGGCAGGTCCAGAAACTGCCGGTAGTGGTGGTACCAGAACCTGCGCGACGAGTTATGCCCAAAAGTTGGTGACGGCGTGATCAGGCGGCGTTTTGACGTTGCCTGATCCCGTCCTTGAAGGCAATCCCCTGGATCACTTCGGGCAGACGGTTTGGCCCTGAGATCTTCCTCCACTTCTTCTTGGCCGACATCATCAACCTGAAGACCATGGCGAGGGCGGTCTTGCGGTTCAGGCATCCTTTGGTTTTGAGCGTTCGGTTGCGGACCGTGGCAAAGACGCTTTCGATCGGGTTCGTGGTCCGGATGTGTTTCCAGTGTTCGGCCGGGAAGTCATAGAAGGTCAGCAACACGTCGCGGTCCTTGACCAGCCTGGCCACGGCCCGCTCGTATTTCAGGCCGTAGGTTTCCACGAAGAGATCGAAGGCCGCATTGGCTTCCTTCTTCGTCTCGGCCATCCAAATATCCTGCAGATCGGCCTTGGCTTTTTCCCGCAGCGACTTGGGCATCGCGCCCGTTACATTGGCCGTCTTGTGGACCCAGCACCGCTGCTCACGGGTGGTCGGATAGACATCCCGCAGCGCCGTCCAGAACCCAAGCGCGCCATCACCGACAGCAAGCTCGGGCGGCACCGTCAGGCCGCGTTTCCTCAGACCGCGTAACAGGTCCCGCCAGCTGTCCGCGTTCTCCCGGAATCCGTCCATGATGCTCAAAACGTCCTTTTCTCCGTACTCGTCAGCGCCGATAATCACCAACATACATTGACGATCCCCGTCCAAACGGGGCGTGAAGCAGACCCCGTCCGCCCAGATGTAGACATAGCGCTTGCCCGACAGGTCACGCTTGCGCCAGGCTTCATACTCGTCCCACCAGGTCGCCTTCAGTCGCGTGATCGTGGAGGCTGACAGCCCCTCTGCATCCGGCCCCAAAAGGGCGGCCAGCGCCTCGCTGAAGTCCCCCGTTGAAATGCCCTTCAGGTAAAGCCAGGGCAGCAGCTCCTCGACGGACTTCGCTTTGCGGAGATACGGCGGCACCAAGGATGAACGGAACCTGATCTTGCTGCCATCGATGTTCGCACCCCGGTCGCGGACCCGGGGCACCTGAACGGGCACCGTGCCGATCCCGGTCATCACCTCGCGCTCCGGCAGGAACCCGTGGCGCACCAGACGCTGGCGACCTTCCTTGTCCAGAAGCTGCGCGTGAACCGCCATGAAACCGGCAACCTCAGCCTGCACAGCCGTTCGCAACAGCTCGCGTGCCCCGAACTGAATGACCTCAGTCAGCGGATCAGGTGAAAATTCCGATGATAGCTCGAATGGAACACCGGTAGATTTCGACATGTGGCATATCCCTTTCTCTTGAGAATTGACGGCGCTTCAGCACCGCCTTGATATGCCGCCCCTCAGGGGCCATCACCAACTTTCAACCATATCTCCTGCGCGACAGACCCTGAATGCCGCGCATTGCCTGGGCCGCGAATGGGTTGGTACAGGCATCCAGCAAAAGTTTGTTGAAAGCGCTGTCGAGCCGCATGAAGGTTACGTCGTCGCGGGCCTCGGCCGCCTCGGCAAAGCCGCTCGCCAGATCTGCAAACACGCATCTGTGGGTGGTGCACTCTTTCGTCATGCATCGCCCTTGGAAAAACAAAGCCTTTCGCGCGATCTATGATCGCCATACGCTCATGCACCATCAGTTTTTCACGGACGAGGAAATGCGCTTTGCGGGGGCCCAGGATTTCCGCGTGACGTTCTTTCCGTCTTATGCGCTGGCGACCTTCCTGTGCATGTCGATCCCGATCGCCTTTGTGGCAGGTTTGATCTTCACCCCAAATGTCGGTTGGCTGGTGATGCTGAGCACGACCACGATGTACCTGCTTTATGAATTCATGCACGCATGCTGCCACATCGAGGAAAACTGGTTTGTGCGCCGCATGCCCTTTGTGAATACGATCCGTCGTCACCATACGGCACATCACAATCAGTCGATCATGATGGAGCGGAATATGAACCTCACGTTCCCAATCATGGATTGGCTGTTTGGCACATCCGATCTGAACCGGAGTTTGCTGGGTCATATCTTTAACGGATATGACACGCGTTTCGTAAAGACAGATATGCGAAAAACCTCCAAGACACCGGATGGTCGGCCGACCATTTCGGTGCAAACCGCCGTGCCCGGCGAGTAATCATTCATTGAGAAACAGACGGCGCGCCCAAGCCAGGGTGCGCCATTTCTGGTTTTCACGGCGACGCAAAGACAGAAATTCTCCCATCCTGCCTGACTTCAGCTCCCGCCAGACGCCATAGACGCGTTCGGGTGTGAAGGCTGTTCATCCCTTTGGCTCACAACGATCGAATAGCGGGAATATCGTCGAATTTTCTCCAGAGGTGCTCAAGTTGACGGAAAACAGCCGCGGCGGTAGCTTGGGTGGCATTGGTAATTGGTTATAGGCAGGATTGAAGAATGGCGATTTCAAAAGGTGGTTGTCTTGGAATGGTCACCGTGGCGCTCTTGACAGGCCCGTCAGTTTCGGAAGCTGGCACTGTTTCAGATGGGAGCAAAAAAGCGCAGAAGCCGGGGAATTCTATCACTCTGGATAACGGGCTAAAGCAGAAAAAAGGCATTACCCTGGACAACGGGATCAAGAAGAACAAGAGCAAGAAGAAATCAGTCAAGGGGAACTGACCTGCAAAAACCGGGCGCTTTGGGGCCCGCAAAGCTCAGAACTGGTCAACCAAACCAGGCTGTTTCTGATCCGGAAATTCGCCGGATCCGGTCGGGCCTGCGGGATTTTTCGGCCTGGTGTGGCAAGGATGTCCGATGTCTGAAATCCGGGACCAATACGAAGCCTTCCCTTATCCCCCCCGCGATCCGGCAGACGAAGCCGGGCAACTGATCACAGGTTCGCCCTCATTTCCGGTGGAAATGGACCATTGTCTTTGGGCCGGGCAACGGGACTGGTCGCGCCCGCTGCGCGCGTTGGTGGCCGGAGGCGGTACAGGCGATGGACTTGTACAATTGGCGCAGACTCTGACGGACGCGGGCAAACCCTTTGAGATCGTCTATGTGGATCTGTCGCGCGCGTCGCGCCGGATCGCCGAGGCAAGGGTTGAGACCCGGCGGTTGCAGAACATTGAGTTTCATTCCGGGTCGCTTCTTTCAGCCCCGGATTTTGGCGCATTCGACTACATTGATTGTTGTGGTGTATTGCATCACCTTGAGGATCCCCTGGCTGGGCTCGATGCATTGAAACGGGCCCTGGCCCCCGGGGGCGGTATGGGTTTTATGGTATATGCCCCATACGCGCGTGCGGGGATCTATCCGTTGCAGGAGGCCTTTGCCCGCTTGTTTGGTGATTTACCGCCCGCGAGGCGCTTGGCGGCGGCCAAGCAGGTTTTCGAAGCTGTGCCGGAAAACCATCCTTTGCGCATTAATCCGGACCTGAATGACTATGCCGCAAGCGATGCCGGGTTCTATGACAGTTTGTTGCACAGTCAGGACCGGCCGTTTGACATCAAATCCTGGAATGATGCACTTGTTTCGACCGGGTGGACGCTGAGCGCCATGGCGCAGCCGGGACTGTATGATCTTACCAATTTCACCCCATTGCCGGAGAGCATAGAAGAGATCGACGCGATGGCCGTTGCGGAGCAATTGCGCGGCACGATCAAGGCCCATGTCGGTTATGCAAGACGAAGCGAAGATGGATTGCCCGAATGGCCGGATATGGAAAAACGGGTACCGCATCTGAACGGCGTTGAAACCGAAGAACTGGCCGGGGCGGTGACCGGTGAAGGAGAGCTGACACTTGCGGTCGGACCTGACCGGGTGACACTTGAGATTGATGCCGATGCGGTTGGGTTGATCAGGGGTATTGATGGGCGTCGCTCGGTCGGCGAGATTGCATCGGCTGCGGGCGCGGCGCATTCAGAGGAGCTGTGGAAGGGTCTTGATGCGCGGCTTACCCCTTGGGGAGTGGTGCAATACTCGCGGGTGTTTTTGTAAAAGGTCCAATCCGAATGTCTGCAAGCCGTCCTATGGGACGGCCTTGCGCGGTTCATGTTAAAAGTATGGGCTCGCTGTCCGCATTTCCGCGACCACTTCGCCCTTACTGTCCCAACAGAGGCTTGTTCGAATTCGGTGTTCAGCGCCCCGCCCTCCGCAAGCCGCATACTTCTGACAGCATCCTCTAGAAAGGTGGAAAGTTCAGGGTCGTATAACTGCTAATGTCATCATCGGGAGGACCGATTTTGGCAGTGCCGTTCGCCCAGATACGCCCGACTATTTCTGTCACTTCCACGGAACCGTCGCTGTCTTCGTCCCGCATCGTCAAAGTCAGCGCACCACCATCGCCGCCATCAAAATAGCCCGAGATCAAGCGGGAGCGACCATTCAGGCTGTGACAGGTCACAGTGTGGGAGCAGGTCGGGTCTTCTTCGACATTCAATTTGCCATTGACATAGCTAGTTTTCAGGCAAACAGCGTATCCCACCCAGTATTGCATACTGAAATCGGTGATCTCACCGCCGTCGATCGGAAACCTGAACGTAAGCGTGTGCTCTGATCCCGACTTGCATTCGCCTTGGAAGACCACAGGCGTTGCCTCTCGGAAATTGACAACGCGGGTGCCTGTTTGCGAGGCTTGAGGTGGGACCACCCAGACATTTGCGCCGACTTTCAGATCGATTGACTGGTTGAACATAACGTCCTCGGAATGCTTGGTCATGCTTACGAATATCCGGGGTGCTGCCGTTACTATGTACTCTCCGGGTTCCTTAAAAACATACACTTGTTCAAGCGAAGACCGGCCGCGATGACCGCCATCCCATTTCGGGAATATCGCAACATTTCCCTTGCCGGTTTCCCCCAAAAGCGCCATCAGCTTTTTGATGTTGTCAAATGTTGTTTCGATACGTTTTTCACGGTTCTCAAGGGAAACTCGGACTTCAATGGGATGCCATTTTCCCTCGTTGCCTCGGGTGATGTCCGGCTCGATCTCGGCCGGGTTTGGAGCATAACTGACTTGCACAGGCTTGATTTGCAGTTTTAGCAATTCCTGCGTGATAAGGGCGTTGATTTCTGCCCGGCGCTCTGACCAGGCCTGAAACACGATGGGCCAGGCTTTTTGCAGCAAACGCTCGGCCAATGCTGCATCGCTCTCGCCTGACCGTACTCCAAAGCCGCGTGCCGACGCACGGCGCGCCATAACAGCAACCCGCTCCTGCAGCTTTTTCTCATCATGGATTTCGGACACCAGTCGGTGCAACGGCCAGCTGACCTCGTCGGTTTTTGCGCGACCGCTGCTGGAATAGTTGCCTTCCATCATATCCCAGACATCCTGAAACTGCGCCACAGTCGCAATGCCAAGGGCTGTGGCCTCAGCGCGCCCCTCTTCGACAGCAAAGCTCATCAGGCCCACCGGCCACCCGGCGGTCCATGCCAGGCTTGAGTAAATGGCTTCGGCGCGTTCGCTTTCAGTTGTCGCCGAAGCAACACCACCGACATCCATTGCAACAGACGCAAGCTGCGCGGCATGGGCAAATGAAAGCGGCTTCCCAAGCGCCCTGGCCCGCTTGATCAGCCGGTCGAGAAGGCATCCTTTTCCATTGGCGCAGGAGGCTTGTATCGCCCGCATATACTGCCGTTTCGCACCGGTCGACGTTGCGTATTCAGCGGCAATGGCGCTTTCGCGGTATCCTTGTTTCAGAAGCGAGCGCACAAGGTCTTCGTTGCGCGCAAAACTGTCAGGATGTTTCTTCAGGTGACGCCCCAATGCGCGGGCTTCCGCCATCCAGCCGGGGCGGCCGGACAATCCACCTTTTGCCATGGCTTCATCAAGATCTTCGCTCATCCGCATCAGATACTTGCCGACGGTGCGGGCGTCGCCTCCTTCGCGCATCGTGTCCCACGCGTGTTCAACCCACTGTGCCGCGGTATTGGCGCGGCCTGCCATTGTTTGTGCCCCGATACGTTCAGCGGCATGGATTGTTTCGACGCTGCCTTCGATCACTTCACCGTTGTCACCCTTATAGAACCAGCTGCCTTTCTTGCCTTCATATTCCTGTCGCCAGTATTTCGCGCCATTGCCGTACAACCCTTCGGCGGCTTCGATCTTGGCCTTGTCTGCCTCGGCGGCAAGATTGGGAAATGTGTCAGCTTCCTTGAACTTGACCCATGCTTTTTCCATGTCCGGCACATCCCCCATCATCTGATCGGGGGGATAAAAGTTGGTCAGTGCCAGAATGTCGTCAACGCTGGCCCCCTCCATCGGATTGGCCTTATGGGCCTCCTGAATGGTTTTCTTCAGTTTCGATCGGGCATCGGCCCATATCTTTTGAGATTCTCTGGCCGATACGCCTTCTGGAAGTATGAGCCGCAGGTCATGATCCGAGACGCCGGGTGTATACCCCTTGCCACCAACCCAACTGCCAATCCCCACGACCTGATAACCGGTCTCCGCAACGAATGTTCTGACCGCGTCCTGCATCAGCAGGTGTTCATCCTTCGCGATCAGTTGCGTCGGCAGGAACATGAGCACGACCAGGCAAAGATATTTCACGCCGTTTCCAAACATCATTCCGGGCCCTCCACACGAAACACCAAATCCTCGTATGGGGCGGTCACATCAAAAAGCATGGCTGTGCCGTCAGCGCGCAAAACACCTTCGTAGGTGACTTGGGCGCGTTCGCCGGTGGTGGTGGTTTCGATCACATTCAGCGCAACGCGGTTGCCTGTAACCGTCCCGCTCTCTAGTTCCCCGGTTGCTTCAACGGTCAGACATTCATCCGTGTCAAAGCCCTGCATCTGAAGTGAGAAGTGGTAAGAGAAGTTCGAAACTTCGCCACCTTCGCCGGGAAAACTAAAGGCCATTTCCTCGATCAACCCCTGGCCGCATTCGAGTGTTGAGTTTGATTCACGCGATGTTTTTCGCATACGGGCATGCATCAATTTGGGCGCGGGTTGGGGTTTTGGAATTGGAGAAAGCCCCGCGACGTCCGCGTCATAGCATTCCTTTAACGATCGGAATGCCTCGGAAAATCCGTCCAGTGATTGCTGGTAGGACCCCATTTTACCTGTCACCAACAGCATCGCCCCTTCGGTCAGTTGATCAATCAGGGGCTCTCCATAAGGCAGCGCCAGAAGCAGTGACTCGTGGTCGTTGGCATAACCCGTGGACGGAACGCTTGCGCCATCGATAGCAACTGAAACCGGATAGGCGGCATCCTCGACCAAGCGCCAGGCAGGTTCGGTCAACCCGAACAGGACGCCCTTGTTGTAAAGGATCACCAGGATGTAGCGGCCCTCGTCCGCGAACGAAACCGACTGACAAAAATCTGCCGATCCATCGCCGTCAACATCCATCGCTCCGCCCGCCCAGTTTTCGGATTGAAATTCTCGGGTGTAGTCCGCTGCAGAGACCGGAAAACTCAGGAGAGAGAAAGCAAGTCCCAAACAGAGAGCCGCCAAGCTGGAGAACCGGGGGGAGCGAGGGGAAACCATCATCGGACTGCCTTCTGATCGTGGCGAAGTTGAGTGTTGCAGAGCCATGACTTTGATATCGTGGCCGGTTTTTCCCGCCCAAGCATCGTCACACATAGGGGTCCTTATGTGGTGATGGACAAATGGCATGCCCTGGCTGCTCGACGGCATTTGGAGCAAGGCCATCGGATTTCCAAAGCTGCCTTGCGGTCGTCAATAATGGACCTGGGCAGTTTCGGTCAGAAATACCTGCAATGCTGCAAACTCAAGCTTCCGCTTGGAAAAACCTGCGGCCTTCTCACTGCAAACAATGTCGAAAAACGCTCAACTCTGCCATGATCTACATCAATATCCGGCACCCAAGTGTTTTGTCATATCGCGGTATTCAAAGGTGCGGGACCCGCCGATTCAAGCATTCCATTGTCATCCGCAGCCCGCGTCGCATGCGCGGCATTCGGTTGAAAGGATTCTTGAACCCGGTTGCCTGCCGGAGCGGTCCTTCAAACAACACCTCCAAGATCAGATACGCCCGGCCTCGCGTCGGCTCGGTTGCCCGGAGAAAGGTTCAAGGGGTAGCACGTTAGAAAAAAAGCCTGACACGGCTGCAGCGAAATCCAACTCGCCGGATGGACCGAGCAACGGAACGACACGCGGCGCTGCGGCACGTTTTCCCCGAGGCGGACGTTCAAGCCGGACACATTGGCCAAAACACAGATCGGTCATTGGCTGCGAAGGTGTCAGACGTCAAACATGTGGACAAACCCGATTCTGGGACATTGGAATTTGCATGCGCAGCATCATATTGCACATGCGGCGGGGTTCTTTCGGCGTTGCAGCCCAAGTCGCCGAACCGGTCAAGGGATGCTGGACCCAAAGGCTGGGGCCAGACCTTGCTTTCGCTGCGCGGTGTCTGGCTACGAAAGACGCGGACAAAGCAGCTGCTGGCTTGACAAGAACCAATGGCAACCAACCTCCGCCTTCCTTCATGTTTGACGTTGCGCGCAGGGAACGTGTGGTTCTGGGGGTCGTCAAGGTAGTTCAAAAAGCCCCGCCGCACCCTGTCCTCCTCCGACACACACGCTGACCACCGCGTACCGAATGCCACGCCTGCGCCCTTCGATCAGCGCATGCCCTGCCATGCGGGCTCCTGTCATGCGGTAAGGGTGGCCGATGGAAATCGCGCCGCCATTCCCGTTCAGACGTTCGTCGGGAATGCACAGCCGGTCGCGACAATAGAGAAGCTGCGAGGCAAAGGCCTCGTTGATTTCCCACAGGCCGATGTCGTCCATCGAGAGCCCGTGACGCTGCAACAGTCGCGGGATCGCAATCACCGGGCCGATCCCCATCTCTTCGGGCGCGCATCCGGCGATGGCAAAGCCCCGGAAGCTGCCGGAAGGCTCAAGTCCACGCGCCGCGGCCTCTCGGGCTACCATCAGGACCATTGCTGCCGCCCCATCCGACAGCTGACTGGCATTGCCGGCAGTGATGAACCTGTCCGGCCCCAGAACCGGTTTGAGTCCAGCTAACCCCTCAGGTGTGGTGCCGGGGCGGTTGCATTCATCCGTCGCGATCTGCACCCGCCCTTCTTGGGTCTCCACCGTTGCCTTGTTGGTGACCAGCTTGACCGCCTCGACCGGCACGATCTCGTCATCGAAGCGCCTTGCATACTGTGCTGCTGCGGTGCGAGCCTGGCTCTGGGCGGCATAGGCGTCCTGCACTACACGGCTCATCTCATAGCATTCGGCCACGATATCGGCGGTCTCGATCATCGACAGGTCGTAGCGTCCGGCCACCGTGGGATCGGCATAGCGATGGCCGTTCCAGTGTTCGTTCTGCACCAGAGAGATGCTCTCAAGCCCGCCCGCAAGCGCTACATCGACCCCTCCGGCCATGATGATCATATGCGCCGCAATGGCGATGGCGTTGAGGCCCGAGGCGCATCGCCGGTCCACGGTCGAGGCCGCAACACTCACCGGCAACCCGGCGGCTAGCGCGATATGGCGCGCGGTATTCACTCCGGTGGTCCCCTGAGTCAGGGCAGAGCCGAAGGCAACCTCTTCAATCTCGCCGCCCTCAGGCCCGGCACGCGCCACGGCGGCCCGCACCGCGTGCGCCCCGAGGCTCGGCCCTTCAAGGTTGTTGAACGCCCCGCGAAAGCCTTGCCGATCGGCGCGCGAGCGGTTGAGACGATGACAGCTTCGCGCATGTGATTTCCTTACAGGGTTTCCAGTCCGCACCAATTGGCGATGAACAGCGCCGTGGCCTGGGTCACGCGCCGCATACTCTCCAGCTCGACCCGTTCATTGAAGCCATGGATCGCTTCGGCGCGGGGGCCATAGACAAGCGCAGGCGTATCGGCATAAAGGCCGAAGAAGCGCGCATCCGTGGTGGCAGTGATCGACAGCTTGTCGAGCGCATCGCCCGTCACCGTCGCATGCGCCTGCTCCAGAGAGCCGATTGCCTTGGCCGCGACAGGCCGTCTGTCCCCGGCCAGCGCATAGCCCTCGGCCTGGAAGCCGTGATAGACCACCTCGGGCATATTGTTGCGCAGGAAGTCGTTTTCACGAGCGGCCTTGCGCAGGACCTCTTCGATCTCAGCTTTGGCGGCATCCATGTCCTGCCCCGGATAGAGCCCCATGCGCACATCGAAAACGCACCAGGCGGGCACCGAACTGGTCCAGTCGCCGCCCTCAATCTTGCCGACATTCAGGTTCAGCGGGTGGTGTACATGGGCATATTCCGGGTGCTTGTGCTCATCGGCGTTCCAGCGTGCCTCCATCCCGTGCAAGGCTGAAATCAGAGGAACCGCCGCCTCGATCGCGTTTGATCCTGACCCGGCATAGGCGACATGGGTGGGTAGTCCGCACAGATGGACCTGAAACCACAGCACCCCGACCTGTGCGGTCACAAGGCTTTCTGCAAAGGGTTCGGGGATAAGGGCTGCATCCGCGGAGTAGCCCCGTTGCAGGCAGGCCAAAGCGCCATTGCCGGTGCATTCTTCTTCGACGACGGATTGGAAATACACATCCGCCCCCGGTGCGAAGCCGCACGCTTTCAGAGCATCCAGCGCAAAGAGGTTCGAGGCAAGCCCCGCCTTCATATCCCCCGCACCACGCCCATACATCCAGCCATCATCAACGCGCGGCTCGTAAGGTGGCGTGTCCCACATCTCCAGCGGACCCTCAGGCACCACGTCTATATGGCCGTTCAGAACGAGGGAGCGACCTTTGTTCGTGCGGCTGTGAAGGCTGGCAACCACGTTTTGCGCATCTTCATAATCCCCGATCACGGGAGAAAAACCGGGCAGGTGGCGGATATCCTCGACCCGCACCTGCCAGCGATCCACATCAAGCCCGCGCGCGCTCAGCTCACCTGCCATGAAATCCTGTGCGCTCTGCTCCTGCCCCCGGGTCGAGGGATGTGCTGTCAGCGCGGCCAGGAACGCGGTTTGTGTCTCGAAATGGTCATCGACGGCGGTTAGGATCCGGGTTTGAAGCTTGTCGTCCATCGGCTCACCTTATCAGAATACGGAGATTTCACCGTCGGGCAGGCTGAGCTCAGCATCCGTTGCGGCGATAACCTGATCGACGGACACACCCTCGGCAATCTCGCGCAAAGCGAACCCCTGCGGCGTGACATCGACCACGGCCATATCGGTGAATATCCGGTCCACGCAGCCCTTGGCGGTCAGCGGCAGGGTGCAGTCGGCCAGCAGCTTGGGTTTGCCGCTGCGGTCGGTATGGGTCGAAAGCACCACCACCCGCTGGGCCTTCTGCGCCAGCTCGACGCCTCCACCGGCGCCGGGCGAAAACTTGCCCGGGATCTTCCAGTTGGCCAGATCACCGTTCTGGGCCACTTCGAAGGCCCCCAGCATGGTCAGATCAAGCCGCCCGCTGCGAACCAGAGAAAACGAGGTGGCGCTGTCGAAAAAGGCGCTGCCCGGGATGGTCGAGACATAGGCGCCGCCCGCGTCGATCAGATTGCGGTCGGCATCTTCAACCGGCAGGGTCGGGCCGATGCCCGTCAGCCCGTTCTCGGTATGCAGGCAGACCGGGAAATCCGGGGCCAGATGATCGACAACCTTGGTCGGCAGGCCGATACCCAGATTCACCACCATGCCTGGTGCGATCTCGCGTGCGGCGCGGGAGATCATTCTGGCTCTAGCGTCGGACAACGCCATACTCCTCGCTCAGAGCGTCAAGCCTGACCACTTGATCAACAAAAGGGCCGGGCGTGTGCACCTCGTCGGGCGGCAGGTCACCCAGGGGCAGCACCGCTTCGGCCTCGGCGATCACATGATCGGCGGCCATTGCCATCAGCGGATTGAAATTGCGTGCCGTCGCCGCATAGTCGAGATTTCCGAAAACATCAGCCTGATCGGCATGCAGCAGCGCCACATCGGCGCGCAGGGCGGTCTCAACCATCGCCTCGGCGCCGTTGACCTCGATCCGGGGTTTGCCCGCGCCCAATTCAGTCTGCATCGCGATATCGGTCAAGATCGCCTTTAACCCTGCCCCTCCGGCGCGCACCCTTTCTGCCAGGATGCCCTGGGCGCAGAACTCGACATCTATCTCGCCGGAGTTCAGCATGGCCACGGCGCGGGGGTTGAGCCCGATATGGGTGGTGATGAGGCGGGCGACCTGTCCGTTTGCCAATAGGTGATCGACCCCCATCCCGGCCTCGTTTGCATCGTTCTTGATGATCGTCAGATCTCTCTGACCTTGCCGGACCAGTTCCCTGATCAGGGTAAACGGTGTGCCCGGCACACCAAAGCCCCCAAGCATCACCGTGGCCCCATCCCTGATCCCGGCGATTGCGTCTTCAATCAGCGTGGTTTTGTCTGGCAATATCATGCCCCACCCTCCGCCAGGGCAACAAAACCGTCCCCGCTCAGCGACATTGACACGTCATTTGGTCGTGCGATGAACCCCAGCCGCTGGTAAAGCCGCGCGGCATCCGGATTGTCGCGATAGACCGTCAGCGCAAGGTACTCCGCACGCCAGGCCTGGGCGGTATAGGCCGCCACGGCGGCAAGCAACCGTTTGCCCAACCCCGTACCCCGATGCGCAATCTCAACCCACAAATCCTGAACGAACACGCCGCGCTGCCCCCGCGTGGTCGAGTAATGGTGAAAGAACAGGGCCATGCCGACATGTTCCCGGGCGGTTTCGGCGATCAGGGTGGCAAAGCTGGGCGCGTGCCCGAAGCCATGGGTCCGGACCGTCTCTTCTGTCGAGGCGAACGCCTCCCCATCGCCCAGTTCGCCTGCCAATAGGCGCAGCATTGTGGCAATGCTTTCGGCATCCTCAGGACTGGCCAGCCGGATCGTAGGATGTACGCTCATGCTCCCTCTCCCGTTGAAAGCCCGGTTTCAGCGGCGAAATCTTCGAGCGATGCAGTAAGCATTTCCATGATCTCGTCTATCCCGTCTTCGGTGATGATCAACGGCGGGCAGACCAGGAAATGATCTCCGGACAGACCGCCACGCGTGCGTCGGGAATAGATGATCAAGCCCTTGTCATAGGCGATATTGACCAGCCGGTCATAGGCGTTGAGCTCTTTGGGAAGCGGTTGTTTCGTGACCGGGTCAGCCATCAATTCAAATGCCAGCAACAAACCTTTCCCGCGCACATCGCCAATGAAGGGATAACGGTTCTTGAGGGCGCAAAGGCGGGCTTTCAGCAGTTCTCCCTGCCGGGCCGCGCTCTCGACCAGACCCAGACGCTCGATCTCGTCCAGTACCGCCAAGCCGGCGGCACAGGCCAGCGGGTTGCCCGCATAGGTATGGCCATGGGCAAAGCCACCCGCATCCAGCACGGCTTCGACGATATCGTCACGTGCGATCATCGCGCCAAGTGGCACATAGCCGCCGCCAAAGCCCTTGGAAATGGCGATCAGGTCGGGGGCGGCCTCCCAGTGCTCTCCCCCCCAGAAACGCCCGGTGCGCCCGCCCCCGCACATGACCTCGTCATGAATGAGCAGCACCCCATGGGCGTCACAGATCTCGCGAATGCGCTGCATATAACCGGCAGGCGGCACCAGCGCGCCGGTTGAGGCGCCGCCGATGGGTTCAATGATGAAGGCCAGCACAGTGCCTGCTCCTTCCTCGATGATCTTTGCCTCGAGCATATCGGCATAGTGATGACCGGTTGCCGGGTCTGCCGGATCCAACCCGTCAAGATAGGCGCGCGGTGCGGGGATTTTCGGCATTACCCTCATCATCGGCTCGAACGGCGCGGTAAGTGGCGCGTAGCCGGTCACCGCCAGCGCCCCCAATGTGGTACCATGATAGGCGGGATCGCGTCCGATCACCTTGAACCGCCCCGCCTCGCCCTTCGCGATCGCGTATTGGCGGGCCAGTTTCAGAGTGCTTTCCACCGCTTCGGAACCGCCGGAAACGAAGAACACCCGGCCCAGCCCCTCCGGCGCCAACGCGGCAGTGCGTTCGGCTAACAACTCTGAGGCTTCCGTCTGGAAATGCAGCCGGTAGCCGAAAGTGGATTTCTCCATCTGTTGCCGCATCGCTTGCAGCACGACCGGATTTGAATGCCCGATATTTGAAACCATGGCCCCGGAGGATCCATCCAGATAGCGCCTGCCGGATTTGTCCCACAAATAGATACCTTCAGCCCGGTCAAGCTCGGGCCGCGTAAGACGGGATTGGTAAAACAATCGCGACATCGGGCCTATCCGTTGTTATCCGCAAGGTGCTTGCGCAGAAAATTGCGGGTGCGTTCGTTCTGCGGGTTGTGAAAGATCACGCTGGGCGGGCCTTCCTCGACCACCACGCCTTCGTCCATGAACAGCACCCGGTCGCAGACGCTCTCGGCAAAACCCATCTCGTGGGTGACGATGATCATTGTCATGTGCGCCTCGGCCAGCCGCTTCATGACGAGATTCACCTCCTCCACCAGCTCGGGGTCGAGCGCCGACGTCGCCTCGTCAAACAACATGACCTTGGGCTGCATCGCCAGCGCCCGGGCAATGGCGACGCGCTGTTTCTGCCCACCCGAAAGCTGCGAGGGGTAGTAGTCGATCCGGTCCGACAGTCCGACATGCGCCAGTTGCTCTTCAGCCAGCTTGTCGGCCTCCTCGGCAGACAGGCCCTTAAGCATCCTCGGCGCCAGCGTGATATTACCACGCACTGTCAGGTGCGGAAACAGGTTGAAATGCTGGAACACCATGCCGATCTGCTGACGAACCTTGTTTATATGCGCTTCGTACTGGCGGTGCGGCAGGGCCTTGTTGACCTGCATGTCCTCCAGCCACACCTCGCCCCCGGTCAGGGGATCAAGGTCATTGATGGCGCGCAGAAGCGTGCTTTTGCCGGACCCGGACGGGCCGATAATCGCAACGATCTCACCTTGCTGAACCTGAAGGCTGATATCCTTGAGCACCTCCAGCGTGCCAAAACTTTTCTGGGCGTGTCGGATGTCCACGAAGGGGCTCTGGTCGGTCATGGTATTTCCTCCCTTTCGTCAGCGCGCGGCTTGTACGCGGCGCTCGATCCGGCGCAGTACGGCCTCAAGCCCGAGGTTGATGATGTAGTAGCAAACAGCGGCGACAACGTAGAACTCGAAAGGCCGGTAGGTGCGACCGATGGCAAGCTGGGCCGTCAAAGTGAGCTCGGACACCCCGATCACTGACACCAGCGCTGAGTCCTTCAGAAGCGCGATCATGTTGTTGCCGATGGGCGGGATGACATCACGCACGGCCTGCGGGATCACGATCTTGCGCAGAGCCTGCCCGCGCGACAGGCCAAGCGTGCGCGCAGCCTCCATCTGGCCCTTGTCCACGGCGATGATGGCGGTCTGGATCAGTTCGGAGTTATAGACCGCAAAATGAAGCCCGAGGCCGATCACCCCGGCCACGAAGGCCGGAAGGTCGATACCGATCTGCACCAGCCCGAAATAGATCAGGAAAAGCTGCAACAGCAGCGGAGTGCCCATGAAAAGCCATGCAAAAAAGCGAACCGGCAAGCGGATGAACCAGGGACCATGGAGCGCAATGACCGCGAAGAGGATCCCGCCGAAGAAGCTTAGGAGGGCCGAGGCCACGGTGATGGCGATGGTCTACAAAACGCCCAGCATGATCGGCCCCATCCATGCCGGGACAACGGTGAAATCAAGCCCCATGGCAGTTCCCTTTCACCCGTTCAGTACTCATTGCAACCGCACCTTCTGATCGAGATAGGCGATGCCTTTGCCGGTCACGTAGATGATGACCATGTAGAGCACGCCCGAGAGCAGGAACATTTCGAACGGCTTGTAGGTCGAGCCGATATAGCGCTGCGCTGTATAGGTCAGTTCGACCACCGAGATCGCGGCGACCAGTGCAGTACCCTTGATCAGGGCGTTGATGTTCACCCCGAGCGGGCGGATCATCAGGCGCAAAGCCTGCGGCAGGATCACCCGGCGAAAGGCCTGAAACTGCGACATGCCCAGCGTGCGCGCCGCCTCGCGCTGGCCCTTGTCAACCGAGATGATCGCGCCGCGCATTGTCTCGGTCATGTAAGCGCCGATATTGACGCCAAGGCCGATGACCCCGGCCTCGAAGGCGTCGAGCTGGATGCCCACCTGAGGCCCCCCGAAATAGAGGATGAACAGCTGGATCAGCGCAGGCGTGCCGCGGATGATGCTGACATAGGCAGCACCGGTGAAGCGCAGCGTCGCAAAGCGCGAAAGCCGGGCTGCGGCACCAAGCGTGCCGCAAATCAAGCCCAGGATTGTCGTCAGAATGGAAAGCTGAATGGTGACCCAGGCGGCCTCCAGGAAAAACGGATAAATCCGCAGCATCAGCTCGAAATCCATTTTGCCCCCTAGTGATAATCAGTGCGATCGAGGATGGGCAGGGCGCGACTTTCGCGCACCAGTGCCAGCGTCTCCTCAATTGCCGCTTGAAGGAATTTAGCACCGGTCTCGGCATCCGCCACCGTCGGGTCGCCCATGGTGCCGTCGGGCGACACTTCCGACCACCAGCGCATCAGCATCGCCTTGCCCCCGCCACGCACGAGGTCGAGGTTGAAAAACCGGCTGTTCGGGTCGTGCAGGTCTGGCTCACCGCCTTTTTCAGGTTCACGTGCTCGGGCTCAAGATGCAGATACATCGCCGCCTCGAACTCACCGGCATGAGCAATGCCGCCGGGGAAATCCTTGTGGTGTTCGTTGAACCCGTAAGGCACCGGCGGCATCACAAACACCTCGTCCGATGCCAGATCGGCCACCCCGTTCGCCACAGCCATACCCAGCACGGTATCGGTATCAAGTGGCATGTGCGGCCCATGGTCTTCCGTTGCCGACACGTTGAGGATCACCACGCGATCCTTATCCGCATCGCGCACGTCTTCCCAGATCAGCTTGCCGTATTGGGGGATCATCATCAGCCTTGCGAGACGAGTGGAAAGGGTTCGCCGGTCTTTTTCGGCGAACCCCAAGAGGTCAACGGATATCGGCACCGATCCACTTTTCGGCGATCTCGACATAGGTGCCGTCCGCCATCATCTCATCGAGAGCGGCCTGCATTGCCGCCGCAAGCGCCGGGTTGCCCTCGCGGATTGCGATACCTGCGCCAAACGCATCAGTTTCCAAATCTCCGATGATGGCAAACTCCTGGCCCTTTTCGGTCATCGCGAGGATCGCCGCGATCGAATCGTTCACAATCGCATCCACGCGGCCGTTTTCCAGTTCCAGCAGCAACTCGGGCAGGCCCTTGTAAGTGCTCACAGTGTAGCCTTGGCCTTTGGCCCATTCCTCGTGGGTTTCACCCAGCGTCACGCCAACCTTGACGTCGCCAAGCTGTGAAACGGAGGTGATATCGGAGCCAGCCTGCGTAAAGATCGCCCGCTTGGTGGTATAGTAAGGGCCGACGAAGTCGACGACTTCGTCACGCTCCGCAGTAATGGTCATCGAGCCAACGATGGCATCATACTTGTTGGCCAGCAGACCGCCGATGATCCCATCCCAGGCGGTGGTGACAATCTCGACTTCCAGCCCCATGCGCTTTGCGATCTCGGCGCCGATGGCCGGATCGAAACCCACGACCTCGTTTTGCTCGTTCACGAAATTGAACGGAGGATAGGCGCCGCTCATCGCGATGCGCATCACACCGGCTTCCTTGATGGTGTCCAGTTCTTCGGCCGCAACCATCGATGTGGCACCAAAAGTCGCCATGGCGGCGAACCCGGCCGCAACCACGGTTTTCATGATAGTCCTGCGAGTCGTCATCGCTCTCTCCCTTGTCAGTCGTGCTCGTCACCTTGGCGCTCTGCCCGTGCAAAGACCCCGCACAAGCGGTTGGTGATGCGAAACGCTTGCATGGCACCCATCATTGTGCAAATAAATATTAGCGATCCAGTATATCGAGAATATCTATGCTACGCCCCTATGAACAAAGGTTCCCGTGGAATCTCGACTGGAATCTTTTGCGGACTTTCATGGTGGTAGTCGAGCAGCGCGGCGTCTCGAAAGCCGCCGATTTCCTCGGCTTGAAACAACCCACTATCAGCGGTGCCCTCAAACGACTGGAAGACAGCACCGGGCACAGGCTCATCGAACGCAAGCCGAACCGCTTTTCCGTCACCAGCGCCGGTGAAAAGCTCTATGCCGAATGCGCGACGATTTTTGGCGCGGTCTGCGAGCTACCGGCCCTGCTTGACGCTGATGAAGAGGAGCTGGCCGGCCACATCAGCATCGTCCTGGCCAGTCACGTCGTCTCGCCGCATTTTGATGACTTGCTTGAGGCCTTTTCGAGCCAGCACCCGAAAGTCACCTTTTCCATCGTGGTCGCCGAAAGCTCGGAGGTTGTCAGCCGTATCCGTCAGAACATGGCCAGTTTCGGGATCTGCCTACTGAATTCCACCCCCAAGGATCTTGATGCGCGTGTGCTGTTTCGTGAGTTTTTCGGACTCTATTGCGGGCCTCGCCACCGGCTGTTCGGAAAGAGGGACATTGCGCTCGCCGATCTCAGGGATGAACCTTCGGTGTCTTTCCAGACCGAGATCGAGGGCGGGCCGCTGGCCTCCGTCGCACGGCTGCGTGCGCGCGCCCGGTTGTCGCCTGGCCTTCGGGGCATCTCGTCGAACCTCCCTGAGGTGCGCCGGATGATCATCGCCAATATCGGCATTGGCGCCTTGCCGGTCCATGTTGCCGAACGTGACGTCCAGCTTGGCTCACTCTGGCAGCTGCCACCCTACTCTGATCCTCCGGCGGTGGACATTTTCCTGCTAACGAATCCGAAGAAACGGATGAACCAAGCGGAATCCGTATTTGTTGGGAGCCTGACGGAGCTTATCAAGACGCGTTCTTTGGCCGAAAGAACTTACACAGTTCCAAGGGGCAGAAGGATTGAACCGACGTAACGCAGCGGACGAAGGTAACGGTCAAGTTGCGGACATGGACGAAGCCGCTGCCGCGGCAATTGGCTCTTGTTGCTGGTGTGGCACACTGATCTGAGTGGGTCGATTTTGTGAATGGGCAAACCTGCCTGACGATTGGGGCTTTCTCAGTCGACAGAGGAGGTTCCAATGACAGAGAAGAGAACCACACCGCTACGTGAGCGGATGATTGAAGACATGCGTATCCGCGGGATGGGCGACAAGGCCCAAAAGGCACACATCCGTGCGGTCAAGCATTTTGCTGGTTTCCTTAAGCGCTCGCCGGACACCGCGACACCGGACGATCTTCGTGCCTATCAGCTGCACATGACCGATACCGGCGTGCCGCCGACGACGTACAACGCCTGGATCATGGCGCTGAGGTTTCTGTTCGGAAAGACCTGCGGGCGGGAAGAGATGAAGAAGTACATGCAGTTCCGCACCCAGCCTCGGAAGTTGCCGGTGGTGCTGAGTGTCGAGGACGTCTCGGAACTGCTTGCAGCGGCACCCGGGCCTGGTCTGAAGTATCGGGCAGCGCTCAGCATTTCCTATGGTGCTGGATTGCGGGCATCGGAGGTCTGCAATCTCAAGGTCTCTGACATAGACAGCGACCGCATGCTGATCCATGTCGATGAGGGCAAAGGCCGGAAGGACCGGAAGGTGATGCTGTCGCCTGATGTGCTTGACCTGCTGCGGGCGTATTGGCGTGAGGCACGACCTGAGGGTTGGCTGTTCCCCATTGCCCGGCAGGCGCATCCGAAGGATGCTGCCGAGAGGGGGCAAGCCCAAGATCAATCCTGTTACTTCGAGGCAATTGGGCCGAGCGTTCAACTCGGCCAAACATCTGGTTGGCATTTCAAAGCCAGCCACGCTGCATACGCTCCGGCACAGCTTTGCGACGCATCTGTTGGAGGCTGGTACGGATGTGCGGGTGATCCAGGTATTTCTTGGCCATGCCAAACTGACGACCACCGCCCAGTACACCAAAGTCGCCACAAAGATGATCCGGGACACGGTGAGCCCGTTTGAAGCCCTCAAAACATTGCATGGCCGTTCGCTCCGACAAGGATCCCGGTAACGTCCGGGGCGGTTGTCTCGCCCCAAGCTGGAGATCGCTGACATATTCCGCAAACATGGTCCCGCGTGGCGGCGGGCCAATGCCGGACATGTCAGTCTGAGCCAGTTGAAGGTTATGTCGGCCATCGAAGCCTGCCGGACGGAGGCGATCGGCGGGCATGTGGCGGCGTGCACCAAGTGCAACCATCAGCACATCGCCTACAATAGCAGCAAGAACCGGCATTGTCCCAAATGTCAGGGACCAGCCGCGCGCGATTGGATGGCAGCACGGGCCGAAGACCTCTTGCCAGTCGAGTATTTCCACGCTGTCTTCACCCTGCCAGCCGAGATTGCCCGGATTGCCCTCTGGAACAAGCGGGCGGTCTATAGCCTGCTGTTCAAAGCATCGGCCGAGACCGTGATGACCATCGCCGCTGATCCCAAGCGCCTCGGCGCCCGCGTCGGTATGACCAGTGTGCTGCACACATGGGGATCAGCGCTCACGCACCACCCCCACATCCATATGATCGTCCCCGGCGGCGGATTGTCGAAAGACGCTCGCTGGATCGCGTGCAAGCCGGGGTTCTTTTTGCACGTCAGAGTTCTGTCCCGGCTGTTCCGACGCCTGTTCATCGAAGGGCTCATGGCGCTGTATCGCGCGGGCCAGCTTGCTTTCTTCGGCGATCTCAAGGGGCTGACCGATGCTAAAGCCTTCACCGCGTATCTTGCGCCGCTACGCAAAGTCGAATGGGTGGTATATGCCAAACCACCCTTCGTCGGACCTGAGCAGGTGTTGGCCTGTCTCAGCCGATACACCCACCGTGTCGCCATCTCAAACAGCCGCCTCGTCAGCGCCGATGCCGACACCGTGGCGTTCCGGTGGAAGGATTACCGCATGAAGAACGGTGATCGACAAAAGACAATGCTCCTCGCCACACAAGAGTTCATTCGGCGGTTCCTGATCCACGTTCTGCCAGATCGCTTGCACCGCATTCGCCATTACGGCCTGTTGGCCAGCGCCGCCCGCAAATCCAACATCGCAAAGATCCGGACCCTGCTCGGCGAACAGGCAGCGCAGTTGGACGACGCACCCGCCGCCGAGATCACCCCACTTACCTTGCGCGAACCATGCCCGGACTGCGGCGGGCCGATGCGCATTATCGAGATCTTCCGGCGCGGCCAGAAACCAACGACCCGCGCACCGCCAAGGAACCAGGCCGCATGACGATACGCACGTCAAATCGTTCAATATCACCAGTCCGAACCAGCGATGCCGTCTCGGACAACACCGACCTGTGCCTGATCGTGTCGCAGCTCGAAAAAGCGACCACTCATACCAGGGAAATGGTGATGCCCGACAGTCTCCCAGCTCTGCAAAAGGTCTTTGGATCAAACGAAAAAACATATCCAAACGATCAGCGCTTCCCGGAAAACAGCTCCAGCGTCACGCTTTCCCCATAGACACCACCCAGCCCCCGCGGCCTCCTCCTTGTCAGGGTTTTCCAACGCGGGCCACGGTCTCAACACGCCGATATCCGGCGGATGCTGCACGCACATCCCCGCATTGACCGGGACACGGTTCGCGTCCGGTTCTCAGATTTTGGTGAAAGCTCGCTGGATATCTCGGTCCGCGTCTACGCCCTGACCCGGGAATGGAACGATTTTCACGCGATCCAGGAAGACGTGCTGTTCAGGATCCACGACCTCGTTCGGGGTTCCGGGACCGATTTCGCCTTTCCTTCCAGCACGGTTTACATGGGTCAGGACAGCGGGATCGACAGCGAGCGGGGCAGTTCGACAATTGACGAGGTGGCGCGCTGGCGGAGGCGAAGTGAATTGACGTTTCCCCAAATCCCGCTGGACGAACTGGATCGTCTCGAAGGCACGCTCGACTATCCGCCCAAGGGATCCGCCCAGGCGGCCGGAGGCGTGCCCGAGCAGGTCATTGCGACAGAGGGTCTGGCGGCTGCGAACAGCACCAACGAGCCTTTGGGAGGCGACCGGGCACCTGAAGCGAAGGACCCCCGGCGCGACGACCGGGAATAGCTTAGGCGTTCAGCCCCCTGCTCAGAAGGTCGCCGATGCGCCCGATATCGTCGGCGCTCAGCGTCAGCGGCGGCGACATTGCCAGGCTGTCGCCGATCGGCCGGATGCTGAGCCCCATATCCCAGAGCTTTTCATACATCGCCCGCCCGGCGTCCCCCACGGCGCCGTCCTGCTCCAGCTGGATCGCGCCGAGAATACCGGCATTGCGGATATCGATCACCCTTGGCGCATCCGCCAGCGCATGCAACATGTCCTCCCAGACCGGCGCCAGCTTTGCGGCATTTTCGAAAACACCCTCGTCCCGGTAGACATCCAGCGTGGCAATCGCCGCGGCGCAGGCCAGCGGGTGACCGGAATAGGTGTATCCGTGGAAAAGGTCCGGCATCTTTTCCGGGCCGTTCAGAAATGCCTCCCGCACCTTCGCCGTGGTGAACACTCCGCCCATCGGGACGGTGGCGTTGGTCAGCCCCTTGGCGACGGTGAAAAGATCCGGCGTCACCCCGAAATGCTGGCTGGCAAAGGCGGTGCCCATCCGGCCGAACCCGGTGATCACCTCGTCAAGGATCAGCAGGATACCGTGCTGATCACACAGCTCACGCAATCGTTCGAGATATCCCACGGGCGGCGGGAACACGCCGCCGGCCCCGGCCACGGGCTCCACGATGACGGCGGCAATCGTGTGACCGCCATGGGTTTCGATGATCCCTGCCAGATCCTCGGCAAGATCCGCGCCGGTCTCTGGCTGACCGCGGGAACACGCGTTTTCCGGCAGCAGCGTGTGACGCATGTGAGCCGTTGACGGGTAAAGCGTTCCGAACTGGCCCCGGTTGAGGCCGATGCCACCGACGCTGAGCCCGCCGAAGTTGATCCCGTGATAGGCCTTTTGCCGACCCACCAGCAGCCGGCGCTGCCCTTCGCCATTGGCCGCATGGTACGCAAGCGCGATCTTGAGCGCGGTGTCCACGGCCTCGGACCCGGAATTGGTTAAAAAGACATGGTCGAAGCCGGGCGCCAGTTCGGTCAGCCGGCTGGCGGCCTGAAAGGCGATCGCGTGGCCCTGATTGAAACAATGCGCAAAGTCCAGCGTGGCAGCCTGCGCCTGAATCGCGGCAACGATACGGGGGTGATTATGCCCGGCATTACAGCACCACAGCCCGCCGGTGCCGTCGATCACCTGATGACCATCCACCGTCTGGTAGTGAATGCCCTCGGCGCTGCCGATCATACGCGGGTTCGATTTGAACCAGCGCGACGCCGTGAACGGCATCCAGAGACTGTCGAGATCGTTGGGAATCTGGGTTTGTTCGTTCATTGCCGGCCACCTCCTGCATTTGCTTTGCCGGTTATGACTCTGCACAGGCCGGGCGTACAGTCCCAAACGCCATTCGGTGAAACAACAGATGCCCCCGGGCCGGCGCGGGATGGTCCCCAAAACGAATGCGGCCGGGTCCGAACCTGCGGCCCGGGTCCGGCCGCCATCCCGGCCGATCAAAACACCGATGGCCAAAGGCAACCCGCATGGGATTTCATCTGCGGAGCGAACATTGTAGCATGTCGCACTGAACCGACCTGAACAGACGGGCGACATGTCGCGATTTGACGGATACTTCCTGAGGCAATTGCTGGCGTTTTTCGGCTTTTTTACTCTGGTTCTGGTCGGCGTCTTCTGGATTTCCCGGTCCGTCAGCCTGTTTGACAAGCTGATCGGCGGCGGCCAATCCGCGATGGTGTTTCTGGAATTCACGGCTCTGGCGTTGCCGACGCTGATCCGGACGGTAATGCCGATGGCCGCATTCGGCGCGGCGGTCTACGCCACCAACCGGCTGAACCGCGAAAGCGAGCTGACCGTGATGCTGGCCACCGGGTCCAGCCCGGCCCGGCTGGCGCGGCCGGTGATCTATTTCGGGCTGATCGTCGGGCTGATGATGGGACTGATCACCACGGTCGTCCGGCCAGTATCAATCCAACAGCTTGACCTGCGCGAGGCCGACGTTGCGCGGGACGTCACCGCGCAGCTGCTGAACGAAGGCAACTTCATGCATCCGGTGCCGGGGGTTACATTCTATATCGGGCGCATCGACTATGACGGCACGCTGAACGACGTTTTCCTGTCCGACCGGCGCGATCCGGCCAACCCGGTAACCTATGTCGGGTCTCAGGCGTTTCTGGTGCGCGGGGACGCGGGCGCGAACCTTGTGATGCTGGATGGCATGGCGATCCGGCACGATCCTGAAACCAACATCCTGTCGACCGCCCTGTTCGAGGATTTCTCCTTCAACGCCGCCGGCTTTACCAATACCGAGCGCGAACGGCGCCGGAATATACGCGCGATCCCGACGCTGAACCTGATATTCGACCGCGACCGGATTACCGAGGAGGACGGGTTCTCCAAAGGGTTGATTGTTGAGGAACTGCACGAGCGGTTCTCGTGGATGGCGATCTGTGTTGCCGTCAGCCTCGTGGGGTTTTCATCCCTTATGCTGGGCGGGTTTTCGAGATTCGGCTTGTGGCCGCAGGTCGTCACGGCCTTCCTGATCCTGATCGCCCTAGAAGGTCTGCGCGGGTCGGTATCCACGCTGGTAATCAAAACACCGTCAATGTGGTGGGTGTTGTATCTGCCCTCGGTGATCGGCATCGCGATATCGGCCGTCTTCCTGCGATTTGCCGGACGTCCTCTGATTTTCCGGCGGCCGGGCACGCAGGGTACCTGAACCCGGAACGGGGAAGACGGCCGATCCCTTCGATGCGCCGTGACAGCCATTGTGAAGGGTGTTAGAGAGCCGCTTCAGATGGGTGCAGCCGGTTGCGGCCCGCACCGCAGGGCCGAAGGCAAAAACAAGACGGACATGACCGGCCGATGATGATCACAGTAGTGAGCCCGCTGCATAACGAGGCTGAAAACGTCCGCCAGCTGATCGCGGAAATCGAAGAGGCCTGCCAGGGTTTGCCGGCCTTCGAGGTCGTGCTGATCGATGACGGATCCTCGGACGACACCGGCAGTCTGGTGCGCGACGCGCAGGCTGAACACAGCTGGCTGAGATTGCTGCAACACCCGCAGGCCGGCGGGCAGTCGGCCGCCGTGCACAGCGGGGTTCAGGCCGCGCGGGGCGACATTGTCTGCACGCTGGACGGCGATCTGCAAAACCCGCCCTCCGAGATCCCCAACCTTGTCGCGCCGTTTCTGGCCGACACCGCGTCCGAGCGGCTGGGGCTGGTCGCAGGTCAACGGGTTGGACGGCAGGACACGGCGTCGAAACGCTGGGCCTCGCGGTTCGCCAATGCGGTCCGGGCGTGGATGCTGTCCGATGACACCCGCGACACCGGGTGCGGGCTCAAGGCGTTCCGGCGCAACGCGTTTCTGGAACTGCCCTATTTCAACCACATGCACCGATACCTGCCGGCGCTGTTCAAACGTCATGGCTGGGACATTGCGCATGTGGATGTCAGCCACCGCGAACGCGGCGGCGGGCGGTCGAAATACAACAACCTGCAGCGCGGGCTGGTCGGCATCCACGACCTGTTCGGCGTGGCGTGGCTGATCCGGCGGCGCAAAACCGCGCGGGCGCAGGAAATCCCGGGCCCGGCCGCGCCGGACGGGGAGACGGCGGAATAATGGAAACGATCCTCGAATTCTTCAAAGTCGAAACCACCGGCGAACTGATCTGGGTGGTTGTCGGGCTGGGCGCGCAACTGTTGTTCTCGATGCGGTTCATCGTCCAATGGATCGCATCGGAGCGGGAAAAGAAATCGGTTGTGCCCGAGATGTTCTGGTGGTTTTCCATCACTGGCGGCCTGACCCTGCTGGCGTATGCCATTCACCGGGCCGACCCGGTGTTCATCCTTGGCCAGTCGATCGGGGTGGTCATCTACACGCGGAACCTGTGGCTGATCTATGCCGAAAAACGCTCTGCCGCATCAGGCGCCTGACCTTCTGCCGGCGGCGCTGATCGCCATCGCGGCGGTCACGCTGTTTCGCGTGGCGCTGTTGCCCTTCGCCACCGCAGATCTGTTTGTGGACGAAGCGCAGTACTGGGTCTGGGGTCAGAACCTTGACTGGGGCTATTACTCGAAACCGCCGCTGATTGGCTGGGTGCTGCGCGCGGTCACCGATCTGGCCGGCAGTTCCAGCCTCTTCTGGGTGCGCGTCCCGGGGCCGGTGTTTCATGCCGTGACCGCTCTGATCCTGATCGGTGCCGCGCGCGAGATCACCGACCGCGGCACCGCAGGTCTGGCCGGGCTGGCCTATATCACGATGCCCAGCGTTGCGGTGGGGTCGTTCCTGATCTCAACCGACACCATCCTGATGCCGTTCTTCGCCGGCGCGGTCTGGGTCTGGCTGCGCCTCACGAAAGGCGGCAATCTGCGGTTGGCGGTTTTGCTGGGGCTCTGCGTCGGACTCGGCATGATGGCGAAATACGCCGCCGTCTATTTCATCTTCGGTGCCGTGCTGGGCGCAGTTTTCGTGCCCGCCGCCCGGATCGCGTGGCGCGATATTACGGTCGCTGCGGTGGTCTTTGCGCTGGTTATTTCTCCCAACGTGATCTGGAACCTTCAAAACGATCTGGCGACGCTGTCGCACACCGCCGACAACGTGGACTGGGTCCGCCAGCCCGGTATTCAGCTGAACACCGCCGGCGCGGCAGAGTTCTTTTTGCAGCAGTTTGGCGTGTTCGGGCCGATACTGTTCGGGGCCTACCTGATTGCCGCGGTGGCCGCGTTCCGGTCTGGCGCGTGGATACAGCGATGGCTGGTCTGGATGTCAGCGCCGATCATCCTGCTGGTGTCGGTGCAGGCACTGCTGTCGCGGGCCTATGCCAACTGGGCCGTAACCGCCTGCGTCGGTGTCGTGCTGCTGGCGGTGCCACTGCTCTGGCCGCGCCTGCGCTGGGTCTACTGGACCGGGCTGGTGCTGAACCTGACGCTGGTGGCGGCGATCCCCATCGCCGCCACCCAGGCCACGGAATGGCGGTTTGAGAAAGACGGGCGGCTGGTTCTGCGCCGCTTCGCCGGCCGGTCCGAGATGAGCCGGCACACCATCGCGCTGGCCCGCACCCATGGCGTCCAGGACATCATCGCCGATGACCGCGACATGCTGGCCGATCTTTATCACACCGGCCGGAACTCCGGCCTGAACATCTTTGCACAGGCTCATCCCCGCCACGCTCCGCATTACTTTGCCCAGAAGCTCAGCTATCCGCCGGGCCGGACCGGCGATTTCCTGTATCTCGGCACCGCGGCAGAACCGCCCTGCCCTTCACGGCTGGTCGAGGAATACACCGCCGGCCCCGGCGCCTATGCCAACCGCACCGTGCGGTTTTACATCGCTCCGCCCGATTGCTGGGACCGCTGATCAGCGGAACAGGTAGCCGGTGATATCGACCTCGTCCGCGCCGCCGATGGAAAACCCTTCGAACCGGCCCAGATGTTGATACGGACGGCCGACCATTCCCTGTTCGAATTCGGCCCGGAACGGCGCGTCCACATAAACAACCGCGCAGGCCGCGGTGCCCACCCGTTCCACCGCCTGCGCCGGATCATGTTCAAACACCGGCGGATGCCCCGACAACAGCATCAGCGATTCCTCCTGATACCCCACCGACAGCACCAGCGGCTCGTCGCACAGTTCCACCCCAGCGGCCATGTCCGCCAGCGCGACCGAGGGCCAGATGACCCCGGACCGGGCAAGGTTCGAAAACAGGCTCAGCGACAGGCCCAGCGACAGCGCCGCAAACCCAAGAACCGGCGTCAGCCGGTCGCCAGCGCGCATCCGGGTCCATGTCAGCCAGATCCCGGCCACCGTTACCGCCACGCCCGCATACCACGGCCAGGATGGCCAGCGGTTGTATTGCAGAGTAAATCCGACCGGCACCGCAGCCAGCAACAGTGCCAGCAGCAAAAACACGATCAGGAAAACCGTGTAGACCCGCCCGGGCCGGCCCGGAAGCCGGTCCAGCCATCCGGCGGCACACAGGATCGCAATCGCGGGAAAGGTCGGCAGAACATAGTGGATCAGCTTGGTCGCGGTGATCTCGAACACGATCCATGCGGGGATCCACCACGCCAGGCAAAACAGCACCGCCGCCTCGCGCCGGGCGGTCCACGCGAACCAGAGCCCGAAGGGCAGCAGGATCGAGGCCGGCCAGAACGTGAACCACACCGCGGCGCTGAACGCCCCGGGCGGCGCGCCGTGGCTTTCCTGACCCTGTCCGATCTTGCCCAGCAGATCCCGGCCCAGCGCCTCGTCCCAGAAGGCGCTGCCGGTTTTCAGCGTGATGGCAATGTACCATGGCGCAACGATGACCAGAAACAGCAGCAGGCCAAAGCCCGGCCGCAGATCTCCCAGCCAGCGCACCTCCCGCCGCATCACACTCAGCGCCAGCACGGTCAGCCCGACAACCATCGGCCCGATCGGCCCCTTGATCAGAACCGAAACACCCAGCGCCGCCCAGAACAGCCACGGCGCCCAGCGCGACACCCCGCCCTGCATGTGCAGCCGGGCCAGCACCAGTTGCGCGGCAAGGATCGAAGCCAGAAGCGTGGCATCGGTCTTGGCCAGCCGCGCTTCGCCGTTCAGAACAAAGCAGACCGCCATCAGAAGCGCGGCCAGAAACGCCGCCTGCGCGTTCACCAGCGACAGCGCGATCAGGTAGGTCGGCAGGCAGGCGGCGACGGCGGCCAGCAGCGACGGCGTCCGATAGACCCAGATCTCCTGCGCGCGCGCGTCGCCGGCAATCTTCGCCGCTGCCGCCTGCAGCCAGTAGATGCCAACCGGCTTTTTGTACCGGGTGCCCTCGCCCAGACGGATATCGATGAAATCACCGCTCTGCGCCATCTGGCGGGAAGCCTGCGCAAACCGGGTTTCGTCGCGGTCCACCGGCGGCACCGAGAAGAAACCCGGCAGAAACATCACAACCGCGAACAGGGCGATAAACAGCATCGGCCAGACCGGCCGCCCGGCCGCGATCCAGGCCAGCGCAGTTTCCGCCCGTTCGAGGACCCGGTTCATGTGTCGAAACGGATCGACTTGAACCGCCGGGTCTGCTCGGTCAGCGCGACTTCGGTCGGCAGCCGCTCCATCGACGAGGCACCATAAAAACCGTGACAGTTCCCGGTGTTGCGCAAAACGAATTCGGCATCTTCGGGCATCGAGACCGGCCCGCCATGCACCAGTATGATCGCATCGGGGTTCACGCGCAGCGCGGCCTCGGACCAGCTGTCGACCAGCGTTGCACAATCCTCAAGCTTCAGCGAGGTTTCGGCCCCGATTGACCCGCCCGTGGTCAGCCCCAGATGACACACGATGATATCCGCGCCTGCACCTGCCATGGCGGCGGCATCGTCTTCGCTGAAAACATAAGGCGTGGTCAGCAGGTCCTTTTCATGGGCGGCGCGGATCATGTCCACCTCCTGCCCGTAGGACATGCCGGTTTCCTCCAGATTGGCGCGGAAGGTGCCGTCGATCAGCCCCACGGTCGGGAAATTCTGAACCCCAGAAAAGCCGATGGCCTTCACCTGATCAAGAAAGTGATCCATCACGCAGAACGGGTCGGTGCCGTTGACACCGGCCAGCACCGGGGTGCGACTGGTCACCGGCAGGATTTCATGCGCCATCTCCATCACCACGTCATTGGCGTTGCCATAGGCCAGAAGCCCGCTCAGCGATCCGCGGCCGGCCATGCGGTAGCGGCCGGAATTGTAGATCACGATCAGGTCGATCCCGCCCGCCTCTTCGCACTTGGCCGACAGCCCGGTCCCGGCCCCGCCACCGACGATCGGTTCGCCAGCCGCTTTCATGGCCTGAAATTTCTCCATCAGCGTGGCGCGCGGGATACGGGGCATATGAATTCTCCTGTGTTTCCGCGGACTTTGGCGCAGGTGTCGGGGCGTGTCCAGCGGCGGCCGGTCATCGGTTCATCGGTTTCCCCAGACCGGCGAAGAGCGTCCGCAAGGACGCGATAAGCCGCCCTCAGCAGACCAGCCCGAGGTCGCGCAGATAGGCGAACCCCTTCAGGATATCCGCCTTGTTGCGCAGTTCCAGCACCAGATGCGGATTGCTGCCGCAATCGGCCAGCGCCCGGAACACCGCCTGCCATTCGATCTCGCCCTCGCCGGGCGGCCAGTGGCGGTCGGCATAGCCGTCGAGATCCTGCAGATGCACGTGCCGCAGCATGTCACCGGCATCGCGCAGGAAATAGTCCACTGGCGGCGCGCCCGACATCCGCCGGGCCAGATGGGCGTGGCCGGTATCAACCGACAACGCCATCGCCGGCGATCCGAAATCCGCCACCATGGCCCGACGGGTTTCGGGATCCACGTCCTGAATGTTCTCGATCACCAGCGTCACGCCCTGATCTTCGGCCCGGACCACCACAGGGTCCAGAACCGCGTGGATCCGGGTCAGCTCTTTGTCCTCGTACCCCGGAACGCATAACCGATTCTGCCGGTACCAAAGGTCATAGGGCGAATGCACTACCATCTGCCAGGCGCCCAGTGCAGCGGCGGCATCAACGGCGGCGATAAACTTCGACGTGATCAGGGCCCTCATGTCAGGATCGGGGTTGTCGATATCCAGACCATAAAACGGGCCGTGCACCCCCAACCGGCCCCGGAACCCGTCGAGCGCCGATTTCGCGGCCTCGACAAAACCGCCCGGGTCCCCGGCAAACACGTCCGAAAAGATGAAATCCTGCAGTTCCAGATCCCGGTCCGCGTCGAACAGCCAGTCCCGGTGATCCGCGATCTCGTCAACTTTCATGCAGGCGCCGATACGAAGAGGGGTCATGGCATTGATCCTAGCTTGCGACGGGTCTGGCCTGATACGCCGGGCGCCCGGCAACGAATGTGGCGCGCACCGCGGGTGTCCCGCCGTCGGGCCAGTCCACCAGAACCAGATCCGCACGCCGGCCCGGCGCAATCTCTCCCCGGTCGGTCAGGCCCATGGCCCGCGCCGGCCCGGAGGAAACCAGCGACCACAGCGCCGGGCGGGACGCGCGCCGGTCCCCGTCCAGCCGGGCAATCGCGGCCAGCATCGCCGGATAGTAGTAATCCGACGCCAGCGCATCGCACATCCCGTCCTCGACCATGTCAGCAGCGGCGAGCGAGCCGATATGGCTGCCGCCGCGCACGACATTGGGCGACCCGAAAATGATATGGTCACCGGCGGCCCGCGCCGCCTCTGCCGCTTCCATTGTCATCGGAAACTCGCTCACCCGGGATCCGAGCCCGTGGTAGAACGCCCGAGTTTCGGCGCGGGTGTCGTCATGGCTCAGCATCGGCGCGCCCACCGCCCGGGCGGCATCGGCAACCCGCGCGATCTGTCCCGGCACGTCCGCACGCCGCTCCCACATCCGGCCGGCAAGCGCGATGAACTCCTCAATGCTCAGGCCGGACCGCGTCACGTCGGACCCGAACCGCGACCGCAGCCGCGGATCGTCGAGATCCGCCGCTGCAAAGTCGGGCGAATGCTCGAACGCCCTGCCCTGAACGCTGGTGTCAAAGCTGCGCAGGGACATCGACAGGTGATCGTTGAACGCCACCGAAGGCACCACCGGCCCGGCCAGCGCATCAAGGATCAGGTCGATCGCGTCGAAGGCGAAGGTTTCCCAACGCAATTGAACCCGGTTGTCCACCGTCAGCCGCGGGGTCAGCGCGGCCAGCGCATCGACGAATTCCCGCGCCCGCTTGGGCGACCGCAGGCCTGGGGCCCAGCCAATAGTCAACGCGTGATAGGCCGTGGCGATCCCGTTGGCCGCCAGTTGCCGGTCGGTTTCCAGCAAGGCCGTATCCAGCGGAAAGAACACGCCGGGCCGGGGCATGACCTGCCGCTCGAAGGCGTCGCCATGCACGTCGATCAGCGCCGGGGCCAGAAACAACCCGCGGCCGTCGATCTCGGCATCGGCCCCGGGTACGCTGCCAATCTCAACGATCTGCCCGTCGGACAGGCACAGGTCGGCGTCGACGATCTCATCGTTCAGGATGACCCGGGCGCCGCGAATGACGGTGGACGTTCCGGTTGGCGAATCTCTCATGGCACGGCCCCGTGGTGACTGGACGCTTCTTACCAGATCGCGTCCCGGCGAACATCACGGCAAGATGAAATCCGACCGGATCAGTCCGCGTCACGGAAACCGGCAACATAGTCCCGGGTAAACGCAGCATAGCCGTCCGACGTGGTCAGCAGCCGGTCACGGATCATGGTGTGAAATTCCGGCAACCGGTGGAACGGCACCTGCGGAAAGGCATGGTGCTCGATATGATAGGGCATGTTCCACGCCAGAAACCGGACGAGGCGGGTGGTAAACGTCGTGCGGGTGTTCACGAACATGTCGGCCACATAGGGGCACCTTCCGTGCTCGGCCAGCAGGTACAGACGCAGGACCGGAAATCCGATTGCAACCGGGATCAGCCAGACAAACACCAAATCCGGCGACACCGAAAAACTGAACAGCAGGACACCGGCATAAACCGCCAGCATCCCTGCGCCTCGCGCCGCAGCCGCGCATGGGTGCCCGCCGGCAGATAGGGCGCATCGATCCGGCCGAATGCGTTGTTCAGCAGCAGGATCGCCTTGCCGCGCCAGTAGTCCACGGTGCTCAGATAGCGCAGGAATTCGGGCCAGCTGTCGGGCTTGGGCACGGTCAGTTCCGGATCATTGTCGGGATCGTTGGTGTACCGGTGATGGGCAAAATGAAAATACCGGAACCACAGGAACGGCTGAAACAGCAAAACCCCGGTCACCCACCCCGCCCATTCATTCAACCGCTCCGAGGCAAACGGCGTTTTATGCGTGGCCTCGTGCTGAAGCGTGAACAGGAAGGCGATCAGAATGCCCTGTGGAAGCATCAGCAGCCACCACAACGGCACGCGCAGCGCAATCAGCCCGCCCAGCACAACGATCAGACCGCCATGCAACACCAGATGGCGCAGTCCGGGCGCATCTGCACGCGCGGTCAGGCGGTCTTTCTCCGCCGGACCCAGCGTTTTGAGATATGCCTTGTGGTCCATGACGCGCCCTTGATCCGCCTCACATGTCGATTGAAATGACCCCGTCCTTTTCCGCCGCGCGGGACTGGCACAGGATGATCGCGCTTTCCCGCTGTTTCTTGGACAGAACGAAATCGCGGTGCTCGACCTCCCCGTCGATCAGCCCGCATTTGCAGACCCCGCAAATCCCGTCGGAACATTTCACATCCACGTGGATGCCGTTTTCTTCCAGAACGTCGGTGGCGGTCTTGTCGGCGGGGATCAGAAACTCCCGGTTCGACCTGGCCAGCCGGAGGGTGAAATCGAAGTTTTCGTAGTCCGGCTGTTCAGGGACGCTGAAATACTCAAGATGCCGTTCTTCCTCGGCAAACCCGGCCTTCTCGGCCGCCGCCATCACCGCGTCCATGTACCGGTCCGGGCCACAGGTATAGGCATGCCAGCCGGGCCGGTACCGGGCCATGATCGCATCGAGATCCGCACGCGACCCCTCTGCGGATATGTGGGTGTGAACGTGATCGAACCACGGGAAGCTTTGCAGGTCTGCAAGAAACCCCGACTGTGCCCGGTCACTGACGGAATAATGCAGCTCGAACGGCCGGCCAACGGCGTGCAGCCTGTGTGCAAAGGCCACCATCGGTGTGATACCGATGCCGCCGCCCATCAGCAGCGTGTTTTCCGCCGCTTCCTCCAGCTCGAAATGGTTGATCGGCTTGGACACGAACACGCGGCGGCCTTCGGTGAAGATCCGGTGCATCATCTTCGATCCGCCGCGGCCCCCGTCCTCGCGCAGCACAGCGATCTGGTACAGGCTGCGATCCGCGGGATTGCCTGACATCGAATACTGCCGCAGGTATTCGGGCGTCACCACGATGTCCAGATGCGCACCCGCCGTCCATTCCGGCAGATCCGATCCGTCCGGGCGGCGCAGTTCGTATTTGACGATGTCATCGGTTATGTGTTCGGCCTTCGACACGACCACCTGCAGAACCGGCGCATCCTCGGGCACGGAATAGCGATGCTGGCCGTCGGTGATGCCTTTTTTCAGGTTCACCTTGTACTGCTCGGCGGTGATCATGGCCTGATACGCCTCGATCCCGGCCTCGCGGTCCATCGGAAACGGGTACGGCCACGGGTGCGGTGCGATGTTCGCCGGGTAAACCGCCAGCGTCTGGTCCTCGTATTTCAGGTCCAGTTGCTTATCGAGATCGCGGGCATTCGCCGGCTCGCGGGCCGGTTTGTACGCGCCGTCTTCGTAAAGCTCGATATCCCACCACCATTTCTTGACCGGGTTGAGCCCGCCATTGCCAACCGCATCATCCAGCTTCGCCAGCGCAGGCGCAGCGGCGGGGATATGCATGGCCGCCCAGCGAAACGGCGCCTCCGAAAACAACCCTTCAAGGTTCCACGGACAGGTCTTCATGCAGCGCCCGCACATCGCCCCGCCCCTGTTGGTGATCCGGTAGGTCGCGCATTTCTGACTGTCGGATTTCCAGATCTCGTAGCCGTTGAACATCAGCTTGGGACCGGCCGTGATCGCCCCCGACGGACATTCCCGCGCGCACTTGTTGCAGTTTTCGCAAAAATGCTGGAGCCCGAAATCGATGGGTTTGTCATGGGTCATCGGCATCGTCGTGGTAACCACGCCGGATTTCAGACGCGGACCCAGATAGGGGTTCAGGATCACCTCGCCGATGCGGCTGACCTCGCCCAGACCCGAAAGCAACAGCAGCGGCGGCTGCAACACCTCCCCATCCATCACCGTATGCGCCTTGGCCGGGTAGCCGAGGTTGCGGCATTGCTTGGCAATGACCCCGCCCAGCAGCGAAAACCGCAGATAAGCGCGCATCGACTGGGCCACGCTGATCCAGTCGTCGCCGCTGGCGCCTTCCATGGTTTCATAACCCTGATCGACGATCATCGAAACCGCCTGATCATGTGGCGGGTCCACGGGTTCGCCGCGCGCGTCATGGGAATACCATGTCCAGTCGGGGCAGCGTGACAGACCGGTCGCATCGATGCCCAGCCAGTAGGTCGCCGCCTTCAGGTTGGCCGCATTGAGCGCGGGATCCACCGACGGCACGGGGTGCGCGTCGGCCTCACCATCCTGTATCAGCACAAAGGCCCCCAGCGCCCGCCGCTGGGCAAAGCTGGGCGCGGATTTGCGGGCGTAATATCCACCGGCCGCATTGTCCTGGTTGGCCTTGCCCATATCCCCGAACTGTGCCCGCGCGAACATGTCAGCCCGTTTGGGCACACGGGCCACACGCGGTTCGTCGATAAAGGTCGTGGGCTCCTCGACGCGCCGGAGCTTCTCGAACGGGTGCGGGCCATCCTGAAAGTTGCGCTTGTCATAAGGATTGCCGGTCATACCCGTCTTGCGCGTGCCTACACCCAGCCACCACTTCGGGCCACGGGTTCCGAACCACGGCTGTTCGGACGGCGGTGCCAGCGGCGCATCGGTGGCCAGATCCATGCGGCATGTCACCGCCGTCAGCCCGAACCGTTCGCCCAGATAAGGCGCAACAAGCCTGCCTTCCCCGGCCCATGCAAGCCCCGCCGCCACGGCCAGCCGGTTCAGGTCCACGTCCCCGGCCGAGGCCGAATGCGCCCGTGCCGGGAATCCCAGCAGGCGAATGTAGCTGGCAATCACATTGGCAATCTCGCTGCCCAGCAGGCACGCCCTGTGCGCCTGTGCATCCATGATCCAGTCGCTACCCGGCTCGCCGGCCCGCGGCGCGCGTGGGTTTTCGATCAGGAAGACGATGGCGTGGGTGTGATCGTCGATCCGCGCCATCGGCTTGGCGATGCTGTCCTTGAGGTCGGCCATGATCACGTCGATGCCCGAGGCCAGCGTCTTGGTCTGCCGCGTCGACAGGTCATGCGCCAGCCGTTCGATCTGCGGATTTGCCACCGGTTCGGCCAGCCGCGCGTCATCCTGCAACGCGCAGATACCAATGACCGAGGCATCGTGGAAATACCCGAACGCCTTTAGGTGATTGGCCCGTTCGACCGGATCGTCCGGGATTTCGGCCGGCGCCGCGTTGACCAGCCCGTCGCGAATGACGTCCAGCATCGCCTGATACTCGCCCATGGCGTTGACGATGCTCTCGGGCTGGACCGGGCGCTCGAAAGACAGCGGCTGCATCGCCGGAATGTCCGCGGCCGGCATCGCCCCGCGAACAAGCCGTTCGGTCGGAAACGGCCCCATATGCACCGGCCGGGACCGGTCAGAAAAAACGCGCATCACCATGGGTGCCTTCGCTCCTGTGCCAGTTCAGGGACAGACCACCGCAAGCCGCCGGGAATGTCCACACACCACCCGGCGGTTTTCAGGACTGCCCTGTCTACTTGCCGGACGGCTTGTCGTCATCCTTGGCGTCGTCAAACGCAATTCCAAGCTGATCGCCGACCTTTTTCAGAAGAGGCATCTGCACAGCCATGTCCATGATCGAATCCATCGCCGCGGCCACTGGCGCCTTCGCTTCGCCCGGGGCAGAGCTGCCGCCCAGCCCGGTCACGTGGTTCACATTGATCGATTTGATCTTCTCGGCCGGCTTGACCATCTCGCTGACAATTTTCGGCATTGCCTCCAGCCGCGCCTTTTCCAGCTCCATCGCCACGATGCTTTCAGACCGGGTGTTTTCGGCCTCCAGCGCCGCGCGGCGGGTTTCTGCCTGCGACAGCCGCGCCAGCTTTTCGACCTCGTTCTCGGTCCGGCGGGCGTCAGCCTTGTCCTTCGCGGTCTGCTTGGCCGAAGCCGCCTCGATCGCGGCCCGCGCGGCGGCCGCGTTTGCCTCTGCCTCGGCGGCGATGCGGGACAGTTCCGCCCGGCGTTCCGCTTCGGCTGTAGCCCGGGTGGTTTCCACCGCTTCCGCGGCCTTGATCGCCTCGGCACGGGCGGCGTCGGCCTCGGCCTGCGCGCGGTTTTCCTCTTGGCTTTTGCCGGCAATCGCGATCTGACGTTCCTGCTCGGCGATGGTCAGCGCCTGTTCGCGGGCCACCTCGGCGGCCTCGATGTTCTTTTCCATCTCGATCCGCGCGCGTGTCGCCGCCAGCTCGCTGTCGGCCTTGCGCTGGGCCACTTCGGAAATCTGCGCCGCGGCCAGCGTTTCGATCTCCTGCTGCTGGGCGATCTCGGCCCGGCGTTGTTCCAGCTCTATCTCCAACCGCTTGCGCGAGGCCTCCATTGCCGCGCGGCGCACGGACACTTCGCTGTCGGCGTCGATCTCCGCCCGCTCTTTTTTGGACTTCGCAATCACCTCGGCCAGCTTGCGCATGCCCACCGCGTTGAAGGCGTTGTTTTCGTCAAGCGCCGCAAACGGCGTCTGATCCAGCGCCGTCAGCGAGACTGAATCAAGCTGCAGTCCGTAACGCCCCAGCGTTTCAGACAGCATATCCCGCACCTGGCTGACAAAGCCGGCCCGGTTTTCGTGCAGCGCATCCATGGTCATCTGCGCGGCCACCGCGCGCAGGGCATCGACCATCATCCCATCGATCAGGCTGCGCAGCTCGTCGCGCTGAAACGTCCGCTGGCCGAGCGTCTGCGCGGCCCGCGTGATTGCTTCGTCCTCCGGGACAACAGAGACATAGAATTCAGCCCCCACATCCACCCGCAAACGGTCTTGCGTGATCAAAGAGGCATCCCCGCGCCGCTCCACGTCCAGCCGCAGCGTCGCCATGTTGACCCGCGTGATTTCGTGGAAATAGGGCACGGCCATCACGCCGCCGTCGATCACGACGCGCCGCCCGCCAACCCCGGTCCGCACAAGGCTCACCTCGTTCGTGGCCCGTTCATAGAACCACGCGAACACCGCGACCACGATTGCCGCGATGACGATGAGCAGGATGATCCAGCCTATGGCACCCATCTCTTACCCTCCCTGAAGCCCGTGCATGTTACACAGGATATTCGAAGACATCCCGCCATCGGCAGGAATGTTCGTTCCCCTGATCCATCCGCTCAGATCGCTGAGCAGGAATGCAATCACCGGGGCAATGTCATCTGCGCGCCCGGGCCGGTCCATGACCTTGCGGTCTTCCTCGGCCCGCGCACCCAGCGTTTGCAGAAAATCACCAAGGATCGGCGTGTCCACCGGCCCCGGGCTGACAGAATTCATGCGAATGCCGCGGTCGCGCCATGTCCAGCGGTTTTGCATCGTCCAGGCGATCAGCGCTTCCTTGGAAAAGAAGTAGCTGCGCCCGCCCTCGCTGCTGACCTTCCAGCGGTCGATGAAGTCCGCGATATTGTCATAATCCAGATCTTCTGCGGCATTGATCGCGTCAACCGCTTCCGGCCAGCCGAAACCGGCAAGGCTGGCCACGTTCACGATGCTGGCATTTTCGCTGAGTTTCGGGATCAGCAGCAAGGTCAGATGTTTCAGCGACACCAGATTGACCGCCAGCAGGCTTTCCGCAGGCCGGGTTGGCGGCAGACCGGCATTGTTCACCAGCCCGTCAATGCCGTCCGGCAGCGCCTCGGCCAGTGCCTCGACGGTTCGCTTGTCGGACAGATCGGCGCGATAAAACTCTTCGACGTGATCGAAATTCTTGTTCAGATCGACGCCCAGCACCTCGGCGCCCTGTTCGGTCAGCAACCGCGAGGTTTCCCAGCCGATGCCCGAGGACGACCCGGTGACAACGATGCGTTTGCCCTTGAGAAGATCCTTCATAGCCCCTCCTAGAAGACCGGCGGAAAAGGTCGCCCGCCCCTGTCCAGCGTGATCCAGCGTGTTTCCGAAAAGGTTTCAAGCGACCATTTCCCGCCATGCCGGCCCAGCCCGGACGCCTTGGTCCCGCCGAACGGTACGTGCGGTTCGTCGTTCACGGACGAACAATTTACATGGCACATCCCTGTTTCCAGCTGCTGCGACATCGCCAGCGCCCGCTGTTCGTCGGCAGTGATGATGCCCGAGCTGAGACCGTATTCAGTGTCATTGCTCATCGTGATCGCCTCGGCGTCGGTGCGGAAGGGAACCACCACCGCAACCGGCCCGAAGGTTTCGTCGCGCCAGACATCCATGTCGGGCGTGACATGGGTCAGGATCGTCGGTTCCACGAACCGGCCATTGACGCCGCCGCCCAGCGCAACCTGTGCGCCACGGGCCACGGCATCCTCGATCTGGGCGCGGACACGGGCGACCTGCCGGTCATTGATCAGCGGACCGTTGACGTTCGATTTGTCGGCCACGTTGCCGGTTCTGATCCGTGACGCCCGCGACACGAACTGCTGCAGGAACTCGGCATAAACGCTTTCATGCACCAATACCTTTTCGACGGACATGCAGATCTGCCCCTGATGCATGAACGCGCCGAAGCTGGCGGCGCTGGTCGCGCGCTCCATATCCGCGTCGTCCAGCACAATCAGGCTGTCCTTGCCGCCCAACTCGACGCAGCATTTTTTCAGATGCGCACCGCATTTGGCGGCGATGCGACGGCCGACCGGGGTGGACCCGGTAAAAGAAATTCCCTTGACCAGCGGATTGTCGATCAGCGCATCGCCGACATCGGCCACGTTGTCGCGCGAACAGGTCACCACATTGAAAACGCCGTCCGGCATACCGGCCTCTTCCAGCACCTCGGCAAAGAAAAGCCCGCCGGCATAGGGCGTGTCCTCGGACGGCTTCAGCACGATCGTATTGCCGGCCGCCAGCGGAAAGGCGAACCCGCGCGAGGTCAGGATCCCCGGCATGTTCCACGGCGAGATGACCCCGATCACACCCATGGGCACGCGCACGGCCTGCGAAACCTTGCCATGTTCCGATGGCATCACTTCGCCGATGGGATGATAGCACAGCCCGGCAGCGGCCCGGAAAACCTCGGGCACATAGCCGGCCTCGAACATGCCCTTGCCAAACCAACCGCCGCCCTCGGACTGCGCGGCGGCAACGTAGTCCGGCGCGCGCTTTTCCCAGACCTCGGCAATCTTCAGCATCAGGTGCGCCCGTTCCTGAAACGGTCGCGCGGACCAGTCGGCAAAAGCGGCCTGTGCTGCGGCAACCACCTGATCGGTCTCGGCGGCACCCGCATCAGGGATCTGCGCCCAGACCGACCCGTCAGACGGGTTGAAATCGTCGAACCGGGCCTGCGTGGTCTGCCACCGACCACCGATGAACAGCCCGCGAACGGTGGGTGCGGAACTGGCGTCAAGCATCGTTATCCCTTTCAAAGTCACCACCGGAACGGCGGAACACCTGCACCCGCGGCCTGCGGTAAATCTCGATCACCGGCGGTTTTTCAACCGCGCGCGGCGCCGGGCCGGTCCGGCCGGACTGCGTATCGCGGGGTTTGCGCACCGCACCCGGACGTTTGCGGGCCGCGGCCGCGGCCTGTTCGATGTCGCGCAGAACGGCGGACAGGTGATCGGCCGGCACTTCGGGCGCGGTCGGGACCGGTCGGACCGCGGATTGTTTTGCCGCCTTTTGCACCATGTCCTCGATATCCAGCCCGGCCCGGGCATCCGCCGACACGCGCGGAGGCGATGCGGTTTCGGCGACCACGGTTTTCGGCGCCGGTGCCGGGTCCGGCGGCGGCACCGGTTTGGCGGCAGCGGTCTTCGTGGTGGCCGGTTTGCTGCCCGCCCCCAGATAGGCCGCCTGCACCGCCGGATCGGTGGCCAGCCGGGCGGCGGTGTCCTCATGCGTGATCCGGGTGTTTTCCAGCAGGTAGCCCCGGTCGGCAATGGCAAGGCTTTGCTTGGCATTCTGCTCCACCAGCAGAACACCGATGCCCAGCGCCTTGACCGATCTGAGGTTCTGGAACAGCTCCTTGCACAACAGCGGCGACAGACCCAGCGACGGTTCGTCCAGCATCAGGATCTGCGGCGCCGACATCATTGCCCGCCCGATCGCAACCATCTGCTGTTCGCCACCCGACATTGTGCGCGCGATCTGCCCCTGCCGTTCGCGCAGTTTCGGGAACAGTTTCATCACCCGGTCCAGGTTGGTCGCCTCATCGCGGCGCGCGCGCCGGGCATAGGCCCCGAGGATCAGGTTTTCCCGCACCGTCAGGTCGCCGAATATGCCGCGCCCCTCCGGCACCAGCGCCACGCCGCGCTCGACGATCTGGTCGGGACCGAGCCCGCCCAGCGGCGCACCGTCCAGCAACAGATCGCCGTCGACGTGTCCCTCGCAGACGCCGGCGGCCGCGCGCAGCAATGTCGATTTCCCGGCGCCGTTGGCCCCGAGGATGACCACAATCTCGCCCGCGTTCACATTCAGCGACACGTCCTGCAGCGCCGGGTGCTGCCCGTAGGCGACGGACAACTGGCGAACCTCAAGCATGTGCTCCCCCTTGGCACGCGACGACGGTTCCGGGTCCCGGCTCAGTCATCGTCATCCCCCAGATAGGCCCGGATCACCTCGCGGTCGGACAGCACGTCATCGGGTGACCCTTCGGCGATCTTCCGGCCGGCCGACATCACCACACAGCGATCACACAACGCACGGATGGCATCCATCACATGTTCCACCAGAACCACGGTGCGGCCCTCGTCGCGCAGCGCATGGATCAGCTCGATCCCGGTTTCCAGCTCGGTCGGGTTCAGCCCGGCAAGCCACTCGTCCAACAGCAACACTTCGGGCTCACCGGCCAGAACGCGCGCCAGCTCAACCCGCTTCTGGTCAATATAGGTCAGCGCCGACACCGGCGCAGCCGCAACCACCTCCAGCCCCACCCGGTCCAGCATCTCCAGCGCGAAATCCTCGGCCTCGCGGCCCCAGCGCCGGCGGTGCCCGAACACGGCGCCGGCCATGACGTTTTCCAGAACGTTCAGCCCCGGCAACAGACGCACCAGCTGAAACGTCCGGCCCACTCCTTCGCGCGCGATTTTCTGGGCAGGCATATCAGACAGGCGGCGGCCCTTCAGGCTGATCCGGCCGGCGGTTGGTTTGAACGCGCCCGAAATCATGTTCATCATCGTCGTCTTGCCCGACCCGTTCGGACCTATCACGCCCACCATTTCATGGTTGGCCACGTCGAAGGACATGTCGTTGACGGCCACCAGCCCGCCAAAGCGCTTGGTCACCCCCTGAACCTGCAGAACCGGACGGTGCTTCATGACCGGCCCTCCCCGATCCTGTCGCGCAACTGCTCTATCCGTCCGACCACTCCGTTGGGCAGCACATACACGATCAGCAGGAACGCCAGCCCGAGGAACAGCGTCGACTGGTTCGGGAACTGCACGCCGACCCATTCCCAGATGATGGTGAACGGAATCACTCCCACCAGCGGCCCCCACAGCCGCCCGGCCCCGCCCAGCAGCGCCATAATCACAACAAGGAAACTCAGCTGCGGCGAAAACACCTGATTCGGCTCGATATAGGACCAGCGCGGCGCGATGATCGCCCCGACAAGGGCGGCAAAGAACCCGGTCGTGGTAAACATGATCACCTTGGCGGTGGCGGTGTTGATGCCCACATGACGGGCGACGGTTTCGTCATTGCCGATGATGCGCAAGGCAAAGCCGATGCGCGACCGGTTCACGATCCAGCCCAGCAGGTAGATCACCCCCGCCACCCCCAGCAGCATCCAGTAAAGATGATGGTCGCGGAAATCGGTCAGCACATACAGACCGCGCGACCCGAGGAAGTTGTTCTGGATCCACGAAATCAGGTTTCGGATCATCTCGGCCAGACCCAGGGTGAAGATCACGAAATAAACGCCGGACAGACGCAGCGTGGCGATCCCGATCAGCAGCGCCAGCGCGGCGGCCACCAGCGGTGCCACGATCAGCGGCACCCAGAAGCTGAGCTGATAGTCGCTCATCATCGTGCCAACCATGTACCCGCCGACACCGAAGAAGGCGCCGGTGGCAAGACTGATGTAATGCGTCGGACCGGAAAACAGCGCCCAAGAGGTCGACAGCGCGATGTACATCATCCCGGTAACCGCAATCGACAGCCAGTAGCCGTTGGCGAACATCGGCACGAAGGCTGCCAGAACCACCAGCGCCGCGGCGATTAGCAGCTCGAGCCAGCCGGACGGCTTCATAGCGCGCGCCTCCCGAACAGCCCCTGCGGCCGGAACAGCAGGATAAGGACAAAGATGAGATAAGCCGCGGCCAGCGTCAGGCCCGGATCGATCAGCGTCGCCACCGCGGTTTCGACCAGCCCGAGGATTGCGGCGGCGACGATGGCACCGCGGATCTCGCCGACGCCGCCCATGATGACGATGATCAGTGCCTTCATCGTAAAGACCACGCCGATCGACGCATCGAGCGTGATGAAGGTCGAAATCAGCGCCCCGCCGACCGCGGTGATCGCCCCGCCCAGCGCAAAGGCCAGCGCGGACACCCGCGGCACGTTGATCCCGACCAGCCCGCTGGCCTCGGTCGAGACCGATACTGCGCGTACAGCAACACCCGCCCGCGTGTGGTTCAGCCAGAGATAGAGCCCGCCGCCGATCAGCACCGCAACCCCGAAGGCCACAAGCCGGTTCAGCGAAGTGGTGGACCCGATAATCGAGATCGGCTCGGACAGGTATTTATACGCGAAAAACCCGCCCTCGATCGAAACCATCACCCCGATGATGATGAACGACATGCCGAACGTGGCGAGGATGGAATCAACCTCCAGCGCACCCTGGGATTTGGACCGCCGCACCAGCGGTTTCAGCAGGTAGCGATAGATCAGCCAGTTGCCTGCAAAAGACACCGGTGCCACCAGCACAACGGTCAGCAGCGGGCTGACCTGACTGGTCGTGTAGAGCCAGAAGGCCGCCAGCGCGCCCAGAACCAGAACCTCGCCATTGGCGAGGTTCATGATGCGCGCCACGCCGTATTGCAGGTTGAGCCCCATCGCAACGAGCGCATAGGTGCCCGACAGCAGCAGGCCCGAAACAAGAATGTCCAGCATGAAACGCTTCCGGAATTGCAGGGCGGTTCAGCACCGCCCCGCGACTGGCAGTGTTACTCGGCCCAGCCGTCTTTCAGACGAACCGGAACCGCACCATCGACATTGGACCCCTTCACGCCGCGGAACACGCCGTCCTGCCACTGGCCCACGGACCAGAACGTATGGCTGACATTGTTCTCGAAGCTCAGCGAACCCATCACCGTATCGAACGAATTGTCCTTGATGTACTGGGTCACCGTGTCCCGATCCAGCGTGCCGGCGCCTTCGATGGCCTGCTCGAGGATCTGCAGCGCGGCATAGGTGTTTGCCGAAGCCCAGTAATCCGCGACCTTGCCGGTCAGTTCCTCATGCGCCTTACGGTATTCGGCAACCTTCGGATCGTCGACATTGGTGCCGCCGGCGCCCAGAACGTTGTTAATCTTGTTGCCATATGCCGCACCGAAAGCCGGGAAGCTGGTGGCCACGGCAGAGTAATAGACCGCAACGTCGAGGTCTTCGATGATCGCCTGCTCGGCCAGACCGAAGCTGTCCGGCGGATAGGACCAGGCCACGAACGCCTTGGCGCCGCTGTCCTTGGCACCCTTCATCACCGGGCTCAGGTCCGGTGTGCCCAGCGGATAGGACTTGTCATAAACCAGCTCGAAGCCCGCTTCGCCGAAGATATCGCGCGCCCGGTCGGCCAGTTCGATGCCGAAGGCGTCAGCAACGTTCACCATCGCAACCTCGTTGCCGATGGCACCCGCGTCGCGCTGCTCGACGAGGATTTCCTTCACCCCTTCCACGAACGCGGTGGTCGTGCCCAGTGTGAAGAACAGGTTCGGATAGCGCTGGGTCAACTCGTCCATCTTGTCGGTGATCGCGCTGACCGCGATCATCGGATAGCCGTAGCGGCCATAAATCGGCGCAGTTGCGATGTTGAAACCGGTGCCATAGGGCGCGACGACGAAATCGACCTTGTCCTGTTCGGCCAACCGCTGCGCCAGCTTGATATGCTCGCCCGGGTTGGTCTTGTCGTCATATTCGATGACTTCGATCATCATCTTCTTGCCGCCGACATCCAGACCACCGCGCGCGTTGACCTGCTTGGCCCACAACTCGACATTTGGCCATTGGGTCACCACGGCCCCGCCGGCCAGCGGACCCGTCTTCGGAGCAATGGCACCCAGCTTGATTACGTCCTGCGCCTGCGCCGCGGCGCCGAACACAAGACCCGAGGCCGTCACGGCTGCTGCCGCAAGGCCGAGCATTTTTCTGCGGATCATTCTTTTCCTCCCTCGAAGATCCCAAATCATCCCGACGTCGCCCCGCTCCCGGACCTGCCACCTTGTGGTGTTTCTGCCGGCATAGGGATTCCTCCGTCGGAATCGGGTCCATTGTGGGTGCAAAGATTGGCGAAAACAACCGATTTCACGGCAATGTTGCAGAATTTGCCGGTTTATGGATACATAATGGGAATACCCCGGGCGGGAGCCGGAGAATCAAAATGCAAAACCTGATGGACCGCAGCGAACCGGTCTCGACATCGGACAAGCGGCTGGTGACCGCGCTGCGGCAGATGATTCTGGACGGATCTCTGGCCGGGGGTGACAAGATCAGCGAAGTCAGGGTGTCGGAAATGTTCGATGTCTCCCGGACCCCGGCCCGCCTCGCGCTGCGGGCGCTGGAGGTCGAGGGTCTGATCCGCAAACGCACCGGGCGCGGGTATACCGTGCTGGACCTGAATTTCGGCGATTTGTCGAAAGCCTACGAAGTGCGCGGCGTTCTGGAGGCGCTGGCCGCGGGCACGCTGGCCCGGGTCGGGATGGACGCCGAGGTCGAAAAAGAACTGGTCGATGCCATCAACGGGATCGACAATGTGCTGGACAGCAACCTGCCGGTCGATGAGCTGGTGGCCGGGTATCAGGATGCCAACACCGCCTTTCACGAAACGATTATGCGCCAATGCGGCAACGACCTGATCGGGTTCGCCTTTGACCGGCTAGCGGGTCTGCCGCTGCTGAAGCTGGGCACGCTGGTCTACAACGTCGAAAAGGCGGACGAGGAACTGTCCCGCCTGCGGTTCGGGAACATGCAGCACCGCATTGTTCTGGACGCGCTGCGAAAGGGCGACGGGCTGCGGGCAGAGGCCATGATGCGCGAACACGCCAATCAGGTGCCGGTCTATACGTCCCTGCTGGTGTGAACAGTCATGACCGGGCTTCATACAGGAAGAGGTTGCGCAAACACTTCGAACCCGCGAGCGGCGGGAATCTTCCGCACTGCGTCCGGACCATCCCGGGCCAAAGACCCGCAAACTGAGCCCGCGCAACAAAATTTCACGGAACATTTGACTTTGGCCCGCAATGGTGCGGATAAAGTTCACATGGGGATCGACTATATCCAAGGGGAGAAAAAATGAAAAAACTCGTAAAATTCACAGTCGCCGCGGCTCTGGCCGTTGCCGGCACCACGGCGTCGGCCGAAACCGTTCTGACGGTGTCGACCTGGGCCAGCCCAAAACACAACATGAACTCGACCACGTTCCCACGCATGAGCGAAATCCTGAGCGAATGCTCGGGCGGAGACATGAGCCTGAAGCTGGAATACGGTCTGGCACCGCCACCGGCCCAGTATGACACCATTCGCGATGGCGTCGCCGACATTTCATGGATCGTGCACGGCTATACACCCGGCAAGTTCGTTACCACCAAGCTGGCCGAACTGCCCGGTATTCCCGGCAATGCCGAACAGATCTCGACCGCCTATCAGGCCACCTTTGAAAAGTACCTGGCCGATGCGGGCGAAGCCAAAGGCATTCAGGTCCTGACCAATTTCGTGCATGGCCCGGGCATGGCCAACACGGTTGAGCCGCTGGAAGACGGCTATCGCTCGCTGGAAGGCAAGAAAATGCGCGTGGGTGGCGGTGTCGCCAACATGATCGGCACCGCACTGGGTGTGGCCGGTGTGAACGTACCGGCACCGGCGGTGTATGAAACCATCGCATCCGGCGTCGCCGAAGGCGTGTTCTTCCCGATGGAAACCATGTTCGCGTTCAAAACCGCAGAGCTGACAAAATACAGCTATGTGAACCCGGACGGCATGTATACGACCTCGTTCGCGGTCATCATGAACCAGGACAGCTATGACGCCCTGTCGGACGCCAACCGCAAATGCGTCGATGAAATGCGCGGTGTCGAAATGGCCCGCTGGATCGGTCGCATCTGGGATGAAGCCGACGATTTCGGCCGCGACAAAGCCGTGAACGAATTCGGGCTTACCATCGTTGAAATGGACGCCGATCAGCGCGCCTATTACAAGGAGAAGACCTCGGGCATCGAGGCCGCCGTGTTGGAAGAAGTCAACGGCCGGGGCGTCGACGGCGCAGCCGCGCTTGAATTCCTGAAATCGCAAATCAAGTAAACGGACCTCAATCGCAAATGCGAAATCTTCTGAGGACAACCGAGAGGCTGGCGGATTCCGTCAGCCTCTTTTTCGCCAATGTCGCGGCCGTCATCCTGCTGCTGCTGGTTGTGCTTACCTGCGCGGACGTGATCGGGCGCTACTTCTTTTCCAGTCCGGTCGTCGGGGCGGTGGAACTGGTGCGGATCTGTATGGCCGGCATCATTTTCTTTTCATTCCCGATCATGTTCCTGCGCAACGATCACATCATCGTCGACCTGATCCCGTTCTTCCGCCGCGGCTGGCTGGCGTGGGTCACGTCCATCGCGATCCTGCTGGTGATCATTTTCGTGGCCTACACGATCGGTGACCGGACCTATGGCTATGCGGTGCGGGCGTTCGAAGACAAGGACACGACCGAGTACCTCTTCATTCCGCGCTGGCCGATAGTCGGGTTCATCACGCTGTCAATCTTCGCCGCGGCCTTCACGGCGGCGCTGCGTCTGATCATGCTGTTATCCACACCCGGCACCGTGCCCGAGGAACACCACGAGGAAGGCATATGACTTTCGCTCTTATCGGCTTTGCCGTCGTTCTTGTCCTTGCCTTCCTGCGCATGCCGCTGGGGGTCGCTTTGGGGCTTGTTGGTCTGGTCGGGTTCTCTGAACTGTCAAACTACCGCGCCGGCATTTCCAACGCCGCGCGGCTGGTGATCGACAGCGGTCAGTCCTATGGCCTATCGGTCGTTCCGCTGTTCATCCTGATGGGCCTGATGGTCGATCGCGGCGGCATGGCCAAGGAACTGTACCGCGCGGCCTACACCTTCCTCGGACACCGCCGCGGCGGGCTTGCGATGTCGACCATCGTGGCCTGCGGCATGTTCTCGGCCATCTGCGGCTCGTCGCTGGCGACGGCTGCAACCATGTCCAAGGTCTCGATGCCGGAAATGCGGCGCTACAAATACGACGATTCCCTTGCCACCGCGTCCATTGCGGCGGGCGGCACGCTGGGCATTCTGATCCCGCCCAGCGTAATCCTCGTGATCTACGGGCTGATCACCAATGCCTCGGTGGGCAAGCTGTTCATCGCCGGTGTTCTGCCGGGGATCATCGGCGTGCTGTTCTACCTTGGGGCGGTGATGTTCGTTGTCTCGCGCAACCCCGATGCAGGCCCTGCCGGGGAAAAGTCCAACTGGGGCGAACGGCTGGTTGCCCTGCGCGACGTCTGGGCGACACTGGGGCTGTTCATCTTCGTGATCGGCGGCATCTATGTCGGGGCCTTCACCCCGACCGAGGCGGCGGGCATGGGCGCCGCGGGCGCCATCGCGATTGCCTATTTCCGGGGCGCGCTGACATGGAAGGTGGTGATGGAGGTGGCCCGTGAAACCACGCTGACCACGGCCAAGCTGTTCGTTGTGGTCTTCGGCGCGATGATCTTCTCGAACTTCGTCAACCGCGCGGGCCTGCCCGATGCGCTGCTGAATATCGCGCAGGGCTTCGACTTCCCGCCGCTGGGCGTGATCTTCGTGATTATCCTGATCTACCTGATCCTCGGCTGCGTGTTCGAATCGCTGTCGATGATCCTGCTGACGGTGCCGATCTTCGCGCCGCTGGTGCAGGGGCTGGGCTTCGACCTGATCTGGTTTGGCATCCTCGTGGTTGTCGCGACCGAGATCAGCCTGATCACCCCGCCGATCGGGATGAACGTGTTCGTGCTCAAGGGCGTGCTCAAGGACGTCTCGGTGCAGACGATCTTCAAGGGTGTCACGCCGTTCTGGGTGGCCGACATCTTCCGGATCATCCTGCTGGCGCTGGTGCCGGGGATCGCGCTGATCCTGCCATCGATGATGTGAACCGCACCGGCCGGCCAGTCAGCCGGCCGGTGCCTTCAGACCGCGCAACACCTGACGCAGCTGACCCGCATCATAAAGCGGCATGGCAAACACATGGTCGCCGATCACGGTTGTGGCCGGTGACAGGTGGCGCAGGCCCGGGATGGTCGTCCGGCAATCTTCGCCGACCTCCAGCCCGTTGCTGACCCCGCATACCGAAATCCATCCCCGGTCGATCATCGACCGGGTCAGCGGATCGAAGTTGAAACTGCGGCCCGGTCCGGCACAGTTGATGACGATATCCGCCGCGATGGTCCGGGCCACACCCCCGGCCTGCTCGCAAATCACCACCGCACAGGCGCGGCTGTACTCGATGCCCCGCACCCGCGCCGCGACCAGACGGGTCTGGCCATCCGCCATCATCCGGTCGAAATCCTCGATCGCGTCCCGGGTGCCACCCAGCAGCCAGTCTTTGATCGGCCCCGTCACCTGGCGCGCCTCTGCAGGATCGGGAAGAAACCGCGACAACCCCTGCTCCATGAACACTTTGCGAAACCCGCCCCGCAACTCGGCCACGCCGTCCCCGGCGGCACTTGCGCGGTCGATCTCGCGCCGCATGGCGGCCAGAAACGCCGCGGCCGTTTCGTAGGGGCCGCCGATGTCGGGTTCGGTCAGCCGGAAAGGATACGGGGCATATAGCGCGGCAGGCAACCGGCCCGCGGTCGAGACGGCTGTAAACCTGATATCCCGTTCCGGCAGCACGCACTGACACAGGCGCAGCACATCCAGCATCGTGGCATTCGCCCCGATGCAACACACGGACATGCCGGGTTTCAACCGCTCTGTAATCTCCTGTTCGTGGCCGAAAAGGCAGGGATAGCTTGCAGGGCCGTCGTCGCCGTCCAGCCGCTGGTTGGCCGGTCCGCCGGTTGCAACATCGACGCTGTCGGCCTGCACCACCCGCCCCGAGCCCAGTGTCAGCGCCAATCCCTGCGGCCCCGGCTCCAGCCCGGTCACCCGGTCAGCAGTCAGATCGACGTGAACACCCCTGCGCCGCAACCCGGCCAGTGTGGCCTCGGCCTGCTCGCGCAGATAGTCGCCATAGATCCGGCGCGGCACATTCAGCGCGCCGATGTCATCGCGGTCCAGATAAGGTTGCCCGGCGGCCAGCCAGTCGGGACGCCGCCCGCGCATCGCATCCGCGATCCAGGCCCATCGGTCCCGCATCCACAGGACAAAATCCGGGTCCAGCGCATCCGACGGGGAATTCAGCAAAAACGCATAGCGCCAGAGCGCATCCGCCGGCTCGTCGGCATAAGCAACCCCACGGCCAAACTGTGCCACCTGCGGGCCGATCACGCTGAGCCGGTCACCGGGCGACAGGCTGGCCGCGGCGACGAATTCCAATGCCACCAGCCCGTCACCGATGACCACGTGATGCCGGGCGGACATTCTCTTCACCGCGCCGCAACCGTGTAGCAGAACACCGGCAAACCACTCACAACCGGATCTGCGTGTGCCCTGCGCCCAGTTTCACACCGCCCTGCCACTGCATCGAATACGCGGTGCGATGGCGCAGATCCGGGTTCATCAGCCAGAGCCGCCAGAGCAGGCGCTTGCGCGCCGGATCGTCATAATCTTCGTATTCCGAGCGCGTGTGCAGCGACACATAGTTGTTGACGAACTGCATGTCGCCCTTCTGCAATTCCATCTCGTAGCGCTGTTCATGCGCAATCTCTTCCGCGGTGCGGATCGCGTCGCGCTGTACCGCCGTCAGCGGCGGCGTTTCCGGCAGATCATGCCCCTTGACGATGTGTTTGGGACCGAAAGAGGTGCTGATCCGACCATCGAAGAAGTTGAAAACGGGGCTTTCGTAATAGGGCCGGTCACCCTGCGCAAACTCGCCGTGCTTGGTCCAGCACAGCGGCTCTGTCAGGGCTGCGGCCAAAGCCGGGTGCCGCCGCAACAGCTCGTTATACATGGCAACGGAGCTCGACACCATCGACCTGCCACCCGACTTGGCCGTGCGGATGCACAACAGCCCGACAATGTCGCACTGGTCACAATGATAATCCATCAGCTCCCGCGTCTGGTAGCCACGGCTGTTCGCGTCCTTCTGGGTTTTACCCAGATCGGTGATATGCCCGAACATGTCGCCCTCGGGATTGTTTGGCGTCGCCTCGCCCAGATGCCGCCCCACACCCCAGTAGATGATCGCGGCGTCCAGCGGATCCATGTCGCCGATCGGCAACCCCCGGACCAGCGCCAGCCCCAGCCCATCCCGTATCTCGGCATAGACATCGGCCAGCTTGGCGGCAAACGGGCCGAGGTCGAAGCGATCCTGCCCCATCTTCAGCAAGGCGTTTGCATCACCGTTCAACCCGGGCCGGACGACCCCGGCCATCCTGCGCAACCCATCGATCTCATCGACGGTCAACTCGAATAGCCAATTGCTGCGTGTGTCGAGATCTGAACCGACCCAGTCTGCCTTGTCGGTCACCTGCTCCAGCCGCAGTTCAGACATTATATCAACCTCCTTACAGTGACTTTCATTTCCATCAGACATCAAACAAAATTCATTAGATGTCAAACAATTTTCGTCAGACATCAAACAATACTGGCGTTCCGCCGGTCAGTGTGGTGGAATGCCGGAACACCCGAACGGCAAGCTACGACTGCAAGATGAACGCTCCGGCACAACCAGACACCAAGGCCCACAAGGCAAACCTGGCAGAGGCAAGCAACGCGCTGCGCAGCCGGCCGGGTTACCTGTTGCGGCGCTGCCTGCAGAACACGTCGAGCCTGTTCGATCAGGCCTGTTCCGATACCGGGATCACGATGCGCCAATACGACGTTCTCTTCGTTCTTGACCTGGTCGGAGACATGACTCAGGGCGAGCTTTCGCATCTGCTGGATATCGATCGCTCAACCAACGCGCTGGTCGTCAGACTGTTGGAGGAAAAGCACCTGATCGACCGCTGGAACCACCCCCGGGACAGCCGAAAGAAATGCGTCCGCCTGACAAAGACCGGACGTGACACGCTGCAACAGGTTCAGCCCCGCGCCCAAGCAGCAGCGCAAAGCCTGCTTTCCGCACTTGCACCAGGGGAACAACAGGCGCTGCTGGACGCGTTGAACAAGGTGATCGATAGCAGCCCGGAATCACCCGGCGACAACAAGGGCTGAGCACCCGTCATCGGGCACAACCGACGACCCGCGCTTGCCAAGCGGGGCAGATTGGCGATTATTCGCAAATGACGCGAACATTGTCGGTCATCATTTACCTCTTTGCCGTTGCGGTCCTGACAACGTCCGTATGGTACTATTCCGCCCGTCAGACGGTCAGCGCGCTGGCCATTCGCGGCCAGTCCGACCTTGCCCTTGCCTCGGACCGGCTGGTCAGCGGGATTTCCGGGTACCGGCTGCTGGCCGTGGCACTGGCCCGCGATCCGCGTCTGCAATCGCCCGAAACACCCCGGGCCGAACTGGAAACCGTGCTGCGCCGGGCGGCGGACCTGTCCGGCGCGCTGGACTTTGTGCTGCTGAACGATCAGCGCGTCGTGCAGGCCGGCGCATCGGGCAGCGCAACCGACGCCTGGTCGGGGGAACCGCTGATCTCGCACGCGCTGCACGGAACGCTGGGCACGCACCTGATGTTCAGCGAAGAATTCGGCCGGCGGACCTTTCTGATCGCGACACCGGTGTTCGGACCCGCGGGCCCGGTCCGGCGGGTTCTGGTCGCCGCCGTCGATCTGGAGCGGATCGAGGCGGATTTCCGCGGCGACCGCCCGGCAGTGTTCATCACCGACAATGCCGGAACGATCTATTTCACGAACCGGTCGGAACTGGTGCTGAAGTCCAGCCGCCCCGGCACGGGAGGGGTCGGCCGGGACGACGCCGGGTTCCTGAACTACACGCCGGGCCGTTTTCCGGGCGCTGAAATCTGGACGATTTCGGCCGGACGCTACCTGCCGCGCCGGGCTTTGCGGGTGACACAGGATCTGCCGGTCATCGGTATGCGGGCCGAAGCGCTTGTTGACGTGGCCCCGGCCTTTGCCACCGCCTGGCTGCAGGCCGCCGTTGTCGGGTTTGCCATGCTGCTTTTCGGCGCGATCTTCTTTTTGGTCACGCGCCAGCGCCGCGCGCTGGCGGTGGCCAACGAAGCGCTCGAAGGTCAGGTCAGCGCCCGCACGCGGGAACTGTCTGACGCCAACATCGCCCTGCGCGCCGAGGTGAACGAACGGATCGAGGCCGAAAAGGCGCTGAAACAGGCCCAGTCAGACCTGATACAGGCCGAAAAGCTCAGCGCGCTGGGCAAGATGTCGGCCGGCATCAGCCACGAACTCAACCAACCGCTGATGGCAATTCAGTCCTTCGCCGAAAATGGCGCCCTGTTTCTGGCCCGCGGAAACGCCGAAAAGGCCGGGGCGAACCTGTCGCGTATCAGCGATCTGGCCGCCCGCATGGCCCGCATCATTCGCAACTTCCGCGCTTTTGCCCGACAAGAGAAAGAGACCGTGAACCGGGTTGACCTGATCAAGGCGGTCGACGCAGCGGTCGATCTGGCCAGGGGCCCGCTGCAACGCCACGGCGTCGATCTGACACTGCACCTGCCGGATGACCCGCTGTGGGTTCAGGGCGGAGAGGTGCGCCTGCAACAGGTCGTTCTGAACCTGCTGTCGAACGCGATCGACGCAATGGCCGCAGCGCCGGTTCGCCAGATCAAGGTCACCGCCGAACCCGGCGTTCCCGTCGTTCTGACGGTTCAGGACACCGGCCCGGGCATCGCCGACCCCGACAAGGTATTCGAACCTTTCTATTCCACCAAATCCATCGGCGAGGCCGAGGGCGTCGGGCTGGGCCTGTCGATTTCCTACGGGCTGGTGCAGAGTTTTGGCGGGAATATCCGCGGGACCAACGCTGAGGGAGGCGGCGCCATATTCACCGTCGAACTGCAGCAATGGATTGACGAGGAAGCGGCATGAGCAAAACGGTGCTGGTGGTCGACGACGATGCCGCCGTGCGCGAGGCGCTGGGACAGACGCTGGAACTGGCCGGGTTCGAACCGATCCTTGCCAGCGCCTTCATCGTGGCCAAGGACCACATCACACCGGAATTCAACGGCGTGATCCTGTCAGACATCCGCATGCCGGGACGCGACGGGCTCTACCTGCTGGACTATGCGCAGGATATCGATGCCGACCTGCCGGTGATCCTGCTGACCGGCGAAGGTGACATCCCGATGGCGGTCTCGGCCATGTCCCGCGGCGCGTTCGACTTTCTGGAAAAGCCCTGCCGCAACGATATCCTGACCGGTGCCGTGGCCCGCGCCATGCGCGCCCGCGAATTGGTGATCGAGAATCGGCAGCTCAAGGCCGAGGTTGAGCGCGGAGATGCCGCCGCGCGGCTGATCTTCGGGCAGTCCGCGAAATCCGAAGCCCTGCGGGAACAGGTGCGGCGGACAGCCAAATTCGACGGTCCGGTGCTGATCGAGGGCGCCCCCGGATCCGGCATCGCCAAGGTGGCCGACGTCGTGCACCGGCTGTCCGCCCGCGCGCGCCAGCCGTTTGTGCGGATTGCTGCCGCAGCCCTCAGCCCCGCCGATCTGGACCGGCAGCTTGACACCGCCCGCGAAGGCACGCTGTTTGTGGGCGAGATCACCTTGCTGCCGCCGGAAACCCAGTTTCGCCTGCTGGAACATCTCGATGCCGCCGCCGGTGCGCGGATCCTCGCCGGAACCACCGAAAACCTGCTGGATGCCCGGACCGAAGGGGCCTTTGGCGCCGACCTCTACTATCACATCGAAACCCTGCGCATCCGGGTCCCGGCGCTGTCCGAACGTCCCGAGGACATCCCCGTGATCTTCCGGTGCTATGTCGCCGAAGCTGCCGAAACCGCCGGAATAGCCGAACCCGAGGTCCCCGCCGACGTGATCACCGGGCTGCTGGCGCGGGAATGGCCGGGCAATTCACGCGGGCTGATGAACGAAGCGATGCGCTTCGTGCTGGGGCTGGAACCGTTGCAGGAGGCCGGTCAGCCGGGGCTCGCTGAAAAGCTGGAGCAGGTGGAACGCACGCTGCTCATTGACGCGCTCAAACGCCATGGCGGCAACGCCTCGGCCACGGCTGCCGATCTGAAGCTGCCGCGCAAGACGCTTTACGACAAATTCACCCGGCTCGGAATCACGCCCGGCGACTACCGCTAGGAACTGTGCGGGTTTCCGCACAGTGACGCCAAGTCAGTGTCCCGATCTCCGCACAGAGTTTCAGCAGTCAGCCTGGCCGGGATTCACGAATGCTCCGTAACAAGCTGTTTTTGCTATCTTTTCATGCCTCCCTCGTGATCCCCAGAAACCTGTTGCGACAATACCCGGCCACCGGAACAAAGACGTGGGACCAAAATCCGCCTGCCTTTTTCCGCAGGCATACCGGAGGAGAACACATGAAGTTCCTGACTACTGCCGCAACCGCGGCTGCCCTGACCCTGTCCGCAACCGGCGCCTTTGCCGCCTGCGATGAGGGCGAAATGGTGATCAAGTTCAGCCACGTCACCAACACCGACAAGCACCCCAAGGGCATCGCCGCGTCGCTCCTGCAGAATCGGGTGAACGAAGAAATGAACGGCGTCGCCTGCATGGAGGTCTTCCCGAACTCCACGCTCTACAATGACGACAAAGTGCTCGAAGCCATGCTTCAGGGCGACGTTCAGCTGGCCGCGCCGTCGCTGTCCAAATTCGAAAAGTTCACCAAGCAGTTCCGCCTCTTCGACCTGCCGTTCATGTTCAAGGACATCGATTCCGTCGATGCGTTCCAGGCGTCCGAAAGCGGCCAGGAAATGAAGGACAGCATGCAGCGTCGCGGCCTGCAGGGACTGGCCTTCTGGCACAATGGCATGAAGCAGATGTCGGCCAACAAGCCGCTGATCCTGCCGTCCGATGCCGAAGGGCTGAAATTCCGCGTCCAAAGCTCTGACGTGCTGGTCGCCCAGATGGAAGCGATCGGCGGATCGCCCCAGAAAATGGCGTTTTCCGAAGTTTACGGCGCGCTGCAGCAAGGCGTTGTCGACGGGCAGGAAAACACATGGTCCAACATCTATGGCCGCAAGTTCTTTGAGGTTCAGGACGGTATCACCGAAACCAATCACGGCATCATCGACTACCTCGTCGTGACCTCGGTGGACTGGCTGGACAGCCTCGACCCGGCGGTGCGCGACCAGTTCCTGGGCATTCTCGGCGACGTGACCGCAACCCGGAACGCTGAAGCCTTTGCCGTGAACGAAACCGCCAAACAGGCCATCGTAGACGCCGGCGGCACCATTCGTCAGCTTGACGACGCGCAGCGCGCGGCATGGGTCGACGCGATGAAGCCCGTCTGGGACAAGTTCGCCGGCGACGTCGGTCAGGACATGATCGACGCGGCCCAGCAGTTCAATACCGGAAGCTGATCCGGATCAGGAAACGGCCCGCGCCCCGGCACGGGCCGTTTTCACATCCACTACAACTGGGAGGGGAACATGCATCCACATGCTGGATTAAACTGGGTCGACCGGCTGGAGGAAACGCTGATTGCGTTGCTGCTGGGTCTGATGACCCTCCTGACCTTCGCTAATGTCATCGCGCGGTACGGGTTCAATTCGAACATCCTCTGGGCGCTGGAACTGACCGTCTTCATGTTCGCTTGGCTGGTGCTTCTGGGCGCGTCCTATGCGGTGAAGAAGGGCGTGCATCTGGGCGTCGATCTGGTGATCGAACTGTCTTCACGGCCCGTGCGACGCGCGCTGGGGCTGATCTCGGTCACCGCCTGTATCGTGTTTTCCTTCCTGCTGCTGAAGGGCGCGTGGGACTACTGGGCCAACTTCGCCAACCTGCCGGCAACCGAAGGCCGTTGGTTCCCGGCCGGGTTCGAGGAAAAGTTCCGCGAAAAGGGCTGGTACGAAGTCAACGACATCCCCCTGCCCGGTGTCCTTCGCTGGATGGAGGCCGCCTTTAACGAAGGCGAGGAATACGAAAAGATCCCGCGCCTGCTGCCCTATCTGATCCTGCCGCTGTCCATGGCCCTGCTGCTGTTCCACTTCGTGCAGGCGGCGGTCGCGCTCTGGCTCGGAAACATCGACCGGCTCGTCGCCAGCCACGAGGTCGAAGACGAAATCGCCGAAGTGCGCGAGCAGACCGGGGAGGAATACTGATGGAAGTCGTACTGCTATTTGTTCTGGTCATCGCCTTTCTGATCATCGGCGTACCGATTGCGGTCTCGCTGGGGCTCAGCTCGGTCCTGTTCCTGCTGTGGTATTCGGACAGCTCGCTGGCCTCGGTCGCGCAAACCCTGTTTGCCGCATTCGAAGGCCACTTCACCCTGCTGGCTATCCCGTTCTTCATCCTTGCCTCCTCCTTCATGACCACGGGCGGCGTCGCGCGCCGGATCATCCGGTTCTCGATCGCCTGCGTCGGACATTTCCCCGGCGGCCTGGCCATTGCCGGCGTGTTTGCCTGTATGCTCTTTGCCGCGCTGTCGGGGTCGTCGCCTGCGACGGTGGTCGCCATCGGCTCGATCGTCATCGCCGGGATGCGGCAGGTCGGCTACACCAAGGAATTTGCCGCCGGTGTCATCTGTAACGCCGGCACGCTGGGCATTCTCATCCCGCCATCGATCGTGATGGTCGTCTATGCCGCCTCGGTCGAGGTCTCGGTGGGCCGGATGTTCCTCGCCGGTGTCATTCCCGGCCTGCTGGCCGGATTCATGCTGATGGTCGCCATCTATGTCATGGCCAAGATCAAGAACCTGCCGAAAGGGGAATGGAACGGCTGGCGCGAGGTCTGGGAAAGCGGGCGCGAAGCCGGCTGGGGCCTGTTCCTGATCGTCATCATTCTCGGCGGCATCTATGGCGGGATATTCACCCCGACCGAAGCCGCCGCCGTGGCCGCCGTCTATGCCTTCTTCATCGCCACCTTCGTCTATCGCGACATGGGTCCGCTGGCCGCCCCCCGGTCCGGCAGCCTGTCAGCGGCGATGGTCGGAGATCCCGGCGACGTCGACGGCCGCACTAATTTGCTGCAAAAACCCTGGGCCGTCGTCACGGCATTCTTCCACCGCGACACCAGACACACCTTGTTCGAAGCCGGCAAGCTGACCATCACGCTTCTGTTCGTGATCGCCAACGCGCTGATCCTCAAGCACGTGCTGACCGACGAACAGGTCCCGCAGCACATTGCCGAGGTGATGCTGTCGGCCGGGTTCGGACCAGTGATGTTCCTGATCGTCGTGAACGTGATCCTGCTGATCGGCGGGCAGTTCATGGAACCCTCGGGTCTGCTGGTGATCGTTGCGCCGCTGGTGTTCCCGATCGCCATGGAACTGGGCATCGACCCGATTCACCTGGGCATCATCATGGTGGTGAACATGGAAATCGGCATGATCACACCGCCGGTCGGGCTCAACCTGTTCGTGACCTCGGGCGTCGCCTCGATGCCGATGATGTCGGTGGTCCGCGCCGCGCTGCCCTTCCTCGCCGTCCTCTTCGTGTTCCTGATCATGGTCACCTACATCCCGTGGCTGTCGACCTTCCTGCCGACCACGTTCATGGGACCCGAGATCATTACCAAATAGGCTGGGTTTCAGTCTCTCCCCGCCGACCGGTTCGCGGCCGGCGTCCGTGGCCGGGTCGGTTCAAACCGATCCCGGCCGCGGAATTTTTCTCACCACAGCACATTCTGCTCCGGTGTCCGGGATCGCTTATCCGTTCTTCAACGGACAGGTGCTGATCCCGAGGATGGAATAGATCGGGCAGTTGCCGATCAACCCGGTCGCCAGCGGCACCAGACCAATCAGACCCCACATCGTCTGCGGTCCTACAAATACGAGCGATAAGAGCACTAGGCCAAGGATAACGCGCAGAACACGGTCAATGGTGCCTTCATTTCTGGACATGATTAAACCCTCCGGTTATTGAGATTGATGTCCAGTCTTACCGGCGATCCGTTGCCCTCCGCGGTGACAGAGTCACCGCAGGCCTGCGGCAACTTGTTCCAATGCCCGTCGATTGAGAATTGCAATGCCGTCAGCCTTTTGTTCGACCCACCCCTTTTTTGCGAATTCTGCAAGCCTCCGGGTCACATAGGCGCGTCCCGAGGCGGTTTCGGTGGCCAGAGCCGAATGCGTTGCTTCGACCAGAACAGATGACCCGGCCATCCGCAAAAGCACTCGGGCAAGCCTCTCATCGAACCCCGTCAGGGCGACGTCCTCGACAAGCTGTTGGTATTCGGCAAAGCGGGTGGCGACAGATGCCATGATCAAATCGCGAAACGCTTCATCATCCGAGAACTTTTCATGAAGTGCGTTCGCCGGGACCAGTTGTCCGGCGATATCCGTCTCGGCAACGCCTTCTGCTGCGTAGGGCTGATCGTTGATGAGACAGGACAGGGTTTGAAGACAAACTTCGCCGGGTCGGACCCTGTACAAAACAACCTCGCGACCGCTCGGCCCCGTCAGGGTCACCCTGATCGAACCCTCGGTCAGAACAACAAATCCCGGGCAGGGCTGACCGGGCCGGAACAGGATCTCACCCTTCGGCACCACAATACTGGACGCTTCTGTCATCCGTGTTCCCGACCGCCTCTGAGCTTATTGCAGGGCAGACACTAAACACCCGTCCCGACAAGCGAAACAGCATTTGTGGCGTTGGACCGCCCTGTCGACCGCGGCCACCATCCCCTCCCCTGAGCGAAAATTCGCCCAGAAAACAGGGCGCTTGCGACCCTTCGAGGTGTCGACTTAGACTGGCACCTGCAAGCGGCGGGCGTTACGTTGCCGCTTTTGATTGCAAAACGGACGGGTCATAGCGGGGAGGCAATGCGGGTACTGATTGCTGCGCTGGGTGTCCTGTTGATCGCGCTGATGGCGTATTCCGTGCACCTGTTGTTGCAGTCCTGTGGCGTCCGGCTGCCCTTTACCGACCGCGTCCTGAGCTTCTGTGTCACGGCAGAGGAACTGGCAACACAGGCCGGTCTGGATACCGCGGACCGGCAGGGTGCGGACCTCGTGCGTGAAGTGCGACAGCGCGAACGGGAACTGGCGCTGCTGAAATGCCATGCCGATCCGCCGCTGCCCCCGCCCCCGAAAACACCCAGCGGCCTGACCCCGGATGCCTTCGACGACAACGACATTTCGGTCATGGAGGGCTGCTGGCAGCTGTCCTCGGACTATGCCGTGCGCGACATCAACACCGGGGCCATCACGCATTTCCGGTACTGGCGGATCTGCTTTGACAAAAACGGCAAGGGCCGGGAAACCATGCGCTCGACCACCGGCACGCTCTGCCGGGGCAACCTGCGGGGACGGATGCCGGGCAACGGCACGCTGACGATGCGCGAACCCGGCAACCTGCAATGCGACAACAATTCATCGATCTTCCGCCGCGACATCACCTGCCGGATCAACAATCACGGCGTGGCGGTGTGCGACACGTATCAACCCGAAATCAACGGACGCGGCAGCGCAACGCTGCGCCGCGCCAGATAGGGACAAGGCCATGGCCGACTACTTCATCTCCAAGACAAGGGTTGCGACCGCCGATCTTGTCACCGCCGATGGACAGCCGGTGCTGGAGCGCCACGCGGACCTCTCGGCGCTGCTTGCCGAGCGGGCCGGGCCGGAGACCGCCGCGCTCTTTGCCGAACCGCTGGTCAGCCACGGCAATGACGAAGCGCCGCCCTCTGTCTCCTGGTATACGACGCTGCCGGGCGAGGCTGTCCCGCTGGAACGGCTGACACCCGCCGAACGCAGCCGGGCCGAACGCTGGCTGAGCGACCACCTGCGCCCAATGCGGGCCATGGCGGAAGATCCCGGCTCGGCGAACCTCGTATGGGGCGCGCTGACAACGCTGGGGCAGTCCGACATTCAGGTTGTCGGGGACCGGCCCGTCATCACCAACTGGGGCCTGATGCTGGACGGGAACGGCGCAAATGCCTCGACCCGGACGGATCATTTTGCCCGAACCCTCGGCAGCTATGTCTCCACCCCGGCGCAACCGGTGGCCGCTGCGCCGCCCGCCATGCCCGCCTCTGCCGCGGCCCCCACGACGGAGGAGGCGACGGAGGTGGCGCCACCGGTCACACCGGCGCGGCGCGGCGTTCCCGCCATTGCATGGGTTCCGCTTGTGATCCTGCTGGCACTGGCCGGCGCGACGCTCTACTGGCTGCTGCAGCCCGGCACACGGCTGTTCCCGCCGGAAACGCCGCTAATCTCCGAGGCCGAGGCGCTGGAGGCCCAGACCGCCCTGAACGACAGCCTGCGCGCCCGCAAGGCGGAACTTGACGCCGCGCTGGAAGGAGCCGTGTGCCGCGCCGATGGTGTCCTGATCGTGCCTGGCGGCCTGACACCCGAAGGGCTGACCCCGCCCAAGGAAGGCACCGAGTTTCCCCGTAAAGCCGCCGTCGCTCCGGGCACCCTGCTGCCGAACGCCGCCGACCGGGTGCTGGTGCCCGGCGACGGGGAGGAGGATCAGACCCTCCTCGGCCTGCTCGAAGCCAGCACCGTTCTGGTCCTGGCACGTGGCCCCGCCGGAATGTCCGCCGGTTCCGGTTTTGTCGTCGGACCGGGCCTGATCGTGACCAACCAGCACCTGATTGCCGATGCCGCCCCGGGCGAGATCGCCGTCGCCGGCAAGGGGCTGGAACAACCGCTCGCCGCACAGGTCCTGAAAGCGGCCGGCCCGCTGGAGGAAACCGGACAGGATTTTGCCCTGCTGCAGATCGAGGGCGCGGACCTGCCGGCCTTTCCGATCCACCTGACCGAAGCCTCGCTGAAGCTGACCAACGTGATCGCGGCGGGCTATCCCGGCGACGTGCTGGAACTGGATATCGATTTCGCCGCCCTCAAGGCGGGTGACCTCAGCGCGGTTCCTGACCTCACCGTGACCGATGGCATCGTGAATACCGAACAGCAGATCGGCCCGCAGACATCAGTCCTGATGCATTCCGCCGCGCTGAGCAGCGGCAATTCCGGCGGGCCGCTGGTCGATATGTGCGGGCGCGTAGTCGGCGTGAACACGTTTGTGCGCAAGGGTCCGCTGCAAAATCGCGGCTTCGCGCTCTCGTCGGGCGACCTGCTTGCATTTCTTGAGGGCACCGAGGCCACGCCCGCGGTCGTGACCGAAACCTGCGCGCCCGAGGTCCGCCCGCATGTGCCAAGGGCCAAAGACAGCAAGGACAAGGACTGAACGATGCTGGCACCGTTGCTGGTCACCACCTCGTCCGAAGGGATGCAACCGCTGGGTTCCGCGGCCCAGCGATCCTATGAACTGGTGTCGGGCACGGTGCGGCAGAGGCTGGGAGAGGATCACGCAGCGCTCTTTGCCGAACCGATCAGCACGCGGCACGGCGACCGGATCGACTGGCACACATCGGTCGACGGCAAGGCCCGGCCACTTGCCGGCCTGCAACCGGGTGATCAGTCGCGCGTCCGGGAAAAGCTGGGACAATTGATCGCCGATATCGTCGCAGAGGCCGGGACCCTGTCGGGCAGTGACAGCGCCGAGGATCAGCGCCTCGGACAGGCGCTGTCCAACGCCGTGGAGATCCCGTCCGAGGACATGATTTGGGCCGTGGACGACGGAGACACCCTGCATCCGGTCATCGTGCATTGGGCGTGGATCCGGGACGAAAAACGCGCCGTGCGCGGCTTGCTGACCGGCCTTGTTCCGCGCCCGGCCCCGGATCCGGTACCGCTGCAATCTGCACCGGCCGCCTCGATCTGGCACAGCCCGGTCTGGTCGTGGCTGGTCGTGCTTGGATGGCTGCTGCTGGCGGCGCTGTTGGGCCTGATCTTGTGGCTGATGATCCATCCCTGCGGACTCGCACCGTGGGGGCCGGACCATTGCCGGAAACCGGGTGCGGCCCTGGCAGCAGCCTTTTCCGAACAGCAGGTGACCGAGGAAGAGATCCAGCGGCTGGAACATGAGATCGCGCTGGCAGACCGCGCCTGCCAGCCGAAAATCCCGCTGTCACCGGCAGCGGCCCCGAAAAAGGAATAGATGCAGATGCCAATCGTAACCGACGGGTCTTTGCAGGGGTGACGATGGCGCGATATAACGCAATAATCTCAGTATTGTCTGAGGATTAGGGAACCGGAATGCAAAGCTCACAGCACCTGGCACGGCTGCTCGACTGGCGGGACGAGGTTTCTCTGATCCCCTATTCCGGAACCCAGGTCCTCGATTTCGGGTTCAACCTCGATACGCTGACGCTCAGGAATGCGCGCTTCATCGAACGGCAGGTCGGCGGCGATGACGCCAACGAGGAATGGTCGCTGATGCCGCTGACCGGCGACACGGAAACCGATGACGTGATCGAAGCCGGGGGCGATGCCGCGGACGATCCCTATTCGGTCCGCGCGGTCAGCGCGCTGGAGCCGTTCCTTGCCAAATGGGTGCCCGTCCCCGTGCTGCGGGTCAAGACCGACCGGGGCGCCGGTGGCGAGGACCACTTTGACGCCGGTCCGTCAACCTGGGCCCGGATGCGGGTTGTCGAACTTGACACGCCCGACGCCGCCACGGGCCATACCCACCGGGTGCAACTGGCGCTGGACACCACGCTGATGGAAACCGGGTCGGACCTGCAATACCTTGCACCACAGCACTCTGACGCCGAGAAATCCCGGGATTTCCGCTTTGTCTCCGATCCCGTGCATATGGACTGGTTCCTGCGGCGGCTGGAACCGGGACCGGAAGGTGAAACGCTGGACATGCAGAAATGGGTCAGCGACTGGCTCGACGACCTGTTCATGTCCTTCAAACGCGCCGAACGGCCGGGCCGCCGGATCACCCATGACATGCTGCCGCACAAGTTCGAACACTGGGCGCGCTACCTCGCCTATCTGCGGCTGATCGATCATGCGGTACAGATCCCCCGGCTGCGGCTGGCCAATACTGTCGGTGAACGCGAAGGCCTGACGCCGGTCGATGTCGAACTGGTTCTCGATGTCGGCAATTCGCGCACCTGCGGCATCCTGATCGAACGGTTCCCGGGCGACACCCGCCTTGATCTTGCACGCTCCTATCCGCTTGAAATCCGTGATCTGTCACAGCCGGAACTGCAATATGCCGGCCTCTTCGACAGCCGTGTCGAGTTCTCCGAATTCCGCATGGGCGAAGAACGCTTCGCCAGCCGCTCAGGCCGCCGAAACGCGTTTGTCTGGCCCAGTTTCGTCCGCGTCGGCCCCGAAGCGCTGCGCCTTGTTGCCGGCGAGGAAGGCACCGAAACCGCCTCGGGCCTGTCCAGCCCGAAACGCTATCTATGGGACGAAACACCGGTCCGGCAGGACTGGCGGTTTCACCATCATTCCGACCCTAACAACCTGCCGAAATCCCTGCGCGCCGGAATGCGGTTCCTGACCGAAGCCGGCGATGTGCTGGAACAGGTCGCCGCCGATGAACGCGCCCGGCTACGGCCACGCAGCCGAACCGCGCCCCGCCCGGCGATCCGGCCACGGTTCGCCCGCGCGTCGCTGTTCGGGTTCATGCTGGCCGAAATCATCGCCCACGCCCTGATTCAGGTGAACGCCCCCGCGGGTCGGGCCCGCCGCCCGCAATCCGACCTGCCGCGCCGGCTGGACCGGATCATCCTGACCCTGCCCACCGCCACAAGCGCGCAGGAACAGGCAATCATAAGGTCCAAGGCCAAGGGCGCGCTGGCGCTGGTCTGGTCGTTGATGGGTCTTGGCGACGGCGACGGCGCGATCTCGCGTATGCCCGAATTGATCGTTGACTGGGACGAGGCAAGCTGCACGCAACTGGTCTATCTCTATTCGGAACTGGCACAGAAATTCGATGGCCGCATCGACCGCTTTCTCGAATTGAAGGGCACGCCGCGCGCCCGCGCAGATGGCGAAGCGCCCGAACCCTCTCTGCGGCTTGCCTGTATCGACATCGGGGGCGGCACGACCGACCTGATGGTCACCACCTACTGGGGCGAAGCGGGCCGCGTCCTGCTGCTGAAACAGACCTTCCGAGAAGGGTTTCGCGTCGCCGGAGACGAATTGCTGCAAGGTGTGATCGCCTCGATCATCCTGCCCTGCCTGCAACGGGCGATGGAGGAGGCCGGCGCCGGCTTCGCGGGCGAGCGTATCCGCGAGCTTTTCGCCGGGGACCTCGGCGGGCTCGACCAGCAGACGGTGCAAAAACGCCGCCAGTTCGCCCTGCGCGTCCTGATGCCTCTGGCGGTGGCGATCCTCGAAGCCTGCGAAACAGCCGAGGAGTTCGAAGGCCTGACCATCGCCGTCAGCGATCACCTCGACATCGCCGATACCGAAGAAGAGACGCAGCAACCGGTTCCCGCGCCGCTGGTCGCCTATCTCGAAGATGCTGCGCGGGATCTCGGCGCCGCGGATTTCCGCCTCGGGGACGTAACCCTCGCCTTCGACCGAAGCGACGTGGACGCGATCGCCCGCGAGGTGTTCCAGAAAGTGCTGGCCAACATGGGCGAGGTCATTGCCCATCTCGGTGCCGACGTGGTGCTGCTGACCGGGCGGCCGTCGCGCCTGCCGGCGGTCCGTGCCATCCTGCAAGAGATGATGGTCGTACCGCCGCACCGGCTTATCTCCATGCACGCCTACAAAACCGGCCGCTGGTATCCGTTCCGCGACCCGGTAACCCAGCGCATCGGCGATCCGAAATCGACTGTCGCGGTGGGCGGCATGCTGATCGCGCTGAGCGAGGCGCGCATTCCGAATTTCAGGGTCGACACTTCGGCATTCCGGATGAAATCCACCGCGCGGTTCATCGGCGAAATGGACAGTTCCGGCCAGATCACCGACGACCGGGTGCTGTTTTCCGACATCGATCTGGACGCGCGCAAATCCGGCGTCGACCTGGAGGCCAAGATCAGGATGTACACCCCGGTCTACCTTGGGGCACGGCAGTTGCCGCTGGAACGCTGGGCCACGACCCCGCTCTACCGGATGGACTTCGCCACGCAGGCTGCCCAGTCCCGCGCGCCGCTGACGGTGACGCTGGAACGCACCGAGTTCGACGGCGACCCCGACCTGCAAACCTCCGAGTCGCTGCTGCGCCGCGAGGCCCTGCGCGAGGCGTTTTCCATCACCGCTGTGGACGATGCCGACGGCGACAGCATCAAGCCGTCGGAGGTGCAGCTGCGCCTGCAAACGCTTGGATTTGACAACGATTACTGGATCGATACCGGCCTGTTCCGGTTCTGAAGGATACAGATGAGCACCCAGGACCAGGACAGACTTGTAGACGATGCCGCCGAACTGGCCCGGCTCACGGGCGCGGCGCTGACCTGGGTCGAAGACCCCGAAAACGCCGATACAGTCGGGGCCGAGGCGCAGTCGCTGCGGCGGATGCTGCGCCGAACGCGACGCCGGGCCGAGCGGCTTGGCCGGGCCGCCGGCACCCGCATGTCGGTCAGTGTTTTCGGCCCCAGCCAGGCTGGGAAATCCTTTCTCGTGTCGGTCCTCGCCCGCCCTGCGACCGGTCCGCTGATCGCCGATTTCGCACCTGGCGACGGCCAGCTTGACTATATCCGAGCGATCAACCCCGAGGGCGAAGGCGAAAGCACAGGGCTGGTGACGCGGTTCACCATGGACAAGCAACCCACACCGGACGGCCATCCGGTGCGCCTGATCCTGCTGGGCGAAGCCGACATCATCCGCACGCTGGTCAATTCGTTCTTCATGGACGGCGACCTGTCCGAACCGGCCCCGGAACCCTCCGAGATTGCCACCCAGATCGAGAGTTTTCGCGGCAAGACCGGCACCGCACAGGCCGGGCTGGATCAGGACGATGTCTACGAGATTGCCGAATATATCGAGGCAACCTTTGGCCGCGAAGCCTATGCCGCCGCCCTGAAGCCGCTCTGGGACGACGCCGCACGGATCGCGCCGCGCCTGTCCCCGAAAGACCGGGCCGCGTTCTTCGCTGTCCTCTGGGGCGGCCACCAGCCATTTTCGGACCTCTACACAAAACTGGCGCAATCGCTCGGCCAGCTTGGTCACGCAGGTGAAGTCTTTTGCGGCCTCGACGCGCTGGTGCCGCGCGAAAGCTCGATCATCGACGTCAAGACACTGGCCGGAACAGCTGACGGCACGCCCCTGTCGGTGCTGACACCCGACGGCAGAACCGTGTCGCTGGCGCGATCGCTGGTCTGTGCGCTGGCGGCAGAACTGGTGTTGCCCATGCGCGACCTGCCGGCACCGATGTTCGCAGATACCGACCTGCTTGATTTTCCCGGCGCCCGGAACCGCTTCGAACAGCATCTCGAAAAGGCGTTCGAAAGCCCCGATGCGATCCTGCCGGAACTGCTGCTGCGCGGGAAAGTCGCCTATCTCTTCGACCGCTACGTGGAAAATCAGGAAATCACCTCCATGCTGCTGTGCATCCCCGACAGCAACATGGAAACCGTGGACCTGCCCGGGCTGGTGCAGAACTGGATCGCAAAGACCAACGGCGCCACGCCGCAACAGCGTGCCATGTCTGATTGCGTGCTGTTCATGGTGCTGACCAAGTTCGACAAGCACCTCAGCGACAGTGCCGCCGAGGGCGGTGACAAAACGCGGTTCGAACGGCGCATTCAGGCGTCGCTGCTGGAAAAATTCGGCAAGGGCAGTGATCCCTGGGTCAGCGAATGGGGTCCGGGCCGCCCATTCGACAACTGCTTCTGGCTGCGCAATCCGAATTTTTTCGTGGACGGGCTGATCGATTACGGGCCGGACCGGATCGAACAACGCGTCCGCCCGGAAAAACAGGCACGGCTGGCCGAGCTCAGGGCCGGATGCCTGCGCGCCCCGTCGGTCCAGCGTCATTTCTCCGACCCGCAAGCCGCGTGGGACGCGGCGCTGACGCTGAATGACGGCGGGGTGCGATACCTCGCAGCGGCGCTGGAAAAAGCCTGCAAGCCCGATGCCAAACTGAACCAGATCCGCAAACAGCTGACCGGTCTTCTGACCGTAATCGAGCGGTCCGTCGCACCGTTCCATGTCTCTGACGACCTGCAACAGCGCATCACCGAGAAAAAGGAGGCCGCCGCCGCGGTCATCGACGATCTCGAGGTTGCCCTGACACGGCATCGTTTCGGCGCCCTGATGGACGCGCTGATGGTCGGTCAGGACGAGATCGAGGCGCGGATTTCACACGTTCCGAGTCAGGTCCGGATTTCCAATGCTGTCACCAGCGCAGGCGGCGATCCGGTCGCGGCGGAACGCCCGCAACGCCCCGGCCGGCCGCAGCGTCCCGGCCGCCCGCCGGACCCGCAACCGGAGAACGGCCAGTTCCGCACCGTCAGCCTTGAACGGTTTCAGGCCGACACCGCGCTGGAGGTCTGGATCGAGGGCATGAAGGCCTTCCGCGACCATGCCGGACGGCGCGACGCTTACGGCCTGACCGAAACCGGCGCCTTTGATCTGGTCGCCGAACTGATCCATGCTGCGCGGCGCAACGGCCTGTCCGGCCGCACCGCGTCGCAACTGCGCGACGTGAATTTCGGGCTGACCGTTGAACGTCAGGCCCAGCCCGCCGCAATCATCGCCGCCGAGAGCGTGAACCACTTTGTCGGGGCGCTGGGCATGCTGGACCTGCCCGTCGACGACCGACCCCGGATCGAAACACCGGACGACCAGAACCGGCCGGTCTTTGCGCCGCGCGCCGTGACCGACCGGGCCGACGACCTGCCGGTCAGACCGCGCCCGGTGGCCGAAGAAACCTGGACCGACTGGGTCTTTGCGCTCGAAGCGGTCTTTGTGGCCAACGCCAAGGACGGGATCGGCGACCGGATAAACGTAGATCAGAACCTGCGGCTGGGTGAGCTTCTCGGGGCGATGAAGGCGCTGCACGGTTCATGAGCCTGAAGGTTCACCCCGATCCGCAACACCCGGCAGGCGGCCACGGGTTCCTCGAGGTTCCGGGCGGTTCCCTGCCGAACGGCCCCGTTTCGGTTGCGGTGCAGGACGCCTATTCCGGCCGCTGGCTGCATCCGGCGGAAGGCACCGAAGACGGCGAAAACTGGCGCCCGCAACGCCATGCTTTCGGCCCTTTTCAGGTGCACCGGCAAGAGCACGGCGACCGGATCCTTATCGGCCCCGAGATTGTCAACCGGATTGGCGAATACACGCCCCTGCGTATCGAATTGAACGACCATGCCCATGACGTGACTTGGCCGGACACGATGCTGCCCGCCGCCCCGCGCGCCGAGCCGGGGCGTCTCAGCGCAACCGCGCGCCCGGTGGCGATCGCCGCCCCGGTGGCACCCGTTGCCCCGGTCGTGCCGCCTGTCCGGCCGGACATACCGAAACCTCAGCCAGAGATGGAAACGGCAGAGCCTCCGGCTTCGCGGAGATGGCTGCTGATCCTGCTGCTGGTTCTGGCCGTTGCCGCCGTGGCCGCTTTTTTCTGGTTCAACCGGGATGGCGGCGGTTCCGGCACGACCGCCACGGGCGACCCGGACCTTTGCTCGGCAGAGCGGGTGCTGTCACTGGACGGCTACACCCCCCGGATCGCGGCGGTTCGCGACTGCGGGCGCAGCGCCCTGCCGGAAACCGCGCTGCGGGTCGTTGAGGACGCCGCCGCCGCCAACAATTCCGAGGCGCTGCTGCTGTTCGGGACGCTTTACGACGATAAACACCTCGACGCCCGGATCGAAAATCTGGTCGGGCTGACCTTTTCCGACAACCCGGCCCGGGCCGCCGAGTATTACGCCCGCGCCGCGCGGGCCGGATCGCAGGAAGCCGCCGACCGCCTTGCAACCGTCTGCAACGATCTGGCAGGCTCCAAACTGACCCTCGACGCGAGCGCCTTTGATGATTTCTGCAACTAGACGCGCCTTTCTTCTTCTGGTCCTGATCCTGGCTTCCCAGTCCGGCTGGAACGCGACGGCACTGGCGCAGGACCGGCCACTTCTGGCCGAGGGCCGCAAGACGATCTACCTTCGCGTCCTCAGCCGTCCCGGCACATTGCTGTTCGACGCGCCCGACGGCACGGCGCAACGCCAGCTGCCGGCCTTTCAGCCGCTTTACGTCTATACCGACGGCGCTGGTTGGATGAATGTCAGCCGGTCACTGGCCGGTGGTCCCGAAGGCTGGGTGCGCCGCAAAGACGTGGTCGACTGGAAACAGAACATTGTCGCCGCCTTTACCAGCTCTGCCGGACGCAAGCGCCAGCTTTTGTTCGACACTGAAACGCAGCTTCGCGCGCTGATGACCCATGAATCGCTGCAGGCACAGCAGGACCGGATGCTGGCCGATGCCGTCGCGGGCAAACCCGCGCCGGATGACGGTATCGTTGCCATCGAACCGGCAGATTTCGTAAATATCGTCGAACGGCTCTACCTGATGCCGATCCTCGATTTCCGGCAGGACCTGCACCCGCTAAACTACGATGACAACCTGCTGATGCAGGTTGCCTCGGTTCCGCTGCGCGAAGGCGGCGAACAGGCCGGAGCGATCGCCGACGATTTCGACGCCGGGATCGTCTTTGTCTTTGACACAACCCAGTCGATGGACCCCTACATCGCCCGGACCAAGGAGGCGGTCCAGCGCATTGTCGGTGACATCCGGGACACCGAGATCGGGACCCGTGTGCATTTCGGTGTTGTCGCCTTTCGCGACAATGACGGGGCGGTGCCGGCGCTGGGCTACCGCACACGTCTGCTGTTGCCGCTGGAACGCCGCAGCGACCCGTCGCCGGTGATCGAAACGATCCACGCCGCCACGCGGGTCGCCACAGCCAGTTCCCCCGGCTTCAACGAAGACAGCCTGGCCGGGGTCGAGGACGCGGTCGAGGGCATCACGTGGGAGGCTGACGGCAGGGACCCGTTTGATGCCCGCGTTGTCGTGCTGATCACCGATGCCGGGCCCAAGAACCCCAACGATCCCAATGCGCGCTCGGATATCGGGCCGGCCGAATTGCAGGCAGCGGCCAAGGACAAGGGCATCGCCATCATGACCCTGCATCTGCAGACGCCGGCAGGCGGAGCGGCCCAGCACGCCTGGGCCAGGGACCAGTATGAACGGCTGTCGCGGTTTCAGGGCGATACCTATTACTACGGCATCTCGGACGGATCGCCGGAAGCGTTCGAAGCCAGCATAACCACGCTTGTGACCGCTTTGACGGATGTCATCCGCACCGCGCGGGACGAACAGCCGGTCCTGCCGCCTGAAGAGGCGGGCAATGTCGTCAATCTCGGTCTGGCCATGCAGCTGGCCTATCTCGGGCGGCTGCGGGACACACAGGCGCCGGATGTGATCCGGGGCTGGATCTCCGAACGCGCGGTTGAGGATCCGTCCCGCCTGGCCGTCGAGCCCCGGCTGCTGGTCACCAGGAACGAACTGGCGACCATGGCCGACCTGTTGTCAGAGCTTCTGACGCTGGGCGAGCAAAGCCGCAATGCCGAGGATGCCGCAAGCTTCTTCACACAGGTGCGCGATGTCGTGGCCCGCATGGCCCGAAATCCCGACCGCCTGCTTGACCCTGACAGCGACACGTTGGGCGGGGCACTGGAATTCCTCGAAGACCTGCCCTACGAAAGCCAGCTTATGCTCACGACCGAGGCCCGCTGGCAGCAAAGCGCGATGAACCGGCGGCAAATCCTCGACGGGGTGCGCCAGAAGCTGGTGCTGTATCGCAAGTGGCTGCTGGATCCGACGATCTGGACACCGCTTTCAGAAAACGCGCCGGACGGGGAATATGTGTTTGCCATGCCCTTCGACGTCCTGCCCTGAGCGATGTCCGGTCTGCATCTTCGGAACGGCTGGATCGGATTATCCGATGGCGATACGCGGTTCCGGCTGGAGATTGACCGGCTCGAAATTTCTCCCGGAGACGTGGTTGCCCTGACCGGTGCCAGCGGCTCGGGCAAGACGCTGGCGCTGGAACTGCTGGGGCTGCTGCGCGCGCCCGGATCGGGCACGGGATACAGCCATGACGACACCGATCTGGCCGCGCTCTGGGCCGGTGGCGCCCGCGGCTCGGCGCTTGCCCGGACCCGGGGACAGCTGTTCGGGTTCGTGCCACAGACCGGCGGGCTGGTGCCGTTCCTGACGGTGATGGAAAACATCCGCCTGCCTCAGCGGCTCACCCACCGCCCGGACGACGCGTGGATCACTCATCTGACAGAGCGGCTGGGACTGACCGGGCTTGGGGCGGTGTCGCCCGCAAACCTCTCTATCGGTCAGCGGCAGCGCGTCGCGATCGCCCGCGCGCTGGCCCACCGGCCACCCTTTGTCATCGCTGACGAACCCACCGCTGCACTGGACCCCGAGAATGCCGAAACCGTTCTGACGCTGTTTCTGGACATGGCCCGCGAACGGGAGACCGGCGTGATCGTCGCCAGCCACGATCTCGACCGCATTGCACGCCACGGCATCCGGCATCTGCCGCTGACGGTCCGGGCCGGGGACCCGGTGATCAGCCGGCTGGAGGGCGGGCTATGATCGTGGCGGAACTGGCGCTGACAGCCCTGTGGAAGGACCGGTTCTTCCTGCTGGCGAACACAGCCATCATGGTCGGTGTGCTGGTGCCGCTGCTGGTGCTGCTGGGGGTCAAGAACGGCGTCTATTCGGCACTGATCGGCGAACTTATGGCCGATCCCGCCACGCTCCAGATCGACACCGCCGGCAATGCCTCGTTTTCCGACGCAGACATCGATCCCTTGCGGCAATGGCCGGAAATCGCCTTTCTCACGCCCAAGATCCGCGGTCAGTTCGACTATATGAACGTCCGCGCAAAGGACGGCCCGCGCATCCGGCCGGCCCTGATCGTGCCATCCGGCACCGGGGATCCGACTCTGCCCGAGGGGGCCCTGATTGCCGCCGGCAAGGTCGCCGTCAGCGCACAGCTTGCGCGGCAGCTCGATCTGGAAACGGGGGCAGAATTGCAACTGATCAGCCAGGCCGAAAACCGTCCGCGTCAGCTGGTGCTGCCCGCAACCGTCAGCGCCGTCCTGCCGGACGAGGCCGCGGCAGGCGCCGTCATTCTTGCCCCGTTCGAAACGCTGGACCTGATCGAGGCTTTCTACGAGTCCTATGCCCTGCCTGATCACGGCATTACCCACGGGCGCGACCTGACCGAACGGGTCCCGGCCTATGAAGGCATCCGCGTCTATGCCCGCGATCTCGACGGCCTGGCCGAATTGCAGAGCCGCATCGAGACCGAACTGAGCATCCGCACCACTGCCCGCACCCGCGATGTCGAGGCGCTGCTCGGGCTGGGCCGCAACCTCAACCTCGCCATGAGCCTCACCGCCGCCCTCGCCACCATCGGCCTTGGCGCGGCGCTGGTTCTGGCCTTCTGGTCGGACGTGGCGCGCAAGCGCGGTGTGCTGGCAACCATTGCCCTGCTCGGCGTCCCCAGCCTGCAACTCGCGCTGTTCCCGGTCGTGCAGGCGCTGGCGACCGCGATGCTGAGCCTCGTGCTGGCCTTTGCCGCAACAGCCATGGTCGGCCCGCTGGCCCGCCGCCTGTTCGGGCAGGGCCTGCCGGAGGACGCCGCGCTGCTGATCATCGCGCCGGTGCAGGCCGCATTCATTGCGCTGGCCGTGCTGGCGCTTACGGCCTGCGCAGCGGCGGTGGCCGCATGGTCCGTGCAGCGTCTGGACCCGGCCGTAGTATTGCGGGACATGCCATGAGACGCCTTCTGCTCCTGTTGCCGGTGCTCTGCGCGTCGAATGCCACCGCCCAGACCCCATGGCCAGCGGAATTCTTCGATCCCGCCGCGGATACCCGGCCTGCCGACCTGATCCTGCCGATGCCCTGCGGCGCGGCAATGGCGTTTCAACGGGTCGACGTCCCCGTCGATGCCGCCGACCCGCTGGCCGACCGCCGCCTGCGGTTGGGCCAGTCCGGGAACACCACCGGCTATTCGGACTATTTCCACACCGCCTATCTGCGCGGCCCGTTCCCCGGCGACACACCGGATACAACCCATTTCTACATAGCCCGGTACGAACTGACACGCGGCCAGTACCGTGCGCTTCAGGGGGACTGTGCTCTGCCAGAGCGCGGTGACCGGATCGCCCAGGGCGGTCTTAGCTGGCACGCGGCGCAGACCGTGGCGCAGAGCTACACCGGATGGCTCTACGAAAATGCGCAGGGCCGCCTGCCCCGCGCCGGCGCCGCGCTGGGTTTCCTGCGCCTGCCCACCGAAACGGAATGGGAATACGCGGTGCGCGGTGGTGCCCGGGTGGACACAGCGGTATTTTCCCAGATCCGGTTTTTCGGCGACGCACCGTTGCGGGATTTCGCCCGGTTTCAGGGGGCGGGCTCGGGCAGTGGCCGGCTGGGCCCGGTCGGCGTCCGGCAACCCAATCCGCTGGGCCTCTATGACGTTTACGGCAATGCCGAGGAACTTATGCACGGGTTTTACAACATGAACGCGGTCGGACGCCTGCACGGCCAGACCGGCGGCATCGTTGCCCGGGGCGGGTCCGCGCTGTCGGCTGCCGGGCAGATCTCCAGCGCCCAGCGCATCGAGTACCCGATTTTCGACCCGCAGACCGGCCAGCCGCTCAGCAGCGAAACCTTCGGGCTGCGGCTGGTCATTTCGACCCATGTCGCCATATCCGAAGCCGACCTTGCCGATATCCGCCGGCGCTGGTCGGATATGGTGTCCGGCGCCGATGACGATCTGGCCGACCCCGCCGATACACTCGCCGCCCTGATCGAAGGTGAAGCCGACCCGCGCCGTGTCCGCGCCCTGACCGACCTGCAGCTGGAACTGCGCCGCAACCGCGAGCAGGTCCGCAGCGCCCTGCGCCAATCCGCGCGGGCGACCATGCTGTCCGGGGCAACCTTCGTCGAAACGATCAACGAAAACGCGGTTGAAATTGAAACCAAGGCCGCAAATATCCGGATGCTGACCGAGCTGCAAAACGCCAAGGACCGAAGCGATCTGTTCAAACGGCAACTGCGCGGCCATGTCGAACAGATTGCCGAACTGCGCCGGCTGCAGCAGATTTACCTGCTGACCTACCGCGCCACGCTCGGCACGCTCAGCAGCGATTTCGCGGCGGACGACCTGGTCAAGGTCTATGACGTGCTGAGCGAGGAGCTGCGCCTGTCGGACCGCGCGGACCTGCAACACTCCGTAACCCGGTTCTGGGACGATCTGACGGAATTTGCCGACCGGTCCGATATGGATAACGCGGCCTTGCTCGATCTCGCGCTGAACTGATACCCGGCCCGGATTTCCGCTCAAAACCATGCTGTCAGGGCGAAAACCTTGACTCCGACAAGCAGCCTTGTTGGACTCCAGCAGCTTCCCCGGTGAAATTTTACCGCCGGATCCCTATATTTCCATATTGAGACGTTAATCTCGGGGTGAGGAAATGTTTGTCAAACACATGTTTGTCGCGCTGATCGCAGGCAGCCTCATTGCCGTGCCGGCCGAAAAGGCCCGCGCCGACGATACCGCCGCCATTCTTGGCGCGGCAGCGCTCATCGGCGGCATCGTCCTGCATCAGGCGCACCGCAAGAAACAGCGCGACCGGGCGGCGTCACAGCAGCGCCAGTCGCAACGGCAATCCACCACGCAGAGGCGCTCTGCGCCGACCCTGTCCGCCGCTCAGCTGGAACTGAACCGGACCCAGCAGAGTGCGCTGAACTACTTCGGCTATGATGTCGGGGCGGTCGACGGCATCCTTGGCCGCAAGAGCCGCGCCGGAGCATCGGCCTATCAGGCGGATATGGGCTATCCCGCCGATGGCACCCTGAACGCCGAGGAACGGGCCTTCCTGATCTCGTCGCATCAGCGCGCCCTCGCAAGCGCACATGTCGCACCATATGACAGCATCGTCGCCAGCGAAGGTCAGCGCGGGCTGCTTAAGACCTATCACAACGAGGCGATGGGCATTCCCACGCCCGACCCCGGTGTTCGGGTTGTCGCCACCCTGCCCGACCCGGCACCGGCGCCTGAAACCCTGACTGCCAAAACGGTGACCTCCGAGGCCACCCTGCCCTCGTTCAATTTCGGTCAGGAGGGCGCATCGATTGCCGAACATTGCAGCGAGATCAACCTTCTGACAGCCGCCAATGGCGGTCTGACAACCGCCGCCGACATGCGCGACCCGGACATGGCCCTGAACGAACAGTTCTGCCTTGCCCGTACACAGGCCATGGCCGAAGGCGCCCGGGTGGAGGCCACAATTACCGATCTGACCCCGGCCCTGATCGAACAGCGCTGCCGGGGTCTGACCCGCGCTATGCGAGCCACGATCACACAATTGCCGGAAGCCTCTCCGAAAAACGTGATGCGCAGCACCGAGAAGGTGATACGCGCGTCGGGCCAGCCAAGGGACCAACTGGTCGCGGCCGGTCAGGTCTGTCTTGGCGTCGGCTATCGCACCGATGACGTGGACATGGCGCTGGCCGCCGGCGTTCTGCTGTCAACCGCCGGGAAACCCGGCTACGGCGAAATCGTCAGCCACCACATGGCGCAGGGCTTCGGCGTCACCGGCGCCGATCCGGATCTGAGCAATGCCTGGATGGATTTCGCGCTGAAAGCCGAAACGGGCGGCAACCGGGTTCTGGGCCAGACACCGGACCGCCTTGCCATACTGGCTGCCGCTTCGGGCCAAGAGGTGCAGGACACCGCATCGCTGCCGGCTTTCCCCAGTTCCGCCAAGAACTGACGCCGATCTCCCGCCGCTGGTCGGGCGCTGCGGCGAGTTGCGTACAAACAGACATGTGGGTCGGACCTGGCTTTGTCACGGACCACCCGATGGGGGCATGCCAGTGCCTGACGGGTATAGTCGGGATGGTCTGGCCGATCATGCCATCGTCGCTTGGGACGGAAAACGATCAGCTGCACGCGCTATGGGCGATGCGATGTCGATCCTGGAGAACAAGGCCAGGGTGACCGTGCTGTGTGTTGGGAAGGCTGCACCGAAGGGCACGGACCGGCTGATCCGGAACCTTGAACGGCATGGCATCAACGTGGACCTCGTTATCAAACCCAGGCATCACTCGATCGGAAATACTGTGCTGGAAACAACAACTGAACTCGACGCCCAGCTTATCGTAATGGGGGCCTACGAACACAGCAAGTTTTCTCATGATCTGTTCGGAGGCCCAACAACGGACGTGATTTCCAACACGAAAGTTCCGGTTTTCCTGTCACATTAGGAACCATAAAATGGGTCCTTCGTAAGGGTTTCCCAGGACCGGAGAGAGTTTGATGGCCAATGACAGCGCATTCGATCTCTGAGCCGGCTAGATTTCTGATACAGGGCGGACCGTGGCAACCGGTAGGTCAATCACCGGAATAAAATAGAAACTCATGGGTCGCGCGTTTTGCCCCGGCATAATCAAGCCAAGTCGGGCCGCATCTTTTGCACCCGTTTCTCGGAGGAAGTTTATGAAAGTAGCACTGACAGGTGGCGCCACGGGGATCGGGGCCGCAGCAGCGGCACAATTGAAAGAGGCGGGGCACGAAGTCACCGCTTTTGACATCCATGAACCGACAAAGAATGTCGACAAATGGATCAGGACCGACCTCAGCGATCCGGTTTCTATTGCAGCTGCCGTTGTACGGGCCGAGGGCCCCTATGACGCGCTCCTCAACAACGCGGGTCAGGGTCGCGGAGCAGATGAGCCATTAGGTCTTGAAGCAGCGCGACTTGAGAGCGTTAGAAATGTATCCCGTTCCTGATCATCAAATCTGCCACTTCCGTACGCGGATCATAATCTGCGTGATCCAACCCGATATCGCGGCGATACCGTCGGTTCATGGGAAGTGCGCCCTGCAACCGAAGAAACAATCTCGCCATTGCGCCCAGGCGTTTTAACGTCGGTTTGACCTCTGCGAGGGGTAGGTCGATTATGGTGCTGCGAGCGGGGGAGGTGTTGGTTGCGTATGTCATTTCTTGATCCTTTTTGGGTGTCTATCTGACTGATCCCAATCTGCCCGCCCGCCGTTATCCCGCCATTTGCCGGAGCGTGAAATCCTTGCTTTTTTGCATTTGCCCGGCGTTAATTCCGCAATAACGCCCGTTATACAGCCTGTTTAACCCAGGAATTTCCAGCGCATGAGTCTCAAGCTCACACTCTCACCAGCATTTTCCCTTACACGGGATGGTGAGCCGATCCTGCTCAAGAACAAGAAGGCGCAGGCGCTGCTGGTCTATCTCGCTCTGACTGGCCAGCCGCAAAGCCGCGAACATCTGGCGACACTCCTCTGGGGTGACCGCTTCGATGATCAGGCGCGAAATTCGCTTCGGCAGGCATTGTTTGCACTGCGTAAGGCAGTTGGCGAAGGGGTGGTCACCGGTGATGACCCGCTGGTTCTGGCCACTGGCATGGTGACTGCCGACGCGGCTGATCTGCTGCCGGGCTTTTCTTCGGGAGCGGAGGATTTCGACAATTGGCTGTCGGACGAACAAGAGCGCAATCGTACTGCACGTGTCAGCGCCCTGGTAAATGAGATCGAAGCGGAAAAGACCGCAGGTGATCTTGTCCGTGCACTAGAACTGGCCGAGACCGCCCGAACGCTCAGCCCGTTTGATGAATCGCTTGCCCGGCTCACAATGAACCTCCTGGCAGGCGAAGGGCGACGGGCCGAAGCCCTGACCCTGTTTGACACATTGAAGGCCACTCTGGCGGGTGAACTGGACGCCAAGCCCGACATTGCGACCACCCACCTCGCGCAGATGATCCGGCAGGGAGAGGGCACCGAACACGCCATCGCCCGGACTTCTGCCCCAAAGCCGACACATCTGGATGCCAGCATCGGCCCCATCAGGGACCTCGGCGGCGGCGAAACCGCAACATACCTCTCGGCGGAACTGCCCGGATCGCTTATGCGAATATTTTCCTCGATGGGGTGGATGAACACGGCTTCGCAGCTGCTGGATCCCGACATAACGGAACTGCCCGCCCTCATCGACGCCGCCCGGCAACAGGACAGTCGCACGGTCAGCACTGGCACCGTCCGCCAGATCGGTCCGAAAGTCAGGATCGCGGTCAACACCTATGAAACCACCGACGGCAGTGCCGTGATGACCTACAGCAAAACAATTGACGAGTCCGAGGCGTTTGATTTCCTCGATTCCGATCCGGCCGAATTCCGCAGCCTCTGGCGGGATTTCTACCTGAAATCCGGCCCGAAGGGATTGCAGGCCATCGCAGAGTTGGAAAAACTGACCGACCAGCCCGACCGCTTTCTGTCCGCGCTACAAGACGTGGCCATGCAAGCGTTCTTCACTTTCCACGACAAACCGCATTTTGAAGAGTTTGATGAGATTTGCGACTATGCCCTGACGGTCTTTCCAAGGGATGAAAACGTCCTGACCTTCAAAGGCTGGGCCCGCTTCTATGCTGTCCAACTCGGCCATGACAAAAACCGGCAAGACGGGTTTCGCGAGGCGTATGAATACCTGCGCCGTGCCCTCGCCCTGAAGCCCGGCCACGCCTTCGCGGTGCAGGGCCGCCTGATGGTCGGGGTCTGGCTGGCCGAGTTCGAAGAGGCAGAGCAATCTTTCGACGCCCTGATCAGTGCCACGCACGGCATTTCAGGCATTTCTGGGCATGTGGGCCAATGGCTGCCTGTTCCAGGGTCGCGATGCAGAAGCCGAAAAGCTGTTTGAACAGGTTTTCGCCGATGAAGCCGGCCACATCGTCCTGATGATGCGCTACCCGATGCTTAGTCTTTTGCGGTTCAACCAGAGAGATTACACAGCTGCTATGGAGGCTGCCGGCAACTGGTTAGCGATCAGCCAGGAATTCCGGATGGCGCATCTGACCTGCCCCTTTTTTCAGGGCCACTCGTAAATCGAGTTTGCTCTCCATTTGTGTGCCATCATTCAGCGGCGTGAGCAATGGGCGCAGGCGCGGAGCCCTCATGTAGCTCAAGCGGCTGTGCCCATTGCGTTTTGTCGAAGGGCCGCGCTGCCGCGAACTCCTCCGGGGTTTGATATCTCAGGCTGCTGTGCGGTCTCTCTGTGTTGTAGTCTATCCTCCAGTTTTCGATGATGTCACGAGCCTCGCCGATGCTTGTGAACCAATGCTGGTTCAGACATTCGTCCCTGAAGCGACCATTGAAACTCTCGATGTAGGCATTCTGGGTCGGCTTGCCCGGATCTATGAAATACAACTGCACGCCGTTGTCATCGGCCCAGGCGTCAAGCGCGCGACCTCGTAGTTCCGGGCCGTTATCAACGACCAGAATGTCAGGATATCCGCGTTCGCGTGCGACCCGGTTCAGCAGTTCCACGACCCGCTCACCGGGCAGTGAGAAATCCACCTCGATGGCGGGGCACTCTCGTGTGCAATCATCTTTGAGGTTCGCCGTTCGGAATTTGCGCCCGTTTGCCAGTGCGTCACTGGTGAAATCCAAAGACCACCGTTGGTTGGCTGCAATCGGGCACCAGCCGCCCTCACGGCCTTCCTTGGGGATCTTCTTGCGCTTTGTGCGACGTAGCCACAGCCGCTCCTCGCGGTAGATACGTTCGACGACTTTGACGTTCACCTTGAACCCCTCGCGCACCAGCTTGGCATGCAACATACGATAGCCATACCTCCTGTGCTTGCCTGAAAGCGTGATCAGACGTTCCCGAAGCCGCGCGTGGCGATCCGGGCGCGCCTGATAGGTCAGGCTCGATCTGGATATTCCAACCAGCCTGCACGCCCGCCTTTGCGTGAATTGGTGTTCAGCCATCAACGTGACCACCGCATCCCGACGGGCGGCAGGCGTTATGAGTTTTTTGCCAGCAGCCCCTTAAGACCAGCATTATCGAGCATCGCGTCTGCCAGCAGACGCTTCAGCTCCGAGTTCTCGACCTCCAGGTCCTTCAGGCGGCGCAGCTCGGATACTGTCATGCCGCCATACTTGGCTTTCCACTTGTACAGCGTCGCATCGGACATCCCATGCTTGCGGCAAAGCTCAGACACTTTGGCACCCGCAGCATACTCCTGCAAAATCCCGACGATTTGTTCCTCTGTGAAGCGTGACTTCCGCATTCTTCGTTCTCCTCGTAGCTTTGAACGTTACGAGAACAAACTCTCTTTTTGAATGGTCCGAAATTCTGGGGGCAGGTCACATCTCATCTACATAGCGTCATTGGAAAAACTCGGGCGCCGAGGTGAAGCGGTCAAGGCCATCGATAATTTCCGCCGTTACTATCCCGACCCTCACGTGTCCGACTTCGAGTTCATTCCTATACAGGATGATCAGCGCAAACAGGCTCTGTTCACGTCTCTTCGCAACGCAGGCTTGCCGGAATGACGCAGATTTTTTCTCCGACGCCCAGAAAACCTAAAACGATCCATTCATAACGGTAATCTGATCGTTCTGAAAAACAGGCAACACAGGCCCTTCTGATCTAACTTGACCTTCCACCTCGGGGGTCAAAGGGTCAGATATTTTGGCATGCGCAGCTTCCGCACTTACCCGCGGAGACCAGGATTTCAGCAGGCATCTGTTTCTATTGGTCCGGTTATCGAGGCTTCTCGAAGCTGATAGCCCATCCGAGGAAGATCGGGTCCACAACCTTCACCGAAGTCTTCGGCGCCATCGGATCGATCTGCGGGCTCTACGATCCAAACGAGTGCTGGAACGACTTCAAGGCTGCCGGAAACGTCGTAAGTTTAAACCGAAACGCATTAATGCAACGAAGAAAACGTTGAGTGAGGATCACTATGTCTGATCGCAGACCAACGAGCGTGAGACAAAGGCGCATTGATCCGCAAGAGCGCGTTCGGAAAGAGGTCCGGGAACCAGCATGTCAAAGGCGTGAACGGTACCGGCGAAATTGTGCAACTCGACCGGCACTCCGGCATTCATCAGACGCATCGCGAAGAGGATGCCTTCGTCACGCAGAGGATCGTGTTCGCAAGTGACGACCAAGGCGGGTGGCAGGCGTGACAGATCAGCGGCCCGTGCCGGGGCGGCATAGGGCGGGGCAATGTCGCGGCCGCGGCCCAGATACTGATCCCACATGTCTGCGCAGTTTTGTCTGTTCCAGATGTAACAATCGTCGCCGCCGCGCAGCGATGTGGTATCGCAGGCATCGTCGGTTACCGGGTAAAGCAGCATCTGGGCAGCGATGTCCGGGCCGCGCCGATCCCGCGCCATGAGGCAGACTGCCGCCGAGAGCGCGCCGCCGGCGCTGCCGCCACAGACGGCGACACGGGTTCCATCGAAGCCCAGAGTTTCGGCATTGGCGATCGCCCAGACCAGCGCGGCATAACAATCCTCGACACCCGCCGGATAGGGGTGTTCGGGTGCCAGCCGGTAGTCCACGCCGATGATCGTGGCGCGCGTGTCGCGGCAGATGGTCAGACAGCGCAGGTGTTCGGATTCCAGATCGCCCAGAACAAACCCGCCAGCGTGGAAATTCAGTACCAGCGGCGCCGGGTCGGGCCCGGCGCGATGCCTGTAGATCCGGACCGGAATCGCGGGGTGGTCCGCGGCTGCCGGTACGGCGGCCTCGGATTCAATTACGTTGGAGTCGGATGGCCGTTCTATGCCCTGTTGCGCCAGTTCCTCGACGAACTTTCGCACCGTTTCACGGGCGCCGGGAACATCGGATATGTCGAGCATCGGTATCGAGTTCGCGGCGGTTTCGACCTCTGGAAGATAACTGCGATTGGCGGGCATCTGCGCCTCCGTTCCTTCAAGTACTGCGGCCGCGCGCGTCGACCGGCGCGGGTTCGATGGTGCCATCGGGGTGGCGCAGATAAATCCGGTCGAAAAGGTTCGAGACGACGCAGGCATGGTTGGGGATGATCACAACCTGTTCCCCGATTTCCGGCTGCCAGCCGGATTGGCCCAGATCGACATGGCCGTGTTCTTCGCTCAGCGCCACGATCCGGGCGTCGGGATGACTGACTATCAGGCCGTAGCCGTCAAGGCCAAGCAGGTCGGAGGTCAGCGCCTTCGATCCTGCGTCCAGAATGGCGCGGTCCGGTGTTGGACGGCTGACGATCGTCGCGCGCACGGTCAGCGCGCAATCCGCCTCTTCGCAGGCGCCGGCCGCGAGCAGCGAGCGGTCGTTATAGATGTAGGTGCCTGGGCGGTGCTCGGTCGCGGTGCCAATCTGACCGATCTCGCCAAGGTTGGGTGTGCCGCCCGTGCTGATCCGGGGGCAGGCCAGATCGGCGCGTTCGATCCCGGCCTTCGCGTCCGCCAGCCAGCGGCCGACCTCCGCCGCGCGGCCGATTGGCGGATAGGTCATCAGGCCGTCGAATTGCAGCCCGGGTGCTGCATCGATCATAAGCGCCAGATCGGCGGCGGCAGCGGGCGTCTGGACCCCGCAACGGCCGGCACCGGTATCGCATTCCACCAGAACAGGCAGCGGGCGTACTTGATGGGCGCAGGCCGCGGACAGCCCTTCCACGACAGCCGCGCTGTCGGCGCTGACCGAGAGGCTGACCTTCTGCGCCAGAGCGGCTAGCCTCTCCAGCTTGGCAGCGCCAATGATGTTGTAGGGGATCAGAATGTTGGTGATCCCGGCATCGGCCATCACCTCGGCCTCGCCGAGTTTCTGGCAACAGATGCCGACCGCGCCTGCGTCCACCTGCGCATGCGCCATCCGCACCAGCCGATGAGTCTTGATGTGTGGCCGCACTTTGAGCCCCAGCCCGGCGAGATGCGCCTGAACGCGCGCGATGTTGCGTTCGACCGTGGCAAGGTCGATGATAACAGCAGGCGTGTCGACGTCTTCCAGCCTCACTCGCCGCCGCCCGACAGGATCGCCTGTTCGTACCGGTGGGACATTATCTCGACGACGTTGCCGAAGGGATCCTCGCAATAGCAGACGCGGATGCCGCCGCCGGGGGCGAGTTCCCAGATCTTGGAACGCTGTTTCCCGCCTTCGGTGACAATCTCTGCCACCTTGCCCTCGACATCCGGATCGGTGATGGCGATGTGGAAAAAGCCATTCTTCCAGTATTCTATCGTGTCCGCGCGCCGTTCGGGCTTGGGTTCGAGAAATTCGAACAGCTCAAATCCGGACCCGTCGCCGGTCACCATATGGGCAATCCGCATGCCGCCGTAGCGGTCGCCGCAGATGTCAGACGAGATATTCCCGAAATGGCTGCCATCCGGGCGAACCTCGGCAGGCTCTCCGATCAGGACGAAACCGAACAGGCGGGAATACCACGCGATCGCGGCCTCGATATCAGGCACTGATACCCCGACATGGTTCAGGTTATGCGCCATTTGCTGTGCCATTGCGGCCTCCTCAGAGATAGACGACCTGACCGGTGGCCGCAGATTCCTCGGCCGCCAGCGCGGCCTCGACCGCGGCCAGCGATTCCGTGGGCGTAATGATCGCGGGTGGCGTATCGGTCTGGCAGCATTGCGCGAAATAGCGGAATTCCTCGCGCAGGGCCCCGGACAGGCGGCCATGCAGTTCGGGCCAATAGGTGGTATCGGGGCTGCGGAACCCGTCCTTGGTGCAGATACCGATATTGGGGAACGTGTCCTGCACGTGGATCAGCCCCTCAGAGCCGATCACGCTCATCCGTTCGTCGATGTCGAACGGGGTTTTTTCGGGCATACACCACACGGTTTCCAGCGTCGCCGTCGCGCCATTGTCGAACCGGTACATGGTCTGGCCGATATCTGGGTGCCTCAGTCCACGCAGATCGACGGTCTGGGCATAGGTGCTGACCACCCGCGCGCCGGTGAACCACAACATCAGGTCGGTGTCGTGAATCGCGTCACCGATGATCGGGCCGATCTTGTTGAGGATCTCGGGCGTCCATGCGGCCGGGATGTTGCGGCGCGAACTCATGCACAGGATCTTGCCGATATTGCCGGCGGCAATCTCGCGTTTGGCGGCGGCATAGCGCGGATTGAATCGACAGATGTGACCGACCATCAGGTGGCCGTTGGCCTTGGCTGCGGCATCGACGATCTTGCGGCAGTCCGCGACCGTGTGGGCCATCGGCTTTTCAAGGAAGACGTGCTTGCCGGCCTCCAGCGCGGCGAGGGTTGGTTCGGTGTGCTGATCCCACATCGTCACCACGCTGACCGCGTCGATCTCTGCGTTGTCCAGCATCTCGGTGTAATCGGTATAGAGCGCATCGACACCATGGCGGCGGCCCATCTCCTCCAGCCGGGTCTCGGTGCGTGTGCACAGCGCCGCCAGCTCGATCTCCGGGATTTGCGACAGCGTTTCGCAATGGGTTTCCCCGAACCAGCCCAGCCCGATCACCCCGATCTTCACACGTTTCATGGTCTCTCCCCCGTTGTGCCGGCCCGCGCTCAGGCCCGGCGAATAAATCTCCCTGACCGCCCGGTGCGGGCCGCGCCATCGGCCCAGGCGACGGTGCCGTTGACCATCACGCAATCGATGCCCGCCGCCGGTTGTATTGGGTCATCGAATGTGGCGGTATCGGCCACCGTTTCGGCGTCAAACACCACCAGGTCAGCAAACGCGCCTTCGCGCAGCACGCCGCGGTCGGTCAGGTTGAAATTCGCCGCCGACAGGCCGGTCATCTTGTGGACAGCCTGTTCCAGATCGAAGAGGCCTTCGTCGCGGCTGAAATGGCCAAGGACCCGCGGGAACGTGCCCCACAGGCGCGGATGCGGATGGGTGTCATGCGGCAACCCGTCAGACCCGATCATGGTCGGAGCATAGCTCAGGATCCGGCGCATGTCGGCCTCGTCCATCTGGAAGTAAATCCCGCCCGCCGGGCGCAGCCGCTCGGCCGCCTCCTGCTGGGAGCAGCCCCATTCACCGGCAATATCGGCCAGATCGCGGCTTGCCATTTCCGGATGCGGCACCGACCACGATACCGAAATCCGGATCTCGGGATCGACCAGGTAGGGTTCCAGAACCGTTGACCCGGCAACGTAGGGATAGGCATCCAGCGCCACGTGCTGATGGGCGCGGGCGGCGTCGATCATGGCCAGCGTTTCAGTGCTGCGACCCCAGTTGTTCGGCCCGGCGCATTTGTGATGCGAGATCACCACCGGCACCTGCGCCCGGTTGCCGGTCTCGAAGGTTTCGCGCAGAGAATCGAGCACGCCGTCATGCTCGTCGCGCATATGGGTGGTGTAAACGCCGCCGGCATCCGACAGCAATTCGGCCAGCGCCACGACCTCGTCGATATCGGCACCAACGTTGGTCTTGTACCAGAGCCCGGTCGAGAAACCGATCGCCCCGGCGGCGAGGCAATCCTCAAGCCGTGCGCGCATGGCGTCGATTTCCGCCGGGCTGGCCTTGCCGGTGATATCCGCCATCGTGCCAACCCGCAGCGTGCTGTGCCCGACCAGCGCCGCCACGTTGACCGAGGGTGCGGCGGCATCCACGGCGGCCGCGTAATCGGCCATCCGCGTGAAGCGAAACGCCGTGCGATCACCGAGCAGGTTCATCGGCGGCGGCGGGTCCACCGGCGCGATCGGCGCCAGCGAGATACCACAATTGCCGACCACCACCGTGGTCACGCCCTGGCTGACCTTGGGGGCCATGTCGGGGGTGCGCAGCACCGCGTTGTCGTCATGCGTATGCACGTCGATGAATCCCGGCGCGACGATGCGCCCGGTGGCGTCGATCTCCTCTGTGCCCTGCATCGCCTCGCTGCCCGGAGGCGCCACGCGCACGACCCTGTCACCGGAAATCCCGATATCGGCTGCGCGCCGCGCCGCCCCGGTCCCGTCGATCAGAATACCACCGCGGAGGACCGTGTCGTATCGTGTGGGTTCAACGGGCATATCAGTCTCCCAGCGGCTCGAACAAGTCCCCTTCGCGGGCGCGCATCAGGTGCAGCTTGACCCGGCGCCAGGTCTCCTGCCCTTCGGCCCCCAGCAAGTTGGCGACCCCGGTGGCCAACAGATCCAGAACGGCCATGAAGGCAAAGCGAGACGCGGTGGGTTTCGACGGGTCCACGACTTCGGGCACGTCAACAGTAAGCGCCGCGTCCGCCGTGCCGGACAGTTCCGATCCGGTGCGGGTCACGGCAACGACACCCGCGCCATTGCCGGCAGCGATTGCCACCGCATCCAGCACCTCGGCGGTCCGCCCGGTTGCCGAGATCGCCACCACGACGTCATCGGCGGTGGTAGTGGCCGCCGCCATGCGCATCAGGTAGTTGTCGGAATAGGCCGAGATCGCCACGCCGAACCGGAACAGGCGATATTGCAGATCAGTGGCCAGCGCGGTCGACCCGCCGCCAAGGCCGAACACGAACACCCGCTTGGCTCCCGCCACCAGTGCGATGGCTGCCTGCGCCGCAGCCGGATCAACCTCGCGTTCGGCGAGGCTGATGGCATTCATCGCCTCGCCGAAGACCGAGGACCAGAACGGCAGCCCGGGCTTGGATTCAACACCGCTCGCGTCCGGGCGCACCACCATGCTCTGGGCCAACCGCAGCTTGAAATCGCGCACCCCGTCACAGCCCATCGATCGGCAGAACCGGGTCACGGTCGGTTCGCTGACATTGGCCGCCTCTGCCAGCTGGGCATTGCTCGAACGCACCGCCACCTCGATATCCTGCAGCACCACCTCGGCCACCCGGCGTTCGGCCGGGCGCAGGGTGGCGGACATCATACGGATCTGCCCGATCAGATCCGCGGCCGCGACCTGATCGGAATTGGCGAAATCCTCTGTACGGCTCACCTTTTTCTCTTTTGCACTGTTCACCAAGCGGTTTGCCATCCTTCACGTTATGCACGGCCCGGTCCCAGGCCGGTGCGCCTCAGAACTCCTGAAGCGTGATCTCGCGCGACATCACGATATTGCCTGCCGTCAGCCCGCAATCCACCGGCAGGACCGCGCCGGTGATCGCAGCGGCATTGTCCGACGCCAGGAACACCGCTGCGTTGGCAACGTCGCCCGGGTCGGCCACCCGCCGCAGCGGATACCATCTCAGCAGGTTCTTGAATATTTCCGGGTTCTTTTTCACCCGGTGATCCCAGATCGGCGTGCGCACGGTGCCGGGGCAGATGATGTTGGCGCGTATGCCGAACCGCCCGTATTCCATCGCCAGGCCCCGGGTATAGCTGATCAGCCCGGCCTTGGCGGCGCTGTAGGCCGGGTCGCCAAAGGTGGCCAGCCCGTTGACGGACCCGATATTGACGATGGCGCCGGCGCCCGCGCTTTTCATGTCGCGCAACACCTCTGCGCTGCAATGATATGCGCCGTTCAGGTTGGTTTCGATATCCGCGCGCCAGATCTCGGCCGTCGTGGTTTCCAGGTTGGACGCTCCCGAAACCCCAGCGTTGTTGATCAGCACGTCGGCCGGTCCGACTTCTGCCCGCAGGGTGTCGATGGCGGCGATCACCTGCGTGGCATCGCCGATCTCGGCCACTGCCGACGCCGCCGATATGCCCGCGACGCGCAACTCCTCGGCAAAGCCGTGCACAGTGTCCAGCTTGTCGATCGCCCCGATCGCGGCGCCCTGGTCGCCGAACGCCCGGCACAGCACCTGACCTATCCCGCCGGCCGCGCCGGTGACATAGACCGTCTTGCCCGCAAAATCGCTCATACCGCCACCCCTGCCAGCGCCTCGGCCATCCAGTCGAGGCTCGATTGCCTGAGATGCCCGTAATTGTAAAACGAGATATCCTCGATACCGCCGGCGACCAGCGCCGCCACCGCGCCGGCCACGGCCTCGCGGCTGGTCAGGTCGGGCGCCCCGGGCCGTAGGATGCCGCGTAGTTTGCCGGTGCCACCACAGCGATGTGTCACATCCTGCAGATCGGCGCGGATGCGCTCGACCGAGGATTCGTAGAAACAGGCCTCCAGGTGATCGGCCACACCGCACAACGCCGCCAGGTCGCTGCCTTCGTACCACGCACCTGAAGTGGGCCGCGCCACCGACGGGATCACCGAGATCGCCGCATCAGCCCGCACCGCGGCGCGGATCTCGGAGACCAGCGACGTCACCACCCGGCAACGCCATTGCAGGAAGCGGGCCAGGTCCGGATCGGTCGCGATCTCAGCGGTCCAGAACGCGCCGGCCATGTCGGCGGGATAGGCCACCTCGCCGGCAAACCACATGTCGATGGCGGATGCGGTACGCGCCTGCAACCCCGACGCGTCGATCCCGTCGGCTTCGGCTCCGGCCACGCAATGCGGACAGAAACACAGGCCCAGCAGATTGTTCAGCCATGCATCTTGCGGCACCAGCGAAAATTCATGGTGATACCCGTGCTCGAACGGCAGATAGCCCGGCGTTTCCAGCGACAGTCCGGTCACCGGGTATTTCTCCGCCACTTCCGTACACAGTGTGACGGCGTATTCCCGGTTCGCGGGATTGGCCGGGCACAGGCTGTAGATGTAGCGGTCGCCAAAGGCATTGCGGGCACAGGCCTCCGGGTATTTCTGGCCCAGCAGCGAATTGTGCATCAGCACCAGCCAGGCCTGCGTGTTCATCGACTGAACCGCACAGCAGTCGCCCAGCGGGTCGCCATCGCCAACCATGTGATTATGCACCGGCTTGATCTCGCCATAACGGGCCACGTCAGCGGGGAAATAAACGGTGCCATCCTCGGGGAAATAGACCCGCCCCGACCGCCCGTGCGGACGCAGGAACTTGCCGGCGTGATAGGCGACCGCCAGCGTGATCGTGTTGATGTGACGGGCACTCAGATCGTCGGACACCGCGGCCACACCGGCATCGGCAAGGTCCCACGCATAGCTGAAAACGGAACGGTAGACCAAAACTCTGACTCCGAAAACTCTAGAGTGATGTTAGCAACAAATGTAGGAAACATACACAAAATAGTTGAAAAGGAAGGAAATCTGTTGGAATTCTTTGAAAAATAGCCGGAAATAAGCTTTGAGTGTTTGCTTTGCTCGCAGAAATGTAGGATACTTACATCAGATTGTTGGCGCGAGCTTGGTCGCCAAGGGTGGTGTCCCGGGTGATTGCTGGGTTGGAGCGATCAGGAAGAGGTTGCGAAATGCAGGCGAAGACAGCAGCAGGTCCCAAGCTGGTCGTTGAGGGCGCAACGAAATATTATGACACCAAGTCCGGGCCGCTGCATGCGCTCGACAACACCGCGCTTCAGGTTCAGGACGGCGAATTTGCCTGTGTCGTCGGCCCCTCGGGCTGCGGCAAGACCACGTTGCTGTGGTCGATTGCCGGACTGCACAGTCTGACCAGCGGCTCCGTGCGCCTGGACGGCGACGAAGTCACCGGACCGCACCCCCAGATCGGCATGGTGTTTCAGGAGGCCAATCTGCTGCCCTGGCGCAATCTGCGCGCCAATATCGAGTTTCCGTTCGAAATCCGCCGCGTGCCCCCAGACCGGGCGCGGATCGACCACCTTCTGCAGGAGGTGGGCCTCGGTGGTTTCGACGAAAAGTTTCCGCGCGAATTGTCCGGCGGCATGCAGCAGCGGGCCGCCATCGTGCGGGCGCTGTCGTTTGATCCCTCGGTGCTGCTGATGGACGAACCGTTCGGCGCACTTGATGCCTTCACCCGGGACGAAATGAACCTGCTGGTCGAAAAGATCTGGCTCGAAACCCAGAAGACGATTGTCTTCATCACGCACAACATCACCGAAGCGGTGTTCCTGTCTGACAATGTCTACGTGATGTCGGCCCGGCCGGGCCGGATCGCCAAGGTGTTTCCGATCCCGTTCGAACGTCCCCGCACGCTGGACCTGCTGGCGACGAAAGAGGTGTTCGACCTGGTCAATGAAATCAAGGCCGAGATCGAAAGTTCGCCGTCTCCGGCCATCGCTCCCCCGGCCGAGCTGACGGCGTGACGAAGAGGACTGGCGCAGATGGTTGATAAGGAACTCGGCGACAAGATCCCGGAATTCGGCGGAAAGGAGGCCGGTGGCCAAGGCGTTGATGTAACGAACCTTTCTGCGTTCACCTCTGGCACAGGGCGGCGAACGGCCGGAGAGGTTTTTGCGATCATCATGGTTGCGGTGATTATCGTTGGTGGCGCCGAAGCGTGGATCCGGCTGGCTGATATTCCACACTACGTCCTGCCGACCCCCAGCGCGACCATTGTGGCCTTGTTCACCGATTTCCGCTTCATCGGCCCGCATCTGGTGCATACACTGATCGAGCTGTTTTCAGGCTATGTCATCGGCGCTTCGATCGGGCTGATCCTGGCCGCGGTCATTACCCAGTTTCCCTTCGCCGAAAAAATCATCGCGCCTTATATCCTGATGCTGGTCACCACCCCGATGCTGGCGCTGGTGCCGCTGCTGATCCTGCAATTCGGATTTGGCTATGCGCCGCGTATCATCGCGGTTGCGCTGGCCTCGGGCCCGATGGTGATGATCAATGCCGCCACGGGGTTCCGTCGGGTTGATCTGGCCAAGATCGCTCTGGCCCGCAGCTTTGGTGCCACCACGTTCCAGATCTTCCTCAAGATCCGCGTGCCGATGGCGCTGCCGATGATCATCGTTGGCCTGATGATCGGCGCAATCTTCGGGCTGCTGACGGCGGTGGGCGCGGAAATGGTCGGCGGCGGCTTCGGCCTCGGCAACCGGCTGACCACGTTTTCCGCGCAGCTGCAGATGCCACAGTTCTTCGCCACGATCCTGATCCTCGCGATCCTGGGGATCCTGATCTACGTCTTCTTCTTCCTGGTCGGGAAGAAGTTCGCAAGCTGGGAGTCGTAACAAACAATAATACGCGGGCAGCGACACCGCAGCAGAATCCAGGAGCCCCGAAAAACGGGGCATTGCAACAAGGGAGAATGCCATGTCGAAACTGATTATGCCCCGCCCGGGCCAGATGGACCGGAGAAGATTCCTGCAAGTCACCGGCAGCGGTGCCGTTGCCGTCTCTACGCTGGGGGCCGGTGCGCTGACCCCACGGGCTGCACACGCGGCTGACGCGTTCACCTGGATTTCACCGCGAGGCACGCTCGAAGTGCTGGACGACTATCCTTATTGGGTCGGCAAGGCACTGGGCTATTTCGGCGACCTCGACACAGTGATGGAACCGGGCCCGTCGGACGGGACCGCAACCGTGAAATTCGTGGCTGTCGGCCAGGCCGATATGGGCTTCCCGTCGCCAGGCGTGTTCTCGTTTGCACTGGAAAACGAGATGGACCTGATGTCGGTGTTCAACGTGGGTGCCTATGACGTGTTCGATTTCGCCTTCCGCCCCGGCGAAGGCGTGACCGACCTCAAGGAGATGGAAGGCAAGACTGTGATGCTGGGCAGCGCTGCCTGGCAGGCAATCACCGACCCGATCTTTGCCGCCGCCGGTGCGGATATCTCCAAGATCAAGTACCTCGAAGGCGGTTGGCCGCAATGGGGCACGGTTCTGGCTTCGGGCCAGGGCGACGCCGCTTTGGCGTGGGAAGGCCTGCGTGCGGACTGGCAGGGCAAGGGGCTGGAGTTCGAATACTGGCTCGGTCTCGACCATTCCAAGTTCCCGGCCAACTCGTTTGTCGTGCGTCGTTCGGACATCGAGGATCCCGAGCGTCATGCCTTCCTTGAACAGTATCTGCGCGGTTGGGCGATGGGCTTGGAATTCGGCCATCACAACCCACGCGCCGCAAGCCAGATCGTGTTCGAGCAGTTCCCGATCGTGAAGGAAAACGTCGGCACCGAACTGGGCACCGAATCGATGATGCAACTGGCCAATGTGTTCCGCGGCGATTTCGAGAAGCGGGCCGGCTGGGGCGACCATGACATGGACAGCTGGGGGCTTTACTTCAAGACCCTCGCCGATATCGGCCAGACCAGCAAACCGGTCGACATCAACGCTGCGCTGACCAATGAATTCATCGGCCCGGCGAACGATTTCGACAAGGCCAAGGTCAAGTCCGACGCGGACGCCTTCGCGCTCGACGCCGACATGGCCGCGGTCGACCTCGATGCCATCAAGGCACGGTTCTTCGCCAACGCCGTGCGCTGAGTCCGGTTCCAGCAAAACTGGGCGGCGGTGATCGCATCGCCGCCCGCGACTACGTTCAGGGAGAAATCAGATGTCCGATCCGGTCAGAATGCTTGTTGTCGGCCTTGGCAACATGGGCCTGTCCCACGCCAATGCCTATCACAACATGGACGGGTTCGAGATTGCCGGCCTGATGAGCCGGTCGATCAAGTCCCGCACCGATATTCCCGACCACCTGAAAGACTATCCGCTCTACGAGGATTTCGACACCGCCCTGGCCGAAGCCAAGCCGGACGGCGTGTCGATCAATTCCTGGCCCAACTCGCATGCCGACTACGCGATCCGGGCGATGGATGCGGGCTGCCACGTATTCATGGAAAAACCGATTGCCACCAATATCGAGGATGCCGAAAAGGTTGTCGCCAAGGCGCGTGAGAAAAACCGCAAGCTGGTGCTGGGATATATCCTGCGGGTGCATCCCAGCTGGATGAAATTCATCGAAGTCGGCAAGACCCTGGGCAAACCATTGGTCATGCGCCTGAACCTCAACCAGCAATCCAGCGGGCCGGCCTGGGCCTGGCACAAGAACCTGATCGACTCGCTGATCCCGATCGTCGATTGCGGCGTGCATTATGTCGACGTGATGTGCCAGCTGACCGGCGCCAAGCCGGTGCGCGTGCACGGCATCGGTGCCAGCCTGTGGTCGGATGCCGCCCAGCAGAACTATGGCCACCTGCACGTGACCTTCGATGACGGCTCGGTCGGTTGGTACGAGGCCGGCTGGGGCCCGATGATGTCCGAGGAGGCGTTTTTCGTGAAAGACGTGGTTGGCCCGAACGGTGCGGTCACAATCGTCCCCGACCAGAGCGCACGCGAAGGCACCGACCTGTCGGATTCTGCCAATATCGACAAGCACACCAAGACCGACGCGATCCGCCTGCACCATGCCGCGGTCGATCCCGAAACCAAGGAGTTCTCGACCCCGGACGAGATCATGAGCATGTCGGACGAACCAGACCATCAGGAGCTATGCAACCGGGAACAGGCGTTCTTCCTGAAATCCATTCAGGAAGATACGGACCTGTCGGAAAGCATGGACGCTGCCGTCAACAGCCTGCGGATCGTGCTGGCCGCCGAGGAAAGCATTCAGCAGGAGAAAGCAGTCCACCTCGACTGACACGGAGACGCGCATGGACAACACCATGGCGACACGGGACGCGGCTCGCTGGCTGGCTGCGTTCAATGCCGCGCTCGACGCAGGCGACCCCACCACGGCGGCGGAGCTGTTTATCGAAAACGGGTTCTGGCGCGACCTGTTGGGGTTCACCTGGAACATTGTGACGCTCGAAGGACGTGCCGACATCGCCGACATGCTGGCGGCCCAGCTCGGACAGGTGAAACCCTGTACCTTCACGCTCGACGGTGCGGCGGAGGCTGACGGCGACACCATCACCGCCTGGCTCACCTTCGAAACCGCCGCCGCGCGGGGTTGCGGCCTGTTGCGCCTGCGCGGCGGGCAATGCTGGACCCTGCTGACCAGCATGACCGAACTGATCGGCTTCGAAGAGCCGGCCGGTCCGCGCCGCCCGCTCGGCACTGTGAACAGCGCCAGCAAGACCCGCGAAACCTGGACCGAGGCGCGCCAGAAGGAACGGGCTGAACTGGGCCACCTGGTCCAGCCGCATTGCCTGATCATCGGCGGCGGTCAGGGCGGCATTGCGCTGGGCGCGCGGCTACGCAAGCTGGGCGTGCCGACCCTGATCGTCGAGAAAAACGAGTTATGCCCAAAAGTTGGTGACGGCGTGATCAGGCGGCGTTTTGACGTTGCCTGATCCCGTCCTTGAAGGCAATCCCCTGGATCACTTCGGGCAGACGGTTTGGCCCTGAGATCTTCCTCCACTTCTTCTTGGCCGACATCATCAACCTGAAGACCATGGCGAGGGCGGTCTTGCGGTTCAGGCATCCTTTGGTTTTGCGCGTTCGGTTGCGGACCGTGGCAAAGACGCTTTCGATCGGGTTCGTGGTCCGGATGTGTTTCCAGTGTTCGGCCGGGAAGTCATAGAAGGTCAGCAACACGTCGCGGTCCTTGACCAGCCTGGCCACGGCCCGCTCGTATTTCAGGCCGTAGGTTTCCACGAAGAGATCGAAGGCCGCATTGGCTTCCTTCTTCGTCTCGGCCATCCAAATATCCTGCAGATCGGCCTTGGCTTTTTCCCGCAGCGACTTGGGCATCGCGCCCGTTACATTGGCCGTCTTGTGGACCCAGCACCGCTGCTCACGGGTGGTCGGATAGACATCCCGCAGCGCCGTCCAGAACCCAAGCGCGCCATCACCGACAGCAAGCTCGGGCGGCACCGTCAGGCCGCGTTTCCTCAGACCGCGTAACAGGTCCCGCCAGCTGTCCGCGTTCTCCCGGAATCCGTCCATGATGCTCAAAACGTCCTTTTCTCCGTACTCGTCAGCGCCGATAATCACCAACATACATTGACGATCCCCGTCCAAACGGGGCGTGAAGCAGACCCCGTCCGCCCAGATGTAGACATAGCGCTTGCCCGACAGGTCACGCTTGCGCCAGGCTTCATACTCGTCCCACCAGGTCGCCGTCAGTCGCGTGATCGTGGAGGCTGACAGCCCCTCTGCATCCGGCCCCAAAAGGGCGGCCAGCGCCTCGCTGAAGTCCCCCGTTGAAATGCCCTTCAGGTAAAGCCAGGGCAGCAGCTCCTCGACGGACTTCGCTTTGCGGAGATCCGGCGGCACCAAGGATGAACGGAACCTGATCTTGCTGCCATCGATGTTCGCACCCCGGTCGCGGACCCGGGGCACCTGAACGGGCACCGTGCCGACCCCGGTCATCACCGCGCGCGCTGGCAGGACCCCGTGGCGCACCAGACGCTGGCGACCTTCCTCGTCCAGCAAGCTGCGCGGGGACCGCCATGAAACCGGCAACCTCAGCCTGCACAGCCGTTCGCAACAGCTCGCGGGCCCCGAACTGAATGACCTCAGTCAGCGGATCAGGTGAAAATTCCGATGGCAGCTCGAATGGAACACCGGTAGATTTCGACATGTGGCATATCCCTTTCTCTTGAGAATTGACGGCGCTTCAGCAGCGCCTTGATATGCCGCCCCTCAGGGGCCATCACCAACTTTCAACCATATCTCGAGAAAAACCCCCGCCCCGGCGATTCATGGCGCAACCGCTACAAATCGCTCTGCCTGCATGATCCGGTCTGGTACGACCACATGCCCTATCTCCCGTTTCCCGAGGACTGGCCGGTCTTCACGCCCAAGGACAAGATGGGCGACTGGCTGGAAGCCTACGCTTCGATCATGGAGCTGAACTTCTGGGGCGCGACCGAGGCCACCTCGGCCGCCTTTGACCCTGACAGCAAGACCTGGACCGTGCATGTCACCCGCGATGGTAAGGAAACCGTCCTGCACCCCAGGGCGCTGGTCTTTGCTACCGGCGCCTATGGCTTTGCCCGCTGGGTCGAGTTTCCCGGCGCCGACACGTTCAAGGGCGAGATGTTCCACACCTCGGCCTATCAGAGCGGCGATCAGTATCGCGGCAAGCGCTGCGCGGTGATCGGATCCGGCAGCTCGGCGCATGATATCTGCGTCGATCTGTGGGAATCCGGCGCCGAGGTCACGATGATCCAGCGCGGCTCGTCGATCGTGGTTCGCTCGGATACGCTGATGGAGCTGGGCTTTGGTGACCTCTATTCCGAAGCGGCCGTCGCGCGCGGCGTCACCACCGACAAGGCCGACCTGATCGCGGCCTCGGTGCCCTTCCGCCTGATCCCCGACGTGCAACGGCCGATCTATGACCAGATCGCCGATGTCGACGCGGATTTCTATCGCCGGCTGACCGACGCTGGGTTCCAGTGGGATTTCGGACCGGACGGCTCCGGTTTGATGAGCAAGGCGATGCGTACGGCGTCAGGCTACTACATCGACGTGGGTGCCAGCGACCTGATTGCCAACGGCGAAATTCGGGTCGCCAGCGGCGCGGGTATCGATCGCATCGAACCCGACGGCCTGATACTGGAAGACGGGCGCAGGATCGGGGCGGATGTGATTGTACAAGCGACCGGATATGGCTTCATGGACGAAATGGTCGCTCACTTGATATCGCCGGACGTGGCCGAAAAAATCGGCCGTTTCTGGGGTTATGGCTCCGGCGTGCCCGGCGATCCCGGGCCGTGGGAGGGCGAGCTTCGCAATATGTGGAAACCAGTCGCGCAGGAGGCGCTGTGGTTCCACGGCGGGAACCTTGCGCTGTCGCGGTTTCACTCCGCCCACGTCGCATTGCAGATCAAGGCGCGGATGGAAGGGATCGCAACCCCGGTCTATTGTGCGCCATAGGGTGCTGCCAGACGAATTCGAACCGGCTTCAGTTGGGACAGTCGCACAGCCGTTTATGCCGCGCAGAGACCGCGCCACCTGGCAAGGGCGGCAGTGCGTTTGGCCTCGAAGTGAGGTCGGCTGGAGAGGCTGCGTTCCTGGTTGAAATTGTTTGAGACGGAGGCGCGGACAGCGGTAAACTTCTGAACTCTTCGCATACGTCGGAAGCGGAGCATCGCCCTTTCTCGGCGTCGGAATGTCAGGTGTGAATTCTCGGCTCGATTGTTAGGCCAGCGACCGGATTTCATACCTTGGGCATGGCGGTTTCGGGTTCCCGAAGCGACAGCGGGAAACGGAGGTGCATCATCACAGCCACGAAGGATCCCGGGGCTGGTCGTGAAGGACTTGAAGGGGTTGCTACTGCTCATGCGCAGGCACCACCCAGCGCTCGGTCCCAACTCTAGAGGCGTTCCTCTGACGGTACTGGCGCCATCTCGTCTATCAACCCTTTCGCCTTCAATGTTGTCCAGAATTCCTCCGGAATGGGCGTCACGAACCACTTAAGGATCTGTTCCAATTCGCCTCTGTCGCGCGGGCCCGGGATCACCGAACTCACAATGTCGTTGCCAAGCGGGAATTGAAGAGCAGCCGCTGGCAGGGGAATTGCGTATTCATCCGCGACTTCGCCCAACGCTCGTGCCTTGTCGACGATTGCCGCAGGCGCCTCGGCATAGTTCCACATCTCACGTCCGACCAGGATGCCCGAGTTGAAAGGTCCTCCGCAGATTATGGATGTGCCCGCTGCGCGGCAGGCCGAAAACAGCTTTTCGAGAGGTGTCTGCTCCAGAAGCGTGTACCGACCTGCCAGCAGAAACACGTCCCAATCCCCAATTCCCAAAGCATCCATGCAGACTTCATTTTCGTTGACGCCCAGCCCGATCGCTCTGACCTGCCCCGCGCTGCGCAGCTCATCCATCGCGCGGTAACCGCTGTCGGCCAAATCCCGGAAATGGCGCGCATTGTCATCCCCGTGCTGAAACACACCGATGTCATGCGCCAGCAGGATATCTATCCGGTCGAGACCAAGCCGCTGGAGGTTGTCTTCATAGGCGCGCATGATCCCGTCGTAGCCATAGTCATAGACAACATGGAATGGCAAAGGATCGATCATCCCAAAATCCATCGGGTTTGCGACGGCCCCCGGCCTGAGTAGCCGGCCAACCTTGTCCGAAAGGACGTAGCCTGTGCCGCGAAGCATATCCCCCATGACACGCTCAGACCGTCCGAACCCATACCAGGGTGCTGTATCGAAATAGCCAATGCCGGATTTCCTGGCGGTCTGGATCAAATCTGCGGCCCGGTGGTAATCGACGTCAGTGAAGTTTCCGCCAAGCGGGGCTCCACCGAGCCCAAGCGTGTCGATTTCAAGCCCGGTTCGACCAACCTGTCGTTTTTCCATCCGATCATTCTCCACAAAGAAATTCGAGGCATGCTGACATTGTTTCGCGGTGTGCCGCAGTTGACGGAAGAAACAAGTGGTTGTTGCTTTCAATCATTTTGAATTCGGCGCCGGGAATGCCTGAGGCAAGTATGCGTCCCTGCGAGATCGGATGGGCTGCATCGCCGCTGGACTGGAGAACCAACGTTGGCGCTTTTATGCGGGCCAGGTCACCTGTCACATCGAAATGATCGAATGCAGCTCTGATGTGTGCGGCCATTTCGGCGGTGGCGGAGGAGAGTTGGAGATCTGCGAGACTTGCGCGTTCAGCATGGGATGAATTCGGACAGAACATCGAGATGTAGGCGGAGAAGTAGGCGCTGTTCGGCTGGCCCCATCCTTTGCGCATCAGGGTGACCATCGCTTCTGCTTCTTCCTGCGACAGCGCCTCCGCACGGATCATGCGACCCTGCGCATAGCCGCCGTAGAGCACCAGTCGACTGACCCGATCCGGATACCGCGCGGCAAACCGCAGAGTCACGGGAACGCCCTGAGACACGCCGAACACCGGAAACCGATCAAGCCCTGCGGCGTCAGCCACGGCCAGCATGTCTTCGACAAACCGGTCAAGCGACAGGTCCTCCACCTCGGCTTGCGACAGACCGGTGCCGCGCTGGTCGAACCGGATGAGCCTGTGGCGAGCGCCCAGTTCTTCCAGCCACGACGCCATGACGGGGCTTTTTAAGTCATGTTCCAGATGCGCCAGAAAGTGAATCGACCGCATCAGCGGCGGTCCTGCTCCCATCTCTGCCCAGGCTATCTGAGTGCCATCCGCCGATGCGGCATAGCGGACCCTCGCGCACGACGGCGAACCGAGCTGCTTGGCCCTAGGCGCATCAGCCAAGACCCGGGCCACAAGCGCATAGCCCCGCCGCGGTATGGTGCGGATCGCGGTCTGGTCCCTGCCCGTATCCCCAACCGCAGTCCGCGCCGCATTGATCCGCGTGCTGATCGTGACATCCGAGACGATGCGCCCCTTCCAAACGGTCTCGATCAGCTGATCCCTGGTCACCATGGTTCCGGCATTCTCGGCCAGAACGCACAGAAGATCGAAGACCTGCGGTTCTAGCTTCACGACGGCGCCGCCACGGGACAAGCAGTGGCTAGCCATGTCAAGTTCGCAATCAGCAAATTGGAAGCGCATGGACCGACTTAACCTTCCCACCAGAGGCGCCAGCTTAAGTAGAAAACATGGATTTCTCAATGGTTTCTCATTGAGCTCTCAAAGCGGACTTGGTCCAAGCAGGATACGATCGGTCATCGCCATGTGAGAGGACACCAAATGACCGTTCAACCCGAAAACCTGAGCCCGGCACAGGACGGCAACGTCCCCGACCCTGGTTCCATCATGCAGACGGCGACAGCGTTCTGGGCGTCAAAGGCGCTACTGACCGCCGTCGAATTCGATCTGTTCACGCGTCTTGGCACCCGGTCGATGACCGCAGAGGAGCTTGGTTGCGATCTTGGCATTCATCCACGCGGCCGGTACGACTTCTTTGACACGCTCGTAGCTCTTGGATTTCTACAGCGCGCGGGCGACGGACCGGCAGGTCAGTACCAGAACACGCCCGCAACCGCGGTCTTCCTCGACAAGACGAGCCCGCACTACATCGGCGGCCTCCCCAAGATGTTGAATTCGCGCTTGTTCGGGTTCTGGAGCCACCTCGGTGACGCGCTGCGCACCGGTCAGCCTCAAAACGAGATGCGGCTGAACGGCAAGCCGATGTTCGAAGAACTCTATGCCGACGAAGCCAGACTGGGCGAGTTTCTGTCGGCAATGACAGGCCTTCAGGCCGGGAATTTCGCTGCTCTCGCCGAGCGGTTCGACTTTTCGGGCTACGGCAGTGTCACCGATGCCGATGGTGCATTGGCGCTTCTGTCCCGCATCATCGGCACACGACATCCGCACCTGTCTTTCACGACCTTCGACCACCCGCCGGTGGCACCCCTCGCGAGTTATGCCCAAAAGTTGGTGACGGCGTGATCAGGCGGCGTTTTGACGTTGCCTGATCACGTCCTTGAAGGCAATCCCCTGGATCACTTCGGGCAGACGGTTTGGCCCTGAGATCTTCCTCCACTTCTTCTTGGCCGACATCATCAACCTGAAGACCATGGCGAGGGCGGTCTTGCGGTTCAGGCATCCTTTGGTTTTGCGCGTTCGGTTGCGGACCGTGGCAAAGACGCTTTCGATCGGGTTCGTGGTCCGGATGTGTTTCCAGTGTTCGGCCGGGAAGTCATAGAAGGTCAGCAACACGTCGCGGTCCTTGACCAGCCTGGCCACGGCCCGCTCGTATTTCAGGCCGTAGGTTTCCACGAAGAGATCGAAGGCCGCATTGGCTTCCTTCTTCGTCTCGGCCATCCAAATATCCTGCAGATCGGCCTTGGCTTTTTCCCGCAGCGACTTGGGCATCGCGCCCGTTACATTGGCCGTCTTGTGGACCCAGCACCGCTGCTCACGGGTGGTCGGATAGACATCCCGCAGCGCCGTCCAGAACCCAAGCGCGCCATCACCGACAGCAAGCTCGGGCGGCACCGTCAGGCCGCGTTTCCTCAGACCGCGTAACAGGTCCCGCCAGCTGTCCGCGTTCTCCCGGAATCCGTCCATGATGCTCAAAACGTCCTTTTCTCCGTACTCGTCAGCGCCGATAATCACCAACATACATTGACGATCCCCGTCCAAACGGGGCGTGAAGCAGACCCCGTCCGCCCAGATGTAGACATAGCGCTTGCCCGACAGGTCACGCTTGCGCCAGGCTTCATACTCGTCCCACCAGGTCGCCGTCAGTCGCGTGATCGTGGCGGCTGACAGCCCCTCTGCATCCGGCCCCAAAGGGCGGCCAGCGCCGCGCTGAAGTCCCCCGTTGAAATGCCCTTCAGGTAAAGCCAGGGCAGCAGCGCCTCGACGGACTTCGCTTTGCGGAGATCCGGCGGCCCCAAGGATGAACGGAACCTGATCTTGCTGCCATTAATGTTCGCGCCCCGGTCGCGGACCCGGGGCGCCTGAACGGGCACCGTGCCGATCCCGGTCATCACCTCGCGCTCCGGCAGGAACCCGTGGCGCACCAGACGCTGGCGACCTTCCTCGTCCAGAAGCTGCGCATGAACCGCCATGAAACCGGCAACCTCAGCCTGCACAGCCGTTCGCAACAGCTCGCGTGCCCCGAACTGAATGACCTCAGTCAGCGGATCAGGTGAAAATTCCGATGATAGCTCGAATGGAACAACGGTAGATTTCGACATGTGGCATATCCCTTTCTCTTGAGAATTGACGGCGCTTCAGCACCGCCTTGATATGCCGCCCCTCAGGGGCCATCACCAACTTTCAACCATATCTCCCCCTCGCCCGAACTCATGTGGAAGCCGCCGGGATGTCTGGGCGCATTCGCGTCGCCAGTGGTGACTTCTTCGCCGACGATTTGCCCAAGGCCGATGTGGTGACGATGGGCAACATACTACACGACTGGGATCTGGAGCAGAGAAACACCCTGATATCGAAAGCCTATGACGCCTTGCCGGAGGGTGGCGCCCTCATCGCAATCGAAAACGTGATCGACGTCGCGCGCCGCGAGAATGCTTTTGGGCTTTTGATGTCCCTGAACATGCTGATCGAATTCGGCGAGGGCGGGTTTGACTATACAGGCACCGATTGCCGTGAATGGTGCCGGAGCGCTGGCTTCAGTCGCTTCGATCTGATCCCGCCGACCGGCCCAACAAGCGCCGCGATCGCATACAAGTAGGAAACAGCTGACCAAGCACAGCGCAACAGGACCGGCCAGAGATTTGCAGATCCGACGAGGTTCAAATCAACCAAATGCTCAGGGTCAGAAATGGCCGTCCGAGACTTCTGATATTACTCGTCGGGGATCACGCGGCTGAACAGCGGTTCTTTTCAAACCAGCCGTTGGTGCCTTGTACAGCAGATGCACCCGAAGATGAAGGTTTTTCGACGCGGGCCATTGCGCGGGATATCGGCCGGGCGTGAGCGTGGCCCGCGTTGACAAACCTCTCAGGGAGGAAGCCGCGGGGACTGGGCGGTGTCTATGGGGAAAGAGCGTTGTCGGCTGGGTCTGTGACCGCGACGGATACGTTGGTGTGGGGCGCGATGTCGACCGCTTCCATGTTTCGCGAGAGGGTTTGGCCTGGATTTAGCCCGGGTAGTAGCCGTGTTGTGCCTTTTGTGTGGCTTTCCAACTCACTTTGGACAAGGGGGCTCGACCGGTGTGGCTGAGTCACCCGGTTGGTAGCGGTTGGGATGAGCGCGCGCCCGGTCATGCGGCCTGTCTCCTCGGTGGGGCGCGGGATTGCGGAACCTCGCCGCGCCGGAACGTCTCGGTGATACGCATGGGTCCGCCGCAGTCGGGGCATGGCTCGCGCAAGATTAGAGGGATGATCTCGGCAGAGGGTGCGTCTTCCTGCCTGGTCGGTTCCGCACCGAGCAATGTGCGGATCTTCGCGATGTTGGCCTTGCGGGCGGCGCTTGCCAGCAGGCCGTAGTGGCGGATGCGATGGAATCCATCGGGCAGGACATGCATGAGGAACCGGCGGATGAACTCGCCCGTGTCGAGCCGCATGACCTTCATCCGGTCGCCGCGCTTGATGCGGTAATCCTTCCAGCGGAAGGAAACGGTGTCGGCATCTGCGCTGACGAGGCGATGGTTGGAGATCGCGACCCGGTGGGTGTAGCGGCTGAGATAGGCCAGAACCTGCTCGGGTCCGCCAAAGGGCGGTTTGGCATAGACCACCCATTCGGTTTTGCGCAGCGGTGCGAGGTAAGCAGTGAAGGCATCTGCATCGGCCAGCCCGGCAAGATCACTGAAGAAGGTGAGCTGCCCGGCGCGGTGCAAGTTGACCAGGCCCTCAAGGAACAGGCGTCTGAACAGCCGAGACAGCACCCGGACCGGCAGAAAGAACCCGGGCTTGCAGCCGATCCATCGGATGCCATCAAGCGACAACCCGCCGCCGGGCACGATCATGTGGATGTGGGGATGATGCGTCATCGCCGATCCCCAGGTGTGGAGAACGCAGGTCATGCCGACGCGGGCACCAAGGTGCCTGGGGTCAGCGACGATGGTCATCACCGTCTCGGCTGATGCCTTGAACAAGAGGCCGTACATTGCCCGCTTGTTCCAGTAGGCGATGCGGGCGATCTCGGCCGGCAATGTGAAGACGACGTGGAAATATTCCACGGGCAACAAGTCGTCTGCCCGCGCCGCCATCCAATCGCGCGCCGCCGGTCCCTGGCACTTCGGGCAGTGCCGGTTCTTGCAACTGTTGTAGGCGATATGCTGGTGATCACATTTGGTGCAAGCTGCCACATGCCCACCGAGTGCTTCGGTCCGGCAGGCTTCAATGGCGGACATCACTTTGAGTTGCCCAAGGCTCAGACGCCCTGCATTGGCCCGCCGATAGGCAGGCCCATGATCACGGAAGATGTCGGCAACCTCCAGCGCGTGCCGCGGCACGCTGCAGCCCCCGTCAGGTCACATCCTGGATGTGCTCGAACGGGCTGGACACATTGCGCAACGTCTTGGTCGCCACATGTGTATATCGTGCCGTCGTGGTCAACTTGGCGTGGCCGAGGAGAACCTGGATCACCCGCACATCCGTATCGGCCTCCAACAAATGCGTAGCAAAGCTGTGCCGGAGCGAGTGCAATGTTGCAGGCTTCTTGATGCCGGCCATCGCCTTTGCCGAGTTGAAGGCACGATTCAAGGACCGTGGAGACAGGGGTTCAACCCGGCTCTGCCCAGGAAACAGCCAGCCCTGCGGGCGAGCCTCACGCCAATAGTCGCGAAGGAGTTCCAGCAAGGACGGCGAAAGCATCACATCGCGATCCTTGCCGCCCTTACCGCGCTCGACATGGATCAGCATGCGGTCACTGTCGATGTCCCGAACCTTGAGATTGGTGACCTCGGAGGCACGCAGCCCTGCGCCATACCCGATGCCGAGTGCCGCCCGATACTTGAGACCGGGCCCAGGGGCCGCGGACAAAACCGCCGAGACCTCCTCGAAGCTCAGCACAATCGGCAGCTTCCGCGGCTCGGTGCGGAACTGCATGTACTTCTTCATATCCTCCCGATTGCATGTCATGCCGAAGAAGAACCGCAGTGCCGTGATCCGCGAATTGTAGACCGACGGCGTCACCTCAGTGTCGGTCATATGAAGCTGATAGGCGCGCAGCTCATCTGGCGTCGCCGTATCCGGCGCACGCCCCAGAAACGCTGTGAAATCCTTCAGCGCCCGGATATGCGCTTTCTGCGATGTCTCAGCCAACCCGCGAATGCGCATGTCCTCGATCATCCGCGCACGCAGCGGGCTCATCTTCTCCTGTGTCATGGGAACCTCCTGTCCAATTGAGAAACCTCAATCGTCAGGCAGGTCCGTCACATCGCAAAATGCGCCTACATATTGTTCCGCTCGCTACCTCAGCAACAAGCGCCGTTGCCGCGAGAGCGGCTTAGTCCTCGATGAAGGTTTTTCGACGCGGGCCATTGCGCGGGATATCGGCCGGGCGTGAGCGTGGCCCGCGTTGACAAACCTCTCAGGGAGGAAGCCGCGGGGACTGGGCGGTGTCTATGGGGAAAGAGCGTTGTCGGCTGGGTCTGTGACCGCGACGGATACGTTGGTGTGGGGCGCGATGTCGACCGCTTCCATGTTTCGCGAGAGGGTTTGGCCTGGATTTAGCCCGGGTAGTAGCCGTGTTGTGCCTTTTGTGTGGCTTTCCAACTCACTTTGGACAAGGGGGCTCGACCGGTGTGGCTGAGTCACCCGGTTGGTAGCGGTTGGGATGAGCGCGCGCCCGGTCATGCGGCCTGTCTCCTCGGTGGGGCGCGGGATTGCGGAACCTCGCCGCGCCGGAACGTCTCGGTGATACGCATGGGTCCGCCGCAGTCGGGGCATGGCTCGCGCAAGATTAGAGGGATGATCTCGGCAGAGGGTGCGTCTTCCTGCCTGGTCGGTTCCGCACCGAGCAATGTGCGGATCTTCGCGATGTTGGCCTTGCGGGCGGCGCTTGCCAGCAGGCCGTAGTGGCGGATGCGATGGAATCCATCGGGCAGGACATGCATGAGGAACCGGCGGATGAACTCGCCCGTGTCGAGCCGCATGACCTTCATCCGGTCGCCGCGCTTGATGCGGTAATCCTTCCAGCGGAAGGAAACGGTGTCGGCATCTGCGCTGACGAGGCGATGGTTGGAGATCGCGACCCGGTGGGTGTAGCGGCTGAGATAGGCCAGAACCTGCTCGGGTCCGCCAAAGGGCGGTTTGGCATAGACCACCCATTCGGTTTTGCGCAGCGGTGCGAGGTAAGCAGTGAAGGCATCTGCATCGGCCAGCCCGGCAAGATCACTGAAGAAGGTGAGCTGCCCGGCGCGGTGCAAGTTGACCAGGCCCTCAAGGAACAGGCGTCTGAACAGCCGAGACAGCACCCGGACCGGCAGAAAGAACCCGGGCTTGCAGCCGATCCATCGGATGCCATCAAGCGACAACCCGCCGCCGGGCACGATCATGTGGATGTGGGGATGATGCGTCATCGCCGATCCCCAGGTGTGGAGAACGCAGGTCATGCCGACGCGGGCACCAAGGTGCCTGGGGTCAGCGACGATGGTCATCACCGTCTCGGCTGATGCCTTGAACAAGAGGCCGTACATTGCCCGCTTGTTCCAGTAGGCGATGCGGGCGATCTCGGCCGGCAATGTGAAGACGACGTGGAAATATTCCACGGGCAACAAGTCGTCTGCCCGCGCCGCCATCCAATCGCGCGCCGCCGGTCCCTGGCACTTCGGGCAGTGCCGGTTCTTGCAACTGTTGTAGGCGATATGCTGGTGATCACATTTGGTGCAAGCTGCCACATGCCCACCGAGTGCTTCGGTCCGGCAGGCTTCAATGGCGGACATCACTTTGAGTTGCCCAAGGCTCAGACGCCCTGCATTGGCCCGCCGATAGGCAGGCCCATGATCACGGAAGATGTCGGCAACCTCCAGCGCGTGCCGCGGCACGCTGCAGCCCCCGTCAGGTCACATCCTGGATGTGCTCGAACGGGCTGGACACATTGCGCAACGTCTTGGTCGCCACATGTGTATATCGTGCCGTCGTGGTCAACTTGGCGTGGCCGAGGAGAACCTGGATCACCCGCACATCCGTATCGGCCTCCAACAAATGCGTAGCAAAGCTGTGCCGGAGCGAGTGCAATGTTGCAGGCTTCTTGATGCCGGCCATCGCCTTTGCCGAGTTGAAGGCACGATTCAAGGACCGTGGAGACAGGGGTTCAACCCGGCTCTGCCCAGGAAACAGCCAGCCCTGCGGGCGAGCCTCACGCCAATAGTCGCGAAGGAGTTCCAGCAAGGACGGCGAAAGCATCACATCGCGATCCTTGCCGCCCTTACCGCGCTCGACATGGATCAGCATGCGGTCACTGTCGATGTCCCGAACCTTGAGATTGGTGACCTCGGAGGCACGCAGCCCTGCGCCATACCCGATGCCGAGTGCCGCCCGATACTTGAGACCGGGCCCAGGGGCCGCGGACAAAACCGCCGAGACCTCCTCGAAGCTCAGCACAATCGGCAGCTTCCGCGGCTCGGTGCGGAACTGCATGTACTTCTTCATATCCTCCCGATTGCATGTCATGCCGAAGAAGAACCGCAGTGCCGTGATCCGCGAATTGTAGACCGACGGCGTCACCTCAGTGTCGGTCATATGAAGCTGATAGGCGCGCAGCTCATCTGGCGTCGCCGTATCCGGCGCACGCCCCAGAAACGCTGTGAAATCCTTCAGCGCCCGGATATGCGCTTTCTGCGATGTCTCAGCCAACCCGCGAATGCGCATGTCCTCGATCATCCGCGCACGCAGCGGGCTCATCTTCTCCTGTGTCATGGGAACCTCCTGTCCAATTGAGAAACCTCAATCGTCAGGCAGGTCCGTCACATCGCAAAATGCGCCTACATATTGTTCCGCTCGCTACCTCAGCAACAAGCGCCGTTGCCGCGAGAGCGGCTTAGTCCTCGAGCCCAAAGTTCTGAATGCTGCGGAACGTGTGAATGACCGCTTCGCGTATGTCGTGCGTATAGCCTCGTGTTGTCGTGAATTGACGATCCCCTCTCCAAGTTGCGGTTATGTTCGCTAGCAATTGCAACAAGTGGTTCTCTCATGCGTTTACCCGTCCACAAAAAATTGAACCTTTCCAATCGCAAAAGTGCCCTTCTGTTGGTGGACCTTCAGGAAGAGCAGCGATCTGATCTGGATTACCATGCGCATGATTATGACCAAGTTCTCGCAAATGCATCTCTGCTCCTTGGTGTAGCTCGCTTGAACGCGTTCCATGTTGCCCACGCTGCCTATATGCGGGACTTTGATGTGGAGCCGCCGAGGCCATTTGAAGCAACACGCCCAGATGGTTCGCCGACCTTCTCCGATGCCGCGGGTGACCTAACTGCAATTTGCGCAGAAGTTGCTCCGACTAAGGAAGAGCAAGTCTTTGTCAAAAACGATGCCTCTGCATTCAGAGGCACTGATCTCGACCGCTGGCTGAAGGATATCGAGGCCGACTGGCTGATCATTTGCGGTGTTTGGACGGAGGCTTGCATATCATCGACTGTTCGGGATGCAATTGCCAATGGATACCGTGTTCTTTTGGTAAAGGACGCGTGTGGAAGCGGAAGTAAAGCGATGCATGAAACGGCGGTGCTTAATCTGTCCAACAGGCTTTACGGCGGGGGTATATGTGACACAGCGCGCGCTGTCGCGTTGCTGACTGGTGGCGCAGCCCAAGTCTGGCAAATGGTTGATCCGGTACCGATCCGCTTTGAACATGACACGATCACCGAGTTTTACGATCAGCTTTAAGGAACCTTCAAATGATCATCACTGAAGTCCGAGTCACGCCAATGATGTTGCCCTTGAAGACACCTTATGTTTGGTCGCAAGGGGTCGAGGATGTGTTCTGTGTCAACCTTATCGAACTGGTTGGTGAGGACGGCAATATTGGCATCGGCGAAACGACAACCGCGCCAGATGCCGGTGCACAGGCAACTATCCTTCGCAAGATTGGTGTACAATTTGTCGGCCGTTCGGTGTTTGAAGCCAATCAAATCATGGCGGAGGCTTATCGCGGTCAGTTTTTGGTATTTGGCGGCAACATGCCACGCTATGCCAATCAGTTGATGTGTGGCTTTGACATGGCCGCAATGGACCTACAGGGGCAGGCAACAGGCCGTCCAGTGTGGGATTTGTTGGGCGGGGCAGTACGTGAACATGTCGGCTATTTCTACTTTTTACAGGGCAAATCCGTTGAAGAGCTGGTGGCGGATGCAAAGGTCGCAGTCGCGCAAGGTCATCCGATCATATACCTGAAAGTTGGGATTGATCCTGATCGAGATGTTGCCGCGACTAAGGCCGTCCGGGAAGCCATTGGCAACATGCGTCTGCGGCTCGATGCAAATGAGGCATGGGACCCTGCGACGGCATTGCGGATGATCACCCGACTTGCGCCGTTCGATGTCGAGTATATTGAGCAACCGACAGTTTCCACATCGCTGGAAGCCTTGGGGCAAGTCACACGACAAAGCCCCATCCCAATTGGTGCGGATCAATCAGTGTTTACCTTAAACGAGGCTTATCGCGCGATTAGTGGCGGCCACGCGCATATGATTGCAGTTGGCCCACGCGAGATGGGCGGACTTCGCCCCATGATAAAAGCAGCCGGGATCGCAGAGGCCGCAGGTATGAAGCTGTGTATCCATTCGTCCATGACAACAGGGATCACCACCGTTGCGGAACATCATGTTGGCCGTGCCATTCCAAATTTGGATGACGGAAACCAGATCATGTGGCAGCTTTTGCAAGACAACATTTTGGACGGTCCCGATATCGCACCAGTCAAAGGTCGCCTTGCTCTAGACGGAAGGCCGGGATTGGGTCTGAATCTCAATCGCGACGTGGTCGGTCGCGCATCGGAACGGTTCCAAAATACCTATCAGCAAGTTTGAGTCGATTGCACACCCGCAACTCGTTTGCCTTAGCGGACATCCCCTATGAGCGAACCGAGGGCGGCTTTGTCCGCTTGGCAGGCGCCGCCCAGCTCGTCAGCGACGGGTCTCTGTAGGTCGTGCAACGGTCAAAACTCATACGTTTGTGACACCGGCGGAATCGACCGTTTTTGACAGGCTGGTCGAAAGCGGTCATGGCGGTAGATGCTGCGAAAGCTAACTCCGCCGGCGTCCCCGACCATCGCCCCCCGAACCTCACCCCAGCCCGCCATCCCGACAATTCTCTGCCGCCAGGTCTGGGCAAACCCGTCAAGCTCTGCAAAACTCCTACAAACCGGACGGGGTGGGACAGGACATATGGAGGATCAGGCGCCTGCAATTGAACTCAAGGGCATTTCCAAGGCCTTCGGCCCGGTGCAGGCCAACAAGGACATCTCGATTCGGGTCATGCCCGGCACGATCCACGGCATCATCGGGGAAAACGGCGCCGGCAAATCCACGCTGATGAGCATCCTCTACGGATTTTACAAGGCCGATGCGGGCGAGATCTTCATCAACGGCAATAAAACCGAAATTCCCGACAGTCAGGCGGCGATCTCCGCCGGCATCGGCATGGTGTTCCAGCATTTCAAGCTGGTGCAGAATTTCACCGTGCTCGAAAACATCATTCTTGGCGCCGAAGACGGCGGGCTGCTCAAACCCTCGCTGGCCAAGGCCCGCAAAACCCTGCTCGAGCTGGAAGAAGAATACGGCCTCAACGTCGATCCCGATGCGCTGATCGAAGAGATCGGGGTGGGCAAGCAGCAGCGGGTCGAAATCCTCAAGGCGCTCTACCGTCAGGCCGAGATCCTGATCCTCGACGAACCCACCGGGGTTCTCACCCCCGCCGAGGCGGATCAGCTGTTCCGCATCCTTCACCGGCTCAAGGACGAAGGTAAAACCATCATCCTGATCACCCACAAGCTGCGCGAGATCATGGACGCCACCGACACCGTCAGCGTCATGCGCCGGGGTGAAATGACGGCCACGGTCAAGACCTCGGAAACCAGCCCCGAACACCTCGCCGAACTGATGGTCGGCCGCAAGGTGCTGCTGCGGATCGACAAGGCACCGGCCCGGCCCGGCGACACCGTGCTCGACATCGAAAACCTGCATGTTGTCGACGAAGCCGGCGTCGAGCGCGTTAAGGGCATCGACCTGAACGTGCGGGCGGGCGAAATCGTCGGCATCGCCGGCGTGGCCGGCAATGGACAATCCGAACTGCTGGAAGTGCTGGGCGGTATGCGTCCGGGCACCGGCACCGTCCGGCTCGGCGGTGAACCGTTGGCGCTGACCGGTCCCGGATCCGACGGACAGGCCCGGCGCCGCGACCACATCGCGCATGTCCCCGAGGACCGCCAGCGCGAAGGCCTGATCATGAATTTTTTCGCCTGGGAAAACGTCGCTTTCGGCTACCATCATAACGACAAGTATCAACGCAACCGCCTGCTGATGAACAACGCCGCCATCCGCGCCGACACGGATCAAAAGATCGAGAAATTCGATATCCGCCCTGACAATGGCTGGCTGACGGCCAAGAACTTCTCGGGCGGCAACCAGCAGAAAATCGTCGTCGCCCGCGAAATGGAAAGCAATCCCAACCTGCTGCTGGTCGGCCAGCCGACGCGCGGTGTCGATATCGGCGCCATCGAATTCATCCACAAACAGATCGTCGCGCTGCGCGACGCGGGCAAGGCCGTGCTGCTGGTCAGCGTGGAACTGGACGAAATCCTGTCGCTCTCGGACCGGATCGCGGTGATGTTCGACGGCCATATCATGGGCGAACGGCTGCCGGACGAAACCGATGAAAAAGAACTCGGCCTGCTGATGGCCGGCGTGAACGAAGAGGCCGCCTGATGGACAAGATGCCCCGCTGGGCCGACGCGATATTGGTTCCGCTCATCTCGCTGATCCTCGCCGCGATCATTTCCGCGCTGGTGATCCTCGGCATCGGCGAAGATCCGGTCGCCGCGGTCAAGATGATGGTCTCGGGCGCACTGGGATCCACCTATGGCTGGGGCTACACGCTCTATTACGCCACGAATTTCATGTTCACCGGCCTGGCCGTGGCCGTGGCCTTCCATGCCCGAATGTTCAACATCGGCGGCGAAGGTCAGGCCATGCTGGGCGGGCTGGGTGTGGCCATCGCCTGTCTTTATGTGCCGTGGCCGCACTGGTCGCTGGCGCTGATTGCCGCGATGATCAGCGGCATGGTGTTCGGCGCCATCTGGGCCGCCATTCCCGCCTATCTGCAGGCCCGGCGCGGCAGCCACATCGTGATCACCACGATCATGTTCAACTTCATCGCCTCGGCCCTGCTGAACTACATGCTGGTCAACGTGATGCGCCCCAAAGGGTCCATGGACCCGGCCACGCGGCGGTTCGGCGACACGGTGCACCTGCCGACCTTTCAGGAAATGTTCTCGACCGCCGACAATGTGGTGTTCCGCGGCGCACCGGTGAACATCACGTTCTTCATTGCCGTGATCGCCTGTATTCTTGTCTGGCTCCTGATCTGGCGCACCCGGCTGGGATATGAAATCCGCGCCTTCGGACATTCCGAAACCGGTGCGCTCTACGCCGGCATCTCGCCTTTCAAGATCATCATGATCGCCATGCTGATTTCCGGCGCGCTGGCCGGGCTTATGGCCATCAACAACGTCATGGGCGAGGCCGAGCGGCTGGTCCTGAACGCCACCGAGGGCGCCGGGTTCATCGGCATATCGGTTGCCCTGATGGGCCGCAGCCATCCCGTCGGCGTGTTCCTCGCCGCGATCCTCTTCGGCTTCCTCTATCAGGGCGGCGCCGAGCTTGCGCTCTGGACCAAGATCCCCCGCGAACTGATCGTCGTGATCCAGGGGCTGGTGATCCTGTTCACCGGCGCGCTGGACAACATGGTGCGCATGCCGCTCGAACGGATCTTCATGAGCTTCCGCAAGGGGGCCTCGTGATGGATTTCCTCACCCTTATTCAGATCCTCGACAGCTCGGTGCGCCTCGCCACGCCGCTGCTGCTGGCCTGCCTTGCCGGGCTTTACTCCGAACGCGCCGGCATTTTCGACATAGGGCTCGAAGGCAAAATGCTGGCCGCCGCCTTTTTCTGCGCCGCCGTTGCCTCGCTCACCGGATCGGTGTGGGTCGGCCTGCTGGCAGGCATCGCCGCCTCGCTGGCGCTCAGCGCGCTGCACGGGCTGGCCTCGATCACCTTCCGTGGCAATCAGCTGATTTCCGGCGTGGCCATCATCCTGCTGGCACAGGGCATGACCGTCCTGATCGCGCAGGACTGGTTCAGCCAGGGCGGCCGCACCCCCTCGCTCGCCGGCAGTGCCCGGTTCAACGCCATCGACCTGCCATTTGCCGAGGCGCTCAGCGGCGTTCCCGTCCTCGGCCCGATCTATTCCGAGCTGATCTCCGGCCACCCGATCCTCGTCTATCTCGCCATCGCTGCGGTGCCGTTCACATGGTGGGTGCTCTACCGCACGCGGTTCGGCCTGCGCCTGCGCGCGGTTGGCGAAGCGCCCGAAGCCGTGGACACCGCCGGTGTCTCGGTCGTCGGCCTGCGGTTTGCCGCCGTCGGCATCTGCGGGATCCTCTGCGGCATTGCCGGCGCTTACCTGTCCACGGCGCTGCAGGCCGGGTTCGTGAAAGACATGACCGCCGGCCGCGGTTTCATCGCGCTCGCCGCCCTGATCTTTGCCAAGTGGCGCCCCTGGCATGCGATGTGGGCCTGCCTGCTATTCGGTTTCCTTCAGGCCGTCGCCCTGCGCTATCAGAACATCGACCTCGGCGGGTTTGTCATCCCGGTACAGGTTATGGACGCGCTGCCCTATATCCTGACAGTGGTGATTCTCGCCGGGTTCGTGGGCAAGGCCATCCCGCCCCGCGCGGGCGGCGAACCCTACGTAAAAGAACGTTAGCCGCGCCAGATCGCTGTCCCGGTGAGTCCAGTTTTGCGAAAGCATGAGGCCTGCTGACGCGGCAGCGCAGCGTGATGTTGCAAATGCACACGTCCTTGGAATAGGAGTGGCCATGCTGATCTATCTCCCCATTGCCGAGGTATCGGTGAATGCGTTCGTGCTTCTCGGCCTGGGCGGGATGGTTGGCGTGCTCAGCGGCATGTTCGGGGTAGGCGGCGGGTTTCTGATGACCCCGCTCCTGTTCTTCATCGGCATTCCCCCAGCCGTGGCCGTGGCGACCGAGGCCAACCAGATCGTCGCTTCGTCCTTTTCAGGCGTGCTGGCCCATTTCCGGCGGAAAACCGTCGATCTGAAAATGGGGCTCGTTCTGCTGGTCGGCGGCCTGATCGGCGCTGCGCTCGGCGTGGTCGTGTTCAACTACCTCAAAAGCCTTGGACAGGTCGATCTTCTGGTCCGCCTGTGCTACGTCGTCTTCCTCGGGGTTGTCGGCGGGCTGATGTTCATCGAAAGCCTGAATGCCCTGCGCCGATCCCGCAAAATGGGCGGATCGCCGGTCAAAACCCGGCGCGAACGCACCTGGGTTCATGCCCTGCCCTTCAAAATGCGGTTCCGCACATCCGGCCTCTACATTTCGGTCATCCCGCCGATCATCGTCGGCATCACCGTCGGTGTGCTGGCCGCGATCATGGGCGTCGGCGGCGGCTTCGTCATGGTGCCGGCAATGATCTACATCCTCGGCATGCCGACCAAGGTCGTGGTCGGCACGTCGCTCTTTCAGATCATCTTCGTCACCGCCTTCACCACGCTTCTGCACGCCACCACCAACTATACCGTGGACATCGTGCTGGCCGTTCTGCTTCTGGTCGGCGGCGTGATCGGTGCACAGGTCGGCACCCAGATCGGCACCCGCCTGAAGGCCGAACAGCTGCGCATCCTGCTGGCAGCCCTCGTGCTGCTCGTCTGCGGCAAGCTGGCGCTCGATCTTCTCGTCCAACCGTCCGAGATCTACACGCTCGGCGTCGCAGGAGGACACTAGCAATGTGGCGCTGGCTGCTCCTCTGCCTGCTGTTCCCGACCCATGCGATTGCCGAAGAAGTCGTGCTCGGCCTCTCCAGCGACGAGGTGTCCATCACCACCCGCTTTGACGGCGACGAGATCCTGATGTTCGGCGCAATCAAGCGCGAGGAACCCATTCCCGACGGCCCCCCGCTCGAGGTCATCATCGCCGTCGCCGGCCCGTCCGAACCGCTGACCGTGCGCCGCAAGGCGCGCCGCTTCGGGATCTGGGTCAACACCGACACCGTCGAGGTGGATGCCGCGCCCAGCTTCTATGCCGTCGCCACCAGTGGCCCGCTCACTGACGTGCTCAGCAGCACCGAGGACCTGCGCTACAAGATCACCATCGACAACGCCATCCGCTCGGTCGGGGCCCCGTCGAACATTCAGGATTCGATGGCCTTCACAGATGCAGTGATCCGCATCCGCGAAGATGCCGCGCTGTACCAGCACCTTGAAAATCAGGTGGCTGTCGACCAGCAGACCCTGTTCCGCACAAATATCGACCTGCCGGCCAACCTGACTGAAGGCGCCTATGCCACCCGCATCTTCCTGACCCGCGGCGGGAAGATCGTCGGCAGCACCGAAACCGTCATCGACGTCCGCAAGGTCGGGCTGGAGCGCTGGCTGTTCACACTCAGCCGCCATCAGCCGCTGGTCTACGGGCTGATGTCGCTGGCCATCGCCATCCTCGCCGGCTGGGGGGCCTCCACCGCGTTCCGGCTCCTGCGCGAACGGTAAGGCCCGGACCGGATCAGCCGCGCCCGATATAAGGCATCGTCGTGGCCATGACGGTCACGAACTGGACGTTGGCCTCCAGCGGCAGCGACGCCATGTGCAACACGGTGCTAGCGGCATTGCCCACATCCATCGACGGATCCGGGGTCTGGCCGTCGCTCAGCGCCCGCTGGATCTGTGCCTCGACCATCGGCGTGCGTGCATTGCCGATATCGATCTGCCCGCAGGCAATGTTAAACGGCCGCCCATCCAGCGAAATGGTCCGGGTCATGCCGGAAATCGCGTGCTTGGTGGACGTGTAGCTGATCGATTTCTCACGCGGAACATGGGCCGAAATCGAACCGTTGTTGATGATCCGCCCGCCCTGCGGGTCCTGCGCCCGAAACCGGGCAAAGGCCTGCTGCGCCGCGATGAACATGCCGACAAGGTTGACGCTCACCACCTCGCGGAAACTGTCCAGCGGCACCTCGTCGATGGTCCCCGCCGTGCCGAACATGCCCGCATTGTTGAACAGCACGTCCAGATGCCCGAAAGCATCGAACGCCGCCTTCATCGACGTCTCGTCCGTCACATCCGCCGGCAAGGCCACCGCGTTGTCATGCGCCGCGGCCATCGCCTCCAGCTTGTTGGCGCTGCGTGCGATCAGCCCCACCCGCCAGCCGTTTTCCAGAAACAACTCGGCCGTGGCCCGGCCTATCCCCGAGCTGGCCCCGGTTACGATAATCGATTTCATGCGACATCCTCCTCCAGTCGGAGCGGCGCCGGGGCCGCCCTCAGATCATCCACGCGCAGCGCGTGACTTGGTTTCGACAAACGGTTGCGGACGACCCAGATCAGCCGCTCCTGCGCCCGCGTGATCGCCACATAAGCCAGCCGCTTCCACAACGGCTGACCGGCCTCGTTCCGGCCGGTGCGGGCTGCGACATACAGATCGGGCGCAAACACCTGCACCGTGTCCCACTGCGACCCCTGCGCCTTGTGGATCGTCACCGCCGCCCCGTGCAGAAACGCTGCACCCATGCGCGCGGCATAAGGGATGAACGGTTCTTCCTCGTCCGGCATTTCGATTTTCACGATCGACGCGGCACTGACCTGCGGTTCCTCGGCGCCCATCACGTGCAGCCGCGAAAATCCCGGTTTGCGCCCCGGCCCCAGGTAAACCACCTGCGCTCCCTTGATCAGCCCACGCGCCTCCAGATCCAGCCGCTTCTTGCGGTGCTTCAGCGGCAATTCGATCCCGTCACAGATCAGCGGCTCGCCCTCCAGCAACGCATCGGCCGGCGCGCCATGCACCGTGCGAAACGCGTTGATCAGGCGGATCCGCGTGGCATTGCGCCAGACCAGAACGGGACTGCGCGCCATCAGATCCACTTCCACCCGCTGCCCCCAGACCACGCGGTCATCCTTCCGGGCGGTCTCTTCGACCATGCGCTCGAAATCCTGAAACTCCAGATCCGGATCACCCAGCGCATGCGCCAGATCGAGGATCGGGTTATCCGCCTCCTGCCGGTGCACCCGGCTCAGTTCCAGCTTGCGCGGTTGCGGCAGCTCGTCGAACACCATCTTGCCCGACTGGTTCACCGGAGCCAGCTGGGCCGGATCGCCGAACAGCAGCAGTGTTGGGAAAATCTCCTGCAGATCCTCGAACTGCCGGTCATCCAGCATCGAGCTTTCGTCGACAAACCCGATATCCAGAGGATCCTCGCGCCGTTTCCAGCCGACGATAAAATCCGACCCGCGCAATCCCGCCGCCGCCAGCGCCCCCGGCATCGACTTGTTATTGGCATAAAACGCCGCGGCGCGGTCCAGCGCCTGATCGGTCAGCCCTTCAACCTCGGGCCGTTCGCCCTGACCGGCCAGCCAGTCGGCGATCCGTTCATATTCCGGGTCATAGACCGGCGTGTAAAGGATCCGGTGGATCGTCGTCGCCGGCACCCCGCGCAGCCGCAACACGCTTGCCGCCTTGTTGGTCGGCGCCAGAATGGCCAGCGTCCGCCGGTCCTTGCGCTTGCGGCCCTCGTAGTCGCCCGACACAACGTCGACACCGGCCTGCTCCACCGCCCTGTAAAGCTCTGCCAGCAAAAGCGTTTTGCCTGACCCCGCCTTGCCGATCACCGCCATCACTCCGGCCCCCGCCTCGCGCGGCGGGGTCAGCAATGCATCATCCAGATCGACACCCGCACTGCGCAACACCTCGGTCACGGTGTCATAGGCGCTGGCCTGATCCTCTGAAAACGTGACGGGCATCTGGGTCATGCGGCAACCCTACAGGCCCGCCCGACCGGGGGCCAGCAGGTTCAGGCACAACGCGAAAACGGCGCCTCCTGCGCGGCACCGAACGCGCGCCGGAACCACAGCCGCGACAGCTCGGGCGATACCCCGGCCCGCGCCGCTACCCGTTGCCGGGCCTCCGGGCTGAAATCCCACAAACCGACGCTGATCCGCTCCCGGCCTGCGCCTTCCGATCCCAGCACCTCGGGCGACGACCCGATCGCGCGATAGATCCGTTCCATCCGCGCGTCGAAAACCCCCACGAAATGCCGGATGCCAAATCCGCTCATCAACTCTCCGCCCCCCAGCATCAGCGCCGCCGCCACCCGCGACCCGCCCGCCGGCCCAAGACAGAACCGCGTGCATTCCCAGATCAGCGGGCTGACCACATGTGCACCGGTCAGATGCGCAAACACATCGTTGACCATCACCCGCCCGGTTGTCGGCAGAAACCGCATGGATCCGCCATGCCGCCCGTCGGGTCCCTCCCAGATCACGTAGAGCGGGTTGAGCGCATCGTATTCATCCCGCTCCTCGCCATTGGCGTCCACCGCCACGTCCCAGCCCATGCGGGTCCGGAACTGATGGGCACGGTCCTGAAACATGGACGTGCCAAGGCGCGGATAATCCTTCAGCGCATCGGCATATACATAACGCAGCATGGTCTTCCCTCCGATCCTGTGCTGCCTCGAGGATGGGAAATCGCGGTTAACGCCCTGCAGGCCGCCCGCACGTTGCCCCTGCAACGTCCGTCAGACCACGATCAGCCCCCGGCTCATCGCGCGCGCCACCGCATGGGTCGTGTTCAGGGCGCCCAGCTTGAACCGGGCGCTTTCAATGTAGACCCGCAGCGTGTTTTCCGAAATCGACAGGCTGTCGGCCACCTGCGCCCGGCTGTAGCCCAGCGCCAGCAGCGTCATCGCGTCCACCTCCCGCGGCGACAACGCGCGCGACGCCTCGGGCAGCCGCCCGGGCTCGAATTCCAGCGCCTTGCGGTTGAAGTAATGCGCGATCAGGATCAAATCACGCCCGTGATCCTCCATGAACCGCGTCCATTCATCGTCGCCGCATGTGTGGTTCACGGTAAAGAGCGCAAACTGCCCGTTCGGCCCGCGGATCGGAATGGAATACCCCTGATTGCCCAACCCGTATTCCATCGCCTCGGCCAGAAACGCCTTGACCGGTTTACCGGTCCAGTCCAGCCGCTTCCAGTCCACGGGGTGAAACCGCTGGTAACAGCCCAGAACAACGGGATCGAGCCTCAGGTAGTTCTGGTCGATATAGCGCTGCCGCCACTCATCCGAATAGGTGCCGCACCCATATTGGTCACCCGAACTGTCAACCCAGTGATAGACGACATGATCAACCCCGAACGCGTCGCGCAGGCTGAAGATGATGCCATCCAGTTCCTCAAGCGAGGTGGTGACATCCAGAGCCTCCAATATCCGGTCCAGCTGGTTTCGCTTCACCATGGGTTTGCGCACAGACCTCGTCGCTTTGGGATGCAAGCTCCCCCGCGGCAATGAGCATCGTGTCATCGAGCTGCTCGCTGATCGCAAGCAATCCGTTGCTGGTCGCAAATGCCTTCAGGTCAGCCAGAACATCCAGGATCCAATCATTCTTGATCATCAGCGTCGCCCCCAAGTGGTTAACGAAAGGTTAATACAACCATAGAATGCGTTAATATTTCGGTAAATTCACCGCTTCTCACTCCCCAGAAATGGTGAGGCATGTGATTTCAAGCCGTTGATTATGCAGAAAACAGGCATTGAAACGAAAAAGACCCGCGAATCACGCTCCGTGATTCGCGGGTCCTGATTTCTGTCAGCGGACGCTCAGTCGCGCGCGTCCAGACAATCTTCCAGCGTGCGCAGCCCGGTTTTCGGAGCCTGCACCAGAACCGACATGTTGCCCGGCTTGTGCTCGTTCCGCATCATTTTCATGTGCGCCTGAGGCAGTTCATTCCAGTTGAACACTTCGGACATGCACGGGTCCAGACGGCGTTCCAGCATCAGGTTGTTGGCCGCGGACGCCTGCTTGAGATGGGCGAAATGGCTGCCCTGCAGACGCTTCTGGTGCATCCACATATAGCGCACGTCGAAGGTCAGATTATAGCCGGTGGTCCCGGCACAGATCACGACCATGCCGCCCTTCTTGCAGACGAAGGTCGAGACCGGGAAAGTGCTTTCGCCCGGATGCTCGAACACCATATCAACGTTCACGCCCTTGCCGGTGATGTCCCAGATCGCCTTGCCGAACTTGCGCGCTTCCTTGAACCATTCGCCGTATTCCGGCGTGTTCACCGTCGGCAGCTGCCCCCAGCAATTGAAATCCTTGCGGTTGATCACGCCCTTGGCCCCCAGATCCATCACGAAATCCCGCTTGGATTCGTCCGAGATCACGCCGATCGCATTCGCACCCGCGGTATTGATCAGCTGGATCGCATAAGAGCCGAGACCGCCCGACGCGCCCCAGACCAATACGTTCTGGCCCGGCTTCAGATCATGCGGCTCGTGTCCGAACAGCATCCGATAAGCCGTCGCCAGCGTCAGCGTGTAACAGGCGCTTTCTTCCCATGTCAGGTGCTTGGGCCGCGGCATCAGCTGCTGCGCCTGCACGTTGGTGAACTGGGCAAACGACCCGTCCGGTGTTTCATAGCCCCAGATCCGCTGCGTCGGCGAATACATCGGGTCGCCGCCGTTGCATTCCTCGTCGTCGCCATCGTCCTGATTGCAGTGGATGACAACCTCGTCGCCGACCTTCCAGCGTTTCACCTTGTCGCCCACCGCCCAGACGATGCCGGACGCATCGGACCCGGCGATGTGATAGGGCGCCTTGTGCCCGTCGAACGGGCTGATCGGGGTGCCCAGCGACGCCCAGACGCCATTATAGTTCACACCGGCGGCCATCACGAGCACCAGAACCTCGTGGCTGTCCAGCTTCGGCACGTCCACGACTTCCAGCTGCATTGCCGTGTCCGGCTCGCCATGGCGTTCCTTGCGGATGGCCCATGCATACATCTGTTTCGGGACATACCCCATCGGAGGCACTTCGCCCATTTCATAGAGGTCTTTTTCCGGGGCGTCGTAGGCGGCGATCCCGCCATTGGTGTCCAAAGCCATGCCTGTCTCCTGTTAATGTGCCCCGCAGCGCAGAATCACGGGCGTTTGGACAGGGGTATTTGCGGATACGCAACATTGCAATAGGCGAGCGGTCAATTTTTGAAATTTTATGACCCTGCAGTCGCAGAATTTTCTTCGCTACTGCAGAAATCCTGCTCCAAGGGCACCATCAGGTGCCGAATCGAGTTCGCATAATAGCTCAGCGTGTCGTCATGCCCCGGCAGCACCCGGAACCGGCCATCTTCCTCGGCCAGTATCCGGCGCTCCACAAGGTTGCGAACCCCGACCTCCACCGCATAGGCCGTGTCGCTGCGGGGCAGATGCAGCGACAGATCCGGCAAACGCACGGCCACATCGCGAAAGGCCCGCTGCAGATCATCCCGTCCCATCGGCCCGCACCGCAACATCAGCCACGCAACCAAGGGCACCGGCAGCACCGGCACCAGACCGGCAATCCGGTCCATCAACGCCTGCGCCAGCGCCTCGGTCTCCGCCTCCGGATTGGCCTCGAAATAGCCGCGCAGGGAAACCGGCGCCCCGAAACTCACCGCCGCATATCCGAACCTGTGATACTTGCCGCGCAGACGCAGCCACAGCAAACGCAGCCAATACCGCGTGACCACCCCGATCCGGGCCTTGAACCTGCGTTTGCCGGCGTCACCGGCGGCGATCAGAACCTGATCTTCCAGAACCCGGTCGTAATTCAGCGCCACCGGAACGAAAACAACGTCCCGCCCGTCCGGCGAATAGGCCTCCGTGATGTATTTCAGCAATCCCAGCCGCGGTTCCGCCAGCGCCCCGTCCAGGCTGAGACCGCCCTCGGGAAACATCGCCTGCGTCACACCCGCCTGCGTCGCCAACCGGACATAAGCCGCCAGCACCCGGCGATACAGATCGTTGCGCGATTTGCGGCGGATGAAATAGGCGCCCATGGCCCGGATCAGCCGGCTCAGCGGCCACACCCGCGCCCATTCCCCCACCGCGTAGGCCAGCGCCGACCGTTCCGCCGCCATGAACGTCACCAGCACATAATCCACGTTACTGCGGTGGTTCATCACGAACACCACCGCCGCCTCCGGGTCGACCGCCTGCAGCGCCTCTTCATCATAATGCGCCAGACGCACACGATAGAGCGAGGTTCCGATAAACCGCGCCGCCCGCGCCGCGAACCCGAAATACAACGAGGCCGAAAACGACGGAACAATCTCGCGCGCATACCGCTGCGCCTCTTCAAAGGCGACCGCCTCCGGAACCCCCTCGGCCTGTGCATGGGCCACAACCGCCTGCACCACCGCCGGATCGTAGCTCAGCCGCTGGATCATGTCGTGCCGCCGGGCCAGCTTGAAGGGTTCGATCGGGCGCTGCAGCCGGTCGTTCAGCCGCTTCACCGCCCGCTCAAGCCGCCGCCGGAAGAACCAGCGCACCGAGGGAAACAGGAAATGCGATGCAAAAGTCACCGCCGCAAACAGCAGGATCAGCAAAAACAGCCAGACAGGAAGCGAAACAGTGCCGGTCATGCCGGCCAGACTTGCAGCATCAACGCCCAAGAACAATATCAATGGCATGACCGACATCACGATTTCCACGGGCTTTTCCGACCCGGAACGCCCCGCCGTGGCTGAAATGTACTGGCAGGCGTTTGGCGCAAAGCTCGGCAAGGTGCTGGGTCCGGCGGACAGGGCGCTTGCGTTTTTCACCGGATCCCTCAACCCCGACTTCGCCCTGACAGCCCGCGACAGCGTGGGCCGCATCCTCGGGGTCGCCGGTTTCAAAACCCGGGACGGCGGCCTGATCGACGGCGGCTTTCGCGACCTTTCGGCCTGCTACGGGTTCTTCCCGGCCCTGTGGCGCGCGGCACTGGTGGGCCTGCTCGAACGCAGGGTCGAACCCGGCATCCTGCTGATGGACGGCATTTTCGTGACCGCAGAGGCCCGCGGACGCGGTGTGGGCACCCTGCTGTTGCAGGCCATCCGGGACGAGGCCCTCAGGCGCGGCATGTCTCAGGTGCGGCTGGATGTCGTCGACAACAACCCGCGCGCCCGGGCCCTCTATGAACGGTTCGGCTTCACGGCCCGCGATCAGGAACATCTCGGCCCTTTTCGCCATATCTTCGGTTTTTCTTCGGCGACACGAATGGTCCTGCCCCTCGCACCTGCAGCGCAATAACTCGCCGCAACGCAGCGCCTTGACCCTTGCGCAAAATGTCGCCATGAAGGCGCAACGCGCAATATTGTTGCCCAACCGATTCAGGAGGCCCCGATGACCGATACGCCAAAAGACCGCCCATGGCTCATTCGTACCTATGCCGGTCATTCCACGGCCCAGGCTTCCAACGCGCTCTACCGGTCCAACCTCGCCAAGGGCCAGACCGGGCTCAGCGTGGCCTTCGATCTGCCCACCCAAACCGGCTATGACAGCGACCATGTGCTCGCCCGCGGCGAGGTCGGCAAGGTCGGTGTGCCGGTCAGCCATCTGGGTGACATGCGCACGCTGTTCGATCAGATCCCGCTGGATCAGATGAACACCTCGATGACCATCAACGCCACCGCTCCCTGGCTGCTGGCGCTCTATATTGCCGTGGCCGAGGAACAGGGCGTCGACATCGCCGAACTGCAGGGCACGGTGCAAAACGACATCATCAAGGAATACCTCAGCCGCGGCACCTATATCTGTCCGCCCAAACCGTCGCTGAAACTGATCACCGACGTCGCCAGCTACTGCTATACCAACGTGCCGAAATGGAACCCGATGAACGTGTGTTCCTACCACCTGCAAGAGGCCGGCGCGACACCCGAACAGGAACTGGCCTTCGCGCTGGCAACTGCACAGGCGGTGCTCGACGGGTTGCGCGATCAGGTCCCGGCCGAGGATTTCCCCCGCCTCGTCGGCCGCATCTCCTTCTTCGTGAACGCCGGCATCCGCTTTGTCACCGAAATGTGCAAAATGCGCGCCTTCGTGGACCTGTGGGACGAAATCTGCCGCGACCGTTACGGCGTCGAAGACGCCAAATTCCGCCGCTTCCGCTATGGGGTCCAAGTGAACTCGCTGGGCCTGACCGAACAACAGCCGGAAAACAATGTCTACCGCATCCTGCTGGAAATGCTGGCGGTCACGCTCAGCAAAAAGGCCCGCGCCCGCGCCGTACAGCTTCCGGCCTGGAACGAGGCGCTGGGCCTGCCCCGCCCTTGGGATCAGCAATGGTCGATGCGCATGCAACAGATCCTCGCCTACGAAACCGATCTGCTGGAATACGGCGATCTGTTCGATGGCAACCCCGCCGTCGATGCCAAGGTCGAGGAACTCAAGCAGGGCGCCCGCCACGAACTGGCCACGCTCGACAGCATGGGCGGCGCGATTTCCGCCATTGAATACATGAAGTCGCGGCTCGTCGACTCGAACGCCGAACGCCTGAACCGGATCGAGCGCAACGAAACCGTCGTTGTCGGCGTCAACCGCTGGACCGAAGGCGAAACCTCGCCGCTGCAAACCGGCGAAGGCGGGATCCTCGTGGTCGATCCCGCCGTCGAACAGGATCAGATCGACCGCCTCAACGACTGGCGCGCCGCGCGCGACGACGCCGCCGTACAGGCCGCGCTCGCCGCCCTGCGCGAGGCCGCGCAAAACGGCAAAAACGTCATGGAACCCTCCATCGCAGCCGCCAAGGCCGGGGTCACCACCGGTGAATGGGCCGAGGAAATGCGCCGCGTCTTCGGCACCTATCGCGGCCCCACCGGCGTCTCCGCATCCGTGTCGAACAAGACCGAGGGGCTGGACGACATCCGCGATGCCGTGGACGCGGTCAGCGACCGGCTGGGGCGGCGGCTTTCGCTTGTCGTCGGCAAGCCCGGCCTGGACGGGCATTCCAACGGCGCCGAACAGATCGCCTTCCGTGCCCGCGATTGCGGCATGGACATGTCCTATGACGGCATCCGGCTGACACCGGACGAAATCGTTGACCGCGCGCGGGACAAAGAGGCCCACGTGATCGGGCTGTCGATCCTGTCGGGCAGCCACCTGCCTCTGGTCGAGGATGTTCTGTCCCGCCTGAAACAGGCCGGGATGGGCGACACCCCCGTCGTGGTGGGCGGCATCATCCCGGACGAAGACGCCGCACGCCTGCGCGCAATGGGCGTTGCACGGGTCTACACCCCGAAGGATTTCGAACTGAACGCCATCATGCTGGATATCGTGACATTGGCAGATCCGCAGGCCTGCGCGGCGGAATAACCGGCCCGGAGCCGCAGGAATCAAAGGCATCCGGAAACGCCCGGCAATCTGTTTTTGCAGGGCGTTTCCGGAACCTCAAATCAACCCGCAATTGCGGAGCCAATTCCAGTCTGGATATTGGCCTGATTTCGCTTTAATCAAGTCCGGATACCATCTGCCAATTGGGGAGAAACGAATGGCAATAAATCTGGATAAGATGTCGCGCACGGAACTGCTGCAACTGCAAAAAGACGTTGCAACAGCAATTCGCAAAGCAGAAGTGAAGGCCAGAAAAGATGCGCGCACTGCGGCCGAGAAAGCAGCGGCCGAGTTCGGGTTTTCTCTGGATGAATTGTCGGGCGCACCCGCAAAAGCCAAGAAAACAATCGGTGCGGCGAAGTACAAAAACCCGAAAAACCCCGACGAAACCTGGACCGGGCGCGGCCGCAAGCCCCGCTGGCTGAACGACGCAATCGCCGAAGGCGTCGATATTTCCGACCTAGAAATCTGAGGGTTACCCGGCATGACCACGCATATCGGTGCCGTTTCCGGCGATATTGCGGAAACCGTTCTGCTGCCCGGAGACCCGTACCGGGCCCGATGGGCAGCCGAATCGTTTCTCGATAAACCACGGCTTGTTAACGAAACGCGCGGCATGCTGGGCTATACCGGAACCTGGAATGGCCATCCGGTAACAATACAGGGCAGCGGCATGGGAATGCCGTCGCTCTCCATATACGTGAATGAACTGATCCGCGATTTCGGGGCAAAAACCCTGATCCGAATTGGCTCCTGTGGCGGAATGCAGGATTATGTCGGCTTGCGGGACGTTATTCTGGCAATGACATCCAGCACGCTCACCAGCCCGTCATCGGGGATGTTCCGGGAACTCAATTTCGCGCCCTGCGCGGATTGGTCCTTGTTGCAGGCAGCCGCGTCCGCGGCCGCAAAACGGGATGTCAAAACCCATATTGGCGGGATTTATTCCTCGGATGTGTTTTACGACGAACGCCCCGACCTGAACGAACAGTTGGTGCGCCACGGCATTCTCGGCGTCGAAATGGAAGCGGCCGAGCTTTACACCCTCGCGGCCCGGCATGATTGCCGTGCGCTGGCTGTGCTCACGGTGTCCGATCATCTCGCCACCGGCGCGGCCCTGCCCGCCGCAGACCGTGAAACCAGCTTCGGCGACATGGTTGAAATCGCCCTCGAAGCGGCCTTCGCACCCGCACCTTAACCCGCCGTCAGTCCCCTGACCCGACACCGTGCGAGCGGTCATACCCGTTGCGCGCCGGCGGCAACCAGCCCTCCAGCGCGCCGGGCTCCGGCGCAAACACCTCTACCAGCAGCGGATGACAGGCCGCCACATCGCTGGAATGCTCCGCCGAGCAATCGCCGCCCGGACAGGCACTCAACCCGCCCAGCAGGTCGATCTCGGCAAAGAATTCCAGATAATCGCCGGGCCGGACCGGGCTGGCCTTCATGAAATACTGCCCGGTATCCCGCGTGAACCCGGTGCACATGAACACGTTCAGAACGTCGTGAACAAACGGTTCCGCCTCAGCCGGTGACACGCCCAGCTCCTGCGCCAGCGCCCGCGTCAGGTTGGAATGACAGCAATGATGGTACTGCGTCCCCGCCAGCAGATTGCCGGTATAAGGGTCACAGCGCGTGCCAATCACGTCATGCACCGACCCGCCATAGTCATCGATCCCGTACCAGCCCAGCGTATCGGCCACCACTGTCGCCATCGGCCGCAGATACGGAAACCCCGACCACATGCGCTCCCCTTTGGTGATATGGGTCCCGTGCAACGCCCGTGTCTTGCCCGAATAGAACCGCTCTGACAGGTCGTCCGCGTTCCACAGGTTCAGGTCCCCCACCTGCGGCCCCTCCACCGACGTGATGCGGAAGAAATGCCCGGCAGGCACCCGGAAACACCGCGCATCGCGCGGTGGCACCCATGTTTCGCTTTGCTTCCGTGCCGTGGCCCGTGCCGCGGCATACAGCGCCATTTCCGGCGCCGGCAAGGTGTCGTTCGGATAACAGATGACGGGTTCGACCGCGCGCCGGCGGTCTGCGTCAGATGGGGCGGATGTCATGTCTGCGGGTCCTGATTAAGCTCTCGGTTCAGTTTATCAACACGAACCCGCCGGTCAGCCCCCACAGCCACGATTTTCAACGAAAATCCCGCCCCCCCCTGAAAACCCACAGAATTCCCGGCCTTCGGTCAGACCGTCCGCTCGACCATCATCTTCTTGATTTCGGCAATCGCCTTCGCCGGGTTCAGCCCCTTCGGACAGGTCTTGGCACAGTTCATGATGGTATGGCAGCGATACAGCTTGAACGGATCTTCCAGCTCATCCAGCCGCTCGCCCGTGGCCTCGTCGCGGCTGTCGATGATCCAGCGATAGGCATGCAGCAACGCCGCCGGCCCAAGATAGCGGTCGCCATTCCACCAGTAAGACGGGCAGGAGGTCGAGCACGACGCGCACATCACGCATTCATAAAGCCCGTCCAGCTTGCGCCGGTCTTCGATGGACTGTTTCCATTCCTTCGCCGGACGGTTGGTCTTGGTTTCCAGCCACGGCATGATCGACGCATGCTGGGCATAGAAATGCGTCAGATCCGGGATCAGGTCCTTGACCACCGGCATATGCGGCAGCGGATAGATCTTGACCGTGTCGGCAGTCACTTCGTCCATGCCGTAAATACAGGCCAGCGTGTTGATCCCGTCGATGTTCATCGCGCAGGATCCGCAAATCCCCTCGCGACAGGACCGGCGGAAGGTCAGCGTCGGGTCAATCTCGTTCTTAATCTTGATCAGCGCGTCCAGAATCATCGGCCCGCAGCTGTCCAGATCCACCCAGTACGTGTCCACGCGCGGGTTCTCGCCGTCGTCCGGCGACCAGCGATAGATCTGGAACTTGCGTACGTTCTTCGCGCCCTCCGGTTTCGGCCATGTCTTGCCGGTGCGAATGCGGGAATTTTTTGGCAGGGTCAGTTGGACCATTGTCTCAGGCCTCCTGTGAAGTGAATTTCGGGCGCGGTGTCATGGGCATGCTCATCAGCCAGTCCACCGTGCAAAGAGAACATCCATATTGTGCGGGCGCGGGCGTTTGCCGGGATAGGTCGCCGCGGTCAGAACATCGCGAAACTCCAGCCCGGCCTCGGCCAGATGCGCCACCAGAACCGAGGGCATCGCCGCGCCTTCGAACCGCTTGGCCACGGACATTTCGAGAACCACGAAATCCGTCCGTTTCAGCGTCTCGGGCGCGCCGGCCAGAACCTGACCTTCATACCCTTCGGTATCAATCTTGAGCCCGACCCGACCGTCATACCCCGCCGCAACCGTGTCCAGCCGCTCCATCGGAACGTCAACCGTCTCGACCGAGGAAAACCGGTTCGACGCCCGGTCCGTGCGATCCAGAATGCTGGCCATCGCGCCCCCGCGCCCCGGTCTTGTCTCGGGCACGTTCAGCTTCACCGTGCCGGCCTCTTCGCCCAGCGCGACACTGTGGAAATCGTAGTCCTTCGGCTTCAGGCTGACCCGGTCCTCGCATCCCGGCTGCGGATCGATCAGCACGAATTTCGCCCCCGGATAACATTTGTACAGCCAACCGGTACCGCCAAACACACCAACATCAAAAACCACGTCCGGCCTGAACTTGTACCCGCGCAGATACCACGGGTTGAGCTTTTTCGGCAGCCGCGGAGACTTGGCAACCGCCTGTTCAACGGGCTTATCCATGGTCAGTCTCCTTTCCTGCCGCATAGGCCGACAGCCGCTCCGCATCCTGCGGAAAATGCTGCTCCAGCTGCCGCACCAGCATGTCATCGCGCGCGGCGATGGAAAGGATACCGCGGAAATCCGGATCACCGGCCATCTGTTCGTACCGGCGATCCGTGGTCAGGTCACTGGCGGACACGGCCTTGTCCTGAAACGACGACCCACCGCCATAGGCCTGAACCCTGCCGATACTGTTGTCGCGCATGGGCAGGCCCAGCTGCGCCAGACGAACGGCGCGATACTCCGGCGAAACCTGCCAGTCATCGTAACAGATCGGGACCAGCGCCAGCATCTCGGCCTCTCCCACCAGCGACAGCATGCGCGCATACCCGTCCACGGATTTCAGAACGATGGACGCACGGTGCGTCCGCGAATAGCTCTTGTTGCGCTGCAGCTTCTTCAAAAAGGACGCGCACCAGTTCAGGAAGCTGCGGTAGATGATCACCTCGGTGTCGAACGCGGCCTCGAAATCGCCCGAGATCGGCCGCGCGCGTTTGCCCCGCGGCGGAATATCTTCGTAGGTCACAAGGAATGCGGGCTCCGCACCAGCGGGGGCACAGGTGCCGCGCAGGTCCGCCATCGCCGCCTTGACCGGCTTGCGCACCCCGTTCACCGCGATCGTTCCAAAAGACGACAATGGCGACCGGCCCGGAACGCAATTGTTGAAAAACACGGTCCCGCTGCCGCCGGTATTCCGCAACAGCCAGTCGGCAATCGCGTGATTGCCCGACCGCCGCATGCCAAAGGCGCGAAACGCCTGCCGCGGTGTGGTGCCCAGCTCGTGCCAGACCGTTTCCGGCTGCGGGTCGAGGCGCGGAAACCGGATCATGCCGGCACCCGTTCGGGCAGGGTATCGACCCAGCCACCGTCAGTCTCATAGCCCAGCGCGCGCAAGTCATCACCGAACTGCGCTTCGTAAAGCGCCCCGATCGCGCGCGGCATCTCTGTCTTCCAGCGCTGCAGGCGCCCACCGGACACCACATGCGCCGACACCCGCTCCGACCGCTGTCCGGCCTGCGACAGGCCACCAAACAGACTGTTGTCCCAGAACGCCTGCAGCCCGGCCGCCAGATCCCTGCCTTCGAACCCCATCCGCCGCAACGCCGCCCCGAACCGCTGGCCCTCGGTGTCCTGCATCAGGTCCTCGTACCGCAGCTCGACGGCATTGGCCTGTCCCCAGGGCCAGCCCCGCATTTCGCGCAGCGTTTCGGCATGCTTGTTGGTCATCTCAAAGCGCAGCCGGTCATGATCGCTCGGCAATGCGCACAGATGCTGCTGATAGGTCTGCCCGTCCAGATCCGGCCGCGGCGTATGCAGAAATTTCTCACCCTTCGGCCCGGCAACCTGATGATAGGCACATCCCGACAGCAGGATATCGCGGGGATCGCGGATCACGTGCAGCGCGGCGAAATCGTCGCGATCCCACAGCGCGCGGCCGAAATGACCGGCCCAGTTGCACAGGAACGCGCGCCCGGTATGCGGGACGCGATCCAGATGCCGGTCGGACCAGATCCCGATCCACGGCACGCCCAGCGTGCGGGAGATCGACTTGACCACACGCTTGATCCAGACGGTTCCGCCCTTGTGATGCGTTGCGATGCCCATCAGCCGCGCCATGGCTCCCGTCAGTACACCCGTGCCTTGGGCGCGATCTTTTTCAGATCGATGCCGCCCTCGCCCTCGGTCGTCAGCGGATCCAGATGCACGGGCCGGAAGCCCAGTGTCGCCTTGTCGTCGCTATCGAACCAAGTCAGGCTGTGCCTGCGCCAGTTTTTGTCATCACGATCCGGATAATCCTCGTGCGCATGCGCGCCGCGGCTTTCCTTGCGGGCCTCGGCGCTGATCACGGTCGCCAGCGCGTTCGGCATCAGGTTCGTCAGTTCCAGCGTTTCCATCAGGTCGGAATTCCACACCAGACTGCGGTCGGTCACTTTGACGTCCGCCATCTTGGACGCCACGCCCTGCATCTTCTGCACACCTTCCGCCAGCGTCTTGTCGGTGCGGAACACCGCGGCGTCCGCCTGCATGGTCCGCTGCATTTCCAGACGCAGATCCGCCGTCGGCACCGCACCGTTGGCGTTGCGGATGCCGTCGAACCGGTCAAACGCGGCCTCAATCGCGGCCTGCGGTGCCTGCGGAACCGAACTGTCGGCCTCGACAACCTGCCCGGCGCGAATGGCCGCGGCCCGGCCGAACACCACAAGGTCAATCAGCGAGTTCGAACCCAGCCGGTTGGCCCCGTGAACCGATGCACAGCCGGCCTCACCCACGGCCATCAGGCCGGGGGCCAGACGGTCGGGATCATCCTCGGTCGGGGACAGAACCTCGCCCCAGTAATTCGTCGGAATACCGCCCATGTTGTAATGCACCGTGGGCAGAACCGGGATCGGCTCCTTGGTCAGGTCGACACCGGCAAAGATGCGCGCGCTTTCCGAAATCCCCGGCAGCCGTTCCGCCAGCGTTTCCGGCGGCAAATGGTTCAGGTGCAGGTGGATGTGGTCCTTGCCCTCGCCCACGCCGCGGCCTTCGCGGATTTCCATCGTCATACAGCGGCTGACCACGTCCCGCGACGCCAGATCCTTGTAGGTCGGCGCATAGCGTTCCATGAACCGCTCGCCTTCGGAGTTGGTCAGATACCCGCCCTCGCCCCGCGCGCCTTCGGTGATCAGACAACCGGACCCGTAAATGCCGGTCGGGTGGAACTGAACGAACTCCATGTCCTGCAACGGCAGGCCGGCGCGGGCAATCATGCCGCCGCCGTCTCCGGTACAGGTATGTGCCGAAGTCGCGCTGAAATAGGCCCGGCCATAGCCGCCCGTGGCCAGCACGACCATCTTGGCGTTGAACACATGCATTTCGCCGGTATCCAGCTGCCAGCACAGCACGCCGCGGCACTGGCCGTTTTCGTCCATCAGCAGGTCGATGGCGAAATACTCGATATAGAACTCGGCATTGTTCTTCAGCGACTGGCCATACAGCGTATGCAGGATCGCGTGCCCGGTCCGGTCGGCCGCCGCGCAGGTCCGCTGCACCGGCGGGCCCTCGCCAAACTCGGTCGTGTGCCCGCCGAACGGACGCTGATAGATCCGGCCTTCCTCGGTCCGGCTGAACGGGACACCGTAATGTTCCAGCTCGTAAACCGCCTTGGGCGCTTCACGGGCAAGGTATTCCATCGCGTCCGTATCACCCAGCCAGTCCGACCCCTTGACGGTGTCATACATGTGCCATTGCCAGTGATCCGGCCCCATGTTGCTCAGCGATGCGGCGATGCCGCCCTGCGCGGCAACGGTGTGCGAGCGTGTCGGGAACACCTTGGAAATACAGGCCGTGCGCAGGCCCTGTTCCGCCATGCCCAGCGTCGCCCGCAGCCCGGCCCCGCCGGCACCCACAACCACGACGTCATAGTCGTGGGTTTCGTATTCGTATGCAGCCATACTTTGCGTCTCCCGTCAGAAGGTCAGAGCGCGATGCGCGCCAGGGCGAAAAGGCCGACAGCGGCCGCGGCATAGCAAAGGCAGATCACCCCGATGATCAGCACCTTCTGCGCAATTCCGTGAACATAGTCCTCGAGCATCACCTGCGCGCCGTCCTTGAAATGCATGAAACCGACAACCAGGGTGAGCGCCGCAACAATGGCCGGGAACGGCCGTGCGAAATAGGCAACCACCTCTTCATGCGGCTCGCCCAGCATCGGGCCAAAGGTGAAAACGAACAGCGGCACAAGGATCAGCAGCGCGACCGAGCTGACCTTCATGGCCCAGAAATGAGCCGTCCCGGTCTTGGCACTGCCCATGCCAACGGCGCGTTTGCGGTCTGTCAGATAACGCATCTCAGGCCTCCTCACATAATGATGATCGTGGTCAGGACCGTCAGCACGACGGATCCGCCAACGACAGCCCAGCCCAGCTTTTCAGCGGTTTCCAGCTCCAGCCCGATCGCATTGTCCCAGATCAGGTGCCGGATCCCGGCCAGCGTGTGATACCACAGCGCCCAGAGCGACAGGAACATCACCAGATCGCCCAGAAACGAGGTGATCACGGCATCGGCAACGGCGAAATACTCAGGCGACGAAGATGCCGCCAACAGCCACCAGACGATCAGTAACGCACCGACAATCAGCGCGTTGCCCGTGATCCGGGTCAGGATCGACGTGACAGAAGTGAGCTGCGGACGATAAATGGTCAGGTGCGGCGACAGCGGGCGGTTTCCCCGGTTCACATCGGCCATACGTTTTCCTTTCCGGCTTGCTTGCAACTGTTTTTAAGGGAATTTGCGCCGGAGTCACGGGGCTGTCAGCGCAATCAGCGCGGTTTTTTGGCGCGGTGCAGCATTTTCGTCGGTGGACGTGATCACACTTGGCGAACGTGTGATCACACCCGGCAGCAATGACGACGTCTGCTGGGTCACTTCCCGCAAAAGTTTCTTGCGGATCTTCCCCGGATAGTCGGAAAACGAGTCCGCTGTGACCACAAATGCCCCTTCGCCATGGATCACGTGTTCGAAAAAATAGTCGGTCAGGTCCGGCTCGCTGGCCTCGATCGCAATCGCGTTCACGACAATCCCGCGCCGCTTCAGCTCCCTTCGGATCTCCTCAGGCTCGATCCCCTCGTTGTTGGGACCATCGCCCGACACGTCGATCAGCTTCCGCGCACAGTGCTCCACCTTGTCGAAATCCCGCATCGTGAACAGCACCGCCTCGCCGATTGCCGTGGAATAACTGCGCCACAACCGGGCATCGGCGGCGACCCTATCGGCGAACTGTTCCAGATCGGTAAATCCCTCCATCACCGTCCACGGTATCGAAATCTGCTGCCGGGATGATCCGGTCCATTGCACCAGCTTCAGCTGCGCACGCCCGCGCACCAGCGTTTCGGCAATCACCGGGTCGCGCAGCGCCGTCGCCAGCCCGCCCATCTGAATGCTGTATTCGTGCTGGTCCACTGACCCCGACACATCCACCGCCAGCGCCAGCGCCAGATCACAGGCCAGCGCCGGACCTGCAAACAGGCCGGACAGGGCGGCAAGGAATCGTGAAACCGTTCGGCGCATAGCGTCACCCTACCCCCGCCGCAGCCGATGTCACCTCACGTTGGAGACAACCCGCGCTCAGCGCGGGGCCCAGTCTGCAAGATTGTCGGCAAATTCCGTGCACATCACGATCTCGCGGTATTGCGGATCGTAAAAGGCGTTGGGCTGGCCGCAGGGCACCACCGACACCGTCAGCACCTCCGGCAGCCGGAACTCTTCGTTCAGCGCCTCGATCTCGCTCTCGACAATCAGCGCGGTCAGTTCGGCGCCATCTGTCTCGACCACGACCTCTCCCAGCCGGAAACTCTGCCCGCCATCGGGATGATACACCTCGTCCAGAACTGCGCCCCAGCTTCCCGCCGCCTGATCATATTCAACATCGCAATACTCAGCCCGCTCTTCCGGCAGACCCAGATCCTCGGCCACATCACCCCGACCCTCCGGATCCGCCCCGTAAAAGATACAGACCAGATTGAAATAGCGCTGCAGATCCGGGCCATGCACATCCCAATAGACCGGATCATAATCCCCGCGCTGCTGCACTTCGCCCAGAAACCCGAACGCCGTGTCATAGGCCAGCTTGATCGCGTCTTCTTCCTCGTAGAACTCATCCAGCAGGAAAACCGACAACACGTCGGCGGCATCTTCCTCCTGTCCGAAAATCGGCAGACGCAGAATGTCGATCAGGGCATGACCCAGCTCGTGATAGAAAATGCCCAGCAGGTTGCTTTCGACATAAACCTGCAACTCTTCGGCGGCGTCGAAACGGAACTCGGCCTGTGCCGGTGCGGCAAGGGCCGAAAAAACCGCCGCTATGGTCGCCTGACGGAACATACCGCCATCAGAGCGGCATCAGCGCCCAGTAATCAAGGTCCAGCAGCACATGCGGCAGGTATTTCCCGTCCTCGCCCCGCAGGGTAAAGGGCTCTCCGCCCTTGGTTGCCACCAGCCGCAGCCGGATCGCGCCGACGCCCGGCGCATCCGTCTCAGCCTTGTCCAGCACTTCGGACCACGCCTTGATCGTGTCCCCGGCAAAGCACGGATTGGCATGTGCCCCGCCGTTCAGCCCGACGATCATCTGCGCATTTGCCAACCCGTTGAAACTCAGCGCGCGGGCCATCGAAATGACATGCCCGCCATAGATCAGCCGCCCTTCGGGCCGGAATGTCAGGTCGAAATGCACCTTGGCCGTGTTCTGCCACAGCCGCGTGGCAATCATATGCTCGGCCTCTTCCACGGTGACACCGTCAACATGGTCGATGGTTTCCCCGATCTCGTAATCGCCCCAGCGATGCGGCTCTCCGGCCAGCGCAAAATCATAACCCGAGAAATCCAGCCCCTCGGGGATCACCAGCCGCTCCGGCGGCACCACCTTGGTCAGCTCCGGCACCACCGTTTCCGGGGCCGGGGCCTCCGCATCGCGTTTGCGCACCATGACCCAGCGCACATATTCCAGCACCGCCTCGTCGTTCTGGTTCAGCCCCCGCGTGCGCACCCAGACCACGCCCGTTTTCCCGTTCGAGTTCTGCTTCACCCCGATCACTTCACTGACCGACCGCAGCGTATCGCCCAGCTCCACCGGCACCAGCCAGCGGCCCTCGGCATAGCCCAGATTGGCCACGGCGTTCAAAGACACATCCGGTACGGTTTTGCCGAAAACCACGTGAAACGCCGCCAGATCGTCCAGCGGGCTGGCCGGCAGGCCACTGACCTGCGCGAACATATCCGAGGAATAAAGCGCATGACGCGCCGGATAGAGCGCATGATACAGCGCCCGCTCGCCTTCGGTCACGGTGCGCGGCACCGCATGCGTCAGCACGTCACCAACGCTGTAATCTTCAAAAAACCGGCCCGGGTTGGTCTTGGCCATTCACTGTTCTCCAAGTTTCATGTCAGGGGAATAGGCCGCGCTGACCTCTTTGGTCACGGCCTGCCCGCAGCGCATCACGCCACGGGCCGCATCAAAGCCATAGACCGGCTCACCATACAGCACCCACCCGTTCGCAAGCGCGGCACTGACCTTGTGACAAAAGGCCGACGTGTCGTCCTCGCTCAGAAACCGGTAGAGCCGTGTCATGAGCCGAACGGCCATGGGCCGACAAGGCTGTGAACATAACCGATCACCGCCAGCAGCACGACGGACGCGGCAAGAAACATCCCATCCTTGGCCAGCGTGCCCTTTTCGCCCGGTGTCCAGTCCGGTTCCGCCCGGTTGATCACCACCTTCTCGGCAATCGCCCAGATCCACAGCCCGCCAAACAGGATCACATCGGCCAGTTCCCCGTTCACCAGCAGATGGCCCAGCGCCCACAGGCCGAAACCGTTCAGCATCGGGTGCCGCATCCCGTTCAGCAACGCACCCTTCTTCGGGGCCGGGCTCATCATGTAGATGGCGATCAGGACCAGCAGGTTGTTGACATGAACCAGAAACGCCGGCGGATACCAAAGCGGGATAATCTCGGCCGACCGGTACCCGATCACCATCAACACGATGCCCGCGACAATGGCGACCGCGACAGCCCCCTTGCCCCCGTCGCCCATCGCGGCCCGGCGCTCAGGTGCAATCCGTTTGAAAAAATGCGCGCCCCACCAGAGCGCAAGTCCGAGTACCAGCAGTAGCATTCTGCTCTCCCTGAATGTGAACAGGTTTTACATATTGCCTATTCACCCATCGCTGCAATGGTTTCGGCCTTGGCCAGTGTTTTTCTTGCGGTTTCCACGTGCAAATTCTCGACGATCCGGCCATCGACAACCGCCACACCCTGCCCGGACGCCTCGGTTTCCTCGAACGCCGCAATCTGCCGGCGCGCCAGATCGATCTCCTCCTCGGACGGGGCAAAGGCCGCGTTGGTCACCGCGACCTGTGCCGGATGGATCAGCGTCTTGCCGTCAAATCCCATATCCCTGCCCTGCGCGCATTCCAGCGCCAGACCGTCATCGTCCTTGAACGCGTTGTAAACCCCGTCAACAATCGCGATCCCCTCGGCCTTTGCAGCCAACAGACACAGCCCGAGCCCGGTGAGCAACGGTTCGCGATCCGCCCGGAACCGCGTGTTCAGCTCTTTGGCAAGGTCGTTCGTGCCCATGACCATACCCTGCAGCTTGGGATGCGCGGCAATCTCCGCCGCATTCAGCATCCCCCGCGGGGTCTCCATCATCGCCCACACCGGCAGGTCACCGGTGATCTCCGCCAGCGCTTCGACCGCCGCCGCATTGTCCACCTTGGGCAACAGCACCGCATCGGCATTCATACCGCGCACCGCCTCGGCATCGGCCCGGCCCCATTCGGTGTCCAGCCCGTTGATCCGCACGATCCGCATCCGCTGACCATAGCCGCCCTCGGCCAGTGTCTGCGCCAGCATCTCGCGCGCACTGCCCTTTTCCTCGGCCGTGACCGCGTCCTCCAGATCAAAGATGATCGCATCCACCGGCAGCGTTCTGGCCTTGTCCAGCGCGCGCGGCTTAGAGGCCGGGATATAAAGAACCGAGCGCAACGGGCGGTCTCCGGTCGACATGGGCGACTCCTTCGATAACAAAATTGCGCGGAATGGGACATTTTTGGACAGAAAGTTCAAGCCCGAATTTGCCGCAGCGCAGCAAAATTCGAATGCGCAACACTCCGTGACCGCAGTGTTAACCGGTCGGAAGGCTTCACAAGGCACCGTTTTGGTATCGGACAGAGGCAATCCGGCACGCTGCCGGCGGGCCATTCGGCACAAAACCGGTTGCCCCTGCCCGATGACCGCGTCGCGGCCGGTTTCTGCCGGGGCAAAAACGCACCGGGTCAGCCGCAGACGCCTGCCACACGAAAGGGGCAACAGCGATGATGAAAAACCTGATCAGGATGACAATGGGGCTGGGCGCCGTTGCGCTTGCAGCTCAACAGGCCTTTGCCGAAGGCAGCAATTGCGCACCGCGCCATCTGGTTCTCGAACGGCTGAGCGAAAAATACGGCGAAACCCGGCAGAGCATCGGGGTCGCGTCGAACAATTCCATCGTCGAGGTGTTTGCATCCGACGCCACTGGCACATGGACCATCACGGTCACACTGCCCAGCGGTGTCACCTGCATGGTCGCCTCCGGCCAGTCCTTCGAAACCCTTGCCGAGGCGCTGCCGCCGCGCGGGGACGACGCCTGAGGAACACCGGACATCCGCCTGTCACAGGCGGATCATCATGCCCCACTTCTCATCAGCGGAAAATCCGACCGCTTCATAGAAGCCGCGGGCATCCCGGCCACGCCCGGTGAGCAGCATCACCTTATAGCAACCGGCCTCCCGCGCCGCGCCGACCGCATGGGCCATAACCGCGCGGCCTAGCCCGGCGCCGCGCGCCGACGCCGCGGTGACCACGTTTTCAATCAGCCCGTAGGGCCGCCCGCCATAGGTCATGTTCGGCAGGACATGCAGGGTGACCATCGACAGAACCCGCCCGCCGCGCACAAACCCGAAAACCACCGTGCCCGGATGTGCCAGAACCGCATCGAACATGTCAGCCCCGGCCACGGCACCGCTTTTCGTCAGTTCCCAGTACAGGTTTTCGGCCGATGGCCAGTCGCTTTTGGTCAGCGCGCGCACATTCATGTCAGCCCATCCCACACCAGCTTGCATCCGGTGACCGCCAGAAGAACATACGTCAGCCCGAAAAACAGCCGCTCCGGCACGACCCGGTGCGCCCGGACACCGATCCACGTGCCCAGCAGGGCAACCGGCGCAAGGGTCAGGTCCGCGACAACCGTTTCGCGGGAAAACAGCCCCAGCGCGATATAGGGCAGGACCTTCAGCGCATTGATGGCATTGAAGATCAGCACCGTGGTCGCCTGATATTGTGTTTTCGTCAGGTTCCGCGACAGCAGGTACACCGCCGCCGGCGGACCGCCGGCATGGCTGACAAAACTGGTGAACCCCGCCGCGGTCCCGGCCGCAACCCCGGTCCACAGCGGAAGCCGCCGCGCAGCCCGGCCCGCGGGTCTCAGCCGCTGTGCTGTCTGCCAGCCCACGAAGCCCAGCGCGATCACCCCGATCAGCAGCCGCAGCAAATCCGGGTCCGCCTGCCGGAACAGCACCGCACCCAACGCCACACCCGGCAGCGATCCCAGCACCAGCAGCAGTGCATCGCCGGTGCTCCACTGCCGCCAATACGGTCGCAAGGTTGCAACATCGATCAGCATCAACAGCGGCAGCATCAGCGCCAGCGCCACCCCCGGGCCGTACAAAAGGGCGAGAATCGCCGAGGCCACAAACGCGCCACCAGACCCGAAACCGGCCTTGGCAACGCCCGCAAACAGCACCGCGGGAACCGCAACAGCAAAAAAAGGCAAGGTCGGGCTGAAACATCCGTAACACGCATAAACTACTGGCGTCCGGTCGCAACCACCGCGGGTCGCCTCTGCAGAGACAAGCCGCCGCGCCCTCTGGCCCTTGCGCTGCATCGTCGAAGGTTCTACCCCTGCGCCGGATATTTCTCGACCGGAGGCAAACCAATGGCCAGACCCAGGATCGCGCTCATCGGCGCAGGTCAGATCGGGGGCACACTCGCCCATCTTGCAGCACTCAAGGAACTGGGCGACGTCGTTCTGTTCGACATTGCCGAGGGTACGCCCGAAGGCAAGGCGCTGGACATCGCCGAATCCGGCCCGTCCGAGGGCTTCGATGCGGCGCTGAAAGGCACCCAGTCCTACGCCGACATCGCCGGCGCCGATGTCTGCATCGTGACCGCCGGTGTCCCGCGCAAGCCGGGGATGAGCCGCGACGACCTTCTGGGCATCAACCTCAAGGTGATGAAATCCGTCGGCGAAGGCATCCGTGACAACGCGCCGAACGCCTTTGTCATCTGCATCACCAACCCGCTCGACGCGATGGTCTGGGCATTGCGCGAGTTTTCGGGCCTGCCCCACAACATGGTCTGCGGCATGGCCGGCGTTCTCGACTGCGCCCGTTTCCGCCACTTCCTCAGCCTCGAATTCAACGTCTCGATGAAGGACGTCACCGCCTTCGTTCTGGGCGGCCACGGCGACACGATGGTGCCGCTGGTGCGCTACTCCACCGTTGCCGGCATCCCGCTGCCGGACCTCGTGGAAATGGGCTGGACCAGCCAGGAAAAGCTGGACGGCATCGTTCAGCGGACCCGCGACGGCGGCGCCGAGATCGTCGGCCTGCTGAAAACCGGCTCCGCCTTCTACGCCCCGGCCACCAGCGCAATCGAAATGGCCGAATCCTATCTCAAGGACCAAAAGCGCCTGCTGCCCTGCGCCGCCTATTGCGACGGACAGTTTGGCCTCGACGGCTTTTATGTCGGCGTGCCGACCGTGATCGGCGCCGGCGGCATCGAACGCATCGTCGACATCAAGATGACCAAGGACGAACAGGCCATGTTCGACAATTCGGTCACCGCGGTGAAAGGCCTTGTCGACGCCTGCAAGGGAATCGACAACTCCCTCGCCTGAGGGTGAATTCCGATCCCGAAACGTATATCATGATGGGGCGCCCGGCGGGCGCCCCTCATCGTTTTGGAGGTCCCCATGTTCCGCAAACTCCTGTTTCTTCTGATCGGCCTGCTGCCAACCGCGGCCTTCAGCGTCGAAAACCTGTCAGACCGGATCGCCGAATTCGGCCTTGAACACACCGCGCAAAGCCTGTCCGCCCTTGACCGGCCCGACGCCTCACAGCTCTTTGCCCTCGGCGGTGTCCGGTTTCTGCGGGCCATCGAAAAGGCCCTTCAGACGCGCTACCGCTACGGGCTCACCGGGGAAACAATAAGTTTGCCGGTTCTGCGGGTGGAACTTGCGACCAACCCCGACCCCGAACCGTTCGATACCGAAATCATGGACAGGATCTTTGAAGCGGTTTCCGCCGACATGGAACTGGCGCGGACCGCCCTGTCCGGCATCGGCACGCAGGAGGTTGGCGTCAGAATTGAGCTGGACGATCTCTGGTTCGACGTGAACATGAACGCCAGACGCGACCCATTCGAGGGCATTATCTGGCTGGCCGGCGAATCTCTCTTTCCGAATCAGATGGGCCGCGGCGGAACGCCATTGCAGATCCGGTTCGACACGGCGGATGCCGCGTGGCTTCACGCCTATACCCATCTTCTTTCCGGCGTCAGCGATCTCGTTCTGGCGTTTCCGCCGGGTCCCGCGATCGAACAGGTCACGACCGGTGCCGCGCGGATGAACTCGTTTTTCGAACTGGCCCCGCCCACAAATGCCTACGAAGAGATTTTCGCAGCCGATGTTGATGCGGCGATGGTCGTCTTCCTCGCCGTTCAGCAACAACCGCGCGCAGAGCGGACAAGATCGGCCCGGCAGAATTTTCTGGCGATGATCCGGGAAAACCGCCGGTTCTGGTCCCTGCTGGACCTGGAACAGGACAACGATGCCGAATGGATCCCCAACGCCCGGCAAACCTCGGCGCTGGGGGTACAGCTGCCGCCCGACATCGCCACCACCTGGCAGGCGATCCTGACCGACGCCGAAGACCTGCTCGAAGGCCGCAAGCTGATCCCGCACTGGCGCTATGGCAGCGCGGCAGGCATTAACCTCAAACGGCTGATGGAAGACCCGATCCCGGTCGAACCCGCCGAATGGCTGCAGGGCATGGGCCTGCTGGACTATGCCGAGCCGGGCGAACGCATCGGTTTTTTCAACTGGCGACAGTTTCAGCGCATGGTCCGTGGCGATTCGATGGTGTTCGTTCTGCTTTTGAATTGACCAACGGTGTTTTGTGATCACACGATTTTTCCATGTGATCACGAATGTCGGTTTTTTTCAGAAAACCCTGTTTTGTTAGGAAAAACCGAATTAACCCGGAGTCAATCGCGGGCAGTTAGCCCATACCAAAGCGCATAGAACGGGACCCAATCCATGAACATCCACGAGTACCAGGCCAAAGGACTTCTTCGCAGCTACGGCGCCCCGGTTTCAGATGGCCGTGTGGTCCTCCGGGCCGAGGACGCCAAGAACATGGCGGGCGAGCTTGACGGACCGCTCTGGGTCGTCAAGGCACAGATCCACGCCGGCGGCCGAGGCAAGGGAACATTCAAGGAAACCGAAGCCGGCGAAAAAGGCGGTGTCCGGCTGGCAAAGTCGGTTGAAGAGGCCGAAAGCGAAGCCAAGAAGATGCTCGGCCGCACGCTGGTCACCAAGCAGACCGGCCCGGCCGGCAAGCAGGTCAACCGCGTCTATATCGAGGACGGATCGGGCATCGAGCGCGAACTTTACCTCGCACTGCTGGTTGACCGCGGCACCTCCCGCGTGAGCTTTGTCTGCTCTACCGAAGGCGGCATGGACATCGAAGAGGTCGCTGCATCGACCCCCGAAAAGATCCTGTCCTTCAGCGTCGATCCCGCCACCGGCTATCAGCCTTATCACGGCCGCCGCATCGCCTTCATGCTCGAACTGAAAGGCCCGCAGGTCAAACAATGCGTTCAGCTGATGGGCACGCTCTACAAGCTCTTCATCGAAAAAGACATGGAGATGCTGGAGATCAACCCGCTGATCGTCACCGACAAGGGCGACCTGAAATGCCTCGACGCCAAGATGGGCTTTGACGGCAACGCGGTCTACCGCCACTCCGACATCGCCGAACTGCGCGACACGACCGAAGAAGACCCCAAAGAACTTGAAGCCTCCAAATACGATCTGAACTACATCGCGCTTGATGGCGAGATTGGCTGCATGGTCAACGGCGCGGGCCTCGCCATGGCGACAATGGACATCATCAAGCTCTACGGCGCCGAACCGGCCAACTTCCTCGACGTGGGCGGCGGCGCGACCAAGGAAAAGGTCACCGAAGCGTTCAAGATCATCACCTCGGACCCGCAGGTCAAAGGCATCCTCGTCAACATCTTCGGCGGCATCATGCGCTGTGATGTAATCGCCGAAGGCGTCGTCGCCGCGGTGAAAGAGGTTGGCCTCAAGGTGCCGCTGGTCGTGCGCCTCGAAGGCACCAATGTCGAACAGGGCAAGGCAATCATCAACGACAGCGACGTGGACGTGATCGCCGCCGACAACCTCAAGGACGGCGCCGAGAAAATCGTGAAGGCCGTGAAGGGGTAATGACTCCCTCCGGGTCATATCCGCACCGGCCCGGGTGCGCCCTGATCAGACAGGGCGTCAACCTGTGAAGGCGTATGTGCATATGGGTCTGCCGAAAACCGGCACGACTTCGATCCAGTCCTGGCTGGTGTCGAATGCCGGGGCGCTGGCCGCGCGCGGTATCGGGTATGACCGGATGGCCCTGCCGGGCAAGGAACGCGGGCTTGCCCAGGTCGAACTTGGCGTGTGCCAGTTTGCCGAAGCGGGGCAACCCCACCCGCACGCGACAACCAGCCGGTTTTACGGCCTGTCCAGCCTCGAGGCTCAGCAGGCCGTCGCCGACCAGTACCTGAAACTGTTCCAGACCCGGATAGCCAGGCACAATCATAATACCTGGCTGTTTTCCTGCGAAGATCTGGGCAGCGCGACCACAAAACCGGACCTTGCACAGGCACTGGACCGGTGGCTGAAGCGGACATTCGACGATGTGCACTACATCGTCTACCTGCGCCGGCAGGAGGACTGGATCCTCAGCCGCTACTCGCAAAGGCTGCGCCAGGGCGAAACGCGCACGCTGGCCGAATTCGCCGACGAAACCCGGACTCACAGCTTTCTGAAATTGCCTGACGCGCTCAGGAACGGACTGGGCTCGGACCGGTTTTCGCTGCAACTGTTCGAACCCGATGCGCTGACGGACGGCGATCTGATTGCCGATTTCGCGGGCAAGTGCGGCATTGACCCCGCCGGGCTGACGGTGCCCGAACGCAAGAACGAAGCGCTCGGCGTGGCCGCGGCTGAATTCCTGCGTCAGGCCAACATTCGCTGGCCCGTCACCGACGACCGTTACCAGCGTCCGACGCAATTGATGGGCAACCTGCCTCACCGCCTGACGGTACTCTCCGCCGACCAGCGCAAGCTGCGGCTTTCCCAGCGCCGGATCGACGCGATCCGGGACGCAAACGCGGCATCCAACGAAACACTGCGCAAAAGGTATTTCCCGGATCGGGCCGAACTTTTCCCGGCCCGGCCGCAGGAATCCGACGATCCGCTGCAAAACACGCCGACCGCCGCCGAGATGGCCGAAATCGGTCTCGACGTGTTCACCGATGCCCGGACCGGGGCACTGGAGCACCAGGGTCCGGCCGCATTGTCCGCCCTGGCCGACATTGTGCGCCGCCACGAGGTCCTTGCCCGGCCCGCACGCAAAATGCGCCGGCTCTTTGCGCAAAGATCGGGTCAGCAATGATGCGTATGTCTCAGTTCCCCGCCATGCGGCGCCTGCCGGAGACTGTCCGGTGAAGGCTATCGTACATATCGGGTCGCCCAAGACCGGGACCAGCTCGATCCAGAGCTTCCTGTTTGCCAATCAGGATGCACTGGCCGCGCGCGGCTTCCGGTTTCACCGCAACGTCAAGGGCGGCGGCAGTCAGCTTGAATACCCGCTGGGCATTCTTGCCCGGAACGACCGCCTGCTGAACGCCGAAAGCGAACGCGCCCGCTACAAGGCCCGCAGCCTCGACGAAGCGCGCGCCGTGACCGACCGCTATCTCAGGGACCTGCCCCGCTACGCCGAACGCTGGAACGAACCGGTGGCGCTGTTTTCCAGCGAACACATGCTGCCCTGGCTGAACACGCCGGAACTGGTGCGGGCGCTGGACGATCTGTTTTCCGCCTCGTTTTCCGACGTGCGCTATGTCGTCTACTACCGCGCGCCGTCCGATACCCTGCTCAGCCAGTATTCCGAACGCATCAAGCGCGGCCACTCGATCACGATCGGGAACTTCGTTTCCAACCGCCTGAAAGGGCTCGATTTCCTGAAAACCGCGCGCCGCTGGGCGGACACGGTCGGCCGGGACAGGCTGGATGTGCGGCTATTTGATCCCAGCGCACTGGCCGGCGGCGACGTTCTGAGCGATTTCTGCGAGGCATGCGGCATCGACCGCACCGGGCTCATCACCCCGCCGCGCGAAAACGAATCGCTCAGCGCCCCGGCCGCGGAATGCCTGCGCGTGCTGAACGGCATGGTCCCCGAACTGCGCCCGGACGGCACCGGCAACCCGCTGCGCGCCGAACTGCTCGAAGCGGTTCAGAGCCTGTCGGCGGACATGCCCGGGCTGCGGCTCGACAGGAAACAGCAAAAGCTGGTCGATGACCATGTCGCCGCACCGCTGGAAAACTTCCGCAAACACTTCTTCCCGGACCGCGACCACCTGTTTTCCGAGAAAACCGGCGACGACATCCACGTGCCCAAGGGCCGGATCCGCGAACTGGCGCTCGACATCATGGCGCGCCTCCTGATCAAGACCCGGATGGGCGAATTGCGCACCCTCAACGTGCTGGAACGCAAACGCGCCTATCTGCTTGAACCAAAAACCGAAACCGCAAACACGGCCGGCGCCCCAAAGGCAGCGGCCAGCAAACGACGTGCAGGAACAAGGACTGAGTAAATGGCTGTACTAATCGACGAAAACACAAAAGTCATCTGCCAGGGCCTGACCGGCTCGCAGGGCACTTTCCACACCGAACAGGCCATCGCCTACGGGACCAAGATGGTCGGCGGTGTGACCCCCGGCAAAGGCGGGATCGAGCATCTGGGCCTGCCCGTCTTCAACTCGGTGCACGAAGCCAAATCCGTGACCGAAGCCAACGCCTCGGTGATCTACGTGCCGCCGCCCTTCGCCGCGGATTCCATCATGGAAGCCATCGACGCCGAAATGGAGGTGATCGTCTGCATCACCGAAGGCATCCCGGTGCTCGACATGATGAAGGTCAAGCGCGCGCTGGAAGGCTCCTCCTCCCGCCTCGTCGGCCCCAACTGCCCCGGCGTGATCACCCCGGACGCCTGCAAGATTGGCATCATGCCCGGCCATATCCACAAACGCGGCAGCGTCGGCGTCGTCTCCCGCTCGGGCACGCTGACCTACGAGGCCGTCAAGCAGACCACCGATGTCGGTCTTGGCCAGTCGACCTGCGTCGGCATCGGCGGCGACCCGATCAAGGGTACCGAACATATCGACGTGCTGGAATGGTTCCTCGCCGATGACGAAACCCAGTCGATCATCATGATCGGCGAAATCGGCGGCTCCGCCGAAGAAGAAGCCGCCCAGTTCCTCGCCGACGAGGCGAAAAAGGGCCGCATGAAGCCCACCGCCGGCTTCATCGCCGGGCGCACCGCCCCTCCGGGCCGCCGCATGGGCCATGCCGGTGCCATCGTCGCCGGCGGCAAGGGCGGCGCCGAGGACAAAATCGAAGCGATGCGCGCCGCCGGCATCGTTGTGGCTGAAAGCCCGGCGGGTCTGGGCGAAGCGGTTCTGGAGGCGATCGGCTAAGCCAATGGGCTTCACCCCGGCGATAAGGACGTGCTTCAGCAAATACGTCACCTTCTCGGGACGGGCCTCCCGTCCCGAGTATTGGTGGTTCATCCTTTTCGTCGTTCTTGCCAGCATCGCGGCCGGCATACTGGACATGATGTTCTTCCCGGCCATGGTTACGGTGGACAGCACGGTCACCGATACGGGTTTCAGCTACAGCGCCGAATCCCGGGGGCCGTTTTCCATCATCTTCGCGCTGGGTGTTTTTCTGCCGTTCCTTACTGCCGGATGGCGGCGGATGCATGACACCGGGCGCTCCGGCCTTTACCTGCTCTACCCTCTGATCGTGATGATCGGCATCGGCAGTTTCGCAAGCCTGTCGGGCGTCGCCCTCAGCCCGACCGGGTCCGAAGCCGTGTCCGGTCTGTTTGGCCTGATCCTCATCCTCGCCTATCTGGTCCTCATGATCTCACCCATTCTGGTGCTCTGGTGGCTCACCCGCCCGTCTCAGCCCGGCGAAAACCAATTCGGGCCCAACCCCAGCGCGGTGACGACATGACCTTCGGTACAGCGGTCAAAACCTGCTTCGGCAAATATGTCACCTTCTCGGGACGGGCCTCGCGCCCCGAATACTGGTTCTTCTTCCTGTTCCTTCTGATCGCCGGCGGCATTGCCGGCCTGCTGGACTGGGTGCTTTTCGCCGACAGGTTTCGGGATGCAACCTCGGGCCGCGTCGTCATGACCACCACCAGTCAGCCGATCAGCTCGCTGGTCGCGCTGGCGGTTGTCCTGCCGCATTTTGCCGTCGCGTGGCGGCGCATGCATGACACCGGCCGCAGCGGCATGTTCGTCCTGTTACCGTCCATCGTGTCGCTGGTGGCACTTCTGGTTGCCACCTTCGGCCTCGGGCTGGCTGACATGGCCTCCGGCAAGCTGGACAGCTTCCTGACCGGCGCCACCCTGCTGCTGCTGATCCCGCTTCTGATCCTCGGCTTCCTGTCGCCGCTGATCGTGCTTTACTGGCTGTCCCGTCCCGGTCAGCCGGGCACAAATTCCTACGGTCCCAACCCGCAAGAGGTACAAACATGACCGAGCATTCTCCCAACGACCAGTTCCACGCCTCCTCCTTCATGCAGGGGCACAATGCGGAATATCTGGAGCAGCTTTATGCCCAGTATGCCGGCGACCCGAACGCGGTTGATGCCGCCTGGGCCGAGTTCTTCCGTCAACTGGGTGATGCCGAACTGGACGTGAAGGCAGAAGCACAGGGACCGTCCTGGGCCCGGCGCGACTGGCCGCCGGTCCCGGGCGATGACCTGACCGCCGCGCTGACCGGCGAATGGCCCGTTGCCCCGGCCGAATCCAAGGATGCCGGCAAGAAGATCGCCGCCAAGGCCGCTGAAAAGGGCGTTGAGGTCTCCGACGAGGCCATCAAGCGCGCTGTGCTGGACAGTATCCGGGCCCTGATGCTGATCCGGGCCTACCGGATCCGCGGTCACCTTGCTGCGGACCTTGACCCGCTGGGTATGCTGGAACCGGTGCCGCATCCGGAACTGGACCCGAAAACCTACGGCTTCACAGCAGGCGACTGGGACCGCCCGATCTTCATCGACAACGTGCTGGGTCTGCAGGTGGCATCGGTCCGGCAGATCCTTGAACTGGTCAAGCGCACCTATTGCGGCACCTTTGCGCTGCAATACATGCACATCTCGGACCCCGAACAGGCCGCATGGCTGAAAGAGCGGATCGAGGGGCTGGGCAAGGAAATCCAATTCACCCGTGAAGGGCGCAAGGCGATCCTGAACAAGATGGTCGAGGCCGAGGGCTTCGAAAAATTCCTGCACGTCAAGTACATGGGCACCAAGCGTTTTGGTCTGGACGGCGGTGAAAGCCTGATCCCCGCAATGGAACAGATCATCAAGCGCGGCGGCGCGCTCGGGGTCAAGGAAATCGTGATCGGCATGCCGCACCGCGGCCGTCTGAGCGTGCTGGCCAACGTGATGGCCAAACCCTACCGCGCGATCTTTAACGAGTTTCAGGGCGGCAGCTTCAAACCCGAGGATGTCGACGGGTCCGGCGACGTGAAATACCACCTCGGCGCCTCGTCCGACCGCGAGTTTGACGGCAATACCGTCCATCTCAGCCTGACCGCCAACCCCAGCCATCTTGAAGCCGTCAATCCGGTTGTTCTGGGCAAGGCCCGTGCCAAGCAGGATCAGCTCAGCGACAATGAACGCATCGCCGTTCTGCCCATCCTGCTGCATGGCGACGCGGCGTTTGCCGGTCAGGGCGTCGTGGCCGAATGTTTCGGCCTCAGCGGCCTGCGCGGGCACAAGACCGGCGGCACGATCCATATCGTCGTCAACAACCAGATCGGCTTCACCACGGCGCCGCACTTCTCGCGCTCGTCGCCCTATCCGACGGACATTGCCCTGATGGTCGAAGCGCCGATCTTCCACGTCAACGGCGACGACCCCGAGGCGGTGGTGCACGCCGCCAAGGTGGCCACCGAGTTCCGCCAGAAGTTCCACAAGGACGTGGTCATCGACATGTTCTGCTATCGCCGCTTCGGTCACAACGAAGGCGACGAGCCGATGTTCACCAACCCGATCATGTACAAGAAGATCAAGACGCACAAAACCACGCTCTCGGTCTATACCGACCGGCTGGTACAGGACGGCCTGATCCCCGAAGGCGAGATCGAGGACATGAAGGCCGCGTTCCAGATCCACCTGAACGAAGAGTTCGAGGCCGGCAAGGAATTCCGCCCGAACAAGGCCGACTGGCTCGACGGCCGCTGGTCGCATCTCGACCGGCGCGGCGAGGAATACCAGCGCGGCGAAACCGCCATCAGCCCGGAAACCCTGACCGAGATCGGCAATGCGCTGACCCGCGCGCCGGAAAACTTCCCGATGCACCGCACGGTGTCCCGGCTGCTCGACACCAAGACCCAGATGTTCTCCTCCGGCGAAGGCTTCGACTGGGCCACCGGCGAAGCCCTGGCCTTCGGCTCGCTCCTGACCGAAGGCTACCCGGTGCGTCTGGCCGGACAGGACAGCACCCGCGGCACCTTCTCCCAGCGCCATTCCGGTTTCGTGAACCAGGACACCGAAGAACGCTACTACCCGCTGAACCACATCCGCGAAGGCCAGTCGCGCTACGAAGTGATCGACTCGATGCTCAGCGAATACGCGGTGCTGGGTTTCGAATATGGCTTCACCCTCGCCGAACCCAACGCCCTCACCCTCTGGGAGGCACAGTTCGGTGACTTCGCCAACGGCGCCCAGATCATGTTCGATCAGTTCATCAGCTCGGGCGAAAGCAAATGGCTGCGCATGTCCGGGCTGGTCTGCCTGCTGCCGCACGGCTTCGAAGGCCAGGGGCCGGAACACTCCAGCGCCCGGCTGGAACGCTTCCTGCAAATGTGCGGTCAGGACAACTGGATCATCGCCAACTGCACCACCCCGGCCAACTATTTCCACATCCTGCGCCGCCAGATCCACCGCGACTTCCGCAAACCGCTGATCCTGATGACCCCGAAATCGCTGCTGCGGCAGAAGACGGCCGTCTCCCGGACCGAGGATTTCACCACCGGGTCCAGCTTCCACCGCGTGCTGTGGGACGACGCCCAGCAGGGCAATTCGGAAACCCGGCTCAGGCCCGACGATCAGATCCGTCAGGTCGTGCTGTGCTCGGGCAAGGTCTATTTCGACCTGCTCGAGGAACGCGACGCCCGCGGTCTCGACGACGTCTACCTCATGCGGGTCGAACAGTTTTACCCGTTCCCGGCCCTGTCCATGGTCAAGGAACTGGAACGGTTCAAACAGGCCCGCATCGTCTGGTGTCAGGAAGAACCCAAGAACCAGGGCGCCTGGTCCTTCATCGAACCCAATATCGAATGGGTCCTGAACCGCATCGGGGCCAAGCATTCCCGCCCGGCCTATGCCGGACGCGCCACCTCTGCCTCGCCCGCAACGGGCCTGGCCAGTCAGCACAAAGCCCAACAAGCCGCGCTCGTGAACGAAGCGCTGACCACCGAAGGATAACAACAATGACGATCCAAGTCCGCGTGCCCACTCTGGGCGAATCGGTAACCGAAGCCACCGTGGCAACCTGGTTCAAGAAACCCGGCGACACGGTCAGCGCCGACGAAATGCTGTGCGAGCTGGAAACCGACAAGGTGACGGTCGAGGTGCCCGCACCATCCGCCGGCACCATCGGTGAGCTGGTTGCCGCCGAAGGCGACACCGTGGGGGTCGACGCCCTGCTCGCCACGATCGTCGAATCCGGTGCCGCCCCGGCACCGGCCCCGGCGGCTGGCGCCAAGACCGCGCCGGCACAGGACAGCGCGGCCAGCACCGACGTGATGGTCCCGACGCTTGGCGAAAGCGTGACCGAGGCAACCGTCAGCACCTGGTTCAAGCAGGTCGGCGAAACCGTCGCTCAGGACGAAATGCTGTGCGAACTGGAAACCGACAAAGTGTCGGTCGAGGTGCCCTCACCCGCCTCCGGCGTTCTGGCCGAGATTGTCGCGCCCGAGGGCGCAACGGTCGAAGCCTCGGCAAAGCTCGCCGTCATATCCGGATCCGCCGCCGGCATCGCCCAGCCCGCCGCGGTCGCGGCACAGCTCGCCGCTGCGCCCGCGGCGTCCGGCAAGGACGTCGAAAACGCCCCCTCCGCCCAGAAGGCCATGGCCGAGGCCGGGCTCTCGCCTGATGCCGTCACCGGAACCGGACGCGACGGCCGCATCATGAAGGAAGACGTTCAGAAGGCCGCCGCCGCCGCCACTGCGGCCGGTGCGGCTGCGGCTGCCACCGCGGCCCCTGCTGCCGCGCCGTCGATCCCGCGCGCGCCGGTCCCGGTCGATGACGCCGCCCGCGAGGAACGGGTCAAGATGACCCGCCTGCGTCAGACCATTGCCCGCCGCCTGAAGGACGCGCAGAACGCCGCCGCGATCCTCACCACCTATAACGAGGTCGACATGACCGCGGTCATGGCGCTGCGCAATCAGTACAAGGGTGAGTTTGAAAAGAAACACGGCGTCCGGCTCGGCTTCATGTCCTTCTTCACCAAGGCCTGCTGCCACACCCTGCGCGAGGTGCCCGAGGTCAATGCCGAGATCGACGGCACCGACATCGTCTACAAGAACTTCGTGCATATGGGCATCGCCGCCGGCACCCCGCAGGGTCTCGTCGTCCCGGTCATCCGCGACGCCGACGCCATGTCCTTTGCCGAGATCGAAAAACAGATCGGCGAGAAAGGCCGCCGGGCGCGGGATGGCAAGCTCTCCATGGCCGAAATGCAGGGCGGCACCTTCACCATCTCCAATGGCGGCGTCTACGGCTCGCTGATGTCCTCGCCGATCCTGAACCCGCCGCAATCGGGCATCCTCGGCATGCACAAGATCCAGGACCGCCCGATGGTCATCGGCGGCGAGATCGTGATCCGCCCGATGATGTACCTCGCGCTCAGCTACGACCACCGGATCGTCGACGGCAAGGGCGCGGTGACCTTCCTTGTGCGCGTGAAAGAGGCACTGGAGGACCCGCAGCGGCTGCTGATGGATTTGTGATGTGACCGTTGCACCACCGGATCCGGTCCGGCTCCAACGGGTCTCGGCCATGCTGAGCGCAATGCCGTTCTTCACGGCATTGCAGGTCGAGATCACGGCTGTCGAAAACGGCACCGTCACGCTCGAAGCGCCGCTGACCCCGGCCTTCGAAGCGCCCCCCGGCGCCTTCGCCGCCAGTTCGGTCGGTGCCCTGGGGGACATGGCGGCGATGACCTCCATCACGTCCGCCCTGCCGGCAGATCAGACCGTGTCCACGCTCGACTTCACGGTCAAGATGCTCGGCCTGTCCCGCGGCAACCGCCTGCGCGCCGTGGGCCGGGTCCTGCAACTGGGACGCACCACCTGCGTCGGCGCGGCGGATGTCTACCTGCTGTCGGGCGCCGACCCTGTCCTTTGCGGCACGGTCCTCGCCACCGGCCGCCGCCTGGACCTTGCCGCCATGAAACCCGCCTGAGCTGAACCGGACCCTGATGATGCGCCTGCCCCGCTTCCTCACCTTCTCAGACCGGTGCCGCCGCGCCGCGGATGGCCGGTATATGGCCGGGGCCGCGCCATGACCCCCGAACTCACCGTCCTCACGCTCGCCGCGCTGCTGCAGGTCGGGCAGCTCTGCCTGATGGCCGTGCCCGCCAATCTCGAACTGGGCACCGGCAAAACCCTCAGCCCGCGCGACCGTGACCGCCTCGGCGGCGCGCTCGAGGATCAGATGTCGCCGCGCACCGCACGTCTCTTCCGCGCCATGAACAACCATTTCGAGGGCCTGATCCTCTTCACCATCGCCGTGCTCGTCCTCACGCTGTCGGGCCAGTCCGGGCCCTTTACGGCGGCCTGCGCATGGATCTACCTCGTCGCCCGCGTGCTTTATGTCCCGGCCTATGCCTTCGGCCTCAGCCCGTGGCGGTCCCTGATCTGGTTCACCGGCTTTCTGGCCACCCTTGCCATGCTGCTGGCGGCCCTGACATGATGCTTCATCTTTGTCCAAATACTCCGGGGGTGAATTGCGCCGCAGGCGCAAGAGGGGGCTGGCCCCCTTCCCCCCTCCCGCAATTCTGCGCTGCGGCGGTGCACGGCTGGTGCACGCCAGGTGCACCGGTATCACCCCCCGATTTTCGATAGGAGACCCCCATGGCCAATTACGACGTCATCATCATCGGCTCCGGCCCCGGCGGCTATGTCTGCGCCATCCGCTGCGCCCAGCTCGGCCTGAAAACCGCCTGTGTCGAGGGCCGCGAAACCCTCGGCGGCACCTGCCTGAACGTGGGCTGCATCCCCTCCAAGGCCCTGCTGCATGCCAGCCACATGCTGCACGAGGCCGAGCACAATTTCGCCAAGATGGGGCTCAAGGGCAAATCCCCCTCCGTCGACTGGAAGGGCATGCTGGCCTACAAGGATGACGTGATCGGGCAGAACACCAAGGGCATCGAATTCCTCTTCAAAAAGAACAAGGTAGACTGGATCAAAGGCTGGGCCTCGATCCCCGCCGCCGGCCAGGTTCAGGTCGGAGACGAGCTGCACAGCGCCAAGAACATCATCGTCGCATCCGGGTCCGAACCCTCCAGCCTGCCGGGCGTCGAAGTGGACGAAAAGATCGTCGTCACCTCCACCGGCGCGCTGGACCTGGGCAAGGTGCCAAAAAAGATGGTCGTTATCGGCGCCGGCGTGATCGGGCTCGAACTGGGCAGCGTTTATAACCGTCTCGGCACCGAGGTGACGGTGATCGAATATCTCGACGCGGTCACCCCGGGCATGGACGCCGAAGTTCAGAAGACCTTCCAGCGCCTGTTGAAAAAGCAGGGCATGAATTTCGTCATGGGCGCCGCCGTGCAAAAGACCGAAGCCACCAAAACCAAGGCCAAGGTCACCTACAAATTGCGCAAGGATGACAGCGAACACGTGATCGACGCCGACGTGGTCCTGCTGGCCACCGGCCGGCAACCCTTCACGGACGGGCTGGGCCTCGACAAGCTGGGCGTCGACATGAGCCCGCGCGGACAGATCACGGTCGGCGATGACTGGCAGACCAACGTCAAGGGCCTCTACGCGATCGGCGACGTGATCGACGGGCCGATGCTGGCCCACAAAGCCGAGGATGAGGGCATGGCCGTGGCAGAACGGGTTGCGGGCAAGCACGGGCATGTGAATTACGGGGTCATTCCGGGGGTGATCTATACCCACCCCGAGGTCGCCACCGTCGGCCAGACCGAACAGCAGCTCAAGGAAGCCGGGCACGCCTACAAGGTCGGCAAGTTCTCCTTCATGGGCAACGGACGGGCCAAGGCGAACTTTGCCGGCGACGGCTTCGTGAAACTGCTGGCGGACAAGGAAACCGACCGGATCCTCGGCTGCCATATCATCGGGCCGGGCGCCGGTGACCTGATCCACGAGATCTGCGTCGCGATGGAATTCGGCGCCTCGGCCGAAGACGTAGCCCTGACCTGCCACGCCCATCCGACCTATTCCGAAGCAGTGCGCGAAGCCGCGCTGGCCTGCGGCGACGGTGCAATCCACAGCTGAGCCATTGCGGCACGCGTGTCGTAGGATGGGTGATCTCACCCATCCTACCGGGCACCGGTCGCCATGCTGCAGATATGGCGGATCAGAGACGTGGCTGGTGGACCAGCCGGACCCTGTGCCAGCATTCGCGCCGATCATCCCCGGTTTTGGTCCACTCGGGCGCCGTTTTCGCCGGCCTGTGTCCGGCCGCAACAATTCGCCGGTCAGCGGCCTGAACCGCGGCCCGTTTCCGTCAGACCGGCAAAGCTCACCCTGTCCGAAGGCCCCTGCACCGGCAGTTCATCGCAAAACCCGGAGGTCTCCGGGCACCCACGGGCAAGAGCTTATCGCTTGCGAACCTCCACACGCCGGTTCAGCGCCTTGCCATCCGCTGTCGCATTGCTGGCGACCGGTTCGGCCTCGCCCTTGCCCACCGGCTGTAACCTGCCGGCATCAATGCCGTTTTCCACCAGCCAGCCCACCACCGAGGCGGAACGACGCTGTGACAGGTCCTGATTGAACGCATCGCTGCCGTCCGCGTCCGTGTGGCCCTCGATATCCACCACCAGCTCCGGTGCGGCCTGCAGCGCAGTCAGAAGCTGTTTCAGCGCCGTGGCCGAAGACGCCTTGGGAATGTCCTTGTTATGATCGAAATAAATCCCGTAGATGCGGAACACGCCGTCCTCGTTCAGCGCCTTCACGATCGGGTCCACGGCGTCGCTTGCTTCGGCCCCGGCAGACGGCGTGCTGCAGGGCGTCACCGTGCCTTCCGGCGCCGGCGGGCCGCCCCAGACCGACCGGCTGCGCTGACGGTAGCGCGCCCCGGCGAGGGCACCGGTGCTGTCGATGGTCAGGAAGGCCGTGCCGGTAATGCCCTGATCCGATTTCCAGCTGACCAGCGCAACACCGTCCTGCACCGCGCCGGTGATCGTCCCGGTGCTGTGGCCTCCGTTTCCAAGGTAGCAGCCGGTCACGCCGGTCCCGTCCTGCTTCAGTTCCAGCGTATCCTTGCGCCCGGTCTGGAATACGCCGGTAAACCGGTCCTCGCCCATGGGCGGATCAAGCGTGCCCTGCGCGATGACCTCGTTCAGATAGATCCACGCCGCGGTCTCGGACTGGGCGCCCTGCACCGTGAACCGCAGCCAGCGAAACGGCCCGGGCTGAGTCACATCGGTCAGAGTTCCGCCGTCCGCCGCCGCGACCAGTGTGGCGATTGCGGTGTAGCCGGTTTCAGGTCCCTCGGCGCTGCCTTCGACGCGGACTATTCTGGCCGATCCGCCGACGACGCCGCCCGGCCGTTCACCGGCCCCGGTGATCCCCACCGCATCCAGCATCGCCGGCGCGATCAGTTCGAACACGAACGGATAGGGTAGCGGAAGTTTCTTGGTTGATGCGTTCCAGTTGCTTGCGGGATTACCATCGGTCAGGGCCAGCGCTTTGTTCAGATCCGCCGGCGCCGAGACCAGCACCGCGCCCCGGGCCAGGGTTAGAAGATCAACCTGTGGCGGGGCCTCGTCCTGCGCGAATGCCGGGCGCATGAAGGCGATTGCCAGCGCCATAAAGAAACCGATCCGTACCATTGGAAACTCCGGGATAACCACACCTGCCGACAACGTAAGCGAGAGAAATCGGTGTGGCAAACGGCAATACTGTGGCGGGGGTCGTGCCGCGCGGCCCGATCTGCTAGCGTCCGGCGCATCGCGTGGAGGAGGAACAATGGACCGTCAACATGTCATGCAGGGGCTGTTCATTCTCTGGGTCGCCGGGATGGCCTGGTCGGCGTGGTCGGTGTTCGGCATGGCCCCCACCGGCGACGGGCTGGTGCGCGGCATTAACAAGATTTTCGGATTTCTCGTCGGACAGGCCGGCGCAGGGCTGTGCGCAATTCTTCTGTTGATCCTGGGTTGGGGCCGGACCGGACGGGCCGACAAGTGGCTGGCCCGCGGTCCTGCGGTGATGTCGCTGATTGCGGCCCTGATTATTCTGGGCCTGATCGCATGGATGCGTCACATGCAGCCTGAGCCGAACATTCAGCCGCCCGGCAAGGTCACCGCGCCAGCCGCGGTTGCGGACTGATCACCACAGCGTTTTCGCGGCGCGGGGCGCCCAGTCCCGGTCATAAGCCGGACCGTCGATTTCGCCGCTGGTCATTTCGGCCAGAATGTCGCCCACGGTCGGAAGGTCGCCGCTCTGATCCTCGCCCGACCACGTGCCCGATCGCAGCAGTGCCCGCGCACATTGCGAATAGATCTCGGCGATCCGGATGACGATGACGGTGGCAGGTTGCCGGCCCCTGCGTTCGAAACGGGCGCGCAGCGCCGTGTCCGCAGTCAGCTTCGCGGTGCCGTTCACCCGGATCACGTTGTTCGATCCGGGCACCAGAAACATCAGCGACACCCGGCCATCGGCCACGATGTTGCGCAGGCTGTCGAGCCGGTTGTTGCCGCGCCAGTCCGGCATGGCCAGCGTCTGTGGATCAAGCTCCTGCACCGCCGGCCCGTCGTCGCCACGCGGGCTGCCATCCGTGCCGTCGGGACCGACCGTCGACAGGATGCAGAGCCGCGATGTCATGATCCAGCGGCGATAGGCCGGGGTCAGGCGGGTTGCCACTTTGCGCAGGGCCGGTTCGCCCGGGGTTCCGTACAACGCTTCCAGCGCCGCTATGTCCTCAACGTACTGCATCCGGATCAAACCCCGCTTCGCGCATCAATTCATTGGACCGGCCTTCCACGCGCTCTTCGAGCTGTGCCATGAAGGTGTCCTTGGGAATGCCGGCCGGCATCGGGTCGAGAAACTCGACAACCGCCGTCCCCGGATTGCGCAGAATGCCCTTTTTCGGCCAGAACAGGCCTACATTCCCGGCAACCGGATGGCAAACGCTGCCCAACCCTTCGTACAACACGGCGGTGCCTACCTTGTAGGGTTTGTACGTGCCCGGCGGCACCCGCGTGCCCTGCGGGTAGATCACCAACTGACCCGGTTCCTCGAATTCCTTTGCGACGTCCTTGACCATCTTGGCGATGGTCGCCCCGCGCCTGCCCCGGTCAACCGGAATACAGCCCAGCCGTTTTGCGTAGAGCCCGATAAACGGGGTCCACAGAAGCTCTTTCTTCATGATGAATTTGGGCTGCGGCAGGGCGTCGAAGATCAGGATGATGTCGAAGAAAGACTGGTGCTTGGCGGCGACCACCACTTCCTCGGTCGGAACGGTGCCGCGTACCTCGCCCCGGATCCCGACCATCCAGCGCGCGCACCAGATCGTGTAGCGGGCATAGATCTTGCACGCGGTTAATGCACCCTTCTTGGCCACGAGGGCGTAGGGGAAGAACAGGACTCCAAGGATGGCCATGAAAATGTAAATCTGGATCACGAAGATCAGCGAAACCGGATATCGCCAGGCCAGTTTCATCAGCTGAGCCTTCTGAGAGTTCTGCGCGCGGCGGCGCCGGTGGCAAGCAGCGCCACCAGAGCCCCCAGCGGCGGGATGAGCACGGGCCAGAGCCAGGTCGCCCCCTGAAAGCCCAGACCGGTGAGAAAGCCGCCTTCGTCCGAGGCCGAGGGCAGCAGCAGAACACCGGCGAGCCCCAGCACGACACCCACTGTGGCCCCCAGAAAGGCGCGGATGGTAAAGCGTCGGACGAAGGCCAGCGCGATGTAATTGTCGCGGGCACCGACAAGGCGCAGCACTTCGATCACCTGATGGTTGGCAGCCAGTGCCGCCTGCGCCGCCAGCGTGATCATCGCCGCCATCGCACCACCGATCAGCAGGATCGAGATCCAGCCCAGCCGCCGCAGGCTCCGCGCGGCATCGACCAGGGGTTTTCGCCATCGAGTATGGTCGTCCAGCGTCGCTCCGGGCACCTCGGCGGCCAGCCGCAGCCGCAGGCCCTGCGCGTCATATCCGGTGCTGTCCTCGATCACCTCGACAAGCTGCGGCATCGGCAGCTGATCCAGCGGCAGATCCGGGCCGAACCACGGTGCCAGAAGCGCCGCCTGTTCCGCGGCGCTCAGCGCACGGGCCGACGCCACGCCCGGTGTCTGTTTCAGAACGGTCAGCGCGGCTTCGGTCTGTGCGGCCATCTGGTCGGCCGGAGCGGAGATGCGGATGGTTGCGCTGCGCGCCAGTTCCTCGGCCCAGCGATGCGCCAGCCGCCCCGATGCCAGCGACAGCGCCAGTGCGAAAACGGTGAGAAACGCCATTGCCCCGGACGCAAACAGTGTCAGCCGGGCCGTGAACCCCGTGGGCGGAACCACCCGGTCGGCCTGTGCATCACCGACGATGAGATTGATGATCGCGTTCACAGATCGGCCCCCGCCAGTTGCAGACGCCGGTTCGAAATCCGCAGGACACGGGCCTGAACCTGACTTTTGGCGGCGCGGATCAGGGCGAGGTCATGGGTGGCAATCAGCACGGTCTTGCCCATCTTGTTCAGTTCGATCAGCAGTTGCAGCAGCCGCTGCGACATGTCCCAGTCGACATTGCCTGTCGGTTCGTCCGCCAGCACCACGTCGGGCGACATGATCACCGCCCGCGCCAGCGCCGCCCTTTGGCGTTCCCCGCCCGACAGTTCGGGCGGGCGGGCATCGGCCCGGTCCGACAACCCCACCCAGGACAGAAGTTCTGCCAGATTGGCGTTCTCCTGTCCCAGATCGCGCCCCGACACGGTCAGCGGCAGCGCCACGTTGTCGGCCACGGGCAGATGGTCCAGAAACCGGCAATCCTGATGCACGATCCCCATCCGCCGGCGCATCATCGCCATCTGGTCGCGGTCCAGTGCGCGCATATCCGTCTCAAAAGCGCGGACCTGGCCGGCGGTGGCCTGCAATTCACCGTAGCAAAGCTTGAGAAACGTGGTTTTCCCGGACCCGGACGGACCGGTCAGGAAGTGAAACGATCCGGGGCTCAGACGAATAGAGAGATCGCTCAGAAGCTCGCCTCCGCCATAGCTGTATGCAACCTGTTCCAGCTCGATCACGGCCAATCCCTCGTTCCCGGGCATTTCTGCCCTTGCCTTTGCGCCATTGCAAGACCGGCCATACGTTGCTGTATATACGCAGTGACCCGGTGGTTTTTCATTGGCTCTTTCTTATGCACCGTCAAAACCATATGGTGAGTGCAAAATGCAAGAGCAGTCAGGGTTGGGGTATCGGAGAGGCAACATGCGGCTGACATGTCCAAATTGCGGCGCGCAATATGAAGTGCCTGACCAGGTGATCCCGATCGACGGGCGCGATGTGCAGTGTTCGAACTGCGGCACCACTTGGTTTCAGGATCACCCCGACAATCCGCAACCATCACCACAGACGGCCGAACCGGAGGTCGAGGATTGGGAAACCGACGCGGACGAGGCGGAGTATTTCGAGGACCCTGACAATTTCGAGGACCCGGAGCCGGAACCCCCGGCGGATCCGCTTGAAGACGACGACGACGAAGAAGAAGAATATCAGCCCGCCGTTCCCGAGCGCGATGCGAACATCAATGACGTGTTGCGCGAAGAGGCCGAACGCGAGGCCCGTTTGCGGGCCCAGGAAGAGGCCAGCGGGCTGGAAAGCCAGCCGGATCTGGGGCTGGAGCCGCCCGAAGACGACGCGCGGCGCCGCGCCGAAGAGGCCCGCGCCCGCATGGCCCGCCTGCGCGGCGAAGAACCGGCCGCCGAAGACCCCATCCCCGAAACCGAAAGCCGCCGCGGACTGCTGCCCGATATCGACGAGATCAATTCGAGCCTGAAAAACACCGACAAGGCGGTGGCCCCGGCATCCGCACCGGTTGTATCGGGCGCCCGGCCCCGGCGCAGGTCCGGCGGGTTCTCGCGCGGCATTGCCATTTCATTGCTGATCGCGCTGGCGCTGTTGCTGATCTATTCCAATGCGCCGAAGATTTCGGCCGCGCTGCCGCAGGCGGACCCGGCCCTGAACGCCTATGTGGCCGTGATCGACAACGCGCGGATCTGGCTGGATCAGAAACTGGGGGGGCTCATTCCCCAGCAGTAATCCGCGAACCGGGCGGTGCGTAACGCTGGTCGTCCGACGCTCAGAACCGGTCCAGAAGACGGCGCAGATAATCGAGTTCGATCCGCGGGCGTTCGCCTTCGCCGGACCGGCGGCGGATTTCGTCCAGCAATTCCCGCGCGCGCCGGTAGACGTCTTCGCCCTGCAGCAGGTTGTCGTCCGTGCCCAGTGACCCCTGTGACCCGGTCGTGCGGCCCAGCGGGTCGCGGTTCTGCGACTGCAGGTCGCCAACCTCGCTGCCCTGTCCCATCTGGCCCTGGTTTTGCTGTGCCATCGCCTCGCCCAGCGACCGCATGCCTTCGCGCAGGGCTTCCATGGCCTCGGACTGCCGGTCAATCGCCCCGGCATAGTCGTTCTCGCGCAGGGACTCCTCGGCACCCTCCATGGCCCGCCCGGCGCGGTCGAGCGCATCGCGTGCATCACGCCCGGCCTCAGTACCAGCACCGGGCAACTGGCCCTGCTGGCGACGCAGCTGATCGCGCAGAGCCTGCTGCCGGTCCGCCAGCGATCCCTCGCCCTCCTGACCGCTCTGTTCGCCCTCGCCCTGGCCTTCGCCGCCCTGACCCGAGTGGCTCTGACCGCGGCCCATTCCGCCGTCGCGGCCCTCGTTGCCCTGGCTTTCGCCCTGCCGTGCGCCGGGGTTAAACTGTTCCTGCAGATCGCGGAACGCCTGATCCGACAAACCCTGCTGTTCGCGCAGCGTTTCCGACAACCCTTCCATCGCCTGCTGGCCTTCGGACTGGCCGCCGCCCTGACCCTGGGTCACCCGCATGTTTTCCATAAGCTGCTGCAACTCTTCCAGCGCCTGCTGCGCCTCGGCCATGCGGCCCTGTTCCATCAGCTCCTGTATCCGGTCCATCATCCGCTGCAGATCGTTTTGCGACATCTGCATTTCGTTGCCCGGCTGCTGCTCGCCGCCCTGCTGTGGTGACTGCTGGCCGTCCTGCTGGGCCTGCCGGCTCAGCTGGCGCAGGTAGTCCTGCGTGGCTTCGCGCAGTTCCTGCATCAGTTCGGCGATCTCCTTGTCGCTGGCGCCGTCCGTCATCGCCTGGTTCAGCCGTTCCTGTGCCCGGCGCAGGCGTTCCAGCGCATCGCTCAGGTCGCCCTCTTCCAGCAGGATGGCCAGATCCCACAGCGCCTCGGCAATCTCTTCCTGTTGCGTGGGTTTGAGCCCGTATTCCGTCATCGTTTCCAGGCGGCGCAGGATGAACCGAAGCCGCAGATAGGCGGTTTCAGAGCGGAACACGTCCCCCGGCCGGTGCGAAATGGCGCGCAGCACCTGCGACACGCGCGCCGAGTTCTGGCGCGACCACAGCAGGTCGCGGCGCTGTTCGATCACCGCCGCGGCCAGCGGATCAAAGAAACGGCGCGCCGGAAGCGCGGTGGCAAACGCGTCGGCCACCATGTCCTGACCGGCTGCATCCTCAACCGACAGCGTGATTTTCACCGGCAGATGCGCCCACGCATGTTTCGAGAAATCCTCGATAAAGGTTTCGGTGAATTCACTCCGCTCGCCGGTGAACGGCATCGGCAGGGGAACATCCAGCGGCGCGCGCGGATCGGGGTCCGCCGTCAGCCCGAACCGGCGGTCCATGGCGGCCAAATCCAGCGCGATGTGAACGTTGCCGGAAACAACGCCATAATCATCGCGGGCCGTGAACGGCAGGTTCATTTCGCCGGTGGCCTGCGCCGTGGCTTCGCCCGACACCGAAACCGTTGGTGGCTGATCCTCGATCACGGCCACGGTCCAGTTGCGCCCGCCGGTGCCGTCGATGCGGATCTCGCCCGACCGGGTCACGGTGAAATCCTGCGCCTGATCGGCGGCCGGAGGAACCTCGCCCATGCGGCCCGAAACGGTTTCGGCCAGCGTCAGCGCGCCGACCGGCCCGTAAAAGCGCAGGGTAATCCGGCTGTCTCGCGGAATGTCGAGCGTTGGCCCGTCGATATCGTTGAGGTAGATCGTCGGACGCCCGGTATAGCGCGGCGGCTCGACCCAGCCTTCCCAGCTGGCGGTTTCGGTCAGACCGACGGAGCCCGGTGCCATCCCGGCCATCGAATTGATCCGCCACACCGATCCGAACAACAGCGCCGAGGCCAGGGCAAGGATCGCGACATAGCGCAGAGCATAGGGATCGCGGCGCGTCAGCCGCAGATCCGGCCGGGCCGGTTGTGCCGCGGCCGCCCGCTGGGCCATGCGGTGCTGATGCGCATGCCAGACGCGGGTCGAGGCCGCATCGTCGCGCCCGATCACCTGATCGTCCAGCAGCGCCTGAATCGGCCGCCCCTTCAGCGTTTCGTCCAGCCGCGTCAGGGCGTCGGCACGGGTCGGCCAGTGAAACCGCCGCGCGCCCGTCACCAGCAGCGTCAGAACCGCCAGAACACCAACCACGACCCCGGCCCAGACAAGCTCAACCGGAAGAACATCCTGCAGCCCCAGCATCAGCGCGGCCAGCAGCAGCATCACAACCGTGAACAGCGGCCAGAATGCTCGGAACATCTGTTCGGCCACCATCCCCGTCCGGGTCAGGGCCAGCGGGCGCCTGATGGCGCGCAATGTACTGCTCGGATCCTGTCCGCGACGGTGGGCCATCAGCCTCTCCAAAACGCCCGGGCGCGGATGCGCCTCAGAGCCATGCAGGGATGGTATCGCGTTTCAGGATTTCGTCAAAGGTCGGGCGTCGGCGGATAACCGCAAATTGATCCCCGTTCACCATAACCTCGGGCACCAGCGGGCGGGTATTGTATTCGCTGGCCATCACCGCGCCATAGGCGCCGGCGCTGCGAAAGGCGATCAGGTCACCCGCGGCCACCGGCGGCATCGCCCGCTGGCGGGCGAAAGTGTCACCGGTTTCGCAGACCGGGCCGACGATGTCATAGGTGGCGTGTTCGGTGCCCGGCGCCGGCTCTGTGACCGGAATGATATCGTGATGCGCCTCGTACATGGCCGGGCGGATCAGGTCGTTCATCGCCCCGTCGACGATCAGGAAATCCCGGTCCTCGCCGGATTTCACATAGATCACCCCGGTGACCAGCAGCCCTGCGTTGCCCGCGATCAGCCGGCCCGGCTCAATCTCGATCTCGCACCCCAGATGCCCGACCGTGCGCTTGATCAGCACCCCGTATTCCAGCGGCAGCGGCGGCGCCTCGTTCGACCGGGTGTAAGGAATGCCCAGCCCGCCGCCCAGATCCAGTCGCCGGATGTCGTGCCCGTCGGCGCGCAGCGTTTCGGTCAGTTCGGCAACCTTGAGATAGGCCGCCTCGAACGGGGCCAGTTCGGTCAGCTGGCTGCCGATGTGAACATCGATACCGATCACCTCCAGCCCCGGCAGCGATGCGGCCAGCGCATACACCTGCCGGGCGCGGCTGATCGGGATGCCGAACTTGTTTTCCGATTTCCCCGTGGCGATCTTTGCATGTGTCTTGGCATCGACGTCAGGATTGATGCGAATGGTGATCGGCGCAATCCTGCCCATTTCCGAGGCAACTGCGCTCAGCGCCTGCATCTCGGGTTCGGATTCGACGTTGAACTGGCGAATCCCTCCTTCCAGCGCCGTGCGCATTTCCGCGGCCGTCTTGCCGACGCCGCTGAATACGATGCGATCACCGGGGACCCCGGCCGCGCGGGCGCGCAGGTATTCTCCCTGACTGACCACATCCATGCCAGCCCCGGCCTCTGCCAGCGTTTTCAGGATCGCCTGATTCGAGGCTGCCTTCATCGCGTAGCAGACCAGATGATCGGTACCTTCCAGCGCCTCGTCGAACAGCGTGTAGTGCCGCAACAGGGTGGCTGTGGAATATACATAGAACGGCGTGCCGACCTCGGCTGCAATTTCGCTCAGCGGCACGTCTTCGGCATGCAGGGTGCCGTCGCGGTAGAGAAAATGGTCCATAAGCCGCGCTTAGGGGATTCGGGGAACAGGATCAACGGCGCGTGGGTTTTGCAGGGCGGGAGGCGGTTGAAAAGACCCCCCCGGGTCGGGTCTGAGACCGTGCGAAGCCGGCTCTCAACACCATGATATGACGCTGCAATTTCGGGGTGAAGAAGCCTTACCGCACAGGCCGCGACCGCAGGAACAGGTAGAGCGGCAACCCGCAGCTGACCCCGATCCCGAACGTGGCCGGTATTGCGATCAGCGCGAGCCAGTTCCGCCGCGTCGCCACCTCGGCCACGATAAACACCGTCAGCGCGATGGCGGCAATCGTCAGGTCCCACGCCACCCCGCGGGCGGCGGCGTTAACCGTCCAGGCGTCAATCAACAGCCTGAAATCAAACCCGTTTTCATTAAACCACTGGACGAAATAATACATCGGATGAACCGCGCCCCAGATCGCCAGAACCAGGTAGATCATCCGCAGCACGGACATGGGTTCAGAACCCCAGATAAATGGACAGAGGACCCTGGTGCAGGCCGATCCCGCCCCAGGTATTCACGCCGCCGGCGCCATACCCGATCGTGGCGTTCATCGTCGGCTGAACCGGTTCGCCATCCGCGCCGCAGCCGGCCAGAAACACGGTCAGTGCGACCGCCGCTGCCCCGCGCATTAACTGAGCTTTTCCTGCCATCTTGCAACTTGCTCCCTGACCCGGACCGGCGCCGTCCCCCCGTAAGAGATGCGCGAGTGTACCGAGTTTTCAACCGTCAGGACAGAATAGACGTCTTCGGTGATACCCGTATGAACGCCCTGCATGTCGCTGAGATCGAGATCGGACAGATCGCACCCCTTGCCTTCGGCCAACGCGACCAGCGCGCCGGTGACATGATGCGCGTCGCGGAACGGCAGGTTCAGCACCCGAACCAGCCAGTCGGCCAGATCGGTCGCGGTGGAAAAGCCGGATCCTGCCGCACCGGCCAGCGCTTCGCGGTTGCCAGTCATGTCGCGGACCATGCCCTCCATCGCGGCCAGCGCCAGCATCCAGTTGTCTGCGGCGTCGAACACCTGTTCCTTGTCCTCCTGCATGTCCTTGGAATAGGTCAGCGGCAGGCCCTTCATCACCAGCATCAGCGCCGTGTTGGCCCCGAAGATCCGCCCCACCTTGGCCCGGATCAGTTCGGCCGCGTCCGGGTTCTTCTTCTGTGGCATGATCGACGAGCCGGTCGAAAACCGGTCACTGAGCGTGACGAAGCGGAACTGGGCCGAGGACCAGATCACCAGTTCCTCGGCAAACCGGCTGAGATGCATCGCGCAGATGCTGGCCGTGCTCAGGAACTCCAGCGCGAAGTCGCGGTCGCTGACGGCATCGAGCGAGTTGGCGCAGGGCCGGTCGAACCCCAGCGCCGCGGCGGTCATGTCGCGGTCGATGGGGAAGGAGGTGCCGGCCAGAGCCGCAGCGCCCAGTGGCGATTCGTTCATGCGTGCGCGGGCGTCGCGGACACGGGACAGGTCCCGCCCGAACATCTCCACGTAGGCCATCATGTGATGGCCCCATGTCACGGGCTGCGCGGTCTGAAGATGGGTGAACCCCGGCATGACCCAGTCCGCCCCGGCCTCGGCCTGCGCAAGCAGGGCCTGTAACAGGGCCACGAGCGCCCCGTCCGCCGCATCCAGCTGATCGCGCACCCACAGTTTGAAATCCGTCGCCACCTGATCGTTGCGCGACCGGCCGGTGTGCAGACGCCCCGCCGGTTCGCCGATGACCTCTTTCAGGCGGGCCTCCACGTTCATGTGGATGTCTTCCAGCGCCGCAGAGAACTGAAACGTTCCTGCATCAATCTCTGACAACACCGTGAGCAGCCCTTCCCGGATCGCCTGTGCATCGCTATCGGTCAGGATGCCTGTCGCGGCCAGCATCGCCGCGTGGGCTCTTGAGCCGGCAATGTCCTGTGCTGCCATTCGCTGGTCGAACCCGATCGAGGCGTTGATCGCCTCCATGATCGCGTCCGGCCCTTCGGCGAACCGGCCGCCCCACATCTGGTTCGAGCTCGTGTCTGACATGGATGCCTCCGGAGGTTTTATGCGTCTCGTTCGTTTGCTGACCCTTTATCTGGCCCTTATGACGGGTGCAAATGCCACCTTGGCCGATACCGCCGCGCTGCAAGCCCTGCGTGAAGGCGAGATGAAGAAGCTGGTGTTTCACGCCGAGCCCCGGACGGTGTCCGATGCCGCCTTTGACCTTGCCGACGGGGCCGGAGCCGCCACACTGGAGGATTTCCGCGGCAAATACGTGCTGCTGAATTTCTGGGCCACGTGGTGTGCCCCCTGCCGCAAGGAAATGCCGACGCTGTCAGCGCTGCAGGACGAATTCGGCGGCGACCGGTTCGCGGTGCTGACGATCGCCACCGGGCGCAACTCGCCCACGGGGATCCGGAAGTTTTTCGACAAGATCGGCGTCACCAACCTGCCGCGGCATCAGGACCCGAAACAGGCGCTGGCTCGCGACATGGCGGTGCTGGGTCTTCCGATATCCGTGCTGCTCGACCCTGAAGGCCGCGAGATCGCCCGCCTGCCCGGCGACGCCGACTGGCACTCCGACAGCGCCCGGGCCATCGTGGCGGCATTGCTGGCGTCTGATTAGCCCCTGATCCGACGGTCAAAAACCTTCTGCAACTTCGGTTTCAACAGAGCAACCAGCGCCGGTTCCATGTATTCAAACCGGTCCGGAATCCCGAGAACGACAACCCGCTTCTGTCCCAACAACACACCAAAGAGCGCCGTCAGCCGCTTTTTCTGACGCACCTCCATCATCGCGATCACGTCGTCCCCGACTACCTGCTCGGCGAACAGGCCTTCATCCACATCACGGCTGAGACCGGCGAAATCCGTCTCGAAACCGTCCCATTCGGCAACGATATCCGCAGCCGTCGGGCTGCGTTTCCGGGCTTTGCCACAGATGAACAGGGCTCTTGTCATTAATGAACGCCAGCAGAATCTCGCGGTTTCCCAAGCCCCGGCGGCCGGGTCCGGCCGATTGCAGCCCTGTGACCCGACGCCACCTTTGACATCTGGTCGCCGGAACCGCCATTCTCTGCCCCGGAGAACTGTGATGCCACTAAACATACTGCTCACCATGGTTGTCGTCGGGATCAGCGCCATCGTGCTGATCTTGCATCTGAGTGGGCGCTCCCGCACACCGGTGCTGAGCGAGAATGCCGCGCGGCAGAGCTGGGTGCGGCACTACCCGGACGATACGGTGCACACGGTACAGATCGCAGGCAACGGCAAATCCGCACTGGTGCGGACCAGCGCCGGTCCCGGGGTCATCTGGGTATTCGGTGCCGACACTGTGGCCCGGCACCTGAAAAACTGTGACGTGACCGAAACCGCGACCGGTCTGCGTATCGATTTTCACGACTATTCCACGCCGCGCGCAGTGTTCGCCCTGACCGCGTCCGAACGGGCCGACTGGCAGGCTGAAATGGAGGCAGCATGACACCGACGCTCACCTATCCCGACGTGGTCAGTTGGGCCGTGCCTTTCTTCATCGCCGCGATCCTGATCGAATTCACCTGGATCGCCATCAAGCGGCGCGGGGGGCGGTATGAAACCCGCGATGCGCTGACCTCGCTGTTGATGGGGGCGGGCAATGTCGCCTCGGGCATCGCGCTGGGCTTCATCGCATGGGGCTTTTTCATGTGGCTCTGGGCGCTGACGCCGCTGGACCTGGGCGCATCCGTCTGGGTGGTGCTGCTGTGTTTCGTGCTGGATGATCTGCGGTATTACTGGGTGCACCGGTTCGGGCACCGAATCCGCTGGGTCTGGGCCAGCCACGTGAACCACCATTCGTCGCAGCACTATAACCTGACCACGGCATTGCGGCAGACCTGGACCTATACGTTCACCTTCATGATGGTGGTGCGCGCGCCGCTGATCCTGCTGGGCTTTCACCCGGCGATGGTGCTGTTTGTGGGCGGGTTGAACCTGATCTACCAGTTCTGGATCCACACCGAGGCAATCGGGCGCATGCCGCGCTGGGTCGAGGCGGTGATGAACACGCCCAGCCATCACCGGGTGCATCACGGCCGCAATGCCCGGTACCTGGATGCGAACTATGCGGGGGTGTTCATCGTCTGGGACAGGCTTTTTGGCACGTTCGTGCCGGAACTGGACGAAGAGAAGCCGGATTACGGGCTGGTGCGCAATATCGCCACCTTCAACCCGATCCGGGTCGCCTTTCATGAATGGGTGGGGATCTTCCGCGACGTCGTGCAGCCCGGCATCACATGGCGCGACCGGCTGATGTACTGCGTCGCCCCGCCGGGCTGGAGCCATGACGGCAGCCGCGACACGTCCGAAACGATCAAGGCCAAGCACCTGGCCCGCCACCCCGAAGACACCGGCACGCCGGGGTTCGGGTAGGCGAATTGTCAACAATTCGCAGGCAAGTCATCAATGACTTGAAAAAAACCCGTTGACGGGTTTTGCCGTTCAGACCGCGCCGTGGCGCGGGCAGGTTACGAGGTGGTCGTTCACGAGACCGCAGGCCTGCATCCAGGCATAGACGATGGTGGGTCCGCAAAACCGGAACCCGGCTTTTTTCAGGTCCTTTGATACCTGCTCGGACAGCGGCGTATAGGCCGGCACCTCGGCCAGGCTGGTCCAGCGGTTCACCAGCGGCTTGCCGTCCACATAGCGCCAGCACCAGTCCGAGAAATCGTCGATCTCCAGCACCGCGCGGGCATTGCTGATGGTCGCCTCAATCTTGCCCCGGTGGCGAATGATACCGGGATCGGTCACCAGCCGCGCCACTTCCGTTTCGCCCCATGTGGCAATCTCCGCCGGATCGAACCCGGCAAAGGCGGCGCGGAAATTTTCGCGTTTCTTCAGGATCGTGATCCAGCTCAGCCCGGCCTGAAACCCGTCAAGGATCAGCTTTTCCCACAACGCCCGCCCGTCATATTCGGGCACACCCCATTCCGTGTCATGATAGGCGGTGTAAATCGGCTCCGGACCGGCCCAGCCACATCGCTCCATTTCGCCTGTCCTCCTGCCGGTTCATTCAAATCCCGAGTTTAAGCCCGCATTTACGGGAATGCGCAATGCTGTCGACGACGGAACAACGCGGGGCGTGGCATGCGTCGGAAGCGAAAATTCGCGGATACCGGACCGGGCGAGGGCAGCCCGCTGGAGGCGGCGGTCGCCGGGCGGGACAGCTCGGTGATGGATATGGTGCAGGCCGCCGTCCGGCATAACGAGGTGCATCTGGCCTTTCAGCCGGTGGTGCAGGCCCGCAGGCCGGACACGGTCGCCTTTTACGAAAGCCTTCTGCGGGTGCTGGACCGGACCGGCCGGGTAATTCCCGCGCGGCACTTCATCGTCACGGCCGAACAGAGCGAACTGGGCCGGGAACTGGACTGTGTCTCGCTCAGGCAGGGCCTGAAGACGCTGGCCGGGTTTCGTCACCTGCGGCTTTCGGTCAACATGTCGGCGCGGTCCATCGGCTATCGCAAATGGATGAAGGTGCTGGACCGGGCGCTGCGCGACGACGCCACTCTGGGCGAAAGGCTGATTCTCGAAATCAGCGAAACGAGCGCGATGACGGTTCCCGAACTGGTGACCAATTTCATGGCTGACATGCAGAAACGCGGAGTTTCATTCGCGCTGGACGATTACGGCTCGGACCGGATTTCGATTCGGCATTTCCGGCAGTTCCTGTTCGACGCGGTGAAGATCGACGGGCAGTTTGTCCGCGGTGTGCACCGCGACCCCGGCAATCAGATGGTCGTTTCCGCCCTGATGCGGGTGGCGCAGGAATTCGGCATGTTTACGGTTGCCGAGTCCGTCGAATCCGAGGCTGACGCAAAGTACCTGACCGCACTCGGCATCGACTGCCTGCAGGGCTACTTCTATGGCGCGCCGTCCATGTCGCCGCCATGGCTGCCGGTCAGCCGCGCGCAAACCGGCGGCTGAAACCGCAACCGGCATGGGCCGGCCCTGAGACACACTGGCAGTTGCTGCAGTTGCACAATTGCGATATGACCATGCGTCAATGGGCCGGGAGGCGTCAGCGGGCGGGTCAAGCACGCCCGGCAGGCGCATATCAATGCCGGCCTGCCGAAAGAAAGCGCCGCCTGGAGCATCAACCAGGTTTGCGGGTCGGGCCTGCGGGCCGTGGCGCTGGGCGCTCAGCACATCCAGTTGGGCGACGCCGACATCATCGCCGCCGGCGGTCAGGAAAACATGTCGATGAGCCCCCATGCCGCGGCGCTGCGCCAGGGTCACAAGATGGGCGACATGAAATACATCGACACGATGATCCGCGACGGCCTGTGGGATGCCTTCAACGGCTACCACATGGGCCAGACCGCCGAAAACGTCGCCGAGCAGTGGCAGATTTCCCGCGATCAGCAGGATGAATTTGCCGTTGCCTCGCAGAACAAGGCCGAGGCCGCACAGAAGGCCGGCAAGTTCGACGACGAGGTGATCGCCTATACCATCAAGACCCGCAAGGGTGACATCGTGATGGACAAGGACGAATACATCCGCCACGGCGCCGACATGGCGGCGATGCAGAAACTGCGCCCGGCCTTCACCAAGGACGGATCCGTGACTGCGGCCAATGCCTCGGGCATCAATGACGGTGCTGCCGGCGTGCTGCTGATGAGCGCCGACGAAGCCGAGAAGCGCGGCGTCGAGCCGCTGGCCCGCATCGCCTCTTATGCCACTGCGGGCCTTGACCCGTCGATCATGGGCGTCGGCCCGATCTATGCCTCGCGCAAGGCGCTGGACAAGGCCGGCTGGTCCGTGGGCGATCTGGACCTTGTCGAAGCCAACGAAGCCTTTGCCGCGCAGGCCTGTGCCGTGAACAAGGACATGGGCTGGGATCCGGCAATCGTGAACGTGAACGGCGGCGCCATCGCCATCGGCCACCCGATCGGCGCCTCCGGCGCCCGCATTCTGAACACGCTGCTTTTCGAAATGAAGCGCCGCGACGCAAAGAAGGGCCTCGCCACGCTGTGCATCGGCGGCGGCATGGGCGTCGCGCTCTGCGTGGAGCGTCCGTAAGCAACGGGAAACCGACATACCGGGGGCGCCAACAGGCGCCCCTTTTCATTTGGGAGGTCGCCGCGAGACCAAGCGTTAATCAGCACCGCGGCAAAACGAGAGCGCAATAAAATTGCGCATTGACACCCAGTCCGGCAATATTGATACCAATTGCCAGAAAACATTGAACGGAGGACATCCATGGCACGAGTTGCCCTTGTTACCGGCGGATCCCGCGGGATCGGCGCTGCAATTTCCAAAGCATTGAATGACGCCGGCTACACAGTTGCGGCGTCATATGCCGGCAACGACGAAGCCGCTGCGGCGTTTACCGGCGAAACCGGCATCAAAACCTACAAATGGAACGTGGCCGACTATGCCGAATCGCAGGCCGGCATCGCCCAGGTTGAAGCCGATCTCGGCCCGATCGAAGTGGTCGTCGCCAATGCCGGCATCACCCGTGATGCGCCCTTCCACAAGATGACCCCGGACCAGTGGCAGCAGGTGATCGACACCAACCTGACCGGCGTCTTCAACACCGTGCACCCGGTCTGGCCCGGCATGCGCGAGCGCAAGTTCGGCCGCATCATCGTCATTTCGTCGGTCAACGGCCAGAAGGGCCAGTTCGCCCAGGTCAACTATGCCGCCACCAAGGCCGGCGATATCGGCATCATCCGGTCGCTCGCTCAGGAAGGTGCCCGCGCCGGGATCACCGCCAACGCAATCTGCCCGGGCTACATCGCCACCGACATGGTGATGGCGGTGCCGGAAAAGGTGCGGGAGGCGATCATCGCGCAAATCCCCGCCGGACGTCTGGGCGAACCGGAAGAGATTGCCCGCTGTGTTGCGTTCCTGGCCTCCGATGATGCCAGCTTCATCAACGGCTCCACCATCTCGGCCAACGGCGCACAGTTCTTCGGCTGAGCCTGCGGACATCGAAAACGGAAAAGACCGGCCAGTTGGCCGGTCTTTTTCATGTCATCGGGTCAAGTCCCGTTAGCGTGTTCCGAACAACCGCGTCCAGAGGTCAAACACAACGCGGGAGCGCTCCGTTTTACCCATCCGGATTGCTGCACGGGCGCGGGGGTCGGTAGTGACTTCGAGCATCTGATCGCCTCCGTTTATCTATCGCTTCAACTGAGCTGAATATGAACCTTCGCGACGCCCGGCACAAACGAGACTTTTCAAAGCTTCGGTTTAGTTTTAGTTAACTGATATGGCCGAACGTCTCCCCCCTCTCACCGCTCTGCGCGCCTTTGATGCCGCCGCCCGGCACATGTCTTTTGCCCGCGCCGCCGAAGAACTGAATGTGACGCCCGCGGCACTGTCGTTTCAGATCAAGTCGCTGGAGGAACATCTGGGTCAGCCCCTGTTCCGCCGCCTGAACCGCGCCGTGGAGCTGACGCCGGCCGGGCGGTCACTGGCCCCCGGTGCGGCTGAGGGCTTTGCGGCGCTGTCGGCGGCATGGCGCATGACGCAGAGGTTGCAGAACGAACAGTCGCTGACCGTGACCGCCGGGCCGGCCTTCACGTCGAAATGGCTGGCGCCGCGGCTTTATGACTTTGCGCGGTCCCACCCCGAGATCGACCTGAAGATCACCGCGTCCCTGCGTCGTCTGGATTTCGAACGCGACGACGTCGATGTTGCGATCCGGTTTGGCTATGGCGATGACGGGGGGCTTTATTCGCTGCCGCTGCGGCGGGAATGGATCACACCGGTTGCCACGCCAGCGCTGGCCGAACAATACCCGACACCGGAGAGCCTGATAAACGCACCGCTGCTTTATGACGATTCCTTTGCCGAAATCGGGCTGAAGGTCGATTGGGAAACATGGTTCCGCGCCGTCGGGCTGAAACATTCCCCGAAACACGGCGCGCATTTTTCTCAACCCGATCACATGGTCGATGCCGCGCTGGCCGGTGCCGGGGTGGCGCTGGGCCGGCGATCCATGGTCGTCACCGAACTGCATCAGGGCCGGCTGGTCGCGCCCTATGGTGTAGCCCTGCTGACCGAAGCCAAATTCCGGTTCCTGTGCCGCAAGGGGGCCGAAAACCGGCCCCAGATCGCCGCCTTTCGCGAATGGATCCTTGCGGAAATCGAGAAAACCGCTTTTGTGTCGGATCAGCTGCGCATGATCCCCGACGCCGAGGTTCGAACCTGATGACACGATCCACCGCCACGGCCGTCGGGTTTGTCGCCGTGCTGCTTTGGTCCCTGCTGGCGCTGCTGACTGTCGGCACCGCGCCCACGCCACCCTTTCTGCTGAACGCGATCTGTTTTGCCATCGGCGGGACGCTGGGGCTGGTCTGGACCGCGGCAACCGGGAAACTGACGGAACTGCGCCGGATCCCGCTGCGGGTTTACGCGTTCGGGACGCTGGGGCTGTTCGGCTATCATGCGCTGTATTTTTCCGCCCTGCGGCTGGCGCCGGCAGCCGAGGCCGGGCTGATCGCCTATCTCTGGCCGCTGCTGATCGTTCTGTTCTCCGGATTGCTGCCCGGCGAGAGGCTGAAGGCCGGGCATCTGGCGGGGGGTGTGCTGGGCTTTGCCGGCGCGGCCCTGATCATCACCGGCGGCGGGGCCGGTTTTGCCCGTGAGAATTTCGCCGGCTACGGGCTGGCGCTGCTTTGTGCCCTGACTTGGTCGGGTTACTCTGTCCTGTCACGCAGGCTGGGCGATGCGCCAACCAGCTCGGTCACCGTGTTTTGCGTGGCGACGTCCATTCTGTCCGCGGTCCTGCACCTGCTGGTGGAGCCCACGGTCTGGCCGACCGGCGCCACCGGCTGGCTGTCCGCCATCGGCCTTGGCCTCGGCCCTGTCGGGCTGGCCTTCTACGTGTGGGATATCGGGGTCAAACGCGGCGACATTCAACTGCTCGGCACAAGCTCCTACGCGGCGCCGTTGCTATCCACGCTGATCCTGGTCGCAGCCGGCATCGCCGCGCCCAGCTGGACACTTGCGCTTGCCGCCCTTCTGATCACCGCCGGCGCGACCGTGGCCGCGCGCGCCAGTTATTCCGGCTAGGATGAAAGCCGGTGAATCTCTTCCTTGATTCGTAGTTTTTGTTTCTTCAGTTCTACCAGTGCCAGTTCGTCGTACCCGGGGGAGCGCTGAGCTTCAGCGACTTCGGTTTTTAGATGATCGTGCTTCTTCTTCAGTTCTTCCAGGTGCGAGCTTACGCTCATGGCAGGCCTCCTTGTGTGAAGTTGCATCTTGAGTGGACCACAAACTTGGAGAACTGTCACGCCGCAGTCGCAAAAAACGGCTAACGCCGGTGATTCGGCCAGGGCAGCGCGGCCCCGTCCCGCAAAACCGCTGTGATTTCTGGCGTATAGCTGTCCCCGTCGCCTTCGTGACGCGCGCCGGTATGCAGCACCACGGGTGCGTGCAGGACGAAACCGGCCCGCCCGCCCTTGCGGGCACGGAGAATCACCAGATGCGGTGCCCGGCCGGTCCGGGCGCTGAACGGCAGCACCTCGACCGACCCCAGCCGTCCGGAACAGGCGCTCAGCAGATCCGGCAGGCGTTCGGCGCGCTGGACAACATGCAAAAGTCCGCGGGGGGCCAGACGGCGCGCCGCGACATCAATCCAGACCTGCAGCGGCGTATCCTCGGACAGGGCGGCCTCGCGGCCGGCATCCCGTGCGCCCGTGCGCCGGTCCGGGTCGAAATAGGGCGGGTTGGCGATCACGTGATCGAACTGCTGTTGCCGCAACACCGGTGGCAGCGCCGCCAGATCCGCCTCGGCCACATCCAGCGCAACACCGTTTTCGGCGCTGTTGCGCCTGGCCAGCGCCGCATAGGCGGGTTGGCGTTCGATCCCGGTCAGCGTCAGGCCCGGAACCCGCGCCGCAAGGCACAACACCGCTGCCCCGGCCCCGCAGCCCAGATCCAGCACACTCTGCCCCGTCTTCGCAGGCACAGCCGCAGCGAGCAGAACCGGGTCGGTCCCCGCCCGGTACCCGCTGCGCGGCTGGAACAGCGCAATCCGCCCGCCAAGAAAGGCATCCCGGCTAAGATCCGCATCCGGATACGTCATTTTCCCAGCGGGATATCATTGTCGCGCATGGCCCGGACGGCGCGGTCGTAATCCTCCGCGCGCACCATCATGCGACGTGGGAACACACCTATGCCGCCCTCAAGGACGCTCAAATTTACGTCCAGAGGAAAGCACTCTATATCCTCACCCTGAAGAAGGGCAGAAGCGAAAGCCATGATCGTCGGGTCGGTGGTGCGCAGGAGTTCCTTCATAACAGGGGTTCTAGGGACAAGATGGCCGGGATGTCGAGCCTGGGCGCGGAAACGTGATGGATATCGGTACGACCGCCAAACCACATGATCAGCTGGCCGAGCTGCTGGCAGATGAAATGGACGCCGTGAACGTCCTGATCCGAACCCGGATGGCGTCCGAGCACGCGCCGCGCATCCCTGAGGTGACGGCCCATCTGGTCGAGGCCGGCGGCAAGCGGCTGCGCCCGATGCTGACGCTGGCCGCGGCCCGGATGTGCGGGTACCAGGGCGACCATCATGTCCGGCTGGCGGCCACGGTGGAGTTCATCCACACCGCGACACTGCTGCATGACGACGTGGTCGACGAAAGCGCCCAACGGCGCGGGCGCCCGACCGCGAACCTGCTGTGGGACAACAAATCCAGCGTTCTGGTCGGCGATTACCTCTTTGCCCGCAGTTTCCAGCTGATGGTGGAAACCGGGTCGCTGCGGGTGCTGGACATTCTGGCCAATGCCGCTGCCACTATTGCCGAGGGCGAGGTCCTGCAGCTCAGCGCCGCGCAGAACCTGGCCACCGGCGAAAGCGTCTACCTGCAGGTGGTGCGCGGCAAGACCGCAGCGCTCTTTTCCGCCGCGACCGAGGTCGGCGGGGTGATCGCCGGCGTGGACGAGCGGCAGGTGAAGGCGCTTTTTGATTATGGCGATGCACTGGGCATCGCGTTTCAGATTGCTGATGACCTGCTGGATTATCAGGGCGACGCGGCCGCAACCGGCAAGAATGTCGGTGACGATTTCCGGGAACGCAAGCTGACCCTTCCGGTGATCAAGGCAGTTGCGCAGGCAACGGCCGACGAACGGGCATTCTGGCAACGCACCATCGAAAAGGGCGATCAGCGTGACGGGGATCTGGAACAGGCGCTGGCGCTGATGGCGAAGTACGGCACGCTGGAGGCCACACGCGAAGATGCAAATAGCTGGGCCGCAACGGCGCAGTCTGCGTTGCAGGCCCTGCCCGCACATCCGATCCGGGATCTGATGCATGACCTGTCGGCCTATGTGGTGTCCCGTCTGGCCTGAAGGCGGCGAATGATCGACCAATCGCCCTGAAGTCGTCAACGACTTCAAATCAATTCGCTGACGAATTGATTTATCGCAACCGGCAATCCGCGACCCACCATTCGGGATGGGACCGGCGCAGGGCGGCTGCGGCGGCCGCAGCATCGGACCGCGCGCCAAACAGGCCGAAACAGGTGGCGCCCGATCCCGACATCCGCGCCAGGACACAGCCATCCAGACCGGCAATGTGGGCGAGCACCTCTGCGATGGCCGGTTGCAGGCGGCATGCAGCGGCCTGAAGATCGTTGCGTTGCTCTTTCAGCCACCCGATCGCTGCGTCCGGACCGCCACCCTCGGGCCACGGTGTCATCGGCGAATTGGATCTCGATTGCAGCGCGGCGAACACCTCCGGTGTCGACAGCGGAATGCCCGGGTTCACCAGCACGGCGTTGAGCGGCTCCATATAGAGCGGCAGGACATAGTCTCCGATCCCCTGCATATGCGCGGCATGGGCCACCATGCAGACAGGCACATCCGCGCCCAGCACAATCGGATCCAGCGGCGCCGGATGGCCCTCCAGCCGCTCCAGCGCGCGTATCACGGCCGCAGCGTCGGAAGACCCGCCGCCGATCCCGGCCGCCGCCGGCAGGTTTTTCTCCAGCGCAATGGCCACAGGGGTTCCGAACCGGTCCGCTGCACGCCAGCAAAGGTTGGTGGCATCCGCAGGCACGCCTGCCGCAAATGGCCCCGACACGGTCAGAGAAACATCGTCGGCCGGCGTTACGACAACACGGTCGCCCACATCGGCAAACACCACGTAACTGTCCAGCAGATGATACCCGTCCGACCGCTGACCGGTGACATGCAGCGTCAGATTGATCTTGGCCGGCGCAAATTCCTCAATCGTCGCCATTGGCTACGGTCAGGGGCGGTGCGCCCTCCTCGGCCAGGACCTGATCCAGCCCGACCTCCAGCTTGCGACGGATGCGCACCGGGTCGGCTTCGCCGTCAGTGTCATCGGGGTCGATGAAACTCAGCGCGCGCTTCCACTGGAACTCGGCTTCGCGATTGCGGCCCACGGCCCAGTAGACATCGCCCAGATGGTCATTCACCACCGGGTCCACCGGCATCAGCTCGACCGCGTTTTCCATGTGGGCAACAGCCTCGCTGAAGCGGCCCAGACGGTACAGAACCCAGCCCAGCGAATCGACGATATAGCCGCTGTCGGGCCGCGCCGCGACGGCGCGTTCGATCATGTCCAGCGCCTCGTCCAGCTTGGCCTGTTTTTCAACCAGCGAATAGCCGAGATAGTTCAGCACCTGCGGCTGATCCGGGCGCAGTTCCAGCGCCTTGCGGAAATCGGCCTCGGCGTCGTCCCACTGGTCCAGCCGTTCATGGGCAATGCCCCGGGCGTAGAGCAGGAACCACTGGGTCGGCGCCCCCTCTTCGGTGAACTGAAGCGACCGGTCATACGCATCGGCCGCCTGTTCGTAGCGCTCCTGCTGGCGGAACAGATCGCCCAGCGAGGAATGCACCAGTGGCAGAGTGGGGTAATCCAGCGCCAGCCGCTCCAGCACCTCGATCGCCGCATCGGGTTTGGCTGCGCGGCGCAGCGCTTCGGCCCGGCCCAGTTCGGCAGCGTGGTGATCCGGGCTGGAGGGTGGCACCTGCTTGTAGGTTGCCACCGCCAGATCGTACTGGCCCAGCTTGTCCAGCAGATCGGCACTCAGCAGGATTGCATCGATATGGCCGGGGCGCAGATACGTGGCCACGCGGGCATAGAGCAGCGAATAGTCGTCGGACGCTTCGCCGCTCAGCGCCGCACCGACCGAAAAGAACACCTCGGCCATCCCCTCGGCGGCGGAGGTTACATGCGAAAACGGCAGGGTTTCACCGCTGGCCAGCCGGTCGGCAACGCTGGTCAGACCCGGGTCGAAGCCGGCGCCGAATGTTGTGGCCATCATTTCCAGCGCCTCTGCGTTGCGATCCAGCTGGGACAGGATTTCGGCCCGCGCCAACGCGCCCCGGCGCGTCATCTGGCTTGACCCGCTGTCTTCGAAGACAACCTCTGCGGCCTCGAAATCACCGATCAGCGCCAGAGCCAGCGCCTTGTGATACAGGGCAAAACCGCGCAGGCCGTTCTGATCCGAGACGTTGTCGAACTGCGCCATTGCGGCTTCGGCGTCGCCCGCACCCAGTTTCGACCACGCTTCCAGCAACCCGTCGACAAGCGGCCCGATACCTTCGGTTTCCAGATCACGGGCCAGCAGCGCGTCGAACGCATCTTCCCCGATCATCCCCGCAGTCAGCACCATGTTCGCAATCTGGCTGCGCAGGTCCCGGTCAGCCATGATCCGCGCAACCGGCAGTGCCCGGTCCAGCCGGCCCAGCGAAAGCTGAGCCTGCACCACGTTTTCCATCAGCTCCGGATTGTCCGTGTCCTTTTGCAACGCGCGGGCATAGTACCGCGCTGCGGCTTCAAAATCGCTGGCATAAACGGCCTGCCGCCCGGCCAGATAAGCCCCTGAAGCCGTGTCAGCGGTGGACGTTGACGGGACCGTGAGTCCCGCAAGAACTGCGGCCAATGCCGCACTGCGAAAGATGGAATGCACCGGTTATCTGCCCTTTGTCGGTTTAGGTAGGGAAAATATGCGTAATGCAGCCCCCGCGCAATGGCGCAGAGGCTTTATCCCAAACCAAAGGTAGCCCGGATTACATATTCGGGTAGTTCGGTCCGTCGCCGCCCTGCGGCGTGACCCAGGTGATGTTCTGGCTGGGGTCCTTGATGTCGCAGGTTTTGCAGTGCACGCAGTTCTGGAAGTTGATGACGAAATTGTCGTCGACCACCTCGTAAACGCCGGCCGGGCAGTAACGTTGCGCCGGTTCGGCAAATTTCGGCATGTTGACCTTCATCGGCACCTCCGGGTCACCCAGATGCAGGTGCGCGGGCTGGCATTCCTCGTGGTTGGTCATCGAGAAGGACACGTTGGTCAGCCGGTCAAAGCTCAGCGTGCCATCCGGTTTCGGATAGTCGATCGGCTTGTGCAGGCTGGCCTCCTCGGTGGCGGCGGCGTCGGTCTTGCCATGGCCGATGGTGCCGAACAGCGACAGGCCAAAGAGGCTGTTGGTCCACATGTCGAACCCGCCCATGGCCAGCGACGGCAGCAGGCCCCATTTCGACCACATCGGTTTGACGTTGCGCACCTTTTTCAGGTCGGCCCCGATCGGGCCACTGCGCACCTCGTCCTCGTAATCGCTCAGCTCGTCACCGCTGCGGTCGGCCCTGATTGCGGCTATCGCTGCCTCGGCCGCGGCCTTGCCCGACAGCATTGCGTTGTGGTTGCCCTTGATCCGCGGCACGTTGACCATGCCCACCGAACAGCCCAGCAGCGCCACGCCCGGTGCCACCATCTTCGGCATCGACTGATACCCGCCTTCGGTGATGGCCCGCGCGCCATAGGCCACGCGTTTGCCGCCCTTCAGCAGGTCGGCCACCATCGGGTGATGCTTGAACCGCTGGAATTCCATATACGGGAACAGGTGCGGGTTCTTGTAGTTCAGGTGAACGACAAAGCCGACGTAAACCTGATTATTCTCAAGGTGATAGATGAAGGATCCGCCGCCCGCGTTCGATCCCAGCGGCCAGCCCATCGTATGCGTGACGCTGCCTTCGCGGTGCTTGTCCGGGTCGATCTCCCAGATTTCTTTCATGCCGACGCCGAATTTCTGCGGCTCTTTGCCATCCGACAGGCCGTACTTGCCAATGACCTCCTTGGCCAGCGACCCGCGCACGCCTTCGGAGAGGAAGACGTATTTGCCATGCAGCTCCATGCCCGGTTCATAGGCCGGGCCGGGGGATCCGTCGGCTTCCTTACCGAACTCGCCGGCCACCACGCCCTTGACCTCACCGTTTTCGCCGTAAACCAGCTCGGAACAGGCCATACCGGGGAAAATCTCGACACCCATTGCCTCGGCCTGCTCGGCCATCCAGCGGCAGACATTGCCCATCGATACGATGTAATTGCCGTGGTTCGACATCAGCGGCGGCATCGGCCAGTTCGGCACGCGCAGTTGCCCGGCCTCGCCCAGAACGAAAAACTTGTCGTCTTTGACGGGCACGTTCAGAGGCGCGCCTTTGTCCTTCCAGTCCGGCATCAGCGCGTCGAGCCCGCAAGGATCCAGCACCGCACCCGACAGGATATGCGCGCCGACCTCTGACCCCTTTTCCAGAACCACCACGTTGATGTCTTCATCCAGCTGCTTGAGCCGTATCGCAGCAGACAACCCCGCCGGACCGGCCCCCACGATGACCACATCGTACTCCATGGATTCGCGTTCAATCTCGGCCATCTGGCGCTCCTCGTTGCTGTGACCTTTGCGCGGCGGCGCAATAATCTGTCGCGGATGATTAGCCGCTGTGCCGTCAACAGGTCAATCGCAACTGAGCGTCACGACACCGCAGCGGCCTCGAATGCGCCGGAATCTCTGCAATACACCCGGAATTTCCGCCCGTTTTGCGAATTCGGCGTTAAACTCCGAAAGCGACGTTCATGCAAACGGGAGGAATGGCATGGCTGTATCATTACAGGTGATCTATCCGATTACGGACGAAACGAGTTTCGACTACGATTATTACTTCAGTACGCATATGGCGCTGGTTGGCGAACATATGGGCGAACACATCCAGTCCACCGTCGTAACCAAGGGGCTGGCCGGCGGGCCGGACACGCCGCCGGGGATTTACGCCCTTGCAACCATCGTGTTCGCGGATCAGGCCGCCATGGATGCCGGGATGTCCAAGGCCAGCCCGGTCGTCGGTGACATTCCGAATTTCTACAACGCCCAGCCGACCATGCTGATCGGAGAGGTTATGGGCTGAAGGCACGGGGGCAGCTTCCAAGGGACACCGGATTGACTGCCCCCGGCATTTCCTGACTGGACGCGACGGTGGTTTTCCGTACCTTCATCCCGTGAACAAGCCAGCTCAGACACAGACCACGGATCAGACGCGCCCACCGGTTTCACGGCTGGTGTTCGGCGACGGAACGCCCCGCAAGGCATTCATAACCGCGCTGGTGGTCGGAACGGTTTTGACGGCCATAAATCACGGCGACCTGCTGATGGCTGGCAAGGCGCCGCCGCTGTCGAAAGTCCTGCTGACCTACATTGTCCCCTATTGCGTGACGACATGGGGCGCGGTGACCGGCAAACTGGCCGCCTGGAAGAAAGCCGGCTCACCGGGCTGAGCGGACGGTTATGCGGGGGCAATTTCCGGGCCGGGTCTGTCTTCCATCACGAAACGCGGTCCGGGTCCGTCCTCGGCGGCCACGTCGTCGGGGTTGTAGAGCTTGCAGTTGGGCAGGCTCAGGCAGCCGCAGCCGATACACCCGTCCAGCCGGTCGCGCAGCCGTTCCAGTACCGCGATCCGCGCGTCCAGCCGCTCGCGAAACTCGTCCGCCATCGCGGTCCAGTCTGCCTTGGTCGGAGTGCGTCCTCCCGGCAGCCCGGCCAGCAACTCGCGGATTTCGCCCAGCGAAAACCCGAATTTCTGCGCGATCATGACAAAGCTGAGCCGCCGAAGATCCGCGCGCTGAAACCGCCGCTGTCCGCCGGAATTGCGCCATGGCCGGATCAGGTTCTGCGCCTCGTAACACCGGATTGCCGACACTGCCAGCCCAGTTCGCGCCGACAGCTCGCCAATGGATAACCCGTCTTTTGATTTTGCCATCGAAATACCTTGACCTAAAGTTAGGTTTAGCAATTACGGTACAGGGAATCACATATTTCGTCAAAGGAGTTGGCCATGTCCGTGCAACTGGAACACGTAAACTACACCGTCAAAGACGCCCGAAAGACCGCTGAATGGCTGTGCGACCTGTTTGGCTGGCATATCCGCTGGCAGGGCGATGCGATCAACGGCGGCTATTCGATCCATGTCGGAAACGAGGACCAGTACGTGGCCGTGTTCCAACCCAAATCGTCAAAGGATAATCCAGAAACCAACTATGACACTGTCGGCGGGCTGAACCACATCGCGGTGACGGTGGATGACATCGACGGCATGGAGGCGCGGGTCAAGGAAGCCGGGTTCACACCGCAGAATCACGCCAGCTATGAACCCGGTCGCAGGTTCTATTTCCACGACGGCGACAATATCGAATACGAAATCGTGCAATACGACTGAATTTCAGGCCCGGCGTCCCGAAACCGGGGCGGCGGGCATCTCCTGCTTGCTTCCGTCCTCAGTTTCGTTCAGGTACAATCAGAACGATATTTGCGCCCGGCACGCAGGGCGAACTGACGCGTGGACCTGACAGACAATGGACAAAATCCCGATGACCCCGGCCGGACATGCCGCGCTGGAAACGGAACTGAAACAGCTGAAAACCGAGGAACGCCCGGCTATCATCCGTGCGATTGCCGAAGCCCGCGAGCACGGCGACCTTTCCGAAAACGCCGAGTATCATTCAGCGCGTGAAAAACAGTCGTTCATCGAGGGCCGTATCAAGGAACTCGAGGCCGTGCTGTCGCTGGCCGAGGTGATCAACCCGTCGAAACTGTCGGGCACGATCAAGTTCGGGGCGAGGGTGACGCTGGTCGACGAGGACACCGACGAGGAAAAGACCTGGCAGATCGTCGGCGAACACGAAGCCGACATCGAAAGGGGCCTTTTGAACATCAAATCGCCGATTGCGCGGGCTTTGATTGGCAAAGACGAAGGCGACAGCGTAGAAGTACGTACGCCGGGCGGGGAGAAATCCTACGAGGTTCTGAAAATCGTCTATTCGTGACGGCGGGATATGTCCGAAACCCAAAACGAAAATCAGGCAGCCGGCCCAACCCCTCTGGGGATTTATGACCGTCCCAGACGGTCTGCGGTGACAGGTATCGAGATTGCGGCCATCGTGCTGACGGTTCTGTGGCTGGGCCTGTCACTGGCGTTTTTCTACGCCATGCCCGAAACCGCATCGGAAAACTTCGACGGGCTGCGGTTTGTCGGCACAATGCTGGCCATTTTCATGCCGGTGGCAATGATCTGGGTCGCGGCAACGGCGGCCCGGTCCAGCCGCGTGATGCGGGAAGAAAGCCAGCGTCTGCAGGCCGCGATCGATGCGATCCGGCAGGCCTATGTCGTGCAGGCCCAGCGCACTGCAATCGGCCCCGAGCCGCTGGTCAGCAAGAAGCTGGACGAAATTGCCGAAGCGACCCGCAAAACCGAGACCGCGCTGGCGACATTCCAGACCCGGCGCGACGTTTCGCGCGAACGGGCTGCTCCGGCGGAGGGTGACGAAACCTCGGAAGATCAGGGCCGGCTGGAACTGGGCACACCGGCCGAGGACCTGTCGCCGCCACTGTCGACCGAAGACCTGATCCGCGCCATGCATTTCCCTGAAACCGTCGAAGACGAGGCCGGGTTCGCGGCCCTGCGGCGGGCATTGGCAAACCGGCAGACCGCGCAGCTGATCAATGCCGCGCAGGACGTGCTGACCCTGCTCAGCCAGGACGGGATTTACATGGACGACTTGCGCCCGGATCTGGCCCGGCCGGAAATCTGGCGCCAGTTCGCCGCCGGATCGCGGGGCCGCGCGGTGGCTGCGCTGGGCGGGATCCGGGACCGGTCGTCGCTGGCGCTGACTGCGACGCGGATGAAGCAGGACCCGATCTTCCGCGACGCGGCGCACCACTTCCTGCGCAAGTTCGACGGCATGCTGGTGGAATTTGAGCCCGGGGCCACCGATTCCGAACTGACCGCGCTCAGCGACACGCGGACGGCCCGTGCTTTCATGCTGCTGGGCCGGGTGACCGGGACGTTCAGCTAGAACAAAGCCGCGCATCGACGGACCGCGTTCACGCGCCCGGGGGACATATTCAGGCGATGGAGCTCGCGATTACCGCGGCACGATCGCGTCCCGCCTTACGAATAATCCAAACCGTGAGGGTCGGAAACTTTGAAAGTTTCCGGGCCGTTTTCTTTCAAAGAAAATGACCCCGGCGAGAGGACGGAGCTGTTCCGGTCAGGCTGGAGTTGCCTCAATCCACCCAAGCGCAAAGCCCAGCGGTTGCGCGCGGGGACATCTTCGGGCGTTTTCCGGTGCATGACGGCCATTCTCGGGCTTTTCAGCCTGCGCCCATCAGGTATTCTTGCCGGACCATGCACACCGTTCCCGACCACGACGCCCACAAACCCGCCGAAATCGCCGCCCTGATCGAAGAGGCCGGGGTCGGCAAGGCGCGGCTGCCGGCGGGCCAGATGTTGGTGCTGGCGATGCTGGCCGGTGCGTTCATCGGTTTTGGCGCGGCGGCTTTCAGCATGGTCATGGCCGGGACCGATCCCACCTTCGGACCCGCACGTCTGCTGGGCGGTGTGGTGTTTGCGCTGGGGCTGATCCTCGTCGTGGTCGGCGGGGCGGAGCTTTTCACCGGGAACGCGCTGATGGTGATGGCCACGGTCGACGGCAAAATCACCGTGCCACAACTCTTGCGCAACTGGGTCATCGTTTATGCCGGCAACCTGATCGGGGCGGTTTCGCTGGCGGTTGCATTTTCGCTGGCCGGCCTGCTTAACGGCGGCATGGGGGGCACCGCGGTATCCATCGCAGAGGCCAAGGCCGCGCTTCCCGTGACAGAGGCATTTATGCGCGGCGCGCTCTGCAACGCGCTGGTGTGTCTGGCACTGTGGCTCAGCTTTGCCGCCAGAACGGTGGCCGGCAAGATCCTAGCAATCCTCTGGCCGATCTCCGGCTTCGTCCTTCTGGGGCTCGAGCATTCGGTGGCAAACATGTACTTCTTTCCACAGGGCTGGGCTGCCGGCGCCGATCTGAACCCGTCGGCGGTTCTGGTGCAGATGATCGCGGTTACAGCGGGCAATATCCTCGGCGGTGCCGGGGGCGTGGCACTGGCATATCGCTATGCCTTTCTGGGCAAGCGGGACGGTTAAAGTCCACGCGCGCGTCCCCGCCCGGCCCGGTCTCAGGTGATCCCGAAGCCGGAAAACGGCAGGTAACACACCGGGTCGCCGGGCCGGACATGAAGCGCGCCATCGGGCAATTCCACCAGCCCCTCGGCCCAGCTGAGCCCGCTGATACGGCCCGACCCTTCCGATTTGAAAACCTCCGCGCGCCCGTCCCGCACCCGCGCCCTCAGATACTCCCGGCGGCCCGGCTTCTTGCGCTTTTCGAAGCCGGCCGGAACGGAAAACCCCTGCGGCGCGCTCCAGTCGGCCCCGGCCAGCCGCATGAGCGCGGGCCGGGCAAAGATCAGCGTACAGACCATGGCCGCGACCGGATTGCCGGGCAAACCGAACACCGGCCTGCCCTGCCACAGGCCAAGCGCCAGCGGGCGGCCCGGCTTGACGGCAATGCGCCATTCCTGCATCGCACCGGCCTCGCGCAGCAACGCGGACACGTGGTCTTCGTCCCCAGCCGAGGCACCGCCACTGGTCAGGATCGCGTCCGCCTCCTGCGCCGCCCTGTCCAGGCCGGCGCGCAAAACCTCCCGGTCGTCGGCGCAGCGGCCCATATCCACCGCTTCAACACCAAATCCCCGCAGCATGGCCATCAGCATCGGGCGGTTGGCGTCATAGATCTGTCCGGGCCGGGCGGAGCTGCCCGGTTCGACAACCTCGTCCCCGGTGGACAGGACCGCAACCCGCAGCGGTTTACAGACACGCACCCGGTCATGGCCGGTGGCCGACAGAAGGGCGATGTCGGCGGCGGTCACGCGCCGCCCGGCTGACAGGATCGTATCGCCGGAATTCACATCTTCGCCGGCCGCCCGCGTGTTTGCGCCGCGCTTCAACGGGCCGTGAAAGGCGATCCGCTTGCCAGGATCCACGCTCAGGTCCTCGTCCAGAACGACGGTGTCTACACCCTCCGGCAGCGCCGCCCCGGTCAGGATGCGCAGGGCATACCCCGGTGGAACAACACCATCGAACCGGGCGCCTGCTGCCGCCCGGCCGAGATGAATGGGCAGCGTGTTGACCCCTTCGGGCGCCGGGCCGGCAAAGCCATAGCCATCAACCGCGGTGTTTGCCTGTGGCGGGTTCGCGCGCAGGGCCGTCACGTCCGCGGCAAGGATCCGGCCTGCTGCATCGCGCAAAGCTGCGTCCTCGGGCGCGGCAACCGGGTGCAGCCGGTCCCGCAGCAGGGCCAGCGCGTCATCGACCGGGGTCCAGTCCACACCCGGAGGCAGCGCGAAACAGTCGTTTCGCAGCGGCGGCGGGGCCATGACACCGGCCGCACGCAGCAAAACATCGCTTTGGCCGCTCCCGAGAATCCAGCCTTCCTCGGGCGCGGACACATCCAGCAGCAACGACAGTTCGCCAGGCGCCAGCGCGGCCAGTGCCTCCGCCGTCACCCGCACCTGCACCGCGTCCTTGACCACTGGCTCGCCGGCCTCCACCTGACGGGCCAGAACGTCGGACACAACCGGTGCCAACAGCGACGGCCAGATTTCCACGAAAGCCACAGGCCGTGTCAGCGGTTCAAAGGGCCAGACCGCAACCTGCCCGGCAAACCGGCGCCGCAGCCGGGCCAGAACCGGCAGACCCATCAGAACCTGGCTGCCGACCGCCCCGGCCCCGGCCAGATGCCAGCAGGTGAACACACCCGGCGTGCGCGCCTCGACCTCGCGGCGTTCGGCAAATGGGTTTTCGTAACCGGCCCGCGTCCGGGGCAGGCCGGGAACATCGCGTTTCAGCCCGTTTCCCCAAAACGGCCCGTTCACACCCAGTTTCCGGTTGATCTCTCCGGCGAGGTCGAAACGATTGTTTGACTTCGGGTCATCCCCGATCCGCGCTTCCAGCCAGTCCCACAGGTTCAGAGGATCGTCCGACCCAGTCACCGCAGCAGCAAACCCCGCCGGGTAGCCAAACGGAAAATCGAACCCGATACACAGGCGGCGTCCGGCCCCGGTTTCCCGCGCGATGAGTTCGGCAAGCCAGCTTTCGGCCACCTGCCGGTTCCTGTGATAGACGGGGGCTTCCCCGGCGACACAGGACCAGATAGCATCGGGTTTGGGCGTCGGACCGCGATCATTGCCACCGGACCAGTCGACCATGACAAAGGTGTCGAACCCGGTCACAATCCGACCTCGGCAAGGATGAAACCGGCAATCGAGACGGTATCGTTCAGGTCAAACACCGGACGGTCGAGCGCCAGCGGCACGTCCGCGGCCACGGCCCGGACGGTCGGATCATCTGGCGCAATCAGGGGGTTTCCGGTTTCCGCCCGGTGCGCCTCTACCTTGGGGTGCCGGTCGCGCTTGAATCCTTCGATCAGGATCAGGTCGACCGGCGCCAGCCGCAGCAACAGCTGATCCAGCGTCGGTTCGTCTTCATCGCGCAGCTCATGCATCAAGGCAAACCGGTGGCGCGAGGACAACAGCACTTCGGTCGCGCCGGCGGTGCGGTGGCGGTGGCTGTCTTTGCCGGGGTGATCGACGTCGAAGCTGTGATGCGCATGTTTGACCGTTGAAACGCTGAACCCCTGCCCGGTGATTTCTGTCACCAGACGTTCCATCAGGCCGGTCTTGCCCGCGTTTTTCCAGCCGACCACGCCGAACAGCCTCATTCCTGCACCTCCGCCATCTGCTGTGCCTGATCAAGATCGCCGGGCGTATTGATGTTGAAGAACGGATCACCACCGCCTTCGAACAGGGCGGTTCGCCCGTCATGGGCGTCAGTCCACAGCACCACCTTGCGCAGCCCGTCCTTCAGCGCCGCGCGCAAGTCGTCGCGCAGCGCCACGGGCCACAGCCCGAATGTCGGATGCCGGTGCCCGTCCGGCGTCGCCGCCAGCACCAGCGGATGCCGCATTCCCGCGGCGGCGGCCTGCAGATGCGCGACCAGATCGACCGGGAAAAACGGCGTATCCGCCGCGGCGGTGACGATCGTTTCCGCCCCCTGCCCGGCGGCCCAGTCCAGCCCGGCCAGAACCCCGGCCAGCGGGCCGGGATGGCCGGCGATTCTGTCGGGCAGAACCGGCAGGCCATAGCCGGCAAACCGTGCGGGATCGCCGTTGGCATTCAGCGCCATGTCCGAAACCTGCGGGCCAAGACGGGCAATAACATGCGAAAGCAGGGTCCGGTCGCCAAGTTGCAGCTCTCCCTTGTCGCCCCCGCCCATGCGCGTGGCCAGCCCCCCGGCCAGTATGACGCCGGCAGGGGCGCTCATTCCGCGCCCTTGCGCCGGGCCTTGCGCGGGTCATCGGCCACGGTTCCGGGGTCTGCATCGCGCAGCAGCCGGTCATCGCCAGACAGGCATACGAACCGCTGCCCCCGCATCCGCCCGATCAGCGTCAGCCCGATATCGCGCGCAATCTCTACCCCCCAGGCGGTGAACCCGGACCGCGAGGCCAGAACCGGAATGCCCATCAGCGCTGTCTTGATCACCATTTCCGAGGTCAGCCGCCCGGTTGTGTAAAGGATCTTGTCCGCCCCTTGTTCGCCGTTCTGGAACATCCACCCGGCAATCTTGTCCACCGCGTTGTGGCGCCCGACATCCTCCATGTAGACCAGCGGGCTGTTTTCGCGGCACAGCACCGTGCCGTGGATCGCGCCCGCCTCCAGATAGAGTGACGGAGTCCGGTTGATCCGCGCCGCAAGATCATAGAGCCAGGATGTTCGGACCTCGGCCTGCGGCAGAGTCAGACCTTCCAGCCCCTCCATCATGTCGCCGAATACGGTGCCCACCGCGCAACCGCTGGTCCGGGTCTTTTTCTGCAGCTTGTCTTCAAAGCTGGTTTCGCCAGCGGTTCTGACGACAACCGTGTCGATGTCCTCGTCGTAGTCCACGCCGGTCACTGTATCGTCGGGGCGCAACATGCCCTGGTTCAGCAGGAACCCCAGCGCGAGGTAATCCGGGTAGTCGCCAATGGTCATCGCCGTCACGATTTCCCGGCTGTTGAGGAAAATCGTCAGCGGACGCTCCTCGACCACGGACACCGTTTGCGGCGCGCCGAACTGATCCGTGCCTTCCACCGCACGCGTCAGTCCCGGCGCAGCCGGGTCAGGTGCGATCAGGAATTCCGAAACATCCCGCGCTTGCGCCAATTGCATCCCCTCCCGATCAGGATTACTGCGAACGACGGCACTCTAGGGACAAGACATGGGCCGCACCACCTCGAAATCCTACTTCTGGTCCGGCGTGCGGGACAGCACGCCGTTTGTTTTCGTGGCCGGCCCGTTCGGATTGCTGTTCGGTGTCTTCGCCACCGAGGCCGGGCTGCAGCTGTTCGAAACCATGATCTTCACGGTGCTTGTGTTTGCCGGCGCATCGCAGTTCACCGCGCTCACACTGATGCAGGACAACACGCCGACGCTGATCATCCTTGTTTCGGCGCTGGCCGTGAACCTGCGCGTGGCCATGTATTCTGCATCGCTGACCCCCTATCTGGGCGCTGCGCCGCTGTGGCAGAGGATGTTCGCGGCCTACATGATGGTCGATCAGACCTATGCGCTGTCCATTACCCGGTTCGAGGCCGAACCGGCGCTGACCATCAGCCAGCGTCTGCGATATTACTTCGGCACAAATTCCCTTATCGCGCCGGTCTGGGTCGGGTCGACCTTTGCCGGCGCCTATCTCGGGTCTCAGATCCCCGAAAGCTGGGCCATCGATTTCGCCCTGCCGATTACATTTCTTGCCATGGTCGCACCCGCCCTGCGCACACCGGCCCATGTCGCCGCCGCGCTGGTCGGTTGCACGGTATCGCTGCTGGCGGCGGGTGTACCCTATAACCTTGGCCTGATCATTGCCGGATTTGCCGGCATGATGACCGGCGCGCAGGTGGAACTGATGCTGCAACGCAGGGGCATGGAAACATGAACGATCCCGATCCGGTGCAGTTGTGGATCATCATCATCGGCATGGCCGTGGGCAGCTACGCGTTGCGGTTCCTGTTCATCGGGCTGGTGGGCGGGCGTCAATTTCCGGCATGGGTTCTGCGGCATCTGCGGTACACGGCCGTGGCAATGCTGCCGGCGCTGGTCGCACCTCTGGTGCTGTGGCCGGCGGCGACCGGCGGTCAGCCCGAGCCGGCCCGGCTCGCTGCGGCGGCGGCCACCGTTGTCATCGGCTATCTGACCAAAAACGTGCTGGCCGCAATCGGCGCAGGCGCGGTGACGCTCTACGGATTACTGTTTCTTCTGGGCGGCTAGACGGGCGTTGTTTTCCGCCAGCGCCTTTTCCAGGTCCGGATCGTCGTCTTCGTAATAGGCGAATTCCTCGACCCCGGGGATCAGCGCGAACTGTTTCGACAGGTTCACCGGGAACAGCGTCCGCTGGATGCTCTCGAACCCGGGTATCTGACGCAGGATGTTGGCGACGGAATCAGCGCAATATGCATCCGCCACCGGCCCGGCCTTCTTGGCCAGCTCAAAGGCCAATTCAGCCTGTTCGGGCGTCACCTTCACGGTTTGCGACAAAACGTGCCAGGCGGTGCGGGCATGCCCGCTGCGATAGTAAAACTCGACATTGGGCGTGATGCCGTACAGAACGTCATGCCGTTCCGGCACCACATCCAGATAGAACGACCCGGCCGGGTCGAAGATCACCCGTTCGGACGCGTTGATCAGCAGGGCGGAATGCCCGCCGCCGCCGGTCTGAGTGCGGATAACTGTATAGAGCGTCAGCGTTGCCGGGCCCGGCTGACGATACGATACCGCGCGAACAGCCGCGTCATCTGCCCATACCCTGGGTTTTGTCGAACAAGCCGCCAGCGTAAGCAGCAGCGCCGCAAAGCACAGAAGAAGACGCATCAATCTATCCGGATATCAGGAGGCGAAAATCGCGAGGAAAACCAGCACGCAGATCACCAGCACCACGACCCACGTACAGGCCTTGATGAAACCTTCGAACGTCTTTTCCTGCGCGGCGATGTCCATGGAACCATGCTTGTAGTCGGACATAAGGAACCTTCCTACTTCGTGTTTGTCTGTTGAATACTGGATTCGGAACAGGCTGTCACCACGTCTTGTCGGAACAGGTCGTCGCGGGCTGCAACGCTCACCGCGCCGTCACCACGCCCAGGGCATCGGCCAGCGACAGCAACAGCCGTTCCGCCGTGCCGAGCCCGGCGCGAAATTCCAGAACCTCCCGCGCCGCCGCCGGATCGTCGGTGATCAGCCCGTCAACCCCGTGGGATATCATCCGTGACATTTCAAGAGGTTCGTTGACTGTCCAGACATAGAGAGCCTTGTCCGCACGGGCGGCCTCCCGTACCCGACGGGGCGTGGCCATGACGGTGCTCACCGCAACGAACTCTCCCTCCAGTCCGAAGAGATCGCCAATGCCGGTGGCCGCCAGAACGCCGGCGGGCCAGTCAGGGCGCAGAGCCTTCATTTTTTGCACCGCGGGGTATTTGAGCGACATCACCGCAATCTGATCCGCCATGCCGGCCGCTTCCACGATATCGACGACGCGCTGTTCGAGGTCGACATCGTGACCGTAGTATTTCAGCTCGATCAGCAAACCGGCACGGTCCCGGGTCTGTTCCAGCACGTCGCGCAGCAGCGGTGTGCGTTCGTCTGCAAAAGCCGGGTCAAAATTGCTGCCGATATCAATCGCGGCAAGCTGGCTCATGTCCGCGTCCCAAACCTTGAGGTCAACGCCCGCGATCTTCATGAAATCACTGTCATGGATGACGATGACCTCGCCGTCAGCGGATTCCTGAACATCGATTTCGATCCAGTCGGATCCGGCTTCAATTCCGTGTTCGATGGCGGCCATGGTGTTTTCCGGCCGGTCCAGCGCCCCGCCCCGGTGAGCGATGATCTCCACCCGGTCCTTCGGCGCCACCGAACCCAGCAACCAGGTACCGGCGATCAATCCGACCGCGGCCAGCGCGCCCAGCACCAGCGCGCCCAGCGCGGGATGCTCCAACGGCTGCTCGGAAGCTGCATCCGCCTCCTGCCGGTCCGCCGGGGGCAGGATCCGGTCGATCAGGCGGGCCAGCGCGGCGGTCGCAACCGCACTGAGAACGAGGTTGGCCAGCGTCCAGACCAGCGCGGCGGTCATTGTCAGTAAAAGTGCGGTGCGCAGGTTTGCACCAACCGGGACCAGCCCGGTGATGATCCCGGTTACGGCCCCGATGGCGGCCGCCAGCAACAGCCGGACAACGACCCAACCCGCAACCTGACGGGCGATGCGCATATGCCGGCCCTGAACGCGCGCGGCGCTCTCGGCAAAGGCGCGCGGAGCAGGGATGTCGGTGAACAGGATCAGGTGCACCGACAGCACCCACGACGTCAGCCGGATCACCAGCAGAACACCGCCCGCAAGCAGGAGAACCGCAATCAGCCCACCGATGCGCAGAAACTCGGGCGGCCGGTGGCTGAGATAGTAGTTAATGTCGAAATCGGTGAGGTAGGTCACGAACAGCCACAGGGACACGGCCACAAACGGCAAAATCAGCAGCAGCACCCGCAGGACAAACAGAGCGGCGAAAACCAGCAACCGCCCCAGTCTCCGCACCACCTTTGCATAGGCGGCGCGAATCACCGTGCGGTACCCGCCCGCGGCGCGCTGGGCCGACGCAGCCAGCGCAAAGCCCAGAACTTCGGCCACCAGTAGAACTGACAGAACGCCCACGGCGACGATCAGCCCGACAGGGCGCAGTGCAAAGGCGGCGATGTCCTGATCGGTCAGCGCCGCCTGATCGGACAGCGACACCGCCAGCCCGATCAGCCCGCCGGTGACCGGAACGATCAGGGCCAGCGCAAGGATCTGAACCGACAGATAAAGCCCGCTGAACAGCGCCCAGCGTTTCGCGGCGTATCCATAGGCTGCAATTATGCCGTCTTCACGCATCTGGCAGGCTCCTCCGGCGGGTCGCTGCATTCAACGCCAGAACGGATGGCACCGCAAGAAGCGCGGCTCACTCCAACTCGGCCGCCAGCCGGAAACCGATGCGGTTTGCCTCTGCGCTCTTGTCCAGCTTCGGCAGGGCCCGCAGGATCACGCTCAGCTGGCTGACATGCTGCACCAGCTGGGTCTTGGCCCCCGTCGGATCGGTCCCGTAAAAGGTGATGATATCGGGGTCAAAAAACCCCATCCCCTCGATCCGCAGAACACCGGCGTCGGACCCGGCAAAGCCCATCGCGACCTCGTGTTCGCTGTCGAGCTGCTTTTCAAAGTTCTGGATGTAGAGGATCATCCGCTCATAGGCCCATTGTGCCGGACTTTTCTGAGCCACCGGTTTCTGCAGGCCTTTCGGCAATTCCTGAGCCGGGATCTGGGTGTCGGGATCCGCGTGAACCTCGTGCACGCGCGGCAGGTCCTGCGCCGCCTTATCGGATCCCTCTGCCATCTCTACCCCCTGGTCTGATAGACCCATGCCCCGTCATCGCGGCGCGTGCGCGTGACCTGTCCTGTCTGATATAGATGACTCACATGCGCCACCGCTTCAACCAGAGCGAGGCCATATTCGCTTTCTCCGATGGTCCGGCGGAACAGCGGGACAAAGCACTCGGACGCCGCCTTGGGCGTGTCGAGATGTTCCAGCAGCCGTTCCAGAGCGCTGTGATGGTTTTCCAGCAGTTGCCGCATCCGCAGGGGCGCCCCCGCGAAGGGCAGCTTGTGACCACCCAGCACCAACTGTTCCGGATTGGTCAGCAGGGCCAGACGCTCACAGCTTTCCAGCCAGTCGCCGACCGGATCAGCCATCGGTTCGGTGACGTAAACGCCAAGGTTGGGGCTGATCGACGGCAGGATCTGATCACCGGCCAGCACCAGATCGTCGTCGCGGCTCCAGAATGTCGCGTGTTCGGGCGCGTGGCCATTGCCGATATGCACATCCCAGTCGCGGCCGCCGAACCGGATCGTGTCATCCTGCTTGATCCGCGTAAATCCCAGCGGCATCGGCGCGACCATGTCGGCGAAATTGAACGGCCGCTCGGCAATCCGCTTTTCCAGAATGGCGGGATCCATGCCCGTTGTCCGCCAGAATTCCACGGTTTCGTCCGGTGCCTGCTCCTGTACATCCAGCGTCAGCATCCGGCCCAACAGCCAGCTGGTGCGGGTGGTGACCAGCTCGGCGCCGTGATCGCTCTGAAACCATCCGGCCAGCCCGATGTGATCGGGGTGGTGATGCGTGGCAATGACCCGCCCGACCGGGCGCCCGTGCAGCGGACCGGCCAGCAGCGTATGCCAGATCTCCCGCGTCAGACGGGTGTCGAACCCGGTATCCACGATGGTCCAGCTGTCGCCGTCGTCCAGTGCGTAAATGTTGACATGATCCAGCTTCATCGGCAGCGGCAGACGCAGCCACAGCACACCGTCGGCAACCTCGATCGCCTCACCCTGCCCGGGAATGTCGCGGAAAGGGTATCTCAGGACCTCGGGGCGCATGCCATCCATGTATCAGGCCGCCAGATCGTCGGCGCTGAGCGCGTAGACATCATCGGCGCCCTGCTGCGCCTGTACCAGCAGCCCGGTATGCTCCGGAAGCAGCCTGCCGATATAGAACCGCGCCAGCGCCTCGCGCGGGCCGCCCTTGTCGGCCATCGCTGCAGACAGGTGGTAATAGGCGCCCAACACACGCGCAAAGGCGCGCAGATAGGGCACGGCACCGGCAAATCTCTGGTTCATGTCCTCTTCCCCGGTCAGCCATTCGGTTGCTTCCCGCAGGCTTTCCGAGGCTTCCCAGACCGGTGCCGCCAGATCCGGCAGCGCCGAACGCGCGGCTTCGGTGCCTTCCTCGATCTCGTCGAGCAGGCGCGCGGCCTCTTCTCCGCCATCCATCATCTTGCGGCCGACCAGATCCATCGCCTGAATGCCGTTCGTGCCTTCGTAGATCGATGTGACCCGCACGTCCCGCACGTATTGCGCTGCGCCGGTTTCCTCGATGAAACCCATGCCGCCGTGCACCTGAACACCCATCTGCGCCACGTCCAGCCCGACATCGGTGCCAAACGCCTTGGCGATCGGGGTCAGCAACGCCGCCCGCGCCTTCCAACCGGCGTCGCCGGTTGCGGTCTGCATGTCGATGGCAACGGCACAGGCCAGCGCGATCGACCGCGCCGCGAAAATCTCGGCCTTCATGGTGGTCAGCATCCGCCGCACGTCGGCATGGTCCACGATGGTTCCGGTGCCTTCGCCCACCGGTGTCCGGCCCTGCCTGCGCTCCAGCGCAAAGGCCAGCGCGTGCTGATAGGCCCCTTCTGCGGCCCCGATCCCCTGACAGCCGACACCCAGCCGGGCATTGTTCATCATGGTGAACATGGCGGCCATACCGTCATGTTCCTCGCCGATCAGCCAGCCGGTGGCGTTGTCATATTCCATCACGCAGGTGGGCGACCCATGCAGGCCCATCTTGTGTTCAAGGCTGACCACTTTCAGGCTGTTGGCCACGCCCGGCTTGCCGTTTTCGTCCGGCAGACGCTTGGGCACGAGAAACAGCGAAATGCCCTTGGTGCCCGCCCGCCCGTCCGGCAGACGCGCCAGCACCAGATGGCAAACGTTTTCGGTGAAATCGTTGTCGCCCCAGCTGATGAAAATCTTCTGCCCCGACACCGCATGGGTCCCGTCCCCGTTCGGTTCGGCCCGCGACCGCAGCGCGCCCACGTCCGAACCTGCCTGAGGTTCCGTCAGGTTCATGGTGCCGGCCCATTCTCCGGACGCCAGCTTGGGAATATAGAGTTCCTTGATCGCATCGCTGGCATGGTGCTCCAGCGCCTCGATCTGGCCCTGACTCATCAGCGGAGCCAGTTGCAGCGACAGGCAGGACGCGCTCATCATGTCATTGACGCAGGACGCCAGCGACAAAGGCAGGCCCATGCCGCCATATTCCGGGTCGCCGTTAATCCCGATCCAGCCACCTTCGGCAATCGCGTTCCATCCGTCCACGTAACCGGGCGATGTCCGCAGGACACCGTTTTCCAGAACGGCGGGATGCAGGTCGCCGTTACGCTGCAGGGGCGCCATCACTTCTTCGCACAGTTTGCCGGCTTCGAGCAGGATCGCGCTGACGACATCGCCGTCGGCTTCTTCGAAACGTTCTGTGCCGGGCACCTGATCGTATCCAACCACATGGCTGAAGATGAACTCATAGTCTTTTACGGGCGCGCGATATGGCATGATGTACCTCGTCTGGCGACGTTGGGCTCGGCGGGCTTGGATTCTGAATACCCGGCCGCTATTGGTCCTATCCTGCTATTCAGAACAGCAGGTCCTTGCGCAACCAAAACGCAGCGTCACTGGAAATGAGTCAAGAACCCACTTCGGTCCTTACCGCGGCCCCGTCCGATCTGGCACGGGCCGCTGCGCTGTTGCAGGCCGGCAAGCAGGTCGCCTTTCCGACGGAGACGGTTTGCGGGCTGGGTGCGGACGCGACAAGCGGAACCGCTGTCGCGGGCATCTTCGCGGCCAAGGACCGGCCCAGCTTCAACCCCCTGATCGTACATGTGGCCGACACCGCTGCCGCCTGCGGCCTTGTCGAATGGCCGGAAACCGCCGCAAAACTGGCCGATGCGTTCTGGCCCGGCCCCCTGACACTGGTTTTGCCCCTGCGGCCGGGTCACCCGATTTCATCGCTGGTCACCGCCGGGCTGGACACGCTGGCGGTGCGTGTGCCCGCGCATCCCGCGGCACAGGCGCTGCTGCGGGCGTTCGGCGGCCCCATTGCCGCACCATCCGCCAACCGCTCGGGACAGATCAGTCCGACAAATGCTGCGCATGTCCTCGCCGGGCTGGGCGGCCGGATCGCAGCGGTGGTGGATGACGGCCCCTGCGTCGTGGGACTGGAATCGACGATTGTCGGCCTCGCGGACGGGCCGGTGCTGCTGCGCCCCGGCGGTGTTCCGGCAGAGCAGGTTCAGGCCGCGCTGAAAGTGCCGCTTGGCGCCGTGTCCCCGCAGGACGGCATCACCGCGCCGGGACAGTTGAAATCGCATTATGCCCCTGCCGCGCGGGTCACATTGAACCGCAAGTCCGCCGATCCCGGCGGCGTCCTGCTGGGGTTCGGCGATATCGACGGCACGCTCAACCTGTCACCCGGCGGCGATTTGGCCGAAGCCGCCGCCAACCTGTTCGACCACCTGCACCGGCTGGACCGGATGAACGCGCCCATCGCCGTGGCACCGATCCCGGAAACCGGGCTGGGCGCAGCCATCAACGACCGGCTGCAGCGGGCAGCGGCGGAACGGTAGGATCAGGCCGCCGGTCCGGCGTTCAGGCGTGACCGGCGGCGGCAGACAGCCCCTTGGGGTCAACGCCCAGTGCCTTCAGCGCCGCATTCCATTTGCCGTCATCGTCACTGCCGAACACCAGTTGCGGGTCGGAATCCACGGTCAGCCACCCGTTCTGTCCGATCTCGCTTTCCAACTGCATCGGCCCCCACCCGGCATAGCCCAGCATCATCAGGGCCCGTTCAGGGCCGTCGCCAATTGCGATGTCTTCCAGAATATCGAGCGTCGCCGTCATCGAAAAAGCATCGGAAATCTGCAGCGTCTGCAGGTTCGAGGTGTAATCGCCCGAGTGCAGGACAAAGCCGCGCGCGCTTTCCACCGGCCCGCCGTAATGCACCAGCCGGTCCTGGCCGGAACCGCCGGGTTCGATCTCCAGTTGCTCCAGCAGATCGAACAGCCGGACATCCGGCGCCGGCTTGTTCACGATCAGCCCCATCGCGCCCTCGTCGGAATGGCTGCACAGGAACACGACCGAGTGCTCGAACCTCGGATCGCCCATTCCGGGCATCGCAATCAATAGTTTGCCGGTCAGATCAATCATCGGAAAGGCACGAGTCGCTTGATGAAAATAGCTTTTTGACAGTTTGACGACGCCCTGCCCCATACGCAAGCACGGATCGTACCGGGTCGCGCGACGGGCTGACCGGAATGTGACTTGGATTTCAGCGCCGCGCACTCCAAATAGGGGCATGCTTCGCGTTTTTCTGATCTCTGCCCTGTCGCTCCTGCTGGCCCCGGTCGTGGCCGCACAGGGACGGCTGAGCGATCTGGTGCAAATCTCGGTTCTCGACGGAGGGCAGACCGCGGATGGTCAGCAGCTGGCCGCGCTGCGGCTGACGCTCAAGGACGGATGGAAAACCTACTGGCGCGCGCCGGGCGATGCCGGCATTCCGCCCAGCTTCAGCTGGGACGGATCGCGCAATCTGCGTAGTGTCGATATTGTCTGGCCGGCCCCGGTGATCTTCGATCAGGGTGGGATGCGGTCGGTCGGCTATATCGGCCAGCTGGTTCTGCCGCTGATCATCACGCCTGCACGGACCGGTGAAAAGCTGCGCCTCAAAGGTGAAATCGACTTTGGCGTCTGCAAGGACATCTGCGTTCCCGCCCGGCTGTCGTTTTCCGGAGAGCTGGACCCGGCCGCGAAACGAAACCCCGCGATTGCCGCGGCACTGGCGCAACGGCCGTTCTCGGCCCGCGAAGCCGGGGTGCGAAGCGCCACATGCGCGGTACGGCCCAGCGCCGATGGCATGAGAATTGAAACCCGCATCGACCTGCCGAAAGCCCGCGGCAAAGAGGTGGTGATCGTGGAACCGGGCAACCCGAACCTCTGGGCCTCGGAAATGAGCAGCCGCCGGCAGGGCCGCGCATTGGTTTCCGTGGGCGAGGTGATCCATGGCGAAGGCCGCAGTTTCGCACTCAACCGTTCGGACATCCGCATCACTGTGCTCAGCCGGGGCCACGCGGTTGAGATCGATGGCTGCACGCCCGGGTAACCGACCGGACAGGCCGCTTCTGGGAGCGCTCGCGGTGGTCCTGAAAGACGGCTGCGCCTTGCTGGCGCAACGTGGACGCGAACCGGACCCGATGCACTGGGGCTTTCCCGGCGGGCATGTGGAACTTGGCGAAACCGCGTTACAGGCGGCAGCGCGGGAACTGCGCGAGGAAACCGGGGTGATCGCAACGCCGCGGGAATACCTGACAAACGTGGATGTCCTGCGCCACGATCCTGACGGCACCCCGGCCATTCACTACCTGCTGGCCGCCGTGCTGTGTGACTATGTCAGCAACTCACCGCAACCCGATGACGATGTCATCGCGACACGCTGAGTGCGGCTCGACGACATTGCCGGAGGTCATCTGGACATGCATCCCGCGGTTCAGGACGTGGCCGCGATGGCGCGTCTGCGCCTGCGTGACCCGATCCGGTAGATCAGCGCGACGGCGACGTAAACGCCAAGGATGATCACAAATGCCCCGGCAATGAACAGCGCCAACGCGGTTTTCAGGTCCGGTGCCACACCGGGATCGTCCAAAACCGCCGCGACCGGCGCCGGGAAACCGCCATACAGCACCTGCCAGCCCATCGTCGCCATCAGCCAGCCGGCAACCAGCACCAGCGTCAGCCCCGTAACCCGGCGCAACCCGCCGGACCGGCGGCCAAGCGACCGGCGCAGCGCCGTCAGGGGCCGGGCAACGTCGGACTGGATGGACACCAGCGCCGGCACCACCAGCAGAACCAGCAACATGCCGAACCCCAGACCGTACACCAGCGTGATCACCGTCGGCTTAAGGAACTGCGCCTGCTGAGACCGTTCATAGAGCAGCGGTGTCAGGCCCAGAACGGTTGTCATCGTGGTCAGCAAAACCGGTCGCAACCGGTCCGCCGCGGCCTCGACGATCGACGGGAACAACCCGCGGTCGCGCGCATACTGATCGATGGTCGTGACCAGAACGATGGAATCGTTGATGATGATCCCAGTCATGCCCAGCAACCCGACCACGGTGAACATGCTGAGCGGCACATTCCACAGTTCGTGCCCCCATATCGTGCCGACCAATCCGAACGGAATGATCGCCATCACCACCAGCGGCCGGGTCCAGCTGGCAAACACCCAGGACAGGACAAGGTAGATGCCAGTCAGGCACAGGATCAGCCCCGAACGCGCATCGGTCAGGAACTCGTCCTCCTGCTCGCTGAGCCCGGACAGGCGCCATTCTACCTGCCGTTCGCGGCCGATGCGCGGCAGGATGTCGTCCTCCAGCGCCTTCTGGATCTCTTCGGCCCGGACCGGATCATCCTCGGAAATGTCGCCGGTCACGGAAATCAACCGGATGCCATTTTCGCGCCGCACGGTCGAAAACCCGGTGCGCTGCGCCACGCTGACAATGTCGGCCAGTGGAATGTAGATGCCTGTCGGTGTCCGCATCTGGGTACGTTCCAGAAAATCCGCCGTCAGTTCTCCGGCCGGCAGTTCAACGCGGATCGAGGCGCTGCGCGGCCCATCGGGATAGGTCGCCGCCTCCAGTCCGTTCAGCCGGGCCCGCAGCGCGCGGCCCAGCGCATCAATGGTAAAGCCCAGCGCCCGACCCTGCGGCGTCAGGTCCAGCACCAGTTCTTCCTTGTCATAGGCCAGATTGTCCTCGACCGCCGACACTTCGGCGAACTGTGCCAGCGCCGTTTGCAGGTCTTCGCTGGCCCCTTTCAGCGTCTCCGTGGTCGCGCCATAGAACTGAATGTCCAGTGCATCGCCGCCGGGCCCCGAGCGCCAGCTGCGGAAGGAAATGACCTCGACCATCGGGTGGCGACCGATCCGGTCCTGCAATTCGCCGACAAAGGCAAAGCTGGAATAGGGGCGCAGATCAGCGTCGATCAGTTCGATCGAAATCCCGCCCAGCAGATCCTTGTCCTTGGTTTCGACTCCCGACAGTCCGCGCCCGGCATTGCCGCCCAGCTCGGCCATCACGTAATCCAGCGGATTGCGCCCGTGCCGTTCCTCGTATTCCTTGCCCAGTTCTTCGGTTGCCCGCTGAAACTCGCGCATCATGGCCATGGCGTCCTGCCGCGTGGCCCCTTCAGCCATGGCGAAATTACCGGTTACCGATCCGCGTTCCGGCGCGTTGAAGAACCGCCACGTCACGTCGCCGCGGATGAACGATCCGACCTGCGTCGCTAGGATCAGCACTGTCGCGGCCAGAACCGCATACCGCGCCCGGATCACCAGCCAGATCAGCCGCCTGAACAGGTTGTCCCGTACCCAGCGAAACCCGCGGTTCACCACCCGGCTGGGCATGTCGTACCAATGCTCTTTGGCGGTGTGCACCAGCGCATGTGACATATGGTTGGGCAGGATCAGGAAACATTCCACCAGCGATGCCGCCAGCACCGCGATAACCGTGAACGGGATGTCGCGGATCAGGTCGCCGAACCGCCCGCCGATGGCAGTCAGTCCGAAAAACGCGATGATCGTGGTGATCGTGGCGGCAAACACCGGCATCGCCATGCGCCGTGCGGCGTTTTCTGCGGCCACGACCGGATGCTCTCCCAGTCGCCGGGCGCGGAAATCGGCATGCTCACCGACAACAATGGCATCGTCCACAACGATGCCCAGCGTGATGATCAGGCCGAACAGACTGACCATGTTTATCGTCAGTCCGGCCGCATACATGATCGCGATCGCGGCCATCATCGCGGCGGGAATACCGGCCGCGACCCAAAACGCGATGCGCGCGTTCAGGAACAAGAACAGCAGCATCACCACCAGCATCAGACCGACCAGCCCGTTATCCACCAGCAGGTTCAGACGCGCGGTGATCGCCTCGGCCCGCGTTCGGATCAGTGACGCGGTTACCCCGCTGGGCAGGCTGGCCTGCATTTCGGCAACGGTCTGTTCCACGATACCCTGAATGTCGATCGCATCACCGCCATCGGATCGGTCCACCCGGATCGACATCGCCGGGTCCGGACCCACGAAATACTGCCGGTTCCGGTCAACGCCTTCGACCCGCACGATCGCCACGTCCCCGATGGTCAGCTTGGATCCGTCGGTGTTGGAGCGCAGGACGATCTCGGCAATCTGCTCGGCACTGCGTCGGGCAACGCCGGTGCGCACCCGGGCATTGGCCCCGTCCACGTCGCCCGCCGGATCGGCATCCGCCTCCTCGGCGATGGCGGCAGCGATCTGTGTCATTGTCACGTCATGCTGAATCAGGTTGGCCGACGGCACCTCGACCACGGTTTGCAGCGCGGCCACGCCGCGCACGGTGGTCCGGGTGACACCGACATTGAACAGCCGCACGACCAGTTCGTCGGCAAACAACGCCAGCTGATCCGACCCGACCGGACCGGTGATCACGATATCGGTTACCCGGTCGCGCCACGCGCCCCGGCGCACAACCGGGTCATCGGCATCCTCGGGCAGGGTGGTGATCAGATCGACGGCCGTCTGCACATCATCGGCAGCACGCGCCATGTCCCAGCCCGGTTCGAATTCCAGCGTCAGGCTGGCTTTCCCTTCGCGCGAGGTCGAGGACGAGCTTTCCACCCCTTCGACCACCAGCAACACGGGCTCCAGCACCTGAACGATGGCTTCGTCCACATCCTCGGGCCCCGCGCCGTCCCAACCCACGGACACCTTGACGTTGTCGATAATCACATCCGGAAAAAACTGGGCCCGCATGTTCGGAACCGAAGCAGCCCCCAACACCAGCAAAATGACCAGCAGCAGGTTCGCAGCCGTGCGGTGGCGGGTGAAATAGCTAAGCAGACCGCCGGCTGCCGGAGGAATGTCGCGGGTCATGGCCGCCTACCCGCCCATCCGGCTTTCGATGCGCTGCACCAGCCGCGCAGGCACCTTGGGTTGATCCAGCAGCGACAGAACGCGCTCCTTGGCCTCCTGCGGGATCATCTGGTTGCCTTCGATAAAGGCCCGCATCGCCGCGCGGCGCTCGTCGGTCAGTTCGACCATCTCCGGCGTCTCGACCTGCGCGACCGCGGCGTCATCGGCGTCCTCTGGAGCGGTCTTGAACGGCCGTACCTTGATCCCGGCGCCCAACAGCGGCGTGCGTCCGATCACCACTTCGCGACCGGCCAGCCCTTCGCCGCGGACCAGAACGTCGTCCCGCTGTCGGCGCAACAGGGTCACCGGCAACGCTTCCAGCCTGTCCCCCTCGCCCAGCACCAGCACGGTGCCCGCCGCATCCAGCGCCGATGATGGCAGGCGGACAACGTCGTTCATCTCTGGCTCCTCGACCAGAACGGTCACGAAATCCCCCGGTTTGAACCCCGGCGCACTGTCGAGCCGCGCAAACAGCACCCTTCCCGACTGACCGGTGCCGGTAGCAATGCTGTCCCGGCTGACGCGGCCATGCGCCCGCAGGTCGACACCGGACACGTCCAACATCGCTTCGACCGGCGCATCGATCAGCGCCCCCTGCGCGTCCAGCAATCGCGCATATTGCGCGGTGGACACCCGGAAATGCACTTCCAGCGCCTTGGGATCGACGATCTTGGCCAGCTTTTCGTTCTGCGACACCAGCCGCCCTTCGACAAGGTTCACCTCGCTCAGCGTGCCGCTGAACCCGGCCTTGATCACCGTGTCGTTCAGATCGCGCCCGGCCTCGTTCAGCGTGATCTGCTGCCGGGCCAGCCGCGTTGCGGCCTTGTCGACACGGGCCTCGGCCTGTGCCACCGAAATCCGGCGGGCCAAAACCGATTGCCGGGCCGAAGCCGCGGCCAGTTCTGCGGTTTCCACCGTCGCCGCCGTACCCACGCCGCGCGCCTGCAGATCCTGTTGCCGCTTGAAGGCGCGGTCGCGCAGCCCGGCCTGATCCTCGGCCGCCGACAATTCGTCCCGAGCCAGTTGCAGGGACCGTTCCGCGTCGCGCACCTCGGCCTGCGCGTCCAGCATATCGCTTTCAGCACGATCCAGCATCGCCTGCGCATCGGACGGATCGATCCGCACCAGCACATCGTCGGCGCCAACGCTGCCACCTTCCTCGAACCGTTCATCCAGCCAGATCACCCGACCGGCCGTGGTCGCGCGCAGTTCCAGCGTGCGCCGGCTCTGCACCTCGCCAAAGGCTTCAAGGCTGGGCGTGATGGTTTCGCTGACCGCGGGCACGACATTGACCGCGAATTCCCGTTCACGCGGCGGCGGCGCCCGCCCTTCGCTGGCCATGCGCGTTTCGATCGCCGACATCACGATCTGCACGGCATAAACAAGCAACGCGGCGGTTAGCGCCGCGAGGAAAACACCGGTCAGGCTCTGCCGTAAAAACCGCATGGAGATAAACCTTTAGGCCCCGTTGGGGCAACATATCATAACTTAGTCGAATGGCGGAAAATACCAAGTCACAGTGTCTTTAACGGTGCGCCCGGCCTATTTCCGTCGCTGTCCTTCGGTCAATCTGGGAAAAATCTCAACAAAGTTGCACGGCCGGTGACGGTAATCGAGCTGTTTGACCAGAATTTCGTCCCACGCATCCTTGCAGGCGCCGGGGCTGCCCGGCAGCGCAAAAAGGTAGGTACCGCCAGCGACACCGCCGGTTGCCCGGGACTGCACGGCGGACGTGCCGATCTTGTCCATTGATACGATGGTGAACACCGTACCGAAGGCATCGATTTCCTTTTCATAAACATCCCGGTGCGCCTCGACGGTCACGTCGCGCCCGGTCAGCCCGGTGCCCCCGGTGGAAATCACCACGTCAATTTGCGGATCCGCGATCCATGCGCGCAGCTGATCGGCGATCTCGCTGCGTTCATCACGCAGAATGGTCCGCGCCGCGACCTTGTGACCGGCCGCCTCGATCCGGTCCACCAGCGTGCCGCCGGATTTGTCGTCTTCGGCACTGCGCGTGTCCGAAACAGTCAGAACGGCGATACGGACCGGGATGAATTCCTTGGTTTCATCAATGCGCGACATGGGACCTCGTGTTTGGGATCAGAGTTCGAACCAGTTGGGCGCCGGTCCCAGGTTGACCACCTGTGTGCGCCCGATCCGGCCCGTCACGCCCCAGCTGTCATGGATGTGGCCGCAAACCGCAAGGCGTGGTTGGATGCGTTCTATGGCCGCACGGATCGCCGCGGAGCCCACCGAAATCCCGTTCGACGTCAGATCGGCAACGCCCTTGGGCGGCGAATGCAGAACCAGAACATCGGCCTGCGCGCAACCGTCCAGAATGGTCGCCGCCTTGGCCTCGCTCAGATCCACCGACCAGTCGCCAAAGGGCGTTTCCGGCACCGCACATCCGAGCCCGAAAAACGTCAGACCCCCGGCCTCGCAGGAGATACCGTGGATGTTCGTCATGCCCGCGCCGGCAACCTCGGTCAGCTCCTCCGGGCTCTCCGCGTTTCCCGGCACCACCAGCATGGGCGCCGCCACCCCGGTCAGCATCGAGACCGCATCGTCCAGCCCGCGCCGCATATTGCAGAAATCGCCGGCCCCGATCACCAGATCGGCCGCTGCGCTGGCCGCAACGATTCCGGCCGCCTTCGACCGGGAGTGGTGCAGGTCGGAAAACGCGAGCAGTTTCATGTGCTTCCTTTCAGCCGGGCCTTGAGCGACAGCAGATCGGCCCAGGCCTCGCGCTTGGCCGCCGGGTTGCGCAACAGGTAGGCCGGGTGAAACATCGGCAGCACCGGCAAATTCATCGCTTGGGTCCAGTTGCCGCCCAGCCGGGTAATGCCGCGCCGGCCCAGAACGGCGGTACAGCTGATATTGCCCATCAGGACCAACAGCTCGGGCTGCGCCAATGCCACGTGCCGTTCCAGAAACGGTTTCAGCATGGCAATTTCTTCCGGCTTCGGATCGCGGTTCTGCGGCGGTCGCCACGGCAGAACATTGGTGATGTAAACCGATTGCGCCCGGCTCAGCCCGATCGCGGCCAGCATTCGGTCCAGCAATTGACCGGCCCGTCCGACAAATGGCCGCCCTTCGCGGTCTTCGTCCCGGCCCGGCGCTTCGCCGATGATCATCACGCGGGCCTCGGGCACACCGTCGGCGAACACGGTATTGCGCGCCCCTTTTTTCAGGTCGCAGTGCTCAAATGCCGCCATCGCTTGGTGCAGTTCTCCAAGCGTCCCGGCAGAGTCTGCCTCCGTCCGCGCCAGCGCCACCGGGTCCGACGCCGGATCGGCAACCGGGACGACGGGTGCGGGATCACCCGATTTTTTTGCCGCGGCGACCGGCGCGCGATCCGCCAGCGCATACCGGTCAACCGGCGTGTCACAGATTGCTTCGGTCGCACCCAGCTCGATCTGCCAGGCTAGGGCAGCCAGCGCTGCCTGCGGGTTCGAAAGCGATTCCATGACCCGGAACCTATCGGGCCTGACCGGCGGTTGGAACTGCACACTGCGCCGGATTTTTCCGGGCCGGGTCGCGAAAAAGGTTGAAATTCATGCATACCGCGGTGACGATCACCCGAAAAAGGGACGGTATATGCGCCACAAGGGCTGCGCACGGGCACGCATCAGGTTGCCTTTCCACCGGGGTTTCACATCATTCCTGTTCATTTTGCTGTTGCCGCTGGCCGTCAGCGCGCAAGCCATTCCGGACCGCGGGCCAATCCTCGAACGCCTGATCGCCCTCAGCCAAAGCCACCTGCAGCCCCGGCAATGGGCCGAAGCCGAAGCGCCCGAAATACCGGCGATCCCGGTTGCGCAGGGCGCCGGTCCCGTATTTCAGCGACTCACCAATCTGGTGGCCGCCCTCGGCCCGGCGGCGAAGACCCATATGCCGACGCCCGCCAGCCCTGACGCGCTGGCCGGGCCGGCATCCGGCGCCCTGACCGCCACAAATGCCGCGCCGTTGCCGCCCCGGCTCTCCGACCCGGTTCAGTTGCTGCCCGGCGGCGCGCTGGGCACCGCAACCCTGATCCCTGCCTCTGACGGCGGCTACCATTTCGACTGCCAGCCCGGTTACGGCTATTGCGGCGGCGGCACCTATTGCTGCCCCTACGGCTATAACTGCGCCCGCGATGGCAATTGGTGCATCCCGCCCGGAGAAGAGTATTGCGGCGGCGGCAACAGCTGCAAAAGCGGCTGGAAATGCTCGGCCGGTGGCGGCTGTGTGCCACGCAACAAAGTGGATTGCGGTTATGGCCGCTGGTGCGATGCCGGCAGCTACTGCCTGCAGGGTGACCAGTGCTCGGCCGTGGGCGCCACCAAATGCCGGGACGGCAGCGTCTGCAACCCCGGCTACAAATGTGCCAGCACCGGCGGCTGCGTTGCCAGCTCGACCCTCGACTGCGGCAACGGTTCTTTCTGCAAACCCGGTGCCTACTGCCTCAGCGGCGGCGGCTGCTCGGACGTCGGGGCCACCAAATGCTCCAGCGGATCAATCTGCAACCCCGGCTTTTTCTGTTCGCGCGGCGGCGGCTGTTATCCCGAAGGCGCGGATGATTGCGGCGGCGGCAGCTGGTGTGGCGCCGGCACCTATTGTCTCGGCAACGGCAAATGCTCGGCCGCGGGTTCAACCCGCTGTGTGAACGGCGACATCTGTAACCCGGGCTATGACTGTTCGGATGGCGGAGGCTGCTACCCCGAGGGCAACATCGACTGTGGCCATGGTAAAAGCTGCCCGCCGCGCACCTATTGCCTTACCGGCGACCGTTGTTCCGAACCGGATGCCGTGAAATGCAAGAACGGCGCGATCTGCCCTGCCGGAACGCTCTGCCTGCCGGACAACAAATGCTCGCCCACGGGGCACAAATACTGCTCCGGCCGGACCACGACCTGCCCGACCGACACAATCTGTCTCAAGGGCGGTAAATGCTCCCAGACCGGTGCAACGCTCTGCGAAGACAACTCTGTCTGCGCACCGGGCCGCAAATGCCTGCACGGCGGCGGTTGCGCGCCCGAGGGCCACAAGATCTGCAAATCCGGGCATTCCTGCCCCGAAGACACGATCTGTCTCAGCAATGGCGAATGCTCTCACGCCGGCGCCAAGCTTTGCGAAGACAACACCGTCTGTTCGCCCGGCCGCAAATGCCACCCCGATGGCGGCTGCATGCCCGAGGACCACAAGGTCTGCGCCTCGGGCAACACCTGTCCCGGGGACACGATCTGTCTCAAGGGCGGTGAATGCTCCGATCCCGGCGCAACGCTTTGCGAGGACAACTCCGTCTGCGCACCGGGCCGCGAATGCCTGCCCGGCGGAGGCTGCGCGCCCGAAGGTCACAAGATCTGCGCTTCGGGCCATTCCTGCCCCGAGGATACGATCTGCCTGCAGGGTGGCGAATGCTCGGAACCTGGGTCAACTGTCTGCGAAGACAATTCCGTCTGCAGCCCCGGCCGGCTTTGCCTGCCTGACGGCGGCTGTTCGGACCCCGGCGCGAAGGAATGCGCCAGCGGCCATATCTGCCCTGCCGACACGATCTGCCTGACCGGCGGCCGCTGCTCGGATGTCGGCGCGGTGCTCTGTGACGACGGCGGCGTCTGCCCGCCACGCACGCTCTGCCTGCCCGATGGATGCTCGAAACCGGATATGAAACGCTGCAACAGCGGTCAGCTCTGCCACGAGGATGCGATCTGCCTCAGTGACGGCACCTGCTCCGAGATCGGTGCCAAGCTCTGCGAAAGCGGGCTTGTTTGCGATCCGGACGAGGAATGCGGCTTCGACGATAAATGCTATCCGGAAGGCAAAACATACTGCGGCGAAGGGTATTTCTGCGACGCAGACCAGGACTGCCTGCCGGACCGGAAATGCGCGGCTAAGGAAAACTGAACCGCCAGAGCCGGGGAAGGCTGAAACCTGAAAGGACCGCTCAGATGACCGGATTGGGCCGGTTGCGCCGACTACTGTCGGTCAGTCTGACGACGCGGACAGCTCTTTCGCACATTGCAGATAGTAGTGACGCGTCGGGCAGTTGATCTGGTCTTCTGCGTAATCCCGCAGGGTTTCCGCCTTCAATGAAGTGGCCTGCGCGGCCGCGTGGCCCGCATTGATCAACCGGTCAGTCAATTGTAGCGCCCATTGAAAATCGCCATCGGCACGCGCCTTGATTGCCGCCTGAAGGACCGCATCCGCGCCACCGGTGAGCGCGATGAAGCGGTTTGCTTCATCCTCCGGAGACAGGGCGCCCAATGATGTCGGGTTACCGTCAAACCAGCCCATCGTGCCAACGAAATAGGCCCGTACGGCATAGTCGACCCGGCCGTAATATTCGCGAAGATGCGGTTTGGCGGCCAGGTCCTCAGGCAGTTTGACGCTATGTGCCAGCTGATCCATGGTCATCCCGGCATCCATGCCATTACGGGTTTCAGTGACGATGTGGCGAATGGCGTCGCGGTAGTCGGTCAGCACGTCCCTGATCTGCTGGGCGCCGATAACGGCCTTGGTGTGGCCCGGGGCAAGGATTTCCGGTTCGAAGGCCATGAGTTGATCCATCGTATCGGCCCAGGTGTCAAATTCGCGGTATTCGGTTCCGCGGATGGCATAGAGGTTGGGGAAGGAACGATAGAAATTGTCGCCCGAGAACAGGGCTTTCTTTTCCGGGTACCAGACCACCATGTGGTCGGGCGTTTCGCCGGGGGCCATCACCAGATCAAGTTCGATACCGCAGGTCGTGATACGTTCGCCGTCTTCGCCGATCTTGCGGGTGGGGGTCATGATGCCGGCTCCCATCCCCTTCAAAGGGCGATCCCCCGGCCCGACGCCGATGCCGATGATTTCGTCCGGATAGGACAATCCGATACCGAACTGGCGCTTGGTGCGGGCCTGCTGGGCCTTGACCGCGCGCGGGTGTGTGGTGGCTTCGATCAGGGGATCTTCGGAGGGTCTGGCGCTGGCCAGGATTTCAGGATTGCCGCCTGCTGCAAAGACACTCGCCCCGGAAACATGGTCACGATGGGCATGGGTCAGGATGATCGTTTTGACCGGCAGATCGGTAATCTTGCGAAACTCGGCCAGAACATTTTCGGCGGCAGTCGTAGTCTCGGTGGTATCGACGATGATCACCCCATCGTCGCCCACGATCATGTAGACGTTGGAGGCCGCAAATCCAAAGGCTTGGTAGACGTTGTCAGCAAGCTGTACCACGTTCTTCTGAAAGTACTCGGGATGATCATTTAATTCCGGATGCATTTGCGGTTGCTCCTTCAGCTATGGGTCGGCGCCAGCCAGGATGGTGATCTCATGTGACCGTTTCTGCAGCGCGTCTGAACCGGCTGAGACCCGGTCGGCTTACATATTGGCACATTCACGACGTGGCACAAACGGGATCCCAAAATCAAGCAAAAAGGCGCTTCAGCGCTTCTTTCTTCTATTGACATTGATTTGGGATCCTAATTGTGCAATATGAACACACGCATCCGATTCATGGAGTGGGTACCTCACATTTGAGAGTGACCTCAGGCATGACCCGCCCGGACCCGGCTTGCGCGTTGAACACCGCTCAAACAGGAGCCAAAGGGGAAGGATGTTTACAGCATGCGGAATATGCCTGCATCAAAGCGACCCGGCAAAGTTGCGGTGTCGGGGCGCTGCGCCCGGGCTGAAGCGGTCGCTAACCGGCTTGAAATCGCCCGTTATCTCAAGTGTTCGTGGAGATAGTCGGTAAATGACACGCAAAAACATCCTGTTCATCATGTGCGACCAGCTGAGGTTCGATTATCTCGGCTGCACAGGCCACCCAACGATCAAGACCCCTAACATCGATGCGCTGGCAGCGCGCGGCGTCCGGTTCTCCAACGCCTATTGCCAATCGCCGATTTGCGGCCCGTCGCGCATGAGCACCTATACGGGACGGTACGTGTCGTCGCATGGATCTCAGTCGAACTTTGCGCCGCTGCGTATCGGCGAAAGGAATATCGGGCATCATCTGAACCGGCTCGGCATGCGCACCGTTCTGGTGGGCAAAACGCACATGAAGGCCGATACGGAAGGCATGGAGCGGCTTGGGGTCGATCCCGAGAGCGAAATCGGCGTGTATCATGCCCAGGCCGGTTTTGAACCTTATGAGCGTGACGACGGCGTTCATCCGGACACCATGGTACGGCCCGGTCTGGCCTATAACGAGTTCCTGAGATCGAAAGGCTACGACGACGAAAACTCATGGCATTGGGCCGCCAATGCAGTCGACACCGGCAAGGGCACCCGGTCCGGGTTTTTCAATGACCGGGTCGATCTGCCGGCCAGGGTTACGGACGAGGAGTCCGAGACACCCTATATGACGCGGCGCGCAATGGATTTTCTTGCCGAGGATGACGGCGAAACACCGTGGCTGCTGCACCTGTCTTATATCAAGCCGCATTGGCCCTACGTGGCGCCTGCACCCTACAACAACATGTACTCGTCCAAGGACGTCGTTCCGGCGGTCAAGTCCGATGCCGAGCTGAATGACCCGAATCCGCTCGTAAAACACTTCATCGACCGGGTCGCAGGAAAGACGTTTGGCAGGGATGAGGCCCGCGAAACAGTCATTCCGGTTTACATGGGCCTGATCAGCCAGATCGACGATCAGTTGGGGATCCTGTTCGAATTCATGGAAAAGCGGGGACTGCTCGACGACACCATGATCGTTTTCACGTCGGATCACGGTGACTATCTGGGTGATCACTGGATGGGCGACAAGGATTACTTCCACGATCCTTCGGTGAAGATCCCGCTGATCGTGGTGGACCCTGACAAACGCGCCGACGCAACCCGGGGGACCGTCGACGCATCAGTGGTGGAGTCTATCGATCTGCTCCCGACGTTCATCGATTATCAAGGCGGCGAGCAGTTCCACAACATTCTGGACGGGCGATCCCTGATGCCGAAAATCCGCGGCGAGAAGGTCGCGTGGCGGGATTTTGTAATCAGCGAATATGATTATTCCTGTCAGGTCTTCCGCCCCGAAACCGGCAGGATGCCGCTGGATTGTCAATCCTTTATGGTGGCCACGGAAGACTGGAAATTCGTGCACGCGCCGGGGTACCCGCCGGTGCTGTTCGATCTGGCGGAAGACCCCGATGAACTGATCGATCTCGGGCGCAGCCCGGACCATGCAGATATTCGCCAGGACATGTTCAACCGGTTGGCCGGGTGGGCGCTGCAATACCGCCAGCGCGAAACCTGGAGCGAGGCGCACAACGTCAAGATGACCGGAATGGAGGAACAGTTGGGGGTGCTGATTGGATATTGGGACGAACACGACGCCGCGCAACTGGATCAAGAGATCGTGCCCCATAACCGGCCGTCCGCAGCAAAGGGGACCAAGCCGGGCTTGTCACCACAGACAAACCCAGCCCGCGCTTCGTAACAACGCAGCAAGAAAATCCAAGGGAGATGAAAATGCCAACACTCAATAAATTCACGATGTTTGCCGCCGTATTTGGGCTTTGCGCCTCCACGGCCTCGGCACAGGCCATCCTGACCGCCGAAACCGGCCCTCCGGGCACGGTTCCGTTCACAGCCATGACGGCGCTTGCCGAAGCGGCGACCGCAGCCAACGTGGCTGATTTTCAGGTTGCGGACAGCCAGACGCTGACCAATTCGATCCAGAACGTCGCCGAGGGCAAGACTGATGTATCAGACGCGCCGCTGATCCTGACATTCCTGATGTCCAGGGGCGCCGGACCCTATGCAAGCCTGGGCAAGGAACAGGGCGCAGCGCTGGCCGGGAATCTGCGGGCTCTGTACACGATGAACTACGGCGGGTTCGGCCTTTATGCCTACAACAGCGCCAGCGTCAAAGGCTGGGATACCGTCAAGGGCAAGACCATCCTGAACGGCCCCCCGCGTGGCGCGGCACTGACCAACAGCCGCGGGATCCTGACCTTGGTAAGCGGCGCCGACGACGGTCGGGACTACAAGGGAATTCAGGTGAACTGGGGGCAGATGCCCAAAACCATTTCCGATGGGTCAGCCGACGGCATGATGTTGCCCGTGACCTTTCCGGACAATCGCATCACCCGGTCTCTGGCGGCCGGTGACATGACCCTGTGGTCCATTCCCAAAGACGCTTGGGAAGGCGAAGGCATGCAGAAATACATCAAGAGCCCGGGAACGGGCGGGCTGGTGTTCGAACTGAGCGATCTGCAGCCGCAGAATGGCCTGACCATCGTGAGCGAAGACGGTATCTGGCGCAGCCCGACCACCATTGCAGCTCAGGTCGTGCACAAGGACATGGACTTCGAAACCGCAAAGGCCCTGACGGCAACGATGCTTGCCAACAAGGAAATCTACTATGCCAAGGCCAAGTTCATGGCCACGACCAATATCGGTGAAACTGACGTCTCGAAATCGGGCCTCTGCGGGGCGGTGCCGCTCAAGTATCACCCGGGGTCGATCGCGGCGTTCGAGGAAGCGGGCCTTGCTGTCCCCGACTGCGCAAAGCCGTAGTCACAGGACATCAGGACCCAACAAAAACAGGGGTCGCGGCCAATTCGCGACCCCGATTTGCATACACAGTCAGGAATAGTCGATGTCCGAACAGGCAAACGCGATCGCCAAGCCCAAGAGTGCTGTTGTCTGGTTGGTTTACTGGCTGGCTGTGATCTTTGTGGTGATCGGGATGATCAACGCAATGCCGGGAATTCCCGGGCTCGATCAGCTTGCCAAGAACATTGTCGGAAACGACAATTTCGTTATCCGGAAATTCCCATTTGAATACTATTACCCTATGGCCTTCGCCCTCATGATGCTGATCGTCGGCTTGCATCATTCGTTGTGGCGGGCCTGGTCTCACAAGGGCATTTGGCGCCGGCGGTTTGGCCTGTTCATGGACGTCGCGCTGGTGCTGATGGCCCTGACAATCTCGGTTACCTATCTGGTCGAAATCGACTCGGTCTGCGTGATCGACCAGCTAAGCGGTGAACGCGCGCGCCTGATCGCGGAAAGCTTGCAGATTGAAAAGGAAAATGCGGAGTTGTTCGGTCTGCCTGAACCGACATCAGTGGACGACCCGAAATGTGTCGCCACAACGGGCGGTTGGCTGGTCCTGATCGTCGGTCTCGCGATCATCGTGTTCCTTGCCTACAACGTGCGCGTCTGGGGTCTGCCGCTGGTGATCGTGGCGATCATCGTGGCCGCCTATGCCATCATCACCGTGCTGGTCTGGTATTTCTATGGCGTCGAAGACATCAACAAGTATTTCGTGACCAAGATCGGGGGCGAACCGCGATTGCTGTCCGATGGCAGGCCACGTGTGCACGACATTCTGACCAACAACGCGTCCGGCCTCCTGGGCCGTTTTATGGACATCATCCTGAACGAGATCTTCCCTTATCTGATCCTCGGCGCCCTGTTCGGTGCGTCTGCCGGGGGCAAGTCGCTGATCAAGGTCGCGTTTCGCTGGACCCGGCACTTGCGCGGCGGCCCGGCGCATGCCGCCATCGTTTCATCTGCCATGTTCGGAACAATCTCGGGCGGGCCGATTGTGAATGTTCTGTCGACCGGCGTTCTGACGATACCGATGATGATCAAACGCGGGTTTTCCAAGGTGTTTGCCGGGGGAATGGAGGCTGCTGCATCCTCTGGCGGGTCGATCATGCCACCGGTCATGGGCGTGGCCGCCTTTGTTTTGGCGGCCCTTACCGGGGTTCCCTATAACGAGGTGATCATCGCTGCGGCCCTGCCGGCGCTGGCCTATTTCGTTTGCCTGTTTCTGTCGGTGGTCTTTCAGGCCCGCAAGCAGAAGATCCAGGCCATTGGCGAACTGACCGACGACATGCACATGGTGCGGCAGGACATTTTCAACCTTGTTATGATCTTCCTGCCCATTCTGATCATTCTGTTCCTTCTGTTGACCAGCAAGGAAAATGTCGGCTGCGGCGCATTCGGCTGGCTTCTGGGGGCAGAACGCGTTTTCACCGAAGGCGGCAATTGTCAGGTTCAAAGCCTGCCGTGGCTTCTCCAACTCATCCAGAACGCCGCCGGCGATGCCGGAAGTGCGGGTTGGTGGGCGGTGATTGTCCTTTGCTTCACCTTGTTTCTGGACCCGGAAATGCGCGCCAAGCCCAGCAAGCTTCTGGATTCCTTTTCCGAAGCCGGGGTTCTGATTGCGACGCTTTACCTGATGTTTCTTGCGGTTTCGATTATCGATTTCTGCCTGAAATTCACCGGCATGCCCTTCTTTATCTCGCTGGACGTGCTGCAATGGCTGCAGAGCATGAACCTCGGTGCGGGCGGTTCAACGATGTTCCAGATGTTCGCCTTGTTTGTCACCATGCTTCTGGCCGTTCTGCTGGGGATGGGGATGCCCGCGGTGCCGGCCTATATCAACGTTGCTCTTCTGATGGGGCCGGTTTTGGCCGGTCTTGGTATATCGGTCTTTGCCGCCAACATGTTCATCTTCTATTTCGCGGTTGCTTCGGCCATCACGCCACCGGTCGCTCTTGCGGCCTTCGCGGCGGCCTCGATCACAAAGGCCGAGCCGATGCGAACCGGGTTCTCGGCTGTCAAAGTCGGGATTGTCATGTTCGTCATCCCGTTCGTGTTTGCCCTCTACCCCGAAATCCTGCTGATCGAAGCCGCGGTCATCGATCCGGGCTCTGCCGACGGAAGCGAAATCGAATACCTGCCCGGCTACGACGGGCAGGTGTATTGGGTCCAGCTTTCCTGGCTGCTTTTCCGCTTGCTGGTTGCGCTCTATCTTCTGGCAAGCGCGCTGGCCCGCTTCGATCACGCAAAGCTATCCTACTGGGACTGCGCCCTGCGCCTGGTGTTGGCGGCGCTGCTTTTGGCGGCAGGTCCGGCAGTCCATGGCCTTGCGCTGGCGGGAAGCGGCGTCTGGCTGGCGCTGCACTACTACCTCAGACGTGATCAGGACACGCCCCCGGAAAACCTATCGACAAGTTCATGAGCATCAGTGCCGCCAGTGGTCGATAACGCGCTGATCATCATAACACTTGGCAGTTTCGCCGCTTCATTCGTCAACGCGGCGTTTGCCACGGGCGGTGTTTACATCATGCTGATCGCGAGCGTGTCGGTTTTGCCAATTTCCGCGGCCGTACCGCTGCAATCTGCGTTTGCCGCCGCGTCGCTATCGGCGCGCATCTATTACTTCTGGGAAAACATCGACTGGCGCATCGTGCGGGTTTTCGTTCTGGGGTGCCTTTTCGGCGTTTACTTCGGCACCCGGACCTTTGTCGTACTGCCGGAGGCCGCCATCTCGATTTTGTTGGGCATCGTTCTTCTGGTCCTCATCTGGCTGCCCAAAGGTTTCATCAGGCGACCGGTCAAGCATCCGTTCTTTTTTGTCGGGATCGCGCACAGCTTTCTGGGTGCGATGTTTGGGGTGGGCGGTGTGCTGCAGCCTTTCCTGCTGCGTACCGACCTGCTCAAGCTACAAGTTACCGGAACGCTGGCGGCCTGTCTTCTGACACTCGATGTCATGAAGGTGACAGGTTATGTCAGCTTTGGCTTCAGCTATTTCGACTATGTCCCGCATATCATCGGTGCCACGATAGCGGGATTTGCCGGAACATGGGTCGGCAAACACGTGACGCACCATGTATCCGAGGCACTCTTTCGTCGGGTTTTCAGAGTTTTGGTTTCTATCGTGGCGCTGCGCCTGATCTACAAGGGCTGGGCACTGGCGGTGGCCTGAGGCTACCCGCTAAACGTCACCGGTTCGGCACCCGAATAGGCAATCAGATCGGCAACGGTCAGGCTGTCATCCTTGCGCTCGAATGTTCGAATGTAGTCGACCATTGTGTGGGAGTGCTCGCGCATCATGCCTTCGGCGCGTACTGCATCGCCCTTTTCAATGGCCTCGAAGATGACCTGATGTTGCGCGTTTCCCAAACGCAAACGGAACAGGGCGCGTTCCATATGATCCTGAGTTTCGCTGGTGGAGCGGTCAAAGACCATCGACCCGGCCGCCAGCATTGGCAGGTGACTGATCTGCTCGCAGGTGAAGCTGACATAGTCGTTGCCGCATGCGGTCAGAATGGTCGAATGAAAGATCTTGTTGGCAGCCTGCGCTTCGCGCCGGGCGGCGTCGCCCAGATTGCCGGCATCCAAAACCGCGTTGATGTTTTCGATCGCCCGGGCCATGTGCGGCAAACTCTGCGCGCGCGTTTCAGACTGGGCCATCAACCGCGCGGCAAGGCTTTCGAGGTGACCACGCACCTGAACGGCCTGCAGAATGTCGTCAACTGTCGGGCTGTAGATGATGTAACCGCGCCCTTCGCCCCGGCGAATGATGCGTTCGCGTTCCAGCAACCGCAGAGCCAGCCGTATCGGCGTGCGTGACACTTCGTAAATGTCACAAAGCCGCGCTTCGGACAGGCGTTCTCCCTCCTCGAAGACACCCATGATGATGTCTTGTCGGATTCGGGCTGCGAGTTCGGTGTCTATGGACTCCATGCCTCTATGTTCACGCATGGGATCCCAAAGTCAAGTTCGGCCGGAAAATCAACCAAATCCCCGCGCAGGGTGGAGAGAATTGCCCGAAAAGCACGCAGGATGACAAAGTTCCGCTTTCGCAGGCAATATGCAGCTTGATTTGGGATCCCAAAGTGATATTCAATGGAAAGAGACTCGAGTCGAGTCGGTAAATGCGAAAGCCTCTGCTGGGAAATTGGGATCCCATTGGGTCGGGCTATGTCATCAACTCTGGGAGGACATCATGAAATTCTCACGATTCACACTGAGCGCAGCACTCGCAATCGGTCTTGGCGTCTCGGCGCAGACCGCGACCAGCGAAGAGCTGAGTGTCGCGACGTTCCTGCCGCCGCAGCATCACACCAACACGGGCATGTTCACCTGGTTTGCCGAGGAGATCGAAAAGCGTTCGGGCGGCACGCTGACCATGAAGCTCTATCCTGCAGGTCAGCTGGGCGCAGGTCCGGTGCAGCAGTATAAGCGCGCTGTTGAAGGCGTTGCCGACATCACCTTCGGTGTTTCGGGCTATACGCCGGCCTTGTTCCCGAAAACAATGCTGGCCATCCTTCCGGGCACGGCAGAAAACGCTGACCAGTCGACCCGGGCGATCTGGAACATCTATGAAGAGCATCTCGCCGATGAATATGAGGATGTGAAGGTTCTGGCCGTCGGGACCGTTGCCGGCAACCTGTTTGCGGCAACCCGCGATGTGTCGACTCTGGGCGGCATGAAAGGGGCCAAAATTGTCCCGTTTGCCGCCATGACCACGCCGATTATCGAAGCCTTGGGTGCTGTGCCGGTGCAAATGCCGGTCACCGAGATGTATACCGGACTCTCAACTGGCACCATCGATGCAACCACGGCATCCTATAACAACATCACACAGCCTTGGAACTTCTGGGACGTGTCCACGTATATCGTCGAAAACGTCCCAACGACCTTTGCTGTGACGTACGCGGTTATGAACAAAGAACGCTACATGAGCCTGTCTGACGAGCATCGCGCGATCATCGACGAGGTTGCCGGTCTGCCGATGTCGCTGGAGCTGGCAAAGTCCTTTGACGGAGCCGACGAGGTGTCGAAGAAGCTGATTTCTGAGGCCACCGGCAAGAACTACGAATGGATCGTGGTCTCGGACGAGGAGCGGGCAAAGATGGACGCCGCGGTCGCCGAGGGCCTTGAAGCGATTTTCTCCGACTATGAAGGCCGCGGGATCTCGAACGTTCGCGAAATCTACGAAGCGCTTAACCGCTGACTCCCAGGCGGCGCGCGAGCGCGCCCCGGGCAAGCCTGACCGGCATGAAGCCGGTCGCTGTTCCGGGGCGCCGTTACCGAGCCAATTCGGCAACGGGTCGTGCATCAGCCTGGCTTCAAAGAGCTTCTCAAGCCAACCAAGTGAAAGGGGGCCTTCGATGGTGGTCATCGTCCCAACCAACAAGTCCGTGGAAACTTTTGAAGGGCTTCACCTCTATCACGGGGCGATTTCGAATTGTTCGATGCGGGTGCGGATGACGTTGATCGAAAAGGGTCTGGACTGGACCAGCCACCACATCGACCTGAAAAAGAAAGAAAACATAACGGATGAGTATTTCGGGATCAATCCGAACGGGCTTGTACCGACCCTGATTGACGAAGGCGTGGTGCACATCGAGAGCAATGACATAATCGACTATCTCGATGAGACCTATCCTGAGCCGTCGCTGCGTGCCGCCGACAATGAAGGCATGATGGAGTGGCTGCACCTTGCCGCCGCCATCCATGTGCCCGCCTGCAAACCTTATGTATATGCGACCAAGATCGCCGCAAAAATCCAGAAGACCGAGGAAGAACAAGCGAAATACGATTCGCTCCAGAAAAACCAGGAATTGAAGGAATTCCACGCCAAACACGCGGGCCGAAACGAATTCAGCACCAGCGATTTCGACAAGGCCAAGGCCATCCTGGGCGCCTGTTTCACCAAGTTGGAAGTCACGCTGGAAGGGCGCGACTGGATCATGGGGGATCAATTCACGCTGGCCGATATCTCGTGGATTCCGCTCTTTTTCGTGATCAATGGCTGCGGGTTCTCCTTTGACAAATACCCCAACATCCGACGTTGGGCCGCGATGTTCGAGGCCGGGGAAAGCTATCAGCAGGGCATTCTCAAGTGGTGCCCGGATTTCGCAGAAGTCTGACAGGACGGACCTGATGTCAAACAAACCTGACCTGCCCGCACTGATCCGGCACCTCGACACTGTACTGACCTGGATCTCGCTGATCTGTGGCGGCGCGGCGCTTGTCTTCATGACCGGCTATTCGGTGTGGAACGTGCTGATCATGCGCAAGGCCCTGAACTCTCCCATCGTCGGGGCCGAGGATTTGTTGATCCTGTCCCTCGTTGTCATCGTGGCATTGTCCATCCCGCTCGGCGCCCGGACCGGCGCCCATATCGAAATCGAAGTGCTTGAAGCGCGCATGTCGGCCCGGTTTGCCAAATGGTCGATGATCACAATGAAGCTCATGGGTGTTGTGTTGCTTGTCATCATGTCGTGGCGGCTGTGGCATTCCGGAGGGACCGCCAGCAAATTCGGCGAAACCACCCAGCAATTGCTGATCTCGTTTGAACCCTTCTACTATCTTTTGTCCGTCTCGGCGGCGATCTATGCCGTCGTCCTCCTTCTGGATATCTGGCAGTTGCTGCGGTCGAACAAGGTCATTGCTCTGCGAATAGGAACTGGCTCGCTATGATCAGCATGACCGCGCTTGGGCTGCTGGGCCTGCTTTCGCTGTTCATCCTGCTGGCGCTGCGTATGCCTGTGGCGCTCTCGATGCTGGGCGTCGGCTTTGTCGGCACCGTGATTGCCAATGCCAACAAGTTCATGATCATCGGCATGGCCGAGGATCAGGCCTGGGCGCGGGGGTGGAAGATCGCGTTTTCCAACATCGCCGGCGAAACCTTCGAGGCTGCGTCGAACTATAATCTGCTGGTGATCCCGATGTTCGTGCTGATGGGCAATCTGGCGGGTGTGTCAGGCATGTCGAATGACCTTTTTGCCGCCGCCTATCGCTGGATGGGGCATCTGCGCGGCGGGTTGGCCTCGGCAACCATTGCCGCCTGTGCAGGTTTTGCCGCACTTTCAGGGTCGTCACTTGCGTCCGCCGTCACCATGGGCCGCGTCGCGCTGCCCGAAATGAAAAAATACAAATACGCCGACAGCCTTGCCACCGGATCGGTCGCCGCGGGGGGCACGCTTGGTTTTCTGATCCCACCGTCCGGCGGTATGATCATCTATGCCGTGCTGACCGAACAATCGATCGGACGGCTGTTCATGGCCGGCGTGTTTCCGGGCATAATCCTGACGCTTTTGTTCATCGGCGCGATCTACTGGGTTGTGATCCGCAATCCCGATGCCGGCCCGCGTGGAGAACGCTTCAGCCGCAGCGAGAAAATCGCCTCCCTGTGGCGCGCGCTGCCCATTCTGGGCGTGGTCCTGGCCACAATCGGCGGCATGTACACCGGGTTTTTCACGCCGGTCGAGGCGTCATCTGTCGGAGCCTTCTTTACGTTCCTCGTTGCCGCATGGCGCCGGTCGCTGGGCTGGCAGGCCGCCAAGTCGGTGGTTCTGGAAACCATGAACGCAACGGCAACCGTTTTCCTGATCATCATCGGGGCGTTTGTCTTCATCCCGTTTATGTCTCTGACAGAACTGCCGGCGCAGTTGGTCACGATCCTGACGTCGCTGCCAATCGGCGAGATCGGCATCCTGCTGATCGTCGTGCTGATTTACATGTTCCTTGGCATGTTCCTCGAAGCGATGGCGATGCTGGTGCTGACCATCCCGGTTGTGATCCCGATTGCCATCGCGCTTGACTGGGACCTGATCTGGTTCGGTATCATCGTTGTGATCGTGCTGGAGATGGGCATGATCAGCCCGCCGGTTGGCATCAACGTCTTTATCGTCAAATCCATCGCCCCCAACGTGCCCATGAGCCACATCTTCCGCGGCATCTGGCCGTTCTGGTTCGCCATGTCCGCGATGATCGGCCTGCTCATTCTTTTCCCGCAAATCGCACTTTACCTGCCGCAGAAGATTGTCGGCGGATAGTTGAAACAGGAGATGTATCATGGATGCAAAGACCGAATCCAAAACGTTTCAGCACTTCATCGGAGGTGACTGGCTCGATGCCGAGGGCGGAGCCACCTTTGAGGATCTGAACCCGCTTGATGACAGCCTGTACGCCCGTGTGGCGAGAGGCAGCGGCAACGACATGCGCAAAGCGATCACGGCCGCCAGGACTGCTTTCCCGGCCTATCGCGACACAACACCGACCGAGCGCGAACGCTTGCTTTTGCGCGTTGCCGAGATCATGGAAGCGCGGCAGCAGGATCTGGTCGATTGCCTCATCGACGAGATTGGCTCGCCCATCCAGAAGGCGATGTTCGAGTTTACAAAGGGACTGACCATGGTCCGCGCCGCCGCCGGCATGTGCCGCAATGTGCGCGGGGAAACCATTCCGTCCGACCGGCCCGGCACGCTTTCGATGTCGATCCGCGAGCCGCTGGGCGTGGTGGCGGTGATCACGCCGTTCAACGTACCGCTGATCAAGACCACCCGGCTGGTCGCCAACGCGCTGGCGGTGGGCAATACGGTGGTTCACCTGCCATCCGAAATGGCACCGCATCTGAGCGTGATTTTCGCCGAGATCGTGGCCGAGGCCGGGTTCCCGGCCGGGGCCTACAACGTGGTCACCGGTATGGGCGCCGAGATTGGCGACGACCTGACCAGCAGCAAGGATATCGATTTTTTGACCTTCACCGGTTCGACCGTTGTGGGGCAGCACATCAACGAAATCTGCGCCAGAAACAAAACGCCGAACACGCTGGAACTGGGTGGAAAGAGCCCGACCGTGATCCTGGCCGATGCTGATCTCGACAAGGTCATGCCGCTGGCCGCGCGCTCTGTTTTCATGTTCGCGGGGCAAGCCTGTATCGCGTCCAGCCGGTTTTATGTCGAACGACCGCTTTACGATGAATTCGTAAAACGCTTTTCGATGATTGTCGGCAAGCTGGGCATGGGCGACCTGCGCGATCCCAATACAGTGATCGCCCCCGCCATCTCTCCGCGTCAACGCGACAGGATCAAGGCCCATATCGAAGACGCCAAAGCCAAAGGCGCAACCGTCGTCGCCGGTGGCGAGTGGGAAAACAACCGCTGCCAGCCGACATTGCTGACCGGGGTCGACGAAGAGATGACGGTATGTAAGTCGGAAACCTTCGGGCCGGTGACGTCGATCTACCCGATCGACAGCTATGAAGAGGGCTTGGAAAAGGCCAACGACACCGAATACGGACTGTCTTCCGCGATTTTCACCAGGGATATCGACAAGGCGTTCCATTTCGCCCGCAACATCGGCGCCGGCATGTGCCACATCAACGGGCCCACCATTCATGACGAAGCGCATGTGCCCTTCGGTGGCAATGGCGAAAGCGGTGTGGGCCGCGAAGGTACGGATGCTGATATGGAAGCAATGACAGAACTGAAATGGGTCACGGTGCAACTATGACATTTACGCTTTATCACCACGGGTCGTCGGTCTGCGCCGCCAAGGTTCGGTTCGCGATGGACGAAAAAGGACTGAACTGGGACGGCGTCTATATCGACATTCTGAAGGGCGAACAGTTTGATCCCGAGTACCAGAAACTGAATCCCAAATCGGTTGTGCCGACGCTGGTACATGACGACACAGTCATCACCGACAGCACGGTCATCTGTGAATACCTTGATCAGATCGCGCCGGATACCAGCCTTCATCCCACAGACCCGTGGGAACGCGCGCAGGTGCGCTACTGGACCAAGGCGGTGGACGAGGACCTGCACCCTGCCTGCGGAGCAGTCACATTCGTCTGCTCGCACCGTCACACCGTGATGAAAAACCTTGGGCCGGAAGGCGTGAAGGAGTTTCTTGCCTCCACACCCGAGTTTTCGGTCACCGCCGACTGGAATACCAAGAAGAAGATCTTTGTCCGGGACGGGTTTGACGCCCCGGAAGCCCCGGAGAAGGTAAAGCTCTACGACAGCTACCTGCAAAAGATGGAACAGGCGCTGGAGGGCAACGACTGGCTGGTTGGCAACAAATTCAGCATGGCCGATGTCGCAATGACGCCTTACGTTAACCGGCTCGCCATGATGTCAATGCGAGGTATGTGGGAAAACGGCCGTTTGCCGAATGTCGAGAAATGGTTCGCACGTATCGAAGCGCTGCCGAACTTCAAAAGGTGCTTTCTCGACTGGGTGCCGGAAGACCTGACAAACGATCTGCGCAAAAACGGGGCCAAGAGCTGGCCCGAGGTTGCGAAAATCCTTGAAATCGAAATCTAGAGAAAGGGAGGCTGACATGGGCCGACTGGATGGAAAAACGGCTGCAATTACCGGCGCCGCGCGCGGAATTGGAGCGGAATATGCCAAGAAACTTGCCGCCGAAGGCGCCAATGTCGTTGTGACCGACATTCTGGACCCTGCGGACGTTGTTGCAGAAATCAACGCTGCCGGTGGCAACGCCGTAGGTATGGTCGTGGATGTGACGTCAGACGACGATCTGAACGCGATGGTTGCCAAGGCCGAAAGCGAATACGGCGCTCTGAACATTCTGGTCAACAACGCCGGCCTTTTCGCGAACCTGACGCCAAAGCCGTTTCTGCAAATCGATAACGACGAATTCGACAAGGTCATGACGATCAATGCGCGTTCGATTCATCAGGCGACCAAAGCAGCGGTTCCGGCGATGCTTCGCGCAGGCAGCGGCAAGATCTGCAATATCGCTTCGGGCACGGTTTACTACGGCCCGCCCGGCCTGTCGCACTACACGGCGTCCAAGGCGGCTGTCATAGGTTTGACACGTGGGCACGCACGCGAACTGGGTGACAAGAACATTCAAATCAATGCCATCGCGGTTGGCCTGACAGAAAGCAGTTCGATCAAGGGCGAGGACAAATGGGACCGTGCACGTGCGCCAACCGTCGATTCCCGCTCGATCAAACGCGAAATGTTGCCGGAGGATTTGCTGGGCACCATGATGTTCCTGGTCACACCTGACAGCGACTTCATTACCGGTCAGACGATCAATGTCGACGGCGGCAAAGTGAACCTCTGACCATGGCCCCGCGCTATTCGCTGGTTCTGCCGGGTGGCGGCCCGAACTACGGCTGGTCGGCGGATCATACCTTTGTGAAGGTATCGTCCGCTGACACAGGCGGGCAATACACGGTGATGGAAGACAACCTGAAGGCCAATTTCGCCCTTGGCCTTCACCTGCATCGCTATCACGCCGAAACCTTCTATATCCTTGAGGGATCGGTGGATTTCTATGTCGACGACGATTGGATGACGGCAACAACCGGCACCTGCCTGCATGTGCCGCCGGGGACCAAACACGCCTGCATTATGTCCCAAGGCTGCGAGGCGGCGCGGATGCTCATGATCTATCAACCGTCGGGATTTGATCAGTTTCTGGCCGAACTTGCCCAGATGGACGAGGCGGATTTCGCGGACGAAGCCAGGATGGCAGCGCTCAACGACAAATACGACATCGTAAGTATCGGACCTGTGCCGGAAAGGGCAGTATCATGACCCTGACATCATCCACCACGATCGCGACCGAGAAGGCGAGCGGCTATCTTCAGCAGCTCTGCAAGCATTTCGGCCACAAGATCGAGGTCGCGTTCACTCCCCAGACCGGGTGGATCAAGTTCGATTTCGGGCGGGCTGATCTCGAGGCTGTTCCGACGGCTTTGAAGATGACGGCCACAGCAGAGAACGAAGAAGACCTGGCAAGGCTCGAACGGGTGCTCGCCTCGCATCTGGAACGTTTTGCGTTCCGGGAAGACCTGAACATCAACTGGGAAAGCTGACCATGGCAAAACTCGGTGAAGACATCATCGGCACCAGCGGACTGCCGCCATTCTTCAAACTGTCCAACGCTGACGAGGTGTCCATCAACGCCCCGGAAAACCGCAGGGGGGACGCCTTGCGCACCTGGGTGCGGTCGCTCAGCGGGTTTCAGAAGGAAGCGCTGGTGCGGTCGGCGAAAACCGGCGACACGTGGCGGCTGGTGTCGGACGAGGGCCCATATCTGAACGGCCATGATGCTGCGCCGTGCCCATTGGCATTTCTGTCTACCGGAATGGTGGCGAGCTTTATGAACGAGATTTTGGCACTGGCTGCGCAGCAGGGTGTCGAAATCCGCAAGCTCAGGCTCATTCAGGACAATTTCTATACCATGAAGGGCTCGATGCCGAAACGCACCATGGTGGGTGGGGCGGAAAATATCGAACTGCAGGTCGAGATCGATTGCGATCTTGATGACAAGGCCCTGAACGAATTCCTGATCAACGCGACATACGCCTCGCCGTTGAACGGCCTGATGCGGGGTCAGCTTGAAAGCCTGTTCAAGCTGGGCAAGAACGGGCAGGAATTGCCCACCGCCAAGGTGGCGGAGCTGGATGCCCCTTTGTTCCCGGATCCCGGTGATCACTTTGCCAAGGCCATGCCGGCCGACAATGATCTGACTTTGATGGAACCGGTGGGCCCAACGCCGAAAAAGGAAGTGATCAAGGGGACCGCAACGGGGGGCTCGTCACTGTCGGATGAACAGGATCGACGGCTCAATATCGGGGCGGTCGCGGTTCTGCGCGAAGATGGTCTCAAAGATCTTCAACAGATGCAGTATTCACCCTACGGTACGTCGTTTCGGTTCCTCAGTTCCGAAGATGGGCGTGCGCCTGATGCAAACACGCTGATTTCGGCGGGGATCGGCTTTTGTTTCATGACCCAGTTCGGGCGTTTCGTGTCGATGCTGAAGCTCGACCTGCCCGATTATCGCATCGTGCAGGACACCCATTTCAGCCTCGGCGGAGCCTCGGGACGGACCGGGCAGGCAGGCACGGCCGACCCGATTGAAACACATGTCTATCTCGAAACCTCCGAGCCTGACGAGACAGCGCAGGAGATGCTCGATATCTCGGAACAGACCTGTTTCCTCCACGCCTTCTGCCGCACCGACCTGAAAACAAAACTGAAAGTGGTGCGGATTTAATAACCGCTATCAATCAGTGGATTTCCAGCCGAAATCTGGTGATGTCCCTGAGGGGCGGCATGCCATGACGATGACTGGCGAGCCGAGACCTGCGATGTCGGGCTGAAGGTCGACCGGGCAAGCTGGTTTGCCAAGACACAGTACAGCGATCGCCGGAGAAGCATGGCCCGGGTGATTGCCCCCGGAAGGTCTCTCAGCGCCGGAGCGCGCCGCTGACAGCCTCTGACCGCGTATATATTGATCTGGGTCAATGCCCCCGCGTCAGGAGCGCATAGACTGACCCACCGGCTGCGTCGATGGCGGGGCGATGTGCTTCCCGGCGCTTGCAGGACTGTAATTGGGCAAAAGGGGAGCGCGTGCATGAAAAGGGCCTTCCAAATACTTCTGGTCTGGCTGGCGGTACTGGCGCCATTTCCGGCAACCGCCGAAATCGCCCGACAATACTCTGCCGGGTTCTGGGCAGGTGCGCTGGAAACCGACAAGAGCGGCGAACCGTTCAATTGCTTCATGCGGGCCAAGCACATGCGGGACGGCTATTTCATCTTTCTCCGCTGGGCAAAGGACGGGTTTCACCTGACGCTTGTGGATGCCCGGTGGAAGCTGTCCTCGGGCACTGTGTTCGAAGCGCGCGTGAAGATCGACAAGCGCTATGACCGGACTCTGACAGGCTCGGTTCTGGGCCCCACCCTGATCGATTATCCTTTCGGTCTGGAGGCGGAGGCATGGGAAGCCATTGCAAAAGGATCGCAGATCACGGTCGACAGTCCCACCGGAACCAAGAGCTTCCCTTTGACGGGCACCGGAAAAGCAATCGACGTTCTCATGGAATGTGCGTCGGAGTATTTCCCCGACAGCTGGCTGGAGGATCAGACAGAGCCGGCCCTGCCCCCGGCAGAGGCCCCCCCGGCAACTGCGGTTCGGCCGCCGGAACCGGACAGGCCTCCGCTTCCGACCGCGACAGAGGATCCGGTTGCATATGCGCTGGGGGTAATGCTGGGCGAAATCGAGGGGACTCCTGAAGATGCGTTCGACGCCGTCGCAGCGCAGGCTGCGGCCGGCGACCGCCGGGCATTGTGGATTGCGGGCCGGATGGGGCTTTCCGGTTATGGGACGGATGTGGAACGCTCGGTGTCTCTGGCGCGGGTCCTCGCAGCCGCAGAAGCCGGACACCCCGAGGCGCTCACCTTTCTTGCGATGCACTACCTGGCCGGTGAGGATCCGATCCAGCAAATCGTCGGTAAGGAGTTCCTGGACCGCGCCGTGTCACAGGCCCACGGGCCTGCCATTGCCGCAAAGCGCCTGCTTGAAGAGGGGCTCTGGCCGTGAAGTTCTTTCCTGCCGTCTTCCTCTGGGTTCTGATCAGCGTAGCCGCGATTTCCGCGACGGCCCAGGAAACCGCACCGATCAAATGGCGATCCGATAAGAGCAAGCTCGATTCACGGGACTTCGAATTCCTGTCAAAGCATGTGGTGTACCAGGCGGGACGCGCCCGCCCGGAACACGGCGTCAAACAAGACGTCCCGATCATGAATGACGAGATTCTGAAAAAGCACCTCGCCCAAAACGATCTGGTGCTCATGGACGCGATTGACGACAAGAGCGGGTTTCAGGCGATTTTGCTCAAGGATACCCGAACGGGCGATCAGGTGGTCGTCATGCGCGGCACCGAGCTGTCAAACGAAACAAAGAGAGACGTTTCCGCGGCCGCCCAGGGCACTCTAACCATGAAAAAACGGCTCGCGGTTGGCAAGGATCAGTATCAGAGCGGACAGGTCAAGCTGCACAAATGGATCGACGATGCGGCAAAACAAGGCGCGCATGTGCATGCCACGGGGCATTCCATGGCCGGGGCCCACACCCAGAGGCTGCTGCTGGACAAGGCTGACAAAATCACGTCTGCCCGGGTTTACAATTCGCCGGGTCTCGAAGCCTCGGAAATCGAGCGTATCGTGGGAGACGATGAACTCATGGCGAACCTGCATGATGCAGAAGGCAAGAGGAAGCTGTCGATCTTCAACGCGCTGAACGACATTGTGGGGCTGGTCGGCGGGCCGCATGTTCCCGGCGATGTCTACCTGGCCAGCGGCGGGACCGCGGAGTCCAGCCCCCACAACGGGATGATCGTCGGCAGTGACGCGACAATCGAGACGAAATCCTGGGCTATGTTTCAGATGATCAAGGGCCGTCACGGCCGGAAGCTGAAATGGGAAATGAGTTTTTCAGAAATGGCCAAGCTGACCGGAATCGACTTTGTTACGAGCATGGTCAACTACCACTTCACCGACGATCACGACGACATCATTGCGCTGATCTCGGAAATCCAGCGCGACGAGGTGCAGTTCAAGCGAGAACACGCGCACCCGCACCTCAAATCGGAGAGGTTGCTTGCGGAAGCAATGGAAGACGCGATCCTGTCGCAGGAATTGATCGAGGAAGCCCTGCTCAACGAACTCAACATCCAGGCAACGATTGACGAAACCGCCCTGAACTTTCTGCCCGGGACAGGGATGAACGCACCAGACGGTTCCGCATCGGCGCCGGAGCCCGGACGGGGTCCGGTCAAGGGCGGCACACTGAACCTGAATTCCGACCGCCACACCAATCCCGGCGGTTCGGGAGACATTGAGAAGGCCATTCAGGAGGAGCAAATACAGCCGGTTGGGATCTTTGGCGATTTCGAAGGCACGATGTCGGGTTCCGGCGAACACGCCTACCTGACCGATGGCAAGCTGTCATTCAGCATCGAAGACACGAAGATTACCGGACAAATCACCGCCCGCGTGCAGTCCCGCAGCAACGCGAAATCGTTCGATTCCGTGGCTGGCAGGATCACCGGGCACTTTAATCCCTCGAAAGGAACACTGACCGCCGAAATCAGGTTCAAGGCAGGGACCTTTTCCGACATGCAGACCAAGGTCAACGGGTCCGGTGGTTTGGACGGTTTCTCGGGGAACTGGGACGCGCCATTCCTGTCCGGCACATGGGAGGCTCACCCGAAAACCGTGCGGGCTGTCACATGGGAGGAAGCGATTTGCGCGAAATACCCCTATCAGCCCGAGGTCTGGAGACAACTGGCGGTGACCTGCCCGCCCAAGAAATAGCCTGACCCAAGCCCGTTCACACCCATAGTGTTGCTTTCATCCGGCTAAACATCGACTTTTCAAACGTCTTGCGCCCGTCCCGCAGGCCGCGGACTCGTTTTATCCCAAATCGCCAGGGCCATGTACCATCAGATTGAACCCCTCATCCTCTCTCGGCCGTACGAAGAATTCCGTGATCTGGTCAAACTGGGTGTCCGAGACCTCGAATTCATGGGTTCCGGAGGCATTGCGGCTCTGAAGACGTGCCTTGCACACGTCGTCGGGAACATCGAGGACGTGCAAAATGTGCTGCGCCCCGGTTTCGTCGACAAGGCTGCGCAGCCACGCGCGACTGTCCAGGGTGTTGGCCTGAAAATCGAGTACGACCGATACCCCGGCCTGCAGCAGCCCGACAACATGCGGATGCATAACATCCCTCAGCAGGCCCGAGTAGCGGACGAAATCGGTCAGCGACGACATCCTGTCGCCGTAGAGTTTCGACAACCAGACGTCCTCGCTGATCACAACAGTTCCGGCTGTCCCGCCCAATGACCGGGCCAGCGAGGATTTCCCCGACGCGATCTTGCCGCAGATCAGATGCAAAGTCGGATTGGGACGGTGCATGAGATGGTTCCTTCGTTCACGGCGCGCAAACCCGTACGTTTCCGAAAAAACGCGATCCGAAACGCTTGCCTATCCGGCAAAACGACAAAGCCCCCGCCAGACGGCGGGGGGCTTCATCAAACATCAGATAACCTGTCGGTCAGAGCCCTGTGGTCACGTCAATCGTGTTGCCCTCTTCGAGCGTCACATAGGCTTTCTTCACATCCTTCCGGCGGCCCAGCTGGCCGCGGAAACGCTTGACCTTGCCCTTGGTGATGGTCGTGTTGACGGCCTTCACCTTGACACCAAAGAGCGCCTCGACGGCTTCCTTGATCTGCGGCTTGGAGCTGTCGATATCCACCTCGAAAACCACGGCGCCATGCTCAGATGCCATAGTGGATTTCTCGGTGATCACCGGCTTGCGGATCACGTCGTAGTGTTCTGCCTTCGCACTCATTTCAAACGAGCCTCCAGAGCTTCGACACCCGCCTTGGTCAGCACGAGCGTGTCGCGCTTGAGGATGTCATACACGTTTGCGCCCATCGACGGCAGGATATCCAGCCCGTCGATATTGCGTGCGGCCTGGGCGAAGTTTTCGTTCACTTCGGTCCCGTCGATGACCAGCGCCCGCTTCCAGCCCAGATCGCGCACCTGCTTGGCCAGTGCGGCGGTCTTGCCTTCGGCTTCGGCGTTTTCGATCACAACCAGCTCACCTGCCTGTGCCTTGGCGCTCAGCGCGTGACGCAGACCCAGCTTGCGGAACTTCTTGGGAAGTTCATGGCCGTGGCTGCGCGGGGTCGGGCCCTTGTAGACGCCACCCTTGCGGAAGATCGGCGCATTGCGGGATCCGTGACGTGCGCCGCCGGTGCCCTTCTGGCGATAGATCTTCTTCTTGGAATAGCTGACCTCGGACCGGGTCTTGACCTTGTGGGTACCGGCCTGCGCCTTGTTGCGCTGCCAGCGGACCACACGGTGCAGGATGTCCGCACGCGGCTCCAGCCCGAAGAGATCGGCGTCGAGCTCGATATCCCCGGCCTTTGCGCCGTCGAGTTTGATCACGTCAAGTTTCATGCTTCACCCCCTTCGGCGGGCGCTTCCTCGGCCGGGGCCTCGGTCGCTGCGGCGGCTTTCAGGGCTGCCGGGAATGGCAGGCCATCCGGCGCCTTTTTCTTCACCGCATCCTTTACGGTCACCCAGCCCCCTTTGGAGCCCGGCACCGCACCCTTGATCATGATCAGGCCACGGTCGGCATCGGTTTTCACAACTTCAAGGTTCTGTGTGATCACCCGGACAGAGCCCATGTGACCGGCCATCTTCTTGCCCTTGAACACCTTGCCGGGGTCCTGACACTGACCGGTGGAGCCGTGCGAGCGGTGGCTGATCGACACACCATGCGACGCCCGCAGGCCGCCGAAATTGTGCCGCTTCATCGCACCGGCAAAGCCTTTACCGATCGAGGTGCCGCTGACGTCCACCTTCTGGCCCTCAAGGAAGTGTTCGGCCGAGATTTCGGCGCCCACATCAATGAGGTTGTCCGAGGACACCCGGAATTCGGCCAGCTTGCGCTTGGGCTCGACCTTGGACGCGGCGAAGTGGCCGCGCATGGCCTTCGATACACGCTTGGCCTTGGGCGCACCGGCACCCAGCTGAACCGCGGTGTAACCATCCTTGTCCGCCGTGCGCTGTGCGACAACCTGAAGGTTGTCCAGCTGGAGAACGGTGACAGGCACCTGACGGCCATCTTCCATGAAGAGCCGCGTCATGCCGATTTTCTTTGCAATCACTCCGGAACGCATTTTCACGTACCTCCCGCCTTAGGACTGCAGCTTGATCTCGACGTCCACGCCGGCGGCCAGGTCGAGCTTCATCAGCGCGTCCACCGTCTGCGGGGTCGGATCAACGATGTCGAGAAGACGCTTGTGCGTCCGGATCTCGAACTGATCGCGGGATTTCTTGTCAACGTGAGGTCCGCGGAGAACCGTGAACTTCTCGATCTTGTTGGGCAGCGGGATGGGTCCGCGCACCTGCGCACCTGTCCGCTTGGCGGTGTTGACGATCTCCTGCGTGCTGGCGTCCAGCACACGATAGTCAAACGCCTTCAGACGAATGCGAATGTTTTGGCTTTGCATGGCCATTTCGTTTCTTTCCCTTTGACGGGCGTTTCAGCTGAGAGGTCGACCGGGGATCATTCCCCGGCCCACGTCGAACCGTTTGTTTTGTCGGGCGCCGCGGGGTGGATTTTGGGCCATCCGCGGCGGCCGGAATTGAGAGGTGCGGGCTCTCATCGCTCGTTCAGAGCGACTGCCGCCCGCCGCGACACCGCAAATGCGGTGTCACTCGATGATCTTGGACACAACGCCCGAGCCGACCGTGCGGCCGCCTTCGCGGATGGCAAAGCGCAGGCCGTCTTCCATCGCGATCGGGTAGATCAGCTCGGCGCTGATCTTCAGGTTGTCGCCCGGCATCACCATCTCGGTGCCGTCCGGCAGGATCACCGTCCCGGTCACGTCCGTCGTGCGGAAGTAGAACTGCGGCCGGTAGTTCGCGAAGAACGGCGTGTGACGGCCGCCCTCTTCCTTGGTCAGAACATAGACCTCGGCCTCGAACTTGGTGTGCGGCTGAACCGAACCCGGCTTACACAGAACCTGGCCACGCTCGACACCGTCACGGTCGACACCGCGCAGCAGCGCGCCGATGTTGTCGCCCGCCTCGCCGCGGTCCAGCAGCTTGCGGAACATTTCAACACCCGTGCAGGTCGTCTTGGTGGTGTCGCGGATTCCGACAATCTCGATCTCGTCGCCGACATTGATCACGCCACGCTCGACCCGGCCGGTCACAACCGTGCCGCGGCCGGAAATCGAGAACACGTCCTCGATCGGCATCAGGAACGGCTGGTCAACCGCGCGCTCAGGCGTCGGGATGTAGGCGTCAACCTCTTCCATCAGCTTGCGGATCGAGTTCTCGCCGATCTCCGGATCGCGGCCCTCCAGCGCGGCCAGCGCAGAGCCGGCCACGATCGGAATGTCGTCGCCCGGGTATTCGTAGGTTTCCAGCAGCTCGCGGATCTCCATCTCCACCAGCTCCAGAAGCTCTTCGTCGTCCACCTGGTCGACCTTGTTCATGTAGACCGTGAACGCCGGGATGCCGACCTGGCGGCCCAGCAGGATGTGCTCGCGCGTCTGCGGCATCGGGCCGTCGGCCGAGCTCACCACCAGGATCGCGCCGTCCATCTGCGCAGCACCCGTGATCATGTTCTTCACATAGTCCGCGTGACCGGGGCAATCCACGTGCGCGTAGTGACGGTTCTCCGTCTCGTACTCCACGTGCGCCGTCGAAATCGTGATCCCGCGCGCCTTCTCTTCAGGCGCTCCGTCAATCTGGTCATAGGCCTTGAAATCACCAAAATACTTGGTGATCGCCGCCGTCAGCGTCGTCTTGCCGTGGTCAACATGACCAACCGTGCCAATGTTCACATGCGGTTTCGTCCGCTCAAACTTTTCCTTTGCCATGACGGCCTCCTTCTCTCCTGCGTTCCCCGGGTCGGTGTCGATCCCTCACCGGAACATTTCATTTCCGGCGCGCGTCAGAAATGCGCGCCAAACAGTCTGTAATCCTCGTCAAACAGCTTCCGGATCTGCTGTTCCGTCCGGCTGTGGACCTTGCCAATCTGTACGTCCGCACCCCGGGTCTGCAGGTGCAGCAGTTCCGGCAGCTTTGTGATCCGCTGCCTCAGTTCAGCCATCACCTCGGCCAGCTCGGACAGGCGGAACAGCCGGTCGAAGTAACCCGGATCCGTTCCCAGAAAGAACGACAACGGGCGGCTGTGCGCTTTGACGTCCGGCGACAGATCGCAATAGTCGTCGAAGTGCTCCATGAAACCGGCGAAATCCGGTGTGCGGCTCAGTCCCCGCGCTTCAAGTTCCCCGGCCCGCGCAAGCAATTGCTGACGCCCCCGGCCGCGCATCAGGCGGTTGCGGTAGCACGACACCAGCCGCTCCACCGGACTGCGCAGGACCGCGAACTTCCAGAACCCGGGTGCGCTTTGCTTCCTGGCCTTCTCGAACGGAAGGGACGGATATGCGTTGTGGACCCAGATTTTCTTGCTGTTGGCAACGTAGTTCCGCCATGCAAACCCGTTCTCAACCTCAAAGAACATGGTTTTCAGCGAAGTGCAGGCACACTTCGGAACGGCAAAGTACGAGACTTTGTATTCCTCAAGATGAACGCACATCGCCGAATTCCCACATTCCCAAGATCAGGCGAACTTGGCCTGGATCTCTTCCGAGATGTTGCCCGGCACCGGATCGTAATGGTCGAACTGCATCGTGAACTGCGCACGGCCCGAGGACATTGAGCGCAGGGTGTTGATGTAGCCGAACATGTTGGCCAGCGGCACGAAGGCCGCAATTGCGATCGCGTTGCCGCGCGGTTCCTGACCCGAAACCTGGCCCCGGCGAGACGTCAGGTCGCCGATGATACCGCCGGTATATTCTTCCGGGGTGATCACTTCGACTTTCATCACCGGTTCCAGCAGCTTGGCACCAGCCTTGCGCATACCTTCACGCATACCCATCCGGCCGGCAATTTCGAAGGCCAGCACGCTGGAGTCCACATCGTGGAACTTGCCGTCAATCAGGGCAACCTTGAAGTCGATCACCGGGAAGCCGGCAAGCGGACCGCTGTCCATGACCGACTGAATACCCTTCTCGACGCCGGGAATGTATTCCTTCGGCACGGCACCACCAACGATGCGGCTTTCGAAGGAATACCCTTCGCCGGCCTCTGTCGGGGCGATGATCATCTTGACTTCGGCGAACTGACCCGAACCACCCGACTGTTTCTTGTGGGTGTAGGTGTGCTCGACCTCTTTCGAGATGGTTTCGCGATAGGCCACCTGCGGCGCACCGATGTTGGCTTCGACCTTGAATTCGCGCTTCAGGCGATCGACGAGAATGTCGAGGTGAAGTTCGCCCATACCCTTCATGATGGTCTGGCCCGATTCCTGATCGGTTTCGACGCGGAAGGACGGATCCTCGGCCGCAAGACGCGCAAGACCAGCAGACATCTTTTCCTGGTCGCCCTTGGTCTTGGGCTCAACCGCGATCTCGATCACCGGATCCGGGAAGGTCATGGTTTCCAGAACCACCGGCTCTTTGGCATCGCACAGCGTATCGCCCGTGGTGGTGTCCTTCAGACCTGCCAGCGCGATGATGTCGCCCGCGAAGGCCTCTTCGATTTCCTCGCGGTTGTTGGAGTGCATCATCATCATCCGGCCGATGCGCTCTTTCTTGCCCTTCGTGGAATTCAGGATCGAGTCACCCTTGTTCATGGTACCCGAATAGATCCGGGTGAAGGTCAGTGAGCCGACAAACGGGTCGTTCATGATTTTGAACGCGAGGCCGGCAAACGGCATCTCATCGTCCGCACGGCGGGCAATGTTACGTTCTTCTTCCTCGTCGCCCGGGGCAAAGCCCATGTAGTCGACCACGTCCAGCGGGCTGGGCAGGTAATCGATCACGGCGTTGAGCAGGGGCTGAACGCCCTTGTTCTTGAAGGCCGAGCCACACAGAACCGGGATGAACTTGATCCCCAGCGTGCCCTTGCGGATCAGCTCGCGAAGGGTGGCCACGTCGGGCTCTTCACCTTCGAGATAGGCCATCATGGCGTCGTCATCCATCTCGACCGCAGTCTCGATGAGCGTGTTCCGCCATTCGTTGGCCGTGTCCTGCAGGCTTTCGCGGATCGGACGCTTTTCCCAGGTCGCGCCCAGGTCTTCGCCGGCCCAGACCCACTCTTCCATAGTGACCAAGTCAACGAGGCCTTCCAGCTCGTTCTCGGCGCCGATCGGGATCTGGATCGGGGCCGGGATGGCGCCGGTCCGTTCGGCGATCATCTTCACGCAGTTGAAGAAGTCAGCGCCGATCTTGTCCATCTTGTTGACGAAAACGATGCGCGGAACCTTGTACCGGTCAGCCTGACGCCAAACGGTTTCAGTCTGCGGTTCAACACCTGCGTTGGCGTCCAGAACGGCAACGGCACCATCGAGAACCGCCAGCGAACGTTCGACTTCGATCGTGAAGTCCACGTGGCCGGGCGTGTCGATGATGTTCATCCGGTGCTTTTCGGTCTCGGCCGTCTGACCGTCCTCGGTGCGCTCCCAGAATGTGGTGGTCGCGGCGGATGTGATGGTGATACCGCGTTCCTGTTCCTGCTCCATCCAGTCCATGGTGGCCGCACCATCGTGCACCTCACCGATGTTGTGGGATTTGCCGGTGTAATACAGGATCCGCTCCGAGCAGGTGGTCTTGCCCGCGTCGATATGGGCCATGATGCCGAAATTGCGGTATCGGTCGAGAGGATATTCGCGTGCCATGGGACTTGTGCCTCTGAAAGTGTTTACCAGCGGTAGTGGCTGAAGGCCTTATTGGCTTCGGCCATCTTGTGGGTGTCTTCGCGCTTCTTCACGGCGGATCCGCGGGACTGTACGGCGTCCAGCAGTTCACCGGCGAGGCGTTCTTCCATCGTGTTTTCATTGCGGCCGCGCGAGGCGGTGATCAGCCAGCGGATGGCCAGTGCTTCGCGGCGCTCCGGGCGCACTTCGACCGGCACCTGGTAGGTGGCGCCACCAACCCGGCGGGAGCGAACCTCGACCGACGGTTTGATGTTGTCGAGCGCTTCGTGGAACACCTCGACCGGTGCGCGCTTGATCTTGGTTTCAACCCGGTCCAGCGCGTTGTAGACAATGCGCTCGGCGACCGACTTTTTGCCGTCGATCATCAGGTTGTTCATAAACTTGGTCAGAACCCGGTCGCTATATTTGGCGTCGGGCAGGACTTCGCGTTTTTCGGCGGCGTGACGGCGGGACATCTGCGTCTCTCCTTATTTGGGGCGCTTGGCGCCATATTTCGAGCGGCGCTGTTTCCGATCCTTGACGCCCTGGGTATCCAGAACACCACGCAGAATGTGATAGCGCACACCGGGAAGGTCTTTCACACGGCCGCCACGGATCAGGACGACAGAGTGTTCCTGAAGGTTGTGGCTTTCACCGGGGATGTAGGAAATGACCTCGAAACCGTTGGTCAGGCGCACCTTGGCAACCTTCCGCATCGCCGAGTTCGGCTTCTTCGGTGTCGTGGTGTAAACACGTGTGCAGACGCCGCGTTTTTGCGGGCATTCCTGCAGGTGCATGGACTTCGAGCGTTTCACTTTCGGCTGACGCGGCTTGCGGATCAGCTGCTGGATCGTTGGCATTCCGGTTCTCTTTCCCCGTCTTGGGCAACACATGTGTCTGCGCGGACGTTCCGCGCGGTTTCGTCAAAAACGCCTTACGCGTCCGCAAAGCGCAAAAACCGCCTTCGTCCCCAGTATTTCGGGAACGACGCGGTGGGTATCCAGAGGATCGGGCCGTCAGGCCGGATCATGACCACTACAGTACTGAAACCGGCCATGGGGAAAGCCCCGGCGCCGGGATAGGGCGGGCATATAGTGAGAGTCGTCTGGGCTGTCAACAGCAACTGCTTGCCTTGGCCGGACCCCGCTGCGAATACTGGCAAACAAAGTGCCATAGGCAGGAGCAGAGCATCATGCAGGTCATCGGTCTTTGCCGGTTTTCCTATCCTGCAATCGGCGGGTTTCAGGTGGAACACGAAACACCTGAGGCGCGCAAGGCCTATTTGTACGCCTCTGACCGCATGGAAGAACGATTTCGCACCTTCGAAACCGTAACCTTGCCGGCCCTGCGCGGCCAGACGGACCCGGATTTCACCTTTCTCATCGTTATCGGCGACGACCTTCCGACCGGATACCGCGACCGGCTGGAAGCGCTGACCGGCGATATGCCGCAGACCGTTACTCAGGCGCATCCTCCGGGGCCGCACAGGCAGGTGATGCAGGATGCCATCAACTCGGTCCGCAACTTCGACCAAAGCCCGTGCCTGCAATTCCGGATGGACGATGACGACGCGGTCGCCCTGAGCTTTGTCAGCCGTCTGCGCGAGGTTGCGCGGGACGTCGAGCCGCTGACCGCCCGGCACCGGCATATCGCCATCGATTTCAATCAGGGGTTCCTGATGCGCCCGGACGCACAGGGGCTGCGGGTGGCTCAGACCCGCCTGCCCTATACCACCGCCGCGCTTGCCCTGATGGTGCGGCCGGACGTGCGCCTGACCATCATGAACTTTGCCCATTCCAAGGTCGGGCAGAAAATGCCGACGGTTACACTGACGGGCGAGGATATGCTGGTTCGCGGGCACAACGATTACAACGACAGCCGTCAGAAACCCGGCGTGAAGCCGGTAAAGCTGGAGCGGCTGGACAGCGATGGCGAAGGCTATTTCCGGCAGGTGTTCGGAATTGATGCGGATCATATCCGGCGCTTGTACTCAGCCGCCTGACCGGACCTTTTCGCGATAGAACATGAACAGGCCGGAAACGACGACGATGGCCGCCCCCAGCATCGTCAATGCGTCCGGCCAGTCACCGAAGATGACCCAGCCCAGCAGCAATGCCCACAAGAGGCTGGTATAGCGGAACGGGGCCACGAAGGACACGTCGCCCACCCGCATCACCGCCACGCTGAAGTGATAGCCGCCTATGATGAACAACGCCGCCCCGGCGATCAGCATCAGGTGCCAGCCTTGCATCGGAACCCAGGGCGTGGCGGTGCTGACGACCGACGCAAAACACAGTACCGTTGTAGACCCGATGAACGTGACCGTCAGTGACGGCACCTGACCGGACATCCGGCGCGTCGACAGATCGCGAATGGTGACGCAGACAACCGCCGCCAGAGCGTAGAACGAGGACAGGTTGAACGCGTCAGTTCCGGGGCGGAGGATCAGCATGACACCACAAAAGCCGACACCGATGGCCAGCGTTCGCCGCCATCCGATCCGTTCGCTGAAAACCAGCGCCGCGCCGAGGGTGACGGTCAGCGGCAGCACCTGCAGCACCGCCGAGACATTGGCCAGCGGCATCTGTGACAGGGCCGTGAGGAAGAAGTAGGTCGCGCCAATTTCGGACAGGCTGCGTAATCCGACCATGAGCCAGTCCTGTCGCGGAAACCGGAACTGCAGCGCACCCAGACGCCGGGCCATGATGTAAATCAGGATGGTCGCGATCGTTGCCCTGATGGTGATGACCTGAAACAGCGGCAGATCCGCCAGTGTCGATTTCACGAACGCGTCGTTGATGGTGAACGACGCCATGCTGGCCATCATCAAAAAATGCGCCGCGTGCGTTGGGGGACGGCATTACAGAGCCTTCAGCATGGCCAGATCGACATCGAAGCCCTGCTTCAGCGCCTGCTTTATCTGTTTTCGCCGCATCTTGTGCGTCAGGCCCGATTGGTTCGGCGTGGATTTGTTGTCGTCGTGGATGGTGCGGATATACGCAGGCTCGGACAGGTCCTGAAGCGTCGTGTAATGCTGAGGAAGCGCCCGGTGATTGTAGCGGTAAGGGTTCTGCGGATGCCCGACCGGCGCAACCAAGGTCGTTCCCGTCGACAGCGGGGCGCGTTCGCAGGCATCGAACACCTCGTTTTCGCCCTCCTGAAACCGCACGTAAAACCCGCGATTATAGGCGATGACAAACGGGGCCTCGCCCGCGGTCATCTCCAGCATGGCATGGGCTCGGCGACGGGTGCGGGCCACGAAATGAAGATCCACGGCGTCATCATCGTCCAGCCGGAAAAGAACGCGGTGGGTCGCTGCGCCGGGCTCGACCGAGTCGTATCCCCCCTTGAGCAGTTGATAGTGCTTGTCCGTCCCAACAGGGCGCAGGTGGATGTTGTCCAGCGGTGCGATCAGATCGGTCAGGCGGCCCAGATGTTCTGCCGGCATGCTTTCGGCGGTCAGGACAACGCATTCGAAATCCGGGTCGCTTTGCCGGACCAGAGACGGCAGGCAAAGGGTTTCGAATAGGTGAAACCGGAACGCCATCCGTTCCGGCGAAAAAAGATGCGCGGCGGTGTCCTCCAGCGTGGCAAACCGCTCGGAGTAATAAGTCGGGGTCAGGACGGAAAAGCGGAGCAATCCGATGGTTTTGGTTTTGAATGTCATGGTCCGACCTGCAATCAGCCCGTGCAGTGAACACCGCGGGCCACGGAATTGAAAGAGGTTGCAGATCGGGCATGTGGGCGCTGAACAAAAAAGCCCCGCCCGTGTCCGGGCGGGGCTGTGTTTTCAGAACTGAACCCGTTCAGTCGCGGCTTTCGGGCGTATCCACAAACGTATCGAACTCGTCGCCACCGATGAAATCTTCATCCATCGGCGCGGCCAATGCCGCGGCGGCCTCGGCCTCTTCGCGGCGAGCTTCGATCACGATGTTGTCCCGGTCCTGCGCGACACGGCGAACCTTCTGGGTGGCGCCACCCGTACCTGCCGGGATCAGCCTCCCGACGATGACGTTCTCCTTCAGACCCACCAGCTTGTCGACCTTGCCCTGAACCGAAGCTTCGGTCAGCACGCGCGTCGTTTCCTGGAAGGAGGCGGCCGAGATGAAGCTGCGGGTCTGCAGCGACGCCTTGGTGATGCCCAGCAGGATCGGTTCGCCCGTGGCCGGACGTCCGCCCTTGGCAATCGCCTTTTCGTTTGCCGCATCGAATTCGGCCTTGTCGACATGTTCCCCTTTCAGGAGCGTGGTGTCGCCCGAATCCATGATCTCCCACTTCTGCAGCATCTGGCGCACGATGACCTCGATGTGCTTGTCGTTGATCTTCACGCCCTGAAGACGATAGACCTCCTGCACCTCGTTGATCATGTAATCCGCCAGCGCCTCGACACCCATGATCGACAGGATGTCGTGCGGGGCCGGGTTGCCGTCCATGATGTAGTCACCCTTCTGGACATAATCCCCTTCCTGAACGGGGATGTGCTTGCCCTTGGGTACCATGTACTCGACCGGGTCCATCGACTCGTCCGACGGTTCGATGCTGATGCGACGCTTGTTCTTGTAGTCGCGGCCAAAGCGGACATAGCCGTCGATTTCGGCGATGATCGCGTGATCCTTCGGACGCCGTGCTTCGAACAGTTCGGCCACACGCGGCAGACCACCGGTAATGTCCTTGGTCTTGGCGCCCTCACGCGGGATCCGTGCAACCACGTCACCGGCAGTGATCTGCTGACCGTCTTCGATCGACAGGATCGCATCCACCGACATCGGATAGGTCACCGGGTTGCCCAGTTCGTTGCGCACCGGTTCGCCATCCTCACCCACAAGAACGATCTCCGGCTTCAGATCGTTGCCTTTGGGTGCGGCACGCCAGTCGATGACGATCTTCTGGGTCATGCCGGTGGCATCATCGGTTTCGTCGCGCACGGCAATCCCGCTGACCAGATCGAGGAACTTCGCGGTCCCGTCCTTTTCGGCGATGATTGGCAGCGTGTAGGGGTCCCATTCGAACAGCTTGTCGCCCCGATCGACCGTGGCCCCGTCCGAAACAAACAGACGCGAACCATAGCCCAGCTTGTGATTGGCCCGTTCCTCGCCGGTTTCGTCGATGATCAGCAGCTTCATGTTCCGGCCCACAACCAGCGTATCGCCGGCTGCGTTTTCCAGCGTCTGGGCGTTTTCGAAAACGATCTTGCCCGACTGGCTGGCCTCGAGGAAGCTCTGCTGTCCGCCCTGCGCAACGCCGCCGATGTGGAAGGTCCGCATCGTCAGCTGTGTGCCGGGTTCACCGATGGACTGTGCCGCGATGATACCGACCGCTTCGCCGGTGTTCACCATCGTGCCGCGCGCAAGGTCGCGACCATAGCACATCGCGCAGACACCCTCTTCGGCCTCGCAGGTCAGCGGCGACCGGATGCGGGTGCTTTGCACACCGGCTTCGTCGATCAGGTCCGCCTGCCGTTCGCCGATCATTTCGCGGGCTGCAACGATGACCTCGTCGGTGCCCGGACGCAGGATATCCTCGATCGCAACCCGGCCCAGTAGACGTTCGGCCAGCGTGGCGACAACTTCGCCATCGTTGACCGCCGCTTCGACCGTAATCGCGTTCTCGGTGCCGCAATCGGGCATCCGCACGATACAATCCTGTGCCACGTCCACCAGACGGCGGGTCAGGTAGCCCGAGTTCGCCGTCTTGAGCGCGGTGTCCGACAAACCCTTCCGGGCGCCGTGGGTGGAGTTGAAGTACTCCAGAACCGTCAGGCCTTCCTTGAAGTTCGAGATGATCGGCGTCTCGATGATGTCGCCGTTCGGCTTGGCCATCAGGCCCCGCATCCCGCCCAGCTGCTTCATCTGCGTAACCGAGCCCCGCGCGCCCGAGTGGGCCATCATGTAGACGCTGTTCGGCTCCTGATCGGCGCCGGCTTCGTCCTTGTCTGTGGCCGAGATGGTGCCCATCATCGCTTCGGTGACGCGGTCGTTACATTTCGACCAGGCGTCGACAACCTTGTTGTACTTTTCGCCCTGAGTGATCAGGCCGTCCATGTACTGTTGTTCGAAGTCCTTCACCTGTTCGCGCGTTTCATCCACGATGCCCCACTTGTCACCCGGGATCACCATGTCGTCCTTGCCAAACGAAATCCCGGCCTTGAATGCCTCGCGGAAGCCCATGGTCATGATCTGGTCGCAGAAAATGACGCTCTCCTTCTGACCGCAGTAGCGATAGACGGTGTCGATGACCTGCTGCACTTCTTTCTTGCGCAGCAGCCGGTTGACCAGATCGAACGGCGCCTTGGCGTTTTTCGGCAACAGCGCACCCAGCTTCACCCGGCCGGGTGTGGTTTCGTAGCGCTTGAAGACCTCGTTGCCTTCCTCGTCGATCTGCGAAACCCGCGCTGTGACGCGTGCGTGCAGATGCACCTCACCGGAATTCAGTGCGTGCTCCACTTCCTCGACCGAGCCAAAAATCTTGCCCTCACCGGTCATGCCTTCGCGGTCCAGCGTGACATAGTAGAGGCCCAGAATCATATCCTGCGACGGAACGATGATCGGCGCGCCGTTGGCGGGCGACAAAACGTTGTTCGTGGACATCATCAGGACACGTGCTTCCAGCTGCGCTTCCAGCGATAGCGGCACGTGCACGGCCATCTGGTCGCCGTCGAAGTCGGCGTTGAAGGCCGAGCAGACCAGCGGGTGCAGCTGGATCGCCTTGCCTTCGATCAGCACCGGTTCGAACGCCTGAATGCCGAGGCGGTGCAGCGTCGGTGCGCGGTTCAGCATGACGGGATGTTCGCGGATGACCTCGTCAAGGATATCCCAGACTTCGGGGCGCTCCTTTTCGACCAGCTTCTTGGCCTGCTTGACCGTCGAGCTCAGCCCCTTGGCCTCCAGCCGCGAGTAGATGAACGGCTTGAACAGCTCCAGCGCCATCTTCTTGGGCAAACCGCACTGGTGCAGTTTCAGTTCCGGGCCTGTCACGATGACCGACCGGCCCGAGAAGTCCACGCGCTTACCCAGCAGGTTCTGGCGGAACCGGCCCTGCTTGCCCTTCAGCATGTCGCTCAGCGATTTCAGCGGGCGTTTGTTGGCCCCGGTGATCACGCGGCCGCGGCGGCCGTTGTCAAACAGCGCGTCCACCGATTCCTGCAACATCCGCTTTTCGTTGCGCACGATGATGTCCGGCGCGCGCAGTTCGATCAGCCGCTTCAGGCGGTTGTTCCGGTTGATCACGCGGCGATAGAGATCGTTGAGATCCGAGGTCGCGAAACGGCCACCATCCAGCGGCACCAGCGGGCGCAGTTCCGGCGGGATTACCGGGATCACGGTCAGGATCATCCATTCCGGGCGGTTGCCGGATTCAAGGAAGCTCTCGACCACTTTCAGACGCTTGATGATCTTCTTCGGTTTCAGCTCTCCGGTCGCCTCGGCCAGATCCGCACGCAGTGTTTCGGCCTCGGATTCGAGGTCGATGTTCTGCAACATCTTCCGGATGGCTTCTGCGCCGATATCTGCCTCGAACGCGTCCATGCCATAGGCATCCTGCGCGTCCATGAACTCTTCTTCCGACATCAGCTGTCCGTAGGTGAGGTCGGTCAGGCCCGGTTCGATCACCACGTAGTTCTCGAAATAGAGGATCCGTTCCAGATCGCGCAGCGTCATGTCCAGCATCAGGCCAATGCGCGACGGCAGCGATTTCAGGAACCAGATATGCGCCACGGGTGCGGCCAGTTCGATATGGCCCATGCGTTCGCGGCGGACCTTTTGCAGGGTGACTTCAACCCCGCATTTCTCGCAGACAACGCCGCGATACTTCATGCGCTTGTACTTGCCGCAGAGGCATTCGTAATCCTTGATCGGGCCAAAGATGCGCGCGCAGAAAAGACCATCACGCTCGGGCTTGAATGTACGATAGTTGATGGTTTCCGGCTTCTTGATCTCGCCGTAGGACCAGCTGAGAATCCGCTCCGGCGAGGCGAGCGAGACCTTGATCTCGTCAAAAACCTTGGGCGGGGTCAGCGGGTTGAATGGGTTGTTGGTCAGTTCCTGGTTCATTTTGATGTCCTCAAATTCGTGCGGATGTTCGAAGCAGGGAACCGGTTTCTTTGAAAGAAACCGGCCCGGAAACTTTGAAAGTTTCCGTTACCCCTCCTCCTCCGCATCCAGGAGTTCCATGTTGAGGCCGAGGCCGCGCACTTCTTTGACGAGAACGTTGAACGATTCCGGCACGCCGGCTTCGAAATTGTCCTCGCCCTTGACGATCGACTCGTAGACTTTGGTCCGGCCCGCCACGTCGTCCGACTTCACGGTCAGCATTTCCTGCAGGGTGTAGGCGGCGCCATAGGCTTCCAGCGCCCAGACCTCCATTTCCCCGAACCGCTGACCACCGAACTGTGCCTTACCACCCAACGGCTGTTGGGTAACGAGGCTGTAGGGCCCGGTCGAGCGCGCGTGGATCTTGTCATCCACAAGGTGGTGCAGTTTCAGCAGGTACTTCACACCCACCGTCACTTTGCGGCTGAACTGCTCGCCCGTGCGTCCGTCGAACAGGATCGACTGGCCGCTTTGGTCGAAACCGGCACGCACCAGCGCGTCGTTTACGTCGGCTTCCTTGGCGCCGTCGAACACCGGGGTGGCGATCGGAACTCCACGCGCCACGTTTGCCGCTGCTTCGAGCAGACGCCCCTCGTCCATGCCGGCGATGCCTTCGTCGTAGACATCATCGCCATAGGCATGGTGCAGCGCTTCGCGGACCGGGGTCAGATCGCCGGTGCGGCGATAATCGCCCATCGCGTCGTCGATGCGCAGACCCAGACCGCGCGCGGCCCAGCCCATATGGGTTTCAAGGATCTGACCAACATTCATCCGCGACGGAACACCCAGCGGGTTCAGGCAGATATCGACCGGCGTGCCGTCCTGCAGGAACGGCATGTCTTCCATCGGCACCACCTTGGACACAACGCCCTTGTTGCCGTGACGCCCGGCCATCTTGTCGCCCGGCTGCAGCTTGCGCTTCACCGCCACGAACACCTTGACCATCTTCATCACGCCCGGCGGCAGGTCGTCGCCCCGGCGCACCTTTTCGACCTTGTCGTCGAAACGGGCATCAAGCGAGCGTTTCTGCGCTTCGTACTGGGCATTCAGCGCTTCGACCACTTGGGCGTCAGCCTCTTCGGCCAGCGCCAGCTGCCACCACTGACCGCGGGTCAGGGTTTCCAGCAGGTCCTCGGTGATGACAGACCCGGATTTGACGCCTTTGGGCCCCTTGGCAACGGTTTTGCCCAGGATCATGGCCATCAGGCGGGCATAGATGTTGCGGTCCAGGATCGCCATTTCGTCGTCCCGGTCACGGGCCAGACGTTCGACCTCTTCCCGCTCGATCTGCAGGGCGCGTTCGTCCTTGTCGACGCCGTGCCGGTTGAACACCCGCACCTCGACGACGGTGCCGAAATCGCCCGGCTTCACACGCAGCGACGTATCGCGGACGTCCGACGCCTTTTCACCGAAGATGGCGCGCAGCAGCTTTTCTTCCGGCGTCATTGGGCTTTCGCCCTTGGGCGTGATCTTGCCCACCAGAATGTCGCCCGGCTCTACGTCCGCACCGATATAGACGATACCCGCTTCGTCGAGGTTGCGCAGTGCTTCCTCGCCGACGTTGGGAATGTCACGGGTGATCTCTTCCGGTCCCAGCTTGGTGTCGCGGGCGGCAACTTCGAATTCCTCGATATGGATCGAGGTAAAGACGTCATCGCGCGCGATGCGCTCTGAGATCAGGATCGAGTCTTCGTAGTTATAGCCGTTCCACGGCATGAAGGCGACGACCACGTTCTTGCCCAGCGCCAGTTCACCCAGATCGGTCGACGGACCGTCGGCGATCACCTCGCCCTTCTGCACGGTGTCACCCACCTTCACCAGCGGGCGCTGGTTGATACAGGTGTTCTGGTTCGACCGCTGAAACTTGCGCATGCGGTAGATGTCGACGCCCGGGTCGCCCGGTTCCAGATTGTCGGTCACGCGAACAACGATCCGCATCGCGTCGACCTGGTCGATAATCCCGCCGCGCTTGGCCATGTAGGCTGCGCCGGAATCGCGCGCCACGACTTCCTCGATGCCGGTACCGACCAGCGGCGCCTCGGCCCGCAACAGCGGCACCGCCTGACGCTGCATGTTCGAGCCCATCAGGGCGCGGTTGGCGTCGTCGTTTTCCAGAAACGGGATCAGCGAGGCCGCAACCGAGACCAGCTGTTTGGGCGACACGTCGATCAGGTCCACGCTTTCGCGCGGGGCCAGCGTGTAATCGCCCGACTGGCGGGTCGAAACCAGCTCGTTCTGAAACTTGCCGCTGTCATCCAGCCGCGCGTTGGCCTGCGCCACGGTGTGGCGCATTTCCTCGGTCGCGGACATGTAGTGCACTTCGTCGGTGACCTGCCCGTCCGTGACGACGCGATAGGGTGTTTCGATAAACCCGTATTTGTTCACGCGCGCGAAGGTCGCCAGCGAGTTGATCAGACCGATGTTCGGACCTTCCGGTGTTTCAATCGGGCACATGCGACCGTAATGAGTGGCGTGCACGTCCCGCACCTCGAAGCCCGCACGTTCCCGGGTCAAACCGCCCGGCCCAAGCGCCGACAGACGACGCTTGTGCGTCACTTCGCTGAGCGGGTTGGTCTGGTCCATGAACTGCGACAGCTGCGAAGAACCAAAGAATTCGCGCACCGCAGCCGCAGCCGGTTTCGCGTTGATCAGGTCCTGCGGCATGATCGTGTCGATCTCGACCGAGCTCATCCGCTCTTTGATCGCGCGTTCCATGCGCAGCAGGCCGACGCGGTACTGGTTCTCCATCAGTTCGCCGACGGACCGTACCCGGCGGTTGCCGAGGTGGTCGATATCGTCGACTTCACCCTGACCGTCGCGCAGTTCCACCAGCGCCTTGATGCAGGCGACGATGTCTTCGCGGCGCAGCGTGCGCTGCGTGTCTTCGGCATCCAGCGCAAGGCGCATGTTCATCTTGACCCGGCCAACGGCGCTGAGGTCATAGCGCTCGCTGTCGAAAAACAGCGTGTCAAACAGGGCAGAGGCGGCTTCGACCGTGGGCGGCTCGCCCGGGCGCATGACGCGGTAGATATCCATGAGCGCGGTTTCGCGGTTCATGTTCTTGTCGACCGCCATAGTGTTGCGCATGTACGGGCCGACGTTGACATTATCGATGTCCAGCACCGGGATGTCGGTGACCCCGGCATCCAGCAATTCCTTGATCGAGCCGCCGATCAGCGTGCCGTCCTTGTCATATTCCAGCGTCAGTTCGTCGCCGGCCTCGACATAGATTGCGCCGTTTTCCTCGTTGATGAGGTCCTTGGCGACAAATTTTCCGGCGAGGTTTTCGAACGGCACCAGCAGTTCGGTCACCGCGCCTTCGTCGATCAGTTTCTTGACCGCGCGCGGGGTGACTTTCTTGCCGGCCTCGGCAAGGACTTCGCCGGTCTTGGCGTCGACCAGATCATAGGTCGGGCGGGTGCCGCGCACGCGCTCGGGGAAGAACGGCGTAACCCAGCCCTTGTTCTTTTTGTACTTGAAGCTGATCGTTTCATAGTAGGCATCCATGATGCCTTCCTGGTCCAGCCCCAGCGAATACAGCAGCGTCGTGACCGGCAGTTTGCGCCGGCGGTCGATACGGGCATAAACGATATCCTTGGCGTCGAATTCGAAGTCGAGCCAGGACCCGCGATAGGGGATGATCCGGCAGGCAAAGAGCAGCTTGCCCGAAGAATGCGTCTTGCCCTTGTCGTGATCAAAGAACACGCCCGGCGAACGGTGCATCTGGGACACGATTACCCGCTCGGTCCCGTTCACGATGAACGTGCCGTTCGGCGTCATGAGCGGCATGTCGCCCATGAACACATCTTGTTCCTTGATGTCCTTTACCGACTTGGCGCCAGTGTCTTCGTCCACGTCGAACACGATCAGGCGCAGCGTCACCTTCAGCGGCGCGGAATAGGTCATGTCGCGCTGCTGACATTCCTCGACATCGTATTTCGGCTTTTCCAGCTCGTATTTCACGAACTCCAGCACGGAGGTTTCGTTGAAATCCTTGATCGGAAAGACCGACTGGAACACGCCCATGATGCCTTCACCGTCGGTGGGCACGTCGCTGTCGCCGGAGCGCAGGAACAGGTCGTAGGAAGATTTCTGAACCTCGATGAGGTTCGGCATGTCCAGAACTTCGCGGATTTTGCCGTAATACTTGCGGAGACGTTTCTGACCGAGGAATGATTGGGCCATGTTCAGAGGATACCTCTTGGTTTCTCAGCGAGCGAGACTGCCGTCGGGCCCCGGCACCCCGCCCCAAAGAAAAGACTCAGTTCGAATCCATTCGCGGCAGCCGCCCAAGGCTGCCCTCCCGATCCGAAACCTGCCTTGGAAAAACCCCCGCGCCGGGGGCCTTGCCAAGTCAGGCCTGTCCTACAAACATCCTCCCTTCCCCAGTGTGACGGTTGGCAGTCAGACGGGGGATCGGGCTCCTGCGTGCAAGACGGAAAAAACGGCCTCGAATCAATCGAACCCGTGTGAAAGGTGGAAATAAGTGGTGAACGCACGAAACGCAAGGGGCCACGGCCCCTGCCTGCCCCTTCCGGACGAGTTTCTACGCTTGGGGATAAGTGTTCCCGAAAACTGTCCCATCCGTCAAGGGGGGAGCGGACCTTCCCCGAGGAACCGCCAAAGTCTGCTTCGCGGACAAAGTTGCCGTTAAGGCGAAACAGCACACAGCCTTGTTACAGTGCCTCTTGCGACAATTTTGCTTCCTTCATGGCAGTTGAATTTGGTACCCACAGATAGTCGGTCCCGATGGTACTCCACCATTTCTTTGACCAAAATGTGCATGTTGACTTGATACGGAGATATGGTTGAAAGTTGGTGATGGCCCCTGAGGGGCGGCATATCAAGGCGGTGCTGAAGCGCCGTCAATTCTCAAGAGAAAGGGATATGCCACATGTCGAAATCTACCGTTGTTCCATTCGAGCTACCATCGGAATTTTCACCTGATCCGCTGACTGAGGTCATTCAGTTCGGGGCACGCGAGCTGTTGCGAACGGCTGTGCAGGCTGAGGTTGCCGGTTTCATGGCGGTCCCCGCGCAGCTTGCTGGACGAGGAAGGTCGCCAGCGTCTGGTGCGCCACGGGGTCCTGCCGGAGCGCGAGGTGATGACCGGGATCGGCACGGTGCCCGTTCAGGTGCCCCGGGTCCGCGACCGGGGTGCGAACATCGATGGCAGCAAGATCAGGTTCCGTTCATCCTTGGTGCCGCCGTATCTACGCAAAGCGAAGTCCGTCGAGGAGCTGCTGCCCTGGCTTTACCTGAAGGGCATTTCAACGGGGGACTTCAGCGAGGCGCTGGCCGCCCTTTTGGGGCCGGATGCAGAGGGGCTGTCAGCCTCCACGATCACGCGACTGAAGGCGACCTGGTGGGACGAGTATGAAGCCTGGCGCAAGCGTGACCTGTCGGGCAAGCGCTATGTCTACATCTGGGCGGACGGGGTCTGCTTCACGCCCCGTTTGGACGGGGATCGTCAATGTATGTTGGTGATTATCGGCGCTGACGAGTACGGAGAAAAGGACGTTTTGAGCATCATGGACGGATTCCGGGAGAACGCGGACAGCTGGCGGGACCTGTTACGCGGTCTGAGGAAACGCGGCCTGACGGTGCCGCCCGAGCTTGCTGTCGGTGATGGCGCGCTTGGGTTCTGGACGGCGCTGCGGGATGTCTATCCGACCACCCGTGAGCAGCGGTGCTGGGTCCACAAGACGGCCAATGTAACGGGCGCGATGCCCAAGTCGCTGCGGGAAAAAGCCAAGGCCGATCTGCAGGATATTTGGATGGCCGAGACGAAGAAGGAAGCCAATGCGGCCTTCGATCTCTTCGTGGAAACCTACGGCCTGAAATACGAGCGGGCCGTGGCCAGGCTGGTCAAGGACCGCGACGTGTTGCTGACCTTCTATGACTTCCCGGCCGAACACTGGAAACACATCCGGACCACGAACCCGATCGAAAGCGTCTTTGCCACGGTCCGCAACCGAACGCGCAAAACCAAAGGATGCCTGAACCGCAAGACCGCCCTCGCCATGGTCTTCAGGTTGATGATGTCGGCCAAGAAGAAGTGGAGGAAGATCTCAGGGCCAAACCGTCTGCCCGAAGTGATCCAGGGGATTGCCTTCAAGGACGGGATCAGGCAACGTCAAAACGCCGCCTGATCACGCCGTCACCAACTTTTGGGCATAACTCCTTGATACGTGCCGCTCAGCGGAATACCCTGCTGGACCGGTGTGCCGCTTTCATCCAAAAAATTGGGATAGATCATATAGATATTCGCAGAAAGACTGCGTTTAGGTTCTGGTGGATTGTCTTCGGCATAGCCAAAATCCCAACGAATGTAGTTGTGCGGAGGGTTCGTTCGCCCGCCTTGTTCAGCCGTAAGGATCGTGATTTCGGCCTCAAAATCTGGCTCGGTTGAATAAAGGTCAATCATGGACACTAGGATCGCATTTCCTGTCACACCCAGCAACGCTCAGGGGCAGTAACTCTGGGCTCTCGGACTAAGCCGCTCTCGCGGCAACGGCGCTTGTTGCTGAGGTAGCGAGCGGAACAATATGTAGGCGCATTTTGCGATGTGACGGACCTGCCTGACGATTGAGGTTTCTCAATTGGACAGGAGGTTCCCATGACACAGGAGAAGATGAGCCCGCTGCGTGCGCGGATGATCGAGGACATGCGCATTCGCGGGTTGGCTGAGACATCGCAGAAAGCGCATATCCGGGCGCTGAAGGATTTCACAGCGTTTCTGGGGCGTGCGCCGGATACGGCGACGCCAGATGAGCTGCGCGCCTATCAGCTTCATATGACCGACACTGAGGTGACGCCGTCGGTCTACAATTCGCGGATCACGGCACTGCGGTTCTTCTTCGGCATGACATGCAATCGGGAGGATATGAAGAAGTACATGCAGTTCCGCACCGAGCCGCGGAAGCTGCCGATTGTGCTGAGCTTCGAGGAGGTCTCGGCGGTTTTGTCCGCGGCCCCTGGGCCCGGTCTCAAGTATCGGGCGGCACTCGGCATCGGGTATGGCGCAGGGCTGCGTGCCTCCGAGGTCACCAATCTCAAGGTTCGGGACATCGACAGTGACCGCATGCTGATCCATGTCGAGCGCGGTAAGGGCGGCAAGGATCGCGATGTGATGCTTTCGCCGTCCTTGCTGGAACTCCTTCGCGACTATTGGCGTGAGGCTCGCCCGCAGGGCTGGCTGTTTCCTGGGCAGAGCCGGGTTGAACCCCTGTCTCCACGGTCCTTGAATCGTGCCTTCAACTCGGCAAAGGCGATGGCCGGCATCAAGAAGCCTGCAACATTGCACTCGCTCCGGCACAGCTTTGCTACGCATTTGTTGGAGGCCGATACGGATGTGCGGGTGATCCAGGTTCTCCTCGGCCACGCCAAGTTGACCACGACGGCACGATATACACATGTGGCGACCAAGACGTTGCGCAATGTGTCCAGCCCGTTCGAGCACATCCAGGATGTGACCTGACGGGGGCTGCAGCGTGCCGCGGCACGCGCTGGAGGTTGCCGACATCTTCCGTGATCATGGGCCTGCCTATCGGCGGGCCAATGCAGGGCGTCTGAGCCTTGGGCAACTCAAAGTGATGTCCGCCATTGAAGCCTGCCGGACCGAAGCACTCGGTGGGCATGTGGCAGCTTGCACCAAATGTGATCACCAGCATATCGCCTACAACAGTTGCAAGAACCGGCACTGCCCGAAGTGCCAGGGACCGGCGGCGCGCGATTGGATGGCGGCGCGGGCAGACGACTTGTTGCCCGTGGAATATTTCCACGTCGTCTTCACATTGCCGGCCGAGATCGCCCGCATCGCCTACTGGAACAAGCGGGCAATGTACGGCCTCTTGTTCAAGGCATCAGCCGAGACGGTGATGACCATCGTCGCTGACCCCAGGCACCTTGGTGCCCGCGTCGGCATGACCTGCGTTCTCCACACCTGGGGATCGGCGATGACGCATCATCCCCACATCCACATGATCGTGCCCGGCGGCGGGTTGTCGCTTGATGGCATCCGATGGATCGGCTGCAAGCCCGGGTTCTTTCTGCCGGTCCGGGTGCTGTCTCGGCTGTTCAGACGCCTGTTCCTTGAGGGCCTGGTCAACTTGCACCGCGCCGGGCAGCTCACCTTCTTCAGTGATCTTGCCGGGCTGGCCGATGCAGATGCCTTCACTGCTTACCTCGCACCGCTGCGCAAAACCGAATGGGTGGTCTATGCCAAACCGCCCTTTGGCGGACCCGAGCAGGTTCTGGCCTATCTCAGCCGCTACACCCACCGGGTCGCGATCTCCAACCATCGCCTCGTCAGCGCAGATGCCGACACCGTTTCCTTCCGCTGGAAGGATTACCGCATCAAGCGCGGCGACCGGATGAAGGTCATGCGGCTCGACACGGGCGAGTTCATCCGCCGGTTCCTCATGCATGTCCTGCCCGATGGATTCCATCGCATCCGCCACTACGGCCTGCTGGCAAGCGCCGCCCGCAAGGCCAACATCGCGAAGATCCGCACATTGCTCGGTGCGGAACCGACCAGGCAGGAAGACGCACCCTCTGCCGAGATCATCCCTCTAATCTTGCGCGAGCCATGCCCCGACTGCGGCGGACCCATGCGTATCACCGAGACGTTCCGGCGCGGCGAGGTTCCGCAATCCCGCGCCCCACCGAGGAGACAGGCCGCATGACCGGGCGCGCGCTCATCCCAACCGCTACCAACCGGGTGACTCAGCCACACCGGTCGAGCCCCCTTGTCCAAAGTGAGTTGGAAAGCCACACAAAAGGCACAACACGGCTACTACCCGGGCTAAATCCAGGCCAAACCCTCTCGCGAAACATGGAAGCGGTCGACATCGCGCCCCACACCAACGTATCCGTCGCGGTCACAGACCCAGCCGACAACGCTCTTTCCCCATAGACACCGCCCAGTCCCCGCGGCTTCCTCCCTGAGAGGTTTGTCAACGCGGGCCACGCTCACGCCCGGCCGATATCCCGCGCAATGGCCCGCGTCGAAAAACCTTCATCTCACCAGCCATTTACTGCCTGTTTCACCTGTGTTCGCTTCGAGCTGAGAGAAGCAACCGGTCCGATACAGTCGCACCCCCGTCCCTGCCCACGCCCACAACCAACCACCCCAAAAAGAAAACGGCGGCCCCGCCAGGGGACCGCCGTCTTCAATTTCACCGAGATCCGGCTTAGGCCAGCTCGACTTCGGCGCCAGCTGCTTCCAGCTTGCCTTTGACCTCTTCGGCCTCGTCCTTGGAGACCGCTTCCTTGATCTTGCCGCCGGCTTCGACCAGTTCCTTGGCTTCTTTCAGGCCAAGGCCGGTCAGTGCGCGAACTTCCTTGATCACGTTGATCTTGGATGCGCCGGCGTTCTTCAGAACGACGTCAAACTCGGTCTTTTCCTCTTCGGCTGCGGCGCCAGCGCCGTCTGCCGGACCGGCCATCATCACTGCGCCGCCAGCAGCGGGCTCGATGCCGTATTCGTCCTTGAGGATGGTTTTCAGTTCCTGTGCTTCCAGCAGGGTCAGACCAACGATCTCTTCTGCCAGTTTCTTCAGATCAGCCATTTTATCAGCTCTTTCCGTTTTGATGTGTGTTCCAACGTCCGGGGTTCCCCGTAACGCCGGTCTATCCGTTGCTGTCGCTTACGCGGCTTCCGCCTTCTCTTCGATGGTCGAAAGAATGCTTGCGATGTTGCTTGCAGGTGCGCCAATGGCACCGGCGATGTTCGAAGCAGGCGCGCCGATGCAGCCGACGATGGAGGCAATGAGCTCCTCGCGCGACGGCATTTTCGACACGGTTTCGACACCGGCCCGGTCCAGAAGGTTCTCACCCATTGCACCGCCAAGAATTTCGAACTTCTTGTTCTCCTTGGCATAGTCCTCGGCGACCTTGGCCGCAGCCACGGGGTCCTCGGAATAGGTCAGAACGGTCATCCCCGTCAGCAGGTCACCAATGGATTGGCATGGCTTTCCTTCGAGGGCGATTTTGGCGAGCCTGTTCTTGGCAACACGCACAGACCCGCCCGCTTCGCGTGCACGCGCGCGCAGGTCCTGCATTTCAGCAACTGTCAGACCGACGTAGTGGGCAACCACTACGACGCCAGAGCTTTCGAAGATCTGGCCGAGTTCCTCGACCACTTTCTCTTTCTGGGCTCTATCCACAGTTTCACTCCAATTGTGGGACAGGCGAACCTGTCCCGGCTTCGTCTGCCGGCAAAACGCCGGCGGTCTGGTCCATTTTACGGGGCTCAGCCAAAATACCAGGAGCCCGTTCAGGACTCCGGAAATCTGGTCTCTTTCCCGTCTCAGGCAGGAATTATGGAACCGGATGGATCCACCCACCGTCTTGGACGAAACGCAAACCGCCACACGAAGGAATCGCGCGCCGCTTTGCGAAACCGTCTATTAGGAACTTGCATGCGGTTTGCCAAGGACTAATTTTCCCGGCCTCGGGTGAACACCTGAAAATGAACGGCAGGCCCCAGAAAACGCTGGACAGGCGCGGACCGGGCCACTTGTACTGCTGCTGCGCGGCAAGAGGAGAAACCGATGACTGCATCTGCCCCCGATATCGTCTATTTCGGCGACAGCCTGAGCGATGACGGAAATCTCTATGCCGCAACCGATGGTATACTTCCGGATCTCATCCGGAACGCGCTGGGTGGTGAAACCAACTCCGCCAGTGACGGGTTCGTGCACAGCGAATACACCGCACTGCTGACCGGGCTGGAGGTTGAAAACTACGCGGTCGGTGCGGCTCAGGCCGAGGGCGAATACCTGCTGGGCGAAGTGCTGGACGATTTCGGGCTGGAAGGTTTCATCACCGTTCCCCCCGACGATCCGGGCCTTGATTTCGACATCAATCTTGGCGGGCAGATCGACCGGTTCGAAGCCGATTATGCGGGGACCGACCTGTCGGAGACCACCGCCGTACTTCTGATCGGGGCCAACGATTACGGCGCAATCGATACCGACAGCCCGACGGTCATATCAGATGCGATCGCCACGCTGACGGGGACGGTCAGCAGCACGGTAGGCGCTGCGATCGACCTGTTGCAGGCCGGGGTCGGCACGGTTGTGATTTCGAACCTGCCTTCGACCTCCTTCTTTCCGGCCTTCTACGACACCGACCCGCTGGAAGCGCTGGTTGCCAACCTGGTGTTCGAGGCGCACAACAACCTCATCAGTTCGGTGGTGGACACTCTGAATTCGCTCGGCGCCGATGTGCAGTTGCTGGACACTCAGGCGATTGCCTATGCGATCTCCGAGGATCCGACCGGGTTTGGTCTGATCGCACCCTATCTGGACACCCAGCAGGACAGCGATGTGCTGGATGATTTCGACAACGATCAGGTGGCATTCTGGGATGACGTACACCCGTCAACGGCAACACACGGCGTTCTTGGGGCGCATAACGCACATGTCATCGAAGGCAATCCGGTTGAGGCGCTGACGGACAATAACGACACCGACACCTTCGGTGCGGATGACAGCCTGATCCTTGCTTATGGCGGAGACGACGACCTGTCCGCGGGCGGCGGCGACGATATCGGCTTCGGCGGCACCGGAAACGACACACTGCGGGGCGAGGATGATGACGATATCCTGTCCGGTGGTGCGGACGACGACCTGTTGACCGGCGGCACCGGTTCGGACGTGCTGGACGGTGACGGCGGTGACGACATCATCCGCGGCAATGGCGGTCGGGACGTTCTGATTGACGGACTTGGCAGCGATACACTGAGCGGCGGCGGCGGCAATGACACATTCGTGTTTACCCAGGCCAGCCTGATCGGAGGCACCGACGGCACGGACAGCGACACGTTCGACGGCGACGGCGGTACGGACACGCTCTATCTTGTGCTGGACTCGGCCCTGTCGGCGTTGGCCGACGTCGATCTGGGGGCAGCCCTGTCGCAACTGGGCCTATCCATCAGCAACATCGAGATCGTGGAGATCCTTGAAACCCGTGACGCCCTGTCAGACCTGTCCGGCGAGGATTGGTACGCCGAGGCCGATGTCTGGGGCCTGATCTGACGATCCCCGGTGAAACGCGCAGGTTTCGAGGCGAAACGAAAAGGGGCACCGGAAAACCGGCGCCCCAAACTGTTCTTATCGCTTGCGCGACTTACTCGGCGCTGGCGTTGCCCACATCGAGGCTGACGCCCGGCCCCATGGTCGAGGCCAGCGAGATTTTCTTCATATAAGTGCCCTTTGCGCCGGACGGCTTGGCCCGCGCAACGGCGCTGATAAAGGCGCGCACGTTCTCGGCCAGCTTGTCGGCCTCAAACGATGCCTTGCCGACACCGGCATGCACCACCCCGGCCTTTTCGGCTTTGAACTGAACCTCGCCGCCCTTGGCGTTCTTGACCGCGTCGGTCACATCCATGGTCACGGTGCCGACCTTGGGGTTCGGCATCAGGTTCCGTGGGCCAAGGATCTTACCCAGACGGCCGACGATCGGCATCATATCCGGGGTCGCGATGCAGCGATCGAACTCGATCGTACCGCCCTGAATGGTTTCCATCAGGTCCTCGGCGCCGACAATGTCCGCCCCGGCGGCCTGCGCCTCTTCGGCCTTCGGCCCACGGGCAAAAACAGCGACGCGGACAGTTTTGCCGGTGCCGTTCGGCAGGCCGACCACACCGCGAACCATCTGGTCCGCATGGCGCGGGTCAACGCCCAGGTTCATAGAAATCTCGACCGTTTCGTCAAACTTGGCGTTGGCGTTCGCCTTGACCAGTTCAACCGCCTCCTCGACTGTCAGGTTATCCTTGCCGGCGAAAGCTTCGCGCGCGGCGCGGGTCCGTTTTCCGTGCTTTGCCATCTTACTTCACCTCAATGCCCATGGAACGGGCCGAGCCCAGGATGATCTGCATGGCGCCCTCGATGTCGTTGGCGTTCAGATCCTTCATCTTGGCTTCGGCGATTTCTTTCACCTGCGCCGGCGTCACGGTGCCGACGGTTTCGCGCGACGGGTTGTTGGCACCCGATTTCACTTTGGCCGCCTTTTTCAGGTAGTACGACGCCGGGGGCGTCTTGATGTCCATGGTAAAGGACTTATCCTGATAATAGGTGATCACGGTCGGACACGGCGCGCCGGGCTCCATTTCCTGCGTCTTGGCGTTGAACGCTTTGCAGAATTCCATGATGTTGATGCCGCGCTGACCCAGCGCCGGACCAACCGGCGGGGACGGGTTTGCCTGCCCGGCCGGCACCTGCAACTTCATGGTGCCTGCGAGTTTCTTGGCCATTTGACCACTCCTTTTACAGCATCCCGCGCATCGCGATGCGGGGACAGGTTTTTGCCCGTGGTCCGGTGCCGCCACGCGTGGCGGCCGCCTCCCACGTCTTCGAGTCGCGCACGCGCGACCGGCGCGGCATACGCCCGGATCGACGATAATGCAAGGGCCGTGGCGTCTTGCACATCCCTGTGCCGGCCCTAAGCTGCCTGAATGACCCGAACACCAAGGCAAGTGATGGAAACCTACCTTCTGGAGGTTGGCAGCAAGGGCCGGTTCGAGCTGATCCCGGAACTTGCCCTGCCGGACATGGTGGACGAGGCCAACCGCGCCTTTGGCGGCCCGCCCGGGCGCGACGGGCTGATCGCGCACGCCAAGGGGTTCCGCCGGGCATTCGGTGACCTCGAAATGCGCATTGACCGCATCGTGGCGGGGGACGACGAGGTCATGGCATGGTGGTCCTTCACCGGCACGCAAACCCGGCGCTGGCTGAACCGGGATCCCTCCGGCAAGCCCCTGTCCGGCACGGTATTCAGCTTTTTCGAACTGAAAGATCACCGGATCAGCCGCTACCGGCTCTGGCTTTGTGCCATGTTCGACCCGCCAGTAGTGTTTGACTCGACCCGCCCCGGGGATTTCTTCGGCCGGGAATAAATGCGGACACGATGCGGTTCGAAATCGATGGGTCGGTCAAGACCGCAATTGTGCTAGGGTATCCGGAAGGAAGCCGGGAACCATCACTTGGAACGGAAGCTGGTCACGATCGTTGCCGCGGATATCGCCGGGTTTTCCCGGCTGGTCGGCGTGGACGAAGAGGCCACGCTGGCTGCGTTGCGGGAGATTCGGAACACTCTGGTCGACCCGCTGATCGCACAGCATGACGGCCGGATCGCCAACACGGCCAGTGACAGCCTGCTGGTTGAATTTGCCAGCCCCGTGGAGGCGACGCGCTGCGCCGTCGCGGTGCAGGCCGGTATGGCGGGCCGCAATACTGCCCTCCCGGAAGACCGCCGGATCGAATTCCGGATCGGCATCAACCTCGGCGATGTGGTCGACAATGGCGGGGATCTTCTGGGCGACGGTGTGAACATCGCGGCCCGGCTCGAGGCCCTGGCCCCGCCCGGCGGCATTATCGTCAGCCGCGCCATCCGCGATCAGGTCCGCGACCGGATCGATCTGCCGCTTGCCGATCTGGGTGAGGTCGAGGTCAAGAACATCACCCGCGCCGTCCGGGCGTTTCAGGTGCTGGGCGAAGGCGACGCGCCGGTTGCGGTTCCCGCCCGGGCTACGCGCCTCCGCCTGCCCCTGCTGATGGCCGCTGCCGCGGCGCTGGCCGTGGCCGTCGGTGTCTGGGTTTTCGTGCAGCGCCCGGATTTCACCCCTGTCGATCCGGCCGAAATGGCGCTGGAACTGCCGGCCAAGCCAGCGATTGCCGTGCTCCCGTTCGAAACCCGCGGTGACGATGCCGCGCGCGACTGGATCGCCGACGGGATCACCGAGAGCATCATTTCGACGCTCTCACAGGCCCCCGACATGATCGTGATCGCCCGCTCCACGATCCTGAAATACAAGGACACCGTCGTCGACACAGCCCAGGTCTCCCGCGATCTCGGGGTGCGCTACGTGCTCAGCGGCAGCGTCCTGACCGTCGGTGACACGATCCGGGTGACAACCGAACTGGCGGATGCCGTCGAGGGCAAACAGATCTGGTCGCTGCAGAAAGAAAGCACACAGGACAATCTGCTGACCCTGCTCGACGGGCTGTCGCAAAAGGTGTTCGAGGAAATGTCGGTCTCACTCACCGTCGGTGAAGGCACCCGCAACTGGATCGAACTGGCCGGCGGGTTCGACAATTACGTCACCGTCATCAATGGCCGCGCCGAATTCCAGAAGTTCAGCCCGGAGGGCCACGCCAAAGCAGAGCGCCTGTGGTCCGGTTTGCTGGCGGATAACCCGGACCAGGCCTTTGCCAACTACCTCATGGGGTATCTGCATTGGCAAAAGGTCGTCATGAGGCTCAGTACCAACCCGGCGGCAGATTGGGCGGAAGCCGGGCGATTGGCGCGGCGGGCACTGGAACTTCGGGAGTTCGGAGACTTTTACACGCTGGCCGCGGTCCTGGCTCTGGAAGAATACCGGCATGACGACGCGATTGCCCTCGCCGACAAGGCGGTTGCGCTTGCACCAAGTAGCGCCGACACGAACGCGCTTGCGGGCATGGTCAAAGCCACGAGCGGGCAGACCCGCGAAGGACTGGAGTTGATGGAACTGGGCATGCGACTGGAACCGGATTACCCGGGATGGCTGCCCGCGCCGGTCAATTTCGCGCGGCTGGAACTGGGCCGCTATGACCAAGCCGAGCAACTGGCGACCGAGGTGCTGGCTTCAGACATACGGGATGTGCGCGCAAAGCCGTTTGCCGCTGCCGTTCTGACCGCGGTCGCCGTATTTGAGGGTGACCTGACCGCAGCACAGAAACGCGCGCGCCGGCTAACAGAGATCTTTCCAAAGGCAAGCGCGGCGAACGCGCGCCAGATCAGGCGCGCCTACAAAAATCAAGTTTTCGTTGAGCGTTACATCGACGCCCTGGTCCAGGCCGGCATCCCCGAGAACTGACCGGTTTCCTGTGAGCCTCAGCTCTGCTTGGTCACCTGAGTGTATTCCAGTTCCACCGGCGTTTCGCGGCCAAAGATCGACACCGACACTTTCAGACGTTGGGCGTCGTCGTCGACCTCTTCGATCATACCGTCGAAATCCTCGAACGGGCCGTCGTTGACCTTGACCTTCTCGCCCACCTCGAAATGGATCAGCGTACGCGGTGCTTCTTCGCCTTCCTGAACCCGGTTCAGGATCTGGTTCACCTCGGCATCGCGCATCGGCATCGGACGGCCCTGCGGCCCAAGGAACCCGGTGACGCGGTTGATGTTGTTGATCAGGTGATAGCCCTGATCCGACATTTCCATATGCACCAGCACATAGCCCGGCATGAAGCGCCGTTCGGTCGTGACCTTTTTGCCCCGGCGGACCTCGATCACTTCCTCGGTCGGAACCAGAACTTCGTCAATGTCTTCCTCCAGACCCTGTTCTTCCACCGAGGTGCGGATCTGTTCGGCGATTTTCTTCTCGAAATTCGAGAGCACGCTGACCGAGTACCACCGTTTCGCCATTTGCCGTATCGTCCTTGTGTTTTGCGCTCTTGGCGTCTGTCTATCCGGAACAAAAAAGCGGCGCGCAACTCGAATCGCCGCGCGCCTCATCCGTGATGACGGCCCGTTTAGCGCGGCGGAGGCAGCGAATCAAGGGCAGCACCCGCTGCGATTTCACTCAGCACAGGCCCAAAGCCGCATCCGACGCCGTCCCGGAATACTTGTCCCGCGGTGGCCAGGGCCGGGACTGCCAATCCGGCTCAAAGGTAAAACTCGACACGTTGCGCCCGTCGGGCAACGCGCCGTTGCCGGTGCCCAGCGCATAATCATAGTAAAGTTTCACAATTTCTTCGCGGGTCACCTGAGCGGTTGCCGGATGCGCCATGCAGGCGGCGCGCCACCGGCTGACCCGCCGCAGGTCTGCGTCATCCGGCAAGTCGAAGCCTTCGTAATACTCAAGAAACCAGAACCGTTTGAACATTGGAGTGAAAACCGCCTCGGCCAGCCCGAAATCTTCAAACAGGAATGGACCTTCGGGACTGTGCTCGCTCAGGAACCCGTCGATATCGCGATAGAGCCCCAGCAGCTTTTGCCGATGATCATCCCGTTTGTCCGGATCCTGATTCATCACATAAAGATACCCGGCCATCGTGAATGGACCCTCCCGCGCGATCAGCATGGATTCGATGGCATGTTCCAAGGGAGTCGCGCGGCGCAGGGGCGATCCGGGCAGGGCCTCGTCGAGGTATCGCAGAATGACGAGGCTTTCCTTGATGATCGCGCCATCCGGCGTTTCCAGTACCGGCAGGGCGGTCGTTCCGCGGGTCTTGGCCAGCAATTCAGGGTCACGCGGTTTGGTGATGTCGACCACCCGAAACTCGACCGCGTCCTCAATGCCCCGCAGGGCCAGAAGAATTTCCAGACGCTGAGAAAACGGGCAGACGGGGATGTGATAAACGATGTGCTTTCGGGTCATGTCAGTCAGTCCTGCGGCGGTCCAGTCAGGCTCAGGTCATTGCGGGCTGTGGATTCTCTTGATGACAGCCATATCCTCGGAAATTCGGAACTGCCCGGCCGCCAAGTCGGCACAGGTCCCGTCGATCCCGACCGGCACAGAACAAGCAGATGCCGGGCGGGGTCATCCCCGATTGCCCTGACCGTATGGTCTTTGCTCCGCGGGATAAACACGCTTTCGCCGGAGCTTCAGCGATAGTTTCCATCTGGCACAGGAAACGTGACAACGCGCCCGGCCCTTCCGGATGCGCCGTAAGGTGTTCGACTTGATCAGGCCGCCGGACGAAATGACGAGGATTTTGGAAACTGCCACCGGTGTTCGGCGCACAGATCTTAGAGAGTTTTCGATACGGTCGGGAGGCCTGTCGCGTGACCGCCCTGAACGGTCAGCCGAACATGCCGAGAACGGCGGTCAGCCCGCCCCGGATCAGCAGATCGACCAGCGCGAAAAACACCGCCGTCAGCGTGGCCATGATAAAGACCATCACCGTTGTCAGAAACACCTCGCGACGGGTCGGCCAGACGACCTTGGAAATCTCGGCGCGGGTTTGCTGAATGAACTGGATCGGGTTGGTGACGGCCATGGGCTGCTGCTCTTTCCTGCGGATAGACCGCCACATAACCGGGCGATGAGACGATTTCAAGGCCGGGTCGCTGCCACGGTTATTCATGCCCGCCCGGTACCGGGTACTGCATCCGATGCAGCACATCGTCCCAGGACACGGTGTTGCGCACGAATTCCTGCGACGCCTCCCTCGGCGGGTTGTAATCCCAGCTGGTCATCCGACCGGTCTCCAGCGCGGGCTGAACCACCCGGCGCATGTCCTGACTGGCCAGCACCTGCGCCCGGATCGCGTGGCTGTCCCAACGCTGTGCCGCTTCGGCGGCGAAGTCCGCGACAACATCCGCACAGCCCGGATCCCCGGCAAGGTTTGTCCGCTCCCCCGGATCAGTCGAAAGGTCAAAAAGCTGCGGCGCGTCCACCTCGCAATGGATGTATTTCCACCGGTCCCGGCGGATCATGAAGACCGGATAGCCCGGCGCCATTTCGGCGCAGTATTCGCCCACGGCCTCGGCCTGGCTCTCGGCACCATCGGACAACGTTGGCCACAAGGACACACCATCGACCGGAGCGCCCGGAGCGCCGTCATCGCCGGCGATTTCGCGGAACGTGGGCAGAATATCCACCAGCGAACAGGGCGCGTCCCAAGTCTGGGCACGCACCCCCGGCCCGGCCACGATCAGCGGCACCCGGGCAGAGTGATCAAACCAGCTCATCTTGTACCAAAGCCCGCGCTCGCCCAGCATGTCACCGTGATCCGCAGTCACGACGATGATTGTGTCGTCGAACAGATCCGCCTCTTTCAGCGCCTGAACGATCTTGCCGATATTGCTGTCGAAATAGCTGACATTGGCATAATACCCGTGCCGGGCTGCGCGCACCTGATCGGCAGATACCGCGCCCGGAAATGCCTCGGTCCCGGTGGCCAGACGATGGGAATGCGGGTCGCCGGCAGGTGTTTCGTCCGGCATGTCGATGTCATCCGGATCGTACAGGTTCCAGAATTCGGGCCGGGAAACATATGGATCGTGCGGGTGTATCAGGCTGACGACCATGGCGAAGGGGGCAGCTCCGGTCATCCGGTACTCGAAAATCCTGCGCCGGGCCATGAACACGGCTTCGTCGTCATAGTCGTACTGAAATGTCGTGGCCGCCTGCCCGGCCTGCCGCACGGCGTCCATGTTGTGATACCAATGCGCAATCCGTTCGTCCGGACAGGCCCAGTCCGGCGTCCAGGCGGTGTCCGCCGGATAGATGTCCGTGGTCAGCCGTTCCTCGAACCCGTGAAGCTGGTCCGGGCCGACAAAATGCATCTTGCCCGACAGGCAGGTCCGGTACCCCGAGCGCCGCAGATAATGCGCGAAGGTCGGGATCGTCGCGGGAAACTCGGCGGCGTTGTCGTAGGCACCGATGCCAGTAACCTGCCGGCCAGCCATGAAACTGGCGCGGGACGGCGAACACAGCGGCGAATTGCAATAGGCCGCGTCAAAACGGGTGCCGCGTTCTGCGAGCGCGGTCATATGCGGGGTTTGTACCAGCGGATGACCATAGGCACCGGTGAACTGCGGCGCCAGTTGATCGGCCATGATGAGGACGATGTTGGGTTTGGACGACATATTCTTGAACCTTTGCTGAATGAGAGACGAAAACTCGCACTCACCCAGGCGGAGGTTCGAACCGCATTCTCTTCACATGCCGGGCTTTTTCGTGCGCGCCGCGCCAGCGGTTTTGTGATCGAGACCGGGTCATTTCCGAACTATCCGGGGAACGGCTGCGCAAGACAAGGCCGCAGAAACCCGATCAGCCTCCCGCTAGGCCAGTCGCGACCCTCGATTCCACCACATTTCCTGCGAATTGCCTCAAATTCCGCAACATTGTTTGTCAGTTTTTTAGACGTCTGGCAGGGGAATTGTTTCCTGCAGGGCAGGTGTTTTTTTGGCCGGTTCAATTAGTTTTGGAGTTTTCATCATGGCGGATGCACGCGCCCAACACCCGGTTACGCCGGGGTTCGGGAATACAATCCTGGCAAGTCTTCTGTCCAAAAGCGAAGCTGCGGATGGCAGCATTCGCTATGCGCCGACTCTGCGCAGTGTACTGTTCTGCATGATGCTGGCCGTGGCGGTTTTGCCCATCGCGGTTTTCTACACCTGGGTCGAGCGGAATTCGTACAAGAGAGAGCTGGCTTCGGTTCATGAAACCCATCTGATTATCGCCGAGAACCTGTCAGAGGCACTCAGCCGCTACGCCACCGATGCCAAATCGATCTTTTCCCTCGCCGTTCAGAATATCGACCTCCTGAATGCCTCGAACAAGTACAAGGACGCGCTGGCGAATTTCCACATCTGCCATATCGTCGTTCTGGATTCCGGCGGCGCCGAAGTTGTCCGGCTGGAGGGCAGTGGCGACCATACCAAAGACCTGCCCGCCCCAGACCTGTTGCAGGAACTGCGCGACACGGCCTACAACGCCGGCGGCGACATCGTGATCTCGGGGATCCGGCGGCATTCCGGCTCGCCGCATTTCTTCATATTGCAGGCGCTTGACGACGGCCACATCGCGCTGGCTCCGCTGAGCCCGGCCTATATCACACGGCTGCAGAAATCGATCGCGTTCGGCGAACGCGGCCATTCCATGATGGTCGATCAGGACGGGCTGGTCGTGGCCCATCCCAATGCCGAATGGCAGCGGATTTCAAAGAACGCATCGAAATTGTCCGTTGTGCGCGCCATGACCGAAGGCCGCACCGGCGTGATGCAGTTCTATTCCCCTCCGATGCAGGCCGATATGATCGCCGGGTATACCTTTGTGCCTGAAACCGGGTGGGGCGTGATGGTGCCGCAACCGATCAGCGAACTGGCCGCCCGTGCCAAGGAAGTTCAGCGCGCCGCTATCTACGTGGTTCTGGTGCAGCTCATGCTCGGGCTGCTGCTGAGCTGGTGGTTTTCGTCCTGGCTGGCGCGCCCGATCCGGTCGATCGCACTGGCCGCACGGGTGTTGTCCCGCGGCAGTTTCCGCACGCGGATCGGGCGGCTGCCGGGTTACACCCCGGCCGAAATCTCGCAAACAGCGCGCACGTTTGATACTATGGCGGACGAGATCGAACAGACCACCGGGCGGCTGCAGTTTGCACTGGCCGAGGCGGAAATGATCTCCGACGAACGCGCCAAGCTGCTGGAGGCCGCGCAGGCCGCAAATGCCGCCAAGTCGCAATTCGTGTCGATGGTGAGCCATGAACTGCGCACGCCGCTGACATCGATCAAGGGCGCCCTGGAACTGCTCAATACCTCGATCTCGGGTGACATGTCACCGCCAGCGCGGTCCCTGCTGGACGTGGCGATCCGCAACGGGACGCGGCTGGCGACGATGATCGACGATCTGCTCGATCTGGAAAAGCTCGACGCCGGCAAGTTCCAGTTCGATTTCGGCAAAACCGACCTGCGCGACGTGGTGGCCGAAGCCGTCGAAGCCAACGCCGGATATGGCGCGCTGGCGGGTGTGACATTCCGCTTTGACCGCCCGTCCGAACCGGTGCCGGTCCGGGCTGATCCGGGACGACTACAGCAGGTTCTGGCCAATCTCCTGTCGAACGCGGCGAAGTTTTCGCGCGAAGGTCAGGACGTGGACATTTCACTGAATATTCGGGACGGCAAGGCGCATCTGGCCGTACGCGACCACGGCATCGGCGTTCCTGACGGCACCGGCGACAGCATCTTCGACGCCTTTGTGCAAGCCGACAGTTCGGACACGCGCGTTGCCGGTGGCAGCGGGCTGGGGCTGAGCATCGCACGGATGATTGTCCGGCAGCACGACGGCACCCTGACTTATGAAAGCGTTCCGGGGGAGGGCACTGAATTTCTGGTGCAACTGCCGCTGGCACGGGAGACCAATGAATGACACCGCTGAACCGAATTCTGCACGTTGAGGACGATCCGGACATCTCGGACGTTGTCCGCATGTCTCTGACCATGCTGGGTGGTTTTGAAATGGACCAATACGCATCCGGCAGCGATGTGGTTCAGGACGCGCCCGACCTCAGTGCAGACCTTTTGTTGCTGGACATGATGATGCCGGGCCTCGACGGGCTGGAAACGCTGGAAAGCCTGCGGGAGTTTCCTCAGTTCGCGGATACACCGGCTCTGCTGTTCACGGCAAAGACCATCGATATGCCCGATGACGACGCCGCGCGCGAAATGGGGATCATCGGAACGATCCGCAAGCCGTTCGGCGCCACCGATCTGCCCGATCAAATTCGTCAGTTCTGGGCCGGCTTCAAGGGCTCCGATGACAGCGGCGGCGTGCAGGCAGAACCGGTTTCGGCCTGACGAGACCGCAGCCGGGCCACAGGAGCGTCAGCTTTGTCGTTTCGCCAATCCGTCAGACCAGAGATGGATATTCAGAGAAGCCTCTTTGACGGGGGACTTCCCTGCCCGGTGCACGATTGACGGACCCACGGCCACGGTCCAAACTCGGCTGGACCCGCCGCAGCCTTTCACTTTCACGAAAAAGGTCCGTCATGACCGCACCTTACATAATGGCCATAGATCAGGGCACGACCTCGACAAGGGCCATCCTGTTTGATGCCTCAATGACCGTCGTTGCCGTCGGGCAACAAGAGTTTCCTCAGCATTTCCCTCAACCGGGCTGGGTCGAACACGATCCGGAAGACCTCTGGAACTCCACCGTTGAAACCTGCCGCGAAGCCATATCGAAGGCCGGGATCCAAGCCGCTGACATTGCCGCAATCGGCATAACAAACCAGCGTGAAACAACCCTCGTCTGGGACAGGTCGACGGGGCAACCGACCGCCAACGCGATCGTCTGGCAGGACCGCCGGACAGCAGACCTGTGCGCGGCCCTGCGTGCAGACGGGCACGAGACCCGCGTCGGCGACATCACCGGGCTGCTGCTGGACCCGTATTTTTCGGGAACCAAGCTGCGCTGGATCCTCGACAACACCGACGGTTCCAGGGAACAGGCCGCCAACGGAAGATTGCTGTTTGGTACGGTCGACACCTATCTGATCTGGCGGCTGACCGGCGGTGCGTCGCATGTCACCGACGCAACCAATGCCGCGCGCACCCTGCTGTATGACATTCACAGCGGATCGTGGAGCGAAGAGATGTGCGCGCTGCTGGATGTGCCGCGCACTATGCTTCCCGAGGTGCTCGATTGCGCAGCCGATTTCGGCACGACCGACCCCGCGCTTTTTGGCGCTGCCATCCCGATCCTCGGTGTGGCCGGTGACCAGCAGGCGGCGACGGTGGGTCAGGCCTGTTTTTCACCGGGGATGCTGAAATCTACTTATGGAATCGGTTGCTTTGCGCTGCTGAACACCGGCGGCAGACCGGTGAAGTCGACGAACCGCCTGCTCACGACGATTGCCTACCAATTCGACGACAAACCGACATACGCGCTGGAAGGGTCCATATTCGTGGCCGGCGCGGTCGTTCAGTGGTTGCGCGACGGTCTGCACCTGATCGAGGACGCCTCGCAGAGCGAGGCGCTGGCGCTGGCGGCAGACCCGGAACAGAAGGTCACGATCGTCCCGGCCTTCACCGGGCTGGGCGCGCCATACTGGGATGCGGAGTGTCGCGGTGCGATTTTCGGACTGACCCGCGGTTCGGGCAAACCCGAATTTGCACGCGCGGCGCTGGAAAGCGTGGGCTTTCAGACGCGCGACCTGCTGGAGGCCATGCAGGCAGACATGGGCACTGGCAGCGAGGCGGTGCTGCGGGTCGATGGCGGCATGTCGGCGTCGGACTGGACGATGCAGTTTCTGGCCGACATTCTGGGCGCGCCAGTGGATCGCCCTGCTGTTCTGGAGACAACCGCGTTGGGGGCGGCGTGGCTGGCCGGGATGCGCGCGGGGATCTATCCGCCGCCGGATGTCTTTGCGAAATCCTGGGCGCTGGAACGCCGGTTCGTTCCGGAAATGGACCCTGCGATCCGTGAGGCACGCTATGCAGTCTGGAAAGAGGCCGTTCGCAGAACGTTGAGCGGATAACGAAATTGTTGCTGTCCTGCAAACGCGCTGCGGGGACTTAATAGTTGCATTTGCATGTAAGTGCGTGCAGCCTTTGAACATGCGGAATCGAACCAGAAAGCCAAACTGGCCGGGAGGCAGCACACGTGACAACCTTTTCGGCATTACGTGTTCGTCTGGCCATGGCGCACTCAGGGTGACGGCGCCATGAAGCAGGAGGCCAAACCGACGAAGGCCGAGGCCGAGCCACACCAACACCCCCGGCTGGGCGAAATCGGGCTGACGAATTTCGAACCCTACCTGATGAACAGGATCATGGGACGTTACAACGCTTCTCTGAGGGACGAAATGGGTCGGTTGGGTTTGACGACTGCAAAGATGCGGACACTGGCGGTTCTGTCCGTCGTCGACGGCCCGATGATCCGCGAGCTCAGTGTATTCGCGGTGGTCGAACAGTCCACTCTCAGCCGGGCTCTGGATGCGCTCGCAAACGAGGGGCTGGTCAGGCGCGAAACCCACGAACAGGATACACGGGCCACGCGGGTTTTCATCACGGATGACGGACGCGCTGCGTTCGAACGGCTGTGGCCGCACATGGCAGCCGCATACAACCAGATGTTCAAAGGTATCGCGCCGGAAGACCGGCGGGTGTTTCTGGAGACACTGCAAAAGTTGCTGATCAACATTCGCAAGCACGATTTCTGATCCAGCGGAAGGCAATCAAATGGCCGAACGATCGTTCAAGAAAGAAGTGGAACACCTGCGCAAGGGAACCGGTGACGTGTTCACCGGCGAAGGTATTCTGGCCATCACCAAGGCGCTCCTGGAAAACGGCGTCGGCTATGTCGGCGGCTATCAGGGCGCGCCGATCTCGCACCTGATGGATGTCCTGTCTGATGCACAGGAATTGCTGGAAGAGCTTGACGTCCGTTTCGAGGCGAATGCGTCCGAGGCGGCGGCCGCCGCCATGCTTGCGGCCTCGGTTCATTACCCGATCCGCGGAGCCGTGACTTTCAAGGGCGCGGTCGGGGTCAACGTGGCTTCGGACGCGCTGGCAAACCTGTCATCATCGGGCGTCACCGGCGGCGCACTGGTGATTGTCGGCGAAGACTATGGCGAGGGCTCCTCGATCATGCAGGAGCGCACCCATCCCTTCGCAATGAAGTCCCAGTTCTGGCTGCTGGATCCGCGCCCAAACCTGCCCTCCATCGTCAAGGCCGTGGGCGATGGCTTTGAACTGAGCGAAGCGACCAACACACCGGTCATGATGATGGTGCGCATACGCGCCTGCCACGTGACCGGCAGCTTCGAGACCTGCGACAATCAGAAACCCGCGCTTAGCGTGCGACAGGCCCTGTCGGATCCGCAAAAGGATTTTCAGCGCGTGGTCCTGCCACCATGGTCCTTCGTGCACGAGCAAGACAAGGTCAACAACCGGTGGCCGGCTGCCGAGACGTATATTCTCGACAATCAGCTGAACGAGTTTTTCGGTCCCGGCGACAGCGAGGTCGGCATCGTCTGCCAGGGCGGCATGTACAATGGCGTGATCCGGGCGCTCCAGCGGCTCGGACTGGCGGACATGTATGGCAATTCGCAGGTGCCGGTTTACGTTCTGAATGTCACTTACCCGATCGTGGAGACCGAGTTTCTCAGGTTCTGCGAAGGTAAATCCTCCGTGCTTATCGTCGAAGAAGGACAGCCGGAGCTGATCGAACAATCGGTGTCGGCCATGGCCTATCGCAACGGACTGACCGTGAAGATCCATGGCAAGGATGTGTTTCCCAAGGCCGGGGAGTTGCAAGGGCACATCATGCTGGACGCGGTAACGGCTTTTTTCCGCAAGGCAGCGCCGCAGATGCTGCCGGGTCAGGGACGTGCGCCGAACACACCCAAACCCGATATCCCCGATCTGTCCAAAACCGTGCCGGTGCGGCCGCCCAGCTTCTGTACCGGCTGCCCTGAAAGACCGATTTTCGCGGGCATCAAGCTGGCGCAGGCAGAACTGGGCGAACACCAGATTGCCGGCGACATCGGCTGCCATCTCTTTGCCTCGCTGCCTCCGTTCGAGGTGGGAGGGGCGACCATGGGATACGGGCTGGGACCTGCATCAAATGCCGCTTTCGACGCGGGCGGGGAAAAACGGGCCATATCAATCCTTGGCGATGGCGGGTTCTGGCATAACGGGCTCAGTTCTTCGATCGGCAACATGGTCTACAACAAATCCGATTCCGTTGCCGTGATCGTCGACAATTACTACTCCGCCGCCACCGGCGGGCAGGATGTGTTGTCGTCACGGGCCGCCAACCCCACCAAGCAGACCAACAACCCGATCACCGATGCGGTAAAAGGCATCGGTGTGAACTGGGTGCGCCAGATCGACAGAACATATGATGTCGCTAAGGTTCGCGACGTGATGAAGGAGGCGCTGACCACCGACTATGACGGGCCGAAGGTCATCGTCATGTCCTCGGAATGCATGCTCAACCGCCAGCGCCGGGAAAAACCCATCCGCAATCAGGCCATCAGGGACGGCGCGCGAACCGAGGTGCCCCGTTTCGGCGTGGACGAAGATGTCTGTACCGGCGATCACGCCTGCATGCGCCTGTCGGGCTGCCCGTCGCTGTCGGTCAATCAACTCGACGACCCGCTGCGTGATGATCCGGTCGCCTCTATCGACCAGACCTGTGTCGGTTGCGGCAATTGCGGCGAGGTTGCGGACGCCGCGATCCTGTGCCCCTCCTTCTATCGGGCGGACGTGGTCCACAATCCCGGCGGTTTCGAAAGCTGGCTGGCCCGGCATCGGGCGGGCGTTATCGGGTGGTTTCAGAAACGACGGTCGGCCAAGCGACTGGAGTTCACGACATGAACGACATGAGCCAACTGCCGGACGCGGGACCCGATCAAACCGTCGGCGAGATCATCAAGCTCGCCGTTCTCGCGGTCGGCGGCCAAGGCGGTGGCGTTCTGGGCAACTGGATCGAAGCAACCGCGCGGGCGCAGGGCTGGGCCTGTCAGGCAACGTCCGTCGCCGGTGTCGCACAGCGCACCGGGTCCACGATCTATTACATCGAAATGGCCCCGAAAACCGGTGGCGATCCGGTGTTTTCCCTGATGCCGACTGCGGGCGATCTGGACATCGTGATTGGCGCCGAACTGATGGAGGCCGGCCGGGCCATCATGCGCGGCTTCGTGACCCCGGATCGCACCACGCTGATCGCGTCATCGCACCGGGTCTTATCGATTGCCGAAAAGATGGTACCGGGTGACGGTGTCGTCAGTCCCGAAGAAGTCCGCGCCGCCGCGGAAATTGCGACCCATCAGCTTTTCATTACCGATCTCGACCAGGTTGCGACGGAAAACGGGTCTGTCATATCGGCCAGCCTGTTCGGCGCGCTGGCCGGATCCGGGGCCTTGCCCTTTCCGCGCGACGCTTTCGAAGCGGCCATCCGCACCGGCGGGCGGGGTGTCGAACCGTCGCTTCAGGCCTTTTCCGCTGCATATGATCTGGCCTCGGACGGGGCGAATGAACCAGCCGCGGCGCCGGCAAATCAGGCACCGGACAATCGTCCCGTGCCGGTCGCCCCCCGCGGTCCCGCGGATTTGCGCGCGGCCTGGAATGCTCTGAGCCGGCGGGTGGATGCGTTTCCTGAACCCGTGAAAGAAATGGCGCGAGCGGGGTTGAAAAAAACCGTCGATTTCCAGAGCGCGGATTACGGCGGTCAGTATCTCAATCGTCTGGACGGGATTCTGGCCCGTGACAGCGCGGAAAACGACTGGTCCCTGAGCCGCGAGGCTGCGAAATACATCGCCAATGCGATGGCCTATGACGACGTGATCCGGGTTGCTGACCTGAAGACCCGTGGCTCTCGTGCGGCGCGGGTAACGGCCGAGGTGAAACCCGCAGGCGGAACGGTCCTGCATGTCACCGAATTCATGCACCCCCGGGCCGAGGAAATCGTCGGATTGCTACCGGCGAAAACGGGCGCCAGATGGCAGGCCAATTTCAGCCGCATGAAAACGCTCGACCGCCTGTTCAATCGTGGACGGCGCGTCAGAACTGACAGCGTGCTGGGGTTCATGGTGCTTTTCCTTCTGGGTGGCCTGCGTGGCTGGCGGCTGAAGACCCTGCGCCACGCGCAGGAAGTGGCACATCTGGAAACCTGGCTGGAACGGGTTGCGGACACGGTGGGCCGCGACTATGCGCTGGCGGTAGAGATCGTACGATGCCGGCGGCTGATCAAGGGCTACTCGGACACACATGCCCGCGGCAATTCCAAATACGACCGTGTCATGAACGCCCTGCCTTTGCTCGCCGGCCGCAACGACGCGGCGGACTGGATCCGCCGGTTGCGCGAGGCTGCCCTGCAGGATGAAAAGGGCGAGGCGCTGGACGGTGCCCTGCAGACGATTGCGTCATTCGCCGATGAAACCGACCCAACCTGAAACCGGTCAGTCAACGACTGGTCTCAGCCGCCCGACGCCCGGATCGGCCGGATCTGGGCCAGTTGCTGTGGCCGTTCGCTGTTGGATTGCATCTGCCGCAGAATCCGCAGCAATTGTGTGACGTCGTCATCCGACATCCCGCCGAACAAATGCCGGCGGGCAGCCCGTGCTGCTGCATCCGCTGCGGCATAGGCTGATCGCCCCGCTTCGGTGATCGTTATCCGCATGAAGCGCCTGTCATTTTCAAGCGCCTCTTTCTTCAGAAGCCCCCGCGCGGCCATCTTGTCGATCAGACGGCTGGTCGCGGTTCGCTCGATCACTGCCAGCTCGGCCAGATCGGCAACGGTGTGCACCTGATCTTCGTTCAGCAGGCATTGCAAAACCCGCCATTCCACCAACTTCAGCCCATGCGGACGCAAGGCGAAATGCATGAATTCACGGATTTGGGTGTTGAGCTTGGCCAGCAGGTATTCGGGCGGCTCGAACCGGTCGAGATCTGGTGCATCGGTCATGTTCCGCCAACCATGCACGGAGAGAAAATACTGGTCAACTGCATAATATGTGTATATGCACGTATTAATCATGCAACATAGGAGTCACCCATGAAGATCACGGTCATCGGGGGCGGACCCGGCGGGCTCTACACGGCGCTTTTGACGAAAAAAGCCCGGCCGGATTGGGATGTGGAAGTGTTCGAACGCAATCAGGCGGACGATACATTTGGTTTCGGCGTTGTGTTCTCCGATGAAACGCTGGACGAATTTCTGAGCCGCGACAAACCCCTGTTCGACCTGATGCGGAACGAGTTCGCCTATTGGGATGACGTTGCCATCCACTACAAGGGACAGGAAATGCGCTGTGCCGGCAACGGGTTTTGCGGCACCTCCCGGCGTACGTTGCTGCGCCTGCTGCAACAGCGCTGCGCAGAACTGGGGGTCAGGCTGGAATTCGGGGTCGAAGTTGATGCCGCAGATCTCAAAAACCGGTTCCCGGACTCGGATGTGATCGTGGCCGGCGACGGGATCAACTCGGCCATCCGGCAGCACCATGCAGATGCATTTCAGCCTTCGATGGTCTGGAAATCGAACCGGTTCTGCTGGATGGGATCAACCCGGCAGATGGACGAATTCAACTATTTCTTCCGGGAAACCGAACATGGCCATATGGTGGCTCACTGCTACCAGTACGAGGACGATCACTCGACATGGGTGTTCGAAATGGACGAAGCCACGTGGCAGGGCCACGGGTTCGAAGAGTTTGACGAGGAAGGCTCCAAGGCAAAGCTGGAACAGATTTTTACCGAGGAACTGCAGGGCCATCCGCTGCTGCTGAACCGGTCCAACTGGCGCAACTTCCCGCGCATCTTTTGCGAGAATTGGTACACCGGAAATATCGTCATTCTCGGCGATGCCAAGGCCAGCGCACATTTCTCGATCGGGTCCGGCACCAAGCTGGCGATGGAATGCGCAATCGCGTTGTCCGACGCGCTGCTGGAACATGCCGAAACAGACGTTCAGACGGCGTTTCAGGCCTATGATGACGCCCGGCGCACTCCGTGCCAGATCATTCAGCACAATGCCGACGTGTCACTCAGCTGGTTCGAACATATGTCCCGGTCCTGGGACATGGAGCCGTACCAGTTTGCCATGGTGGTGATGTGCCGGGCCAAGTCGATCACCTATGACAACCTGATCCTGCGCGATCCCGAATTCGTCCGCCGTGCGGATGACGAATGGTATGCCCGTCACCTGCGGGAAACCGGCGAGGATCTGTCGAATTCCCGCCCCACCCCGATGTTCTCGAAGTTTCGCATGCGAGACCTCGAACTGATGAACCGGGTCGTGATGTCGCCGATGGCACAATACAGCGCCGACGAGGACGGAAACCTGACCGACTGGCACAAGGTGCATTACGGCGGGCACGCTTCCGGCGGCATGGGTCTGATCTATACAGAAATGACCTGTCCGGCGCCGGACGCGCGGATTTCGCTGGGGTGCCCCGGCATGTGGACCGACAATCACGAAGCGCAGTGGAAAGAGGTGGTTGATTTCATCCACACCAACACCCGGGCCAAGGTCGCGATGCAGTTGGGGCATGCCGGACGCAAGGGCGCGACCCAGCTCGGTTGGGAAGATGGCGACGTGCCGATCCGGGATGCTGCGAAGCGCTGGGATCTGGTCAGCGCGTCCCCCTTGCCGTGGGAAGAAGGTGTCAATGACGCCCCGGCAGAGCTGGGCCGGGAGGGTATGGACAGGATCCGCGACGAATTCGTTCAGGCAACCGAACGCGCTGCCCGTGCCGGGTTTGACATGCTGGAACTGCATTGTGCACACGGATACCTTCTGGCTTCATTCCTGTCGCCGCTGACCAACCGGCGCAGCGACGACTATGGCGGAAACGTGGAAAACCGGATGCGCTTCCCGCTGGAACTGTTTGCAGCCATGCGCGCGGCGTGGCCCCCGGAACGGCCGATGTCCGTGCGTGTGTCCGGCACCGACTGGAAGGATGGCGGGCTGAACGAGGCCGACCTGATCGCCATATCCGAAGGCTTCGAAGCCGCAGGATGTGATCTGATCGACGTTTCCGCCGGACAGACCGTGCCGGATCAGAGCCCGGTCTATGGACGGATGTTCCAGACGCATTTGTCCGAAGCCGTCCGCAACGTTAAGAAAATCGCAACCATGACGGTCGGCGCAATCACCGAAGCCGCGCAGGTCAACACAATCCTGCATACCCGGCGCGCCGATCTGGTCGCAATCGGCCGTCCGCACCTGTGGAACCCCTATTTTACGCATCAGGCCGCTGCGTGGTATGGTGTGCGCAATGAACCCGCGTGGTCCAAACAATACCTGACCGGGGCCGCGCAGGCCGCGCGCGAAACGGAAAAGACCAAGGAAAAGATGATGGAGCTGCAACACAAGGCGGCCCCGGGGCAACACGTTCGCCTGGCCAGCGCCGCTGAGTAACCCGTCCGGATGCCTCTCTATGCGGAAACGCCGCCGATACGCTGCGGCTATCTGGATGAAGAGGACGGCTATTGCGTGTTCTGGCAAAGCTTCGGCGCGCCAAGCCGCCCGGCAATTCTGCTGTTGCACGGCGGACCGGGCGGCGGCACGGCAGACCGGATGCCACGTCTCTTCGACCCTGACCTCTGGCACATCATCACAATGGACCAGCGCGGCGCGGGCCGGTCGACCCCGCATGCCGGGGACACCCGGCAGGCTTTGCATGCCAACACCACCACGCATCTGATCTCGGATATCGAGCGCCTGAGGAAGCAATTGGACATCGCCCAATGGTACCTTTATGGCGCGTCCTGGGGCGCGACGCTGGCGCAGGCATATGCCCTTGCGCATCGCGATCACGTTCAGGGAATGATCCTTGCCTCAGTCACATCCACCAGCGGGTTTGAAATCGACAACCTCTATGGCGCTGCGGGCGCCTATTTGCCCGAAGCGTTTTCCGCGTTTCAAGTTGGGGCACCCGAGGGAACTCCGGGCATCGGAATGGCGGACGCCTATTGCCACCGGCTGATGTCCGACGATGTCGCGGCGCGCGATGCGGCGGCGCGGGACTGGTGCCGGTGGGAAGCCGCTGTCCTGGAAGCCGATCCGCGGGCCGAACCGTCTGACCGGTTCCGCGATCCGCGGTTCCGGCTAGGCTTCGCGCGGGTCGTCACGCATTACTTCCGGGATCTGGCCTGGCTGACGCCGCCGCTGTTGGAACGGGCCGCGGAACTGGCCGGGCTTCCGGCGATTCTCATCAACAGCCGGGTGGATCTTTCCTGTCCTCTTGTCACGGCATGGAAGTTGCATCAGGCCATGCCGCGTTCGGAACTGATCGTACTGTCCGGCGGATTGCACGGTACGCTTTACGGCCCCCTGTCCGAAGCCATCGTGTCAGCAGGAAACCGGTTGCAACCCTGACCGGGCCACAGCGATCTGAAAACTGGATCAGTCCGCCGCAATTCCGTACTGATCCGATAACCGGGCAGGAGTTTATTCATGATGCAGGCGCACGCAGAGCAACCCGACGTCAAACAGTGGATCGGGCGAACGGAAAATGCCCGGGACGTGATCGACGTTCGGCAGGCCGTTCTCATGCAGAGCATCCTGCCCACCAAGGACCGGTTTGAAACCGGGGCCGTTTTGCCGCCCCTGTGGAACTGGCTCTACTTTCACGCGCCGGAACCACTGGACCGGCTGGGACGGGACGGGCATCCGAAAAAGGGGGGCTTCATGCCACCCGTCGCGCTGCCGCGGCGCATGTGGGCGGGCGGACGTTTCGAGTTCCAAGACGATCTGCGAATCGGTGATTCTGTAACCAGAAGGAGCAAAATCCTTGCGGTTACCCCCAAGCGGGGCAAATCCGGCGCATTGTGTTTTGTCACCGTCGAACATTGCTTTCTGCGCGATGAAAGTACCGTCTGGCGCGAGGAACACGATGTCGTCTATCGCGACGACCCGTCTCCGGAGGCCCCGCCCTCGCAACAGATTGCCGCGCCGGACGGACACACCCATCGGCAAACGGTAGAGCCTTCGCCGGTGATGTTGTTCCGGTATTCCGCGCTGATGTTCAATGGGCACCGCATCCACTATGACCGCGACTATGCCCGGGATGTGGAAGGCTATCCTGACCTTGTTTTTCACGGTCCGCTCACGGCTACGATGCTGGCCGAATTCTGCCGCGGCCGGTCACAGCGCCGGATGACGTCGTTCGCCTACCGCGCCGTCAGCCCGCTGTTTTGTTCCGCTCCGTTCGGTCTTTTCCTGAATATGGGGGAACGTGCCGCCACCGCTTGGGCCTGCACTCCCGACGGCGCGCTTGCAATGACTGCCGAGGCGGAATTCGGCTGACGGGCAGTGAACGCAGTGCCGATTTGACGGGCGGACGCCTTCCCTGACGGTCCAGAATCTGAACGGAATCCCAAACGTGCCTTTGACAGAGCGCGGAACTGGGCAGATAGTAATACGTGCGAATGCATCAATATCAAAAAAGAACTTCAGGGAGACAACAATGCTGAAATCACTCAGTCGCAGAGTGCTCATGGGCGCCGCGGCCGCGGCCGCAATGACCATTGGCATGACTGCAAACGCGCAACTGGCGCTTGCAGAAACTGTCCTGCGCGTCGTTCCTCACGCCGGGCTGAAGATCCTCGATCCGATCTGGACGACTGCATATATCAGCCGCAACCACGGCTATATGATCTACGATACTCTGTTTTCGCTTGATGCGGACGGAGCCATCCAGCCTCAGATGGTCGATACGGTAACCCGGTCAGAAGACGGGATGACCGTAACGCTGACCCTGCGCGACGGGCTGATGTGGCATGACGGTACTCCGGTCACGGCCGAGGATTGCGTGGCCTCGATCAATCGCTGGGGCGGCAAGGACGCGATGGGGCAGAAGCTGATGAGCTTCGTCGACAACCTCTCGGCCGATGGCGACAAGAATATCGTGTTCACGATGAACACACCGACCAGCCTGATCGAACTGGCGCTGAGCAAACCGTCCTCGAACGTGCCGTTCATGATGCCGGCGCGGATTGCTGCTACTCCGGGCAGCGAACAGATCTCGGAATACATCGGTTCCGGCCCCTACAAGATGAATATGGAGGAATGGGAACCGGGTGTTAAAGTCGTCTATGAAAAGTTTGACGAATATGTGCCGCGGTCCGAGCCTGCGTCCGGGTTTTCCGGAGCCAAGATCGCCAAGGTCGATCGCGTCGAATGGACACCGAACCGCGACATTCAGCAGGCCGTGAACGCGCTGAATGCGGGCGAAGTGGATATCATCGAATCGCTGCCGCCCGACCTGCATCCACTGATCCATGATGCCGGCAAAGCCTACATCAAGGATTCCAACCCGCCGGGCCTGCAATACACTGCGCGGTTCAACGTGCTGCACCCGCCGTTTGACAACGACAAGATCCGTCAGGCGCTGCTCTATGCCTTCAATCAGGAAGACTTCCTGGAAGCCAATATCGGCCATGCAGATTTCTACAAGACCTGTAAGGCGCTGTTTGGCTGCGGCATGCCGTTCGAAAGCACGGCCCATATGGACGGGCTGCTGGAATCGAACTTTGCCAAGGCCAAGGAACTTCTGGCCGAGGCCGGGTATGACGGAACACCGGTTGTGCTGATGCATTCGACCAACGTGCCGGTTCTGACCAACCTCGCACCGGTTGCCAAGGAACTGATGGAAGCCATCGGCATGAATGTCGACATGCAGTCCATGGACTGGTCGACGCTGGTGGCTCGCCGTTCCAAGCAGGACGCACCGGCCGATGGCGGCTGGAACATGTTCCTGACCGCGTGGACCATGGGTGACCTGATCAACCCGCTGACCATGGCGTTCCTGAATTCGTCCTGTGACAAGGCCCTGTTCGGCTGGCCGTGCGACGAGCAGATGGAAGAGCTGCGCGATCAGTTTGCCCGTGCCGGAACCGCGGACGAGCAGAAGAAGATCATCGATGCGATCCAGGCCCGTTTCGTGGAATACCCGACCCACATTCACCTGGGTCAGTGGAACACGCCTTCGGCGCTGGCCAACAATATCGATGGCTACCTGCAGGCCGGCGTGCCCGTCTTCTGGAACATCGAAAAGAAGTAAGTCGTCTGTGACGATCTGCTCCGCTGCGGTTCGCCGCGGCGGAGCCTCCACCTCCCGATACAGCGAGAGTTCCGATGGCCTCCTATCTGCTGAAGCGGCTGCTTGCGACAATCCCCGTCATGATCTTCGTCGCGGTCTTCATTTTCATGCTGCTGCGGCTGACCCCCGGCGACCCTGCTGCGCTGATCGCAGGCGATTTCGCCAGTGACGCGCAGATTGCCGAGATCCGCGAGAAGCTGGGCCTGACCGAACCGCTGTTGAAGCAATTCTTCATCTGGATCAGCGACGTTTTCCGCGGTGATTTCGGCGAAAGCTTTTATTTCAAGAAACAGGTCAGCGAACTGATCGCCGCCCGGATTGAACCGACGCTTTCGCTGTCCATGGTCACTATTATCCTGACGGTCTGCATCGCTGTCCCGATGGGCATCATCGCCGCTTACAAGCAAGGCAGCTGGGTCGACCGTATCGTTATGGGCTTTTCCGTGCTCGGCTTTTCGGTCCCGGTTTTCGTGATCGGCTTTGCGCTGGTTTACATATTCTCGATCCAGCTGAACTGGCTGCCGGTGCAGGGTTACAAACGTTTGGGCGATGGCATCGGGCCATGGATTGTTCACCTGGTCCTGCCCGCGCTGGCGCTGTCGGTTATCTTTGTTGCCTTCATCGCCCGGATGACCCGGACATCAATGCTGGAAGTTCTGGGCGAGGACTATATCCGCACCGCCCGCGCCAAAGGTCAGACCGAAACCAAGGTTCTGACCCGCCATGCCCTGCGCAATGCCGCGGTACCGATCATCACGGTCATCGGCTTCGCCTTTGCGATCCTGATCGGCGGCGTTGTCGTGACCGAAAGCGTCTTCAACATTCCCGGCCTCGGGTTGCTGACAGTCGAAGCGGTCCTGAACCGCGACTTCCCGGCAATTCAGGCGGTCGTTCTGCTGTTTTCACTGATCTACGTGCTGATCAACCTTCTGATCGATCTCAGCTACACCGTGCTTGATCCAAGGATCCGATACTGATGACAACCCAAAGCGCGCATTCCCCGTTTCGCCGGACCCTTCGGCGCATGGGCGGCCACCCTTCGGTTCTGATCGGCGGTATTCTGGTCCTGCTGATCTGTCTCATGGCCTTTCTGGCCCCTGCCCTCGGAACACGCGACCCGAATGCGATCTCGACCTCCAACCGGCTGAAGGAACCCGGGTTTGAGGGTATTATGAAGGTGTATACCGATGAAGGCCGGATCAAGGTCCCCGTGCACTATCGGCTGGGCTCCGATTCGCTGGGCCGTGACCTGTATTCCCGGGTAATCTACGGTGCCCGTGTGTCGCTGATCGTCGGCGTCACCGTCGCCGCGATCTCGATTGCCATCGGGATGGTTGGGGGGCTCGTTGCCGGGTATTTCCGGTTCCTCGACGGGATCATCATGCGGATCATGGACGGGTTGATGGCAATCCCGGCGATCCTGCTTGCGATTGCCGTCGTCTCGGTTTTCAACGCCGGGCTGACCAGCGTGATCATCGCCATTGTCGTGCCCGAAGTGCCACGGGTGGTCCGGCTGGTCCGCAGTATCGTCTTGTCGATCCGTGAAGAACCCTATGTCGAAGCAGCGATCACTGCCGGTACAAAGACACACCTGCTGCTGATCCGCCATGTTCTGCCCAATACGGTTGCGCCGCTGATCGTTCAGGGAACGTTCATCGTGGCCTCGGCCATTATTGTGGAGGCGATCCTGTCATTCCTCGGGCTGGGCATTCCGGCGGACGAGGTTCCGACTTGGGGCAACATCATGGGCGTGGCCCGCGAAAACTTCCAGCTGCACCCCTACCAGATCCTGTACCCGGGCGTTCTGCTCGCGATCACGGTGCTGTCAGTCAACATGCTGGGCGACGGTCTGCGCGACACGCTCGACCCACGCTTTGCAAAGCGGGTGTAAGAGATGACAGGCAACGTTCTTGAGGTCCGCAACCTGGCGGTCCGGCTGCCAGGAGGATCGGACCGGCAACACGCCGTCGAAGGCATCAGCTTTACCGTCGGGCCGGGCGAGATCGTCTGTGTCGTCGGCGAAAGCGGGTCGGGAAAATCGGTCACGGCGCAGGCGGTGATGGGTCTTTTGCCACGCGAGCTGAAACCCGTCGCGGGGGAAGCCCTGCTGGAGGGGGAAGACACGCTGAAAGCCAGCGCCGGCCGGTTGCGGGACCTGCGCGGCACCAGAATGGCGATGATTTTTCAGGAGCCGATGACCGCACTGAACCCGGTTGTCCGTGTTGGCGAACAGATCGCGGAGATGCTGGAAATCCACACCAGGCTCAGCGCGTCGGAGCGCCGGGCAAGGGCGATCGAGATCATGAATGCCGTGCACCTGCCCGATGCCGAGCGCATGGTCGACAGCTATCCGCACCAGCTGTCCGGCGGGCAACGCCAACGGATCATGATCGCCTGTGCGCTGGTGCTTGATCCCGCGCTTCTGATCGCCGACGAACCGACGACGGCGCTGGACGTCACGACGCAGGCGCAGATCCTGACACTGATCAAGGAAATGCAGGAACGGCGCGGCACCGGTGTGCTGTTCATCACCCATGATTTCGGTGTCGTTGCCGAGATTGCCGACCGGGTCGTGGTCATGCAGCACGGGCACATCGTGGAACAGGGGACCCGGGAACAGATCCTGACGAACCCGCAGGAAGATTACAGCAAGATGCTGATGGCCTCGGTCCCGTCCATGCATCCGCCCGAACGCAAACCGGTGGAGGGCGAAACAGCCGTCAAAACCACCACTCTGGTTAAGAAATACGGGTCAAAGGGTTGGTTCGGCAACGGGCGCGAAGTGCTGGCGGCGTCTGATGTCGACCTGCATGTCGTCCGGGGCGAAACGCTGGGCATCGTCGGCGAAAGCGGGTCCGGCAAATCCACCGTCGCCCGCTGTATCGCACGCCTGATCGACCCGACCAGCGGCGAAATCAACCTGCACGGCACCGACATCGCGACCATCTCGCAAAGCCAACTGCGCCCGCACCGCAGCAAGGTTCAGATCGTGTTTCAGGATCCCTACCGCTCGATGAACCCGCGCCGGACCGTAGGCCAGTCCATGGTCGAAGCCCCGATGAATTTCGGGATGCCGCGCGACGAGGCTCTGAAAAACGCCGGGGAACTGATGGAACTGGTTGGCCTGTCTGCCGACGCGCTGGACCGCTATCCGCATCAGTTTTCGGGCGGTCAGCGTCAGCGGATCTGTATCGCCCGCGCGCTGATGGTGAACCCGGAACTGCTGATCGCGGACGAAGCCGTATCCGCGCTGGACGTGTCGGTTCAGGCTCAGGTTCTCAAGCTGCTCGACGGCATCCGGGACCGTTACAATCTGGCGATGCTGTTCATTACCCACGACCTGCGCGTGGCCGCGCAGATCTGCGACCGGCTGATCGTCATGCAGAAAGGCGTAGTTGTCGAACAGGGCGCGACGCAGGGCGTTTATCTGGATCCACAACACGAATACACCCGGCTGCTGCTGGATGCCGCCCCGGGCCGCGGTGCCCAGTTTGGCGCACTGGCGGCCGCGGGCTGAGCGGACATCACCCGGAAATCCTGCGCCGAACCGCTTTGCGTTCTTGCCACGGCCCCGATCTGGGTGCCCGCTCGACGGCTTACAAGCCGAGGCTCGCGATTTCGGGCGAGTCCGGCGCATACCATCGCGCCCGGAACACCCAATTGGTCCGGCCGAACATCTCGCCCTCGGCAAAGTGGGGGCTGACAAATTCCCTTACGATATCCCCGTCCGGCGTCACCTCGAAAATGCAGCCCTTGTTGCCTTCGCAGACAAGCGTATTGCCCGATGGCAACCGCTGGGCACCGGACATATGCGGCGAAAAGAAGGATGTCGGATCGTCTTTTGCCGCGTATTGCCAGACGATTTCATTGGTTTCCGGGTTTATCTCCCACACCTGGCTGCTGTGCAGATCCGATGCGTAGGCCCCGTTGGCAAAGACCAGCACATTGCCGTTTTCCAGCATCTGGGCATCGTGCTGCCCGCTCAGGGCGTCATTCTGGTAAACCCAGCTCAGGTCGCCCGTGCCGCGGTCCACGGTAAACAGCAGGTTCAGGTTTTTGCAACTGATCTGCAGGGTCCCATCCTGCAACGGACAGACGGTATTGATGTGGCCATAGCTCCAGCGGTTTGCCGTGGGAAAGATCGGGAACGCATCCGTGTCCAGCCCGTGCAGCAGATCCCATTCCCAAAGGACCGTACCGTCTTCGTTGACTTCGCGGATCACCTCTCCGTAGGGCCCACCCTCCGGCTCCGATCCGGGCAGCCCCCCCGGAACGGCCGCCTTTTGCCTGGCACTCAGTTCGGTGAACGCCGCATAGACGGCGCCCTTGTCCAGACGCCGTGCATCATGATGCTGGTACGGGTCGACATGCGACCAGACCAGCCGCCCGTCCCGGTCGTATTCACAGAGTTTCCCGCTGACCGTCAGGGCGACCCCCTTTGGGTCGGCGCAACGCTCGTTCACAAACAAATGGCCATTGGGCAGCAGGTAACACCAATTCGTCATGCCGCCGCCGGTTGACCACCGGCGGGCAACCGCGCCATCGTGATCAAGAAGATAAACCCGATCGCTGTCCACCGGGCTGATCAGAACGTAACCCGGCGTCGACCGGTCCGGGTCGTTCAGGAGCAGGCCGGTGTTGGTAATGCGCATGATACCCCGCAAAGCAGTCGCCGTGACAAAGTAAGCCCGGGACCAAACATCAAATGCAAGTGGTTTCCAAAAAGGCTGTCAAACCGGCCCGGCCCACATCGTTCAGGAAAACGGATCTGAGATAGAGCGTGGCGACCCCGGCAGGATTCGAACCTGCAACCTGCCCCTTAGGAGGGAACCGTTCATAGCGCTATTCCTTCTTTGATTTTGTGCTCTTGGGTGTTTGTACAGTGTCCGTCTGTACGTGGTTTGTACGAAAACGGGCTCTGACATCGGCCTCATCCGTCTCCGCATGGGCGTAGATGCGCATGGGCAAATTGGGGTCTGACCAGCGCCCAGCCTTGGCTGCGGTGACTGGATCGACGCCCTGGCGGACGACCAGTTCCGTGAAAAACCCATGCCGCCCTGCCGGGTGTGCCGACAGGTATGGAATGCCTGCGCGCTTGCAGATCGTTTTCCAGCGCGTGTTGTAACCCGTAGAGCTGCCATAGCCGAAGACGCGGGGCTTCATGAGCTTCCCAGTCTTTCGGTTCTTCGGGCGCTTCGGCGGCAAGGCCAGCAGTTCATCCATCATCTGAGGCGAGACGGTTATCCAGCTTTCCGGGTGACCCTTCTGCGCCTTCACCCTGACCTTGTTCTCGGCGGGCCGCAGATCGTCAGGCTCGATTGAAACAGCTTGATCGATCCGCGCTGCCGTCTCAAACATGAATCGGACCAGCGCGGCATTGTAGGGGTCAGCGGCCCGACAGAACGCCTCGATCCATTCCTTGTCAGCCGGTTTGCGTTCAACCCGGCTGAGCTTTCCGCGCCGCTTGTCCTGGGCGATCCGCTCGAACTTGTCGTAGGGCTTCACTCGGATTAAAGGCGTGCCCTCCAACTCATGCGCGTTGTTGATCACGGCACTCGCTGGCGTCACGATTTCTCGCCACCAAGTATCGGTCGAGGCCTTCGGTTTCAGTTTCGGCCCAAGGCCTTTCAGAAGCGCGCCAGAGATTGCGCCCAAAGGCATGTCACCTATCTCTTCGACAATCGGAATCAGCTGCTTCGCGGTCTTCGGAGAAGCGTTGTAGAGCATGATCGCATCGGAGAATGTCTTGCTCGGTTCATCGCCTACGACGTGACGACGTATCTGAAGCTCTGTCTCGCGGTTTATCCAGTCCCGTGCGCCTGCTTCTGTAGATGCCTTAGTGCTTCGCCGGTATGGGCCTGCGATTGGCCTGCCGTTGTACTCGACCCAGCCCTTAGCCCAGTAGACACGGCCTCTCTTGTAGATTTGGAGCGGCATGCCTGGCCTCCTTCAAAAATCGTGTCGATCTGCGCAGGCGTGATCAGCATCGTCCGTCCCAGCCGATAGAACGCGCCCGTGTCATTCGCCCGCTCGCGCAATGTGCGTTCGGAAATATCGATCCCCATCTCAGCCATGACTTCGACCCATTGTGCGGGCGTTTTACCAAGCCCCAGGATTTGCGAGCTGTCTGAGTTGTCGGTCTCTGCCATTTCAGTCGTCCTTGTCCGCTTAGGTTGATTCGACAATACGCATGGAATCGCTTGTTCCGCACCTTCTGACGTGGTCAGATGGCAGAGAACGCAATTTTACGTCAGTTTGTGCAGTTTCGCGAAATATGACAGTTTCGTCAATAGGGGCCTTGCACGGTGCGGGAATCCAAGTCTGTCTTCGCAGCAATGGGCGCGCGGCTCGCGATTGCCCGCAATGAGATTGGCCTGACACAGACCGCCATGGCGGACGCGATTGGTGTCTCACATCGCGCCTATCACAGCTACGAAAAGGGCCAACGCGGCCTGCCGGTTGAGGCGCTGGTGGCAATGGCTGGTCAGTTCGATGTGGACGCGGCCTGGATACTATTGGGGACTAAAGCTGTCAGAGCGGAACATGACTTTGAAGCCCTCAAGAGGATCGAGACCTCGCTCGATCAGCACCTCAACGACGAAAACATCAAAATCAAAAGCGAAAAGCGCGGGGCAATCGTCGCCCGCTGGTATCAATCGCACGTCGGGGGCCGCGAAGTGACGGATGATGACGTGCACACATGGATCGAGTTGGTAAGGGAGTAATCTAGTGAACAAAGCAAGCAAGAACTGGCGACTGATGAAGCGCGCAACATTGGAACGCGCACAGCGTACGGCAATCGACCCGCTGCAACCGCTCTACACCCTGTTTGCCATTCTCACCGCCATCTATTTGGGCGGGGTAGGCCGTTTCACCTTCTTTTCCGTGCGCGACGGCGCCTATTCCTGGTTCGATGCTGTGCAAGTCGTTTCGACGGCCCTTTCGGGGTTGTTACTGCCCGTTCTAGCGGGGTCGGTTCTCATCTTGTGCTTCGTTTCGAGGAGGATCGAGCACCTTCTCCGCGAATGTGACCGACTCAGGTAACGGTAGCTAGAACGTTGAACCTATTTAACAAAAAAACGCTATCCCGGCACATTGAGCCAGCTGTCCCCCCAAGCGAGCACAGGGACGCCTTGGATGCATGGTCAGACATGATCCGCGACGGGAGAATTTACTCCCTCAAAGAAACCGCCCTGCACGGACAGTTCACCGCGAAGATCGTTGAAGGCGTTCTCGGCTATCACGGCCCTGCTGGCGGTGCGGACTACACCGTCGCAACGGAACAAACGATCCTGCGAGGCAGTGTCGATCTTGCCCTTGGGCGCTTCGGCGGCTCCAAGCCTGAAATCCTTGCCCCGTTCGAACTGAAGGGCGCGGATACCCGCAACCTTGATGCTATCATGCCTGGCCGCAACAAGAGCCCCGTTCAACAGGCGTGGGAATACGCCATGAACGCGCGCGGCGTGAAATGGGTTCTCGTGTCCAACTACATAGAGCTGCGACTCTACGGGTTCGGCGAGGGCACCTCGGCCTATGAGGTCTTCCGGCTCGACCAGCTGACCGATCCGGACGAATACGCGCGATTCATGCTCCTCCTCTCGGCGGAGAACCTGCTGTCTGGCAGCACGCTTGACCTGCTCAAGGAAAGCCGTCGCGAAGACAAGGACATTACAGACAACCTGTATCGCGACTACAAAGAGCTTCGGCTGAAACTGCTCCATGCGGCACAAGAGGCCGACGCGTCCATTGATGCGCTCGACGCGATTGCCCTCGCGCAGAAGATCCTCGACCGCGTGCTGTTCATCGCCTTCGCCGAAGACACAGGCCTTCTACCAGACAACACGCTCGCCAACGCCTTCACGGCGCGCGATCCTTATAATCCGCGACCTGTCTGGGAAAACTTCAAAGGCTTGTTCCGGGCCATCGACGCAGGCAGCGAAGAGCTGAAGATACTCCGCTACAACGGCGGGCTGTTTCGCACGGATGAGGCCATCAATGGCCTCGATATTCCTGACGCAGTTTGCGAAGGCTACAAGACCCTCGGCGAGTATGACTTCGCCTCCGAAGTCTCTGTCACCGTGCTCGGCCACATCTTCGAACAATCCATTGCCGACGTGGAACGCCTGCAAGCCATCGCGCGGGGCGAAGAGGAAGAGCCCGAAAAGACAAGCGGCACCAGCGGGCGGCGCAAGCGAGACGGGGTGGTCTATACGCCCGACTACATCGCCCGGTTCATAGTGGTCGAAACCCTAGGCGCTCACCTCAAGGAAGCCTTTGAAACCATCCTACGCGATCACGCCAAGAAGGGCGCTGACATCTCCGACTATGGCGCCATCCCGTGGCGCAGGAAATCGGCCGAGCTGGAAGCTTGGCAAGCCTACCGCGACCGGATCAAGACGCTGCGCATCGTCGATCCCGCTTGTGGGTCGGGCGTGTTCCTCATCATGGCATTCGACTTTCTCAAGGCCGAACTGTCCCGCGTGAACGACAAGATCGCCGAACTGCAAGGCAAGGATCAGCACATTCAGGACTTGCTCGATCCGGACAGCGAAATCCTGTCGAACAACCTCTTCGGCGTGGACGTGAACGCGGAAAGCGTCGAGATCACCAAGCTGTCGCTTTGGATTAAAACCGCTCGGCGCGGCAAGGTTCTCGACAGCCTGTCGGGCAGTATCCGCGTCGGTGACAGCCTGATCGAGGACAGCAATTTCGCCTATCTCGACCACGCCTTCACATGGGAAACCGCCTTTCCCGAAGTCTTTGCCGAAGGCGGGTTTGACGTGGTGCTGGGCAACCCGCCGTACGTGCGCCAAGAGCTTATCTCCGACCTTAAGCCGTATCTGCAAAGGCGATTTGAGAGCTACCACGGTGTGGCCGACTTGTTTTGCTACTTCTACGAACGCGGTCTGCGATTGCTGAAGCCGGGCGGACGTTTGGGCTACATCTCCTCGAGTACCTTCTTCAAAACCGGGTCAGGCCAACCGCTACGCGAATATCTGTTGCGAGATGCGACGATTGAAGGCGTTGTTGATTTTGGCGACTTCTGAAGTGGTCCCAGAAAATCGGACAACGAGCTAAGGTGTATCCCAAAACTTTGAAGGGATACGAGAATGGCGAAACGCCGGAACTTTACAGATCAGTTTAAGGCTAAAGCGTCCGGCTCAAAACCTGAATCGCAAGGGATTCCCTTGAGTGCCGATCTGTGATTCATCCTGTTTGGGAGGATGGATCATGTCAGCACCTTTGCCGAACGCGTTGCGGATGCGGTTTCAGAAGTTGGTTGAAGAAGGATTGAGCGGACGCGCGGCGGCGTTGCGCCTGAAGCTTTCGCCCGCGACCGGGGCGCGTTGGGGGCTTGCGATCCGGCGAACCGGACAAGCAAGGGCCGCGCCTCAGGGCCGTCCTCGCGGCAAGGGCAAGCTTGATCCGCATCGGTCGCTTCTGATCGAACTGATTGAACAGGACGGCGACATGACCATGCCTGAACTTGCCGGCGCTCTTGCGGATGCGACCGGTGTTCAGGCGCACCCTGATGCGATTGGCCGGTTCCTGCGCAAGCTGGGCTTCACGTACAAAAAAAGACGTTGGTCGCGACTGAACGACACCGCGCGAGGGTAAGGAAACAACGCGACCATTGGGTCAAACACCGCTTGCCTGCCGTCTCGGCTCAGCCAGATCGTGCTGTATTCATTGATGAAACCTCTGTCAAAACCAACCTGACCCGCCAGCGTGGATGGTCACAACGGGGCGCGCGGCTGGTGATGGATGCGCCCTTTGGATCATGGGGCACGCAGACCTTCATCGCGGGCCTCAGCGCCGACGCATTGATCGCACCCTGGGTCATCAAGGGCGCGATGGATGGCGAAGCCTTTGCGGCTTATGTCGAGCAGGTGCTGGTGCCGGAACTGGAGCCAGGTACCGTCGTGATCCTAGACAACCTCGCGACGCACAAGAATGCCGCTGCGGCCAAAGCCATGCGCAAAGCCGGATGCTGGTTCCTGTTTCTGCCGCCCTATAGCCCCGATCTCAACCCGATCGAGATGGCCTTCTCGAAACTCAAAGCACACCTGCGCAGGATCGGCGCTCGAACCTTCACCGACATGTTCAAAGCCCTCACTGAAATCTGCGAACTCTTCTCACCGGAAGAGTGCTGGAACTACTTCAAGGCTGCCGGATATGTCTCAGGTTAAAGGTCGGATGCTTTAAGGTCGCGTTGGAAGCGCTGCGTGGCGATAAGACCGTGCAGGAGATCGCGGCGAAGCATCAGCTTCACCCGAACCAAGTGAGCACATGGAAGCGGCAGGCCATTGATGGAATGGCGGATGTGTTCTCGGGTGGAGGCAAGCCGACGGGGCCGTCAGAGGCCGAAGTTAAAGACCTCCACGCCAAGATCGGGAGGCTGGCAGTCGAGAACGATTTTTTGTCAGAAGGGCTGAAGCGATGAGCCCCGAGAAGAAACGCGCGATGATCAAGCGGGGCCATCCCGAACTAAGTGTCAGCCAGCAATGCAAGCTGGTGCGCCTGAGCCGGCCGGCATTCTACTATACACCGGTCGGCATCAACGCGAACACGCTGGCGATAATGAAAGAGATTGATCGCGTGTTCACCAAATATCCGTTCTTCGGCAGCCGCCAGATCGCGGCCTTTCTGCGCCGGGAAAGGATCGTTGTTGGACGGCATCGAGTCAGGCGGCTGATGGCCAAGATGGGGCTGGAAGCGATCTACAAACGCCCCCATTCCGCGCTTGATCGACAGACCCCGGACGACGCATATTGGGCTGGCGTGGCAGAGCAAAAAGCAGCATGAAACCTAAACCCGATACACCTTAGAAACGCTGCAAAACTGTCCGAGAAGGTGGGACCACTTCACTTTACTCTGGATTCGCTCGCATTAGTGCCGTTGATTTTGAAACGCGGAGCATGTTGGCAACCGGCTTAGCAATCGGCCTTCCCGGAAGCTTTCTAGATCGACCTCAGGACGACGCCTCGACCCCCACGTCGGTGGAAATAGCTGCATTTGAGGACGACGTGACAAAGGCACGGCAGGACGAATGGGTAGGTTCCATCGAGTCATGCGATGGCTGCGGCAAGATATTTGTTGAGGGCGACTATATGGTTGATGGATCCCTACGTCGCGGTGGCCCATGGGGCAATATCTGCGAGAGCTGTTTTCTAGCTGGCGATCGAAGGCTAGGGGTCGGCTACGGGCAGCTGTTTAAGAAAACGGCGACTGGATGGCCCATGGTCGGCGGCTATCCGGAAGCTCATAAAGGCGAAGAATTCTAACTGACTGCTAAGGTAGGCCACTTTTTACGTCGTAGTTTTGACCTATAGCAATCCCAAGTGAAGATTGCGGCGGCAACTGGAAGGACCAGCTGAGGTGAGGGAGGCACTAACCAACGGTTCCGGTTAGGGGTAGGGCATCGCCGTCTAGCAGCCTCAGCTCGCACAGCATCGGAATGAAATGTGAATAAAATCTCTTGATTTTGGAAAAAGTTGATGCCATTGTGCCTAAAACAACATCCGACGAGCAGAACCGACTATGTCAACCTTCTCCCGCGCTGAAGCTGAAAACGCTCTCACCCTGACCTGCCCCTTTTTTCAGGGCCACTCGTAAATCGAGTTTGCTCTCCATTTGTGTGCCATCATTCAGCGGCGTGAGCAATGGGCGCAGGCGCGGAGCCCTCATGTAGCTCAAGCGGCTGTGCCCATTGCGTTTTGTCGAAGGGCCGCGCTGCCGCGAACTCCTCCGGGGTTTGATATCTCAGGCTGCTGTGCGGTCTCTCTGTGTTGTAGTCTATCCTCCAGTTTTCGATGATGTCACGAGCCTCGCCGATGCTTGTGAACCAATGCTGGTTCAGACATTCGTCCCTGAAGCGACCATTGAAACTCTCGATGTAGGCATTCTGGGTCGGCTTGCCCGGATCTATGAAATACAACTGCACGCCGTTGTCATCGGCCCAGGCGTCAAGCGCGCGACCTCGTAGTTCCGGGCCGTTATCAACGACCAGAATGTCAGGATATCCGCGTTCGCGTGCGACCCGGTTCAGCAGTTCCACGACCCGCTCACCGGGCAGTGAGAAATCCACCTCGATGGCGGGGCACTCTCGTGTGCAATCATCTTTGAGGTTCGCCGTTCGGAATTTGCGCCCGTTTGCCAGTGCGTCACTGGTGAAATCCAAAGACCACCGTTGGTTGGCTGCAATCGGGCACCAGCCGCCCTCACGGCCTTCCTTGGGGATCTTCTTGCGCTTTGTGCGACGTAGCCACAGCCGCTCCTCGCGGTAGATACGTTCGACGACTTTGACGTTCACCTTGAACCCCTCGCGCACCAGCTTGGCATGCAACATACGATAGCCATACCTCCTGTGCTTGCCTGAAAGCGTGATCAGACGTTCCCGAAGCCGCGCGTGGCGATCCGGGCGCGCCTGATAGGTCAGGCTCGATCTGGATATTCCAACCAGCCTGCACGCCCGCCTTTGCGTGAATTGGTGTTCAGCCATCAACGTGACCACCGCATCCCGACGGGCGGCAGGCGTTATGAGTTTTTTGCCAGCAGCCCCTTAAGACCAGCATTATCGAGCATCGCGTCTGCCAGCAGACGCTTCAGCTCCGAGTTCTCGACCTCCAGGTCCTTCAGGCGGCGCAGCTCGGATACTGTCATGCCGCCATACTTGGCTTTCCACTTGTACAGCGTCGCATCGGACATCCCATGCTTGCGGCAAAGCTCAGACACTTTGGCACCCGCAGCATACTCCTGCAAAATCCCGACGATTTGTTCCTCTGTGAAGCGTGACTTCCGCATTCTTCGTTCTCCTCGTAGCTTTGAACGTTACGAGAACAAACTCTCTTTTTGAATGGCCCGAAATTCTGGGGGCAGGTCAACCCCGTTTCACGGTCGTATTCGCAATGTCATCGACCGCGCATTCAAGGACCTTCTGGAGCTCCGTTCCTGCTTGAAAGAAAAGGGCGTTGCCCCATTTATCTATGAACGCACCACAGCCAATGTCTTGTTTGACTTCGTAATTCAGCACGCACACGCTGAGTTCGACACCGACCAAAACGTGCGGGTGATAGACCAATCCCAAACGGTGAAGTTCTGTTTCGGCGATAAGGTTCTGCTGCGCTTCAAGAAGGGCGACAAGGATCATCTCGGACGCAATTTGCTCACGCAAGCCGTAATCGACTTTGTGAATGCAGGAGCATTCCTTCCAGGGATGCCGCCCGCTGCTGCCAAGGTTGAAATCCTGTATTCGCTGAATGACTTGGAGACAGAGATCGAGTCTATCATTGTGGCTGCCCGAGATGGCGACCAGATGCTTTGGCACTATGAAATTGGCAAACCCGACGCAGAAAATGTTATCGGGCTACCGCTTACCACTCCGCCGGCTGATGACGGCGAGGATGACGACGAGTTGCTCGTTCGCCCGCGTGTCCGGCCTGCGGACTCGGAATCCGACTCTGAAAGCGACTGAATCATGTCTACACGAGGTTCATTGCTGCGGATGGCGCGGCACCTGCGAGGATTCACACAGAAGAAATCTGCTGACCGCCTTGGTATTGCGCAGGCCGTCTATTCGCGTATGGAAAACGATCTCGTCGAGATCGATGACAAGACGCTGAAACGCATCTCAACCGTATTCGGGTTGCCGGTCGAGTTTTTCGATCAACATGCCCCGATCTATGGCCCACCTGTCAGTGTCCACACGATGTTGCGCGGCCCTGCCCAGATCAGCGCCCGTGACGTAGACATGATCACAGCCGAACTGAATCTGCGGGTGATGCATCTCCGGCGGTTTCTCGAGAATGTCGAGTTTACTCCGTCTCTGCATATGCCCCAGTTTGACATCGAAGCCTTCGACTCACCTGGTCTCATCGCCGATATGGTGAGGCGACATTGGAAGATGCCAGCAGGGCCGGTAAAAAACCTGACCCGACTTTTAGAACGGGCAGGTGTCATTGTCAGTTTCTCCGATTTCTATGGTGCGGGTGCCGACAAGTCGAAAAGGCAGGGATCGGGTGTTAGTGGTGTGACTTTTTCGGCACCAGGACAGCCACCGTTGATCCTATTGAATCCGAACCATCCCGCTGACCGAGTGCGCTTCACGCTCGCACACGAACTCGGGCACCTTATCATGCATAGGTTCCCAACGCCTGCGATGGAAAAGGAGGCCAATGAGTTCGCCTCGGCATTTCTTCTTCCGCCTGATGAACTTCGTGGTGCATGCCGGGGACGCAAGGTCGATCTGGCGCTGTTGGGCAACCTCAAACTGGAATGGAAAATGTCTATGCAGGGAATCCTGTATGCGATCCAAAGAGAGGGGATCATCACAAAGAACCAGGCGAGCTATCTCTGGAAGCAGATCAGCGCCAAAGGTTGGCGCACGCGCGAACCGGCGAGCCTGGACTTTGAACACGATATGCCTCGGGTAATGCCGACGATTGTCAAGTCACACCTTGATGATCTCGGATTCGATAAGGAAGAACTGGCCTCTCTTGCTCGGGTGTACGAACATGAGCTTGATGGGCTATATCCCTATGGGAATGGGGGAACAGAGGACCGAACTCGCCCAACACTGCGCATCGTGAACTAATCAAGTGATCGTGATTATCGCGACTCTTTTTTGCATCCTCTCTGCTAAACTACGAGGCGAATGGTCGTCAAAACTACCTCGCAATCGCATTGACCAAATTTACCAGCGGCCCAAACTCAAACCCATCCGCCGCACGCAGCGCCGCGATGTATCGCGCGCGATGGTCGCTGTCGGCAGTCAGAGTCCCACCGCCTGACCAATCGAGGTAAATATCAGGATCAATCGTGGCCAGGTAGGTATCCGCCATGATCCGCGCCCAGCGTCCGTTGCCGTTCGCGAAGGGATGAACCCAGACCAGTTTATGATGGAAGCGTGCGGTGGCTTCCAACGGGTCGTAGGTGCCGTTCTCGCGCCAGTAGCGGGCATCATCTAGGCAGGTGCGCATCTCGGTCGAGATGTGCCAGACCGGCACGCCGATGTTCTTCTCGGTCAGGCGGTAGACGCCAGCCCAGTCCCAGACCTGGCCGAACAGGCGCTTGTGGACCTCTCGCGCGGCATCGTCGGTCAGGACGTCGAAGGATTTGGGCCGCCGATCCAACCAGGTCAGGCCTTCGATGATGTTTTCACCTTCCAGTTCGTTCAACTCGCCGCGCGTGGAGATGTGCTTGGCCTTGAGGCCAAGCAGCTCGTCAGGCGTGAGAGGGGTCGCTCCGGTGGGTTCGTGCAGTTCCAGGGTCACTTCCAGAAGTCCTTGGGCATTTCACGTACCATCTCGCTTGCCAGGTCCTCAATCATCTCTTCCTGACTGCGCAGGCCTTCGGTCTGCTCTTCCAGGGCCATATGCGCTCGGGTGCGCTGGATGATGCGTCTGGCCTTCTTGCGGGCCTGCGCCATGACGATCTCTTCGGCCGGACCCTCGCGCGGGATGATCGCGTAGACAAGCTTGCCGCCCATGGCCTCGGCCATCTTGTCGAGTTGGTTCAAGGAGATGGTCCCGGCCTGTTCGTTCTGGATGGAGCTGTAGACGCTGTTGCGGGACACGCCGAGCCGCTCGGCCAGGGCAGGTGCGCTCATGCCGATTGCTTCCTGGAAGGTCGCAATCCAACCACCCAATGGCTTCGAGATGGCTTGGGCCATCTGGACAGCCTGATTGATCTTGCCTTCAGCCTGCCGCTGTTTTGTACGTGAGACGGACATTTGCCAACCTGTAGCTTTACATTCATGTCTGATTTGTAATACCCAAATATGGCATTAGTTTGATTAATGCAATATCTTAGCATTACAAAACGACGCATCTCGCCATGCCACAGCTTGGCACTCCTGCCCATCAAGCTTTGCCGGACACACTCTCAACGGCGTTTGCAGGTACTAGCACGTTCTCCCCGACCTTAAGTTCCTTCGCATCCACGCCCAGCTCCCGGATCACATACCCATCGCGCCGCTTGCGAACATTCCGCATGTAGCCATTCCCTTCGGCGTCCATGAACAGGCAACGGATGTTCTGGTAGTCGCCCCAGACGCCCGCGACAGCAACGAGCGGAACGCTTTCGGGCAGGCAGTCCACGTTTTCAAAGTCGCGATAGTCGATGCCGTAGTCGCGAGCCTGATGATAGCTCATGGTGAAGTGGTCGTGTGCAAAACTCATTGGTTGCCCTTCCTCGTTAAAGCCCCAGGCCATGGTTGTGACCCTGTTCGATCTGCTGTTCGCTCAGCTCTGTTTCAGCCTCTCTTCGGCGGCCTTCGCTAGCGTCAAGCTCTTCTGCAACTGATCGTCCAGCGTGTTGTAGGTCGCCTCTTCGTTCAATAAGCCCCGCAAGGCCGTCATTGATGCGGCCTGCGAACGAATGAGCAAGGTCACGCAGTCGGCCAAGCCAGCCATCCGTTTCTCGATCCTGCCGGTCGAGCGTGTCTCCAAGGCTGTCACTTCCGCGGCTGAGGTTTCGCAAGCCGTCACCAACCGCTCGACGCAGGCGAGCAAGTCGCGCTCCAAGGCTGTCAGGGGCGTCGTCATTCATCTCTCCTCGATCTTGATGCAGATGACCGGCGTCCCGGCCAGCGTGCAGGTCTTCAGCTCGGTCCTGTCGGGGTCCAGCGTCAGCCAGGTCTGTTCCCCCTGGTTGATCCGAGTCAGGCCCAGTTCCGCCATCTCCGAGCGCGTCAGCAGGACCGTCCAGAACCAACTCGCGGCCATCATCGAGGCGATCCCCGTCACGATCAGCCCCGAGATCACCCAGGGCGAGATCGTCAGCCAGCGCCTGATCTGCTCGGTCCGCGTCTCGAACAAGCTCCTGTTCTCGTTCAGGAAGTGGCGCGTATCGCTCTCGATGGTACGCCGCGCGTCGTTTGCAATGGCCGTCAAATCGGTCCTGAAGCTCTCCAGCTGGGATGCCATCGAGGCGGCGTAGTCCTGGCGTATCGTGCCCAGCTCCGCGTTCAATTTCTCGCTCAGCCGGGTCGGCTTGCCAGTCTTCATGGAAAATCTCTCCTTTCAGGCGCCAGCGTTCGCCGGTCTCGGGGTCCTGGGCGGTCAGGTAGGCCTTGCCCGTGCGGGGCAGGTCGAACCCCGCGTCGGTGAGCACGTCGACCATGCTGGCGCGATCCTCGATCAGGCCCATCGATATCTGATCGAGAATCCACGCATGCAGCTCGTCGCGGCCCTGGGCGCGGGTCGGGGCCTCGATGCTGTCGCGCACCTCCTGAGCGCGCTCCAGCTCCATCGGATCGGCCCAGCCGTGGCGCTGGTTCATCAGGTCGCGCAGGCTGTCATAGGCGTCCTGGTAGCCCGGCGGCGCGATGTTGAGGCTGCGGCCCGTGGTCAATTCCAGGCGCGGGGTGCAGGAGTGCAGCTCGACGCGGTCCTCGTGGCTGTGACGGACCCACAGCATGTCGTATTGCTCGCCATCCAGCCCGGCAAAGGCCAGCTGCTCGAAGGCATCCATGACCTCGGCCCGCTGCGCCTCGCTCGGCGCGTCCTCGGCGGCAAAGCTGATCACGCCTGCGCGGTAGGTCCACTGGTGACGGCTGGCGTCAATCAACGCTTCGGTGCGGCTTGGGTCGCCGCGCAACACCTCGGGCAAGGGATCGCGGATCACGGTCAGGGGCTGGCCATCGGCATCCCGGATCAAGTCGCGGTTGCCGTCATAGGCCAGCACACGTTCGGCCACCAGATAGCCGACCGGCCCCGCGCCCGCGCCCTTGCCGTTGGGGAAGAACTTGATCAGCACCGCCTGGCCTCGTCGAGGAGCTGGGCGAGCTGGCGTTCGATCACCAACAGGCGGCGGGCAACGGTCAGGCTGTCGAGGTCGGTGCGGCCCACCAGCATCGCACGGTTCAGCCAGCGTGCGATCTGGTTGAGGTTGCCGCCGATGCGTCCAACGGCCAGCACCAGCGCCGGATCGACGCGCGGCACCGGCTTGCGACGGCGGGCCTCAGTGAGGCCAAGCGCCTCGCGCAGGAGCGCGGCGGCGGGCAGGCCTGCGGCCTCGGCCTTGGCGCGCAGCTCGGACTTCTCGGCCGCCGTACAACGGAAGACGAAGGTCTCCGTCAGCGGCTCCTTTGCGCGGCGTTTTCCCGCGCCGGTGGGGTTCGAAGGGGAGGCTTGCCGCCCCTCGCAAGGTCCCGTGTCATCCGCGCCAGCGTATGACATGGGTCGCCTTGCTGTTTGCGCTTCGGTGGAATCGTTGGCGCTCATGATCGGAGGCCTGCCGCCTGGATTTGCGCCTGCGTCACCAGCTCTGCGGCCAGCAATGCGTCGATTTGGCCCGGCGTGATGTGACGGCAGAGGGGATGGCGGTCCGCAACCCAGCCCGCCAACCCTGCCAGCATCTCAGCTTGTTTCGACTTCGTCTCTTCACGGCTCCTGGCGATGTCCTCGACATAGGCCTGCCACCGCCCGGACTTGAACCAGTTGTCTGAGAAACAGACCTTAGACCGGGTGAAGCCTGCGCTCTCGGTCGCATAGGCCTTCACTGCCTGCAACAGGTCCTCGATCTCAGCCCCGGCATCCAGGGCCTCCCTGATCCGCCTGAGACTGTCTGCCCTCCCGCGCACCCGGTCGGATGGATAGGCAGCCAACACTTTCTCAGTTTCTTCATCCTCTGCCGCCACGCGCTTGCGCGTAGGAGGTTTTAGGATGGTTTGGGGGCCGCTGTGGCCCCGGTACCCCGGCCACTGTGGCCCCCGTTCCGGGGCCGGTCTGGACGGGGTCCACAGTGGCCCCCGTCTCGATATCGGGTTCTGCGGTCAGTTCCAGAGCCTCGACCTTTGCCAGATCGATCCGGTAGACGACGGTAAATCCGTTCTTGCAGCCTCGCGAGCCGGTTTCGACCAGGATACCTTCCTTCAGGAACTCCCGGATCGTCCGCTTGACCGTGGTCTCGCCCAATTCGGTGTGCCGCTGAATCGTCCCCTTTGAGCACCAGATGCCAGAACCATCATCACTCGCCTTGTCGGCTAGGAACATGATGATTTGCTTTCGCGTGGCGCTCCTGAATTTCCGCTCGGCACACGCGTTCGCCACCCGCCAGCTCATCGGAAGGCCCCAAAAGCCGCACGGACGTGCGAATTTTGTACAGGTTTTGTACGAGATTTCGCCCTTTTCAGGCGAGTTCGGCGCGAAAACTCGCGGGACTTTCCGCACGCTTCTGCACAACACCCTGTAAAAAAGCCATATTTTTCAGGTGGTTTTGGCGACCCCGGCAGGATTCGAACCTGCAACCTGCCCCTTAGGAGGGGGCTGCTCTATCCAGTTGAGCCACGGGGCCATATATTTGATTTACTTGAGCAAATCAGGTTTCCTGTGTTGAGCATATTTGCTCGGGGTAGCTTGCGGGGTAGCGAAATCGGAACTCCGCTCACTGTTGTTGTTGTGCCTTTTGTGCCCCGGGCGGTCAACTGGCGTTGATCAGTAAGTTCCGCAAGCCAGTACCAATTTCACCCCTTCGCGGCCTTGATCGCTTCAGTGATTGGATTGGTGACACTTTTTATGGTCTCAGGATCAAGACCGCGCACCTCAGAAGGCTTGTCTTCGATCACACGAACTTGGCCAAAGAGCTTTTCGCATAGCTGTTGTTTGTGTTCTTGCTGTTGTTCGATTGGCAAAGACGAAATGAATGGGTCGATGGCGGCGATTTCGAATGAGAACCAACGCATTCTCTGCTCGTTCATTCGACTGAAACGAGATTGCCTACCGGCAAATTGCGCTGCCACGAACGCAACTGCGGTTACCGAGACGGTAGTTACTATGAGAGGCCAGTCCAAACCATCAATGTCGGCCACCCCAAATCCAAGTCTGCCCTTGAACAACACCCAAAGCAGGATCCATCCGTAGCAGCCATCGAAACGTGGCTCCACAAGAAAGCCGAACGTCGTTCGTCGTCTGCGCCTTTCACCGGGTTCACCATCGGGCACAGCGTCACCCTGGCGCTGGGGTTCTTCGGCTATGTTCCGACCGGGGCCTGGTTTGTGCCGGCGGTCGAAACCGGCATTGCCCTGTCGATCATCTATGCCGCCTACATCGCGATCCGTCCGACAGCCGGCAAGGGGGCCGGGCAGGCCCGAATATTCCTCGTCACAATGTCGATCGGGTTCCTGCACGGCCTCGGCTTCAGCTTTGTTCTGCAGGAGATTTTGCAGGTCACGTCGCCCAACATCTGGCAGAGCCTCCTGGCCTTCAATGTCGGCGTCGAGCTGGGGCAGTTGCTGATCGTGCTGGCGATCTGGCCGGTGTTCCACCTGCTGGATTGGACGCGGCCAACGGCCGGCCGACTTGCACGCGCGGGTGTTGCTGCTGCCTGCATGGCCTTGGCGGTATTCTGGACCACCGAGCGCGGCATAGAGACGGCGAGTGCTTTTCAGGTTGCCGCAGCCGAGTAAGAGCCGGGTATGAATGACGGCTTGTGCGGTCGCCGTAGCCGCCCTTAGAATTAATTTGTAAGATTCTCAGCTCAGTTTGAGTACGTTCCGGAAGGTTCCACTGAGCCATTTGCCGCGAACGCCGGTGACAGCCCGAATTCACAGTTCAAAGGAGATTTCTTTGTGAACGACCAAACGCCTCAGCGCCGCCTTACCGCAGCCGATTTCGATCAAGAACTCCTGGATCTCTATGATTACTATGCCCACGGGAGGATTTCGAAGCGTGAGTTTCTTGACCGTGCCGGGAAATGGGCGGTCGGCGGCCTGACGGCGGCAGCGATCCTTGGCACGCTTGCGCCCAACTATGCATTGGCCCAGCAAGTGGCCGAGGATGATCCCACCATTCAGGGCGAAGACATTACCTACCCAAGTACGAATGGGACTGGCGAGATCACAGCCTACCTCGTCCGCCCGGCGGAAACCAACGCAGACCGTCCGCCGGCAGCCGTTTTGGTGGTCCACGAAAACCGGGGACTGAATCCTTACATTCGTGACGTCGTGCGCCGCCTTGCAAAGGCCGGGTTCGTCGCCATGGGACCTGATGGCCTCTCTTCGCTCGGTGGCTACCCGGGCAGTGACGATAAAGGTCGTGAGATGCAGCGAAGCCTCGATCGAGACGCCCTTCTGAACGACTTCTTCGCCGGCTTCGAGTATCTTCAGGCGCTGGATGGCACAAATGGTAGGGTGGGCGCGACGGGCTTCTGCTATGGTGGGGGTGTGGTGACCAAACTGGCGGTTGCTTATCCCGAGATGGCCGCAGGAGTTCCCTTCTACGGTGCTTCACCCGAAAGTGGTCAGGTTGCTCAAATCGAAGCACCGCTGATGATTCAGCTCGCCGCACTCGATCAACGGATCAACGCTATGTGGCCAGAGTACCAAAAAGCGCTGGAAGAAAACGACAAGCGGTACGAGGCGCATATCTACCCCGGCGTAAACCATGGCTTCCACAACGATACCACGCCGCGTTACGATGAACGTGCTGCCCGTCTCGCTGAAGAACGCATGGTGGCTTGGTTTCGGACATACCTCGCCGGATAAGACAGGTTGCGCCCGACAAGTTTCGGGCGCGGCGATCTCCGTGCCCGAACAACCCAAAGGCCGGGCGGCTGGTCGCAACCAAAACGATGCGGCAGTCTGAACCAATGCTGGCCAATACGCCTGGCAAACGATACCTTCGGATAGCTCTTGCAGAACTTTTCGTGAAGCGCAACGTCGTGTGAATGACGGTGTTCGAACCCCTGTGAGATATAGTTGATTTGGCTCTGCGCACGCATGCTTGTACAGGTATTGCAGTGGCCGGTTTTCGGAGCAGCACACGGGAGAAATCGATATGTCGATGCCAAATCCAACTCGGCGAACCGTGATTTCCACCTCAGGCGCGGCGCTCCTAATCGGTGTCGCCGGCCTGACAAGTCCGGCCCGCGCGCAATCCCTTGCAGCCACGCCAACAATGCGGGGCGGGGCCAACAATTACCAGCCAGGCGCACCAATCGTAGACAGGATAGGGAACGGCGGCTTCTGGACCACTGGCACCGTGCGACGCGCGGGGGACGGTGCCCCGCTCGCCGGCCGCCGCATTCAAGTGTGGGCCCATACGACGGAAGGCCACGAGCGGGATGCGCGTTCGCATGGCGCGACGCTCACGGACGCCGACGGTGGATTTCGCATGGAGATGCCTCAGATTGTGCCTGCTTTTGGTCAGCCGCATGGGCATCTGGCCTACGATTCCGATTACGATGACGGAGGCTTTGAAACGGTGTTTCTGCGTCCTGTGATGGCGCGGGCATCAGACAATAGCCTCCATGTAGAGTTCGTTCTGCAGCCCGTCTGACAGCTTTGCGTGGCGCACTCATATGGGCCTCTCTGGCCCTCGCAATTGCAGTTCCACTGATCGGGGCGGCACAGAGCCCTCTTCTGAAATGGCGGGAACCGATCTACGTTATTGCCGGATTTTCCGGGATTGTCGGACTGGCGCTGTTACTTGTGCAGCCACTTTTGATTACTGGCGCGCTTCCGGGGGTCCCGGCACGTCGCGCGCACATCTGGACCGGAACTGGGCTGGTTCTCGCGGTAATTATTCATGTGGCGGGTCTTTGGATCACGAGCCCGCCGGACGTAGTGGACGTTCTGCTGTTCCGCTCACCAACACCGTTTTCTGTCTGGGGTGCGGTGGCGATGTGGGGTGTTTTCGTTGGAGCGTTTCTTGCCGCCATGAGAAGACGAATTCGTCCGCGCATCTGGCGCTTGGGGCATAGCGCGGCGGCGGTTGTAGTCGTCTTGGGGACAGTCGTTCACGCATGGCTGATCCAAGGTGCGATGGAGGACTTCACAAAGGGAGCGCTGTGCCTGCTCGTATTGGGGGCAGGAGCATTCGCCTTGCGACAACGGCGGGTATGGCGGGTATTCCGCTAACTGCAGAGTGATCGATCTTGCGTGGGGGGCCATTCGTCGCGAACTTTCAGAAAATTCGGTTGCAATCAGCATTTGGAAGGCTGGGCAGTTCCGGAACTTTCACGGCCAATGCGAACCTTCATGCTTGGCGCGGCGAAGCTTCCACCTCATCCACCACGACAGTGATAGCAGGCGCACCAGTGAAACCATCCTTCCCCAGTAGCGCCGCAATTGACCCCACCAGCGCCCCGTGCCCGATCCGGTCAAAACTCATAGCTGCGCTCTTTCCAAAAGTTGGCCATACCCAGGCAGGGCTTCGCGGATGCCGGCAAGCTGCATGGCTTGGAAAGCCATCGCCTGATTTGACGTGATTACCGGTTTACCCACAGCCTGTTCCAGACGGGCAATGATTTCGACGCTGCGCATGTCGGTGCAGGACAGCACAATCGCCCCGGCCTCGGAATGGTTGGCGGCAAGGCCCAGATCGAACACCGCCTGCGGGTCCAGCGCGCCCTGTCCGTAATTGTCCAGATCACTGCCCACCTCGGATCGCATCAGGGTTTCAACACCGGTTTGCGCCAGGAATCCGACGGCCATGTCATTGATCGCGGACACGTATGGCGAGGCAAAGCCGATGCGCTCCACCCCCAGAGTGTTCAGCGCATGTACCAGAGCGCCTGCCGCCGTCACAGTTTCGGCACCGCTGTCGGCTTTGATCCGTTCCGCAAGCCCCCGGTCGAAAGCCGGGCCATGGGTTAGCGTGGCCGAGGTGCAGCCATATAGGATAACATCTGGGCGGACGCCCGCTAGAAGGTGCAGGGGCTCATCCAAATCCGCCGCGCCAAGCCCGTGCATCTGGTCTGCATCCGGGACCTCATCCTGATCATAGCCTCCCATGCGGGCGAAATGCATCGACACCCCTTCGGGGCGCAGCAGCGTCATGTCGGGTTCGAGATTGGTATTGGTGAAAGGGACGAGGATGCCAAAACGGGCGCGTCCACGCGATTGCGTCATATATTTTCCTTCCCTGCCCAGCGTTCCAGAAGACCGGCGGCGATGTCGATGTGATCCGTGACACCAATGGTCGCGCGCAGGCAATCGGCAAGCCCGGCCCCACCCTGCGGGCGCAAAACCACGCCCTCAGACCGAAGGGCCTCATCGGCGTCGTGCGCCGCATCGAAGCTTCCCATCCGGATCAGTATAAAATTGGTGAAACTCTCGGGCACGTTTAGCCCGGCCTGTTGCAGCCGTTGGCGCAACCCATCCCGCAACCTCGCCGTTTCCCGGCAGGTCTCGCGCATATAAACCTGATCCGTGACCGCGGCTTTTGCAGCCGCCTGTCCCGCAGTCGTAATATTGTTGGGGTTCATCACCTTGCGAACCTCTCGGGCGATTTCAGGCGGGAACAGGCCCCAGCCGACGCGCATCCCGGCCAGACCATATGCCTTGGAGAAGGTGCGCAGAACCACCGTATCGCCTCGTCCGACCAGATCGAACATGGGCTCCCCCAAATGATCGGCAAACTCGCCATAGGCTTCGTCGATCACCAGCAGGATATCGGCCGGCAGACCTTCGCGCAGGCGGACGAGCTCGGCACGCGCGATACGGGTGCCGGTGGGATTGCCAGGATTGGCGACGAAGACGATACGGGTGTCGTCCCGGACAGCGGCAAGCAGCGCGTCGACCGAAACGCGCCCGCCTTTTTCCGGGGCAACGTCATAGCGCGCCCGTGCGATCTTTGCTGCAGTTCGGAAAAACGGGTAGGCATGCGCCGGGGCCAGCGCTGCGTTTTTCTCGTCTGCAAAGGCATGCGCGAGGCATGAGATGAGCTCCATCGAGCCGCAGCCACACAGGATTCCTTCGGCAGGGATGCCATGAAGCCCCGACAGAGCCACGCGAAGATCGCGCCAGTCCGGATCGGGGTAGAGATGCCCTGCCTCAAGCGCTTTCGCGGCAGCGTCAATCGCAAGAGGGCTGGGCGGGCGCAGGCTTTCGTTCTGAGACAGTGAGATCAGGGACTTTCCCTGCGGTGGCTTCAGCTGAGCCAGTGCATAGGGTGACATCGCGGAAACATGCCCAACGGAACGGATCATGGTTCGAACCCATAGATATCGCGCGCAGCTTCCCGGCTGATCAGCCCCTCGTCCAGATCACGGCGAACTTCGTCCCGACTGCGCTGTTGTGGATCGCCGAAACCGCCACCACTTGGGGTTTCGAAAAGCAACGTTTCTCCTGCCTTCACCCGAACCTCTCCCTTGCCGGGCAGATCTGATCCGTCATGGCCGATGCGGATGCGCCCCGGCGAGCCAGCCCCCCCTCCCTGACGCCCGCGCGCTGGATTTACGACCCGCTCGACCGACAGAAACACCATGAAATCTTCGCCCTGTGACGAGCGCACCTCGATATGCTGACCCAAGCCGCCACGTGTTCGTCCGGGCCCGCCGCTGTCTGGTATGAGCTCGCGCCGCGTGATCAGGACCGGCGCGACCGCTTCGGTGGTTTCCACCTGGCTACCCCAGACGCCCGACGGAAAGGCGGTGGCGGACAACCCGTCCAGACCGGGCCGCGCGCCGGTTCCACCGCTGAACACAAGCTCCAGCGCAAACTGCTCATCGCCACGCGAAAACGCCTCGGGTGTATGGCGGAGCGGCAAGTCATACATACAAGATGCCCCTTCGGCCGGAACGGACTCCGGCAGGACCTGCGAGAGGCAGCCATAGACCAGGTCGGGTGTCATCTGTCCCAGTGTATGGCGCATGGCCACCGGTGCGGGGGGCTGGGCGTTCAGGATACAGTTCTTTGGCCCTGTGACGCGGAACGGCTCAAGCGAGCCCGCATTGTTGGGAATATCCGGCCCGATGATGCAGCGAAGGGCAAACACCGAGTAGGCGGTGGCATAGTTGAGCGGCACGTTGATGCCCTTGTTCGACAGGCCGGATGTGCCGGCAAAATCCAGTTCAACGTGATCCTCGCCGATGGTCAGGGCCGCATGCAGATCAATCTCCTGCTCATATCCGTCCACCTTCAGCACAGTGTGCCACGTCCCCTTGGGAAGTTCCGCGATCGCCTCAACGGTACCGCGATATGAGGTGTCGATTATGTGGTCGGCCAGTTCGTCCAGATGGTCGATGCCGAACTCATCCATCATGCCCGCAAGCCGCTCCGCGCCGGTTTCGCAACACGCGATCAGCGCATAGATATCGCCCTCGTTGGCGACGGGTTCGCGCGAATTGGCTTTGACGATCTCCATCAGGAGAGTGTTCAACGTGCCTTCGTCCATCAGCTTGCAGGGAGGGATCAGCAGCCCCTCATCATAGACATCCGCGCCCTCAGGCCCCATGCCAAGCCCGCCCAGATCGACCAGATGCGAGGTACACGAGGTAAACCCGACCACGTGATCCCGGAAAAACACTGGCATCATCAGCAGGAAATCGTTCAGGTGCCCAGAGGCAATCCATGGATCATTGGTCAGGTAAATGTCGCCGGGCTTCATATCCTGAATCGGAAAGCGTCCGCGCAGGGTTTTTACCGCCTCGGCCATGGTGTTGATATGGCCCGGCGTGCCGGTCACGGCCTGCGCCAACATCCGGCCCTGCAGGTCGAAAATGCCAGCGGAGATATCACCGCATTCGCGCACGATGGGGCTGAAAGCTGCGCGGATCAGCGCCTGACCCTGTTCCTCTACCACGGCCAGAAGCCGGTTCCACATGACCTGTAGACGGGTGTCGGCAGAGCTCATTGGGCGGCCTCCCGATTACGTGTGAGCCAGATGTTGCTGCCGCCATCGATATGGGCCGAGAAATCCGCGCTGACGAATGTTGTGGTTTGCGGCTCGATGATCAGCGCGGGGCCGTCAAGATAATCGCCGGGCCGGAGTGCCCCGCGATCATGGGTTCCCGCATCGCGCCACTCACCGGCGACATCACACAGGATGCGCCGCCGCCCGTCTGGCCGGGCAGGGCTTTTCGCACGGGGTTCAGGATAATGCTCCAGCGCGGGCGGCTCCGAGGAGACCTCCAATGCCCAGTTCAGGATCTCGATGGTCATGCCCGGCACCGCGCGGCTGAACTGGCGGCTGTATTCCTCTTCAAATGTCCGACGCAGGGCGGGAATGTCCGTGTCCTCCAGAGCCCGGTCAGGCAGCGTGATTTCAATCTCGTGCCCCTGCCCGTGATAGCGCATGAAAGCCCGCCGTCGCCGGGTCAGCCGCCCCTCCGGTGCGCCAGCCTTCACCACGGCCTCGGCCTCGCCGATCATCGCGTTGAAAAAGGCATTGAGCCCGTCGAGATCGAGCGCCTCGAGCGTGCCGTAGCGCGAGCGGATGATTTCAAACGAGACCGGCGCAAACAGGAACCCCACCGCCGAACCCACACCCGGATCACGAGGGATCAGGATGCGGTCAACATGCGCACGCCGCGCCATTCGGGTGGCATGCAAGGGGCCATTGCCGCCAAAAGCGATCATCAGCCGTGTGCCCAGATCCTTGCCCGATTCCACCGCATGCATCCGCCCTGCGGCGGCCATGTTCTCATCCACGATCTCGCTGACCCCATGCGCGGCTTGTGCGCTGTTCAGCTCCAGCGCTTGCCCGACGCCCGAGGCAAGCGCCGTTTCAGCCGCTTCGATATCGATCCCAAGCCGCCCCTCAGCAAAACGCCCGGGTTCAATCAGCCCCTGCATCACATCGGCATCTGTCACCGTCGGTTCGGTTCCGCCCTTGGCAAAGGCGGCGGGTCCGGGCTCGGACCCTGCGCTTTCGGGCCCGACCCGCAGGCGGCCCAACCGGTCCACATGCGCGATCGAACCGCCGCCTGCGCCAATTTCGATCATCTCGATAACCGGGATCCGCACCGGCATACCCGAGCCTTTGATGAACCGCGCCGCCCGCGCGATTTCGAACTTGCGGGCTGTTTGCGGGCGATACTGGTCGATCAGGCACAGCTTGGCCGTAGTGCCGCCCATGTCGAAACTCAGCACCTCGCGCGCGCCGGTCTCAGCAGCGATGCGCGCGGCCAGAATGGCGCCGCCAGCGGGACCGGATTCCACCAGCCGGATCGGCAAACGCGCGGCGGTTTGCATCGTGGTCATGCCCCCGCCTGCGGTCATCATCAGGATCGGGCATTTCAATCCCTCATCGCTGAAACGTGCCTGGAAATCGGTCAGGTATCTTGCCATCTGTGGCTGGATGTATGCGTTGGCAATGGTGGTTGAGAGCCGGTCGAACTCGCGCGCCTCGGGGCTAACCTCTTGCGATAGCGAGATAACCAGATCGGGCATCGTCGCCAGCAGACAATCGCGCAGCCTCAGTTCATGTGCCGGGTTGGCATAGGCATGCATCAGACAAATCGCTATGGCTTGGGCGCCACAGGCCACAAGCTCCCCGGTCAGTCCGGCAACGGCCTCCTCATCGAGCGGTTGCAGCACTTGCCCGCGCGCATCCATCCGCCCTCCGATGGTAAAGGCGCGCGAACGCGGCACGATCAGATCAGGTTTGACAAGGTTGATCTCATACTGGTTGTAGCGGCGCTCATAGGCGATCTCGAGAATATCGCGAAACCCCTCACTCGTCACTGTCGCGACCACCGCCCCGCGCCGCTCGATCAGAGCATTGGTGGCCAGTGTCGTGCCATGGATGAAGCCGCCGATCTGCGACCAGTCCGTCCCGGTTTCGACCAACACATGCTTTGCCCCTGCAAGCGCCCCAAGGGTCGGGTTTTCCGGGGTGGTCGGTGTTTTGGTCGTGGCAAGGATATGTCCCTGCCCATCAACCAGAACCGTATCGGTAAAAGTACCGCCAATATCGACGGCAAGGCGTGACCCGTTCTTGTTGTGCATGCAGAAAAACCAGTAAAGCAGGGGACATGGAAGAGGTGTGGATGTCCGGTCCGGCAACTGCCGAACCGGTCAACAACCGCTTCACGTCATACGACGAGATCACAGCCGGTTTCCCGGCGCCCCATCATGCATTGCGCCATATCTGGCCACTCTCGCTCTTTCCCAGTCCCGAAATGCTGCCCGAGCACAGGACGAGCTGTCAACAGAAATGGGGACCTGTCCAGCAAACAGGCGCGATCACAGTGTTAACTACAAATGGTAGCGATTTCCTCACAGATCGGCGTTCGGATTTTTCGTCTCATTTGCCGGTCCCGGTGCTTTGCGCTTATTCCATTTGTATGAACAGTCAGCCAACCAGGCGGGTAAGGGCGTGGTTTCAAAGGAGGGTGCTGCACTCAGGTCGTTTCACTAACATCCGAAATGGCCAAGTAACCGGTTCGGTGAACTGTCACGATTTCAATGCGTGATGACGCGATGTTGTTGCGAAGCCGGTTGATTAGGACATCAACCGTTCTATCGCCTGGCGCCCATTCACGTCCGCAGGCGAACCGGGACAGTTGGTCCCTGGTCTGAACCTCGCCCTCGTTCAAAAGAAGGTTCTCCAGCAATTTCGATTCCGCTGGCGCGAGGAATTTTGTTGTATTTTCAATATCTAAGCGTCTCGTGCGCGCGTTAAATTCGAATCCGCTCCCCTTGAACAGAAGGCTTCGCTTGTCGCCTGTCGCACCAGATTTTGTGCCGAGCAGGTGCCGTATCCGACCGCCCAATTCCAACGGGTTGATCGGTTTGGTCAAGTATTCAGCGGCCCCAAGCCCGATGCCCAGCAATTTGTCGCGCGTTTCGTCCATCGCGCTCAGAACGACGACCGGGCAATCGTTGCTGTCTTTGATCGCTTTCATCAGCAGCAGGCCATCGCTGTCGGGCAGGCGCCGATCCAAAATTACCAAATCGTATTCGTGTTCAGAAAGGTGCCTTTCGGCCTCCCGCGCGGTGCCGACGACCACGCAATCCGCCCCGGCGCTGCCGACGACGTCGCCGAGCATGATCTGAACAATTGGGTCGTCCTCAATACACAGGACAGACCGACTTGACGATCCTGCGGCGCGGCTTGTCTGGGTTTGAGTCCGTGTCATTCTGCAATCCAAACCGCATTCAGCCGACGCCAAGAGCTGAATTCCATGAGGTCGCAAACAAGCGTCGGCAAGAAGGCGGAGACATCGACGCTGTCGGGTCCGGCCAGGCACTGTGCCTCCAATCGGCGAAGGTTTGGTTCCAATTCGGAAAGGCCCAGGATAGCGCAGCTTCCGGCAAGCCGGTGTGCGGTCAAGGCCAGATCCTGATTTGGCAGATCCGAATTGTATGTTTGAAGCTGCTTGCGAAAGTCGTCCCAGGATTCAGAGAACAGTTCAATCATTGCTGCCACTGTGTCCGGCGCGAGGCCCTGAAGGCCTTCAAAATCATCGCGACCGAGAGCAGCGAATTTGCGCGACCCTGAGCCAAAGATCGCGGATGACAAGCTGATTTGACCGACGGGCTTGGCAAGCACTTCGTCGAATATCTCCGCCCGGTCGGCCAATGCCTCTACATTGGCGGTAAGCGCTACAAATCGTGACTTGCCTTCACATTTTGCCTTCAGTTCGGCGACAAGCGTTGGACCGTCACCGTCGGGCAACAGATAGTCGACGACAAAGACATCAAACTGCGCGTCATCAGCAAAGCCGCGGGCCTGTTCAACCGTGGCAGCGTGGGTCACCAGCAGACCAAGGCGTTCTAACTGCCGGGTTGTGACAACCGCGCCAATGGGGTCGTCATCGACCAGCAGACACATTTGCATGGCGATGCCGGAGCCAAGGGAAGTTTCGCCTTCATCGGAGAAGACCTGACCTTCTTCGATCACCTCGCAATGCGGGATATCGAACCAAACTGATGCGCCTTGCGCGCGGTTTTCATAACCGATCTGGCCATCCATCGCTTCAACAAGGTGATGCGAGATCGCCAGTCCAAGACCTGAACCGCCACCGCCGGTGTCACGTGCGCTTGCCCGGTCAAATGGGCGGAACAGGGCTGCGGCTGCGTCTTCAGGGATGCCAGGGCCGTGGTCGCGCACTTCGAAGTGCAACATTTCCTTTCCGTCAGTTTTCCGTCTGCGTCTGACCGAGACAACCACGCCGTCGCCATTGTCCACCTTAAGAGAATTCGAAACGAGGTTGCTGAGGACCTGCTGCGTCTTACTCCAATCGATGAAGGCCGATTTCGGGACGTCCGGGCTGATGTCAAAGCTAAGCCGCGATTGGGAAATGTCGCGCCCGATCGTGGCGTTGCGCCCGAAAACTCGAAATTCTTCGAACAGGTTGGTATCGGTCGGCCGCGCCACCGGCGGTTCGTTTTCGAATTTGGAGTAATCCAGGACGTTGTTGAGCGTCTGCAGCAACGTTGCGCCGGCACCTTCGATTACGTCCAGGTACGTCTCTGCATTTGACGGTTCAGCGGTGCGCAAAAGCTCTGCGGCGCCCAGAACACTGTGCAGCGGTGTTCTGATCTCATGGCTCATCGTCGCCAGAAACCGTGACATGCCCCGTTCCGACTGCTGCGCCTCTTCTGTCTTTCTCTGGTGTGAGGTTACGTCGTTCAACAGAACGATGTGGCCAAGCGCTGTGTTTTCAACGGCATCGTGAAGCGCCCGCATACGAATATCAAAGCAGTGCGGACCATCGAGCGTTTCCAACCACACAGGTTCATCGGATGCTTTTCCGACCTCCATGATCTGGTCGATGACCGATTGCAGCGACCGCTTTCGCAGGCGCATGGACCGCAGGTAGATGATATCGCCAGCTTGCACATCAGACCCTAAGAACAACTCGGCTGTGGCCTGGTTGGCATTCATCAGGTTGCCGTTGCGATCCAGCAGAAACGCAGGGTTCTGCAGGCTTTCAAAAATCGCGAAATAGCGGTCCTTGTCCAAGGTGATCGAGCGCGTCCGCTCCTGCAATTCGCGCAGGCGGCTGTTGTCATCAGTATGGTTCCAGTCGGCACTGATGCTGAGCTCGGTTTCGTCAAAGAAATCGCGTACCCGGTCCGCTTCATCCGATCGAAGCCCACCGGGCATTTCACGCAATTCAGATAGGTACAAGTTTCGGAAATGTTTAAACAAACCAATGTACATCTGCAGCGTGATACCGATTGACCGGTGTCGTCTGGCAATCAGGCGCATGCGTGAAAACCGGGGATCAGCGGCGTAGTCCAGCGTGGCCAGCGGGCCAGAGGGGCCTTCTTCGCTATTCGCCAAATGCTTTCCAAGGCTTTCGGAAACGCTCAAGATCGCCTCAACCCATGCAGCGCGAATTGTCGTCGTAAAAGGCGCGTATCCGTTGGATTTCGCGATCTCGATGGATTGATCCACCAAAGAATCCAAACGCTGATCCAGAAAATCGGTCAGCGCTTCGATTTTGCTGTTCCGCCCAAAACTGATCGGCGCAGCTTGATCCGTATCAGTTGACATCCGTGTTCCCGACCCCTTCGGCCATCTCCTTCGGGAATTGTGCCGACAATTACAGCATCAAACCGACGTTTCGGAAACCCCTGAGCGCATTTGTTAACAACTCGTTTACATCTCATAACAATTTCGCTGCCTTTGTACTTTGGCGTTTCGCTAGTCTGATTCCCAAATGATCGACCCACTGAACGGGCGTTTGCCATAGGGAGGAAGAACATGCTGCGCATGAAGCGTCGTGAGTTCCTGCAAACTTCATCACTTGCCGGCGCCGGTGTGCTGGCCGCCAACAAAGCCTGGTCTCTGAACCGGCTGGAGCCCATCGAAGACACCCTGGAGGAAGAATACCCCTACCGCGATTGGGAAGACCTGTACCGGAAGGAATTCACCTGGGATAAGATCGGCAAGGCCGCCCACTGCATCAACTGCGTGGGCAACTGTGCGTTCGATGTCTATGTGAAAGACGGCATCGTCATCCGCGAAGAACAGCTTGCGAAATACCCGCAGATCAACCCCAACGTACCCGATGCCAACCCACGCGGGTGTCAGAAGGGCGCCATCCATTCCGCTGCCATGTATGAGGGCGACCGCCTGCGTTACCCGATGAAACGTGTGGGCGAGCGCGGCGAAGGTAAATGGCAGCGCATGGAATGGGACGAGATCACCGAAGAGATCGCCGACAAGGTGATCGACATCTTCGAAAAGCACGGTCCCGGCAAGCTGATGACCCATACCGGGTCCGGCAACCTGTCGATGGTCCGGTTTGCCGCGCCCTATCGGTTCGCCTCCCTGGTCGGCGGGGTGCAGCTCGATATCTTCACGGATGTGGGCGATTTGAACACCGGCGCGCATCTGGCCTACGGCAACCCGCTTGAAAGCTTCACCTCGGACGCCTGGTTTGACGCCGATTACATCATGATGTCGCTGTTCAACCCGAATGCGACACGGATCCCCGACGCGCATTACCTGTGGGAGGCCAAGTATAACGGTGCCCGCGTGGTTTCGGTGGCGCCGGACTACAACCCCTCGTCGATCCATGCTGATCTGTGGATGCCGATCAAACAGGGCGCCGATCCGTTCCTGGCGATGGCGATGGTCAACGTGATCATCGAGGAAGGGCTCTACAAGGGCGATTTCGTCAAGGAACAAACCGACCTGCCAGTGCTGGTCAGGACCGACAACGGCAAGATGCTGCGCGAATCAGACCTGACGGAGGACGGCTCCGATCAGAATTTCTATCATTGGGACCTGAACTCGGGCGCCGCGGTGATGCTGAAAGGCTCGATGGGGGCAGAGGAAAAAACCATTGCTCTGGACGGTGTCGACCCGGCGCTTGAGGGCACCTTCACCGTCGAAGGGATCGAGGTCACCACAGTCTTTGAAAAAGTGCGTGCGGAGGCGGCGAAATACACGCCCGAAAGCACCGCCGAAACAACCGGCATTGCGGCAGAAACTGTCCGGGCCGAGGCGCGGGCCTTCTCAAAGGCCAAAAAGGCGATACTGATGCTCGGCTTCAATGTCGGGCGCTATTCCAACGGCATCTATACCGGATGGGCGCAGGCCCTGATGCTGTCGCTGACGGGTCATGCCGGGAAAACCGGCGGGTTGGATACGTCCTGGATCGACTGGAAACATATTCCATGGCTCAGCCTGGCACTGTTTGGGTTTGAAAAATTCCCACGGCTGGAGCCGGGTGGGCTTGGCGAATTCCAGCGCGGCAACATGATCGAGCACGCGCGCGAGTATTTCGACAATGACAAGCTGAAGGAACGCGTAGGCTTCAACATCGACGAGATGGAAGAGGCGATCAATGAGAGCATCGGCGAAGGCTGGATGCCCTACAACGGCGACGTCAAAGGGCTGATCTCGATCGCCGACAACAAGTTCCGCCGCAACAAGTTCGCCGACAAATACCGCGATCGTATCCTGCACGAGGTCGAGGAACTGTTCGTCGACATCAATGTGCGCATGGACAGCACCGCACAATGGGCCGACTACTTACTGCCCGCGGCGAGCCATTACGAGGCATGGGATTTGCGCTCGGTTGGAATGCACAGGTTCATCAACGTGTTCTCGCGCCCTGTCGATCCTATCGGAGAGGCAAAGCCCGATTGGGACATCATGGTGCTTCTGTCCAAGAAGATTCAGGAACGTGCCATCGCTCGGGGTGTCGCCGGGTTCGAAGATGGTGGTGTCAGCCGCGATCTGCACACGATCTATGACGACTTCACCATGAACGAAACGGTGATGACCGATTACGACGCCACCAAATGGCTGGTCGACAACAGCCCGGAAATGGGCGGGGTCACTTTGGAAGAGGCCGCAGAACAGGGGTTCATCGTGATGAACGCCGAAGGCGGCAACAACCAGCCGATCCCGGTTGACGAGCCCTACAACCCGTTTGTGGCGCAGACCGAGGGTAAGAAGCCTTACGAAACGCTAACCGGCCGGGTGACCTTCTATTGCGACCATCCGACGTTTGAAAAGATGGGTGCTGTCGTGCCCACCGCGCGTCACCATGCCGGCAGCGAGGCGTCGAACTATCCGCTGTCGTTCTATTCACCGCATACCCGCTGGGGCATCCATTCAAACTGGCGGTCGAACAAGTTCATGCTGCGGCTGCAACGTGGCGAGCCGAATATCTACATCAACCCGAAACTTGCCGCGCAAAAGGGCATCACGGACGGGTCCAAGGTGCGGATCTTCAACAGCGCCGGAGAGTTCTTTGCTCAAGCCAAGTTCTATCCCAGCATGCCCGAGACCTCGATCATGATGGAACATGGCTGGGAGCCACATCAATACGAACAGATGAAGCCGATGAACAACACGATGGCAACGCTGATCCAGCCATTGGAACTGGCCGGCGGCTGGGGGCATCTGGGCTTCAAACTTTTCAAATGGAACGCAAACCAACTCGCGCATGAAAGCAGCGTCGACGTGGAACCGGCGTAAGAGCCGCGTGAGAGGGAGGAATAAGACATGGCAGTAAAACGTCAGCTTTCCATGGTTATGGACCTGAACAAATGCATCGGGTGCCACACCTGTACTTCGGCCTGCAAACTGCAGTGGACCAACCGCAATGGCCGCGAATACATGTACTGGAACAACGTGGAAACGATGCCTGGTACCGGCTATCCGAAAAACTATGCCGACATGGGCGGCGGGTTTGATGCAGATGGCGCGCTCAAGATGGGTACCGAACCCAGCGCCGAAGACTACGGCGTGCCGTGGGACTACAATTACGAAGAGGCGCTGATGACCGGCACCGATCCGTGGCTGCGACCCAACGTCAAGCCAACCTGGGGTGCCAACTGGGATGAGGACGAGGGTGAAGGCGAATACCCGAACTCCTATTACTTCTATCTGCCCCGCCTTTGTAACCACTGTGAAAACCCAGCCTGTCTTGCGGCCTGTTCGCGCAACGCGATCTACAAGCGGCAGGAAGACGGGATCGTGCTGATCGATCAGGAACGCTGTCGCGGCTATCGCTATTGCGTCTCCGCCTGTCCCTACAAGAAGGTCTATTTCAACGAGGAAATCTCGAAATCCGAGAAATGTATCTTCTGCTACCCTCGGATCGAAAAGGGCCTGCCGACCGCGTGTGCCAAACAATGCGTGGGGCGTATCCGCTGGATCGGCTATCGCGATGACGAGGATGGGCCGATTCACACGCTGGTCGACAAATACAAGGTTGCGCTTCCCCTGCATCCCGAGATGGGCACCAAACCGAACGTGTTCTATGTGCCGCCACTATCGCCTCCGAAAATCGACGCGAATGGCGGGGCGACAGCGGAAAGCCGGGTTCCTTTGGATTACCTCGAAAGCCTGTTTGGCGACGGGGTCAGCGCCGCACTGGATACAATCACCGCCGAGCGCGCCAAAAAGGCAGATGGCGGCGAAAGCGAGCTGATGGATACGTTGATCGGCTATCGCCATGCCGAGATGTTCAAGCTGAGCTGATGTCTATTCCAGCCACATCAAGGCCACCGATGGGGGACAGTCCCCATCGGGCACATGCCAAGGAAACGATCTGGCGGCTGGCGGCCTTGGCGTTTGCGCATCCGAGTGAAGAATTCTTCGATGCCGTGTCGACCGGTCAGTTTCATGCCGCGTTTAGCGAGGCATGGTCTGACACGACCGGGTCGGCATTGCCCAAATCGCCAGTCTCTTCCGATTACAAGACATTCGAGGCGGGCTATATCAGCGCGTTTCTGCATGGACGAGGCGGCAAACCCACTGCCGCGCTTTTGGCGGGTGATCACGAACATATTCTCGCTGGCCTCACACGGCCCGTGTTCATGTTGAATGTCGCGGCCTTCTACAAGCATTTCGGGCTGCAGGCTGCCACGGGTGACGAAGGCAAGAATGACGAGCCTGATCACCTGGCCAGTATGCTGGAATTGATGGCTGTGCTTTGCCATCTGGAGGCCGGTGCCCTGGCAAAGGGCAAAGACGCGTCCGGGTATCGTCGGGCACAGCGCGACTTCCTTTGCCGATACCTTGGCCAGACGCTTGAAACTGTTGCTGGCCTTTTGCGTCGCCGTCCGGTCGAAACGCTGGACCCGACGATTGCCGCACTGGTTCAGGATATCCACGCCTGGGCCGAGACACAGATCAACGAACTTGAAGTGCGTGTCGGTCCTTTCCGAGACCCCGATGCGCCGCAAGCCAACGCCGTCCCCGCCGAACCGGCGGTGCAGAACCTTTGGGGATGAGGAGATCCAAGATGCAGAAAACAATCGCGACCCTGACTGCCATGACACTGCTAGCTGCCCCGGGATTGTCCACCGCTGAGACGCTTGCGGAAGCAAACGTGAAACTGATCGAGGCATATGACGAGGTGAAAGTCTCGACAATTCCCGACGGGATATATCTGCGCAGTGTAAATGATCCCGATGACATCATCTGGGAGCGTTTGCCCGAATATCGCGTGAATATGTTGCCTGCCCCCGGCGTGCACGAATCCGTTGAATTGCGGGTGAACTACGATGCCGAGGAAACGTTTCTTTACATGACGCTGGCAAAAACATCAGAGCGGTTCTATGTGCGCTTGCGCTGGGTTGACGAAACCCGCAACACCGCCACCGCTTTTGACCGGTTCCGCGATGGTGCCGCCGTGCAATTTTCGCTTGGTGATGACGAAACATCCTACATCATGGGCGATGGGCCGGACAGCGCTGTGAACATCTGGTATTGGCGGTCTGACAGCAATTCGGTTCAGAATCTCGCTGCCGGCGGTCCGGGCAGCACAACGATGCTGGATGAACAGCCCGTCACCGGTGACAGCATGTATGCCGAAAACGACGGCGACCCGAATGAATGGACCGTGGTGATGTCGCGTCCGATCGCAGCTGATGGCGAACACACCGCATCCCTTGATCGCGACATCGTGCCGATGGCATTTGCGGTCTGGCAAGGCGCCGAGCAGCAGCGCGACGGGTTGAAAAGCGTGTCGGACGGCTGGATCCTGCTTGATATGACGTCGGACTGACGCATGGAATTCCTGACACCCGAGGAAAAGGCAAGTGTTCCCAAAACCGACTGCGGGCTTGGGCATGCTTGCCAGTTTTGTCCGAAAGAAGCGACGTGTGCGTTGGACAAATCATATCACAACAAGATTCTGATCGAAAACCGTTTGCAGGAAATCGATCAGATCATCGTTGTGCTGGCAAACAAGGGTGGCGTGGGGAAAAGCACAATCAGCGCAAATCTGGCGGCCGGGCTGGCCAAGGACGGGTTTCGCGTCGGCGTCGCGGATGCGGATATACACGGCCCGAACCAAAGCCGGTTTTTTGGCCTGGCAGGAGCAAAAATCCGGACAACGAAGTCAGGTTTAGACACGCTCGGGTTTGAAGATCATGCAATTGAACATCCGGTGAACGTCGGATCACTGGCCTTCATGCTGGAGGATGACACAACGCCCATCGTTTGGCGTGACGCCTACAAGCACGACTTTATCCATCATCTGATCGGCAGTTTCGATTGGGGATCACTGGACTTTCTGGTTGTTGATATGCCGCCGGGAACCGGCAACGAACTGATCACTCTTTGCGATATGCTGGAAGGCAGCAACGTATCCGCCGTTCTTGTTACCTCGCCGCAGGCGGTGGCGCAGATGGACAGCCTGAAGGCCGGGCGGTTTTGCAAGGAACGCGGATTGCCGGTTATTGGCGCGGCGGTGAACATGGCCGGCGTTCAGTGTCCGCATTGCCATGAGGAATTCCATCTTTTCCCGGATGCGGGCGTAACAGAGGCGCTGGCGGAAATGGATATCGCCAAAATCGCGGAAATCCCGCTGTCTCCCGAGATTGCGATGGGGTCTGACAACGGGTCGCCGATTGTTACATCGACCCCTGATGGGGCTGTGGCGCAGGCCTTTGCGCCGATGATCGAGGCTGTCGCCGCTCTCGGGCGCAAGGATTTCGGCCATGCCGTCGCCGAAACCATGAAAGGCGTTTTCGAAGAAAACCTGGGCGATGCGGATCTCCAGGCCGCCCTTTCAGCATTGCCGGAAGGAAGCGAAATCGGGGCCGAGGTTGTGGATATTCTGGGACAGGAAGCATCGCGGCTAACACTCGCGTCTCAGTCGACAAAGGATAACCGGTAAATGGACGGAGCACCCGAAATGGTTTCACGCCGTGGCTTGTTCCGCGGCCGGTTCGGCACCAAACCGGAGACCGCTGAAGGCTGGTATTCCGTCGAAGGTATTGCCGCGGGTCCGGGCGATGTGTTCTGGGATGGCTGGGCCGATGACGAGGGCGTCTTCGTCGTTGGCGACGATGGAGTCATTTTCCATTTCGACGGTATTGACTGGCAACGTCAGCTCGCGCCCGCCCCGGTCCCGATCCACGCCCTTTGGGGCACAGACAGGTCCGATCTGTGGGCGGTTGGCTGGATGGGTCTGATTCTGCACCATGACGGTGCAGAATGGCAACAGATGCGCGGCTGTGTCGTAGACGCTGCGGGTAAGTACCCCTCGGTTCCCGAAAACACGCCGCTTTTTGATATTTGCGGCACCGATGATGGGCGCGCCTGGGCCGTTGGGGATCGTGGTACAATTCTGCATTTCAACGGAACCGGCTGGGTCACGGAGGACTCCGGCACACGGGCGCATCTGCGGTCTGTGATCGTGCTGGGGGACGGGCATGTGATGGCCTCCGGCGGCGACGGAACTGTCCTGTGCCGCGACGAAGACGGCAGGTGGAAGGTGCTGTCCTGCTCTGTCTCTTCGAACTTCACGGCTGCCCTTGCTCTGGGCGATCATGGTGCCCTGTTGGCCGGTGGACGATATTTCGTTGATGCCAACGGGTTTCGCGGGGACCTTGTTTTGTGGAATGGGGAGACGTTTGAAAAACTCTTCTCCGACATGGAATTCAGCCGCTTCCGGGCAGTCGGTTCAGTGGCTGAAGGTATCGTTACCCTTGGCGATGCCGGGCATATCCATCTGATCCGCGAGGATCGCGTTGACCGGGTCCAAAGTGGTACAGGCCACGATCTGCTGGGATTGGTCAACCTGCCGTCGGGCGAAGCGCTCGCGATCGGTGACTTTGGCACAATCCTGGTGGGCGACAGCAAAGCATTGTCCTGCTTTGCCCCCGCAGTTCTGGCAGGGGATGACACAACGCTTTGGGCAGAAATGGACAGCGGCACAGATCGCCAGCTCTGGGGTATTTGGCACGACCCGGCTCAGGACGAAGTTTTTGCCTGCGGTGAAGAGGGCACGGTCCTGTGTCTGGATCGCGGCAAATGGACCCCGCTTCCGCCAGCGGGTGAGCTTGGCATCCACGATCTTGCCCGCGCGCCCGATGGGGGCCTTCTGGCTGCGGGGCAATTGGGTGAGATACATCATTTCGACGGCCAGACCTGGCGCAAACATTTCGACCTTTTGATGGATGTCACACTGTTGTCGATCTGGTCGGATGGTGCCGGTCAGATTTTTGCCGCGGGTGATGAGGGCCTTGTTCTGCGATGGAATGGCGCCGATTGGGAGCGCATGCCGTCGGGCACAAAAAGCGCACTATATGGTCTTTGGGGCATGGATGCCGACCACCTTTTGGCCGTGGGGGATTTTGGCCAGGTCATGCGTTGGAACGGAACCAGATGGGACGAATTCAACGCCGGGACCGAGCATTTCCTTTTTGACGTTTGGGGCCGGTCGTTGGACGATATCTTCATCGTCGGTCTCTCTGGCACCATCGGCCACTTTGATGGTGCTCGCTGGAGCATCACACCCGCGCGGGCGCGCAACGACCTTCTTGCGGTGGCTGGCACCGACACGGACGTGGTCGCGGTGGGGGCCGCAGGCGCAGCCGCCCGGCACGACGGCAAGCGCTGGCACATGGACCCCACCGGGACAACTGCTGGCCTTCGGGCAACGACGGTTGATGGCGCCGGACGATACTTGGCAGCAGGTGACCAGGGAACCATTCTGATGCGCGCCGCAAATTGAATGTGCTGAACGACAGGTGTTGATTTCTGCTGAGAAGTGACCCGGTATATTCACCGAGAATTGACCCACCCTTGATTATTTCTCAGCGGTTATGTTGTGGTCAATGTTGGCGTCTCCTTTCTTTCGTTCTTTGCCGCCTCGAAACTGGCCTTGAAGCGGTAGCTGTCATTGCCGGTTTCCAGGATGTGGCTCCTTGCGTGACTTCCGCGTTTGCGCCAGCAGCCAGGCTGACAGCCGGTCCGCATAAGGGTCCAGCTTGCTCGGCCGAGGCGGGCCTTGAACTTCGGCCCGACCACGCCCTCGCGCAGGTACTTCCTGATGGTGTTGCGAGACAGGCCCGTGCGTCGCGATATCTCGCGGATTGGCATTTTGTCACGCAATGCCCCCTCTCACACATGCAAGCATGTGTTGCCGGGCAATGAGCGTCGGATAGCACTCAAAAGCCCCATGTCGATCACTCCATATCTCCCCGACCGAAACCGTCAGGGCAATGTGTTCACATGGGTCAATTCTCAGTGAAAACTTGGGGAGCTACCGGGTCACTTCTCAGCGGAAATCAACAATTAGAGGGAATCCTTTTCACCGGATTTGGTTGCCATGTTCCGAGTCGCAGTCCAAATATGAGAATGGATGACTTAAAACAATAGACCATGGTTCATGGTATGGAGAACCCAATGCGAATTGGAGAGCTTTCTGAACGTTCAGGCATCAGCCGGGATACGATCCGGTTCTATGAGCGCAACGGGCTGATCTCGTCTGAATCCGGCGGCAGCGACACCAACAACTATCGCAACTATCCTGATGATAACCTTGTGAAGCTTGGTTTTTACACCAAGGCGCGGAGTGCGGGCATTTCGATTGCCGATCTGCGAGATATCATGGCGGCCATTGCCGGGCGCTGTGATGCACAGGTTGCAAAGACAGTTATCCGGGGCAAAATCGCCGAGCTGCGCGACAGAGCGGATCAGATAGGCAAGGTTGTCGAGTTTCTGGAGGAGGCTGTCGCGGAGGGCTGAGTTGCGCATCGGTTGGCAGGATTGAAATCGTTGTATTGAGGACAGCAGGGGAAACATCATGAAACCAGGCAGAGTCGCATTTTCGACCATGGAGGCTGTGGTCTTTGGCAAGCCGGCGCACGAAGCCCTGCGTCAAGAGGTCGAACGACTGGACGCGCACCGGATTTTCATCTTGGCCAGCGGAACCCTGAACCGGGAAACCGACGAGGTTGAGAAGATCGTCCAGACCCTGGGGTCCAGATGCACGGGTGTCTTCGACAAAATGGGCGCCCACGTCCCGCGTAAGGATGTGATCGAAGCGACGCGGGCAGCCCGGGAACTGGACGCTGATCTGATCGTGACCATCGGGGGCGGATCGCCGACCGACGCGGCCAAGGCAATTGCGCTTTGCCTGGCCAATGGCATCACGACGCCAGAGGACATCGCCAGATTGCATCCGAAAACTGATGCTGCAGGGCAGCCATTGGCACCGGACTTCAAAGGCCCGTTGGTGCCGCAGATTTCCATTCCCACAACACTCTCTGCCGGAGAATACAGCGCCATTGCCGGTGTCACCGACGAGGCCACCGGCACCAAGACCATCCTGCGCCATCCCGGCATGATGCCGCGGGTGGTGATTTTGGACGCGGCCGTGGCTCGGCACACGCCGGAATGGCTGTTCCTGTCTACCGGTATTCGCGCGGTTGATCATTGCGTCGAGGGGATTTGCGCGGACACATCCAATCCTTACGGCGATGCACAGGCGTTGCGCGGGCTGGAGCTTCTGGCGACCGGGCTGGCCGCCGTAAAGACCGATGCCGCTGATGATGCCGCGCGGCTGAATTGTCTCTTGGGCGCATGGCTGTCGATGGGGCCGCTGGTCAGCGGCGTACCGATGGGAGCAAGCCACGGGATCGGCTATGTCCTGGGCGCCCGGTTTGGTATACCGCACGGGCACACGTCCTGCCTGATGCTGCCTTCGGTCATGAAGTGGAACGCACCGGTTAACACGGAAAAACAGAAGCTGGTTTCGCACGCCTTGGGGCAACCGGATAAAGAGGCCGGCGTTTTGCTTGACGCGCTGGTCTCGGGGCTCGATTTACCGCGCGGGCTGTCGTCGGTCGGGATTGCGGACGACAAATTCGCCGAGATCGCCGAGGCGTCTCTGGCAACCCCTTGGGTGCCCCGGAACCCGCGCCGGATTTCAGGGGCAGAGGATGTTCTGCAAATTCTCGAACTGGCCAAGTGAAGTTGGGCTAGTCTTTCACCTTTGCCGGTGGAAGGGCTGCCGGATCGCTCATATCGAGGCTGGCCAGTTCATAGCCTTTGCGAAAATCGTTGAGGTGCTTGGCCATCCATTCCCGAGCCTCGTCCGCATCACCCCATTTGATGGCCTGCAGGATCTTCTCGTGCGCGGTCAGCAATCGCTCACTTGCATTCAGCCCCGACATGACCGCCTGGAAGGACGGATAGAACAGGTCGCTGATCGGTAGCCGCAACGCCTGAATCACCCGGTTCCCCGCGGCAATGGCGATCAGTTCGTGGAATTCGATATCCAGCCGCACCAGTTTGTCGGGGTCGCCCAAAGCCGCCCGGGTTTGTGCAATGTTGTCCTCCAAAGCCTTGAGGTCGTCGAGGGTTCGCCTGCGTGCAGCAGCCTCTGCGGCGGCGGGATCAAGTGCGCTGATCGCCTCCCAGATCTCTTCGAAGGTCACGCCGTTCATCACCATCGGTGTGATCAGGCGGCGTGACAATTCCTGCGTGTCTGGGGCGGATACAAAGAGCTTTCGCTTGCCCGGTTCGCGGCGCACCAGCCCCAATTGTTCCAGCGACCTGATGGCCTCGCGCACCGTCGATCGGTGGATGCTGTTATCGCTGGCCAGAACCGTTTCGACCGGCAAGCGTTCCCCGGGCTGCAACTCTCCCACAAGGATTTTTTGCTGTAGCGCCAGGGCGACCTGACGGAAAATGGGCAAGTTGTCAGCGTTGTTCAGGTTCAGTTTCATTCGATATGGCCTTTGGCGATTGAAGGCGAATTGCAGCGGATTCTAACATGGTGACCGACTGAAACTCCAGAAACTTAATGTCTTTGGCGGTTAATGTCCGACATTAACGTTGTCGGGCCCCGTGGGGGGTGTTAGCTTTTGAGCAAGCATAATCCATGAAACAGGGCACCTAAGGCGATGCTGAAAGATAAAGTGGCGCTGGTGACCGGGGCGTCATCAGGGTTGGGCCATCGGTTCGCCCAAATCCTTGCCTCCGAGGGCGCAACCGTTGCCGCCGCGGCTCGTAGTACGGACAAGTTGGACGAGCTGGTGTTTGAGATCGAACGCAAAGGCGGCATGGCCCATGCCTATGCTTTCGATGCCGCGGACCCGGACGCTCCCGATCTCCTGATAGAGGCGATCTCGGCGAAATGCGGCGTGCCGGACATCCTGATCAACAATGCCGGGATCAGCCTGCCCGCACGGGCACACAAGGCTACGTTGGATCAGTTCGAGCAAACCATGGCTGTCAATGTGCGCACACCCTGGCGCTTATCCCAGCTTTGCGCCCAGCGCTGGATCGATGCCGGCACGGAAGGGTGTATCGTCAACGTATCCTCGGTGCTGTCCCGACGCGCGGGCATGGGTGTGTCGCTCTATTCAATGTCCAAGGCCGCGATCCAACATCTCACGGCGGGGCACGCGCTGGAATGGGCAAAATACGGTATTCGCGTCAATGCGCTTTGCCCGGGCTACATCAGGACGTCGATCAACGACGCGTATTGGGAGACCGACCTTGGCAAGGCGGAACTTGCCAAACTGCCGCGCGGTCGCGTTGGCACGCCCGCCGATCTGGATAGCGCGCTGTTGTTCCTGGTCGACCCGCGCAGTCATTTCGTGAACGGTGAGGCGTTGACCGTCGATGACGCGCAGAGCTGGGCGATCTAACCGTCAACACCCTCGAATTCCTGCGCCTTCAGAATGCGGCGCTGGATCTTGCCGGTGGTGGTTTTCGGCAACTCGCCGACAAACGCAATCTCCCGCGGATACTTGTAGGGTGCGGTACGTTCCTTGACGAAGCTTTGAAGCTCTTTGACCAGCATGTCATCGCCGGAAATCCCGTCTTTGAGAATGATGAAAGCCTTAACCACCTCGCCCCGTGTCTCATCCGGGCTGGCCACCGCGGCGCATTCCAGCACGGCGTCATGCTCCATCAACGCGTTTTCAACCTCCATGGGGCCAATCCTGTACCCCGAGGAATTGATCAGGTCGTCATCGCGCCCGCCGAAGAACAGGTATCCGTCGTCATCCATGCTGGCGGTATCGCCGGTCAGGAACCATGTGACGCCGTCGATCTCGGTGAAATTCTCCGCCGTCTTCTCGGGGTTGTTCCAGTAGCCCAGCATGATCTGCGGGTTAGGATATCGAATGGCCAGCTGACCCGGATCGCCCGTCGCAGCATGGCCTCCGGCATCGGCCAGAATAGCCGCCTCGGTCCCCGGAAGGGGTCTGCCCATCGAGCCTGGTTTAACGGCCATTTCCTTGTAGTTGAGCACCGTCATCAGCGTTTCTGTCTGGCCATAGCCGTCCAGCAAGGGCGCCCCGGTTTTTTCAGACCAGGCGCGGACGATCTCGGGGTTGACCGACTCACCTGCGGACACCGACAGCCGCAGCGACGACAGGTCCCGGCTGCTTGTGTCCAGTTGCACCAGGTGCCGGATTTCCGTGGCCGCGGCACAGAAAACGCTGACTTTGTAGCGCTCCAGCAGATCGATCCGTTTCTCCGCATCAAACGGCCCGTCATAGAACAGCACCGTCGCCCCGCAGCTCCACGGACCATAGAGGATCGACGTGCCGGCCTTGGACCATCCTGTATCGGCTGTGCACCACATGACGTCGTCTTTGCGCAATGACAGCCAGTACCACGCCGAAACGCGCCAGGAAAACAGCCCCCGGCTGGAATGCAACACGCCCTTGGGCATACCCGTCGAGCCGGACGTGTAGAACATGATCGCGGGGTCTTCGGCCTGCACCCTGGCTGGCGTGAAATCCTTGCTGTGACGGGTCATCTCGGTCTCAAAGCTATCCCACCCATCGGCCTCCCCAACACAGAGCCGCACCGGCACATGGGGCGGGATCTTGTCGACTTCGGCTGCAATCGTCACAGCGGCAACCGACCCGGAATGCTGCAACCGATAGTCGATGTCTTTTTGGGTGAGCATCGTCACACAGGGGATCGGAATAGCGCCCAGCTTGTTGCACCCAACCAGCGCGATCTGCCATTCGGGCAGGCGCGGCAGCATCACGAGAACCCGGTCACCTTTCTTCACGCCTTTGGAGGTCAGATAGTTGGCGAACCGGTTGCTCAGATCGCGGATATCGGCGTAGGTAAACCGCCGCTCTTCCCCGGTGTCGCCCACCCAGATCAACGCCATGCGCGCGCGGTCTGCCGCCCAGGCATCCACCACCTCGCCGCCATAGTTGAACGTCTCGGGAATGTCCCAATCAAAGCCTTGATACGCCGCTTCATAGCTTGTCATCTCAACGCGTTTCATGGGCGCTCCCTTTCGTCACAGGCCGTTCAGTTGGACTTCATGATGCGGCGCGAAATGGCCCATTTGTGCACCTCGGACGGGCCGTCATAGATGCGGAAGGCGCGGGTTTCACGGAACACCTGTTCGACGATCGTGTCCTGCGTGACACCCATCCCGCCAAGGATCTGAACGCAACGATCAGCGATGCGGAACAAGGCTTCGGAGACCGAGGTTTTCACCATCGAGCTTTCGTGACGGCCATGATTGCCCTGATCCAACAGGTCGCACGCCCACCAGGTCATCAGGCGACATTGCTGCAGCTCCATCTCGTTCTCGGCCAGCATGGCGCCGATCTCTCCGTGACGGCCGATGGGCATGCCAAAAGCCTCTCGATTGCGGGCGTAATCGAGCGCAATCTTGTGTGCCCGCACCGCCCCGCCCAGCCAGCGCATGCAGTGAGTCAGGCGCGCGGGCGCCAGTCGCACCTGGACATAGCGAAACCCCTCGCCCACCTCGCCCAGCACGTTTTCGGCCGGAATCCGTAAGTTGTCGAACGTCACCTCCCAATGGCCGCTGGTGAAGGAACTGTCGAGCGTGTCGAGTTCCCGCGACAGGATGATCCCCGGCGCATCCATGTCCGAGATCAGCATGGTCGGGCCGCCGGGTTTGCCACCGGACGCTTCGACATCGCAGAATATGATCGTGAACCCCGCGCCCTTGGCCCCGGTGATCAGCCATTTGACCCCGTTCACCACGAAATCATCGCCGTCGTAACAGGCCTTGGTTTTCAACTCGGAGGGATCGGCCCCCGCACCCCCGGGTTCGGTCATCGAAAAGCACGACCTGATTTCGCCCGCTACGAAGGGCTTTAGCCACCTGTCTTTCTGTGCCTGTGTCGCAACCTTGTCGAGAAGGTTCATGTTGCCTTCGTCCGGCGCAGCGCAATGCATCGCTATTGGCCCGAGTGGCGACAGCCCGCAGGCCTCGAACGCAATAGCCATCGAAACGTGATCGAGGCCCATGCCACCCAGCTCTTTCGCGGCCTGTGGCGTCATCAGCCCGGCCTGTCTTGCCAGTTGGTTCAGCTCCACGCGCAACTCGTCCGTCGGACCATGCGCGGTGCTGCGCGGGTCCTTCTCGAATGGCACAACCTTTTCCATCACGAAGCTCTCGATACGCTCTTTCAGGGCGGCCTGCTCTGGGGTCATCTCAAAGGCAATCATGGGTTGGGTCTTTCCTTGTCAAAAGAAGCGGCCACGCGAGATTTGCAGCGCGAAACTCAGCAGTCCCGAGGCGAGATCATCGAAACCTGCGAACCTTGGATTGTCGGTTCCACCGGACTGGTGGCGCCGGAACAGCTGCTGAAACACAACCGCCAACCGCAGCGTGGCGAGAACGCGGTAGAATGTAAACGCGCTCAGACCGCGCCCGCCCGCCCCTGCGTAAAGCTGGGCTGCCTCTTCGCGGGTCTGGAACCCGTGATGCGCGGTCGGCATCTGCTTGAGATCATGCATCGCTCCGGGGTCAGATGCTTCGCTCCAGTAGCTCAGCAGGACCGCGAGGTCATACATAGGATCACCAATCGTTCCCATATCCCAGTCGATCAGGGTGCGCGGCGCCAGTGTGTCTGGGTCCAGTATGATATTGTCGAGCTTGAAATCGTTATGGATGAGTGTTGGGTGTTTGGTTTCCGGCGGCTGGTTCGTGGCAAGCCATTCCAGAACCGCGCTCAGGTCGGCGGGGGCATCTTCTCCCCAGGTCAGCTCGGCCCGCTTCGCCCACCCGCGCAATGTGCGTTCCAGAAATCCATTGGGTTTGCCGAGAGCGCCAAGGCCACAGGCGACGGCATCGACGGCGTGCAGCTTGGCCAGCACATCAATCATGTTGCCGCCAAGAAACTGACCGACCGGAATGTCGCAATGCCAGACCCTTTCCGCCTCTTGCGGCACCGACGCCCCGATCACCAACCCGGGCCGGTATTCCATCAACAAAAAGGGCGCCCCGATAACGTCGCTGTCGCTGCAGAAATGGCGTGCCTCCGGAACCAAGGGAAAGACCGGATGCAGATGGCGGAGGATTCGGAATTCACGCGCCATGTCATTCGCCCCCGGTGGGATGGGCCCTTGGGGAGGACGCCTCAGCACAAGCTTTTCACCATCAACGTCGATAAGAAAATTCAGGTTCCCAAAGCCCGCCGAGAACTTCTTCGGTGCAAAATCAGCGTTCAAATCCATGCCGATTGACCGCAAGTGCTGTGAGAGGTGTCCAAGGTTGACGGCAGTCACTTCCTCGTCAGGTCCGATATCTGCGGAACTTGCCAATATGGAGGCCTGCTTCACCAAGTGAGAAATTACTGTCGGTCACTAAATACACAATTTACGAAAACTTGTCAATATTGAGAAATTTTAGTCCGCCACTGACTGTATGCGAAGCAGCCTTAGATACTTTGGAGGGCGGCAGGAACCAGCAAAGAACTCGCGCAGTTCCTTCGGACATCTCGCAGAAGCCCGTTCCGACGCTAATGGCTACGGTCAAGTTGAGGGTTTTCTGCCGCCGGCAGTCTAAGCAGTGTCGTTTGGTGTTCTGCAAATGTTACGATCCCCACTTCTCATCCTGCCAGGCTTGGTAAATAGTGGTTCTGGTCCCGACGGTTATGCAGGTGAGGTAGCGGATGAAAAGGCAAACCAGAACCCTGCTCTTCGCAGGCATTCTTGGTCTTTCGTCAGTGTCTGACCAGTCTCTGGCGGATGAAAACGCGTCCAACCCGTTGGCGGCTGTCAACAACACTGACATTCGCCTTCAGGCATTTGACCTAAATGGTTCTGCAAGCAAACAGGATATGTTCATCGACGGAGCTTACATGCTTCGGGACAATCTGAAACTCAAGTACGAGTTACATTACAATTCAACAGATTTGACGGGGACCCGGTATTCAGAATTTGAGCAGGCCGTGTTGAAACTCATCTACTTTCCTTCGGAGAGAAAGTTGAACGAAACTTGGGGCCTACGCACTGCAGTTGGGCTGGAGTGGACGGTTGATCTGGGTGATACAGCCAAGGGAATTGGCAGCGGATCAGATACATTGGCTCCGTTCGGTGGCGTTGCATTTGCCAACCTTAAGACCGGACTGACCCTAATCCCACTCGTACAGCACTTTGCGTCCTACAGCGGAAATGATGTGAGCATGACGGCAGCACGGCTGATCGCGCTACAGCCGTTTGCTGAGAAATACTGGGCCAAACTTGACCTTATCGTTCCCTACGATTGGAACAGCGAGACATTTCCAGCAACTGCCGAAATTCAAATCGGCTACAACGTGAACAAGAAGATTGCTGTTTACGGGGACTTGCTGGTTGGGATTGGCAACGACCGCCCCTATGACAAGGGCATCGGGATTGGCCTGCGGTTCAAGTACTGATCGCGGATCGGCCTCGGCCACAACGCTCCAAAACAATGATGTCAGGAAATCCTGAGTCTGGGCGATCGCGCCCATACCCTAGCCCAACCAGGTCCTGTAATCGCTGACCAGCAGGTGCATCGGAGCCTCGTCTTCCTCGATCTCGGCGAAACGTCCGATGGGTTCGCGGAAGATGTTATCGGTTTCGTCGTCGTTGACGGTGGACACCTCACCAATCAACACGTCGCCACCTTCGCCCCAGAAGGCGTGCCAATCGCCCGGCATCAACGTCACGCTTTCGCCCGGAGCAAACCGCAACTTCTCGCCCGGTGCAAATTCGCGCCGGATGCCATCGCAAAAAACTGTGCCGCCGCAATCTTCCGCGAAATTCCCGTCTTCGTCCGAACCATAGAGTTCAACCACCAGCGTCGCCCCACCGCGGTTGATGATGTCCTCGGCCTTGATGACATGGGTGTGCATCGGGCTGAGCTGATCCTGACGGGAAATCAGCAGCTTTTCCGCATAGCACATCCCGCCGCCGCGCCGCAGGTCGGACAGCCGTCCGTTACGCAGGGTGAACAGGAACAGGCCCATCTCGTCAAAGCGACCTGCTCCGTAGTCGGTGATATCCCAACCACAGCGCGCGTCGATCACGTTGTGCGCCTTGTCGCGGCGGGCGACGAATTCATCCGCGCTCCAGCGCGCGAAAGGCGGCAGGACAAATCCATGGGCGCGGATCATGTCGTCCGCCGCCGCCATGATTGCATTGATTTCAGACCGCTTCATGCCATGACCTCATGGGTTCGCAAAATTTCGATGACCATCGCGGCTGTCCAAGTGAAATGGCCGCCGCCGCACCCTTCCGCCGTGATTGGATCATAGTATTCGGCAAAACCGCTTTCGTGAATGAGGCGCAGGCAATCTGCCATGATCCGTTCGGCCATTTCGGTCTGGCCCGCACGCTCCAGCCCATCAGCGATCATGTAATTGACGATAAGCCAAACGGGCCCGCGCCAGTAACGGAGACCATCAAACTCCGGCGTGGTCGGGTCATGGCTGGGCACAAGATATTCGCAGGATGTCGAGAGCGTTTCGATGCGCTCCTTCAAAGCACGGGCCCTCGTCGAATGGATCGGTGCGAAGACCGTCAGTATTCCTCCGATGGAAGGACTGTCGGTCAAAGTGTTCGTCGTACGGTCCAGGCATAGATGTTGGCCGTGAACGTCGCTCCACAGCGTGTCCATGGCTGCCGTGGCTTTGGTCGCGAAAGCCCGGGACCTGGCAGCGATCGCAGGCTCGTCCAGAGTGTCAGCCTGATCCGCCAGATCATGGCAAGACCGGGCAAGGATTGCATTGAAGCCCGGATCGACCATCTGGAAGGGCGAAGCGTCATGCAGTTTCGAGTTATCCCAACCAAGGCTGCGAAACAGCTGCACGAGGTAGATGTACCGCTTGTATTGCTCGTCTGTCGGGCGGTGCGCCGGGTTCGCGTGTTGCGTGTCGCGCCGGGTAAACGGCTGGACACCATCGGTTGGCACGCGCTCAAAGGCCGCATCCCAGTCAACCGAGTTGTCGCGGCCGGTTTCCCAGGGGTGGATCACGGCGACCAGACCGGTTCCCTGCGGGTCGCGGCAGCGGAAGAACCATTCGTGCCAGGCATGGACCCGCGGTAAAAGTGCGCGGGCATGCTTTTCAGCCAGGGTCTTGTCTTTTGCCCGCTCAAACAAGCGGTGCATGGCGAACCCGGCGACAGGCGGCTGTGTGATGCCGGTCGTGGGTGTTTCGCGCCCCGTGGCCCAAACCTCGGGCCCTGGAAAGTAGCCGTCATCCTGTTCGTGAAAGATGATGTGTGGCACCATGCCGTCTTCCCACTGATGGGCGAACAGCGTGTCGATCTCGGTCCAGGCGCGGGCCTCGTCGAAATGCGAAAACCCCAATGCGGACAACGCACTGTCCCAATTCCACTGGAAGGGATACAGGCCATGGGTCGGCACAGTGTAATGCCCGCGATCATTACGGCGCATGACCTCTTGCGCGCGGGCTATCAACTCACTTTTTTCAGTCATGGTCAGGCGACCGCCAAAGTCGTGCCGGGATCAAACCAACGCACGCGGTCCGCCTGCGGGGCAAGCGTCAGCGCGTCACCCGGATTAACCGTCAGATCGCTGTCGAGCACCGCGCGGAACATCTTGCCGTCCAGTTCGCATGTCACCAGAAGATGTGCGCCAAGCGGCTCGACTACCTTCGCAGTGGCCGTCAGACCGGCGTCGGAAAGCTGCATATCCTCGGGCCGGATCGCAAACTGCAACGGGCCGTTGGCGCGTGGGCCGTCAACGACATTGCCCGCAACGCTCCATTTACCGTCGCCCGCAGGTGTGGCGTTCAGGAAATTCATGGGCGGGTTGCCGATGAAGCTTGCGACGAATTCGGCCGCCGGGTTGCGATAGACTTCGATCGGGGAGGCCGCCTGCACGATCTTGCCTTCGTGCATGACGCTGATCCGGTCAGCCATGCTCATCGCTTCGACCTGATCATGGGTGACGTAGATCGCGGTGGTCTTGCTTTCAGCCAATACGCCTTTCAGCTCGGCCCGCATTTCCATGCGAAGCAGGGCGTCAAGGTTCGACAGGGGCTCGTCCATCAGGATGACGTCGGGCTCCATCGCCAGGGCGCGGGCCACAGCAACGCGCTGGCGCTGACCTCCCGACAACTCGCCGGAATAGCGTTGCAGGAGTTGTTCGATGTGCATCAGCGTCGCGGTGCGTTCGACGCGCCGTTTCACTTCGTCGTTCGACATCTTTTGCATCCGCAGACCAAAACCGATGTTTTCGAACACTGTCAGATGCGGGAAAACCGCGTAGTTCTGGAAAACCATGGAGATTCCACGATCCTTGGGGGCCAGATGGTCGACACGGCGCCCGCCAATCCAAACTTCGCCCGTCGTGGCCGTTTCCAGCCCACAGATGATGCGAAGAAGGGTAGACTTGCCGCAGCCGGACGCACCCAGCAGCACCATGAATTCCTGATCGGCAATTGTCAGGTTGATATCATGCAGCGCCTGATACTCACCGAATTGCTTGGCAACGTTTTTGATCTGAATTTCAGCCATTTGTCTGGTTCCTTTTTCCGGTCGCCCCGCGTCAGCGGTTGGCGATGCCCCACATGGCGAAAAGATATTTCCGTACCGCGAAGATGAAGATCAACGCCGGTACAACGAGGATGAAACCGCCTGCGAACTTGAGATGCAGTGGCGATGTTTCCAAATTGGTCAGCAGGAATGCCGTCAGTGTCCGGTTCTCGATGGTCAAGACGGCTGCGGCGAATACTTCGTTCCAGGAAATCACGAAAGCGAAGATCGCAGAGGCCGTGATTCCCGGAAGGATCAATGGAAGCACAACCTTGGTGAAAGCCGTGAGCCGGGTGCAGCCCAGCGTCCAGGCCGCTTCTTCCAATTCCAACGGAATGCCCGAAAACAACGAGAACGTGATCAGCACGGCGAACGGCACGGCCAGAGTGGTGTGCACCATGGCCAATCCAATGACCGTATCATCCAGGCCGGTGCGAATGAACATGACCGCCAGCGGAAGTGCCAGAAGCGGCAATGGGAAGGCGCGCGTCAGCAAGATCAACATGCGGAACAGTTCTTTTCCGCGAAACTCGAACCGGCTGAGCGCATAGCCCGCTGGTGCCCCGACCACGATCGACAAGACCATTGTCAGGAGAGCTACCAATATCGAGTTCTTGAGCGCGTCCAGCATTCCGGCGAACGAGGCAAAGAACAAAAGCGAGCCAAGATCGAACTCAGGGATGAACGCCTTCGGAAAGGTATTCACCGATTCCGGTGAACTGAGCGTGTTGATCAGCAGGAAGTAAAGCGGCACCAGCACCCAGGCGCAAAGCAGGAAGACAGCAGCGCCGTAAACGTAGCGCCCGGCTTTGCGCGCATCCGGCGGGGCGACATCGGTTGCAACAGTGGTCATATCGTTGCTCCTTTCGGGACGCGCAGCAAGCGCAGGATCATGACAGTGAAGCCGATCGAGATGGCGAGGATGATCAGCGCAATCGCTGCCGCCGCGCCACCATTCAAAAGCTCAAACTGATAGTTGAAGGTCTCGCTCATCAGCACCGGGAAAAGCGTTCCGCCAATGGCTTGAACCACCGCGAAGACCTCGAAGGCCAGAATGACGCGAATAACCAGGGCCGTCGAAAGCGACGGACGCAACAATGGCAAGGTGATCCGCATGAAGCGTTTCCAGGGCGATGCGCCGAAAACCTCGGCCGCCTCGTAGTATTCCCTTGGGATCAACCCGATACCAGCGACAAGGATGACGAGCATGATCGCCGTTGCACGCCAGATTTCGGCCAGTGCAATGGCAACGAAGACGATCCAGGGGTTCTGGTAGGTCAACAGGTTTGCAGGCTTGTCGATCACTCCCAGGCCGCTCAGCATCGAATTCAGGAAGCCAGATTGTTCGAAAATCGCCAGCCAGATGATACCGGCAGCCAGATCAGAGATGCCCAGCGGGATGGTCCAGATGTAAAGAACCATATCGCGGCCCTTCTTCATCCTGCTGACCATTGTTGCCATCAGCAGCGCCAGAACGACCTGAACCGGAACGACGGCAGCTGCAAGAAGGAGTGTGTTTTTCAACGAGATCGGGAACTTCCAGTGGCCGGTGACATTGCGGAAGTTGTCGAGTGTAAATCCGTTCCCGGTACTGAAGGCCTGCTGGGCCACAAGCACAAACGGGTAGAGAAAGAAAATGCACAGAAACAATGTAACCGGCAAAATCAGGATGTAAGGAAGGTATCGTGCGCTCATCAGACCGCTCCCGTCATATCATCGGATTGGATGTGATTTCTTGCGGGGATGTTCGGGCCGATAGGGCCCGAACAGTGTTTTTTTGTCAGGTTGGTCTTATTCGACCGGGCAGGGCCCGTCGGATGCCGCGTCAGGCGCCCAGCACGGAGCGCCCGAAGCGTCCATGATGGCCTGCAGGCGCGGCTTGTGATCATCCAGAACCATCCGGATGTCCTGACCGGCCAGAACGATGCGTTCGAAAGTTTCGGTGTAGAGCTGGCTGAATTCGCCACCCTTGTCACCCAAACCTGCGGGCAGAAGACCCGGATTGGCGTCGGCCGAACCGCTCATCTTGGCAACAGCGTCACCAGCAGCCTTCACGGCAGGAGGCAGATCGCCTGGCAGTTCGACATCAACAACCGGGAAGAAGTTTGTCGCGCGCAGTGTTGCGATCTGAGTTTCCGGCTTCAACATATGCTGAACCAGGGCTTTGGCGGCATCCATGTCAGGCGCGGTGCGCGGAATTCCGACACCGGCAAGAACCGGCATAAAGCCACGACCGGTCGGGCCGGCAGGCGCCGGGAAGGCGACGAAATCGTCAGGACGCTCGTTGAACGCCTGTGCCAGACGCGAGGTGTGGTCGAAAACGATCCATGCATCACCGCTCAGCAGCTGCTCCTGCAGAAAGCTGAAGTTGGTCGATGCAGGGTTTGTCACGGCCCAAAGTTCGCGCATCTTTTCCCACGCGGTGACTGCTTCGTCCGACGCAAAGGTGCGCACAACGCCGTTGGTGTAGGAAGGATAGAGGTATCCCTGGAAAAACCGGTGCTTCAATCCTTTGGGACCGGCCGGGAAACCGAACTTGGCTTCGCCTGTTGCTTCCATGACATTGCCGGCCCATGCGATCAGTTGGTCATAGGTCAATGCGTTGATGTCAGCACCATCGGGCAGATACTGCAGAGCTTCCTTGTTGGCGGCCATGATGTAGCTGGCCTGCATCCAGGGGATGTACTGCAAGTTGTCAGTGCCAAGCTTGGCGAGGTTGTTGAACGTGTCTGACGCCGACATGCCCAGACCGTCAAGGTCGACCAGGTCGTCGGCATTCATTGCCGAGAAATCGCCGTGCAGAGCGCCAAGAACACCGATGGTGCCGGAACCGGCCTGCAATTCCGCGTTCAGACGAGTCAGCCAGGGGCCGCCGTCGTTCGGCTGATAGTCAACCTCACCAGCGCTGGCCAGGACGTTCTCGCGCATGGCTTGCGCTTCCTCGACCGGTTTCGCCTGGGTCGACCAGAACAGAACATCCGCTTGCGCCACCGTGGCGGACAGCAGCATGGCGACACCAGAGGCAGCGCCGGAAAGTTTCGTGAAAAGGGACATAGGTTCCTCCCAAAAGTTGATTTTCAGCGCCGGACAGTCTTCCGGCGCCCAGCATTCAGCGACCAGTTGTCGGGCGACGCGCCCAAATCCCGGCCATTCCCGGCAGGCATTGTCGCTCATCCCTGAAAACGCGGCGACTCACCCGCCCGATACTGCCATTTTGATATTACGATATATCTTCTGTCAATACGGTTTCACGGCAGATTTGTCCAAGAATTGGGCTGCCTTAATCAAAACACTTGATTCTCAACCCGGATTCGGTCAATTTTTTGACTAATCGTTATACCCACTGCATGCCAGCTGCGAGAACACACATGTCCGGCAGACCAACACTAGGAAGCGTGGCCAAGGAGGCCGGTGTTTCGATTCCCACGGTCAGTCAGGTTATGCGCGGCACCGGACGGATTTCCGAGCAGACACGAAAAAAGGTGCTGCTGGCCGCCAAGAAGCTGCACTATGTCCCGGACTCGCGTGCGGCCTCGATCCGGTCGGGCGAAAACAGAGAAATCGGGTTCGTCATCAACCAGCTGCTGAACCCTTTCAACGCCGAGGTCATCAGCGGTGTCGTCGATCTTCTTGATGCCGAAGGATACCTGGTCTCGATCCTCGACACCCGCGATGATGCGGGCCGTCAGGGTCGTCAGCTGGAGGCATTCATCCGCAACGGGCGGGGAGGGCTTTTGTGGGTGCCTGCGCTGGACACGCCGAACGAGACATTTGAACTCTTGCGCGCGCACCGGACCCCGACGGTCACCTTTCTGCGTCCGGCGGGAAAGGAATTCGACCACGTGGGCATTCGCAATGCTGAAGCAACGGCAACGGCGACGACTTATCTGGCCGATCTTGGCCACCGGCATATCGCGTATCTTGGCGGAACTGACATGACGTTCGTGCGCAAGGAACGGATCGCAGGTTTTCAATCGGCGATGGCAGCGCGCGAATTGGGCGAAGGTGTCGTTTGGTCGTCCGAGGACAACAAGCGCGCCGGCATGGAGGCCTTGATCGCGCTTCGCAAGGCACATCCCGAGATTACGGCCGTGGTGTGCAACGGGGATATGGTGGCGCTCGGGGCCTGCCTCGCGCTCATCCGCTCAGGTCTTCGCCCGGGACACGATTTGTCAGTTGTCGGCTTCGACGACATTGACGACGCCGCGGTCGCCACGCCATCTCTCACGACGATGGCCGTCTCGCCGAAAAAAATCGGAAGAAAACTGGCCCGAGTGTTGCTGGAGCGTATTCGCGACCCGGGTATGCCTATGATATTCTCCGAAGTTTCTGCGGAACTTGTCGTCAGGGAAACGACCGGTGCACCGGCCGGGCCCGGCCAATAGCGCAACCGGACATTGGGTCAGTTATTCGGCGTTGTATCGGGTGCGCACAACCAACGATTTGCGGCTTTGGCAGGCAATGCAAGGGCGTCTTCGACGTGTCTCGCATGGGACAAAGGCTCTCGAGGGAAATCCCAAGGGCGGGCGTTTGCAACGCCGGCATCATCCGCCTCTTTGGGCTCTTCGGGTGCATTCGCCGGGCAAGGCTCCGACGGCTGGTCCGGGATGAACCGCCGTTCGCTGCGCAATGCTTGAGGTTGCACTGCGCGGGACAAAGCTGCCAATCCATATGTGTGGGGTGGAGGCCGGGACCTGACCGGACAGGATCACGCAACGTTCGGTACCGGATGCAGGGCGGCTTCACGAATCGAAGGGTTAACGCCATGAAAAGCAGGGGTTTGAGCGATGCACGGGCTGTACACAGGACGTGCACAACTCGTGCACCGCTCTGTACAGTTTGAGGCGAAACGGCGTGGTTAACGCAGCGTGCGGTGGTGTTTGTTAAGAAAGGGTGAACGCCTGATGTGCGGACAATACGGACTTCGGATTTTCCGCCGACCGGGCAGTCTAGTTGTGATTGTGCCCGAGGAAGTGAGTCATTGGTTCCCGTCCGTGATCGACATCCTCGTTCCCGTGAATCGCCCGAGCATAGACAATCTCGCCGCCCAGAATCGTGTGCGTCACCAGTGTGTCACCAACGTCCGTCACCGGGATTTCAAAGAGGTTTTGATCGAGCACAATCATATCGGCAAACTTGCCCGGTTCGATACTGCCGATCTTGTCATCTGCGCCAAGAATTTTCGCGCTGTTGATCGTCGTGACTGCGACAGCCTGTTTAAGTGTGATCGCCTCGTCAGGATTGAGCGCCCCCATCTCCGGCATTTCAGGATTCACCCGAGTGACAAATCCCTCAATGGCGGGAAACGGGTTAGGTGTCGGTTGGGCAGTCAGCCAGTCCGAACCATGGCCGACGACGATCCCTGCATCAATCGCCGAACGGACCTTGAACATGCTGTTGTAACGGTCGTCGCCAATTTGTTGCGGGTAAGAGCCTTCGACCCCCGGATGGGGATATGGAATATGCGGCGAGAAATCCATTTCCACATTTTGAAGTGCCGCAAGGCGGGTGATGTCATCCTCGGTAATCATCCAGTTATGTGCGACCTTATGTTTGGTTCCGGTTTCGCCATTGGCTTCCTTCATCGCTTCCAACGCGTCGATGACACGCCGGATGGAACCTTCGCCGATGGAATGGATGTGCAGTCCGACACCCATCTTGTCGAACTTGATGAAATCGTCGCGATATTGCTCGTAGCTCAGCAACGTGTCACCAAGAAACCCGGACCCGTCCTCGTAAGGTTCAATCAGAAGTGAGGTTCGCGCACCGGGACTGCCGTCGGAAAAGATTTTGACATAGTCTGGATAGACAAGGTTGGTCTGGTACTTCGCCCGGTTCTGTATCTGGCCTTCAATGTCTTCAAGAGTATAGGCAAGATTCAGAGTGGTGCGCCAATCCCAGCTCACAAAGACCCGCTGGTGCAGATAGCCTTCCCCTTCAAGCAACTGCAAGGCGTCAAGCGGCGCGCGATGGCCTTCTGCGGTTTGCTGTGACGTGATGCCGTACGACAAGAACATGTCGAAGATGTCGTAGATCGGTTCAGCATATTCCTGGGCACTTGCCTGAGGGATCACTCGTTCGATCAGTTGCATCCCCAACTCGCGCAAAGTGCCGGTTGGCTCCCCGGTATCGGGGTCCTTGAGTATGACGACCGAACTGTCTGACGGAGTGTCTTTGTCGATGCCCGCCAACTCAAGGGCTTTCGAATTCACCCAGAATGTGTGTCCGGTTTGGTCCAGAAGGGCCACCGGCCTGTCGGGAATGATCTCATCCAGAAGCTCCTTGGAGGGCGCGTCGTCTTCAAACAGCCCCAGATGCCATTGCCCCGCCAGTATCCACTCCTTGTCGGGATTTGCATCAGCGTAGGCTTTTACCTCGGCAAGGATTGCGTCGACATTGTCGGGCTGGGACAATGACAGATTCATGTCGCCATACCACGGCGTGATGAATGGATGCGTGTGCAGATCAACGGTTCCGGGCATCACGAATGCTCCACCCAGATCGACAACCTTGACGCCTTCACCGGCGGCCGCCATCGCATCATCGTTGGAACCGACAGCGACAAATTTGTCACCGGAAATCGCAACCGCTTCGGCCCAAGGTTGAGAGGCGTTCACGGTATAGATTTTCCCGTTGGTGTAGACAGTATCGGCTGATTGAGCCGAGGCTGGACCGGCCAAGGTCGCCGCAAAAATGGTCGAAGAAAAAACGAAGCCTCTGGTCATCAACACTTCTCTCGATTGCTGGCTCCTCAATGTAGCGGGTTTGTTCGCAATCGCAAAATGCTTTGAATTCGAGGGCGGCTCTGGGCTCTTCGGGTGCATTCGCCGCGCAAGGCGCCGACGGTTTTTTCGGGTTCGGCCTTGTGGCCTCTTTGGGTGTCTGTTTGCGGCACGCACGCTTGCCGGTCTGAGAGGGCCCGGGCACTGCTGGCCGTTACTCGATCACCAGTTCGCCTTCGTTGGAGAGAATAATCTCGACCGTTCGCATGTAGTGGTTGCGGATGCGTTCAGCGGCCAGATCACCGTTGCGCGCAAGGGCGGCATCCTGAATATCGCGATGCTCGCCCAGGTCGTCGCGCGGGCTGGTCAGATAATGCACGGCAATCCGGCGGTATCTGCGGGCCTGGAGTTCCAGGATTGAGCGAAATTCAAGCAGCTTGGGCAATTTGCATTCTGATACAAGCTGTTCGTGGAACCGGATATGATACTGTTCCCAGGTCGGGTCCACCTCGCCGTCGGGGCCAAGTTTGCTGCGCTTGGTCAGGGCGTGGAAGGCGGCCAGAACCCGGCCCTCCCAAAGCTCATCACCGTGGGCGATGCTTTCCCGCAGGGCCAGCGCGTCGAACTCGCTGCGCAGCCTGGCAATCTCGGTAAGATCGGCGCTGGAAACCGGCGAGACGCGATAGCCTTTGCGCTGTTCAGCGACGACCAACCCCTGAGAGGCGAGATGCATCAGCGCCTCGCGCAGGGGCGAGATGCCGATCTCGTATTCCTCCCGCAGGGAATCGAACCGCAGCCGTTCGCCAGGCGCAAGCCGGCCGGCGACGATGTCCTCGCGCAGCATGTCGAGAATGCGCGCGGTGCGCGTTGGCGGTGCTTCTTGTGTTACCTGCAGGTTCTGCACCTTGGTTGTCCTCTGAGCGCGTCCGAAATGCCAGCATAGGGCGGCTTCCAATTAACCGCAATAAACAGGAAAAAGAAAGATTTTTTCCGCAAATGATATTTTTTTGGAAAATTGGTTGATACTTGGAAACTCTTGCTGCAAGCATAGAGGCAAGGCGCGATTCGCAGCTTTGCTACCGGAGGAGAAGGTGGGCGCTGCCGATGACGGGAGGACCACCATGCCGAATTCCAACTTTGACTATGATGTCGCCATCGTGGGGTGCGGCCCGGTCGGGCAGCTCCTGGCGATGCTTCTGGGGCAGAATGGCCACCGGGTCGCAATCCTTGAGCGCCACCCGGAATTCTACCCGTTGCCGCGGGCTGTGACGTTTGACGACGAAACCGCGCGGACACTGGCCAGTATCGGGTTTGATCCCGACAGCGATTCCAAGATGGAGTTCCATGACGCCGACTATTTCCTGAAGAGCGGCAAGAAAGAGATCCTGCAACAGCTCAACTGGCGCGGTGAGCAGCCCACCGGCTGGCATCGCTGGTACTGGTTCAACCTGCCTGAATTGCAGGTCCGGTTTCAGGCGATGCTGGACACGATGCCGACGGTCTCGCTGCACCGGGCGTTTGATGTTGAAGGCGCTGCGCAGTTTGACGATCACGTGAAGATAGACGGGACCAGCAGTGCCGGCGGGACACCTGAAAAGAAGAGCGTGACAGCGAAATTCATGATTGGCGCCGACGGGGCGAATTCGATCGTGCGCGAGTTGATCGGCTCGGAAATGGAAGACCTCGGGTTCTTCTATGACTGGCTGATCATCGACATCATCAATACCGGGAATGTCGTGTACGACCCGCCGATCTGGCAGTTCTGCGACCCGGCGCGGCCGCAGACATTGGTGCCCGGTGGCCCGGGGCGGCGGCGTTGGGAAATCATGCTGCTGCCGGGCGAAACAGCCGAGGACATCGGCAATGAAGACTCCTGCTGGAAATTCATGGAACCCTGGGGGTCGAACCCGTCAAATTGCGAATTGGAGCGGTTCGCAGTGTGGCGGTTCCAGGCGAAATGGGCCGACACATGGAGCAAGGGCCGCATGGCCATCGCAGGCGACGCCGCGCATCTGACCCCGCCTTTTGCCGGGCAGGGAATGTGTGCCGGTTTCCGGGATGCGGTGAACCTGGCGTGGCGTCTGAACCTGATCCTGAAGGGCGGGGCTTCGCCGGATTTGCTGAATGACTATGGCCCCGAGCGGATCGAACAGACCAAATACTGGATCAATGTGGCCGTCGAGATCGGCAAGGTGATCTGTGTGCTGGATCCCGAAGAGGCGGCGGCGCGAGATGCCGCCATGCTCGCCGCGATGGAGGATCCCTCGCTGGCGCCCCCCCCGCCGCCGCCGCCTGCCCTGGGGCCGGGCAACTGGGTGGAAAGCCCCGGCGCGTCGATGCTGTCACAGCAGGGCCGGGTGTCGGTTGATGACAAACATGGCAGGTTCGACGAATTCGTTAATCGCGGGTGGCACTTGATCGGCCTGGACTGTGACCCCGAGGCCGGACTGTCGGCAGAGGCCAAGGCGGACTTTGCCACCATTGGCGGATCCGCGGTGCGGATCACCACCCAACCGGAATCCGGGGTCATGCATGACGCCAAGGGGACCTATGCCAACTGGTTCGCGGAACTGGGCGCCGACGTGGTTCTGGTGCGCCCCGACCAATATGTCGCGTTCTCATCCAAGGCGGGCAACGTCGCCGAAAACATCGGCGCGGTTCTCGACAGTCTGCGGCTGACCGTTGACGCCTGATCCAATCCGGCGCTCGCCAGGATTTCCGGCGATGGGCCATACCTAGAAGGAAATACAATGCGTTATCGTGCATATTCCCGCGACGGGGTTGTTGGGCTTGCGGCTGCGAACAAGAATGAATGGTTCGATCTCGGCGATACGTCTCTGGTCGCTCTGATTGCGGCAGGCCAGGCCGGGGACGCTTCGATCGCCGAAGGCAAACCAACGATTGATCTGAACACCGTACAGCTTTTGCCGCCGATCCCGCGTCCGGGCAAATTTGTCTGTGTCGGCCTGAACTATGTCGATCACGCGGCGGAAAGCCCCTACAAGGATGTGCCGGACTACCCGACCTTCTTTACCCGTTTTGCCTCGTCCCTGATTGCGGATGGTGATCCGATCATCCGCCCACAATGTAGCCACGAGCTGGATTTCGAAGGCGAGTTGGTCGTTGTCGTGGGCAAAGAAGCGCGCCACGTCAGAGAAGAAGACGCGCTGGATTATGTCGCCGGGTATTCGATCTTCAACGACGGTTCGATCCGCAACTATCAGTTCCTGGCCCCGCAATGGACACCGGGCAAAAACTTTGACGGCACCGGGGCCTTTGGTCCCGAATTCGTCACCGCCGACGAATTGCCCGAAGGCGCCAAGGGGCTGATGCTGGAAGTGTTCCTGAACGGCGAAAAGATGCAGTCGGCCTCGACCGATGCCATGGTCTTTTCGGTGGCGACGCTGATCTCCAAAGCGAGCGAGTTCATGACGCTGGAACCGGGCGATGTCATCGCCACCGGCACACCCGCCGGAGTCGGTTTTGCCCGCGATCCGCAGGTATTCATGAAAGATGGAGATAAGGTCGAGGTCCATATTGAACAGATCGGTGTATTGTCGAACCCTGTTCTTGACGAAACCGCCGCCTGAGACCCGAGCCAAGGGGAGGAAAATCCATGCAACCACTCGTTCAGCGGCTGACCTATGTGTCGGTCAACTCCACCGATCCCGAAGCGCTGGCGCAGGACACCGCTGACATCATCGGCGCGCGTGAGGTTGGCCGCGAGGCCGGGGCCATCCTGATGTCGTCGAATGACCGCCATGCCGAGTTGGTTATTCACAAAGATGGCAGCGACTCCTTGCGCGGTACCGGGCTTGAAGCTGTCAGCGAAGAGGCCATCGACGAGGTCAAGGCGCGTGCCGAGGCCGCGGGGCTGCGGATCCTGTCGACGACGCCTTCCCTGGAGTGCATCGATAAGTCGGTAACCTTCGCCACGTCCGAAGATCATGTGTTCGAAGTGCACACCGCCATGCCGCAGGACCGCGCATTGCGGTATGTTGGCCCCGGCATGCATCCCAAATGTATCGACCACATCAACTTTACCGCTCTCAATCCGGCGAAATTCTCCGATGAAATGAACGCCAGCTGTGGGATGCTGCTCAGCCAGCGGACCACCGGGTACGAGATCAGCTGGATGAGGGCCGGCGACGGGCGCCACCATACTGTTGCCGCAGTCAAGAGCCACGCGGCGGGGGTTCACCACATCTCGTGGGAGTTCAATGCGTTCCAGGACTTCAAAGGCCTTGGCGACCTGTTGGCGTCACAGGACCGGCGGTTGGTCTGGGGACCGGGGCGGCATGGCGCGGGCGACAACCTGTTCCTGTATTTCCGCACTGTCGGCGGGCTCCTTTATGAGTGCATCGCCGAGATGGAGGTCATTCATGACGTCAACGAACCGCCCCGTGTGGTCGATCCCGGTGAGAACCTGTCGAACTGGAAAGTCGTGAACCAGTGGGGGGCGTTGCCACCACAGGAATGGATCGAAAACACCGCGCCGCTCGGGGCAATCTGAAGGGCTGCTATGTCTGACGAGTTGAAACAGGTCGAGGATGCGTTTTTCGGGGCCATGCAGCGCAATGACCCCGATACCATGGAAACGATGATGGCCGAGGACTGCGTCTATTTCCATTCCTTCGGCTCGCGGGACACGAAAGAGAGCTATCTGCAGGCCGTGCGCGACAGGAAGTTCGACTATCAGACGGTCAAGGCCGAACAGCATTCGATTGCACGGCGCGGCGATGTTGCGGTGGTAACCGGCACGATGGTCGGAGAGGTCATTGCCGGTGGCGAGACCCGCCGCCTTAACAATGTGCGCAGCTCGGTTTGGGCAAAAGAAAACGGGAACTGGAAGCTCGTCCTGTTCCATCCCACCCCCCGGCTGGACCCCTAGCCGGACCGACCAAATCAACCACCGGGCTTTGTTGATCCGGTTTAATGCCGCGTTGCCTGACGCGGCAAACAGAGGAGGAATACAAATGAAACGCAGAACAATACTGAAAGGCATTGCCGCCGGAGCCATGACATCCGGGCTGGGCCTGCCAGCCCTGGCCAAGGGTGTGAAGGTCAAGATCGGCTATGTGCGGCCGGAAACCGGGCCGCTGGCCGGGTTCACCGGGGCGGATGACTTCGTGTTGTCGAATTTCGCCAACTCGTCGACGGCCATGGGGCTGGATATCGAGATCATCACCCGCGACAGTCAGTCCAGCCCGTCGCGGGCAGGCGATGTGGCCGCAGAGCTGATCATCGACGAGGAAGTCAGCATGATGATCGTCGGCGGTGCGCCGGAAACCAACAACCCGGTGGCGACGATCTGCGAATCCGAGGGCGTGCCCTGCATTTCGACCCTGTCGCCATGGCAGGCCTATTTCATCGCCCGCCAGGCCAACCCTGCCGATCCCTCGACATGGAAACCGTTCGATTACGGGTTCCATTTCTTCTGGGGTCTCGAAGATGTGGTCGGTGTTTTCACAAAGATGTGGCAGAAGCTGGATACCAACAAGAAGGTCGGCTTCCTGTTTGCCAATGATGCTGACGGGCTGGCCTGGGCCGATCCCAATAACGGCCTGCCGCCGGTGATGAACCAGCTGGGCTATGACATCGTTGATCTGGGCCGCCACAAGGTTCTGAACGATGATTTCACCAACTTCGTCAACGCGTTCAAGCAGCAGGACGTCGATGTCGTCACCGGCACGATGATCCCGCCGGACTTCATCACTTTCTGGAACCAGGCGCAGCAGCAGGGATACAAGCCCAAGATGGCGACGGTCGGCAAGGGTCTGCTGTATCCGCAGGATGTGGCCGCCGTTGGTCCGGCCGCGCATAACCTGTCCTGCGAGGTTTGGTGGGCGCCGTCCTTCCCGTTCTCATCGTCACTGAACGGGATGAGCGCGGCGGACTACGCCGCCTCCTTCACCGATGCGACCGGTCGTCCGTGGACCCAGGTTCTGGGCTTCGTGCATGCCCTTCTGGAGGTGGCTGCTGACACGGTGAAGCGCGCAGGCGACCCGACCGATCCGGACAGCCTGACCGAAGCTGTGGCCGCGACCAACCTTGATACCATCGTCGGCAATGTCGCCTGGCCCGGCGCCTCGGCCCCGCCGTTTGCTGCACCGAACGTGACGCGCACCCCGGTCGCCGGGGGGCAGTGGCGCGTAGGGGATGATGGCTCGCTCGATCTGGTGATTGTCGAAAACAGCGACCATCCGATGATCCCCAAGGCGGGTGACATCGAGCCGCTCAACTGAGCCAGCAACTCGCGGGCGGCAGATCCATGCCGCCCGTTCTCCCCGTGTAAAGGTCGACCGGCAATGGCGCTCCTTGAACTTCAGCAGGTGAACAAGGCCTTCGGGGCCGTTGTCGTCGCCAAGGATGTGTCCTTTGCCATCGAAGACGGCAGCGCGGTTGGCATCATCGGCCCCAACGGGGCGGGCAAATCGACCCTGTTCAACCTGATTACCGGTAACCTCTCGGCCTCAAGCGGGAAGGTGCATTTTGGCGGTGAGGATGTGACAGGCCGCAGCGCCATGCATCGCTGTCACCTCGGCATTGGCCGGTCTTTCCAGGTGCCGCAGCCGTTTGAAAAGCTCACCGTGCTGGAAAACCTTCTGGTGGCAAACTGTTTCGGAGCAGAAGCCGCATACTACGACCCGGACACCTGCGCCGATATCCTCGAACAGACCGAATTGCTCGACAAGGCGAACCTGCCTGCAGGATCGCTCAGCCTGCTGGATCGCAAGCGTCTTGAACTCAGCCGGGCAATGGCGACACGCCCGCGTCTGTTGTTGCTAGATGAGATTGCCGGAGGGCTGACCGATGCGGAGTGCAAATCTCTGATCGAAACCATACGCAGCCTGCACGCCTCCGGCGTTACCATCATTTGGATCGAACATGTGCTGCACGCGCTGACGGCTGTGGTGGACCGTCTACTGGTGTTGAACTTCGGCGAGATCATCGGCGACGGCACGCCAACGGACGTGATGGCATCGCGTGAAGTGCAGGAGATTTATCTGGGGATCGAGGCATGAGCCCTGTTCTGCAAACCCATGACCTCACCGCATTCTATGGCGACTTTCAGGCTCTGTTCGGCATCGACATGCATCTGGATGAAGGCGAGACGCTGGCGATTATCGGTGCCAACGGTGCGGGAAAATCGACGCTTTTGCGGGCCATTTCCGGCCTTTTGCCGCATGCGGCGGATGCGGTGTTGCTGGAGGGTCGCCCGGTGGGCAACCTGCCGGCCTTTGAATTGTCGCATCAGGGCATTTCCATGGTGCCAGAGGGTCGCAAGCTGTTCGCCAGCCTGTCGGTCGAGGAAAACCTCAAAACCGGCGCGGACGCCTTCACGCGCCCCGGTTTCTGGTCACTGGAGCGGGTCTATGAGCTGTTCCCAATCCTGAAGGAGCGCCAACACCAACCGGCCACATCCCTGTCCGGCGGGCAGCAGCAGATGGTCGCCATCGGCCGGGCGCTCATGTCCAACCCCAAGGTGCTGCTGTGTGACGAGATCAGCCTTGGCCTCGCCCCCGTCGTTATCCGCGATATCTATGCCGCCCTGCCGCAGATCCGCGAAGCGGGCGCGTCGGTCGTGGTGGTGGAGCAGGATATCGGCCAGGCCATGAAGGTCGCCGACCGGGTGATCTGCATGATGGAGGGTCGCGTCACGCTCGAAGGCACCCCTGCGGATCTCAGCCGCGAGGCCATCCACAATGCATATTTCGGAGACGCGGCATGATCCTGATCGACACAATCCTGCAGGGTGTGATGCTGGGCGGGCTTTATGCCCTGTTCGCGCTTGGCCTCAGCCTGACATTTGGCGTGATGCGGCTGGTCAACCTGGCCCATGGCGACCTGATCCTGCTTGGCTCGTACATCATATTGACGCTGGCAGGGAGTTTGTACCTGCCGCCATTGATAGCTGCGCTGGTGGCTCTGCCGATCATGTTCGTGCTGGGCTGGGCATTGCAGCGCTTCCTGCTGAACCACGCATTGCATGACGATATCCTGCCGCCGCTGATCGTGACCTTCGGGTTATCGATCCTGATACAGAACGGATTGCTGGCGATCTTCACCGCCGACAGCCGTCGATTGTCACTGGGTGGGATCGAAGCGCAATCCTTTGCGGTGGGGCCGCTCAACATCGGAGTGCTGCCGCTGATGACGCTGCTGGCCGCCGTGCTTGTCGTCCTGCTGCTGAATTTCGTGTTCTTCAAGACCGCGCTGGGCCGTGCCTTTCGGGCCACTTCGGATGATGCCACCACCCTGACCCTGATGGGCCGTGATACCCGTCGGGTGTTCGCCATCGCCACCGGTATTGCATTGGTGGTGGCCGGGGTTGCCGCCTTTTTCCTCGCCACCCGCGCCAGCATCAATCCGTCGATTGGCCCGGCGCGGCTGATCTTTGCCTTCGAAGCTGTGATCATCGGCGGGCTGGGGTCGTTCTGGGGCACGCTGATTGGCGGTATCATACTCGGCGTGGCGCAGACGCTGGGCGGGTCCATCGATCCGGAGTTTCAGGTTCTCGCAGGCCATCTTGTCTTTATCGCCATCCTTTTCCTGCGTCCGCGCGGCCTGTTTCCGCGCGCCTTTGATTGAGAGATCCCGCATGACCGAACACAAATGGTCCCTGACGTCGTCGACCCGCGAGTCCCGGATTTTCGCGACCCTGGCGATTGTCGCGGTGCTGCTCCTGATCGCCGCGCCATGGCTGGTCAGCCGGGGATTGATCCGCGATCTCTTTCAGATCATGACCCTGCTGGTGCTGGCGCAGTGCTGGAACCTGCTGGCAGGCTACGCCGGGTTAATTTCTGTCGGGCAGCAGGCCTTCGTCGGTATCGGTGCTTATGTGTTCTTTTCTTTTGCGGTGTTCATGCCGATCCCACCAGCTCTGGCCATTCTCGCTGCCGGCATCGTGGCCGCAGGGATCGGCGTTGCGGCGGCCAGTTTTACTTTTCGCCTGCAGGGCGCTTACTTCGCCGTAGGCACATGGGTGGTCGCCGAAGTGGTGCAGCTGACGCTGGCCAAGCAGAGCGTGCTGGGCGGTGGTTCCGGCATGTCGCTGCCCCGCGAATTCCGTGAAACCATGCCGGGGTTTGGGATCCTGCGCGAGATGGGGTTTTCCAAATCCGCCGCTATCGACGTCATCGCCTATTGGATGGTGCTGCTTCTCTGCGTCGTTACGATCCTTGTGATCTACCGCTTCATGCGCACGCCTGCCGGACTTGGTCTGGGCGCGGTACGCGACAATGTCATTGCCGCGCGCTCTGTCGGGGTAAACGCCACGCGGCTGAAATGGCTGGTCTATCTCGGCTGCAATTTCATCACGGGCATCGCCGGAGCGCTGATCTTCATGCAAAAGCAACGCGTGTCTCCCGACACCGCCTTTTCTGTAATCGACTGGTCGGCCTTCGTGATCTTCGTTGTCGTCATTGGCGGAATTGGAACAATCGAGGGCCCGATCATTGGTGTGCTGATCTTCTACCTGCTGCAAAGCTTTCTGGCGGATCTCGGCCCGATATACCTGATCATTCTCGGAGCACTTGGGATCGTCTCGATCCTGGTTGCACCGTCCGGCATATGGGGTCTCATCTCCTCCCGAACCGGTATCGTCCTCTTTCCGATCCGGCACAATTTGAAGAAACTGGGGTAAGGATTCCGGTGCGAATATTCCAAAACACCGGCGGCAAGTGTTTGAACAGCCACGAAAGCACGGTGACCGGAATGTCCATCCCGAAGCCCCTGCGTCAGATCTCTCCGTTCGCCAGCGATGGCGGCGAACGGAGAGGCCGACGCCACGCTCGTTTTGAGAGCAATCTTGGTTGGTTGCCGAACGAAGGGCGAAAACCGGACGATCGTTAAATTACGAGTTGACGATAATCGGTGAGTCTAAGCTCACCGCCAGTGTTTTTCGTCACCGGTAATGCCGGAACCGGGCAACGCGCCGTCTTTGATGAATGCATTCAGCACATTGCGCATGACGGTTGCGACGTTGTTTTCGCCACCGTGGCATGGCAACGCCTGGCTCCAGCTGATCGAGCCGGCGGCAAAGACGGCACCATTGTTGGCGGTCGTAAAGTAGATCATATCGCCGCGCACCTGCGGGTCCTGACTGCCGCCGCGGCCGGGAAAAGCATAGGTGATTTCTTCGGAGACAAGCGGGTAGTTGTCGGTGTGATCGATGGAGGAGGCCAGCAGCATCGTGTGCGGTGGGGTGCCGAGCATCAGGTCGTAGCGGTCCAGTTCCACACCCGCCGCGCCGCCAAGCGCGAGGCCGAAATCGCCGATCAGTTCCTCGTCGCCTATCCCGTCGAAGATCCAGGCGACGCGCTTGTGGAAGCTGTCTGGCATCCGTTCAAACGGTTCGGCGCGATCCATACCCTCGGTAGTGAAGCCAAGACCCACCAGTTTCTGCGGCGGTCGCCCGCGAGAGCGCCAGAGGCCGGAGCGTTCACCGCTGGAGGCAAGGTAGCCTTCGCCGGCTTCGGCCTGCCAAGCGCGAGAGCCGGCGTCGAGTTTGCGCACTTCGATGCAGGCGGGATCGTCGGGGCAAGCGGCGGTGACCCAGTAATAACCGTTGCCGCCCAGATACATGACGCGCCCGCCCTGACGGAGGTACGCCTCGGTCGCGTCCAGCATGCCCTCGGAATAGTATTCCGGGTGGGTGACGTTGAGGACCGTCTTGTAGGGCGTCAGCACCGCCAGCCCCTCCCGGTCGAGATCGTGATCGGTGATCAGGTCGTAGTCATAGCCGGCATGTTCCAGCCACCAGAGCAGAGAGAGATCCGCCGGCAAGGCCCAGGGAAAGTTCATGCCTGCCATGCGGTAGCCCGGGCGGATGTTGATAATCGGCCGCTTCCATGACGAATAGCAGACACCGGCGCCGTCGGTGTGGTGGTCGTAGGTGGAGAGGCCGAATTCCTGCAGTTTGTGGTACTCCAAATCGTCGCCGGAAATGACCGGCGTGTGGGCCACGATGGCCTGCGCGATCTGGGCTTCGAAACTCAGATGCTCGTTGGCATAGGCCAGGTAGGTGAAGGTCGACATCTGCACCGCGATTTTGGCCCGCGGCTTGTCGGGCCGGATGATGACCGGGGCGCGGTCGATGGCGTTGCCGGCAGTGATCTTCAGCGCGTAAACGCCGGACTTCAGATCTGCCGGCGGGGTCCAGGTCACGGTCGTGTCCCAACCGCAATCGGTCAGCGCGTCATCATGATAGGCCACGCCTCCATACTGCGATGGGTCGAGGCGAAAGCAGTCCTCGCGCCCGCGCCAGTTCCAGCCGGTCATGGCGCGGATGGGCCGATTGACGCCGCGGGCGTGCAGGCCATGCGGGCCGGTATCCTGAATGTCCGGGCCGATGCCCATGTCGTCATACCCGGCCGTAGTATCCCAGTAGGCCAGCGGGTCAGCGGGTGGCGTGCCACCGGCAATCTCCTGCATCTCGTCCGCACTCAACACCCGCGAGACAAGACCGGAGCGATCGATCTTTCCGTTAAAGAGCATCGAGACGAACCGCCCGCGTTCGGGGTTTTCTTCGTGCGCTCCTGCGATCAGGAACGGCGCGTCGGGATGCGCAGGCCGGCACCGCAAGGTTTCGACCACATGTGTGTTGTGATCATAGGGCACGACCGGGCCGATATGCGAATTCCAGGAGTTTTGGACGTCGATCTGGCGCAGGCGGGCCTCACCCGTGGCAGGGTCGAAACTGGCAGCGGCCAGCACCCAGACCTTGGGCACCAAGGGCGCATCGGCGGTGACCTGATCGACAGTCTCGCCATCGCCGACCCAGAATTCGAGCTTGCCTTCGGGGTTGATGCCCAGCGCATAGCCCTTGGATTCATTCACCGACCAGCGTCCGATCACGGCCTGGCGCGATCCGCTGGGCAGCGACGGCCATATGAACACGTGCACCGTAAATGCACCGTCGGTGGCCAGGTGGTCGGCGGGATCGTCGACGCGGGCGAAGGCCCCATTCTGCGTGTACTGCCTGCGCACAGCAAGGGTTTGGGGCACGTTTGTGTCCACAGGCTCCTCGATGAAGCCTGGGCCCTCGGGGTTGAAATCGCCATGAACCAGCCGAACGATTTCGGCTCGCACCTCCTTGGTACCCTCGGCGGAGACCATGAAGTCAATTGGTTTGCCGGCCTGTGCGGCCAACGGATCGGCATAACCGAAGAGGCGAATATCGGTAATGTCAGCTCTCCAGCAGGTCGTTGACGCGCAGCAGGAAGACCGCATGATAGGCTTCCTTGATGTCGTGGTATTCGCGATCGTCTATCACCCGTGGCGGCATTCCGCGCTGACCCGAAACCGCCATGACACGGAACTTCTCTTCGGCTGGCACCATGCGGTGGATCACGTATTTGTCCGCCATTTCGCCGCGCCGGAAGTAGTTCAAGACCCGCGCCAGCTCGTCGGAATGATGCCCCAACGGATCGCGCCTATGTTCCTCGATCAGCTCCGGAGTGATCAGCTTTTTCAGCCGCTCGCGCAGGCGCTTGTTGAAGCGACGATAGTAGAGCTCCTGCTTGTCGTGGACTTCGGTGGCTTCCTCGGGCATGGCTTCGCCCCCTTTCTCGGTGCGGCGCGCGCGGCGCTCGCCGGCCTTGCGATTGCGGAAATCGCGGAATTGTGCGCGGGCGCCGGTCAGGCCTTCGCGCGCGAAGATGGTGACGCCGATCATGATGAAGGCGACAAGGATGATGCGCGGCGGTCCGAGCTCGATCAGCCCCTTGTCGATCAGCGTGACGATGGCGGCGCCTACGACCGCGCCTTCTGCCCGGCCCAGTCCGCCGATCACCATCATCGCAAAGAGCATCAGCATCTGATCAAGCGAGAAGATCTGTGGAGAGATCGAACGGAAATACATCGCATAGAATGCGCCGACAACGCCGAGGGCAGCAGAGGAAATGACAAATACCATCAGCCGGGCGCGGCGGAAGTCGATACCGATGGCTTCGGCAAAGGCCTCGTCCTCACGTCCTGTGCGGGCCACCCGCAGCAGCATGCCAAGGCGTTCGGAATTGACCAGCCGCCAGACCAGCAGCGCACCCAGCAGCAGCAGGAACGCCCCGGCAAAGCCTAACAGCAAACCGGGGCGTTGCAGGAACCAGTCTTCGGGAATGAAGCTGTCGACCTGCGTAATGGCGCCACCGGTTGCGGTCAGCGGTCGGAGCTGAAGGACAAAGACACGGCAAATTTCGGCCACGCCCATTGTCAGCAGCGCGTAGTAGAGGCCATCGAGCCGCGTTGAAGGCGCGGCGAGGACTGCGCCAAAGACGAAGCCCACCATTGGCCCGATCAGCAGCATGAAGGGCCAAGGAACGCCCAGATAGACATTGGCGGCTGCGGCGACATATCCCGAAGCGCCCACGACCGCGAGCGTGGCCAGCGAGAAGATGCCTGCGGTGCCGACGATCAGCGTCCAGAGCACGTTGATCGCGGCGTAGACGCAGAAGATCGACACGACCGATAGTAGTGAATTGGACAGAAACGGTGTGACGATGGCGACAAAAGACAAGCCCAGCGTCCACCAGAGTGGCATCTTGTCGGCCAGCACACGCTCCCGCCGCAGGGTCTTGGGGTTGTGCACATCACGCCACTTCAGCCAATGCCCCCGCGTGCCCGGCAACCGGCTGCGCTGCCGTTCGTTGATGCCCGACGGGGCGAGGCGCAGCTCCCATGGCCGCCGCCCGACCTTATAGAAGCGCTTACCGCTCATTCCCTTGTGTCATCCAGCAGCCCGCCGATGCCGCGCGGGCGCACGATCAGGACGGCGATGATGAAGAGGAAAGTGGCGAACAGCACATAGCGCTGGCCAAGGAAGGGGATGACGCCGACAATGGCTTCTAGAAAACCGACCAGAATTGCGCCGATCACCGCGCCCGGCACCGAGCCGAGGCCGCCGAGCAACGCAATGGTCAGGCCCTTGACCAGCGGGATAACCCCGGCGGTGGGGGAAACGAAAATCGTCTGGCTCAGCAATGCCGCCGCCATACCGGCCAGCGCGCCGGTCAGCATAAGGACGGGGAGTGCCGTCACCTGCCGCGAAATCCCGGAATAAGCCGCGCCTTCGGCATTCTGCATCATTGCACGGACCTCCAGCCCGCGCCGCGAATATCGCAGCCAGGCCAGCGTCAGCCCCATGACCACTATTGCCCCAATAATCGTACCCGCCTGATCGTAGCGGATCCGGGTGCCGAACACTTCCCAGCGTCCGAAACCGAAGATCTTTGGCAGACCTTGGTTGCGCGGCCCGAAAGTCCAGAGCAGGCCCTGGACCGAAGCGATGTTCAGCCCCAGCGTGACAATCAGCGCGCGGACCTGGAAGTTCGGCTTGTCGTGGATCGGCAGGAAAGCGAGCAGGTAGATGATCACGCCGCACAGCGCCCCGGCAATCAGGGCAGATCCGACCAGCGCACCGGCCATGACCGCACTGGCTATCGCGGTCTTGCCGAAGGCCGCGGCGATCACCGGCTTCAAAGCCCCGGTCACCAGCCAGGCGGCATAGCCCGACACCGCGAAAGTGGCGCCATGCGCCATGTTGATGATCCCGACCGAGGACCAGAGGATCGAAATGCCGATGGCCATCAGCGCATAGATCGACGCGAGGTTCAGCGCGTAGACAATCAGACCCAGATCCATCAGACCAGCTCCACGTGACCGACATCGCCGCGCATCCGTCCGGCATGCATGCCGATCACCCGGTCTGCGTGGCCGGTCAGCAACGAAACGTTCTGTTCCGCCACGATCATCGCTCCGTCCACCGAGAGATCCCAGAGCGCTTTCATCACCCGCTGCGAGATCTTTGGGGCGAGACCGAGCGAGGGTTCGTCAATCAGGTAGAGCCGCGCCTCGGTCATCAGCATCCGTCCGATGGACACCATCCGCCGCTCCCCGCCCGAAAGCTTGCCGACCAGCGCATGTTCCAGCGGGCGCAGCGGCGGAAAGACGTCGAACACCCGGTCGATCCGCTGCCGCCGCTCGCGCCACGCCAGTTTCGTATGCGCACCGCATTCCAGATGCTTGCGCACTGACAGGCCCGGAAAGATCGCATCCCCTTGCGGCGCCACACCGATACCGCGCCGGATCAGTCCCGGCGTCCTCCGGCCGGCCCCCAGCGACCGTGTGCCGCCGATCTCGGCACCGTCGAGCTTGATCGAGCCCTGCTGCCACCCGGTCATATGTGTCAATGCCCGGATCAGCGTGGTCTTGCCATGGCCATTGAGCCCGACCAGCCCGATCCGTTCGCCCGCGCGCACGGTCAAGTCGATCTCGTGCAGTACACGCAGCGGGCCATAGCCGGCAGAGAGCTGGCGGATTTCCAGAAGCTCAGGCATCGACACCCTCAAAATAGGCCTCGTGAACACGAGGATTGTCGAACACATCACGCGGTGTCCCGCTGGCAATCACCTCGCCGAGGTCCAGCACAATGCAGTGATCCGCTACTGCGGCAAGAAGTTCGAGCCGATGTTCGATCAGTACAACACCAATGCCGTATTCATCGACCAGGCGCCGGATGATCAGATCGAGCTCGTCGATCTCTGCGTTGATCAGGCCCGAGGCCGGTTCATCCATCAGCAACACTTTCGGCCCGCGCAGCATCAGGCAGGCGAGCATCAACTTGCGACGGTCGAATGCGCCGAGCACGGTTGCGGGCGTGTCCCACGGCACCCGCAAATGGGTCAGCCGCGCCGCCCATTCCGCGTCGTGTCGGCTGCGGTAGGGTTTGTGCGATTTACGCGCGGCGCGGAAAGTTTCACCGACAGTCAAGGATGCCGGCACAACCGGGCTCTGATACGTCCGCGCAACCCCCATCCGCGCGCGGCGATGGAAAGCAAGCGTCGTGATGTCGTGGTCTTCCAGCGTCACCTGCCCTTGATCAGCGGTGTAACGTCCGCAGAGCACTTCGAAGAGCGAGGTCTTGCCGGCCCCGTTTGGTCCGACCAGCCCGAGGATCTCCCCCGGTTTCGCCTCCAAAGCGATGTCTGACAGAATCTGCCTGCCGCCGAGCGACAGGCAGATACCTTCACAGCCAAAGAGCACGAGCGCAGCCTGTTCTTACCACCACGGCGGAGCCATGAACGGTACTTCGGCGAAGGGTTCGGGCGCGATGATGCGGTGCTCGTTGTCCTGCACCTGGAAGAACAGATGCGCCTGTCCGGCCTCGGGATCGTCGGTCATGTTCGGGTAGGAAATGCCTGAATTGGTTTCCGGATCGAACCTGTAGAACCCGTTGATGCCCCGGTATTCCATGTTGCGGATCACTTCGCCAACCGCGTCGAAATCGTCCGGGCTTCCAACCTCTTCCCACGCCTTGGCCAGCATCATCACCGCGTCGTAGCCGCCCCCGGTATAAACCATGCCCATCGTGCCGGGATACTTGGCGCGGTATTTCTCGCGGAACGCGGCGCCCTTTTCATCAGCGTAAACGCCGTAAACCGTGCCCCAGACCATGCCTTCGCCCGCGCCTTGCGACAGGTCGAGGAATTCCGGCTGGGACGGCCCGTATTGCAGATAGACCAGCGAGCCGGGCACCGGATCAAACGCATATTGCTGGGCGAACGCTGCCAGCTCTGCCGCGACCCAGTGATCGATCATGATCGCCGCCGCATCGGTGTCCTGCAAAGCGCGAATGACTGGCGCCCAGTCCTGCACCGGGAACTGGATATCGGTCACCGCGGCAATCTCCCATTCGCCGTCGGTGGCTGCGGCCGAGGCCTGTGTCGCCTGTGAAATCAGCTGCGTATAGCTGATCTGACCCTGGACGATATGGATCTTGTTGTTCTTCGGCTCCCATTTGCCCGATGCGACCATGTCCTGAAGGAACTTCACGAAGCCCGAGCCGTACCACACTTCCGGCACGTCGAGCTGGAACACATTGCGGTATTTCTGCTTGTCGCCCTTATAGAGGTCCACGTTCACCGAAGATGTGTTGCCGTGCAAATAGGGGATCCCGGACGGTGCGGCGGTGTCCATCGCCGGCTGCGGAATGATGGTGAAGGCTGACGCAATCGCATGGCTGCCGCCTTCGATCAGTGCCTGGAACCCTGCCACGTTGCCCTCGGGGGACAGCATGTCGAGATCGATGATCTTGGCTTCGAGCTGGCGTCCCAGCACTCCGCCTCCTGCATTCACATCCTCGATTGCCATCAGAACGCCGTTGGTCCAGTCCTGATGATCTGCAACACCTACCGGGCCGGATTGTGCCGCAGGCACGCCGATTACGATGTTTTGAGCGGCCGCGATCGAAACTGTGGTGCCGGCCAGCACCGCGCCGGCAATGGCCACAAAAAACGCGCGCTTGGTCAAATTGAACATTATCCCCTCCTGGATTTGCCTGCATTACATTTCTTTCAGGTCGGCAAGCTCCCGAGAGTGTGGTCAAAACAACGTACAAGTGCAAGCCGTACCTCACTTTATTGTGCTGGCCAAAACTCCCAATGCGGGATCCGCGGCTGAGTTTCCGCCTGGTGTTCGTATAGCTTTGTGATCAACGCACACGATCTCTGGGCCATGAATTGGTCAGTATCCAGGTTGAACCACATGGCAAATGCTCAAAGGTCTCGCTGAAATTGAAAGATCCTCCTGGCGTGATCGGCGACGCGAGACGCCCGGCAGGTCCTGACCGCCGTGCGGTGGCCTATCGGTATCCCTGTAAAACCGTTCGCGTTACAATGTTCACGTTATGCTCCGACCACGCCGAAACCCAACCACAGATCTCATAGCTACCTCATTTCGCTGGGAAAAATCCTTGCGAGACCGGTGTTTGACTGGAGATTCAGTGGTGAGCCGTGCAGGATTCGAACCTGCGACCCACTGATTAAAAGTACGTGTGGGAAGTTACTAACCGCTTGTGGGCAAAGTGGTAATCGCGGTGGAAGATTGGCGTTACAAGGATGTAACAAGGGTCGCTTCAGATCAGCGGCCCAGTGCCTGTTGCCCTGCCACGAGCTTCGCGATCCCGTTCCTCGAGAACCTCACGCCACATCTCATAGGTCGATGCGACCATGAGTTCGAGTTCTTCTCGGGCATACAACTCGACGGTTTCGTCGGTGTGAAGACGAACTGCCCGGCGACCGTCTTCGGGCTTGTAGAACTGCGCAATGGTCAACCGAACTTCGGCAAAGTCTTCATCGTCGGTTCGGATGCGCTCGTGCATCATCGAAAACGCGAACCTGCGCCCTTCGGCGGTCAGACCCTTAGTGGAGCGCGGTTCAATGAAGATAGCGCTCGCCGCCTCGTCAATTGCGACGATCATCGGCAGCCAGTATGTGACTTTCCTCCCCATCCCCATGCCGAGCGGGAAGAATTCTTCTCGACGACCCATTACACGCCCTGACGTTGCAAAGTCATGCAGTCCAAGTGCGACGCGCTTGTTATACAGAAACTCTTCGTCGGACTTACACCGCTTGCGCAGTTCAGCCTCTATCGTGGGCCACGGGGTCGCCGCTGCACTACCGAAGTCGAGGCCCGGCTGGATGTTGAAAATGTCGTCGAAGCAAGACCGCACCGGGCGATACGAAAACGTCGAATAACCGCCCTTCATCTGCTCCAAGCTCTTGCGCTTCATATCGTCCGGCTGCGGCGCGATACGAGCGAGGTCAATGTCAGGTAAGGGGCGTATCTGCACTTGGTTCTCCTGCGTTCGGTTCGGTGCCGACAGACACCTTGTGATTCTTGAATCTTGCCTCAATCACATTATCCGAGATTCGCAGCCCAAAAGCAACGGACGTTCTTGATTTGTCCACGACGTAGTCCCATGGCGATCCTTTCGCGTGAGACAGATCGACGAGGCGACCCGGTGACATAGTTCCGTAGGACCGCAGAACATGTCGGATGAGATTGACGACGGCCCTGTCTTCAACTGTGCGAAGTGGACGTGGGGTACCCGTCAACGGGTCTTTCCCCTGCGCCCGTGTCGTGATCGGGTGCGCACCCGCGACCTTGAAGGCGCGATAGGCAGAGGGGTGGACTGGACCGTATTGCCAAGTCTCAAAGTGACCTGAAACGAGAGGCTTCTTCGTCTGCGTCAGGTAGAGGCCGTGTGCGAAATAGAGCAGTTTTTGCAGGGCTAGGTTGGTGATCTGGATGCCGTCCTGATCCGCCTCATCAAGCATGAGGTTGGCAACTGCCCTTGGATCATGTGCGGTCATTTTAGTAGGCCCAATGTCAATGTTCTCACTTTGTTCGATCACATAATGCACGACGTCCGGGTGATTTGGCAAGTTGGGATTGATGATGCCGTAGGAAGACTCGACCCACCAATTTACGAAACAGGTGATCTACCGGATGAGCTACTTCGGTTATGCAGTTGGAGCGCCTAAACGTAGTAGCGCGGTCGCGCAAACCCGATCGCCTTCCCCAACTTGCGATTTGGTCACCTCAATCGTCTTTGTTGACGGTGGATTCATCAACGCTCTATAAGTTCCCAAATTGTTCGCGGAGGCATGAGCGTGGAATTGACAAGCATCGATTTGTTTTGCGGGGCTGGCGGATTGAGCCTTGGGCTTGAACGCGCTGGCTTCCATTCGGTGCTTGGACTCGACACCAATCGGGACGCGATGGAAACCTATCGTCGCAGATTTCCAAAAGCCACAACCGAGGAACGGTCGATAGTTGATTTCGACTTCCGCCAGTGGCGCGGCGTCGATTTGGTCGCGGGGGGTCCTCCGTGCCAGCCATTTTCGAACGGCGGCAAACGCCTCGCAGCCCAAGATGCGCGCGACATGATCCCAGAGTTTGCCCGCGCAGTGAACGAGGTGATGCCACGCGCTTTCATCATGGAGAACGTCGCTGGCCTACTTGCGCCGCGCAACCGCGAATACATGTCCGAGATCATGGGTTTGTTCAGCGACAAATACACGATCCTCTCCCCTCAGGTGATCAACGCTGCTGACTACGGCGTGCCGCAGCGCCGCATTCGCGTTCTGCTCATCGGCGTGCTGAAAGGGCAAGTCGGATTTCCAGAACCAACGCATTTAGGGCAACATGTCGGCGCCGGCACGGTTCTACGTCGAGGCGAAATCCAAGGCGAAGCGAACCTGTCTAAGGTCGTTTATGCGCGCAACCCTGATCTTCGAACCAGCCCGTATGCAGGCCAACTCTTTAACGGCGGCGGTCGTGCGATAAACTTTGACCGCCCAGCGCCGACGATCCTTGCGTCTGCTGGTGGAAACAAGACGCATTTCATCGACGAACTAGACGCTGTGCCGCCCTATCACCTGCACCTGGCTAACGGTGGTAGGCCGCGGCAAGGCAAACTGAAAGGTGGGCGTCGTCTCACAATCCTCGAATCTTCTTTGTTGCAGACCTTCCCAAAAGATATGGAGTTCGCGGGTTCGCGCAGTTCGCAATACTCGCAGATAGGCAATGCAGTGCCACCGCGCCTTGCCGAGGTGGTTGGTGCATCAGTCGCCCGCGCCCTCCACTAGCCCCGCAGCTCGCAATCGACGGACAACCTCGTTAACGCGTTCGGTGTCTGGCTGATACCTGTCGAGGTATTCATACATGCGCACAAGCGCCTCGGCACGCTGTGGGCGCGTCAGGATAGCGGTAATGACTTCGACTGCCTGACGAACGTCCAAGACCGCGACATCTTCTGCAAGCTGCACCAACCGTTCGTTCACGGTACCTCGTTGATCGTCCGGTCGGGTTGCAACGATGTGAAGCCGTGACAGGTCATTATCGCGGATCGTTTTCGACGCTTCGTCAATCTTGGTCGCCCAGTTGTTCGCCGTAACCTCAAATGCCTCAATTGGGCGGTTGCCTGTTGCAATCTGCACATCACCCGCCGCGAATGAACTGCGGTCGGACGCGTTGAGGCTTTTGGTTTCAACACGCACCTGATCCGCCGCGTGATTGCCAACAAGCGTATGGAGCAAAGCCGCAAACGAAAACTGTTCGTATGCGCCGCCGGACGGTACGGTCAACAGGTCGAGCAAAAAACCCGTCGTGCGGGCAAATGTCAGTGAGCTTCGGTTCAAGTCTGGCATGGGCAAGACAGGTCGCGCAGTTGCAGCGACTGACGCACACGCGAAATCCAATGCTGCTTCTCGTTCGCCTTGCCCAGCGTCAGTTGCCCACCTCAAAAGGCGGTCGAATTCTTCGACGTTGCCACGCGCAAGACGGTCGGTGTTTTTGGCGATGTTCTGATAAGCATCTTTCACCGCGGTGATGTGACGTTCAGACAAGAATACACCCAAATGCTGGGCCATGCCCCGCCCACCTTCAGGGCGCATTGTCAGGTCGAGTTCGGCGTCGATCAAGCCATAACCGAGTTGTATCAGAACGCCGTCGCGATAGCTTATACGGCGATCAGCCAGCACGCTTTCGAGGTCAGCCACAACTTCGGGCGGCAGCGCCTCACGCGCAACAGCAATGACCGCTTCACCTGATGCAGGGTCAGCGAGGAACCCGTCAATCAATGCGAATACTTTGTCCCGTGCGTCCGTGCCTGTGCTCATGCTGAGACATTATTCTGATTCTTCAACGGGAAGCGAGGTGAAAACAACCTTAGCCGGAACCGCATAACCAGTTACACTAGCGCAGGGATGGCTTCCAAGGCTTTGTGCGTCTACCACAAACGGCGCAACAACTTGATCACCGAACATCTGATAACCAGTCTCAACCAGCTAGCAGAACAACAGATTGCCAAGAGGCCCGCGACAGACGTAAGAGGGCGCTGCTGTCTACCAGTCACCAACTATCGGCGAGCTTGCCGTGCGCATCGGCTCGGATGCGTGGTGTATTGGTGGAGATGCGGCGTGCGCTCAGTAGACCGCATCAGAGACGGTCGGTGGCAGAGGAATATGCGACCGGTCGGGCATCGGAGTCCACTGATATTTTTGGGATACTGTTTTCGGCCAACAAGGCGCGATCCAAGTTAGAATTACGATGCCTTGGCAGGGGGTTTCTTTCGGATTGGGCTTCGACGTTTGGGTTTGCGTTTTGGCTTTGGAGGTTCCTCCTCTTCCTCCCGGACGACCAGTTCGCCGTTATCATCTATGTCATCCAGATCAAAAATATTGGTCTCGTTCGCCCGGATAATCAAAGCTTGCCACTTTCGCTCTTGGACTTCCCCTTTGAGATAGGCGCGCTTTACAACGTAATATGGATTATAAAACACGGCGAAAGAAAGATCGCCAATGGGGCCAACCTGGAGGCCAATGAACCCCATTTCTGCCAGCCGGTTCACCCTGTCCTTCCACGTTCTAAGGGCTCTCTGACCCTCAAACCCCGCATGGAATGCCATTTCTTCGGGCCGGTTCAATGTCAAAAACTGTTCTTCGCGAAGCCTCGCCCAGAGTTCCAAATATGTTCGGCTGACTGGAAAACCCTTACCTGACATATCATCCATGATACTCATCATCAGCGGCATCAAGCGAGGGAGCGCAACCCACCCTTCATTGTCCATGTTCCACAGCATTGCCTCATCGAGCTTTGGCCAGAGCTTTGCGCGGGCTTCAATCTGCCGTTTTAGAATTTCTTTGTGTGCTCGGTTTGCCATTGCAATACTCCGTAGTAAGTGGCGGGGTCGGTTTCGGAGGCCGACCCCTTCGCTATTGACCTCATTCGCGACCTCGACGTGCACGAGTTTTTGGAAGATCGACTGAGGATGGACCCTCAGCAGCAACCATGGCCTTCACGATGGATTCAATATGAACCATCTGAATGGAAAAGTCGACTACTAAGTTCTGGCTAATTGGGCGTGAGAGAGACGGATACACGCAATATCTGCATGCTCAGTTGGCATTTTTACGTCAAACTCAAGACTTGAGTTGGCCTGTTTACGCGCATTATTTTCAGCAAGCCTATGAATTGAGAAGATAATATAGGGTATTATGGGTATCAAGGTATCGAGTATTGCGGTATCGTGGTGTCGTGGTATCGGGTATGGGGAGCTCGAGGGGGACCCGTATTTTACGACCCGACAGAGTTCAAACGAAAACTTGCCAATCAGCACAGTAAAACTCAATGACTCTATAGGTACCCACTCGTCAGTTCGACCTCGCCGCCGATACTTTGGAATCGGGGTCATAGACAAGAAGAATTCCTTCACTTCGGCATTCGCTATATCCGGGTAACGCGAGGGCGTACCGCAATAAAGCCCTGTTCGCCCACCGTGATACCCAGAATCCCGAGACGCCGGTCAGCACCGCGTAGAAACCGGCACGTCGCCCCGGGCGATTGCAGCGAGATCGACGAGACGCGAGGTTAGAACGGTGGTTTGCCGTCGTCCACGTAGTTGGTGGGCGGGTTTTCGTCTGCTTCGCGTCTGGAAGTGAACCCGAACTTCTGTGCCATCTGTTCCGGGATATGTTCGTGCAGGTCGAGCGCGAGGGCTATCATAATTGCCCGCTGATCATCCTTGAACTTCTTGTTGTTGGTTTTGACAGGGCGCACACCGCCTCCCAAGCCTTCAAGTAAATCAGTCTGACCGAATTTGTATTCTTTGCGAATTCGCTCAATGCGGTTGAGCGCAGCCCGTTTACGTCGCGCGTCTTCTTCGGGATCGCCTGTCAGGCCCCAAGGATTAATATGCTTGCTGTCTTCGTCCATCCAGCCAGCATTGCACGCAATGGTGGTAGCGGCAAGGATTCACGCCCAGCCGTGCAACCGATACGAGCCACCAGTGAAGGTGTCGAGGTGCGTTGCAGAAAGATATGCAAGAGCCGTTGCAATTGCGCGGTCAGCATGGTGGCCCTTACCACCGCCCTGCAACACGAGGTTGCCCGCCGATGTGGAGGCCAACTCGAAAGACGCGATCTCGTTGAGCAGGTCTTGTTTTCCGTCGAGGTCATGCGCGACAGTCAAAGCACCCGTTTCAAGACCAACGGCCATGTTTTCCAAAAGTAGGGTCTTGGCACACGAAACGTCTTTGCCTTTGCGAGTCAGATTTGACCCAGCGGTCATGACAACGGCGTGGTGTTCAATGCCTGCATTGTCCAGCGTCGATGAAAACGGCGCGCCAAGGCCGGACGCGTCGATTGCAAGTGACCATTGCGGAATCTGGTTCAGGCGCTTTGCCAAGAAATCGGCAAGGTCCGTATAGGAGTAAAGCTGGATCGTTTCTTGGAAGACAACCGTGCAGAGGCGTGGGCCTAATTCCTGCTCGAACCCACGGCCCGTGAACTGCGGGTAGCAAGAGTCCCTGACCACTACAATGGCCGATGGGTCATTGCGTCCAAGGTCCATGCCGACATGGTGACGGACCCAGCCGTGAACAACCGTTCCATAGGCTGCGGGATCGGCATTTGATGGCAGTACAACCCGCCCGTTTTTAAGGTGTTCGTACTTTGATGGGTTGTCAGGGGTCATGTGATTTCCAATGCTTGGACGTTCTTGTTGGACACGTTTTCGAGCGTCTCCCACGAGATTAGGGGCGTACCGGAGCCGACAAATTCGCACAGGTGTTCGCGCCGGAATGTGGTGTCGGACATCGTAGCCTTGTCGAAAGCGACCTGAGCCGCGCGGCGCGGAATGTCGATGGACCGCGCCGTGATGCGCTTCACCTGTTTGTTGCTTGTCCAAGTCTCGTAGAAATACCCCTGACGCATGTTCGGGGTAGACAGCAGGAAGATGCGGCCTGTTTCGCGCCTCATTGGGAAGAAGGCTGTCAGCGCATCGTCATCCAAGAAACATGCCTCGTCCGCAATGATCGTGTCTGCGGTCATGCCGCGCGCTTGATCGGTTGCCGGGACAACTATGATCCGTCCACCGTGTGATGGGTGTGCCTCAAGCTCTGTTTGCGTCTGGCGCACGATTGGCGGACAGAATGGATCGGTGTTTTTGAATTCCAGAATGCGCCGGAACAACTCGGTCGATTGCCGAAGGCTCGGCGCGGTCAGGATCACCGTTTTGCCGACCGAGAAATCGTCATACCCAAGGCCACCCGCAGATGTCGATTTGCCCGACTGCCGACCACACAGGGCGAGGACCATTCGGTCTTCCTCGTTTAAACGCGGATCGGTTTGCAGGAGCGTTTGCTGCCAAGGGTCAGGTTCGCCAATCGCAAGGCGGAACCGCTCGACGGGATCAAGGCTGACCGTCAACCCTTGCAGGAAAGAAAGCAATTGTGGGTCGTGCATCATGAACGGTCGGGCTGGCCGGGCCAGCGTGTTGCGGGTTTCAGCATGTTCCGCGCGGCCAATTCGGAGAGGAGTTGGACGATAACGGGTGACGCGTTTTTCATCGCATCACGCACGGCACTTGGGCTTTCAAGGTCGGTGTTCTCAAGCCGATTGACGATCTCGACGGATAGTTTTGCGCTACGCGTCGGCATTACGCGGGCCTCCGGTCATCGACAAGGACGGGTTCTTTGATGACCCCCATAGCGTCCATCTCGTTTAGGAATTCGTGCTTGGCGGCTGGGTGGTTGTTGAGCACTTTCAGGATGATCTGACGAAGCTGGATAAATTGCGGGCTTTCGTTCAGGTTCAGATGGATATCCATTTTTTTATTGAGCTTGCCGTGGAGATCAGCCAGCGACATGAGGCTCTGGCGCAACTCTTTCAGCGCGCCCAATTGCATCACGCGATCTTCGTCGCCCTTTGCGCCTTCAAGCAGGCTTTTGAGTTCGCGCAGAACCCACTTCAAATCCTTGTCGGTGTCCTCGCCAAACTCGTTGACAATAGCCGCGTGCTGCATCGCTGTTTTGACTTTGGCGTCATGCATTGCGGTCGCGAGGATCGCGAGTTTGTCTCCTTCGGGAAGTTGCGAAATGTACCGCGCAACCGAAGTGTCCGACATGCCAAGGTCTTTGCCCGCCTGGAACATCGACATGCGCCCGAGAACGATCTCGCGGGTGTAATGCTCCCGTTTTGCGTCCGGGAGCATCATCATTTTATGGGGGCGTTTTCCCTGAGTCATTCGTCTGCAACGATCTCAAGCGGCACGCCCTCTTTCTCGGCCAGCGCTTTTGCATCGCGATAGGCTGAAACGCTGCGTGCGTTCGAGCGCGTGATCTTGATGGCATCACCGGCCTTGCGGCCTTGGTACATGTTGTTTCCATCAAGACGGGCAATACGCTGCTTGTCGGCGGCGTCGATCAAGGCTTTTGTTTGGGTGGCGAGGGCTGCCGATGCCTTGCCAACCTCCTCAATCTCCGCGTCTTTTTTCATGGTTGTGAGCTTGTCCAAAAGCTCATCATTTTTGTCCTTGAGGCCCTTAACTTGGGTCTCAACCTGTTCGGTAAGCTGGGGAATGATCGCTTCTGCGATCTTGGGCGCAAGGGCTGCAATCAGCGCAGCTGCTTGCTTGTCGTTATCGTCGGCCATTTCTGGTTTCCTTGTGATTGGGACGGATTATGCCCAATCCGCCCCGTTTCATCACAAGGAGCAGAAGGGCCTAACCCGATTGCTATGGAATGATTTTCGGTGCTATCCGAGGGTCGCTGCAACCGCAGTTTCAGGTACAGAAACAAGAAGATAGGTGTTGTCATTGTTCGCCACTTCGCCCTTCGCGATGGCGTTGCGAAGCACCTCGCGGATTGTGGTGTCAGACACGTCGCCTTGGGTTTCTATGATCAAATCTTTGAAGGTGCGGGGCTTCGTCAGGAGCGGCATGATATGGCGGCGCACGTCGGCGTAGCGGGAAATTGCGTGTCGCGGTCGAGGCTGGGGTTTGGGTGTTGGCGTTGACTTCCGGCGTTTCGACCGAGATTGCTCTTGCACCCATAGCGCGCGGGCTTGCGCGACTTGGGTCAGTTCGCGCCGCCCGTCATATGTGGCAAGAGCCGTGCTGTCGCCTTCCAGAACTTGAATGACCCGAGCGCGCACGTCGTCACCATCGAAACCGATAGCGTCACATAGATCATTGCGCCGCTTTGCCCATGCACCCGACTTTTGGGTCAAAAACGATAGCGCATCGGCCTTCGCCTGCTGAGCTTCCTCTTTGGTCGACGTCAATCCCACAGGGCCAAACAGATCGAGAATGGCACGGGACAAGACCGAGAAGATCAGGAGTTCCTCGGGCAAGGTTCGAGCATGATGAATGCCGTGGTCGGGATCGGTTGGCATCATACGTTTCCAGCTTGTGGCAATGTGGAAAACGGCAGCACGTTTTCGTCTTCTTCGATCAGATCGCGCTCGTCATCCAAGGCGCGATTGACGTCCATCAACTCGCCCTTCTTCAAGTTCATCAGGAGCGTGTCATGCGAGATCGCACCAGCCTGCCACGCCTTGATCAAGGCGGTCAGGACCGCCGGGTCCATCTGGGCCGTGATGAAGTCGCGATGCAGTTTCAGGGAGACTTGATCTTGGGTGCCTGTTTGCGTCCATTCGGCGGCAAGGCGCAGCAGTTTGACAATCGCTGCTTCGACCATTTTTACGGACGAATGCAGCAGGGATAGTTCGCTGCGCGTGCGCAATTTCGCAGTGTCAGTCGTCTCGTTGCGCCCCTTGCCATCGTAGACCATGCGCGCTCCCAATGTTGCCATCTGAGCGGTCAAATCGTCCAAGGCTGTCTTTTGGGCGGCGATGCCTGCGCCGGTAAATTCCAACATGCCTGCGGTCGCGCCTTGTGGCAAAACCCAGAACGCACCCGAGCCGATTTGCCTTGGCATGTTCTTTTCGTTGAGCGAACCGGCCACCCAAGGCGTCGGTTGCGAGGTCAAATATAGGCTCCAGTAGTAATCGGCACTGACGCGCCAATGGGCCAGATTGACGTTGACGAGATCAAGGAACGGCGGCTTCTCAACATCGGCTTTCAGATTATAGGGGCTGACAACGACCGCCGGAATGTCAAACAGCGGCGCACCGTCAATTGTCGGCACGATGTCTTCGCCGACCTGAACTTCCGCAGTGGTCGCGATCTCCGGGCCGTTGCGTTTGCGCGAAACATGGTAGCGGCGGACGGTATAGGCAGGTTCGAGGGTCAGAAGGAGGTGTTGTTCAACGCCATCGTCAAGATCGTCATTGTCTTCGTGCAAACGCAGTCGCGTCAATTTTTGACGGCCACCAACCAGTTCCTCTTTCCAGTCCAGAATCGATTCCGCGTTGAACGTCGAAATGAACGAGGCCGAACCCGGAGCCGCGCCGTCAGTCGGGTAGTCGAGAACCATCGCGTAACGGCCAATGGACAGGACTTCGCGCAGCGTGTCTTCCAGAAGAACGTCGAGGCTGTGCCCCTCGAATGTCGCGGCATCGCGCATCGACTTGATCCGATCAGGCAATTCCAGAATTGGCGCGTTGCGCGTGACAGAGCCCACCATGCCCCGGAGCGTGCGCTCGGCAACGGCGTAGAATGACGATCCTTGGACGTATCGGTTGTATTGCGTGGAAGTCATGCCCTCGGGCTGTGGAAGGTATTGGGAGCCCGCATTTTTGAGCCGGTCTTCGCCCGCAATCACATCGCGGATTTTGTCGTAAGCCTGCCGTTGCTCCTGATAGGTGCGATGGTTGATCTTTGTCATTCGATGCCCCTCACGATGAATTGCCATGGAATGTCAAAGTGCGATGTGTTGGCGACATTGCGGACGCGGACGCCTGCCTCGGTTCGATCCGCAAGGACGCCCATGAGTTCGACGCGCGGGTGCAGATCGTCTGCTTTGGCCGCTGCAACGATCAGGTTGCGCAGGTCTTCTTCGGCGATGGGCAGGTCCAGATGGTACGCCGTGTGGATGTCTTCGGCGAAGAGGAGCGAACCTTGGGGTGTCGACTTGATGGCGACGGTTTTGATGGGCATTCGATTGCTTTCTCTGTTTGGTGGCAGCGGGCCATAGGTGTGCAGAACATTTATAGAACAGGGCGAACGGCTGGCGTTACCGAGATAAGAAGGTAGCGGCCGGGAAAAGCAGGTGGCGAAGGGTGGTGTTGTGATCCTTGCAGAGCGCGTCAGAGAAGGCGGTTATGGGGCATCGGGCATGATGTGGTAGGGCGCATGGGCAAGAACGCCTTGCTTGCGCGGTTTCGCTGCGGCTTTGATGCGATTGCGGGGTACAGAGTATTTGTGCCGTGCGGGCGCGGTGGGGAAATCGTGGAATTGTAATCTTCTAAATGACCCCGGGGGCGAGGATCACTGTCAGAGAAAGGGGGTGGTCGGGCGAATTACCTTGCAAAACCTGTGATGCGCCGTGCGTTACAAGGATCATGATCAGCATTATGCTTTTAGATCAATGATTTGACCGCGTAGACATACCTACTACTGATCAGTTGGTCTTGGAAATTACCTTCAGGGGACGTTCTTCTGCGGAGTGTCAGGGACGCTATCAAACAGGAAGACAGCTTGACTAACGTGTGCGCACGCGCGCGAATGACCAAAACAAAAAGCGAGTGATCATACACCCTGCACAAAAAAATGCTTACGCTGCAAAACGTTACTTCATTCTTGCACCATCACCCTGCACACGCCCTGCACGTCCTACAACACGCTAACCACTTGTTTCACTGACGACCCTGCATGGTCTGCACGATCTACACGGATTAAAAACGAAAACGCCTTGCTGCAACAACAATGGAAAATTGCGCCACTGTTGTCGTTTCACGCGCACGCACACACACGCGCACGAATTGACGGTTTGAAAGCTTCGGACCCATAACTCATTTGCCACCACCTGCCATATCAGTCGGATCCCGCCGCCCGCTGCCCGTATGATGCCACGCATCAACACCGCAACCGAAAGGACCCGACCTGATGCCCTTCGACTTTCCGCCTACTGTCCACCCGCGCCTGATCAATCGTCTCGCCCGTGCGAACGCACTGAACGACCCGGCAACTTGTTCTCAATGGCTGCGGGATCGTGTTGGGCGCACAGAACGCCGTCAAATCCTGATGGAGCTTTTCCCTACCGTCGGCGCAATCGCCGCATGAACGCCATTTTGCGGCGAGCGACTTCTCGTTGCTCGTCAGCAGCCGCTTCGTCGTCAATCTCGTTCAAATGCCGCTGCACACGTTCAACGACTTCCTCTAACGGCGGGCCATCAGGATAATCCTCCTGATTAAGCCACTCACCATTAAACGTCGATTTAGGATTCTCATCCCACGTCTTCCGCCACGCCGTCATGATACGTTCTATCTCTTCATCAAGGCGCGCCTCGAATTCCGCTCGAGTTTCGAGCTTCCGCTCAATCCCTGTCATGAACAGGTCACGCTCTGACTGCGTAGTGTTCCGCCACTCACCTTTGTCCTCGGTCTGTATAAACGGCTCTATATCTTCGACCGCATACCGATCCCCTGTCCAATAGAAGCCAACCTTGTGCTTGACCTTGCACGTTTCAGGAGTTGCCCCTGCCCATTTCGGCGGAAATTCAAACTGCCCAATCTCGATGCCTTCAAATTCGGCGCCGTTCCAAGGTTCGATAGGCTCCGAGAAATGCGAGTCAATGGGCACCGCTTTGGGCCGTGAATACGTTAATGTTGCTTTCTCGACATTGGGCAGCGTCAGGGTTGCATCTGCGAGCGCCCATGCCATGCCGATTTCCTCATCTGACCGCCCGTGCAGCCCTGCATTGCCGACACGACGACGAAATGAATTCAACTGACCGTCGCCCCACCCGGCGATACGATGCTGACCATCTTCGAGAATCCAATGCTGAAACTCAGGATCTTCATCCGATTCTAAGGCACGTACAAGCGCGCGATCTTCTTTGAACTGATCACATGCCGACTTGAGGCGACTCCGCCATTCACTAAGGCGCTCTTGCGCGAATACGGCGTCCTGCTCTTTTAGCGGATGTGTCCCCATGCGTTCGAACCGCGACCAAGGAATTGCTTTCTTGAGCTTAAGGGTTTTGTACCACCACGACAAAGGTGCGTAGTCGGTTAGTGCGTCGATCCGTTTTGGCGGCTTGCACCATGCCCAAGGATCGCTGCGTAGTTCGTCGAATAACGCCTCCATGGCATTCGCGACAGGTTCAACGATTGGCATTCCACTGAGTGCTCTCGAAACAGTGCTCTTGTTGATGGGACCTGTCATGCCATCTAGGCGCTCCCAATTCGCGGCAAACCACGCCTCGACACGCTTGTTGCCGAGGAGGAATTGCTTGATGGCGTCGCCTTCCAAAAATACGGCGCTGTCTGCTTTGCTAACCATCACTGATACTCCCTCATCCAAGCAACAAGGTCGTCATACAGGTATCGAATAAGCCGAGAATTCGGCTGAGAGTATGACGGACCAACACCATCCTTGCGCCAACGAAACAACGTTTCATCAGTCACTGCAAGAAACTGTGCAGCCTCGCGGCATGTCATAACTTGGGGTGGGTGCGACCTTATCAGGTCATTGTGCAGAGCCTTTAGCTGCTCTGAAAGCTCGTCGATAGTCATAGGAATATTCCTCGTGATGAGGCCTATGACCGACGCGTCTCCTGTTCCTGACGGTACAAACCGTCGCTTACGCGTTCGGCCTTCCAGTCCCGGTCAGGTCACTACGCCCGGGCATGGAGGCGTATATCGTCAATATTTAGGCGCGCTTGCGTTTCAGTTCAACAACGGATGAAGGTGGCGCGCCCAACTGTACATTTATCGCCGATGCAATCGCATTGACCGACCGCTTTTGTTCTTCATGGCTCGGCTGGCCGTAATGCCCGAGCATTCGCAGATCGTCGTCCGTCATGGTCTGCTGCGCCAACCACCTGTGAACATGACGCGGGGCCACTTCGCGCGCCGTTGTCATCCACAAATGCCGCAGATCGCCCGCGCGCGTCAGAGGCAAACGGTCCAAAACATCCAAGTGACCGCGCCGCCCGTTCACCTCCCGGCGTGACGGAAATACCCAATCGCAATCGTCAAACCGAAGCTCATGCAGGCGTTCGAACAGCCTGACCACATCGTCAGCAATGGCAATCTCCCGCGCGTCTTCCTGTTTCTTCAATCTACCGAATCTGACCGTGCCTTCGTCGAGATCGACTTGATCCCATGTCAAAGGCCGCAGGCTGTCTTCGTGGCGAAAGCCCGTGTACCAAGTGATCATCCAGCATAGCCTGATATGCTCGTTATTGACCGCCTGAATTTCGTCCCAACGATCCGACCACGGCACCGACATGTCGAGTTTTCCTGTCTGGACACGTGATCGAATTTTGGTGTTATCGAGCAGTGACGGGATCGGCAGCGCAAGGGCGCAAAGCTTGTTGATGAACCGGACAGTGGCCCCGGCGACACAACTCGCATGATTGGCCGCGTGCGCCTTCTCAAGCTGCAAATTGTTCAGATGCTGATTGATCTCAAGAATCGGCAATTCGTTCACGGGCACGTCTGCCCACCGGGCCAAATGATTGGAGAACGTGTTGCGGTAATCATACGCCGTTCCCGGCTTCATCTGAGCCTTCCCAGATGCGCGCGGCTGCGTGCGGTGTTCGATGTATTGTTCCAAGGCCTGCGCAAATGTTGGCAACGCATTCGCCTCGTCTTTCTCTTCCTGCTCGCGAGCCTCGGCCTTGGTCAGAACGTCACCCGACGCGATGCCATGGGCAACGCCGCCCAGCTTACCTTTCGCCCACTTGCAGTGCGTGACTTTCGACGCCCATTGACCCAATTTAACTGCGCGCGTCTTTTCCGTAGTCGGATCCCATTTGTTGACGTACCAAGTTTTAACGCCGCCTTTCGTCACGCAAAGGCGTAATCCTTTGACCGTTGGGTCCGTGTACCAAGTCGTTTTGTAAGGTGTTGGAATCGCTCCAACACTTTTGTCCGTGAATGTCGTATGGGGCATATTGGTAATCCTTGTAATGACCGTCTCGTTACAAGGTTCACGTTACGTTCCAACACCACTTAAACCCAACCACAGATTACGCAAGCACCTCATTTCATTGAGGTAATTGCTTTGAAACTCGGTGTTTAACTGGTGTTTCAGTGGTGAGCCGTGCAGGATTCGAACCTGCGACCCACTGATTAAAAGTCAGTTGCTCTACCAACTGAGCTAACGGCCCACTCTGTTCCGGTTGCCCGGATATGCGCTGCTCTCTATGCCAACTGTCCCGGTGGGATCAACTGCCAAATTGAGAAGCGTTGCGTCGCGCGTACCTATGCGAGGGCGTAGGACGGGTCAAGAGGGTTTTCAGGGCTTTACGGCCATCTGGTATTGATCGGGTCCCAGGGCTATATGCAGGCCATGACCGACCCAATGCCGTTTATGAAAATGCACGGGCTTGGCAACGATTTTGTCGTTGTCGATGCCCGGCTGCGCGAGCATCAGATGACCTCAAATCTGGCGCGGGCGCTGGCGGACCGGCATCGCGGGGTCGGTTTTGACCAGCTGGCCGTGATCACCGCGGGCGAGGCGGACGCGCATCTGACCTTCTGGAACGCGGACGGGTCGCTTTCGGCCGCCTGCGGCAACGCCACGCGCTGTATTGCCCGGCACCTGATGGACGAAACCGGGCAAGCGGCGGTGACCCTGACAACCGACCGCGGCGCGCTGCCGGCGCGGGACGCCGGTGGCGGGCTGACCTCGGTCAACATGGGTCAGCCGATGCTGGACTGGGCGGATGTTCCGCTGTCGGAGGACCTGGATACGCTGGAATTGCCGATTGACGGGCGGCCCACTGCTACCGGCATGGGCAATCCGCACTGCACCTTCTTTGTCGATGATGCCGAGGCTGTGCCGCTGGCGCAGTTCGGGGCGCGGATGGAGGTGCACCCGCTGTTCCCGGAGCGCACCAATGTTCAGGTGGTGCAGGTGACCGGGCCGGACCGGATGCGGATGCGGGTATGGGAACGCGGTACGGGTATCACGCTGGCGTCGGGGTCTTCCTCCTGTGCGGTGGCGGTGGCGGCGGCCCGGCGGGGGCTGACGGGGCGGTCGGTGACGCTGGATCTGGACGGTGGTACGTTACAGGTCGACTGGCGCGACGACGGGGTCTGGATGACCGGGCCCACCGCTCATGTGTTTACCGGCACGCTGACCCCTGCGTTTCTGGCCGGGTTATGAGCGCGCCGCGTTTCACCACGCTCGGGTGCCGGCTCAACGCTTATGAAACCGAGGCGATGAAGGCGATGACCGGCGAGGCCGGGCTCGAAGACGCGGTTATCATCAATACCTGCGCGGTCACGTCCGAGGCCGTGCGCAAGGCCCGGCAGGAGATTCGCCGCCTGCGCAGGGAAAACCCGAAAGCGCGCCTGATCGTCACCGGCTGCGCGGCGCAGACCGAGCCCGAGACCTTTGCTGCCATGCAGGAGGTCGACGCCGTTATCGGCAATGCCGAAAAGATGCGCCCGGCAACATGGGCTGCGCTGGCCGGGGATTTCGGAACCGAACCGGTTCAGGTTGACGACATCATGTCGGTGACCGAAACCGCGGGCCACCTGATCGACGGGTTCGGCACCCGGAGCCGGGCCTATGTTCAGGTTCAGAATGGCTGTGATCATCGCTGCACGTTTTGCATTATCCCCTATGGCCGGGGCAATTCCCGGTCGGTTCCTGCCGGGGTCGTGGTGGACCAGATCAAACGGCTGGTGGACCGGGGCTATAACGAGGTCGTACTGACCGGTGTCGATCTGACCAGCTGGGGCGCGGATCTGCCTTCAGTGCCGCGGCTGGGCGATCTGGTGATGCGGATCCTGCGGCTGGTGCCGGATCTGCGGAGGCTGCGCATCAGTTCGATCGATTCGATCGAGGCGGACGAGAACCTGATGCAGGCCATCGCGACGGAACCGCGGTTGATGCCACATCTGCACCTGTCGCTGCAACACGGTGCGGACCTGATCCTGAAGCGGATGAAGCGGCGTCATCTGCGCGATGACGCGATCGCGTTTTGCGAAGAGGCGCGCAGGCTGCGGCCGGAGATGACGTTCGGGGCCGATATTATCGCCGGGTTCCCGACCGAGACCGAGGCGCATTTTGCCCAATCGCTGCGGCTGGTCGAGGATTGTCACCTGACGTGGTTGCATGTGTTTCCGTTCTCCCCGCGCCCCGGCACACCGGCGGCGCGGATGCCGCAACTGGACGGGCGGGTGATCAAATCGCGCGCGGCGCAGTTGCGCGCGGCGGGCGCCTCGGCGGCAGACCGGCACCTGCAGGCCCAGATTGGACGTGTTCACCCTGTGCTGATGGAAAACCCGCATATGGGGCGGACGGAACAGTTTGCCGAGGTGGATTTTCGCGACCCGCAGCCCGAGGGCCAGATCGTCAGTGCGACGATTTCAGAAGTATCGGAGGGGCGGCTGGTGGCCGGGTGAGGCCGCGCCCGTCACGCGGACAGCGACGCATGCCGCCTCACAATCACCTGCTCTGAATCAACGAAGATTTGCCCGGTCCGGTTGGCCTTGTCTGGGGCCGGTGTCTTCGCCACAATTCGACCATCAGTATGTGTTACACTGCCCGCAAACGAGACGACCAATCGGGCATGAGCAACGTCGCACATATCGGGAATGGAATTGCACCCAGCCGCGCTGCCGCGGATGCGTGGGCCCGAATTGTGCCTTTGGATCGGATAGATCCTGCTGGCTGGGACCGGCTGTCGCCGGCCTCTGCCGATCTGATGGCGCATCGCAGCTGGATCACCACGGCGGCTGAATCATATTCGCGGCACCGTCCCGCAACTGCACTGATCGTGGGATCGGCATTGGCCCCGCGGGCGCTGATCCCACTCTACGAACCCGAAGGCCACCCTGTCGGATTGCGTCAGCTCGGCGCGCTGGATCTGGGGGAATCGGTTGCGCCTGCTTCTTTTGATGACGATGCCCTTCATGCGCTTGCACGGGGGCTGTGGCGGCTGGGAACCGCGGTGGATCTGGGGCACGCGCTGACGGATACACGTCTGTTGCGACATTTGCGGGCGACACGACCGGCGGCGGGCCTTCTGGCCGTGCGGACCAAGCGTGTTACCGCCCTGCCCCGGTTGCACCTGACCGGCGCATGGTCGGACCCGGCACGGGCAATCGGACGCAAACACCGGCAAACTCTAGCGCGAAAGCGTCGGCAGGCCGAGCGGCAATTCGGGCCGGTCAGGCTCCGCGTCCTGACCCCCGGGCCGCACGAAGCCGCGGATCTGATCGACCGGGCCTACCGCGTTGAGGCCAACAGCTGGAAATCGCGGGCGGGCACGGCGTTAATGCAGGATCCACGGCAGGCCGGGTTCTTTCACCTGCTGGGTCAGAGAGCGGCAGCGCAGGGGCACCTGCGGCTGGCGTTTCTGGACATCGGCGGACAACCTGCGGCAATGCAATACGGGATCGTGCGAGGTGGTGTTTTCTGGTCATTGAGGCTGGGTTACGACGAGCGGTATGCAAAGGTGTCGCCCGGCGAATTGCTGATGCTGGACCTGCTGACCGATTGCGTGCGCTGTGGGCTGACCCGGTTCGAGTTCTGCGGCAAATCGGCGGGCTGGACAGCGCGGTGGACCAGCGACGCGCGTCCGATCGCTGCGGTGCGCCTGTATCCGCCTACGGCAGATGGTTTGCGCGTCCTAACGCACGAGTTGGGTGATCAGATCAGACAGCGGGGGTCCGATCTGTTGCGGAAGAAAGAGCCTTGAACCCGATGCCGCGAACGATTTTGCTGTTGGGCAACTATCGCCCGGCGCTGGCTGTTGCCCGTTCGCTGGCAGAGGACGGGCATCGGATTCTGGTTTCCAGCGATGCCGGTGCGGGCGCGGCCGAGCGGTCGCGCGCCGTCAGCGGGATGTGGAAAACGCCACAAGACACCAGCCCGGCGGCGCTTTATGCATCGCTTGCCGATTTCCTGCAGGAAAATCCGGACATCGACACTGTCTTTCCGCTTATGGAAAGTTACGTTCGCGGCTTTCCGGACCACGCGCATCTGTTGCCCGCCGACCGGCTGTACGTGATGCCCAACAGCGAGGCGGTTCGCATTTGTCTGGACAAGGCGCGCTTGCTGCAGGCTGTGACAGATGCCGGTCTGCCCTGCGCACGAAACCTGCCTGTCCACGACTTGGCGTCGTTGCAAGGCGCGGCTGGTGCAATCGGGTTTCCGTTGGTGATAAAACCGTCGGACAGCACGGTCTGGCTGGGAAACCGCAAGGCGCTGATCCTGAACGATCAGGAGGCTCTGAACGCGGCCTTGCCGAAATGGCCGGATGGGCATGGCGAGCTCATCGTTCAGACCTTTGTCGACGGGCCGCGGGTAAACCTCTATTTCGCCGCGCAGAACGGTCGCGCCATCCGGTATCTGGCGGTGCAGATCGGCGAAACAGACATTGCCGACGGCACCGGGCTGGCGACGACAGGTTTCACGATCGAACCGGAACCGGCGGTACGCGACATGGCGGACGCCTTGCTGGCGCGGCTGAACTACCATGGTGTCGGCTGCATTCAGGTGCTTTGCGACCGGAACACAGGACAGCCCAGTTTCCTGGAGATCAACCCGCGCATTGGCGGCAATCACGCAATCACTGTTTTCGCCGAAATGGAACTGGAGCGGGTGGCGCTGCAGCTGGCCGTGGGCGGGCCGGTGGAGGACACTCTGAAGATTGGCCGCTCCGGTATCCGCTATGCCTGGACCACAGGCGCCCTGAGAGGCGTTGGCCTGGCCTTGCGCAACGGAGAAACAAGCCGGACAGCGGCGATGAGAGCCGCGCTGAAGGCGCTGGTGACCGGGGTTACCACCCGGCGGCATATCACCTTTACACCGGGCGACCCGGTACCGTCGCTGACCCTGTTTGCGCGGCTTGTGCCCGGGTTGAACCGGATCCTCTGACAACACGAAAAGAAAAACCCCGCCGGTTGAGCGGGGTTTTCCAATTCTGTAAGCGCGGTTGGCTCAGGCTTTCTTTTTGCCCTTCACGGTCGCCCACAACTGCTTGTTCGTCACGTACAGCAGAACCGACAGCAGACCCAGAAAAAGCACACCGAGGAAACCTGCCTGTTTGCGCGCCATCATTTTCGGTTCGGCCGCCCACATCAGGAAGGCCGAGACGTCTTCCGAAACATGGTGCAGGTCGTTCGAGTGGCCGTCGGCATAGTCGACATCTTCGCCGGACAGCGGCGGGGCCATCGAAATCCATCCGCCGGGGAAGGCGGTGTTTTCATAGAGGATGGTGCCGGCCTCTTCTTTTTCCTTGCCGGTGTAGCCGACCAGGATGGCATTGATGTATTCCGGTCCGCCCATGCCCTTGAACAGCTGGTTCAGACCCAGCCCGTAGGGGCCGTGGAACCCGGCGCGGGCCTTGGCCATCATCGACAGGTCCGGTGCGCCGGCGGCGGTATTGACCGGGAAGTGATCCGTCGGTTTGGCCGGTCGATAATCGTCCAGTTCCGCGTCGAACACTTCGAAGTTTTCTGCGGCATAGGCACGAACCTGATCTTCAGGCAGGCCAACACCGCCCTCGTCGCCGAGCGTGCGCAGCGGCACGTAGCGCAGGCCATGGCAGGCGGCGCAGATCTCGGTATAGACCTGAAGGCCACGCTGCAGCTGGTTCTGGTCATATTTGCCGAACGGGCCATCGAAGGAGAATTTGACGTTCTCGATATGCCCTTCGGAGCCACCGGCCGCGAAGGACGCAGCGGGGACCAGCACGATGGCAGCAGCCGCGGCGATTGCGAGTTTCTTGAACATAGCTGTCGTCCTTTACTCGGCCGGCGTGGCTTCGGCAGCGCCGTCAGCCTTGCCATAATGGGCGTTGAAGTCTTCTTCGATCGTATCGGGCTGCGGCAGCGGCTTTTCCAGAACGCCAAGCAGCGGCAGAAGCACCAGGAAATAGCCGAACCAGTAGGCCGTGGCGATCAGAGCGATCGTGCCGTAGATGCCTTCGGCGGGCTGGGCGCCACACCACATCAGCACGATGAAATCGACAATCAGCAACCGGAACCACCACTTGAAGCTGGGCCGGTACCGGCCCGAGCGCACCGAAGAGGTATCCAGCCAGGGCACCAGCGCCATCACCAGGATCGCGCCGAACATCGCCAGCACGCCGAAGAACTTGGCGTCGATGATGCCACCCGTGAAGAACGAGGCGATCTGAACGACCCAGACATCCGACGTGAAGGCGCGCAGGATCGCGTAGAACGGCAGGAAGTACCATTCGGGCACGATATGCGCCGGCGTCACCAGCGGGTTGGCTTCGATATAGTTGTCCGGGTGGCCAAGGTAGTTCGGCATGAAGCCGACAATGCCCCAGAACACCACCAGAATGACCGCGAGTGCAAAGAGATCCTTGATCACGAAATAGGGCCAGAACGGCAGGGTGTCTTTCTTGGCCTCATCCTTGGACCCGCGGCGCACCTCGACCCCGGTGGGGTTGTTGTTGCCCGTGGTGTGGAAGGCCCAGATATGCACGATAACCAGTGCTGCGATCACGAAGGGCAGCAGGTAGTGCAGCGAGAAGAACCGGTTCAGCGTGGCGTTGTCCACCGCCGGTCCGCCCAGCAGCCAGGTCTGGATCGCCTCGCCGATGAACGGGATCGCACCGAAGAGACCGGTGATCACGGTTGCACCCCAGAACGACATCTGACCCCAGGGCAGAACGTAGCCCATGAATGCCGTTGCCATCATCATCAGGTAAATCAGCATGCCCACGATCCACGTGATCTCACGCGGGGCCTTGTAGGAGCCGTAGAAGAGGCCCCGGAAAATGTGGATATAGACCGCCAGGAAGAACAGCGACGCACCGTTCATGTGTACATAGCGCAGCATATGCCCGCCATTCACGTTGCGCATGATATGTTCGATCGACGCAAAGGCCATATCGACATGCGGCGTGTAGTGCATCACCAGCACAATGCCGGTGACGATCTGCAGCGCCAGGCAGAAGGCCAGGACGATGCCCCAGATCCACCACCAGTTGAGGTTTTTCGGCGTCGGGATCATCAGTGTGTCGTAGATCAGCCCGATAACGGGCAGACGGCTTTCGACCCACTTTTCGGCGCGCGACTTCGGTTCGTAATGATCGTGCGGAATTCCGGACATATCGCGCTTCCTTATCCCAGTTTGATCGTTGTTTCGTCGATGAAGGCCGCCACCGGAACCGGCAGGTTCTCGGGCGCGGGGCCTTTGCGGATACGGCCAGAGGTGTCGTAATGCGATCCGTGGCAGGGGCAGAACCATCCGTGGAACTCCCCGGCGCCATCGCCCAGCGGCACACAGCCCAGATGGGTGCAGACGCCCATCATCACCAGCCATTCGCCGGCCTCATCCATCGACCGGTTCTCGTCCGCGCCGTCAAGCCCGGGCTTGTTGGCGTTGCGGTCATGATTGTCCGGCAGGTCGTCGAGGTTCACGTCGCGCGCGGCCTCAATTTCTTCCTGGGTGCGGCGGCGGATGAAAACCGGCTTGCCCAGCCATTTGACCGTGATCTGCGTGCCCGGCTCGACATCGCCCACGTCCACAAGGATCGAGGCCAGTGCCTGCACGTCAGCCGACGGGTTCATTTGATTGACCAGCGGCCAGACCGCCGCGCCGGTAGCGACAAGCCCCGCCCCCGCGGTGGAAAAATAGAGGAAATCCCTCCGGGTGCCTTCGTGATCGTCTGCGTGGGACACGAGGTTTTCTCCAGTTCAGCGCCCGAACGGGCAAATTCCAGTGGCCGCGGAAAACCGCAGCGTCTCAAACGCGCTGTCTACCGGCGAAGATACGTTTCGTCCAGCGGTCAAAGGCGCGCAGGACGTCGCAGGGGACCGATTTGCAACGCCTTGAATTCCCTGCCCCCGGCGGTCAGCGTCAAGCCCGGCAGCAACCGCAGGACGCGGGGCACAGGCCAACCGGGCCGGGCAGGTCCGGCGCGGGGGCGAATTGTCAACAATTCGCATGCAATTCATTGATGAATTGCCTTCCTTTGCCGCTCTGTTGCGTCGGGGTTGCGGATCATCCTGCCGGAGGCACCGTGGCCTGCATGCTGGGACGATCTTCGAATCCCTTGTGCCACGCGGCCAGCGCATCGGCACCCGATCGCCAGTCACGGTCGCTATGCCGGAAATCGATGTAGGACAATGCACAGGCCACCGCGATCTGGCCCATATCCAGCGGGCCGTGCAAGTGGCTCATCCAGCGTTGGTTCAGCGCCGCAATCGTCCGGTCCACCTTGCCCCACTGCGCTTCGACCCACTCATCATAGCGTTTTTCCTCGGGCCGGACCCGGGATTCGTAAACCATCAGAATCGCCGCATCCATGATCCCGTCCGCCGTCGCTTCCAGCGTCAGGGTGTCCCAGCGGCGCGTCCCTTCGCCGTACAGCCCGGCATCGGCCCGCGCATCGAGATAGGCGCAGATCACCCGGCTGTCATAGATCGCCGGGCCATCCTCGCGTTCCAGCGCCGGGATTTTGCCCAGCGGATTGGAGGGCGTCAGGCTATCTGCCGGGGCGGTCGGTGCGGTTTGTGTGTTGATCAGTTCGACATCGTCGAGTTGTCCGGTTTCATGCAAGGTGACCACGACTTTGCGCACAAAGGGTGAAGTCGGAAAATGATAGAGTTTCATAGCGGGCGTCTCCCTGGTTTCGGGGCACCCTAGGGCCGGGTCCGGCTGCTGTCTATCCCGTGCCGGCCCCGCGCATGAGGGCGGCAAGAATGCCGGTTTCCGCCCCTGTGCCGTAACCGTCGACATGTTCCGCAGCCTTCCGGCGCGCATCGTCGGACTTGTTCTGGCCGAGCTTCCACGTCCCTTCAATTCCGTCGACACGCATCCTGCAGGGCACGATCATGCGCATGAGTCTTTCCAGCGCATCCGGCCGCATCTTGTCGGCACTCCAGGCTGGTTTGGGCAACAGGCGCGATTCGAAAAACGCCGATTGCCGGTCAAGCAGATCGCGCAGTTCCTCATGCGGGCGTTTTTCAAGCGTGCCAGTCAGGTGCACGGCGACGTAGTTCCACGTCGGGACCTGATCGTCGATCCCGTACCAGTCGGGAGAAATGTAACTGTCCGGCCCGCTGACTGCGATGCGGGCCGGACGCGATTCGGTCAGGGCCCGGGCAATCGGATTGGACCGGACGAGGTGCAGTTCGGCCACCGTACCGTCATCGGACAAAAGAAACGGAACATGGCTGAGCATCGGCGCCACACCTTCCGGCCCGGCGACTGACAGGACTCCAAAGGCCCGGTCGCGGGCAAAGTCAGCGTTTTCAACCGTGCTTGCCGTGTGGAACACCGGATTGGGATGCATGGCGCGGCTCCTTTCGTCATCGCTCTTGCCGTGCCGGCGCGAACTTGGCAAGGTCGCGGCGTTCTCAGGGCGGGGCGAAATTCCCCACCGGCGGTATGCGGGCAGTCCCCGCGAGCCCGCGAGCGGCCCCGCCAGGGGTGTCAGCAGATCCGGTGCGAGGCCGGAGCCGACGGTTACAGTCCGGATGAAAGAGAACGCACAGACCCGACCCGATGCCGGGATCTGTTCGTGATCGCCTTGGGTGGATGTGTCCAACGTAAGGAGAAGATCATGACACACACCCGTTTCGCTTTCGTCAAAGCTGGCTGGCATGCCGATATCGTCGACCGCGCGCTTCAGGGTTTCCTCGAACTGATACCGGAGGCGGATGTCGACGTGTTCGATGTGCCCGGCGCGTTCGAAATGCCGCTGATCGCACGGGATCTGGCCCGGACGGGCCGCTACGCGGCCGTCACCTGTGCCGCGTTCGTGGTTGATGGCGGGATATACCGGCATGACTTCGTCGCACAGGCCGTGGTCAGCGGGCTGATGCAGGCCGGGCTGGACAGTGATGTGCCGGTGCTGTCTGTGTCGCTGAACCCGCACGCCTATCAGGAGACCGACCATCACGACGCGATCTACCGGGCGCATTTCGTTCAGAAAGGGCGGGAAGCGGCACAGGCGGCGCTGGATATCGTGACAACCCGGACACAATTGACGTCCGCATCAGAACCGGCAGCCGCCTGAGCACCCGTCAGCCGGGACGCCGGGCATCACCGAGATAGGCCCGCAAAACCGGCGGCGGATCGTCAAGCAAAGCCTGTGTCGGGCGGGGCGCCAGCGCTGCCCCGTCCGCAACCAGTATCACCTGCCGGCTGATCCGGCGGGCGTCTTCGGGATCATGCGTCACCATCAGCAGAATGGCGCCGGTTTCATCCGCAACCTCGGCCACCAGATCCAGCATCCCGGCCTTGAGCGCCGGGCCAAGCGCCGCAAAGGGTTCATCCAGCGCCAGAATCGCCCGGCCTTGCAGCAAAACACGGGCCAGCGCGACGCGGCTCTGCTGACCGCCCGACAAGGCCGCCGGCTTGCGGGCACCCATACCGGCCAGTCCGACACGGTCCAGCGCAGCCTCGGCGGCGTTGCGGTCACCCCGGGACAGCCGAAGATCGGGACGAAGCGCCAGCCCCACGTTCTCAACCGCGCTCAGATGCGGGAACAGGTTGCCGTCCTGAAACAGCGTGGCAACCGGGCGATCCCCCGGCGCAGTGCCGGTGACATCATGGCCGTCGATCAGGATGCGACCGGCTGCCGGTGTGATGAACCCGCCGATGGCGGACAGCAGCCTGGATTTACCCGCACCGGACGGCCCCAACAGGGCAATGCGCGCGTGCCGTTCAATCTCCAGATCGGCGGAAAGGGAAAACGTCCCGGCCCGGATTTCCAGCCCGTCAAGCTTCAGCACCGGAACGCCCTCCTTTGTCACACAGCCAGAACAGGCCGAAAGCCAGCACCAGCAAAAGCAGCGCCGCCGCCTCGGCCGACTGCATCCGGTAGGCCCCCATCAGGCGGTAAACCTGCAATGGCAGGGTTGCTCTCTCGGGATCTGCAAACAGTGCGATCACCCCAAGATCCCCCATCGACAACGCGGCGCACAGACCAGCGGCAAAGCCGATCTGGGGCCGCAGGCGCGGCAGCACAACCAGCCGCCAGAACCCGGCCCCCTGCATGCCCAATGACAGGCCCAGACGACCATACCCCCTCAGAACATCCTGCATGCCGGGCACCAGTGCGCGCAATGCAAACGGCAGGGCCATCACGGCGTTCACCACCGCGGTTACCGGCAGGGCCAGAGCGAAGGGATCTGTCAGGGGATTGATCAGCAGGAACAATCCCGTGCCGATCACCAGAGGAGAGGCCGTCAGGCCCAGAAGCCCGATGCTTTCCAGCCAGCCGCGCCGACGGATCGCAATGGTCGCCGCCAGCGGCAGAGCGAGGGACAGGAGCAAAACGGTGCTGGCCAGCGCGACCAGCACGGAAACGCCGGCCGCCCGCCAAACCGGGGGCGGCAGGCTGGCGATGCCGGGCAATCCGGCGGCGATGACCGCGGCCAGTGGCAGGATCAGGAACAGGCTTGCGGCGGCGATGGCCAGAGCGTCGATGATCCGGGCGCCGGGTGTTGCCCCGTCCCATCGTTCGACCGGGCGGTCCAACCCGGCGCCGAACCCACCCTCTGGCAGAGTCGACAGCGCCACCAGACCGGCAACGCCGGCCACGGCAACCTGAATACAGGACAGCATCGCCGCCCGGCCAAGGTCGAAATCGAAGCGGAAGGCCTGATAGATGGCCAGTTCGAGCGTCGTTGCCCGGGGGCCGCCGCCAAGCGTCAGGGCGACCGCGAAACTGGTCAGACAGATCGCAAACACGATGGCCAGCGCGCCGGGCAATGCCCGGCGCAATGCCGGCCATTCCAGCAGGTGCCAGACTTCGCGCGGGCCACAGCCAAGCTGCGCCGCAAGCCGGAACCGTTCGGACGGGACGGCCTGCCAGCCCTGCAGGATAAGCCGGACCGCCAGCGGAAGGTTGAAGAAAACATGGGCCAGAACGACGCCGTGCAGCCCGTAGATCTGCACCGGCGGCAGACCGGCCAGCCCCAGCAATGCGCTGAGCCAGCCGGACCTGCCGAACACCGCCAGCAGGCCGAGGATTGCAACGATCACCGGCAGCAGAAACGGAGCGCCAAGCAAGGTGATGAGGGTTCCGCGACCGGGAAACCGCCTGCGGGCAAAGGCACGGGCGACCGGAATGGCCAGTGCGACACTCAGCACGGCGGACAGGACGGCCTGTAGCACCGTGAACCTGAGCGCCGCCCAGTCCGCCGGGCCCGGACCGCCGCCAGGTTCTGCCCGCCACAGGACGGCGCCGAATGCCGCGAGGACCACCGCCAGCACAGAGAGCGCGGCGATGATCCCGGGCCGGGGGCTCAGCGGCTGAGGATGTCCAGCCATTCAGCCAGGGCCGCATCGCGTACGGCCTCTGCCTCGGCCGCGGGGATCAACAGCGCGGTTTGCGGCTGGATCAGCGTTTCGAACCCGGCCGGCAGCCCATCCTCGGGGGTTACCGCAGGGTACATCCAGTTTGTGGTCGGAATGATCGACTGAAACGCGTCGGTGACCATGAAGGCGAGGAATTGGTCGGCCAGCTCGGGCTGATCGGTACCGGCGATCTTTCCGGCCACTTCGACCTGCATGTAGTGGCCTTCGTCAAAGGCGGCGGCGGCTTTGCTGGTGTCGTCCTCGGCAATCAGGTGGTACGCGGGCGAGGTGGTATAGCTGAGCACCATGTCGGCTTCCCCCTCGAGAAACAGCCCGTAAGCCTCGGACCAGCCCTTGGTCACCGTGACGATATTGTCAGCCAGACCTTGCCAGATTGCGGCGGCCTCGTCGCCGTAAGCAGCCTTGACCCACATCAGCAGCCCAAGGCCGGGCGTCGACGAACGCGGATCCTGAATGACGATCTTCAGATCGCTGTCGCCCAGCGCCCTGAGGTTTGCGGGCGCCTTCAGATCGGCGTTGTGGACGAAGGCGAAGTAACCCCAGTCATAAGGCACGAATACCGGGTCCGCCCAGGACACCGGCAGGTCAAATTCCGCCGAAACTGTGTGCGGTGCGAATAGCCCGGTGGCCGCCGCTGCAGCCGTGAGCGAGGTATCGAGGCCCAGAACGATATCCGCGCGGGTCCGTTCACCTTCGAGCTTGATACGGCTTAGCAGCGCCGCGCCATCCCCGGCCCCGACGAATTTCAGATCGCAAGCACAGGTTTGTTCGAATGCTTTCTCGACCGCCGGGCCAGGGCCCCAGTCGGACACGAAACTGTCATAGGTGTAAACGGTGAGTTCAGGGGTTTCGGCAATCGCGGTTCCCGCAAAACATACACACGCTGCAAATGTCAGGGCTCTCATAGGCATCCTCCATATGCGGCGACAGGTCAGATGGAGTGATATGCTCAACCTTCCCTCCGCCGGTTCTAGCCGGTTCAGGTTCAACGGGTTCGCGTCATGCATCTCAGCCCAAAAGGGCACCCCGAGGTGAGCGCGGGTATAAAAGATGCCCTGTCACACGGCAAGAGCCGATCGCGGCGTCCAAAATTCTTCCAAGAATTTTGCCGGGAAAATGAGTTTTCCCGGTGGCCGGCGGTGAGGTCGCCGCGCCTTGCCCCGCCCTGCGCGCACCGGTAAACCGCTGCAAAAGGAGCCCGACCATGTCCGTCAACAGTTTTGGCCATCTCTTCCGCGTGACCACCTGGGGCGAAAGCCACGGTCCGGCGCTGGGTGCGACCGTGGACGGGTGCCCGCCGGGCATCGGGCTGGACGAAGCCATGCTGCAGGTCTGGCTCGACCGGCGCAAACCGGGTCAGAGCAGGTACACCACCCAGCGGCGTGAACCCGACCAGGTGCGGATCCTGTCGGGGGTGTTCGAGGGGCAGACCACCGGCACCCCGATCCAGCTGTTGATCGAGAACACCGATCAGCGGTCCAAGGACTATTCAGAGATTGCCGAGAAGTTCCGGCCGGGTCATGCCGATATCACCTATTGGCAGAAATACGGGATCCGGGATTATCGCGGCGGCGGACGGTCTTCGGCGCGTGAAACCGCCGCGCGGGTCGCGGCCGGCGGCGTGGCGCGGGCGGCGCTGGCTGAGATGGTGCCGGGGCTGAAGATCACCGGCTACATGGTGCAGATGGGGCCGCACCGGATCGACCGGACCCGGTTCGACGCCGGTGAGATTAAATACAACCCGTTCTGGGTGCCCGATGCCACGGCGGCCGAACTTTGGGCCGGGTATCTCGACGAATTGCGCAAGTCGGGCAACTCGGTCGGCGCGGTGGTCGAAGTGACGGCCGCAGGCGTGCCGGCCGGGCTGGGCGCGCCGGTTTACGGCAAGCTCGACACCGATCTGGCCGCGGCGGCGATGTCGATCAACGCGGTGAAAGGCGTGGAGATCGGAGAAGGCATGGCCGCCGCCGAACTGACCGGCGAGGCCAACGCCGACGAGATATTCCCGGGCAATGACGGGCAGCCGGTTTATTCGTCGAACCATGCAGGCGGCATTCTGGGCGGGATCAGCACCGGACAGGACGTGGTGCTGCGGTTCGCCGTGAAGCCAACCTCCTCGATCCTGAATCCGCGGCAGACCATCACCCGGACCGGTGCGGCGACAGAGATCGTGACCAAGGGGCGGCATGACCCCTGTGTCGGGATCCGGGCCGTTCCGGTCGGCGAGGCCATGGTGGCCTGTGTCCTTCTGGACCATGTTCTGCTGCATCGTGGGCAGATCGGGGAAAACCGGGGGCGGATCGGCTGATCCCGGTTTCGGATCGCGTTTGCGATCCGACCGGGGCGAGGGGCGCTGCCCCTCGCGCTCCCCGGAGTATTTGGACAAAGATGAAGGAACGGGCGCGATCAGTGCCCTTGTCGCGTTGCAAGCCGTTCGGTGAACATGGCAATGCGGGTGCCGAACCTGCGGGCGGTTTCAAGGTCAGCCTCGCCGATCAGCCGGGATTTGTCACGGGAGGCCGTGGCGGCGAGCCCCAGCCAGAAGCCATCGTGATTGACCGGGTTGTCGGTCCGGGCGGGTGGCCCGATTTCGTCCTGCCCTATCCAGATCATGCCATGCTGGGCAGCGAAAATGGCCAGCGTGGTGAGCGTGTTGGCCTTGTCGCCGCTGGCGGACGATCCCACTGTGAAGGCGCCTGCAACCTTGTCTTTCCAGAGCCGGTCGAGCCAGAAGTCGCTGGAGATGTCCATGAAAGCTTTGAACGGCGCCGAGACATTGCCCATGTAGGTTGGCGCACCGAACACGATGGCGTCGGCGGCGTGCAGGGCCGACCACCCGGTATCGTCCAGCGCTTCGACATCGAGCAGCCGCGCGCCGGGCGCGCCATCGGCGACGGCCCGGGCCAGGCGCAGCGTATGGCCGGCACCGGAGGCATAGGCGATGGCGATCCGGGTCACGACAGGATCATCTCTGCAGCCTTTTCCGCGATCATGATGGTCGGCGAGTTGGTGTTGCCGCTGGTGATGCGGGGCATCACGCTGGCGTCCACCACGCGCAGGCCATCAACGCCGCGCAGGCGCAGATCCGGGGTCAGCGGGGCGTCCGGGTCGACGCCCATTCGAACCGTGCTGACGGGATGGAAGATCGTCGTGCCGATATCACCGGTCGCGCGCGCGAGGTCGTCGGCATCATCCGAAGCCACGCCGGGTTTGATTTCCTCAGGTCGATAGCGCTGCATCGGCGGTTGCGCCATGATCCCGCGGGCCTGACGGATGGCCGCAATCGCGGTCTGAATGTCAGTTTCGGTTGACAGGTAATTCGGAGCGATGCGGGGCGGATCATGCGGGTCGGGCGAAGTGATGGTGACCTGGCCGCGGCTTTCAGGGCGCAGGTTGCAGACGCTGGCCGTGATGGCCGGAAAATCATGCAGCGGCTGGCCGAATGCCTCCAGTGACAGCGGCTGCACGTGATATTGCAGGTCGGGCGTTTCCAGATCCGGACGCGAGCGGGAAAACGCGCCAAGCTGGCTGGGCGACATGGACAGCGGCCCGGAGCGAAAGAGAGCGTATTCCAGCCCGATCTTTGCCTTGCCCCACAGCGAAGCCGCCATGGTGTTGAGTGTCTTGGCCCCGGTCAGGCGCCAGGCGCAGCGCAGTTGCAGATGGTCCTGCAGGTTGGCACCCACCCCGGGCATGTCGCGAACAACGCTGATGCCGTGCTGCTTCAGCAGGCCGGCCGGGCCGAGACCGGACAGTTGCAGGATCTGCGGGCTGCCGATCGCCCCGGCGGACAGAATAACCTCGGCGCGGGCGCGGGCGGTCTGTAACTGCCCGCTGCGCTCATATTCGATGCCTGAGGCGCGCCCGCCTTCGATCAGCACACGCCGGGTATGGGCCTGTGTCTCGACCTTCAGGTTTTCCGAATCTGCCGCCTTCAGGAAGGCGGTTGCGGTGTTCAGTCGCCAGCCGCGGCGCTGGTTGACGTTGAAATATCCGACACCGTCATTGTCGCCGGTGTTGAAATCGGATGATATCGGCATGCCGAAGTGAACCGCCGCCTCCATCCAGTGATCCAGCACATCCCAGTGCAGGCGCTGGTTGTCGACCCGCCATTCGCCGCCCTCGCCGTGCAGCCCGGACGCACCACCGACATAATCCTCGGACCGCCTGAAGTATGGCAGCACATCGTCCCAGCCCCAGCCCGTCAGCCCCATCTGCCGCCAGCCATCGTAGTCCGCCGCCTGCCCGCGCATGTAGATCATGCCGTTGATCGACGAACACCCGCCCAGAACCTTGCCCCGCGGATAGACCAGAGACCGGCCGTTCAGCCCGGGATCTTCTGCGGTTCTGAACATCCAGTCCGTGCGCGGATTACCGATACAGTAGAGATACCCGACGGGAATATGAATCCAGTGGTAATTGTCCCGGCCCCCGGCCTCGAGCAGCAATACCCGGTGGCCCGCATCGCTCAGCCGGCGTGCCAGCACACAACCGGCGCTGCCGGCGCCGACAATGATATAGTCCCAGTCCATTCCGGCCCCGCGTTGTTTGCCGCACCACCATTTCGGACAGCGATGTGAATCACAACCCCACGGTTTCACACAGGCGAATTGTCAACAATTCGCGGAAAACTCGCGAACGAGTTTTCGCCCGCCATCAGCCGAACTTGCCGCTGATAAAGGCCCGCGCCTCGCGGGTGTGGGCGGCGCCGAACATCACTTCCGTCGGCCCGATTTCCAAAAGCCGCCCGAGGTGGAAATAGGCCACGCGGTCAGCGACCCGTCGGGCTTCCATCATCGAGTGGGTGACAACGACGACGCTGTGGTCCGCGCGCAGGTCGGTCATCAGCTCCTCGATCTTGCCGGTGGCAATCGGGTCAATAGAGCCGGTCGGTTCATCCATCAGCATGACATCGGGTCGGTTTGACAACGCGCGTGCAATGCAGAGCCTTTGTTGCTGACCGCCGGACAGGGCAGTGCCTTCTTTGACATGCAGGTCGTCCTTGACCTCGTCCCACAGATGCGCCCGGCGCAGGCAGTATTCGACGTGATCGGCAAGCTCTGATTTGTTGCGGGTCAGACCGTGAATTCGCGGACCATACGCCACGTTTTCCCAGATCGAAAACGGCCAGGGGTTCGGTTTTTGCGCGACCCAGCCGAACCGGCGGCGCAACAGGGGCGGATCGATTTCCGGCGCGTGGATGTTCTGACCGTCCAATGTGACAGATCCGGTGATCTGAACACCGCGCGTGGCATCATGCATCCGGTTCAGGCATTTCAGTGCTGTGGTCTTGCCGCAGCCCGACGGCCCGATGAAGGCCAGGATTTCGGACGGGTAGATATTGAAGGCCACGTTCCTGAGCGCCTGCTTTTCGCCGTAGAACAGCGAGAGATCGCTGACCCGGATCAACGGTTCAGCGTTTCGGCCGGCAGCGTGGGTGATGCATTTGGCCGGGAGTTTATCGTCAAGCATGGCAACCTCGTCATCAGATGCGCCATACTTGTTTCACCCCGGGTCGGGGCGGGGATTGATCTGACCCCGGCCTGGGCGAAACTTCATGAAATCTTCGCAAAATCTTTACAAATGAAAAACCCGGCACAGGGCCGGGTTTTCAAACAGGTCAGGCAGTGCCACGGTTCAGTGCAGCTTGGTGTTGACCTCGTCGATGGCCGCATCGATCAGGGCATTGCCCTGCTCGGCGGTCATCTGCTTGGAGATCACGTCGGCCGCGACTGCAGTGGCAATCAGGATGGCCTGGTCGCGCACATCACGAACGGCGGAAGCTTCGGCCGAGGCAATCTGATCCTCTGCCGCGGCGATCCGGCGGGCGATGGACTTCTCCAGATCGACCTTGGCCAGTTCCGCAGCTTCGGCGGCTTCTTCCCGTGCGGCAGCGACAATCTTGTCGGCCTGTTCCTTCACTTCCGTCATCTTGCGCTCGTAGGACGCAAGAATGGTCTGGGCTTCTTCACGCAGAGCGCGGGCTTCGTCCAGTTCGGATTTGATGCCTTCGGCCCGCTTGTCGAGCATACCGCCCAACAGGGACGGGACCTTGAGATAGACCAGCACGCCGACGAACAGAAGGAAGGCCAGCAGCACGATGAAGTTGGTGTTCTTCAGCGAGACGAACGGGCCGCTGGCGGCAAAGGCCGGGCTGGTCATCGCCGCGGTCAGGACAAGGGCAAGTGTTCCACGCATGGCTTATCCTTTCATCCGCGACTGAACCGCGCCGGTCACGGCATCGGCATCCGCCGTTCCGCCCAGCGCGCCGACGATTTCGGTGGCGGTATCGGTTGCAACCTCGCGGATGCTCTCCAACGCTCCGGCGCGAATCTCGGCAATCGCCTTTTCCGACTCGGCCGCGCGCGCGCCGATTTCGGCATCGGCTTTTTCGATGGCGTCGTTCAGTTCACCCTGAATTTCAGCCTTGGCCTCGGCAGCGATGCGCAGTGCTTCGGACCGGGCGTCTGCCAGGGCCTGATTGTAAGCCTCTTCGGCCTCGACCGCGCGGGCCTTGAGGTTTTCGGCCTCGGCCAGGTCATTTGTGATCGTGCCCTGCCGTTCAGCCAGAATGGCCGCGATACGCGGCAGCGCGACACGCGACAGGATCAGGAAGATCACCACCAGCGTGACGATCAGCCAGAAAATCTGGTTGCCCATCCAATCGCCGCACAGCTGCGGCATGCCGATGGCGCCCCCGTGGGAATCGACACAGACGCTTGCGGCTTCTGCTGCGCCGTGGCTGTCAGTTTCGGTTGCCATGTCGTCCTCCTTGGGAACTTAAGTCCTCACCGGGCCGCGCGCAGGATGCGCACCGCCCGGCCGTAAGGAAAAGGTTCCGCTGGGATCAGACGGCAAACATCAGCAGAAGGGCAACGAGGAACGAGAAGATCCCCAGCGCTTCCGAGAACGCGATACCGATGAACATCGTGGCGGTCTGACCGGCAGCCGCGGACGGGTTGCGCAGAGCGCCAGACAGGTAGTTACCAACAACGTGGCCCACACCGACAGCGGCGCCGCCCATGCCGGTACATGCCAGACCAGCGCCGATATAGGCGCCCATTTGTACGATATCACCTTCCATGATTTGTCTCCTTACGATGGAATAAGTTGTGATTGGGTAGGATGGGTGGTTTCACCCATCAATGATGCGGATGCAGCGCGTCCTTCAGGTAGACACAGGTCAGGATCGCGAACACGTAGGCCTGGATGAAGCTGACCAGCACTTCCAGCGCGTAGATCGCCGTGATCGCCAGCACCGAAACCGGGGCGATCAGCGTGACAGCGGCAAAGCCCGCGAACACTTTGATCACCGCGTGACCGGCCATCATGTTGCCGGCCAGTCGGATAGAGTGGCTGATCGGACGCACGAAGTAAGAGATGATCTCGATCAGGGCCAGAATCGGACGCAGCGGTAGCGGTGCGGCGCTGATCCAGAACAGGCTGAGAAACCCGATACCGTGCTTGGCGAAGCCGATGATGGTCACCGACAGGAACACCGCCATCGCCATGATCGCGGTCACCGCGATGTGGCTTGTGGTGGTGAAGCTCATCGGCAGCAGGCCGAGAAAGTTCGAGCAGACGATGAACATGAACAGCGTCATGACATAGGGGAAATACGGGGTAGCATCCTTGCCGGCGACGTCTTCGACCATCTTGTAGATGAAGCCGTAAGCAAGCTCGGCAATGGACTGGCTGCGGCCGGGGACGATTGCGCGTTTCGACGTTGCCATAACCAGCAGGGCGAAGATCGCCAGAACCGCCAGCGCCATCCAGAGCGTCACGTTCGTCACTGTGAACAGGCCGACCGTGTCGCCGCCGAAAAGCGGTTTCACGATGAACTGATCCATCGGATGAAAGACCAGTCCGCCTTCTTCTGCGGCGTGTTCTGCTGCTGCTGCGCCGTGTGCGTCGTCTGCCAACTGTCAGCTCCTCTCGTCGTCCTTCGCGGCCTCTCGGGCCATGTGTTCCGCCTGAACCTCCTGCGCGCTCCGCATCATCACGCGGATACCGGCCGCAAGGCCCAGCAATGTAAACAGCACCAGGAAAATCGGGATCGTCCCGAACAGGCGGTCCAGCCCGTACCCGATGCCAAAACCAACCGCGAGGCCGGTTACAAGCTCGATCACCATTCGCCAGGCCAGATGTGCCTGAGAATAATGTTCTTCCGTGTGTGGCTTTTCTTCCTTACCGCCCTTGGCCTCCGCAATCCGAGCTTCCAGCGCTTCCAGGCGGGCTTTCGGATCGTCTTCGGTCAAAGGCAGGACACCTCACACGTTTGCGATGGTGCTACGGTGCGGCGGGAAGAGAGTCAATTGAGCGTTTTGCGGGTCGATTGCTGCTTAGCAATTTGTTTTTATTCAACAAAATCATATCTTCGCAGGCCGGGCCAATCCGTCGCAGCCCCCAAGGACGCCCATTCACCCGCAATTCCCATATTCAACCGATTGGTTGAAGTTTTCAAATTCCCGTCCGACCACCCGTGCCGGCGAATTGAATGTCTCCAACCATACGAAAGGAAGAAACACGCAAACCGGGCTTTTCAGGCGGCACGCCGGCCCATCAGACTCAACCGGTTGGTTGACCTTTTCAGGCGGATTTGTCACCTGACATCTTATGGCAGACCCGCTCGATACCGTCTTTGCCGCGATGGCGGACCCCACGCGCCGTGAAATCCTGCGCATGCTGCTGGAGGATGACATGGCGGTGACGGATGTGGCCGAACCCTTCGAGATGTCACTTGCGGCGGTGTCCAAGCACCTTGTCATCCTGACCCGCGCCGGCCTGATCAGCCAGGAGAAGCGTGGCCGCGTAAAGTGGTGCAAGCTGGAACCCGACGCGATGAAAGGTGCCAGCGTATGGATGCAGGGGTTCGGACAGTTCGAGCCAGTCAATCTGGACGCGTTTGAACGGTTCCTCGAACGGGAACTGGACGGGGACGGCTGAACGCCGCCTCAGGCTACACCCGCATACACGCGCAATGACGATCCGGCAAACCGGGTCGCGTCATCCGCCGGCCCCTGCGCACCGACGAACAGCCTGTCCGGCCAGACCAGCCGTTCCACCCCCCAGGCCGAAGCCCCGGTCATACCAGTCCATGTTTCGCGCCCGCTCCCGCGCCACAGAAACCCGCTTGGCCCCATGTCCGGATGAACCAATATGTCGAGCTCAAACTCGTCTCCGTTTGCGAAGCATGGCCCAAACCACTGATGCGGACTGCGCCCGGCCTGAGGTTGCAGGGTTATGGTGACCTGCCGCCGCGGCCCGACAAGCCCCATCCAGAACGGGCAGAAGCCATCGGGGTCCAGAGCGGACAGAATGGTCTGCCGAAGGCTGTCGCCTTCGACTCTGCCGGACACCCGCAACATCACCGGCAACGGATCTTTCCCGGTCCAGCCGCAGGGGTTTGGACCCGAGGTCAGGGGATCGAACCGGGCCGGTTGCCCCGGCGGCCAGCTGAGACCCTCGCGCAGGGCGCCGGTTTCATCCAGCACCTGATAGCGCAGCCCGGTCCCGTCAACGGCGATCTGAACACAGTGAAGATACTCGATCTCTTCGGGCATGCGGTGGGCCGTGCCTGCACCCGCGCTGGTGATTTGCAACACCCCGCGATGGCACTGCACATCGAACGCGAGGATATGGCTGCACAGATAGGCGGTGACATCGGCGGCGGTCAGCAGGTCCCAGAAGGCCTCGACATATTCCGGCCCGATCGTCCGCTGGTACGGGCCGACATAGCCATTCACCGCAAAGGCCGGATGGTGGCCGATCACGAATTTGAAACCGGCATCAGCATGGTCGCGCAGGGTTTGCTCCAGCCAGGCCAGCTCGACATGGCCCTCGCCGCTCAGGCCGGACCACAGCGTATTCACGAACACCTGCAGCAGGTCACCGTCACGGACGAAATAGGACAATCCGCCCTGGCCGGGCGGCCCGTTTCGCGGAAGATGGGACATGACTTCGGCGAACACGCGTTCGCTCATGCGGTCATAGACCGTGTGGTTTCCGGTGCTGTGAAAAATCGGTGTGCGCGTGCGGTCCAGCCACGCCATTTCCACGTCATTGAAATGCGCCCACTGGCGGCGAAGCGCAGTTTCGTCCGGCACCAGCCCGATCACCTCGTCACCGGGAAAGACGATGAAGTCGGGCCCCGGATCCAGCCGCTGAACCACGGCGTTTACAGACGCGAACCGGGCCGCGTGCAGCGCGCCGGGCACACCCGAGCAACTGTCGCCGTAAAACACGAACTGATGGCCCGGGCCTTTCGGCATAAGCGCGCGGATCGGGCTGCCGGTCATGAGACGTCTCCGGGGTTGGTTTCATCGTTCAACGCGCAGCGGTGCAGCAAGCGCAAAAGTTTCACATAAACTTTTGACAAGACTTTTTGCAAAAGTCTTGCCCGCCGCAAGTGTGGCTGTCAGTCCCGGGCGTGCGCCAGAGCGTCATAGCCTTCCAGCGTGATGCTCAGGTCTGCCTGCTGCCAGTGCCCGTCCGGGAAAAGCCACATCGGTTCGCTCAGCAGTTTCAGATCCGCCACGCCCAGAGCCGGGAAATTCAGCCCCATGGAGTGGGCCATGGGCACCCGGACACCCGGTTTGGGGTTCAGGCCCGGGTCAATGTCGCGCGCTCCCATTTTCAGGTGATGCGCAATGTCCCATTCCTGCACTATTCCGTTGTCCCGGGTCACGACCCAGCAATGCATGTCTTCGCACCAGGTGCGTTTTTCTCCGGGAATGAAGTAACCGGTGACGTATCCCGCGTCATACCCGGCGGCGCGGGCGGCGGCGATGAAATAGGCATTAATGTCGACGCAGGACCCTTCGGTCATGGAACACAGCTGCGGGATCTCATCGGCATCATCGTAAAACCGGGATTCGGGATGGCCATAATGGAACATTCCGGCCACATGACGCGCCAACGCACGAAGTCCGCCTTTGCGGGCAATGGCGCTTGCTTCCTCAGACAGCGCTGCCGCCGCCCGGGTGTAGCGGCTTTCGCGATGCTGGAACAGCGTTTCGGGATAGGGCGCACCGCCGGTTTCAAACCGCCAGCGCAGGGTGATCCGATCCTCCTCCAGGGTCAGGCACAGCGCGTGCTGGCCGGATGCCGGATCTGCGACCAGCCGGGACCGTGCGCCCGACGCGGTAACCTCGACCGGGGCGACATGGGGCGTCGACAACCCGAGCGGTGCGATCAACCGGACGCTCGGGACCGTTGGAAGCTCGGTTTCCAGTGCAATCATGTTCCTGCCCTCTGTGTCTCGGGCGCGTCGTCCTTCAGCAGCATCAGCAAAGCCAGGATCGTACAGCCCATTCCCACCAGCACCAGCGCAGGCGGCAACGGGTTCCCCAGCGCGATCTCCCAACAGATAACCCAGCTGGGTGTCAGATACGTGTAAGCCATAACCTTGGCCGATGGCAGCCGAAGCGCCGAATACTGAACCAGGAAGAAGGACAGGGCGGTTGCGAAAACAGAGATATAGCCGAGACAGATCCAGACGATCGGCGGCAGCGCGGACCAATCCGTCGCCCGCAATGCCGGCCAGGCCAGCACGCAGAGCATCACGCTGCCCGCGATCAACATGCCGAAGGTAAAGACCAGCGGCGGTTCGCCCCGGTTCAGCAGCCGGACCGCCACCGGATACAGCGAATGGCTTACGCAGCCCCAGAAAAAGATAAACTCACCCCGGCCGATGTCGAACCGGACAAAGGCGGCCCAGTCCGCGCGGAAAATCACCCACAGGGCGCCAACGGCCCCGATCGCCAGCGCCAGCGCCATGCGCGGCGTGGTCGGTTGCCGGATCAACAACCAGCCGAACACGGCGGCCACCACGGGGGTGAGCGTAAATACAGCGGCGGAGCTGACCGGTGACGCGGTTTTCAGCCCCTCGAACATCAGGATGAAGTAGATCGCCATGAGCGCCCCCATGACCGGATAACGCCAAGGCGCGCGGAGCGCCTGCCTCGAGAGCTTTCCGGTTGCCAGCACAACCGTGCCGACAACGCAGGACGCCAGCAGAAAACGTGCCGCCGTGATCGCCATCGGCGAGATTTCGTTGGCCGCAAGGCTGCCCAGCGAGAATGACCCGGCGACCAGCGCCGAAAACAGCAGCATCGCTGCATGTCCCTGCAATTGCGGGTTCATACAGTCCAGTCCCTGGCCCGTTCCTTCAGGAATTTCAGGAAGGTCTGCACCTTGTTCGTCCGATGCAGATCCACATGTGTCACCAGCCAGATCGATCCGGCCCAGTCATCCTGCGGCGGCAGGACCTGCACCAGATCGTCCCGCTGCGCCGCGTCCCAGCAGCCCATAAATCCGATCCCGGCGCCGGCAAGGATGGCTTCTTCCATTGCCCGCACATCGGCGCTGCGGAACACGATCTGTTCCGGCGGGACCGCGTCCCGCAGCCACAGGAACATCGGCGCGCGGCTGAGCTCATTGTCATGCCCGACGAACTGGTGACCGGCCAGATCGTGCGGACCTGCCGGCATGCCATGACGCTCCAGATACTTGCGGGTGGCATAAAGCGCGACCTGCTGGCGGGTGAATTTCTGGACGACATTGTCCGGCTGTTCAGGCGCGGCACCCGCGCGAATGGCGACATGGGCTTCTCCGTATTCCAGACGGAACAACCGGTCCCCGGTCAGGTAGCGGATGATCAGATCCGGATACATCTGTTGGAAATCGGTCAGGATCGGGACGACCTGCGGTGCCATGGAAATCAGCGAGGTGACAACCAGTTCGCCCGAAACGTCGTCGCCCTGTCCCTTCAGACGGCCGGCCAGTTGATTGAACTGATCATCCGTGGCCTGCGCGACCCGCAGCAGATCCTGACCGGCCTCGGTCGGGGTGTATCCCCGCGCGTGGCGTTGGAACAGTTTGACCTTCAGCCGGTCTTCCAGCGCATCGATATGGCGTATGACCGTGGCGTGGTGCACGCCCAGAACTTCGGCCGCGCCCGAAACGGTCCCGATACGCGCCACCTGATAGGCGGTTCTGACTTCGTCCCAGTTGTTCATTCCGTAAATCCGCTTGCTGTGCAAATTTTCACAGAGTCTGTTGAATTATTCAAGTTTCGTTCAAATTTGCAATGCCCACATCAATCCTGCAACTGCAATCGAGATCTGGGCACCAAAACAATGTCAAAAACCGTTCTGCATATCGACGTGTCGCCGCGCGGCGCGCAATCGGTCACACGCCGGCTGAGCCAGCGGGTTGTGGACCGTCTGAACCCCGAAGCGGTCCTTCGCCGCGATCTGAGCCAGAGCCTTCCGTTTCTGGATGCGACGTGGATTGCGGCCAATTTCACGCCTGCCGGGGACCGCAGCGACGAACAGCGCGCAACGCTGGGCCTGTCGGACGCGCTGGTCGATGAATTGCGCCGCGCGGACACGATCGTAATCGGCGTGCCAGTCTGGAACTTCGGAATTCCAGCCATGCTCAAGGCTTGGATCGACCTGATCGCCCGGGCCGGTGTAACGTTCCGGTACAGCGAAAACGGACCCGAGGGGCTGCTGACCGGCAAACGCGCAATCCTTGTCGTGTCGTCCGGCGGCACCGGTGTCGGATCCGAGATCGACTTTGCCACCACCTATCTGCGGCACGCGCTGGGCTTTGTCGGCATTCGCGAGGTCGAGATCGTCGCCGCCGACCGTATGGCACTGGACCCGGAAGCAACGCTGAAATCCGCTGAAGACGCGGTTGACAGGCTGGCCGCCTGAACCACTGGCAATACCAACTCCGATTGGCCATTCTGCCCCGGATCACCATGCGGGGCAGAACCATGAAGAAAATCGGAATTCTGGGTGGCGTTGGCTGGGCATCGACCATCGACTACTACCGCGGGATCTGCGCCGGCGCGTCACGCCATTTCGAAGCCCGCGGCGCGACATCGCCCCTGCCGGTACCGCCGATTACAATTGAAAGCGTGGTACAGGCCCGGACCCGGGCCCTGCGCGGCACACCGGGGAACGAAGACAGCTGGGCCGGTTTCGACGCCGTTTTCCGTGACGCTCTGCTGACGCTGCAGTCGGCAGGGTGCGATTTCGCAATCATTGCCAGCAATACGCCGCATGCCCGTTTGCACGCAATTACCCGGGGCGTGTCCATGCCCGTTCTCAGTATCTTTGACGCAACCGCCACGCAGGCGAAGGAAACCGGTCGCAAGACCGCGTTGGTTCTGGGAACGTCGGTGACGATGCAGGCAACGCAGTATGCCAATGCTCTGGCGGGCGTGGGCATCATCGCCAATGCCCGGCTGCCCGACACCCAGATCGCCGAAATGCAGGCCATGATCGATCAGGACTTCTACGGCGGGGCCCGCGCCGGGGCGCGGGACCGTTTGCTGGCGTTCTGCACCGCACATGCGCAACCGGGCGATGCGATCCTTCTGGCCTGCACGGAACTGCCGCTGGCCTTTCCCGATCACATCGATGATCCGGTGTTTGAAACCGATGGCTATCTCTTCGTGAACCCGTCCGCCGCCCATGTCCGCGCGGCGCTGCGTCTCTCGCTGGAAGACGCATCCGCGGCCGGCCCGGCTTGACTCTGCCACGCGCAGCGACTAACGCAGCGCCCACATACCCGGAAGCGTGATAGTTTCCGGTCCCCGCATTCGCAGGGATCGCCCCCCACCAGCGTGTTACGCCCGTGGGGGCGTTTGTGCATTGACCAACCGCTTCCTATCTGGGGGGCATACCGAAACCGGCGCGAAGGAGCCCGAGAGAAATGTTTGAAAACCTGTCCGAACGCCTCTCCGGTGTCTTCGACCGGCTGACGAAACAGGGCGCACTGTCCGAGGACGACGTCAAAACCGCCCTGCGCGAGGTGCGCGTGGCCCTGCTGGAGGCCGACGTGTCGCTGCCGGTGGCGCGCGATTTCGTCAAGGCGGTGCAGGAAAAGGCCACCGGTCAGGCGGTAACCAAATCGGTCACCCCCGGTCAGCAGGTGGTCAAGATCGTCCATGACGAACTGATCGAGGTCCTGCGCGGAGAAGAGGACCCCGGCGCGCTGAAAATCGACAGCCCGCCGGCCCCGATCCTGATGGTCGGCCTGCAGGGTTCGGGCAAGACGACGACAACCGGCAAGCTGGCCAAGCGGCTGAAGGACCGGGACGGCAAGAAGGTTCTGATGGCCTCGCTTGACGTCTACCGCCCCGCGGCCATGGATCAGCTGGCGGTTCTGGGCGCGCAAATCGGCGTCGATACGTTGCCGATCGTGCCGGGACAGAACCCGGTCGACATTGCGCGGCGGGCCAAACAGCAGGCCAGCCTTGGCGGGTATGACGTCTATTTGCTCGATACTGCCGGGCGGCTGCAGATCGACGAAGTGCTGATGCAGGAAGTCGAGGACGTCCGTGATGTCGTCAGCCCGCGTGAAACACTGCTGGTGGTCGATGGTCTGACCGGTCAGGTCGCCGTCGAGGTGGCGGAAGAGTTTGACGACAAGATTGGCATTTCCGGCGTGGTCCTGACCCGGATGGACGGCGACGGGCGTGGTGGCGCCGCCCTGTCGATGCGCGCAGTGACAGGCAAGCCGATCCGTTTCGTCGGTTTGGGTGAGAAGATGGACGCGCTCGAAACCTTCGAGCCGGACCGGATCGCCGGTCGCATCCTGGGCATGGGCGACATCGTTGCGCTGGTGGAAAAGGCCCAGGAAACCATCGAGATGGAACAGGCCGAGCGCATGATGAAGCGCATGGCCAAGGGTCAGTTCAACATGAACGACCTGAAGATGCAGCTCGACCAGATGCTGAAAATGGGTGGCATGGAGGGCATGATGGGCCTGATGCCGGGCATGGGCAAAATGGCCAAGCAGATCGAGGAAGCCGGTTTCGACGACAAGATCCTGCGCCAGCAGATCGCGATGATCCAGTCGATGACCAAGAAGGAACGCGCCAACCCCAAGCTGTTGCAGGCGTCGCGAAAGAAACGCATCGCTGCCGGTTCCGGCATGGAAGTCAGCGACCTGAACAAGCTGCTCAAGATGCATCGCCAGATGGGCGACATGATGAAGAAAATGGGCAAGATGGGCAAAGGCGGCATGCTGAAACAGGCCATGAAAGGTATGTTCGGCAAAGGCGGCGTGCCCGCCGACATGGCCGCCGGAATGGACCCCAAGGCGCTGGAAGCAGCGGCAAAACAGATGGGCGGCAAGATGCCCGGCGGCCTGCCCGGACTGGGCGGCGGCGGAATGCAGCTGCCGCCGGGCCTGTCCGGCTTTGGCAAGAAGAAGTGATCGCGGCGGACATCATAAAGACGCCGCGTTTGCGGTTGCGCAGGCCCGAACCCTCGGACCTGCCGGCCTATGCTGCCTATTGCGCCTCGCCGCGCAGCGCGTTCGTGCGCGGCCCGTTTTCGCCTGCGGAATCGTTTGACAAGTTCGCCGCCATGCTGGGGCATTGGCAACTGCGCGGTTTCGGACGCTACACGGTAACGTTGCAAGGCCGGCCGATCGGCCACGCCGGACCCCTGCAAACGGAAGAGGGCAATCCGCCGGAACTGACCTGGACGCTTTGGGACGGGGACGCGGAAGGGCACGGCTATGCGACCGAGGCTGCCAAGGCTGTGCGGGACCATTTTTTTGACGTGCTTGGCTGGCCGCTGCTGGTGATTCTGGTGCAGCCCGACAACCACGGTTCGATGGCGATCGCCGAACGGCTGGGCGCCACGCTGACGACCCTGCCCGCGCCGGACTGGTACCCCGGCTGCCTGACCTATCACCTGACACGGGGGACGATGTAATGACATCGATCCCCACGCTGACAACCGCGCGGCTGACCTTGCGGGGCTTGCAGGCCGAAGATTTCGGTCCGGTTGCCGAGTTTTACAGCTCGGACCGCGCGCGGTTTGTCGGCGGACCTGTCAGCGAGGACATGGCGTGGCGTATTCTGGCCGGGGAAATCGGGCACTGGACGCTGCGCGGGTTTGGCCGCTGGGCCGCAGAAGAGACCGCCACCGGCAAGCTGGCCGGCGTGATCGGACCTTGGTTTCCGCAAGACTGGCCGGAACCCGAGATCGGCTGGGACCTGATGAACGGTTTCGAGGGGCTCGGCTATGCGACCGAGGCGGCGCGGGCGGCTCTCGATTATGCCTTTGACACGCTTGGCTGGCGCACCGCGATCAGCCTGACTGCGCCGGGCAACACCGGTTCGGAAAACGTGGCGAAGCGCCTCGGAGCACAACGCGACGGCGCGTTCGAACATGACCGCTATGGCCGGATGCTGGTGTGGCGGCACTCGGGGCCGGAGGCACGGGTATGAGTGTCCATCTGGCCAATACGCCGGTGCTGAGTACCGAACGGCTGACGCTGCGCGCGCCCGATGCCGGAGACTGGCCGGAATGGTATGCAATGATGCAGTCAGACCGGTCCAGCCACATCCGCGATTCCGAGATGACCGAGGCCAAGGCCTGGCGTGCCTTCGGGCACGTGATCGGGCACTGGGTTCTGCGCGGCTGGGGCAACTTTGTGTTCACCTTGCAGGACTGCGACACGGCGCTGGGCATGGCCGGGCCGTGGTATCCGGCGGGCTGGGCGGAAAAAGAGATCGGCTGGTCGGTTTGGTCGGCCGAAGCCGAGGGCAAAGGCTATGCGTTCGAGGCGGCACAGGCCGCGCGGGCCTACGCGTTCGACACGCTCGGCTGGGACACGGCGGTGAGCTACATCGCTCCGGACAATGCCCGCTCTATCGCGCTGGCGAAACGGCTGGGCGCGCGTCCCGACCGGGACGCCGCAGTGCCGGATATGCCGGGCGCCGAAAGCACGCTGGTCTTTCGCCATCCGAAACCGGAGGCGCAGGGATGATGACGTACCGCATTCCGGTCGTGGACGGGACGCAGGTCCGGCTGCGTGGCTTCCGCATGAAAGACTTCGATGCCTACGCGGAATTCTACGCCTCGGACCGGGCCTGTCATGTGGGCGGACCGATGGATCGCCGCACCGCATGGAGCCAGTTTGCCAGTGACACGTCATGCTGGCAGCTGCGCGGCTATGGCATGTGGGCGGTGGAAACGCAGGACACCGGTGAACTTGCCGGCTGGGTCGGGATCGTGGAACCGGCCTATTACCGCGAACCGGAACTGGGCTGGATGGTCCGGGACGGTTTTGAGGGGCGCGGCATTGCCCATGACGCCGCCCTGGCCGCGCGCGACTATGCAAATTCGGCGTTTGATCTGAACAGGCTGGCCAGCTTCATTTCCGCCGGCAATTCCCGCTCGATCCGGCTGGCCGAGCGGCTCGGCGCCACTTGCGAGGACACAAGGGACCGCGGCTTTGGTCCCTATCATGTCTACCGCCATCCCGCGGAGGACGCGGCATGATCCCGCGTCACGAACAGATGCCCGCCGGCCGTGCCGCGGAGATGGCCGCCGGCTTCGCCGCCCTGATCCCTGTGCTCGAAACCGAGCGGCTGACTCTGCGCGCGCCCGTGGTCGCAGATTTTGCTCAATACGCGGACATTGCCTGTTCCGAGCGCGGCGCCGGCATCGGCGGACCGATGAGCCGTGACGACGCCTGGTGGGATTTCACTCAACTGGCCTCGAACTGGATGCTGCACGGCCATGGCGGCTGGACCGTTGTTGTCCGCGCCACCGGGCAGACCGCCGGCTTCGTCCTGCTGGGGCTGGAACCCGGCGATCAGGATCCGGAACTGGGCTATATGCTGTGCGCGTCTGCCGAGGGTCACGGCTATGCCGCGGAAGCCGCCCGGGCGGCCCGGGACTACGGATACCGCACGCTGAACCTGCCGGTTCTGGTCAGCTATATCTTCGCCGGAAACGCCCGGTCCGTTGCGCTGGCCGAGCGGCTGGGCGCAGTGCGGACGGGTACGCTTTCTTATCCGGACGATGACGCGCCGTCGATCGTCTACCTCCACCCCAGACCGGAGAATGCCTGATGGGCCATCGCGATATCCCACAACTGGAAACCAACCGTCTGATCCTGCGCGGACCACAGGCCGATGATTACCCTGATTTTAAGGCCACCTTCACCAGCTACCGGGCCCGGTACATGGGCGGGCCGCTGAATGCCTACGAAGCCTGGATGCTTTATGCCGCCGAGATCGGCCACTGGGAAATCCGAGGGTTCGGCATGTGGATGATCCACGAACGCGAAACCGACAGGACGCTGGGCATGGCCGGCGGCTGGCAACCCGCCATGTGGCCCGAACGCGAAATCGCCTGGGTCATCTGGCCGGACGAGGCCGGGCACGGATATGCGCTCGAGGCCGCCGACAGGGTCCGCCGGTGTTTCTACGACGATCAGGGATGGGATGGCGCGGTGAGCTACATCGACCCGAAAAACCTGGCGTCGATCCGGCTGGCTGAACGGCTGGGTGCAGTCAAAGACAAGACGGCACCATCGATCGACGGCAACGACGCGGTCTACCGCCATCCGTCGCCATCGCAACTGGCAGGGTCGCAGGTTGCGCACGGGATCGAAATGGAAATCGCACATTATCAGGATCCGCTGTTCAAACCGGAGGGCTGGGCCATTGACTGATCCCGTTTCCCGCGCCGCCGCGCTTCTGAGCGATCATCGCGAAAGCATCGACCGCCTCGACGCGATCCTCGTCTATACTTTGGGCGAGCGGTTCAAACACACGCAGGCCGTGGGCAAGCTCAAGGCCGAACATGACCTTCCCCCGTCCGATCCGTCCCGTGAAGCGGACCAGATCGCACGGCTCGAAGACCTGTCGAAACGGGCCAACCTGGACCCTGACTTCGCCAGGAAATTTCTGAACTTCATCATCGCCGAAGTGATCCGGCACCACAAAAGACACAAGCCGTAGGATGGGTGATTCACCCATCCTACGCACGCCATTCAAAGGAGAAAACAAGATGGCTATGAAAATCCGACTGGCCCGCGGCGGCTCCAAGAAGCGTCCGTTCTACCGCATCGTCGCGGCTGACAGCCGCATGCCGCGCGACGGCCGCTTCATCGAAAAACTGGGCACATACAACCCGCTGCTGCCCAAGGACAGCGAAGAGCGCGTGAAAATGAACATGGAACGCATCCAGTACTGGATGAGCGAAGGCGCACAGCCGACCGACCGCGTGGCGCGCATGCTCGAAGCTGCCGGCGTGGTGGACAAGAAGGAACGGTCCAACCCGACCAAGGGCGAACCGGGCAAGAAAGCTCAGGAACGTGCAGAGGAAAAAGCAGCCAAGGCCGCCGAAGCCCCGGCCGAAGAGGCCGCGGAATAACTCCGCGCCCGCGATGACCTGCGCCCGGTTCCGGTCCAGTGCTGAACCCCGGAGGCCCCGATGACAGAACGCGTTTGCGTCGGGGCCGTCACGGGCGCCTTTGGCGTCCGGGGTGAAGTGCGGCTGAAAAGCTTCTGTGCGGACCCTGCCGATATCGCAGGTTATGCGCCGCTGACAACCGAGGACGGAACCCGCAGTTTCACGTTGAAGATCACGCGATCCGTCAAGAACGGCTTCGCCGGACGCCTGAGCGGGATCGCAACCAAGGAACAGGCCGATGACCTGCGTGGTCTGCGCCTGTTCGTGGACCGTTCACAATTGCCATCCCTGCCGGATGACGAATTCTACCATGCCGACCTGATGGGCTTGCTGGTGGTGGACACTGGCGGCCGGGAACTGGGTCGGGTCAAATCGGTGCAAAATCACGGGGCCTCGGACCTGCTGGAAATTCACGGGCCGGGCCTGAAATCCACCGTTTTTCTGCCGTTCACGCAGGAGGCCGTGCCGACCGTGGACCTGTCCGCAGGCCGCATTGTCGCGGATCCGCCGGACGGTCTGTTCTGATGTTCGCGAAATTCAGCCCCACCGGTCTGCTGATGACCATGCTGCCGCTTTATGCGGGGCCTCTGCTTGGCGGCTGGATGGGTGCACCGGTTGTCTTGCTGCTGGCACTGGCGGCGATGTTCTTTCTGGCCCAGCTCGGGGCCGGCAAGGAAAAGGGCCGGGGGGAAATGCCGCTTCCGGCCTTTCTGGTCATGCTGGCGGGCGCACAGCTGATCGCGGTGGCGGTTGTCTTCGGGCTGGGCACTCTGATCCGGTACGCCGCAGGTCCGTTGCCGGCGCCGATGTGGCTGCCGCTTGTGTTGACGGCCATTGGCGGCGCGATCTTTGCCCGCCGCTACCGGTACAACCCCGAGGAAGCCGAGTTGATCGACGCCCTCGACGACGCCATCAACCAGATCGAAAAGGCCACCCCGCCGGAAGACGATCAGGACCCGCCGGACCGGTAATGCCAAAGCGGGTCGTGATACATCCCGGGTTCCACAAGACCGGGACCAGCACGGTTCAGAGGGCCCTGCGCGTGAACCGGTCACTGCTGAAACCGTACCTGCGCTCGATCCTGAAACCGCCGCTCAAGGAAACCTGCCACGCCTCCCGGGGGTACAGCACCTGGCGTGATCCGATATCGCTGCACAAGTTTCGCCGCCGGTTCAGGGCGGTGCTCAAGGACATCTCGGCCATGCCGCGGCGCACACTGCTGATCTCGGCTGAGGAATTGTCCGGGCATCTGCCCGGACGCGACGGGCTGGACAGCTATGCCGCAGCCCCGGTCCTTGCCCGCGTGATGCGCGAAACCGTGGCCGGGGTGATGCCGCAGACCGAGCTGATCTTCTATTATTCGACCCGGTCGCCGGATCCGTGGATGCGCAGCGCCTACTGGCAGCACGTCCGGGCGTCTTCGATGACGCTGGATTTCGATGAATACGCCACGCGCTATTGCGGTTCGGCAGATCTGGACGGCATTGTCGATGCCGTTGCAGCCGATGTCGAAACCGGTGTGCACCGGGCGGTTCTGGACGAAACCGGCGATCTGCCCGCCGGGCCGGCAACGCCGCTGCTGGATTTGTGCGACGTCCCGCGCGAAATACAGGCTCAGATGCAGACCGAGACAATCAACACCCATCTCGGCGAAGACGTGCTGCAGGCCTTGCTGCAGGCCAATCGCGCGCATTCGGATCATGACGCGCGATCGGCCGCGAAATCGGCGATCCTGACAGCAGCAGAGGGGGCCACATGACCGACGAACCCGAAAGCCCCGGCCGTTCGCTGGGACGCAAGCGCATCCAGGCGTCGGTGCGCCCGCGCGAGCTGATCACACCCACGCCCGATTTGCACGGGATCTGGACGGCGCGGGTGATCACGCTTTTCCCGACCGCCTTTCCCGGTGTTCTGAGCGAAAGCCTGACCGGCAAGGCGCTGAAAGACGGGTTGTGGCAGCTGGAAACAGTGGACCTGCGCGGGTTCGGTATAGGGAAGCACCGCAATGTCGATGACACGCCGGCCGGCGGCGGGGCCGGCATGGTGTTGCGCGCCGATGTTCTGGGCGATGCGATCGACCACTCCATGGCGGGCACTTCTGCGCACTGGCCCCTGATTTGTTTCAGCCCGCGCGGCAAACCCATGCAGCAGAGACTGATGCAGGACCTTGCCCGCGCCGACGGCGTCACGCTGATCTGTGGCCGGTTCGAAGGCGTGGATGAACGGGTTCTGCAGCACTATCCGGTACAGGAAGTGTCGCTGGGCGATTTCGTGATGACCGGCGGCGAGATCGCGGCTCAGGCGCTGATCGATGCAACCGTGCGGCTGTTGCCCGGCGTGCTGGGCAACGCGGCGTCCGCCGAACAGGAAAGTTTTTCGGACGGACTGCTGGAACATCCGCAGTATACCCGACCGGCCGAATGGCGCGGGCAGGAGATCCCGTCGGTTCTGACGTCAGGACATCACGGCGAAATCGCGCGCTGGCGTCAGGCCCGGTCCGAGGAGCTGACACGGGCGCGGCGGCCCGACCTCTGGGACGCCTATACCAAGCGCAAGGTTGTCGACGACTAAGCGGCCGCCCGCTCTCAACTGCCCGGCACGGTATCGATGTCGTATTGCAGTATGACCGGGGCCGGCCCCGTATCATCGTCCAGCGACACGGCGCCGCGGGTTGTAGTGCCGAAACCCGCGGCGCGCAGTGCACCGGCAAACCCGGAACCTGCATCGCCGTTTCCTCGGGTCACAGCAACGGCATCCTGCGCCAGAAACCGCAGATCCTCGATCGCGCTTTGGGGCTCGGCCGGGCTCAGGATGATGACGACCCGGTCCCGCCCGAACGCTTCGTCGGTGATCCGGAACAAACCTTTCTTCAGCGTATCGCCCGGTTGCAGGCGACCATGAAAGAAATGAGAGATGGAATAGTCCGACCCGATATGCAGCACGTTTGCATCAACCGGAAAATCCTCCTGATTGGTCAATAACACATGGACCTGATCGTCGGGCACAAGGATCGGAACGGATGACATATCCAGATCGGTCAACTGCCGTTGCTTCCGCGATTTCGTGCGCAGGCGCAGTTCGACACCCAGATCGTGATTGTCATAAGCACCGCCCATACGCAGCAGGTTGATGGCCCGCGACATGGTTTCCAGATTGTCCTGCATCAGCGCGGCGATCTCATCGCCGTCCCGGCCGCCGGTCCCAACGGAGGGGGTTTGATCCGCCTTTTCGGGTTCGAAGTATCCGGACCCGGGCAGCATCCACACCGCATCGGGCCGCGGGCTGTCCGGGATGACGGCAAGGCGAATGTCCGCTTCGCCCGTTCCGGCGGGAACAAAGCGAATGCGTGTGCCGGTAGCCGCATCCTGCAAGACGCTCAACGCGTCGGTCAGCGCTGCTGGCATCGGTTGGGTTTCGTCGGGCATTGCAACGGTCAGCGAAAAATCAACCGTATCGGCCAGCTTGCGGGCAAAGGCCCCTCTTGGCAGATCCGACACCTCCGGCGCGGCGGTCCCGTTGTGCTCAACCGGCTCAAGATCCGCGACGAATGTATCGGCGTAAGTCACCGCGACAAAGCCCAGCGCATCCTCCAACGAGCTGGCGGCGGTCGGCAAAAGCGCCAGCACGTCACCTTCGGCGATGCCCTGCAGGTGACCGGCGCTTACTGTCGGCCCGTATTCACCGTCTTTCACCGGCCATTGCACAATCTTTTCGCCCGCTTCGCCGGAAAAGACGTAAGCGTCCAGATCACCCTCGAACATCGGTGTGGACAGGGCAAGATTTCCAACGACATATTTGCGCAGGATTTCCTGCCCCAGCTGCCGATAGGTCAGGCCCGGGTTTTCGGCCAGTGTTTCGAATATCGTAAAGGTGAAAACCCCTTGCGACCGGCGGCCGGGTTTGCCGCGCGGCAGGCGCTTTTCCGGCGTCGTTTCGTTGGTCTGGGCGGCATAGAAGGCGACGAAACCGCCCTGCCCGGCCCCATCCCCGACCGCATCGCCCGCGGGGCTTTGCGGACGCTGATGCGGATCAGGCAGCGCGCGGCTGGCGGACCCTGCATCCGCCATGGCATCGTCCGGCACGCCCAGCGCGGATGGATCCAGCTTGCGCAGGCGCAGCTCGTCGTCCCCGCCGGGTGCTGCACGGGTCACGGTGCCGGAATGGCAGCTGTCGAACACCGCCCACACGGTTGCCCCCCGGGTCCGCAATTCACCGATCAGGGTGCCGATTTCATCGTCAACCAACGCGTTTTCAACCGAGCCGACCGTGTCCGACCACGGCCCGATATCGACCGGCAGGAAAAGCTCGTCCAGACCGTCGATTTCACTGTCGGGGTCCAGCGCCGGGGCCTGCGATCCGTGACCGGAGAAATGAAGATACACGAAGTCGCCTTCGCCGACCTGCCCGGCAATCTGCGCAAACCCGTTGCGGATGGCCGCCAGCGTAGGTTTAGCGCTGCCTTCGACCCCGTCGGCAAGGATCAGAACGTTTTCGGGCCGGAACGGGACCGGCGAGGCCTGGGTCAGATAGGTTCGGACAAGGTCGACATCATTGGCCGGCCCGCGCAGCCAGAACCGTTCTTCCAGATTGTCGTAGGTCGATGCACCAACCAGCAGGGCGTAGTTTTCCGCGCAGGCAGAGCCCGCCGTGGCCAGTGCCGCGGCACATGCAAGAAACAGGGACTTCATACCGATACCCTCAATTCGTCATCAGCGAGTAATTCGCGCCGGATCCGCTTTCATTGGTGACCTTGACCGAGAACATGCCGCTTTCACGGGGACGCCAGCCGCAATAGGCGATCGCGCTGGCATCGGTGTCCGAGCAGACCAGCCGGTCCTTGGCGTCATAGATGAAAACGTTGATGTCCTGACTGCCCTTGGCTTCGACATAAACCTCGGCATATTTCTTTCCGTCGAACGGCACGTTGCGGTAGATGCTCGACCCTTTCGCGCCAAGGCTGGCGATGTTGTAAACCGGGCCGTCGGTCACGCCCTTGGTGGTTTCTGCTGCAACGTCCTCGATCAGGCCGGTCATCAGGTCATCGCCCGACGCAAAGGCACGGGCCTGATCCAGCATGTCGTTCCACCCGAGATGCGCACCGTCTGGACCAGCACCATCGGCCGTCCGGTCGGTTTGCTCCAGCCCGGCAGAACGGCGCAGTTTTGCGGCCGCAACGATCAACAGCGGGTCGCGCGTGGACACGCCTTCATCATAAATGACGCGCGACGCCTGAACCTTTTGCAGGGCCCGGTCCGTGTCGGCCAGCGATGCCTGGGCCGCAAACGCGAAAAGAGTGGCAAGCAGTGCAGTTCTGAACATGGCATGGCCTTCCGTCTGTAAGCTCTGCAAAAACCTAGCGGCGCAGTTTCCACCTGCCAACCGCGACTTAAAACATGACGGGATTATTCACGTGAGTTTGTCGCTGCTTTGACCCTAGAAGGGGATGTCTTTGAAAAGAATGGCGAAACAAATGATATTCAGACAGTTGATTTGGGTTGCACTTGCGCTGTTTGCAGCGTTTTCCCCGCCCGCTCACGCGATGCCGGGGCCGGGTATGTCGGCATCGGTCACGATATGGAGCGACGATCCCGAGGAGCGTTTTCTCGGCTCCGGCTTCGTTGTTCGGGATGGTGGCGCGGTGGTTACCAACGCCCATGTTGTCGGGTCGGCAGCCTCGGTCATGGTGGAAACCCCGACCGGTTCCCGGCACCGGGCCCGGGTCGCGGCGCGCGACGAGGTTCGGGATCTGGCCCTGTTGCGGACCGGGGCGGCGCTGAGACCGGGGCTGGCGATTTCCGCGAACACACCCGCCCCGGGCGCGCCGGTTTTCGCCATCGGGTCGCCGCTGGGAACCGGGCTGGCGGTGACCACGGGCATCGTTTCCGCACTGGACAGGCAGATCGACCCACAACAGCCGGTGCTGTACCTGCAGCATTCAGCGCCGGTCAATCCGGGAAGCTCCGGTGGTCCGTTGCTGAACGCGCGGGGGCAGGTGATCGGGATCAACACGCGCATTGCAGATGGATCGCGATATTTTGTCGGGATTGCCTATGCGGTTCCGGCACGGGATATATTGGCCTTTCTGGCCGATCCGCACCGGGCGTCTGTACCCAATCCCGGCATTCAGGTGCGCCGGATCACGCGACAGATTGCAGAGGCGCTGGACCTGTCGGACCGCCGCGGTGTTCTGGTGGAACACGTGGGCGCGGGCGGGCCAGCGGCACAGGCCGGCGTCAAAGCCGGCGACATCCTGCTGAAACTGGGCATATCCGATGTCCGGACCCCCGGCGACGTTGCGGTCATTCTTGCCGCCGGTCCGTTGCCCGACACGGCAACGGTGCTGCGGGCCGGGCAGGTTCATATCCTGCCGCTGGACCTGAGCCACCGCGCGACGGCGCTGAACATGATGTCGGGCGCTGTCATCTCCGCGCGCGACAGCTACACGCTTGTGCAAATGGGGCTGGCGATCGGCGCCGACGGCAGGATCGCCGAAACGTCCGACGGGACGGCCGGGTTCTATTCCGGGCTGAGCGTTGGCGACAGGATCATCGCGGTCAATGGCATTCCGATGGACGAAATGCCGGAAGGCTGGCAGGAAAGCACGCGGTATTCAAAGGCAGTGCTGTTGTTGCTGCGCCTGTCGGACGGCTCAACCCGGCACGTCCTTCTGGACCCGTGGGCAACGGCACCGCGCCTGCGCCCCGCCAGCGGGGCAAACGTGATGGATCAGGACGTGGTATCGTTCGAATAGCGAAGGAGAGGCAGCATGGCAGAACGGATCCTGATCGTCGAGGACGACGCGGACATGCGGGCGGCGATGGCGCAATGTTGCGCTGAACTGGACTATGACCCGATCCTGATGGGCAGTTTCGCGGACGGGCTGAAGGCCGCCGCCCTGTCAGAATACGCGCTGGTGATACTGGACCGGCTGCTGCCCGATGGCGACGGGATCGACGCCATCGCGGAACTGCGCCGTCTGGGTACCGTGCGCAACATTCTGGTGGTCAGCGCCCTCGCCCATTCCGGTCACCGCGTGGACGGGCTGGAACGCGGCGCGGATGATTACCTGCCGAAACCCTTTGCCGAAGATGAACTGCGCGCCCGGATCAAGGCGCTGCTCAGGCGGGGCAAGGCGCAGGCGGACGGCAACGACTTCCTAGTGTTCGGCGATCTGGAAATCCGGGTCAAGGCCCGCACTGTGCACTGGGGAACAGCACATATTCCGCTGTCGCCCAAGGAATTCGAACTGCTGATGTACTTTGCAGTGAACGCGGGCGAGGCCCTGTCGCGGATGCAACTTCTGGAACATGTCTGGAAGCTGAGCTTTGACCCGCAGACAAATGTTGTGGATGTCCATGTCGGGCGGCTGCGACGCAAGCTGGAAGCCGCCACTGGCACCGCCTTTCTGCAAACCGTACGCGGATCGGGTTACATGTTTGGTCAGCCACCGGAGCAGGATACATGACATGGTGGCGCAGCGCGGTCTGGCGGTCCGCCCTGCTGATCGCGGTTTTGCCGCTCGCGCTGGCGCTGGTCGGAGTTCTGATCGCGCAGCGCCAATTGCAGGACCGCCTGCAGACCGAAGCCGAAGCGCGACTGACAGCCGAATTGCGCAATATCGAGGCGCTTTATGCCCAGCGCCGGGTGATCGCTGTGCGGCAGGCCATGGAATTTCGCAGCCTGCAAGATGCGGATGATGGCGGGCTATACCTGTTACAGCAACGCGACGGCACCTGGCTGAGTGGAAATCTGACCGACTGGCCGGGCACGGTAGACCGGAGCGACGAAGGCTTCGGTCCTGCTCCCTACCAGATCCTGAGGCTGGCAGGCCCCGATGGCGTGGACCGGCGATACATGGTTGCCGGGCGCACGTTGCGGGGCGGTTTTCCGATGCTGGTCGGGCTCAGCCTGACGCCGATGGATCAGACATTGCAGGGGATGCGCCGGGTTTTCCTGTTGTTCGGGGCCATAATGCTGGCATCCGGCCTGTGCGCGGCTGCAATTGTCGCCACCGTGGCACGACGCCGGCTTGGTCGGTTCAACAGCTTTCTGGCGCGTGTGGGTCGGGACAGCGGCGTGTCGGAACGCCTGAACAACCCGGAAATCAATGAATACGGTCAGCTCAGCCGGCATGTCGACGATATGCTTGACCGGATCGCACATCTGGTCGAAGCGCACCGGCGGCTGGGCAACGCCGTGGCCCATGAAATGCGAACGCCGCTGGCACGCATACAGTCCCGGCTGAATGGGCTGAATCTGCCCGAGGAACAGCGCACGGCGCTGGACGATGAAATCAGGGCCATGATCCGCCTGTTCGACAGCCTGCTGAGCATCGCCGAGATGGACGCCAAGGCCGGCAATACCGCCGGGCTGCAACCGGTCGACCTGTCCGTCATATGCGACCGGATCGTCGATTTGTATGAACCGGTTGCCGAGGACGCCGGGCGGGAACTGATTGGCGACATTGCCCCGGGCATCCGCATCCTTGGCGACGAGGGGCTGTTGTCGCAACTGTTGTCGAACCTGATCGAGAACGGGTTGAAATACACCCGCCCCGGCGATGTGATCACGGTGTCGCTCAGGCCTTCCGGCACCCGAACCAGCCTGCGCATCTCCGATACCGGACCGGGCATTGCACCTGACCTGCAGGCCCGGATCTTTGCCCCGTTCACTCGCGGCGATCAGACGGAGATGGCACCGGGTTACGGGCTGGGGTTGGCGCTGGTTCGGGCGATTGCGCTGCGGCACGGGGCCAGGCTGACCCTGCCGGAGGTCGAAAAAGGGTTTGCCCTCGAAATCAACTGCCTGCAATTTAGCGGGAAGTCGTAAACCAGATCGGCTGCAGGGGGAGCAGGATGACATTCAGGGCGCAGTACCTGGCGCTGGCTTTGGGGATGATCGTCGCCGGGTGTGCGGCGTGGAACACGCCGATCAATACCGCCCTTGTCGACGGTGAACGCCCCGAGGAACTGCCGTTTGGCGGACAGGACATCGCTGACGATGAGGTGTTTATCGGGCTGGCGTTTTCAGGCGGCGGCACGCGGGCCTCTTCCTTTTCCTTCGGCATGCTCAAGGCGCTGCAGGAGGCCGCGCAATCACAGAAGAACCCCGACGGCCTGCTGAAACATGTGCGTCTGGTTACCGGTGTGTCCGGCGGATCGGTCACGGCGGCCTATTTCGGGCTGCACGGTCCGAACGGCATGGAAAGTTACCGGGAGAAATACCTGATCCAGAATGCCGAAAAGTACATGTCCACCTCGGTCTGGAACCCTGTGACGCTGGCCCGCGGTTTGTCCGGCGGTGTGAACAGCCGGAAGACATTTGCGCGGTTTCTGGACGAAAGCATTCTGGGCGGCGCAACCTTCCGAGATCTTTGGAAACGCGGGTACGCCACCACATGGCTGAACGCCAGCGACGTAGCCAACAACACCCCTTTCGTTTTCACGCAGGAAACCTTTGACGCCCTGTGTTCGAATTTGGCCAACCTTCCGGTCAGCGAAGCGGTCGCCGCATCAGCGGCCTTTCCTCTGGTGTTCACGCCGATCACGCTGAAGGCCCACGAAAAGAACTGCAATTACACCGAACCCGACTGGCTGACCGCAGCCCGGTTCAACCCGGAAGCCACGAGTGCGATGAAAGCCTACGGCAAGACGCTGGAAACCTACAGGGACCCGGAAAAGATCAAATATGTCAAACTTCTGGACGGGGCGATCACCGACAATTTCGGCACCACCGGCCTGTCGGTGGCGCGTGCCAAGTCGCAGACACCGTTCGGCCCTCTGACCGAAGCACAGGCGGTCCGGCTGAAGCGCATGCTGTTTCTCGTGGCGAATGCGGGCGTTCAGTCGGATTTCCGCTGGACCCAGAAGCCGGGCGGACCGGGTGGCGTGCAACTGGGCCTCGCCATCGCCAACAGCTCGATGGGATCGGCCACGCGGCTCGGATACGACGTGCTGCGGCTGACGCTGGATCAATACGCCGAGGACCTGATCGAATGGCGCTGTTCTCTATCCCCATCTGCCGTGCGGCGGCTGCGCGGCAGCCTGTCGGGCTGGGACTGTTCGGACGTGAAGCTGTTTGTCGGACAGGTGAATTTCGAACTGCTGGATGAGGACCGCCAAGAGGAACTGGACACAGTACCGACCCGGCTGAGGCTGGAAACCGAGCAGGTTGACGCGGTGATCGAGGCCGGGCTGGACGCAACGCGACTGAACCCCGATTTCAACGGGTTTTTGCGGTCAATCGATGTCGGCCCGCCGCTGGCCTCGCCCGGCGGCCCGGCTCCGCGGCGAATCCTGCCCAGCGGATGATGACAAATACAGTCACGGACAGCGGCAGTGTTGAGGCGCGGCAATGCAGGCGCTAGGTCATGTGACATGACGAAGTTTGCTGTTTCGATCCTTGTCTTTCTTGCGTCCCTGACGCCGGTCGGCGCTGTCGCCGCCGAAGGCCGCGTTCGCGCGGTATTGGTCGGTGTCGGCGACTACCTGACGCTGGACGCCGACCTGAAAGGGCCACCGAACGACGTCGGCCTGATGGCAGGGATGATGTTGCGCCGCGGCGCGGCACCCGGCGACATCGTTGCCCTGACCGATCCAGGCGCGGTTCTGCCCGATGGCATCGCAGTCACACCGCCGGACCGGACAGCGATACTCAACGCCTTTTCGGCCGCCGTCGAGGCAAGCGGGACCGGCGACACCGTCCTGTTTTATTTCTCGGGCCATGGCACTCAGGCCCCGGACACCGATGGCGACGAACAGGGCGGGCAGGACGAACTGTTCCTGCCGCGGGACGCCGGCAAGTGGAACGGCACCGCGGGCGAGGTGGAAAATGCCATTCGCGACGACGATCCGGCGGCAATTGCGCGACAGGCCGCGGCAAGGGGTGTCAGGTTGGTCGGGATCATCGATGCCTGCCATTCCGCGACCGGTTTTCGGGCGCTGACTGAAAACACCGGGCGCGCGCGATACCTTGACCTCGCCATGCTGAACATTCCCGACATCCCGGCAATTGCCGGCGCTTCAGGGCCTGCACCGTCTGGCGAATTCGTGTTCCTCTACGCGGCGCAGTCCGACCAGAGAGCCTTCGAATACCCGTTGGAAGACGGCGCATGGTACGGCGATTTCACCCGCAATCTGGTGAACGTGCTGACGAATGTCCCCGAGCTGAGCTATGTACAATTGATGCAGGCGGTCGCCCTGCAGCTCCGCACCAAATCCGGTCAGGCGGCGCAAACCGCTGATATCGAGGGACCGATGGCGTCTGATCCCGTGTTCGGCGGCGGATCCCGTGCGCTGCGCCGTATCGCCGTATCGGGCACCGTTCTGAAGGCCGGAAGCCTGCAGGACATCACCCCCGGCAGCGAGATTTCGTTGTTCGCCGGTCCGGCAGACACCGATCCCGCCGGGCGTGCAACGGTCGTCAGCGTGAAGGCCACGGAGGCCGAGCTGGAGTTGCTGGAACCATACCCGCAGGTGCGCGTGAACTATGGCGAAATCACCCGGCGCGCGGTCGATGTGAGTTTCGCTGTCGCCCTGTCACCGGACGCAATCGCAAAGCTGAACCAGCTTGCCGAAAACGGCGCGAAGAGGCTGGCGGGGGCACTGGATTTCCCATTGTCCAAACACGCGCATAGCACCGTCGTTCCAACAGCCGATGGCTTTGCGCTGGTCGGGCGGGACGGTGTGTTGGACGCGTTTGGTCCCGGCACTTCGCCGCGGTTGATGTCCCCGGATATCAGCGATGACCCGGTCGCGGACCTTGCCATCGCGCTGTCGAACCACGCCCGCCGCTTCCGGCTGGAACAGGCGCTGGCGCAGTTGTCGGGCCAGTCGCCAGCGGGATTTGCCTTGTTGAAAACGCGCCCCGATATCCGGGTTGCGTTGCTGAACGGCACGCTCCGCGGCGGGCGGTGCCGGCTGACGGATCAAAGGGAACAGGCCACCGGTGATACAAGGGCACGACATTGCGACGGGCTGGAAATCACCGTGACCAACAGTTCGACAAAGGCACAGGACGTGACAGTTCTCTACGTCGATGCCGATGCCGGGATTACAATGCTGTGGCCCCGGCCAAGCCTGTCGAACCGTGTTCCGAGCGGAGAACGCCGTACCGTTACGCTGGGTCTGCGCAACCCGTCTGGGCGGGCGGTGCGGGAGTCCCTGCTGGTTCTGAGCGTCCCGGCAGATCCAGGTTCGCAACGGACGGTTCTCGGCGCGCTGGCCGATGGACAGATGCGCGGTGAGGCCGATCCCATGGCCCGCTGGCTCGCCGGGCTGGCCGATCCCGGTTCCAGCGCGCGCAGCTTGTCGTTGACACCGCCCGGCGACGATTTGAACATGTACCGGCTGGATCTGACCATAACACCGATAGATTGAAACAGTGACGATTAACGGAGACCACGAATGAAAACATTCCTCACGCCTCTTTTAACCACCCTGCTGCTGGCGGCCCCATTGACGGCCCAGGAAATTTCGCAACCCGAGGTCGATCCCGGCGTGGCCTCGCCCTTTGCCTTCGTGCAGGGCGGTGGCAAGAGCCAGCGACAGGCCGAGGTGGCCCAGTCCGACAGCGGATCGCGGGTAATCGGTGGCGAACTGGCCGAAGACGGCGAATGGCCATGGCAGGTTGCCCTGTTGATCAACGGGGCCCCCGTCGGGGCCGAGGCGCAGTTCTGTGGTGGTTCGATGGTGCTGGACAACTGGGTCCTGACTGCGGCGCACTGCGTCCACATGAAAGACCCCAACGGCGTTTACCGCGACCTGAACCCGGCCGGGATTTCCGTCTTTGTGGGCAGCAACGAAATTGCCGACGGAAAGGGCGACATCGTGCCCGTCGAGACCATCATTCGCTATCCCGACTATGTCGGGACCGAGTTCGACCACGACATCGCGTTGATCAAGCTGGCCCATGCGCCAAAGGTCCCGTACCAGACCATCAAGGTTCCGGACGCCGAGTTTGGCGACGCGCTGGACCAGCCCGGCGTGCGCACCATTGTCACCGGCTGGGGCCTGACCGAAGGCGCCAAGCAGACCGAATTCATGCGCGAGGCGGAAATTCAGATGATGTCGCGCGACATGTGCAATCAGATGATGCTGGAAGCGCGCGCCAAGGCGGCTGCCGAGGGGCTGACTTACGCGGCACAGGCTTTCGGCCTGAAACAGGAAGAAACCGAGCTGGTCTGGAAGGAATTGATCAAATACGTGCGCGAACCGATGTCTAAAAACATGTTGTGTTCGGGCACGTTCGAGGGCGGCAAAACCTCGTGCAGCGGCGACAGCGGCGGGCCGCTTGTGGTGCCGCTGGGTGATGGTCAGTACATTCAGGCCGGCGTCGTCAGCTGGGGCATGTCCGACAGCGCCACGGGGTCCTGCGCTGAGGATGCCCTGTTTTCGGCCTATACACGGGTGTCGAACTACGTGGACTGGCTGAACCAGACGGTCAACGCGAACTGACCCGATGCGGCGCGTTCTGGCCATCCTGATTCTGGCCCTCGCGATGGCGGGGGCCGGGCTGTACGCGCAGGAGACCGGACCGCCGCGCGACAAGATCACGGATGAACCGCTCACGCACGCCGAATTCGTTGGGGAAATCCGTGAGCGGCTGGCGGCAATTCTCAGGCTGTATCACAAGGACAAGAAAGACACGGCTTATCGCGCGCTGGCCCTTCTGACCGAAGAGGTAAAGGCGCAGGAAACCTTTCTGAACGGCCACACGGCGTTTTGGTGGCCCGACCTGATTATGGCGCGGCTCAAGCGTCAGGAGCGGGACCACGCCGCCGTCGAAACCGCAACCATTCCGATCGTTCAGGCGCTGGACACAGATCGGTTCCGCAGCTCCAACACCCGGCTGGAAGCGATGTTGCTGCTGACCAAGTCGCTCTACACCCAGAAGAAATATGAAGAGGCGGATATCGTCGCGCGCGGACTGGTTCGCGACGCGCCCGACGATTTCAAACCGAAGTGGCAGCTGGAAGCGGAATCCTACCTTGCTCTGGCCGCCAGCCGCAGCGGTGTCGCGGATGCTGCTGCCTTGCGGGCCGCGCTGCTGGACGGGTATCTCGACCGGGAACACGCGACGGTCAAAAACTACGTTTTCCTCTGGAAATTCGATCTCAAACAGCGCCGGTCAGCCAAGGCCGACCGCGAGGCCCTGATCACGGATGCACGGTTCGTACTGGATTTCATCCGCACGAATCCCGAAGCGAAAGAGCTGGACAACACCGGGCTCGAAGGTGATCTGGCGCGGATCTTCGCCGAAGGAAACGACTTCAAACGGGCGGAACCGCTTTTGCGCAAGCAGCTGACGGCCAAGGAACCGGGATCAGTTGCCTATTACTGGGCGTGGCAGAACATCCTTGCGATGAACTATCGTCAGAAGAAATACACACAAGTTATGAAAGAATCCGCCGTGGTTCTTGCCGGGCTGGAAGGCAAGGGGGACGACTATGCCCGCGTCACCTCTTACATCGAGCGGTTTCTTGCGGCCTCGGCCCGGAAGCTGGGCGAAACGGCCCTGTATCTGGAGGCCATTCAACGGTCCTATGTCGCGATCCGGCGGGTTCGGTCGGCCAATCATGCCGACACGATGAAGGTCCGCGAAGCGATAAACATCAAACTGATCGACCCCGACAGTTTTCAATATGCCGAAGAACTGGGCGTGGTTCAGCGGCAGGTCGGCAAGCTGACGCTGCGGGCAGATGGCAGTTCTGTCCTGCAGGAGTTCTTCGACGGAAGGGCGATTTCGCTGGGCCGCAGACTGAAAAGTTTCGCTAAAAAGAATGAAACCTCCGCCCTGGGTCAGCTCAACCTTGGTCTGTTCCACGCCCTGATGGGGGAAATCGGACCGGCAGATGAGGCGCTGCAACATGCGCGCGCGCTGGCGCGCACGGGTTCGGTCAAATCGCTGCCGGCTAACTCACCTTGGTTCGACATCTTTCTGACGATTACCCATTCCTGGGCCCGGGACTGGGACCCCGAGAAGGCCCGCGATCCGATTGCGCGACTGATGGCCAGAACCGACCTGACGCCGGACCAGATGCAAACCCTGCATATCCTGCGGATGTTGCTGGAGAGAAGCGTGGACGATTTCGAAAGCGCCCGGCAGGTCTATGAGCAAGAGCTCGCAGATTTTGACCCGCGCGACGACAGCTCTCCGTGGGGTGTTTTCCGGGCGCTGTCCATTCTCTATCCGCTGTTTGAAATCGCACCGGAGGACGCCCGGGCATTGCTGCCCCATGTCCGGGACACCATTCTTCAGGCCGGATCCCCCAAATTGGCCGGTTCGCTTCTCCCGGTTTATCTGGCCAACTCGGACGGGGAGTTTCTCAATTCCGAACGGAACTTTCAGGCGATGGCCTTTCACCTGAAATCTCTGTCGCGCATGTTGCCGCCGGACCATCAGACACAGGTCGTGGCCAAGATCAATTATGCCTATGGCCTGTGGAATCGCGGCGACCCCGAACAGGCCCTGAAGCTGCTGACACAGGCGATCCGAACCTATCGAACGTCACCGTGGCACCGGGCAGACGTGGTCGGCTTTCTCGAAGTGCAAAAGGCGAGACTGCACTATGATACGGGCAATTTCGATCTGGCGAACACCGTTGTCGCGCAGACCTACGCCGCGATGGAGCCGGCGCAATACCGCCCGATCTACTGGCAGGAAGTCGTCAGCATGCATGCTGCGTTGCTGTCTCTTTCCGGACAGCCGCAAGAAGCATTGAAAGTCACTGAAGCAGCGGTGAAAAATACTTCGATCGTGGCCCGTTTGGGACCTTTTGAGCGGTCCAATCTACTGCGCACGCATGCGTCGATACTCGAGGCCAACGAACTGTACCAGCAGTCGCTTGAATGGCTCGCGCGCGCGCGCAGCGAGCTGCCTTCGCCGGACTACCGGTCAGGTGCTCCGCTTTTGTATGTCTTGGAACAGTCGGCATACCTCAACTACACAATCGGGGACTTTGCCGCCGCGTATCAGGCCATGGCACAGGTGAGCGATATCTACTTCCGCTCCAGAGAAGGTGTGTCAGACGCAGATGTTTCTGAAGCCCTGCGCAACAAGTCGCGTGAAATCGGGATCGTCGTGGATCAGGCTCATTTCGCCTGGAATCTGGCCCAGCAACTGCAGGCCGCAGACACCGCGCAATAGGCCGGGGAGGCATTTCTAACAGCCTTTTTCATGAAAAAACTCTGGAAATCAGTTGGTTGAAGTGCAAGATCCGGGACACATTGTACGAAACATGGAAACCGAAGGACAAAAAGATGATTTTTTCAAAAACGATAGCCGGTCTGCTTTGCGCTTCGGCCATGACACTTTCGGCTTCGCTGAGCTGGGCCGAAGACAAATCCGGTGAAAACGCCATGACCGGGAGCGAAGGCGCCGGTGGTGCCGTTGCTCAGGCCGCAATGGCACAGGATCTGTACGCCTACAGCGTCGAAAACAAGAACGCCATCGCCGCGCTGGCTGCCGCGCAAATCGTCATGTCGCTGAACCTGTCCGACGTCGAGCGGGAAAAGGACACCCGCGATAACGAAGGCGAGCCTGTTGCCGAAGAAGGCGAAGGTGTTGACGCGCCGGCCGATGCGGCCGCGATGCTGGCCTCGGCAAAAGAATTCGCCGGCGGCGACGAAAGCATTCTGGGCCTGATCGAAGACGCCGAAGCAGAGGGTGCGCGCGGACGGATCGGCGGCGCATCGCGCACATTGTCGCGGCTGCGGGCCGGGCGCACGGACATCTTCAAGGTCCCGTTTTATGGCGGATCGCTGGCCGAGATTGCTATCCTGGGCGACGGTGACGCGGATCTGGACCTGCTGGTGACTGACGAGGGCGGTAACACGATCTGTCTGGACCGCAGCTACTCGGACAAGATTTACTGCTCCTTCACCCCGCGCTGGGACGGGTATTTCTTTATCACCGTGGTCAACCAGGGTCGGATCCGCAACAGCTATTACATCCTGACCAACTGACACGATAAGGGTGATGGCACCCCGTCATACCCATATCCGATCAGGGCGCCTGGCACAGGTTCTGGGCGCCCTGTTGCTTTTCCTGCTTCCCGGCACCGGCATTGCAGTCACACCCGACGAATTGCGCGACGATGTATTCCTGACAGTGCAACGCGCGACATCAACTGTCGCCGGCAAGGCCCTGCAACAAGCCGCGCTGCGTCAGATGGCCGGAAACGCGGAACTGGCAGCGCTGCTGCGCCGGCGTCAGGACCTGACGGACCGGCAGAAAGACAGCCAGACCGCCATGTCCCGGGCCGTCGCGCGATCCGGCGCCGAAGCCGAGGCAGAAGTGGCTGCCGCCCAGGCACGGCTGGTACAGCTGCGTATCGACGTTGCGGCGCTGGATCTCGAGATCGAGGCGGCGTTTCCCAATTTCAAGGAACTGACCAATCCACGGCCAATGAGCCGCCTCGAGGTTCAGGCATCTCTGCGCAAGGACGAAGCGCTGATCCTGACGCTGACCGGCCCCTATTCGGTCTTCGTGTGGGCGGTGTCCAAGACCTCTGCCGACTGGCTGGAAGTGCCGATCGGCGAAGAGGATCTGACCGCGCGCGTCACGTTGCTGCGGCGAATGCTGGATGTGACAACCTCCAACCGCGCCGCGGCCGCGCTGGACGACGACACCGATCTGTCCGCCACGGTCGATGCGTTCGACCGGACGGTGGCCCATCAGCTCTATACCGATCTTCTGAAACCTCTGGAGCCTGTCTTCGGCGACGCCCGGCATCTGATTTCGGTCGTGGACGGACCGCTGACCTCCCTGCCGCTGGCGGTGCTGGTCAGCAGCCCGCCGGTTGGGGCCGACGATGACGCGTCTGCTCTGCGCGAAACGGACTGGATGATCAGCCGCTACGCGATGACAACGCTGCCGAATGTCTCCAGCCTGCGTGCTCTGCGAACGTCGCAGATCCGGGAAACCGACACGCGCAGCGACCGGCAACCTTTCGTCGGCTTCGGCGATCCGATTTTCCAATACGAGGAAAAGCCGGGCGAAGCGACCGGCATCGAAGAAGAGGCCAGCGGCTACACCACCCGCGGTGCGTTCGAAACCGTGTCCGAGGTCGCCCGTCTGGCCCCCCTGCCGAACACCGCGAAAGAGCTGCAGCGACTGGCCCGGATCACCGGCGCCGGGGAGGACGCGCTGTATCTGGGCCGGGCGGCCACAGAAACGGTCATCAGGTCCGCGGACCTGAGCCGGACCAACATTCTTGCCTTTGCCACACATGGGCTGCTGACCGGCGAATTGTCGGGGCTGAGCGAACCAGCGCTGGTACTCACGCCGCCCGAAACACCGGGACCGGAAGACGACGCACTGCTGACCGCGTCCGAGGCCGCAACTCTGAAACTGTCCGCGGATCTGATCATTCTGTCCGCCTGCAACACCGCCGGCAGCGACGGCACCCCCGGGGCCGAGGGCCTGTCGGGTCTTGCGCGGGCATTCATCTATGCCGGTGCGCGGTCAATTCTGGTGTCCCACTGGCCGGTGGACGACTATGCGACATCGGTTCTGACAACAGGCATGGTTGCGCAGATGGAAACCGGCATCCCGCGGGACGAAGCCCTGCGCCGGTCGATCCTGACCCTGATGCAGGAAGACAGCCGTCCGGAACACGCCCACCCCCGGTTCTGGGCGCCGTTCATTCTGGTGGGCGAAGGGTAGGTCCCTAGCGCGCCACCACAGTGCACCCCATGAACCCACGGGCGTCCTCGCAATCCGGTGCCGCCAGCCGCGGATCCAGTTCCTCCGATGCCGCGGTGTGCGAGGTCAGCAGGAACAACTCGACTGTCGACCGGGCATCCCGCCGGGCCTGCACCTGTCCAAATCCCGTGTCGTTGCGCGCGGCAACCCGGGCCTGCATCGTCGTCACGGCGCGGCGGGCGAAATCCAGTGCCGTCGAAAGTGCCTCGGATCGCACCAGCATCCGGGCCGCGCTGCTGTAAATGAAATCTTCTTCGGCAATGAAGTTGGCCCGGTACTCGGCCAGCGCCGCCTCAGCCGTTATCACGATCCGGTCCGGGGGCAATTCGCCGGTTTCCCGCTCGGATTGACGGGCCTCGGTCAGCGCGATGTAAAACGCCGCGACGGTCCGGTCCAGATCTGCGCCCGCGGCCGCCGCCACATCCCGTGAAGCCCGCAACAACGCCAACCCCTGCTCCGGATCGTCCTGTGCCAGAGCCAGACGGGCTCGGCGGACCAGCACGGAAAACCGCGCACGGGGCGTGGCGGCATAGTCGGACGCCTGTACCAGTGCCGCCTGCTCGATGTCAGACAGCCCCATAAGGCCGGCAGTGTCCGCCAGACCCTCGAATATATCGAAAATCACCGCCCGATCCCCGTCCGAGGTCAGCCCCTGTCCCCAGAAATCCGGCGGGTCCGTCAGGTTCCACGGCGTTTCGGTAAGATATCCCAGCGCCCGCAGCCACGCATTGCCCGCCTGGGCATTGCGTCCAAGCTGCCCCAGGGCCCGGGCCATCAGGATTTCCGCCTCGGCGTTGATCACCCGAACCTCGCTCTCGGGCAGGCCGGAATTCATCGGCAAAAGCGCGGTGCTCACCAGCGTCAGCACCCTGCCATAGGCGCGGGCCTCCATGCGTTCATAGGCCTGCTCCAGCGTTTGCCGCGCCAAATCCGTCGCTGCAGTATTGAACTGCGACAACTGCCCCTGCCCCCAGTTCTCGGCATCCGCGGCATAATCGCGGGCGGCTTCTTCGTCGAACACCCTGGCGTAAACCGGGAGGATCAGCTGTGCCTGCCGATAGGCCTCGTCCAGGCGCCCGAGATCGGCCAGCGCATAGGACCGCGTCACCTTCAGGATCGTGGCAAAGTCATTTGCGACGGGTCGCCAGCAATCAGTTCCAGCCCCTCTTCCGCAATCTGCAGGGCATAAACCGGGTTCAGCTCAACATTGCGGACATGGTCCGCCAGCATGGCATAGAAAATCGCAAAATCCGGGTCGCCCGAACCCAGCGCGCGGGAGGTGCGGACAGTCCGGGTCAGTTGCTGATAAATGCGGTCCGGATCGCCGCCGTCCTGAAACACCCGGTCAAGCCCGGCCATCGCTTCGTCGAAAGCCGCGGATTGCGCAACCAGCGGCACCGGCAATACGAGCAGCAGAAGGGTCAGGGCCAGATGTTTCATCCTACCCCCCGTGCCCGACAACGACAAAGGGCGCCCACGCAGCCGGATGGGCCATATCCGGCGCTGCGGGATCGGTCAGCATATCCTGCATCGCGGTCTGCAGCGCTTCGGCCTTGCGCCGGGTCTGCCCCGTTCGCAGAGCGTCGAATGTGGCGGTTGTCAGGCGCGCAGCGGCATCGTCGCGAACCGGCCAGTGCGACACCATCAGGCTGCGCGCGCCGGCAAACAGAAATGCCCTTGCCAGCCCCGACAGCCCCTCGGCATCCGGCGTGCCATCACCGCCCGCCGTATTGCAGGCCGACAGGACGACCCAGTCCGCGTTCAGCGACAATTCTGCAATCTCCGACGCCGTCAGCAATCCGTCGTCGCCCGGCTGCACCTGCGCCGGCGGCGACAGGGCCAGCGCAGGCTCGGCCAACCCCCGAAGCTCGCCGGACAGCAGACCGTGGGTGGCAAAGGCAATAACCCCGGCCCGGTCCAGAGGCGCCGCTTTTACGGCGGTTTCGGTGGCGGCCCGCCCCAGATACAGGGCGTCCGGACCGGCATCGAACAGGTCCGCCAACCGGTCAAGCTCTCGCCGGGTGCCGGGCAACGGGGCCAGCGCGCGCAGGCTTTCCGGATCGGCACCGGCACCGCGAAAAAACTGGCCGTCGGACGGCGCGCTTACTGTGCCGGAAAAATCCGGGTCTCCGAATCCGATGAACCCCTCGGGCGGAGCGTTGCCCCGCGCAGTCACCAGTCCCAGACTGTCGACCGACGGCAGCGTCGTCAGCGCGTGACGCTGAAACAGCCATCCGGCCCGGCGAAACTCCTCCGGCAGGGACAGGGTTTCGTTCTCGACCGTCCAGTCCGTGATCAGCAAAGACAGGGGCAGACCGCTGAGCGGTCCATCGACCACCGAATACAGATGCCCGACCCCTTCAAGGTAGCGTTCCAGCGGCCGCAGGATCTCGGAATAGAGCAGCATGGAATGGACCGCCGCAAAAGGCACCCCGTTTTCGGGGTCGTCCTCCAGCGCGGCGGCACTGCGTAGCGTATTCGCCTGTATCAGGGATCTGCGGATTTCGGTAACCGACGCCTCCACACTCGCGCGTGGCAGGTTTACTCTGTGCCACGCAGCCACCTCCGGTGTTATCGCCCAGACGAAAACAGCCCTGTCGCCGGAAAACACGAACACCAGCCCTTCGTCCGGCGCCAGCATCTCCTGAACCGAAACAACGGAAACGGGGGACGGCCGGGTCAACAGGCGGAAATCCGGATGTTCGACGGCCAGTTTTTGGTCAATCAGATCCAGCCCGGCCTGTGCCGCATTGATTTCACCGCCCAGTTCCGCTGTTGTGGCAAGCGTTTCGCCGGCCTCTGTTCCCCCGGTCTCTGCCAGCTGCCGTTCCGCACGGTCGATACGGTCCAGCAGGATCTGACGTTCCTGCAGCAATTGCGCAAGCGCATCGTCGCCGGCAGCACGGCGCGCCGCGGTTTGCCTCAGGGCCGTCCCGGCCGAGGACAGATGCGCCCATTGCGCCGCCCGGAACGCTTCGTCCATCAGCGTGCTGCCGGGCAGAGGGCCGGACGCGGCAGGCACGGCGATGGTCATACAGATACAGATGGCCAGACATATGTGCCGCATAAGGCTCTCCGGGGTCAGGATGTTCAACAGGTTAGCCGCCGGCACCATGTATGCAAGACGCCCGTCGGTTTTCACACTGCGCCCGAACGGTTCGGCAAACAGGCGGCGACCATCCGCAAACCGCAGCATTGTGACGGGTGCCGGAAAACATGGTAACTTTCCCCCGGCAGAGGAGGGTTCAGCATGTCCTTGGACGGCGTCACGGTGCTGATTGGCACGACCAAGGGGGCATTCCTCCTGCATGGGGGCAAGGACCGCAGCAAGTGGTCGCTCAGCGGCCCGCATTGTGACGGCTGGCCGATCAATCATGTTGTCGGCGACCCGGATACCGGACACATCTGGGCCGGCGGCGGCGGTGACTGGCACGGTGCCGGCATCTGGAGGTCAGAGGATGGCGGTGCGACATGGGAGAATACCCGCCTCACCACTGGGATGATGGATGAATGGGCCACGGAGGATCCGAACGAGGCCACCATGTTCGGGTGGCAGCCGGAAGAAGTGCCGTTCGGTGAGGATTTCACGCAGATCTGGTCGCTGCGATACGTGCATGACACGCTCTATGCAGGCGCCAAACCGGCGACCCTGCTGACCAGCGTGGATGGCGGGCGGCGTTTTGAGCGGGTCGAGGCGCTGAGCAACCATCCGTCGCGGGACAGCTGGAACCCGGGCGGTGCCGGGCTGATCCTGCACACGATCGTGTCCGATCCGGCCGAGCCGCAAAAACTGTGGGTCGGGATATCCGCCGCCGGCGTGTTCGCCACCGAGGATGGCGGACAAAGCTGGGAACGGCGCAACCGGGTCTCCAACGCCGCCGCCTGCGAAGGGCACAATCACCCGGCAGGGCCATCTGACGGGGAAACCGGGCATTGCGTGCATAACATCGTGCGGGCCGCCGGCGCGGGTGACCTGCTCTATCAGCAAAACCACCACGGCGTCTGGCGGTCCACCGACGGCGGGCGCAGCTGGGACGACATCAACGCCGGGCTGCCCTCCACTTTCGGCTTTCCCATCCACGTTCATCCGCGCGACCCCAGGACGATCTGGACCCTGCCGCTGAACAGCGATTCAGACGGCCGCTACCCGCCGGATGCCGCCGCCGCGGTCTGGCGGTCGCGGGACGGAGGCGGCAGCTGGGAAGCACAACGCAACGGGCTGCCGCAGGAAAACTGTTTCTTTACCGTGTTGCGCCAGGCGATGGCGGGGGATACGCGCGATCCGGCCGGGCTCTATTTCGGAACAAATTCAGGCTCGGTCTTTGCCAGCACGGACGAGGGTGACACATGGACCGAAATCGCCCGCCACCTGCCGACGATTCTGAGCGTGGAGGTGCTGGAAAGGTCCTGACGCCCTACCGGTCCGTCCCGGTATCGGTTCTGGTCACGCCCAGCCGCCGGGTGCCAAAACCGTTCAACTGGACGAACCTCCAGGCCGGGCGCTCGGGGTCGCGGTAAACCTGTTCGCAGGTTTCGCGCCCCTTGTAGAGGTCGGGGACTGTCAGGCAAACCTGATCATCGACAATCCGCCATGTTCCGTTGAATTCGAACGGCAGGAAACCCGGGGCAAGCCGAAAACTCCCGTCCGCCCGAAACTCCTGTTCCATTTCCCCGCCCAGTTCGTCCTTTCCGTGAATGGATTTGAAACCGGGTTCGTACAGGTCCTTCAGGGCCGCGTTGTCCAACCGGAATTCTGCATGTTTCCTGTCATAATCAAACGGCCAGCGCGGCAAACCCGCAGTTTGCAGATGGGTAAACAGATCCGTCATGACAGCCGGATTCCTGTAAAAGTCGTTCAGCTGGATCAGCCACGTCTGATTGGCAACCGGCCAGCCCTGAAACACCGGTTCCAGCTTGCTTTTCGCCGCTTCGACATCGCCCATCCGTGCAAAGGCTTCCGCGAACAGCCAGCCGGTGAGAAATGGCGAAACGCCCTGATCTTCCAGACCCCGCAGTAGCACAACGGCCGGTTCCGGATCAGACAATCTGAGGTATGCCCCCGCCAGCCCCATTGTACCCGACACGCTCAGGCGCGGCGACATTTCGGCAAAGGCCTCGAACTCCGCTCTGGCAAGGTCTTCGTCGCCATTGGCCAGCAATGCCCAGCCCAGCGCCTCTCTTAACTCAGGCGCGGCCGCGTTGTTGAAAACGGCGCCCCGGGCCAGCGTCACAGCCTCGTCCCAATGCCGCTGATAGATACTGATGAACACCTTTACGCTCAGCGCTTCGGCGTTGGTTGGGTCCCCGGCCAGCACCTCGTCAGCCACCGCTTCAGCCGTGCTCACCGCTTCCAGCGTGTTCCGGACATTGTTCCACCCCCTGATCCAGACCATTAGGTTGATCCCGGCATAGGCGGTTCGGGCGTCTACAAATTCCGGATCCGCATCACCGGCGCTTGCGAAGAGCCGGAGCGCTTGCGGGAAATTGTTCCAGTGACCCGTATCCCGCAAGGCCACCCCTTGTGCATATTGAAGAAAGGCACTGGGGTCGGAGGTAAACCTATCTTCCAGTATCTCACGCTCATTTGCGTTGAGTGGGATTTTCAGGGCCGAAACCGCCCCGGTCTTGTGTCGGGCCAGCGCAGCGAACAGGCTGGCCGAGGTCACCGTGTCCTGCTGCTGCCAGACCATCTGCCCTTCCGAGTCAAGCAGGCGGCTGGCAATCGTGACCGAACCGTCTGCAACCGTGACGTCCCCGCGCAGGATGTGGCTGACCGCGCCGTGCTGGGCGATCTGTTCCGGCGTTGGGTCGATCCCCTTCAGTGTCAGCGCCGCCTCGCGCCGCACGATGGTCGTGCCACGAAGCCGGGAAAGCGTCAGCCAGAGGTTTTCCGACACGGCGTCGGCATAGATCGACGCCGTTGGGTCCGCCGCCGCGTAGGGCAGAACCAGCAGGCGCAGCGTCTGTGGCTCGATCGGCGGGGGCGGGTCATCCGGTCCGCCGTCGCGTACGAAGAAACCGGATATGACAACCAGCACCGCGATCAGCGCGGCAACCGCCACCATCAGCGGCAGGCGCGACCGCCGGGGCGGGTCCGCCGCCAGTACCAGCCCCGCGTCCTCGGGATCCAGCAGAACGTGATAGGCGTTCACCGGTTCATCGATATTCCTGATTTCAAGCGGTCCTAGGTTTTCGAATCCCAGTTCCAGCTTGCCCTGCACGGTGCGAAACACCGTGTCCGAAATCAGGATGCCGCCCGGTTCGGCCAGCCCCTCCAGCCGCGCGGCCACGTTGACACCATCGCCGAATATGTCGTCGCCATCGGGAATGACCTCACCCAGGTTGATCCCGATCCGATAGGCGATTTGCCGGTCCTCGGGCGTGTCCGCCTCGCGCGCAGACATTTCTCGCTGAATGGCGGCGGAACATGACAACGCTTCGACGGCACTGGGAAACTCGACCAGAACACCGTCGCCCGTGGTCTTGACCAGCCGTCCGTCATGGGCCGTGATTTGCGGCCGGATCACATTGTCCAAGTATTGCTTCTGCCGCGCCAGCGTCCCGGTTTCGTCCTGATGCATCAATCGGGAAAAGCCGACCATGTCGGCCGCCATAATCGCGGCCAGACGCCTTTTGCCGGACACCTCGTTCATTCGCCGCCCCGCGCGTTGATGCCAATCCGCTGATGGACACTGTCAAAGCTACCCGCTGGGTGCGGCGCTGACAATGCAGGGCCGCGTTTGCTTTCAGTCGCCGAACACCCGGGCAAAGATCGTGTCGACATGCTTGGTATGGTAACCAAGGTCGAATTTTTCCTCGATCTCTTCCGCGCTCAGCGCGGCAATCACCTCGGCATCACCCAGAAGCTCGGTCTTGAAGTCCTTGCCGTCCTCCCAGACCTTCATCGCGTTGCGCTGCACCAGCCGATAGGCGTCTTCGCGGCTGACCCCGGCCTGCGTCAGAGCCAGCAGCACCCGCTGCGACATCACCAGCCCGCGGAACTTGTTCATGTTGGCCAGCATGTTGTCCGGATAAACCACCAGCTTGTCGATCACCCCGGTCAGGCGCGACAGCGCGAAATCGAGCGTCACGGTCGCGTCGGGGCCGATGTTGCGTTCCACGGAGGAATGCGAAATGTCCCGCTCGTGCCAGAGCGCCACGTTTTCCAGTGCCGGCACCACCATGCCGCGCACCAGCCGGGCCAGACCGGTCAGATTTTCAGTCAGCACCGGGTTGCGCTTGTGCGGCATCGCGCTGGAACCTTTCTGACCGGCGCTGAAAAACTCCTCGGCCTCCAGCACCTCGGTGCGTTGCATGTGGCGGATCTCGGTGGCGACGTTCTCGACCGACGAAGCGATGACACCCAGAGTCGCAAAGAACGCCGCGTGCCGGTCGCGGGGAATAACTTGCGTGGAGATCGGTTCAGGGACGAGGCCCAGCCGGTCGCAGACATGCTCTTCGACGGCCGGATCAATATTGGCGAACGTCCCGACCGCGCCCGAAATGGCGCCGGTCGCGATCTCGGCCCGGGCATCGCGCATGCGGGAAAGGTTGCGGTCCATCTCGGCATAAAACCGGGCAAAGGTCAGGCCCATCGTCGTCGGTTCGGCGTGAATGCCATGCGAACGTCCGATGCGCACCGTATCCTTGTGTTCCAGCGCCCGCCGCTTCAACGCCGCCAGCAGCCCCTCCAGATCGGTGATCAGGATGTCGGCGGCGCGGGTCAGCTGAATGTTGAACGTCGTGTCCAGAACGTCGGACGATGTCATGCCCTGATGCACGAACCGGGCTTCGTCATTGCCGATGATCTCGGCCAGATGGGTCAGGAAAGCGATCACGTCATGCTTGGTCACGGCTTCGATCTCGTCGATCCTTGCGACATCGAACTCGACCTCTTTCGCCTTCCACACCGCTTCGGCGTTTTCGCGCGGGATCACGCCCAGATCGGCCATCGCGTCACAGGCATGGGCCTCGATCTCGTACCAGATGCGGAACTTGGTCTCGGGCGACCAGATGGCCGACATCTCGGGACGGGAATAGCGGGGGATCATATGCGGTGACCTCTTGGTGAATTTGCCGGGGGTTGGTCGCGTCATAGACCGGTGCCGGGGAGGCAGCAAGGCAGGAGGCCGGGGATGAGACGTAATGCCATGCCGGCCATTGCCCGAAGCCTAACATTGGCAAGGATCTGAACGCCCGCGGCCCGCCTGCGGGCACCTAGCCTGTCGGGACACGACGGCCAGGCGGGCAAAAGGCATTGTGCCACCCCGGGCCAGCAGAAAATCACCGGGTCAGGTTGGTCACCCCCGGCGACATCAATTCAGTCGGCACTGGCGACAACCCGGCTCAGACCTTGTCGAAAAACCCCTTGTTGCAGCAATAGTCTGGTGCCGCGTCAAGATGGTCGCAATTCGCCTGCAATTCCGCGCATCCGTCCTGATCCGAACAGGCCGAGCAGCGCATCATTAGTGCGCGAAAACTCTCCGTACCTGCGTCCGGATTTCGCATAATGCGGGCGGAAAAATCCACCCCGCGGCGGTCTGCCATGCCGGTCACCAGATCGGCACTGCGGTTCAGTCTGTGAAAGAATCCCATTGTAAACCTCTCCTCGTGTCCCACTGCGATACTATGGTCCGAAACGCGATCAGACTTTGATCGACGTCAAAGTCTCAGGAATTGGTTGCGCCCCGAACCGCATTGCCGGATCATTCTCCTATTGAGTTCAATTCCAATTGGAGGAAACAGCATGCCCGGATCGATACGCCGTCTGGCATTGGCGACAATCCTTGCCTCCCTGCCATTACCTGCGCTGGCCGATATGCCGGTCACCTATCGCGACGAAGGCCGGTCGCTGTTTCATATCAATGTCCCCGATTTCTGGTCGGTCCGAGCCGGTGGTCAGCGCAGCATCACGCCGCCCGGCTCTGACGAAGCCCGGCTGATCAATCGCGTGATCGGGCTGCAACCGCAGGGCGAAGACGGCGTTCGGATGGGGCTGATGTCGCCCCACGGCGTCCGCACCTACGAAGACGCCGTGGAGTATCTGCGCGACATTGGTCCGTTTCTGGTGTCCGATCCAGTGGTGGGCGAACGAAAGCGCATCCGTATCGGCGGTATGCCGGCGGCCAAGTTTGCCGGCACCGGCCGCCGCGACGGACGGTCGGTGAACTTTACTGCTGTGCTGATCGACCTGCCCGGCTCGCGGATCGCGATCTCGATCGTGATCATGGAGGCCGGGACCGACCCTGCCTATGTCAACGACGTGAACGCGGTCTTTGCCTCGTTCCGCGCAGCACGCTGAAGGAGGCGAAGATGAGAGTTTCTGCAATCAGACGCCTTGGTCTCGCCGCTGCCCTGATCGGTGGCGGGTTCGGACTGTCCGCCTGCGATCCCAACGCCACAGGCTCGGGCGGTGTCTATTACGACAGTATGCTGTGGAACGACTACTACTATGGCTATCCCAGACCGCCGCGCCCGGACCCGCCAAGGCCCGAGCATCCGATCGCGCGGCCTCCGGTTGCCAAACCGCCGATACACAGACCGCCAACGGCCAGACCGATGCCGGCGCGCGCGCGGTAGGATCTCAGGCCAGAGCGGTCACCACCTGAGCGCCATGTTCAAGTGTCCGGTGAACCGGGCACTTGTCGGCGATTTCCAGTAGCCGCGTCCGCTGTTCCGCGCTCAGGTCGCCTTCCAGCGTGATCCGGCGGTCAAACCGGTCGATCTTTGAACGGGCGCCGGTTTCCGCATCCTGCGCATGGACCTTGTCGTGGCTGACCTCGACGCTGACATGTCGCAGCGGCCAGCCCTTTCGCCGCGCATACATCCGGATCGTCATGGACGTGCACGCGCCCAGCCCCGCCGATACAAATCCATAGGGCGACATTCCCAGATCGGTGCCGCCATAGGCCTTTGGTTCATCGGCAATCGCCCTGTGATCCGGCCCGCTGACCACGTCTTGCAAGAACCCCTGCGGATCTGCCTCGGACACCCGCACGATGCCCTCGGGCGCGCCCGGCGGCGGTGCGGGCGGCGACAGGTCAACATAGCGCCCGACCCATGCCGCGATGATATCCGCGGCGTATTCGGCATCTTCGGCCCGCGAAATCAGGTGGTCAGCATCGTCCAGGGTAACAAAACTTTTCGGGTGCTTGGCCGCAAGGAAGATCCTGCCGGCGTTTTCGACATCAACCGTGTCATCCAGCGGGGCATGCAGAACCAGCAACGCCGCCCGGAGCGACGCAATGGCCGGTTCCAGCCCGGCGGCCGAGATATCCTCGACAAAACCGCTGCCGATACAAAACCGGCGCCCGCCGAGCGAAACCTCGGCCTTTCCCTTTTCGGAAATCTCCGCGAGCTGCCCGGCAAAGTTATGCGCAACATGTCCGGGGTCGAACGGTGCGCCCAGCGTGGCCACCGCCTGAACCGAAGGTATTCCGGCGCGGGCCCGCAACACCGCGGCCCCGCCCAGCGAATGCCCGATCAGCAGGCCCGGCGCCATTCCGCGGCCCGCGAGATACGCGGCGGCTGCAATCAGATCGTCCACGTTCGACGTAAAGCTGGTGTTCGAAAACTCGCCGTCACTGTGGCCCAGACCGGTGAAATCGAACCGCAGCACGGCGATGCCCATCGCCGCCAGACGCCCGGCAATTCTGCGGGCGGCGGCAATATCCTTGCCACAGGTAAAGCAATGGGCAAACAGCGCGGTGGCCAGATGCGGCCCGTCCGGCAAATCCAGCCGCGCGGCCAGTTCATGGCCGGAATGGCCGGGAAAAGTGATGCGTTCGGTTGACATGGGCGGTTCCTCTCGCAGTGAAAGTGGGGGCGCGGCGCCCGGCTGGAAAGACCTGTGACAGTGTTTTCACGCGAGCGTGTTTCCCGGCGCTGGCAGCCACCGGGAATTGGCGGTAGGGGTCGGTCAGCAGGGTAATCTCGCGAAGGGTTCTATCGTGATCTCCGTCATCATGACCTCCGCCGGTCTCATCGCAATTCTTGGGGCGGCAGCCGGCTTTGGCGGGTCCATTCACCCGGTCGGGGACAGTCTGGCGGTGTTTCAGCTGCCGCTCGCTCTGATCGGCATGGTGCTGCTCATTCCTCAGCGGCGGGCCGTGTTCTTTCCGACCGCCTTTGTCGGCGCGATGTGCATGCTCCACGTGCTTGGACCCAAGGTCATCCAGTCCGCGCCGGGCCCCTACAGCCTGTATCAGAAGAACCTGTCGTTCCGGCAGCATGAACCCGGGCTGGTTGCCACCGACATTCTCCGGCGCAGCCCCGACATTGTCACCCTGCAGGAAGTCAACGACGCCAATATGGTGGTGCTCGAAGCGCTGAAGGCCGAATATCCCGGTCAGGGCTGGTGCCCGTTCGAGTTCGTCGGCGGCGTCGCGGTGGCGACCAAATGGCCCGTGATCGCCGAGCCCGTCTGTGCTGATGCCGGCGGGCTGGCCGCCCTGAAAGCCCGGAGCCCTTCGGGACCTGTCTGGCTGGTGTCACTGCATCTGCACTGGCCCTGGCTGTATGGTCAGGCAGCCCAGATCGACGCGCTGTTGCCGGTGCTTGCCGGGCTCGACGCGCCGGTGATCCTCGCCGGGGATTTCAACATGGTGCCGTGGAGCGCCCTTGTCCGCCGCGTCGCTGACGCCACGGGTACCGTTTATTCCAGCGTGCGGGCGTCTACCTATTTCATCAAGGGCAGGCTCCCGGTTCCGATCGATCATGTGCTGGCAGGCGGCGGCACGGGTGAGGTTCTGCCGCTGCTCGGGTCGGATCATATGGGCGTAATGGCGTGGGTTTCCGTGCCCTAAACCTCGCCCATCAACGCCGGGTCGAAGGGGTATTTCGACAGGTTCTCGTACCCGGTTTCGGTCACCAGCACCTGATCCTCCAACTTGATGGAAAACTCGCCGCCCTCGCTGCCCACCAAGGCTTCCACACACAGCACCATGCCGGGCTCCAGCGCATAGTCGAAAGCCCCTGCGACGGCCTTGTCGGGATAGCTGACCAAGGGCCACTCATCGCACAGGCCGACGCCATGCATCAGGCAGCCGTATTTCTGCGCCTGAAACTGTTCGTCCAGCCGGTGACAATTGGCGGACAGCTCCGGGATCGTCACGCCGGGGCGGATCATGTCCATGTTCGTCATGATATGTTCGTGCGCGTGGCGCATGGCGTAGATCATGCCGTTCGTCGGTTTCTGATCTCCGATCCACCACGTTCGCGAAATATCCACGCAGATCCCGTATGACCCGACCAGATCCGTGTCAAAGGCCACGATTTCGTTGTTCTGAACGATACGTGGGCCGCATTCCTGGAACCACGGATTGGTTCGCGGACCCGAGGCCAGCAGCCGGGTTTCAATCCACTCGCCCCCGCGGCGGATGTTCTCGGCGTGCAGAACGGCCCAGATGTCATCTTCGCTCATATTGCCCTGCGGCACACCTGCCCGGGCCGCGCGCTCCATTTCCGCCACGGCGGTTTCACAGGCATGGGACGCACAGCGCATGGCGAGGATTTCGTCAGCGCCCTTCACCGCGCGGGATTTTTCGGTGACCTCCTCGCCTTCCATGACCTCAAACCCCTGCGCCTCCAGCGCGCGAAGCCCGTGCAGCATGATCTTGTCGACCGCCAGCCGCATGTTTCCCGGCGCGTGTTCGGCCAGCAGAACGCGAACCTCGTTCGAAAACACGTCCGCCGCGACATCGACCTTGTCGCCCCTGTCGAAATAGAACAGATCCGCGCCCGAACGCTGCTCGCGCACCAGCGGGTTGAACTTGGACAGGAATGGCGAATTCTTGTAGTCCCAGATCACCATGTACCCGTCCGCGCACAACAGAACCGCCCGAAACGGGTTATGCGTATTCCACAGCTGCATGTTGGTGCTGTCGGTGGCATAGCGAATATTCAGCGGATCGAACATCAACAGCCCGGCATAGCCCCGATCCGCGATGTGGCGGGTCAGCCGGTCCCAGCGGTATTCCCGCATGTTCTGAAGGTTCGGCAACTCAAGCCCGGCCTCGGCCCATTCCGAAAACGCCAGCTGGGTTGGACCGATCTCGATGCGGTCCGAGTCGTTCGGCGTGCCATCGCCCAGCGTGGTTCCACGTGTCGGGTCAATCTTTCGGCCGTCGCGATAATGGTGGTTCATGGCGGGACATCCATTCCGGTGGTCAAAGGCATCGTGCGGCGCCAAGCGCGGCCGTGCCGTTCCGAAAACGAAGCCATGGTGTCGTTTTTTGCTATCGGTTCTTACCAAACCGGCCGGTTGCAATTGAGCTTTGACCCGCCGCCGGCTACAGCGCCGGAATGACGGGGATATTTCAATCGCACCTGCCTTATGATCCGATCGAGCGGCCCCTGCCCGGGGTCGAACCCCTGTCGCCGGATGAATGGATCCTGTTCGACGATGCCTTTGTCGGGCAAATGGCGGAACGCGATCGTCTGCTTGCAGAACAGCGGGCGGATGTCGTGGCGCTGGACCCCGGCGCGCAGGGGGCCGCTGAAGAATTGCTGGATCAGGTGCTGGCCCTTGCTTATCCCGATGCCGGTCAGCCGGTGCTGCGGGCTGATGGCGCCCGGATCGGGATTGACCGGTCAGACCCAATGGGAACGCTTGGACGACTTGTTCAGGAGGACTTTGTTCTGTTGCAGAAACAAGGCGACGAACATGTGCTGACCGGGGCAGTGCTGTGCTTTCCAGCCAGCTGGACATTGTCCGAGAAGTTTCTGCGCCCCCTGACGACAATCCACGATCCCGTCGAACCCTATGACGATGCCATGGCCCGCCGGGTTCAGAGACTGTTCGACGGTGTCCGGCCCGGGCGCCCGATGTGGCGTTTCAACGCCCTTTGGTACGACTGCCCGGATTTGCATCAGCCGCGACCCGAGGCGGTTCACAGGGTCAGACCCGACCGCGAAAAGGCCCGTTTCCTGCGCAGCGAACGACAGTGCATCCTGCGCCTGCCGGTCACGCGTGCCGTGGTTTTCAGTATCCACACGTTTGTCATACCGGCCGAGGCACTGCCCGGCGATCAGATCGGAAGAACCGCCACCACCTGAGCCATCGCACCGGTCGAGGTCACCGCACCAAGAAACCCGGTCAGGGCCAGAACATGCGTGTTCAGACGGAAATCCTCGCCGCGCATCAGATTGACCGCAGCCATCGACAGGCCGACCGGTCCGGACAGGCAGGCAACAACACCGGTCATCCCCCACACCGCCAGTCTGCGAATGTCGCTTTCGGCATCGTCCTCGGCATCGATCGTCACACCGTCATGGACGTCATCAGACGTGCGGAACGCCTGTGCCAACGCATCTGATTCGTCAGCCTGGCCCGATGCGGCCGCATTCGTGCCCGGCCCGCTACAGATTTCGTCATAGCGGCAGGAAATGGTTTGCGCCGTTTCGTCGACCGGCGAAAACCGGGTGTCATCCGCGTCCAGCACCTCCTGCCGGCTGCGGATGCGACGCGGCGAGATCTTGGTTACGGCCCCAAGAAATTTGCCCGAAGACAGGACAGTACGCGGATCCAGCCATTCGATGTATTGCGCCGGATGGATTTCGATGATCCGGCAGATCGCAGCCAGCAGGACAAGCTTGGCCTCGTCCGGCCCGACCACCGACGAACCGGTGGTCACCACCGCCAGCGTCAGCCGGGGTTGGTCGTTGTGCGTGCCCAGTTTCAGCCGAACCGCGATCATCGAAGAGGTGATACGCGCCTGACCATCCGGCAGAATGCTCTGACGATCGACGGCATATCCGTAATCCTCCAGTGTCGAAGACACGACCCGGCAATATCCGTCCAACTCGTGAACGCTGTCATCGAAGAATACCAAACCACCGTAGTACCGCTCGCCCTGTGCCATTGTTCGCCCTCCTGACACCTGTTTTCTGAAAGGTATTGCCGAATTCGGGCATCATTCTGGCAGGTTGGTGAGAAGTCGGTGACATTCACCCGCTGTGGTTGATACGGGCGATTGCAGAAAAGCGGGTGGTTTGCCTGCAATTGCGGCGATGTCATGGCAAGCTTTGGCCGGAAGCGGGCATTACAACCTGCTAGGGGCTGTCGATTTTTGCCGCCATGATCGCGATCGCCTTCTGATAGACCGACGCGCTGTTCCACGCCTGAATCACCTTGAAATTCGGCTCGCCCGGCTGATAGCCGCGACCGCGCTTCCAGCCCTTCTTCTTCAGGAAATTCGCGGTGGAGGCCAGCGCGTCGGTCACGTTGTAGAAATCGACCCGCCCGTCGCCCGTGGCATCAACGCCAAATTCCAGCGCATTGCCCGGCAGGAACTGCGTATGTCCCAGTTCGCCGTGTTTCGCGCCAAGCGTGTTCATCGTGATGGCCCCGCTGTCGATAAGCTTGAGAGCCCCGATGGCGTGGGGAATAAAGAACTCGGACCGGCGGCAATCATAGGCCAAGGTCACGATTGCGGACACGACCTGACTGTCGCCCATGAAACCGCCGAAGGCCGTTTCCATTCCATGCAGGGAGATCAGGATGCCGGGCGGAACCCCATATTGCTTTTCCAGAGCAGCATAAAACGACGGATTTCGGGCCTTCCGGCGGCGTCCCTGCGCCACGATGGTGTTCGCGCCACGCACCTGCATGAATTTGTCCAGCGAGTACTTGAAGCTCTTTTGATTTCGGTCCGCGGCAATCGTCCGTGTCGCATAGGTAGACTGTGCCAACGCCTGCAGACCGCGCTTTTTCACGCCCTTTTTCTTGGCGGTTCTGGAGAATTCCGATTTCCACGCCTCAAAGCCGGCACTGGTATTGCCGCATGGCGCAGCCAGCGTTGCCGTTCCCGAAACCGCCATAATGACCAAAGCGGCAAAACAAGTTCTGAAATACATCGGATCCTCCTGTAATGCCTGCAGGCTATTCCGAAACACGTCAGGTGTCAGCATGCTTCGGATGTGGATGAAACAGGGTTGATCGCAAGCCCCGACAGGCCTATACGGCGCAGGTCCGGACGCTGTTGCGATTCCGGACGGGCTGTGCCGTTGCACTTTCTTCGGTGTGATTTGCGGCGGGCCCTAATCGACAGGAAATGTCGCCCTGAACTCTGGCGGGCTGCTTGTGCGGGACCCGGTGAAGACCAAGAGCTCTCAGGCGCTGCAAACCTTCGCGGAACAACCGCGAGCAAATCGGAGTAATTGCGATGGATCTGATCGCAGAACTGGAGGCGGAGCAGATTTCCGCCTTGGGGAAAGACATCCCCGACTTCAAGGCCGGCGACACCGTGCGCGTCGGCTACAAGGTGACCGAAGGGTCGCGCACCCGGGTACAGAACTACGAAGGCGTCTGCATCAGCCGCCGCAACGGCGATGGCATCGCCGGGTCGTTCACCGTGCGCAAGATCTCGTTCGGTGAAGGGGTTGAACGGGTGTTCCCGCTCTACTCGACCAATATCGAAAGCATCACCGTGGTACGCCGCGGCCGGGTTCGCCGGGCCAAGCTGTACTACCTGCGCTCGCGCCGCGGCAAGTCGGCCCGGATCGCAGAGGATTCCAACTACAAGGCCAAATCGGCCGCTGCCAAAGCCTGAGGAGCGGACCTGTGAAAAAAGACACGCATCCCGATTATCACCTGATCGACGTCAAGATGACCGACGGCACGATCATTCAGATGAAATCCACCTGGGGCGCCGAGGGCGACACGCTGGCGCTGGACGTTGATCCGACGGTTCACCCGGCATGGACAGGCGGCGGCGCCCGCCTGATGGACACCGGTGGCCGGGTTTCCAAGTTCAAGAAGAAATACGAAGGGCTGGGCTTCTGAACCCGCACCGGACAGAATTTCAAAGGGCCGCCGTTCGGGCGGCCCTTTTTCGTTCCACTGACCGCATATTGCCGGGACCGGAGAACCGCAGATGACAAGCCCCCATGTTGGAGTAAACCGCGACTTGTAGCGCGACAAAAGTTTTTCAGAATCCGCGACAAAAGTCTTCGGAATCGGGGCTGTTTTGGGCTGGAAACCGGTTGGATTTTCGGGGCTGTTTTGGGCTGGAAACGGGCGGTCGATCATGGGCCCAGAAGGGTCTCGATGCCGGCTGTGTCTCGCTCCGGGACTGCTGGTGCCCCTTCCGGATTGTCGCTGTCATCGGGTGGCTCTGGCGGTGGCGGTGGTGGTGGCTCTGGCGGGTCTCAGACCCCGGTCAGATCGAGGGTTCGTGGCACGGTTCGGTCGGGCGTTTCGATACCGGCGCCCTGGTAATAGGCGTCGACCTCGTCGATGGCGGTGAGGCGGATGCGGTCTTCGCCGCGCGGCTCGGTTCCGATGATGCGCAGATGGGCGTGTGGCGCGATGGCGGAGTGCAGCCGCCAGAGGGTGTCTGCGGGGTCGGCCCCGTCGGCGTCGAGGGGTTCGGGGAGTGGGGTTGCGAGCTTGAGGCGGTCGACGGGTCCGGTTGCTGCATCGCCCGGGTGCCGGTCGACGGCGCAGTCATGTATGCTGCCATTGGGAGTGCGGATCAGGATGCGGTCACCGTCTTTGATCTCGACCGCGCGGTCGAGATACAGGACAGCGCGTTGCGGGTTTGCGGTGGCGCGCCCGGCGATACCGCCGTCGAGCAGGCCGTGGGTGAGGGCGACGACGTCGCCGCGGGCGATGGCGAGGCCTTCGGGTCCCATGTCCCATGAGATGCGGCGGCGGTGATAGATCTGGCGGGCGGCCTGCAGCGCGCATTCTTCCTCGGCGCGGGCGGTATGAATGATACCGGGAAATGTCACGGTTGTGGCTGATGCGGGGGGTCCGGTGAGGCCGGGCATGAGGCGGCGGACGGTCTGCCATGTCCAGTCGCGGTCTCTGTCGATATAGCGCAGCGCGATTTCCTCTGCCGCCGCGCCGCTGGTCCACGCGATGCGCAGGCTGTCGGGGATGATGTTTCCCGGCGTGATGAGGGCGGAGACGGGGGTGTCGGGATCGTCGTATATGACGCCGAGCCTGCCGCTGGCCCATGTCGGGCTGGCGCGGCCGCAGCGGGCGACCATGGCCAGCAGGTCGCGGGCGTCCATGGCGCTGGAGATGACGGCATCGCAGCGCAGTTCGCGGCGTTTGCAGAATGCGGCCCAGGCGCGGATGGCAGCAAGATCGATGCGGGCCTTGGGAAGTCCGGCGCCTGCGACCAGGCGTCCGTCCACGTGGAGGCCTTTTGCGAGCCAGAGGAATATCCAGGCCGGGTTGGATGTGGGTTGCGTCTGCCAGCCGCCCTGGCCATCGGGGACGGGCACGGGCTGGTGCGCCATGCAGGAGAGCCGGGCGAGGGAGCCCGAGGCCTCGCCTGAGGCGCGGATGCGCAGCCAGAGCCGTGTCTGGCCGCGATAGTCGCCGGGGTCGGGACGGATCGAACGCAGTGCGGTCCATTGCAGATGGTCGACGTCCCGGGTTCCCCTGGCGGGTGCGGCGGTGCGGCGGATGCGGACATCCCATGTACCGGGGGACGGCAGGCGGATCACGGTCGAGCGCCGGACCTCGCTGGCGCGATCATCGCCGGTCAGGCTGAGGGGGCCGGGTCCGAGGCGGGTCCATGGGATGTCCGTATCCGCCGGGCGTGCCTCGATTTCCAGGGTCACGGTGCGGCCTGATCCCTCGCCCTTGCCGTTATAGACGGTTTGGCGGGCGGCGAGATCGATGCCGACATGGGTGCTCTTCTGCGCCGTCCGCCGGGTCTGCCAGTCGGTGCTGTCGAGCGCGGGTCCGGCTGCGGTGTGGATATCGGCGCGTTCGGGTCCTGCGCGGCCGCGCAGGATGTGGCGCGACACGCCTGTGAACTGATCCAGCGGGGTATCGCCAAGGCGGAGGTCGGAGATCTCCGGGGCCCCGGCCCCGAGGCCGAAGACCTGAACGAGGTCCTGGTTGTTATCGTTGTCAAATCGGGCCCAGGGCACGGCGGCGACATCGGGGAAGATGCGGTGTGCGCCGAGGATGAGCGGGACGGGCGCGTAGGGCCGCGCCTGGTTGGCGCCACCGGTGAGCGAATGGACGGGTTCCGGCCCGGCGGCGGTGCCGGCGGGATCGGGGGGCGGAATGAGGGCGTTGAGGACGAGACCGCCGGCGACCATTATGCCGGCGGAGACGAGCGAGGCCTGGAACGAGGTGAGGCCTGCCAGGAATTGCGCGCCGGGCAGCCATGCCCCGAGGGCGAGGAGCGCGATGGTGCCGATGATCTGCAGCGGATTGCTGTCGCCGCCGCCGGCGAGCGCGGGGCGCAGTACCACATGCCGGCCGGCGCGGAGCCGGGTGCGGGCGCGGTCGGATGGCGGCACGGCGTGGCCATCGACGCTCACCAGGATGTGGCCGGGACCCAGGCCGGGGAGCGCGGCGGCGGCGAGTGTATCGAGGGGCGTGCTATGCGGCAGCATGATGGTGATCCGCCCCTCTGCCGTCAGGGGGTGCGGCCAGATATCGACGCTGCAGGGGGCATGCAGGGGCTCTGCAGGGGCGGTGCGGCGGCGGTGCAGGGGGCATGCAGGGGTTCCGGTCGCCGCCCGGGGGAGGATCACAGCCATCGGTAAAGGCCGGCGAAGACGAGGCCCCGGTCTTCGAGGCGCGCCAGCGGATGCAGGCAGGTGCCAAGCATGGCCATGTGATGGAGGACATGCGGAGTGCCGGGACTGCCAGTCCAGAGCCCGATATGGTGACCGAGGGCGCGGGTGCGGGCGGCGGCGCGCATCAGCACCGCATCGCCCTCCTGTGGTGCCTCGCCGGTGCCGAGGGCCTGCGCGAAGTTGCCCCCGAGCGCGGCTATGGCCCCGTCCCGCGCGCGCAGGCTGCCGGGGCTGGGCGGCAGGTCGAGGGCGTGCCCGAACACGGCGCGGCGCACCCGTGCGACCAGATCGGCGCAATCCTCGGCCGGCGCGCCGACCCAGGCCGCGGCCCAGTCGGGAGTGCGGGTGCGATCCTTATCCGTCATCGCCCTCGAAGGCCTCGGCGACGCGCGTGATCCGGGTGCCGATCTCGGTGAGTGCGGCCGCCTGTCCGCCGGTCTTGAGCTTGTAGGGCAGTTTGATGGTGCCGTCCCCGACGCCCGCCACGATCGGCGCGAGCGCGTCGGCCAGGGGCGTAGCGGCGGTTTTGGCCTGGGCAAGGGTTGTGGACGCCCTGAGCGCGGCGGCGAGCCGCCCGATTTCCACCAGCAGGAAGGTCACGCCGTCGCCATAGGTGCCGATCAGCGTGTCCGCGTCGCCGGCTGTGCGGTGTATTGCGGCCCGCGCGGCGTCCCGGATTTCCGCGTCGTTTGCCTCCACGGTGACAGCGTCCTTGCCGAGACCCTCCTGCTCGAGCCAGTCATCCACATCCCGCAGCGCCATGGCGGCGATTGTTTCCGTGCCTTTTTTGATAAGGGCCATAATCTGTCTCCTTCTCAGTAGGTCATGCCGGCGGACAGGCGGTCATCGCCGTGGGTGTAGCGCCCGAGCGACTGGGCGTAGATGAACGCACCGCCATGATCGCCAGTGCCGACGTAAGGCAGCGCCAGCGCCACCTTCATGGTGCCTTTGCCTTCGAAGCGCGGCAGGTGGTCTCCGCCCCAGCCGGTCCGGCTGCTCTGCAGATATGTCCAGCCCTTGCCCCTGAGGTCGGGCCCCGCCATAATGACGGCCGACATGCCTCCTGACGGACGGAATTGAATCTTGCCCGATTGTGCAATCACGTTGACGAAACAGGCGGCCTGGGTTTGGAACTCGCCTTTGCCCAGCCCCGTGAAGCGGGTCGAGCCCTGTCTCAGCACATAAATGTGGCCCGGATCGCCGCCGGTCTGGTTCGTGTCGATTTTGACATCAAGCAGGACGGCGCGGAAATCAGAGCCGTTCCAGGGCGTCGCGGCGTCCGGCCCGTTGGTCGCCCGGGCGAGATCGCCGCCGAAGGGGATACCTTTTGCGGCAAGCCTGTCGAGCGTCACCACCTCGATTTTGCCTGTGGCCTTCGTTCCGTTGTAGAGATTGGCGTGCCAGGCGGAGCCATTATGCGCCGCGAACATTTCGGTGCTCGTATTGGTCACACCGCCGCAGAGGGTTGCGAACTTCTTGGTATCGGCCAGCAGGTTGGGGGCAAGCGGGAAGGCGGCCTTTGCGCCGGCGATGAAGGTGTCGGCCCTGGTGGTCGCATCTTTCGCCTTTTCGGCCGCGGCCGCAGCGGCGGCGCCCTGGGCGACGATATCGTTGCTGACCGGTGCTGCATCGTTGATCGAGACGCTGCCCTGGGTCGTGGAAATAACGGTGCTCATCGGGTGATGTCCTCCAGTACATGGATGATGAATGTTTCGGTGCTCGTCACCGCGCCGCCCCGGTCGGTGAACTGGATATCCGCGCGCCAGCATCCCGTGGGCCAGGCCTGCGTCTCTGTCGCCCGGGCCGAGAGCGCGAACCGGCCCCGGGCCGCCTTCGTGCCCGAGGCTGTGGCGCGCAGGCTGATACGCGCTCCGGTTCGCTCATGGCGCATCTGGCATTCCGGCGTCCAGGCGGTGAGGTCGCGTGGCATGCCTGGCTCTGCCCCCTTTGGCGGGGTGAGCCAGGCGGTGCAGTCGAGTGCGAGGCTGTCGCCGCGTTTGGTGTATATCCGGTCCGGCATTTTGTATCTCCTTCAGAACAGGCCCGGTGCGGTTTCGGGCTCGTAGCGCAGCGCCACGGCGGCCCGGTCAAGACCGGGGTCGTAGCCGAGCGTGGCGACGATCTCGGTGTCGGTGACCTCGATGCCGAGCACATCGAGCGTGCGCTCCCAGTCGGGGGTATGGGCCTGGGCATCACCGTCGGCCAGACAGAGCATGATCCGCACGGTGGCCCCGGCCCCGCCGCCGGAGCGCGCGATCCACGCCATTGCCTCGCGCCCGACATTGTCCATGCGCAGCTCCGCACGCGGTGCCCGCCCGGCCCGGTCGTCGGCCAGCTTCAGCCTGAGCGCGATGGCGGTGTAGGCCTGCCCCGCGATCTCGCGGTTCTGCGGCGACACTGCCAGGCGCAGGGGATCAGCGAGCGCCGGATGACGGATCTCGAGTGCCGGGACGATGTCCTCGGGCGCGAGCGCGCGCAGAGCGATATCAAAGCCGGGCGCGGGCATCAGGCGGGTCCTTCCAGCGTCAGGCGCAGCTCCCAGCGGCGCTGGCCACCAGAAACACGGCCCCGGGCGGTGATGCCGCCGGCCCCGCCCCGGACACGGACGCGCAGGCTGCCCGGCCCGAGCGGATCGGGAAAGGCGAACCAGCGATGGGCATGGGAACCCGCCCATCTGCGGAATGCGACCATCGCGGCATCGCTGTCCAGATGCGCAAGGATGTCCCATGTGCGCAGGCCCCGGCCCCGGCGGGCCTGGCGCACCGTGCCGTCCTCGAACGGCGTGCGCAGCACATCCTCCGCCTGGCCGGTTTCGAGTGCGTCGGCATCGATCCGGGCCTCATTGGGCCAGAGAGGCAGCGGCGCGCTCACCAGAAATCCCCCCGGCGTTTTCCGAATCTGCGGGACACGGTCTGGCTGATTGGCCCGCCGGTCGCGTCGTCCTCGGTGATGATCCGCACGACGGCGCCCTCGATATCGGGTTCAATCACCGCCTCGCGCGGGCGCTGCGGCGGCCCGGAGCCCTGGTTGTCGATATGGACGCGGAGTTGACGCGGGCCGCCCTGCGCGCCGGCCAGCCGTTCCATGAGCGGCGTCAGGGAGGCGGCGAGCCGGTCGGCGATATCCTGACCGGGCACCGCCGCCGACGCACTGATGGTGGGGTCGGCGGGCGCGTATATTTTCGGGATCGTGGCGGGGTCGATGGCAACACCTCCCGCATGATACCGCGGTCGCTCCAGCGCGGCCAGCGCCGCCTCGATCGCGGCCGCCTGCGGCGCGGTCAGCACCGCCTCGCCGGCGGTGAGCAGGGCCGGCACCTCGCGGGACGAGGGACCATGGCGGGCGGACGCAGTCACGATCTCGCGGGCGCGGGTGAGGGCTCTCGCCCCGGCCACACCGCCGGAATGATAGAGTGACGGCAAGGTGTCGTCGGTGACGACACCGCCAACATGCCACGGTCGTGCCGTCGGGCGCGGAGATGTTGCCGGGCCGGCGCCGCCGAATATCCCGCCAAAGACCCCGCTCAGCGCGTCCGCCAGCGGCCCGGTGATGCTCTGGCGGATGACAATGCGGGCGAGATCGGCCAGGATCGCATCGACCAGCCCGGAAAACTCGAGCTTCCCGGTAGTGACAAAGCCCACCAGCGCGTCCTCCATGCCCTTCATGGCTGCCGTGGTGGCTTCGGCGATCTCGTCGCCGGCATGGCTTGCGTCTTCGGCATAGTCTTCAAATGCGCGGGAGAGCGCGGCGGCCCCCTGCGGGCCGTGCTGAAGTTCCTTGTTGAGCCTGGCGGCCGCGCCGGCGGCGTCAACAAGGGCGGCTTGAAGGGCGCGGATGTCCGCGACCTCATCAGGTCCGGCGCCGATCTTTGCGATGGCCGCCTCGCCGAGGCGCGCGGCATCGAGGGCGGCGAGTGCCCGCGCCTCTTCCGCGTCACCGAGACCCATGAGTTCGACACGCGCCCTCTGGGCACTGCGGATGTAACGCTCGAGCTGACCCTCAAGCTGGTCCAGGGGATTGCCGCGTCCCCCGCCACCGCGTTGCAACTTGCGCAGAGCGGCCTCGGCCTCGGCTGTCGCCCTGTCGAGGCGGGCAATCTCTGCGCCGGCCTCTCCGGCGGCCGTGACCATCCCGTCCCCGAATACATCCATGGGGTCATTGACCCGCCCGCCAAGCCCGGTGACACGCAATGCCGCGGCATCCGCTTCGGCCAGTTGCCTTGCCCGTTCGACCGGCTGGCCGACCGTGCGGTTGCGGATCTGCGCGCGCAAGAGGGCCGCCGCCTGCATCCCGGGCAGGGCTTCCAGTTCGGCCCGGGCACGGGCGGCCGCCTCGGCCAGCGCGTGCGCCTGCCCGGCCATCGTGTCGAGGCCCGGGTTGCGGCCATCGGTTGCGAGCAATTCACGCAGATGGCCCTCGAGATCCAACACGTCACCCAGCAGATGATCGATCTGGGCTTGCTGATCCTCCGTAAGGTCTGGGGCCGCAGCGGCGGCGGCGCGGAGCGCCTGGCGCAGCCTTGTGGCAGCCTCCTGTTGGGCTCGGATCCCGTCCGCGTCGCGGAGCCCCTCAAGCGCCGCGCCGACCTTCCTGACGGCATCGACACCCAGACCCGTCTCTTCGGCCAGCTTCTCAAAACCCGCCTTTGCCAACGTGAGAAAGCGTTCGAGCGCCTCCTGGGCTTGGTCATAATTTCCAAACAGGGCGCGGAACGCCTCTGCCACCGCCTCTACGGAGACACCCGCAGCCTCCGCCCCGGCGGCTATGTCGGAAAACCCAAACCGGTCCAGCACATCGCGCGGGGTTTCGATGGCGGCTGTGGGACTGAGGGGATTGAGGGCGGCATTATACTCCTTGACAAAGGCATCCACATCTCCAGCGCGGACAAGATGCTGCCGGAACGCTTCTGCAAACTGCATCGCAGCCTCGGCGCCGGCGGCGCGGGCAGAAGCTGCCGTCCTGTCGAGCGCCCCGGCGGCGAAGGTGCCGGACAGAATACCCTCGACCGCCTGCCGGGCGGCACGGGCAGCGCTGCGGCGCTCAAGCTCCTTCTGGGCCTCAATCAGCGCCAGCACCTGCGCCGTCACGCCCCCGTATTGTTCGCGAATGGCGTCGAGATCGCCGCGCAGATCCTTGAGACCGCGCAGCCGGTCGGTGGCGTCGGCCAGCCGGTCGGTCGCGTCGGCGGCCTCTTCGCCCGCCTCGCCGGTGCCGAAGAGATGCCCGGCCAGGGGGATGAGCACGGCCGAGGCGGTGCCGAGCACAACGCCCAGCAGCCCGAAGCCCGACAGCAGTTGCGGCAATTGCTGGCTGAGCGCGCGGGAGGCCGAAGTTCCGGAAGCCATCTGCACGGCCACGTCCTGCACCTGATAGCCGACATTGATGAGTGAGGCCCGGCTGGCGCTCATTGCCTGGCGATGGGCAGTCCCTGCCGCTGCCCCGGCCCGGGTGGCCCGGGTGAGCCGCTCCTGCGCGGTGGCAGCACTGCGGGCGGCGGTGGCACTGCGGGCGATGCCCGAGGCGGCCTGCTCATAGCCCCGCCCTGCGGTGCGCGCGCCTGCGCCGGCCTGCCCGGTCTCCGCGCGCAACCGGCGCAATTCGGCGCGTGCCTGATCCAGATCGGCGCGGATGCGCAGGGCGAGATCAAGATCACCGCTCATGCCAGCGTCACCGTGTCAGCAGGCTGGCCGCCAGCGCCGTGGCAAGGGTTTGCGCGGCGCGGGCGCGCCGGGTCTCGCCGGCCTGCCAGAGGAGCCTGATCTGGCGCCATGTCAATGTCTCCGGGAGGGATCGGATGTCTCCGTGCCCCTCGGCGGCAAGGGTTGCGAGGATGTCTGCGAGGCCGACAGGCGTGCCATCCATCCCGGCCCGGCCCCGGCCACGATGTGGCGCACGAAAAAACTCATATTCGCCTGCCAGAGGGCGCCCGAGACCCGTGCTGCATCCGCGTCCCGGAGCCGGGCCAGCCAGTCTGCCTCGCGTCCGGTCGCGCGGGCCGCAATCTCCAGCCAGAGATCGCCATGGGCCGCGAGCACCGCCTCCACGCCGCCGCCCGAGGACGCGGCCCCGTCGTCCAGTTGTGTCGCCAGATCCGCAATCAGCGGCCCGGCCAGTGCGCGCATCTCGAGGCCTTCGCGGAAGCGGAACTCGTGCACGGTGATCTGCACCGGCGCGCCGGTGTCCGGATCGGCCACCTCCAGCGCGATATCGGGATCAAGGATCGCAAGCGCGTCGGCATCGGAGGCGGCCGCGGGGTTGCGGGGTTTTGCGGGTTTACGTGCCATGGGGCGCTCCGTCGACGATGAGCGCCGCGCCGCAGTCCTCCGGCTCGAGGATCAGCGCGGCGATCTGCAGCGCCTGCATCTCGTTGCCGATCAGCGACAGATCGCCGGCGGGGCGCAGCGAGACCAGCGGCGCATAATAATGCCGCCCGTGGCTGTCAGGGGCGATCCCGGGCGAGAGCTCGATATAGCGCAGCGCGCCGCGCACCGGTTGCGGGCGGCCGATCGCCAGGCGCTTGCCTGCGGTGACGGTGTAGCTGGCATAGAGCGTGTCACCATTTGCGGGGCTGCCGGGCGCCTGCAGCAGCCGAAGGCGGCCGTGACCCGGTTCGGCACGATAGTGCGTGTCTTCGCTCAGCGCGGCGCCGCCCTTGCGCGCCTGCCTGTGGACGACCAGGTCGGCGATGGCGCGCCCGCGCGCCGATGGCAGGCCGTAGAAGGGTCCGGTCTCGATGCAGGCCACGGTGATCTCGTCATCCTTCACACCCTCCGCCGGGCGCGGCAGGGCCGCGTCCGAGCCGAGAAAGGCGGCAAGGTTGGCGAGCGACATGTCGTTCAGCGTCATCGTCAGGGTGCGGGTGATTGAGCGCACGGCATCGACCAGCGTGCGCGGCGGGCCCGAGGAGGACTGCACGGTGATCCGCTCCTCCTGGATCGACAGACTGGCCGAACTGGCATGACCGAGATGGCGTTCCGCGCCCGGGGTCCCGCCGGGCTCAAGGGCCGCGAAATACATCTCTCCCGCCCCGACAATGATGTTGTCTCGATGATTGCTGATCATGGTATATCCTCTGGTGGCTGGGCATGTATCCAGTAGCGCGCCGTCCACTCGTCCTGCCAGACGACCCGTCCGGCCTCGATCTCCAGCAACCGCCCGGAGAGCAGTGCCAGCGGGGCCGGGCGGACCGGGAGGCCCTCTTCGGCGCCGGGGCACCAGCCCAGAAGCCGCCCGCGCGCCGGGCCCAGAAGCTCCGCCAGGCGGCCCCGGGCGCGGGTCTTCCTGCCGCCCGGATCGTCCGGGGCGGCAATCAGGATCGTGGTGGCGATGGTCAGCGTGACCTCTTGCAGCGTGCCGGCCCGGCCGGTGCGGTTGGGTCCGGCGGAAAACGCCGCCGGCACCACGGCCAGGACGGGCGGTTTGAGCGCGGTCTCCGCCGCCGCATCCAGCAGGCCGATCACGCGGCGGAACGGACGACCGGGACCGGCGAGCGGTGCCAGATGCGCGGTCAGCGCGTCGCAGATCAGCAGGCCCGGATCGGGCGCGGTGTGGGGTGTCTCCAGCCGGGTCATGACGTGGCTCCTGCGGCGCGAGAGAGCGCACGCGCCGCAATCTCCAGCACCGCATCGCGATCAGCCGCATCAAGCCCGAGGAAAGGCCGGGCCGGCATGGCGATCTCGCGGGCCCCGATTTCGGCAAACGCCACACGCACCGAGCCTGCCTTGCGCGCCCGGGTGTTCTTGCGCGCGGCAAAGCGCAGCACATAGGCGCCCGACCCGGTCTTCGCACGCCGGAACGCCAGCGTCTGGGTGCGGGCCTTCTGTTTGATGGTGCCGCCAAACTGGTGGATCGCGGCATGGACGACATTGGTGCCGACATCGACGCCGGTCGCGTCGGCGCGATGGGTGATCGACGATCTCAGACGCCCGGATTTGACCAGCGTCTGCCCGCCCTTCTTGCGCGCGCGCGCCGAGGCGGGCCATTTTTTGCCGTCCGGGCCGGTCCCGGTCTCGAAGCGCCGCGCGACCGTCGCCACCAGCATCGCGCCGATTTCGTCAAGGACCGCGCGCGGATCCTCCGCGACGCGCTCCATCCGCGTGAGCGCCTCCCGGACCTCGGCGTCGTCCCAGTCCACATCGATATGCACGCCCGCGCCGGCCATGTCAGCTGCATCCTCCCGCGCGTCCGAGCGCGATGGCGATCATCGGGCGCGACCCGCAAACGGACATCAGCGCCTCCTCGCGGCGCGGCACGGGCTTGCCATCGGCGCTGAGCAGGACGCTCTCTCCCGCGACCAGGTCACTGAGCGCTTTGCGCGCCGCGCGGGCGCGGGCGACAACACCGTCCGGGGCCGCCTCGTCAAAAAGCCTGAGGCGCGCCAGATCGCAGGCCACAGCCGTGAGCGCCGGCCAGGGGCCGGGGCCCGCGAGCGGCAGATCCCAGGCCGTCGCCAGGGCGGCGTCGATCTGAGCGGAGACATCCGCCAGCACCGCATCGATCCGGCCTGCATCGTCGCGCCCGTCGCCATCCTCGTCGGCGAGGTCACAGATCTCCCACCCGCCAAAGCGCGCCACCAGATCGGCGCGTCTCGCGTAGCGGGTGGGATCGGTCTCTACGGTACTGCTCATGCGCTCCCCCGTCAGGCCACGGCGTTCCTGATCAGATAGCCGGCGGCAGGGGCCAGGATCTGCTCCTCGCAGCTGTCGACCACCCGGATGCGGTGCAGCCCGCGCGCACCGCGCGCGCCCTCGAAACGGGTATAGACCTCCAGGCCGCGATAGCTCGCGGTCACACCGAGTTGCGGCGGGCCCATCGGATCGGGCGCGGGCGACCGGCGATAAAGCAGCGCCGATTTGCCCCAGATACGATCGAGGCTTGGCGGCTGGCCCTGCGCGGCGGTGTTGATCCGGCTCTGACCCACGACGATGTCCTCGAGCTCGAAGAGATCGGCAATGGCGCGCCGCGCGGCGATGGCGACATCGCCCGAGGTCGCGTTGACCGCCCTGGCGATCTTCTTGTGCGATCTGAGCTTCAGCCAGACCGATGATCCCATCACAAGATGCGTCGGCGCCACGATCATCGCGTCGATCGCGTTCAGGATGTCCTCGACCGGATCGGAACTGGCGTGGCCCGATGACCACTGGTCGTTGCCGCTGAGCGTCACCTTGCTGGCGTCGGCATATGTGTCGGCATTCAGGACGAGATCGGCCACGCGCTTCTCGCGCCCGATCGTCAGCAGATCAGTCAGCGTCATCACCGAGCGGTCACGCGGATCGGAGACGCCGGGCGGGATATTGCGGATGTCGTCATCCGGAATGAGATCCTGCAGACCGTAATCGGCGACCATGCCGGCCATCTCGGTGGCACTCAGGTGCACGGTCGTCGGGTCCGAGCGCCGCCCGATCGTCGTGTCGGGCAGCGTGTAGCTTTCGGCCAGCGGATAGGAGGTGTAGCGGTAGGTCCGCAAACCCACGGGCACACGCGGCAGCACCAGATCGGCGATGTAGGCCGGGTTGCGGTAGCCGATCGCAATGCCGGTGCGCGTCTCGTCGACCGGATAGGCCGAGCCGGGATGGGGGATTGGGTCGGGCATCTGCTGTCTCCTCAGATCCGCTGCGGTGCGATCAGCACCGCGATGATGTCTTCTTCCTTGCCGGCGGCCGTGAGGGCGATGCCCACCACGAAGTCTTTTGCGGAGGTCGTTGCGACAGCCTTGCCGGTGGCATTGGCTTTCACGCTGGAGCCGCGCGCAAGCGCGGCGCCGGCCACGCAAAAGGCGATGCCGGCCAGGTGGACATCCACCGCCCGCCCGGATTTTGCGTCGATCTCGGCGGAGATGCCGATCGGACGCTCGGTGATCGTGGTATCGCTGCTGGCGTCGGCCTGGATCACGGCGCCGTCGGCGGTGCCGATCTGTACGATGTGGCGCGCCTTGATGGCAGCGCCGGCCTTGAAGGCGCGGGTCAATGTCGGGTTATGCATGCGCTGTCTCCCCGGCCAGTACCTGGCGGACCGCCACGTCAAGCGTCAGCGTGCCGGTGGTGTCGGCGGCCAGCAGCGCATTGGCGCGGCGCGCCAGCACATTCCGGTCCGGTGCATCCCGCTGCGGTGTCTGCGGCCAGAGATCCGCGCCCGGAGCAGCACTCCGGGCCTCGCCCGAAAGCTCGCGCAGTTCCGGCCCGCGCCGGGGCAGACCCTTGAGGAACGCCTCCAGCACATCCGCCGGGCTGGCGCGCGTCGCGGTGCCGTCCGCGCCTGTCAGCGCGATAGCGCCACCCTCGCCGGTTCCCGCCAGGCTTGCGCACAGCGCCGTCAGCGGTTCCGCCTCGGCGGGCAGGACACGGCCGGCCTGGACATGGGCGGCAATCCGGCCGCGTGCTGCGGCCTGCTGTTCGGCGGCCAGGCGGGCCACGCGCTCGCCTGTGAGCGCCGCGTTCAGTTCGGCGACCTGCGCCGCCAGTTCCCCGCCCGCGGCGGGGTTCGGGGCGGGCGTGGCCGGGGCGGGCGGCTGCAGACCTGCGGCCGGAGTGGGGGCGGGAAGATTGAGGGCATCGGGGTCTCCGTCGTGATGGGGGCCGCCGGCGCGCGGCGGGAGGTGAAGTGGGGGGCGGGTGCGCCGCCGGGGCTTGTGCCAGGGTCTGGGCAGGGGTCTGGGCCGGGGCTTGTGCCGGGGTCTGGGCCGGTGGCGAGGGTCGCGTGGAGCCTTGACACCAGCGCCACCATATCCTCGGGCTCTGCCAGTTCGCGCAGCGTATCGAGCGACCATGCCGGCATCACCCGGTCCGCCGTCGCGATCGTCGAGCGCTCGATCACCCATTCGCGCAAGGATCGCAGCATGCTCTCGACCGCCCACCAGCCCAGACGCTCCTCGGCGCCCCCGAGCGGGGCGGCCAGCGCGGTATCGAGCGGCGCAGAGAGCGCGATCACCATGCCCTTGGGGTGGCGTGAAAAATGGGAGGGTGCCAGCCCGTCAACGGCGGGCAGAGCGGCGCCCAGAAACGCCAAGTGTTGCAGCGTCCAGCCCGCGGCCTCCTTCGTGGCCCCGATCGAGCGGGCAGCAAAGCGCCCCGCCTGACAGGCAGACCGGAAATCGTCATCGAGCCGGGTGAGCCGCGCCTGAAGGCGGTCGCCGACACGGCGCAACCGATCCACCCAGCCCTCAGCCGGAACATCGTCGCGCGTCGGGTGGCCGAGCACGACAGGGGCCGGGTCGGCGCGCTCGAAATTGGCCACCATCTCGTCGAGATCGGCCTCGGCCAGCGTCACCGGACCGGTCGAGGCTGTAAAGCTGCCCGCCCGGCAGATGTCGATCCAGCCGTCAAGGGCGGAGAGCGAAGCGGGCGGCGCGGGAATGTGGGGCGCAACAGATGTCATGACCCGGACATTAGCACCGTCCTGTCCGGTGTTGCAGCGGACCATGGTCCGCTGCCGGGCCGCCGCCGGATGTGCCAGGATGGGCTGCCCGGACCGCAGAGGAGCCCCGCCCGTGACCCGCATCATTGACGAGATCATCGTCCATTGCTCAGCTACCCGGCCGGGATGGATGGCGGAGCGCCCGCTCGCGGAGCAGGTCGCCGAAATCCGGCGCTGGCATGTCGAGGAGCACGGGTGGCGCGATATCGGCTATCACTGGATCATCGGGCGCGACGGCACTGTCGCGCCCGGGCGCCCCGAGAACGTGCAGGGCGCGCACTGCGCCGGGCGCAACGCGCACTCGATCGGGGTGTGCCTGGTCGGCGGGCACAGCGGCTCGGAGAACGACACGTTCAGCGATCACTTCACGCCCGCGCAGGAGACGGCCCTGCGGGGGCTGATCGAGCGGCTGGGGTCGCGGTTCGGCACCCTCAAGGTCTCCGGCCACAACCAGTATGCCGCGAAGGCATGCCCTTGTTTCAGGGTGCCGGAGTGGCATCGTGCAAAACCCGCCCGCACCTCCCCGGTGCAATCGACCACGCTGCAGGCAACCGTCACAAGCGCCGTGGCGACCGCAGGGGGCGTGTTTGCGGCTCTCGGGCGGCTGGAGCCTGTGACACAGGCTATCGTCGCGCTCTGCGGCGCGTGTGCGCTCGTGGGGCTGGGCTGGATCGCCCGCGAGCGCCTGCGCAAATGGGCGCGAGGAGACCGCTGACATGAGGATGCTCGTCATTGTCCTGATTCTGACACCGCTGGTCATACTGCTGATATTTCTGGCTGCTCCGGTCACCGCCGCGCCCACCTGCGGCAACGCCGACACCCTCGGAGCCAGGCTTGCTCAGAGGTATGGCGAGACCTCCCAGAGCCTTGGCCTGACTGCGACAGGTGCCCTCATGATGCTCGCGGCCAACCCGGAGACCGGCACATGGACCGCCCTCATCATTCGCCCCGACGGGGTGGGATGCGTCGCCGCCAGCGGCACCAACTGGCAGGGCGCCCCGGCAAAGACCGGAGACCCGGCCTGATGCTCGCCGCCCTCGCCCGCCTGATCCCCTCCAGAGCCGCGCTCTGGGCCGCTCTCGCCGCGCTTGGGGCCGTGATCATGGCCCTGATCCGCAGGGATGCCCGCCGGGACGAGCGGCGCGCCGCACAACTCAAGGACTTTGAACATGCCGAGGATATTGACGCCCGTGTGTCTGACAGCCGCGCTGATCCTGAGCGGCTGCGCAAATACGACGGCGCCGGCTGGCGCGACTGAGGCCGCGCTCTGCCGCACCTGGGGGACCAGCCTGCCAACCCGCTCGCGATCCGACACAGACCAGACGCAGCGCGAGATCGCCGAAGCCTATGCCGATTTCGAAGCCGCCTGCCCCGGGCATGGGCATCTGGTGCCGTGACCGGCCGGGCGCGAAGGAGGGTCCGCTGCCCTGCCCGACCCCTGAAGGGCTTGCGGCGTGTCTCCACCAGCGCAAGGCCGCCATCGAACGTGTCGGCGAGATCGAGCGGCTCCTGGCGATCTGACCGGCGCACCGGCGGACCATGGTCCGCTGCCCGAACCCCGTGCGGCATGTTATGCCGCGCCCAGACCTCTGCCAGGCCATATGATGGCCAGGACGGGGGCCGGGATGTAACAGCACCCCGAACCGGGAGTGTTCCCTCCCACGACCAGAACCGGCCAGCCCTGGCCGTCCCGCCACCGCAGCTGCGGCGGGATCATGATCGTGGGAGGCAGCCCCCTTGTCCATGCCCGATGACATCCCGGCAGAGCCCGGCGCGCTCACGCCGGCCCCGCCCGCCGCGCCGCTCGCGCCCTGGCTCGGTGGCAAGAAATATCTCGCGAAGACCATCGCCGCGCGCATCGGGGCGGTCCCGCATACCTGCTACGCCGAGCCGTTTGCCGGCATGGGCGGGGTGTTCCTGCGGCGCGCCTCACGCCCGAAGTCCGAAATCCTCAACGATATCAATGGCGAAATCGTCAATCTCTTCCGCGTCCTGCGCCATCACCCGGACGCGCTGGCCGCCGGGTTCGACCTCTGCCTTGCCAGCCGCGCGGAGTTCGCCCGCCTGCTGGCCACCCCGCCCGGGACGCTCACAGACATCCGCCGCGCCGCCCGATGGGCCTGGCTCCAGCGCATGAGCTTCGGCGGCAAACCCGCCCATCTCGCCACGCCGGGCCAGATGGGGCCTTCGGTCCATCATTCAGGCCGGCTCTCCGCCGCCCGCATGGGCGCCCTGATTCGCGCCGCCCATGGCCGCTTGCAGGGCACCCATATCGAGTGTCTCGACTGGGCCGCCTTCATCCCGCGATACGACCGGGCCTCCACGCTCTTCTATCTCGACCCGCCCTATATGGGCCATGAGGCCGACTACGGACGCCAGGTGTTCGGCCGGGGCGACTTCGCCCGGCTGGCGGAGATGCTCAAGGGGCTGAAGGGCCGGTTCATCCTGTCGATCAACGAGCGACCCGAAATCCGCGAGATGTTCGCATGGGCAGAGATCGACGTGGTCGAGACGCGCTATTCGGTCAATGCGAAAGCAGCCCGCCGGGTCGGCGAACTGCTGATCTCGGGGGGTGGCTCCCGGTCCCACCCGCGATAATCACTTCCACCGCGCGTCATTCAGACGCCAGTAGGCACCCGTCCCGATCAGCGGGGAGTCTTCGCGGATCAGGTCGAACGGAAATTTGCCGTTCTTGTCCTGCGCGCCAGGGTCGGCGCCAGCGTCGAGGAGCACCTGCACCGTCTCCAGGGGTCCGGACATTGCCGCCAAATGCAGCGGGGTATTTCCCCACTCATCCCGCGCCTCCAGGTCCGCACCGGCCTCCACAAGCGCCTCCACCGTCTCCGGGGGTCCGGACCCTGCCGCAAAATGCAGCGGGGTACTTCCCCACTCGGTCCGCGCCTCCAGGTCCGCCCCGGCAACCAGGCAGCGGGACACATCGGCCGGTGTCGCTACCTCAAAGAATTCCACGGTATTCCAGGTTGCGCAGTCCGCCTCTGCAAGGGCTTCAGAGGGCAGGGCCCAGAGCGCCAGCACAAAGGCACCCGTAATGATCGATAATCCATTCAAGCTCATCAGCGTTCTCCTTCATTTCCCATACGTCACCGCGGCATTCGCGAACACGTCATTCATGGTCGGATGCAACTTTATCACCCACCCCCAACCACAATCGCACCCTCCGGCCCGAACCAGACCACATGGCCGATGATGTGGTCCTCTTCCGCCACCGGACGCGGCGCCCGGTCATCGGCATCGCTGCCCATGGTCCAGACCCCGCCATCCTGTCTGAGCCGCTTGACCACAAGGCCCGTGTCTGTCCGGACCACGAAAATCGCGCCCTCCCGTGGCTCGGTCACATCCAGATTGAGAACAAGGATGTCGTCAGTGTGGATGGTCGGCTCCATCGAGCGCCCCGCCGCCCGGATCCCGACAAGGCGGTCGGGCCTGAGGCCCGGCGGAATATCATCCGCGGCCACGATCAGCGTGCCCGTCTCCCCGTCCTCGAACACGTCCTCGCCCGGCCCGGCCGCCGCGCGGACATCGACAAACTGCCGCAGGGGCAGCCTGCGGGCGTCCTGCGCGCCCGGATCGGGCCGCAACAGGCGCTCCGCCAGGGCATCCAGTTTCTCCGCCATCTCGTCCTTCAGCGCCCGGGTCTCGGACTTCAGCTTGCTGTCGAGCATCTGCCCCATGCTGCCCCTGTCCAGCACGGCTGCGGGGCTGGCATGGGCCGTGCCCCGGTCCTTGAGCCGCGCCTCCATTGCCGCCACGACCGCCTCGGCCGCCGCCCCCTCGGGCAGGCCCAGCATGTCGGTGATCGGTTTCGGGATGGGCGGAGAGGCGTTCGGGGGCGGGGCTGGCGGCAATGCATGGGCCGGTGGCCTGGGGTCGGGGACGTATTCGCAATTCTCCTTACCGGGACGGCCCCGGAAGACCGCCACGACCGGGTAGGTCTCGCGGATGCCTGCGGCAAAGCGCTCCTCCTCGAAGCTCTGCTGCTGCCCGTCGCGCTTCGGCATCCAGCCCCGGAGTTTCAGGCTGCCATTCGCGCCCTTCTCCACGAGCCGCTTGATCGCGGCGCGGCCCTGATAATCGAGCACCCAGACCCGGTCGCCCTCCCGCACCTCGGTGCCCGGCGAGACCAGACAGATCGCGCCGCCATCAATTCCCTCGGGGATCATCGACTGGCCCGAGGCCGACACATAAAAGGCATTCTCGTCCATCACATCCTCCGGTTTCGGCAAGGGATCGCGCAGCGGCTGGTTCTTCCCCCAGCCCTGCACGCTGCAACTGGCTATGCCCTTGTGCGGCAGTGTGGCCTCGGTGAAAGCGTCCCAGGCGGGCCGCGGGGTCTTCTGCGATTCGGCGAAATCACCGCCGCGCGGCGGGCCGATGTAGAATTCAAGGCCAAGCGCGCGGCAGATTTCGGCGGCGCGGTTGATAGTTGGCACCTGCCCATCTGATAGAATTCCATAGAAACTCCTGACGGGTACGCCAAGCTCAAGCGCCGCCGCACGAACCGAAAGATCGCGACGGGCTAGTTCGGACTTAACTCCCGCAATGAATTCAATGTGAGCATGCATCAAGTGCAAGTTATTGCACTTTTGCGTAATAAAGCACAAATAGCTTGACGAAGTTTGCGTCATAGCGCAAATTTGGCGTTATGACGCAAACCGCGCAAATAATCAGACTCATTCATGTCTACGGGAAGGCCACGGGCTTAAGTACAGGGACGGTGAGTCGCTACATGGCGGGAAATGGTGACTTCTGTGACCGCCTTGAGCGTGGCTGCGACGTCACCACCCGCCGCGCGGCTCGTGTCGCCCAGAATCTCTCCGACCACTGGCCCACTGACCTTGCCTGGCCGTCTGACATCCCGCGCCCTGCGCCGGTGCCCGGCTCGCCTGCGGCACTGGCGGCGGCTGGGGCCCCGCCGGAGGATGCTGCATGACCGGGCGTTGCGACAGATGCGGGCGCGGTTCCGCCGGGGTCTATGAACTGGCGCTGATCCGGATCGATGACGGGCTTTTGGATACTGATGCGGTGGCCTGCGCCCGCATGACCGAGTTGTGCCCGGCCTGCCGGGACCGCCTGGCGGACCGTGTGGCCGGACTGCTGCCGGTCTGGGAGGGCGACGCCAGAGGTCACGACGCGGGCGCGGAGGGGGTGACATGAGACCCCGTGTGTCCCGTTCTCCCTGTCCACCGCCTGCGCTGACTGCGCGCGCGGTGGCACCTGCCCCGGCCCTGCGCACAAGTTCCCGCTGGCGGGAAGTTCTGTCCCCCATCGTGCGCGGGGCCGGGGCCTTTTGCCGGTGGCCGGGCCAGACCCTTGCGGCGCTGGAGGATCACTGGATCGGCGATCTGATCGGGGTGGCGGCGATATTCGGAACGCTGTGGCTGGGTCTCCTGTTTGCCCACGCGACGGGGGTGAGCCCATGAGCGCAGCGACAGACATGCAGGCCCTGCGCCGGGCGCTGTCGGAGGCGGGGTCTCTGATGGCGCCTGCGGGCGTTGCCCTCGACAGGGCCACAGCACGGGCGCTGCTGCGCCGGATGCGCATCGCGGTCGCCGCCGCGAAGCGGCTTGAGGACAAAGGGGCCTGGGCGCGCTGTCTCGCCGCGCGCTCCAGGGGCGCAATGCCGTCCAGGGCCGCGCTGCGCACGAGCCTTGAGGGTCTCGGAGCGCTGCCGGAGATGGCGGGCGGTGAGGACCGGGCGCTGGGGCATATCGTCTGCGCGGCGGCGCATGTGGCGGGTCTTGATGCGGACACATTGCGCGGGCGGAGCCGCGAGCGGCACATCGTCCAGCCGCGCCAATTGGCGATGCTGCTGGCGGCGGTATTGACCGAGGCGAGTTACACGCGCATCGGCGCCGCACTCGGGGCGCGCGATCACACCACGGTAACCCACGGGCTGCGCGCGGCGCGGCATTGGCTGGAGACATCCGGCACGGCGGCGCTGATGGCGGCCGAGGTGCTGGACCGGCTGGGTCGCGACCGGGCCGGGAGGGCGGCGTGATGGAGGTCGCGATAAGCATCCGAACGCGCCGGGGCGTTGCCTGTTTCGCCCGCCGGGCGGACGATCTGATCTCAGTCCTGACTGTCGATGCGGATGACGTTGTCATCGTCAGCGAGCGCGGGCTCGACATCGTCCAGGATATTACGAGGCAGCGTGATGATATCCCGCACCCCTCAGGAAAGGACATTCCGATGACCCCGGCGCCCGGAGGGCAGACACCGCCAGATCTCAAGTCCCTGTCGGTTGAGGTTGCCCTTCATCTCGACGGTCTCTCCGTCATGGACGCGATTTACGTACTCAGGCTGGCGGAGGATTTGGTCAAAATGACGACGACCGTTTCGCATCGCGCGCTCGTCCCGCCATCGGTTCAAGGGGAGGGGACGTCATGACGGATCTCCACAAGAACCTCTTCGATCTCTGCACGCAGGCCATCTATCGCCTGTTCGGTCGCGGTCGTCAGGTCGCGCAGGCCCTCGGCCAGCGCCTTGACTTCCGGGGCGCCTCGTCTTCCGGCATCCTCGAAGTCTCGGCGCATGGTGATTTCCCCATCGGTTGTGTGGCAACACCGATGATCGCGGCGGCGCGCCCGGGCCGGGAGGGCGGCGTGATGCATGCGGCCCGCCTCCACCGGTCGCCCCGGCTCAAGCGGGTGCACGGTCTGCTCGGCGACGGTGCCGAGCGCTCGACGCTTGAGATCATCACGGGCGCGCGGGTCTGCGCGGTCAATGCCTGCATTGCGGAGTTGCGCGCCAACGGGGCCGAGATCGCCTGCCGCCAGACGGTGAGCGCGCGAGGCGAGCGCATCTGGCTGTATCGGATGGTGAGGCCCGCCCCGCCATCGGTTCAAGGGGAGGGCCGAACGCCCGCCCCGCCATCGGGTCAAGGGGAGGGGACGTCATGACGGATCGGGCCGACCTGAGGCTTGTTGATACTGCGGGTCATCCCGGGCTTGTGTTCGCCGGCGAACTTTCACACGCCGACTGGCGAGATATCGGTCTTGTGCTGGCCCGGGAGCGGTGTGACAGCGCGTTCGAGTGGCGCATCGGCGACTGGGCGCTGGCTGCCTCAGGTGTCGTCTCGACCCTGGCCGAGGCGGCGGTGATTGTTGGCGAGAGCGAGGGCAATCTTCGCAAGTTCGTCTCGGTCGCCAGGGTTTTCCAGCCTGTTCGCCGGCGAACAGATGTCGCGTTTCACCTGCATCTTGAGGTGGTGGCTCTGCCCGAGGTCGAGCAGGAGCGTCTGCTGGATCTGGCCAGCGCCGAACACTGGACGCGCGCGATGCTGCGGGATGAGGTACGGGCTGTTCGCCGGCGAACAAACGTCAGTGATCTGGCAACCGAGGTCGCGCGGCTCAAGCGCGATCTGGCCGCCGCCCGCGCGGACCGCGACACGGCGCGCGCGGCGCTGCGGGCGACGGAGGCGCGCACGAAGGACGCGATCGGCGAGATCGGGCGGGTCTGGCACGAGATCGACCAGGTGACGGCGGCCTTCTTTGATCCGGACAATGCCGCCGGGGCCGCCGCATTGCACGGCAACGCGCGGGCGAAGGCGGCAACGCGGCTCAAAAGGCGGCTCGAAACCCGTGTGGCGGAGATCAACACCATTGCGGCGCGCATCGAGGCCCGGCTGGTGGCCTCCGGCGCAGCGGACACCGCAACGGATACCGCAACGGACATCCCGGAGGATCGGTAATGGGCACTCTGGCAATCCGGGCGCTGCGCGGGCAGGCCCCCGCTCAGACACCCGCTCAGGCCCCCGATTTGCAAGCCCCCTGCGTACCGGCTGCACCGGGCGTGCAAGCCCCCTGCATCCCCGATGCACCGCCGTCCCAATCCCCGTTCCCATCCCTGCCACATCCCTCCCTGCCGCCCGAGGGCGCGGTGCTGGAGCGCGCCCGGGTGCGGCTGGCGGCGGTGGCAGAGGCCGGACGGCTGGTGGCGGGCGGTCTGACACAGGCCGAGGCTGACAGGATTGCAGCCGGGGCGGCAGGGGTCTCCCCGGCCTCGGTGGCGTCCTGGCGCGCCCGGGTGCGCGGCCTCGGCCCCGAAGCGCGCCTGGCCGCCCTGATGGATGCCCCGCGCCGGGGCCGGCCCAAAGGCGGCGGGGGTGCGTGTGGGGGTGATGGCGGCGGCGCGGGTGGCGGCACATCGGAGGAGACCCTCGACGATCTTCTGGCCGCGCTGGCCTTCGAGCATGGCGCGCATCTCACGGCCTCCCATGTGGCCCGCGTGGCACGCGTGCGCCTGCATGTGGACCTGTCACTCAGATCCCTCCAGCGCCGCCTGGCCGCGTTTCGCAAAGAGCACGCCCGCGATCTCTCCGCGGTCTCGGACCCCGACGGGCACCGCTCCCGCCGCGCCCCGGCGTTCGGACGCCGCTCGGAAAATGCCCAGGGCGTGATCCCGCAGCCGAACGCGCTCTGGGAACTCGACAGCACGCCGGCGGACGTGATGTGCACCGACGGGCGGCAGACCATCGTGGGGGCCATTGATGTCGGCACGCGGCGGGGCCGGTTGCTGGTCGTGCCGGTCAGCCGGGCCACGGCGATCTGCGCGCTGCTGCGGCGCTGCCTGATCGACTGGGGCGTGCCGGAGGTTGTGCGCACCGACGAGGGCCGCGACTACACTTCGGCCCATCTCGTCCGGGCGCTGGCCGATCTTGGCATCACCCATGACATCTGCCCGCCCTATACGCCCGAGGCCAAGCCCTTCATCGAGCGGTTCTTCGGCACCACGGCGCGGGATCTCTTCGCGTATCTGCCGGGCTTTGTCGGCCACAATGTGGCCGACCGCAAGAAGATCGAGGCGAAGCGGTCGATGGCGGCACGGCGCGGCAAGGACGGGCGCGAGACCTTCAGCGTGGCGCTGAGCGCGGCGGAACTGCAGGCGCGCTGCGATGCCTGGACGGACGGTATCTATCACACCAGGCCCCATGCGGGGCTGGGCGGCGAGACCCCGGCGGCGCGGGCGCGGGCCTGGACCGACCCGTTGGCGCGGATTGCGGATGTGCGCGCGCTCGACCCGCTTCTGGCCGAACCGGTCAGGGGCGGCGGCACCCGGGTGGTGCAGAAGGAAGGCCTCAGGATCGCCGCGCACTGGCATATCGCGCCGGAGCTGGGACCACTTGTGGGGGAGCGCGTTGGCGTCCGGCGCGACCCGGCCGAGCCGGGACGGGTTCTTGTGTTCACGGAAGACGGTCGGTTTCTCTGCCTGGCCGGGGAGGCGACCGGGCAGGCGCGTGCGGCGGTGGCGGCGCAGGCAAGGGCCCGGGCGAAGAAGGCCGACAGCGCGGCGCGCGCCCGGGCCAGGAAGCTCAGGCGCGGCCAGACGCCGGAGCGGGCGATGGACGATGTGCTCGAGGCGGCCAGATCCGCCACCGCCAGGGTGGTCGATCTGCCGCGCTCCGCCGATCCGCACGAGACCCCGGCGCTTGGCGCGGCCGGCGCGGCGGCGCGCGCGGCCAGGGCCATGACGGAGACCGGACAGCCGGGCGCGGCCAGGGTCAATAGCGATCCGTTCAGGGCCGCGCTCAGACAGCTTTATCTCGAGGAGGACCAGACATGACCGAAACCGTCACCCGACTGCCCATGCCTGCCGCCGTCCCGGCCCCGGGCGCTGAACAGGCTGCCCCCGATACGGCCCCCGATATGGCGACCACGCTGCGCGCGGTGGCCGCCGAGATGACGGCTCATGGGCTGAGCCAGGCCGAGGCGGCGCGCGGCATCGGCGTCAGTCCGACCACGCTGGGGCGCTGGCTCGCCGACAGATACGAGGGGGACAATCCCATGGTGACCGGCAAGGCGCAGTCCTGGCTGGAGACCCGCACCGAGGCGCGCGCCCTGACGCTGACGCCCGCCGGTCTCGATACCCATGCAGGGCTGGGCCTGACCGAAGAAATAATGGCGGCACTGGCCCATGCCCAGGCCACCGGTGACGTGGTGCTGATCCATGGCCGCTCGGGTGCGGGCAAGTCCTGGGCGCTCAAACGTTTTGCAGCCGCGCGCGCGCAGGTCACCGTGCTGACGGTGACCTGCGCCATCACCTCGCTGGCGGGCCTTTACGGGCGCATCGCGCGCGGCCTCGGGGCGGGCGGGCGCTTTGTCTCCGCGCTGGAGGCCGAGGAGGCGATCCTGGCGCGCCTCGAGGGCCGCCACGCGCTTCTGGCCATCGACGAGGCGCAGCATCTCTCCGCCCGGCTCATCGATGCGCTGCGCGGTCTGCGCGATCTCTCGGGCTGCGGCCTGGCGCTCATTGGCGACGAGACCTTGCGCATGACGCTCGGGCGCTGCCCGCAGGTCACGGGCCGGATCGGTGTACGGGTGGGCCTGGGCGTGCCGGGCGCGGCCGATGTGAGTGCGCTGCTGGCATCTGTGCTGGACCGCGCCCCCTCGGCATCCGAACGCAAGGCGGCCCGGGCTGCTGTCGCCGCGCCCGGGGGGATGCACGCGCTGCGCCGGCTCATGGCGCGCGCCTTCATGATCGCCCGCGCCGATGGGCGGGCGGCAATCACACCCGACGATATCGCCGCCGCGGCCGCCGGCATGGAGGCCTGAGAGGCCGCGCAAGATCAACCGACCCACCAACCTGGAGGACATGACATGACCCGACCCGAGACCGACCCCGCACCCCGTGACGCGGGCGGAAACCAGATTATCCCGGATGCGCCCGCAGGCTGGATCCACGAGGCCACCGTCCTGATCGACGGGCAGCGCTACATGCGCGACGGACAGGGCCGGCTGACGCCGGTCGATCTGGTGCGGCCCCAGGACCAGCTGCAGGACGAGATGGTCAGGACGGTGATCGGCCATGCCGAGGATCTCTCGGCGCAGATTGCCCGGTTTCGCGGGCACAGCTTCGACGACATCGCCGCCTTTGATGCGCTGCTCGAGGACGAATATGGCGGCCATGCCCGGCGCTCGGTGAAGGGCAACCGCACCTATATGAGCTATGACGGCTGCCGCAAGGTGCAGGTGCAGATCGCCGAGCGCATCGCCTTCGGGCCGGAACTGCAGGTGGCGCGCGATCTGGTCGAGGAATGCCTGGCCGAATGGGCCGAGGGCAGCCGCGACGAGATCCGCGCGATCGTGGCCCATGCGTTCCAGGTCGACCGCGAGGGCGAGATCAGCCGGGGGGCGATCTACAGTCTCCTGCGCCTCGATATCGGGGATGCGCGCTGGCAACAGGCCATGGCGGCAATCCGCGATGCGATGCGGGTGGTCGGCTCGAAAACCTATATCCGCTGCTACCGCCGCGAGACCCCCGAGGGGGCATGGGAGCCCGTCACCATCGATCTGGCAAAGGCGGGCTGAGCGATGGCCCGCCCATCACGCCCCATGGACCGGCGCGCGCTGATGCGCGCCGCCCATGCCGCCTGCCGCCGGCTGGGGCTGGATGGCGACGCCCGCCGCGATGTGCAGCTCGCCGTCACCGGCAAGGCGTCGATGCGGGATATGGGCCCGACCGATCTGGCACGGCTTCTGGACCACCTGAACGCCCGTGGCAGCGGACGCAGGGGCCGACAAAACGGCGCGGGCGACGGATACCATCCCAAAGCGCCGCGCGCCGATCTCCGCCTCATTCACGCGCTCTGGGGCGAGCTGGGCCGCCGGGGGCTGCTGGAGCGGCCCGGCCGCGCCGGGCTCAATGCCTTCATCCGCGCGCGCTTCGGGGCGCACTGGTCCTTCGTGCCGATGGATGTGGACGCCCTCACCGAGACCGCGCATGTCACCGCCGTGATCCGGGCGCTGAAAGCCTGGCTGGCGCGGGCGGAGGCCGGCGATGACAGGTCGGGCGGCGGGGCGGCATGATGTGCGGTTCAGGCAGCGCGGCCATCGAACGTAAAACGATTTGTCAGATCCTCCTCGAGCCGCGCCATGTCGACCGTCTGCAGGCGGCCGCGTACGTCAACCTGGTGAAGGCCGCTCATCAACACCGTGGCCACCGTCATCCTGCCGCAGACGCACACGGCGCAAAAATCGACGATGGAAAGCGCCATCTTGAGCGCGGGCTCGGGGTGGACGTGGCCGGGCTCCGGCGGCGCATCGCCCGCGCCCTGCCACCCGCCCCGGCGGAGATGCCCGACGAGCGCGCCGCGCTCGTCTGTGGCGGGCTGCGCTATCATCTGGCGCGGGATGAGGGCGGCGCAATCATGATCGTCACTGTCACCTCGGCCCAGCGTGACGCAATCTCCAACCGCGCCCGGCGGATGCGGTGCCGGCTGGCGTCCCTGTCGGCGCGGCGGAGGTGCGGGAGGTGACACATCATCCCCTGCCCGGCACGCTTGCCGAGATCGCCGATCACGCCGGTCGCGAGACGGCGCTGGCGATTGCGCTCGCCCATGGCGGCCAGGTCTGGCGTGTGCCGGCGCGGGCGGACAGCCCGGCGGGCCAGGCCCTTGCGGAGACGGTCGGGGAGGCGGCGGCGGCAGCGCTGATTGCGGCCCTCGGCGGCCATGTGCTGGAGATACCGCTGGCGCGCCGCCAGGTGGTGCGCTGGCTGGCCGGCCAAGGCTTTGGATCGAGGAAGATCGCGGCCCGGCTGCACATGTCGGTGCGCGTGGTGCGCCGTTATATCAAGGCGGGGAGGGGGAAGAATGGCTGACCCGTTCCGCCTGCCGCAGGGCCGTGTGCAGATCGCCTTCTCCGGCGGGCGCTCTTCGGCGATGATGCTGCATCGCATTCTGGACGCGAATGGCCCGCTCGAGCCTGACCGGGTGCGGGTCATCTTCACCAATACCGGGCGCGAGATGGAGGCGACGCTGGATTTCGTGGCCGAGTGCGGGCGGCACTGGGGCATCGATATCGTCTGGCTGGAATACCGCTACGACACCCACCACCACCGCCCCGGCGTGGCCGAGGTAAGTCACGCGACCGCCGCGCGCGGCGGCGAGCCGTTCGAGGCGCTGATCCGGCGCAAGCGGCACCTGCCCAACCCGGCGGCGCGCTACTGTACGGCGGAACTGAAGGTGCGCACCGCCAAGCGCTGGCTGGTCTTGCAGGGCTGGACACACTGGACCTCCGCCCTCGGCATCCGGGGCGACGAGCCCCGGCGGCTCTCGTCAAGGCCCGACCGGCAGCGCTGGACGCCCTGGTATCCGCTGGCCGGGGCCGGCATTGCCCGACGCGACGTGGCCCGCTTCTGGGCGGCGCAGCCTTTCGACCTCGCCCTGCCCAACATCAACGGGCGCACGCCGCTCGGCAATTGCGACGGCTGTTTTCTCAAGAGCGAGGCGGCGCGCGCCGCGCTGGCGCGGGATTATCCCGACCGCTTCGCCTGGTGGGAGGAGATGGAGACGCTGGCCAGCGATCTGAGCGGGCGTGCGGCCGGGGCCACATGGCGCAAGGACGGCAGTTGCGCAGCGCTGCGCAACGTCGTGGCGCGTCAGGGCGACTGGATATTCGACGCCGAGGGCGCGCTCTGCCAGGCAACAGAAGGAGAATGTGCATGACACTGAGCGATGACATCGCCGCCACCCGCGCGGAATTGCTGGACCGGCTCGCGGCCATGGCCGATGCGGACGATATCGCCGAGGCCGTGACCACGGCGCTTCTGGAGGCCGGCGGGGCCATGGATGTGCCGCAGATCGCCTGCGGGGTGGTGGAGATGCAGCTGCACGGCATCGTGGCCCATGGCCGTGATCTGAACGCCGCCTGTCTCGCCTGGGTGGAGGCGGCGCGGCGGGCCCGTGATGCCGATCCGGCCTGAAAACCGCGACCGGTATCCCGCAGGCTGGCCGGAGATTTCCAGGCGCGTGCGCCGGGAGGCCGGGCAACGCTGCGAGCGCTGCGGCGCACCGAACGGGGAGATGATCCACCGTGGCCGCACCCGCGAGCGGTGCGCGGTCTGGCGTCTGGAACGCGCCGCGGAGACTGACGACGGGATCTGCGCCGAGACCGGGCGGATCATGCCGGACACCGGCGGTGACGCGGTGACATGGGGCAGGCCCATTCGGGTCGTGCTCACCGTCGCTCACCTCGATCACCACCCCGAGAACTGCGCGCGCGGGAACCTGCGCGCCTGGTGCCAGAGATGCCATAACACCTATGACGCGCCGATGCGCCGCGCGGGCATCGCCGCGCGCAGAAAGGCGGAGCGGGCGACGGGAGATCTCTTCGACGGCGCAGACACCGCTTTCGCGGACCATGGTCCGCTGCCCTCGCGCAGCAGAGCCGGGTAGTGTGGGGCCGAACCGATCACAGGCTCCGGAGCCCGCCCACGCCATGACCATCACGCCCGAACACTGGCAGACCTTCGCCGCCCTGATCATGATCTTCAGTCTGCTCGGGGGCGGCGTCCTGGCGCTCAGGCGCCTCGGCTTCCTGCCCTCGCCCCGATCCTCCGGGACGGACGGGCCGGCCCCGGACATCGCCGTGCGGCTGACCCGCCACGAGGCGCGCATCGCGGGGCTCGAGAAGGCGGTCGCAACGCTGGCGAGCCGCGAGGACATCCACAAGATCGAACTGGCGCTCGGGCGCCAGGAGGGCGCGCTGCGGGAGGTCCGGGCCACCATCGGCGCCAATCACACGGCGATGGACCGCCTCGGCGCCGCGATCACCCGGATCGAGGACCACCTGATGGGAGAGGGCCGCTGATGAGCTACGCCGCGACACTGGAGGAACACCGCCGCCTGGCCCTGCTCACCCATCTGGCGGCCTGTCTGGAGTATGCCTCCAACTCGGAGATCCTGCTGGATGTCCTGAACGGGCTGAGGATCGCGACCGGGCGCGACCGGCTGGTGGGCACGCTGGCCTGGCTGCGCGAGCAGGATCTGGTCTCGATCGAGGATCACGAGGGCTTCCTGCTGGTCGAGGCCACGGCACGGGGCGTGGATGTGGCCGAAGGCCGCGCCCGGGTGCCGGGCGTGCGCCGCGCCGCGCCGAAGGCCCGGTAATGCCGCGCCGCCGCAAGATCGATCTGCTGCCCACAGCGCTGCGCGACTGGCTGAAGGAAGAGCTTCAGACGCGCGGGTTTGCCGATTACAACGCGGTCACCGACGCGCTGAACGCGCGGCTGGTGGACCGCGGGCTGCTCCTGAGCGTCGGGCGCAGCGCGGTGGCGCAATTCGGCGCCGAGCACGCCGAATTCTCAAAGCTCCAGGAAGAGGCTTCCGGCTGGGCCGAGGACTGGATGGGCAGGAACGGTCTGGAGGATGAGGCCCGGCGCCATTCCGCGCTCTTCGAGATGATCTCGACGCTCGCGTTCAAGTGCATCAAGGCACAGTTCGGCAAGGAGGGCCGGGAGATCGACACGCGCGACCTGCATCTGCTCGGTCGCATGATGAAGGATCTCATGACCTCTTCCGGCATCCGCGAGGCGATCAGCGACAGGGAGCGCCAGCGCCTGGCCGAGGCCGAGCGCAAGGCCGGCGCCGAGCGGGCGGTGACCGCCGCGCGCGGGGCCGGGCTCTCCCCGGAGGTCGCCGCCGCGATCCGCGCTGCCGTGGAAGGCGGCGCACAGGCAGAGGGCGCCACATGAGCAACCGCGATCTGCTGCCGTACCAGCGCGCCTGGGTGACCGACATGGACCCGGTGGCGGTGATCGAGAAGTCCCGCCGGATCGGCATCTCCTGGGCCGAAGCCTACCACGCGGTGATGCATGCCGCCGAGGGCCGCGGCGATATCTATTACCTGTCTTACAGCCGCGACATGACCCGCGGCTTCATCGACGATTGCGCGGGCTGGACGCGCGATCTCGGCATCGCCGCCTCGGCCGCCGGCGAGGTGCTGATCGGCGACGCGGGACGCGATATCCAGGCCTTCCGCATCGTGGCGGCGACGGGCAAGCAGATCCTGGCCATGACCTCCAGCCCGCGGGGGTTCCGCGGCAAGGGCCGTCCGGGCGATGTGGCGATTGTCGACGAGGCGGCCTTCGTTGACGATCTCGAGGAGGTTCTCAAAGCCGCGCTCGCCTTCACCACCTGGGGCGGGCGCGTGCGCATCATCTCCACCCATAACGGCGAGGCCTCGCCCTTCAACACGCTGGTCCGCGACATCCGCGAGCGGCGCCAGCCCGGCAGCCTGCACCGGGTGACGCTGGCGGACGCGCTCGATCAGGGGCTTTATTCCCGCATCGCCGCCGTGACCGGACAACCGGGCACGCCCGCCGCGCAGGCGGCCTGGGAGGCGGCGATCCGCGCGCAATACGGACGCCACGCGGGCGAAGAGCTCGACTGCATTCCCGCCGCCGGGGGCGGGGCCTGGATCACATGGGATCTGATCCGCACGACGATGCGCGACGCGGCGGGCGATCCCGGCCTGCGCGGCTCCGGTCCGGTCTGTATCGGCATCGATGTGGCGCGCCGGCGCGATCTCTGGGTGGCCGCGGTGATCGAGGATGCCGGTGACGCGCTCTGGCTGCGCGAGCTGGTGACGTTGCGCGACGTCTCGTTCTCCGAACAGCGCGCCGAGGTGGCGCGCCTCGTGCGGGCCCATCGCCCGCTCCGGATCGCCATCGACCAGACCGGCATGGGCGAGGCGGTGGTCGAGCAGCTGGCCGGGGATCACGGCGCCTTCACCGTCGAAGGCGTGCTGATGACCGCGCCGCGCCGGCTCGATGTGGCCACGCGGCTCCGAGAGGCCTTCGAGGACAAACGCATCCGCATTCCCGCCGATGATGCCCTGGCGGCCGACCTGCACAGCGTGCGTGCCGAGCCCGGCGCCACCGGCGCGCCGCGGCTGGTGGCGGAGCGCGCGCAGAGCGACGGCCATGCCGACCGGTTCTGGGCATTGGCGCTGGCGGTCTCGGCCGCGCGCACCGCCAGCGGGCCGTTCGAGGCCTGGACCGACGCGCGCCGCCACGCGGCCTGGTCGGCACCGGGCAGTCCGTACGGCACACCGCAGTATCATGGTGACAGCGACCTCGGCGTCCTGCACTCGCCGCTGGCTGCCCTGAGGGGCTGGTAGAATGGCGCATGCCGACATCCCCGCCCGCCCCGCAAAGGGCGAGATCGCGCCCCCGGAAGTCACCCTGGGCGGTGGCGGGGCCTGGGATCTCACCGAGCGCTATCGCGATTTCGGGCTGGGCTCCGATCCGCGCCACTGGCAGGCCGATCCCGCCGGTGTCACCGCCGCCACGGCGGCACTGGCCGACCCCCATGCCCGCGCGGTCCTCGATCAGCGCCTCGATGCGGTGGTGGCGGCCCCGCTCGAGATCACGCCGGGCGGGACGATGCGCCGGGACCGGATGGCGGCCGGGGATCTCGAAGAGCAGCTGGGCGCGCTGGAGATCGATCGGATCAGCCGCGAGCTTCTGCACGCCGCCTGGCATGGCTACGCCATCGCCGAATGCCTCTGGGAGATCGAGGGCCCCGCCGTGCGGCTCGCCGATCTGCGCGTGCGCAACCCCGCAAGGTTCCGCTGGCACCGGGACGGCGACCTGCGTCTGATCACGCGGGGCCGGCCGGGCGGTGTCGTCCTGCCCCCGGCCAAGTTCTGCGTCCTGGTCCAGCCGCGCCAGCATGGCGGGCAGGCGCATGGCCCCGGTGCCGCCGAATGGTGTGTCTGGCCGGTCTGGCTCAAGCGCCACGTGGTCTCGATGTGGGCGGTCGCGCTGGAGCGTTTTGGCACGCCAACGACCTGTATGACGCTCGCCGGCGACGCCAGTTCCGCCGCGATCGAGAAAGCGCTGGCCCAGCAGGCCGCGCTGGTCGGCGGCGCGGGCCTGGTCCTGAAAGAGGGTCACAAGATCGAATTGCTGGAGAGCGGGCGGCGCGCCGGTGGCGATTACGCAGAGTTCGTCAGGGCGATGGATGCCATGATCGCCGATGCGGTGCTGGGCGAGCGCGCCACCTCCGAGATCGGCCAGTGGCAGGCCACGGCCGAGGCCCATGCCGACGTGCTGCAACGCCTGGTGGCGGCGGATGCGCGCCGCCTCTCGGCCATGCTGCGCCACTCGGTCGCGACATGGCTGACCGCCTGGAACTTCCCCGGTGCCGCCGTCCCGCATCTGAGCCGCAACACCGCCCCGCCCGAAGACCTCGCCGCGCGCGCCGCGCGCGACGTGCAGGTCGCCGCCGCCTCCGGCCTCAGGCTGACACAGCCCTCTGTCGAGGAGACCTATGGCGGCATCTGGGAACCCGATCCCCGTCAGGCCGCCGTCGACCGCCTGGTCGGCGAGAGCGGCTGGGAGGCGCTGATGGACCCGGTGCTCACCCCGCCTGGGGTCGCCGTGGCGGAAGCCCACACCCCGGACGCGCTCGCGGCCGCACTGGACGCCCCCGATCTCTACGCGGCCATGGACACGAACCCCATGGCCGCGCGGCTCGCCCGCGCCACCACCTCGGCGCGGCTCTCGGCGGAGGGGGATGACGGCGCCGGCAGGGATGACGACAGAGAGGGCGGCAATGCCTGATCCCGTCCCCGAAATCATGGATGTGCCCCCCGAGGAGGCGATTGAATTCTTCCGCGCCAAGGGCATGCATGTCGGCCATGACTGGCGCGACACCTCCGCGACCCAGCATGCCCGCTCCTTCACGGTGGCCAAGGTCGCCCGTCTCGACATCCTGACCGATATCCGGGACGCCATGGACCGGGTGCTGGCCGAAGGCACCACTTTCGAGAGTTTCCAGGACGAGCTCGAACCGATCCTGCGCGCCAGGGGCTGGTGGGGCCGCAAGACCATGACCGATCCTGCAACCGGCGAGACCCGCGTGGTCCAGCTCGGCTCACCCCGTCGGCTCAGAACCATCTTCGACACCAATCTGCGCATGGCCACCGCCGCCGGCAAGTGGGCGCAGATCACCCGCCTGGCGGGCCGCCGCCCATGGGTTCGCTACATCGCCACGCTCGATGACCGCACCCGGCCCCTGCACCGGGCCTGGCACGGCACCATCCTGCGCTGGGACGACCCGTTCTGGCAGACCCATTTCCCGCCCTGCGGCTGGCATTGCCGCTGCACCGTGCAGACCCTCTCGGATGCCGATCTGGAGCGCTTCGGCCTCACACCCTCGCCCGGCCCGCCGGAAGGGTGGAACCGCACACGGCCATGGCGCAACCGCCGCACCGGGGAGAGCCAGGACGTGCCCGTCGGGATCGATCCCGGCTTTGCCCACAACCCCGGCACCGTCGACCCCGTGGCCGGCGCCCGCAAGCTGCTCGCGGACCGCCTGATCGCCGCCCCGCCCGCGCTCGTCCGCGCCGCCACCTCCGATGTCACCGAATGGATCGCGCGGGGGCGCACGAGGCGCAGGCAGCTTGTCGAGGCCACCGCACTGGCCCCGGACCAGGCGGGCTTTGCCGACCGCCTGCGTGGCCTCGTTGCCCAGGGCCTCACAACCGGGCGCGGCGCCGGAACCGTGGCGGCATCCGTCAGACCCCTGCGCACGGGCGGCGAGGACCGGGCCGCCGCCGACGCCGTCCATGCCGCCTCGCTGCGCTTTCCGGCACGCTGGGTGGCGCGCGCCAATGCCAGCCCGCTCGGCGTTGCCGCCAACGGGCAGGAAACCGGCGGCAGCTACCTTTCCGCCGCCGCACGAGGGTCGGTCCGCATCGGGCGCGGCCAGCTGACCAAGGCCGATAACACCGCCTGGGCCATCACCTCCCGCGATCCCTCCAACGCCACCCACGAATATGTCCACCACCTGCAAGCGGCGATGCCGGAAATCGACCGTCTCTTCCAGGACCTCCATATCCGACGCACCACCCTGCCCGGCGGGGCGCGGGAGCCGGTTCTGATCCTGCCCGACTATCCACCTCTGACAGGACGGCGCGACCAGTATGTCGATGGCTACTTCGGGCGGGAATACGCAGGTGGCCGCGCCGCCGAGGTCATGACCCGCGCCTTCCAGATCCTCTTCCACAGGCTGCCCGGCGACGAAGGCGTCGATCTGGACAAGCTCGTGCGCGACGATCCGGAGATGCTCGATCTGGTGCTGGGGCTGCTTTTCCATTACGATCCCGCATAGCGACGATAGCGAGAGCACCCCATGGCCATTCACAGGATCAACCTTCCCGACATGCTCTACGGGCGCGAGATGCGCACCGTGATCTGGGACGACACGGCAGGCACGGTCGAGGGCACCCATTCAGATGTGCCGGGCATGCAGAAGACCCTCGCCCGCCCCACGCCGGTGAACTGTTCCTCCGAGGGGCGCGAACTCTACCTCCGCGATCCGGCCCACGATCCGACCGAGTTCCTCTGGCTCCTCGGGTTCGCCTTCGACGGGATACTCTACGAGCCGCTGCGCTCGACCCTGCCGCCCGTCTTCGACGGTGTCGACCTCAGCCCCACCGAACCCGCGCCGCGCGCGCAGCGCGATGCGCAAGGCAACATTACCGACCGATACGAAGATGGCTCGTTCATCGGCTACGACATGCCCTACAGCTGATAGCCGAACATCCCTTGCAGGCCCCTTGCAAGGGCAGATCATCGTGGCCGCGGAAAGCACCGGGAAGCCCGAAAAGCACCACCCCTGAAATGCCCGGAAAATCCGGCTGTTTCGCGCCCCCGATATCAGCGACAAAATCACCGTTTCCAGCGGGTTCGCACCCCCCGAAACGTGCCGATTCTGAAAGACTTATGGCGCGGGCCGAATCCGACGTGGCCATCAGGTCCGCGCCCCAAGAGGCGCTCAAAGCCCTGATTTCAAGCCCGTTTTGCAATCCCAGCCGGAATAGTCCGGGATAGTCCGGGATAGTCCGGATACCCAAAGACTTTTGTCACCCTACACGAGAATGGCGCCATCATCATCGATGGTGACCATGACTATATGGTCTTTGACGGGTTTGACGACTTGCCAAATCCGATCAGTTCCGAGGGCGTAATCGCGGCAATCTCGGACCTGACAAACTGGGCCACCGGCGGCCCCGGTCGAAACGCCACGGATGACAATCCGAACCCGGATGATGGCTTTAATCTGGTTTCTCCCCGGCTTTATGATGCGTCTGATGTCACGACGCTCTATTTCGACGGTACCCACGTGGCGTTCATCGACGACGTGTCCTCGCCCGACGGTGACGTCACAACCGAATTGCAGGTATCCGACCAGCCGTTCCTGCCCACGGACATCATCGAGATCGACATCCTGAACAGTTCGTTGCGGCCCGACGGAGAGTTTGATTTCGATGAGGTGATCTTTACCCGCGTGGCAGTTACGCGGGACGGCGTGACCTATGAATTCGACGTCAATGACGGCTCCAAGGTCAAGGAATCCGGGGCGACCGAAAGCGATTCCGGGCAGGCCGTGGAGCAGGGTGATACGTTTTTTGTCACCAATGACGACGTGAACAGCTATGTCTCTGCGCCGAAAACGGCCTCGCCGTTCGCCGACGTTCCCAGCGGTCAGATGGCGTTTTCCCTGAACGAAACCTTTGTCGAGGGAGAAAGCACGTCGATCGAGCGCGAACAGCCGGTCTACGATGAAACCTCTGGTGACCCGACCGGTACGGAAAACGCGAATTTCTACTATGGCAACAGTCTGGATCCGGACCCGGTGCCCTGCTTTGTTCTGGGCACGCTGATTCTGACGGACCGGGGGCAGGTGCCCATTGAAGACCTGAAGATCGGCGATCTGGTGGAAACGCTGGACCATGGTCCGGTGCCGGTACGCTGGATCGGGCGGCGGCGGATCAGGGCGCTGGGACCGTTTGCACCGATCCGGATCGCGGCCCATGCGCTGGACAATGACCGCGATCTTCTGGTGTCGCCTAACCACCGGATGCTGATCCGGGGCTGGCAGGCGGAACTGCTGTTCGGCGAAACCGAGGTGCTGGTGGCCGCGAAACATCTGATCAACGACAGGACCATCCGGCGGGAAACCGGGATGGATTGGGTGGAGTACCTGCACATCCTGCTTGAGCAGCACGAAATCGTCCGGGCCAATGGCAGTGCCGCTGAAAGCCTGAACCCCGCGTTCCTCGCCGACTGGCCGGAGGATGATCCGGCGTTCACCGAGGTGCAGACGCTGTTCCCGGAGTTGTTCTCCGGCGATCTGATGCAGGCGCAGGGGATCCGCGCGCATCTGAAGGGCTTTGAAGGGCCGCTTCTGAACGTCGCCTGATCCACCCGGCGGTCAGGGCCGTTGCGGATTATTCTTCGAAAATCGGAATATGAGGGCCGGCATCGCGTGGCAGAACGCCGGTCACGCGCGGATCATCGGCGATCTCGACCTGTTGCCGTGTCGGTTTGAACCCGCTGCGGATGTAGAAGCCAAGCGCGCCGGGGCTGTCCAGTGTACAGGTGTGCAGGTGGAACCGGGTGATCGGGCGGTCCCACGCAAGGCCGATGGCCCGGTTCATCAGGTAGCGCCCGGCACCCTTGCCGATCAGCTGCGGCGTCACACCAAAAAACGCCAGTTCGCAGTCGCCTGAACTGCGGAAATCCAGTTCCAGCATTGCTTCGGGGCGACCGTCTTGTTCAAGCGTGTAGAGCGGGCAGTCCGGGTGACGGATGATTTCGGACAGGTCTGCGTCCGACAGGGTCAGCCGCGAAAACCACAGCCATGCGTATGAGCCGACGCGGCGCAGGAGATCGCGATAGGTTTCCACATCCGGGTTTTCCAGCCGCCGGAACGTCAGGCCCCCGGGCACCGGAACGATCCGTTCCGGCACGCGGTAGCGCATCTCGAGATGGGTGACGATCGTGGCCACCTTGCCCGGGGGCACGTCGTGAAAACCGTCCTTGATCATGGCAGATCAGAGCAGGCCTTCGGATTTCATCAGGGCCTGCATGTCGGCCTCGGGCCGGGGGCCGATATGGCTGATCACCTCGCGGGCACAGACGTTGCCCATGCGCGCGCAAGTTTCCAGATCCTTGCCCATGGCGAGACCCGAGAGGAAGCCGGCCGCAAACTGATCCCCGGCGCCCGTGGCATCGACGGGTGTGATCTTTTCGACCGGGATATCGAGCCGCACGGTGCCTTCCATGATCGTCACACCGTCGCCGGAACGGGTGCAGACGACCAGCGGACAGATGCCGGAGGTCAGCATCAGCGCGTCGTCGATGTGATCGGATTCGAACAATGACTGAATCTCGGCCTCGTTGCCGATAACGAAGTCGAGGTCGTGCTGAATCAGCGACAGGAAATCGGCGCGGTGGCGGTCCACGCAGAACGGATCGGAAATGGCGATGCCGGCCTTGCCCCCGGCGGCGCGGGTGGCGCGGGCAGCTTCGCGGAAGGCGGATTTCCCGGCATCATGGTCGAACAGGTAGCCTTCGAGGAACATCAGCCTGGCGTTGGACGTGACGTCGCCGGGCACGTCGGTGGACGACAGCCCGGTTGATATCCCTAAATAGGTGTTCATCGACCGCTCGCCGTCGGGTGACACGAAGATCATCGAGCGAGAGGTCGGGACATCGCCGTCTGCAACCGGCGGGTTCACGAAGTCGATGCCGTTGTCGTTCATCGCGTCGGCATAGAAATGACCCAGCGCATCGTCCCGCACCCGTCCGATAAACGCGGTGTCCAGCCCCAGCACCCCGGCCCCGGCGATAGTGTTTGCCACCGAGCCGCCCGGTGTCTGAACCCGGCCTTCCATCGCGGCATAGAGCACTTCGCCACGTTCCTGGTCGATCAGTTGCATGATCCCCTTCTCGATCCCCATGAGATCGAGAAAGCTGTCATCGGCCTGCGAAATCACGTCGACAACGGCGTTGCCGATGCCAACCAAGTCATATGTCTTCATTCTGTTTTTTCCTCAAATGCACAGAGATCGCGGATCAGGCAGGTGGGGCACATCGGTTTGCGGGCCTTGCAGTGATAGCGGCCATGCAGGATCAGCCAGTGATGGGCGTGCTGCTGAAAATCCGCCGGAATGTTGTCCTCGATGGCACGTTCGACGGCGTCCACGTCCTTGCCCGGGGCGATGCCGCTGCGGTTGCCGACGCGGAAGATATGAGTATCGACCGCCTGTGCGGGCTGCTGCCACCACATGTTCAACACCACGTTGGCAGTTTTGCGACCCACACCGGGCAGCGATTGCAGCGCCGCACGGGAATTGGGAACCTCGCCGCCGTAATCGTCGACGAGGATGCGCGACAGACGGATCACGTTTTTGGCCTTGTTGCGGTAAAGTCCGATGGTCTTGATGTGTTCGATCAGCGTTTCTTCGCCAAGGTCCAGCATCTTCTGCGGGGTGTCGGCGATCTTGAACAGGTCGCGCGTGGCCCTGTTCACGCCTGCGTCGGTCGCCTGCGCGCTGAGCGCGACGGCGACAACCAGTGTATAGGCGTTCACATGCTCCAGCTCGCCTTTCGGTTCCGGCTCGCGGTCGCGGAAACGGGCAAAGATCTCGCGGATCGTGTGGTAGTCGAGTTGCTTGGCCATCGGGGGCCTTGATGCCGCAGGTCGGCAGGGGCCGCAATGCACAATCGGCCACCGGTTGCCGCGGTTTCAGGCTGGACACGGCGGGGAGTGCAGGACTTTGAGCAGCTTTCGGGTCGCTCCGTCGGTGCCCGTGCCATAGATTTGCGGTAACATACCGGCCAGGGATCAGACGAATGAACATACAGAACACCGAGAACGGGTATCACTACAACGTCATGCGCCGGGCGATCGAGCTGATCGACGAAGCCGGCGAGGGCCTGACGCTGGACGCATTGGCAAAGCAGATGGATATGAGTCCCGCACATTTTCAGCGCTTGTTCAGCGCATGGGTGGGGGTCAGCCCGAAACGGTTTCAGCAATACCTGACGTTGGGCCATGCCAAGGCGCTGTTGAAGAACCGGTTCACGACGCTGGAAACCGCGCTGACCACCGGGCTGAGCGGCAGCGGACGTCTGCATGATCTGTTCGTCCGGTGGGAAGCGATGAGCCCGGGTGAATATGCGCGCAACGGGGCGGGGCTGACGATCTACTGGGGCTGGTTCGAAAGCCCGTTTGGCCCGGCTTTGGTGATGGGAACAGACAAGGGGATCTGCGGAATCGCCTTTGCGGCGGAAACGTCCGAAGAACATGCGATGGAGGACCTGACCGGGCGCTGGCCCAGGGCCGAGTTCGTGGAAGACCCGATGCGGCTGCGGCCATGGGCGATGTCAGCGTTCGGCGCAGACGGAAAGCTGGAGGAAATGCCGCTGTTCCTGATTGGCGCGCCGTTCCAGATCAAGGTCTGGGAGGCCCTGCTGACGGTTCCGTCGGGCCATGTCACCACCTATTCCGAAATTGCCGGCGCGATCGGCAAGCCGAAAGCCGTGCGCGCCGTGGGCACGGCCGTGGGGCGCAACCCGATCAGCTGGCTGATCCCGTGCCACCGGGCGCTGCGCAAATCCGGCGGTCTGGGCGGTTATCATTGGGGTTTGCCGGTCAAACGGGCGATGCTGGCTTACGAGGCGGCGCAGCTGGAAGACGAGGTGGCGTAATCCTGCCGACCCCCGCGTCGATGCCGCTTGAGACAACGCGGCGCATTCGTGATATACTGTCTGCTAATGGGACCCGTCGAAACGGGCGTTGAGCAAGGGCAGACAAAATGAACTTCATCAAGCTTCCGCTGGCGCTGGCCGCCGGTGTTTCCCTGACAGTTGCGGCATGTACCGATCCCGCGTCGCTGTCGGCAAACGGCGAAAATGCGAACACGAATACCGGGCTGGGCGTCGGCGCGCTGGTCGGGGCGGCCGTGGGATCGGCCGTGGCGGGCAGCGGCAACCGTACGCAGGGCGCCATTCTGGGCGGGATTGTCGGCGCGGCAGCGGGCGGGATCGTAGGCAGCCAGCTGGACAAGCAGGCGGCGGAGCTGAGCTCGGCGCTGGACAACGACATTCTGGTGGAAACCGCGGATGGACGGCTGATCGTCACCCTGCCCGAGGACATAACCTTTGACACAGACAGCAGCGTGGTCCGGCCCGGCCTGCAGGCGGAGCTGAACAAGGTGGCTGCCAGCCTTGTGCAATATCCGGATACGACCGTTCAGGTCATCGGCCATACCGACAACGAGGGCGATGCCAATTACAATCAGGGTTTGTCGGAACAGCGGGCTTACTCGGTTTCGGGTATCCTGCAGGCCGGCGGGGTCGGCGCCGGGCGGATCACGACGCTGGGCAAGGGCGAAAACGAACCGAAGGCGTCCAACCTGACACCGGAAGGAATGGCGCAGAACCGGCGCGTTGAAATCATTGTGATCCCGTCATCGGCCTGACGGGGGTTGGCCGGCCGGTTGCAAGTGAACTATGTCAGCCGAAACTGATCTGAGGGTTGATGTATCATGAGTGACCCCATTCTTCTGGGCCTGTCCGGTTCGCTGAGAGCCGGATCGGGAAACCGCAAGCTGTTGCGGGAGGCGGCGCGGCTTTTCGGCCCCTGTTCGTTTCAGGAGGCCGGTCTGAACCTGCCGCTGTATGACGGGGATCTCGAAGACAGCCAGGGCATTCCGGATGCTGTTCAGCAGCTTGCCGATCAGATCAATGCGGCGGACGCGGTCATCATATCTACGCCAGAATATAACAAGGGCCCGTCGGGTGTGTTGAAAAACGCGCTGGACTGGGTCAGCCGGACGGATGGCAAACCGTGGCTGAACAAACCGGTGGCGGTGATGTCTGCCGCGGCCGGGCGCGCCGGCGGTGAACGGGCGCAGATGGTATTGCGGGGCTTCATGGTTCCGTTTCGCCCGTGCATCCTGCCGGGCCCCGAGATGCATCTGGCCGGCGTCGGGAACGCGTTTGACAAAACCGGGCGTCTGCAGAGCGAGCAACATGTCAGGACGCTGACCGAGCTTATGCAGGCGCTGCGGGCCGAAATCGGCGGATAGAGCAGGTCGCGTCTCGCTTTACAGCGGGCTGCCGATCTCAACGAGGTTGCCGTCCGGGTCGCGGATGTAGAGCGACAGGATCGGACCTGTGGCGCCGGTCCGGCGGATCGGGCCTTCTTCGATCGTGACGCCGTTTTGCATCAGGTGCAGTTGCCAGTCGTCCAGATCGAGATCGGTCAGAAAACACAGGTCCGCAGATCCCGGCATGGGTGTTTCGGCTTTTGGTTCAAATTCGTACCCGGAAGGGTGCAGGTTGATCTTCTGCTGGCCGAATGTCAGCGCGGTCCGTTCGGACCCGTCCGCCGGGTGAAAGGTCTTGGCGTCCATTCCCAGCATCGTTGTGTAGAATTCCACGGTTTCGGCGATATCGCGCACCGTAAGAACCAGATGGTCAAGGGACCGGACGGTGGGTGTCATCGCGCAGGAGCTCCGATTGCAGTGCCTGCGGAGGCTGACAGAGCGCAACGTACGGGTAAAGCGAAAAGCAGTGAACAGGCGCGATGGACCAATTGTCCGTCGTGTTCTACCACTTACGTCGGCTGGGAGAGTCGGGAGCGTCAGCATGCTGGGCACGGAATTTGGCGGCAAGACCGTTTTTGGAGCGACGTTGGGCATTCTGATGCTGGAAACCCGGTTTCCGCGCATTCCGGGCGACATGGGCAATGCCCTGACATGGCCGTTCCCGGTGCAGTACCGGGTGGTGCGGAATGCAACCCCGGATCTGGTGGTGCGCAACGATGCGCGGGTGCTGGTACAGGCGTTCATCGACGCGGCGCGCGATCTGGTGGACAGCGGCTGTGACGGGATCACCACGAATTGCGGGTTTCTGTCGATCGTTCAGGATGAGCTGGCCGCGGCGGTGCCGGTGCCGGTTGCGGCGTCGTCCCTGATGCAGGTGCCGATGGTGCAGGCGATGCTGCCCCCGGGCAAGCGGGTGGGTATTCTGACGGTTTCGCGCGACACCCTGACGGACGATCATTTGCGCGCGGCGAACGTGCCGCTGGATACGCCGGTGGTCGGGACCGAGGGCGGGCGCGTCTTCACCCGGGACATTCTGGGCGATGCGCCGCAAATCGATTTTGCCGCCTGCCGGGAAGACATGCTGGATGCGGCGCGGGAACTGGTTACCGCGCATCCGGATCTGGGTGCGATTGTGCTGGAATGTACCAACATGGTGCCTTACGCGGCCGATCTGCGCAAACTGACCGGGTTGCCGGTGTTTTCAATCTATAGCTTCGTGCGCTGGTTTCATCAGGCGCTGATGCCCGACCGGTTTGCCGCCGGGCTGGACGATCCGGTGCCGGGATTGGCCGGGCGGAACTGAAGAACGCGTCTTGTCAGGAAGGGAACAGCGATGAAAAACGCAATGAACGGGGCCGAGGCGATGGTGCGGTCGCTTCAATCGCACGGGGTGCGGCACATTTTTGGGCTGTGCGGGGACACGACGCTGCCGTTTTACGACGCGATGCGCCAGCTGGATCACGGCATGACCCATGTGCTGACCCGGGACGAACGCAGCGCAGCCTACATGGCGGACGGCTATGCACGGGTCACCGGGCGCGTGGGCGTGTGCGAGGGTCCGTCCGGCGGCGGGGCGACCTATATCCTGCCGGGCCTGATTGAGGCCAATGAAAGCTCTTACGCGGTTTTGTCGATCACCACGGATATCTCTGTGGCGTCTTATGGAAAATACCCTTTGACCGAAGTTGATCAGGAGGCGTTGATGCGCCCGCTGACCAAGTTCAACACGGTGATCCGGCGGGCCGATCACATCCCGCGCATGGTGCGGCAGGCGTTTCGGGCGATGACCACCGGGCGCTCCGGCACCGCGCATCTGGGTCTGCCCTATGACATTCAGTACGACCCGGTGCCGGGCGAAGACATCTGGTCCGACCCGCGGCACCAGACCTTTCCGTCTTACCGGGCGGCGCCCGAACCGGGGTGTGTCGAAGACGCGGCCGAGGCCATTCTGAGCGCGAAATCGCCGCTGATCGTGTGCGGTGGCGGCGTGGTGATTGCCGGGGGCATGGACGAGCTGGCGCGGCTGGCGGAACGGCTGGACCTCGCCGTGGCCACGTCGATTTCCGGCAAGGGATCGCTGGCCGATACGCATCCGCTGTCGCTGGGTGTGGTGGGATCGAACGGTGGCACCGACGAAACCTGGGAAATGATGGCGGGTGCGGATCTGGTGGTGTTTATGGGCTGCCGGGCCGGATCGACAACAACGTCGCGGTGGGAAGCGCCGAAGCCGGGGCAGCGCATCGTTCATTTCGACAATGATCCGATGGTGATCGGGGCGAACTATCCGACCGAGGTTGGCGTGGTGGCGGACCTGAAGCTGGCGCTGAGCGCGGCCAACGCCTATCTCGACGGCCGGGGTGGAGAGCCGCCGGCCTTTGGCGGTGCCGCGCGGGTGGCAGACATCAAGGCGCGCAAGTTCGGCAAGTTCGACGCGCTGGCCACGGGCGAGACAGAGATGATCATTCCCGAACAGATCATCGCGGCGGTCAATGCCAACCTTCCCGATGACGCGGTTGTCGTGTCGGACCCCGGCACAAGCTGTCCGTATTACAACGCCTATTCCCAACAGAAGAATCCCGGGCGGTATTATATCACCAACCGGGCGCATGGTGCGCTGGGCTATTCGCTGTCGGCAGCCTTGGGGGCGTGGTACGGACGACCGGACAGCAAGGTCGTGGCGATGATGGGCGACGGTTCGTTTGCCTTTGCCTGTGGCGAACTGGAAACCGTGATGCGGTCGGGCGCACCGATCACCTATATCGTGTTCAGCAATGCAAGCTTTGGCTGGATCAAGGCCAGCCAGCGGGACGATTGCGACAAGCGGTATTACAACGTCGATTTCGGACGCACAAATCAGGCGGCAGTGGCCGAGGCCTTCGGGCTGAAGACATGGCGGGTGGAAAAACCGGAGGACCTGAACACGGCGATTGCAGAAGCCTTCGCTCATGACGGCCCGACCCTGATCGACGTGATCTGCCAGCCGCTGGAGGAAGCGGCAGCGCCGGTAAGACGGTGGATGGGGTAAGCGGTCGCGGTGCGTCCCAGGTAGGCTAGGGGGCAAGCTGCCGATTTCTTAGTTGGCGCAGCCAGATATCTTGGCCGAGCTTTGTGCCGCTGGTATTTGAGCTATTCACCACACCGTTTGCCGACCGTTGAAATTTGCAGGAAACGGACGGTCGAGGCACGACTGTTCAATTTCCGGTGCGCGGACAGAGCCGCCTTTTTCTGGCGCGGCTATTGCTCATTCAGAAAACCATCTCGTTTTCAGCGAGGTGTTTGCGGCGTCGCAGCAGATTTCACCGAACCGGCCGCTCACAAGTCTTGATTCCGCTAGTTATCAAACCGCGCATTCGCAGCGGTTGTCTTCAACAACCGAGACATGGGACAGGACGGCAATTGCCGTCCCAGCGTGTGCAAAGCGGAAAGCACGAAGTGACGTTCGCTCGCGAAGAGCCAGCGTTTTTGTCATGCAGCGTTTTTCCTCGATTCAGTCGCACACTGGATTTACTTTGAGCGATCAACCTGGCGATATCAGCTGCCAAGGTCTTTCAGCGATATCTCGACAGCCTCTCTTAGCCTGTCTTCGCTCACGTGATGCGCCGCTAGAAAGAAGGCGAGCTTGGTCAGGAACAGTTCGCTTTCCTCGCCGGCACTATCGATGCCTTCAGCCAGGGTGTCATTGACCACTTCAAGTTTGGCGAGTGGGATATTGGTTGCGGTCATTGCTGCGCCTCCAGGCGAAAGTGGTTTTCCAGCACGGTATCGACCCGGGACAGATCATGTGATTGCCAGCGCCCGCAGACATGCATGTCGGGCCGCAGGAGGTACATGCCGCCATGTGGCAGGCCATAGATCTCTGCAAAGCTGGGCAGGTCTGAACGGATATCGAGATCGGCATGCGCCGCGCCGCCGTCAACCGAAATCACCCGGACATGGTGTCGGTTGGCAAGCCTGCGCGCGTCCACTGGCTCGTCGCCCCCGCCAAAGACCAGCAGGTGATAGCCGAACCGGAAATGATCGAAGAGATACTCATCCGGGCCCAGTTTGATATTGCGTGCAACGGCGCCGTTGGAGATGCCGTCTATGAGGGTTTCATTGTCGTCGTCCACGGCGTTCAGCACGCTGTCGAGATATTCATGCGGGCGCGATGTACGCCAATGCATCAATTCAGCACAAAACGGATCGCTCAGAGAAAAACTCAGGATCGCGGAACGAAGCAGTTCGTACCCCTTTGTTGGCGGGTCCATCATGCGCGTGCTTTTACCGGCCTCATCGCAAATCTCGCGGGCCGCCATCACCCGTTCGGTGCTGTAGGTTTCCAGCAGGCCGAGGCCAGCCTCGCCCTTGATCACCATCGCCAGTTTCCAGGCCAGGTTTTCGGCATCCTGAAATCCGGTATTCGCGCCCCGAATGCCAAAGATCGGCAGCAAATGCGCGGCGTCACCGGCAAACAGCACCCGGTTCTTGCGGAAATCGGTCAGTGTCTTTGTGTTCGCGGAATAGACGGTGGCCCAATCCAGTTCCCAATCGACAACCTTGCCGACCATGGCCATCACGTCGTTCACCCGTGTGGCAATCCGATCCCTCTCCAGTGCGGTTACTTCGGTCTCGCCTTCGGGCAGGCGATAGTCGAGACGCCAAAGGTCATAGGGTTGTCTGTGCAGCAGGATAGAATTGCCGAGATTCCATTCCGGGTCGAAATAGCAACGCCGTTCGGTCGGGAAATCGAAATCGGGCGCCTTGACGTCAACGATGACGAAATTGCCGCTGTAGGCCTCGCCCTCCATGCGCAGGCCCAGCTCTTTGCGTATGACCGACCGCCCGCCATCGCACGCGATCAACCAGTCGGCCTGCAGCGTGTATCCTCCCTCGGGAGTGTCCAGGCGTGCGCGCACAATTTCGCCGTTTTCTTCGAAATGCAGGAATTTCGTCTGCCAGCGCAGGTCGATCAGGTCGGACTTTTCCACACTATCGACGAGGTATTCCTCCCAATATTGCTGGGGGTTGTTGATGACCGGGGCGAACCGGTCGTTCTCATCGTCGGGGATTTCCATCCGGAACACCTCGGCGTTCCGGAAATAGGAACGGCCTGAGTTCCACCCCAGCCCGTTTTGCACAAAGAGCGCTGACGCCCCCGCCTGTTGCAGGATTTCCAGGGATCGGCGCGTCGCCGCGCAAGCCCGGCTGCCGTGCGACACCTGTGCTTCGCTTTCGATCACGACGCTGGGCACACCCGCCTTGGCCAGCAGCAGGGCGGTCGCAAGGCCGACAGGACCGGCCCCGACGATGACCACCTTGTGATGCGTGACGGCAGAATCCATCTCTGATGGTGTCGAGAATGGATGGATCTTGTAGTCGTAAAAGACGGAATCCCGCCTTTCGAGGTTTGGCTGATGCATGGTTAACTCTCCGGCTCAAGCGATTCCGCCAGACCTCCGTCGGCCCGCTCGTCGGGGACGAGCGCGTCGAATTCGTTGACGATCAGGTCTCCGGCGATCCGGACATGTTCGGTCATGCGCGCGGATGCCCTGCCTTCGTCGCCTTTCAGCAGGCTGGCCAGAATGTGTTCGTGATCAAGCTGGGCACCAAGCAGAATGTTCATATCCGGGCGCGCCCCGATCTTGGCGATGGTGTGAAACGACAGCATCGGCAATCGTTCGACGTGCAACAGCGTGTCCCTCAGCGTTTCATTGTCGGCCGCCTCGATAATCGCATGGTGAAAGCGGTTGTTCATCTCGCGCCACTCTTCGTGAAGGAACTGGCCTTCGTCGCACGCAAGCAAGGCCTGGCCATGCCGGATGCAGGCCGACAAAACCTGCGCCTGCGTCTCTGACAGCCCTTCTTGGGCGATCTCGCGGCAGGCCTGTCCTTCCAGCACGGCGCGGACCTGATAGGCGTCCAGAATGGATTTGGGGCTGAATTCGCGAACCTGGTATCCGCGTTGCGCGTGGTAGACCAGCAATCCCTCGTTCGCGAGCGTGTGCAATGCGGAGCGAACCGGGGTTCTCGACATGCCCAGATATTCGCCGGCGACACGCTCGGTCAGGCTTTGTGCCCTGGGGAATTCCCCGCTCAACAAAGCATCGCGAAGCCGCTCTGTCGCTTGCTCTGCTAGAGTCATGTTTTCCTCAGTATGGTATACATTTTATCCACCGTAGCGACCTTATCGGGCAATTTCCAGCCATTTACCGGAAATTGTTGACCTGAATTCCATCAAATGTATACCAATTATCATCAAGGCGCCAATTTTTAGAGAATCAAATGACCGTCCAGGGCCTGCACCACGTCGCCTATCGCTGCCGGGATGCGAAAGAGACTACCGAGTTCTATTCAAAGTACCTCGGGCTCGACATGAACATCGCGGTTGCCGAAAACGAGGTGCCGTCCACCGGCGAATGGTCGCCCCATATCCACATCTTCCTGGAAATGGGCGATGGGTCGTTCCTGGCGTTTTTCGAGCTTCCGGAGTCGCCCGACATGGAAATGGATCAGAACACCCCGGATTGGGTGCAGCATCTGGCGTTGAAAGTTCCAGACCGGGAAACCCTGTTGGCAGCAAAGAAGCGGCTGGAAGACGGCGGCATCGAGGTTGTCGGACCGACCAATCACAAGATATGTGAATCGATCTACTTCTTCGATCCCAACGGGCATCGCATGGAGTTGACCGTCGATCTGGCAACGCCGGATATGGTGCAGGAGTTCAACCGCCGGGCTGGGCCATTGCTGGAACAATGGACCAAGACCAAGCGCGCGCCGGACGTGGACGAATTCATGCATAGCAACGCAAGGGGCTGACGGATCGTGCCGGACAGCACAGCAGGTGGTTTCGAGGTCAAGCGCATCCAGGTGATCGTCTCGTTCCGCGAGACGGCCGCCTTTACCGAGACCTATGGATTCACCGGCAGTCAGGGCACGGTGTTTCTCGAAGGTCAGCGGATCATTCCGCGGAACCACGCCTCGGACACCGTGTTCATCTTCATGCATCCGGCCTCGACGCTGAACCTGATGCCGCTGCCGCTGGCCACATTCTATCAAAGCCAGGCCGAAAACCCCTCGATCACCCATACACCGGCCGGCGACGCCTATGATCTGACCCGCGCCGACCTGCCGCCGGCCGATGCCTGCATGTTCATTGCCGCGCATACCGGGCGCGCGCAGATCCTCAGCGAGTGGATCGACCCTTCGGTTATCGACGAGGCGGACCCCGACACCCGCGATACCGCGTTCGATCTCTATGCCGAAGAGGGTCCCAAGCCCCCCTATTCCGCCGATTTCGTCGCAGAGTTCCGCGCCCGGCAGCTGTCCCGCATGCGCCGGATCACCGAAACCGTGCAGGACCAGCTTGAGCGTCTGGCACGATCCGGCGGCGCCGAGGTAGAACGCCCCTTCATCGTGCACCGGACCTTGGCCGACCCTCGTTTTCTGGACCCCAGCCTGGAGCCCAACGACAGGCAGCCGGGCCGGTGTTATCTGGGCAATCCGGAAACCGTGAATACCGGCCCCGTCGGGCTGGCCAGGTTTTCGACGCTCAGGGCCTGGCTGTCGCAATGGTCCCCGGATCACTCGCGTGCTGATGCGGAGGACTGTGTTGCCCGGATCTCATGCCCGTTTCTGGTGATCGAAAACACGGCGGATGATGCGGTGCCAACCAGCCACCCGGAATGTGTCTTCAAGTCGGCCACAACCAGCGACAAGACATTCCTGCGCATCGAAAAGGCAACGCATTACTATCGCGAACAGCCCAAGCAACAGGCGGAAGTGGTTGGTGCGATTGGAAGTTGGCTGGAAGAACGGTTCTGATTCCGTAGAGCCAATTATTTACGTCACGCCTGACTTGGCAATTTTTTCGCGCAGGAACGGGCCTTTGCCCTTCAATTTGCGGGTCAGGAAATCACCGCATAATGGCGAACAGTCAGCCGAAGGCCACCAATACGAGCGACAGAAGCGTGATTGAAATCAGGGCAAAGTGGCCGTTCCAAAGAAGTGTGACGCGAAGAGGCGCCTGACCGACGGCGAGAGCGGCAAGACGACCGGGCAGCGAAATCGGCGACACGCTTGGCACGAGCGACCAGACCGACACGAGCATCACGTTGATCCACACAGGCTCTATCTGAAGCGCGTCGAGCGTTGGCAGCATCGTAGCGAGGACAGAGACGGTAAAGATCGGCGTAATACCCGCCACGGCAGTTATCAGCACGAGCCAAGCCAGGGCTGCAAGGACGAGACCGCTTGAAGAACCGAGCCCAATGATCGCATGGGCTAGCGCTTCGGTGTCGATGAGCGGCGTTATGAGAACGGCAAGTATGGTCGAACAGGCAACCAGCGCAATTTCCGAACGCAGGCGCGGAAGAGAGGGAATGATACCTGTGCTCAATTCCTTGTAAGTCTGGCTCAAGGCATCGGCGCTTTTACGTTTCTGCACATAGGTCCAGCCCAGCGATATCACGGGAAGACAAAGCAACAGTGCCTGAAGCATTGGGCGATCGATGAGAGACGCGACCACAAAGGCCGAGAACGGCACACAGGCAACAAGGAGCAGGACCGGTCCGAGCTTTGAGAGGGAGGGGAACGGAGCTGCGTCGGCGGTGGTACGGCGTTTGTAGGAGATATGGTCGAGCCCCCAACCGAGCAGCATGAGAACAACGGCAAGTGGTCCTGAGCGCAAAGCAAACTCAACGTAGTTCAGGTCGGGATTCGACGCGCCGAGGATAACGATCACCATGCTGATCGGGGACCACATTGGCACCAGCGAATAGCCGCGCAGGATGGCAAGGATCATGCGCCGTCGCCGAGTTTCCGCAACGCGACTTCTCTCGGAATCGCGCGCCGGTGCCGGTTCCTTGCCAATCATTGACCCCAGCAGGCCCAAAGTTGCCAAACTCAGCAGCATACCCAGCAGAGCCGACCCGAATGTCAGAACGAAATACCGGCGCCCGGGCGGCTGATGCACCAGGACCTCACCCGCTTGTTTGATAAGCGCCGAGCGCGTTGCCGTGTGTTGGAGAAATCCCAGTGATGTCAGGAAAAAGACGATGAAGCTGGCGCGAGTCAGGGCCGTTTTGAATAAGGCGAGATCGGTCTGGCCCGCCAAAACCCAATAAAAAACAAACGCCAAACATACGAGCGCGAGAACTTTCGCAATTCGCGCCAGTCGCGGAAATTCAAGAATCAGAAACGCAAAAAGACCAACCGCCTCAAGCGCGACGAAGAGCCAGCCACCGATGAATATCTCGCCTATGGCGCCGAAGCATGTAACGAGGAGAAGCAGGGCGGACATCATCGCCCACAATTCAAACGGGTAGCCATGGAAGCAAAAAGGTAACTCCGCTTCTCATGAAGGTGTTCAAAACAACCTGGGGTCATGCGATCGATTCCGATGCCTCACTTGTGGCACAGAACCGGGCGGTTTTGTCGGCAGGATACAGGATGCCCGGGGATGCATCCTGCTTGACCCTTCAGGTTGCATAGGGCCTCAGACCCAACGTGTCAGAGACCACCATCGCCCCCGTTCCACCGTCCACGGTGAGTTCCTGCCCCTTGATCCAGTGGCTTTCCGGAGATGCGACGAAGACGATGACTGAGGCGATTTCCTCCGGTGTGCCGGGGCGGCCGACACGTGCGATGTTTTTCTCCACACGTTCGCCAAAGGCCGCTACGAAATCCTTGTGGATGTCGGTCTCAACCGCGGAAGGGCACACCGAATTGATCCGAAGATCGCGGGCAAGCAGCCGTTCAGTTTCGGCAAAGGTGAAGACAGTGACCGCCTCTTTGGACAGGTTGTAGGCGCGGGTCGGGTCAATGCCCCGGTCGGCGATGAACTTTGGCAGGTCACGAAGATCAAGGTCCATCAAGGCCTTTACTACTTCGATGTTGTCGCGCCAAAGCGCCCCAGCCCGCGAAGAGGTATTCACGATGGAAGCACCGGGTTTAAGTTTGTCGAGCATGCCTTCCATGAACGTGCGCTGCCCAAAGAAATTGACTTTGAGGATCACCTCTTCAAGCCCTTCGCGTGGCGGCAGACCCGCGTTGTTGAGGAGCGCGTCATAGGGGCCCTCGGCCTGTACAACGGCAGCTGCAATAGAAACCGGATCGCTGAGGTCGGTCCTGATCCATTTGTCGACATTCTTTGTCGGTTCATGGATGTCAAAAGCGGTGACTTCGTGCCCCGCCTCTTTCAATTGTGCCGCTGCTGCGGCCCCGATCCCCGTGGCGCCACCTGTCAGTGCTACTTTCATAAACTTCCTCCGAGAAACGGGTGCAAAAGATGCGGCCCGACTTGGCTTGATTATGCCGGGGCAAAACGCGCGACCCATGAGTTTCTATTTTTATTCCGGTGATTGACCTACCGGTTGCCACGGTCCGCCCTGTATCAGAAATCTAGCCGGCTCAGAGATCGAATGCGCTGTCATTGGCCATCAAACTCTCTCCGGTCCTGGGAAACCCTTACGAAGGACCCATTTTATGGTTCCTAATGTGACAGGAAAACCGGAACTTTCGTGTTGGAAATCACGTCCGTTGTTGGGCCTCCGAACAGATCATGAGAAAACTTGCTGTGTTCGTAGGCCCCCATTACGATAAGCTGGGCGTCGAGTTCAGTTGTTGTTTCCAGCACAGTATTTCCGATCGAGTGATGCCTGGGCTTGATAACGAGGTCCACGTTGATGCCATGCCGTTCAAGGTTCCGGATCAGCCGGTCCGTGCCCTTCGGTGCAGCCTTCCCAACACACAGCACGGTCACCCTGGCCTTGTTCTCCAGGATCGACATCGCATCGCCCATAGCGCGTGCAGCTGATCGTTTTCCGTCCCAAGCGACGATGGCATGATCGGCCAGACCATCCCGACTATACCCGTCAGGCACAACAAGAACCGGACGGCCACTGTGGAGAGCAACCATGTCTGGATGCGTTGTAAGATGGGCGACCCCAATGTCCTCGGACGGCACGCCGGTGACGACAATGTCGAACATGCGTGCGATCGAACTTATCACCAGATCTTCGTCTTCCGTCGTGACTTCGACAAACTCAGAGCGGCCGGACAATCCGCTTGCGACTGTTTCAGCCATGAACACGTCTGAGATTGCCTTGATCTGGGCCGCGTCGTTCTCGTGCATCATTTCAACGATGTCCTTTGGCAGCTTGCCTGCCAGACGCGTTTCCATGACCGGGCGCCCATGGCGGACGATGCCAGTCAGCCAACCGTCGTGGTGTTTTGCAAGCTTGATGGCGTAGCGCAGGCTGTCGACGGCGGTGTCACTGCCGTTGTAGGCACAAAGAATGTTACGGGTTGTCATCGTCCAAGCCACCTTGGTTTTTTATTTCGGATCAGTGTCCCGCTGCCGACAAATGTCGTTGGCGGGACGTCTTGGTGCGTCAGAATTGCAGTTCAGGCAGAAGCAGTGAAATCTGCGGGAAGGAGAACAGCAGCGTCAGCACAATCGCCTCGCAGAACAGGAACCAGCCCACGCCGCGGAATATCTGCCCGAGGGTCACATCATTGCCGACCACGCTTTTGACCACGTAGACGTTGAAGCCCACAGGTGGCGTTAGAAGCCCGATCTCGACCAGCTTGACCACCAGGACCCCGAACCAGATCAAGTTCAGCCCGGCCGCGTCGTAAAACGGCAGCAGCACCGGGATCGCGATCAGCATGACGCCAATGGGATCAAGGAACATCCCGAGGAAAAGGAAGAAAATCGTGGTGACGATGAACAACCCGAACGGACCCGCAATATAGGATTGCGCCACCTGTCCCAGACCGTAAGCTGTACCGCTGACTGCGAGGAATTTGGTGAAGAGCGATGCACCAATGGCCACGATGAATACCTTTGCGGTTGTCGCCGCCGCTTCCTGAAGGCTTTCCAGCAGAATGCCCCAGTTGAGGCGGCGCTGCAGAAGTCCGACAAAAATCGTGACGGCAGATCCATAGGCGCCTGCTTCGGTCGGTGTGACCAGCCCGCCATAGAGCCCCACGGTAATCCCGCCCACGAGAAGCAGTACAGGCCATGTTTCGAACAGGGCTTTCCACTTCTCGGAACTGTCGATGCCGGTCGTCTTGGGGGCCAGTTCAGGCTTGAGCTTGCAGCGGATGATGATCATGGCTGCGAAGACAAAAGCCGTCAGCAGCCCGGGCAGAACCCCGGCCAGGAACAACTTGGCAATCGACACCTCGGCAAAGACGCCGAACAGAACAAAGAGGATACTGGGCGGGATCAGGGCGCCCAGGGTGCCCGCACTGGCGACAACACCGGTCGCGAGGCCTTTGTCATACTTGGCGGCCATCATCTCGGGGATGGCAATCTTGCCCATCGAGGCCGCGGTCGCCGTGCTCGAACCGGAGGCTGCAGCAAAGCCCGCGCAGCCAAAGTTTGTTGCAACGGCAAGCCCGCCCGGCAGATGCGCCAACCAGATCCGGGCTGCGCGGAAGACCGACGCGCTGATACCGGTGAAATAGGCCAGCGCCCCCATGAAGGTGAACATCGGGATCGCCGATAGCGACCAGTGTGCCGCGAATTCGAAAGGCACGCTGCGGATCACCGAGAAAGCGACGTTAATCCCGTTGAGATAATAGACCCCGAAGAACGAGACTATGAACAGCGCCATCGCGATCGGGATACGAACAGCAATCAGGAGCAGGACCGCCGCCAAAGCCACGCCGCCGGTGGTGAGTTCAGATGCAAATTCGCTTATCATTGTGAGGTCTCATCTTGGCTTTTGATCAGACCGGTGCGCGACAGCAACCGGGTCAGACTGACCAATGTCATCAGTGTAAAGCCGATCGCCAGCGACCAGCGGCCCGGCCAGACGGGGATCAGGCCCTCGCCGGCTTCCCAAACTTCCCAAACTTCGGTTTTGTGCACGGCTTCCTCAATGCTGAGAAAAGCGATCGCACCGAACGTGATGAGCAGCACAACCTCGACTGCGGTATCCATCTGCCGCTGGCGATGCAAACTCAGTCCGGAGGTAAAGAGTTCGACCCGGATATGTTCGTCCCGATAGTGCACATAGGCCAGCGGGAAGGCGATCGTCGCCACCATGTAATAGGCCGAAACCACCTCGATCGTGCCGGTCAAAGGAGCCCCGAAGAGGTAGCGCAACACGACGTCGATTGAGACATGTGTGACCATCAGCGCGAGAGCAATCGCAGCCAGCCAGTTGGACCAGATAGACAATTTGCCCACCAGACCGTGCTTTTGTTCAGATGTGCTGTTCATCACGTAATCCTGTCAAAGCTCCGGGCGCGCAACTTTGCTGCGCGCCCGGATGAAAGTGCCTATTCGATCAGTTCATGCCGAAAGCGTCGGGATCGAGCTTGCCAAAGATCTCGCGCGTGAATGCTTCACCAACCTTTTCGACATCGGTGCCGGTCTCTTCGGCGATTGCCAGCCACTTGGGATAGAGATCCAGCATGGCTTGGTGAAAGGCCGCGGCATTCTCGATGCCAGCTTTTTCCGCGGCTGCTCTGACCGCCGCTGACTCGGCGTCCGAGAACGCCTGGAAAACCGGCGCAAAAGTGCCGTCACCTTCCGCCACGGTCAGGCCCAACTCGTCGGCACGTGCCAAAAGTGCATTGTCCACGTTCAGATAAGCGTCGATCGATGTCCGGGCGGCAATTTCACCCATATGCGACAGCATCGCGGCACGGGTCTCCGAAGACTGTCCCTGCCATTTATCCTTGTTCATGACGACAGCGCCCAGGCCTTTGACATAGCCCATGGGGACATTGACGATGTTCGGCGCCACATCGATGTAGCCATAGGCCGTCATCCAGGCGAGCGGCCCGAGCATACAGTCAAGTGTTCCACGCTGAATTGCCGTCACACCTTCATTCGAAGGCATGTTGATGGGCACCCCTCCCAAACCTTTCGCAAGACGCGCCAGCGCTCCAACCGCCCGGATTTTCCGTCCTTCCAAGTCCGCCAGTGTGTTCACCGGCTCCTTGCAGTAGAGGAAGTATTGACCACCCGACGCCATGGCGAGCGGTACGGTGTTGTTGTCCGTGTAGTTGCTGATGCAGTCCGGGCAGTGAAGGTACATCGCCTCCAGAGCGGCACCGGTGCCTGCAACAAAGTTCTCACCAAAGGCAATCGACTGGAAGAACAGGTTGATTGCTGGCAGTTCGGTGCGATTGAAGACCGGCACGATGAACGTCATGTCCGCCAGTCCGTTCTTTGTGCCCTCAAGCGAGTCACGCGCACCCAGCAATTGACCGCCGGGGATCACCCGAACTTTGAAATTGATATTTTCGTCAGCCTTAAAGTCTTCCAGCAGCGGCTCCAGCGCTTGGCTGTAGTAGGGAAGTTTCGGCGCCATATAAGAACCGAAGGTTAAGGTTTCGGCCGCGGTAGCCGTGGCGGCTGCGGCCAGACCAATGGCAATCAGACCAGCCTTGGCTTGAGTTTCGAGTTTAGTTTTCAACGGTTTGTCCTCCCGGATAAGCAATTCCCGTTTGCGCCTCCCCCCAAGTGTCGGGGCCAGACGCTGCCGTATTCCATGTCCCACGCAGGTTCACGCTCAACCACCATGACACTCAGTGCCATTCGGTGATTGGGTTGACTCTACAGTCTTTGAAAATCCAAAAAATCGGTGCTGTTGAGATCAAACACATCTCGAAACGGCATAGGTTGGGGGCAGAAGCCATGTCATCAACCCGCTTTCCGGAGAAAACAGAGCAGCCCGTTTTTCCCCAAAAAAATGTGCCCGGTTCCGCTTTGCCTCCTGTATCGCGAGTCTTCGGCATCTCGAAAACCGATGACGATGCAATGAAACACATCTCGGAACGGCAAAGGGCAGACCACCTTCGCGCCAACCACCCGGTTCCGCGCCCCGGTCCGAGAGAGGACTTTGCGCGCTTTTGGTTCGCTTGCTTTTATCGCAATAAACGGTGATATCGGCGATAAGGTATCTAAAAGCGGCATGGGATGCATTTTGACATCCGCCCAATCCCGGAGAGGGACTATGAATATCGACGATCTCAAGGCGTTTATTCAGGTTGCCGAGGCGGGCGGCTATTCGCGCGCGGCGGCCAAGCATCGTATTGCGCAATCGGCGCTCAGTCGGCGCGTGGCGCGGCTTGAATCCGAGCTTGGCCTGCGGCTGGTCGAGCGTGAGGGGCGTGGTGTACGGCTGACCGGCCAGGGCCAATTGCTGGTGGAAAGCTCAAGCCGGATTTTCGATGAAATCGAGGCGGTGCGACGTCAGATGGCCGAATATTCGGACGAACCGCGCGGCGAGGTGACGCTGGCCATGCCGCCCACCACGGCGCAGGTTCTTGCACCGCTGATCGCGATGGAAATGTCGGAACGCTACCCGGAGGTGCGGCTACACATGCTGGAAGGTTTCAGTGGGACGATCCACAACTGGGTCGTTGACGGGCGGGTCGATCTTGCGCTGCTTTACGAGCCCGAGGAACGTTCCGACATCAAACTCACGCCGCTGGTCAGGGAACCGCTCTACCTGTTTGTCGCCAAAAGCCACCGATTGAAGTTCCCGATACTGCAGGAAAACGACGTCGTGCGGTTCTCGGATTTACCAAAGGTGCCGCTGATCATGCCGAACAAATCCCACAGCATTCGCAACATGCTTGAACGCGGGGCGATGGAGCGGCGGCTGCAGCTGAACGTGGCCTTCGAAGTGGATGGCATCCGGGCAACCAAGGCCATGGTTCAGGCTGGGTTGGGATGCACGGTATCCAGCTACGCCGCCGTCTACGAAGATGTGGACGAAGGGTGGTTGGAAGCGATCCAAACCCAACCCCCGCTGACTTGGACGCTGTCACTGGAAGAACCCAAGAACAAGGATCTGGGGCGGGCGGTTACGGTCGTACGCAGCGTGATCCTTGAAAAACTGCAGGCCCTGAAAGAGGGTGGATACTGGAAGGGGCGGTTCCTGAATCGCCCCGTTCCGTCGACTGTCCGCCAGAAAACAGGCGGGTTAAAGAGCTAGACCTCGATCCTGGTCACGTCGTCGCGAAAGATCCAATCGTAGCGTTCGAGAATTGCGTCGCGCCCCCATTCCGTATTGATAAACTCAGCCGCAGTTTCGGCTTGCAGGAATGCTTCATTGTGGAAGCGTCGCAGGTTTTCGTTGGCGCCTTGCACTTTTCGGTTGGCTACCGGGCTACGGATTTCTTCGTAGCGGCGCAGTGCACGCTCGGGGTCGTCGGCGTATTGATCAAGACATTTCGACAGGACGACGGCATCTTCGATCGCCATGACCGCGCCTTGAGCCAGCAGCGGCAAGGTGGGGTGGCAGGCATCGCCCAGAAGCGCCGTGCGGCCCTCTGCCCATGTTTGCAGCGGTGGGCGCACCATCAAAGCCCATTTGAATTGAGAAGGCGCGGCTTCGATAAGGATCTGGATATCCTTGTCCCAGCCTTCGAAGTCGGCGCGAAATTCTTCCTTGGTGCCCTCAGCGTTCCAGGACTCCACCTGCCAGTCATCGCGCTCTGCCGTTGCAACGAAATTCATTACTTCGCCGCCACGCAACGGGTAATGAACCGCATGCCCGTTGGGACCAACCCAGACAGTCGCACGGGAGCGTTTCATCCGCTCGGGCAAGTTTTCCATGGGCGTGATACCACGCCACGCGACCATCCCGGAAAACTCAGCCGGGGCGCTGCCGAACATGGAGGCACGAATCGTGGAATGCACCCCGTCCGCGCCGATCAACACATCTCCGCTTGCTTCTGTACCATCCTCAAACCGCAGGCCAACACCATCGCGGGTCTGTACGAAGCCAGTGCATTTTTTGCCCAGATGGATGGCGTTCGGTTTCTTCCGGCGAACTGCGTCAACCAAAACTTGCAGCAAATCCGGCCGAAACACGGTCAGATAGGGGTATCCATACCGATCCAGAGCTTCGGTGCCCAGATCAAACATCTCGAATGTTTTGCCGCTGTCCCAAAGCCTGACCACCTTGTCGTCAGCGTCCGATGACAGCCGTGCGAGGTCGTTGAATACACCCAGATAGTCGAGCGCCCGGTTGGCATTCGGGCTGATCTGGACGCCGGCACCGACCTCTCCGAGCTCCGGCGCCTGTTCATAAACATCAACGTCGAACCCCTTGTTCAAAAGCGCCAAAGCCGTTGCGGCCCCACCGATTCCGCCACCGGCAATGATGATATGTGGCTTCTTTTCCATGCTTCCCCTCGCGTGCTGCGTGCTTGTTTCAAATAGCGCTCCCCGACTGGGGGGCGCTGATTTTCGCCGGCTATTCGGCTCTCAGGAAACCGAGTTTTTCCATCACCGGCTTGTCGCAGACCTCGAAGATGTCGCTGTCTTCGTTTGCGGTGATCTCGTGGCGTGCCCAGGCTGGGGCTGCAAAGATGTCGCCGCGTTTCCAATTGAATTCATGTTCACCACTGCGGAAGGTGCCGCTGCCCTTGGTGGCGGCATAGATCCGGCTCACCGTGTCACGCACCGGGCCAAGTGTTGCCCCATTGGGCAAGGCCAGACAGGTCAATTCCATGGTCAGGATGTGGTCCTGAGAATCGAGCACATGGCGGCGGATGCCCGCCTCGTCCGGCGTGACCTTGTCCAAGGCGGCATTGATGTCAGCGCGCTTGAACCAGAACGGATGTGCATCCGGGGTCTGTTCGACCTTCTGATAAACATCGGGGTGTTCGGTGTAGAACATCGGTTCCAGCCGGTGCACCAGCGGCACGTCGAGGAAGTCGATCCAGCAGGCGGTTTCATTGCCATCGTTGAAATGGCTGTGCCAGCATTCGCCGGGCGTCAGCAGCACGTCGCCAGGCACCATCGGCAGCTTGACGCCATTGACCACTGTGAACAGCTCAGGACCGGCGTCCAGGATCAGCCGTAAAGCGTTGGGCGTGTGCTTGTGCGCGCGGGCGTGTTCGCCGGGCTGGATCAGCTGATAGGCAGTGACCAACGTGCGCACGGTGTCATAATCGTTGTCCCCAACCGGGTTGAACATCAGAAGGTTGCGCCGTTCGGCCAGTTCGGTGTCGATCCACTGGCTGGCTTGGTCAAGCGCGGCGTGGGCCTCGGCATAGGACCAGTGACGTGGGCGGAATTCGGTCTTTGGCTCTTCCCACAGCGAACGGCGCTTCTTGTGCCAGCCTGCGGTGTAGCGCTCGCGTGCAAACAGGGGGTAAAGGTCATCCAGGCCTTCAGTTTTTGCAATATCGTCAAGAGTGCTCATGTGATGTCTCCTCCGTGCGTCTCAGACGCCGCGTTTGAATTCATAGGGTTTGTCGAAAACGACGTTTGCACCGCTGTCACCCGCCACAACGGGCAGCGACATCCGACCGATGCCTTCGACTTCGATTGTGACGGTCTCGCCAGGCTTGATCTGGTCAACGCCGGCGGGCGTGCCTGTGGCAATGATGTCGCCGGGGTAAAGCGTCATCGCGGACGAGGCGATCGACACCATGTTGGGCATATCCACGATCAGGTCGCGGCTGTTGGCGTGCTGACGCAGCTCGTCATCAACCCACAGTTTCATTTCAATGTCGGCAACATCGGCAACCTCGTCCGCCGTCACGATATAGGGACCGATCGGGGTGAACGTGTCATAGGATTTGCGCATCACGCGCTCTTCCTTGCCGCGCACGGTCATGTCCATCAGACAGGCAAAGCCAAAGACGTGATCCAACGCCTCTTCAGGCGACACGTTGCGGCATTCCTTGCCGATGATCAGCCCGATTTCGCACTCGTGATGAATTTCCCGCCCCGGGATGTTCGGAATGACCACCGCGTCACTCGGACCGACAATCGACGAATTTGCCTTGAGGAAGAACCCCTGGATATTGGCCAATCCGGTCGACGTCATCTCGGCGGCATGATCGTGGTAATTGACTGGATAGGCGATCAGCTTGTTCGGCCAGGGCACCGGGGTTTCCAACGTGACGTCCGACAGCGGAACCGAAGGACCGTTTTTCGCCGCCGCTTCCAGTTTCTCCTTGAGCGTTTCGAATTCAGCGATCACCCGCAGCGGGCCGACCGGCGGCCACTCAGCTGGGTCCACATTGCACAGCTTGGTGACATCGGTGATTTGATCACCGGTGATGACCCCGATCCTGCCACTGTTGAAACGCGCGATTTTCATTGCCTTGTCTCTCCTGATTTTCCGAAAGGGCAATTTCCGCCCGTTGGAGAGACAATAGGCTCGGAGATAAATCTAAAAAACAGATGGGTTTGAGATGGGTATCATCGCGTTTCGGCAATGATATTCAACGAAGGTCATGGAGAACGGCATCAAAGGCAGCGGGCATGGTACCCGCTCCGCCAATTTGTAGAACCAACCTTTGTAACGCGTTCAGCGTCACATCTGGCCTTCCGCTTTCCCCTGTTCCTCTCCCAACATCTTTGCCCCTAATGCTCGTTGGCCTGAACGCCGAAAGCCGTGATTGGCGCAATCGTAGCGAACTGGCGTTTCCTCCCGCAACGTGTGAAATGGACGTCGTAAAAATGCTGCGCTGGCGACGAATAACCGCTTCTCCCGCTGCGCGATAGCGCTGATATCCACGCTCCTGCTGCAGTTTCTGTGCTGCGAGCGCACGAAGCGAAAGAATCGAACTCACAGGTTGGGCTCGATCCCGCCCCTCACAACCTATCGTGTGAGCGTCCGCAAGCGGCCTTGTAGCTCCTCACCCCCCGAACATCCCGCCATACTCTTCCCGCAGCAGGTTCTTCTGCACTTTGCCCATCGTGTTGCGGGGCAGGGTGTCCAGCATGATCAGCCGGCGGGGGTGTTTGAATCGGGCCAGCGTGTCGCGGACGGTGTCCATGATCGCGTCCGTGTCCGGGTCCTGACCGGGTTCGGGGACCAGCACGCCCAGAACCGTTTCGCCGAAATCGGGATGCGGTACGCCGATCACGGCGCTTTCCTTGACGCCCGGCTGGTCGTCCAGCACCAGTTCGATTTCCTTGGGATAGATGTTGTAGCCACCGGAAATGATCAGGTCCTTGTTGCGGCCGACGATGGTGACATAGCCATCCTCATCGATGCGTCCCAGATCGCCTGTGATGAAGAACCCGTCCTCGCGCAGCTCTGCGGCGGTCTTCTCGGGCATTTGCCAGTACCCGTGGAACACGTTGGGGCCACGGACTTCGATCTGGCCAATCTCGCCGTCGGGCAGGCAGGCGCCGGTGTCGGCATCGGTGATCTTCAGCTCCACCCCCGGCAGCGGGAAACCGACGGTTCCGGCGCGTCGCTCGCCTTTGTAGGGGTTGGAGGTGTTCATGTTGGTTTCGGTCATGCCGTAGCGTTCAAGGATGCGGTGACCGGTGCGGTCCTCAAACTGCACATGCGTTTCAGCCAGCAGCGGCGCAGAGCCCGAAATGAACAGCCGCATATGCGCGGCAAGATCCCGGGTGAAGCGATCGTCGTCCAGCAGCCGGGTGTAGAATGTGGGAACCCCCATCATCGACGTGGCCCGGGGCATGTTGGCGATGATCGCGTCGAGATCGAATTTCGGCATGAACACCATGCTTCCGCCGGCGGCCAGCGTGACGTTCGTGGCCACGAACAGCCCGTGCGTGTGAAAGATCGGCAGGGCGTGCAGCAGGACGTCGGCATCCGTGAACTGCCACTCTGCGGCCAGCGTTTCCGCGTTCGAGAGCAGGTTGTCCTGTGTCAGCATCGCGCCCTTGGACCGGCCGGTGGTGCCGGAGGTGTAGAGGAATGCGGCGAGGTCGTCGCCGCTGCGGTCAACCGTTTCAAACGACGTCGGCTGCCCGGCAGCGCGTTCCGTCAGCGTGCCGCTGCCATCAGCATCGAGCGTGTCGATTCTTGCGTTCAGGGACCCGGCGACCGGTGTCAGCGCTGCCACGCTGCGGCTGTCACAGATAACCAGCGCGGCGCCGCTGTTTTCGATGAAATAGGTCAGTTCGTCGACCGTGTAGGCCGTGTTGAGCGGCAGGAAGATCAGCCCGGCCTGTGCGCAGGCAGCGTAGAGTGCCAGCGCTTCGGGCGACTTTTCGATCTGGGCGGCAACTCTGTCGCCGGCCTTTATCCCGGTCGCCGTCAGGGCATGCGCAATTTGTGCCGTACGCTCCAGAAACATCTGGTGTGTCACGGTTTCGCCGGACAGCAGGTGTAGGAACGGGGTGGATTTTCCGGCGTGGCGACCAAACAGCCGGTCGTAGAGCGGGTTTTCCATCCTCGGGTCTTTCTAGATTGCTGGCCGCGCGGAGGATTCGGTCCGGCGGGTATTCCGGCGGAAACTACGATGAATTGCAGCGCTGTGAAAAGGGGCGGTCCGGTGCCGGTTACAGCGAGGCCTCGGGCCGGAAACCTTCCGGGATCGTGTCGGTCCGGTTCAGGATCAGGTCCGCCATGACCTCTCCGACCTTGGGCGCCATGCCGAACCCGATCTTGAAACCGCCATTTGCTATGAATTGCCCGGGGTGCAGCGGATGCGGACCCAGCATCGGCGCACGGCTGCGGGTGCGGGGCCGCTGCCCGGCCCAGCGCAGCCTTATCCGAACGTTGCTCAGCGCGGGAACCAGCGCCCGGGCCTTGTCGATGAGCGCGTCCAGCTGCTGATCGGTCGATGCCGGATCGCTGAAGTCACGCTCGGTCGTGGACCCGATCGCAGTTGTTCCGTCTGCGTGAGGAATGATGTGCAGCGCATCGCCAAACACTTGCGGCAGATCGCGGGCATCGTGGTCCAGCACCGCGGCCTGTCCCTTGACGGGTGTGCCGACAGTTTTATTGAACGCGGCGTTCAGAGCGGAAAGATCGGTGATACCGGTGGCATGCACGACACGGCCTGCATCCGGCGCGTCCGGCACGATGTGCGCGCCCAACGTATCAAGCGCGGCGGCGAGGGACCGGCAGGCCATACGCGGATGCAGGCGCGCGGACAGCGTATCGCGGATCAGCCAGCCGGTTGGCGTGACCGGCCCCCAATTGTCCGGGTCCTCACGTTCGACTGTCCACGCGGCCTGATCCTGCCACAGCGCTGCGGCGCTTTGGGCCCTGTCCCGCGCCAATGTCAGCTGCCGGTCATCGGCGATCGGTTGCAGGCGGCCGGCACGGGCATATCCCGATGGCAGGCCGGAAATCGCTTCGACCTCAGCCCAGAAGGGTTGCGCCAGCAGCAGGCTTTCGAACTGAAATGCCTTTTTGTCATTCCAGTTTTCGGGAACATGGGGGGCCAGTGCGCCGAGGATCCCGTTGCTGGCCCCTGTGCCCGGCCCGTTGGGATCGATGATCTGCACGCGCGCACCGCGCCGGACGCAGGCCCATGCGACGGACAGTCCGAAAATACCGGCGCCGCGTATCGTTACATCGACCATTGCCAAACCTGCTCCCATTCATCAATGTCGCGCCGTTCAGCCGACCAATACGGGACGAAGACATGGAGGACCAGCAGGCAGAGCTGATCTGGCGGGACGGGACCGTTCCGGTCTCGACCCGGTTCGATGACCCCTATTTCAGCCTTGAAAACGGGCTGGAGGAAACCCGGCACGTGTTTCTGACTGGCAACGGGTTGCCAGATCGGTTCCGGGACGGGTTTTGCATTGCCGAGCTTGGGTTTGGCACCGGGCTGAACTTTCTGGCCACGGCGCAGGCCTGGGCCGAAAGCGGGACACAGGGCACGCTGCGGTTCACCAGTTTTGAGGCCTTTCCGATGGCTGCCGGGGACATGGCGCGGGCATTGGCGGCATTCCCGCAGTTGAGCGGGCTGGCGCAGGATTTGCTGGCACAATGGGGGCAAAAGTACATCCGGGTCGCGGACACCGAGCTGTTGCTGATCGTTGGCGATGCGCGCCAGACGCTGCCGGGCTGGGCCGGCACGGCAGATGCGTGGTTCCTGGACGGGTTCGCTCCAGCGCGGAACCCCGAATTGTGGGAACCGGCGCTGTTGCAGGCCGTGGGTACACACACGGCCCCGGGCGGCACCGCCGCAACCTATTCCGCGGCGGGACATGTGCGGCGGGCGCTGGAAGAGGCGGGTTTCACCGTTGACCGCGTGCCCGGATACGGACGCAAACGTCACATGGTCCGGGCGGTTCTGAGATGACCCAGCGCAACAATGTCCGGCTGGGCGTTTTGCTGATGATCGCGACAACGCTGGTCTTTGCGACGCAGGACGGCGTATCCCGCCATCTGGCCGGCGAATACAACACGTGGCTGGTGGTGATGATCCGCTACTGGTTCTTCGCCGGGTTTGTCGTGGTGATGGCCAGCCGGTCCGCCGGGGGGCTGCGCAACGCCGCCCGCACCCGCCAACCCGGATTGCAGATTTTCCGCGGGCTTCTTCTGGCCGGCGAAATCTGCGTTGCGGTCTATGGTTTCACGTTGCTGGGGCTGGTGGAAAGCCACGCGGTATTTGCCTGTTATCCGCTGATGATCGCGGCCCTGTCCGGGCCGGTTCTGGGCGAGCGGGTGGGCTGGCGGCGCTGGGCTGCAATCGGGCTGGGTTTCGTCGGCGTGCTGATCATCCTGCAGCCCGGTGTCGGCGTTTTTGACCCTGTGGCGATCATCCCGCTGATCTCGTCCCTGATGTTTGCTCTTTATGGGCTGACCACACGCTATGCCGCCCGCCGCGACGATGTCAGCACCAGCTTTTTCTATACCGGAACCGTTGGGGCCGTGGTGATGACGGTGGTGGGTATCTGGTTCTGGGAGCCGATGACCCCGGCCGATTATGCGTGGATGCTTTTGCTGTGTATGACCGGTGCCGGCGGGCACTGGCTGTTGATCAAGTGCTACGAAGTGGCCGAGGCCAGCGCGGTTCAGCCATTTGCCTATTTCCACCTTGTGTTTGCCTCGCTGCTGGGCATGGCCGTCTTTGGCGAGGTGCTGCGGGCCAACGTGGTTGCCGGTGCGGCGCTGATCGTTGGCGCCGGGCTGTTCACGCTATGGCGCGAACGCGCGCAGGGTTGAACCGGTCAGCTCTTCGGTGAACGGGACCGGCAGGGCGGGCTGACCCAGCCGCGCACGATAGATGGGCAGGCTTTCGGTGACGCGCATCACATAGTTCCGGGTTTCGTCGAAGGGAATGTGTTCGATCCAGTCGACGACATCGATGTCGCCTGCCCGCGGGTCGCCGTACAGTTCCATCCAGCGCAGTGGCCGGTTGGGCCCCGCGTTGTAACCCGCCGACATCATCACCACGTTGCCGTCGAATGTTCCGGCCAGTCCGGCAAGGTAATTCGCGCCCAGCCGCGCGTTATAGCGCCATTCCGTCAACAGCCGGTCGTTCGTGTGCTGGGCCTGAATGCCCATATCCTGCGCCACTTTGAGCGCGGTTGCCGGCATCACCTGCATCAGCCCCCGCGCTCCGGCACCGCTGACGACGATGGGATCGAACTCGCTTTCCCGCCGGGCGATGGCAAGGTTCATTTCCGGCGCCATCGGCAATTCCATCTGACCGACCGGGTGCAGGGCATAATAGGGCTCGGGCACCACCAGCCCGCCCTGTGCTGCCCGTTTGCCGATCATCACTGCAAGATGCGCGTGGTTCATTTCCATCGCCATGGCCCCCAGCCGGGCGATTTCTGCCGGGCTCAGGGATTCGGCCAGATGCGTCAGAAACCGTTCCGCCAAAGTCAGCTCACCGGCCGCCAGCAGCAGAAGCCCCGCCTCGAACACCGAGGAATTCAGAAATGCCGCGTCCCGCCACGGGCCGGGATCCGGGGGAGCTGCCAGAGTCGGATCAAACGGCAGCCCGGCCTGTTCCGCGGCCAGAAGCCCGTAAAACGAGGTCTGGAATTTCGCCCCTTCGGCATAGGCCGCCTGTGCCTTTTCCGGCTCGTCCAGCGCCGCGTGCGCGCGGCCGATCCAGTATCCGGCCCGGCCTTTTGAAATCGGGGTGAACACCGCCCCGTCGAAGCGTTGAAAATGGTGCAGGGCGACGGCGGGCGCGTCAAGGTAATGCAGTGCCAGATACCCCGACAACCATTCGAGATCGGCAAAATCCGACCCGCTGACCAGAAAATGCCGCGATGCAATCCCGTAGGCCAGCCGTGGGTCGCCGTTGCGCATTTCATACCGGGCCAGATCCCGGCGGCGGCGCGCCCACTTGTCCGGCTCTCCCAGCAGATCGGCGCTCTGGCTGCGTTCCAGCAGCAGGTCCCGGGCATCCGCCCGCCGACGCTTGCGGACCCGCCATTCGAACCGGTCATGGGCCAGCCCCGCCGAGGCCTGCAGCGCCTCCGGCACCTTGGCGATCTTCACGTCGACCCCGGCCTCCAGGTTTTGCAGCGCCAGCCGCGCCTCAGCCAGCGCCCGCTGTCCGTCATCCACCAGCGGCAGCATGCGGGCCGAGCTGGACCGGTGACGATCCCACAGCAGATGATCGAGCCGTGCGGTGTGATGCGGCTTCAGCAACGCGGCGTGGCGTTTGAGGTATTCCGCGTGCACCTTCCTGCCCATCGGCAGGGTGCGCCAGGCCAGAACAAGGCTGGCCTCGGCCTCGCCCACCTCTCCCTTGGCGATCAGCGCGCGGGCATGGCTCAGCACACCCTCGGCCGTCTGCGGCGGCTCGCCGCCGAAAAACGCCAGCACGGCGCCGGGCCGCACATCGTTCAGCGTGTGTTCGTTTTTGCGCCTGAGCCAGCGCAGACCGGGCCAGTCCGGCCGCCGGTCCAGAAAGGCGGCAACCTCGTCATAGGTGCCCAGACCGGCGCGCAGCCGGTGCCATTCCACGATGTCGCGCGCCACCGGCCCGTCATCGCGCACCAGTTCGGCGGCATCGTCCCAGGCGCTGCCGCGCATCATCAGCACCGCCTCGGCCATGCGCCCGGCCTTGTCGGCCAGCGCAACGGATGCCAGAACACAGCAGATCAGGGCGGCCAGGGACAGAATACGCGTCATGTCTTGCAATCTCGGGGCAACCGGGGCTAGAGGCAACAACGTTAGCCCGTGCCGGGCTGCATTCAATTCAAATTTCCGCGGCTGGCCGGATATGGCGATGCTCCGCGGATGACAAAAAGGAGCGTGACGATGTTCAGTGGTTCAATGCCTGCCCTTGTGACGCCGTTCAAGAACGGCCAGCTGGACCTGGACACGCTCAAACATCTGGTGGAATGGCACATCGGCGAAGGTTCCACCGGGCTGGTGCCCGTTGGCACAACAGGGGAAAGCCCGACGCTGACCCATGAAGAGCACGAGGCCGTTGTGGAAACCGTGGTGCGGGCCGCCGCGGGGCGGGTGCCGGTTCTGGCCGGGGCCGGGTCCAACAACACTGTCGAAGCGATCCGGCTGGTCCAGTTTGCCAAGAAGGTCGGCGCGGATGGCGTTCTGGTGGTGACACCCTATTATAACAAACCGACCCAGCGCGGACTGATTGCGCATTTCACCGCGCTGCACGATTGCGCCGATATCCCGATCGTCATCTACAACATCCCGCCGCGGTCGGTCATCGACATGTCGCCGGACACGATGGGCGAGCTTGCGAAACTGCCGCGCATTGTCGGGGTCAAGGATGCCACCGGCGACGTTACCCGTGTCAGCAAACAACGCCAGACCTGCGGTGTGGAATTCATCCAGCTGTCGGGTGAAGACGCTTCTGCGCTGGGCTTCAACGCCCATGGCGGGGTCGGCTGCATCTCGGTCACGGCCAATGTTGCGCCGAAACTCTGCGCAGAGTTTCAGCAGGCCACGCTGTCGGGCAAATATGCCCGCGCGCTGGAATACCAGGACCGGCTGATGCCCCTGCACGAAGCGATCTTCGTCGAACCCGGCCTTGCCGGTGCAAAATACGGGATGTCCCGTCTGGGCCTCTGCAGCCCCGAGGTGCGTCTGCCACTCACCGGGCTTCTGGACGGCACCAAGGCGCAGATCGACGACGCCATGGCCCATGCCGGCCTGATCTGACAGGGGCAGAAGGCGGGACGAAACGCCCTGCCTGCTTCATCTTTGTCCGAATACTCCGGGGGGTGCGGGGGGCTGGCCCCCCGCTCTGATCGGATCGCAACGCGATCCGAAACACTGGTCAGTACAACGCCACCGGATTGATGATCATCTGCACCGTGCCGCGGATCCGGGCCTGTCCCAGCACGAACATGAACTCGTTTACGCCGTCGCGCAGAACCGGGCCGGTGTTCATGGTTTCCAGAAGGTAGATCCCGTGCTGCTGCAACAGCACCACGTGACCATAAAACGCGCCGTCACCCGGTGCCGGCGGCACGGGCTCGACGCCCCATGTGTCGGCCCCGACGGCCATCACATCCAGCGCGGCCAGATAACGCGAGCCGGTCACATTCAGGCCCGGCTCTCCGGACACCCAGGCGGTCGGGTCGCTGTCCAGCATGTTTTCGGTCCAGCCGGTGTGGAACAGCACGATGTCGCCCTGACCGATAGTCACACCCTGCGCCTCGGCCGCGGCCTTGATTTCCGCCTCGCCGAAATGATCGCCCGCCGCAAGGAAATCCTTGCCCGCGTGTTTGGCCATATCGAGGATGACCGCGCGGCCGACCAGCGGCGGAACATCGTGAACGCCCAGCTTCGTCAGGCCGGTGATCTGCGAGATTTCCGTGTTGCTCAGGCAATTGTAATAAAGCCCCGCTTCGCCGAGATGACCCAGCCCGTCGATCTGGCTGCCGATCCCCACCCAGGTCTGCAGAACGTCGTCATTATAAATGGCGGGATAGCCGAACTGGGTCAGTTCGTTGCCGCCGGCCTGTCCCGGCTGCACCACCTGCAGGCTCAGCGACCGCGGCGGAAATGCAGGCGTGTTGCTGTCGATCACGATGCCCAGAGGCTGGGATTTTCCCTGCTTGATCAGCGCCGCCGCGGCCAGCGTGCGTTCGGGCGTCACCAGGTTGGCCGATCCCAACTGATCGTCCGGCCCCCATTTTGACGGCTTACAGTCTTCGGCCCATGCCGCGCCTGCGCTGAGGGCCAGTGCACACGCAATCCGTGTAATATTATAACATACCATTGATTTTCCTCCCAAAACTCGGCTTTCGCCGGCAAGACGTTAGCCGTGAGATGGGCCGGAAACCAAGTGTTTTCCGGACGCGGTCCGGTAAGGCACTATTGCAGAACGTCAAAAAACCCCGTGCAGCGTGCAATGCGCTCGACGTTTTCCTCGCCGAATATCGGACAGACTGATTCGGCGATGTTCGGCCCGAAGACGTGCAGCAGGAACAGGCCCAGCATCACGAGGACAAACATGGAGACAGGTTTGAGGACGAGGTCATACATAGGGTGTTGCTTCCTTCGAAAGCCCCCCGGTCGCGGGATACTGACGAAAACAGGAACAAAACACAACGTACCGCGGCGACAAGCGGCTGATCTCTGCCGGGGTGGTCCGGGGCCAGCATGGAGTGATCCGGGCCGTCAAGGCCCGGATCGATGGGTTTTCACCCGGGGTGATTACATTCCCAGCGACGCCTTATACAGCGCGATCTGGCTGTCGCGGCCGATCTGGTCGGTGATCTTCTCCCAGGCTGCCGCGATCGCATCCGCGGTTTCCTGCGCGCCGCCGTACTGGCCGGCAAAACCCTTGGCCAGTTCGTCCTCGGCGACCGAGTAATACTGGAAGATGCCCGGAATGCGCGGTTCGATAGCGGCGTTGGGGTGGTTGTAGCTGTCCGCGTTGGAGCCGAGGTAATCCTCGACAAAGGCACGGTCATACCCCGCCGCTTCCCATTCGTCGTACTGGAAATGCGAATTCCGGTAGGGCTGGAAGCCCGACGGATAGGCCGACGCCCAGAGCGACAGGTCCTTGCCGCCCAAATGCGCCGCTGCCGACCATGCAGCCTTCTGGCGCTTGCTGTCGCTGTCCACCGTGGCCATCACGTACACACCCCAGCCGATATAGGCCATGTTGGGGGCTTCGTTCATCGTGTTTTCCCAGGCACCGGCGCCGGCGTTATAAACACGATCGGAGGCCGGGTTGATCCCGAAACCCACGACGTCGCCCACGACCGACGTGTCCGAGGTCCGCGCGTTCGAACCCACGTCGCCCCACCACATCAGCATCGAACCGGTACCGGCAAGGAACTGCTGGAACGCGGTCGTGCCGGGATCGGCGTTGATCTGGTCGGCGGGATAGGCACCGGCTTCGATCAGGTCCATCACGTCCTGAATTGCCTGCACCCAGCCGGGGTTGTTGACCCGCGGCTTCATCGTGTCGGGGTCAAACAGCCATGCCGGATCGGACGGGTGCTTGGTATAGGCCGCCGCGCGGTTTTCAAGGAAGTAGAAACCAAAGCCGCCCCAGCCCTTGAGCGGGTCGAGATAGCCATGCGCCGGCAGACCGGTCAGCGGGTCTTCCTTACCAACAAGGCCCTTGGAGATCGCGTTGATTTCCTGCCAGGTTTTTGGCACCGGCTGACCGGTGACCGAGCCATCGCCGAAGTAATCGGTGCGATAGGCAAAGGTGTGGCAGTCGCCGTCGATTGAGATGCGGTAGGTCTTGCCGTCCCATGTGCCGACGGGCGCCTTGAGGTAGCCGACATAGTCGTCCATGTCGATCACGTCCTTGACCCATCCCGGCATTTCCGACGCCATCCCGCGGCCCAGAACGTCGCCTTCGAACGGGGCGCCCATTTCGATGATGTCGAAATCGACAGTGCCGGTGGCGATCGATTGCTGCAGGCGCGCGTTATAGTCGGCCTGCGCCAGGTCGATCCAGTTGATCTTGGCGCCGGTATAGGCCTCCCACGGTTTCAGGAAGCCGCGGAACAGGAAGTTGTGCAGGTTCTGGTTGTTGAGGCCCATGAATGTCAGTTCGACACCGGCAAACTCACCCTCTTGCACAACCTCCTTGGTCGGCCCGAGGCACATTTCGCCGACCTTCTGCCACTCGGCGTCGCCCGGAGAGCCCATGCCGACGCCGGGGATTTTCAGGATGGCCGCCCGCAGGGCCGCGTGTCCGTCCGCCCATGCCGGTTTGACGCTGATGCCGGTGCTTACACCGCTGAGCGCCGCCAGCGTCCCGGTGGCCGCCGCGCCTTTCAGCACATTGCGGCGATTCATCCGGCCGCGACTCAGGTAATTGTAGATATCAACTTTCATCAATAGTCCTCCCAAAGATGTTGGGCATCATCCGAAGCCACGGACCCGGCGCATTTCTGATCTGGTATTGTTTTTCGCGCGGAGAACAGACCCGGCACGGCGACCCGCCGCGTTCCGACCCAACTCAAGGTAAAGTTTTTCAGTCTGGTCCCAACCTGTCAAGCTGCTAACATGTTAGAAGACAGGCGCAAGGGTGCCGGAGAATTCAGGGGAAAGAATGGCTCAGGTCACGATCCGCGGCTTAAAAAAGAGCTATGGCGCAACACAGGTGATCCACGGCGTGGATCTGGACATAGAAGACGGGCAGTTCGTTGTTCTGGTCGGCCCGTCAGGCTGTGGCAAGTCCACGCTTTTACGCATGATTGCCGGGCTGGAAGGCATATCCGACGGGACGATTCGAATCGGTGACCGGGTGGTCAACAGCCTGCCGCCCAGCGAACGCGACATCGCCATGGTGTTTCAGAACTACGCGCTTTATCCGCACAAGAATGTGGCGTCGAACATGGCGTTTTCGCTGAAGATGCGGCGGATGCCCAAAGCAGAGATTCGCGACCGCGTGCAGAAGGCTGCCGAAATTCTGGGCCTGACCGAGTATCTGGACCGATACCCGCGTGCGTTGTCCGGTGGTCAGCGGCAGCGCGTGGCGATGGGCCGTGCGATCGTGCGCGATCCGCAGGTTTTCCTGTTTGACGAGCCGCTGTCGAACCTCGATGCAAAGCTGCGGGTTCAGATGCGGGCCGAGATCCGGGAGCTGCATCAGCGGCTGGGAACCACCACCGTCTATGTCACCCACGACCAGATCGAGGCGATGACGATGGCGGACAAGATCGTGGTGCTGCAGGGCGGGGTGATCGAACAGATTGGGGCCCCGCTGGAGCTGTATGACACACCGGCCAACCTGTTTGTTGCCGGGTTCATCGGATCGCCCAGCATGAATTTCTTTGACGGCATTGTGCGCGGCGACGGCAAGGTCGAGATCGGCGGCATGCAGGTCGCAGTTGCGGCGGCGCGCGAACTGAGCGAGGGCCAGCCGGTGAAGTGCGGGGTGCGCCCTGAGGAGCTGGAGTTGGCGGCGGATGGGCTGGCGATGTCAGTTGCGGTTGTCGAGCCGACCGGGTCGGAAACCCATGTCATCGCCCGGCTGGGCGAACGGGAAGTCGTCGCCGTGTTTCGTGAACGGCAGGCGTTCCAGCCCAACGAAACTATCCACCTGCGCCCCTTCGAAGGCAGCGTGCACCTGTTCGACCCGGGCACGGGTGCGCGAATACAGGGAGTGAGCTGATGAGCCAGCGGAACATAATGTGTTTCGGTGATTCGAACACGCACGGCACCATCGCCCTGCAATTTCCGATGGATATCCGCAGGTTCGGGCGCGATCTGCGCTGGCCCGGCAGGATGGCCGCCGCGCTGGGCTCTGATTGGCATGTGATCGAAGAAGGACTGCCCAGCCGGACGACCGTGCATGACGACCCGGTAGAGGGGCACCACAAGAACGGCGTTCGGGTGTTGCCGGCGTTGCTGGATACGCACCGGCCGCTGGATCTGGTGATCGTGATGCTGGGAACGAATGACCTGAAGATGCGCTGTAACGTGCCGGCCATTGATATCGCGATTTCGATCGAACAATTGCTGCGCACCATCGCCGGCTCGATCGCCGGACCGGACCTGCAACCGCCGAAGGCGCTGCTGGTATCGCCTGTGCCGATTGAGGAGACCGGGTTTCTGGCCGAGATGTTCGACGGCGGTGCGGCCAAGTCGCGGGCGCTGTCGCCCTATCTACAGACCGTCGCAGCCCGGGCCGGTATCGGGTTTTTTGATGCCGGGTCGGTGGCCTCGGTCGATGCGGTGGATGGCATTCATCTGACCGAAGAGGGGCATTCCGCACTGGGAAAAGCGCTGGCGGCACGGGTGCAGGAAATGTTTGGATGAGCCGCACGCTGTCTGACGCGGCTGCCGGCAGTTGAGCTAAGGGGCGTTAACCCCGGAGAATCGGGAGAGAGAGAACATTTTGAAGGGCATCGACCCGCGATTGAATGCTGACGTGCTGTTTGCGTTGCGGGACATGGGACATGGCGACGTGCTGATCCTTGCCGATACGAATTTCCCGTCCGGCTCGATCGCGCGCGAAACGGTTCTGGGCGATCTGCTGCGGATGGACAACCTGACATCGGCGCAGGCCGCCGAGGCGGTCCTGTCGGTCCTGCCGCTGGATACGTTCGTTGACGATTTTGCCGGGCGCATGGAAATTGTTGGCGCGCCGGACGAGATACCGCCGGTGCAGTCCGAGGTGCAGGCCGCCATCGATGCCGCCGAAGGCACACCCCGCCCGATGGTCAGCATCGAACGATTCGCGTTCTACGACATGGCGCGCGAGGCCTATGCCGTGATCCAGACCGGTGAACGACGGTTCTACGGGTGTTTCATGTTCCGCAAGGGCGTGATCCCGCCGGAGGCGTGAGATGAGCAAACCCATCGTGATACTCGGCGTTTTTGTCGCCGATACCAGCTACCGCGCCGACCGTGCCCCGCGCATGGGAGAAACCATCATGGGCAACAGTTTTGCCCTGGGGCCAGGCGGCAAGGGCTCGAATCAGGCGGTGGCGGCGGCGCGTGTTGGCGGCGACGTGCATTTCATCACCCGGCTGGGGCGCGACCCGTTTGCCGATATGGCGCTGGCGACCTGGGCCGGAGCCGGGGTACAGCCGGCGATTTCGCAGCATGACGACAGCTATACCGGCGCGGCCTACATTTTTGTCGAGGAGGCAAGCGGGGACAACGCGATCATCGTCTGCCCGGGTGTCGCCGGCACGATCTCACCCGCCGATATCGAGGCGCGGGCCGGGCTGATCGGGACGGCCGGGGTGTTCTTGACGCAGCTGGAACAGCCATTGGACGCGGCCATGCGCGGGCTGGAGCTGGCCCGGGCAGGCGGTGCTGTCACCATTCTCAACCCGGCCCCGGCGGCGGACCTGCCACAGGGGATGCTGGGTTTGTGCGACTATGCCACGCCAAACGAGAGCGAGGCCGAGGGGCTGACCGGTGTTGTCGTGAAAACCGTCGATGACGCGACCCGCGCAGCCGTGGCCCTGCGGGCTGCTGGTGTCGGCACGGCCATCATCACGCTGGGCGAAAACGGGGCGTTGTTTCATGATGGGGACGAACCGGTTCACGTTCCGGCGTTCAAGGCCGGACCGGTGGTCGAAACGACCGGGGCCGGCGATGCGTTCAATGGCGGGTTCGCAACGGCGCTGGCACGGGGTGACGCGCCGCTGGAGGCCGTGCGGTTTGGCTGTGCGACCGCGGCGATATCCGTAACCCGGCCCGGCACAGCACCCTCCATGCCGTCGCTGCAGGAAGTGCAGACGCTGTTGAGAGGGTGATCCGATTTCTTGCAAAGAAAACGAGCCGGAATTTTCCAGAAATTCCGGCCTACGCCGAGGTCGGGGCGCCCGGTTGGAGCTGGTCGGAAAAGGCCGCAAGCACCTGAATATAGACCTCTCTTTTGAACGGCACGATTGAGGCGACCAGCTGATCCACGTCCTGCCAGCGCCATTCGGTGAACTCGGGGTGATCGGTCTGTATATTCACCTGATCGTCGGTTCCGAGAAAACGCATCAGAAACCATTTCTGTTCCTGACCGCGAAACCGGCCTTTCCAGATCCGCGGCACCAGGTCATGCGGCAGATCGTAAGGCAGCCAGTCCGCCGTTTCGGCAATGATCTCGACCAGGTCCGGCAGCACACCGGTTTCTTCCCACAATTCCCGCAATGCGGCGTCACGCGGGCTTTCACCCTTGTCCACTCCGCCCTGCGGCATTTGCCAGGCATCGCTGTCGCGGTCATTGCGCTGGCCAACAAAGACACGGCCGTCCGGGTTCATCAGCATGACGCCGACGCAGGGCCGGTATGGCAGTTTCGCGATCTCTTCGGGGGTCATTTCAGTCTCCTTGGCGCGGCTTTCCTGTCATATTTCGCACCCGGCCCGCAAGCTTATGACGCTGCGTTGAGGGGTGACAGGTGACCGGGCACCCGGCAAACCTGCGCTCAGCCAATTCTGGAGTACGCCATGACCGACTATCCGAACCTGCTTTCGCCGCTGGACCTGGGCTTTACCACCCTCAAGAACCGGGTGCTGATGGGATCGATGCATACCGGTCTGGAGGAAACCAGGGACTGGAACCGGGTTGCCGAGTTTTATGCCGAACGGGCCCGCGGTGAGGTGGCGCTGATGGTCACGGGCGGGATCGGGCCGAATTTGGAAGGGTCGGTATTGCCGGGTGCATCGATGATGGTTGGCGAAGAGGATGTTGCCAACCACCGGATCGTGACCGAGCGGGTTCACGCGGCAGGCAGCAAGATCGCGATGCAGATCCTGCATGCAGGGCGCTACGCCTATGGCCCGAAATGCGTTGCCCCATCGCCGGTCAAATCGCCGATCTCGCCGTTCCCGCCGACGGAACTGGACGAAGACGGGATCGAAAAGCAGATCGCCGACATCGTGAACGCTGCCGTGCTGGCGCAGCAGGCCGGCTATGACGGCGTGGAAATCATGGGGTCCGAGGGGTATTTCCTGAACCAGTTTCTGGTCACCCATACCAACAAGCGCACGGATCGCTGGGGCGGGTCCTATGAGAACCGGATGCGCCTGGCCGTGGAAGTGGTACGGCGCACTCGGGAGGCCGTGGGCACGGATTTCATCATCATCTTCCGGCTGAGCATGATCGATCTGGTCCCGAACGGATCAACCTTTGAAGAGGTCGTGCAGCTGGCGAAGGAGGTCGAAAAGGCGGGGGCCACGATCATCAATACCGGCATCGGCTGGCACGAGGCGCGGATCCCGACGATCGCGACCAGCGTCCCGCGCCGGGCGTTTTCGTGGGTCACGCAGAAGCTGATGGGACAGGTTTCGATCCCGGTGATCACCTCGAACCGGATCAACACGCCCGAGGTGGCCGAAGAGGTTCTGGCCGATGGTTGCGCCGATATGGTGTCGCTGGCGCGGCCGATGCTGGCGGATGCGCATTTCGTTGCCAAGGCCATGCGCGGGGAAGGCGCACAGATCGCTCCCTGCATTGCCTGCAACCAGGCCTGTCTGGATCACACGTTCGGCGGCAAGCTGACGTCGTGTCTGGTGAATCCGCGGGCCTGCCACGAAACCGAGCTGGTGATCGAACAGGCTGAAACGCCTAAAAAGGTGGCCATTGTCGGGGCCGGGCCTGCGGGCCTGTCGGCGGCGATGACCTTTGCTGAGCGCGGTCATGCGGTCACGGTGTTCGAGCGGTCGGGCGAATTGGGCGGGCAGCTCAACATGGCCAAGCAGGTCCCGGGCAAGGAGGAGTTTCGCGGTTTCGTCGATTGGTACCGGGCGATGATGGATACGACCGGTGTTGATGTGCGCCTGAACACCGAGGCGGGAGTGGACGATCTGGAAGGTTATGACGAGGTCATCGTGGCCACCGGCGTTATGCCGCGCGATCCCGGCATTCCGGGGCAGGATGCGGACAATGTCATCAGCTATATCGACCTGTTGCGTGACGGGGCACGGGCCGGTGACCGGGTTGCGGTTGTCGGCGCCGGGGGGATCGGGTTCGACGTGTCCGAGTATCTGGTCCACGAAGGGACCAGCCCGACCGAGGATCTGCCGGCATGGATGGAAGAATGGGGCGTCGCCGATCCCGAAACCCATCGCGGCGGGCTGGCCCCGGAAGGGCCGCAGCCACATGCGCCGGCCCGGCAGGTCACGCTGTTGCAGCGCAAGGCCGAAAAACACGGCAAGCGGCTGGGCAAGACGACGGGCTGGATCCATCGTGCGGCGCTGAAGATGAAAGACGTCAATTTCGTCGGCGGCGTGAATTACGAGCGTATCGATCACGATGGCCTGCATGTCAGTTTCGGTGAAGCGCGGGAAAACCCGACGACGATCGAGGCCGATACGATCGTAATGTGTGCGGGCCAGCTACCGGAGCGATCGCTGGCCGATGCGCTGGAAGCGAAGGGCGTTACCGTTCACGTTATCGGCGGCGCAGACGTTGCGGCCGAGCTGGACGCCAAGCGCGCGATCAATCAGGGCGTGCGGCTGGCGGCGACACTCTGATCCCGGCGGGCATCCCGTTTCGCGGATCCCATCATTTGCTGTATCGCGGAATGGAATTGCCCGCGCCTGTGGCCAGAGCCGGGCGCGGGCAGAAAAATATGAAATCTTCCTGAAAACAGCGCCTGTTTAACGCTGCAGTGCAACATGATCATGACAGCGGTAACAGAAATCAGCGGTTTCTGGCCGTGTTCGGTTTGTTCAGGATCCAGACCTGCTCGGACGGGTACCGTTTTGCCCATTCCGCGGGGATCGAAAACTGATCTTCGGTGACGTGGGCCGGTGCGAAGAGTTCCAGATAGTTTTCGACCTCGAAGCCGATGTTTCGAAACAGCGCCATCCATTCGGACATGGTCCTGTTGAACTCGATACCGCCGGGTTCGATTTCAACCTCGGTCCAGTCGGCACCCTTCAGGCCTCTGTAGGTCCTATGCAGCGTGAAATCGCAGGGGGAGCCGCGGTCGTCAGTGCAAACGATGGTCAGAGGGTGGTTGCCCAGAAACACCAGCCGTCCGCCGGGGCGCAGAACCTGCCATGCCTCGCGCAGCCAGATATCCGGGTCGCACCAGATCGCGGCCCCGTATTCCGAGATCGCAAAATCAAAGGTGTTCGGGGCGAAACCGACGGCTTCTGCGTTGCCCTCGCGAAATTCGATATCCGCCCCGTGCAGCGCGGCCAGCCGCCGGGCCGTTGCCAGTTGGGCGGTGGAAATGTCGATGCCAGTGACGCGTGCGCCGCGACGTGCCATCCAGCCCGAAACATAGCCGGTCCCGCAGCCCAGTTCCAACGCCTGCAGCCCGGTCATGTCGTCCGGCAACAGATGCAGGTCGCTCTCCGGCAGGCCCCAGATGCCCCACTGCGGCGTTTTCGCAGCCCACAGCATTTCTCCGGCGGCCACCCAGTCCTGTGCCATCCCGTTCCAGTAGTCGTGTAGGGTGACAAAAGTCTTTGGGTATCCGGACTATCCCGGACTATCCCGGACTATTCCGGCTGGGATTGCAAAACGGGCTTGAAATCAGGGCTTTGAGCGCCTCTTGGGGCGCGGACCTGATGGCCACGTCGGATTCGGCCCGCGCCATAAGTCTTTCAGAATCGGCACGTTTCGGGGGGTGCGAACCCGCTGGAAACGGTGATTTTGTCGCTGATATCGGGGGCGCGAAACAGCCGGATTTTCCGGGCATTTCAGGGGTGGTGCTTTTCGGGCTTCCCGGTGCTTTCCGCGGCCACGATGATCTGCCCTTGCAAGGGGCCTGCAAGGGATGTTCGGCTATCAGCTGTAGGGCATGTCGTAGCCGATGAACGAGCCATCTTCGTATCGGTCGGTAATGTTGCCTTGCGCATCGCGCTGCGCGCGCGGCGCGGGTTCGGTGGGGCTGAGGTCGACACCGTCGAAGACGGGCGGCAGGGTCGAGCGCAGCGGCTCGTAGAGTATCCCGTCGAAGGCGAACCCGAGGAGCCAGAGGAACTCGGTCGGATCGTGGGCCGGATCGCGGAGGTAGAGTTCGCGCCCCTCGGAGGAACAGTTCACCGGCGTGGGGCGGGCGAGGGTCTTCTGCATGCCCGGCACATCTGAATGGGTGCCCTCGACCGTGCCTGCCGTGTCGTCCCAGATCACGGTGCGCATCTCGCGCCCGTAGAGCATGTCGGGAAGGTTGATCCTGTGAATGGCCATGGGGTGCTCTCGCTATCGTCGCTATGCGGGATCGTAATGGAAAAGCAGCCCCAGCACCAGATCGAGCATCTCCGGATCGTCGCGCACGAGCTTGTCCAGATCGACGCCTTCGTCGCCGGGCAGCCTGTGGAAGAGGATCTGGAAGGCGCGGGTCATGACCTCGGCGGCGCGGCCACCTGCGTATTCCCGCCCGAAGTAGCCATCGACATACTGGTCGCGCCGTCCTGTCAGAGGTGGATAGTCGGGCAGGATCAGAACCGGCTCCCGCGCCCCGCCGGGCAGGGTGGTGCGTCGGATATGGAGGTCCTGGAAGAGACGGTCGATTTCCGGCATCGCCGCTTGCAGGTGGTGGACATATTCGTGGGTGGCGTTGGAGGGATCGCGGGAGGTGATGGCCCAGGCGGTGTTATCGGCCTTGGTCAGCTGGCCGCGCCCGATGCGGACCGACCCTCGTGCGGCGGCGGAAAGGTAGCTGCCGCCGGTTTCCTGCCCGTTGGCGGCAACGCCGAGCGGGCTGGCATTGGCGCGCGCCACCCAGCGTGCCGGAAAGCGCAGCGAGGCGGCATGGACGGCGTCGGCGGCGGCCCGGTCCTCGCCGCCCGTGCGCAGGGGTCTGACGGATGCCGCCACGGTTCCGGCGCCGCGCCCGGTTGTGAGGCCCTGGGCAACGAGGCCACGCAGGCGGTCGGCAAAGCCCGCCTGGTCCGGGGCCAGTGCGGTGGCCTCGACAAGCTGCCTGCGCCTCGTGCGCCCCCGCGCGATCCATTCGGTGACATCGGAGGTGGCGGCGCGGACGAGCGCGGGCGGGGCGGCGATCAGGCGGTCCGCGAGCAGCTTGCGGGCGCCGGCCACGGGGTCGACGGTGCCGGGGTTGTGGGCAAAGCCGGGATCGATCCCGACGGGCACGTCCTGGCTCTCCCCGGTGCGGCGGTTGCGCCATGGCCGTGTGCGGTTCCACCCTTCCGGCGGGCCGGGCGAGGGTGTGAGGCCGAAGCGCTCCAGATCGGCATCCGAGAGGGTCTGCACGGTGCAGCGGCAATGCCAGCCGCAGGGCGGGAAATGGGTCTGCCAGAACGGGTCGTCCCAGCGCAGGATGGTGCCGTGCCAGGCCCGGTGCAGGGGCCGGGTGCGGTCATCGAGCGTGGCGATGTAGCGAACCCATGGGCGGCGGCCCGCCAGGCGGGTGATCTGCGCCCACTTGCCGGCGGCGGTGGCCATGCGCAGATTGGTGTCGAAGATGGTTCTGAGCCGACGGGGTGAGCCGAGCTGGACCACGCGGGTCTCGCCGGTTGCAGGATCGGTCATGGTCTTGCGGCCCCACCAGCCCCTGGCGCGCAGGATCGGTTCGAGCTCGTCCTGGAAACTCTCGAAAGTGGTGCCTTCGGCCAGCACCCGGTCCATGGCGTCCCGGATATCGGTCAGGATGTCGAGACGGGCGACCTTGGCCACCGTGAAGGAGCGGGCATGCTGGGTCGCGGAGGTGTCGCGCCAGTCATGGCCGACATGCATGCCCTTGGCGCGGAAGAATTCAATCGCCTCCTCGGGGGGCACATCCATGATTTCGGGGACGGGATCAGGCATTGCCGCCCTCTCTGTCGTCATCCCTGCCGGCGCCGTCATCCCCCTCCGCCGAGAGCCGCGCCGAGGTGGTGGCGCGGGCGAGCCGCGCGGCCATGGGGTTCGTGTCCATGGCCGCGTAGAGATCGGGGGCGTCCAGTGCGGCCGCGAGCGCGTCCGGGGTGTGGGCTTCCGCCACGGCGACCCCAGGCGGGGTGAGCACCGGGTCCATCAGCGCCTCCCAGCCGCTCTCGCCGACCAGGCGGTCGACGGCGGCATCGACGGCATCGCGCGCCGGAGGCTCGCGGGCGGCGGCCAGTGCGGCGCCCGGTCCGGCGCCCGGTCCGGCGGCTGGCGGGCCGGGCGATGCGGGGGCGGCCTGACGGGGATCGGGTTCCCAGATGCCGCCATAGGTCTCCTCGACAGAGGGCTGTGTCAGCCTGAGGCCGGAGGCGGCGGCGACCTGCACGTCGCGCGCGGCGCGCGCGGCGAGGTCTTCGGGCGGGGCGGTGTTGCGGCTCAGATGCGGGACGGCGGCACCGGGGAAGTTCCAGGCGGTCAGCCATGTCGCGACCGAGTGGCGCAGCATGGCCGAGAGGCGGCGCGCATCCGCCGCCACCAGGCGTTGCAGCACGTCGGCATGGGCCTCGGCCGTGGCCTGCCACTGGCCGATCTCGGAGGTGGCGCGCTCGCCCAGCACCGCATCGGCGATCATGGCATCCATCGCCCTGACGAACTCTGCGTAATCGCCACCGGCGCGCCGCCCGCTCTCCAGCAATTCGATCTTGTGACCCTCTTTCAGGACCAGGCCCGCGCCGCCGACCAGCGCGGCCTGCTGGGCCAGCGCTTTCTCGATCGCGGCGGAACTGGCGTCGCCGGCGAGCGTCATACAGGTCGTTGGCGTGCCAAAACGCTCCAGCGCGACCGCCCACATCGAGACCACGTGGCGCTTGAGCCAGACCGGCCAGACACACCATTCGGCGGCACCGGGGCCATGCGCCTGCCCGCCATGCTGGCGCGGCTGGACCAGGACGCAGAACTTGGCCGGGGGCAGGACGACACCGCCCGGCCGGCCCCGCGTGATCAGACGCAGGTCGCCGTCCCGGTGCCAGCGGAACCTTGCGGGGTTGCGCACGCGCAGATCGGCGAGCCGCACGGCGGGGCCCTCGATCTCCCAGAGGCATTCGGCGATGGCGTAGCCATGCCAGGCGGCGTGCAGAAGCTCGCGGCTGATCCGATCGATCTCCAGCGCGCCCAGCTGCTCTTCGAGATCCCCGGCCGCCATCCGGTCCCGGCGCATCGTCCCGCCCGGCGTGATCTCGAGCGGGGCCGCCACCACCGCATCGAGGCGCTGATCGAGGACCGCGCGGGCATGGGGGTCGGCCAGTGCCGCCGTGGCGGCGGTGACACCGGCGGGATCGGCCTGCCAGTGGCGCGGATCGGAGCCCAGCCCGAAATCGCGATAGCGCTCGGTGAGATCCCAGGCCCCGCCACCGCCCAGGGTGACTTCCGGGGGCGCGATCTCGCCCTTTGCGGGGCGGGCGGGGATGTCGGCATGCGCCATTCTACCAGCCCCTCAGGGCAGCCAGCGGCGAGTGCAGGACGCCGAGGTCGCTGTCACCATGATACTGCGGTGTGCCGTACGGACTGCCCGGTGCCGACCAGGCCGCGTGGCGGCGCGCGTCGGTCCAGGCCTCGAACGGCCCGCTGGCGGTGCGCGCGGCCGAGACCGCCAGCGCCAATGCCCAGAACCGGTCGGCATGGCCGTCGCTCTGCGCGCGCTCCGCCACCAGCCGCGGCGCGCCGGTGGCGCCGGGCTCGGCACGCACGCTGTGCAGGTCGGCCGCCAGGGCATCATCGGCGGGAATGCGGATGCGTTTGTCCTCGAAGGCCTCTCGGAGCCGCGTGGCCACATCGAGCCGGCGCGGCGCGGTCATCAGCACGCCTTCGACGGTGAAGGCGCCGTGATCCCCGGCCAGCTGCTCGACCACCGCCTCGCCCATGCCGGTCTGGTCGATGGCGATCCGGAGCGGGCGATGGGCCCGCACGAGGCGCGCCACCTCGGCGCGCTGTTCGGAGAACGAGACGTCGCGCAACGTCACCAGCTCGCGCAGCCAGAGCGCGTCACCGGCATCCTCGATCACCGCGGCCACCCAGAGATCGCGCCGGCGCGCCACATCGATGCCGATACAGACCGGACCGGAGCCGCGCAGGCCGGGATCGCCCGCCGCGTCGCGCATCGTCGTGCGGATCAGATCCCATGTGATCCAGGCCCCGCCCCCGGCGGCGGGAATGCAGTCGAGCTCTTCGCCCGCGTGGCGTCCGTATTGCGCGCGGATCGCCGCCTCCCAGGCCGCCTGCGCGGCGGGCGTGCCCGGTTGTCCGGTCACGGCGGCGATGCGGGAATAAAGCCCCTGATCGAGCGCGTCCGCCAGCGTCACCCGGTGCAGGCTGCCGGGCTGGCGCCGCTCGCGGATGTCGCGGACCAGCGTGTTGAAGGGCGAGGCCTCGCCGTTATGGGTGGAGATGATGCGCACGCGCCCGCCCCAGGTGGTGAAGGCGAGCGCGGCTTTGAGAACCTCCTCGAGATCGTCAACGAAGGCCGCCTCGTCGACAATCGCCACATCGCCCGGACGGCCCTTGCCGCGGAACCCCCGCGGGCTGGAGGTCATGGCCAGGATCTGCTTGCCCGTCGCCGCCACGATGCGGAAGGCCTGGATATCGCGTCCCGCGTCGCCGATCAGCACCTCGCCGGCGGCCGAGGCGGCGATGCCGAGATCGCGCGTCCAGCCCGCGCAATCGTCGATGAAGCCGCGGGTCATGTCGCGGCTGTAAGACAGGTAATAGATATCGCCGCGGCCCTCGGCGGCATGCATCACCGCGTGGTAGGCTTCGGCCCAGGAGATGCCGATCCGGCGGGACTTCTCGATCACCGCCACCGGGTCCATGTCGGTCACCCAGGCGCGCTGGTACGGCAGCAGATCGCGGTTGCTCATGTGGCGCCCTCTGCCTGTGCGCCGCCTTCCACGGCAGCGCGGATCGCGGCGGCGACCTCCGGGGAGAGCCCGGCCCCGCGCGCGGCGGTCACCGCCCGCTCGGCGCCGGCCTTGCGCTCGGCCTCGGCCAGGCGCTGGCGCTCCCTGTCGCTGATCGCCTCGCGGATGCCGGAAGAGGTCATGAGATCCTTCATCATGCGACCGAGCAGATGCAGGTCGCGCGTGTCGATCTCCCGGCCCTCCTTGCCGAACTGTGCCTTGATGCACTTGAACGCGAGCGTCGAGATCATCTCGAAGAGCGCGGAATGGCGCCGGGCCTCATCCTCCAGACCGTTCCTGCCCATCCAGTCCTCGGCCCAGCCGGAAGCCTCTTCCTGGAGCTTTGAGAATTCGGCGTGCTCGGCGCCGAATTGCGCCACCGCGCTGCGCCCGACGCTCAGGAGCAGCCCGCGGTCCACCAGCCGCGCGTTCAGCGCGTCGGTGACCGCGTTGTAATCGGCAAACCCGCGCGTCTGAAGCTCTTCCTTCAGCCAGTCGCGCAGCGCTGTGGGCAGCAGATCGATCTTGCGGCGGCGCGGCATTACCGGGCCTTCGGCGCGGCGCGGCGCACGCCCGGCACCCGGGCGCGGCCTTCGGCCACATCCACGCCCCGTGCCGTGGCCTCGACCAGCAGGAAGCCCTCGTGATCCTCGATCGAGACCAGATCCTGCTCGCGCAGCCAGGCCAGCGTGCCCACCAGCCGGTCGCGCCCGGTCGCGATCCTCAGCCCGTTCAGGACATCCAGCAGGATCTCCGAGTTGGAGGCATACTCCAGACAGGCCGCCAGATGGGTGAGCAGGGCCAGGCGGCGGTGTTCCTCCAGTGTCGCGGCGTAGCTCATCAGCGGCCCTCTCCCATCAGGTGGTCCTCGATCCGGGTGATCGCGGCGCCGAGGCGGTCCATCGCCGTGTGATTGGCGCCGATGGTGGCCCGGACCTCCCGCAGCGCGCCCTCCTGGCGCCCGAGCGCCAGTTCGATCTTGTGGATGTCCTCGCGGCTCGCCAGCGTTGCGACCGCCTTCTCGAGCCCCGCGATGCGCGCCTCGTGGCGGGTCAGCCGCACGGCGATGTCCGGGGCCGGCCCGTCCGTCCCGGAGGATCGGGGCGAGGGCAGGAAGCCGAGGCGCCTGAGCGCCAGGACGCCGCCCCCGAGCAGACTGAAGATCATGATCAGGGCGGCGAAGGTCTGCCAGTGTTCGGGCGTGATGGTCATGGCGTGGGCGGGCTCCGGAGCCTGTGATCGGTTCGGCCCCACACTACCCGGCTCTGCTGCGCGAGGGCAGCGGACCATGGTCCGCGAAAGCGGTGTCTGCGCCGTCGAAGAGATCTCCCGTCGCCCGCTCCGCCTTTCTGCGCGCGGCGATGCCCGCGCGGCGCATCGGCGCGTCATAGGTGTTATGGCATCTCTGGCACCAGGCGCGCAGGTTCCCGCGCGCGCAGTTCTCGGGGTGGTGATCGAGGTGAGCGACGGTGAGCACGACCCGAATGGGCCTGCCCCATGTCACCGCGTCACCGCCGGTGTCCGGCATGATCCGCCCGGTCTCGGCGCAGATCCCGTCGTCAGTCTCCGCGGCGCGTTCCAGACGCCAGACCGCGCACCGCTCGCGGGTGCGGCCACGGTGGATCATCTCCCCGTTCGGTGCGCCGCAGCGCTCGCAGCGTTGCCCGGCCTCCCGGCGCACGCGCCTGGAAATCTCCGGCCAGCCTGCGGGATACCGGTCGCGGTTTTCAGGCCGGATCGGCATCACGGGCCCGCCGCGCCGCCTCCACCCAGGCGAGACAGGCGGCGTTCAGATCACGGCCATGGGCCACGATGCCGTGCAGCTGCATCTCCACCACCCCGCAGGCGATCTGCGGCACATCCATGGCCCCGCCGGCCTCCAGAAGCGCCGTGGTCACGGCCTCGGCGATATCGTCCGCATCGGCCATGGCCGCGAGCCGGTCCAGCAATTCCGCGCGGGTGGCGGCGATGTCATCGCTCAGTGTCATGCACATTCTCCTTCTGTTGCCTGGCAGAGCGCGCCCTCGGCGTCGAATATCCAGTCGCCCTGACGCGCCACGACGTTGCGCAGCGCTGCGCAACTGCCGTCCTTGCGCCATGTGGCCCCGGCCGCACGCCCGCTCAGATCGCTGGCCAGCGTCTCCATCTCCTCCCACCAGGCGAAGCGGTCGGGATAATCCCGCGCCAGCGCGGCGCGCGCCGCCTCGCTCTTGAGAAAACAGCCGTCGCAATTGCCGAGCGGCGTGCGCCCGTTGATGTTGGGCAGGGCGAGGTCGAAAGGCTGCGCCGCCCAGAAGCGGGCCACGTCGCGTCGGGCAATGCCGGCCCCGGCCAGCGGATACCAGGGCGTCCAGCGCTGCCGGTCGGGCCTTGACGAGAGCCGCCGGGGCTCGTCGCCCCGGATGCCGAGGGCGGAGGTCCAGTGTGTCCAGCCCTGCAAGACCAGCCAGCGCTTGGCGGTGCGCACCTTCAGTTCCGCCGTACAGTAGCGCGCCGCCGGGTTGGGCAGGTGCCGCTTGCGCCGGATCAGCGCCTCGAACGGCTCGCCGCCGCGCGCGGCGGTCGCGTGACTTACCTCGGCCACGCCGGGGCGGTGGTGGTGGGTGTCGTAGCGGTATTCCAGCCAGACGATATCGATGCCCCAGTGCCGCCCGCACTCGGCCACGAAATCCAGCGTCGCCTCCATCTCGCGCCCGGTATTGGTGAAGATGACCCGCACCCGGTCAGGCTCGAGCGGGCCATTCGCGTCCAGAATGCGATGCAGCATCATCGCCGAAGAGCGCCCGCCGGAGAAGGCGATCTGCACACGGCCCTGCGGCAGGCGGAACGGGTCAGCCATTCTTCCCCCTCCCCGCCTTGATATAACGGCGCACCACGCGCACCGACATGTGCAGCCGGGCCGCGATCTTCCTCGATCCAAAGCCTTGGCCGGCCAGCCAGCGCACCACCTGGCGGCGCGCCAGCGGTATCTCCAGCACATGGCCGCCGAGGGCCGCAATCAGCGCTGCCGCCGCCGCCTCCCCGACCGTCTCCGCAAGGGCCTGGCCCGCCGGGCTGTCCGCCCGCGCCGGCACACGCCAGACCTGGCCGCCATGGGCGAGCGCAATCGCCAGCGCCGTCTCGCGACCGGCGTGATCGGCGATCTCGGCAAGCGTGCCGGGCAGGGGATGATGTGTCACCTCCCGCACCTCCGCCGCGCCGACAGGGACGCCAGCCGGCACCGCATCCGCCGGGCGCGGTTGGAGATTGCGTCACGCTGGGCCGAGGTGACAGTGACGATCATGATTGCGCCGCCCTCATCCCGCGCCAGATGATAGCGCAGCCCGCCACAGACGAGCGCGGCGCGCTCGTCGGGCATCTCCGCCGGGGCGGGTGGCAGGGCGCGGGCGATGCGCCGCCGGAGCCCGGCCACGTCCACCCCGAGCCCGCGCTCAAGATGGCGCTTTCCATCGTCGATTTTTGCGCCGTGTGCGTCTGCGGCAGGATGACGGTGGCCACGGTGTTGATGAGCGGCCTTCACCAGGTTGACGTACGCGGCCGCCTGCAGACGGTCGACATGGCGCGGCTCGAGGAGGATCTGACAAATCGTTTTACGTTCGATGGCCGCGCTGCCTGAACCGCACATCATGCCGCCCCGCCGCCCGACCTGTCATCGCCGGCCTCCGCCCGCGCCAGCCAGGCTTTCAGCGCCCGGATCACGGCGGTGACATGCGCGGTCTCGGTGAGGGCGTCCACATCCATCGGCACGAAGGACCAGTGCGCCCCGAAGCGCGCGCGGATGAAGGCATTGAGCCCGGCGCGGCCGGGCCGCTCCAGCAGCCCCCGGCGGCCCAGCTCGCCCCAGAGCGCGTGAATGAGGCGGAGATCGGCGCGCGGCGCTTTGGGATGGTATCCGTCGCCCGCGCCGTTTTGTCGGCCCCTGCGTCCGCTGCCACGGGCGTTCAGGTGGTCCAGAAGCCGTGCCAGATCGGTCGGGCCCATATCCCGCATCGACGCCTTGCCGGTGACGGCGAGCTGCACATCGCGGCGGGCGTCGCCATCCAGCCCCAGCCGGCGGCAGGCGGCATGGGCGGCGCGCATCAGCGCGCGCCGGTCCATGGGGCGTGATGGGCGGGCCATCGCTCAGCCCGCCTTTGCCAGATCGATGGTGACGGGCTCCCATGCCCCCTCGGGGGTCTCGCGGCGGTAGCAGCGGATATAGGTTTTCGAGCCGACCACCCGCATCGCATCGCGGATTGCCGCCATGGCCTGTTGCCAGCGCGCATCCCCGATATCGAGGCGCAGGAGACTGTAGATCGCCCCCCGGCTGATCTCGCCCTCGCGGTCGACCTGGAACGCATGGGCCACGATCGCGCGGATCTCGTCGCGGCTGCCCTCGGCCCATTCGGCCAGGCATTCCTCGACCAGATCGCGCGCCACCTGCAGTTCCGGCCCGAAGGCGATGCGCTCGGCGATCTGCACCTGCACCTTGCGGCAGCCGTCATAGCTCATATAGGTGCGGTTGCCCTTCACCGAGCGCCGGGCATGGCCGCCATATTCGTCCTCGAGCAGCGCATCAAAGGCGGCGATGTCGTCGAAGCTGTGCCCGCGAAACCGGGCAATCTGCGCCGAGAGATCCTCGGCATGGCCGATCACCGTCCTGACCATCTCGTCCTGCAGCTGGTCCTGGGGCCGCACCAGATCGACCGGCGTCAGCCGGCCCTGTCCGTCGCGCATGTAGCGCTGCCCGTCGATCAGGACGGTGGCCTCGTGGATCCAGCCTGCGGGCGCATCCGGGATAATCTGGTTTCCGCCCGCGTCACGGGGTGCGGGGTCGGTCTCGGGTCGGGTCATGTCATGTCCTCCAGGTTGGTGGGTCGGTTGATCTTGCGCGGCCTCTCAGGCCTCCATGCCGGCGGCCGCGGCGGCGATATCGTCGGGTGTGATTGCCGCCCGCCCATCGGCGCGGGCGATCATGAAGGCGCGCGCCATGAGCCGGCGCAGCGCGTGCATCCCCCCGGGCGCGGCGACAGCAGCCCGGGCCGCCTTGCGTTCGGATGCCGAGGGGGCGCGGTCCAGCACAGATGCCAGCAGCGCACTCACATCGGCCGCGCCCGGCACGCCCAGGCCCACCCGTACACCGATCCGGCCCGTGACCTGCGGGCAGCGCCCGAGCGTCATGCGCAAGGTCTCGTCGCCAATGAGCGCCAGGCCGCAGCCCGAGAGATCGCGCAGACCGCGCAGCGCATCGATGAGCCGGGCGGAGAGATGCTGCGCCTCGTCGATGGCCAGAAGCGCGTGGCGGCCCTCGAGGCGCGCCAGGATCGCCTCCTCGGCCTCCAGCGCGGAGACAAAGCGCCCGCCCGCCCCGAGGCCGCGCGCGATGCGCCCGTAAAGGCCCGCCAGCGAGGTGATGGCGCAGGTCACCGTCAGCACGGTGACCTGCGCGCGCGCGGCTGCAAAACGTTTGAGCGCCCAGGACTTGCCCGCACCCGAGCGGCCATGGATCAGCACCACGTCACCGGTGGCCTGGGCATGGGCCAGTGCCGCCATTATTTCTTCGGTCAGGCCCAGCCCTGCATGGGTATCGAGACCGGCGGGCGTCAGCGTCAGGGCGCGCGCCTCGGTGCGGGTCTCCAGCCAGGACTGCGCCTTGCCGGTCACCATGGGATTGTCCCCCTCGTATCTGTCGGCGAGCCAGCGCCCCAGCGTGGTCGGACTGACGCCGATGCCGCGCGCCGCCTCGGCCTGGCTCAGCCCATGAGCCGTCATCTCGGCGGCCACCGCGCGCAGCGTGGTCGCCATATCGGGGGCCGTATCGGGGGCAGCCTGTTCAGCGCCCGGGGCCGGGACGGCGGCAGGCATGGGCAGTCGGGTGACGGTTTCGGTCATGTCTGGTCCTCCTCGAGATAAAGCTGTCTGAGCGCGGCCCTGAACGGATCGCTATTGACCCTGGCCGCGCCCGGCTGTCCGGTCTCCGTCATGGCCCTGGCCGCGCGCGCCGCCGCGCCGGCCGCGCCAAGCGCCGGGGTCTCGTGCGGATCGGCGGAGCGCGGCAGATCGACCACCCTGGCGGTGGCGGATCTGGCCGCCTCGAGCACATCGTCCATCGCCCGCTCCGGCGTCTGGCCGCGCCTGAGCTTCCTGGCCCGGGCGCGCGCCGCGCTGTCGGCCTTCTTCGCCCGGGCCCTTGCCTGCGCCGCCACCGCCGCACGCGCCTGCCCGGTCGCCTCCCCGGCCAGGCAGAGAAACCGACCGTCTTCCGTGAACACAAGAACCCGTCCCGGCTCGGCCGGGTCGCGCCGGACGCCAACGCGCTCCCCCACAAGTGGTCCCAGCTCCGGCGCGATATGCCAGTGCGCGGCGATCCTGAGGCCTTCCTTCTGCACCACCCGGGTGCCGCCGCCCCTGACCGGTTCGGCCAGAAGCGGGTCGAGCGCGCGCACATCCGCAATCCGCGCCAACGGGTCGGTCCAGGCCCGCGCCCGCGCCGCCGGGGTCTCGCCGCCCAGCCCCGCATGGGGCCTGGTGTGATAGATACCGTCCGTCCAGGCATCGCAGCGCGCCTGCAGTTCCGCCGCGCTCAGCGCCACGCTGAAGGTCTCGCGCCCGTCCTTGCCGCGCCGTGCCGCCATCGACCGCTTCGCCTCGATCTTCTTGCGGTCGGCCACATTGTGGCCGACAAAGCCCGGCAGATACGCGAAGAGATCCCGCGCCGTGGTGCCGAAGAACCGCTCGATGAAGGGCTTGGCCTCGGGCGTATAGGGCGGGCAGATGTCATGGGTGATGCCAAGATCGGCCAGCGCCCGGACGAGATGGGCCGAAGTGTAGTCGCGGCCCTCGTCGGTGCGCACAACCTCCGGCACGCCCCAGTCGATCAGGCAGCGCCGCAGCAGCGCGCAGATCGCCGTGGCCCGGCTGACCGGCACGACCAGCAACCGGCCCCGCCGCGTGCCGACATCAATGGCCCCCACGATGGTCTGCCGCCCGTCGGTGCACATCACGTCCGCCGGCGTGCTGTCGAGTTCCCAGAGCGCGTTCGGCTGCGGGATCACGCCCTGGGCATTTTCCGAGCGGCGTCCGAACGCCGGGGCGCGGCGGGAGCGGTGCCCGTCGGGGTCCGAGACCGCGGAGAGATCGCGGGCGTGCTCTTTGCGAAACGCGGCCAGGCGGCGCTGGAGGGATCTGAGTGACAGGTCCACATGCAGGCGCACGCGTGCCACGCGGGCCACATGGGAGGCCGTGAGATGCGCGCCATGCTCGAAGGCCAGCGCGGCCAGAAGATCGTCGAGGGTCTCCTCCGATGTGCCGCCACCCGCGCCGCCGCCATCACCCCCACACGCACCCCCGCCGCCTTTGGGCCGGCCCCGGCGCGGGGCATCCATCAGGGCGGCCAGGCGCGCTTCGGGGCCGAGGCCGCGCACCCGGGCGCGCCAGGACGCCACCGAGGCCGGGGAGACCCCTGCCGCCCCGGCTGCAATCCTGTCAGCCTCGGCCTGTGTCAGACCGCCCGCCACCAGCCGTCCGGCCTCTGCCACCGCCGCCAGCCGCACCCGGGCGCGCTCCAGCACCGCGCCCTCGGGCGGCAGGGAGGGATGTGGCAGGGATGGGAACGGGGATTGGGACGGCGGTGCATCGGGGATGCAGGGGGCTTGCACGCCCGGTGCAGCCGGTACGCAGGGGGCTTGCAAATCGGGGGCCTGAGCGGGTGTCTGAGCGGGGGCCTGCCCGCGCAGCGCCCGGATTGCCAGAGTGCCCATTACCGATCCTCCGGGATGTCCGTTGCGGTATCCGTTGCGGTGTCCGCTGCGCCGGAGGCCACCAGCCGGGCCTCGATGCGCGCCGCAATGGTGTTGATCTCCGCCACACGGGTTTCGAGCCGCCTTTTGAGCCGCGTTGCCGCCTTCGCCCGCGCGTTGCCGTGCAATGCGGCGGCCCCGGCGGCATTGTCCGGATCAAAGAAGGCCGCCGTCACCTGGTCGATCTCGTGCCAGACCCGCCCGATCTCGCCGATCGCGTCCTTCGTGCGCGCCTCCGTCGCCCGCAGCGCCGCGCGCGCCGTGTCGCGGTCCGCGCGGGCGGCGGCCAGATCGCGCTTGAGCCGCGCGACCTCGGTTGCCAGATCACTGACGTTTGTTCGCCGGCGAACAGCCCGTACCTCATCCCGCAGCATCGCGCGCGTCCAGTGTTCGGCGCTGGCCAGATCCAGCAGACGCTCCTGCTCGACCTCGGGCAGAGCCACCACCTCAAGATGCAGGTGAAACGCGACATCTGTTCGCCGGCGAACAGGCTGGAAAACCCTGGCGACCGAGACGAACTTGCGAAGATTGCCCTCGCTCTCGCCAACAATCACCGCCGCCTCGGCCAGGGTCGAGACGACACCTGAGGCAGCCAGCGCCCAGTCGCCGATGCGCCACTCGAACGCGCTGTCACACCGCTCCCGGGCCAGCACAAGACCGATATCTCGCCAGTCGGCGTGTGAAAGTTCGCCGGCGAACACAAGCCCGGGATGACCCGCAGTATCAACAAGCCTCAGGTCGGCCCGATCCGTCATGACGTCCCCTCCCCTTGACCCGATGGCGGGGCGGGCGTTCGGCCCTCCCCTTGAACCGATGGCGGGGCGGGCCTCACCATCCGATACAGCCAGATGCGCTCGCCTCGCGCGCTCACCGTCTGGCGGCAGGCGATCTCGGCCCCGTTGGCGCGCAACTCCGCAATGCAGGCATTGACCGCGCAGACCCGCGCGCCCGTGATGATCTCAAGCGTCGAGCGCTCGGCACCGTCGCCGAGCAGACCGTGCACCCGCTTGAGCCGGGGCGACCGGTGGAGGCGGGCCGCATGCATCACGCCGCCCTCCCGGCCCGGGCGCGACCCAGCCGGTCCAGCACCTCGGCCGCCATCAGCGCCGCCGTGTCGGATGTCTCCAGCCAATGCCGCGCCGCGCGCAGCCCGTGGGTTACCGTGGCGTGATCGCGCGCCCCGAGTGCGGCGCCGATGCGCGTGTAACTCGCCCCGGTCAATACCGCCGCCAGCAGCATCGCCAATTGGCGCGGCTGGACGATGTGCCGCTCGCGGCTCCGCCCGCGCAATGTGTCCGCATCAAGACCCGCCACATGCGCCGCCGTGCAGACAATCCGCACCAGCGCCCGGTCCTCACCGCCCGCCATCTCCGGCAGCGCTCCGAGACCCTCAAGGCTCGTGCGCAGCGCGGCCCTGGACGGCATTGCGCCCCTGGAGTGCGCGGCGAGACAGCGCTCCCAGGCCCCTTTGTCCTCAAGCCGCTGCGCGGCGGCGACCGCGGCGCGCATCCGGCGCAGCAGCGCCCGTGCTGTGGGCCTGTCGAGGGCAACGCCCGCAGGCGCCATCAGAGGCCCCGCCTCCGACAGCGCCCGGCGCAGGGCCTGCATGTCTGTCGCTGCGCTCATGGGCTCACCCCCGTCGCGTGGGCAAACAGGAGACCCAGCCACAGCGTTCCGAATATCGCCGCCACCCCGATCAGATCGCCGATCCAGTGATCCTCCAGCGCCGCAAGGGTCTGGCCCGGCCACCGGCAAAAGGCCCCGGCCCCGCGCACGATGGGGGGCAGAACTTCCCGCCAGCGGGAACTTGTGCGCAGGGCCGGGGCAGGTGCCACCGCGCGCGCAGTCAGCGCAGGCGGTGGACAGGGAGAACGGGATACACGGGGTCTCATGTCACCCCCTCCGCGCCCGCGTCGTGACCTCCGGCGTCGCCCTCCCAGACCGGCAGCAGTCCGGCCACACGGTCCGCCAGGCGATCCCGGCAGGCCGGGCACAACGCGGTCATGCGGGCGCAGGCCACCGCATCGGTATCCGTGAACACACCATCGACCCGGATCAGCGCCAGTTCATAGACCCCGGCGGAACCGCGCCCGCATCTGTCGCAACGCCCGGTCATGGGGTGGCCTCCGGCGGGGCCTCAGCCGCCGCCAGTGCCGCAGGCGAGCCGGGCACCGGCGCAGGGCGCGGGATGTCGGCAGGCCAGGCAAGATCGGCGGGCCAGTGGTCGGAGAGCTTTTGGACGACACGGGCCGCGCGGCGGGTGGTGACGTCGCAGCCGCGCTCCAGGCGGTCACAGAAGTCGCCTGAACCCGCCATGTACGTTGAAGCGGTGCGGTGGGTGAGACCGCGCGCCTCGGCATAAAGTCGGATCAATCGGATGATACATTCGCCATTCATGGCAATAACGTTGCCAAATTTGGCAAAAGCAGTCAATTAAAATTTGCCATGCTTGGCGAGGAGCGGCGGTTTCGCTATCTCTAGCGAGATGGATGCTGCTGAAATTCCTACCGTTGTGCGCAAAGCGCTTGCAGATCAAGGCACGAATCCTTGGAGGCTGGCTGTGGATGCGGGTCTGCCAGGAAACGCGGTGCGCCATTTGCTTGATGGCCACGAACCCAAAGTGGGCCGCGCCGCCGAGATCTGCCGCGCCCTCGGCCTTGAGTTCTACATCGGCCCGCCGCGCGGCGGCGCTGCTGCCGAATCGCAGAAGACCCCGCCGCCCGCCTGGGACGCTTTCACCGAGGCCACACTGCCGCACAAGGGCCTGGCGGCGTGCAGCGTGCAGGGCTGGGGCAAGCCGGCGCCCGAGCGCGAGCCCCTGCCGAAACCGGAGGACGTTATGGACGAGAAAGCTTTCTATGTGTCGGCCAGAGGCCAGTCGATGATCCCCGAGGGGATCGAGAGCGGCTGGCTCTGCCTGGTCTCGCCGGGCACCGAGGTGCGGGAGGGCGACCGGGTCTGGGTGCTCGATTATCAGGGCCGCGCCGCGATCAAGCGGCTTGTGAAGCGGGGCGAGGACGGCGGCCTGACACTCCGGGGCTGGATGCCCAGGCGCGACGGGCAGCAGCAGAGCTTCGAGGAGGAGCGCTTTGCCGCAGGCATCCGCGAGACCTACCCGGTCGTGGCGGTGTTCCGGGGCCGTCCCGGCGCGGAGAATTGCGAATACGTCCCCGACCCGAAGCCACCGGCCCATGCATTGCCCCCGGAGCCGCCCAATATCGCGCCGCTGGAGCGCATCCCGAAACCGATCACCGACATGCTGGGCCTGCCCGAGGGGGCGGCGGCCGAGGCGGTCGTGGCGGCGATCGGGGCGCGGCTCAGGGACCGGGGCACGGCCCATGCCAGCCCCGCAGCCGTGCTGGACAGGCGCACACTGGAGCGCGCGCTCGACAGCAACACCCGTGCGCTGAAGTCCGAGACCCGTGCGCTGAAGGACGAGATGGCGGAGAAACTGGATGCCCTGGCGGAGCGCCTGTTGCGGCCCGATCCGGGCGCGCAGGACGCCCGCAGGCTGCCCCTGCGGCAGTTTGTCGATGTCCGGGCGGCGGCCGGGCCGGGCGAGGACGTGTTCGAGGACGGGGAGACGGGCACGCTGATCGTGGCCGCGGATGACATACCGCCGGGCCTCAGGCCCGACCGCCTCGTCGGGATACGCGCGGCGGGGCGCTCGATGGAGCCGACCATCCACACTGACGACATCCTCGTTCTCAATCTGGATGTGACCGAGCCACGGGAGGGCGCGATTTTCGTGGTCCGGACCGGCACGGGCCTTGTGGTCAGGCGTCTGCGCCGGGACGCCGGGGTCTGGACCATGGGCAGCGATGCCGGCGACTGGGAGCCGCGTCCGGTGGCGGCAGAGGACCGCATCATCGGTCACGTGGTCTGGTTCGGACCGGAGGGTGCGATTGTGGTGGGTGGGTGATAAAGCTGCACCCGGCCATGAATGACGTGTTCGCGAATGCCGCGGTGACGTATGGGAAATGAAGGAGAACGCTGATGAGCTTGCATAAATTATCGACAATTACGGGTGCCTTTGTGCTGGCGCTCTGGGTCGGACCCTCTGAAGCCCTTGCAGAGGCGGACTGCGCAACCTGGAATACCGGGGGATTCTTTGAGGTAGCGACACCGGCCGATGTGTCCCGCTGCCTGGTTGCCGGTGCGGACCCGAAGGCGCGGACCGAGGATGGCTGGACGCCGCTGCATAGGGCGGCAGCGGCGGAATCATCGGAGACGGTGGAGGCGCTTGTGGAGGCCGGGGCGGATCTGGAGGCGCTGACCGAGGATGGATTGACGCCGCTGCATTGGGCGGCAGCGTCGGAATCACCGGATACGGTGCAGGCGCTTGTGGAGGCCGGGGCGGATCTGGAGGCGCGGAACAGTTACGGCTGGACCCCGCTGCATTGGGCGGCAGAGTTCGGATCGCCGGAGAGGGTGCAGGCACTCTTGGAGGTCGGGGCGGACCCGAACGCTCGGTACGAGTATGGCTGGCCGCCGATGCATTGGGCGACGGTGGAGGCGCTTGTGGAGGCCGGAGCGGATCTGAAGGCGCGGACCGAGGATGGATGGACGCCGCTGCATAGCGCGGCAAAGTTCGGATCGCCGGAGAGGGTGCAGGCACTCTTGGAGGCCGGAGCGGACCCGAAGGCGCGGGACAAGGATGGCCGGACGCCGCTGCATAGCGCGGCAAGGTTGGAATCACCGGAGATGGTGCAGGCGCTTGTGGAGGCCGGTGCGGACCCGAAGGCGCGGGACAAGGATGGCTGGACCCCGCTGCATAGCGCGGGATCGCCGGAGATGGTGCGGGCACTCTTGGAGGCCGGTGCGGACCTGGATGCCCGGAACGACAAGGAATGGACCCCGCTGCATTGGGCGGCAGGTGGCAGATCGCCGGAGACGGTGCAGGCACTTGTGGAGGCCGGGGCGGATCTGAAGGCGCGGGACGAGGATGGCCGGACGCCGCTGCATAGCGCGGCAAGGTCCGGATCGTCGCCGGAGAGGGTTCAGGCACTTGTGGAGGCCGGTGCGGATCTGGAGGCGCGGGACGAGGATGGACGGACGCCGCTGCATTGGGCGGTACGGTTGTACGAATCACGGGAGAAGGCGCAGGCGCTTGTGGAGGCCGGAGCGGACCCGAAGGCGCGGGACAAGGATGGCTGGACCCCGCTGCATTCTGCGGCAAGGTACGGATTACCGGAGACGGTGGAGGCACTTGTGGAGGCCGGGGCGGACCTGGAGGCGCGGGACGAGGATGGCTGGACGCCGCTGCTGCATTCTGCGGCAGCGTTCGGATCGTCGAAGACGGTGCAGGCACTCGTGGAGGCCGGGGCGGACCTGGAGGCGCGGGACGAGGATGGCTGGACGCCGCTGCTGCATTCTGCGGCAGCGTTCGGATCGTCGAAGACGGTGCAGGCACTCGTGGAGGCCGGTGCGGATGTGGAGGCGCGGGACGAGGTTGGCCAGACCCCGCTGCATAGGGCGGCACGGTCCGGACCCCTGGAGACGGTGCAGGTGCTCCTCGACGCTGGCGCCGACCCTGGCGCGCAGGACAAGAACGGCAAATTTCCGTTCGACCTGATCCGCGAAGACTCCCCGCTGATCGGGACGGGTGCCTACTGGCGTCTGAATGACGCGCGGTGGAAGTGATTATCGCGGGTGGGACCGGGAGCCACCCCCTGAGATCAGCAGCTCGCCGACCCGCCGGGTGGCGCGTCTCGACCACGTCGATTGCGGCCCATGCGAACATCCCGCGGATTTCGGGTCGGTCGTTGATCGACAGGATGAACCGGCCCTTGAGGCCCCTGAGCATCTCCGCGAGCCGGGCGAAGTCGCCCCGGTCGAACACCTGGCGTCCGTAGTCGGCCTCGTGGCCCATATAGGGCGGGTCGATATAGAAGAGCGTGGAGGCCCGGTCGTATCGCGGGATGAAGGCGGCCCAGTCGAGACATTCGATATGGACGCCCTGCAAGCGGCCATGGGCGGCGCGAATCAGGGCGCCCATGCGCGCGGCGGAGAGCCGGCCTGAATGATGGACCGAAGGCCCCATCTGGCCCGGCGTGGCGAGATGGGCGGGTTTGCCGCCGAAGCTCATGCGCTGGAGCCAGGCCCATCGGGCGGCGCGGCGGATGTCCGTGAGCGTCCCGGGCGGGGTGGCCAGCAGGCGGGCGAACTCCGCGCGGCTGGCAAGGCAGAGGTCGAACCCGGCGGCCAGCGCGTCCGGGTGATCGCGCAGGACGCGGAAGAGATTGACGATCTCGCCATTGATATCGTTGAGGATTTCTGACTTCGGGCGTGAGGCACGCCGCAGGAACACGCCGCCCATGCCGGCAAACGGCTCGGCGTAGCAGGAATGCGGGACCGCCCCGATGCGCGCGGCGATGGTCTTCGCGAGATATTTCTTGCCACCGAGCCAGGGCGCGAGCGGCGCGGCGGGCGGGGCCGGCGTGAGCGCGCCGGGCTCTGCCGGGATGTCATCGGGCATGGACAAGGGGGCTGCCTCCCACGATCATGATCCCGCCGCAGCTGCGGTGGCGGGACGGCCAGGGCTGGCCGGTTCTGGTCGTGGGAGGGAACACTCCCGGTTCGGGGTGCTGTTACATCCCGGCCCCCGTCCTGGCCATCATATGGCCTGGCAGAGGTCTGGGCGCGGCATAACATGCCGCACGGGCTTGTGGGAAGCGGACCATGGTCCGCCGGTGTGGCGGTCAGATCGCCAGGAGCCGCTCGATCTCGCCGATACGTTCGATGGCGGCCTTGCGCTGGTGGAGACACGCCGCAAACCCTTCAGGGGTCGGGCAGGGCAGCGGACCCTCCTTCGCGCCCGGCCGGTCACGGCACCAGATGCCCGTACTTCGGACACGCCGCCGCGAAGTCGGCATAGGCGCTGGCGATCTCGCGCCGGGTCTGCTCGGTGTCGGATCGCGAGCGGGTTGGCAGGCTGGTCCCCCAGGCGCGACACAATGCGCGCTCAGTCGCGCCACCCGGCACCGTCGTATTTGCGCAGCCGCTCAGGATCAGCGCGGCCGCGAGCAACGTCATCTTCGATATCTTCCGCATGCTCGTAGTCCTTCATCTTCGCATCGCGTCTCTCGTCGCGGCGCGCGTCCCTGCGGATCAGGGCGATGAACAGGGCTCCGAGCGCGGCGAGACCCGCCCAGAGCGCGGCTCTGGAGGGGATGAGGCGGGCGAGGGCGGCGAGCATCAGGCCGGGTCTCCGGTCTTTGCCGGGGCGCCCTGCCAGTTGGTGCCGCTGGCGGCGACGCAGGCCACCCCGTCGGCGCGAATGATGAGCGCGGTCCATGTGCCGGTTGCCGGGTTGGCCGTGAGCACCATGAGGGCACCTGTCGCAGTCAGGCCAAGGCTCTGGGAGGTCTCGCCATACCTCTGAGCAAGCCTGGCTCCGAGGGTGTCGGCGTTGCCGCAGGTGGGCGCGGCGGTGACCGGAGCAGCCAGAAATATCAGCAGTATGACCAGCGGTGTCAGAATCAGGACAATGACGAGCATCCTCATGTCAGCGGTCTCCTCGCGCCCATTTGCGCAGGCGCTCGCGGGCGATCCAGCCCAGCCCCACGAGCGCACACGCGCCGCAGAGCGCGACGATAGCCTGTGTCACAGGCTCCAGCCGCCCGAGAGCCGCAAACACGCCCCCTGCGGTCGCCACGGCGCTTGTGACGGTTGCCTGCAGCGTGGTCGATTGCACCGGGGAGGTGCGGGCGGGTTTTGCACGATGCCACTCCGGCACCCTGAAACAAGGGCATGCCTTCGCGGCATACTGGTTGTGGCCGGAGACCTTGAGGGTGCCGAACCGCGACCCCAGCCGCTCGATCAGCCCCCGCAGGGCCGTCTCCTGCGCGGGCGTGAAGTGATCGCTGAACGTGTCGTTCTCCGAGCCGCCGTGCCCGCCGACCAGGCACACCCCGATCGAGTGCGCGTTGCGCCCGGCGCAGTGCGCGCCCTGCACGTTCTCGGGGCGCCCGGGCGCGACAGTGCCGTCGCGCCCGATGATCCAGTGATAGCCGATATCGCGCCACCCGTGCTCCTCGACATGCCAGCGCCGGATTTCGGCGACCTGCTCCGCGAGCGGGCGCTCCGCCATCCATCCCGGCCGGGTAGCTGAGCAATGGACGATGATCTCGTCAATGATGCGGGTCACGGGCGGGGCTCCTCTGCGGTCCGGGCAGCCCATCCTGGCACATCCGGCGGCGGCCCGGCAGCGGACCATGGTCCGCTGCAACACCGGACAGGACGGTGCTAATGTCCGGGTCATGACATCTGTTGCGCCCCACATTCCCGCGCCGCCCGCTTCGCTCTCCGCCCTTGACGGCTGGATCGACATCTGCCGGGCGGGCAGCTTTACAGCCTCGACCGGTCCGGTGACGCTGGCCGAGGCCGATCTCGACGAGATGGTGGCCAATTTCGAGCGCGCCGACCCGGCCCCTGTCGTGCTCGGCCACCCGACGCGCGACGATGTTCCGGCTGAGGGCTGGGTGGATCGGTTGCGCCGTGTCGGCGACCGCCTTCAGGCGCGGCTCACCCGGCTCGATGACGATTTCCGGTCTGCCTGTCAGGCGGGGCGCTTTGCTGCCCGCTCGATCGGGGCCACGAAGGAGGCCGCGGGCTGGACGCTGCAACACTTGGCGTTTCTGGGCGCCGCTCTGCCCGCCGTTGACGGGCTGGCACCCTCCCATTTTTCACGCCACCCCAAGGGCATGGTGATCGCGCTCTCTGCGCCGCTCGATACCGCGCTGGCCGCCCCGCTCGGGGGCGCCGAGGAGCGTCTGGGCTGGTGGGCGGTCGAGAGCATGCTGCGATCCTTGCGCGAATGGGTGATCGAGCGCTCGACGATCGCGACGGCGGACCGGGTGATGCCGGCATGGTCGCTCGATACGCTGCGCGAACTGGCAGAGCCCGAGGATATGGTGGCGCTGGTGTCAAGGCTCCACGCGACCCTCGCCACCGGCCCAGACCCCGGCACAAGCCCCGGCCCAGACCCCTGCCCAGACCCTGGCACAAGCCCCGGCGGCGCACCCGCCCCCCACTTCACCTCCCGCCGCGCGCCGGCGGCCCCCATCACGACGGAGACCCCGATGCCCTCAATCTTCCCGCCCCCACTCCGGCCGCAGGTCTGCAGCCGCCCGCCCCGGCCACGCCCGCCCCGAACCCCGCCGCGGGCGGGGAACTGGCGGCGCAGGTCGCCGAACTGAACGCGGCGCTCACAGGCGAGCGCGTGGCCCGCCTGGCCGCCGAACAGCAGGCCGCAGCACGCGGCCGGATTGCCGCCCATGTCCAGGCCGGCCGTGTCCTGCCCGCCGAGGCGGAACCGCTGACGGCGCTGTGCGCAAGCCTGGCGGGAACCGGCGAGGGTGGCGCTATCGCGCTGACAGGCGCGGACGGCACCGCGACGCGCGCCAGCCCGGCGGATGTGCTGGAGGCGTTCCTCAAGGGTCTGCCCCGGCGCGGGCCGGAACTGCGCGAGCTTTCGGGCGAGGCCCGGAGTGCTGCTCCGGGCGCGGATCTCTGGCCGCAGACACCGCAGCGGGATGCACCGGACCGGAATGTGCTGGCGCGCCGCGCCAATGCGCTGCTGGCCGCCGACACCACCGGCACGCTGACGCTTGACGTGGCGGTCCGCCAGGTACTGGCCGGGGAGACAGCGCATGCATAACCCGACATTGACCCGCGCCTTCAAGGCCGGCGCTGCCATCAAGGCGCGCCACATCGTACAGATCGGCACCGCCGACGGCGCCGTGATCCAGGCCGACGCCAGCAGCGATACCACGATCACCGAGCGTCCGATCGGCATCTCCGCCGAGATCGACGCAAAATCCGGGCGGGCGGTGGATGTCCACCTGGCCGGCATCGCCTTTTGCGTGGCCGGCGCCGCGCTTGCGCGCGGCTCCAGCGTGAAAGCCAATGCCACCGGCAAGGCTGTCGCAACGACCTCCGCAAAAGACTTCGTGGTGGGCATCGCCCTCACGGCCGCCGGCAAGGAAGAAGACATCATCGCGGTGCTGATCGCACCGCAGCGGATCTGAGGAGACAGCAGATGCCCGACCCAATCCCCCATCCCGGCTCGGCCTATCCGGTCGACGAGACGCGCACCGGCATTGCGATCGGCTACCGCAACCCGGCCTACATCGCCGATCTGGTGCTGCCGCGTGTGCCCGTGGGTTTGCGGACCTACCGCTACACCTCCTATCCGCTGGCCGAAAGCTACACGCTGCCCGACACGACGATCGGGCGGCGCTCGGACCCGACGACCGTGCACCTGAGTGCCACCGAGATGGCCGGCATGGTCGCCGATTACGGTCTGCAGGATCTCATTCCGGATGACGACATCCGCAATATCCCGCCCGGCGTCTCCGATCCGCGTGACCGCTCGGTGATGACGCTGACTGATCTGCTGACGATCGGGCGCGAGAAGCGCGTGGCCGATCTCGTCCTGAATGCCGACACATATGCCGACGCCAGCAAGGTGACGCTCAGCGGCAACGACCAGTGGTCATCGGGCCACGCCAGTTCCGATCCGGTCGAGGACATCCTGAACGCGATCGACGCGATGATCGTGGCGCCGACGCATCTTGTGATGGGATCATCGGTCTGGCTGAAGCTCAGATCGCACAAGAAGATCGCCAGGGCGGTCAACGCGACCTCGGGCGATGTCGCCATCGCCGCGCGGCGCGCCATTGCCGATCTCTTCGAGCTCGAGGACATCGTCGTGGGTCAGAGCCGGATCAACACCGCCGCGCAGGGCCAGCCGCCAAGCCTCGATCGTATCTGGGGCAAATCGGCGCTGCTTTATCGCCGGTCGCCCGCGCCCGATCCGATGGGCCCGCCGCAACTCGGTGTGACCGCGAGCTATCGCGGCCTGGAGGTCTATACCCGTTTCGAGGGCGCGCGCGGTGCGCGCGGGCTGCACCGCATCCGGGTGGTCGACAGCTGCGAGGAGCAGATCCTGGCCCCTGCCGCCGGCTATCTGATCAGGAACGCCGTGGCCTGACGGGGGAGCGCATGAGCAGTACCGTAGAGACCGATCCCACCCGCTACGCGAGACGCGCCGATCTGGTGGCGCGCTTTGGCGGGTGGGAGATCTGTGACCTCGCCGACGAGGATGGCGACGGGCGCGACGATGCAGGCCGGATCGATGCGGTGCTGGCGGATGTCTCCGCTCAGATCGACGCCGCCCTGGCGACGGCCTGGGATCTGCCGCTCGCGGGCCCCGGCCCCTGGCCGGCGCTCACGGCTGTGGCCTGCGATCTGGCGCGCCTCAGGCTTTTTGACGAGGCGGCCCCGGACGGTGTTGTCGCCCGCGCCCGCGCGGCGCGCAAAGCGCTCAGTGACCTGGTCGCGGGAGAGAGCGTCCTGCTCAGCGCCGATGGCAAGCCCGTGCCGCGCCGCGAGGAGGCGCTGATGTCCGTTTGCGGGTCGCGCCCGATGATCGCCATCGCGCTCGGACGCGCGGGAGGATGCAGCTGACATGGCCGGCGCGGGCGTGCATATCGATGTGGACTGGGACGACGCCGAGGTCCGGGAGGCGCTCACGCGGATGGAGCGCGTCGCGGAGGATCCGCGCGCGGTCCTTGACGAAATCGGCGCGATGCTGGTGGCGACGGTCGCGCGGCGCTTCGAGACCGGGACCGGCCCGGACGGCAAAAAATGGCCCGCCTCGGCGCGCGCGCGCAAGAAGGGCGGGCAGACGCTGGTCAAATCCGGGCGTCTGAGATCGTCGATCACCCATCGCGCCGACGCGACCGGCGTCGATGTCGGCACCAATGTCGTCCATGCCGCGATCCACCAGTTTGGCGGCACCATCAAACAGAAGGCCCGCACCCAGACGCTGGCGTTCCGGCGTGCGAAGACCGGGTCGGGCGCCTATGTGCTGCGCTTTGCCGCGCGCAAGAACACCCGGGCGCGCAAGGCAGGCTCGGTGCGTGTGGCGTTTGCCGAAATCGGGGCCCGCGAGATCGCCATGCCGGCCCGGCCTTTCCTCGGGCTTGATGCGGCTGATCGCGATGCGGTGCTGGAGATTGCGGCGCGTGCGCTCTCTCGCGCCGCAGGAGCCACGTCATGACCCGGCTGGAGACACCCCACACCGCGCCCGATCCGGGCCTGCTGATCTGCGACGCGCTGACCGCGCATCTGGCACCGCTCGCCGGTCCCGGTCGTCCGTTCCGCCGCGTGATCGGCCTGCTGGATGCGGCGGCGGAGACCGCGCTCAAACCGCCCGTCCTGGCCGTGGTGCCGGCGGCGTTTTCCGCCGGACCCAACCGCACCGGCCGGGCCGGCACGCTGCAAGAGGTCACGCTGACCATCGCCACCACGATCCTGATTGCCGCCCCGGACGATCCGGGCGGCAGGAAGACCCGCGCCCGGGGCCGCCTGGCGGAGCTTCTGGGCCCGGCGCGCGGGCGGCTTCTGGGCTGGTGCCCCGGCGCCGAAGAGGGCCTCCCGGTCCGCCCGGCCCCGCTGGCACTGCTCTCCGGGCGGTTGCTGGAGATCGAGGCCGGACGGGTCGTCTGGCAGGACGAGTGGACGGCGCGCTACTGGATACATGCCCAGCCACCAGAGGATATACCATGATCAGCAATCATCGAGACAACATCATTGTCGGGGCGGGAGAGATGTATTTCGCGGCCCTTGAGCCCGGCGGGACCCCGGGCGCGGAACGCCATCTCGGTCATGCCAGTTCGGCCAGTCTGTCGATCCAGGAGGAGCGGATCACCGTGCAGTCCTCCTCGGGCCCGCCGCGCACGCTGGTCGATGCCGTGCGCTCAATCACCCGCACCCTGACGATGACGCTGAACGACATGTCGCTCGCCAACCTTGCCGCCTTTCTCGGCTCGGACGCGGCCCTGCCGCGCCCGGCGGAGGGTGTGAAGGATGACGAGATCACCGTGGCCTGCATCGAGACCGGACCCTTCTACGGCCTGCCATCGGCGCGCGGGCGCGCCATCGCCGACCTGGTCGTCCACAGGCAGGCGCGCAAGGGCGGCGCCGCGCTGAGCGAAGACACGCACTATCGTGCCGAACCGGGTCACGGCCGCCTTCGGCTGCTGCAGGCGCCCGGCAGCCCCGCAAATGGTGACACGCTCTATGCCAGCTACACCGTCACCGCAGGCAAGCGCCTGGCGATCGGCCGCCCGCAACCGGTGCGCGGCGCGCTGCGCTATATCGAGCTCTCGCCCGGGATCGCCCCTGACAGCCACGGGCGGCATTATTATGCGCCGCTGGTCTCGCTGCGCCCCGCCGGCGATCTGTCGCTGATCGGCAACGAGATGCAGGCGCTGCAGATCGCCGCGCTGATCCTCGAGCCGGAGGACTGCGGCGCGGCGCTCATCGTCGACGGAGCGCCCCATGGCACGTAAACCCGCAAAACCCCGCAACCCCGCGGCCGCCTCCGATGCCGACGCGCTTGCGATCCTTGATCCCGATATCGCGCTGGAGGTGGCCGATCCGGACACCGGCGCGCCGGTGCAGATCACCGTGCACGAGTTCCGCTTCCGCGAAGGCCTCGAGATGCGCGCACTGGCCGGGCCGCTGATTGCGGATCTGGCGACACAACTGGACGACGGGGCCGCGTCCTCGGGCGGCGGCGTGGAGGCGGTGCTCGCGGCCCATGGCGATCTCTGGCTGGAGATTGCGGCCCGCGCGACCGGACGCGAGGCAGACTGGCTGGCCCGGCTCCGGGACGCGGATGCAGCACGGGTCTCGGGCGCCCTCTGGCAGGCGAATATGAGTTTTTTCGTGCGCCACATCGTGGCCGGGGCCGGGCCGGGATGGATGGCACGCCTGTCGGCCTCGCAGACATCCTCGCAACCCTTGCCGCCGAGGGGCACGGAGACATCCGATCCCTCCCGGAGACATTGACATGGCGCCAGATCAGGCTCCTCTGGCAGGCCGGCGAGACCCGGCGCGCCCGCGCCGCGCAAACCCTTGCCACGGCGCTGGCGGCCAGCCTGCTGACACGGTGACGCTGGCATGAGCGGTGATCTTGATCTCGCCCTGCGCATCCGCGCCGATCTGGATCAGGCACGCGCCGAATTGCGCCGGTTGCGCGCGGAGACCGGGCAGGCCGGCGCAGGCGCGCGCACCGCAGGGCGGGGCTATGAGCAGGCCGCCTCGGGCATCGCCCGCAGTGCCACCGCCGCCCGCAGTGCTGCCACCGCGCAGGAGCGGCTCACCCGGGCCACCCGGGCCGGGGCAGCGGCAGGGACTGCCCATCGCCAGGCAATGAGCGCCAGCCGGGCCTCACTCATCAATGTCGGCTATCAGGTGCAGGACGTGGCCGTGCAGATGGCTTCCGGAACTTCGGCCTCCCGCGCGCTCAGCCAGCAATTGCCGCAACTGCTGTCGGGCTTCGGGCTGCTGGGCGTTGTGCTCGGCACCGCCTCGGCCGTGCTCATCCCCCTGGCCGGGCATCTCTTCGGCACCGGCGAGGCGGGCGAAGAGGCCGCCGACGCGACCGACCGGCTGGCCGACGCCACCGACCGGCTGCGCGGTCTCAAGGATCTGCGCGGCGATCTCGACGCCATTCGCGAACAATACGGGGGCGTGACGGCGCAGGTGCTGGCGCTGATTGAGGCCCAGAAGGAGCTTGAGCGCCGCAGCGCTGCCCGTGCCGCCCGGCAGGCGGTCGAGGGTATTCTGTCCGGCACCTTCGCCGCCGGGGCGCTCGACAGGACGGCAGCTTCTGCCCGCGCCGCCGGCGCCGAGGCTGCGATGCAGTTTGCAGAAGCGTTCCGGCAGCATCTTGTCCGCGCTGGAGATGTGGATGCCTTTGTCAAGGAGTATAATGCCGCCCTCAATCCCCTCAGTCCCACAGCCGCCATCGAAACCCCGCGCGATGTGCTGGACCGGTTTGGGTTTTCCGACATAGCCGCCGGGGCGGAGGCTGCGGGTGTCTCCGTAGAGGCGGTGGCAGAGGCGTTCCGCGCCCTGTTTGGAAATTATGACCAAGCCCAGGAGGCGCTCGAACGCTTTCTCACGTTGGCAAAGGCGGGTTTTGAGAAGCTGGCCGAAGAGACGGGTCTGGGTGTCGATGCCGTCAGGAAGGTCGGCGCGGCGCTTGAGGGGCTCCGCGACGCGGACGGGATCCGAGCCCAACAGGAGGCTGCCACAAGGCTGCGCCAGGCGCTCCGCGCCGCCGCCGCTGCGGCCCCAGACCTTACGGAGGATCAGCAAGCCCAGATCGATCATCTGCTGGGTGACGTGTTGGATCTCGAGGGCCATCTGCGTGAATTGCTCGCAACCGATGGCCGCAACCCGGGCCTCGACACGATGGCCGGGCAGGCGCACGCGCTGGCCGAGGCGGCCGCCCGTGCCCGGGCCGAACTGGAAGCCCTGCCCGGGATGCAGGCGGCGGCCCTCTTGCGCGCGCAGATCCGCAACCGCACGGTCGGCCAGCCGGTCGAACGGGCAAGGCAACTGGCCGAAGCGGATGCCGCGGCATTGCGTGTCACCGGGCTTGGCGGGCGGGTCAATGACCCCATGGATGTATTCGGGGACGGGATGGTCACGGCCGCCGGAGAGGCCGGCGCAGAGATTGCCCGCCTCGACAGGGCGACAGCCGAGGCCGAGGCCGCTCTGCGCAAGTTGCAACGCGGTGGCGGGGGACGCGGCAATCCCCTGGACCAGCTTGAGGGTCAGCTCGAGCGTTACATCCGCAGTGCCCAGAGGGCGCGTGTCGAACTCATGGGTCTCGGTGACGCGGAAGAGGCGCGGGCACTCGCCGCCCTCGATGCCGCGCGCCTCGGCGAGGCGGCCATCGCAAAGATCGGCGCCGGACCTGATGAGGTCGCGGACATCCGCGCCCTTCAAGCCGCCCTTGTTGACGCCGCCGGCGCGGCCGCCAGGCTCAACAAGGAACTTCAGCACGGCCCGCAGGGGGCCGCCGCGCTCTCCCGCGCATTTGAAGACTATGCCGAAGACGCAAGCCATGCCGGCGACGAGATCGCCGAAGCCACCACGGCAGCCATGAAGGGCATGGAGGACGCGCTGGTGGGCTTTGTCACTACCGGGAAGCTCGAGTTTTCCGGGCTGGTCGATGCGATCCTGGCCGATCTCGCCCGCATTGTCATCCGCCAGAGCATCACCGGGCCGCTGGCGGACGCGCTGAGCGGGGTCTTTGGCGGGATATTCGGCGGCGCCGGCCCGGCAACATCTCCGCGCCCGACGGCACGACCGTGGCATGTTGGCGGTGTCGTCACCGACGACACCTTGCCGTCACTCTATCATTCCGGCGGTGTGGCCGGGGCGAGAGCCCTCACCCGCGCCCGCGAGATCGTGACTGCGTCCGCCCGCCATGGTCCCTCGTCCCGCGAGGTGCCGGCCCTGCTCACCGCCGGCGAGGCGGTGCTGACCGCGCCGCAGGCGGCCGCGATCGAGGCGGCGCTGGCCGCGCTGGAGCGACCGCGGTATCATGCGGGAGGTGTTGCCATCGACCCCGCCACGATCCCGAAAATATACGCGCCCGCCGACCCCACCATCAGTGCGTCGGCGGCGGTGCCCGGTCAGGATATCGCCGACCGGCTCGCCGCCTCCCTGACGCCGCTCATGGAACGGCTGGCCGGCGCGCAGGGCGGCCCGCGTCAACTCCGCGTCCATATCGACAACCAGGGCTCCGGGCCGCCGCAGCGCCCGCGCGAGGCGGTGATTGAACCCGATATCGAGGGCGCCGTCGTGCGGATCATCACCGAGGACGACGCGACCGGCGGGCCAATCAGCCAGACCGTGTCCCGCAGATTCGGAAAACGCCGGGGGGATTTCTGGTGAGCGCGCCGCTGCCTCTCTGGCCCAATGAGGCCCGGATCGATGCCGACGCACTCGAAACCGGCCAGGCGGAGGATGTGCTGCGCACGCCGTTCGAGGACGGCACGGTGCGCCAGGCCCGCCGGGGCCGGGGCCTGCGCACATGGGACATCCTTGCGCATCTGGACAGCGATGCCGCGATGGTCGCATTCCGCAGATGGGCGGGTTCCCATGCCCATCGCTGGTTCGCCTTTCCCGATCCGCTCGGGCCGGGCAGCCTGCGCGTCCGTGTCCGGGGCGGGGCCGGCGGCATCACCGCCCGGGGCCGTGTTTCTGGTGGCCAGCGCCGCTGGGAGCTGCGCCTGACGCTGGAAGGACCCGCCTGATGCCCGCGCCCGGCTTTGATATCGCTCTGCGCGCGCTCGCGCCCGAGGACATCGTCCCGGCACTCGAGATCCGTCATCCGGCGCTCGCTGATCCCCTGCGCCTGGCAGTGTCGCCGCAGAACCGCGAGATCGCGGGGCAGGCCTACACCGCCATCGCGCTCAGGCTGAAGCTGGCCGACGACCGGGCCGGGCGGGCACCGCGTGCGGAGCTGCGCATGGACAATGTCGGGCGCGAGGCAATGGCGTGGATCGCGCGCTCCGGCGGCGGGGCCGGGGCCACCGTGCGGATCATGCTCTGTCTGGCCGACGGTGATGCCCAGGCCCATACCCCCGACTGGGAGCGCACGCTCGATGTGCTCGGCATCGAGGTCACCGACACCGAGATCGTCGCCACGCTCGGCTACGACCCCGGTCTTGACCGGGCCGCCGTGGCGCTGCGCTACGAGCCCGAAACCGCACCGGGCCTGTTCTGAAGGAGATACAAAATGCCGGACCGGATATACACCAAACGCGGCGACAGCCTCGCACTCGACTGCACCGCCTGGCTCACCCCGCCAAAGGGGGCAGAGCCAGGCATGCCACGCGACCTCACCGCCTGGACGCCGGAATGCCAGATGCGCCATGAGCGAACCGGAGCGCGTATCAGCCTGCGCGCCACAGCCTCGGGCACGAAGGCGGCCCGGGGCCGGTTCGCGCTCTCGGCCCGGGCGACAGAGACGCAGGCCTGGCCCACGGGATGCTGGCGCGCGGATATCCAGTTCACCGACCGGGGCGGCGCGGTGACGAGCACCGAAACATTCATCATCCATGTACTGGAGGACATCACCCGATGAGCACCGTTATTTCCACGACCCAGGGCAGCGTCTCGATCAACGATGCAGCACCGGTCAGCAACGATATCGTCGCCCAGGGCGCCGCCGCTGCGGCCGCGGCCGAAAAGGCGAAAGATGCGACCACCAGGGCCGACACCTTCATCGCCGGCGCAAAGGCCGCCTTCCCGCTTGCCCCCAACCTGCTGGCCGATACCAAGAAGTTCGCAACCCTCTGCGGCGGTGTGACCAATACGAGCACCGAAATGTTCGCGGCGCATAATGGCTCCGCCTGGCACGCCAATCTCTACAACGGAACGAAGGCCACAGGCAAAATCGAGGTGGTGACGCTCGACAGGCTTGCCGCAAAAGGTATCCCCTTCGGCGGCGATCTCGCCCGGGCGACCAACGGGCCGGACGCCGCGACGCCCTGGAACGGCTCTGATTTCCGCGCCGTCCTGCTTGATGTCAAAATCGACACGAACCAGACCGGCGGCGATCCGGGCCACATTTATGTGCTGAGACAGGGCTCGACCCGCTTCACGGGGCTGGGCAAAGGCGAGTTCCAAACCCAGGCCGCCTGTTTCGTCAACGTGATTGCACAATCGGGCAAGATTCAATTCCGTCCGTCAGGAGGCATGTCGGCCGTCATTATGGCGGGGCCCGACCTCAGGGGCAAGGGCTGGACATATCTGCAGAGCAGCCGGACCGGCTGGGGCGGAGACCACCTGCCGCGCTTCGAAGGCAAAGGCACCATGAAGGTGGCGCTGGCGCTGCCTTACGTCGGCACTGGCGATCATGGCGGTGCGTTCATCTACGCCCAGTCGCTCGGGCGCTACACCCACGGCGATGACCGCCTGTCCGCCGGCATGACCTACTGAGAAGGAGACAGATTATGGCCCTTATCAAAAAAGGCACGGAAACAATCGCCGCCATGGCGCTGCGGGATGTGGATGACTGGCTCGAGCAGGAGGGTCTCGGCAAGGACGCTGTCACCGTGGAGGCAAACGACGCGGAAATCCGGGACGCCGCGCGGGCCGCAATACACCGCACAGCCGGCGACGCGGACACGCTGATCGGCACCTATGGCGACGGCGTGACCTTCCTGCTGGTGGAAATCGGGCGGCTCGCCGCCGCGCTCAGGGCGTCCACAACCCTTGCCCAGGCCAAAACCGCCGCTACGCCCCTGGCCGACGCGCTCGCGCCGATCGTGGCGGGCGTCGGGGACGGCACCATCAAACTGCCCTACAAGCTCAAGACCGGCGGACAGGCGGCCGCACTCACCGAGATCGGCACCCGGATCACGCGCGTCGCCGAGGCCTTCGAGGGCGATGACGGATAAGGATCGCACCCGCACTCCCGACTGGGCCGCGGCCTGGGTCGGCGCGCCGGCCGAGGATTGCGCCGATCTGGTCGCACGGGTGCGCCGCGCCGTGTTCGGGCACGCCCTCGACCTGCCGCCCAGCCCCGGCAGCCTGCGCGCGCGGGACGGGGCCATAGCCGCGCTCGGGGGCAACTTCGCGCAGGCCCTCGGCACCGGCGAGGCACCACAGGAGGGCGATGCGGTGCTGATGCGCGCCGCCGCCCGCACCCGCGCCCTCGGTCACCATATCGGGCTCTGGACTGGCAGTCCCGGCACTCCGCATGTCCTCCATCACATGGCCATGCTTGGCACCTGCCTGCATCCGCTGGCGCGCCTCGAAGACCGGGGCCTCGTCTTCGCCGGCCTTTACCGATGGCTGTGATCCTCCCCCGGGCGGCGACCGGAACCCCTGCATGCCCCCTGCACCGCCGCCGCACCGCCCCTGCAGAGCCCCTGCATGCCCCCTGCAGCGTCGATATCTGGCCGCACCCCCTGACGGCAGAGGGGCGGATCACCATCATGCTGCCGCATAGCACGCCCCTCGATACACTCGCCGCCGCCGCGCTCCCCGGCCTGGGTCCCGGCCACATCCTGGTGAGCGTCGATGGCCACGCCGTGCCGCCATCCGACCGCGCCCGCACCCGGCTCCGCGCCGGCCGGCATGTGGTACTGCGCCCCGCGCTCGCCGGCGGCGGCGACAGCAATCCGCTGCAGATCATCGGCACCATCGCGCTCCTCGCCCTCGGGGCATGGCTGCCCGGCGCGCAATTCCTGGCAGGCCTCACCTCGTTCCAGGCCTCGCTCGTCTCCGCCGGCATAATGGTCGCCGGCGGTCTCGTCCTCAACGCCCTCATTCCGCCCCCCGATCCCGCCGGCACCGCCGCCGGGCCGGAACCCGTCCATTCGCTCACCGGTGGCGCCAACCAGGCGCGGCCCTACGCGCCCGTCCCGCTCATCCTCGGCGCACACCGCATCTTCCCCGATGTCGCCGCCGTGCCCTGGGCCCGATTTGACAACGATAACAACCAGGACCTCGTTCAGGTCTTCGGCCTCGGGGCCGGGGCCCCGGAGATCTCCGACCTCCGCCTTGGCGATACCCCGCTGGATCAGTTCACAGGCGTGTCGCGCCACATCCTGCGCGGCCGCGCAGGACCCGAACGCGCCGATATCCACACCGCAGCCGGACCCGCGCTCGACAGCACCGACTGGCAGACCCGGCGGACGGCGCAGAAGAGCACCCATGTCGGCATCGATCTCGCCGCCCGCCAAACCGTCTATAACGGCAAGGGCGAGGGATCAGGCCGCACCGTGACCCTGGAAATCGAGGCACGCCCGGCGGATACGGACATCCCATGGACCCGCCTCGGACCCGGCCCCCTCAGCCTGACCGGCGATGATCGCGCCAGCGAGGTCCGGCGCTCGACCGTGATCCGCCTGCCGTCCCCCGGTACATGGGATGTCCGCATCCGCCGCACCGCCGCACCCGCCAGGGGAACCCGGGACGTCGACCATCTGCAATGGACCGCACTGCGTTCGATCCGTCCCGACCCCGGCGACTATCGCGGCCAGACACGGCTCTGGCTGCGCATCCGCGCCTCAGGCGAGGCCTCGGGCTCCCTCGCCCGGCTCTCCTGCATGGCGCACCAGCCCGTGCCCGTCCCCGATGGCCAGGGCGGCTGGCAGACGCAACCCACATCCAACCCGGCCTGGATATTCCTCTGGCTCGCAAAAGGCCTCCACGTGGACGGACGCCTGGTCGCAGGCGCCGGACTTCCCAAGGCCCGCATCGATCTTGCTGCCATCCGCGCCTGGGCCGCATTCTGCAAACGCCGCGAACTGCGCTGCGATGCCGTCATCTCCAGCGCCATGGACGCCCGCGACCTGCTGACCATGGTCGCCCGCTGCGGCCGCGCCAGCCCGACATGGGCCAGCGGCAGGCTCGGCGTCATATACGACGATCCCGACACCCCCGTCTCCGCCCTCATCACGCCGGGAAACATCATCCCCGACAGCCTGCGCATCGCGTGGACCAGCGGCGCGGCGGCAGAGGAAATCGCGCTGCGCTATATCGACAGAGACCGCGACTGGACATGGCAGACCGTCCGCCGCCTCATGCCCGGCCTCACCGGACCCCCCGCATCAGCCACAACCGTGACATTTCCCGGTATCATTCATACCGCCCGCGCCGAGGAAGAATGCGCGCTGCAGGCCGCCCGCCAGATCTATCACCGCCGCCGCATCTCATGGGACATGGGACCCGAAGGCCTCGCCATCGCCCGCGGCGACGTCGTCGCCCTCACCCACGGCCTGCTCGACGGCGGTATCGCCGGGCGCGCCACCGCAAACCCGCAACGCGCTGTCCTGTATCTCGACCGCGCGGTCGAGATCAAAGACGGTGACCGCATCCTGATCCGCACTCCCAATGGCAGCATACATGACTGCGCCGTCGACCGGCACCCGGGCGATGCAGCAACCGGACCCGTCGACCGCCTCAAGCTCGCAACCCCACTCCCCGAACCCCTCGACGCCGACGGGGCCGACCCCGCAGACACCCTCTGGCGGCTGCACTCCGCCATCGCGCCACACGCCCATCTGCGCATCATCGGAACCGAGCCGCGCGGCGAAGACCGCATCCGCCTCACCGCCATCGACGAGGTCGACGCCTATTACCAGGGCGCCGGTATCGAAACGCCCGACCGAACCGTGCCACGAACCCTCGATCTGACCGGGGTCTGAGACCCGCCAGAGCCACCACCACCGCCACCGCCAGAGCCACCCGATGACAGCGACAATCCGGAAGGGGCACCAGCAGTCCCGGAGCGAGACACAGCCGGCATCGAGACCCTTCTGGGCCCATGATCGACCGCCCGTTTCCAGCCCAAAACAGCCCCGAAAATCCAACCGGTTTCCAGCCCAAAACAGCCCCGATTCCGAAGACTTTTGTCGCGGATTCTGAAAAACTTTTGTCGCGCTACAGAAAACTTCAAGATTGACTGACGCATCCGTTACGTTTGCATGGTTTCTCGCCGGCACTCATCAGTGCCAGGAGATCACAATGACCAAGCTCATTCGTCCGTCCCGCCGCGCCATTCTGGCGGGCGGCACAGCCTTTGCGGCCGGCCTAGCCCTGCCAGCCATCAGCCGGGCGTCCAGCCGCCCGGTGTTCACGCACGGCGTTCAGTCCGGCGATGTCGATACCGTTTCCGGCATGATCTGGACCCGTACAGACCGCCCTGCGCGGGTGATGATGGAAGTTTCCACCACCGAAAGCTTTGCCAATCCGGTTGCGCTGGCTCCGCTGGATGCCACGCCCGCATCCGACCAGGCAATCAAGCGTCTCATCGTCGGCCTGCCTTCGGATCAGGACATATTCTACCGCTTCGTCGCGCATGACCTAAACGACATCAACGCCGCCTCCGACCCGATCGTCGGCCGGTTCCGCACGGCGCCGACCTCCCGCCGGTCAGTCAGGTTCGCCTGGTCTGGCGACACCGCCGGACAGGGCTGGGGCATCGACGATGAAGGCATGCTGACCTACACAACAATGGCCAGCCATTCCCCCGACTTCTTCATCCATTCCGGCGACACGATCTATGCCGACGGGCCGATGCAGGACGAAGTTGAAAAAGACGGTCAGGTGATCTGGAAGAACACCACTCTGATCGATGAAAAGCGCAAGGTCGCCGAAACGCTGGACGAATTCCGCGGCCAGTGGAAATACAATCTGATGGACACCCATGTTCAGGCAATGAACGCGGTTGCCCCGACGTTCTTTCAGTGGGACGACCACGAGGTCGTGAACAACTGGTCCTCGGCCAAGGACCTGACGAACGACGACCGATATACCGAGAAATCGGTGAATGTCCTGCAATCGCGTGCAGCCCGTGCGTTCCACGAAATGACCCCGCTGCGCATCGCCCCATCCGAACCGGGCCGCGTATACCGCAAGATCTCTTACGGTCCGATGCTGGACGTGTTCTTCCTCGACCTGCGGTCGTATCGCGGCCCGAATGGGGCATCGATGGAAGAAGAGATCACGCCAGAAAGCCGGATTCTGGGCGCCGAGCAACTGGCCTGGCTCAAACGCGAACTGGCGGGATCCAGCGCGACCTGGAAGGTCATTGCCTCTGACATGCCGATCGGCCTGATCGTGTGGGACAACTGGAAAGAACAGGCCGGGGCCGAAGCCATTTCGAACGGCGATCATGGTTCCGCCAAGGGCCGCGAACTGGAAATCGCGGACCTGCTGCGTTTCATCAAAACTGCCGGGATCGACAACACCGTCTGGTTCACTGCCGACGTGCATTACACTGCGGCGCATTACTACAATCCGGACAAGGCCGCCTTCCAGGACTTCAATCCGTTCTGGGAATTCGTCTCGGGCCCTCTGCATGCCGGAACATTCGGCCCCAACAAGCTGGACGGCACATTTGGACCGGAGGTGAAACTCGTCAAGGCACCCGAAGGCGGCACGTTCAACCTGCCGCCCAGCGACGGCCTGCAGTTCTTCGGCCTGGTCGATATCGACGGCGCCACCCAGCAAATGACCGTAAGGCTGATGGATCGGGCAGACACCGAGCTTTACAGTGTCACGCTTGATCCGGTGTTGACCGCGCTCTGACCAACAGACTTCCACCGGACAGGGTCGCGCTTTGCGCGGCCCTAACTGCTTTTGGGATCCGTGACCGAACGCGCCTTTCGACGGTCCAACCCCAGCTGCCGTTCGCGCAGGATGACCACGGCGTTCCCCGCGATCACCAGCGCCGCGCCTGACAGGATAACCAGCGTCGGAAGTTCCCCGAACCACACATAGCCGACGATGACCGCGAAGATCATCGATGAGTAATCATAGGGTGCCAGCATTGAGGCGGGGCCATAGCGGTAAGCCGCGGTCACAAGGATCTGCGCTATTCCACCGAACAGCCCGGTCGATGCCAGCAGCAGCACGGTGCCGGGTGCGGGCATGGTCCACCCGAACGGCAGGGTCAGCAGAGACACCGCTGACGCGATTACCGAAAAATAGAATACGATCGCGGCGGTGCCTTCGGATTGCACCAGCACACGGATCTGGATCTGCACGAAAGCCCGGGCGATTGTTGCCACCAGAATGAACAGCGCACCCAGCGCGGCGCCATCCTGCAGGTTGCCGGTGCCGCTCAGCCGCGGCCAGAGCATGATGGTCACCCCAACCAATCCGATCAAAACCGCGGAAATCCGGATCAGGCGGATCCGCTCACCGAGGATCAGCGCCGCAAGGACCAGGGTGAAGATCGGCGTGGCAAAGCCTATCGCGGTCACTTCGGGCAGCGGCAACAGGCCAAGGCCGGTAAAGGTCAACCCCATGGCCGTTGTGCCCAGAATACCGCGCCAGACATGACGCAGCGGTTTTTCAGCCCGGAGGCCGTCGGGCAGTTCCCCACGCAGTGCAAGCCAGACAAAGATCACCGGAATTGCAAAAAACGACCGGAAGAACACCGCTTCTCCCGGCGGTACCACGTCCGCCGTTGCCTTGACGATCGCAGACATGGACACGAACAGGAAAATCGCACTGACCTTGAGCGAGATCGCAAGTACCGGTCGATGCGATGTTAAGGATTCTGGCATGCTCCAGCCATGCGCCTTTGCAGGCCAGAGTGCAAGCCGTCCGGCAGAGAAGGCGAATTGTCGACAATTCGCGCGCCCGCCTTTAACCGGTGCCCTGCACGCGTTCGACATAGGCGCGAAGCTCTTCGGCTTCTCGCCGGGCGTCGCGCAGACCCTCCATCGCGGCAGACAATTCGGCTTCTGTCTGCGTCAGTTGATTGGTCAGTTCGGCTTCACGCTGCTGCAAATACGTGATGGCCTGATCCCGGGTTTCTTCGGCTTCGTGCAACTCCTGGCTCATCCGGTCCAGTTCACCGATGTCGCCAGCACTGACCCGGGTGAACCGGTGCACCAGCCAATTCGCGAACCAGCCCAGCGCGAATGTCACGAAAAGCACCGCCGCGGTCCAGATGATAAACTCAGTTCTGTTCATCGGGTGTCTCCTCTGTCTCGCCTGCCTCTGATCCGGACGCGTCCGCGCCATCGGCTGCGGACTGTTCCAGCGTGGTTTCCTCTTCGCCGGTTTTCTCGACCTCAATCAGATGGAATTCGATCCGACGGTTGGCCTCCCGGCCCTCCTCGGTCTTGTTATCAGCAATTGGGCGGGTCTCACCGTAGCCACGCGCATCGTAGCTCGCGGTCAGCACCCGCCGCGCCATCAGCTCGTTCAACACGGAATCGGCGCGGGCCTGGCTGAGTTCGAGGTTCATGCTTTCCCGGCCCTGGCTGTCCGTGTGACCCTGAATCTCCAGCCGGATTTCCCCGCATTCCTTCAGAATGTCGGCAATCCGGTTCATCACGCCAAGCGATTCTTCGGCAATGGTCGCAGAACCCGGTTCAAAGGCAATTTTGGCACCGTCCTGTACGTCACGCAGAAGCACCCGGCATTCTTCAGCGCTGGGGCGGATCTTTTCTGGCGGCGGCGGCGCACGATAGGTGATGTCGAGACTGTAGAGCCCGCCTTCGGCCAGTTTATCCGACAACAATCCGGCCACATCTGACCGTCCGCTTTCCCGCTCGGTGACACCGCGCAGGGTCAGCATGTCCGGTGCAACCGTCACCGACCCGTTTGTGAGGTACGTCATCGCTTCGAGCCCGACCAGAACCCGCGCCGCCCAGTCTTCGGGCATGTTCTCGACAACCCGCGCCGCCGTATAGACGTTTTCAGAGCCAAACGCAGCCTTGGCAAAGCTGTCGGCCATCCGGCGCAGGCTCTCATCGCTGAGCCGGCCGCGCAACTGAACCAGACCCTCCGGGCTGAGGGTCGCTACGAACTCGGCAGGACCGGCTTCACCGCCCTCCTCGGTCTGCGGCAGAATTGCATGCAGGGCGAAAACCTCCGGCAGGTCGGCTTCGAGCTCTCCAACGACCCGGTCGAAGGCGCCCTGATCGGTCCCTGTTTCTGCGACCAGTGTAATATCCGCATCGGAAAACGTAATGCTGCCGCCCCCCAGAGAAGCCAGGGCGCGGATCCCGCGCTCGGCCGCAGCGCCCCATTGCGGGCTGGGCACCCCCATGCCAACCGTACAGGTTTCGGGTCCGCTGAGCCCCGCGGCATCGCGGGCCGCCGTCAGGATCTGTTGCGCGGTCGCCTCTGTATCAGCCGAACAGGCGTCAAACCGGCCCTGCCCGTCCTCGACAAGGAACCGCAGTGTAAACGGTGTAATCACCGGCCGGGGCGCCGCGATTTTCAGTACCATGTTCAGATGCGGCGGCACGGATTGTTCCAGCGCTGCTTCCAGCGTGCGTTTGGCCTCTGAGCTTTCGGAAATCGCGGTGATCTCGATATGCCCCGCATCGACCGAAATCTTTGACCGGGGCAGTTTGGTCAGCGCCGTTACCGCAAACCCCAGCGCATCGTCCCAGCCGGAGGGCACGGGATAATCCGCGGACTCCAGCAAATCAGCCACCTGGTCTTCGCCGGTGCGTCGGCGGATCTGGCTGATCAGTGTTTCGCGGTCCGTTGCCGACGGGATCAGTCCGATGATCGAAATACCGCTGTCATTCCGCAGGATCTCCGCCGAGAACCGCGGCGGCGCCAGCGCAGCGGTCGCCTCGACCTCCATCTGGTCCAGTATACGGGCCGCATCAACCTCGGTTCCGACAACACTGACCGCCTGGAAACGCCGCGCCTCTGTCGGTGCAACGCCGCTCAGCACCACCTGCAGACCGTCGGCATGAATTTCGGCCCAGTGGAGGTCATTGGTGTCCAACGCCCTCCGGACCGCGATCTCTGAACCATCCTCGACCGCCATGACCGCAAATCGCGCGGCGATCAGACACAGCGCGGCCGCCACGCCAAAGGCCGCTGCTCCGGAAACTACTGAAGACAGTCGCATGGTATTTGCCGTTGTTCCTCGCCTGTCGGGCCTTGTGCTCTTGTTGGCATGGGTTCAATCAGACCAGAAGCGCGAGAACAAGGCAGATGAGCGGAATAAGGCCGGTGTCGCGGTTGGCACGGAACAACCGCAGCATTTTTTCACTGCTCGACGGGTCAAATCCACGCAATTGCCATGCCATATGCCAGCCCATCGCCCATGGACCCGCCAACGCGACCACCATTGCAAAGATCCCGGCACGCGGCATTCCCGCCTGAATGATCGCGAGACCCATCATGAAAACAGTGGCCACCAGAAAATACTTGAGCCAGCTTGCAGAGGCCTCGCCAAACAGGCGCGCAGTCGATTTCACTCCGATCAGCGCGTCGTCTTCGGTGTCTTGATGGGCATAGATTGTATCATAAAACAGCGTCCACGTGATGCCGGACAGGTACAGCATCACCGCCGGTGAATGAACGCTGCCGGTATGTGCTGCCCATGCCAGCAGCGCGCCCCAGTTGAAGGCAAGCCCCAGAAACACCTGTGGCCACCACGTGAACCGTTTGGCAAAGGGATATACCGCAACCAGCGCCAGCGACGCGACCCCAAGCCATACCGCCGTACGGTGAAAGGTCAGCAAAATAGCAAAGGCCAGCAGGGCCTGCAGAACCATCCAAGTCGCGGCCTGACGGACCGAAACCTGCCCCGACGGGATCGGGCGCGACCGGGTGCGGGCAACCTGCGCATCGAAATCGCGGTCGCTGATGTCATTCCACGTGCACCCGGCGCCGCGCATCAGCCATGCACCGATGCCACAGCCCAGCGCGATCCACGCATCCTCCCAGCGCGGCGACTGGTCCCAGAACATAGCCAGTGCCAACCCCCACCAGCACGGGATCAACAGCAACCAAGTTCCGATCGGCCGGTCTGCGCGGGACAGACGCAGATAAGGCCGCGTAGCCGCCGGCGCCCAGCGGTCGACCCAGTTGTCTTCGGACGCATCTGCCACCTGACCATCTGGTGTCGGAGGAGTGGCTTGCATATCTAGGGTCCATGGCTGGAAAAATCCGACTCTTTGTAGATCATCCTTTGGCGCCCGGGCAATCGGTTCCGCTGTCGCGGGAACAGGCGCATTACCTGTTCGGTGTAATGCGACAGGCGGTCGGAAACACGGTCCAGGTGTTCAACGGCGTGGACGGAGAATGGTCGGCAGAGATCGCCGTGGCCGGAAAACGCGGCGGCACCCTGACTGCGATGGTTCAGACGCGGCCACTGCAGGTGCCGCCCGATCTGTGGCTGCTGTTTGCCCCGATCAAGAAGGCCCGGACGGATTTCATCGTCGAAAAAGCCGCAGAGATGGGAGCCGCGCGGATCCAGCCGGTTCAGACTGAGTTCACAAACTCCGAACGGATCCGCCGCGACCGGTTGCAGGCGCATGCGGTGGAGGCCGCGGAACAATGCGGCGGCACGTTCGTGCCCGAAGTGTGCGATCTGCAGAAACTGGACCGGGTCCTGTCGGACTGGCCCGCAGACCGTGCCATCATGTTCTGCGACGAAGAACTGGCAGGCCGCTCATCGAGCCTCACGGCTCTTTTCGCTGAGGACGACCCGGCCCGAACGGCGCCCTGGGCGATCCTGATCGGGCCCGAAGGCGGGTTTTCGGACGCTGAGCGCAGGCGACTGGATGCGATGCCGCAGGCGCATGCCATCAGCCTCGGGCCGCGCATTCTGCGTGCCGATACCGCCGCGGTCGCAGCGCTGACATTGTGGCAGCACAGCCTTGGAGACTGGAGATGATACAACCGGCCACGAAAAGGGGCACATCATGAGCTTTATCCGCCCCGAAGCGCGGGCGCAGTTGTGGCGCATCCGCGAAATTCTGGCCGCGGCGGCGGTTTTCCTTCTTGGGATATACTGGATTCTCGGGCCGCAGGGATTGCTGGGCTGGATCGGCTGGCTGCTGATCGCGGCCAGTCTGGCGCTGGCCTTTGTCGGGTTTCGGCGTCTGCAGTTCCGCCAGTCCGGACGCGGACCCGGTATCGTTCAGGTCGATGAAGGACAGATCGCCTATTTCGGCCCGCTGACCGGTGGGGCCGTTGCAATGTCGGAACTGGACCGGCTGATTTTGGACCCGACACACAGGCCCGCACACTGGATCCTTGAACAACCGGGGTCTTCACCACTGCACATTCCCGTGAACGCAGACGGGGCCGACGCGTTGTTCGATGCCTTCGGCGCTCTGCCCGGGATCAATACCGGAAGGATGTTGGCCGAACTGAACGGCAAATCGCGGATGCCGGTAGAAATCTGGAACCGGAACGTACCGCTGCCGGAGCACCGGCGATTGCATTGACACCCCGGAAATTTCGTCGCACCTGTGGCGGGTGTAACGAACCAGAGACCGGAGCCGAGCCATGTCTATCCCCCAGTCCGGCGGAGGCCCGATTGAGCGCTACGAACAGCTGGCCGGGTATCTGGAGGATGGCTGCAAGCCGAAAGACGACTGGCGCATCGGCACCGAGCACGAGAAATTCGGCTATTGCAAGGACACCCACAGGCCGCTTCCTTATGCCGGCGAGCGGTCCATCGTGGCGATCCTTGAAGGATTGCGCGACGGGCACGGTTGGGACCCGCTGGTCGAAGGCGGCAATCTGATCGGGCTGACCAAGGACGGTGCCAATATCTCGCTGGAACCGGGCGGTCAGCTGGAGCTGTCGGGCGCGCCTCTGGAAAACATCCATGAGACCTGTGACGAGGTGAACGCGCACCTGGCGGACGTCAAGGATATCGCTGACAGGATCGGTGTCGGGTTCATTGGTCTGGGGGCCGCCCCGGAATGGTCTCATGATGAAATGCCGATGATGCCCAAGGGCCGCTACAAGCTGATGGACGCCTACATGCAGAAGGTGGGCACCATGGGCCGGGTCATGATGCGCCGGACCTGCACGGTGCAGGTTAACCTGGACTTTTCGTCCGAGGCGGACATGGTGCAGAAAATGCGCGTGGCGATCGCGCTGCAGCCGGTCGCAACGGCGCTGTTTGCGAATTCGCCCTTTCTCGAGGGCAAGGTGAACGGCCACAAAAGCTGGCGCAGCCGGGTCTGGCGCGATCTGGATGCCGACCGGACCGGCACGGTGCCGTTTGTGTTCGAAGACGGGTTCGGCTTTGAACGCTGGGCCGAATATGCACTCGATGTGCCGATGTATTTTGTCTATCGCGACGGGGTCTACCACGACGCGCTGGGCCAGTCGTTCCGCGACTTTCTGAAGGGCGAATTGCCCGCGCTTCCGGGTGAAACCCCGACGCTGAGCGACTGGGCCGACCACCTGACGACAATCTTCCCCGAAGCAAGGGTGAAGAAGTTCATCGAAATGCGCGGTGCGGACGGTGGGCCATGGCGGCGGCTTTGCGCGCTTCCGGCATATTGGGTCGGGCTGACTTATGACCAGTCAGCGCTGGATGCGGCGTGGGATCTGGTCAAGGGATGGGACGCAGAAACACGCGAAGAAATGCGCATCGCGGCCAGCGTGGACGGATTGCAGGCCAAGGTCGGGAACATTGCCATGCTCGATCTGGCGCGCGAAACCGTGGCCTTGTCCGAAGCCGGGCTGAGGGCGCGGGCGCGCCCCGGAGCCGGCGGGCTGATCCCCGACGAAACCCATTTCCTCAACGCCCTCAAAGACAGCATCGACAGCGGCAAGGTGCCGGCAGACGACCTGCTGGACCGCTATCACGGCGACTGGAACGGCGACCTGAGCAGGATCTACGAAGAGTTCAGCTATTGACATGCCGTTTGCGGTGTCTCTGACGCAACCGCAGGACTGGAGCTTTCCGGTACCGGTTGCCTTCGGACCGGGCCGTTTGCAGGAGATCGGCGCGATCTGCCGCAAGGCGGGCACAACGCGTCCGCTGATCGTCACCGACCGGGGCAGCGCGGAATTGCCATTCATCGGCGCCTTGCGCGGGCATCTTGAAACGGCCGGGCTGAGCCACGCCACGTTTGCCGGGATCTCGCCGAACCCCCGCGACGATGAGATCGGTGAAGGTGCCGCGTCATGGCGCGCAGGCGGCCATGACGGGGTCATCGCCATCGGCGGCGGCAGCGGTATGGATGGAGGAAAGTCGGTGGCCCTGACCGCCACCAGCGGTTTTGACCTCTGGGACTTCGAGTTTGAACGTGACCCACCTGTGATGTCCGGCGGACCGGCCTTCCCGCCGCTCATTTGCATCCCCACAACCGCCGGCACGGGTGCCGAAACCGAAAGCACGGCGATGGTCACCGAAACCGCGCGCGCCATGAAGCTTTGTGTCTGGCATCCCGAACTGAAACCAGCCTGCGCCCTGCTCGACCCGGAACTCACGCTGGATCTGCCGGCTCACCTCACGGCCTGGACCGGGATTGACGCGCTGGTTCATGCGGTTGAGGCGTATTGCGTACCCGGCTTCCACCCGCTCTGCGACGGAGCCGCTCTGGAAGCGCTGCGGCTGATCCACCGCTGGCTGCCGGTGGCCTGTGCCGACCCTCACAACATCGAAGCCCGCAGCGGCATGCTGGCAGGTTCCTGTCTGGCCGGGGTTGCGTTTCTCAAGGGGCTGGGATTGGTTCACGCGATCTCTCACATGGTCGGGGCCGAGTATGACACCCATCACGGGCTGACCAACGCGGTACTGCTGCCGCAGGTCCTGCGGTTCAACGCCCCGGCCATTGCCGAACGGGTCCCGCCGATGGCGCAGGCCATGAACCTGCCGGGCACCGGGTTCGACTTTTTCTATGCCGCGGTCTGCAAAATGCTCGATGATCTGGCGATTCCCCGGAGGCTGGCCGGACTGGGCGTGGAGCCGGAAGCCTGTGACCGGCTGGCCGCAAAGGCCGTGCTGGACAGCGCCGCCGCCACGAACCCGCGACCGGCTGATACTGGCGAGGTTTCCGGTATCCTCCGGGCCGCCTTGGAAAACGGGCGCTGAGACTGCACCCGTTGAACCGGGGGTTTCACACCCCCGGACCCCCGTGGAGTATTTTCCCAAAGATGAAGATGCGGCGGGCTACCCCTGCTGCGCCTGGCATTCGCGCGCATGTCTCAGCGCGTTGGCCGATCCGTGAAGATTGATGTCCATCACCTTGCCGTTCTGTCCATAAATCGTCATCACCTTGCGCTGCGCGATGGCGTCCACGAAATTCCGGTCGGTGAAGAAGATCCCGGCGCCGGGCACGTTGCCAAGGTGAAACCCCTTTGCCGTCGCTTCGAAGGTCTGACCATCAAGATCGAATTTCACCGGATAGCTTTCACCGCTTCGGATCTGGCCCCATTTTCGGTCAAAGACAGTGACATAACCACGGTTGCCCGTGGCGTCGTAACCGATACGGACAACACTGTCCTTGCTCACCACCTTTTGAATCAGGCAGCCATTGCCGAGCTGCGGGTCGATCATGATGTTCCACCCTTCGGTGAAACCAAAATCGCGCAGGTCTTGCGCCACGGCCCCGCCGGGCAGGCCCGTGCCGGCAACACCAGCCAGAACGGCCAGAAGCGAAACTCTCGCAATCCAATTACGCATGTCAATCCTCCCCGATGTCAGGTTTGATCACGGCAGTTCCAGAACCGTTGAGCCGGTCGTTTTCCGCGCTTCCAGCGCGCGATGGGCATCTGCCACCCCGGTCAGCGGGAACCGCTGGTCGATCCGCAGCTTCACGTCACCCGACTGAATCTTATCAAACAGCATGCGCGCCATATCCTGACAGGCCTCGTGATCCGCGATATGCGTGAACAATGTTGGCCGCGTAACTTTGAGCGATCCCTTGCCACCCAAAATCGCGATGTTGAAGGGCGGAACCGGGCCGCTGGCATTGCCAAATGACATGAGCATGCCCAGCGGTTTCAGCGAATCGAGCGACCCCTCGAAGGTTGTTGCCCCGACGCCATCCATTACGGCATCGACCCCTGCACCACCGGTGAGTTCACGAACCTTCGGAGCGAAGTCTTCCTTGTTGTAGTTGATGCAGTGCTGCGCGCCATGTTCCAGCGCCAGTTCGCATTTCTCGTCGGAACCCGCAGTGCCGATCAAAGTGATCCCTTCGGATTTCGCCCACTGGCACGCAATCAGTCCGACACCGCCAGCCGCGGCATGAAACAGAACCGTGTCACCGGCCTTTAGCGGTGTTGTGCGGTGAAACAGATACTGAACGGTCAGCCCCTTGAGCATCGCCGCAGCCGCGACGTCAAACGGCACATCATCGGGCAGGAGACAAACCTGCGCCGCCGGCATCACCCGCGCTTCGCAATAGGCTCCCGGAGGGGCAGCGGCATAGGCGGCCCGGTCCCCGGGTTTCAGATGGGTCACGCCTTCACCAATCGCTTCGACCACACCTGCCGCTTCCATGCCCAGCGCATGTGGCAGCTCCATCGGGTACAATCCCGTGCGCTGATAGACGTCGATGAAGTTCAGCCCGCAGACCTTGTGTGCGATCCGGATCTCGCCCGGTCCGGGTTCGCCAACGTCCCGGTCGACCAGCCTGAGCTGCTCTGGCCCGCCATGTTCTTCGATAATCGCTGTGAGCGCCATCAATTCGTCCTCCGTCACCCGCCGATTTTCAATACGATCTTTCCGATATGTTCCGAGCTTTCCATGCGGGCATGTGCCCCGGCCGCGTCTTCCAGCGGAAACTCGCTGTCGATCACCGGCGCGACTCGCCCGGAGTCGAGCAGGGGCCAGACGGCCTCGTGCAGGTCCTGTGCGATCGCGGCCTTGGCAAGGTCGCTTTGCGGACGCAGGGTGGACCCGGTAACCGTCAGCCGCCGTACCATGATCTGAGCAAAGTTCAGCTTTGCCTTGGGCGCCTTGAGGAAAGCGATGTGAACCAACCGCCCCTCGTCCGCCAAGGCCTTGATGTTGCGCGGGATATAATCGCCGCCGACCATATCAAGGATCAGGTTCGCGCCGCCGGCGTTCTGCAGAATCGAAACGAAATCGTCGTCGCGATAGTTGATCGCCACGTCAGCACCCAGGTCGCGGCAGGCCTGACACTTTTCCTCGGACCCGGCCGTGACAAACACCCGCGCACCAAACGCGTTTGCCAACTGGATTGCCGTGGTGCCGATCCCGCTGGACCCGCCATGTACCAAGATCCGCTCTCCGGCCTTCAGCCCGCCGCGCATGAAGACGTTGGTCCAGACCGTGAAAAACGTCTCGGGCAGGCACGCAGCCTCTTTGAGCCCCAGGCCGGCCGGTACTGGCAGGCAGTGGGCCGCCGGTGTTGCAACGTATTCGGCATATCCGCCGCCGGGCAAGAGCCCGCAAACTTCGTCGCCAATTTCCAACCCGGATACGCCCGCGCCGATCGCGGCCACCACGCCTGACGCTTCCAGTCCGGGCAGGTCGCTGGCCCCCTTCGGCGGATCGTAGGCACCGGCACGTTGCAGAGCATCCGGGCGGTTTACACCCGCATAGGCCACCTTGATCACAATCTGCCCGTGCCCCGGTTCGGGCACCGGACGGTCGGTCAGTTTCAGAACCTCCGGCCCGCCGGGCTCGGATATTTCAACGGCGCGCATCATGTCAGTCATGTCTGACGATCCCCTTTTGCGACCAATGGGTAACACCACGACCCGGCAATCGGAATGCGGAAATGAAAAAGTTCGCAACGCCGCGAACGGATACGCCCGGACACGCCGAGAGGCCACGGGCCGCCGGGCACAAGATCACTCTCCGGGACCCGCCGAACCCGGCATATCCGTCCGCTGAGCAGGCGCACGCATTCGGCCCATCAGCCAGTTCGGCCGGGCCATCAGCGGTTTCAACAACGGGTTTTCATTGACCTGCGCCTTGAACTTTTCAAACTGCATGACGTTTTCAACCCGCCGGTCCAGAAAATCCCAGGTCGCCTGATGCCCCGGACTGTCGTCGCCCAGCCAGAAAAGCAGCGTGCTGGAATAAACACCGCTCAGAATTGCGCGTTTTGAATACCAGTTGCCGTCGGTCGAACTGTCGCCCACCGCCGTCCAGATCAGATCGCAGGTGTCCCATACCGCCCGCGCCCCGTCCGGCGCATGGGTCGGCAGAGAAAACAGCGTAGCGGCACGACGCACCGCCTCCTTGTCGCCGACAGACTCCAGACGCGTCTGCACAGCGGCCGCGATCCGGTCGCGCATTCGCATCGACGTCAGATCCATTGCCTCCAGCTTTTCGCACATCAGCCGGTCACCACGACGGTGATAGCTCAGCGCCAGATCCACCGCACCGCGTGGACAGACCCCGCGCGCCAGGGCCGGGTCAATACCGGCGTCCCGGCTGGCAGCCCGGAACGTTGCTTCGGACCAGCCGTCGAACGGTACATGCATCAACGCCGCATCCAGAAGTGTTTCGACCACGTCATCGTCTGCCATGTCACATCCTTCCGTTCGCCGATTCCACACACTGGACAAGTTAGCATACGCTTGGTATACGGCCACCTCCTGCAAATCCATGCAACTCCAGACAGAAAGGTGGTGACAACCACATGCAGGTTAGTGTTCGCGACAACAATGTCGATCAGGCGCTCCGGGCTCTGAAGAAGAAACTCCAGCGCGAAGGTGTGTTTCGGGAAATGAAGCTGAAGCAGCATTTCGAGAAACCCTCGGAAAAGAAAGCGCGTGAGAAGGCAGAAGCGATCCGCCGCGCCCGTAAGCTGGCGCGCAAGAAGGCTCAGCGCGAAGGACTGCTCTGAACCGGACCGCTTCTCAGCGGACGTACAAGATTGATGACCCCCGGGCGTAAGCTGCGGGGGTTTGTCGTTTTAGGGTATTGTGTTTTCGCTTGGTGATCACAGATTTATTCCGGGCTGGCCGCGCAGAGCCAGCCCGGAACAGTGACATCAAACGAATATGAAATCCGATCCGGACAGGCTCAGACCCGCCTCGTCCTCCAGCAGGATCGTACCACCGTCATAGATGATTTCCCGGTCGCCGCCGGAATCCGAGATCACCAGCGTGGCAAACTCGCCAACATGGTCCTTGATCTTGATCTGGTCGCCGGAGGTGAAATCTTCGATCACATCGGTGCCGCCGTTGTCGCCAAACACAAAGATGTCGTTTCCGCCATCGCCACGCAGGGTATCGTTGCCTTCACCCCCGCGCAGCTTATCCTTGCCGCCCCGGCCTTTGATGTAGTTGTCGCCTGAATCACCCGTCAGGTCGTCGCGCTTCTTGCCACCGATGATGTTCTCTATGCTGGATTCACCGAAGTAACCTGTGTCTACAAGCTGGTATTGGCCGTTTTTATCCAGTGAAAATTCGACCCCGACCGTAAAACTCGAGAAATCAATCGTGTCGTTGCCTTCACCGCCTCCTCCGAAGAAGGAACCGGTGATCTGAGTCATGACGAATTTGTCGTCGCCGTCACCGCCATCGACGACAAGCACGGACCCCGTTCCGATGGTCAGTTCGTCATTGCCACCGCCCATGTCCATCGAAGCGACCGTGCCATTTCCGGTCTGAACGGTGTCGTCTCCTCCGCCCAGCAGGACAGATCCACCGCCGGAATCGCCGATGGTCAGGTCAACCACATCGTCGTTGTAAACCGCCAGGAACTGAAGATACCCGTCCGCGGTGACGGTGTGACTCAGCGCGCTGTCCGAGCCCATGGAAATGTATCCGATCCCACCGGTGCCGACGTGGATCGTGTTTTCCGATTCCCATGTGGTGATTGTGTCAATCCAGCGCTCGCCGGTGGTGATGTCGTTTGTGCCCAGATACGTATCAATCTTGCGGATCCGGCCCTGGCCCTCCATCTCGACCGTCGTGTCGGATTCGCTGACCTCAAGGAAATCGATTCGCCCGCCGTCCCTGATTTTGATATCGGCGATACTGTTCTGTACCTTCATGAAGTCCATCGCAAAGTCGGATTTGACCTTGATGTCCGCCGTACTGTCGCGCGTGGATCCGAAGTTCGCGAATCCTTCGTTCAGCCGAAAATCGTGATAGCCGTCCCGCGCTTCAAGAGTGTCCGCGGTACCGTTGACCTTGAAAATGACGTCATCCCGGGTCGTAACCGAACCAACATCGCCATTGATGTCGATTACCGAGTTGTTCTCGGTCTGGATGTATTCGACATATCCGGACCCGGTAATGACAGTATTGTTATCTCCAGAGAGGTTTATCGACTTCACGTTGGCGGATCCAAGGGTGATGTCATGATCGCCACCTTCGCCGCCGTTGATGTAATCAACCCGGGTGGAAATCAGCGTTACTTCGGATGAATTGCCAAGCTTGAGATAGTTGATGCGGCGGTCCGCGCCGTCATCGGCATCAGTAATCGTGACGTGGTTTCCGCCCTCGGCGCCAAAGCGAAGAGCGGAAACGGTCCAGCTGGACCCGGTGAGCGTTACGGTTGTGTCAAGATCGTCACCGCCCGAGATGTACTGGCTCAGGTATCCGAGAAAACCGGAATCGAAAGACCGGGTCGAAGTTCCGGTTCCATCCCCGCTTTTGTATGTGACGTCGTTGATACCGTCGATTGTAAATGAGTCTGTTACGGTCATGTTGCCCCTCCAATAAATTCTATCATGCCTTGATTCGTTTTTAACCAATTACACGCACAGACAGAATCCTAAGGTTGGCGGTGATTCGAGGCAACCGGATGCCCGGCCACACAGATTGCCTTTTGTTTCAATCTGCTGCACCGTTGACACGCAATCATTCAAGGATGGAACGGCCATGCCCCTTGTCAAACGCCTGCAGCATTTCGCGGTGGAGGTTGCTGATACGGATCGTTCAATCGCGTTCTACCGCGACGTGTTCGGTTTCAAACTGACCGAACGCCACGGTGCCGGGGAGTGTGAGAACATTCCGGTCGAGTTAACCTTTTTGCGGCTGGGAGATGTGCATCATGAACTGGTTTTGGTGCACAACCCGGACAAGACTTACCGCCCCAAACCTGTCCGTCCCGAGGACGATCAGGACGGGCCGCCGATGTTCCATCACTTCGCGCTGGAATGCGACAGCCGCGAAGACTGGCTGAACGTTGTCGAAAAGGTTCAGGCAAAGGGTCTGACGGTGGTTCGCGGCCCGGTCCTACACAGTTGGGTGGACGGGCGCGGCGACGGCAGCTGGGGCGAAAACGAAGCCGTGTACGTGCTGGATCCCGATGGCCACCGGATCGAGATTTTCTGCAACCTTGCCACGATCGATCCTGACGGCACGCACCGCAACGGCGAAGGTGTACGTATGGAAGGCACCCGGACCGAGGAATTGTGACCGTTTGCACAAGCATCGCCTGCGGTTCTGGCTGAACCGACAGGCTCTGTTTTCTTCTGCGAAAATCTCGCCTCCCTGCCGTTGCCGACATAGCCCGCCGGCCCTATAACCGCGGCACCGCCAACGGGAGACCGGACATGTCCTTCGCCCACCGCCATTTGCTTGGCATCGAACATCTTAACCCCGTCGACATTGTCACCATCCTCGATCTCGCGGACAGCTACGTCGATTTGAACCGGCGCGCGGACAAGCATTCTGACGTGCTGTCGGGTCTGACCCAGATCAACATGTTCTTCGAAAACTCCACCCGCACGCAGGCCAGCTTCGAGCTCGCCGGAAAGCGGCTGGGCGCGGATGTGATGAACATGGCCATGCAGGCCAGCTCTATCAAAAAGGGCGAAACGCTGATCGATACGGCGCTGACGCTGAACGCCATGCATCCTGACCTTCTGGTGGTGCGTCATCCTCATTCCGGCGCGGTTGACCTGCTTGCACAAAAGGTCAACTGCGCTGTGCTGAACGCCGGAGACGGACGCCACGAACACCCGACGCAGGCGCTGTTGGACGCGTTGACGATCCGTCGCGCCAAGGGGCGCCTGCACCGGCTGTCCATCGCTATTTGCGGGGATATCGCCCATTCCCGTGTGGCCCGGTCAAACATTCTGTTGCTGGGCAAAATGGAAAACCGCATCCGGCTGATCGGCCCGCCGACTTTGATGCCATCGCAGGTTTCGGAATTTGGCGTCGAAGTGTTCGACAACATGGATGACGGTCTGCAGGACGTTGACGTCGTCATGATGCTGCGCCTGCAGAAAGAACGCATGGATGGCGGCTTCATTCCGTCCGAGCGCGAATACTACCACCGGTTCGGGCTCGATGCCGAAAAGCTCACCCGTGCCAAACCCGATGCCATCGTCATGCACCCCGGCCCGATGAACCGGGGGGTGGAGATCGATGGCACCATCGCCGATGACATCAACAGGTCGGTCATCCAGGAACAGGTCGAAATGGGCGTGGCTGTGCGCATGGCGGTCATGGAGTTGCTGGTGCGCGCCCGCGGTCAGGAGGTCGCGGCATGACAGCGCCCGCCGGGTGGGAAAATATCCTCGACCCGGGGCAAAAGATCCTCTGGCAGGGCCGGCCGGACGGCAAGATCGCGCTCCGCGCAACCAACATTGTAATGTTTGTCTTTGGTCTCGCCTTTGCCGGGTTCGCGCTGTTCTGGATGGTCATGGCCTCGCAGGCCGGCGGATTATTCTGGACCTTCGGTCTGATCCACTTTTCGGTTGGAATGGCGATGGCCCTGGGCGCATTGTTCTGGGGCGCCTATGTCCGCCGCCGCACCTGGTATACGCTGACAGATCGCCGGGCATTCATCGCAACGGACGTGCCGCTGCGCGGACACAACCTGAAAAGCTACCCGGTGACGCCCGCCATGGTGCTGGAACTGTCGCCGGGAAATCCGCCTTCGGTCTGGTTCGATGAAGATGTCAACCGCAACAAGAACGGCACCACACGCAAAAAGATCGGCTTTGAACGGATCGGAGATGGTGAAACCGTCTATCGGATGATCCGCGACATTCAAAGGCAACGGGCATGACGGACCCGCTCACCGTTCTGCCCGGCGAAAGAGGGGTTGTGCGCATCTTTGCGCTGACGATCGAGGCCGGTGGAATAAAAGCATTTCGCGCTCCGGGTGCCATAGATACCGCGCTGGGCGTACAGAACGTCGTGACCGAATATGTCGAGGTCTTTCCGATCACGGATCTGGCAGGCGTCGGGCTGGCCGCGTACCTGGTCGACGGATGCGGTGTGCCCGAAACTGTCGTCGAACCAGAGCGCGAACGTCTGGACGCGATCGAAGGTCACGTGATGGTGGTCCTCAGCCGAGCGTTTGACGGTAACCCGGCCCAAATACAGCCCGCTGGTCAATTGCGTTTGATCGGCACGTTTTCCGAAACGCCGGTCGACTGGTCCGGAAACGGCCCCATCGAAACCCAGAGCGCCCGGCCCGGCAGCGGCACAGCCACCGCTCCGCGAAAGACCCGCGCGCGGGCTAGAATCGTCGGCGCTTCCATCTTTGCCGTCTTCATCCTCCTAATATGCCTGATCGTCCTGCTGATCGCCCTGTGACCTGCATTTGAAAGCCCCGCCCATGCGCGACATTCTCTTCACCAACGCTCACCTGATTGACCCCGAGGCCGGAACGGTTTCCGAAGGCCGGTTGCTGATCCGGAACGGAAAAATACACGGTCAATTACCACCAGCGGAACCGGCACCGGACGCGGACATCGTGGATTGCGGCGGGAAAATGCTGGCCCCCGGGATTGTCGATATCGGCGTCAAAGTCTGCGAACCCGGAGAACGCCACAAGGAAAGCTTTAAATCTGCCGGTCTGGCCGCGGCGTCTGGTGGTGTGACCACCATCGTAACCCGGCCCGATACCACGCCGGACATAGATAACCCGGAAACGCTGGAATTTGTGTCGCGACGGGCAGCTCAGGCATCTCCGGTCAACGTCCGAACCATGGCTGCCCTGACCAAGGGCCGCGAAGGACGGGAAATGACCGAGATCGGCTTTCTTCTGGATGCCGGGGCAGTTGCCTTCACCGATTGCGACCGCGTGGTCGAGAACACCAAGGTGTTTTCCCGTGCCCTGACCTATGCCCGCTCGCTGGGCGCGCTGGTGATCGCGCATCCGCAGGAACCGGTCCTCAGCCGGGGTGCCGCCGCAACTTCGGGCAAATTCGCCAGCTTGCGGGGTCTGGGGGCCGTTTCACCCATGGCTGAACGGATCGGGCTGGACCGGGACATCGGCCTCGTGGAAATGACGGGTGCTCGGTATCACGCCGATCAGATCACGACCGCACGCGCCCTGCCGGCGCTGGAACGCGCCAAATCGAACGGGCTGGACATTACGGCAGGCACCTCGATCCACCATCTGACGCTCAATGAACTGGACGTGGCCGACTACCGCACGTTCTTCAAGGTCAAGCCGCCGCTGCGGGCCGAGGAAGACCGGATCGCCACGGCCGAGGCCGTGCGCACCGGGCTCATCGACATAATTTCATCAATGCACACGCCTCAGGATGAGGAATCCAAGCGCCTGCCCTTCGAAGAGGCCGCCAGTGGCGCGGTTGCTCTGGAAACGCTGCTGCCGGCAGCGTTGCGCCTTTATCATGCGGACATGATGGATCTGCCGACGCTGTTTCGGGCGTTGTCGCTGAACCCGGCCAAACGGCTGAGCCTGCCCGGCGGGCGGCTTGCAACAGGTGCGCCCGCGGATCTGGTGTTGTTCGATCCCCACACGCCCTTCGTGCTGGACAGGTTCCAACTGCGGTCAAAGTCAAAAAACACACCCTTTGACGGTCAGCGCCTGCAGGGTAGGGTCATCGCAACTTACGTCTCCGGACAAGAGGTCTATCGGAAATCCTGATGCCAGCACTCGACAGTTCCCTGACACAGCTGATCCTCTGGGCCGTGATAGGCTATGGCCTCGGCTCGGTTCCATTCGGCATGGTTTTGGCTCGGGTCTTCGGGCTGGGCAATCTGCGCGACATCGGCTCCGGCAATATCGGCGCAACCAACGTACTGCGAACCGGCAACAAGCTGGCTGCCGCGCTGACACTTGTATTCGACGCCGGCAAGGGCGCGGCCGCTGTGCTGCTGGCCCGTACATTTGCCGGCGAGGATGCCGTTCAGCTGGCCGGGCTGATGGCTTTTGTCGGCCACTGCTTCCCCGTGTGGTTGTCCTTTCGTGGTGGCAAGGGTGTGGCCACGTTTCTGGGTATCTGGCTGGCGCTGGCATGGCCGGTCGGCATTGCCTGCTGTCTGACCTGGCTGGCCGCAGCGCTGGTCATGCGCATTTCCTCGCTCGGAGCCTTGTGCGCCGCGGCATCCAGCGTCATCTGGGCGCTGGTTCTGGGGCATGGTTCCACGATTGCGCTCGCGCTGGTTCTGACGGCGCTTGTGTTTTGGCGACATGGCGCGAACATCGCACGTATCCGGGCCGGAACCGAACCGCGTATCGGACAGAAAGAAAAAAGCTGACCGGCGTGACCGCGCCCCGGCAAGATGACAGGCGCCTTCTGTCGCCACGGGTGGCGAACGTCGTCGCATATCTTTGTGCGCTTGTCTGTGCGCCGCTTGTGGTCGCCGCGGCGGGTTTCTGGATCCTTCTGATCCCGCTGTTCGCGGTCTATTTCGGCGGCATTCCTTACCTGATCCTTGCCGGTCCGGGTTTCTGGCTGGTGCTGCGGCGGTATCCGCCCAACCCGCTGATCTTTGCCGGCATCGGGTTCGCTCTGAATCTTTTGTCGCCGGTCATCTACGCGATCATACTTGTCGTTATCGACATGCCATTTGATTTCGAAGCGATCCGGATCTTCTGGTTTTACGGCGCGGTCTTCGCTTCGATCTGGGGCGCTGTGTTCGCGCTGCTCTACCGGTTGTTCCGATACCTTCTTGCCGCCGGAAGCCTCACCGCGGCACCGGATTGACAAAATCGTAGGAAATTTCTGGATCTGTACCTAAACTGAAGGAACTCACAGACTTTCCAAACAGTTATTTGGAACCCGGTCCAGACGCTATCAGGGAGAAATCCAATGAAACCAATACGGATACTGGCAGCCGCGCTGACAATGGCTGCAGCATCGGCCAGCGCACAGCAACTGGAACAATGGGGCACGGCAGGCGGATGGGACGTCATGATCGATCCGACGCTGGGCGACGGCTGCCTGATACAGGCCGCCTATCAGGACGGCTCTGTCGTGCGTATCGGCTTTGATCGTAACGAAGGCATGGGATATCTCAGCGCGTTCAACTACGACTGGGGCGATATCGAGGAAGGCGCCCAGTACGACATTGAATTCGACCTGGACGGACAGGTCTTTACCGGGGTTGCCACCGGTATCTACCTTGATGACGTACCCGGCGCGGATATCTATTTCGACAATCCCGATTTCCTGTTCGCCATCGCTGAAAAATACACTCTCACGCTGTTCAACGCGAATGGCGAAGTGATGGCGATCGACCTCGACGGCACCTATGTCGGGCTCGAAGCGGCGATTGAATGCCAGGAAGAAATGGGATGAGCCGCCCGGAATGACGCGGACGGGCGACAGCATGTTTCACGATGGTCACCGCGAACTGCAGGATCGGTTCGACGGTCGCCGTCTTGCCGATGCTCTGGAAAAACACCGCCGTTTGCCCGAATTGCGGCCCGAGGATGTCGCGTTCATCGAAGAGGCAGAGTTCTTCTTTCTGGCCACCGCCCATGGCGGAAGTGTTGACTGTTCCTTCAAAGGTGGACCACCGGGTTTCGTTCGGGTCACGGCACCCACAGAACTGGAATGGACCGACCTAGACGGCAATTCCATGTACCGCAGTCTCGGAAACATCCTGCGGACGCCACGCGTCGGGTTGCTGTTTATCCGATTCGGGGATGATCCGAAGCGCCTGCGCGTTAACGGAACCTGCGACCTGGAGGAAACACCGACCCCGGCTGGACCGAAGCTGAAGGTACGGCTGCAGGCCGATGAGATTTTTCGCAATTGTCCGCGCTACATCCCCGATCTTGCGAAACAGGCGGGTTCTCCGTTCTTGGCCGGCACCGACGGTGTCGGGGAACGCCCGGAATGGAAGAGTTTCGAAGACCTGCGCGACACGCTGCCGGAAAACGACCCGCATCGGAATGAATGATCAGCCATCCGGGCCAACGGGGTTGAACAGCGCGCCTTTCAGTGTGCAGTCCCGGACCACATCCTGTCCGCACGGCACCGGGCTCAGGTCACGGGACAGACAAACCCTTACCTCCTGAATGTGTCCGTCCCGGCAGGTGACGGTCAAACCGTCCGGTTCTATGCCCGGATTGGCTTTCAGAAATGCCTGTTCGACCACCTCGGCCGGCAGACTCACCGTTTTATCCAGCTTGCGAAACACCGCCGGCCGCACGATCCGCCCATATGCCGCGCGCGACAGCGTGTAATAATCCGGCGCAGAAAGGCCCGTGCACGTTCCGTGTTTCTTCCACTGATGCCAGGCCAGCCCTGACGTGCCCATAATGTCGGCCATTTCGGCAGTCATTGCACGCGACGGGACCCGCTCCAGCGTTCGGCAATATGACGGGTATCCGCGGTGAAACTGCGGCCACAGACCGTGCAATATCCAACCCAGATCCGTTTCGCACTGTTCGGACCCGCGTGCCCGGCCTTCCAGCGCGCACCAGTTCGGCGACCAGCTCAGCGACAGGACATAGTAATCAAACTCTCCCGGCGTCTCGCCTTCGGCCCAGGCCGGCACCGCCGCCAACAGCCAGAAAATCACCCACCGCATTCAACTCTTCCCTTCGCCGCCCTGCGCGACTATATACTCCCGAAGTTCCCCGACAACGGAAACCCGCCAGGCCCCGGCCCGGCCGCCTGAAACCCAGGCGACAGTGAAAATTTGTTCGGTGAAAAACTGCAAGGAGACGACCCATGGCAAAGCCCATCATGGCAAAGGCAACCGCCGTCTGGCTGGTGGACAACACGACGATGACGTTCAAGCAGATCGCAGATTTCGTCGGTATGCACGAGCTTGAAGTTCAGGGCATTGCCGATGGTGACGTGGCCGCTGGCGTCAAAGGATTCGACCCGATCGCAAACAATCAGCTGACGCAGGAAGAAATCGACGCGGCCGTCAAAGACCCGCTGCACAAGCTTCAGCTCAAGTTCAACGCCGCCGCACAAGGCGAAGAAAAGCGTCGTGGCCCGCGTTACACGCCGCTCAGCAAACGGCAGGACCGCCCGGCTTCGATCCTGTGGCTGGTGAAATTCCACCCGGAACTGACCGACGCACAGATTTCCAAGCTGATCGGGACGACCAAACCGACGATTCAGGCGATCCGCGAACGCACGCACTGGAACATTTCGAACATTCAGCCGATCGACCCGGTTGCGCTGGGCTTGTGCAAACAATCCGAACTGGACGCCGCGGTGCAAAAGGCTGCAGCCAAGAAAGCCGCCGCCGGCGAGTTGATGACCGACGACGAACGCCGCAAGCTGGTCAGCACGGAACAGTCGCTGGGCATGGATACCGAGCCGAAGATCCCGACGGCGATCGAAGGGTTGGAAACCTTCACGCTGGGCGGAACGGAAGACGACACGAAGGAAGAGGAAAAGATCGTTGACGCCGACAGTTTCTTCAACCTGCCCAAGGGCGGTGGCGAAGAAGAAGATGACGAAGACGAAATCTGATCAGGCGTCCGGCCATCTGCGTTTGCCGATCCGGCACCGCAGCGGCGGCGGCCTGCCTCATTCGCGGTTTCCCTCCATATCCCGCCAGTCTATGCCGGGCGGTGGAGAGTAGCTGAACCCACCCATTTTCTGCAACACGGCGGTCTTGCCGCCGTGGTCGGCGATCAGATCGCGCTGGGCGGCCTTTGCCTGCAGGTCAACCTGCTCTGGGTCAAGGAATTTGTGCAGCTCTGTCTGCATCCGGTTCAGTTCCCCCACCATTTCCGGTTTCCCGGCGAGATTGACCGCCTCTTCCGGGTCGATCGACAGATCGAACAGCTGCGGTGTCTCACCAACAAAATGGATCAGCTTCATCGCGCCGTCCCGCAGGGCATATCCACCACTGCGCGTGCCGGTCCCATGATACTCAGCCAGAACCGGACCGCGGTTCGCGGTCCTGCCTGCCATCAGCGGCCACAGGCTGTGCCCGCACCCGCCCGGCATCATTGCCCCGCCGGTCTGCAGCAGTGTCGGTGCCAGATCGATATGCGATACCGGCGCCGTTATGCGCTGTCCTGCAGGCACGCCCGGGCCGGCCATCAACAGCGGTACGCGCAGCGCCTCTTCGAACATATGAAACAGCCCGAAAAGGTAATGATCACCCAGCCCGAAACCGTGGTCCGAGGTGTAAACGATCAGCGTGTTGTCGGCCTGTCCTGTGGCCTGCAGGGCCGCCAGAACCCGGCCGACCAGGGAATCGAGGTAGCTCACAGTCGCGAAATATGCCGCCCGCACAGCGAGGACCTGATCCCTTGGCAAGTCATCGGCATGGCACATGATCCTGCGCAAGTGCCGGATTGTCGGATGATCGGGGCGGTCTCTGCGCCTGAACCGGACCGGCTCGGGGATACTCTGCCGGTCATACATCCCGAAAAACCCGGGCGGGGTGACAAATGGCGCGTGAGCCGAGATGAAATGAACCGACATTGACCAAGGCTGATCCGCCGGTGCGTCCTTCAGCCAGCTTTCGGCGGTCGCCGTGATCCGTTCGTCGTAGTCCCGATAGGGGCTGTGTCCGGACCCGAATTTCGAGGTCCAAATCTCCCACAACCCCGGGTAAGTCGGTTCCGTCCCTTCATACCGTAATGCGCTGACCAGATCCCCGATCCCTTCAGCGATGTGCATGGTTTCGGCCGACCGGCTGAACCCGAAATCGTCCGCTTGCGACCGGAAGTGCATCTTGCCGATGCCCATCGTTTCGTACCCGGCATCACGCAACTGTCCCATCCAGCCCGGCATCCGCCCGTCATAGGCCATGGAGCTGTCCCAGTATCCCGTATCATGCGGCAACCGGCCCGTCGCTATCGCCGCCCGCGCCGGAACGCAAAGCGGGCTGCCACACCAGGCCGCGTCAAACATGGTCCCCCGCGCCGCCAGCCGGTTCAGATTAGGTGTACGTATCACCGGATGCCCGGCACAGCCCATCAGACCGGCGGCATGACTTTCTCCAAGGAGGAACAGGATGTTGAGCGGACGGGCCATAGTACAGTTGACGCTAGTGACCCGAGCGATTTTTCACAACGCCTTGCGCGCCCTCAGGGCCGCGGTGATTGTGCCGTCGTCGAGGTAATCGAGCTCGCCGCCAATCGGCACACCCTGCGCCAAAGAGGTCAGTTGAACCCGGCCGCCCAGCTGGTCGGCTATGTAGTGTGCCGTGGTCTGCCCATCGACGGTGGCGTTCAGGGCAAGGATAACTTCGGTAATCTGTTCGTCCCCGACCCGGTCCATCAGGCGCGGAATGCGCAGGTCCTCCGGCCCGACCGCGTCCAGCGCGCTGAGCGTTCCGCCCAGTACGTGGTAGCGCCCCTTGAACACATGTGCCCGCTCCATTGCCCACAAATCGGCCACGTCTTCAACGACACACAGCTCGCCATTGGCACGGGTTTCATCCCGGCAAATGTCGCAGACATCCGTGGTGCCGACATTGCCGCAATTCAGGCATTCCCGCGCCGTTGCGGCGACCTCCTGCATCGCCTCTGCCAGCGGTCCCAGCAAAGCCGAGCGTTTTCGGATCAGATGCAGCACGGCCCGGCGCGCCGACCGGAGTCCTAACCCCGGAAGCTTGGCCATCAGGTCGATCAGCAGGTCGATTTCGGAGGAAGACATGTGCCCAAGCCGCTCAGAACGGCAGCTTCATGTCCTTTGGCAAGCCCATGCTTTCGGTGATCTTGCCCATTTCTTCCTGCGCCTTGTCGGACGCCTTGGACTGCGCATCCTTGATGGCGGCAAGAATCAGGTCCTCGACCACTTCCTTGTCATCGGCGTTGAAGATCGACGGGTCGATGTCCAGCGATTTCATCTCGCCCTTGCAGGAACACACCGCCTTGACCAGCCCGGCACCGCTTTCGCCCTCGACAGTCATGGCGTGCATCTCTTCCTGCAACGCGGACATTTTCTGCTGCATCTCCTGTGCAGCTTTCATCATCTTGCCCATGTCACCCAGGCCCCCGAGGCCGCCCAGTCCTTTCAGCATGTTGCTGCTCCTGTGATATCGTTTGGTACGTAGATACGGGCTCGCGGTACGGGGGGCAAGGTGGGTGGTCAAACGATCCGAACTTCGGACAACCCATCGGCCTCGGTCACCGAGCAACAGATCGAGCTGAGCGTGCGCGGTTCCCGATAGTCCCACGACCGGCCCCGATGCAGCGTCGCCCGTTCGTCCCAGATCAGAACATCGCCCTTCCGCCAGACGTGGGAATAGACATATTCGGGCCGGGTACAGAATGCGATTGCATCCTTCAGCAGCGCTGCACTTTCCTCATGGCCGCGACCTTCAATCGCAAAAGCATGCGATGCCACGAACAAAGCCTCCTCGCCTGTCACCGGATTGGGCCAGATTGCGCGCCATGGCCTGTCAGGCCAGCGCGTCATGGCGGAGTGCCGCGCAAGCTCGGCGGATATCCGGGCGCGTGAATGGCTGAGCCGGTGCCAGATGATCGCATCCCGGAACACCGCCTTCATCTCCTCCGGCATGTCGGCCCACGCCGCCCGGGTCGAGGCAAGCTCGGTCTCGCCGCCATGGGATGGCAGAACGCGGGCCACCAGAATGTTGATCAGCGCGGGAACAGGCAGGAACGTGCTGTCAGTATGCCACAGCATGTTTCCCTGCAGGTTCAGCACATGCAGGCTGTCTGCGCCAAGCACCCCGTCGCCGTTTTCATTTGAAACGACCGGAATTTCAAAGGCCACATCACGCCCGGCGGCCATCGCATCGCGATTTTCCAGCGGGCCAAAAAGCTCAGCCAGACGCTGATGGTCGTCTGGAACAAGATTCTGCCCCCGAAAAAGCAGGGCGGAATGGTGTTCGAACAGATCGCGAATTTCCGGGTAGAGATGGGTGGCGGTTACGTCACGCAGGTCGACGTTTTCGACAGTTTTGCCAAAGCGGGGATGCAGCGGAGCGAATTTCATTTCTCGTGAACCAAACTCATTCCTTGGCAGGTCTTGGCGCGGTGATCAGAACGGCTGCGGTACACAACACGGAAACCGCCAGAATGAACAGGGTCGGGGAACCAACGCATCCTTCGGTCATCCCGGCCGAACGGGCGCCGCCGGTCGGATCCAGAAACGCGATGACCGAGACCCAGGCTGCCCAAAGCAGGCTGGTGCCCAGCACGCCCCACTGGCTGCGAAAGCGCAGGGCCACGACCGTGGCCACCAACAGAACCAGCGAAACCGGAGAGCCGAGCAGGGCCACGGCTTCGCCAAAACCCGTCACCGGGACACCGTCCCAACCGGGTCTGAAGGTCTCGCACACCCCGGCGCTGGCTTGCAGGGGAAGAAGGGCGAGAATCAATCCTCCTCGAACGGGTCCCATTCATCCTCCACTTCCGGCAGGGCCTCGACCTGTGCCTCCGAAGCGATCTGTTCGGGCGTACGAATGCCCGTGATCTTCGCCTTGGGAAACCGCGCCAGCACGGCCTGCACCATCGGATGTTCCTTTGCCTCGGCTTCCAGCGCATAGGCTTCGGCGTTGCGGACCTCGTCGATGGTCTGTCCGCCGCCGTCATTAACCACGATCACGGCCCAGCGGTTTCCGGTCCAGATCTGCAGCTGTTTTCCCAGCCGCTGAGACAGGTCGGCAGGCGCCTTTTCCGTCGGTTCGAACTCGATACGGCCCGGTTGATAGCTGGCAAGCCGTACACCGGTTTCCACCTCGACCAGCAATCGCCCGTCCCGATTCGCCCGGATTAATTCGACGACGTGTTCGAATGTGGGGAACCGCGCCAGTGCGGTTTGCGGGGCTTGCGCGGGGGCCGGGCTGACACCTGCTGCAGTCGAGACCGGGCCGGACCGGACCCCGCCACCACCCGGCTGCGGGTTCGGCGCAACCGGTGCACCCCCCGGCGCCGGTCCGGGGACGGGCGTGTCCTGCAGTTTGCGCACCAGTTCCTCGGGCGACGGCAAATCGGCCACATGGGTCAGCCGGATCACCGCCATTTCCGCCGCCATCATCGCGTTGGGTGCGGCGGAAACCTCTTCCAGCGCCTTCAACAGCATCTGCCACATCCGCGACAGCACCCGCATCGGCAGGCCATCGGCCATCTGTCGTCCCCGTGCGCGTTCGTCCGGGCTGACGGTCGGGTCTTCGGCCGCGTCCGGCGTGATCTTCACCACGCTTACCCAATGCGTGATTTCGGCCAGATCGCGCAGCACTGCCAGCGGGTCGGCCCCATCCGCGTACTGCGCGCCCAGTTCCGTCAGCGCGCCCGCCGCATCGCCCCGCAAGATCATGTCCAGCAGGTCCAGCACTCGGCCCCGGTCCGCCAGCCCCAGCATGGCGCGCACCTGTTCGGCGGTTGTTTCACCTGCTCCGTGTGAAATTGCCTGATCCAGCAGCGAGGTCGCATCGCGTGCCGATCCTTCTGCAGCCCGGACGATCAGCGCCAGCGCATCGTCAGCAATCTGCGCGCCTTCAGCATCCGCGATCCGGCGCAGCATGGCGATCTGATCTTCCGGCTCGATCCGGCGCAGATCAAACCGCTGACACCGGGACAGCACGGTGACCGGCACCTTGCGAATCTCGGTGGTGGCAAAAATGAACTTCACATGCTCGGGCGGTTCTTCCAGCGTTTTGAGCAGCGCGTTGAACGCGCTGGTCGACAGCATGTGAACTTCGTCGATGATATAGATCTTGTAGCGCGCCGAGGCTGCCCGATACCGCACGCTGTCGATGATCTCGCGGATGTCGTTCACACCGGTCCGGCTGGCGGCATCCATTTCCAGCACGTCCACATGCCGGCCTTCCATGATCGCAACGCAATGCTCGCATTGACCGCAAGGCTCGGTCGTCGGCCCGCCGGTTCCGTCCGGCCCGATACAGTTCATGCCCTTGGCGATGATCCGCGCGGTCGTGGTTTTTCCTGTGCCGCGGATGCCGGTCATGATGAAGGCCTGCGCAATCCGATCGGCTTCGAACGCGTTTTTCAGCGTGCGCACCATCGCGTCCTGCCCGACCAGATCGGCGAAGGTTTCGGGGCGGTACTTGCGGGCGAGCACCTGATAGGCGGGCGTGTCGGTCATGAAAGCTCCGGTGGTGTGACCGGATCAATCTATGCCCCGCGCCCGCCCGCGCGCAACCGCTGCCGGACAAATCCGCGCCAGAGCGTTTCCGGTTTGACCTGAATCGCCTTAGCCGCCGCGCTTGTGCCGCCCGCGCGCCTTACCGTCGCGCACCATCCGGCCGAAGCCGCGGTCGCGCGCCCGGGCCTCGGCAATCGTTTCCGAATTGCGCGCATCCTCGCGCTGCAGCTTGCGCCAGCGGCTCAGACGGTCGGGATCCAACCGGCCGCCGGCGATAGCGGCCTGCACCGCACAGCCCGGTTCGGCTTCGTGCAGGCAATCGGCAAACCGGCACCGGGCCGCCAGGTCCGAAATATCGGCAAAAACACTGTCTATCCCCTGTGCCGCGCCGACCAGCTGCAATTCTCGCATGCCCGGGGTGTCGATCAGCCAGCCGCCCGCCTGCGTCCTGTGCAGCGACCGCGCCGTTGTGGTGTGCCGCCCCTTGGCGTCGTCCTGCCGGATACCTTGCGTGTCGTCGCCCCGCCCCGTCAGCCCGTTCGACAACGTGGTTTTGCCCACCCCGGACGACCCGACCAGCGCCAGCGTCTGACCGGCCCCGCACCAGGGCGCCAGACGGGCAATTTCCGCCGGATCGCGGGCATCAAGCGTCAGCGCCGTGACCAGCGGCGACAACCGTTCGGCCCGGACGCGGTAGCTGTGCGGATCGGACGCCTCGTCAGCCCTGGTCAGAATGACCAGCGGCAGGCAACCCGACGCCCCGGCCAGGGCCAGGTACCGTTCCAGCCGCGCGGTGTTGAAATCGGCATTGCATGAACTGACGATGCCAAGCGTGTCGACATTTGCCGCGATCAACTGGCTGCGCGCATCGCGACCGGCGGCACGGCGCGCGATCGCGGTCTGCCGGTCCAGCAGGGTCAACACACGCCCGCTCGCCGGGTCATGCAAAACCCAGTCGCCCACGGCAAAATCGCCGGTGGACTGGCCCCCGGACAGGGTGAGCGTGACCACACCGGCGGACGTCAAAGCCTCCAGCCGGTCGCGGGCCACGGAAGATACGCGCGCAGGCGCGCCATCGGTGTCCCCGGCACGGGCGCGGAAATGCGCCGACCAGCCAAGGTCGGAAAGTGTGAAAATGGTCATTGATCTGATCCCTGAACACGTCAACAGGTGCGGTGCCGGGCACCGCGTTTTCGACGGCCGGGCGACGGGCAGGATCGTAAGTTACTGCGCCGTGACCCGGAGGATGATGACACGCTCTGTCATGAAACCTCCGTTCGGGATCGGTTGATGAGAAGCGATTAGCCTCCTGCGCCACCATATAGGATCGCTTACGCGTTTAGGCAACCGGATCGGACCGGCCTCACCCGCCGGACATATGCACCGGCAACCGTCGCAGCACGTCCGAATCATGCCGCGCCCGCGCCAGTTGCCAACCGCCCTGTAGCAGCAAGAACAGGTGTTCCGACATCTGCCGGGCCACCTCGGGCGGATGGCCAAACCGTTCGGCATGATTCGCCACTTCGTCGATCCAGCCATCGAACAGATACCGGGCATGGGTCAGAAACGCCTCGTTTTCCGGCCCTTCGAACAGGGTTGCGGAAATCGGGCAGCCATCCCATTTGCCGGACAGGTCAAAGAGCTTGGCCAGCTTGTGGCAGAAGGTGGTCGCGCCTTCGGTGAAACCCTCGGCCGGTTCAAAGCTCGCGGCGATGATCCGCAACAGCCCGTCCGACGCCCAGTTGGCCGCAGCAATCGCAAGATCGGATTTGCCGTTCGGGAAGTGGTGATACAGCGATCCCTTCGGTGCACGGGCGGCGGTCAGCAGTTCGGACAACCCGACACCGTGATAGCCACGCGTACGAAACATTTCGGCCGCGACCCGGATCAGCCGGTCTTTGGTCGGAAGAGGACGATCGTTCATACAGATGTCTTGACAGAACTAGACCAATTGGTCCAGAACGATTTTAGACCGATTGGTCTAGTCACTACCGAAAGGAAGAAGCAAATGCTGGACATGCGGGGAAACGGCCGGGTGCAGGAACAGGCCATCGATTTTGACGCAGACGGGGCAACCCTGACCGGAACGCTGTTCCTGCCCGAGGTTGATCCGGTTGCAGCCGTGGTGCTGAACGGGGCAGCCGGGGTTCCCCACGCATATTACCGGCACTTTGCCCGCTGGTTGGCCTCGGAACGGGACATGGCCTGTCTGACCTATGACTATCGGGATTTTGGCGCCTCCGCCCATATGCACCCGCGCCACTCCAACACGACGATGTCGGACTGGGCCCTGCTTGATCAGCCTGCGGCCCGGATGGAAATGCGCCGGAATGCCCCGAATAGCCCGATTTGGGTCATCGGGCATTCGCTCGGGGCGATGATGGTGCCACTGCAACAGGGGATCGAGGATGTGACCCGCATGATCGGCGTCGCCAGCGGGCTCGTGAACCTGCCGGACCACCCGATGCCCTACCGCGCGCTGGCCAGCGCCTTCTGGTACGGCCCCGCCTCCTGGGCGGTGAGCCTGACAGGGTATCTGCCCGGCCGCCGATTGGGGCTCGGAGAGGATCTGCCCGCCGGCGTGTACCGTGAATGGCGCGACTGGTGCACATCACCCCGGTCATTCCTGCCGCGCACGGGTCACGATCTGCCCTGGCCGAACTGGTCGCGCAGCGGGGCGCCGGTGGATCTGATCGCATTTGCGGACGACCCGGTGATTCCTGCACGCTGCACGGACAGGCTTGCGGCCCTCTACGACATACGGCTGGTGCGCAGGCGCACGTTGCATCCGCGGGATTTCGGGCTGAAGCAGATCGGTCATCTCAGCTCGTTCACGCGCCGGAACGCGGTGCTCTGGCCGGAACTCGTCCGGTAGAAACACTGCGCGAACAGGGGATAAGGTGAGAGGCTGGACAACGACCCAAGCGGGGCTCGTTACGGCTGCTTCCTTCCGGATCTGACCGGGTTGGCGAGGCGCCTGCCCGCGCCAACCTCTCAGTCTGGCAATATATGTGTACCGGCACCGGATGGCAAGCGGGCCAGCACAGATCAAAGCGACAAGTTTACAGGCAGAAACCCGTCCGGTCCGGGTTTTTCGCAGCTCGGTTCAAAATCCGCGATGTCATCCAGAAACGCAGCCGCACCCGGCCCCGTCTGCAGAACAGCGCCGGTTCCCGGTAACGGCACAAAACGCCACGGATCCGGCCCGGTTGGTGCCGCCCGGCATGACGACAGGGTATTCATGACGGCATTCCGCAGCGGGATTTCGGGCAACTCGAGGCGGGGCGCCCGCCGCAAGGCGGGGACATTTCCGCCACCATTCGCGCGGTAATCATTGAGGAGAGCGGTAAACATCATGTCCGCGACAATCGGCTGACCGTCACAGGTCAGATCTGAGATCCGGTGGTGCCCGGGGTCGGTCATGCGCCCGTCAGGCCGGTACCGGGCCGGTTGGCTGACATCGATGCCATAGCTCAGGCCGAAAAACGTGTCGAACCCATGCGCAGGCCAATCCGCGTCAATCAGCAATTGCGCCGACTGCCCGGGAATTACCCTCCGAAACACGCTGGCAGACATTTCCAGCCATTCCCGCAGCTCCTCACCTCTGACCATCACGGCGCGCAACGCGTTGGGAAACACGACCAGATCCTCGATATGCCGCCATTGCACCGCGCCGGCAGGCACATCGGAATAATGCGCCGGACCACCCCGTCCGCCGCATTTACCTGGGGCTACAACCGAGATAACCGGATAGTCGCGCACCCCGTGACCGGCCTGAGCGAAGGCAGCGCGTTGTGCCTCGGCGATCACGCGCAGATGGGTGTCGGCCCTGACCATCGAAAAATAGCTGTGCAGCGGAACATCTGTCCAGCCGGCCGGTTCGCTCATGCGTTCGCGCGCCCAGCGATGCCGCGACGCCAGCAATAATTTCGTTTCCGTCTGCTCCGCGATTTGCCTGTCGGCAGGGCGCAGAACCGATGCGCAGTCGCGAACCTCCCATCGGCCACTGGGTCCGCGGTCCAGCGCCAGATCGATCTGCGCCAGTTGCCGTCCCGCATGCCCGGCAAGCGCGACCGGAGCCTGTGAACCGGCCTTCGCGGCTGTCGACGGCAGGTGCGTGTGCCCGCCAAACACGGCCGTGACATGCTGCAACCGGGCGATGGGTGACAGGGCGTTTTCCTGACCCTCCTGCCGCTCATCTTCGCCCCACCCGGTATGGGCCAGCGCCACGATCACGTCGCATCCCTGCTGGTGTAGCGCGAATGCCTCGCGCTGTGCTGCATCGGTCATGTCATCGAATGCCACCTGCCCGGTCAGCCGGCCAGCGTTCCACATCGCGGTTTGCGGCGGCAGGACCGACACCACGCCAACCCGCAGCGGACCGGCATCAAGAGCCGCCGAGGTGTTGACGCCGGGCAAAATCCCGGGCGACAGGCGCCGGAGGTTGGAACTGATCACCGGGCAGGACGCATCGGCCAGCCACCGGGACAGCGCAGTCGCCCCAAAGTCGAAGTCGTGGTTGCCCAGCCCTATGGCGTCGTACCGGAGTTGTTGAAACACGGCCAGAAGGGGGTGGTTTTCACCCGGCGGCATACTGTCGGCTAGTTCGCCCAGAACGGTGCCCTGAAAACCGTCTCCGTTGTCGAACAATAAGACATGGGCCCCGGCCTCTGCCGCCTCTTTCCGTGCGTCGGATATCAACGACGCAACCCGTGTCAGCCCTCCGGACGGCAACGGGCGGTCCTTCGCATAGTCCCAGCCCGTCAGTTGCATATGCAGGTCTGTCGTGGCCAGCAACCGCAACCGGACAATCGTGTCAGACATTACCAGAGGATGTGTGATTCAGCATACCAATCTACCTTGAATGGATTGAACTTTAACCTGCCTGTCGTCGGGAACAACCCCGCCAACGGCAATTGTAAAACAAGCGACATCATGCGATGCCATCGCTGAGGCAAAGGGCGGAGGCGAAATGAAACACGCGGAAACGGTGACGTTCGGGGGCTCCGGGCTGGACCGCGCCGCCGAGCTGCGGATGAACCCGGATGCGCTGCGCTTCGCCCGATCGGCCAGTGATGCCGTGTCCATCCTGCTCTGGCGCGGCAAGCCGCTGGTGGCAGGAGAGGGGCGCGATACACTGGCCCGTTTGCCAATGTCACATCCTCTGATCGCCGATGGCCCCGAAGGCAACACGAAAGACCCGGTGTTCCTTGGCCGGGAAGATGGCGCGCCCTGCTTTGCCACGGACATCTCCGGCTGGCAGCCGGTGGATCTGGACACCGCGGCGCTGGGCCAGTTTCTCGACCCGTCTGAACAGCACCACCCGGACCTGCCCGAAGACCACGTTTTTGCAGAACTTCGACGGCTGATGACTCGGCTCAACAGCCGCGACGCCGAATTGGCCGCAACGGCAAAGGCGATCATCGGCTGGCACCGCACCCATAAATTCTGTGCACAATGCGGCGTGCAGAGCGACATGGTGCAGGCGGGTTGGCAGCGCACATGTCCGGCCTGTGGCGCCCATCATTTCCCGCGGACCGACCCGGTCGTGATCATGCTGATCACGCACGGCCCCAACGTCCTGATGGGACGGTCGCCGGGCTGGCCACCGGGAATGTATTCATTGTTGGCCGGTTTCGTCGAACCCGGCGAAACGCTGGAAGCCGCCGTGCGCCGCGAGGTATGGGAGGAGGCCGGTATTTCGGTCGGCGACGTGTCATACCTCGCCAGCCAGCCCTGGCCGTTCCCGGCTTCTTTGATGATCGGATGTGCCGGCGAGGCGCTAAATACTGACATCAACATCGACCCCAACGAGATCGAGGAAGCCCGCTGGATCAGCCGCAATGAAATGATGCGCGCATTCGCCGGGGAGCACCCGGAAATCAAACCCGCGCGAAAAGGTGCAATTGCCCATTTTCTTTTGCATAACTGGCTTGCGGACACATTGGATTGACGTCAGTTTCAACAAAAAACGAGGCGCGCGCGGAATGAAGCTTTCGACAAAGGAAGACATCGACACTCCCATTGACCGGGTATTCGAACAGCTGACAAATTTCGAGACTTTCGAACGCACCGCGATCCGCCGCGGCGCCGAGGTTGAACGGGTCATGGACACGTCCGAACCGGTGGTCGGCATGGCATGGAATGCCCGTTTCGAGATGCGCGGCCGAACCCGTCAGGTCCAGGTGACACTGACCGAACTGGACCGTCCGAACACCATCCGATTCGATGCCGTGGGTCAGGGTATCGACGGAAACCTTGTGATCGACCTGTTGCCGCTGTCGGCGCGAAACACCCGGTTGTCGGTGGCAATGGAGCTGGAACCGAAAACCCTGTCGGCGCGCCTGCTGCTTCAATCGCTGAAGCTGGCAAAAACCAATCTCAACAAACGGTTCCGCAGCAAGATCCGGGAATTCACGCGCACGCTCTGATCGCCCCGGCGGCGTCAGTTCCGATGATGAACAGCCGGATAGACCCCAAGGATTTCCAGCTTCGTCGTGAAATAGGCCAGTTCATCCAATGCCAGCTTCACGTCCGGATCGTCCGGATGTCCTTCGATATCTGCGTAAAACTGGGTCGCGGTGAATGATCCACCGACCATGTAGCTTTCCAGCTTGGTCATGTTGACCCCGTTGGTCGCAAAGCCCCCCATCGCCTTGTACAGCGCTGCCGGAATATTTCGCACCTCGAACACGAATGTGGTGACCATCTGACCATCGCCTCGCCGGCTCAGATCCGGTTCCCGGGCCATGATGACGAACCGTGTCGTGTTGTGGCCATGATCCTCGATGTCTTTGGCCAATACCGTCAGGCCGTTGATCTCGGCTGCCAGTTCGGACGCAAGAACGCCGCTGTCGCGGCTGTCGGTCTGGGCCAGTTCCGCGGCAGCACCGGCGCTGTCGGCGGCGGCGTAGCCCTTGATCCCGTGATCCCGCAGAAACCCGGCCGATTGCGGCAACAACACCAGATGCGCCCGGACAGATTTAACGTCCGACAACTGCACACCCGGACGCGCCATCAGGCAAATACGGACCCGTACAAAGGCCTCGTCGACAATGTGCAGCCCGCTTTCGGGCAACAGGCGATGAATATCGGCCACCCGCCCATAGGTGGTATTTTCGATCGGCAGCATCGCCAGATCCGCCCCGCCGTTGCGGACGGCTTCGATCACGTCCTCGAAGGTCTTGCAGGGCAGCGGTTCCATATCCGGCCGGGCCATCAGACAGGCTTCGTGGCTGTACGCGCCCGCGTCACCCTGAAAAGCGATGCGATTGGTCATGTGTTATTCCTGCACAATGCCCGATTGGGCGTTTGGTCGCGGTGTCTATATCTTGCCACCGGCGAGGGGAAGCAATAGACACGCCTCCGAAACAGATCAAATAGGCTCGCGATCAAATGGATACGATGACCGCAACCAAAACCGTTGCCGCGCTTTGCGGTGCGCTTCTGGTCTTTCTTCTTGGCAAATGGGTGGCTGAAATCATCTATCACGTGGATGGTCACGGTCAGCAGGCCTATGTGATCGAAGTCGATTCGTCAGGCGACGGTGCCGGCGAAGAGGAAGAAGTCAGCTTTGACGAGCTTCTGGCATCCGCAGATGTCGACAAGGGTGCCAAGGTGTTTAAGAAATGTTCAGCTTGTCACAAGCTGGAGGATGGCGCCAACAGCACCGGACCGTATCTGTACGGCGTGGTCGGTCGCCCGATCGCATCGGCGCCGGGTTTCGGCTATTCTTCCGCGATGGCCGATCATGGCGGCGACTGGACTCCGGAAGAGCTGGACGCCTTCCTGGCCAAGCCCAGCGAGTATCTCAAAGGCACTTCGATGAGCTTTGCCGGCCTGAAGAAAGTTCAGGACCGCGTCAACGTGATCGCGTATCTGGACAGCCTGGACGACTGATCACCGAACAACGCCACAGAAATTGGGCCGCGCGGATTGCGCGGCCTTTTTCGTTTCCGGGATACGCGTTGATGCGTCGGCAATTCCCGGCCCGATCACATAATCTCACCTTGCAGTTGGCGGCACTGGACCTTTAGCCTACAGCGGCAAAAGTAGTCCGCTATCGAACGGGCAGCACGAGGGAGCACATCATGACCCGAAACCGCCAGACCGCGACCACCAGAACGGCCGCGCGATCCGATATTGCGCTGAGACTGGCGGCGTTCATGCTGATCCTTTTCGGCGCGACATCACTGGCCCGGGCCCAAGACCAGATTATTGAAAGCCATGGATATTCCTTCTACGGCGATCTGAAATATCCCGAGAGCTTTGAACACTACGATTTCGTCAATCCCGACGCGCCAAAGGGGGGTGAAATCTCATTCTCCCGGCTGGGCACCTTCGATTCCATGAACCCGTACACGGTCAAAGGCCGCGCTGGCACGCTGAGCTGGTCCATCTTCGAAAGCCTGCTGGATGACGGTGCCGCGGATGTCTACGGCGAGGAATATGGCCTGCTGGCCGAGCGGCTGGAATACGACGACGGCAAAACCTGGGTCATATTCCACATGCGCCCCGAGGCCCGGTTCTCGGACGGAACACCGGTGACTGCGCACGACGTTCTGTTTTCGCACAACCTGTTTCTGGAACAGGGCCTGCCATCCTATGCCTCCGCCGTGAAGAAACGGATCCCGAATGCCGAGGTCATCGACGACCACACCATCAAGTTCTATTTCACCGAGGGCATTTCGCGCCGGTCGCTGATCGATCAGGTCGGCAACGTGCCGGTGTTTTCAAAGAAGTGGTACGACGAAACCGGTGCGCGGCTGGATGAAAGCCGGCTGGAAACCTCGCCCGGATCCGGCCCTTACGTCATCGATACCGTCGATGTGAACCGTCGCATCATCTACAGGCGCAATCCGGATTACTGGGGCTGGGACCTGCCGGTCAACAAGGGTCGCCACAACTTTGACAGCATCCGTATCGAGTATTTCGGCGACGACGCGGCCGCGTTCGAAGCGTTCAAGGCCGGCGAATACACGTTCCGGCAGGAAAGCGATTCCAAGAAATGGGCAACTCAGTATGATTTCCCGAAAATCCGCGACGGCCAGATCACAAAGGCAGAGCTGCCGGACGGCACCCCGCCAACGCCGTCCGGCATCGTGTTCAACCTCGGCAGCGCGGCGCTGAAGGACAAGCGGGTGCGCGAGGCGCTGGCGCTGGGCTACAACTTTGAATGGACCAACGAAAGCCTGCAATACGGCCTGTTCAAGCAGAGGGCGTCGTTCACCCAAGACACGCCGCTGATGGCCACGGGCATGCCTGAAGGGGCCGAACTCGATTTTCTGAAATCGCTGGGCGATGTCATCCCTCCCGATATGCTGACCGAACCCGCCCGCGTTCCGCACACCTCCAAACCCGCCCGCCTCAGCGATCGTCGCAATCTGCGCAAGGCGATGAAACTGCTGGACGATGCCGGTTGGCCGGTCGGTGATGATGGCAAGCGCCGGAACGCAAATGGCGACCTGATGACGCTGACGTTCCTGTTCAACTCTGCCCAGGAAGGCACGCTGAGCGCGGTCGTCGGAAATTACATGAAGAACCTCACGCAGATGGGCATCGACGCCCGGCTGGAAAAAGTGGACCCCTCGCAATACACCCTGCGCGAGCGCGAGCGTGACTACGACCTGGTCTTTGACGGTTACGCCGCGTTTCTCGGTGCCGGAACCGGGCTGATGCAGCGCTATGGCACCTCGGAAACCGAAATCAACGTGTTCAACCCCGCCAATCTGGCCAGCCCGATGGTTGACGCAATTATCGACGCGGCCCTGAATGCGGAAAGCCGGGACGAGGAAAGCACCGCCCTGCGCGCGCTGGACCGAGCGTTGCGGTACGAGTTTTTCATGATCCCGGTGTGGTACAATGACAGCTACTGGGTCGCATATTACGACCAATATGCTTACCCCGACCCGCTGCCGCCTTATGACCTGGGCTGGCTGGATTTCTGGTGGTACGAGGCCGACAAGGGCGACGCCCTGAAGGCAGCCGGCGCACTGAGGTAAACGCCACATGGGCGCGTACATAATTCGAAGGCTGTTGCTGATCATTCCCACGCTGCTGGGCATAATGATCGTCAACTTCGCACTGGTGCAGTTCGTGCCGGGCGGGCCGGTGGAACAGGCCATTGCGCGTGCTCAGGGGCAGGGCGACGTATTCGGCAGTTTCGCGGGATCGGACGGGGAATCCACGCTGGATCAGGACGCGCCGGCCAACGATCAGTATATCGGCGCACGCGGTCTGCCGCCTGAATTCATCGAACAACTGGAAAAGGAATTCGGCTTCGACAAACCGCCGGTGACCCGGTTCCTGAACATGATGTGGAACTACATGCGCTTCGATTTCGGAGAAAGCTACTTTCGCTCGGAACAAGTGGTGGATCTGGTAATCGAAAAAATGCCGGTATCGATTACGCTTGGCCTTTGGTCGACACTGATTGCGTACATCATTTCGATCCCTCTGGGCATCCGCAAGGCGGTGCGCGACGGGTCCCGGTTCGACACCTGGACCAGCGGCGCGATCATCATGGCCTATGCGATCCCCGGCTTCCTGTTTGCCATCCTTCTGCTGGTGCTGTTCGCGGGTGGTTCCTACTGGCAGATCTTCCCGCTCCGGGGGCTGACTTCGGACAACTGGCAGGATCTGAGCCTGATTGGCAAGATCGCCGATTACTTCTGGCACATCACCCTGCCGGTCATCGCCTCAACCATCGCGGCCTTTGCAACACTGACCCTGCTGACAAAGAACAGCTTTCTCGACGAGATCAAGAAGCACTATGTGATGACGGCGCGCGCCAAGGGCCTGACGGAACGCCGCGTTCTCTATGGCCACGTGTTCCGAAACGCGATGCTGATCGTGATCGCCGGATTTCCGGCGGTGTTTATCGGCGTCTTCTTCGGCGGTTCGGTCATCATCGAAACCATCTTCTCGCTCGATGGCCTCGGCCGGTTGGGGTACGAGGCAGCCGTTGCCCGCGACTACCCGATCGTGTTCGGAACGCTGTTTGTCTTTGGCCTGATCGGGCTGTTGGTCAATATCCTGTCCGATCTGATGTATGTTCTGGTCGATCCGCGCATCGACTTTGAAAAGCGGGAGGGATAAATGACGCTCTCACCGCTCAACCAGCGCCGCTGGCGCAATTTCAGAAAGAACAACCGCGCCTACTGGTCGCTGTGGATCTTTGCGGTGCTCTTCGGCCTCAGCCTGTTTGCCGAATTTCTGGCCAACGACAAACCGATCCTTATCCGGTACCAGGGCGAGTTTTTTACCCCGATCTGGAAATTCTACCCCGAAACCGCCTTTGGCGGCGATTTTCAGACCGAGGCCGCCTATGCCGACCCGGAAGTCAAATGCCTGATTGCAACCGGGGGTATGGAGCTCTGCTTTGACGACCCTGAAGGCTGTATCGAAGACGCGGCCGACGGGGTCATCGAAGGCGAAGAGATCAACCGGGGCTGGGCCATCTGGCCGCCGATCCCCTACTCTTTCGATTCAGCCGTGGACCGCCCGGGTGCCGCGCCGCTGCCGCCCAATCGCCAGAACCTGTTGGGCACCGACGATACCAAGCGAGACGTGCTGGCGCGGGTGATCTATGGTTTCCGCCTGTCGATCCTGTTCACCCTCATCGTCACCACCGCGTCCAGCCTGCTCGGTATTGCCGCTGGCGCAATACAAGGTTTTTTCGGAGGCTGGATCGACCTGATCTTTCAACGCATCATCGAAATCTGGTCGGGTATCCCGTCGCTCTACATCATCATCATCATGTTTGCGATCCTTGGCCGCAGCGCCTGGCTTCTGGCGGTGCTGATGATTGCGTTCGGGTGGATGGCGCTGGTTGGTGTCGTCCGGGCCGAGTTCCTGCGTGCCCGCAATCTCGAATACGTCCGCGCTGCCCGCGCGCTGGGTGTCGGCAACCTGACAATCATGTTCCGGCACATGCTGCCCAACGCGATGGTCGCCACGCTGACGTTCCTGCCCTTCATCGTGACCGGAACAATCGGCGGCCTCGCTTCACTCGATTTTCTCGGCTTTGGCCTGCCGTCCTCGTCACCGTCACTTGGCGAACTCACGCTGCAGGCCAAACGCAATCTGCATGCCGAATGGCTTGGATTTTCAGCGTTTTTCACCTTTGCCATCATGCTGTCTCTGCTCGTCTTCATCTTCGAAGGTGTGCGCGATGCGTTTGATCCCAGAAAGACGTTTTCATGACGGCGCTTCTGGAAGTTGAAAACCTGTCCGTATCCTTCCGCCAGGACGGCCAGATCATAAAGGCCGTGCAGGGTGTGTCCTTCTCCGTCGATCGAGGGGAAACCGTTGCGCTGGTGGGTGAATCCGGTTCAGGAAAATCCGTGACCGCGCTTTCGACCGTATCGTTGCTGGGCAATGCGGCTGTTTCAGGGTCTGTCACATATGACGGCCAGCAAATGATCGGCGCTAACGATGGCTTGCTGCGCAAGGTGCGCGGCAACGACATCAGCTTCATCTTTCAGGAGCCGATGACATCACTCAACCCGTTGCACACCATCCGTAAACAGCTGGCGGAATCGCTCGCCCTGCATCAGGGGCTGGTGGATGACGCCGCAAACAACCGGATCATCGAATTGCTGACCAAGGTCGGCATCCGCGATCCCGAAACCCGGTTGGACGCCTACCCCCATCAGTTGTCCGGCGGACAAAGACAGCGCGTGATGATCGCCATGGCGCTGGCGAACAAACCGGACGTTCTGATCGCGGACGAACCGACCACGGCGCTGGATGTCACCATTCAGGCGCAGATCCTCGACCTGCTGGCCGAACTGAAGCAAAGCGAGGGCATGGGGCTGTTGTTCATCACCCATGATCTGGGCATCGTGCGCCGGATTGCAGACAGGGTGTGCGTGATGAAGGACGGCGAGATTGTCGAATCCGGCCCCACGGCCGAGCTGTTCGGCAACCCCAGCCATCCCTACACGAAAAAGTTGCTGGCAGCCGAACCTGCCGGTCAGCCCGACCCGGTCACTGACGAAGCCACCGAGATGGTCCGCACCGATCACCTGAAAGTCTGGTTCCCGATCCAGCGTGGGTTGCTGCGGCGCACGGTCGGCCATGTGAAGGCCGTGAACGACGCCAATTTCTCTGTCCGGGCAGGTGAAACGCTGGGCATTGTCGGAGAAAGCGGGTCTGGCAAGACCACGCTGGCGCTGGCGATCATGCGGTTGATCGCGTCCGAAGGGGGTATCACCTTTCGCGGCGCGGACGTGCGCGCATGGTCGACACGGGAACTGCGTCGGCTGCGCAAGGACATGCAGATCGTGTTTCAGGATCCGTTCGGATCGCTCAGCCCGCGCATGTCCTGCTTTCAGATCATCGCCGAGGGGCTTTCGGTTCATCAGGTCGATCCGCACCGGGAAACCCGTGAACTGGTGGCCGAAGCGATGGAGGAAACCGGGCTGGATCCTGCCGTAATGGACCGCTACCCACACGAGTTTTCCGGCGGCCAGCGCCAGCGGATCGCCATCGCCCGCGCCATGGTGCTTCGTCCCAGGCTGCTGGTTCTCGATGAACCCACTTCCGCGCTCGACATGACCGTGCAGGTTCAGATCGTCGATCTCCTGCGCGATCTGCAGAAGAAATACGGCCTGACCTATCTGTTCATTTCGCACGATCTGAAAGTGGTCCGCGCGATGTCGCACAAGGTCATCGTGATGAAACAGGGCGACGTCGTGGAAATGGGCGAGGCGGACGCCATATTCGGCAATCCGCAGGAGGAGTACACACGCACCCTGCTGGCGGCTGTCAGCTGATTTCCCGAGGCGCGTATTTCCAAGGTCCGGTTCCTGAAATTGCAGACCTCCGCATCGGGCGGCATACCAACTGCGACCGGTTTCCCCTGAACGGGTGACCATGGCCGAACATTCATCTAACCTGTGGCCACCCATCACGGTTTCCGGTCAGGCAGCAAAGCAAGCCGCTGGTCCGGTCGCCCGGGGCAGAAAACGCGCAACTTCGCGGGAGTATTTCAAAATGGGGCTGTCGAATTCGCCTAACGCGGGATCCCGGTCCGGCATCTTTTCTCATCCGCCGCGGCGAGGAACGGCGATCGTTTTGTCGGCGGTCATTTTCGTGATTTACTGCTGGTACGTGTATTCAGGCACCGGTTCCGATCTGTACGAATGGTCCAAATCGTTCGCGCCCTACTCGGTCCGTCAATACCTCGGCATGAGCAAGCGATACCTTCTGCAATACGGGCACACGATCTTTCTCTTCGGCCTGCTGGTGATGTCACGGTACATTTTCACGTCGGAAGAAAAACTGCCGCTAACCGGCCCGGTGACGAATTTTATTACCCGCTATTCCACAGCCATCTTCCTGTTTCATTTTCCCTTCCTGTTCTTTTTTGCGGCCGTCACAAACTACGACCACACCAGCGTGCCACAGCAACTGGCCCTGCTTGTCGCCACAATCGTTTCGTCGCTGGTGATGGGCCGGCTGTGCTTTTTTCTCAAGCCGTCCTTCGATCGCTGGCAAAATCGAGTACTCAAGCGCGCGGAAGAGCGGTTTCCGCGTCCGGCTCAGGTTGAAACCAGCACAACACCGCTGGCAATTACTCGGTCGCACAGCGAGTTTCTCAATCAGATCAAGGTTGTTGCCATGATCTGTGTCGTGCTGGGGCATTTCAGTTTTCACCGGCTGACAACGATGCACATTCCGGGCTTTGACGGGGCCGCGCCCCGGTTCGCAGTCCCGACGTTCTTCATGATTTCGGGCTACTTCCTGATGCTGTCGATTGACCGACGAAAAATCGGCGCGGTCGCAATGACCTGCAAACGCGGGCTCAGCCTGTATTACATCATCATTCCGATGCTGATCGTGACTGTCATTCTCGATAGTTTCGGCTTCCGCGCCAATGCTGAGCTTTATGATTATTCCGATTACTACATCGCCGAAGCACTGCGTCGACCATATACACCGTTTCAGATCAGCATCGCATCAATCAGCAGCCTGCTTTATCTGAACGAATCGTGGTGGTTCACGATGATTGCGCTGGAAAGCGAAAACGGCGGGATGCGGGCGTTTTCGAACGACCCGTTCTGGTTCATGTGCTATCTGATTGCGTTTTCGATCATCCTTATCGCGTTCCGGCTGGTGCCGACGCCTCGCAGATATCTGGTGCTGGTTTTTTGGATCGTAGTCTTCGGAATACCGATTCTGATGCTGGCCCCGCTGTTTTGCGGGCTCGCTGGCCTACATAATTCACAAGCGATGGGGGGCCTAGAATGCGTGCGATATCTGGATCTTGCCGGTGCCGGCGCCTGTCTTTGCCCGGCGTTTTCCTGCGGCTGGCTGCGTGCCTGATGATCACCTACTCAGCATCTGGCACCACGTCGACGGCACAACCCCGCGAAATCCGGTTCGGGTCGTATGACGAATTCACGATTTTCAATTACGAGGGAGAACGGATCAGGGACGATGTTCTGTTCGTTTTCCACGGGTTCGGTTCTGCAATGCCGAACGGAGCCTATGACAAACTGTATCACGCGTTTTCCGAGCATTTCTCGATTATCGGCTTCAACTATGACTATTTCGATTTCGCATCTGATGACGCGGCAATGGATCTGGTGTGGGAACGGTTGCTGAAGGACCGAAACGTGGTCTTCGCCGGAACCTCGCTCGGCGGGTTCTGGGCGAACTATTATGCTGAAAAATACGGTGTGGAACGCGCCGTTCTGGTCAATCCGGTTGTTAAACCGGCTGAACAGTTGCGGCAGTTCATCGGGCAATACACCGTGGCCAAACGCGGCAAGGACATCATCGTTACCGAAGAAGACGTCAACAGCTATGCCTACCGGACATCGCCGCCGGCCTCGGGCATAACGCGGCTGATCCTTCTGTCACGGGATGACCAAATACTCGACTACCGGCTGGCCGAACAATCCTATGCCGGCGAAGGCAACACGGTAATTGTGTATGACGAAGGCGGACATACGGTAAATCTCAATCAGGACCGCTACCTCGATCCGATCCGATCGTTCCTGCTTCCTTCGGGCTGACCTGATCCGGCCTGACTTGCAAACAGGCGGCTAGCCGGATGGACCCACTGTCGAACAGGCCATGTTCCGCGCCTGTAACCTGCGGCACGCCAAATCGGCGCTGTCCTGCGTCATTCCAGTAAAGGTGGCGTCAAAACCCTTCGAGGTCTTCACCACCTTCCGCTGAGTCCCATCCAGAGTGGACATCTCTTCCAGCGCAGTGGTCAGCAACACCTTCTCGGCCTGATAGCGGCTGGAATAACGCCCGACATTGATGCCCCATGCGGTATCGCCTGTGGCCGCAATTCGTGTGACCACCTCCTGTGTCGGCTCCTGACGCATGTTCAGACGCACGGAATCCTGTGCCGGGCGTCCTTCGGGCCGGGCCGATGCGGCAGTGGACTGAACCGCCGCCATCACCGCGTCCACGCCTTCCTGTATCTTGTCTTCATCCTCGGCGGCGCTTTCAACCACGGCCTTGGCCATGACAACGCTTTCCGCCCGGGCCTTGGGACGCAGGCTTTTCTGCACGGCGCCAACCAAACGGATCGTCTTGGCGGACGGTTTGGCAAAGCCTCCGGCGACATAATCCGGCCTGCTGGGTTTGCGGACCGGTGCGCGGCTGGGCGATCTGCGGAAACCCAGATCCAGCAATTCGGCCACTTTCGCATTGCGCGACGTCGATGACTTGCCGCCGAACACAGTTGCGATCACCCGTTCACCGCCCCGTTCGGCCGAGGCCACAAGGTTGAAACCCGCCGCCCGCGTATAGCCCGTCTTGATCCCGTCTGCGCCCTTGTAAGCTGCCAGCAGCTTGCGGTTGGTGTTGGTCACCGTCTTGATCCCGGCGCTGGTCGAACGGCGCGAAAACAGGTTGTAATATTCGGGGTAGTCATACAGCAAATGCCGACCCAGGATCGTCATGTCATGGGCGGTACTCATATGTCCGTTTTCGGTCAGACCATGCGCGTTCTTGAACGTCGTGCGTGACATGCCCATGGCCTTGGCCGTGCGGGTCATCCGCCGCGCGAAGGCCGCTTCGCTGCCCTCGATCGCTTCGCCGATCGCGGTTGCCGCGTCGTTGGCGGACTTCACCGCAGCAGCCCGGATCAGGTATCGAAACGCGATCCTCTGACCCGAGGTCAGACCCAGCTTGGACGGCGGTTCCGAGGCCGCGTGTTTTGAGATGCGAACCTTCGTATCAAGCGAGATCTCGCCATTGCGGACCGCTTCGAACGCGATGTAGAGCGTCATCATCTTAGTCAGCGATGCGGGATGCAGCCGGGTATCGGCATTGCGCGAATGCAGTACCTCGCCGGTTCTGGCGTCCATGACCATCGCGGCATACGGCGCTGCTGCCACGCTCAGCGGCAACACGACGAACAACCACAATGCTGCGAAAATATACAGCCCTATATGGGCCGGCTTTCTGCGCCGAACCTGCACGATTTCTGCCTCTGTCTGCCTCATGCCACCGGTTTTCCGGTTGGCGTCTTTTCTGCTTTATTGCGCAGACGCTAGCACAGGCAGATTTTCAAATAAACCCATTAAACCAAGGGGTTTTCACGATTGCTTCATCCGGCGCGCACCAGATCTAGCGGTTGATGGCAAAACAGGCTCAATACAGTTGATTGTGGCAGGAATGTGGCGATTCACCCGCTCAGATCGCGGACAACTGTTGCAATCTTTCACCAATTTTCCGGCGCACCAGATCGATATGCAGCCGAGCGTCATACGCGCCTTGACGATAAGCCGCCGGCAACCGGAGCTTTGAAAGCCGATCGTCAAGCTCTTCCAGTTCACTGTCCATACGGCTCAGTTCTCCCGCATCGATCGTCTGGTCCAGCTCTTCTTCGATCTCGCGGATGGTTGGATAGTGCTGCCAGACACGCCACCCCATGACATAGGAGTAGATCGCCGGAACCGCGCGCAGCAGCGGCACCAGCACAAAAAAGATCGGCAGAATCAGCAACAGCATCCGGTTGATCTGTGCCGCAAGCCAGTATGGCAACCAGTCATGCCATGTGCTGGGACCTTCCAGTATCAGTTGCCGCGCGGCATTGTTGATCGGCAAATCAGCACCATGGATGGACGGAAACATACCTTCGTCATTGATCAGGCCACGGCCGCTGTGCAGTTCCACGGCGGCCAATGTCAGACGGTTAATCAGCGCCGGGTGCACATCTGGTGCAATGGCCAGCCGCGCGGCAAGCGCCAGCAATGTCCGCTCCGATTTGGGGATCACACGTTGCAGCGACAGGGAACCGCCGGGAACCGTGACCACGTCGGCATAGCTCAGCCGGCGGGAAATGGCCTCCACATGTTCCATCTGCAACAGGCGGATCCCCGGCCTCCAGAATGCATCTTCCAGGTAGGGCGCATCGATCGGAGCGACGAATACGGCGATATCAATATCGCCCTCGAACAACCGGTCCACGGCCTCCTTATAACCGTAATGCACGATGTCGTTGGCGTTGCCGGGCAGGTGCACAGCCCTCAGAAGATCCTCGAAAGCGGCATATGTACCGGACCCGGCAGCGCCGCTTGAAATGACCAGATCCCGCCAGTTGCTGGGGTTGGCCGGAATGGAGTTCCCGGCCCGCACCAACGGGATCATCGGTTCAAAAAAGATCGCGGCGATGGCCTCGATACCGGAATCGTCGGTCCGGATCCCGCCCTGAAGAATGGCAACGTCAACGTCGCGGCCTTCCAGCCGGGCGATGTTTTCCGCGGAACCCGCCGTTTCGACAATGTTCAGCGTGATGCCATCGCGCTGCAATATCTTCTGGTACTTTTCTGCGATCTGGTAATACCCGCCATTTTTCGGCCCGGCGGCCATGGTCAGGGTCTGGGGCGGGTGCAGGCGGGCTATGGCCACAACCAAAGCCGAGATCACCACCAGCGCTGCGATGATACCCCAGGTACGCATTACATCAGTCCTGCCAATTTCGCCCCAATCGCGGTCAGACGACGCTAGCGGGGTTGGGCCGGATCGGCAAGCAATGCAACCGCCCGCTCACCCGATACCGGCGACCAGATCGGGCAGCGCGCCGAGGTCGGGGATCTCGCGGTACCGGGCCGCATTGGCGGGGGGCTCGGCATGTTCGATTTCCCAGACGATCCCATGCGGCACGTAGACCCCCCATCCGCCCGCCTCGACCACTGGCACAATATCCGACCGCATCGAATTGCCGACCATCATCGACCGCGCCGGCCCGTCACCGTGGTGGTCAAATATCTGCCGGTAGGTTTCGGTGGCTTTCTCGGAAACAATCTCGACACCATCAAAAAGCTCGCCCAGCCCGGATTGGGCCAGCTTGCGTTCCTGGTCCAGCAGATCGCCCTTGGTCACCAGAATGACCCTGTGACTGTCGGCAATCGCTTCGACGGCATCCCGGGCATGAGGCAGCAATTCTATCGGGTGCGCCAGCATGTCCTGCCCGGCCCCGATAATTTCGCTGATGACACCTGCTGGCACACGTTCGTCAGTCACCTCGATCGCGGTTTCGATCATGGACAGCACGAAGCCCTTGATCCCATAGCCATAGTGACCAAGGTTCCGCCTTTCCGCCTCCAGCAACCGGCGGTCCAGATGGTCCGGTTCCGTGTATTCCGACAACAGGTCGGCAAACCGCTGCTGGGTCATCCGATAGAATCGCTCGTTATGCCAGAGCGTATCATCAGCATCAAAACCGACAGTTGTAATGTTTTTCAGCATCCCGACAGGTCCGGTTTCTCTTTTCAACGCGATCTGGTAAGTTATATAAACTGCTAGACCAAATGACACGCCGTGGGTTTTACGAGGCACGATGAAGTTGCGCCACATCATGATGTCGGACAAATTCGACGACGACAGAGAGGCCTCTGTTGTCGTTCAGACGCGTCCGAAAACCAAACGCCCGCCGCTTTACAAGGTTCTGCTGCTGAACGACGACTACACGCCGATGGAATTTGTCGTTCACATTCTGGAACGGTTCTTTGGCATGAATCACGCACAGGCGTTCGAAGTCATGCTGACCGTGCACAAACGCGGTGTCGCCGTTGTCGGTGTGTTCAGCCACGAAATCGCGGAAACCAAGGTCGGTCAGGTCATGGATTTCGCCCGCCGGCACCAGCATCCGCTGCAGTGCACGATGGAAAAAGAAGACTGACGTCGCGCGTATGTCTGTTCGGCTGACGCTGGCCGTTGCGGCGGGATTTGACTTTCCCGACACCGGTCGAATTGGGTTGTTTGGACCCACGCCGGACTTTGCCCTGACGATTTTGCCGGCTAGCCGGGTTGAAATCATTCAGGGGTTCAAACCCTATCACGACCATTTTTCCGGCCTTGGCGCGGCCGCATCCGTACGTCCTGACGGGCGGTTTGCCGCATCCGTCGTTTGCTTGCCGCGTGCCAGACCTGCCGCGCAGGCCATGATCTGGCAGGCGCTGTCGGTGACGGATGGTCCTGTCGCCGTGGACGGGCTGAAGTCCGGCGGGATCGACAGCGTTCTGAAGGCTGTCCGGTCACGCGTCCCCGTTTCGGCGCCGATCAGCAAGGCACATGGCAAGCTGTTCTGGTTCACGGCATCACCCGATGACTTCGCTGACTGGAAGGCGGAACTGACCCGTCTGGATGATGGATTCGTAACTGCGCCGGGATGTTTTTCGGCCGACGGGCCCGATCCCGCTTCGGTTCTGCTGGCAGAATCGTTGCCGGAGAAGATCGGCAAACGCATCGCGGATCTGGGTGCGGGATGGGGCTATCTGGCAGCGCGCATCCTGGAACGAAGCGCGGTTCAGAGCATTGATCTGATCGAGGCAGATCACACCGTGCTCAAGTGCGCTCGGCTGAACGTCACCGACCCGCGCGCCCGCTTTCACTGGGCCGATGCATGCAACTGGCGTGCCGCGGACTCACCGGACACCGTCGTGATGAACCCGCCATTTCACACCGGCCGGTCCGCCGATCCGTCGCTCGGGCGGGACTTCATCGCATCCGCGGCACGCCTGTTGCCCTCTCACGGGACACTTTGGATGGTGGCAAACCGGCACCTGCCTTACGAAACGGCGCTGAGCGCGCATTTCCGAGACTGGTCCGAAACAACCGGCGATGCCCGGTTCAAGATCATTCGCGCGTCGGGACCCACTCGTAACCGGCGCTGACTTTCGCTATCCTGCGCTGAACTTCAGGAGCACGCTCATGTCCTTCTCCATTGCCGGCAAAACTGCCATCGTCACGGGCGCTGCAAACGGGATCGGCCGGGCAATTGCCCGGCAATTCGCCGAAAAGGGCGCAAATGTCGTTTTTGCCGATATGGACGAAAAGCGGCTGGTCGAAGAAGTCGGCGAACAACCGGAAGACAGCAATATCCGATACTTCGCCGGTGACATGCGCGAACGGCTGGCCGTGGCCAATCTGCTGTCAGCGACGCTGGATGCGTTCGATCAGGTCGATATCCTCGTCAACGCGGCGCGTCAGGTCACAACATCCGATCCGCTGGACCCGGAGGACGACAGCGTCACGGCCATGCTGAATCAGAACCTGATGCCGGCCCTGCGCCTGACGCAACAGGTGGCCCGCAGGATGATCAAACAATCGCAGGGTCAGGAGGAAGGCAACGCCGGCACGATCGTCAGCATCTCGTCCATTGCTGCCCGGAGGACACATCCCGAATTGCTGGCCTATTCGGTCAGCACCGCCGCCTTGGATCAGTTTACCCGGTCAATGGCCGTCACGCTGGCGCCGCACCGGATTCGGGTCAACGCGATTGCCATCGGGTCGGTGATGAGCGCCTCGCTGCAATCGACCCTGAAAGAGAACCGTGATTTCCGGCAGGATATCGAAGATCACACACCACTCGCCCGAATTGCCGCGCCCGGAGAACTGGCCGACGCGGTGCAGTATCTGGCCTCGGACGCGTCCGGGTTCATGACCGGCCAGATCCTGACCGTGGACGGGGGCCGAACTCTTCTTGACCCTGTGGCTGCCCCGGCGCACTAAGCGCGCATGACTGATTTTGCGACCGAAAAAGCCACCGCTGCCGCGTGGTTCCGCCATTTGCGCGACGACATCGTTGCCGCGTTCGAAAATCTCGAAGACACGCATGCCTCCGGCCCCCTGTCCGATGCCGAACCGGGCCGGTTCGACGTGTCCGAAACCAAACGCGCATCGGATGATGGTTCGGATGCCGGCGGCGGGTTGATGAGCGTGATGCGTGGCGGCCGTGTGTTTGAGAAAGTCGGGGTTAACGTGTCCGAGGTTCACGGCACCCTGTCGGAGCGCGCCCAAGCGGCCATGATGGCACGCAAGGGCCTGCCGGGCATGACTGACGACCCGCGTTTCTGGGCTTCGGGTATTTCTCTGGTCGCCCATATGCAGAACCCGCACGTGCCCGCAGTCCACATGAACACGCGCATGTTCTGGACCCCGCATGCATGGTGGTTCGGCGGCGGCTCGGATTTGAACCCCTGTATCGAATACGACGACGACACCGCGCATTTCCATGCCACGCAGAAATCGCATCTGGACCCGCACGGCACCGAACATTACCCACGCCTGAAGGAATGGGCCGACGAGTATTTCTACGTGCCGCACCGGAACCGGGCGCGGGGCGTTGGCGGCATCTTCATGGATGATCAGTGTTCCGGAGACTGGGCCGCGGATTTCGCCCTGACACAGGATATCGGCCGCGCGTTCCTGCCTGCATTCGTGCCCTTGGTGGAACGCCGGCGCACACAGGACTGGTCGGATGCGGACAAAGAAACGCAGTTGGTTCATCGCGGGCTCTATGCCGAATACAACCTCGTCTATGACCGGGGAACCAAATTCGGGCTGGAAACCGGGCATGATGCCGACGCCGTGCTGATGAGCCTGCCACCGCTGGCGAAGTGGATCTGAAAGCCGTCGGATCGGTGGTTGCTGCCGGGCGGGCGCGTTGTTAGCGTGACGGAATGAAGACCGCCCTTCTTACCCATGCCGAATGCCTCGCGCATGAAACGCCCGATGGCCATCCGGAACGCATTGCGCGGCTGGAACACATCCTGCACGCGCTGGAACCGCTGGATCTGAACCGCGTGACTGCCCCGCTGGCTGCCGAAGACGACATTCTGCGCGTTCATCCGCCCGATTATCTGGCAGACATTCGCCGGCAGGCACCCGCAGTGGGTTCGGTTGCGCTGGACGCTGACACATGGATGTCACCCGGCAGCCTGCACGCCGCGTTCCGGGCCGCCGGCGCCGCGGTCCGGGCCGTGGACATGGTATTGGGGGGCGAAGCGCCCAATGCCTTTGTCGCCACCCGGCCACCCGGCCATCACGCGGAAACCGCAACACCCATGGGGTTTTGCCTGTTTGGCAACGCCGCGATCGCGGTCAAACACGCGCTGGAGCATCATGGCCTGCAGCGTGTGGCCGTTGTCGATTTCGACGTGCACCACGGCAACGGAACGCAGGATCTGCTGTGGGAAGAACCCCGTGCCCTGTTGATCACGTCGCAGCAAATGCCGCTTTGGCCAGGCACGGGCAGGCCAGAAGAAGACGGCGCGTTCGGCAATATTCTGAACATCCCACTGTCTCCCGAAACCACGGGTCGGGAAATGCGTGCAGCCTACGAACGGCTGGCCTTTCCACGCCTGCGCGCGTTTTCACCCGAGCTGATCGTCGTTTCCGCCGGGTTCGACGCCCATGCCGACGATCCGCTTGCCAATCTCAACTGGACCACCGATGACTTCCGCTGGATCACCGAGGAACTGTGCGCGCTGGCCGGTGAGCTTTGCGGCGGGCGGATTGTATCGTTGCTCGAAGGCGGCTACGACCTGTCCGCGCTTGCGGCTGCATCCCGGGCGCATGTTGAAGAACTGATAAAGGCCAGCGCATGACTGACGAACCGGTTGCCGAAATGAGCTTCGAAGAAGCGATGAAAGAACTGGAAACCGTGGTGGATCAGCTCGAACGCGGCGACGTGGCGCTCGACGCTTCCATCGCTTTGTACGAACGCGGCGCAGCGCTGAAAAAGCGGTGCGAGGAAGAGTTGAAACGCGCCGAGGAAAAGGTGGCCGCGATCAAGCTCGACGCCGAGGGCAACCCGACCGGCACCCGGCCCGTCGAAGGCCTGTGATGTTCCAAAACCGGCTGGCGGAAGCCGCCGCCCAAATCGGGACGCAACTGTCCGCGGTGATGGGTGGGCTCGGAGATGTCCCGGTTGCCCGGGCAATGGCCTATGCCGCCGCAGGGGGCAAGCGGCTGCGTGGGTTTCTGGTTCTCGAAGGCGCGCGGCTGCATGACGTGGGGGCCGAACGCGCGATCTGGCCTGCCTGTGCGATCGAAGCCATGCACGCCTACAGCCTCGTGCATGATGATCTGCCTTGTATGGACGATGACGATATGCGTCGTGGTCGCCCGACAGTGCACGTCGCATGGGACGAGGCAACAGCGGTTCTGGCCGGGGATGCGCTGCAGGCGCTGGCATTTGAACTGGCCGGACATCCGGATGCGGGACCGGCCGCGGTGCGCGCCGATCTTTCTCTCTCGCTGGCACAGGCAGCCGGGGCACGCGGTATGGTTTTGGGTCAGGCGCTGGATATCGAAGCCGAATCCGCCACCGCTCCCCTGTCGCTGGACGCCATCACGCGGCTTCAGCAGGGCAAGACCGGCGCGCTGTTCGAATGGTCGGCAACCGCGGGCGCACGGCTTGGCGGTGCCGATACCGGGCCGCTGCGGGACTATGCCCGTTCTCTGGGGCTGGCCTTTCAGATTGCCGATGATCTGCTGGATGTCGAAGGCACCGCCGAACAGACTGGCAAGCGCACCGGCAAGGATGCCGCTGCGGGCAAGGCGACTTTCGTGTCGTTGCTGGGCAGTGATGGGGCGAAACGCCGCGCGGCCGAGCTGGTGGAATCAGCCGAAGATGCCTTATCTGTATACGGGCAGGGCGCCGACAGCTTGCGAGAGGCCGCGCGGTTCGTTATTTCGCGCGACAGCTAGCCCGCCAGAAGGGACGCCCCGATGTCCGACCGACCGCATACTCCATTGCTTGACCGGGTGAACCGCCCGGCCGATCTGCGGCAGTTTTCTGATACACAGCTGATTCAGGTGGCGCATGAACTGCGCGCCGAAACGATTTCGGCGGTGTCGGAAACCGGTGGTCACCTTGGCGCGGGCCTGGGCGTGGTCGAATTGACGGTTGCCCTGCATGCGGTGTTCGATACTCCGCGGGACAAGGTCATCTGGGACGTCGGGCACCAATGCTACCCGCACAAGATCCTGACCGAACGCCGCGACCGCATTCGCAGCCTGCGCCAAAAAGACGGGCTGTCCGGTTTTACCAAGCGAGCGGAAAGCCCTTATGATCCGTTCGGCGCCGCGCATTCGTCCACGTCGATCAGCGCCGCGCTGGGCTTTGCCACGGCCCGCGATCTGGGCGGGGTCACCGCCGAAGGCATCGGCGATTGCATCGCCGTCATCGGCGACGGCGCGATGAGCGCCGGCATGGCGTTCGAGGCGATGAACAATGCCGGGCATCTGGGTAAGAGGATGATCGTCATCCTCAACGACAACGACATGTCGATTGCCCCGCCGGTCGGCGCGCTGTCGTCGTATCTTTCACGGCTATATGCCGAGGAGCCGTTTCAGGATCTCAAGGCCGCGGCCAAGGGCGCGGTGTCGCTCCTGCCGGAACCGTTCCGCGAGGGAGCCAAACGGGCAAAGGACATGCTGAAAAGCATGGCCGTCGGAGGAACCCTGTTCGAGGCGCTGGGGCTGAGCTATCTCGGCCCGATTGACGGGCACGATCTGAATCAATTGCTGCCGGTATTGAGAACAGTGAAGGATCGGGCCACCGGCCCCATCCTGATCCACGCGATCACGCGCAAGGGCAAAGGATACGCGCCGGCCGAGCAGGCGCGCGACAAGGGCCATGCCACCGCCCGGTTTGACGTGGTGACCGGCAAACAGAAGAAAACGCCGTCGAACGCCCCCAGTTACACCAACGTCTTCGCGCAAAGCCTGCTGCGCGAAGCCGAACGTGACGACAAGATCGTTGCTGTCACGGCGGCGATGCCGGACGGCACTGGGCTGAACCTGTTCGCTGAACGGTATCCGTCGCGCTGTTTCGATGTTGGTATTGCCGAGCAGCATGGCGTGACGTTCTGTGCCGCGCTGGCCGCCGGGGGCATGAAACCGTTCTGCGCGATGTATTCGACTTTCCTTCAACGCGGGTATGATCAGGTCGTGCATGACGTCGCCATTCAGGGGCTGCCGGTCCGGTTTGCAATCGACCGCGCAGGGCTGGTGGGTGCAGACGGGGCCACGCATGCCGGCAGCTTTGACATCGCGTTTTTGGCGAACCTCCCCGGCTTCACCGTGATGGCCGCTGCGGACGAGGCGGAACTGATCCACATGGTCGCCACGGCCGCCGCCCATGACAGCGGTCCGATCGCCTTCCGTTTCCCGCGCGGCGAAGGTGTCGGGGTTGAGCTGCCCGAGAGGGGCGAGGTGCTGGAAATCGGCAAGGGGCGGATCGTGAGGGAAGGCAAGGGCGTGGCCCTGCTGTCCTTCGGAACCCGGCTGGCCGAGGTCGAGCGTGCGGCCGATGCGTTGTCGGCCCGGGGCATAAGGCCAACGGTGGCGAATGCCCGTTTCGCCAAGCCGCTGGACCGGGATCTGGTCCTCTCCCTGGCGGCTGATCACGAAACGCTGATCACGCTCGAGGAAGGCGTGGTCGGTGGGTTCGGGTCACATGTCGCGCAGTTGCTGAGCGATGAAGGTGTATTCGACACCGGCCTCCGGTTCCGGTCGATGGTCCTGCCGGACGCGTTCCTTGATCAGGGCAGCCCGGCGCAAATGTACAGCGAGGCCGGGATGGATGCCGCCCGGATCGAAGCCAAGGTGCTGGACGTGCTTGGCGTGGCGTCCATCGCTGGCAAACGGGCCTGACCGCACCGCCGGCAATCGCTTTGACAAGCAAATGGGCATGAGATACAAGGATTGTATCCTGTCGGATACAAATGCCGGAGGTCCAGTTTCATGTCGAAATCCAGTGGCGAAGCTGCCTATGACGCGTTGCTGACGTCGATCCGGGAAGGTCGCTATCAACCCGGCGACCGGCTGCGTGAAGAGGACGTGGCAGACCAACTGTCACTGTCGCGCACACCGATCCGAGAAGCATTGCGGCGGCTTGAAGCGGACGGGATTGTCGAACACCGGCCAAGGATCGGCGCGGTCATTCGGCGCCTGACCCATACCGAGGTGGTCGAGCTGTACCAGATGCGCGTAGTGCTGGAACGGACGGCGGCGGAAATGGCCGCCAAACACGGCACCGACGCGGAATTTGACACGCTGGAAGAGCTGAACAACGAAATTGCCGAAGAACGGGACAACCCGGCACGCGCCGCCGCGATCAATCAGACCTTTCACCGGTGCCTGGGCCTTGCCGCCCGAAACCGGTTTCTGGTCGAAGCCTCCCGCGCGCTGACCAATTCACTTTTGCTGCTGGGCCCAACGACATTCACCGACGATATGCGGATAGACACTGTTGTTTCTCAGCACAGGGGCATCATCGACGCGCTCCGCAACGGGGATGCCGAAGCCGCAGGCGCCGCGGCCGAGGCGCATTTGCAGACATCGCTGCGGCACCGGCTTCGGGCGCTGGAGGAGTGATCCCGGTCCTGACGTCTTTTGCCGTGGCGCTGACCGGGGTGGCTGCGTTTCATTTTTTCGATCTTCCATTGCCCTGGTTGCTCGGTCCCATAACCGCCTGCCTTGCCGCCGCGCTGCTCGGCGTTCCCATGCGTGGCATCAAACCGGTCAGCGAAGCGATGCGCATGGTCCTAGGCGTGGCCGTTGGCGCAACGCTGACCCCGGCGGTGCTTGCCACATTCCCGGGCATGTGGCCGACGCTGGTTCTGGTCCCGGTTATGGTGATCGTAATCGGGGTAACGGGCGTACCTTATTTTCAACGTTTGTGCGGATACGATTTTCAAACTGCATATTACGCAGCGATGCCCGGCGGTCTGCAGGATATGATCCTGTTCGGAGAAGAAGCCGGAGCAAACGTGCGGACCCTGTCGCTGATCCATGCAACGCGGGTGCTGGTGATCGTGTTGGCACTTCCGTTTCTGCTCAGAGGGATCTGGAACACCGAACTGGATAACCCACCCGGCGTGCCCATCAGCACCATCCCCCTGCACGAACTGGCAATCATGGTGGTCTGCGGATTGATCGGCTGGCTGGGCGCCGTGCGGGTCGGCCTGTTCGGGGCCCCCATTCTGGGTCCGCTCATCCTGACCGGGGCGGTCACGATGGCGGGGTTTCTCGGAAACCGGCCACCGGCAGAGGCGATCTGGGCCGCTCAGTTCTTCATCGGGCTGTCGGTCGGCAGCAAATATGCTGGCATCACGATGGCCGAGGTCCGGCGGGACCTAGTCGCCGGGCTGGGGTTTTGCGTGTTGCTGGTGGTGCTGACAGTGATTTTTGTCGGGGGGATCCGGCTGTCCGATCTGGCACCGGGGATGGATGCCCTGCTGGCCTTCGCGCCGGGCGGACAGGCGGAGCTGACGGTTCTGGCGCTGGTCGTCGGCGCCGACATCGCGTTTGTCGTCGCACATCATATCCTGCGGATATTCATCGTGATCCTGGGTGCCCCCGTCGCTATGCGGATCCTCGGGTCGCGGTCGGCTCAGTAGTCCGGTCAACGCGCGGCTGCGACCAGATGTGCGGAATACTACCCTTCACAGAACCTTGGAAGCTCGTCTAAAACTGGTTTTTAGTTTGAAATCCGTACCGGGAACGCGTTGCCGATGGCAGGTCTGCTCAATCGACTGATAGGAAGATCCGCAAGGTTCGCGCCACCGGCACCGGATATCCCCATGTTCGTGATCGGCGACCTGCATGGCCGGATCGACCTGCTGGACCGCGTTCTGGAAAAGGCCGACGGTGCCGAACAGATCATTTGCGTTGGGGACTACGTCGACAGAGGCGAGCGCAGTGCCGATGTGCTGGCCCGGCTGCAGGCAAGGGATGACATCGTTTGCCTGAAGGGCAACCACGAAGACATGATGATGTCGTTTATCGAAGACCCGCAAAACGCCGGGCCGCGTTGGCTGCGCTATGGCGGATTACAGACCCTGGCCAGCTACGGGGTCAGCGGGGTCAGTGACACATCACGCGGGGCAGAACTGGAAACCGCACGCGATCAGATGACCGCAAAAATGGGTACAGCCTTGATCGATTGGCTTCACGCCCGTCCGCTGCGGTATCAGAGCGGCAATGTCGCTGTGGTCCATGCGGGCGCTGACCCGGCCTGCCCGGTGGATCAGCAGTCAAACTCCGTTTTGCTGTGGGGCCATCCCGATTTCCTGAAGAAACAACGGCAGGATGGAACCTGGGTGGTTCACGGACATACGATCGTAGACGATCCTTCGGCGCAAAATGGCCGCGTGTCTGTGGATACCGGTGCATATGCGACCGGTCGTCTGACCGCGGCGCGGATTTCGGGTGACGGGGTGACATTCGTATCGGCGTGAGCCCACTGCCAGCAACCCCGGCTTAACCCTCTGTTAACTCAGGCTATGCCTAAGATTGTGTAAACATTCTGCTTGATGGTGTTTACACTTGTCTGACTGCAACCCCCCTTTCCAGCCAGCGTCACAACGCGCCAGGCGTTCTCTCTACGACAGTCTTGGTAAACGATGCCTGGATCTCGGCATCAGCCTGGCTCTTTTGCCGGTTGCCGTTCCCGTGGTCATGGTTTGCTGGGCGATTGTCCGCACCGACGGCGGATCCGGTTTTTTCCTGCATGAACGGATTGGTCGCGATGGCCGGCGGTTTCACTGCATCAAGCTGCGCAGCATGATCCCGGATGCCGAACAGCATCTTGTCCGGATTCTGCAACAGGACAAAAGGGCGGCAGCAGAATGGTCTTCGTCCTTCAAGCTGCAGAACGATCCGCGCGTGACACGCATTGGCCGCTTCCTGCGCCGAACCAGCCTCGATGAATTGCCACAACTCTGGAACGTGCTGCGGGGTGACATGTCTCTTGTCGGCCCCCGACCGATCACCGAGCGGGAGTTGTTTTATTATGATCCCGATCCCGGCGCCTATCTGAACCATGCCCCGGGTGTGACCGGCCTCTGGCAGGTCGAAGGCCGCTCTGACGCCTCCTACCAGCGGCGCGTGCGGCTGGACCGGCAATATGCATCATCCTGTGGTTTCTGGACGGATCTGGGGCTGATGGTCAGAACGGTCGGCTGCATGCTCCGCCGCACCGGCACCTGAGGCCGGCATCAGGCGGCGATTTTCCCGATCCTGGATTGCAGGCTATATAGGCGTGTCGTTTCCGCACCCAGCCGGTCACGGGCCCAACCGTCGATCGCGGAACCGGCCGCACCCTGCTGCAGCCTTATCAACCCCGGCTCGTCCTGCAGCAACGCACACATCCGGTCTGCCACACCGTTCAGATCATCGGGTGCCAGAATGGCGGCATTCACGCCATCGTCCAGCACTTCTTCGAGACCCGGCAGATCATTCATCACTACCGGTCGGCCAGCGGCAAGCGATTGGATCACAACGCGGGGCAGGCCCTCGCGCTTCGACGTCAGTACCGTCAGATCGGCCAGATGCAACAGGTCCTGAGGATCGCTTCGGTGTCCGCAAAGTATCACTTTGTCCGACAGGCCCAGCGTGGCGATGGCGGTCCTGATATTCCTCTCTTCCGGGCCGGCGCCGGCGATCAGCAACCGGGTATTCGACAGGTCGGCCGGAGATCTGGCAAGCGCCTGCAGAAAGGGAACATGACGCTTGCGCGGCTCCAGCGCCGCCAGCATCAGGACGACCTTCGGTTTGGAACGGCCCTCGGAAATCCCAAGCAACCTCTGCCAGTCTGCTGGCCGGCGACCGGCCCGGAACCGCTCCAGATCCATGCCCGAACGGACACAGAAGGTTTGTTTCGCCGACGCGATTCCCGCAGCAACATAAGCATCACAAACCGCATTCGATACACCGATGAACATGTCCGTCCGGCGCGCAGCAATCTGTTCCGCGGTCAGGTACACCGCCCACTTGGCGGGTCCGACACCGACAAATGGCAGAATGTGAATCCCGTGCGCCACGATCGCGTGCGGAACGGCAGGCGCCGCCATTCGCCCCAAAATTCCGGCCTTGCTCTGATGAGTATGAATCACGTCCGGCAGCAACTGCCGAAACAGACTGCGCAGCGCTCTGTAGGCGGACAGATCCGCGGCCGGCCGGACCGGATGCACCATTTGCGGCAACACGATCCGGTCCACACCCGGGATCGGGTGGTCATCCCACCAAGGATCCGCGGCATCGCCGTGAATCAGCGTGACGCGGTGCCCTGCCCTTGCCTGCCACCGGCAGGTTTCAACTGTATTTTCCTCCGATCCAGATCTCAGAAACCTGGTCACAAGATGCGCGATGTGCATGTCCGAATTCCCGTCCGGTCTTCACACCACTCCCACCATCTTAAGTGCCCGTTAACCTTGACCGGCGATCCTTAACAAAGTGCAAACAAACGGAAGATTGGCCATGCAGGGCACAGCTTCGCATCTGATCTACTTTCACGTCCCCAAATGCGGCGGATCGACATTCGGTGCGGCGTTGCGGCTGCGCTTTTTCTGGTCGCAGGCAACGATTTCACCGCAGCTCTGCCCGGGACCTGTGGACGAACCCCCTGACCGCCGGGCGCAGCGTATCGAGCGCGACTATGCCTTGCGAGGGCAACGCCTGCGGCGTCTGATGGCCGACGGGGTGCGCTGCATCTCGGCCCATGTGCGATGCGACCCGTTCCTGCACTCCGCGGCGGCGCGGCCTTATGCCCGGATTACGCTGCTGCGGGATCCAGTTGAGCGGTTTGTGTCACATTACCATTACCTGCAACGCCGCCATCCGAACCCGGCACGGCCCGGCACGCTGGCGGCGTTTTTGCATACAGAAGATGCGGCACGGCTGGCCCGGCAATACCTGTTTTACTTCGGAGGTCCGGACGAATGCGCCGACACTGCGGTTGACGTCTTGGGCGACTTCGATCTGGTGGGTGACCTGCGTTCACCAGACCGGTTTCGGAGGGACCTGCAAAATCTGGTCGGGTTCCTGCCACCGACCGCCATTCGCAACCGCGCCCCGGAACCAACATGTGTTCCCCCGGCCCTGCGCCCGCAAATCGAAACCCTGTGCCAGGCTGACCTGCGGATCTACCGGGCCATTTTCCCGGCCGTCACTGCAGTATGCCCCTGATACTCGGACCATCCGCGTTGCTGTTGTTGTGCTGGGGCTTCAGCCTCGGTACAGCGGTTCTGACGCTGACACTGCCCGAAACTTTTGACCTCGTGCCGACGTTCCTGCGCCGCGATGGCCGGGATCTGGCGATCATCTCGGGTCTGGCGCTGGGGTATTTCTGGCTGGTGGTTGCGCTGCTGTCATTTCTGGTGGGGTGTCTTGCCGCCAAAACGACGTGCCGGACCGGGGCCGGGTTTCAACTGAATATCGATCCGGTTCGGGCGGCCCGGGCGGTTTGGTGGCTGAATGTTCTGTTTCTGGGGGTCACCGTCATCTGGATCGCCGTAACAGCCATGAAGGTGGGCGGCGTGTTTCGGCTGGCTGCCCTGTCCATGGCTGAAACGCTGTTCGCCCGCGATCTTTTGCTGGAAACCAAGCTGTTCACCGGCATGCGGCTGTTCTACGCCACCCTGCCCGTCACGGGATGTCTCGCCGCGGCATTGCTGGCCGTCGGTTTGCCGGGGCGGTCCCGCCGACGGTGTCGTGTGGTTCTGCTGCTGAACACCGTGGCGCTGACCGTATTGCCCGTGGTCATGAGCCAGCGTTTGCTGTTGCTGCAGTTTTTACTGTCCAGTTACATCGTGACCTGTCTGATCAGGCGCCGGATTATCGGGTTGCCGTGGTTGATGTGCGGCGTGTTGCTGTTCCTGTCCGTGTGGATGATGCGCGAAAGCCTGACAAACCCGCATTTCGACCGGCATCCGGTGGATATCGGGCTGCAAAAGCTGGCCTATTACTTCGTCAATGATCTGGGCAATGCTCTGATCCCCATTGCAGAGGACGTCCCGCATACATTCGGGGCCATTTCACTGCGCGGACTGCTGTTTTTCACGTTTTCCGATTCCTACGTGGCACAGGCGTTTCAGGGTCGGTTGCAATATCTTGATGGCTTGAAAGGTGGGGGTGAATTTCCCCTGCTGACCGCACCCTATATCGATTTCGGCGTCATCGGAGGCGGCCTGTTCCTGACAATGTTCGGCTTCACCAGTCAGGCGCTGTTTCAGTTCGCGCGCGCGTATTTCGTTCCGGCAGTGATCTACGCGCAGGTCGCGGCAAGCCTGCTGTTTTCGTCACATGCGCTCTACATCACGCATCAGAATCAGATTTTCGGCCTTTTGGTGGTGGCATTGGTCGCGCGCATGAGCCGCCCGGTCCGATTGATTGTGCCGGTCATTCCTCCTGTTTCCGATCCCCGCAGGCCGCCGGCGCGGTTCAAGTCGCGCCGACGTCCGGTGGCACGGTCCGCGTTGCCAGAGGCCGCAGCAAAGGTGCCGGAGCCGGTCTGAGGGAGCCATCGGAGCACCGGCAACAGAATCGCTTGCGCAGGTATCCGCCATGAGTATACATGTTGTATACATCAAGTAGGACGGTGCGATGAACAAGGATGACACACTGGCCGATCTCAGGCACCGGATACTGGCAATGGATCTGGAACCCGGAACGCCGCTGGAAGAGGCGGCGCTGTGTCAGCGCTATGGCCTGTCGCGCACCCCGCTTCGTGAAGTTCTGCAGCGACTTGCCGGGGCCGGGTTTGTCACCATCGAGGAAAACCGCGGTGCCAAGGTTTCGTCGATGGACGTCATCACAATGCGCACCTTCTTTCAGACTGCGCCAATGATCTATGCCAGCATTGGCAGGCTGGCCGCGGAAAATCGGTCGCCGGACCAGATCCGGCAACTGAAGGACGCGCAATCGCGGTTTCTGACGGCGACAAAGGCGACAGACGCGAACGCTGCCGCGCTGGCCAATCACGAATTTCACGCCGTCATCGGTGCGATGGCCGCGAATACTTACCTTCTGGCCTCGCTCGACCGTCTGCTGATTGATCATACCCGCCTGAGCCAGACCTTTTATCGGCCTGCATCCGAGGCTGAACGGGTCCTGATCACCAAGGCCGCCGAACAGCATGACGCGATGATCGCATCGATCGAAGCGCAGGAACCCGGTCTGATGATTGATCTGACATTGCAGCACTGGGACCTGTCCCGCGACCGGCTGGAACGGTTCGTCCGGCCTGATCCGCTGCCTGTCGATGTATTTTCGCTGAAGGAACGCCGTAATGCAGTTTGAAGGCATCTACACGCCCATCGTCACCCCGTACACGGACGATTTCGAACTGAACGAAACGGCTCTGGCCGCAACCGTGGAGTTTCTGATCTCGTCCGGTGTGAACGGCATCATCGTCGCCGGGACCACAGGTGAATACTATGCGCAAAGCATGGAAGAACGCTTTGCCCTGATGGAGCAGATCAAGGGCCTCATCGCCGGGCGCGTACCACTGATCGCGGGAACCGGGGCCATGCGGACGGAAGAATCGATCGCCTACGCCACCCGTGCACGGAACCTCGGAGCCGACGCGCTTCTGGTGGCAACACCACCCTATGCCTATCCGACAGGCCGCGAAATCGCCCTGCACGCGCTGGCCATTGATCGGGCCGCGAACCTGCCGGTCATGCTCTACAACTACCCCGGACGGATGTCCGTCAACATGGACGAAGAAACGCTGGACCGGCTTGGCCGCAGCCCGAACTTCTGCGCCATCAAGGAAAGCTCGGGCGATCCGAACCGCCTGCACATGCTGGCCCGTGACTATCCCCATATCGCTCTGAGCTGCGGCATGGACGATCAGGCGCTGGAGTTTTTTGCATGGGGCGCGCGCAGCTGGGTCTGCGCCGGGTCCAATTTCGCGCCCGAAGCGCATATCGCCCTGTACCAGGCCTGCGCCGTCGAAGGCGACTTCACCAAGGGTCGGGCGATCATGTCCGCAATGCTGCCGCTCATGCGGGTGCTGGAACAGGGCGGCAAGTTTATCCAATGCATCAAATACGGACTGACCCTGCGCGGCATAGATGCAGGCCCGCCGCGTCGGCCGCTTTATCCGCTGAACAAGGATGACAAGCGGGAACTGGCACAGGTCATCCGGACAATGAACACGGCCATTTCGAACATCACGGGGAACGCGATATGAGCGAATTGCTGACACATGCCGAATATCAGGCCATCGCCGCACAGCTGGACCCGCCAAAGACTGCCTTCGTAGACGGCAAGTTCCGCAAGGGAACGGGCGAACCTTTAACCACGTGCAACCCTGCCACCGGCGACGTCATCACCACCGTCGCGGCCTGCAGCGCGGAAGACGTGGATTTCGCAGTGGCGAAAGCCCGCGAAGCGTTCGAGCAGGGCCGCTGGTCCCGGCTGCACCCGTCCGAACGCAAGGATGTGCTGATCCGGCTGGCCAAGCTGCTGACGCGCAACCGGCGTGAACTGGCGGTGATGGAAAGCCTCGACAGCGGCAAGCCCATTCGCGACTGCGAGCTGATCGACCTGCCGGAAACGATCGGTTGCCTCAAATGGCATGCGGAGCTGATCGACAAGATCTACGACCAGACGGGCCCGGCCGGCGATGACGCAATCAGCCTGATCGTACGGGAACCCATCGGCGTTGTCGGCGCTGTTCTGCCCTGGAACTTTCCGCTTCTGATGCTGGCCTGGAAGATCGGCCCGGCGTTGGCGGCAGGCAACTCGGTCATTGTCAAACCCGCGGAACAAACCCCGCTGACCGCGCTGCGCGTGGCCGAGCTGGCCTATGAGGCCGGCATACCTGCCGGGGTTCTGCAAGTCTTGCCGGGCGACGGGCCGGCGGTGGGCGAGCCACTGGGCCGGCATCCGGATGTTGACATGGTCAGCTTTACGGGATCGACGGAAACCGGTCGCCGATTCCTGCGGTACTCTGCGGATTCGAACCTGAAAAAGGTGGTGCTGGAATGCGGTGGCAAAAACCCTGCCGTAGTATTGTCGGATGCTGAACATCTGGACCACGTCGCCGCCCATGTGGTGAATGCCGCGTTCTGGAACATGGGCGAAAACTGTTCGGCCGCGTCCCGGCTCATCGTGCATGGGGATGTCAGGTCCGCTCTGCTGGACCGCATTCGGGCTCATGTCCGGAACTGGAAGACCGGCGATCCGCTGGACCCGGCCAACCACCTCGGTGCGCTGATCGATGCCGATCATATCGCCAAGGTCGGCGGCTACCTGACCGGTGACGCACTGACCGGCGGCTCAGCAGACGGGCCATATGTCAAACCCACGATTTACGAAGTGTCAGCGAACGACCCGCGCGCGCAGGAAGAGATATTCGGCCCGGTGCTGAGCGTCATCGAAGTGGCGACAGACGATCAGGCAATCGCGCTGGCCAATGACACGGAATACGGGCTGACCGCGTCCGTCTTTCCGGCCAGCACCCGCAAGGCGATCCGGGCCGCGCGTGAAATCCGGGCCGGAACTGTGACCGTCAACTGCTATGGCGAAGGTGACATGGCGACGCCCTTTGGCGGCTACCGGCAATCCGGCTTTGGCGGGCGGGACAACGGCATACACGCCCACGATCAGTTTACCGAAACCAAGACGATCTGGATCGATCTCACCGACCCGCAGGACGGTGATCAGATCGGCTGATATCGCGCCGGAGAAACGCCCATGAACACCCAAGCCAAACCTGCCCGGCGCGGCAGAGGCGCCCGCAAGGCCGCCCGGCAGATACGTGACACAACGATCTTGCCCGCACTGAAGCGAAACCTGCCGTTGACGCAGCCCATGTCGCAGGAACAGATCGAACGGATCGACACCGCGTCGATGCATATCCTCGAAAACGTCGGTGTCGTGTTTCGGGATCCGGTCGCGCTGTCAGACTGGCGCAAGGCCGGTGCGCAGGTGACCGGTGAAACCGTGTATCTGGACCGTGGGTTAGTCAGAGAACTGATCGCCACGATACCGGCCAGCTTTACTATTCACGCACGCAATCCCGTCAACAACCTGCCCTTTGGGAACGATCATTCCATTTTCGTTCCCATGACCGGCGCTCCCTTTCTGCGCGACCTTGACGATGTGCGCCGCAACCCGACGCTGGACGATCTCGCCAGTTTTCACAAGCTCAGCCACATGCTGCCCGCCCTACATTCCAGCGCGCATCATATCGTCGAACCCTACGACCACCCGATCAGCCACAGGCACCTGCGGATCACCTATTCTTCGATGAAACACTCGGACAAGACGTTCATGGGCATGACAACCAGCCCGAAGAATGCCGAGGACGTGCTGGATATGTGTGAAATCCTGTTCGGCGCGGAATTCATGGATACGCACCCGGTTGTGACGGGGAACTGCAACGGAAATTCGCCACTGGTCTGGGACGAAACCATGCTGGGTGCCCTGCGGGCGTTTTCGCGGCGGAATCAACCAATCCTGTGCTCGCCCTTCGTTCTGGGCGGCGCCAATACGCCGGCATCCGTCGCCCCGCCCGTGGCACAACTGAACGCAGAGGCACTCAGCGCGCTTGCCTACACGCAGGTCGTGCGCAAGGGCGCGCCGGCGATCTATGGGCACTACCTGTCCACTGTCAGCATGAAATCCGGCGCGCCAATGGCCGGGACGCCGGAAATTTCGCTGATGAATTTCATGATCGGTCAGATGGCGCGGTATTACGATGTGCCTTGGAGAACCTCCAACACGCTCGGCGGGTCCAAGATGTTCGATGCGCAGGCCGGATACGAAAGCGCCACGACACTAATGGCCGTGATGATGGCCGGGGCGAACTATATCTGGCACAGCGCCGGCTGGAACGAGGCAGGAATGCACTGTTCCATGGCCAAATTCGTGGTTGATGCAGAACAATGCGCCATGGCCTACCGCATGGCCGAGGGCATCCGCTGGGACGATTTCGATGACGCGCTTGCAGCTGTCGGCGACATCGGGCCCGGCGGTCATTACCTGGGGCATCCGCACACGCTGGAAAACTTCCAGCGCGCCTATTTCATGCCGGAACTGTTTGACAACAATTCCATCGAACAATGGCAGGCCGAAGGCTCTGTCGAAACGCCGGAGCGGGCGCGGGGATTTGCCCGGGCTCTGTTGAACGATTACGAGGAACCGCGGCTTGACCCCGCGGTGAACGAGGCCCTGCTCGACTATATCGCGCGACGCGAACGGGAAATCCCGGCTGCGGACGCGCTGAATCAGGAGCTCTGACATGCGGTTTCAGGGCAAGAACGTACTGGTGACAGGTGCCGCGGGCGGTATCGGCCGGGCCATCGTTGCCGGCTTTCAGCGTCAGGGCGCCCGCGTTGCCGCGGCCGATCTTCAGTCGGTGCCGCTGCCGGTTGAAGTCATGCTGGAAGGCGATCTGACTGATCCCAAGTTCGCCGATACCCTGCCCGGCGCGGCCAGCGCGATGCTCGGCGGGCTCGACATCGTGTGCAACAATGACGGCATCATCACCCGCGGCAAGATCACCGACACAACCGATGACGATTATCACCGCACCATGGCGATCAACGTTGAGGCCCCGTTTCGCATCTGCCGGGCCGCCATTCCGCTGCTGGCGGCGAGCGGCGGCGGGTCCATCGTCAACACGGCCTCGTGCTGGGGCCTGCGCCCCGGCCCCGACCATCCGCTGTATGTCATGTCCAAGGCCGCGCTGGCTTCGCTCACACAATGCCTTGGACGGGATCACGCCCACCAGAACATCCGCGTCAATGCGGTCTGCCCGAACGAAGTCGACACGCCGATGCTACGCACCGGCTTTGGCATCCGGGGGATCGATCCGGACAGCGGGATCGCGGATCTGAATGCCACGGTGCCGCTGGGCCACGTTGCCTCGCCCGAAGAAATCGCCGATGTCGTACTGTTTCTCGCCTCTGATCAGGCGCGTTATCTTTGCGGCGCGCTGATCGAGGCACATGGCGGGAAACCGGTGGGATGAGCCGGTTTGCGAACAAGGTTGCACTGGTCACCGGCGCATCAAGCGGTATGGGTGCGGCCACTGCCAGCCTGCTGGCCCGCGACGGCGCGCGCGTCTTCACCGCCCAGCGCCGCGTCACCGGTTTCGAGGATATCGCCGCCGACCTTTCCGATCCGGACGCCTCCGCATTGATTGCGGGACGGATACGTGACGAGGCCGGGGCGCTGGATATCCTCGTCAACAATGCCGGGATCATGCGCGAAGGCACGGTCGAGGACACCAGCCCCGAGGACTGGCACCTGCACATGCAGGTCAACCTGACTGCACCTTTCCTGCTGATGCGCGCCACGATGCCGATGCTGAGGGCCGCGCGTGGTGCCATCGTGAACGTCGGTTCGATCGAGGGTCTGGGCAGCAACCCGCGCCACCCGGCCTACGGCGCGTCCAAAGCCGGGCTGCACGGCCTGACCCGTGCTGTCGCGGTTGACGAAGGGCCGCGCGGTATTCGCTGCAATGCCGTTGCCCCCGGCTGGATCGACACACCCCTGAACGATGATTTCATCGCGTCGATGCCTGACCCCGATGGGTTCCGGGATGAAATCGGGCGCATACATCCGCTGCGACGCACCGGGTCGGCAGCGGACGTGGCCCGGCTGATCTGCTGGCTGGCCTCGGACGAAGCGGCCTTTGTCACCGGTCAGGTCTGGACCATCGACGGCGGGCGTATGGCCCAGCCGAGCCTGCCATGACCCCGATCCGTGCCCCGAAAGATCCCGGTGTCTCGGGCTGGAACGCGATGTTGCCGCCCGCGCCGCCGCCAACACCACTGGAAACGGCAATAACCGCGGATTGGTGTATCATCGGGGCCGGGTTTGCCGGGCTTGCTGCCGCACGCCGGTTGAGCCAGATCCGTCCCGAAGACCAGATCGTCCTTCTGGAGGCCGGCCGCGTCGGCGAAGGTCCGGCAGGGCGCAACTCGGGCTTTATGATCGACCTGCCGCATGATCTGGCTTCCGAAGATTATGGCGGCGCGCTGAACGCTGACCGTGCGCAAACCGAGGACAACCGCCGCGCCATCGCCTTTGCCGGGGACATGGCGGCGGAATTCGAACTGGGCGAAGAAGCGTTTACGAAATCAGGCAAGGTAAACGGCGCTGCGTCGGAAAAGGGTCTGCGCCACAATCTGGACTATGCCGGGCATCTGCGTGCGCTGGGTGAACCATTTGAAATGCTGTCGGCTCGTGACATGCAGGACCTTACTGGCACTGCTTATTACACAGGCGGCCTGCTGACCCCCGGCACGGCGATGATACAACCGGCGATGTTCGTCCGCGGTGTTGCCGACCGGCTGATCTCGAACCGTGTTGTGTTGCACGAACAAAGCCCGGTTGTCGCACTGGATCGTCAGGGCGACTGGATTGCGCGAACGCCTTTGGGGCAGGTGACTGCGCCGAACGTCATCCTTGCGGTCAACGGGCATCTGGAAAGCTTCGGACATATGGCCGGCCGTCTGCTGCACGTGCATACCTATGCCTCGATGACCCGGCCGCTGAGCCCGGATGAGACCGCGCGGCTGGGCGGTGCAGACCGCTGGGGCATCATTCCTGCCGACCCGCTGGGCACGACGGTCCGGCGGATATCGGGGACAGGTGGCGACAGGATCATCGTCCGCAACCGGTTCACCTGCGACCCCTGGCTGGAGAGCAATCCGCGACAGGCCACCGGGATCGCCCGCGATCACGACCGGTCGTTCAGGGCACGGTTCCCGATGCTGAACGACGTCACGATGGAGCATCGCTGGGGCGGGCGGCTGTGTCTCAGCCGGAACAACGTTCAGGTCATCGGTCAGCTGGACGAGGGCCTGTTTTCAGCCTGTTGCCAGAACGGGCTGGGAACAGCAAAGGGCACACTTGCGGGGTTGCTGGCGGCAGAACTGGCAACCGGGCACAGTTCGCCCGCGCTGGACCGGGCGCTGGCGGCTGAACTGCCGACCGCGTTGCCGCCAAAGCTGCTGACGCGGATCGGTGCGACTGTCCGGATCAGGACGGGTGAATTCCGGGCCGGCGCCGAGTTCTGAAACCGCTGATCAGGCGTCGGTTGATCTGACACCGTAGGTTTCGAAACTGCGGGCGGTGTCGGCGATCTGATCGTCGCTCAGCACGTGACCACCACCAATGGCCAGCGTGTGGTAATGCTGGTGCGCCAGCGCCTCCAGTTCCCCGGCCAGCCACACGGCCCGCGTCAGGTCGGGTCCGGCGACGATCATGCCGTGATTGGCCAAAAGGCAACCTTTGCGCCCTTCCATCGCCTTGACCACGTGCGCCGAAAGCTCGGCGGTGCCGTAGGTGGCATAGTCGGCGACGCGAATATCGGAACCGCCGAATGCGGCCATCATATAGTGGATGGCCGGGATCGGACGGCGGGCAATCGCCAGAATTGTACAAAACGGGGCATGTGTATGCACCACTGCCCCCAAATTGGGGCGGGCCCGCAGCAGGTCCCGGTGGAACCGCCATTCCGAACTGGGTTTCATCGGGCCTTCGCAATTCTCATCGTCGCTGCTCAGCTCCATCCGGCCCATCATGTCCGGCGTCAGCGCATCATAGGCAACGCCGGAGGGTGTGATCAGCATGTCGCCACCGACCCGGACCGAGATATTCCCCGAAGATCCGCGGTTCAGCCCGTCGGCATCCAGCTTCTGACAGGCCGCGACCATCTCTGCCCTGATTTGCGATTCCGTCATTTGCGCACCCGATGCAGTTCAACCTGTGGTTTTCATATCAGCAGTGCCGGAATTCCCCAACTGGCCTTCGACCCGATGCGGGACCTTTCTGCGCTTGCGCAAGTTCGGTTGCGCAAATAACCCAATACCATGATTGATGTGTTCCTCAGAACGCTGCCCTTTTTTGCGATTATCGGCCTGGGGTACATGGCCGGGCGCATGCGGTTCTTTACCGAAGAAGCGACCGCATATCTGACCAAATTCATATTCTACTTTGCACTGTCCGCGATGCTGTTCCGGTTTTCGGCGAATTTGCAGATGGCAGAGGTGTTCGACGGGCGGCTGATCGCCGGGTACCTGTGGGGTACGGCGGTTGTGTATCTGATTGCGACCGGGTTCGCGTTCTGGCGGGGGCTCGACGTGCCGACGACGGCGATCGAGGCCCAATGCGCGGTGATCGCAAATTCCGGTTTTCTGGGTCTGCCGATGTTCGTGCTGCTGTTCGGCGAAGCGGCAGTTGGTCCCGTGATGCTGACACTGGCGACGGATCTGGTGGTGTTTTCCAGTCTCATCGTGATCCTGATCAACGGATCACGGGATGGGCGGATCGGGCTGAGCACCCTGTGGACCATCGGTTTGGGCCTGCTGAAAAACCCGATGATAATGGCCATTTCGCTGGGCTTGATGTGGTCTGCACTGGCGATCCCGATCCCGGATGTCCTGAACGACTTCCTGACCGTTCTCGGCGGTGCCGCAACGCCCGGTGCGCTGTTTGCAATCGGCGCCTCTCTTTCAGTGAAATCCGCGGAACGGCTGGAGATTGCCGCGTGGCTGTCATTTGCAAAGCTGGTCCTGCATCCGGCCTTTGTGGCTATCGGTGTGATCTGGCTGTTTCCGATTGACGCCTTTTCCGCCAGCATCGTCGTAGCGACGACCGCGTTGCCGGTTGCCGGCAACATTTTCATGCTTGCGCAGCACTACGGTGTTGCGGTGCAACGGGTTTCAACGGCGATTCTCATTTCAACCGCCGCCAGCATTCTTACGGTGCCGGCGGTCATTGCCTGGGTTTTCGGGCCCTGAGCGCAACAGCGGAGTGCAAAAAATGGAAACGGTTTCGGAAAACAAGGCGTTTGGTGGCATTCAGGGCGTATACACACATGGGTCCGAGGCTTGTCAGTGCGACATGACATTCGGCCTGTTCCTGCCGGAAGAGGCTAAGGACGGGCCGGTCCCGGTGTTATGGTACCTTTCCGGGCTGACCTGCACCCATGAAAACGCGATGACCAAGGCCGGCGCACAGGTTTGGGCGGCGGAACAGGGCATTGCACTGGTGTTCCCGGATACCTCGCCGCGGGGCGAAGGCGTGGCGGATGACGAGGCATATGACCTCGGACAAGGGGCCGGTTTCTACGTCAATGCGACCGAGGCCCCGTGGGCACCACATTTTTCGATGTGGGATTACGTTGCCGAAGAATTACCCGCGCTGCTGACAGACCGGTTTGCGATCGATCCCGACCGGCAAGGCATCACCGGCCATTCGATGGGCGGGCATGGTGCGCTGACTCTGGCGATGAACCTGCCCGGCCGGTTCCGGTCGGTTTCGGCCTTTGCCCCGATCTGCAACCCCACCGCTGCGGATTGGGGCCAGAAACAGCTGCGCGCCTATCTGGGCGACGACGAGGCCGCGTGGGCGCGGCATGATTCCAGCCTGATGATGCAAAAGACCGGGTTTGACGGACCGATCCTTGTCGATACGGGAACTGCTGATCAATTCATTGACCTGCTGCGTCCCGAGGCACTGGCCGCTGCCGTGGCTGAAAGACGGCAGCAGGCGGTTCTGCGTCTTCAACCCGGTTACGACCATAGCTATTTCTTTGTCTCCACCTTCATGGAAGAACATGTCGCCTTTCACGCCGACGCACTTTATGCGGACTGAACATGAACCACTATGACCTGATCATTATCGGCTCGGGACCTGCCGGACGCGCGGCGGCCATCCAGGCCGGCAAACTGAAACGCAAGGTGCTGGTCGTTGATCGCCGGGACCGGCTGGGCGGCGTTTCAGTCCACACCGGAACCATCCCGTCAAAAACCTTGCGCGAAACCGTTCTGAACCTGTCGGGATGGCGGGAGCGCAGCTTTTACGGGCGGGCCTATCGGGTCAAGGACGAGATCCGCGCAGAGGATCTGAAAGCCCGGCTGCACATGACGCTGGACTACGAAGTTGACGTGCTGGAGCACCAGTTCAACCGAAATCACGTCGATACACTGCACGGGCTGGCCAAGTTTGTCGGCAAGAACGAGATCGAGATCGCGACCGAAGCCGGCGAAACCATCTGCCTGACTGCGGACAAGTTTCTGCTGGCGACCGGCACGCGGACCTACCGGCCGGATTATGTTCCGTTCAATGGCACGACGATTGTGGACAGTGACGAATTTCTTGAACTGGCCGTTATTCCCCGGTCGATGATCGTTGTCGGCGCGGGTGTGATCGGTGTGGAATACGCCACGATGTTCTCGGCGCTGGATGTGCGCATCACACTGATCGAACCGCGCGACAGCTTTCTGGATTTCATCGACCGTACGCTGATTCAGGAATTCACCCATCACATCCGCGAAAACGGCGTCGATCTCCGGCTGGGTTCGGCGATTGAGGTGATCGAAGATGCGGGCGGGCATGTCGAGGTGACGCTGGAAAACGGGCGGCATGTCCGGGCGGAATGCCTGCTCTTTGCCGCCGGTCGGATGGGATCGACCAACAGCCTGAACCTGCAGGCTGTCGGGCTGGAAACCGACCATCGCAACCGGTTGAACGTGGATCGCAAGACCTATCAGACCGAGGTGCCGCATATCTACGCGGCGGGGGACGTGATCGGACATCCGTCGCTGGCGTCGACGTCATTGCAGCAGGGGCGGGTTGCGGCCTGTCATGCGCTGGACACGCCTTCGCTGGCAGAAAGCCCGTGGTTTCCCTATGGCATTTACTCGGTCCCGGAGATTTCGACCTGTGGCATGTCCGAGGAGGAGCTTCAGGAACGCGGCATTCCCTACGAAGTGGGGATCGCGCGGTTTCGCGAAACATCCCGCGGGCTGATCATGGGGGTGGAGCACGGGATGCTGAAGATGCTGCTGAGCCTGAAAACCCGGCGGGTTCTGGGCGTGCAGATCGTCGGCGAAGGCGCAACCGAGCTGATCCATATCGGGCAGGCGGTGATGAACCTGAAGGGCACGGTGGATTACTTCGTTCAGAACACGTTCAACTATCCGACGCTGGCCGAAGCCTACAAGATCGCCGGTCTGGATGCGTTCAACCGGATGCCGATCCCGGATGAATTCAAGGTCACGAAAAAGACCAAGGCCAAGAAGGCGTGACCACGCTGTTCATCGACGCCGATGCCTGTCCGGTGAAGGCAGAGGCCGAGCGCGTGGCGACGCGGCACCGGGTCCGGATGATGATCGTGTCCAATGGCGGGATCCGGCCATCGGCCAATCCCTTGGTTGAAACCGTCGTCGTGGCAGAAGGTGCCGACGAGGCCGACAAGTGGATCGCGGAACGCTGCGGACCGCAGGATATTGTTGTGACAGGGGACATCCCGCTGGCGGCAAAATGCGTCGAGGCCGGCGCGCGGGTGCTGCGCCATAACGGTGAGCGGTTTACGCCGGCGAATATCGGTCAGCAGCTGGCAATGCGCGACCTGATGGCGGATCTGCGCGCGGCAAGCCCGTTACAGCAGGGTGGCGGCGGGAAGAGCTTTACAAAGGCGGACCGCTCCCGTTTTCTGGACGCGCTCGAGCGGGAAATCCGGGCGGCCAAGCTGGCCTGACCGGCGGTGTGAGGAAGCAGAACATGCAAATCCAGGCGGTCGTTTTCGATATTGGAAACGTGCTGATCGAATGGGACCCGAACAAGCTCTATGACTTGGAGATCGGGCCGGAAAGACGGGAACGGCTGTTTGCCGACGTTGATCTGGACGGGATGAACCTTGATGTGGACCGGGGATTTCCGTTTCGGGACACGATATATGCCAAGGCCGAGGAGCACCCGGAATGGCGCGACGAAATCCGGATGTGGCATGATCGCTGGATCGAAATGGCAACGCCGGAAATTCCACGGTCGGTGCGGGTTCTCCGGGCGCTGAGGGCACGGGAGGTGCCGGTCTTCGCACTCAGCAATTTCGGCGTCGACAGTTTCGATCTGGCCTGCTCGGTCTATCCGTTCCTGAACGAGTTCGACCGGCGATACATTTCCGGCCATTTGCGCGCAATCAAGCCGGACGCCGAAATCTATGAGATGCTGGAGGCCGATTGCGGTGTTTCACCGGGTGGATTGCTGTTTGCCGATGACCGCCCGGACAATATCGCGGTCGCGCGGGCCCGGGGCTGGGGCACGCATCTGTTTGTCGATGCCGATGGTTGGGCAGAGCGGCTGGTGTCCGAAGGATTGCTGACGGAAGGCGAAGCGGCATGAACATCCCTTTCATTTCATTCGAAGACGGCGAGCGGCTCCTCAACTGGCCGGATCTGGCCGATGCGTTGGCCAGTGGCCATGATCTGCCCAAGGCCGATGTGGGCGACACGTTCCTGTATCGCGATCCCGACACACTGTTGTCGCGGTCCGCCTGGATTGACGGGCTGGGTGTGGCGGTGAAAACGGCCACGATTTTCCCGGGCAATCCCGGTCGGGGTGATCCCATGATCAACGGTCTGGTTTGCCTGTATTCCGACAAGGGCGGGACGGTCGACGCGCTGCTGGATTTCCACCTGATTACCAAGTGGAAAACTGCCGCAGACAGCCTGCTGGGCGCACTGCGACTGGCCCGGCCGGACAGCCGTGCCATTCTGATCGTTGGTGCGGGTACGGTCGGGGCGTCGTTGTGCGATGCGTTCCATGCCGGGTTTCCGGATGCCCAGATCCGGATCTGGAACCGGACGATGGCCAAAGCTGAAGCGCTGGCGGAAGCCTATTCGTTTGCTTCGGCGGGCGGTGAGCTGGAAGACGAGGTGCGCAACGCCGACATCATCGTATCGGCCACAATGACCACCGATCCGATCATCCGGGGCGAATGGCTGCGGCCCGGTCAGCATCTGAACCTGATCGGTGCATACCGCCCGGACATGCGGGAAACGGATGACAGCGCGCTGCAGCGTGCCCGGATCTTCGTGGACAGCTTCGACACGACGCTGGACCATATCGGGGAACTGAAAATCCCACTGGCCAGCGGCGCAATATTGCGGACTGATGTGTTGGCCGATTATTATGACCTGGCCGGTTTTATTGCGGAACCGGATGACATCACCCTGTTCAAGAATGGCGGCGGCGCGCATCTGGACCTGATCACCTCGCGGTTTGTGTTTGACCGGTGGTCGGCGGCGCAATGACCATCGTTGTTTTGATCATCGCAGCGGTTTTTGCGCTGCCTTTCATCACCGAGCTGATGCGGAAACCGATGAATGCCGGCATAAGAACCGCCGCCGAAGGGAAATTCGTGACCCTGTCCCGTGGCGTTACGCATTATGACTGGCTGGGACCTGCCAATGGCCCGGTGGCTGTCTGCGTTCACGGCCTGACAACGCCCAGTTTCGTCTGGCGGGGGCTGGCGCGGGGGTTGGTGGCGCTGGGATACAGGGTGTTGATCTATGATCATTATGGCCGTGGTTATTCGGACCGCCCCGGAGGCGCGCAGGATCGCCGGTTTTTCCTCGACCAGCTGAGCGAGCTTCTGGAGAGCCAGGATGTGCAGCAGGAATTCACGCTGATCGGGTACTCGATGGGCGGCACGATCAGCACGGCCTGGGCCGCGGAAAACCCCGACAGAGTGCGGCGTCTGATCCTGATTGCAAGCGCGGGCGTTGTCGTGGATGCGGGCCGGACCGCACAGTTCATGCGGCAGACACCGATCTTCGGCGACTGGCTGATGTATGCGTTTTTTCCAAGGTCGCACCGCAAGGGGACCGAAGCCGACCGGAGCCTGCCAAGCTCCGTGGAAAACGTCATCGAGCGGCAGCAGGACGAATTGCGCTATCGCGGGTTCGTTCCGGCCGTTCTGCGCAGTATGCGCGGTGTTCTGAGCACAAATTCGGAGGCCGATCACCGCAAACTGCATGATGCGGGTGTTCCGGTTCTGGCGATCTGGGGCGGGCAGGACACACTGATCCCGGTGCGGGCCGCCGGCAAGCTGGCCGAATGGAACCGTGACTGTCATCAGGAGGTCATCGAAGCCGCAGGTCACAGCCTGACGTTTACACATACGCCTGACGTTCTGGCCGCCATCACCGGTTTTGTGACGGAAGACAGCCGCTGAAAGCTATGCCGGCGACCCCACCAGAGGCCGCTCTCTGATCGGCAGGTGAACCAGCGTGCTGAACGCGCTGACGCCGATGCCAACCCACCAGACCATGGTGTAGTTGCCAAAGGCGTCAAACATGCGGCCACCCAGCCAGACGCCAAGGAAGCTGCCCAGCTGATGGCTGAAGAACACGATGCCATAGAGCGTGCCCATGAACCTGAGCCCGTAGATATGCGCGATCAGGCCCGAGGTCAGCGGAATCGTTGCCAGCCACAGCGCACCCATCGACACCGAGAACACGATGACCGTCAGTGGCGTGATCGGGAACAGAATGAAGACGATCGAGATGATCGTGCGCCCGGCATAGATAAACGCCAGCAGGTATTTTTTGAGGAACCGGCTACCCAGCCAACCGGCCATCAAAGTGCCGCCGATATTCGCAAGCCCGATCAGCGAGATTGCAACCGCGCCCAGCGCGGAGGTGGTCCGGACGCCGACACTGTCGAGAAAGCCGCCGGGCTGAATGGGTCCGCACAGTTCGGTGACGAAGGCCGGGAAATGCGCAGTGACAAACGCAACCTGATAGCCGCAACTGAAAAACCCAAGAAAAATAAGCGTATAGCTGGGATCTCGAAAGGCCTGTATCAGGATCTGACCCATGCTTTTTTCAAGCTCGGCCTTGCTGGCAGGCAGCGGCGCCTTCAGGCCGGGCAGCAGCAACAGCGTGGCCGCAATTGCGGCGGCAAAGAACAGAAACACAGTCTGCCACGTCACGACATCCAGCAGCCATTCCGCCAAAGGCGGACCGACGATCTGACCGACGCTGCCGGAGGCGGCCGCGATTGCCAGTGCCATGGAGCGGTTTTCATCTGAAGCCGCCCGGCCAACAACCGCGAGGATGACGCCAAACCCGGTCCCGGCAACGCCAAAACCGACCAGAAGGGCGTTAAGCTGATGTCCCATTGGCGTCACCGACGCGGAAGACAGAACCATCCCGAGTACATAGATCAGGATCCCGAGAATGATCGCCTTGCGGTCTCCGATCTTTTCGGCAATCGCGCCGAAGATGGGCTGACCGATGCCCCAGGCCAGATTCTGAATGGCAATTGCCGTCGAAAACTCGGCCCGGGCCCAGCCAAACTCGGATGCAATCGGGATCTGAAACATGCCAAAGGACGCGCGGACGCCGAAGCTGACGATAATAATGACGCACCCTACGAGCAGTACGGGCGTGATTAACGGTGCCTTGTGCTGCATGAAACTCTCCGCTTGCCGTCGGGTGACCGTAGCCCGGTTGCGCGTACGGTCAATTGATATGATGTGATCCCGGCCATTCGGAACCCGAATGCGGAGTACTTTTCAATGCCCTGTCGGCGGGCTATGCGTGCGGAATGTCCGAACTGAAGAAAATCTACTCCCGGAAAGCAGAGCAGGGCGCGTTGACGCCGGACCCGGCACAGGTGGCGGTGATCCCGGAGTTTGACCGGATCCGCGCGGGGTTGCTGACACCAGCGCGAAAAGGGCTGTTCCGGCGCGCTTCCGAACCGACAAAGGGGCTGTACCTGTGGGGGGGTGTCGGGCGCGGCAAATCCATGATGATGGATCTTTTCGTGGAAAGTCTGGAAGAGGTGCCGAACCGCCGGGTGCATTTCCATGCTTTCATGCAGGAAATCCATGCCGACATGCACGAGGTGCGTAAAACTGGCGTTGATGATGCGATCGCCCCAGTGGCACAGAAGGTTGCAGCTTCGGTCCGGCTGCTGGCCTTCGACGAGATGCAGATTTCGGATATCACCGATGCGATGATTGTGGGCCGGCTGTTCGAGGCGTTGTTCGCGGATGGGGTGGTTATTGTCACAACGTCCAACCGGCATCCCGACGAACTGTACAAGAACGGGCTGAACCGGCAATTGTTCCTGCCGTTCATTGATCTGCTGAAGGACCGGATGGTTGTGCACGAGCTGCGCAGCCCCACGGATTACCGGCAAAACCGGCTCAGCGGGTCAGAAGTGTATTTTTCGCCCGCGGACAAATCCGCGCGCGAACAGATACAAGCGATCTGGGAGGATCTGAGCGGCGGGGCGTCGCAACCTTTGACGCTGCATGTGAAGGGCCGGGAAGTGGTTGTTCCGGCGTTCAGGAACGGGGTGGCTCGGGCGACTTTCTTTGACCTGTGCGGACGCCCGTTGGGGCCGGCGGATTATCTGGCGCTGGCGGACGCGGTGCGGGTTCTGATCCTCGAGGACGTGCCGTCCCTGTCGCGTTCGAATTTCAACGAAGCCAAGCGGTTCGTGACGCTGGTCGATGCGCTTTATGAGGCGAAAGTGCGGCTGATCTGTTCGGCCGCAGCACAGCCCGAGATGCTGTATATCGAAGGCGAAGGCACGTTTGAATTCGAACGGACGGCATCGCGCCTGAGAGAAATGCAATCCGAGGAATGGTGGGCGGACTGAGCCGTCAGCCGCTGAGCGCCGGGCGATCCGGGCGCAGGCTGTCGGGGTTCAAACCGCATGACAGGATATCTTCCGGTCCCGGTTCACCGCGGGCCAGCGCGGCGGCATAGCGTGACAGGGCCGGCGAGGTTTGAATGCCGTACCCGCCCTGCCCGGCCAGCCAGAAAAATCCTTCGGCGGTGGACGAAAACCCAACCACGGGTGACTTGTCGACCACGAAGCTGCGCAATCCGGCCCAGCGGTTGGAAATTCGGCGAACCTGCAGATCAAATGCGGTTTCGATCCGGTCGATGCAATAGGCGATGTCCAGTTCTTCCGGCTGCGCGTCACAGGGTTCCATCGGATCTTCGTTTGCAGGCGAGATCAGCAATCGGCCGGCGTCGGGCTTCATGTAGAAGTCTTCGTCGATGTCCACGACCAGCGGCAGGTGATCAACCGCCATCCCGTCAGGCGCATCCACGATCAGTGCGGTGCGCCGTTTGGGGATCAGTCCGATCCGTTCCGCTCCGGACATCTGCCCGATCCTGTCCGCCCAGGCACCGGCGGCGTTCACCACAGTCGCGGCGCGGATCACTCCGGCCGCGGTCGTCAGGTGCCATTGTCCGTCCCTGCGTTCCATCCCGGTCACCTCGGCCCTGGTTGTCAGATCGCCCGACCGGGACCGGAACAGGCGCAAAAACCCTTGATGCAAGGCGTTGACGTCGATGTCGCTGCCGGTGCGGTCCAGAACGCCGGCCGCGGGGTAGCCGCCGCGCAACAGGGGGTGCAGCGAACCCGCGGTCGGACCGTCGACCCTTTCCACATGGGTGTCGCCGGCCAGTTCGGCCATCAGGTCGTCTACGGCGCCGATCTGATCTGATCGCGCGATCATGATCACGTCCCGGGGCGACAGAAGATCGTTTTCGGCAAACCCTTCGGGCGGATTGGCAAAGAAGGGCTCAGAGGCCCGGGTCAGCGCCCGGATCGGCTGCGGCCCATAGCCCGGAGCGAACATGGCGGCCGAACGTCCTGTGGTGTGGTACCCGGGCTGCGTTTCCATTTCCAAGAGCGCCACCGAAGTGGTTTCCGACAGATGCGCGGCAACCGAGGCGCCGGCAATTCCTGCGCCAATCACAGCGAAGTCATACTTTTCCGACATGTTCAGCCCCTTCCCCGGTGTGTCTGCATATCAAGACATTGCCGCCACGAAATTGTCGAGCAGCCCGCGCCGCATTACCCCATTCTTACCCCGCATGTTCTGGAAAGAGCCCGGCCAGAGCCCGGGCCGAAGCCTCGCAAACCCCGCGTTCTGTGATCAGACCGGTTACCAGCCGGTTCGGTGTTACATCGAAGGCCGGGTTTCCGACGCCGGTACCTTGCGGCGTGACCTGCACCGCGGTCAGGTCGCCGGCTTTGTTCAGGCCCTGAATATGCGATGTTTCCAGCCCGCTGCGTTCTTCGATCGGAATGCCCGTGATCCCGTCTGTGACAGTCCAGTCAATCGTCGGCGACGGCAGCGCAACATAGAAAGGCACGCCGTTGTCCCGAGCCGCCAGCGCCTTCAGATAGGTTCCGATCTTGTTACAGACATCGCCCTGTGCGGTCGTTCTGTCGGTGCCGGTGATGACCATATCGACCTGCTCGTGCTGCATCAGGTGGCCGCCGGCGTTATCGACGATATAATTATGTGGGACACCGTGCTGGCCCAGCTCCCACGCCGTCAGGGCGCCCTGATTGCGGGGTCGGGTTTCATCCACCCAGACGTGAACGTTCAGCCCGGCATCGTGGGCGTGATAGACCGGGCTGGTGGCGGTGCCCCAATCCACCGTTGCCAGCCACCCGGCGTTACAATGGGTCAGAATACGCACCGCTTCGCCAGCCGGTTTCGATGCCGCAGTTTCGCGGATGAGCTCCAGCCCGTGCAGCCCGATCTGGCGGTTGATTTCGGTATCCTCGTCGGAAATGTCCTGTGCCAGTGTCCAGGCCGCATCGGCCCGCTTTTCGGGCGCCAAAGGCGAGAGCGCGGAGCGGCACCGGTCCAGCGCCCAGCGCAGGTTAATCGCCGTCGGTCGCGTCCCGTTCAGAATGGTGCAGACTTCGTCGAGCGAGGCATCAGAGGCGTTTCTGCTCATTTGTGCGGCCACGCCGAAGGCCGCCGTGGCACCGATCAGTGGCGCACCGCGCACCCACATGTCACGGATCGCGGCAGCGAATTCGTCCGGCGACGAAAGCGTTGCTATTTCAAACCGGTAAGGCAGCCGTCTCTGATCGATGATCCGGACAACGCCGGTTGCCTCATCGCGCCAGATAGATCGGAAATGCGTTCCGTTCACTTTCATATGCCACCTGTTCCGTCGTGCCGCTGCGTTGGGTCGACGATAACGTCAAATCCGGCGCTTGTGTCGTGAAAACCGGCCGGAAACTGGATTTTGACCGGACATTGCGGATAGGCTCGAAAACAGATTGGTCTCAACCCCGTTATGCCGATGTCACAACCCGATATCATCCTGATTTTCACTGACAATCAGCAGGCCGCGACCCTTGGCTGTTACGGCAACAGCGAGGTTCATACGCCGAACATAGACCGGTTGGCTTCCCGGGGGGTACGGTTTGAAAACGCGTTTTGCGCGAATGCCTTTTGTTCGCCCTGCCGGGCATCATTGCTGACCGGGATGATGCCGTCGCAGCATGGTGTGCATTCGTGGATCGACGACCGGAACATGGCGGAATGGCCCGCGAACTGGCACGCGCTGACGGGGCTGAACACTTTGCCCGAAGCGATGCAATCGCTGGGTTACCGCACCGGAATGTTCGGAAAGTACCACCTTGGCGACCCGAAATCGCGGGCTGACGGATGGGACAGCTGGGTGACGATGGCCGACGGTCACGTCCGCAGTTTTTATGACAACCAGATCTACGACAACGGAGCGACCTATCAGCAACCGGGCCACAGCGTAGATTTTTTCACGGACAAGGCGCTGGAATTTCTTGAGGGCACCGATGGGCCGGCGTTTGCCTATATCCCGTTTCCGGCCCCATACGGACACTGGCCCGCCACCAATGACGGGCGGCGAAACCGGTTTGCCGGGCTGTATGACGATTGCCCGATGAAATCTGTTCCGCGGCAGGGGCTCTCGGCCGAGGCGGTCAAGAACTATGACATGATCAAATCCGGCAGCGGAGATGGGCTGGATTTTTCGATGCTCATGCGGGCGCCCAACCATCTGCCCACGTTGCGCAATTACTATAGCCAGATCACCATGATCGACGATGCTGTCGGGCGCATCGCTGCCGCCGCGCCGGAAGCGCTGATTGTGTTTACCACGGATCACGGCCTGTCCCTTGGGCATCACGGCTTCTGGGGGCACGGGGGATCAACCTATCCCTCGAACCTGCACCTTGCGGCGCATTCCATCCCGCTGATTGCGGCGCATTCCGGACATATCGGGCCGGGCCGGACCGATGCCTCCTATGTTTCGAACACAGATCTGTTTGCGACGCTGATCGACTATGCCGGCGGCGTTCCGGACCCGGAATTGCCCAGCCGTTCGCTGTTGCCCGTGCTGAAAGCGGAGGAAAATGCAGGCTGGGGTTCTGACGAGATGTTCGCAGAACAGGAGGAAACCCGTGTCATCCGCAAGCCGGGATGGGTGTTCTTCAGGCGCTTGAGAGGCGGTGCCGCCCCTGATCTGCCCGATGCGCTCTACAACACAGCGACAGATCCCGGTGAAACCGAAAATCTGGCCGGGGATCCCGGCCATGCAGATATTGCCGTGGACCTGCGCGACCGGGTCGACAGGTACTTTGCCCGGTATTCGCGGCCGCAGGCGGATATGTGGACCGGCGGTCAGCCGATCCAGAATTCTATGAACATCGCATATTGGAGGGATATCTGGGGCGGCGACTGGTCGCCGCGATACGCCTATGGGGTCAGCGACCCATCCAGCCCCCGTCAACCGTGAGGATTTCGCCGCTGACGTAATCCGACGCGGAGGACGCAAGAAAGATCGCCGGGCCGGCGAAGTCTTCGGGCCTGCCCCAACGCCCGGCCGGAATGCGTTCGAGGATCGCCTTGGACCGGACCGGATCGTCCTGCAGGGCCTGCGTGTTGTCGGTGGCGACATAGCCCGGAGCGATAGCGTTCACATTCACGCCCTTGCCCGCCCATTCATTCGCCAGCGCCTTGGTCAGCTGACCGATCCCGCCCTTGGAGGCGGCGTAACCCGGTACCGTGATCCCACCCTGGAAGGTCAGCAGGGAGGCGGTGAAAATGATCTTGCCGGACCCCCGTGCGATCATCTTGGCACCGATTTCCCGGCTCAGGACAAACTGGGCTGACAGGTTGGTTTCAATCACCTTGTCCCACAGTTCATCTTCATGCTCGGCCGCGGGTTTACGCAGAATCGTGCCAGCATTGTTGACCAGAATATCGGGAACGATGCCGTCTGCATCCAGTTGCCGGACAAATGCGGTCAGCGCCGCCCGGTCCGAGAAATCGCAGGCGTAGCCGCGAAACGAGCGGCCCATCGCCTCGACCGCGGCGCCCACGGCGCTGCCTTCGCTTTCCAGCGACGCGCTGACACCGATGATGTCCGCGCCAGCACCGGCCAGCGCCTCGGCCATGGCGCGGCCGATGCCGCGCTTGGCGCCGGTAACCAGCGCAGTTTTTCCGGTGAGATCGAATGCTGACAGGTCGCTCATGCGAGGTCTCCTACTTTGATGAGGCTCTTGAGAGCAGTCGGGCTGCTGTCGAGGGATTCAAAGGCTTTCTGGATGTCCTCCAGCGGGCTTACATCGGTGATCACGGTGTCTCCGTCGATGGCTCCGGCGGCAACCAGTTCAATCGCCCTGTCATAATCCTCGGGCTCGTATACGCGGACCCCGATCAGCTGAAGTTCGCGCCAGAAGAACTGAAACATGTCGACGGTCGGCTTCGTCGCGTGAATGGCGACCATGACGATCCGCGCCCGCGTTGCGGCCACGGCGGTCATCGCATCGGCACCGGGCTGAGACCCGGAAACCTCGTAAACGACATCGGCACCCTTGCTGCCGGTACGCTCGTTGACCGTGGCGGCAAGGTCCTGTTCAAGCGGATTTACGGTTTCAAAGCCCAGTTTCCGCGCAATTTCCAACCGGTTCGGGTTCACTTCGGAAATGATGACGTTGCCCCCGGCTTCGCGCGCCACCAGCGCCACGAGCACACCGATCGGTCCGCCGCCGATGACCACGGCATCTTCACCGGGTTTCAGCCCGGACATCCGGACATCGTGGCAGGCCACCGCAACCGGCTCCACCAGCGCGGCCAGATCCAGCGGCATGTCCGCGGGCAGATGGTGCAGCGTGTGGGCGGGAACGACCCAGATTTCCTGCATCGCGCCGTCGGTATCCAGCCCGAGGAACTTGAGCTTGTGGCAGATATGCTGATGACCGGCGTCGCAGGCCGGACAATCGCCGCAGTGATCCAGCGGGCGAACCACAACTTTCTGACCTTCCGAGAATCCGGTGACCCCTTCGCCGATACTGTCGACAAGGCCCGACATTTCGTGCCCGATCACCCGCTCGAACCCGATCCGCGCGTCCATGTTGCCGTGATAGACATGCATATCGGTCCCACAGATCCCGCAATAGGCGATGCGGACGGCCACTTCACCCGGGCCTGGGGTCGGCACGGCGATCTGTTCGACCGAAAAGCTCTTGTTTCCACGGTAATACGCGGCGGTAATCGTTTCCGCAGTCATGGGGGTCCTCCTGTCTGTCGCTCCGGGCTTAACCCCGGGTAGGGAACGCATCAAGGCTTTTTGGTCCCCGCCTGTTTGCGGTAACAAGAATCGGGAAAATGAGGAACAAAACACCTCAGTATCCGGGTCATACGGCAAACACCGGTTCCGAAACGACGGCGGCTTCCGTCCTTTCGGAACATTTGAACCGGATCTGTTTGCTGGTGCCGCTGAAGGGACTCGAACCCCCGACCCCATCATTACGAATGACGTGCTCTACCAGCTGAGCTACAGCGGCCTGACGGCTCTATTAGGGCCGTTGGCGGGTGTGGTCAACTGTCGTCGCGGGGGTCAGTGCAGAGTACTGTCGGATTTCGTTTCAGGGGGCGTGACTTCTTCGGCGTCGAGGACTTCGACGGCGGGAAGTGTGTCATCCGGGGCAGGGTCGGCGGTATCTTTGCCGGCACCGACGATCAGCGGCAGCATGTGTGATCCGGTGGAGGATTGCAGTTCTGCCGCGGGCGGGGTTTGCCAGCTGAGCGTGTCGAACGCTTCGCAGCTTTCGCAGACCGGTTGCCAGACCGCGTGGGCGTTGTTGCAGTTGCCGCAGACCCATTGCGGGCCGCGCGGGGCGTTCAGGGCGCGGGCCAGCCAGCCCTGAACGACATTGTCCGAAGCGCCCTGCCCGCGTTCGACCGCCGCCATCAGCGTCAGCGCCCGTGCGTCCGGGTTGTCCGCGATCAGGTCCGACAGGACGCGCGCGGCTTCGGGGAATTGCTCGGCCACGATCAGCAGTTCGGCCCTGACCAGTCTGGTTTCCGGGTTTTCGGCGTGCAGGTTGGTCAGCTGTTCGAACCGTTTCAGACGTTCGGCCGGGGATTCGTCGGGCTGAATTTCCGCGAAAGCGGCGGCAAGATCGGGATGCGGCTGGGCCTGCCATGCCTTACGCAGGACGCGGGTGGCATTTTTTGCCCGTCCCATAGCGATATAGGACCGGGCCGCCATCGCCGCAGCCGGGATCAGGTCCGGCGACAGGCGGTTGGCCTGTATCGCGTCTTCGCGGGTTTCGATGCTCGCATTTTCGTCGAGAATGTCTGACGCCTCGGACAGGGCCAGTACTGCCTCGCGTCTTGTGTAAACATCGCGAGGCAGTGTGCCGCTTTTCAGCTTGGCGCCCAGCGTCGAGCGTGCACCGGACCAGTCATGTGCCTGCGCCTGCAGCCGCAGCAGAGTGTCCTGCATTTCTTCGTGATGCGGTTTCAGTTCAAAGGCCTTTTCGGCCAGTTTGCGGGCCGTGTCGGAATCGCCTTCGGCCAGTTTCTGTTTCATGATCCCGCGCACACCGACAAACCGGGTGCGGTCATCCCTGATCAGGGCCTTGTAGGTTTCTGTGGCTTTTCGGGTGTCGCCGGACATTTCGGCGGCCTGGGCGGTCAGCAGGTTGGTCAGTTCGGGTTTCTGAAGGTATTTCTCCGCCCGCGCGGCCTTGGTCATGGCAAGGCGCGCCTCGCCCGAAGCCAACGCCATCATCCCGTCCGCCAGCGCCTGATAGCCTTTGCGTTCGCGGCCGCGGTCGAAATAGCGGGAAATCGCGGTGTCGTCACCGTTGAGGAATTTCAGAACCGCGACCAGCAGCGACAGCAGTTTCAGAAGCACCCACACCAGAACGACCAGAACGATGGCCGCGATCACCGATTGCAGCGGGGTGAAGGAGTATTCCATTCCCGCCACGGTGACGCGGATACCGCCTTCGGTTTCCATGAGATAGCCGGCACCGATTGCAAGCAATCCGATGACGGCGACAAAAACCAGAATTTTGACCAGGGACCACAGCATCGGATTGTCCTTCAGTTTGAGTTCTGGTTCGGCGCCATTCCGTCAATCGCAGCCAGAACGGCAACGCGGGTCTCGGCCAGGCTGATCCAATTGGCGAGTTCGGCCCGGGCGGTTTCCGGCAGGATTTGTAGTGTCTTCAACGCGCCTGCGATGTCGCCCGACTGTACCGCCGCTTCGGCACGGGACAGAACGGCGTCGGCGTCATCACCTTCCTGCGGGCTGACCGAACGCGCGCCCAACTGACGTTGCAGATAGGCTGCAAGGCCGCCCTTGTCGGATTGTTCCGCGCGGGCGGCAGCAAGCGCCTTGCGGGCCGCTTCGGGAAAGGCTTCGGCCAGTGCCGGGATGCCGGCGATTCCATTTTCCGCCGCCGAGGACACGACGCCGGGGATTTGCGCACCGGCATCCGCCGCGGCGGCCAGTTCTGCCGGGAACGCGGAACCCGTGGCCGCGGCAAAGCGCAGGCGGGTGATCGCGTTTCCAAGTTCCGCGGCGCGTGCGGTTTGTGCGGCGGCGGCCTTTTGTTCGCGGGCTTCGGCCTCGATTGACCGCGCGTTTTCCAGCAGCGCTTCGACCTCTTCGCGCAAGCCCGTGACACTGCCGCTCAGCGCTTCGATTTCGCGTTCATAGGCGGCGATGGCTTCCTTGGACACGCCTTCGTCTATGGGGCGTTTTTCAAGCGCAGTCAGGCGTTCGTCCAGCGATGCGATCATCGCTAGCGAACCGGCAGCCTCGTCGATTTTGCCGCGCAGCGCCGTCTGGGCCTCGGCAACCGCCTGTCCGGACTTTTCCACCGCGTCTACCCGGGCGGTCAGAGGGCCGATGTCCGGCGGTGTGTTCGCAGCGGCCAGTGTTTCAGCCTTGGTCAGGCGCGCATCCAGCGCGGACAGGTCAGTCTGAATATCGGTCAGCGTTTCGCCGGTTGCATTCCCTTTCAGGGATGCGGGCAGATACGGGTCCAGCAAGTCGCCCTGCGCCGCGATAAATCCGATGGCGGCCGCCACGACGCCGCCAAGCAGCGTCGGAAGGAAACCGCCGCGCCGTGTTTCAACAACGCGTTCGACAACCTGCGGCTCTGGCTCTGGCTCTGGCTCTGGCTCTGGCTCTGGCTCTGGCTCTGGCTCTGGCTCTGGCTCTGGCTCTGGCTCTGGCTCTGGCTCTGGCTCTGGCTCTGGCTCTGGCTCTGGCTCTGGCTCTGGAGGAGTGGCCTCTGGATCCCCGTCAGATTCAAGAGCAGGCTCGGGTTCGTTCAATTCTACCGCGTTGTCTGACCCGGAGATCGGTGTTTCGTCCTGAACCGGGGCTTCCGGGGTTTCTGTCGGATCAACGGTGCCCGCTTCAGCGTCAACTTCCGGTTTCGACTTGTCGGCCACGTCAAACACACTCCGTGATTCTGAATTCGAACCTAAAATCCACTTATCTAAGTTAGTCTTCGGTCCGGTCACCCTCAACCCGGATCGCCCTTTCGTATGTGTCCGCTATCGCATCCAGCATCGCGTCGGAATTCGGTCTTTTGGCAACGCAGATCGCCGCAACGTCCAAGCAATCAAGGGGTTCGGCCGCTGCGCGGCTGATCGCCACCGGCCACAGAGGTGCGGTTCCCTTATGCGAACGGGCAAAGTGTCGCGCCGTTCGGGGAGAGAAAACCGGTGCGATAATCGGCAGAGGACCGTTCAGGGCCCGCAGGGCGCCGGCGGAAAACGGCAACAGGGACTGATCATAGGTCACGATTTCCCGTGTTGTCAGGCCGGCGCGGCTGAGGTTTTCGGCCAGTTCGCCACGCCGTTCCCGCCCGCAGATATGAAGCAGGGGACCCTTGGTGCTGTCGCTGGTCAGTTTGCCGATCAGTGCGCTGGCGGTTTCAGCCTCTGTCAGCACGGGCCAGCCGGCGTCGCGGGCCTTTTGCGCCGTTGCGCTGCCGACGCAGGAACAGGGAAGCCGCAGCGAAGATCCGAACCGGACAGCCGCGTCAACGCCATGGCGGGAGGTGAATACCACACCGGCGGCATCGCCATAGTCAATCGGGTTGTCCCGAAAAGTAATATCCAGCAACGGCGAAAAGCAGGGCCTCAGCCCGGGCAGGCCATGGGCCAATACGCGTTCGGCAAACTCCTGCGCGGATGTCAGCGGGCGGGTCAGTAGCAAAACAGCCTTGTCGTTGTCCGCCACCATGTACCCCGGGCATTGTTCAGCAGAGCCTCCGGTGATACCCCGCCACGGCCTGTCCTGCAATGACGTGCCCGATGACCAACCGCGAAATGACCCTGCTCGGATTGGAAAGCAGCTGTGACGACACCGCCGCGGCGGTGGTTCGTGGCGTGCCGGGCAATGCCCGTATCCTGTCGTCTGTTGTGGCCGGGCAGGATGAGCTGCATTCGGCATTTGGCGGGGTTGTGCCCGAAATCGCGGCGCGGGCACATACGGAAAAGCTGGATCATTGTGCCGAACGGGCGCTGGCCCAGGCGGGAATGGACCTGTTCGGGATTGACGCCATCGCTGTGACCAGCGGCCCGGGCCTGATCGGTGGCGTTCTGGCCGGCGTGATGTTCGCCAAGGGGCTGAGCGCGGCAACGGGGATTCCGATATTGGGAATCAACCACCTTGCCGGTCACGCGCTGACGCCGCGTCTGACGGACGGGACCGGTTTTCCATACCTGATGTTGCTGGTGTCCGGCGGGCATTGCCAGTTCCTGATTGCCCACGGAGCAGAGGAATTCGAACGGCTGGGCGGAACCATCGACGATGCCCCGGGCGAAGCGTTTGACAAAACCGCCCGTCTTCTGGGCCTGCCACAACCCGGAGGTCCTTCGGTCGAGCGGGAGGCAAGATCAGGCGACCCGACACGGTTCAGGTTTCCCCGTCCCCTGCTGGACCGGCCGGATTGCAACCTGTCGTTTTCGGGACTGAAAACTGCCGTGCTGCGCCAGCGGGATCAGATCATTGCTGAGAAGGGCGGGCTCACCCGACAGGACCGGGCCGATATCTGCGCCGGTTTCCAGGCGGCCGTCGCCGGTGTTCTGGCCGCCAAGACAAAGCGGGCACTGACGCATTACCTGATGCTGGCGCCCGCTGTGCCGACGCTGGCCGTTGCCGGTGGCGTGGCTGCAAACACGGCGATCCGCAGGGCGTTGGAGGCGCAGAGTTCCGGGCACGGATGTGCGTTCTGCGCACCGCCGCTGAACCTGTGCACCGACAATGCTGCCATGATCGCCTATGCCGGGCTTGAGCGTTTTGCGGCCGGGCAGCGTGATACGCAGGAGATTTCCGCCCGTCCGCGTTGGCCTTTGGATCAGTCCAGCCCGGCGATGCTGGGCAGTGGCAAGAAAGGGGCCAAGGCATGACGGTATCGGTTCTGGGCGCAGGGGCGTTTGGCACGGCGTTGGCAATTTCGCTGTCCGGCAACGGGGAAACCCGCCTGTGGGCGCGATCGGAGGACCATGCGCGTGACATGGCGCAGACCCGCAGAAACGACGCGCGCTTGCCCGGGGTGACGCTGCCCGATGGTCTGCGTGTCACGTCAGACATTGAGGAGGCCACCCGCATCGAAACGATTCTGCTGGCGGTGCCGGCACAGCAGTTGCGGCGGTTTCTTGAGCAGAATGCATACCTGTTGCAGGGCAAGTCGCTGGTTGCCTGCTGCAAGGGTGCCGAGGCGGGCACTGGGTTGGGGCCCGTCGGAGTGATCTGCCAAACCGTTCCGGACGCCGGCGTGGCCCTGCTGACGGGCCCCAGTTTTGCCGCCGATATTGCAGCCGGTTTGCCGACCGCGCTGACGCTGGCCTGTGCGGACGATGCTGCGGCAAGGCGATTGCAGGGTGAACTGACGACCGGCAATCTGCGGCTATATCGCACGACCGATGTTGCCGGTGCCGAGATGGGCGGTGCGCTGAAGAACGTGATTGCGATCGGCTGTGGTGCCGTGATCGGCGCCGGGTTGGGCGAAAGCGCCCGGTCTGCGCTGATGACACGCGGCTATGCCGAGATGCTGCGCCTTGCAGTGGCGCGTGGTGCGCGGGCGGAAACGCTGGCCGGGTTGTCCGGGCTGGGCGATCTGGCGCTGACCTGCACGTCGGAGCAGTCGCGTAATTACCGGCGCGGTCTGGCGTTGGGTCGGGGTGAAACCTTTGACCCGTCGGTCACCGTCGAGGGCGCGGCAACGGCTCAGGCGGTGCTGGACAGCGCTGGTGCCGCCGGTATCGACCTGCCGATCACCGCCGTTGTTGTCGGGCTGTTGAACGGAAAGATCACCGTTCAGGACGCGATCACCGAATTGCTGGCCCGGCCGCTGAAAGAAGAATGACATTCGCGGCACCGGGCTTATGATTAACCGGTGGCGCAGCACGTATCGGAACCTGACACATGGCATATTGGCTATTTAAATCGGAACCTTCGACATGGAGCTGGGACAATCAGGTCGCCAAGGGTGATGAAGGCGAAGAGTGGGACGGGGTCCGCAACTATCAGGCGCGGAACTTCATGCGTGAAATGAAGGTCGGTGATCGCGGGTTTTTCTACCATTCGCAGAAGGAAAAAGCCGTTGTCGGAATCGTTGAGATCTGTGCCGAGGCCCATCCGGACAGCACGACGGATGACGAACGCTGGGAATGCGTGGATATCCGGGCCATCCGCACGATGGAAAAACCGGTGACGCTGGATCAGATCAAGGCCGAACCGGAACTGGCCGAGATGGTTCTGGTCAAAAACTCCCGCCTGTCGGTACAGCCGGTGAGCGCGACGGAATGGGCCTGTGTCTGTGCAATGGCAGGCACGCAGGCGGATTAGGGCAAGCACAAAAGAAGGAGGAGCCTGATTGACCAGGCCCCTCCTTTTCCCCGTGTGCTCCCAACTCACCACACACGAATGATTATAGGTCTTGGCCGTACTGGCCGCCGGACCAAGCTATCAGCAGAGCGCCAAGCTCTCAAACGGCAAATAGTTCAAATACCGCTGATCAAGGGTCAGCCGTAAACGGACTCTTTGCCGAAATGCTTGGTCAGCATGTAATAGACAACGGCGCGGTACTTGTTCCGTTCGGACTTGCCGTAGGTTTCGATCGCCTTGTTGATCCCTTCCATCAGCTCCGGACCGTCGGACAGGCCCAGTTTCTTGATCAGGAAGTTATTCTTGACGGTTTCGATCTCGCCTTCCTGCGTTGCGGCCACTGTGGAGGCATCCGCATCGTAGATGGACGGACCGCAGCCGATGGTGACCTTTGTCAGCAGGTCCATGTCGGGATCCATCCCGCATTTGTTTTTCAGATCGTCGGCATACTGCGCAATAAGATCGTCTCTCTTACCCATGAAAACTTCCTCTTTATCAGGCTGGTCAATGACCCATGAGCAAAGGTTAGTCGCAATCGTTTGGCGGACAAAGGAAAAGTTTGTCGCGCTCAGACGGATGGTAAGGGCTTGAAAGTATCGGATGCTATTATTAACATATCGGTTAATTAAGGAGGCTACGCATATGTCCATCAGTTTTCCCGGTGAAACCGCCGAATATCGCGCCGCGCGCCAAGCGTTGCTGAGTGAAGAGATCGCGCTGAGACAGCATGTCGAGAAGGTTGCCGCGCAGCGCCGGCAGATGCCGTTAGGCGGTATGGTTCCGACGGATTATGTGTTCACCGCCCTGGACGGGTCACATGTGCCGATGTCGGCGATGTTCACGCATCCCGGCGGAACGCTTGGTATTTACAGCCTGATGTACCGGCCCGACTAGACAGAACCCTGCCCGATGTGCGTATCCATGCTGGACGGGCTGGCCGGACAGGCCAGTCATATCCGCCAGAATATGAGCCTTGTCATCGTCGCAGCTGCGACGCCCGAGCAGCTGAGAGACCTGGCGAAGGACAGAGGGTGGACCGGTCTTGAGTTGCTGTCGGCACAGGACACGACCTATCAGTCGGATTACCACGCAGAAGCGCCCGACGGCGCACAACTGCCAATGATGAACGTCTTCCGCAAAACCCTGGACGGCATGCACCATTTTTGGGGTCCGAGCTGTTTTTTGCCGGACTTGAAGGTCATCCGCGGCATGTCGATCAGCTGTGGCCGTTGTGGAACCTGCTGGATCTGACACCGGATGGGCGCGGAAGCGACTGGTTTCCGGCGCTCAGCTACGACAGCTGACAAGCGCCAGGCGGATGTTATCCAGTCCCGCCGTTTTCCAGCGCGGCGCGCAGGTCACTGATGCCGAGGCTGCCCGGCGCAGTTCCCTGCGCCGACAGCCGGGCCGCCAGCCGGCAACAGGCTGCGTTCAGTGGTGTGGGAACTCCGTGCAGCCGCCCCAGAAGCGTGATTTCGCCGTTCAGGTAATCGGTTTCCAGAGGCAGCCCGCGGGCAAGGCTTTGGGTTGTTGATCCTAATCCGCGCTGAACCCCCGGCACATCCTGCAACCGCAGCAGCGTGTCGCGGCGCGGGTCGCTTCCGCCGACTTCGTGCCAGTCGATGCCGGCAGCCTCATAAACAGCCATCGCCTCGGCACGAAGACCATCGCTCAGATCGCGGCTGGCCGGGTCGTTTCCGATTGCCGCTTTGAGGATATTGCCAAGGTTCAGCAATAGTTTGCCGTATTTTGCAGACATAACATTTTCAACCGGGAACCCGCCAAAGCCCGCATCTGTCAGCATGTCGGCCAGATCCCTGTCGGCCTGATCCACGCCATGCGGATAGCGCCCGATATCGAACAGCCCAAAGCAGGGCTGCCCGAAGGCAGCCACTTCGCCGGGCTGCAAATGCGTTGACGGCATCATCACTGTGACACCGTGCACATTTGGAAACAGGCGCAGCGCCAGACGTTCATTGGACACGCCGTTCTGAAAGCAGAACAAAGGCTGATCGGTCATCCCGGCGCCGCGCAAAGCGTCCAGTGCCGGCGGGGTGTCCTGAGTTTTCATGGCCAGCAACACCATGTCACCGGCGGCAAACCGGATTTCCGAAGGATCTGCGACGGTCTGCACCGGAACCCGTTCGTCAATCCCCGGCGCCCGGAAGCGCAGCCCGCTTTCGCGGATTGCGCTCAGATGGGTTCCGCGTGCAACGCCCAGAACGTTGTGGCCCTTGCGGGTCAGCGCGGCTGCGACAGACCCGCCGACGGCGCCAAGCCCGTAGACGATGACACGCACAGGACGTCAGTACCGATAGTGTTCCGGTTTGAACGGGCCTTCGGGTTTCACACCGATATAAGACGCCTGCTCGGTGGTCAGTTCGGTCAGTTTCACACCGATCTTGGCCAGATGCAGTCGCGCGACCTTTTCATCCAGATGCTTGGGCAGGACATAGACCTGATCGTCGTATTCGTCGCCCTTGGTCCAGAGCTCGATCTGCGCCAGCGTCTGATTGGTGAAGGAGGCCGACATCACAAAGGACGGGTGCCCGGTGGCGTTGCCGAGGTTCAGCAGACGGCCTTCGGACAGCAGGATCAACCGGTTGCCCGAAGGCATCTCGATCATGTCCACCTGTTCCTTGATGTTGGTCCATTTGTGGTTTTTCAGCGCCGCGACCTGAATCTCATTGTCGAAATGGCCGATGTTGCCGACGATGGCCATGTCCTTCATCTCGCGCATATGCTCGATCCGGATCACGTCCTTGTTGCCGGTCGTGGTGATGAAGATGTCGGCGGTTTCAAGCGTGTCTTCGAGCGTCGTCACCTCGAACCCGTCCATCGCCGCCTGCAGCGCACAGATCGGATCGGCCTCGGTCACTTTTACGCGTGCACCAGCCCCGCGCAGGGACGCGGCCGAGCCTTTGCCGACATCGCCATATCCGCAGACAACGGCAGTCTTGCCCGCCATCATCGTGTCGGTGGCGCGACGGATACCGTCGACCAGCGATTCCTTGCAGCCGTATTTGTTGTCGAATTTCGACTTGGTCACGCTGTCGTTCACGTTGATGGCGGGGAACGGCAGGTGGCCCCTTTCCATCATCTGATACAGGCGGTGGACACCGGTGGTGGTTTCCTCGGTCACGCCCTGAATCATGTGACGCTGCTTGACGAACCAGCCCGGGCTTTCGGCCAGCCGCTTCTTGATCTGCGCGAACAGCGCGACCTCCTCTTCCGAGGTCGGCACCTCGATCAGGTCGGTTTCTCCCTCTTCGACACGGGCGCCCATCAGGATGTACAGCGTTGCATCGCCGCCATCATCCAGGATCATGTTGCAGCCGCCATCTTCGAAATGGAAGATCCGGTCGGCGTAGTCCCAGTATTCCTCCAGCGTTTCCCCCTTGACGGCAAAGACCGGCGTGCCGGCTGCTGCGATCGCCGCTGCCGCGTGGTCCTGGGTCGAGAAGATGTTGCACGATGCCCAGCGCACGTCGGCGCCCAGCGCCACCAGCGTTTCGATCAGCACCGCGGTCTGGATCGTCATATGCAGCGACCCGGCAATCCGCGCGCCCTTGAGCGGCTGTGCAGACCCGTATTCCTCGCGCAGGGCCATCAGGCCCGGCATTTCAGTTTCGGCAATGTCGATTTCCTTGCGGCCGAATCCGGCCAATGAAATGTCTTTTACAATGTAGTCGCTGCTCATCCTGTGCTCCGCTGTCCTCAGTCGAATCCCGAGCGTCCGTAGCATCCCTTGATTCGCGCGGCAATGTGCATCATAGTTTGCGCAATCAAAGCCCGGAAAAGGGCAAACAACCTGAGGCGGTAACATGGCACTTGAGCAACTGGCCAGCGAAGCTGCGCCCGATATCACGGAATCTATGGAAACCACTGGCGATCTGGCCACGCATGTGCCGGTTGGATTCGCAAATGACGTTGGGTTTGCCTATACTTTGGCCAGCAATCCGTTCGGTCACTACTGTGTTCCCGACACGATGGCCGAAGGCGCGGAAGCGCAGCTGATCGCCCAGGCAGGAGTGCCGGAGAGCTCAACTCTGCAGTTGATCAGCCGTAAGCTGGGCTCGGGCGATCTGATTACCGGTTGCACGGGTATCGGCAGTTTTCTGCCCGCGTTTCACGAAGCATTGGCACCCAGCGCGATGATCCACGCATTCGAACCCGAGGACACGGCGTTCGCGGCATCTTCTTTCACCGCCCGGATCAACGGTCTGGAACAGGTAAACCTGCACCAGACCATCGCCGGCAAACGGAACCGGGACTTTCCGTCGACCCGGCTGGTCGACCGCGGACCGGAAGCGGATATATCGGAAACCCCCGATGAACCGATCACATTCGTTCAGATGAAAAGGCTGGACGCGGTTGTGCCGCAGGGCCGCTATGTCAGCGTAATCCACCTGAATTCGCACAATCTGGAAATGCCGGCGATACTGGGCGCGAAACGGCTCGTGCATGACAGCGCGCCGATGATTGTGATGAAGGCGTCCAAGGTCAGAACCCAGCGGTTCTTCCTTTCGTGCCTGCAGGCGCATTTCCCGGATCTGGACTATCAGTTCGCGGGCACCATGGATGACAACGCGATCTATGTGCCACTGAACAGGGCCTGAACCGGCTCCGAAACCTCAGCTTGGCGTTCCGGGCACCTCAGCCGGTTTTTTCTCGGCCTCGAAGAAATCGGTGCCGGCGGCAACGATGCAGGTTACGCCGTTGGGATTGGTCATCAGGACCGTGAAGGTTCCGGTTTTCCGTGACGCCCAGATTTCCATGACGGAGGTGGTGTTCTGAGTTGCCTGCAACCCGCCAACGGCGAGCTGTTCATCATACTTGGTCTGTAGATTCCGGACCACCGCATCGCGCGTGGCGCAGTTTCCGGCAAGGGCCATCGACGTGCAGAAGCACAGGGATAGGCCCAGGCCAAATGCCTGAATTCGCCTGCTCATGACAAGCTCCTCTGCTCGGATTTTGTCTGAGGAGGACGCGCCGGGAGGAGGAACGCGCCCCCCTCGACTCTGTGATCCCGGCTACGCCTGCTGGTGTTGCGACCATTTGTTTTTCTTCGTTGGCAGCGCGTGGTCGGGATGCGAAAGAGTTTGCGCCGGAAATGTGGCAAAATCTGGGCGGTGTTTTCAGGAGTGGCAGAATGGCAACACGTACACGCGCATGGCAACGGATGTTGTCGGGGAGGCGGCTGGATCTGCTGGATCCGACGCCGATGGATATCGAAATCGAAGATATCGCGCACGGGCTGGCCTTTGTTGCCCGCTGGAACGGCCAGACGCGTGGTGATTTTGCCTACTCCGTGGCAGAACATTCGCTGCTGGTCGAAGAGATCTTTGGCCGGATTTCGCCCAACGCGCCCGCAAAATGGCGGCTGGCCGCGTTGCTGCATGACGCGCCGGAATACGTGATCGGAGACATGATTTCCCCGGTAAAGGCCGCGGTTGGGCCGGGGTATGGTGCGCTGGATGATCGTTTGTCGGCGGCCATTCATCTGCGGTTCGGTCTGCCGGCGGAACTGCCGAAGGCCATCAAGCGACAAATCAAGAGGGCCGACAGGGTATCCGCCTATATGGAGGCGACGCAGATCGCCGGGTTTGCAGCGGCCGAGGCGCAGAAGTTTTTCGGTATGCCGGACGAGACGCTGATGGACGGTCTGGCAATCACGCTGCGGCCCCCGGCAAATGTGCGGGCAGAGTTCACCGCCCGGCACAGGGATCTGATGGCTCAGCTATAACGTCGGACTGGCGCAGCCCGGTTTAACGCAAGGTTCGCCGCAGCATATACCGCTGGGCGTCCTCGCGATGCCGGCGGTCGTGATAGTCGCCCTGTTGCCGATACCAATGGTTTGGCGCATCCCAAATGTCATGACGGGTTGCGGTTCTGAACATGCTGTTGAGGATCGGGATCATTTGCCTGGCTCCTGATTGTCGATGACTCAGATGTAGGCGGGTTGCGCGAAGGACGCGAATCAGGAATAGCTGCGATATGTAAGGTGAGCTAACAGTATGGACTGGCGCGACATACCCTCTCTGTCGGCGCTTCGCGCGTTCGAGGCCGCAGCCCGGCTTGACAGTTTTTCGGCCGCTGCGCGGGAACTGAACGTGACTCATGCGGCCATCGCACAACACGTGCGGGCGCTGGAAGATCATTTTGGCCAGCCATTGATGGAGCGGCAGGGAAGGTCCATGCGCCCGACCGCGGCCGGTCTGCGGCTGGCAGATGACCTGGGCGAGGGGTTTGGCACGATTGCGTCGGGCGTCCGGGCCCTGATGGACAACCGGCGACAAAGACCATTGCAGGTGACGATGACGCCTTCCTTTGCCGAAGCGTGGCTGATGCCCCGGATTGGCCGGTTCTGGTCTGCGCATCCAGAAATCGAAGTGGCTCTGGTGCCATCAGTCAGCGTCGTGGAATTGCGCCGTGACGGCTATGATCTGGCCATTCGGTTTGGCGACGGAAACTGGCCTGGGCTGGAGGTAGAGCCGTTGGTGATGAGCCCGTTTGTGGTGGTTGCCGCACCTTCGCTTGCCCAAGGCCGCAATCTGGATGAGATCGGGCAATTGCAGGACTATCGCTGGTTCATGTCCGAGGCATCCCACGAGCAGGATGTCTGGGGGCAGGCCGCCGGGCTGGATCTGTCGGCGCTGAACACGACGGAAATGGCCACCAACAATCTGGCGCTGGCGGCCACGCGCGCCGGCAACGGATTGTCTATTCAGGCGCAGGCGCTGGTGCAGGGTGATCTGGAAGACGGGCGGCTTGTCAGCCTGTATCAGGGAGAAAGCGACGGATTGGGGTATTACATGGTCCGGTTACGCGGTCCGATGTCTCCCGCGCTGACGCATTTCGTGAAATGGGTACGCCGGGCCTGATTATCTTGGGCTGCGCTTGGCCAGGATCCGCTGCAGTGTCCGCCGGTGCATGTTCAACCGCCGGGCGGTTTCGCTGACGTTGCGGTCGCACAGCTCATAGACCCGCTGGATATGCTCCCACCGCACGCGGTCCGCGCTCATCGGGTTTTCCGGCGGCGGTGGCAGTTCATCGGATTTCGCCAGCAGCGCGTTCGAAATGTCGTTGGCATTTGCCGGTTTGGACAGATAGTCCGTTGCCCCGATCTTGACCGCGGCGACAGCAGTTGCAATCGCGCCGTATCCGGTCAGGACAACAACCCGGCTGTCGGGGCGTTTTTCGCGCAGGACTTCGACCACATCGAGCCCGTTTCCATCCTCCAGCCGAAGGTCGACAACCGCGTATGCCGGTGGACGCGCCGTGGCTATGGCCCTGCCGGCCGCCACCGAACCGGCGGTTTCGACTTCGAACCCCCGCTTTTGCATGGCTTTGGCCATACGTCGCAGAAACGGTTCGTCATCGTCGACCAGCAGCAACGAATTGTCTGGTCCGATATCATCCAGTTGGCGTTCCGACATATTTATTCTGTCCACGGTGTTTTTTGTCGCGTTCGTGCACTTTTACTGGTCACCGCGAAAAGGTCAAACGAACATGGTCAGGCTTTGTCGAGAAAACAGGACACCTGTGTCGCCACGTCCTCGGCAGACAAGTCTCGCCGCAGAAACTCAACGAATCCGTAGTCCGGCAGCACCAGGTAAGTGAAGGTCGAGTGGTCGACGGTGTAATACTCGTCGTCCGCGGGGTTGGCGTTGTAGTAGGTTTTGTACGCCTTGCTGGCGGCTTTGACCTGCTCGGGCGTGCCGGTCAGCCCGATCATGCGTTCGTGCAGGTTCTCCGCAAATTCACCAACGACCTGTGGCGTGTCGCGTTCGGGATCAATCGAAATGAAAACCGGCGTGACAATGTCACCATTTTCCTCGAGAAGATCTACCGCTTCGGCATTTCTGGACGTGTCCAGCGGACAGATATCGGGACAGAACGTGTATCCGAAATAAATCAGCGACGGTTCGGTCAGAACGTCCTTGTCAGTCACCGTCTGCCCGTTCTTGTCCAGCAGCTCGAACGGACCGCCGATCTGGCTGGTACCGCCGGCAACCTGACCGGTCCGGCACGCGGCAAAACGATCGTCCGGCGCCCGCATCATCGTTGCCAGCCAAATTCCCGCCAATGCAGCCACTGCTACCGCGGCTGCCAGAATTGCATACATACGGGTCATCTGCGCGTTCTCTCCTGATCAGCGACGGTTGATCCATCCGACAGCGGCCCGTATCAAGGTCCAACGCCAATGAAAACCGGTTAGGGGCGCAATGTCGGATTCCAACATTTGTCTATTGTTTCAGCAACAGGCCAGCAACTGGATCCGTCTGCGCACGCTGATCCTTTTACGATGGGTGGCGATCGCCGGACAGCTTGCCGCGATCACGGTCGCGCGAGAACTCTACAGTCTCAACATCGAGATCGGGCTTTGTTATCTGGTTATCGGCATTTCGGCATCAGTAAACCTGATTGCCGTGTTTGTGTTCCCGGAAAACAGGCGGTTATCCGAATTCGAAAACTTCATGATGTCGCTGTTCGATTTGTTGCAGCTTTCCTTCCTGCTTTACTTGACGGGGGGGCTGAACAACCCGTTTGCCATGCTCCTGCTGGGTCCGGTGGTGATTTCCGCCACGGTTATGTCGCTGCGCTCGGCTCTGATGGTGGGGACGACGACTATTTTGCTGGTGTCGTTGCTGGCGCTTTATCATCTGCCGCTGCGGACCGAGCAGGGATTCATCCTGCGGATACCGGATATGTTCCTGTTCGGACATTGGGTGGCTCTGGTGATCGCGGTCGCGTTCATGAGCCTTTATGCCATCCGGGTCACCAACGAAATCCGGTCGATGGCCGAAGCCCTGACTGCCACCCAGATGGCTTTGTCTCGGGAACAGAAGCTGACCGATCTGGGGGGTGTCGTTGCGGCCGCTGCGCATGAGCTTGGAACCCCGCTTGCAACAATCAAGCTGACCAGTTCCGAACTGATCGAAGAGCTGGAGACGCAGCCGGAATTGCTGGAAGATGCGCAATTGATCGGCGATCAGGTCGATCGTTGCCGGGACATCCTGCGCAGCATGGGGCGCGCCGGCAAGGACGACCTGTTGCTGCGGCGGGCGCCGTTGTCTGCAGTGGTCGAAGAAGCCGCAGAGCCGCACATGAACCGGGGCAAAATCATCAATATAGACTCTGGTCCGCCCGAGGCTGACCCGGCCGATCAGCCGGACATCCTGAGAATGCCCGAAGTTATTCATGGCATTCGCAACCTGGTGCAGAACGCGGTGGATTTCGCGGTGGAAACCGTTTGGGTCGAGCTGGACTGGACGGACGAGGCGATTTCGGTTCGCATTCTGGATGACGGGCCGGGATATCCTACGCACCTGATCGGGCGGATCGGCGATCCGTTCGTGCGTCGGCGCCGCTCCGGGTCGGACCGCAGATATCGTCCGGGATACGAAGGCATGGGGCTGGGCCTGTTCATTGCGAAAACTCTGCTGGAGCGCTCAGGCGCAGAACTGAGTTTTGCCAACGGTGCGGACAGCCGCGCGTCGATGCTGCCACGTGGCGCGATTGTCGAGGTGGTCTGGCCACGCGACCGGCTGGAGGCGGATCACGGCATGCGGGCTGGCAGCCTCGGCGCAAATCAGCCAATTAGCGCCTGAATCCGAGACCGTTTTAACCGCGCGTTAACCGTTTTTTGCCAATGTCCAAAGCAGGACCCGGTTGCAAAGTTGCTCATTCATGCTGACGGTCGAATGGCTTATTCTCGCTTTGACCTGCCTTCTGTCGGCAACAGGTGCGGTTTTGCTGTCGCGGCGAAGGTCATCTCAGTTCCTTTTGCCCCTGCCGGAGGTGCCCGGCGATGTCTTGCCCGAAGAACAGCCTCTCGTTCCCAACCCCGGCAGAGCGGATGTCGACATGTTCAGCCGCGCACCCGTCGCCATCTGGACGACCGACAGCCAAGGCAGGCTGGCCTGGTGTAACGACGCTTACAAATCCCTGTGCCGCTGGCGGGACAGGAACCATATGATGGGCGACGATCCGGTTTTTCACGTCGGCAAGGCAACCGAACCAAACGATGGTCCGGACCGGGTTGCGCTTTATGCACGGACCTCCTCGGAACCGGAATGGTACGAAATCACCCGTACACAGCATAAGGGGACCTGTATCTGTTACGCACAAAACGTGACCGCGCTGGTCGGAATAGAGGAGTCTAAAAGAACCTTTTTTCAAACGATGGCCGGAACGTTTGCGCAGCTTTCCATTGGACTGGCGATCTTTGACGAACAGCGGCGGCTCAATCTGTTCAACCCTGCCCTTGTTGATCTGTGCGGGTTGCCATTTGCCTTTCTCAGTTCCCGTCCGGATCTGGCAACGTTCTTCGACCGCCTGAGGGAAACCCAGTCAATGCCGGAACCCAGGGACTATGCTGCATGGCGGTCAGAAATGTCGGATCTGGCGCGCGCGGCCGAGGAAGGGCGGTATCAGGAAACCTGGACCCTGCCATCCGGGTCCGTCTATCAGGTGACCGGGCGCCCGCACCCGGGCGGGGCCATCGCCTTTCTGTTCGAGGACATTTCAGCCGAGGTCAGCCTTGCCCGACAATTCCGTACGGAACTGGCCCTGTTCGCGTCGGTTCTGGATTGCGACGACGAGGCGGTCTGTGTCTTTACTGCCTCGGAAAAGGCGGCATTTGCCAACATTGCCTTTCGGAAGATGTGGGGGATTGCGCCGGATCACGAGGTGCGTGGCACACCGCTGGCAGATTTCTGTGCCGAATGGAGCAGAGTTTCGTGCCGGGAACTGAACGCAGAAACCATTCACCATATCGCCGCGGCCCCATCTGAGGGGCTGCTCTGGGAAGACCTTGGTCCTCTGCCGGACGGAGGCAGGGCGCGGCTCACTTCGGTGCGCTTGCCGGGCGGGGGCCTGTTGATCAGGATGACGTCAGCGGCCGAAATCGAGCCCCGCGAACAGAAAGGCCTCGCAACTGTCTGAGCCCGGTTGCAGACCGGGTTCGTCGCCGTCATTTTGGCAGCATGACGCGATTGCAAAAAACACTCGTCAGCGGGTCACCGGAAGAGACGGCTGAACTGGCCCGCCGTGTCGGCGCGCGGCTGACGCCCGGCGACACGGTGTTGCTGAGCGGCCCCATCGGCGCGGGCAAAACCCATTTTGTCCGCAGCCTGATACATTCGGTTCTGGATTTCCCGGAAGATGTGCCGTCGCCGACCTTCACATTGGTTCAGACCTACGACACGCCGCACGGTGAAGTATGGCACGCGGATCTGTACCGCGTCGGCAGCGTTGATGAGGTGGTTGAGCTCGGTCTGACCGACGCGTTTGACACGGGCATTTGCCTCGTTGAATGGCCGGATCGGCTGGGCGACCTGGCCCCCGGCGATGCCCTGTTTATCCACATGGAACCCGGCGCCACTGATCCAGACCGGCGCCTGTTTCATATTCGGTCATCCAACCCGAAATGGGCGGAATTTGCCGTGCCAGACACTGATGAATAAGGCCCGTCAAACCCCGGAGGCATTCCTGTCCGGCTCGCAATGGGCCGGGTCCGAGCGTGTTGCCCTTGCCGGTGATGCCTCGGCACGGCGCTATTTTCGTTTGTCCGGCCCGCGGGGCAGCCCGGCGATCCTGATGGATGCGCCGCGGGATGTCTGCGGGTCGCAGGAGGATTTTTTGCGGATCACCGCGCACCTGAGATCCATCGGTCTGGCTGCACCCGAGGTTATCCGGACCGATCTGAACCATGGCTACATATTGATGGAGGACCTTGGCGACGACCTGTTTGCGCAGGTGGCGCCACAGTCTGAAGAGGCCGAAATCAGACTCTATTCAATCGCTTGTGATGTGCTCGTCCACCTGCATCGTCCGCCGCCCGCCGGCCTGGAACGGCAAACTCCGGAGGGGTTGGCCAATATGGTCATGATTGTGTTTTCCCATTATTGCGCCGGAACGGGACAGACGGTTGACGAAGAGACCGTGGCAGATTTTCACCGGGCGTTCAGACAGGTTCTGTCTGAAGCGCTGAAAACCGAGCCGGTCCTGGTTCTGCGCGATTTTCATGCCGAAAACCTGATCTGGCGCCCGGAGCAGCACGGGCTTCAACGTGCCGGGTTGCTGGATTTTCAGGACGCGCTGGCCGGGCATCCGGCTTATGATCTGGTTTCACTGCTGCAGGATGCACGCCGGGATCTGCGGCCAGGGCTGGAGGAAGTAATGATCCGGCGATACCTTGCCGCAACAGGGCGGGATCCGGAAGCGTTCAGGTTTGCCTATCACGTCATCGGCGTTCAGCGGCATTTGCGCATTCTGGGTGTCTTTGCGAGGCTCTGCATGGAGATGGGAAAACATCGGTATCTGGACTTCGTTCCCCGAACCTGGGCGCATCTTAGGTCTTGTCTGGCGCATCCCCGCCTCACGGATCTGTCGGATATGCTGATGTCGGTTCTGCCAGAACCGGAGCCTGCTATGCTCGAAAGGTTGCGCACCGGATGAATTTGCCGCTGATGATATTCGCGGCAGGTTTCGGAACCCGTATGCGCGACCTGACAAAGGACCGGCCCAAGCCGATGTTGAAGGTCGGCGGTGAAACACTGATCGATCGGGCGCTGACGCTGGCAAAGGATGCGGGCATTGGCCGGATCGTCGTGAACACGCATTATCATTGGGATGTCATTGAGGATCACCTGAGGGGTCGCGACGTGGTTATTTCGCGTGAAACCCCGGATATTCTCGACACGGGCGGGGGTTTGCGCATGGCGCTGCCGGTGTTGAACGCCCCGGTCGTGGGCACATTTAACCCCGATGTCATCTGGTCCGGGCCAAACCCCCTGACAACCCTGATCCGGCACTGGGATCCCGACAAAATGGACGCGCTGTTGGCCTGCGTGCCACTGGACCGAACGATCGGCCGCGACGGCGAAGGCGATTTCGGGCTGCACCCGGATGGCAGAATTTCGCGCAACGGGACGTTTGTCTACGGCGGCGCGCAGATCATCAAAACCAAATGGGTGGAGCAGGTTCGGGAAGAGGTGTTTTCCCTGAATATCGTTTGGGATCAGATTCAGCGTGAAAACAGGCTCTATGCAGTGGAATATCCCGGACGTTGGTGCGACGTCGGAACACCCGAGGGGCTGAAGCTGGCAAACCGTCTGGTGGCCGAAAATGTTTGACCCGTATGACCGGCCCCGGGTTTTTGCCTTGCCGCCCGGGGTCGATTTTCCGCGTGCACTGACGGACGGAATTCGGGCGCGCATGGATGGTTCTGCGCCCGAATCGATGGCCGCCGTGCACCTGATCGTCAACACGCGCCGCATGGCCCGTCGCGTGAAGGCGTTGTTCGCGGAAGGCCCTGCGCAATTGTTGCCGAAGATCCTGACGCTTTCCGATCTCGCGCTGTTGCCCGGGTCACCTGCACCTGAAAGAACCGGAAGGCCGCTGTCGCGGCGCCTGGCCCTGGCCCGCCTGATTTCTGATCTGATCGAAAAACAGCCGGATTTGGCCGGTACAGAGTCTGTTTTTGATCTGGCCGACAGTCTGGCTTCGCTGATCGACGAGATGCATGGCGAGGGTGTTGATGCATCGCAGATCGCGGCGCTGGATGTTACGGATCAGTCAGGGCACTGGGCCCGGGCACAGCAGTTCATCGCCATTGCGGACACCTATCTGCGGTCCGTGGAATCCGAGCCGGATGGCGAGGCCGCGCAAAGGGCGCTCGTCGTAGCGATGGCAAACCGATGGAAGGCGGATCCCCCGACCTGCCCGATCATCCTGGCGGGCTCCACCGGGTCTCGCGGCACGACGTCCTTGCTGATGCAGGCGATATCGCTGCTGCCGAATGGCGCGGTCGTCCTGCCCGGTTTCGATTTCGATGCCCCGGCCGCGATGTGGGATCAGCTCGGCGATGCCCTGACCGGCGAAGATCACCCACAGTATCGGTTTGTCAAACTGACGCGCCAGCTTGGCATTTCGCCCGCATCGATCGAACGCTGGAGCAGTGTTCCGGCTCCGTCCCCTGAAAGAACGCGGCTGGTCTCTCTTGCGCTGCGTCCCGCGCCGTTCACCGATGCCTGGCTGGACGAAGGTCCGGGATTGCCCGGTATCCCGGATGCGATGCGCAAAGTTGCTTTGGTAGAGTCAAAAACGACACGGGAAGAGGCCCTTTCCATCGCGTTGTGTCTGCGGTCCGCGGCGGCGAACGGGAAAGTTGCGGCCCTGATTACACCCGACCGGATGTTGACCAGACAGGTCAGCGCCGCGCTGGACCGTTGGGACATCATTGCCGATGACAGCGCGGGTTTGCCGCTGCACCTGTCGCCGCCCGGTCGGCTGGTCCGGCAGGTTGCCGAATTGTTTACCGGCCCTGTCCGCAGCGATACTGTTATCGCGTTGCTGAAACATCCTCTGACACATTCCGATGCCGATCGCGGCGAGCATCTGAGGCAAACACGTGAGCTGGAACTGTTTCTGCGTCGGCAAGGCCCCCCGCATCCGGGTCCCGAAGATCTGCGCGTTTTCGGCGCCGACAAAACAGACACTAAATGGACCGATTGGGTGACACGGACGGTTCTGCCGTCGGATCAGTCAACGCATTCCGATCTGAACAGCTGGACCAAAAGGCTGGTTTCAACCGCCGAGGCCATCGCCGCCGGGACAGACGAGGCAGGCTGCGGCGGCCTTTGGCAGCAAAGTGCCGGGAGAAGCCTGCGGGAAGCTTTAGACGAACTGACGGATGCCGACCCGTCGGGCGATCAGTTTGCGGCCCGGGACTTTACCGGGATACTCGACAATCTGCTTCGGCGCGACGTGGTTCGGGACCGGGACACAGCCGAAGGTGATATCATGATCTGGGGCACGCTGGAAGCGCGGGTTCAGGGTGCGGATCTGGTAATTCTGGGCGGGCTGAACGACGGGTCGTGGCCGGAATCGCCCGCCCCTGACCCATGGCTGAACCGAGTGATGCGGGACCGGGCCGGTCTGTTGCTGCCGGATCGCCGGATCGGGCTGTCGGCGCATGACTGGCAGCAGGCCATAAACGCGCCAGAAGTTCTTCTAACACGGTCTAAGCGATCGGATGATGCCGAAACGGTGCCGTCACGGTGGCTGAACCGGTTGGTGAACCTGCTGTCAGGTCTGCCCGAAGCCGGCGGCGATCAGGCGCTGAGCGATATGCAGCAGCGCGGCGAGAAATGGCTGGCCTGGGCGCGGGCGCTGGACAAAGCAGAGAGGACCGCACCGGCACCGCGGCCTTCGCCCCGGCCGCCGGTTCCTGCGCGTCCTTCCCATCTGTCAGTCACCGAAATCAAGCGTCTGATCCGGGATCCGTATGCGGTTTATGCCCGTCACGTTTTACGACTGCGCCCGTTGGACGCGCTGATCAAAACACCGGATGCGCTGCTGCGTGGCACCGTGTTCCACGATGTTCTGGAACATTTCATACGGACGGAACAGGATCTCACCGTTCCTGCCTTGCTGGATACAGCGAAAGCCCGGATCGAGGATGCCGTCAGCTGGCCGGTTGCGCGCAGCCTGTGGCTTGCGCGGCTGGGGGGCATCGCCGAATGGTTTGTCGAGGGAGAGAAGGCGCGTCGGCAGGTCGCCGAGCCCGTTGCGATCGAGGCGCGGCTTTCGGCGGTATCGTTGGATCCTGCCTTTACTCTGACCGGGATCGCCGACCGCATCGACAGGGACCATTCGGGCCGTTACCGGATCATTGATTACAAAACCGGAAAACCGCCGAGCGAAAAAGAACAGTTGCATTTTGACAAGCAGTTGTTGCTTGAAACCGCTGTCATCGAAGCCTTTGGCGCGGAAGGTGTGCCGCCCGGCCCGGTCATCGACGCGCGGTTCATCGGGCTGGGCCGAACCCCAGTGGAAGAGACCGCCCCCATCGAGGATCATCCGCCTGCACAGGTCTGGACTGATTTGATGACGCTGGTTGCAGCCTATTCATCACCCGATCAGGGCTTCACATCCCGGCGTGCGATGAAAAAAGAAGCCGAAGCCGGCGATTATGATCAACTGGCCCGGTTCGGCGAGTGGGACCACAGCACCGATCCGACCGGGATTGCGTTGAAATGAGCGTGAACGAAGCCTCAGAACGCCAGATTCAGGCGGCCCGCCCGGATATGAGCACGTGGCTGGCGGCGAATGCAGGTTCGGGCAAGACCAGAGTGCTGACCGACCGGGTGGCCCGGTTGCTGCTGGACGGAACGGACCCGCAAAAGATCCTGTGCCTGACCTATACCAAGGCTGCGGCCGGCGAGATGCAGAACCGGTTGTTTCAGCGGCTGGGTCAATGGGCCATGCTGGCCGACGCACCGTTGTCCCGCGCGCTGGCGGGACTTGGCGTGACAAATGCAGTCTCCCCTCAGCAGCTTCGGCGGGCGCGAACCCTGTTTGCCCGGGCCATCGAAACGCCTGGCGGCCTGAAAATTCAGACTATTCACTCATTCTGTGCATCGCTATTGCGGCGGTTTCCACTGGAAGCTGGGGTAAGCCCGGCGTTCAGAGAAATGGACGACCGGGCCGCAGCACTGATGACCGATGACGTCCTGAATGACATCGCCGAGGGGCCGGACCGGCACGTGCTGGACGACCTGTGCCGCTTTGTAGACGATCAGAGTCTGATCAGGCTGGTGAACGATGTCATTTCCCGTCGTGCCGCGTTTTCGCCGCCAACCTCCATTGGACAACTGAAGACGCGGCTGAACCTGCGGCCGGAGACCACGCGGCAGGAGATTGAGGACCGGGTTTTCCTTGGAAACGAGGCGTCATTGTTCGAGGCGCTTGTCCCGGTGCTTGCAGCTCACAGTAAAACCGATGCCAGGGCGGCAACAAAGCTGGGCACGGTCAAGTCGTTTGGCTGGATTGATCTGCCGGTTCTGGAGGGTTTGTTTCTGTTCGGTCCCGGTGCAAAAACACCTTATTTGGCTAAAATAGACTCGTTTCCAACCAAGGCCTGCAGGGCGGCACTGGGCCCCGAACTGATGCCGTTGCAGGATTTGATGCGTCGCGTCGAACTGGCGCGATCAGATCGGCTGGCGTTGCTGAACGCGGAAAAGACTGCCTGTCTGCACAGGTTTGCGCAGGTGTTGCTGGCCGAGTTGAGCCAACGGAAACAAGCGCGGGGCTGGCTGGATTTCGATGACCTGATTCAAAAATCACGGCAACTGCTGGCGACCCCCGAAGTTGCGGACTGGGTTTTGTATCGTCTGGACGGTGGGATTGACCACATCCTCGTAGACGAAGCACAGGACACCAGCCCGGACCAGTGGGACGTGATCGAGAGACTTGCGAAGGAGTTTACCTCCGGCATCGGCGCGCGTGCGGATACACAACGCACTCTGTTTGTTGTCGGAGACAAGAAGCAATCAATTTATTCGTTTCAGGGTGCCGATCCGGGTGAATTCGACAGGATGCAGGCAGAGTTTGGGTCCCGTTTTCGCAACATAGGGTCTGATCTACAGGATCTTTCGCTGGAATTCAGCTTTCGGTCATCAGATGCCATTCTCCGCCTTGTCGATCTGGTTTTCGAAGCAAAGGGGGCGTCGGGCTTTGACCGCGACGGACGGCATCGCGCGTTCAAGGCGGATCTGCCGGGACGCGTTGATCTGTGGCCGGTCATTGCTGAAACCAAGGCCGAAGAGGATGGTCACTGGGCCGACCCGGTTGACCGGCCCGGACCCCGGCATCATTCCGTTTTGCTGGCTGAACAGATCGCCGATCAGATCCGCGACATGCTGGAAAGTGACCAGACGATACCGGTCGATGGCGCTAGCGTGGGTTCATACGCCAAGCGGCGGATCCATCCGGGCGATATCCTGATACTGTTGCAGCGGCGTTCGGACTTGTTTTCCGAAATTATCAGAGCCTGCAAGGCCAGAAACCTACCTGTTGCCGGTGCAGACCGGTTACGTGTCGGCGCGGAACTGGCGGTCAAGGATCTGGCCTCGCTCCTGCGGTTTCTGGCCACGCCCGAAGACAGTCTGTCGCTGGCCGAGGCGCTGAAATCGCCCTTGTTTGGATGGGATGAACAGGCCCTGTTCGATCTGGCGCATCGCCGGACCGAACCCTTTTTGTGGCAGGCGCTGAGAAATCGACAGGCCGAGTATCCGGAAACAATGCAGATGTTGCATGATCTGCGAACGCAATCGGATTTCCTGCGCCCCTATGATCTGATCGAGCGGATTCTGACCCGCCATCGTGGCCGCCAGAACCTGTTGGCGCGGCTTGGCGCAGAGGCCGAAGACGGAATCAATGCCCTGTTGTCTCAGGCTTTGGCCTATGAGCAGAACGAGGTGCCCAGCCTGACCGGTTTCATAGTCTGGATGGAAACCGACGATCTGGAAATCAAACGCCAGAGCGACAACTCCGGCAATCTGATCCGGGTCATAACCGTGCATGGTGCCAAGGGGCTTGAGGCGCCGATTGTCATTCTGCCAGATACGGCCGTCCGGCGCCCTCCGACGGGATCGGACATCATGCTGGCTGACGGGATTCCGTTCTGGAAACCGTCCAAGGGCGAAATGCCGGATGCCTTGAAGGAAGCCGCCGAGGAAAAGCTGCGAAAGGAAATGAACGAGCGCGACAGGTTGCTTTACGTTGCGCTGACGCGGGCGGAAAAATGGCTGATCATCGCTGCCGGGGGCAAAACCGGAACCCCGGGCGACAGTTGGTACGCGGATGTGGAAGACGCGTTAATCCGGGCCGGGGCCGGGCAGATGGAAATGCCCGGCGGAAACGGATTGCGGCTGAGCCATGGCGATTGGGCGGGCTGCCCGTTGATCGAATCTGGTGTGCCGGAAACAGAGATCATGGAACTGCCCGAGGTTTTTCGCACCCCGCACACGCCGCGCGCCCGGCAGACGCCAACGGTCAGCCCCTCGGATCTGGGCGGCGCCAAGGCGCTGCCCGGGGAGCAGGGGCTGGACACGGAGGCGGCAAAAAAGCGGGGAACACAGATTCACTCTCTGTTGGAACACCTGCCGGCCGTTGATCCGAAAGACCGCGCCAAAACCACCCGGAACCTGCTGCCGCCGGACGCGACTGGTGACATCGCGAACGAAGCGCTGGCCGTTCTCGGTAAAGCGGAGCTCGGGTTTCTGTTCGAAGCGAACACATTGTCCGAGGTTTCGGTTACCGCCGCGTTCGGCGAGAATCGCCTTATGGGAACCATTGACCGGTTGATCGTCGGACCGAACAAGGTGCTGGCCGTCGATTTCAAATCAAACGCCGTTGTTCCGGACAGTCCGGAAGCCTGCCCGGAAGGTGTATTGCGGCAGCTCGGGGCTTATGCGGTTGCGTTGAAACAGGTTTATCCGGACCGCGAAATCGAAACCGCGATCGTATGGACCAGAACCGCCGAAATCATGTACCTGCCACACGATATTGTGACGGCTGCCTTGTCGCGCACAGGATGGGTTGACGCCGCGCAGGACCATTCCTAGGTTCAAGCCCCAAACCTTCGCCTCAGGAGAGACCAGATGTCCACCGTAGCCGTGACCGACGAAACCTTTGATGCCGAAGTCCGCAATTCCGACGTGCCTGTCGTCGTGGATTTCTGGGCGGAATGGTGTGGCCCCTGTAAACAGATCGGGCCGGCTCTGGAGGAGCTTTCGACCGAATACGAAGGCAAAATCAAGGTTGCCAAGGTGGATGTGGACACAAATCCCAACGCTGCGGCCAGTCTGGGTGTTCGCGGAATTCCAGCGCTGTTCATTTTCAAGGACGGCGAAGTTGTGTCGAACCGCGCCGGCGCCGCGCCCAAGGCCGCGCTGCAAAGCTGGATCGATGATTCGATCTGAGCGACGGCGCTAGCCTGACGGCCAGCCTGCTTTTCTGAACCTTTCGGCGATCCGGGCATCTGCTTCGGGTCGTCCGGCGTTTATGGACATCTGCTGAAGGAACCAATGGATGTAACCGGCGTAGTCCGGTCGCAGATCCATCACCGATCTGATTGCGGCATCGGCGCCCATTGTCGCGGCGTCCGCGGCGATATGAGCAAAATCGATCTTTGCGAACAACACGGCGGGTTTTTGAAAGAAGAACCCGGCAAAGGCCGCCGAAGAGTTTTCTGTCACCACGTAGTCGCAGGCGGCCAGCCATCGATCCATCTGACCGGTTTCAACCGTCAGGCGGGGATAGTGGCGGGTCAGGCCCTCCAGCTTTTGGACTTCCCGGCTGGAATAAACCTCTTTGGGGTGCAGCGTGGCGACGATATACCTGTCCGGGTCGAATTCCAGAACCCGTTCGATCATCTCCAGCGGCGCGCAGGACTGAAACGACCGGTGATCGCACAACCGCCCTTGTAGCGGCACATAAACGAACCCCTTCCGGCGGACGTTTGCCGGCGCGTCGCCAAACAATCGTTTTTGCCAATAGCTATAGAACTGGTCGGCGGGTTTGCGCCGGACTGCAGCAGGGTCAAAAGCTGTCCGTGCGACATCCCATTCCCACCGTTTCTCGCTCTGCTCGATGGCCCAGAAAGGGTAGTAATATACTCTTCTGAAGGTCAGAGACCGCTGCGAAAACGGTGCGCGCATATGAAACAACGAATACTCTGACTGGCCTGTCTGAACGAACTGGTCCGCGTCGGATTCCGTGCAATATTCAACGTTGTACCCCGAAGATTGCAGAACCTGCGCCATCCGTCCGATGAAATTATGCTGACCGGCGGCTGCGCTGTCGCGCAGGCCGGGCTCCAGATACATGCGCAGGATCCTTGGCCGGGTCATTTGCCGCACGCTAGGACTTGAAATCACACCCGGCAACCACGCTCTTGTGCACCTGCGATCCCACCGCCATATAGACCGCCAACGCAGGAGGCGCAGATGCAGGATTTCCCGGGTTGGCACGGCACAACCATAATCGGCGTAAAGAAAGACGGTCAGGTCGTGATTGCCGGCGATGGCCAGGTTTCACTGGGCCAGACAGTGATCAAGGGCACGGCCCGCAAGGTGCGCAAGTTGAGCCCCGGTGGTTTTGACGTGGTTGCCGGGTTTGCCGGATCGACTGCAGATGCCTTTACCCTGCTCGAGCGACTGGAGACCAAGCTGGAAGCGACGCCCGGCCAGTTGGCGCGCGCCAGCGTGGAGCTGGCCAAGGACTGGCGCACGGACAAATACCTGCAAAAGCTGGAAGCGATGCTGATCGTGACCGACGGGGCCGAGCTGTTCGTGATCACCGGTGCGGGCGATGTTCTGGAACCGGAACATGACGTGGCAGCAATCGGATCCGGCGGGAATTTCGCGCTCGCCGCTGCACGGGCGATGATGGACGGCGACAAATCCGCCGAGAACGTCGCACGCGAAGCCATGGCGATTGCAGCCGATATTTGTGTCTACACGAATGGCAACCTCACCGTTGAGACCATTTCCAAGTAATTCGGCGCGGGCCCGCGCCCGGCGAAAGGATGATCCATGACAGATCTGACGCCCCGTGAAATCGTCAGCGAGCTTGACCGTTTCATCATCGGTCAAAATGACGCGAAACGCGCGGTTGCCGTGGCTTTGCGCAATCGGTGGCGGCGCAAGCAGTTACCGGATGATCTGCGGGACGAGGTATATCCGAAAAATATCCTGATGATCGGCCCCACCGGCGTTGGCAAAACCGAAATCAGCCGCCGGCTGGCCCGGCTGGCGCGGGCGCCGTTTATCAAGGTCGAGGCCACGAAGTTTACCGAAGTCGGCTATGTCGGGCGGGATGTGGAGCAGATCATCCGCGATCTGGTCGACAATGCGATCCTGCAGACCCGCGAACACATGCGCGAAGACGTCAAGGCCAACGCCCACCGCGCCGCCGAAGACCGGGTGATTGACGCGATCGCCGGCACGGACGCCCGGGAAGGCACGCGGGACATGTTCCGCAAGAAGCTGAAGGCCGGAGATCTGGATGACACGATGATCGAGCTGGAAGTTGCGGACACTTCCAACCCGATGGCGATGCTCGATATCCCCGGACAGCCGGGATCGAATATGGGGATGATGAACCTTGGCGACATTTTCGGGAAGGCCTTCGGTGGCCGGACAACGCGCAAACGGCTGAGCGTCGCCGAAAGCTATGAGATCCTCATAAGTGAGGAAGCAGATAAACTACTGGATGATGAAACGGTCAACCGCGCCGCTTTGGAAGCCGTGGAGCAAAACGGGATCGTCTTCCTTGATGAAATCGACAAGGTCTGTGCCAAATCGGATGTTCGCGGAGGCGATGTCAGTCGCGAGGGTGTGCAGCGCGATCTGCTGCCCCTGATCGAAGGCACAACTGTCAGCACCAAACACGGCACGGTCAAAACCGACCACATCCTGTTCATCGCATCCGGTGCCTTCCACATTGCCAAACCTTTGGATTTGCTGCCGGAACTACAGGGCCGGCTGCCGATCCGGGTTGAGCTGCGGGCGCTGACCGAAGAAGATTTCGTGCGTATCCTGACCGAAACCGACAATGCGCTGACATTGCAGTACACGGCGTTGATGGGCACCGAAAACGTCGAGGTTTCCTTTACAGAGAACGGAATTGAGGCGCTGGCCCGGATCGCGGCCGATGTAAATCAATCTGTTGAAAACATCGGTGCCCGCAGGCTGTATACGGTGATGGAACGTGTATTCGAAGAGCTGTCCTTTACGGCGCCGGACCAATCGGGACAGTCGGTGACGGTGGACGCGGCATTTGTCGAAAAGAACCTGGGCGATCTGGCGCGTAGCACCGACCTCAGCCGATACGTGCTCTGACATTCTGAGCAATACCGGCATGCGGTGAACAATTGCGCTTGCCCCGCTGTCTCAGACGGGGCACAGCCGACATATGCCGTTCCTGACCTTTCTCCGGCGAAACGCAACCTGGCTGGGAGCGGGGGCGTTGCTGATGTTTCTGTCCAGTTTCGGGCAGACCTTTTTCATCTCGATTTTTGCTGGCGAAATACGCGAAACGTTCAACCTCAGCCATGGCGCGTGGGGCGGGATCTACTCGCTGGGCACAACTGTATCTGCCGTGGTCATGATCTGGGCCGGGGGATTGACGGACCTTTTCCGGGCGCGGGTTCTTGGCGCGGTGGTTCTGGGCGGGCTGGCAGTTGCCTGTCTGGCCATGGCGCTGACCCCGGCAGCGTGGTTTCTTCCGCTTGCAATTTTCCTGCTGCGGTTGTTCGGGCAAGGCATGTGCACCCACACCGCCGTGGTTGCGATGGCCCGTTGGTATGTTGCGACACGCGGCCGGGCACTGTCGATCGCAAGTCTGGGATTTTCGGTCGGGGAAGCATCGCTGCCAATCATATTCGTCAGCCTGCTGACGGTGTTTGACTGGCGGTTGCTGTGGGTGGTGAGCGGATTGATCTGTCTTTCCGGCATTCCGCTTCTGATCCGGCTGTTACAGCAGGAAAGAACACCGCAATCGATTTCGCAAGGCCAGTCTTCGGTTGGAATGCAGGGGCGTCACTGGTCGCGGAACGAAACGCTGCGACATCCGCTATTCTGGTTCATGGTGCCCGCTATTCTCGGGCCGAGCGCCTTCAACACCGCTTTCTTCTTCCATCAGGTTCACTTCGCAGAGATCAAGGGCTGGTCCCATCTGGAACTGGTGGCGTTTTTTCCGGTCTATACGCTGGGGGCCATCGGCGCGATGATCTTCTATGGCTGGGCGTTGGACCGGTTCGGAACATCGCGTCTGATGCCGACCTACCAACTGCCCATGGTGCTTGCGTTTCTCACCTTTGCCACGGCCGACGGATTGACGGGCGCACTGACCGGCTTCCTTTTCATGGCAATGACCACAGGTGCGAACAGCACGTTGCCAAACGCGTTCTGGGCCGAATATTTCGGCACCCGAAACATCGGGTCGATCAAGGCGATGGCGGCCGCGGTCATGGTGCTGGGTTCGGCGATCGGACCGGGTGTTACCGGGGCCCTGATCGATCTGGGGATCGGACTGGAACGGCAATATGTTTTTGTTTCGGGGTATTTTCTGCTGACCACGGCGTCGCTTTGGATCGGGATCCGTCGGTATCGGGCCGATATACCTGTCAGCGCCGACGCCTGAGATAGACGTAATAAGCACCTTCGCCGCCATGACTGATATGGGCCGGCGTAAACTGAATGACATGAGAAGCAAGCGGCGGAATGGTCAGCCAGTGCGGCACCTGATGACGCAGCACACCCTTGCGCGTCGGGATCAGATCACCGTTATCCCGATCCCGCCCCTTGCCGGTGATCACAAGCACCAGCCGCTTGCCGGATGCTGCGGCCGACAGGATAAAACGTGTCAGCGCCGGATGTGCCCGGTCCAGCGTCATACCATGCAAATCAATGCGGCCTTCCGGGGTCAGCTTGCCCCGGCGCATGCGCTTGAACGCTTTTTGATCCATTTGCACAGGTGCCGCAGCCAACCCGCTGGTCAGCTGTTCAGAAAGGTTATAGGTCACGGTTGGTTTTTGCGCCGGTTTCGGGCGCCGCAATGGCAAAGGCGCCGATTTTGGGGCCGGAATGAATGTCGGCTCGGGCACCGGGGCAGGGCGTTCAGTCGGCTTCAGCCGTTCGGTTTTTTCGTTAACCCGCCGCCAGAGCTCCAGCTCGTCCTGCGACAGCTTGCGCCGGCTCATAAAGCGTCACCCGGCAACAGCGCGTAAGCTCTTTGAATTGGGAGCAGCACCATCATCCGGCCCGGATCACGCAACGTTCCCGCCGCCTTGCCGGCGGCGTCACCGGTTCCGAAGAAAATGTCAGCCCGCTGAGCCCCCTTGATTGCCGACCCAGTGTCCTGAGCGATCATCAACCGCCGCATCGGCCCCGACCCGTCCTTTTCCAGCCACACTGGCGCACCAAGAGGAACAAAGGCCGGGTCAACAGCCACGGATCTGAGCGCTGTAACCGGGCGGTTCATCGCCCCCAGCGGTCCCTGATCCGCCTTTACATTCCGGACTTCTCTGAAGAACACGTAAGACGGGTTGTGATACAGCAGCTCTTCTCCGGCGACAGGGTTCCGGCGAACCCAGTTCCGGATAACCTGTGCGCTGACCTGATGGGATTTGTAGATGCCGCGCCGGATCAGTTCGACGCCGATCGAGCGGTAGGGGTGTCCGTTTGATCCGCCATACCCGATGCGCAACGATTGTCCGTTTTGCAGCCGAATGCGACCTGACCCCTGAATCTGAAGGAAAAACAATTCGACCGGATCATCGACCCAGGCGATTTCCAGCCCGCGATTGTCCAGTACCCCGCTGTTCAGAATATCCCGGCGCGGGAGCCATCGCCCGGCGCTTTTTGCTTCGCGCGGCATTTTGTAGACCGGGTATTTGAACCTTGGGGTGGAATATCTGCTGCCGTCCAGTTCCGGTTCGAAATACCCGGTGAACAGCGCATCCTGCCCGTCTTCGATCATAACCGGTCTGAAAAACAGTTCGAAAAACACGCGCGGGTCGGTCACATCGCCGCTTTGCGCCACCGCGCACAGGGTCGACCAGTCATAATCGTCGAAATCTGCACATGTGCTCAGGAAAACCTGGAATGCGGCGGCGTGGTCGTCCGCGGCCCATCCGTCGAGGTCCCTAAATTCCAGGATACGGTGCGTGGTTTCCGCTCCGGCGGCTGATGCGGTCATGACTACCCCCGCAATGGCCGCCAGAACCCTTGAAATCATGTATCCGTGGCAACCAACAACCAGTTCGGATCGGTGGAGCCCATCGTGCGGGCAAATGTCCACGTGTCCTTCTGGCGCTTTATTTCGCTTGGGTTGCCTTCGATTACGTCCCCGGCCCGGTCGCGAACCACAGATGTCAATTCACCCACGAACCGCATCGAGACTTCGGCCAGGTTGCTGTCTTTGTCGAACCGCACCGCCTGAACCGCGGTTTCCCGGACACCGACAAATTCGGCCTCGATGATCAGGCCATGATCTTCGCGGGCGGCGACACCGTCTACGAATGCCTCGTAAACTTCTTCGGCAAGAAACGGCTGAATTTGGTCCAGCTCTCCGCGTTCGAAGCCCATAATGATCATCTCATAGGCTGAGCGAGCGCCATGAACGAATTCTGTCACCGAAAATTCCGGCTCGATCCTTTTCATTGACGCAAGATCCTGCGCCATCTGGCTGTCTTCGGGGACGTGGTCGGTGATATCGCGGTCCGGCCCGCCTTCGATGACTTCGAATTCCGGTCGGGACGATTTGGCCGACGGTGCCGGAGTGCGTGGTTTTTCAAAGCCTTCCCGCGTGCCCAGCACGCTTTTCAGGCGGAGAATGAGAAAGACGGCAATGCCAGCAAGCACCAGCAGCTGGATCAGGGGTGAGTTCATTAAAACCTCAGTGGCGGGCGACTTTGAACGTATGCGGTTTAATCACTATGTAGGGGACAGGCAGCAGCGAGTCCACTGCTCTGCCTGAAGGAAAGGATAGTACGCTCATGTGGTTGTTCCTGGCATTTCTTGCGGTGCCCCTGATTGAAATTGCCCTGTTTATCCAGGTTGGCGGTCTGATTGGCCTGTGGCCAACGCTGGGGATCGTAATTCTGACTGCAATTGCAGGTACCTGGCTGGTTCGGTCACAGGGTCGCATGGCGCTGGGACAGTTGCAGAATTCCTTCAGTTCGCTGGAGGATCCAACCGAACCGCTGGCCCATGGGGCCATGATTCTGATTTCCGGCGCTTTATTGCTTACGCCCGGGTTTTTCACGGATCTTGTCGGGTTCTTGCTGTTGATCCCGCAGTTTCGGTTGGCAGTCATCCGGTATGTGGCGTCCCGCGTTACCGTTCGCAGTTTTCAGATGGGCGGCACGCAGCAACCCGGGCACGAACCGCGCGGCCCTGTCATCGATGGGGAGTTCGAAGAAATCCGGACGGAACCGCCAAGATCGGGAAAACCATCGGGCTGGGTCGACGATCCGTCCCGGCATTGAGGTGCCCAAACCAAGCTGTTAAGCAGCGCCAAACCGTATTTTCAGGAGAGTCCCATGGCCGATAACGGCAACGGCGCAGCCCAGCAAGCCCCCCAGGTTCAGATGAAGATTCTGGGCCAGTTCGTTCGCGATCTGTCCTTTGAAAACGTCATGGCACAAAAAGGCGGCGCGGCTGACGGACAGCCCGACGTCAGCGTGCAGGTCAACCTCGATGCCAAAAAGCGCGAGCCTGAAGGGCAATACGAGGTGACGGTTAAGCTGGCCATTCAGTCCAAGGCGAAGCAGGGCGGCGAAATGCTGTTTGTGATGGAGCTCGACTATGTCGGCATCTTCCAGATCGGCGGAATCGCAGACGAACAATTGCACCCGTTCCTGCTGATCGAATGCCCGCGGATGCTGTTCCCCTTCCTGCGGCGAATTGTCAGTGACGTCACCCGCGATGGTGGATACCCGCCGCTGAACCTCGACAACATCGATTTCCTGCAGATTTATCGCAACGAGGTTGCCAGACGTCAGGCCGAGGCCCAGAACGCCTGACGAACAAGCGTCAGCTTTGGTTCCAAAGCGCGTCTTCGCCCAGTTTTGCCACAAACGCCCGGTGTGCTTCCTGCTCCTGCTCTGTCAGGCGCGGGGGCAACGGGGTTGGGCGCGAGGAGGCGCGCCACGTGGTCGCGCCCTGCTGATTGCCCTGCTCTTGCGAATTCTGGGCCAGCGCAAGGTCAGGTTGCCGCCCGCCGATCAATTCAAGATAGACCTCTGCCAGAATTTCAGAGTCTAACAAGGCGCCGTGTAGCGTCCGCGACGAATTGTCGATCCCGAACCGGCGGCACAGCGCATCCAGCGATGCCGGGGATCCCGCGAACCGCCGTCGGGCAATCGCAAGGGTATCAACCGCCTGATCCATGGCGATTACCGGTTTTCCGACCCAGCCAAGTTCCGCATTGAGAAACTTCATGTCGAACGAGGCGTTGTGGATCACCAGTTTGGCATCACCGATGAAATCCAGGAACGCCTGCGCGATTTGGGAAAACTTGGGTTTGTCCGACAGAAATTCTTCGCTCAACCCGTGCACATCGAACGCTTCCTGCGGCATGTCCCGTTCGGGATTGATGTATTGATGGTAGGTGTTGCCGGTTGCCACATGGTTGAACAGCTCTACACCGCCAATTTCGACAATGCGGTCACCCGTTTCGGGATCCAGCCCGGTTGTCTCGGTGTCGAGTACGATTTCCCGCATATCAGAGCCTGTTTCTGATGGTTTTCACAATCTCACGGACCTGTTCGCGTGCGTGGTCAACCGTATCGGTGACAACAACGAAGTCCGCCCTGCTTCGTTTTTCGGCATCCGGCATCTGTTTTGCAAGGATTTGATCGATTTGCTCTTCGGTCATGGTTTCCCGGGCCATCACGCGGGCTCTTTGAATGTCCGGAGGAGCCGAAACGCAGACAGCCACATCCATGTTGCGATCTCCACCCGTTTCAAACAGCAGCGGGATGTCGAACACCAGAATATCCGCCGTTGCGTTGTCGATGAAATCCTGCCGGTCGCTTGCGACCAGCGGATGCACGATGCTTTCCAGTGTGCGGAAATTCTCCGGCGATCCGGCCAGCATCTGCTTCAGACGCGATCGATCAATTCCACCGTCGACTGTGACTCCCGGAAATGCCTGTTCAACAGGCTGCACCGCCGCGCCACCGTCTGCATAGAGCCTGTGAACCGCGGCATCAGCGTCCCAGACCGCGCAGCCTTCTTCGGCAAAGAGACGGGCCGTTGTGCTTTTGCCCATCCCGATGGACCCCGTCAGACCCAGTCGGAAGCTCATCGCAGCGCCGCAGCCCGTGTAGCAGTATCTACGGCGGGCCGAATTCCGAACCAGCGCTCGAATCCCGGCACGGCCTGATGCAATAACATGCCCAGCCCATCCACGGTTCTGCAGCCGACCTCTTCGGCCTGTTGCAGAAGATGCGTTTTGAGCGGTGTATAGACCAGATCAGTGACGATCGCGTCTTTTTGCAGCCCGTCCAGCGGCACGCGCAGTTCGGGTTTCCCGACCATTCCAAGCGATGTCGTATTCACAACCAATGCCGCTTCTTCGAGGATGTTTCCGTCCTGAACCCAGTCGACGACACGCACACGTTTTCCGAAATCCTGTTTCAGCCGCTCTGCCCGCACCCGGGTTCGGTTGGTCAGCAGGATTTCAGGCACGCCGACCTCGGACAGTGCGGCTACGATTGCCCGGCTGGCGCCACCGGCTCCGAGAACAACGGCAGGACCGGCAACAGGGTCCCAGTCCTGAACCGATTGCCGGATGTTTTCCAGAAACCCGTAGCCATCCGTATTGTCCGCGATCAGCCGGCCATCCCTGCGAAAAATGAGAGTGTTCGCCGCCCCGATCAGCGTTGCGCGATCAGTGATCTGATCCGCCAGGTTCAGCACCTTTTCCTTGTAGGGAATTGTCACGTTTGCCCCGACGAACCCCATCTTCGGCATCATACCAATAACGTCTTCGAGGTCTTCGGACGCAATGTCCATCGGGATGTAGTGACCGCGCAAGCCGTAGGTCGACAGCCAATGGCGATGCAGTTGCGGCGATTTTGAATGCGCCACCGGGGATCCGATGACACCCGCAAGGGGAATGCGTGCCTCTGTCATGTATCCAAGACACCTCGCAAGGTCAGATAGTTCAACGTTTCCAACAGTGGCATACCCAATACGCTAAAGTAATCCCCCCTGACAGAAGCAAACAGCCGCACGCCTTCTTCCTCCAGATTGTAAGATCCGACCGAATACCGGATCCGGTCCCAGTTACGATCGACATAGTCCTCAAGGTAACCGTTCGACAGATCCCGCATTTGCATGACCACCCGGGAAACATGCCGCCAGACCGGTTTGCTCTGTTCGCACAAGACGACCGCGGAAAAGAGAATGTGCGTCCGCCCGGACAATCCACGCAGCTGATCAATTGCCCCGGCCGGGCTTTCCGGCTTTGACAACAATTGCCCGTCCAGTTCCAGCACCTGATCGCTACCGATGACCATCGCATCGGGCTGTCGGGTGCTGATTTTCATGGATTTCAGTTCGGCAAGCGCATCGGCAATGTCACGGGCGGGCGCGCCTTCGGCCAGAAGTGCGTTCTTGACCGACTCTTCATCAACTCTGGCAGGCTCGGCTGTAAACCTGACCCCCGCGTTGCGAAGAAGCGTTGCCCGTATCGACGAGGAGGATGCCAGAACAATAGGGATAGTCATGTGGAAAAGGTTCCGGATATTCTGTGTTCACTGGCTGGGGTTTTTACGAAGAATACCGCGCTGTTCAAGTTTCCCCTGAAACTGGGCCGGTTTTACCGTGCTGTTACATTTCCGTACCCAGGTGGACATGAACAAATCTGGCATCGGGATAAATTCATCCGGGATCGGGTTCGGCAAGGCTGCCCGGGCAAATCTCTTTTGCTAATTTTACGTAAGATATTGAAAGTATAAGAGAAAAATTGGATCTTCGACGTCTTCCCGCTCCCGGTCCTGTCATTCTGATCTGTGGAAAACAGCAGGGACAGAATAATGATCCACAGAAATCGTCGCCCCTACAACAACATCAACTTCTTTTCTTTCTATTTGTATTGTTATTGGTCCGCAGCGGTTTAGAACACGTCACCATGTCTGATCTCCTCTCCTCCCTTTACCCCTGGACACTGGCATTTCACATCGTCTCGGTGATTTCATGGATGGCCGGGTTGTTCTATCTGCCTCGTCTGTTTGTGCATCACGTCGAGAATGCTGAGAAAGTTGAAGGTCTGTCACCGGTATTCGACATGATGGAATACAAGCTGCTGCGGGTGATCATGAATCCGGCGATGATCGCGACCTGGGTTTTCGGATTGATGTTGGTGTTCACACCGGGGCTGGTCGACTGGTCGATGGTGTGGCCCTGGACCAAGGCAGCGGCTGTTTTGGGTATGACATGGTTTCACCACTGGCTGGCCTTGCGCCGTAAGGATCTGGCGAAAGGGGAGAACGCGGTTACGGGCCGCGGTTATCGGATGATGAACGAGGTTCCGACGGTTCTGATGATTGTGATCGTGTTTTCCGTCGTGGTGAAATTCTGAATGGGTTTGACTTTCGTTCAGCCATTACCTACTTAAGCGCCAGCCCCGGCCGTCCGGTTGGGATTTTTCCGCTATCATCCGCTGTTCTTTGCGACCGGTCCTAAAACAGGCTTCGTACGTCCTATGTCCACTGAAACTTTGAATCTGGCCGATCTGAAGGCCAAAAGCCCTCAGGATCTTCTGTCGATGGCCGAAGAGCTTGAAATCGAAAACGCATCGACAATGCGCAAGGGCGAGATGATGTTCCAGATTCTGCGCGAACGCGCGGATGAGGGATGGGAGATTTCCGGCGACGGGGTGCTGGAGGTGCTGCAGGACGGGTTCGGATTCCTCCGCTCGCCCGAGGCAAACTATCTTCCGGGCCCGGATGACATCTATGTTTCGCCCGAGATGATCCGGCGGTATTCGCTGCGCACAGGGGACACCATCGATGGTGTCATTAAGGCGCCGGATGAGAACGAACGTTACTTTGCCCTGACGAACGTTACCAAGATCAATTTCGAAGATCCGGAGCGCGCCCGGCACAAGATTGCGTTCGACAACCTGACACCGCTGTACCCGGACGAGCGGCTGCAGATGGAAATCGACGATCCGACGATTAAGGATAAGTCGTCCCGTGTGATCGATCTGGTTGCGCCGATCGGGAAAGGCCAGCGGTCGCTGATCGTTGCGCCGCCGCGGACGGGTAAGACGGTAATCCTTCAGAACATCGCGCATTCGATCGAAGCTAATCACCCGGAATGCTATCTGATTGTTCTGCTGATCGATGAACGTCCCGAAGAAGTCACCGACATGCAACGCTCGGTCAAAGGGGAGGTGGTGTCCTCTACTTTTGACGAACCTGCCACCCGTCACGTTGCGGTAAGCGAAATGGTGATCGAGAAGGCGAAACGCCTTGTAGAACACAAGCGTGACGTTGTTATCCTGCTGGATTCTATCACGCGTTTGGGTCGTGCCTTCAACACAGTTGTCCCGTCGTCCGGCAAGGTTCTGACCGGTGGTGTGGACGCGAATGCCCTGCAGCGGCCCAAGCGGTTTTTCGGCGCAGCCCGGAACATCGAAGAGGGGGGTTCCCTGACGATTATCGCAACCGCGCTGATCGATACCGGCAGCCGCATGGACGAGGTGATCTTTGAAGAATTCAAGGGCACGGGTAACTCGGAAATCGTTCTGGACCGCAAGATTGCGGACAAGCGCGTGTTCCCGGCCATCGACATTCTGAAATCCGGCACCCGGAAAGAGGATCTGTTGATCAACAAGGTCGATCTGCAGAAAACCTTTGTCCTTCGCCGCATCCTGAATCCGATGGGGACGACGGATGCCATCGAATTCCTGCTGTCCAAGCTGAAACAGACCAAGACAAATGGCGAGTTCTTCGATTCGATGAACACCTGATTCTCGAAACCGGTGAGGCGGTTTTGTGATGGATACAATCTTTGCACTGGCAACGGCGCCGGGAAAATCCGGTGTGGCGGTGATCCGTCTGTCCGGCCCGTGCGGGTTTGAAATAGCCCAACGGCTGTGTGGACGGGAACTGCCGGGGCGCGGCATGACCAGATGTGTCTTGTCGGGACCGGACGGTGGGGTTCTGGATGATGCATTGGTCCTGACGTTTTCTGCGCCAGCCAGCTTTACCGGCGAAGATGTTGTTGAATTTCAGGTGCATGGCAGCACGGCGGTTGTCTCGGCGATGACGCGCAGTCTTTTGAACACCGGGCTTTGTCGTATGGCCGATTCCGGGGAGTTCACCCGGCGGGCGCTGGAAAATGGGAAGCTGGACCTTGTTCAGGTTGAAGGTCTGGCGGATCTCATCGATGCGGAAACCGAATTGCAGCGGAAACAGGCGCAGGGAGTTTTGTCCGGGCAGCTTGGTCAGAAAGTAGAGCACTGGCGAAGCGATCTTATTCGTGCGGCATCTCTGATTGAGGTGACAATTGATTTCTCGGATGAAGACGTGCCTGTGGATGTCACACCGGAAGTGCATCAGCTGCTGACCGGAATCCGGGCCGGGTTTTCGGAGGAAAGCGAAAACGCCACGCGTGCAGAGCGGGTCCGGACCGGGTTCGAGGTGGCAATTCTCGGCGAACCGAATGCCGGGAAATCCACCCTGTTGAATGCCTTGGCGGGGCGTGAGGCCGCAATTACATCCGAGATTGCCGGGACCACGCGCGATGTAATCGAGGTTCGGATGGACCTGAGTGGGCTGCCGGTCACGGTTCTGGATACAGCAGGCATCCGCGAAACCCGCGATGAAATTGAGGGAATTGGAGTTCGGCGCGCGCAATCACGGGCGGATGCGGCGGATCTACGTGTGTTCTTGTCGGATGCGCCTGAAACACTGGGCGTGGACATTCAACCGGGCGACATCTGTGTTTTTCCGAAGGCGGATCTGCGGATGAACATTGACGGTTCGGTTTCCGGGCTGACCGGGGACGGGATAACGGATTTGATCGCGTCGATTGTAACCGAACTGTCCGGTCGTGTTCCGTCATCAGGTGTTGCAACCCGGTTCCGGCATTTACAGGCGATGCAACAGGCCGACGGGTTTCTGGCCCAGGCCGTGCTGGAGCTGCCGAATGGGCCGGAACGGTATGATATTGTCGCAGAGGAAATTCGAAGCGCGATTCGATGTCTTGAACTGCTGGTGGGGCGTATCGATGTTGAAAGCCTGTTGGACGAGATCTTTTCAAGCTTCTGTCTCGGCAAATAGGAGTGTTCCACGTGAAACATCGTGACGTCGATGTTGTTGTCGTAGGCGGCGGACATGCCGGAACCGAGGCTGCCCATGCCGCGGCGCGGATGGGTGTGTCCACGGTCCTTGTGACGCTGCGCCGGGACGGTATCGGGGTCATGTCCTGCAATCCGGCGATCGGGGGTTTGGGCAAGGGCCATCTGGTACGAGAAATCGACGCCCTCGACGGTGTGATGGGGCGCGTCGCGGACAAGGCGGGTATCCAGTTTCGGTTGCTGAACCGCCGAAAAGGACCGGCCGTGCAGGGCCCGAGGGCGCAGTCGGATCGCAAGATTTACCGCACCGAGATGCTGACAGAGACGGAACAGCAGCCAAATCTTGAAATCATCGAGGGTGAAGTTGTCGATTTCAGCATGGAGAACGGCCGGGTCTGTGGTGTCTTGCTGGAGGATGGATCCCGGATCACCGCGGGCGCGACAATCCTGACCACAGGAACCTTTCTTCGCGGCGTCATTCACATAGGGGACGTTTCCAGACCGGGCGGACGTATCGGTGACAAACCGTCTGTTCGATTGGGCGAGCGGATGGACAGTTTTGGTTTGCCGCTCGGGCGGTTGAAAACCGGTACCCCGCCCAGGTTGGATGGCAGGACCATTGATTGGTCATCGTTGGAGATGCAGCCGGGTGACGAAGCCCCGGTTCTGTTCTCATTCCTTTCGAAATCGATATCTGCGCCCCAGATTTCCTGTGGGATAACGCATACCAACGAACGGACCCACGACATAATTCGCGCGAACCTTGAACGGTCGGCGATGTATGGTGGGCATATTTCCGGCGTCGGCCCGCGTTACTGTCCGTCTATCGAGGACAAAATCGTCCGGTTCGCCGACAAGACATCACATCAGGTGTTTCTGGAACCTGAGGGCGCGGACGATGACACGGTTTATCCGAATGGCATCTCAACGTCATTGCCCGAGGATATTCAGATTGACTATGTCCGTTCCATCCGTGGTCTGGAGGAAGCTGTAATTCTTCAGCCCGGCTATGCAATAGAATATGACTATGTAGATCCGCGCGCGCTGAGCGCCGATCTGGGCGTTCGGGGTGTTGGCGGCCTGTATCTTGCCGGGCAAATCAACGGAACGACGGGCTATGAAGAGGCCGCGGCACAGGGATTGGTTGCCGGTCTGAATGCCGCATTGGCGGCCCAGGGACGCCCGGCTGCCGGTTTCAGCCGGTCGAACAGCTATATCGGGGTGATGATCGACGATCTGGTGACGCGCGGCGTATCCGAGCCGTACCGTATGTTCACATCCCGGGCCGAGTTCCGTTTGTCCCTGCGCGCCGACAATGCGGATCAGCGGCTGACGCGAATGGGTGTTGGGTTAGGATGTGTTGGTGAGGCTCGGAGAGAGGCATTCGAAGAAAAATGCGCGGGCTTGGACCGGACCCGGTCTGTTCTGACCGCTAAAACCTTCACGCCAAAGGAAATCGCGGGGCAGGGTATTCGGATCAATCAGGATGGAACACGTCGTCACGGTCTTGAATTGCTCGCTTTTCCGGACGTGACCTTTCCGGATTTGCTGGGTCTGTACCCGGATGCTTCGGACGCTGCGCCGGACATTCGCCTGCAAATCGAAAGAGACGCGCTTTATGCCAGCTATATCGAGCGTCAGAACCGGGATGTAGAAGCGCTGCGGAAAGATGAACTGTTGGTGTTTCCCACAGGTTTCAGCTTTGCAGATATTGAGGGGCTGTCAAACGAGGTGAAATCAAAACTCGAGGCAGCGCAACCAGAGAACATTGCCCAGGCCGCCCGGATCGACGGTATGACACCATCTGCGCTGGCATTGCTGATGGCGCGCGTTCGCCGTGGGCAAAAGGCAAAGTCGGCCTGATGGGGGACGCGGAGCCGTTGCTTCCGGGGCTGAACGTTTCACGTGGAACACTCCGCAGTCTGAGGAACTACGAAGCCCTGATCCGGAAATGGAATCCGTCGATCAACCTAGTCTCAAAGTCGACGATCGACGTGATCTGGAATCGGCACATTCTGGATTCGGCGCAGTTGTTTCAGGCTGCACCGCTCAGGGGGAGCTGGCTGGATATCGGCAGTGGCGGCGGATTTCCCGGGCTGGTGGCCGCCATTCTTGGCCGGGATCTTCGCCCGGAAATGCGCTTCACCCTGGTCGATTCGGATCAAAGAAAATGTGTGTTTCTTCGATCGGTTATTCGGGAAGAGGGCTTGAACGCGAGCGTTCTTTGCGCCCGAATCGACGAAGCCGATTCTCAGAAGGCTGACATCTTGTCGGCGCGCGCATTGGCGGATCTGAAAACTCTGCTGGGGTTTTGTGAACGGCATCTGTCGCCCTCCGGCACGGCGTTGCTTCAAAAAGGCGAAAGCTGGAAAAAGGAAGAGCGGGACGCCCGGTTGGAATGGCAATTCGACCAGGAAGTTCTTACAAGCATAACCGAGCCACGAGCGGTGGTATTGAAAATAAGGAATGTGACGCGTGTCTGACCTTTTGCGCCCGGAAGGACCGAAAATCATAGCGATTGCCAATCAGAAGGGAGGGGTCGGCAAGACGACCACTGCCATAAACCTGGCTGCGGCGCTGGCTGAAGCCGGCGAGGCTGTGCTGCTTGTGGATCTGGACCCGCAGGGCAATGCGTCCACCGGGCTGGGCATCGAAGCATCCGACCGGCAGGCAACAAGCTATGAATTGCTGGTTGAAGATTCGCCGCTGGAAGACGTAGTGAAACCGTCGGGCATAGAGGGCCTGCATATTATTCCGGCCAACACAGATCTGAGCTCTGCTGATCTGGAGCTTGTTTCCAATGAAAAGCGCAGCTTTCTGTTGCACGATGCCTTGCGACAGACAGCAATGGACGAGTTTGCATTCAGCTATATTCTGATTGATTGCCCGCCGTCGCTGAACTTGCTGACGGTCAATGCCATCGTGGCGGCGCATTCGGTGCTGGTGCCGCTTCAAAGTGAGTTTTTCGCGTTGGAAGGGTTGTCGCAACTGATGCTGACCATTCGCGAAATCCGAGAGACGGCCAATCCGGGTTTGCGGATCGAGGGCGTGGTGCTGACGATGTATGATCGCAGAAACAACCTGTCACAACAGGTGGAACAGGACGCGCGCGCCAATCTGGGTGACCTTGTATTTGAAACGATTGTGCCCCGGAACGTGCGTTTGAGCGAAGCGCCCTCCTTCGCCGAACCGATCCTGTCATATGATACCCAATCTCAGGGCGCGCGTGCATATCGGTCGCTGGCAGCAGAGCTGTTGCGCAAGCACAAGAAAATGGCAGCATGAACAGGGAGAGGACAGCATGAGCAGCAAGAGCGGAAAATCCAGGGGATTGGGACGCGGGCTGTCTGCGCTGATGGCCGATGTTGCTCCGACCAGTACCGAAACTGAAACGACAGCAGGGGATTCAGAGCAGCGTGTCCCGATCGAGAAGCTGAAACCGAACCCGGATCAGCCGCGGCGGAATTTCGATCAGGCGGATCTGGATGATCTGACGGCCTCGATCCGTGAAAAGGGGATCATTCAGCCGCTTATCGTCCGTCCTGCCTCTGGCGATACCTATGAAATTGTGGCCGGTGAACGCCGCTGGCGCGCAGCACAACTCGCCCAACTGCACGAGGCTCCGGTTCTGGTGCGGGACTTCAGCGACACCGAAGTTCTTGAAATCGCGATTATCGAAAACATTCAGCGCGCAGATCTGAACCCAATAGAAGAGGCGGCCGGTTATCGGCAATTGATGGACCGGTTTGGGCATACACAGGAAAAGCTGGGTGAAGCGCTGGGCAAAAGCCGCAGTCACATCGCCAACCTGCTGCGGCTGCTGACGCTGCCGGACGATGTGCTTGATCTGGTGCGGGAAGGTGCGCTGAGCAGCGGACACGCCCGTGCGCTGATCACGTCCGAAGATCCGTCGGGATTGGCCAAAAAGGTCGTTGCCGGGGGGTTATCTGTGCGCGCGACCGAAGAGATGGTGCGGAAGTTGTCGCAGCCCGCCAAACCACCGGCAGAAAAATCCGCGCCCAAATCCGAAAAGGATGCGGATACCAAGGCGCTGGAAGGCGATCTGACCGCCAATCTGGGTATGAAGGTAACGCTGGCGCACAAGCCGGGGCAGGAAACGGGCTCTGTCACCATCAAGTATGACAACCTCGATCAGCTGGACACCTTGTGCCGGCTGCTCAGCGCGACTTAGTCCGCCAGAAGTTCCGCTAATAGCGCGTTCAGAACCGGGCGGCCCTGTCGGGACGCAGTCAGTGTGCTGTCCGTTTGAGTTAACAGGCCTATATCAGATAAGGACTGAATGCGATCCGGGTTCAGAGCATATCCGCCGATTTCCTGAAATCGTCTCACGTCTGTACCCTTCGTCGTGCGCAGGGACATCATCAGGTATTCTTCGCATTGCGCCCGCCGGGTCACGGGTTGAAACAGCGACGTCCCACCAGATGCCTTCACAGCTTTCAGCCACTCAACAGGCTGAAGAAATGTCTCGGTCGCGTGTTTTTGGCCGTCCAGAGTGATTCTGCCGTGTGCACCGGGACCGATGCCGACATAGTCGCCGTATTGCCAGTAAATCATGTTGTGCCGCGATTCCTGACCGGGCCGGGCGTGATTTGATACTTCGTAGGCAGGCAGCCCGAAGGCTTCGCAGATCTCCTGCGTGGCAAAATACATGTCTGCCCCGAGGTCGTCATCTGGCAGGCCCGGCAGCTTGCCTTTTCGATACCGGTCGCCAAATGCGGTGCCGGGTTCGATCGTCAGCTGGTACAAGGACATGTGATCGGCGCCGAGGTTCAGCGCGTCAGTCAGTTCCCGTGTCCAGCTTTCCAGCGTCTGATGCTGACGGGCGCAGATCAGGTCAAAACTGACCCTGTCAAAGTTGCTCTGCGCGATTTCGAGCGCTGCACGACCCTCGGATGCGCTATGAAGCCGGCCCAGGGCGTGCAGGGCGGTGTCGTTCAAGGCCTGAAGCCCCAGAGATACCCGGTTTACGCCGCTGTCACGATAGGCATGGAACCGCGAGGCTTCGACCGAGCCGGGATTGGCTTCTAGCGTGATTTCGATGTCATTGGAAAATGTCCAATAATCGGAAGCCTTTTGCAGTATTTCCGCAACCGTTTCCGGAGCCATCAGGCTGGGCGTGCCGCCGCCAAAATAGACACTATCCAGCTTTCTTTTGCCGGTTTGTTCTGCCGCTCGTGCCAGTTCCTGCAGATATGCGGCGCACCATTCGTCCTGATCGATCCGCAGGGATACGTAGCTGTTGAAGTCGCAATAGGGGCACTTGGCCTCGCAAAACGGCCAGTGAACATACAGGCCAAACCCGCCGGCCTGCCAGTCTTCAATCAAAACAGGCGCTCACGAAAGCTTCTACCGCGCGGCCCCGGTGGCTGATCCGGTTTTTTTCCCACCGATCCATTTCGCCAAACGTGATGTCATAGCCATCCGGCATAAACACCGGGTCGTAACCGTGGCCCTCGCTTCCCCGCATGGGCCATACGATGCGCCCCGGTACGGTTCCTTCGAACACTTCGTCATGCCCGTCCGGCCAGGCCAGAACCAAAGTGCAGCAAAACCGCGCGGTGCGGGGTTCCGGCGCGTTGATTTTCTCCAGCTCGGACCACGCACGTTCCATCGCCATCACAAAGTCGCGCCCGTTCGGAGTTTCCGCCCAATCGGCGGTATAGACACCGGGTGCCCCGCCCAAAGCGTCGATTTCGATGCCGGAATCATCCGCCATTGCCGGCAGACCGGTTGCCTTGACCGCGGCATGCGCCTTTATCCGGGCGTTGCCCGCAAATGTGGTTTCAGTTTCGTCCGGTTCGTTCAGGCCCAGCTCGGCCGCGCCCACCACCGATACGCCCAATGGCCCCAGAAGATGGCCCATTTCGTCCAGCTTGCCCTGATTATGTGTCGCAATCAGCAGCCGGTCGCCGGTGAATTTCCGGGTCATCCCACTGCTGCGTTCTGGGCCGCGGTCAGCTCGCTTACACCTTTTTCGGCAAGGTCCAGCAACTGATCCATCTCGGGCCGGGAATAGGTTGCGCCCTCGGCGGACATCTGCACCTCGATCAGGCGCCCGCCGCCGGTCATGACAAAGTTTCCATCAACCCCGGCTTCGCTGTCTTCGGGATAATCCAGATCCAGAACCGGCTGACCGGCATAGATGCCACAGCTGACGGCCGCCACGTTGTCGATAATCGGGTCCGAAATGACGTCGCCGGTTTTCAGCAGCTTGTTGACCGCCAGCCGCAATGCCACCCAGCCGCCGGTGATCGAGGCGCAGCGGGTGCCGCCATCAGCCTGGATCACATCGCAGTCGACGGTGATCTGACGTTCCCCCAGCGCGACCCGGTCGATCCCCGCCCGGAGCGATCGTCCGATCAGGCGCTGGATTTCCACGGTGCGCCCGCCCTGTTTGCCGGCCGCGGCTTCGCGCCGCATGCGGGTATTGGTGGCCCGTGGCAGCATGCCATATTCCGCCGTGACCCATCCCAGCCCGGATCCCTTTATAAACGGGGGTACGCGGTCTTCGATCGTGGCGGTGCAGAGCACATGGGTATCGCCAACCCGAACCATGCAGGACCCCTCTGCGTGCTTTGTGATGCCTGTTTCGATTGAAACCGGGCGCATTTCGCTTAAATCTCTTGCCGAAGGTCGCATCACATATCCTCTGTTGCGTGGGCCGCTGATAACGTCGGCGCGGAACCTGTTGCAACCCCGATTGACCTTTCGGGCTGACGGATTTTAATGGCACCCCGACCCGGGGAAAATGATTTTGGCGGACTCTGCAAAGCTCTTCGAAGAAATGACCGACCGCTCGCGCGAAGTGTTTCGCAAAGTGGTCGAAACCTATCTTGAATCCGGCGACCCTGTCGGAAGCCGCACGTTGACCCGAACACTGTCGGAAAAGGTCAGCGCGGCAACCATCCGCAACGTGATGCAGGACCTTGAATTTATTGGCCTGCTGGACAGTCCGCATGTGTCGGCAGGGCGGGTGCCGACCCAGGCCGGGCTGCGCATGTTCGTAGATGGATTGCTGGAGGTCAGCGAACCGGATCCGCAGGCCCGCGAAAAGATCGACGCAACGTTGCTGCAGGAATCGCCCGATGTCGGATCGGCTCTGGACAGGGTCGGTTCGGCGCTTTCGCTGGTGACGCAGGGGGCTTCTCTGGTGCTGACCCCCAAGCACGAGGCAGAGATCCGGCACATTGAGTTTGTTTCGCTGTCGCATGATCAGGCGCTGGTGGTTCTGGTTTTTTCCGACGGTCACGTCGAAAACCGCCTGTTTCAGCCGCCTCCGGGACAAACCCCAAGCTCGATGCGCGAGGCGGCGAATTTCTTGAACGCGATCGTGAGCGGCAAGAAGCTGAGCGAAGTGCGTCACGCGGTGCGCAAGCAGATACAGGAACGCCGCGCCGAGATTAACGGGCTTGCGCAGGAACTGGTCGACAGCGGTTTGGCACTCTGGGACGGGGAAGGGACCGAATCAGACAGGTTGATTGTGCGGGGCAGGTCGAATCTTCTGGATTCCGAGGGTGTCGGAGATGAGATCGAACGCATCCGGATCCTGTTCGATGACCTCGAGCGCAAGCGCGATATCGCGGAGTTTCTCGATCTCACCGAAGAAGGTGAAGGTGTGCGCATTTTTATCGGCTCGGAGAACAAACTTTTTTCACTTTCGGGTTCCGCTCTGGTGGTGTCTCCCTATATGAACGCTGATCGAAAGATCATCGGTGCGGTCGGAGTCATCGGCCCGACGCGCCTGAACTACGGAAGAATAGTGCCGATCGTGGATTACACGGCACAATTGCTTGGCCGGTTGGTTTCGGACCGGACCTAGAGGTGAAAGATGGCAGAGCCGAATAACGAAGAATTCCTTGATGATATCGAGGCCGCTGAACTCGATGAACTTGCCGAAGTTGTTGATGAAATCAGCGACGAGGATCTTGAAATTGATGCGCTGCGGGCAGAGCGCGACGAACTGAGAGACCGGTTCATGCGTGCGCTTGCGGATGCAGAAAACTCGCGCAAGCGCGCGGACAAGGACCGCCGCGAAGCCGAACAATACGGTGGATCCAAGCTCGCCCGGGACATGCTGTCGGTTTACGACAACATGAAGCGAGCGGTCGAAGAAGCGACCGGCGAACAGGAAACGGTTTCGGATGCCCTGATCGAAGGTCTGGAACTGACGATGCGCGAACTGCTGAACGTCTTTGGCAAGCACGGCATTCAGATCATTGCGCCGCAGGTGGGTGACCGGTTCGACCCGCAGGAACATCAGGCCATGTTTGAAGCGCCGGTTCCGGGCACCCGGGCAGGGGACATCATTCAGGTGTCCGCCGAGGGTTTCATGCTGCACGACCGGCTTTTGCGCCCGGCGCAGGTTGGCGTGTCTTCGACCCCGGCAGACGGGTAATCACCCGCGCGCAGCATCCTTCAGACGGTATACCAGATCCAGCGCCTGTTTCGGGGTGAGTTCGTCCGGATGAACCTCTTCCAGCAGGGACAGCAATGGATCGGCAGTGTGTTGTTGTGGTGCCGGCTCGACAGGCCGGGCCGCAAACAGTGGCAGATCGTCGATCAGTGTTGCGCGCGAAGCACCGCCTTCGCGCTCACCTTTTTCCAACGCTTCCAGAACAACACGGGCCCGCGCGACCACTGATTGCGGCAGACCAGCCAGTTGCGCCACCTGCACGCCATAGGACCGATCCGCCGCGCCGCGCCGGACCTCGTGCAGGAAGATCACCTCGCCTTCCCATTCCTTGACGGCCACGGTTGCGTTTTCAACACCGGTCAGCTTTCCGGAAAGCGCCGTCAGTTCGTGGTAATGCGTGGCAAACAACGCCCTGCATTTGTTGGCCTCGTGCAGATGTTCAAGTGTCGCCCATGCAATCGACAGCCCATCATAGGTGGCCGTGCCGCGACCAATTTCATCCAGAATGACCAGCGCGCGATCGTCTGCCTGGTTCAGGATCGCGGCGGTTTCCACCATCTCGACCATGAAGGTCGACCGCCCGCGGGCAAGATCGTCGGAGGCGCCCACGCGGCTGAACAGTTGGCTGACCACGCCAATATGCGCGGAGTCTGCCGGAACATAGCTGCCCATCTGAGCCAGCAGTGCAATCAGGGCGTTTTGGCGCAGAAAAGTGGATTTACCGGCCATGTTTGGCCCGGTCAGCAGCCAGATCTGTGCACTGTCTTCGGCAGAGAGGTCACAATCATTGGCCACAAACGCGGCCCCCGATTGCGATCGGAGCGCGGCTTCCACCACCGGATGACGGCCATTGCGAATGTCGAAGGCGCGCGATGTGTCGACCTTGGGACGGTTCCATCCTTCGGCCCGGGACAGGTCTGCGAGGGCGGTGTTCAGGTCTATTTCTGCCAGAGCGGACGCTAAGACATTGATATTATGTGCATTATTTAGAACATCACGCCGCAGTTCCTCAAAGTGGCCTTTTTCAATCTGCAATGCCCGCGCGCCCGCGTTCAGGATTTTCGTTTCCATCGCGGATAGTTCCACGGTGGTGAATCGCACCTGATTGGCCGTGGTTTGCCGGTGGATGAAGGTTTCCGACAAGGGGGGCGACAGCATCTTTTCGGCATGTGTCGCCGGTGTTTCCACGAAATACCCCAAAACGTTGTTGTGCTTGATCTTGAGCGACGAAATGCCGGTGTCCTGAACAAGTTGCTGCTGCATTGCCGCAATGACGGAGCGGCCTTCGTCCCGCAGCTGGCAAACCTCGTCTAGACTGTCGTCGAACCCGGGGGCAACGAAACCGCCGTCGCGGGCCAGCAGCGGCGGTTCCGCAACCAATGCGTCCTGCAAAAGCGTCCGAAGCGTTTCGAACCCGGTCAGCCGCGATATGGCGGTGGTCAGGAGGTCGGGCAGACCGTCGGGGAAGTCGAGGGCCGAAATGTCTGCGGCCTGCTCCAGCGTGTTCCGTACAGCTGCCAGATCGCGTGGTCCGCCCCGGTCCAGAGACAATCGGGACAGGGCACGGGAAATGTCAGGTGCCTTGCGCAGAAGATCGCGCACGGTTTCGGAATTCGACGTGTTTTCGGACCAGTAGCTGACTGCAGACAGGCGCTGTTCAACCGTATCGACATCGCATGTTGGCGCGTTCAGGCGAATTTCCAGCAGACGGGCACCGCCCGGCGTCACGGTGCGATCGAGCACCGACAACAACGAACCGGAACGCCCGCCGCTGAGCGATTGGGTCAGTTCAAGGTTCCGACGGGTTGCGGCATCGATTTGAACCGACTGTGCCCGCTGAACGGCAACCGGTGTCTGCAACAGCGGTAGTTTTCCCTTTTGCGTGAGTTCAAGGTATCGGATGAGCGCCCCCATCGCCGAGCAATCCGCCCTGCGGAAGGTTCCGAACCCGTCGAGTGTGGAAACTGCGAATACCTCACACAGCCGCGACTGACCCGAGCTGCTGTCAAACGCGGTGGGCTGCACCGGGGTCAGCGGAACGCCAAGGTCCTGAGCGGTTTCTTCGATCCGGGCAGCGCCCGTTTCGGACACGATCAGTTCCGAAGGTGCCAGCCGGGCCAGTTCAGGGCCAAGGTGGACCGGTTCCATGGCCATCACGTGAAACGCGCCGGTTGAAATATCGGCCCAGGCCAGCGCCGCATCGCCGCGAACTTCGGCGTAGGCGGCGAGGAAGTTATGGCGGCGGGCCTCCAGCAAGGCGTCTTCGGTCAGGGTGCCGGGCGTCACCAGCCGGACAACTTCGCGTTTCACGACAGATTTCGACCCGCGCTTCTTGGCCTCGGCCGGGCTTTCCATCTGTTCGCAGACCGCCACACGGAACCCTTTGCGGATCAGCGTCAGAAGGTAACCTTCGGCCGCATGCACAGGAACGCCACACATCGGGATGTCGGCCCCGTCATGTTTGCCGCGTTTGGTCAGCGCGATGTCCAGCGCGGCGGCGGCTGCGACGGCATCGTCAAAGAACATCTCGTAGAAATCGCCCATGCGGTAAAACAGCAGAGCATCCGGATGCGCCGCCTTGATCTCCAGGTATTGCGCCATCATGGGAGTGACGGTGGACACGGGATTTCCTCTGATTTCCTGCAGTTTATGACCTTACAAACCGTCGACCTGCGGCGAAAGGCGAAAACGCATGACCGTTGAGCCTGAACGCCCAAGCATATAAGACGCACAAACCGCGAGGAGGACCCCAGCCCGATGACCAAACCCAAGTTCACTGCCGAGGAGGCGCTTGCTTTCCATCTGGAACCCACGCCAGGCAAATTTGACGTTCAGCCATCGGTTCCGATGACGACACAGCGCGATCTGTCGCTGGCCTATTCGCCGGGTGTGGCAGTGCCCTGCGAAGCGATCGCGGAAAACCCGGAATGTGCCTATGATTACACCAACAAGGGCAATCTGGTGGCCGTGGTGTCCAACGGCACGGCGGTTCTGGGGCTGGGCAATCTGGGTGCGCTGGGCGGCAAGCCGGTGATGGAAGGCAAGGCGGTTCTGTTCAAGCGGTTCGCCGACGTCAATTCCATCGATATCGAGCTCGATACCGAGGATCCTGACGAGTTTTGTCAGGCGGTCCGGCTGATGGGGCCGACATTTGGCGGCATCAACCTTGAAGACATCAAGGCGCCTGAGTGTTTCATCATCGAACAGCGGCTCAAGGAAGAGATGAACATTCCGGTCTTCCACGACGACCAGCACGGAACGGCCGTGATCTGCGCCGCGGGTCTGCTAAACGCATTGCATATTTCCGGCAAGAAGATCGAAGACGTCAAAATCGTGCTCAATGGTGCGGGCGCGGCGGGCATCGCCTGTATCGAGTTGCTGAAATCCATGGGCGCGCGCCACGACAACTGTATCGTGTGCGACACCAAGGGCGTGATCTATCAGGGCCGGACCGAAGGTATGAACCAGTGGAAATCGGCCCATGCGATCACCACGAAACTGCGAACGCTTGAAGAGGCGATGAAGGATGCCGACGTGTTCCTTGGCGTGTCCGTCAAGGGCGCCGTCACGCAGGACATGGTTGCCAGCATGGCGGATAATCCGGTGATCTTCGCCATGGCCAACCCCGATCCGGAAATTACCCCGGAAGAGGCGCACGAGGTACGAATGGATGCGATCGTCGCCACCGGGCGCAGCGATTATCCCAATCAGGTCAACAACGTTCTGGGCTTTCCCTATCTGTTCCGCGGTGCGCTGGATATCCATGCCCGCGCGATCAATGACGAAATGAAGATTGCCTGCGCCCATGCGCTGGCCGCGCTGGCGCGAGAGGATGTGCCGGACGAGGTTGCGCTGGCCTATGGCCGCAATCTGAGCTTTGGCCGGGATTACATCATTCCCACACCGTTCGATCCCCGGCTGATCCACCGAATTCCGCCCGCGGTTGCCAAGGCCGGGATCGACACCGGCGCGGCCCGGCGTCCGATCATCGACATGGATGCGTATGAGTTGAGCCTGAAATCGCGGATGGATCCGACGGCCAACATCCTGCGGGGGATGAATGCGCGCGCCCGCACGGCACAGGCCCGGATGATTTTCGCCGAAGGAGACGACCCCCGTGTTCTGCGGGCCGCGGTTATGTACCAGCGGTCCGGTCTGGGTAAAGCGTTGGTCGTGGGACGGGTGCCCGACGTGAAGACCAAGCTTGAAGCCGCCGGCCTTGCCGATGCGGTGCGCGAGCTTGAGGTCGTCAATGCGGCCAACACCACGCATCTCGATACGTACAAGGATTTTCTGTACGCACGCCTGAACCGCAAGGGCTTTGACCGGCAGGATGTGCACCGGCTGGCTGCGCGCGACCGCCATGTGTTTTCCGCACTGATGCTGGCGCATGGGCACGGCGACGGGCTGGTTACCGGCGCGACGCGGAAATCGGCGCATGTTCTTGACCGGATCAACCACGTGTTTGACGCGGACGCGAAACATGGTGCGGTTGGGGTTACGGCCGTGTTGTTCAAAGGGCGAATCGTCCTGATCTCGGACACGCTGGTGCATGAATGGCCCGAGCCGGAGGATCTGGCAAATATCGCGGAACGCGCTGCGGATGTCGCGCGGCATATGGGACTGGTTCCCCGGGTGGCATTTGTCAGCTTCTCGACCTTTGGCTATCCGGTTTCGGAGCGGGCAGAGAAGATGCACCGGGCACCGACAGTTCTGAGCGAGCGGAACGTGGATTTCGAGTTCGAAGGCGAAATGACCGTCGATGTTGCCCTGAATGAACAGGCACAGGCGGCCTACCCGTTTTCACGCCTGACGGGTCCGGCAGATATCCTGGTGGTTCCGGCGCGACATTCCGCCAGCATTTCGGTCAAGCTGATGCAGGAAATGGCCGGTGCAACCGTGATCGGCCCGATCCTATCCGGGATGGGGCATTCGATTCAAATTTGTTCATCGGTTTCGACCGCAAACGACGTGCTCAACATGGCCATTCTGGCGTCCAGCAAGATCGGTTGATGTTTCAGCTGCCGGCAAAAAAGGTGCTGCGTCGCCCCACAGCTGGCGCACGCGGGCGTCGCGGCCACAGGCTTCGCGATAGAGCTTGTATGCCGTCGACTGTTTTTTGGGACCGAAGCGGGTCAGGACCAGCTTGCTGCCCTTGTAATAGTCCTGATGACCGGCGTCTGCAGGGTAAAAGGGGCCTTCCGGCAGGATTGGTGTGACGATTTTCCGTCCGAGTTCTGACCGGGCCCGGGTTTTGGCGTCTTCGGCAATCGCCTGTTCAGATGGGTTTCCTACGAAAACCGCGGTGCGATAGCTGTGTCCCCGGTCGCAGAACTGACCGCCGGCATCTGTCGGATCGACCGACCGGAAAAACATGTCCAGCAGCTGCGCACGGGATACGCGGGCGGGGTCAAAGGTGATCTGCACCGCCTCGTAATGACCCGTGCCGCCCTTCACGACCTGTTTGTAGGATGGATTGGCGATGTTGCCGCCGGCGAAACCGGATACCGCACCGATCACTCCGGGCACCTTCTCAAAATCGGCTTCGACGCACCAGAAACAACCACCTGCCACGGTCAGGGTCTGTCGTTCCGCGGCTGAGGCCGGATGGTGTTGCATCAGTGTACCGGCAGCAATCAGCCCTGCCAGTAGTATCGATTTCCAGTTTTCCAAGAATGCCATGGTGCTTCCTTTCCGGGACAGGGTGCGTCCGGACAGGAGGCCGGGCAAGCCCGCGACATGAAATGTCACGGGCTGGTGACCCGAGTTTACCGGTCAGGCCGGTCTTGACGCCCGAGAAAGATTGCGGTCCCACTCCATCGCACTGAAATCGGAGAGTATTTGATGCGCATAGCAATGTGGTCGGGACCCAGAAACCTGTCGACCGCCATGATGTACAGCTTTGCGGCGCGCGGAGACTGTGCGGTGTGGGACGAACCCTTTTATGCCCCGTATCTGGAAACGACCGGCCTGATACATCCGATGGCCGACGAAATCCGCGATGCGCATGACACGGACCCGGATCGGGTGGCAGCCCGCTGCACCGGTGAAATTCCGGGCGGGAAGGGGCATTTCTATCTGAAACTGATGACCCACCACATGTTGCCAGCCTATCCGATGGACTGGACATCCGGATATGCCCATGTCCACCTGATCCGCCACCCGGCACGGGTGATCGCCAGCTATTCGGCCAAGCGCGAAAACCCGGCGCTGGAGGACCTTGGCTATCCGCAGCATCTGGCGCTTTACCGGCGGTTGGGCGGCGTCGTGGTGGATAGCGATGACATCCGGGCCAATCCCGGCGCGGCATTGGATAAACTGTGCTCGGCCATTGGGCTGGAATTCACCGACCGAATGCTGTCATGGCCTGCCGGACCAAGGCCGGAAGACGGCGTTTGGGCCCGGCATTGGTACAACGCGGTCCATGCCAGCACCGGGTTTGCCGCGGCTGACGGGCCGTTACCGGAGTTATCGGAAGAGTATTCCGGCCTGCTGTCACAGGCGGAACCGTTGTACCGGGAACTGTGGCAAAAAAGACTATAGCCCATTTGGTCTATGTTGTCGGCGATTTGCGCGAGATTAGGATTGGTGCTACCTTTCCAGGATAAACAATAGCGTCAAAGACGCATCGAGCAGGACCCGAAATGGGCTACGACATCCAGGACCTCGGCGGTGAAACCGGCGGCGGTGTAGATATCTGGACAGCGACTCTGGATTTGTCCGATCCGTCGGCAACGACGGTTTCCGGCGATTTTGACGTTGTGCCCTTGTTCGGGTCCCCAACCGAAGCCACGGACGGATATACCTTTTCCGCGGTGAGCGACCCAACCTATGGCACGCTGACATACAACACCACTGACGGAACCTATACGTTCACCGTCGATCGGGACGCGGTCATAGAATCTGGGTCCGATCAGGTCGTGAGCTTTACCGTGACGGGTCAGAGCGGCTCCAGCTCGGACACTGACACGGTTGTGATCACAATTTTGATCTGCGTGGCCCGCGGCACGCTGATTGACACGCCGGACGGGCCGGTTCCTGTCGAAACTCTGGCGAAGGGCGACATGGTCACCACATTGGATCGGGGACCGCAACCGGTGCGCTGGGTCGGGTCACGCAAGGTGACACGCGCAGACATGGCGGCGGATCCGTCCAAGTGTCCTGTTCGCATTCGCCGTGATGCGCTCGGGAAGAACAATCCCGATCAGGATCTTCTGGTAACGCAAAACCACCGGATTTATCTTGAAGACTGGCGCGCCGAGCTTTTGTTTGGCGATCCGCAGGTCCTGGTTCCGGCAAAGAGCCTGTTGAACGACAGCTCGATATTCCGCGACCGGTCGGTGACCTCAATCGAGTATTTCCACGTCCTGTTCGACGATCACAACGTGATCTACACCAACGGTGCCCCAACCGAGAGCCTGCATCCGGGCCTGTATCTTGTGTCCACGTTGTCCGAGGATTCCCGAGACGAACTTCTGCGTCTCCTGCCAGAGCTGGAGGACCCGGACGCATACGGAACGACCGCCCGGCATGGGCTGAAACTGTGGGAGGCGCGTCTGTTGTTTGGGGACGAAGAAAGAGGGGTTTGAAATGACAGGCGAACGGCTTGATTGTACCGGACAGGTGCTTCCACCGCATGAACTGCCTTCCGGCGACAAGCTGCGGGTATATGGCGACCTTTTGTTTCTGGCCTTTCGCAGCACGCGTCATGCGCGGATGACAACCGCAACTTTGCGCGCCTATTTCGAACCGCCGGTCGAGCTGGGCCAGTTCCGGATTTTTCGTTTCGATGATGTGCCGCGCGGCATGTACACTTGGGCGTTCCTGACGCCCGAGTCCGAACGCAAGCTGTTGTTGGGCGAACCGCTGAGCCCCGAGGAATGGCGTTCGGGCGACCGGCTGTGGATCATGGACATTATCGCGCCGTATCGCGGCCTGACCCGCAGCATTTCACGCTGGATCATGAAGCCGGGAAACTTCACCGACACCGAATTTCTGTTTCGGCGGGTCGAAGGCACGAACACCACTCGCCGGATCGTCCACGTGGATTTCCGGCAGGACCGGCTTGCCCGGATTTTTGACGATGATGCGTTCCTGAAATGGGCGGCCTGAGGCCCGATTATCCCTTCAGCCGGCGGTCCCGCATCGCCAGAAGCCGCAAGCGCAGCGCGTTCAGCTTGATGAACCCTGCCGCATCTTTCTGATCGTAGGCCCCGGCATCGTCTTCGAATGTCACGTGTTCCTCGGAATACAGGGAATGGTCTGACCAGCGGCCGACGGTCCGCGCCAGACCCTTGTACAATTTCAGCCGAACCGTGCCGGTCACGTGTTCCTGCGATTTGTCGATCAGGGCCTGCAGCATTTCCCGTTCCGGGCTGAACCAGAAGCCATTGTAGATCAGTTCCGCGTATTTCGGCATGATCTCGTCTTTCAGGTGGGCCGCACCGCGGTCCAGCGTGATCTGCTCAATGCCGCGATGTGCCTCCAGCAGGATGGTGCCGCCGGGGGTTTCGTAGATGCCACGCGATTTCATGCCGACAAAGCGGCCTTCAACCAAATCCAGACGCCCGATACCGTGTTTGCCGCCCAGTTCGTTCAGGCGTGTCAAAACCGTCGCCGGCGACATCGCTTCGCCATTGATCGACACGGCATCGCCGCCTTCGAAGCCGATTTCGATGAATTCCGGCGTGTCCGGTGCATCCTCGGGATGAACGGTGCGCTGATAAACGTAATCGGGGGCTTCGTCGGCCGGGTTTTCCAGAACCTTGCCTTCGGACGAGGTGTGCAGCAGGTTCGCGTCAACGCTGAACGGGGCTTCGCCGCGCTTGTCCTTGGCGATCGGGATCTGGTTTTTCTCTGCGAAATCAATCAGCTTTGTCCGGCTTGACAGATCCCATTCCCGCCACGGCGCGATCACCTTGATATCGGGGTTCAGCGCATAGGCCGACAGTTCAAACCGGACCTGATCGTTGCCTTTGCCGGTAGCGCCGTGGGCGACGGCATCGGCGCCGGTTTCCTCGGCGATTTCGATCAGGCGCTTGGAGATCAGGGGGCGCGCGATGGACGTGCCCAGCAGGTACAGCCCTTCGTATTCCGCATTCGCCCGGAACATCGGGAACACGAAATCGCGCACGAATTCTTCGCGGACATCCTCGATATAGATGTCCTTGACGCCCATCATCTCGGCCTTGGCGCGTGCCGGTTCCAGCTCTTCGCCCTGACCCAGATCGGCGGTAAAGGTGACCACTTCGCACCCGTACTCGGTCTGCAACCACTTCAGGATGATGGACGTGTCCAGGCCACCGGAATAGGCAAGGACAACTTTTTTAGGCGCAGACATCTCGGTATCCCCCGTCGAACAACGGAGGCGGGTTATCGGGTTTTTCTGGTCTGGGCAAGCCGGCTTGGCCGCCCACCCGGCGTTTACCCGTCGCAGGTTCAACCGCCCAGATGCACCGGCATTTCCTTCAGGAACCGATCCCTGGCCTGATAGTAGCCATCAACCACCTGTCCGACATCGACATCCCCGGCCTGTCCGGCTGCCGATTTTCGCTCTCCTTCACAGCACAGGCCCGAAAAATCCACGAATCCGAAGCTCAGCGCGCTGCCTTTCAGAAAGTGCAGATCCTGCTCCAGTCCGCCAAGGTTCGGGGATGGTCCATTCAGCCGTTCAACAACTTCTTCCACCTCTTCCAGAAAGAGATCCACCACTTCCGAGAAATCGGCCTCGCCGATTTCATTCCGCAATTCGCGAACGCGTTTCCAGTCAATCATGAAGCACCTGCTCAGGAACGCCCCGTCACCCAGACTGACGGGTAAATCCTAACAAAGCGCTAAGATGTGAGTTGAGTGGAAGAAACCGAATCTTAATGTGTTGCGCGGCACAGTCGGGCTTCAATCCGTCAGGTAACGATCAATGGCCGCCGCGACCGAACGACATTCTCCGGACCTTTCCGGCCTGCGCAGGTCGATCCGGCGGATTTTGATCGTCGATGACAGCAGGCTGCAAAGAAGGATCCTGTCCCGGCTGTTGCGAAAGTGGGGTTTCGATGTGGCCGAGGCCGAAAGCGGCGAGGAGGCAGTCGCCATTTTTGACCACGCTGACCCGGATCTTGTACTGAGCGACTGGATGATGCCAGGGATGACCGGGCTGGATCTGTGTCGCGCACTGCGGTCTGCGACGGCGCAGCGGTACTGCTATTTCATCCTTCTGACTTCGAAGAGCGAAAAGGACGAGATTGCGCAGGGTCTCGATGCCGGGTCCGATGATTTCGTGACCAAACCCGTTGACCCGACCGAACTGCGGGCCCGCATCGCCGCCGGGGACCGAATCCTGTCGATGCAGAACGAATTGTCGGAAAAAAACGACGTCATAAACAAGACGCTCGAAAAACTGCGTGATGCGTATGAAAAGATCGACAAGGATCTGAAACAAGCGCGGAAAATTCAGGAATCGCTGGTCCCCGAACGCACCCGCCAGTTTGGCAGGTCGCGGGTTTCTCTGCTGCTCAAACCCTGCGGACATATCGGCGGCGATCTTGTCGGCATGTTTTCCCCGGGTCGTAACCGGCTGGCGTTTTACAGCATCGACGTCTCCGGCCACGGCATCACCTCGGCGATGATGACAGCCCGATTGGGCAGCTATCTCAGCAGCACGCATTTCGATCAGAATGTCGGAACGGAGAGGCGGTTCGATAAATTCTTTGCGTTGCTTTCCCCGTCCGAAGTTGCCCGGCGACTGAACCAGAGGTTGACCGCCGACCGCGGCATCGACGAGTACTTCACGATGGTCTACGCAACCGTGGACCTGAGTTGTGGTCTGGTCCGCATGGTGCAGGCCGGCCATCCTCCGCCGGCTGTTCTGCGCGGAAACGGTGAGATCGAATTCGTTGGCGAGGGTGGTTTGCCAATCGGGCTGGTACCGGACGCGGAATTCACCCAGTTCAGCTTCCGTCTTAATCCCGGAGACAGGTTGCTGCTTTATTCGGACGGTATCAGCGAATGCCGGACGAGAACCGGAGAGATGCTTGAAGAAAGCGGGCTGTGCCGGCTGATCCGATCGCTGGACGAGACATCGACGGGGCAGGATTTCCTCGATGACCTGTTTTGGACCCTGACCCAGGAAATGGATCCCGAAACCGGGCTGGAAGACGATGTTTCGGCGGCGGTTTTGGAATTCAACGTCGCATAGGCCCGGTCAGCAGGCCGGCAAAGTGACGATCCCCGGGGCTGTTCAGCCGTGCCGTCGCGTCGACCGTGTCCATCCAAATGGCGGTATGCCCGTCTTCGGTCGGCGGTCCGATATGCCGTGTCGGGCGGGCCAGATAGATCTGGCAGATCTTTTCGGCCCACAGATCGTATTCGGGCATATACGTGAACCGCCGGTATGCTCCGATCCTGCGGGGATCGGCGATCCGCCAGCCGGTTTCCTCCATGACTTCGCGGTGCAGCGCAACAATCGGCGATTCGCCCGGATCAACCCCGCCGTCGGGCAGTTGAAGATCGGGTCCGGGATCTGCCTGCAGGGTCAACAGCAGGCGTTCGCCCCGGGCCAGCAGCGCATAAGCGCCCATGCGCCGGATACATCGGGTTCCGGGTTTCGGCGCGCTTCCAAATCGCCTGATCACACGCCGCCCCTTTTTTCACCGCTTGCCGCCCCTATATCAGCGCGGTATGCCAATCCTTGGCGTGTAAGGAAACCCCATGACCTTCGGTGAAAAACTTGCGTGGGACGACACCGTCCTGCCCTTTCAGCTTGATGCATCGGACATGCGCGGCCGCGTGGCCCGTCTTGACGGTGTGCTCAGCGGTATTCTGAAACAACATGATTACCCGCCTGTGGTCGAGGCATTAGTGGCGGAAATGGCGTTGCTGACTGCGCTGGTCGGGCAAACAATCAAGCTGCGGTGGAAGCTGTCCCTGCAGGTCCAGACCAAGGGTGCGGTGCGCATGATCGCGACCGACTATTTCGCGCCTCAGACCGAAGGGGAGCCGGCCCGTATCCGCGCCTATGCCAACTTTGACCAGGACCGTCTGACCGACGGTACGCCATTCGATCAGGTCGGCGAAGGCTATTTCGCGGTTCTGATTGACCAGGGCTCGGGCACTGCCCCGTATCAGGGCATCACGCCGTTGATCGGTCCGACTCTCAGCGCCTCGGCAGAGAGCTATTTTGACCGGTCCGAACAGCTGCCGACGCGTTTCGCGCTCAGTTTCGGACTGTCGCAGGAACCCGGAACCGGGTCTCGTTGGCGTGCCGGTGGCATCATGTTGCAGCACATGCCGGAAATGACGGCGCTGCAGGCGGAAAGGACCGGCAGCGGCGATGTTGTCACGGCCGGTGATTTGCCGATCGACGAACCGGAAGAAAACTGGAACCGGGTTCTCCATTTGATGAACACAGTCGAGGATATCGAGCTGATTGGTCCCTCGGTGACGCCGAATGAGCTGCTGGTCCGGCTGTTTCACGAAGAGCAGCCGCGCGTGTTTGATGCGCAGGCGGTGCGCTTTGGCTGTACCTGTTCGGAGGATCGTGTCCGTCAGAGCCTGTCGATCTATTCGGCCCGCGACATCGAAAAGATGACGACCGAAGACGGTCAGGTCACCGCCGATTGCCAGTTCTGTTCGGCGCATTACAGCCTCGACCCCGCGACGGTCGGGTTCGAGGCGACCAGTCCGGCGGATGACTGATCTGGTCACCACGTTACAGCAGGCGCTGTCGGCGCCTGCTGACGGGTCTTCGGACTATGACCTGAACCCGGACGTGGTTCTGCCGGACACGCGCAAGCTGCGCCCGGCCGGTGTGTTGATCGCGTTGCGCACGGATACGCCTGAGCCAACGGTTGTATTGACCAAACGGTCGTCGCAACTGAAACACCATCCGGGACAGATTGCCTTTCCGGGCGGGAAAGTTGACGCCACTGACCAAAACGCCACCGCGGCGGCGCTGCGCGAGGCGCGGGAGGAAATCGGCCTCCCGCCGGAACAGGTGCGGGTCTTGGGCCAATTGCCACCGCATGAGACGGTCACCGGCTTTCAGGTGTCGCCGGTGCTGGGCCTGATCGACGGACCATTCAGCCCGGTCCCGGAACCTGACGAGGTGGCCGAGATCTTTTCTGTGCCGTTGTCGCATCTGCTGCGGGAACGGAATTACCTGATCGAACACCGCAGATGGCGCGGGCAGAGACGGTATTACTACGTTGTGCCCTATGGCCCCTACTACATCTGGGGCGCAACGGCGCGGATGATGCGTGCGCTGGCGGCGCGCATGCCGAAATGACAAGGATTACGGACCCCTGGTTGGCCAAGGCCGATACGCAACGGATGTTGTCGGTGCTTGAAAGCGCGGGGGCGCAGGCCCTGTTGGTGGGCGGATGCGTTCGCAACGCGCTGCTTGGTTTGCCCGTTGGTGACATTGATGTCGCAACCGATGCGCCGCCGGACGAGGTGACCGCAATCGCCGAAAAGGCCGGTCTGCGTGCTGTGCCCACCGGGATCGACCACGGCACGGTCACAATCATCGCCGGCGATACGCCCTTCGAGGTCACGACCTTCCGCCGCGATGTTGAAACTGACGGCCGGCGCGCGGTGGTGACCTTTGCCGGTTCTGTCGAAGAAGACGCAGCGCGCCGCGATTTTACGATGAACGCCCTTTATGCCCGCCGCGACGGTCAGGTGGTCGATCCCCTTGGCGGATTGTCCGATCTGCTGGCACGCAGGGTGCGGTTCATCGGCGAACCGGCGGACCGTATCCGAGAGGATTATCTGCGCAGCCTTAGATACTTCCGGTTTCACGCGCTTTATGGCGACGCAACGGTTGGGTTTGACCCCGATGCGCTGAATGGAATTGCTGCAAATCTGGAGGGGATCGACCGCCTGTCACGTGAACGGATTGGCGCTGAAATGCGGAAACTGCTGGCCGCGCCGGATCCGGCACCATCGGTCGCGACCATGCGCCAGACCGGTCTGTTGCCGCTGTGCCTGCCCGGTGCCGACGACACCGCGCTAGCACCGCTCGTTCATCTGGAAGCTGAGCGGGACATGTCTCCGAACGCGGTCCGCCGGCTCGCCTGTCTTGGCGGAGACAATCCCAAGGATGCGTTGCGGCTCAGCCGGGCGGACAACAAGGTTCTGAAGACCCTGCGCAATGGCCTGTCGGAACTGCGGGGTCCGGCCGAGAATGCCTATCGCAGCGGCCCGGACGTCGCGCGTGACATCGCGTTGTTGCAGTCTGCCCTGTTTGAAACGCCGGTTGCCTCCGATCTGGAGGAACAGATTGCTTTGGGTGCAAGTGCTGTTTTTCCCTTGCGCGCCGCTGATCTCGCGGATGAACTCAGCGGTGTGGAACTGGGCACACGCCTGCGGGAACTGGAACAGGTCTGGATCAAATCCGGGTTTTCGATGGACCGCTCTGCGCTTATGGCGCTCTGACTGTGCGCCAATCCGCTAGTGACAATGTGAAACATCTGCGGTATCCGTCCGGGACGCGATTCAGAAGGAGTGAGCGGATGAGATACGGGATCTGGTACGGCGACAGCTGAGCCTCATTCCGTGGGGTGATCGGCTGAAATCACCTTAAGTCTTTCTGTTCATTAGCTCTTTCAGGAGCCTTCTTCATGTTCCGCTTTTTCGAAAATCTTGTTGATCCGTATGTAGTCTATCCGGAGAAGGATCAGCCTCCCACTCGGCTGTGGCCCTTTATGCGCGACTATGCCGAACCTTTCACGCGCGTGTTCTTCTGGACTGCCGTGCTGTCGGTTATCGTCGCCGGGATCGAGATCGGTCTGATCTACTACATGGGTCGCATCGTCGATCTTCTGGGCATGGCACCTCAGCAGGTCTGGCAGGATCACGGCACCGAACTGATCCTTGTTGGCGTGTTCATCCTGTTTCTGCGCCCGATTATTCAGGCGCTGGATGTCCTGCTGCTCAATAACAGCATCTTGCCGAATTTCGGGACCCTTATCCGCTGGCGGTCGCACAAGCATGTGCTGCGCCAATCGGTTGGCTGGTTCGAAAACGATTTTGCCGGTCGGATCGCCAACCGGATCATGCAGACGCCGCCGGCGGCAGGCGAAGTTGTGTTTCAGGTCTTTGACGCAATCTCGTTCTCGCTGGCTTACCTGCTGGGCGCGGCTATCCTGCTCGCGGCGTCCGATCCCCGGCTGTTGTTGCCGCTGGTCATTTGGTTCGCCCTTTATGCCCTGCTGGTCCGCTGGACGATCCAGCGGGTCGGCCCGGCGTCGCAGGCCGCCAGCGACGCCCGTTCAACCGTGACCGGCCGCGTTGTTGACAGTTATTCCAACATCCACTCGGTCAAGATGTTCGCGCATCATGACCGCGAACTTGAGTATGCCAAGGAAGCGATCGAAAACACGCGGAAGACCTTTTTCTATGAAATGAGGCTCTACACCATCATGGACATCGCGCTGGTTTCTCTGAACGGCGCGCTCATTGTGGGTGTGGTCGGTTGGTCGCTTTACCTGTGGATGCAGGGAACGGCGAGCGTGGGTGTGGTGGCCGCTGCCACAGCCCTGACCTTGCGGCTGAATGCAATGACCGGCTGGATCATGTGGGCTTTGACCACGTTCTTCCGGCAATTGGGTGTGGTGGCCGAAGGTATGGAAACCATCGCACAGCCAATTGACCTGGTGGACAATGCCGATGCCCGGCCGCTGAAACTGGACCGTGGCCAGATCGAAATTCAGGATCTGTCGCACCACTATGGGCGCGATGTAGGCGGGCTGGACCGGATCAGCCTGACCGTGGAACCGGGCGAAAAGATCGGGTTGGTCGGGCGTTCCGGTGCCGGGAAATCGACACTGGTGAAGCTGCTGCTGCGGTTTTACGATCCTGAATCGGGCCGGATCCTGATTGATGGTCAGGACATTGCAACCGTCTCACAGGACAGCCTGCGGATGCATATCGGGATGGTTCAGCAGGACAGTTCGCTGTTGCACCGGTCGGTGCGCGACAACATCCTGTATGGGCGGCCGGACGCATCGGAAGACGAAATCCTTCGGGCCGCCAGACAAGCAGAAGCGCACGAATTCATTCTGGATCTGACCGATCCGAAGGGCCGGGTTGGGTATGATGCTCATGTCGGCGAGCGTGGGGTGAAGCTGTCGGGTGGTCAACGCCAGCGGATCATGCTGGCGCGGGTCATGCTGAAGGATGCGCCGATCCTGTTGCTGGACGAAGCCACCAGTGCGCTGGACAGCGAAGTCGAGGCATCCATTCAATCGACGCTCTACGGCATGATGCAGGGAAAAACCGTGATTGCCATCGCGCACCGGCTGTCAACGATCGCGCAGATGGATCGTATTCTGGTCATGGATCAGGGCCGTATCGTCGAGGCCGGAAATCACGCCGACCTTCTTGCCGGAAACGGGCTCTATGCCGGGTTCTGGTCGCGGCAGTCGGGCGGGTTCCTGAATGCGGAGGCCGCGGAATGAAGCCGGGTGACTGGATAGATGCGTATCGCCACGCCGATGGCCCGCCGCCGACAACGCTGTGGCCATTCATGCGCTGGGCCTTGTCCGGCGCATGGCCGGTCCTATGGCTGGCCGCCTTGTTTTCCGCGCTGGCCGGCGGGATGGAGGCGGTTACCGCGCTGATCCTGAAACTGGTTGTCGATACGGTGTCGACCTCGGATCCGGCGGCCTATTTTCAGGGGCCAAATCTGTGGATGCTGGCCGGGGCCGCGGCCTTCTTTCTGCTGGCCCGTCCGCTGTTTTTCGGGCTGTCCTCTGCGGCCAACTCAATTCTCGTTGGGCCCAACGTCAATCCGCTGGTGTTGTCGCGGCTCAATCGCTGGACCCTTGGCCAGTCGGTTCGTTTTTTCGACGACGATTTTGCCGGCCGAATCGCGCAGAAGGAAATGCAGGCGGCCCGTGCAATTACCGACGTCACGGTCGAGGTGATCAACGTTATTGCCTTCGCGCTCGCTTCACTGGTCGGTTCCCTGATCCTGTTGTCTTCGATCGACGCGCGTATCACGGGTGTGTTCGTTGTCTGGCTGGTTGCGTATTTTTCCCTGATTCGCTGGTTCCTGCCGCGTATTCGTGTGCGGTCTGCCCGCCGCGCCGGAGCCCGGGCCATGGTGACCGGCCAGATCGTCGACACGATCACCAACATCAAGACGGTCAAGCTGTTTGCGCACGCCGATCACGAGGATCAGGCGGCGCTTGAAAGCCTTGAATCCTACCGTCAGACAGCCTTGGGCTTCGGTTATCTGTCGGCGGTGTTCCGCTATGCGCTGATGACGCTGGCCGGGGTGTTGCCGGTGGTTCTGATCGGGGTTTCATTGCTGTTGTGGCGCAATGGTCAGGCCAGCACCGGTGACATTGTTGCGGCCGGTACGGTTGCCATCCGCATCGCCCAGATGACTGGATGGGTCAGCTTCACGCTGATGACGATCTACGCCAATATCGGCGAAGTAGAGGATGGCATTCGCACTCTTACCCCGCGCATTCGGTTGGAGGATGCCCCGGACGCGACCGATCTGGCGGTTCCGGCGGCTCAGGTCGATTTCGATCAGGTTGGATTTGCCTATGGTCGCGATATTGGCGGTGTTCAGGACGTGTCGCTGACCATCGCGCCGGGTGAAAAGCTGGGCATTGTCGGGGCCAGCGGTGCCGGCAAATCCACGCTGGTTTCGCTGTTATTGCGGCTGTACGAGGCCGAAGCGGGCGCGATCCGGATCGACGGGCAGGCCGTTTCTGACGTGACACAGGAAAGCCTGCGGAAACAGATCGGCATGGTTACTCAGGAAACTGCCATGTTCAATCGCTCGGCGCTGGACAATATCATGTACGGCCGGCCGGACGCGTCCAAGGACGAAGTCGTCGCCGCTGCGATCAAGGCCGAAGCCCACGAGTTTATCCTCGGGCTGGAGGATCACCGCGGCGGAAAAGGGTACGAGGCCTATCTGGGCGAACGAGGTGTGAAGCTGTCCGGCGGGCAGCGCCAGCGGATTGCGCTGGCGCGCGCGATTCTCAAGGACGCGCCGATACTTGTTCTGGACGAAGCGACCAGCGCGCTCGATTCCGAGGTGGAGGCGTCGATTCAGGCGGCGCTCAGCCGTGTGATGGAAGGAAAAACCGTACTGGCCATCGCGCATCGGCTGTCCACATTGTCAGAGATGGACCGGATCATCGTCATGGATCAGGGCCGGATCGTCGAAGAAGGGTCGCACGAAGATCTGCTGGCTCAGGGTGGACTTTATGCGCAGTACTGGAACCGGCAGTCGGGCGGATTTATCCGGGCCGAAGCGGCGGAGTAATCCCGGGTGAGTGAATTCGAGATCCTGCGGCTGGGTCATCATGGCGATGGAATTGCCATGGGACCGGTCTATGCGGCCCGGACGCTGCCCGGGGAACGGGTGACCGGGGACAGGGTGGACGACCGGCTGGAAAATGTCAGGATCGTCACGCCCTCCGAGGACCGCGTGCGCCCGGGATGCCGGCATTATCGCGGCTGCGGGGGCTGTGATCTGCAGCATGCCAGCGACACCTTTGTGAGCCGGTGGAAGCAGGATTTCGTTGCCGCCGCGCTGGCAGAAAAAGGGCTGACACCGTCATTCCGGCCGTTGTCAACGTCTCCGCCACAGTCCCGCCGCCGCGCCACCTTTGCGGCCCGCCGAACCAAGTCGGGCGCCTTGGCCGGGTTCCATGCACGGCGGTCGGATGTCATCACGGCGGTTTCCGATTGCCGGGTGCTGTCGCCGCGGCTGACCGGGTTTCTTCCGGCTGCCGAGGCATTGGCGATTGCCGGGGCCAGCCGCAAAACGCCGCTGTCGGTTTCGGTGACGGTGTCTGACGAAGGGCCCGACGTGTGCGTGCAGCAAGGCAAATCGCTGAACGGGACCCTGCGGCAGACGCTGGCGCAGATCGTTCAATCGCACGCAATTGCAAGGCTCAGCTGGAATGACGAAACCGTCGTTGTGGCGGCGCAACCGGTTCAGGAGTTTGACGGCATCCGCGTGATCCCGCCACCGGGTGCGTTTCTGCAGGCCACGTTGCACGGTCAGGATACGCTTGTTTCGGGGGTTCGGGACATCGTTGCCGGCGCGGCGCGAATCGTCGATCTGTATTCGGGTTGCGGAACCTTTGCGCTGCCCCTGACGCGGAAGGCACAGGTTCACGCGGTCGAAGGGGATGCCGGCCTGCTGGATGCCGCGATGGCCGGTTGGCGCATGGCAGGCGGGCTGCGTCGCTTTACGATGGAAAAACGGGATCTTTTCCGTGACCCGGTGCCGGCGTCCGACCTGCAGGGTTTCGATGCCGCCGTCATTGATCCGCCGCGAGCAGGTGCCGCCGCCCGGATTTCAGAGCTTGCGGCGGCAAAACGCCCGGTTATCGCCTATGTGTCCTGTAACCCGGTGACGTTTGCCCGGGACGCGGCGATGTTGTGCGAGGCGGGATACACGCTCGATTGGGTGCAGGTCATCGACCAGTTCCGCTGGAGCATGCATACGGAACTTGTCTCATGTTTCCGGATGGATAAGATCTGAGCCGTGAGTTCGGGCCGAACGGTGATGGGCAACAGATTGCCGCCATTCGAAATTGTGATTTCTTCGGCGGTTCGAAAGACGGTAACAGGACGGTCAAAGCGAAACGAGGCGCGACAATGGACAGGCGGACTTTTGGGTTACTGACGGTTTCGGCGGCGTTGATAGCCGGGTGCTCCAACAAGTTCAGGGCCTATAACGGGCCGAAAGTGACAGCCATTGTCGTCAACAAGGGTGCACGCCGCATGTACCTGCTGCACCACGAAGAAATCCTGAAGGAATACAAATTCGGGCTGGGATTTGCGCCGGACGGCGACAAGAAAGTGCGTGGCGACGGTAAAACGCCGGAAGGCACGTACTATATCGACCGTCGCAATCCGAACAGCGATTTTCATCTGTCGCTGGGAATTTCCTATCCGAATGCACGGGATCGCGCGGAAGCCAAGGCGATGGGCAAGGAGCCGGGCGGCGACATCTTCATTCACGGGCAACCCAACCTGTTTGCGGACCGCAAGAAGGCCCGCAAACGCGGCAGTGACTGGACAGCCGGTTGTATCGCCGTGAAGAACCGCGAAATCGAAGAGATTTATGCGATGGTGCAGACCGGAACGACGATCACGCTGCGGGCGTGATCACTGACGACTAGCCGCCCATCACCAGGGTCCACCAGAACTTGCCGTTGTTTTCCTGATACCAGGAGAACCCCATCTGAGTGGCTCTGGGATCCATCAGAACGCCCTTCGATCCGGGATCGTCCATCCACGCTGCCAGCGTTTCCAGCTCGGTTTCATAGGTTTCGGAGATAACCTCGCCGATCATTGGTCCCGCGTAGCCGGCGCGGCGCACGCGATCGATTGGCGACGATCCGTCAGATCCGAAATGCCAGGGCCGGTTCTGTACCGACATGTCGCGCGAATGGGTCGATGCCGCGGCCGCCAGCTTGGAGTTCAGCGCGACCTGCTGCAATCCGGAGGCCTGCCGCAGCGAATTGACGGAATCGAGGACCCGGAACTGAATCTTGGAGGTTTCACCCCCCCTGATGCGATAAACCTGCGGCAGGGGTTTGCCATCGGTTCCCAGCCCGTTTGTCCCCGTGGTCGGCGTACAGGCCTCCAGGGCCAGCACCCCAATCGCGATAAGGGAGAAAAGTCGCATCATGTTCCACCCGGTGTTTTGTCGGAGAACGGCTTAACGCGACGACGCCGGTGTTTCAAACTCACAAAACCGTATCGTGCGGTCCTGACCGTTCTTTGATTTGCGACTGCGGCTTTCAAGCCATAATATGCGATTTCAAATTGACACTGAACCTGACCGGAGATTGCAGATGGCCCGCAAGCCGTTCGAAACTTTGTCCCGCCGTTCGTTTCTGGCTGGGACCGCTGCCGCGATCGGAACGCCGGCGATTGCTCAGACGACCGAAGAACAACCCTACGATCCCCTGCGCCCGCCGCCGGAACCCGAACCCGCGGTGCGTCGCAACATTTCCAGTTTCCGCGCGCTGGACTGGCGCCCGTATTTTTCGAACACCAAAAACGGCGCCGTGCTGGTCGATACCCAATCGCGGGCGCTGCATTTCTGGTCCGCGGATCAGACGGTCTATAAACTGTACCCGACCAGCGTTCCGCTGACCGAAGAGTTGACCCGCCGGGGCCGGACATCGGTGATTCGCAAGGTTGTCGGCCCGGATTGGAGCCCGACTCCCAACATGTTGCGGCGAAATCCCGACTGGCCCAAGTATATCCCGCCGGGGCCGGACAATCCGCTGGGATCTCATGCATTGTATCTCAGCTGGAAGTATTACCGGATCCACGGGACCCACGATACGCGCAAAATCGGTCGGCAGTCGTCCAACGGGTGCATCGGGCTGTACAACGAACACATCTCCGAGCTGTATGAAATGACCAAAGTCGGCACCCAAGTGTTGCTAATTTGACGACATTTCGGCGCGGCACGCGCAAATCAGATCAACAACAGTTTGCATTCCGCGGCCATTGCTGATTAGAAAAAACTACGAGGTAAGTCTTGGGTGTGCGGTTCATATATGTGGAGCCGCGCAAAATCTGGAGGTTAATATGAAGAAACTCGTTCTCGCAGCAGCAATGACTGCCGCCGCATCGACCGCTTTCGCTGGCTCCCTGGAAGAGCCGGTTGTTGAAGCACCGGTCATCGTTGAAGAAACCACCAGCTCCTCCAACGGCATTTGGCTGCCGTTGATTCTGCTGGTTCTGGTTGCAGCAGCTGTCGCAGGCAGCAACTAAGTTTTGCAATTCTGAGAAAAGGCGGTGGTTTCCACCGCCTTTTTTCATTTCTGGCCGATGGTCAGTCCAACCATCCCCGCAACTCGGTCTCTGCGATCGATGCCAGAGCGGCGATGTGATCTTCGTGGTCGTTCAGGCACGGAATGTACATGAATTCCTTCCCGCCTGCGTCCTCAAAACTTTCGCGAATCTCTTCCTGAATCTCTTCCAGCGTTTCGATGCAGTCGGCTGAAAACGCAGGCGCAATCACTGCAATGTTTTTCTTGCCGTCTTCTTTGGCAAGCCGTGCGACTTCTTCGACCGTGTAAGGCCGCAGCCATTCTTCGGGACCGAACACGGACTGGAACGTCGTTGTCAGGTCGGTGTCTGCCCAGCCCAGCCGTTCGCGGAGCAGCCGCGTCGTCTTCTGGCATTGGCAATGATATGGGTCGCCCTCGGTCAGGTAGCGTAGCGGCATGCCGTGATAGGAAACGACCAGCATATCCGGGCGCGGAATCAGGTCGGCATAGGCCCGTTCAACGGATCCGGCCAGCGCGTCAATATATTGGGGATGCTCGAAATAGGCCGGAACCGTGCGCGCGGCAGGCATCCATTTTTCATCCATCAGCGCGCGGAAAAACTGATCGTTGGCGGTCGCAGACGTGGCGCCGGCATATTGCGGGTAGAGCGGGAAGAACAGGATGCGCTGACACCCGGCCTCGACCATTTCACGAACTTTGGATTTGGTCGAAGGGTTGCCATAGCGCATGCAGAAATCGACCAATACGTCGTCACCGAATTTCCCGGTCAGCGCGGCGGACAGGCCTTCGGTTTGATCACGGGTGATGGTCATCAGAGGGCTTTCCCCCAGATCTTCGTTCCAGATCGATTTGTACGCGGCACCGCTGGAGAACGGGCGCTTGGTCAGAATTACGGTCTGAAGCAGTGGTTGCCATTTCCACGGGGCGTAGTCGATTACACGCCGGTCCGACAGAAATTCACTCAGGTAACGGCGCATCGACCAGTAGCCGTAGTCGTCCGGAGTGCCGAGATTGGCGATCAGAACACCGGTTTTTGCCGGTTTGATTGCAGGATGGCCGGCAGGTGTAAAAGCGGATCCGGCGTCTGTCATGTCTTTTTCCCGTCGATGGCTATCGCGCTGCACATAGCGGGCTGAGCGTGGCGGTCAATCCGGCAGGTCGAATTCGTCCGTGTCCAGCGCGTCTGCCAATCGCGCGGCGGCGCTGCCGGGTCGCAGGGGCTGCGGCTGGCTGTCGGCGGGCGCCCATCCCGTCAGGGTGACCAGCTCGAACCGGGCCGGAACACGGCCGTTGTCCTGACGCAGCCTGCTGTCATACAGCCGGGCCGCGATGTCGAACATGGCCTTGCGGCTGAAATCGCGGCGCCGGTCCGTTAGGGCATTTGTTTCGCCCATTGCCCGGAGATCCAGCATCAGGTGCCAGACATCCCTGTATTCGGCTGTCAGAACCTCGCTGTCGGCGACCGGCAGGGCAAATCCCGCCCGCTGCAGCAACCCGCCGAGATCACGAATATCCGCCATCGGGCTGACGCGTGGGGACAATCCACCGGTAACCTGCGCTTCGGCATCCCGCAGGGCATCGCGCAGGCCCGAAAGGGTTGATCCGCCCAGCAACACGGCAATGAACAATCCGTCCTCCCGCAACGCCCGGCGGCATTGAATCATTTGCCCGACCGGGTCGTTCGACCAGTGCAGGCACATGGCGTGCACGACAAGGTCACAGCTTTGCGGGTCCAGCGCCAGAACGTCACTGTCCTCCAGCGTTCGGGTTTGCGGGATCAGGTCCGACCACAGGTCCGGAAAGGGCGTGACGACCGAGGCTTCGGTAAACGTTCTGTTAATCAGACTCAGGCGATCCTCGATCAGGTCCCGCGCGGCCTCATGCAGGAACAATGCCTGCTTGCTGGCCCTGCGGCGGTGATGGATCAGGACCGACCGGTCGAAGAGAGGGGGCGGCGCAGTCATATGCGCTGGATAGGCGATACGCTCTGGAATTCAAGCCGCATTGCGCCTTTTGTACCCGCCGCGCTGCATCGGGTGCGGGGATCTTGTGGATAGCGATTTCGGGCTGTGTGGCCCGTGCTGGCGGGACACGCCGTTCATCGCCGGCCCGGTCTGCGACGGGTGCGGCTCACCTTTACCCGGTCCCGGGGATGGGCACCGTCTGGAATGCGATGACTGTCTTCAGTCACCCAGACGCTGGCGTCAGGGACGGGCGGCGCTGTTGTATGCAGCGGGTGCGCGCAAACTGGTTCTGGCCCTGAAACACGGTGACCGGCAGGATATCGTGCGGCCTGCCGGGCGGTGGCTGGCGGATGCCGCGGACCCGCTGCTTGGTTGCGATCCGGTTGTTGCGCCGGTGCCGCTGCATCGCGGCCGCCTGCTGAAGCGCCGCTATAATCAATCCGCGCTGCTGGCGGGTTCGATGGCAGCATGGCGCGGTCTGGATCTGTGTCCGGACCTGCTGATCCGCACCCGCAGAACCGCGTCTCTGGACGGAAAAGACCGTCAGACCCGATGTGATGAGCTGACCGGCGCAATCGCGGTTCACCCGGAACGCGCACCGCGATTTGAGGGACGTCCCGTTTTACTGATTGATGACGTTATGACCACTGGTGCCACGCTGGACGCCTGTACGGCTGCTTGTTTCGGCGCTGGCATCACTGACGTTTGCGTGTTGGTACTGGCACGCGTTGCAAACGGATACTAAATCCGGGAAAAGAGGCAAACTCTGGGAACAGTTGCATGAAACCCGTCGAAATTTTCACGTCTCCGATGTGTGGCTTCTGCCACGCCGCCAAACGCCTTTTATCGCAAAAGGGCGTGTCATTCTCCGAAGTCGACATCTGGGCAGAACCGGACCGCAAAGCTGAAATGATCCAGCGTGCGAACGGGGGCCGCACGGTCCCGCAGATCTTCATCGGTGATCAGCATGTCGGTGGCTGCGACGAGCTCTACGCGCTCGAACGTTCGGGCAAGCTGGATCCGTTGCTTGCCGCGTGATGCGCGTTGCTCTGGTACAACTGACCAGCTCGGATGATCCCCGGGCCAATCTGGACCGGACCGTTTCCATGATCAGGGACGGGGCGGATCAGGGTGCCCAATTCGTGCTGACCCCCGAAGTGACCAATTGCGTTTCTGCCAGCCGCTCGCATCAGAACGCTGTCCTGCAGACCGAGCAAGAGGATCAGACGCTGGCCGCGTTGCGCGGGCTGGCAGCGGAACTGAGCATCTGGCTCCTGATCGGTTCGCTTGCCCTGAAGACGGGCGACACGGACGGGAGGTTTGCCAACCGGTCCTTTCTGATTTCACCCGCAGGCGATATCGTGGCCCGGTATGACAAGATCCACATGTTCGATGTTCAGGTGTCGGAAACGGAAACCTACCGCGAATCATCCGGTTATCGGCCGGGAAACCGCGCCGTTGTCGCCGATATCGGCGATGCGGTTGTCGGAATGACCATTTGCTATGATGTCAGATTTCCGCATCTGTACCGGACGCTGGCTCAGGCCGGCGCCGGCATTCTGACCGTTCCATCTGCTTTTTCACCGGTCACCGGCGATGCGCATTGGCATACCCTGCTTCGGTCCCGCGCCATAGAAACCGGGTGCTTTGTTCTGGCGCCGGCACAAACCGGGCGGCATCCTGCGTCAAGCGGGCGGGAAAGACAGACATACGGCCGTTCTCTTGCCGTCGCGCCGTGGGGCGATGTGCTTCTGGATGCCGGAACCGAATCGGGGGTATACACGGCTGACCTTGATCTGGACGCAACAGACCGGGCCCGTGCGCGGATCCCCAGCTATGCGGCGGATGTTCCGTTTGGGGGCGTGTGATGGCAGATGATCTCACCACACTGGCAGCCTCGCTGTTCAGCGAGATTCTGGTGGCCGATCAGCTGGTCCGCAGCCGGCTGAGCCGCGTTTTGCCGAAAGGCATGGAGCTATCGCATTTCAATGTGTTGAACCATCTTGCCTTTGTCAGCGGCGAACGCACGCCCGCGCAGCTGGCCGATATGCTTCATGTCACGCGCGGCGCGATGACCAACACAGTGAACAAGCTGGAATGGGCCGGGTATATCCATGTCCGCCCGGATTGGGACGACGCCCGCAGCAAGCTGGTTTCACTCAGCCCGGCCGGTCGCCGCGCCCGCGATCAGGCGATCAGTGATATCACGCCGATCATCACCCAGGTGGTAGAGGAACTGGGCACGGAAAAAGTGCGCGCTGCGGTTCCGGTTCTGCGGGAATTGCGGCTCAAGCTGGAGTCCTGAGACTGGCGGTCACGTAGTTGACGCTCAGATCACGATCGCTGATTCGCCACGACCAGTTCATCGGATTGAACACAAAGCCCTTGCGGTCCACGGGCGACAGGTCGGCCTGTCGCAACAAGTCATAGAGTTCGTCCGGGGTGATGAATTTCTGCCATTCATGGGTGCCGCGCGGCAGCCAGCGCATGACAACTTCGGCCCCGACAATTGCGACGGCATAAGATTTCGGGTTGCGGTTGATCGTCGAACAGATGTGCAGCCCACCGGGTTTCAGCAGTGCATGGCACGCGGTCAGGTAGGCCAATGGATCCGCCACATGTTCGACCACTTCCATGTTCAGGATGACATCGAACTGTTCCCCGGCTTCGGCCAGCGCTTCGGCGGTGGTGTTGCGATAGTCGATCGACAAACCGGATCGTTCCGCATGAATACGGGCCACCGGAATGTTGCCTCCGGCAGCATCGGCGCCAATCACCTCGGCCCCCAGACGCGCCATCGGTTCGCTGAGCAGCCCGCCGCCGCACCCGATATCCAGCAGGCGAAGGCCGGAAAAGGGATTCGGCTGGCTCAGGTCGCGGTCGAATTCTCCGGCGATCTGAGCGGTGATATAGTCCAGCCGGCAGGGGTTCAGCATGTGAAGCGGTTTGAATTTGCCGTGAGGATCCCACCATTCGTCGGCCATCGCCTCGAATTTCGCGACTTCGCCGGGATCGACAGTATTTGTTGCAGCCTGCATGCGGAACATCCGTGTACTCTTGTGCGTGCTTGCACTTGTATAGGGCGGAAATGGATAGAAACCCGGATCAAAAGCGCGCAGTCCAATATCTGTACCCGCCGGTCGACCCGTTCGACCAGCAGATGGTCGATGTCGGACAGTCGCACAGGATCTATGTAGAGCAATGCGGAAACCCAAAAGGTGTGCCCGTTGTCGTTTTACATGGCGGTCCGGGTGGTGGCTGTAGCCCGGCGATGCGCCGCTATTTCAATCCGCAGGTTTTTCGCATCATCCTTTTTGATCAGCGCGGTTGCGGCAGGTCACGACCACATGCCAGCGTTTCGGACAACACCACCTGGCATCTGGTGGCGGATATCGAGAACATCCGAACCTTGCTGGGGATTGACAGCTGGCTGGTGTTCGGTGGCAGCTGGGGCGCGACACTGGGGCTGGTCTATGCGCAGACGTATCCAGAGCGTGTTGCCCACCTGATTCTGCGCGGCGTATTCACGATGACACAGGCCGAGCTGGATTGGTTCTATGGTGGCGGGGCCGGCAAATTCTGGCCGGAAACCTGGGAACGTTTCATTGCCCCGATTGCCGAGCAAGAGCGCGGAAACCTGATCGAGGCCTATCACCGGAAACTGTTTTGCGGCGATGTTGCTGTCGAGATGCGTTATGCGCGCAGCTGGGCGTCATGGGAAAACGCGCTGGCGTCAATTCATTCGGCAGGATCATCCGGTGACAGCCCGGGGGAATACGCACGCGCATTTGCGCGACTGGAAAACCACTATTTCATGAATGGCGGGTTTCTGGAGGAGGATGGACACATCCTGAATAACATGCACCGGATCGCCAAGATTCCCGGCGTTGTGGTTCAGGGCCGCTATGACATGATCTGCCCGCCCAGCGCGGCCTGGGAACTGACCCGCCGCTGGCCGTCCAGCGATCTGAGGATGGTTCGGAACGCGGGCCATGCCCTGTCTGAGCCGGGGATCAGCGCCGAACTGGTGCGGATCATGGACCAAATCGGAATGGAAATGCGCTGAGATGACCCGGGTTGACCGCCGTGCCCTGTTTGCATCCGGTGCCGCCGCAGCATTGCTGGCGGCGACGGGCGTTTCGCTGGCGGGGGCGCCAAAGCGGGGCGGGCACCTGCGGATTGCCGTGCCGCGGGCCGCATCCGGGCTGGCACCGGAAGCGTCGGCAGCCGTGTTTGAAACACTGACCGAACTGACGCCGGAAGGTATTCTGCAGGGGCGGCTGGCCACTGAATGGCGGGCGTCGGGGGATGCCAAGACTTGGGATCTGACAGTGCGTCCGGATGTTCTGTTTCACGACGGCATGCCGATGACCGCCGAGGATGTGGCAGCGTCGCTGGAACAGGCGCCGGTCGGCCTGCCGGCCCTGTCACGGGTGGACGTAACGTCAGACATAACGCTGCAGCTGGAACTGACCGACGGTGATCCGCACCTGCCGATTCGGCTGACGGATCCCGGCTGTATGGTGCGCCCTGCCCGGGATGCCGACCGGGACGGCCTGATCGGGACCGGGCTCTATGCGGTGCGCCATGTGACGGCGGGCGGTGGGCTGGTCGCGGTTCGGGTCGACACGCATTATTCCGCACAAGCGGGATGGGCGGACCGGGTGGATATCGTCGCGCTGTCTGATCCGCGGGTCCGGTCGCGCGCATTCAACGAAGGATTGGTCGATACCGTGCTTGCCCCGGATTGCGACAGCATAAAGCTGGCGCATGGGACCCGCTGCCTGCCGGCGGATGCGGACCCCGTTCTGGTGGCGCGGAACACCGTTGGCATCCCCGCCGCCACCACGTCCGGCGACAGCCGGATGGCGGAAAGGTTCTGGCTGATCTGACACCGGTTCTGGCCCCTTGCGGATCCTTGCCAACTTCCATATATGACCTCCAACAGCGGCGCTTCGGTTCCCGGAACCGAGGCCCCACCGGAAATCAGACGGGCCGCGGGCCCGTTTTTTTTTGCGCAGGAAAAATGTCGAACGACCTTATTGCAAAAACAGCGATGGATCGCCGCCTTGCCGAGATCATTACGCCGGTGATCGAGGATCTGGGCTATGAGCTGGTTCGTGTACGCCTGATGTCGGGAAAAACCGCGACGCTTCAGGTCATGGCCGACCGTCCCGGCGGTGGGATCGAAGTAGACGACTGCGCGGAAATTTCGAACGCGATCAGTGCCATTCTGGACGTCGAGGACCCGATCACCGACGCCTACACGCTGGAGGTTTCCAGCCCCGGTATCGACCGACCGCTGACCCGGCTCAAGGATTTCGATCTGTTCGAAGGATACGAGGTCAAGCTGGAAACAGCCGAGCTGATCGATGGCCGACGCCGGTTCAAGGGTGAACTGGCCGGTGTCGACGACGACGAAGTTCTGATCAATGTCGATGAGGGTACGATTGGCCTGAAGTTCGACTGGCTCAGCGATGCCAAGCTGGTGCTGACCGATGATCTGATTCGCGAAATGCTGAAGCAGAAGAAATCTGCCGGCGCCCTGAACGAATCAGAATTTGACGAGATAAAGACAGAGACCCCGAAAGTGGAGGAGCAGTGATGGCAATCACATCCGCAAACCAGCTGGAGCTGTTGCAGACCGCAGAAGCTGTAGCCCGCGAAAAGATGATCGACCCCGGTCTGGTGGTTGAAGCGATGGAAGAAAGCCTCGCCCGGGCGGCCAAGAGCCGATACGGCGCGGAAATGGACATTCGCGTGTCCATCGATCGCAAGACCGGCAAAGCGACGTTTACGCGCGTTCGTACCGTGGTCGACGAAGAAGAGCTGGAAAACTATCAGGCCGAATTCACCATTGATCAGGCCAAGCAATATCTGGACGATCCCAAGGTCGGCGATCAGTTCATCGAAGAAGTGCCGCCGGTTGAAATGGGCCGGATCGCCGCGCAATCGGCGAAACAGGTGATCCTGCAGAAGGTCCGCGAAGCCGAGCGTGACCGCCAGTACGAAGAATTCAAGGACCGTGCCGGCACGATCATCAACGGCGTGGTCAAGCGCGAGGAATACGGCAACGTCATCGTCGATGTCGGTGCCGGCGAAGCCGTGCTGCGCCGCAACGAAAAGATTGGCCGCGAAAGCTATCGTCCGAATGATCGCATCCGCTGTTTCATCAAGGATGTGCGCCGCGAACCGCGCGGACCGCAGATTTTCCTGTCCCGGACCGCGCCGGAATTCATGGCTGAACTGTTCAAGATGGAAGTGCCGGAAATCTACGATGGCATCATCGAGATCAAGGCCGTTGTCCGTGACCCGGGTTCACGCGCCAAGATCGCAGTGATTTCCTATGACGGGTCTATCGACCCTGTCGGGGCCTGTGTCGGTATGCGCGGGTCGCGCGTGCAGGCGGTTGTGAATGAACTGCAGGGTGAAAAGATCGACATCATCCCGTGGAACGAAGATCAGCCGACTTTCCTTGTGAACGCGCTGCAGCCGGCCGAAGTGTCCAAGGTGGTTCTGGATGAAGAAGCCGAGCGGATCGAAGTGGTCGTTCCCGAGGATCAGCTGAGCCTTGCCATCGGTCGCCGCGGCCAGAACGTGCGGCTGGCCAGCCAGCTGACCAATCTGGACATCGACATCATGACCGAGGCCGAGGAAAGCGCCCGGCGTCAGGCCGAATTCGAGCAGCGCACCAAGCTGTTTATGGATTCGCTGGATCTGGACGAGTTTTTTGCCCAGCTTCTGGTGTCCGAAGGGTTCACCAACCTTGAAGAGGTTGCCTATGTGGAACTGGACGAACTGCTGGTCATCGACGGTGTCGATGAAGGAACGGCAGAAGAGCTTCAGGCCCGTGCGCGCGACTTCCTCGAAGCGCAGGCCCGCGCCGCGCTGGAAAACGCCCGCGCGCTGGGTGTCGAAGACAGTCTGGTTGATTTCGAGGGCCTGACACCCCAGATGATCGAGGCGCTGGCCAAGGACGGGGTGAAGAACCTGGAAGATTTCGCAACCTGCGCCGACTGGGAACTGGCCGGTGGCTGGACCACGGTGGATGGTGAGCGCGTCAAGGATGACGGCCTGCTTGAAGAATTCGATGTTTCGCTCGAAGAGGCGCAGCATCTGGTCATGACGGCCCGTATCCTGCTGGGTTGGGTTGATCCGGCGGATCTTGAAAAAGAGGAAGAAGAACTCGACGAAGATGCCGCAACAGAGGAGGCCGGGGCCTGATCCCAGGTCCCGGGAACCCGGAAATGACGCGGGGCGGTGTCTCGAAAGAACGGGGCGATGGGCCGGAACGCCGGTGCATCGCCACGGGAGAGGTGCAGCCGAAAACAGGGCTCATCCGATTTGTTCTGAGCCCGGACGGAACGGTTGTTCCTGATCTTTTGAATAAACTGCCGGGCCGCGGCGTGTATGTTGCGGCAGATCGCGCGGTGCTGGAAACAGCGGTTAAGAAAAAGCTGTTCTCCCGGGGGTTCCGGCAGAACGTGGATACCGGTGCGGATCTGATCACGGATCTGGACCGGATGCTGGCGCGGCGGGTCGTTGAACTGATCAGCCTCGCCCGCAAATCCGGAGATGCGATCGCCGGGTATGAAAAGGTAAAAGACTGGCTGGCCAAGGACACCGCGCAGGTTTTGATTCAGGCAAGCGATGGATCTGAGCGGGGCAAATCCAAACTCAGCACCCCTTACAGGGGTGACTTCATCGGGATTTTGTCAGCGGACGAGTTGGGCATGGCGTTTGGGCGGCAAACTGTGATACATGCAGCGCTCGCCTCTGGCGGACTCAGCGCACGTGTTGTAGAGGAAGCCCGAAGATTGCAGGGCGTGCGCGGTTTTGACGGTGGCACCGGCCACCGGGAAGGAAAAAAAGCTTTATGAGCGATACTGACGGCAAAAAGACATTGGGCCTGCGCGGCGGGTCCCGGCCCGGCAACGTGAAACAGAGTTTCAGCCATGGCCGGACCAAGAATGTCGTGGTGGAGACCAAGCGCAAACGCGTTGTGGTACCCAAGCCGGGTGGCGCCAAACCGTCGGGCGGAACACCTGCGGGTGATCCCTCCCGTCGTCCGGCCGGGATCTCTGACGCGGAAATGCAGCGCCGGCTGAAGGCGTTGCAGGCTGCCAAGGCCCGCGAATCCGAGGAAGCCGCGCAGCGTGAGGCCGAAGAAAAGGCCCGTACGGAAGAGCGAGAGCGCCGCCGTGCCGAGGCCGAGGCCAAGGAACGCGAAGAACGCGAGCGTGAAGAACGCGCGCGCGTCAAGGCCGAGGAAGAAGAACGCAAGCGCCGCGAAGCCGAGGAAGCCAAGCGCGCGGCTGACGAAGCAGCCAAGGCGCCTCCGGCACCCGTGCAGGAAGCAACGACGCCACGGGGTCCGGCCAACAAGCCTGCACCGACGCAGACGCCGCGCCGCAACGACCGCGAACAGGACAACAAGTCGTCCCGCGGCAAGGGCCGCGATCAGGGCCGTCGTTCGGGCAAGCTGACGCTGAATCAGGCGTTGGCGGGCGGTGATGGCGGGCGCCAGCGGTCGATGGCCGCAATGAAGCGCAAGCAGGAACGCGCACGGCAGAAAGCCATGGGCGGAGCTGTTGAACGTGAAAAGGTGGTTCGCGAAGTACAGTTGCCCGAAGCGATCGTTGTGTCCGAGCTGGCGGTTCGCATGGCCGAACGCGTGGGCGAGGTTGTAAAATCGCTCATGCAGATGGGCATGATGGTCACTCAGAACCAGACAATTGACGCCGATACGGCGGAACTGATCATCGAGGAATTCGGCCACAAGGTTGTGCGCGTATCGGATTCGGATGTTGAGGACGTCATCGACTCAGTTGACGACAAGGAAGAAGATCTCGATGACCGCCCGCCGGTCATCACGGTGATGGGCCATGTCGACCACGGCAAAACCTCGCTGCTCGACGCGATCCGGAACGCCAAAGTTGTTTCGGGCGAGGCCGGCGGTATTACGCAGCATATCGGCGCCTATCAGGTGAAAACCGATGACGGCCAGTTGCTGACCTTCCTCGATACGCCGGGCCACGCCGCGTTCACATCGATGCGGTCGCGCGGGGCGCAAGTAACGGACATCGTCGTTCTGGTGGTTGCCGCGGACGATGCGGTGATGCCGCAGACCGTCGAAGCCATCAACCACGCCAAGGCGGCCGAAGTGCCGATGATCATTGCGATCAACAAAATCGACCGGCCCGAAGCGAATCCGCAGAAAGTGCGCACCGATCTGCTGCAGCACGAAGTGATCGTCGAGGAATTGTCAGGCGAAGTGCAGGACGTCGAGGTCTCGGCTATCACCGGTCAGGGATTGGATGAACTGCTCGAATCGATTGCGTTGCAGGCAGAGATCCTCGAACTGAAGGCCAATCCGAAGCGCGCCGCACAGGGCGCCGTGATCGAGGCGCAGCTGGATGTCGGGCGTGGCCCGGTGGCCACTGTTCTGGTGCAAAACGGAACCCTGAACCAGGGCGACATTTTTGTCGTTGGCGAACAGTGGGGCAAGGTCCGGGCAATGGAAAACGACCAGGGCAAGCGCGTGAAGGTCGCGGGCCCGTCGGTTCCGGTCGAGGTTCTGGGCCTGAATGGGACGCCCGAGGCCGGCGACGTTCTGAACGTGGTCGATACCGAAGCCCAGGCACGTGAGATCGCCGAATACCGCGCCAATGCGGCCAAGGAAAAGCGGGCCGCTGCCGGCGCCGCGACGACCCTTGAACAGCTGATGGCCAAGGCCAAGGAAGACGAAAACGTTGCCGAGCTGCCAATTCTGGTGAAAGCCGACGTGCAAGGGTCCGCCGAGGCGATCGTTCAGGCGATGGAGAAGATCGGCAATGATGAGGTCCGTGTCCGCGTCCTGCACTCGGGTGTCGGCGCGATCACTGAAACTGACGTGGGTCTGGCCGAGGCCAGCCAGGCGCCGATTTTCGGGTTCAACGTGCGTGCGAATGCTTCAGCCCGGAACACGGCCAACCAGAAGGGCGTGGAAATCCGGTACTATTCGGTGATCTACGATCTGGTTGATGACGTGAAAGCGGCGGCCAGCGGCCTGCTCTCTGCCGAAATCCGTGAAAACTTCATCGGCTATGCCGAGATCAAGGAAGTCTTCAAGGTTTCGGGCGTCGGCAAGGTGGCAGGTTGCCTGGTTACCGAAGGCGTTGCCCGCCGGTCTGCCGGTGTCCGCCTCCTGCGCGACAATGTCGTGATCCACGAAGGTACGCTGAAAACGCTGAAGCGCTTCAAGGACGAGGTTGCCGAAGTTCAGTCGGGTCAGGAATGCGGTATGGCCTTCGAAAACTACGACGACATCCGCCCGAGCGATGTGATCGAGATTTTCGAACGCGAAGAAGTCACCCGTGTTCTGAGCTGACACATCCGAACGAAAAAGGGGCGTGCACCATCCCGTGCACGCCCCGTCTTTTTGCGGGTCAGGCGGTTACGCTGCTTTTTGCACCGGAACGCCTTCATAAACCCTGGAACCCACGCGAACCGCGATCTTTCCGCCCGGAAGAGCGCGTACATAGGTTCCCTGAACCGACACGTAAGTGCCCATAGTAATGGTACGAAGCAAGTCGGATTCTCCCCAAAGAAGCGACAGATTCAAAGTACACCAAAATTGTAAACAAAAAAACTACAAAACTTTCACAAAATCGAGCCATTGGGCAGTGAAATGCCCAGATATAGTGCTTTTGGCCTGAAGTGACCGCACATATTCCGGTGGTTACGTCAGCGATGCTCTCGCTATGGGTGAATTCAAAGCCAATCCCGCAAAATGGGAATCAGTGGAACATCAGCCGGAGGCATCGGATAATCACGCAGTTTGTTGGCGCGGACCCATTTCAGTGACTGCCCTTCCTTCGGCATCGGGGTGCCCTCCCACTTGCGGCAGGCGAACAAAGGCATCAGCAGATGAAAGTCGTCGTAGCCGTGGCTGGCGAAGGTCAGGGGTGCAAGGCAGGATGCCCAGGTGTCGATGCCCAGTTCTTCGTGCAATTCACGGATCAACGCCCTTTCCGGTGTTTCGCCGGTTTCGACTTTGCCGCCCGGAAACTCCCAAAGGCCCGCCATGCTTTTGCCCGCGGGTCTCTGGGCCAGCAATACGCGACCGTCCACGTCGATCAGCGCTACGGCGGACACCAGAACGGTTTTCACGACCGGTAGTCCGCGTTGATCGCTATGTAGCCATGCGTCAGATCGCAGGTCCAGACCGTAGCCGACCCCCCGCCAAGGCCAAGATCGACGCCGATGCGAATGTCTTGTTGCTTCATAACCGCGGCGCCGTCTTCTTCGCGGTAATCCGGGGAAACCCAGCCTTGCGCGGCGACCAGCACGTCACCGAACCAGATGCTCAGCCGGTCCCGGTCTGCTGCCGCACCGGACTTGCCGACGGCCATAACCACCCGGCCCCAGTTCGGGTCTTCGCCTGCGATCGCGGTTTTGACCAGCGGGGAATTGGCGATGGCCAGCCCGTGTGTGCGGGCCTCCGCGTCGGTTTCTGCGCCCGTCACGTCGATCGTCACGAATTTGGTCGCGCCTTCACCGTCGCGCACAACCAGATGTGCCAGCTCTGTCATCACTTCTTTCAGGGCGGTACGGAACGCCGGTTCCTGGTGGCTGCAATCGACCCCGCTCTGGCCTGTGGCGCAGACCAGCAGGCTGTCCGATGTCGATGTGTCGCTGTCCACGGTTATGCAGTTGAAACTGCTTCTGTTCAGATCAGACACCATCGCCTGCAGGTCCGCGCGGTCGATCTTCGCATCGGTAAAGATATAGACCAGCATCGTCGCCATATCCGGGGCGATCATGCCGGAGCCCTTTGCGATCCCGGCGATTTTCACGCTGTCGCCATTGATCGAAATCTCGCGGCCGGCGCCCTTGGCAAAGGTGTCCGTAGTTCTGATCGCCTCGGCGGCATCGGCGATGGCGTCGCCGGACAGGTCTTGGTTCAGCTGGTCGAGAACACCGACAATACGGTCATGCGGCAGCGGTTCGCCGATCACCCCCGTCGATGAGGTGAACACCCGGTTCCCCGGCACGCCGGTCACACCGGTCACCGCAGACACGATTTCGTCCACCGAAGATTGGCCAAGCTTTCCGGTAAACGCGTTTGCATTTCCGGAGTTCACCAGTATTGCGGCCCCGGCTTCCCCCGGCTCTCCGATCTTGGCCTGACAGTCCAGCACCGACGCCGACCGGGTCTGCGACCGGGTGAACACTCCGGCGACAGAAGTGCCCGGTGCCAGAACAGCCAGCATCACGTCTGTCCGCCCCTCGTATTTCACGGCCGCGGCGGCGGTGGAAAACTGAACCCCGGAAATGGCGGGCAGGTCCGGGAAACGGTCGGGCGCCAAAGGCGAGCGGGCCAGGGTGTCTGCCATCGTCAGTCCCCCAATGCACCCAGATCGCGCATCACCTCGAGATCCAGACCTTCGGTCGGGGCCCGGTCGATCTGTGCCTGTTTGACCAGTTCGTCGACATGTGCTTCGACCGCGCCCTTTTGAATTTCCAGCGCGAGTTCGTCCCGTACGTCGTCCAGTGCGGGCGCGGATTTGACCCGCGTGTCGTTCAACCGGATCACGTGCCAGCCAAACTGGGTCTGTACCGGTGCCGAAATCTGACCCGGCTCCATTGCCACAACCGCTGCCTCGAACGCGGGTACCATCGCCCCCTTGCCGAACCAGCCCAGTGCACCGCCGCGCGGCCCGGACGGTCCGGTCGACTTGTTCTTGGCCATTTCGGCGAAATCCGCACCGGCGTTCAGTTCCTCGACGATGGCCAGCGCCTCGTCTTCGGTTACGACCAGAATGTGCGAGGCATCGAATTCCAGCGTGTCCGGGCTGTTGGCGTATTTCGAGTCGTAGGCTGCCTGCAGAAGTTCGTCGGAAACCGAACCTGTCATGACCTGTTCGATGACGTTTGCCGCGACGAGGGAGCGGCGCTCATTTTCCAGCGAAATCTCAATTTGCCGCGGCAAATCGGAGCCGTGGGTCTGAGCAAGGGCGGTTTGCTGAATCAACTGCTCCAGTATTCCGTCGAACAGAACATCGGTCGACAGCTGCTGATACTGCTCGGGCAGGGTGGCGTAGGCCACGATCAGATGACCAAGTGTAATCGTTTCGCCGTTCACCGTGGCCAGCACAGTATCGGACGACGGCTGTTCAGCTGATACGGGAGCGGCAAGCGTGGCGGCCATAAAAACCGCACCAAGAAATCTGAAGCCTGAACGCATTGGTTTAGTCCTATTTGAAAGCCGCGACGGGGCGCAGCGTTGACACTGTTTCAACCGCCCCTTACATCGCCTTGTGGCCTATGCAGGACCGCCTTCGAAGCCCGTATCTATGGGGTATCGCACAGGCGGGCAAGTCCGTTACAGGCACGCGAAATCAGATTGGCTGGAGAGAGCATGCTGGGGATCGGAACACTCGCCAAAAAGGTATTCGGAACGCCGAATGACCGTAAGATTAAGGCGACCCGCCCGTTGGTGGACAAGATCAACGCGCTCGAACCGGAGTTTCAGGCGCTCAGTGACGAAGGTCTGATCGAAAAAACCGCCGAGTTTCGCAAGCGCTTCGCGGATGGCGAGAGCCTGAATGACATCCTGCCAGAAGCGTTTGCGAACTGCCGCGAAGGTGCGCTGCGCGCTCTTGGCCTGCGGGCCTTTGATGTGCAGCTGATGGGCGGCATCTTCATGCATCAGGGCAACATCGCCGAAATGAAGACCGGCGAAGGTAAAACCCTTGTGGCGACTTTCCCGGCCTATCTGAATGCGCTGGTCGGCAAGGGCGTCCATATCGTTACAGTCAACGAATACCTTGCCAAGCGTGACTCGGAATGGATGGGCAAGGTCTATGAAGCGCTGGGCATGACCTGCGGCGTGATCTGGTCGGGTCAGTCCAACGAGGACAAGCTGGAAGCGTACCGGTCCGATATCACCTACGCCACGAATAACGAACTTGGCTTCGACTATCTGCGCGACAACATGAAGTCGGAACTGAGCGAACTTTTCCAGCAGCACCACTTTTTCGCCATCGTGGACGAGGTTGACAGTATCCTTGTCGACGAAGCCCGGACGCCGCTTATCATTTCCGGCCCGGCACAGGACCGGTCCGAGCTTTACAGCGCGATCGACCTGTTGATCCCGCTGCTGAAAGAAGACCATTACGAGATCGAGGAAAAGCAGAAATCCGTGACTTTCACGGATGACGGCAACGAATTCCTCGAAGAACAGCTGCTGGCCCGTGGGCTGCTGCCCGAAGGTCAGTCGTTGTACGATCCGGAAAGCACGACGGTTGTTCACCACGTCAATCAGGGTCTGCGCGCACACAAGCTGTTCCAGAAGGATAAGGACTATATCGTCCGCGACAATCAGGTCGTGCTAATCGACGAATTCACCGGCCGGATGATGCCGGGCCGACGGCTGAGCGACGGACTGCATCAGGCGATCGAAGCCAAGGAAGGCGCAACCATCGAGGCGGAAAACGTCACGCTGGCCAGCGTGACCTTCCAGAACTATTTCCGTCTCTATGACAAGCTGGCCGGTATGACCGGCACGGCCGCGACCGAAGCCGGAGAATTTATGGAAATCTACGGCCTCGGTGTCGTCGAAGTGCCGACCAATCTGCCGATTGCCCGCGCCGACGAAGACGATCAGGTCTATCGCACCGTTCAGGAAAAGTACGAGGCGATGATCCGCGAAATCCAGAAGGCCAACGAAAAGGGCCAGCCTGTTCTGGTCGGCACCACGTCGATCGAGAAATCCGAACTGCTGAGCCAGCTGCTGTCACAGGCCGGGGTCAAACACAGCGTTCTGAACGCCCGCCACCACGAACAGGAAGCTCAGATTGTGGCCGAGGCCGGGCGCTTTGGCGCGGTGACCATCGCCACCAACATGGCCGGGCGTGGCACGGACATTCAGCTCGGTGGCAATGTCGAAATGAAGGTTCTGGCCGCGCTGGCCGAAAACCCCGAGGCTGATCCAGCAGAGCTGCGCGCAAGCGAAGAGGCACGGCACGCCGAAGAAAAGCAGAAGGTGATCGACGCCGGCGGGCTGTTCGTTCTGGGTTCGGAACGGCATGAAAGCCGCCGCATCGACAATCAGCTGCGCGGCCGGTCCGGCCGTCAGGGCGACCCGGGCCGCACGTCGTTCTTCCTCAGCCTCGAAGACGACCTGATGCGCATCTTCGGGTCCGAACGGCTGGAAAAAGTGCTCAAGACGCTGGGGATGAAGGAAGGCGAAGCCATCATTCACCCATGGGTCAACAAATCGCTGGAACGCGCGCAGGCCAAGGTCGAAGGCCGCAACTTCGACATGCGCAAGCAGGTGCTGAAATTCGATGACGTGATGAACGATCAGCGGAAGGTGATCTTTGGCCAGCGGCGCGAGATCATGGCAGCCGAAGACCTGTCGGATGTCACAACGGACATGCGCCATCAGGTTATCGACGACCTGATCGAAACGCACATGCCGCCCAAGACCTATGCCGATCAGTGGGACGTGGAGGGGCTTTATGCGCAGGTAATCGAAAAGCTGGGCATTGACGTTCCGGTCATGGAATGGGCCGAGGAAGAAGGCGTTGACGACGAAGACATCGCCGAACGTCTTTACAAGTCCAGCGACGAAATGATGGCGAAGAAGGCGATCGATTTCGGTCCCGAGAACATGCGCAACATCGAAAAGCAGGTGCTGTTGCAGACGATCGACGGCAACTGGCGCGAACACCTGCTGAAGCTGGAACATCTGCGCTCGGTCGTTGGGTTCCGCGGCTACGCCAATCGCGATCCGTTGAACGAATACAAAAACGAATCCTTCCAGTTGTTCGAAGGTCTGCTGGACAGCCTGCGGGAAACAGTGACGCAGCAACTGGCCCATGTTCGGCCGGTGAGCGAGGAAGAACAGCGCGAAATGATGCAACAATTGCTGGCGCAGCAGCAGGCAATGTCGCAGGCGGCTGATGCCGGCGCTGCTCCGGACACGCCCCAGCCCGAGACCGCAGAGCAATCCGGCGCGCCGGCGACAGGTTTCGTGGAAAACGATCCGAGCACTTGGGGAAACCCGGGCCGAAACGAGAAATGTCCCTGCGGGAGCGGCAAGAAATTCAAGCACTGCCACGGTCGTCTGGCCTGAATTAACGATGCCTGAATGACTCCCAGCCGAGGCCACAAACTGGCCGTGTTTGTGGATCACATCTGACCCTGACGCAAAATCTTGCGGAGGGTGTGATGGAAAAGTTAAGAAAGTATATCGCAATTGGCGGAACCGTTGTCTGTGCCTTGGGCATTGGTTTTGTCATGCAGTTCGGCCGTGACGTGCCCGAAGCGCAGGCGCCCGGCCTGAAACCGGTTGTGGTTGAAACCCAGCCGATCGACGCCCCCTCCCCCGAAACGACCGCACCGGTCACCGAAGTGGCGCAGGCGACGGCCGAGACCCCTGCTGAGGCACCGGCCGAACCCGAGGTTGTGGCGAAAGAAGAGACCGTGGATCTGGAAGAGGTCACGCTGACAGCAGCGACTCAGCCCGCCCGTCTGCCCCGCGCATTACCCGATGTCGTAGAGCCGACACCGGCAAGCCTGACTGGCACCGAAGACCTGCCGGCTGCACCGGTTGATCCGGAAACACCGCAGTTGGGATGTACGCTGCTGGCGCAGGCCACGGAAGTTCAGGCCGCGATGGTGCGCGTCACTGTTGTCGCACCCTGTTATCCGAACGAACGGGTCACGCTGCACCACCACGGCATGATGTTCGCCGATACGACCGATGAAACCGGCAATCTGGTTGTCGAGATCCCGGCACTGACGGAACACGCGGTTTTCATTCTGGCCTTTACCAACGGCAAAGGCGCGGTGGCGCAGGCGCATGTGCCTTCGCTGGCCGGGTTTGATCGCGTGGCGCTGCAATGGTCCGGCAATGGCGGCTTTCAGCTTCATGCCCGCGAATATGGTGCCGACTATGGCGATCAGGGCCATGTCTGGTCCGGCAATCAGGCAATCGGCAGCGACGTGCCCCTTTCGGGTGGCGGTTTCGTTACCCGGCTGGGCGACCCGGACACTTTCGCGCCGCAGGTCGTTGAGGTGTATTCCTTCCCGACAGGCACTGCTGATCGTGCGGGCAGCGTATCGCTCAGCATCGAAGCCGAGGTCACAGACATGAATTGTGGTCGCGACGTGTCAGCGCAGGTGCTGCGTCTGGGACCGGGCAGACCATGGAAACCCGCGATTTGATCCTGTCGGTTCCGGATTGCGATGCAGTCGGTGACTTTCTGGTGTTGAATAATCTTGTGGATGACCTGAAAATCGCAGGAAAGTGATCCTGCAGCACAAGGCCAGATTATGACTTTGCGATGTGCGGCGGTCTGCGCCGCACTTTTTTGTTTGTTGTTTACGGTTCGCGCTACGGCGCAGGACGTGACTTTGACCTCTCCTGACGGAGCGGTCGAAATCTCGGGCACGCTCCTGGGGTTTGATGGCGAGTATTATCGTGTCGATACGAAGTTCGGTGAACTGACCGTCGACGGGTCGGGCGTGCGTTGCGACGGTCCGGGCTGTCCGAACCTGTCCGGCTATGTGGCCGAGGTCACGTTTAGCGGGTCTTCGGCGATGGCCGAAGTGCTCTTGCCCGCCCTGATCGAGGGTTTCGCGCTGAGAAACGGGTACAAAACCCTGCGCGAGCAGCTGGAAAACGGCAACTTCGTTTACGTGCTGCTGGATGGCGAAGGCGGTGCGACCCTGGCGCGGTTCTATTTCTATGTCAGCAACACCGACGAAGGGTTCGCCGATCTCCTGGCAAACGAAGCTGACGTGGTTCTGGCCCTGCGGGAAATCCGGCCAAAGGAAGAGCAGCTGGCGCGCGAGGCGGGAATGGGTGACATGACCGACACCAATCGCAGCCTGGTCCTGGCGCTGGATGCGATGGTGCCGGTGGTTGCGCCGGACAATCCGGTCCGGACCATTTCAACGCTGCAACTCGCACAGGTTTTTGCGGGCCAGATCACAAACTGGGCTGATCTTGGCGGGCCGGACGCGCCGATTGCCCTGCATTTGCCGGACCCGGGGTTCGGCCTGACGCAAGCAGTAGAGGATCGGTTGATCAAAGTTGCCGGGCTGAGCTTTGCCGATGATATCGACCGCCACCCGCTGAGCAGCGGGCTGGCACGCGCGGTGGTCGGGGACCCGTTCGCCATTGGGATTGCGAGCTATGCGGAAACCGGTGCTGCACGGACCATGACGCTGACCGGGGCCTGCGGGTTCCGGCTGGAGGCGAACCGGAGGACCATCAAGACCGAAGATTACCCACTGAACTCGCCCATGTTCCTGTACCTGCCTGCCCGGCGGCTGCCCAAGCTGGCGCACGCTTTCCTCGCTTATACCCGCGGGCCGTCGGCCCAGATTGTCATTCGCCGCGCGGGGTTCGTGGATCAGGTAGCCGAGGAGGTGCCCTTGCGCCTGCAGGGGGACAGGCTGGCCAACGCCATCGCCGCGGCGGGCGAGGAAGTGAATTTGGCAACTCTGCAATCAATGATCGAAACGCTGCGACCGATGCGGCGGCTGACATTGTCCTTTCGGTTTGAAACAGGATCGTCGCGGCTGGACGCGCAGTCGCGCTCCAACGTGGCACAGTTCACGCGCGAACTGGAGGCAGGCGTGTTTGATTCGCGGCAGCTGCTGTTCGTGGGGTTCAGCGATGGTGAAGGTGCGGCCGCCGGAAATCTGAGGATTTCCAAAGCCCGCGCCAAGGCCGTTCGCGACGCGGTGCTGAACGCGGCCGAAACCGGGGCGTTCACAACCGATGACATCGATATCGCCGCGTTCGGAGAAGCGATGCCGATGGCCTGTGATGACACGGATTGGGGGCGGCAGGTAAATCGCCGCGTCGAAGTCTGGGTGCAGTGACCGCTGCTTCATCGGTGCGGTAATCCCGGCAGAAACCAGGATCTCCGGTCAAACGTCAGGCCGTTTCCAGACAATGCCGACGGAATGCGCGTTTCAGCATATCCAGTTCCGCGCGCAGCAGTTCGACCTCGGCGCGGATGTCGTCGGCCACGGCCTCCCCGGCGATCAGGGTGAAATCTGCTAGCTTGGCGTTATCGGCGCCATCGAAAATCAGGAACGTCTGAACCCCGTCCGCGATTGCCTCCTGCGGAATCGGGATGCGCAAGACCCAACCGCCGGCTTCGCGCTGTTCGTTCAGTTCGATCCCCTTGATCGGAGTATCCTGATGCGTCACCCGCACATCGGGCTTTGCCCCGGCATCGCCGGCACCCATTACGAGCCCTTCCCACGTGCCGTCCCGGAAACTGGTTTTGACTATCTGCAATTCGCTCATCGCCGTTTCCTCAGATCTCGGCCCTTGGATACCGGGCAAAGGTAAGATCCCGGATGATCACCTGATTCATTTCCGGACCCTCAAAGATCAGGTCGAGCCAGCCACCTTCCACGCGCCGTTCATTCAGCCGCGAATACGCCAGGTCGAATTCAACGTTCACGTCTTCTTCCTGCAAGGGAAGTTCACGCACGATCTGTTCGGTGTTTGGGCCGTGCTTGATGTTGATTCGGGCGAATATCTCCAGCGGCTTTTCCATTTCCACGATTGTATTGACGCGGATCAGGTGGCGTTTCTGAAGACCGTTCAGTGCCTCTTGCGGCAATTCGATCACCAGCGACAGGAATGATCCGTCGAACTTGAAAACGTCCATGCGCAGCCCGAACGGCGCAAGGTCTTCTTCCCGCATGTTTCGCAGCTGGCGCAGGGTCAGTTCCGAAAAATCGCAGTCGTGGAACAGCGTCACCTCGCTGCCCAGCCGCGATTGGCTTTGGACAGACGACATGCCGGGCGACGGCAACGGGCCACGCCACAGTTCGGGTCGCCACGACCAGTCCGTGCCATGCGGCATCGCAAAGGAGTTGGAGCCGATAGCCGGCAGGGCCAGCCGCCCGTCGGCGACGTGAATCAGACGATCCAACTGGCTGCGCAGCCTGCGCGCCTGTGTCCGTTGCTGGCGCAGCGTATCAAGCGTCGCGTCCGGCGCTTCCTGGGCCGCACGCCGCCAGCGCCGCAAATTGCGGGAATTGGAGATGACGTCGATGATACTGCTCATGTTCTCATTGCCCAGCGTCAGGTGTCCGCCGTTGGTAGGTTCCATGAGTATGAAACGAATGCGTTTCGGTCAACTGAACGTGGGCCTGCGACGTCGGGTTCCGGCGGAAAAAGCGTCCCGTCGCTAAACGGGGGGTCATCGTCAGCAAGTGATCAATGACGGGAAGGCGGTTAGAGCTGTCTTCGCGCATGGGCGAAAACTATGTTTATCGATGTCCTGCGAACAGCCAAACTCTTGCCGGCACTGAGCGACAAGTAAGGTTCGGTAGTCACATTTTCAGCTAAGCCGGTTCCGCAGACCACGTCGGCCGCGGCCAATTTGGTCCAGTATGAAGTTGGCTGGACGTAGCATTTCTTTGCTGCACGACGATCGCCATGCACTGCGGCGGCAACTTACGAACCAAAAACTAGTCGCTCAAACCCGCCTCACGTAGCGACTGCTCCATACGCTGTCTGTAGGTGAGATCTTCGAGATGCAGCAGATCCATGATGGATGAAATGGACGTGTCAAATCCCAGCGTCCCGTATTCTTCCAAGAGCCAAAGAGCGTCCTCGTGCCGCCCCATAGCCCCATAATTCGCGATCTGGTGTCTCAGGCAGTAAGGCGACGTTGGCATCTGCTCAAGGCAGCGGTCGAAAGCGTGTTCGGCCGCTTCATGGTTTTCTCCATGAAACTGCGCAATCCCAAGCAAAAAGAAATACCAGAATGGAGGATTCGGATGCGTCGCGACAATAGGTTCGATGATTGCTACGGCTTCATCTGCCTTACCCTGAAAGGTCTTGAGCGAGGCGTAGAATACCCGTGCATCGTCGTTGGCAGGCTGGAGCGCCATAGCCCGTTCCAGATGGTGTTCCGCCTTGGTGAAGTCATCTTCTGCAGACAGGGAATGCAACCGCCCGGCGGCATAATGCGCCAGCCAGAGATCAGGATCGATGGACAGCGCCCTGTCGGCGAAATAGAGCGCTTTTTCCTGGTCCTCCGTGCTCAGAACTGTCCAGCCATTTTCGAGGCGAATGGCATAGATCGCCGCAAGTTCCGCATAGGCGCGGGCATAGTTTTCGTCGAGATCGATGGCTTCCCGAAAATGCCTTTCGGCCACGTAGCTCGCTTCCCTGGAAAAGGCCGTAGCAGCCTGGCGCCCCAGAATGATCTCTTTGTACGCATCGGGATTGTTGGTTCCGGTTCCACGCAGCCGGTCGAGGTCCCGGTCGGTGATCTGGCCGCTAATCCCGGTCGCGACATCTTCGATGATGCGGTCGCGGAACTCGACCAGCTGTAGCGAGGAACCATCATAAGCTCCTGCCCATGTGATCGTCCCCTTGGCGCCGTCAATCAGTTCGACGGCAATCCTGAGTGCATCGTTGCTAATGAACACGCTTCCGTCCACGACATACCTTGCCCCAAGGGATCTAGCGGCCTCGATTGCCGCGAGCCCACGATCGGTAACAGAGAAGGCCACAGAGCTGGGAACAACGCTAACACCGGAAACCTCCGCCAGCCGGATGGTCAGATCTTGTGCGATGCCGTCTGAAATTATCCTGTCGCCAGACGCCCCCTCGGGGGTTTTAAAAGGCAGAACCGCGACGACTTCTCGCAGGGTTTGCGTTGCCTCAGGAGGACCGGGACGTATCACCCATCCAAGAACTGCCGCGCAAATGGCAAGACCGGCGACCGCGTAAGGCCATTTCTTTGCCAGCTTGCGGCGTCTGTACCGGTGTGCGTCGTCTGAGGGCCAGCAAAACAACTCCAGAGAACGCGAGATGTTCTTGACCTTCTGTTTCCCCAACGGCACGAAAATTTCGTTAATCTTGCCGACGATCTGATCCGCGACGGCGCTGGAGATCAGTATGCCACCCACCGGGGCCAGCGGCTCCAGTCGCGCGGCGATGTTCAGACCATCGCCAAGAAGGGTGTCGCCTTCCTCCGCGACGTCGCCAAAATGAACACCGATCCGCAGCTGATACATATCGCCGCCGCGGCCTGATAGAACTTTTTGGATGTGCAACGCTGTATTGACGGCATTAACCGACGTATCGAATGTCGCAATGACACTGTCACCTGCCGTCGCGAATATCGAACCTCCGTGACGTGCAATCGCCTCGTCCACCAAGGAACGCGTTTTAGACAGCGCGGCAATGGCGCTCGCTTCGTTCGCTTCCACCCTAGCGCTGTAACCAACGGCGTCCGCCACAAGAAAGCATGCCAGCCTGCGCGCCATTCGGTAAACCTCACTGTCTGAACGCGTGCGACAAACCCTATCGAAAACTGTTTCTTGCGTCCAACGGGAGCGTTTCCAAAGTACGATCCGACGGGCAGCTCGGGCCGTTCAACATGTCTGTTCTGGGCTCGATCCTGCGGTTGGAGAGCGGATCGGGTTCGCGCAACTCTTCGCGACGGGTTTCCAAGAAAAAACGCCCCGCCAGTTGACGGGGCGCTGAACCTGTCTGCGGCGATCACAGATCGGCGTAGCAGTGCTTTTCCTCGCCGCCGCCCGGATGCGTTACCGCGCCCTTGTAGGTCGCTCCGACCAGCTGCGCGTATTTCCACAGCGAGCCGGAGGCATAAATCGTGTCGCGCGGGCCGGACCAGTTGGCCTTGCGCTGTTCCAGCTCCTCGTCCGTCAGCGCGACGCTGATTTCACCATCGATCGCGTTGATGGTGATTTCATCGCCGTTTTGGATCAGCGCAATCGGGCCGCCCTGGGCCGCTTCGGGGCCGACATGGCCGACGCAGAAACCGCGAGTGGCGCCCGAAAACCGTCCGTCCGTGATCAGGGCAACCTTTTTACCCATGCCCTGACCGGACAGGGCGGCGGTCGTGGCCAGCATTTCGCGCATGCCGGGGCCGCCCGCGGGGCCTTCGTTGCGGATGACGATCACCTCGCCTTCCTTGTATCCGCGCTGTTTGACGGCCTCGAAAGCGTCTTCCTCGCATTCGAACACGCGCGCCGGACCGGTAAAGACCTGATTTTCGGGTGCAATACCTGCGACCTTCACGATGGCGCCTTCCGGGGCAAGATTGCCCTTCAGCCCGACAACACCGCCGGTTTTGGTGATCGGCGCATCAATCGGATAGATGACCTGACCATCAGCCTCGCGGCTGATCTGGTCCAGCTCTTCGCCGATGCTGCGACCGGTCGCCGTCATACAGTCTTCGTGGATGAGCCCGGCCTTGCGCAGTTCCTTCATCACGACCGGGATACCGCCCGCATCATAAAGATCCTTGGCCACGTAGGTGCCGCCGGGCTTCAGATCGACGAAATAGGGCGTGTCGCGGAAAATCTCGCAGACATCTTCTAGATAGAACTCGATTCCCGCTTCGTGCGCGATGGCCGGCAGATGCAGGCCGGCGTTTGTGGACCCGCCGGTGCAGGCCACCACGCGGGCGGCGTTTTCCAGCGACTGGCGGGTGACCACGTCACGGGCCCGGATATTGCGTTCGATCAGATGCATGACCGCCTGACCGGAGGCTTCGGAATACTGGTCGCGGCTTTCGTAGGGTGCCGGCATGCCGGAAGAGTTCATCAGCGCCAGCCCGATCGCTTCGGACACGCAGGCCATGGTGTTTGCGGTAAACTGGCCGCCGCAGGCGCCGGCGGACGGGCAGGCGACCCGTTCCAGCATGTCCAGCGCGGCATCGCTGAGTTCGTTGTTCTGGTGGCGTCCGACCGCTTCGAACATGTCCTGAACGGTCAGGTCCCGGGTGCGGAAATCTTCCGGGATCTCTTCGACCTGAGGCGCCTTGCCCGGCAGGATCGAGCCGCCGTAGATGAAAACGGAGGGCACATTAAGCCGGACCATCGCCATCATCATGCCGGGCAGCGATTTATCGCAGCCGGCTAGACCAACCAGCGCATCGTAGCAGTGGCCGCGCATTGTCAGTTCCACGGTGTCGGCAATGGCCTCGCGCGAGGCCAGCGATGACCGCATGCCTTCGTGACCCATGGCGATGCCGTCGGTCACGGTGATGGTGGTGAATTCGCGCGGGGTGCCGCTGGCGGCCTTGACGCCCAGTTTGACGGCCTGCGCCTGACGGTTGAGCGCGATGTTGCACGGCGCCGCTTCGTTCCAGCAGGTGGCCACACCGATCAGCGGCTGGTGAATCTCGTCATCGCTGAGCCCCATGGCGTACAGATAGGACCGGTGCGGCGCCCGTTCGGGCCCCTCGGTCACGTACCGGCTGGGCAGTTTGGATTTATCGAACTGGCGCTTGAGCATGGCTGGCCTCCCGGAAAACTCGCTTTAGTGCCAATACAAAGCGTATCGTACGGGGACAAGGGCGATCAGGGGTCGCCAACCGCAGCAGGAGGCAATAGGCAGGCTGTATGTCCCGTTCGCCTTATGCCGCTCAGGCCCGATTGATCGAGGCCGCCCGCACACGCCCGGAATTGTGGCGGCTGGCGATCGGGTTGGTGATGGCGGCCGGTGTCGTCGTCGCGCTGAACACGGCGTTGCAGGGGATTATGCTGCGCGTGCAGCCCGAGTTCTGGAAGACGCATTTCGCAGGTCCGGGGGGGCAGGGAACGACGCCCGCGTCAATGTTGCTGACGCTCTACAGCTTCGGGTTCCTGATCATCGGCGTTGCGGTTGCCCTGCGGGTTCTGCACCAACGCGATCTCGGCTCTCTGCTGGGTCCGGTGCGGTTGGCGTCCGCTCAGTTTGCCATGGTTGCCCTGATTCTGTTTGGGCTTGGCGTCGTGCTGCTGGTGTTGCCGCCATACGGCATGGGCATGGAGCTGCGCCCGAACATGTCCCTGCCGCGGTGGTTGCTTTTGTTGCCGTTGGGATTGTTCGGGGTGCTGATTCAGAGCGCATCCGAAGAGGTTCTGTTTCGCGGATACATACAACAACAGCTGGCGGTTCGGTTCCGCAGCCCGTTCGTGTGGATGGTACTGCCATCGGCCTTGTTTGCTGTCGGGCACTACCTGCCGGCGCAGGCCGGGGAAAACGCCCTGCTGATCGCGGTGTGGTCCGGCGCGTTTGGGGTATTGATGGCCGATCTGACTGCGCGAGCGGGCACGCTGGGTCCGGCGATCGCGGTGCATATGGCCAATAACATCTCGGCGTTGCTGTTCGTTGCCCTGCCCGACAGCCTCAGCGGGCTTGCCCTGTACCTCACGCCCGTTGATATGAATGATACCGAAGCTTTGCGTGCCTGGCTGCCGGTGGAGTTCGCAATGACCTTTGTGTTCTGGCTCGCCGCGCGGCTTGCCATCAGGCGCTGATTGCAATCGGCGGCGCTGGGCCTTATCTCAGCCCCCGAAACCACAGGTCCGCTGGAGACATTTCGATGAACTGGATCACCAACTATGTCCGGCCGCGGATCAATTCGATCTTTTCACGCCGCGAAACACCCGAAAACCTGTGGAAGAAGTGCGAAGAATGCGGAACGATGCTGTTCCACAGGGAATTGAGCGAGAACCTGAATGTCTGCACCAGTTGCGGACATCACATGCATATTACGCCGCGCGATCGTTTCACGGCCCTGTTTGACGGTGGCGTGTTCGTCGAAGTCGGCGTGCCGGAACCAACCGCCGACCCGCTGCATTTCCGTGATCAGAAAAAATACCCCGACCGCATGAAATCGGCACAGCGCAGCACCAGTGAAAAAGAGGCGATGCTGGTCGCAACCGGCGAGATTGGCCGCACGCCGATCGTGGCTGCTGCGCAAGACTTTTCGTTCATGGGCGGATCGATGGGAATGTATGTCGGCAATGCGATCATCGCGGCGGCCGAGGAAGCGGTGAAGCTGAAGCGACCGCTGATCCTGTTTTCAGCCGCGGGCGGCGCCCGCATGCAGGAGGGCATCCTGTCCCTGATGCAGATGCCGCGGACCACGGTCGCGGTGCAGATGCTGAAAGAAGCGCGGCTGCCCTACATCGTGGTTCTGACCCATCCCACGACAGGCGGTGTTACCGCTTCTTATGCCATGCTGGGCGATGTCCATATCTCTGAACCGAATGCGCTAATTTGCTTTGCCGGCCCGCGCGTGATCGAGCAGACCATTCGCGAAAAGCTGCCCGAAGGGTTTCAGCGCGCGGAATACCTGCTGGACCACGGGATGCTGGACCGGGTGACGGCACGTCCGCAGATGCGCGATGAGCTGATTTCGATCACCCGGCTTTTGCTGGGATTGCCGCCCGAGGTCAAAGGTGAGCTTCCGGCTCCCGAGGCAAGCGGCGACGCAGCAGCAAGCACCGGGAGCAAGATTGCCGGCGACGCTGGCAAAAAGGACAATCCCAAGAAATGAGAGCCCTGCTGATCGGGGCCGCCCTGTGGGTGCAGAGCCTGAGGGACGAAACGTGAAATCCGACGATATCCTGACCCGGCTGATGGCCCTTCATCCCAAGGTTATCGATCTGACGCTGGACAGGATGTGGCGGCTGTTGGCGGCGCTCGACAACCCGCAGGACCGGTTACCGCCGGTGGTTCACATCGCCGGAACAAATGGCAAGGGTTCGAGCCTTGCGATGATCCGCGCCGGGCTGGAGGCTGCGGGTCACAACGTACACGCTTATACTTCGCCGCATCTGGCATATTTTCACGAACGGATCCGGCTGGCCGGCGACCTGATCGACGAATCACATCTGACCGCAGTTCTGGATGAGTGCGAACGCGCCAATGGCGGCGAAGCAATCACCTATTTCGAAATCACAACCTGCGCTGCCCTGCTGGCGTTTTCGCGCGTGCCGGCGGACTACGTGTTGTTGGAGGTCGGTCTGGGCGGCAGGCTGGATGCCACGAATGTCATCGCCGATCCGGCCCTGACGGCGATCACGCCGGTTTCCATCGACCATCAGCAGTTCCTGGGCGACACACTGGCCGAGATTGCCGGCGAAAAGGCCGGGATTCTCACACGCGGTGTGCCCTGTGTGGTCGGGCCTCAGCAGGACGAGGCGTTGGACGTGATCGAAGCCCGCGCCACGCGGGTCGGCGCGCCGCTGCTGGTGCATGGTCAGCATTGGCACGTGTCGAAAGAGCACGGGCGCCTTGTCTATCAGGATGAAACCGGCCTGTGCGATTTGCCTGCACCAGTGTTGCCGGGCGCGCACCAGTTTGAAAATGCCGGCATCGCTCTGGCGGCGTTACGTTGTCTCGGCAAGGGTGAAACGGCTTGTGAAGCGGCGGTGACCGAAGCGGAATGGCCGGCGCGTATGCAGCGGCTGCGCTACGGTCCGCTGGTCGAGGCAGCGCCGGGCGTCGAACTGTGGCTGGATGGCGGGCATAACGCAGCTGCCGGCGACGCCATTGCAGCCGCACTTGCGGGCCTGCCGGCGCGGCCCACGGTTCTGATCTGTGGCATGCTGAACACCAAGGATGTTCTGGGATACCTGCGTCCCCTGACTGGGGTCGCAGACAGCCTGATCGCGGTTTCCATTCCCAGTGAAACCAACACGCTGAGCGCGGAAGAAACCAGGGCTGCCGCGACCGCGGCAGGACTGCGTGCAGCGACGGCGGAAACGGTTCTGTCCGCTGTCAAAAAGACCCACGCGGAACACCCGAATGCACGTATCCTGATTTGCGGATCGCTGTATCTGGCCGGGGCTGTGCTGCGCGGGAACGGTTGAACCCGCGCGACGGGTTGCTCTTTGCAACTGTTGCCGCTTACCTTCCGCTCAGACGGGTCCGGACCCTGTTCGGGCAGGCGGCGGCCGGCAGAAAGCAGTGCGGGGGGAACTATGGCAGAGCATCTGGCACATCAGGTGACGCGTAAAGATCATGACAACGGGACAATTGTTCTGGGGTCGGGGCTGCCGCTGGGGCCCGTGGTGCGGGACACCAATGCATGGTTGCACCGCTGGGCACAGGAAGCCCCGGACAGGGTCTTTATTGCGGAACGGCTCGGACCCGGCTGGCGTGAAGTGACGTACGGCGAAATGCTGGACGCGACGCGCGCAACGGCCGCTGCCCTGTTGGCGCGGGGCATCGGGCCGGGCAAGCCGGTCGCGGTCTTGTCCGGGCCGAGCGTCAATCATGCAATCCTGATGCAGGCCGCCCAGTATATCGGCGCGCCAATCGTGCCGCTTGCCGAGCAGTATTCCCTGATCCCCGAGGCGCATGGCCGGTTGCAGTACTGTATTGAAAAGGTGCGTCCGGCGATGGTGTATGCCGAGGATGGCGGCGCTTATGGCGCGGCGCTGAACCTTCCGTTTCTGGACGGGATCGACAAGATCGTGGGTCATGAGTCGACCCGGGGCGAAACCCAATTCGAAACGTTGCTGCAGGGCCGGCCAGACGCCGCGCTGGACGCAGCCTATGCTGCCGTGTCGCCGGAGACGCTGGCAAAGATCCTGTTCACCTCCGGTTCCACATCAAACCCCAAGGGCGTGCCAACGACCCAGCGCATGCTGTGCGTGAATCAGGCGCAATACCTTGCCAGTCTTCCGTTCCTTGGGGAACGCAGGCACGTGATCCTTGACTGGTTGCCGTGGAACCACGTGTTCGCCGGAAACTCGGACTTCAACATGGCTCTGTCGAATGGTGCGTCTTTGTATCTGGATGGCGGCAAGCCGGTGAAAGGGTTGTTTGAAAAGACGCTGGAAAACCTGAAACTGATCAACGCGACCCTCAGCTTCAACGTTCCCATCGCATACGCCCTGCTGGTTCAGTCCATGCGGGAAGATGCCGATCTGCGGCGGCGTTACTTCGACGATCTGGACCTGATTTTTTATGCCGGTGCATCGTTGCCGGCGGATGTGTGGTCCGCGCTGGAGGATATGGCAATCGCGGAAACCGGGCGCGTGCCGATGATGACGTCGAGCTGGGGCATGACGGAAACAGCGCCGGCCGCGATCATTCACTATCAGGGCGGGGCATCGACGGGGATGATTGGTGTGCCGGTACCGGAACTGGAAATGAAGCTGATCCCGGAACAGCCGGAACGGTATGAATTGCGGGTGCGCGGGCCGAATATCATGGCCGGTTACCTCGATGATCCGGAAAAGAATGCCGAAGCGTTCGATGAAGACGGGTTTTTCGTTACCGGGGACGCAGTGCGGTTCGTTGACCCGGATGACATGCTGCAGGGCGTTCTGTTCGACGGGCGCATCGGCGAGGAATTCAAGCTTTTGACGGGCGTTTGGGTGCAGGCCAGCCGGATGCGGCTGAACGCGCTCAGCCAGTTGACCGGTTTGGTGCAGGATGTTGTGATCACAGGTGCCAACCGGGCTGAAATCGGATTGCTGATCTTCGCCGCCCCGGCGTTGGGACTGGCTGGGGATGGCTGCGGCACAGTGACTGATCCCGGCTATGTGGCCAAAATCCGGGAGGCGCTGGGCGTTCTCGGAAAGAGCGCCACCGGCTCGTCGAACCGGATCGCGCGGGCGTTGGTGATCGATGGCCCGCCCTCAGTCGGCGACGGGGAAATTACCGCCAAAGGCAGTCTGAACTACCGGACCATCCTTGAAAGACGATCGGCGTTGCTGGAACGTCTGTATGACGACAATGATCCGGCGGTCATCCGGCTGCCCGAAGGAGAATGATGAAGGCGCCGGTGCTCACCCATTTCTGCGATCTTGCGGTCGATCTGGCTCCGATCATGGAACTGGGTCCGGGCCGTGCGGGCCAGCGCCGGATCATACCCATCGTCGGCGGCACCGTTTCGGGCCGGCTCACCGGACGGATCCTGAACCTTGGTGCGGACTGGCAGACCGTTTTCGCCGATGGCGTGGCCGATCTTGACACCCGTTACGCCATGGAAACCGACGACGGAGCCGTGATCGAGGTCATCAACCGCGGTATCCGGCACGGACCCGACGGGGTGATCCGGCGTATTGCTGCGGGCGAGGATGTCGATCCATCAGAATACTACATGCGAACCCACGCCACGCTTGAAACCGGTGACCCGCGTTACGACTGGGTCAACCGCATGTTGTTCATCGGCACCGGCGGACGCTATGCCAACCAGGTGCGCATTTCGCTGTTTTCCATCGACTGAACCGGACCGATCCATGAGCCTCCTCTTTGAAATTCCAAAACCCATGGCCATTGCAAACGGATCGACCCCTCCCAATCTGCCCGGCACCGTGAATTGCCGTCGCGAATTGGAACTGGGTCCGGACCCGATCGAACCGACGCCTGGACCGGCCGAATGACAGCGGCGCGGACGGATACGCCCGACGGTCGGCTGACGGCGGATGGCAAGGCGTTGGAATATGCCTGCTGGGGCCCGTCGCCGGATACGGCGCCGACGATCATGCTTTTGCACGAAGGTCTGGGCTGTGTCGCGTTGTGGCGGGACTTCCCACAGCGGCTGGCGCGGGCAACGGGTTGGGGTGTCTGCGCGTATTCGCGCGCGGGGTACGGCCGGTCGGACCCGGCGGACCTGCCGCGGCCGGTCGACTATATGACCCGGGAGGCAGTCCGGAGCCTGCCGGATGTCCTCGATCAGATCGGGTTTCGCAGGGGCATTCTGTTCGGCCATTCGGACGGGGCGACGATTGCGTCGATCTATGCCGGCAGCGTTGAAGATTTCCGGGTCCGCGGCCTGATCCTGATGGCGCCGCATTTCTATACCGAACCCGCCGGGCTTGCCGCGATAGAACAAGCGCGCGCCGCGTATGACGATGGTGACCTGAAACCGAGGCTGGCGAGGTATCATGACAATCCGGATGTGGCCTTCCGCGGCTGGAACGACGCATGGCTTAATCCTCGGTTCCATGACTGGAACGTTGCCGACGTGATCGACTATATCCGTGTTCCGGCGCTGGCCATTCAGGGGCGCGACGATCAGTATGGCACCCTTGCGCAGATCGCCGAACTGGAAGACCGCAGCTATGCACCGGTCGACACGCTGATTCTGGATCAGTGTCAGCATGCGCCGCACCTCGAGCAGCCCGAAGCCGTTCTGCACGAGGTGGCCGGGTTCACAGCCCGGTTGGCGAGAATAGAGGCGGCATTGCCTGAAGGCATCTGACAAGGTTTGCAATATTATGCATAAATCCTGACTGCACACCCGACATTGTGGAAATGTGGGCTAGGTGATCGGCGACTGAGCAGTTTACGGTTGTGATTGCGGGCACTATAGTGCACGACGTTTGTGAGCCGCACAGGATGAAGCATGCCCGACCGTATCGATTTTCAGACCGAACCGTCGCGTTATCGCCACTGGCGCGTCAGCTATGACGGCCCGGTGGCCAACCTTTTCATGGATGTGGATGAAAATGGCGGGCTGTTCGACGGATACCAGCTGAAGCTTAATTCCTACGATCTGGGCGTCGATATCGAACTGAACGATGTCATTCAGAGGATGCGGTTCGAGCATCCCGAAGTGAAGGTCGTGGTAGTGCAGTCGGCCAAGCCCGGCGTGTTCTGCGCCGGGGCCAATATCCGGATGCTGGGCGGGGCGGCCCATAACCACAAGGTCAATTTCTGCAAGTTCACTAATGAAACCCGGAACGCGTACGAGGCGGCCGAAGCCGAGTCCGGACAGAAATACATTGCTGCGATCAAGGGCGCCTGCGCCGGCGGCGGCTATGAATTGGCGCTGGCATGCAACCACATCATGCTGACAAACGATTCGAATTCCTCGGTGGCGCTGCCCGAGGTGCCTTTGCTGGCTGTGTTGCCGGGGACCGGCGGGCTGACGCGGGTGACCGACAAACGCAAGGTCCGCCGCGACCGTGCGGACGTGTTCTGCTCGACCGAGGAGGGCGTGAAAGGTCAGCGCGCCGTCGACTGGCAGCTGGTGGATGAGATTGTCGCAAATTCGCGCTTTGACGAAATCGTGCAGGAGCGCGCCCGCGAGTTCGCCGCTGCTTCGGACCGATCCGATGACGCGACGGGTATTGCGCTCGGCCCGCTGAACCGGACGTTTGGTGATGATGGGTCGGTAACCTATTCCCTGGTCGAAGTTGTGGCTGACCGGTCCGGTCGCAAGGCGACGATCACGTTGAAGGGTCCGGACACGGACACCCCGGCTGATATGGGCGGGTTCGTCGCGCTGGGCGATCAGGCCTATATGCTGCGCCTCGCGCGGGAGCTGGAAGACGCCATCCTGCATCTGCGGCTGAACGAAATGGCACTGGGCCTGATCGTGTTTCGCAGCCAGGGGGATCCGGTACGGGTGGCAGCCCATGAACAGTTGCTGCTGGACAACCGCGATCACTGGCTGGCGAACGAGGTTCTGCAGTATTGGAAGCGCGTGCTGAAACGGGTGGATCTGACCTCCCGTTCCATGGTGGCACTGGTCGAACACGGATCGTGTTTTGCCGGGGTGCTGGCCGAGCTTTTGTGGGCCTGCGACCGAAGCTACATGATGGAAGACGAGTTTGAGGGCGACAACCGGCCGATGGCGACGGTCACGCTCACCGACGCAAATTTCGGACCGATGCCGATGAGCAACGGTCTGACCCGGTTGCAGACCCGGTTTCTGGGTGCGCCTGAGGCGGTGGACACCGCCGCGGACAGAACCGGCGAGGCACTGGAGGCGAACGCGGCAGACGAATTGGGCCTTGTTACCATGATCCTTGATGACATCGACTGGGAAGACGAGATCCGCATTTTCCTGGAAGAACGGGCGAGCTTTTCGCCCGATGCGATGACGGGAATGGAGGCCAACCTGCGATTTGCCGGACCGGAAACGATGGAGACCCGGATCTTTGGCCGTCTGACAGCCTGGCAGAACTGGATTTTCAACCGTCCTAACGCGGTCGGGGCCGACGGCGCATTGCAGCGCTATGGCACCGGACGGCGCGGGGATTTCGATATGGACCGCGTTTAGGGTCAGATGGGTGCACAGCACCCATCCTACGTAGGATGGGTGGTTTCACCCATCTCCCGAAGAGGAGAAGAACATGCTTGATCTCATCAATGTCAGCTACGACACACAGATCCCCAACAATGTCGGATTGTCGTCGGACAAGAAGGTTCTGAAAGCCCTGGAAAAATGGCATCCGGGTTACCTCGACTGGTGGAACAAGCTGATCCCGCAGAACTTTCAGGAGAGCATGGTCTATCTGCGCACTGCCGTCAGCGTAGACCCCAAGGGCTGGGCCAAGTTCGACTATGTCCAGATGCCCGAATATCGCTGGGGTGTTCTGCTGGCCCCGCAGGTCGAAGACCGGCGCATACCCTGCGGCGAGCATAAGGGCGAACCGGCCTGGCAGGAGGTGCCGGGCGAATACCGCAACATGCTCAAACGCCTGATTGTCATTCAGGGGGACACAGAACCCGGCTCGGTCGAGCAGCAACGGTACCTGGGCCTGACGGCGCCGTCACTTTATGACATGCGCAACCTGTTTCAGGTCAACGTGGAAGAAGGCCGGCATCTGTGGGCCATGGTCTATATCCTGCAGAAATTTTTCGGCAAGGACGGCCGCGAAGAGGCCGACGATATGCTGCGGCGGCAATCGGGCTCGGAGGAAGCGCCGCGGATGCTGGGCGCGTTCAACGAAGAAACGCCGGACTGGCTCAGCTTCTTCATGTTCACCTATTTCACCGACCGGGACGGCAAGATGCAGCTGGAAAGCCTCGCCCAGTCCGGTTTCGATCCGCTGAGCCGCACCTGCCGCTTCATGCTGACAGAAGAAGCACATCACATGTTTGTCGGCGAAACCGGCGTCGGCCGTGTGGCCCAGGCCACATGCGACGCGATGAACAAGGCCGGCATCACCGACCCCTATGACATCGGCAAGGTGCGCGATCTTGGCGTCATCGACCTGCCGACGATTCAGAAGAAGCTGAACCTGCACTATTCCCTGTCGCTGGACCTGTTCGGTCAGGAAGTGTCAACCAACGCGGCCAATGCGTTCAACGCCGGGATCAAGGGCCGGTTCATGGAAAGCCGGATCGAGGATGATCACCAGCTGAACGGCGACACCTATGTCGTCAAAAGCATTCGCGATGGCGTGATCGTGACAGAGGAGGTGCCGGCGCTGACAGCGATCAACATGCGGCTGCGCGACGACTATATCCGCGACGCCAGCGGCGGATTGCGGCGCTGGAACAAGCTGATTTCACGCACCGGCATCGATTTCGAACTGAAGCTGCCGGATCAGGCGTTCCATCGCAAGATTGGTGTGTTTTCTGCGATCAAGGCCGATCCCGAGGGCAATCTGATCAGCGAAGCGGATTGGAAGGCCCGGTGTGGAAACTGGTTGCCGACAACAGAAGACGGCGCATTCATTCAATCCTTGATGGTTCCGTGTTATGAACCGGGTAAATACGCCAACTGGATCGCCCCGCCGAAGGTCGGGATCGACAACAAGCCCGGCGACTTCGAATATGTGAAGCTGCATATGGCGTAGAAACCGGGCTGGGCTGACGTCGAAACGGACCGTGTAGCAAACCGGAGGCACGGGATGAAGATCGCACGTAAAGCAGGGTTCGCCCCGAAAACCGAGGCTCTTGGTTCGGAACTGCTGGGTTTGCCCTGTTGCGTGGGCTGCGCTGAATGCCAGGGCCTGTGTCTGGAGCTGGTGGAGGCGCTGACACTGCCGGATATCGTCGTGAAGCAACCAGACGACGACGCTGACGATACCGGCAAGAAGCGGACAGAAGGCTGATGGCCGAAACCCGACCGCTGCAAAAGACGGAGCTGGCGGATAATACCGACGCCGATATCGACGCACAGGTATCTGAATTGCTGGCGCAGGTGGGGGTCCGGGTCCGGCAGGCGAGGGAATTCAAGGGCATACCGCGTCGGGTGCTGTCCGACATTTCCGGCGTTTCGCCGCGGTATCTGGCCCAGCTTGAGGCCGGGCAGGGCAACATTTCGATCGGGCTGCTGAAACGGGTTGCCGTTGCGCTGGATACGGGGGTGGAGTGGTTTTTGGGCGGCGCAGACGAGCGCGATGCCGATGCGTCGCGGGTTGCCCGGATGTATCTGGACGCTGATGCATCCACCCGCCTTGCCGTGCTGCGGGCGCTGGGAACTGCACCTGTCTCGTCGCGGGCACAGCGGATCTGTCTTGTGGGACTGCGCGGCGCCGGCAAATCGACCTTGGGGCGGCGGGCGGCACTGGAACTGAAACTGCCGTTTCTCGAACTGAACGAAGAAATCGCCGGCTATGGCGGGATGCCCATCGAAGAGATCATGGCGTTATACGGTCAGGAAGGGTACCGCACACTCGAGGCATCGTCGCTCGAGCGGGTGATCGAAACGCATGATCGTGTGATATTGGCCGTTGCCGGCGGAATCGTGGCCGAACCGCGAACCTACGCCCGGTTGCTGGCGAACTTTCACACCATTTGGATCAAGGCCGCGCCGGAAGAACACATGGAACGCGTGCGTGCTCAGGGGGATGAACGACCCATGGCCGGCAACCCGGATGCCATGGATCAGCTGAAGTCCATTCTGCGCAGCCGAGAGTCGTCTTATGCACGGGCCGAAGCTGAGCTGGATACGTCCGGCAATTCGGTGCAGGCATCTCTGTCGTCATTGGTTCAGCTGATCGCCGATCACCGGTTTCTGGGGCACCCGACGCGGTGACCTGCCGCCGCTATCCGTATTGCTGAGCCCTCGCAAACAACAGCGACATTGCCAGGCCTGATCAGGCCCCCGGTTCTAAAGGCCCAATGCCGCCTTGACGGCGTTGTCGACCACCCCGGCCAGCAAAGAATTCTCATCCTCGGCGCAGCCATCACTGATCGCTTGAAAGAACCGGTCCCGGACCTCCTCGGTCTGGCTTTCGCTGAACCCGTAAGATTCAATGTCGATCTTTCGCATGTAAATTGAAATGGCGGTAATCTTCCCGAGCACATCGAGCACGACATCGTCGTCGCCATCGGCCAGTTTGGTCAGGCTGGCGCAGGTATGGTACATTTGCGGCAAGGCTTCATCAATCAGCTTTTCGGCGACTTCATCCGCCTTCGCCATGTTCACGGTCGCCAATGTCGCGGCAACGGCACATCCGATTCTGAACAGTTTCATGGGGTTGGTACTCCTCCGGGATCCGCGGGAAATGCGGGCGTTCATTTGTTGACAAGGTTACCAGCGACCGCACCTGCTGCGGCACCCTTCTTGGCCCCGTCGCTGCCACCGACCAGCGATCCGACGGCGGCGCCGACCAAGGCTCCCTTGATCGCGCCTTCCGTACGTGGTCCGGCGTCGGCAGTTTGAATGGACATCCCGGAAACGGCCGTGATGAACATCACGGTAACGATCCAGTTCTGAATTGATCTCGGCATGAAATTCGCTCCTGTCTGATGAGGGTCGGAAAACCAGTTGAACTCGGACAATCAACGCGGTGCCGGCAAAATAGCCCGCGGCAGCCGTCGTTTACATTATCAGCTTAGTACATCGCAGCCGGCACACAACTGCCATCGGCGGATTTCCGGCCGGCACACGCAAACTCCCCTGCAGGTCTCAGTTGGCTGCCGACCGCTGACATTTGCCAGCCAGCACTGTCTCCAGGTGATCTTGAGTGCCAGCGGGAAACCCGGTGTCAGCGCAACTATCGCAGAGCTGAAAAATCCGGAATTTTCTTGGGTTGGGACACATGTCGGACAAAGCATTCCTGGATTGCCGTGAAAGTCGGATCGACCATCATCTCGACAGAAATCGCCACAAGCGCGGAGCAAAGGTTCACGGCTGGGTGGACCGGGCACTGGCCGGATAAAAACATACAGAAAATCGAGTAGATGTGGGGAAGTCTTCGTGCCCAAGAGAGGCATCTAATCCCTATATCTTGTGGCCCCAAACTGTTCCACCGTTGCGCCTGTCTCCATAAAAATAAGGCCAACTGTGTTTCAGGCTGTTCCATTCCGTCCCGATATACCCCATATCTATGGGTGGACAGAAAGGTGGACAGAAAATGGCACGCCCCAAACACAAGCTTTCCAGCGCCGAACTCAAAGGCAAACCGCCAGGGAAATACTCGGATGGTGGCGGTCTGTGGTTTCACAGCCGCAAGGACGGCGGCGCGCAATGGTTCCTGCGCTACACCCTGTTCGGGCGTCGGCGCGAAATGGGGCTGGGCAGTTTCCCCGCCGTGTCGCTCAAATCTGCGCGGGAAGCGGCGGACCATTGGCAGGGTGTGGCCCGTGCCGGGACTGACCCGATCAAGGAACGGGAACGCCAGAACCGCAACGCGGAACGCAATCTGAACATTCTGGCCGATGTGGCAGCAGACGCGTTTGAAAGCCGCAAGGCGGAACTCAAGGGCGATGGCACCGCTGGCCGGTGGTTCAGCCCGTTGCAACTGCACGTCCTGCCCAAGCTTGGCAAAATGCCGGTTTCGCAGATCGACCAGCGCGATATCCGCGATACGCTGGCCCCGATCTGGCACACCAAGGCGGATACCGCGCGCAAGGCCATGAACCGCCTGTCCATCTGTATGCGCCACGCGGCGGCGCTGGGCTTGGACGTGGATTTGCAGGCGACCGACAAGGCTAAGGCCCTTCTCGGGAAACAGCGCCACACCGCGACCAACATTCCGGCACTGGACTGGCGCGACGTGCCAGCCTTCTATCAGTCGCTGGACGGGGGCAGCATCACCGAACTGGCGCTGCGCCTTCTCATTCTGACAGCGGTGCGCAGCGCGCCGTTGCGGCACCTGCATCTGGACCAGATCGACGGCGATATCTGGACCATACCCGCAGAGGCCATGAAAGGCCGCAGGGGCGCGACCAGCGATTTCCGGGTGCCCCTTTCGCAAGAGGCGCAGGCGGTCATTGCAAAGGCCACGCCGTTCGCCCGCGACGGGTTCCTGTTTCCGGGTGTCCGGTCCGGCGTGATTTCCGACATGACAATGGCGAAATACATGGAACGGCGCGGCATGGTTGAGCGCCCGCACGGGTTCCGGTCGTCTTTCCGCGATTGGGTGGCAGAGGCCACCAACACCCCGCATGACGTGGCCGAAACGGCGCTGGGCCATACGGTCGGCGGCGCGGTGGAACGGTCCTACCGGCGGACGGATTTTCTGGAGCAGAGACGGGCGTTGGTGGAGCGGTGGTCGCTGGCATTAATCAGCAGATTGGCAATTGATGGACGTGTTGTATCTTTCTGATGAGTCGATTGCTGGTCTTTGCACTGAGATAATGGGATAGGTTCAAATTGTTCAGCCCTACAGGTTTCCTGCCGTTTTCGATTGCAAATGTCACCTTTGACGAATGGTTGGGGCACCTCGTGCGCCAGAGCATCAAAATGGGCGATCCACTCAATCTGAGCAGTCTCGACGATGGGCAAGTGAACGGATATTGCAGACACCGTGCCTCAACTGAGGCGATAGTCTTTCTTGAAGCATGTAGGTCAACCTCGATCTGCGGCCCGGACGCCACCATGCTCAGACCGGACCCGATATACTTTCTTGATCGACTGGACTTACTGTGGGCCACGGATTGGTTTCCACGCGAATTGGTAAGTCCAGAATTGAGGCTGACGTTTGTCGATCAAAATACGTACACAGTGAACTTGAACCTGTGGAAAAATGTGATTTCTAGTCTTTTCGAGCGGGAGACCCATGAAGATTGGGTACACCTGCAGCATGAAGCCGAAATCATATCGAAATTCGAGGGTTGGGCGTTCTGCATTTCCGAGGAAGACGAAGCGAAAATTCCCGAGTTTATTGCGATTCGTTTAAAGCTTCCGAAGGAAATCTTCAGCTCCGCAATGGCAGGAGATATGGAACAAGGAAACCAAAAGGTCGGGCGTCCGTCTTTGGACAAGGCGCGGGCTGAATTTGCGCGTATGAAATACGACAAGGGCAACAGGTCGTGGACCCAATTGGCGAATCATTTGGAGCGGACTACCGGGGAAAGGCCGTCGCCAAAAACGATGCGAGATTGGATTTCACAATATTTGAGCCTCAATCCCCCAGGGGAAAACTAGGGGGAAACTAGGGGGAAATGAAAACTGTTTCCCCCCGGTTTCCGGGGTGACTTGAGGGCCTTATCGATACCCCATCCAAACCGATGAGGTATCAAATGAAGTATCTTACCTTCCGCGACCTGCAAGAAAAACTCGGTGGCCGGGGTCGCACCACCGTCTACCGCGACGTGGAATTGGGCAGGTTGCCCAAGCCCGTGAAAATCGGTTCCCGCCTGTATTGGTCGGAACCCGAAATCGACGCGGCGATTGAAAGCAACCGCACATAACCCACCCCACGCTGGCGCGGTGCCGAGCGTGTGGGGCGGGTATGTTCTGTGCAGGAACACCCATACCATACGCCCAGCGCTGTTCCGGCTCAAGCCGCGAGGTAACGGCAAATGAGCAGTAACAAATGGTATTCCGGAAAAACGCAGGTTTTCTGGACCTGTAAGGCGCTCCTGGACGGGCGCACCATATCCCACAAGACCGAAATCCGCGAGGTGCGCGGATGGCGCTTGGGGGCAATCATATGCCGCCTCAAACGCGAATACGGATGGCCGATCCGGGTTGAGTATCGAGGCCCGGAGAACATCGCCCACTATTGGCTGGACCGCGACTGCGACCGGTCGAAACTGCGCTTTCCCCGATCCGCGTGCGAACTGGCAGAGGTGGTGTAATGGAGCGCCTTCGCATCAACCGGTTGCGCCGTGCATTTGGACTGTCCGAGGCACAGGCGAAGCTCATGGCACCGATGATTTACGGAGACAAAGGCCATGACTGAACCCTATCGACTGACGCGCCATGCCGGGAAATGGCACATCCTTGCCAGGAAAGGCGCAGGGGCAGCCACAGAGGCCGCTTGGGTGTCTGTGGGTGGTTGCCCCGATCAAATTGTCGCCGTGCGCGTTTGGCTGGCGCTGATGGTGTCAGAGGGGCGACCATGACCCGGCCATACAAGCGCGGCAAGAAGGGGGCTGGGCGTCACGTCCAGCTCCCCGAATACCTGCAAGCCACCGACGCCTGGGCGACGCTGAAACCCGGCCCACGGGCGCTCTACATCGAACTGAAACGGCGCTACAACGGCAGCAACAATGGCCGGATAATTCTCAGCCACCGCGACGCGGCACTGGCGCTGAACGTCCACCGAAACACAGTCGGCGCATGGTTCAAGGAACTGGAAGAACGCGGGTTGATAACCATGACCCAAGGCCCGACGCTTGGCCCATCCGGGTGCGGTCTCTCCGCTCAATGGGCCTTGCAGGAACTGCCAACGGCGGGCGGGAAATCGGCAGGGATGGCGTTCAGGGGGTGGCGAGAAAAACAGAAGCCCCGCACAAAAACTGTGCATGACCGTCACAATGGTTGTGCCACCCAAGCGGTTTCCAGCGCCGACTTTGGCGCAAGCGTCACAGATACAGTGACGCCAACCGGGAATTAGCCAATGTCTCCGATGCACAGAAAACAGGACATGTATACATCTAGCCATAGGCAGGTGGGTTTCAGGCGGGTGCGGTTCCGGTCCGAACAATCGCGCGCCCGGCAATCCCGGTCTTGGCCCCGGTAGACAATGAGGCCGGGGGGGTATCAGGATTTCCAAGGGCAAGAGCGCAGGAACCGGTGGAGGGAGCCAAATTCCCACGTCCACAATTTCAGGAACGGGAAAATGGTTGACCGTGAAACCTGGAAAGCGGCGGCAAACACGGCGCGAACTTTCCAAATGATTTCGACAAAATCCGAAGGGCGCAGATGGGCGGGATAGGCAGCGGCAGGCATTGGCATTGGGGCAGCAAGGAAACCACGGAGCAGTATTGACACCTGGACGTGCGCAAGCTGGCGAAGGCCGGTGCGTTGAAACCGGGCCATGTGTCAGGCTGGGCTTAGTATCGGGACGCCGAGAAGATTGCCGAGATTCACATGCGTTCTGACTTCCAACAAATCCGCTTGATCTACAAACGCAGGGTTCCAGGCGAAGATTGGGAACACATGGATTATCCCGTAACGCTGTTGTCTCAGCCCTGCAATTTCGGCGGACAACGCCAGTGGTTTGCCTGCCCCGCGCGTGGATGCGGTCGGCGCGTGGCGTTGCTCTACGCGGCGGCTGAAGAGTATTTCTGAGAAGAAACGTGCGAATTTGTTTGACCCTAGTTCTCGAACAGAGGGTAGCCTTCCCAATTGATTTCGGCAGAATCCAGAGGCGCAGATGGGCATCCGTTCAAAACTTGTGGACAAAGGTCGTTCGGACCAATCATAACTTCACGTTAGGCGACGGTATGGTTTTGGAACGCGATGAGTAATCGGAATGCATTTTTGGTTTTTGAGGGCGGGGGAGCCAAAGCCATCGCACACATCGGGTCGCTGGCCGCGGTTGAGAGCACGTCTGAAATCGAGATTATTGGAGCAGCTGGAACTTCTGCTGGCTCGATTATCGCGGCATTGGTGGCCGCAGGGTATTCTTCTGAAGAGCTACTGCAGACGTCTAGATCTGCGGCGCAAGACGGAAGAGTTTCTTCAGTGTTCGATTTCGCCGACGCGCAGACTAACGAACCAAAAGACCTGTTTAAACGCAAGCACTGGCTTCTTTTGAAACTTGTTCGATGGTTTGTGCAAAGGAAAGATAGAAACATTTTCGGAAGGATAGGAAGGACTGCGTTGGGGGTTTCCGCCCTTGCACTATTTCTATTTCCGGCAGTATCACATTACACTAGCCTGAGACTATGCCCTATAGTTGATCAAGGGTATGTTTGTCGGCTGGCGGACATGGCTTGGTTGGCTTCTACTGCGATGTTTGCAGTTGTGTTTCTCTTTTCGCATTTGTCCTTTTTAGGTTTAATGGGCTGGTTTCTTTGAACAAAATCAGACGGACGCTAGATGAGTTTCTTTTGGAAAAAATTCCGAAACAAGATGGCAGAATTACATTTGGAGATATTCGGGAGGCGGGTAGTATTTTGAAAGTCGTCGCGTCGGATCTATCAACCGGGAAAATGCGACTTTTCTCGACGGAAAGTGAGGACTGCCGGAACGTTTCAGTAGCGGATGCAGTAGCTGCATCGTGCGCTATTCCATTTGTATTCAAGCCGGTGGAAATTGACGGAAATTTCTATTGTGATGGAGGAATGGTCTCGAATTTGCCAGCGTGGACTTTGGACGAACACTTGATTTTGGACGATGAAAGTTGGGTGATAACTAGCGAATTGTTGCCGCCGCGAATTGTCGGATATTCTGTTGGATACGGTCCGGTGCGACCAAAAGGCGGATCGATTTTTTCGAAAGTCGCGACAACTGCGCTCTTTGGAGCCGCTGATTTGAACACACGAGGTGTCGCACATCACGTTAGAATTCCACTACCTACTGATGTCGGTGTCCTAGATTTCGATTTGCCGGCCAAAAAGGCAATTACTGATGTTTTGGGCTCACGCTTGTTCGCAACCGAAATAATCTCGACGCGTTTTCGAGAGCTTCAATTTCTCAAACTTGTTCACCTAGAAGCGGAAAAAGAAATCCAAAAAATGGTTGATCAGGATAACTTCAGATTGAGGTCAGCACTAGTCAGGACTATTAATTTGTCTGAAAGCGATGTGGCAGGTTATCACTTATGGGCCTGCGAAGGGTTCGAAAACGATGCTGACAATTTCTTAAAGTTGTCAAGGAAGGGAACTCTTATTGGTTCGTGTCTGAATGGCGAACCGGAGGGTGCATATGCTGATCTGACTAAACCGGAAGGCAAACATAGGTTTTATTCTGTGGATAAAGGACCGCGCCTGCGCCTAATCACTCCAGAGTGCAGAAAATGGGCGATGGCGTTCCCTCTTCTTGGCCCGAAACTTGTAAGAATTTCAGTTGCGATTACATTTGACTGTGATGTTGCGTTGGGCGATAACTTCAATGAGGTAAGGTTGATGTTGAAAAAACTTTCAACTCGCTGGCTGTCGAATTGAAGTGCTTGCGGAGATTTTTCTATGTTTTTCAAGTATTTGGACATCGCGACTAAGGACTTGAGAGCTGAAAACCGAATGACTGATACTGAGTTGGAGTCCCTTTGGGAAGAGCTCGAGAGGCTGAAACAAAGTGTTGCGAAATCAGCGACAATGTCCGGTAGCGTCGAGATTTTCGAAGGCTTGTCGAGGGAGCAAGAGGTCTTGATCGAGGTTCTCAACTCCCACTTCCCGAACCTTTCTAGTGAATTGGGCCGGATGCACCGCTGATACTTTCGGCCGCGCAGGTACAGTCATTTCTGCGTCTTGGCGCTAGTAGGCTGGTCTGTCCATCGCTGATCCGAGTGTGTTTCAAGGCTTTTTTTGTTGAGATTTGACGCTAGGTCTCTGGAAGTTTTGCTTGTTTTGAGGGCATTGGCTTCGATTTCCAAGCGATTTCGAAAAATTCGGGGGCGCAGATGGGTGGGATGGGCAGCGGCAGATACTGGCATTGGAGCAGTAAAGAAACCACCGAACAGTATCTTAGCCTGGACGTGCGCAAGCTGGCCAAAACAGGCGTGCTGGAGCCCGGGCGCGTGTCCGGTTGGGCTTGGCATCGGGACGTCGAGAAAGTCGCGGAGATTCACATACGCGCTGACGCCCGACAAATCCGCCTGATCTACAAATGCCGGTCGCATGGCGAGGATTGGGAAGAAATGTACTACCCCGTCTCCCTGCTGTCCCAGCCCTGCAATTTCGGCGGACATCGCCAATGGTTCGCCTGTCCTGCACAGGGATGCGGAAAGCGCGTCGCGCTGCTCTATGCGGGCAGGGTTTTCGCCTGCCGCCACTGTTTCCAACTGGCCTATGAATGCCAGCGGGAAGCCCCGTATCAGCGCAGTTTCCGCAAGGCTGAGAAAATCAGGGACAGGCTTGGGTGGGAACGCGGGTTGAATGCATTTCCGGGCGAGAAGCCCAAGGGAATGCACCGGCGCACCTATGACCGACTGGTCTCGGACATGTACGCTTGGGAAAACGCCTCGGACCAAGCGTTCTTGGACTTCTACGGGAGCCGGATCGGCGATTTGCTGGCCTAGTTACACCGGCAAGCGCGGCGCAAAGGGTGGGCAGGAAGGTGGATTAAGCGTCAGTGCGCCCGGAGTTCTTCTTTAATAACAGTGGTTTATAGGGAGAATATGGTGCCCAGGAGAGGACTCGAACCTCCACGTCCATACGGACACTAGCACCTGAAGCTAGCGCGTCTACCAATTCCGCCACCTGGGCCGGTGTCGTGGCCTGTGCGTTTAAGCTCAGGTGCAGGGGGTGTCAAACGGATTCTGACACCTTTTTGCGTGGTTTTTTGATATTCGTCTAAGGCCCTCGCCCGGGGGTTCCGGGGCGCGTCGAATTGCGGCTTGTTTGCGTGGCCGGGCGGCATTAGACCAGCGGTTGATACTCTGACAGGAGCCCAGATATGACCAAGCTCGTCACAATCTATGGTGGGTCCGGCTTTGTCGGCCGGTATATTGCGCGCCGCATGGCTGCGGAAGGATGGCGGGTGCGGGTTGCGGTGCGGCGTCCGAACGAAGCGCTGTTCGTCAAACCCTACGGGGCCGTAGGACAGGTGGAGCCGGTTCTGTGCAATATTCGCGACGATGCATCGGTTGCAGAGGCGATGACCGGCGCGGATGCTGTTGTGAACTGCGTCGGGGTTCTGTCGGATCTGGGAAAGAACACATTTGAGGCGGTGCAGGCCGAAGGGGCAGAGCGGGTTGCGCGGCTGTCAGCGGAGCTGAATGTTGCAAATATCGTGCATCTGTCGGCCATCGGCGCCGACGCGAATGCCGAAAGCGATTATCAGCGTTCCAAGGCCGAAGGCGAGGCAGGCGTTCTGGCGCATCGGCCGGATGCGGTCATTCTGCGCCCATCGGTGATTTTCGGAACCGAAGACAGTTTTTTCAACCGCTTTGCCGGCATGGTCCGGTTTGGTCCCATGCTGCCGATCGCCGGTGGCAGCACCCGGTTTCAGCCGGTCTGGGTCGACGATGTGGCGCAGGCGGCGGTCAGCGGTGTGCTGGGCCGGGCCGAGGCCGGTGTCTACGAGCTGGGCGGGCCGGACGTGCGCACGTTCCGCGAACTGATGGACATGATGCTGGAAGAATGCCGCCGAACCCGCGTTGTGTTCAACATGCCGTTCTGGATGGCGCGGATCGTGGCCTTTGGGTTTGACATGTTAGAGGCGGCCAGCTTCGAACTGGTGCCGAACAAGATGATCACCCGCGATCAGGTAAAGAGCCTTGCCGTGGACAACGTGGTTTCCGAAGGTGCCCGCGGGTTTGCGGATCTTGGCGTTGAGCCCGTGACGATGGACGCGGTTCTGCCGGACTATCTGTGGCGGTTCCGCCCGACGGGTCAGTATGATGCGATCAAGGAATCAGCCGAGAAAATCCGGACTTAACCGTAGGCGTAGATCAGCAGTATCACGCCAAGTATGACCCGATAGATCACGTAAGGCGTGAAGCTGACGGTGCGCAAAAGACGCATCATCAGTGTCAGTGCCAGCAATGCAGACAGAAACGCGAAGAATGCAGCGATTGCGCCGTCGCGAAACGCCTGCGCATTGCCGTCTGCTGCCACATCCATCGCCAGCAATGTGCCCGACGCGACGATGGCCGGGATCGACATCAGCATCGCCAGCGTGGCACTGCCCTGGCGGTTGTAGCCCAGAAACCGCGCCCCGGTAATGGTGATGCCCGACCGCGACGTGCCCGGGATCAGCGCCACGGCCTGCCAAAGCCCCATGATCAGCGCATCGCGCACTGTCCAGTCGCTGCCGGTTTTTTGCATCGGGCCGGCTCTGTCCGCCCAATACAGGACCAGACCGAAGATCAGCATTGTCCAGGCAATGGTTTTTACCGAGCGCAGCAGGTCGCTGAGTCCCGAGAAATGCAGGAACGCGCCAAATAGGACCAGCGGAATGGTCGCGACCAGCAGGTTGAAGGCCAGCTTTGCCTCGTCCGTTTCAAGCCGGCCGCGAAGCATCCGGCCGGTGCCGATCAGAGCGTCGCGAACTTCTTTCCGGAAATAGAGGATGACGGCGGCAAGCGTTCCTACATGAACGGCGACATCGATGAATTGTCCCTGATCCTGCAGCCCGGTCAGCCCCGGCAACAGAATCAGGTGACCTGAGGAAGAAACCGGTAGAAACTCGGTCAAACCCTGAATTATGGCGACGATCAGGAGGAGATACAGCGGCATTTCAGGTACGGACCTCGGGTTGGGGCGGTTACCGTGGTCTATAAGTGATTGGTGGTAATGGGAAAGCTGAAAAATAGGTCCGGATCGGATCTTTATTCCGCTGTAAATCCGAAATTCGGCCTGCCAACATATATCGATTCCCTCTTTTAGGTCAGCTTTTATGACTTTTCTTTCGCCTGAGGCTGAATTAAAGAGGCGGCCAAGCTAGGAGGCCTGAATTCTATGGCAAAGCAGCCAATGTTGAAATTCGTAAACGTTGACCGGGTTATGCCGGAAAAGCGCGATGCTTCGGAGCGTCGTGAGGATTTCGATGAAATCTATGCGGAATATGCCGCGGAAAAGGCGGCAGAGCAGGCCAGCCGGTGCAGCCAGTGTGGCGTGCCTTACTGCCAGTCGCATTGCCCGCTTCACAACAACATCCCTGACTGGCTGCGCCTGACCGCCGAAGGGCGTCTGCGCGAAGCTTATGAAACCAGCCAGGCGACCAATACGTTTCCTGAAATCTGTGGCCGGATCTGTCCGCAGGACCGTTTGTGCGAAGGCAATTGTGTCATCGAACAGAGCGGGCACGGCACCGTTACGATCGGGTCGGTCGAGAAATACATCACCGACACCGCATGGGAGGAGGGATGGGTCACCTCGTTCACTCCGGCGCAGGAACGGGTCGAATCGGTTGGCATCATCGGGGCCGGCCCCGGCGGGCTGGCGGCAGCGGACGTCTTGCGACGGGCGGGTCTGAAGGTGACGGTATACGATCGTTATGACCGCGCCGGCGGGCTGATGACCTATGGGATTCCGGGCTTCAAGCTGGAAAAAGACGTCGTGTTGCGGCGTGTCGAACAGCTGCAGCAAAGTGGTGTTGAATTTGTTCAGAACTGCGATGTGGATGCAAACATCTTTGCGACGATCCGGGCCGAACATGATGCCGTGATCATCGCCACGGGTGTCTACAAATCCCGCGATCTGAACATTCCGGGCAACGGTGCGACCGGAATCGTCAAGGCCATCGACTATCTGGTGACGTCGAACCGCAAGGGGTTTGACGATGACGTGGCAGAATTCGACAACGGCACGCTGAATGCGGATGGCAAACGGGTCGTGGTCATCGGTGGCGGCGACACGGCCATGGACTGTGTCCGCACCGCGATCCGTCAGGGGGCCGCCAGCGTGAAATGCCTGTATCGCCGCGACCGGGCTAACATGCCGGGATCTCAGCGCGAAGTGGCCAATGCCGAAGAAGAAGGCGTTGTATTCGAGTGGCTCAGCGCCCCCAAGGCGTTCGTGTCGGAGCCGCGCGAAGCCGGGGACGATGCAGGGCAGGTAACCGGTGTGCGCGTGCAGAAGATGCGGCTGGGCGCGCCGGATGCCAGCGGCCGTCAGGCGCCTGAGGTGATCGAGGGAGCCGACTATACCGAGGACGCCGATCTGGTGATCAAGGCCCTGGGTTTCGAACCCGAGGACCTGCCGGAAATGTGGGATCAGCCGGAACTGAAAGTGACCCGATGGGGCACCATCCGGGCCGATTTCGGCACCGGTGCCACGTCCCTTCCGGGTGTCTACGCGGTTGGTGACATCGTGCGCGGTGCGTCGCTGGTCGTATGGGCGATCCGTGACGGGCGCGACTGCGCCGAAGCCCTGCTGTCTGATCTGATGGTGCCGGGGGCCGTGGCCGCAGAATAGGGGGTGACAGGCGTGCACCCCGTGTGCACCCGCGTTTTGCACCGGCTGAAGCGGAAAGGTCAGCTTTAATGACATATGCGAGGGAGCGCTTGAGATGAGCAAGATCAGCGGACGCTGCATGTGCGGAGCCGTTACCGTGACCGCGATGGCCACAAAGCCGATCGTGCGGGCGTGTCATTGCGACATGTGCCGCCGTCAGACAAGTTCGATGTTCATGTCGCTGGCGACCGATCCCGGCACGTTGCAGATCGAGGGACCTGCGAAATCCTTCCGGTCCTCGGAATGGGCGGAGCGCGGGTTCTGTGAAATCTGTGGCTCGACGCTGTGGTACGGGACCGTCGCAGACGGTGTGCGCCACATTTCCGCGGGCCTTTTCGAGAACGCGGCGGGTGCGAAGCTGAAGCTGGAGTTCTTTGCCGACATGGTGCCCGAGGGTTATGCGCTGGCAGGTGACCATCGCAAGATGAACACCGAGGAAATGACCGCGCTGTTTGGGCCGGAGGACGGGGCATGAGCAACCGGGAAGGCGGATGCCTGTGCGGCGCGGTGCGCTACCGCATCACGAAGCCCGTCAATCATATCGACGTGTGCCATTGCAGCATGTGCCGCAAGCATTCCGGCGGTGTTGGGCTGGGTCTGGAGGCTCCGACAGGCGGGCTGGAATGGACCGGCGAAGAGAATATTCAAACCTACGTGTCGAGCCCGTGGGCAGAGCGCGGATTTTGCCGGCTTTGCGGATCGAGCCTGTTCTGGCGCATGACGGCGGACGGGCCGGCAGAGGGCATGATCAGCCTGAGCGCCGGCACGCTGGACGATCTGAACGGTCTGCCGCTGAAAACCGAGATTTACATCGACCACAAACCGGACAGTTACGCGTTTGCGGGTGAGACAAAAAAGATGACGCAGGCCGAGGTGGAAGCCGCCTTTGCCCCCGACGGAGGAAACTGAGATGACCAAATTTGATGAAAACTGGGCCCACGCCGAGGCGGAAAAGCGCCAGTGGATGGCAGAAAATGGTCTCTATTCACCGGAAGAAGAGCATTCTTCCTGCGGCGTGGGGCTGGTTGTTTCGATTGACGGAAAGAAAAGCCGCAAGGTGGTCAAGGCCGGGATCGAGGCGCTGAAGGCGGTCTGGCACAGGGGTGCCGTGGACGCGGATGGCAAGACCGGTGACGGTGCCGGCATCCATGTGCAGATCCCGCTGCCGTTCTTTTATGATCAGGTGCGCCGCACCGGACACGAACCGCGTCAGGACGAACTGATGGCGGTGGGGCAGGTGTTTTTGCCGCGCACCGATTTCGGGGCGCAGGAAACCTGCCGGACGATCGTGGAAACCGAGGTGCTGCGGAAGGGGTACACGATTTATGGCTGGCGCCACGTGCCGGTCGACATCTCGGTGCTGGGCGAAAAGGCCAACGCAACGCGGCCGGAAATCGAACAGATCATCATTTCCAATTCCAAGGGCGTGGATGAAGAACGGTTCGAACGGGAATTGTATGTGATCCGCCGCCGGGTCGAAAAGGCGGCAGCGGCCGAAGGCATCGGCGGGCTGTGTATTGCGTCGCTGTCCTGCCGGTCGATCATCTACAAGGGTATGATGCTGGCGGAGCAGGTGGCCGAGTTTTACCCCGACCTGCTGGATGAACGGTTCGAAAGCGCGTTCGCGATTTACCATCAGCGGTATTCGACGAACACCTTCCCGCAATGGTGGCTGGCGCAGCCGTTCCGGATGCTGGCCCATAACGGCGAAATCAACACGCTGAAGGGCAACGTCAACTGGATGAAAAGCCACGAAATCCGGATGGCGTCGGCAACGTTCGGAGAGATGGCCGAAGATATCAAGCCGATCATCGCCGGCGGGTCGTCGGATTCCGCGGCGCTGGATGCAGTGTTCGAGGTTCTGGTTCGCGCGGGCCGCACCGCGCCGATGGCCAAGACCATGCTGGTCCCCGAAAGCTGGTCGAAGCAGGCCAAGGAACTGCCGCAGGCGTGGCAGGACATGTATTCCTATTGCAACGCCGTGATGGAGCCCTGGGACGGGCCCGCGGCGCTAGCGATGACCGATGGGCGCTGGGTCTGTGCCGGGCTGGACCGCAACGGGCTTCGCCCGATGCGCTATGTCGTCACCGGTGACGGGTTGCTGATTTCAGGCTCTGAGGCGGGGATGGTGCCGATCGACGAAGCCGTGGTGCGGGAAAAGGGCGCGCTGGGCCCCGGTCAGATGCTGGCGGTGGATATGGCCGAGGGCCGGTTGTACCACGACACCGAAATCAAGGCCAAGCTGGCGGCGTCGCAGCCGTTCGACGATTGGGTCGGGCGGATCAACGATGTCGACGAGGCCCTGGCGCAGGTGGCGGAAACGCCGGTTTTCGCAGGTGAGGAGCTGCGGAAACGTCAGATCGCGGCCGGGTATTCGGTTGAAGAGCTGGAACAGATCCTTGCGCCGATGGCCGAGGACGGAAAGGAAAGCATCGCGTCGATGGGCGATGACACGCCGGCGGCGGTTCTGAGCAAGCAGTACCGGCCGCTGAGCCACTACTTCCGCCAGAATTTCAGCCAGGTGACGAACCCGCCGATCGACAGCCTGCGCGAATACCGGGTGATGAGCCTGAAGACGCGGTTCGGTAATCTCAAGAACGTGCTGGACGAAGACAGCAGTCAGACCGAGATCATCGTTCTGGAAAGCCCGTTTGTCGGCAACGCCCAGTGGGAAAAGCTGACCGAGCAGTTCAACGCACCGCTTGTCGAGATCGATTGTACCTTCGAAAGCGACGGCCGGCGGGCGCTGAATGATGCGCTGGACCGGATCCGGTCCGAGGCTGAGGATGCGGTGCGGTCCGGTGCCGGGCATCTGGTGCTGACGGATCACCATTCGGGTCCGGGCAAGGTGGCGATGCCGATGATTCTGGCCACCAGCGCGGTGCACAGCCACCTGACGCGGCAGGGTTTGCGGACGTTCTGTTCGCTGAACGTGCGGTCGGCGGAGTGTATTGATCCGCACTATTTCGCGGTGCTGATCGGATGCGGTGCAACGGTGGTGAACGCCTATCTGGCCGAGGATTCGCTGGCGGACCGGATAGAACGCGGTTTGCTGGACGGATCGCTGACCGAAGCGGTGGCGCGGTATCGCGATGCGATCGATCAGGGATTGCTGAAAATCATGTCCAAGATGGGCATTTCGGTGATCTCGTCCTATCGGGGCGGGCTGAACTTTGAGGCGGTCGGGCTGAGCCGGGCGATGTGCGCGGAGTTTTTCCCGGGCATGATTTCACGGATTTCCGGGATCGGGGTGAGCGGCATTCAGGTCAAGACCGAGGAAATCCATGCCCGCGGGTGGCAAAGCGGGCTGAACACGCTGCCGATCGGCGGCATCTACAAATCGCGGGCCTCGGGGGAAACCCACGCGTGGCAGGCGACGTCGATGCACATGATGCAGACCGCCTGTGCGCGGGCGTCGTTCGAGATGTGGAAGCAGTTTTCGGCCAAGATGCAGTCCACGCCGCCGATCCATCTGCGCGACCTGCTGGACATGAAACCGCCGGGCAAGCCGGTTCCGCTGGATGAGGTGGAGAGCATCACCGCGATCCGCAAGCGGTTCGTGACGCCGGGCATGAGCCTGGGCGCGCTGAGCCCCGAGGCGCATAAGACGCTGAACGTGGCGATGAACCGGATCGGGGCCAAGTCCGACAGCGGCGAAGGCGGCGAAGATCCGGCACATTTCGTGCCGGAACCAAACGGCGACAATCCCAGCGCCAAGATCAAGCAGGTGGCATCGGGCCGGTTCGGCGTGACGGCCGAGTACCTGAACCATTGTGAAGAGCTGGAAATCAAGGTGGCCCAGGGCGCCAAGCCGGGCGAAGGCGGCCAGTTGCCGGGCATGAAGGTCACCGACCTGATCGCGCGGCTGCGGCATTCGACCAAAGGTGTCACGCTGATCAGCCCGCCGCCGCATCACGATATCTATTCGATCGAGGATCTGGCGCAGCTGATCTATGACCTCAAGCAGATCAACCCGCGCTGCAAGGTGACGGTCAAGCTGGTGGCGTCGTCCGGCGTGGGCACCATTGCTGCCGGTGTGGCCAAGGCCAAGGCGGACGTGATCCTGATTTCGGGACACAATGGCGGGACCGGGGCCAGCCCGGCGACCAGCATCAAATATGCGGGTCTGCCTTGGGAAATGGGCCTGACCGAGGCGCATCAGGTTCTGGCGATGAACAATTTGCGTGGCCGGGTCACGTTGCGCACCGATGGCGGGCTGCGCACCGGGCGCGACATTGTGATGGCGGCGATGATGGGGGCCGAGGAATACGGCATTGGCACCGCCGCACTGATCGCGATGGGGTGCATCATGGTGCGCCAGTGCCAGTCCAACACCTGTCCTGTCGGGGTTTGCACGCAGGATCCGGCGCTGCGCGAGAAATTCACCGGCAATGCCGACAAGGTGGTGAACCTGATCACGTTCTACGCGCAGGAAGTGCGCGAGATCCTCGCCGAACTTGGCGCGCGGTCGCTGGACGAGGTGATCGGGCGCGCGGATCTGCTGACGCAGGTCAGCCGCGGATCGGCGCATCTGGACGATCTGGACCTGAACCCGCTGCTGATCACGGTCGATGGATCCGACAGCATTGTCTATGACCGCAACAAGCCGCGCGAAACCGTGCCGGACACGCTGGATGCAGAGATCGTGCGGGACGCGGCGCGTTTCCTTGAAGACGGCGAGAAGATGCAGCTGAGCTATGCGGTGCAGAACACGCACCGGACCGTGGGGACCCGCGTGTCCAGCCATATCGTTCGTAATTTCGGTATGCGGAATACGCTTCAGACCGATCACCTGACGGTCAAGTTGCAGGGATCCGCCGGACAATCGTTGGGCGCATTCGCGGCGCCGGGGCTGAAGCTGGAGGTTTCCGGTGACGCAAACGACTATGTCGGCAAGGGGCTGAGCGGCGGTATGATCGTTGTCCGTCCGCCCCAGGTCAGCCCGCTGGAGGCCTGCGAGAACACCATCATCGGCAACACGGTCCTGTACGGTGCGACGGATGGTTATCTTTTCGCGGCAGGTCGCGCCGGCGAACGTTTTGCGGTTCGGAATTCGGGCGCACAGGTGGTTGTCGAGGGCTGTGGGTCCAACGGGTGCGAATACATGACCGGTGGGGTTGCTGTTATCCTCGGATCGATCGGTGCGAATTTCGGTGCGGGCATGACCGGCGGCATGGCCTATCTGTATGACCCGGACGGTTCTGCGCAGACGATGATGAACATGGAAACGCTGGTGGTTTGCCCGGTGACGGTGCAGCACTGGGAATCGCAGCTTGAAACGCTCATTGAACGGCACGCCGAAGAAACCCGCAGCCGCAAGGCGATGGATATTCTTCAGCATTGGGATGTGGAGCGTGTAAACTTCCTGCAGGTGTGCCCGAAAGAGATGCTGGTTCATCTGCCACATCCGCTGAGCCTCGAAGAGAAGGCTGTGCCTGCAGAGTGACAGGATGCTTGTTCGGCCGTCGTGCCGGTCGTATGAGCGGACATGGCCAAGCGTAAGACCAAAGCGAAACCAAAGTCCCGGCGTCCAACGAGGCGCCGGGCCGTTCCGGTCCGCGAACGGCGGGGCCCGCTGCGATGGCTGGGCTTTATCGTGCTGCGAAGTACGACGATCCTTATCCTTGGAACATTGGCGCTGATCATCCTGTACACGGTGGTGAACCCACCGATCACCCATACGATCTGGGCGGAAAAGCGACGGCTGGGTGACGTGGACCGGCAATGGGTGGCGCTGGAAGAAATAGCGCCGGTCATGGCGCGCAGCGTTGTTGCTGCGGAGGATGCCAAATTCTGTCTGCACTGGGGATTTGACGTGGATGCGATCCGGGCCGCGATGGAAAACGGGGCAAATCGCGGGGCATCGACGATCACGCAGCAAACCGTCAAGAACGTGTTTCTCTGGCAGGGGCGCAGCTGGATCCGGAAGCTGCTGGAAGCGGCGATCACCCCTGCGGTCGAAGCGATCTGGTCCAAACGCCGGATCATCGAGGTTTATCTGAACGTGGCCGAAATGGGCGAAGGCGTGTTCGGCGTGGAAGCGGCGGCGCGGAGTGCCTTCGGGGTCGGGCCGGATGCGCTGAGCGGTCGGCAGGCGGCGCTGCTGGCGGCAATTCTGCCCGCGCCGAAGTCGCGCTCGGCGTCAAAGCCCAGCACCCGCGTGTCACAACGGGCCGCGGCGATCATGGACGGAGCCGCCACGATTCAGGCGGATGGGCGCGCGTCGTGTTTCGAGGATTGAAAATCGCTGCGCGGGCAGGCATTGAAGACCAGATTGATTGCATCAGACCCCGAGCACATGGCCAAGCTGTTTCACGTTCCTCTGTCCCCGTTTTGCCGAAAGGTTCGCCTGAGCCTTGCCGAGAAGAAGATAGATGTGGAATTGGTCGAGGAACGGTATTGGGAGGCTGAACCGGATTTCCTGCGGCGCAATCCGGCGGCCAAGGTCCCGGTGATCCGGCTGGACGGCCGGATGATGTCCGAAAGCGCGGCCATCTGCGAATATATCGAGGAAACCCGCCCCGAACCGCCCCTGATGCCCTCCGAGCCCGAAGCGCGCTACGAGGTGCGGCGGCTGGTGGGATGGTTCGACGACAAGTTCCATCACGAGGTGACGGCCAAGCTGCTCTATGAGCGGGTGAATAAGAAGGTGACCGGCGCAGGTTATCCCGACAGCACCAATGTCAAAGCCGGTGCCAAGGCGATCAAGTACCATCTGGATTACATGGCGTGGCTGCTGGACCACCGGCGCTGGCTGGCGGGGGATGTGATGACGCTGGCGGATTTTGCAGCCGCGGCGCATTTGTCGAGCCTGGACTATATTTCTGACGTGGACTGGAACCGGTCCCATGTGGTCAAGGACTGGTACGCCAAGATCAAATCGCGCCCGGCCTTCCGGTCGATCCTGGCCGACCAGATCTCGGGTTTTCGCCCGCCGCCGCATTATGCAGATCTTGATTTCTGATCCGCCGTTGGATTGGGGGCGCTGCCCCCGCCGCGCTGACGCGCGACTCCCCCGGGATATTTACAGCAAGAGGAAAACATGGGCGGGGCGTTGAAATCCCGTCTGGTGGCGCGGGCGCTGGAGGAAGGGTTTGTCGCTGCGCGGGTTTGCCGGCCGGATGCCGTGCCGGAGGTGATGGGGCGGCTGCAGGTCTTTATCGATGCGGGCTATCACGGGCAGATGGGCTGGCTGGCCGAGCGGGTGCATTGGCGGGGCGATCCGGCGGCCTTGTGGCCCGAGGCGCGGTCGGTGCTGATGCTGGCCGAGAGCTATGCGCCGGCGCAGGATCCGTTGGCCGTGCTGGAACGACGCGCGCGCGGCGCGATCAGCGTTTATGCGCAGAACCGGGACTATCACGATCTGGTCAAGAAGCGGCTGAAGCGGCTGGGCCGCTGGCTGATCAAGGAGGCGGGCGGAGAGATCAAGGTGTTCGTCGACACGGCGCCGGTCCCGGAAAAGGCGCTGGGACAGGCCGCCGGGCTGGGATGGCAGGGGAAACACACCAATCTGGTCAGCCGGGATTGGGGAAACTGGGCCTTTATTGGGTCTGTTTTTACCACTCTGGAGCTTGCACCCGATGAACCGGAGCGGGATCATTGCGGGACATGCCGGGCCTGTCTGGACATCTGTCCGACGGATGCGTTTCCGGCGCCTTACCAACTGGATGCACGGCGCTGCATTTCTTACCTGACGATCGAGCACAAGGGCCCGGTGAGCGAGGAGCTGCGTCCGCTACTGGGCAACCGGATTTACGGATGCGACGATTGCCTGGCGGTGTGTCCGTGGAACAAGTTCGCCGTACAGGCCAGCGATCTGCGCTATCTGGCGCGCGATGATCTGGCCGCGCCGATGCTGGCGGATCTGGCCGCGTTGGATGACGCCGCCTTCCGCGCCAAGTTTTCAGGATCGCCGGTCAAGCGAATTGGGCGCGACCGGTTTGTTCGCAATGTGCTTTACGCGATCGGAAATTCGGGTCTGTCCGAGCTGAAACCGGCCGCTGCCCGGCTGACCGAAGACCCCGACCCGACCGTCGCCGATGCCGCGCGCTGGGCCTGTGGGCGTCTTTCGGACTGACCGGGCCGGCCGTGTTTGTCTCTATTCCGCCGCATCCCGCTTGGGCAGAACCCAGTCCGGGCGCAGGAAGTGGCAGGTGTAACCGTTCGGGAACCGTTCGAGGTAATCCTGATGCTCGGGCTCGGCTTCCCAGAAATCTCCGACGGGTTCCAGCTCGGTCACGACCTTGCCGGGCCAGAGCCCGGATGCGTTGACGTCGGCAATGGTATCAAGCGCCACGGCTTTTTGGTCTTCGTCGACGAAATAGATCGCGGACCGGTAGCTGAGGCCAATATCATTGCCCTGCCGGTTCAGCGTGGTCGGATCGTGGATCTGGAAGAACATTTCGAGCAGTTTGCGATAGCTGATCTGCGCCGGATCGAAGTAGATCTCGATCCCTTCGGCGTGTGTGCCGTGATTGCGGTATGTGGCGTTGGGGACATCGCCACCGGTATAGCCAACAACGGTTTTCTTCACGCCGGGCAGCTTGCGGATCAGGTCCTGCATGCCCCAGAAGCATCCGCCGGCCAGAACGGCCCGGTTCAGATCGGTCATGTTACGTCCTCCACCTGTTTGATGTAATCTCCGTAGCCCTGGGCCTCCATGTCGTCGCGATGGACGAACCGGAGAGACGCGGAGTTTATGCAGTAGCGCAGCCCGCCGCGGTCGCGCGGGCCGTCCGGAAAGACATGGCCAAGGTGACTGTCGCCGTTGGTCGAGCGGACCTCGGTACGGATCATGCCCAGAGTGCGATCTTCGAGCTCTGCGACATTTGCGGGCTCAATCGGTTTGGTGAAACTGGGCCAGCCGCATCCGCTTTCATACTTGTCGGCGGACGCAAACAGCGGCTCACCCGAGACGATGTCGACGTAGATGCCCGGCTCTTTGTTGCCAAGAAGCTTGCCGGTGCCGGGGCGTTCCGTTCCGGAATTCTGGGTCACGTAGAATTCCTCGGGCGACAGGGCGGCGATGGCATCGGGGTCTTTGAAGTATTTGGTCATGGACACCTCTTTGGTCGGTTGAGGTTCAGATGGGGCAGGTTGCGGAGAATGAAAGGACTATTTCAGCCGGATCGCAAGGGTGTGTGGAACGGCCCGCGCGCGGGCCGGGTGAAAATCCGTTCAGGGATCGGCCGCCGGCCTGTTCTGACGCGATAGCTGAACGGCGAGGATACCGGCAGTCACAATGGCAACGCCCAGCAGGTCGAGCGGGCCCAGCCGCTCTCCGAGAAGGACCGCAGCAATGCCGACGCCGAATACCGGGTTGAGGAAATGGAACGTGGCGGCCCGGATTGCCCCGATCCGGTCCAGCAGCAGGAACCAGACATAGGTTGCCAGCAGGCCGGGCACCAGCGTCGTATAAAGGAAGGCAAGGATCAGCGGTGTCGTCAGGTTGATCCGTGGCGTTTCAAAGACCAGTGTCGCCAGAAACAACGCCGCAGACCCGACCAGCATCTGCAACCCGACAATCATCATGAAATTGCCGCCCGATGTCGCGCCGCGAACGGCCAGAGTGGCGAATGTCAGGGCCAGCACGCCGACGCCGCACAGCGTGATACCATAGAGATCGACACCGGCGTTTATCCGCGACCCCATGATCAGCGCCACGCCACAAAACCCGGCGATCAGCCCGATGATCCCCAGCGGGCGCAGGGTTTGGTTGAAAATGACCCATGTGGCGACAGCCACCAGCAGCGGCATCGTCGAGGCTATGATCGCGGCCAGCCCGGCCTCGACCGTTTGCATGGCGACGAAATACAGCCCCAGATAAAGCGCGTTCTGGCAGATGCCGAACAGAATGGTCAGATACCATTGCTGGCGGGTCAGGTACCAGCTCTGGCCCATGGCGCGGGCCAGCAGCACCCCCAGCAGCCCCGACAGCAAAAAGCGCAGTGCCAGCGAAAACAGCGGAGAGGCATCCGTCACGATGATCCGGGCCGAGCTGAAGGCCGAGGACCACATGAAGGCAAAGGCCAGGCCCATGAGGATGGCGCGGGTGTCCAAGGATCAGACCGCGGCGGGGCCGGCGGGTTCCCACAATTCGACGGGATTTCCTTCGGGATCGTGAATGCGGGCAAAGCGACCGATTTCACTGTCCCATTCGGACCGCGTTTCGACGGAGATGCCTGCCGACCTGAGATCGGCAATCAGGGTTGTCAGATCGTCGACGCGGAAATTCAGCATGACCTGCCGGTCTGCCGGAAAATAGTCACTGTCCTGTGGGAACGGGGCGAAAACCGTAGGGCCTGGGGCCTGCATCCACGCGCCGGCGGACATGTCTATGCCCAGATGGGTGCCGTACCACGCGCCCAGCGCCTGCGGATCCTTCGCACGGAAAAACACACCGCCGATGCCGGTCGCCTGTGCCATTGTCGCCTCCGTTGAATCAGAAAGGGCCGCCGTTGAGGGCGACCCTTTCGCAATTTCCGGACAGACGCAAGGTCAGCCGTTCACGCTGTCCTTCAGCGCCTTGGCAATGGTCATCTTCACGACCTTGTCGGCTTCCTTGGTGAAGGTTTCGCCGGTGGCCGGGTTGCGGACCTGACGCTCGGGGCGTTCGCGGCAATAAATCTTGCCGACGCCCGGCAGGGTGACAGCGCCGCCACCGGTGACTTCACGGGTGATGATGGCCGAAACGGCTTCCAGCGCCGCGCCTGCGGATTTCTTGTCGGTGCCCAATTCTTCGGCCAGAGCGGCAACGAGCTGGGTCTTGATCAGTGGTTTTGCCATTTCATGGTCTCCTTCTTCTGCCCGATTTCTTGGGCCTCATTGCGACATGATAACGTTATGTTGAGCAGGAACACAACGAATAGTGGCTGTTGGCAAGGGGAAAACGGCCAAAATCCGCGGATTTTTCGCCTTAAAGGAAGGCTGTTTCGTCGAAAGAGCGCAATTTCCGGCTGTGCAGACGCTCCAGAGGCATGTCGCGCAGGGCCTCCATGGCGCGGATTCCGATGGCCAGATGGCGCCTGACCTGCGTGTTGTAGAAGTCTGAGGCCATGCCGGGAAGCTTCAGTTCGCCGTGCAAGGGCTTGTCCGAGACGCAGAGCAACGTGCCGTATGGCACCCGGAACCGGTAACCGTTGGCGGCGATGGTCGCGCTCTCCATGTCCAGCGCGATTGCGCGCGACTGGCTGAGCCGTTTGACCGGGCCGGACTGATCCCGCAATTCCCAGTTGCGGTTGTCCACGCTGGCGACGGTGCCGGTGCGCATGACCCGTTTCAGGTCATACCCGTCCAGTTCGGTTTCCAGCGCGACCGCCTGTTCCAGCGCGATCTGGATTTCCGCCAGTGCCGGGATCGGAACCCAGACCGGCAGGTCGTCATCCAGCACCTTGTCCTCGCGCAGATAGGCATGGGCCAGGACATAATCGCCCAGTTCCTGCGTGTTCCTCAGCCCGGCACAATGGCCCAGCATCAGCCAGGCATGCGGGCGCAGGACCGCGATATGATCGGTCGCCGTCTTTGCGTTCGATGGCCCGACACCGATATTGACCAGCGTGATGCCCGTGCCGTTCTTTCGCTTGAGGTGGTATGTCGGCATTTGCGGCGTCTTTTCCAGCCGCCGGATTGGCGCGTCCGGTTCGGTGATCTCGACATTGCCGGGGGCGACGAAGCTGTCATAGCCGCTGGCAGGGTCACCGATCTGGGCGCGGGCATAGGCTTCGAATTCGTCGACGTAGAACTGGTAGTTCGTGAACAGGACGTGATTCTGGAAATGGATCGGGCTGGTGGCCGTGTAGTGGCTGAGCCGGGCCAGCGAATAATCGATACGCTGCGCCGTGAACAGCGCCAGCGGACCGATGCCGTCGTGATCTTCGGTCAGGCCGTTGACGATGTCGTCATTCGTGGTGGTCAGGTCCGGCACATCAAACACATCGCGCAGGATGAACGGGGTGGCCCCGGCGTGAGGAACGGTGATGCTGGTGTCGTTGGCCACGGCAAAATGGACCGGAATGGGCGTATCAGAGACACATATCGTGACCGGCTGACCATGATTTCGGATCAACAGGTCAATCTGTTGGGTCAGGTAACTGCGAAACAGATCGGGACGTGTGACCGTTGTGCTGTGCGTGCCGGGGGCAGCGACGTGGCCATAGCTGAGGCGGCTGTCGACCTGCGCGTAGGAGGACGTGGTGAACCGGATTTCCGGATAGAAGGCGCGGATGCGGGATTGTGGCGTGCCGGATTTCAGCGTGGTGCCAAAACGATCGCACAGAAACCGTATGGACGCTTCGTACATTTCGTCCAGGCGGGCAACCGCGGCCTCGGCGTCCGTGAACACCTGGGGGCCGGGCAGGTCGGGGGAAAGGATCCGGGTCATGTTTGCGGCTCTAACAGGGGGATTTGTTCGAAACTGCGCACGTCGATCAGGCCCAGATCCGATATTCGCAATTCCGGGATCACCACCAGGGCAAGCAGCGAATGCTGCATATACGCGTTGTTGAGCGTGCAGCCACAGACCTGCATCGCGGCAATCATCTGATCGGCCTTGCCGGCAACCTCCTGCGCGGGCCGGTCCGACATCAGCCCGGCGATGGGCAGTTCCACCAGTGCCAGTTCCTCTCCGTCGCGCCATATCGTGATGCCGCCCCCCAACTCGGCCAGACGATTGCCGGCCAGTGCCATCTGATCGCGGTCGGTCCCGACAACGATCATGTGGTGGCTGTCATGGGCGACGGTGGATGCCATGGCCATGTTGCCGGTATATCCAAAACCGGAAACCAATGCGTTGGTGACACCTCCGGTGGCCCGGTGCCGTTCGACCAGCGAAATATGCGCGACATCATTTTCAGGCTCTACAAGTCCGTTTTGAACCGAAAGGTCCGCCTTGAGCGCCTTGGTCGGGGCCTGATTTTCGACCACGCCGATAACATTGGCGCGAACCGAATTTGCGCCCTCGGGTGCCGGAATTTCGAAATCCGCGGCAGACAGGACATGTCCGAGATGCACGGTCTGGCGGGCCGTCGCCGGCCAGTCGTAATGCGGGCAGTCCACAAGGCATTCACCGTCCTGCGCGACGATCCGGCCACGCGCAATAACAGTCTCTACGGGGAGAGTTTCGAGGTCGGAACTCAGAACAATGTCGGCCCGGCGGCCGGGGGTGACCGACCCGATTTCGCGTTCAAGCCCAAAGTGAGTCGCGGTGTTGATCGTGGCCATTTGCAGGGCCACCAGCGGATCACAACCGCAGGCGATGGCATGGCGGACAACCCGGTTCATGTGACCGTCATTCACCAGCGTCCCGGAATGGCAGTCATCCGTGCACAGGATGAAGTTCCGGGGGTCGAGCCCTTTTTCGGTGATTGCGGTGATCTGCGCCTCGACATCGTACCAGGCCGATCCAAGACGCATCATCGACCGCATACCCTGACGGACCCGCGCGATGGCATCTGCTTCGCAGGTTCCTTCATGGTCATCGGCGGGGCCGCCGGCGACATATGCGGCGAAATCAGACCCTAAATTGGGTGATGCATAGTGCCCGCCCACCGTTTTGCCGGCGCGCTGCGTTGCTGCAATCTCGGCCAGCATCTTGGGATCGGCCGCGGCAACACCGGGGAAATTCATCATTTCACCCAACCCGATGATCCCCGGCCAGGTCATTGCCTCGGCCACGTCTTCGGGCGTGATTTCAAACCCGGTGGTTTCCAGCCCGGGGGCGGACGGGGCGCAGGATGGCATCTGCGTGAATATGTTGACGGGTTGCAGCAGCGCTTCGTCATGCATCATGCGCACACCTGCGAGCCCAAGCACATTGGCGATCTCGTGTGGATCCGTGAACATGGAGGTTGTTCCGTGCGGGATCACGGCGCGCGCGAATTCGGCGGGCGTCAGCATACCTGATTCAATGTGCATGTGACCGTCGCAGAACCCGGGCAGGATATAGCGGTCACCGGCATCCACCACGTTGGTATCCGGGCCGGTACAATATCCGGAATCAGGGCCTACAAAGGCAATTCGTCCATGTTTTATGGCGACGTCGTGGTTCGGCAGAACTTCGCGACTGTGGACGTTTACCCATCGTCCATTGCGGATGACGGTATCTGCCGGGGCGCGGCCGGCGGCGACGGCGACAAGATCGGCGGCCACATCGGGCCAGGCGGGAAAGGGCTTGTGTTCCATGCACCAATTGTCGTGAACTTCGATCCGGGCGCAAGGGGCCAGTGCCAGAGTTCATGAATCTGAGATATTCCCCCGGTTTGGAGAGGCCAATGGATTATGACACGATAGAAGCGGATCCGTTCGGGCGCGGGCTGCGTGGGTTGGGGCTGAACCTGTTGGTGCGCGATGTATTGGCTGAAAGTGCCTTTTTAGAGACTGTTTTCGGCATGAGATCGCATCAGGCCACGTCTGATTTCGCGATAATGACCTATGGCGATCAGGTGTTTCAGCTGCATGCCGACGGCACCTATCATTCCAATCCGCTGCTGGGGTTGTTGCCTGAAACGCCACCGCGCGGCGCGGGAATCGAATTACGGCTGTATGACACCGACCCGGACGCAGCCGTAAAACGGGCCGAACAGGCGGGTGCCGTGATCCTGCAGGGGCCGACGGACAAACCGCATGGGCTGCGCGAGGCCTATATCCTTTGTGAAAACGGGTATGCCTGGGTCCCAAGTGTGCCGAAAACGGCTGACTAGACCCTGATTTCTGCTCGGCGGCCCGGTTTTCCCACCATGCTGCGGAGCCAGTTCGCGAAGGCCACAGCCCCGGGCATCTGTTCGGCCTGAGGCGATATGATCAGGTAATAAGCTTCAGGCATTTCGGCGCGATGTTCGAAGGGCGCCTTCAGCACACCCTGCCGCAGCAGGCGCCCGGCAATTGCGTCATGGGCAATCGCGAGTCCACCGCCCGCCGCCGCCACAGCCAGCGTGACCGAATAGGTCGTGGCATAGGTAACGGGCGGATTTTCCCAATTCAGACCCTGATCTTCGAGCCAGGCAGACCAGTTGCACAGCAGGTTGGAGCAGTCGAATAACGGGTGTGACTGAAGATCTGCGAGGGACACGTCATAGTTTGGCGCACAAACCGGATAATAGTGATCGCTGAGCAAGTGTTCGGCCCGAACGGTGTCGGACGGGCGCAGGGAAAAGCGCACCTCAACATCCGCCCCCGCGGCCAGTTCGCGGGGTTCCCAGATTTCGGTCATCAGGTTCAGCTGAACATCCGGATGCGCCTGACGAAACAGTTTCAGCCGCGGCGCCAGCCAGTGAATGGCGAATGTTATGTTGCACTGAACCTGAACAACGTTGCTGTCATCGCCGGTGATCGCCCGGGTGCCGCGTTCCAGCGTGCGGAACGCGTCGCGCACAACCGGCAGATAGGTGATTCCGCTTTCTGTCAGCTCCAGCGCCCGCGGCCTGCGATGAAACAGGGGACGCCCCAGGTATCCTTCCAGCGATTTGATCTGCTGGCTGACCGCGCTTTGCGTCATGTTCAGATCCTGCGCCGCACCGGTGAAGGACAGGTGCCGGGCGGCAGCTTCGAACGCCCGCAGCCAGCCGAGCGGGGGAAGGGACTGTTTCAACCTGATAATTCCGCTATTAGTTGTACTAATGCTATGCCTTCGTTTTTTTCGTTGGTCAATGGACGCAGGTGAAGGCAGAATTTTTTCGGCTATGGGAGAGAACCGATGAGCGTTACAGAACTGCGCCCCAACATGGATCACTGGCAGGAGCGGGTCGATCTGGCTGCTGCGTTCCGCTGGACCGAGCGCCTGAACCTGCACGAAGCCGTGTCGAATCATTTTTCGGTGGCTGTGAATGATGATGGCACGCAGTTCCTGATGAACCGGAATCAGGTGCATTTCAAACGTATCCGCGCCAGCGAGCTGCTGCTGCTGGACGCGAATGACCCGAATGCGATGGAGGGGCCGGATGCACCGGATGCGACCGCGTGGTTCCTGCACGGGGCGCTGCACCGGTTATGCCCGCACGCCCGTTGCGCGATGCATGTGCATTCGATCCATGCCACGGTTCTGGCATCGCTGGCTGACAGCCGCCTTCCCCCGATCGATCAGAATACGGCGATTTTCTTTAACCGCTACGTTATTGACGACGGGTATGGCGGGCTGGCTTTCGAGGACGAAGGCGAGCGCTGTGCCCAGTTGTTCACCGACCCGAAGAAGAAGGTCATGATCATGGGCAATCACGGGATCATGGTGATCGGTGACACGGTCGCCGAGACGTTCAACCGGATGTATTTCTTCGAACGCGCGGCCGAGACCTATATCCGCGCGCTTCAGACCGGGCAGCCGCTGCGGGTTTTGTCGGACGAGATTGCCGAAAAGACCGCCAGCGAGGTCGAGGAGTATGACAGCCAGGACGTGCGTCACCTGGCAGAGTTGAAGATGATCCTGGATGACGAGGGATCCGACTACGCCAGCTAGGCCAGTCCCTGCTCAGGAAGGATGACCGGAATGCCGAAGGATCAATCCGTTGTTTCGGCCAATGCCTTTGTGAGTGATCCCGAGGCAGACCGCTGGAACTATCGGCCGCCACAGCCGGTGGCGCTGAACCCTGTGTTTTCATTTCCGCCGGATCTGCGGGCGGTCTGGAACTGGTACCGCGGGGCGTGGTTGCAGATCACGTCCCTGGTCATCTGTTTTGCCTTAGCGGTGGCGGCCTATCTGTGGGTTCTGCCGCCGCTTGAAACCATGCAGAGCCTGGCGCCCGGGTGGGTGGTGCGTGTCTGGCTGATGAACCTCGGCATGCAGACGCTGGTGGCGGGGAGCCTGCATTGGTGGCTCTACATCCGCAAGGGTCAGGGCATGCACAAGAAGTTCGACAAGCGGGACCTGTCGCGCGCGAACGGGACCTTTACGTTCAACAATCAGGTGCTGGACAACATCTGGTGGACATTGGGCAGCGCGATGACCGTCGCGACGGTGTATCAGTGCGGGATTTTCTGGGCGATGGCGAACGGGTTTGTGCCTGTGATCAAATTTTCGTCCGCGCCGGTGTGGTGCGTTGTCTGGATGTTCCTGATCCCGATGTGGTCGGGGCTGCATTTCTACTGGGTGCACCGGATGGAACACTCGCCGAAGCTCTATAAACGGGTTCATGCGGTGCACCACCGCAACGTGAACACGGGTCCGTGGTCAGGGATCTCGAACCACTGGTTCGAAAATACCCTGTATTTCACGACCTATTTCATTCATCTGATCGTTCCCTCGAACCCGCTGCACCTGCTCTTTCACGTCACGTTTCAGCAGCTGAGCCCGGTGTTTTCGCATTCCGGTTTCGAAAGGGTCGCGGTCAGGGGCCGGGACCGGGTGAAGGCGGGGGACTTCTTTCACCAGCTGCATCACAGGTATTTCGAGTGCAACTACGGCACCTCCGAGATCCCGTTCGATCAGTGGTTCGGGACGTTTCACGACGGATCTGCCGAGGCCACGGCGCGCACGCGGGCGCACAAAAAGCAGATGTATACCTGATGGCTGAGTGGAATCATGTGCCGGATGAATTGCCGCTGCGGGTGATGCCGCTGTGGCAATGGCCGCCGCGACCGGCGGAGGTGCTGCGCTGGTACTGGCAGAGCTGGTTTCCGATCACCGTCAACCTGGGCTTTGTCGGGTTGGCTTTTGCGGCGGTGTGGCTGGCGGCGCCGACATTGGATCAGGCGGTCGAGCCGGGCTGGTGGATGGTCGCGATCTGGCTGCGCAATGCGGTGCTGGTGATCGTGCTGGCACAGGGTCTGCATTGGCTTTTTCATGGCCGTCAATTGCAGGGACGCGACCACAAATTCGACCCGCGGCTGTTTCCGCGGCAGGGGCGGGTGTTCAATTTTGGCGACCAGTATTGGGACAACGTGTTCTGGGCGATTGCATCCGGCGTGACCATCTGGTCCGGCTACGAAGCGCTGATCTGGTGGAGCATGGCAAATGGCTATGCCCCGGTCTGGCGATGGTCCGACGGATGGCTGTGGTACCTGGCGATCTTTTTTCTGATCCCGATCTGGGAGAGCTTCTATTTCTACTGGATTCACCGGCTGCTGCATGCCGGGCCGATGTACCGGTTTCATGCCCTGCATCACCGCAACACGGATATCGGGCCGTGGTCGGGTCTGAGCATGCATCCGGTCGAGCACGTGTTCTATTTCGGCACCGCGCTGATCCATTTCGTTGTGCCGACCGCGCCGGTGCATCTGGTGTTTCACCTGATGTTCTACGGGCTCTACGCGATCACCACGCATACGGGTTTCGAAGGGATCTGGGCCGGCGGGCGCAAACGCCTGCATCTGGGCAACTTCCACCACCAGATGCATCACCGGTATTTCGAGGTGAATTACGGCACGCTGGAAGTGCCCTGGGACAAGTTGTTCGGGACGTTCCATGACGGCACCGAGGCGGCCAAAGAGAAGATGAAACAGCGCCTGCGCGACCGGCGCCGGGTGTAACAGGGCCCGGTGCTGCCGGGCGGAACGAGAGAGAAGCAGGAATGCAATACGGGCTGAGCGATGAGCAGGAGATGATCGTTTCGACGGTTCGCTCCTTTGTCGAAAATGAAATCTATCCGCACGAAGAATTGGTGGAGCGTAGCGGAGAGGTGCCGGCGGAGATTGCCGAGGACATCAAGCGCAAGACACTGGAGTTGGGGTTTTATGCCTGCAACTTCCCCGAAAGCGTGGGCGGGGCAGGGCTGAACCATCTGGAGTTTGCGCTGGTGGAGCGGGAACTGGGGCGCGGATCGATGGCGCTGAACCATTTTTTCGGGCGGCCGCAGAACATCCTGATGGCCTGCGAAGGTGAGCAGGTGGAGCGCTACCTGATGCCGGCGGTGCGGGGCGAGCGGATGGACGCGCTGGCGATGACCGAACCGGGCGCCGGATCGGACGTGCGGGGCATGAAATGCGCCGCGGTGCACGATGGGGGTGACTGGGTTCTCAACGGGACCAAGCATTTCATCTCGGGCGCCGATCACGCGGACTTCCTGATCGTGTTCGTGGCAACGGGCGAAGATCAGACACCTAAAGGGCCGAAAAAGCGGATCAGCTGTTTTCTGGTGGACCGGGGGCATCCGGGGTTCACCATCCGGGACGGGTACAAGTCCGTGTCGCATCGCGGTTACAAGAACATGATCCTCGAATTCGACGATTGCCGACTGCCGGATGCGCAGGTTCTGGGCGAGGTGGATGGCGGGTTCGAGGTTATGAATACATGGCTCTATGCGACCCGGATCACGGTGGCGACGATGTCTGTTGGCCGGGCGCGCCGGGTGTTTGACTATGCGCTGACCTATGCCGCCGAGCGGGAACAGTTCGGGCAGAAGATCGGCAAGTTTCAGGGCGTGTCGTTCCAGCTGGCGGACATGATCACCGAGATTGACGCGGGCGACCTGCTGACACTGGCGGCGGCAGACCGGCTGGATCAGAACCTGCCGGCGAACCGGGAAATCGCCTCGGCCAAGCTCTATGCCAGCGAAATGCTGGCCCGGGTCACCGATGCGGCAATCCAGATCCATGGCGGCATGGGGCTGATGGACGATTATCCGCTGGAACGGTTCTGGCGTGATGCGCGGGTGGAACGGATCTGGGACGGCACATCGGAGATCCAGCGCCACATCATCAGCCGGGACATGCTGCGGGCGTTGGGGGCATGAATGGTTTCGGTGCGCGTGCGCGGCACCGACAGGAGCGAGGGGCCAGCCCCTCGCGCTCCCCGGGATATTTTCAGCAAGAGGAAGAGGGGGCGCAAAGCTGCAACCCCCTCGACAGAAGAGAACCCTCTTCCCCTTGCACGGTCATCGGCGTCCCCGCCTGTACCGTACCCTCAAACTAGCGGATCAACCTTAATGCTCTGTTACTTCCTCTTGCTCCAAATATCCCCGCCGGAGGCAAGACATCTTTTTTTCCACAGAGGCCTCCATGCGTGACCTCAGCAGATTACTGAGCCCGCGCTCCATCGCCGTAATTGGCGGCGGCGCCTGGTGTGCCTCGATCATCGGGGCGGCACGACGGATCGGCTATGATGGCGAGATCTTTCCGGTGCATCCGGCGGGCAAGGAGATAGCCGGAATTCAGCCTCTAAAAAGGCTGGAAGATCGCGACGGCCCCATCGACGCGGCCTTTGTCGGTATCAACCGCAATGCCACCATAGAGGCGGTCGAGGTTCTACGCGGTCTGGGCGGGGGTGGCGCGGTCTGTTTTGCCTCCGGGTTTTCCGAGGCGCAGGCGGAACTGTCGGACGGCGGCGACCTGCAGGCGCAACTGATTGCTGCCGCGGGCAACATGCCGATCCTGGGGCCGAATTGCTATGGCTTCGTCAATGCTCTGGACAGGGTCGCAATCTGGCCGGACCAGCACGGGATGCGGCCGGTGGACAGCGGTGTCGCGATCCTGACCCAGAGTTCGAACATTGCGATCAACCTGACCATGCAGCAAAGGGCGCTGCCGATTGCGTATATGGTGACCTGCGGGAACATGGCGCAGACAGATCAGGCACAGATTGCGCTGTCGCTGCTGAATGATCCGCGGGTGACCGCGATCGGTGTCCATATCGAGGGGTTCACCAACCTGCGCGCGTGGGAGCGTCTGGCGCGGGCGGCGCATGAGAAGGGCGTGGCGCTGATTGCGCTGAAGGTCGGAAAAACCGAGCACGCACAGGTGGCGACGGTATCGCATACGGCATCGATGGCCGGCGGGTATGCCGGCGCCGGCGCGTTGCTGCGGCGGTTGGGCGCCGCCCAGGTCGAGGATCTGCCGAGCTTTCTGGAGGCGCTGAAGCTGGCGCATCACGGGGTGCGGATGGACCGGGGCACGATCGCGGGGATCAGTTGTTCGGGCGGTGAGGCGAGCCTGATTGCGGATACGGCAGAGGGGACCGGGCTGACGTTTCCGCCGCTTTCGCCGGTGCAAAATGAGGCTCTGCGAAAGGCTTTGGGGCCCAAGGTGGCGCTGAACAACCCGATTGACTACCACACGTATATCTGGCGCGACACGGCGGCGATGACGGACACGTTTGCCGGACTGTCCGGGCCGGACACGGACCTGTCCATCCTGATCACGGATTACCCGGTTACGGACGGTACCGACTGGGAATGCGCGACCGCGGCGGTCACCGCCGCCCGGGCGCGCACCGGGCGGGCCTACGCCGTTGCCGCGACCCTGCCGGAACTGATGCCGCCGGATATGGCCGAGCGCCTGAGCGGGGCCGGAATTGTCCCGCTGAGCGGGTTGAGGGATGCGATCAGCGCGCTGGCCGCGCTGGCGGCGCGGCAGGTTCCCGTGCCGGAGCCAGTGCTGTTGCCGGGCGAGGAACGGGAGACGCGCCTGTTGGACGAGCCCCGGGCAAAAGCGGCGCTGGCGGCCTGTGGTGTGCGGGTGCCGGGATTCAAAACAGTGTCTACACCGGACGAAGCGGGGCGGGCGGCCGCCGGGCATTCGGGGCCGGTGGCGCTGAAAGGTCTGGGGCTGGCGCATAAATCGGAGCATGGCGCCGTGCGGGTGGGGCTGCAGCCGGAACAGGTGGCCGAGGCGGCCATGGAGATCGGCACGGACGGGTTTCTGGTCGAGGAAATGATCTGTGACGGGGTTGCGGAAGTGTTGGTGGGCGTGACGCGCGATCCGGCGCATGGGTTCGTGTTGACACTGGCCGCGGGCGGCGTTCTGACCGAACTGATGCGCGACAGTGTTTCGATGCTGTTGCCGGTGACCGAACAAGGCGTAAAACAGGCTCTGAAAAGGCTGAATTGCTGGGCATTGCTGGCCGGGTACAGGGGAAAGCCGGCGGCGGATGTCGATGCGATCGTTGCGGCGGTGCTGGCGGTTCAGAGCTATGTCACGCTCAAGGCCGAGGCCGTGGAAGAGGTTGAGATCAACCCGTTGATCTGCACGCCATCCGGGGCCGTGGCCGTCGATGCCCTGATACGCACAGCGGAGGAAATCGCATGACACGTATTATCGCGGCGGTCCTGTTCCCGGATTTCGAGATGCTGGACCTGTACGGGCCGCTTGAGTTGTTTTCCTTTTTCCGGGACGAGTTTGAAATCCGGACCGTTGCCCTGCAGGCCGGACCGGTGAAGGCGTCCGGCGGGCCCGAGACCGTGGCGCAGGATGGGATGGGCGGTGGTGGAGATTACGACATCCTGCTGGTTCCCGGTGGGATGGGGACGCGCAACGTACATTCCGACAAGGCATTCCTGAGCTGGCTTGCGACCCGGGCGGATAAGGCCGAGATTGTCACATCTGTTTGTACAGGGTCGCTTTTGCTGGCCCGCGCCGGTGTGCTGGACGGTCGGAAGGCGACGACGAACAAGCTGGCTTTCGACTGGGTCGCGGAGCAGGCGGAAACGGTGGACTGGCAGCGCAGCGCCCGTTGGGTGCGGGACGGGAACATATTTACCTCGTCGGGGGTTTCGGCGGGGATGGACATGGCGCTGGCGGTGATCGAGGACTGTCTGGATGCCGGGGCGGCCGAAAACGCGGCGAAATGGGCCGAGTACATCCGCAACCCCGATCCTGAAAATGATCCGTTCGCGGTGATGGAGGACTGAAATGACAGACGACAACCCGGTGAAAACAAAACGCGATGGCGCGGTTCTGGAAGTGACGCTGGACCGGCCCAAGGCGAATGCAATCGATTTGATGACCAGCCGGACGATGGGCGAGGCGTTCCGCGAGTTTCGCGATGATCCGGAGTTGCGCGTGGCGATCCTGACCGGCGGGGGTGACAGGTTTTTCTGCCCCGGCTGGGATCTGAAGGCCGCCGCTGACGGGGATGCTGTTGACGGCGACTATGGCGTCGGCGGTTTCGGCGGGCTGCAGGAAATGCGGGACATGAACAAGCCGGTGATCGCCGCCGTCAACGGGATTGCCTGCGGTGGCGGGCTGGAACTGGCGATGAGCGCGGACATGATACTGGCCGCCGATCACGCCACGTTTGCCCTGCCGGAAATCCGGTCCGGCACGGTTGCCGATGCCGCCAGCGTGAAGCTGCCGAAGCGCATTCCGTATCACATCGCAATGGAACTGCTTCTCACCGGGCGGTGGTTCGATGTCGAAGAGGCGCATCGGTGGGGGCTGGTGAACGAGATCCTCCCGGCGGATGGGTTGATGGACCGGGCGCGGGAACTGGCCCGGCTTCTGGCCAGTGGTCCGCCGCTGGTCTATGCCGCGATCAAGGAGATCGTGCGCGACGCAGAGGATGCCAAGTTTCAGGACACGATGAACCGGATCACCAAGCGGCAATTGCCAACTGTCGATATCCTGTATGACAGCGAGGACCAGTTGGAAGGCGCGCGGGCGTTCGCTGAAAAGCGGGATCCGGTCTGGAAAGGCAGATAGGGCCCTTTATTGTGGGCCCATGTGGATTACCTAAACATCCATGACCAAGGATGTACGCCCCGACTGGAACGCCATAGCAGTGATACAATGGCTCATGCGTGAAGGCCGTCTTTTGCCCGATCGCAACGCGATGATCACGGGGTTGGGCGAGCGGTTGGCGGCGGAGGGTGCACCGATCTGCCGGGTGCGCCTGTCGATGCGGACGCTGCATCCGCTGGTGCGGGTCGTGAGCGTGACGTGGGAGGCGGAAACCGGTGTTATTCCGGTGATCGAGGCGCGGCACGGGTTCGAAAGCAACCCGACATTTGTCGGCAGCCCGATCGAAATCATAACCAGGACGCAGGCGCCGTATCGCAAGCGGCTGGAAGAGCCGTTGGGGCCGGATGACCCGGCGATGCTGACGGAGTTGAAAGAAAAAGGTCTGACCGACTATTTCGGGCGGCGGCTGCGGTTTTCTTCGGGAACGCCGGCGATTTTCATCGTCAACAGCGCAACACCGGGGGGGTTCACCGATGCAGATATCGACAAGATCAACCTGATTGCCGGGGCGCTGTCGCCGGTGGTCGAGGTGTTCGATGCCCGGCAGGTCGCGGTTGCCGTAGCCGAAGCCTATCTGGGGCCGCGAACGGGACGTCAGGTGCTGGACGGGCAGATCACCCGGGGGGACATCGACACGATCGAGGCTGCGATTCTGATCAGCGATATTCGCGGATGGACCCGCATCAACCGGGAAATGGCGCCGGAGGAGGCTGTTGCGCTGGCCAACCGGTATTTTGACGGGATCGCGGCAGCCGTTGACGCGCATGGTGGCGAAATCCTGAAATTTCTTGGTGACGGGGTGTTGGCGATTTTTCCCGGAGATGCGGAAACAGCCTGTAACCGGGCGCTGGCAGCCGCGCGGATGGCACAGGATGCGGCTGACGGCATCGATTTTGGGATCGGGCTGCATTTCGGTCAGGTGATGTATGGCAATGTGGGATCGGTGGAACGGATTGATTTCACCGTGCTGGGTCAGGCGGTGAACCTTGCCGCCCGGATCGAGGGCCAGTGCGCGGAGCTGGAAGAACCTGTTCTGTACTCGGACACGTTCGCCCGGGCGGTTTCGAGTGACAGTCGAGAGGTGGCCCGCAGGATGCTCAAAGGGTTTGACGAAGAAACGGTGATCCGGGGACCGGCGATGTGATGTCCCGCGGTTGCGGCGGGTTCAGCCTTTCTGAAACAGCGCGATAAACGCGGTGTCGTCGCGGTGTTCGTCCTTGGATTGTTCGCCGTAAATGCGGGTTTCCGGCAGTTTCAGATCGCTGATCCTGTCGCCCAGCGCGGCGAGCTTGGCTTCGAAACCCTGCGAAACAAAGTGCTGGGAATTGATTGAGATCGCGAACTGTGCCCCCGGTCGGGCCACGCGCAACAATTCGTCCAGCGCCTCGGGACCGACATGACCATGAGTGAACGTGCCGGAACTGACGATGCCGGCATAGCTGTCGCGGCTGACCGGCAGCCCTTCCAGAATGTCGGCGGCAAAGAGATCGCGGTAAACATCCTTGCGTTCGGCCATGTTCAGCATTTCGGCACTGATATCGGTCGCGTCCACCGGGCCGGCGCCCAGATTGGCCAGAACTTCGCCGGCCAGCCCTGTTCCCGCCCCCACGTCCAGAACCGGACCCTGACCTCCGGCATCGACAAATGCGCGCGCTGTGTGCAGGTGAAGCTGATAGTCGTGTTCAGCGACAAAACCCGCATCGTACGTATCCGCCCAATCGGCGTAGAGCCGGCGGCTGTCATCCGGGTTTTTCAGCTTGTATGCTGCGTTCAGGCTGGGATCGTCCTGGGTCATACCTGATTTAGGGCCGCTGCGGGCCTAAAAATCAAGCGGCATCGAAGTCCAGAACGAGATTTTCGCTGGTTGGACGTGTCTGACAGGCGAGTGTGAAGCCTGCTTCGAGTTCCCACGGTTCCAGTGAATAGTTCATTGCCATCTCAGTGCTGCCCTCGGAAACCTTGCACCGGCAGGTACAGCACATCCCGCCTTTGCAGGAGAACGGCAATTCCAGACCCTGCCGGGCTGCCGCGTCAATAACGCTGTCATCCTGCGCTTCGAACCGGAACTCGCGCCGTGTTCCGTCGAGATAAACCGAAACGGCGACACCCTGCGCCGCGGCGGCCTCTGCGGCTGCGGATTTGGGCTGTCGCGGGGCTTCGCCATCCATGTAGAACCGCTCGAAATGCACGCGCGCAGGGTCGATGCCGCGACCACCCAGCGTTTTGGCAACGTCGTCGATCATCGCGCCGGGCCCGCACAAGAAGATGCCGTCGGCTCCGGACAGGTCGACCGCGCCGGCATTGGCCAGCGCCGTGATCTTGTCGCCGGTGATGCGGCCATTCAGCAATTCGACATCCTGTGCCTCGCGGCTGAGAATATGGATCTGGGTGAAGCGGTTCAGGTACCGGTCCTTGAGCGCATCCAGCGTGTCCCGGAACATGATCGTGGCCGTGCGCTGATTGCCGTAGACCAGCGTCACGTTGGCGCCGCGCGCCAGCGCGTCACCGGCAATCGCGATCATCGGGGTGATGCCGGACCCGGCGGCGATCAGAACGATGTTTTCTTCACCCACACAGGTGAACCGCCCCTCCGGCGGCATGACGGAAACCGTATCGCCCGGCTTCAGATTCTGGGCGTAGGTCGAAAAAACGCCGTCCTCGACGCGCTTGACGCCAACGCACAGCTTTTCGCCCGGCAGCGACGCGATGGAGTAATTCCGGCGGATATCTTCGCCGTCAACATCTGCGCGCAGCGTCAGGTACTGGCCCGGTTTGAACGCGTAGTCGGCGGCCACGGGTGCGGGAAGATCGAAGGTCAGAACGACACTGTCCGGCGTTTCGGCCCGGACGTCGGAAATGGTCAGGTCGTGGAACATGGGCGCCTCAGATGCATTTGAAATAGTCGAAGGGTTCGGCACAGGCGGTACAGCGGTATTGTGCCTTGCAGGCTGTTGAGCCGAATTCGGAGATCTTTTCGGTCGCGCGGCTGCCGCAGCGCGGGCAGGTCACCGAGGTTTCGCCGAAAAGGGCGAGCTTGGAGGTGCTGCCCTCGGGCGGGGCGATGCCGTAGGCCCGCAATTTTTCCCGGCCCTCGTCGGTGATCCAGTCGGTGGTCCAGGCCGGGCTGAGTACCCGGTTGATCCGCACGTCGAAACCGGCGTCGCGCAGGGCGGCTTCTATTGCGAGCTCAATGGCCAGCGTCGCGGGACAGCCCGAATAGGTTGGCGTTACATCGGCCACGGCGACGCCGTCTTCCAGCCTCACGTCGCGCAGGATGCCCAGTTCGGCCACGTTGATACAGGGCACCTCGGGGTCCGGGACGCGGGCGGCCGCATCCCAGGCGCGGCGCGCCTCGGTTGTTTCGGATTGCGCTACCACGTTGCCCCCGGGTGGGCGCGGTGGGTGGATTGCATAACGGCCAGCATATGACCCAGATCCTCGCCGTGGACGCCATTGCGGCCGCCGGTTTGCGGGTGCGGGATCACCGGACGGCTCAGCCCGGCTTCGCCGAAGATATGGTCAATGGTCGCTTCCCATGCCGGGCGCAGGGCGGCCCGGTCCGGCAGAACGTCCACGTCTGCGGCGCTTCCGGCTTCGAACAGTTCGTCGGTATAAAGGTGCAGGTTCTCGACCGCTTCGGCCATGCGCCGGGCGCTTTCCCCGGTGCCGTCGCCCAGCCGGATCACCCATTCTCCGGCGTGGCGGATGTGATAGGCCATTTCCTTGACGGCCTTGCCGGCAACACCGCGGATGGTTTCATCGGCGCTGTCGGCAGCGGCGGTCCAATAGGGTTCCATGAAGGCGGCAAAATAGAGCTGACGCAGCATCGTTTGCGCGAAATCGCCGTTGCGGCGTTCGACCAGCAGGCAATTGCGGTATTCCCGCTCTCCACGCAGGTAGGCGAGATCATCCTCGCCCCGGCCCTGTCCTTCGACCTTGCCGGCATATTCATAGAGCGTCCGCGCCGTCCCGATCAGGTCCAGCGCCATGTTCGGCATGGCCAGATCTTCTTCCAGCATCGGGGCGTGGCCGCACCATTCGCTGACCCGGTGGCCAAGAACCACGTGATCATCGGCCAGTTCCAGAAGCGCTTCGAACAGCGGCATCACATATTCCCCACTTCTTCGGGGATTTCGTAGAATGTCGGGTGGCGATAGATCTTCTCACCCGGTTCAAAGTTTTCACCCGCCTGGTCGGGATCCGATGCGGTGATTGCCGAAGACAACACCACCCAGATCGAATTGCCCTCGCCGCGGCGGGTATAGACATCCCGCGCCGCCTGCAGCGCCATCACTTCGTCGGCGGCGTGAATCGATCCGCAATGCTTGTGGCTCAGCCCGTTCCGCGGGCGGATGAACACTTCCCAAAGGGGCATTTCATTGGCCATGCCCGGCTCCTTCATGTTGGTTCAAAAATTCCCGGTGACGCGTGCGACCGCGCCCCCCGGTTCGTGTCAGTGCAGACTATTCCGCCGCTATCTTGCGGGCGCGACGCTTCTCGGCATGGGCCAGAGCCGCCTCGCGCACCCAGGCACCGTCTTCCCACGCTTTGCGCCGGTCCCTGATGCGGTCGCGCGCCATCGGGCCATGCCCCTTGACCACGCGCCAGAATTCGTCCCAGTCGATCGGGCCGTGGTCATAGCCGCCCTTTTCCTCGTTCCACGTCAGGTCCGGGTCAGGCATTTTCAGCCCGATGAACTCGGCCTGCGGAACCGTGGCGTCGATGAATTTCTGCCGCAGTTCGTCGTTGGAGAAGCGTTTGATTTTCCACGCCATCGACTGATCCGAATGCTGGCTGTCGGCATCGTGCGGGCCGAACATCATGATGGACGGCCACCACCAGCGGTTCAGCGCGTCCTGCGCCATTTCCTTCTGCTCGGGCGTTCCCCCGGCCAGCTCCATCATGATCTCGTAACCCTGACGCTGGTGGAAGCTTTCCTCCTTGCAGACCCGGATCATCGCGCGGGCATAGGGGCCGAATGAACACCGGCACAGCGGGATCTGGTTCATGATCGCGGCGCCGTCCACCAGCCATCCGATCGCGCCGATATCTGCCCATGTCAGCGTCGGGTAGTTGAAGATCGAGGAATACTTGGCCTTGCCGCTGTGCAGTTCCTCGGTCATTTCCTCGCGGCTGACACCCAGCGTTTCGGCAGCGGCATACAGATACAGCCCGTGGCCGCCTTCGTCCTGAACCTTGGCCAGCAGCGCGGCCTTGCGGCGCAGCGAGGGCGCCCGCGTAATCCAGTTGCCCTCCGGCAGCATACCGACGATTTCGGAATGCGCGTGCTGACCGATCTGACGGATCAGCGTGCGGCGGTAGCCCTCGGGCATGGCATCGTTCGGTTCGATCTTTTCTTCTGCGTCAATCCGCTTCTGGAAGGCTTCCAGAAACTCCGGCGTTTCCCCGGTGCTTCCGTCAGCGCCGATCAGGCCCTGGCTATACATGGCTGTCCTCCTCTGTTGGCGAACTATATGTTACGAAATTTCACACATCAACGATTTTTTGTAACACTTGCGTCGCTGGTCAGATGGTAACATGTAGAACCATGGTCAAGACATTGCTTTCCTTCGGACATGGGTTTTCTGCGCAGGCGCTGGCCGGACCGCTGCTGGCGGAAGGCTGGCAGGTGATCGGGACAACGCGGTCTGCCGAAAAGGCCCGGGCGATTCGCGACACCGGGGCCGGGGCGGTGATCTGGCCGGGACCCGATACGCCGCCCCTCGATGGGGTTTCGCATCTGCTCATTTCAGCCGGTCCTGACGAAGACGGCGACCCGGTTTTGCGCAGCCTCGGGGGCGAAATCGCCCGCAGAGCCGATCAGTTCGAATGGGTCGGATACCTGTCGACAACCGGCGTGTACGGCAACCACGATGGCGGCTGGGTAGACGAAACAACCCCGCTGACCCCGACAACCCGACGGGGCAAATGGCGCAAGGCGGCAGAAGAGGCGTGGCAGGCGGTTCCCGGCCTTCCGGTTCACATTTTCCGGCTGGCGGGCATCTATGGGCCGGGGCGGGGCCCGTTTCAGAAGCTGCGCAACGGATCTGCACGGCGGGTCATCAAGCCTGGCCAGGTGTTCAGCCGCATTCATGTCGAAGATATCGCGCAGGTCCTGCAGGCATCCATTGCGCGCCCGGATCCCGGTGCGGTCTATAATCTGTGCGATGACGATCCTGCCCCGCCGCAGGACGTGATCGGCTATGCCGCGGAGCTGCTGGGCGTGCCGGTCCCGCCCGAGGTGCCCTTTGACGAGGCCGAGATGTCGCCGATGGCGCGCAGTTTCTATTCAGACAGCAAGCGGGTTCGCAACGACAGGATCAAGAACGAGCTGGGCGTGGTGCTGAGATATCCGACCTACCGGGCAGCGCTGCAGGCCATGCTTGCGGCGGAAGAGGCGCTCAGCCGCAGTCAATCTTCGTGATCGTGCCGGACGCGTCGACAAAGACATTCATGCGGCTGGAATCATAATCCTGCGTGACCAGATCACCGGGATTGATGACCCGTGCCTTTTCCGGCAGCCGGGGCTGCGCATCGGCCAGTGGTCCGCCGACCAGATCCAGTGTCTCGTGCGCGCCGCAGGTGATCAGCGTCAGGTCCTTGCTGGGGTCGTAGGGTTCGGTTTCTTCGGTGGCGTCGTCGCCGGTTTCCGAAACCTCTGACACAGGCAACGGATCGACCGGAGGCAGGTCGTCGGGCGCCGTTGAGCAGGCAGCGAGCATGGCGGCCAAACAGATCATCCAGGATTTCGGCACTGTATGCTCCTTTGCGAGTCGCCATTCCCCGTGGCCCAAATGCCATTCCGTTGTTGAAAACCACAAGTCTTTGCCTCAGGCTCAAGCCAAATTCGAAGGAGGAGTAACGGATGCGCACCAGAGCCGCGGTTGCCACGGGGGCGGGAAAGCCGCTTGAAATCATGGATGTGAACCTCGATGGCCCACGGGCCGGCGAAGTGTTGGTAGAGGTTAAGGCAACGGGAATTTGCCACACCGACGAATTTACCCTTTCCGGGGCCGACCCCGAAGGGTTGTTCCCGGCAATTTTGGGCCACGAGGGCGCCGGTGTGGTTCTGGAGATGGGCGAAGGCGTGACCAGCCTGAAGCCGGGCGATCACGTGATCCCGCTATACACACCGGAATGTCGCGAGTGTGAATACTGCCTGAACCCCAAGACAAACCTGTGTCAGGCGATTCGCACCACGCAGGGTCAGGGGCTAATGCCGGACGGCACCAGCCGGTTTACCACGCTCGATGGTGATCAGATCCTGCATTACATGGGCTGTTCGACGTTTTCGAACCACACCGTCCTGCCGGAGATTGCGCTGGCCAAGGTCAACCCGGACGCGCCGTTCGACAAGATCTGTTACATCGGCTGTGGCGTGACGACAGGCATCGGCGCGGTGATGAACACCGCCAAGGTCGAGATCGGATCGCGGGCCGTGGTGTTCGGGCTGGGCGGTATCGGGCTGAACGTGATTCAGGGTCTGCGGCTGGCCGGTGCGGACCAGATCGTCGGCGTTGACCTGAACCCGGACAAGAAACCCATGGCCGAGCGGTTCGGCATGACCGATTTCGTCAACCCGACCGAAGTTGAAGGCGATCTGGTGCCGTATCTGGTGGATCTGACCAAGGGCGGAGCCGACTATACGTTTGACGCCACGGGCAACGTCAACGTCATGCGCGACGCGCTGGAATGCGCGCATAAGGGCTGGGGCGAATCAATCATCATCGGGGTGGCACCGGCAGGGGCGGAGATTTCGACCCGTCCCTTCCAGCTGGTCACCGGGCGCAGCTGGCGCGGAACCGCTTTTGGCGGCGCGCGGGGGCGCACGGACGTGCCCAGGATCGTGGACTGGTACATGGAAGGGAAGATCGAGATCGACCCGATGATCACCCATTCCCTGACGCTCGACAACATCAACGAAGGCTTCGACCTGATGCATGCGGGCAAGTCGATCCGGTCGGTGGTGGTGTACTGACCCCGTCAAAGGCCCGCAAAAGCGCGGGCCTTTGGATGTCGTGACCGGGGTCGGATCACCGGATCACGATTTCACACCGTTCAGACGGGCGACATGGTCGGCCAGCATTGGCACGTAATCCTCGGGCCCGTCGGCGCCGGCAGAGATGGCCATGCCAAAGGCATTCTTGGCGGCATTGCCCATTGGATTGGCCAGACCGGCGGCGTCAGCCATGCTTTCCAGATAGCGCAGGTCCTTGAACGCGTTGGTCAGGGTGAATTTATGCGCCTCGCGGTCACCGTCCATCGCGTAGGCCATGAACGTCTGATAAAACCCGCAATCCATGCGGCTGCCGCGGATGACGTTATCGAAATCCTGCGTCGATATCCCGACCTTGGCGCCCAGTGCCAGCGCTTCGGCGTAGAGCGCGGCGTATCCCAGCGACAGGAAGTTGTTGAGGAGCTTCATCTTGTGCCCGTCGCCGGGCTCGCCGATGCGAATCACCGACCCGGCCCAGGTTTCGATGACTGGGCGGATGCGGTCGAAGACCCCGGTTTCGGCCCCGACCATGGCGGACAGTTTGCCTTCGGCGGCCTGCACCGGCGTTCCTCCCAGTGGCGCGTCGGCGATGTGCAGCCCTCTGGCCTGCAGCGTGGCGGCCAGCTTTGCGGTCGAGACCGGATCGGAGGTGGAGCAATCGACAATGACCCCGCCGGGCGGCAGGCTGTCGGCGAGCTGGGCGACGGTGGCTTCGACCTGGGGTGACCCGGGCAGGCACAAAAAGACGATGCTCGACGCCGCCGCAAGCTCGGCCGCCGAGGCGGCTTCGACGGCGCCATGCGCGACTAGATCTTCGATCGGGGCGCGGTTGCGGTGACCCAGTACCGTCAGCTTGTACCCCTTGCCGACAATATTCCGGGCCATGCCGTGGCCCATCAGGCCGACGCCGACAAAACCGACTGTCTCTGTCATATTCATTCTCCGAACTTTTCTGATCGTCCAACCCGTCTGCAGGGTTCCCAGCCATATCTCTGGCAACAGGCTCGCAGTAGCACAGAACGACGGGGTCTACACATGCGTTCAGAGTTTGCGATCTACCCGAGCCCGCAAGGCAGGACGATGTTTGTGACCGGCGGTGCATCGGGGACCAGAGCCGAGATCGTGCCGGCCTGTGCCGCACAGGGGTGCCGGGTCGGGATTCTGGACATCGACGAGGCCGCCAGCTCCGCGATGGTCGAACGAACCGCAGGCGAGGTTGCCGCCGAAATCTGCGATCTGCGCGATATTGATGCGTTGCGTGCGGTGCTGGACCGAAACCACGCCCGATTACCGGGACGACCGGATGCACACAAACCTGCGGCCATGTGTTCGGCAAACAACTTCATGGGTGAAGCCGGGTCGATCTGAGATCAGGCGCCGTAGCGCGCCATGAAGGTCTCGACGGCGTTCACAACGACGTCGTCGATTTCTTCCTGCGAAAACTGTGTCTGAACACCGAAGGCGGCCAGATTCCAGAGCTTGACCTTGCACAGTTCGGAAAACTGTTCGGCGGCCATCTGAAGGTCGGGCAGGTTCAGCTCGCCGCGCTGGGCCGCTATTTCAAGGTACTCGGCCAGTCGTTTGCGCCCCATTTCGGGGCCGGCGGCATAAAACGCGCGGCCCAGTTCCGGGAACCGGTCACGCTCGGCCATGCAGATCCTGAAAATGCGCTGGGCAAATTCAGACAGCAGAAACGGCACGATCTGGCTGGCGGCGACGGTCAGAACTTCGCGCGGCGGTTTTGTGTCGTCGATCAGTTCCAGCGCGCGGTCGGCCATGCTGTTGCATTCGGTTTGGGCAACTTCCATGAACAGCAGCCGCTTGTCAGGAAAATAGCTGTATAGCGTCGCCTTGCTGACACCGGCTGCGCGGGCAATGTCATCGACACTGGCGCCTTCGAAGCCATCACGTAAGAATACTTCACGGGCTCCGTTCAGCACCTGCTGAAACTTGCGCCCTGTTCTGACGATCGTTGCTGATTCCGGCATGGCCGCTCCGGTTGGGGTCGGTTGAAAATATAAACCGGACGGTTCAGTTGCAACAACAACCGTCCGGGGCGATTGAACATTTCACCGGAAACATAGTAGTTTAGAATAGTTCTAAAAGAGGCAGACATGCAGTTCTTTGCACACAGGAAGCGCTTTGGCGATCTGACCGAGCAGGAAATCGTCGCTCTGGCGATATCGTCGGAGGAGGACGATGCGCGCATCTACCGCGGATATGCCGAGCGGTTGCGGGCGGATTACCCGGCAAGCGCGAAGGTATTCGAGGGGATGGCAGAAGAAGAAGACCGCCATCGCCGAATGCTGATCGAATTACACGAAGACCGATTCGGACCCACGATACCGTTGATCCGGCGCGAGCATGTTGCCGGATACTATGCCCGCCGACCGGTGTGGCTGGTGGAAAACCTGAGCCTTGAGCGCATGCGGGAAGAGGCCGAAGCCATGGAGCGGCAGGCCGAACGGTTCTATCTGGCGGCGGCGCATCGGACGTCGGACACGGCCACGCGAAAACTGCTGGGGGATCTGGCGGCGGCCGAGTCCGGGCATCAAAGAACGGCCGTTGAGCTGGAACAGATGCATCTGGCCGATGATGCAAAGGACGACGAAGCGCGCACGGCGCGGCGTCAGTTCATCCTGACATGGGTCCAGCCCGGGCTTGCCGGTTTGATGGACGGGTCGGTTTCCACTCTTGCGCCGATTTTCGCCACGGCATTTGCAACACAGGATACGTGGACAACGTTTCTGGTGGGTGTTGCTGCCTCGGTCGGGGCGGGGATCTCGATGGGCTTCACCGAAGCGGCATCGGATGACGGCGAATTGTCGGGCCGCGGATCGCCGCTCAAGCGCGGGCTGGCGTCGGGGGTGATGACCACTGTTGGCGGGCTGGGACATGCGCTGCCTTACCTGATTTCCGATTTCTGGACCGCAACATCGCTGGCGGTGGTCGTGGTGTTCATCGAGCTGTGGGCAATCGCGTGGATTCAGAACAAGTACATGGAAACGCCGTTCTTCCGGGCGGCCTTGCAGGTGGTTCTGGGCGGTGCGCTGGTGCTGGGTGCGGGTATTCTGATTGGCAGCGGATAGTCCGGGTTTGACAGCCGCAGCGTTTCAGGTTCTGACGGGCCGGGATGAATTTCGGAGCCGGGTTTGACCTCAGACACAGAGCACAAAGCGCGCGAACTGGTGGCGGTTGTCGTAACTTACAACCGGCTGGCGCAACTGCGTGTGACGATTGAGCGGCTGCTGACGACGTCGGCGGATGACCTTGCTGCGATTGTCGTGGTGGACAATGCATCGACCGACGGAACCGGCCCGTTTCTGGACGGGTTGGCGGATCCGCGGCTTTGTGTGCACCGGCACAGCGAAAACGGCGGTGGGGCGGCAGGCTTTGAATCGGGAATGCGGCTGGCGGTTGACCGGTTCGATCCGGATTGGGTTCTGGTCATGGATGACGATGCCCGCCCGGATCCCGGCGCGTTGCAGGCCTTTCATGATCTGCCGGACGAGAAATGGGATGCCATTGCTGCGGCGGTCTATTTTCCCGGCGGCGAGATCTGCGAAATGAACCGCCCGTCGCGCAACCCGTTCTGGCACTGGGAAGAATTCTGGCGAACGGCGCGCGGGGGGCGTGGCGGTTTCCATCTGCGCCCGGAATGCTACGAAGGCCCGGCGATCGAGATTGACGTCACCTCGTTCGTGGGCCTGTTCCTGTCGCGGCGGGCGATTGCGCTGGTCGGGTATCCGGACCGGCGGCTGTTTATCTATGGCGATGACGGGCTGTATACGCTGGGTCTGCGGATGGCCGGGGGGCGGATCGGGTTCGAACCGGGGATACGGTTTGAGCATGACCTGACCACGTTCGACGGCCAGCGCGGCCGCTTCCGGCCGATGTGGAAGGCGTATTATTATCATCGGAACCTGCTGATGCTGTACCGGATGGCGGCAGGGTGGATGTTCTGGCCGGCGCTGGCGGTTATTGTTCCGAAATGGCTGGCCAAACGCCGCGATCATCCGGGGGACGAGGCGGTGTTCGACGCACTGATCCGGCGGGCGATCCGCGATGGTCTGCGCCGGGACGTCAGCGCGACGCATGGCGAAATCGTCGCCATGGCCGACAGTCAGGTCAGCGATTGAGGATGTCTTTGTGGTACCGCCCCAGAAGGACAAGTCCGATGAACAACGTGATCAGCGAAACCGACATGACAAAGGTCGCTGAGATATACTGTGGCTGATAGGTCGGGAAGAAACCTATGCGCATCAGCCCGGTGATATGAACGATCGGGTTCCACCAAAGCACTGCCTGGGCCGAGGAGGGCAAATCCTCCATGATGTAGAGGACCGCGGACAGGATAAAGAGCGGTCTGGTCAGGATGCCCCAGATGATGTCCCATGTCGGATAAATCCCGCTGAGTGCGCAATTCAGTGTTCCGATGCCCAGGCCGAGCATGGCAGCGAGACACATGGCCGCCACGATCGGCTGAAAATCCAGAACCACGCGGGTATCTGTCGACGCCAGGATCCCGGTCATCAGAAGGTAGGTGACAAGAGCACTGGTCAGCAGGTTGAGCAGGAACCGCGCGATGATGGCGTCCAGCCATGTCACGGCGGGGTATTGCAACAGGGGTTTGGAGAAGGAAATCCCGCGCCCGACCGCTGATGAGATCGATTGGTACAAATTGAAAGGCAGGTAACCTGTTGAGTAGAAAAGTAGAAAACTGCTGCCCAATGACGGCGAGCGCATCATCAGGGAAAACCCGTAGCTGAGGATGAAGATTGCACCGAGCGGCTCCAGAACCGCCCAGATACACCCGCCCGGGTTCTGACCGTATCGGGTCGACATCTCGCGCAGGATCAACGCCATAATGGTGCGCAGCGTCGGAATGCTGCGCATTCGGCGGTTTTTTGGTTCCTGGGGCTGCGCCAATGGCGGATCAGAAGCCGTCATTTGATCCCATTTGCTATACTGGCCATCGTCCTGTGGATTATGTATTGGAAACAGTGTGATTTCAAACGGCTTCGCGCCGGATCGGAGCGGAATGACGGAAGATCCGAGGTTGCCGGACCCTGAGCTGGAAACCGAAACTCAGGACAACCGGGATACGGGTACCGCGGTCACAAAGGCCAAGGACCGCGAACTCAGAAAAAACAAGCCCGGTGGCCGCAAGAATCAGGTGGGGCCGCAGCGCAACAAGGGTGCCGGCAAGGCGAAACCGCCGCCGGAGGTCGTCGAGGTCCATCCGGTGGCACATCCTGCGCATATGAAGCGGCGGCACTGGGGGCTGTTGTTCAGTTTTATCCTGCTGGTGCTGGCGCCGGTGGGCGCGTTGATCTTCTATCTGTGGTTCATCGCCGAGGATCAGTATGCATCAACCACCGGGTTTACCGTCCGCAAGGAGGAAGGCGCGGCGGCAACGGATCTGCTGGGCGGGCTGACCCAGTTTGCCGGCGGCGGGGAAACGACGGATGGCGATATCCTTTATGAATTTATGCAGAGTCAGGGCCTGATCGGTTCGATCGACGCCTCACTGGACCTGCGTGGTCATTATTCGCAGCACTGGCCGAAGGACTGGCTGTTTTCGCTGTGGCCTGACGCGTCGGTCGAGGACCTGATGTGGTATTGGCCGCGCGTGGTGAGAATTGCCTATGATCAGGGAACCGGGCTGATGGATGTCAGGGTTCTGGCGTTTGATGCCGATTATGCGCAGGAAATCGCGCAGGAGATCGTCCGCGAAAGCCAGCAGATGATCAATCAGCTGAACGCGCAGGCCCGCGAAGATGCGATGAAATACGCGCGTGGCGATCTGGAAGATGCCATTACCCGGCTGAAAGAGGCGCGGGAGGCGCTGACGCAGTTCCGGACGCGGACCCAGATCGTCGACCCGGCGGCGGATATTCAGAGCCGCCTGGGCGTGATGGCGAACCTTCAGCAGCAGCTGGCCGAAGCGCTGATCGAGTTCGACCTTTTGCGTGACACCACCAGCCCCAACGACCCGCGGGTGACCAAGGCACAGAGAATGATCGAGGTGATCCGCGACCGGATTGCGATCGAACGGCAGACCTTCACCAGCGACAGCACCGAAACCGGGGCGGTCGGGCAGGATTACCCGTCGCTGATTGCCGAGTTCGAGAGCCTGACCGTGGACCGTGAATATGCCGAACAAAGCTATCGTGCCGCGCTGACCGCGGTTGACGTTTCCCGGGCCGAGGCGGCCCGGCAAAGCCGTTACCTGGCGACCTATATCCGGCCGACGAAGGCAACGGTTTCGCGGTATCCGTCCCGGTTCGTTCTGACCGGTCTGGCGGCGCTGTTTCTGTTGCTGATCTGGGCGATCCTGTCGCTGGTTTACTACAGCCTGCGCGATCGTCGCTGACCCGGAGCACCGGTCATGATTCGGTTCGATAACCTGTCCAAGGGGTTTTGGGTCAACGGAAACTACAAGACCGTGATCGATAACCTGAACATGACCCTGCCGACCGGCAGCTCTTTGGCGCTGCTGGGTCGTAATGGCGCCGGGAAATCGACGCTTCTGCAAATGATTGCCGGCACCATTCGGCCCGATCACGGTCAGATCGTCAGCGACGGTTCGATCAGCTGGCCGGTGGGGTTCGGAGGATCGTTTCACCGCGAACTGACCGGAGCACAGAACGTGCGGTTCATCGCGCGGATTTACGGTGTGGACACGGACGGGCTGCTGGCCTTTGTCGAGGATTTCACCGAGCTGGGCCCGCATTTCCATATGCCGGTGCGCAGCTATTCCTCGGGGATGAAGGCGCGGTTGGTCTTTGGTGCGTCGATGGGGATCCGGTTTGACACCTATCTGGTGGACGAGGTCACCGCTGTTGGTGACGCGGTCTTCAAACGCAAGAGCCGGGCGATCTTTCGCAAGCGGGTCAAGACTTCCAGCGCGATCATGGTGAACCACAACATGCGCGAAATCCGGGAGTTCTGCGATTCCGGCGTGGTGCTGGAAAAAGGGCGGCTGTTCTATTTCGAGGATTTGGAAGAGGCGATCGACACGCACGAAGCCCTGATGGCGTAACGCCGGGTTGCGTGGGGCGCCGTGTCGGCCTAACCCCTGTGCGGTGTGCGACGGCGGAACCGTGCGTCACTCAGGGGGCCCGATGCGGATACTTTACTATAACTGGGTCGATTACCTCGATGACGAAGGCCGCGGCGGCGGGGTTTCGGTCTATCAGGTGAACCTGTTGCGGGCGTTGAAGGATGTTCCGGAGATCGACGCCGCGTTCCTGTCATCGGGTTTGTCGTATGACCTTTCAGACCGCACCCCCCGGTGGCAAGTCGTGCGCCATGGCAAAGAGCGCGAAACGATGCGCTATGAGATCATCAATTCCGGTTGCCTGTCGCCGGCGCATCATTCCTTTGGAAATCCGGCGCAGGTTGCGCACCCGGAAACCGAGCAGGTGCTCGCCGATTTCCTGCGTGCCAACGGACCGTTCGACGTGGTGCATTTCAACAATCTTGAAGGTGTCCCGGCCAACGTGCTGTCCCTGCGCAGTGCATTTCCCGGAACCAAATTCGTATTGACCCTGCACAACTACTATCCGGTTTGCCCGCAGGTGAACCTGTGGTTCGACGAGCGGGAAAACTGCACGGATTTCAATGCCGGCGCCCGCTGTGTTCACTGTCTGGAACACAAACCGGCCGAGCATCTGACGCAAAAGGCCAACGGGCTGGCCCATTGGCTGAAACTGCGGGGCATCCGGCCGGGAACGTGGCAGTTCGATCTGGTCTTCCGGTCGGCTATCCGGGCCGGCAGTCTTGGATCGCGTGCCATTGGCCGGTTCCGCAAGAAAGCACCGGCGCTGTCGGCAAGGGACATCTCGGAACAAGCTGCCGGTTTCGTGCAGCGGCGCGCCGAGATGGTGCGGCTGATCAATGAAAACTGTGACAACGTGCTGTGCGTGTCCGACCGTGTCGGCGAGATCGCGGCGGCGCATGGTATCGACCCGTCGTTGCTGCACACCAGCTATATCGGGTCCGAGCAGGCCGAATGTTTCGCCAGAACCCGGCCGCGCCCGTCGCTTCTGCAACCGGACGGAACGCTGACGCTGGGCTATTTGGGATATATGCGGCGCGACAAGGGGTTCTTTTTTCTGCTCGACGCACTGGAGCGCCTGCCGGAAGAGCTCAGCCGGAAGATCCGGTTGCTTGTCGCGGCACGGGTGGGTCCGGACAGCCCGATGGCGCGGATGAACGCGCTGAAAGGCAAGCTGGCTGATCTGACCCATGTGGACGGGTACGGCCATGACGATCTGGACCGGTTGTTGGAGCAGGTGGATGTGGGGCTGATTCCGGTGATGTGGCAGGACAACCTGCCCCAGGTCGCGATCGAGATGCACGCACGGCACATTCCGCTGCTGACCAGCGATCTGGGCGGGGCTCACGAATTGGCGCATTGTCCGGACATGGTGTTTTCAGCCGGCGATGCGAGCGGTTTCGCGGATCGGGTGCGGTTCCTGCTGGAGGGTGGTCTGGACACCGACCGATACTGGAAGGGCGCAATGGCGCCGGTGTCGATGCAGGGCCATCTGGATGATTTGTTGGCAGTGTACCGGTCCGGCGTCTCCGGCTAGGCCGGCCGGTTCAGGCTGCTTCGGCGCTCAGGCTGGCGAGAATTCCATGCGCCCACGGAATGGCGATGTCTTCGGGCATGTCGCTGCCCGATGCGTCGTGGATCCCGCGATCACCGACCATCCGCGCGTCGGCGGCCAGAAGCTTGTCCATCAGGATTTGCGATCCGTGCGAAAAGGTCTCTTCGAAGATCATGTCGCCAAGTCCGAAGATCGCAAAACGCACATGGCTCAGGTCCGGATTGTCCTTTTCAAGCGCTTCGACGAATGGCTGTGCCGTGGCAGGCAGGTCACCCGTTCCGTAGGTCGAGGTGACAAAGAAATAGAACGTATCACCATCCAGACCGGATGGATCCACGTCCGACAGGCTGTCGATCGTGCATTCGAACCCCGGGCCGAGGTCGGCTTCGATATCTTCGCAGACCATTTCCGAGTTTCCGGTCTCGGTCCCGTGGAGAAAGTGGATTTTCATCGCGAGGCCCTTGCCGGTTGCTTTCTGTCGACCTGCGCGAAACCAGACCTCGCGCGGAATTCTTGGCAATATAGTGCTTGTTTTGCGTTTGGTAAAGCCAGGATGTGTCCGGTAGCCCGATGGATGTTACCAAAATTCGCCGGGGTTTCGGTGATGTGGATGATGGAGTTGCCGATTTATGCAATATAGTACGAAATATGTGGCCTATTCCACTGTGACGGATTTTGCGAGGTTTCTGGGCTGGTCGACGTCTGTGCCTTTGGCGACGGCGGTGTGGTAGGCGAGGAGTTGCGCGGGCAGGGCGTAGAGGATCGGGCTGAGCGCGTCGTGGACCTTTGGCATGCGGATGGCCTGCCAGACGTCGTCGCCGGCCTCGTCGATGCCGTCTTCGTCCGAGATCAGCAGCACTTTGCCGTCGCGGGCCATGACCTCCTGCATGTTCGATACCGTCTTGTCGAAGAGTGCGTCGCGGGGCGCGAGAACGACCACCGGCATATGGCTGTCGATCAGCGCGATGGGGCCGTGCTTGAGTTCGCCCGAGGCATAACCCTCGGCGTGGATATAGCTGATTTCCTTCAGCTTCAGCGCGCCTTCCAGCGCAAGGGGATACATGACACCACGTCCCAGAAAGAGCACATCGCGGGCCTCGCTGAGCGCCTGGGCGGACTTTTGCAGTGCCGCGGACGCGTCAAGCGCGGCCTCCAGCACCATCGGCAATCCGCGCAGGGCATCGGTCAGGTCGTTGCGGTCCTCGGGTGAGATCATCCCGCGGTCGGTTGCGGCCTTGATCGCGAGGTTCAGCAGCACGGTCAGCTGGCAGGTGAACGCCTTGGTCGAGGCGACGCCGATTTCAACGCCGGCATGGATCGGCAGGACAAGATCGCTTTCGCGGGCGATCGAGCTTTCGGGGACGTTGACCACGGAGACGATCCTGTCGGCCTTGCCTTCGCAATAGCGCAGCGCGGCGAGCGTGTCGGCGGTTTCGCCGGACTGGCTGACGAAGAGCGCCACGGTCCGGTCCGGCACGGGCGGCTCGCGATACCGGAACTCGGAGGCGATATCGATTTCAACCGGCAGGCGCGCGACCTGTTCGAACCAGTATTTGGCCACCATGCAGGCGTAATAGGCGGTACCACAGGCGACCATCACCAGCCTGTCGACCTGGCTGAAGTCCAGCCCCGCACCCGGCAGCACCACGCCGTCCGATCCGGCCGGCAGGTAATGACCGACCGCCTCGCGGATCACGGCGGGCTGTTCCGCGATCTCCTTGGCCATGAAGTGTTTGTGCCCGGCCTTGTCGATCCGGGTGTTGTCCAGCCGGATCTGGCGGATCTCGCGGTTGGCCAGTTCACCATTGGCATCGCGGATTTCCAGGCTGGTCCGGGTCAGCACCGCCCGGTCGCCCTCTTCCAGATAGGTGATCCGATCCGTGAGCGGAGACAGCGCGATGGCGTCGGAGCCGACGAACATTTCCCCGTCTCCGTGACCGATGGCCAGCAGCGAGCCCTTGCGCGCGGCGACGATCAGGTCCTCCTCGCCGTCAAAGAGGAAGGCCAGCGCAAAGGCCCCGTCGAGTTGGTCAAGGGTGGCGCAGGCGGCTTCGACCGGGGATTTGCCGCTTGCCATGTAATGCTGCGCCAGCAGGGCGACGGTTTCCGTATCCGTTTCGGTTTCAAAGCCAACGCCGTGTCTGGACAGCTGGTCGCGCAGGTCGCGATAGTTTTCAATGATCCCGTTATGCACCACCGCCACACCGCCGGCGCGGTGTGGGTGGGCATTGCCGACCGAAGGTGCGCCATGGGTGGCCCACCGGGTATGGCCGATACCGGATTTGCCCGGCAGGGGGTCATGAACCAGCAGGTCGGACAGATTGACCAGCTTGCCCACCGCCCGGCGGCGGTCCAGTGACCCGTTGTTGACCGTGGCGATCCCCGCGCTGTCATAGCCGCGATATTCCAGACGCTTGAGCGCCTCGACCAGGATCGGGGCGGCCTCGTGATGCCCCAGAACGCCTACGATGCCGCACATTATGATTTGTCCTTGGTCTGTCTGGCCTTTTTCGCGCGCAGCATGTCCTTCAGCTTGCGCGCCGAGCCGGGCTTGTTTTCCTGTTTCGACCGCGCAATCGCCAGCGCGTCAGGCTCCACGTCTCTTGTGATCACAGCGCCGGTCGCGGTCATTGCGCCATCGCCCAGCGTCACCGGGGCCACCAGCATCGTGTCCGACCCGATGAAGACATCCGCGCCGATGTCCGTCCGGTGCTTGAGAAAGCCGTCATAGTTGCAGGTGATCGTGCCCGCGCCGACATTGCTGCGTGCGCCGATGCTGGCATCGCCGATATAGCTCAGGTGATTGACCTTGGCGCCCTGGTCGATCTGCGCGTTCTTCACTTCGACGAAATTGCCGATGCGCACGTCTTCGGCCAGTTCGGTGCCGGGGCGCAGACGGGCATAGGGGCCAACGGTGGCGCCACGGCTGACATGGCAGCCTTCGAGATGGGAAAACGCCCGGATCGTCGCGCCGGTTTCGACGGTGACACCGGGGCCGAAGACCACGTTGGGTTCAATCACCGTGTCGCGGCCGATCACCGTGTCAAAAGCCAGGTGAACCGTGTCGGGCGCCATCAGGGTCACGCCGCTGTCCAGCAGATCGGCCCGCGCCCGGGCCTGGAACACCGCATCGGCCTGCGCCAGGTCAGCGCGGGAATTGACGCCCAGCGTCTCGGCCTCGTCACAGGCGACCGCGGTGACGCTCAGCCCCCGGTCCCGGGCGATTTCCACGATGTCGGTGAGATAGTATTCGCCCTGCGCGTTGTCATTGCCGACCTTTGAGAGCAGGTCGAACAGGCGATCAGATGCACAGGCCATCAGCCCGCTGTTGCAGAAGGAGATTTTGCGTTCGGCGTCAGAGGCATCCTTGAATTCCACGATCCGCAAGAGCGCGTCGCCCTCCATCACCAGCCGGCCATAGCGCCCGGGATCGGCGGCCTCGAAACCCAGGATGACCAGATCGAAATTCTGCCGCGCCGCAATCATCCGGTTGAGCGTTTCGGGCGACACGAACGGCGTGTCGGCATAGAGCACCACCACGTCGCCGCTGAAATCCGCCAGCGCCCCGCGCGCATGGTTCACGGCATGCGCCGTGCCCAGCTGCTCGGCCTGTTCAACGACAACCGCATCCCCGTCCACGGACAGCGTCGCGGCCTTCACCGCCTCAAACCCGTGCCCGGCCACGACAACCGTTCTCTCGGGCCGCAAATGCGCACCCGCCGTCATCGCATGCGCCAGCATCGGTGCCTGCGCAATCCGGTGCAGCACCTTCGGCATGTCAGACCGCATCCGCGTGCCCTTGCCGGCCGCAAGGAGAACAAGGGAGATGCTCATATGAACCTCGGTTTATTGTTTGGTTGTTTCTGTTCTATCCCCTGTTCGGAAGCACGCAAGGCGGGAAGAGTTCAAACATCGTTGCAGTGCGTTGCAAAACGGTCGCCGGCACGCCGGCACGCTGCCGTGGCCACCCGGCGGTGCATTTCGGTGGCTTTTTCTTCGGAATACCGAGTGTTTCTTACCGGGTCTGATGTATTCGGCACGGGAACAGAGCCGCTGTCAGGACCCGACAGGAAAGCGGTTTTCCGCTGACCGAAGACATGCGCCCCGCCCGGACCCGCCGAAAACGCCATAACGCAGATGTGCCCGTCCTGCGTTTGGGGCCGACGAAGTGTCCGGTTTCGGCTTCCCGGCTTTGTCGGCCCCTATCTGGCTTGAACAAAAGCCCTAAGCCGCAAGCCAGTAGTAGGAGTGAGTAGTAGCTTTCTTGATCACACCGCGATCCCGCATTTTGGCCACGTAGCTTCGCAAGGTGTTGTAGTTTAGCTCATATCCTCGTTTGGTGATGTGCGTATGTATTTCGCCCGTCCGAAGGCCATACTGTGAACCGTTGAGCGCTTCTAGGATCATTGCTTCAAAAAACAATCGGTCAGCATTCTTAAGGTTAACGGTCGCGCCTTCGGACGCCGCCAAGCCTTCGGAGCGTCTTCGATATATTAGATTGTTGATTGTGCGCACTTCAGACTGCAGGTCGGCAATACGTGCTTCGAGTGCAGCTTTGTCTGTTTCGAGTTGCTGGACGTATGGGTCAGGATCAGTCAATGTGTTATCTCAACATGTTGCAGAAATGCTTATAACAAATTTTGTTTTAAAACAGAAGGCTAGTTTCTCTAAAATGGGTTGACATATATGCAAAGAGCCGGTATTCAACAACGAAGTTGTTGAATACCGGCTCTTTGAAAGCTCAACACGTATTTACTTGGTGTTAATGCATTCTGATGTCATGTCGGGGGTGATCAGAACCCCCACGCCTCTCGACGAAGCGCACCAGGGGGTTTATTTTTTGCCCCAATGCAATAACCATAAGCCATTATGGCAAAGAGAAAATTCACCAAGCCCGCACTTTCTGTTTCCGACCTAATCAAGTTTATGGAAGACAAGGGATTGACCGTTGCCGACCGGACCAAAGCCGAAAGATGCCTCACCTACCTAGGGTTTTATCGCCAAAAAATCTACACTCGTCCGTTCGAAGACACTGCTAGGAAATTCCGCTCCGGCACAACATTCGACCAAGTAGTGGAAGTATACGATTTTGATCGAATGTTGCGGTTGCTTTGCCTAGATGCGATCGAACGCATTGAGGTTGCCTTGCGATCGCATGTGATTAACGTGATGGGTTCTCATGGCGGTCCACACTTCTACTATGATGAAGCGTTTTTTGAGAGCAAGGACGCTGTAACAAGTATGAGGCAGTTAGGAGAGCGCGGAAAGCATCTGTCCATCACGCACTACAAGAAGGAATATCACGAACCCCATCTACCGGCGATCTGGTGCCTTACAGAGGCTTCGACATTCGGTCAGCTTTCAAAAATTGTATGCAGACCTTGAGCGAAAGTACCGGAAAGAGATCGCCAAAGGCTTTGGGTTTGATGAGAAAATTTGTGTGTCTTGGTTCAAATCGATTGCAACATTAAGGAACAAGTGCGCACATCACGGTCGCCTTTGGAATGCGGAGATGCGAGAAAACGCGCCGATAAAGGCCAAGGCGTACGCATCTGATCTAACCGACAACACACGATGTTATTCTAGGCTCGTGGTTCTGGCGGCGCTGCTAGTGAACATTGATCCCAATGGAGGGCACGGGTGGACGCCACAACTGGTTCAGTTGGTAGATAACCGGCCCCCGTCAGTCCGGTTGGATGCAATGGGTTTCCCAAATGACTGGAAGACAAAAGCCCTGTTGATCTAGAGACTCAATTAGGGGCAACGTAACCGATAAGTCCGGCGCCCAAAAAACACATCAGGTCAAAGCAAAGTGGCCTGAAATAATTTTAAACCATCGAAACGCTTTTCCGAGTGGCGAGCTCCGAACTTACGAGCCCTGCCTCCCGACGGCGAAAAAGTCGTGGAAGTGAGATTGAAAACCCATGCTGCACCGGGTTTGAGTTTGTTTGAGATCACTACGGATCATCAGAGACGTTGCGGACATCTCCTCAAGCCGCATCGCCCGTTGTCTGTCAAAAACCCCAGCTGAAACCGGTTTCCTTTTCAGATCTGTCCCATAGTTTGCCCATGACGGCCTTTTCGCAGGCATAGGGTTCCAGAGTTCCCTTTCCGACCGGACCAACCCACTCCATGCGGCCGGTGGGACCGTAGAATGCCCGCTGATCCAGATCATCTTCGGTTGCACACATGACTTCCGGATAGGCGCCCTTCTCGGCCGATTGAACCATTGGCGACAGGGACATGAGTGAAAAGACGATCCTTGTGGCGAGGCTGCCGCTCGTGCTTATGAGTGACGTCGCGGATGACCCGGGATGGCAGACATATACTTCGACACCCTTACCCGCTGCCCTGACCCGGTCCTGCAGCTCATATGCAAACATCATCTGCGCTAGCTTGCTTTGGCTGTAAGCGGCGTTGGCGCGATAATTCTTGTCCCGGTTCATGTCGTCGAACTGTATTGTCCTCAGTCCCATTTTATAGCCGAGGCTGGCAACGACCACGATACGACCGTTCGAGTCGTCAATGCGGTCGAAGAGCATCCCGCACAGAACGAAATGGCCGTAATGGTTGGTGCCGAGCTGGCTTTCAAAACCGTCTTTGGTGAGCTTCTGTGTCGGCACTTGCGCGATGGCAGCGTTACAGATCAGTGCGTCGATCCTTGGCGTGGTCCTCAAAACCTCCGCCGCCGCGTCCCGCACGCTTGCAAGTTCGGACAGGTCCATGCGGACAAAGCTCACATCGGCCTCTTCGCCGAATTCCTCTTTCAGGTTCCTGATGGCGGCGGCCGACTTCTCCGGGCTGCGGTTCAGCATCACCACCGTTGCGCTTTTCGACAGAAGGATCCGGGAGGCCTGGAACCCGACACCGGCATTGGCACCGGTGATCACGTAGGTCTTGCCAGCAAGGGAGCCGACGCGCTCTGGTGTCCAGCCCATGGGTCCGAACGGGTTATCTTCCATCTTCATATTCCTTCCAACGCCGGGAGGGTTCGTGCGGAATGGCTCTCCCGCCCTGGCCGGGTAAATGTCGACTCGTTTCGGTGCAAGAGGGTAGTGCCCGTCAACGCCCGCCCGGAACGTCGGAATTGCTTCGCGAACCGACTTAAAGTTCTGATTTTAATTATTATTGGTCGGAGTGGCGAGATTCGAACTCACGACCCCTGCCTGCCAAAGGCGAACATTCAGTGGGATTGGGCTCAATACACCCTGTTTTATTGGGTTTTGCCCTGTTGAGATCGCTACAGATCACTTGAAACGTTGCGGTATCGTTGCGGTATCGTTGCGGATCCAAGGAGAGGGTGCGCGGACGTTGACATGCAGCGACGATCAGCTGCCCTCCATTCCTGAAGCCAGGACGGTCAACTGCTTCTCGCCAAGACCCGCATCCCACGCCGCCTTTGACTGGTCGTACATGATCTGGATGAATTCTGCCGGTGCACCCAACGACTTGAAGGTCTTCAGAGCATCCTCCTGCGCTAGCGCGTAGACTTTCAGTGATGCCTCTGGGTTGTCGAATTCCTCCTGTGGAACGGTCTTCGCAAACAGATCGTAGTAGTCGTTGACCAGCTTGAGCGATGCAGGAATTTGGTCGGAATACACCTGCATCGGAATCCCCGCCTTTTGACAAACAAGCGCCCCGTAGATCATCCCAAACATGAACCCCTGTCGCACCGTGAACAGGCCGGCAAAAAGAGCCGCGAGGGCTGCCGGTGTTTCACCCACATGGGCGGATTTGCCGCCCAGTTGTCGAATGATGTCACTGTAGCGATCCCATGATCTCGAGGTTCCTACAGTCAGAATGGTGGTGTCGTCTCTGCCAATCCCTGACGGGTAGGCATTGATCATACCCAGCATGCAATCCGCGCGGCGTTCGGTCAGTTTGGAAACCAGCCGCTCGGCGTCTTCTGTGTCACCCGTGCTCATGTCGCAAAAGGTTTTGCCCCTGATTGGTGTGTCTATGCTGCTGACCAACGCAGCGGTTTCGCGGTGGCTCTTGATGCAAATGATGACGAAATCGCTCGCGGCCACGGCATCGTCTGGCGATGTACAGGCCTTTGCCCCGGCTTGCTCCAGCGGCTCCGTCTTTGCTGGCGACCGATTCCAGACGCTGACGTCGTGGCCATTTGTGACGAGGCAATGCGCCAATGCCGACCCCATGGAGCCAAGACCCAGAACTGATATTTTCGCCATGACGGTGATCTCCCCAAAAACGCTTCCGATTACCCATAGAATGGCGGCAAGCTGCGCAAATGCCAGTTGTAAAAAATTCTTGGTTCGTAGATCATCTACCAAATGAATTGGCGCGACTTACCATCCCTCACATCCCTGCGTGCGTTCGCAGCCGCCGCTGAACATCGAAGCCTGACCAAGGCCGCAAAGACGCTCAACGTCACGCATTCTGCCGTGGGTCAGCAGATCAAAGCCCTTGAGCGCGAACTCGGCACGCGCCTCGTGACCCGCACGCAATATGGCATCACATTGACCCCACAGGGGGAAATGCTGTCAAAAGGCCTGCTCGAAGCCTTTGCGTCCATGGCCAACTTGACGGAAGGCTTGTCAGCCGCCGAAGCCACCCGGCCCCTGCTGGTTTCCGTAACCCCGATGTTTGCCAGCGCTTTTTTGATGCCCCGGCTTTCCGCCTTCATCGAAGCCCATCCCTCAATCGAGCTGAACCTCGACTCGACGATCGAAGCCGTCGACCTGAAACCCGGCGGTGTCGATTTGGCTATTCGGTACGGCACCGGGCAATGGTACGGGCTTGACGCCGAACTTCTGTTGCCGGGGTGCCTGACTGTCGTCGCATCACGGGACTTGATCGGCAATCAGAAAATCACGGAGCCAATGCAGCTTCTGGACTTGCCAATGTTGCAGGAACACGCATCCGTCGAGTTCGATCTTTGGCTGGAGAAAGTAGGCATCCCCATACAGGCAGAGCGCAAAGTCGTCCGGATGCCGGGCAACATGCTGCTGGACGGCATTCGCAACGGTGACGGTATTGGCGCAACGGTGCCAGCTTTCATTGCCAATGAACTGAAGTCAGGCAAACTCATCGCGCTCTTCGACGATCCCATTCCCGACATTGGGTATTATCTGGTGACCTTGCCGGGGCCGACACGCCCGGCTCTCAAGATTTTCACCCGATGGCTTCAGCACTCAGTGTCGGAGCACGAGCGATCTCTTTTCCGCTGGAAACCGGCACATCTGTTGTGAGATTTCTTCCCATCTCCCCAACCTCGATGTGGATTGAGGCAGGAGGCTGGTCAGCCACATATTGATGGTTGCACAATCAGAGCCCCGAAACCTGCCCAAGCACTGCCTATTCCGCAACGTTTCGACGCGCGATTATTGCAGGGCTCCAGAAGGGAAGATCTTCTAAGCCTTGGAAATCATTGGTCGGAGTGGCGAGATTCGAACTCACGACCCCTGCCTCTCGAAGGCGAAACGGCAGCGGGTTTGAGTTCAATGACCCTTGTTTTGTTGGGGCTGCGTTTCGCCTGGAAAGCTTGAACTGGGTTGTTTCGTTGCAGTTTCATTGCGGAAATCATGTTTGTCGAGCAAGCGCCAAAACGCTATGCGAAAGCGTTTCCAGAAGATCATCCAGGTTGTCCCGATCCTTAACGTATTTGAAACTCATCGCCACAGTCACAACGTAGTTCGCCAGCCGGGACGGAGATAACGCACCGTCGCTGGGCGCTTCCAAGTGCTCTTTCAAGATACCTTCGACGAGCTGCTTGTACCTGTCGTGAGAATCTCTGATGGCATCCGCGCCCGCTTCATTGTGCCCGCTGATCAGGTCTTCCGGATCTCCTGCTGTTTGAAGAAGTTCAAATGATTTTACCACCGTTTCCTGGAAGTAGACGTTCAGCTTCTCTGCCAGCGTTGTGCAGTTCTGCATCCGCCCTTTTATCGCTTCCATCGACTGATCTGTGATTTGCCGGATCGACGCTCGGATCAGCTCGTCCTTGCCTCCAAACAGATCGTAAAGCGTTTGTCGTGAAACACCGGCATCACGCGCAATGTCGTTCATCGAAGTCTTGCGGGCACCGAAGCGAACGAAGCAGCGGATCGCCGCATCGACGATCTTCAGTTCGGTTTCGGTCATTGGCGTTTGTTCAGTGTCTTTCATGCCGTCACAAATAAATCGCATCATACGACTTGACAAGTGTAATATCTTTGTACGATACAACTCGACAGAATTGAAACAGTTGTAAAGCTTCGCCACTTTACCTGAACACAAACGGAGAAGACCCATGATTGCCAATTTCGTAATGAAACGCGTGGCCAAGATGATCGCCGATACCCGCCGCTCGCCGATCTACCGGCGGCCCGATGAATACGGGCTTGAATACGAAGACGTTACCTTTCAGTCCCTCGACGGGATCACGCTGGAAGGCTGGTATCTGCAGTCAAAAACGCCCTCTAACAAGCTGGTGATCTGCAACCACTTCTCGCCGGGCAACCGGTATGGCTATGCCGGGCACCTCAAGGGATGGAGACAGGCAGGCGGTTTCGAGGTGAACTTCCTGCCCAAATACAAGGCGCTGGTCGAGGCTGGCTACAATGTCCTGACCTACGATCTGCGTAACCATGGCACCAGCGCACCGGCCCAGAACGGTGGCTACAACCCAGAACTCTTCGAATACAAGGACGTTGTCGGTTCCCTGAACTATGCCCGGTCGAATCCGGTGACCAAGGATATGGAAATCCATCTGCACTCGATGTGCCTTGGGGGCAATTCCACGCTTGTGGCGATGCGCAAGCACCCGGACGCCTTCGCGGACGTCAAATCAATGATCCTGATCCAGCCGATCTCTGGCGACGCGCTTGTGCGCAAACTGGTCAAGAACATGCGTATGGGCAAAAAGGGCTACGCCGCCTTCGAAAAACACTATCGCGAGATTTGGGGCTTCCGCATCGAAGATTCCTCGCCGCAGAAGGATGCACCTTTCGTGACCATGCCGACACTCGTCGTGCAGGTGCGCCAAGACGCGTTCACCTATGCCGAAGAAGACGTTCAGACGATCTATGATGCCATTCCGGTGACCGACAAGGAACTCTTCTGGATCGAGGGCACGACCCAGCGTTTCCGCGGCTATCAGCACTTTACCGAACACCCGGAACAAATGCTTGCATGGTACGACGCGCATGCCGCTCAGAATGAAGTGGGGAAGTGACTCACATGCTCTGGAGCATCCTGAAGTGGGGACTGCCCGCCATCGCGATCATCGTGGTGGCAACGGCGGCCCTCGCCCGCAAGACATTCCACGCCGAACTGGTCATCCCCACCCCACCGGAAGCGGTGTGGGCAGTCTTGATGGACACCGAAAACTACCCGGACTGGAACCCCGTTTTCGTCGCGGTTAAAGGACGATACAGCGAGGGCGCTACCGTGACGAATTCTGTTCGTTTCCCGGATGGCTCGACGGTCGACATGAAAGCCACCGTACGTACCCTGACCGAAGGCCGGGAAATCCGGCAATACGGCGGAGTGCCGGGCTTCTTGACCTTTGACCACCGCTGGATTCTGGAACCGGCCGAAGGTGGAACCCGCGTTGTCCAACACGAGGTGGATCGGGGATTGTGGCTCTGGTTCTGGAATTCTGAGTGGATCGAACCAGCGTATCTCAACACCATCGAAGCCTTGTCTGATCGCGTAGAAGCAATCTCCAAGGAGTAGACCCGCCATGGGTTGGACCGGAGCCATGGCCAATGTCACGCTGAGATTAGGCCATTTCGGTAGTTTTCAGTTGATCTGAGTCTATCTGATTAGGGGTTTCATTGCGAAACCCAAACCCACCGAAATTCCAACCTGTTGAAATAATTGGTCGGAGTGGCGAGATTCGAACTCACGACCCCTGCCTCCCGAAGACAGTGCTCTACCAGGCTGAGCTACACTCCGACCGTGGCGCGCGGGATAGCTGAGGCTTGGGCATTATGCAAGGGACTAATCCTGCGCCCGGCCACGTTTCAGCAGCGTTCCCACGCGCAGGCCTGCGGGCAGGCCGGCGCGGGTGCGGGTGCGCAGGACGGGGGTGTTGCGGGAGACGGCCGGATCGGCTTCGCGGCGAAGGATATAGAGCCCGCTGGCAATGATGATTGCGGCACCGACAAAGGTGATCAGGTCGGGGTGTTCGTCAAACAGCAGGTATCCGAACAGCACCGCCCACAGGATCTGGGAATATTGCATCGGTGCGATAACAATCGCGGGGCCGTTGCGGTAGGCCGCCAGAATGCAGGTCATCGCGGCAAGGACCAGCGCGGCAATCACGGCCATCAGCCCAAGATCGCCGACCGGCATCGGCCGATAGACAAAGGCCAGCCCCACCCCCATCAGCAGAAAGCCCATGAACATGGGATAGAGGATCATGACGACGGTGCGTTCTTCTCCTCCGATCTTGCGCATGATGATCGCGTTTACGGCCGACAGAAAGGCCGCGACCAGTGCCGAGAGATGTCCCAGCGCCAGGTCCTCGGCCCCCGGCCGCAGGACAACCAGAACGCCGACCAGCCCGGCCACCACGGCCAGTCCGCGACGCAGGCGCACGGTTTCGCCCAGAAACGGTATCGCCAGAAGCGTGATGATCAGGGGGGTGGCAAACAGAATTGCATAGACCTGGGCCAGTGGCAGCACTGTGAAGGCATAGAACGCGGAAAAGGCGGCGACCGATCCGCTGACGCTGCGCAGGGCGACCAGCCCCGGGTGCTTTGGCCGCAGCGTGCCGGGTTCCGAATCCCGGACCAGCAGCAGAGCAATCAGCGGGAACGTGAACAGCGCGCTGAAAAAGACGATCTGGATGACGGAGTAGCTGCTGCCGAGATGTTTGATGATGGCGTCGTGGACTGAGAAAACCGCATAGCCGGCCAGGCCGATCGCGGCGGCACGGGTGGTCGACTGAGTAACCGGCTGCATGTTCCGGGGATCCTGATTTGCGGTTTGTCCCTTCCTACCGGTGCGGGTGCCAAAGCAAAAGGGGCCGCCAGTTGGCGGCCCGCTTCGCGTTCATCCGGTTTTTTGGTCAGAGGCTGGCGTCCAGTGCGGCCAGCACGGCGTCACCCATTTCGGAGGTGGAAATCGGCTCCACGCCGTCTTCGCCCAGCAGATCGGCCGTGCGGGCGCCATCGGCCAGAACCTGTTCGATCGCGGCTTCCAGCCGGTCGGCCTCTTCGCCGCTGTCAAAGCTGTAACGCAGCGCCATCGCAAAGCTGAGGATGCAGGCGATCGGGTTCGCCTTGCCCTGGCCGGCGATATCCGGGGCCGAACCGTGGACGGGTTCATAGAGCGCCTTGGGGCGTCCGTTGGCCATCGGTGCCCCCAGCGAGGCCGACGGCAGCATTCCCAGCGAGCCGGTCAGCATGGCGGCGGCATCTGACAGCATATCGCCAAAGAGGTTGTCGGTGACGATCACGTCGAACTGCTTGGGCCAGCGGCACAGCTGCATCGCGCCGGCGTCCGCATACATATGGCTCAGCTCGACTTCCGGATAGTCCTTGCCAACCTCGGTCACGACTTCGCGCCACAGCACGCCCGATTCCATCACGTTGGCCTTTTCCATCGAGCACAGTTTCTTGTTGCGGCGCATCGCCAGTTCGAAGGCCGAGCGTGCGACGCGGTCGATCTCGCTCTCGGTATAGCGCTGTGTATTGATGCCGACGCGTTCGTTGCCTTCTTCGATGATCCCGCGCGGTTCACCGAAATAGATGCCCGAGGTGAGTTCGCGCACGATGACGATGTCGAGCCCGGCCACGACTTCGGTCTTGAGCGAGGAGAAGTCGGCAAGCGCGTCAAAACACTGGGCCGGGCGCAGGTTGGCGTAGAGGTCCATTTCCTTGCGCAGCCGCAGCAGGCCGCGTTCGGGTTTCACGCTGAAATCGAGTTCGTCGTATTTGGGGCCGCCGACGGCGCCCAGCAGTACCGCATCAGCGTCCTGGGCCTTGGCCATGGTGTCGTCGTGCAGCGGGGTGCCGTGGGCGTCATAGGCCGCACCGCCGACGAGATCTTCGCTCACATCGAAGGACAGGCCGCGGTTTGTGCCGTACCAATCGATGATCCGCCGCACCTGCGTCATGACTTCGGGACCGATGCCGTCTCCGGGCAGAATGAGCAGCGAAGGGTTGGACATTTCGATCTCCTGTCGTTTGATTTCAACCGGGCCTAGCCCGCGGCCCCGGTGCGGTCAATAGGACGCGATTTCTCATGGCTGATATCCGTCAGATTGTCCCGGCTGGCGGGTTGTTCTGGCTTCGCAGGGCTTCGGCAATCAGGGTCCAGACCCGCCGGACCCGGGGCGTGCGGTACAACGCTTCGTGCGCGGCCAGCCAGAGCGGGAGTGGCGGGATTTGCAGGCCCAGATCCAGTTCCTCGGTCAGGGGATCGGCGCGTCCGACGTCAACCTGCGAAAACCCGACGCCGCAGCCGGCGCGGACCAGTTGCCAATAGGCCGCCTGATCGTCGCAGCGCAGGGCGAAGTTTTCCGGCGTGGTCGCCCAGCCCAGATCGCGCATGGTCTGGAGGATCAGGTCATTGCTGTCATATCCCACCAGGTCGTGGTCAAACAGGTCCTCGGGGCAGGTTGGGTGACCGGCCCGGGCCAGATAGCTTCGGGCGGCAAAGCAGCCCAGCCGCAGGTCTGCAATATGGGCGGTCACAACGTCCAATTGCGTTGGCCGGTACATGCGCAGGGCGATATCGGCGGCGCGGAACATCAGGTTTTCGGTTCCGTCGCTGGGCACCAGCTCGATCTGTATCTGTGGTTCGAGCGTGCGGATGTCTGCCAGCACGGCGGGCAGGACGAAGTTGGAGATGAAAACACTGGCGGTGATCCGTACGGTCCCGTCCAGATCAGCGGCCTTTCCGGCGTGGGCGAGTTCCAGCGATCCGAAGGCATCGCGCATGCGCTGGGCATGGGGCAGCAGATCTTCGCCCTCGGGCGTCAGGCGCAGGCCCCGCGGATGGCGTTCGAACAGGCGCAGGTCCAGATTTTGTTCCAGCGTCCTGATCTGACGGCCAAGGGTCGGCTGGCTCTGACCAAGCTGGCGTGCAGCGGCAGAGAGCGATCCGCATTCTGCGACGGCCAGAAACGGCGGAATCAGGGACCAGTCGAGGGTCAGTCTGGGGCTATCCATTCAATAATGAATACCTAACATACGATTCGCCGCAATTCATGTTTGACAGTGAATGGTTAATTCTTTGGCAGTCACAGGTTTTTGGAGAATACACATGTCAGGTTCTGCACTGATTCTCGGATCGGCCGGCCGCTTTGGGCGTCAGGCCGCGGATGCGTTTGAGGCTGCCGGCTGGACCGTTGTCCGGTTTCACCGGGGGCGCGACGATCTGGCGACGCTCGCCAGACAGGCGGATGTCGTGGTGAATGGCTGGAACCTGCCTTACACCGAATGGGCCGGCACGGTTCCGGGACTGACAGCGGATGTGATCGCCGCCGTGCAGGGGACGGATGCTACCGTCATTTTACCGGGCAATGTATATGTCTTCGGACAGGACGCGCCGGCACCATGGGGGCCGGGCACCCCGCACAGGGCGCAAAACCCGCTGGGCCGCGTGCGTTGTGTGATGGAGCAGGCCTATCGTGACGCCGGCGTGCGCACGATCGTGCTGAGGGCCGGGGATTTTCTCGACACGGCCGCATCGGGCAACTGGTTTGACCGGATCATGGCCAAATCACTGGACAAAGGTGTTTTGACCTACCCGGGCGATCCCGATGCGCGTCATGCGTGGGGGTTCCTGCCGGACATGGCCAAGGCAGCCGTGATGCTGGCGGAAAAGCGCAGCACATTGTCGGTGTTCTGCGATGTGCCGTTTCCGGGTTACACGCTGACCGGTCGTGAGATTTGTCATACGCTGGGCAATGTCATGGGAAAACCGGTCCGGCTGAAGCAAATGTCGTGGACGCCGATCCGGCTGATTTCACCGTTCTGGCCAATGGGCCGGTCGCTGCTGGAAATGCGCTATCTCTGGAATACACCGCACTGGCTGGATGCAACGGCATTCGATGCGCTGTTGCCGGGGTTCGCGCACACACCGGTTGAACAGGCATTCGGGATGGCGGTTCAGGGCGCGGGATTCGGCACCAGATCGACCCAGACCAACCGGTGGCGGCTGGCTGACAAGGCCGTGTTGTGACCGGGCTGGCCGGGAAGGGGCCAGAAAACACCGGCGCCGGCAACGGTCCAGTCTGATGAGGGCAGGACATAGTCCGCGCGCAGACGCCCCGGGACCGGCCAGTCAACGGTATCCAGCGCGTTGTCGCCGACGTGCCCCTGATCCTCGGCCGCGGCGGCGCCGGGGCTGACCGGTTTCACATCCTGCACCCGGGGGTCGGCAAGCAGGGCACGCACCGCCCCGGGACGCCCATCGCTGTCATCCGGGTCCATCGTGGGAGAACCGGCCAGCACGAACCGGCCTTTGGGCGCGGACCCAAAGGCACCGTCCAGAAACAGGGACCAGAACCGGGTTTCGTCGTGGTTCCGGCGGCCGTTGAAATCTTCCGGGCCGTCAAACACCGGAGGGACCGCCCGATAGGTCAGCAGGGTCAGCGTAGTTCCGTCCGGCAGCAAGATCGGGACGACCCAATGGGCACTGCCGGACAGGGGCACAGTGTCGTGAATGCGGGCCGAGGGAAACGGTGTGCTGTCCGCGCGGGACGGCATCAGATGCCCGGGCAGGTCGCGCCACAGGAACCCGGTGTAGTCCTGAATACCGGCCGCATCGATCGGATAACGCGACAGCACCGCCAGCCCGCCCTGTCCGGTGAACCTGCCATAGCCCCAGGCATCCGCGGCTTCGTTCAACCGGCCATTGTCGTTCAGGTCGTGCCCCGACGGCACCCCGCTGTTGGGCTTTGCGGCAAATCTGTGGGGGTAATCGACACCGGCCTGACGCAGGGCATCGGCAAAAGCCGACAGCGCCCGGCCTTCGAAGTCCCAGTCCAGCCCCTGAATGGCCAGAATGTCGGGCGAGGTGCGGCGGATCACATCCAGAACCGCGAGAACCTGCTGGTCTTTTCCGGCCCGGATATCGCGCAGCAACAATCCGGGCCCGTCCCGGTACAGTTCCGCGTTGAAGGTGGCGACCCGCAGTTTTTCGTCGGCGAATGCCGGCAACGCCAGTAGCGACAGGACCAGCCAGAGGCCGGTCGCCCGGATCATGCGGCCTGCATGTTTTCTGCGCTGGCGTAGGTGCGGCGGCGCTTTTCTTCGATCAGTTCGGAAATGCGGAACAGCGCGATGCCGCGAATGACCATGCTGACCGGCAGGAAGGCCCAGCCCGCAACCATCCAGATCATGAAGTGAGGATTGGACAGGCTGATCGGCGGTATCACGGCCGAGCTGAGCTGAATGACGGCCGGGATGAGGAAAGGCAGCAGGGCGCCAAGGATGATGTTGACCCGCCCGTCCCGCTGGAGCCGCTGAACCACGTCCTTGCCTGCTGTCGGATCGAAAAGCGGGAGGTTCACCCAGACGTTGAACGCGCCATTGGAGATCGGCCAGCCTCCGACCCGTACAACCAGAAAAAACACGGCGACGGCCAACAGAGCGATCAGATAGCAAATCCCGGCCCCCGAACGGACGAGATGCACTGTCAGGGGCGACACGTCCGACGGCAACATCAGCACAACCATCCGCACCGGTGAATACGGGAAATCCAGGGCACTGCCGACGAGGGCGGAGATGGCCGAAACCACCCCGGTCAGGTTGGTCGGCTGATAGTGGTGCTTGCTGATGATCGACAGGACGATCACCAAGGTCAGCAGGGTCACGAACCGGATGCGATTGATTGGCGGTGCGTCACGAAACTCGACGAAGGTGGGATAGGCAGTGCGGTATTCCAGAAATGTCGCAGTTGCTGCGATGATCGCCAACAGCGCGGCGATCTCGCTTGGTCCTGCGGAATGCGACCCAAGCAGCAAAGACGGGGTCGCAACCAGCAGACCCACTAAAAGCGCTCTCATCGCTGCGCCTGGTATTTGCGCAATCACTATTCGATCCCTTCAACTTGGACAGGTCAGGTGCTTTGCCCAACCATTTTTCCAACTTGATCCCGCCAAACGGCGGATGCCTCATTGTTGCGATTGTTTTGCCGGTTTTGCCGAAGTCGCTCAAGAGACGACACCACAACACACTGTATTTGAGGCAAAAACGTGCAAGCACTGGTGCGCCTTTGCATCAATCCGTGGTTGGAACTGCGGCGCATTACGGCCCACCTACCAGATTTTGCGCAACTCATCAGATGGACCACAAACCGCGGATTTTGCGCCTGCCCCGGCGGTCCTGCGGCGGAATGTTCCATGTCAAAACGTCGAGAGCCTATATATTAGAAAAATGTAATATGTAGTTCGTTAGGAGGACAAGACATGTCCATGATATCCGCACAGGCAATCCGCGACCGGTATTCGCCGCTCTATTTTCTTGCCACGCTCGGCTCTGGCGGGCTGATGGTGACGTTTTTTATGTACCTGATGTTCTGGGTTCCCCATCCCGGCCAACCCGTCCCGGTATTCGAAGACATTCTTTCCGCCTACACAACCGGCGGGCTGCCGATGAAAGCCGCGATACTGGTGGCGGCACTGGGTATCGCAGGGTTCGCGATCCTCATGATCCGCACCCTGATCTGGAACCTCGGCGCCCTCGCCGCCTTTCGCAAGACCGAGGCTTACACGGCTTTGCGCAACAGCAACGCGGAAACGCAGATGCTGGCCATTCCGCTTGCGCTGGCAATGGTCGTCAACGGAGGGTTTATTCTGGGTCTGGTATTTGTTCCCGGCCTGTGGGGTGTTGTAGAATACCTGTTCCCGATGGCGATGATCACGTTTCTGGCAATCGGCGTTTACGCGATGCGCCTGATGGCGGATTTCTTTGGCCGTGCACTGGTCGACGGCGGGTTTGACTGTTCCAAGAACAACAGCTTTGCGCAGATCCTGCCGTCCTTTGCGCTGGCGATGGTCGGTGTCGGGCTGGCGGCCCCTGCCGCGATGAGCTCGGTCCCGCTGATCACGGGTATCAGCTATATCGCGTCGAGCTTCTTCATCGTTTCGGCGGTTCTTCTTGCGGCGGTCAATCTGGTGCTGGGAATGCGCGCGATGATGGAAAGCGGCGCGAATGCGGAAAGTGCGCCCACGCTGCTGGTCATTGTTCCGCTGGTGACGGTTTTGTCCATCGCGTTCCTGCGGCTGAACCACGGTCTGCATGTTCATTTTGATGACCACGGCACCAAGGTCGATACATTCACGATGCTGACCACCGGGCTGATGATTCAGCTGAGCGTGGCCGCGCTGGGCCTGACCGTTCTGCGTCGGTTTGGGTATGTCAGCCAATACGTGACCGGCACAGCACGGTCCGCAGGGTCCTATGCACTGGTTTGTCCGGGGGTGGCCCTGTCGGTCATGACCCATTTCTATCTGAACAAGGGCCTTGTAGCCGTCGGGCTGGTTGACAAGTTCTCGGTTGCCTATTTTGCCATCTCGGCCATCGCGATTGCTCTGCAGGTTGCCATGATCTGGCTGGTGTTCAAGCTGAACGCCAAGCACTTCCGCAGCGAAGGGGCGCAGGGAACGGCCGTTCCTGCCGAGTAATCAGCGCCCAAATGAAAATGAACCGGCCCGTCAAACGGGCCGGTTCATTCGTTTCAGATCGGTTTTGGGGTCAGACCCAGGGACGCTCCGCCGAGGCCCGGTTTTCAAAGCTTTCGATTGCGGCGGCCTTTTCCATCGTCAGACCGATGTCGTCCAAACCATCCAGCAGGCATTTCTTGCGGAACGGATCGAGTTCGAAGGACACGACTTCGCCGTCGGAGGTGGTGATCGTCTGGTCTTCGAGATTGACCGTCATGCGTGCGTTTTCGCCCTTCTCCGCGTCGGACATCAGAAGGTCGACGGTTTCCTGCGGCAGGGCAATGGGCAGGATGCCGTTCTTGAAGCAGTTGTTGTAGAAAATGTCGGCAAAGCTGGGTGCGATAACACAGCGGATGCCGAAATCCTTGATCGCCCAAGGGGCATGTTCGCGCGATGAACCGCAGCCGAAATTGTCCCCGGCCACGATGATTTCGGTGTTGCGATAGGCGGGCTGATTCAGAATGAAATCAGGGATTTCATTGCCGTCCGAATCGTAGCGCATTTCGTCGAACAGATTTACGCCCAGCCCTGAACGCTTGATGGTTTTCAGGAACTGTTTGGGAATGATCATGTCCGTGTCGACATTGATTTGCGGCATCGGGGCCGCGACACCGGTGAGTGTCTCAAACTTGTCCATCTGTCTCTCCTTGCAAGCGTGGTCTCTTAAGCATGACTTCGCAGCAGAGACAAGATGCCGGGCCCGGCCATCACGTCGGCGGGCCGTTCGACCCGGTGTGCAGGCAGGCACGAAATTCGGGCCCGGAACAATGTTGCCGCGGGCCCGGTTTTCAGTTGGATGGCAGTCCCGGGGTCAGGCTTGCAGCCGGTCTTTGACCGTGCGCAGGAAAAACGCCAGGACGATCAGCCCGACGCCGTTGAACAACAATTCGATCCCCAGCAGAATGCCCAGCAGGCTGGGCGCGACGACAAAGAAGTTCGCGGCGATATAACCCGCCAGCAGGATTGTCAGAGCGCCGGAAATCAGCATCGGCCAGAAAAACGGCGTGTCACGCATGCTGAACGAGGTCACCAGCCGGGCGATCCCGGTTGCCGCGAACAGGATCGTGACCAGCAGGGCCAGAGACATGACACCTTCGAGCGGGCGGAACATCAGCGAAACGCCGATGAGCACCATGAAAAGACCGATGACGATGCCGACCAGCTTCGCCCACATGCCCTCTTCGCCAAAACCGGCAATGATCTGGAACACGCCCGATGCGGCGAACAGAATGCCGGCCATGACCGTGACGGACACGGATGCGGCAATTGGATTGGCCAGAACGAAGAGGCCAAACAAAATGGACAGGATACCGAGTATTAGCCACTTGACCCAGACTTTCATGGGAGCCTCCTAGGTTGATTTGCATCTCCCCATTACAGGAGAATTCGATTTTTTGTAAGGTTTTGAGCAGTGCTGCCCGCGGATGGCAGCGTGCTGGCGCTGAAATGCGCCAGTGACGGCAGACGGATCAGGGCCGGATGCGGTGTTCCGGCCCCGCCGGTGTTACAGAAGTTCGCGCACGTCGGTGAGGCGTCCGGTGACAGCCGCTGCTGCCGCCATCGCAGGAGACACCAGATGCGTACGGCCGCCGCGGCCCTGGCGGCCTTCGAAGTTGCGGTTCGACGTCGATGCACAACGTTCGCCCGGCTGCAGCTGGTCGGGGTTCATCGCGAGGCACATCGAACAGCCGGCAAGCCGCCATTCGAACCCGGCCTCGGTGAAGACATCGGCCAGCCCCTCTTCTTCGGCCTGCGCCCGGACCAGACCCGATCCGGGGACGACCATGGCGCGCATCCCGTCCTTGATCTTTTTTCCTTTGACGATTTCGGCGGCGGCACGCAGGTCTTCGATCCGGCCATTGGTGCAGGAGCCGATGAACACCGTGTCGATCTCGACCTCGTTCAGCGGTATGCCCGAGGTCAGTCCCATGTAGTCCAGCGAGCGTCGGACGGCGTCGACCTTGCCGCCTTCGAAATCTTCCGGGCTGGGCACGGAGGCGGTGATCGGCAGCACGTCCTCGGGCGAGGTGCCCCATGTGACCACGGGGGCAATATCTTCGCCCCGGATCGTTACGACCTTGTCCCAATGCGCGTCATCATCGGAATAAAGCGTCTTCCACCATGCCAGTGCCGCTTCCCACTGGGCACCCTTGGGCGCGTGCGGGCGGCCCTGAACATATTCAAAGGTCTTTTCGTCGGGCGCGATCAGGCCGGCGCGCGCGCCGCCTTCGATTGCCATGTTGCAGACGGTCATGCGGCCTTCCATCGAAAGATCACGGATCGCTTCGCCGCAATATTCGATAACGTAACCGGTGCCGCCGGCGGTGCCGGTTTCTCCGATCACCGACAGGGTGATGTCCTTGGCCGTGACGCCCGGCGCAAGCTTGCCGGTGATCTCGACCTTCATGTTTTTCGATTTTTTCTGGATCAGCGTCTGCGTTGCCAGCACGTGCTCGACCTCGGAGGTGCCGATGCCATGTGCCAGCGCGCCGAATGCACCATGCGTGGCGGTGTGGCTGTCGCCGCAGACAACGGTCATGCCCGGCAGGGTCCAGCCCTGCTCGGGGCCGACGATATGCACGATGCCCTGCCGGATATCGGTCACCGGGTAATAGTGGATCCCGAAATCCCTGGCGTTCTGGTCGAGCGCGGCGACCTGAACAGCGCTGTCTTCGGTCATGTTGGCCGGGTCTTCGCGGCCCGGCGTGGTGGGAACGTTGTGGTCGGGCACCGCGATCGTCTTGTCGGGCGCGCGCACCGTGCGTCCGGACATACGCAGCCCTTCGAAGGCCTGCGGGCTGGTCACCTCGTGGACAAGGTGACGGTCGATATACAGAAGGCAGGTGCCATCTTCGGCCTCGTGGGCAAGATGGGCATCCCAGATTTTATCATAAAGTGTCTTGGCGGACATGGGTCCTCTCCGGCGTGTCATGGATTTTCTGGCGAAGGCTGGATCCGGTCAGGGTCGGGCCAGGACCGAGCGGGTGGCACCAAAGAACCGCTCACGCAGCCGCGCGCGGTCCTGCAGGTCTATTCCCGGGTTCGAAACTGGCATCATGCACGACCAGATACAGCCGGCACAGCCGTCATTCAAGCTTCGAACCCGGTCATGTGATCCGGGGCTGGGCAGGAACCGGCGTGGTTCAGTCGCCCATCTCGGCAATTGTCCATGCAACCGGGAAGTTTTCCGGGCTGATCTGGGGGCCGCTGCAATGCTTCTTTTCGCGGTATTCGACCAGTTCAAAGTAGCGTCCTTCGGGCACCCAGGCATGCGTCTCGTAGGCGCCGCAGTTCAGGTTGATGTTCGCGTGCCGGGTGAGAATCATCGTGTTGCTGTCCGGCAGCCAGACCGGGTTCAGCACCAGCATCCGGTCCGGTTTATTATGTCCCGGCGGAAGTTGGAATTCGAAGAATTCGTAATGTATCCCGTTCGCCGGGTCATGCATGACAACGTAATAGGCGACGTTCGCCTTACCGATCTTGCACGGCACCAGCCAGGTCTTGCGCGCGGTCTGGTCCCGGTTCAGCAATGCGCCGACTTCGTTCAGCGGCCCGGACAAGTCCCCACAATCGGCAACCCGGTAACCGGGCATCAGCACCTCGTCCGGCAGGTCGCTTTCCGAATAGAGCAGGTCCACGTAAGATCCGTTCGGCCCTTCTTCCATATGTGTATCGCCCGATTCGTCGTCGGATCCCGCGATGCCGCCCATATCTTCGCCACCCATTTCCTCGCCCTCGGAGGGATACAGGTCCGACATCGATTCTGCCGGCTGCGCGCCCCGGGCCACTGCCGCATCGACACGGCCCAGCCGCTGCTGGACGACATCCATGATCGTCAGCGCGTCGACGGCACCGGCCAGCGGGACCGTGTATGCCTGTGATCCGAGGCTGCCGCCGTGATCGACCGTAACGGTCAGCGAGGTGCCGCGCCTGATGGCATCCACCAGCGCGCTGTCCACGGGTTCTGCGAAGGAGGTTGAATTGTCCGGGCCGATATATCCCGCGACCCCGGAGATTCCCCCGGCGACACCGGGAATGTCGAACCCGATCCGCGCGCCTTCCGGCATGTCGTGTTCCGGTACCACGGTCACCAGCACCGGTGCATTGGGCAGGATGGACCGTTCCAGTTTGAATGTCAGAAAGGAATTCGTTGCCGAAAACCCGTTGATATCGGCGATGCACGCCCTGTTGGCATCACATTCCAGCCAGTACATGCGAACGGATTGCGAGACCTCCTGTGCAGTCGCCACGACTGCAAACAGGGACGGTAAAATCAAGGCCGGCAGCCATTTCAACAAGGGTGTTCCTCCTCTACGCGCGCGGGTGTTTTCCCGCATCGTTCCATTTGTGGCAGGCAATCGTGATGACCTGCCGCACAACCGTAGCGCGGTCCTTCACCCGTTCGAGCGTGTGGCCCCGTTTCGATCAAAACTGCGGCAGTACCGCCTCACCAAAGCGCCGCCGGGGTCGAGGTTTGCCGGGATTCATTGAAATGTCACATACCTCTTGCTAGATTTTAAGCATGCCGTAGCGCCGAGGGCACAATTCGGCGTGCTGAAAGGAGGACGACGTTCTGTCAACCCAAACCGAAGCGACAATGATCGCTGACAAGGGACCCGGCCTGATGGCGGTCCCGAACGAGCCGGACAGCGAAGCGCTGCTCGATCGTATTCTGAAATCCCTGAGCGATGACAAGGCCGAGGATGTTGTGCAGATTGACCTGCGCGGCAAGACATCCATTGGTGACTATATGGTCATTGCCTCTGGCCGGTCTTCGCGGCAGGTCGCCTCGATGTCGGAAAAGCTGGTTGAACGGCTCAAGCACGATTTTGGCCGTGTGGCCCGCGTTGAAGGCAAGGATGCCGGCGACTGGGTGCTGATCGATACCGGCGATGTCATCGTGCATATCTTCCGACCGGAAGTGCGGGATTTCTACCAGCTTGAAAAGATGTGGATGCCGGTCAGCGCTCAGGCGAACTGACGATCTGCACCGGACACGCGGATGCGCATTCATATTTGTGCCGTCGGGCGCCTGAAGAGCGGCCCGGAAAAGGCGCTGGTCGACGACTATCTCAAGCGGTTTGACCGAACCGGTCGTCCCTTCGGGCTTGGACCCGCGGCGGTGCACGAAGTCGATGAACGCAAAGCGCAGACAATGGGCGTGCAGGGCGAGGCGCTGTTGCGCCAGATCCCGGATGCTGCGCTGGTCTGCTGTCTTGATGAACGCGGCCGCAAGCTGAGTTCGCCCGATTTTGCAGGGTTGCTGCAAGGCTGGGCCGACAGCGGGCAGGGCGACGCGTGTTTCCTGATCGGCGGTGCTGACGGGCTGGACCCGTCGGTGCGGGCCCGCGCCCAACACGCCATTTCCTTTGGTGCGATGGTCTGGCCGCACATGCTGGTGCGGGTCATGCTGGCCGAGCAACTGTACCGCGCTGCCACGATTTCGGCGGGCACACCTTACCACCGGGCGTGAAGCAGGGGCTGCCCTGACGGCCGGCCGAATGGCTCACTTCAGCGGGACAACCACAGTTGTCCGGGACCATCCGTCAACGCTGCACCTCGCCTGAACCTGTACTTCGGTTGTTCCTTCGGGGATCACGACAGCGCTGAGCGAGCGGGTGAAGGGCTGTTCGGTTTCGTGCGGATGATGCAGGATCCGCATCCCCAGTTCAGCGCCCTCCATATTCAGCACGCGCCAGCCATCGGCATAGTGATCCCACCCGGTGTCGGGATGGCGCAGCGTGACATCGAAGCGCCAGCCGCGGGCCTCTTTTCGGGCATCCACGTTTTCGATGGCAGGCGGGTCGGCAAAGGCCGGTCCGGCCACAAGCAGGAGAATGATCAGTCGCAACATGGGGTGACCTTAAACGCGGAACCGTGAAACCGGGTTTCACGACTGTGTGTTTTCGGGGGTTTCCAGCATGATGAGGCGGGAACGCGACGAAAATTCGCGCCGGTAGAGCATCGTCACGGTTGCCAGAGCCGCAATAAGCAGCGGCACCGGGCCGAGAAGCCATGCCGTTGCAGCAAGCGAGAAATAGGTCGCCCGCATGGCCTTGTTGAAACTGCGGGCCGCGGTGATGCTGACTTCGGCTGCTTGCGCCGCGCGCGGAAAGGCAACCGGATCTTCGGGGTCGTTTGGAACGGCAGCGACCAGAATGGCGCAATAGCCGAACAGCCGATGCGACCAGACAAACTTCAGGAATGCGTTTGCGAGAAAGGCAATGATCAGGACCAGCTTGATTTCCCAGACGATTTCAGGTGCGGCGCCGAGGCTGAGATCGCTTGCCACATCCTGCAGCAAGGCCAGATTTCCAATCAGGGCCAGCCCGCCACCGATGGCCAGCATGGTCGCCGAGGCAAAGAAAGCGGTGCCCTGTCGCATCAGGCCGACGACCTGACTGTCGAAGATGCGCGGCTGTCGGGTCACCATCTGCCGCATCCATTCTCTGCGGTACCCGTTCATCAATACGGATACGGAAGGCCGGTCCGGATGCGGGTTTTCGATGCGCCAGCCGATCCAGAACCAGGTGGTCAGCATCACGGCCAGTCCGGCGGCGTCAAATCCGGAGAAATACCGAGCAATGTCGTAAAAGGTCATGGCGGGGACATTAGGAGTTTTCCCTATCCCTTGCCAATCGGACGAATTGGTAATAATATTTTACCAAAAGGAGGGCCGTCATGGAAATGCCAACGCCGGATCCTGCTGTCCTTTCAAAGAAGGCACAGCTGATCGACCGATTGCTGACGGTTCTGCCGGAGGATGCCGTGATCCATGATGTCATGGAAACACGGGTTTATGAATGTGATGCGCTGACGGCCTACAAATGTCCTCCTCTGCTGGCGGTGTTGCCTGCCACCACGCAGGAAGTGTCGGATGTTCTGAAAATCTGCCACGACATGTCTGTGCCGGTGGTGCCGCGCGGGTCGGGAACCTCGCTGGCGGGCGGGGCTTTGCCAACGGCCGACAGCGTGATCCTGGGCGTTGCCCGGATGAACGCCGTTCTGGAAACCGACTATGAAAACCGCGTGATCCGGGTGCAGTCCGGTCGCACCAATTTGTCTGTCAGCGGTGCGGTGGAAGAAGAGGATTTCTTTTATGCGCCCGACCCGTCCAGTCAGCTTGCCTGTGCGATTGCCGGCAATATCGCCATGAATTCAGGTGGCGCGCATTGCCTGAAATACGGGGTCACCACAAACAACCTGCTGGGCGTGACCATGGTGCTGATGGACGGCACGGTTGTGGAGATCGGCGGCGCGCATCTGGATTCGGCGGGGCTGGATCTGTTGGGGGTTGTTTGCGGATCCGAGGGACAACTGGGCGTGGTGACCGAGGCAACGCTGCGCATCCTGCACAAGCCCGAAGGCGCAAGGCCCGTGCTGATGGGGTTCAAATCCAACGAGGTTGCCGGCGCCTGTGTCAGCGACATCATCAAATCCGGCATTCTGCCCGTCGCCATCGAATTCATGGACCGCCCCTGTATCCGCGCCTGCGAAGCCTTTGCCGGTGCAGGCTATCCGGATTGCGAGGCGCTGCTGATCGTCGAGGTCGAAGGCAGCGAAGCCGAGATTGCATCGCAATTGAGCAAAATCACCGATATCGCCCGGCGGCACGATCCGGTGGAGCTGCGCGAAGCGCAGGATGCGGAGGAAGCTGCGCGGATCTGGCTGGGCCGCAAATCCGCATTTGGCGCCATGGGGCAGATCAACGATTACATGTGTCTGGACGGGACAATCCCGGTGTCGTCGCTGCCATTTGTGCTGCGCCGGATCGGTGAGCTGTCAAAACAGTTCGGGATTGCTGTTGGCAATGTGTTCCACGCCGGGGACGGCAACATGCACCCCCTGATCCTGTTCGATGCAAACAAGCCCGGAGATCTGGAGACCTGTGAAGCTTTTGGTGCCGAGGTTCTGAAGCTGTGTGTCGAGGCCGGTGGCTGCCTGACGGGCGAACATGGTGTCGGCGTCGAAAAACGCGACCTGATGATGCATCAGTACACAGAAACCGATCTGGCGGCGCAGGTGGCTGTGAAGGACGTGTTCGATCCGAACTGGCTGCTGAACCCGGCCAAGGTGTTTCCGCTGGCCATCACAGAAACACGGCGGGCGCCGCCCGTGGCCGCGGAGTGACGGGGCGTCGCCCTGCGCTTCGAGATATTCCGGAGAATACGGACAAAATGGTAGTGGACTGCCCCGAAACAGAGGCTGAACTGGCCGAGCGGATCGCTGCTGCCGCGGGCCCGCTGGCGATCAACGGTGGTGGCACGCAGGGTGTGACGGTTGACGGCAATCCGGTGTCGACACGCGCGATGGCCGGGCTGGAATTGTATGAACCGGGTGCGCTGACCATGGTGGCCCGCGCCGGAACTCCGGTGGTCGAGATTGCCGACGCGCTGGCCAGGGAAAACCAGCAACTGGCCTTTGAGCCCCGGGATTTGCGCGGGCTGACGGGCACATCGGGCGAACCTACGATTGGCGGTGTGTTCGCCACCAACACAAGCGGCCCGCGCCGGGTTCAGGCCGGTGCCGCACGGGATTTCCTGTTGGGTATCCGGTTCGTCGATGGTGCCGGGCAGGTTGCAAAGAACGGCGGGCGGGTCATGAAAAACGTGACCGGCTATGATCTGGTCAAGCTGATGGCCGGGGCGCATGGAACGCTGGGTGTGCTGACCGAGGTTTCGTTCAAGGTGTTGCCGAAACCCGAATGCACCGGGGTTGTCCGGATCGTGGGGCTGGCCGATGACCGGGCCGTTGCGGCGATGTCGCGGGCTCTGGGGTCTCCGTATGACGTGACCGGTGCCGCACATCTGATGGGCGGTGCGGATGGCGCGGCGGTCACCCTGATCCGGGTTGAGGGGTTCGCGGAGTCGGTCAGGTACCGGGCCGGTGAATTGCAGAAGCGGTTGTCGGAATATGGTGAAAGCACCGTTGAGACCGATGCGGAGCTTGCCGCGGCCGCGTGGAAACGGGTGCGGGACGTGGAGCCGTTTCATGATCGGCTCGGCGCGGTATGGCGGATTTCGGTCAAGCCGACCGACGCGCCCGCGGTGCTGGCGCGGTTGCAGCCGGACGGCGCGGTGCTTGACTGGGGTGGCGGGCTGATCTGGGCTCTGGTGCCGGACGGTCGGGATGTCCGTGCCGCAATGAACGGCATTGCCGGCCACGCGACCCTGATCCGGGGAACCGGATTTCCGCGATTTCAGCCCGAGCCGGGGCCGGTCGCAGCGCTGTCCGCCGGGTTGCGGGCACAGTTTGATCCCCGCGGGATCCTCAACCCGGGACTTATGGGGTAAGCCATGCAAACGCATTTCACCGAGGCGCAGATGCGCGACCCGGGTATCAGCCGCGCCAATGAAATCCTGCGCAACTGTGTGCATTGCGGGTTCTGCACGGCGACTTGTCCGACCTACCAGGTGCTCGGCGACGAGCTCGACAGTCCGCGGGGGCGCATCTACCTGATCAAGGACATGCTGGAAAACGAACGTGTGCCGGATGAAAAGACGGTCCGGCATATTGACCGTTGCCTCAGTTGTCTGGCCTGCATGACAACCTGCCCGTCGGGTGTGCATTACATGCACCTTGTCGACCACGCGCGGGAGTATATCGAAGCGCATTACAAACGCCCCTTTACCGACAGGGTGCTGCGCTGGACGCTTGCCCGTATCCTGCCTTATCCGACGCGCTTCCGGCTGGCGTTGCTGGGGGCAAAGATTGCCCGGCCATTCCGGCGCCTGATCCCCGACGCCCGGCTGCGGGCAATGCTGGACATGGCCCCCAGAACAATCCCGCCGGTCAGCCGCAACGACGACCCGCAAAGCTTTGCCGCCGCCGGTTCGCGCCGGATGCGGGTCGCGTTGATGACGGGCTGCGCGCAAAAGGCGCTGAATACGGACATCAACGATGCCACGATCCGTCTTCTGACCCGGTTGGGGTGCGAAGTTGTCGTGGCCGAGGGGGCCGGATGCTGTGGTGCGCTGACCCATCACATGGGCAAGACCGGCGAAAGCCACGGAACGGCCGCGGCCAACATCCGGGCGTGGATCAGGGAAATCGATGGCGCGGGGCTTGATGCGATTGTCATCAACACGTCGGGTTGTGGAACGACGGTCAAGGATTACGGGCACATGTTCCGCAACGAACCGCTGGCCGGGGACGCGGCGCGGGTATCGGCGCTGGCGGTCGATGTGAGCGAATTGCTGACCCGGCTGGAGATACCCCAACAGCCCGCGCGGGATTTGACGGTTGCCTATCATGCCGCCTGTTCCCTGCAGCACGGGCAAAAGGTGACCACCCACCCAAAGTCGCTTTTGAAGAAGGCAGGGTTTCGCGTGGTGGAGCCGGCTGACAGTCATCTGTGCTGTGGGTCGGCCGGGACCTACAACCTGATGCAGCCCGAAATCTCTGCACAGCTGAAACAACGCAAAGTCCGGACGCTGGAGGCGCGGGATCCCGACGTGATCGCGGCTGGCAACATCGGGTGCATGATGCAGATCGGCGGCGGGACGCAGGTGCCCGTGGTGCATTCCGTCGAATTGATCGATTGGGCAACCGGTGGTCCGAAACCGCCGGCGCTGCGCTGAGGACAGCCGGGACAATTCCCGCAACACTCCCATTTCGCGCCGCAATTTCGCCAGATCGGGCACCTATCGCTGGGAAAAAGACCGATCCGGAGGCGATACGTGCGGAGTTTTTTCATTTGTCTGGCGCTGGCGCTGTTTCCCCAGAGTGCCGGGGCGCAGGATACCAAGCTGCGCAGCCTCGATACCAGCGATGCCGGTCAGGGTTGGGACGCGGTCGGGCGTCTGGACATTGGCGGTGCGGGGTTCTGCACCGGGTCGCTGATTGCACCGGATATCGTTCTGACCGCTGCCCATTGCCTGTACGACAAGAAATCCGGCGCACCGATCCGCGTTGAGTCGATCGAGTTTCTTGCCGGCTGGCGAAACGGGCGGGCATCGGCCTATCGTTATGTGCGCGAGGCGGTTGTGCATCCCGATTATGTCTATAACGCAGAGGTCACCGCCGACCGTGTGCGCAACGATCTTGCGTTGCTCAGGCTGCAGCGGCCGATCCAGAACACGACAGTGGTGCCGTTCGAAACGGCGGAACGTCCGCGCAAAGGGGCCCGCGTCGGCGTGGTGTCTTATGCAAAAGACCGCGCCGAGGCCCCGTCACTGCAGAAGGTCTGTGACGTGATGGGCCGGCAACAGGGTGTGCTGGTGATGTCGTGCGACGTGGATTTCGGATCCTCCGGCGCGCCGGTCTTTACGTTCGAGGGGAACATGCCGCGGATCGTTTCGGTGGTATCCGCCAAGGCCGAGGTCGAAGGCACGCGCGTTGCGCTGGGCACGCAGCTGGACCAGCCGCTGAGCCTGCTTCACCGGGAACTGGCGGCGGGGAACGTGATGTCGACCCAGCCCAAAACCACGATCAGCCGGATTTCCGTCGGCTCTGCCCGGAACAATACAGGCGCGAAATTCGTTCGTCCCTGACGGGCTTGAAACCCGCGCAATCTCTTCCCATCTGAAGCGTGTCGGGGTGCCGAACCGGGCCCCGCGTGAACGCCAACCGCACCTGTCCAATCGGAGGGTGCAACAGATGATCGCTCTTGGAAGAGGATGAATGAAATGCGTAGTTTTGATTTTGCCCCGCTGCATCGTGCCACCGTTGGATTCGACCAGATCGCCGATATGATGGATCGGGTTCTGACCAACGACAGCCAGCCCAGCTATCCGCCCTACAACATCGAAAAGCTGAACGATGACAGCTATCGGATTTCCATTGCCGTGGCCGGGTTCGCAGACAGCGACCTGACCGTCGAGGTCAAGGAAAAGTCTCTGGTCGTTGCCGGCCGCAAGGCCGAGGAAAAAGCCGACCGGGCTTACCTGCACCGCGGTATCGCAACCCGCGCGTTCGAGCGCCGTTTTCACCTTGCCGATCACATTCGCGTGACAGGCGCCGCACATGAGAACGGAATGCTGCATATTGAATTGCAGCGCGAAGTGCCCGAAGCACTGAAGCCGCGCCGGATTGAAATCGCGTCCGCACCGGTCAGCCAGCCTGACGTGGTCGACGCCAAGACCGTGAATTAACCGTCAGTCCAGATTTCCCTCGGATCGACGATTGCCCCGCATCCGTCCCAAGCCGGATGCGGGGCTTTTTCGTGCGTTACAGGTTGACCGTGCAGGCGCTGACGGTGCGCACCGCCCCGTATCCGCGCAGCCGTGCGGGTTCGCCCACCAACGTCATGCCCGGTGCCAGACGCGCCAGCGCCTTAAGGGCTTCTTCCAGTTCTATGCGCGCCAGCGGCTCTCCGAGGCAGCGATGCGGCCCGCCGCCGAACACCGGGTGCAGTCTGGGATGATCTTCGCGTGTGATGTCGAACCTGTTGGGATCGGAATAGACGTCCGGATCGCGCAGGGCCGTCAGCATTGACGCAGACACCAGCGATCCGGCCGGCACCGCCACACCTTCGATATCCCGGTCCTCCAGCGTGATCCGCCCCATGGATCCGATCACAGGATCAAACCGCAGCCCTTCGGAGACCGCGCCGGCGACCCAGCGGTCGGGGTCTTCGACCAGCATCGCCCACTGATCGGGGTGTTGCAGCAGTTGCGAAACCGTCGCCGCCAGCGCGCCGCGCGTGGTGTCCGACCCGGCCAGAACCAGCCCGACCATCTGCGCCAGTATCTCTTTCTGTGTCAGATCACCGCCGCTGACCTTGTCGAGATAACTCGATACCAGCCCTTCGTCAGGGGCATTCCGGCGCGCGCCGATCAACTCATCGACCTGTTCCATCAGGTGCGCCATGTCGGCATCGGATTCCGCCCGCACCTCTGGTGACACAAGAGACAGACCCCGAATGGCCGAATAGACGTGACTGGCGAACCGCGGCATGTCCTCGTCCGGAACGGCGAGGATGGCGCCGATCACCTCAGCGGGCAGCGGACCCGCGACCCGGTCCAGGAAATCGACGTCGCCCTGACCGACCAGCCCGGAAATCAGACGTTCGCAGCGGGCGGCAACATCGACGCGCATCTGTTCGATCAGTTTGTGGGCAAAGGTTCGTGCCAGCGGCCCGCGGCGGCGGCGGTGCACGTCCCCGTTGGAAAACAGCATGACGTTTCCGACAAACTCGAACATCGGTCCCGAGGTCACGCCCGAGGCATACATCCCTTCCATCTCGATCTGCCGGGTCCAGCGGTCATCCATGAATGACTGCATCAACCGGTAAGGGAAGGCGGTCAGGAAACCGAATTTGTCCCGCGCCACAGGGCCATTGTCCCAGGCTGCCTGCAGATACTGGTGGTCCGTCATTCCGGTCACATAGTCCGGGATAGGCGGCAGGTCTTTGATTTTGAGTGTCATCGCCGGACAGCCTAACGCAGGACCATGGGAGGTCATCCAAAAACTGGCTTATGTGACGTTTCGTCAACCAGCGAGGGAGTCCCGTACCGTCCGGGCAAGCCGGTTCAGTGCGCCTTCGTACCTGCCAAAGGTCAGATGCGTATTCGCCCCCGAGGACAGGCCGCCCTGTATTGCTTCGCCGATATCGAAATCCTCTTTCAGCGTTGTCATGGTGATCCGGTGGTTGCGTTCCCAGTGCGCCGCCCGGTCCGCCTGTTCTTTGGGGGCCAGAGTGGAGAGTTTCAGCCGGGTCAGACCGGCGGAAACCGGGTCCATCTGAATCCAGACGATGTGATCCTTTTGAACCAGCCACTGCGATGTCGGGACACCGAATAGACGATGTTTGCGTGGTTGCGGAGGATTCTGTCTTTCACCTCCGTTTCGGCCAGTTCTCCGAACGTGATACGGGGCAGGACGCTGCGTATATGCGGACCCAGCATCTGGTAGCTGGACAGGTTGTCGGGGAAGTGCGGGCCGATGGTTTCGGCGTGGGCAACGTGGAAATGATAGGCCTCTATTCCGCCTTCGATCAGCAGTTTCCAGTTGGCCCTGCACACGACCCGATCCGTTTGCATGATCTGCAGGTTTTCCATTTGCAGCCAGTCCATGTCTGAGGTCAGCGGCTGCAGGTGCGCGTCGATGTCTGTGCCGGCGCCCGGGTCGGGAACCACCCAGACCCAGCCGTGCTTCTCCGCGCAGATCAGCCGGACCAGCCCGTAGCGGGATTTATCGATATCCGGAAACCCCTGTTTCTGATGCGGGATGCCGCGCAGTTCGCCCGCGTTCGACCACGTCCACGCGTGATATGGGCAGGAGAAACTGAATTTGCAGCCGCTTTCATCGTCCACCAGACGGGCGCCGCGATGCCGGCAGACATTCAGAAAGGCATGTACTTGGCCATCCCGGTCACGCGTTAAAAGGGCCGGTTGCCCGGCCAGTTCGCTGCGCAGAAACGACCCGGGATCCGGCAGCTCTGACCCGTGGCAGGCGATCAGAGGCAGGCGGCGAAAAAGCGAGGCCTTCTCGGCCGCGAACCGGGTTTCATCAAGGTAATCCGTGACATCGGAATAGGTGACCTCCTGATCCAGGTAGGCGGAACCGGACCTGGACAGCCCCAGCAATTCGTCGATCAGAGCCTGTTCTGTCTGGTGATCCAAAGCGTTTACCTCCCGCTCATCGATAGACTTACCGACTGGTAAGGCGTCAAGCGCCGCGTTAAAGTCGCTGCATGAAGATCACATCAGATACCAAGACCCGGATGCTTGATACCGCCACGCACCTGTTTGCGGAGCGCGGGTTTTACGGGGTCAGCCTGGCCAATATCGCGGACGAGCTTGGCCTGACCAAACAGGCGCTGATCCATCATTTCGCCACCAAGGAAAAACTCTATGGTCAGGTTCTGGAACGGATCTCGGACGACATAATTTCCGGATCCTCGGCCACTGACGATCTGGAAACTTTCTTTGAAACCTTCTGTGGCCATGCGATTGCCCATCCGCAGGATAGCCGGTTGCTGATGCGCGAGCTGCTGGACAACCGGCGGCGGGCCGAAGAGGCGACGCGGTGGTATCTCGAACCTTTCCTGCGCAACCTGATCGACCGGGTTAAGGCAACGCCGCGATGGCGACATGCACCGGATCCACAGGCGCTGTCCATCGCTTACCAGTTGCTTGGTGCCGTTTCATATTTCGTGATTTCCGAACCGACGCTGACGCGTATTCTGGGCAGTGCGCAGTTCTCCGAAATGCAGGACATCTATCCCGGGGAGATACGCCGGACAGTGCGGTTGCTCCTGTCCGGCTAGGGGGTTCAAACGCGCCGCGGGGTCACTGCGCCGACAGGCTTTGCGCCAGCCGCATAAGCTGTACCGCCTCGGCCCGGTACCCATACGGATCATCGCCGCGATTGGTGTTGGCCAGAGCGATGGCATCTCCCCAGCTCCAGTCGCCCAGATAGGTGCCACCGCGCAGCAACTGTCCGAACCCCGCGATTGCGACGGCAAAGCCGGTGTCATCGGCAGGCGGCAGGTCGGCGGTAATAGGCAGCTCGATCAGCTGGCTGTCATCCGCGCCCGGCGATTTGTACCGCAGCCGGAGGAAGCCAAGCTCGTCCGATCCGTCCGCCACCGGTTCGGATCCGTAGCGCAGCGGATCCGTCAGGCGGGCCGGCGACCCGACCGGCGTGATTTCATAGAGCGCGGTCACAGAATGTCCGGCGCCAATCTCGCCCGCATCCACCGCATCGTTGTTGAAATCCTCGCGCCGGAGGGCACGGGTTTCATAACCGATCAACCGGTATTCTGCGATCTGGGCCGGGTTGAATTCGACCTGGATTTTCACGTCGTCGGCAATCGGGAAAAGCGCCCCTGTCAGCTGATCGACCAGCACCTTCTGCGCTTCGGTCAGTGTATCAATGTAAGCCGCCTGACCGTTTCCGTTCTGCGCCAGCGCCTGCATCGTGGCATCGTCCAGATTGCCCCGGCCAAATCCGAGGACAGACAGGTAGGTGCCGCTGTCGCGTTCCGTGGCGATGTAGTCTTTCAGCGCGTCGGGATCGGACAGGCCGACATTGAAATCCCCGTCCGTGGCGAGGATCACGCGCGACACCTCGCCGTCTTCGGTCATTTCACGTGCGACCGCGTAGGCCTGTTGCAAGCCCGCCTGACCGGCGGTGGATCCGCCCGCATCCAGCCGGTTCAGCGCGGCGAGGATCGTTTGCCGCTCGGACGCGGCGGTTGGCACCAGAACCTGACCGGCGCTGCCGGCATAGGTGACGATCGCCACCTCATCCTCGGGCCGGAGCTGAGCCAGCATCAGCGCAAAGCTCTGTTTCAGCAGCGGCAGCTTGGCGGCGTGGTTCATCGATCCGGAGGTATCGATCAGGAAGACGAGGTTCAGCGGCGGGCGGTCTTCGACCGCGGGCAAGGCGCCCTGTATTCCGATGTGGATCAGCTGTGTATCCGCGTTCCACGGCGTTTGTGAAACGCTGACCGTGGGGCGGAACGGATCATCACCGACCGGCGCGGCATAATCATAGGGGAAGTAATTGACCATCTCCTCGACCCGAACCGCGTCCGGGTCTGGCAGATACCCGTTCAGCAGCGAATTCCGAACCACAGCGTAGGACGCGGTGTCGACGTCGATGGAAAAGGTGGAAACCGGGTTTTCAGCGGTCACCTGCAACGGGTTCGGATCCTCGTTGGCGAATTCTTCGGTATTCGGCGCGTCCGCCCTGATCCGGTCATCGGAGGGCGCCAGAAGCCCGGCAGACGGTTCCTGTGCCGCCGTGCCCAAACCGGCGCTTGGTGCGACGCGCGTTCTTTCTGCGTCTTGGTCCATCGCGGGGGCCGGTGCCGGCATCATGTCGGCCTCGGCTTCTTCCTGCAGCAATACGCGGGGTGCTGCACGCTTGGCTTCTGCCGTGTCTGCTGCAGGCTCGGGCGCCAGCGGCAGGGCAGGCGGGCGCAGCAGATCGGACCCCGGCCCAAGCGCAACGAAGGCAACGGCAACAAGGGCGGTTGTGGCAACAAGACCACCACGCGACGACATAACATTGACCATATGACGAACTCCTCTCCAAATGCCCGGAACCGGGCGATTGGAGGTATGACGCGCACCGTCACGCGATCCTTGGAGCGCGGTGAAATTTTTTTGCGCCAGCGCCAGATTGTCCGCCTTTTTCTGCGGATCCGGGTCGGGGGTCGCATTGCGCAGGGTGGCGCGCAGGTCGTCGAGATCATCGGTCATCCCGTGTCCTCCTCTTCGCGGATGCGCCGCAGGTGCTTCTTGGCCTCCGAGATGCGCCAGCTGATCGTGCCCTCGGAGACGCCCAGAATGTCGGCGGCCTGCGCGTGAGTCATGTCGTCCAGCACCAGCGCCAGCGTGTCGCGCAGGTCCCCGGGAAGGGCGCGCATCGCCGAGATCAGCCAGTCGACCTGTTCGGCGTTTTCCTTTTCGGTGGCCTGACGTGCCAGTTCCCAGTCGCCCCAGCCAGCCGCCGCCTTGCCGTGGCTTGCCTGCCGGCGCCGACGGTCATGGACCGCGTTTACGGCAACCCGGTAGAGCCACGTCATGAACTTCGCCTCGCCGCGGAACCGTGCAATCTTGGCCGGCAGCGCGGCGCAAATGTCCTGTGTCAGATCCTCTGCCTCGGCCCGCCCGCCGGTCAGCCGGAAACACAGGGCAAACAGCTGATCGTACCGGCGCTCCAACAGGGCCGAGAACGCAGCCGCGTCGCCGCCAGCCGCCGCATTGGCCAGATTTTCGTCAGAGGCATCCATGCGCATCACATGATCTTGGACGGTGCCCGAACGTCAATCCTTGGCTGTTGGCGAAAGAAAATATGAACTGCGCCAAAACACCGTCAGGACCGTCGTTGCGGGATCGGCCGCGGTCGGGGCGGGCGATGCGGAGATCGCAAATACCCGACAGCACCATTTGTATCGCCTTGCCATTGCCGGTCAAAGCGGCACATGGTTGGAGGCTTGTCCGGACCACGCCCTCATGTTCACCCCCGCCACCACACCGCCACATCTGGCCACGCTCGTCCTGCTGACGGCGACTTCGGTCCTGTCGCTGAACATGTTCCTGCCGTCGCTTGCCCATATCGCGCAGGATTTCGGGGTCAGCTATGCGCTCGCCAGCGTGGCAATCTCGGGGTATCTCGCAGTGACCGGCATATTGCAGATCATTCTCGGCCCGGTGGCAGACAGGTTCGGGCGGCGCCCGGTTCTTCTGGTCTGTCTGTTGTTGTTCGCCGTTGCCTCGGTCTGTGCCGCGCTTGCCCAGTCGATCTGGGTTTTCCTGTGCGCGCGCATTGTGCAGGCCGGCGTGATTGCCGGTTCCGCGCTGGCCTCGGCGGTGATCTCGGACACCGCGGAAAAGTCCCGGGCAGCGAGCCTCATGGCCTATGTCGGCATGTCGATGGCCGTTGCCCCGATGCTTGCGCCGATGCTGGGCGGGGCGCTGGACGAGTTGTTCGGGTGGCGCTCGGGGTTTTGGGTGTTTTCGGGTCTGGGGGCGACGATGCTGTGGCTTGTCTGGGCGGATCTGGGTGAAACCAACCCCGCCCCCGCGGACACTTTCCTTGAACAGGTCAGGGCCTATTCCGAATTGTTCCGTTCGCGCCGGTTCTGGGGCTATTCGGTCTGCGCCGCGTTTGCTGTGGGAATGTTTTACATCTTTATCTCGTCCGCTCCGCTGGTGGCGGCAGACGTATTCGATCTGTCCCCCACGATTGTTGGTATCGGGATCGGATCGATCACAGGCGGGTTTTTCATCGGCAGTTTCCTGTCCGGACGGTATTCGGAAAGAATGGGGCTACTGTGGATGATCTTTGCCGGCCGTATCGTGGCCTTCTGCGGGGTTTTCGCGGCGCTGATGCTGATGCTGTTATGGACCAGCCATCCCCTGCTGTTCTTCGGCGGCGGGATTGCGGCGGGTCTGGGAAATGGCCTGACCGTTCCGAACGCACGCGCCGGTGCGCTGGCGATCCGCCCGCATCTGGCCGGCAGCGCCGCGGGGCTTTCAGGTGCGTTGATGGTGGCCGGCGGCGCAGTGCTGACACCGCTGCCCGGCCTGCTGATGACCCCGCAGAACGGTGCGTGGCTTGGGCTTGTGCTGATGCTGGGCGCGTCGGTCGGCGGGTTGCTGGCCGCGGCCTTTGTCTGGGATGTGGACCGGCGCGAAGGGATGCCCACCCAGGTCAAGGCTGACCGGTAGTCAGTCGGAGACGATGATCTGAACCTTGCCGTCGGGCTGTGCCAGGGCCTGTGGTAAGCGTTCGATAGCGTGTTCCAGCGGCACTTCGACCGAGACGTCCGTTGCCCAGCGGCCATCGCGGAACCTGTCCTGCACGGCACCAAATACACGCAGCTTGCGCAGGAACGATGTTTCCCCGGCCCATTTCGTTGTCCAGAAACCCTCGACCGACTTATTCATGAAAATCATCTCGCCGGGCTCAAGGATTTCGGTCGGGGACGGGTCGAGCTTGCCATAGATCACCCAGCGCGCGTTTTCACCCATCGACCTGAAGATAACCGGGCTGCTGCCGCCGGCCACCGCGTCCAGAAAAATCACCGGTTTTTCCGCGGCAAACAACCGGGCAAGTTCGGTTTCGAAACCGGCGTCAGTTTCGTTCAGGACATGTGCCGCTCCGAGCGCCTTCAGCGCCGCTGCCGGTTCTTCCCTCCGGACGATGGCGATCATCCGTTTGCCCTGATCGCGGGCCAGCCCGGCAATAAATTTGCCCAGCTGGCTTGCCGCGGCTGAGAAAACAAAGGCTTCGTCGTCTCGAACGAGGTCCAGCATCGCTGCGGCGGTGACCGGGTTGACGATCAGGCCGGCCGCGTCACGGTCGGCCACGCCTTTTTTCAGCGGCAGCGCCACGCTTGCCCGGGTGACGGCGTATTCGCCCCATGTGCCTGACCCGTCCGGCGTCACGTAGAACGCAACGTCGCGGCCCTTCAGGTACCGGCCCATCAATCCCGGCCCGGCCTCCACAACCTTGCCGACACCTTCGAACCCGGCGGGCCGGCCCTTGGTGCGGGGCTGTCCGTAAAATCCCTGAACAAAGGCAATATCCGATGGGTTCACGGCCGCCCGCCTGACCTTGATCAGAACCTGGCCGGGACCCGGAGACGGGCGTGGGACCTCTCCGAGTTCCAGAACCTCGCCCGGCCGGTCCAGCCGGTTTCCGACGAAACCGGCCGTTTCGGCCACACCATCCTGACGCAGCAGAAGCCCGCGCATCCTGTCCATCAGACGCTCATGCAGACGTATTTCATTTCAAGGTAGTCATCAATGCCGTGGTGGCTGCCTTCGCGGCCCAGGCCCGATTGCTTGACGCCGCCAAACGGTCCCAGCTCGGTGGAGATGATGCCGGTGTTGACGCCGACGATCCCGTATTCCAACGCCTCGGCCACCTTGTAAACGCGCGACAGGTCCTTGGCATAGAAATACGAGGCGAGGCCGAAAATCGTATCGTTGGCCATCGCAATGACGTCGTCCTCGGTCTCGAACTTGAAGAGCGGCGCGAGCGGGCCGAATGTTTCGTCCTGCGCCACCATCATGTCCTGTGTTACGCCGGTCACGATGGTTGGCTGGAAGAAGGTTCCGCCCAGATCATGCGGATTGCCCCCGGTCAGCACTGTGCCGCCCTTGGAAACGACGTCCTGCATATGTTCGACCACCTTGTCGACGGCGTCCGCGTTGATCAGCGGCCCGGTTGTCACGCCGTCGGACAATCCGTCGCCGACATTCAGGTTCTCAACCGCGGCCTTCAGCTTTTCTGCGAACGCGTCATAGACGCCGGCCTGAACGTAGATCCGGTTCGCGCATACGCATGTCTGGCCGTTGTTGCGGAATTTGCACATCATCGCACCTTCGACCGCCGCATCCAGATCAGCGTCGTCGAACACGATGAACGGTGCGTTGCCGCCCAGTTCCATCGAGCATTTTAACACCTGATCAGCGGCCTGTTTCAGCAGGATGCGACCGACCTCGGTCGACCCGGTGAAGGTAAGCTTGCGGATACCCGGGTTTTCGCAGAACTCCTTGCCGATTTCAGAGGACCGCGACGACGGGATCACGTTGAACACGCCTGCGGGGATGCCCGCGCGTTCGGCCAGTTCCGCCAGCACAAGCGCGGACAGTGGCGTTTCCTTGGCCGGGCGGGCGACGAAAGAGCACCCGACCGCCAGAGCCGGGGCCGCCTTGCGGGTAATCATGGCGTTCGGGAAGTTCCACGGCGTGATCGACGCCGCCACGCCGATCGGCTGCTTCAGTACCATGATGCGCTTGTCGCGCTGATGGCCGGGGATCATCTCGCCGTAGACGCGTTTGGCTTCCTCGGCGAAAAACTCGACAAACGACGCGCCGTAGCCAATTTCACCCACGGCTTCCGCCAGCGGTTTGCCCTGTTCGGCGGTCAGAATGGTGCCCAGATCCTGTGCGTTTTCCATCATCAGATCGAACCAGCGACGCAGGATCGCGGCCCGCTCTTTCCCGGTCATTGCGGCCCAGCCTTTTTGTGCCGCTTCGGCCGCGGCGATGGCCTTTGCGGCCTGATCCCGGCTGAGGTCGGCCACCTCGGCAATCACGTCGCCGCGTGCGGGGTTTGTCACGGCAAAGGTGCCGTTGTCGCCCTTAACCCACTGACCATTGACGTAACCGCCTGTCACCAACAGAGAAGGATCCTTGAGCAGCGATTTGAGATCGGTTGTTGCATCCAGCATAACCTGAGACTCCCTGAAATTTCCTCTCGCAGAGCCAAAGCAGTTGAGGCAGGGTTTGTCTAGGTCAACCGGGGGAGTGGGTCATGAACGATCTGGACGATGCCTATGCCAATCGCGCGTATATCGACCGCGCGGATGATTATCCGCCGCGCTGGGAGGCTGCGGCACAGGTGTTTCGCGCATCTTTAGGGGACCGGGCCCGGATTGGCCTGAGCTATGGGGCGGGAGATCGGGAAGTGTTCGATCTGTTTCATCCCCAGGGGGCTGTGCTGGGGACGCTGGTGTTCATCCACGGCGGATACTGGCGGATGTTCGACCGCACCAGCTGGTCTCATCTGGCGGCGGGTGCCATGGCGCGTGGCTGGTCGGTGGCGATGCCGTCCTATGATCTGTGCCCGCAGGTGCGGATCGGCGACATCACGGCCCAGATTTCGGCCGCGGTTCAGGCCGTTGCTGCGTTGACGGAGGGGCCGATATCGGTGACCGGGCACAGCGCGGGGGGCCATTTGACGGCCCGGATGGTGGACCCGGCGGTCCTGCCCGCAGATATGGCCGGCCGGCTGCACGCGGTTGTTCCGATCTCGCCCCTGTCTGACCTACGTCCGTTCCTGCGGACATCGATGAACGAAGATTTCGGCCTGTCCATGGCAGATGCCGAGGCCGAAAGCCCGATATATACAAAAAACCGCCATACGGCCCGCGTGGCGGTCTGGGTCGGTGCGGATGAAAGGCCCGTCTTCCTCGACCAGGCGCGATGGCTGAGCGAGGCCTGGGGGGAGGATATGGTCATTGCGCCCGGGCGGCATCATTTCGACGTGATCGACGCGCTGGAAGATCCGGCCAGCAATCTGGTTCGGCTGCTGACGGGCTGAGACAGCTCAGAACACGAAATCGCCCACAAAGTCGATATCGGCCTGCGTCAGCCCTTCAAGAACCACTTGAGTCACGCCAGCGTCGATCAAAAGATCGGTGCCGTCATTTATCTGTGAAAAGACCAGATCGCCCGCGCCGACTGCGGCATAGGAAAAATCCAAAACGTCCGTGCCCGATACAAAATCCATCACCGTGTCGCGCGCCCCGTCGGCTTCGAACTGGAACACGTCGGCATCGGCGCCACCGGTCAGGACGTCATCGTCCAGTCCGCCGTTGATGGTGTCGGCGCCGGCGCCACCCGTCACGATGTCTGATCCGGCGTGGGCATACAGCGAATCGTTGCCGGCCCCGCCTGTCACCGTGTCGTTGCCACCGCCCCCGATCACGGTGTCATTCCCCGCGCCGCCCAGGATCAGGTCTGTGTCATCCGAGGCCGGGCTTACCGCTATGTTCGTGTCGCCGTAGATCAGGTCGTTCCCGCCACCGCCGCGGATCGTATCGCTTCCCGACTGGCCATACAGCACATCCGCCCCGGCTCGGCCCGAGATCATGTCGTCCAGCGACGTGCCCCACAGATGGTCGTCGCCCCCGGCCCCGGTCAATGTCAGCCCGCCGGTCAGATCGATGCTGGTGCCGTCGCCGAATATGACGGTTTCGATCGAGACGAAATTCATGTGTTCGGAAATCAGGACACTGTCGCCGGTTGCATCGAAATTGAGGACCAGTTGATCAGCACTGTTGGTGGTCAGACGCACATCGCTGGCCGAGTAGCCAAGGATCAGTAGCCGGTCATTGGTGCCGTTCATTCCGTCACCGACGATGTCGGTCCCGCCACCGCGCGCATAGATATAAAGGTCGTCCCCGGTGCCGCCGAACAGGGTGTCGTTGCCACCAGACCCGAACAGGGTATCGTTTCCGTCCAGACCGTTGATCCGGTCCCCGTCCGCGGTCCCGATCAGCAGTTCGGAATTCACAGTGCCGTCAATGCTCGCCATCGTGCCAGGTCCTCGTGTGCGGTTGATGTGGGATCTGACCGGAGCATTTGGTGGCGTGCAATACGCAGGTGTTTATTGCCCCTGCCATATGCCGTGCGTTGAGTGGCGCCTGTGTGTCGTCACCGCTGCCCGCCCCGGCAAATCCGGATGGCATTGCGACATGCGGATGTCGCGTCCGGAACAGATTGCGGCGCCGGGCTGTTCCATATACGCCCCGGCCCCCGGCGATGGCGTCGCCGGACAACGGGCCCGTCTTCTGACACACAGTCCTGTACGCCGGGACCTTTCTGCAAAGGAGGGTCACGACATGACCGCCCATTTTTCTCCCCGCCCGGATCACTACCGTTTTCACAACGGCGAAAAGGCGCCATTGCCATTTCCGGATGCCGAATATGACGTCCGCCTTGCCGGTCTGCGCCGCATTCTGGCTGAAACCGGGGCCGAGGCCGCCGTTCTCACGTCGATGCACAATATCGCCTACTATTCGGGCTTTCTGTACTGCGCTTTTGGCCGGCCTTACGCGCTGGTTGTGACACCGGACAGTTCGGTGACCATCAGCGCCGGGATTGATGCCGGTCAGCCCTGGCGCCGGTGCCACGGCGACAACATCACTTATACCGACTGGCAGCGCGGCAATTTCTGGCGGGCGATCAGGTCGGTCACGGGAACGGGCCGGACCATCGGGTTCGAAGGCGATCACCTGACCCGGCAGCAGGGCGATCAGCTGGACACATTCCTTGCGCCGGCATCAACTGTCGATCTGTCTGCGGACACGATGCGACAGCGGATGCACAAAAGCGCGGCTGAGCTGGAACTCATCCGCGCCGGTGCTGCGGTGGCTGATACCGGCGGCTATGCAATCCGTGACGCGATCCGCCCCGGTGTGCGGGAACTGGATGTTGCCATGGCCGGGCGCGACGCGATGGAGACCGAGATTGCGCGCCGGTTTCCCGACGCCGAATACCGCGATACCTGGGTCTGGTTTCAGTCGGGGCTGAATACCGATGGGGCGCATAATCCGGTCACGGCCCGGAAGCTGACCAATGGCGATATCCTGTCGCTCAACACGTTCCCGATGATTTCCGGCTATTACACCGCGCTGGAGCGCACCCTGTTTCTTGGCGAAGTGGACGAGGCCAGTCTCGGGGTTTGGCAGGCCAATGTTGCAGCCCATGAGTTCGGAATGTCGCTTTTGCGGCCCGGCGCGACCTGTGCCGAAATTACCCACGCGATAAACGGGTTTCTTGCCGAACGCGATCTGCTGCAGTACCGGACATTTGGCTATGGCCATTCTTTCGGCATTCTCAGCCATTACTACGGGCGCGAGGCCGGGCTGGAACTGCGCGAGGATATCGACACCGTTCTGAAGCCGGGCATGGTGATTTCGATGGAGCCGATGCTGACTGTTCCGGTGGATCAGCCGGGCGCCGGTGGATACCGCGAACATGACATCCTGATCATCACCGAAGACGGGGCCGAGAACATCACCGGATATCCCTATGGACCGGACCATAACGTTATTGCCGTCTGACACCTGCCAGCAGCGGGGCCGCGTGGGTTTTTGCGTGGCGGCTCCGCTGCTCCTGCGGCTTGAGCGCGGTGTGAATGTCATTCAGTGTGGGACCTGATCCGACATTGAACCGCTCGCAAAGGATATCCGTGCCATGGCCTCTTCTCTCCGGACAACCTGCATAGGCGCCTACCCCAAGCCGGATTACGTCCCGATCCGCGACTGGTTCCAGATCAACGAGGGGCTGACGGCCACGTCGGGCGAAGTGACCCGGCGCGCCAATGAAACCCAGCGCCTGCAGGACGCCGAGACCGAGGCGTTGTATGTCAAGGCCACCAAGGCGGCGGTGGATGATCAGGTTGCCTGCGGTGTCGATATTCCGACCGACGGGGAGCAACGGCGCGAAAACTATATCCACTATCATTGCCGCCATCTGACCGGGTTCGATTTCGTCAACCTGACCAGCCGGGTTTTGCGCGACGGTGCCTATACCGCCGAACTGCCCACGATCACCGGACCGATTGCACCCGAAGGGTCGCATTTTCTGGATACCGATTTCAGGATCGCCCAGGGGTTTACCGACCGGCCGGTGAAGATCACGGTTCCCGGCCCCACGACCATCATGGATACCTGTGCTGATGCGCATTACGACAACCCGCGCAGGCTGGCCTTTGATCTCGCGGCAGCGCTGAATTTCGAGATCCGGGCGCTGGCCGCGGCTGGCTGTAAGTACATACAGGTCGACGAACCGCTCTTTGCCCGCAATGTAGAGCGGGCGCTGGATTACGGCGTGGATTGTCTGGATCTGTGTTTCGACGGCCTGCCCGATGATGTCACCCGGGTGATGCACATGTGTTGCGGCTATCCCGGGCATCTCGACGACGAAGAATATCACAAGGCGGATCCCGGCTGTTACGCCCGGTTGGCCGAGGCCGTGGACCGGTCCAGCGTGCATCAGATTTCGCTGGAAGATGCCCATCGTCACAACGATCTGACCCTGCTGGAGAAATTTCCGAACTCAACCGTGATTTTCGGCTCGGTCGCGATCGCGGAAAGCCGGGTGGAAACGGTCGAAGAGATTGCCGCGCGGCTGACGGCCGCGTTGCAGCACATCGACCGCGACCGCCTGATCGCGGCCCCCGATTGCGGGCTGGCGATGCTGGGTCGTGATCTGGCGATGGAAAAACTGACGAACCTGTGCTCCGCGGCCCGTCAGGTCTGAGGCCCCATTGGCAATGTTTTCCGGACTTTCATTTCGCAAGCCCATTTGCGAGACTTCCGCAAAATCCGGATCTGCGGCGATGTAAATTGTCGTAACATTTACTATGTAAGTGCTAAGTTTTTGAAAGAAGGGGAGTAAACATGGCCAATTTCGACCAACTCGTCCGCGAGTCGCAGGCACAGGTGGCCAAGGCCCAGTCGGAGATTGAAACGGTAACCAGCCGGATCGAGGCCGCACGCTCCAAGATCGAGGCTGGTGAGAACGCCGATATCGACATTGAAAACGCCACGCTCGAAGACGTGCATGCCCATACCGACGTGATGAACGCCAATATCGCCGAGCTGATCATGGGCCTTGATGATGTCACTGCCGCGTTCTCCAAGGACTTCGACGAGATGCGCAACAAGACGGGCTGGGAAAGCTTCGTAGGTGTTTTCGCCAAGGCGAAATCCGAGTCGATGCGCCAGGAACGGATGCGCACCGCCAATATCGACGACAAGCTACAGGACCTGATCTCCAAGTCCGACGTGATCGTGCAGTTGCTGGAAGGTCAGCTGTCCATGCTGGAAGAGCAGAAGACCAAGGTTGAAACGAACCTATCTGGCACGCTGGATGAACGCGAGGCCGTGGTAGGTGAACTGGAACAGGTGCGTGCGGATATCCTCGGGATGGACCCGAAGATTATCGAGCTGGAAAACAAGATCAGTGTTGAACAGGACGCCGCAGAGCGCACCAAGCTGGAAACCGAACTGGCGGAGCTGAACGCCAGGTACAACGAGATGGTTCAGCAGGAGCAGGTCAAGCTGGCCCGGTCGCAGACGCTGGAACGCTATATCGAAAAGGGCAAGACCTGGGTCGATTCGCTGCAGAATCAGGCGGCGACCCAGATGGTCCTGATCAACAAGCTTCAGACGGATACCAAACAGCGGGTCGTTCTGTATGACGCCTTGTCGAAATCCCTGAAAACCGCGCAGCAACAGGATGTGGCCCACCGCATCAACGAGATTGGCGTGAAAACCGACCAGGAAGCACAGACCGCCATGGCCGCCATCGGTACCGCCACCAATCAGAGGATGGCCGACATGCTGGAAGCGCATGAGGACCACATGGTTTTTGCCCGCGATGTGCTGGAGGCCAAGGCCAAGGCCGACGAACGCTTTGCGCGGCGCTTTCAGGCGATTGTCGAGAAACATGACAAGAACCTCTATGGAGGGTGATGCGATGGTTTCCGCAAGTCGTGGCAGCCGTCGAAAGTGGCCGTTGCTGATCGCGGTTGATGCGGTCTTTGCCCTGATCCTCGCCGCGCTGATGAACAGCGTTGCGGTTGCAGTTCTCGCCCTGTCCGGACTGGCCGCCGCAACCGTCATGTTTCTCCGCCGGCGCCCGGCGGCGCGGACCGGGCCTATCACCGATGGTTTCGAATGAAGCTCTTTGTCGGCGTTCTCGGGCTTGCGCTGGTGCTGCTGTTCGGGCTGCACGGGGCGGCGCCGCTGTTTGGTCTGGACGACGGTCTGATCGGGGACTGGGCCGTGGTGGTATTGGTTCTGGTCTCGCTTCCTCTCGGGGCGCGTATGGCGATCCTGCGGCACAGGGCAAAGCGAAAAACCCGCGAAGAGGCTTCCGTTGCAAACACCAAATGACCATGTCGGACTGATCGACCTCTATTCCTCGCGCCGGTATTTCCGCAAGTTCGAGACGATCACCCAGCATCTGCTGCGTGTCGCCGGCGTCATGGAGGCCGAAGGGCAGGTTCAGAAGCACGAGGTAAAGGCGCTGTCGGTTTACCTGCTGGCGCTGACTTACACGTTTCGTGCGCTCAGCATGAAATACCTTCTGGTCGGACGGGACACCGGCCGGTTTTTCGGATCGCTTCAGATGGACAAACGCGATAGCGGGTTTCCCGTGGCGTCCGAATTGCTGACCATGGCCAACGATGCGCAGCAGGCGAACACCCACCTGTCCAACATGCCCTCGGTGGAGGAGCTGAAGAACGAGATGGTGCGCACGATCGTCGGCGAACATCAGGTGCCGACGAAGCTGCAGTTTGCCCTGTCACAACGGCTCTACTACGAGGAGCTGCTGAAGGGCGGGGTGTTCTGGGCCCAAAACGATCCGGTGTGTGTCTGGCTGGGGGACGTGGCCGGGAACCGGCGGCGGTATCAGGTTCACTGGGCGGTGTATGACACGCAGATCAACCTGCCGGTGATCTACCTGATGGAGATTGAGGATACCGGGCGGGTGTCGCTGCCCAAGGATCAGCGGCGCTGGCCCGAGGTGCAGGCGCATCTGATGGCGCAATCGCTGGGCGCGCTGAAGCTGCTGACCATTGCCCGCGGGTTCGACGAGGATTTCGATGATCTGCATCCCAAGCACCTGCGCCGGATCCATGTCGGGCCGATGTATTCCAGCGCCTTCACCGAACAGACCGGCCCGTTGCGTGAGGTTCTGGCCGAAGCGATGGCGCCGGAGGGGCAGGACTGGGCCCTGGCCTGGACGACGGAGGAGCTGGAAAGCGAACGGGTGACCGAAGAACGGTCCGGCTGGTTTTCCACGGTCGAGCGACAGGTTTTCGCGCTGGATCCGTTTTCCGGCCGGGGGGCGGAAACCGGGGCGACCCGCACACAACGGTCGATCATCCTGCCGCAAAGGCCGTTTCAGGTGCTGGCCGAACGCAATCCGCCGGGGTTCGCGGATGTACGGAAATTCGTCGTCAGTGATGGCGGCAGCGTTCTGCGGTACTGAGGCGGCAGGATGGGTGCCGAGCACCCATCCTACGGGACGGGCGGAAGGCGGGTGCGGGCGGTAGGCCGGGTATGAGTATTTGGACAAAGATGAAGAGACGGGTTGATTTGAAATGACTTTAACCGCCGACCAGATGGAACTGCGCGAAGAAGATATCCTAAAGCATTACGCTGCCGCTGCCGCCCTGCTCGAGGGGTTCGATCACACGCCGCGGATCGGCAAGGGCAAGGCCCCGGCGCAGGCCGAGCGGTCTTCCGGGATCGGCACCCGACGGCGGTTCCGGTCCACCACGCCGGGTCTGGTCACCCGCTCCACCGCCCGGCCCGAAGGCGTGCATTTGCTGGACCGGATCGAAGCGGCGGATGACGGCGACGTTCTGACGTCGCCGGCGCAGGCGGTGGCGACAACGGCGTTGCGGCGGGCGCTGGCGATTTCGCTGGCGGTGACGGAGATGTTCGGTGAGCAGACCGCACTGGCCGGCCTCAAGCGGGACAATCTGGCCGGTGGGCTGTCGGCAAATCGCAAGGGCGAGTTTTCCGCGCTGCTGACCGCCGAGGCGCTGATTGCGCTGCATGTTTTTGGCAATGCCGCTGCTTACCTGCTGGCCTCGCACGCCAGCGAAACCACGGTGGAGGTGGGTGAGGTCGAGGAGGTGCTGACCGACAATGGTCAGCTGGCGCTGCACGGTGCGCTGTGGGAACTGGATCAGGACATTGCGGCCTTTGCCACCGATGACGCGCGCCTGACCGCCACGATCAGCGCCTATGCCGAACAGCTGATGGAGAAGGTCAGCCTGCGCGCCCAGACCGCGGCGCATCTTGAGCCCTTCCGCGGGGCCAGCTGGCGGGTGGAGGCGGACGATCTGACGATCAGCGGCTTCACCCCGGCGTCGAAGGCGAAATCGACGACCCTGACGATGACCTTCAAGAAGCCGCACGAAGTCGTCGGCAACCACATCGCCAGATATCAGGCGCTGAAGCTGTCCAAAATGCTGATGGCCTATGATTTCGACCGCCGTCTGAACCCCTTTGCCGAACTGGGCGGGTTTATTTTCACCTTCATGGGCGATGGCAAGCCGGGCACGGGCAAGACCACGCTGATCCAGATGATGGCGGGGCTGATCAACGAGTATTGCCAGAATGCGGGCTATCCGTTCCGGTATCAGAACCTGAGCACCGAGAGCATCGACAGCTATCAGGGCAAGTCTGCACAGAACGCCAAGGCCTTCATCAACACCGTTCTGGACCCCGGCGTGATCGGGTTCGGCACCATCGACGATATCGACCAGCTGGCCGGCAAGCGCGGGGATCGGCAGTCTTCTGCCGGGCAATTGGAGATCACCGCCGTGTTGATGGAGAGCTTTGCCGGGGCCAACACCGTGGTGCGCGGGAACTGCACCTTTGGCATGTTCTCGAACTACCCCGAGAACGTGGACGACGCCCTGCGCCAGCGGGCCGGGGCGCGGTTCCTGGTGGACGGGCCGCAGACGCGGGACGACTATATCGACATCCTCTACCTGCTGATGGGCAAGAACCACGACATCCCGCTGGGCGATCACGAGGTTTACGCGGCGCAGGAAATCAAGACAGCGGTTGCCGCGTCGTTCGAGTCCCACAATCGCCCGCATGAGGAGGGGTTGCTGCGCGTCTTTGACCAGGTGTCGGACCGGATCGGGGAGCTGGATACAATTGCCAAGATGGGCACGTACCTGAAAGGTATTCAGGAGGCGGACGACCGGTTCACGGGCCGCGCGATCAAGAACATCACCGACGCGGTCAAGGTGCGCGCGATGGATTTCGAGCTGCCGGATGAATGGATGGAGCAACCGGAGCTGTTCCTGTTCAAATCCTACGACGAGAAGAAGGCGATGATCGGGGAGCTGCGGGTGCCGATCACGACCGGGATGGTTTTGCAGGAGATCAACCGCTACGCGGACAGCGAGTTCCGATATGCCGACAAGTCGGACGAGGTGGCGATTGAGACCATGGTGCGGGAGTTCGGGCGGACGGAAGAGGCGAAGCGGCGGTATCTGGAGGGGAAGAGCGGGTGAATCCGGTCTTGAACCCTGCAACGGTGGGTTTCGCGCTGGCGGCAGGCGTGGGTCTGGTGCTGGGGGCGGCATTCGGATTGATACAGACCCCTCGCATATGGCGGGTTTGGTTGCACGCTGCGGTGGGTTTGGCGGTGGTCTACCTTGTCGGCTGGTTTGTGTGCTGGCCGATACTTCTGGTCCTGCCGGTCTGGGCTGAGGAACCCAGCGGAGCAACATACGGACAGTTCTGGCAGGATGTCCTGATGGCTGGACCGCCCCTCACCCTGATCGGGATGCTGACAGGCGCACCCGCCTTCCTGTTGGGTTTCTACAAGGGAAGGTTGAAACGGGCTATGCTCATCACCGGAGGCAGGCGGATTGGCTAGGCGATGCGCGACGGCCTCGGCAGGTGCTTTCGCAGTGGAAACAGAGCGGAAGTGCCAATGATGTCTGACGTCATGGTTGAAAATTTGCATACGATTTATGCTCTCGGCTCGGTCATTGTCCTGATCCTATGCCCGTTTTTCTTCGTTCCTTGGCACCTGTGGGATATCCAGAGAAGACCCGTGGCAGGATTTCTGATCTTGTTTGCCTACATCTTCGGGCGAACAATGTTGCTCTTTTTCTTCATTGCCGCCTGCTACAACCATTTGTTCGGTGTCGTTGCATGGAGGTCTTTGTTCAGATTTGATTGGCCCGAGGAGAGCGTGCAAATGCTGTGGTTGTTTGCGAAAGTGGCCATATTCTTCACACTCGCTAGCTTGGCGGCCCGCTATCTGTGGGGGGATCAGGAAGGACAGGATACCAATTGAAACGCCTCATCCAAAAGGGCCTCATGTTCGGAGACCTCGTGCATGTCGCTTCCCCGGCGCTGGTCGACCGCTACAACCGGGCGCTTGACCATCTGACCGGCAAGCAGACGGAGCTGGCCGATTTCCACGTCGATATCTCCGGCTATTCGCCCGAGATCGGGGATGAGCTGAACGATCATCTCTACCTCAACCACAACGGTGTGTACCGGCAGTTCATCCTGCTGACGACTGAGCAGAAGCACTGTCCGCTGCTGCATGCGAAGTATTCCACCAATCACGAGATTCTCGAACGCTTCATCACGGCCAATGAGAGCCAGCTTTTCGCGCTGACCGCCCGTGATGCGGTGGCGGGGGAGCTGGAAAACTCGGTTTTCACGCTGACCACGCCCGCTGACCTGTTCAAGATCCGCAAGATCCGAGTGGAGTGCGACACCACCGACGGGGCGCTGAAACATGCTGACGAGCTGGCGCAGATGGTGGACCGGTTCAAGGATGAGGACGACGGCTGGTTTGACGATGTGCTGATCGCGCAGATGATCGAGACTGCGAAGAAATCCGGTGACCTGACGCGCAATCCGATCCGGCTGAAGGAAACCGAATTCGCGCAGGGCAATTACTGGACCGCGCATTTCGGCGGGCTCTACATATTCCCCGAACTGGGCCATCCCGCGGCAATCGCGGCCGGCGGGAAAGAGAGCCTTGGCCGGTTGCCGGTCAAATACGTCTTTGACACCGGCGACCGGAACCGGATCGCCAAGTTTTTCGAGTATAACGACCTGACCGAAACCATCATCGAGGCGCGCGGCATCGATTCAGCGGCGATCCTGCGGCAGAAGATGGATTTCATCGTCATCGATGCCGCTGCCGATGCCGGGCTGGATCTGGGCGGGCTGACCCGGACGGATATGCGCCGTCTGGCCCGGGCCCATGCCGACCGGTTGCCACCGGAATACCACGGGCTGCACGATCTGCTGCGCTGGGCCGAGGGGGGCGGGGCGTGGCCGCGGATCAGCTCTGAACACCCGGCCTATTTCTATACGCTGCGCGCGGCCAATACCCCGGATGCCGAGCTGACCAACATGTTGCTGGCGGAACTGACCCCGCTGGATTTCCGGCAGACGTTTATCTGTCACAAGGAACTGTTCTATCATCGCTACATGCAATGGCCGGACACCAAGAAATCCTACGTGGCCGAATTCCTGGAACGGGAGTATCAGGTCGACAAGGCCGGCGCGCGCGAAGCCCTGTTCGGGCACGAGCCGGATATGGAGAACAGGGTGCTGCCTGCGCCAAAGCCGGACCTGATCGAGCGGGTCGGGCCGTGGGGCAGTGTAAGGAGACGCTAGGATGATCGCACCGCTTCGCCTGATCTTCATGCTGCTGATCGTGCTGACGGTCATTTACATCGTGCTCAGCCTGTGGTCACGCAGTGTAAGGCGGCGCAAACTGAACGAATACTGGGACCGCAAGGGGCTGACTGGCGATCGTGACGCGTTTGTTCAGCGCGGGCTGCGGCAGTACGACAATTCGATCCGGCGCAAGTTGTTGCTGGGGGTCTATGTTGTACCGCTGGTGCTGATTGCCGTTCTGGTTTTTGTTACCAATTTCATGTGAGGAAACATGCTGGTTTATCTCAAATGGGCCGTCTGGATCACCTTCTGGGTTCTGGTGCTGGCCGCGCAGCATTACACGCTGCCGCAACATGACATCGTCCGGATCGTGAACACCGATGTCCGCCGGGTGGATTTCGGTGAAAACTCGCTGTTCTGGGCGCAGCACGATACCGGGCAGGAGGGCACCACCACGCTCAACCGAGATGTGCGCTTTATCGACACGGTTCGGGCCAAGAACGGCCGGGTAATGGTGTACCGCAACGAAGATACCGGCTGGGGCTGGCCGCCCTATTTCAAGCTGGACAGTTCGAACCTGCAGGCCGAGGCGAACGATCTTGTGTCGAACAAGGACAACCCGCAATGGGTGTCGCTGCGCCACTATGGCTGGCGCAACGAATTCCTGTCGATCTTTCCCAATGCCGTCAGTGTGAAACCGGTCGAGGGTCCGGATCACCGTGTGATCAATTGGTTCAACATCGCCTTCCTTGCGATCTTCTTCGCCATCGTGTGGGCGATCCGTGTGCGCTGGATCCGGTTCCGGGAGCGGCGCATCGATCCGGTGATGGAACGGGTTGAAGACAACATCGAGGCAGCGGGCGATGCCGTGGCCGAACGACGCGGCCGGTTCCGGCGCTGGCTGGACACCTGGAAGTCGAAATGAACGAACACCCTGCATGGCCGCTGATCGATGCTGCGCAGGGGCGGTTTCGGGCCTTGGCGGACCGGGTCTGGGCGACGCCGGAAACCTGTTATGCTGAAACCCGGTCCGCCGCCGCGCATCTGGATGAATTGCGCCATCAGGGGTTTCGCGTCGCCGAAAATGTTGCCGGTATCCCGACGGCGCTGACCGGGGAGGCGGGCGAAGGTGGCCCGGTGATCGCCTTTCTGGGTGAGTTTGATGCGCTGGCGGGGCTCAGCCAGGTGGCGGACCTGCCGGAGCAGAAGGAATTGGAAACCGGTGCCAACGGGCACGGGTGCGGCCATAACATGCTGGGATCGGCGGCGATGCTGGCGGCTGTTGCGGTGCGCGACTGGCTGAAGGACACCGGCACCCCCGGTCGCGTGCGGTATTATGGCTGCCCGGCCGAGGAAGGGGGCGCCGCCAAGGCCTTCATGGTTCGGGACGGGGCGTTTGCCGATGTGGACATCGCCATCACGTGGCATCCGCATTCAATTCCGGCCGTGATGCGCGGCAGTTCGCTGTCCAACGCGCGGATCGTTTTTGCGTTCACCGGGCGTGCTTCTCATGCGGCCGGTGCTCCGCATCTTGGCCGCAGCGCGCTGGATGCAGCCGAGTTGATGAATGTCGGCGTGAACTATCTGCGCGAACACATGCCGGACACGGCGCGCATCCACTATGCCTATATCGATGCGGGCGGCATTTCTCCCAACGTGGTGCAGGGCCGGTCGCTGGTGCGTTACGTGGTCCGCGCCGAAACAGCGCCGGAAATGCTGAGGCTTTTGGAACGTGTTCGGAATGTGGCGCAGGGCGCGGCGCTGATGACCGAAACGCAGGTTCAGGATCAGGTTCTGGCCGCGGTGTCCAATGTCATCGAGAATGGCCCCCTGACGGCGGCCATGCAACGCAATCTCGACGAGCTTGGCCCTCCGCCCTTCGGCGAGACCGACAAGGCTTATGCCGCCCGGTTCCAGTCCACATTTGATGCCGCTGACATCGCGGACAGCTATCGCAGCGTCGGGCTTGCCCCGCGGCGCGGAGAGGTTTTGCCGGATTTCACGGTTCCCGCCAACGCGCCAGCCGCAGGTCTGGGCGGTTCGACGGATGTTGCGGATGTCAGCTGGGTGATCCCGACGGTTCAGATGTGGGGCGCGAATTATGCCATCGGTACACCGTTCCATTCCTGGCAGATGGTCGCCCAGGGCAAGGGCGCGCCGGCAATCAAGGGTATGGTGCACGCAGCCAAGGTCATGGCGGCCACGGGCATTGACGTTTTGACCGACCCCGACCTGCGGGCGCGGGCATGGGACGACCTGCGCGCCCGGACCGGGCCGGATGGATATGTCAGCCCGCTGCCGGAGGACACCGAACCGCCGGTCGCGGCCATGACGCCCTGACCGGGGTCAGACTCAATCGGCGTACAGGTGGTTCTTTGATGCGATCTCCATCGCCTTGTCCTGCCCGATGGTCAGGAACTCGGCGATCCGCGGTGCGTTTTCTTCGGCCGGTTCAACCTCATGAATCCGGTTGTGCCGGACAAAACCCGCGTCCCTGATCCTGTCGCTTTCGTAATGGATGTCGTTGCGGATCGTCGGCAACAGACGTTCCAGTGCCGACTTGCTGGTTCGCTCTCCTGCCAGCCCCACGCGCATCGCATGGCCGGTCAGGTAGTCGTCGCTGAACTGGCAGACGATTTCCAGCATCCGGGTGACCGACCGATCCGAAAAGAAATCGTGCAGCAGATCCAGGTTCGCCGGATCCATGCAGACGATCAGCCGGTCGGTTTCGTAATAATCGAACAGCATCCGCATCAGCGCGCGCCGGTGCCGGGTCCGTTTTTCCAGCGTGCGCTGGATGCCGCCCAGATCGGGCAGGGGCGTGTCTTCCTCGTTGAAGATATATTCGACCGCCGGGACATTCGTGGCCTTGCGGGCCTCTTCCAGGAACCGCTTGGCCACGTGCCATTTCTTGCACACGATGATCATCAGTTCCCGTTCACGTCCCAGCGAGCTTTCGGTTTCCCAGAACCGGGTGGCAAACCGCCTGCCGATGCGGCCGCGACCGGTCAGAAACTTGAAGAGACTGCGCCCCTCGTTCGAGACCTGAAAATCGATCCCGGTCGAGGCATAGAGTTTACCCAGCCGGGCACGGAGTTCGGTTGCTTCCGGGCTGATCTTGCGCGCGAACAGGAAATCCTGGCTCAGCAACAGATTGTAGTGATCGTTGTAGAACGTCACCGGCATTCCGTAATCCGAGAACATCAGGAATGTCAGGGTCCGGGTCTGGATCTCGTCCTCGGGTACCAGATGCCGGACCAGCGTCTGGAAGAACGTTTCGTCCGGGATCCACGAGGTCCGGAAAAACCGCATGACGTCCGAGCGTTTCTTTGTGAAATCAAGGATCCACTCCACCGTGCGCCGACGCAGGCACCACCACTGACTGCCGATCATGATCTGCAGGTCTTCGGGGATCTTCCGCTTCAGCCCCAGTTTCTGCTGCCATTCCAGCGATGTGTAGAACTTCCATTTCTGGGTCCGTTCGTTGAACCAGTGGCGGTAGATCAGCCGTTCTTCCTTGATCCCGGTCTTGATCCAGTCGCTTTCAAAGAAATCGAAGCTTTCGATGAAGTCGCAATCGTTGTTGTCGAGGAACCTGTGGGTGTATTCTGCTGTTTTGATCGCCATGCAGTCGCCAGACAGCATGTAGAAATGCGTGGCGCGCGGGAAGGCGACCACGGCCGCCTCGACCGCATAGAGCGAGGCCTGAACGAGCGACCATTCGCCCCAGCCGCACTTGATACGCTTTTTCGCGAAGGTCACGTTGGGATTATCGGCCAGCGCATCCTTGATCAGCTTGAAGTGTTCGGGCTTGGCGCGGGCATCGAAATGAATCGACATATAGTCCCCGGCCGCAGTCAGGCGCTGCGCCTGCTGTACGATCGCCTCGGGCTCCTTATGGCACAAAAGAATGTATGCGATCTTTGACATGTCGCGCTGCGCTGCCCATATTTCCTGTTCACTGGTTACTATCAAACGTGAAGAACCGTTGAACAAAGGGGACTAATTTGCTTTTTTGCCCCCAACTGCCTGCTGCCCTAATCTGAGGCAAGCGGGACAAGGAGGCAAGAGATATGGGCTTTCCCGGAACCTGGATGACCGAATCCGAGAGCGTTGTGTATCGGGTGGTGCCAAAATGCGCCTGTTCCAGCATCGGTCAGATCATCTATTTCTCGGATCATGGTGAGTTTTTCGAAGGCGATATTCATGACGCCAAGGAAGGGCTGCACAAATGGGCCAGCGAAACCAGCCAGCCTTTGATCGAGCACAATGTGACAACACACCAGTCCTATGCCTTTACCTGTGTGCGCAACCCTTACACCCGCATCCTGAGTTCCTTTTTCGACAAGATCTGCGGCATTCAGCGCAACGGAAAGCGCTACAGGGGCAACCTCGTTCCGCTGCTGATCCAGAAATACGGGATCGAAGTTGGTGGCGATGACGGCAAGGAAGAGTTCGACCAGATCCGCAGTTTCCGCCGGTTCCTGCTGTTCGCCCGGGATACCATCCGCTGGCGCCGCCCGATGGAGCCCGACATCCACTGGTCGGCCATGTCCGGCCACATCTCCACCTTCATCGTGAATGGTGGCCGCTACGACAAGATTTTCTGGACCGAGGCGTTCAACGACGGCATGCAGCAGGTTCTGGACAGTATCGATGTGGCACATCCCGTCGACCTGAAGGAAATCCCGCGGTTCAACGAATCCGAGGGTCACGGTCCCAAACGCGTGCACCCGGTCGCAGATTACTTCGACGACCTGTCGATGCATCTGGTCTATGAGATCTACAAACGCGATTTCGACCTGTTCAAGTACGACTTTGAAAACCCTGCCAACAAGATGCCAATCGGTGAAATCGATCTGGACGAGGTGCACGCCAAGCTGGGTGAATAAGCGCCCCTCAAAAGTCTGGCCAAAGCAATGATGTTCGATGCGATCATACTTGGCGCGGGCGGGGCCGGGCTGATGGCGGCTGCGACGGCAGGCCAGATGGGCGCGCGCGTCTTGTTGCTGGAACATGCCGAAAAGGCGGGCAAGAAAATCCTGATTTCGGGCGGCGGGCGGTGCAATTTCACCAATACCGGGACCGAGGCGGGTTGCTACATTTCCGAAAACCCGCATTTCGCGAAATCGGCGCTCAGCAGGTACACGCAATGGGATTTTCTGGCCTTGCTGGAAGCGCACGGGATCGCCTGGCACGAAAAGACGCTGGGGCAACTGTTCTGTGACGGGTCCGCGCGGCAGGTCGTGGCCATGCTGCTGGCGGAATGCACACGCGGAAACGTGGACATCCGGCTACAGACTCAGATCGGCGAGATTGCGCATCGCGACGGGGTGTTTCATGTGGCCGGCGAAAGCGCCCGAAATCTTGTCGTCGCAACCGGGGGTCCCTCGATCCCGAAAATGGGCGCGACCGGGGTCGCCTACGACATCGCGCGACAGTTCGGGCTGAATGTAGTCGATCCGCGCCCGGCCCTTGTTCGTTTCACACTGGGTGACACGGATCGTTCGTTCAAAGCGATTTCGGGCGTTTCCGTTCCGGCCGTTGCCCGGACAGGCGAGGTTTCCTTTGAAGAAGCGGCGCTGTTCACGCATCGCGGCCTGTCCGGCCCGGCGATCCTGCAGGTGTCTTCCTATTGGTCTTCGGGTCAGCCGGTCTGGCTCAACATCCTGCCGGATGTCCATGACGTTCTGGCTGCGGCCAAACGCCGGATGCCGCGGTCCCGCATGAAAGCCGCGCTGGCCGAGTCTTTGCCCAAACGGCTGGCGGATGTGTTGCACGATATGTTGAACATCGACAGGGAGCTGGCAAATGTTCCTGACGCCGAGTTGAACCGGGCCGCCGACATCCTGACGAATATGCGGTTTCTCCCGACCGGAACGGAAGGCTACGCAAAGGCAGAGGTTACAGCAGGCGGTGTCGATACCAACGCCCTGTCGTCGAAAACCATGGAGGCCCGGGAAGTGCCCGGATTGTTCGTGATCGCAGAGGCGGTTGACGTGACCGGGTGGCTGGGCGGCTACAACTTTCAGTGGGCATGGTCGTCGGCCGTCGCGGCAGGAACCGAAATCGGGCAGCGGGCGGGCTGACGGTGCTGCGGGCGGTTTCCGCGTTGCCGGCCCGCTGCTAAGCTCACCTAATGACGGAACGTGCAAACCGGCGTCTTGCCGCCATTCTTGCAGCAGATATCGCGGGCTATTCCCGTCTGGTTCAGGCCGACGAGGAAGGCACGATCAACGCGTATCAGACGATGCGCGACACGCTGATCGAGCCATGTATTTCCAACCATGATGGCCGCATCGCCAATACCGCCGGTGACAGCCTGCTGGTCGAGTTTCGCAGCGCTGTCGACGCGGCCCGTTGTGCGTTGGCGTTGCAGTCGGTCCTTGCAGAGGCCAATTCCTCGCGGGAGCCCGAATCGCGCATCGAGCTGCGCATCGGTCTGAATGTCGGTGACGTGATCGGCGACGGGGCCGATTTGCTGGGTGACGGTGTCAACCTTGCCGCCCGGGTGGAGCAACTGGCCGATCCGGGCGGCATTCTGGCCACCCGCACGGTCGCCGACCATGTGCAGGGGCGGTCCGGGTTCGTGTTGCAGTCCGCGGGTCAGCATCGCGTGAAGAACATGGCGGAGCCGGTCGAGGTTTTCAGGATCCTTGCCGCTGAAACGGGGGACGCGCCGGCCCCGCGGTCCCGGTTCCGGCTGGCCGGCTGGGCCATTCCCGCAGTTCTTGTCCTGATCCTGGCCGCAGCTGCCGCGTACTGGTTCCGTGCCCCGAACCCGGCCATGACACCGGCACAGGAAGACCGCATGGCCTTTCCGTTGCCCGACAAACCGTCGGTTGCGGTGCTGCCGTTCAAGACCTTTTCCGAACAAACCGTTTTTCTGGCTGACGGCGTGACCGATGACCTGATCACGGATCTCAGCAAGGTTTCAGGCCTGTTTGTGATTTCCGGTAACACGTCGTTTTCGCTTCGCGACGCGGAAATGGACGTGGCCGGGTTTTCCGAAGCGCTGGGCGTGCGGTTTGTTGTCGAAGGCGGTGTGCGGCGGACCAGCGACGATCTGCGCGTCAATGCACGCCTGATTGATGCCACCACCGGGCATCTGGTCTGGGCGGACCGCTACGAAGGCGAGGTTGGCGACATTTTCCAGATGCAGATGCAGCTGGCGATCGCGGTCACCGAGGCGCTGGGCATCACCGTGCCCGACAACGAGATGTCCGAGATCAAACGCATGGACACGCAAACCGTCGAGGCGCGCGAAGCGTTCCAGCGCGGCTGGGAGTTGTTTTCGCGTTTCAACGAAGGCGACAATCTTGCCTCGATCCCGCATTTCGAACGCGCCGTCGAACTGGACCCCGACTATGGCCGGGCCTACGGCGCGCTGGCCATGGCACATCTGCGGCATCACACATTTCATCACTGGGACAGGTTTGTCGAACCCGGCGGGAAAATGCACGTCAGCCCGTTTTTTGACAATCTGCGCCTTGCTGCCCAGCACGAGACCTCTCTGATCCATGTCCTGCGCGCGATGATGCTGCTCAATCTGGTCGACTGGATGCAGGTAGATTCCGGTAACGGTGCGGACGAGGCCCAGGTCGAGGCGGCCAAGGCAATTGCGCTTCTGCCCAGCGACCCCGAGGCACATCTGACCATGGGGTGGGCCCTGATCGCCTCGGGTGAACCCGAGGAAGGGGCGAGTTTCGTGAAGGCGGCGATGCGGCTCGATCCGGCTTATCCAAGCCACTATGTCCTGTTCGAAGCAGCCGCCCAGATTGCATTGGCAGATCTGCCTGCAGCGGAACGGGCATTGCAATCCGGCCTGGCCCGGGATCCCGAGGCCAACGAATTGCGACCTGTTCTCGCCTCGGTTCTGGCCCAGCAGGGAAAGCGAACCCAAGCCCATGCGGTTGTGGCGGAATGGCAGGCAGGAAAGGATCCAGCAGACCTGCCGACGGCCGTCGAAAGATATTTTTTCATCGTGCGCTGGACCGGCGAACACACTGTGCTGAACCTGCAAATTCAGGATGGGCTGCGTCTTGCCGCCATTCCGGCGGAGGTTACGGTTCAAACCTTGCGCGAGGAATTGGCTCAATCAGACCCACAAGGAAAGCTCAGCGCCACCCGGATGCTGGGCCTATTCGGTGCCGATGCGGTGGATGCGGTGCCCGACCTGATAGATGCGCTGGCCAGCGAATCCTCGGTTCTCCGCAGAAGCGCTGCGATTGCTCTTGGAAGAATTGGACCGGCGGCAAAGGCTTCGGTCCCGGCTCTGGAAGCATTGGTCGGTGAATCGATTGTCGGCGCCCATGCGCAGCGCGCTCTGGATCAGATCCGCGTACAGTAGTTGCGGCTCTGCTTGCACGTGGCGCCATCACTGCCTACATCTGCCGGCCATGGCCAAAGAGAAGACAAACCCGAATTACAAGGTGATCGCCGAGAACCGGCGCGCGCGCTTCGATTATGCGATCGAAGACGATATCGAGTGCGGGATCATTCTGGACGGGTCAGAGGTGAAATCCCTGCGCGAAAACAGCGCCAACATTGCCGAAAGCTATGCCGCGGTCGAGGATGGCGAACTGTGGCTGGTCAACAGCTATATCGCGCCATACGATAAGGCCCGCACCTTCGGCCACGAAGAACGTCGCCGTCGCAAGTTGCTGGTCAGCCGGAAAGAGCTGTCGAACCTGTGGAACGCGACCCAGCGCAAGGGTATGACGCTGGTCCCATTGGTGCTCTATTTCAACCACAAAGGTCTGGCGAAAATGAAGCTGGGCATCGCCAAGGGCAAAAAGACCCATGACAAGCGCGAGACCCAGGCCAAGCGCGACTGGTCGCGCCAAAAGCAGCGTCTTCTGAAAGATAACAGCTGAGTCGCACCCGTCTCGGCAAGGCCCCGCCGGTCGTCAGCGGGCCTCTGCCCATGCCACATTCTGAGACGCCCGCCGGGTTTGGAACCGCGAAAACCTGCTGACTCGTGAAGGGCTTCGGGCGTGAACCGGCGCGTGTCCGCCCGGTCATGGAAAGACTGCTTTCTCGCCACAGTTCATCAATACGGTTCGCCAGAAATGTGGCGGTAACCAGGGAAACAGAAAAATGCCCGACGACATCAACTCAGTCTACGACAGCGCAATCTACTACGATGCGGACACCACCCGATACGGTGGTGCGGATGGTCATTACGACGAGATTGACCATTACGAGGATCTGGCTCTCGAAACCGGAACGATCTCGCTGACCTTCGAACTGGACCGGACGCCGGGTGAATACGCTCTGATCTCAATGGACAGCTACGGTTATGGCGAGGGCGAGTTCACGCTTTGGGTCAAGGATGGGCATCTGCAGCTGTCCATGGAAACGTCCACCGGAACCGAATGGATCACCCTGCCCAATCTCGAGGTCACTGCAGGAGAAGTGCACCACATCGCGATCACCTTCGGCGAGCGCGGGCTGGAACTGTGGTATGACGGCGTTCTGATCGAGGTGGAAACCGATTTCACCACCGGTATCGAGATGAACACCGATGACCTGATCATCGGTGGATCGCAGGCATGGTCGAGCGATGAAAACGCCGACCCGCATTCCCTGTTTCAAGGCGAGATCGGCAATGTTGCCGTCTTTGACGAACAACTGACCGAGGAAGACATGCTGGCGATGCTGGGTGACGCGAACCCGGATCTGGCCACGCAGGCCAACATGAACGCGATCATGGCCGATCTGATGCCGGTGTTTGGCCAGATGCACCAGGCGTCGGACACGCTGATAGCGTTCGCCGATAAATACGGGTTTTCCGAACACGGTCACATGATGACACCGGTAAATCTGATCATGGCAGAGCCGGGCGGTGACACCACTGCCGGCACCTCGGACGCCGATGCCATTCTGGGTATGGACGGGGACGATCACATTGAAGGCAAAAAAGGTGATGACATCCTGCAGGGCGGCTATGGCAACGATCTGTTGCATGGCAATTCCCAGCACGACGTTCTGGATGGCGGTCATGGCGAGGACACGCTCAAAGGTGGCGGCGGAAATGACCTGCTGATCAGCCGCGCCGATGCCCGCGAACCCGAGATCGCCTATGATCCGGACCGGGACGAGGGCGATCCGAACGGCGAACTGACCGATGGCAAGCTGTACCCCGATCAACCGATTCCGGCTGACGATTATCTGATTGGCGGCGGCGGGGCCGACATTTTCTATTTCCAGACGCTGATCAACGCCAAGGAACAGTACCTGCTGGAACACACAAGCGACGATGGCACGATCAACTGGCATGGTGTGGCCGGCGAAAACGATAACCTGCACGACCATTGGGTCGATTCCATCGGCGATGACGTGATCAAGGATTACTCGCGCGAAGAAGGCGACCGGATCGTGATCGAGGGTCACACGACCGAGATCGGAAGCATCACCTACGGCGATGCCAACGGTGACGGCATCATGGATCACTCAGTCATTACCCTCTATTCCGATCAGGGCAATGGTGGCGGTGCCCACAACATGGATCAGTTGGGGACAATCACCGTTTACGGCGATCTGGTTACCATCGCAGACATCGAAACAACGGCGGCGCCGGCCTATGGCATTGTCGCTGGCTACAACGACATCGCCGAGGCATTGGAGCCCCTGCATGTCAGCGAAGACACCGGTCCGATTGGCGTGCCGGGCAGCCTGTCGGAGGCGCCCTCCTCCTACCAGTCGGGCAATGCCCCGGTATTCGCCATCGCAGGATCCACCACCTTCGACCGTGACGCCCGCAATGCCATGGCTTTTGAGAGCCACGAAGGGCTGCAAATGGCGGTTGGAACCATTGCTCTCAGCTTTTCGGTCAGCGAATTCGAGGGCTCCATGTTCCTGTTCACCAAGGACGCGTCCGGGCAGGATGTGCCGGGCCACATGGCGGCCTATGTCGAAGAGGACGGCACGCTCAAGATCCGGTTCCAGACCACTGAATCCTCGTATTACTACTCCGCAGAGGGCGCCATTCAGAGTGGCAAGGACTATGATCTGGCCGTGTCCTTCGGGGACGAGGGCATTGCCGTGTATCTCAACGGCGTGCGTGTTGCTTACAACGAAGGCGTCACCCATGACTGGTCGCAGAACGAAGAGTACCTGATCATCGGCGGCAATGGCTGGAACAACACGCCGGGCACCGCGGACAGCACCGGGTCCTATTTCAACGGAACGATTTCGGATTTCGCCGTTTTCGAAGGCCAGCTGACACCGGACGATCTGTACGAGAACCCGGAATGGGACGACATGTTCGTTGTCGATGCCCGGTCCAGCCAGGTCAACATGCAGTATGGCGATACCGGTGCGCTGGAAATCGTCTATGACGACGAGGTGATCGCAATCCCGTCGGAGGCGTATTTCGTTCAGTTCGACGATTCCACGATCCGGGTCCGCGATATCTATGTCGGGACAACCCGGGACGATTACTACACCGGCGATGACGGCAGCGATTTCATCGAGGTCAAATCCGGCAATGACACGGTTTACGCCCGCGAAAACGATGATCGGGTGTTTGGCGGCGCCGGGCACGATGCGCTGTATGGCGAGGACGGCAACGATTCCATCTCGGGCGGCGGCGGCAACGACAAGATCTATGGCGGCCGCGGCAAGGACACCATCAAGGGCGGATCCGGAAACGACACGCTCAAGGGCGACGATGACCGCGATTCGATTGTCGGCGGAACCGGTGACGACAACCTGATCGGCGGCAACGGCAATGACACGCTTGTTGGCAGTGACGGGCACGACACGCTGCAGGCAGATGCCGGCAACGACAAGCTCTATGGCGGGCTGGGCGACGATTACATCTACGGGCAGTCCTGGAGCGATGGCGGCGGCGATGATGAGGACAAGGTGTTCTTCGACGGAAACTACGAGGATTTCACCTTTGATTTCCACACCAGCTGGAACAGCAGCCGGGGCGAAGACATGGTAACGCTGACCGTGACGGACCACGCCAGCGGCGGTATCGATGGATACTACGAAGGTGCTGACCGGCTGTACGACATCGAAATCCTCGTTTTTGCCGACCAGACGGTTTATGTCGACGACCTGATCGCCTGAATGCGGCCCCTCCGGCAAGGCGTCGCACCCAGGCGTCTTGCGACTCCACGCGTGCAGATGTAGGCACAGGTGCAGTTTTGAGCGGAGGGCCCATTGGTGCAGGACGACCCGAAAACACTGGTTTCCACGGACTGGCTGGCAAAACATCTCAAAGATCCCGACCTGCGGGTGCTGGACGGGTCATGGTACCTGCCGACCGTGAATCGCGACGCCAGGGCGGAATACGATGCCGCCCATATTCCCGGCGCGCGTTTTTTTGACATCGACGATGTTGCCGACAGCCGGTCGGACCTGCCGCACATGGCCCCGCCGGTCGAAAAATTCATGTCCCGGATGCGCGCGATGGGTGTCGGCGACGGGCATCAGGTCGTGGTCTATGACGGTGGCGGGCTCAGCTCGGCTGCCCGTGTGTGGTGGCTGTTTCGCCTGATGGGTCATACGGATATCGCGGTGCTGGACGGCGGCCTGCCGAAATGGACGGCCGAGGGGCATGAAACAGAAGACCTGCCGCCTGTGGTCCGTGACCGTCACATGACCGCACGGTATCAGAACCACCTTGTCCGGGACGTGACTCAGGTGTCGGCCGCGTCCAAGCTGGGCGATCACGAGATCATCGATGCGCGTGCGCCGGGCCGGTTCCGGGGCGAGGAGCCCGAACCGCGCGAAGGTTTGCGGTCGGGCCACGTTCCCGGATCACGCAATGTCTGCTTCAAAGATGTGCTGAACGCTGACAACACGATGAAATCACCGGACCAGATCCGCGCGGTTTTCGAGGCCGCCGGTGTCGATCTGTCCAAACCTGCGATCACCACCTGCGGGTCCGGCGTGACTGCGGCGGTATTGTCGCTGGCCCTTGAACGTATCGGCAAAAGCGACTGGTCGCTCTATGATGGGTCATGGTCTGAATGGGGCCTGTTCCAGGCCCTTCCCATTGCCACCGGAGAAGCCTGATGTTTCAGAACCTGCCACCCCAAGCCCCGGACAAAATCATCGCCCTGATGCAGCAGTTCCGTGCCGACCCACGCGAAGACAAGATCGATCTTGGCGTCGGTGTCTATCGCAACGCCGAGGGCATCACGCCGGTCATGCGTGCGGTCAAGACCGCCGAGCAGCAAGTCTGGGACGCACAGACAACCAAGGCCTATACCGGCCTGATCGGGGACCCGGCCTTTCTCGACGCGATGATCGGGCTGGTGCTGGATGATGCGGTCCCGCGTGCAGATATCGCTGCGGCGGCCACACCCGGCGGCACGGGGGCGATCCGCATCGCGCTCGAACTCATCAAGCTTGCCAATCCGCAGGTTCGTGTCTTCCTGTCCGACCCGACCTGGCCCAATCACCCGGCGATCATCGACTATCTGGGGATCGAGCGGGTCAGCTACCGATATTTCGACAATGACACCCGCGCGGTGGATTTCGACGGCATGATGCAGGACCTCAAGGGCCTGCGCGCAGGGGACGTCATCCTGCTGCATGGCTGCTGCCATAACCCGACCGGCGCCAACCTGAACCCGGTCGAATGGCAGGCGGTGGTTGATCACATTGCCGCCGTGGGGGCGGTTCCGCTGATCGATATCGCGTATCAGGGCTTTGGTGACGGGCTGGAATCCGACGCAGCCGCGACACGCAAGGTGGCCGCGTCAGTACCCGACTGTCTGATCGCGGCCAGTTGTTCGAAAAACTTCGGGGTTTACCGCGAGCGCACCGGTCTGCTGATGGCCGTGTCCTCCGATGCGGCAAAAGTGAAACGCGCGCAGGAATCGATGACGGCGCTCAACCGTCTCAACTATTCTTTCCCGCCGGACCACGGCGCGCGTCTGGTAACCACGATCCTGAATGATCCGGCCCTGCGCGCCGACTGGGCGAGCGAGCTGGAAGAGGTCCGCCTGTCCATGCTGAACCTGCGGCAACAGCTTGCGGCCGAGCTTCAGCGCGCGTCCGGTTCCGACCGATTCGCTTTCCTGGCTCAGCACCGCGGCATGTTTTCCCGACTGGGCGCAGCACCCGAGCTGATCGAAAAGCTGCGCGCCGATTACGGCATCTATCTGATCGGGGACAGCCGGATGAATATCGCCGGGCTGAATGCGCAGACGGTTCCGGTGCTTGCCAAGGCGATCGTCGACGTCGGCATCTGACCGCGACGGGCGCAACAGAGCCTCATTCGGCAGAGACCAATCCGGCGGCCCGGATCCTGAAGACCTTGCGGGTCAATTGGCGGCGCTTGTTCATTGCATGACAATCAGACGCTTGCGTTAACTGCAATGTTTCGGCCGGGCAAAAAAGAACCCGGGCGCGAACGCCCGGGTTTCAGCAGCTTTATGCAGGGTGGTTCAGCCCTTGGAGAATTCCGGATAGGCTTCCATCCCCAGTTCCGCCATGTCGAGCCCGTTGATTTCGGCCTCTTCGCTGACGCGGATGCCCATGACCGCTTTCAGGATCACCCAGACGACGAAGCTGACGACGAAGACGAACACACCGACAATGATGATCGAGATGATCTGCGTGCCGAGGCTCGCATCCGGATTGGTCAGAACCACGGCCAGCGTGCCCCAGATGCCTGCGAACAGGTGAACCGGGATCGCACCGACCACGTCGTCGATCTTCATCCGGTCGAGGAACGGCACGGCGAAGACCACGATCACACCACCGACAGCACCGATCAGGGTTGCCATGAACAGCGACGGCGTCAGCGGTTCGGCGGTGATGGAGACCAGACCGGCCAGCGCGCCGTTCAGGACCATTGTCAGGTCGGCCTTGCCATAGACCAGCTGCGTCAGGATCAGCGCCGCAACAGCACCGGCAGCAGCGGCCGCATTGGTGTTGGCAAAGATCCGGCTGACGTCAGCGATGTCACCGACGGAACCCATGGCCAGCTGCGAACCGCCATTGAACCCGAACCAGCCCAACCACAGGATGAACGTACCCAGTGTTGCAAGCGCCAGGTTGGAACCCGGGATCGGGTTGGTTTTGCCATCCTTGTACTTGCCCAGACGCGGACCCAGCACGATGGCGCCTGCCAGCGCGGCCCAGCCGCCAACCGAGTGCACAACGGTCGAACCGGCAAAGTCGAGGAAACCCATCTGGTCGAGGAAACCGCCGCCCCACTTCCAGGAGGCCTGCAGCGGGTAGATGACACCGGTCAGAATGATCACGAACACCAGGAACGGCCAGAGCTTGATCCGTTCGGCCAGCGCACCCGACACGATCGAGGCGGTTGCCGCGCAGAACATCAGCTGGAAGAAGAAGTCCGACCCGGTGGAGGCATAGGCCGAATCGTCTGCACCGGCGAGGTCGACGCCAACAGCTTCGAGAACGCCGGGGCCCCAGACACCGGACAGAACGCCGTCCACGGCCCAGCTGCCCAGCGGGTACATCAGGTTATAGCCGACGGCCCAGTAGACGATCGTTGCAAAGGAAAACAGCGCAACGTTCTTGGTCATTTGCATGGTAACGTTCTTGGACCGGACCAGCCCGCCTTCGAGCATGGCAAAGCCGGCGGCCATAAAGAACACGAGGAAGCCGCCGATCAGGAACAGCAGCGTGTTCATGATCCAGACCATTTCCTCGGAAACAGCAGCGGCGGCGGCGGGTGCGGCTTCGTCCTGCGCCGCCCCCATCGTAGGCAGCGCCACAAGCAGCGCCAACGGAAGATACTTGAGAAGTTTCATGTGAGAGATGTCCCCTGACTAAGGTCGTCCGCTGCGGTTACAGCGCGTTTTCGTTGGTTTCGCCGGTCCGGACACGGACGGCCTGCTGAACGTCGAGAACGAAGATCTTGCCGTCCCCGATCTTGCCGGTCTTGGCCGTGGCGGACAGCGTTTCGATGACCTGGTCGGTCATCGACGCCGGAACCACGATTTCCAGTTTGATCTTGGGTACGAAATTCACGGCATATTCAGCGCCGCGATAGATCTCGGTATGCCCGGACTGCGACCCGAACCCTTTGATCTCGGTGACCATCATGCCGCCAACGCCGACTTCGGTAAGCGCTTCGCGCACCTCTTCCAGCTTGAACGGCTTGATCGTTGCGATGATGAGTTTCACTTAGACCCCTTTCCACGTTTTTGTGGCTGTTCTGTTTGCGCATGCAGAAAACCCGCGTGGCGCCGGAAGCGGAACCGAACGAGCGAAAATCAGGCAGTGAATCGCGTGAAGATGCCTAAAAATTATGCGTACAATCAAAAACGCACAAAAAACATGCAATTTGAAAGATGCCAGTTGCGCATTGTTTTGCTCAACAATTCATGTGGGGCAGGGTATTGTGCCGAAAACAACAAGGCCGGGCAGGGCTGAAAATGGCGAAATCTTCGGGCCGGAAACCACTGGTGGCGGATAAACGTTACGGCGGGAAACCGGCTGCAGCGAAGAAAACGGCGCGTTCTGCAGCGCCAAAGTCCAAGGCCCGTTCCAAGTCAGGTGCAGCAAAGAAGCGCGGTCGCAAACCGGCGCGGCCCAGCAAAGGCGGGCGCGGCAGGATCCGGGCAGCGCTGTTTGCACCGTTCAGGTTCCTGTTTCGGATGCTCTGGGCCCTGACATGGCGTTTGGGACTGATCGTTGGTCTTCTGGTCGGGGCGGCCGTGTTCTACCGCTACACGACCTTGCCGGAATTGCCCGAGATGCTGGACGGACGCGCGCGCGGATCGGTCACCATGCTGGACCGCAGCGGTGAGGTTTTCGCCTGGCGCGGCGATCAGTTTGGCGGGGTGGTGACCATCGAAACGGTATCGCCCTATCTGAGCGATGCCGTCGTGGCGACCGAAGACAAACGATTCTACTGGCATTTCGGGGTCAGCCCCCGTGGTGTTGCCAGCGCCGTACGCATCAACCTCAGCGAGGGGCGGGGGCCGCTCGAAGGGCATGGCGGATCCACGATCACACAGCAGACCGCCAAGCTGTTGTGCCTGGGCGTGGTTTATGATCCGGCCGTCTGGAAGGCTGAGGCCGATTATGTGCGGGACTGCCGCCGTACGACGATGTGGCGCAAGGTGACCGAAGCCATCTACGCGATGGCGATGGAGGTGAAGTATTCCAAGAACGACATCCTGTCGATTTACCTGAACCGGGCATATATGGGCGGTGGGGCCTACGGCGCCGAAGCCGCGGCGCAAAGGTATTTCGGCAAGTCATCGGCACAGCTGAGCCCGGCGGAAAGCGCGATGCTGGCCGGATTGCTGACCGCGCCATCCGCGCTGGCGCCGACCAACAACCTGAAACGGTCACAGGACCGGGCCGCCACCATTCTGCGCCTGATGAATGAGCAGGGCTATCTGACAAAGGAAGAGACCACTTACTGGCAGGCGCACCCCGCGACGTTGTCCGAAGCTGCCAAGGCCAAGGCAGGCGGATATTTTGCCGACTGGATCATGGATGTGGCGCCGGACTATTTTTCCAGCAACACCACCGAAGATGTGATGATCCGCACCACGCTGGACCCGAGGATTCAGACCGCCGCCGAAGAGGCGCTGGCCTTCGTGTTTCAGGAAAAGGTGCGCGAGGGATCCGAGGCACAGGCGGCGATTGTCGTCATGGATGCCGAGGGCGCTGTGCGGGCAATGGTGGGCGGGCGCGCGACCCGCGTCTCAGGGGTGTTCAACCGGGCCACGCATGCCCGGCGTCAGACCGGCTCTGCGTTCAAGCCCTTTGTCTATGCCGCCGCACTGGACCTAGGGTTTTCACCGCTGGACACGGTCATGGACGAACCGTTCTGCATGAATGTCCCGGGATCCGGTCAGTGGTGCCCAAAGAACTATACCAACAAGTATTACGGCAAGGTCACGCTGGCCCGCGCACTGCGCGACAGCCTGAACGTGCCCGCGGTCAAGGTTTCCGAACGGGCCGGCCGGGAAAACGTGCGGACGGTGGCATCGCATTTCGGCATCTACAGCGATCTCGCACTTGGTCCCGCGCTGGCGCTGGGCGCATCGGAAAGCACGCTGATCGAGATGACCGGGGCCTATGCCGGGATCCTGAATGGCGGGTCGTCGGTCACGCCCTATGGTCTGGTCGAACTGACGCTGCAGGGCGACGACGAACCGCTGATCGGTGCCGTCGGCGGCATCGGTGAACGCGTAATCCAGACACCGGCTGCCGAACAGCTGATCTGGATGATGGAAAAGGTAGTCAGCGAGGGTACCGGCGCGCGGGCTGCTTTGCCCGGCTGGCAAGTTGCCGGTAAAACCGGGACCACGCAGGAGGCCCGCGATGCGTGGTTTATCGGGTTTACCGCGGATTACGTCGCGGGTGTCTGGATGGGATACGACGACAATTCTCCGCTGACCGGTGTGACCGGCGGCGGGTTGCCGGCCGAAATCTTCCGCGAGACGATGCTGCGCATCACCGAGGGTATGGAACCGCGGCCGTTGCCGATGCGCCAGCCCAACCGGCCGACACCGGATCCGTCACGCGGTCCGGCGAAGAAGCCGAAAAAGGGAATAGGCAAGGCCGTCGACGACGTCCTGCGCGACATCTTCGGCAAGCGCTGAGGCGGTCAACCGACTTTGGGAAGGTCCCGGATCAGCCGGTTCAGATCGCCGCCGCGCTGATCCAGCATCGCTCCGATTTCCGTCCGTTCCGTCAACAGCATGTTCACGCCTTCGACGAACATGTTGTAAAACAGTCTTTTCCCGGATTTGTCGGAAACAAGGAAGGTTACCTCGAACGGGGATTCGCCTTTGAGAAAGGCGATGTTGCGAACTTCGTACCCGTTCTTGATCTTGCGCGAGGATTTGAATTCCAGCCGCCCGCCGATAAATTCGCGGAACCGCCGGCCGTATTTGCGCGCGATATAGCCCTGAAATGCCTTGGTATAGGATCGCAGTTGCGAACTGCTGGCGCTGCGGGCATCCGCGCCCAGCGTGTAGCGCGCCATGATCGGAACATCAGCGTATTTGACGAAAATCCGCTCGAAATCCCGGATCATCGACTTCTCGGATTTGCCCGAGGCGATGACCTTGTTGATATCTGTCACCAACGCGTCGACGAGGCCCTGGGCCTGTGCTTCGCTCAGGGCGAAGGCCGGGACCGGCATCGAGGCGAACAATGCGCCGGCGGCAGCCGAGCCCAGGAAATTCCGGCGGGTCAGGAAACTATTCTGCATAAGGATCCTCGTAGATATCGAAATACGGGTCGTCATATGGGTCTACATAGGCATCTGCATTCTGTCCCTCCAGTTCGAACCGGCGGTTTTGCAGATAAATCAGGCGGGCCTGCGCGTAACTGTCTGCGCTTTCGTACAAAATTGAATCGACGGTGTCGGAATACCGGCCCCGGTCGCTGAGCCGTTCGACGATTTCAGCATAAAACCCGGGGTTCTCGAGTATTCGAGTGAACGTAAACGAGATCGGATTGGTGAACAGATCTGCAATCACACCGACCGCATCGCGGGTCGTGGAGGGGCCGTAAAAGGGCAGTTCGACATAGGCCCCTTCCCCGAAGCCCCAGACATGCAGCGTTTCGCCAAAATCTGTGTCGGTGTCGGGAATGCCGAAATCAGTTGCGGCGTCGGCCAGTCCGCCGAACCCGATTGTGGTGTTGATCACGAAGCGGAACAGCGAAATGCCGGCAACATCGAACCGGCCCTGCGCCAGCGAATTCACGAAATCGCCCGGCTCAGCCAGATTGCGCGCAAACGCGTTGAAGCTGTCCTCGATCGGATCCGGGACGAGGTTGGTGTACCCTTTTGCCGCCGGTCGGAACAAAAGCTTGTCGACGCCCAGATTGAAGGCATGCGTTCCACGGTTGATCTGTTCGTAGGGGTCAAAAACTTCACCCGGGGCCAGCTCCAGCCCCTTTTGCGACGCGCAGCCCGACAGCAGCGAAACTGCAAACGCAGCCGCAATCAGGACAGGACGCCCAAACCGGAACTTGTCATTAGGTGCCACAGCGCCCCACTGAACCAACTGCATTTTGTCCTACGTAATCGGCCTGAGGCCTGTTCGGAATAGATCGTTGCCACATAATCATATTGTGGCCCATATGAAACAGAGTGTCTGTTGTCCTGCTGCGACAGTGGCTAAAACGACTCAGACACATTGGCTATAGCGTATTCGGAAGAGCATGACATCAAGTCCTCCAAAACCCGGCGTGGATGAGCTGCGATCTGCCAGACGGCAGAGCCGGGGGCTGTACTGGGCTGTCGGTCTTTTCAGCTTCTTTGCCAATCTCCTGATGCTGACAGGCCCGCTGTTCATGCTGCAGATCTATGATCGCGTCCTGGGCAGCCGGTCTGAAGAAACCCTGATCGCGCTCGGGATACTTGTGGCGTTTCTATATGGGATGATGGGTCTGCTGGACTACGCCCGTGGGCGGGTCATGGGCCGCGCAGGTGCCCGGTTTCAGGCCGCGCTGGACCATCGGGTGTTTGACGCGATGGTGCGCAAATCCGCGGTATCGAACGATCCCAAGGCGCAGACCGGGCTGGCGGATCTGGAATCCGTACAGCGGCTGATCGGCTCGCCGGTGCTGATGGCTGTGTTCGACATCCCCTGGACGCCGATTTTCCTTGCCGGGATCACGCTGTTTCACCCGTGGCTGGGGATGCTGGCGCTTGGCGGCGGGGCGATTCTGATCCTGATCACCCTGCTCAATCAGGCGTTTTCCCGCGGGCCGATGCTGCAGGCCAATATCGCCGCGCACAAAGCCACGCAGATGTCGGACGAAATCCGCAATGAAGCGGAGATGATCCAGAGCATGGGGATGCGGGGTGCTGCGTTCCAGCGCTGGCAGGTATCGCGTGACGATTCGCTGACCGAGGCGGTTACCGCCAGCGACGTTTCGGGATCCTTCCTGAGCGTCAGCAAAACACTGCGCCTATTCCTGCAATCCGCCATGCTGGGTCTGGGTGCCTATCTGGTGCTGCAGAACGAGGTGACGCCGGGCGCGATGATCGCCTCGTCAATCCTGTTGGGCCGGGCGCTGGCCCCGATCGAGCTGGCCATCGGGCAATGGGCGATGGTCCAGCGGGCCATGCGCGGGTGGTCGAACCTGTGTGGCCTGCTCGAATCGGTGCCGCCGGAAGCGGCGCGTACCGCGCTGCCGAAACCGAAGGCAAGGCTGTCCGTACAGGCTCTGACGATCATTCCGCCCGGTGAAAAACGCGCGTCGCTGAAGAATGTCAGCTTCGAAGTTCAGCCGGGTCAGGCGGTCGGCGTGATTGGACCCTCGGCCGCTGGCAAATCGACGCTTGCGCGCGCGCTGACCGGCGTATGGCGCCCGGCCGGCGGGACGGTTCGGCTGGATGGTGCGGCGCTGGAACCATATGAGCCCGACGTTCTGGGGCAGCACATCGGATACCTTCCCCAGCGCGTGCAGCTGTTTGACGGAACCATCGCCCAGAACATCGCCCGTCTTTCGGATCAGCCGGATGCGGAAAAAGTTGTTGCGGCGGCCAAGACCGCCGATGCGCACAAGATGATCGTCGAATTGCCGGACGGTTATGATACCCGCATTACCGCGGGTGGTGGCCGGTTATCGGGCGGACAGATGCAGCGGATTGGTCTGGCGCGGGCGCTTTATGACGATCCCGTCATCATCATACTGGACGAACCCAACTCCAACCTCGACAACGAAGGATCGATGGCTCTGAACACCGCGATCAAGGAATTGAAGGCCGATGGCAAGTCGGTGCTGATCATGGCGCATCGCCCGGCGGCAATTCAGGAATGCGACATGCTGCTGGTGCTGGATCACGGCGCCAGGGCGGCCTTCGGTCCAAAGGATGAGGTTCTGAGAGAAACCGTGAAAAACCATCAGGACATTCGCAAGGCCGCCTCGATGGGAGGTGTCCGATGACCGCAACGAAATGGACCGCCCGCTGGCCATTGCTGGTTGGGTCTGTTGCCGTTCTGATCCTGGTTGGCGGGTTCGGCACCTGGGCGGTCAGATCCTCGATCGCCGGGGCAATCGTGTCCAGCGGCCGAATCGAGGTGGATCGCAACCGTCAGGTGGTTCAGCATCCCGACGGCGGAGTGGTCGAAGAAATTCTGGTGGACGAGGGCGACACGGTCGAACTGGGCGCCACGCTTGTTCGTCTGGATTCCAACCTGCTGAAATCCGAGTTGGTGATTGTCGAAGGCCAGTTATACGAACTGATGGCCAGGCGTGGCCGGCTGGAAGCGGAACGCGACGAACTCGACGACATCACCTTTGAACCTTCTCTGCTGGAAGCCTCCCGCGGCCGGCCCGAAGTGGAAGATCTGATTGCGGGGCAGGCCCGATTGTTCGCTGCCCGCCGGGAATCGACCGCGCGGGAGGTCGAGCAACTGCACAAACAGCGCGAGCAGATGGAAAAGCAGATCGAAGGGATCGAGGCGCAACAGGCGTCGCTGGCCGAGCAATTGGTGTTGATCGAGGGTGAACTGGAAAACCAGCAGTCGTTGCTGGACAAGGGGCTGGCGCAGGCATCGCGTGTTCTGAACCTGCGGCGTGAACAGGCCAATCTGAATGGCACGATTGGCGAACTGACAGCAAGCGAAGCCCGCGCCGAAGCCCGGATTACCGAGATCGACATCGAGATCATCCAGATGGGCACTGTTCAGAGGGAAGAGGCGATCGCGCGGTTGCGGGATCTGCGGTACCGGGAGCTGGAACTGGCTGAACAGCGCCGATCCCTGAAAGAACGGTTGTCGCGGCTGGACATCAAGGCGCCGGTGTCCGGCATCGTCTACGGATTGCAGGTGCATACGCCGCGGTCGGTCATTCGCGCGGCGGATCCGGTGCTGTTTCTGGTTCCCCAGGACCGGCCACTGGTCATCGCTGCGCGGGTCGATCCCATACATATCGACCAACTCCACATGGGGCAGGAAGTGATCCTGCGGTTTTCCGCCTTCGATCAGCGGCAAACACCGGAATTGTTCGGCAAGGTGGTGCAGATTTCCGCAGACGCTTTCGAAGACGAATCCAGCAGCGTTTCCTACTACCGGGCCGAGATCACGCTGAACGAAGGCGAAGTGACCAAGCTGCCCGAAGGCACGGTTCTGATCCCCGGCATGCCGGTCGAGGCGTTCATCCGCACCGATGACCGGTCGCCGATCGCCTATCTGGTCAAGCCGCTGAGCGATTACTTCACGAAGGCGTTCCGGGAAAGCTGACTTAGCTCTTCCCCATCCCGGTTGCGCGGGCTAGCGTCCGGCCTGTATCGCTATGGGAGACCCGACATGAGCATCGAAGACCGGCTTGCAGAACTTGGCATTTCACTGACCACACCGCCGGCACCGGCGGCCAATTACGTGCCCTTTGTCCGGGTCGGCGAGACGCTTTATGTGTCCGGCCAGGTTTCTCAGAACGCAGACGGCCTGATCACGGGCAAGGTCGGAGCCGATCTGGATGTGGAAGCCGGTGCTGCGGCGGCCCGCTGCTGTGGCATCAGCCTGCTCAGCCAGGTCAAGGCCGCTTGTGACGGTGACCTGTCGCGGCTGGTCCGCGTGGTCAAGCTGACCGGGTTTGTCAATTCGACACCGGATTTCGCCGACCAGCCCAAGGTGATCAACGGCTGTTCGGATCTTCTGGTTGAGGTTCTGGGCGATGCCGGCCGGCATTCCCGCTCGGCCGTGTCCGCCGGGGCGCTGCCGCTGGGCGTGGCTGTCGAGATCGAAGGCATCTTCCAGGTCCGATGATGGTCACTCTGCCGGATGCGTTTCTGCGGGTGCCGATCGCCCACAGGGCGCTGCACGACATCGCGGACGGGCGGCCGGAAAACAGCCGGGCCGCCGTGCGTGCGGCGGTCGAGGCCGGATATGGCATCGAAATAGATCTGCAGCTGACTGCTGACGATCAGGCCGTCGTTTTCCACGATTACGACCTTGAGCGCCTGACCGGGCAGCCCGGACCGCTGCGCCAGAGGTCCCTGTCGGATCTGGGGCAGGTGGCCCTGCTGCATGGTGACGGTGAAGGTATCCCCGGACTGGACGAGATCCTGACGCTGGTTGGTGGCCGGGTTCCGCTGTTGGTGGAACTGAAGGATCAGGACGGCGGCATGGGGCCGTCGGTCGGTCCGCTAGAGGCCGTGACGGCGGCGGCGCTGTCCGGCTATCAGGGTCCGGTCGCGGTGATGTCCTTCAACCCCCATAGCGTCGCGGAAATGGCGCGGTTTGCCCCGGATCTGCCCCGCGGGCTGGTTACGGACGGGTTCGACCCGGCAAACTGGCCCCTGTCCGAAGACACCTGTGCCCGGCTTCGCGGCATTCCGGATTTCGACGGCACAGGCGCTGCATTCATCAGCCACAATGTCGGCGATCTTGACCGCGCCCGGGTGCACGATCTGAAGGCAGCCGGGGTCCCCGTGCTGTGCTGGACCGTGCGGTCGCCCGAGATCGAGGCAGCCGCACGCCGCGTAGCAGACAATGTGACCTTCGAAGGGTACTTGGCAGATTTCCCGTCTTGATCCCGGCCCATGCCGGCACAGATACTGAACCAGAGGTCGGCATGGATCAGGCACAGATAGAAATTCAGGTTCTCGGATCGCTCGGCCAGATCGGCGCGGCGGACTGGGACAGTTGTGCCTGTCCCGAGGCAGTTGATGGCCGGCCGCGCGATCCCTTTACGACGCACAGGTTTCTGTCAGCGCTGGAGCAGAGCGGGTCCGTGGGCCGTGGAACCGGCTGGCAACCGCAATACCTTGCCGCCTATCTGGACGGCATGCTGATCGCCTGCGCGCCGCTATATGCCAAGTCGCACTCGCAGGGCGAGTACATCTTCGACCACAACTGGGCGCACGCGCTGGAAAGCGCCGGTGGCCGGTATTACCCCAAACTGCAGATCGCCGTTCCCTTCACCCCGGCCACCGGACGCCGGTTCCTGACCCGGCCCGGATACGAGGAAATCGGCGCATCCGCGCTGGTGCAGGGTGCCGTGCAACTGGCGTCCGACAATCAGATTTCATCGCTCCACGTGACTTTCTGTACCGATGAAGAGGCATCTGCCGGCGAACAGATGGGCCTGATGGCCCGTGCAACGCAGCAGTTTCACTGGCTCAACGACGGGTACGAGGACTTCGATGCGTTTCTGAGCAGCCTCAGTTCCCGCAAACGCAAAAACATCCGCAAGGAACGCGCGCAGGCCAACGCGTTCGGGGGCGACATTCACGTTCTGACCGGTGACGACCTGCAACCTGAACACTGGGACGCGTTTTGGATTTTCTATCAGAACACCGGATCCCGCAAATGGGGTTCGCCTTATCTGACCCGGGATTTTTTTGACCTGATGCAGGACAGGATGCGGGACGATATCGCGCTGGTGCTGGCCGAAAAGGACGGACGCTATATCGCCGGTGCGCTCAACTTCATCGGGCGCGAAACACTGTACGGCAGGTATTGGGGCTGTGTGGAACATCACAACTGCCTGCATTTCGAACTGTGTTACTATCGGGCGATCGATCTGGCCATCGAGCTTGGGTTGGCCAGGGTCGAGGCCGGCGCGCAGGGAGAACACAAGCTGGCCCGGGGCTACATGCCGACCCAGACGCACAGCCTGCACTGGATCGCGGAACCCGGGTTTGCCGAAGCCGTTGAGCGCTATCTGAAAGCCGAGCGCGCCGCCGTCGAAGAGGACATCGAAATCCTGACGTCATACGGCCCGTTCAAACGGGTGCATGTGGAGGAACAGGAATGACAGACCAATTGACCGAGGCCGAACGCAATACCCAACTGACGCCCCTGTTCGAAAGCGGCTGGGCGGTGATTGAGGGGCGCGATGCGATCGGCAAAACATTCGAATTCGCCGATTTCACCACTGCGTTTCAGTGGATGACCGGGGTGGCGATCTGGGCGGAGAAATGGAACCACCATCCGGAATGGTCGAACGTGTACAGAACCGTGGACGTGGTGCTGACAACGCATGACGCGGGCGGCCTGACCGCGCTGGATATCAGGCTCGCGAATAAAATGGACAGCCTTGCATGAAAAAGCCGGGACGGTTCGATGAACAGTCCCGGCTCCTGAAACCGCTGTGTAATCCGGGTTTTACAAGGCCTTCAGCAGCGACTCTCCCGAAGACAGATCGAAATCCCGTCCTTCGTCGGGCTGGAATACCGTGACAGTGCCGTCCTCGACCACCATCGCGTAACGGCGGGACCGGCCGATGAAACCGACGACCGGGGCGTCGAAATTCATGCCGATCGCGGCCGTGAATGCGCCGTCCGCGTCCGAAAGCATCGTGACGCCGGCCTCGTCCGCACCGGTGGTCTTGCCCCATGCGCTCATGACGAACGGGTCGTTCACCGCGACGCAGATCACTTCGTCGACGCCTTTCTCGGCCATTGCATCGCGGGTGCGGATAAAGCTTGGGACATGTTGTTCGGTGCAGGTGGAACTGAACGCGCCGGGCAGTGAAAAGATCACGACCTTGCGGTCTGCAACACGCTCGCTCAGGTCAACCTGACCGGGCCCGTCCGCGCCTATGTACAACAACGTCGCCTCGGGCAACTTGTCGCCGGTGGAAATCGGCATGTTCAGCGTCCTCTCTCAATTGCGTTTGCCTTGGATCGCCATATAGGGTCAGGGCAGGCGTTGACCATTCAATTCGTGGAGAGGATTGCTGCAAATGGGGCAAATCGTTGTTGTCGGAGCTGGGCAGGCCGGATCTTCCCTGGTCGCGAGGCTGCGAAAGAACGGGTATACCGGCACAATTACATTGATCGGCGAAGAGCCTGTTCTGCCTTACCAAAGACCGCCGCTGTCCAAGGCGTATCTGCTGGGGGAAATGGAGCTGGAACGGCTCTATCTGCGGCCCGAAAGTTTTTATTCCGACAACAATATCGACGTGCATCTGAGTGAGACAGCTGTTTCCATCGACCGCGCAGACAAGGTGGTGATCGCAGGCGGCCAGCAATTCGGCTATGAACAGCTTGCCCTGACCACCGGATCCGTGCCTCGCCATTTGCCGCCCGCCATCGGCGGCGCGCTGCGCGGTGTGCACGTGGTGCGTACGCTGGCGGATGTCGATGCGATGGAACCCGCTTTCAGACCCGGCGCGCGGGCGCTGATCGTGGGGGGCGGGTATATCGGGCTGGAGGCGGCCGCCGTCGCCTGCAAGCGCGGCATGAACGTGACCCTGATCGAAATGGCGGACCGCATCCTGCAACGGGTCGCGGCGCCCGAAACATCAGACTATTTCCGCGCCTTGCACAGTTCGCACGGGGTCGAGATCCGGGAAGCGACCGGGCTGGAGCGTCTGACTGGCAGCGACAGTGTTTCGGGGGCCGTGCTGAGTGACGGGACCGAGTTGCCTGTCGATGTGGTGATCGCCGGGATCGGGATCTCGCCGGCAACGGAGCTGGCCGAGGCGGCAGGGCTGGAGATTGACAATGGTATCAGGGTCGACGAAATGGGCCGCACGTCCGATCCGTCCATCTGGGCGGCCGGCGATTGCGCGTCGTTTCCCTATCGCGGCAACCGGATCCGGCTTGAAAGCGTCCCGAATGCCATCGATCAGGCCGAAGCGGTTGCCGACAACATCATGGGTGCGGAAACACCGTATGTGGCAAAGCCGTGGTTCTGGTCGGATCAGTATGACGTCAAATTACAGATTGCCGGGCTGAACACCGGGTATGATTCGGTTGTGTCGCGATTGGGCGAAAAAGGCGCGAGCTTCTGGTTTTTCAGCGGCGATACCCTTCTGGCGGTGGATGCCATGAACGATCCCCGGGGTTACATGATCGGCAAGCGGCTGATCGAGGCCGGAAAAACTGCGCCCAAGGACGTGCTGGCGGATCCCGACGCTGATCTCAAACCGCTGCTCAAAGCGTGAGAATTGTTGCCGGTCGGTATCGCGGGCGACGGCTGGCGGCGCTGGGGCGTGGCGATCCGTCGGCGCATCTGCGACCGACCACCGATCGCGTCCGGGAGAGCCTGTTCAGCGTTCTGACCCATTACGGGGTCATCGATAACGCGCGGGTTCTGGACTTGTTTGCAGGGACCGGTGCCTTGGGGCTGGAAGCGTTGTCGCGCGGCGCCGACACGGTGCTGTTTGTTGAAAACGGCCGCAAGGCGCAGGCGCTGATCGCAGAGAACATTCGTCTGACCAGGGCCACCGAGGCGCGGCTTTTGCGGCAGGATGCGACCCGGCTGAAGACCAATGCGGAACCGCCCTTCGATCTGATCTTCCTCGACCCGCCTTATGGCAAGGGATTGGGCGACAAGGCGCTGAACGCGGCACTGGCCGGTGGCTGGATCGCGGACGATGCGTTGATCGTGTGGGAGGAAAGCGGCGCAATCCCGCCGCCCGCTGAATTCACGCTTTTGGACACGCGGAAATACGGCGACACATTCATCACCATTTTGCAGCGGGGCGGGCATGACGGAACTGGTGATTTTTGACTGTGACGGGGTTCTGGTCGACAGCGAAGGCCCGGCAAACGAAGTTTTATCGGTGAACCTGAGCCGGTATGGGCTGCATCTGACACCGACCGAATGTGAAACTGAATTTGTTGGCGGGACAATGGCCGGGGTGGGCGAGGAAGCCCGCCGCATGGGGGCAAACCTGCCCGACGACTGGATCGATGAAATTTACACCCAGATCTATGCCCGCCTTGCAGAGGGCGTCGACGTGATACCCGGTATTCCATCCGTTCTGGATCTGCTGGAACGGCACGAATTTCGATACTGCGTAGGCTCAAACGGGAGCGAGGAAAAGATGCGTATCACGCTCGGGCAAACAGGTTTGTGGGACCGGTTCAGTGGTGCGATGTTTTCGGCGCATGCCTTGGGCGTGGCCAAACCCGACCCTGACCTGTTTCTTGCAGCCGCCCGTCATTTCGGCGCGGATCCGGCGCAATGCCTTGTTGTCGAGGACAGCCTGACAGGGGTTACCGCGGCGGATCGGGCCGGAATGCGGTGTCTGGCCTATGTTCCGCGGGGCGATGGTGCGGCCATGCGGGACAGAGGTGCAAGCGTGATCCGGCACATGTCGGAAATCCCCGGCCACCTGCCTGTCTGATCCCGCCATCTTGCGGATGTGTTCGGCAGACCTTTTCAATCCGGCACCGGGTTCGCTAGACTTTGCGCATGACCACGGCAAATCCGTCGCTGACCTTTGTACCGCTGACCGGGGCGCACTCGCCGGTGGCCACCGCCCCGCCGCCGCGGCGAAAGCCGCCGGTGTTCATCAATGACGCGGTCACGCCGGTTGGTGGTGAAACCCTGTTGCTGATGCTGCTGCGCGCGCAGACGACGGACGCGGATGATCAGCCGTAAGTCGGGTGAAACTTGCCGCCCGGCGACAGCGTGAAGATATCGACGCCATCCGCCGTGACGCCCACTGAATGCTCAAATTGCGCCGACAGCGATTTGTCGCGGGTCACGGCGGTCCAGTCATCAGACAGGGTTTTGGTCTCCGGACGCCCAAGGTTCACCATCGGTTCGATGGTGAAAAACATGCCCTCTTCCAGCACCGCACCGGTTCCCGGCCGGCCATAGTGCAGCACGTTCGGCGGCGCGTGAAACACCCGGCCCAGCCCGTGGCCACAGAAATCCCGGACAACGCTCATCCTGTGCTGTTCCACATAACTTTGAATTGCGTTGCCGATATCGCCGAAGGTGTTTCCGGGTTTCACCTGCTCGATCCCCAGCATCAGGGAATCGTGGGTAACCTGGATCAGCCGCTCGGCCTTGCGGCTCAGCTTTCCGGCCACGTACATCCGGCTGGAATCGCCGTACCATCCGTCTACGATGACGGTCACGTCGATGTTCAGGATGTCGCCATCCTTCAGCAGCTTTGTACCCGGAATACCGTGGCAGACGACATGATTGACGGAAATACAGCTGGCATGCTGATAGCCCTTGTACCCGATCGTCGCCGAGGTCGCGCCGGCTTCGTTCACCAGCCGTTCAATTTCGGAATCGATGGTCGCCGTGGTCTGGCCGACAAATACATGATCCGCGATCTGGTCGAGTATCCGGGCCGCCAGCGAACCGGCCGCATGCATACCGGCAAAATCGCCGGGTTCGTAAATACGAATACCGTCTTTCGTCATGCGACCACGCAATTCGTTTTTCACCGTTGACCTCGTTTCGGTGGCTTTTGGGCTATTTAATGTGCCTTGCACCAAGAAACCAGAGCCAGCCACCCAAGGCGTTTCAATCCGCCTATAGGGGTATTACTCTGCCCGTATTCATTCGTGTCATTTGAGGATCTGTTTACATGAAACACAGGGTTTTTTCACGCCGGTCCGGTTCCTTTGGCTGTTTTGTCGCGCTGGTTGCGGCGCTGATGGCGGGACCTGCTTTGTCTGACCCGTGCCGGGACGAAATCGCAGCGCTGTTCACGGGTGGGGCGCTCGATCCTTTTGAACGTCCCGCACGTCGGGAAAAAACCATCCGATTCGCCCCTGACGGGACAGAAACCGTGATTTCAGAGGTCGAATGGCTGGCGGTGCGCCGGTCGCTGACGCGGTCGGGGGGCATGTATTTCCTCAACTACGACACAGAAATGTGGCTGGCTCAGTCTGCGGACGGCCCGTGGACCAGATCGCCCAGCGCCCTGCCTGCAGATTTCGAGGATATGACCCGCGCCCAAAACACCCAGCGCGCGGCGAACCTGACAGAAACCGAGTGCCTTGGCAGCGTGGAACTTGGCCAGCAAAGTTATGCGGGATACCGCTATCGGACCCGAACGGACGAAACCGCGGAAGGGAGCTGGTTCGGCGGGTATTTCACAACCTATCTGGACCCTGAAACCGGCCAGCTGATGCGGCTGGAACTGCGCGAAGCGGTGTCATCGTGGCAGCCCGAGCCGACAAAGGATGTTGACATCACCACGGTGATCTACGACCCGGACCTGACGATCACGAAACCGGAATGACCGGCAGCGGCCCGGCCAGCCCGATGCCCTCGGGGCTGATCCGGGTGGCAAAGGCCATGGCTTCCACCCCGGCAGCACGCGCCGAGGCAAACCCGGCGGCATAGGCCGGGTCGATATCGGCCGCCAGCGTCATCCTGCTGCAATCCGTGCGCTGCACAAGATACAGCATGATGGCGCGGTGCCCGTCACCGGCCATTGCGGCCAGTTCCTGAAGGTGTTTGGTCCCGCGCGCCGTGACGCTGTCGGGAAATTCGGCGATCCCGGCGGTCCGGCTCAGCGTCACGCTCTTTACCTCGACATAGGCATCCGGCAGGCCCGGTTCGCTCAGCAGGAAATCAATCCGGCTGGCTTCACCGTACTTCACCTCTGCCCGAACCGTGCCATACTCTGCCAGTGGTCCGACCCGCCGTTCCACAAGTGCCGCCCGCAAGGCCCGGTTCGGCACGGACGTGTCCACGCCAGTGAAATGCCCGTTCTCGTGATCGACCAGCCGCCAGCCGTAATTCAGTTTTTTGCGGGGATCATCGTTTGGTTCCAGCCAGATCTTCGTTCCCGGTTCCGACAGGCCCATCATCGACCCGGGGTTCGCGCAATGGGCGGTAACGACCGTTCCGTCTTCCAAAGTGCAATCCGCCAGAAAGCGTTTGTAGCGACGGATCAGCCGGGCGGGGACAAGGGGGGTTGGAAACCGCATGACGCGCGGCCTATACCTCAGCGGGTTGCCATTCAAGGGAGAGCGCGATGACCAATCCGACAGCCGCAATGCTGGTGATCGGCGACGAAATTCTGTCGGGCCGGACACGCGACGCAAACATGTTTCACCTTGCCGGTCGCCTGACCGAACAGGGGATCGACCTGACGGAGGTCCGGGTCGTTTCGGATGACGCCGACGCGATCCGTTCCGCGGCGCGGACGCTGGCCGGGAAATATGACCACGTTTTCACAAGCGGCGGCATCGGGCCGACCCATGATGATATCACCGCCGATAGCATTGCCGCCGCGTTCGACACGCCGATCGGGGTCCGCGACGACGCCCGCGCGATACTGGAAGAAAGATACCGGCAGACCGGGGTCGAGGTGAACGACGCCCGCCTGCGCATGGCCCGCATTCCGGACGGTGCCACCCTGATCGAAAACCCGATATCCGCCGCGCCGGGGTTCACCATCGGAAACGTGCATGTGATGGCCGGTGTCCCCGCCATTTTCGAGGCCATGGTGGCCAGCATTCTGTCAACTCTGACCGGTGGCACACCCCTGACCTCCCGCGCGATCCATATATTCCGCGGCGAAGGCGATATCGCCGGACCGCTGGGTAAAATCGCGGACGGTTTCCCGGATCTCACCATCGGCAGCTATCCGTTTCAGAGAGACGGCGTGTTTGGCGCGCAGGTCGTCCTGCGCGGGCCGGATGCCGCCCGGGTCGACGCCGCGCTGGCGCAACTCAAATCGGATCTCGATCTGGAATGATCACGGCCGACCGGATTTTTGCGACGATTGACGGAACCTGGCCGGCGGCACGGTTCCTGTGCCGCGGCCCGTGGATGCTGCGCGACGGTCAGGGGGGCGGCAAACGGGTGTCTGCCGCGTCCACCACCGAAACCGTAACGGATGCGGATATCGCGCAGGCTGTTGCGGATATGGCGGCGCTGGGACAACCGCCGCTGTTCATGGTCCGCGGGACGGACGATCCGCTCGACGCGCAACTGGCCGCGCTGGGATACGCCGTTGTGGACCCGAGCATCGCTTATGCCGCACCCGTCGATGTGCTGACGGACATACCGTTGCCACGGGTCACGGTGCTGCCACATTGGGCGCCGCTGGCGATCACGCGCGAAATCTGGGCCTCCGGCGGGATCGGACCCGCCCGGGTGGCGGTGATGGAACGGGCAACGGGTCCGAGAACCGCTCTGTTGGGGCGTTACAATGACAAACCCGCAGGCGCTGCCTTTGTCGCGATGCACGAAAAGACCGCGATGCTGCACGCGCTTGAAATCCTCCCGCATCAGCGGCAGCAGGGGATGGGCAAATGGTTCATGCGCGCGGCTGCGATCTGGGCGCGGGACAACGGTGCCGATACGATTGCGGTAATTTGTACCAAGGCAAACACCGGGGCAAACGCGCTCTACACTTCCCTCGGGATGCAGGCTGTGGGAGGATATCACTACAGATACCTGCCTGATCAGAAAGACCACCCGTGACCAAATTTCCCAAGACCACCGCCCTGGACCTGCCAGCGGTAGACCCGTTGCCGGAAGCAACACAGAAGTACTTCGACATCTGCCAGGAAAAGCTGGGCATGGTGCCCAATGTCCTGACGGCTCACGCCTTTGACATCGACAAGCTGAACTCATTCACCGCGCTATATAACGACCTGATGCTGGGCCCCAGCAACCTGTCCAAGCTGGAGCGGGAGATGATCGCAGTTGTCGTGTCGTCGCACAATCACTGTTTTTATTGTCTTGTTGCGCATGGTGCGGCTGTCCGGCAATTGTCGGGTGACCCCAAGCTGGGCGAAATGCTGGTCATGAACTACCGGGTTGCGCCGCTGGATGACCGGCAGCGCGCGATGCTCGATTTCGCGCACAAGATCACCGTTGCCAGCGCCACGGTCGAAGAGCCGGACCGGCAGGCATTGCGGGATGTCGGGTTCTCCGACCGCGACATCTGGGACATCGCCAACGTGACCGCGTTTTTCAACATGACCAACCGCGTAGCCAGCGCGCTCGCCATGCGTCCAAATGACGAGTATCACGCGCAGGCGAGATGATCTGGCCTCACGTCGCCTGTTCGGTACTTTGCCTGGCAGTTGTGCCCGCCGCGAGTTTCGCGTTGTCGCTGAACTTGCCGTCGACCGCCCGTCTGACCGCTGAACGGGTCTCGGAATTCGACAGTTATCTGCTGCCCGTCGGATCATACTCTGACGGGGCCGTTCCGGCACGGCCATACGAGGGCCGCGTGGAGCGCCGGGCGTGGCGGATTGCCAGCGGTTCGGCAACGACGCTGCAAACGCTGGATCCGCTGCGGTCACAACTGGAGGAGGCGGGATACGAAATCCTGTTCGAATGCGCGGCGCAGATCTGCGGCGGGTTCGACTTTCGGTTTGGGACAGAGGTTGTACCGGCTCCGAACATGCATGTGGACATACAGGATTTCCGCTTTGTTTCGGCCGCCGGTGAAACCGGCGAAGCGGCCAGCCTGCTTGTCAGCCGCAGTCGCGGAACAACCTACATCCAGTCAATCGTCGTCACCCCGGTGGCCCGAGTCGAACCCGAACCCGCGACTGCGGTGACACAGGAGGAAACCCGGCCGGTTCCAAAACCTGCCGCGACCCCAACCGCCGAACCCGAGCAGGAGGACGGCATCGCCGCCCGGCTTCTGGCCGTCGGGCACGTCGTGCTGGACGATCTTGCATTTTCGCCCGGCGGCAGCGGATTGGAGGACCGTGCGTATTCCTCGCTTGAACAGCTGGCCGTGTTTCTGCAGGACAACCCGCAGGGAACGGTTGTTCTTGTCGGTCATACGGATACCGTCGGGGATCTGGCTTCGAATATTCGCCTGTCCAAACGCCGGGCCGAAACCGTCCGAAAGCGCCTGATCGAGGTGCATAAGGTCGACCCGGCGCGCGTGCAGGCAGAGGGAAACGGTTACCTGTCCCCGATCGCTTCCAACCTGACGCCCGAGGGTCGGGAAGCCAACCGGCGCGTCGAGGCCATACTGAAACCAAAGTGATCCAAAAAAATACCCCGCGTCAGGACGCGGGGCAGTGGGTTGCCAAGGGAAGCAACATGAAAGCGGTTACCAGTCACTCGGTCCTTTGTCGGCAAAGGCATGGACCAGAAAGTCGATAAAGGCGCGTACCTTGGGCTGGGTAAAGCGGCCCGGCGGGTACACGGCGTAAATACCCTGGATTTCGTTCGGCAGGCTCGGCATGGCGTCTTCGACCAGGCCCTGAGACATTGCCTCGGCATAGAGGTAGCTGGGCAGATAGGCGATCCCCAGTCCGGAGATGGCCGCATTCAGCAGCGACTGACCGTCATTGACGCTCAGCCAGCCGGCGGTGCGGACCTGCCGCTTTTCGCCCGACGGCGCGGTCAGCTTCCAGACATTGCCGCTGGACTGGTTGGAATAGTGCAGCAGCTTGTGTTCGTTCAGGTCGTCGATCTTCTGCGGCCGGCCGTATTGCTGGAAATAGCTGGGACTGGCGATCATGCGCTTGGTCGTCTCGGTCAGCTTGCGGGCACGCAGGGTGCTGTCTTCCAGTTCGCCGATGCGCACCGCCATGTCGAACCCTTCGGAAATCAGTTCGACGTAGCGATTGTTGAGCACCATGTTGACCGTGATGTCCGGGAAATCGGCCAGGAATTCCGACAGGACCGGTGACAGGTGGTTTACCCCGAAATCGGTCGCCACGCTGATCCTCAAAAGACCCGAAGGCGCGGATTGCATCGAGGTGACCAACGCGTCGGCTTCGCCTGCGTCGTTCAGGACCCGGCGGGCGCGGTCATAGTAGGCCAGCCCGATTTCGGTTGGTGACACCCGGCGCGTCGTGCGGTTCAACAGCCGCGCACCCAGCCGTGCCTCGAGCGACGAGACGTGTTTGGACACAGCGGATTTGGAGATGCCCATCTTGCGAGCTGCATCGGTAAATCCGCCTTGGTCCACGACCGTGGCGAAGGCTTCCATTTCGGTCAGTCTGTCCATGCCCGATCCTTTTGTTTTCTTTGTCGGGGTCGGTTATCCGCGCCAAAAACGGCGAGATCGGGGCGTGGGTGAGATAATATCGGGGATTTGACGTGGATCGTTTAGGGCGCGGAAACATGGAAACGATCAATTTCGCGGGATTTCACCGGCCGGTCAGGGTGCGAAATGGTGATCGAAGGCCTGTCTTCCGGCCGTGGTGAACAGAACGGCCCTGCTGTTGGCATCGCGCCGGGCCCAGCCGGTTTCCAGCATCCGCGCCAGCATGGCCCGTCCCAGTTTTCCGGCCAGATGCGATTCCCGTTCGCTCCAATCCAGACATTCCCGGCACATCGGTGCGCGGCTGCGGTTCAGATCATCCAGCGGGATGCCGAACGCACGCACGAACCGCGTACCATCGTCTGTCAGCGAAATACCGCCATCATCCATCCGGAAATGACCGTTTGTGCGCATGGCGACAAACATCTGCACTCCCCGCTCGCCGGCCAGGTGGTTGTAACAGACCCGGGCCTGCCGCAACGCAAGGTCCTTTGGCCCCGTGCGCGTGCGCAAGTGGCCCTGACCTGCCGCCAGCCCCATCAACCCTTCCAACGCCTGCGCCACGTCCTCGCCCGCCAGTGCATAATACCGATGGCGTCCGGCGCTGCGCAGCGATACCAGCCCGCCTTCCCGCAGTTTCCCGAGATGGGAACTGGCCGTTTGCGGGGTCACGCCGGCCTCGGCCGCCAGTTCGCTGGCCGTCAGCGCCTTGCCGGACATGAGAGCAGTCAGGATATTCGCGCGTGCCGGATCCCCGATCAGCGCGGCTACACGAACGATATCGGGGCCGTCTTTCATAGTTCGACGGTAGTCGAATCATGCGCGCGCCGCAAGCTGCTAGACAACGGTGGCAACAGACCGGAGGCACCCCATGCTCACCTGCATTATCAGATATCACATCGACCCGACCAAACATGATCAGTTTCGCCAGTATGCCCGAAACTGGGGACAGGCGATTCCGCGATGCGGCGCGGGCCTTGTGGGCTATTTCGCCCCGCACGAAGGGTCCTCGACGCTGGCCTACGGGATCTACAACATCGACAGCCTGTCGGACTACGAAGCCTACCGTACCCGCCTCGCCGCGGACCCCCTAGGACAAGAGAACTATGCCTACGCCCAGCGCGAAAAGTTCCTCTTGCGCGAAGACCGGACCTGGCTCACGCTGGCCTCCGCCCCGCATGGAGAGACCAAATGATTGCCGTCATATTCGAAGTCGTTCCCGCCGAAGGGCGCAAGGACGAGTATCTGGACATCGCTGCCGAGATGCGTCCGCTGGTCGAACAGGTCGAAGGGTTCATCTCGGTCGAACGGTTTCATAGCCTCACCAACCCGGACAAACTGTTGTCGCTGTCTTTCTTCGAGGATGAGGATGCCGTGAACCGCTGGCGGCAACTGTCGGAACACCGGCTGGCGCAGGCCAAAGGTCGTGGAGGGGTTTTTGAAAGTTACCGGCTAAAGGTGGCCCAGGTCTTGCGCGACTATGGGATGGAAGACCGCAACGATGCACCGGAAGACAGCAGGCGCCTGAACGGTTAGTCCTTTCGTCCCGGGGCAATTCGGCCCGGGCTGAGTCCGGGGTACCTGTTGTGCCGGGCGCAGGTCTTATGTGTAATGGTCCACCCGGACCTGAATACCATGCGCCCGCTTCATTGCATAAAGCAGCGAAGCACAGATCTGACGAGCGAAAGTAGGTTCGTCATGGGTGGTGCGGGATGATCGGGTTCCTTCCTGGCGGTTCATGGTGTGTCTCCCTGACGGTGTGACGTGTGTGAATACTGTCTTTGTATCCCACAGGCCGGGAACCGGCTGTGATCGCCTTCACAGATGCGGCATTTTTTTGAATCGCAGGAATCCAATGACGCCGATAGGGAACCCGGTTTCCGGCGAAATTGTTGATTGGCGGGATTTCGAACCTGATTGGCCTGTTCCCGAAAACACGTTTGCCGGCAACTGTATATGTCCGCCTTGACCCGGAGGCAGCGACCTCTGCGATGGCAGCTGCATCGGACGCTTTTGGCGGCTGTTGTCGAACCGCTCGTTCCAGCCTCCGGGTCACTTATTTCAGGAGGGGCACATGGCGAATTTGGTAGAGATGGAAGCATTCACAACGGTTGTTGAACAGGGCGGGATCACCGTTGCTGCCCGGCAGATGGGGTTGTCAAAATCGGCGGTTTCCAAGCACATTTCCAATCTTGAGGATCGTCTGGGCGCACGATTGCTGACGCGGTCCACACGGCGGGTCAGCCCGACCGAGATCGGGTTGGCCTATTACGATCGTGCCAGCCGGGTTCTGAACGACGCCGGCGAAGCGGACGCGATGGTGACGGCCCTGCAGGCCAAGCCCACCGGTGTCCTGCGGGTGTCGGTTGCGACCGATTTCGGGGTGACCCATCTGTCACCGATCATCGGCGCGTTCATGGAAGAGTTACCCGATCTGACGGTGAGCCTCGTTCTGCAGAACCGTTTTGCTGAACTGATCAGCGAGGGGTTCGACCTTGGCGTCCGCGTCGGCGAGCTGGAGGACAGCACCCTGCGTGCCCGCAAATTCGCAAGCGCTGAAAAACGGCTGGTGGCCAGCCCGGCATATCTGGAGCGGTATGGCCGCCCGGCAAACATCATCGAGCTCGGCCAGCACCGGCTGCTGCATGGAACAATCCGTCCCTCCAGTCAGGTCTGGGCCTTACGCGGCCCCGGCAACACCCGGCATCAGGTGCGCGCCACCGGCGCGTTGTGCATCAACGATGGGCAGTCCCTGCTGAATGCGGCCGTGGCGGGGCTGGGCATCGCCTATTTGCCCAGCTACCTGTACGGAGAGGCTATGCAGCAGGCGCAGGTGGTGGATGCTCTGCCGTCGCTTGTTTCCGAGGAAATCGGATTGCATGCAGTTTACCCGAATGGTCGCTTTACCCAACCGAAAGTCCGGGCGTTCATCGATTTTCTGGTCCGGGAGTTTTCGGATCGGGGACCGAACACATGGTGACCTGATCCGACAGCGATCACGGGCTGGCCTTCGGCCTAAAATCCACTGACAACACTTCCCTTGCGGTTTCCCACAACATATAGTGTCGGGAAAAAGCAGGCACACAGCTGCCGCGGGGATCGGGTATGGCACATATCATCGTTGTCGGAAACGAAAAGGGCGGTGCCGGCAAGTCGACGGTTTCGATGCATCTCGCGACTGCTCTGGCACGGCTGGGACACCGTGTGAAGGCGCTGGATCTGGATCTGCGCCAGCGATCGCTTGCGCGCTATGCCGAGAATCGCAGGACCTTTCTGGAAGCCGAAGGGCTGGATCTGCCCAGCGCAGAGTGCCACGATCTGCCCGAGGCCGACAAGGACAGCCTGAAACCCGGCGAGAACATTTATGACCACCGCCTGTCTTCGGTCGTAACCATGCTGGAGAAGGACAGCGATTTCATCCTGATCGATTGTCCCGGGTCGCATACCCGGCTGAGTCAGGTCGCGCATTCGCTGGCCGACACCCTGATCACACCGCTGAACGACAGCTATGTCGATTTCGACATGCTCGCCCGGACAGACAGCAGCGGTGAAAAGATCCTTGGCCCGTCGCTTTATTCGGAAATGGTGTGGAACGCGCGGCAATTGCGTGCGCAGGCCGGGCTGAAAGCCATGGATTGGGTTGTTGTCAGAAACCGGATCGGCACACAGCGCATGGTGAACAAGGAAAAGCTGCAGCGGATCGTCCGCATCCTGTCCGAACGGATCGGCTTTCGCGTGGCACCGGGGTTTTCGGAGCGGGTCGTTTTCCGCGAGCTGTTTCCCCGCGGTCTGACCCTGCTGGACCTCAAGGATATCGGGGTAAAGCAGCTCAACATTTCCAACGTCGCGGCACGTCAGGAACTGCGCGACATGATGAAGGCGCTGAACCTGCCGGGCGTGGATATCACGTTCTGATCAAAGCCCCTGATAGAGATACGATTCACGGTTCGATTTGTGGTATCGGTATTGCGCGTCCCCGGCGTTCGACGGCGGTTCGCAGGCACAGAGCAGGAACGCGCCCAACCAGACCGCAACACAGATTTTCCAGCGCATGGCTCTTCTCCTGTAGTTTCGGGTCCGGCCCGGACTAGCCCGTGTAGATTGTAAACAACTCCTGCGGCTCCGGAACGCCGCGCAACATGTATCTTCCCAACGAAACCAGATCCGTCCGGTCCGCGCCCACGGCGCGCCGCAAATGTTCGGACACGACAATGTTCTGGCCAAGTGCCCGATGCATGTCGGACATTCGGGCGGTCTGGTTCACCGCGGGACCGATCACCGTAAAGTCCAGCCGGCTGTCGGCCCCGATATTGCCATAGTAGATTTCGCCGTTGTGCAGGGCCAGCGTAAACCCCGTCGCCGGTAACCCGGCAGCGGCGCGGGTTGTATTCAGCTCTTCGATCCGGGCCGTGATCCTGCTGGCGGCTTCCAGCGCGGCATGGGCATCGGTTCTTGCGTCGCCAAGGTCGAACATCGCCATCAGCCCGTCGCCCATGAACTTCAGGACATGCCCCCCGATATCTTCGATCACGTTCACAACGATACCGAAATAGGCGTTCAGCATTTCGATCATCCTGTCGCCTTCCAGCCGCTCGGCCAGGCTGGTGAACCCGATCAGGTCGAAATAGCAGATCGCTGCATCGATCTTTTCCAGCGTGCCGCGCTCGATCTCGCCCGACAGCACGCGGTTCCCGGCATCCGTGCCCAGATACACGCCCAGCAATTCGCGCGCCATCTTGCGATTGGAGGCGGATTTCAGCGCAAGTCCGAGGAACGGCATCGCCGAGCGGATAAGATCCAGATCGCCGTCTGAAAATCCTTCCGGTGCATCGCTCGCCCAGGAGATCAGGACGCCTTCGGGTGTGTCTTCAGGGTCGATCTTCTGCGTTTCGTCATGCCGGCTCAGCAAAATCCCGGCGGCGAAATAGGCAGCAGACTCATAAAACTGGCACCATAGCCTTACGGATGCGAGTTTGATCATAGCCATGAAGTTGGCTGAGGTTTTCTCATATCTGGTCGCGATGCGTCGGAACGAAGCTTTGAGCCTGCCGAAGAAGCGCTCGATCTTATTGCGTTCGCGGTAAATTTCCGCGTCAAACTCGGCGGGCAATTTCCGGTTTGCCTTTGGTGGGATTACGTCGATGGCGCCTTGTTCCCAGATCATTTCACGGATCCAGTCTGCGTCATAAGCCTTGTCCGCGAGCACATATTGCCCAGGCTGCAGTCCATCCAAAAGCTGTTCACAGGGCGGTGCGTCATGGGCTTGGCCCGGCGTCAGCTCATAGCGGATTGGCAGGCCGTCTTGGTTGGTAAGTGCGTGAATTTTTGTGGTTAACCCGCCCCGCGACCGCCCCATGCAACGACGCGGGTCGTTTTTTTGAGCGTTGCGGCTGAATGATGCACACGCACGGATGTTCCATCCACCATCACAGTGTCGACGTTGTGCGCGTCGGCGACCGCCTCCATCACACGATCCCAGATGCCAGCATAAGTCCATCGGTTGAAACGGTTGTACACCGTGGTGTAGGGGCCGTATTGATCCGGCAAATCCCGCCAAGGGATGCCGGTACGCAAGACATAGAAAATGCCACTGATCACGCGCCGATCATCGACACGCTTCACACCCCGGCTGTTGTTCGGGAGCACAGCCTTGATGAACTCCCACTCCAAATCGCTCAAGTCTGATCGCGCCATTCCACGGCTCCCCACATTGTTTTACGGAAAGTGAATCATAACTCGCTGGAAACGTGAAGCTCTTTGTAGGTACGCTGCCTAGTCGGTGTGTCCGGTCTCGCGCAATTCGTTCAGCAGGGGAAAGCGGCTGGGCTCGTTGGCGTCCTTGAGCCGTACGCGCAGCTCCATCTCGCTGGTTTCCAGCAGGTAATAAAGCGGGCTCTGAAGCCAGACCTCACGGGGGGTATCGGTGAATTCATATTGCTCATATGTGATCCCGCTGGTCCGGGTCCAGTCGAACCCCACACCGCCGTAACGCGGGTGGAACGCGCTCTGAGCGACGTGCAGCCGCATGAGCGGCACACCCAGGTCGACCAGAGCCCGGCAATACCCTCCCAGAACTTCTTCCTGATCGGCGCCTTCGAGACCCATCTGCAGCAACTGCTGCGCGACAGGCGCCGCGGGACCGGTAACTGCGGTTATCTTTCGAGCCGGGCTGTTCATGTCTGTCATCCGCTGCGTTGCCTGTAAGTTATCTGGTGGTGCGCCTGGCCGGTTTTAAGGTCTGGTCAGTCCGTCCTTGCCAAACGCCGCAACATGTCGCGCAGGCGCTTGGCGTCCTGCTCGGAAAACTGGCTGATCAGGTCCTTGTGGTAAGATTGTGCGACACTTCGCAAATCCAGATAGGCCGACTGACCGGCCGCTGTCAGGTTCAGGATTTCGTGCCGTTTGTCACGTGTGTCGCGGGTCCGGGTGAGAAAGCGCCGTTTTTCCAGCGCCGCAACGGCCCGGCTGATCTTGGTCTTGTGGGTTCTGGACCGCAGGGCAATTTCCTTGGCGGTCAGGTCCCCGTACATGCCCAGATGGAACAGAACGCGCCACTCGGTGCGCAGCATCCCGTACCGGTCCTTGTAGACCTTGTGAAACGCGGTGCTGCTTTCCTCCGCCGCCTGATTGAGCAGGTAGGGAAGAAAATCCAGAAGATTGAATTCGTCATCATCAGGCATTTTGTCGAATTAGCGGTTGTTAGTTACAAAATCAACTATTACTCCGCCCGGAGAAACGGAGGACGCGCCATGAATCGCCAGACCAATCCGCACAACATGACACAGGCTGCCACGCCGGTGGGGACCATCGAAGGTTACATGCCGGGCTTCGGCAATGATTTTGAAACCGAAGCGCTGCCCGGTGCGTTGCCGCAGGGTATGAACAGCCCCCAGAAGTGCAATTACGGCCTCTATGGCGAGCAGCTGACCGGCACCGCCTTTACCGCGCCCAGCCACCAGAACGAACGCACCTGGTGTTATCGCATCCGGCCATCGGTCAAGCATTCGCACCGCTACGAAAAGATCGACCTGCCCTACTGGAAATCCGCGCCCTGCATCGATCCCGATGTCATCTCGCTGGGACAGTACCGGTGGGATCCTGTACCGTATTCGGATGAAGGCCTGACATGGCTGACCGGTATGCGGACCATGACGACGGCGGGCGACGTGAACACGCAGGTCGGCATGGCCAGCCATATCTACCTGGTGACCGAAAGCATGGAGGACGCCTATTTCTATTCCGCCGACAGCGAATTGCTGGTTGTCCCGCAGGAAGGTCACCTTCGGTTTTGCACGGAACTGGGGATCATCGACCTGGAGCCGAAGGAAATCGCCGTCATCCCGCGCGGCCTGCTTTACCGGGTCGAGGTTCTGGAAGGACCCTGCCGCGGATTCGTCTGCGAAAACTATGGTCAGAAGTTCGAACTGCCCGGGCGCGGGCCCATCGGTGCCAACTGCATGGCCAACCGCCGCGATTTCAAGACGCCCGTCGCAGCCTTCGAGGACCGCGAGACCGCGTCAACGGTGACGATCAAATGGTGCGGGCAGTTCCACGAAACCAAGATCGGGCATTCGCCGCTGGATGTCGTCGCGTGGCATGGCAATTACGCGCCCTGCAAATACGATCTGCGCGATTACTGCCCGATCGGCGCGATCCTGTTCGACCACCCGGACCCATCGATCTTTACCGTGCTGACGGCGGCGTCGGGCGTACCGGGCACCGCCAACATTGATTTCGTGCTGTTCCGGGAACGCTGGATGGTGATGGAGGATACATTCCGTCCGCCGTGGTATCACAAGAACATCATGTCCGAGCTGATGGGCAATATTTATGGTCAGTATGATGCCAAACCGCAGGGCTTTGTTCCGGGTGGCATGTCGCTGCACAACATGATGCTGCCACACGGTCCCGACAAAGAGGCGTTCGAGAAGGCATCGAACGCGAATCTGGGGCCGGACAAGCTGGACAATACGATGTCGTTCATGTTCGAAACCCGCTTTCCGCAGCACCTGACCGGGTTTGCCGCCAGCGAGGCGCCGCTGCAGGACGACTATATCGACTGCTGGGAAAGCATAGATAAGAAATTCGACGGGACACCGGGCAAGAAATAAGTGGCAGGATTGCGTGAATTCACGCACCCTGTGACCGGGAAGGGCAGACCGGCATGGCGCCGGTCCACCGGGGAGGATTACGGTTGAAACTCTATTCCTACTGGCGGTCGACAACGTCCGTCAGGGTCCGTGCGGCACTGAACCTCAAGGCAGTGGATTATGAAATCGTGCCGGTGGACCTTGTCGCGGGCGAACAGAAGCAGGCCGGCTATGTCGCGGTAAATCCCGGGATGGGTGTGCCGTCGCTCGAGTTGGACGATGGCAGGGTTATCACCCAATCGGTCGCATTGCTGGATTTCATCGAGGAAATGTGGCCCGATCCGCCCCTGCTGCCCTCCGACCCGGTCGACCGGGCGCAGGTGCGGGCCGCCGCGGCGCAGATCGCGCTGGATATTCACCCGGTGAACAATCTCAAGATTCTGGCCTACCTGAAGGGGCCGCTGGGCCACAGCCAGGACGAGACGGTGATCTGGATGAACCACTGGATGACCGAAGGGTTCACCGCATTTGCCAGCCTGATCCGCGAAGGGACGCCCTATTGCTTCGGCGACGGGATCGGCCTCGCCGACCTGTGCCTTGTGGGCCAGATGGTGAACGCGCGCCGCTGGGGGTGCGATCTTGCTCCCTTCTCCCGGCTGGTCGAGATTGACGAACGTTGCCGTGAAAACAAGGCGATTCAACAGGCCTTGCCCAAGGCCCAACCGGATGCTCCAACCACGTAGGATGGGTGATATCACCCATCCTACCGACAGACAGGAACCAATATGCCATTACTGAAAAGCTGGGTTGCTTCGGCCAATACATCCGATCACCCGTTTCCCCTTAACAATCTGCCCTACGGGGTTTTTTCCACCGAGGGCGCCGAGCCCCGCTGCGGCGTCGCCATCGGTGACATGATTCTGGACATGGCGGCCGCGGAAGAGGCCGGTCTCATTGCGCTGGTGGAAGTGCCCCTGTTCGACGTGCCTTACTGGAACGACCTGATGGAAGAAGGCCCGGCTGTCTGGGCCGCGTTGCGGGAGCGTCTGACCAACCTGCTGGCCGAAGGATCTGCGGAGCAGGATAAGGTCGAGACACTGCTGGTCCCCATGGACGCAGCCGAACTGCACCTGCCGCTGGTTGTCAGTGAATACACCGATTTCTATGCGGGCCGGCATCACGCAACAAATGTCGGCACGATGTTCCGCGGCGCCGAAAACGCGCTGCCGCCGAACTGGCTGCACATTCCGATCGGGTATAATGGCCGCGCCTCTTCCATTGTCGTCGATGGCACGCCGGTCCGCCGGCCCTGGGGTCAGCTGAAATCGCCGCAGCACGACATGCCCGCTTTCATGCCGTGCCGGCGGTTCGATCTGGAGCTTGAAATGGGCGCCATTGTTGGCGTAGCGTCAGAAGGACCGATCACCGTTCAGGAAGCCGATGACAACATCTTCGGATACGTCCTGCTGAACGACTGGTCTGCCCGTGACATTCAGGCATGGGAATATCAGCCGCTGGGCCCGTTTCAGGCCAAGGCGACGGCCACCACCATCTCGCCCTGGATCGTGACCAAGGCGGCGCTGGAGCCCTTCCGTTGCGAAACGCCGGCGCGCGAATTCGAGCTGCTGGACCATCTGCGGGATTGCGGGCCGATGCTCTACGACATCGACCTCGAGGTGACGCTGGCCCCTGACGGAAAGACAGCGTCCACGATCACGCGCACGAACCTCAAGGAAATGTACTATTCGGCCGCGCAGCAGCTTGCGCATCATTCCACGTCCGGTTGTCCGATGAATGTCGGTGACCTGCTGGGGTCGGGAACGATCTCGGGCGCAGAGCGGTCCGAACGGGGATCGCTGCTGGAACTCAGCTGGGGCGGCAAGGAACCGGTGACGCTGGATACCGGCGAGGTCCGGACGTTCCTCGAGGATGGCGACACGCTGACGCTCGAGGGACATGCACAGGGTGATGGATATCGCATCGGTTTCGGACAATGCGCGGGCGAGGTTCTGCCGGCGCTGGAGGACCCTTACGCCAGATAACCGGCGATGGGGCACCGATGCGCAGCCTCATCCGCCACACACAGGGTGCGCCTCAGCGCACCGCACCACAAAGGAACAGCAACATGGCCAAGGCTTTTGCGTCCCAGGGGGACATGACGGAAAAGGAAATCAGCTTCACCGAGGTTGGTGACGGGCTCTGGGCGTTTACCGCCGAGGGCGATCCGAACTCGGGTGTCATCATCGGCGATGACAGCGTGATGATCGTCGAGGCGCAGGCCACGCCGCGGCTGGCGAACAAGGTGATCGAGAAGGTCCGCGAAGTGACCGACAAGCCGATCAGCCACCTTGTTCTGACTCACTACCACGCGGTGCGCGTTCTGGGGGCCAGCGCCTTCAACGCGCCGCAGATCATCATGTCGGAAAAGGCCCGCTCGATGGTTGTCGAACGCGGGCAGGAGGACTGGGACAGTGAATTCCAGCGCTTCCCCCGCCTGTTCGAAGGCCATGAGAGCATTCCCGGCCTGACCTGGCCGACAACCACATTCAACGGCCGGATGAGCGTCTATCTGGGCGAACGCCGCATCGACATCATGCAGATGGGCCGCGCCCATACCGCGGGCGACGCGGTGATCTACGTGCCGGATCAGAATGTCATGTTTACCGGGGACATCGTCGAATACCACTCGGCCTGTTACTGCGGCGACGGGCATTTCCACGACTGGCCCGGCACGCTGGAAAACATCCGCAAGTGGGATCTTGATGCCATCGCACCCGGACGCGGCGATGCTCTGGTGGGCAGCGACATGGTCAACGCCGCGCTCGATTCCACGGCCGATTTCGTGCGCTCGACCTACCGCCCGGCGGCACAGGTGGCGATGTGCGGCGGCAGCCTCAAGGACGCATGGGACGCCGTGCGCGCCGAATGCGATCCGAAGTTTTCAGACTATGCGATCTACGAACACTGCCTGCCGTTCAACGTCGCCCGCGCCTATGACGAAGCGCGCGACATCGACACGCCGCGGATCTGGACCGCGCAGCGCGACATCGAGATGTGGGAGGCGCTGCAGGGGTGACGCGGGTGTCGGAACTGACTCTTATGCAAACCCTGGCTTTGCGTGGGTCGTGGTTGCGTATGCGATGGGGTTTGGGTCGGTGTTGATGAACGACAGGTATTGCTGGTTCCACGACGCAGATATGCCGCTGGTAAGGGCCCGGCATCACGGCAACAGCGACCGGGAGAACTTCCGGGCATGAGGACGACCCGCGATCCGTACCTGACGATGGCGCTGAACAACGCCTGGGCCAATGCCACGCTTTACGGCGCGATTTCGGCGCTGTCGGAAGAGGCGCTAGCGGCACCGCGGCCCGGCTTCTTTCCGTCCCTCAAGGCGACGCTGAACCATATTCTTGTGGTCGACCTCTACTATGTCGATGCTCTGGAGGAGGGCGGGCAGGGGCGGTCTGTCTTTGACCGGGCCGATCTGGCAACCGTTGCGGAACTGGCGGCTGCACAGGCTGCGGTGGACATGCGGCTGGCGACATTTTGCAGCAACATGACCCCGTCTTTGTCGGATGCACCGCGCGCAACCGAACGTCGTGAGGGGATCGTGACCGAACAGGTTGGCCCCCTGCTGCTGCATCTGTTTCAGCATCAGGTCCATCACCGCGGTCAGGCGCATACGATGATACTGGACGCCGGCATCGCGCCGCCGCAGCTGGATGATTTCCATCTGGAATACGGGCGCGTACCGTCGGCGCAGGCCTATTTCGAATGACATCGGCCCGGCGATACAACCCTGCCCGCAGAGGGCCGCGCAGAGAGGCCCGGCAATGACCACGCCACGTCTTATCCTGCTGGGGGTTATGACCCTGATTTTCATACTCTGGGCCGCTTTGCTGTTTCGCACGATGTTCCAAATCCGCCGGCGTGCGGCGGAGAGGACAGGACGTAGTTTTGTCGGACCGGGTGCCACACTGAGCGAATGGCGGCGCTTGGCGAAGTCCGCTGAAGACCGCCGGACACGTCAGTGGCTGCTGGGAACAACGCTGGCGCTGCTGATCTGGATCATATCCCAGGCCCTGATGGCCGGGTAAAACCGAAGCTACGGCTCGGATGACTTTGAGGGAGACTGTCTCATGGCCTATGACTATCAACCATATCCTTACGTTGCCCCGCCGGGCCTGAAGGAGACCGAACCGCGGCACGCTGTTGCCATCGTCGGTGCCGGTCCCATCGGGTTGGCGATGGCCATTGATCTGGCGCTGCGCGGCATCAAGTCGGTCGTGCTGGATGACAACAACGTTGTCTCTGTCGGGTCGCGTGCGATCTGCTGGTCGAAACGGACGCTGGAAATCTTCGACAGGCTCGGTGTCGGGGACCAGATGATGGAAAAGGGCGTGACGTGGAAAATCGGACGCCAGTTTCATGGCGACGAACATGTCTTCACTTTCGACCTGCTGCCGGAGGAAGGCCACCTGTATCCGGCATTCATCAATCTTCAGCAATATTACGTCGAAGAATACCTTGTGGACCGCGCGAGAGAGTTTCCCGACCTCATCGACATCCGGTTCCTGAACAAGGTTCTGAACCACGATGACCGCGGCGATCACGTGGTGCTGACGGTGGAGACGCCGGACGGTGAATACGCGCTGGAAGCCGAGTGGTACATTGCCTGCGACGGGGCCGGATCGGCCACGCGGGAACGGATGGGGCTGAGCTTTGAAGGTCAGACCTTTGAGGAGCAGTTCCTGATCGCCGATATCAAGATGGAACAATCGCCCTTTGGCGATGAAAAGGTACCTGAACGGTGGTTCTGGTTCGATCCGCCGTTCCACTCGGGTAAATCCGCGCTGCTGCATATGCAGCCGGACAATGTCTATCGCATCGATCTGCAGCTAGACGTGGACGCGGACGGCAAGGAAGAGGCGCGCGAGGAAAACGTCATCCCGCGGATCAAGGCCATCGTCGGGGACAAGCCGTTCGAGCTGGACTGGGTCAGCGTCTACAAGTTCCGCTGCATCAAGCTGGACCGGTTCGTGCACAACCGGGTGCTGTTTGTCGGGGACAGCGCGCATGTCGTCAGCCCGTTTGGTGCCCGCGGCGGCAATGGCGGCATTCAGGATGTCGACAATCTGGGCTGGAAGCTGGCAGCGGTGTTGCAGGGCAATGCGGATGACAGGCTGATCGAAACCTACAACGAAGAACGGTCGCACGGATCGGCCGAGAATATCCTGAATTCGTCCCGCGCAACCAATTTCATGACCCCGAAAACCCCGATCGAGGCCTTGTTCCGGTCCGAGGCCCTGAAGCTGGCCAAGGATCAGCCATTCGCCCAAAAGATGCTGAATTCCGGTCGTCTGAGCCTGCCCTGCTCGCTGGAAGGGATGGCCCTGCAAACACCGGGCGCGGCGCAGATCGCGCCGGGCCGGGCTTTGGTGGATGCGCCTCTGTCCGGGGACGCCGGCGACACATGGCTGCTGCACGAGGTTCAGGGCGACTTCACGCTTGTGGGTTTTGGCGACGTGATGCTGCCGGACGTGCCCGGCATTCGCCGCATCGGGATCAATACCCGGGCCGAGTACCCCTGTTTCACTGCGAAACATAACCATGCGATGCGCCGGTATGGTTCGCCCAAGGCATACCTGTTCCGGCCGGACGCGCATGTCTGTGCGGTTTTCGACATGCCAACCAAAGAAGAGATCATCCACGCCCGCGCCCGGGCTCTGGGTGCCGAACTGGAGGAAGCGGAATGAGCGTGATGCAGGACCGGCTGAGCCCCGATCAGGATGAGTTTTACAGCACGCTCATCGCCGCGCATGAAGGGCTGAGTTCGGAGGAAAGCCAAGCCATGAACGCGCGGCTGATATTGCTGATGGCAAACCGGATCGGCGATCTGGGTGTCCTGTCGGACATCATTGAAGCGGCCCGCGGCTATAACTGAACCGGCGCGACGACGGACAGGTCCTATCCCGCGGCCGTCTCAACCGGCATGCAGATCGTGACCTGCAGACCGGGTGACAGGGCCGTGACGTGCAATTCGCCTCCGTGGCTGGCGGCGATGGCTTCGACGATTGGCAGGCCCAGACCGCTGCCGGATGATGCCGACAACTGAGCGAACCTTTCCTTCGCCGCCGGAATTTCGTCGGTGGGGATGCCGCATCCGTCGTCCGTCACTGTCAGCCTGATCTGTCCCTGCGACCGTTCCGCCGAAATCGTGACGCGGGACAGGGACGGCCCGCCGTGACGCACCGCATTGTCGACGAGATTGGAAAGGGCTTCGCGCAGCATCGTCGGGTCGCACCTGACCTGTCCGGGGTCCGCCCGAACCGTCAGATCCAGATCCACGCCCGGCGGCATGGAATCGTGATAACCGGTGGCCCATTCCGCCAGCACGGTCTGCAGATCAACCCGATGGTGCAGCCGCAGGGGACTGATGGCCTTGGCTCTTTCCAGCGTCAGCAGCTTCTGGGTCAGGTCGGCGGTTTCGCGCGCCGCCTCGAGCAGATCCTCCGCGCGGGTTCTGGCCGCTTCGGGTGACGGGGCGCGGTGAACGGCCTCGGCAAGTGCGAGGACACCGGCAATCGGGTTGCGCATCTGGTGGGCCGCGTTCGAAATGAAATCGGATTGGGCTGCCATGCTTCGGGACAGTTGCGCGAACAGCTGATTCAACGTTTCAACGATGCCCCGCACCTCTTCCGGCACGGGCCGGCGTATCGGCGACAGCTCGTCACTGGACCGCCGTTCGATCGCGTCCTGCAAATCCAGAAGCGGCCGCAGACCCAGTCGCACGCCGAACCAGACAACAAGGGCGAGCGCGATGATCAGGCCGCCTATGGTAATCAGCGACCGCCGGATCAGATCCCTCACGAACGCCTCCCTGAGCGCCGTATCCTGCCAGACCGTTGTTGTGAAAACGCCGCTGAACCCGTCAATCTCGGTCCGGGACTGGAGCCGGACGCCGCTGACCGGGCGCCCGAAGTAGATCGCGCTGAAAAAGCTGGGCCCGGCTTCCTTGGCATCGGGGGCGGGTATGCCGACCGGTGGGGTCGCATAACCCGCAACGATGACGCCGTCGGGTGCATAAACATGGTAGAACACGCGCCCGCCGGACGTGTCAGACAGGATCTTCTGCGTTCTGGGGGACAGAGCATCACCGCCCGACAGGGAAACATCGTTGGACACTGCAAGCGCGGCGGTCAGCAGGCTGCGGTCAAAAACCTCCGTCGCGGTCTGCCGGGAGTGATTCAGTTGCCACAGCCCGGCGGCAACGGATATCGCAAGCAACGGCAGCAGAATGATCAGGGTCAGTCGCATCCTGAGAGACAGGTTGCGTGTCATGACGAACCGACCGTCAGCGTATACCCGATGCCTCGGTTGACACGTATTGTAATGTCATGCGCCTTTAGGCGCTTTCGCAGACGCGAAACATAGACCTCGATCACCTTTTCGTCGGTCTCGCTGCCGGTGCCGTAAACCTGATCCAGCAGGAATGCCTTGGACACTGCCCGCCCCTGCGCCTGAACCAGCGTGGCGAGCACGGTCAGTTCCCGCCGTGGGACGTCCAGCATCCTGTCGCCGTCCAGCAATTGCAGGGTTTCGAGATCAAGCCGCAGCTTGCCCAGCTCAACCGAGCGTCTGGGCGCCGCAGTTTTTCGCCGGCCCAGCGCGCGAACGCGCGCGGCCAGTTCTTCCATGGCAAATGGTTTGGCCAGATAATCGTCGGCCCCGGCATCCAGCCCATCCACCCTGTCTTCGGTGCTTGACCGCGCAGTCAACAGGATCACCGGCCTCGGGTCCTCCCGCTTGCGCATCGCGGTCAAAATTTCGATCCCGCTTTTCCCCGGCAGGTTGATGTCCAGCACGACAAGATCCGATGCCTCCTGCCGGAGGAACAGGTCGGCCTCGTCACCGTCGTGCAGCAGATCCACGGAATGCCCATCATCCCGCAGGCGGTAGGCAATACCCTTGGCAAGGCTTCGGTTGTCTTCGACCACTACGATCCGCATTTGCAACAATTTCGTCGCGATGAAGGTTTGGCGCAAGCTTCATGACACAAATTCCGAAAGTCAGGCCGCAATCCGGCCTGTCGGGATATCCGCGGGACGCACGTGCGCCCGTCTTAAGGGAGGAAGACATGAACGCAATCAAATCGACCCGCCGGGTGGCGATGGGCCTGTTGGCCGCTGCTTCGGCCAGTTTCGCAACACAATCCATTGCAGGCAGCCATGGTATTGATCTGGCCGGAAAGACCGTTGAATGGGTAATTCCGTTCTCGGAAACCGGCGGCTCGGCGAAATGGGCGAATTTCTATGCGCCGCTGCTGAGCGAAGCGCTGCCGGGCGACCCGCGGGTCCGCTATGAATACGGAGACTGGAACGTTGTTCTGGCCTCGGGTACCGGTGGCGTTGCCTATCTGCCCCCGGATCTGGCCGGCAAGATGAACGGAATGGACGCCAGCGCGCTGCGCGACACGGACTTCATCTATGGCAGCCAGGGCGCGACGCGGCTGGATTTGGTGCCGCTGCTGGCATGGGAAATGCTGGGCCTGAATGTCGAGCCGGTCTTTGGCATCAAGGGCCGTGGCGACGGCCGCCTGATGTTCGAACGCGGCGAAGCGAATATCGACTATCAGACGTCGTCGTCGTTCCTGAAAGGGGTTACGCCGCTGGTCGAGGACGGCACCGCCGTCCCGATGATGAGCTGGGGCGCTCTGGATGCAGACGGCAATATCGTGCGCGATCCGACCTTCCCGGACATGCCAACCTTCAAGGAAGTCTGCGAAGCCACCGATGGCTGTGAAACCAGCGGTGAGCAGTGGGATGCATGGAAGGCGTTCTTCATTGCCGGCTTCCCGGCGCAAAAAATGGTATTCCTGCCGGCCGGCGCATCAAACGACGCAATCGTCACCTACACGGCAGCCTTCGAAGCCGTGAAAGCCCGCGCCGATTTCGCTGAAATCTCTGCCGGGCGGCTTGGCAAATACCCGCAGATGACCGGCGACGAGGCCAAGGGCGCGCTGGACAGCGCCACCCAGGTGCCGGACTCGGCAAAGAACTTTGTCGTTGGTTGGTTGAAGGATCGCTACGGCGTTTCCCTGAACTGATCTGAACAGGCCCTGCCGATCCCTCCCGGCAGGGCCTCCCTATTTTCTGGAAAGTCGGTTCGATGGACCTTTTCTCGGTCGCCCTGCCCGCGCTTAGCGATGCGGCAAACCTAATCCTTCAACCCATCGTTCTGGGCTATCTGGTTCTGGGCGTCGTGATGGGACTGTGCATTGGCGTTTTCCCCGGTCTGGGCGGAATCGCCGGCCTGTCCTTGCTGCTGCCCTTCATGTTCGGGATGGACCCGGTTCTGGGCCTTGCGCTGATGATCGGAATGGTTGCGGTGGTGCCGACATCGGACACGTTTGCATCCGTGCTCATGGGAATACCCGGGTCTTCGGCCAGCCAGGCAACGGTGCTGGACGGTTTTCCACTGGCAAAAAAGGGCGAGGCGGCGCGCGCATTGTCGGCTGCCTTTGCCTCATCGCTTTTCGGCGGTCTGGTCGGCGCCGCCTTTTTGACGGTCTTCATTCTGGTGGCGCGGCCCATCGTTTTGGAATTCCGGACGCCCGAGTTGCTGATGATCACCATATTTGGCTTGTCCATGGTGGGCATTCTGGCCGGCCGGGTTCCGCTGAAAGGGATTGTTGCCGCCGGGCTGGGCATGATGGTCGGCACCATCGGAGAGGGTGACAGCGCAGGAGAACTGCGCATGGCCACCTATGACATGCCTTACCTCGTCGACGGTCTGAAACTGGTCATCGTCGGGTTGGGTATCTTTGCAATCCCGGAAATCGTCGCCCTGCTGAGACAGGATCGCGCGATTTCGGAGACCTCGGTTCTGGGCGGCGGCTGGATGGCAGGTGTTCGGGACTGGTTCGCGAACATCTGGTTGTCGGTACGTTGCTCCATTATCGGTGTCGTCGTCGGTGTGATCCCGGGACTAGGCGGTTCGGTTGTGGACTGGATTGCCTACGGGCATGCCGTGCAGACAACCAAGGACAAAACCAAATTCGGATCCGGCGAAATACGCGGCGTCATCGGACCGGAAAGCTCCAACAACGCCAAGGAGGGCGGTGGGTTGGTCCCCACGCTGTTGTTCGGCATTCCCGGGTCCGGGTCGATGGCCATCTTTATCGGCGCGATCGCACTTCTTGGGTCGGGCAACATCGAAGTCGGGCCTTCGATGCTGAAAAACAACCTCGATATCACGTATTCGATCGTCTGGCTGCTGGCGCTGGCAAACGTTGTCGGGACGGTCATATGTATCGCGGCCAGCGGTGGTATCGCGCGGCTGACCACGATCCCCTTCGGGTTGCTGGCCCCGTTCCTGTTCATGATCATCTCATTCGCGGCCTTCCAGTCCGGACAGGACATCATGGATCTGGTCGCGCTGTTTGCCATTGGCTTGCTGGGTATCCTGATGCGCCGGTTCGACTGGTCGCGTCCGGCCTTTCTGATTGGCTTCGTTTTGTCCAACCCGGCCGAAACCTACGCAAATCAGGCGGTGCAGATCGCCCGGTCCCGGTTCCGCAAGGGTTTCGAAGACGGGATCGACTATATCTTTTCGCCGATCGTGATCGTTCTGGTGATCATCACGGTTGTGTCGGTGGTCGTCGGCCTGCGGCAGGCCAAGACGATCATGGCCGAAGGCGAGGTCAATTCAGGGTCGAAACGCGCGCCGCTTATCTTCCTGCTCGCGGTGCTGGCTTATCTTGTCATCGCATATACCAATGCGGCAATGATCCCCGACTATGCCGCGGCTGACCGGGTGTTCCCGGCCTTTGTCGCGGGGGTATCGATCCTGGGATGTCTGGTTCTGGTTATTCAGATGATGATGAAACCGGAAACCGATGCGATGTTCGCCGACCGGGAAACGACGGATCGCAGCGAGAATGCACATGGGTTATGGCCGACGCTGGCGTGGTTTGCGGGTCTGTTGATCCTGACATCTCTGGTCGGCTTCATCCTTGCCCTCGCCATATTCCTGGTTGCCTTCATCCGGTTCCGGGCCGGCAAGAGCTGGTTCTACGCCGCCCTTTATGCGGCGCTCGGGATCGCATTTATGTGTGGCATGGCCGGCCTCCTGAACCGCGATTTCCCGCCGGGGCTTTTGCAGAGCTTTGTCGATCTGCCGTGGCCGCTGACCTGACGCCCGGGGGTTCACCGCTGCACCGGGTCAATGATCCGGTCATTTCGTCCAAGTCTTCAGGAGGCTCTGCATTGGGACAGACTGCTATTCCCTACCTGTTCATGCGTGGCGGGACCTCGCGCGGCCCATATATGAACCGCGCCGATCTGCCCGCGGATACCGAAGCGCTGGCCGAGGTGCTGCTGGCCATCGTCGGGTCCGGCCATCCGCTGAATATCGACGGTGTCGGCGGCGGTGCGGCGGTAACCACAAAGGTTGCCATGTTGTCGCCTTCGGACGACCCGTGGGCGGATGTCGATTACTTCTTTGCTCAGGTCAGCGTCGAAGACCGTCTTGTCGATTTCAAACCCACATGTGGCAACATCCTTGCCGGGGTCGGCCCGGCAGCGGTTGAAATGGGTCTGGTCGCAGCGGGGCCTTCCGAAACCAGTGTCAGGATCCGTGCCATCAACACCGGCGCAAAAGTCACTGCCAACGTGAAGACGCCCGGGGGGATTGTCGAATATGCGGGCGATACTGTCGTAGACGGGGTGCCGGGAACGGCCGCACCGGTCGGTCTGCAGTTCATGGACACGGTCGGCGGCGCGACCGGGAGGCTGTTCCCGACCGGCCAACGCTCCGAGACGGTTCAGGGAATTGAGGTGACCTGCATGGATGTTGCGATGCCCATGGTCATTGCCCGCGCGGATGACTTTGGTCTGACCGGGGCCGAAACACCGGCGGAACTGGACGAAAACAGCGACTTCATGGCGCGCATGGAGGCTGTTCGGATCGAGGCCGGCGCAAGGATGGGTCTGGGTGATGTTTCCAGATCGGTAATACCAAAGTTCGGCCTGCTCAGCCCGGCAAGGGATGGTGGTGCCGCGACCGTGCGCTATTTCATGCCGTGGAGTTGTCATCCGACGCTGGCAGTCACCGGATCACAATGCCTGTCCGCCTGTCTTTTGTGCCCCGGCACGGTCGCTGAAGGTTTGCTGGCTGCGCCGAACATGTCGCCTGTGTCGCTCCGGCTGGAGCATCCCATGGGGAAACTGCAGGTTGTTGCAGAATTCCGCCGGGACGGCGAGGAATTTGATTTTTTTTCCGCAGGATTGACCCGGACAGCGCGCAAGCTCGCCTCTGGTGACGTGTTTGTTCCGGGCGATGTCTGGGCCGGGAATTGATTGGGACTCTCAATTGGTATACAATTGCATACAATAAATGGGGGGATAGAAAATGTCATACGATATACACTTGGATCGCGCCGCCACCGAGCTGGAAGCCGCAAGGGATCACATCCTGACCGAAATTCGCGACTACCCGACTCCGGTTTCCGGGTGCGATGCGCAGTACAACCACCTGATCGGAATGCGAAATGCGATCGCCGAGGCTTTGTCGGCAATCCGTGGCCCGCAATTCGTTGCAACGCCCCGCACACCCTTCCCCGGTGCCGGTGTGGAAAGCAGATAGGCGCCCATTTGTCCGGCTGTTGACGAACCTGAAAGAAGGGTGCGAGTTTGTTGTTGATTTTTGTATCCAATTGGATACAAGAAGTGCAGAAATGAGAATCGTCGAAACCCACCGATGGTTTGTCTCAGGAAAGGAAACCGCATGTCCGGATCAATGCAGCTGGCTCCAGACATACTGATTGTCGGTGGCGGGAACGCGGCCCTCTGCGCGGCCATTACCGCCCGCGAAGCCGGGGCGTCGGTCACTATTCTTGAATGCGCTCCGAAGACCTTCAGAGGCGGCAATTCCCGCCACACCAGAAACTTCCGCTGCATGCACAGCGGACCGCAGGGTGTTCTGACAGGCGCCTATGACGAAGAAGAATATTTTTCCGATCTGCTGAAGGTGACCGCCGGAAAGACCGACGAGGCACTGGCGCGGCTCGTCATAAACCAGTCAGAGGAATGCTATCACTGGATGGGGGCGCACGGGGTGAGGTTTCAGCCCTCCTTGTCCGGCACGCTGTCGCTGTCACGCACCAACGCCTTTTTCCTTGGCGGCGGTAAAGCGCTGGTAAACGCCTATTACCGGACGGCCGAGGATCTGGGCGTCACGGTCGCCTATGACACACAGGTCACGCATCTGCAGCACGATGGATCCCGGATTGCTTCGGTCACAGCGACCGTCGACGGGGAAACGACCACCTTCATGCCGCGGGCCGTGGTTGTCGCATCGGGCGGGTTTCAGGCCGATATCGACTGGCTGGCTTCGGCATGGGGACCGGCGGCCCGCAATTTCCTGATCCGGGGAACGCCCTACAATCGCGGTGTGGTTCTGCGCGACCTGCTGGATCAGGGCATTGAAAGCGTCGGCGATCCGACCCAATGCCATGCTGTCGCCATCGACGGACGCGCACCCAAATATGACGGCGGGATCGTCACCCGGCTGGACTGTGTTCCGTTTTCGGTCGTCGTCAACAAGGACGGAAACCGGTTCTACAACGAAGGCGAAGACGTCTGGCCCAAACGCTATGCGATCTGGGGCCGGCTGGTTGCCGCGCAACCCGATCAGGTGGGATATGCGATCATTGACGCGAAATCGCTCGATCTGTTCATGCCGTCGGTCTTTCCGCCGATAGTGGCCAATTCCATCGAAGAACTGGGTGATCGTCTTGGCCTGCCCCCCGACAGGCTGCGCCAGACGGTCGATACGTTCAACGCCGCCTGCCGCCCCGGCACGTTTCATCCGACCGAGCTGGACGGGCTGACAACCGAGGGGCTGGACCCGCCGAAAACCAACTGGGCGCGGCCCATCACCGAACCACCTTTCTACGGGTACGAATTGCGGCCCGGCGTGACATTTACCTATCTCGGGTTGCGGGTTGACCGGGCCGCTCAGGTACAGGCGCCCGAACAGGCGGTCGAAAACTTGTGGGCAGCCGGAGAAATCATGGCCGGCTCGATCCTTGGTCAGGGCTATCTGGCGGGATTCGGCATGACGATCGGCACCGTATTCGGACGCATCGCAGGCAAGGAGGCCGCGGCCTATGTCAAATGAAATCATCGTCGAAGCCCGCCGCCAGACCGAGATCTGCAATGCCTGCCGCTATTGCGAGGGTTATTGTTCGGTCTTTCCGGCAATCACCCGGCAACGCGCGTTTTCAGACGGCGATCTGACTCAGCTTGCCAATCTCTGCCATAACTGTAGGGGCTGCTACTATGCCTGCCAGTATACCGAGCCGCACGAATTTGCGCTGAACCTGCCCGGTATTCTGGCCGAGGTCCGGCAGGACAGTTGGAAAGAACACGCCTGGCCGGTTGGCTTTGGCCGCGCCTTCGACCGCGCAGGAACCCTGATTGCTCTGGTGATGGTGCTTTCCATTGCCGCGCTCTTTGTGCTGGCCCAGGCGGTTCGCCCGGCCAGCGGTGAAGGTTTTTACGCCTATCTTTCGCACGGGTTGCTGGTGGCCATTTTCGCCCCGGCCTTTCTTGCGCCGCTGGTGGTGCTGATGATCTCCCTGATCCGTTACTGGCGCACGGTTGGCGGCAAGGGGTTGAAATGGCGCCATATCTCCGGCGCGCTGGCTTCGGCTGGCCGGATGAGCAACCTGTCAGGCGGCCATGGGGATGGATGCAACTTCGAGCAGGAAGACCGGTTTTCCAACGCCCGGCGCTGGTTTCACCAGGCCACGCTTTACGGGTTTCTGCTGTGTTTCGCGTCCACCTCTGCGGGCACCGTCCTTCACTACGATTTCGGGCTGGAGGCACCCTATGGGCTTTTCAGCCTGCCAAAGTTGCTGGGCATTCCCGGAGGTATCATGCTTTGCGTCGGGACGGCCGGGCTGGCGTGGTTGAAAACGAAGGCTGAACGGCAGCTTGGCGCGGCGGCGGCCTGGGGTGGAGAAATGGCATTTGTCCTGCTGCTGTTCTTCGTCAGCCTGACGGGGCTGCTGCTGTTCGCGGTCAGCGGATCTGTTGCGGTACAGGTGATGCTGCCGTTGCATCTGGGCACGGTGCTGACGTTCTTCCTGCTGACGCCCTATTCCAAGATGGCGCACGGGTTTTACCGGCTGGCGGCGCTGGTGCGGGACGAACAGGACAAATAGCACCCGCACCAAATGGGGCCGCCAGCGAAACACGCCCCGGTTGTGTCACTTGTCGTATCCATCAGGCCCGTAAGCGGCAACCTCTGCTCCGGCCGCATTTCTGCGACGACCGATCAGGAAACAATGCAGGGTAGTTTGACGGGATTGATCCCGAATTGGCGTCAATCCGTTGGCCGCTCCGGCGATCCCACTGTTATCAACTATCCAAAATCCTGTCCCGCATCTGGCTGAACATCGGGGCAAGCCCCTGAATGCAGGGGGTTTCCGAGGCCCAGCGGCCTGCGCGATCGGCCACTCTTTGCGCATGCGTTCGCGTTACACCGACCCGGTCGTATTTCAGGCTGGCGGCATGATCCCACCACGGACCGTCTCCTTTGCGGGACAGGATCAGCGACAGCCGGATGGATGAGTGTGCAACGCCGAAGGCCCGGAATTGATCCGTGATCGGAGCTTGCGCGCCGGTTTCTCCCTGCTGCAATGCCGCCAGTTGCCGGTCTATGACGGCGTCGGCATCGGGTGTCCATTCATCGGCAAACAGCCAGACCAGATCATCCACTTGCCTGCGGGACCCGGCGTGTTCCCAGTCGAACCAGCAGATGCGGCCATCCGGCCGGACGATCGCGTTGCCGGGTCTGGCGTCCCATTTGTTCAGAACCCTCGGCGTCGAAGGGTCGGCGTGCAGAAGGGTTCCGAAATCATGGTCGGGCACGGCGAGACCCAGGGTTTCTGCCAGTCGCGCCGGCGCTGCCGCCAGATCAGCGGTCCAGCCCGGCCTTTGGCCGATCCTTGGAACCCGGGAGGCAATTCCTGTTTCAAGACCGGCGGAATGTATCTGCAGAAGCGATTTTGCTGCCGCGTCCAGCAGGTTTGCGGCCCGATCCGGCCCCGCCTGATCCAGCGCTTCGGACAGGCGGATCCCCTCGACGTATTCCTGCACCACAAGTTCGCCGTCCCGGCGTATGACATTCGGGCTCAGTCCCCGAGGTCCAAGAACCCTGAGGATTTCCTCTTCCAGCTTTGCCCGGCCGGGCGATCGACGTTCCGAAACCGCATAAGTCTGATCTTCGATTTTGCACAACAGGGTTTTCCGGCTCTGCCCGCCGGGAAACCCGGTTATCGCGGCCGGTGATCCGAACAACGCTTCCAGACGATCCAGCAATGTTTGAAGGTTTCGCACTGCGGTCCATGCCACCGTTCAGGTTCAGGTGATGACACAGGGTCATCAGATCGGCGCGGCGTCAAGCCGGTAGCACCTGCCGTGCACCCCCCGTGCACCCCCTGGCTGCCGGTTTGGTCGCCTGTTGCCCGGATCAGGCCGCCGGTGTACCAGTTTTCCGACTGCAATCACCGGACGAGGCCTGGCCCGCGTCCGATGGATATGGAGAGGTCCGGCACTGGTCTTCCCGGCCAAATGTCGGAAAAACCCGGCCAACAGCTGACACGGAGGTGAACATGTACGGAATTCTCGAAGGCACCGGATTTGAGGTCATCGAACCGGAATTTGCCACGCTGTTTGCCGGCCATATCCGTGTCGAACGCCTGTGGTCCGGGGCCAGATGGTGTGAAGGGCCGGCATGGTTTCCGGCCGGGCGGTACCTGATCTGGTCCGACATTCCGAACAATCGCATGATGCGCTGGGACGAAACCGATGGATCGGTTTCGGTTTTCAGACCGGCTTCGAACAACTCCAACGGAAACACGGTCGATTTGCAGGGCCGGCTTGTGACCTGTGAGCATCTTGCCCGGCGTGTCACCCGGACTGAACACGACGGTTCCATCCGGGTGCTGGCCGACAGTTATGACGGAAAGCCGCTCAACTCTCCCAACGATGTTGTCGTCAAATCCGATGGCAGCATCTGGTTCACGGACCCGTTTTATGGAATCGCGTCGGATTATGAAGGGGATCAGAGCCCGGTCGAACAGGATGGTTGCCACGTTTATCGCATCGACCCGTCGGACGGAGGTATCCGGCGCGTGGCAGACGATTTCGCGCAACCCAACGGGCTGGCTTTTTGTCCGCAGGAGCGGTTTTTGTATGTCAGTGACACCGGCGCGTCCCATCAGCCCGACGGACCCGCACATATCCGTCGCTTTGCCGTGGCGGAGGACGGGCAACTGACCGGCGGAGAGGTCTTTGCCAACTGCACCAACGGTCTGTTTGACGGGTTTCGGGTTGACCGCGACGGCCGGATCTGGACCAGCGCCCGCGACGGTGTGCATTGCTACACGCCGGATGGCACGTTGATCGGCAAGGTCCTGATACCGGAGATCGTTGCAAATGTTACGTTTGGGGGACCCAAGCGAAACCGTTTGTTCATCTGCGGAACGACGTCGCTCTACTCGGTTTACGTTTTTGCCAACGGCGCTGACCGGCCGGTTTGACAGAACCGAATACCCGGATCAGCCGGGGCTGCCGATTGCGCGGAACCCTGCTTCGCAATAGTCGAGCAGCGTTTGCATCAGGTCGTCTGTATCGGCTGAGCCCGAAAGATCCCCGATCCGCCATGTCGATGTGCTCAGCGACAGGATGGCGGACACCATGAACACGAACCCGGCCCCGATCTGGCGCGGCGACGCCCCCGGCAGAACGCGGGACAGCTCGCTGGTAAAAACCTGCGCGGTCGGGTCGAAACACACCTCGGAAATGGGACGCCAGCGTTCGTCGGCGGAGACATGTGCGATCAGCCGTCCATAGGCCCGCCACTGCGGACCACTATGCGTGGTGAGTTCCAGAAACGGGCCAATGAAGGCCGACAGGATCCCGCGCAGGTCCGCCTCATCTTCTGTCTTCCGGGCCTCCAGCGCCGCAAGGCGGTGTTCGGCCAGAACGCCGGCACGCCGGGCGACAACCGTGAAGAACAGGTCTTCCTTGCTTCCGCCATGATGGTTCACCAAGGCCCCCTGAACGCCGGCCTTTGAAGCGATATCGCGGATCGAAGCGCCATCGAATCCATGTTCGGAAAACAGTTGTTCGGCGGCGTCCAATATCCGTTCCCGGGTTGCCAGAGACCGCTGGCTCGGCGCCCTTTGTCTTTGTTTCTCTTTGGGTTTTTCGATCATCACAAAAATATCTTGCCTTATTTTTAACGTTCGTTCAATCTAAAAGAGACACCGGGAACGCATAATTCAGAGACCGAACAACATGGAAAACCAATCGGGCGCCGCGCAAGCAGCCGGCGCGACGGAAAAATTTGCGCTGATTGGCGCCGGCCCGATGGGGTTGGCCATGGCCAAGGTATTGCGGGAGCAGGGCATCCCGTTTCAGGGCTTTGAGCTTCATTCCGATGTGGGCGGGTTGTGGGACATCGATGCCCCCCGTTCGACGATGTACGAAACTGCGCACCTGATTTCGTCGAAGGGAATGACCGAGTTTGACGATTTCCCGATGCGCGATGATGTGGCGGAATACCCGTCGCATCGCGAGATGAAGACCTATTTTCACGATTTCGCGCAGCATTTCGATCTGCGGAAGGATTTCCTGTTCAACTGCGAAGTTCTGTCAGCAGAGCCGCTTGGCGGGGATGGCGATGGCTGGACGCTGACATGGCGGCAGGGGGACGGCACCGAAGCCAGCGGCACATTCGCCGGGCTGTTGATTGCCAGCGGCACCCTGTCGGAACCGAACGTTCCGCAGTTCAAAGGCAGTTTCGATGGTGAACTGATCCACGCCGCGTCCTATCGGGATCCCAGACAATTCGAAGGAAAGCGTGTTCTGGTCGTCGGTGCCGGCAATTCGGGCTGCGACATTGCGGTCGATGCGATCCATCATGGCAAGAGCTGCGATTTGTCGATGCGGCGCGGGTATTACTTTGTACCGAAATACGTTTTTGGCAAACCGGCCGACACGGTCGGCGGTGCCATCCGCCTTCCAATCTGGCTCAAGCGGAAGATCGACGGGCTGGTCCTGCGTTGGTTTATCGGCGATCCCCAGAAATACGGGTTTCCGAAACCCGATTATGCGCTTTACGAAAGCCACCCGGTCATCAACTCGCTGATCCTGTTTCACGCCGGGCATGGTGACCTGAAGGTCAGGCCGGATATCGACCGGCTGGATGGCAATACCGTCCATTTTGCCGATGGCACATCTGCCGATTATGACATGATCCTGACAGCCACCGGATATCTGCTGCATTACCCCTTCGTGGACAGGGAGGAGCTGAACTGGAACGGGGATGCGCCGCATCTGTTCCTGAATTGCATGCATCCGGAGCGGGACGATCTTTTCGTGCTGGGCATGGTCGAGGCCACCGGGTTGGGCTGGCAGGGCCGGCACGAGCAGGCCGAAATGGTTGCGCGCTATATCACCGGGCGGCGCAATGGCAATGCGGCGGCGCAGGCGCTTCACGCGGAAAAGTCCGGCGGTTTCGGACGCATGACCGGGGGAATGCAGTATCTCGACCTGCCCCGCATGGCATATTACGTTGACAAATCCAGCTTTCGAAACGCCGTAACCGGCTGGATCAGGAAACTGAAGGCTGGAAAAGCATGAGCGACATCGACGAAATCCTGCTGAACTTCAGCCCATCCAGCCTGATGGCTTTGAACGCAATTCTTGCGATTGTGATGTTCTCCGTGGCGCTGGACCTGAAACTCTCGGATTTTCAGCGTCTGGTTCGGGCGCCGAAACCCATGCTGACGGGGTTGTTTTCTCAGTTCCTGGTTCTGCCGATCCTGACCTTCGGGTTGGTGCTGTTGACCCAGCCGCGCGCGTCGATTGCGCTTGGGCTGATACTGGTCGCGGCCTGTCCGGGGGGCAATATTTCGAACTTTATCACGCACAGGGCGGGTGGAAACGCGGCCCTGTCGGTGTCGATGACGGCATTTGCCACGGTTGGTGCGATCCTGCTGACTCCGTTCAACATTGCCTTCTGGGGCAGCCTCTATGCGCCCACGCGCGAGATCCTGAAGGCTACGCAAATCGACCCGCTGCAGATGGCGATAACGGTGTGCCTGATGCTGATCCTGCCGCTGATACTGGGCATCCTGTTGAATTCCCGCCGGCCGGTCTGGGCCGCCCGGCTGCGCAAACCAATGCAGAACCTGTCGATGCTGATCTTCATGGCCTTTATCGTGCTGGCCCTGGCTGCGAACTGGCAGTTTTTCCTCGACTACGTGCAATACGTTGCCGTGCTGGTCATCATTCACAACGCGCTGGCGCTGGGGGGCGGGTATGCGATGGGAACGCTGGCCGGTCTGGCCCCGTTTGACCGCCGGGCGGTCACGATCGAAACCGGCATCCAGAACTCCGGCCTTGGTCTGGTCCTGATCTTTGGGTTTTTCGGCGGGTTGGGGGGCATGGCGGTGGTCGCCGCATTCTGGGGCATCTGGCACGCGATATCCGGCATTGTGCTGGCGCGGATCATGTCGCGCACCGAGGCTGCCCGATGACACGGATCCTGATCACCGGCGCGGCCGGTGCCGTCGGAACCGCCCTGCTGGAGAACCTTGCAGACAGTGGGTCCGAGGTTATTGCCACCGATCTGAGCGCGCCTGCAGGGTTGGCCGACAACATAGAATTCGTCCGGCTCGATGTGCGCGGCGAGGACCCCGACCGTGTGATCGGCGAAACCCGCCCGGATGTCGTCATTCATCTGGCGTCGATCGTTTCGCCCACAACGCGCGAATTTGCGCATGTCGTCGACGTGGTCGGATCCCGGAATGTTCTGGACGCGTGCCTGCGATACGGGGTGAAACGGCTGGTCGTCACGTCGTCGGGCGCGGCCTATGGCTATCACGCCGACAACTCCGTTCCGCTGACTGAAAGCGATCCGATCCGCGGCAATCAGGAATTCGCCTATTCCGATCACAAACGGCAGGTGGAAGAAATGCTGGCCGCCGCGAGAACATCCCATCCGGAGCTTGAACAGGTGGTCCTGCGGGTCGGCACGGTTCTGGGCGCCGGGCTGGAAAACCAGATCACGGCGCTGTTTCACAAGCCGCGCCTGCTGGCCCTGCGCGGCAGCGACAGCCCCTTCGTGTTCATCTGGACACGGGATCTGGCCGGGATACTTGCACGCGCGGCCACGGATGGTCCGCCCGGTATCTACAACGTTGCGGGCGACGGCGCGCTGGGCGTGTCCGACCTTGCCCGTGTTCTGGGAAAACCGGTGCTGCGCCTGCCGGTCTGGACCCTGAAGCTTGCACTTGGCATTGCGCGGCCTCTGCGTCTGTCGCGCTATGGCCCGGAGCAGGTGCGGTTCCTGCAATATCGCCCGGTTCTGGACAATACGGCCCTGAAGACGGATTTCGGGTTCGTGCCCGAGCTTAACAGTGCCGAAGTTTTCGATCTCTGGCGCAAGGAGGCCGGGTTGTGAAGAAGACAGCAATCATTACCGGCGGTGCCGGCGGGCTGGGGCTGGCTCTGGATGCGGCGCTGCGCAAGACAGGCTGGTTCACGGCGCTTGTAGACCTGCCGGGCCCGGCGCTGGACGGGCTTGAAACACTCCCGGACCGGTCGGTTCACGGCTGTGACCTGACCGATCAGCAAAAAATGCTGGCTGTGTGCGATGACATCCGCACAAACCGGCCATCGATTGATCTGGTCATTTACAATGCCGGTGTCACCCAGATCGGGGCATTCGCCGAAACGCCGGCGTCGACCCACCGCCGGGTGTTTGAAATCAACTATTTCGCGGCAGTCGAAATGGCCCGGGCGCTGCAGGCGGATCTGCGGTCGTCCGGCGGCACGCATCTGGCGATTTCATCCGTTGCAGGCTTTGCTCCGCTGTTTCACCGCACCTCCTATGCGGCCAGCAAACATGCGATGGAGGGGTTCTTCAAATCGCTCCGGTCCGAGGAAAAGCCGCATGGTGTGTCCTGCCTCATCGCGGCGCCCAGCTTTGTTGCGACGAATATCGGCAACCCGGAAACCCGGACCGACGGTATTTCGCGCCCGGGCGCTGCGTCCGACGGGATCGACTACATGACGCCGGAAGAGGCGGCAGCGATCATCGTCAAAGGCTATCTGCGCCGGAAACCCTTTATCCCGGTCGGGCGTGTGGCCCGGCTGTCCTATCTTCTGAACCGGTTTTCTCCGGCATTGATGGAACGGATGATGGAAAAGAAAATCGCGCAACCCAGTCAGGGTTAACGCGCCGGCTCCGTATGGCGTTCAATGACAAAACCGTCCGTACGGAAGGACAACCCCTGGGTTCCCGTTCCGCCGATCATGACCGCGTTTGCAACGGGTTCCACAACCGGTTCATCCGCCGTCCACGCGACAACAAAATTGGCACCAGCGCCGCCGGAGTTTTCCCGAACCCCGATGGCAAAATCGCCGGACTGAAACGGTTTCAGGGGAACCGGCGTGTCTACGAAGCTTCTCAGAACCTCGCCGTCGCTGCCGAAATACTGAACCGATGTCAGCACGATGCCCTGCTTCTGATCGACATTGTGAATGACCAGCGTCGCGGCCAGAGGCTGAAGCTCGTTCGCGGAAACCGCCACATGCGACAGGGCGGGGACATAAATCGTGCCGCCATATGATGTGACGACCGCCGTTTCGCTGCGCCCCTGAACCGGTATCAACACGGCTGCGAGGAACACGAACAGGATGGCCCGCAACACACGCCTTGTTGTTTCGCCGCTGAACGTCATGTCCTGCTCACCTTTCCGCTGCCCAAGTGATAGACACCAATAACCTGTCCTGTCACCGGACGACAGATGTGACATGACCGAATGTCCGTTGGCACACATCTCGGTGGGTCCGACGTGCAGAAAAGGCCACCGCCGATGGGCGATGGCCGTGGCGGTGGGTATCACGCGGTGGCGGGCCTCTGTTCGAATGAACGCCAGGCCGACACACCGGTCGCGATCAGGGCAAGGCCGAACGCGGCGGCGGTGATGCGGGCCGCCATCAGGCCACCCAGCGGGCTGAGGCCGAAACCGAAGGCGAAGGACGCGAAGATCATCGCCAAAGCGACCTGTCGGGAAAGCACCCGGCCTTTCATCCAGCCATAGGCCAGCATCGCGTAGCCGAGCACGGTCAGGACACCGGCAAGAGGGAAGAAGATGGCGATGGCGCCCATCGCATCGCCGGCACCGTGATCGGCGATCACCTGAGGATAATGGACGGCGAGATAGGGTGCGATCAGGACTTCGTAATAGTCGAGACCGAAGATCATCATCATGCCGATGAAGAGCGAGACATATCCCGCAAACCCCCACCGTCCCGCCCGAAGCGCGGTCGGTGCATAGAGCGCAGTTGTCCCGAGAAGCCCCAGTATCAAGGACAGGGCAAACAGCGCGTGGATCGCGATCCAGAAGGGCGCGGCAATGATTTCCGGTGCCATGTGATGAGGATGAGCCACGTAGGAATATCCCAGTGCGATACCGCTGATGATCATGCCGGCAGATCCGGCGCGGGTGAATGTTGATACGTTCATTTTGCTGTTCCTTTCATATTGATTTCAAACCAGCCGGGTCCGGCGACGGTGGCGGAGCGCCACAAAGGCAAGAAGTGCGGCCAGCGCCACCGCACCCGCGGCCGCGATCTGTGCGAGCGTGACAAAGGCGTTCAGCCGCATGTGGATGTGTTGCGGCGCGGTGCCCTGACCGACCCGGAAGGCAACCGCTGCGAACTCTGGCAATCCGGCGCTGGTCCATGCGCCGTTGGAATAGCCGTAGGGTTCGACCGGCAGGCCGAACACAGGGCGGTCGAAGGCGTCGTTTCCGTTCCGGTCGTGATGGGCAATGATGCTGTAGGTGCCTTCCGGCACGGTTTCTGACCACCGGGCCTCGCCATTTGCGATGGGGACTGAGGCAACCAGCCTGACGGGACGCAGGCCCGCGAACTCTTCGGGACCATCCATCAGGACGATGCGGGCCATGCCGTCGTCGCTGGCAAACCCGGTCATGGTCAGGTCGATTTCGCCACCGGTGGTCGCTGTTGCGGTCATCGCGAAAGCAAGTGTTGCGAGAGAGGATGTTTTGATCATGGGCATGGTCCTGTGTTGCGTGACGTGATGCGGCAACCGTGGCGTTTTGGACCCTGCGCCTGCCACCAAGCCTTCGGAAACACAGCGGATTTCTTCGTGACCGCCGGCTGTGGTACAGTTCGCGAAACGTGAACCGTACGACCCGCAAGGATTTCGAAGGCATGAATGTGCTGCGATCCAGTCTCATGCTGCGCTATGCCACTGCGATCCTGGTGACGACGGCGCTGATGATCTGGATTTCCGTCAACGAGGAAGGTGGTCGCGAGGCCCTGCCCGGACAGGCGCTTTTCTGGAGTGTCGCCGTCACGGCAGGGTGGTTGCAGATGATCCTGATCGCCCGCGGTGTCAGGGCGTCGTTCGGCGAAGATCGCTGGCCGGGATGGGCCTTGTTCGCGGCCACTGCAATTATCGGTGCGGTGCCGATCACGTTCGAGGTGCGGTGGCTGATGGATACGATTGTTGCACCGGCCCGGGGGCTGCCGCCCCCCTGGCTGTCCTATCTCAACGTGACCGTGATCAATCTGGTATTCTGCCTGGTGCAATATCTGCTGATTGAACGCTGGCCGATGTTCGACCCGCAGCCCGCTTCCACGCCTTCGGAAACGGAGGCAGGTCAAGATCAGGACGCGCCTGCACCGACGCAATCGGCCCGGAACATTCCGACGATCGGGCTGCTGTCCCGACGGCCCGAGGGTCTGTCCGGCGTGATCCGGTACATGCGGATGGAAGATCACTATCTGCGGGTGTTCACCGACGAGGGTGAGGGGCTTGCGCTGCACCGCCTGAGTGATGCTGCCCGTGACCTTGGCGGGACGGATGGAATGAGGGTCCACAAATCGTGGTGGGTGTCCGCCGCAGCGATCGACCATGTTCGGCATGAGAACAGGAAACGGACGATCCTGACGCGCGACGGCACGGAGGTTCCGGTCGGGAGGTCCTACGAAAAGTCACTTCGCGAAGCAGGATGGATCTGACTGAAGGCGCGGCGGCTGAGGTCGGTCCCCGGGCCTGAAACCGGGGTGTTCAGTTTTTGACCGGTGGGCGCAGCATCATCGGGCCGTAGATCAGGACGAACGCGCCAAATCCGCCAAGCCAGAAAAGGGCGGCAGCCTGATAGCTCAGCCAGGCGAGGTCCGGCACGAAGACCGGAAACACGCGCAACAGCGCCGACAGGATAACGGCGAGGTAAATCGCCGTTGTGCCACGGCCGGCCTGCAAGGGCCGGCCCGTGTGTCCAAGGGTCGCGCGGGTCATCACGGCGAGGGTCATCAGCCCCACGGCACCGGCCAGCCACAGATGCAGGGCGGATCCATGGGCGATCCTTTCCGGGAACAGGACGGAGAGGCCCAGCAGGACCGCTCCGAGCGGCAGGCAGGCATATCCGGCGTGCAACACCCACACCAGCGGTTCCGAGAGGGTTCGGTGCCCGCGCCAGCGTGCAAGACGCCCGAAGTGAAGGACACCCGCCGCGGCAAGACACGCGCCGGTGATCGCAGACGCCGGTGCACTGACCCAGAATGCCAGCGCCACCAACAGGCCCATCAAAGCCGCCTGATCGAACATCTGACCGGGAGTGGCGGGCAGGCGCGCCTCGCCCCTTGCTTTCATCCAGCCTCGGGTGAAGGCAGGAATGATGCGGCCGCCGATCAGCGCGATCAGCAGGATGACCGCCGCCACGCCGGTTCGAAACCCGGCACCGTCCACCGTGATGCCGGCCGTGCCCGCGGCCCAGTGGAACGCCGCGTTTGCCCCGCTAAGAACGGCCAGCAGGGCCACAACCTTCAGGTTGCGCCAGTTGCTGCCCGCCGCGATTTCGAAGCCGATGATCGCTGTCAGAAGCATCGGGAATGCGAGGTCAAGCACAGCAACCGCCAGCGGTGAAAGCACCCCTGACATGGCCATTGCCAGCCGGCCGGCAATCCACAGCGCGACCAGAACGATCAGCGGCCAGCCGGTAACCGGCGCGCGTCCGGTCCAGTTTGGCACGGCTGTCAGAAGGAAACCCGCGATCACGGCACCCAGATAGCCAAACAAAAACTCATGCGCATGCCAGGCGACCGGATCAAATCCGATGGGCGGGCTAATCAGGCTCCATCCCGACAGCAGACCAATCCACAGCAGCATGGCCAGGGCCGACCATGCGCCTGCCGCCAGAAAGAAGGGCCGGAAGCCGTAACTGAATATCAGCAAGCCTGACAGACCTTTGCCGCGTGCTGCTTTCATTCCCGTGCTCCTGACTTCGCGGCATCGCCACTTGCTGCGTTTGGTGTGTTCGTTACCAAGGCCGCGACGCGCGCGCCATGATCCCGATCAATTCCGTCGGGTTAAGTTTCAAAGGCGGTACCTGTCAAAAAAATCCCGGTAGTGCCCCGATCGGCAGCGGAAGTGGCGTTTCAATTTCTCCCCGCTGGAAAGGACCGGCCCTGCCAACGTGAACATCCCCCTTTATTCGAAGGACGCCAAGGCTCAGTAAGGGTCGCACTCGAAGGTCGTGTAAAACTCTCCGGGGCCGCTGCGTGACAGGCCGCCGACCTCCTGACAGTCGTAGCCGCGATTGATCAGGACCAGCCGCCAGTCGCGTTCCCTGCCGTCGCAATCCAGCAATCCCAGTGTGACGGCCTGATCCCCCAGCACATGTACCACCCTGCAGCCGCTGACCATCTGCATTGCCAGACCCGCCTGCGTGCGTATCGGACCCAGGCGGGGCGCGTATTGCGCATTGCGTCTGACTGCTTCGGCCAGTTCGTCCTTTACCCGGATGTCGAACACGGCATCACCAATTCGCACCCGGGACACCGGCGCGCCGGCAAAATGGCGGCTGCCGCTGTCGCACCCTGTCAGCAGCAGGCAAAACATGACGAGCACCCATCGCATGCGGTTTGACTATCGCAACGTGGTTAACAAGCGGTTGCCGCAAAACAGTTGTTCTTTGAATGGACTGGTCATATCGTTTGACCAATTTGGAATTTGCGAGATGCCCTTTCAGAAAGTTCAGCCAGAAAAGCTCTCCACATCGGTGGTCCGCCAGATCGAGAATCTGATCCTGCGCGGCATTCTCCGGCCCGGCGAACGGTTGCCGCCCGAGCGGGACCTGTCCGAACGGCTGGGGGTGTCCCGGCCCAGCCTGCGGGACGCGGTTGCCGTCCTGCAGGAACAGGGGCTGCTGACAACCCGCGCAGGATCCGGGATCTATGTGGCCGATGTGCTGGGATCTGCGTTTTCCCCGGCCCTGATCCGGTTGTTTTCCGAGCATCCCGAAGCCGCTTTCGATTACACGGCGTTCCGCCGCGATCTTGAAGCACTGGCGGCGGCGCGGGCCGCCCGGTACGGGTCGGACACCGACCTGCTGGTGGTGCAGGCCGTGTTCGACAAGATGGTCGCCGCCCATGACCGCGCCAGCGCCGAGGAAGAGGCCCGGCTGGATGCGCAGTTTCACATGTCGATCATCGAGGCCAGCCACAACGTCGTCATGCTGCATATGATGCGGTCCATGTTCGACCTTCTGCGCGAAGGCGTATTCTACAACCGGCAGGTCATGTTCCGTCAACGCGTCACCCGCCGCGCTTTGCTGGACCAGCACCGGGCAATCAACGCCGGTATTCAGAGCCGCGACCCGGATGCAGCGGCAGAGGCTGTCCAGGTGCATCTGGCCTATGTCGAGCAAGCGCTGTCTGACCGGCAGAAGGCTGATCGCAACGAAGAAGTGGCACAGCTGCGGCTGGAACACGAAACCGGTGGAGAACCCTGACGGGCCGGCGGTGATTACACCGGCAAGGCCGTTGTCTTGAACACGGTGCGCAATGCGAACGAGCTCTGCATCTGGGCCACCCCCGGCAAGCGGGCAAGATGCTGGCGGTGGATGCGGGCGAAATCCTCGGTATCCTCGGCGACCACTTTCAGGATGTAGTCCGCTGTCCCCGCCATCAGGTGACATTCCAGAACGTCCGGAATACGCGCGACCGCCTTTTCGAAGGCGTCCAGCACCTCGTCCGCCTGCGCCTGAAGCGTGATCTCGACAAACACGGTTGTCGGCACCCCGAGCTTGCGTGCGTTCAGCAACGCAACGTAGCCGCTGATATACCCGTCGGCTTCCAGCCGCTGCACGCGGCGATGACAGGCTGACGGGGACAAATGCACCGCATCGCTCAGTTCGGCGTTCGACATCCGGCCGCGTTTTTGCAGCGCTGCCAGTATCCGGCGATCAGTCGTATCCAGCGACATTCGTGCAAATCCTTTGCGTAAAACGGACGAATTTCCACAGCATATTCGATGATCCGCCCCCTTGGCGAGCAAAGATTTCACAAACATTGCGCGCAGGCTGGACCAGAATTAGGTCATGGGATTCGGGAGGAGAGACCATGAAAATCGGATGCCCCAAGGAGATCAAGCCGCAGGAATTCCGTGTCGGAATGACACCCAATGCAGCGCGCGAGGCAATCGCCCACGGCCATGATGTGCTGATCGAAACCGGTGCCGGGGCTGGTGCAGGTTTCCCGGATGAGGATTATCGCGCCGCCGGCGCGGCGATCATCGATACCGCCGCCGAGATATTTGCCACGGCGGACATGATCGTGAAGGTCAAGGAACCGCAGGCGTCCGAACGCAAGATGCTGCGCGAAGGCCAGCTGCTGTTTACCTATCTGCATCTGGCCCCCGACCCGGATCAGACCCACGACCTGCTGGCCTCGGGCTGCACCGCCATCGCCTATGAAACCGTGACCGACGACCGCGGCGGCCTGCCGTTGCTGGCGCCGATGTCCGAGGTGGCCGGACGGCTGGCGCCGCAAGTGGGTGCGTGGACGCTGCAAAAGGCCAATGGCGGGCGTGATGTTCTGATGGGCGGTGTGCCCGGCGTGGGTCCTGCGAAGGTTTTGGTGATCGGCGGCGGTGTGGTCGGCACACACGCGGCCAAGATCGCCGCCGGCATGGGCGCAGATGTTACTGTGCTGGACCGGTCGTTGCCGCGGTTGCGGTATCTGGACGATGTGTTCGGGCTGACTTTCAATACCGGATATTCCTCTGCCGGGTTGCTGGCCGAGCATCTGTCCGAGGCGGACATGGTCATCGGTGCGGTTCTGATCCCCGGGGCCGAAGCGCCCAAGCTGGTCACGCGCGCGCAGCTCTCCGACATGAAGCCGGGCGCGGCGCTGGTGGACGTTGCCATCGACCAGGGCGGTTGTTTCGAAACGTCAAAGCCGACCACCCATGCCGACCCGATTTACGAGGTTGATGGCGTCATGCATTACTGCGTCGCCAATATGCCCGGCGCCGTTGCCCGCACCTCAACCATCGCGTTGGGCAACGCGACGATGCCATTCCTGCTGTCCCTGGCAGACAAGGGATGGAAACAGGCCTGCGCCGACGATCCGCACCTGCTGGCCGGGCTCAACGTTCACGCAGGTCAGCTGACTTATTTTGCTGTGGGCAAGGCGCTGGGGCTGGACGTCGTGTCACCGCAGCTGGCGATCAAGGGCTGAGCTGTCCTTCGAACAAGGGCCGCATGCCGCGCAGGCGTGCGGCGATGAAATCGGCAAAGGCCCGGATACGCGGCACGTCGCGCAAGTCGGGATGCGTCAGCACCCAGACAGGATCATAGGCAAAGTCCGGCAGGTCCGGCACCCGGATCAATGCCGGGTCGGTGTCACCCAGAAAGCAGGCCATGCGCGTTGCCCCGATCCCGGCGCGTGCGGCCCCGATCGCGGCCATCATGTCGTCTACCGACAGGCGGACGGTCAGGTTGGGCCGCAGGGCGCGGATGCTTTCCGGCGGCCCCGGCCAATGGGAAAACCTGATCCAGTCCAGCGGATTTTCCCCCCCGGGGTCCGCGGCGACGACCTCCGGGGTGGCATAAATTGCTGCCCGCTGTTCGGCCACGCGCCGCCCGACCAGAGCCGGCGCCGGGCTGGCGGAGATGCGCAGCGCGACATCCGCCTCCCGCTGGGCGAGGTTCAGCACGTCATTGGTGGCCAGTAATTGCAGCTCAACACCGGGATGGTCCGTGGCGAAATCCTTCAGAACCGGTGCCAACACCCGCTCGATCAGCAGTTGCGGTGCGGTTACGGTCAGCGGCCCGCGCACCTGCGTGTCGCGCGCGGCCACGCGCCGGGAAAGCGCCGACCCGCTGCGTTCGATCTCCTCGGCTGCGCGGACGGCGTCCAGTCCGGCCTCGGTCGGGACATAGCCACTGGCCAGCCGGTCGAACAGCCGGGCGCCCAACGCGGCCTCTGCCGCGGTGATCCGCCGGGCCGGCCTGTGCCCGCGAGGCATCCAGCCGTCCGCGATATTGCAGTTCGAGATCCCCGTTGAACCCGAAAAAGTCCGGTGTACAGGCGGCATCCCATGCCCGCGCGACCGACTGGTCTTCGTCATGCAGATAGGGAAACGGGAAGTCCCGCGCCCGGGCCATGTCGGCCATCCGGTCAAAACCGTCCTCGGGGTAAGCGGCGGCATCGTTCGAACAGATCGCGGCAAACCCGATGCCCAGTGGCTCCAGATCCCGCGCGTCCCGGATGATCCGGTCCAGCACCGCCAGCACATAGGGGCAGTGATTGCAGATAAACGCAACGACCAGCCCGTTGGGGCCGGCCAGATCGGTCAGCGTACAGGCGGTCCCGCCGGTGGACGGCAGAGAGAACGCCGGCGGTTTCCATCCAAAGTCGCAAACAGGGGGCACAGCCGCCATTTCAATACTCCCGGGGCCTCAGCCCTCTTTCCTGATTTCCACGGTATGCGGATAGGGGATGGAGACGCCATCCTTGTCAAAGGCTTCCTTGACGTTCTTGGTCATGGCGAATTTCAGGTCCCAGTAATCTGCCGCCTGACACCAGATCCGTGCCGTCAGATCGACCGAACTGTCGCCGAGATTGGTGACCCGCACCCAGGGTTCGGGGTCGGCCAGCACCCGGTCATCCGCCTTCGCCTGGGCAAGGATGATCTCCATCGCCTTTGTCGCGTCATCGCCGTAGTCGATCCCGAACACCAGATCGACGCGCCGGGTGTCATGATGCGAAAAGTTGGTGATCACCGAACCCCAGGCCTGCCCGTTTGGCATGATGATCTGCACATTGTCGGGTGTGGCCAGTTCGGTCACGAACAGGTTCAGGTCCACGACCGTTCCTGCCGTGCCGCCGATATCCACGTACTGGCCGATCTTGTAGGGCCGAAACAGGATCAGCATGAATCCCGCCGCCAGATCGCTCAGCGTGCCCTGCAATGCCAGTCCGATGGCAAGCGTGGCGGCGCCCAGCATGGCCACAAGGCTGGTTGCTTCGATCCCGAAAATGCCCAGCACCGCGACCAGAACGATCAGCAGGATCACCCATTTCAGGACACTGGCCACGAAATTCCCAAGCGTGTTGTCGACGTTTTCAGCCGCGTTGACCCTGCGGCGCACCAGTCCGCTGATGCCGCCGGCCACGATCCATCCGATGACAAGGACGATCGCCGCCTTGATCACATTCCACAAAAGCCCGTCCAACAGGCCGGTATCAACAGTCGTTTCCATAGGCTTCCCTTTATTCAACCCTGCATCGTCAACCTTCGCCATTATCGCACAGGTGCGCAACCATTTGCACCTGACCGCACAGTCGCGCCGGTTTTATCGACAGCCCGGGAACATAGGTTGATCATATCAATGCAAGGAGCGTCCGATGACCGATCTCAGCCAGTTTCCGATCACCTCAAAATGGCCGGCGAAAAATCCTGACATCATTCAGCTGTATTCGTTTCCCACCCCGAATGGCGTCAAGGTTTCGATCGCGCTGGAAGAAATGGGGCTGGAGTATGAGCCGCACCGGGTCACCCTGTCGGATGCAGATGTCAAAAGCCCGGAGTTCCTGTCGCTCAACCCCAACAACAAGATCCCCGCAATCATCGATCCCAACGGCCCGGACGGCGTGCCCGTCGGTCTTTTCGAAAGTGGTGCCATCCTGATCTATCTGGCCGAAAAGACGGGCCGGCTGATCGGAAGCACGGCGACCGAGAAGGCCCACATCATCCAGTGGCTGATGTTCCAGATGGGCGGGGTCGGGCCGATGTTCGGGCAGCTTGGCTTTTTCTACAAATTCGCCGGTGCTGACATCAAGGATCCGCGTCCGCAGGAGCGTTACATCAACGAGGCAAAGCGTCTGCTGGCTGTCGTCGACGCCGCACTTGAAGGCCGGGACTGGATCGCCGGAGAGTTCTCCATCGCGGACATCGCGCTGGCGCCGTGGCTGAATTCACTGGATTTCTATGGGGCCAGGGAGGTTACCGGCTGGGCCGCGCACAAGAACGCCGTCGCCTATGTGGAGCGTTTCTGGAACCGTCCGGCCGCCGCCCGGGGCCGCAACATCCCGCCGCGCGAAGGCTGATCAGGCCGGTCCGCGACGCTCAGGTCCCGGCGATTGGCGGCAGGGCGTCGCTTTCAGTCCGGTTGTTCATCGCCCGGGTTTTTCGGCTGGCAACTGCCGCTCTGCGGGGATGAGAAACTTGTCGAAAACTCACCGCTGGGGAAGCGCACCGCTCAGAACATAACGCAGGATTTCAACCACCTGCTGCGGTTCTTCGGCAACTGCCAGGGCCGCAGCGTGCACCTCTTTCAGGGCATGCTGATGTTCCGGCGGGTTCAGAACGATGATCGATTTGCCCAGAGCCGCGGCGTAGCCGGCGTCAAAGGCCGCGTTCCATTGCTTGTACTTGTCGCCGAACCGCACCACGACAACATCGGCGTCCTCGATGCCTTTGCGGGTCCGGATGGCATTGACCATCGCACCCTTGTGATCGTGCCAGTACTTGTTGTCCTCGGCGCCCAGAATTGCCACGCCGCAATCGTCGCTGGCGGCGTGATCGGTCACCGGGCCCTGAAACGTGACGTCCAGTTCCGCGGCCCCGTCCACGATCCTTTCGCGCCAGTCGGTGTGGATTTCTCCGGACAGATATACTTTCAGTGTCATCGCAAGCCCTCTCTCTTTGCGTGACACCTATCGCGGAACCGGGGCGAAGAAAACTCCGCCCCGGACCTCAGAAGGCCAGTTTCCAGAACAGTGGCCCCCGGAGCTTTCTGGCGGTTCGCAGGATCTTTCGCAGTGTGCCGTCCCGTGGCCGTTCCAAAAACGGCGGAAGGTCCCGCACCGGTACAAAACCGAACCGCTTCGGCACCCGGGTATACAGCGACCGCGGCGGCTGACCGCCCCAGGTGATGCCTTTCAGCACGGCACCCGGTTCGGGCTGATGCATCCAGACCGTGCGCACACCCAGCGTTTCGCGTAACAGCATCAGAACCGCCAGCATCATGACCGAGGGCCAGCTTTTGGCGTAGCGCCGTATCACTTCGCGTTCGTAAGCCTGCGTTAACCGCAGATCCCGCGATTGCGGCTGGGTTTCCTCCAGCCACCTGCGCTCGTCCGCGACAAAGCGCAGCCAGTCCGACTGGATCTCTTCGACCAGTGCAGTGCCGCTGGCGGTGTCGATGTCCAGCCGGGCCCAGGCCAGGGTCGGCCGTCCGGTGGTGCGCACCGGATGCAGCGTTTCCTCGAACTTGTCGCGCACGTCACCGGTGAAGTGGCGGCCCAGTAATTCGGCATGATCCGAGGGAAATCCAAGCTGCACCACCAGATTGCCGCCCAGCCGGCTGAGCTGCGGGCCGGTCCATGTATCGAAGCTCAGCCGATAGTCCTGCCAGGGTTCGGTATAGACGGCTTCGAGCGCAGTCAGCCCGGCCGGGGTGAGCCGGTCCATCCGCATCGCCCGGTCGGCATGTGCCAGCGCCAGAACATCGCGGTGGCTCAGCCGCCCGCCGCAGGCGGCAACCATCGGCCGCAACAGCGACCGGTCCAGATATCGCGCCAGCGGTCCGGTTTTCAGCGCGCTGACGCTCGCGTCCCCGCCCATATGATGCGCCAGAAGCCAGGCGGCATCGCGGTCGGGGTAATAGTGGAAAACGGCCTCGTCCGGCAAAACGCGCCGGAGGGCCAGCAGGTCGGACGGGTGCATTGAACTTCTCCAACGGGCATAAGGGGCCCGCAGCGGAGACGCGCGGGCAATCAGATTATGAAACGGGCGGCTGTCGCGCCGGGAACTTGCTCAGACATGAAACGCTCCTGTTCGGAGGGATTGCGGAAGGGCCGGATAATCAAGCAGCCGAGTCGGCTCAAGCCGCTGTGGTAAATTTGCCGACCCTGTGGTCGTGCTGCAACATGGCGGTCCGGACACCCGGCCGCCGTCGCGCGGGATTATTCGCAGAATAATCGCGGTCCCGGTCTATCCCCGCAGCACGCCGCCGGTGGCCTTGGCCACCTTTTCGACGATCTTTGCGCCCACCGCTTCGATCTCCTCGTCGGTCAGGGTCTTGGCCACGGGCTGCATCCGGACGGTGACGGCCAGCGATTTCTTGCCTTCGCCCAGCGACCCGCCGATGAATTCGTCAAAGACACGCACGTCTTCGATCAGCCCCTTGTCGGCGCCGGCTGCCGCGTTGACCAGCGTCAGCGCCTCCACACCGGCATCGACAACAAAGGCAAAGTCGCGTTCCACCGCCTGCAGGTCGCGCAGTTCCAGCGCGGCGCGCGTGGCACCGGATTTGCGAGGCATCGGGATCTCCCCCGGCCAGAGGCTGAACGCCATTGCCGGGCCTTTCACGTCCATCGCGCCCAGAACCTTCGGGTGCAGTTCGCCGAATATCCCCAGAACCTTCTTCGGCCCAAGGCAGATCATCCCGTGCCGTCCCGGATGCCACCATTCCCGCGCCCCGCGCAGGATCTGAACCTTGGCCGGGGCGCCCATCGCCGCCAGCACAGCTTCGGCATCCGCCTTTACGTCATAAACATCCACCGGGCGCGATGCCCCGTGCACATCCTTTGGCCCGGTCCGGCCGACCAGCAGGCCGCTGACCAGCAGGTGCTGTTCCTCCGGTTCGCCGCCATGAAAGGCCGGTCCAACCTCGAACAGGGCCAGATCCATGTATCCCCGCGCCTGATTGCGCGCCGCGGCCTGCAGCAGCCCGGGCAAGAGCGCCGGGCGCATATGGCTCATCTCCGACGAGATCGGGTTTTCCAGCATCGTCGCATCCGTACCGCCACCGAACAGCGCCGCAGACGCACGGTCGATGAACGAATAGCTGACGCATTCATTGTATCCCAGCGCCGCGCAGGTGCGCCGCCCGGCCTGTTCGCGCTTTTGCATCGGCGTCATGACCGGCTTTGGCACCCCTTCGCTGAGCCGGGGCAGGGGCCGGCCCTGCAGGCCCGTCAGCGATGCGATCCGCGCCACGTCTTCAACCAGATCGGCTTCGCCCTGAACGTCCGGGCGCCAGCTCGGCACATGGGCCTGACTGCCTTCCAGACGGAAGCCCAGCCGCGTCAGCGTCTGGCGCTGATCGCTTTCCGGGATGTTCATGCCGACGAGGCTCTGCACCCGCTCGGGCTTGAGCGTATAGCTGCGGGCATGGTCCGGAACTGCACCGGCAACCACCACATCCGACGGCTCGCCGCCGCACAGCTCGATAATCATCTGCGTCGCGGCTTCGAGCCCCGGCAAGGTGTATTCCGGGTCAACACCGCGTTCGAACCGATAGCGTGCGTCAGAGTTGATCTTGAGCGCCCGACCGGTCAGGGCAATCTGGATGTTGTCCCAGAACGCGCTTTCCAGAAACACGGTTGTCGTCGTTTCGGTACAGCCGGTTTCGGCGCCACCCATGACGCCGGCGATGCTTTCGGGTCCGTTTTCATCCGAAATGATCATCATGTCCGGGGTAAACGTGTATTCCTTGTCGTCCAGCGCCATGATCGTTTCACCGCCCGCGGCCCGGTGCACCCGCAGCCCGCCCTGCATCTTGTCCACGTCGAAGACGTGCAGGGGCCGGTTCTGATCGTAGGTGAAGAAATTCGTCACATCGACCAGCTTCGAGATCGGCCGCAGCCCGATGGCGCGCAACCGGTCCTGCAACCATTGCGGCGATGGTCCGTTTTCAACGCCACGGATCACGCGGCCGGTGAACAACGGACACCCGTCCAGCGTGTCTTCGTCGATGGTCACGGAAACCGGGCTGGGGAATTGACCAGCCACCGCCATGGGCGCCTGTGTCTTCAGCGTGCCCAGCCCCCGCGCTGCCAGATCCCGCGCGATTCCGTACACACCCAGCGCATCCGGACGGTTCGGCGTGATCGCAATCTCGATCACCGGGTCGACCTTGGCCGGATCGTTTTCCGCCAGCCAGTCGATGAACCGCTCACCCACTTCGCCGGAGGACAGCTCGATGATACCGTCATGTTCTTCCGACAGTTCCATCTCGCGTTCGGAGCACATCATTCCGTGGCTCTCGACACCGCGGATATTGCCCACTTTGAGGGTCATATCGATGCCCGGCACGTAAACGCCGGGCTTGGCGATGACCACGGTGATTCCCTCGCGCGCATTCGGCGCCCCGCAGACGATCTGTTTTTCGCCGTCATCGGTCTGAACCCGGCACACCCGCAACCGGTCGGCATCCGGGTGCTGTTCGGCATGCATCACATAGCCCAGCGTGAACTCGGCCAGACGGTCGGCGGGGTTTGTCACCTCTTCGACTTCCAGACCCAGATCGGTCAGCACGTAAAGGATCTCGTCAAGGCTCGCCTCGGTGTCGAGGTGGTCCTTCAGCCAGGACAGCGTGAATTTCATGTGGTCCCCCGGGGGTGATCAGCGGTCCCGGCAGGCAATGGCAAAGAATGCGGGCGGGTGCAAGCCACCCGGCCAACCTGTGGTAGGATCGCTGTTGCACCGTTACTGTTCGGTGTCCTGCATTGACCCCGATCAAGGCGGGGCCGCCGCCATTCTGAGAGGGTTCCGCAAATGGAGCTTGCTATCCTCCTCATCACCCTCGGCGTCCTGTTTCTCGCAGGGCTTGCTGCTGATCAGATTGGCCGGTTCACCCATCTGCCGCGGGTGACCATGTTGCTGCTTCTGGGGCTCGCGGCCGGCAGTACGGGGTTCGGTCTGATACCGGACAGCGTTACCGGCTGGTTTCCGGCGCTGTCGATCGTGGCGCTGACCATGGTGGCATTTCTGCTGGGCGGCGCGTTGACGCTAAAGAACCTGGCGCAGCACGGGCGTGCGATTTTCACGGTTTCGCTGGCCATCACCTTCTGCACCATCGTCATTGTCACCGCCGGGCTGGTGGCCGCGGGGCTGGCAACGGGATTGGCGCTGATGCTGGCTGCGATTGCCACGGCCACCGCGCCTGCGGCGATGGCCGATGTGATCCGGCAGTCCGGCATCAGCAACGGGTTTACCGATACGCTGAAGGGGATTGTCGCCATCGACGATGCCTGGGGCCTGATCGCGTTCTCCATTATTCTGGGGCTTGCGGGGCAGGCGGACGGCTGGGGCGGCGTGCTGAGCGGTGCGGCGCGTGATCTTGGCGGTGGTATTCTGGTCGGGATCGTCGTTGGCCTGCCTTCGGCCTATCTGACCGGGCGTCTGAAACCCGGCGAACCGCTGCAGGCCGAGGCCATCGGCATCGTTTTTCTCACCGCCGGTTTTGCGTTATGGCTCGAGGTTTCCTTCCTCGTCGCCGGGATGACCGCCGGTGCAGTGATTGCCAATCTTGCCCGCCATCACGACCGGGCCTTTCACGAAATCGAGCATATCCAGTGGCCATTCATGATCCTGTTTTTCCTGTTGGCCGGAGCGACGCTGGAACCGGGCATCCTGATCGAAATAGGCTGGGTCGGACTGTTGTACATGGTCCTGCGCACCGTTGCCCGCCTTTTGGGTGGTATCGCAGGCGCCCGGGCCGGCGGCATGACCCGGCAGGAGGAACGCTGGGTCGGTCCGGCGTTGTTGCCGCAGGCCGGGGTCGCGGTGGGCATGGCGCTGGTGGCAGGTGAGCGGTTTCCGGACTGGGCCGCGGCGATCATGGCGTTCACGATCGCCAGCACGGTTGTTTTCGAAATCGTCGGTCCGCCGGTCACGTTGCTGGCGATCCGGAAACTCGCCAAAGAGTGACGGGCTGAAAACACGTGTGTCAGGGATAGCTCGGCTCCTGCCCCAACAATTCGTCCAATTGCCGGCCAATCCAGCCATGAGGGATAAAATGCCCGCCCGGATGAATGTCCAGCGACACCCGTCCGCCCGGGCAGTCCTCCCAGACTGTGCGCTCGAAACTCAGCCAGCTGACTGCCTGCCAGGATCCGCGCGCCACCCCCGCACCGCACCCGAATGCCTGCCGCCACAGCCAGACCGGATAATCCAGCTCGCCGCCCGGCCCATAGGGATACTCCAGCACGGCGTCGTTCAAACCGTAGACCTGCCGCACCTCCGCCGGTGCGGTGTCACACGCCTCGTCCTGGCTCAGGGTGCCCGAGACCGCCAGTAATGCGGCCACATCCGCCCCATCCTCGCAGACAAACCGCCAAGCCATGTTGCTGCCCCAGCTGTAGCCCGACACGTAGATCCGCGTGTCATCGACCGGGAAACGTGCCTTCACCTCTTTCAGAACGGCCCGGGCAAACGTGGAGTCGGCAGAGCCGGCGCGCCAGAAGTCCCATGTCTTGCGCAACCCGGTGGGCGCAATCAGCAAAACACCCCGGCGGCGCGTTGCGCCTGAGATCCGCTGATGCCGCACCGGAAGCGCGCCGGTCCTCTGCCAGCCGTGGAAATGCAGCAGAACCGGCATGGGCGTCGTGCCGTCCCAGCCATCGGGGACCTTGACGTGGTATTCACGGTTGCCCAGCGGACAGGGCACCTCAACCTCACAGGCCGCCGCGGCGCCGGCCCACACAGTCAGCAGGAAGAACAGGTATCTCATGACCGCGACCCTAGCCGCGCGCCGGATCAAGTCACCTCACAAAGATGTGGGTGCCTCGCGCGCCCGGACATGCGCAATCCAGTTCTGCAATTCGATGGCCCGCTCCTGAACCGCCAGTTCGGCGGGTGTCGTGCCCAGACGGGCCGCGGCGCCGGGATCATCCTCGGCCACGTCCAGATCCGCGGCCATCGCTTTGAGCCCCGGCCGCTTGCGAAGCCATTGCGCAATGGTCGGCGCTGCAAGTTCGGGGTGGTACTGCGTGCCCCAGAAATCCACGCCGTCCTGATCATACACAAAGGCCTGTACCGGCGAATGCGCGTTTCCGGCCAGCAACGTCGCGCCTTCCGGCAGGGTGGTCACCTCGTCGCGATGCACGCAGGGACAGCCGAACCCATCGGTCCGGCCCGCCATCATCGGATGCGCGCGTCCGGCATCCGTCAGCCGGATGTCCCGTGCAATCCCGTCTTCGCGCCCGTTCGGCGATGTGCCCGAAGCGCCGCCCAGCACGACCGCGGCCAGTTGCATGCCGTTGCAGGACCCCCATACCGGCAGGCCGGTGTCAAAAACGGTCTCCATTGCCCGCGCCAGCGGGGCAGCGCGCGGGTCGTCGACACCCCATTCCACGCCGGAGCCTGAAAACACGATGCCGTCCGCGTTGTGCAACTGATCCGCATCGACTGGGGCCGCATAGGGTTCTGCAACGGTCAGGTTCAGCCCGCTGACCAGTACGGGAAACGTATCGACAAATGGCTGCGCATCGGACAACCCGGCAGCGACCATGTCAGGCGTATTGGATTCTAGGATCAGTATTCGGGTCATGGCGTCTTTCTCCGACCCGGATCTAACCCGGCAACGGGGCGAAAGGATCGTCTGGCGGCGACATCGACCGCTCAATTGTGCCGCTTTCGCCGGGCATCGCCGCGGCGGAGATCCGTTCAGCGACCGCGTTTCAGGGCGGTGCCCGACACGGGCTGGTTTACTCGGCTACGGCCCGGATCGAGTAGCTCAGCGGTTCAAAGCAATAGCCAAGGCTCAGCGTGAAGGAGGTCGGAAAGGCCGGCTGATCGAAACTGACCAATGCACGGCCCCATTGTGCACTTGGGGCGCCACCAGGCAGGCTCATGAAGGCACCGCAATCTCCGGCGCCTTCACCGATCCAGAACGCTTCGTGCACGCCGCGATTGTCATAGTTGCCGGCCAGACCGGGGATCACCAGAATGGCCCCGTAGGCATCAAGATTGGTGAACGAGAAGATTGCCGCGCCGTTTTCCTCGGCCTCGTAGGCGATCCAGCCCATTTCCGACTGCCAGATTTCATCGGCGGACGCGGCACAGGCCACTGCTCCCATCAGGATTGCCGGAACCAAAGACCTCATAATGCCCTCCCTTGATGCGGCCCCTGTCCCGTAGGATGGGTGATATCACCCATCCTACCGGCTCAGGCCACCGCGCAGTGTCGGCACGTCCAGCGCCGAAAATCCGTAGTGCCGCAGCCAGCGCAGATCGCTCTCGAAAAACGCGCGCAAATCCGGGATGCCGTATTTCAGCATCGCGATGCGGTCGATTCCCATGCCGAAGGCAAAGCCCTGCCATTCGTCCGGGTCAATCCCGCCTGCGGCCAGAACCTTGGGGTGCACCATGCCGGAACCCAGCACTTCCATCCAGCCGTCGCCTTCGCCGACCTTGAGTTGTCCATCGACCCAGGTGCACTGAATATCCACCTCTGCCGACGGCTCGGTGAAGGGGAAATGCGACGCGCGGAACCGCGTCTTTACACCCTCGACTTCGAAATAGGCGGCAAAGAACTCTTCCAGCACCCATTTCAGGTTCGCCATCGAGATGTCGCGATCCACCGCCAGACCTTCGACCTGGTGGAACATCGGGGTATGGGTCTGGTCGTAGTCGGCCCTGTAGACCCCGCCCGGACAGATGATCCTCAGCGGCGCGCCCATCGCCTCCATCGACCGGATCTGGACCGGCGACGTATGCGTCCGTAACACATGCGGCGGACGATTATCGCCGGCGTCGCGATGCATATAGAACGTGTCCATTTCCGCCCGCGCCGGGTGGTGCGACGGAATGTTCAGCGCGTCGAAATTGTACCAGTCGGTGTCGATCCGCGGCCCCTGCGCGACCGAGAAACCCATCTCGGCGAAAATCGCCGTGACCTCTTCGGTCACCTGACTGACCGGGTGGATTGTTCCCTGACGTCCTGCGCGCACCGGCAACGTCACGTCCAGCCATTCAGCTTTCAGCCGTTCGTCCAGCGCCGCATCCGCCAGCCCGGCCTTCTTTGCCGTCAGGGCAGCGTTGATTTCGTCCTTCAGCGCGTTCAGCGCGGGGCCGGCAACCTGCCGCTCTTCCGGGGTCATCTTCCCCAGCTGCCGCATCTGCAGCGACACCTCGCCTTTCTTGCCAACCGCCGCCACGCGGATCGCCTCCAGCGCCGCTTCATCCGCCGCGCCGGCGATCTGTTCCAGATACTTGGCCTTGAGATCGTCCATCGGACCCCCCGGAAAATTCTCCGCTTCCTGCTAGCGGGCTGCCTGCCGGGATGCAAGGCGCGGCGGCCGCCGCGGCGCGGACTTTCGCAAAACGGGGTGGCAGTGCCTCAGTAGAGCCGGGTCTCGCGGTCCCGGTCGATGATTTCCGCCATTTCCTCGACCCCCTCGGTCAGGTTGCCATGGGCCACTATCAGTTCTGCCAGCGTGGGAACACCGGACGTGTCCGGCCAGCGCTCCTGTGTCCAGACCCCGGCCCGGACAAAGGCCTTGGGGCAATGCGACAGGACATGCTGCACCCTGATCAGAATGGCAAATTCGGACGGGCGTCCGTTCACGGCCAGTTTTTCACCGATCCCGCGGTCCCGAACCAGCGTGGCCTCGCCCGAGACCCGCAGCGTGTCTCCGTGGCCCGGGATCACGAAGATCAGCCCTATGAACCCGTCACGGATCACGTTCTCGAAGGTGTCCATGCGGAAATTGCCGGGCCGGTCCGGCATGGCCAGCGTGTGTTCGTCCAGCACATGCACGAACCCGGCGGGATCCCCCCTGGGCGTCACGTCCAGCGTTCCGTCCTCCCGACGGCTGGCAACAAACACCAGCGGAGAGGCCGCAATGAACCGCTGCGCCAGCGGGTCGATGTGATCGGTTTCCTTGGCCTTCACCCGATCGCTGGGGCGCCTTGCGTAGGCGCGCAATGCCTCGGCGGATCCGATGACCTCCTCCACCTCGTGGCCATAGACTTCAGTCATGCTGTGCTCCCTGTCCTTGTGCCCGGAACGCCGAAAACCCTGCCCACGCCCCGCATTCCGCAAAACCTGTCCCTGCCACCATGCAGACCGTCGTGGCCGACAGCAATAGACGGCCGGCCCCGCCACCGCTACGGTGCCCCTACCACCCCCTGACGCGAGCCTGATCACGGTGACACAACAGACCTCCCGCCCTTGGCTTGCCCTGTTCGGCCTGTGCCTGGGAATGTGCGTGACCAACGGCTTTGCCCGGTTTGCCTATGGTCTGATCCTGCCGGCCATGCGCGAGGATCTGGGCTGGAGCTATGTCCAGGCGGGCTGGCTCAACACTGCCAATGCGCTGGGATATCTGGGCGGCGCTGTTCTGACCCTTGTGCTGATCTCGCGCATGAATGCAGGGCTGCTCTATGCCTTCGGCATGGCGACAACGGCGGTTTCCCTGCTGGCGACAGGGTTCATCGAAGCCCTGTGGTGGCAGACCCTGTGGCGCGTGGCCGCCGGCTTTTTCGGCGCGATGTCGTTTGCCACGTCGGGCGCGCTTGCCGCGCAGCTGTTTGCCGGGGATCCAAAACGCAACGCGCTTGCCATTGCGTTGCTTTTCGGCCTCGGCGGCGGGCTGGGGATTGCTCTGGCCGGGGCAATGATCCCGCCTCTGCTGACGCTGGCCGGTATCACGTCATGGCCGCAGGCATGGACCCTGATCGGGGTCGCCAGCCTGCTGTTTCTGCCACTCGGGCTGTGGTCCGGCTGGGTCCTGCGGCCCCCGGCGCGCAGCGGCCCGCGACAATCCACGCGCCTGCCGGTTGGCCGGATGCTGCCGGAACTGATCGGCTATGGCAGTTTCGGCATGGGCTATATCGTCTATTTCACATTCCTCGGGTCCTGGATGAAAACGCAGGAAACCGGACCGGTCCTGAATGCCACGGCCTGGGTTCTGCTGGGCCTCTGTCTCAGCGCTTCGCCGTTTCTCTGGGGCGGGGTGTTTTCGCGGTTCCGCAACGGTATGCCGCTGGCCATGGTGCTGACCGGTATATCCGTGGGGACGCTGATGCCGGTCATGATCCCCACCGACGCCGGGCTGGTCGCGTCGGCGATTGTCTTTGGCTTCTGCGTGTTCATGTCGCCGAGCGCGATCACCAATTTCACCCGGCACAACCTGCCGCCCGAAAGCTGGGCCGCATCGATCAGCCTGTTTACCGTGATCTTCGCGATCACTCAGACAATCGGCCCCATCGCCGCCGGATGGATCGGAGACACGACAGGCGACATCGGCCATGCCCTGCGCGCCGCGGCCGGCATCCTGTTCTGGGGTGCGGCAATTTCCTGTCTGCAACGTCCGCTGGATACATGATCGAATGCAGCAGGGTTGAAACCCGCCGACCAGCTACCAGCTAGAACCCTATACCGCACCGGCTCTGGGCCGGGCCGTTCATTTCAGGAAGACAGCGCCATGTCCGCGCAATTCAACCGTAAACTTACAACCATCATGGCGGCGGATGCCGAAGGCTATAGCCGCGCCATGGCCGAGGACGAGCCCCGGACGATCGCCGATCTGCGGGCCTCCCGCAGCATCTTCAGCCGCTTTATCGAGCGGCATGGCGGCCGTATTGCCAACACCGCCGGAGACGGGTTGATCGCCGACTTCCCGTCTGTGGTGGAGGCCGTGCAATGTGCTGTCGAAGTGCAGAACGAACTGCGTGCCCGGGACGGTGCAACGTTGCGGTTTCGCATCGGCATTCACCTTGGCAATGTGATTGTCGATGGCGACGATCTGCTTGGCGATGGCGTCAACATCGCCGCACGTTTGCAGAGTATGGCCGAACCCGGCGGTGTGCTGATTTCCCGGCAGGTGTACGATCAGGTGCATTCCAAGCTCACCGTGGGTTTTCAGCACCTTGGCGAACGCCACGCGCGCAACCTGCCCGAAGACGTGGACGTCTATCGCATCGCGATCGGGAGCGCGGCGGCAGCAGCGCCCCGGGCAGAGCCGGAGATGGACAGCGCTGTTTTTCTGTCACCTCCGGAACCCCGGCAGGCAGCCGCGGCAGAACCCGAACGTCCGCCACGCGCCAGCGATCAGACCGCGGCGCCGGAAACGGATACGTCACCCGAGCCGCCGGCAGACAACCCGCCCCCGCCGCCAAAGATGCGCCAAGCGACGCGAAGCGTTCTGGGCGTTGCGGGCTTTGCCTTGTTCGTCGATCTCGTGACCGGTCCCGGTTTCTGGGCGCACTGGGTGATCCTGCCCGCGGTGACCGCCTACGCACTCTATGTGGCGCCGCAATATGCGACCGACCGGGTCAATATCCGGGTGCTGAGGGTTGCTATTCCGGCCGCTGCGCTGGTGCTGATCAATCTGTTTACGTGGTCCGGCACGTTTTGGGCGATCTGGCCGGTTGCCGGATTCGTGGCGTTTGCCGTCATGGGCGGCAAACGGTCCGACAAGGGGGCCTAGCTGGCGTTGTGCCGGCCGGGTCGTGCCGCTACCGCCGCAGGACCGTGGCATCGGCGAGCAGTTGGCGGACCCCCTGATCCTCGATTCGCAATTCTTCAAAATGCCGGGCCAGATTGGCCAGATAGTCGAAACTTGAACCCAGAAACCCCGCCCCCCGCGCCACCGCCCGGACCTGATCTTCGTGGCTCAGCCCGGCGCGGATCGATTCCGCATCGTGGTCGGCAAGGAATGTCAAAGCCGTGATCTCGCCGTGGTCGGTCTGTGCGGCGATGAAAGCGGGCAGGTAGGCCGCGCCAATGCGTTCCCGGCACCACAGGCTATAGGTGTCCTCCTCCAGATGCGCCGCTGTGATCCGGAATGCCAGCCCGTGGCACCCGGCCCCGTGATCCAGAGCGGCCATAACCCCCGGCGATTGTATCGTCCCGCGTGCGCCGCGGGTATCGTAGAGGATGAAACGGCGCTCCACCTCGGGGGCGAAAGCGCGGCGGACTTCGGCAAAGCGCATGCCCGGGTCCCACATCAGCGAACCATAGGCAAACACCCACAGATCATTGTCCCGCCGTCCGGCCAGCGCCCGTGCGCGACAGGCTTCGCGCTCGGCCTCGGGCTGAACCCAGTCCGCGGACACGCCGTGTTCGCGCATCATCGCCACGGCCTTTTCGACCCGGAACCCTGCAAAAACCGAATCTTCATAGGGCGTGATCAGCGGCGCAAGACCGGGGTGATGTCCGAACGGGTTGTCGGTCATGGCTGTCTCCGGGTGGGCCGTTGCGAACTTGTCGCTGCCATCGCCAAAAGAAAAGGCCCGGACGAACCGCCCGGGCCTTTCGAATTCGGTCTGGTCGCGATTTACGCGGCCAGCGCACCCTTGGCTTTTTCGACAATGGCGCCGAATGCATCGGGTTCATGCACGGCCAGATCGGCCAGCACTTTGCGGTCCACTTCGATCCCGGCCAGGTTCAGACCGTTGATGAAGCGGGAATAGGTCAGCGCCTCGTCATGGGCCCGGACAGCGGCGTTGATCCGCTGAATCCACAGCGCGCGGAAGTTGCGCTTGCGGTTCTTGCGGTCGCGGGTTGCGTACTGGTTGGCCTTGTCGACGGCCTGCGTGGCCACTTTGAAGTTCGACTTGCGGCGGCCGTAATAGCCTTTGGCCTGCTTTACGATCTTGCGGTGACGGGAATGAGCGACGGTTCCGCCTTTGGTGCGTGACATCTGTGCAGCCTCCTATCAGCGGTCGTAGGGCATGAAGCCCTTGACGATCTTTGTATCCGGTTCGCTCATCGTGGTGGTGCCACGGGCGTTGCGGATGAATTTCCTGGTGCGTTTGATCATGCCGTGCCGCTTGCCGGCCTGTGCCGACATCACCTTGCCGGTGGCCGTCACTTTGAAGCGCTTCTTGGCGCTCGACTTGGTCTTCATCTTGGGCATTTCCGTCTCCTATCAGGTCGGTGAGCCGCGCGACTCGGCATGCCACTTTGGCCGGCCACGCGGATGAGACGTGCGCTTTATGCGAACGGGCGCGACTTGGCAAGGGGCAGGGCGGACTCAAATGTCGCGTGGCCGGGGGTCGGAATTTGCCCGCACAGTGATTTTCAGTCCGGTTCCGGGACGATCAGTCTTGTTCCGGGAACCGCGTAGCGCGCGATCAGGGCCATGTGATGCCGGGCGAAGGCGATGCAGCCTTCGGTCGGGTAACCGGGACGGCGCCATTGGTGCAGGAAGATCGCGGACCCTTTGCCGGGCGTGGCCGTGGGCCAGTTCCAGTCGGTCGTGAGGATCAGGTCATAAAGCGGGTCCGGTCGGCGCAGGGCTTCGTGGCTTGCGGCATAGGGCGCGCAAACCAGGCTGTTGTAGTCCGGGTCCGCGGCGTCGTCGGACCACAGGTCACGCGGCCCGATTGGAAGCGCCCAGGGGACCGGGCACGGCAGACGGTCGGGCCGGTAGAGCAAACCGGTGATATGGTGTGTGCCGGCGGGTGTTGCACCGTCGCCTTCGCGCTTGCTTGCCGAGACACCGCTGCGGCCGATGGAGCAGGGGAAATTCCGGCCCAGATAGCGCAGGCCCGTCCGGGTCAGGACCATGTCTGCCGGGGTCACAGCAGATGGCCGGACTTGGCTGCCTTGGTCGCCAGATAGGCCCGGTTATGCGCCGTTTTCCCAACCCGGAGCGGCACGCGTTCGGTGACCGCGATACCGGCCTTTTCCATCATCGCGATCTTGGCCGGGTTGTTGGTCATCAGCCGGGTCTGCGAGAATCCCATCGTGCGCAGGATGTCGGCGCCAAGGCGGAAATTGCGTTCATCGTCCTCAAAACCCAGCCGGTGGTTGGCCTCAACAGTGTCAAACCCCTGATCCTGCAGGGAATATGCACGCATCTTGTTGGCCAGCCCGATACCGCGGCCTTCCTGATTGAGATAGAGCAGCACGCCGGCCCCTTCGGCCCCCATCTGGGCCAGCGCGGCGCGCAGCTGTGGGCCGCAATCGCATTTCAGGCTGCCCATCAGATCGCCGGTAAAGCAGGCGGAATGCAGCCGGGAAAGAACCGGCTGCGAGCGGTCGGGACGGCCGATTTCGACCGCATAATGTTCTTCGCCGCCGTCGTCGGGGCGAAAGACGTGCAGCCGTCCGGCCTCGGATACTTCCAGCGGCAGACGTGCCTGTATGACCGGGGTCAGCGGGTGGTTGCGCGCCAGTTCCGGTTTGACCGCATCAAGCGCCAGCTCGGTCAGGCCGCTCAGATCCCCTGCGGCGGGAACCACGATGGCCGCGGGCAGCAGACGGGCGCTTTTGAGAAGGGCGATCGCAACACGGTGCGGATCCGTGTCGCCGCCGCGCTGGCTGTTGAGCGGGCCTTTCATTGGATGGCGCAGGTCGTCGGCGGGATCGGCGATGGCCCGGACCCACGCAGACCCGGCATCTTCCGGCAGCAGGATCCGCGCCAGATTGCCGTCATATGCGCGGGCCTTGAGCGTTTCGGCCCGACGCGAGGTGATCGCCAGAACCGGCTCCGGCGCCATCGCGCGCATGGCCGACAGGCGGGCCGGACCGATGGTTTCGGCGCTTGCGGCCAGCATTTTGGTTGCCCCGTCGCTCAGAACGACAGGCAGACCCATGCGCAAATCGGCCCGGGCCCGGGCCATGCGTTCGGTGATATCCGGTGCGAGACTCATTTGCCGGTATTCCTATGCGCTTTTGCCGGGATGTGAAACATTTCTGCCGTGCCGGACACGTCGCCGTGAAAGCATTGCAGCAATTCTTGCCGATTGCGTGATCCGGGCGCATGTCCCATCACAGGACAACCGAGGAGATGATCATGGCTCAGCTCAAGAAAATCCTGTTGGTGGATGACGACGATGACCTGCGCGAGGCGCTGAGCGAACAGTTGGTCATGACCGAGGATTTCGATGTGTTCGAGGCCGGTGACGGCCAACGGGCGATGGAACGGGTGAAAGAGGCGCTGTATGACCTGATCATCCTTGATGTGGGTCTGCCGGACACGGACGGGCGCGAACTGTGCCGGCTGATGCGCAAGCAGGGGGTGAAATCGCCGATCCTGATGCTGACGGGGCATGACAGCGACGCAGACACGATTTTGGGGCTGGATGCAGGGGCGAACGACTATGTGTCGAAGCCGTTCAAATTCCCGGTTCTGCTGGCACGGATCCGGGCGCAGCTGCGCCAGCACGAACAATCCGAAGATGCGGTGTTCCAGCTGGGGCCGTACACGTTCAAGCCGTCGATGAAGATGCTGATCACCGACGAGGACCGCAAGATACGGCTGACGGAAAAGGAAACCAACATTCTGAAATTCCTGTACCGGTCGACCGACGGGGTGGTGGCGCGCGACGTGCTGCTGCACGAGGTCTGGGGGTATAACGCCGGTGTCACGACACACACATTGGAAACGCATATTTACCGGTTGCGGCAGAAGATCGAGCCGGACCCGTCAAACGCGCGCCTGTTGGTGACAGAAAGCGGAGGCTATCGGCTGGTTGCGTGACGCTACGTCGGAAAACCTTCAAAGGCTGAAATCCGACCTTATATCATAGGTATCCCGACCCGTTGCATGTCCGGGTAACGACATGCTCCTCCCTGTTGGACTTGCCGGGCCTCGTGCCCGGCATTTTTTTGTCAGCCTGCCGTGGCGGGCGCAGATGGACCCGCTGTGACAGGCGGGCTAGGGTGCAGCTTTGAAACCTTGAATCGAGCCTGCCCATGCCCTTCTCTGTTGCCACCTGGAACATCAATTCGGTTCGTCTGCGCGAACCCATCGTGCTGAAGCTGTTGCAGGAGGAAGGGCCCGATATCCTGTGTCTGCAGGAAACCAAGTCACCGGTGGAAAAGATCCCGACCGAAGGATTTGCGACCGCGGGTTACCCCTACATGGTTGCCCGGGGACAGAAGGGATACAATGGCGTTGTGATCCTGTCGAAACAGCCCATCGAGGATGTCGGGGATCGGGACTTTGCCAGCCTCGGCCATACCCGGCACGTGGCCGGGCGGCTGGAAAACGGGGTGGTGATCCACAATTTCTACGTGCCGGCGGGTGGCGACGTACCGGACCGCGAAAAGAACATAAAATTCGGTCAGAAGCTGGATTACCTGACCGAAATGCGGGACTGGTTTCATGGTGACCGCCCTGAAAAGGCGATTCTGGTCGGTGATCTGAACATCGCCCCGCGCGAAGATGATGTGTGGAGCCACAAGCAACTGCTGAAAGTGGTCAGCCACACACCCATCGAGGTCGAACATCTGGGCGACACGCAATCTGCCGGCGGATGGGTGGACGTGACCCGGCAGGATATTCCCGAGGGCAATCTCTATAGCTGGTGGAGTTATCGGGCGCGCGACTGGTCCGCGGCGGACAAGGGCCGGCGTCTGGATCATGTCTGGGCGACGCCGGATATCTCCAACGCCGCGCATTCCAGCCGGATCCTGCGCGACGTGCGGGGCTGGGAAAAACCCAGCGACCACGCGCCGGTTTTTGCCACCTTCGATTTGTAGGAACGTCTGCCATGGGACAGATAGCGGTCGCCGACATCACGCCGGAACACGTGCTGGCGTTCTGGTTTCCCAAAGGGTTGGAAAACCTGGTGCCCGGCTTTCACGCCCGGTTCTGGCGCAGCCGGATGCGGGGGGAAATGGATGAGGCGATCTGCACCTCTTACGCGAACCTGACCCATGCCGGTGCCCGTGGCGAGCTGGATCACTGGGCGGATACGGCCGAGGGCCGGCTGGCGCTGATCCTTGTTCTGGATCAGTTTCCGAGGTCGTTGTGGCGTGGCACACCTGCCGCCTACGCGCAGGACGCAAAGGCCACACGCCTTGCACTGCAGGGGATCGGGAATGGGCATTACGCGGCGCTGGAGTACCCGTGGCAGCGGAATTTCTACCTGATCGCCATCAGCCACTGCGAAGGCCCCGACCTTGCCGAGCGGATGGACATGGTCGTGGATATGGCCGTTGCCGAGATTGCGGAAATGTCGGATGCCATGCGTGAACGCTATGGCGAGATGGACAGTCAGCCGCGCCGGGTGCGCGACATCATCCGTCGCTTTGGCCGCCATCCGCACCGCAACCCGATCTATGGGCGCGTGTCCACGCCCGAAGAAGAGGCCTATATCGCCGCCGGCGAGTTTCCGCACGAGCGCGAGATCAGGGATCCGGGGTAACTCCGGGGTCCGCCGCGGCGAAGAATGCCGCAACTGGCCCTTGGTTTCCGGGCCGCCGGTCTGCATATAGAGGCCAACCGAAAGCGGAGAACATACGTCATGGAAATTCTGAATGGTGGAAGTGCCGCCCCCGCCGCCGACCTGATCAAGGACGGTTCCGAAGCGACCTTTATGCAGGATGTCATCGAGGCATCGAACGAAACGCCGATAATCGTCGATTTCTGGGCGCCGTGGTGCGGGCCGTGCAAAACGCTGGGCCCGATGCTGGAGGATGCTGTCAAGGCCGCCAAGGGTGCGGTGAAGATGGTCAAGATCAATGTTGACGAAGCCCAGATGATCGCCGGTCAACTGCGCATTCAGTCGATCCCGACGGTCTATGCCTTCCATCAGGGTCAGCCGGTGGACGGATTTCAGGGTGCGCTGCCCGGATCTGAAATCACTGCCTTTGTGGATCGCGTGATTGCCGCGGCCGGTGGCGAAGCCCCGGGCGAGGCGCTGGCCGAAGCCGTGGAGGCCGCCGAAGAAATGCTGGCACAGGGTGCCGCGGTTGACGCCGCACAGACCTTTGCCGCGATTCTGGGCGAGGATGCGAACAACGCCGCCGCCTATGGCGGGCTGGTCCGGGCCCATATCGCGATGGAGGATCTCGATCAGGCCGAGGCGATCCTGAACGGCGCCGCTGCCGAGATTTCGGACGCGCCCGAGGTGGAGGCCGCCCATGCGCAGCTGGAACTGGCGCGGCAGGCCGCCGATGCCGGCCCGGTTGCCGAACTGCAAGCGGCTGTGACCGCCAGCCCGGACGATCATCAGGCGCGCTTCGACCTTGCCCTGGCGCTGCACGCCAACGGAAATGTCGAAGACGCGGTGACCGAATTGCTGGAATTGTTCCGGCGTGACAGGGAATGGAACGACGGCGCTGCGAAAACTCAGCTGTTCACCATTTTCGACGCGCTGAAAGCGAACGATCCCGTTGTCCTGAACGGGCGGCGCAAGCTGAGCTCTATGATTTTTGCTTAATCCGCGACTCAGGCTAGGTTGGTACATATGCTGACTGCTGCTGATCTGCCGGAGACGATCCCTGTATTTCCTTTGCCGGGGGCGTTGCTGTTGCCGCGCGCCCGGTTGCCGCTGCACATTTTCGAGCCGCGCTATCTGCAGATGGTCGAGGATTGCCTGAAGACTCAGACACGCCTGATCGGGATGATACAGCCCAGCGCCCTGCCGGGGCGGGACGACGCGTTGCATTGTATCGGTTGTGCCGGGCGGATCACCCAGTTCTCCGAAACCGAGGACGGACGTTACCTGATTACCCTGTCCGGGGTCAGCCGCTATCGCATCCGGCGCGAGGTGGATGGGTTTGCCCCCTACCGGCGCTGCGAAGTCAGCTGGTCGGGGTTTGACCGGGACATGGGGCGCACCGAAGCCGATGAAGAATTCGACCGCGGCAATTTCATGGATCTTCTGAACCGCTATTTTTCTGCCCGCAGTCTGAACACGGACTGGAAGACGCTCGAAGATGCCGAGGATGAGCTGTTGATAAATTCCCTGTCGATGCTTCTGGAATTTGACCCCGAGGACAAGCAGGCGCTGCTGGAGGCGCCCTGTCTGCGCACCCGTCGTGAAACGCTGGTTACCCTGATCGAGTTTTCGCTGCGCGGCGGGTCGGGCGAGGAGGTGATCCAGTGAACGAGGATGGCGCCGCATTTGACCGCCGCATGCTGGAGGCCCTGATCTGTCCGGTCACCCATGCAACGCTGAAACATGATGCCGACCGGCAGGAGCTGATCTCGCCTTCGGCGTCGCTGGCCTTTCCCATTCGCAATGGCATTCCCGTCATGCTGGTTGACGAGGCCCGCAAGATCGACTGACCGGCGGCGCCCGGAGGGTTCAGAGCGGCCGGCCCTGCATCAGGCGCGGAACATCCCCGGTCAGCCCGGCCGCTTCGCGGATCAGTTTCCGGCGCAGTCCCGGGATTGCGTTGGTCAACCCAAGGCCCAGGTCGCGTCCCAGACGCAGAAGTGGGTTATCGTTTGAAAACAGCCGGTTGAACCCGTCCGTCGCCAGCGCCAGCGTGTTGACGTCGAACCGGCGCCATTGCTGATAGCGTTCCAGAACAAGAATGGAACCAATGTCTTCGCCCCGTCGGCGGGCATCGACCAGAACTTCGGCCAGTGCGGCAATGTCACGATACCCGGCATTCAGCCCCTGACCGGCAATCGGGTGCATGCCATGTGCGGCATCACCGATCAGCGCCAGGCGTTCATCGACAAACCGGTCGGCAATCGTGATCCCCAGCGGATAGGTGAAACGCTGACCGGCCAGCGCGATGTCACCAAGGAAGCTGCCAAAGCGCGGGCGCAGAACCCGAAGGTAATCTTCGTCACTCAGCGCGTTGATCGCCGCCGCGCGGTCGGCGGTTTCGGTCCAGACGATCGAACTGCAGTTTCCGGGCAACGGCAGAATGGCCAAGGGGCCTTCGGGCATGAAGAACTGGTGCGCCGTGCCGTTATGCGGGCGTTCGTGTGAAATGGCGCAGACCAGCGCCGTCTGATCATAGCCCCAGCCGGTGCGATGAATACCGGCCCGCGACGCCGTGCCGCTGCCCCGCCCGTCCGCACCGATCAGCACCGCCGCGGACCGTTCCGAACCATCGCTCAGCGTTACATGGGCTGCGGTGTCAATGGTCTGACCAGTCACACTTGTTTCGTTTATTTGCGTGATAAGCGGGTCGGCCCGGGCTGCATCCAGCAAGGCCCGGCGCAGATAGCGGTCCTCGACCATATAGCCCATCGGGCCTTCTTCGATTTCAGCATGATCGAAATGCAGGGCCAGCGGCGAAGGCCCCGATCCCGAATGCCCATCGGAAATCTGAATGTCCAGAATTGGCTGCGCATGGTCGGCAACCGCGTCCCACAGTCCGATGGCGGCCAGCAATCTCTGCGCGGTGAGTGCCAGCGCATAGCCGCGGCCGTCGAAATCGCCGTCACGCAGCGTGTCTTCCGGCAGGCTGTCGACGATCGTGCTGCTGATCCCGGCCCCGGCCAGCGCCAGCGCCAGCGTCGGCCCGGTCAGGCCACCGCCCACGATCACGATATCGGTCTGTCCGGTCATGCTGGCACTATGGGTCAGCTTTCGCCATTGTCCATGCGCGGTGCTGTCGCTACCGTCGCGCACGGCAGCAAGGAGGCAAAGACATGCAGGAATGGCTGACAATGACCGCGGCGGATCTGGGACGTGGAATAGCCAGCGGCGAGATTGGTCCCGTGGCGCTGACCCAGACCTATCTGGATGCCATTGATGCCCATGACCTGCGCGACCGGATCTTTGCCCGCGTGACCCATGACCGCGCCCTGGCCGAGGCGGCTGCTGCCGAAGACCGGGTCAAGCTGGGCCTGCGCCGGTCGCCTCTGGATGGCGTTCCGATCAGCTGGAAAGACCTGTTCGACACCGCCGGTGTCGGAACCGAGGCCGGCTCTGCGCTGTTGGAGGGCCGCGTTCCCGACAGCGATGCGGTAGTGCTGCGCAACGCGACGGCCATGGGCACGGTTTGTCTGGGCAAGACCCATATGAGCGAACTGGCGTTTTCCGGGCTGGGATACAACCCGGTTACCGCCACCCCGCCGAACGTGAACGATCCCGAGGCCGTGCCGGGCGGTTCGTCATCGGGCGCGGCCTCGTCGGTGGCCTTTGGTCTGGCCTCTGCCGGGATCGGTTCGGACACGGGGGGTTCGGTGCGGTTGCCATCCGCGTGGAACGATCTGGTCGGGTTGAAGACAACTGCCGGCCGGTTGTCACTCGAAGGGGTTGTGCCGCTGGCGCTGAAATTCGACACGGTCGGGCCGCTGTGCCGGTCGGTCGAGGACGCCGCGCTGCTTATGGCGGTGATGGAGGGCGGGCGGCCTGCGGACCTGACCGGCGCATCGCTGAAAGGCCGCCGGTTCGCCGTGCTGCGGACCCTTGCCTTTGATGACATCCGCGACGAACCGCTTCGCGCCTTTGAGGCCGCCGTCGAAAAACTGCGCGCGGCGGGGGCCGAGATTGAGGATCTCGAAATCCCGGCCGTGGCCGAGGCAAACGACCTGACCGCCTGTCTGTTGCCGACCGAGGCCTATGGCCTGTGGCGCGACGTGATCGAGGCCAACCCGGACGTCATGTTCTCTGAAATCCTTCAACGTTTCCGTCTGGGTGCGAGCCACTCTGCTCCGGACTACGTGGCGGCGTGGGCAGCGCTGGAAGGCGCGCGCATGGTTTATGATCAGGCCGCATCGCGGTTCGACGCCGTTCTGGTCCCCAGTTCTCCGATTCTGCCACCAAAGCTGGATCGTCTCGAATCCGACCATGACTATTATGTCACCGAAAACCTGCTGGCCCTGCGCAACACAAGGATCGGCAACCTGATGGGGCTGTGCGGGCTGACTTTGCCAACGGGCGTGCCGAGTTGCGGTCTGATGATGCTGGGCCTGCCGGACACGGAAGAAGCGCTGCTGCGGATCGGGGCCGCGGCCGAGAACGCATTGGCCTGAAAGCCACATTTCACCGCGACCGTTCATCCTCTGCTGGACGCAAGCGGACCGGACCGGTAACCTGCTATCAAACGGGGCGATTACGATCCCGGATCTGAGGCAAGTTATGGAATTTCCTGAGCGGTTTTCGACACTGCCGGAATATGCGTTCCCGCGTCTGCGTGCATTGCTGGACAGCCATGCGCCCGGAGGCGACGTTGTGCATATGACCATCGGCGAACCCAAACATGCCTTTCCGGCGTGGGTCACGGATGTGATTGCCGAACATGCCGCCGGCTTCAACCGCTATCCCCCGAACGAAGGCGCGCCCGAGCTGCGGCAGGCCATGACCGGGTGGATCGCGCGGCGATATGGCGTGACGGTGGACCCGGAAACGGAAATCATGCCGCTGAACGGTACGCGTGAAGGGCTCTACAACGCGGCGATGGCCCTGTGCCCGGAACTGAAGAACGGCCAAAAACCCGTCGTTCTGGCGCCGAACCCGTTTTATCAGGTTTACATGGTGGCCGCCTATTCCGTCGCGGCCGAGCCGATGCTGATCCCCGCCACGGCGGCCACAGGCCACCTGCCGGACTATGCCGCGCTGCCGGCGGAGGTGCTGAACCGGACCACGATCGCCTATCTGTGTTCTCCGGCCAATCCGCAGGGTGCGGTGGCCAGCCGCGAATACTGGACCACCCTGATCCGGCTGGCCGAGCAGTACGATTTCAAAATCTTCGCCGACGAATGCTATTCCGAGATCTACCGTGACGCGGCGCCGACCGGAGCGCTGGACGTTGCGCGCGCGCTGGGCGCTGACCCGGAACGGGTTGTGATCTTTCACTCCCTGTCGAAACGGTCGAACCTGCCCGGCCTGCGGTCGGGTTTTGTTGCCGGTGGTCCGCAGAACATGCGCAGGATCCGGCAGTTGCGCACCTATGCCGGCACGCCCCTGCCGCTGCCGCTCCAGATGGCGGCAGCGAAGGTGTGGCAGGACGAAGCGCATGTGGACGAAAACCGCGCGCTCTATCAGGAAAAGTACCGCATTGCCGATGCCGTGCTGAGCGGCGCGCAGGGGTATCAGCCGCCGGACGCGGGATTTTTCCTGTGGTTACCGGTGGATGACGGCGAAGCCGCGGCGCTGAAGCTGTGGCAGGAAACCGGCGTGCGTGTGCTGCCGGGCGAATATCTTGCACAGGACTATCAGGGGCAGAACCCCGGCAAAGAATTTATCCGGGTCGCAATGGTGGCCCCAAAAGAAGACATGGGCGACGCGCTGACCCAGCTGCGCGACTGCCTGTACAGATAAGAACCGAGGACGAAGATGGCATACCAGACACGCAGTCGCGATCCGCTGTTGGACTGCAACATGCAGGCCGCGATCGAGAAACGGGGCAAGGAACTTGTCGGCTTCCTGTTGCTGGCGCTGGGTCTGGCGGCGGCGGCGATGATCGGGTCCTACACGCCGGACGATCCGAACTGGATGGTGTCCACGGATGCCCCGGTGCAGAACTGGCTGGGCCGTCCCGGTGCGTCCATCGCCGCGCCGCTGTTCATGATTGTCGGTTGGGGAAGCTGGGGGCTGGCGCTGGTGTTTGTGGTCTGGGGGCTGCGATTTGTCCTGCATGTGGGTGAAGAAAGGGCGCTGGGCCGGCTGATCTTTGCGCCGATCGCGATTGCGTTCGCGTCCGTGTATTGCGCGACGCTGATCCCCGGTGAGGCATGGCGCGCCACCCACAGTTTCGGGCTGGGCGGTCTGTTCGGAGACACGGTTATGGGTGCGCTGCTGACGCTGCTGCCCGTGGGATCGAGCGTTGCCGTCAAGCTGATGTCGCTGATCACCGCGGTGGCCATGCTTGGCCTTGGTGCCTATGTGCTGGGGTTCACCGGGTCTGATATCCGGCGCGGCCTGCGTTTCGCGCTGATCGGGTTCATCATGTTCTACGGCGCGATCGTGACCTTGCTGGGACGCGGGGCCAGCCGGGCGGTCGGCGCTGCCAAGGAACGCAACGCCACCCGGTCCGAGCGCCGCGCACAGGCACGGGCCGAACAGGAAATCGCGCTGGCTGTTGCCGAGGCAGAAGCCGAGGCCGCGCCGGAATACGATTACATCGAAGACGAAGAGGACGAAGAAGACACGGCAGAGCAGCGCCTGGGCCTTTTGGCGCGGATGCCGTCGCTCATCCGCCGACCGGACCCGATGCCCGAGCCGGAGCTTGTCGAACCGCATCTGGCCGATGATCTGCCCGATGAAATGCCGGGTGACGACCGGATCCGTGCCAAGATTGCCGATGTGATCCGGTCCCGCGCGGCCCCGCATCACCCCGAACCTGCGCCGGTTCCCGAGGACAAGCCGCTGACCCGGGGGCGCGGACACGGTCCCAAGCCCCTGCTGATCGAACCCGAACAGGTCGAAGGCCTGCGCGCTGAGCCGGTGGTCAGCCACGTGCCGCCGGTCGAGCTGCCGCCGGAACCGCCGCTGACGACCGCCCAGACTGCCACCGATATTCAGCCGCTGCCGCTGGAAGAACCGGCACCGGCCGCCCCGGTCATACCGGTCGCCGAGCCACGCAAGGTGGTTCAGAACCCGACACGCAAAGCCCCGGCGCAGTCGCGTCGGGCGCAGGCCGAAGCGCAACCTGCATTGCAATTCGAAGAGCCTGACATCGCCTTTGAACTGCCGCCGCTCAACCTGTTGACGAACCCGGTTCAGATCTCCCGCCATCACCTGAGTGACGAGGCGCTGGAAGAAAACGCGCGCATGCTGGAAAGCGTGCTGGACGATTATGGCGTGAAGGGCGAAATCGTCAGCGTCCGCCCCGGCCCCGTCGTGACCATGTACGAACTGGAGCCTGCGCCGGGGCTCAAGGCCAGCCGTGTAATCGGGCTGGCGGATGATATCGCGCGGTCCATGGCGGCGCTCAGCGCGCGGGTGTCCACGGTGCCCGGCCGGTCGGTCATCGGCATCGAACTGCCAAATGAGAAACGTGAAATGGTAGTGCTGCGTGAAATCCTTGCCGCCCGCGATTTCGGAGATTCGAACCAGAGCCTGCCGCTGGCGCTGGGCAAGGATATCGGCGGCGATCCCATCGTTGCCAACCTCGCCAAGATGCCTCACCTGCTGATCGCCGGGACCACGGGGTCGGGCAAGTCGGTGGCGATCAACACGATGATCCTGTCGCTGGTTTACAAGCTGAAGCCCGAAGATTGCCGGCTGATCATGATTGACCCCAAGATGCTGGAACTTTCCGTCTATGACGGCATTCCCCATTTGCTGTCGCCTGTTGTGACCGACCCCAAGAAGGCGGTTGTCGCCCTGAAATGGGTGGTGGGCGAGATGGAGGAACGCTATCGCAAGATGTCCAAGATGGGCGTTCGCAACATCGAGGGCTATAACGGCCGCGTGCGCGAAGCGCTGGCCAAGGGCGAAACCTTCAGCCGCACGGTTCAGACCGGGTTTGACGACGACACCGGCGAACCGGTGTTCGAGACCGAGGAAATCACACCGGTCAAGCTGCCGTTTATCGTGGTGATCGTCGACGAAATGGCCGACCTGATGATGGTTGCCGGCAAGGAGATCGAAGCCTGTATCCAGCGGTTGGCACAGATGGCCCGGGCCAGCGGCATCCATATCATCATGGCGACGCAGCGGCCCTCGGTCGACGTAATCACCGGCACGATCAAGGCCAACTTCCCGACCCGCATCAGCTTTCAGGTCACCTCCAAGGTCGACAGCCGCACGATCCTCGGCGAAATGGGGGCCGAGCAGCTGCTGGGCATGGGCGATATGCTGTATATGGCCGGCGGCGCCAAGATCACCCGTTGTCACGGCCCGTTCGTCAGCGATGAGGAGGTCGAGGAAATCGTCAACCACCTCAAACAGTTCGGTCCGCCGGATTATGTCGGCGGCGTGGTCGAAGGCCCGGATGACGAAAAGGCCGACAATATCGATGCGGTGCTGGGGCTGGGTGGTAACACCGACAGTGGCGACGCGCTGTATGATCAGGCCGTTGCGATCGTCATCAAGGATCGCAAATGCTCCACCTCTTATATACAGCGCAAGCTGGCCATCGGCTATAACAAGGCCGCCCGGCTGGTCGAACAGATGGAGGACGAAGGCATCGTGTCCCCGTCCAACCACGTGGGAAAACGCGAAATTCTGGTGCCGGAGCAGCAATGAATGAAGGCGTGCCGCCGTGGTCTGAAAAAGGTGCGGGGATTTCCGCCGCTCCCGGCGATTTGAAGGGTATTCCGGGTGCAATCCGATCCGGCGGTTACTAGATTGCAGGCATGTTGAAACGTCTTTTCACGTTCGGGGTTCTGGCTCTGGCCGTACTGTCCGGACCGGCTCTGGCTGACAAATTGTCACTGACCGATCTTTCGGCCTATCTGAACACGATCCAATCCGCCCGTAGTGATTTCACGCAGGTGAACGACGATGGCACCCTGTCCACCGGACGGTTCTTCATCAAGCGGCCGGGACGGGCCCGGTTCGAATATGACGGCAAAAACGCGGCCAAGGTGGTCGCCGGACAGGGATCGGTGGTAATCCACGATCCGAAATCGAACCAGCCGCCGGAAAGCTATCCGCTGCGCCGCACGCCATTATCGATCATTCTGGCCGAGCGCGTGAATCTGGGCCAGGCCCGGATGGTGGTCGGGCACGACTTTGACGGCACCGCGACACGTGTGCGCGCGCAGGACCCCGAAAACCCGGAATACGGCAGTATCGACCTCTATTTCACGGCCGATCCTGTCGAATTGCGCAAATGGGTGATCAATGACGGCTCCGGCGGTCAGACGACCGTCATCCTCGGCGGTATCGAAAGCGATCTGTCACTGGCCAACGCCCTGTTCAACACAATCTCGCCGGCCCGGATCAACGACCGCTGACAGGCGCCTCAGCGCGCCTTGCGGCATTTGGCCAGCTGCCCTTCGTACAGATCGGCCCGCGAATCCACTTTGTCGGCCACGCGCACCAGCCATGACTTGCTGCGATAGGTGCCCTTGCGATATCCGTTGTGACCCTCGTGATAGGCCAGATACTGATTTCGGGCATCGTTGAGCGCGATGCCATTTTTTTCCTTGCTCTGGTTGAAGTACCAGCCCATGAAATCGGTGGCGTCGCGGATGTTGTCGCGTTTCGCGCCATTGCGGCCGGTGGCGCGTTTGTAATCGTCCCAGGTGCCGTCGAGCGCCTGACTGTAGCCATAGGCGCTGGACTGCCGTCCCATCGGGATCACACCCAGCACATAGCGGAAGGGCGTACGCGCATCACCGTCAAACTTGCTCTCCTGATACATCGCGGCCATCTGCACATGCACCGGCACGTTCCATTTCCGCTCGGTGGCCTTGAATGCCTTAATATAAGAGGGTCGCTGGTTGATGATGCTGCAGGCGTCATCCAGATTGCGGGGCGGCGTTGTATAGCGCGCTCCGCAATTCGCCAGAATCAATAGCGCGAAAAGCGCCCAAATCGGTCTGCCCATCTGCCTCGAACCTTTTTTCAGGAAAGTTTACAGCAAAGCGCGGCCGCTGAAAATCCCCGTCGCGCGGATGGGAACCGGCGTAAACGAACGCAACGTCAGCGCGACTGTAAAGGGAAAGTTCACAGTCTGTTTCCGTCCGAATCTCCCCTCAACATTGGACAATTGGGGCTTGAACCCGCTAAAAGCGGTCAGTAGGGGCTGTGTGAAATGTTGAAGACGCGCGCGAAATATCATCTTGGGCAAATTGTCCGGCATCGCAAGCACCCCTTCCGGGGCGTGATCTTTGATGTCGACCCGGAATTCTCCAATACCGAGGAATGGTATCAGGCCATCCCAGAGGACAGCCGTCCGCTGAGAGAGCAGCCGTTCTACCATCTTCTGGCCGAGAACGAGAGCTCTTACTACGTGGCCTACGTGTCCGAGCAGAACCTCATTCTGGACTATTCCGGCGAACCGGTGGATCACCCGGACATCCCGGAAATGTTCGGCCCCTTCGAAGACGGCACCTATCCGCTTTATTTCCAGCTGAACTGAGGCTGGCGGGGCCGCCCCGTTCAGTATCCCAGAGCACACCCGTCCTTGCGCGGATCACTCGCGCCTTCCAGGACGCCGTCCGGCCGAATGCTGATCGACTGCGCACCGCCGATCGGATCATCCGGGATCACAACGTCATGGCCCATTTCGGTCAGCGCGGCCCGTGTCGCGTCGGAGTAACCCCGCTCCACCTTCATCACCCCGGCATCAGAAAAACACCGCGGCGCATCATTGGCAGATTGCGGATCCATCCCGAAGTCAACGAGGTTGGACACCATCCGCGCATGGCCGGTTGGCTGGTACGCGCCGCCCATGACACCGAACGGCATTGAGACGCGCGCGCCCTCTTTCAGCATGGCGGGGATGATCGTGTGCATCGGTCGCTTGCCGCCGGCCAGTTCGTTGGGGTGGTTTTCCTGCAGGGTGAAACCGGCGCCGCGGTTTTGAAACAGGATGCCGAACTTGTTGCTGGCAATTCCCGATCCGAACCCGTGATAGATGGAGTAAATCAGCGACACTGCCATGCGGTCCCGGTCCACGACGGTGATGTATATCGTGTCCTTGTGCACCGCTTCGCTAACCGCAGCCGGGTTGTCCATGGCGCGTTTGGGATCGATCAGGGCGGCCAGCCTGTCGGCGGTTTCCATCGACAGCATATGATCCAGCCGCGTGGTCGATGCCGGATCGGCGATGAACCGGTTCCGCGCGTCATAGGCCAGCTTGGCCGCCTCGGCCTCGGTATGCGCGCGTTCAGTTCCGAACGGATCCATTCCGGCAATGTCGAACCGGGACAGGATATTCAGCATCAGGATCGCGGTGGCGCCCTGTCCGTTGGGCGGATGTTCGTAAAGGTCGATCCCCTTGTAGGCGCCGCTGACCGGGTCGGTTGCGGTTGCCTTCGTTGCGGCGAAATCCTCCGGTGTTTGATGCCCGCCCATCGCCTGCAGCGCGTTGACCATGTCTTCGGCCACTTCCCCCGAAAAAAAGGCGTTGCGCCCGTCGCGGGCGATGCGTCGCAGAACCTCGGCCTGTCCGGGGGCACGGAAGAGCGTTCCTGCCCCGGGCACTTTGCCACCCGGCAGGAAATGATCCCGGGCGCGGCCCTGCAGACGGGACGCATCATCAATCCAGTCGAACGCAACCCGCGGTGCAACCGGTACGCCGGCATCCGCGTAGTGGATCGCCGGGGCAAGGATGGCGTCCAGCCCGATCTTTCCGACCGAATCCGAAAGCGTGCAGAACGCGTCGATCGCCCCGGGGATCGTGACAGAGTGCACGCTGTCCACCGGGATGCTGCTGTGACCGGCCGCGCGCAGCTCCGCGGCCGCAGCGCCTGCTGCTGCCCGCCCTGACCCGTTCAGCGCCTTGATGTCCCCGCTGCCGGGCGGGGACCACAAAACGAAGCAATCGCCGCCGATCCCGGTCATCTGCGGCTCGCAGATGCCCAGCAGCACTGCGCCTGCAATCGCCGCATCCATGGCGTTGCCGCCGCGGCGCAGGATGTCGACCGCGGTCATCGCCGCCAGCGGATGGGACGTGGCGCACATGCCGCCTTCGGCCAGAACCGGCGAACGGCCGGGCAGGTGAAAATCGCGCATGGCAGGCTCCCTTACAGAATTTCGGGGAACCTAGGCCGCGGCGATAGAAATGCCAATAACCCCGGCGGCGCCGATTTGGTTTCAGATGCTGTTGTTTGGGGGAGGTAATTCCTCGACACCGCGCACTGGGTGGGGGCTAAAAAACACGCGGTGCCGAGGGAAGCTATATGCAGCTACAGGTACATGTATGCCCCTCGTTTCGGGCCGGAGTTTGTGGGGATTGGGGCATTATTGGGGCAGGGCGGATTTCCGGGCGTATCCGGACAGGTCAAAGATCAGCGACAACCGGTTCACTCCGTCGCGGCGGGAATAGAGCACCTGAAACGTGAGTTCGTGGATCAACATCCAGCCGAATCCGCCCTCGGGCAGGTCGGCCACATCCCCTGTCAGATCATGGTGATGCGGCGATTGCAGCAGATGTTGCGGCAGGGCATGGCCGTGGTCGGTGATTTCGATCGTCAGCGCGTCGTCGCGGACCGACAGGGTCATGCCGGCATCCCTTGGCGGGAGCCCGGTAAAGGCATGTTCGGCAATATTGTTCAGCGCCTCTGCCAGAGCGATCTGCACGTTGCCCAGCTGTTGCTGCTGACTGTCCGGCACCAGCGTGGCGCAGGCCGTCATCGTTTCGGCCAGGGCGCGCCTGACGTCCTCCGGCAGAGGCTGAAACCGGATAGTGCGGGTGCGAAGCGGCATGAGATCGCAATCCGACATGAGCACCCGGCCGTTATGCGGATTGTTTTTCCATTGCCTTGTCCAGGGTTGGAAACAGCGTGAAAATCGAATCCATCCGGGTCAGCCGGAACACTTTCTGTACGTTGGGCGACAGCCCGGCCAGTTCCAGCCGCTGACCGTCCCCCAATTGCTTCATCGAGGCGACAATGGCGCCCAGCCCGCTCGAATCGATGAATTCCACCTGCGTCAGGTCCAGAACAACCCGTCCCGGCCCCTCTGCGGTTTCGGCGCGCATGTCATCCTTGAACTGGATCGCAATCGCTGCATCGATCCGCTCTGCCGCGACCGAAATAATTCGGGTCTGGTCCTGAACAACGCTTGAAAGACTCATCTGTGGAAACTCCGGTAAGGGTCGGTCTCCAGCCACGCTAGACGGCAATCCTTACCATCCGGTATTCCGGAACTGCTTTGATTCGAAACAGGACCCGACATGCGCGCGGATTACCCGACACTGAACCGGACGATTGCGGCCCTGACCGAAGGCGAAACCGATACAGTGGCGCTGATGGCCACGGTGGTCTGCGAGGTTCATCATGCCGACGATCGGTTTGACTGGACCGGTTTTTACCGGGTGACGGACCCCGGGCTTCTGAAAATCGGCCCGTATCAGGGCGGTCATGGATGTCTGGTGATTCCGTTCAGCCGCGGCGTCTGTGGCGCTGCGGCCCGGACGGGTGAGGTTCAGCTGGTGCCGGATGTCGAAGCGTTTTCAGACCATATCGCCTGTTCTTCGTCGACGCGGTCCGAGCTGGTCCTGCCTGTCCGCGACGGGGCGGGCGATCTGATTGGGGTTTTCGATATCGACAGCAATCAGCCGGACGCTTTCACGCCCGGCGATGCAGAATGCCTGTCTGATATTCTGACGCGGGTGTTTGCCCGCTAGCGGCGTTACTCGCTCGCTTCCAGCTTGATGGACCCGATGCCGCCGGCGATGTTCAGCCCCTTCTGGGTCTGCAGGCTCAGCGGTTGCAGCGCGAACGAGTTTTCCCCGCCGCCGATCAGAATGTTTGCGCCGGCGCCAACCGCAACAGTGGCCTCAGCCGAGAGCCCTACGTATTCGCCGGCCAGCGTTCCGCTTTCCGTGCCGCTCGCCGGGGCAAGGACGGCCCACCAGACAACCGATTCCTTGGTGATTCCGATGTCTACACCGACCTTCAAAATGCGTCCGGTATAGGATTCCGTCGATCCGTCTTCCTTTTCGAAAACGCATTCCATCTTTTTGCGGGACCCAAGAACAAGGCCGATGCCACCGGCGACGTCGCATTTGAGGCGCCCGACTTCGGTGCGGTCCACCTCTTGCGCAACAGCAGCGCCGGCAATGAGTGTCAGGGCGGTTGCTGCCCCGGTGGCCATACGGGCCGAAATAGAACGGATCATCTGAAATTCTCCTGCTTTTTTATACTTTGTAACGCTTGCGAAGATGCCCGCGATGCGCGTGCAGGTTTGCACAGGGAGCAGACGGATTGAAGCGGTTTCCGGTCAGCAGATAACAAATGAAAATTTTGTTGAATTTTTCACGAATGATCGCCATCGTGAAAATCAGGGAGAAAATTTCACGAATCGATGACGGCTCAACCCCCTCTCAACAGCGGCACGCTTGGCGCGGATCTCCGGGCGTTGCGTCGCGCGCGCGGTCTGACCCTTGCAGACCTTGCCGGGCTTCTTGGCCGGTCGGTCGGATGGATGAGTCAGGTGGAGCGGGATCTTTCCGTCCCGTCGATCACCGACCTGCGTCAGATCGCGACCGCGCTGGACGTCCCGACCTCTCTGTTTTTCGGGCAGGCAGGGGCACCGGCGGACGAATCCGGTTACGTCGTACGACATGGCGCGCGCAGGCCGATCGGTTCGGGCGAGGCCGGGCTGGTCGAGGAATTGCTCTCACCGGACCTGACCGATGATTTCGAGGTGGTCCATTCCACGTTCCAGCCGCACAGCCGGATCGGCGAGGTGGTGACAAGACCGACGCAGGAAGTCGGATACCTTGTGTCCGGCAGGCTGGATCTGGTGATTGGCGACCGGTCGTTCACCATCCATCCCGGCGACAGCTTCCGCATTCGCGGAGAACCGTTCGAATGGATCAACCCCTATGACGATCCCGCAGTCGCGATCTGGGTGATCGCGCCACCGGTGTATTAGGAGGACACGACATGCTCAGAGGCAGCTGCAATTGCAAAGCGGTCCGGTTCACAGTCAAAGGCGGTGGCGACAGCGTGACCGCCTGCCACTGCAGCCAGTGTCGCAAGCAGTCCGGCAATTACTGGGCCTCGGGCTATGCCCCGGACACAGCCTTTGACATCCACGGGGACGTGCGCTGGTACGAGGCCAGCCCGACGGCACAACGCGGGTTTTGTCCGGTATGCGGCTGCTGGTTGTTCTGGAAAGCCAAGGACGAGGACGGCACGGCCTTTTCGCTTGGGGCGATCGACGGGCCGACCGGGCTCAGGCTGCAAAAGCACATCTTTGTGGCTGACAAGGGCGATTATTACGACATCGCGGACGGCGTGCCCCAGAAGGACCAGTGATGCTTGAAATCCTGTTTGCCTTCGACCCCCTTGTTCTGGCGTCCTTCGTTGCTGCGGGCCTGCTGCTGAACATCACGCCGGGTGCAGATTTTGTCTTTGTCTCTGCCAGCGGTATTCAAGGCGGCCCGCGGATCGGTATGGCCGCGGCGGTCGGCATCAACATCGGCATTCTGGTCCACGTTCTTGCCGCCGCCATCGGGGTGTCCGCCCTGCTGCTTGCCCATCCCGGCGCCTACGACGCGGTCCGCTATGCCGGTGCGGTATACCTGCTGTTGCTCGCATGGCGATCCTGGCGCGCGTCGGGTGAACTTGAACAGGGCCGTCCGGCCCCCGGCGCTGCCGAAACCATAAGGCGCGGGTTTCTGACCAATGTTCTGAACCCGAAAACCGCGTTGTTCATCTTTGCCTTCATACCGCAGTTCACCGATCCGGCCATCGGTCCGCTCTGGGCGCAAATCCTGATCCTTGGCGCGATCTTTCAGATCAACGGCCTGATCTTCGTTCTGGCGCTTGGTGCCCTTGCCGGAACGCTGAGCGATGCGCTCAGATCGCGGGTCCGGACACTCAACAAACTGACTTCCATTCTGTTTGCCGGGCTGGCCGCCCGGCTGATCATCGACTGAAGGACAACACCATGGCGGATTTCCCAACCACAGCCCGCGTCGTCATCATCGGAGGTGGCGTTGTCGGCGCCTCATCGCTCTATCACCTGGCGCGGGCGGGCTGGACCGATTGTGTCCTGTTGGAAAAGAACGAACTGACCGCCGGGTCCACCTGGCATGCCGCCGGCAACGTGCCAACCTTCTCGACCTCGTGGTCGGTCATGAACATGCAACGCTATTCGACCGAGCTGTATGCCGGGTTGGGCGAAGCGGTCGACTACCCGATGAACTATCACCAGACCGGCTCGATCCGTCTGGCCCATTCCCGCGAGCGCATGCAGGAATTCGAGCGCGCCAAGAGCATGGGGCTCTACCAGGGTATGGACCTGGAAATTCTCGGCGCCAACGAAATCAGGGACCGGTATCCCTTCATCGAAACCCATGACCTCGCAGGCGCGCTTTATGATCCCAACGACGGCGATATCGACCCGGCCCAGCTGACACAGGCGCTGGCCAAGGGTGCCCGCGCTCTGGGCGCGCGGATTGAACGGTTCTGTCCCGCCAACGGCGTCAGCCGCGAAAACGGCGAATGGATCGTGCATACGGACAAGGGCGACATCCGCTGTGAATACGTGGTCAACGCGGCCGGGTATTATGCCCAGCGCGTCGGGGAATGGTTCAAACCCTTCGGCGGCCGCACGGTGCCGATGATGGTGATGAGCCATCAATACCTGCTGACCGAACAGATCCCAGAGATCGAAGCCTGGTCCGGCGACACCGGCCGCAAGCTGCCGCTGCTGCGCGACGTGGACACGTCCTATTACCTGCGGCAGGAAAAGAACGGTTTCAACATCGGCCCCTATGAACCCAATTGCCGCGCGCACTGGAGCAACCCATCCGACCCGATGCCCGACGATTTCAGTTTTCAGCTCTATCCCGACGACCTTGACCGGATCGAAGACATCGTCGCCGACGCCATGGCCCGTGTGCCGCTGGCCGGCGAATCCGGTATCTCCCGCATCATCAACGGGCCCATTCCCTATGCCCCGGATGGTCTGCCGCTGGTCGGCCCGATGCCCGGTGTCCCCAACGCGTTCGAAGCCTGTGTTTTCACCTTCGGCATCGCGCAGGGCGGCGGCGCGGGCAAGGTGCTGGCCGAATGGATCACCGAAGGTCAGACCGAGTGGGACATGTGGTCATGCGATCCGCGGCGCTACACCGATTACACCGATCACGACTATTGTGTCGCCAAGGGGATGGAGACCTATGGCCACGAATACGCCATGCATTTCCCGTGGCATGAATGGCCGGCCGGCCGCGACAAGAAGCTGTCGCCGGTCCATGCCAGGGTGAAGGCGCTGGGTGGTGTCATGGGCGCCTATAACGGCTGGGAAAGAGCCAACTGGTTTGCCCGGCCCGGCGACGATCTGTCCGAGCAGACGACCCAGACCTGGGATCGCGAAGGGCCGTGGTCCCAACGCATCCGCGAGGAATGCGAAGCGGTGCGCGATCATTGCGGTGTGCTGGATCTGCCCGGGTTCTCCCGGTTCCTGCTGCGCGGCGACGGCGTGGCCGAGGCCCTGCGCGGTCTGGTGACCGGCGGCCTGCCCAAGGTCGGGCGGATCAACCTGGTCTATATCACTGACGCCCGCGGCCGCATCCTGACCGAGATGTCATGCATGCGGCTCGAAGAGGATGCATTCGTCATGATCACCGCAGCGACGGCGCAGTGGCATGACCGCGACATCCTGCGGAACGCGATGCCCGAAGGCTTCGAGGTTCAGGACGTCACTCATACCCGCGATACGTTGATCGTGACCGGGCCGAAATCGCGTGAAATCCTCGCCGGTCTCACCGATGCTGACCTGACCGCCGGCTGGCTCACCCATCAGCGGGCCACCGTCGCCGGCCAGCCGGCCCATCTGATCCGCGTCTCCTTTGCCGGCGAGCTTGGCTGGGAGGTGCACGCGCTCAACGACCACATGCCGGCGATCTACGACGCCATTCTCGACGCCGGTGCCCGACCGTTTGGAATGTGGGCGCTCAATTCGCTGCGCATCGAAAAAGGGTACCGCGCGTGGAAGGGCGATCTGTCCACCGACTATTCCCTGTCCGAAGGCGGGCTTGACCGCTTTGTGAAGCTGGACAAGCCTCAGGACTTCCCCGGCAAGGCGGCGCTTCTCAACGAACGGCAACAGGGGGTCCGGAAACGCTTCGTTACCCTGATCGTCGATGCCGGCGCCGCCGACGCGCCCTACATGTCCACGCTCTGGCATGACGGGCAGATCGTGGGAGAAACCACCTCCGGGGCCTGGGGCTACCGTGTTGATGCCTCGGTTGCGCTGGGTATGTTGCGCACGGATCTCGCGGTGCCGGGCACAGAGATCGAAGTGGAAATCTACGGCCAGCGGTGCCGCGCCGTGGTGCAGGAAGACCGCCCGCTATGGGACCCGGGAAACGAAAGGTTGCGCGCATGACGGATATCACGCTTTTGGATGGGTCGATCGGGCAGGAACTGGTCAAACGTTCCGGTAACCCGGCGACGCCGCTCTGGTCGACCAGGGTGATGATCGATCAGCCGGATCTGGTCGGGCAACTGCATTCCGACTACTACGCCTGCGGCGCCACCGTCGCGACCACCAACACCTATGCGGTGCACCGCTCCCGGCTGGAACAGGTCGGGCTCGGTGATCAGATCCCTGCCCTGATCGACACCGCAATCGCCCAGGCACAGGTGGCGCGGGACCAGCATGGCGGGCGGATTGCCGGATCGCTGGGCCCGCTGCTCGCCTCCTACCGCCCGGATCTGAACCCGGATCCGAACGAGGCATCGCTCAAGTTCGGTGAACTGGTGCAACTCATGTTGCCGCGGGTGGATCTGTTCCTGCTCGAAACCGTGTCATCCCTGCGCGAAGCCGAAGGCGCGCTGCGCGGTACACAGGGGTGCGGCCGCCCGGTGTGGCTGGCGCTGAGCGTAGCCGATGATGACGGCACCCGCCTGCGTTCGGGCGAACCGCTCGCCGATATGGCGCCGCTGATCGACCGTTTTGACCCCGAGGCGGTTCTCATCAACTGCACCCGGCCCGAAGTGATCGGCGACGCGCTCGACATCATCCGCGAATTCGGCAAACCCTTCGGCGCTTACGCCAACGGGTTCACCGAGATCTCGCAGGACTTCCTGCAGGACAATCCGACGGTGGACTCGCTCAGGCAACGTGCCGACCTGGGGCCCGGGGTATATGCCGATTTCGCGATGCAATGGGTTGGTCAGGGCGCCACCATCGTCGGCGGCTGCTGCGAGGTCGGCCCCGATCACATTGCCGAACTGGCCGCGCGCCTGCGCGCTGCCGGGCACCGTCTCGTCTGATGCAACGAACCCCTTCATCTTTGTCCAAATACTCCGGGGGGTGCGGGGGGCTGGCCCCCCGCTTTGGTCGGATCGCGGATGCGATCCGAACCCCGGCCAGGGAGAACCTGCAATGACCCTTCCCACTCAGGCCCGCGTCGTGATCATCGGTGGCGGCGTTATCGGCTGCTCTGTCGCCTATCACCTGGCGAAACTGGGCTGGTCCGACGTTGTTCTGCTCGAACGCAAACAGCTTACCTCGGGCACCACCTGGCATGCTGCCGGCCTCATCGGTCAGCTGCGCGCCAGCTCGAACATGACCAAGCTCGCGCGCTATTCTGCCGAGCTTTATCTCGGTCTGGAGCAGGAAACCGGCGTCGCCACCGGCCTGCGGCAGGCCGGCTCGGTCTCTGTCGCGCTGACGGCTGAACGGCTCGAGGAACTGACCCGCAACGCTGCCATGGCCCGCGCTTTCGGTGTTCCGGTCGAAGAATTGTCGCCCGCCGAGGTCAAATCGAAATACGGGCACATCAATCTCGATGGCGTAACCGGGGGCGTCTGGCTGCCCACTGACGGTCAGGCAGACCCGGCCAACATCGCGCTTGCCATGGCCAAGGGTGCCCGCCAGCGCGGTGCGGTGGTGGCCGAGCGGACAAAGGTCACCGCGGTCCGGCGCGACGATCGCCGGATAACGGGCGTGGACTGGCAGACCGAAACCGGCGAAACCGGCCATATCGCCTGTGACATGGTGGTGAACTGTGCCGGCCTGTGGGGCCACCGGGTCGGCCGGATGCTGGGCACCAATGTGCCGCTGCAGGCCTGCGAGCATTTCTACATCGTGTCCGAGCCGATTTCCGGTCTTTCCCGGATGCCGGTTCTGCGCGTTCCCGACGAATGCGCCTATTACAAGGAAGACGCCGGCAAGATGATGCTGGGCGCGTTCGAACCGGTGTCGAAACCCTGGGGCATGGACGGCATCCCCGACAGTTTCGAGTTCGACCAACTGCCCGAGGATTTCGATCACTTCGAACCGATCCTCGAGGCGGCGGTCAACCGGATGCCGATGCTGGGCACGGCCGGTATCCACACGTTCTTCAATGGCCCGGAGAGCTTCACGCCGGATGATGCCTATCACCTCGGGCTGGCACCCGAGATGGACAATGTCTGGGTCGCCGCCGGCTTCAACTCAATCGGTATTCAGTCCGCCGGCGGTGCCGGTATGGCGCTGGCGCAATGGATGGAGGACGGTGAAAAGCCGTTTGATCTGGGCGATGTGGACATCTCCCGCATGCATCCGTTTCAGGGCAACCGGCGTTATCTCGTCGACCGCGCCACCGAAACCCTTGGCCTGCTTTACGCCGACCACTACCCCTATCGTCAGAAAGCCACGGCCCGCGGGGTGCGCCGCACGCCGTTTCACGCACATCTGGCCGAAAACGGCGCGGTGTTCGGCGAACTTGCCGGCTGGGAGCGCGCCAACTGGTTCGCCCGCGCCGGGCAGGACCCGGTGTATGAATACAGCTGGCAGCGGCAGAATTTCTTCGAAAACGTCGCCGAAGAAGTCAACGCAGTCCGGAGCAATATCGGCATGTATGACATGACGTCTTTCGGCAAGCTCCGGGTCGAAGGTCCGGATGCCGAGGCGTTTCTGAACCATGTCTGCGGCGCGGACATGTCCGTGCCGGCGGGCAAGATCGTTTATACCCAGTTCCTCAACCCCAAAGCCGGGATCGAGGCCGACGTCACTGTCACCCGGCTTTCGGAAACCGCATATCTGGTCGTGACCCCGGCCCTGACCCGGCTGGCCGATGAAACCTGGCTGCGGCGGCATCTGGGCGAGTTCCGCGCGGTCGTGACCGATGTTACCGCGGGCGAAGGTGTGCTTGCGGTGATGGGCCCCAATGCCCGCACCCTGATGCAGGCGGTTTCGCCGAACGACTTTTCGAATGCCGCGAACCCTTTCGGCACGGCCCAGGAGATCGAGCTGGGCTTCGGGCTGGCGCGCGTGCACCGGGTTTCCTACGTGGGCGAGCTGGGCTGGGAAATCTATGTCGGGTCCGACATGGCCGCTCATGCGTTTGAAACCCTCTGGGCCGCCGGGCGGGACATGGGGCTGAAGCTCTGCGGCATGCACATGATGGACAGCGCCCGGATCGAGAAGGCCTTCCGCCATTTCGGCCACGACATCACCTGCGAGGATCACGTGCTGGAGGCGGGTCTCGGGTTCGCCGTGAAAACCGCCAAGCCGGACTTCATCGGCCGCGACGCGGTTCTGCGCAAGAAAGAGCAAGGGCTGCAATGCCGGATGGTGCAGTTCCGGCTGACGGATGCCGAACCGCTGCTCTATCACAACGAACCGATCCTGCGCGACGGGCAGATTGTCGGGTACCTCAGTTCCGGCGCCTACGGGCACCATCTGGGTGCAGCGATCGGCATGGGGTACGTGCCCTGCGCCGGGGAAACGGCGGATCAGCTTCTGTCTTCGACCTTCGAGATTGACGTCTGCGGTACCCGAGTCGCAGCACAGGCATCGCTGAAACCACTCTATGATCCGAAGGCGGAGCGCACCCGCGCCTGATCTACACCGCGCGGGCCGGCTGCGGCCGGCTCCTCTAAACAGGTGACCCATGGCCGGGTTGCTACGCACCTGCGTATTGACCGGGTCGGCACGCCAGGTGCGATATCGGACGACCCGCTGCACTCTGCCATGAGCGGGCCCGTTCCCCGGTTTCGTGCAAGGTCCGTGCCATGTCCAATTACAGTTGCCCCACCATCGATTTCGTGTTTCTTCAGGATCTCTCCGGGCCCTACACCGATGACCTGCCGGTCCTGCAATCCCAGATTGCCAATGTCATTGGCACTGTCCAGAGCATCGACCAGAGCGCCCATTTCGCAGTTGCCAGCTTCATCGACAAACCTGACGGCACCTTCGGCGCATCAGATGACTACGTCTATGAAACCGAGCTGGTCCTGACCAGCGACAGCGCCGCGGTGATTGACAGCGTCAATTCGCTCTCGACCCAGAGCGGTGCGGATGTCGAAGAGGCCCAGCTCGAAGCCCTGCTGCAGGTCGCTCTGCGCGAAGACGAGATCGGCTACCGCCCGGACAGCCAGCGTATCGTGATGCTGTCGACCGACAGCGCCTATCACGAGGCCGGCGATTTCGCGGCCGCCGGCCCCAACAATGGCGACGCGGTCCTCGACGGCGGCGGTCTCGGCGAGGATTACCCGGAAATCGCCCAGGTCGCTGCTGCGCTGGCAGCCTCGGGTGTGTTTCCGGTGTTCTCCGTCACCGCGGCCGAAGCTCCCACCTACCAGGCGCTGGTCGATGAGCTTGGCACCGGGGCGGTGGTGATCCTCAGCTCCGACAGTTCCGACTTTGCTGATGCTGTGCGCACGGCCATTGCCCTGTCCTGTGGTCACGTGACCGAACAGGGCACGGAACTGGACGACATCCTTGAAGGCACCGAGTTCGAGGACGGCTTGTTCGGCCTCGGCGGCGATGACGACCTGCGCGGACGCGACGGCACCGACCTCGTCGACGGCGGATCCGGCAACGACACTGTGCATGGCGAACAGGGCAGTGATGACGTTTACGGCGGCACCGGCGACGACAAGGTGTATGGCGGCGGCGGCAAGGATTTCCTGTTCGGCGGCCTCGGCGATGACACGCTCAAAGGCGGCGGTGGCAAGGACACCTTTGTCTTTAACCCTGATGACGGCAATGACGTCATCAACAAGTTTAAGGACGGCACGGACATCATCGATCTGTCCACCTTCCACCAGTGGGAAGGTAAATACGCGGTGACCACGGCCGTGCAGGACGGCAAACATGTGGTGATGACGCTGCCGGACGGCACCACCATCACCCTTAAGAAGTTCAGCCTCGCCGATCTTTCGCTCGACGACGTGATCCTGAATCCGGTCGACGATGCCCCGACCGCTGTTGATGACGCGGTCACGGTCACCGAAGGGCAGACCATGGTTCTGGACGTGCTGGCCAATGACAGCGACATCGACGGCGACGCGATCACCATTGTGTCGGTGACCGATCCGCTGAATGGCACGGTGTCGGTCAATGCCAGTGGCGAAGTTGTCTACACCGCCGCCGGGTCCGTTCTGGGGCCTGACAGCTTCACCTATACCATCAGCGATGGCGATCAAACGGACACCGCCACCGTGACGGTTTCGGTTTTGCCCAACCTCAACGGGGACGACAGTGACAACTGGATCACCGCCACGGACGCGCCCGAACTGATCGACGGCGCCGGTGGCAACGACACAATCAGCGCGCTTGGTGGCGATGACACCGTGACCGGCGGCACGGGCCGCGATTCGATCGACGGCGGCGCTGGCAATGATTTCATCGACGCCGGGTCCGGCAGCGATGTGATCGTCGGTGGCCCGGCCACCGGCAACGATCTGTTCGACTCCGACACGATCAGCGGCGGCAACGGCTATGATACCATCTCGGGCGGCTGGGACAGCGACCTGCTGAACGGCGACAAAGGCAATGACAGCGTGATGGGTGATGCCGGCGACGACGCCATTTTCGGCGGCGATGGCAACGACACGCTGGACGGCGGCACCGAAGATGACGACATCGACGGCGGCGCCGATGACGACCTGATCTTCGGCGGGTCGGGCAATGACCAGATCGAAGGCGGCTCGGGCAACGACACGGTGGACGGCGGCTCGGGTGATGATGAATTTATCGGGTCCGGGGACACCAAGGCCGGCCTGTCCGATGACGACCGCTTCACCGGCGGGTCGGGCGCGGATGTGTTCATTTACGAGTTTTCGGTGGAGCGGAATCTGACCGGCGACGATGTGATAACCGATTATGATGTGGCCCAGGACCTGATGGAATTCGACGGTGAGGTCGAGGTCACCCTGACCGATACTGCCGACGGGGTGCTGATCCAGCAGCTGAGCGGCGGCTCGATCCTGGTTCTGGACGTGCTGGTCGACGACATCCGGGGCACGATATCGGGACTATTCGAGATCGACCTGTGAGGGCGGCCAACGAACGGGAACCTTTTTGTGGATTCACGTGTTTTCAGACAGTTGACCCGATGCTGTAGTCAGGTCAGCGCCTCCTTGAACTTCAGGAAGCGTGCATCCTTCATCACCCGCTGGTTCATCGCCTCGCGCAGCGCCCCGACGGTCTTGTGCGGCCTCATGACAACCTCGAAATCCTGAATCAGGCCATCGTCGTTCAGGGTGATCAGATCGACACCGACCGCATCGAATTCGCCAACCTTGCACTGAAACTCCAGCGCCCAGTCCTTGCCGGATCCCATGATGCGCCGGTAACGGAAGTCCGAGAAAACCGCGCCGACATGTCCAAGAACAGCCGCAACCGGTTCGCGCCCGGTCCAGGTTGCCCAGTAGGTCGGCGGTTGAAAGCGCACAGTGTCGCTCAGAAGCGGACCGATCGCGGTATCATCGCCGGCGGCGACAACGTCCAGCATTTCAGAAATCGTCGGGTGAAGGTTTTCAAAGGTCATCGGTAATTCCCACTCCTGAGAATGGCCCGCCCGGGGCCCTCAGGCATTCAATGCCCGCCCGCGGGTCAAACGGCAAGTTTGACGGGCCGTCACCCGGCCCGTGATTTCCTTTCCGGGCTGGAAACCCCGGCACGCCTGTGCGACCACCCCACACCATGTCGGTTTCTCAGGATTATGCCCCGCCACAGGACCCGCTTGAGGTTCTGCACGACGACGCGCAGCTTGTTGCGGTGAACAAGCCCGCGGGGCTTCTCAGCGTTCCGGGCAAGGGCGCGCAGCTTTCTGATTGCCTCCTGTCGCGGATTCAGGCGGTTTTTCCCGATGCCTTGCTGGTGCACCGGCTGGACCGTGACACGTCGGGGGTGATGGTTTTCGCGCTGACCCCGCACGCACAGAGGCATCTGGGGCTGCAGTTCGAAAAACGCTACACCAAGAAGACCTATGTCGCCCGCGTGGCCGGCGAACTGAGCCCGAAGACCGGCACGGTCGACCTGCCGCTGATCGTCGACTGGCCGAACCGGCAGTTGCAGAAAGTGTGCCACGACACCGGCAAACCTGCGCAGACCGACTGGCGCGTGATGCGGCAGGGCAATGGCGAAACCCGGGTCAGGCTGATGCCCAGAACCGGGCGAAGCCACCAGTTGCGGGTGCACATGCTGGCGCTTGGTCATCCGATCCTCGGCGACCCGCTTTATGCGTCGGACACGGCGGATCAGTACCCGCGCATGATGCTGCATTCCGAAGAACTGCGCCTGAAGAACCCCGAGGGCGGGATCGCGATGTCTTTCCGGGCCAAGGCACCGTTCTGACCGGGATTTACACCGGAACCCGGATCCACCCGTCGGGCAGAATGTCGGGATTGTTCAGCTTCGGATCACCGAACCACCGCTCCGGCCCGGCGACCCGCTTGTCCGGACGCGTGTTCAGCCACGCCGCCCACCACGAAAACGAGGAATTGCCGATGATGTTGTGCCGGCACAGCGACATCAGGCGCATATCCTCGAAATCCGTGTCCGGACCGTTGAAATCCACCACCACCTTTTCACAGGGCAGCGGCAGATGCGACTTGGCCCAGTCCGGGTCGTCCGAAAAGACGTAGACCACCGGATCGGCAATACCTTCGCGCAGCCGCTCCAGCGCGGCGAGATAATAGGCCTCGTCGCAGACCGCATGCTGTCCCAGCGACAGGTAGTCGCCCCGGCGCACGTGCAGGGCAATTGCCGGCGTTTCGGCGATACGCTGCGCCATGTCGGCATTCCGGGTGTCGGTAAAACCGGGGAACAGGAAATCGCTGCGGATCAGGTCGGCGACATGGGCAAAATACCTTTCGCATTGCCAGTACCCGTGAAGGTAACTCGGATCGTCAAAGCGTTCGATCCCGGCGTTGTACCCCAGATGGCGTTCCCGCCGGAACCGCGGTGACAGGCCGAACAAACGCCAGATCAGGTAGCCAGGCAGGTTCTGCCGTGGCGGCGGCAAATCGGGTGCCTCTGCCAGCGGCAGGTCGAAAACGCGGGTCAACACGCCTTCGCCGCGCGCAATCGCCTCCCGGTCGTCCAGCGCAACGGGCACACCCAGCCGGGCGGCCAGCCCACGCGCCGCCGCGTATTGAAACATCTGATTGCCCAACCGGCCATGCAGCCTGCAAATGATCATGCCCGTGCCTTGCCTGCTGTGCCCGGCAAAGTCCACATCTGCGGTTCAGTTCAGCGCTGTTATATGCGCCCGCCCGCCGCCAACCGGTTCGGTCGATGTGGTGACACGCCCGCCCGCCTGCGTGGACAAGCGCGACCGCTGCACCCCGCGGGCCCACAGCGTCCGGCTGATGGCCTGCGCCCGTTGCTGTGCCAGCGTACCGCTGTTGTCTTCGCCCCGTGCCACCAGCCCGTCGATACGGACCCGAACCGACGGGCACCGCACCAGCGCGTCCGCGTAGGCCTCGATCAGTGGCATGCTGTTGTCTGCGATGCGTGCGCTCAGCGGTTCGAACCGGACGGAATCCAGCCGCCCCAGTGTCAGGATACGGGCAAGGCAGGTCTGTTCGTCGGGGTCCTTGGCGTTCCAGACCGCAATCCGGGCTGCAGCCGCTTCGACCGACACGGCCTCGGTCTGCGGCACCGGCAGCTTGCTGTCTTCTTCCTCGGGATTGCGGGTAAAGGTGAAGTGGAAGCTGACAATGGCCAGCGGCGAAATTTCCACGCTCGCTGAGTCCTCCAACCGCTGCAGCCCGTCAAACAGGTCGAAATCGCTGACACCGACAAAGATCGGGTCGGTATTGGACACCGACACGCGGTTTTCGTCGATCAGAAACAGCGTCAGCCGCTCGGTTCGGGTCACTTCTTCGCCATGCATCGACAGCGTGTATTCCATCGGCACGATCTTGCGTTTGACCTCGGTCAGATCATTCAGGCTGCCGCGATCGATCCGCACCCGGATTTCCGCCATCGGGTGGCGATAGGTTTCAAAGAACAGAAACCGCAGCCGCACATTGCGAATATCGACATAGGTTTCGACCGAATTCAGCAGCACCCGCACCAATGCATCGCCGCTTTCGTCGATCACACCGCTCAGTTCGGCGAAATGGTTGGTTTCCGCGATATAACCCCGTTTCAGAGAGATAAAGCGGAGTTCCGACGCGGATTTATCCAGCGTCCATCCGCGCTCGAAAGGGTTCGTATCCAAGGCGGAAACCGGCGCGGTCGGAAAGGCCAAGCCAAGGATCAGAAAGACACCAAAAAGAAAGAAACGGGCCAAGACACATCCGGGAGTTGCAACGCACTACTTCGCCAATCTAGCGGCGGGTTAATCGCAGTTTCAACAAAATGTGCCCGTATCACAGAATATTATGTGGAAATCGGACCCCGGCGTTGCGAACATCACGGTATGGCCGGTGGCGGGTAAGGATTTGGGGAACACGTTTGAATGGTGCATCTGCTGCGAAAATGGGGCGTTCTGGGCCTGACGGCACTTCTGGTTCCGCTTTGCGCGGGCGTGGTTTCCGCCGACGAAGGCGAACAGGAGCGGATCGCATTGGTGATCGGCAACGGCAGCTATGGGTCGGTTTCGTCCCTGGACAACCCGGTTAATGACGCGGACCTGATCGCGCATACACTGGAACATCTGGATTTTGACGTCACCCTGATCACCGACGCCAACCAGATCGCGATGAAGCGCGCAATTGCCCAGTTCGGCCGCGAACTGCGTCAGGAGGGGCCGGATACAATCGGGCTGTTCTACTACGCCGGACACGGGGTTCAGTCCTTTGGCACGAATTACCTTCTTCCCGTCGATGCCTCGCTGATGGACGCCGCCGATCTGGATCTAGTCGCGGTCGAGGCGCAATCGGTGCTGCGGCAGATGTTTTCCGCCAAGAACGGCACCAACATCGTCATTCTCGACGCCTGCCGCAACAACCCGTTCACCGATATGCCGGAATTCAACAATAACGGGCTGGCTGAAATGGATGCGCCGACCGGGACGTTTCTGGCTTATGCGACCGCACCGGGAAACGTTGCGCTGGATGGCCTGACGGGGAACAGCCCGTTCACGAAATCGCTGGCGGGCTATATGGCGTCGCCCGGGATGCCCATCGAACAGATGTTCAAACAGGTGCGGGTCGAGGTTCTGGACGAAACCGATGGCCTGCAGACACCGTGGGACAGTTCTTCGCTGACCCGTGACTTCATGTTCGCCCGGCCCGAGGAAAGCCCGGTTGCGCAAGACAGCGGCGAAGAACAGCACTGGCGCCGGGCGCAGGCCTCGGCAGACCTGGCCGAACTGGCCGGTTTCCTGCGCAGCTATCCCAACAGCGTTCATGCCGATGCCGCCGGCGATCTGCTGATTACTGTCCTGGAATACGATCTGGGGATCGAGCTGTCGCATGTCGATGACGCGGCAACCGCACAGGCCGGCCCGTCGGCGGTGGAAGAAAAGATGTATCAGGTCGCCTCGACACAGGGCACCCGCGCTGCCTATGACATGTACATGCGGGTCTTTCCTCAGGGGGTTTACGTGGATCTGGCCCGTCTGGAGGTTGCCGCGCTGGACCAGAACGGCAAGAACCAGCCGGAAACCCCGGCCGCCAGCGCCGCACCGACCACGTCACAGCCGACGCGAAGCATCACGTTTATCGATCCGTTGGTGTCGGACATCCCCGAGGTGCATGGCCGTTCGATCGCGATGCTGATGAATTCCCTGCCACTGCATTCACCGGTCGAGGGGCTGCCGGACGAATACTGGCGCGATCAGTCCTGCAGCGCATGCCATCAATGGTCCGAGGACCGCCTGTGCGATCATGCGACCCGCTACCTTGGCCCGGCCGGTACGGCGGCGTCGGCCAAACCGCACCCTTTCGGCGGATCCTTCAAAGATCATCTGCGGCATTGGGCGGCCGGCGGGTGTCAGTGATCAGCCCTCGGACGTGGACACAAAGAAATAGACCCACTCGCCCTTGAAATCCGGGTGTTCTTCGCGCGCCGCTTCGACCCGGCTGCGCAGCCATTCCAGATACCCGGCGGCGGGTTCCTGTATCGGGCGCAACCCGTCATAGAGCGGATGCGACGCCGCAAAGGCAACCGCAATCTCCTGACCATAAGGCGGGCCGATGATCAGCCGCAAACCCTTGTCCTCGGCCGATTTTGCGCCGATGCGCTGCGCCGTTTTCGCCGGCGCCTCGCGCAACGGGCTGTATTCATTGGGTTCCAGATGCAACACGTTTCCAGCCGCGTCAAAATAGTCGAGATAGATCACCGCGTCATAATCCGGCGCCGTCATATCCAGCGACAGGAAATCGCCCTTCACAAAGCCGAACACGCGGGCATGGGCATCTTCGCCGATGACCAGCGGATTGGTGAACTGGTCGGTGGATTGCGGCAGCCCGACCGCGGCAATGCCCGACAGCGCATTGCATTGCGGTCGCGGCAGAACCAGCATGTTGTCCGATACGGCAATGTCCGCCCCCATCTGCGCCTGCAACGCCGACAGCACGTCCGACCGCAACCCGTCCTGCGGAATGTGCCCGTTAACCACCAACGTCGTTGTCTCCGGGTCGAACCCGACCTGCAGCCGTGAACAGGGCACCTGCGCCAGCAGCCCGGCAACCCCGTCGCGCACCGGGTCATTGCCGGCAGTCAGATCCCCGGGCTGCATGAAGCTCTGAAACGCCGCGAAAGACAGCGGATCGACCGGCCCGTCCCCGCCCGGGAAGGCCAGCGCGGCTTTCACGGTATCCGCATCGGGGGCGGCCGGTTCAACCGGACGGCTGGGCGGCGCGACATAGGCCGCCGGTCGGATATCGGGGTCAGATTGCGGTGATGTCTCGGCCTTGGGCGCAATGGCAGGCGACGCCTCGGCGGGTGGCTGCGCGGCGGCGGCAGCTTCGGCCGGGGGATCCGCAGGGGCCACCGGGGCGGACGGGGGTGCAAGCGCGACCGCCGCGGGCGCATCGGTGACCACCTTGCTCGCCGGTTCCGCGGACGGAACCTTCAGCGCCGCAACCTGAACCGGCGGGCGGCCCGCGGACAGAGGACGAACCGACGGTTTCGCCGACGGCACCGTGGCCGAGACGATGGCCGCGGTGGTTGCCGCGACCAAGGCAGGCTCGGTGACAGCGCTCAGCCCTTCCGGCTGTGGTTCGAAAGAGGGCACCGACGCGGCCACGTTCGACGCGGCGGGAGCCGCTGTGGACGGCACGGCAACGGCGTTGACCCGGCTGCCCGGCGGGGCCACGCCTGCAGCTTTCCGGCCCTGCGGTACGGCGGAAGCAACCGCGCTCGGATTCGGACTGACCGCGGCCATCTTTTCGGGCGCGGTCGGATCAGCAGAGGCGACGGTCTGCGCTGCTGCTTCTGTCGCCGGAACCGCTGCTGTCTGCGGGCGGGCATCCGGCAGGGGATCGGCACCCGGATCGATCCCCTTGGCACGGTCAATGGCCGGTTCGGCATCCGCAACCTGCTGGCTGGGCAGGCTTGCCGGGGCCGCGCGGCTGGTCGGGATCGCCCCGGTATCGATGTTGTCTCCGGTTGCCGCGGCCTCGGCGGCCGGGGTCGCCTCCGGGGGGGTGGCCCGGGCCTCGGTGCGGTCCAGCGTATGGGCCACGACCTCGACCTCGGTTTCGGGCATGGGCTGGACCGGCACGTCTTCCGGCTGGATCCAGACCCACAGCGCAGCACCGGCCGCAGCATGGACCCCGAGCGAGGCGACAACCCCCGCGGTCCAGCGCAGACCGGCGGTCATTGCGCTACCGGCGCCGGGGCCGGGGTGACGACCAGCACGACGTCCCGGACACCCGATGCCTCTGCCAGCCCGACCAGCGGCAGGACGAAACGCAGTTCGGCATCGCGATGGGCATTGACCCGCAGGCGCAGATCCGGATCGTCACGCAGCCGCGCTGCAATGAGATCCGGCAATTCGTTTTCAGTCAGCTCCCGTCCGTCCAGCGCCAAGAGACCGGTTGCCGACACTGACAGCGTCATGCCGCCCGACGGCATGTCCCGCCCGGTTGCCGCCACGGGCGGAGACACATCGAACGGCGCCGTGGCATCCATGCGCCCGATCAGCATGAAGAACACCAGCAGGAAAAACACCACGTCGATCAGGGCGACGATGGTTTCGGACTGTTCGGGACGGGCCCGCCGCGTCAGCTTCATCGCCCCGCCTCCAGACGCACCACCCGCAGCCGGGTGACACCGGCCAGCGTCGCGGCTTCCATCACCGAAATCAGCGCCTGCGTGCGGGCGACGGTGGACGGCAGGATCAGAACCTGCAGCGACGGATCCTCGGCCAGCAGGGTGCGCAGTTCTGCGGTAAGGGCATCTGGGCCAACCGGCCTGCCACGCAGAACCGCCTGCCCGTCGGCTGCAACACGAATCATCAGGGACGCGCCGCCATCGCCGGCCACGGCTCCGGCGACCGGCGCGTCGTCACCGCGCCGGGCCGCCGGGATCATGTCCAGGTTCAGGTAGGTCGACGTGACCATGAAAAATACCAGCAGGATCAGCATCACGTCGATCATCGGCACCAGCGAGATCAGCGCGCGCGGACGGCCCGGACGTTTCAGTGTCATGTCGGCCATGGCGCACATTCCATACCCGATACAGTCCGCTTCGCGTTATGACCGGCCGGCACCATCGCGCACTAGCCGGTCGGTTTTTCGTTGATCAGCAACAATTCCCCGACCGCGCTTTCGATCGTCTGCGCCGCCGCGTCGATCCGGGCCGATAACAGCCCCGCACCGACGGCCGCCGGGATCGCCACCAGCAGACCCGCCGCCGTGGTCAGCAGCGCCTGCCAGATCCCGCCGGCCAGCACCGACGCGTTGGCTGCGCCTTCGGCCATTTCAAGCTCCTGGAACGATTGGATCATCCCGAGCACCGTGCTCAGCAGACCCAGCAATGGCGAAATCATCGCGATCAGCTCCAGCAACCGGATACCGCTGTTCATGCGCGAGATCTCGTCATTGCCGCGCCGCATCAGCTCTGCCTCCAGCCGCGGACCCTGCAAACCGTCGCGCAGCGCGGAAATGGCATAACCCATCACTCGGTCCGCCGGCGCGCGCTCGTGGCCGACACTCTCGGCGGCCACGTGCTTGTCCCCCCGCGCCCACGCTTCCAGCGCGGCCTCCCGGCCTGCGGCACCCGACCGGACCGCCCAGAGCTGGATGACCTTGGTGGCGATCAGCGCCAGCGACAAAAGCGACAAAACCGCCAGAACCGCGATGATCGGACCGCCGGTCCCCAGGTTGCTCAGACTGAAGCCCATGACCTACTTCACCAGAGGGGCGGATGTTTTGCTGCTCAGCTCGATGATCGCGAAACAGTCGGTTTCCTCGGCATTTTGCGGTTTGCAGGACGTCATGTCATGCAACAGGATTTCAGAGATGTTGGTGCAGCTGATCTCGGGGATCTCGAACAACTTGAGGGTTGTGCGCGCAACCGGCAGCGGCGCGGCGTCGATAGACAGCAGGCGGTCGATCACCGCGTTGCCGTCAAGGATGGCCAGCGACATTTCGAACCCTTCGAAGCTTTGCCCGGTCTTGTTGCGGAACAGGAAAAAGGTCCGGCATCCGCCGCCTTCGATTTCCTCGAATTTGTTGAGCTCTACCCCCAGAGAGCCCTGTTGCTGAGCCTGAACAGGGGCGACAGAAAGGGCCAGTGCGAAAATCGCAGCTGCGGCGGCAAGTGGTTTGAAAAGGGTGGACATCAATTCCTCCGGGTTCGTTTGGCGGACCAGCCCCGCCATCTGCGATCTGTTGGGTAATTGCGGCGTGTCCTTGTTACACTCCACGCGTTGGTGATGCCGGTTGGTCAGGCTGATGCCACGCAGGCGCCACAGTTCTGCCACCGGCAATAGGGCAAAAACAATTGACTTTAAGGAAACGATAAGGCTGACTTTTGGTCAAGGTATTGATTTAGTGATGTAAGGCCTATTTCCCGCCGCCGTGTCCGGAGACACGTCAGTTCGGAGGCCAAGCCTGGGGAGGATCTAATGGACGCCGAAGCCCTGCTTCAGCCCAAAGCGGACGATTTGCCCAGCGGCGAAAACCTTGAGTACGATCCGGTCTTTACCGATATGGAGCTTGCCGCCCAGCCGGGCGAGGAGCAGCAGATCGGTGACGAGATCAAAGCGGCCAGCGATCCGGACTATCGCGAAGTGCGGACCAAGGCGCTCGAAGTGCTGGACCGCAGCCACGACATTCGCGCCGCCGTCTATCTGTCCGAAGCGATTCTGCCGCTCGAAGGTCTGGCCGGGTTCGCGCAGGCCACAACCTTTATCCGCGGCTGTCTCGAACAATACTGGGACAGCTGCCACCCCGAACTGGACGAAGACGACGACAACGACCCGACGATGCGGATCAATGCCGTGCAGGGTCTGTGCGGTCAGCCCGGCGGGCTGGGCGGTCCTTCGGCGGTCTACCGGGGCGTGCGCCGTGCGCCGCTGACCGACAGCCGCGGGTTCGGCCGGTTTTCGTGGCGCGACATCGAAATTGCCGAAGGTCAGGTTTCCGCGCCCGAGGGTATGGACAACCTGCCGGACACCGGCTCCATCGGCGCGGCGTTTCAGGACACCGACGAAGAAACCCGGGCGCAGATGCATGCGGCGGCGGTGCAGGCGACAGAAGATGTGCGCGCCATTTCCGCGGTGTTCGACGACAAGACACCGGGGCAGGGGCCTGAATTGGACCCGCTGATCAAGCTGCTTGCGCAGATTACCAAGCGGCTTGGCGAACATACCGCGGGCGCAGAGGTCGTCGAAGGGGACGACGCGGCCGGCGAAGAAGACGCCCCGGCCACGGCCGGTGGTGGCGCCCCGGCCGCGCAGGCCGCGCCGGGCACGATCAATTCACCGGCCGACGCGGCCGCGGCTCTGGACCGGATCATTGCCTATTACAACCGGGCCGAACCGTCCTCTCCGATCCCGATTCTGCTGGAACGGGCCAAGCGCCTTGTCGGTGCCGATTTCATGACCATCGTGAAGGACATGGCACCGGGCGGGCTGGGCAATGTCGAGACCATCAGCGGGGTCGAAGGCGAATATTGACCTTCTGCGCCACCCGAAGTGGTACGAAAGTGAAATAAGACACAGACGGCGCACTGCGACAGGCGTCATGAAGCCAGGAAACGTTTTTACGAAGGAGCAAGACTGAAATGGCGGACAGCTCACAGAAATTCATAGCCCGCAACAGGGCGCCCCGGGTTCAGATCGAATACGACGTCGAACTCTACGGCGCGGAAAAGAAGGTTCAGCTTCCATTCGTTATGGGCGTGATGAGCGATCTGGCCGGCAAGTCCGAGGAACCGCAGCCCGCGGTCGCGGACCGGAAGTTTCTTGAAATCGACGTCGACAATTTCGACGATCGCATGAAATCGATGAAGCCGCGCGCAGCGTTTACGGTACCGAACACACTGACCGGCGAAGGCAATCTGGCTGTCGATATCACGTTCGAAAGCATGGACGACTTTTCGCCCGCGGCCATCGCGGCCAAGGTCGAACCGCTCAAGGAATTGCTGGACGCACGGACCCAGCTTTCGAACCTGATGACCTACATGGACGGGAAAACCGGGGCCGAGGATCTGATCACCAAGATCATTCAGGATCCGTCCCTGCTGAAGACACTTGCCGCTCAGCCTGCGCCGCAGGCCGAGAGCGAAGACGAAGCGTAAGGAGCGCAAGATAGCTGAAGAACAACTTCAGGAACAGGCCGGCGGAGAAGAAACCGTATTCGGGTCATCCGAATTTGAAGCGCTGCTGCAAAAGGAATTCCGTCCGAAATCGGATCAGGCCAAGACGGCGGTTGAACAGGCGGTCAAAACCCTCGCTGAACAGGCGCTGGCAAATACCGCTCTGATTTCCAACGATGCGCTGCGTTCGATCGAAAGCATCGTGGCCGAGATCGACAAGAAGCTGACCGAACAGGTCAACCTGATCCTGCACCACGAAGATTTCCAGCAGATGGAAAGCGCGTGGCGTGGACTGCATTACCTCGTCAACAACACCGAAACCGACGAGATGCTGAAGATCCGGGTCATGAACATCTCCAAGAAGGACATGCACAAGACCCTGCGCAAGTTCAAAGGCACCGCCTGGGACCAGTCGCCGATCTTCAAGAAAGTCTACGAAGAGGAATTCGGTCAGTTCGGTGGTGAACCCTATGGCACGCTGGTTGCCGACTATCACTTTGACCACAGCCCGCCGGACATTGAGCTGCTCGGCGAAATGTCCAAGATCGCGGCGGCCGCACACGCGCCCCTGATCACCGGCGCCAAGCCGACGCTGTTCCAGATGGACAGCTGGTCAGAACTGGCCAATCCGCGCGACCTGACCAAGATCTTCCAGACGCCGGAATATGCCGCTTGGCGGTCCCTGCGCGAAGGCGAAGACAGCAAATATGTCGGTCTCGCGATGCCGCGGTTCCTGGGTCGGCTGCCTTACGGATCCAAGACTGACCCGGTGGAACAGTTCGATTTCGAAGAAGATACCTAGGGCGCGGACAGCTCCAAGTACGGCTGGGTCAACGCGTGCTACGGCATGGCGGTCAACATCAACCGCAGCTTCAAGAGCTACGGCTGGTGTTCGCGCATCCGCGGCGTGGAAAGCGGCGGTGCGCTGGAAAATCTGCCCAGCCACACGTTCCCCACGGATGACGGTGGTGTCGACCAGAAATGCCCGACCGAGATCGCGATCAGCGACCGGCGTGAAGCGGAACTGGCCAAGAACGGGATGATGCCGCTGATCCACCGCAAGAACAGCGATCTGGCGGCCTTTATCGGCGCCCAGTCGCTGCACAAGCCGGCGGAATATGACGACCCGGATGCAACCGCGAACGCAAACCTGGCAGCGCGTCTGCCCTACCTGTTCGCGACCTGCCGGTTCGCGCATTACCTCAAATGCATGGTTCGTGACAAAATCGGGTCCTTCAAGAGCCGCAACGACATGGAAAGCTGGCTCCAGAACTGGATCAACAATTATGTCGACTTCAATGCCGACATATCGTCAGAGACGGAAAAGGCGCGCAAACCTCTGGCGAGCGCTGAGGTTGTCGTCGAGGATGTCGAAGGCAACCCCGGTTACTACTCATCGAAGTTCTTCCTGCGACCGCATTACCAGCTTGAAGGTCTCTCGGTGTCACTGCGGCTTGTTTCCAAGCTGCCTTCGGAGAAGGGCGCCTAAGCCGCGTTCTTCATCATTTCAGAACCTGAACCACTCACGAAGCGCCATCATAGCTCCGCGCTACCATAGAAAGGACAAACCATGGAAAATATTTACTGCAAAATTAATGATATCCCCGGCGAGGGCAAAGAGAAGAACCACAAGGACTGGATCGCGGTGAAAACGCTGGATTGGGGTGTGGAGCGGACGCTCGACATGACCGATCTGGGCACCACCCAGCGGGGTTATGCGAACGCCAACTTCAACAAGGTCACGATGACCTCCGAGCTCAGCAAGGCATCGCCGAAACTGATGACGGCGGTCGCCAACGGCACCCCGCGTGAAGAAATCACCATCGAGATGTGCCGGTCCGGCGATGATGCGTCCAAAGGCATGGAGGCTTACCTGACCTTCATCCTGAAATGGGTCGTCGTCGACAGCTACTCGGTGAACGGCGGAGAGGAGCAGATCCCGGAAGAAAACTGGACGCTGGCCTACCGCCATATCGAGATCAAGTACAAAGAGGCGGACTACAACAAAGGTACGCTCAAGGACGCCGGCAGCTTTGTCTGGAACCTCGAAACCGGCGAAGTCGGCTGATCGATCCGGACTATTCGGGCCGGGGCAATCCCGGCCCGCTCTAAACCATTGGAGTTGGCAGCATGACGCCGGAAGACCTTCTCAGATCCGGGGATCTGGACGCGACGCTCAACGCGCTGCAGGACAAGATCCGCTCGGACCCGGCCGATGCCAAGCTTCGGATTTTCCTGTTTCAGCTGCTGTGTGTGCTGGGCAACTGGACCCGCGCCATTCAGCAGTTGAAAGTCAGCGCCGAAATGGATCCCGCCGCGAACCTGATGGCCCAGACCTACCGCGAAGCCATCATTTGCGAGGTCTATCGCGAAAAGGTCTTTGCCGGCGAAAAGGAACCGCTGATTTTCGGCGAGCCCCAGGAATGGCTCGCCCTGCTGCTGGAAGCGCAGAAGGCGCTGGGCGCCGGTCGCCCGCAGGAGGCCGCGGATGTCCGGGCACGTGCGTTCGAAGCCGCCCCGGCATCGTCAGGCATGATCGACGGACAGGCATTCGAATGGATCGCCGATGCGGTTATGCGGCTGGGCCCGGTGCTCGAGGTGATCGTGAACGGGCAATATTTCTGGCTTCCGTTCAACCAGATCCAATCACTGTCCATCGAGGAACCGACAGATCTTCGGGATGCGGTCTGGACCGCGGGCACGCTGACGGTCGCCAGCGGCGGCGAGGTCGCGGCGCTGATCCCCACGCGTTACCCGGGCACGGCTGAATCCGGAAACCACGCGGCGATGCTGGCCCGCGCGACCGACTGGACAGATGCTGGCGCCGAAACCTTTGTCGGCATCGGCCAGCGGCTGCTGACCACCGATCAGGCCGACTTCCCGCTCATGGATATCCGCAACCTGACGATGGCGGATACCGGCAGCGATGGCTGACAAGACGCTGACGGAACGATTAAAGCCGTCCCTTCTGGACCGGCTGACCGACGACAATCCCGGCGATGAAAAGGAAACGCGGGATTCGCGCGTGATCGATCTGTCGCGCCTGCGCGAAATTGTTCAGCGTGACCTGAGCTGGCTGCTGAACACCACCAATATCGAAGACGAGCTTGACCCGGACCGGTATCCGCATGTGGGCCGCTCGGTTCTCAACTACGGCGTCAAGGTCGTGTCAGGCGAGTTTTCAACCAGCAAGCGGGCCGAACTGATCCGGCGTTCCATCGAACGGGCCATAGCACTTTATGAGCCGCGTATTATCGAAGGTTCGGTCGAGGTTATCCTGCGCCCGGACGAAGCCAGCGGTCAAATGGCCGTCGCGCTGGATATCCGCGCCGATATGTGGGCGCAGCCGATGCCTCTGGAGCTGTACCTGCGCAGCAATGTCGACATCGCCACCGGCGAAGTCAGCGTGGAAAGGGTGCTGTAACCTATGGATACACGGCTGCTGCGACATTACGAAAATGAACTGGCCTTCCTGCAGGACATGGGGGCCGAGTTCGCCACGGCCTTCCCGAAAATCGCTTCACGGCTGGGCATGGAAGGCGTGGAGGTGTTCGATCCTTATGTCGAACGCCTGTTGCAGGGGGCGGCGTTCCTGTCCGCCCGGGTGCAGCTGGAACTGGAGCTGCAGTTTCCGGCGTTCACATCCAACCTGCTGGAAATCGTCTACCCGCATTACCTTGCACCGACACCGTCGATGATGATTGCCACGCTGGAACCGGATCCGAACAATTCGGCGATCAAGGAAGGCTACACCCTGCCGCGGGACACGGTGCTGCGCAGCCGCCTGATGGAAGGCGAGCAGACGCCGTGCGAATTTCGGACGTCTGCCGCGCTGACGCTCTGGCCTGTGGCGATTTCCGAGGCCGAGTATATTGATGGCCGCGGCGATCTGGTGGCGGCAGGCGTCGCCGGGGCCTCGGACGCGCGGGCCGGAATCCGTCTGCGTCTGCGCCGGACCGATGGCGAAGACATGGCCGATCTGCCGATGGACCGGCTTTCGGTGTTCCTCAACCCCGCTGCCGGCAACAGCTGGCTGCTGCTCGAAGCGCTCTGCACTCAGCAGCGCGGCCTGTGCGGCCGGTCCACCGACCGGCGCGCCGACTGGACCCTGCAGTTGGCGGAGGGCGACATCCGCCAGCAGGGGCTGGACCGGGACGAAGCCCTGCTGCCCTGTCCGCAACAATCCTTCGACGGATACCGGTTGTTGCAGGAATATTTCGCCATGCCGCAGCGGTTCCTGTTTGCCGAGCTGAGTGGCCTGCGCCCCGCCCTGCAGAAATCCGAAGGCGGCGACGTGGATATCTACATCCTCCTTGCCGACCGTCAGCCCGAGCTGGAGACCGTGGTCACACCCGAGGCGTTCACGCTCAACACGGTGCCGGCGGTCAATCTGTTTCCCAAGCGGTGCGACCGTGTCCACATCACCAAAAAGGACACCGAACAGCATATCGTGCCAAACCGCACCGCGGGTATGGATTTCGAGATCTACAGCGTCACCAACGTGACCGGTATTTCAAGCTCCGGTGCAGACGACGTGGCCTTCCGCCCGTTTTATTCGGCCACAGATTTCACCGCCGCCGGCGAAACCCATCCGGCCTATTACACGATCCACCGCCGCATGCGGCAGCGTTCGGAAAAAGAGCGGTTGCGCGGCGTCCGGACCTCTTATCTCGGGTCCGAGGTGTACCTGTCGCTGGTTGACCGGGCGCAGGCGCCGTATCCGGCAGCAATGGATCAGCTGGCGGTTCAGGCCATGTGTACCAACCGCGATCTGCCGCTTCTGCTGGCGACCGGGGACCGCGATGTATTCCAGCTGCCTGCCGGCGGGCCGGTCAAATCCGTGCGTCTGGCCGTGTCACCGACCCGGCCGCACCCGTCATTGTCACAGGGCGACACGGCCTGGCGGCTGGTCAGCCATCTCAGCCTGAACTACCTGTCCATCTCCGACACGGCGGGCGGCAACGGGGCCGAAGCCCTGCGCGAACTGCTGGGCCTTTACGCGCCGCTGTCTGACAGGGTGATCGAAAAGCAACTGGAAGGCATTCACAGCGTCACCAGCCGCCCCATCGTACGCCGGATGGCGGACGAGGTGCTGTCGACCGCCGTACGCGGGTTGGAAATCCGGCTGGAATTCGACGAAAGTTTTTTTGAAGGCACCAGCGTCTATGCGCTGGCCTCGGTGCTGGAGCGGTTCTTTCGCCGCTACGCCACACTTAACAGTTTTACTGAAACCGTTCTTGCCACGCAAAACCGCGGGGAAATTGCCAGATGGCGACCGGAAAAGGGTCTGGGCCGGATCATCTGAGCCTCTTTGAGGCGCTGACAGAAAAACCTGAGGAACATCACGTTTTTCAGGCGCTCCGGATTCTGGAGGCACATTTTGCCGACGCACCCCGTCTGGGTGAAAGCCGGCGCGCCCGGCAGGATCAGGTCCGGCTGGGCCAGGTGCCCGAACTGGCCTTCCCGCCATCGACGATCTCGGCTTTCAAACCCGGCGAAAAAGGCAGCCCGGCGCAGCTGACAAACCGGTTCTTTGGCTATTTCGGGCCGCATGGCCCATTGCCGCTGCATCTGACCGAATACGTGCGCGACCGGTTGCGCAACCACCGCGATCCGACCTTCGTCGCCTTTGCCGACATGCTCACGCACCGGTTCATGAGCCTGCTCTACCGGGCGTGGTCTGCCGGGCAGCCGGCCCCGAATTTCGACCGCGGCAATGACCCGCTGGCGCGCAAGGTCGCCTCGCTGGCCGGGTTCAACGGCGACAACCTGCAAAACCGCGACGCAATGCCCGATCTGACCCGGCTCAGCTTTGCCGGGCACCTGTCGCAGGGACCGAAAAACGCCGAAGGTCTGGTCAGCATTCTGTCCGCCTTTTTCGACGTCCCGGTTCACGTGCAGCAATTCGTCGGCACATGGCTGCAACTGGAGCCGGATGACCAATGGGTGCTGGGCCGGACGGCCGGGTTGGGGCAATCGACCAGCATCGGAGAACGGGTCTGGAGCCGCGCGTCCAAGTTCCGCATCCGGATCGGCCCGCTCAGGCTGGAAGAATATGAACGGCTGCTGCCCGGCGACGGGTCGCTGGAACGCCTGCAGTCCATCGTTCGGACCTATGGCGGTGATACGCTGGATTGGGACATCAACCTCATCCTTGCCGGGGAAGAGGTGCCGCGCGCCAGTCTGGGGCGCAACGTGAAACTGGGCCATGTCAGTTGGATTGGAACGCGGCCCGATCCCGATGGCGACGTGCGCGCGGATGCTGAGGATCTGTTCCTCTATCCGCAGTTGGGAACAAGTGAACAGGCGGCATAGCAGACCGCCGGGACAGGGAAGGACAATCAGATGACCGAGATCAGCCGGGTCGCCCTCTTTGGGAAACTGAACAAGCTGGGATATCAGGCCGTCGAAAGCGCGACGGTTTTCTGCAAGATGCGGGGAAACCCCTATGTCGAGGTCGTGCACTGGATGCACCAGATCCTGAACGGTCAGGACAGCGACATTCACCGGATCATTCAGCACTACGATCTGGATCCGGGGGCGATCGCAACGGAAATGACCCGCGCGCTGGACATGCTGCCGCGCGGGGCGACGACCATCTCGGATCTTTCCGAACACCTGATGGACGCGATGGAACGCGGCTGGGTCTGGGGCAGCCTGCTCTATTCCGACAACAAGGTGCGCACCGGTTACCTGTTGCTGGGCATGCTCAAGACCCCGGCATTGCGCAATATCCTGTCCTCAATGTCGCCCGAACTGGCCAAGATCGGGCCGGATGATCTGGCCGATAATTTCCGCGAGGCCGCCGATGGCTCGCCCGAGGAAACCCTCGGCGCGCAGGATGGCAGCAACGTGGGTGGAGGGGCCGAACCGGGCGAAGCCAGTAGCGCCATGGCGCCGGGGCCGATGGGCGAAGGCGAGGCGCTGGCGCAGTTCTGCACCGACCTGACCGAGCAGGCCCGCAACGGTGAAATCGACCCCATCGTCGGTCGCGACGAGGAGATCCGCCAGATCGTCGACGTGCTGATGCGGCGGCGTCAGAACAACCCGATCCTGACCGGCGAGGCCGGGGTCGGCAAAACTGCGGTGGTCGAAGGTTTTGCGCTGCGAATTGCGCGCGGTGATGTGCCGCCGGCCTTGCAGAACGTGCGCCTGCTGATGCTGGACGTGGGCCTGTTGCAGGCCGGTGCCAGTATGAAGGGCGAGTTTGAGAACCGCCTGAAACAGGTGATCGAAGAGGTGCAGTCCAGCGATACGCCGATTGTGATGTTCGTCGATGAAACCCATACGCTGGTGGGCGCGGGCGGCGCGGCGGGTACCGGTGATGCAGCCAACCTGCTGAAACCGGCCCTGGCGCGCGGCACGCTGCGCACCATCGGCGCGACCACATGGGCGGAATACAAGAAACATATCGAAAAGGATCCGGCCCTGACCCGCCGCTTCCAGGTCGTGCACGTGGAAGAGCCGGACATTCCCAAGGCGATCCTGATGATGCGCGGCATCGCGTCGATGCTGGAAAACCACCACCGCGTTCAGGTTCTGGACGAAGGGATCGAAGCGGCGGTCACACTTTCAGCGCGCTACATCCCGGCGCGGCAGTTGCCGGACAAATCCGTCAGCCTGCTGGACACCGCCTGTGCCCGCGTCGCGGTCAGCCAGCATGCGGTCCCGGCCGAGGTGGACGACAGCCAGCGCCGGATCGAGGCGCTGACGACCGAGTTGGAGATCATCGGGCGCGACGAGACGGCCGGATATGATGTGGCCGACCGGCGCGAGGCGATCTCTGCGGCCAGAGAAGCGGAAGAAAAACGCCTCGCCGGGCTCAACGAACGCTGGGAGAACGAGAAGGCGGTGGTTGAGGCCATTCTAGACCTGCGGGCAAAGCTGCGCGAAGGCGGTGCGCCCGTGGATGTGCCGCCGGCCGAGGGCGAAGAAACCGAAAGCCCGCTGAGCGACGAAGACCGCGCCGCGCTGATGGCCGAGTTGAAGGCCAAGAACGCGGAACTGGTCGAAGTCCAGGGCGACAGCCCGCTGATCCTGCCCATCGTCGATCATCAGGCCGTGGCCTCTGTTGTCGGCGACTGGACCGGCATCCCGGTGGGCCGCATGGTCAAGGACGAGATCGAAACCATCCTCAATCTCGAAGAACACCTTGCCAAGCGCGTGATCGGACAGGACCACGCGATGCAGATGATCGCCAAGCGCATCCAGACCTCCCGCGCGGGTCTCGACAACCCGTCGAAACCCATCGGTGTCTTCATGCTGGCGGGCACCAGCGGCGTTGGTAAAACTGAAACCGCGCTGGCGCTGGCCGAGGTTCTGTATGGCGGCGAACAGAACGTCATCACCATCAACATGTCCGAATACCAGGAAGCCCACACCGTCAGCAGCCTGAAAGGTGCGCCTCCGGGATATATCGGCTATGGCGAAGGCGGCGTGCTGACCGAAGCGGTGCGGCGCAAGCCCTATTCCGTGGTCCTGCTGGACGAGGTCGAAAAGGCCCACCCGGACGTGCACGAAATCTTTTTCCAGGTTTTCGACAAGGGCGTGATGGAGGACGGCGAAGGCCGGGTGATCGATTTCAAGAATACCCTGATCCTGCTGACCACCAATGTCGGCACCGAACTGATCATGGACATGTGTGCCGATCCCGAACTGATGCCGGAACCCGAAGGCATTGCCAAGGCCCTGCGCGATCCCCTGCTCAAGGTGTTCCCGCCCGCCCTGCTTGGCCGGCTGGTGACAATCCCGTATTATCCGCTCAGCCCGCACATGATCTCGGAGATCACCAAGCTCCAGCTCGGCCGGATCAAGAAGCGCGTCAGCGAAGCGCATGGCGTTCCGTTCGAATACACCGACGCCGTGATCGAAGAGATCGTGAACCGTTGTCAGGAACTCGAAAGTGGCGGGCGCATGATCGACGCCATCGTGACCAACACGATGTTGCCCGACATCTCGGCGGAATTCCTGCGTCGCATGATGGAAGGCGGCGATGTGTCGAAGGTTGTGATCGACGTTACAGACGGAGAGTTCACCTACGGGTTTGACTGACGGCGGGTGTGGCGCGGCCCAATCCGCGCGCCGGTGTTTGACGGAGGCGTAGTATGCCCAAAGCCGTATTGATCGAAAACGATCTGGCCAGGACCCTGATGACCAAGTGCAAGCCCAAGGGTCTGAAGATCAAGGGCAAGCTGATGTGTTCGGTGTATCTGGATCTGGATCTGGACGCTTACATGGCGCTGGACGACGATCCGTTGCTGCAGGCCAAGGTGACCGAGGCCGCGTCGACCAAGTACTACGATCTGGTCAACGCGCTGGTGGTGGATCTGCGCATCGCCGACGCGGCCTATATGCGGACCGACCGCAAGAGCGAGCGGGCCGCAATCAGCGAAAAGTTCCTTAAAGACGCCAAGAAACAGATGAAGATCTTCACCAAGGATGGTGCGCGGGCGGCGGAACTGGCCTGGACCAAGGTGGCCAAGACCAAATCCGACTACAAAACCTATCAGGTCAAGGCCGGCGTCGCACTGGCCATCGACGGGCTCAGCCTTGTGGCTGGCGTCGCCTCGACCGTGGGCACCGGCGGGTTCGCTCTGATTGCCGGAATCTACGGCATCGTGAAGGGTCTCGTCGGGGCGGCGATGAAGATCTACAAGCTGGCCATTGACGCGGACAAGATGCAGGCCCGGGTCACCAAGGGACTGAAAAAGATCCAGAAAAGCCTCAATTCCAAGAAAAAGGAATTGTCCGGCGCCAAGGACACCGGGAAGGCCGCGATCAATCAACTGCTGGGCGCCGATTTCGTGCCCACGATCTCGACCGTCAAGGCGGATAACGATCAGTACAAATCCAAGCTGCAGGGCGTTGACGTCAATTCCCACAAGCTGGCCAAGGAACTGAACGCTGTTCTCAAGGAAATGGACAAGATTTCCCGCCGCCCGGAAGTGAAGAGTTCGAAAAAGGTCAGCAAGGCGCTGGACAAACTGCAGGCGGCAACGGCCAAGCTGATCGACAAGGTCATCACGCTGCAGACCAAGGTGAACGAAGGCACGGTTTTCCAGAAAAAGACCGCTGCGGCGATCAAGGAACTGGAGACCATGGAACCCAAGAAATGGAAGGCAATCCAGAAAGGGCTGGTGATCACCGACATCGTGCTGGCCGGCGGAGACTATTCGAAAGCCGGTGAAGCCGTGCTTACTGTCGGGACTGCGCTGATGGTCGAGGTTGACCGCGAACTGCTTGATCACGTCTAAGTCGGTCAGCGGAACTTTTTGAAAAGACGAAACATGACAGACACTACGGCAGACATGACGGTACGCCAACGGGTGCGGGAATTCGTAGAACGCAGGAGCGTGACGAACGCCATCCTTGGCGTAATCATCTTCAACGCCATCACGCTGGGTCTGTCGACCTCGGAATCGGTGAACGCCTATATCGGCGATACGCTCAAGATTATTGACCGCGTCGTGCTGGCGATCTTCGTGCTGGAACTGCTGCTGAAACTCTACGCTTATGGCTGGCGGTTCTTCACCAACGCCTGGAATGTTTTCGACTTCGTCGTCGTCGGGCTCGGCCTGTTGCCGGACCGCGGCGGCCTGTCGGCGCTGCGTGGTCTGCGTGTGATCCGGGCCATGCGCCTGCTGTCGGTCATCCCGCAGATGCGCGCGGTGGTGCAGGCCCTGCTGGATGCGCTGCCCGGCATGGGCGCGGTCATCATCATGATTTCCATCGTCTTTTACGTCTTCGGCGTGATGGCCACGCTGATGTATGGCGGGTCCTTCGACGAATGGTTCGGGACATTGGGCAGATCGCTTTACTCGCTGTTCCAGATCATGACGCTGGAAAGCTGGTCGATGGGCATTGTCCGGCCGGTGATGGAGGAGTACCCTTCGGCCTGGGCATTCTTTGTTCCATTTATTGTCATAACTGCATTCTCAGTTCTGAACCTGTTTATCGGCCTGCTGGTCAACACGATGCAATCCGCCGTGGAAGCCGAAGCCGAAGCCGAATTTGAAAGGCTGCGCGAGCTTGTGAAATCCGAGACGGATGTTGTGGACGCGCATGTCACGGAAATGCACGAGGAACTGAAGGCACTGCGCGTCGAGATTGCCGCGCTGAAGGAGGCCAAAGGTGAGTGAGGGCTCACAAAAATTCATTGCGCGTAATCGTGCGCCGCGGGTTCAGATCGAATACGATGTCGAACTCTACGGGGCCGAAAAGAAAGTGCAGCTGCCCTTCGTGATGGGTGTCCTGTCGGATTTGTCCGGCAAGAGCGAGGTCGCGCAGCCGCCGGTTGGCGACCGCAAGTTTCTGGAAATCGATGCCGACACGTTCGATGACCGGATGAAGGCGATGAAACCCCGCGCCGCGTTTTCCGTGCCCAACACCCTGACCGGCGAGGGCAATCTCGAGATCGACCTGACTTTCGAGTCGATCGATGATTTCACCCCCGGCGCGATTGCCGGCAAGGTCGCCGCGCTGAAGCCGCTGCTCGAAGCGCGCCGGCAACTGTCCGACCTGATGGCCTATATGGACGGAAAATCCGGGGCCGAGACGCTGATTGAAACGATCCTGTCCAATCCCGCGCTGCTCGCCGGTCTGGGGTCCGGCGGCCCGGTTTCGGACAATGGCGATGCGCTCGCCGCGCTGCGCGACATGGCCCCGCCCGAAGCCGAAGCGCCGGACGAAACAGGCGCAGCACTTGACGCGCTGCGCGCACAGGAACCGTCCGCCACCGAACCCGGCAGCCCGGATGTTGACGGTGTTCTGGGAACCGTCCGTGCCGATGCCGCCGAACCGGTGGACGAAGACCGGCCCGAAGACGCATTGAACACCCTGCGATCGGCCGATGTACCCGAGGCCCCGGAAACCGACCGCACCGACGCCTTGCTGGGCGAACTGGCTGCTGCCGCCCCGGACGACGCACCGCCGGAAGATGGAGCCGCAACCGCGTTGGGTAGTCTTGCGGCGGCCGAACCCCCCGAGCCGGCGGAAGAGGACATTTCAGCCTCGGCTCTGAACAGCCTTGCCGCTGCAGATGTGCCCGCGCCCGAGGCCGACAGAACCGGCGACGCATTGTCGTCTCTGGCCGGCGCAGAGCGTGCGGAAACTGAACCGGAAGACACCGCCGCAGAGGTCTTGCAGGGGTTGGGAACGGCAGTCGCGGACGAGGTTGAAGCGCCGAATCAGGCAGATGAAGCGCTCGCATCGCTGGCCGCCGCCGAATCGCAGCCGCCCGAGGCCGCGCCGGACACCGTTGACGCCGCGCTGAGCGGCCTCGCCGCCGCCGAACCGCAGGACCAGCCGGCCCGGAACGACGATGCAAACACCGCGCTGGACAGCCTCGCAAATGCGGATATCCCTGCGGCAGCGGAACCCGATAATACAGACGCCGCGTTGGCAGATCTGTCTGCCGCCGCGCCGACACCTGAAGCTGAGGCTGATACCTCCGGGGATGTGCTGGAAGGCCTTGCTACGACAGAGACCCCGGAAGACCCCGCAGACACCACGGATGATCTGCTGAGTGACCTCGCGGCCACTGCGCCGGTCGAAGAGACACCCGATGACCCACTCGCCGCGCTCGACAGCATCGAGGCCGTCGACCTGCCCGATGCGGCACCGGATACCACAGACGCTGCGTTGGCAGATCTGGCAGCAGTACCCATCGAACCTGAAGCTGAGGTTGATACCTCCGGGGACGTGCTGGACGGCCTCGCTGCGGTGGAGGCTCCGGAAGCGCCCGCAGACACCACCGACGACCTGCTGGGCGACCTCGCGGCCACCGCGCCGGTCGAAGAGACGCCCGATGACCCACTCGCCGCGCTCGACAGCCTTGAGGTCGCAGACCTGCCCGATGCGCCACCGGACACCACCGACGCGGCACTGGCCGATCTGGCGGCTGTTCCGATCGAACCTGAGGCTGTCGAAGATGCGTCAGAAGCGGTTCTGGATACTCTCGCCGCGATTGACGAACAGGTGGAGGACGCCGATACCACGGATGATTTGCTGGGCGATCTCGCGGCCGCCGCTCCGCCGGTGCCGGCAGCAGAGGCGGCGGCATCATCGGCAATTCTGGACGATCTCGTCACACCGGAGGTTCCCCAGACCGCGCCGGACACCACTGATGACCTCCTGAACGATCTTGCGTCGTTTGCACCCTCCGAGGTCGCGAAGGAAGACCCACTCGCAGCGCTGGACAGTCTCGAAACCGTCGATACACCGGACGAAACGCCGGATACGACCGACGCCGCCCTTGCCGGGCTTTCCGATCTTCCGACCGCTGCGCCGGAGGAAGACAGCACCGACGATCTCCTTGGTGATCTCGCCGCCTCCACTCCTTCTGCGCCGGAGGCAGAAGATCCCCTTGCGGCGCTCGATGATCTCGCCGACCTTTCTGCGGCCACGCAGGAACAGGCAGTTGAGGAAGACCCGACCGCCGATATCCTCGGTGATCTTGGAGAGTTGGAAGCCCCGGGCGCAGTCGCCGACACCACCGACGATCTGCTGTCTGACCTCGCGGCGTCTGCACCGGAAGAGGCGGATACCGAAGATCCGCTCGCGGCTTTGGACGATCTGGCCGGGTTCGATCTGCCTGCCTCCGACGAAACGGTGGGCGAGCCAGACACCTCACCTGACGATCTGCTTGCTGACCTCGCGGCAGCAGAGCCTGCCGTGCAGCCGTCCGAGGACGACCCGCTCGCTGCGCTGGAGGGGCTGTCCGCGCCGGAAGAACCTGCCGGCGACACCGGCTCGGCCGACGATCTTCTGGCGGATCTTGCCACTGCCGCGCCGTCAGAGCCGGCGACAGAGCCCGGTATCGACGACCTGCTCGGCGACCTGACGGAGGACAATACCCCGGACCAACCTGCCGCCGACGCGTCTGCAGACTCCGACCTCGACGACCTGCTTGGCGATCTGGCGATGGACCCGGACCCTGCCACTGCCGGTGAAGACGAAGACCCGCTGTCGGCACTGGACGATGCGGCGACAGCGGCGGATGCCGCCGACGACCTGCTTTCCGACCCGGTTGAGCCCGCCGACGCGTCTGCAGAAACCGATCTCGACGACCTGCTCGGCGATCTGGCGTTGGACCCGGACTCTGCCACTGCCGGCGAAGATGAAGACCCGCTGGCTGTGCTGGACGACGTGGCGGCGGCAGGCGCGGATGGTGTCGATGACCTGCTCGCCGATCTGGGAGGCCCGGGCGATCCGCCCCCGGCCGGGGACGATGACGGTCTCGACGACCTGCTGGCCGATCTCGGTGGCGAGCCCCCGGCGGCAGAACCGGCGGATCCGGGGCTGGACGATCTGCTGGGCGATCTTGGCGGTGACGGCCCCGCCACGGCGGAACCGGCGGCCCCGTCCCCGGCTGCCGCAGCGTCCGGCGACAAACAGCCCGCAAGTGTCGGCCTGTCCTTCGGCACCATGACAGGCGACCGGCCCGCCGCGCAACTGTCTGGCCGCAAACGGTTCCGTCTGGCCATCCTTGGCGATTTTTCCGGCCGGGCCGGGCGCGGTGTTCTGGAAACCGGTGATGCGCTGGCAAACCGGCGCGCGATCCTGCTGGACCCGGACACGTCCGAAGACGTCATTTCAGGTTTCGCCACCCGCCTTGTCTTACCACTTGGTAAGGACGGTGCGGGCATCGGTGTGGATCTGAACGAGCTTGATGATCTGCATCCCGACGAACTGTTCGAAAACGTCGAGCTGTTTTCCGAACTGGTCTCGCTCAAACGTCAGCTGGGCAGCGGCGCCACCGCCGATAATGCAGCACGCACCCTGCAGGCCTGGGGCGAGGCGCATGGCACCCCGATCACGCCGCCCCGGTTGCGGTCCTATGGCAATACCGTGCCGGCTGACCGCAGGCTCAGCGATTTTCAGCAGCTGATCGGCGACACTGCCGGTGCACTGACCGAAGCCGGCCCGCTGGACGATCTGCTGGCCCGCGTCGTTGGCCCGCATGTCCGTGCCGCGCCGGATGCCGACACGGTGGCGATGCAGGCGGCGGTTGACGACGCGCTGTCATCGGCGATGCGCCTGTTGCTGCATCACCCCGAGTTTCAGTCCCTCGAAGCCCAGTGGCGATCCATCGACCTGATCGCGCGCAGCATTGAAACCGACGATACGCTCGATGTCATGCTCTATGACATCTCGGCCGAAGAAATCGCCGCGGATCTGGCCGGGTCGGACGACCTGTCCGACAGCGCGCTGGTGCGGCTGCTGACCGAAGAACCGCTGGACGAAGAAAACGGGCGTGGCGGATACTCGGCCCTGATCGGGCTTTACACGTTCGAGGAAACACCGCCGCATGCGGAATTGCTGGGCAGGATCGCCCGCGTGGCGGCCCATATCGACGCCCCCTTTGTCGCCGCCCTGTCGGCTGCAACGCTGGATACCGCGAAAGAGGACCGCCATCCGCTGACTGCAACGGCGTGGGATACGCTGCGCGCCATGCCCGAGGCCGGATATCTGGGGCTGGCGGCGCCGCGGGTCCTGCTGCGCCGGCCTTACGGTGCAAAAACCGAACCCTGCTATGAATTCGACTTCGAGGAATTCACCATGCAGGAAGGGCTCAGCGGGATGCTCTGGGCCAATCCGGCGGTGCTGGTGTCGATCCTTCTGGCCCGCTCTTACCGCCAGAACGGTGAATCGGTGGGGCTGGGATCGGTGATGTCGCTGGGCGACATGCCATATCACTTCGTCACCGACCAATATGGGGATCAGGTTGCCTTGCCCTGCACGGAACGGAACCTGACCCTTGAAACCGTCGAACAGGTTATGGCGCGCGGGCTGATGCCCGTTGTGTCGGTCAAGGGGCGCGACGAGGTGCGGCTTGCGTCGTTTCAGGCCCTCGGCGGCGGCGACCTGCGCGGCCGCTGGTCCGGGGTCGCGCCACCGCCACCGTCGCCACAACCAAAACCGGCCGCGCCCGCGGCCGGCGAAGACATCGACGATCTGCTGGGCGATCTGGGCACGGCAGACGGCGACAGCGCGGGAACCGACGCAGAGCTTGAAGACCTGCTTGCCGGTTTCGGCGACGACGGTGCCGCCGCACCACAGGCCGATGGCGATGTTGACGCCGAGCTGGCCGCGCTTCTGGAGGGTCTGTAATGCTTCCGGATAGTAGTTTGAATTTCGAATTTTGTTTTGCGTTCCAGCCGGGGAGGGCGAGGAATGTTTAATACCAAACCGCATGATGATGCCGTCGCGTGGATGACTGGTGACTATAGCTTTGAAGCGATTTTGCACACGGCAATAGTCACCGAACATCTGGGCGCCATTTCCGAAATGCGAATGCAGTTTGAAGTGCCCAAGCGCATCGGTCCCGGCGATATTCTGGGCAAGACATTGCGCGCCCATGTCGAGTTGAAAGAGGGGATTGGCCGGTCCTTCTCGGGCTTGTGCACGGCAGTGGAAACCCGCATCGACGGCACCACGACCTTTGTCGATGCCGAAGTCCGGCCATGGCTCTGGATGCTGACCAGAAACCAGAACACCCGCATCTTTCAGGACAAGACGGTCAAGGAGATCATCGAACAGGTGTTCTCAGATGCCGGTTTTTCCGACCACAAGATAGAAACGACCCGCTCGTTCGACAAACGGACGTATTGCGTTCAGTACCGCGAAAGCGATTTCGATTTCATTTCACGGCTGATGGAGCAGGAGGGGATCTATTATTTCTTCCCGAGCGAAAAGAACGCGCAGGACGCCAAGGAAATGATCATTTGCGATGATGCGAGTGGCCATAAGCCGGTGCCGGAATACCCGGAAATCGAATATTGCCTCAGCGACAGCATCGGCGCCAGCAGCGATGATCAGATCCGTGACTGGAGCATGGTGCAATCGGTGGTGGGTGGAAAGGTCACGCTGGACGATTTCAATTTCCTCCGGCCAACCTCGGATCTGACCGCGGTCAGCTTACAGCCCCAGGGAGACCACACCAACAACGAGCTCGAATTGTATGACCATCCGGGCAAGCAGACGATTGATGGTATGGCCGCTGGGGCGGAATCATCCCGGGGCGATCATCTGGCCCGTGTCCGCATGGAGGCCGAGGTCGTCAGGTACGAAACCTGGCGCGGACGGACCGGTGTCCGGATGATGGGGGCCGGCCGCAAGTTCGGGTTGAAGAACTACCCGGTTGCGGAGGCGAATACCGATTACATAGTCACGTCGGCATATCATCAGATCGAGGCGGATTACGGCCGCCATTTCCAGAAAATGAACCCCGACAGGGCGGTTTATACCTGCGATTTCACGGCGATCGCGGCTGATGTTCCCTACAGGTCGATGCCAATCACCAACTGGCCTGTCATTCCGGGGCTGCACACCGCGAAGGTCGTCGGACCCAGCGGCGAAGAAATCTACACCGACGAATACGGCCGCATCAAAGTGCAGTTCCATTGGGACCGTAAGGGAGAGAATGACGAAAACTCGTCCTGCTGGGTTCGGGTGGTCACACCCTGGTCGGGTATGAACTGGGGCATGATCCACATTCCGCGCATAGGTCAGGAGGTGGTCATCCAGTTCGAAGAGGGCGATCCGGACCGGCCGATCTGTACCGGGATGCTCTACAACGAAGACACCAAGCCGCCCTATCCGTTGCCGGACAACAAAACGGTGTCAGGCATCCGGACGGACAGTTCCAAAGACGCCTCGGATACAACCCATTTCAACGAATTGAAGTTCGACGACCTGGCCGGCGAAGAACTGGTGCGGATGCAGGCGCAAAAACACCACGAGAAGCTGGTCAAAAACAAGTCGAGCCTTACCATCGGTTTTGACGAACTGGATTATGGGGATCACGACGGAGACTTTTCGCTGAGCACGGTGATCAAACAGAATGTCAGCGAGAAGATAACCGATGGCGACAAGTTTCTGAAAATCGAAACCGGCAGTGAAACCATCGATATCAAAAAGGACAAGACCCAGACGATCGAGGGTAAACGCACGGAGACGATAACTGGAAACGACACAACGACGATCAAACAGGGCGACTATTCCATGACCCTGGATATGGGGAACCATGACACCCAGCTTAAGATGGGCGATGTCGATCTGAAGGTGGATCTGGGGTCGATCACCCACGAGGCAATGCAGTCCATCGAACTGAAAGTCGGGAGCAACTCGATCAAGATCGATCAGACAGGCGTCACCATCAAGGGCCTGATGATCAAGATCGAGGGCGAGGCCATGGCAGAAATGAAGAGTCCCATGACCACGGTCAAAGGCGACGCGATGCTTGTCCTTAAGGGCGGCGTCACGATGATTAACTAGGTGGCCGGGATGAGTGATCGCTACAAAGATCTGGTGAAGTTCTCGAACGAACCGTTCGCCAAGGTGCTCGCCCATGCGAACATCCGGATAAAGACCCGTTTGGATTCTCCGGCCAGCTCTTCCGCCGAAGTGGTTCTGACCGAACTGGAAGAAAAAGGCGCGTGGGTGGACCTGATGCTGTCGCTGGCAACGCTGCTGCCCGGCCGTGAACGGGTGTGGTGGGCCTGTCTTGCGGCCCGCGACTATGTTGGCCCCAAATCCAAGGACGACCCGCCGCCACTGGCCGCGGCCGAGACATGGGTGTTCGAGCCGACCGACGAAAATCTCAATCAGGTATCCAGCGCGCTGGACCACGCTTATGTCGATGACGACACCAGCCATTGTGCGGTTTCCGCACTGTATGCGAGCGGCAAGCTCGGGCCCGGAGACCTGGCCGAGTATCCGGCACCTGCCGGCGCGTCCGAAGCTGCTGCTTTTGCAATGAATATGGTGGCGCTGTCGGAACTGTCTGATAAGTTCGAGTCCCACATGCAGGTGTTGATTGACCGGGCGCTGGATATCGCGCGCGGGGGCAACGGCAGGGTCGCTGCAGAAGACCCGGCAACGGAGGAAAGCGCATGAGCCGGCCACAGGCGCGTTTAGGAGACATGTGCCTATGTGTTCTCTTCGCTCCCAGCCCGGCAGGGCCGGTACCGGGGAGCAGCCCGCTTGCCTTTCTCGGCGCACCGACCGTGTTGGTCGGCGGTCAGCCGGCGGCGCGGCTTGGGGACAACCATATCGGACTGGGACCGCATCCGGTTGCTCTCGGGTCGATGACGGTCCTGATCTCGAACCAGCCGGCCGCGCGGATCGGCGATCCGACCGGCTGTGGCGGTGCTGTCCTGCAGGGCCTGCCAACTGTGTTGACCGGAGGGTAGACCGAAGACATGGCCGTGACGCTCAAATTTCAGTCTTCGGGTACCATGCCGGGCGGTGCCGGCCCGGTTCAGATGCAGGGCGGCAGCCTGACGGTCGGGCGCGGTCCCGCCAATGACCTCGTGCTGCCCGATCCGGATCGCGTCCTGTCCAAAAGCCACTGCGCAATCGAAGATCACAACGGCAATGTCGTGGTCGTGGATCTTTCCACGAACGGCACCTTTCTGAACTATTCCAAGATCCCGCTCGGCCCGACCCCGACACCGCTCAACAACGGCGACGTTCTCAGCGTCGGCCCCTACGAGCTGATCGTCGAAATCGGCGCGGCAATCCCCGAGGCCGCTGGCGGGATCGCACTTGCACCGGCGTCGCTGGACCCGATTTCCCACGGGCAGGCGGAACAGGCTCCCGATCCGTTGCAATTGCTGGACGATCCGGGCGAGGGTGGCGATTTTCTTGACGACCTGCTGGGCAGCGAAAACACACCCAAGGGGCCGGCCCAGCTGAACCCGACCGATCCGATCGACGAACTTCTTCCGCCGCTTGGCGAAGAGGAAGACCCGTTCTTCCAGAAACCCGCTGACGGTCTCGAAGCCGAAGGCGGCAGCGCGCCGATGCACAGCCCGTCGGCGCAGGACAGCTTCATCCCGCAGACCGCGCAATCCTCCAACGTGATCCCGGACGACTGGGACGATCTGCTGGCCCCCGACCCCCCGGCCGCGGCAGATCCGCCGCCCGTGGCGCCCGTGCCTCCGCCGGAAATCCCGGAACCACCCGCAGAACCCGATTTCACCACGCCGGTCGAAATCCCGCAGGTTGCTGACCCGGCACCGGCCCCGCCGCCTGATGAACCACCGCAAACCGCAGCACCACAACAGCCTGTCCCCGTCGTGACGGAACCGGCGCCTTCCGATGCAGCCCGCGCCTTCCTCGACAGTCTGGGCGCGGATGACGTCGCCATAGATGACGCGGAACTGGAAAAAACCATGGCCCGCATGGGCCGGATCATGAAGACGCTGATCACCGGGCTGCGTGAGATCCTGATGACGCGTACCTCGATCAAAAGCGAGTTTCGCATCGAACAGACGATGATCGGCGCCGGCGGGAACAACCCGCTGAAGTTTTCGATCAGCCCGGAACAGGCCATCGAGGCCATGGCGCGCCCCGCCACCAAGGGTTACCTGAGCCCCGAGACCGCCGCTGAAGAGGCGCTGGACGACATCAAGGCGCATGAAGTGGCCATGGTCACGGGCATGGAGGCCGCTCTCAAAGGTGTGCTGGCCAGACTGGACCCGGCCGAGCTGGCCGGCAAGATTGAAACCAGCGGCGCGCTGGGCAGCCTCTTCAAGGGCAAAAAGGCGCGCTATTGGGAAGTTTACGAAAAGATGTATGCCGAGATATCGGATCAGGCCGAAAACGACTTTCACGACCTGTTCAGCCGCGAATTCGCGCGCGCCTACAAGGAACAGCTGGATAAGCTGAAGACGAGTTAAGACCGCCCGGCCGGGCAGAAAGAGGGGAACGCGGTGTCCTGGGACAGTAAGGTGCTTTGGACCGAAGGGTTGTTTTTGCAGCCGCATCACTTTCAGCAGGCCGACCGGTATTCCGAGGCGCTGGTTGCCGGGCTGGCGCGCCGTGTGCGCCCCTATGCCTGGGGCGTGAGTGAGCTGGAGATCGACCACGAGGTCCTGAAAATCGGCCAGTTCGCGCTGAAATCCGCCACCGGCCTGACACAGGACGGCACCGTGTTCCGTGTTCCGATGGCCGACGATCATCCGCCGGCGCTGGAAGTGCCGGAAACCATCAAGGACTGCATCGTCTACCTGACCGTTCCGCAGCGGCGGCAGGGTGCGTCCGAGGTTGACCTGACCGGGGCCGAGCTGTCTGCCAGCCGCCTGCGCCCGGGTGAAATCGAAATCACCGACACGATGAGCCGGGAACGCAAGCCGGTGATGCTGGGTGTGGGCAAGCTGCGCCTGCAATTCGCGCTGGAGGTCGATGATCTGGCCGATCGTCTGGCGATTCCGATTGCGCGGATCATCGAGGTTCGTCCGGACAAGGAAATCGTTCTGGATCAGGCATTCATGCCGTCCTGTCTCGACACCCGGGCCGCGGCGCCGCTGGACGGGTTCCTGCGCGAGCTTGACGGGTTGTTGGCCCACCGGATGCAGGCCCTTGCCGGGCGGCTGGCCGAGGCCGGCAGCACCCGGGCCGTCGCCGAGGTGTCCGACTTCATTCTGCTGACCGTGATCAACCGGGCGATCCCGCTGGTGCGGCACCTGACTCAGCTTCAGATGCTGCACCCCGAGGATGTCTACCGCATCTGCGTGGCAATGGCCGGTGAATTGTCGGTGTTCATGACGCAGGAAAAACAGCCACCGGATTTCCCGCCCTACAGCCACGACGACCTGACCGGCAGCTTCGCGCCGGTCATCCGCACGCTGCGCCAGTACCTCAGCTCGGTTCTGGAACAGACGGCGATCAAGATCCCGCTGGAAGAACGCAAATACGGCATCAGCGTGGGTGTCATCGCCGACCGCAAGCTCATCGGCAGCGCGGGTTTCGTTCTGGCCGTCGATGCCGATATCCCGTCCGAGGACCTGCGCCGCCACTTCTCCGGCCAGTCCAAGATCGGCCCGGTCGAGGAAATCCGCCAGCTGGTGAACTCGGCCCTGCCGGGGATCACCCTGCGCCCGCTGCCCGTGGCCCCGCGGCAGATCCCCTATCATTCGGGCGTGGTGTATTTCGAACTGGATGCGGCCAGCCCGTATTGGGGCAAGATGACCACATCGGGCGGGATTGCCGTGCATGTTTCAGGCACCTATCCCGGTCTGAAAATGGAGCTCTGGGCAATCCGGAACACCTAAAGGAAACAGGCGATGTCTGATAAGGATCCCTTTGCCGAACCGGATGACACCGACAAGACGGTGATCAGACCCAATCCGGGCGGACGGCGCTCTGCGCCCACCCCACCGCCTGCCGCTGCACCCGCTGCTGCGCCCGAGGTGCCCGAACCGGGCACCGACAGTTTCGGCGTCGCCCACGCGGCGGCCCCCAAACCGGCACAGTCACGCGGCACCGAGGTCACGGCGGCCTCGGCCATCACCGGTATGAACCAGCTGACCGCATGTGCCGCGACGCTGTTTTCGCTGATCTCCCGCATCCGCAACCGGGCTCAGCACATGGACCCCGACAAGCTGCGCCAAAGCGTGGTGGCCGAGGTGCGGGCCTTCGAAAACCGCGCCCTGCAGGCCGGCATTCCGGCCCAGACCGTCAAGGTCGCGCGCTACGCGCTCTGCGCGACGATCGACGATGTCGTGCTCAACACACCCTGGGGCAGCCAGTCCAACTGGGGCCTGCAATCCATGGTCGGCACGTTCCACCGCGAAACTGTCGGCGGTGACAGATTCTATGACCTGCTGGCGCGGCTGGAAAAGGATCCGGGCAACAATATCGACATGCTCGAATTCATCTACATGTGCCTGTCGCTGGGCTTCGAGGGCCGGCTGCGCGTCGAACAGAACGGCGGCGAAAAACACCTGCAGATCCGCAACGGGCTGGCCCGCATCATCCGGGCTCAGCGCGGCCCGCTGGAATGGGACCTGTCCCCGTGTTGGGAGGGGTTGAAGAAACCGTTCAAAAGGCTGTCTTTCTGGCGCGTGGTCTGGATTGCCATCGGCGCCACCGCCGCCCTTCTGGCGTTTCAGTTCATGGGGCTCAGCTGGTTCTTGTCCAACAACACCGAACGGCTGGTTGGCCAGCTGTCGATCATCGACATCGGCGCCCCGGCCGAGCTGGAACGCCGTGCGCCGCCGCCGCCGCCACCACCGCCCCCGCCAACGGCGGAACAGCAACTGGAGAAGGTCACCGGCTTCCTGCAGCAGGAAATCGACGATGGCATCGTCGAGGTGTTCCGCAAGGGCAATACGCTGACCATCCGCATCAAGGGTTCCGGCATGTTCGGATCCGGCTCGGATCAGCTGGCCGAGGATTTCGTCGGCCCCGTCGACCGTGTCGCCAAGGCGCTGAACGACGAACCCGGCCCGGTGATCGTCGTCGGCCATTCCGACAATATCCCGATCCGGTCGTCGCGGTTCCCTTCGAACATGGCGTTGTCGCTGGCGCGGGCCAAATCGGTGATGGCCGGCATGGCCCAGGCCATAGATGACCCCGCCCGCCTGACCGCCGAGGGCCGGGCCGAGAAAGAACCGATTGCCGATAATGGCACCAAGGCAGGCCGTGCCGCGAACCGTCGCATCGAAGTGCTGATGGTGCAGGAGGAGAAGGAATGATGCTCCGAAGGTTCCTTTTCCCCCTTTTCAGATCGATCTATTTCATCCTCACGCTGGTCGCGGTGATCCTGTCCTTCTGCGTCTGGTATTTTGCGCCGATGATCGGCTCGGAAACCTGGAGCCCGTTCGACAGCATGGTGGTCCGGCTGCTGATCATCGCCGTCATCGTGGTGATCTTTGCGGTGATCATGCTCATCGTGGCGCTGACCCGCGGCAAGAAGGACAAGGATCTTGCCGAAGACATGGCCGAAACCGTTCAGGAGGACGAAGATGACGGCGTCGTCGCCGCCGAACTGGCCGAACTCAAGGGCAAGTTCAAGGAAGCCCTGAACGCGCTCCGCAAAACCAAGAAGGGCCGCCGTCACCTCTATGAACTGCCGTGGTATGTGATCATCGGACCGCCGGGCGCGGGCAAGACCACGGCCATCGTCAACTCCGGCCTGCAATTCCCGCTGGCTGACAAGCTGGGCAAGGCCGCCATCGGCGGCGTCGGCGGCACCCGCAACTGCGACTGGTGGTTCACCAACGAAGCGGTGCTGATCGACACTGCCGGCCGCTACACCACGCAGGAAAGCGATGCCGAGGCCGACAACCGGGCATGGCAGGGCTTTCTGGGACTGCTCAAGAAACACCGTCCGCGTCAGCCAGTAAACGGTGCGCTTGTCGCCATTAGCCTCAGCGATCTGTCCCTGCAGGACGGGATGACACAAAAAGCGCATGGTCAGGCCATCCGCCGGCGCCTGAACGAATTGCGCGAGAAACTGGGCGTGCGCTTTCCGGTCTATATCCTGTTCACCAAGGCCGATCTGATCGCCGGGTTCAACGAATTCTACGATGACCTGGGCAAGGAAGGCCGCGAACAGGTCTGGGGCTTCACCCTGCCCATCGACGCCGGCAAGGGCGAAGATGGCGCCATGGGTGCGTTCGATGCTGAATTCGGTGCGCTTCTGGGGCAGCTCAACGCGCAGTCGCTGGAAAAGATGCAGGCCGAAACCGACCCGCAGCGCCGCGCTTTGGTGGCCGGTTTTCCGCAACAGACCGCGACCATGCGCAGCGTCGCCAAGGATTTCCTGAACGAGATTTTTCAGGACAACGCTTTCGACAAACGCCACCTCCTGCGCGGGGTCTATTTCACGTCCGGCACGCAGGAAGGCACGCCGATCGACCGCCTGATGCTGAACATGGCACAGACCTTCGGCATCGGACGTCAGGCCATCGGCTCGGGGCAGGGCACCGGGCGGTCCTTCTTCCTGACCCGCCTGTTCGAAGACGTGATCTTCCCCGAGGCCGGCCTTGTCTCTGCCGATGACAAGATCGAACGCCGCTACCGCTGGGTCCGTCGCGTGGCCATTGCCGCCACGATCCTTGCCGCCATCGGCATGGGCGCGCTTTGGGTCCGCAGCTATCTGGGCAACACCGCACTGATCGCATCGGCCCGGGCCGAGGTTGAAGTTTACCAGCACGACGTTGCGTCCATTCCCGGCAGCCCGATCGGCGATACCGACCTGCCGCCGGTGTCCGAGGCGCTGATCCACCTGCGGGACCTGCCCGGCAACCCGGTGGTCAACGACCCCGAACCGGAGCGCAGCCTGACCTACGGTCTCTATCAGGGCGAGGTGATTGGCACCCAGGCCGCCCAGACCTATCGCGCGGGGTTGAATCAGCGGTTCCTGCCTCGTCTGCTCTTGCGGCTCGAAGAGCAAATGACTGCGAATATGAACAACCCGGACCTGCTCTATGAGGCGCTCAAGATCTACCTGATGCTGGGCTCGCAAGGCCCGCTCAACTCAGATCTGGTCAAAGAGTGGATGGCGATCGACTGGGAGATCGCCTATGCCGGTGTCGCCCGCAAACAGTTGCGCGCCGACATGTCCGACCACCTCGACGCGCTTTTGTCTGCCCCGATGCAGGACATCGCTCTGAACGGTCCGCTGGTCGAACGGGTGCAGGACCTGCTGACCGAACTGCCGCTGTCCCAGCGCGTCTATACCGGCATCATCAACTCAGCCAAGGCCACCTCGCTGCCGAAATGGCGCCTGACCGAGGCCGGCGGCCCTGCCGTGGCCCGGGTGCTGGTGCGGTCCTCGGGCCGGCCGCTGAACGAAGGGGTTGAAGGCATATTCACTTACAAGGGCTTCAACGAGGTGTTCCTGCCCGAGGCCGTCAGTGTCGCCGAGCGCGTTCAGCGCGAGGCATGGGTCCTTGGCGAACGGGGTGAAGACATTCAGTCCGAAGCCGCGCTTCTGCAGCTCAGCCGCGACGTGCTGGACCTCTATTACAGCGACTATATCGCCCGCTACGATTCAATCCTCGGTGATATCGACATCATCCCGATGGAATCGCTCAGCCACGCGGTCGAGGTGACAAACGTCCTGTCCGGCCCGACCTCGCCCATTGTCAACATCCTGACCGAGGTATCGAACGAAACCCGTCTGACCGAGGATCGCTCGGTTGTGGACACCTCCAACCTGAACGAAGGCGCCGCTGCCGTTGCCGGGATCGAAGCCCGCTCGAACCTCAGCATTCAGGGCCAGATCCTGATGGAAGCGCTGACCTCCACCGCGCTGGCCAGCTCCGGCGAGCCGCCTAAACCGCCGGGCGCCTATGTCGAAGACCGCTTCGACTGGCTGCATAAACTGGTGGAACGCGCCGAAGGTCAGCCGTCGCAGCTTGATCAACTGATGGGCGTGCTCACCGAGGTGTACCAGCAGTCGAACAAGATGTCGTTCAGCGGTGTCACCGGCGGCGAAGAAGGCAATCAGGCGATCCAGCAGTTTCAGCAGGCCGCCGGACGCATCGACGGCCCTGTGCCGCGCTGGGCGTCGCAGATCACCACGGGCTCCTCAGGCATCACCACCGAAGGCACACGCGCATCGATCAACGCCAAGTATCAGGCCAACGTGCTGCCCTTCTGCGAACAGGCGCTGACCGACCGGTACCCGTTCAACCGCCGCTCCCGGTCCGAGGTCGCGACGCAGGACTTCGCCCGCCTCTTTGCACCCGGCGGCATGATCGACGGGTTCTTCAACGACAATCTGCTGAAATTTGTCGATACCCGCACCCGCCCGTGGACGTGGAAGAAGGTCAATAATGTCGATCTGGGTATCTCGCAGGCTGTGCTGCAGCAGTTTCAGTATGCCTCGGAAATCCGCGACGCGTTCTTTAACGCCAACCCGGTGCCCGCAGTACAGTTTCAGATCACGCCCGAGGCGCTGGATCCGAAGGCCAAGCGCGTCATCCTCGAAATCGATGGCCAGCAGATTGTGTTCAGCCACAAATCGGCCCCCACCCCGGTTGCCGTGACATGGCCGGGCGGGGTTGGCATGGGACGCCTGACCTTTGAACCGATCCGCAAGAACATCGAAAGCCAGCTCACGCGCAACGGCCCCTGGGGCTGGTTCCGCCTGCTGGACGCGGCCGAAGTGCGGCGCACCAACGTGTCTGACCGCAAGCGCGTGATCTTCAACGTGGGCGGCCGGATCGCGATTTTTCAGCTGCAATCCGGTTCGGTTCTCAACCCCTTCGCCCTTCCGGCGCTGTCCAAGTTCAGCTGCCCGAAAAGCTTGTGACGCGGGCAGAATGTCGGGTGGTGTCTACGCGTTCGGAAAAATGCCCTCGGTCGGGGATTTTTTCCGGCTGGGCGCACCGCAGGACTTCGTTGCCGCGTGGGACCCCTGGGTTCAATCCGCCATGCTGGGCGGTCAGACCGCGCTGGGTCCGGACTGGGACACGCATTACATGTCGGCGCCGATCTGGCGCTTCACACTCTGTCCCGGCCTCGCCGGGGCGCGCGCTTGGACGGGCATCGTGATGCCCAGCGTCGACCGCGTTGGCCGGCGGTTTCCCCTGACACTGCTGTCGCAACTGGACGCGCCGGACGCGGCCGCCTGCCACTTTGCCAACGATGCCTTTTTCGACCGGGTGGAGGATCTCGCCCTCGCCGCCCTCGAAGACGACATGACGCGTGACCGGCTGGAGGCTGACTTGGCCGCGTTGCCCGCGCCGGTGGTGCCGCGCTCTGCGATCAACGGGCAAACGGCAACGGCGGACAGCACCATCAATCTCGGCGCCGCGCTGGCCGCGCGCGGACTGAACAGCGGCGGGCAGGGGGCCAGCTACTGGACCGCCCGGCTGGCCGACACGGCACGGTTTTTCATGTGCCATGGCCTGCCCGATCCGCAACGGTCGCTCGGTCTTTTTGATCTCAACGCACCGGTCTGGCAGGGAGGCACGGGATGAACACGCTGCAGCCATACCGCTACAATGCCAAGACCCATGTCGGTCACAAACGCCGGATCAACGAAGACGCGGTGCTGGCCCTGCCGGGGCACGCGATGTGGGTGGTCAGCGACGGCATGGGCGGTCACGACGCCGGAGATTACGCCAGCCGGCTGATCGCCGACGCCATCGCCACGATCCCAGAGGGGCTGGGCGCCCGTGATCAGATGAACGCCTTGCGCGATACGATCCAGAGCGCGCACCGGCTGATCGTTGCCGAGGCGGATCAGCGCGGCCGCGGTGTCATAGGCGCAACGGTTGCGGCACTGATGCTGGCAGAGAACCATTTCGTCGGCATCTGGGCCGGAGACAGCCGCATCTACCTGCTGCGCGACGGCAAGATCGACATGCTGACAACCGACCATTCCGCCGTGGCCGAGCTTGTTCTGGCCGGGCAGATGACATGGGACGAGGCCGAGCTGCACCCGAACTCCAACGCCATCACCCGCGCGGTGGGGGTCGGCGATGACCTTGAACTCGACAAGGTGCGCGGCGAAACCCTGCCGGGCGACCGGTTCCTGATCTGCTCCGACGGGCTGACCAAATACGCCACATTCGCCATCCTTCAGGACATGCTGTCCCGGTATCCGATCGAAACCGTGTCAGACGAATTGATTCAGCTCGCGCTGGACGGGGGCGGGGCGGACAACATCACGGTCATCGTGGTCGACGTTCTCTGACTGTCTACGGCACCGCGGTTTCAAAGATCCGGCTGTCCATCGACAGGATGCTGCCCGAATCCGCACCGGCATTGTCCTGCAGCGCCTGCGCATAGCCTTCGGCCGATTCCGCCGTTGGCCGCAGCCCGTTGAACAGTGGCACCGAGGAATGCAGGATGATCACCTTGCTTTTGCCCAGCGTGCTGTCATCCACCCGGAAGGCCAGCCGCCCTTCGTTTTGCGCATCGGCCACGCTATAGGCCATGCGCACCGGCACCGGCCCCGCGCGCCCGTCGCGCAGCACCTCAACGCTGTTCTCCTCCCGGCTCAGGTTCGGCAACAGATGGAATACGTTGCCGGACACATCCAGTATCGAAACCGTCAGGTATCCATCCGTCATTGTCGCGGGCAGCACGATATCGATCACCGGGTTTTCCCCGACGAAAAACCGCCCCGAAGGATTCGGCGTGTCCTGATCGCCATCCCTGAATTCAACCTGCACACCGCCCGGCGGCGCCGCCGGAAGATGCTGTTCCAGCAGGCACAGCGTCGGGTTCAGCACGTCCAGATCCAGCACCACCTTGCGGTCGCCGGCCCCGGCCCGCAGCGCATCGAACAACCGCACCCGTGTCGCCGTTTCGGCCACGCGTCCCTGAACCGTCACCGCGTCGGCAGGGCCATACCCTGTGACCGGCGCATTCAACAGCTGAAGAGGCCCGCAATCGGCCATGTCGGTCAGCACCGGCTGCAGTTTTTCGGGGGACAGGAAAATCTCTTTCAGGTCGATCTGCGGACTGCCCTCCAGTGCGCCCGGCAGGCCATCGGCAAACCCTGCCAGGACGGTCTGATGCACCGCCGTGTCGGTCGTGGCGCCACTGATCTGCGCGCGCTTGCCGCTGACCGACAATCGCCAGCTGTCCAGCGGTTCCAGCACCCGCAGCGTTGCCAGCACATCCCCGGACCAGCCACCCGGAATATCACCGGTCGACAGGGTCAGATCCGCCGCCCCGCCCAGCCCGGCGATGAAACCGGCCAGCGCATCGCGTTCATCCTCGCCGGGCGCATGGCCAACCATCTCGGGTGTCCCGTCATCGCCCTTTTGCGCCAGCAACGTATAGGGCTCGGCCACCGGATAGGACGGGCCCAGCAGGCTGTCCAATGCACCCGAGACATATGCGCCTCCCCCCGCTGCCGCCAGCAGCACGATCAGCACAATGGCGATCAGCCCGCCGCGGCCGCCTTCCTTTTTGGCCGGGGCAGGGGCGGGTGACGCCTTGGGGCCTGGTGGCTCGGGCTTTGCGGCAGGTTCCGGCGGTGGCGCAGGGTCCGGCTCGGCCTTTGCGCGTGGCACGAACACGGTCGCGTCCGGATCCGCCTCGCTCACCGCGGCGGCCTGCGGGTTGTCCAGACCGGCCAGCAGTTCACCGGCGGTCTGGAACCGCTGTGCCGGGTCAGGATGTGCGGCCCGGTCAATGATCGTTTTCAGCGGCTCGGGCACCCCTTCGGTGTTCAGTGGTTTCGTCTTTTTCTCGACCACTTCCATCGGGTTCCGGCCCGGGTCGGGCGGCTCGCCCCTGAAGTTTGCCAACAGCAAAGCGCCCAGCGAATAGATGTCTGTCCGCGCGTCGGTCTGCCCGTTCAGCTGTTCGGGTGCGGCATAGGCGTATTTCCCGGCAAATTCGTTGCCGACAATCGTTTCCGCCCCCGGTTTGGTGTCCTTGGCGATACCGAAATCAATGATCACAGCCTGCGCCGGATCACCCCCGCGCAGAATGATGTTGTCCGGGCTCAGATCGCGGTGAACAATGTTCCGGGTGTGTGCGGCATCCAGCCCCTCGGCAACCCGCCGGCAGATCGTCAACAGATCCCCGGCCTCCATCGGCCCTTGCTTCAGCCGCTTGTCCAGCCCCGGACCGTCAACATAATCCATCAACAGGTAGACATGGCCGTCTTCCGTCCGATGGTTTTCCGAATATCGCACAACCGCGTCATGCCGGATTTCCCGGATTTCCTCTTCGCGCGTCAGCAGCACGAGGTAATCGTCATTGCCCGAAAACTCGGCCTTCAGAACCTTCAGCGCGACCAGCCGGCCCGAGATTTCGCTGCGGGCCTTGTAAACGTCGGACGTGCCGCCGCGGCCCAGCAACTCTTCGATGCGGTAGGTGTTGTTGACCAGATCACCCGGCTGGAAAAGATCGGTGGGGCGCGATTCCATGTCGTTTCGCCGGGCCCGGCCCGATCAGCCGAGCGCCTGGAATTCGACACGGCGGTTTTCGTCCGCGCGCGGGTCGTTCTTGTTGATCGGCGCACTTTCACCCAGTCCCAGCGCCTTGAGCCGGGTTTCGGCAATCCCGCATTCGCTGACAAGGTGGCGCTTGACCTCCTGCGCCCGCAACAGCGACAGCCGTTCGTTATAGCTGGCTTTGCCTGAACTGTCGGTATGGCCGATGATCTGGAACAGGGACACGTCGATATTCTTCATCACATCGCACATCGTCGCCAGCTTGGCCTTCTGGTCGTCACGCAGGGCGGCGCTGTCGAAATCAAAGGAAATCTGGATGTTGACCTGATCCTCGGCTGCAAGGGCGTTGTATTCCTCGGTGGTCGCAGCGACGACTTCGGCTGTTTCCGACGTGCCGGATGCAGCGGTGCTGTTTCCGTTGTCGGCGGGTACGATGACCAACCCGCGCGTCTTCTGTTTCTTGAAGGCCTCAGAAATCTCTTCGGCTGTCATTTCGTCGGTCGACTGGGCCGATACCGGCGCGGCGCTCAGGCCAAGTGCGAATACAGCGGCAAACCCCAGGGCGGAAATCGTGCGAGACATGTCAGAGCCTCCTTAAAAATAGCACAAACTTTGACCAGAGCTTATACGACGACCCCGAAACCGACAACGATTTTGCAGGCCGTGATCACGCACAAATGGCTTGCGTCCGGCGCGGAGGGGCGGGATCAATAGAGGCATGGAGAACCAAGGCACAAACTTGTTGATCCCGGCGATCATTCTTGCCGCCGCGCTTATTCTGGCGCCGATCATCTGGGTCGGGCTGAATCTGGCACTGTCGCAGGGTGAGGATGCGGGATTCGGTGGCGGCGCGGTCGACTCCAAAGCCCGGATCGAGCTGGAGATGATGCGCGGGCAGGTCGACGATATGCGCGCCCGGATGGAGGATCTGGAGCAACAGATCGTCACCTTGTCGCGGCAGGGCGAATCGGCGGCGGCCCAATCCGACCCCGACGCCGAAGACGAGGTCCTGCGCGGTGTCGGGCCGAACGATATTCTGGACGCTTATGCGCAGGTGGTGCTGATCGCCGACCGGCTGAACGTGAACCGGGGACTGACGGTGGCCGGCCCCTCTTATCTGGAAGAAAAGCTGGGGCGTCCGCGTGAAACCCTGTCTGATACCTGCGAACCGATGACCAATGCGGCGCTGAAATCGAAGCTGGTTCTGGAAGAGGTCGGGCCGATCCGCGTCCGGATGCTCAAACCCGCAGCCGACAGCCTGCGTCGGGTGTTTCAGACGATCGAGCGGGCGGACCCGGATCTGTATGCGCGGATCAACACGTCGGGCTCGCTCTGCGTGCGCCGGATCCGCGGCACCCAGAACCGGTTGTCGACGCACAGTTACGGGCTGGCTCTGGATCTCAATATCGACGGGCATCTGGACAATTTCACCGATGGCAAGACGCAGCTGGGCCTGACCATTCTGGCCGATTTCTTCCATGCCGAGGGCTGGGTCTGGGGTGCCGGGTTCCGGCGCGAAGACAGCATGCATTTCGAGATCAGCCGCCGGCAACTGGACGAATGGCTCGCCGCGGGCCAATTGTAGGGCTCAGCCCGACCGCAACAGCACCTTGTTTGAATCGATGGCCTGCGCAATGCGCTGGTACTGCGTGGCCCGGTCAGCAGAGCCTTCAGCCGAGCGCAAAAGCACGGTTTCGGTCCGGGACAGGATCGCATCCGCCTGCGCCAGCGCCGTATCGATGCGGTCCTCCGAGACGGGAACAACCGGTCTCGTGGTTCGCATCCCCGAGGTTTTATCCCGGAAAACCTTGGGGTCCTGCATGGTGGTGATGTTGGACCACGCAACAAGGCTCAGCTCTTCGGATGCTTCCATCAGCGCCTCGCTGGCCGCCGCCATGCCGGGTTCATCGCTGATCGACCGGCTGATCGCTGCCAGACGCTCGGCCAGGCAATCAATGGTATAGCTTCGGCCCGGCAGCACCTTGCAGAACTGAAACGACTCGTTGATCGCATTTACCACGCTCGTCGTGGTCGCCGGGTTCACGGTGCCGATATTTCCGGGCGCATATCGGGCGGGACCGGCCGTTGCTTCACCACCTTCTTCCGGGGTTCGGACAACGGAGGTATCACCGGGACTGTTGGATACCGACTGTGCAAAACCCAGATGGGCCAGCGGTGCCAGCCCAACAGCCGCAGCAAGCGGCAAAACCAGTGTCTGCGTTCGCGTTTTCCACGTCATGGTTAACGAAAAACCACATCGAGGTGTCAGAATTGCGGCATTCCGAAGGTTTCAGGGCGGGCGGCGCGCCCGATCCTTCGGTTATCCCGACAGGCCATAGGCACGCCGGATCCCGCGCTGGGTTCCCGGGCCAAAATCGCCGTCGATGGTTCCGGTGTAAAACTCGAACTTCTTCAGTTCGCGCTGCAGGGCCTTCCGGGTTTCCCCGGTGAACATGTTCGGCCGCTCGGACAGGATTTTCAGCACGTCCGAACTGCCCGATCTCAGCGCCGCGTACAGGTATTTCGCCGCATCCTCGGGCCCCTTGGCCGGGATCAGACCGTCATCGATCAGGGCCGCGAAATTGAACTGGGCCTGCGGATGGCGCAGATCCGCCGCGCGTTCGAAATACCGCAGCGCCTTTTGCGGATCGGCCGGCAGTCCCAGCGCGCCCTGATAGTACAGGAACCCCAGATCATTGATCGCATCGGCATAATTCTGATCCGCGGATGCCTGATACAGCTCCAGCGCCCGCTTGTGATCCACCGGCACGCCGGTTCCCCGCTCATACAGCTTGGCCAGCTCGAACTGCGCCTCGGGCGATCCCGCCTCGGCCGCCCGCTCCAAAAACTTCACCGCCTCTGGAGGATCGAACCGGCCCTCGTTCGGGTTCAGACGGATATAGGCCAGCCCCAACATTGACCGCGTATCCCCGAGCTCGGCCGGCGCCAGAAGCTGTTCTTCCTGTTCCGGCCGGATCGCCGCCCATGCATCCGCACCGCTTTGGCCGGAAATGTCGCGCTGGCCCTCTGCCGCCCCGGCCAGATAAAACGGAATGCCGGTCAGCGACCCGTAAGTATGCGGTTCCTGCAGGTTGTCGGTCATCCGCAACACCTGATCGCGAACCTGCCGGAACATCAGGCTGATCTCCAGCCCCGGCTGCACCATCTTGTCCATCAGCGCGGTGGCAAACGGGCTGTTCGCACCTGTACCATCCAGCGCCACCTGCCCGTCCTTGGCCGCAAACGCGACCAGCGTTCCGCGATCGGGGTCCGCGGCGGCCAACCCGCCGCCACCGCGCGTCGTCGCGGTGGTTTCGATCTTCACCTCCAGCGTTTCAGTCAGATCGATCGAATCGCCCAGCGGATTGTCCCGGCAACTGTCGAGGATCACGATCCGCATCTTCCGCGCCCGTTCGACCGCGGCCAGCATTTGTCTCAGCGATACCGACTGCCGCTGAACATCGCGGTTGGACTGAACCCGGGCATCGACCGGGATCAGGAAATTCTCGCCCTGAACCTCGATCCCGTGACCGGCAAAATAGATCAGTGCCAGATCGGCGGTTTCCGACCGAAACGCGAAATCATCCAGCAATTGCCGGAACTCTCCGGCATCGGCATCCGTTGAAAGTGTGACGTCAAAGCCGATCCCTTCCAGCGTACCGGCAATCGCGCGCGCATCGTTGATCGTGTTGTCCAGCGCCGGGATGGTGTCATAGGCCCCCATCCCGACGACCAGCGCAACACGCTCGGCCGCCGATACGACGGCGCCGGTCCCCAAACTCGTGATCAGGATGAATAGCCGGACCAAGCGGATCATGGCGCACCTCGGGACTGTTCTCCACGGACCAAGGATAGCGGGTCACGGCCGAAAAGGAATAAAGGATTGCGCCCTCGCGCAACCTTGATCGCTGTCCGGGCGCAGGACTGCCCCTGCGCCCGGTTTTTTGGGCTTATTCGGCGGCCCAGCCGCTGACGGCCTTGACCTCAAGGAAATCCTCGATGCCCCATGCCCCGCCTTCGCGCCCGTTGCCGGACTGTTTCATGCCGCCGAACGGCGCCCCGGCACCACGCGATTCGCCATTCATCTCGACCATGCCGGACCGCAGCTGCCGGGCCAGCCGGCGCCGGCGGTCGTTGTCCGTGGACTGAACGTAATTGGTCAGGCCATAAGGCGTGTCATTGGCGATCCCGATCGCCTCTTCCTCGGTATCGAAGGGCAGGATCGACAGAACCGGGCCAAAGATTTCCTCCCGCGCGATCGTCATGTCGTTAGTGACGTCGGCAAAAACGGTGGGTTTGACGAAATACCCCTTGTTCAGCCCGTCGGGCCGCCCGGTGCCGCCGGTCACCAGCGTGGCGCCCTCGTCGATCCCCTTCTGGATCAGGTCCTGGATCTTGGTCCACTGCACCTCGTTCACAACCGGGCCAATGTGGCGGCCCTCGTCATGGGCGCTGCCGACCGTGACCTTCTCGGCCACCTCGCGGGCTGTTTCGACGGCCTGATCATAGATCGGCCGCTGAACCAGCATCCGGCTGGGCGCGTTACAGGACTGGCCGGTGTTGTTCATCATGTGCAGCACGCCGCGCTTGACCGCCTTTTCGTCCGCATCGGCAAAGATAAGGTTCGCGCCCTTACCGCCCAGCTCCAGATGCACGCGCTTGATCGTGTCGGCGGCGTTGATGGAAATCAGCCGCCCGGCCTGGGTCGACCCCGTAAAGCTGACCATGTCCACGTCCGGATGCGCCGACAGCTGCGACCCAACCCCGGGACCGTCCCCGTTCACAAGGTTGAACACCCCGTCGGGAAAACCGGCCTCGTCCATCATCTCGGCAAAAACCATCGCGTTCAACGGGCTCTGTTCGGACGGTTTCAGAACCATCGTGCAACCGGCCACCGCCGCCGCGCCAACCTTCAGCGTGATCTGGTTCATCGGCCAGTTCCACGGCGTGATCAGAGCCGCCACCCCGACCGCCTCATGGATGATCTGGGTGTTCTGGTCGCGTTCGCTCAGCGGGCCTTCGAATTCAAACGCCTCGGCGGCACGGATAAAGTTCTTGAGGTGAAAGGCCCCCGCGCCGAATTGCTGGCTGCGCGCCATGTCGATCGGTGCGCCCATCTCTGCGCTGATCGCCTGCGCCAGATCCTCGGCCCTCGCCACGTAAACATCCAACAGCTTCGCGACATAGCCGATTCGCTCTGCCACGGGCATCTTCATCCAGCCCGGCAGTGCCGCCCGCGCCGCGGCAACAGCTGCATTCGTGTCGGCCTCGCCGCCCAGCGAAATGACGGCACAGGGTTCTTCCGTCGACGGATCGATAACCTCGAAGTCGTTCGGCACAGACGGGGCAACCCATTGACCATTGATGTAGAATTCGCGCTTTTCCAGCATTGCAGTCCTCTTGAAAAAAAAAGGAGACATCCCGGTTTGCAGGTCCGGTATTGGGCGGCACATTGTCACCGCCCAATCTGATCTGCAAGAGAGGGATGCACTCGGTCCGGTCTGTGACTACATTGCGCGTGAAGACACCATCCACCACATCGGAGAGACCCATGGGCCTGCGCATCAACGACACCGTTCCCGACTTTACCGCCGAAACCGACCAGGGCACCATCCAGTTCCATGACTGGATCGGCGACAGCTGGGCAATCCTGTTTTCGCACCCCAAGGATTTTACCCCGGTCTGCACCACAGAATTCGGCGCGGTTTCGCAGCTGGCCGATGAATGGGCCGCGCGCGGCACCAAGGTAATCGGCATTTCCGTCGATGGCGTCGAAGACCACAAGAAGTGGAAAGGCGATATCGAAGCCTTCGGCGGCGCCAAGGCCGGGTTTCCGATCATCGCGGATGACGGGCTCGCCGTTTCCAAAGCCTTCGACATGCTGCCTGCGGATGCCTATCTGCCGGACGGGCGGACGCCGGCCGACAGTGCGACGGTGCGTTCGGTCTTTATCATCGGACCGGACAAGCAACTGAAGCTGTCCATGACCTATCCGATGAATGTGGGCCGGAACTTTGCCGAGGTTCTGCGCGCGCTGGACGGGCTGCAAACGGCGGCCCGCGAAAACGTGGCAACCCCGGCGAACTGGAACATCGGTGACGACGTGGTGATCCCGACCGCGGTCAGCAACGAAGACGCCAAGGCGAAATACGGCGATTACACCACGCATTTCCCCTATCTGCGGACCACCAAACTGCCGGGCTGACCCGCAACCCGGCTTACCGGGCCCGTTGCGGATGCATCGCAACCCGCGCCCGGTAGACCGCACGCTTCCATTCCCTCGCCAGCTTGCCGCCGGCGGGGGATTTTTTCTGGATCGTCGACCCCCCCAGCGCATCGGTCAATTCCTGCACGCCGTTCGGCAGGATCGTGTGCACCGGCTGCCCGGTGATCCAATGCATCTGCAGGAAACTGTCGACCGGGCGGTCGATCGCTTCCGAGGCCCGCAAAAGACGCGCCGCCGCATTTCGCCCCACCACCTGCGCGACCGTCTGCAGCCCGATCCGGCGGGGCAGGAACAACCGCGCGCTGCCACTGACTCCGACAATATCGCCGGGCACCTCGCGCGCCTTGGCCGGTAGCCGGATATAGCTCTCTGCCGACGCATGCCGCGACACCAGCCGCATCACATCCGGCCAGACCACCGGGGCGGCCTCAAAATCGTCCTCGACGATCAGCGCGAAATCATCCGCCCCCTCTGCGATCATGCTCCAGCACGCGCGATGGCTCAGAAAACAGCCAAGCTCGCCCGGCGACACCCGAAAGGGATAGCGCGGCCGATACAGATCACCGGGCCGGATGTCGGCCCCCTCTGCCGCCAGTACATCAGCACCACGCACGGCCTCGACAACCTGTGCCCCGGGCAGGTTTTGCAGCAACCGCGCCACGTTCGGCTGGCGACCGGATGCAGAACTCATATGAATGATCAGGCTGCGCATGGGCCCTTATGCGCCGCAGCCCGCGAATCCGGAAGCCTCATCACGCGTCCGGCCCGCGGACCAGAGCATCAGCCATCAGGTCTTCGATGAACAGGCTCAGCAGTTGCATCCGGCCCGACACACCGGCTTTGCGGTAAACCGCTGCGTTCTGCGCCTTGACCGTGCCTTCCTTGGTCTGGCGCATCGCGGCGATTTCGGCAATCGACAGACCCTTGATCGACATCGTTGCAACGTCTCGCTCGGACGCGCTCAGCCCCCACTGATCGAACTGAGCTTCCATCAGTTCCGTGAACGCTCCGGACGCAATGCCGATCTGGCGCGTCAGCCGCACCTGCCGCTGTGCCAGGTCGCGAATGAAATACACGGTGGTGCCCAGACCCGCGACCAGCGCAAGCGCGACGAACATTTCGAACGAATGAAAATGCCGGAAGTTCGCAGCCCCTTCCAGCCCCGCCCAGTCGGCGATGGCGTCGATCACGAAAAACGCCGCGCAGGCAGCTTGCACGATCAACAGTATCCACAGCCATTTCAGCCGGTTGTCGCGCATCAACCCGCCTTGTGGTTTGCGCCGGGCAGGCAAGCCCGTCCGGCGCGGAATTCATCAATCGTCGTCGTCATCGTCCTCGACTTCGATTTCCAGCAGCGTGCCATCGGTCGCTGCCAGCACGAATTCAGTTTCGACGCCGTCGATCAGAACTTCAACCTCAATCTCGCCGTCCTCGCGCTCGATGTCCTGCACGACGTACCCCTCGGCTTCCATTGCGGCGCGGATTTCGGCGTCGGTCTTGCCGATCGTGTCGCCAACCCCGTATTGCGCGGCGGCAATGGCCGGGGCGGTCAGGATCAGGCCGGTCAGGGCAAGCGGTTTCAGATAGGTCATTTCGGATCTCCCGTATCAGTGGATGCAGCAACCCGGCTGCGGTGATCCCGATCTGTGGACCGGATCCGGCGAATTCGATTGGATTTGGGTTTATTCCCCGCCTTTACGACCGGGGATTATGGACAGATGACATTGCGCGACCCGGCTGTGGATGTCGCGCGAATTGCAGGAACACTTGAATTTGAAACGAAAAACGCCCCGCCAATCTGGCGGGGCGTTTCAGAAAGCGGCAGACGCCGGGACGGTTCAGTCCGCGTCTTCCTTTTTCTCTTTCTTCTCCGGAGCGATCTCTTCGCCGGTTTCCTGATCGACGATCTTCATCGACAGGCGGACCTTGCCGCGGTCGTCAAAGCCCAGCAGCTTGACCTTCACGTCCTGACCTTCCTTCAGCACATCCGACGGATGGTTCAGGCGCTTGGGCAGGATCTGGCTGACATGCACCAGCCCGTCGCGCTTGCCAAAGAAGTTCACGAAGGCGCCGAAATCGACGATCTTCACGACCTTGCCGTTGTAGATCTCGCCCACTTCCGGCTCGGCCACGATCGCGTGGATCATGTCATAGGCTTTCTGGATCGCTTCGCCGTTCGGCGACGCGATCTTGATCACGCCGTCGTCGTTGATGTCGACCTTGGCGCCGGACACTTCCACGATCTCGCGGATGACCTTGCCGCCGGACCCGATCACTTCACGGATCTTGTCGGTGGGGATGTTCATCGTCTCGATGCGCGGGGCGTGGATCGAGAAGTCACCGGCGCCGCTCAGCGCCTTGTTCATCTCGCCCAGGATGTGCATCCGGCCGTCTTTTGCCTGCGCCAGCGCCTTTTCCATGATCTCGGGCGTGATGCCGGCCACCTTGATGTCCATCTGCAGCGAGGTGATGCCGTTTTCGGTGCCCGCAACCTTGAAGTCCATGTCGCCGAGGTGGTCCTCGTCGCCCAGGATGTCCGTCAGGATCGCGTAAGAGCCGTCGTCTTCAAGGATCAGGCCCATGGCCACACCCGCAACCGCCGATTTCAGCGGCACGCCCGCGTCCATCATGCTGAGCGACCCGCCACAGACCGATGCCATCGACGACGACCCGTTCGATTCCGTGATCTCGGACACGATGCGCACGGTATAGGGGAAGTCCGTCGGTGCCGGCAGAACCGCCTGCAGCGCGCGCCACGCCAGCTTGCCGTGGCCGATCTCACGCCGTCCCGGAGGGCCGACGCGGCCCGCTTCACCGACCGAGTAGGGCGGGAAGTTATAGTGCAGCAGGAAGTTCGATTTGAAGTTCCCGTGCAGTGCGTCGATGAATTGCTCATCATCGCCCGTGCCCAGCGTGGTGACGACAAGACCCTGCGTCTCGCCGCGCGTGAACAGCGCAGAACCGTGGGTCCGCGGCAGCAGGCCGGTTTCGCAAACGATGGAACGCACCTGATCCAGCGCGCGGCCATCGATCCGCTTGCCCTCTTTCACGACCGAACCGCGCAGAACCGTGGATTCAAGCTTTTTCAGCGCCGAACCCAGATTGGCGTCTTCCTGCTGCTCTTCGCTCAGCGCGTCGATGATCGCCTGCTTGGCTGCGGCAACCGCGGCGGTGCGCTCCTGCTTGTCGAGGATGGCATATGCGTCACGCATCTGCGCCTCGCCGGCCGCGGTCACCGCGGCGTACAGGTCGGCATATTCCGGCGGCTGGAAGTCAAAGGGCTCTTTCGCGGCTTCTTCGGCCAGCGCGATGATCAGGTCGATGACCGGCTGGATCTGCTCATGCGCGAAGTTCACCGCGCCCAGCATTTCCGCTTCGGTCAGTTCGTAGGCTTCGGATTCCACCATCATCACGGCGTTCTTGGTGCCCGCAACGATCAGGTCCAGACGCTGCTCGGGGTTCAGGCGCAGATCCTGCATGTCGTCCACGGTCGGGTTCAGAACGTATTCGCCGTCCTCGAAACCAACGCGGCAGCCGGCGATCGGCCCCATGAACGGGGCGCCGGAAATGGTCAGCGCGGCCGACGCGGCGATCATCGCCACGATGTCCGGATCATTGACCAGATCGTGCGACAGTACCGTGCACATCACCAGAACTTCGTTCTTGAAGCCGGGGACAAACAGCGGCCGGATCGGCCGGTCGATCAGGCGTGCCGTCAGCGTTTCCTTTTCGGTCGGCCGTGCTTCGCGCTTGAAAAAGCCGCCCGGAACCTTGCCGGCGGCATAGTATTTTTCCTGATAGTGAACCGTCAGAGGGAAGAAATCCTGCCCCGGCTTGGGTGACCTGGCAAAGGTCACGTTCGCCATGACCGAGGTTTCACCAAGGGTGGCAATGACCGAGCCATCTGCCTGACGGGCAACCTTGCCCGTTTCCAGTGTGAGCGTCTCCTCGCCCCACTGCATGCTTTTCTTCGAAATGTTGAACATCTTGCGTCCTTGTAAGGGAGCACTCCCCGGCCCTCCGGGGTCTCCCGTTTGCATGGCGGCCCCATTGCCGCCGACCCCATTTATCTTCTCACACGGGCGCCGGGGTCCGGGCGCTACGTCTCAGATGCGCGGCCCATACAGCAGTTTGCGCGTCAGGGGAAGACTGGATTGAAACCGGCGATAATCCGATCATCGCCCCTGCCTCCGGCGATGAAGTCATCCGACGTCCCGGTTCCGCGGAAATCCTCGGATGATGTCGCGTACACTGCCGCCAACACCCAATGTCAAACGGCTCAGGGCCCGGATCAGACACGGGTTTTCACCGCGCAGCGCCCGGTCCGGGATCAGCCGCCTCCGGGCCTCCGGGATTTTTCGCGAAACCGGTCCGGTTTGGACACCGTTTTACCAATATTGCATGATCATCAGAGAGCAGAGCGCAAACGGGGCATCCTGCACATGGTACATCTTGGCAAAAAGAAGCTGGCGGCGCTGGTCGTACTGATTGGTATTCTCGTCGTGGGATGCGTCACCGTCGCGCCGGATGACGCCCCGCGGGGACCGCGCATACTGGCGATGGGCGATTCCATGATGGCTTGGAACAGCGGGGCGCAATCTTCGATCCCCGAAGTCATTTCCGCCGAGTTGGGCGAAGAGGTGGTCAGCCGGGCCATTTCGGGCGCGCATATCGTCTACAACCTGCCGCTCACCGGCTCCGCCGGCCTGCGCATCCGCAACCAGTACGTCAAGGGCGACTGGGACTGGGTGGTCATGAACGGCGGCGGCAACGACCTCTGGCTCGGTTGCAACTGCAACGCCTGCGACCGGCGCATGAACAAGATGATCTCCGAAGACGGCTCCAGCGGCGACATCCCCGACATGGTGACATCCGTGCGCAGCACCGGCGCACAGGTCGTTTATCTGGGCTACCTGCGCAGCCCCGGCGTGGGGTCCATCATCGAACATTGCCGCGATGACGGCGACGAACTGGAACGCCGGCTGGCCCGCATGGCCAAAGGCATGAACGGCGTCCATTTCCTGCCGGTGGCCGACATGATCCCGCATGGTGACCGCAGCTTTCATTCGCTCGACATGATCCACCCGTCTTCCAAGGCGTCGAAGGAAATTGGACGCCGCGCGGCAAAGATCATCACCACGTCCGAAGGGTGATCCGCCCCGACAGTGTGGTATCCTCGCCATGAGCCGCCCGTGCCCGGGCGGTCCGCTGGGAGGATGAGAGATGAACACCGACAAAAGACAGCCCCGAAACCGGTGCAGCACATACCTTGCTGCGGCCTTTGCAGCACTGCCGGTCGCCGCCCTTGCCGAGATGCCCGGACTGTCCGAACTGGGCGCGGGCTGGAACGCGATACCCACGGACGGGCTGTGTTCCACGGGAACGCCTTACAGGTTTCACGTGCGCCCCGGCGCGGATAACAGCCGGCTGCTGATCTATTTTCAGGGCGGTGGCGCGTGCTGGTTCGGCCAGCAATGCGATCTCACCGCGCAGCCGAATACGCATTTTCCCTTTGCCGACATGCCCGAAAACGACCCGGCCATGCAGCGCGGCGTCTTTGCACTCGACAATCCCGACAATCCCTTTGCCGACTGGTCAATGGTCTTCCTGCCCTATTGTACCGGCGACGTGCATGTCGGTGCCGGTGAACGTGTTTATACCTATACCAAGGCCGACGGGGCCGAGGTGTCCGTTCCCACGCAGCATGTCGGGTATTCCAACGTGACCACGGTGCTGGACTGGGTCTATGGCAATTACACCGCCCCAGAACGCGTGCTGGTGACCGGGTCCAGCGCCGGGGCAATCGGGTCGTCGTTTCACTCAGGCTTCATCGCTGAACACTACGATGACATCCCTGTCGTCCTGATGGCGGACTCTGCCGGCGGCTACAACAGCCCGAACCTGCCGGTGACCTTCAGGTCATGGGACACGGCCTCGGTCCTGCCGGACTGGCCGGGCTATGAAGGCAAAACCAACGAAAACCTGACATTCGAAGACTTCTACATCGCCAGCGCCACCCACGCCGACAACCTGACCATTGCGCAGTTCAACACCATGAACGATCAGGTGCAGGTCAATTTCACCCTTCTCATCGGCGACCCGCCCGGCAGCTTCTCGATCCCCGAGCGCCTGCTGCACCATTATGCCGAGATCGAGGATGCGGTCGAAACCTTCCACACCTACACCGCCGGCGGCGCCGCGCACACCATCGTCGCAACGCCGCTGTTTTACACCTACGAAGTCGAAGGCGTGCGGTTTGCGGACTGGATGGCCGGACTGGCAAACGGCGAGAACGTCGGTGACATCAGCTGTGTCGACGAGGCCGGCGGATGCACAAACGCGCCGGACTAGCGTTGCCTTGCATCGTGGCCCGCGGCTTTCGGGTTTTCCACGGCTGATATATGCGCAAATGTGGCCTCGGGCGTCCTGACCGCACGCCCGCCCTGTTCATCCGGGGCGGGCCGTGCGGCGGGGCAGAGACAAAACCGATGCAGTCAGAACCTTGATCGACGTCGCTGAAATGACAATGGGCCTGTTCGGTGGTCTCGCGCTCTTTCTTCTGGGCATGGGATACCTGTCGGACGGGCTGAAAAACGCTGCCGGCGACCAGATGCGGCTGGTGCTGGAACGGTTCACCAAGAACCGTGTCATGGCGGCTATAACCGGCGCCGGCGTGACGGCGGTGGTCCAGTCGTCCTCGGTGACCACCGTGCTGGTCGTTGGCTTTGTGTCTGCCGGCGTGATGACGCTGAGCCAGTCGGTCGGCGTGATCATGGGCGCTAATATCGGATCGACCATGACCGCACAGATCGTCGCGTTCAGTGTCGAGTATTACGCACCGGCGATGATCGCGCTCGGTTTCCTGCTGAACATTGCCGCGGCCAGAGACCGGACCCGGCATTTCGGCAGCATACTTCTGGGCCTTGGGCTGGTTTTCTTCGGCATGGGGATGATGAGCGGAGCGATGACGCCCCTGCGCAGCTATCAGCCGTTTATCGACCTGATGCAGAAGCTGGCCGATCAGCCGCTTCTGGCGATCCTCGTTGCCGGGTTGTTCACGGCTCTGGTGCAATCGTCCTCGGCAACAACCGGTATCATCGTCGTGATGGCCGGACAGGGGCTGGTCTCGCTCGATGCCGGCATCGCCATGGCGCTGGGCGCCAATATCGGAACCTGCGTGACCGCGGTCCTGTCGGCGCTGGGAAAACCGGTCGAGGCGCGCCGCGCCGCGGCCGTGCACGTGATGTTCAACGTGGCCGGTGTATTGATCTGGCTGCCGTTCATCCCGCTGCTTGCGCAGATGACCACCCATGTTTCGCCGGACTTCCCCGACCTTCAGGGCATCGCCAGAACCGCCGCTGAAACACCGCGCCAGATTGCCAATGCAAACACGCTGTTCAACGTCATCAACACCTGTGTCTTCCTGTTCTTCACGGGCCTGATCGCGCGGCTTGCCGCCTGGGTCGTGCCGCAGAAACCGGTGACGCCCGAAGACGTGATCGTGCCGGAATACCTCAACGACGGAACGCTGGGGACGCCGTCCATCGCGCTGCATGCGGCGCGGCAGGAAACCGCCCGGCTCGGGTCGTTTGCGGTGGCCATGCTCGATGACATCGAACGCTGTTTCGAAGCCGGTGATGCCGCCGCGCCGGGCCGGGCGCGAGCGCGCGCGCGGGATGCGGCCGCGCTTTTTCTGCTGATCGTGGGGTTCACGTCGCGGCTGGGGCAGACGGAGATGCGCGACATCGATCATGTCCGGGCACAGGGGATCGCCATTGCAGCCAGCGAACTCAACCTGCTCTGCGACCTGATGCAAGAGCGGCTGGTTCCGATCGCCGAGCGCCGAAACCCGGACGAACTCGAACCGCACCTTGCAGAACTCTACGGTCTGGTGCGCGAAGCTGTCGCCGGCGTCACCGACGCGATCGGGGATCGCGATTCTGAACTTGCGCTGAGGATCGTGGAAGCCAAGCAGGATGCCGAACGTCTGCTGGATACGCTGGCCGCACCGGGGCGGCCGGTTGCCGCGGACCCCGAACATGCCCGTCAGGAGCTGGAAACCGCGCAGGTTCTGCGGTTGCTGCTGGTCATTGCCCGGCGCGCAGCCCGAACCCTGCTGCTGGACGAGGCGGGCAGGGTGCCCTGACCGAGCCCGCCGCGGCCCGGAAACGAAAACGCCCGCCGGAACCGGCGGGCATTTGCGATGTACGTTTTGCCAGGACCGGGTCTTCAGGCCTGTACGTTTTGTACGAAACGCCTCAGCGGCGGATGCCCAGACGCTGGATCACGTCCTGATAGCGGGCTTCTTCCTTGCCCTTCAGATAGTCCAGCAGCTTGCGCCGCTGCGCCACCAGCTTCAGCAGGCCGCGGCGGCTGTGATTGTCTTTCTTGTGCGACTTGAAGTGCTCGGTCAGCGTGGTGATGCGCGACGTCAGGATCGCGATCTGCACCTCGGGCGAACCGGTGTCGCCGTCCTTGGTCCCGAACTCTTTGATAACGCGTGTTTTTTCTTCAGCAGTAATCGACATCGGGGTCTCCTTCACAGGTTAGAGGAATGGCGCAGGCCGGGATGTCGTCCAGCACAGGCCCGTGGAGTACGTACCCGGCAGAGTGATTCCACCGGGAATGCGCGCGTATAAGCGCTTTGATTGGCAATGGCAAACCCTTGCTCAGCCGGCACCGACCCCTTCGCCGTCCGGCGCGGTATCCACAAGGATGATATCCATCTGATCCGGCGGGGTATCACCGTGGACGGTGGCCACGGTTTCACCGTTGACCTGAATATGGCTCAGCCCCGGGGCCGTGTCATCCGGGATCACGTCAACCTGCGGGTCGGGTTCGCCTTCCAGATCCCAGACCAGAAGCAAGGTATCGTCGGCCGGGTCGTAGTCCATGATTTCCGCAGCACCTTCGGTCAGCCACTGGCCCAGCACGATGGAATCCGAGCCGTCACCGGCTGTCAGAACGTCTGACGTGCCGGCAATGATCGTGTCATCATCGCCGCCGCCGTTCAGATAATCGCGGCTGTCGCTGTCCGCGTCATCCCGTCCCGTCAGCAGGTCATTGCCCCAACCGCCGAACAGCGTGTCTTCCCCGTCTCTACCCGACAGCGAATCGTCGCCCAGCCCGCCGTGAACCGCGTCATCCCCGCCGCCGCCATAAAGGTTGTCGTGCCCGTCACCGCCATGCATTTCGTCATTGCCGTCGCCGCCGGACAAGGTGTCGCCGTCACCATGGCCATAGAGTGAATCGTCTCCTTCGCCGCCGGACAGCGTGTCGGTGCCGTATTCCCCGTGCACATCGTCGGACCCGTCGCCGCCACCGACGGCGTCACTGCCGTCGCCACCATGCAGAGCATCGTCGCCTTCACCGCCGCCGACCGTGTCGTCACCGCCGTAACCGTTGATCTGATCATTGCCATCCCCCCCGGACAGCACGTCATCCAGATCGGTGCCGGGCAGGATCAAGTTCAACCCGTCCGTGTCGCCGTCAGATACGCGGCCGGTCTCGTCCGGGTCCGTCACCGGATCATCACTGTCTTCGACAATCGGCATCAGGTCATCGCCCGATCCGAATGCCGCTGCCCCAATGGCAAAAACGCCCAGCAGGCTGGCCAACCACAACATCATACACCACCTGAGAAACCCAATACTCCGCGTTCAGTAGAGGATGTCTGGCCCTGCCGGTCAAACCGATTTTCCGATAAAGGTTAATAGGTTAGCGAAGGTTTACCATGGTTCCGGTTGCCGGGCATAGCTGATGTAGAGCGGATGTTTCGGGTGCCCTGCCTGCGTCAGACCCAGATGGAACAGAGGCTGCCCGGTGTGCCGCAACAACGCCTCCACCTCCGGTCCGCGGTCCAGATGTGCCCCATGCGCACCCCACGCGGCGACAACCGCATCCGCCCATGACACACCCTGAAGGATCGCCGCGTCGTTTTCCGGGCCGACAGGGTTCGCCGCCGCCCGCATTTTCTTCGGATCGGTATCGCGCCAGGCAAAGATGTTGGTGACCTGAAACGCGCCGTACCCCAGCGCCCGCGCCCGCCGTTCGCAGCGTTCAACGGTGGGATCGTTCTGCACCTCGGTCGCCGTGGATGGGTTCAGCATCACGAACAGAACGCGCCGTCCCTCTGTGTCCCATGTCCGGGTCAGGCTGTAGCGGTAGCGTTCGCAATCGGAGTAGACCGCGGTCGATGGGGCATCGCCCTTGGTATGGGTGCGGGTGATCATATCAGGCATTTCATTCGTATTGCGACAGGACGGCGGCTAGACTGGAAGGCGGGTAGCGAAGCGAGTCAAGCCATGGATGGAAACAGGGATTTTGCAGCGATTGCCGCGGTGGTCGAACAGTACGTGCGCGGCATGTGTGCGGCGGATGCGGATGACTTGCGCGCCGCGATGCATCCGAAGATGAGCTGTATCGGTCATTTCGACGGCGGATTGGAATGGAATGACCGGGACGCGTTCATCGCCGGCGTCACCGGCGCGGTCAAAACCCCGGATACCGATCCATGGTTTTCGATCGGCCGGATCTCGGTCACCGGCGATATGGCGATTGCCGAGGTTGAGGATATCTGGCTGGGCATGCATTTCGACGATGTGCTCACGCTGCTGTATCATGACGGGCGGTGGCAGATCGTTTCCAAGGTGTTCTGCCTGCGCGGCCCTAACGGTTGAACACCCGGTTCGGGTGCAGCTCCCCGGCCTTGTAGACCCCGACCGCAACCGCCTGTCCGTCGAGCGAGGCCCAGGCTTCGTCGCCGTATTCCACATCCGCCGCCAGCACCATGCCCGGGTTTCCGTTGCGCAAACGCGCCGCGCCCTCGGGTGTACAGCGTAATTCCGGCAGGTCGGACAACCCGGTTTCCAGCGGCAGCAACAGCGCGTCAATCTCCGGTGTGCGGGCCAGTTCCTCGATCCGGTCGAATGTCACGGCACCGTCCAGATCGAACGGGCCGGACCAGACCCGCCGCAATTGGGACACGTGGCCGTAACAGCCCAGAGCCTCGCCCAGATCGCGGGCAATTGCGCGGACGTACCCGCCCTTGCCGCAGGTCATTTCAAGGGTGACGTGATCGGCGTCCGGCCGCCCGGTGAGCAACAGCTCCTCGACCCATAGCGGACGGGCCGATAGCTCCACATCGTTGCCCTCGCGTGCCAGCTTGTACGCGCGCTGACCGTCGATCTTGACGGCAGAAAACTTCGGCGGAACCTGCTGGATGTTGCCGACAAAGGCACCAAGCTGCGCCTTGATTTCGTCGTCGGACGGTCGCAGGTCGCTGGTGGCCAGAACCTCGCCCTCGGCGTCATCGGTGTTGGTTGCCTGACCCAGCCGCACGGTGAAGGCATAGGCCTTGAGCGCGTCGGCCACGTGGGTCACGGTTTTCGTCGCTTCGCCCAGCGCGACCGCCAGAACCCCGGTTGCATCCGGATCGAGCGTTCCGGCATGGCCGGCCTTTTTCGCGTTGAAGGCCCAGCGGACCTTGTTCACCACCGCTGTCGAGGTCATGCCCGCCGGTTTGTCAATCACCAGCCAGCCCGAGATGTTGCGCCCTTTGCGTGCCATTTGTCTTCTATCTGTGCCGTTTGCAGGGCGTCCGCATATCGCGCCCGCGCCGCGGTCGTCAACCACCGCCGGTTCAGGCCGTCACTCTGCCCGCGGCCGCACCGCGCCAACGATCGGGCCCAGCGCAAAGCCGGCATCGTTGCGCCCCAGATCCGGCGCGTAGAGGCGCGAGATATTGCCGTCCAGAAACAGGGCGTTCGGCAGTTTCAGCCCGTCACGGAAGAACGTGCCGAATTCATGGAACGTTACGGTGTTTGCCGAGATGGCGAAAACCACCCGCTGACCGTCACGGGAGGTGCCGACGCCGTTGCGGATATAGCGCGAGGTGCTGTCCGGCAGGAACCGGGGATGCAGTGCGCCATCGATCACCAGCATCGGGCCGGACTGAGTGGCATGGTCGCAGGCAGGGGCTTGCGCAAGGTAAGCGTGGGTTTCGATCACGTCAGCCCGGCCTTTGCGGATGCAGAACACACCGTTCGGCAACAATCCGAAATTGCCCGGCCCCGCGTTGGGAATGACGCGCATCAGTTCCTGACCCGCCTCGACATAGTGGCCCACCGGCGCGCGGTCATCGTGATACATGCCGGCATTCATGGCAAAGACCAGTTCCTCGCCGGTTTTTGCGAGCGCGTCGGAGAGGGTCGGGAAATGGCCGTAGACCCGCCCGTCCCCGTCATACAGAAACAGCCGCAGATCGGTTTCGGACATGTCCATTTCGCAAATGGCATAGCGGTTGCCGGCGAATTTCACGTTCTGGCAGGTCTGGGCCGCCGCGCCGGTCGCCAGCCACAGGGCGGCGATCACGGCAACAATGCGGATCACGGGTCCAGATCGCGGCGTACCGCGTCCTGCGACAGCATCCGCCGCGTGTCGTCCATCCGGTCAAAGGTTTCGTCCAGCTGGAAGCGCAGGTCGGGGGCGAATTTCAGCGCCAGTTTTTTCGACACGATCCGGCGCAGTTCGCCCTTGTTGCGGGCCAGGATCTCCAGCACCGTATCCTGACCGGTCCCGCCCAGCGGCAGCACATAGGCCGTTGCCACGCGCAGGTCCGGCGAGGTCCGCACTTCGCCGACGGTGATCGACATCCGGTTCAGGTCCGGGTCATGCACGTCGCCGCGCGCCAGCACCTCGGACAGGGTGCGGCGGATCAGCTCGCCGACGCGAAGCTGTCGTTGGGACGGTCCGGGGCCGTCATGATGCAGGTTTCTGGCCATGGTTTCCATCTACGCGCTCTCCGGGGCTTTGCCAAGCGGGCAACGATTGGGTAGGGACATGCGGCGCGACAAACGGAGGAAGAAAATGTCAGACCAGCCAGGGATCGTAGTGACCGGCGCTTCGGGGCGGATGGGGCAGATGCTGATCCGGACCGTGACAGAGAACAGTGCGGTGCGGCTGGTCGGTGCGGTGGAGCGAAAGGGCCATGACTGGATCGGGCAGGACGTCGGCACCGCGATGGGCGGGGCCGAACTTGGCGTCGCCGTCACCGATGACCCGCTGCCGGTCTTCGCGCAGGCACAGGCGATCCTTGATTTCACCGCGCCCGAGGCGACGCTGGAATTTGCCGCGCTGGCGGCGCAGGCCCGGGCCGTGCATGTCATCGGCACCACGGGGATGACCGACGAACAGATCGCATCGCTGGAACCGGCCTCGCGTCATGCGGTGATCGTCCGGGCCGGCAACATGAGCCTTGGCGTGAACCTGCTGGTCCAGCTGACACGCAAGGTGGCGGCCGCGCTGGACGAGGATTTCGACATCGAGGTGATCGAAAGCCATCATAGCCGCAAGGTGGATGCGCCTTCGGGTACGGCGCTGATGCTGGGACAGGCGGCGGCAGATGGCCGGGGCGTCCGGCTGGATGCCGTGGCTGATCGCGGGCGCGACGGCATCACCGGCGCCCGCAAGCGCGGGGATATCGGGTTCACCGCGATCCGGGGCGGCGACATCGTCGGCGAACACGATGTCCTGTTCGCCGCGCCGGGGGAGCGTATCGTGTTGCGCCACGTGGCCACTGACCGGTCGATTTTCGCGCGCGGCGCGCTCAAGGCCGCGCTTTGGGGGCTGGGGCGCAAGCCGGGTCAGTACGACATGCTGGATGTGCTCGGGCTGAACTGAGCCGGACCGGCGGTCTGCGGGGGGCCGTTTTCTTACAAAGAAAACGGCCCGGAATTTTTGAAAAATTCCGGGCGCTCAGAAATCGACCGCGAGTCCCTTTTTCTCCCAATCGCCGTAGCGCACCGGTTCCGGCCCGTCCCGGCCACCCAGCTCGCGCGGCAGCGGTCTGGCCTCTTCTTCGGCCTTGCGCCGCCGTTCCTCGGCTTCGGCCAGCGCGCGCTGCGCGGCAGGCGGCAGGTTACGGTGATTGTCGGCTTTCTTTTCCATGGTTGCTGATATACGCCAGTGGCTTCGCGAAACAAGAGAAAGTCGTCCGATGTCTGCCACCGGAACAGCCGCACGGCGCGGGGCCCTGAACCTGCTGGATCAGGTTCTGGAACATCAGCGTCTGTTGTCCGATTGCGTTGCGGCGGGCCTGCTCGACGATCTGGCGCCGCCGGACAGGGCGCGGGCGCAGCGGCTGGCCGCTGATACGCTGCGGGGTCTGGAACGGGCGGACCGGATCCTCAGCGCGCATCTGCGCAAGCGGCCGCCGATGCCGGTGCGCAATGCGCTGCGGCTGGGAACGGTCGAGCTGTGTCACGGCGAGGCGGCACATGGCGTGGTCAACGCGATGGTCAGCATCGTTGCAGATCACAAGAAATTCAGCGGGCTGCGCGGATTGGTGAACGCGGTCCTGCGCAAGGTGGCAGCGACCGGACCTGAAAAATGGGCCGAGCTGCGGGTTCCGCGCCTGCCGAAATGGCTGCGCGGACCTCTGGCGCGGGCATACGGGCCGGATGTGACCACCCGGATCGAAGCGGCGCATTTCGGCGGCGCGCCGCTGGACCTCACCCTGCATCCGCAATCGGGCCTTTCGGCGGCGGAGCTGGGGGCAGTGCAGCTGCCGACAGGGACCATGCGCCTGACGCAGTCGCCGCAGGTGTCGGCCCTGCCGGGATATGCCGACGGGGCGTGGTGGGTGCAGGATGCCGCCGCCGCGACCGCCGCCCGGGTCCTGTCCGCGAAACCCGGCGAAAAGGTGCTGGATCTCTGCGCCGCGCCGGGCGGCAAGACGCTGCAGCTGGCAGCGGCCGGTGCGGATGTGACGGCTGTGGACATATCGGGCCCGCGTCTGGCGACGTTGCACGAAAACCTTGCGCGGACGGGTCTTGCGGCAAATGTGGAGGAGGCGGACGTGTTTGCGCTGACCGGGACATATGATGCGGTTCTGCTGGATGCGCCATGTTCGGCCACGGGAACCATCCGCCGCCACCCGGATCTGCCGCATGTGCGTGACGGAACGGGGCTGGATGATCTGACCGGTTTGCAGGCGCGCATGATCGATCACGCTTTGACTCTGCTGCGCCCCGGCGGGCGGCTGGTGTATTGCACCTGTTCGCTGCTGCCGGAGGAAGGCGAGGCGCAGATCAGCGCCGCGCTGGACCGGCATGACGGGCTGCGCCCCGACCCGGATGCGCTGACATTGCCCGGCATCGATGACGACTGGATCGTTCCCGGGCTTGGACTGCGGCTGCGGCCCGACTACTGGCCGGATCAGGGCGGCATGGACGGGTTTTTCATCGCGCCCCTGCTGAAATCGGCCTGACCGCCAGTTCGGCGGTGACTTGGCCAGCGCCTGACGCTATGATCGGGTCAAAGCGCCAAAGAGCGTATGAGGCAGCAGTCGATGTCCATTGCCGTACCCGCCGTTCCGCGCAGCACGCGGTTCCTGAACCGGTACTATGCCCGGCTCAGCGCGCGACAGCGTGCGGCAACCGGTTTCGTGTCACAGCCGGAACCGCGCACCGTGGGCAGTTTTGCCCGTGGCCGGCAACTGATTGGCGGAAACCTGCTGTTTGCCGGCACGCTGATCGAGGCTCCGGACACCTCGCTCTGGGCGGTGAATGCGCCCGATCCTGCTTACGAGGCCGAGCGTCAGGGGTTCGGGTGGCTCGATGATCTCGCGGCAATCGGTGACCGGCAGGCGCGGGCGCGGGCGCAGGGCTGGCTGCTGGACTGGATCGACACCTATGGCCGGGGCACCGGGCCGGGCTGGACCCCGGACCTGACCGGGCGGCGTATCGTGCGCTGGATCAATCACGCCATATTCCTGCTGCGCGGGCTGGAACGCGACGACAGCGAACGGTTCTATCGTGCGCTGGCGCGGCAGACGTGGTTTCTGAACAAGCGCTGGCAGGGGGCCTCGCCCGGCCTGCCGCGGTTCGAGGCGCTGACGGGGCTGGTTTTTGCCGGGTTGTCGCTGGAGGGCATGGAGGCGCTGGCCGACCCGGCGCTGCGCGCGATGGCCAGCGAATGCGAGGACCAGATCGACGATCAGGGCGGGCTGGCCACGCGAAACCCCGAGGAATTGCTGGAAGTCTTCATGCTGCTCACGTGGTCGTCCGCGGCGCTGCACGAGGCCGGCAGGGGGGTGCCACAGCCGCATGTCGCCGCGATCGAGCGGATTGCGCCGACCCTGCGGACCCTGCGCCACAGCGATGGCGGGCTGGCCCGGTTCCATGGCGGGGGCCGCGGGCTGGAAGGCCGGCTGGATCATGCGCTGGCGGCCAGTCATGTCACCCAGCGCCATGCCGACGGGCTGGCAATGGGATACGCGCGTCTGTCGGCGGGCCGGACCAGCATCATCGTGGACGCCAGCGAACCGCCACACGGCAAGGCGTCCTATAACGCCCATGCCTCGACCCTCGCGTTCGAGCTGACATCCGGCCGCCGGCCGCTGGTGGTGAACTGCGGGTCCGGGGTTTCCTTCGGTGTGGACTGGCGCCGGGCCGGACGGGCGACCCCGTCGCATTCGGTCCTGTGCGTGGACGGGTTTTCCTCGGCCCGGCTGAGCGAGCCGGAGCGCGGCACCGGGCGCGAGGCGCTGATCGACGGACCGGATTACGTTCCTATCGAGATGTCCGAAGCACCGGATGCGGTTCGCTTTCAGGGTGGGCATAACGGTTATGTTCCCAGCCACGGCCTGACGCTTGCCCGGACGCTGGAGCTGACCTTCGACGGGCGCGGGCTGGCGGGCGAAGACATGTTGCTGGCGATGGAGGACGCCGACAAGATACGGTTCGACCGGGCAATGGACACGGCGCGGCTGGGCGGTGTCGGGTTCGATGTGCGGTTCCACCTGCACCCGGATGTCGATGCATCGGTCGACCTTGGCGGCGCGGCGGTGTCGCTGGCGCTCAAGAGCGGGGAAATCTGGGTGTTCCGGCACGAAGGGGTTCACGATCTGTCGTTGCAGGCCAGCGTGTTTCTGGAAAAGGGGCGGCTGAAGCCACGCGCGACAAAACAGATCGTTCTATCGGGCCGGGCGATGGAGTATGCGACGCGCATCCGCTGGTCGCTTTCCAAGGCGCAGGACACGGCGATTGCCGTACGGGACCTGCGCCGGGACGAAAGCGAGATCGTCGATACTCTGATGGAGGACCCCTATTAATGACCGATCTTCAGCCCGTGCGCCGGGCGCTGCTTTCTGTTTCCGATAAATCCGGGCTTGTCGAACTGGGTCAGGCCCTGGCCGGACATAGTGTCGAGCTGGTCAGCACCGGCGGCACCGCCAGAACTCTGCGGGAGGCCGGTCTGGACGTGCGCGACGTGTCCGAGCTGACGGGTTTCCCGGAAATGATGGATGGCCGTGTCAAGACGCTGCACCCGATGGTGCATGGCGGGTTGCTGTCGCTGCGGGATGACCCGGCGCATCAGGCGTCCATGGAAAAACACAGGATCGGGGCGATCGATCTTCTGGTGGTCAATCTGTATCCGTTCGAGGCGACCGTGGCCAAGGGCGCAGGCTATGCCGAATGTATCGAAAATATCGACATCGGCGGGCCGGCGATGATCCGGGCGGCGGCCAAGAACCACGCCTTTGTCAACGTCGTGGTGGACGCGGCGGATTACGCGCTGCTTTTGTCACAGCTGAGCGAAAACGACGGCGCCACGACATTGGCCTTCCGGCAGGAACTGGCCCTGACGGCCTATGCCCGCACCGCGGCCTACGACGCCGCCGTGTCCGGCTGGATGGCAGGGCAGCAGAAAAACGCCGCGCCCCGTTTCCGGGCGGTCGGCGGGACGCTGGCGCAGACCCTGCGCTACGGCGAGAACCCGCATCAGAGCGCGGCCTTTTACAAGGATGGGACGAACCGACCGGGCGTTGCGACGGCGATGCAGCATCAGGGTAAGGATCTGAGCTACAACAACATCAACGACACCGATGCCGCGTTCGAGCTGGTCAGCGAATTCGCGGCGGCTGACGGCCCGGCCTGCGCGATCATCAAACACGCCAACCCCTGCGGGGTGGCCCGGGCCGACACGCTGAAAGAGGCCTATTCGCGCGCCTTCGATTGTGACCGGACCAGCGCCTTTGGCGGTATCATCGCACTGAATCAGCCGCTGGACGAAGCGACGGCGCAGGAGATCACCGGCATTTTCACCGAGGTCGTCATCGCGCCCGAGGCGGACGAGGCAGCAAAGGCCGTGTTCGCTGCCAAAAAGAACCTGCGCTTGCTGACCACTGGCGGAATGGCCGACCCGGCCAGCGCGGCAATGACGATCCGGCAGGTTTCGGGCGGGTTCCTGACGCAGGACAAGGATACCGGGCATATCGATGCGGGCGACCTGAGGGTCGTGACCAAACGCGCGCCTTCGGATCGCGAGATGGCCGACCTGATCTTTGCCTGGCGGGTGGCCAAACACGTGAAATCGAACGCTATCGTCTATGTGAAAGACGGGGCCACGGTTGGCGTCGGAGCCGGCCAGATGAGCCGTGTGGACAGCGCCCTGATCGCGGCAAAGAAGGCCGAGCGCATGGCGCAGGCGCTGAACCTGCCGGAACCGCTGACGATCGGTTCGGCGGTGGCTTCGGACGCGTTCTTTCCCTTTGCCGACGGTCTGATGGAGGCCGCCGCGGCCGGGGCGACCGCTGTTATCCAGCCCGGAGGGTCTATGCGCGACGACGAGGTGATCGCCGCCGCGGATCAGGCGGGGCTGGCCATGGTGCTCACCGGCATGCGGCATTTCAGGCACTGATGCGGGGCGGCGTCCTTCTCTGGGCCGGGCTCGGGGCCTTTCTGGCAGATCAGGCCAGCAAGTACCTTGTGATTCACATGATGGATCTGGCCCGGGTTCAGCGGATCGACGTTATGCCGCCGTTTCTGAACTTCCACTACGGTGAAAACCGCGGGATCAATTTCGGCCTGCTGAACGGCGACAGCGACGCGCAGCGCTGGGTTCTGATCGGGTTTTCGGTTGCGGTGTCTCTGGCCGTTATTGTCTGGACGCTGCGCAGCAAGGGATCGGTCTTCATGCAGCTCAGTGCCGGGTTCCTGATCGGCGGAGCGCTGGGCAATGTCGTGGACCGGTTGCTGTATGGCTATGTGCTCGACTTTCTCAACATGTCGTGCTGCGGCATCCGAAACCCTTTCGTCTTCAACGTGGCAGATGTGTTCATCTTCCTCGGTGCGGTCGGGCTGGTCTTTGCCGACATGGCCCGGCCCGGAAAAAAGGCGGCGTGACCTATGCAGAATAATCGGATAAAACCCCCGGAAATGGCAGGAGACAAACGATGCTGAGCGCTCGTTTTGCAACAGGTTTCGTGATTGCCGCAACGCTCGGACTGGGTGGCTGCGCCGACAAGGGTCTGCGTACTCTGACGCAAACCAGCAACGGTCCGGACGAGTTTCTGGTCACGCCCGCCAAGCCGCTGGAGCAGCCCAAGGACTATGCCTTCCTGCCGGCGCCGACACCGGGCTCCAAGAACCGGGTCGATCAGGTGCCGAACGCAGACGCCGTCGCGGCGGTCGGCGGCAATACCGCCCGGCTGGACCCGACCGCTCCGATCCCGGGATCCGACGCAGCACTGGTTACGGCAGCCAGCCGCAATGGCGTGCAGCCGGATGTCCGGCAATCGCTGGCCGAGGAAGATGCCAAGTTCCGAAAGCGTCAGGCGCGTCTGTCGGGCTTCCGGATTTTCAAGGTCGATCGTTACGAACAGGCTTACCGCCGCGAAACGCTTGATCCTTTCGAAGCGGCGGTTCCCTATCGGCGCGCCGGCGGTCGAACGCCGTCCGCGCCGCCTTATGACGAATAATCCTCACGATCCCGAGACTTCGGCTTGAACAGCGGGCAAGGCGCCGTACCTTGTCCCCATCGCGTTTGGGAGACATGCAGATGCAGCGTTTCATTCTGGGGCTGGCCTTGGCGTTCAGTCTCGGGTCCTCGGCCTTTTCCGAGGCGGCGAAGGAAGCCGTGACATCCTTCACTCTCGACAACGGAATGGACGTTATCGTTGTCGAAGACCACCGCGCGCCGGTGGTTCAGCACATGGTCTGGTACCGGGCCGGATCAGCCGACGAACCCGTCGGATCGTCCGGTGTTGCGCATTTCCTGGAACACCTGCTGTTCAAGGCAACCGACACGATGGCCGCAGGTGAACTGTCGGCCGTTGTTGCCGCCAACGGCGGCAACGACAATGCGTTCACCAGCTATGACTATACCGCATATTTTCAGCGTATCGCGGCCGACCGGCTGGAGCTGATGATGCAGATGGAAAGCGACCGGATGGTCAATATCCGCCTGACCGAGCGTGATATTGCGACCGAACGGGATGTGATCCTCGAAGAGCGCAACCAGCGAACAGAAAACAACCCGCGCGCGCTGTTCGGCGAACAGCAGAAAGCGGCACAATATCTCAATCACCGGTACGGCGTTCCGATCATCGGATGGCGGCATGAAATGGAGGCGCTCGACATGGAAGATGCGCTGGGCTTTTACCGGACATATTATGCGCCCAACAACGCGATCCTCGTGGTATCCGGCGATGTCTATCCCGATGACGTGCGGGCGCTGGCCGAAAAGTATTACGGGGCGATCCCGGCGAACCCGGACCTGCCGGAGAGATTTCGTGCGACCGAGCCGCCGCAAACTGCTGCCCGGCGCCTGACCTTCCGCGATCCGCGGGTCGCACAGGAATATGTCAGCCGGTCCTACCTTGCACCCGAACGCGACGCCGGCGCGCAACGAAAGGCGGCGGCGCTGACCATCCTCGAAGAAGTGCTGGGCGGCGGCACCACATCCTATCTGGCGCAGAAGCTGCAGTTCGATCAGCAGATCGCGATTTACACCGGCGCGTTCTACAGTGGCGTATCTCTCGATGACACGACGTTTGACATCGTGGTTGTGCCCGGCCCCGGTGTTTCACTGCAGGACGCCGAAGACGCGCTGGACCAGGCGCTGCGCGATTTCGTGGACGAGGGCGTGGATCCGACCCAGCTGGACCGGATCAAGATGCAGTTGCGCGCCGCGCAGATCTATGCCCGAGACAATGTCGAAGGCATCGCAAGCCGATACGGCCGGGCTTTGACGTCGGGCCTGAGCGTGGCCGATGTTCAAAGCTGGCCGGATATTCTGCAACAGGTCACCGAAGACGATATCATCGCCGCGGCACGTGCCGTGCTGCGACCCGAAGGCTCGGTCACCGGTTGGCTGATGCGGGCAGAGGAGGCCATTCAATGAGACCGATGATCGTATCCGCCCTGATCTGGGTTTTGTCGCTGATCCCCGCTCTGGCCGGAGTTCAGATACAGGAAGTCACCTCACCCAGGGGCATCAAGGCCTGGCTGGTCGAAGATCATTCGATCCCGTTCATGGCGCTGGAGCTGAGCTTTCGCGGCGGCGTGTCGCTGGACCCGGCTGATAAACGCGGGGCCATCTACCTGATGACCGGCTTGCTGGAAGAGGGATCCGCCGAGCTTGAGGCGGTCGAATACGCCCGTGAGCTGGAAGCGCTGGCGGCCTCCGTCGACTATGACAGCAGCGATGACACCATTTCGATCTCTGCCCGCTTTCTGACGGAAAACCGCGATCAGGTCGTTGCGCTCCTGCGTGACACGATCATGAAACCGCGGTTTGATCCCGATGCGCTGGAACGGGTGCGGGGGCAGGTTCTGTCGGGGCTGGCCGGGGACCTCAAGGACCCCAATGAAATCGCCGGTGCTGCCTTTGCCAAAATGGCTTACGGTGATCATCCCTATGGCGGTCCGGAAAAAGGCACGATCGAAACGGTGTCCGCGCTGACCCGGGACGACATGTTCGATGCCCATTCCCGGATTTTCGCGCGCGACCGCCTGTTCATCAGCGCGGTCGGCGACATCACGCCCGGGGAACTTGGCAAGCTGCTGGATGATCTGCTGGCAGACCTGCCCGAAACCAGCGTTCCGCTGCCCGGTCCTGCCGAAGTAACAATTGTTGGCGGGGTCACGGTGGTCGACTTCGAAACGCCGCAATCGGTGGCCTTTTTCGCCCAACACGGGATTGACCGCCATGACGAGGATTTCTTCGCCGCCTATGTGCTGAACCAGATCCTTGGCGGTGGATCATTCGAAAGCCGCCTGATGCACGAGGTGCGCGAAAAACGCGGTCTAACCTATGGCGTCTACAGCTACCTTGTGCCCAAGGATCTTGCCTCGGTCTACATGGGGTCGGTTGCATCGTCCAATGACCGGATCGCCGAAGCCATCGACGTGATCCGGGCCGAGTGGACCCGTGTCGCGACCGAAGGCGTCACCGCGCAGGAGGTTGAGGATGCCAAGACGTATCTGACCGGCGCATATCCTTTGCGGTTCGACGGGAACGGTCGGATTGCCCGGATCCTGATCCACATGCAGATGGATGACCTCGGGCTCGACTACATCGTGACCCGAAACGACAAGGTCAACGCCGTGACTCTCGAGGACGTAAACCGCGTGGCGGCGGAATTGCTGGACCCCGAGGGGCTGCATTTTGTCGTGGTCGGTCAACCGGCCGGACTGGAAACCAGTACGAACTGAAGGCACAGGCGGCGCCGTTGCGCAGCTCGATCATTGAACAGGCCGGGGCCTTGTTTCGTCCCCGGCATCGGCATGCCGGATCCCAGGTTCCGTGCGGCCCCCGCAGACGGCCGTACGTCGCTTTCTTCGTCAGCCAATCATCGGTGCAGCCGGTTTTCGGGCAGGTTCCGCCGCTGGCGTCCGGGGGATGGCGGTCGCCGGCTTGCGGCCTTTACCGTGATGCGGTCATCGCCCGCAGCATGTCGCCCATCTTCTGGCCCAGATGCCCCGACCCGCGCTGGTAAACCGCCCCATCGACATTGATCACGCAGCCGGACACGTAAGAGGCCATATCGGACCCCAGGAACAGGCACATGTTGGCCACGTCCTGTGGCACCCCCATCCGCCCCAGCGGCACGCCGGACAGGATTTCCTGCCGGATCTCCTCGGTCGGGGCCAGCCGTTTGGCGCCCTCGGTTCCGTCGATGAACCCCGGCACGACCGAATTCACCCGGATCCCTTCGCCACCCCATTCCAGCGACAGGGTCCGCGTGATCTGATCCACCCCGGCCTTGGCCGCGCAGACATGCGCCTGCCCTTCATAGGGCAGATAGGCCTGTGGCGCAGAAATGTTGATGATGCTGGCACCGGGACGCTTCAGGAACGGATAGCTGGCCTTCATCACGTGCACGGTTCCGACCAGATCGATCTCGATCACGGTGCGGAACGCGTTCACCGACATTTCCGACGTGAGGGCGGGGAAATTGCCTGCCGCGCCGGAGATCAGCACATCGAAATCGCCCAGCGCGTCGTGAATGCCGGCCAGTCCCGCTGCCACCGCCTCGGCATCGCGGACGTCGAATGCGGTGCCCATAGCCCGGGCCGCGCCCTGCTCTGTCAGGGCGGCGACAGTGTCATCCACCTTGTCCTGACTGCGGCTGGCCACCGCGACCTTTGCGCCATCCGCGGCAAAGGCTTCGGCGATGCCGCGGTTGATGCCGCTGGTGCCACCGATGACGACGACCGTCCGGTCCCTGAAATCGAATCCGATTGCCATGCGCTCACTCTCCGTACGGTACCCAGATGTTTTTCACTTCGGTCGCGGCCTCCAGAAATGTCGCGGCATCCGTCTGATACCAGTCGCGCCCGGTGCCGTTGTTCACCCAGGTTCGTTTCAGGTTTCCGGCTGATCCGCGCTCGATATCCGCAGACAGATCGCTGGACGAGAAGCTCCAGACCGCGTCGACATTCATATGCGTCGCCAGCGGCTTGGCCAGCTCGGCATGGGATCCGGTCAGGATGTTGACCACACCTGCCGGCACATCCGACGTTTCGAGCACCTGATAGAAATCCGCGGCGGCCAGCGGGTAGGGTTCGGAGCCTGCCAGAACCACACGGTTGCCCATCGCAATCGCCGGCGCCATCACCGCCACCAGCCCCAGCAGCGGCACGTCGTCCGCACAGAGCGCGCCGATGATGCCAACCGGTTCCTTCATCGCCAACGCAACGCCGCGGATCGGAACGCCATGGGCCTTCCCGTCATATTTGTCGGCCCAGGCCGCGTAGGTGAAAAACCGCTGGATCGATGCCTCGACCTCTTTCGCGCCCTGTCTGCCGCCCTTCATGGTGTCGATCCGGTGCGCGAACTCGGCGGCCCGGGCCGACAGGTTTTCGCCCAGATAGTACAGGATCTGCGCCCGCAGATGTCCCGTGGTTCTGGCCCAGCCCGCTGCGCCCTGTGCAGCTTCGACCGCATTGCGCACATCCTTGCGGTTGGCCAGCGAGGCATGTCCCAGCAGCGCCCCGGTTTTTCCCCAGACCGGCCGGGAATATCCGCCGTCCGGGCGCGCCTGTTTGCCACCAACATAGAGCTTGGAGGTCCGGTCAATCGGGTCGGCGGGCGCACCTTCGCCGCGCGCCGGCTCGACCAGAGACAATCTGCGTGTCCGGCCGCGGCGTTTGGTATAGGCGTTCAGCCCCTCCCATCCACCTTCGCGACCGAACCCGCTTTCGCGGATGCCACCGAACCCGGCGGCGGCATCAAAGAGGTTGGTGGCGTTCACCCAGACCACCCCGGCGGCAAGTTTCGGCGCGATATCGAGCGCAAGGTTGACGTTTTCCGTCCACACCGTCGCCGCCAGCCCGTAGCGGGTGTTGTTGGCCAGCGCGACGGCCTCGGCCGGGGTCCGGAAGGTGGTGGAGACCAGAACCGGGCCGAAAATCTCCTCCTGCATCAGCGGATCGGAGGGCTCCATCCCGGTGATCAGGGTGGGCGGGTAAAAACACCCCTCTGCCGGCAGTGCCGTATTGGCGCGATACGTCGTTCCGGCGGTGTTGCCATCAACCATCGCCGCGATGGCGCGCAGCTGCACCGGGTCCACCACCGCGCCGACATCGATGCACTTGTCCAGCGGATTGCCGATGCGCAGCCCGTCCATCCGCGCCCGCAGCCGGTCATAAAACCGTCCGGCCACATCCTCCTGCACCAACAGGCGCGACCCGGCGCAACAGACCTGCCCCTGGTTGAACCAGATCGCATCGACCAGACCTTCGACCGCACTGTCGAGATCGGCATCATCGAACACGATGTAAGGGCTCTTGCCGCCCAGCTCCAGCGTCAGCCCTTTGCCGGATCCGGCCGTGGCCTCGCGAATGCGGCGGCCCACCTCGGTCGATCCGGTAAAGGCGATCTTGTCCACGTCCGAGGCCACGATCATTTCGCCCACCGCCCCGTCGCCGGTGACGATATTGACCACGCCGCGCGGCAAACCCGCCTGCCGGCAGATATCGGCAAAGAGCAGCGCGGTCAGCGACGTGTATTCCGCCGGCTTCAGCACCACCGTATTGCCCATCGCCAGCGCCGGGGCGACCTTCCACGCCAGCATCAGCAGGGGGAAATTCCACGGGATGATCTGCCCGCAGACGCCGATGGCCTGCCGGTCGGGCAGTTCGTCTTCCATCAGCTGAGCCATGCCGGCGTGATAATAGAAATGCCGCTGCGCCAGCGGCACGTCGATGTCGCGCGCCTCACGGATCGGCTTGCCGTTGTCGAGCGTTTCCATCACCGCAAACAGCCGCGCGTGTTTCTGCAACAGCCGCGCCAGCGCATAGATAAAACGCGCCCGGGCCGGACCGCCCAGCTTCTCCCATTTCGGCTGGGCCCGCCGCGCGGCGGCAACGGCGGCGTCCACATCTGCCCGGTTGGCCTGGCTGAGCGTCGCCAGCACCTCGCCCGTGGCCGGGTTGCGGCTTTCGAACCCGTCGCCGGGATCGGTGAACACACCATCGATGAAATGGCCGAACCGGTCACCCTGATCGACCAGCCACGCCAGCGCCTCTGCCGCGCTTTCGGGGGCGGGGCCGTATTCCATGCTGTCGAAGATTTCCTTCACGGTCACTCGCTCTTCCTCCCTTGCAGCCGTTTTCTTTGAAAGAAAACGGCCCGGAATTTTTCAAAAATTCCGGTCGTCTGCCTCATCCCATCGCGTGTCGGTAACCGGCGGAATAGGCGCCGGTGACGTGATGTTCCAACTGCCGCTCGATATCGCCCAGAAGCGACGAAGCGCCAAAGCGGAACAGGTCCGGTTGCAGCCAGCGGTCGCCCAATTCGTCCTTCATCAGTGCGAGGTAAACCAGCGCATCCTTGGCCTTGGAAATCCCGCCGGCGGGTTTATAGCCCACGCGGTACCCGGTGCGCTGGTAGTAATCCCGGATCGCCCGGATCATCACCAGTGACACCGGCAGCGTTGCGTTTACGCTTTCCTTGCCGGTCGAGGTCTTGATGAAATCCGCCCCCGCCATCATGCAGACCAGCGACGCGCGGGCCACGTTCCTGAGCGTACCCAGTTCTCCGGTGGCAAGGATCGCCTTCACATGCGCCTCTCCGCAGGCATCCCGGAAGGTGCGCATCTCGTCATAAAGCGCTTGCCAGTCGCCGCCCAGCACCAGCCGGCGCGAGATCACGATATCGATCTCCTGCGCCCCGGCCTTCACGCTCTCCCCGATTTCGGCCACGCGCAGGTTGAAGGGCGACAGACCGGCAGGAAACCCGGTGCTGACCGCGGCCACGGGGATGCCGGTGCCGTCGAGCGCCTCAACCGCCGTCGACACCATGTCGTGATAGACACAGACCGCTCCCACCGTGACCGGATCCATGCCCAGCGCCGCCAGCAGATCGGCCCGCACCGGTGTCCGCGCCTTGGCACAGAGCCGCCGCACCCGGTCGGCGGTATCGTCACCGCTGAGCGTTGTCAGATCGATGCAGGTGATCGCCTTCAAAAGCCACGCCGCCTGCCAGTCCTTCTTGACCGACCGCCGCCCCGGCAACGTCGCCGCGCGCCGTTCGATGGCCGAGGTATTGGCCTGCACCGCCCGGACCCAATCCAGGTCCAGCGCCATGCCGGGATTTCGGGGCTCGGACACCTGCGGCAACTGCGCGGTGGTATCGCGGGTGAGGGTGTTCATCGTCGCTCCTCCAGGTCACGGGGAGGGTCGCATGAGGGCTCGGGGGTTGGCAACGGCGGAATGGCGAGGAGGGCCGGCGTTTTGCCGGGGGGTTCTGTCCTGTTTAGGTCAGTGAATACTGGCAGGCACGGTCCTCGGGACAAAAGCGATCGTTTTTGGCGCAGGCTCTGCGAATCCGAACGGCCTATGGTTGTTGTTCCATCGATTGACGGAGGTCAGCTCCGAGAACAGTGCTGGCTTCGGTTCTCGCCCTCGAACAGCGGCGCAATACTTTTGATCTCGCGCTGCATATGTTCGCGAAAGAGCGTGACGCGCTTGGTGTTCCGCAAATCCCGGTGATAAAGAAGCCAGAGACCGAGGTTGTGTTGCATTTCGGGTTCGCGATACCGGATCAGAGCAGGGTCGCTGTCCCCAAGGAAACAAGGCAGATACCCAACCCCAAGTCCCTCTTTCAATGCTGCCACGGTCAAGGAAGTATCGTCCACAAAAAAGGAATGGCTATCTTGGGGAGATATGGTTGAAAGTTGGTGATGGCCCCTGAGGGGCGGCATATCAAGGCGGTGCTGAAGCGCCGTCAATTCTCAAGAGAAAGGGATATGCCACATGTCGAAATCTACCGTTGTTCCATTCGAGCTACCATCGGAATTTTCACCTGATCCGCTGACTGAGGTCATTCAGTTCGGGGCCCGCGAGTTGTTGCGAACGGCTGTGCAGGCTGAGGGTGCCGGTTTCATGGCGGTTCACGCGCAGCGTCTGGACGAGGAAGGTCGCCAGCGTCTGGTGCGCCACGGGGTCCTGCCGGAGCGCGCGGTGATGACCGGGATCGGCACGGTGCCCGTTCAGGCGCCCCGGGTCCGCGACCGGGGCGCGAACATTAATGGCAGCAAGATCAGGTTCCGTTCATCCTTGGGGCCGCCGGATCTACGCAAAGCGAAGTCCGTCGAGGCGCTGCTGCCCTGGCTTTACCTGAAGGGCATTTCAACGGGGGACTTCAGCGAGGCGCTGGCCGCCCTTTTGGGGCCGGATGCAGAGGGGCTGTCAGCCTCCACGATCACGCGACTGAAGGCGACCTGGTGGGACGAGTATGAAGCCTGGCGCAAGCGTGACCTGTCGGGCAAGCGCTATGTCTACATCTGGGCGGACGGGGTCTGCTTCACGCCCCGTTTGGACGGGGATCGTCAATGTATGTTGGTGATTATCGGCGCTGACGAGTACGGAGAAAAGGACGTTTTGAGCATCATGGACGGATTCCGGGAGAACGCGGACAGCTGGCGGGACCTGTTACGCGGTCTGAGGAAACGCGGCCCATCGGTGCCGCCCGAGGGTGCTGTCGGTGAGGGCGCGCTTGGGTGGGTTCTGGACGGCGCTGCGGGATGTCTATCCGACCCCCCGTGAGCAGCGGTGCTGGGTCCACAAGACGGCCAATGTAACGGGCGCGCTGCCCCTGTCGCTGCGGGAAAAAGCCAAGGCCGATCTGCAGGATATTTGGATGGCCGAGACGAAGAAGGAAGCCAATGCGGCCTTCGATCTCTTCATGGAAACCTACGGCCTGAAATACGAGCGGGCCGTGGCCAGGCTGGTCAAGGACCGCGACGTGTTGCTGACCTTCTATGACTTCCCGGCCGAACACTGGAAACACATCCGGACCACGAACCCGATCGAAAGCGTCTTTGCCACGGTCCGCAACCGAACGCGCAAAACCAAAGGATGCCTGAACCGCAAGACCGCCCTCGCCATGGTCTTCAGGTTGATGATGTCGGCCAAGAAGAAGTGGAGGAAGATCTCAGGGCCAAACCGTCTGCCCGAAGTGATCCAGGGGATTGCCTTCAAGGACGGGATCAGGCAACGTCAAAACGCCGCCTGATCACGCCGTCACCAACTTTTGGGCATAACTCTCTTGGGAACAAGCCTGTTTCGTCCACGTTCTATGGTATTCGCAGCAATCTACGCCAATCCATTTCTCTGCGGATCTACCAGCCGTTACTTCCGCACAATATGCTTCAGAGCCGTAGACGGACGATGCAACTGTTGTCAGACGTGTACCGATTAATGTCTCTCCGGGAGAATTTGTCTGACGCAACGCCACATCCGCATCGCGCTCTGCCAAACGTACAGAATCGTTTGTGACTTCAAGGCGTAGGTCAATGTTTGGATGGGCTTTGCTGAAGCGCGCGAACAACGGCATCAGAATGGTCGATGCCATGTTGGCTACTGCAGTGACATGCAACTGCCCAGAAACATCATCGTTTTCTCCACCACGCGTTGCTTCGAAGGCCAGAAGTTCATTTTCCATGCGCGAGGCCGATTTGCGTAACTCTTCCCCGGCAGTCGTCAGAATATAACCCGATGAACTGCGTTCGATGAGTTTTGTCCCAAGCTTGTCTTCCAGCAAATGAATGCGACGTGACACCGTGGAGTGCCGAACACCCAGACGTTTGGCAGCATTGTTGAAGGACCCTTCGCGGGCGTAGGCAAGGAACACTCGCGCATCATCCCACTGCATTCATACTCTCCAGCCTTGCGCAATTCTGCAATTCAGATGTCGAAATATCCCGGGTTCTCAAAAACGTGCAATGCTGCGACCTTTTAAGCAATAGAAAAGGCTATCAAGAAAATACCGCAGAAAAGAAGGGGAGTGATATGCCAAACGCATTTGAACCCTGTGAGGGATGACCTGCCCCCAGAATTTCGGACCATTCAAAAAGAGAGTTTGTTCTCGTAACGTTCAAAGCTACGAGGAGAACGAAGAATGCGGAAGTCACGCTTCACAGAGGAACAAATCGTCGGGATTTTGCAGGAGTATGCTGCGGGTGCCAAAGTGTCTGAGCTTTGCCGCAAGCATGGGATGTCCGATGCGACGCTGTACAAGTGGAAAGCCAAGTATGGCGGCATGACAGTATCCGAGCTGCGCCGCCTGAAGGACCTGGAGGTCGAGAACTCGGAGCTGAAGCGTCTGCTGGCAGACGCGATGCTCGATAATGCTGGTCTTAAGGGGCTGCTGGCAAAAAACTCATAACGCCTGCCGCCCGTCGGGATGCGGTGGTCACGTTGATGGCTGAACACCAATTCACGCAAAGGCGGGCGTGCAGGCTGGTTGGAATATCCAGATCGAGCCTGACCTATCAGGCGCGCCCGGATCGCCACGCGCGGCTTCGGGAACGTCTGATCACGCTTTCAGGCAAGCACAGGAGGTATGGCTATCGTATGTTGCATGCCAAGCTGGTGCGCGAGGGGTTCAAGGTGAACGTCAAAGTCGTCGAACGTATCTACCGCGAGGAGCGGCTGTGGCTACGTCGCACAAAGCGCAAGAAGATCCCCAAGGAAGGCCGTGAGGGCGGCTGGTGCCCGATTGCAGCCAACCAACGGTGGTCTTTGGATTTCACCAGTGACGCACTGGCAAACGGGCGCAAATTCCGAACGGCGAACCTCAAAGATGATTGCACACGAGAGTGCCCCGCCATCGAGGTGGATTTCTCACTGCCCGGTGAGCGGGTCGTGGAACTGCTGAACCGGGTCGCACGCGAACGCGGATATCCTGACATTCTGGTCGTTGATAACGGCCCGGAACTACGAGGTCGCGCGCTTGACGCCTGGGCCGATGACAACGGCGTGCAGTTGTATTTCATAGATCCGGGCAAGCCGACCCAGAATGCCTACATCGAGAGTTTCAATGGTCGCTTCAGGGACGAATGTCTGAACCAGCATTGGTTCACAAGCATCGGCGAGGCTCGTGACATCATCGAAAACTGGAGGATAGACTACAACACAGAGAGACCGCACAGCAGCCTGAGATATCAAACCCCGGAGGAGTTCGCGGCAGCGCGGCCCTTCGACAAAACGCAATGGGCACAGCCGCTTGAGCTACATGAGGGCTCCGCGCCTGCGCCCATTGCTCACGCCGCTGAATGATGGCACACAAATGGAGAGCAAACTCGATTTACGAGTGGCCCTGAAAAAAGGGGCAGGTCACCCGAGCATGCTTGGAGGACATGTTCGCTACGCCCAAGGCCAACATGTGAAGGGCCGCAATCAGCCGGCGTTTCGGGGAAATCATGTCTGCATTCTGAAATGCCATCATTTGTCCTCCATTGGTGTATGAGACCAATTTAACTCTGGACTTAGATTGAACAATCAGATCAGTCTGGTTTTGGAGATTGAATTCTTCAAGGACGATACGCAGGGAGCGTGGGATGTTGTCCCCGGAAATCCTGAGCTTGGACCTCGCCGCATTGCGAACGTTCCGCCTTGTGTTTCGCCACAGGTCGTTTGCGCTGGCAGCTGACGAACTCGGGATGAACGCATCTTCGATCAGCTACACAATCGAACGGGTCCGCAAGGCCGCGGGCGATCCGTTATTCCTTCGCCAAGGCGGATCGATCGCGCCGACAGATCATTGCCGCGCCCTTATGGAAAGTGTCGAGCGGATCCTCGCCGAGGCTGAGCATATCGTCGACGAAGATGCTTTCGATCCACAGCGAGTTGAGGCCAGTTTCCGGATATTCAGTGCAGCCTTTGCGGACCAGATCATCATTCCGCTGGTCCTCCGGCGGCTTCGACGCGAGGCCCCGGGGATCACGATGCATGTGCAATCGGGCTATGGCGGTGCAAGGGAGGCGCTTCTTCAGGACAAAGCGGACGTCGCCATCATTCCTGGTGTCATCAGCGATAGCGGAATTCACAGCATCCCATCGCTCGTCCCAGACCAGCATGTGTGCATGATGGACCGAGCGCATCCATTGGCGGCGAAGCCGATACTCTCTGTGGAGGACTTTGCGAGTTCTCCCCACATTCGGTTCGAGCCAACGCCAGGTTGGCTGCAATCGCCGTTCAAACATGCGCTCGAACACGGTGCCCGTCTTCGGACAGTTGTGACATGTTCCGACGCGCGTGAACTGGTCGATTGCGTGATTGGAACGGACCTGCTCGCTGTCCTGCCCAGCCGGCTCGCTTACCGCTGGCACAATGATCTGGCGCTTTGCCCCTTCGACTTCCCGACCCCAAGTAATACGACGCTGTATTGGCCAGCGGCTTCACACCGCTCAAAAGTGAAGGCCTGGATCAGAGGGCTGATCGAAGACGTGGCGAGAAACCTTCGGGAGACACCACCAGGTCCAATAAACAGCCTCACCCGTCGGGGCTGAGCGATTGGCGCCGACCACCTCAATGTGGTCGGAACGGATCAGCCGGCGCGATTGACCTCTGGAGCAGATGCCGCCTCGGAGGTGGTCAAGGCATCAATCCAAAGATCGGTCGCGGTTTCTGCCAGCTTCTGAGGCGTCGGAAAGAGGGCCACCATTTCCGACATGGATTCGACATAGACCTGCATGCAGAGCCCCTCGATCATCACGCGCAGAGCATGAAGGCGGCGGAGCACATTAGCGCGATCTTCGTTTGTTTCCGCGGGGCCAAACACCCGTGCATACGCATGATACAAACGATCCACCCATTCGCGTTCCTTGACGTGACGCATTTTGCGGAAATCGTCGGCTTCATCGACAAACTGATAGAACGCGCGCAGCAGCCCATCATTCATCTGGTGCACCTCGGCAAAATAGAGGTTGGCGAGGTAGATCCGCGTGCGCCAGTCCTTGCCCGAGAAATTGACGCGCGGCACGTTGAACATAGTGGCGCGAAAGTCAGTGAGCACCTGCAACGCGATGTCGGATTTATCTTCGAAATATATGTAAAAGGTGCCCCGCGCGACACCGGCGCGCTTGATGACATCCGCAATGCGCATGTTGTGATAGGCGCCGTCCTGCAGGATTTCTGCCGCAGCGAGAAGCAGTTTTGTCTTGCGCTGTTCCCCTTTGCTCAGGCTGGTGTCGGCCTCGATCCGATCAGCCAGATGATCGACATAGCGAAAGGCCATTGGGGTGTCAGGGGAATTGAACGACATAAATCAGCGTCCTTTGAATCTGGCGGGACGTTTTTCCAGAAATGCCGTCAAGCCTTCGCGGAAATCCTCGGATTGCAACGTAACCTGCCTGTAGTGCTGGCCTTTTGCAATCACCTCGTCATGCGGTAGCCGTTGCGCGGCACGGATAAGACTTTTGTGCGCCCTCAATGCAAGCGGGGCCTGTGCCGCCATTTCCTGTGCGATTTCCAATGTCCGGTCGGCTAAGGCCGCGCGCGGAACAACCTCGTGGAAGAACCCTGATCTTGCCCCCCAGTCCGCATCAAGTTTACCGCCGTAAAGCAGCGCGTAACTTGCCTGCGACCCCCCAAGCAGATCAACCAACAACCCGGGCAAGGACACCGCCGAGATGCCGATCTTGGCTTCCGGCAGAGAAATCAAAGTATCCTCGGCTGCAATGCGGATATCAGCCCAACCGCCAAGAGCCGCCGCCTGACCGACACAATGTCCGAAACAGGAAAAAATGACTGGTTTGCCACCCATATCATCGTCCAGAAAATCCAACTCAAACTGGTTCGAGCGGGACAGATCGCCACCGTTCAACAGCGCATTCCCCGCATCAATATCCAGCCCGGCGCTGAACGCGCCGTCGCCGGCCGCCGTCAGGATGCACACGCCCGCATCTTCATCCCCTTTGAACCGCGCCATCGCCCGATTCAGGCCGCCAAACATCGCCTCATTGAACACGTTCATCTTGTTAGGGCGGTTCAGCGTGATCGTCGCAATGCCGTCTGTCACTTCATATTGAACAGGATCGGTGCTCATTGGTCATACTCCCGTTCGAAGATCTGTTGTTTTTGGTTTTTGTCGGCCTGAAAGGCGTCGAGCGTCCCCTTCGGCAGCAACGAAACCTGACACCGGAACCGCAGTTCTTTTGACACGGCGTCAGAGAGCTCTGCCGCCAGCGCCGCTGTTGCTTCGGCGGACAGTTCGGCTGCCAACTCTACTTTGACCGGGAGCGGCGGTTCTTGGACGGGCGGTTTCGATGTCAGGACAATCCGTATGTTCGACCCCACGCCTCGGTCGGCAAAGCGACCGATGACGGCTTGAATGGCGGCCGGGAACACGTTCACACCACGCACCAGAAGCATGTCATCAACACGGCCTTCGATAGAGTAACGGATCGTGTCGCGCCCACAGGCACACCGCCCGCGTTTTATCACGAACCGATCGCCGGACCGGAAGCGGATCGCTGGCGCACATTCCTTTTCAAGTGCTGTGTACACACCTTCGCCGGTGACTCCGTCTTCGAGAGGAAGCGACGCGCCGGTGGCGGGGTCAAGGATTTCCAGATGCACATAATCATCGGCAAGCCAGTGCAGCCCGGTATTGTGGCGGCAAGTAAAGGACGCGAAAAAGCTGGAATGCATCGCGCCGATGCCGTCATAAATCTCGGCTCCACCCCACAGGCCCGAGATCTTTTCACGCACTTCCGGGATTGACCCGCCCGGCTCGCCCCCAAGCAGAATGCGTTTGATGCCAAAGCTGGCAGGGTCGATGTTGAAATCTTCTCTCAGCTTGTTTGCCATCCAGGTCGCGTAAGACGGGGTGCAGTTGAGCTGCTTGGGGAATACAGACTGCGCTGTTATGGCAAACCGTCCGGGACCACTCATCCCGCCGATCGGAACAACGGTGAATCCGGCCATTTGCATGATGTCGGCCACTGGCAGTCCCGCAATCCACATGGACATGACAAAGGCGTGCATTACAACGTCACCTCTTTCCGCACCCATCATCGGCATTGCACGGCGCATGATCTCGGCGGTGACTTCACTGTCCGCCTGTGTGTAGCCTGTGAATGTCGGCATTCCCGTGGTGCCGGAAGTCGAGCTGATCCGAACCACATCGCGGGGATCGCACACGATGTGATCGCCAAGTGCAGTGATGCCCGCAGCTTGCGATTCGGCCTGCGATTCTCGCTCTTGGTTCTTGTCCATGAAGGGCAGATGCTTCAGGTCCGAGAGCGATTTCATCATCTCGGGCCGAAACCCCGCCGCGTCGAACCGGGCTTTGTGAAACGGCGATTGATCATAGACGCGGCGAAGCTGTTTTTGCAGCTTTTTCAATTTGATAGATTCAAGTTCAGACCAATCGGTGATCCCCTTATTCATATCGTACACTGGTGTTCCCATACGTGTGATCCTCTCCGCAACGTCCGAATTTAGAAACATGACATTGATGTCATATTTTGTGTTGACTGAAACATGACACTCATGTCACATTTCTTATCGAGCACGGCGCACCTGTCAAGTTCGGCGTTGGAGGAAACGTAAAATTTGACAGAGCGGCGGCCTAAACGGATCGTTCTTATGGGAGGAAAATGGAACCATGACCCGTATTCTGAATAAACTGGCCGCAGTTGGCTCTGCTGCCATTATCGCCGGTTCGGCCTCAGCGGCTGACCTGCAAATGGGGCATTTCCTGCCCGAAGCGTTCCCGCCGAACAAGGCCGAGATGGCGTTTGCCGCCGACCTGAAAGAAGCAACCGGTGGCGACATCAATGTCGAGATCGCGTTTGGCGGTCAATTGGGCGGTGAGAAAGAAATGCTCGATTTCGTGGCCAACAACGTGGTCAGTATGGCGTCGTTTCCGGCAAACCACTATGTCGCACAGTTCCCGGCCTACGAAGCGTTTGGCATGTCGTTGACCTATGACACACCAGAACAGGTGGCCGCGATTTACAAGAAGGCCCTGACGACCCTGCCCCTGACCAAGGCCACTTACGAAAAGGCCAATGTCACACCGTTCCTGTTCCGGGGACTGGATCCATACATGCTGTTGTGCACATCGCCGGTGCGCGAGGTCGCCGATCTGGAAGGGCTGCGCATTCGTACCTTCGGCTCGGCTGTGCCTGCCGTGTTCGAAGGTCTGGGCGCGGTGCCGGTCAACCTGCTGACATCGGAAACGTATGAGGGCTTGCAACGCGGTACCGTCGATTGTGTCTACTTCAGCCGGGTCGCACACCTGATCTTCAAGACTTACGAAGTTGCCAAATACAACATCGACTTCAACTTTGGCGCGGTTGGATCTTACATCAGCTATGTCAACAATGACGTGCTGAACGACATGACCGATGACCAACGCGCCGCCTTCTGGGCCGCTGCCGAGAAAGGCGAAGTCGTCGCCCTGCAGGTCATCAACGCGCTCGAGGGCAAAGCCCGCGAAGTGTTCGAGGCCAAGTTGGAAACCATGACCATAGAAGACGGCCACCTGATCAAGGAACAGTTTTCGCCGCGCTGGATGCTGACACACTATGTCGAGTCGATGACCAAGCTGGGATCCGAACAGGAAGCTGTCGCCAAAGAGGTTGAAGCCTTCCTGGTTCAGGAACTCGGTCTCTGAAGCCAAACAAGCGACCCGGCCGTCAATTGCGGCCGGGTTCGACTGGAAGGAGGCCGACATGCGCATTCTGGATTTCCTGGCAGACAATGCAGGGTTCCTGGCCGCTTTGGCCGCTCTTGCACTGGCCCTGATCGGAACGGCAGACGTTCTGTCCATGCTGTTTTTGAACGCGCCAATTGTCGGGACGGTCGAGTTCTCAAGCGTCCTGTTGGTCTGCGTCCTGTTCCTTGGCATGGCCGAGGCCGTCAAGGGCGGCGACAATATCTCGGTCGACATCCTCCTCAATGCCTTGCCGCCACGCTGGCGCCAACGCGTGACCCTGTTCAACGGTTTCTGCACATTGGTGTTTTTCGCGATGCTGACCTATCTCAGCTGGAAACTGGCGCTGCACTCGCTGGACAAGGGCGATGTCATGGGTGGCGCGATCAACTTTAAACTCTGGCCGTTCAAACTGGTGGCTGCCTGTGGCGCCTCGCTTGCGCTGATTGCTTTGATCGCGCGTCTTTTGCCCCCGTCGTCCAATCACGAGAGCGAGTAATATGGATCCGCTGATGATTGGCAGCCTCGGGATTGCTGCGCTTGTTTTCCTGATTTTTACCGGCATGCCCATCGGGGCCGCGCTGTTTACGGCGGGAGCCGGGGGTCTGGCCCTGCTGTTCGGATTTGAAAAAGCGTCCATCATTCTGTTTGGCATGCCGTTCGAAATCGGCTCGTCTTACTCGCTTGTAGTGGTGCCGATGTTCATTCTGATGGGGCTGGTCGCCTCAAGCGCCGGACTGATGCGGGACATGTTTGATGCGGCCCATAAATGGCTGGCGGGCTTGCGCGGATCGCTTCTGATCTCAACAGTGGCGTCTTCGGCAGGGTTTGCCGCTGTTTCCGGCAGCACCATCGTCAACGCCGCTGTATTCACCCGCATCGCCTATCCTGAAATGACCCGACTGGGATATGACCGTGGCCTCGCGGGCGGGGTAATTGCGGCGTCGGGTACGCTGGCAGCCTTCATTCCTCCGTCGATCACCTTCGTTTTGTATGCGCTGCTCACCCAGCAATCCGTTGGCAAACTGTTGCTTGCCGGTGTCATTCCCGGGCTCATTACAGCCGCCGCCTATATCGTCGGTATTCTGGTCATCGTGCGTATCAAACCCGAATGGGCACCACGGCATTCCGAGCGGTTCAGCTGGTCCGAGAAGTTCTCGTCGCTCAAGACTGTCTGGGCAGTCATGTTGCTGTCATTTATCATCATCGCAGGCATCTACTCGGGCACCGTTCCGCCATCTGCGGCCGGCAGCGTCGGCGCGATCGGCGCTATCGTGATCGTCCTGTTCATGCGGCGTCTGGATTTGAGCGGCGTCTGGCAAGCTGTTCGGGAAACCGTCAAGATCTCGGCAGTGCTTGCCGTCATAGTACTTGGCGGCCTGACATTCTCTCGGTTCCTGGTGTTCTCGGGGTTCGTGCGCGAGGCTATCAACGCGATTGCCGAAATGGGTCTCAGCGACAATCTGTTCCTTTTGGCCATGGTTGTGCTGTTCCTGATCCTCGGCATGTTCCTTGACGCGCTGGCAATCCTTGTAATGGCCGCATCGATCCTGTTTCCAGTCGCGTCAAAAATGGGCTTCGACCCTATCTGGTTCGCGGTTATCGTCGTCAAACTGATGGAAGTCGGGGTCATCACCCCGCCTGTGGGGATCAATTTGTTCACGGTGGTGAGCGCCTCGGACGGCGACCTGAAGCTGACAACCTTGTACAAGGGCATCACCCCACTGTTTTTGATTGAAATGGCGGTGTTGTTCGTGCTGATCCAATTCCCGATCTTGTCGACATGGCTACCTTCGGCGATGTTCTGATCTTGCGGAAGAATGCCTGTTTCGTTCCTTTCAGTGAGACGGTTTAGGGCTCGAAACCAAGGACCGCTTGCCGCCGATTGCAGCGGATGAGACGACCTTCACCAAGGTCGCCCCCGACTCGTTCCCGACCTTCTCCGCTACGCAGGATGTACCAAAACTCAACCGTTTCTGTCCCCGGCGATAACCACCATTTACGACACAAGCCGTTTCGATCAACACAATCTTTACGAGTGCGTTTCGAACAGGTCCTGATGTCAGACGGTGGCCCGCTCAGCGGCACTCTGGGCGCTTCTCACTCGCCGTGACAACGATCATGTGGCCGCCGGGATGTGTTTGTTTCATATGCTGGCGGAAGCTCTTGAGCGACTTTTTATAGTCCGGTGTTTCAGCCCCTGTCACAAAGGTGATTACCATCAGCACCGGGTTGCACCGCCGTATGCCGGATCCGAGCCCGAACTACCGATCGCTGGGGTGTGCGCGAACGGCTGTTTCTGGGAAGCCAGGGATTTCCCCACAAATCTCCTGACATGCAGAGCCTACATTCCATCCCAATTCGCGGACCATTTCCAAACATCCGTGCCGCATCACGACCAAGGGCGCAATAAGGACGCCAGTTTGAACCCAGTCAGTCGTCTGCTGGTTGAGACATCGCGTCCAAAACCACCTGGATTGTTCCGCCGTTTCCGGGATAGCCGCCGTCGATTTCGGTGTCATGATCGCTGACGGTGACGACCAGCTTTCCCTGGCCACCTGTTTCCAGAACCAATTCTTCCCAACCCTGCTCACAGGCGGTCATCGAGCCCTGGGCGATGTCAGTCGAGGCAGAGACTTCGGCGCAGAGATCGCCGGTGTCGTCATACCCATGTTCGATCCGCACGATCGCATACCGGGCCCATTCGGGGATGTCCCAGTTGAACATCTGCGTGCCGGAGGGCTGCTCGGGTTTGCGCAGGTCCCAGTCCATCGCGTCGCTTTCGAAATAACCAAAGGGACCGCAACTTTCATCCATCTGATCTTCAAGCTCTTCCAGTTGCTCGACCAGATGATCCAGCACGTCATTGTCCAGCCTGTCGTGGAAGTCGGCCCAATGCTCTTGGCGGCTGGCGTACTGGTCGCGAAGGTCCTCAAGCCTGGCAAGGGCAGCATCGAATTCTTCCAGCGCATTGCGGGCATCGTTGCGCAGCCTTTTGCCCGACAACCCGCTCAGCTGAATCGTACCCAGCCCTGCCCAAGCGGCACCAAGCGCACCCCATTCCCCGGCGATGGCCACATCGCTTGTGGCTGCGACATAGCTCCACTCACTGAGACGCAACATCGAAAGCCCATGCCAAGCAGCGTAATAGCCTGCCGCCTTCATGCCATAGTATGCGTACTCGCCACGGTTGATGCGCCGCTGAATGTCGTCGCGTTCATCCTGAAAATCGTCGATCACATCGTCCAGCCTGTCGACCCTTTCTTCCAGGGTGTCGGCAAGCTGGCCATATATACGGCGCTGTTCTTCGCGCGGGGCGAAGTCAGCGCGCAAGGCCTGGTATTGCCGCATCAGGGCTTGGCATTCAGGGCTTTCAGCGTGCACTGCGGTTGGGTTGTTGAGAACCACGGCAATCGCAGTTGCAACGAATAAGGCGCGAAAGCTCTTCATGATTCCCTCCTGATTTACCGGAAGTAAATCAGCACAGAGCCCCACTCGGATCGTTGATCTGGGTCAAAGCAGCCGCTGACTCCGGGTCCTGTTCATAGGTCCAGAGCCCAGGAAACCGTACTATCGGCTCTCCGCCCCTGTCGAAGTTACGAAGTGCGGGAAGCAGCCGTTGTCTTTTCAGTGCAAACGGCAAGGTTGTCCTCGCCGCCGTCAGACGGCGGCCGGGCAGGACACAATCCCTTGGTCTGAGGTGCTCTTCCCTTGGGTGTGGGTTGGAAGTGTGTCAGTTCGGCCCGTTTTTACCGCGCCGCTAAGACACCGCTCTCCCCCATCCCCCGCCGCCCGGCGTGGCAATCCCGTAGACCGCGCCTTCCGGCAGGTCGATCTCGTCGAAGCCTTTGAGCTCCACCCGGGTTCCATCCGGCATTTCGGCCCAGTTCAGGCCCACGGCCCCGGCCGCGCCGCCGTCCACACCGAAGGGTGGCACGATGCGGTGGGAACACAGCGTCGTCACCGTCACCGGTGTCAGGAACCGCAACCGCCGTTCGCAACCATTGCCGCCGGTCCATTGCCCGGCCCCGCCCGAACCTGCGCGGATGCCGAAATCCTCCAGCCGGACGGGAAACCGTTTCTCCAATATCTCGGGATCGGTCGAGCGGGTGTTGGTCATGTGGGTCTGTACCGCGTCGCAGCCGTCAAACCCCGGCCCTGCGCCGGTGCCGCCGCAGATGGTTTCGTAATTCTGGAAGTCGTCATTGCCCCAGACGAAATTGTTCATCGTCGCCTGGCTGCAGGCGATGAACCCGATCGCGCCATAAAGAGCGTTGCAGGCGGCCTGCGAGACCTCGGTATTGCCGGAAATCACCGCCGCCGGGTAGACCGGGTTCAGCATCGAGCCTTCGGGGATGATGATGCGCAGCGGGTGCAGGCAGCCTTCGTTCAGCGGGATGTTGGTGCCGACCAGCGTGCGGAAGACGTAGAGGACAACCGCCCGGCACACCGCGCTGGGCGCGTTGAAATTGCCGGTGTGCTGCGGCGACGTGCCGGTGAAGTCGATCACGGCTTCGCGGCGGTCACGGTCGACGCTGACGGACACCCGGATCTCTGCGCCATGGTCCATCGGGTAGGTGAATGACCCGCCCGGCAGGCGGTCCAGCACCCGGCGCACGCTTTCCTCGGCATTGTCCTGAACGTGCCGCATATAGGCGGTGACCACGTCCAGCCCGTATTGCCCGCAGACCTTCAGCAGTTCCTGCCGCCCGGTTTCGTTGGCGGCAACCTGCGCCTTCAGGTCGGCCATACTCTGTGCGATGTTGCGGCAGGGGTAGCGGCCGGACCCCAGGACGCGTTCGGCGGTGTCCTGTTGCAGAACCCCGCGCGAGACCAGCCGCACGTTGTCAATCAGCACGCCTTCTTCGTCGATATGGGTCGAATCCGGCGGCGCCGACCCGGGTGTGCGCCCGCCGATATCGGCGTGATGCCCGCGCGATCCCAGCCAGAACACCGGCCGGCCCCCGGCAAAGACCGGGGTAACGACGGTTACGTCCGGCAGGTGCGTGCCGCCGTTATAGGGCGAGTTCAGCATGAACGCGTCGCCTTCGTGAATGTCGCCGGCATTTTCGCGCATCACGGTTTTGATCGAATCCGACATCGAACCCAGATGCACGGGTACATGCGGCGCATTGGCAACCAGATCGCCGGCCTCGTCGAAGATCGCACAGGAGAAATCCAGCCGTTCCTTGATGTTCACCGACCACGACGTGTTGGCCAGCGTGGCGCCCATCTGGTCGGCGACCGACATGAACAGGTTGCTCATGACTTCCAACAGCACCGGGTCCGCCTCGGTCCCGGCGGCACGGGTGCGGGCCATATCCTCGGTCCGCTCAAGGATCAGGTTGCCCATGTCGTCAAGCGATGCCGACCAGCCGGGTTCGACGATATTGGTCCCGGTGGGTTCGGTGATGATGGCAGGTCCGGCAAGTCCTGCCGTCCGGGTCAGCCCGGCACGGTCATAAAGCGGCACGTCCCGGACATCGTCATCGACATAGACGGGGACCTGCGCAATGGCGGCATCGTTTTCGCCAAAGGGGGCCGCGACAGGCGCTTCGCCGGTGTCGCCGATGGCTTCGACGCTCAGCATTTCAAACAGAATGTCCCGTTCCGGCGAGATGAAGCCGAACCGCGACCGGTGAACGTCCTCGAAAGCCGCACGCATGTCCGCGGCGGATCCGAACCGCACCTCCAGCGGCTGGTGCGACCCGTCGTAACGCAGATGCGCCCGCTGCTCGGTCCGGATCCGGGCAGCGCCCTGATCGCGCACCTCGGCTGTGGCGTCGGCCTCGATGGCGGCCAGCGCGGTTTCTGCCGCCAGCGCGTCGCTCAGGGGGGCGTCCATCTGTACTTCGCGCAGGGCCCGGACCTCGGCCAGCCCCATCCCATAGGCCGACAACACACCGGCATGAGGGTGGATGAACACCCGCCGCATGCCCAGCGCATCGGCCACGAGGCAGGCATGCTGGCCACCCGCCCCGCCGAAACATTGCAGGGTATAACCGGTGACGTCATGGCCGCGCTGCACGCTGATCTTCTTGATCGCGTTGGCCATGTTGTCCACTGCGATACGCAGGAAGCCTTCGGCCATATCCTCGGGCGCACGCGGCGGCTCGCCGGTTTCCTGCGAGATCTCTTCGGCCAGCGCCCTGAACTTGGCGTCGACAGCATCGCGGTCCAGTTTCTGGTCGCCGTCGGGGCCGAACACGGCCGGAAAGTGATCCGGGTTCAGCTTGCCCAGCATCACGTTGCAATCCGTCACCGTCAGTGGCCCGCCCCGGCGGTAACAGGCCGGGCCGGGATCGGCGCCGGCGCTTTCGGGGCCGACCTGAAACCGGCCCTCGGCAAAACGGCAGATCGACCCGCCGCCGGCGGCGACGGTGTGAATGTCCATCATCGGCGCGCGCATGCGCACGCCGGCAACCTCGGTTTCGAAGGACCGTTCATAGGTTCCGGCATAATGGCTGACATCCGTTGATGTTCCGCCCATGTCGAACCCGATCAGCCGGTCGTGGCCCATGCGTTCCGCGGTCTGGACCATGCCGACAATGCCGCCGGCGGGGCCGGACAGGATGGCGTCCTTGCCCTGAAACAGCCGCGCATCCGTCAGCCCGCCCGAGGATTGCATGAACAGCAGCCGGTCACAGGCGCGGCCCATGTCCAGCGCGCCGGCGACCTGATCCACGTAGCGGCGCAGGATCGGCGACAGGTAGGCATCGACCACCGTGGTGTCGCCGCGCCCGACCAGCTTGGCGAGTTTGGAGACCTCGTGACTGGTGCTGATCTGGGTAAAACCGATGTCGCGGGCGATTGCCGCGACGCGTTGTTCGTGCACGGGGTTGAGATAGGCATGCAGCCCGGCAATAGCGACAGCGCGGATGCCGGTCTCGTATCCGGCCTGCAGCGCCGCCCTTGCCGCGTCTTCGTCGAGGGGCCGGATGACATTTCCGTCGGCATCCAGCCGTTCGTCCATCTCGGCGGCATCTCGGTAGAGCAGTTCGGGGCGGGTCACTTCGAGATCGAAGAGTTTTGGCCGGGTCTGGTAGCCGATCATCAGCAGGTCACGGAAGCCCCGGGTGATCATCAGCAGCACGTCCTCGCCCTTGCGCTCCAGCAGAGCGTTGGTGGCGACAGTCGTGCCCATCTTCACGGCGCCGATGGCCTTGTCCGGGAAGGCACCGGTGATGCCCATCACCTCGCGGATGCCCTGCACGGCGGCATCGCGGTAGCGCTCGGGGTTTTCGCTGAGCAGCTTGTGCGTCTGCAGGGTACCGTCCGGGCGGCGGGCGACGATATCGGTGAAGGTGCCGCCGCGGTCGATCCAAAACTCCCACTGTCCGCTCATGTCCTGTCTCCCGGCTGATCCGGCCAGTGATTGCCGCGCCGCGCGCGGAAGTCAATTGCGGTCGGGACGACGCTCGGGCTGCGCCCGTCGCCCCGCCCGCCCTCCCGCAGGCATCCGGGGGCGCTGCCCCCTGTCCCCCCGGAGTATTTGGGCAAAGATGAAGCACGAGATGGGCTGGCAGAATCGGATGGGTGCATGCTAGGTTTTGCGGTATGACGTCAGCCAACCGCAATATCGGCGAAAATCATCCGGTGATCCGGCAACTGGACGAGGCTGCGATCAACCGGATCGCGGCCGGCGAGGTTGTGGAGCGGCCGGCTTCGGCGGTCAGGGAGCTGATCGAGAACGCGATCGATGCCGGGGCCGGGCGGATCGCGGTCGATATTGCCGATGGCGGCAAGACGCTGATCCGGGTGACTGATGACGGTTGCGGGATGACGGCAGAGGACCTGCCGCTGGCGCTGTCGCGTCATGCCACCTCGAAAATCGACGGGTCGGATCTGCTCGACATTCATACATTCGGGTTCCGGGGTGAAGCGTTGCCGTCGCTGGGCGCGGTCGGGCGGCTGACGATCACCAGCCGTGCCGAAGGGGCGGACGGGGCGGTGATCCGTGTCGAAGGCGGGGCGGTCGCCGCGGTCAGGCCGGCGCCGGCGCGGGGCGGGACGCAGGTGGAGTTGCGCGACCTGTTTTACGCAACGCCCGCGCGGCTGAAATTCATGCGATCGGACCGGGCAGAAGCGCAGGCGATCGCGGATGTGGTCAAACGGCTGGCGATGGCGGAGCCGGCCGTTGGGTTCACGCTGAGCGATGTGACCAGGGGCGCGCCGCGGATCGTGTTCCGGGCCGATCCCGAGACCGGCGACATGTTCGGCGCGCTGGGCGACCGGCTGGCGCGGGTGATGGGACGGGCGTTTTGCGACAACGCGGTGCGGGTGGACGCCGAGCGCGAGGGGATCGGGCTTTTCGGGTTTGCCGGGTTGCCGACCTATTCGCGCGGCGCGGCGGTGGCGCAGTACCTGTTCGTGAACGGCCGTCCGGTGCGGGACAGGATGCTGACCGGGGCGCTGCGCGGGGCATATTCCGATTTTCTCAGCCGGGACCGGCACCCGGCAGCGGCGCTGTTTCTGACCTGCGATCCGCGGCTGGTGGATGTGAACGTGCACCCGGCGAAATCCGAGGTGCGGTTCCGTGATCCGGGCATCCCGCGCGGGCTGATCGTAACGGCGCTGCGCCATGCGCTGGCCGAGGCCGGGCACCGGGCTTCGACAACGGTGGCGGATGCGGTGCTGGGTGCGGCGCAGACCGAACCGGCCGGTGCGCGGATCTACCAGATGGACCGTCCTTCGGCGGCGGCGCGCGGCGCTGCTTTTGCCGCGCAGGCGCCGGGGTTTCAGGAGATCGCGCCGGCATGGTCGGCGCAGGTGGTGGATCCGGCCGAAGCGGATGCGCCGGTGCCGGTGGAGGACCTGCCGCTGGGCACGGCGCGGGGGCAGGTGCACGAAAACTACATCATCGCGCAGACCGCGGACGGCATGGTCATCGTCGATCAGCATGCCGCGCATGAACGGCTGGTTTACGAGAAGCTCAAGCGCCAGATGGCCGCGACCGGAGTGGCAGCGCAGGTGTTGCTGATCCCCGAGATCGTGGACCTGTCAGAGGCCGATTGCGCCCGGCTTCTGGCCCATGCCGGCAGGTTGGCAGAGATGGGCCTGACGCTGGAGCCCTTCGGCGGCGGGGCGGTAGCGGTGCGCGAAACCCCGGCCATCCTTGGCGAGGTCGATGCCGGGGCGCTGGTGCGCGACATTCTTGACGAGCTGGACGATCAGGGTGACAGCGGGCTGGTGCAATCCAGGATTGAGGCGATCCTCAGCCGGATTGCCTGTCATGGCTCGGTCCGGTCGGGCCGGCGGATGCGGGCCGAGGAGATGAACGCGCTGCTGCGCGAGATGGAGGCGACACCGCATTCCGGCCAGTGCAACCACGGGCGGCCGACTTACGTGGAGCTGAAGCTGGCCGACATTGAGCGGCTGTTCGGGCGGACATGATCCGGATCGGTGAACAGGAGTATGTGCTGAACGATCCCGTCGTGATCGGCGCATTGGCCGGCGGGGCTCTGGTCTTGCTGATCCTGCTGCTGTTGTGGCTGGGCCTGCGCGCGGCCAGCCGGTCGGCCCGGACAGTGGAGCCGCTGGTGCATCAAATGGCGGTGCTGGGCCAGAACGTCCAGCAGCTGGGCCTGGGGCAGGAGGCCCTGCGCGGCGGGTTGCAACAGGTGTCGGACACGCAGGCCAACGCGCAGGTGCAGGTGGTGCAGACGATGGAGACCCGGCTGTCGGCGGTGCAACAGCAGATGAACGACCGGCTGGCGGACAATGCGATGCGGTCGGCCCGGGCGCTGGCCGAGATGCAGGAGCGGATGAAGGAGACGCTGCACGGATCGTCCAAACAGACGGCAACCTCGCTGACCGCGCTGCAGGAACGGCTGGCCACGATCGACAAGGCGCAGGACAACATCACCAAGCTCAGCGGCGATGTGCTGTCGCTGCAGGATATCCTGTCGAACAAGCAGACCCGCGGGGCGTTCGGGGAAATCCAGCTGAACGATATCGTGTCCAAGGCGCTGCCGCCGGATGCCTATGCGTTTCAGGCGACATTGTCGAACGGGCGGCGGGCGGATTGCCTGGTCCACCTGCCAAACCCGCCGGGGCCGATCGTGATCGATTCCAAGTTCCCGCTGGAAGCCTACGAGGCCCTGCGCCGGGCCGAAACGCAGGCCCAGCTGACCGAGGCGGCACGTATGATGCGCACCGCGCTGCGGACCCACATCAAGGCAATCGCCGAACGGTACATTCTTGAAGGTGAAACCGCTGACGGGGCACTGATGTTCCTGCCCTCCGAGGCGGTCTATGCCGAGCTGCACGCGAATTTCGCGGAACTGGTGCGCGAAGGGTTCGACGCCCGGGTCTGGATCGTGTCGCCCACCACCTGCATGGCGACGCTGAACACGATGCGCGCGATCCTCAAGGATGCGCGGATGCGGGAACAGGCCGGGGCAATTCGCAGGGAACTGGCAATGCTGCACAAGGACGTGGACCGGCTGGGCGACCGGGTCGGAAACCTCGACCGTCACTTCACGCAGGCGCAGAAGGACATTGGCGAGATCAAGATCAGTGCCGAGAAGGCCGGGCGCCGGGCGCTGCGGCTGGATCGGTTCGATTTTGAGGATGTTACGACGGAAGACGACGTGAAGGTCGTTCCAATAACAAAGCCGGATACCTAGATTAGTCCGGCAAGGTCCCGAAACACCGATTACAGCGCAATGCCAACGCCCGAAGCCAGTTCCGATCTTCCCGAACTTCTGCGCGAGGCCGAGGTCGAGGCCGAACGGCTGGTGTCTCTGGCACGGATGGCGGTTGCGTTGGGGCTGGTGATGTTTTTCGCCATTGCCGTTCCACCGACCGACGAGTTGCGGGATGCGGTATTGGCGCGGCAGGGGTTTTTCGCCCTGCTGACGATGCTGGCCTACCTGCTCGTCGGCGGTGTGATCTGGCTGTCGATCCGCACGCGCCTGTTTCACCGCTGGATGATCTGGCCGGCGGCCACGACGGACGCCTTGTTCGTGTTGCTCAGCATCTGGACCGGCATGGAAAACACACACCTGACCGGGGACGCGATGTTCGTGTTCCCCTCGGTCTGGCTGATCCCGGTTGTGCTGAGCTTCGGGGTTCTGCGCGGCAATCCATGGGTGCTGGCCTGGACCGCGTTTTTGGTTGTGGTCGGCGTTGCCGGGCTTGTTGCGTTTCAGGCCGGGTCTGCGAAAGGGCAGGACGACAGCGCGGTCTGGCTGTTTCTGGCTCTGCCGCCAAACGTGATGCGGCTGATCATGATCACGCTGGCCGGCATTGTTCTGGTTGCTGCTGCGCACCGCACGCGCACGCGCACGCTTGTGCACCGGTCCATCGACGCGACAATTCGCAATGCCAATCTCACCCGGTACCTGCCGGCCAAGCTTGCACCGCAGCTGGCTGCGGGTCATCTGGACGACCTGCGGCACGGCCGGCGCGAAGACATCGCCGTGCTGTTCATCGACATTCGCGGGTTCACCCAGCTGTCCGAGGGGATGACGCCACAGGAGGTGTCGGATTTCGTCACCGAATTCCGGCACCGGGTGGCGCGGGTGGTCGATGCCCATGACGGTGTGATCGACAAGTTCATGGGCGACGCGGCCATGGTTCTGTTTACTGAACCGGACGATCCGCACCGGGCCGCGGCCAACGGGCTGGCCTGTGCAACGGACCTGCACCGGGCAATGACCAGATGGTCAACCCGCCGGGTTGCGCTCGGCCAGCAACCGGTCAGCGCCGGTATCGGGCTGCATTTCGGCGCGGTCTTCAGCGGGGTCGTCGGCGACGAAACGCGGTTGGAATACTCGGTTTTCGGCGACACAGTGAATGTCGCGGCGCGGCTGCAGGAAATGTCCAAAACACTGAATTCACCGGTCCTTGCTTCGCGCGAGGCGGTATCGGCGGCGCAGGCAGAAGGCTGGCACCACATCGCGCAGACCGCGCTGAGAGGCCGTCAGGGGGACATGGATATCATGGCGCCTGTTGTCGGCGAGAACGGGTCAGATCCGGAAAAACGGTTGCAGTAGACGCGGCAGAACGGATTTGAACCGCAATGGCGCGTCGGTCACGGCAAGGCAAATGCAATCAGCCCCCACATCCGCGATCGGGGTGTGTTCGATGCTGGGGTCCGCGCATTCGACATCGCCACGCGCGAAATACTCGTTTTCGTCAACGAACGCGCCTTGCAGAACCATGGTCAGTTCCGTGCCGCGATGGCCGTGATCGGGCATGGCAGCGCCGGCAGGGATGTGCAGCAGCCGGGCCGAGGCCGCGTCCGAGGTTTTCAGGATCGCCTGCCGCACGCCCATTCCCACCGGGCGCCAGCGCACCGCTTCCAGATCACCCCCGACATAGTCCTGCAGCGGGGCCGGCAGCACGCCGGGCCTGCGCTGCGCCGCCCGCGCCGGGGTCAGCGAAGGCGTGTCCGACAACCGGTCCAGAACCGCGTTCAGCGCGTCCGTGCCCATGGGCGCGGCATCGACACCGGCCTGTTCCACCAGAACCCCGCCGACGGCATCGAAGCTTTCCACCGCAGCGCGGCACTGATCACACAGCGACACATGTGACGCGATCATCAGGTTAAAGGCTTCGGGCAGCGTTCCTGCGGAATAGGCAAGCAGCAGGTCGTCGCCGGGGTGATGTTGAATGATGTCGTTCATCGGTTGCTCATTTCATGGCGTGACGCAGCCGGTCCAGCGCCAGTCGGATTCGGGATTTGATGGTGCCCAGCGGCAAACCGGTCTGTGCCGCGATCTCGCGGTGACTCAGGTCGCCGAAATAGGCCTTCTCGATCAGGTCTCTTTGCGCGTCCGGCAGTTTTGACACTGCTGATTTCAACAGGTCGGTTTCCTGTTGCAGGGCCAGAATGTCGGCCTGGTCCGGTTCGGTGTCCGGGCCCCAATTCAGGTCTTCGGGTTCGGGTCGGCGTTCCTTGCGCAGCATGTCGATGCGCCGGTTTCGCGCGATGGTAAAGATCCACGTCGCAACCGAGGCCCGCGACGGATCAAACAGGTGCGCCTTGTTCCACAGCGTCACCATTACATCCTGCGCGCATTCCTCGGCCATCGCGGCGTCTGCGCCGCCCTTGATCAGGAAACCCTTCACGCGCGGCGCAAAGTGGCTGAACACGGCGGCAAAGGCGTCGCGATCGCGATGATCGCGGATACGCTCCACGTAGATTGTCCAGTTCGGTTCGGACACTGTCGGCCTTTTTCGCGCACGAGGTCTGCTCGGCCGCCGGGGTTTGGCGGTGTCTGCAGTGTCGATCATGGTTTCGGCAGTGGTCAACATGCTTTTGCTACGTGGCCCGATGCGCCCCGGATCACTTGAGGCCCGAATTCTTTTCTCATCCGGATTGGCGCGGGCTGCGTAGAAGTCCAAAGCCATGAATTGCGGAAAGGACCGCCATGCCCTTTGAACATCCCGCCAGCGGGACTCGGAACATCGCCGTTATCGGCGGCGGAATATCCGGTCTCGGCGCGGCCTGGCTGCTGAGCCGGGACAGCCATGTCACGCTTTTCGACGCGGCACCGCGTCCGGGCGGCCACGCACGGACGGTGCTGGCCGTACGGAACGGGGATCGGCCCGTCGATACCGGCTTTGTCGTGTTCAACAAGGTCACCTATCCACACTTGTGCGCGATGTTTCAGGACCTTGACGTGCCCATCGCCGAAAGCAGCATGAGCTTCGGCGCCTCCTTTGACGGCGGGCGGGTCGAGTATGCCCTGCGGACCCTGAACGCGCTTTTTGCACAGCGGCGGAATGTCCTGCGCCCCGGGTTTGCCCGCATGCTGCGCGATCTGGCCCGTTTCAACAAACATGCGCCTGCGATGGCAGAGGATCCGGCTCTGTCGGTGCGTGACCTACTGGCGGCTCTCGGAACCGGGGACTGGTTTCGCGACTATTATCTGTTGCCGTTTTCTGCCGCGATCTGGTCCATGCCGCGGGCGCAGGTGCTGGATTTCCCGGCCCGGACGATGCTTCGCTTCTTCAGCAACCATGCCCTGCTGGGGGTGAGCGGCCAGCATCAGTGGTACACCGTGCGCGGTGGGTCCGAGCAGTATGTCCGCCGCCTCTGCGCGGCACTGGACCGGCAGGGGGCGGACATTCGCCCGGGCGCAGCCGTGCAATCGGTGCGCCGGGACGCGAAAGAGGTGCGGATCAAAAGTTTCGGCGCCGGCTGGCAGGGTTTCGACGAAGTGGTCTTTGCCACCCATTCCGACACCGCCCTGTCCCTGCTGGCCGATCCGTCCCGCACCGAGCAGGCCACCCTCGGCCGCATCGCGTTTCAGCCCAACACCGTCACCCTGCACCGCGATCCGGTCGTGATGCCGAAACGCCGGCGCGTGTGGTCCAGCTGGAACTATACCGAACCGCGCGGCGGGTCCGATGCGCTGGACATGACCTACTGGATGAATTCCCTGCAATCCATTCCGGCGGACGATCCGCTGTTTGTCACCCTCAACGATCCCGGGCGCATCCGCGATGACCTAATCTATGACCAGACAACGATGCGTCACCCTGTATTCGGGCCGGGCGTGCCCGAAGCACAGGACAGGCTGCGGGCCGTCAACGGCACCAACCGAACGTGGTTCTGCGGGGCCTGGATGCGCAACGGCTTCCACGAAGACGGGCTGGCCAGCGCGGTCGCCGTGGCCGATGCCATCCGACGCATGCATTCGATGCAGGTGGCCGCGGAATGACCCAACAGATCGAATATGTCACCGGACACACTTATCACGGGCGCCGGGGCCAGGTCCGCAACGCGTTTCGTTACTCGATCGACTGCGTGTTGTTCGATGCCGAAGCGAGCCTGACCCGGCCGGCCCTGTTTTCACGCAACCGTCGCAACATCGCTTCGGTTCACGACCGGGACAATGGTGGCAAAATCGGCAACGGTACCGGCCCGGCATGGGTGCGGGACGTGATGGCCCGGCATCAGCTGCCACAGCCGGCCCGCATCCGGCTGCTGACCCAGCCCCGCCTGCTGGGGCATGCCTTCAACCCGGTCAGCTTCTGGTTCTGCTATGGCGACGACGAGGCAAAAATGCTGCAGGCCGTGATCGCGGAAGTGACCAATACGTTTGGCGAGCGGCATTCCTACCTGTGTCATCATGCCGATCTGCGCCCGATCAAACCGGCGGACCGGCTGACGGCCAGAAAAGCGTTCTACGTGTCCCCGTTTCAACCGGCCGGAGGTGAACACACGTTCTGCTTTGACATCGGGCCAGAGCATATCGGTATCCGTATTGTCCTGAACCGTGGCGCCGGCGGGCTGATCGCCACGCTGACCGGCACCCGCAAAAAGATGACAAACCGGGATATCCTGTGGTCCTGCCTGCGCCGGCCGTTCGGCACCCGCAGGGTGCTGGCCCTGATCCACTGGCAGGCCGCGGTTCTGTGGTGGAAACGGGTCCCGTTCCGCGTTCGCCCGCTGCCGCCGCAGCGGGACGTGACCCGCAGATGAGGTCCGCTGCCAGAGACGAGGTTCGCTGAATGGAAAACCTGACTTTTGCCTGTTTGGGTGCGTTGGTGGTGCTGGGGGCTGTCGCGTTGCGCGGTGCCCTTGCGTCGTTTCGCGCGCAAGGCCCTGCGGATTATGCCGTGACGGCGCCGGCTTTCGACATCCGCAGGGACCTGAACGGTACGATCGACTGCGACGGTGTGATCTACGGCCCGACAGGCCGCGTGACGGCCCGCTTCGTTGCGGTCTTTCATGCGCAGTGGCACGGCAATACCGGCCGGATGACCGAGCAGTTCACCTATGACAGCGGCGCCACGCAGCACCGCGAATGGACGCTGACGCTGCTTGCCGGCGGCAGGATCAGCGCAACCGCGCCGGACGTGCTGGGCACCGGTGAAGGCTGGCAATCCGGCGCCGCGGGCCATCTGCGCTACCGGATCCGGCTGCCGGAACAGGCCGGCGGCCATGTGCTCGACACGCTGGACTGGATGTACCTTCTGCCCAATGGCGTGATCGTCAACCGCAGCCAGATGCGCAAGTTCGGCATCCCGGTGGCCGAGCTTGTCGCGACGATGCGACGGCGCGACATCGCGGACCACCGGGCACTGGCGGCTGAGTAGGGTTGCAACCCGGAACTTTGCGGAAGATCAAAGACAGGGTATTCAAAGACGGGTCTTCTGGGGCAAACAGCAAAGGACCGGACGGATGGAAATCTCCAAAAGTGCAATTGCTCAGGTGGTCCTGATGGACCGCGAGCTTGACCGGGCGGAACCGGAACTGCGGGCCTTCATCGACCGGATGAGCGAGGAAGAACAGGCCGAACTGGTTGCCGTGATGTGGGTCGGCCGCGGCAGCTTCGAACCCGAAGAGATCAATCAGGCGATTGAAACCGCCCGCACCGAGGCCACGACCCCCTGCGCGGATTACATGATCGGTACGCCGCACATGTCGGACCATCTGGAAAACGGTCTCGAAGCGCTTGGCCATTCGCTGACAGCGGAAGAGGATGATCTGGTTCGCCGCGGCTGACCGGACGGGCCTGAGGTAGGATGGGTGATATCACCCATCCTACGCGCTAAAGCATCCGACCTTTAACCTGAGACATATCCGGCAGCCTTGAAGTAGTTCCAGCACTCTTCCGGTGAGAAGAGTTCGCAGATTTCAGTGAGGGCTTTGAACATGTCGGTGAAGGTTCGAGCGCCGATCCTGCGCAGGTGTGCTTTGAGTTTCGAGAAGGCCATCTCGATCGGGTTGAGATCGGGGCTATAGGGCGGCAGAAACAGGAACCAGCATCCGGCTTTGCGCATGGCTTTGGCCGCAGCGGCATTCTTGTGCGTCGCGAGGTTGTCTAGGATCACGACGGTACCTGGCTCCAGTTCCGGCACCAGCACCTGCTCGACATAAGCCGCAAAGGCTTCGCCATCCATCGCGCCCTTGATGACCCAGGGTGCGATCAATGCGTCGGCGCTGAGGCCCGCGATGAAGGTCTGCGTGCCCCATGATCCAAAGGGCGCATCCATCACCAGCCGCGCGCCCCGTTGTGACCATCCACGCTGGCGGGTCAGGTTGGTTTTGACAGAGGTTTCATCAATGAATACAGCACGATCTGGCTGAGCCGAGACGGCAGGCAAGCGGTGTTTGACCCAATGGTCGCGTTGTTTCCTTACCCTCGCGCGGTGTCGTTCAGTCGCGACCAACGTCTTTTTTTGTACGTGAAGCCCAGCTTGCGCAGGAACCGGCCAATCGCATCAGGGTGCGCCTGAACACCGGTCGCATCCGCAAGAGCGCCGGCAAGTTCAGGCATGGTCATGTCGCCGTCCTGTTCAATCAGTTCGATCAGAAGCGACCGATGCGGATCAAGCTTGCCCTTGCCGCGAGGACGGCCCTGAGGCGCGGCCCTTGCTTGTCCGGTTCGCCGGATCGCAAGCCCCCAACGCGCCCCGGTCGCGGGCGAAAGCTTCAGGCGCAACGCCGCCGCGCGTCCGCTCAATCCTTCTTCAACCAACTTCTGAAACCGCATCCGCAACGCGTTCGGCAAAGGTGCTGACATGATCCATCCTCCCAAACAGGATGAATCACAGATCGGCACTCAAGGGAATCCCTTGCGATTCAGGTTTTGAGCCGGACGCTTTAGACGCGATGGTCGACGATCTCCAGATGTTGCGACAGCCGGTCGATCTGTTCCATCCAGCCGTGCACCAGCGCCGGATCGGAAGGCGCTGCGTGGACCCCTGCCGGGATCTGCCGGTTCAGCACCGCCTCCACCGCCAGCGACACCGGCACCGATACCAGCCGCGCCATCGCCGTTCCGCGCGCGTCGCCCCATGCATCCATCACGTAGGTCCGGTGCCAGACCGGCACTCCCTCGTTTTCGGCCTTCAGTGAAACGCACAGGATCACCCGGTCGGGCTCGCCTTCGTCATAGGCGTTCTCGGCCCAGAACTGATCCGACATTTCCGCCAGCCGCGCGTCGCCGGCAGGGCCTTCCAGCGTTTCGACCTCGGCGAACACGTCTTTCCACGCCTCCGCCCACCCGTTCAGCCGCAGGGTACCGCGTACGAATTCCTTCACCGGCCAGTGCGGTTCGAACCCGTATTCCGCCATGAACGGCAGGCTGTCCCGGTTCGGGTAAACCTCGAAACTTTCCGGGTTTGGCAAGGGTGCATCATAGCTGGTGATCGCATCCCATGGCTGGTCGACCCGCAGATCCGAATAATCCCGGATCGACCGGGATGGCGACCGAAACGCCTTCAGCACCCCCAACGGCGACCAGCTGAACTTGTAGCGGAACGGGTTCGGGTTCTTCGGCACACCGCCGCAATAAGAGATGAAGCTGAGGTCGTTTTTTGCGTCGAACGCATCCGAGGCGCGGTAATCGGCCATCAGCCGGTGCGCCATCAGGTGGTCGATTCCGGGATCTAGACCAACCTCGTTCACCAGAGCCACGCCAGCGTCGCGTGCCGGCCCGTCCAGGGCCCGCATTTCCGGCGCGATATAAGACGACGACACGAAATGCGCGCCGGCTCCGATTGCCAGTTCGGCCAGCGGGACATGCCAGTCGCCCGGCAGCATGGAGACCACGACATCGCCGGGCTGCAGCGCGGCACCCAGGGCTTCGATATCAAAGGCGCGAATGTCGTCGGTCAGATCGCCGACAGCCTCCTGCGCCTTGTCGACCGTCCGGTTCCAGACCGTCACCGCCTGGCCGTTTTCGATCAGCCGCCGCAGGCCCGGTATGGCGGACAGGCCCGTCCCGCACCAATGAACCGTCATGTCTCTATCCTTCCGATGTGGTCGTCGAATGTTGTTTTTGCCCGGCCCCATACGCCCTTGTCCAGATCCCCCAGCGTCAACAGCGATGGCAGAAGTTGCGCGGCATAATCCTCGGAACTTTCCAGCGGCAGCAGCGACGGCAGATTGTCGATCGCCGTGACATCCAGAGGCGGCTGTTCATGCACGCGCAGGGCGGGCTCTGCCCAGCTCGTTGTCCGGTCATACACCGGGATCGGGTTGTAGGCGCTGCCGGGATCGCAGGCGATGTCTCCGATCACGCGCAGGTCGCGGGCCGCCGTCTTGGCCTCGGGCGGCACAAACACCGGTGTTCCGGGCAGGGCAAGGATGCAGTTGAGGAAAATCTCGTGCGCAAGGATTTCGGGGAACGGGCCGCCATGTGCGGTTTCGGCCATGTCCCAGCGGGTAACGGTCAGTCCCATCGCGGTACAGAGATCGCCCGCCCCCGTGCCGACCCGTCCGAGCGCGCCGATGATCAGGGCCGCGGGCAAGGGCGCCGACAGCTGATCCAGCTCGGCCTGCAGATCCGCGCGCAGTTGGCCCTGACCGGGCACCACCGACACCGGCCCGCACAGCTCCCCGCGTTGCTGCGCCGCCCAGCATTTCAGCGCCACCGCGGCCCCGGCATAACCGGCCCAGTACCCGAAGGCCGCCACCCGGCGCCCGGCTTCATCGGTCAGATACTCCAGATCATAGAGCGTTCCGCCGCCGTCGCGGAACCTGCGCAACAGGATCTGCCCGTCCGGCTGGCCCTTGTAGGCATGACCGAACATGATGTGCCGGTGCGGCAGCGGCGTACCGTCCTCGGGCAGCTCCTTGAGCCCGAAAATGATGGCGTCGTGCGGCGCCTCCGGCCAGCTGTTTTCCGGCGCGATGTCGCATCCCGCCGCGACATAGCCAGCCAGCGGGATGGCGCGGACCGAACTGCGCTCGACCGTAACCGATAGTCCGGCTTCCAGCAGTGCCGCTGCCCCGTCGGGGGTCAGCCCGACCCGTTCTTCGTTCGGCCGCTGTTCGGCCCGGACCCACAGATGTGTCATCGCACGACGATCCCCCGTTCAATGGCCGACCGGACCGAGGCGCGCGCTTCCATGGTCTGTATAAAGCGGCGGATTTTCGGAAACGGCGCCAGATCGACATCATCCCCGCGCAGCCAGACACAGACCGCGTACAGATAGGCGTCGGCCAGCGTGAACTGATCGCCGCAGATGAATGGTCCCTGCAGGATATGGTCTTCGACATATTGGGCGCTGGCCGTCATCGTTTCCGGCACCTTCGCGGTCATGTCGGACCACGAGCCTTCATGATCGGCCCATCGGTGCCCGCGCATCTTGTGCGCGTGGTTCACATGCATCGTGGAGGCGATGTAGAACATCGCTTCGCGCATCCGTCCCAGCTGCAACGGGTCGGCGGGAACGGGCACCGAATCGGGCGCCACCGCCAGCAGGTAATCCAGAATCGCGCCCGTTTCGGTCAGGATCCCGTCGTCGGTGATCAGCGCCGGCACGCGGCCCTTCGGATTGATCCGGTGATAGGCCGGTTTGGTCTGCTCCGCGTCGGCAAAATCCACCTTCACCAACTCATGGTCCAGCCCGGTCTCTTCGAGTGCAATCACGGCAGCGACCGCGATCGTGCCCGGGAAATACGTGAGTTTCAGCATAACAGCCTCCGGTCAGAGATGGGTTTGTGCAAAATGCCGGTCAGGGTGTTCCAGATGTGGCACGGCGTTGAACAGAACCGGGCTCAGCTGATCGCCGATGGGAAACAACCGGTGCACTGACGTGTTCATGATTGCCAGGGCCACCCGCGCCAGCGCCGGAACCTCCAGATCAAGAAACCGGCGCATCGCCATGGCAATCAGCCCGCCGGATGTTACGACCAGCGCCGGTCCGGGCCCGGCGGAAATCTCGTGCAGGGCGTCGCTGACCCTCGCCTCGAACTGCTGAAAGGTTTCCGGCGGATTTTCGATCTCGCCGTCCCGCCAGGCGGTGAACACGGTTGGCAGATGTTCGATGAACCCTTCGCGTTCCGTCGGAATGAGGATCCCGCGCTGGTCCTGCAACAGCTCCGCAAGGGTGAAGTATTCCAGCTCGTTCAGACGCGGGTCGCGGATGGCGTCGCTGTGGCCCATGCTGTCGGCGGTTTCGATATGGCGGATAAGGGTGCCGGTGAACACGCGGGGATGATGGCTGGCCGAAGCGCGCAGATGATCGCCGAGCCACGCCGCCTGCTGGTGTCCCAGCGGGCTGAGTTTGTCATAACTTACCTCGTCGCGCGCGCCGGTATTGGCCTGCCCGTGACGGATCAGAGTGATGTGGGACATGAGGCCTCTTGCAACAGATGCGTCTTGATAGGCGCGCTGTGCGCGGGTTGCCAGAGCCGGTCGTCCGGCCGGGCGGTTTTTTCGCGGGATACGACGTGGGGTCGCCTATCGGAAACGCCGGGTTTGGCGGGATGGCGTATTTCCGGCGATGAGTGTCGGGAATGGGACTCCTTCGATCTGACCGGTTTGGGTATAACTCTGCCGGAAGAGGAGAGGTACGCGCATGTCGGAGACCGTGAAATTCGTTCTGGACGGGCAGAAAGTCGAGGCGGAAAAGGGTCTAACGATCTGGGAGGTTGCGAATGGCCGCGGTCTGACCATCCCGCATCTGTGCCACAAGCCCGCGCCGGGCTACCGGCCCGACGGCAACTGCCGGGCCTGCATGGTCGAGGTCGAGGGCGAACGGACGCTTGTCGCCTCCTGCATCCGCGAAGCATCGGACGGGATGGTGGTGACCACAAATTCCGCCCAGGCCGAAAGCGCGCGCAGGCTGGTGGTGGAAATGCTGCTGGCCGACCAGCCCGCGCGCGGCCAGTCGCATGACAGCTCCAGCCACCTGTGGGGCATGGCGGATGCAAACGGGATCTCTGACAGCCGGTTCCCGAAACTGGAAGACGGGCGCATTCCGCTTCTGGATGACAGCCATGTTGCGATGCGCGTCAATCTCGATGCCTGTATCCAGTGCGGGCTGTGCGTGCGGGCCTGCCGCGAGGTTCAGGTCAACGACGTGATCGGCATGGCCGGACGCGGCCATGATGCCTGGCCGACCTTCGACATGGCCGACCCGATGGGCGCATCGACCTGTGTGGCCTGCGGCGAATGCGTGCAGGCCTGTCCCACCGGGGCTCTGATGCCCGCAACCCTGCTGGATGACGCGCAGCAGGGCGACAGTGCGGATTTTGACAGCGAGGTGAACAGCATCTGCCCCTTCTGCGGCGTCGGCTGTCAGGTGTCGCTGAAGGTGAAGGACGGCAAGGTCAAATATGTCGACGGCATCAATGGCCCGGCCAACGAAGGCCGGCTCTGTGTCAAGGGCCGGTTCGGGTTCGACTATATCCATCACGAACACCGCTTGACGAAACCGCTGATCCGGCGTGATGACGCACCGGCCAAGGGGCTGAACGTGGAACCCGGCAACTGGCAGGCGTTTTTCCGCGAGGCCGGCTGGGACGAAGCGATGGACCGCGCCGCCGGCGGGCTGGCCCGGCTGCGCGATGACCAGGGCGGGGCCAGCGTGGCCGGTTTCGGCAGTGCGAAATGCACCAACGAGGAAGCCTATCTGTTTCAGAAGCTGATCCGGCAGGGCTTCGGCCACAACAACGTGGATCACTGCACGCGGCTGTGCCATGCCTCCTCGGTGGCAGCGCTGATGGAAAATGTCGGCTCGGGCGCGGTGACCGCCACGTTCAACGAGATTGAAAACGCCGATGTCGCGATCGCAATCGGCTGTAACCCGATCGAAAACCATCCCGTCGCGGCAACCTATTTCAAGCAGTTCACCAAGCGCGGTGGCAAGCTGATCGTCATGGACCCCCGCGGGGTCGGCCTGCGCCGGTTCGCGTCGCACATGTTGCAGTTCCGGCCGGGCGCAGACGTGTCGATGCTGAACGCGATCATGCACGTGATCGTCGAAGAGGAGCTGTACGACCGCCAGTACATCGAGGCCTTTACCGAGAACTGGGAGGCCGAAAAGGCGCATCTGGCCCAGTTCGCACCCGAGAAGATGGCCGAGATCTGTGGCATCGAGGCGGATGTGCTGCGCGACGTGGCCCGCACCTTTGCCACCGCCAAGGCAGGCATGATCTTCTGGGGCATGGGTATCAGTCAGCATATCCACGGCACCGACAATTCGCGTTGCCTGATTTCGCTGGCACTGATGTGTGGTCATGTCGGGCGGCCGGGGACCGGGCTGCATCCCCTGCGCGGCCAGAACAACGTGCAGGGCGCGTCGGACGCGGGGCTGATCCCGATGTTCCTGCCGGATTATCAGAGCGTGACCGATGACGGCGTGCGCAACGCCTTCACCGAGGTCTGGAAATCGGATGATTTTTCGAACCAGAAGGGCCTGACCGTGACCGAGATCATGGATGCCGTCCATGACGGGGACATTCACGGGATGTATATCCTCGGCGAAAACCCGGCCATGTCGGACCCGGATGTGGAACATGCGCGCGACGCGCTGGCCAAGCTGGACCATCTGGTGGTGCAGGATATCTTCCTGACCGAAACCGCGAATTACGCCGATGTGATCCTGCCGGCGACCGCGTTTTATGAAAAGTCGGGCACCGTCACCAACACCAACCGTCAGGTTCAGATGGGCCGCCCCGCGGTGCCGCCGCCGGGCCAGGCGCGCGAGGACTGGGCGATCACCACCGATCTCGCCCGCCGGCTCGGGCTGGACTGGAGCTATGACAGCCCGGCGGATGTCTTTGCCGAGATGAAGCGCAACATGAAATCGCTGGACAACATCACATGGGACCGGCTGGAACAGGTCAACGCGGTGACCTACCCGTCGCTCTCGCCCGAGGATCCGGGCCAGCCTATCGTCTTCGGCGACGGGTTCCCGCGCCCGGACGGGCGCGCGCGGTTCACACCGGCGGCGATCATCCCGCCCGATGACACGCCCGATGCCGACTATCCGATGATCATGATCACCGGCCGGCAGCTCGAACACTGGCATACCGGGTCGATGACCCGGCGGGCCACAGTTCTGGACGCGGTAGAGCCGGAGGCGAATTGCTCGATGAACCCCCGGACCCTGCGGCAGATGGGGGTCGAACCGGGAGACATGCTGCGACTGACCACCAAGCGCGGCTCGATCGAGATCATGGCGCGGGCAGACCGGGCGGTGGCCGAGAACATGGTGTTCGTACCCTTTGCCTATGTCGAGGCGGCGGCGAATATCCTGACCAACCCGGCAGTGGATCCCTATGGCAAGATCCCCGAATTCAAGTTTTCCGCCGTGCGCGTGGAAGCCGCCGGAAAACAGGTGGCGGCAGAGTGAACGTGATTTTTCGTAGAAGAATCGTGTTCGAAAATTCCGCGCGCTTTCAGGTGGCGACGTGATCGGGGTTTCGTCGGACCGCTTTCTTGCGGATCTTCACATCCTGCGCAGCTTTGGCGCCAGCGGCGTTGGCAAAGGCGTTGTGCGCCGGGCCTATACAGACGCCGACATCGGCGCCCGGAAATGGCTGGTGGAACGCATCGCCGAGGCCGGTCTGACCGCGCAGGTCGACCCGGTGGGAAACGTGTTCGGGCTGGCCGAAGGCAGGTCCGTTCTGCTCGGGTCGCATTCCGACACCCAGCCCGAGGGCGGCTGGCTCGACGGGGCGCTGGGGGTAATCGCGGGGCTGGAGATTGCCCGTGCCGCGCAGGAAAGCGGCGGGCCTCCGGTGTCGATGGTCAGCTTTCAGGACGAGGAAGGCCGGTTCGGCGCCATCACCTGCAGTGCGGTCTGGACCGGTCATCTGCCTTTGGAGGACGCGGATCGCAAGCCCGATGCCGATGGCATTCTGCTGGGCGACGCCCGCAAGGCGATGGCGGACATGGCCGGCGGGTTTGTCGATCCCGCGCGGTTCTCCGGGTTCCTCGAGATGCATATCGAGCAGGGTCCGACACTGGACATGGCCGGCGAAGCCATCGGGGTGGTGACCGATATCGTCGGGTCCCGGCAATTGCGGATCACCTTCCGCGGGCGGCAGAACCACGCCGGCACAACGATGATGCATCACCGGCGCGACGCGTTTCAGGGGCTGGCCGCCTTCACCACCGCTCTGAACGAACGCTTTCGCAACGTGGTTACGCCCGGTACGGTCTGGACCATCGGCCGGGTCGAGCTGCATCCGAACGCGCCGTCGATTGTTCCGGGCGAGGTGCGGTTCAGCGTCCAGTGGCGGGATGCCGAGGATGACCGGCTGGAGCGGATGGAACAGATCGTCCGCGATCTGGCGCGGGACTGTGCAGAGGAACGCGGACTTGGGCTGACCCTGTCGCAGGTCGGCGCGTTGCGGCCGGTGCCGATGGATCCGCGCCTGCGTGCCGCGCTGGCCGATGCTGCCGCCGCCGAGGCTCCGGGCCGTTGGCGGGACATGCCGTCCGGCGCGCTGCATGACGCGTCGAACGTGGCAGCGGTGTTGCCGACGGCAATGCTGTTCGTGCCGTCGATCGGCGGCATCAGCCATGCGTTTGACGAAGACACGGCAGAATCAGATCTGGTGACCGGGTTGCGGGTGCTGGCGCGCGCGGTTGCAACACTGTGAGCCGGTTATTGATCCAGATCACGGTATCGCCGGTTTTGGCGTCCTAGTCTTGCACTCAGGTATTGCCGGCCTTGCCGGCGCACGGAACGGAGGCTGAGATGGCCGTACTGATCCTGTATGCAACGATCGAAGGGCAGACCCGGAAGGTTGCTGAATTCGCGGCAGAGGAGGCACGCAAGGCGGGGCACGAAGTGCGCTCGGTTGACGTGTCCGGGGAGATGGCGACGGTGTCCTATGACGGGATCGACCGCGTTATTCTGGCGGCACCGGTTCACGAACGGCGTCACCCGAGGCCGTTCGAAACCCTGATCGCCGCGGACCGGCAGACGTTGGGTGAACTGAAGACGATGCTGTTGTCGGTCAGCCTGAACGCGGCCTTTGTCGAAGGTCAGGCCGAAGCGAATGACTATGTCGTTGAAATGAAAATGCGCACAGAGTTTACACCGGATGTCGAACAACTGGTCGCCGGCGCGGTTCGCACGGGCGAATACGATTATTTCGCCACCCAGATCGTGCGCCATGTGGTGATGCGCGGGCGGGAATACCCGGTCACAGACGGCACGCAGGAGTTCACCGACTGGCCGGTTCTGGCCGAACAGCTGGCTGTGTTTCTGGCCGCGTGACCACGCCCGGTCCGCTCAGGACCAGCTGACATCGCCGAGAAAAATGTAACCCGCGCCGTAGATTGTCTTGATCAGGCGCGGGTTCTTCGGGTCCTCGCGCAACTTGGTGCGCAGGCGCGAAATCCGGACATCCATCGCGCGGTCAAAGCTTTCGCCGGCAGCACCACCCAGCGATTCCTGCATCTGCGCCCGGGAAATCAGCCGCTTCGGGTTTTCCAGAAACAGGCGCAGCACTTCGCCTTCGGCGTGGGAAAACGGCACTTCACCGCCTTCGGCATCCTCCAGAGCGTACCGATCGAAAAACGCGGTCCAGCCGGCGAAGCGTGCGGTTCGTCCGGGCTGTTGCGGGGTGCGGGTGCCGCGCAGCCGGGCGCGGACGCGGGCAACGACTTCGGCGGGGTCAAACGGCTTGGTAATGTAATCATCCGCGCCAAGCTCCAGCCCGGTCACCCGGTCCTGCACTTGCGCCCGGCCCGAAATGATGATCACCGCCGCCCCCTGTTCCAGCGCCAGCCGGTGCACCAGAGCCAGCCCGTCTGTATCCGGTAAGGACAGATCGACCAGGCAGACATCCGGTGTGGCCTTTTGCAGGGCGGCCTCGAATTCGCGGGCGCGGGCAAAACACTGGGTTCGGAACCCGGCATCCTCCAGCACGTCGCGCAGCATGTGACGGATATCCGGTTCATCATCCAGAATTGTCACCAGGGGGGCGTTCATTCTGCGGCCTCCGGACGAATGTAGCCGGCGAGCGTTTCGGCTGTGAAAGGTTTGAACAGGACCGGCGCCCGGGCCTGCGCCTTGCGGACCAGCGGTTCGCCCGGCGGCAGCGACGTCATCAGCAGGGCGGGCCGGTCGGGGCCGTGCAGCCGCTCCAGCAGGTCGAGCCCGGTGCCTTCGCCCTCGAGGTTGAGGTCGGACAGGATCAGGGCAATATCCGGCAGATCCGCGGCCAGCGCCGCGGCCTCGTCAGCCGACACCGCCTCGATCACGGAATAGCCCAGCGTCATCAGCATGTCGCGGAACGCGGCGCGCAGTTCCTCGCTGTCTTCGACCAACAGCGCCAGACCCCCCGCCGCCGTCGGGGCCGGCCGGTAGGGCAGGCGCAGGGTGACGCAGGCACCGTTTTCCGTGTTGGACAGCTGCAGATCGCCACCGGCCAGCTTGACCATGTCGTAAACCATCGGCAGGCCCAGCCCCGACCCCTCCCCGCCCTTGGTGGTAAAAAACGGGTCCAGCGCCATGTTCATCGCGTCCTGCGAAAACCCCGGACCGGTGTCCGACACCCTGATTTCGATCCAGGTCCGGTCGATGCCCAATGCACTCAGCACGATTTGCCCGCTAACGCCGCAGGCGTCCCGCGCATTCAGGATCAGGTTCAGCAAGGCATCCTGCAACATGCCCGGATCCAGCATCAGGATTTCATCGGGCGTATTGTCCAGAACCGACAGGCCGGTGTCCCGCGGCAGGCTGGGCCCGGCCAGAATCTTGAGGTCGGCCAGCAGGGTGTGCAGGTTCGTCGGTTCCGGACGCAGCGTCCGGTGCCCGGTCATGTCGGCGATCCGGTTCAGCAGGCGCCCGCCCCGGTTCGCGGCTGCGCGGGTCGCCTCGATCATCGCATCCGCCTCGGCGCCAAGCTCCATGTTCGACAGCTTGCTCTGCATCCCGAGGATGATCGTCAGCAGGTTGGAAAAATCATGGGCCAGCCCGGAGGTCATCTGTGCCGCCAGCGCGCGGCGGCGGGTCTGCTGCAGGGCCGCCCGGGCCTGCGTTTCCTCGGTGACGTCCGTCGACAGGATGTAGACCCCTCCGTTCGGGTCGGGCGTGAAGGCAACCCGGATCCGGCGCGAGCTGTGATCCTCGGTAAACTCGAAAACAGGGTTCTGGCCGCTATACGCCGCTTCCAGATGCGGTTTGATCCGGCTGTAGGCATAGGCGCCGAGGGCATCGGAAACATGACGGCCCAGAATTTCCGCGTTTCGGCCCGGCAGAACCGAGCCGAGCCGCAGGTTCGAATAGGTGTAATACCCGTCCGCGTCCACGTGGGCGATATGCGCCGGCAGCATCTCGGTCGTCATGCGGGTGCGCGCCTCGATCTCGGTCAGCTGCCGTTTGGCCTCCTCCAGCGCGGTGATGGTCGCGGCCAGTTTCCGGTTCGTGGCCGACAGTTCTCCGGCATGGGCCAGCACCTGATCCGACATCTCCTCGGATCTGGCCCGCAACAGCATTTCGGACTGTTTGGTGCGGGTTACATCCGTGTAAACGGCGACCCAGCCACCCTGCGGCAGGGGCGAGCCTTCGACACTGATGGTGCGGCCATTCGCGCGGGTCCGTTCGACATAATGCGGTTCGAACGCCAGCGCCTGATCGACCCGATCCTGCACAAAGCGATCGACGTCGTCGATCGGCCCGTATTCACCGGTCTCGACCAGATGGCGGATGGTTTCCCCGAAACCGGCGCCCGGTGTCGCCAGCCTGTCGGGAATGCTGAACATCTCCCGGAACCGCCGGTTGCACAGCACCAGCCGCAGGTCGCCATCATAAATCGACAGGGCCTGCGCAATCAGATTCAGACCGGCTGTTGTGAGCGACTTTATCTGGTGTTCCGGCAAGGCCATTTTTCTCTCCAGCAGGGCCGTTTTCTAGCATGTGTTCGGAGGCGCGAAAAGCCGGCGCGCGCCTGACCCGGCTCGTAACAATTCGTAATATTCGGGCAATCATCAGGAAAAAGTTGACGCCGACATTCCGCATCGGTCCACTGTGCCGAGATTCGCACAAGCGGACGAGATCGGCCGGTACGCCGGTTTGGGAGGAGAACGACATTGGCTGAGAAGCAGACCGCGGTCAGCGGGCCGCAGTCCATTCCTGCGCTTTTAAAGCGGAATGCGGTGCAATTCGCGGACAAGTCCGCCTACCGGGAAAAAGAGTTCGGCATCTGGCAGAGCTGGACCTGGTCTGAGGTAGCCAAGGAGATCGAAGCGCTTGCGCTGGGGCTGCTGAACCTTGGCGTCAACAAGGGCGACTTCATTGCCATCATCGGGCGCAACCGTCCCTATCTGTACTGGTCGATGGTTGCCGCTCAATCGGTCGGCGCCATTCCGGTTCCGGTCTATCAGGACGCAAGCGCGGACGAGATGGCCTATGTTCTGGAACATTGCGGCGCGCGCTTCGTCATCGCGGACGATCAGGAACAGGTAGACAAGGTGATCGAGGTGCAGGACCAGTTGCACCAGTTCGAGCACATGATCTATCTCGACCCGCGGGGGATGCGCAAATACGATCATTCCAAGCTGCATCAGTTCAGCCATGTGCAGGATCAGGGACGCGCGGCCTATGACGAATTCATCAACGAACTGAACGCGAGGCGCGAGCCGATCGGCTATGACGATCAGTGCGTGATGCTCTACACCTCGGGCACGACGGGCAAGCCCAAGGGTGTCGTCCTTTCCAACCGCAACGTGATCGAAAGCGCACGCAATTCCAGCGAATTCGATCATCTCGGCGCCGGCGAAGAGATCCTTGCCTACCTGCCGATGGCCTGGGTCGGCGATTTCATCTTTTCCATCGGTCAGGCCTACTGGACCGGGTTCTGTGTCAATTGCCCGGAAAACGCCGAAACAATGATGCAGGACCTGCGCGAGATCGGACCGACCTATTACTTCGCACCGCCGCGGGTTTTCGAAACCCAGCTCACGAATGTGATGATCCGGATGGAAGATGCCGGGCGGCTGAAGAAAAAGCTGTTCGACCGCTACATGGCGCATGCGCGCAAAGTGGGGCCGGATCTGCTGGATGGCCGGCCGGTGGGATTTGCCGACCGGCTGAAATACTGGATCGGCGACAAGCTGGTCTACGGGCCGCTGAAGAACACGCTGGGCTTTACACGGGTGCGTGTAGGATACACGGCCGGCGAGGCGATCGGGCCGGAGATTTTTGATTTCTACCGGTCGCTGGGGATCAACCTCAAGCAACTCTACGGTCAGACCGAGGCGACGGTATTCATCACCGCACAGCCCGATGGCGAGGTCCGCTCGGACACGGTGGGCGTGCCCTGTCCCGACGTGGAACTGAAAATCGCGGACAATGGCGAAGTGTTCTATCGCTCGCCGGGTGTATTCGTGGAGTATTACAAGAACCCCGAGAGCACGGCCGGAACCAAGGACGACGAAGGCTGGGTCGCCACCGGAGATGCGGGCTTTATCGAGGAAGGCACCGGGCACCTGCGGATCATCGACCGCGCCAAGGATGTCGGCAAAATGGCCGACGAATCGCTGTTCGCGCCGAAATATGTCGAGAACAAGCTGAAATTCTTCCCCAACATCCTCGAGGCAGTGGTGTTCGGGAACGGTCGGGAAGAATGCACCGCCTTTATCAATATCGACCTGACCGCGGTCGGCAACTGGGCCGAGCGCAACAACATCGCCTATGCGTCCTATCAGGAACTGGCCGGGCATCCGGAGGTGCTGGGCGCGATCCAGGATCACGTCGAGGAGGTCAACGCATCGGTTGCGGCGGATGAGATGCTGTCGGGCTGCCAGATCCACCGCTTCGTGGTTCTGCACAAGGAACTTGACGCCGATGACGGGGAACTGACCCGCACGCGGAAGGTCCGGCGCCGGATCATCGAGGAAAAGTTCAGCGACATCATCGCGGCGCTTTATGACGGGTCGAACAGCATATCGACCACGACAGAAGTGACCTACGAGGATGGCCGGAAAGGCGCGATCAGCGCGACGCTGGACATCCGGTCGGCGAAAACCGTCGCGGACGCACGCAAGATGGCGGCGGAATGAGCGGGCCGGACGGACGCCGCTCGGCCTGCGGCCATCGCCCCGCCCGCCGTCCCGCAGCCGTGCGTGTCTGCAGCGGCCGGGCGCGCGATGAGAGGGCGGAATTGAGTATTTGGACAAAGATGAAGCAGGGGTGGGTGTGATGCTGGATCAGGCGGAAGGCTACACCACCGCGGATGGTCGCAAGATCGGCGGCGTGGTGATGGAAATGAAGAATATCACCCTGAAGTTCGGCGGGGTGACGGCGATCAAGGACATTTCCTTTGACATCCGCGAGGGCGAGATCCGCGCGATCATTGGTCCCAACGGGGCCGGGAAATCGTCGATGCTGAACGTGGTTTCGGGGTTCTACGTGCCGCAGGAAGGCGAAGTTTGGTATCGCGGGGCGCCGCGGCCGCCGATGAAGCCGTACGAGGTTGCCCGGCAGGGCATTGCCCGGACGTTTCAGAACATCGCTCTGTTCGAGGGAATGAGCGTTCTGGACAACGTGATGACCGGCCGGCTGACCCATATGTCGGCGGGGATCGGGGCGCAGGCGATCTGGAAAGGTAAGGCCGAGGCGGAGGAAACCGCGAACCGGGAAGTTGCTGAAAAGATTATCGATTTTCTGGAAATTCAGTCGATCCGCAAGACCCCGGTGGCGCGGCTGCCATACGGGTTGAAGAAGCGTGTGGAGCTGGCGCGGGCGCTGGCGGCGGAGCCGCAGCTGTTGTTGCTGGACGAGCCGATGGCGGGGATGAATGTCGAGGAGAAAGAGGACATGTGCCGCTTTGTTCTTGATGTGAATGATGAATTTGGCACCACCATCGCGCTGATCGAGCATGACATGGGTGTGGTCATGGACCTCTCGGACCGGGTTGTGGTGATGGATTACGGCAAGAAGATCGGGGACGGGACACCGGACGAAGTGCGCGCGAACCAGGAGGTGATCGACGCGTATCTGGGGGTGAGTCATGACTGAGACCCAGGTGATTTCCGTACACAGACCGTACACCCCCTGTACACCGCCGCAGCGCAGCAACGACGCGCGGGAAAAAGGAGCAACCCATGCCTGATCAATTTCTCTTTGCGGTCGAGGTCACGCTCAACGGTCTGATGGCCGGGGTGCTTTACGCGCTGGTGGCGCTGGGCTTTGTGCTGATCTTCAAGGCCTCGGGCATCTTCAACTTTGCGCAGGGTGTGATGGCGCTTTTTGCGGCGGCGACGCTGGTCGGGATCATGGACGGGCAGGTGCCGTTTTCGCACCTGATCAACTCGATCTTCGGGACCAGTGTGCATCACTTCGGCTGGCACGTGCCGGCGCTGCTGGCGATCCTGCTGACCATCCTTGTGATGGTCGCGCTGGCCTGGCTGGTGCAGTATTTCGTGATGCGGCACCTGGTGAACCAGGAGCCGATCATCCTGTTCATGGCGACGATCGGGCTGGCTTATTTCCTTGAAGGGTTCAGCGATCTGATGTGGGGGTCGGAGATCAAGACGCTGGATGTCGGGCTGCCGCAGGGCGGGTCGTTCTGGATCGAGGATCTGACCGCCGGGCTGGGGTCCGACAACTTCTATGGCTTCTTCATCGACCGGCTGGATATCGTTGCCACGGTGATCGCCGCGGTTCTGGTGGTCGCTTTGGTGGCGTTCAGCCAGTACACCAAGCAGGGCCGCGCGATGCGGGCCGTGGCCGACGACCATCAGGCGGCGTTGTCGGTGGGCATTTCGCTGAACTTCATCTGGGTTCTGGTGTGGTCGCTGGCCGGGTTTGTGGCGCTGGTTGCCGGGATCGTCTGGGGCACCAAATCGGGCGTGCAGTTTTCGCTGTCGCTGATCGCGCTGAAGGCGCTGCCGGTGCTGATGCTGGGCGGGTTCACTTCGATCCCCGGCGCGATTGTCGGCGGGCTGATCATCGGGGTGGGTGAGAAGCTGTTTGAATTTGCCATCGGCCCGCTGGTGGGTGGGGCGACCGAGAACTGGTTCGCCTATGTGCTGGCGCTGATCTTCCTCGTGTTCCGGCCGCAGGGGCTGTTCGGCGAGAAAATCATCGAGAGGGTGTAGAGCGCGTGCGGCTTCCTGCACATATCGCAGCGGTCTGGCTGATGCTGGTGGCACCGGCATTTGCCGCCTGTGTCGACGGGGCCGAGGGGCCGCAGCGGGCGCCGTTCGAGATCCTCAAGGCCGCGGTGCTGAACGGGGATTTCGACAGCGCGGCGGCACAGATCGATCTGGGCGGGAACCGCGAGAACGAAGTGGTTGCGGCGCTGGCGCGGCTGTCGCGGGCCGGGGTCAGCACGTTCGATCACTGCATCCTGCTGACGCGCCGGCAGCACAGTCCGAATTTCACCACCGAGATCGTGTATTACTCGGACGGGGCCGACACCGAATACTGGTTGTTGCTGTCGGGTGTGCAGATCGACGGCAAAACACGGCTGATCGATGTGCAACTGAGCAATAGCTACAAGAAATTCCGGGAGTGGCTTCAATGAACAAGCTCGTCGCAATTGTGAACGTCATCGCCTGGTCGGGTTTCTGGGCGTTCGGGTATATTGCCGTGACCGCCGAGGGGCTGTCGAACAACCAGCTGACCGTTGCCGCCGTGATTGCCTTTGCAGGCTTTGTCACCGGCATTCTGGCTTACATGAAACTGATCCGGGCATCCGAACAGACGGGCTATGCCAGGAAATCGAACCAACTGGACGCGGACAGCAGACACCGCGCCCATTCTCAGGGGAGTGTCTGAACCATGTTTTACCGCGAAGCTGGTGATTTCAGCACCACGTATTCACAGGACAGCCAGACCTTCCCGATCAAGTTCGACCGGTATCGTTATTATGTGGTGATGGCGGTGGCATTTCTGGTGGTGCCGTTCCTGATCAACGACTATTGGGCCAACGCCGTGATGCTGCCCTTCCTGATCTACGCGATTGCGGCGATCGGGCTGAACATCCTGACCGGGTATTGCGGGCAGGTGTCGCTGGGCACCGGCGGGTTCATGGCGGTGGGGGCCTATGCCTGTTACAAGCTGATGACGGCCATGCCCGACGTGAACATCTTCTTTCACGTCATTCTGGCCGGGGGCATCACCGCGATTGTCGGGGTGCTGTTCGGATTGCCGTCGCTCAGGATCAAGGGGTTCTACCTTGCCGTTGCGACGCTGGCGGCGCAGTTCTTTCTGGTCTGGCTCTTCAACCGGGTGCCGTGGTTCTACAACTACTCGGCCTCCGGGCAGATCAGTTCGCCCGAGCGGACAGTGTTCGGCATTCCGGTGACCGGGGCCAATACCGATGCATGGGCGACATATCTCTTCTGTCTGGTGTTCTGCGCCGGGTCGGCGATCATTGCGCGGAACCTGACGCGCGGTTCGCTGGGACGGACGTGGATGGCGATCCGCGACATGGATATCGCCGCCGAGATCATCGGTGTGAACCCGTTGCGGGCCAAGCTGACGGCCTTTGCGCTCAGTTCGTTTTTCGTCGGCGTCTCGGGCGCGCTGTTTTTCTCCGTGTATCTTGGCGCGGTCGAGGTCGGCGAAGTGTTCGGCATCAACAAATCGTTCCTGGTGCTGTTCATGGTGATCATTGGCGGGCTGGGATCCATTTTCGGCAGCTTTGCCGGTGCGGCCTTTCTGGTGCTGCTGCCGGTTCTGCTCAAGCTGGTGGGTGTCGACATGCTGGGCTGGGCCACGGATATCGTGGCGCATATCCAGCTGGTCGTTGTCGGGTTGCTGATTGTGGTGTTCCTGATCATGGAGCCGCACGGGCTGGCCCAGTTATGGCGGCTGGCGAAGGAAAAACTGAGATTGTGGCCCTTCCCCCATTAGGGAGGGGTGCAAACCGGCGGGCGGTGTCCGCCACCGAGAAGTGACATCGGATATAACCAAAGGGAGGACCCCCGATGAAGAAGAGACTGGCAACAATCGCGCTGGGCGCGGTGATGGCAGCAGGACCGGCAATGGCCGATCTGGTGATGCCGTTGCTCAGCTACCGGACCGGGCCGTACGCAGCCAACGGTATTCCGTTTGCTGATGGTATGACCGACTATTTCACGCTGCTGAACGAGCGTGATGGCGGGATCGGCGGCGTTCCGGTTCGCGTTCTGGAATGCGAAACCGGGTACAACACCGAAAAGGGTGTTGAATGCTACGAATCCACCAAGGGCGAAGGCGCGCTGGTGTATCAGCCGCTGTCGACCGGCATTACCTATCAGCTGATCCCCAAGGGCACTGCTGACGGTGTGCCGATCCACTCGATGGGGTATGGCCGGACCTCGGCCAAGAACGGCAAGGTGTTCAGCCACATCTTCAACTATCCGGCCAACTACTGGGACGGTGCGTCGATCGCGATCAACCACATTCTGGATGTGAACGGCGGCGACATCAAAGGCAAGAAGATCGCGCTGGTTTACCACAACTCGGCCTATGGCAAGGAGCCGATCCGCACGCTGGAAGAGCTGGCCAAGATCCACGGCTACGAGTTCAGCGCGCTGCCGGTTGATCACCCGGGTCAGGAACAGAAGTCGCAGTGGCTGCAGATCCGGCGCGAGCGTCCGGACTATGTTCTGATGTGGGGCTGGGGCGTGATGAACCAGGTTGCCATTCAGGAAGCCGCGAACATCCGCTTCCCGATGGAAAACTTCATCGGCATCTGGTGGTCGGGTTCGGAAAACGACGTGCTGCCGGTGGGTGACGGTGCCCATGGTTACAAGGCGCTGGCGCTGGCCAACCCGGGTGCGGCCTATCCGATCTATGACGATCTGAAGACGCATGTCTATGACGCGGGCAAGTCCGCGGGTGCAGGCGATCAGACCGGAACCGTGCTGTATAATCGTGGCATGTATGCTGCGCTGCTGGCGGCGGAAGCCGTGAAGAAGGCGCAGGAAATCCACGGTGAAGCGGACATCACCCCGGCGATGATGCGCGATGGCATGGAAGCCCTGTCGCTGAGCGAAGAAGACATGGCGGCGCTGGGTCTGCCGGACTTCGGACCGGCCTTCACGGTGACCTGTGACAACCACGGCGGTGGTGGTCTGGGCAAGGTTCAGCAGTGGGATGCCAAGGCCAAGACGTGGTCGGTGATCACTGACTGGATCGAAAGCGACAAGTCGGTCATCGACCAGCTGGTTGCCGAAGACAGCGCGGCCTACGCGTCTGAAAACAACATCGAGGAGCGCTGCAACTAAGCGCCTGAACCGGCCGCCGGGGTGTCCCGGCGGCCGGACCCCAACCAACGAAACGGAAGACCGCACAATGCTTGACGCCGGACGCACCGAAGAGACCCTTCTGGAGGCCAACAATATCGAGGTGATCTACAACCACGTGATCCTCGTGCTGAAAGGCGTGAGCCTGAGCGTGCCCAAGGGCGGGATTACCGCGCTGCTGGGCGGGAATGGCGCGGGAAAGACGACGACGCTGAAGGCGGTGTCGAATCTGCTGCATTCCGAACGTGGCGAGGTCACCAAGGGCTCGATCCTTTATCGGGGTGAAAACGTCGCCCATTCCGACCCCTCATATCTGGTCGAAAAAGGCGTGATCCAGGTGATGGAAGGCCGGCATTGCTTTGAGCACCTGACGGTCGAGGAAAACCTGCTGACCGGTGCCTATACGCGCAAGGACAGCAAGGCCGATCAGGACGCCCACCTGGAAATGGTCTATACCTATTTCCCCCGTCTCAAGGAACGCCGCCGGTCACAGGCCGGCTATACCTCGGGCGGTGAACAGCAGATGACAGCCATCGGCCGCGCGCTGATGTCCAGCCCGGAAACCATTCTGCTGGACGAACCCAGCATGGGGCTGGCGCCGCAGCTGGTCGAAGAGATTTTCGGGATCGTCAAGGATCTCAACGAAAAGGAAGGCGTGTCCTTCCTGCTGGCCGAACAGAACACCAACGTTGCCCTGCGCTTTGCGCATTACGGGTATATTCTGGAAAGCGGCCGGATCGTGATGGACGGGCCTGCGGCGGAACTGCGGGAAAACCCGGATGTGAAGGAATTCTATCTGGGCATGTCCGAAGAAGGCCGCAAATCGTTCCGTGATGTCCGCTCGTATCGCCGCCGCAAGCGTTGGCTGAGCTGAGGGCTCAGCCTTGCGCTTCCGCTTCCGCTCTCAATTCCCCGATCAGCTCCAGTGCCTCTTCGCGAGTGTTGCGGATGTTGGGTCGGAACGCCTGTGTTTCGGCGCGCATGCGGATGTCGGCTTCGGTCTCGGAGCCGGCGGCAAAGCGCACGGAGCCCAGAGAGGCGGCCTCGTTCAGCCGCTTGCCGCGCTGGCTGTAGCGTATCCACGCGGCCGGCATAATCTCGCAGCCGTTGAGGTTGACCAGAAAGAACCACTTCCGGTCCGTCTCGCGGATGCGGTCTTCGATGTAGTCATAGAAATCGTCCACGTCGCGGGAATGATGAAACGCAAAATGCGAAAAATCCGCTTCCATAATCAGCGAATCTTCGTGGAAGGTCAGCCGGCGGACGAAATCGGCCAGCACGTAGTTGGGATCGTGGGTGACCCGCTGGCGCCGCTGGCTGGGCAGATCGGCGATGCGCACAAGCGCGTCTTCGCGCGAGGTGAAAAGATTGGGATCAAACGCTTCGGTATTGGCCGCGCGTTCGATCTGGCGGCGGGTTTCCTCGGAAGCGTCAAAGCGCACCGAACCCATCGAATGCGCAAGGTTGAGCGCCTTGCCCCGGCGCGAGTATGTGAACCAGGCTTCGGGTTCGATCCGGGTGCCGTTCAGGTTGACGAGGAAGAACCAAAGGTCTTCGCCGGTGTCGGCGATCCGCTGTTCCAGAATGTCGTAGAAGCGGTTGACGGTTCGGGAACTGTCGAAACAGAAATCCGAAAAATCAGCTTCCATAATCTGCAACGCGGAGTGAAAAACCACTCGGCTGTTGAGTACCTCTGTGCTGATCTCGGCGTCTGTATCAACCATGGGTGTTCTCCCTTCAAACCACTAAATTTCGCAACGGTATACAATTGGATACCGCTAGGTGACCTACGGTCACTTCTTTTTCAATCGGCCAACATGTCGCGCGGCGCCGGACCGCAGGAGACACCGCAATGACTTTGTATTTCGACGATCTGGAAACACGCAGCGCGGATGCCCGCGAAGCGGATTTGGCAACGGCGTTGCCGGCGCAGATTGCACGCGCACAGGGGCTGACCGGCTATGCCGGCAGCCTGTCACAGGTGGATGCCGCGCAAATCCGGGGCGCTGCGGATCTGGAGGCGTTGCCGGTTCTGCGCAAATCCGAGCTGGGCAAGGCGCAGGCCGCCAACCCGCCGTTTGGCGGGTTCACGGCGAAGCCGGCGGCGGTGTTCGCCCATGTCTTCCAGTCGCCGGGGCCGATTTATGAGCCCGGCGGGATCGACCGCGACTGGTGGCGGTTTGGCCGGGTCCTGCATGCAGCGGGGATCGGTGCCGGGGACATCATTCAGAATTGTTTTTCCTATCACCTGACACCGGCCGGGATGCTGTTTGAAAACGGGGCGCGGGCGGTTGGTGCGGCGGTCCTGCCGGCCGGGACCGGGCAGACGGAATTGCAGGTGACGGCGGCGCGCGACCTTGGCGTTACCGCCTATGCCGGCACGCCGGATTATCTGAAGATCATCCTCGACAAGGCCGAGGAAATGGGGGTCGCGCTGTCGATCTCCAAGGCGACGGTTGGCGGCGGTGCGCTGTTCCCGTCGCTGCGGCAGGAATATGCGGATCGCGGGATTTCCTGTCTTCAGTCCTATGGCACCGCCGATCTGGGCAACATCGCCTATGAAAGCGCGGCCATGGAGGGGATGATCGCCGACGAGGGTGTGATCGTCGAGATCGTGACACCGGGCACCGGGACACCGGTGGCCGAGGGCGAGGTGGGCGAGGTCGTGGTGACGACGCTGAACCCAGACTATCCGCTGATCCGGTTTGCCACCGGGGATCTGTCGGCGGTGATGCCGGGGCAGTCGCCCTGCGGGCGCACCAATATGCGGATCAGGGGCTGGATGGGCCGGGCCGATCAGACCGCCAAGATCAAGGGCATGTTCGTGCGGCCCGAACAGGTGGCCGCGCTGGTGGAAAAGCATGACGAGATCGTCAAGGCGCGGGTCATCGCGTCGCGCGAGGGCGAGATGGACGTGATGACCGTCCGGGTGGAGGCCAGCGGCGGGGACAGTGCGGCCTATTCCGCGACGGTCGCGCAGGTGCTGAAGCTGAAGGGGGCGGTCGAGATCGTGCCGCCGGGCAGCCTGCCGCGCGACGGGCTGGTGATCGAGGACCTGCGCAAATACGACTGAGCCGGGCCGGCGATGGGGCGGGCGTGCGCGGTGGCGATGTGCGGTCCCTGTGTGCCGAGGTCCCGATTTCTCTGGATCGCGGGGGAAAAAACCGGAATAAGGCCCCGATGTAATTGCTTTGGGCGGAGGCCGCATTGTCGGCATCGGGAATGATCGGGTCACGACGTCAGCGGGCCGGCGGAAGCGCGTTTCTGCGCTGGCTGGCGGGGAGTGTCGCGGCGATTTGCCTGTTGCCGATCGTGGCCGTGGTTCTGGCGGCGGTCACCGGTGGCGCGGACACAATCACGCATCTGATGGGCACGGTTCTGCCGGGCTATGCGGCCACCACCGTTCTGCTGGTGTCGCTGGTGTCGCTGGGCACGTTTCTGATCGGGGTCGGTGCCGCGTGGCTGGTGACGATGACGCGGTTTCCCGGTGTCCGGGTGTTCGAGATCGCGCTGGTCCTGCCGCTGGCGTTCCCGGCCTATGTGCTGGCCTATGCCTATACGTTCCTGCTGGATCATCCCGGGATCGTGCAGACCACGTTGCGGGACGTGACCGGCTGGGGGCCGCGGGACTACTGGTTTCCCGAGGTCCGGTCGCCCGGCGGGGCGGCGGTGATGCTGGTGCTGGTGCTTTACCCGTATGTCTACCTGTTGGCGCGGGCGGCGTTCCTGCAGCAGAGCGCATCGGCGTTTCTGGCGGCGCGGGCGCTGGGAAGTTCGGCATGGCGGGCGTTTCTGCGGGTGAGCCTGCCGATGGCGCGACCGGCGATTGCGGCCGGGGTTCTGCTGGCGGTGATGGAGACCATCGCTGATTTCGGGACGGTGGCCTATTTCGGCGTGCAGACCTTTGCCACGGGGATTTACACCAGCTGGTTTTCGCTGGCGGACCGGGGGGCGGCGGCGCAGCTGGCGCTGTGCCTGCTGAGTTTTGCCCTGCTGCTGGCGGTGCTGGAGCGGTCGCAGCGCGGCGAGGCGCGGTATCATGGCGCCGGCAAGCAGCATCACCGGATGCCGCCGGGCGAGCTGAGGGGGTGGCATGTGCCGGCGGCGATCGTGCTGTGCGGGGTGCCGGTGTTCTTCGGGTTCCTGCTGCCGGTGGTGGTGCTGGCGGATATGGGGCTGGGGTCCGAGCAGGACCTGACCAGCCGCCGCTATGTGGGGTTCATCAGAAACTCGGTCACGCTGGCCGGGGTGGCGGCGGGCGTCACCCTGCTGGCGGCGATTGTCGTGGGGTTTTACCGGCGGCTGGTTCCGGGGCGGTTCAGCCTTGCGGCGGTATATGTCGCGCGGCTGGGCTATGCGGTGCCGGGCGGGGTGATCGCGGTCGGACTGCTGGTGCCGTTCGCGGCGTTTGACAATGCGCTGGATGCGTGGATGCGGAGCCGGTTCGACATATCGACCGGCCTGCTTCTGACCGGGTCGATCTGGCTGCTGGTGGCGGCCTACATGATCCGGTTTCTGGCCGCGGCGCTGGGCGCGTATGAGGGCGGGCAGGCGATGGTGCACGCGAATATGGATGCCGCGGCGCGGTCGCTGGGCAAAACCCCGCTGGCCACCCTGCGCCGGGTGCATCTGCCGATCCTGTCGCCGTCGCTGCTGACCGCGCTTCTGATCGTGTTCGTCGACGTGATGAAGGAACTGCCGGCCACGCTGATCATGCGGCCGTTCAATTTCGACACGCTGGCGGTGCAGGCCTACCGGCTGGCCTCGGACGAGCGGCTGGAGGGGGCGGCGGTGCCGTCGCTGGTGATCCTTGCGGTGGGCCTGCTGCCGGTGATCCTGATCTGCCGGCAGGTGGGGCGGCAGTAACCGGAATTTCAGAAATTCCGGGCCGTTTTCCGGGACGGAAAACGGCGCCTCCGGCGGGAGTATTTGGACAAAGATGAAATCAGGGGGCGACGGCCCACCAGGCGTCGATGTCGTCGCGGCTGACCCGGTCGGCGGGGCCGATCCCGACCAGTACGGTGCGGTCTGCCGCCCTGGTCCGGCGGGCTTCGACATACTGGCCGACAACATGGATTTCGTAGGCGCCGTCATTGGTCAGGACGTGGCCCTTGAGGCGGTAGAGCCCGAGTGGCCGCGCGGCAAGCCTGTCCCCGAGCGCCTGCCGGTCGTGCACGGTGTCGCTGACATGGCTCCAGGACGTGTAATGGGGATGCTGAACCGTGCTGCGGCCACGCGGCAGCGGGGTTACGTCAAAGAGCAGCTCCGCCACCGGCCCGTCCGGCAGCAGGGCCGGCGTTTGGCTGCCGAGGGCGGCGAGCCGCCCGGACAGGTCCGGCCCGATCGTGTCGGTCTTGGTCACCAGCACGAGGTCAGCGGCGGTGATCTGCTGGGCCACCTGCGGGGCGATTTGTTCGTCGTCGAGGAGGGCGTCGATATTGCCGGCATCGACCAGCGTGACGATGCCGGCATAGCTGAGGTCGGGTTCGGCTATAGCGGCGTTGGCGATCGCCGCCGGATCGGCGATGCCGCTGGCCTCGATCACGAGGTGGTCCGGGCGCGGGTCGCGGTCGAGCGCGTCGCCGAGCGCCATGAACAGATCGGCCCCCATTGTGCAGCAGACGCATCCGTTCGACAGGGCGATCATATCGTCGGCCTGCGCTTCGATCAGGGCTTCGTCGATGTTGATGGCACCGAAATCATTGACCAGAACCATCAGCCGCAGCCCGTGATCCCCGGCCAGCAGCCGGTTGATCAGCGTGGTTTTGCCGGCGCCGAGATAGCCCGACACCACAGTCAGGGGCAGGCGCATCATGACAGGTTCAGGCGCCCGCCGAACACGGTGCCCAGCACCGCGACATCCTTCAGCGCCGCGGGATCGACAGCGGTCGGATCATCGCCCAGAACCGCGAAATCGGCGCGCTTCCCGGTTTCGATGGAGCCGATTTCATCGTCCAGCCGCAGAGTGCAGGCGGCGCCGAGGGTGACGGCGTAGAGCGCTTCACCGACGCTGATCTTCTGGGCCTCGCCCAGCGTCCGCCCCGACATGGTCTGACGGTTGACCGCGCACCAGGCCGTGAACAGCGGGCCCATGGGCGTGACCGGCGCGTCGGAATGGATGGCCAGCGTGACGCCGGCATCCAGCGCGGCGCGGGCCGCGTCCATCCGCGTGGCGCGGTCTTCGCCGATGGTCAGCGCCACGTGCTGATCGCCGAAATACCACAGGTGGTTGGAGAAGATGTTGACCGCGACGCCCATGTCGGCGCAACGGCGGAACTGATCCGCGCCCATCATCTGACAATGCTGCAGGACATGCCGGGCGCCCGGCCAGGGATGTTTGCGCGCGGCGGCTTCGAGCGCGTCGAGGGTGACGGCAGAAGCTTCGTCACCGTTGACATGGCAGTGCATGTGGATGCCGTGGCGCTGAAAGGTTTCGCATTGGTCGTGGATCTGGTCCGGCGGGGTGTTCCAGATGCCGTTGGGTTGCCCGCCGACATATCCCGGCCATTTGACCCGGGCGGTCCAGCCCTGAATCGAGCCGTCGGTCATCAGCTTGACCGCGCCCGGGCGCAGTTTGTCGGTCGCCTGTGTGCGCAGGCGCAGCGCCTTTTGCGCGGTTTGTTCGGCGGGGGCGCCGGCGGCGCCCAGGACCGGCACCAGCCGCAGGCAGAAATCCTCGGCCCCGGTGATGGCGAGAAGGGTGGCCATGTCCTCTTCTTCCATATCGGCATAGAGATCGGTCACGGTGGTGACCCCGGCAAGGCGGCAGACATCGGCATAGGACCGGATCGCGTCGCTGGTTTGCGTCAGGCCGCGGAAGTCCATTCCGACCCGGCGCATCACCGGGAACATCGCGGCCATTTCCTGTAATTCGCCGGTGGGTTCGCCATTGGCGTCTTTGACCACGCCTTCGATGTTGGAGTCGCGTCCGTAGCCGGCAAGGTTCAGCGCGGCGGAGTTCACGCACATGAGGTGGAAGTTGGAGAACATGATGGCCACGGGCCGGTCGGCGGCGACCGCATCCAGATGCGCCCGGCTGAGCCGCTCGGTCGGCAGGAAGATCGGGTCCAGACCCCAGCCGATCAGCGGTTCGCCCGGCGGTAGCGTTTCGGCCCGGGCCTTCAGCCGGGCGATGACCGCGTCGATACTCGTCATGCCGGGATGCAGCGTGCCCTGAGGGTCGATCCGGTCGTGGTATCCGGCATAGGCAAATTGCCAGATCGCGCCGGCCATCATATGCGCGTGGCCTTCGACCATGCCGGGCATCAGGACGGTGTCGGCGAGGCTGTTGTCCTGGGTGGCGGTGCCCCATTGGTTAGCGCAATCGGCCCCGCCGACGGCCAGCACGCGACCGTCCCTGACGGCCACGTGGGTGGCGTCGGGGCGGTTGGGGTCCATGGTGATGATCCGGCGTGCGGAATAAACGGTGATGTCGGACATATGCGGGCCTTTCTGATCCCGCATACCGTGTCGCAAGGTCGCCGGGATGGGAAGCGCAAATATGCGCCGTCCGACCCGGTGCTATTTGTTGCTGTCGATCCAGCGGGACATCAGCGATTTGTCCCGGAAGCATTCCCGCGGGATGTCGCGCCGTTTGATCCGGGCGATGCGTTCGGCAAACGCGACCTGTTTGGAGCTGGGATAGGCGTCGAACCGCGACGCGGGGCGTTTGTGCCGGTCGATCCATGCGGACAGGGCGCGGCGGTCTTCCAGCACATCGCGGGGCAGGTCGATTGCCGCGCGGGTGGCGATCGAGCGGGCGTAGCGCAGTTGTTTTTCGCTGGCAGGCAGGTGGTGATAGTCGTTGGTGGCGAGCGTGGCCATGGGCGGTGTCCTCTCTCTCCTGTTCTTTAGATATAGAACAAAAAGAGAACATTTTCAAGACACCGGGGCGCAACCGGGCGGGACGCGGGTTTCGGAGGGGTTAGCCGGGTTCGTTCTGACCGCTTTGCGCCAGGCGGTTGAGGGTCAGGCGCCGGAGGAAGACGACGACGAAGAGCGCGGTCTGAAGCAGGATGATCGTCGGGGCCGGGGCGCTGTCGAGCCAGAAGCTGAGATATGTTCCGCCCAGCATGGTGGCCAGGTTCACCGCGACCGCAACGGCCAGCATGGCGCCGAACCGGCGGGCGGTCAGGAACGCGATGGCGCCGGGTGCGATCAGCAGACCGATGGCGAGGATCAGGCCGGCGGCGGTCAGGGTGCCGATGATTGTCAGGGCGAGCCCGGCCAGAAGCCCGTAATGCAGCAGCGACACCCGCAGGCCCGATGCCTGTGCCTGTGCCGGGTCGAAGCTGAGCAGGAGCAGGTCCTTCCAGAGCAGCAGGAGGGCCGTGCTGACGGTCAGCGAGATCGCGGTCGTTGTCAGCAGGTCCATCGGGCTGACGCCGAGGATGTTGCCAAAGAGGATGTGGTCGAGATGCACGTCGGTATCGACCGCGGCATAGAGCACGATGCCAAAGGCGAACATGCCGGAGAAGATGACGCCCATGACGGTGTCGCGTTTGACCCGGCTGTTGTCGGCCAGATAGCCGGTGGCCAGCGCGCAGATCATGCCGGAGGCAAACGCACCCAGCAGCAGGGGCAGCCCGGCGATATAGGCCAGAACGATACCCGGCAGCACCGCGTGGCTGACGGCGTCGCCCATCAGCGCCCAGCCCCGCAGGACCAGAAAGCAGGACATCAGCGCCGTGGGCACGGCGACCAGTGTGCAGATCAGGAAGGCGTTCTGCATGAAGGGGAACTGAAACGGCGTCAGCAGGTCCATCACAGAACCTCCGCTGCGCGGCGTTTCGCGGCCAGCAGCCCGTGTTTGGGCGCGAGCAGGAAGGCGAGCAGGAACAGGACCGTTTGCAGCGACACGATCACGCCGCCGGTCGCGCCGTCGAGGAAGTAGCTGAGATAGGCTCCGGCAAAGCTGGACCCGGCGCCGATGCAGACCGAGGTCAGGATCAGCCGCGGAAAGCGGTCGCAGAGCAGATAGGCCGTGGCGCCGGGGGTGACGACCATGGCGATCACCAGCAGGGCGCCGACGGTCTGAAGCGCGGCGACGACGGAGGCCGACAGCAGCGCAAAGAACACCGCCTTGAGCAGGTTGGGGTTGAGACCCACGGCGCGGGCGTGGTTTTCGTCGAAGAAGGTGATCATCAGGTCCTTCCACTTCAGCAGCAGAATTGCCAGCGACACGAGGCCGATGATCGCCAGTTGCAGGGTGTCGCCGGGCGTGATGGCGAGAATGTTGCCCATGGTAATGGTCTGAATGTCGATCGAGACCGGGCTGACCGACACCATGAACAGCCCCAGACCGAAGAAGGAGGTGAAGATCAGTCCGATCACGACGTCGATCTTCAGGCCCGACCGCTCGGACAGATACAGCATGGCCGCCGCGGCCAGCCCGCCGGCCAGAAACGCGCCCAGGGCAAAGGGAAGGCCCAGCATGTAGGCTCCGGCCACGCCCGGCACGACCGAGTGCGAAAGCGCGTCGCCGATCAGCGACCAGCCCTTGAGCATCAGGAACGCGGACAGGAACGCACAGACCCCGCCCACCAGCGCGGAAACCCACATGGCGTTGAACATGTAGCCATAGCCGAAGGGTTCCAGCAGGATGGTCATTCGTCGCTGTCCCGGGTCTGGGTTTCGTCGCCATATTGCACGAAGGGACGTTCGTCATCGGTCAGGATCGTGACCTGCCGCGCGTCGCTGTCTTCGTGCAGGGTTTCGCCACCCAGCGTGAAGCGGCGCAGCACGCCGCCGAAGGCCCGTTCGAGATTGGCGTGGGTGAACACTTCGGCGGTCGGGCCTGAGGCAAGAACCGTGCCCTTGACCAGTATCGTGCGGTCGCAGAATTCCGGCACCGAGCCCAGATTGTGGGTTGAAACCAGCATGACGCGGCCTTCGTCGCGCAATTCGCGCAGCAGGGCGACGATCTGTTCCTCGGTTTTGACGTCGACGCCGGTGAAGGGTTCGTCCAGCAGGATGACCTGCCCGTCCTGTGCCAGTGCACGGGCGAGGAAGACGCGCTTGCGCTGGCCGCCGCTGAGTTCACCGATCTGGCGATGGCGGAAATCCTGCATGCCGACCCGCGACAGCGCGGTGTCCACGGCCAGGTGATCGGCCGCTGACGGGCGGCGGAGCAGTCCCATGTGACCGTACCGGCCCATCATCACCACGTCCTCGACCAGAACCGGGAAGGCCCAGTCGACCTCTTCCGACTGGGGAACATAGGCGACGAGGTTTTCGCGCAGCGCCTGTTTTACCGGGCGGTCCAGCAGCCGGATCCGGCCGGCGGCGGCGGGAATGAAGTTCATGATCGCCTTGAACAGGGTGGATTTGCCGGCCCCGTTTACACCGACCAGCGCCGCGACCGAGCCGCGCGGGACCTCGAAGCTGGCATCGCGCAGGGCGGTGTGCCCGTTGCGGTAGGTAACCGTCAGGGCTTCGGCGCATATGCCGGGGCCTGTGACCGGGCTGACCCCGGGGGTGATTGTTGCGGTTTGAACGTCGAGCATCCTAGTTCCCTTCGCCGGTCAGGCCGCGGACCACGGTTTCGGAGGTGACGCGCAGCAGGTCCAGATAGGTCGGTACCGGGCCGTTCGCCTTGCTTAGGGAATCGACATAAAGCTCGCCGCCATATTTCGTCCCGGTTTCCCGCGCGACCTGTTTCGCGGGTTTGGTGTTGACCGTGCTTTCGCAGAAGACGACCGGAATGGCATTGTCCCGCACACCGTCGATGACCGCGCGCACCTGTTGCGGCGTTCCGACCTGATCGGCGTTCATCGGCCAGAGATAGAGTTCCTTCAGCCCGAAATCCCGCGCCAGATAGCTGAACGCGCCTTCGCAGGTGACCAGCCAGCGCTGATCTTCGGGAATGGCCTGAACCTGCGCGCGCAGGGGCGCGAGAGTTGACCGGAGCTGATCGGCGTAGCGTTCGGCATTGGCGGCATAGGTGTCGGCATTGTCCGGGTCATGTTCGGACAGCGCCCGGGCGATGTTGCCGATATAGATCAGCGCATTGTCCAGCCCCATCCATGCGTGCGGGTTGGATTTGCCTTCGTAGGATCCGCTGGCGATTGCGATCGGGTCGATGCCGTCGGTCAGGGTGACGGAGGGCACATCGCCGAGGTTGGACAGGAACTGTTCGAACCAAAGTTCGAGGTTGAGGCCGTTCCAGAGGATCAGGTCGGCATCCGAGGCGCGCACGATATCGCGCGGCGTGGGTTGGTAGCCATGGATCTCTGCGCCCGGTTTGGTCACCGAAACAACGTCGGCGGCGTCGACCGCGACGTTGGCCGCCATATCGGCGAGCACGGTGAAGGTGGTGACAACCTTGAGCCGGTCGGCAGATGCGGAGCCGGCCAGAATGCCCAGAACCGCAGCGACGGTGAGGCGGGAAAGGAAATGTGCCAAGGCTTACCTCTAATAATAGGAACGCGTCATGTAGATGCGAGCCATTCTCAAAAGTCAACGTAATTGCGACTTATTCGCAATCAAGAAACCTGCGCGCCTGCGTCACAGGCGGCACGGGCGTGGCTTTGGTCCGGTTTTGGGTCAGTTCAGGGCGGGCATCGGTGTGCCCCCGGCCCGATGGCGCAGGAACAGGTCGGCGGTGTCCAGCGCTTCGCGTATGGTCACGTCCATGTCCAGATACCTGTAGGTGCCCAGCCGACCGACAAAGGTGACGCCTTCGGAGCGGCGGGCCAGTTCGGTGTATTCGGCCAGCATGGCTTTTTCGTCGACCAGCCGGATCGGGTAGTATGGAATGTCGTCCGGTCCAGCCGCCCGGCTGAATTCGCGGTAGCAGACCGAGCCGGAATGGTCCTCCCACGGGGAGAAATGTTTGTGCTCGGTGATCCGTGTCCAGGGCACGTCGGCGTCGCCGTAGTTCATCACCGCGCAGCCCTGATAGTCGCCGGTATGGTCGAAGCGTTCGAAATCCAGCGTGCGATAGCCCAGACGGCCCAGCCGATACCCGAAATACCCGTCCAGCGGGCCGGACCAGAAGACATGGTCGTAGCGGTCTGCGGCGGAGGGTTCGAACCATGTTTGCAGGTGCACGTCGATGGCGGGATGATCGAGGATGCTCTGGATCATCGGGGTATAGCCGTGCGTTGGCATGCCCTGAAACCGGTGGAAGAAGTAGTTGTCGTCGTAGCTGAAGCGCACCGGCAGGCGTTTGAGGATCGAGGCCGGCAGTTCAGTAGGCGCGCAGCCCCATTGCTTTTCGGTGTAGCCCTTGAAGAACGCCTCGTAGAGATCTCGGCCGACGAAGCGAAGGGCCTGTTCTTCGAAGGTTTGCGGATCGGTGATGCTGAGATCGGCCTGTGCTTCGACGAATGCGCGGGCTTCGTCCGGGCGCATCGTGCGGCCGAAGAACTGATTGATGGTGTGCAGGTTGATGGGCAGGGAAAACACCTGTCCGCGCGCCGTTGTCTTGACGCGGTTCTTGTAGGGTTCAAACCGCGAAAACCGGTGGACATAGTCCCACACCCCGGCGTCGTTGGTGTGAAAGATGTGGGGGCGGTATTTGTGGACGAGGACGCCGGTTTCGGGATCCCGCTCGGTATGGCAGTTGCCACCGATGTGATCGCGGCCGTCGATGATCGTTGCGGCATAGCCCGCTTCGGCCAGTTGCCGCCCGATGACGGCGCCCGACAATCCCGCGCCGACCAGTAGAATCCTGCCTTTGTACACCCAAGGTCCCCCGATGCCTGTCGGTGTTTATCGGATGTTCATCGGCGAGAGGGAAGGGCCGTGAACCGGCAAAGATCGATTCAAAATGCGCGGGAACTCCGCGATTTGGCCAGAAAACGCGCCCTTGTGCGGCCATCTGCACCGGCATCCTGCGGCCCGGTGAACAAGAGCAGGGGTAACCGGGCATGGCCATTGTGTTCGAAGGTCTGGTCGCAACAGGGCAGACCGCGTTTGACACTGATATCCGCGATTTGCAGATCGTCAGCAGTGCGTCGGGTACATATCTGCTGGCTGCGAACGGGGTGAATGGCGGGCTGACGGTGTTCGAGGTCACCGAAGGCGGCGCGTTGCAGCCGGTCGATACGCAGAGCTATCCGGGTTTTGCCGTTGACGATACACCGGGGCAGGTGGCGGTTGTGGATGTGGGCGGCAGCACGATGGTGCTGGCCGGTGACGACGGAAGCGGCGCCTTTGTCGGCTATACGTTGAAGGATAATGGTGCGCTGGGCGGCCGGCAGGATGTGGATTTGCCGAAAACCGACGCGGATTTCGCGGCAATCGTCGAGGTGACGCTGCCGGATTTCGCGACCGTGCTGATCACCGTCGACGCAAACAGCGGCACCCTGACCAGCTATCTGGACGCGGGCGGGGGTGAGTTTTCGGCGGGCAAGACATTGAAAACCGGTCTCGACATGGACGGGCCGGTGCTGATGGCGTCCTGTGTGGTGGGGGGCAACAGCTATGTCCTGATTGCCGACACCAGCGTGCAGGGCGTTTCCAGCTATCGCGTCAGCGGCAGCAAGGGTGTGATTGAAGAGACGGACCAGTTCGGGCTGGATCAGGGGCTGGGCGCCAACATGCCAACGGCGCTGATCACGGTTGAGGCCTATGGCGAGACCTGGGTGATCCTTGGCGCGTCGGAGAGCAGTTCGCTGAGTGTTTTGCGGCTGGATGGCGGCGGGACGCTGCGCCTTGCCGATCATGTGACCGACACGCTGGACACCCGGTTTGGCCGTGCCGAGGCGGTGGCCGTGTTCGAGGCTGACGGGCAGGTGTTTGTCATTGCCGGGGGGGCGGACGGGGGCATGTCGCTGTTTTCCCTGCTGCCCGGGGGGCGGCTGTTGTATCGCGAGAGCCAGAGCCACGAAACCGGGATGGGCCTGTCCGGGATTACCGACATCGAGACCAGCGTGACCGGCGATACGGTTCAGATATTCGTTGCGTCGTCCGACAGCGCCGGTGTTGCGGGCTTTTCGATGGATCTGAGCGATCTGGGGAAGGTTCAGGAAGCCGGCGGAGAGGTCGAAGGGTCGGGGAAGGCGGATATCCTGTGCGGGACAGGAAACGGGTCGGACCATCTGGACGGTAAGGGTGGCGATGATGTGTTGTATGCGGGTGATCATGATACCGAACTGAGCGGCGGCGGCGGGCGCGATACATTTGTTCTGCGTCCTTCGGATGCGACATATGTGATCAACGATTTCGAAGCCGGGCGCGACCGGCTGGATCTGTCGCTGTTCCCGATGTTGCGGTCTCCGCTGCAACTGGATTTTACCGTGACGGCAACAGGTGCCCGCATTGATTACGGGGATACGGTGATCATCATTCAGAACGCCGGGGGGGACGCGCTGACGACGGACCAGATCTGGACGGGCGGTTTCGACTGGGCCGACCGTCATTATTTCGAGGACGGGGCGACGCAACCGCCATGGCCGGAGGAGGACCCCGGTGACCCGTCCGGCGGGCGCAATCCGCCGCCGCCGCCCCCGGAACCACCGCACTCCCCGCCGGCGGCACCGGCCCAGCCGGAGACCGCGCTACCGCCGGACATGGACGTCTTCTATGCCGGGACCGACAAGGCAGAGGTCGTCAAGGGCAGAGAGTTTGAAAACGACCTGACCCTGCTGGGCGGCGGTGCGGATGATCTGTGGGACAAGGGCGGCGACAACTTTGCCGACGGCGGTGCGGGCGACGACACGCTTTCGGCCAATGGCGGGAATGACACGCTGCTTGGCGCGCAGGGGCACGATTCGATTACCGGGTTCGGTGGCGACGATCATCTGGACGGTCAGGACGGGAAGGATACCGTGTGGGGCGGGTTGGGCGATGATTACATTGCCGGTGGCGCGGGCAAGGATCTGATCGGTGGCGCCGAGGGTGACGACACCCATTACGGCGGTGCCGACAATGACACGATTTACGGCGGCGAAGGTGATGATCTGGCCGTCGGTCAGGGCGGCAACGATCAGGTCTGGATGAGCGTGGACGACGACACCGCCTATGGCGGAGACGGAGACGATTCGCTGGGTGGCGGCGACGGCGATGATCTCGTTCTGGGCGAGGCGGGCGACGATCTGTTGTATGGTGGCTGGCACCATGACACGCTTTATGGCGGTGACGGCGATGACGTCATCTGGTCGGGTCCGGGCGATGATATTGTATTCGGCGGGGCCGGGAACGACACCGTTGGCGGCGGTGACGATGACGATATCGTCTATGCAGATGCCGGTGACGACGAGGTGTGGGGCGGCATCGGCGACGATTACCTGTACGGCGGCAGCGGCAATGATACGCTGGACGGCGAGGCCGGGGTCGATGCGTTTGTTTTCGGCCCGGACCACGGGAGTGACCGGATTTCCCGGTTCTCGCTGACCGAAGACTATATCTTTTACGAGATTGCCGGGCTGAGCTTTGGCCATCTGTCGATCACGGACAGTGGTGGCGACGCTGTCATTCAGTCAGATGCCGGTGAGATTATCCTGAGCGGGATAAGCGCAGCGGATCTGACGCCGGACAGTTTCGTGTTTCTCTGAACCGGCATGCGCGGGAGTCAAATCGGGCGCACCTTTGAGTGCGCCCGATCCGGAATTCCTGCTGACTGAAACTCAGTTGCTGGAGGACGAGGACGAGGACGATGTTGCATCATCATCGTCGCCAATCACCACACCGACGACAATCAGAGCGGCAACCGCTGCGGCCGCGGTAACCGTGGTGCCGGCAAGGGTCCCACCCAGTGCACCCGGAGCCGGGGCCGGCGGAATGGCCTGAGCCTGCGCGATCGGCGCGGAAAGGCCCAGCAAGATCAGGGAAAGTGCGGCAATAGTCTTGGTCATAATCGGAACCTTTCGGTGGCAAACTAACTTGCTGTTTACCGTAGACAGTGGAAATGCTCAACGCAATCCTTTCTTGATTGTTAACAGCCGCGGGCCGGTTTCTGCTGGCGTTCCGGTTACTTTGTCAGCCTGCGAAACCTCAGATATCCAACATCGGGCCCGGCCCACTGCCGGGATTGCCAGGCCAGACCGGACGCCGAATCAATCCAGTAGTCGTTCTGGATTTCCCCGTCGGGACCCTGGCAGAATTCGCGCACGTGCCTTGTGCGGTGGGCGTGTTCGATGATCGTGACCGTGGCTGACCCCATGTCGGTCACTTCGCAGGCAAAATTGATCTCGACCGATTTGTTGTCGTAAGCCAGAAAGAACATGCGCCTTTCGCCGCCGCCGACGGGGCCGATTTTGGTCGGAACCTGTTGCACGTCGCTGGAAATCAGGTCTCCGCCCATGCCGCGAGCGGAGATAAGCACCTCGTTGCGCAGGGTCAGGGAGGCGTCGTCTTCGCTGCGCCAGGACACGGTGGTTCCGATCCGCGGATCCTGAGTTACCCCGCCGACATAGAGATAAGCCAGCTGATCGCGGCGTTCGACCACGACCTCCATGAACGATCCTTCGAGCTGGTCCAGAGCGGCGCGGGTAACCGGCGGGCGTTCGACCTTGGGCTGCAGCCGGGCGGCGGCGCCGGCGCGGACGGTTTCGTAGATTTCGAGGTTCAGGGACGGGCGTTCATCCCCGCCGCTGCAAGCCGCGAGCAGACTGAGGAGCAATCCGGCCATGGCGGGGCGGTTCAGGCGTATCAATTCCAGAACCTCGCTTTCTGGGACTGCAGGGCGTTGCGGTGGGCTTCGCGCACCTGCGGGTAGAGCCGGCCAGGCACGTGCAGCTTGGCGCCGCCGTCGCGCTGAATCGGGCGGACCGTTGTGCCGATGGCCTGACGGCTGGGCTTGCCGAGGAACCAGCTGACCGGGATGCGGACCCGGATGCCCTTGTCGAACGAGCCTTCGCCGAAATCCTGCGCGCTGGCACTGGTCAGGGTGAAGAAGCCGCCGACGAGGACGCCGTTGTCAAATTCCCGGTCGATGGTGAAGGTCGCTCCGACGTCGCCGGCCAGATAGCGGCCAACGTCGATCTGACCGTAAAACCCGTTTCTGAAGTTGTAATAGGCGCTGGCATGGCCGGTGATCACGTCGTAATCCTGAAAGGTGAACTGCTGATTGAAGTCCCGCTGAACCGCCCAGTTGGCTTCGACCCCGAGGCCCAGCCGGCTGTTGACGGGTTTCCACAGAAGTTCGGTCGAGATGCCGCCGAACATCGGTTCGAGATAGCCGAAGGTGACGCGGCCAAAGAGGTCGGGGCCCGGTTTCCACTGGTAGGCAGCGAAGAGGTTGTTGATCGTGGTGTCGTATTGCGCGTAGCGCACGGCATTGGTGCGCACTGGCGGCAGGTTCGAAACCGACACCCGTCTGCTGTCGGCGATGTTGCCCCAGATCCGCTGGCGCAGGCCGCCGGAGATCAGCCAGTTTGGCGCCGGGCGATAGGTGCCGCGCAGTTCGACCCCGACATCCAGACGGAAGGGCACATCGGGGTCAAAATAGGACTGTGAAAAATATGGGGCCAGCGACCAGCTGAAACCGGGGTAAAGCCCGTCGCCCTCGACCGCGGTTTCCGCCAGCGCGGGCGGGTCGCCATAGCCCAGCACGGCCTCGATTGCCGCTGCGGCGTCGGCGTCGAACTCCAGCGCTTCGAGATCTGACCGGCGGACCGTCACGGCATTCAGCGCCATGCCGTTGTTCACCTCGATCAGGCGGAAGGTTTCGACCGAGGGCGGCATGACCCGGGTCATGGCCCGCGCGGCGCGGCCGACGGCGTTCATGTGCGACCGGTAGCGGTAGTTGCGATAGCGCAGTTCGGCCGAATTGGCCTTTACGTCCAGCGTTTCGAGGATCAGGCCGTCCTCGCGCAGGATCGGGTCCAGCAGGTCGCGCAGCGCCAGAGGCACCTGCTCGTTTTCCGCCCATGCGGTGTCCCACAGCTCGGGGCTGACATTTCTGTCGGGGCGCGGCTGTATCGGAGCGGCAGCGGGGATGCGCATCGGGGTCGCCGGGTAATAGGGGCTGAGCTGAATCTGCGCGGTCAGGCCGAATTCCGAGCCGTACATATAGTAGGCGCCCAGACGGGTCATCGGCGTTGCCTGATACTCGACACCGAAGTTGATACTGGATTTGCGCTCGAACACGTTGCTGCGCTGGGTCTCGATCTCGTAGGCGTCCGAGGAGTATTCCAGCTTTAGGCCCCATTTCTCGCTGGGCTGCCATTCAAGCCCGCCGAACGGGGCCATCGGCCCGCGAAACCACTGATCATAGGACAGCTGGCCTCCGGTGCCGCCCGGTGTGAAGCGCGGCCGGTCGTCCCCGAAGGGCGAGCCGATCGAGCCATATGAGCCCAGCCGCCCCCAGCCGAGGCCGGCGGTCAGCTTCAGTTTGCCGGGATTGCGGGCGGATCCGATTGCCGGTGTCTGAAAGGTTTTGGTCGCGACGATATATTCGGCGGCATTGACACCGGTGCCGGCGAAATCCTGCAGGCCCACCGTGATCGACGGCATGTAGCGGGATTCTTTCCGCAGCCGGAACCGGACGTCGAAATTGCGGTCCCAGTAGGTGGAATAACCGAACAGGTTCAGGTCCTTGGTGCCGTTGTAGCGAAAGCTGGCTGACAGCCATGGCAGGGCCTGAAAGGTCAGCGTCGTGCGCAACTGCCCGCCGAAATAGCCAACGGTTGTCGCAAGGTTGGCATCATAGGTCATTTCCGCCGAGGGCATATCGATCAGACCGACCGAGCCGTACAGGTTCAGCGTGGTGGGCGGCAGGCGTTTGAAGGTGGGTTCTTCGGCAACGGCAGGGGTGACCGCGCAGACGGACGCAGCCAGACCGGCGCTGAAACGCCAAACTCGTAATATGCGCTTTACCAAAGAATGGCCCCGCCACTTGCGCTGTTTTGCCCGCGTTAGACCACAGGTCCGGCGCCCGGATCAACGGCGCGAAGGGTTCACGGCGGTCACGCGCGCGTGGGCGCGCCTAAAATGCGACAGGTCTGAGGGAGAAATCAGGAGCTTTTGCGCCCCGACAGGCCCGGTTCGAACCCTTCGACGCAGCCTGCCAGCACCTTGCGGGCCGCCAGCGCGTCGCCAGCATCGATTGCCTGCTGCAATCCGCGCAGCGTCGAGGCGACCTCAAGCTCGGACCGGGAGGTTTCGCGCGCGCAGCTGATTTTCTGGTACTTCGTGCCGACCAGATCATTGGTGAGGGTCAGTTCCTCGCACATTTTTTCGCCCGGCCGCAGACCGATGATTTCGATCTCGATATCGCCGTCAGGATGGGTGGCGTCGCGCACCGCGTGGCCGGCGCTTTCGATGACCTGCCGGGCCAGTTGCAGGATCGGCACGGGTTCGCCCATATCGAGCACGAGACTTCGCCCCCGGCGGCGGCGGCGCCGGCCTTGAGCACCAGGGTAACCGCCTCGCGGATGGTCATGAAGAACCGCATCACTTCGGGATCGGTCACCGTAACAGGCCCGCCGCGGGCGATCTGTTCGTGAAACAGCGGAATGACCGACCCGGACGATCCCAGCACGTTGCCGAACCGGACCATGGTCAGGATGGTGTCGCCGCTGCGCGTGGCCATGTCCTGTACGATCTGTTCGGCGACGCGTTTGCTGGCGCCCATGACGTTGGTCGGGCGCACAGCCTTGTCCGAGGACACCAGAATGAAACGTTCGACCCCGGCATGTATGGCTTCGGCGGCCAGAACCTGTGTGCCGAATACGTTGTTGGCCAGACCCGGCAGCGGGTTCGCCTCGACCAGCGGCACGTGTTTGTAGGCGGCCGCGTGCAGGATGATCTGTACCTGCTGTTCGCGCAGCACCTGACGGACATGGCGGCTGTCGGCGATGGTGCCCAGAACCGGGACGATTTCGACCTCGAAATCTGCAATCTCGAGGATCTGCCGGATTTCCTGTTCGATGGTGTAGAGCGCCAGTTCGCTCAGCTCGAACAGCACCAGCCGCGTGGGCCGGCATCCCAGCACCTGCCGGCACAGTTCGGATCCGATTGACCCGCCGGCGCCGCTGACCATGACGGACCGTCCGACATAGGCCGAGAACGCATCGCCCAGGGGGATGTCGCGGCGGTTGCGCCCGAGAAAGGCGTTGGGTTCCACGACTGTCAGCTTGTCGACCAGCGCCTCTTCCCCGACGAGCTGGGCAAATGACGGCAGGGCCTGAACCTCCAGCCCCAGCTTTTGCAGGCGGCGCGCGATCTGGGCCTGTTTCGGCTGGCTGGCCGAGGGCATTGCCAGCAGAACGCGCGATACTGACCGTTTTTGCGCAAGGTCCGGGATTCGTGATGGCGGATGAACCTGCAGGCCCGACAGGCGGATGCCGTGCAGGGACGGATTGTCGTCGATGAAGGCAATCGCCTCGATACTGTCATGCGCCTTGAGCGCGAGCGCGAGCTGTGTGCCGGTTGTGCCGGCGCCGTAGATCAGCACGGGGCGCACCGGTTTGCCGCGGCTGTAGATCGCGGTGACGACCTGATAGAGAAGCGCCCGGCTGCCCACGGCAAGCAGGAAATAGACGATGCCGAACATCACATGCGTGCCGGGCGGCAGGTACAGGCCGTTCAGCAGCGACAACCCGGCCTCGGCCACGGCGATGGCAAAGGCAAAGGCGGCGGTGAGGCGGATGGCCTGACGTTCGTAATCGTTCAGGACGATTTGCGGGATGCCCATCGCCAGCGACAGGCCGGCGGAGATGATCAGCAGGAAGGGCAGGATGGGCAGCGCCCGAATCAGGGTTTCCGGCGCCGAGGCGGGCAGCGATTGCAGCGTAAAGGCAATCAGCAGGGCGACCGGGATCAGAACCAGATCAACGGCAAGGAAGACATAGGATTTTTGCTTCCTGCTCAGTGCGTTGATAAATTGGAGCATTTCTGATCCGGTCTTTTCCGTCGCGGCCCGGTTGCGGACCTGTTTTCCGATACGGCCCGTCGTAAGGGTGCCGAAGGATGAGCTCAAGTCAGTTCAATTGTCTGATTGGCCCCGGTGAGGGCCACAATGACGCAAGTGTTTACTAAAACTGGTTAACTTTGCAAAATTTGTGGCAAATCGTATGGGCCGGACCTACTGCGCAATAAGCCGCACATCCCGGACACGGTCGGTTTCGGCGCGGACCCGCTGAGAGAACAGCCAGAACCGGAAGGTTGGCTGAGTGCGTTCGCTTTTGCCGAACAGCCCGCCGGTCTGTTCCCAGTATCCCTGATCGGTGAACGCGACCCGGTGATAGCGCGTGGTGCGGGAGAACCGCATCAGGGTCACGATCCGGCCGGCGGCGACCTGTTGCTGGGCGGTCCGCCGCAAGTGCCGTTTGCGCGTTGCCCGCCCGGACAGGACAACCGAGTCGGCGTCGCTGACGGGGAAGGTGGCAAAGCCGCCGCCGAGGTCCTGTATCGGCCGAAACAGGTTTTGCCGGCGTTCGTTGCCGTCCTTGTAGCCCTGTCGCAGCCCGCGCAGCAGGCGGCGCACGTCCCGTGGTTCCAGCCGGCCGGCGACCATGTGTTCCACCAGACGTTTGCGTTCCGACGCCATCACCCGCTGCCAGACGCCACGGCGGATCTGGCTGTCGCAATGGCGGCGCAGGAACACGGCCCAGCTGGCCCCGATTTCATGCAGGTCGCGCGGCACGCGGTCGGGCCTGCGCCGTTCGCTTTCGGCAAAGCCGTGATGGACCTCGGCGCGCGGGACAACCGCGGTGCAGGCGTGGCGTGCGGCCAGTCTCAGGTTCAGGTCGGTTTCGTCCAGAAAGAACCGGTAGTTGGGATCGAACCCGCCCATTTCCACGAGCGTGTCGCGCCGGAACGCCATGTTTGTTCCCTGCGTCTTGACCCCCTGTTCCGGGCTTCCGGTCAGCAGGGTGGGCTGCACATCGTCCAGCTCCAGCGGCCGTGACAGGCCGGTCCGGTCCACGGTTTCGGCCTTCCATTGCCATGAAATGCCGTTGCGGCCGCGGACATACCCGCCAGCGGCGGACACGTCGGGATGCTGAAACGGGGCGGCCAGATGGGTCAGCCAGCTGGGTTCCGGCACGGCGTCGTCGTCGATGAAGGCGACAATTTCGCCATCGGCATGGGCGATACCCAGATTGCGGGCTTCCGAGATGTTCGGGTCGTCAAAGGCGATGGCCTTGATATGCGCGGCCTGCGGCATTTCGCGCAGGATCGAACGCCCGCCGGCATCGGCGACGACAATAATCTCGAAGGGATAGTACCGGAGTTGGGACAGACCGATCAGGCAGCGCCGCAGAGCTTTCGGCCGCTCCCGGCTGACGACGACGACGCTGACCGCCGCCGGCGCGGTCATTCCAGACCCATCTCGGCCATCATGGTTTCCAGCCGGGGCACGTCTGCGGGGTTGTTCAGTTCCCAGAACTGGCGTCCGCGGGCTTCGACCTCCACGCACAGAACCTTGCGGCCATTTTCCATGAAACGAAGCTGCTCCAGCCCTTCCAGTTCTTCCAGCGGCCCGACCGGCCAGTCCGGATAGGCCGACAATGCGTCCGGACGGTAGGCGTATACGCCGACATGATGAAAAACAGGTGTCATTTCTGCATCATCATAGGCGCGGTCGGTGAATGGTACGACCTCTTTGGAAAAATAGAGCGCGGTGCGGTCAGCGGCGAACACCGCGGTGGTGCCGCCGACGCGCCCGGCCCGGCGGTCGGCAAGAAAGCCGTTCAGGGCCGCGCCGTCACAGCGCAGCACCGGGGTTGCGACACCGGCCCGGGGTGCGTCGCGCAGCCCGGTGATCAGGTCTTCGACGAACCAATGCGGGGTCAGCGGCGCGTCGCCCTGCAGATTGACGACGATCTCGTACCCGCCGCCAAGCGCCGCATGCGCCTCGGCCACGCGTTCGGTGCCGTTTCGCCATTTGTCAGAGGTCATCACCACCTCGGCGCCGAACCCGGTCGCCGCGTCGGCAATACGATCGTCATCGGTTGCCACCACGACCCGGTCCGCGCCGCTGACCGACCGGGCGGCCAGCCAGCTGCGTTCGATCAGGGTGCGCGACACGCCGCCGGCCCCGCGCAGCGGGACAAGCGGCTTGCCCGGATAGCGCGTGGACGGGTAGCGGGCCGGTATGACGATCAGGACCGACATCAGGCGGATTGCAGATCCACGCCCGGTGCGTAGGCGATGAAGAACGGGTTGGCATAGCCGTCCTTGCCGTAGACCAGCGGCGTCAGGTCGTCGAAGCGCACCACCTGACCGCCTGCGCCGCGCAGCACGGCATCCGCGGCGGCAGTGTCCCATTCCATCGTGCGGCCCAGACGCGGGTAAAGATCGGCCTCGCCCGCCGCGATCAGGCAGAATTTCAGCGACGACCCGGCGCTGGTCATGTCGCGCACGTTGTATTTGCCGATATAGTCGTCGGTGGCCTGATCGCGGTGCGATTTGGAGGCCACGACCATCAGCGCGCCATTGTCGGGGTTGGTGACCGAGAGCGGTTTGGTTTCGCCAATGGTATCGGCGTCGAACGGGCCGGTTTCCTCGATCGTGCTGCCATCGGCGCGGGTGAAGAACATGCGTTCCTTTGCCGGGGCGTAAACGACACCGCGCGTTGGCACGCCGTTCTCGACCAGAGCGATATTGACGGTGAAATCGCCGCGCCGGTTGATGAATTCCTTGGTGCCGTCCAGCGGATCGACGATCAGGAACGTGTCGGAGCTGACGGTATGCGAGTCCGCCTGTTCCTCGGTCACGAGGGTCACATCCGGGAAGGCCGCCCGCAGGCCGGCGGAAATGATCGCATCGGCGGCTTCGTCGGCTTCGGTCACCGGGCTGTCGTCTGATTTGACTTTCACGTCGAAATCATCGGCATTGTAGATCTCGAGGATCTTGTCGCCGGCTTCGAGGGCCAGTTTCCGGATCACCGGGATAAGAGCTTCGTAATTCACGCAATATACTCCGCTTGCTGTGCTTTGTTGATAAATCACTCGGGCCTTCTTATGCTGAGCGGTAACGGGACAGCAAGAATTCCATGGCAGTTTGTTGAGCAGGACAGGACCGCTGCGTCAATGTTTTACACTTCGGCACCGAAATCCGGATGGACCGCGACGGTCCGAACGCTTGAACTGATCTACCATACGGCGGTCAGGAACGTTCGGAAATCGCATAACAACGCGATCATCGCGATCCTGCTGAACATGCTGCAGATCGCCCTGATGGTGCTGGTGTTCTATTTCATGTTCACCATTCTGGGCCTGCGCGGCATGGCGGTGCGCGGTGATTTCCTGATCTACATCATGTCGGGGATTTTCCTGTATATCACGCATCTGAAGGCCATGGGCGCGGTTGTGGGATCGGACGGGCCGTCCAGCGCGATGATGCTGCACGCGCCGATGAACACGGCGATTTCGATTGCCGGCAACATTGTCAGTGCGCTTTATATTCAGATCCTGTCGATGGCGACGATCCTGTTTATCTATCACGTGGCGGTGACGCCGGTGGTGATAAAAGACCCGATCGGCACGTTTGCGATGTTCCTGCTGGCGTTCTTTACCGGGCTGGGGGTCGGGTTGATCCTGTTGGCGATCAAGCCGTGGTTCCCGTCCTTCGTGGCGATTTTCACCACGGTTTATCAGCGCGCCAACATGATTGCCTCGGGCAAGATGTTTCTGGCGAATACGCTTCCGGGCTACATGATTGCCATGTTCGACTGGAACCCGCTGTTTCATTGCATCGATCAGGCGCGCGGGTATGCGTTCGCGAATTATTTCCCGCGCAACAGCAACTGGGAATATGCGCTGTGGCTGGGGATCACGTTGCTGATGGGCGAGTTTTATACCCGCAAACATGCGTCGCTGAGCTGGGGCGCACGCCGATGAGACTGTTGTTTGTGCTCTGGGCGGCAATGATGCTGGCCGCCGGGGCGGGGCAGGCGCAGAGCGGCTATCCGGCACTGCATGCAGTTGTCGGGGTGGCGGGGGACGATGTGCTCAACATCCGCCGCGACCCCAGCGGGTCGGCCCCGGTTATCGGAAGCCTTGGACCGCATCAGACCGGGGTCGAGGTGACGGGCGCGGATGACAGCGGCAAGTGGCTGCGCGTCAACACGCAGGAAAGTTCGGGCTGGGCCGCGGCCCGGTTTCTGGAGCGCGCCGAAACGGCGGACTATGCCTTTGCCCGCGCGCTGAACTGTTTCGGGACTGAACCGTTCTGGTCGCTGGATATCGTTCAGGGGTCGAAGGCGACCCTGTCGCGCATGGATGGCCAGGTGCTGTCGTTCGGGTCCGGCCTGATGCGGCGGGGCGAAGGGCGCACTGACCGGTGGCTGCTGGGCTTTGGACAGGGGTTGCTGGTGGCGGCGCAACGCAGCTGCGGCGACGGCATGTCGGACCGCCATTATGCGCTGGATGCCAGTGTTGTGCTCGTCGAACAGGGAATGACGCTGTATTCCGGCTGTTGTTCCATTCAGCCCGAGTAATCCGCCGTCAGGTCACGACCCGCATCGTCAGGTTGATCCGTCCGCCTTGCGGCAGCAGGGTTGAGCTGCCCGCGCGGGTCCGGTCGATCCCGTGATAGATCAGACGGGCATCGCCGCCCATTACCGCCACGTCACCCGATGACAGCCAGACGCTTTGCGTCGGCCCGCCGCGCGTGGTGTTGCCGATCCGGAACAATGCGTCGTCGCCGAGAGATACGGACACGACCGGGCAGGTGAAATCGGCTTCGTCGCGATCCTGATGCAGACCCATTCTGGCCCCTGCGGCATAATGGTTGATCAGGCAGCATTCCGGCGGTCTGGCGCAGCCGGACACCTGTTCCCACACCTCTTGCAGGCAGTTTGGAATGGCCGGCCATGCCTGGCCTTGGGGGTGTTGCGGTTCATACCGGTAGCCTTTTCGGTCGGTTACCCAGCCATATTGCCCCGCGGCGGACATGCGCACGCTCATCTTTTTGCCCCGTGGCGTCACCGGTTCGAAAAGCGGCGCCGACTGCAGCACATCACCGATGGCGTCGCGCACGGTTTCCTGCCCGGCCCGGTCCAGAAAACCCTGATAGATTACGACACCTCGAATCGTCAGCCGTGTCACTGATGCCACCTCAAAGAAAAACCGGACAAAAACCGGAAAAATACACCGATTCCGCCACATCTGACCGCTTGCAGCCCCATAGTGCGCTTCTTATATACGCCGAGACGCGCAGGGCCGACCCAGGTCTTGTGCAAACGTAATCGGGGCCGGAATGCCAAAACGGGTTTCTGCCTCGTGGCATCGCCTTAATGTGAAAGGGATCGAAAACATGAGCAAAGTTATCGGTATCGACCTCGGCACCACCAACAGCTGCGTCGCAATCATGGACGGCAGCCAGCCGAAGGTCATTGAAAACTCTGAAGGGGCCCGCACGACCCCGTCTATCGTTGCATTTACCGACGAGGAACGTCTGGTCGGCCAGCCGGCAAAACGCCAGGCCGTTACGAACCCGTCGAACACCGTGTTTGGTGTCAAGCGCCTGATCGGGCGCCGGTTCGACGATGCGCATCTTGCCAAGGACAAAAAGAACCTGCCGTACACCGTGATTGACGGCGGCAATGGCGACGCGTGGGTCGAAGCGAAATCCGAGACCTATTCGCCGTCGCAGATTTCCGCGTTCATCCTGGGCAAGATGAAAGAAACCGCCGAGAGCTATCTGGGCGAGGACGTGACGCAGGCGGTGATCACCGTACCAGCCTATTTCAACGACGCGCAGCGTCAGGCCACCAAGGATGCCGGCAAGATTGCCGGTCTGGAAGTGCTGCGGATCATCAACGAACCGACCGCGGCCGCGCTGGCCTATGGTCTGGACAAGGAACAGACCCAGACGATCGCGGTTTATGACCTCGGCGGCGGCACCTTCGACGTGACCATTCTGGAAATCGATGACGGCCTCTTTGAAGTGAAGTCCACCAACGGGGACACGTTCCTGGGTGGTGAAGATTTCGACATGCGGATCGTCAACTATCTGGCTGGCGAGTTCAAAAAGGAAAACGGCGTCGATCTGACCAAGGACAAGATGGCGCTGCAGCGGCTCAAGGAAGCCGCCGAAAAGGCCAAGATCGAATTGTCTTCAGCCAGCCAGACCGAGATCAACCAGCCGTTCATCTCGATGGACCCCAATGGCGGTCAGCCGCTGCACATGGTCATGAAGCTGACCCGGGCCAAGCTGGAATCGCTGGTGGGTGACCTGATCAAGAAGTCGATGGACCCGTGCAAGGCGGCCCTGAAGGATGCCGGTATTTCCGCGTCCGACGTGGACGAGGTTGTTCTGGTCGGCGGTATGACCCGGATGCCGAAAGTTCTGGAAGAAGTGACCAAGTTCTTCGGCAAGGAGCCGCACAAGGGTGTGAACCCGGACGAGGTGGTTGCCATGGGTGCGGCCATTCAGGCCGGTGTTCTGCAGGGTGACGTCAAGGACGTGGTTCTGCTGGACGTGACGCCGCTGTCGCTGGGTATCGAGACGCTGGGTGGCGTGTTCACCCGCCTGATCGACCGCAACACCACGATCCCGACGAAAAAGAGCCAGATCTTCTCGACCGCGGAAGACAATCAGAACGCCGTGACCATCCGGGTGTTCCAGGGTGAACGCGAAATGGCCAGCGACAACAAGCTGCTGGGCCAGTTCAACCTTGAGAACATTCCACCGGCCCCGCGCGGTATGCCGCAGATCGAAGTGACCTTTGACATCGACGCCAACGGCATCGTGTCGGTCGGCGCCATGGACAAGGGCACCGGCAAGGAACAGAAGATCACCATTCAGGCCTCGGGTGGTCTGTCGGATGACGACATCGAACAGATGGTCAAGGACGCCGAGGAGAACGCCGAAGCCGACCGCGAACGCCGCGAGCTGGTCGAAGCCAAGAACCAGGCGGAGAGCCTCATCCATTCGACCGAGAAGTCGATGGAAGAGCATGCCGACAAGGTCGACCCGACCACGATCGAGGCGATCGAGCTGGCCATTGCCGCGCTGAAGGACGATCTGGAGAAAGAAGATGCAAACGCCGACAAGATCAAGTCGGGCATCCAGAACGTGACCGAGGCGGCGATGAAGCTGGGCGAGGCGATCTACAAGGCCAGCCAGGAAGAAAGCGACGGCGAGCCGGAACCGGCGGATGTCGGCGGTGAAGACGACATTGTCGATGCTGAGTTCGAAGATCTCGACGACGACAAGCGGGCCTGAGGCGTAGTCCGGGACAAAACATGGCCGGTCCGCGCATTGGGCCGGCCAAATTTGTTCCGGTAGAGGGGTAATCTTCATGTCGAAACGTGATTTCTACGAGGTGCTCGGCGTCTCGCGCGACGCGTCGGCAGACGAGATCAAGAAAGCCTACCGTCGCAAGGCCAAGGACCTGCACCCGGATCGCAACGCGGACAATCCTGATGCCGAATCCCAGTTCAAGGAAGCCAACGAAGCTTACGAGGTTCTGAAGGACGGGGAAAAGAAGGCGGCCTATGACCGCTTTGGCCATGCCGCCTTTGAAGGCGGCATGGGCGGCGGCGGCCGGGGTCCCGGCATGGGCGGCGGAAACGCGGATTTCTCCAGCGCCTTTTCCGATGTGTTCGACGACCTGTTCGGTGATTTCATGGGCGGTGGCCGCGGTGGCGGGCGCCGGGCATCGCGCGGGTCGGACCTGCGCTATAACCTGCGGGTTTCGCTGGAGGATGCGTTTTCCGGCGTCCAGAAGAGCATCAAGGTGCCGACGGCGGTGGCCTGTTCGTCCTGCAATGGGTCGGGCGCCGAGGGCGGGGCAGAGCCGACGTCCTGTCCGACCTGTTCGGGCATGGGCAAAGTGCGGGCGCAGCAGGGCTTTTTCACGGTCGAGCGGACGTGTCCGACCTGTTCGGGGCTGGGTCAGATCATCGACAACCCGTGCGGATCCTGCGGTGGTCAGGGGCGGGTGGAACGTGACCGCGCGCTGAACGTCAACATTCCCGCCGGTGTTGAGACCGGCACGCGCATTCGTCTGGCCGGCGAGGGCGAAGCGGGGATGCGGGGCGGGCCTCCGGGCGATCTCTACATCTTTGTCGAAGTGAACAAGCACGACATTTTCGAGCGCGACAGCATCAACATCTATTGCCGCGTTCCCGTGAGCATGGCCAAGGCGGCGCTGGGCGGGTCCATCGAGGTGCCGACCATTGATGGCGGCCGTGGCCGGATCCAGATCCCGTCCGGCAGCCAGTCGGGCCGGCAGATGCGGCTGCGCGGCAAGGGCATGCCGGCCCTGCGCGGCGGCAGTGTCGGCGACATGTTCATCGAACTGGCGGTTGAAACACCGGTCAACCTGACGGCGCGCCAGAAAGAGTTGCTGAAGGAATTCGAAGATCTCGGGGACAACAACAACCCGGAAACGAAATCCTTCTTTTCCTCGGTCAAGTCGTTCTGGGACGGCATCAAGGGGTAACGAAGACGGCGCTGCGGCGTCGTTTTCTTTGAAAGAAAACGGGACGGAAACTTTGAAAGTTTCCGTCCCGGAATTTCTCAAACTCCGTCTGCGCCCCGGATCTTCCCTGTGTTAACCAATCCTAAACCCTGACCGGTTCAACCTGTGGCCATGTCACAGCACATGTTTCAGGAAGCACCTTCTCTGTTTGCACCAGACGAAGCTCCGGCTGTCCCGCTGCCGTCCGGTAAAACGCCCTCTTACATCGCCGATCATCGCCGGCGGTTGCGCGACCGCTTCATGGCCGGCGGCGCCGGGGCGATGCCGGATTACGAACTGCTCGAGCTGGTCCTGTTCCGTTCGATCCCGCGCCGGGATGTCAAACCGCTGGCGCGTGCCCTGCTGGACCGCTTCGGCGATTTTAACCATGTGCTCTCCGACACTCCGGCCCGTTTGGCCGATATCGACGGAATCGGCCCGGCGACGATCACCGATCTCAAGATTGTGGAGGCCGCCGCGCATCGGCTGGCCCGGTCCAAGGTGTTGAAACGTCCGGTGATTTCCAGCTGGGACGCGGTGCTGGACTATTGCCGGACGGCGATGGCGCATCGCGAAACCGAGCAATTCCGGGTGCTGTTTCTGGACCGCAAGAACACGCTGATCGCGGATGAAGAACAGGGCCATGGCACCGTGGATCATGTCCCGGTTTATCCGCGCGAGATTGTCAAACGGGCGCTGGAACTGAATGCGTCCGCGCTGATCCTTGTTCACAATCATCCGTCCGGGGATCCCACGCCGTCGCAATCGGATATCGACATGACCGGTCAGGTCGAGGCCGCCTGCGGGGCGCTGAATCTGAACCTGCATGACCATCTGGTGATCGGCAAATCGGGTGAGCTCAGCTTTCGGGCGCAGGGGTATTTGTGACGGTGGGCGGACGATGCGTTGCCGGGGGCGAGCGTGTCACATTGCGGATGAACGCGGTCAGTTGTCCTGCGGTCCGGGCCGGTGAATGACCGGCGGGTCATGTGCGGTCACGGCCGGCACTGTCTGGTCGAACCGTTCGATCTGAACGAGGCATGTATGTGCCGACGGCCCCTGTGCGAGGCGTGACGTGCCCTTGTCGCGGGTCAGAACGTTGGGGTTGCCATGTTTGCACAGGCTGGCCGGGTCCGTCGGGTCGACCGGGTCGTACCATGCACCGGTGCTCATCTGCGCCACGCCGCGGCGGACGCCATCGGTTATCACCGCCCCGCCCAGACAGGCGCCGCGGGTGTTGAACACGCGCACGATGTCACCGTCGGCAATGCCACGCGCCTGCGCGTCCGAGGGGTGCAGCAGCACCGGCTCGCGCCCCTGAACCTTGGCAGACCGGCAATGGCCACCGTGGTCCAGCTGTGAATGCAGCTTTTCCTTTGGCTGGTTTGAGATCAGGTGCAGCGGTTGCCCGGGACCGGCGTTGCCGAGCCATTCATATGGTTCGCGCCAGACCGGGTGGCCCGGGCAGTCGTCGTAGCCGAAGCCGGCGACGGTTTCCGAGAAGATCTCGATCCGGCCGCTGGGTGTCGATAGCGGGTTTGCGACCGGGTCGGCGCGAAACGCGCTGAGCATGATCAGGGGCTCGGCGGGATCGGCGACCCGGAACCAGCCGGTTTTCAGAAACGACTGATAATCCGGAATGTCGATCCCGGCGGCGGCGGAGCGGCTGCGCGTCTGGTCATAGATCCACTGGCGCCATTCCGCCTGATCGCGGCCTTCGGAGAAGCGGGTCTCCAGCCCCATTTCGCGGGCGATGCCGCGGAAGATATCAAAATCGTCGCGGGCCTGGCCGAAGGGTTCGGTCAGTTTTGCCATCGAGACCACGTAGGGATCGCGCGGGGTCAGCGCGATGTCCTGCCGTTCCAGCGGCGTTGTGCAGGGCAGAACGATATCGGCATGTTTGGCCAGCGCGTTCCAGCACCATTCGTTCACGATGACGGTGTCCGGCTTTTGCCAGGCCTGCCGCATCCGGTTCAGGTCCTGATGGTGATGGAACGGATTGCCGCCGGCCCAGTACACGACGCGGATATCGGGGTATTCGTAGCGGGCGCCGTCGAAATCGAATGCTGCGCCGGGGTTCAGCAACAGATCGCTGATCCGTGCCACGGGAATGAAATTGTCCACGGCGTTTTGCGATTGCGGGACGGAGGCGCCGGGCAGTGCGGTGAACTGTCCGCCGATATAGTTCATGGCGCTGTAGCCAAAACCGAAACCGCCGCCGGGCAGCCCGATCTGCCCCAGCATCGCGGCCAGCGCGATCGCCGCCCAGAACGGTTGTTCGCCGTGGTCCTGACGCGTCAGCGACCAGCTGACGGAAATCATCGTTCGCCCGGCTGCCATGCGCCGGGCCAGCGCCCGGATCGTGTCCGCCGGTATTTCGCTGATCGCGGCGGCCCAGTCGGCGTCTTTTGCGATGCCGTCGGTTTCGCCGGTCAGGTAGGGCAGGAAGCGTTCGAACCCCACGGTATAACGGTTCAGGAAATCGTGGTCGGTCAGACCTTCGGTGTGCAGGGTATGGGCCAGCCCCAGCATGATGGCCACGTCGGTGTTTGGCCGTGCAGCGAGCCAGTCGCCCTGTATTTCGTCCAGCAGGTCGGCCCGCAGCGGGCTGATGTTGACGAAGTGAATGCCGGCCTTGCCGGCGGCCCGGAGCCCGGCCCGTTGATAATGCCGGCCGGTACCGCCCTGAGAGATCTGTCCGTTCTTGAGCGGGACGCCGCCAAAACAGACAAAGAGTTCGGTGTTGTCGCGGATGGAGTCCCAGCTGGTGCAGGTGTCGAGATAGGCGCGAAAGCTGCCCAGAATGTGCGGGACCATCGCCTCGGCCGCGGCAAAGCTGTAGGTGAATTTCGATCGTGTGTACCCGCCGGCGCAGTTCAGGAAGCGGTGCAGCTGGCTCTGGGCATGGTGAAACCGGCCGGCGCTGGCCCAGCCGTAGGAGCCGCCATAGATGGCCTGATTGCCGAATTCCCGGCGCACCCGGTTCAGTTCGCCGGCGACAAGCGCGTTGGCCTTGTCCCAGCTGACCTGCACGAACGGGTCCGCGCCGCGCAGGTCGGTGCGGCTGCCCGGCCCGTGTTCGAGCCAGCTTTGGCGCACCATTGGCGCGTCCACCCGGGTTGGGCCGTCCTGAACATCCAGAATGCCCGGCCCGATCGGCGACGGGTCGGGGTCTTCTTCGAATGGCAAAAGCTCCTGCACGCGGCCGTTGCTGACGCGCGCGCGGTAGGTGCCCCAATGCGAGCTGGTCAGAGGCAGATCGTCATGTACGGTCATTCGAGAGGTACCCCGGTGTATTGCCCCTGCCCGCCGCCGGGGGCCATATTCGCGCCTGCCACAATGCCGGTCGCGGCCGGTCGCGGCAAGTCGCGCGTTTCGGTGCGGGTCTGAGGGTCGCGATCCTGCCGGGCTTGCCACCGGCCCCGGCAGATGAGAGGGGTAGGGAGCCGGAACGCACGGAATTCTTGGAGCGATCGTCCATTGCAGCCATACCTGTTCAACGCGGAATTGCGGTCCCGGATCCGGGGCAATCTGGATGGGTTTGCCATGCAGCAGATGGAACAGGGCGGGCTGCGCGAGGCCGCGGTTGCCATTGTTGTGACCGAAAGCGCTGAGGCCGGTCAGGCCAGTGTCCTGATGACCCTGAGGCCGCGTCAGCTGGGGCGCCACGGTGGGCAATACGCGTTACCGGGTGGCCGTCTGGATGAAGGCGAGGGTGACGACGATGCCGCGCGCCGGGAACTGCACGAGGAGCTTGGGCTCGAACTCGGGCAGGGCGACATTCTGGGACGGCTCGATCCGTTTCCGACCCGGTCGGGTTTCCGGGTCTCACCGATTGTGATGTGGGCCGGCGGCGAGGTTGACCTGCGGCCGGATCCTTCGGAGGTGGCGGAGGTATTCCATCTGCCTTTGGCCGAGCTTGACAGCCCTGATATTCCAAGGCTGGAGAAAAGCGAAAACAGCGAACATCCCGTGTTGTCGGCCTATTTTCCGACGCTTGGGCATTACATGTTCGCCCCCACGGCGGCGATCCTGTTTCAGTTCAGAGAGATCGCGCTGCGCGGGAAAACAACGCGTGTTTCGCATTTTGACCAGCCGACCTTTGCGTGGAAGTAGGTGTCGGGGAGCCATCGGTTCGGGATCTCCGGGGTGAACGGGCCTGATATTGGCATGTGACGCCGGATTGAAGTTGGCTGCATCCTGACGCAATACAGAGGTTCCAGCAGCAAGGAGAATGAACGTGGCAGACATAAAAAGACACGACACCGGAAAACGCATGAGCCAGATCGTGGAGCATGGCGACACGATCTATCTGGCGGGACAGGTTGGCACTGCGGGGGCGAGTGTCGCTCAGCAGACGCAGGATTGTCTGGACAAGGTCGATGCTTTGCTGGCGCAGGCCGGTTCGGACAAGACCCGGGCGTTGCAGGTGATTATCTGGCTGGACGACATGGCTGATTTCAGCGAGATGAATGCGGTCTACGACGCATGGGTGCCCGAGGGGCATGCCGCTGCGCGGGCCTGTGGCGAGGCGCGGCTGGCGACCCCGGATTTCAAGGTCGAGTTTATCGTCACCGCTGCGCGCGCCTGATAATGGCGGCGACATGAAAACGGCCGCCCTGCGGGTGGCAGGCGCGGCCGTTTGAGATTTTTCCGGCCTCTGACCGGGTCTGCCGAGACGGTTTCGTCGTCCGGCAGGTGTTCAGAAATCCAGGTTTTCCACGCTCAGCGCGTTTTTCTGGATGAAGGCGCGGCGGGGTTCGACCACGTCGCCCATCAGCTTGGTGAACAGGTCGTCGGCCTCGACAACATCGTCGACCTTGACCTGCAGCAGCGTCCGGGCGTCGGGATCCAGCGTGGTTTCCCACAGCTGACCGGGGTTCATTTCGCCCAGCCCCTTGTAGCGCTGCAGGGTCAGGCCCTTTTCGCCTTCGTCCAGTATGGCCTTAAGCAGGTCGAGCGGGCCGTAGATGACCGTTGACCGGTCGCGCCGCACCAGTTCCGCCGGAACGCCATAGACGTCCTGCAGGCCCTGGGTGAACGAGCCGGTGCGCCGGGCCTCGCCCGAGCGCAGCATGGGACCGTCCAGCGTGCGCACCTCTTCGACACCGCGCAGGATACGGGCCAGCCGGATGCCGTGGTCCTGTGTGATCCGGCCCTGCCAGCCGCGTTCATATTCGACGGCAATCCTGTCCAGCCGGGCGGCGACCTTGTCAGCCGTGCCCTGAAGGTCTGCATCGACCACGCCGGGCACGAAGGCACCGGCGATGGCGGCCTGTTCGAGGATGTGGCGCGGATAGTGGGTCGGGAACGCATCCAGCACGCGCTTCAGTTGCCGGGCCTCGCCGACCACGCGGGACAGGTCGGCGCCGATGATCTCTTCGCCCGTGCCGAGCTTGAGCACCGCGCCTTCGATGCCCTGCTGGACGAGGTAGTCGTCCAGCGCGGCCTGATCCTTGAGGTACACTTCGGATTTGCCGCGCGCGACTTTGTAGAGCGGCGGCTGTGCGATGTAGAGATAGCCGCCTTCGATCAGTTCCGGCATCTGCCGGTAGAAGAAGGTGAGCAGCAGGGTGCGGATATGTGCGCCGTCCACGTCCGCGTCCGTCATGATGATGATCTTGTGATAGCGCAGCTTGGTTATGTCGAACTCGTCACGCCCGATCCCGGTGCCAAGCGCCATGACGAGATTGCCGATCTCCTGGCTCGACAGCATCCGGTCGAACCGGGCGCGTTCGACATTCAGGATCTTGCCGCGCAGGGGCAGCACCGCCTGTGTCATCCGGTCCCGCCCGGTCTGGGCCGAGCCGCCGGCCGAGTTGCCCTCGACAAGGAAGACCTCGGATTTGGCCGGGTCTTTCTCGGAACAATCTTTCAGCTTGCCGGCCAGATAGTTCACGTCCATGGCCGTTTTGCGCCGGGTCAGTTCACGTGCCTTGCGCGCAGCCTCGCGGGCGAGCGCGGCTTCGATGATCTTGCCGACAACGGTTTTGGCAACGGTCGGGTTTTCCTCGAACCATTCGGACAGCTTTTCGTTCATCAGCCCCTCAACTGCCGGGCGGACTTCGGACGAAACCAGCTTGTCCTTGGTCTGGCTGGAAAACTTGGGGTCCGGCACCTTGACCGACAGAACCGCGGTCAGCCCTTCGCGCGCGTCGTCGCCTGTGAAGCTGACCTTTTCCTTCTTGGCGATGCCGCTGGATTGGGCATAGCTGTTGATGGTCCGGGTCAGCGCCCCGCGAAAGCCCGCCATATGCGTGCCGCCGTCGCGTTGCGGGATGTTGTTGGTGAAGGGCAGTACCGTTTCGTGGTAGCTGTCATTCCACCACATCGCGATTTCGACGCTGATGCCGTCACGTTCGCCGGTGATGAAGATGGGTTCTTCCATGACCGCGGATTTGCTGCGGTCAAGGTAGCGCACGAATTCGCGCACGCCGCCTTCGTAGAACAGTTCGGAGCGCAGCGCCTCGGCCGGGCGTTCGTCGATCAGGATGATCCGCACGCCGGAATTGAGGAAGGCCAGTTCGCGCAGGCGCCGTTCCAGTATGTCGAAGGAATAGTCGAGGTTGGAAAACGTGTCGGTCGAAGCCAGGAACCGCACTTCGGTCCCGGTGCGCCCGTCCGCGTCGCCGACCACCTTCAGGTGTTCGGCTGTTTCGCCGTTTTCGAAGCGCGCCATATGTTCCTTGCCGTCGCGCCAGATGCGCAGTTCCAGCCAGACGCTGAGCGCGTTCACGACCGATACGCCGACCCCGTGCAGGCCGCCGGACACCTTGTAGGAATTGCTGTCGAATTTGCCGCCGGCATGCAGTTGGGTCATGATGACTTCGGCTGCGGAAACGCCTTCTTCCTCGTGGATGCCCACCGGAATGCCGCGGCCGTTATCGGTGACCGAAACGCTGTTGTCGGCATGCAAAGTGACGGTGACGGCGTCGGCGTGGCCGGCCAGTGCCTCGTCAATTCCGTTGTCAACGACCTCATACACCATATGGTGCAGGCCGGACCCGTCATCGGTGTCGCCGATATACATTCCGGGCCGCTTGCGGACTGCCTCTAAGCCTTTGAGAACTTTAATGGAATCCGCGCCGTATTCTTCGGCCGTCGGTGTGGGTTCGGACATTCAGGTCGCCTTTGATATTTTGCCGTTACAATACAAGATATTGAGGGGTATGTCACGCGATCCCATACATTTTCCGGGTCGGGGCGCGCGCGGTTTCGGTCAGGTTGCCGCGATCACCAGACCGACGCCGATCAGGGCGATCCCGGCCCCGATATTGGTGCGCCGGACGGCTGCCGGTGCGGCAAGGAAACGGCGGATGCGTTCGACGAAGAGGCCCAGCATCAGGTTGCCGGCCAGCGGCACCACAAAGCTGGTCGCGCAGATGGCCAGAACGTCCCAGCCGTTGATCCCGGAGAAATCGAAGAACCCGGGCAGGAAGCCCATGTAGAACAGGCTGGCCTTCGGATTGGCGGTGACGGCCAGCAGCCCGGCGGTGAACCCGGCCCAGATCCCCGGTCTGCCCAGACCGGTGGCGGAGGTGATGCCCCCGGCCGCGAACCGGATCAGGCTCAGCCCCATGAGGATCAGGATCACGACCGCCACCCAGCGCAGGATGATCAGGAAATCGGCGTAAACCGTGACCAGTGCGGTGACCCCGAAGATCGCGACCAGCGACCAGATCACGTCGCCCACGGCCACGCCCAGCCCCAGCGGCCAGACCCCGCCCATGCCATAGGCCAGCGCGCGGGCAATGATGGCCACCCAGACCGGTCCCGGCGTGATGAACAGGATGAAGAGGCCGGATGCGTAAAGCGCCAGTTCAACAGCAGTGACGGTCACGCCAGCCGGCCGTCATCGTCAAGGCGCCAGTGCGGGTTGTACGCATATTCCCAGATGTGACCGTCGGGATCGGCCCATGTTCCGGAATACCCGCCCCAGAACACCCGTTCCGGCGGTTTGCACGGGCTGGCCCCGGCGGCCAGCGCCACGGCAAAGGCGCGGTCCACCTCTGCTTCGGAGGCGAAGTTCTGTGCCAGCGTCGCGGCCCCGGTGCCGAGCGATGCGACATCCCGGTTCAGGTCTTCGGCCAGCTTCGCGCGTGCGTAGAGCCCGAATTTCTGCCCGCCGAGATCGAAGAAGGCGACCTCGTCCAGACGGGTTTCGGTGATCCATCCCAGCGCCTCGTAAAAGGCGACGGACCGGCCGATATCGGACACTGACAGCGTGATCAGGGTGATGCGGTTCGGGGTCATGGCGGTCCGTCCTTTTCTTCGGCGGGTTCTACACGCGACGTGCCATCCTCTTCGGTCACGATCAGCTGCCGGGCCCGCGGACCCAGTTCGGCAAAAAGCTCGGGTCCCGTGCCGGTCATCCATGCCTGCGCGCCGAGGGCGCAAATCTCATCGAAAAGCGCCGCCCGCCGGCCCGCGTCCAGATGGGCGGCCACTTCGTCCAGCAGCAGGATCGGGGCGGCGCCGGTGCGCGCCGCCAGCGCCCGCGCGTTCGACAGGATCAGCGACACAAGCAGCGCCTTCTGCTCTCCGGTGGAACAATCGCGGGCGGGCACGCCCTTGGCGGTGTAAACACCATAGAGGTCGGTCCGGTGCGGCCCCACCAGAGCCCGCCCTGCGGCCATGTCGCGAAACCGGCTTTCGGCCAGCGCCTCGCGCAGGTCGGTTTCGGTTTCCGGCATCTCGCCCTCGCTTTGCTGCAGGTCCAGCTCGGCCGCCGGAAAGGCGGTTTCGGCCTGTTCCTGAGCCGATCTGACTTCGGCCAGCGCCAGCTGCCGGCCCTCGTGCAGCTGATGCCCCGCGCTGGCCATCTGTGCCTCCAGCGCCGCATACCAGGCCGTATCTCGCACCTGTTCCCGGATCAGCTTGTTGCGTTCGCGCATGGCTTTTTCATAGGCCAGCGCGGCCTCGGCATGGCCGGCGTCAAAGCTCATCGCCATCCGGTCCAGAAACCGCCGCCGCCCGTCGGCGCCTTCGATCCACAGCCGGTCCATCGACGGCAACAGCCACAAGACCTGCGCGATCCGGCCCAGAGCGATCTGGTTCGCGGTCTTCTCATCAATGCGAACCTGCCGGGCGGCGCCGCCTTCGGAAGAGGTTTCCAGTTCGTGCAGCCGGTCCGGCGCCTGCAGATCGGCGCGGATTTTCCAGCCCGGCGCGTCCGGGCGCCGGGTGATCTCCGCCGCACTTGCCCGCCGGAACCCGCGGCCCGGTGACAGCAGGGACACCGCTTCGAGGATGTTGGTCTTGCCGGCGCCGTTGGGGCCGTGGATGGCGACCGGGCGGTGATCGGCGGCAATTTCGGCGCGCCGGTAGGACCGCAGGTTCATCAGGGTGAGCGACGACAGAAACAGCCCCGCCATCTCAGGCCTCCCGTTTTCTTTCAAAGAAAACGGATCGGAATTTATTCAAAATTCCGGGGTCCGTCACACCCGCATCGGCATGACGACATAAAGCGCGCTCTGGTCATTGCCCTCGCGCATCAGGGTCGGGTCGCCGGCAGAGTTGAACAGGAACACGGCGTTTTCGCGGTCGACCTGGCTGGCAATCTCCAGCAGGTACTTGGCGTTGAACCCGATCTCCATCCGGTCGTCGCGATAGGCCACGGCCAGTTCTTCCTCGGCGGCGCCGCTGTCGGGCGCGTTGACCGACAGGATCAGCCGGTCTTCGTCCAGTTGCAGCTTGACCGCGCGCGACCGTTCGGAGGACACGGTGGCAACCCGGTCGACGGCCTGCGCGAATTCGCCGGCATCCACCTCCAGCCGCTTGGTATTGCCCTGCGGAATGACGCGGGTGTAGTCGGGGAATGTGCCGTCGATCACCTTGGAGGTCAGGGTAATGTCGGGGGTCGCGAACCGGATCTTGGTTTCGCTGACCGACACGGCGATCTGCGCATCGTCGTCATCGAGCAGTTTGCGCAGCTCTCCCACCGTCTTGCGCGGAACGATCACGCCCGGCATGCCGCCGGCTTCGGACGGGAGGTCGGCATCGATGCGGGCCAGACGATGCCCGTCGGTGGCCACGCAACGCAGCACATTGCCGCCATCCGCCTCTGACACATGCATGTAGACGCCGTTCAGATAATAGCGTGTTTCCTCGGTCGAGATCGCGAATTTCGATTTGTCGAACAGCCGCCGCAGGACCGGGGCAGCGGCAGAGAAGTTGGTGTCGTATTCCGACGAGGCCATGACCGGAAAATTCTCGCGCGGCAGCGTTGCCAGCGAGAAGTTGGAGCGTCCGGCCTCGACCGTCAGCCGCCCGGCCGCGCTGTCCGCCGTCAGCGTGACCAGCGCTCCGTCGGGCAGTTTGCGTATGATTTCATGCAGGGTGGTCGCGGCCACGGTCGTGGCGCCCGCGCGTTCGACCTGCGCCGGGGCCTTGTCGACGACCTCGATATCCAGATCGGTTGCGCGAAACTGAACCGTATCGCCGTCGGCCTCGATCAGGACATTGGCCAGGATCGGGATCGTGTTGCGGCGCTCGACAACGGATTGTGCCTGCGACACCGCCTTCAGGAGCGTCCCACGTTCGATGCTCAGCTTCATACCCAGTTGTCCTCCGTACCCGCCGGGAAGCGCAGCCTACCGGTTCGGCCGCGCGGCACAAGTTCTTTCTCGGATATGTCGGACGGATTGGAGGGGGCGTCAAGCGCCGGAACGAATCGGGCGCAAAATCGGTTCGCTCCGTTGATTTGCGCCAACATGTTTCGCAGGATCGGGCCGGAACATGCGGGAGGAAGGAATGACGCTCTCCAGATCTGCGGCCCGGCAGGCCGCTGAACAATACCGGGAAGACGGCTATGCAGTGGTCCGCCAGTTCATCGATGGCGATGAAGTGTTGCGGCTGAGGGCTGAAACCGACCGTATGTACCGTGAAGGTCTGCGCCATCACGCGACATGGCGGCATGGCAACCTTGCCTTCGAGATCCTGCCCGAAGCGGATTTCGGGCAGCGCTACGTGATTCAGGCCTACTGGATGAGCTGGATCTCGGCCTATTTCGAAAAGCTGCGCCGCTCCGAAGATTTCTTTTCCCTGCTGGACCCGATCCTCGGACCCGACATCAAACAGGTCGCGCAGCAGATCCACTGGAAACCGCCGGGTGCCGGGCTGACCGGGTATCGCTTTCATCAGGATCTGCGCTTTCGCGTGGCCCGGGATGCCTATTGCGACATCACCGGGTCCACCGTCAACACCGGGCTCGCCATCGACCCGTCAACGCGCGACAACGGGTGCCTGCAGGTGATCCCAGGATCGCACAGGCTGGGCTATCTGGGGTTATCGGATGACAGCGATGGCGGGCAGATCATGAAAGGCCTGACGGAGGCGGATGAATTGCGGGCCGCCGGCCTCGACCCCGGCAAAATCGTCTGGCTGGAGCAGGAGCCCGGCGACATTGCCCTGTGGGGCCTGCTGACAGTGCACGGATCGCTGCCCAACAAATCGCAACAGGACCGCGCCTTTGCCATTTCGAGCTATGTCCGGGCGGCGAATTCCGACCGCGGTGAATGGGCTTTCCGAAACGGTGTGTCCACACCGCTGGGCGCCAAGCCGCAGCTTTGCAAATACGAAGCTCTGCACGACCGTCCGGAGCCGCATTATGTCGCGGATAAATGGTACGCCTGACCCGGGCCTGATCTTCATCTTTGTGAAAATACTCCGGCGAGCGCGAGGGGCTGGCCCCTCGCTCCTGCCTGTCAGGCCTCCAGCGCCCGGCGCAGCATTTCGACATCCTCGGCGATCTGCCCGTCGGTGTGCTGCAATTCCTCGATCCGCCGGACACCATGCATGACCGTGGTGTGGTCGCGCCCGCCGAAGCGGCGCCCGATCTCGGGCAGGGAGCGGCTGGTCAGTTGCTTGCACAGGTACATCGCCACCTGGCGCGGCCGCGCATAGGCCCGGAGCCGCTTGGGGCCGATGATGTCGCTCAGCCGGATGTTGTAATACTCCGACACCTTGCGCTGGATTTCTTCCACCGTGATCTTGCGTTCAGACGCCCGCAGCACATCGGCCAGGCAGTCCTGGGTCAGTTCCATGTCGATCTCGCGCCCGACCAGCGAGGCAAAGGCAAAGAGCCGTGTCAGGGCGCCTTCGAGCACGCGCACATTGGTGGAAATCCGGTGCGCGAGGAATTCCAGAACGCCGTCGGAAATCTGCAGATCCGGATAGGTGGAGCGGTATTGCTGGACCTTGGATTGCAGGATGCCCAGCCGCAATTCGTAATTGGTCGGGTGCAGGTCCACCACCAGCCCGCATTGCAGGCGGGATTTGACCCGGTCCTCGAGATCCTTGATCTCGCCGGGTGCGCGGTCGGCGGAAATGATGATCTGCTTGTTCTGATCCACCAGCGCGTTGAAGGTGTGGAAGAATTCTTCCTGCGTGCTGTCCTTGCCGGCGATGAACTGAACGTCATCCACCATCAGCACATCGACGGCGCGGAAGAGGAACTTGAAATCCATCATCTTGCGTTCGCTCAGGGCCTGAACGAAGCGGTACATGAACTGTTCCGCCGACAGGTAGAGCACGTTGAGGTCCGGGCTGCGCGCCTGCAGCTCCCACGCGATGGCGTGCATCAGGTGCGTCTTGCCCAGCCCCACGCCGCCATAGAGCACGAGCGGGTTGAAGGTGACCGGGCCGCCCTCGCTCACCCGGCGTGCGGCGGCATGGGCCAGTTCGTTGGGCTTGCCGACAACGAAGGTGTCAAAGGTAAAACGGCTGTCCAGCGGCGCGGCCTGCATCCGCGCGGATTTGTCGTTCCCGTTCTCTGCAATCGCCGGTGCGCTGGGTTTCGGCCGGGCCACGGAATTGGCCGGCACCTGAAACTTCAGGCGCTGAACCGCCGTTCCTGCGCTGCTGAACTCGAACAGGATCAGGTCGGCGAAATTCTGGCTGACATAGTTGCCGAGAAAGTTGGTGGGCACATTGAAAACCGCGACCCCGTCCTGGATCGTGACCAGCTGCAGCGGTTCGATCCACTGATTATAGTTATTCTGGCCCACGGTTTTGAGCAGTCTTTTTTTGAGTTCGCCCCACGTGTCGTTGGTCATCAATTGCCTCGTATCGTCTTCATTTTTTGGCCGGGCAGCCTGATTGGATCGGTCCCGCAAGGGCCGGCCATGCACACGAAGGGGAAACACCTTGCCGGCAACAATCGTGCAGCCCATTGCACGACGCAGCATTCTTCCGCTGGCACGAACCGCGTCGACCGCAGGTCCGCGCACCGCCACAAACAACATCCACAATGACAGGGATCATAACCGGACAAGAATCCGGCCATAATACACTCCGAGCCTCCCGACGACGTCGGGCCGTTCAGCATCTGACATCAACAGTTCGATGCCCGTCGAACCGCATCAGCGCAGCCTGTCCCCCCAAGCGAGTGAATCGCTGAACTGAAACTAGCAATTTCATCGGCCCGCCAGCAATGAAACTCTCTTCTTGACAGGGGGGCTGACTGCAAAGAATCCTTTGCGCCCGCAGCAAGCCCCGGACAGCAAAAAAGGCGCCGCTTGCAGCAACGCCTTGGCTTAGCAATCAGAATTGAAATTGCTGCGCCTGTCAGCCCAGAGCTTTGACCCGGGAACTCAGCCGCGACATTTTCCGGGCGGCGGTGTTCTTGTGCAACACTCCCTTGGTGACGCCGCGCATCAGTTCCGGCTGGGCGGCCCGCAAAGCGGCTTCGGCGTCATCCTTGTTGCCCGATTCAATGGCTTCTTCCACCTTGCGGAGATAGGTGCGGATGCGTGAGCGGCGGGCCTTGTTGACGGCGAAACGCTTTTCGTTCTGGCGGGCGCATTTCTTTGCCTGCGGTGAATTTGCCATGTCTGGTTCCCCTTTGGTGGGTCAAATGATCATCAGTCGCACGTCAAACGCCCACACCGGGTTCGATAACCGGCCGTTCCTGCCAAGCGGGCATCACGCGCATGTAAGGCCGGGCCTATAAGGCAGATCGCAACAGAAGAAAAGCCCAAACCGACAGGCCGCTCATCAGCCCTTACGGGCTTCTTCGCCGAACGAGAAGCGCCCGCAAGGGAGCGACGAGCGGCGGCAGATCACTTGTCGCGGAACTGGGCTTCGCGCTTTTCAAGGAAGGCGGCCATGCCTTCGGACTGATCCTCGGTCGCGAACAGCGAATGGAACAGGCGTCGTTCGAACAGGATGCCTTCGGACAGCGTCACCTCGTAGCTGCGGTTCACCGCCTCCTTGGTGGCCAGAACCGAGATCGACGATTTCTCGGCAATCTTCTGGGCCGCGCCCATGGCTTCTTCCATCAGCTTCTTGGCCGGGACGATGCGGCTGACCAGCCCGGCGCGTTCGGCCTCTTCTGCCGGCATGAAGCGACCGGTCAGGTTCATGTCCATCGCTTTCGACTTGCCCACGAACCGGGTCAGCCGCTGGCTGCCGCCCATGCCGGGCATGACGCCGAGGTTGATTTCCGGCTGCCCGAACTTGGCCGTGTCGGCGGCGATGATGAAATCGCAGGCCATGGCCAGTTCACAGCCGCCGCCCAGCGCATAGCCCGACACTGCGGCAATGATCGGTTTGCGGATGCCGTCGATCCGGTTGCATGCGTCAGCAAACAGGTTGCTGCCGAACACATCGGCAAAGCTCATCTCCGACATTTCCTTGATGTCGGCCCCGGCGGCAAATGCTTTTTCGGACCCGGTGACAACGATGCAGCGCACCTTGTCGTTTGCGTCCGCCTCTTCCAGTGCCTTCGTCAGTTCGCCCAGCAGCTGCGTGTTGAGCGCGTTGAGCGCATCGGGCCGGTTCAGTTTGATGAGGGTGACGTGATCTTCGGTTTCGACGACGATCGTCTCAAAAGCCATGGTTCCGCTTTCGCTGTTCCGTTTCAGACTGACTCCTTACCACGGGCGACGCGCCGTTCAAGCTATCTTTGACACTTCCCGCAATAGAAGGAGGACCGGCCGGACTGCACCACGCGGCGCACCACCCCGTCACAGCCATCCCGGCGGCAGGGTGCGCCCTCGCGGCCGTAGACATCGAAGCTGTGCTGGAAATATCCAAGTTCGCCATCGGCTTGCCGGAAATCGCGCAGCGAGGATCCGCCGGCTTTGATCGCGTCGCGCAACACGTCACGGATTGCCGTGGTCAGCGCCGACAGCCGGGGGGCGGAAATCCGCCCGGCCTTGCGCAGCGGGGAAATGCCGGCCCGGTAGAGCGACTCGCAGACATAGATATTGCCGAGCCCGGCCACGATGCGCTGGTCCAGCAGGGCGGCCTTGACCGGGGTGGCCTTGCCCCGGAACCGGTCGGCCAGAAAGTGGTCGTGGAATTCATTGCCCAGCGGTTCGGGGCCCAGCCCGGCCAGCAGGCGGAAATGCGCGGCCTCTCCGGTCGGAAACAGATCCATCGCGCCAAAGCGGCGGGGATCGTTGAAGGTGATGCGCGCGCCGTTTTCCATGTGAAAGACCACGTGGTCATGTTTTTCCCGCGCGGGGTGTTCGTGCACGAACTGCCCCAGCGGATCGCCGCTGACCGTCATCCGCCCGGACATGCCGAGATGGATCAGCAGGGTTTCGTCCCCCTCCAGCTCGGCCAGAATGTATTTCGACCGCCGCCCCAGCCGTTCCACCCGCCGCCCCGTCAGCCGTTCGGCCATCCGCTCGGGGAACGGCCAGCGCAGGTCGGGTCGGTTCACCTCGGCCCGGGCGATCACCACGCCCTCCATGGCTGGGGCGAGGCCACGGCGGACGGTTTCGACTTCAGGCAGTTCAGGCATTGGTCAGCTTGCCTCGCGCGAATTCGACAATCTCATCGTGTGCTTCGTGAAACCTCGACACTCTCACTTTCAAATCCGTTGAAAACAAAAGCACTGAAAAAGGCCCCAAAAATTCTTCGTCATAGACAAGTTTGATATCTTTCCAGGAGTGGGATCGTGTCGCGAACACCCAACCGACTGCTGAAATGGTCGTGTCGTTCCAGGCGATCTTGCTGATCATGGCACTGGCGCAGATATAGGCGAACCCCAGTCCCAGAGCGGCCAGAAACAACGCGGCGCCGATTTCGTCATCGCCAGCGCGAAGCCCCAGGAAAACGACAAACCCGACAAGGATCGCCGTGCCACCAAAAACGATAAAGAAAAATATCCTCGCGCCAGAACGCAAACGAGAGATCATCGTGCCGTCACTTTGAATGAGAGGGCCGCTCCGCCCAAGACGCAGCAGTAATAGTAGCGGAAAGAGGAGAAGAGTGCCTCCAACTGTCACCAGCACCTCGTCCGCCAAGCGCCAGTCGACGAGCCGGTTGAGGACCACAGAAAACGTTATGATAACCGCGGCCAGCAAGACATAGAGCAGCGACGCGCGGAGATAAGTTCGAAGTCTCATTGCCCCACTTCCACTTTCACCTGCTTCACTTTTGTCCGTTGGCCTTGCCCTGTCAGTAGACCATATAAGACAAGGCCTGACGCACAATGGCGAGTGACATGACTGACAGCACATCGAAAACCACCCATTTCGGGGCCGAGACCATCCCCGAAGAGGACAAGGCGACCCGGGTGCAGGGCGTGTTCAACTCGGTGGCGTCGAAATACGACATCATGAACGATGTGATGAGCGCCGGCATCCATCGTGTCTGGAAAGATGCGATGATGGACTGGCTGGCGCCGCGGCCCGGGCAGAGATTGCTGGATGTGGCCGGCGGGACCGGTGACATTGCGTTCCGCTTTCTCAAACGGGCGGGTCATGGTCATGCCACGGTGCTGGATCTGACCGAACCGATGCTGATCGAGGGCCGCAAGCGGGCCGAGGCCGAGCGGATGGCGGACAGTCTTGACTGGATCGTCGGCGATGCGATGGCATTGCCGTTCGAGGACAACATGTTTGATGTCTACACGATCAGCTTTGGCATCCGGAACGTCACCCGCCCCGCGGATGCGCTGAAGGAAGCGTTCCGAGTTCTGAAGCCGGGCGGGCGGCTGATGGTGCTGGAATTCAGCCAGTTGCCGAACCCGGGGCTGCAGAAGGCTTATGACCTTTACAGTTTCAACGTGATCCCGCGGATGGGCCAGCTGATTGCGAATGACAGTGCCAGCTATCAGTACCTGATCGAATCGATCCGCAATTTCCCCGATCAGGAATCCTTCCTTGCGATGGTGCGCGATGCGGGGTTCGGGAACGCGAAATACCGCAACCTGACGATGGGCGTTGCCGCGCTGCATTCCGGCTGGAAGCTCTGAGCGATGCGCGGGCCGCATAATATCTGGCGGCTGGTCCGTACCGGCGCGACGCTGGAGCGGACCGGCGCGATGAAGGTCGTGCTGGATGCGTTCGATGCGCCGCGCCCGCTGCGGGTTGTGGCCCGGACGCTGGGCTGGCCGTTCAAGTGGCTGGGGTTCCGGGGCGATCCGTCGATGCCGCCGGCCACCCGCGCGCTGACGGCGCTGGGCCCGGCCTATATCAAGTTCGGCCAGATCCTTTCGACCCGCCCGGATGTGGTGGGCGATGAACTGGCTGTGCAGTTGCGTGTGTTGCAGGACAAGCTGCCGCCTTTTGCGGTGGAGGAGGCCCGGGACGAGGTTGCGCGCGAGCTGGGCCATACCACGGGCGAGCTGTTTTCCGAGTTCAGCGATCCGATTGCTGCGGCGTCGATTGCGCAGGTGCACAAGGCCGCGCTGGCCGAAACCGGCGAGGCGGTGGCGGTCAAGGTGCTGCGCCCGGGGATCGAGCGGGCGTTTCGCAAGGATATCGACGCGTTCTACCTTGCCGCGCGGATCGTCGAGCTGGCCGCGCCCGGTGCCCGGCGTCTGCGCCCGATGGATGTGGTTGCCCATTTCGACGGGGTGGTGCGCGGCGAACTGGACCTGAGGGTGGAAAGCGCGGCGGCCTCGGAGTTTGCCGACAACACCAAGGACGATGCGGGGTTTCAGGTGCCCGCGCTGAAATGGGGGCATTCAGCCCGGCGGGTGATGACGCTGGGCTGGGCGGATGGTGCGCCGCTGGGGGACAATGATGCGCTGGATGCCGCGGGGCATGACCGGCGTGTATTGGCGGAACGTGTGCTGACGCTGTTTCTGATGCATGCGCTGCGCGATGGGTTTTTTCATGCTGACATGCATCAGGGAAACCTGAAGGTCGCGCCGAACGGGGACATCATCGCCTATGATTTCGGCATCATGGGCCAGATCGACGAATATACCCGCCGGGTCTATGCGCAGATCCTGTTCGGGTTTATCCGGCGCGATTACAAACGTGTGGCCGAGGTGCATTTCGAGGCCGGATATGTGCCTGCCGACCGCGATGTCGACGAGTTTGCCCGTGCGCTGCGCGCGGTGGGGGAGCCGATTTTCGGCATGGATGCCTCGCATATATCGATGGCGCGGCTGCTGACCTATCTGTTCGAGGTGACCGAGCGGTTCGGCATGGAAACCCGGACCGAGCTGATCCTGTTGCAGCGCACGATGGTGGTGGTCGAGGGTGTGGCGCGTTCGCTGGACCCGCATATCAACATCTGGGAGGTCGCCCGCCCGGTGGTGACGGATTACATCAACGAATCGATCGGTCCACGGGCGGTCTTGCAGGATGTTGCAAAGGCGGCCCGCGTGGTGTCGCGGCTGGGGCCGCGTTTGCCGGACCTGCTGGAGGGGATGCTGGCCGCGCAGCAGGATGACGGCCATGACCGGCGCATGCAGAAACGTCTGGACCGGTTGCGCGGGGCGGTCATGGGGGCCGCGGGCGTTCTGATACTGGTTCTGGTTTTTCAGTTGCTCGCCTGAGTGGCGATGCGCGGTCATCACAGATGGGAGACAGCCCGGTGGAGCCGTGTTAGGTTTGGCCATGCCAAAGCCAAATCCGCATCGCCCGTTTGAGCCTGATCCGGATCAGGTTGCCCTGCATCCCGGTGTCGATGGGAACGTCATCAACGGGCTCGGGGACAGCACGCCGCGCCGACCTGCGATGGTCTATTGGGCGCCGGACCCGACAGACATACCGCATGGCGGTATGCAGATGTATTTCTACAAACGGTCGGCCGGAAACCCGGCTTTTGCAGACAGCCGGGCCGAGCGGCAGAAGATTCTGGACGCGCCGTTGCCGGAGATCGCGGACCGGGTGGCGGACCGCAGCCCGCAGGACTGGACCGGCGGCCTGTCGCATTTCGTGGCGCAGGGCGATTGCGAAATGACGGGTGTCGCCGGGATGCGGCCCGAATGGGTGTTCGAAGGGTACGAGATTTCATTTTCCCGGGTGATCATTCTGGGCGTTCAGCACAATTACGACCGGATCCGCACCGCGCCCGAAGATGCCGCCGGACTGGAAGTGTTGCATCAGTATGGCCGGGCGGCTGCCGCGGCCAAGACCGTGGCCGGCTGGATCCGCACACAGGGCTGGGACGCGGAGCCCGTGACCGGTCCGATGACCGGGGCGCTGGCGATGATCCCGCCGGCGCTGGCCTGCGGATTTGGTGAGCTTGGCAAGCACGGGTCGGTGATCAACCCGGAGCTTGGGGCGTCTTTCCGGCTGTCGGCCGTTCTGACGGATGCGCCGTTTGCGCCCACGCCGCCGCGGGAATTCGGGATCGACGATTTTTGCCGGAGCTGCCGCATCTGCGAGGATGCCTGTCCGCCGGAAGCGTTGCAGCCGGCCCCGCAAATGGTTCGCGGGGTGGAGAAATGGTATGTCGATTTCGAGAAATGCCTGCCCTTTTTCAACCAGACGTCGGGCTGTGCGATCTGTATTGCTGTTTGTCCGTGGTCGCGGCCCGGGGTTGGCGTGAATCTGGCGTCCAAGCTGGCGCGGCGGGCCGAGCGGTTGAGCGCGGAACAGGCGGCGGCCGGCTGACCGCCGGGCCCGCGGGCCGAAGTGCGGGATGCGGCCGGGACTGGCCGGCCGCGATCCCTGATTGGTCAATCAAACGGCTGTAGATCAGAGCCGTTCGAGCGCGAAGGCGATGCCCTGACCGCCGCCGATGCACATGGTCACCAGTGCCTTCTGGCCGCCGATGCGTTCCAGTTCATAGAGCGCCTTGACGGTGAGGATCGCGCCGGTCGCGCCCACCGGGTGACCCAGGGCGATGGCGCCGCCATTGGGGTTCACCTTGTCGGTGTTGAGGCCGAGTTCGCGGTTCACGGCAATCGCCTGTGCGGCAAAGGCTTCGTTCGATTCGATGACGTCGAAATCGTCGGCCGTCAGCCCGGTTCTTTCCATCAGGTTGCGAACCGCCGGGATCGGGCCGATGCCCATCACCTCGGGCCGGACACCGGAATGGGCATAGCCCAGCACGCGTGCCTTGGGCTTCAGCCCGGCGGCCTCGGCGGCCTCGGCGCGGGCAAAGACCAGCGCGGCGGCGCCGTCATTGATCCCGCTGGCGTTGCCGGCGGTCACGGTGCCGTCCTTCTGGAACACGGTGCGCAGACCGGCCAGCGCCTCCATCGAGGTCTGCTTGGGGTGCTCGTCGACCGTGAAGGGGACCATGTCGCGTCTGACCTTGACCTCGACCGCCGCGATCTGGCTGTCGAATCGGCCGTCGGCCATGGCTTCGGCCGCACGGTTCTGGCTGGTCATGGCGAAGGCGTCCTGATCCTCGCGCGAGATCTGGTGTTCCTTGGCAACGTTTTCGGCGGTGACGCCCATATGTCCGGTGCCGAAGGGGCAGGTCAGTGCGCCGAGCATCATGTCCAGCGTCTTGACGTCGCCCATCTTCTGGCCCCAGCGCTGGGACGGTGTGATGAACGGGCTGCGCGACATGCTTTCGGCGCCACCTGCAAGGGCGAAATCAGCGTCGCCCAGCATCAGGGATTGTACAGCGGAAACAATGGCCTGAGCGCCTGAGCCGCAGAGGCGGTTGACGTTCATTGCCGGTGTGCCCTCGGGGATGCCGGCCTGCATCGCGGCAACGCGCGACAGGTACATATCGCGCGGCTCGGTGTTGATGACATGGCCGAACACCACGTTGCCGATCTGTCCCGGTTCAACCCCGGACCGTTCCATCGCGGCCTCGGAGGCGACGGTGGCAAGGTCGATGGGCGCGGTGCTGCTGAGCGCGCCGCCGAAGGTGCCGATGGCGGTGCGGGCGCCATCGAGAAGGACAATATCAGACATGGGAAACTCCTGTGGTTGCTGGCGGCACTATGCACATGCAGCACAACTGTTCCAGAGAGCGGAATGACGCGTTGGGGGAATAGCCGGGAGGCGCGCGAGGATTGGCGGCCGGTTATTGACATTTGCCCCCGGACGCCGCTTCCATTCCGTCATGACGGATGAACCTGACGATATTTTGTCGAAGCTGCCGGCCCGGCTGAAAGAGGCCCGCCGGGCACAGGGCCTGTCGCTGGAAGCGGTCGCCAACCTTTCCGGGGTTTCCCGCTCGATGGTCAGCCAGATCGAGCGCGGGGAAAGTTCACCCACCATCGCGACGCTGTGGAACCTGACCCGGGCGTTGCAGGTTGATTTTGCGGGCTTGCTGGAGGATCGCGACAATGCCGACCGGGTCGAGGTTCTGCGGCAGTCCGAGGTTCCGTCGATCGACAATATGGGCAAGGGGTGCCTGATCCGGATCCTGTCGCCGCCGGAGGATGCCGGCGGGCATGAAGTATACGATATCCGGTTCGAGCCGGATGGCGCGCTGATCAGCCAGCCGCATGGCCGGGGTGTGCAGGAGCAGTTAACGGTTCTCGAAGGGTCCGTCCGTGTCGCCAGCGGATCCGCGGCCGGTGATCTGGGCCCCGGGGATACCGCGCGCTATGCCGCGGACGTGGCCCATTCCATCCATGCCACGGATGGAGCCGCGCGGATTTTTCTGATCGTGAAGCAAGCCTGAAACCGGTGACAGTCCGGACCGGCGCCGGTTGGCGATCGTCCAATTCCGTTTTGGTGAAAATTTTTCCGTAATTGTGGAATCTTTTATTTCGGAAATCTATCCGTTATGATAGATGGACTTCCGTAACAGGAGATACCGCAATGCCCGATTCCTTTCTGAACCACCTGTCGGACACGCTGACCCGGATCGAGGCGGACGGGCTATACAAGCGTGAACGGCTGATCACGTCGCCACAGGGTGGCGAGATTACCGTTGGCGGTCGCAAGGTCATCAACCTGTGTGCCAACAACTATCTTGGCCTTGCCGACCACCCGGATCTGATCGCGGCGGCGCAGGCGGCGATGGAGCCGAAGGGGTTCGGCATGGCCAGCGTGCGGTTCATCTGCGGGACACAGGACATTCACCGCACATTGGAGCAGCGGCTGGCCGGTTTTCTGAACATGGACGATGCAATCCTGTTCGCGGCCTGTTTCGACGCCAATGGCGGGCTGTTCGAACCGCTGCTGGGACCGGAGGACGCGATTGTATCGGACAGCCTGAACCATGCGTCGATCATCGACGGCATCCGCCTGTGCAAGGCACAGCGCTATCGCTATGCGAACAACGACATGGCCGATCTGGAGGCGCAGCTGAAAGCGGCCAGGGCAGCCGGTGCGCGGCACGTGATGATTGCCACGGACGGCGTGTTTTCAATGGATGGATATCTGGCCAACCTGCCGGAAATCGTGCGGCTGGCCGAGGCCTATGACGCGGTGACGATGGTGGATGATTGCCACGCGACCGGGTTCATGGGGCCGCGGGGGGCCGGCACGCCGGACCATCACGGGGTCGGGGTGGACATCCTGACGGGCACGCTGGGCAAGGCGCTGGGCGGGGCCATTGGTGGCTATATCGCCGGGCCGCAGCCGGTCATTGACCTGTTGCGGCAGCGGGCGCGGCCGTATCTGTTCTCCAATTCGCTGCCGCCCGCGATTGTCGCGGCAGGGATCGAGGCGATCCGGCTGGTGGAAGAGGGTGCAGGCCTGCGCGCGCGGCTGTTCGAGATCACGCGATACTGGCGGGCCGGTCTGGAGCAATTGGGGTTCGATTTGTTGCCGGGCGCGCATCCGATTGTGCCGGTGATGCTGGGTGAGGCGCAGCTGGCGCAGGACATGGCCGCGCGGCTCTTTGAGGAAGGCGTCTATGTGAGCGGGTTCTTTTTTCCCGTGGTGCCGCGCGGGCAGGCGCGGATCCGGACGCAGATGAACGCCGCCCTGACGAAAGATGAACTGGACCGGGCGCTGACGGCGTTTGGGGCCGCGGGCAAGGCAGTGGGAGTGATCTGATGCGGAACACGATGAAGGCGCTGGAAAAATCGCACGCGACAGAAGGCTTGTGGATGATCGACGCGCCGGTGCCGGAGATCGGGCCGGACGACGTGCTGATCCGGGTCAACAAGACCGGGATTTGCGGGACGGATGTGCATATCTGGAACTGGGATGACTGGGCGCAGCGCACGGTTCCGGTGCCGCTGATTACCGGCCACGAGTTTGCCGGGGAGATCGTCGAGATCGGGCGCAATGTCGATGATCTGGAAATCGGTCAGCGCTGTTCCGGCGAGGGGCATCTGATCGGGCGGCATTCGCGCCAGAGCCGGGCCGGAAAGTTTCATCTGGACCCGGAAACGCGGGGCATCGGGGTGAACGAACAGGGCGCCTTTGCCGAGTACCTGCGGCTGCCGGCGTTCAACGTGGTGCCGCTGCCGGATGATGTGAGCGACGATATCGGCGCGATCCTTGATCCGCTGGGCAACGCGGTCCACACGGCTCTGAGTTTCGACCTGATCGGCGAGGACGTTCTGATCACCGGGGCCGGTCCGATCGGGATCATGGCCGCGGCGGTGGCCCGGCATGTGGGGGCACGGCACGTGGTGATCACGGATGTGAACCCGGCGCGGCTGGAACTGGCGGCGCGGGTGGCGGACGTGGTGCCGGTGAACGTGGCAGAAGAGGATCTGCAGGCGGTTCAGGACGGGTTGGGCATGACCGAGGGGTTCGATGTGGGGCTGGAGATGTCCGGGTCGCAGGCGGCGCTGGATCAGATGGTGGAGGAGCTGGTGATGGGCGGGCGGGTTGCGCTGCTGGGTATCCCGCCGGGCAAGTCGCCGGTGGACTGGAGCCGGATCGTGTTCAAGGCTGTCACCATCAAGGGGGTCTACGGGCGCGAGATCTTTGAGACCTGGTACAAGATGATCGCGATGCTGCAGAACGGGCTGGACGTGTCGGGCGTGATTACGCACCGGTTTGCGGCGGAGGCTTTTGCCGACGGGTTTTCGGCGATGAGATCGGGGCAGAGCGGCAAGGTGGTGCTGGACTGGACGGCCGCTCATCGGGCGTAACCGCCCTCTTCGCTGGTGTGGGGCCGGTTGGGAACCGGTACACTGACCCGCGCCGCAAGGGCGTACTCGTACCCGGCCAGCCCCCAACCTGCGCGCAGTTTGCCGTGCAGAGCTTGAGGAAGGGTTACGGAACCAGCGGCTGCCGTCCGGTTTCGGTCAGAAGCCAGCAGTCGCGCCCCTGGAATACGGCCGTGGAGAGCGGGTAATTGTAGCCCGCCCCGCTGTCGAGGTTGATGCGGTTGCCGTAATGGGTGGCGCGTTCGACCGGGGTGTGGCCATGCACGATCAGGGCGCCGTGGTCGGCGGGGTCGATATGAAACTCCTGCCGGATCCAGAGCAGGTCATTTTCCGCCTGCCGGTTCAGCGGCACGCCGGGGCGGATGCCGGCATGGGCGAAAAACAGCGGCCCCGTGGCGAAGGACAGGCGCAGGCTCTGCATGAATTCGGCGTGTTCGGGGGGAACCGCGGCGCGGAATTCGGCGGCCAGTTCGGTCTGACGGCGGCCTTCGATCCGGTCGATGCCATAGGATTGCAGGGTTTCGATGCCGCCCAGCCGGTCATGGAACCAGTGATAGCCGACCAGCAGATGCGGATCCTGGCATGGCGGGTAACGCAGAAACCATTCCATCATCCGGTCGTGGTTGCCCTTGAGAAACACCCAGTTGCGCCCGGCCGCGCGGCCTTCGATCAGGCGCCCGATCACGGCGCGGCTGTCCGGTCCGCGGTCGACGTAGTCGCCCAGAAACACCACGCGGGCATCAGCGCCGCCATCGGCGTCGATCTTTGCCAGCGCGGCGTCAAGCATGCCGATCTGTCCGTGGATGTCGCCGATTGCATATACCGGTGCGGTCATGGGGGCCCTCTGTGCTGTGGGCGTTACTTGCTACGTCCGGGCGCGAAGGGCAAGGCGGCAGGAGGGGCGCTGCCCCTCTTGCCCGTTCCGGGCAATTCACCCCGGAGTATTTTGGCATAGATGAAGGGGCCGGTCCGAAAACCGGCCCCGTCCTGCCCGGGGATCAGGCCGCGACTTCGAATTCGAGCGGCTTGATCTGGGTAAAGAGCCCGGTTTCGGCCAGCTTGGCGCGGGCCTCGGCCGGTACCGGTTCGTCGACGTAGAGCAGGGCAATGGCCTCGCCGCCGGCATCCTTGCGGCCCAGCGTGAAGTTGGCGATGTTGACGCCGTTTTCGCCCATGGTCTGACCCAGCGTGCCGATGATGCCGGGCACGTCTTCGTTCGTGGTATAGAGCATGTGGCGGCCGATCTCTGCATCGATGTTGATGCCCTTGATCTGAATGAACCGCGGCTTGCCATCGGAAAACACGGTGCCACCGATCGAGCGTTCGCGCTTGGAGGTGACGACAGTGACCTTGATATAACCTTCGAAGGCGCCGGATTTGGCCTGGTTCGTGGTGCTGATCCGGATGCCGCGTTCTGCCGCGATCACCGGGGCCGACACCATGTTCACGTCCGGGTTCACCTTTTTCATGATCCCGGCGATGGTCGAGCTGTTGAGTGCCGGCAGGTTCATTTCGGCGACAGAGCCGTCATAGAGGATGTTGATGGCCTGGATCGGTTCGTCGGTCATCTGGCCGATGAAGCTGCCCAGATGGCCGGCAAGCGCCACCCAGGGGCCCATGACGCGGGCCTCTTCGGCGGTCATCGACGGCATGTTGAGTGCGTTTTCCACCGCGCCGTCGAGCAGGTAGTTCGACATCTGCTCGGCCACCTGCAGGGCGACGTTTTCCTGCGCTTCGGTTGTTGCCGCGCCCAGATGCGGGGTGCAGACCACGTTGGGCAGGTCGAAGAGCGGGTTTTCCTTGGCCGGTTCGGCCGAGAAAACATCGAAGGCCGCGCCGGCGACATGGCCGGATTTCAGCATGTCGGCCAGGGCGGCTTCGTCGACCAGCCCGCCGCGGGCGCAGTTGATGATGCGCACGCCCTTGCGGGTTTTTTCAAGGTTTTCGCGCGACAGGATGTTGCGGGTCTGATCGGTCAGCGGCACGTGCAGGGTGATGAAATCCGCGCGCGCCAGAAGGTCGTCAAGTTCGGCTTTTTCGACCTGCATTTCCTTGGCCCGGTCTTCGCCGAGGAAGGGATCGTAGGCCACGACCTTCATTTTCAGCCCGCGGGCACGGTCGCAGACAATGCCGCCGATATTGCCGGCGCCGATCACGCCCAGCGTCTTGCCGGTCAGTTCGGTGCCCATGAACCGGGACTTTTCCCATTTGCCGGCATGGGTGGAGGCGGATGCCTCGGGGATCTGCCGCGCGCAGGCGAACATCATGGCGATCGCGTGTTCGGCGGTCGTGATCATGTTGCCGAAAGGTGTGTTCATCACGATGACGCCCCTGGCCGAGGCGGCGTCCTTGTCGATGTTGTCGGTGCCGATGCCGGCGCGGCCGATGACCTTGAGCCTGTCTGCCTTGTCGAGGATGGTCGGGGTGACCTTGGTTGCCGAGCGGATGGCAAGGCCGTCATACTGGCCGATGATTTCGGCGAGCTTTTCCTTGTCCTTGCCCACGTCGGGCAGGAAATCGACGTCGATGCCGCGGTCACGGAAGATCTGAACGGCGGTTTCGCTGAGCTTGTCGGATACGAGAACTTTGGGAGCCATTTTTGTGGTCCTTTGCAGAGGCGACGGGTGCCGGGCACGCATTCTGTGGGGAGAGTTGAGGTAGGATGGGTGCTGGGCACCCATCCTTGGTCAGGCGGCTTGGGACTGGGCGGCGATTTCCGCGTTGAAGGCCCATTCCAGCCAGGGCAGCATGGCGGCGATATCGGCGGTTTCCACCGTCCCGCCGCACCAGATCCGCAGGCCCGGAGGCGCATCGCGATAGGCGCCGATATCCAGCGCGACGCCTTCGGTATCGAGCCGCTTGGCCACGGCCTTGGCAAAGGTTGCACCATCGGCGATGCGCGCGTCGGTGAATTTCAGGCAGACCGAGGTGTTCGACAGGGTGGCCGGGTCCTGCGCGAGAAAATCGACCCAGTCGTGAAGCTCGGTGAAATCGGCGATGGCCTTGGTGTTGGCGTTGGCGCGGGAGATCAGGCCCGTCAATCCACCGGCCGAACGAGCCCAGTCGAGCGCGTTCAGGTAATCTTCGACGGCCAGCATTGACGGGGTGTTGATGGTTTCGCCCCGGAAGATGCCTTCGATCAGTTTGCCGCCCTTGGTCAGGCGGAAGATCTTGGGCAGCGGCCAGGCCGGTGTGTAGCTTTCCAGCCGGGCCACGGCGCGGGGGCTGAGGATCAGCATGCCGTGGGCGGCTTCTCCGCCCAGCACTTTCTGCCAGGAGAAGGTTGTGACATCCAGTTTGTCCCAGGGCAGGTCTTGTGCAAATGCCGCCGAGGTGGCGTCGCAGATGGTCAGCCCGGCGCGGTCGTCGGCGATCCAGTCGCCGTCGGGCACGCGGACACCGGAGGTTGTGCCGTTCCAGGTGAAAACCACGTCATTGTCGGTATCGACCGTGGAGAGGTCGACGATTTCGCCGTAATCGGCGGTTTTGACCTCGGCATCGAGTTTCAGCTGTTTCACCACGTCGGTGACCCAGCCGGCGCCGAAGCTTTCCCAGGCCAGCATTTCCACCTTGCGTTCGCCCAGCAGCGACCAAAGCGCCATTTCGACAGCGCCGGTATCGGAGGCCGGCACGATGCCGATGCGGTAGTCGTCCGGAATGCCGAGGATCTCGCGCGTTCCGTCGATGGCGGCCTTCAGTTTCGCCTTGCCGATCGCGGCACGGTGAGAGCGGCCAAGCGCGGCATCTGCCAGCGCGTCTGTATTGAATGTGGGGGGTTTGGCGCAGGGGCCGGATGAAAAACGCGGATTCGCCGGCCGCGCGGCCGGTTGGTCGATGGTCATAGGTGTTACCCTTCCAGATATTCGCCCCTCGTTGGGGAGGGGTGTCCCACGGACCGGAATAGAGGCTGTCCCGGGCCTCCGCAAGCGCTGGTTTCCGGCGGAGTGTCGGGAAATCGCGTGACGCGCGGCAAAAAATGTGTGTATCGGAAACATCGGAACCCCTGTCGCAGGGATGGATGGCGAGCGAGAGGTAGACAATGGGCCGCGACCGGCTGGCAATTGTGACGTATTCCGTTGCGCTGACGATCATGGTCGGATGGTTGCTGCGGGTCGGGCAGTCGATCCTGCTGCCGGTGCTGGTCGGGGTGATCGCGGTCTATGTTCTGGTCACGGCGGCGGAGGCGATGACAAAGGTGCCGGGGTTGCGCCGGCTGGGGCGCGGCTGGTGCAGGTTGCTGGTGCTGGCGATATTTGTCGCGGCGGTTCTGTTTCTGGGCGGGATCGTGGCGACCAGCGCGGCGGCCATCACCGCGGCCATGCCGGGATACGTCGCCAATCTCGACCTGTTGCAGCAGAACCTGATGGATGTGCTGGGGCTGGACGAAGCGCCCAGCATTGCCGAATACACCGAACGGGTCATGGACACGGTCGATCTGACGGCGTTGATGCCGGCGGTTCTGTCCACGGTTTCGGGAAGCGGGTCGGTGATCATTGCCGCGGTGCTTTATGCCGCGTTCATTCTGGCCGATCTTGACGCGTTGCCCGACAAGGTGCGGCGGGCGTTTCAGGATACAAGCCAGGCCGAGCACACGCTGGAAATTGTCCGCAAGATCAACCAGCGGATCGGCGATTATCTGGCGGCGAAAACGCTGGTGAATATCATTCTGGGGATCGTTTCCTATGGCATCCTGTGGCTGTTGGGGATTGAACATGCCGGTTTCTGGGCGCTGGTGATCGCGCTGCTGAACTATATTCCCTATATCGGGTCGGTGATCGCGGTGGCGTTCCCTGTGACCATGAGCCTTGTGCAGTTTGCTTCGCTGGCACATACCGGGATCACGCTGGCGGCGCTGATCATTCCACAATCGATTGTCGGCTATTATCTGGAGCCGACATATCTGGGAAAATCGGTCAATCTCAGCCCGTTTACCGTGCTGTTGGCGCTTGCCGTGTGGACGACGCTGTGGGGGCTGACGGGCGCTGTGCTGGCCGTGCCGCTGACGGCCATGGTGGCAATCATTCTGGCCGAGTTCGATGGCACCCGGTTCATATCCGTCATGCTGTCGGACGACGGCGAGTTGTAGCGGACCGGCGGCCGGTCTATTCGGCCGCGACCTTGCCTGCCGCGATCTCGGCCGCGTTTTCCCAGGGCGGGAATTCGGCCCAGTTTGAGGGGTCGCCGCCGGTGTTGGCCATGCGGGCGCGGATCTTGGCAATGGTGTCTTCACCCATCGTCGGGGATTTCACGTGCAGGCTGTGCCGGTTGAGATACCAGTACAGATAGCCGTTGATGTGGGCCTCGGACAGGTTCGGCGCGTCCAGCGCCGGGCCGACCTGTGCAAGGTCGGTAATCTCGAATGCGGCGTGGCGGTAGTCCGAAACGCCGAACACCAGCACCTTTTTGCCATGCAGGAGAGAATCGAATCCCGCGCCCGAATTCACGCAGGCGACCGCATCGGCCCGGGCGGTGATCGCGTGCACGTTTTCCTGTGACTGGTAGACGCCGTTTTCGGGGTCCACGACCTCGTTCAGGAGCTGGGTGATTTCCTCGGAATCGCAGACCGGGTGGCGCTTGATCACGACCGGGCGCTTGCCGCGTTGCGCAATGATGGCGTTGACCATGTCCCGGGTTGAATGGCGGGCCAGCGACATGACCGTGTCGTCCTGACATTGCAGGAATACTGCAACGCTGCCGGTCGGAATGTCGAAGCTGTCGTCGGTTTTCGAGTGCTGGTGGTACTTGCTGAACTGCTGTTCCACGTATCGCTTGCGCAGGGCGGTGGCAAAGGGGCCGGCGGCCTCGGGTTCGTAATTCGCCCAGTCCTCTTCGGCGTCGACGACCGAGGCCCAGCCGGAATAGCCCGCCTGATCGGCCAGCATGTAGTTCAGCAGGTACCCGCCCTTGATGTTCAGGACATCGGGCCGGTTCGCGATTGTGTGATAGGTCAGGAAGAAATTGCCGTTGGCTTCGGGCACCCGGTAGGGCCCGAATTTGAGCTTGGCCCTGTAGCCGGACTCCTGGAGTGATGTTGTCAGTCCGCGGTAAAACTTGGCGAGACCGGATTTGGGGTACCACTTGATCCGGCGTGGGGCGAGGATCACGATTTTCGGAATCGACTTGTCTGCCATAACCAATACTTGCTTGCCTCGGGATTTTGATCGCAGGGCGTGCTGCGACCCTATTGTTTTTTGCCATCCAGACCAAGAAATCTTGTCTGAATTGAGGCAGTTTCCTTTTCGGCCCCGGAATTTTCGACACTGAGTCCGGGCCGACACGAAAACCCGCCTGTCCGTTGCCGGGGTGGCGGAGGAATCGGGTGGCAGTTGCCGGGGCGATGCCCTATGAGCCCGCAAAAAGGAGATCGGATGTTCATCGTCTCACTTATCGCGGCGCCCGGGGCGCTGGAACCGGAGCTGGTCCATGGGTTGCGCAACGCATGGGGCGGGGGTGACGCGCTGTGGCTGAGCCCTGACGAAGCCGCCGAGTTTGCCATCGCCGAGGTACCGGCAAATCAGTGGGACGTGTGGGCCGATGTGCAGGCGCGGGGTGTGGATCTGGTGGTTCAGGCGGCCGAGGGCCGGCGCAAGCACGTGCTGCTGGCTGATATGGACAGCACGATGATCCGGCAGGAATGTATCGATGAGCTGGCCGAGCTGGCCGGGGTCGGGGAACAGGTGCGGGCCACGACCGCGCGGGCGATGAACGGCGAGCTGGATTTCGAGGAAGCCGTGATCGAACGGGTCGGATTGCTGCGCGGTCAGCCCGAGGGGATCATCGCGGATGTTCTGGCGACGCGGATCACCCTGACGCCGGGGGGTGCGGAGCTGGTGGCCACGATGCGGGCCAATGGCGGGTATGCGGCATTGGTATCCGGTGGGTTCACCGCGTTCACTCAGCATGTGGGCGAAACGCTGGGGTTCGACGAAAACCGGGCGAATGGTCTGACAGTCGAAAACGGAGTGCTGACCGGCGAGGTGGCGCGGCCGATACTGGGGCGGGATGCCAAGGTGGCGGCGATGACCGAAATCACCGACCGGCTGAACCTGAGCCCTTCGGATGTTCTGGCTGTCGGGGACGGCGCCAACGATCTGGGGATGCTGGCCCGCGCGGGAACCGGTGTCGCGCTGCACGCCAAGCCCGCGGTTGCGGCCGAGTGCGACGTGCGCGTCAACCATGGTGATCTGACGGCGCTGTTGTACCTGCAGGGCTATTCCCGGGACGCGTTTGTGACGAAGTGACGGTTTAGGGCTTTAAATAATTAACACAGGTGTTAATTATTGCTCATGACGACTCTGACCAAAACGTTTTCGGCGCTTTCCGACCAGACCCGGTTGAAGATCTTTGAAGACCTGATCGAAAACGGCGAACTGGCGGCAAGCCGGTTTGTCGAAGGGTCCGGTATTTCCGCCCCGGCGATTTCACGGCATCTGAAAGTCCTGCGCGAAGCCGGGTTGGTTTCGCAGCGGGTGGACGGGACGCACAGGTTTTATGCTGCCCGGCCCGAGGCGCTGAGAACCATCGCCGACTGGACCAAGTCTCATCGCGCGTTCTGGGAAGGCAGCCTGAGCCGTTTGGAAGAAGCCCTGTTGCTGGATGAGGAGAACGAGGATGGCTGACGCCAGACTGGAGCGGGAATTCGGGGTGACGCCGGAAAAGCTGTTCAGGTTCGTGAGCGGATCGAGCGAGCTGATGCAGTGGTTCGGGCCCGAGGGCGTCAGCGTGCCGGACAATGCGCTGGATTTTTCCCGCGAGGGGCCGTGGTACGCGGTGATGACAGGCAGCGACGGGCCGGTGGCCAAGGTTTCCGGCCACGTGACGCATGTCGATCCGCCGCGGTCGGTTGGGTTCACCTGGGCGTGGCATGATGAAAACGACGTGCGCGGGCATGAAAGCCACGTCACTTTTACGGTCGAGCCGACATCGTCAGGTGCGCGGCTGATCGTGGATCACAAAGAGCTGTCGTCCGAAGAGGCGGTGGTCAATCACAAGCGCGGCTGGGAAAGTTCTTTCAACTGCCTCGCAGAGGTCATCGGGTAGTGCGTAACCATCAGGGAGTTGAAAAATGGCACAGTATATTTTTGCGTATCACGGCGGCAGCGCACCGGAATCCCCGGAAGAAGGGGAGAAGGTCATGGCGCAGTGGATGGCATGGTTCGGGGGCATGGGGGACAAGGTGGTTCAGCCCGGCAATCCCGTTGGCATGTCCAAGACGGTCAGCGGCAGTGGTGTTGCCGATGATGGCGGGTCAAACCCGTTGTCGGGCTATTCGGTGGTCAGCGCCGGCAGCATGGACGAAGCCTGCACGCTGGCGGTCGGTTGCCCGCTGATCGCGGATGGCGGTTCGGTCGAGGTTGCCGAACTGATGGAGATGTAGGCCCGCGCCTACAATGTGATCAGGGGCCGCATCGTGCCGCAGTTCACGTTGCGCCGGTTCAGAACCGGCGCATCCACGAAGGCCTTTGTAACCGGGTCGTTTTCGTCCAGCACGCCGAGGCCTGCCAAAATCGCGGCAAGGGCGCATTCACTTGCCCGCGTGGCGCCGTCGGCGATCTTGAGCGCAACGCCCAGCTTCCGGCCCGGCAGGATTGCGACAAAAACACCTTCGGCGCCGGTCTTGACCGCGGCAGCACCCGGTATCGCGCGCATGATCCGCGTGCAGGCGCGGCCTTCTCCGGCGACCAGTTCGGGATGGGCCATCATCGCCTGCGCCAGCGAAACCGCGGCTTCGCTCTGGCGGTCGGCGCGGTCAGTTGCGGAGGCAAACCAGGCCATGGCCCGGGCCAGCCCGTGAACCGTGGTCTGAAAATTCGGCGCCGAGCAGCCGTCGATCCCCCAGCCGGGGCTCTCTTGTCCGGTGGCGTCCTCGAAGGCCGCGCGGACCGATTGCTGAACCGGGTGGTCGATGTCGATATATTCCGGGCCGGCATCCAGATACTGAGACAGCGTCAGGAACCCGGTATGTTTGCCGGAGCAGTTATTGTGCATCTGGCAGGGTGACTGATCGGATTTGATCAGGGCGTTGCGGGCCGGCAGATCGGCGGGTTCCTGCGGTCCGCAGCGGAAGTCGTCATCGGCGAGGCCCAGCGTGTCCAGCCACGTCCGAACCCGGTCGGTATGGATCGCCGCGCCGTTATGCGAGGCGCAGGACAGGGCCATTTGTTCGGTGTTCAGCCCGTACCGGGCCGCCGCGCCGGAGGTCAAGAGCGGCAGCGCCTGGATCATTTTTGCGGAGGATCTTGGATAGATCACCGCGCCGGGATCACCCCAGCAATGGACAATCCGGCCGGTGTCGTCGCAGACGACGGCATGCCCCAGATGCTGGCTTTCCAGCAGGGAACCGCGCCAAATCCCGACCATAGGAACCGCTTTGGTCATGTTTAACCTCAAATGTTGGCGATTTCCCGCCAATCGCTCTTTCACCCGTGGTGCCGTTTACGGTAGTGTGATTGTGTCGGCAAGCGGCGGGTGTTCAGGAAAAGCGGTCGGTTAATCCGCAGAAACACGCGTCGGAATTGAGGTGAAGGACAGTCTGGAGGCTGGACACATGCAACGGATTTTGGCCCGCGCTGCAGCGGGCTTGATCATGGCCACTTTGGCCGCCCCGTCCCTGATGGCACAGGATCAGAGTACAAACCGCGTCGCGGCCAAGACCGATTGGAGCGTGTTTGTCGAGGATGATCCGACCGAATGCTGGAGCGTTTCGGCTCCGAAAAAGACGGTCAACACCCGCGACGGGCGCGTGGTGGCCGTGAAGCGCAGCGATATATTGCTGTTCGTGTTTTTCCGTCCCGGCGCCGATGTGAAGGGGCAGGTGACGTTCACGGGCGGATATCCTTTTGCGCCGAACTCGACGGTGAACCTCGATATCTCGGGGTCCCAGTTCGCGCTGTTCACGGATGGCGAATGGGCCTGGCCCGCCAGCGCGTCGGAGGACACCAAGATCATCACGGCGATGAAGCGGGGTGCAGAGGCCACCCTGACCGGGCGGTCGAGCCGCGGCACCAAGACGGAAGATACCTTTTCGCTGCTGGGGTTCACGGCAGCGGTTGAAGACGCAGAAAAGCGCTGCGGGGGATAAGAACCCCGCACTTACCTCGGTGACTGGCCTGCCTGCAATGGCAGGCCTTTTCCACGAGGCAGGTTTCTTCGCGAAAATCAGAAATCCGAAAATTCTACGAATTTTCAGGGGCCGGCTGCGAAGCGGAAAACTCTTTTGCATCTGCGGCCCGCTCCTATATAGAAGCGCATCCCGCCCTGAAGTGAGAAACCCATGTCTGCCCCGATCACGCAGGATGTCCTGACCGTAGCCCGCAGGCTGCCGGATGGCCCCGTCAACCTTGTCGGTCTGACGCGGCAACAGCTGCGCGATGTGCTGATCGCCAATGGCACGCCGGAAAAGCAGGCCAAGATGCGGGTGAACCAGATCTGGCAGTGGATCTATCAGTGGGGCGTGCGTGATTTCAGCGTGATGACCAATCTGGCCAAGGCGTATCGCGCCCAGCTGGCCGAGCGGTTCGCGATCGAGATCCCGGAAATGGTCAGCCGCCAGGTCAGCGCGGACGGAACGCGCAAGTATCTGGTGCGCATTGCCGGCGGGCACGAGGTGGAGGTTGTCTATATCCCCGAAGAGGATCGCGGCACGCTTTGCGTGTCGTCGCAGGTGGGTTGTACGCTGACCTGTTCGTTCTGCCACACGGGCACACAGAAGCTGGTGCGTAACCTGACGGCGGGCGAGATTGTCGGCCAGATCATGATGGCGCGCGATGATCTGGAGGAATGGCCGACGCCCGGTGCGCCCAAGGACGAAACCCGGTTGCTGAGCAACATCGTTCTGATGGGCATGGGCGAGCCATTGTACAATTTCGACAATGTCCGGGACGCGATGAAGATCGCGATGGACCCCGAGGGCATTTCGCTGAGCCGGCGGCGCATCACGCTGTCTACATCCGGCGTGGTGCCCGAGATCGCACGGACCGCGGAAGAGATCGGCTGTATGCTGGCGATTTCCTTTCACGCGACGACGGACGAGGTCCGCGACCGGCTGGTGCCGATCAACAAGCGGTGGAATATTGAAACCCTGCTGGAGGCGCTGGCCTCTTACCCGAAAGCCTCCAATTCGGAGCGGATCACCTTTGAATACGTGATGCTGAACGGTGTGAATGACAGTGACGAGGATGCCCGGCGGCTGATTGGCCATATCCGGCGGCACCAGATCCCGGCCAAGATCAATCTGATCCCGTTTAACGAGTGGCCTGGCGCGCCTTACCGGCGCAGTTCGAACAACCGGATCCGGGCCTTTGCCGATATCATTTACAAGGCCGGTTATGCCTCGCCGATCCGGACACCGCGGGGTGAAGACATCATGGCCGCCTGCGGGCAGCTGAAATCGGCCACCGAACGGGCGCGCAAGTCGAAGCGCCAGATCGAAGCCGAGGCCGGGCTCGGCAACTAATCCAAGAATCCGTTTTGTGCTTTTACAATTCTGGTGCAGGCTGTTGCCTGTCCGTGGTGTAGTGCGGGCAACCCTTTTTCGGGGTAGTTAGTAACGGAGTAATCTCATGACCACTTTCGCATTATTGCGGCGTGCGTCCCTAGGTCTGGCGACGGCAGCAACAGCTTCGCTGAGTTTGGCCGGGACCGGAACGGCGCAGGAAAAACCACTGAATTTTCTGATAATCTGGGGCGATGACGTCGGCTATTGGAACGTCTCGGCCTACAATCAGGGCATGATGGGGTACGAAACCCCGAACATTGACCGGATTGCCAATTAAGGCATGTTGTTCACGCATGGATATGGCGAGCAATCCTGTACCGCCGGCCGCGCGTCCTTCATTACCGGACAGTCGGGTTTCCGTACCGGGCTGTTGAAGGTTGGCCTGCCGGGCGCCAAGGAAGGCATCTCGGAAAAGGACCCGACCATTGCCGAATACATGAAGTCCAAGGGTTACATGACCGGCCAATACGGCAAGAACCATCTGGGTGACCGGGACGAGCATCTGCCGACCAACCACGGGTTCGACGAATTTTTCGGTAACCTCTATCACCTCAATGCCGAGGAAGAGCCGGAAAGCATCGACTACCCGAAAGACCCGGAGTTCCGCGAGCAATTTGGCCCGCGTGGGGTGATCAAAGCCTCGGCCGATGGATCGGTCGAGGATACCGGCCCGCTGACACGAAAGCGTATGGAAACCATCGACGAGGAAGTGACCGCCGGTGCGCTGGACTTCATGGACCGGGCGGTGGAACAGGAAAAGCCTTTCTTCCTGTGGTACAATACAACGCGGATGCACATTAACACGCATCTGAAACCGGAAAGCGAAGGCGTCACCGGGTTGGGCACCTATCCTGACGGAATGGTCGAACATGATGGCATGGTCGGCCAGATGCTCGACAAACTCGACGAGTTGGGCATCGCCGACAACACGGTTGTGATGTACTCCACCGACAACGGTGCCGAGGTGTTCAGTTGGCCCGACGGCGGGACAACCCCGTTCAAGGGTGAAAAGAACGACAACTGGGAAGGCGGCTATCGGGTTCCGATGATGATCAAATGGCCCGGTGTCATCGAGCCGGGCAGCCGGTCGAGCCAGATCATCAGCCATCTCGATTGGTTCCCCACGTTCATGGGCGCGTTGGGCGATCACGACATGAAAGAGCGGATGCTCACGGAAGCGCCATTCGGCGAAGGCAATGAACCCGTGCATCTGGACGGCTACGATTTCATGCCGTTCTTCCGGGGCGAGACCGAAGAAGGCCTGCGCCGGGAATTCTTCTATTTCTCTGATGGCGGCGATCTGGTGAACCTGCGCTATAACCGCTGGAAACTGGTCTTTGCCGAGCAGCGGGCCGAAGGATTCGATGTGTGGGAAGAGCCGTTTGTTCAGTTGCGGCTGCCCAGGCTGATCGACCTTTACAGCGATCCGTTTGAGCGCGCGCAGCACGAATCCTGTTGCTATGAAAGCTGGCGGTTCGAGCGTCTTTATCTGCTGGTTCCGGCACAGGTCTATGTTGGTAAGTTTCTGGAGACCTTCAAGGACTACCCGCCGCGGCAGAAGCCTGCGAGCTTCTCGATCGATCAGGTCCTGACCGCGCTGCAGAAAAATCAGGGCGGATAAAGCCCCTTGCCCCGCCGGTTCTGGCCGGCGGGGCCACTTTTGCGATTGTGTCCAGATCGGGGCCAATCGCCGCCAAATTTCCCCAAATGCGATACAATTCAGCCCTGATCAACAGTCAGTTTCTGAATTGCGAACAACGGAAAAAATAGCAGGAGGCAGAAAATGGCACAGGCAGATATTGGCGGCACAATGATCGAAGCACCGATCCTGGATTTGCTCAAGCGGGAGCGGGCCAAGGCCCTTTCGTCGCGCGAGTTCAAGTTCCGGCTGGTCGGGTACGGCTACGCCATCAAGGACGTGAAGGGCGCGCAGGTCGTGACCAAACTGCCGCAGGGCACCGAGCTGGGCGTGCTGCCGTCGCACATCCTCTGAAGACCGGGCTACCGCCCTGGTATGTTATCGCGTGCCGGCGCAGGTTCCCAGTTTTCAATGATGTCCACGGCCTCGGCGGCGCTGTCGACGAAGCGGAACAGGTCCAGATCCTGTTCGGAAATGGTTCCCGCTTCGGCCAGGGCATGCCAGTTGATCACGTTTTCCCAGAACTCCCGCCCGAACAGCAGGAAGGGAATGCGCTGCATCCGGCCCGTCTGAATGAGGGTGAGCGATTCGAACAGCTCGTCCATGGTTCCGAACCCGCCGGGAAAGACCGTGATCGCCCGCGCCCGCATCAGGAAATGCATCTTACGGATCGCGAAGTAATGGAAATTGAAGCTGAGTTCCGGAGTGACAAAGCCGTTCGGCGCCTGTTCGTGCGGCAGCACGATGCTGAGCCCGATCGAGCGCCCGCCGGCCTCGGCCGCGCCACGGTTACCCGCCTCCATCACGCCGGGGCCGCCGCCGGTGGCGATCACGTTTTCCCGGCCGCCTGTTTCCAGCGACTTTTCGGTCATCAGTCGCGCAAAGGCGCGCGCCTCGTCATAGAACTCGGACAGGGACGCCAGCGTCTGAGTGCGCGCCTGATCCCGGTGAACCGGGTCCGGGATACGCGCACCGCCAAACAGCACGATTGTGCTGGTGATCCCAAGCTCGTCCAGAGCCATTTCGGGCTTCAGCAGCTCCAGTTGCAGGCGAACCGGCCGTAACTCCTGTCGACACAGGAAATCGTCATCTGCAAAGGCCAGCCGATAGGTCGGCGATGCGGTTTGCGGCGTGTTCGGCACCTCGTGCGCCGTGGTCCGGTCCTGCCTTGCATCCCGGAACCGGCTGATCCGCGATTGGTTCATATCTTGCGTCTCCGCTTGCGTGTCCGGATCAGCCCTATAGGGTTCGCGTCCGGGATGCCAGAGACGGGAAGATGCGATGGATTGGACAGCCGACATTGAGGCCGCAGCGACGCGGATTTCCACACATGTGGTGCGCACGCCGGTCATGGGGGTTGCTGGCTTCGGGCTGAACTTTCCCGTTCGGATGAAGCTGGAGCAGCTTCAGCATACCGGGACCTTCAAGGCCCGGGGAGCGTTCAATACGTTACTGAAAAACGATGTGCCTGCCGCGGGGCTGGTGGCGGCGAGCGGTGGCAACCACGGCGCGGCAGTGGCCTATGCAGCCCGGGCGCTGGGCCATCCCGCGCATATTTTCGTGCCGGAAATGGCCGGGCCGTCAAAGATTTCCCTGATCCGGTCGACGGGCGCCGAACTGACGGTGGTGCCGGGGGAATATGTCAATGCGCTGGAACAGGCGCGGGCCTATGAGACCGCCAGTGGCGCGATGCAGATCCATGCTTATGACGCGGTGGATACGGTGGCCGGGCAGGGCACCTGTATGGCCGAATGGCAGAACCAGGGGCTGGAGGCCGATACGGTGCTGATTGCCGTGGGCGGCGGCGGGCTGATTGCCGGGGCGCTGGCCTGGCTGCAGGGCGCGCGCCGGGTCGTGGCGGTGGAGCCGGAGACGTCCTGTGCGCTGCATTCCGCGCTTGCCGCCGGCGCACCGGTGGACGTGGAGGTTTCGGGGATCGCGGCGAACGCGCTGGGTGCGCGCCGGATCGGTGACATCTGTTTTGGTCTGGCGCAGGCGCATCTGGGTGACAGCGTGCTGGTATCGGACGACGCGATTGGAGCGGCGCAAAAGGCGCTCTGGCAGGAGCGGCGCCTGCTGGTGGAACCCGCCGGAGCAACGGCATTGGCGGCCCTGATGTCCGGGGCCTATGTCCCGGAGCCCGGTGAGCGTGTCGCGGTTCTGGTCTGCGGCGCCAACGTGGCGCCGGACCCGTTCGAGGCGCGGTAACCGGGTGTTAACCCGAACCGCCGATCAAGGTGGTATGGAACCGGTAAGGCTGACAATCGAGATCAAGACGGAAACGCGCGCGGCACTGGAGCAGGTGTCACGCAGCGAGGGGACCGGCGTTGAAGAGATCGTCCGCGATGCCATCCGGCGCGATCTCTTCCGGCGGACGCGGGCGAAGAAGCCCGTGAGGGCTGATGAGCGGCTCGTCGCTCCCTTGCGGGCGCTTCTCGCTGATGATCTGGCGTTTGCGACGGGATGGCGCGATCTGCAGTCCCGGCTGTCTGCCAAGGGGTATGCGTTCCGCGAAGCCGGCGGCGGGCTTGTTCTGGTGCGCCTGCCGTCCGGCGACCGCGTGGCAAAGGCCTCGGAGCTTGGTTACAGCTATTCGAAACTGGCCCGGCGCTTCGACGCGCCTTTTCCGGGCCACCGTCACCGCTACCTGTTCGGGCAGCCCGGTTAGCCGTGCATTGCACGGCACCGGCCGGCGGTCTATAGGCGGCTGAACGATTTTGCCGAAAGGAACGCCTATGTCCAATGCTCAGCTGGAAGCCGCAATCGAAGCCGCCTGGGAGGCGCGCGACACCATTTCGCCCAGTACGGTGGGCGAGCAGCGCGACGCGATTGAAGACACGCTCAATGCGCTGGACGGCGGCGGTCTTCGGGTGGCCGAAAAGCAGGCCGATGGCGGCTGGCATGTAAACCAGTGGGCCAAGAAGGCGGTGTTGCTGGGGTTCCGCATCAAGGACATGGAACAGCAGGCCGGCGGTTCGCAGGGTGGCGGATGGTGGGACAAGGTCGACAGCAAGTTCGTCGGCTGGGGCGACAATCAGTGGAAGGCCGCCGGGTTTCGCGCCGTGCCGAACTGCGTCGTCCGCAAATCTGCCTATATCGCCCCCGGCGTGGTGCTGATGCCGTCCTTTGTGAACCTCGGCGCCTATGTGGACGAGGGCACGATGGTGGATACATGGGCCACGGTCGGATCCTGCGCGCAGATCGGCAAGAACGTGCACCTGTCCGGCGGTGTGGGTATCGGTGGTGTGCTGGAGCCGATGCAGGCCGGGCCGACGATCATCGAGGACAATTGCTTTGTCGGCGCGCGCTCGGAAGTGGTCGAGGGCGTGATCGTTCGCGAGGGATCGGTTCTGGGCATGGGGGTATTCCTTGGCCAGTCGACCAAGATCGTGGATCGCGAGACCGGTGAAGTAATGTATGGCGAAGTGCCGCCCTATTCGGTGGTTGTTGCCGGCTCGATGCCATCCACGGGCGGGGTCAGCCTCTATTGCGCGGTGATCGTGAAGCGGGTGGACGAGCGGACCCGGTCGAAGACCGGGATCAATGAACTGCTGCGGGACTGATGGGTGAACCCGGCTGCCGCCGGGACCGCCCATCCTACGCGAAACATTCGGTGACGGGCATGTGATGGCTTCGTGTCCGGCGACGTATTCTCGCCGGTTGCGGCATTGTCTATACGGCAGGCATGGACCTGTTACTTGCCTATCTTGCGGGCCTTCTGACGCTCATTAACCCCTGCGTGCTGCCGGTGCTGCCCATCGTTCTGGTCGGTGCGCTGCAGGCTGATGCCCGCGGTCCGCTGGCGCTGGCCGCGGGCATGAGCGTGGCCTTCGTCGGGTTTGGCATGGTCGTGGCCACGGTTGGCTATTCCATCGGGCTGGACAGCGAGACGCTGGCGAAGATCGGGGCCGGGCTGATGATCGCGTTCGGCGTGATCCTGATGGTGCCGGCGCTGGGCCACAGGTTCGAGGCGGCAACGGCCGGGTTCGCCGCCGCGGCCGATGCCCGGATCGATGCCGGACCAACAACCGGGTTGCGGGGCCAGTTTCTGGGCGGTGCGTTGCTGGGTGCGGTGTGGAGCCCCTGTATCGGGCCGACGTTGGGCGGGGCGATCGCGCTGGCGTCTGCCGGCGAAAGCCTGGGATGGGCGTTTCTGATCATGGTGTTTTTTGCGCTGGGCGTGTCCACGCTGATCGTGGGGATCGGCATGGGAGCGCAATCGGCGATCCGCAACCGGGCGCAGGCGTTGCGCGGTCTGGCACAGCGGTCACGACCGGTCATGGGGGCGGTGTTTGTCGCGGTCGGGCTGATGATCCTGAGCGGGGTTCACCACGTAATCGAGGCCTGGGCGGTACGGGTGTTGCCCTACTGGTTCCAGGACCTGTCTGTCATTTTCTGAGATGCGAAGGAGCAACTGCATGACACTTTCCCGACGTACAATACTTGCCGGCGGTGCCGCGGTTCTGGTGGCCGGTCCGGCCTTTGCGGCGGCCGGGTTCCGGGATTATACGCCCGGGATGATTGACGGGCTGCTGAAGCAGGGCAAGACCGTGTTTGTCGATTATTCTGCGGATTGGTGCGGAACCTGCGCGCGTCAGGAGCGGGTCATTGCCGGCCTGATGCAGGAGAACCCGGCCTATGCGCAGAATGTCGTGTTCGTGCGGGTAGACTGGGACGATTACCGCCGGGCCGAGGTCACAACTTCGCGGAAGATCCCGCGTCGGTCCACGCTTCTGGTTCTGAGGGGTGACAAGGAGCTGGGGCGCATCGTTGCCGGCACCGCCAAACAGGACATCAAGGCGCTGATGGACACGGCGCTGACGGCCGCGACGTCCTAGGCGGCGGCCATCCGTGCGCCTGCCAGAAGCCGCGCCTCGTACCGGCGCAGGGAGGGCAGCGCGCAGGGGTAATGGCCGGGGCAGAGGCCGGGCATGCGGGCGCGAAGGTCTGCCCGGGCGGCGGCGCTGAACGCGTTCAGCGTTTCGGTGCCCGGTTGATAGCTTTCGCTCCACAACCCGTCGCCGCAGATGATCTGATGCCGGTCGAACAGCAGGTGGACATATTCGACCGGCGTTCCGTCGGCCCGTGACCGGATGGTTGTTCCGTTGACAAGGTGGCCGACCCGCACAAGCACCCCGCGGGCGCCAAAGCAGATTTCGGCATCGGCGCCGAAGACGGCGATGCGGTGGTTTGGGGACAGCTCGGTCCGGCCATGAGAGCCGAGCGCGCCGGGTTCGAGGCAAATCGGGGCCTGCCGGTCCGTTGCGGCGAACCGGGACCGGCCGATCCAGCGCACCGGCTGATGGCCGTCGCTATGCGTCAGGACCAGATCGCCGGGCCGGAGATGTTCCACCGCAACCGGGCCGGCAAGGGTCCGGATCCTTGTGCCGGCGGTGAAGCAGGGAACGGTGGTCAGCTCGATATAGCCGACATCGGAATTCCCGTCCGCGTCGGACACGGTATAGCTGAAGGTGTTTGTGTCTTCGTCGCCGTCCCCGGTGAAACAGAGCGTGCCATCGCTGTTCAGCGTAACGGTTTCGCCGGACGGCAGCAGGACCGAGTCCCCTGCCGAGACTGTGATGCCGTTGATTTCGGTGATGGTCAGCGTGGATCCGGTGGCGCTGTAATCATTGGCCAGAACGTCAACATCCTTTTCCTGCGTGCCGTGGATCTTGACCGTGTCCTCGTTTGCCACGAGCACCGACTGAACCGAGTCTCCGGCGATCAGAAGATTGCTGTCGTAATAGGCGTCGCCGCCATCGGCGATGGAGATCTTGATGGTGTTGACCTCTCCGGGTTCTACCGGCGCCTTGAGCGTGAGCGTGACGGTCAGCCCGTCCATTTCGGTATTGTATTCCTCGGCGTTGGCAGGGTTGTCGATATAGAGGTTTTCGTTGCTCTCATCGTTGATCGTATTGATCGTGATGTCGCCATCCCCCACCGTCAGCTCGGCCGGTTCGCCGTTGACGAAAATGCCGACCGCATCGTTGAAACCGGAATCGACGTATTCAAGGTATTCCTCGGACGAAAACGTGACCTGCATCGTCAGTGTTTCACCTTCGGGGATGAAGGAGGCTTCCAGCGTGGCGGCGTCATAGGTTTTTGCGCCGGCGATGTCGTTGAGATCGGAATCACCGCTGGTCTTGTTGTTGGTCGAGGTGGAGCTGACCTTGTTGGCGTCACCCGAGGAATTGGTGATGCTCCCGGCGTTGCCCGTTGACAGGATCACGCCGGTATCGGCCGGGGTCACGCCCGGTGCAACATTGTCGCCGTCGGAATAGATGCCGGATGCGTTCGAAGCGCCGGTATAGGTTGCGTCCACGACCTCCACGCCTTCGCCAAATACAGCCTCGGCAATATCGGTTGCGGTTGCGTCCGTGTCGATCGGAAGTTCGTTGGCTTCGGGCATTGCGGGTCTCCGTCCGGGTGTGACGGGGGTAACGCGCCGGAGGTTTCCCGCCGGTTTCCAAAAAGCGGAATTCGCGTGGCATTTTAGACGTTGTGCGGAAACCGGATTGCATTGCTCCGCCGTCGCGCGCGCGTTATGGCGGCGGCATGGACAAGAAAGAGAAGAAGTCGCGCCAGCAGGTCTTTACGCTGGTGGTCGAGGTCGGGCGGAAGGCCGGTGACGGGTTGCCGGATGAGGCCACCGGGGCGGGCCTGATGTGTTTTGCCAGCGGCATCGACGAAGCGGAGGCGGTCCGGGAGACGGTTGCGGTGTTAAAGCAGGCGGATCTGGCGCCGCTGGATGTCACCGGGTACGGGACGGCGGCCGAACGGGAAGCTGCCGGGCACGAGATCGGGGACGAGGAGCGCGGCCTGATGGCGCGGGCGCTGGAAGAAAACGCGGTGATCGTGGCCCAGATGACGCCCTATTTCGGCGAAGAGTAGCGCCGGATCAGTTCAGTCCGCCGAACCACCGCCGGTAGATCGTGTCATAGGTTCCGTCTTCGCGCAGACCGAGAAGGGCGCGATTGACATCCTCGACCAGCGGGCTGTCGCTGGGAAAGATGATGCCATAGTTTTCACGCAGAAAGACCGGGCCGGCAATCACGCCGAATTCGCGGCCTTCGTGCGATGTGTAGTAGCTCAGGATCGGCGCGTCGAACACCACGGCGTCGAACTGGCCCTCTTCGAAGGCGGTCAGCAGCGGTACGAGCCCGGGGTAAACCGCATAGTCAATCTCGCGCCGGTCGAGGAAACCGGCGGCGGTGGAGTTTTCGATCGTGGCGACGCGCTGGCCGTAGAGGTCGGACACGTTGTTGACCGAACCACTGATCGCGGCGACGGTCATGGCCGAGGTGATTTTTGCTACGAAGATGGACACGACGAACAGCGAGGAAATAACCAGAAGCACGGCAAAGACCCGGCCGAATACCGTGCGCGGCACGCGTTCTTCGAACCCGCCGTTCACAACAAGATTGAGTGCCCACCAGAAGGACGGAAACAGCGATTCGCCTGCAGTACGGTCGAAATAGGGCTGGGCGTGGCGTTCAAAGAACCACATCAGCATGCCGCCGCAGAACAGGGCGAGAAACGCAAATCCGATTGCGATCAGCAGATCGGCGGACACCAGAGCCCGCAGCAGCGAGGGTGAGCGCGCCGATTGCGCGGGGACCATGATCTGCAGGCCGGATTCGAAGATCGGTTGGCTGAAATCCATCACCTCTTCGCGGGCGGCGGTTATCGAGATGTTTGCGATCGCCAGGTCGGATTGGGCGGTTTCCACCGCGCTCAGCATGTCGCCAAAGACGTCGTGGCGGACAATGCTGACTTCCCAGTCCAGCGTGTCGGCCAGCGCCCTGAGCAGGTCCATCGAAAACCCAGTATCGGTGCCGTCCTGCGTCAGCGAAAACGGCGGACGGGTTACGGTTGAGACCGTCAGCGTCCGGGCCGCCGCGATTTGGGCGGTGAGGCCAAGCAGCAGGCCGAGCAGAAGAAGGAGTTTGCGCATTTTCACCCTTGGGTTTTTCTGACCCCTAGTTCGTCTTTTCGATACGGGCAAGGTGTGCCGGAGTTCAAGCAGATCGTTGTTCTGCCAGAACCAATGCATCGTACTGGCGCAGGATCGGGAATGCCGGTGTGCTGTGTTCAGGCAGCCGGGCCCGGTCAAACGCGCTGAGAAGCGTTGCGGCGAGCAGGTGCTTTTTCCGTCTGAGGCGGCCGATATAGAGGCTCTCCAGCGCGGCGCCGGCGGTTCGTATGGCCTGATGTTGGGGCAGCAGGACATGGTGGTAGGTGATGTATGGCCCCGTCGCGACCCGGGTTGCGGCCATGCCGCCGATCAGGTGGCTGGCATTGGCAAGCACGGCTTCGGTCCCGAACATGTAATCGACAACGCTGCCGCTGATCTTCAGCCGCTGTCCCGGTGCGACAATCGCATCATGGTGCAGGCCGAAATACGGAGCGCGAAGCCTGACGGGCGCAAACGCGCCGCGGGCCGGCACAGTGCGGGATACTCTGTGCAGGACGGGCAAAACATCGCCGGTTTCCGTCAGCACCGTATCGCCGCGCCGAAGCTTTGCCACCGGGACTTCGCCTGCCGGGGTTGCGATCGGCGTCCGGCCGGACAGGGTTGGCATTGGTCCGACGGGCTCGATCCGGGTGGATATGGCGAGGAATTCGGCATCCGGGGAGATGTAACGGGTGCTGCGACCCCTGATCAGCTCTTCCAGATCGGCAAGACGCAGCGGCGGCGGCGCCGGGACATCGGCAATCGTGAATTGTCCGCTGTCCATATGTTCAAGGACCAGATGGCCCCATTTGCGCGGTGCGTCCCAGGAATAGGTGATGTGAAGCGCCTCCAGCCGTTCCGTATGGGGCTGTCGGACAACGGCGTGGCACAGCGTACCGGCCTGATCGATCACGAGGGTCACACCGCCGCCCGGGATCGACTGAAGAGATATCTGCACCGGCCAGGTCCCGTCCGACGCATAGCGCAGCAGGGTCTGGGGCCGGCTGCCGGGTGTGAGGCGGGTTTCCAGAACGATCGAACCACGGGTGACGAGGTCATCGGGTGCGGGCCGACCGGCTGAAGAAACGGCACACAGATCGGGGCAGTCTTCGGGATGAAAGCCGTGCCCGTCGTGATCCCAGAGCCCGATCCAGGTCATGTCAGGCCACCCGCGGCTGTTTTGTCAGCAACTGGGCTTCGAAATGGCGAAGCGTCCGGCGGGCCGCCGGGCTGTAGCCGGCGCCCGAGGACGGATCGAGCTCGGGGAAAATCCGGCAGATTTCCTGAACCGCCTGACTGTCGAACAGGCTGGTTGTCTGGGGGCCGGGCAGAAAGCTTTCGGTTTCCAGCCCCTGAGAATAGATGACCTGATGCTGGTCGAACATGACGTGGACATAGGTCACGTCGCCACCTTCGACCCGGGTCACCGACCGGTCGTTGATCAGATCCTTGGCGGCGATCAGAACCTCGCCTTCGCCAAACAGCAGCTCGGCAAGGCTGTCCTGCACCAGAATGCGGTGCTGCGGCGACACATAGAGATCCTCATGCGGGCCGAAGGTGCCGGCGCGGATCCGGACCGGTGCCAGATCGCCCTGTGCCGGAACCGTGCGGCCGCCGACCCAGCGCACAGGGCGGTGACCGTCGTCTTTGGTTTCAACCAGATCGCCGGGGCTCAGGCTTTCGACCGGGCAGTCGCCGTCCGGCGTGCGGATGAGCGTACCGGCCACGAAGCAGGGGATCGAATCCACCTCCACATACGCTGTGTCCGACAATGTGCCGTCGGTGGCGGTGTAGGTGAAATTGAAGCTTTCGGTGTCGCCGTCGCCGGCGACCGAGATCGTGCCGTCGGCGTTGAGGGTGACCGACTGGCCGGTGTTGAGCACCACGGTGTCATTCGCGGTCACCTCGATGCCGTTGATATGGGTGATGGTCAGCGTGCCCGAAGTCTGGTCATTGGCCAGAACGTCGACCGTGACGGTTCCGTTCGGATAGACGGATGTGCTGTCGGAAATGGCGACCAGTTCGCCCTGGATACTGTCACCGGCGATCAGAAGGGCAGAATCGTAGCTGCTGTCGCCGACATCGGCGATGCCGATCGTGATCGAGTTCACCTCACCCGCCTCGACCGGGATGGTCATGGTCATGGTGACGGTGAACCCGTCCATCTCGGTGTTGTATTCGTCGCCGGTGTTGGAAATGTAGAGGTTTTCGTTGTCGCCGGAATTGACGTTGCCCGGGTCGGCATCTCCGTCGCCGACCTCCAGTTCGACCAGTTCGCCGTTGATCCAGACGGCGACGGTGTCCTGATAGATCGAATCCACGTATTCCGGGTATTCCTCGGACGCGAACACGAACTGCATGGTGATCGTGTCGCCTTCGGGGATGAAATCCGTCTCGATATAGGCGGCGTCGTAGGTCCGGGTACCAGCGGCGTCATTGAAGTCGGAATTGTTGTTCTGGCCACTGCTGCTGGTGGTCGTCGAATTGCTCTGGTTCTGCTGGCCGCTGCTGTTGGTAAAACCGCTGGTGTCGCCGGTGGAGAGGATAACGCCGGTGTCGCTGGGGGTAACGCCGTCGGCGATCGCGTCGCCATCGGTATAGATGCCCGAACTGTCCGGGTCTCCGGAATAGCTGGCGGTGCCCTCGACGATTTCAATACCTTCGCCGAAGATTTCCTCCACCATCTCTTCGGCGGTGGCAGAGGTGTCGATAGGTAGTTCGGCTGTTGTTTCTGGCATGACCCGCCTGAACCTTACTCTTCACAAGGCAGGTGCTGCGGGATCACATAACATAAGAGCGCCGCCCGCCTGCGACGCGGGCGAAACCGGTTGTGATCTGAACTGCGCGATCCCCTGCCTCAGGGACGTGTTTTTTATTGTGGATAAACTAGCATAGGGTGACCCGGCCTGTTAACCCATTTCCGGTATTACCGCCCCGAATTGGCTGGGGTGTCGTCACAACTTTGCCACAAATTCCGCCCCCGGGGCGGATCGAACACGCCGCCAAAGGACCCTGCGCGATGACAACAGATCCCGTAAAACTGACCGCCGACCTGATCCGCTGCCCGTCGGTGACGCCGGCAGAGGGCGGGGCGCTGGTTTTGCTGGAGGCGCTTTTGAACGATGCCGGGTTCGACTGCGTGCGCGTGGATCGGGGCGGGGTGGCGAACCTCTTTGCACGCTGGGGCCCGAAGGGGCACGCGCGGACGTTCGGGTTCAACGGGCACACGGACGTGGTGCCGCCGGGAGATGAGGCGGCGTGGGCTCATGGCCCCTTTGCTGCGGTCGAGGCTGATGGCGTTCTTTATGGCCGTGGCGCGACGGACATGAAATCGGGGGTTGCGGCCTTTGCTGCGGCGGCCGTGGATTTCGTGCGCGACACGCCGCCGGACGGTGCCGTGGTTCTGACGATCACCGGGGACGAGGAAGGCGACGCGGTGGATGGCACGACCGCGCTGCTGGACTGGATGGCGGAGCAGGGCGAAGCGATGAGTGTTTGCCTTGTCGGAGAACCGACCTGTCCGGACGTGATGGGCGAGATGATCAAGATCGGCCGGCGCGGATCCATGTCGGCATGGTTCACCGTGACCGGGGTGCAGGGCCATTCCGCCTATCCGCACCGGGCAAAGAACCCGCTGCCTGCCATCGCGCGGCTTATGGACCGGCTGGCGTCGCGCAGGCTGGACGAGGGCACCGATCATTTCGATGCGTCGACACTGGCGGTTGTGACAATCGATACCGGCAACCCGGCGACAAACGTGATCCCGGGGCAATGCAGTGGTGCGGTGAACATCCGTTTCAACGATCTTCACACCGGGGAAAGCCTGACCAGCTGGCTGCGGCAGGAGGCTGAGGAGGCTGGCAGCGCGTTCGGCGTCGGGATCGACATGCGTGTGAAAGTGTCGGGCGAAGCGTTTCTGACTCCGCCGGGCCCATTGTCGGAGCTTGTTTCACAGGCCGTCGAGGCCGCCACCGGCGTTGTCCCGGCGCTGTCCACCACGGGCGGGACATCGGATGCGCGTTTCATAAAGGCGCATTGCCCGGTGGTCGAATTCGGGCTGGTCGGGCGGACGATGCATCAGGTGGACGAATGCGTGCCGGTGGCGCAGATTGATCAGCTCAAGGCCGTGTATACCCGGATACTGGCTGACTATTTCGCGTGAGCCGTACCCTGATCGTGATGGTCAAGGAACCGCGGGCCGGGCGTGTGAAAACCCGGCTGGCGCAGGGGATTGGCACGGTGGGCGCTGCATGGTGGTACCGTCACCAGGTGGCGGAGACCATCCGGGTGCTGCGCGACCCGCGCTGGCGGCTGGTTCTGGCCATGACACCCGATGGCGCCGGGCCGGTCCGGATGTGGCCCCGCGGTTCGGTCATTGTCGCGCAGGGCGGCGGCGATCTGGGGCAGCGGATGCACAGGTTGCTGACGGGGTTTCCGGGCGGCCCCACGGTGATCATCGGGTCCGACATTCCCGGGATCACTCCGGACCATGTCTGGCGGGCGTTCCGGGCGCTGGGGCGGGCCGATGCCGTGTTTGGCCCGGCGGAGGATGGCGGTTACTGGCTGGTTGGGCTGAAAAACCGGCGCGCGGCACCGCCCGCGCTGTTTGATGGCGTGCGCTGGTCGGGGCCGCATGCGCTGGCCGATACGCTGGACACGCTGGGCGGCCTGACATTCGCGCTGACCGATACCATGCGCGATGTCGACACGACGGCGGATCTCTCTGCTTTTCGGCATGACGCAATGCGGGGACCGTGATACGCGGAGCCCATGACCCGCATCCCGACCAAAGCAGAGATTCTGGAATGGATTTCCGCCCACCCCAGCCAGACTTCGAAACGCGACATTGCCAAGGCCTTTGGCATCAAGGGCAGCGACCGGATTGACCTGAAGCGTGTGCTGAAGGAGCTGGAGGCCGAGGGCCATCTTGAAAAGCGGCGCAAGACCTATCGCGATCCGGATCGCTTGCCGCCGGTGTCGGTGTTGCAGGTGAAGGCCCCGGACGCCGACGGAGATCTGTTCGCACGCCCGCTGGAATGGCACGGCGAGGGGGTGGAACCGATTGTTCTGGTTGTGCCGCGGGCCTCTGATCCGGTGCTGGGAGAAGGGGACCGGATCCTTGCCCGCCTGAGCGTGGTGCAGGAGGAAGACCACAATTACGAGGCCCGGCTGATCCGGCGCATCGGGACCAACCCCAAACGCATTCTGGGGGTGTTCCGCAAAGGCGCCGAAGGCGGGCGGATCGTGCCCATCGACAAGGCGTCGCAGTCGGAATGGACGGTCGCCGCCGGCGCGATGCACGGTGCCAGGGACGGGGAGCTTGTGGAGGCTGAACAGGCCGGGCCGAAGGGCCGGCTGGGCCTGCCGGCGGCCCGAATTGTCGAACGGCTTGGCGATCCCTCGGCGCCGCGGGCGGTATCGCTGATTGCCATTCACCAGCACGGGATACCGGACGATTTTCCGGACGCTGCGATTGCCGAGGCCGACCGGGCGAAGCCCGTGGGCCTGTCCGGGCGCGAGGATCTGCGGGATCTGCCGCTGATCACCATTGATCCGTCTGATGCCCGCGATCACGACGACGCCTGTTATGCCCAGATCGACGACGACCCGGCAAATCCCGGAGGCCACGTGGTGTGGGTGGCGATTGCCGATGTCGCGGCCTATGTGACCGCCGGCGGCGCGCTGGATCGCGAGGCCCGCAAGCGCGGCAATTCCAGCTATTTCCCCGACCGGGTTGTGCCGATGCTGCCGGACCGGCTGTCCGGGGACTTGTGTTCGCTGCACGAGGGCGTGCCACGGCCCTGTGTCGCGGTGCGCATGGTGTTTGACGTTGCCGGCCGGAAGCTGCGGCACGAATTCAGGCGCGGGCTGATGCAGTCGGTGGCGTCTCTGGCCTATGAAGAGGTTCAGGCGGCCATCGACGGGGAGGTATCGGAGCGTACCGAAGCCTTGCTGGACCCGGTTCTGAGGCCGCTCTACGCGGCCTATTCGGCGATGGTCACCGCGCGCGAGGATCGCCAGCCGCTGGATCTGGACCTGCCCGAGCGGCGGATCGTCCTGTCAGAAGATGGCAAGGTGCAGTCGGTGAATTTCCGGGACCGGCTGGATGCGCACCGCCTGATCGAGGAGTTCATGATCGCGGCCAATGTCTGTGCGGCCGAAACGCTGCTGGCCAAAAGATCCGCGCTGCTTTTCCGGGTACACGAGGAGCCGTCGCCGGAAAAGCTGGATGCGCTGCGTGAAACCGCGATGGCGGCGGGGTATCCTTTGGCCAAGGGGCAGGTCCTGCAGACGCGGCACCTGAACCAGTTGCTGAATGCGGCGGCGGGGACGGATGATGCCGAGCTGATCAACATGTCGACGTTGCGGTCGATGACGCAGGCCTATTACTCGCCCGAGAATTACGGCCATTTCGGGCTGGCGCTGGCGAATTACGCGCATTTCATGTCACCCATCCGCCGCTACGCGGACCTGATCGTGCACCGGGCGCTGATCTCGGTGCATGGCTGGGGCGAAGACGGGCTGAGTGAGGCCGAAATCGACCGGCTGGAGGATACGGCGACCCATATTTCCATGACCGAGAGGCGGTCGATGCTGGCCGAGCGGGATACGACGGACCGATACCTTGCGTCCTATCTGAGCGAGCGGGTCGGCAACGAATTCGGTGGCCGGATCAGCGGGATCGCGCGGTTCGGAGCCTTTGTCCGGCTGGATGAAACCGGGGCGGACGGGCTGATCCCGATCCGGTCGCTGGGGCGCGAGTATTTCCATTTCGACCGAGAGGCCGGGACGCTGATGGGGTCCGATACCGGGCTGACCATCGCGATCGGTCAGCGGGTCACGGTACGGCTGGCGCAGGCGGCGCCGATCACCGGCGGGCTGGAGCTGGAATTGCTGGCGCTGGAGGACAAGGCGCTGCCGCGTGGTGCCGGGCCGGGCCGGTCCGGATCCCGGCGGAAGGCGGGGCGCGGCCGCAAGAAGGCCGAAAAAACAAAGCGCAAGGTGACGCGCCGGCGGCGGTAGAGCCCGGCACGACGGACCCGGGGCAGCCCGGCATAGGCGGAGCTTTGCGGGTGGCATCCATCCCGGGTTTTCCGCGATGCCGAACCGCGCTACCATTCCCGGCGAGCAGCCAATCAGGGTTTGTCCATGCGTATCGCCATCTTGGCGGGGGTGGGCGCGACACTGGTCGCTGGCCCAGTGGGTGCCAGCGCCGTGGAGCGGTCGCTGCGGCCCGTCGAACGACCCCGCGAGGAGATCATCCGGCAGGTGAGCCGGGAGGAACCGGGCCAGAGTTTCGGGGAATGGGCCGGGGCGTTTCGGACCCGTGCGATTGCGGCTGGGATATCGCCGGAGATCGTGAATGCTGCGTTGCGCGGAGTTCATTATGATCCGGAGGTGGTGCGGCGCGACCGGAACCAGAACGAGTTTACCAAAACCGTATGGGATTATCTGGGCACCGCCGTTTCGGAGGCGCGGATTTCCAACGGAAAGGCCGCGCTGAGCGCGCATGGTGCGACGCTGGACGCTATCGAGGCGAAATACGGCGTAGACAAGCGGGTTCTGGTGGCCATCTGGGGGCTGGAGAGCGCTTATGGCGGGTTTCGGGGCTCGCATTCCGTGATCCGCTCGCTGGCATCGCTGGCCTATGATCCGCGCCGCAGTGAGTTTTTCGAGGGGCAGCTGCTGGATGCGCTGCAGATCCTGCAGGACGGTGACACCGTTCCGGCCCGGATGAAGGGCAGCTGGGCCGGTGCCATGGGCCACACGCAGTTCATGCCGTCATCCTATCTCGACCACGCGGTCGACTGGACCGGGGACGGCAAGCGCGACATCTGGGGCGACGACCCGCGGGATGCGCTGGCCTCGGCGGCGGCCTATCTGAAGCACCACGGCTGGACCCATGGTCAGCCATGGGGCGTGGAAGTGCGGCTGCCGGAGGGGTTCGAATACACGCTGGCCAATCGCGAGATCCTGCGCCGGCCGGCCGAATGGGCAGAGATCGGCATCGTTGCCCTGAGCGGGCAGCCGGTGCCGGACCACGGAAGGGCATCGATCCTGCTGCCGGCGGGGCATCAGGGCGCAGCCTTTATGATCTTCGACAATTTCGAGGTGCTGGAGGCGTATAACACCGCGGATGCTTATGTGATCGGGGTGGGGCATCTGGGGGACCGGATCATGGGCGGTGACCCGATCCGGGGCGGATGGCCGCGGAGCGACCGGGCGCTGACTTTTGACGAGCGGATCGAGTTGCAGACACGGCTGACGCGGGCCGGGTTCGATACGGTCAAGATCGACGGGCGCATCGGGCCCCTGACGATTGCTGCCGTGCGGGCATGGCAGGTGGCGCAGGGGCTGGTGCCCGACGGTTATGCGTCACCGGGTGCGCTGACGCGGTTGCGCAAAGGCGGGTAGCGGCGCGCTCATCAGCCCTTTCGGGCTTCTTCGCTTTTGTGTGCGGGCGTGATCCGGGGCCGGTGGATCAGCCCGGGCTCATCCCGCGCAGCCGTTCGGACCGGCGCCGCAGCAGTTCGACCACCGTCAGAAGCCCGATGGAAATCACCACCAGGATCGTCGCCACAGCGAGGATCGTCGGTGAGATCTGTTCCCGAAGGCCGGTGAACATCTGCCAGGGCAGGGTCTTCTGTCCGGCAGAGCCGACGAAGAGGACAACCACAACCTCGTCAAAGGACGTGATGAAGGCAAAGAGCCCGCCCGAGATAACCCCCGGCAGGATCAGCGGCATCTGCACGCGGAAGAAGGTGGTCACCGGGTTTGCGCCCATATTGGCGGCCGCCCGTGTCAGCGACTGGTCAAACCCGACCAGGGTTGCCGTGACGGTGATGATGACAAAGGGAATACCCAGCGCGGCATGGGCCAGAACCACGCCCATATAGGTGCCCTGCAGCCCGATCCGGGAATAGAAGAAATACATGCCCGCGGCCGAGATGATCAGCGGCACGATCATCGGTGAGATCAGAACAGCCATGATCACACGCTGAAACGGAACATGCGGCTGGCTGAGGCCGATGGCGGCCAGCGTTCCGAAGCTGACCGAGAGCAGCGTGGCCATGGGCGCGATCAGCAGCGAGTTTCGGAGGGCGTCCTGCCAGGCGTCATTGGTCAGGAAATCGCGGTAGTGTTTCAGCGAATAGCCGGCCGGGTCGAAGGCCAGCATTTCCGGGGTGAAGGTGAAGAAATCCTGTGCGTTGAAGCTGAGCGGCAGGACAACCAGGATAGGCGTGATCAGGAACACGAAGATCGCGCCGCAAATCACCCGGAACGTATAGTGCCACAGCACCTGCCCCATTGTCAGATAGGGCGGCAGGCCGACGCGGTAACGACCTTCGAACAGCCAGAAGATGAACCAGCCGAAGAACCAGCCGAACATCAGCCCGACGATCAGGCCGGGCAGGGCACCGATCAGAAGCCCGGCCAGCCCGAAGGCGGCGAGGATGCCCCAGCGGGCCGGGCGTTCGGCCAGCAATGTGGTGGCCCCGAACGCGAGCACCGCGAGGATGACCGCGCCGGCCAGAACGCCGATGATCGTGCTGCCCTGTGACGTGCCGACCAGAAGCCCGGCAAAGGCGCCGGCGGCGGCGCTGACCGGGACATAGAAGTTAACCGGTGTGCGCTGGGCGATGGACAGTGTGGACATGGCCTCAGCCCCCCAGCTTCACATTGTCGATGCCGACAACCTTGTCGTAGCACCAGTAGAGCAGCAGAACCACCGCCAGCAGGATCGTGCCAAGCGCGGCGGCCAGCCCCCAGTTCAGCGAAGACGAGATGTGGTAGGCGATCCGGTTGGAGATGAAGACCCCCTTGGTCCCGCCGACGATTTCGGGCGTGATGTAGTAGCCGATGGACAGGATGAAGACGAGGATCGACCCGGCACCGATACCCGGCACCGATTGCGGGAAATAGACCCGCCAGAAGGCGGTCCAGTTGTTTGCGCCGAGAGACTTGGCCGCGCGCAGGTAGGTGGGCGGGATCGTCTGCATCACCGAATAAAGTGGCAGGATCATGAACGGCAGCAGGATATGCGTCATCGCCACGATGGTGCCGAACTGATTGTTGATCATGATCAGCCGTGCGTCATCCGCGACCAGCCCCAGCCAGACCAGCGTATCGTTGATCACCCCTTGCTGCTGCAGCATGACCTTCCAGGCGCTGGTGCGCACCAGAAGCGACGTCCAGAACGGCAGCAGCACGAGGATCATCAGCAGGTTGGCCTGCCGCATCGGCAGATTGGCGAGGATCCAGGCCACCGGGTATCCGAGCAGGATACAGGAAATGGTGATGACCATCGACATGACCATCGTGCGCCCGAAGAGCTTGATGTAAATCCGCTGGTTCTCGGGTCGCGCCTCAGCGCCATCGGCGCCCTTCCGCATGTCGACTGAATTGAGGAAGTAACCGTTGGTGTAGGCGGGCGAATACCTCTTGATCGTCTTCCAGATCTCGGGCTCGCCCCATTTCTTGTCGATGTCGATGAAGGTCTCTTTGAACGGGGCGTCTGTGTCGAGATCCATCCGCTTGACCTTGCGCCCCGATTTGCGGAACAGCGAGGCGGCGCCGGTGAATTCGTAGTTCAGCCGTGACCCCAGGCGCGTGTGCGACTTGGCTTCGACGGCGATCTTCATGTCCTGCGCCAAGGCCGCAAAGACAGGCTCGCCCGGGGCCGCGCCCGAGGCCGGATCCCAATCCTGTAGCGCGATAACGGTTTTTGGCAGCGTGTCACGAACGATCTGGTTTTCGACCGAGCGGAACAGCATGTCCGCGATCGGCAGGATGAAGGTGACGAGCACAAATATCAGGAGCGGCGCGATGAGCATCAGCGCCCGGATCTTCTGCATGCGCAGGGCGCGGGCCAGGCTGCGTTTGAGCGGCGTGCCGTCGGCTGCCAGCATCGGTCCGGAGTGTTGTGTTGCGTCGGTCATGTGCGCCCCTCGAATGCGGTGCCGGGGCGGCGCACCGCCCCGGCCGGAATCAGGTGGTAGGATGGGTGATATCACCCATCCTACGTCCGGATTTTACTGGCTGAGCCAGGCCTGGAACTTGGCTTCGATATCGTCGCGGTAGTCGGCCCAGAACTCGTAGTTATAGAGGAACGTGTTCTTGGCGTTTTCCGGATCGGTCGGCATATGCGGTGCCATGTCGATGCCCAGATCGGCGTGCTTGCCAACCAGCGGGGCCGACGACGCACGGGCCGGACCATAGGAGATGTACTTGGCCTGATCCGCCAGACGCTGGGTGTCGGTGGCGAACATGATGTAGTCCAGCGCACGTGCCTGACGTTCCGGGCTCAGACCCGCCGGAATGATCCAGCCATCCAGGTCGAAGATCTGCGCGTCCCAGAGCATCGCGACCGGCTGATTCTGTTCCTCGATGACCGAGAACAGGCGGCCGTTATAGGTAGAGCCCATCACGACTTCGCCGTCTGCCAGCAGTTGCGGTGTGTCGGCACCGGCGGACCACCAGATCACGTCGTCCTTGATCGTGGCCAGCTTGTCCAGGGCCTGTTGCTGGCCTTCTTCGGTGGCCAGCACGTCATAGACGTCTTCCTTGGCAACACCGTCGCACAGCAGCGCCCACTCGACGTTGTTGATCGACCGCTTTTCCAGGCTGCGCTTGCCGGGATAGGCGTCAGTGTCGAACACGGCGCAGACGCTGGTCGGGGGCGTGTCACCCACGAGGTCAGTGCGGTAGCCGAACGTGGTCGAATAGACGATCTGCGGAATAAAGCACTCCGAAACCAGCAGTTCACCGAAATCTTCGGCTGCCGACGTGCCGTCGGGTGCTGCTGCCAGTTGTGTGTCGGGGTCGATTTCCATCGCCAGACCTTCGTCGCACAGGCGCATGGCATCAGCGGCAACCACGTCGACCACGTCCCAGGTGACGTTGCCGGCTTCGTTCATGGCGCGCAGTTTGGCCACGGCTTCGGCCGAGCTGTCATCGTTGATGATCTTGGTGCCGGTCTTTTCCGAATAGGGCTCGTGATAGGCGCGCAGTTGCGACTTGGAGTAAGCACCGCCCCAGCTGACGATGGTCATTTCGTCTGCTATGTCGGCAGCGAAGGCCATCGGCGCGCAAAGCGCGGTGGTGGCTGCAATGGCCGTGAGAGATCTGAACTTCATTTAGGTTCTCCTTGTTAAACTCAGTTTGGTTTTGATTCCGGTTCTGACGCCGGATTCGCGCGGTGAACGGTTCAGGCGTCCAGCGCGCGGCAATCTTCGGGCAACCATCCGACTTCGATCTGCTGGCCAGGGGCCAGGCGGACCTGATCGGGGGCGTTGCGTGTCTTGATAACGAACTCGTCGTTGCCAGCCACCTTCAGGCGGGTGCGGAAGATGTCGCCCATGTAAATGAACTCCAGCACCTCGGCCTTGACCGTGTGCGTGCCTTCCTGAAGCCGGTCTTTGTTGAATTCGACCCGCTCGGGCCGGATCGATACACGGGTCCGGTCACCGACGCCGACATTGATCGGGTTGCAATCGATCAATTCGCCATCGTCCAGCTGAACCAGCGCGACGCCGCCGTTGATTTCCTTGACGACACCGTCGAGCGTGTTGTTTTCGCCGATGAACTGGGCCACGAAGCTGTTTCCGGGCTCTTCATAGAGCTTGTCCGGCGGCGCCAGCTGTTGAATCCGGCCATCGTCGAACACCGCGACCCGGTCGGACATGGTCATGGCTTCTGTCTGGTCGTGGGTCACGTAGACCACGGTGATGCCCAGATCGTCGGCGATGCGTTTGATTTCGAACTGCATGTGTTCGCGCAGTTGCTTGTCGAGCGCGCCCAGCGGTTCGTCCATCAGGACAAGTTCGGCTTCGAAGACCAGCGCGCGCGCAAGGGCGATCCGCTGTTGCTGACCGCCGGACAACTGGGCCGGCCGGCGGCCGCCGAATTCGCCCATCTGCACCATGTCCAGCACGTTCCGGACCCGTTCTTCGCGCTCGGATTTGCCCATTTTCCGGACTTCCAGCGGGAAGGAGAGGTTTTCCGCAACCGTCATATGTGGAAACAGCGCGTAGTTCTGAAACACCATGCCGATCCCGCGTTTGTGCGGCGGGATGTTGTTGATCGACACGCCGTCCAGACGAATGTCACCATGCGTTGCGGTTTCGAACCCGGCCAGCATCATGAGACAGGTCGTCTTGCCCGAGCCTGACGGCCCGAGCATTGTCAGAAACTCGCCTTTTGGCATGACGAGGTTGAGATCTTTGACGACGAGTGTTTCGCCATCATAGCTCTTTTGAACCCGCTCGAATTCAACGAACGCGTCCGTGCCTTTGCTTTCCGCCAAAGGAAGCTCCCCGGTTATCTAGTCGCAGACTTGGTGGCTGCTTTGTGAGCGAAGCTAAACATATTCAGCGGGAAGTATGCAACTAAATCGAATTCTCTGCCTGAAAATACGACATTTTACCCGGTCATGAGCGGGCTTTAAGCATGTCGTTGTCCTTCAGGTGCGCGTGGGTTTCATCCAGCGTCCGCCATGCCCGTTCGATCAGCATGTCGATTTCGGCCGGCGATATGACCAGCGGCGGTGCGATGACCATCCGGTCGCCGACATGGCGCATGATCAGGTTGTTGGCAAATGACCGTTCGCGGCACACCAGACCGACGGTGCCGGGGTCCGACGCAAAGGCGGCGCGGCTGTCCTTGTGCGGGGTCAGCGCGATGGACGCCATCATGCCAACGATGCTGGCCTGCCCCACCAGCGGATGATCAGTCAGCGCTTGCCATTTCTCCCTGAGATGCGGACCGGCCACGTTGCGGACATGGTCCAGCATGTTTTCCTCTTCCATGATCCGCAGGTTTTCGAGCGCGACCGCCGCGGCAACCGGATGGCCGGAATACGTATAGCCGTGCGTAAACTCGCTGTTGCCCAGCACGTCCGCCACTTCATCGCTGACGATGGAACCGCCGATCGGCTGATAGCCCGATGACACACCCTTGGCGAAGGTGATGATGTCGGGGGTGATGCCCATGGTTTCGGACCCGAACCAGTTGCCGGTGCGCCCGAACCCGGTGATGACCTCGTCCGCGATCAGCAGAATGTCATGCGCGTCACAAATTCTCTGAATTTCCGGCCAGTAGGTTTCCGGCGGAACGATGACGCCACCAGCGCCCTGAACCGGTTCGGCGATAAACGCGGCGATGTTGTCTTCGCCCAGGTCAGTGATTGCCTGTTCCAGTTCCTGCGCGCGTTCCAGCCCGAATTGCGCGGGCGTCTTGCCGCCGCCTTCGGACCACCAGTCGGGTTGTCCGATATGGTGGATGTCGGGAATGGGCAGCCCGCCCTGCGCGTGCATCGCCGCCATTCCGCCCAGAGAGGCGCTGCCGATCGAAGACCCGTGGTAGGCGTTTTTGCGGCTGATGATGATCCTCTTGGAGGGTTTGTTCTTCAATTCCCAGTAGTGGCGGACCATGCGAATGTTGGTGTCGTTCGCCTCGGACCCGCCGGAGGCAAAAAACACGCCGTTCATGTTTTCCGGCGCCAGTTCCGCCAGTTTGGCCGCCAGCGCGATGACCGGCACATGCGTGGTGTGAAAGAAGGTGTTGTAATACGGCAGTTCCCGCATCTGGCGCGCCGCGACGTCTGCCAGTTCGTTACGCCCGTAGCCGATGTTCACATTCCACAGCCCTGACATGCCGTCTAGGATGTCGTTGCCTTCGCTGTCGGTCAGCATCACGCCCTTGGCCCGTGTGATGACGCGCACGCCCTTTTCCGCAACATCGGCATTGGCAGAAAACGGATGCATGTGATGTGCGGCATCCAGCGCCTGAAGTTCGGCGGTGGGCATGTGGTTGGAAACATCAGACATCGGCCGGCTCCTTATTCGCGGGTGGAGTCAGAATATGATCAAACTATTCGCTGTCAATCGAATCAGTCACCCGGCGCGGCGGATCGAGTTCCGCCAACATCAGGTTCATACCCTGTTCAAGATCGCGAACCGTCGCCCTGGCGGCGCCTTCCGCGTTTCCGGCACGCAGCGCCTCGAGAATTTCCTTGTGCCAGTCGGGCAGATTCTGAGTGCCCAGTCGACCGCACACGATTCGCAGCGACGGGCCGAAACGTAGCCACAGACGCTCGGTGACTTCCTGTAAGATCGGCGCATCGGCCATTTGGTACATGCCGATGTGAAACCGGTAGTTTTCCAGCAGGTAGCTGCGGATGTCGCCGGTGCGGATGGCGTCGTCCAGCGCCAGATCGATATGTGCCAGCGCATCGATCCTGTCTGGTGTTGCAGCGGCAACGGCGCGGTGTGCGAGTTCGTATTCCACTGTTTTTCTTAAGAAAAGCAACTCTTGGACATCCCGATGGGAAAGCAGCGGAACGCTGACGCGCCGGTTGCCGTGAAAGGCCAGGGCGCCTTCGGCAGTGAGCCTGCGGATGGCTTCGCGAATGGGGGTGACACCGCTGTTCAGTTCCGCGGTCAGGCCCTGAATGGTAACCGGCTGACCCGGTGCGAGGTCGCCGAAAAGCACCATGTCACGCAGGTCCAGATAGGTCTGTTCATGCGCCGGGCGGGTGCCTGCAGAACGCGCGCCGTTGCCTGCAACAGATTTTGTATTGGACGATGCGTATTGAGCCATCCCCGTTCCGACTGTTTGCGCCATATCAGGGCATATGAAAGCGTAATTTTCTTCCGGACATTATACAAAACTTGATCAAATTCCAAAACGGGGGAATGATGGGCCCGGAAGAACAGGGGAGTCACCATGAAAAAAATTCTATTCACCACGGTTGCCGGAGTTGCTCTGGCGGCCACATCGGCCATGGCCGAAGAAGTGCGGGTCTATAACTGGTCCGACTATATCGACGAATCGCTCCTGGAAAAGTTCGAGCAGGAAACCGGGCTCGAACTGATCTACGACGTGTTCGATTCCAACGAAGTTCTGGAAACCAAAATGCTGGCCGGCGGGTCGGGCTATGATGTTGTCGTGCCGTCGGGCACATTTCTGCAACGTCAGATCATGGCCGGCGCCTTTCAGAAGCTGGACCAGTCCAAGCTGCCGAACGCAGGCAATCTGTGGGACGTGATCGAAGCCCGCACGGCGCAGTACGATCCCGGCAACGAATATTCGATCAACTATATGTGGGGATCGACGGGCATCGGCCTGAACGTTGGCAAGGTCAAGGAAATCCTGGGCGAGGATGTGCAGCTCAACAGCATGGATCTGCTGCTGAAACCTGAGGTCGTCGAGAAGCTGGCCGATTGCGGCGTGTATTTCCTGGATGCGCCGACCGAGGTTGTGCCGATGGTGCTGCAATATCTGGGAGAGGACCCCGACAGCCACGATCCGGACGTGATTGCCAAGTCCGAACCGGTGCTGGCGGCGGTGCGGCCGCATATCCAGAAATTCCACAGCTCGGAGTACATCAACGGGCTGGCCAACGGCGATATCTGCGTTGCAATGGGGTGGTCCGGCGACGTCCTGCAGGCCCGCGACCGTGCCGCCGAGGCCGAAAACGGTGTGGAAGTCGCCTATTACGCCTTTGCCGAAGGATCGCTTATGTGGTTCGATCAGATGGCAATTCCGGTCGATGCTCCGAACCCGGACGGGGCCCATAAGTTCCTGAACTTCATCATGGATGCCAACAACATGGCGGCGGCATCGAACTATGTCTATTTCGCCAACGGCAACCTTGCCAGCCAGCAACATCTTGAAGAAGACGTGATCGGCGATCCGGCCATCTACCCGGACGAAGCGACGCTGGAAAACCTGTACACCACCACACCCTATGACCCGAAGGTGCAGCGGGTGGTGACGCGGTTGTGGACCAAGATCAAGTCCGGAACCTGATCTGAAGAACGGCGGGGCGCGGGTGCGCCCCGTCACAGTTGCGGGGGCCTTTCATTGGGACAAAACGTATTTGCGCCCTGGACCGATCCGGCGGCCGAGCCGCTGATCCGGTTTCAGAACGTGACCAAGCGGTTCGGCAGTTTCGTTGCCATCGACGACCTGACGCTGGATATCTATGAGCAGGAGTTCTTTGCGCTGCTTGGCCCGTCGGGCTGTGGCAAGACCACGCTGATGCGGATGCTGGCCGGGTTTGAAAACGCGTCCGAAGGACGGATCGAGCTGGCCGGGCAGGACATTGACGGGATCCCGCCGAACAAGCGTGCCGTGAACATGATGTTCCAGTCCTATGCGCTGTTTCCGCATCTGAGCGTTTGGGACAATATAGCCTTTGGCCTGCGCCGGGACCGGATGGCGAAAGCAGAGATCGACGCCCGGGTCGACGAGATGCTGAAACTGACGCGGCTGGAAAGCTTTGCCCGGCGCAAACCGCACCAGATTTCGGGCGGTCAGCGGCAACGTGTGGCGCTGGCTCGGTCGCTGGCGAAGGCACCGAAGCTTTTGCTGCTGGACGAACCGCTGGGTGCGCTGGACAAGAAGCTGCGTCAGGAAACCCAGTTTGAGCTGATGGACATTCAGGAAAAGACCGGCACGACATTCGTGATCGTCACACATGATCAGGAAGAAGCGATGACCGTGGCCAGCCGCGTTGCGGTCATGGATCATGGCCGGATCATTCAGGTTGCCACGCCGGAAGAGATCTACGAGGGGCCAAATTCGGTCTATGTCGCCGATTTCATTGGCGACGTGAACCTGATCGAAGGCCGGGCGACGGCCAGCGGCGAAGATGGTTACAGCATCGAATGGGCGGCCGGGCAGCCGCCGCTGAGCGCGCAGTCAAAGCGCCCGTTCACGGATGCGCAGCGCTGTCATCTTGCTGTCCGGCCCGAGAAGGTTGCGATTTCGCACGACCGCCCCGAGGCAGATAACGCGGTCGAAGGCCGGGTGCTGGACATTGCCTATCTCGGCAACATTTCGACCTATCACGTGGAATTGCCCTCGGGGCTGGTGATCAAGGCGCAGGCCGCAAACACACGGCGTATCGCCCGCCGCGATATCACATGGGAAGACACCGTTTGGCTGAGCTGGTCTGCTTCGGCCGCGGTGATGCTGGCGGACTGATGCGGCGCTGGGTTCTCATCGCGGTACCGTATCTGTGGCTTCTGGCCCTGTTCCTGGTGCCGTTTGTCATCGTCTTCAAAATCTCGCTCAGTGACGTGGCGCTGGCCCGTCCGCCCTATATTCCGCAGTTCAGCTGGGACGACGGGATCTGGGCGTTCCTGCGCGAGCTGGATTTTGAGAATTATATCTTCCTGACGACTGACAGCCTCTACTGGAAGGCGTATCTCAGTTCGTTGAAAATCGCGGTGTTTTCGACCTTTCTGACGTTGTTGGTGGGCTATCCGATTGCCTATGGCATGGCGCGTGCGCCGGAAGAATGGCGGCCGACGCTGATGATGCTGGTGATCCTGCCGTTCTGGACCAGCTTCCTGATCCGGGTCTATTCGTGGATGGGGATCCTCAGCCAGGAAGGCTACCTGAACCAGATCCTGATGTGGACGGGGATCATATCCACGCCGCTGACGATCCTGAACACGAACACCGCCGTTTATGTTGGCATCGTCTATACCTACCTGCCGTTCATGATCCTGCCGATTTACGCGGCTCTGGACCGGCTGGACGGATCGCTGATCGAAGCAGCGGAAGATCTGGGATGTTCGCGGTTTCAGGCGTTCTGGCTGGTGACCTTTCCGCTCTCGCGGAACGGCGTTATTGCCGGCAGTTTTCTGGTCTTCATCCCGGCATTGGGGGAGTTCGTTATTCCCTCGATCCTGGGTGGATCGAAAACACTGATGATCGGTAAGGTGTTGTGGGAGGAGTTTTTCTCCAATCGGGACTGGCCGGTGGCCAGCGCGGTCGCGGTGGTGCTGCTGCTGATCCTCGTGGTTCCCATCGTGCTGTTCCAGCGCAATCAGCAGCGGCAGGCGGAGGCAGAGCAATGACCCGGCTGTCCTGGTTCAATACCGTGTCGCTGACACTGGGCTTTGCCTTTCTCTATATCCCGATGATCATTCTGATCATCTACAGCTTCAACGAAAGCCGGCTGGTCACGGTCTGGGCCGGGTTTTCAACCAAATGGTATGGCGAGTTGATCCGGAACGAGGCGATGCTGGATGCGGCATGGGTCACTTTGCGGGTGGCTGTGATGTCCTCGACCATTGCGACGGTGCTGGGCACGATGGCGGCTTATGTTCTGGTGCGCGAGGGCCGGTTTTTCGGGCGGACGCTGTTTTCCGGCATGATCTATGCGCCGCTTGTGATGCCCGAGGTGATAACCGGCCTGTCGCTGCTGCTGCTCTTTATCGGGCTGGGACTGGACCGGGGCATTCTGACCATCGTGCTGGCGCATACGACTTTTTCGATGTGCTTCGTGTCGGTTGTGGTGTCTTCGCGGCTGGTGACGTTCGACCGGTCGCTGGAGGAAGCCGCGCTCGATCTGGGGTGTTCGCCGTTCGAGGCGTTCCGGCTGGTGACGCTGCCGATCATTGCGCCGGCGGTGATTTCCGGCTGGCTGCTGGCCTTTACCCTGTCTCTGGATGATCTGGTGATCGCGTCGTTTACGTCCGGTCCCTCGGCCACCACCCTGCCGATCAAGATCTTTTCAGCCGTGCGGCTGGGCGTCAGCCCGGAGATCAATGCACTGTCGACCATCATGATCGCCATCGTGACGGTTGGGGTGATAACGGCCTCTCTGGTGTCCAAGCGCAACGCGCTGCGGCGTCAGAAGGATGAGCAGGCCGCGGTTCAGAACGCATGAGGCGGATTTACTCTGACTATGCGTATGGCCGGGGTCCACGTGACGGGTGTTGGTGGGACGAAACCATTTCTGCGCCGCAATGGCCGGAACTGAACGCCGACATTTCTGTGGATGTCGCGATCGTCGGGGGCGGGTTCACTGGGGTCTCCGCGGCCCTGACGCTGGCCGAGGCCGGGGTGAGCGTGGCGGTGCTGGAAGCCCAATCGCCCGGATGGGGGGCCAGCGGCCGCAATGGCGGGTTCTGTTGCCTTGGTGGCGGGCGGCTGAGCGATGGCGAGTTGCAGGACAAATACGGCGGCGAGGGGCGTCAGCAGTATTACGATACGGAACGCGCGGCGATTTATCTGGTTGCCGGGCGGCTGGAGCGGTTCGGGATCGATGCTGACCGGCATTCGGATGGCGAAACGCAGCTGGCCCATTCGCCGCGCGCGATGGAAGGGTTGCGGCGGTCTGCAGATGCGCTCGTCGCACGTTACGGGGTCGAGACCCGGCTGACGGAAAAGGCGGATCTGGCATCCGAAGGACTGAATGCCGGGTTTCACGGTGCGCTTACCATCCGGGTGGGTTTCGCGCTGAACCCGCGGAAATACCTGTTCGGTATTGCCCGCGCCGCGGAGGCAGCCGGTGCAGCCCTCTATCAGCGCACGCCAGTGACCCGGATTGATACCGCGCGTGAGGGTGTGCGTCTGTTCACGCCTGGCGGGCAGGTTCGGTGCGAGCGGGCGATTATTGCAACAAACGGGTATTCAAGCGAAGACATGCCGGACTGGCTGGCAGGGCGGTACATGCCGTCTCAGTCCAATGTTCTGGTCACCCGCCCGCTGACCGAGGCGGAACTGAACGCGCAGGGGTGGACATCGCTTCAGGCCAGCTATGACAGCCGGAACCTCTTGCATTACTTCCACCTGATGCCCGATCGCCGGTTTCTGTTCGGCGCGCGTGGCGGTCTGCGGTCTTCGCCTGCGGCCGAGGCCCGGGCGCGGCGGTCCACCCGTCGCGATTTCGAGAAAATGTTTCCGGCCTGGGCGGATGTGGAAACGCCGCACCAGTGGTCCGGGATGGTCTGTCTTGCCCGCGACCGGGCGCCCTTTGTCGGGCCGGTCCCCGGGCAGCCGGGGCTTTATGCATCGCTGTGTTACCACGGCAATGGCGTGGCGAAGGGCAGCTGGTCGGGAACACAGCTGGCGCGCGTGCTGCTGAATCCCGCGGCCGAGCAGGAGATCCCGCGGCCAATGCGCCGTCCGCTGACCCGGTTTCCGCTGGGCCCGGTCCGCCGGATGCTGATGCCGCCGGTCTACTTTGCCCTGAGGCTGGCAGATCTGCGCTGACACGCTGTTGACAGGGCCGGGGCAATGCCGCAAGCCTCGGTCAAAAATCTCTTTGAGGGCGTTTTCATGAAAATTGCGATGATTGGCACGGGCTATGTGGGCCTTGTTTCCGGCGTTTGTTTTTCCGATTTCGGGCATGACGTTGTCTGTGTCGACAAGAATCCCGAAAAAATCGAGATACTGGAACGCGGTGAAGTGCCGATTTACGAACCCGGGCTGGACGCGCTGATCGAAAAAAACGTGGCAGCCGGGCGGTTGTCGTTCACGACGGATCTTGCCGCGGCAGTGGACGGTGCCGAGGCCGTTTTCATCGCGGTCGGCACACCGACCCGCCGCGGCGACGGGCATGCGGATCTGACTTTTGTCATGGCGGCGGCCGAAGAGATTGCCGCCGCGCTGACCGGGTATGCCGTGGTGGTGACGAAATCGACCGTCCCGGTCGGCACCAACCGGCAGGTAAAACACACCATCGCCAAGGCCAACCCGGAAGCGGAATTCGATGTTGCCTCCAACCCCGAGTTTTTGCGCGAAGGGGCCGCGATCGACGATTTCATGCGCCCGGACCGCGTCGTGGTCGGGGTTCAGAACGATCGCGCGGATGATGTCATGCGTGAGGTTTACCGTCCCCTCTATCTGCGCGATTTCCCGATCCTGAGCACGGATCTGGAAAGTGCGGAAATGATCAAATACGCGGCGAATGCGTTTCTGGCGACCAAGATCACTTTCATCAACGAAATTGCCGCCCTGTGCGAACGCGTTGGTGCTGACGTGAAGAAAGTCAGCCACGGTATCGGTCTGGACGGGCGCATCGGCAACAAGTTCCTGCATGCCGGGCCCGGCTACGGCGGGTCGTGCTTTCCCAAGGATACCCGGGCGCTGGCCCGGATCGGCCAGGAACACGGGGTGCCGATGCAGATCACCGAAACTGTGATTCAGGTGAACGACGAGGTTCGCCGCCGGATGGTGGACAAGGTGCTGGACCTGTTTGACGGTCCGGTCACCGGCAAGACCATCGCCGTTCTGGGCGTGACCTTCAAACCGGACACCGATGACATGCGCGAAGCCCCTTCGCTGACTCTGGTGCCCGCCCTGATCGGCGCAGGCGCCAAGGTTCGGGTTGTGGATCCGCAGGGGCGGCACGAGGGCGAGGCGCTGTTGCCCGGCGTGCATTGGACGGAGGATGCGTACAAGGCGGTTCAGAATGCAGATGCGGTTGTGATCCTGACGGAGTGGAACGAGTTTCGCGCACTGGATCTCAAGCGGCTGGCCAACCGGATGTCGTACCCGGCCATGGCCGATCTTCGCAACATCTACTCTTTGCGGGATGCAAAACGAGCCGGGTTCAAACGCTATGTATCCGTTGGGCGCGCACCCTATCAGGCGGACGAATAGGCGAGCGGGTCACGTCGCCGGGTTGCGAATGGCGGTCACGTTCGTCGACAGGACCGCCTGTCCGCCATCCAGTATCAGAACGATGTCGCCCCCCTGGCTCTGGGCTTCCGTCACCTGGCTGTACACTTCGGCCATTTCGGTCAGGATCAGTTCGCCCTCGGAATAGCTTTCCACGTGGAAACTGTAGACGCCTTCCTCCATCGGCTCCCCGGTGAGAGGATCGATGCCGGTCCAGACGTAGGGTTCGGCCGAGACGGGCAACGCGATACGCTGAACCTCGTCGCCGTTTTCGTCGCGCACAACCAGCTGAACGTCGTCCGAGATTGCCGCCGGGTTGGGTGATACGGTGATCGGTTCCCCCGTGAAGGTGACGGGGGTGGCGGCGCGGGCCTCCATCCCGACCCAGCCGGACAGGGACGCCATGGTCGTCGTGGCCGCCTGTTCATATTGCAAGGCCAACAGTTCATTGGTCAGGACCTGTTGTTCCAGCGTCGAAAACTGGGCCAGCTGTGCCACGTATTCGGTGGAATCTATCGGCTCCAGGGGATCCTGATACTTGACCTGTGCCGTCAGAAGTTCGAGGAAATCCTGAAAATCCGAGGACAGTGCCGAGGCGCTGACAGGTTGGGACGTGGTGGTTGATGTCTGGGTCTGGGTAGATTGGATGTCCAATTCAGTACTCCTATAGTCGAAGGTCGAGACCGTCGGAAACGACGCGCGTGGCCCGCATCCCGGTTTCGGGTGTACCGGTGGGCGCGGGTGTTTCCGCCTCGGCGGCGTTCGGGTTGGGTTGCGACGGGGTGGGGCCGTTGCGGTTGCCTTCAAAGGCGAAGGAAACGGAGCCGTGGCCAAGCGCCCGCAGGGCATCGGCCAGCGTCCCGGCGTGCCGGCGCATCAGGTCCAGCGTTTCCGGCCGGTCCGCGTTCACCACCACGGTCGCGCCAGCCTCGGTCAGGGTCATCGCCATGCGCACGAGACCCAGTTCGTCCGGCTTCAGGGCAATATCGACGCGCTGACCGGTGTGAGCGATCAGAATCTCGGCCAGTTGCGGCGGAAAGGCGGGCGTGTCGGCACGCATCGGGATCGGGAGTGCCGGGGTGGCCGTCGCAGGGAATGTCTGGGACGCGACAGCGGAGGCGAGCGGGAGCGGCTCCGCCATCACCTGTTCCGCCGGCACAAAGCCCCTTGCACCGGGATCCGTGACAGCAATTTGCGGGGCGGTCGTCCGGGCGAGTTCGGGCCGGATCTGCGAAATTCTGGCAGGGGGTGCCGGCCGTTCGGACGGCGGCAGAGCCGGTTCGTCGTCTGAAACCCTTGGGCCAGTGAGGCCCGTGTGCGCCCGGACCACATCCGTTTGCGGGGCGGGAGGCGAGACACCGGCAGGCTGCTGCGAACCGCGCCCCGGATGAGTGACTTCGGTGCGGATACTCTCCTGTTTCGCGGTCTGGTCAGGCTTGGCCTCACCGGTTTGCACGGCAATCGGGGTTTGGGGAGCACCGTGAAGGAGGTCCCGGTTCCCGCCTTGTCCAGGGGCGGCGCTGCGCCCGACCGCCTGTTCAGAGGCCGCCGGCCTTGCAGGGAGGCTGAACGCGGCGGCCGGAGCAGGCGGTGTGGCAGAAGGGGCCGGAGCAGGCGGTGTGGCAGAAGGGGCCGGAGAAGGCGGTGTGGCAGACGGAGCCGGAGCAGGCGGTGTGGCACAAGTGGCCGGAGCAGGCGGTGTGGCAGACGGAGCCGGAGCAGGCGATGAAACAGAAGATGCGGGAGCAGGCGGAGAAACAGAAGATGCGGGAGCAGGTGGCGAAACAAAAGAAGCAGGAGCAGGCAGTGAAACAGACGGAGCGGCAGCAGGTGATTTGTCAGGAGGAATCGGCACAGGCGATGCATTTGCTGCCCGCTGTACGGTCGGCAGAGTTCGGGCGCGTTGCGGGCCCGCCGGATGCCCGATGGTCTCAGGCGGCCTGACCGAACCGTCGGTCGGTTGCCCGCGGTCAGCCACGGCCTGACGATCGCCGGGCAGATCGATCTGTGCCGGGGAAACCGGATGTCGCACGCTGGCCGGTGCCGGCATGTCACTTCGCAAACTGCCTGTTGATCGGCCGGTTTCCTCGAGTTCGCTCTGTGCGAATGTCGGATCGGGCGGGGTTGGCGGTGCGTTCCGTGATGCGGCGATGTCAACCCGGGGCATGGTCAGAACGGTCGAATTCTGCGGTGGAAGCGTGCCTTCAATGGGACGGGCCGGGTATGGATTGCCGGATGTGCCCGGGTCAGCCAGCGCGGGTTGCGGGCGGAGCGGCACGGGCGCCGCCTCTAACCGCTTCGCCGGTTCGGCGGGTTCGGGATGCGGGGAATGCCGGTCCGGTGGAACAACGGTAATGGTCGTCTGATGGCGCAGGGTTCCCCGGTCCAAGGCCAGTTCATCGCCTATCCGCGTGACAGGCGCCTGCAGGCGCAGTGTCTGCTCCGCTTCTGGCCGGGGTTCTGGCCGGGGCTCTGATACGCGGATGACCGGGGATTCCGGGGTAAATTGAGAACTTTCCGTGGCCTTGTGGCCCGGGGTTGGAACAAAATGCTGCGCCCACGCTAACTGAGGCATCGTTGCGTGCGGCAGCGTCTTCCCGGCCGGGACCGGTTGTGGGTCCTGCCGTGTGGACGGCACATTTGTTCGGTCGGCGGCAGCAGCGGTCGGACCCGTGATTGTCCGATCCTCGGGCCGCGCCATCATTGAGGCCAACGGGTGAGCCATCTCCGGTTGGAACCGGGCCGGCGGTGGCGCCGGCGGGTTCCCGCGGACGTCCTGCGCGGCAGTTTCAGGCGCAGGGAGCGCGGTTGTTTCCGACGGCACATGCCCCGCCATGGCCGTCACAGGAGGCGGTCGAACCTGTTCCGCTGTCAGCAGGGCCGGGATCGGTTGTGGTACGTGGTCTGATGGTTCAGCCTTCTGGCGGGTTGGCACGGAAACCCGGATTTGCGCCCTGAACTGCGAACCGACCGGAAGGTGTGCGGGGTCGCTGCTGCCAATCGGGGCTGGACCCGGTCGCAACAGCGGGGCGGGCACCACCTGTAGTGAGGTTTCTGATTCGGCGCTGGCAACTGTGATCGAAGTGCGGTCCGGCACCGTCTCATCAGGCGAGGCATCTTGCCCGGTGTCGTTGCCTTGCGCAGCCTCCCGCCGGTTTTCCGCGGGCGGCGCGTCGCCCTCCATTGGCTGTGAGGTGTCGCCGGTAACTTCGGGCGTCTTTGCAGGGTCCGGAGCCTTTCCAAGAGCCGCAAACAGTTCTTCAAAGGCGATTACCCTATTGCCGGACCGGGACGGGTCCGATGCTACGGGCGTCTTGCCGGGTCCCGGCAAAAGGGTGCGAATTTCGGTCTCCATGGGTTCTCCGGAGCGGCGATCTGCACATTGCATACCTCACCGCCGGTTACCGGGATTTTAACCGGAATCAGATCATCCTGACGAAATCCGAAGAATTGGAGCTATCATGATGAATATCATCCAACCCGGTTTGCAACCGGCCCCTGTCGCCGGCGATGTATCGCTGCGCGCCGCTGCTGTCGAGCTGGAGGCGACATTTCTGGCCGAGATGCTGAAATCGGCAGGTCTGGGGGACACCGGCGGCGGATTCGGCGGTGGCCCGGGGGAAGCACAGTTTTCATCGCTTCTGGTTCGTGAACAGGCGAACCAGATCGCCCGCGCCGGCGGGGTGGGGCTGGCGGAAACGTTTTTTCATGCGTTGAAGGAGGCGGATTATGGAACGTGAGGCCGGAGAGGCGATCCGCCAGTTGTCTGTTCTGATCGAGGAGGAGCGGCAGGCGCTGATCCGCGGAGACATCGGACGGGTTGGTGAGCTTTCGAACCAAAAAAGCCAGTTGATGGAATGGATCAACCGCCCCGGCGGTTCAGAGCCTGCCGATCTGCAGGCCCTGAACCGGGACATCGCGCGCAACCAGACCCTGTTGCAAAGCGCGATGGAGGGGGTGCGCGCCGTGGCGGCGCGTCTGCAAACCCTGCGGGCGGCGCGGAGTTCGCTGACGGTCTATGACGCGAACGGACAGGCAAAACGGTTTGAATCCGATGGCAAGCGCGAGCTGGAACGCCGGGCATAGGGCCGAATTAAGAAAAATCCGAAACAAGGAGCAGGGACAGCTTAGGACTCCATTAGCTTGTGCAGAGGCATGGTCTGCGTGCATCCGAACAAGGGTGGCGCGGGGACGGATAACCGGCCATCGCAGACGTCAGAAGGACATGTGATCCGCCCCTGGGGGCGGGGGGAACCAGGGCGAAGTGCCCGATGTCTAAAAGGAAAAGCTATGTCCAGCATTCTTACAAACAACGGTGCCATTGTGGCGCTGCAAACGCTGAAATCCATCAACATGGATCTGGCCAAGACACAGGATGCCATCTCTACAGGCAAGGAAGTGGCCACGGCCAAGGACGGGTCGGCCGTCTGGGCGATCTCCAAGGTTATGGAATCTGATGTGTCCGGGTTTGAAGCGATTTCAGATGCGCTGAGCCTGGGGGAATCGACCGTTGCCGTCGCATCCGCCGCGGCCGAGCAGATCGTCGAAGTTCTGGGTGAAATCAAGCAGCTGGCGGTTTCGGCCAACAGCGAAAACGTGGATTTCGGAAAGATCCAGACCGATATCAGCGAACGCGTCGCCCAGGTTGCATCGATTATCGGAGCCGCGCAGTTCAACGGGTCCAACCTTCTGGCGACCGACGTCGATGGCGCCGGCGCGACAAGCCTGTCGATCGTGTCGTCGCTTGACCGTGTCGGCAGCGCAGCGCCGACTGCTTCCACGATTTCGGTCGATACCGTCGATTTCGAGGCGAACGTTGATCTTGCCACTGACCTGACTGCAATCACCGACACCACCACGGCGGCGACTGCGCTGGGTGAAATCGAAACCTTCCTGCAAACCGCCATCGACGGTGCCGCGGCCCTGGGTGCATCGGCGGCGCGAATCCGCGACCAGAACGAGTTTGTCGGCAAACTCACGGATGCGATGAAAATGGGCATGGGATCTCTGGTGGATACCGACATGGAAGAGGCATCGGCCCGGTTGCAGGCCCTGCAGACCCAGCAGCAGCTTGGTGTTCAGGCCCTGTCGATCGCCAATCAGGCCCCGCAGACGATCATGCAGCTCTTCCGCTAACGCAGCCGGCCGGGGCGGTCGGCGCCCCGGCCATTTCAATCGGCCGAAACAGTAGGAAACCAGCATGTCGGATGCATTGGAACTGGCGCAGAAGGCCTATAGCGCTGCGCGCGGGACGACGAGAACGCCCCGTCGAATTGAATATGAAGCCCTGGCCGGCATCACGGCCAGAATGCGGTCCGCGTCCGAGCGGGGCCCATCCGGTTTTCCCGCGCTGGCGGGGGCACTGCACGACAACCGCCGCCTGTGGAGCATATTCGCAGTGCACGCGGCGTCGCAATCGAACCCGTTGCCGGATGCGCTGCGGGCCGGGTTGCTTTCCCTTTCGGAATTTGTGCGCCAACACAGCAGCAAGGTGCTGCAGCAATCGGCGAGCGTTGACCCGCTGCTGGATATCAACGCTTCGATCATGCGCGGTTTGCGCGACGTGGCTGGCTGATATGGGTGGCCTTGTCCTAAAACTCAGCCCCAAAGAGCGGCTGCTGATCAATGGTGCGGTGATCGAAAACGGGGATCGGCGCTGCCGGATTTCGATTGTCACGCCGGATGCGAATATCCTGCGCCTGCGCGATGCCCTGCATCCCGAGGAGGCAATCACACCGGTGCGGCGGATCTGCTATGGCGCGCAGCTTATCCTGTCCGGCGACGCGGACCCGGAAAACGCGCGTTTGCCCCTGCTGCGCCGGATCGAGGAGTTGAGCCAGGTGTTCACCGACATTGACAGCCGCTCTGTGCTGGCCGCGGCAACCGCTGCAGTGATCGAGGGGAACTATTACAAGTGCCTCAAGGCGCTGCGGTCGCTGATGCCAAGGGAGGACCGGTTGATGGCCGCGTCAGGCAGATGAGTTTTCAGCCGGTTCTGCCGTTCGGCGGGCTGCAGGGCTGGATGTACCTGACACGTACATACGATGCCCAGCTCGAAACCTTCAGCGCCGGGGCTCGGATCCAGAGGGATGTGGCGTACTTCCGGGAGACCATTGGCAGCGTGACCAGCGCTGAGGCCCTTGTATCGGACCGGCGACTGAGAGAGGTGGCGCTGGGTGCCTTTGGCCTGCAGGATGATATGCCGAACGTCTACTTCGTTCAGCGGGTATTGGGCGATGGCACGTCCAGCGATGATGCGCTGGCCAACAAGCTGGCCGATACCCGGTACCGTCAGTTCAGTGCCGCCTTTGGCCTGGGCCCCGGCGGTCTTCCGCAGACAAAGGATCAGAACGCCATGGCCGCGATCGCCGACCGGTACCTGATGCGGGCATTCGAGGAAGAGGTCGGCGTTCAGGATGATACGATGCGCATCGCTCTTTATGCCCGTCGTGAACTTGCCGATCTGGCCGGAGGTTCGGAAAGCGAAAACGCCAAGTGGTTCACCGTATTGGGCCAGCCGCCGCTGCGCAGCCTGTTTCAGACCGCGCTGGGGTTGCCTGAAAGCTTTGGGCAGGCAGATCTGGACCGGCAGGTGGATGTATTCAGGGACCGGATCCGCGCGGTCACCGGTGCCGAAACGATCTCGCAATTTGCCGATGGCGATGTGCTGGACCGCCTGATCACCCTGTATCAGGCGCGTGCGCAAATCGACGCCTTCTCGGCCACGACGTCGCCGGCGGCAACCGCGCTGGCCCTGCTCAGCGGTGCGGTCTGAGCGGGGTTGAGGGGTCAGCTCTGACAGGATCGCGCACAGTCATTCCCGGTGCAGGCCCGGCGCGCCGCAGGGCGAGGGCCAGCCGGTTGAAACTGTCTGTCACCGGGCCGGTTCCGGTTTTTGCAATCAGCGCATCCAGTTCCGGCCAGGCCCGAACCGCGCGATCCAGAACCGGATCCGATCCCTCGGAATACAGGCCGGCGCGGATCATGACCTCGGAGTTTTCGTAGGCCCCAAGCAGAGATCTTACATCGCGGATCATGTCGTTTTCGTCCGCACTGGCGGCGGATGGCAGCGCGCGCGACACCGATTTCAGCACGTCAACGGCCGGGAAACGGCCCCGTTCGGCGATGTCGCGGCTGAGTACAACATGGCCGTCAAGGACGCCGCGCATGACATCGGCCACCGGTTCCTCCATATCCGACCCGGCGACCAGAACCGTGAACAGGGCGGTGATGTCACCCTGATCGCCGATGCCCGGACCGGCCCGTTCGCAAAGGGCGGTGACCAGCGGCGGCAGGGATGGCGGGTAACCGCGCAGCGACAGATCCTCGCCCGCGACGGCGGCGATTTCGCGCTGTGCCTCTGCAAACCGGGTCACCGAATCGGCCAGCAGCAACACCTGTTTGCCCTGATCGCGAAAATGCTCGGCAGCGGCCATCGCGGCCCAGGCGCAGCGACGACGTGTCAGGGCCGACTGATCGGAAGTTGCGGCCACGACAACGGCTTTCTTCAGACCCTGCTCGCCCAGCGTATCGCGCACGAATTCCGTCACTTCGCGCCCCCGTTCGCCGATCAGCGCGATTACGGTCACATCGGTGTCCAGATGTCGGGCAAAATGCGCCAGAAGGCGGGATTTGCCGACCCCGGATCCGGCAAAGAGCCCGATCCGCTGACCGCGAACAATCGGCAGCAGGGTATCGAACACGACCATACCCGTTGAGACCCGATCACCCATCGCCCGGCGCAGTGCCGCGGGCGGTGGCGGCGACACAAGCGGGCGCACGATTGCCCCCGACAGCAACGGGCGCCCGTCCAGCGGGCGGCCAAACGGATCGATAATCCGGCCGACCCAGCGGTCCGAAGGCGCAAAATCCGGCGGATCCTCCAGAAGGACACGATCACCGATTGCAACACCATCGGCGCTGCCGCCGATCAGCACATGCGCTGCGGTCCCGTCCAGTCGCACGACCTCGCCTCCCAGCATGCGGCCACTTGCAAGGCGCAGTTGCGCCAGTGCCCCGATGCGGGCCTGATCCTGCAACCCTCCGACGATCAGAGCCCCATGCCGGACGGCGACAACAGAGCCGCAGGGCCGTGTCAGGCGTGTGGCCTGCAGGGTACGAACGAGTGCGGCGCAATGGTCTTCCATTTTTTGTTCCTCAGTTGTTCCTCGCAAACCCTTTCTAAAGAAATCGCAGTTAAGGCTTGATTGAAGCCAATCGTGGGAGAAGCCCCGATGTTTGAAAACCTGATGATTTTCCGGACCGCCGGCCATATGGCGGCCCATGCCGGCAGGCGACAGGCGCTGTTGTCGCAAAACGTGGCAAATGCCGATACGCCCGGATACCGCGCGATGGATGTGCCCGATTTTGCCGACATTGCCGGGCAAAACGTGCCGTCTTCTCATATGCGGGCCAGCCGGGCCTCACATATGCAGGGCGTGTCCGGACAGCACAAAACCGCACCAGTCTTCGAACGGGCGGGGCCGGCGGATCCGAACGGAAACACGGTGGCGCTTGATCAGGAGCTGATGTTCGCGGTGGAAGCCAGGCGCGAGCACGATCGTGCGCTCGCGATCTACCGCTCCGCGCTGGATGTTCTGCGCACCAGCATTCGGGTGCGCTAGCCATGAACGAGTTTTCGCAATCGCTTGTCGTATCCTCCGCCGCCATGCAGGCTCAGGCTACCCGCCTGCGCCACGTATCGGAAAACATCTCGAACGCGGACACACCGGGATACCGCCGCAAAACCGTGACCTTCCAGGCCGGGCAAAGCCCGGACACCTCTGCGTCGGTCCTGCGCGTTGGCAAGGTCCAGCTGGACCGGTCGGACCTGAATACGGTCTTCGATCCCCAACATCCGCTTGCCGATGAAAACGGCCAGTACCAGGGATCGAACGTGAACCTGCTGGTTGAGATTGTCGATGCCCGCGAAGCCCGGCGCAGTTACGAAGCCAACCTGAAAATGTTTGACCAGGCCCGCCAGATGTCTGCGAGCCTTATGAATTTGTTGAGAAAATAAAGGAGATCCAGAATGGATGTGTCTGCCTTCAACGCCGCCAGAAGCTATGCCGCGGCCCGGTCGGGAACGTCGTCGGAGCCGACAGAAGCAGGGCACCCTGCACAGGCCGTGTTCCGCGATTTCGAGCAGTCCCTGCAACAGGCCGAGGAACTGGCACATTCAGCGATGACCGGTGACGCCGACCCCCATGCGCTGGTTCAGGCGCTGGCGCAGTCGGAGCTGGCGGTCGAAACCGCGGTCACCGTGCGCAACAAGGTTGTCGAGGCCTACCAGGAAATCCTGCGGATGCCGGTCTGAGATGCTGAGCGAAGGACAGATCTTTGATGCAGTCCGGCAGGGGCTCTGGGTCGCGGTCATCGTTTCCGTGCCGATCCTGGCGGTGGCGCTGGCAACGGGGCTGGTGATCGGGCTGCTGCAGGCGCTCACCTCGATCCAGGAAATGACGCTGACATTTGTGCCCAAGCTTGCTGCCATCGTTGCGGTGTTCTGGGTCTCGATGGGGTTCATGACACAGACGCTGGTGGCCTTTTTCGATATCCGCGTTCTTCCGCTGATTTCAGGAGGCTACTGATGGAAACCGCCGGTTATGCGTCGCTTTCGCGGCAGGTGGGTCTGATCCGCGAATTGCAGGTCGTTGCAAACAACGTCGCCAATGCGGTCACCACCGGGTACCGGCAGGAGGGGCTGGTGTTTTCCGAATACGTGAAACGGTCCGAAGACGACACGGCCGATCTGTCCCTGACCCGCGCCAGCGCCCGGAATACCTCGCTCGAACAAGGGGCGCTGAACCAGACCGGCGGCACCTTTGATCTTGCGGTTGAAGGCGAAGGGTTCTTTCAGGTTGAAACCGGGCGCGGGCCCCGTCTGACACGGGCCGGCGCTTTTTCGACGGATGCGAATGGCGCGTTGCTGACCCCGAACGGGGACCGGGTGCTGAACGAGGCCGGCACCCCGGTTTTTGTTCCCCCGGGGCAGGACGTGCACATCGCCTCTGACGGCACGATCAGCGCCGAGGGTCAGCCGGTTGGCCGGATCGGGTTGTTCATGCCGGTCGAACGGACCGACCTGCATCGCGAAGACGGTGTTCTGTTCCGGTCAGAACAGGGTGTCGAACCGGTTCTGAACCCAAGGATTTTGCAGGGCTTTCTGGAAGGCAGCAACGTTAACCCGGTGCATCAGATGGCGCGGATGGTCGAGATACAGCGATCTTACGAAATGGGTCAGTCATTTCTGGATGCCGAGGATCAACGTATCCGCGATTCGATCAACGTCCTGATCCGGACACAGTGAACAAGGAGGCCCGTGATGCGTGCCCTGAAAATTGCCGCCACCGGTATGACCGCTCAGCAACTGCGGGTGGAAACCATTTCAAACAACCTCGCGAATATGAACACCACGGGCTACAACGCCCGCCGGGCCGAGTTTTCGGACCTTCATTATCAACAGGTTTCCCGGGCCGGCACAGTTAACGCGGCCGATGGCACGGTTTTGCCGACGGGTGTGCAGCTGGGGTTGGGCGTGCGGCCGTCGGCGGTCAGTATCCACCTGGCGCAGGGGGCGTTGTCTGCGACGGGAAATGATCTGGACATCGCGATTGACGGGCGTGGATTCCTCGAGGTCCAGCTGCCATCCGGGCAGACCGCGTACACCCGCGATGGCAGCCTGAAACGGTCGGCGGACGGGTTGATCGTGACCTCCGATGGTTATGCAGTGATCCCGGAGGTGACGATCCCGGTCGACGCGCGCAGCCTGTCGATCAATCCGGACGGAGAGGTTTACGCCTATTTCGACGACGCCAGCGAAGGGCAGCTTCTGGGACAGTTTACCCTCGCGGCGTTTACCAATGCCAAAGGGCTCGAAGCGCTGGGCAGCAATCTCTTTGCTGAAACCGAAGCGTCGGGGGCGCCGCTGGTGGCGGCGCCCGGCGAAGACGGGCTCGGCTCGGTGCGGCAGGGATACCTGGAGGACAGCTCGGTCGATGCGGTGCGCGAAGTTACCGAACTGATCGAGGCCCAGCGCGGGTATGAAATGAACGCCAAGGTCATCTCGGCCGCCGACCAGATGATGGCGGCAACGGCTCAGGTGCGCTGATGAGGCGTCTGGCGGGCGTCCTGCTGCTGGCGGCGTATCCGGCCGCGGCTGACATCTACACGCCGACCCGCGTGATCCGGGCCAAGGAAGTTATCGGCCCCGGGGACGTTGTCCGCCATGTCTCCGACATGGCAGGGCCGGACGCCGTGATCGGGCTGGAAGCCCGGCTGACGCTCTACCCCAATCAGCCAATTCGTACCGGAGATGTGGGGCCGCCCGCGATCGTTGAACGAAATCAGGTTGTTACGCTTACTTTTGCAACCGGCGGATTGCGAATCGCAACCGATGGCCGGGTTTTGGACCGCGGCGCAGCCGGCGACATGGTGCGGGTGATCAACCTGAGTTCGCGCACTTCGGTGTCCGGCCGCGTTCATGAAAACGGATGGATCGAGGTGGAATGATGCGACAAGTTCCCGTTGTTACTCTGGCGACGGCGATTGGGTTGGCGTCCTGTGCCCGGGTCGATCACCTTGGTCGTCCGCCGACGTTTTCTTCCACGGATGACGGACCGGAACATGCCGCGATGCTGTTTCCGGGCCTGCCGCGGGTGACGGAACCGTCCCACCCGGTAGATCGGTCGTCGCTGTGGAGCGGGGGGCAGCAATCCCTGCTGGGTGACCATCGCGCCAGCCGGAAGGGCGACATTCTGACCGTGGTGATCGAGATCGACGAAAAAGCCGAGATATCGAACGACACAGAGCGGTCGCGATCGGGCTCGGAAACGCTGGAAGTGCCGCAACTGTTCGGGGTTCCGCAGCGGATCAATGAAAGCCTGCCGGCCGGGGCGTCGATGGGCCAGGCCGTAGAGCTGGGCTCGTCCGGGACATCAGCCGGCGAGGGTTCGGTCAAGCGTAAGGAAAAGCTGACTTTGCGTATCGCTGCGACCGTGATCGACGTGCTTCCCAACGGCGTTCTCAGCATTGCCGGTTCACAGGAGTTGCGGGTGAATTTCGAGCTGCGTGAACTGCTCGTGCAGGGGTATGTCCGGCCCGAGGATATTTCACGCCTCAACGAGATTACCTACGACAAGATCGCGTCGGCTCGCATGTCCTATGGCGGGCGCGGCCAGATCACGGATGTGCAGCAACCGCGATATGGTCAGCAAATTCTGGATATGATCCTCCCGTTCTGAGACCTCGTAATGATTTCAAAGCTTCTACCTTTGCTTATGGGACTGGCGGGCACCGGTGCAGGTGTCGGCGCCGGCCTGTTTCTGGCACCGATGGAGGATCCGGCCGAGGACACCACCCAAGAACCGGCAGCCGCGGCGCAGGAAACAGCGGACGCACACGGTCAGAAAGAAAGCCACGGATCAGCGGCCGAATACGTGAAACTCAGCAACCAGTTCGTGGTGCCGATCGTCGAACGGGACCGGGTTGCAGCGATGGTCGTGCTGTCGCTCAGCCTCGAAGTGCAACCCGGCGCGCAGGAGAAGATCTATTCGATTGAGCCCAAGCTGCGCGACGGGTTTCTGCGCGTTCTGTTCGACCATGCCAACATGGGGGGGTTTGGCGGCACGTTCACCGATGCCGACATGCTGGACGTGCTGCGCGGCGCCTTGCGCGATGTTGCGCGCCGCGACGCCGGGGATGCTGTGCGAAACGTGCTGATCGTGGATATCGCCCGTCAGGATACCTGACCGCGTTCTGCGTCGGACGTCCGCATTCAGCTTATCACCCGGGCTGGTGGCCCTTGCCCGGCCGGTTGCCATGCAGCATTCGGATGGCCTCGGACCGGCCGAAGGCCTGCCGGACGCGGGTCAGTTCCTGCGATTTGCGGGCCAGTACACGCGCCAGTTCCGCATTCAGCGCCGCCCTGCGGTTGCCCGACCATTTTCGCCAGGCCATCTCGGCCCCGCTCAGCGCCAGTGCCCCGGTTTTCCCGATGTCCGCCGGCGCAAATTCGGCGCCGCCGGCATCCAGCGCGGCCAGGGCCCGGCGCAGCGCTGTCTCTTCGGCGCAAATGGCCTTAATCGCGCGTTGTTCGTGTTGGTAAACTGCGTCGGCAACCTGCTGCAGCCTGCCGAGATGTTTGGGTTTCAAAACGCACGCTCCCTTGCCTTGGTCCGCATTTCATCGGCAAAACGGATCGCTGCCGCGACCGCCCTGTAATGAGTTTCATCAATCTCGCTGCCGACCCGGACTGCGGCATGCAGTGCGCGGGCGGTGGGCGGATCGCTGTGAACAGGCACGCCTGCGGCCATCGCGGTTTCGCGAATACGTCGCGCGGTTTCATCCACACCCTTTGCCACACAAACCGGCGCGGCACCGGGCATCCGGCTCCATTTCAGCGCGACTGCGTAATGGGTCGGGTTCACGATGACCACGTCGGATTTGGGAACCTCGGCCAGCATCTGATTGCGGGCGATTTCCTGACCGCGCTGGCGTCGCGTCTGCTTCAGATGCGGGTCGCCCTCGGATGACTTGGTTTCGTCCTGCACCTCTTGTCGGGTCATCCGGTTGCGGCGGCGATGCTCCACATGCTGCCAGATCGCGTCGATTGCACCTATGGCCAGCGCCACCAATGCGGCAAGCCCGAGGAATCGGAGCCCGAGCCGGCCCATCTGCGAAACGGCCAGCGCGGGGTCCGAGCCGGAAAGGGCGATGATATCTGACAGGTTCGCCCGGAGAAACAGGGCGAGACAGATCGCAAACAGAAAGAGCTTGGTAAAGCTCTTGGCAAACTCAAAGAGCCCCATCCGCCCGAATTTCTGCTTGGCATTGGCCAGCGGAGAGATGCGGGACATCCGGGGCGCCAGCTTGGAGGGTGTAAAGGTGAACGCGCGCTGGGCAAGAACCGACAGGATCACCGCGGCAGCCGGAGCGACGAACCAGCCGAACGTGGCGCCGGCGGTAAGCCCGATCACATCGCGCAGACGAACGCCGGCCGAGGCCAGAAATTCCGGGTGGATCAGACGGTCGGGGCTGTCGAGAAAGGGCATGAGAGCAGAGCCGGCGGCAACGATCGTGCCAGCTCCGGTTGTTAGCAGGGCCAGAAGCAGACCGAGATAGGCCGCGGCGACAGACAGATCCGCTGATCGCGCTACCTCGCCCTTTTCCCTTGCCTGCCTGAGCTTCTCCGGCGTCGGTTCGAAGGATTTTTCAGCCTGATCCTTGTCCTGTCCGCTCACGGGGAATGTCCGGCCGGCGACATCAGGAAATCGTCCAGCGCCCCGTGCCAGTGGCTCAGCATGACCGGTGTGGCCAGAAGCAGCAGAAACAGCCCGCCCAGCGTCGTGAACGGCGCGCCCACGAAAGCGACCATCAACTGTGGCATCGCGCGGTTAATCACGCCCAGGGTCAGGTTGTAGATGAAGGATGCGATGACAAAGGGAACCGCCATGGAAAAGGAAAGCTGAAAAGTGAAGGCAATCCGGCGGACGCCCCAGTCCGCCAGTCCGGCCAGATCGGGAAGAACGCCGGGCGGAAAGCTCTGATAGGTACCGATGATCAGATAAGCGGCCTTGACGTGCAGTCCGAGCGTCACCGCGAGGGCCAGCCCGGTCACCACCAATACATATCCCATCGCGGGAACCGGCTCCACCGCGCCGCCGATCATTTGCGCCAGCGACGTGCTTTGCGCGGCAATGGACCCGGCGATCTGCAACGCAAGCACGAACAGCCGCAGCGCCAGACCGAAGGCCGTGCCGATCAGGATCTCGGTTCCGGCCATCCGTATCAGCTCTGCGATCCCCTCTGGTGCCGTGATGGCGGGCAGGGCAGGTGCCACGATCGCCGTAAACGCCAGCGCCAGGCTCAGTTTCACGCGCACCGGCACGCTCCGCTCGCCAAACGCCGGCAGCATCGCCACGATCGCGGCGGTTCTCAGGAACACGACAAACCCATGCCATGCCAAGTTCGACAACGGGGCGGTCAGCGCGATCAGCGGGTCCATCAGGCAGCCACCGTTCCGACCAGCGCCGGCTTGGCATCAACCCCGATTTCCTCGAAGCTGAGCACCGGCGCCCTGAGCCGGTGCGCGTGCATCACGGTGCGCAGAAAACGCCGCCGGCGCATGGATGTCACCACCGCGGCGTTGAGGCCGGCATCGGCAGAACTCGCCACGGCCTCCGACAGGTTTTCAGCCAGCCTGTTAAACAGCTCGGGTGGCAACGCGATGTCCAGCCCGTTGCCCCGGGTTTCGAGCTGGTGTGTGGTGAACGTGTCCTCCCATTCCGGCGCAAGCTGAATAAGCGGAACGGTTCCGTCGTCGCGCTTGAGCCCGGAAACAAGCTGAAAGCCCAGACGCTGCCGGACATGTTCACAGATGGCGTCCGGCTGGGTCGAAACCAGACGGGCCTCGGCGGTGGCCTCAAGGATCAGGGGCAGGTTGCGAATGGACACTTTTTCCTCAAGCAGCAGGCGCAACACCGCGTGCAACGTATCAAGCGGCACCTTATCCGGGATCAGTTCGTCGATCAGTTTTCGGTTGGCTTCGGCCCGGGGCGGATCGGACAGCTGGGTCAGTTCCCGCAACAGCCGGCGCAGCGACTTGAGCGTCAGGAGTCGTCCGAAATTATCCTGAATGATTTCAAGCAGATGTGTTGCCAGAATTTCGGGCGGAGTGACAACGGTGGCCCCGACAAGCGCGGCTGCTTCCTGATCTGCGGCAGCGATCCAGCGCGCGGGGGCGCCGTAAACCGGTTCCTTCACGTCTTGTCCTTCGGGCAGTGCCTGTCGGTTCTGCGGCAACAGCGCCAGTACAAGATCGGGATGCAGGGTGCCGCGGGCCTGTTCGACCCCCTGAACCTGCACCACGTAGGTGCCCGGCGGCAGCCCCGGCTGATCTGTCAGGCGGATGTCGGGAAGGATGAGCCCGAACCGGGTGGCAACATGGTTGCGCATATTGGCGATGCGCGCGTCGAGCCCTGTGCCGGGATCCAGCGCCATTGAGACGAGGTCGGCAGCAAACTCGACATGGATGTCGTCCAGTTCAAGCAGATCGCCCAGCGTCGGGGCCGACGGCCCCTTGGGCGCGTCGTCTGTTTCGGAGGTGTTGGCCGATGTGGATTGGCGTCGGTGCATTGTCACGGCGACTGCACCCAGCCCGGCAGCACCGGCCATGAACGGGACAAAGGGCAGGCCAGGCACCAGCGCGAAAAGAACCATAAGCGCTGCTACGGTGGCCAGCGCGGCCGGATGCCGGGACAGCTGTGAAAACAGCGTCAGGTCCGTGGCCCCGTGCGCGCCGCCGCGGGCCAGCAGCAGCGCGGCAGCGATGGACACGATCACGGCCGGGATCTGCGACACCAGCCCGTCGCCCACCGTAAGAATGGCATAGGTTTCCAGCGCGCTGGATATCGGCATGTGATGCACGAAGACACCCATGGAGAGACCCATCACGAGGTTCAGGAGGGTGATGAGCAATCCGGCGACCGCGTCGCCCTTGACGAATTTGGATGCCCCGTCGAGCGACCCGAAGAAGGTGGTTTCCATCTGTTCCACCTGACGGCGTGATTTGGCTTCTTCGTGGGTGATGGCGCCGGCGGACATATCGCTGTCAATTGCAAGCTGTTTGCCCGGCATCCCGTCCAGCGCGAAGCGCGCGCCGACTTCGGCCATGCGTGTCGCGCCCTTGGTGATCACCATGAAATTCACGATCAGCAGTACCGCGAACACCACGAGTCCAAGAAAGACACTGCCGCTCATCACGAACTGGGCAAAGCCCTCGATCACCCGGCCGGCCGCATCGGGGCCGGTATGGCCCTGGCCGATGATCAGTTTCGTCGATGAAACGTTCAGCGACAGGCGCAGCATCAGGCTGGCCAGCAGAACCGTGGGGAAGGCCGAAAAATCGAGCGGTCGTTCGATGAACAGAGTGATCGTGAAGACCAGGATGGCCAGTGCAAAAGAGGCGGCCAAGCCGGCATCCAGCACCCAGGGCGGCATTGGCAGGATCATCATGACGATGATCGCCATCAGCGCGAGCGCGAGGATCACGGTCGGCGTGAAGAGCGACTTCACCGTCATTCGTGAACCGCCGGTCTGCTGTCCATGCTGAAGAGCGGTGTGGCGCCCGAAGCAGCGGTCAGGGCCAGAGATCCCAGGCGGGCAGGCTTCTGCACCGGATCCGGGTCTGGTCCGGAGGCCAGTGTCAGAAATGCGGTCCGGGGGGCGGGCACCGCGGGGCGGCCGGCCTCATTCTGCAGGCCGGCATGTATCTGGCGGTACCGGCGCAGGTATCGGTCGGCCAGCTTTTCGGTCCGCGAATGATAGGCCCCGACGGCAGCGTCCCAGGATCCGAGTTCAGCATGAAGCTCGGTTAGGAACCGCGCGGCGTAAAGCGCGTTTTCGGTCGGGTCAAACATATCGTCCAGAGACTCAAATGCCCGGTGGTGCCATTTGTAATTGATTTGAAAACAGCCGACGTCGAAACTGCGGGCACCCGCCTTGAAATGCCGAAATACAAAGGCGCGCGCTTCGTCCTGCGAGGAAAACCAGTGGCCGGCGCCCTCCATGTTCACGGTCCAGGGCCAGGGTTCGATCCGCCCCTTTTCTGACCGGCCCGTTTCGGTTCGGGATACGGCGTTGAGCACGGTCAATGGCACCGGGAACGCCCTTGCGGCGGCCTGTGCGGCCTGGTCGCAGATCGCCGCGCCACCGGTTTTGGCGGAAACCTCCGCCGGCAGAGAGACCCCCGCCATCGCGAGAGACAGGGACATCGCAGCCGGGTGGGCGATGGCCCGGCGCAGGATCGTCTTCACGATTGGCGCCATGAGGCGCCGTTTTTCTGGTGCTGGCATTCTGCCGGATCACATTCTGTTGCGTCTTCGGCATCAGGCTAATTCAGACCGGTTTACAGTCGGTTACGGATCACCGGTTTTTGCCGCCGGCCAGTGAATTTCGGAGTCAGTGGGCAAGCTCTCAACCGGATCCGCGACCGTAGAGAGGAGTTTTTCGATGTTCTCGCGCGCGGCGGCGCTGGACTCGAGCAGGTGCCGGGCTTCACCCAATGGCCCCTCTGCGGTAATTTCCGTCGGCCGCAAGCTGCCTGCCAGCGCCGCTGCGGCCCCAAGGGGGCTGGCATCCGTTGTCGGGACGAGATCCCAGGCGCCGTCCAGCCAATACGCGCGGGCAACGTTTTCCGGGTCATCGGACCTCTCGAAACTGAGCGCGGCGGACCGGAACTCTCCGCTCATCGACAGGGCGCGGGCGCGCAGATGTTCCGCCGTTTCCGATGCCAGTCCGGCCAGTTCCACCAGCGCCCTGTTGGGCAACTCCTCCTCGAGTGCGATCCTTGCGCGCAACACTCTGCGGGCATCGGTTTTGCGGGCCGACAAGGGACGGATCAGGGCCCGGACCGCAGCATCGCGAAACCCCAGGTTCAAAAGCCGTTCGGCAACCGCGTTTCCAACCGGCGCTTCCAGTTCCGCCTCTGCCCGGTCGAGCTCCCGCAGCGCCAGATTGAGAAAAGTCACGTCATCCGCCCGGTCCGTCAGTGCGGCCAGAACGTCAGAACGGATCCTTCGCGCATGGTTGGCGTCTCCAACAAGGCCGCCATCGATTGCGGACAACGCGGCATCGAACCGGTTTTCCATTGTCAGGGCCAGCACATGCGCCCTGCGGAGCCGATCCCCGATCGAAGTGCCGCGCAGTTCGGCCGCGTAAGCGGCAGCAAGATCGGATAGTGACTCGGCGGGGGGCGCACCGTTTTCATGCGCCGTTTCGATCAGGATGGCCAGCGCTTCGGGGCTGTGTTCGGTCTGACCGGCGATGACGTTTTCCAACTGGGCCGCCGCGGCGCCTTCATGTCCGCGGCGCAGGTCGATTTCCGCCTGTGCCATCCGGCTGCCAGCTGGCTTGGTCCCGGTTCCCTGATCGATGGCCCGCAGAACGTCCGAGGCCCGCGTCGTATCGCCGACCTTCAGGAAGAGCCGGCTCAGGCGTGGGCCGAGATGGACACGCAGGTGCGGCGGAAGTTTGGTAAAGGCCCGCAGGATGGCAGCGGATTCGTCCGGCTGCGGTGCCATGCCCGGTTGCGCTGACGCCAGAAAGGACCAGAGCGCAATGTCGGTCGTACACCCCGCCTGATCCCCGAAGTCCCCGGATCGAGACCGTGGTTCGTCGTCGATCAGACGCGCGATTGCCCTGACCACCCCGTCGGTGCGGCCATCGGAGTTCGCGCGGTCCAGCAATTGTTCAGCCTCCAGGCCAAACCCGAAATGGATGTAGAACCTGGCCAGTTCCGTTGCGGCTTCGGATTGAAACGCGCCCGTGTCCGAATACAGCCCAGACCGCAGATGGCCCAGACCGTGCCGGAATTCCGCACCATCCGACCAGGACGCGACGGCAACCATTTCAGAGGCGACACAGGCGGATCCTTCTGCGGTCTTTCCGTCGCGAAGCTGGATTTGCGCCTTGCCCCGATCCGCGCTGGTCGATGCAAACAACACCTGCGTTTCATCCGCGGGTTTTTTTGACGGGCTGACCTTTGTCGGGCTGGGCTCAGAGTTCGGGGCATCGGCGCCGGATGGCAATCCGGTCGTGCGCGGCGTCAGCAAACCCTGGTTTGCCGCGCGCGCGATCTGCTCCTGCAGCCGAAGCTGTGACAGGTTCAGCACATCCGCCGTGGCGGGGTCCGGCAGCGCGGTGATTTCAACGGACGGGGCGGGAGTACGTTGCCCCTGGCCCGGGATGTCCGGAGCGGCAGCCGGGGCCGGGGGATAAGGGCCGGGAAATCGGGAAATCTGTCCCAGCCTTTGCGGCAGGGGTGGGCCGTCGGACCAGTCATATGCCCTGTACCGATACTGCGTCGCGGACCCGATCCATGCCATGTGCCGGGGCCGTGTGGGTGCATCGATCTCCGACGGAGGGTCGGGCGAAGAAACGTCAAGAACCAGATACGTGGCCGACTGAAGGAAGGCCGTAACCGGACAGTCGCAGTTGAGCCGCAGTTGCAGCGGCGCCCCCGTTGCACCCTGTTCGACTTCAGCGATACGGGCGCGGGGGATCCTGTCGAACACCTGCCCTGTCCTGAACACGGTTTCCGCACCGCCAACCGACAGTGTCGCCCATCGGCCACCCTGCTCCAGCGTCCAGCTCGCGCCCTTCGGGATCTGCAGGACAAGCCGGGAAAACGTGTCGTGTTCGCCGGATCGGACCGGGATGTCCAGCGCTGAAACCGGCAAGGCAAAGGCCGCCGGTATCAGGGCAATCATTGCACGCAACAGGCTCATGCAGCCTCCTGCTTGATCGCCTTCAGCGACGCTTCCAATTCGGCATAGTCCGGGCGGATATGCGACGGTGTGTTTTGCCGGCCGACCTCGATACAGATCGGAGCGGCGTGATTATGCAGGTTGGCCACCAGAACTTCGCGAATCAACTGGTAGAAATGGCTGTCTTCCTCGACCACGGTCTTGAGCTTCGAGGCGAAGGGACCGACCAGCCCGTAGGCCAGAAAGACCCCGAGGAAGGTTCCCACGAGCGCACCGCCGATCAGTTTGCCCAGCACCTCAGGCGGCTGGTCGATGGATCCCATCGTCTTGATGACACCCAATACCGCGGCCACGATACCCAGCGCCGGCAGGCCGTCCGCCACGATCTGCAACGCGTGGCTGGAGTGCATGGCGTGGTGCAGGCTGGCTTCCATCCGCTTTTCCAGAACCTCTTCGACCTGGTGCGGGTCATCATAGTTCATCGACGCCGACCGCATGGTGTCACAGATCAGGTCCACGGCTTCGCGGTCCTTGAGAATCCGAGGATATTTCTGAAACAGCGGCGAGGTGTCCGGGGCTTCGATATGTTGTTCCAGATCGACAGGGTTCTGCCGGGCAACACGGATCAGCGCAAACAGCAGACAGAGCAGATCGCGGTAATCGTCCGGCTTCCATTTCGGGCCTTTGAACACCTTACCGATATCTTTCAGAGTCTGTTTGACTTCGGAAACATTGTTGCTGATCAGGAAGGCGCCCGTGGCCGCCCCGCCGATCATCATCATTTCGAACGGCAGGGATTTGAGGATGATGGTCAGCTTGCCGCCAGCGGCCAGATAACCGCCGAATACCATCACGAAAATTACGACGATCCCAATGAGTCCGATCATGTGGCTCTCCATCTGTGGGCCGGAACCCCGGGGTCCGGTGCAGCGCCCGGCGAGGCCAGGTGTATTAGTTCGTGGGCACCTTCAGGCTGCGCCCGGCGAGCACGACGCTGATGGTGTAGGCGGCCTTGGGCTCCATTCCTTCCAGCACCGATGCGGCAACCTCCGGACGCATGCGCGCAAGGAAACCGGCGGCGAACTCCGGCGCCATTTCCTCGAAAACGGCCGCGGCTTCCTTCGGCTTCATCTGTTCGTAGACCGATGTCAGGTTTGTCAGGTCCCGCTCGGATGCCCCGTCTGCAAGGGCCAGCGTGCCGCGCAGTTCCTCCTCGGCATGAAGCAGGGTGGCGAGCCTTTCCTCGATGGCCTGCTCCGCCACCTGAAGGGCCTGCAGCCGATCCTCCAGCGCCTGTTCCCGGACGGACAGGTTTGCCTCGCGCCTGTTCAGCGCGGTCAGCAACGGACCGAGATCAGCCGTCTGATCGGGTTGCGTGTTCTTGCCGGGGTCGGGATCGGGATCTGCGGAGGCGGTAAATGCCGCGACCCGCGACAAGGCCGGACCGGCCTCCGCTGCCAGACGCACAACAGCGGATACAATCATGAAGGACGCGATCAGCAACAGGGCGCTGCTGCGCACGCCGCGGCGGAAGATCCAGGGCTTGCTCATGACGGTCTCTGACTTCGGGTGTGACGAACGAAAATCGGTTCCGGCGGGCTTTCCACCGGCGCGGCCGGTTGTGCCGCCGGTGCCGTTTCGTCCGGCAGATCGTGCATCGCGGCAATCATCAGTTCCAGCCGGCCAGCGACGGTTTCGGCCCGCCCGGTCAGGGCTTCGAGCGTGTCCGTCGACCCGCGTGACAGGGTCTGGGCCTCGGTCAGAGCCCTGGTCAGATCGTCAACTTGCGTGGACAGGACCGCAACCGCACCACCGACCCCCTTTTCCAGATCGTTGAACCGGTTCAGCCGACGCGCGAGAATCAGGCAGTAAATCGCCGCCCCCAACGCTCCGGCGCCCAGAAATATGTCTGCGATAACCTCCAACTTGTCCTCCTAACTCAGCACGAATTCCATGATCAGAACGTCATTGACCCGACCGGGACCCGCGACAATCTGAACCCGGCGCAACAGCTGGGCTCTGATCCGCGTCAGGATCAGCGGATCTTCGAAATCGGCCGGGTGCAGGGCGCGCAAATAGCCGTTCATCAGGTCGACGATTCGCGGAGACAGGTGCGCGACCTCGGACCGGTGATCATTGCTGACCTCCAGCTGCGCGCGAAACCGCAAGTGGCTTGCTACGGTCGAATCGTTCAGTGAAATCAGGATCGGGTCAACCTCGACAAAGGCCAGATCCGGGACAGCGGCATGGCCGTCCGCGCCGACATGCGCCTTGTCAGTGCCGGAACTGCCAGGCAGGCCGCCCTGCGTTGCAAAATAGCCGCCGGCCGCGCCGGCAACCGCCAGCACGATGCCGATCACCAGCCCAAGCCGTCCTGCCTTGCCGGCTGATTTTTCGGGTTCTGTATTGGGGTCCGTTGCGTCCGTCATGGCCTTGTTCCGGTGTTTCGTTCGAACCGACCATACGCCGCCAGCAACTAACCGATTGTTAAGCCGGATCGCCGAAAGATGGAGCCAGGCCAGAATGGCCGGCGTCTTGGAGGTCGCAGTGCTGAACTTGAAAAACACCTGGGTCGGATTGGATCGCAGAAGGCAGATCATGGTCGTTTTGGCAGGGGTCGCCGTGTTCGTCGGGGTGCTGGCCATGTCGCGGCTCGCAACCCAACCGAGCTTTCGGTTGCTTTACTCTGGTCTGGAGAGCGGGACCGCGGGCGAAATCGTACGCGCGCTGGAACAACGCGGCGCTGTTTATGAGGTGCGTGGCGGGTCGATCTACGTCGAATCGGGCAGCAGGGATGAATTGCGGCTGACACTTGCCGCCGAAGGTTTGCCGGCGAATGGCGGACGCGGCTACGAGCTGCTGGACAGCCTGTCGGGGTTCGGTACCACGTCGCAGATGTTTGACGCGGCCTACTGGCGCGCCAAGGAAGGTGAGCTTGCCCGCACCATCGTGGCCGCGCCCTATGTCAGCCTTGCGCGGGTCCATATCGCCAACACGACCGGCAATCCGTTTCAACGGTCGGCCGAACCTTCTGCATCGGTTTCGGTTACACCGTCCGGGGCCCCGGTTTCGGCGACGCAGGCCGAGGCGCTGCGCCATCTGGTGGCCTCGGCCGTGGCCGGCCTGTCGGTGGACAATGTGACGATCATCGATGCTGCCGGCCAGCTGATCGGGAGCGAGGAAACCGCCTCTGGCGCAACAACCGCGCTGAGCCGTGCCGACACGATGCGCGAACGGGTGCTGCGTCTGGTCGAAGCGCGCGTCGGGCAGGGCAATGCCTTTGTCGAGATCAGCGTGGAAACCGTTACGGAAAGCGAAACCATACGCGAGCGGCTGCTGGATCCGGCATCCCGCGTTGCGATCAGCACGGATACCGAGGAAACGGCCAACAGCAGCACCAACCGCGCCGGTGAAGTTTCGGTGAATTCCAACCTGCCGGACGGAGATGCCGGCGCCGGCGACGATTCGCAGGCGCAGACCAGCGAAACCCGCGAACGGGTGAATTACGAGGTCTCCGAAACCGAGCGCGAAATCCTGCGGGTTCCGGGGGAAATCCGCCGCCTGACCGTGGCCGTTCTGGTCAACGGACTGCCCGGAGAAGAAAACGGCGCACCGTTCCAGCCCCGGCCCGAAGAAGAACTGGCGGCATTGCGCGAACTGGTCGAGTCGTCGGTGGGTTTCAATGCCGAACGGGGCGACGTCATCACGATCAAGTCGATGGAATTGCCGGCAGTCGAGCCGCTGGGAACCGGCGCCGGTCAGCCGCTTCTCGATCCGGCCAATCTGGATTTTATGTCGCTGATTCAAATGGCGTTTCTGGCGCTGGTTGTCCTGCTTCTGGGTGTGTTTGTCCTGCGGCCGTTGCTGCGACACCAGCCGGTTGCTTTGCCACTCGCGGCGGCGCTGCCACCGGCGGGTGCAGATGACGGAAACGCAGCGGAGCGCGAAATCGGGACGGCATCGACCGGACCGGTGGCGGGGACACCGGCGGAGGCCGGCGAACTGGCCCTTCCCGCCTCGGTCGGAACGCTGCCCCCGGTTGAACGGCTGCGCTCCATGATCGGCGACCGTCAGGAAGAAACGGTCGAGATACTGAAGAGCTGGCTGGAAGAGCAAAGGGAGAATGCGTGATGGCGATAGCGGAATTGCTGCAGGATTTCGGGAGTTCGGTTCCCGGGGCGGAAGCCCTGACGCTGATCAGCGCGAGCGAAATGGAAACGCAGAGCATTGCCAGTTACGAGCGTGGATATGCTGCAGGCTGGGAAGACAGCCTGACCCTGCAGATCGAGGAAAAAAGCAAGCTGAGCGACGCCTTGCGGCGGAACCTCGAGGACCTCGATTTCACGGTAGCCGAGGCGCGACGGCAGATGATGACCGCGGTGACCCCGATTTTCGAGGCTCTGGTGGATCAGGTGCTGCCACAGGCGCTGTCGGACAACGCCGGGCCGGTCATTGTCGAAAAGATGCAACAGATGGTCCGGGAAGTTGGTGCCGGGCCGATCCGTTTTTCCACAGCACCCGGGACGGCCCAGAAGATCCGGCCTGTTGTCGAACACGCAACCGATGCCCGGGTCACCATCACCGAAGATGCCTCGCTGACCGGTGATCAGGTCACTCTCGGGATCGCAGACTGCGAACTGGTGTTCGATCCGGACGCGGTGATCGTCGCGTTCCGCACGACGGTGGACGGGTTCGCACATGCAATCAGAACGGAGACGAAACATGGATGAAAATGCCATCAAACCGGACCCTGCCGTGAACCCGTTTGCGTCCATACCGGTCGAAATCCTGGTATCGGTTGGCCGGGCCAGGCCGCTGATCCGGGAACTGGCCGCCATGGGCGAAAACGCGATCCTGCCTTTGGACAGACGGGTCGAAGATCCGGTCGAACTCTTCGTCGGCGAGCAGCTGGTGGCGCGGGGCCGGCTGGAAGAGGTGGGCGACGCCGAAGGCAGCCGGCTGGCGGTCCGCCTGACCGAGATCCTGGATTTCCGGCGCGACGGCGCATGAAATCCGCGCCGCAGCTGATTGCCGGGCTGGTGCTTGCCGCCGCCGTGCTGTCGCCTGCCACCGGTTTCGGACAGGAATTGTCGGTTTCCTTTGGCGACGAGGGAACGCTGTCGTCGAGAACCATACAGCTCATCCTGCTGATCACGGTGCTGAGCCTGGCGCCTGGTCTGCTCATGATGCTGACCTGTTTTCCCTTCCTGGTCACCGTGCTGGCGATATTGCGTCAGGCCATCGGCCTGCAGCAATCTCCGCCCAATATGCTGCTGATCAGTCTGGCGCTGTTCCTGACCTATTTCGTCATGGAACCCGTATTCAGCGAAGCCTGGCGCAACGGTCTTTTGCCGCTGATGGAGGACCGGCTGGGCGCCGAGGAAGCGATCGAACAGGCCTTGATCCCGTTTCGTGGCTTCATGGCGGCCCGGGTCGACGCGGATACATTTGTCGCCATCGCCGAGCTGCGCCCCGGCCCGAACGGCCCGGCAACGCAGCGGCCGGAGGCGCCGCTGTCCATCCTGTTGCCGTCCTTTCTGTTGTCCGAGCTGTCCCGGGCATTTCAGATTGGTTTCCTGATCTTTCTGCCCTTTCTGATCATCGACCTTGTCGTGGCGGCCATTCTGATGTCCATGGGCATGATGATGGTGCCGCCGGCAATTGTTTCGCCGCCCTTCAAACTTGCGTTTTTCGTTATTGCTGACGGCTGGTCTCTGATTGCCGCGGCGCTGGTCCGTGGTTATGGCACCTGAGTGATCCGGCCCCGACCGGGTCCTGCCCTGCCGGGTGGATGAAACCGGAACGCTGTGAGGCGCAATATTGGCCTCCTCGGGTTTCCGGGCAACGGGAAGGTTATCCTTGCCTTTCCCGGTTGATCCCATTCCCGGGGAGACTTACCCGGCGGGTCCGGCGCGCCGCTCTGCCGTAGTCACACTGCTTCCTGTCGCCCACGACCTCAACACACCCGTCTGCAAGATTTCTGCGGAGCGTTGACCCGGGCTGCCCGCCGGCATGATCGGACCGGTCCTTCGGAGGCCGGTGCCGCTGTCCGGCCAGACGGGCCCTTACCGGACAACAAACTCCGCGTGCATGGCGCCGGCCGCTTTGATGCTCTTGAGGATGTCAATCATGTCCCTGGGGGAAACGCCCAACGCATTGAGCCCGGCGATCACCTCTGACAGCGACGTCGATTCCGGGACCTCGGCCAGCGCAATCCCTTCGTCTTCTTCCAGTGCGGCCCCGGTGCGGGGCACCACGACGGTCTGTCCGTCCGCAAACGGGTTGGGTTGCGACACGAGGGGCGCTTCCTCGATGCGCAGCGTCAGGTTGCCCTGGGACACTGCAACCCGGGATATGCGCACGTCGTCGCCCATGACAATGGTTCCCGAGCGCTGGTCGACGACCACGCGGGCGCGGCGCTGCGGCTCTACGAGGATGTTTTCAATCCGTCCCAAGGCATGCGCCGTCGAAGCCGCGCGGGTGGCCTCAATGTCCAGCGTTACCGTGCCGGCATCCGTCATGCGGGCAACTTCCCGGCCGAAACTCCGGTTGATGGCCTCTTCGATCAGCCCGGCGGTTGTGAAATCGGGTTCGCGCAGCGCCAGCCGGACCTGCTCCAGACTGCCCAGACGAAACTCCACTTCGCGTTCGATCCGTGCCCCGGCGGGTATCACCCCGGCGGTCGGAACGCCGGTCACGACCGAGGCCGCCTCACCCTCGGCCACGGCACCGCCGGCGATCACCGTGCCCTGTGCGACGGCGTAGATCAGACCGTCCGCCGCGTTGAGCGGTGTCATGATCAAGGTGCCGCCCAGCAGGCTTTTCGAATCTCCGATCGCCGAAACGGTAACGTCGATCTGCCCGCCAACCCGTGCAAACGGTGGCAGCGTTGCCGTCACGAAAACCGCTGCGACGTTTTTCGGCCGGAACTGTTCACCGGCCACGTTCACGCCCAGCCGCTCCAGAATGTTCGACATGATTTCCTCGGTAAACGGCGCATTTCGCAACCCGTCGCCGGTGCCGTTCAGGCCGACGACCAGCCCATACCCAACCAGATCGTTGCCGCGCACCCCGTCGAATTCGACCAGATCCTTGAGCCGGATCGGGGAGGCAACCGCCATGACCGGGCACAGCAACAAGAGCAACAGGCAGCGTATCAGGTATGTCACAGGAAATTCACCAGTTTGAGGGACGCGCTGCGGGCGGCGATGGCATAGAGCGCTTCCAGCCGGAACTGTGCGTCTTCCAGCCCGGCCGCGGTTTCGAAAGGGTCTGCGGCCAGCAGGCTCGCCCGCGTTGCCTGCAGGCTCAGCCGGGCCGAAGACACTTCCGTCGTGGCATTCTCGATCATTTCTTCCTGTGATCCGAGATCGGCCTGTTTGACGATCAGCTGATCCTGCACCGCGATCAGCACCAGCCCGGCCCCGTCACGCAGCGCAATCGCGTCAGCCTCGCTCAGGGCCAATGCCGGATCGTCAGCCAGAGCTGCCAATGCGGTTTCGCGCATCACGTCGCGGAACACACTGTCGTCGGCCCGGATCGACAAGGTCGCCTTGCGTGTGTCGCTGATGCTGATAGCGGGGGTATCTGACCTGCCGCCCTGATAAACCGATGTGTCGAACCCGCCGCCCGGGTCGAACCACGCTGCCGCCGCCGCGCGGATGTCCTCGGGGGTGCCCAGTCCGGCCACGGCGGTGCGCAGCCCGTTAAGCAGGGTTTCGCTGTCGGTCAGGGGCGTTGTGTTCACGGCGGTGCCCGCAAACAGCGACCTGCCCGCAATCGTCGTGTTCAGCGCGGTCATGACGGCGCCAAGATCGTTGCGCGCGCGGTCGGATCCCAGGCTCTGGGTTGGATGGGCAGTGTTCAGCCCGTCGCCCAGCAGGGCCGACGACAGACCGGCGGCGATGTCGCTGATATGGCCGAGGCCGGACTGCATGGCAGAGGCTGTCACCTGTGCCTCGGATGCGGCCACGGAATAGCTTTGCAGCCGGATCAGGCTGCTGTCGATGTCGGCCAGATAGGCATAGTTTCCACCCAGCCGGCCATGGACATCCGATGTTTGCCCGCCCGACAATTCGTTCGTCAGGCGATCGATCGTGTGTTTCAGGCTGGCGGTGCGGTGGGTGAAGGTTAGAGCGGTGGCCATATCGCCAAGGGAGGTCACAGGCATGGGTCAGATCCTCATCAGTTCGGCCAGCAGGTTATCGATGGTTTGGAGAACCTTGGCATTTGCGGCGTAATTCTGTTCCAGCACGAGCAGCGATTGCAGTTCGGCATCGGTATCGACCCCTTGCTCCAGCTCGGCCTGTAACAGCTGGGACTGGGTGGCCGTTGCGTAGCTTTGCGTATCCTGGGCGCCGGCCAGTTCGCCCTGAAACTGAGAGATCAGAGCAGCGCTGGCAGTGGCGGCGGAATGGGTTCCCGTTCCGAATGCGTCTGAGGGGATTGCGCGTGGTTGGTTCAGGGCCTGCAGATAGCCGTTGAACAGGCTGGCATCGCCGGGATCGCCGGGTTCGGTTGCGCCGACGCCGTCGCGCAGGTGCCAGGATGCGCCGCCCTGCGCGGGATCGACCGTGGCACTGACATGGATGCGGTTTGCAAGGCCGGTTATGGCACCGGGATCCAGAACCGAGCCGGCATCTGTAAAGAGCCCCGGCTGCCCGGTGCCGCGGGTCGGGTCGACGGCCGGGTCCTCGAACCGTTCGATAAGGTCGCGGGCGATGGCGTCGAGCCCGGCCTGCGCCTCGGCCGACCACTCGTCACGCAGGGCAAACTGAGCCCCCAGCGCCCCGCCGCGCAGGGCACCGTTCGTGCTGCCGGTGCGGATGTCCCGGCCATGCAACGTCAACCCGCTGAGCTGGCCGTTGTCCAAACTCATGCCGGGCGACACCAGCGGGGTGGCGTCAAACCCGATTTCCACCGCGGTTTCATCAAGCAGAATGGCCCCGCCTTCGGAATAGAGTGCGATCTGTCCATGCGGGCGGGCGATGACGGTGACCGGAACGATCCGGTTGATGTTGTCGATCACCTGCTGGCGTTGATCGAGCAGGCCGGTGGCGTCGCCGCCACCGGACATGATACCGGTGATCTGACCGTTGATTTCCTGCAGACGGGACAGGCCCGCATTCAGTTCACCGACCATGCCCGCGATTGCCTGATCGGCCAGGCCGCGCTGGGTCTGGATATCTTCAGACGCGTTGCGCAGACCGTCGGCCAGTTCCGCCGCCTGCGCCACCGCGTTGTTCAGCCTGTCGGTCTGATCGGGTCTGCTGGCGGCCTCAATCAGGCTCGCCTCGAAATCGGCCAGACGGGCGGTCAGGCCAAAGGCATCGCCCGGCGTGCCGGTTTGTGACGTGAGCCGGGTGTAGAACGCTGTCCGGGTTTCGGCGTGAGCCACCTGCGCATCTGACACCCTTCGCTGGGTCCAGAGTGCCGGGTCGGAATGCCGGACAACGCTCAGCACCCTGACGCCGGACAGGCCGGTTCCGTAGGCGGACAGCGCCAGTGTCCGCCGACCGTAACCCGGCGTTGCGGCGTTCGCTATGTTTTCGGCGACAAGGCCTGTCGCGCGGGTCACGGCGTTCAGCCCGCTCATCGCGCTGTGCATGGCGGCGGTCAGGGACATGGCAATACCTCGGTTCGCGTTTCAGGGGTCAGCGTTTGATGTTGGTGGTTTCCTGCAGCATTTCGTCGACGGTCTGGATGACCTTTGCATTCGACGAATAGGCGCGCTGGGTCTGGATCATGCTGGTCAGTTCGCTGGCGACATCCGTTGTGCTTTCTTCCAGCGCGTAGGACATGATGTCACCGGTCGGGCCTTCACCGGCATCCCAGAGCAGGAACGTGCCGCTGTCCGGTGACGGCAGATAGGTCTGGTGATCCAGCGCAATCAGCCCGGTGGGGTTCGCCAGATCGACCAGCGGGATCTGATAGATCGTGCGGGTGACGCCGGTGTCGAAATAGGCGTGGACATAGCCGTTGGCATCCACTTCGACGCTGGTCATGCTGCCGACCGGAGAGCCGTCCTTGGAGATCGTGATCGGGGCGAACTGATCGGTGAGTTGCGTGATGCCGCCATCTTCGCCGACCGCGCCGATATCCACCTCGATCGGGCCACCTTCGACATCGACGATCAGAGTGCCGGATTCCGGGTCATAGGCGCCCCCGGATATGGTGGTGACCGAAGTTATGTAGCCGCCATTCTCGCGGGTTTCATCGAAGGTCAGGACATATTCTCCGATGATTGCGTCGTCTGACGCGGAATCCCGCAAAATCACCGTCCATTCGTTTGACGATCCGCTTTCCGGGACGGTCGGGATGAATTCGAACTCGATACTCTGGGAGGTCCCGAGATTGTCATAATACTCGACCGTCAATAACTCGGATTCACCGGTGGAGCCTGCGTCGGACGAGGTGGCCGGCAGGTTTACGCCCAGTTCGACCGACGTTGTCGGATCGCCCGAAAACTGGTTCAGGTTGACCTGAACCGGTTCCAGTTCGTCGGATGTGTCCCGCGAATAGCTGGGGATGGTTCCGTCGGAATCAGCCGGCCAGCCGAGCAGAACCATGCCCGATGATGTGGTCAGATACCCGTTGGCGTCGGTTCGGAAGGACCCTGTCGCCGTCAGCAGCATCTGTTCGCTGCCATTGCCGTTCATCACCTCGGAATGCAGGGCAACCGGCAGCATGCCGCGCCCGCGCACAGCCAGATCCGTGGGATTGTTGGTGGAAATGAGTGCGCCGCGTTCATCGACCAGGCGCTGTGTGGACGCCCGGATGCCGCCGGCAGCATAATTGATGCCGTTGTTCGAAATGACCAGTGAATGAAAGTCGGTCTGAACCCGTTTGTACCCATAGGTGGAGGAGTTCGCGATGTTTTCGGAAATCGAAGCCAGCTGGGTGGCATTCGCAGTCAGTCCTGAAATGCCGGCATTGAGGGAAGAGGAAATCGTCATTCGGGCGCCTTTCTGTTGCATCCGGTGTGATTGGTTGCAACAGTTACCCAAGCCGGCTTAACACCGCGCTAATAGCTAAAATCCACCCTAAAGCAGCCCATTTGATGCCGGTTCGCAAGCCCGCGCATTTTCGCGCCCGAAGGGTTGCCGGAAGTCAATCGCGCAACAAGATCACCTCCAGCCGGTTGTTTCGGACGGACATCGGATCCTGAACGGCAAGGTTCCGGTCGGCATGTCCGACCACCCGGCGCATGCGTTCAGGTGCTTCGCCCGCAGCCTCCAGCAGCGACCGCAGCCGGTCCGCCCGGGCCGAAGACAGATCCCAGACCGGGTTATGCGCCAGCGGGGTGGGGTAGGCGTGGACATACCCACCCACTGCGATGTCATTGGTGACCAGAGCCGCGGCCTGAACAACCACGCGCGACAAATCCTTCAGCAGGCGCGTCGGCCGGTCCGTTTCAGGGTGAAACAGCGGCCGGTCTTCCAATGCGAACAGCTCGATTATCAGGCCCTCGTCGGTGACACGGGTCACGATATGTTGCAGCAGGTCGTCTTCGACCGTGCTTTCACCGCTGTTGCCGGTCAGCGCGCTTTCCACGTCGTTGAACCGTTTTGCCTGCGCCTCGCGTTTGCCGCCATCGGTTTCGATGCCGGTATCGCCCCGGGCCTGTTTGTTGCTGGTCGGGTGCTTGCGCGACGCCCCGCTGCCATTGCGCGACAGGCTTTCCTCCGCAAAAATGCTGTCGCCGGAAAACGCGCCGTCACCGCCGCCCGAAACACGGTTGATCGGAATGGACGGCGAAAAATAATCCGCAAGCCCTTTGCGTTGTTTCTCGGTTGTCGCGTTCAGCAGCCACATCAACATGAAAAAGGCCATCATCGCGGTCACGAAATCCGCGTAGGCGACTTTCCAGGCACCACCATGATGCCCATCACCGCCCTTGACCTTTTTCCGTTTGATGATGACCGGCGCGACATTTGTCGGCGCACTCATCTCCACCACCTTTTCTCACCCGGGAACGGAGATAGCAGGCGGCGTGTTAAGGCCGGCTTAACGGATCAAATTGTCGGGACTGATTTCCGCGTCAGCCTGCATCCCACAGGACATCACCATATTCGGTCCGCAGCTTGTGCTTGAGGATCTTTCCGGTGCCGCCGATGGGCAATTCGGACACAAAGATCACGTCATCGGGGATCTGCCATTTGGCGATCCGGCCTTCGAAATGCTGCAGGATGCTTTGCTTGTCCGGTTCCTTGCCGGCCTGCGGCACAGCGATGATCACCGGACGTTCGTCCCATTTGCGATGGCGCGCAGCAATGGCCGCTGCGTTGGCCACATCGGGATGCGATATGGCGATGTCTTCCAGTTCGACCGTCGAAATCCACTCGCCGCCGGATTTGATGATGTCCTTGGACCGGTCGCGGATAATCATGTAACCGTCCGCATCGATCGTGGCCACGTCGCCGGTGTCGAACCACCCGTCACCGGTCAGCGCCGTTGTCTCTGCCCCGAAATACGTGTCCACGATCCAGTGGCCCCGGATCTGCAGGTTGCCCTGGGTCTGGCCGTCCTCGGCCAGCCGGTTGCCATCTTCATCGACCAGACGCAGTTCCACACCAAAGGGCGGGCGTCCCTGTCCTTCGCGCAGCTTCGCCTGTTCCTCGGGGCCGAGGCTGTGGTGTTTGGCCAGAAGCTGGTTGAGCGACCCAAGCGGGCTTGTTTCAGTCATGCCCCAGCCGTGGATCAGCTCCACCCCGTACTTGTCGCGGAACTCGGGGATCATCGAACTGGGCAGCGCAGATCCGCCGACCATCGACCGGGTCAGGCTTTCCGCTTTGCTGCCGGTTTCCTCCAGCGCCTGCAACAGACCCATCCAGATGGTGGGCACGCCGGCTGACATGGTGACTTTTTCCTCGTCGATCAGCCGCACCAGACTGTGACCGTCGAGGTTCGGTCCGGGCAGAACGAGGCTCGAACCGACTGCGGCGGTGATGTAGGGGATCCCCCACGCGTTGGCATGAAACATCGGAACGACCGGCAACATGATATCCTTGGCCGACAACGCCAGCCCGTCGGGCTGATTGGCGCCCAGCGTGTGCAGAACGGTGGTCCGGTGCAGGTACTGCACCCCTTTCGGATTGCCGGTCGTGCCGGAGGTGTAGCACAGGCTGGACGGCAGCATTTCGTCCAGCTCGGGCCATTCGAAATCACCGGGCTCTGCCGCCAGAAGCTCGTCGTAGAACAGCAGGCCCTCGATCTGCGCCGCGGCTTCTTCGTCGCGTCCGCCCATCAGAACGTAGTGCTCGATCGTCTTCAGTTGCGGGCGCAGGGCGGCGACGGCCGGAACAAAGGTGCTGTCCAGAAACAGCACCTTATCGCCGGCATGGTTCATGATGTAGATCAGCTGTTCGGGGAACAGTCGCGGATTGATCGTGTGGCAAACGTAACCGCCACCCGCGACACCGAAGTAAATCTCCAGATGTCGCCTGTTGTTCCACGCGATCGTGGCGCAGCGGTCCGATGTCTCGCAGCCCAGCCGGCCCAGTGCGGAGGCGAGGCGCAACGCGTTATGTTCCACTTCGGACCAGTTTGTCCGCGTTGTCGATCCGTCGGTTTCCACCGATACGATCTGTGTCTGCCCATGGTATTGTCCGGCATGCCGGACAAGTGAACTGATGGTCAGCGGTTGTGTCATCATAGACGGCATGTCGTCTCCTCCCGGCGATGCCTGCATTGCGCCGGATTTGAGACGGTTTTGAGCTGTCTGTCCAGTCGCCCCGCTGCCTCAGCCTCGGGCGAGCGTCACCCTGCGGCCCTCTTCGGCAGACAAATACGCCGCCTCGCAGGCCTGCATGACCGGCAGGTAATCGGCGGCCTCGTTTTCGAGCGTGCCACCCTCAGTGCAGAAGGCCGCGACATGGTCGATCAACGCGGCGACGCAACCGCCGCCAAAACTGCTGTCATCGACCGGGCGCGTCTGCGGTACAGGCTGCCACCCGGCCTGACCGAAGGCCCGGAACAGGACGGTGCCTTCGCCATCGACGGTCAGCGTCCCGGCCTCGCCAATCAGTTCGAATTCTCCCATCGTCTTGCGCGGGTTCTCTGCCACATGGTCCGCCAGCCGGTTTCCATCGAACAGGGATTGCCCCCCGCCGTCGTGATGCATCAGCAGCGTTCCGGCGTCTTCGCCAGCAATGACAGGGTTCAGTTTCCGCAGATCGGCGTAGACACCGGTGATGTCGCCCAGCAGCCACCGGAACAGATCGATGAAATGCACGGCGGTTTCATGGATCAGCAACCGGGGCATGACCTGAAAAACCGGTTGGCGGTCCAGATAGGCCCGCGGTCCGCGCCCGTCACCCGGCCGCAGGGCAAAGCGTGCGCTGAAAATCTGCCCCATTTTGCCCTCGTCCAGGAAGGCTTTGACATCGCGATACCAAGGCTGAAACCGGAAATTTTCGTGCACCACGATCCGCGCGCCCGCCTGCGCCGCGCGTTCGATGACGGCCTCGGCTTCGGCAATCGACTGACAGAACGGTTTCTGACAGATGATCACCCGGCCCGCTGCCAGAGCCATGTCGATCAGCGCCGCGTGGGCCGGTGGCGGCGCAACGATATCAACGATGTCGGGCCGGGCATCGGCGATCAGCGCGGCGAAATCGGTTGTGTGCGGCACGCCCAGCCGTTCCCCGACCTCGCGCGCCAGATCCGCCTGCAGATCACACACGCCGGCCAAGGTCACGTCCGGATTGTCCTGCCATGCTCTGGTGTGAAACTGGCTGAAATACCCCAACCCGGTAACAACGCTGCAGATCATTCCGTTCTGTCCTCCGATACCGAAACACGCATCTGAAACGCTTCACCTGCCCGGCAGGAGGCGCCGGACCCCAAGCGAGCCGCGTTGCGTGCAAGCCCCGCACATACATACATGTTTGCGCTCACATCGGAAGGCTTTGCGCCGCCGGCCCCTGACTTTCGGAGGGTGAATTATCCGTAAGGTTCGATTTCCTGCGCCGCCATCGAGTATCCGACCTCGGCCAGTTGCGTTGCCGTTGCCGCCGCGCCGAAGACACCGGTCACATAGACCGGTTCGAATACGCCGCGCGCCTCGTAAGGATCTTCGGTCGTAACGAAAACCAACTGATTCGGCGGCGGTGGGGGCACATGGACGCATGCCCCGACATAGGGGACCAGCAGGAAGCTGGTTACCCCGGTGCCATCATAATCCAGCGGCACCATGTAGCCCGGCAGACGAACCAGCTGACCGTCGTATTTCCGGGTCAACGCAGCATTGGTCTGCTGCTCGAACCCGCTGGACATCTGGCCATGCTGCACCACGCCCATCTGGCGCAGGCGATCCATCGTTTCGCCGTCCTTCTTGGGCACCAGATCTTTCCAGTCCAGCTCGACAGGGGTTTCGGCCGTGGCGGGTAATACCGCCAGTCCCAGCCCACTCGCCAGCAACAGCAGGGCAGAGCGCCGGTTTGTTTCAAGTCCAATCATCCTGCGGATCCTCGGTTTCAGTTGCCGGCCGGGGCCTGCTCTGACGTTTTGGCGAATTTCAGATAATGGGTGACGGAAATCAACGCCTCCGCTGACGTCAGGGCGCCCGAAGTCAGCAGCTGACCCAGCCCGTCGGCCTGAGACCAGTTGCCCCGGCTTCCCAACTGACGGGCGATCATGGACGCATAGGTGGCATCCTGCGACAGAAGCGACTGCAAGGTCAGGTCGATACGGTCCCGGATTTCCGGGTCGCCAACACCGGCATGTATGGCCAGCGCCTCGATCAGCGACTCGCGCGTGTCCGGCTCCAGCACGGTATCGGTGCGCAGGCGGGTTGCGATCTGGTCGACCCCATTGATCCCCGTGTGTTCGATCACCGCCGTGGCCCAGGCCCCGATCATCCCCAGGGACTGCGCCGTGATCGCGGCGTCGAGCCCGCGTTCCAGCGCGGGGGTGGCTTCGGGATCACCGCTGAGCCCCATCAGCAACACGTGGATCGGCATGAATTCGATCATATCGGGGCGGCGGATTGCAGACAGGATCCGTTTTGCATCGGGATCCATGTGCAATTCGCGCAGAAGGCCATAGGGCGCGCGATCCAGTTCCCGCAGCGCCAGCAGCTTCAGGTCCGGGTTGCGGTGATCCAGAAGATCCGCGGATAGCTGGTATCGTTCTTCGTCGCCGCCATATTGCCAGTCTTCCAGCCGCGTTGCGACGGTGTCGACAACGCCACGATAGGATGCGTCGAGATAGGCCAGCCGCTGCCACGGGCCATAGCTGCCTTCGCGGGCAAAGAGCACCGTGTCGGACGGGTTGGCAGCCAGCCTGCGCCGGGTGACGCTGTCGACAAGTTGCGGCAGGTCTACCTGTGCCGTGGACCCCCGGATTGCTTCGATGGCCACGTATCGAAACGGGTTGTCGGGATCCTGTCGCGCCAGCACGATATGTTCGCTGGCCAGCATTTTGTCCACGACGGTTTCGTCCGGCATGTAGCTGTGAAATGCGCAGGCCAGCGTTGTTGTGGTGGCTGCGGCAAACATGGCCAGCGTGGCGGCGAATGTGGTCAGGTGTTTCATCGCGCATAGTTTCCCACGGACAGCGGCAATCGGAAACTCAAAATTTTATCATCATCCCGTCAGCCAGCGACATGCGATAGGCCCGGGCCGCCGGAACAAGGCTCACCGCCGCGGCGGCGGCGACCACGATCGCGAGCACGCCAAGGTCCCGGGGCGTCAAACCCGTGACCGGCAGGTACAGACCATAGGCCGCGTCCAGCCATGGCCGCAGCAGCAACAATCCGCCGAAAAGAAGGGCGATACCCAGAACCGCACCGGCGGCGGCCATTGCCATGGCTTCGGTCATCAGCAGCGAAGCGATCGTCATGGGCCCGGCACCAACCGCCCGCAGAATGGCCATTTCCCGCCGGCGTTCGTTCAGACCCGACAGAATCATCGCTGCCATGCCCAGCAGTGCCGTCACGACGACCATTGCCGAAACCCCGGTCAGGGCCGTTTCCGCCACGCCGACAATCTCCCAAAGTTCCTGCAAGGCCAGACCGGGCAGGATCGCAAGCAGCGGTTCTTCGGGATACTCGTTGATGGCGCGTTGCAGCTTGAACACCTGCAGCCGGGATTTCACGCCGATCATCGCGGCGGTTATCGCCGCGGGCTCCAGATCCATTTCCCGCAACATCTCGGCGGGGGTGGCCGGGCCTGACTTTCTTCCGCCGCCCTGCCAGTCGACATGTATGGCTTCGATCGCGCCGAGGCCGACCAGAACGGTGCGATCCACCGGTGTTCCGGTTTTCTCCAGCACGCCGGAAATCCGGAAGGGCAGATCGTCATGTTCGGTGAAAGACGCCAGTCCGTGCGCCACGACGATGGGATCGCCAACCGCGTATCCTAGCGTGTCGGCGACGTCCGCTCCGACCACCGCATCGAACAGGTCGGCGAATTCTCCCCCTGCCGCAAATTCGAGACTGCGACCGCCCCGATATTTGTACCGGTCGAAATAGGCGCGGGTCGTACCCATCACGCGAAACTGCCGGTGGCTGTCGCCCAGCGAGATCGGCACGGCCCAGTCTACCTCCGGCCGGCCGGTCAGGTCTTCGTAGCTTTCCCAGGACACGTTGTTGGTTGCGTTGCCAATCCGAAACACCGAGTAGAGCAGCAATTGCACGCTTCCCGACCGGGCGCCCATGATCAGGTCGGTGCTCGAGATCGTGTCGGCAAAGCTGGCCCTTGCTCCGGTGCGTAGTTTTTCCACGCCAAGGAACAGCGCCACCGACAGGGCAATGGCAAACACCGTCAGCCCGACAGTGAACCCGCGGCTGAGGAGGGATTTGAAGGCAAGCCGGGTCAGGGTCACGCTGTGTCTCCCCGGATCGGGCGCGCGATGTCGCTCAGAGAGACAACTCGGTCAAAATTCTCCGCGAGCCCCCGGTCGTGGCTGACCATCAGCAGTGCGGCGCCGGAGCGTGCGACTTGGTCGAACAACAGGTGCATGAAGTCCGCGCGCGCGTCGGAATCAAGCGCGGATGTCGGTTCATCCGCGATGATCAGCGGCGGGTGTCCGATCATTGCACGGGCAATGGCCACACGCTGTTGCTGGCCCACGCTCAATGTGCTGGCCGGCGCTTGTTGCACCATAGGGTCGGGCAGTGACAGTGTACGGGTCAGCGTCAGGGCCGCGGCCTGAGGATCTTCGCAGCGTTTTCGCCGTTCCGGCGCGAACCGCAATGGCAAAAGGATGTTTTCCAGCGGGGTCAGATACGGGACCAGATTGAACATCTGAAAGATCACCCCGGTCCGTTCCGCGCGGATCCGGTCGCGCATGGCAGCGCGAAGCCCGCTCAGAACCTGACCCTGCAACGAAACCTCTCCCGCATCCACGCTGGCGATCCCTGCGATCAGGCTCAGCAAAGTCGATTTACCCGACCCGCTGGGCCCGTACAGAAATACGGTTTCGCCGGCCGCAATGGAAAATTCATTCACGTCCAGACCAAAACGCCCGCCCGGCCAGGTGAACCGGACAGATTTCAGTCTGAGGGCGTCGGTTCCATGCGAAGTGACTGGCGTCAATGGGTTCCTCTAAGATCCACGGTCGGGGCGTCCCGGTCCGCTTCGAATGCGTGCGCCCCGGCATCGGTAGCAACCTGCACCACCAGCTTTTCCGCATTCGGGAAGGATTGGAAATAGGGCAATTCAAGCCGCGTCAGTTTTTCCGGGTTGTCACAGGTCAAACGGTAGGCGGCTTCGAACGCGGTATGGCTGGAGTCTTGATCTTCGTCGTGGGCGTGTTCGTCCTCGTGGTGATCTTCGCCTTCGTCGTGGGCGTGTTCGTCCTCGTGGTGATCTTCGCCTTCGTCGTGGGCATGCTCGTCTTCGTGATGATCTTCATCCTTGTCATGGGCATCGCGACCGTCTTCGTCGTGATGCTCCTGGTCGGTCAAAAGGCTGGCCCGGGCTTCGGTGACGGTGCAGCGCGCGGCCTCTGACGGTGCAAACAATGCCAGCGGGCTTGCCAGTGCCGCCACGGCCTGTTCGATCTTTGCCCGGTCTTCATCCGAAGTTGCTTCGTATTCGAAGCCGACGATGTCATGGCCCGGGGCTTCGAATTCCATTACCACCAGATTGTCCTCGATCGCGATGTTCAGCGATCCGGTTCCATGTTCATGGGCGTCGATCTGACGGGTTTCGGCAGATACGGCAGGGGCAAGGGTCAGTGCAAATGCACACAAGCTGGCAACGCGGGACATGAGGCTCTCCTGAGTCACTGAATTTGTAATGATATAACATTACAGAGAGCGGCGTAGCAATGCCTGAGCGAAACGTCAGAGCGCCGGACGATGCGAAGGATCCCGGAACCAGCCGCCCGTTGCCGTTTCATACGCGGAGGCCGCTTGAAACACGACTTCGTCCCGGTAGGTCGGCCCGACAATCTGGATACCAGTCGGTACCCCTGTGTCGCCCAGCCCCGACGGCACCGACAGCACCGGGCAGCGGCTGAGCATGTTGAAGGGCGTGGTCAGCACCCAACCCAGTTCGGGCCGCACCTGAACCCCGTCGATGGTCAGTTCCTTCATATCGAAATCGGCCGGAACGGCCGGAATCGCAGTGGTCGGGCAGATCAGCGCGTCATATTCCTCCAGCATCGGGCCCAGCGACATGTAGGCCTGACCGGCCACTTCCAGCGACTTGACGAAATCCTGAGCCGACGAGTCCAGCGCGGTTTCGGCGAAACCGCGGCAGTAATCCGTCATCTCGTCGGCATGATCCGCCAGAAGTTCCGACAGCGCGCCGCCAAACAGATGATTGAGGTAAGCCATGCAGGCGGACTGAATCTCGTCACCCCAGCCCAGATCCACCTCGACCACCTCGGCCCCCAGATCGCGGAAGACCTGCAGGGCCGCCAACGTATTGCGTTTTACGTCGTCGGCCACCGTGAAGCTGCCCAGATCCATCGAAAAGGCGATCTTCCAGCCACGGATGTCCGGATACTCGGACGGCAGCACCAGCTTGGGATAAAGCGTTGAGATATCCTTGGGAGACGGGCCGCACATCACGTTTTGCAGCAGGATTGCATCCCTGACCGTCCGCGCCAGTGGTCCGGTGTGGCAGTAAAAATCCAGGTTGAATGGTGGGTCATCCGGGTTGCGGCCATAGGGCGGCTTGTACCCGACCAGACCACAGCAGGATGCCGGGATGCGGATCGACCCGCCGATATCCGAGCCCGTGGCAATCGCTGATGTGCCCGCAGCCAGCGATGCCGCTGTCCCGCCCGAGGACCCACCCGGTGTAAAGTCCGGGTTCCACGGGTTGCGTGTCACCCCCCACAGCCGGGAATGTGTGAAACCGGCGCAGGAAAACTCGGGCGTGGCGGTCCGGGCGTGCACGATTGCGCCTTCGGCGAGGATGCGTTCGTTCATCACCGACGTGTGATCGGCGACGAAATCCTTCATGATCAGGGACCCGTTGGAGGTCGGCTTGCCCTCGATACAACTTTCGTCCTTGATCCCCACGGGCAGCCCGTCAAGGCAGCCCAGCGGCGCCCCCCGGGTCCAGCGTTCCTGAGAGGCACGGGCCTGATCCATCGCTTCGTCGAAATGCGTATAGGTGAACGCGTTGATCTTCGGTTCCACCGCTTCGGTGCGGGCGATGACGACCTCCATCAGGTCTACAGGAGACAGGCTCTTGTCCGCGAACCGGGCCATAGCTTCGGTCGCAGGAATATACGATAGATCAGACATTTGAATCTCCGGTCAGCAAATCTCGGCCGCGATCGCGTTGATCGCCCGCATGGTGTTTGAATGGTGCTCGGGGCTCAGGAATTCCGGCCAGCTGGACAGTTTGGCAACGACCATATCCCGTTCGGGCGAGACATAGATGAACTGTCCGAAAACGCCGAGGCACATATGTGTCTGCTGGTCCGCATCCTGTATCCAGAACATGTTGCGGTAGCGTCCGTTGGGCATGAATTCGCGGCTTTGGTCGTCAAAGCGCCCGTGATCACCGGACCGGACATCATCAACCCAGGCTTTCGGGATGACCTGCCGGCCGTTTGCCACGCCGTCATTCAGCATGGTTTGTCCAAACCGGGCGTAGTCGCGCAGGGTGGCGCTCATGCCGCCATCACCCAGCCCCGTGCCCATTGCATCGACGGTGATACAGCCGTTCCTCTCTGCCCCCATTGGCGCCCAGATATGGTGCGAAATTGCCTGCGCCAGTGTCAGCCCGGTGACCCGGGACACAACAAACCCCAGCACATCGGTTTCGATCGACCTGTATTTGAACCGCGTGCCGTGTTCGACGTCGCATTCGGTCAGTTCCATGATCTGATCCCAGATCGAACCAGGCCAGTCTGCAGGATCTTCGCCGGGCGGCACCGGTTTCCACCCGCTGGCGACGTCGGTTCGGCCGATATCGCTGTCGGGATCTTCGTATTCCTCCATGAAACGCACACCGGTTGTCATGTCCAGAACCTGCTGGACGCTGGCCCCGTTCCATCCGGTTGCCTTCAGTTCCGGCAGGTATTCCGTCACCGGTGCGGACGGATCGATCCGCCCCGCGCCGATCAGAATTCCGGCCGTTGTCGAAACGAATGACTTTGCCACGGACTGCGACAGGTGTTCGGTCCTGCGGTCCATGCCGTTATGATAGCTTTCATGCAGGATCGTACCGCCTTTGGCGACGAGGAACCCGTCAGTGTAGTCGTCCAGCATTCCTGCAACGGTCATCTGCGTGCCGTTCCAGGCTTCGAATTCGAGCGTGCTGAAATCCTGTGTGTTGCTCGACCACGGCGTTACCACATCGCCCCGCGCGATTTCTTCGGTCGGCAGGAATTTGCGGATGTTGCGAAAGGCCCAGCGGTTCCATGGTGGCCTGTCCCAGTCCGCGCGCGGCAGGCGCCAGTTTTCCGGCGGCGGGCTGCCCTGCATGATCGGCAGGTGCGGGTCGGAATTGCGGTAGCTGGTCATGAGGTCACCCGGTGAGCAAAGCGCTGTCCCTGCGGTTCCGTCCGGCTGGACGAAATTCCGGCACACGCGGTGGTCTGCGCCCCTCCCCCGAATACGGGGGAGGGGCAGAGGAGGCAGGACGTCTCAGTTTGTCAGGTTCTGCGCTTACTTCTGCAGATCAGTCCAGATGCGGGTATAGATCTTCTGCACGTCCGGCGGGCAGGGCTTGGTGAAGTGGCCCTTGTCCTTCAGTTCTTCCGGAATGACGATTTCCCGCGCCGTCTTCATGTCTTCGGGCATGAACGGATCAGACCCCATAATGCCGTTCGCATAGCGCGCAAACTCGGAAATCAGCGCCGCGTTTTCGGGATCCATCACGAAGTTCTGGAATGCCTTGGCTTCGTCCACGTTCTTGGCGTCTTTCAACACTGCAACGCTGTCCATCCAGAGCGTGAAGCCCTCTTTCGGATACCCGTACTGAACGTTCTCGTTCTGCAACCGCATGCGGAAGGTCGAGCCGTTCCAGTTCACACCCGCCCAGAGGTCTTCCTTGGCGAATTTTTCAAGGTTGCCATAGTCCATGCCGAGCCAGTGTTGCTTGGCCTCGACCAGCGTGTCGCGCACTTTCTTCAGGACTTCCTTGTCGCCGGTGCACAGTTCACCGCCGTGATACAGGATCGCCAGACCCAGAACGTCGCCCATTTCCGGCACCACGTTGATCTTGCCGCGCAGCGATTCCGGCGGGTCGAGGAAAATGGAAGACGTGTCGATGTCGCCATCATAGTACTTGGTGTTCACCACGACACCGACGGAACCCCACTGCCACGGCACGGTGTACTGCCGGCCCGGGTCCCAGTCCACGTCGACCCAGACCGGGTCCACGTTCTTGAAGTTTTCCATCTGGTCGGGGCGGCTTTGCAGCAGCAGGTCTTCCTCGATCCAGATCGGGATGTAGGAGTTCGACGGCACCACGATGTCAAACCCGTGCCCGCCGGCCTTCACCTTGGCCAGTGCGGTGTCGTTCGAATCGTAGTCCGTAATCGTGACCTTGATGCCGGTTTCGGCTTCGAACTTCTCGATCAGCTTGGGGTTGGTATAGTTCCCCCAGTTATAGATCTGCAGTTCCTGTGCCCAGGTGCCGGACGCTGCTAGCGCCAGGACAGAGGCAGCGGCAAAGAGCTTTTTCATTTGAGTCTCTCCATGTTGGTTTCTACGGTTTGGCCCGGCTTCTTGCGGCCGGTTGGAATTCTTACTTTCGTCCTCTGCTCAGCCAGAAAAACAACGAAACGAGTATCGCGCCAGCGGCGAGAATGACGGTTGAAATCGCGTTGATTTCGGGCGTGACGACCCGGCGCAACTGTCCGAGCATGAAGGTCGGCAGGGTCTCCTGACCCGCGGATTTCACGAATTCGGTGATCACCACGTCATCCAGCGAAATCACGAAGGCCAGCATGTAGCCGGCGATGATACCCGGCCACATCAGGGGCAGGGTTACCCGGGAAAACACGTTCCACGGCGATGCGTAGAGATCCCGCGCCGCGGTTTCCAGCGTGTAGTCCATGGTTTCCAGCCTTGCCCGGATCGGCAAGTAGGCGAAAGGAATGCAAAACGCGGTATGCGCGGTGATCAGGTAGATCAGCGAGGTATGCCCGGTTGCCACCTTGATCCACGCGAACACGATCAGCAGCGCAACCGCGGTAACGATTTCAGGCACCATCAGCGGCTGGTTGATCAGGGCATAGATCATGGTCCGCCCCGGGAACCGCCGTGTCCGGGTTGTCGCCAGTGCCGCCATTGTGGCCGCAACGGTGGCCACGGTAGCCGCGATACTGGCCAGGATCAGGGATCGGACGGCGGCTTCCTGAACAGCCTCGTTGGCGGCGGCCTGTGCGTACCAGCGCAGCGAGAACCCTTCCCAGATCGCCAGTGATGTGCCGGCGTTGAAGGAAAACACCACAAGGATGATGATCGGTGCATAAAGCGCGATGAAGCAGAAGACCGCCATGACGGCAAAGCCGGGCAGGGTGCGGACGGAATACCCGCGGCGGGGCTGGACGGCAGGTTCAGACATCGGCCCGCTCCCGTGACGTCACCCGCACATACCAGATCAGGGCCACCATCACCGCGGCCATCAGCATCAACGACAGCGCCGCGCCGAGGGGCCAGTTGCGGCCCTGTCCGAACTGCAGTTCGATCAGGTTCCCGAACATCAGGTTCTTGCCGCCGCCCAGCACCCTTGGCGTCACATAAGCGCCCAGTGACGGGATGAAGACAAGGATCGACCCGGCAATGATCCCCGGCTTTACCAGCGGCAGGATCACGCGCCAGAACGTGCGCCATCGCGTGGCGTAAAGGTCATGCGCAGCCTCGACCAGCCGGAAATCGAGCTTGTCCACCGCGGCATAGATCGGCAGCACCATCAGGGGCAGGTAGACATAGGTCATCCCGAAGGCGATCGCGAAGTCCGTGAACATCATCTGGATCGGTTCATCGATGATACGCAGGAATTTCAGCGTGTTGTTGATCACACCTTCGGCCCGGATCAGCTCCTGAATGGCGATCGTCCGGACCAGAAGGTTGGACCAGAACGGCACAGTCACCAGAAACAACCAGAATTCCTTCTTACCCGGCGGCTGGGTTGCAATGAACCAAGCGGTTGGCAGCCCGAAAACGAAGGTCAGCACCGTGGTGATCAGCGACAGGGACAGGCTGCGCCAGAAAATCGACAGGTGCGCGTCCGCCCACATCAGCGTGTCGTCGAAGATGTCCCGCTGCAGGATCGTGTTGACCCAGGCCTGCGTGGAAAACTCCCACTTGACGTTGCCGTAATCTCCCGGGGTCAGGAAGGAGTACAGCACCATCACCATCAGCGGCCCGGCCGCCGCCAGGCAGATGATCACAATTGCCGGCGTCGACAGCATCCAGCGGCTTCGATTGTCGGCCTGCTCGGCTTCGCGCTCAAGCTCACCTGCGGCCGGGCCGGTATGAAGGCTTGCGTCGGTCATATCAGTCCCTGAGCACGGTCACGGCGCCGGCCCCGATGGATACGGCGGCCTCTTCGCCCTGTCCGGGCAGGGTGCCTTCGCCGGGGCTGTTGGGCGACCGGGCCTTCAGAGGCTCGCCGGTGGCCAGCCGGAGGTGCAGCGTCGTCGCTTCGCCGGAATAGACCACGGTTTCGATTGTTCCCGACATTTCCCCGTCACCTGCCGGGCCGCTCCGGACGGAGGCATGTTCGGGCCTGACCAGAACACTGACCGACCCTTCGGCCACGCCTTCGGGGACGGTCACGTCGTAACGTCCGCCGGCCTTCAGATCGACGGTTCCGCCCGACAATGTTGCGTCGAGAAAGTTCGATTCGCCGATGAAATTGGCCACAAACCGTTCTGCCGGATGCTGATAAATCTCCTGAGGTGAACCGATCTGCAGGATCTTGCCGGCGTTCATCACTGCGACCCGGTCGGACATTGTCAACGCTTCTTCCTGATCGTGTGTCACGAACACAAAGGTGATCCCGGTCTCATTCTGCAGGCGTTTCAGTTCGATCTGCATTTCCTTGCGCAGTTTCAGGTCCAGCGCGGACAGAGGTTCATCCAGCAGCAACACCTCCGGGTGCGGGGCCAGTGCCCGCGCCAGCGCGACACGTTGCTGCTGTCCGCCCGAGATTTCGGAGGTTCGGCGCGTTTTCAGCGCCTCCATCTGAACAAGCCGCAGCATATCGTCTACGGTCTGGCGCACTTCATCCTTGGGCTTGCCCAGCATTTCGAGCCCGAAGGCGATGTTGTTCGCCACGCTCATATGCGGAAACAGCGCGTAGTTCTGGAATACCGTGTTCACCGGACGCTGGTTCGGGGGCAGGCGTGAAATGTCAGTGCCGGCCAGATACAGCGCCCCCATTGTCGGGGGCTCAAAGCCCGCAATCACCCGCAGAAGCGTGGTTTTCCCGCAGCCAGACGGCCCGAGAAGGGTAAAAAACTCGTTTCTGCGGATACTGACAGATACATCATCGAGAGCCCGAACTTCGGTCTCGCCTTGGAAAATCTTGGATATCCGGCGGGCTTCTACCGCCGGCTCCTCAGCTACGGCATCGGAATTGACTGCCATCCCCGTCGTCCCCAGTTCTTGTCCGGCCACCATCTTCATCAGGATAAGGTCAGAGTTCGTTATACAGCAAGATCACAAAATCCTGGCTTCGATCCGCGGTTGCTTGTTTTCTGTTTGCCCATCAGAGCACCCGGCGAATTCTCCTCGGGCAGAGATTGCCCAATTCGTATTGACAAAAAAATTTTAGTCAATAAAAAATTTTTACGGATAAAACTTTTGAGGCGAGCCCGTGGGTGCTGATGCGCAAAAAAACAGCAATTCCCCGGAAGGCGACGGCCTGAGGAGCCGAAAAAAGGCCAAGCGCCGTGAAGATATCCTGTCCAGCGCACGGATCCTGTTCGAACAAAAGGGAATACAGGCCACCACCGTGGCGGACATTGCCGAGGCGGTCGATGTGTCTCCGCCGACGGTGTTCAACTATTTCGGCAACAAGGACGGGATACTGATCGCGCTGATCACCGAAGGCAGCAACCGGTCGCGACAGGCGCGCACTGCGACAGCCGCCCGCGATGACGCGGATTTTGCCACGATTCTTCTCGAATTCCTGTCCGAAGTGTCCCGGTCCACGCTGCAGATCGCCGACAAGCGCGTCTGGCGTTACGCAGAAGCAGCCGCGATCCGCCACCCGACCACCGACCTTGCAATGAAATACACCCGCAACGACGAAGCTCTGCGCGGAACGTTTCAGGCCTTTCTGGATCAGTATGACCTGCAATTCAGGGCGAAGGACGACGCCGATTCCCGGGTTGTCGCCCGGATGCTGTTTGAGCTCTGGAACGCCACGTTCTTTGATCTGATCAAGAACGAAGACATGACTCTGCCGCACCACTTTTCCGACATCCGACGCAGGGTGTTGCCGCTCAGTACGCTGGTTTTCAGCGACGGCTTTCTGAAAAAACCGGTTCTAGCCACAGGAACATTACCGAATGCCAACCGCTGATATTCTGATTGAAAACGCCCGGGTCATCCCCATGACCGGCCCGGAGGACAGGGCCGAGGCCGTCGCCGTTTCCGGCAATTCGATACTCGCTGTCGGATCGCTTGCGGATCTGGCCGGGCTTGCGGGGCCGTCAACGCGTCGCATAGATGCCGGCGGCGGCACGGTGATGCCCGGCATGTGCGAAGCTCATCTGCATCTGTTTTCCGGTGCCTTCGGCCTGCGGCTGCTGCATCTTGACGGGGTTCAGGGGCTGGACGCTTTGCGTGGCAATGTGCGGACCTATGCCGCCGCAAACCCAGACGAGGCGCTGCTGATCTGCAAGGCGGCAGACTACAACCTGTTCGGCGACGGGGTGATGACGACGCGCCAGATGCTGGACGAAGTCCTGCCTGACCGTCCCGTGATCATGGTTGCCGGGGATCACCACACGGCGTGGGCCAATTCCATCGCGCTGGACCGAGCGGGCATTCTGCACGGTCGCGCCCTGAGCCCCGGCAACGAGATTGTCATGGCCGGTGACGGGACGGCGGCCGGCGAATTGCGCGAATCCGAAGCAATGGGGCCGGTTTTCCTGTTGCGCAGTTCCGGCGGGCGGGAAAACCTGGGCCTGGCGGATGCGGCGGAGCCCGAAAACCTGACACCAGAGCAACGGGCCGAGGACGAAGCTGTCATGCTGGAGGGGCTGAAATACTGTGCATCCTTCGGGTTCACGTCGCTGCACAACATGGATGGCAACTGGTATCAGCTCGAATTGCTGCGGGTACTGGAACAGCGGGGCGAGTTGCTGTGCCGGACCGAGATCCCGTTTCACCTGACGCCGTCGCGTCCGCTGTCGTCGCTGGCCGAGGCCACTGAGATGCACGAACAATACCGTTCCGACCGGCTTCGGTCCGGGCGGGTCAAGATGTTCATGGACGGGGTGATCGACAGCGGTACAGCGGTGATGGTCGATGACTATGCCGACCGGCCGGGCTGGCGCGGCGACCCGCTGCATTCTGCGGAACGGTTTGCCGAGGCCTGTATCGACGCCGACCGGCGCGGGCTGCAGATCAGCGTGCATGCGATCGGTGACGGGGCGGTGCGTCGCGTGCTGGATGGCTACGAAGCGGCCGCGACCGCAAATGGCAAGCGCGATTCGCGCCATCGGATCGAGCATATCGAGGTTCTTCATCCCGACGATCTGCACCGGTTTGCAGAGCTCGGGATTGTCGCCTCCATGCAGCCGCCGCACCCGCCCGGCGCGATGGACTTCCCGCTGCTGCCTTGGGTCGACCGGGTCGGAGAAGCGCGCTGGCCCTGGGCGTTCCCGGTGCATAACCTGCGCGATGCCGGCGTTCCGATTGCCTTTTCATCCGACTGGCCGGTGTCCGACGTGGACCCGATGCGCGGCGTCAAGGCGGCGGTTACGCGCAAACCCTGGAAGGAGGGGCAGCCGGGCCATGCCTCGTCCTTGTATGACAGCTTGCACGACTACACCGCCGGCGGGGCCTATGCCGGTTTCGACGAAAACCGGCTTGGCCGGCTGGCGCCCGGCATGCTGGCCGACATCGCCGTCATGGACCGGGATCTTGAAGCAACACCCGTGGACGAACTGGACCGCGCGCGCGCCGTTCTGACGCTGAGTGGCGGCGAAACAACGTGGGAGGCCTGACATGCGCAATGTAACCCTCGCCGCGACCCAGATGGCATGCAGTTGGGATCTGGATGCCAACATTGCCGAGGCCGAACGGCTGGTCCGCGGGGCCGCAGAGGCCGGGGCGCAGGTGATCCTGTTGCAGGAATTGTTCGGGGCGCCCTATTTCTGTTCGGAACAGAACCCTGAGTTTTTCAGCCTCGCCAAACCCACCGGTCAAAGCCGGCTGGTTCAGCACTTTTCGGCTCTTGCTGCGGGGCTTGGCGTTGTTTTGCCGATCTCGTTCTTCGAGCGGGACGGTCAGGCGTTTTACAATTCGCTGGTTGTCGCCGATGCGGATGGGTCGTTTCTGGGGCTCTATCGCAAGACGCATATTCCGCAGAACCCGGGCTATGAGGAGAAGTTCTATTTCTCTCCGGGCGATACCGGGTTCGGTGTGGTTGATACGCGGTTCGGGCGGCTGGGCTGCGGGATCTGCTGGGATCAGTGGTTCCCGGAATCCGCGCGGTCTCTGGCGCTGAAAGGGGCCGAGATGCTGATGTTCCCCACCGCGATCGGATCAGAGCCCGAGGCGCCGGAGGTCAACAGCGCGCCGCATTGGCGCCGTGTCATGCAGGGCCACGCCGCGGCAAACATCATGCCGCTCGTGGCTTCGAACAGGGTGGGCACCGAAACCGCCAGACAGACCGAGATGACGTTCTACGGCACCTCGTTTATCGCGGGCCATACCGGAGAGATCCTGACGGATATGGGTGACGAGACCGGTTTCGTCACCGCGACGGTCGATCTCGACAAGATCGGAGAATACCGCAGCTATTGGGGCGTTTTCCGGGATCGCAGGCCGGAACGGTACGAAGCTCTGATGACGCTCGACGGGCACACGCCCGCCGCCTAGCCACGCCCGCGACAGCCGGTTGCGGGCCGGGATCCGACGCTATTTGCCGGCGGCGAATGCAGCCGCCTTGGCCGCATCGACGCGATACACCTGAAACTGGTTCTGATAGGCTGACAGTTTCATGCCGAAGGCGAGCTCGAAGGACCTGTCCCAGCTCCGCCCCTGACCGATATAGCGCCAGTAGTTGAACATCGCCTTTTCCCCGAACCGTTCTTCCAGCAGGTATGCGGCGAACCGGGCGATCCGGTACTGGCTGGCATCCTTGACCGTGCCATGACCATGCATCGCACGCAGGGACTTCTGCGACTCACGCGCCTCTTTTTGCAGGCTGTTCAGCGACATACGCTTGCCGGTGCGACCGCTGCGCCACCGGTATTCGACCAGCTCCGCAGTGCCTTCGACCATCCAGGCCGGGCCGCGGCGGACCCGACTGGGGCTGGAACGTTTGGCAGCAGACTTGCCGTTAGACAGCTCGCGCTGCACGTGATGCATGTATTCGTGCACCATGATCGACGTCACGATCAGACCCACCTCCCGTTGCCACGTGGAGTTGTATTGCTTGGTGATGGGCCAGCAGATCAGCAACTGATCGCGATAGGCCTGTCCTCCGAAGCGAATGCTCGGGCTTGCGCAGACCCGCGAAACCGTTGACGACATCCGACCGAAGGATACGCCGCGCTGTTTTTGCAGGTTGGTTGCCAGTTGCGCCAGTTCAGCTCCGGAGTCCGCGCCGGCGACATCGACACGGCTGGCCGGATAAATGCCGTACCGGGAGCGGAAGAACTGTTCAGTTTCGCGAAAGGCCCGGGACAGCATGGACGTTGCCAGACTGTTGCTGCCACCATCGGATATTACGATCGGTGCAGTCGATCCGGGCATGTGCTTTCGCAGGGCCGGTTTCACAGCGCCGATTTCCCGGCACCAGCTCACCGCGGTCTTATGCGTCAGCGGCGGGATCAGCGCGATGGCGTGGCGCCCGCTGTTTTGCTGCTGAAACCCGGCCACGGCGTTGCGGGTCGCGGCGTTCGCAGTTCCCGTCGGTGTCACTCCGGAATATCCCAGAGCGGCAAGCTGGCTCTGGACGCAGACGATATAGGGATCAGACGCCATGCCGGGCGACGACAGACCCGCGCCGCACAAAAAAACCAGCGCCAGTGGCAGAGCTTTCAGACGTAACATGTACAATCCCGCCGGGTTGCTTAGTCGAAACCTGTCCGCCCCGAAAACCCCGGGCGGCATACTGATTCATGTACATCTTCTCGCCAAAAGATTGAAAGTGGGAGAACAAGGAATTGCAAAAATTGTGGCGCGACGTGCGATCAGTCCACGGGTTTCCACCCGTCGGGCGTTTTCAGCCGGTGTGTGATCGTATTGGCCTGACCCAGCGTCTGTTCGATGAAACACCCCTTCTTCGCGGCCTGAACCAGCGCGATCTGCGCCTCCTGCGGATCATCGCTGTCGATCAGGATGTCGAGGTGAAACGACCGTGGTCCGGTTTCATAGACCTTGCCTTCTTTCGCCCAGTCCCATTCGACCTGCGTTTCGACCGTCAGATCGTTCAGCGTGACATCCAGCCGTTTTGCGAAGGCCCGGATCTGGGTCATAATGCAGCCCGTCAGCCCGCCGACAAACAGCGCCAGCGGCGGTGGGGCGGTGGCGTCACCGCCGTGGAAGGGGCCTTCGTCGGTGGCCAGCGTGAAATGCTCCTCCATCGGCCGGATCATGCGGACATCCAGATCGTTGCGCATTTTCCCGGTTGCACGACCGGTGCAGTTGAACTGAACCACGGCCCGGTCGGGGGCGGTTTCGGGGGTGATGTGATCGGCCATTGAAAACCTCCTCAGAACCTGACCCTGTCCGCGCCCTTCAGACCCAGCATCGCGCGGGCTTCATCCGGGGTGGCCACCTGATTGCCCTGCAGTTCCAGCATTTCCCGGATTTTCGCGACCTGCTGGGCATTTGACGTGGCCAGCTCTCCGCGAGCGATATAGAGCGAGTCTTCCAGTCCCACGCGGACGTGTCCGCCCATCTGGGCGGCAACCGTGGCCAGCCGCATCTGTTGGTTGCCTGCGCCGATCACCGACCATTCGTAATCGTTGCCAAACACCTTGTCGGCGGTGCGTTTCATGAAAACGAGGTTTTCCACCTCGGCACTGATCCCGCCAAGAATACCCATGACGAATTGCAGGAAGATCGGCGCCTGAAACAGGCCCTGATCCAGCATGAATTTCAGATTGTACAGATGGCCGACATCGTAACATTCATGCTCGAACTTGATCGCGTGATCGCCGCCCAGAGTTTCGGCAACCAGCCCGATATCCTCGAAAGTGTTGCGGAAGATACCGGCCTCGGAACGGCGGATGAAATCTTCCTCCCAGTCATATTTGAAACTGTCATAACGGTCCGCCAGCGGATGAAATGCGAAATTCAGCGACCCCATGTTCATCGAGCACATCTCGGGCGAAAACCGCTGCGCCGGAGCCAGCCGGTCTTCGATTGTCATCGTGATGCTGCCACCGGTCGAGATATTCACGACCGCGTCGGTGGACTGTTTGATCCGGGCCAGCATGTCGGTGAAATGCGACGGATCGACGGTTGGCGCACCGGTGTCCGGATGCCGGCCGTGCAGGTGCAGGATGGTTGCGCCGGCTTCGGCGGCCGAGATGGCCTGCTCGGCGATCATATCCGGGTTGATCGGCAGGTATGGCGACATTGTCGGCGTATGAACTGCCCCGGTTATGGCGCAGGAGATGATCGTCTTGGCCGGCATCTAAGCCTCCTCCTCGAAAATCGCCACCGCGCGGGTAAAGCCCGCGCTGGCGCCCTTGATCTTGAACGGAAAACAGCTGATCTGGAATCCGGTCGCGGGCAGTTGATCGAGATTGGTCAGCTTTTCCATGTGGCAATAGCCGATATCCATGCTGGCCCGGTGCCCTTCCCAGATGATCGATGCGTCGCCGCTTTGCGCATAGGCCTGCGCGGTATGGGCAAAGGGCGCATCCCAGCTCCACGCGTCGGTGCCCGTGACCCGCACGCCGCGCTCGGTCAGGTACAGCGTCGCCTCGCGCCCCATGCCGCATCCTTTCAGCAGGTAATCGTCGTGGCCGTACCGCTCGGCAGCAGAGGTATTGACCACCACGATATCCAGCGGCTGTATGTCGTGCCCGATGCGTGCCAGTTCCGCTTCGACCTCGGCGGCAGATATGACATGCCCGTCCGGCAGGTGTCTGAAATCCAGTTTCACGCCATTGCCGAAGCACCATTCAAGCGGCACCTCGTCGATGGTGATCGCGCGCTCGCCGCCCGACATCGTCGAGTGATGATGATAGGGCGCGTCCAGATGGGTGCCATTATGGGTGGCGATTTCCATGAATTCCACGGCCCAGCCTTCGCCGCCCGGCAGGTCCTCTTTCTTCAGCCCGGGGAAGAAGGCCATCACCTGTTCGGCCGTCTGGTCGTGGGCCATGTAGTTGATCTTGGGCAGCATCATCGGCGGGTCCGACTGAATGCCGGTTTCCAGCGGCACGGAAAGATCGACGAAACGACGGGACATGGGCTGTTCCTTTCTCAGACAAGAGCGGTGGCAAGGATGGGGAAGACAAGCACCAGCGCCAGAAGCACCAGCATCATCAGGGCAAACGGGGCCGCACCGCGGAAAATATCACCAAGCGACACCGATGGGTCGTCGAGTGCGGATTTGATGACAAAGACAGATATGCCGAAGGGCGGGGTCAGCAGCCCGATCTCGACGGCGATGATGGTCACGATACCGAACCAGATCAGATCGACCTGCAGCGAAATCAGGACCGGCAGCATCAGAGGCACGAGGATCAGCATGATGGATGAGGAATCCAGCAGCGTCCCCATCAGGATCACCAGCCCGACATAGGCAAGAATGACCCCCCAATAGCCGATCTCGGCTTCGGTCACGAAACTGCCGAATTCTGCCGGGACGCCGCTGAGCGCGAGCATGCGCGAATACATCTGCGCGGAAATGATCAGGAAACTGATCGCGGCGGTCACCAGCCCGGTGTCGTTCAGAACCTGCCAGAAATCGCGCCAACTGAGAGAACGGCGGATCAGCCCGATGACGATGGCGCCCGCACATCCCACGGCGCCGGCCTCGATCGGGGTGAAAAACCCGCCATAAATCCCGCCCAGAACCAACCCGATCAGGACCGCGATGGGCAGCCCCTTCATGGCAACCTGTGCCGGGCTCAGCCCGGTGCCTTCGGGCGCGATCCCCGATCCCAGCGCCTGCGGCCGCAACCGTGCGGTCAGCCAGATGCCGATGCCGAACAACACCGCCAGCAAAAGGCCGGGTATGACCCCGGCAATAAAGAGGTCGCCGACCGATTGCTCGGTCAGCAGCCCATAGAGGATCAGCAACAGCGACGGCGGGATCAGCATGCCCAGAACCGAGGATCCGGCGACCACGCCGGCCGAAAACCGGGCGGAATACCCGTGGCGCATCATCTCGGGCACCGCGATGCGGGTGAAAACCGCCGCTGACGCAATGGAGATGCCCGTGATCGCGGCAAAGATCGCGTTGGCCCCCACTGTGCCGATCGCCAGACCGCCGGACAGGCGGCGAAAGACGTGATTTGCAACGTCGAAGGCGTCCCGGCCCATGCCGGTCACGCTGACGAGGTATCCCATCAGCACAAAGAGCGGCACGACACCGAAAAAGTAACTCGAAATCGTTTCGCTTGCGGCAAGGGCCAGCAGCTTGCCGGCAAGAACCGGCGATCCCTTGATCAGCCAGACCCCGACATAAGAGCTCAGCATCAGCGCGAACGGCACCCAGAAGCCGAGATAGACCATCACCACCATCGCGCCGAACGAGGCAAGGCCGATCTCGAACGGACTCATCCGGCAACGGTCCGTTTTGCGACCGGGGACACGGAATTTTTGAAAAATTCCGGACCGGAAAAATCGGATGTTTCCGGTCCGTTTTCTTTCAAAGAAAACGGCGGCTCACCGGGGCGGGCGGCAGTTGGCAGGCTCATGCGCTGCGCCCCCGCGCGGCCAGCCGCAACACCACGCTCAGCGTACTGAGGACAATTTGCACCAGCAGCGCCAGACATCCGATCAGGATCACCAGCTTGACCGGCCAGATCGGCGCGGTGAAGTCGCCGACCGTGCCTTCGAACGTGTTGCGGATCCATGCTTTTTCGAAAAGCGGCACTGAGGCGCTGAAGATCTGCCAGACCAGAAAACCCGCCGCGACGCCAAACAGAATCTCCATGCCCATCCGCAGGCCGGGTGATCTTGCCTCGATGTAATCGGGCAGGGCCTCGGTCCGGGTGAGCCTGCCTTTTCGGAACGCCTGTGCCACCTGCAGGAAAACAATGGCCACGATCGACATGGAGACCATTTCGGGCACGCCCGATACAGGATTGTTGAACATGCCGCGCCCGATCACATCCGCGTTCACCAGTATCATGATCAGGACGATCAGCAGGGTGCCCAGAACGTTCAGACCCGTCGTCACACCATCGACGGCCCGGCGGATCGCAAGAAACCAGCCGGGCAGGGCGTGTTCGCATTCGGCGGAGGGAGGAATATCCGTCATGGCGGGATGGCCCGGCCAATGGGCCGGGCCCGGCCTGTCAGATCATTCCTGATTCCAGTTGCGGACCGGCGTCGCCCCTGCACCACGCATGGTGTCGAGGTAAGTCTTCAGCACGCCTGACCCGTCCAGCCCTTCGCTGTCCAGACGCTCGGCCCAGACCTTGGCGACATTGTCCATGCCGGCGGCCCATTGCTCGCGAAACGCCTGATCCACCTCGGTCACGGTAGCGCCCTGGCTTTGCATGATGCCAAGGAACTTGGTCACCGACGCATCCAGATCGGCATGATACGCGACCCGGTCGGCCTTGGCGGCGTCCTTCAGCGCGGTCTGCACGGCCGGATCCAGACCGTCGAACCAATCCTTGTTGGCCGCCAGCCCGCCTGCATATTGCGCGCCAAACCCGACCTTGGTGATATACGGCGCCACCTCGTGCAGCTTGCCCGGCAGCGCGGCGGAGGCAAACACGATTACCCCGTCATACACGCCTGTTTTGATCTCGTTGTAATAGGTGGTCAGATTTCCGGATACGCCAACGGCGCCGGTGCCCTTCAGCCAGTTCACGGCAGGCCCGGGTGCACCGATCTTTTTGCCTTCGAGATCGGCGATCGAGTTTACCGGAAACGTTGTCATCAGCAGGTAATCATCAATCCCGATGGCCCCGCCCAGATATTCCAGACCGTTGGCTTCCCACGAGGTTTTCATCGCCGCATTGGAGACCTGCAGCTCATCCATCCACTCGGCGACGAAGGTGGCGTCGGAATGCACGAACGGGGTGAAATAGGTCACGTTCTGCACGGCCAGTTTCGCCGGGTCGAACAGGCTGGACACCAATCCGATCTCGGCCAGCCCTTCCTCGACGGTCTCCAGCTCGTCTCCGACCTTGGCCAGCGAACCGCCGTATTGTTCCGACCATTCGATGCTGTGACCGCTGCCTTCGAGCGCGGCGTTGACAGCGGGAATGAAGGTTTCGCTGGCGTGCTTGACCCAGCGGAAAACCGGCGGATGCCCGGCGACGATCGTAACGTTGAGTGTTTCGGCCTGCGCAGCCCCGGCCGCAGCAATCGCCAGCGCACCTGCGAATAGGCTTCTGATCCAAACGTGTTTCATGAATTCCTCCCTCCAGTCGTTGCCGCTGGTGCAAAATGAACCGAGCGGTACAGATGGCAGCAGAATTTGGCCCTGCCGGGAGTAAGTCAACAGCCGAAATCCGTTTTTTGGCTCGGCAGACCTCGACAATCGCCACGGCGGACGTAACAAATACCCGGCCCGCCAAGCGGGCATTCAGGGAGGACATCATGACAACGACGGCTAACGCCGCATCCTATTTCGTGGATCGCCACGTGGCTGAGGGCCGCGGCGGCAAGATCGCCTATCGTGAAGCCGCCGGAAAGAAACGCAGCCTGACTTATGGCGGGTTAGCGGATCAGAGTGCCCGTGCCGCCACCGCGTTCCTGCGGGCGGGCATGCGCCGCGAAGAGCGCGCGTTGCTGCTGGTGCTGGATCAGATCGAATTTTTGCCGCTGTTCTGGGGCGGTCTGAAATCCGGCGTGATACCTGTGCCATTGAACACGCTGATGACAGAGCAGGTCTACGAGGCCATTCTTCGCGACAGCCGCGCCACGACGCTGGTGGTTTCCGAAGAACTCTGGCCGGTTGTCGAAACCGCCGCCCGCACCTCGCCTGACCTGCGCCGGATCGTCTTTATTGGCGATACGCCACCGGATGGAACGATCAGCTACACGGCCTTCATGGAAAGGTGCGACCCGGCGGAAATCGTTGAAACCTCTGCCGACGATGTCGCCTTCTGGCTCTATTCCTCGGGCTCGACCGGCCGGCCCAAGGGCGTGACCCATATTCACTCCAGCCTGCAGGCCACTGCGGATACCTACGGTGCCCAGGTCCTGCAGATCGAAGAGGCCGACACGATTTTCTCGGCCGCCAAGTTCTTTTTTGCGTACGGGCTTGGCAATGCCATGACGTTTCCGATGGCGGTGGGCGCCACCACGGTAATATTCAACGGCCGTCCCACTCCGGATGTCATGCGCGACATTCTCGCCGCGGAAAAGCCGACGGTTTTCTGCGGTGTCCCCACGCTTTATGCCGCGATGGTTGCGCTGCTGGAACAGGAGGGCGCGCCGGATGCACCGTTGCGGCGCTGCATCTCGGCAGGAGAGGCGCTGCCGGAGGAAATCGGCCGCGCATGGCACCGTTTGTGGGACGTGGATATCCTTGATGGCGTTGGCTCGACCGAGATGCTGCACATCTTCCTGTCAAACGCGCCGGACGACGTTGTTTACGGAACTTCGGGCAAGCCTGTCCCGGGCTATGACGTCCGGCTGGTCGATGAAAACGGCACCGAGGTCGGACCGGGGGAGATCGGCGAGCTTCTGGTTCGGGGCGCCTCGGCGTCGAACGGGTACTGGAACCAGCGCGAAAAAAGCCGGGCGACCTTCGAGGGTGAATGGACGCGCACGGGCGACAAGTATGAACAGCGCGAGGATGGCCGGTTCGTCTATTGCGGCCGCACCGACGACATGTTCAAGGTGTCCGGCATCTGGGTTTCCCCGTTCGAAGTTGAACAGACACTGGTGTCCCATCCCGCCGTCCTCGAAGCCGCGGTCGTTCCGGCGCAGGACGAGGAGGGGCTGGAAAAACCAAAGGCCTTCATCGTCCTCAAGGAGGAAACGGATCATGAGGCCCTGCGCGGCGAACTGAAAGCACTGGTTCAGGACCGCATCGGCAAATGGAAATACCCCCGCTGGATCGAGTTTGCCGAGGATCTGCCAAAGACCGCAACAGGCAAGATCCAGCGTTTCAAACTGCGCGGATGACGCGCCGGCGGAGGCGTCCGGGCTTCAGTTTTCGGACGGAACGTAAGGATCCGGTGTGCCCGGTGGGATCGGCGGGTACGTCTTGAACGACGCGAGGTGCTCCAGCATCTGCGGCAGCGCCTTTTCGACGGCCCATGTGTAGGGGAACAGCACATTGTCGCGCTCATGCGGGTCGTTCAGCAGGTTGTAGACGCGCGGCGTGTCAAATGCCTCGGTCGGGCTGAAGATCGTGGCATTTTCCTTGAACAGAACCTTCCAGTTCTGCCATTTCACGCCAAAGATCTGATCGCCCATGTAAACGATCACGCCGTCGCGGTTCGAGTTGGGTTGCTTGCCCAGAAAGAACTGTGACTGGTCGATTCCGTCGAAGGCGCGGTCGTCGGGGACTTTGCCGCCTGCAAATGCGGCAAGTGTGGGAAACAGGTCCATCGAATGCACCACGTCGTTGCTGGCTGAGCCGGCAGGGATCTGGCCGGGCCACTTGATGGCAAATGGCACCCGCAGGCTGCCTTCGAGGCTGGTGAAGAGCGTGCCGCGCCAGGGTCCGGTCGTGCCCTGCACAGGGGGTGTCGGCGAGGTGTTGGCATTGCCGACGGGCACGGCCTCCGGCCCATTGTCGGCGGTGAAAATGACGACGGTTTCCTCCGAAACTCCGGCCTCTTCCAACGCGGCAACAACCTGCCCGATATAAGTGTCGGTCTGGTGCAATATGTCGGCCCAGACACCGTTGCCTGTCACGCCGTCAAAATCAGGATGCGGGATGTTTGGATAATGCGTGTTTGTGTATGCCAGATAGATGAAGAACGGGGCGTCTTCCTTGCTCTTTCGTTCGATGTAGTCGATGGCCTTGTCGGTCAGGTCGCCATCGATCAATCCCCGGTATTCAAGATCATAGTCGCGGGCCACGGTTGCCGGTTGTCCGGCCACGCCCTGCATGACAACCGGCTCTTCCATGTTGGCCTCGGCGAAGCCCGACAGCGAGCGCCAGACTGTCACATCCGTCGTCTCTACGCCGTAAAATTCGTCAAACCCCTGATTTGTGGGGTACCGGCCTTCGGTCCAACCGAGATGCCACTTTCCGAGCATTGCCGTGTTGTACCCGGCCTCTTTCAGCATTTCGGCCATGGTGATTTCCCATTGCGTGAGGCCATAGACCCCGCCGCCCAGCGGGACAGTATGGTTGCCACTGCGAATGCCATAGCGTCCCGTCATCGTTGCCGCCCGCGATGGTGTGCACTGGCTTTCAACGTTGAAATTCGTCAGCCGAAGACCCTCCGCGGCCAGCGCATCCATCGCCGGAGTCTGTGTGCCGCGAATGATGCCGCCGCCGTTGAAGCCGGGTTCGCCCCAGCCGAAATTGTCGAGGAGTATGAAGACGACATTCGGTTTTTCCTGTGCCCATGCGGGTGCCAGCAGGGTCAGGGATAAAACAGCGGAACAGATGAAACGAAAACCACGGAACGACATGATCACACCTCCGATTTGGCCTTTGTCCACTGTACCGGCCTGTGGTTGCTTCTGTCCACGTCGCTTCTTTTGCGAGGCCGGGACTCCGGCCGTCGTTCGCGATTTCTTTTTGTGGCGGCAACCACGCAGAGGCCGTCTGACGTTGCTTTTTCGGTCAGGGCAGCGGGCCGGTGTCCCGCAACCATCCGTCGCGAAACACCACCTCCGACACGTCTGCCAGCCGGCAGATGCGTGACAGTTCCGCCTCCAGCCGCGCCTGCCGTGCAGAGCCCCATCTGACACCTTTTTCCGGCCAGAGCGCCGTCACCACCAGCCGATCCCGGTCGCGGTGGGCCTTCATGTCGATCCGCCCGACCAGCCGGTCGCGTTCCAGCAGCGGGAAGACGTAATACCCGTATTTTCGCTTGTCCGCCGGGGTGAACACCTCGATCCGGTAGTGAAACCCGAACAGCCGCTCTGCCCGCTTGCGATCCCGCAACGCCGGGTCGAACGGGCTCAGCACCCGCAGACGCCCGGTGGGATCCGGCGCCGCCATGGCCTGTTCCACAACATCCGGCCGGGCCAGACAGCGCCGCGGCGCCCCGTCCGCGCAGACGAATTCCATCTCGATCAGATTGCCCTTTTCCAGACCGGCCGCGCACCAGGCCTTGGTTTCAGAGGGCGACGCGGTGTCCCAGAAGGCGGCCAGTTCACCTGAGGTCGCAAACCCCAGACGATCCATCGCCGCATTGCACAGCCAGTCCACCGTTGCCTGCGGGTCGGGCCGGGCATCGCGGTGCGGGGCGTCGATCACCCGTTCTGTCAGGTCATAGAATTTCTGAAACCCGCTGCGTCCGGTCACCGTCAGCGTGCCGCTGCGCCACAGGTATTCCAGCGCTGTCTTGGACGGATGCCAGTCCCACCAGCCGCCGCTGCCCTTCTTTTCATCTGTGCCGACATCCGACGAACACACCGGGCCATGGTCGCGGATATGATCCAGAACCGGCTGAAACTGGGCCTCGAACCCGTCCCTCCGCCACGTCTTCCAGCGATCCCGCAACAGCGCCCGGTCGCGTTCAAACCGCAGACGCCAGTGCGGATAAAACTCCATCGGAATCATTGCCGCATCGTGGGTCCAGTGTTCGAACAGCTGCCTTTCCTGCTCGTACAGCCGTTTCAGGTTCCCGGGTCGATAGGCCGGCCTGCGGGCAAACAGGATCAGGTCATGCGCCCGGGCGACAGTATTGATGCTGTCGAGCTGAACAAACCCCAGATCGTGGATCAGCCGGTGCAGATCGCCGCCCCTGCCGGGGCCGGACGGGGCATCGGCCAGCCCGTGTCGATGCAGAAACAGCCGCCGCGCCGCGCGGTTTTCCAGCTGAGGCAGCGCCATGGATCAGCGCCGCTTGAGTGTGTCGCCGTAATTGATCGTCGGGCTCAGGACCACCTGCCTCTCGATCTCTGCGTCGGGGTTTTCGAGCCGCCCAAGGACAATTTCAGCGGCTTTCTGCCCAATCTCGGACCGGCATGCGTCCATTGTCGCCAGTTGTCGCGGCAGGCCCTGAAGCAGTTCGACGTCGTTGAACCCGGCCAGCCCGATCTGCCCCGGGATCTCGATCCCCGCTTCGAGAAGATACAAAAGCCCGCCGGCGGCGATCAGGTCATTCGAAAAATACAGGAAGTCGAGCTCGGGAGACCGTTCCAGCATGGCCTGAGTCATTTCCCGGCCCTTGGCCAGTGCCGATCCGCCCGAATAAAAATCCCGGTCCTCGATCTCGATGCCATGTTTGGCCAGAACTTCGGTGAATCCTTCGAACCGTTTCCGGGCCCTGTGGTCCAGCGGCATCTTGGTGCCCATGAACCCGATATGTTCGTACCCGGCCTTGAGGATGGCACCCGCCATTTCCCGTCCGGCCCGGCGATGCGAAATGCCTACCATCGCGTCAATCGGCTTGCCATCTGTGTCCATGATCTCGACAACGGGCACGCCCGCGGCCCGCATCATCGCCTCGGACGCCTCGGTATGGTCCAGCCCGGCAATGATCACCCCGGAAGGGCGCCAGGACAGCATTTCGTAAAGGACTTTTTCCTCCTTCTCGGGAAGATAGTCGGTGACGCCCACAACCGGTTGCAGATCGGTGTCTTCCAGTACCTGGTTGATCCCGGTCAGAACCTCGGGAAACACCATGTTCGACAGTGACGGCACGATCACCGCTACGAGGTTGACGCGGCTCGACGCCAGCGCACCGGCGATCTTGTTGGGCACGTATCCCAGTGTCTTCGCGGCGCTCAAAACCTTCAGCCGCGTGGCTTCGGACACGTCACCACGATTGCGCAGCACCCGGCTGACAGTCATCTCGGATACACCTGACGCTTCGGATACGTCGCGCAGGGTCAGCGGTCGGGTCTGGTCTGTGGGCAAGGAGTGCTCCAATTCCTGGTTTTGGTTTCACGTTACTGCAATCGCGACCCGTCGTTCAACTGGCGTGAACCCGGTGACGTCCCCGGATTTGCCGGACATGAAACGGCCCGATGAGGCAAATCAGGTCGCGCTTCGCCGTGTCGAGCAAAGGAGGGGCCTGTTCCTGTGTGGTCACAGATGTGTTGAGCGGCAATCGCGTAGGGGCCACACCGTCGTGCATACCCCTGCCTTCCGTGAGGAAAACCGCCCTGCCGCCGGATCCGACCAATGTTGCCGGCGGCAGTGTCGAGGCTTGCGTTGACCGCATCTCGCGCCCCGTCGGAAATCCGGTCAGTTCCGCACATAATGGCTGACCAATCGCCGAGAGTTGATGTCAGGGTAACTGCCGGAACCGTAGCCGGACCCAATCTGGCCAAATCTGCATTCGCCTGGCCCGCCATTGGTCTGAAACGGGGAACTGCTGGCGAACAGTGCTTTTGAGGGAAGTCGCATGTCATTGGCGTCACCCGGATTTTGGAGTATTGCCATTTTTTGTTAACGTTGCTTACTTCAGCCACCCTGACTATCGTGTTGTGTAAGGGTTTCTGACAAAAACAGGCGCGCTGATGTCCATACGGACCCTCAAAACACTTGTCGCCGTAGCCGATCACGGCACGTTCAGCCGCGCCGCAGATGCGGTTTTCGTGACCCACGCAGCCGTTTCACAACAGATGAAGGCGCTGGAGGACGAATGGGGCGTCGCGATCTTCGATCGCTCCCGGCGCACTCCGGAGTTCACGCCCGTCGGCCGTGCCCTGCTGGACAAGGCGCGCAAGGTGGTCAGGGACTATGACGACATCGTTCCAAGCGTGCTCGGGGACGATGGCCTGAAAGGAGAACTGCGTATCGGCGCGCTGCCCACGCACATGACCGGGCTCATTCCATCGGCCATTTCCATCCTGAAGGCGGATTTTCCAGACCTTCACGTGATGGTTCACCCCGCCCTGACGCCCGCGTTGGTGACACAGGTCGAAAGAAACGAACTGGACGCCGCGATTGTTGCCCGTCCGGCTTATCTGCCGCGGGCGGTGGATTGGGAGCACGTCGCCGAGGAACCCTTCGCTCTGGTCGCGTCCGAACAGGTTCGGAGCGATGATCCTTATGAGCTGTTGGAATCCGAGCCGTTTATCCGGGTTTCCCGAAGCGGGGTCACCGGGTCCATTATCGAAAACTGGCTTCAGGAACGTAAGATCCGGGTCAACGATTCGATGGAGCTGGAAGGGACCGAAGCCATCGCAAGCCTCGTCTTCTGCAATCTGGGTGTGTCCATCATGCCGAAGCTTGCGGTCGCCAATCACCTGACCGTACCGCTCAAATGGCTTTCGCTTGGCCCTGCCAGTCCGTCTCGAACGCTGGGCCTGATTTCGCGCAAGGATACCGTGCGTGGGCGGATTATCGACGAACTGGAACGGGTTTTGCTCAGGGCCGTGGAAATCCGACAGCTGAGGCCCCCCGGACCCGCGCGCAAGCCGCGCGGGAACCTGCCGGAGTGACCTTTCCGGGCGGGTCCGGTCATCAGGCGCAGAACGCAATCCTGTGCAAGCCCGGCCGGCAGAATCGCGACAGCAGAAAGACCCCCGGGAGCGGGATTCAACGACCGCACGAGCGGGGGATCCCCGGACAGCCGGGCGCCGGTTTTCGGCGGTTTCGTCCGGTTCAGCCGATCAGTTCATCGGTTCTGTCATCGGTTTCGCCGAACCGCTTCAGAACCGCGGGTCTGGTGCCCTCGTAAACATGCTCCAAATTCCTGCTGATGCGTTCGTTCTCGCGCTCAAACAGGCAGTTCCCCTCAAGGTCCGAGGCCACGATGAACGGTCCCATCCGCTTGCACCGGATGACCCACATCGCCTGCGCAAGGCCCAGTTCCTCGTTCCAGTGCACCGCCTCGACATTCTCGACCCCGCGCCCGAGCAGGGCACCGGTGCCGTAGCCGACCGTGGACAGGTAGATCGCGCCGTTCGGGACGAAGTAGCTCTTGTAATCCTTTGACGACATGCCGCCCTTGCCGATGATCAGCTTGGCGCCCGTTTTTGCCATCCATTCCGGCAGCCATTTGGCAAAGCGAAAGGATGCCGTCGCCGTTACCGCACCCATATTGAACGAGCCGTCCTCGCGGATGGTCGCAGCCGGGGAACAGTGGAAATTCGCCGCGCTCTCCGAGGGCAGTTCCATCGGGATGTTGGCCTTGTCCTCCAGCGCGCGCATATACACGCCTTCACGCGCCGTATACATCAGCCCGTCCAGATATACGATGTCCCCGAGACGCAGCTGGGCCAGATCTTCCGGTGTCGGCAGGGTGCTGAGTACGATTTCGCGCGGTTTCATTCTGCGGCCTCCAGCGCCGGGCTCCAGTCAACCGTTTCGCGGCGCTGGTAGGGCGTGAACCAATCCGGGTCCGTCCGGTATTCGACCCGCCCGTCCGGGTACAGTCGGGCAACGGCGCGGCGCGACGACAGACAGAACGCGTGCACGCTCATCTGCATACCACCGGTGTGACAATAGCCAACCTCGATATTGCAGTCGATCACCATGTTCTTGCCGACAAACCCCATGGCGCCCATGCCGATGGAATTGCCAAGCTCTTTGAACTCGTCCTCCAGCGCGGCAATCTTCGGGTCCGAATTGCGGCTGCCGACCGTGCGCAGGACCGAGGCACGTTTGCCCAGCGCCATGCACGTGTCCTTGGACCCGCCCAGCCCGATGCCGATGATTGCCGGCTGACAGGCCAGCCCGCGCTTGCCAAAGGCGACCAGACTGTCGAGATAGAACCGTTTGATCCCCTGAATGCCATCCGAGGGGAACAGCATCCGGTAATCGGTGCCAAAAAGCCCGCCCTTGTGCACGGTGATCAGGTCGATCCAGTCGCCCTCCGGCTCGAAGCCGTATTCGATCTCGGGCGCGCCGATGCCGACATTGTTGTTGTGGTCGGTCCGCCACAGCGGATGTACGCGGTTAGGACGCAACGGCACGCCGTTGGTTGCTTCTGCCGTGGCCCGACGCAGCGCCGTTTCCAGCGCACACATTCCACCTTCCACCTGCGCGGCGTTCCCCATCTTCACGAACCACCGCGGCACGCCTGTGTCCCCACACATCGCGCGGCGGTCTTCCTTGGTCGCCTCGTAGTTTTCCAGCATGGCCTGAAGGACAAATGAGGACAGATCGCCATCCTCGGTCCTCGCCGCTTCCTGCAGACCTTCCAGATAGTCCTCGGGGATTTCGATTGCGGCCTTGTCCATCAGGGACCGGGCTGTTTTCCGAATGAGATCAATAGGTATCATGGCTGGGCCACCAGTGTTTCGGGTTCGCCTTCCGGCAGAACGGTTTCGCCGGGCTTTACAATTGAGAACTTAACCTGCTCGCGGCCCACGCCTACGGTATCGCCGGTTTGCCGCGCGACGGTGAAGTAAGAGCTTTCGAGGTCCCCCGGTTCCGGGAAATCCTCGCGGAAATGGGCGCCCCGGGAATTTTCGCGTGCAAGCCCGGCCCTGGCAATGACTTCCGAAACCTCGGTCAGCGAGGCCATGTTCAGCCAGTCATGCCAGGTCAGGTTGAAGGCAAGGTTCGACCCGTCCACACCGGTCTCCAGCAACTCGTCGCCGATCTCGGCAATGTGCTTCAGCCCGCGCTTCATGCCGGCCTCGGTGCGCATGACGCCAACCTCGTCCCACATCGCGGTCTGCAGCTTTTGGCGCAGGCCAAGAATGTGGCCGGGCTTTTTCGCGGATGGTCGCAGGGCGCGTTCAATTTCGGCGGCCAGAACGGTTTCATCTGCGTCGCGAAGGGCGCCCATCTTGCGAATGTCGGCCCCCATCGTGTCGCCCGCGACCCCGCCATAGACCGTTGAATTGGCCACCCCATTGCCGCCAAGCCGGTTCGAACCATGCGCGCCGCCCGCGTCTTCGCCGGCAACATACAGCCCCTCGATCGCGGTGCGTGTGTCCGAATCAACGATAACGCCGCCCATGAAATAATGCGCTGTCGGTACCACCTCGACCTTGCCGGCGGCCAGATCGAACCCGCTGTCGGCACAGCGTTTCACCATGCCCTTGAATTTCCGGCGCACATTATCGGGGCCAAGATGGGCCATCGAGATGAACACGCCCTCCTGTTCGGGATCGTTGTTCTTGCGCATCTCGGTATAGATGCCGCGGCTGACCACGTCGCGCGTGGCGCGTTCGCCCTTTTGATCATAATCGAACATAAATCGCTGGCCCGAGTGGTTGATCAACTGACCGCCCGCGCCACGCAGACCTTCCTCCAGCACCGTGCCGGTCATGCGCGTGTGATCGCCTGCCAGAAGCCCGGTGGGGTGAAACTGCACCATTTCCATGTCGCGCAGCGGCAGGCCCAGACGCAGCGCCATCGCCAGCCCGTCCATCGTCTTGTCACCCGAGGGTGTGTGGTACTTGTACATGGTCGGACCGCCGCCCGTGGCCATCAGAACCGTCTTGGCGCGCACGAAACGGAATTTCCCGGCGCGCATGTCAATGAACAGCACGCCAGCCAGCGCAGAACCATCGCGGTTCGGGATCAGCCCGATGGCCCGATGCTCCTGCAGTCTTTCAATGGGGCGCGACAGCACCTGCTCCATCAGCCGGTTGATGATCTCGATCCCGGTCAGGTCGCCCTTGTGAACCGTCCGGTCCGCCGTTTGCCCGGCAAAGGCCTTGTGGTGCAGATGGCCGTCGGATTCCCGGTCGAAGAAGCAGCCGATTTCGTTTTCCAGTTCGCGCACGCGCACCACGGCCTGCTCGCACAGTTTCCACGCCATGTCCTGATCCGGCAGCCACTTGCCCCCCTGGATCGTGTCCATGAAATGACGCTCGACACTGTCGCCCGGGCCAAGCGCCACGTTGTATCCGCCCTGCACCATGCGGGTGCAGCCGCATTTGCCGATCAGCCCCTTGACGGCGATGGTGATTTTCGTGCCCGGGGGCGCGGATTGCCGGGCGTGCAGCGCCGCGAACAGCCCCGCGCCCCCGGTGCCGAGGATGAGAATGTCGGTGTCGTGCCGGTCGATATCTGCTTGCCGCGGCATGGCTCAGATCGCCTTCAGAAGAAAGGCGCCGGAGATCAGAAAGGCGCCGGCGAGCGCGCCCGCCGCAAGCGACTTTTGCGGCCCCGGCCACGGGAGAAACTCAAGCGCCAGCAGGCGCAGACCGCCGAACATGTGCACGGCCAGCAGAAACACCAGCCCGAATTCCGCGAATTTGACCACGGGGCTGTCAGCCCAGTGCAGGACACCGTCCAGCCGCCCCGGATCCGTCAGGGCCAGCCCCAGCACATAGAAATGCGCCGGCAAAAACAGCGCCAGACCAAGCCCGGACAGACGATGCAGCAGGAAGGCGAGCCACAGGGGATGATTGCGATAACTTTGCATCAGATCATCGTCACGGCCATGACGGCCCGTGCCCCCATGACAAAGAAGACGGCGAAGAGCCCCCAGGTCAGCGCGCGCAGAGCCATTCCGCGCAGCCGGAGCGTTTCATGCACGATAACACGCAGTCCGATGGCCGCGTGCAACGACGCCGCGGCCACGAACAGACCATAAAACAACATCCAGAAAACCGATCCTTGCGTGCGGCCAAGTATCTCCGCCGCACTCAGCCCGCCCTGAATGGCATAGACCATCATTCCCAGATGTATGAACACCAGCGGCGCCATGATCATGGCACTGATCCGCTGGGCCAGGTACAGACGAACGTCCAGCATCATCCGCCCCGCTTGAATCTGTTTTTCGTCACGGCCCGTTTGAGCCCGGCAATCGCGTTCATCGGGTCAAGCCCGTTCGGGCAATGCACCGTGCAGTTGCCCATCGAGTGACAGTTGAAGCAGCCATCGCTGGCCGCGACTGTATTCAGGATCTGCTGCCTGCCGGCGTGTTTTTCGTCATTGACGATGGTCCACGCGCGTTGAAGCGCGGCCGGGCCCAGATAATCGGGATTGCCCCTGACCGTGTCGCAGGCCGCGTAACAGACCGAACAGTTGATGCACTCGATCCCCGCGTCGGCATTTTCCCGGTCGGGCGTGTCCGGCGGAATGGCTTCGATCTGGTCGTGACGGGTCTTGCCGGGTTCATGCCGTCCGCCGACCCGGACCCATTTGTCAAAGAACGGGTCCATATCCGCCGCCAGATCCTTGATCACCGGCAGGTTCTGCAGCGGCGCAACTTGCAGCCTGTTGCCCTTCAGGACCTTCCTGACGTGGGTGCGGCAGGTCCAGCGCGGGGTGCCGTTCACCATCATGGCGCAGGACCCGCACATTCCGACCCTGCAGGCGAACCGATAGGTCAGAGTGGCATCCGAGTTCTGCTGTATCCACGTGACGACATCCAGAATGGTCTGATTGTCTTGTGCCGGTACATCGAACGTCTCGTATCGTCCGCCGGTCTCATCACCCCGCCAGACAGCGACTTCCATTTCATTTGAATTACCGGGCAAATCCGATGTCCGATCCTGTTCATTTGCATCAGCATAAATCGTTCGGAAGTTTAACAAAACTCGGAACTGCTAAATGATACCGTAAGCTGAGCTTACACAACCCCGGCTATCCCTGCCGGTCTGACCGCAGAAATGCCCCGATACTGGCATCGATACGGCGCGCGCCGCCAGCCGCCTTCAGAATATGAACGGTCCTTCTGGGCCGGATCGTTCAATAGGTCGCCCGTCCCCCTGACAGGTCGAACACCGCGCCGGTGGTATAAGAACACTCTTCCGAGCACATCCACCCCACCATGTTGGAAATCTCTGCGACCGTTCCGGCGCGGCCCATCGGGATCTTCGACAGCATATACGCGATCTGTTCTTCGGTTACGTCCGCCAGCATCTCGGTCTTGACGACCGCCGGGCAGATGACGTTGACCCGGATATTCGTTGTCGCCAGTTCCTTGCCCAGGCTCTTGGTCAGGCCGATGACCGCGGCCTTGGACACCGAATAGGCGCTGGCATTCGGGTTGCCGTCCTTTCCCGCCATGGACGAGATATTCACGATCCGCCCATAGTCGGATTTCTGCATCACCGGAACCAGCGCACGGCAGGTGTGGAAGATGCCGTTCAGGTTGACGTTCATCACCGCGTTCCACGTGTCCAGCGGATAGTCCGTCAGGGGCACGTTCACCCCCGCGATACCGGCCGCGTTCACCAGCAACTCGACACCGCCCAGCTCATTCGTTGCCGCCGCGGCGGCCGCTTCGACGCTGGCGTAATCGGAGACGTCGACTTTCTGCGTAACAACCTGTCCCAGCCCGGACAGATCGGCCTTCGCCTTGGCCAACGTTTCGTCCGAGATGTCCCAAAGCGCAACAGAGGCGCCCGATTTCAGGAACTTTTCCGCAATCGCATAGCCCATGCCGCGGCCACCGCCGGTAATGACCGCCCTGCGGCCGTTCGGATCAAGTGTGTTCATCTTTCACCTCTAAATTGCCGTGATCACCTGACGCTGCGCACCAAGGCCATCGATGCCCAAGGTCACGATTTCACTGACGTTCTGAAAAACCGGGAGCGTCATACCGGCGCGCTCACCCGGCGGCGTGCCCGTCAGGATCAGATCGCCCGGTTCCAGACCCATGAATTCGATCAGGTAACCGATGATCGTCGCGCAGTCGAAAATCATCGTGTTGGTGTTGCCGGTCTGCATCCGCTGGCCGTTCACATCCAGCCACATCGGCACCGCTGCGGCATCGCCAATCTCGTCCCCGGTAACGATTGTCGGCCAGGACGGGCGGAAATGCGGAAAGCTCTTGCCCTTGGACCACTGCCCGCCGCGGTTCACTATCATATGTAGAAGCTTCATCCGATTTGTCCCTCGGCGTTCTGTCTGTTCAAATTGCTGTTGTCTTGCGCGTTCGTGATCTGCCCTCGCACGTCAGGCGGTGTTGCGGGTGACCAGTTGCGCCTTGAAGCTGGCGGTCGGATCACCGGCGTCAGACAGCGGATCTGTGCCGCGCCGCAGTGTGCTCAGCCTGTGCGCCAGCGCATTCGCAAACGCGTCGACCGGCATGCCGATCGTCGTGACCCCGCCCGCGATCCAGCTGTAGTACTGCGGGTCGCCATACCCCACGAAGGCAATGTCATCCGGCATGCGCAGCCCGGAATCCATGACCGAGGCCAGCGCCCCGTTCGAAATCTCGAAGCCGCCGCAAATGACGGCTGTTGGCGGGTTCGGCTCCTGCAGTAGCCGGCCAAGCCCCCTGCCCAAATCCTTGGACGGGGCGCCACGGATGAGCAGATCGTCGTTCACCGAGACACCCTGCCGGGCCATTCCGTCGCAAAACGCGCCGTACCGGTCACGCCCTGATGACAGGTCTTCACCACCGCAGATGAACGAAATCCGGTCATGCCCGGCCGCGGTCAGATGTACGACTGCGGACCGGATGGCGTCTGCGTCGTCAATCATGTGCGAAATGCCGCCGGACCGGGTCCGGATCAGTTCGACGCTGGTCACATCCGCCGGATAGCTGTCCGGCTCGCCCGGGGCCGGGACCAGCGCCACGGCAAAGGCATGAAGCTGCCGAAGACGCTGAATCTGCAGGCGTTCTGCGGCCTGATCATCATCTGACAGATGAATGACCAGATGCAGCCCGACATCGTCGCAGGCCCGCGACATGGTGTTCGCAAGGCTGGCATAGAATTCGTTTTCAATGTTTGGAAGTATCAGGCCGACAATCCGGGTCGCGTCGCCGCGCATTGCTACGGCGGCCTCGCTCCGCACATAGCCCAGCTCGTTCGCACGCTTCAGGATCTTCTGTTTGGTGCCTTCCTGAACCAATGGACTTCCGGTCAGGGCACGTGACACAGTCATGTGTGAAATCCCCAGATCCTGCGCGATCGATTTGATTGTGGGACGTTTTGTCATGCGTCGGGGTGCCTGTTGCAGATGAATGGAATTGACGTAACTTCCGGATCACCTTAATAGTTCACGTGAACAAATCAAGCGAGTTCTGATGCACACCGATACAGAAGACGGGTTGAAGGAACGCTGCACGGCGCTTGTGGCCGAGTTGGGTCTCGGGCGTTCAGGGGATGTGAAATCCGTTCAGCCGCTGCCCGGGGGCGTGGCGTCCGACATTGCTCTGGTGGAGCTGCCGGACCGCAAGATCTGCGTGAAATTTGCGTTGCAGCAACTGAAGGTCGCTGACGCATGGCACGCGCCGATCCACCGCAACCTGACGGAATACAAATGGCTTCAGGCCGCCGCGGCGATTGACCCGAAAGCATCGCTGAAACTGCTGGGGCATTCCTCGGCGGATAACGGGTTCGCCATGGAATATGTCGCCGGTGACAATGTCTATCTGTGGAAGGATGCGACAATGGCGCGTCAGGCCGACACCGGCGAAGCCGCGGTGGTCGGGCGCGTGCTCGCTCAGATCCACGCGGCCTCGGTGCGGCCCGGTTTCGACCGCACTCCGTTTGAAAACCGCGACGATTTTGAGGCGTTGCGCCTCGCGCCCTATTTCAGAACAACCGCTGATCGCCATCCGGATTTGTCCGACCGGCTGAACGGTCTGTGCGATGCGTTTCACGAGGCTCCGACGGTCTTGGTGCACGGCGATGTAAGCCCGAAAAACATCCTGTTCCGCGACGGTTATCCGATCTTGCTGGATGCCGAATGCGCGACGCTGGGTGATGGCGCCTTCGATGTGGCCTTCTGCATGTCGCTTCTGGCGCTGGGCGCGGTCCACCACCGGGAAATCCGCAACCGTCAGATCGAAGCGATCCTTGAAATGTGGGATGCCTACGCCGCCCTGATCGACTGGGACGGCGCGCGTGCGACAGAGGCCCGGGTCTGTGCCTTTCTTGCCGCCCTGATGCTGGCCCGGATCGACGGAAAGTCACCGGTCGAATACCTGACCGATCAAAAGCAGAATGCGGTCCGGGCAATTATGCTGCCGCTGGTCGCGGAACCGCCGGCGCGCCTTGGCGATTTCTGCGATGTGCTGCGCGGCCGGATCGCGGATCTGTAAACCTCCGGCTCGGGCCGGATCTTGGGTGCTGTAGCCGGGTCTCAGCCACGTCCCGCGGCCCCGTGCCAATGCGGTCGGGACCTGTCGTGTTCCGAATTGTGCACGTAAACAATTTTCTTTACTTCGACCGGATACTGTGCATCTCTTTGGTCAGCCCAGCAGCTCAAAAGCAATTTGTACGGACGGTTTTGTCATTCGGTGCACCGCGAAGAGAACAGCAGCATGAAACGAATTCGGGATCTGGGAATACGTGTAGAGCTCGTGCCGGCCGACAAGACGTGCAACGACATTTCCATTGGTCTCTATATGCGCGAACAGGTCGGCGGTTCGGAATTCATCGTCCATTCCTACGCAAGCTATGATTGGGCGCAGGAACGTGTGTCACATGTCTCCAGCGAACTTGAGCGGCTGACCGGGATGGAGCGGGTCGGCAACGAAGGATACCTTCGGTTTCCCTGCGGATCCGGCCACGTGAACGCCCTGCGCCGCGTATTCGCCCGGATCTGCCGCGTGCCGACTGCAGAGGCGGGCCAGGAATTCCCGATGTCCGTTTTCGACAAGAAAGCCGATTGCGATATCGCCGTGGAGGCGGTGGGGCAGGGGACCTACCGTTTCTACAGTGTCGAGGACAAGCCAACGGCGGCACGCCGGACAACCGCAGTCATGAACGGCATGTGCAAGCTGACAAAGATGGTCGCGGACGAAAGCGGAGACCCGGTTGCGCAGTTCGACTGCAAAACCGACCATAACGCGATGGTGGCAATGCTGCTGACCGACGCGATCAACGTGCGGGTCGCAACCCGCGAACAGGATGAGCTTGGCGCCGGTGGGGTTCTCACAGCGCCGGGAAGTGCAGACTAGGGAGGATGTGACATGGCGGCACCCGTCAAGGAAATGACCGGTCGCGAACGCGTAATGGCGGCGCTCAACGGTGAACCGGTCGACCGCACGCCGGTGGCCAATCCGACCTCCGTCGCCACCGTCGAACTGATGGACCTTGTCGATGCCCCGTTCCCCGACGCCAATCGACGGGCAGAGCTGATGGCGCGGCTTGCGGCAACCAGCCATGTCGACCTGAACTTCGACACGATCATGCCGGTGTTTTCCGTCATTCAGGAAAGCTCGGCATTGGGTTGTAAAATGCAATGGGAGGGCAAGGGCAACTGGCCGACCGTGCGGATGAGCGAACCGATCTGGAAAACGTCCGAGGACATCGTGATCCCGGATGACTTCCTGATGCATCCGGACCTGCAATGCGTGCTGGAGGCGATCAGGATCCTGCGCAGGGAATACGGAAACGACGCCGCCGTCATAGGCAAGACGATGGGCCCATGGTCGCTGGCTTACCACTGTTTCGGGGTCGAACCGTTCCTGCTGTTGTCGCTGGACGACGAAAGCGAAACCCGGCGCATTTTGGATAAGCTGTCCGAAGCGACCATCCTGTTCGGCCGGGCGCAGATCGACGCCGGGGCCGATGCGTTGACACTTCCGGACCACGCCACCGGTGATCTGGTCAGCGGCGAATACTATGCGCGCTATCTGCAGGAAATTCATACGAATTTCGTCGACGAAATCCCGATCCCGCTCATCCTGCATATCTGCGGACGCACCGTTGACCGGATGGGGTATCTTTCGCACACCGGAATGGCGGCCTTCCATTTCGACAGCAAGAACACGCCGGAAGAATCCATGGCCGCGGTCGAAGGCCGGATTGCGCTGGTGGGCAATATCAACAACCCCTCGACGCTCTATGCCAAAGGCCCCGCAGAGGTTCGCGAAGAGGTTTATGCAAATCTCGAGGCAGGTGTTCAGATGGTGGGACCGGAATGCGCAATCCCGCTGCAGGCGCCGCTCGAAAACCTGATGGAGATTTCACGCGCGGTGAAGGACTGGCACGCAGACCAAGCGGTGCCGGCCTGAAGCCAACAGAATTGAGGAGGAAGTTACTGTCGTGCCGACCATTGATGACATTCAGAACGAAGATATCCGGTTCGAAATCGGCGAATACATCGAGCGCCCGGAAGAATTCGAACGGTTCGTGAACCTGTTTTCGTCCATCGTCCCGCTGCTGCAGGATATCGCGGCGGCGGTGATTGACGGCGACAACGGGCTGGCCGACGAACTCACGCAACAGGCGCTGGCCGACGGCATCACGGCGGAAACCATTATGGATGACGGGCTGATCGGCGGCATGGGCATAGTCGGCGTCAAGTTCCGCGAAAACTTTATGTTCGTGCCCGAAGTTCTGGCCTGCGCCCGGGCGATGAAGGCCGGGATGGCGCATATCGAACCGATCCTTGCCGCGCATGGCGGCGAACCGGCGGGCAAGGTCATCATGGGCACCGTCAAAGGCGATCTGCACGACATCGGCAAGAACCTGTGCATCATGATGCTGCGCGGCGCCGGCTTCGAGGTTTATGACCTTGGCGTCGATACGTCCGAGGATGAATTCATCGATGCGGTCGAGGAATATGACGCGTATATTGTCGGCATGTCGGCCCTGCTGACCACAACCATGCCAAACATGGGCACGACGATCGAGGCCTTCATCGATGCCGACATCCGCGACGACGTCATGATCATGGTCGGCGGCGCTCCGGTGACGCAGGAATTCGCCGACGATATGGGCGCGGATGCCTATGGCAAGGACGCGCTGTCCTGCGTTTCGCTTGCGACAAGGTTCTCGCGCGCGCTCGCCAGCGAAGCCGCCTGAATCGCTTCGGAGGGCGTCGGAAGATGAGCGGTCGTGACATCAAGGCCAGCCGAGCGGCCTTGATGGAAATCCTGTCAGGCATTGCCGAACACGCGGACAAGCAGGCGCAGGACCGCTGCCCTTACCGCGACCGGCACGACAGGTGCACGGCCAAGTTTTCCTGCCGGAATCAGGTGCCGGACGACGAGAACGCCGATGCCGCCACCTGCGCACATGACGGAACATTCGGGTATCAGGTGGCATGGGAAAGCAACCCGCGCCTTTATGACAAGGCCAAATCCGACATCGCGCGGATCAGGGAAAACCGTGCTGCGCGGCGCGAGGGCCGCAAATCGCCCAAAGATGCGCCCACCACGGTATTCGAGCTGGCGACCGCGCAGGGTGTGAAACTTGCCAGCTCTTGCCGGAACCTCGGCGAATGCCACGAATGTATCGTGGACATCCGCACGGGCGCCGACGCGCTCAGCCCGCCATCCCCGGAAGAAAGCTTTCTCAGCGGATCGTATCGGCTGGCCTGTCAGGCCGCGATTCTCGACCCCGGCGCGGATATCAGCTTTGTGCCGCTGCACCGCCCGGCCAAGATCCTGACCAGCTCGACCCACCGCCCGATCCCGCTGAAACCCGCTGTCGCGCGGGATGGCGAAGACGTGGTCCTGCATGGCCGCAATGTTGGCCGGGCAAAGGGCGATCTGTACGGGCTGGCGATCGATCTTGGCACCACCACAATCGCCATCGAGCTTCTGAACCTCGAAACCGGCGAAATCCTTGCATCCGGCGCCATGGAAAACCCGCAGAAATTCGGCGGCAGCGATATCATGACGCGGATTTCTTATGACAGCGGCGCGCATCGCGGGGAACTGCAAAAGGCGGTGATCAACGGCCTCAACCGCGAGATTACCGCGCTCACGCGCGAGGCCGACGTACCCGCCGCGCGGATCTACGAAGCCGTGCTCGTCGGCAATTCGACAATGCGCGACATCTTCTTCGGCATCGATGTGCACGCGCTCGGGCAGAAACCCTATCGCAGCGAAACCGAACGCGCCTTTCGGGACGGCACGCGGCCGGATACCTGGTTGCGGCGGCCGATGCGTGAACTGGGGCTTCGGGGCCATCACCGCGGTGTGGTGACCGGCGCGCCGCTGATCGGCAGCCATGTCGGCGCGGACACCGCGGCTCTGGTATCCGCTCTGGGCGTGGCCGCGGACGACGGCGAAATTACGCTGGTCGTCGACATCGGCACAAATACCGAAATCATTCTGGCCGGGCAGGGCCGGATGCTGGCCGCCAGCTGCCCGGCCGGGCCGGCCTTCGAAGGCGGGCTGGTCAAATACGGTATGCCCGGGCAGGACGGCGCGATCGAATATGTCCGCGTGCACGAAGATCAGACTTTCGAAACCCGCACCATCGGCAACAAACCCGCGGTGGGGATCTGTGGCTCGGGCCTGATCGATCTGCTGGCGGAACTTCGCACCAGCGAAATGATGACCGTAAAGGGTGTGCTCAAGCGCGACCGCCGGGCTTTCGACGCGGTGATCGACCCGGTAAGGGGCATCACCTTCTCGGCTCAGGACGCAAGCCATCTGGCTCAGGCCAAGGCCGCCAGCTTTTGTGGTCAGGCGTTGCTGATGAAAACCTTCGGGATCACCGCCAAGGATATCTCCCGGCTCTGTCTGGCCGGCGGCTTTGCCAATTTCATCGATATCGACCGCGCGCAGGTCATCGGTTTCATCGCCCCTGTCGCCCGCGACCGGATCGAGAAGGTCGAAAACGCGGCGCTGCAGGGGGCGCGCGAACTGCTTTTGAACATGGACCGCCGGGCCAACCTGACCAAGGTCGTCGCCACCATCGAACATGTCGAACTGGAAACCGCGCCTGAATTTTTCGACCTCTTCGTCGATGGCTGCCAGTTCAAACCAATGCCCGCGGACATGGGCGCGCCCTGACGCCGTCGTCCGCGATCCGACAAAAAAGGAATTTCTGATGCCAGATGCCGCGCCCCGCAAGAAATTCGTCGTGATCGGCGAAAACATCCACACCACCCGGATCAAGCTGCGCAAGGGCAAGCACGTCATACAGACCGACAGGGGCGACGAGGTGATTCAGTTTACACCAGACGGCGGAGACGCCCTGTTCCTGCCAATCCCTGAAAAATTCCGCAAAACGCAGGATTTCGAAGAGGGCCGGGTGAAACATGTCAAGATCGCCGTGGACCACGCCATGTTCGGATCCGGCGAACCGCAGGAGCTCGGGCACGCATATCTCCGCGACATGGTCGAAAAGCAGGAAGCCACCGGCGCCGATTATCTTGACCTCAACGTCGATGAATTCTCGCTGAAGCGTGCCGAACAGGTCGAAGCGATGAAGTGGCTGGTCGAAACCATCGAGGCCGTGGCGACCGTGCCGGTCTGCGTGGACAGCTCTGCAATCGAGGTGATCGAGGCCGGCCTTGCCGCCAGCAGGGCGCCGGTCGGCGCGCCGATGCTGAACTCCGCCTCGCTGGAGCGCCCCGAAGCGCTGGATGTTGCAAAAGGCTGCGGCGCCGAGGTTGTCGTGACCGCTGCCGGCGGAACGGCGATGCCGGACGGGTCCGCCGAACGGATCGAAAACGCCGGCAGGATGGTCGATATCGCTTTGTCCAAGGGGTTCGGGCTGAGCCAGATCTACGTTGACCCGCTGGTCTTCCCGGTCTCGGTCAATTCCGAATTCGCCAAGGATTGTCTCGACGCCATCCGCGAAATCCGGCGCAGATACGGGCCTGAAATCCGCATCACCGGCGGGTTCAGCAACGTGTCCTTCGGCATTCCGCTGCGCAAACACATCAACGACGTGTTCCTGCGTGCGGCAGTCGCGGCCGGTGCCGACAGCGGCATCATCGACCCGGTGATGAACGACCCAGAGCAGGCCTATGCCCCCGCCGATGACAGCCTTGCCACGCAGCTTGCGACAGATGTGGTTACGGGTAATGATCCCGACTGCCGGGCCTATATCAAGGCCTGGCGCCGCAAGAAGATCTGTGATGTCGTGAAAGTCCTGCTGCATCACAATCCGTCCCCGGGCTTGCGTGCGCACCTGAACACTGTCGTGCCCGGCTGGGTAACACTGGATTTCGCCGATCCCGCGGATCGTGACGGTTTCCGCCGCAAGCTGGCCGGGGCCGAGGTGCTGTGGCACGTGCTGGAGCCGCTGGGACGCGATGACATTGCCGCTGCGCCAGCGCTGAAATTAATTCAGAAGATCGGTGTCGGTGTGAACACCATCGATCTGGACGCTGCCCGTGATGCCGGTGTCGCCGTATCGAACATGCCTGGGTCGAACAGCGCCGCGGTGGCGGAAACCACCCTGATGCTGATGCTGATGGCCTGCCGGCGCGCGGTGCGGCTCGACGCGGTGACACGCGCGGGACAGGGATGGGCGCAACCGGCCGGGTTCTTCGATCACGTCAGCGAAATCGGCGGCAAGACCGTGGGGCTGGTCGGTTTCGGCAGCATTCCGCGCCTGCTGACACCGGTTCTGTCGGCGATGGGAGCCCGCGTGCTGTTTCACGCCCGCCGGTCGCATACGGACCCGGTTGCAACGGGCGTGCCGCTGAACGAATTGCTGAGCCAGAGCGATATCGTTTCGCTTCATGTGCCGCTGACCGCTGAAACCCATGCCCTGATCAACCGGACACGGCTGGCAGGAATGAAAAAGGGGGCGGTTCTGGTCAACACGGCGCGCGGCGAACTGATCGACGAACCCGCGCTTGCCGACGCATTGCGATCCGGCCATCTTGCCGGCGCCGGTCTGGACGTCTTCGCGCAGGAACCGGCGCCTCCGGACAGCGTCCTGTTTCAGCTCGAAAACGTTGCCGTTCTGCCGCACGTGGCCTGGAACACCCCGGAAACCGCCGCACGCAGCTATTCGGTGGCCATCGAAAACTGCCGGAACCTGCGCGACGGCATACCGCTGCTCAACACGGTCTGAGCTCCACCGGGTCTGAAACCATCCTGACGGCATTGGCCGCCGGTCAGGACGTGGTCGCCAGCGTGGGATCGGATGACGCGCCGACCGGGGGAGAAACCATCGAACTTGCAGTCAACATGGACAAATTCTGCCTGTTCGTCCCGACGACCGAACAGCTCATTCAATAACCGGCCGCGACATCAGGCGTCATGTAGCCGTCACACTATGGCGGTTGACAAGCACCCGCCTTCCGGCCATTTTGTTCACGTGAACTTTTTGTGAGCGCCGGGCCGACACCCATGCTGCCGATCGATAAGGAAACCAAACCCGTGAGCAGAATATCCAACATCCATGCCCGACGCGTGTGGGATTCACGGGGCAATCCCAGCGTAGAAGTCGAAGTCCGGCTGGAAAGCGGCGCACTGGGTCGCGCCATCGCACCTGCCGGGGCCTCGCGCGGTACACGCGAAGCGATCGACCTGCGCGACGGGGGAAGCGCGCTCAAAGGCATGGGCGTGGGCCGCGCCCTTGCCAGCGTCAACGACGTTATCGCCCCGGCCCTGACAGGGCTGGACGCCGAAGATCAGGCCGTCGCCGATGATGCCATTCTCGCGCTGGACACATCCTCGCTCAAACAGACCCTCGGGGGAAATGCGACGGTGGCGACCTCGCTCGCAGTGCTGCACGCCGCCGCTGCCGAGGCCGGCAAACCGCTGTGGCGGCACGCGGCCGACCATTATGGTTGCACCCCGTCGCTGCCGCTGCCGGAAATACAGATCTTCGGGGGCGGCGCGCATGCCGGCCGCCGTGTTGATATTCAGGACTTCATGATCATGGTGCCCGGCGCATCCAGTTTTGACGAGGTCATGGAAGTCACGAACGAAGTCTACTTCGCTGCCGGAGACATCATGGCCTCCCGGGGCAAAATGGCCGGCGTGGCCGACGAAGGCGGCTGGTGGCCGGTATTCGACAGCAACGAAGAAGCGTTGGAAACGCTGGTTGCTGCCATTGAAAAGGCTGGCGAGACACCGGGCGAGCGTGTGGTGATCTCTCTTGATATCGCGGCCTCGGAGTTTGGCAGGAACGGGCGCTACCGTCTGGCGTTGGAAGACCGCGAAATGGATTCGGGCGAACTGGTTCAGATGCTGGGCGGCTGGCTGGACGCCTACCCGATCGCCTCAATCGAGGACCCGGTCGGCGAAGACGACACGGACGGAATGATCGAATTTACACGCCGGTTCGGCGGCCGGGTGCAGATCATCGGCGACGACTACCTTGTCACCAATGCCGGGCTGGTGTCCGAAGCCGCCGCGCAGGGGGCCTGCAATGCGGTTCTGGTCAAGGTGAATCAGGCCGGTACGGTCAGTGAATCGGTGGCGACGTTCCGCACGGCCATGGACGCCGGGTGGGGCGCAATTGTTTCGGCCCGGTCCGGTGAAACCGAAGACGTCTCTATCTCTCATCTCGCGACCGGATTGGGCGGCGGTCAGCTCAAAGTCGGGTCGTTCACCCGATCTGAACGCATGGCAAAGTGGAACGAATGTCTTCGTATCCAGGATGAACTGGGAGCCGACAGCTATGTCGCCGGGCAACCCCTCTCTAATACGTGGTGGGGCAAAAAGAACCGGAAGAACAACGCTGCCTGACAGCACCATCGTTCGGGGCGCCAGATAGCGGCGGAATGTGCTTTTCTGTAAAGCTATTGACCGGACAGGTCGCTAACGGCCTCTACATGGATCTGCTGACCGGGATCAGTGAACTGCTGCCGTCAGGGGCACCGTCGCCGGTGGCATTCGTGCTGCCATCCGGCGCAGCGCCAGCCCGAACCTTTCGGCGAGCCCGACAAGCGACGACGCCATATCCGGCCGGACAAGGTTGGCCGCCAGCAAAAAACGCATCCTCGCGCGCGCCCTCGCTTGCAAAGCCGATGAAATTGGCAAAACACGCCTCGTCCGCGCCCAGATATTTGCATGAAACCTGATGCCGCATCAGCGGGCGGCGCCCGTGCTGCAGACACAAGTCGCACAGCGATTCGAATGTTTCATAGACGCCCGGCGCGTCGCCCGGCCTCAGTGTCCGGGCAAAATCAGTCCGGATCTTCGCCGGCTGATCCGGACCGCCACCCACAGCCTCAGGTACAATACCGCACCGGCCTCAACCGGCCCCAGTTCCCGAACGAACCCGACCGGCGCACCGCCGCGCTGCGACACATGGCGGGTCATTTCGTCAGCAACAGCTTGCCGGCGCGGGTGATTCGAAGAGTATACAACTGATCTTCCAGCCGGATCAGCGCCAGCTCGCCACCTTCCGTCAGCGTGGTCGCGTCGTGAACCGGCAGCGTGTTGACGATGGTCATCTTGCTCTTGTCGGTATTGGTCATGTCCATTTTCGACCCTTCTCCCTGTGTTCAATCAGGTCGATCAGGCGTTCGATGCTGAACTGCCCATTGCCACCTGTCACAAAGGTTGCATGCAACAGGTCCGGGCATTCACCCGCCGTGATTTTCGTGGTCACAACAGTTTTCCCAGATGACATCACAAGCCACTCCCGGTGCGTTGAAACAAGTTGGCTGACCCGGGAAGGGCTGGCTGTGACCTTAAAGTTGAGTGAAATAGTCAGAAATGTCAAGCCGAGTCGAACGCCACGTCATCCGATCACTGTCAGACCGGCGAAACCGCCCGGTTTCCGGGATCCGGCCGGCGGCGCAACCACGCCTGAAACAGATCGTTGCGGCAATTGCCCTGCCGATCCGCTACATTCGGTTGACGACAGCTTCGACAGGTGATTGCTGACCGACATGGTGCCCGAACCCACTCAGCCCCTGACCGACAAAAGACAGGACAGCCTGCACCGGCTGGACCATCTGACCGAGCCCGAGGTGCTGATCCTTGGCGGTGGGGTCAACGGGGTCGGAACCTTCCGCGATCTGGCGCTCAATGGCGTGTCCGCGGTCCTGATCGACACCGGGGATTTCTGCACCGGGGCCAGCAGCGCCTCGAGCCGCATGGCCCATGGCGGGTTGCGCTACCTGGAAGGCCGGGAATTCCGGCTCGTGGCTGAGGCCGCACAGGAACGCAACCGCCTGATTCGCCACGCCCGGCATCTGGTCCGGCCGTTGCCGTTTCTTGTGCCGGTGCCGGGTATCGCCGCGGGCTTTGGCCGGTCCGTGGGTCGGTTTCTGGGCCTCTGCGGTGACGGCGGCCCGCTCAGCCTCGCCGCGCTGCAGGGCGCGCTGGGCCTCTACGAATTCCTCGGGCGCGGCGCGGATGCCTTGCCGCGCCACACCGTCACTCTGCGGCGGGACCGTTTCCCGGACCATTTGAACCGCAAGGTAAAAGCGGTGGTTCAGTTCTTTGACGGACAGATCACCAACCCGGAAGGGCTGGTCTTCGAATTGCTGGCCGAGGCGCTTGCACAGGGCGGCCACGTGGCCGCGCTAAACCACGCGGACTGGACCTGTGACAACGGCCTGTTCACGATCCGCGACCGGTTCAGCGGCAGCGAACGGACTATCCGGCCACAGGTGGTGGTGAACGCCACCGGATCCGCGATCGACCACGTGAACGCCGCGCTGGGCGGGGTCACGCAATACGTGCGCGGCGTCAAGGGCGCGCATCTGGTCCTGGACCACCCCGGCCTGACCAGCCGCATCTCTGACCGCGCATTCTATTTCGACGATGGCAGCGGCCGCATGGTTCTGGCCCTGCCGCTGGCCGAAAACGTGCTGGTCGGCACCACCGAGGTCGACGTGACAGACCCGCAGGACCGCAGCGTGTCTGACCGCGAAATCGACTATCTGCTCACCGCGATCAATTCGCTGTTCGAAGACCTGACCGTCACGCGCAACCACGTCGTCTCGCTCACCTCGGGCATCAGGCCCCTGCGCCGGGACGACAGCGGATCGGCCACCTCGGCCAGCCGCGATCACGTGCTGGAAACCGACCGGTTCGACGACACCGGACAGACGGTCCTGTCGCTGGTCGGCGGCAAATGGACAACCTTCCGGGCCTTCTCCGAACAGGCGGCCGATCGCGTTCTGGCCACGCTGGGCCGGGCGCGGCAAACCTCCACCGCCGCCCGCGACTATCCCGGCGCACAGCCCTGCAACGCATCCTCGCTGGCGGAAACCCATGGCCTGAGCGCAAACCGCGCCGCGGACCTGATCACCCGTTACGGTGCCATCGCCGGCGATGTCGCCGCCTTCTGCGTGGCCCTGTCCGAAAACCGGCCCCTGCATGGAATCGCAAACTGCACCACCGGCGAAATCGAATGGCTGATCCGAAACCGGTCTGCGCAGACGCTAGAAGACATCCTGCTGCGCCGCACGCGGCTGACACAGGGCCGTGGTATTTCCGAAGACACCGTGCGCGATGTCGCCGCCGTCCTGCAAGCCACGCTGAACCGCCCCGAACCGGACCTTGACCGGGAAATCGCCGCCGCACTGCGCAACCCCCGCATTGTGGGTTGCCGCAACATCGGGCAGAAAGCAGCCTGAACTCAGCAACGACCCAACCAACGATCCGGAGGAACCAATATGGATGGCAGCAAACTGGATGATCCCATCATGATCCTCGGCGCGGCCCGCACACCGCTGGGCGCGTTTCAGGGCAGCTTCGCGGGCGTCCCGGCCACCGAACTGGGTGCGGTTGCCATTTCCGCCGCCCTCAGGGATGCCGGTGTCGCCGCCGATCAGCTGGACGAGGTGCTGATGGGTAACGTGCTGCCGGCCGGTCTGGGACAGGCGCCGGCACGGCAGGCGGCCATCGCTGCCGGCGTGCCGAAATCGGTGCCCTGCACGACGGTGTCCAAGGTCTGCGGCTCGGGCATGAAATCGGTCATGCAGGCGCATGACGCGATCGTTGCGGGCTCCATCGATCTGGCCGTCGCCGGCGGCATGGAGAGCATGACAAACGCCCCCTACCTGCTGCCGAACGAACGCGCAGGCGCCCGGATCGGCCATCACAAGGTGCTTGACCACATGATGCTCGACGGTCTTGAAGACGCCTATGACATCGGCCCCGACGGCACCCGCCGTTCGATGGGCACCTTCGGCGAGGATTGTGCCGAGAAATATCAGTTCACCCGCGACGATCAGGATGCCTACGCCATCGAAAGCGTGACCCGCGCCAAGACCGCCGCAGACAGCGGCGCCTTCGACTGGGAAATTGCGCCGGTCACGGTGAAATCCCGCAAGGGCGCGGTCGAGGTAGCACAGGACGAAGGCCCGCAAAAGATCGACCCGGCCAAGATCCCCAACCTGCGCGCCGCCTTCCGCAAGGACGGCACGATTACCGCGGCCTCCTCCTCCTCCATCAACGACGGCGCCGCTGCGCTGGTGCTTGGCCGCGCGTCCGAGGCCGAAAGGCTGGGTCTGACGCCGCTGGCGCGCATTGTCGGTCACGCCGCCTTTGCCGGCGAACCGGGCTGGTTCACCACCGCGCCGATCTATGCCAAGCAGAAGCTGGCCGAGAAAATCGGCTGGGCGCTCGATGAGGTCGATCTGTTCGAGATTAACGAAGCCTTTGCCGTTGTCGCCATGGCGTCGATGAAAGAGCTCGGTATCGACCGCGACCGGCTGAACGTGCATGGCGGGGCCGTTGCGCTGGGCCATCCCATCGGCGCGTCGGGCGCCCGGATCCTCGTCACTCTGCTGGGTGCGATGAAGGCCCGGTCGGCCCGCCGCGGCATCGCGTCGATCTGCATCGGCGGCGGTGAGGCAACGGCAATCGCGCTGGAAATGGTCTGACCCTGAACACATGGCCGGCCAGCCGCAGAACAAAGACCGGGGCGGACTGTCCCCGGCGGAACCGAAATCACCGTGACCGGTCCGGCGCCGCACGCGGCCGGGTTTTCACTATTTTTTTGTCAGCTCTGACTATTTGCATCAATTCCGGTGACTGCGGCATGACAGGTTCTTGCAACTCGAACCGGGCTCCGGTTCTATTGTTGCAAGACCCGCAGAGGTCCGAAGGAAGAAAAAGATTTGAAACATACGTTGGGAGGAAACATGAAACGTATAGCTTCTCTGGCGCTAGCCGCCACCATGCTGACCGCGCCGGCCCATGCCGAAGCCGTCAAAATCGGCTTTGTGACCACGCTGACCACCGGTGCCGCCGTCATCGGCAAGGAAATGGAAAACGCCGTCAATCTCGCCATGGAGCATCTGGGCGGCATGGCCGGCGACACCAAGCTCGAAGTGATCTTTGCCGACGATCAGTTCGCCCCGGACGTGGGCAAACAGGTGACCGACAAGCTGGTCAAGCAGGATGACGTTGATTTCGTGACCGGGTTCATCTGGTCCCATGTTCTGCTCGCCTCGCGCAAATCCGCGCTGGATGGCGGCAAGTTCCTGATCTCGGCCAATGCCGGACCCAGCCAGATCGCCGGCAAGCTCTGCGACAAGAACTTTTTCTCGACCTCGTGGCAGAACGACCAGACACCGATGGCCATGGGCGAGGTGCTGAACCAGCAGGGCGTGAAATCGCTCTATATCATGGCGCCGAACTATGCCGCGGGCAAAAACATGGTCGCCGGTGTGGAACGGACCTTCAAGGGCGAGGTCAAGGGCAAGGACCTCACCAAGTGGGGCGCCGATGCCCAGCTTGATTTCTCCGCCGAACTGGCCAAGGCCAAGGCCTCCGGCGCAGACGGGCTGTTCGTGTTCTATCCCGGCGCGGCTGGCGGGGCGTTTATCAAACAATACCATCAGGCCGGCCTGAAGGACGTGATCCCACTCTATACCGTGTTCACCGTTGACGGGCTCAGCATCCCGCGCCTGCAGGCAGCGGATTTCGAATCCGTGCTAGGCAGCCGCTCGACCGGGCACTGGGACCCCTCGCTGGACAATGCCGCGAACCAGAAATTTGTCGCCGATTTCAAGGCACAGTTCGGCACCTACCCGTCGAACTACGCGGCCCAGTCCTATGATGCGATCATGCTGATCGCCAGCGCGGTCAAGGCCACCGGCGGTGACATGAGCGACATGGACGCGGTGCGCGCCGCGCTGATGGCCGCGGACTACGACAGCGTGCGCGGTGATTACACCTACGGCTCCAACCACTTCCCGGTTCAGGACTTCTACCTGCGCGAAGTCGTTGCCGACGCGGACGGCACCTGGACGACCAAGGTTGTGGCCACGGTGTTCGAAGATCACGTCGACAGCTACGCGTCCGAATGCAAACTGGACTGACAACCCTCTTCTGAGGCATGTGGCCGGGGCCTCCTGCCCCGGCCTCACTACGACACGGACCAGGGACAGACATGGATTTTTCACTTCTGGTGATCCAGACATTGAACGGGCTGCAACTGGGCCTGCTTCTGTTTCTGGTGGCATCGGGCCTGACGCTGGTTTTCGGGATCCTCGATTTCGTCAACCTCGCCCACGGGTCGCTTTATATGCTGGGCGCGTTCTTCTGCGCGACGCTGACATACGCCTTCGGAAACTTCCTGCTGGCGGTGATTGTGTCGCTGCCCATCGTCGCGATCCTCGGACTGGTGCTGGAACGGGTGCTGGCGCGGCCGCTCTATATGCGCGACCATCTCGACCACGTGCTGGGCACCTTCGGCGCCATCCTTGTCATCGACACGCTGGTGCACCTGATCTGGGGTCCCGAAGGCATTCAGGTCCCGCTGCCCGACTGGCTGCAGGGGCAGGTGCCGCTGGGCGGCGACGTGATCGTCCCCACCTTCCGCCTGCTGATCATCGGGTCGGGGCTGGGCGCGGCGGGGCTGTTGTTCTGGCTGGTCAACTATACCCGCCTCGGCATGCTGATCCGGACCGGCGCCTCGAACCGGACCATGGTCTCGGCGCTGGGCATCAACATCGAAATGCTGTTCGCGCTGGTCTTTGCACTGGGCGCCGCGCTGGCCGGGCTGGCCGGCATGCTGATCGCCCCGATCACCGAGGCCGCCATCGGCATGGGCAACAACATCATCATCACCGCGTTCGTCGTGATCATCGTCGGCGGCATCGGCTCGATGAAAGGCGCGTTCATCGCCGCCCTGATGATCGGCCTGATCGACACACTGGGCCGGTCGTTCCTTGACGACATCTTCAAACTGGCCATGTCCACCGAGGCCGCGGAAACCTCTGCCCCGGCCGTGTCGGCCATGCTGATCTACATCATCATGGCGGCCGTGCTCGCCGTCCGGCCTCAGGGCCTGTTCCCGCCGAAGGTCCGGTAATGACGCGCAAATCCCTGATAACGCTGGTCGTCATGGCCCTGCTGGCAATCCTGCCGCCGGTCTTCTACTGGACCGGTAATGCCTTCTATCTCGACCTCGCCACACGGCTGACAATCCTCGCCATTGCCGCCGTCAGCCTGAACCTGATCCTCGGCTACGGCGGCATGATCAGCTTCGGCCATGCCGCCTATCTGGGCCTCGGCGCCTATGCCGTCGGCATCCCCGCCTTTCACTGGCTCTACGACGGCATCGGAGACTGGGCCACGAACGGGCTGATCCATATCGGCATCGCCGTCGCTGTCAGCGCCATATTCGCCCTGATCACCGGCGCCATCTGCCTGCGCACCCGCGGCGTGTATTTCATCATGATCACCATGGCGTTTGCGCAGATGGTCTATTACCTCATCGTCTCCATCGAACATTACGGCGGCGACGACGGGCTGGTGATCGACACCCGCTCGGAACTGCCGCTCCTGAACCTCGACAATCCCCTGCATCTCTTCGGACTGGCCTATGTGTCGCTGGTCGTGGCGATGCTGCTGGTGAACATGATCGTGAATTCCCGCTTCGGCATGGTGCTGCAGGCGGCCAAGGGCAACAACGAACGCACCGTGACGCTGGGCTTCAACACCTATCTCTACCGGCTCACGGCCTATGTCATCTCAGGTGCGATGGCCGGCTATGCCGGCGCCCTTCTGGGCAATTTCACCACCTTTATCAGCCCCGAAATGATGGACTGGCGCGCCTCCGGCGAACTGATGTTCATGGTGATCCTCGGCGGGGCCACCACCATCGGCGGACCGGTCCTTGGGGCCGCGGCATTCATTCTCCTCGAGGAAGTTCTCGTCGACACGCTCGGCTGGCTCGAAAGCCCCCTGCACAGCCTTCTGGGCACCGAGGTCGAATTGTCGAACTTCTGGCACCTGCCCTTCGGCCTGCTGCTGATCGTCATCGTCCTTTACGTGCGCGGCGGGCTGATGGGCCTGCTGGGCCGGGGGGAGGACTGACATGGCGGCGCTCCTCGAAATCAAGGGCCTGAACAAAAGCTTCGGTGGCATCAAGGCCACCGACGATCTGACCCTCTCGGTCGAAACCGGTGAACTTCACGCCGTCATCGGCCCCAACGGCGCCGGCAAGACCACGCTGATCAGCCAGCTTTGCGGCCTGCAGCGCCCCGACAGCGGCACGGTTCTATTCAAAGGCGGCGACATCACGCTGGTTCCGCCGCACCGGCGGGCCCGTCTGGGCATGACCCGGTCCTATCAGATCACCTCTCTGATCATGGAGATGTCGGTGATCGACAACATCGCGCTGGCGGTGCAGGCGCGCGAGGGCCACTCCTTCCGTTTCGTCGCCCCGGCCCGCGGGGACCGGCAACTGCGCGACCGGGCGATGGACCTGCTGCGCCGCGTCGGTCTGGAGGAGAAGGCCGAAATGCGCACCGTCGCGCTCAGCCACGGCGAACACCGGCACATGGAAATTGCCATCGCGCTGGCCTCCGAAGCCGACCTGATGCTGCTGGATGAACCGATGGCCGGGCTAGGTGCGGAAGAAACCCGCGCGATGGTCGATCTGCTGAACGGCATCAAGCGGCAGCACACGATCCTGCTGATCGAACATGACATGGATGCGGTCTTTGCGCTGGCCGACCGGATCTCGGTGCTGGTCTACGGCCATATCATTGCCACCGGCACACCGGAGGAAATCCGCGGCAACGAAGCCGTGCAGCACGCCTATCTGGGCGAGGAGGCGTGATGCTGGAGGTCCGCGATCTCACCACTCATTACGGGTCCAGCCAGGCGTTGTTCGGGGTCAACCTGCGCGTCGAGCCCGGTCAGGTCGTGACCCTGCTGGGCCGCAACGGCATGGGCAAGACCACGACGATCAACTCGATCATGGGCATCGTCCCGGCCACGGGCGGTTCAGTGACCTTCGAGGGTCAGGAACTGCTGGGCCAGCGCAGCTTCCGCACCGCCAATCTCGGTCTCGGGCTGGTCCCGGAAGGGCGCCAGATCTTTCCGAACCTGTCGCTGCGTGAAAACCTCGTGGCCACGGCCTCGAATCACCTGAACCTGCCGGATCCCTGGACCGTCGACCGGGTGTTCGCCCTGTTCCCCGAACTGGAAACCCGGCTGACCTCAATGGGCAACCTGCTGTCGGGCGGCGAACAACAGATGCTGGCAATCGGCCGCGCGCTGATGACCAACCCGAAACTTCTGATCCTGGATGAGGCGACCGAAGGGCTCGCCCCGCTGGTCCGCCGCAAGATCTGGGACGCGCTGGCCGAGATCGGAAAACAGGGGCTCGCCATCCTCGTCGTGGACAAGAATCTGCACGACCTGATGCGCATCGCCGACCGGCATTTCATCATCCAGCGCGGGCAGGCGGTCTGGGACGGCACCAGCGCCGAACTTGAAGCCGATGAAGCGGCGCGGGAACGTTACCTGGGCCTGTAGTGCATGATGAGAGCAGCCGGTAACACGTGAAGCGCAGCGGCCAAGGGGGGCGTTCACGCGCGCCGGGACAGCCTGACCTGACCAGTTAATCAGGCCATAAAATGGTTGGCACCGCGCCGGCAGAGGCAACACCAACCCACTGAACCCCTGTACGTTTTGTAGATGAAGGGGGCTAAGACTGTACGATTTGTACATTTCTGCCCGATCCGGCGCATCTGGTGAAATTCCGGCGTACGGTACCCGGGTTTCTGCGGCAACAAGTGTCCCGTTGCACCGCACCGCACACCCGATTCACATCCTCACGGCCCGATCTGAAAACTCGGCGAATTACGTCCCGGTTTTCCGCTGAAAAACCGTCGCCTCAATGCGCCTCGGCCCAGTTCGCACCCCGGCCCGCATCCACCACCATCGGCACGTCCAGATGCACCGCCGGATGCGCGGCGCCTTCCATCACTTCGCGGGCGCGCGCAATGGTATCCTCCACCGCGTCCTCGGGCACTTCGAACAGCAATTCGTCGTGCACCTGCAACAACATACGCGCCGGCAGCCCCTTCAGCCCGGCCGGCATCCGCACCATGGCCCGCCGGATGATGTCCGCCGCCGTGCCCTGGATCGGTGCATTGATCGCCGCGCGCCGGGCAAAGCCCGCATGCGGCCCCTTGGCGTTGATCTCCGGCGTGTGGATCCGGCGCCCGAACAGGGTCTGCACGAACCCGTTTTCCTTTGCAAAAGCAACGGTTTCGTCCATGTAACTCCGGATGCCCGGGAAGCGCTCGAAATAACGGTCGATGAACCCCTGCGCCTCGCTGCGCGGAATGCGCAGGTTCCGCGCCAGCCCAAAGCCGGAAATCCCGTAAATCACCCCGAAATTGATCGCCTTGGCCCGTCGGCGCACCTCCGGCGTCATCTCCTCCAGCGGCACGTCGAACATCTCCGAAGCGGTCATCGCATGAATGTCCAGCCCGTCGGCAAAGGCCTGTTTCAGCGCCGGAATATCCGCTATCTGCGCCAGAATGCGCAGCTCAATCTGAGAGTAATCCAGCGATAACAAAATATTTCCCGGTTCGGCGACAAAGGCCTCTCGGATCCGCCGGCCCTCTTCGGTGCGCACCGGAATGTTCTGCAGATTCGGGTCGGTCGAGGCCAGCCGCCCGGTATTGGCCCCGGCGATCGCATAAGACGTATGCACCCGCCCGGTATCCGGGTTGATATGGTCCTGCAACGCATCGGTATAGGTCGATTTCAGCTTCTGCAGCTGCCGCCAGTCCAGCACCCGGCCCGGCAGATCATGCTCGGTCGCCAGATCCTCCAGCACGTCTGCAGGTGTCGAATACTTGCCGGTCTTGCCCTTCTTTCCGCCCGGCAAGCCCATCTTTTCAAACAGAATATCTCCCACCTGGCTGGGACTGCCGACATTAAAGTTTTCGCCGGCCAGCTCGTGAATTTCCGCCTCCAGCCCGGCCATCTTCTGAGCAAAGGAGTTCGACATCCGGCTCAGCGTGTCACGGTCGACGCGGATGCCGTTCATCTCCATCTGCGCCAGCACCGGGATCAGCGGCCGTTCCAGTGTTTCGTAGACGGTGGTGACCTCTGCCCGGTGCAGGTTGGGCCGGAACGTTTCCCACAGCCGAAGAGTGATGTCCGCGTCCTCGGCGGCATAGGCGGTCGCATCCGCGATCGGCACCTTGTCAAAGGTCTTCGCGGATTTCCCCGTGCCCAGCAACGGTTTGATCGGGATCGGCTTGTGCCCCAGATAGCGTTCGCTCAGCAGATCCATGCCGTGGTTGTGAATTCCGCCATGCATTGCATAGGACATCAGCATCGTGTCGTCGATCGGGGCCACGTCCACACCGTAACGGGCGAAAATCTTGGCATCGTATTTCATGTTCTGCCCGATCTTCAGAACCGAAGGATCCTCCAACACAGGTTTCAGCAGCGCCAGCGCCTCCGGCAACGGCATCTGCCCCTCGGCCAGATCATCCGTGCCGAACAGCCCCTCACCATCGCCCGCCTTGTGAGTCAGCGGGATGTAACAGGCTGCACCGGCCTGCACGGACAACGATATCCCGACAAGCTCCGCGGTCATCTCATTCAGCCCGGTGGTCTCGGTATCGACTGCCACATACCCGCGCTCATAGATCTCCGCGATCCAGCGCCGCAAAGCCCCGGCATCACGAACACATTCATAGCTCTCCGGATCGAATGGCACGGCTTCGGCCTCGGCGGCACCCTCCTGCTCCGGCGCGCTGTCCTGGATGACCGGCGCCTCCACCCCCATGATGTCGGCCACACGTTTCGACAGGGTCCGGAACTCCATATCCGCAAGGAACCCCATCAGCGTGTCAGGGTCCGGAACCCGCACCTCCAGATCGTCCAGCCCGAAGGCCAGCGGCGTTTCACAATCGAGCTGCACCAGCCTGCGGCTCAGCTCGATCTGGTCGCGTTTGTCCAGCAGGGTCTGACGCCGCTTGGGCTGTTTGATCTCGTCAGCCCGGTCCAGCAGGCTGTCCAGATCGCCGTATTCGTTGATCAGGAGCGCCGCGGTCTTGATCCCAATCCCCGGCGCGCCGGGCACATTGTCCACGCTGTCACCGGCCAGCGCCTGCACATCCACAACCCGCTCGGGACCGACCCCGAACTTTTCGAACACCCCGTCCCGGTCGACGCGCTTGTTCTTCATCACGTCCAGCATCTCGACGCCGCCGCCGACCAGCTGCATCAGGTCCTTGTCCGAGGAGAGTATGGTCACCCTGCCACCCGCGTCCCGCGCCTGACATGCCAGCGTGGCGATGATGTCGTCAGCCTCGTATCCTTCCAGCTCCTTGCAGGCGATGTTGAACGCCTCCGTCGCCTGCCGTGTCAGCGGGATCTGCGGCCGCAGATCCTCGGGCATGGCCTCGCGGTTGGCCTTGTACTGGTCATAAAGATCGTTGCGGAACGTATGGCTGCCCTTGTCGAAGATCACCGCCACATGGGTCGGTGCGTCCGGCCCTGCATTGTCCGATATATAGCGCTGCAGCATGTTGCAGAACCCGGATACGGCGCCGATCGGCAGCCCGTCGGATTTCCGCGTCAGCGGCGGCAGAGCGTGATAGGCCCGGAAGATGAATGCCGATCCATCAATCAGATGCAGATGACAGCCCTTGCCAAACTCACTCATACGCGCCTCCCTGACTGGTCCCGCCTTTGTGCCATCACGCGGACGCGCCCGCCAGCATGATGTGACGGACCCGCATCTTCATCTTTGCCCAAATACTCAGATCGCACCGGTCTCCCCGCCGCGACGTGGCAGGTCAGGCGGCGTCTTCGGCGTGGTCCTGCTGCACGTAGCGGCAGTCGCAATAGGGGCATTCGACCCAGCCCGTATCGTGCGGGATCTGCAGCCAGACGCGGGGATGGCCCAATGCGCCCTCGCCGCCGTCGCAGGCGATGCGGTAGCTGTCGACGATCTTGGTTTCCGGAGCCTCGATGGTCATGCTTGCTGTCCTTTGCCGCTCTGATTGGCTCCGGTTTATCGGTCATTGCAGCGATGTGGGCAAGAGCGCGGAGGCCGCAGGGGGCGCAAAACTTTTCTGAAAAGTTTTGCCAAGAATTTTTGGAAAATTCTTGGCCCCGCCGGAAAGGACTCGAAAGAGAACAAAGAGAGAACTAATATATCCGCAATGTTTGCTGAACTGTCGATCACCTCCAATTTCACCTTCCTCACCGGGGCCAGCCATGCCGAGGAATACGTGACCCGTGCGGCGCTGTCGGAGTTGCCCGCGATCGCGGTTGCCGATGACAATTCGGTGGCCGGCATCGTGCGGGCCCATACCGAGGCGCGCCGGATTGGCCGGCTGGTGCAGGAGCGGCTGGACTGGGACGCCGGGAATGCGCCCATCGGCCCGCCGCGGCCGGGCCACATCCCGGCGCCGCCCTCCTTTCCCGTATACAGCCGGCCCCGGCTGATCCCGGCGGCGCGGCTGCTGTTTTCCGATGCCCCGCCGATCACCGCCCTGCCGGAAACCCGGGCCGGCTGGGCGGCGCTGTGCCGGCTGATCTCGAAGGGCCGGCTGGCGGCGGAAAAGGGCGACTGCGACCTGCAACTGGCGGATCTTCTGGATCATGCGGAGGGGCTGCAGCTGCTGCTCTGGCCCGCGACCACCCGGCCGCGGGGCGGCGCGGCGGTATGGCGGCCGCATCTGAAACGGCTGTCACGCCGCTTTGCCGGCAGGATGCATCTGCTTTTGCATCCCGTCTACGATGGCCGGGACATGGACCGGTTCGCGGTGCTGACGGAAGAGGCGGCAGAGCTGGGGCTGAGAACGCTCGCCTCGGCCGCCCCGCGCATGCATCACGGCAGCCGCCGGCGGCTGGCGGATGTGCTGACGGCGGTCCGGCTGAAGCGGAAGGTGGACGATCTGGGTCGCGATGCGCTGGCCAATGGCGAGCAGCGGCTGCGCTCGGAGGCCGAGATGCGGCGGCTGTTTCGCGGTCACGAGGACGCGGTCGACCGGGCCGGGGAACTGTGCCGCCGGCTCAGCTTCTCGCTGGACGAGCTGCGCTATGAATACCCCTCGGAGGTTACCGAAAACGAGACCCCGCCGGACCGGCTGCGGCGGCTGGCATATGAGGGGCTGGACCGGCGCTATCCGGGTGGGGCGCCGGAGAATGTGGTCGCGATGCTGGAGCATGAGCTGACCCTGATCGCCAAGCTGCGCTACGAGCCGTATTTCCTCACCGTGCGGGACATCGTGGATTTCGCCCGGTCGCGGGACATCCTGTGCCAGGGGCGGGGATCAGCGGCGAACTCGGTGGTGTGCTATTGCCTCGGTGTCACCTCGGTGAGCCCCGAGATCGGCACGATGGTGTTCGAGCGTTTCGTCAGCGAGGCGCGGGACGAGCCGCCCGATATCGACGTGGATTTCGAACACGAGCGGCGCGAAGAGGTGATCCAGTGGATCTATGAGCGCTATGGCCGGCATCGCGCCGGGCTCTGTGCGACAGTGGTGCATTACCGGGGCAAGCGGGCGATCCGCGAGGTCGGCCGCGCGATGGGCCTGACCGAGGACACGATCAGCGCGCTCTCCTCCCAGCTCTGGGGGTTTTTCTCGGCCGAGGGGCTGGAGGCGGAGCGGATGCGCGAGATCGGGCTGGATCCGACCGACCGGCGGCTGCGCCAGACGATGGATCTGGTCTATGAGGTGATCGGCTTTCCCCGACACCTGTCGCAGCATGTGGGCGGCTTCGTGATCACCGACGGGCGGCTGGACGAGTTGGTGCCGGTCGAGAACGCGACGATGGAGGGTCGCACGGTCATCTGCTGGGACAAGGACGACATCGACTCCTTGGGCATTCTGAAGGTGGATGTGCTGAGCCTGGGCATGCTGACCTGTATCCGCAAGGCGTTCGACCTGCTGCAGCAGCATCACCAGATCACCTATACGCTGGCCACGCTGCCGCCCGAGGACCCTGTGGTCTACGACATGCTGTGCCGGGCAGATTCGGTGGGCGTATTTCAGGTCGAAAGCCGGGCGCAGATGAACTTTCTGCCGCGGATGAAGCCGCGCAACTTCTACGATCTGGTGATCGAGGTGGCGATCATCCGGCCCGGCCCGATCCAGGGCGACATGGTGCATCCCTATATCCGGCGGCGCAACGGGGAGGAGGAGGTCAGTTTTCCCTCGGATGCGCTGGGCGAGGTGCTGGGCAAGACGCTGGGCGTGCCACTGTTTCAGGAACAGGCGATGCAGATTGCCATTGTCGGTGCCGGGTTCACCCCGGATCAGGCGGACCGGCTGCGCCGGTCGCTGGCGACGTTCAAGAAACATGGCAATGTCGGCGAGTTTCGCAGCCTGTTCATGCGCGGGATGAAACGCAACGGCTATGACGAGGAGTTCGCGGCGCGCTGTTTTTCCCAGATCGAGGGGTTCGGATCCTACGGCTTTCCGGAAAGCCACGCGGCGAGTTTCGCGCTGCTGGTCTATGCCTCGGCCTGGATCAAGTGCCATCATCCGGGGATCTTCGCCTGTGCGCTGCTGAACGCGCAGCCGATGGGGTTTTATGCCCCGGCCCAGATCGTGCGGGATGCGCGCGAACATGGTGTGGAGGTGCGGCCCGTCTGCGTCACGGCCAGCTACTGGGACAACGTGATGGAGCCGGACGGGCAGGGCAGGCTGGCGCTGCGGCTGGGGTTCCGGCAGATCAGGGGGCTGGCGGAGGAGGATGCCGCCTGGCTGACCGCGGCGCGGGGCAACGGGTACCGGGAGGTGGCGGATGTCTGGCGCCGGGCCGGGCTGGGTCCGGCGGTGCTGGGCCGGCTGGCAGAGGCGGATGCGTTCGCCTCTGCCGGGCTGAGCCGGCGGGAGGCGCTGTGGGCGGCCAAGGCGGTTACGGCGAAGACGCCGCTGCCGCTTTTTGCCGGGGATCTGGAGGGGGAGGTGATCGCGGAACCGGCGGCGATGTTGCCGGAAATGGGATTGGGCGAGCAGGTGGTGGAGGATTACGTGTCGACCCGGCTGAGCCTGAAGGCGCACCCGGTGGCGTTGTTGCGGCATATCCTGACGCCGGGGGCGCCGCGGATGGTCCGGGACGGGTGAGGCCGGGACGACGCTCGGGCTGTGCCCGTCGCCCCGCCCGCCCTCCCGTGGTTTTGGGGGCGCTGCCCCCGTCGCGCAGTCGCGCGACGCCCCCGGAGTATTGCGGCAAAGATGAGGAGTTTCCGGGCAAGCGGGTGCTGAGGCTTGAACCCGGTTGATGAGGCGCTAGGGTTCTTCCGACCACAACCAGACCGGAGATTTCCATGACCTTTTTCAGACCTCTTTTTGCCGCCCTTGCGATTCTGACCGCCGGTGCCGCCCAGGCCAGCGACGATATCAGCGTGTTGCCCAGTGCCGACAGCCTGTTCCAGAAATGGGGCGAGGAGAGCGGCTGGACCATCTATGCCGACCGGTCGCGCAATTCCTGCCTGATCGAGCGGGTCGATGCGCGCGGGAACGTGGTTCAGATGGGGCTGACCGAGATCAGTGCAATCGGTTACCTGGGCGTTTTCACCAAGGCCGATATCGAGATCAAGGCGGGCGAAGACCCGGTCATCGTTGCCTTTGACGACGCGGTTTACACCGGGATCGCCACGAAGAAGACCAAGCACCTGCCGGATGGTTACAAGGGCGGCTATATCCTGACCGACGATCCGGGCTTTGTCGATCTGGTGCAGCGCAAATATGAGATGGTGCTGTTCCCGGGCGAGACTTATGCGATCATCATCGGTCTCGATGGCAGCCTGAAGGCAATCGACGCAGCGCGGGACTGTTTCACCGAGCTGAACGGGTAAGACGGGCGGCGCGGCGGCGCAGGTATCACCTGCTTTGTGAAAGCGGGGCGATCAACAGCCGCCCGCACCCGGCCGGGACCCGGGCCGGAACGATGGCCAGGCCGCCATACCCGCCCGCCTTTCCCGCCGGGGCGATTTCCGCCGTCAGGGCGTGCACGTGCTGGATCTCCAGCACCGTGTACCGGCGCCGGTAGACCCATGTGCGGTTTTCGACGGCCTTCAGGTCGGGGTTGGGCGGCGTATCTTCGGTGAAGGCATAGAAATACAGCGTGAAGCCGAACGGCGTCACCGGTTGGATCGAAAGCGGTGTCATGCCGCAGCCGAGGATTTCAGGTTCCACCGCTGCGATATCGGCGCTTCGCAATGTGACCAGGCTGAGATGCGGCCCGCCGCCAAGGCGGGTCTCGTCAACGGTGCCGCCGGGACGGTCGCCTTTGAAATGGTGGTCGATCAGCTCGACCGTGAACCCTTCGGGATCAGTGACCTTGGCCAGATAGCCGACATCGCGGAATTGGTTCGGCGCGGAACACTCTGCGCCGGCGGCTGTCAGCTGGGTATAGGCCAGGTCGATATTCGGCACCGAAATCGCGATTTTCCAATAAAGGTCGGTGGGTTGGGGAATATAGGGCGTTTCGGCCGCGACGAAGCGCAGCGCGACCTCCTGTTCGGAGTAGCCAAGGCGGTCGTCACCCAGATCGGACATCCCTAAAACGTCGCGGTAAAACGTCCTTTGGGCGTCTGCATCGGTGACCCGCAACGTGAGGGTGCCCAGTTTTGCCATCAGATCTGCCTGCGCCGATGTTGCCCCGTTGGAACCTCGATCTCAAGCCATCGCCACCGGCTGGGTCTCTCCTGCGGGGGCAGGAGAAGGGGCCTCAGATCGCAATCCGCCGTGAGGACGGCACCAGCGCGTTGATCTGCCGGATATGTTCCGGCAGGCAGCGGGTGAGGAAATCGTAGCGGTCGACCACCGAAGCGCGCGCGGCGGGCCCCAGATGGGCATGCGCGCGCGGATTGGCGAGAACGTCGATCACCTGATCGGCAAGCGCCTTGTGGTCGAAGAAATCCACCAGCAGCCCGGTTTCGCCATGGGTTACCGCCTCGCGCACCGGGGGCACGTCTGAGGCCACCACGGTGGCCTGCATCGACATGGCTTCGAGCAGCGACCAGCTGAGTACAAAGGGCATGGTCAGGTAGATGTGGCAGCGGCTGAGGTTGATCACGTCGCAGAACCGCGAATAGGGCACGTGGCCGAGGAAATGCACGCGGTCCCAGTCGATCAAGTGGCCGACTTCTTCCTCCATTTCGCCGCGCAGCCCGCCATGGTGGCCGCTTTTCTTGCCGTAGGAGGCATCGTTGCCGCCCAGGATCAGCACCCGGGCGTTGGGGCGGTGTTTCTGGATTTCGGGCAGGGCGCGCATGAAAATGTGGAAGCCGCGCGTGTGTTCCATGTTGCGCGCGATATAGGTGAAAATCTCGTCATCGCGGGTCAGGTCGCGGCCCAGCCGGCCGAGCCCGAGTTTTGCCTTCCTGTTATGAAGCAACTGATCGGTGCGGATACCGTCATGGCAGACATACATCCGGTCATGGAAGCTGGCGGGAAAGGTGTCGCGCTGCCAGAGTGTGGGTGTGGTGCCCTGATCGACGATCTGGATATTGGCAAAGGGAACGGCGTTGCGGGCATGCAGCAGGAACGGCGTATGGTCCGTGACCTGGTCCTGCGGGTCGAAGCCCACCGGGCCGCCCTCGGTCAGGTAGAAACACTCGAAGAAGCCGAGGATCGGGACATCCGGCCAGATCTGCTTGAAAAACAGCAGTTCGCCCCAGCCGGTATGGCCCAGCACGATGTCAGGTTTGAAACCTTCCTCGCGTTCCAGTCGCCGGGCCGCCATGGCAGCGCCAAAACCGGCGCCGGTGGCTTCCTCCCAGACCTTGGACAGCCCGTAGGCGTCTTTGGCCGGGACATGGTGCGGCCGGTAGCGGATGGTGGTGACACCGGGGATATTTGGGGGGTCCTTGCGCTGAGTCAGAAAGACCAGTTCGTGGCCACCCTGCGCGGCGAGCCATTGGATCATTTCCCGGTACTGGCCCGGCATGTTCTGGTGAACGAAAAGCAGTTTCATGACAAATGCATCCGGTTGGCGGGCCGATCAGCCCATCAGCCCGCTGAGATACCGGCCATACCTGTTCTTGGCAAACAGATCGGCGCGTTGTCGGAGCTGTTGGGGTGTGATCCAGCCGAGTTCGAAGGCGATTTCCTCGGGGCATCCTGTTTGCAGGCCCTGGCGGTCCTGCAGGGTGCGGACGAAGTTGCCGGCGTCGAGCAGGCTGGCATGGGTGCCGGTGTCGAGCCAGGCATAGCCGCGGCCCATGGTTTCGACGCTGAGCGTGCCTTCGGCCAAGTACATTTCCAGGAGTGAGACAATTTCCAATTCGCCCCGGGCCGAGGGTTTGACCTGTTTGGCGCGCGCCGGGGCATTGCCGTCGAGGAAATAGAGCCCGGTGACGGCGTAGTTCGACGGCGGCACGTCCGGCTTTTCGATAATGGAGCGCACGTTGCCGCCATCATCGAAGTCGACCACGCCGTAGCGTTCGGGATCGGCCACGTGGTAGCCGAAGACGGTGCCGCCGGTTTCAGGTGCCCGGGCCATGAGTTTCGGCAGGCCATGGCCGAAGAAGATGTTGTCACCCAAAACCAGCGCCGAGGGCGCGCCGTTCAGGAAGTCCTCGGCCAGGATATAGGCCTGTGCCAGCCCGTCCGGCGAGGGTTGTTCGATATAGGCGAGCGTCAGGCCCCACTGGCTGCCATCGCCCAGAAGGTTCTGGAACTGCGCCTGATCTTCCGGGGTGGTGATGACGGCAATCTCGCGGATGCCGGCCAGCATCAGCACCGACAGCGGATAGTAGATCATCGGCTTGTCATAGACCGGCAGCAGCTGTTTCGAGACACCCATGGTGATCGGGTAGAGCCGCGTGCCGGAGCCACCGGCGAGGATGATTCCCTTGCGTTCGGTCACGTGATTTCTCCGAGGTCTAGCAGAATTTGGTTAAGGCCGTCTTTCCAGTCCGGGCGCGACAGCCCGAAGGCGGTGGTGAAACCGGTACAGTCGAGGCGGGAATTGAGCGGGCGCGCCGCCGGTGTGGGATAGTCCGCAGTCGCGATGTCGGTGACCACGCAGTTGGTTCCGGTCTGCCGGAAGGTTTCGCGCGCGATATCCGCCCAGGTTGTGTCCGGCTTGCCGGCGAAATGGTAAAGCCCGGATTTGCCCGGATCGGCCATCAACTGCGTCGCCGCCGCGTGGCAGGCGCGGGCCAGATCGCGGGCCGGGGTGGGCGCGCCGTGCTGGTCGGCCACGATGCTCAGCGCGTCACGGTCCCGCCCGAGGCGCAGCATGGTTTTCACAAAGTTGGCGCCGTGGGCTGATACCACCCAGGACGTGCGCAGGATCGCATATGCGCCGCCCGCCACGGCAATGCCGCGTTCGCCGGCCAGCTTCGACCGGCCATAGGCGTTCAGCGGGGCCGGCCTGTCCCCCGGCTGCCAGGGCCGGGTGCCGGTGCCGTCAAAGACGTAGTCGGTGGAAACCGAGACCAGCGGGATATCCAGACCGGCACAGGCCGCAGCCATTGCGGCGGGGGCGTCGCCGTTGATGCGGGTGGCCAGCGCTTCTTCTTCTTCCGCCCTGTCCACGGCGGTATAGGCGGCGGCGTTGATCACGGCCTGCGGAGCATGGGCGCGGATGGCGGCGGCGCAGCTGCCGGGCGCGGTCAGGTCGGCCCCGGACCGGTCAAGGCACAGCGTATCGGGCAACGCGGCCAGTTCGGCGGCCAGCTGACCGGTTTTGCCGAAGACAAGGATCATGCCCGCGTGCCCAGCCGTTTGCCCACGCCTTCGCGGCTGCGCAGTGCCTGCCACCACGCTTCGTTGTCGAGATACCACTGAACGGTTCTTTCCAGCCCCTCTTCCACCGTGACGGTCGGCCGCCAGCCCAGCTCGTCCCGGATGCGGGTCGGGTCGATGGCATAACGCATGTCGTGGCCGGGGCGGTCGGTGACATAGCTGATCTGCCCGGCATAGCTGGCCGCGCCCGGGCGCAGGCGGTCGAGGATGGCGCAGATCGTGGTCACCAGGTCGATGTTGCGGCGCTCGTTTTCGCCCCCTACATTATAGCTGCGCCCCACCTCGCCGTTTTGCAGAATGGTCAGCAGCGCATCCGCGTGATCCTCCACGTAAAGCCAGTCGCGGACCTGCAGGCCCTGTCCGTATACCGGGATCGGCCGGCCTTCGAGCGCGTTGAGGATGACCACGGGGATCAGCTTTTCGGGGAACTGGTAGGGGCCATAATTGTTGGAACAGTTGCTGATCACAACCGGCAGGCCAAAGGTTTCGTGCCATGCGCTGACCAGATGATCGCTGCCGGCCTTGGAGGCAGCATAGGGGCTGCGCGGGGCGTAGGCCGTCGTCTCGGTGAAGAGCCCGGTTTCGCCCAGCGTGCCATAGACCTCGTCGGTAGAGATGTGGTGAAAGCGGAAGCCGCCGGGCCGGCCCTGTTGCGTCCACCAGGCCCGCGTGGCCTCCAGCAGGGTGGCGGTGCCGGTAACGTTGGTGGAGACAAAGGCATCCGGCCCGTCGATCGACCGGTCGACATGGGTTTCGGCGGCCAGATGCATCACCGCGTCCGGTGCAAAATCCTGCAGGGCGGTGTCCATCGCGGCGCGGTCGCGGATGTCGGCCTGAAGGAAGCTGTAGCCGGGCGCATCTGCCACGCCGGCCACGTTGTCGAGACAGGCCGCATAGGTCAGCACGTCGAGGTTCAGAACGCTGTGGCCCGCCGCGACCGCCTGCCGCACAACCGCCGAGCCGATGAAACCTGCACCGCCGGTGACGATGATCCGCATGGCTCAGCCCCCCCAGGTGAACGGGCTGTCAAACCCGGCAAAACCCGGCGCTGCCGCGTCCTTGTCCGACAGAACCGCGTCGCCGGTCAGGCCCCAGTCGATGCCGATGTCCGGATCGTCAAACCGCAAGGCGCCCTCGCACTCAGGCGCGTAGTAATCCGAGCATTTGTAGATGATTTCAGTCTCCGGCTCCCGCGTCACAAACCCATGCGCAAATCCCGCCGGGATCAGCAACTGCCGGCCGTTCTCCGCGCTCAGCTCAACCCCCGCCCAACGGCCATAGGTCGGGCTGCCGCGGCGAATATCCACCGCCACGTCATACAGCGCCCCGCGCCCGCAACGCACCAGCTTGACCTGCGCATGCGGCGGCGCCTGATAATGCAGCCCCCGCACCGTGTTCACCGCCGCAGAAAGCGAATGATTGTCCTGCACGAAATCAATGTCGAACCCCTGCTCCAACATCCGGGCCCGGTTCCAGCTCTCCGAAAAAAAACCCCGAACATCCCCAAAACGCGAGGGCGTCAGAACACAGAGACCGGGCAGGTTCAGAGATTGGACATCCATTGCGACACCTGTAGGCGCCCTTGCCGGTACAAGCCGGCATGCGGGCTCTCGGATTAGTTTTCAGCACTGATACCGGAAAAATCCGGCGTTGCCACGTGCCAAAATGCTGGCCGGACAGCCGTCGGGAACGGACCGTCTTGTGCCGCGCAGACAGGGTGCGTAAACAGGACCGGGACCGCTGGTATCGATAACGGGAGCGCAAACATGGATTTTCTCACGGACCCATTTCTGGTTGATCCCTCGCAGATCGACGGCCCGGTTTTGGTGACCGGAGCGGGCGGGTGCATCGGAGCATGGATCGTTGCGATCCTCGCCCGTTCCGGTGTCGATCTGGTTGCGTTCGATTTGCGCGACGACCGCACCCGGCCGGCCTTGGTGATGGGGGAAGAGGTGGCAGCGGCACTGACCTGGGAAACCGGGGACATCTCGGACGGACCCGGGCTGAATGCCATCTGCGACCGGCACGGTATCCGCGCAATCATTCATCTGGCCGGGCTGCAGGTTCCGTTCTGCAAGGCCAACCCACCGCTGGGCGCGCGGGTCAATGTTGAGGGCACCATCAACGTGCTGGAAGCCGCGCGGCACCGTGAGCTGAAGCGTGTGGCCTATGCCAGCTCCTCTGCCGCGCTGGGGATGCCGCCGGGCGGGCCGGTGCTGTCGACGCTTTATGGCGCCTACAAGCTGGCCAATGAATACACGGCCAAGATCTACTGGCTGGACTGGGGCGTGCCATCGGTCGGGATCCGTCCCAACGTCGTATACAGGCTGGCGCGGGATCAGGGCATGACTTCGGGCTTCAGCGTTGCACTGGCAAACACGGTATTGGGGCAACCCTTCGAGATTGCCATCGGTGGCCCGGTCAGCTGGCTTTATGCCGGCGAGTCCGCGGCTGCTTTCATCGCCGCGATCAGCCGGGATGGCGAGGCTGCTCCGGTCTTCAACCTGAACGGCTCGTGCATGACAATCGAGGACGGGATCGACATCCTGTCCGGGCTTGCCCCCGGTCATCAGATAACCACGACCGGCAACGCGCTGCCGGTGCCGCCGGATCTGGATGACGGGCCCATCCGGGCCCACGTGCCGGACTATCCTTCGATTGCACCGGAAGATGGGATCGCCAAAACGCTGGAGGCCTTCCGGAAACTGCATGCCGAGGGCCGGTTGTCCGCGACCTGAAGCGCGGGTTTGCGGGCTGCAGTTCCTAACGGGCGGTAAACGACACGTCCGCACCGGTCGGGGTTGGTTGACCCTCCGGGGGCAAGGTCCGTCGCGACCGAGTCACTGGGAGCAACCGGCATGTCGCAATCTTCTCCAATCCTGTCTTTGCCCTATCTGCAGCCATCGCAGGCGCAAAAGCATGTCACTCATAACGAGGCGCTGGAAACGCTGGACCTTGTCGTGCAGCTAAGCGTTGAAAGCTTCGACGGAACAGTTCCGCCGGCTGCCCCGGAAGAGGGCGAGGTGCATGTGCCGGCCACGGGTGCAACCGGGGACTGGGCCGGGCGCGACGCACAGATTGCCATATGGCGGGACGCGATGTGGCAATTCCTGACGCCGCTGGCCGGATGGCGGGCGTGGGACGGTGCCGCCGATCAGATCCGGGTCTGGGACGGGTCGGACTGGATCGTGCCGACCGGGGCAACGGATGGTTTGCCGGGGGTCGGGGTCGGCACGTTGTCGGACGCGACCAATGTGCTGGCGGTGCAGGGGCCGGCGTCTCTGCTGACCCATGACGGGGCAGGCCACCAACTGAAGGTGAACAAGGCCGCCGCCGGTGACACCGCGTCCCTGTTGTTTCAGTCCGGCTGGACCGGGCACGCGGAAATGGGGTTGGCCGGGAGCACGGATTTCTCGGTGAAAGTGTCGGCGAACGGGGCGGTATGGGAAAACGCAATGCTGATCGATGCGGCAACGGCCCGGGCCGGGTTCGGCGCCGACAGCCCAGCGGCGCGGGTCCATGTCCGCGACGGAACCGGTCAGCCTGTTTTGCGGGCTGATGCAACCGATCCGGGTTTTGCCGGCACCGCCGTCGATGTGCGCGCCGACCGGTCCGGCGATGCCGCCTTTGAGTTTGCCCGGTTTTCGTCGTCCGGGCAGGGTGACGCAGAGTTCGTGTTTTCCGGCGATGGCAATGGCACTTGCGACGGCAGCTGGACCGGTGGCGGCGCGGACTATGCGGAGTATTTCGAATGGGCGGACGGCAACCCGGATGATCAGGACCGTCGCGGGATCGCGGTGGTTCTGGACGGGAACAGGATCCGTCCGGCAGCCACGGGCGAGGAACCCGTGGGGGTGGTTTCAGCCAATCCTTCGGTGGTGGGGGATGGCGACATCGGGCGATGGAAGGGCAAGTATCTGCGCGATGCTTTTGGCGGCTACCTGTATGACCAGGTGGAAATGCTGGAATGGACAGACGGCGGTGTGCGTCATGTCTGCGCGGCAGACGAGGTGCCGGAAGGGGTGCAGGTGCCCGAAGATGCAGTGCAGAGCGTGCAGACCCGGCACCGGTTGAACCCGGATTTTGTTCCCGGCGCGGCTTATTTGCCGCGGGCGGAACGCCCGGAATGGGCAATGATCGGGCTGATGGGCAAGCTGCGGCTGCGCAAGGGGCAGCCGGTCGCTGCGCGCTGGATCAGGATGCGCCGGGTGACGGACGAAGTTGAGGAGTGGCTGGTGCGGTAGGGTGGCAGGACAGGTGGGTGAATTGGAGCTAAACGCCACCTCGAACGCATGTGAACAGCCGCTCGGAAAAGGCGGCCGGTCGCCGCGGTCCCGGTACGGACCCTCCTGCCTAACCCAGCAATTTCCGCACGGCGTCGCAATCTTCCCAACGCACGCTGATCTCTGGGTCAAATATCCGGTCATCGCCCTGGCCGAACAGGTTTAGGTATCGCCGGTATTCTTCCGCGTTGTTGAAGTATTGCCCGCGCAGGATTTCGCGGCGGGCCTTGCCGGTGAATTCCGCATGGTACTTGAAATGCGCAAACAGCAGGGATTCCGGTGCCAGCGTCACATCGGACGCGTAATGCAGGCTGGTGGAAAGCTGCATCCACGGCCGGTACCGCAGGAGCGGCACCTTTTGCGCCACGAAAAGCTCGGGCCGGGCACCGGGCATCAGCCGGTGGCGCACTGCGCTGGTCCAGGTCTGCGCGTTTTCATACGGGCCTGCGGACAGGCTGTCGGCCAGAAACGGCTGCCTGTCGGTATAGGGGGCGAGGTCGAACAGATTACCGGTTTCCAGTCGGGCTTCGTGCAGAGGACCGCGCGGGTAAAGATCCAGCATTCGGACCAGCACTGCGTCACCGGACACCCCGCTCAGCCAGTCGGGCAGAGAGCGGGTCCCGTAACCGGGGTAGAGCAGCAATTCGTCCGCATCCGCCACCAGTGACCACCGGTTCAGGCGGTAATGCGCCAGCAGGCCGATTTTCCAGTCCGTGCCCTGATCGGTTTCTCGGAATTCGGTATCGGCCGAGAACAACGCCACGTCGGGCTGATCCAGCAGGTAGCTCAGCGTGCCGTCTTCGGATCCGTTGTCGGCAATCAGGAACCCGGTGACACCGCGTGTGCGGTACCAGTTCAGGAAATGCGGCAGCATGCCGTGTTCGTTTCGGACGACCGATATGACGGCCATCTCTGACCCGATCACGTCCCGCAACCGTTTTTCGGGGCTCAGCAGGTGCAGCGCGCCGCTGTTGAAGCCCAGTTTCGGCGCGGTGTGGGTGGGCCAGATCCGCGGTGGACGCGGGCGCGGGTCGTTTCGTGCGGCGTGAACCCCGGCCATATCTGCACCGGCATCGAGATGGGTCAGCTTGGTGACGTGCAGCGCATTTGGCCGCAGCCCGCTGACCCATTGTGGAACCGCCGGGTCGCCGGGCGCGGCGCGCCGCTCGACCGCGGTGTGATAGGACATCTCGGCCGGTTCGATCCCCGCGCGGGACAGCAGGGCGCCGACCAGTTTGTCCTCGGAAAAGGCGGTGGATTTCAGCACCTGTCCCTCGGGGGTTTCGAGCTGATCCAGCAGGGCGGTCATCGCCGTGCGATTCAGCATGTAGCCGGTGCCGCCATCGGCATAAAGCGCGTTGCGCGGCAGTTTTTCGAAACCGAGCTGTGCGGCGCGCGACCGGCTGCGCGCCTGATGCCATGTCCGGTTGACCAACGCCCCGCGTTTTTCCAGCCGCCGGCCGTAGTAAGGGTGCCGCCGGTAGGTGGGATCAAGAAAGAAGGCCTGTGCATCGAGATAGCAGTCGTCGTCGATCTTGAGCAGGTGGCCAAACCCGGTTTCGCGGCAGGCCCATTCGATCATGGCCAGCGTCTTGGCGGGCAGGCCTTCGTAATCGTCGGGAGCGTTGACGGTGAGAATGTCACCGTCACGCCCGGTATGATCGCCGCCGGTGAGGATCACATAAGGCACACCCAGTGCCTGCAGGTCCCCAAGCCACGTGGCGCGCAGATCGGGAATGCGGGTGTTCAGATTGGCCCGGCAGGAATAAATGACGACCAGCGTGTCGAACAGCGCCTTTGACCCGGGCCAGGGCGGCGGCGGGGTGCCGGGCAGGTCCCGAAGCTGTGCAGGCAGGTCATCCAGCAGGCGTTGCGCAGGGTCTCCCGGCTGCGCGGCGGCGGCAAGCCGGTTGGCCGCGGTGATCACGGCGGCAGCACCGGTCAGGGCGTCGCCCGCATTGCGGGTGACCCGCTGAAACACCGGCTGCATCAGGCGGGCCAACCTGTCTGCCCACGGGGCGGCCTGATGCGCCAGCAGATCGTCGATCAGCGCAAGGCACAGGCCCAGTCCCAGCGCACCCGTGGCCATGCCGGCCAGCCGTGTCAGGCCGGCGGCCAGATCCGCCAGCAGCGCGTCGTCCGGGTGCGCCGGGGTGTCGGCCGCGGCGTTCAGGACGCGCAGGGCGGTTTGCATGGTGCGGTGTTGCAGGTCGACGGCGGGGCTTTGCGGCTGCCCGACATAAGCCGCCCGCACCGCCTGTGCCAATGCCGGCATAACGGACGCATCCGGCGGCGGCGCAAAGGGCGCGGCGGCGGCGCGCAGCAGCAGCGGCAAATCGGACCGGGCCGAGGGGTCCGGCAGGCCGGCAACCTCCTGTGCCATGCGGTCGGTCCCGATCGGGCGGATTGCGGCAGGGTTATCTTCTGCCTGCCGGGATCCGTCGCGGATGCAGGACAGGGTCTGGCGGGCGTCGGTCAGGACCGGCGGCAGATCGGAGAGCCCGTGTGCACCCACCGCGGCCCAGAAGGCGGGTGAGCAGCCGAATGACCGCGCCAGCGTTTCACCGATCTGCTGCTGCAAACGGTCCGAGCACATCCAGCGCCGTGCCAGCAACTGCGCAGCCGCCTCGCGCAGTGCCGCACAATGCGTCCCGCCGCGGCCTTCCTGGGCCCGGCTGTCGATAAAGGTCAGTCCGGCGCGGATGAGGCCTTCGAACAGGTGGAAAGGAACGAATGGCTCATTGCTGCTCACCACGCGCTGCAGCAACCATGCGACCGCCGGGGTGCTGGCCCAGTTCTGCGGTTCGGCGGCGAGCCGGTCCATGACGGCCTGCACCGTGTCGAAATCTTCACACAGATAGCGGGCCGGCAGGCAGAGGCTGAATGTCCACGGCCGCGCTTCGTCGAAATTCACGGCCGCTGGTCCTTCCTGGGGAACCAGCGCATCGAAAAGTGCCTCGATCCGGTCCGCGCGGCAGAAATGCGGTGTGAGTTCCCGGATCAGCATCAGCCGGATGTCCAGCGGTAAGTCGTATTCTTCGAGGATGTCGCGCAGAAGATCGGCAGATGTGTCCGCCCCGGCGGCCCGCACTGCCCGTCCGAACCGGCGCAGGATGGTTTGCACGACCGGTGGATCGGGCGGTTCGGCGGGGGTGTCAGGGGCCAGATCCGGGGGCAGGATACCGGCAAGGCCAAGGGCGCAGGCCGCGGTGACCAGATAGTCCCGCACGGATGCTTCCATGTCGTCCCAGAAAGCCCCGTGATGGGCATGTTCCAGCGCGGTGACCAGCGCATGGTCCGACGCGGTTTCAAGCGGTGTTCGGGATAACGCCTGAAACCCGGCCAGCACCATGTCACGGGAGACGGGGACAGATTGCGTATCCCCGGTTTCACCTGCGCGCACCGTCAGGCCAATTTCGGTTTGCCCGCGTCCATGCCCTTCCCAGATCCACCCCGGGATGGCCACTGCCGCGCCTGACGGGCCGGGAACAATCGTCAGTTCGGTATCGTCAACCCGGACGCTTATTGTCCCGCCGGAGGCATGGTTCAGCTCCAGCGCCAGAAACATCCGGTCCGACGTCAGGACAGATAGCGGCGCCCGCGGGTCTTGCCTCTTTCGGAATATCGAAAACTTTGCCATTCTTGACCGTATGTTACGATGCCTGTCCAACAAGTCCGAAGGCTGGAACAATTGCAATAATGAAAACGCCTAAACCTGACCGGAGCGATATGCTCTTGCATCTGGGGGAGTTCGATCCGGACTGGTACATGGCGCGATACCCGGATGTCGCCGAGCTTGGACTGTCTGCCGAGGCCCATTTCACGACCGTGGGCTATCGCATCGGGCGGGGCATGTCGGCGAACTGCCATTCCACTTCGGACCGGCCCGAGATTTCGGCCGCCCTGTCGCGCAGACCGGAGATTTCCTATTGCGTTCCGGTGATGGACCGGCTGGAGGATCTGAAGGCGACGCTGTCGAAAAATCTCTTGTCGAACAAGGGGTTCAGGGAACAGGTCGAATTTGTCGTGCTAAGCTACGAGGACAGCGGCGCCACCTTCGAATGGGTCCGGGCGCATTTCGGCGATGCGCTGCGTTCGGGTTACCTGCGGCTGATCCGGATGCCACGCCTGCCGGTCTGGCATTTCGGCCGGGCCAAGAACGGCTTTCGCGGGCGGCTGGCCGGACGGTTTTATTCCAGCCTCGACGGCGACAATTTCGTGACCGGGGAAGAGACCCGCCAGCTGTTGTCGGTCATCAAGGCCCGCGGTGAAACCTTCATTTTTCATCATTTTTCGGGGCAGTGGGGGGACGGCTCCAGCGGCCGGATCAGCCTGCCGGCGCGGTATTTCGATGCCGTCGGGTATGACGAAACCTTTCTGCCGCGGCAGTTTGACGAGGTGGACCTGATCCTCAGCACGCTGGCTGCGCGGCCGGAGCTGACGCTGTGCCGCTATGGTGCAGGGGACGGGGTGCTGGAGGCGGATTCGGTTCGGGGTTACCTGAAGGGGGTCAAAGACACGCCCGCCGTCACGACCTACCCGGCGCCGAAACGGCCGGCACCGGTCAATCCGCGGGCCGGGGACTATGCCGCCGAGGATGCTGTGCTGGCGGCGATGCAGGGGGTCAACGAGGCGCTCAGCTTCCTGAAAAACGCGCCGGGATCGTCACGGCGGGCGGAATGGGTCGGACGGTTGCGCCGGAGCGCCGAGGCATGGGTTGACGCGACCGATGCACGGACGCTGCACGCCGTGCTGTTCGACGCGGTGGACCTGCCGCCTGAAGACCCGCTTGAAATCACCTGCTTGGTCCCCGGTGCAGGCGCAAATCTGAGCAGTGTGCATCCCAAGATCGTCATCGATGCACGGGGCGAACCGCTGCCGGCAGGCGCAACGGAGGAGGGAGATTTCGTACTGCACCCGGCATCCGGTCACCCGCTGGTGGCAGATGTGTTGTGGCGCGCGGGGCTGGCCAAGGTCCTGGCAGCCCGGGGGTGTCCGCCGGTCAGTTGATGAGAAATCCGGCAGTTGTCACAATTTTCTGCTGCTGCAAGTTTACACCGGGGCCGATAGAAGGCACGAATGGGACGCCCGGGGGATTTCGGGCATGTATGCATTTGTATTGTCGGATCGGGTATGTTGCGGACCACTGTATTACTGTCGGCCTCTCGCTTTGGCGGAAGCTATTTTCTGGACATTCTGGGACGTGTTCGTCCCGATGATCTCGTCTTGCAGGACATCTTCCGGCGCGGTGGCGCCAGTCTGGGGCCGCTTTCCGAATTCCTTGGCCTCCCGCAATCCGAGATCGGCGAGATGGCCACGGCCGACCCAATGCAGTTGTGGCAGCTGATTCGCGCGGCCAGCGCGCGGGAGAGCCGCCATGTGATCGCGAAGGTGTACTATTACCACCTGCCGCGCGACAGTGCGTTGTGGTCGGAACTGTCGGGCAGCCGCGTCGTCCATATGATTCGCCGGAACCTGCTGGAGGCCTATCTGTCCCGGATGCAGGCGGAGCAGAACAAGCTGTGGCAGACCAACGATGCATCCAAGGTCAAGGACATGAACAGTCTGATCGATATCGACCCGAAAAAGGCACAGCGGTTCATCACGGAACGTCGGGAGCAGATCAGCTGGGCCCGGCGCAGGTTTTCCGCTGCGGACTACCATGAAATCGCATATGAGGACGTTGCCGCCGGGCCGATGCGCTGCAAGCGTGCGGTGAAGCAGATTTTTGGCGATGACGTGCAATCTGCGGTGAGCGCCAGCATCAAGTCGGGGCGGGTTCGGTTGAAACGCTTCAGCAACGCGGATGTCATCCGAAACTATGGTGAGGTTGTGCACCTTGACCGGCCCTATTCGTGAGTGCGAAACAGGCCGGGTTGCACAACGGCATGCGTGAAGCGGAATACTGAAAGACCACCCAAACGAATGACCGACCAGTTTCCAGCCGATGATGCATCCGCCCCGGACCAAGGGCACCCCTCCGGGGACGGAGCGGCTTTGCCCGAGCGGTTTGCCGAATTGGCGAAACTGGGCCGGGCGCTGCTGGCGGCAGAGGCCAGAGTGGCAGAGCTGGCACAGGAAAACATCGGGTTGCAGCGGGCGTTGGTCAGGGCGCAGAAGCTGAGCGATCTGGCGGAGGTATCCGCGGCGGATCAGGCGAAGCTGAATGAGGCCGAACGAACTGCGCGGGCCCTGTCGCAGGATCTTGAGCGGCTGAACTCGGCAGTCACGGAAAAGGAACGCGCGCGCTTTGCCCTGCAGGAAGAGGTCTGGGCGCTGTCCGAGGCGATGAGTGAATTGCAGGAGAACGGCGGAAATGAAGACAGCGAACCGTCCATGGCGACCTATGTTCAGGAAGTCGTGCGGTTGACGAACCTGCTGCGCAATGCCGAAACCCAACTGCAGGACAGTGAACAAAAGGTGGCGGAAATCACGCTGGAACTGAAAGCTGGCAAGGCGGCCCCGCCCGTTGCCGGCAGAGAGAGCATCGGGATTTCCGGGCTAACCGAGATGCGCGCAGCGATGACCCGGCTGGTGGCGGAACGCGACCGCGCGCTGTTGCAGGCGGAGCGCAAGGGATGACACGGCCGTCGTTTCCCAGCCTCGCAGTGCCGTCGCGTGGATATGTTTTCGTGGTGACATACGGGTTGTCCGGCGATGTCGGGCTGCAGGCGCTGATCAACCGCTTTGACGGTGTTTGCCTGCGCGGTGAAAACGGCGGCGTCATCAACCATATCGCGGATGCGTGGCACGCCGCGGCCGGGCAGGCGGGCCAGAGCCTTGAAACGTTCGGGCCCCTCAACCGGCTGGGCTGGCAACTGGCTGACAGTTTCGTGGAATCGGTGCTTTCGCCACCGGACGGGGTCAGGTTTGCCGGGTTCCGGGAAATCCGCTGGTCGGAAGATGCGGCCGAATTCGAACGCCGGCTGGATTTTTTGTATTCATTCTTTCCCGACGCGCGTTTCGTGTTCCACGGCCGCAGCCCGAAAGAGGTGGCGCAGCTGGGATGGTGGGCCGAGCAGCCGACGCAGGACGTGGTCGCGTCGCTGGAACGACGCAGTGAATTGTTCGATGCCTACCTCACGGAGCATCCGGACAGGGGCCTCCGGCTGGATTTCGAAGCGTACATCGGTGCGCCCGAAAACCTGAAACCGCTGTTTGAGTTGCTCGAGACGCCCTATTCACCAAGGCTGGCGGAAACATGGGTCGGGGAGCAGGGGTCATGAGCGCGCGGCTGGTTTTCCCGGATGTCCTGCCGGTGCTGATCCTTGCGCATGACGGCGTTGCGCCCGGTCACCTGACTTCGCTGGACGCAGCGGTTCCGGGGCTGACCTTGCAAACAGGTGCCGACGCGGCGCTGCTGGCTTTGGCGCAGGGCTGGACAACGCTTGCCGAGTTCGGACCGCTGAAGGGGCACCGGCAACGGGGAACGACACCGTCGCCGGACCAGCCGTGGTACGGGGCAGATCGCACCGACCCCGACCTGTACCTGCGCCGGATGGGTCCGGTGGTGGTGCCGGGGATCGCGGATGTTCCCGCCGGAACGAAAACCATCGGGTTCGTCAGCCGCCAACTGTTCTGGACCCCGGAAGAGGCACAGAATTTCTGCGCGTTTTTCCTCGGCGCTATGCCGCACAGTGTGATCGTGCTGCCGGTCGGCGACACCGATATGCTGCAGGATGAATTCAGGCGACAGTCGGGCTGGCGCGAGGAAGCGGCCGGCAAGGCCGTAGCCGCCATTGCCGAAAACGCGCAGACGATCGCTGAGGTGTTTTCGGGCCGGACTGTCACGTGGGAACTGGAGAAAACCGAAACCGTGCCGGACAACGTTCGCGCCGCGCTGAGCGCGGAACGTCCGGTGAGGGGGCGTTCATGATGCAGGACGGACCCATGAAAAATTTTGACATCGTGCAGAATACGACCGGGTTTGACAGCGCATGGTATGATGTGGCTTTCCCGGACGCGGCGGCGATGGGTCTGAGCGCAGAGGCGCATTTCCGCAGCATTGGATACAGGATCGGGCGCGGGGTATCCGCGGTGCTTCCGCGCCTGCAGGACGCACCCAAGCTGACCGCCGCGCTGAGCCGTCGGCCCCGGATTTCCTACTGCACGCCGGTGATGAACCGGCCCGAAGACGTCCGCACGACGCTGGCCAGTAATCTTGAGGAAAACCGGGCGCTGTCGGACGATCTGGAGTTCGTGCTGGTGTTCATGGACGATGACCGGGAAACCCACGACTGGGTCCGGTCGGAATTCACCGACGATCTGGCCACTGGCTATTTGCGCATGGTGGTTGAGCCGCCGCTGGATGGCTGGCATTTTGTAGGGTGACAAAAGTCTTTGGGTATCCGGACTATCCCGGACTATCCCGGACTATTCCGGCTGGGATTGCAAAACGGGCTTGAAATCAGGGCTTTGAGCGCCTCTTGGGGCGCGGACCTGATGGCCACGTCGGATTCGGCCCGCGCCATAAGTCTTTCAGAATCGGCACGTTTCGGGGGGTGCGAACCCGCTGGAAACGGTGATTTTGTCGCTGATATCGGGGGCGCGAAACAGCCGGATTTTCCGGGCATTTCAGGGGTGGTGCTTTTCGGGCTTCCCGGTGCTTTCCGCGGCCACGATGATCTGCCCTTGCAAGGGGCCTGCAAGGGATGTTCGGCTATCAGCTGTAGGGCATGTCGTAGCCGATGAACGAGCCATCTTCGTATCGGTCGGTAATGTTGCCTTGCGCATCGCGCTGCGCGCGCGGCGCGGGTTCGGTGGGGCTGAGGTCGACACCGTCGAAGACGGGCGGCAGGGTCGAGCGCAGCGGCTCGTAGAGTATCCCGTCGAAGGCGAACCCGAGGAGCCAGAGGAACTCGGTCGGATCGTGGGCCGGATCGCGGAGGTAGAGTTCGCGCCCCTCGGAGGAACAGTTCACCGGCGTGGGGCGGGCGAGGGTCTTCTGCATGCCCGGCACATCTGAATGGGTGCCCTCGACCGTGCCTGCCGTGTCGTCCCAGATCACGGTGCGCATCTCGCGCCCGTAGAGCATGTCGGGAAGGTTGATCCTGTGAATGGCCATGGGGTGCTCTCGCTATCGTCGCTATGCGGGATCGTAATGGAAAAGCAGCCCCAGCACCAGATCGAGCATCTCCGGATCGTCGCGCACGAGCTTGTCCAGATCGACGCCTTCGTCGCCGGGCAGCCTGTGGAAGAGGATCTGGAAGGCGCGGGTCATGACCTCGGCGGCGCGGCCACCTGCGTATTCCCGCCCGAAGTAGCCATCGACATACTGGTCGCGCCGTCCTGTCAGAGGTGGATAGTCGGGCAGGATCAGAACCGGCTCCCGCGCCCCGCCGGGCAGGGTGGTGCGTCGGATATGGAGGTCCTGGAAGAGACGGTCGATTTCCGGCATCGCCGCTTGCAGGTGGTGGACATATTCGTGGGTGGCGTTGGAGGGATCGCGGGAGGTGATGGCCCAGGCGGTGTTATCGGCCTTGGTCAGCTGGCCGCGCCCGATGCGGACCGACCCTCGTGCGGCGGCGGAAAGGTAGCTGCCGCCGGTTTCCTGCCCGTTGGCGGCAACGCCGAGCGGGCTGGCATTGGCGCGCGCCACCCAGCGTGCCGGAAAGCGCAGCGAGGCGGCATGGACGGCGTCGGCGGCGGCCCGGTCCTCGCCGCCCGTGCGCAGGGGTCTGACGGATGCCGCCACGGTTCCGGCGCCGCGCCCGGTTGTGAGGCCCTGGGCAACGAGGCCACGCAGGCGGTCGGCAAAGCCCGCCTGGTCCGGGGCCAGTGCGGTGGCCTCGACAAGCTGCCTGCGCCTCGTGCGCCCCCGCGCGATCCATTCGGTGACATCGGAGGTGGCGGCGCGGACGAGCGCGGGCGGGGCGGCGATCAGGCGGTCCGCGAGCAGCTTGCGGGCGCCGGCCACGGGGTCGACGGTGCCGGGGTTGTGGGCAAAGCCGGGATCGATCCCGACGGGCACGTCCTGGCTCTCCCCGGTGCGGCGGTTGCGCCATGGCCGTGTGCGGTTCCACCCTTCCGGCGGGCCGGGCGAGGGTGTGAGGCCGAAGCGCTCCAGATCGGCATCCGAGAGGGTCTGCACGGTGCAGCGGCAATGCCAGCCGCAGGGCGGGAAATGGGTCTGCCAGAACGGGTCGTCCCAGCGCAGGATGGTGCCGTGCCAGGCCCGGTGCAGGGGCCGGGTGCGGTCATCGAGCGTGGCGATGTAGCGAACCCATGGGCGGCGGCCCGCCAGGCGGGTGATCTGCGCCCACTTGCCGGCGGCGGTGGCCATGCGCAGATTGGTGTCGAAGATGGTTCTGAGCCGACGGGGTGAGCCGAGCTGGACCACGCGGGTCTCGCCGGTTGCAGGATCGGTCATGGTCTTGCGGCCCCACCAGCCCCTGGCGCGCAGGATCGGTTCGAGCTCGTCCTGGAAACTCTCGAAAGTGGTGCCTTCGGCCAGCACCCGGTCCATGGCGTCCCGGATATCGGTCAGGATGTCGAGACGGGCGACCTTGGCCACCGTGAAGGAGCGGGCATGCTGGGTCGCGGAGGTGTCGCGCCAGTCATGGCCGACATGCATGCCCTTGGCGCGGAAGAATTCAATCGCCTCCTCGGGGGGCACATCCATGATTTCGGGGACGGGATCAGGCATTGCCGCCCTCTCTGTCGTCATCCCTGCCGGCGCCGTCATCCCCCTCCGCCGAGAGCCGCGCCGAGGTGGTGGCGCGGGCGAGCCGCGCGGCCATGGGGTTCGTGTCCATGGCCGCGTAGAGATCGGGGGCGTCCAGTGCGGCCGCGAGCGCGTCCGGGGTGTGGGCTTCCGCCACGGCGACCCCAGGCGGGGTGAGCACCGGGTCCATCAGCGCCTCCCAGCCGCTCTCGCCGACCAGGCGGTCGACGGCGGCCTGACGGGGATCGGGTTCCCAGATGCCGCCATAGGTCTCCTCGACAGAGGGCTGTGTCAGCCTGAGGCCGGAGGCGGCGGCGACCTGCACGTCGCGCGCGGCGCGCGCGGCGAGGTCTTCGGGCGGGGCGGTGTTGCGGCTCAGATGCGGGACGGCGGCACCGGGGAAGTTCCAGGCGGTCAGCCATGTCGCGACCGAGTGGCGCAGCATGGCCGAGAGGCGGCGCGCATCCGCCGCCACCAGGCGTTGCAGCACGTCGGCATGGGCCTCGGCCGTGGCCTGCCACTGGCCGATCTCGGAGGTGGCGCGCTCGCCCAGCACCGCATCGGCGATCATGGCATCCATCGCCCTGACGAACTCTGCGTAATCGCCACCGGCGCGCCGCCCGCTCTCCAGCAATTCGATCTTGTGACCCTCTTTCAGGACCAGGCCCGCGCCGCCGACCAGCGCGGCCTGCTGGGCCAGCGCTTTCTCGATCGCGGCGGAACTGGCGTCGCCGGCGAGCGTCATACAGGTCGTTGGCGTGCCAAAACGCTCCAGCGCGACCGCCCACATCGAGACCACGTGGCGCTTGAGCCAGACCGGCCAGACACACCATTCGGCGGCACCGGGGCCATGCGCCTGCCCGCCATGCTGGCGCGGCTGGACCAGGACGCAGAACTTGGCCGGGGGCAGGACGACACCGCCCGGCCGGCCCCGCGTGATCAGACGCAGGTCGCCGTCCCGGTGCCAGCGGAACCTTGCGGGGTTGCGCACGCGCAGATCGGCGAGCCGCACGGCGGGGCCCTCGATCTCCCAGAGGCATTCGGCGATGGCGTAGCCATGCCAGGCGGCGTGCAGAAGCTCGCGGCTGATCCGATCGATCTCCAGCGCGCCCAGCTGCTCTTCGAGATCCCCGGCCGCCATCCGGTCCCGGCGCATCGTCCCGCCCGGCGTGATCTCGAGCGGGGCCGCCACCACCGCATCGAGGCGCTGATCGAGGACCGCGCGGGCATGGGGGTCGGCCAGTGCCGCCGTGGCGGCGGTGACACCGGCGGGATCGGCCTGCCAGTGGCGCGGATCGGAGCCCAGCCCGAAATCGCGATAGCGCTCGGTGAGATCCCAGGCCCCGCCACCGCCCAGGGTGACTTCCGGGGGCGCGATCTCGCCCTTTGCGGGGCGGGCGGGGATGTCGGCATGCGCCATTCTACCAGCCCCTCAGGGCAGCCAGCGGCGAGTGCAGGACGCCGAGGTCGCTGTCACCATGATACTGCGGTGTGCCGTACGGACTGCCCGGTGCCGACCAGGCCGCGTGGCGGCGCGCGTCGGTCCAGGCCTCGAACGGCCCGCTGGCGGTGCGCGCGGCCGAGACCGCCAGCGCCAATGCCCAGAACCGGTCGGCATGGCCGTCGCTCTGCGCGCGCTCCGCCACCAGCCGCGGCGCGCCGGTGGCGCCGGGCTCGGCACGCACGCTGTGCAGGTCGGCCGCCAGGGCATCATCGGCGGGAATGCGGATGCGTTTGTCCTCGAAGGCCTCTCGGAGCCGCGTGGCCACATCGAGCCGGCGCGGCGCGGTCATCAGCACGCCTTCGACGGTGAAGGCGCCGTGATCCCCGGCCAGCTGCTCGACCACCGCCTCGCCCATGCCGGTCTGGTCGATGGCGATCCGGAGCGGGCGATGGGCCCGCACGAGGCGCGCCACCTCGGCGCGCTGTTCGGAGAACGAGACGTCGCGCAACGTCACCAGCTCGCGCAGCCAGAGCGCGTCACCGGCATCCTCGATCACCGCGGCCACCCAGAGATCGCGCCGGCGCGCCACATCGATGCCGATACAGACCGGACCGGAGCCGCGCAGGCCGGGATCGCCCGCCGCGTCGCGCATCGTCGTGCGGATCAGATCCCATGTGATCCAGGCCCCGCCCCCGGCGGCGGGAATGCAGTCGAGCTCTTCGCCCGCGTGGCGTCCGTATTGCGCGCGGATCGCCGCCTCCCAGGCCGCCTGCGCGGCGGGCGTGCCCGGTTGTCCGGTCACGGCGGCGATGCGGGAATAAAGCCCCTGATCGAGCGCGTCCGCCAGCGTCACCCGGTGCAGGCTGCCGGGCTGGCGCCGCTCGCGGATGTCGCGGACCAGCGTGTTGAAGGGCGAGGCCTCGCCGTTATGGGTGGAGATGATGCGCACGCGCCCGCCCCAGGTGGTGAAGGCGAGCGCGGCTTTGAGAACCTCCTCGAGATCGTCAACGAAGGCCGCCTCGTCGACAATCGCCACATCGCCCGGACGGCCCTTGCCGCGGAACCCCCGCGGGCTGGAGGTCATGGCCAGGATCTGCTTGCCCGTCGCCGCCACGATGCGGAAGGCCTGGATATCGCGTCCCGCGTCGCCGATCAGCACCTCGCCGGCGGCCGAGGCGGCGATGCCGAGATCGCGCGTCCAGCCCGCGCAATCGTCGATGAAGCCGCGGGTCATGTCGCGGCTGTAAGACAGGTAATAGATATCGCCGCGGCCCTCGGCGGCATGCATCACCGCGTGGTAGGCTTCGGCCCAGGAGATGCCGATCCGGCGGGACTTCTCGATCACCGCCACCGGGTCCATGTCGGTCACCCAGGCGCGCTGGTACGGCAGCAGATCGCGGTTGCTCATGTGGCGCCCTCTGCCTGTGCGCCGCCTTCCACGGCAGCGCGGATCGCGGCGGCGACCTCCGGGGAGAGCCCGGCCCCGCGCGCGGCGGTCACCGCCCGCTCGGCGCCGGCCTTGCGCTCGGCCTCGGCCAGGCGCTGGCGCTCCCTGTCGCTGATCGCCTCGCGGATGCCGGAAGAGGTCATGAGATCCTTCATCATGCGACCGAGCAGATGCAGGTCGCGCGTGTCGATCTCCCGGCCCTCCTTGCCGAACTGTGCCTTGATGCACTTGAACGCGAGCGTCGAGATCATCTCGAAGAGCGCGGAATGGCGCCGGGCCTCATCCTCCAGACCGTTCCTGCCCATCCAGTCCTCGGCCCAGCCGGAAGCCTCTTCCTGGAGCTTTGAGAATTCGGCGTGCTCGGCGCCGAATTGCGCCACCGCGCTGCGCCCGACGCTCAGGAGCAGCCCGCGGTCCACCAGCCGCGCGTTCAGCGCGTCGGTGACCGCGTTGTAATCGGCAAACCCGCGCGTCTGAAGCTCTTCCTTCAGCCAGTCGCGCAGCGCTGTGGGCAGCAGATCGATCTTGCGGCGGCGCGGCATTACCGGGCCTTCGGCGCGGCGCGGCGCACGCCCGGCACCCGGGCGCGGCCTTCGGCCACATCCACGCCCCGTGCCGTGGCCTCGACCAGCAGGAAGCCCTCGTGATCCTCGATCGAGACCAGATCCTGCTCGCGCAGCCAGGCCAGCGTGCCCACCAGCCGGTCGCGCCCGGTCGCGATCCTCAGCCCGTTCAGGACATCCAGCAGGATCTCCGAGTTGGAGGCATACTCCAGACAGGCCGCCAGATGGGTGAGCAGGGCCAGGCGGCGGTGTTCCTCCAGTGTCGCGGCGTAGCTCATCAGCGGCCCTCTCCCATCAGGTGGTCCTCGATCCGGGTGATCGCGGCGCCGAGGCGGTCCATCGCCGTGTGATTGGCGCCGATGGTGGCCCGGACCTCCCGCAGCGCGCCCTCCTGGCGCCCGAGCGCCAGTTCGATCTTGTGGATGTCCTCGCGGCTCGCCAGCGTTGCGACCGCCTTCTCGAGCCCCGCGATGCGCGCCTCGTGGCGGGTCAGCCGCACGGCGATGTCCGGGGCCGGCCCGTCCGTCCCGGAGGATCGGGGCGAGGGCAGGAAGCCGAGGCGCCTGAGCGCCAGGACGCCGCCCCCGAGCAGACTGAAGATCATGATCAGGGCGGCGAAGGTCTGCCAGTGTTCGGGCGTGATGGTCATGGCGTGGGCGGGCTCCGGAGCCTGTGATCGGTTCGGCCCCACACTACCCGGCTCTGCTGCGCGAGGGCAGCGGACCATGGTCCGCGAAAGCGGTGTCTGCGCCGTCGAAGAGATCTCCCGTCGCCCGCTCCGCCTTTCTGCGCGCGGCGATGCCCGCGCGGCGCATCGGCGCGTCATAGGTGTTATGGCATCTCTGGCACCAGGCGCGCAGGTTCCCGCGCGCGCAGTTCTCGGGGTGGTGATCGAGGTGAGCGACGGTGAGCACGACCCGAATGGGCCTGCCCCATGTCACCGCGTCACCGCCGGTGTCCGGCATGATCCGCCCGGTCTCGGCGCAGATCCCGTCGTCAGTCTCCGCGGCGCGTTCCAGACGCCAGACCGCGCACCGCTCGCGGGTGCGGCCACGGTGGATCATCTCCCCGTTCGGTGCGCCGCAGCGCTCGCAGCGTTGCCCGGCCTCCCGGCGCACGCGCCTGGAAATCTCCGGCCAGCCTGCGGGATACCGGTCGCGGTTTTCAGGCCGGATCGGCATCACGGGCCCGCCGCGCCGCCTCCACCCAGGCGAGACAGGCGGCGTTCAGATCACGGCCATGGGCCACGATGCCGTGCAGCTGCATCTCCACCACCCCGCAGGCGATCTGCGGCACATCCATGGCCCCGCCGGCCTCCAGAAGCGCCGTGGTCACGGCCTCGGCGATATCGTCCGCATCGGCCATGGCCGCGAGCCGGTCCAGCAATTCCGCGCGGGTGGCGGCGATGTCATCGCTCAGTGTCATGCACATTCTCCTTCTGTTGCCTGGCAGAGCGCGCCCTCGGCGTCGAATATCCAGTCGCCCTGACGCGCCACGACGTTGCGCAGCGCTGCGCAACTGCCGTCCTTGCGCCATGTGGCCCCGGCCGCACGCCCGCTCAGATCGCTGGCCAGCGTCTCCATCTCCTCCCACCAGGCGAAGCGGTCGGGATAATCCCGCGCCAGCGCGGCGCGCGCCGCCTCGCTCTTGAGAAAACAGCCGTCGCAATTGCCGAGCGGCGTGCGCCCGTTGATGTTGGGCAGGGCGAGGTCGAAAGGCTGCGCCGCCCAGAAGCGGGCCACGTCGCGTCGGGCAATGCCGGCCCCGGCCAGCGGATACCAGGGCGTCCAGCGCTGCCGGTCGGGCCTTGACGAGAGCCGCCGGGGCTCGTCGCCCCGGATGCCGAGGGCGGAGGTCCAGTGTGTCCAGCCCTGCAAGACCAGCCAGCGCTTGGCGGTGCGCACCTTCAGTTCCGCCGTACAGTAGCGCGCCGCCGGGTTGGGCAGGTGCCGCTTGCGCCGGATCAGCGCCTCGAACGGCTCGCCGCCGCGCGCGGCGGTCGCGTGACTTACCTCGGCCACGCCGGGGCGGTGGTGGTGGGTGTCGTAGCGGTATTCCAGCCAGACGATATCGATGCCCCAGTGCCGCCCGCACTCGGCCACGAAATCCAGCGTCGCCTCCATCTCGCGCCCGGTATTGGTGAAGATGACCCGCACCCGGTCAGGCTCGAGCGGGCCATTCGCGTCCAGAATGCGATGCAGCATCATCGCCGAAGAGCGCCCGCCGGAGAAGGCGATCTGCACACGGCCCTGCGGCAGGCGGAACGGGTCAGCCATTCTTCCCCCTCCCCGCCTTGATATAACGGCGCACCACGCGCACCGACATGTGCAGCCGGGCCGCGATCTTCCTCGATCCAAAGCCTTGGCCGGCCAGCCAGCGCACCACCTGGCGGCGCGCCAGCGGTATCTCCAGCACATGGCCGCCGAGGGCCGCAATCAGCGCTGCCGCCGCCGCCTCCCCGACCGTCTCCGCAAGGGCCTGGCCCGCCGGGCTGTCCGCCCGCGCCGGCACACGCCAGACCTGGCCGCCATGGGCGAGCGCAATCGCCAGCGCCGTCTCGCGACCGGCGTGATCGGCGATCTCGGCAAGCGTGCCGGGCAGGGGATGATGTGTCACCTCCCGCACCTCCGCCGCGCCGACAGGGACGCCAGCCGGCACCGCATCCGCCGGGCGCGGTTGGAGATTGCGTCACGCTGGGCCGAGGTGACAGTGACGATCATGATTGCGCCGCCCTCATCCCGCGCCAGATGATAGCGCAGCCCGCCACAGACGAGCGCGGCGCGCTCGTCGGGCATCTCCGCCGGGGCGGGTGGCAGGGCGCGGGCGATGCGCCGCCGGAGCCCGGCCACGTCCACCCCGAGCCCGCGCTCAAGATGGCGCTTTCCATCGTCGATTTTTGCGCCGTGTGCGTCTGCGGCAGGATGACGGTGGCCACGGTGTTGATGAGCGGCCTTCACCAGGTTGACGTACGCGGCCGCCTGCAGACGGTCGACATGGCGCGGCTCGAGGAGGATCTGACAAATCGTTTTACGTTCGATGGCCGCGCTGCCTGAACCGCACATCATGCCGCCCCGCCGCCCGACCTGTCATCGCCGGCCTCCGCCCGCGCCAGCCAGGCTTTCAGCGCCCGGATCACGGCGGTGACATGCGCGGTCTCGGTGAGGGCGTCCACATCCATCGGCACGAAGGACCAGTGCGCCCCGAAGCGCGCGCGGATGAAGGCATTGAGCCCGGCGCGGCCGGGCCGCTCCAGCAGCCCCCGGCGGCCCAGCTCGCCCCAGAGCGCGTGAATGAGGCGGAGATCGGCGCGCGGCGCTTTGGGATGGTATCCGTCGCCCGCGCCGTTTTGTCGGCCCCTGCGTCCGCTGCCACGGGCGTTCAGGTGGTCCAGAAGCCGTGCCAGATCGGTCGGGCCCATATCCCGCATCGACGCCTTGCCGGTGACGGCGAGCTGCACATCGCGGCGGGCGTCGCCATCCAGCCCCAGCCGGCGGCAGGCGGCATGGGCGGCGCGCATCAGCGCGCGCCGGTCCATGGGGCGTGATGGGCGGGCCATCGCTCAGCCCGCCTTTGCCAGATCGATGGTGACGGGCTCCCATGCCCCCTCGGGGGTCTCGCGGCGGTAGCAGCGGATATAGGTTTTCGAGCCGACCACCCGCATCGCATCGCGGATTGCCGCCATGGCCTGTTGCCAGCGCGCATCCCCGATATCGAGGCGCAGGAGACTGTAGATCGCCCCCCGGCTGATCTCGCCCTCGCGGTCGACCTGGAACGCATGGGCCACGATCGCGCGGATCTCGTCGCGGCTGCCCTCGGCCCATTCGGCCAGGCATTCCTCGACCAGATCGCGCGCCACCTGCAGTTCCGGCCCGAAGGCGATGCGCTCGGCGATCTGCACCTGCACCTTGCGGCAGCCGTCATAGCTCATATAGGTGCGGTTGCCCTTCACCGAGCGCCGGGCATGGCCGCCATATTCGTCCTCGAGCAGCGCATCAAAGGCGGCGATGTCGTCGAAGCTGTGCCCGCGAAACCGGGCAATCTGCGCCGAGAGATCCTCGGCATGGCCGATCACCGTCCTGACCATCTCGTCCTGCAGCTGGTCCTGGGGCCGCACCAGATCGACCGGCGTCAGCCGGCCCTGTCCGTCGCGCATGTAGCGCTGCCCGTCGATCAGGACGGTGGCCTCGTGGATCCAGCCTGCGGGCGCATCCGGGATAATCTGGTTTCCGCCCGCGTCACGGGGTGCGGGGTCGGTCTCGGGTCGGGTCATGTCATGTCCTCCAGGTTGGTGGGTCGGTTGATCTTGCGCGGCCTCTCAGGCCTCCATGCCGGCGGCCGCGGCGGCGATATCGTCGGGTGTGATTGCCGCCCGCCCATCGGCGCGGGCGATCATGAAGGCGCGCGCCATGAGCCGGCGCAGCGCGTGCATCCCCCCGGGCGCGGCGACAGCAGCCCGGGCCGCCTTGCGTTCGGATGCCGAGGGGGCGCGGTCCAGCACAGATGCCAGCAGCGCACTCACATCGGCCGCGCCCGGCACGCCCAGGCCCACCCGTACACCGATCCGGCCCGTGACCTGCGGGCAGCGCCCGAGCGTCATGCGCAAGGTCTCGTCGCCAATGAGCGCCAGGCCGCAGCCCGAGAGATCGCGCAGACCGCGCAGCGCATCGATGAGCCGGGCGGAGAGATGCTGCGCCTCGTCGATGGCCAGAAGCGCGTGGCGGCCCTCGAGGCGCGCCAGGATCGCCTCCTCGGCCTCCAGCGCGGAGACAAAGCGCCCGCCCGCCCCGAGGCCGCGCGCGATGCGCCCGTAAAGGCCCGCCAGCGAGGTGATGGCGCAGGTCACCGTCAGCACGGTGACCTGCGCGCGCGCGGCTGCAAAACGTTTGAGCGCCCAGGACTTGCCCGCACCCGAGCGGCCATGGATCAGCACCACGTCACCGGTGGCCTGGGCATGGGCCAGTGCCGCCATTATTTCTTCGGTCAGGCCCAGCCCTGCATGGGTATCGAGACCGGCGGGCGTCAGCGTCAGGGCGCGCGCCTCGGTGCGGGTCTCCAGCCAGGACTGCGCCTTGCCGGTCACCATGGGATTGTCCCCCTCGTATCTGTCGGCGAGCCAGCGCCCCAGCGTGGTCGGACTGACGCCGATGCCGCGCGCCGCCTCGGCCTGGCTCAGCCCATGAGCCGTCATCTCGGCGGCCACCGCGCGCAGCGTGGTCGCCATATCGGGGGCCGTATCGGGGGCAGCCTGTTCAGCGCCCGGGGCCGGGACGGCGGCAGGCATGGGCAGTCGGGTGACGGTTTCGGTCATGTCTGGTCCTCCTCGAGATAAAGCTGTCTGAGCGCGGCCCTGAACGGATCGCTATTGACCCTGGCCGCGCCCGGCTGTCCGGTCTCCGTCATGGCCCTGGCCGCGCGCGCCGCCGCGCCGGCCGCGCCAAGCGCCGGGGTCTCGTGCGGATCGGCGGAGCGCGGCAGATCGACCACCCTGGCGGTGGCGGATCTGGCCGCCTCGAGCACATCGTCCATCGCCCGCTCCGGCGTCTGGCCGCGCCTGAGCTTCCTGGCCCGGGCGCGCGCCGCGCTGTCGGCCTTCTTCGCCCGGGCCCTTGCCTGCGCCGCCACCGCCGCACGCGCCTGCCCGGTCGCCTCCCCGGCCAGGCAGAGAAACCGACCGTCTTCCGTGAACACAAGAACCCGTCCCGGCTCGGCCGGGTCGCGCCGGACGCCAACGCGCTCCCCCACAAGTGGTCCCAGCTCCGGCGCGATATGCCAGTGCGCGGCGATCCTGAGGCCTTCCTTCTGCACCACCCGGGTGCCGCCGCCCCTGACCGGTTCGGCCAGAAGCGGGTCGAGCGCGCGCACATCCGCAATCCGCGCCAACGGGTCGGTCCAGGCCCGCGCCCGCGCCGCCGGGGTCTCGCCGCCCAGCCCCGCATGGGGCCTGGTGTGATAGATACCGTCCGTCCAGGCATCGCAGCGCGCCTGCAGTTCCGCCGCGCTCAGCGCCACGCTGAAGGTCTCGCGCCCGTCCTTGCCGCGCCGTGCCGCCATCGACCGCTTCGCCTCGATCTTCTTGCGGTCGGCCACATTGTGGCCGACAAAGCCCGGCAGATACGCGAAGAGATCCCGCGCCGTGGTGCCGAAGAACCGCTCGATGAAGGGCTTGGCCTCGGGCGTATAGGGCGGGCAGATGTCATGGGTGATGCCAAGATCGGCCAGCGCCCGGACGAGATGGGCCGAAGTGTAGTCGCGGCCCTCGTCGGTGCGCACAACCTCCGGCACGCCCCAGTCGATCAGGCAGCGCCGCAGCAGCGCGCAGATCGCCGTGGCCCGGCTGACCGGCACGACCAGCAACCGGCCCCGCCGCGTGCCGACATCAATGGCCCCCACGATGGTCTGCCGCCCGTCGGTGCACATCACGTCCGCCGGCGTGCTGTCGAGTTCCCAGAGCGCGTTCGGCTGCGGGATCACGCCCTGGGCATTTTCCGAGCGGCGTCCGAACGCCGGGGCGCGGCGGGAGCGGTGCCCGTCGGGGTCCGAGACCGCGGAGAGATCGCGGGCGTGCTCTTTGCGAAACGCGGCCAGGCGGCGCTGGAGGGATCTGAGTGACAGGTCCACATGCAGGCGCACGCGTGCCACGCGGGCCACATGGGAGGCCGTGAGATGCGCGCCATGCTCGAAGGCCAGCGCGGCCAGAAGATCGTCGAGGGTCTCCTCCGATGTGCCGCCACCCGCGCCGCCGCCATCACCCCCACACGCACCCCCGCCGCCTTTGGGCCGGCCCCGGCGCGGGGCATCCATCAGGGCGGCCAGGCGCGCTTCGGGGCCGAGGCCGCGCACCCGGGCGCGCCAGGACGCCACCGAGGCCGGGGAGACCCCTGCCGCCCCGGCTGCAATCCTGTCAGCCTCGGCCTGTGTCAGACCGCCCGCCACCAGCCGTCCGGCCTCTGCCACCGCCGCCAGCCGCACCCGGGCGCGCTCCAGCACCGCGCCCTCGGGCGGCAGGGAGGGATGTGGCAGGGATGGGAACGGGGATTGGGACGGCGGTGCATCGGGGATGCAGGGGGCTTGCACGCCCGGTGCAGCCGGTACGCAGGGGGCTTGCAAATCGGGGGCCTGAGCGGGTGTCTGAGCGGGGGCCTGCCCGCGCAGCGCCCGGATTGCCAGAGTGCCCATTACCGATCCTCCGGGATGTCCGTTGCGGTATCCGTTGCGGTGTCCGCTGCGCCGGAGGCCACCAGCCGGGCCTCGATGCGCGCCGCAATGGTGTTGATCTCCGCCACACGGGTTTCGAGCCGCCTTTTGAGCCGCGTTGCCGCCTTCGCCCGCGCGTTGCCGTGCAATGCGGCGGCCCCGGCGGCATTGTCCGGATCAAAGAAGGCCGCCGTCACCTGGTCGATCTCGTGCCAGACCCGCCCGATCTCGCCGATCGCGTCCTTCGTGCGCGCCTCCGTCGCCCGCAGCGCCGCGCGCGCCGTGTCGCGGTCCGCGCGGGCGGCGGCCAGATCGCGCTTGAGCCGCGCGACCTCGGTTGCCAGATCACTGACGTTTGTTCGCCGGCGAACAGCCCGTACCTCATCCCGCAGCATCGCGCGCGTCCAGTGTTCGGCGCTGGCCAGATCCAGCAGACGCTCCTGCTCGACCTCGGGCAGAGCCACCACCTCAAGATGCAGGTGAAACGCGACATCTGTTCGCCGGCGAACAGGCTGGAAAACCCTGGCGACCGAGACGAACTTGCGAAGATTGCCCTCGCTCTCGCCAACAATCACCGCCGCCTCGGCCAGGGTCGAGACGACACCTGAGGCAGCCAGCGCCCAGTCGCCGATGCGCCACTCGAACGCGCTGTCACACCGCTCCCGGGCCAGCACAAGACCGATATCTCGCCAGTCGGCGTGTGAAAGTTCGCCGGCGAACACAAGCCCGGGATGACCCGCAGTATCAACAAGCCTCAGGTCGGCCCGATCCGTCATGACGTCCCCTCCCCTTGACCCGATGGCGGGGCGGGCGTTCGGCCCTCCCCTTGAACCGATGGCGGGGCGGGCCTCACCATCCGATACAGCCAGATGCGCTCGCCTCGCGCGCTCACCGTCTGGCGGCAGGCGATCTCGGCCCCGTTGGCGCGCAACTCCGCAATGCAGGCATTGACCGCGCAGACCCGCGCGCCCGTGATGATCTCAAGCGTCGAGCGCTCGGCACCGTCGCCGAGCAGACCGTGCACCCGCTTGAGCCGGGGCGACCGGTGGAGGCGGGCCGCATGCATCACGCCGCCCTCCCGGCCCGGGCGCGCCGCCGCGATCATCGGTGTTGCCACACAACCGATGGGGAAATCACCATGCGCCGAGACTTCGAGGATGCCGGAAGACGAGGCGCCCCGGAAGTCAAGGCGCTGGCCGAGGGCCTGCGCGACCTGACGACCGCGACCGAACAGGCGATAGATGGCCTGCGTGCAGAGATCGAAGAGGTTCTTGTGGAGATCCGTCATGACGTCCCCTCCCCTTGAACCGATGGCGGGACGAGCGCGCGATGCGAAACGGTCGTCGTCATTTTGACCAAATCCTCCGCCAGCCTGAGTACGTAAATCGCGTCCATGACGGAGAGACCGTCGAGATGAAGGGCAACCTCAACCGACAGGGACTTGAGATCTGGCGGTGTCTGCCCTCCGGGCGCCGGGGTCATCGGAATGTCCTTTCCTGAGGGGTGCGGGATATCATCACGCTGCCTCGTAATATCCTGGACGATGTCGAGCCCGCGCTCGCTGACGATGACAACGTCATCCGCATCGACAGTCAGGACTGAGATCAGATCGTCCGCCCGGCGGGCGAAACAGGCAACGCCCCGGCGCGTTCGGATGCTTATCGCGACCTCCATCACGCCGCCCTCCCGGCCCGGTCGCGACCCAGCCGGTCCAGCACCTCGGCCGCCATCAGCGCCGCCGTGCCGGATGTCTCCAGCCAATGCCGCGCCGCGCGCAGCCCGTGGGTTACCGTGGTGTGATCGCGCGCCCCGAGTGCGGCGCCGATGCGCGTGTAACTCGCCTCGGTCAATACCGCCGCCAGCAGCATCGCCAATTGGCGCGGCTGGACGATGTGCCGCTCGCGGCTCCGCCCGCGCAATGTGTCCGCATCAAGACCCGCCACATGCGCCGCCGCGCAGACGATATGCCCCAGCGCCCGGTCCTCACCGCCCGCCATCTCCGGCAGCGCTCCGAGACCCTCAAGGCTCGTGCGCAGCGCGGCCCTGGACGGCATTGCGCCCCTGGAGCGCGCGGCGAGACAGCGCGCCCAGGCCCCTTTGTCCTCAAGCCGCTTCGCGGCGGCGACCGCGATGCGCATCCGGCGCAGCAGCGCCCGTGCTGTGGCCCTGTCGAGGGCAACGCCCGCAGGCGCCATCAGAGACCCCGCCTCCGACAGCGCCCGGCGCAGGGCCTGCATGTCTGTCGCTGCGCTCATGGGCTCACCCCCGTCGCGTGGGCAAACAGGAGACCCAGCCACAGCGTTCCGAATATCGCCGCCACCCCGATCAGATCGCCGATCCAGTGATCCTCCAGCGCCGCAAGGGTCTGGCCCGGCCACCGGCAAAAGGCCCCGGCCCCGCGCACGATGGGGGACAGAACTTCCCGCCAGCGGGAACTTGTGCGCAGGGCCGGGGCAGGTGCCACCGCGCGCGCAGTCAGCGCAGGCGGTGGACAGGGAGAACGGGACACACGGGGTCTCATGTCACCCCCTCCGCGCCCGCGTCGTGACCTCTGGCGTCGCCCTCCCAGACCGGCAGCAGTCCGGCCACACGGTCCGCCAGGCGGTCCCGGCAGGCCGGGCACAACTCGGTCATGCGGGCGCAGGCCACCGCATCAGTATCCAAAAGCCCGTCATCGATCCGGATCAGCGCCAGTTCATAGACCCCGGCGGAACCGCGCCCGCATCTGTCGCAACGCCCGGTCATGCAGCATCCTCCGGCGGGGCCCCAGCCGCCGCCAGTGCCGCAGGCGAGCCGGGCACCGGCGCAGGGCGCGGGATGTCAGACGGCCAGGCAAGGTCAGTGGGCCAGTGGTCGGAGAGATTCTGGGCGACACGAGCCGCGCGGCGGGTGGTGACGTCGCAGCCACGCTCAAGGCGGTCACAGAAGTCACCATTTCCCGCCATGTAGCGACTCACCGTCCCTGTACTTAAGCCCGTGGCCTTCCCGTAGACATGAATGAGTCTGATTATTTGCGCGGTTTGCGTCATAACGCCAAATTTGCGCTATGACGCAAACTTCGTCAAGCTATTTGTGCTTTATTACGCAAAAGTGCAATAACTTGCACTTGATGCATGCTCACATTGAATTCATTGCGGGAGTTAAGTCCGAACTAGCCCGTCGCGATCTTTCGGTTCGTGCGGCGGCGCTTGAGCTTGGCGTACCCGTCAGGAGTTTCTATGGAATTCTATCAGATGGGCAGGTGCCAACTATCAACCGCGCCGCCGAAATCTGCCGCGCGCTTGGCCTTGAATTCTACATCGGCCCGCCGCGCGGCGGTGATTTCGCCGAATCGCAGAAGACCCCGCGGCCCGCCTGGGACGCTTTCACCGAGGCCACACTGCCGCACAAGGGCATAGCCAGTTGCAGCGTGCAGGGCTGGGGGAAGAACCAGCCGCTGCGCGATCCCTTGCCGAAACCGGAGGATGTGATGGACGAGAATGCCTTTTATGTGTCGGCCTCGGGCCAGTCGATGATCCCCGAGGGAATTGATGGCGGCGCGATCTGTCTGGTCTCGCCGGGCACCGAGGTGCGGGAGGGCGACCGGGTCTGGGTGCTCGATTATCAGGGCCGCGCCGCGATCAAGCGGCTCGTGGAGAAGGGCGCGAATGGCAGCCTGAAACTCCGGGGCTGGATGCCGAAGCGCGACGGGCAGCAGCAGAGCTTCGAGGAGGAGCGCTTTGCCGCAGGCATCCGCGAGACCTACCCGGTCGTGGCGGTCTTCCGGGGCCGTCCCGGTAAGGAGAATTGCGAATACGTCCCCGACCCCAGGCCACCGGCCCATGCATTGCCGCCAGCCCCGCCCCCGAACGCCTCTCCGCCCATCCCGAAACCGATCACCGACATGCTGGGCCTGCCCGAGGGGGCGGCGGCCGAGGCGGTCGTGGCGGCAATGGAGGCGCGGCTCAAGGACCGGGGCACGGCCCATGCCAGCCCCGCAGCCGTGCTGGACAGGGGCAGCATGGGGCAGATGCTCGACAGCAAGCTGAAGTCCGAGACCCGGGCGCTGAAGGACGAGATGGCGGAGAAACTGGATGCCCTGGCGGAGCGCCTGTTGCGGCCCGATCCGGGCGCGCAGGACGCCCGCAGGCTGCCCCTGCGGCAGTTTGTCGATGTCCGCGCGGCGGCCGGGCCGGGCGAGGACGTGTTCGAGGACGGGGAGACGGGCACGCTGATCGTGGCCGCGGATGATATTCCGCCGGGCCTCAGGCCCGACCGCCTTGTCGGGATCCGGGCGGCGGGGCGCTCGATGGAGCCGACCATCCACACTGACGACATCCTTGTTCTCAATCTGGATGTGACCGAGCCACGGGAGGGCGCGATTTTCGTGGTCCGGACAGACACGGGCCTTGTGGTCAAGCGGCTCAGACAGGATGGCGGGGTCTGGACCATGGGCAGCGATGCCGATGACCGGGCGCCGCGTCCGGTGGCGGAAGAGGACCACATCATCGGCCATGTGGTCTGGTTCGGGCCGGAGGGTGCGATTGTGGTTGGGGGTGGGTGATAAAGTTGCATCCGACCATGAATGACGTGTTCGCGAATGCCGCGGTGACGTATGGGAAATGAAGGAGAACGCTGATGAGCTTGAATGGATTATCGATCATTACGGGTGCCTTTGTGCTGGCGCTCTGGGCCCTGCCCTCTGAAGCCCTTGCAGAGGCGGACTGCGCAACCTGGAATACCGTGGAATTCTTTGAGGTAGCGACACCGGCCGATGTGTCCCGCTGCCTGGTTGCCGGGGCGGACCTGGAGGCGCGGACCGAGTGGGGAAGTACCCCGCTGCATTTTGCGGCAGGGTCCGGACCCCCGGAGACGGTGGAGGCGCTTGTGGAGGCCGGTGCGGACCTGGAGGCGCGGGATGAGTGGGGAAATACCCCGCTGCATTTGGCGGCAATGTCCGGACCCCTGGAGACGGTGCAGGTGCTCCTCGACGCTGGCGCCGACCCTGGCGCGCAGGACAAGAACGGCAAATTTCCGTTCGACCTGATCCGCGAAGACTCCCCGCTGATCGGGACGGGTGCCTACTGGCGTCTGAATGACGCGCGGTGGAAGTGATTATCGCGGGTGGGACCGGGAGCCACCCCCCGAGATCAGCAGTTCGCCGACCCGGCGGGCTGCTTTCGCATTGACCGAATAGCGCGTCTCGACCACGTCGATCTCTGCCCATGCGAACATCTCGCGGATTTCGGGTCGCTCGTTGATCGACAGGATGAACCGGCCCTTCAGCCCCTTGAGCATCTCCGCCAGCCGGGCGAAGTCGCCCCGGCCGAACACCTGGCGTCCGTAGTCGGCCTCATGGCCCATATAGGGCGGGTCGAGATAGAAGAGCGTGGAGGCCCGGTCGTATCGCGGGATGAAGGCGGCCCAGTCGAGACACTCGATATGGGTGCCCTGCAAGCGGCCATGGGCGGCGCGAATCAGGGCGCCCATGCGGGCGGCGGAGAGCCGGCCTGAATGATGGACCGAAGGCCCCATCTGGCCCGGCGTGGCGAGATGGGCGGGTTTGCCGCCGAAGCTCATGCGCTGGAGCCAGGCCCATCGGGCGGCGCGGCGGATGTCTGTGAGCGTCCCGGGCGGGGTGGCCAGCAGGCGGGCGAACTCCGCGCGGCTGGCAAGGCAGAGGTCGAACCCGGCGGCCAGCGCGTCCGGGTGATGGCGCAGGACGCGGAAGAGATTGACGATTTCGCCATTGATATCGTTGAGGATTTCGGACTTCGGGCGTGAGGCGCGCCGCAGGAACACCCCGCCCATGCCGGCAAACGGCTCGGCGTAGCAGGTATGCGGGACCGCCCCGATGCGCGCGGCGATGGTCTTCGCGAGATATTTCTTGCCACCGAGCCAGGGCGCGAGCGGCGCGGCGGGCGGGGCCGGCGTGAGCGCGCCGGGCTCTGCCGGGATGTCATCGGGCATGGACAAGGGGGCTGCCTCCCACGATCATGATCCCGCCGCAGCTGCGGTGGCGGGACGGCCAGGGCTGGCCGGTTCTGGTCGTGGGAGGGAACACTCCCGGTTCGGGGTGCTGTTACATCCCGGCCCCCGTCCTGGCCATCATATGGCCTGGCAGAGGTCTGGGCGCGGCATAACATGCCGCACGGGGTTCGGGCAGCGGACCATGGTCCGCCGGTGCGCCGGTCAGATCGCCAGGAGCCGCTCGATCTCGCCGACACGTTCGATGGCGGCCTTGCGCTGGTGGAGACACGCCGCAAGCCCTTCAGGGGTCGGGCAGGGCAGCGGACCCTCCTTCGCGCCCGGCCGGTCACGGCACCAGATGCCCATGCCCGGGGCAGGCGGCTTCGAAATCGGCATAGGCTTCGGCGATCTCGCGCTGCGTCTGGTCTGTGTCGGATCGCGAGCGGGTTGGCAGGCTGGTCCCCCAGGTGCGGCAGAGCGCGGCCTCAGTCGCGCCAGCCGGCGCCGTCGTATTTGCGCAGCCGCTCAGGATCAGCGCGGCTGTCAGACACACGGGCGTCAATATCCTCGGCATGTTCAAAGTCCTTGAGTTGTGCGGCGCGCCGCTCGTCCCGGCGGGCATCCCTGCGGATCAGGGCCATGATCACGGCCCCAAGCGCGGCGAGAGCGGCCCAGAGCGCGGCTCTGGAGGGGATCAGGCGGGCGAGGGCGGCGAGCATCAGGCCGGGTCTCCGGTCTTTGCCGGGGCGCCCTGCCAGTTGGTGCCGCTGGCGGCGACGCATCCCACCCCGTCGGGGCGAATGATGAGGGCGGTCCATGTGCCGGTCTCCGGGTTGGCCGCGAGCATCATGAGGGCACCTGTCGCAGTCAGGCCAAGGCTCTGGGAGGTCTCGCCATACCTCTGAGCAAGCCTGGCTCCGAGGGTGTCGGCGTTGCCGCAGGTGGGCGCGGCGGTGACCGGAGCAGCCAGAAATATCAGCAGTATGACCAGCGGTGTCAGAATCAGGACAATGACGAGCATCCTCATGTCAGCGGTCTCCTCGCGCCCATTTGCGCAGGCGCTCGCGGGCGATCCAGCCCAGCCCCACGAGCGCACACGCGCCGCAGAGCGCGACGATAGCCTGTGTCACAGGCTCCAGCCGCCCGAGAGCCGCAAACACGCCCCCTGCGGTCGCCACGGCGCTTGTGACGGTTGCCTGCAGCGTGGTCGATTGCACCGGGGAGGTGCGGGCGGGTTTTGCACGATGCCACTCCGGCACCCTGAAACAAGGGCATGCCTTCGCGGCATACTGGTTGTGGCCGGAGACCTTGAGGGTGCCGAACCGCGACCCCAGCCGCTCGATCAGCCCCCGCAGGGCCGTCTCCTGCGCGGGCGTGAAGTGATCGCTGAACGTGTCGTTCTCCGAGCCGCCGTGCCCGCCGACCAGGCACACCCCGATCGAGTGCGCGTTGCGCCCGGCGCAGTGCGCGCCCTGCACGTTCTCGGGGCGCCCGGGCGCGACAGTGCCGTCGCGCCCGATGATCCAGTGATAGCCGATATCGCGCCACCCGTGCTCCTCGACATGCCAGCGCCGGATTTCGGCGACCTGCTCCGCGAGCGGGCGCTCCGCCATCCATCCCGGCCGGGTAGCTGAGCAATGGACGATGATCTCGTCAATGATGCGGGTCACGGGCGGGGCTCCTCTGCGGTCCGGGCAGCCCATCCTGGCACATCCGGCGGCGGCCCGGCAGCGGACCATGGTCCGCTGCAACACCGGACAGGACGGTGCTAATGTCCGGGTCATGACATCTGTTGCGCCCCACATTCCCGCGCCGCCCGCTTCGCTCTCCGCCCTTGACGGCTGGATCGACATCTGCCGGGCGGGCAGCTTTACAGCCTCGACCGGTCCGGTGACGCTGGCCGAGGCCGATCTCGACGAGATGGTGGCCAATTTCGAGCGCGCCGACCCGGCCCCTGTCGTGCTCGGCCACCCGACGCGCGACGATGTTCCGGCTGAGGGCTGGGTGGATCGGTTGCGCCGTGTCGGCGACCGCCTTCAGGCGCGGCTCACCCGGCTCGATGACGATTTCCGGTCTGCCTGTCAGGCGGGGCGCTTTGCTGCCCGCTCGATCGGGGCCACGAAGGAGGCCGCGGGCTGGACGCTGCAACACTTGGCGTTTCTGGGCGCCGCTCTGCCCGCCGTTGACGGGCTGGCACCCTCCCATTTTTCACGCCACCCCAAGGGCATGGTGATCGCGCTCTCTGCGCCGCTCGATACCGCGCTGGCCGCCCCGCTCGGGGGCGCCGAGGAGCGTCTGGGCTGGTGGGCGGTCGAGAGCATGCTGCGATCCTTGCGCGAATGGGTGATCGAGCGCTCGACGATCGCGACGGCGGACCGGGTGATGCCGGCATGGTCGCTCGATACGCTGCGCGAACTGGCAGAGCCCGAGGATATGGTGGCGCTGGTGTCAAGGCTCCACGCGACCCTCGCCACCGGCCCAGACCCCGGCACAAGCCCCGGCCCAGACCCCTGCCCAGACCCTGGCACAAGCCCCGGCGGCGCACCCGCCCCCCACTTCACCTCCCGCCGCGCGCCGGCGGCCCCCATCACGACGGAGACCCCGATGCCCTCAATCTTCCCGCCCCCACTCCGGCCGCAGGTCTGCAGCCGCCCGCCCCGGCCACGCCCGCCCCGAACCCCGCCGCGGGCGGGGAACTGGCGGCGCAGGTCGCCGAACTGAACGCGGCGCTCACAGGCGAGCGCGTGGCCCGCCTGGCCGCCGAACAGCAGGCCGCAGCACGCGGCCGGATTGCCGCCCATGTCCAGGCCGGCCGTGTCCTGCCCGCCGAGGCGGAACCGCTGACGGCGCTGTGCGCAAGCCTGGCGGGAACCGGCGAGGGTGGCGCTATCGCGCTGACAGGCGCGGACGGCACCGCGACGCGCGCCAGCCCGGCGGATGTGCTGGAGGCGTTCCTCAAGGGTCTGCCCCGGCGCGGGCCGGAACTGCGCGAGCTTTCGGGCGAGGCCCGGAGTGCTGCTCCGGGCGCGGATCTCTGGCCGCAGACACCGCAGCGGGATGCACCGGACCGGAATGTGCTGGCGCGCCGCGCCAATGCGCTGCTGGCCGCCGACACCACCGGCACGCTGACGCTTGACGTGGCGGTCCGCCAGGTACTGGCCGGGGAGACAGCGCATGCATAACCCGACATTGACCCGCGCCTTCAAGGCCGGCGCTGCCATCAAGGCGCGCCACATCGTACAGATCGGCACCGCCGACGGCGCCGTGATCCAGGCCGACGCCAGCAGCGATACCACGATCACCGAGCGTCCGATCGGCATCTCCGCCGAGATCGACGCAAAATCCGGGCGGGCGGTGGATGTCCACCTGGCCGGCATCGCCTTTTGCGTGGCCGGCGCCGCGCTTGCGCGCGGCTCCAGCGTGAAAGCCAATGCCACCGGCAAGGCTGTCGCAACGACCTCCGCAAAAGACTTCGTGGTGGGCATCGCCCTCACGGCCGCCGGCAAGGAAGAAGACATCATCGCGGTGCTGATCGCACCGCAGCGGATCTGAGGAGACAGCAGATGCCCGACCCAATCCCCCATCCCGGCTCGGCCTATCCGGTCGACGAGACGCGCACCGGCATTGCGATCGGCTACCGCAACCCGGCCTACATCGCCGATCTGGTGCTGCCGCGTGTGCCCGTGGGTTTGCGGACCTACCGCTACACCTCCTATCCGCTGGCCGAAAGCTACACGCTGCCCGACACGACGATCGGGCGGCGCTCGGACCCGACGACCGTGCACCTGAGTGCCACCGAGATGGCCGGCATGGTCGCCGATTACGGTCTGCAGGATCTCATTCCGGATGACGACATCCGCAATATCCCGCCCGGCGTCTCCGATCCGCGTGACCGCTCGGTGATGACGCTGACTGATCTGCTGACGATCGGGCGCGAGAAGCGCGTGGCCGATCTCGTCCTGAATGCCGACACATATGCCGACGCCAGCAAGGTGACGCTCAGCGGCAACGACCAGTGGTCATCGGGCCACGCCAGTTCCGATCCGGTCGAGGACATCCTGAACGCGATCGACGCGATGATCGTGGCGCCGACGCATCTTGTGATGGGATCATCGGTCTGGCTGAAGCTCAGATCGCACAAGAAGATCGCCAGGGCGGTCAACGCGACCTCGGGCGATGTCGCCATCGCCGCGCGGCGCGCCATTGCCGATCTCTTCGAGCTCGAGGACATCGTCGTGGGTCAGAGCCGGATCAACACCGCCGCGCAGGGCCAGCCGCCAAGCCTCGATCGTATCTGGGGCAAATCGGCGCTGCTTTATCGCCGGTCGCCCGCGCCCGATCCGATGGGCCCGCCGCAACTCGGTGTGACCGCGAGCTATCGCGGCCTGGAGGTCTATACCCGTTTCGAGGGCGCGCGCGGTGCGCGCGGGCTGCACCGCATCCGGGTGGTCGACAGCTGCGAGGAGCAGATCCTGGCCCCTGCCGCCGGCTATCTGATCAGGAACGCCGTGGCCTGACGGGGGAGCGCATGAGCAGTACCGTAGAGACCGATCCCACCCGCTACGCGAGACGCGCCGATCTGGTGGCGCGCTTTGGCGGGTGGGAGATCTGTGACCTCGCCGACGAGGATGGCGACGGGCGCGACGATGCAGGCCGGATCGATGCGGTGCTGGCGGATGTCTCCGCTCAGATCGACGCCGCCCTGGCGACGGCCTGGGATCTGCCGCTCGCGGGCCCCGGCCCCTGGCCGGCGCTCACGGCTGTGGCCTGCGATCTGGCGCGCCTCAGGCTTTTTGACGAGGCGGCCCCGGACGGTGTTGTCGCCCGCGCCCGCGCGGCGCGCAAAGCGCTCAGTGACCTGGTCGCGGGAGAGAGCGTCCTGCTCAGCGCCGATGGCAAGCCCGTGCCGCGCCGCGAGGAGGCGCTGATGTCCGTTTGCGGGTCGCGCCCGATGATCGCCATCGCGCTCGGACGCGCGGGAGGATGCAGCTGACATGGCCGGCGCGGGCGTGCATATCGATGTGGACTGGGACGACGCCGAGGTCCGGGAGGCGCTCACGCGGATGGAGCGCGTCGCGGAGGATCCGCGCGCGGTCCTTGACGAAATCGGCGCGATGCTGGTGGCGACGGTCGCGCGGCGCTTCGAGACCGGGACCGGCCCGGACGGCAAAAAATGGCCCGCCTCGGCGCGCGCGCGCAAGAAGGGCGGGCAGACGCTGGTCAAATCCGGGCGTCTGAGATCGTCGATCACCCATCGCGCCGACGCGACCGGCGTCGATGTCGGCACCAATGTCGTCCATGCCGCGATCCACCAGTTTGGCGGCACCATCAAACAGAAGGCCCGCACCCAGACGCTGGCGTTCCGGCGTGCGAAGACCGGGTCGGGCGCCTATGTGCTGCGCTTTGCCGCGCGCAAGAACACCCGGGCGCGCAAGGCAGGCTCGGTGCGTGTGGCGTTTGCCGAAATCGGGGCCCGCGAGATCGCCATGCCGGCCCGGCCTTTCCTCGGGCTTGATGCGGCTGATCGCGATGCGGTGCTGGAGATTGCGGCGCGTGCGCTCTCTCGCGCCGCAGGAGCCACGTCATGACCCGGCTGGAGACACCCCACACCGCGCCCGATCCGGGCCTGCTGATCTGCGACGCGCTGACCGCGCATCTGGCACCGCTCGCCGGTCCCGGTCGTCCGTTCCGCCGCGTGATCGGCCTGCTGGATGCGGCGGCGGAGACCGCGCTCAAACCGCCCGTCCTGGCCGTGGTGCCGGCGGCGTTTTCCGCCGGACCCAACCGCACCGGCCGGGCCGGCACGCTGCAAGAGGTCACGCTGACCATCGCCACCACGATCCTGATTGCCGCCCCGGACGATCCGGGCGGCAGGAAGACCCGCGCCCGGGGCCGCCTGGCGGAGCTTCTGGGCCCGGCGCGCGGGCGGCTTCTGGGCTGGTGCCCCGGCGCCGAAGAGGGCCTCCCGGTCCGCCCGGCCCCGCTGGCACTGCTCTCCGGGCGGTTGCTGGAGATCGAGGCCGGACGGGTCGTCTGGCAGGACGAGTGGACGGCGCGCTACTGGATACATGCCCAGCCACCAGAGGATATACCATGATCAGCAATCATCGAGACAACATCATTGTCGGGGCGGGAGAGATGTATTTCGCGGCCCTTGAGCCCGGCGGGACCCCGGGCGCGGAACGCCATCTCGGTCATGCCAGTTCGGCCAGTCTGTCGATCCAGGAGGAGCGGATCACCGTGCAGTCCTCCTCGGGCCCGCCGCGCACGCTGGTCGATGCCGTGCGCTCAATCACCCGCACCCTGACGATGACGCTGAACGACATGTCGCTCGCCAACCTTGCCGCCTTTCTCGGCTCGGACGCGGCCCTGCCGCGCCCGGCGGAGGGTGTGAAGGATGACGAGATCACCGTGGCCTGCATCGAGACCGGACCCTTCTACGGCCTGCCATCGGCGCGCGGGCGCGCCATCGCCGACCTGGTCGTCCACAGGCAGGCGCGCAAGGGCGGCGCCGCGCTGAGCGAAGACACGCACTATCGTGCCGAACCGGGTCACGGCCGCCTTCGGCTGCTGCAGGCGCCCGGCAGCCCCGCAAATGGTGACACGCTCTATGCCAGCTACACCGTCACCGCAGGCAAGCGCCTGGCGATCGGCCGCCCGCAACCGGTGCGCGGCGCGCTGCGCTATATCGAGCTCTCGCCCGGGATCGCCCCTGACAGCCACGGGCGGCATTATTATGCGCCGCTGGTCTCGCTGCGCCCCGCCGGCGATCTGTCGCTGATCGGCAACGAGATGCAGGCGCTGCAGATCGCCGCGCTGATCCTCGAGCCGGAGGACTGCGGCGCGGCGCTCATCGTCGACGGAGCGCCCCATGGCACGTAAACCCGCAAAACCCCGCAACCCCGCGGCCGCCTCCGATGCCGACGCGCTTGCGATCCTTGATCCCGATATCGCGCTGGAGGTGGCCGATCCGGACACCGGCGCGCCGGTGCAGATCACCGTGCACGAGTTCCGCTTCCGCGAAGGCCTCGAGATGCGCGCACTGGCCGGGCCGCTGATTGCGGATCTGGCGACACAACTGGACGACGGGGCCGCGTCCTCGGGCGGCGGCGTGGAGGCGGTGCTCGCGGCCCATGGCGATCTCTGGCTGGAGATTGCGGCCCGCGCGACCGGACGCGAGGCAGACTGGCTGGCCCGGCTCCGGGACGCGGATGCAGCACGGGTCTCGGGCGCCCTCTGGCAGGCGAATATGAGTTTTTTCGTGCGCCACATCGTGGCCGGGGCCGGGCCGGGATGGATGGCACGCCTGTCGGCCTCGCAGACATCCTCGCAACCCTTGCCGCCGAGGGGCACGGAGACATCCGATCCCTCCCGGAGACATTGACATGGCGCCAGATCAGGCTCCTCTGGCAGGCCGGCGAGACCCGGCGCGCCCGCGCCGCGCAAACCCTTGCCACGGCGCTGGCGGCCAGCCTGCTGACACGGTGACGCTGGCATGAGCGGTGATCTTGATCTCGCCCTGCGCATCCGCGCCGATCTGGATCAGGCACGCGCCGAATTGCGCCGGTTGCGCGCGGAGACCGGGCAGGCCGGCGCAGGCGCGCGCACCGCAGGGCGGGGCTATGAGCAGGCCGCCTCGGGCATCGCCCGCAGTGCCACCGCCGCCCGCAGTGCTGCCACCGCGCAGGAGCGGCTCACCCGGGCCACCCGGGCCGGGGCAGCGGCAGGGACTGCCCATCGCCAGGCAATGAGCGCCAGCCGGGCCTCACTCATCAATGTCGGCTATCAGGTGCAGGACGTGGCCGTGCAGATGGCTTCCGGAACTTCGGCCTCCCGCGCGCTCAGCCAGCAATTGCCGCAACTGCTGTCGGGCTTCGGGCTGCTGGGCGTTGTGCTCGGCACCGCCTCGGCCGTGCTCATCCCCCTGGCCGGGCATCTCTTCGGCACCGGCGAGGCGGGCGAAGAGGCCGCCGACGCGACCGACCGGCTGGCCGACGCCACCGACCGGCTGCGCGGTCTCAAGGATCTGCGCGGCGATCTCGACGCCATTCGCGAACAATACGGGGGCGTGACGGCGCAGGTGCTGGCGCTGATTGAGGCCCAGAAGGAGCTTGAGCGCCGCAGCGCTGCCCGTGCCGCCCGGCAGGCGGTCGAGGGTATTCTGTCCGGCACCTTCGCCGCCGGGGCGCTCGACAGGACGGCAGCTTCTGCCCGCGCCGCCGGCGCCGAGGCTGCGATGCAGTTTGCAGAAGCGTTCCGGCAGCATCTTGTCCGCGCTGGAGATGTGGATGCCTTTGTCAAGGAGTATAATGCCGCCCTCAATCCCCTCAGTCCCACAGCCGCCATCGAAACCCCGCGCGATGTGCTGGACCGGTTTGGGTTTTCCGACATAGCCGCCGGGGCGGAGGCTGCGGGTGTCTCCGTAGAGGCGGTGGCAGAGGCGTTCCGCGCCCTGTTTGGAAATTATGACCAAGCCCAGGAGGCGCTCGAACGCTTTCTCACGTTGGCAAAGGCGGGTTTTGAGAAGCTGGCCGAAGAGACGGGTCTGGGTGTCGATGCCGTCAGGAAGGTCGGCGCGGCGCTTGAGGGGCTCCGCGACGCGGACGGGATCCGAGCCCAACAGGAGGCTGCCACAAGGCTGCGCCAGGCGCTCCGCGCCGCCGCCGCTGCGGCCCCAGACCTTACGGAGGATCAGCAAGCCCAGATCGATCATCTGCTGGGTGACGTGTTGGATCTCGAGGGCCATCTGCGTGAATTGCTCGCAACCGATGGCCGCAACCCGGGCCTCGACACGATGGCCGGGCAGGCGCACGCGCTGGCCGAGGCGGCCGCCCGTGCCCGGGCCGAACTGGAAGCCCTGCCCGGGATGCAGGCGGCGGCCCTCTTGCGCGCGCAGATCCGCAACCGCACGGTCGGCCAGCCGGTCGAACGGGCAAGGCAACTGGCCGAAGCGGATGCCGCGGCATTGCGTGTCACCGGGCTTGGCGGGCGGGTCAATGACCCCATGGATGTATTCGGGGACGGGATGGTCACGGCCGCCGGAGAGGCCGGCGCAGAGATTGCCCGCCTCGACAGGGCGACAGCCGAGGCCGAGGCCGCTCTGCGCAAGTTGCAACGCGGTGGCGGGGGACGCGGCAATCCCCTGGACCAGCTTGAGGGTCAGCTCGAGCGTTACATCCGCAGTGCCCAGAGGGCGCGTGTCGAACTCATGGGTCTCGGTGACGCGGAAGAGGCGCGGGCACTCGCCGCCCTCGATGCCGCGCGCCTCGGCGAGGCGGCCATCGCAAAGATCGGCGCCGGACCTGATGAGGTCGCGGACATCCGCGCCCTTCAAGCCGCCCTTGTTGACGCCGCCGGCGCGGCCGCCAGGCTCAACAAGGAACTTCAGCACGGCCCGCAGGGGGCCGCCGCGCTCTCCCGCGCATTTGAAGACTATGCCGAAGACGCAAGCCATGCCGGCGACGAGATCGCCGAAGCCACCACGGCAGCCATGAAGGGCATGGAGGACGCGCTGGTGGGCTTTGTCACTACCGGGAAGCTCGAGTTTTCCGGGCTGGTCGATGCGATCCTGGCCGATCTCGCCCGCATTGTCATCCGCCAGAGCATCACCGGGCCGCTGGCGGACGCGCTGAGCGGGGTCTTTGGCGGGATATTCGGCGGCGCCGGCCCGGCAACATCTCCGCGCCCGACGGCACGACCGTGGCATGTTGGCGGTGTCGTCACCGACGACACCTTGCCGTCACTCTATCATTCCGGCGGTGTGGCCGGGGCGAGAGCCCTCACCCGCGCCCGCGAGATCGTGACTGCGTCCGCCCGCCATGGTCCCTCGTCCCGCGAGGTGCCGGCCCTGCTCACCGCCGGCGAGGCGGTGCTGACCGCGCCGCAGGCGGCCGCGATCGAGGCGGCGCTGGCCGCGCTGGAGCGACCGCGGTATCATGCGGGAGGTGTTGCCATCGACCCCGCCACGATCCCGAAAATATACGCGCCCGCCGACCCCACCATCAGTGCGTCGGCGGCGGTGCCCGGTCAGGATATCGCCGACCGGCTCGCCGCCTCCCTGACGCCGCTCATGGAACGGCTGGCCGGCGCGCAGGGCGGCCCGCGTCAACTCCGCGTCCATATCGACAACCAGGGCTCCGGGCCGCCGCAGCGCCCGCGCGAGGCGGTGATTGAACCCGATATCGAGGGCGCCGTCGTGCGGATCATCACCGAGGACGACGCGACCGGCGGGCCAATCAGCCAGACCGTGTCCCGCAGATTCGGAAAACGCCGGGGGGATTTCTGGTGAGCGCGCCGCTGCCTCTCTGGCCCAATGAGGCCCGGATCGATGCCGACGCACTCGAAACCGGCCAGGCGGAGGATGTGCTGCGCACGCCGTTCGAGGACGGCACGGTGCGCCAGGCCCGCCGGGGCCGGGGCCTGCGCACATGGGACATCCTTGCGCATCTGGACAGCGATGCCGCGATGGTCGCATTCCGCAGATGGGCGGGTTCCCATGCCCATCGCTGGTTCGCCTTTCCCGATCCGCTCGGGCCGGGCAGCCTGCGCGTCCGTGTCCGGGGCGGGGCCGGCGGCATCACCGCCCGGGGCCGTGTTTCTGGTGGCCAGCGCCGCTGGGAGCTGCGCCTGACGCTGGAAGGACCCGCCTGATGCCCGCGCCCGGCTTTGATATCGCTCTGCGCGCGCTCGCGCCCGAGGACATCGTCCCGGCACTCGAGATCCGTCATCCGGCGCTCGCTGATCCCCTGCGCCTGGCAGTGTCGCCGCAGAACCGCGAGATCGCGGGGCAGGCCTACACCGCCATCGCGCTCAGGCTGAAGCTGGCCGACGACCGGGCCGGGCGGGCACCGCGTGCGGAGCTGCGCATGGACAATGTCGGGCGCGAGGCAATGGCGTGGATCGCGCGCTCCGGCGGCGGGGCCGGGGCCACCGTGCGGATCATGCTCTGTCTGGCCGACGGTGATGCCCAGGCCCATACCCCCGACTGGGAGCGCACGCTCGATGTGCTCGGCATCGAGGTCACCGACACCGAGATCGTCGCCACGCTCGGCTACGACCCCGGTCTTGACCGGGCCGCCGTGGCGCTGCGCTACGAGCCCGAAACCGCACCGGGCCTGTTCTGAAGGAGATACAAAATGCCGGACCGGATATACACCAAACGCGGCGACAGCCTCGCACTCGACTGCACCGCCTGGCTCACCCCGCCAAAGGGGGCAGAGCCAGGCATGCCACGCGACCTCACCGCCTGGACGCCGGAATGCCAGATGCGCCATGAGCGAACCGGAGCGCGTATCAGCCTGCGCGCCACAGCCTCGGGCACGAAGGCGGCCCGGGGCCGGTTCGCGCTCTCGGCCCGGGCGACAGAGACGCAGGCCTGGCCCACGGGATGCTGGCGCGCGGATATCCAGTTCACCGACCGGGGCGGCGCGGTGACGAGCACCGAAACATTCATCATCCATGTACTGGAGGACATCACCCGATGAGCACCGTTATTTCCACGACCCAGGGCAGCGTCTCGATCAACGATGCAGCACCGGTCAGCAACGATATCGTCGCCCAGGGCGCCGCCGCTGCGGCCGCGGCCGAAAAGGCGAAAGATGCGACCACCAGGGCCGACACCTTCATCGCCGGCGCAAAGGCCGCCTTCCCGCTTGCCCCCAACCTGCTGGCCGATACCAAGAAGTTCGCAACCCTCTGCGGCGGTGTGACCAATACGAGCACCGAAATGTTCGCGGCGCATAATGGCTCCGCCTGGCACGCCAATCTCTACAACGGAACGAAGGCCACAGGCAAAATCGAGGTGGTGACGCTCGACAGGCTTGCCGCAAAAGGTATCCCCTTCGGCGGCGATCTCGCCCGGGCGACCAACGGGCCGGACGCCGCGACGCCCTGGAACGGCTCTGATTTCCGCGCCGTCCTGCTTGATGTCAAAATCGACACGAACCAGACCGGCGGCGATCCGGGCCACATTTATGTGCTGAGACAGGGCTCGACCCGCTTCACGGGGCTGGGCAAAGGCGAGTTCCAAACCCAGGCCGCCTGTTTCGTCAACGTGATTGCACAATCGGGCAAGATTCAATTCCGTCCGTCAGGAGGCATGTCGGCCGTCATTATGGCGGGGCCCGACCTCAGGGGCAAGGGCTGGACATATCTGCAGAGCAGCCGGACCGGCTGGGGCGGAGACCACCTGCCGCGCTTCGAAGGCAAAGGCACCATGAAGGTGGCGCTGGCGCTGCCTTACGTCGGCACTGGCGATCATGGCGGTGCGTTCATCTACGCCCAGTCGCTCGGGCGCTACACCCACGGCGATGACCGCCTGTCCGCCGGCATGACCTACTGAGAAGGAGACAGATTATGGCCCTTATCAAAAAAGGCACGGAAACAATCGCCGCCATGGCGCTGCGGGATGTGGATGACTGGCTCGAGCAGGAGGGTCTCGGCAAGGACGCTGTCACCGTGGAGGCAAACGACGCGGAAATCCGGGACGCCGCGCGGGCCGCAATACACCGCACAGCCGGCGACGCGGACACGCTGATCGGCACCTATGGCGACGGCGTGACCTTCCTGCTGGTGGAAATCGGGCGGCTCGCCGCCGCGCTCAGGGCGTCCACAACCCTTGCCCAGGCCAAAACCGCCGCTACGCCCCTGGCCGACGCGCTCGCGCCGATCGTGGCGGGCGTCGGGGACGGCACCATCAAACTGCCCTACAAGCTCAAGACCGGCGGACAGGCGGCCGCACTCACCGAGATCGGCACCCGGATCACGCGCGTCGCCGAGGCCTTCGAGGGCGATGACGGATAAGGATCGCACCCGCACTCCCGACTGGGCCACGGCCTGGGTCGGCGCGCCGGCCGAGGATTGCGCCGATCTGGTCGCACGGGTGCGCCGCGCCGTGTTCGGGCACGCCCTCGACCTGCCGCCCAGCCCCGGCAGCCTGCGCGCGCGGGACGGGGCCATAGCCGCGCTCGGGGGCAACTTCGCGCAGGCCCTCGGCACCGGCGAGGCACCACAGGAGGGCGATGCGGTGCTGATGCGCGCCGCCGCCCGCACCCGCGCCCTCGGTCACCATATCGGGCTCTGGACTGGCAGTCCCGGCACTCCGCATGTCCTCCATCACATGGCCATGCTTGGCACCTGCCTGCATCCGCTGGCGCGCCTCGAAGACCGGGGCCTCGTCTTCGCCGGCCTTTACCGATGGCTGTGATCCTCCCCCGGGCGGCGACCGGAACCCCTGCATGCCCCCTGCAGCGTCGATATCTGGCCGCACCCCCTGACGGCAGAGGGGCGGATCACCATCATGCTGCCGCATAGCACGCCCCTCGATACACTCGCCGCCGCCGCGCTCCCCGGCCTGGGTCCCGGCCACATCCTGGTGAGCGTCGATGGCCACGCCGTGCCGCCATCCGACCGCGCCCGCACCCGGCTCCGCGCCGGCCGGCATGTGGTACTGCGCCCCGCGCTCGCCGGCGGCGGCGACAGCAATCCGCTGCAGATCATCGGCACCATCGCGCTCCTCGCCCTCGGGGCATGGCTGCCCGGCGCGCAATTCCTGGCAGGCCTCACCTCGTTCCAGGCCTCGCTCGTCTCCGCCGGCATAATGGTCGCCGGCGGTCTCGTCCTCAACGCCCTCATTCCGCCCCCCGATCCCGCCGGCACCGCCGCCGGGCCGGAACCCGTCCATTCGCTCACCGGTGGCGCCAACCAGGCGCGGCCCTACGCGCCCGTCCCGCTCATCCTCGGCGCACACCGCATCTTCCCCGATGTCGCCGCCGTGCCCTGGGCCCGATTTGACAACGATAACAACCAGGACCTCGTTCAGGTCTTCGGCCTCGGGGCCGGGGCCCCGGAGATCTCCGACCTCCGCCTTGGCGATACCCCGCTGGATCAGTTCACAGGCGTGTCGCGCCACATCCTGCGCGGCCGCGCAGGACCCGAACGCGCCGATATCCACACCGCAGCCGGACCCGCGCTCGACAGCACCGACTGGCAGACCCGGCGGACGGCGCAGAAGAGCACCCATGTCGGCATCGATCTCGCCGCCCGCCAAACCGTCTATAACGGCAAGGGCGAGGGATCAGGCCGCACCGTGACCCTGGAAATCGAGGCACGCCCGGCGGATACGGACATCCCATGGACCCGCCTCGGACCCGGCCCCCTCAGCCTGACCGGCGATGATCGCGCCAGCGAGGTCCGGCGCTCGACCGTGATCCGCCTGCCGTCCCCCGGTACATGGGATGTCCGCATCCGCCGCACCGCCGCACCCGCCAGGGGAACCCGGGACGTCGACCATCTGCAATGGACCGCACTGCGTTCGATCCGTCCCGACCCCGGCGACTATCGCGGCCAGACACGGCTCTGGCTGCGCATCCGCGCCTCAGGCGAGGCCTCGGGCTCCCTCGCCCGGCTCTCCTGCATGGCGCACCAGCCCGTGCCCGTCCCCGATGGCCAGGGCGGCTGGCAGACGCAACCCACATCCAACCCGGCCTGGATATTCCTCTGGCTCGCAAAAGGCCTCCACGTGGACGGACGCCTGGTCGCAGGCGCCGGACTTCCCAAGGCCCGCATCGATCTTGCTGCCATCCGCGCCTGGGCCGCATTCTGCAAACGCCGCGAACTGCGCTGCGATGCCGTCATCTCCAGCGCCATGGACGCCCGCGACCTGCTGACCATGGTCGCCCGCTGCGGCCGCGCCAGCCCGACATGGGCCAGCGGCAGGCTCGGCGTCATATACGACGATCCCGACACCCCCGTCTCCGCCCTCATCACGCCGGGAAACATCATCCCCGACAGCCTGCGCATCGCGTGGACCAGCGGCGCGGCGGCAGAGGAAATCGCGCTGCGCTATATCGACAGAGACCGCGACTGGACATGGCAGACCGTCCGCCGCCTCATGCCCGGCCTCACCGGACCCCCCGCATCAGCCACAACCGTGACATTTCCCGGTATCATTCATACCGCCCGCGCCGAGGAAGAATGCGCGCTGCAGGCCGCCCGCCAGATCTATCACCGCCGCCGCATCTCATGGGACATGGGACCCGAAGGCCTCGCCATCGCCCGCGGCGACGTCGTCGCCCTCACCCACGGCCTGCTCGACGGCGGTATCGCCGGGCGCGCCACCGCAAACCCGCAACGCGCTGTCCTGTATCTCGACCGCGCGGTCGAGATCAAAGACGGTGACCGCATCCTGATCCGCACTCCCAATGGCAGCATACATGACTGCGCCGTCGACCGGCACCCGGGCGATGCAGCAACCGGACCCGTCGACCGCCTCAAGCTCGCAACCCCACTCCCCGAACCCCTCGACGCCGACGGGGCCGACCCCGCAGACACCCTCTGGCGGCTGCACTCCGCCATCGCGCCACACGCCCATCTGCGCATCATCGGAACCGAGCCGCGCGGCGAAGACCGCATCCGCCTCACCGCCATCGACGAGGTCGACGCCTATTACCAGGGCGCCGGTATCGAAACGCCCGACCGAACCGTGCCACGAACCCTCGATCTGACCGGGGTCTGAGACCCGCCAGAGCCACCACCACCGCCACCGCCAGAGCCACCCGATGACAGCGACAATCCGGAAGGGGCACCAGCAGTCCCGGAGCGAGACACAGCCGGCATCGAGACCCTTCTGGGCCCATGATCGACCGCCCGTTTCCAGCCCAAAACAGCCCCGAAAATCCAACCGGTTTCCAGCCCAAAACAGCCCCGATTCCGAAGACTTTTGTCGCGGATTCTGAAAAACTTTTGTCGCGCTACAAAACAAGGCAACGCCGGTGGACCGGGCCGGGTTAACGGATGTGTTCGAAACCGGGATCGAGATCAGGTGGATCAGCGTCAGCCCCAGACCGATCGCCAGCGGGCCGAAACCGGCCGGCGCGCCCTTGGAGGTGGCGCCCAGAATGATGATCAGGAACACCGCCGTCATAACGATTTCCGTCACCAGAACCGACGTCATGGAATAGCCCTGCGGCGACAGTTCGCCGAACCCGTTGGTGGCAAACCCACCCGTACCGGCAAAGCCCGACTGACCAGAGGCGATCAGGTAGAGCACCAGCCCGGCCGCCACCGCGCCCACCACCTGTGCGACCCAGTAAGGCACCAGATCCTTGGCCTCGTGACGCCCCGCCACGATCAGCCCCAGCGTCACCGCCGGATTGAAATGACCGCCGGAAATGTGACCCACGGCATAGGCCATGGTCAGGACCGTCAGACCGAATGCCAGGCTGACACCCAGCCAGCCAATTCCAACATCGGCCACACCGGCGGCCAGCACGGCACTGCCGCAGCCGCCCAGAACCAGCCAGAATGTGCCGACAAGTTCGGCAATGAGTTTTTGGGTCATAGTTGCTCTCCCTCACTATCCCGCTTGGAAGATACACAATATTTGGCTATCCGGCTACTTTTTTGCGCAATATCTGCCACAGGGCAATCCCCGTTGGCACAGCGGGGCACCAGCCCGTCAAACTGCACCACGTCGGATTTCGTTTTGGGCTGCGGCCAAATCGCGCTATCCTGTCCGTATTCCACATCAAACGGAGTGACCAGATGACGATTAGAACCGCACTTGTCGCCCTCACGCTCGCCGTTGCGCCCGCCGTGACGCTGGCCGGAGGCTGTTTCGACCGCGAGCATCAGGCGCAGACCTGCGCACCCGGCCATGTCTGGGACAGTGTACAACAATCCTGCATCAAGCAGGTCACCGGCTGACATATATCTCACTGCAAAGTGACGCCCGGTTCTGATCTCTCGGCTGGAAGTCGGGTATTTTCGTGCCAGATTGAACACAACGAGCCGCATTTTTTTTCAGTTGGAGACCTTTATGCGATTTATTCTTCCTTTCGTCCTCATGGCGCCGGGACTGGCATTTGCCGCCGGCAGCGGCGGCGACGCCGGCGCACCGACAACCACGGACACCACGAAAACCTGCAAGGGCGTCAAGGTCTGGGACAGCCAGAAAAAGCGATGTGTGAACCCGCAGGATTCGCGGCTGGACACAGACACGCTGTACGGCGCGGTGCGCGAGCTGGCCTATGCCGGGCGGTATCTGGATGCACAGGGTGTTCTGACCGCGATGTCGGATCAGACCGACGACCGGGTGCTGACCTATTGGGGCTTTACCCACCGCAAGCTCGGCAATCTCGAGCTGGCCAACGCGTTTTATCAGGATGCCATCGCGCGCAATCCCGACAATATCCTGGCCCGATCCTACATGGCTCAGGGCCTCGTCGAGGAAGGCCGCTATGACGAAGCCGTGGCGCAATGGCGCGAGATCACGGCGCGCGGCGGCACCGGCAGCTGGGCGGAAACCTCGCTGCGCAACGCGCTGCGCACGGGCGAAACACAGAACTACTGAGTTCAGCGTTTCTTTACGGCTCTCCGCCTAATCTGCACCTGTATTTCGGGTTGTAGGTTTTGAGGGGCAGATGGCGGAGAACCGGGCACTGGCACCGCTGCCGGACATAACGGTTCCGGTGGACGGGGCCGAACCGCCGATCATCGACGGCACAGCATTGCGTTCGGAGATGAGCGGCCCGGCCAAGGCGGCTGTGATCGTTCGCTTTCTGCTGAACGAAGGCGCGGATCTGGCGCTGGAAAACCTGCCCGAGGATCTGCAGGCGCGGCTGGCTGATCAGATGGCGCGCATGGGGCTGGTCACACGCGATACGCTGACCACTGTGGCACAGGAATTTGCCGAAGCACTGGATGGTGTCGGCCTGACCTTTCCGAACGGGCTGTCAGGTGCGCTGACTGCGCTGGACGGTCAGATCAACCCGCAGACCGCTCAACGATTGCGGCGCGAGGCCGGCGTCAGGCTCTATGGCGATCCCTGGACGCGCTTGCGCGACCTGCCGGTGGCCGAGCTTGTTCCGATCGTGGAGGTCGAATCAACCGAGGTCGCGGCTGTGCTGCTGTCCAAGCTGGAGGTCGACAAGGCCGCCGCGCTGCTGGGCGAACTGCCCGGCCCGGTCGCGCGCCGCGTGGCCTATGCCGTTTCGCACACATCCAACGTCACGCCGCAGGCCGTTGACAGGATCGGACTGTCGCTGGCCAGCCAGCTGGATCTGAAACCGGCAGCGGCCTTCGGTCAGAGCCCCGAAGACCGGCTGGGCGCAATCCTGAATCAGTCGGCCCCGGACACCCGGGACGACATGCTGACCGCGCTCGACGAAACCGATCAGCCGTTTGCCAGCGCCGTCCGGCGCAAGATCTTCACCTTTGCCGACATCCCGAACCGGGTACACACCCGCGACGTGCCCAAGATCGCCAAGGAGACCGACGCCGACACGCTGGTCACCGCGCTGGCCGCGGCCACCGCCGCCGACACCGCCGCGGCGGCGGAATTCATCCTCTCCAACCTGTCCAATCGCATGGCCGACAACCTGCGCGACGAAGTTACCGACCGCGGCGAGGTGCGCCAGGCCGAGGGGGAAACCGCCATGACCTCTGTCACCGCGGCCATCCGGCGGCTGGAACTGGCCGGTGAACTTTCTCTGGTCACGCCGGAAGAGGAGAATGGATGAGCGCGCCGCTGCGGTGAAACAGATGCGGCAGGGTTCAGCCGCACGGGCCGGACATTCCGGGTGGACCGGTCCGCGTGGGCCCGCCTCGGACCGGTGGTTTCAACCGGGCACACAACAGACAGGCCCCGGCCCGCGCCGCCGCCCTCCGGCAGCTTGGCCGCCCGCATTGCGGATCCGGAAGTCAGGCCCGCGACCCGGCTGACCATTGGCGGCGCGCGCCGTGGCTTTGCAATTCTGCAAATCCGGCGCGCAGGGGGTGGCAAACACATACCTGGCCCAGCCTGCCACCGGTGAAATCACGCGATCTGCCGCCCCGGCACGTCATCCAGTGCAAAGCCGCGGTTATGTTGCAGGCTGGGGATCTTGGCCCGCGCCTCGGCCACCGCGTCCAGATCGATCCGCGCTTGCACCACGCCCGGCTGCGTGCCGCCATCGGCCACTACTGCGCCCCATGGATCGACCACCAGCGAATGACCATAAGCTTCGCCGCCCCCGGGCACCGGGCCGATCGCGCAGGGCGAAACCATGTAGCTGGTCGTTTCGATGGCCCGCGCCCGGTTCAGGACGTGCCAGTGCGGCTCTCCGGTTTTGCGGGTAAAGGCCGCCGGGCAGCAGATGATATCGGCACCGGCCTGCGCCAGCGCCCGGTAGAGCGCCGGAAAACGCAGATCGTAGCAGATCGTATGCCCGATCCGGCCCCAAGGCGTGTCGTGGACCACCGCCAGTTCCCCGGGCGATACGCTAGCGCTTTCCTGATAGATTTCGGTGTCGCTGAGCCGGATGTCGAACATGTGGATCTTATCATAAGTGCCGCGCACCTGCCCTGCATCGTCAATCATGTAACCCCGGTTGATGAACTTGCCGCCCGGTCCCTCCACCGCGACCGATCCCACCATGACCCAGACCGCCCGTTCACGGGCAAAGGCCCTGAACGCCTCGATCACAGGGTGCCGGTCATGCGGGGCCGCCGGCGGCAACAGAACCGCACCATCCGAGACCAGCCCGCCGCAATATTCCGGCAGCACAAGAAATTCCGCGCCGGCCTGCACCGCGGCCCCGGCCATCGGCAGCGCCTCGTCCAGGGCGGCGGTGAAATCCCGCATCGGTCGGGTCTGCAGGCAGGCAATGTCAAACGGGCGCGGCATGGTCAGGGTCCTCCGGGGTTGTGACCGTCACATTCAGGCTGTTCGCGGCAGAGTCAGCGCGTGGCGGTCCGGCATGCGGAGCTTCGCCAGCCGTTCATCTGCGGTCAAGTCAAGATCCTGCCCATTGTCCCGGGCACATCAAGGCTGGCACCGGGCCGGCACCATCCCCTCTTGCATCTTCTGCCGATTTCAGCGCCCTATCCCGCCAGACGAAAAGAGGCCGGACTATGGGGCAGGACGACAATCAGATCGCCCGCGGGGCGCTTTGGATGACGGGCGCGATCGTGTCGTTTACCGCCATGGCCGTGGCCGGGCGCGAACTCAGCGCCACCCATGACACGTTCGAGATGATGCTGTACCGCAGCCTGCTGGGCATCGTCATCGTGACCGGCGTGCTGGCGGCAACGGGAAACCTGTCGCAGATATCGACGCGGTACCTGTGGCTGCACGGGCTGCGTAACATCGTGCATTTCTGCGGCCAGAACCTGTGGTTCTTCGCCATTTCGGTGATCCCGCTGTCCATGGTGTTCGCGCTGGAATTCACCCAGCCGCTGTGGGTCGTGGTGCTGGCACCGCTGCTGGTCGGGGAAAAGATGACACGCATGCGCGCGGTGGCGGCGACAGCCGGGTTTGCCGGGATCCTGATCGTGGCCCGCCCGTCGGCCGAAACGCTGAACGCGGGCGTCATGGCGGCTGCGGGGGCGGCGGTGTTCTTTGCGCTGACAACGCTGGCCACGAAACGGCTGACGCGCGTGGTCACCGTGGGCTGCATCATGTTCTGGCTGACCGTCACGCAGGCCATTCTGGGCCTGATTACCGCCGGGTACGATCTGGAGATCACCCTGCCGACGGCGGCGTCCCTGCCCTGGCTGGCGGTGATCGCGCTGGGCGGGCTGCTGGCGCATTTCTGCATCACCAACGCGCTGGCCATTGCGCCGGCAACAGTGATCATCCCGATCGACTTTGCCCGCCTGCCGGCGGTCGCGATCGTCGGAATGCTGCTCTATGCCGAGCAACTGGACGCATGGGTCTTTGTCGGTGCGGCGGTGATCTTCGGGGCAAACTATCTCAATATCCTGTCCGAAACCCGCAAGAACCGGATCGCCTGAGCGGCGGGGCCGGTGCCAAAACTGCCGCCATGAACGATCAGAAATCCATATCACCGCGGGCCTGGGCAGAGCTCATGTTGCTGGGACTGCTCTGGGGCGGCTCGTTTCTGGCCATCCGGATCGCGCTGGACGAGGTGCCGGTGATCACCATGGTGCTGCACCGCACGGGATGGGCTGCGCTGGTGCTGTGGGGCCTCGTGTGGGCGCTGCGCCTGCCGGTGCCGCGCACGCTGCGGGTCTGGGGCGCGTTCGTGGTGATGGGGCTGTTGAACAACGTCATTCCCTTCGGCCTGATGGGCTGGGGCCAACTGCATATCGAAAGCGGCCTGACGTCGATCCTGAACGCGGCAACAGCCGTTTTCGCCGTGCTGATTTCGGCGGCAATCTTTGCCGACGAACGCCTGACCGCACGCCGGGCCATCGGCGTCGGCATCGGCTTTGCCGGCGTGGCGCTGGCGATCGGCGCGGACGCCTTCCGCAGCTTCGACATCCGCAGCACGGCGCAGCTCGCCGTTCTGGGCGGGGCCGTCAGCTATGGGTTTGCCAGCGCGTGGGCACGGGCGCGGCTGTCCGCACTGCCGCCTCTGGTGGCCGCGGCGGGGATGCTGACCACGTCGACCGCGATCCTGTTTCCCGCCGCACTGCTGATCGACGGGCCGGTCCGGCTCGGGCTGGAGCCACGCACATGGGCAGCGATTGCGTATTATGCGCTCTTTGCCACGGCGCTGGCCTACCTGATTTATTACCGGGTCGTCGCCATGGCCGGCAGCGCCAACCTGATGCTGGTCACGCTGCTGATCCCGCCGGTGGCCATCGTTCTGGGCGCGCTGGTTCTGGGCGAAACCCTGCAGCCGCTGGCCTTTGCCGGGTTTGCCTTTCTGGCGCTGGGTTTGCTGATCCTGAACGGCACGCTGTTTCGTCGCCGCGATTGACGCCCGCCCCAACCCCGCTTAGCTAGGGCAAAATGTCTGGAACGGGGCCAGCGATGCTCTACAAATCCGCCGCGGAATGGCGCGACGCGCCACGCAAGAAAGTGCTGTTTTTCGGCATGTCGGGACTGGGCAAAACCCATGTCTCGAACATCCTGCGCGGCGGCGGCAGCTGGTTTCATTATTCCATCGATTACCGCATCGGCACCCGTTACATGGGCGAATACATCACCGACAACGCCAAGGCCGAGGCGATGAAGGTGCCGTTCCTGCGCGATCTGCTGCTCAGCGATTCGATCTATATCGGTTCCAACATCAGCTTCGAGAACCTCAAACCGGTGGCCGCCTACCTGTCCGCGCCGGGCAGCACCGACAAGGGCGGCATTGCCATCGACGAATACCGCCGCCGGCAGGATCAGTTCCGCCATGCCGAAATCTATGCCCTGCTGGATACCGAGTATTTCATCGACCGGGCCGAACGGCTCTACGGCTATCCGAACTTCATCTGCGACACCGGCGGGTCGATCTGTGAATGGGTGGATCCCGGCAATCCCGATGACCAGATCCTGAAGGCGCTGAGCGAAAACACCCTGATGATCTGGATCAAGGGTGACGAGGCGCATACGCAGGAGCTGATCCGCAGGTTCGACCGCGACCCGAAACCGATGAGCTATCAGCCCGAGTTCCTGACCCGGATGTGGGAAGATTACCTGAGCGAAAACAAGGCTCAGCCGGACGATGTTGATCCGGATCACTTCCTGCGCTTCACCTATGCCCGCGCATTGGCCCATCGCCAGCCGCGCTACGAGGCCATGGCGAAATGGGGTGTTACGGTGTCGGCGGACCGAATGTCGAAAATCCGCACACCGGCCGATTTCGATGATGTGATCACCGAAGCCCTTGAGCATCGCGCGCGCTGACCCACATTTCTCCTTTCAGGATCTGACTCATGCCAATCAAACTGCCCTCCGACCTGCCTGCCTTTGACGTGCTCACGCGCGAAGGCGTCATGGTCATGTCCGAGGACACGGCCGTCCATCAGGATATCCGGCCCCTGCGCATCGGGCTGCTGAACCTGATGCCCAAGAAGATCCAGACCGAGAACCAGTTTGCCCGGCTGATCGGGGCGACGCCGCTGCAGATCGAGCTGAGCCTGATCCGCATGTCCGAACATCAGACCCGCAATACCGCCGCCGCGCATATGGCAAGCTTCTATCGTCCGTTTTCGGAAGTGGAGGCCACCGGCGAGAAATACGACGGGCTTATTATCACGGGCGCGCCGATTGAACATTTGCCTTTTGACGAAGTGACTTACTGGGAAGAGCTCACGCGGATCTTCGACTGGACCCAGACCCATGTGCACTCCACCTTCGGCGTGTGCTGGGGCGGGATGGGCATGATCAACCACTTCCACGGGGTGAAGAAACACATCCTCGACGCCAAGGCTTTCGGCTGTTTCCGGCATCAGAATCTTGCGCCCGCCTCGCCCTATCTGCGCGGGTTTTCGGATGATTGCGTGATCCCGGTCAGCCGCTGGACCGAAATGCGGCAGGACGAGATCGACGCCGCCGACGGGCTGAAAACCCTGCTGGGCAGTCCCGAGGTCGGCCCCTGTCTGGTCCTCGATCAGAGCCGCCGGGCGCTCTATATCTTCAACCATTTCGAATATGACAGCGACACGCTCAAGCAGGAATATGACCGCGACACCGCCAACGGCGATCCGATCAACGTGCCGATCAACTATTATCCGGACGATGATCCCTCGCAGCCGCCGCAGAACCGCTGGCGCAGCCACGGGCACCTGCTCTATGGCAACTGGATAAACGAGATATACCAGTCAACCCCTTACGATATGGACGAAATTGGCCGCTAAGCTGTTCATCGCCCTGCTGGTCCTGACCGCCGGGGCCGCGATTTACACCCACCTTCGGGCGGCGCGGAACGAAGCCCGTGCCGAGGCCGCCTATCCGCCCGAAGGCCGGATGCTGACCGTGAACGGCACCCGGGTGCATGCGGTGGTGATGGGCGAAGGGCCGGACGTGGTTCTGATCCATGGCGCCAGCGGCAGCACCCGTGACATGACCTTTGCGCTGGCCCCGAAGCTGGCCGAACGTTTCCGGGTGATCGTGCTGGACCGGCCCGGGCTGGGCTATACTGACAGGCTGGACCGCGATGGCGCCTCGATCACCGAACAGGCCGGGCTGCTGTCGGCGGCAGCGGCCCAGCTGGGGGCAAAGGCACCGGTTGTCGTCGGGCAGAGCTACGGCGGCGCCGTCGCGCTGGCCTGGGCCGTCCACCACTCCGACCGCCTGTCCGCGCTGGTCACGCTGGCCGGGACATCGCACCCGTGGGACACACCGCTGGACGCGCTGTACCGGGTCAATTCCAGCACGCTGGGCGGCGCCATCGTCGTGCCGCTGATCACCGCCTTTGTGCCGACCTCGCGGGTCCGGGACGGAATTGCCGGCGTCTTTGCACCGCAATCCGCGCCGGATGGCTATTCGGCCCATTTCGGGCCGGGCATGACGCTGCGCCGCCACTCGTTGCGCGAAAACGCGTTGCAGCGGGCCAGCCTGCTGTCGGAAATCCGCGCGCTACATGTCCGTTATTCCGAAATCTCGGTGCCGACCGAAGTGCTGCACGGAACCGCGGACGACACCGTCAGCCTGCAGATCCACTCTGAACCGCTGGCCCGGGCGATCCCCGGCGCGGCGCTGACGCGGCTGGACGGGATCGGCCATATGCCTCAGCACGTTGCGGTCGATGACGTGGTTGCCGCAATCGACCGCGTACAGGCCCGCGCCGGTTTGCGTTAATCCGATTAACATTCCATAGTGTCCGCAAAACGCTGGAGGTTTCAGGCGATGCAACTGCCCTTCGATGGCGCGATCAGCAGCTACTACAAAAACGATGCGCCCAAGGATGTCAGGACCGCGATCAAGGGCCGCAAGAAGGGTCAGACCATGAATCCGGACTACCCGTACCGGAAAACCATGGACAAGGACGATTACGGAGACGACATCGAAAAACTGCAGATCGAGCTGGTCAAGATGCAGGCCTGGGTGAAGAATACGGGCACCCGGGTCGCGATGGTGTTCGAAGGCCGTGACGCGGCGGGAAAAGGCGGCACGATCAAACGGTTCCGGGAAAATCTTAATCCACGCGGTGCACGCGTTGTGGCGTTGCCCAAACCGACAGAAACCGAACAGACGCAGTGGTATTTTCAACGCTACATCGCGCATTTGCCCGCAGGCGGCGAAATCGTCTTTTTCGACCGGTCATGGTACAATCGGGGCGTGGTCGAAAAGGTCTTCGGGTTTTGCAGCGACGATCAGAGGCGCACGTTCTTTCATCAGGTGCACCCGTTCGAAATGGCGCTGGTCGGCGAAGGCATCAAGCTGTTCAAATTCTGGCTGAACGTGGGTCGTGCCGAACAGTTGCAGCGCTTCCTCGACCGGGAAAAAGACCCGCTGAAACAGTGGAAACTCAGCACCATCGACGTCAAGGGCCTGTCACGCTGGGATGCCTATTCCGCGGCCATTCAGGAAACCCTGTTCCACAGCCATGCCGAACTGACGCCGTGGACCATCATCCGGTCGGACGACAAGAAACGCGCCCGCCTCGCGGCGATCCGCACGGTCCTGCACGCGTTGGAATATGACCGCAAGGACCCCGACGCGATCGGCACAATCGACACCAAGATCTGCGGGGGGCCCGACCTCTGGGATGCCTAAACGCGGCTATCACCACGGAAACCTCAAGCGAGCCCTGGTCGAGGCCGCCCTGAAACTGATCGAAACCAAGGGGCCGACCGGCTTTACCCTGTCCGAGGCGGCCAAGCAGGCCGGGGTCACCCCGGCAGCGGTTTATCGGCATTTCGAGGGCCGCGAAGACCTAATCGCCGAGGCCGCCCGGCAGGGGTTCGAAATGTTCGCGGACCTCATCCAGTATGCCTATGACAAGGGCCAGCCATCTGCGCTGGCGGCGTTCGAGGCGACCGGGCGGGCCTATCTGGCCTTCGCGCGCAAGCATCCGGGCCACTATATCGCGATGTTCGAAAGCGGCATTTCCGTCAACCGCACGCCCGAGCTGGCCGCGGCCGCGGCACGCGCGCGCGGTGTTCTGGAACGGGCCGCGGCGGATCTTTCCGAACAGATCCCCGCAGATCGCCGCCCGCCTGCCTCGCTGTTTTCGGCCCATATCTGGGCGATGAGCCACGGCGTGGTCGAGCTTTTCGCCCGCGGCGCACCCGGTACGCAATCGCCCTTCCCGCCCGAAGATCTGCTGGAATCCGGGATCGGTATTTACCTGCGTGGTCTGGGTCTGATCCCGCCCGACACCTGAGCGCCACACGGCAATGACGCCCGGATGAACGATTTCCCCTTGGCGTTGTGGAAGTTGCGGCTACAATTCCCCTTGTTAACCACCATCAAAAGCGCGGCGTCGCATTGATTTCAAGCCGCCGAGGTAACGAGTATTGGCAGGGCACCGACGCGGGTCCGGGGCGCCGATGGCGCCCATAAACGAATGGAGACATATATTATGTTCAAAACACTTGCACTTGCTGCCGTTTCGACAGTTGTTCTCGCCTCTGGCGCGCTGGCCGATGAATACGCCAAATACGGCGCTGAAAACGGTTGGACGATCTGGGCCAACAAATCCTCGGGCGGCTGTTTCCTCGAGAATCGCAACAACAACGGTAACACCGTTCAGATGGGCCTGCGCAATGCGGGCGACACGCTTGGATTCATGGGGCTCTGGAACCACAGCGCATCGATCATGGAACCCGGCGAAGTTCGTGACATGAAGCTCGACATCGACGGTTCGCCCTACACTTTCCGTGCGGCCGCCAATGACGGCCCTGTGTCGAACGGGATGACCGGCGGTTACATGTATTTCAACAACCCCGATTTTGTTGCCGGGCTGGAAAACGGCAAGGTCCTGACGATCATGGCGACTGGCGACCTGTCGGTACAGATCGACCTGACCGGAACCAAGAAGGGCATCGCCATGGCCCGCGAATGCGTCGCATCGCAAAGCAACTGATCTGACCACTTCTTTCGGAAGGCCGCGGCGATCCGCGGCCTTCTAAAGATTCGGATGGTGGCGTACCGTGTTGCACCGGCTGCGGAACTGACCGTGGACCGGACCCGATTTCCCTGCCCTGCGTGACCCCGACCTGTGACCAAATCCCGCCATGCCGCCCAACGGGGCCTCGAAGCAACCTTTCGCTACCGGATGCTGTCGCCGCAAAAGCGCCAGCGCATGGCGCGGGCGCTGAATGTCCTGCGCCCCTACAATACCGATCAGCCGCTGACCCGGATCGGCCCGGATGCCGATGGCGGTTATCTTGTGCCGGACTGTTTGCAGGGCATTGCCGCCTCGTATTCGCCGGGCGTGTCGGACGAGTTCGGCTTCGATCTCGACCTGCTGAACCGCGGGATTCCGGTACACATGGCGGACGCCTCGGTGGCCGAACCCGCAAACCTGCCTGATGGTGCCAGTTTTGCCTCGCTGTTTCTGGGGGCCGAGACCCGCGATCAGTGGATCACGCTTGATGACTGGATCGCCCGGACGGCACCGCCCGACGGCGATCTGATGCTGCAGATGGATATCGAAGGCCACGAATACGACGTGCTGGCCGCCACCCCTGCCAAAGTCCTGCGCCGGTTTCGCATTCTGGTGATCGAATTTCACCACTTGCACCGGTTTCCCCGGGCGGCCGATTTTGACCGGTTCGAAACGGCGCTGCTGTCCCTGCAGAACGATTTCACCTGCGTGCATCTGCATCCCAACAACGTGGTCCATCCGGTCCGCGTCGGCCCGCACCGGATCCCACCATTTTTCGAGGCGACGCTCCTGCGCAAGGACATGATCGCCAACCAGACCCCGAACGACCGCTTCCCGCATGCGCTGGACCGCGCCTGCGCCCCGGATCAGCCGGACGTGCCCATGGGCGTGTTCTGGACCTGACCCCAGCGACTTGCAGTCGCCTTGTCTCGGCCAGGCAAAACCGCCAGACTGATGCCCAAGTGATGACCGAGTTTTCGACATGCCCAACCCGTTCACCGACTACACTTATGTGCGCAAAGCACGGCTGCGCGATCTGCTTCGGCGCGAGCCCGGATATTTCGACCTGAAATTCGTCCGCGCCATGCCACCGGAACACCGCAGCGCCTGCATTGACCTGCTGGACCAGTCCCCGGCGCAGCTGCGTCAGGACCTCTTTGCGCTGGCCAGTCTGGGCTTTCCGACCAGCGGCTTCTTCGTCGAATTCGGCGCCACGAACGGTCGTGACCTCAGCAACACCTGGCTGCTGGAAAAACAATTCGGCTGGACCGGCATTCTGGCCGAACCGGCCCAGACGTTTCAGTCGGAACTGAAAGCCAACCGGTCATGCACCATCGACACGCGATGCGTCTGGTCAGGAACGGGCGAAACCGTGAAATTTTCGCAGGCGCCGCGCGGCGAAAACTCTGCCATCTCGCAATTCGCCAAATCCAGCTACGCCTGGCGCGGACAGCAATACGAAGTTGAGACCGTGTCGCTGAATGACCTGCTGACCGCGCATAAGGCACCACAAACGGTGGATTTCATCTCGATCGACACCGAAGGCAGCGAATTCGACATTCTGAACGCGGTGGATTTCGACCGCTGGCAGTTCCGGGTGATGACCGTCGAACACAACATGATGCCCCAGCGCGAGGCAATCCACGCGCTGCTGAGCTCAAAAGGCTACCGCCGGGTGCATGAAGACATCAGCCGGTTTGATGATTGGTTCCTGGGGCCGGAGTAACCCCGCGCAACAAAAAAAGGCCCGCACCGGGCGGGCCTTTTCGAATTCTTGTGCGGCAGCTTAACGCTTGGAGAACTGGAAGCTCCGGCGCGCCTTGCGCTTACCGAACTTCTTGCGTTCCACCACGCGGCTGTCGCGGGTCAGGAAGCCTGCTGCCTTGAGCGCGCTGCGCAGCGACGGATCATAAAGCTGCAGAGCCTTGGAGATGCCGTGCTTGACCGCACCGGCCTGTCCCGACAGCCCGCCGCCCTTGACGGTGGCCTGCACGTCAAACTCGCCTTCGACACCGGCGATCTGAAACGGCTGGCGCAGGATCATCTGCAGCACCGGACGCGCGAAATAGGTGTCCAGGTCCTTGCCGTTGACAGTGACCTTGCCAGAGCCCGGCTTGATCCAGACACGGGCGACCGCGTCCTTCCGCTTGCCGGTGGCATAGGACCGGCCCAGGTCATCGCGCACGGGTTCGCGCGGGGTCGGGACCTCTTCGGCCACGGGTTCAACGCCGGCGACGGCGTTCAGGTCTTCGAGAGAATTGATCTGATCAGCCATGTCACTCAGCTCCGGGTGTTTTTCTTGTTCATGGACTTCACGTCCAGAACTTCGGGGCTCTGCGCCTCGTGCGGGTGATCACCGCCTGCATAAACGCGCAGGTTGGTCATCTGTTGGCGGCTCAGGCGGTTGCCTGGCAGCATGCGCTTGACGGCCTGAAAGACCACGCGCTCGGGGTGGTTGCCTTCGAGGATCTGCTGCTTGGTGCGGCTCTTGATCCCGCCCGGATAGCCGGTGTGCCAGTAGAAATGCTCTTCGCGTTTCTTGCCGGTCATCTGCACCTTGTCGGCGTTGATGACGATGACGTTGTCACCCATGTCCATGTGCGGCGTGAAGGTGGCTTTGTGCTTGCCACGCAGGCGCGTGGCCACGATCGAGGCAAGACGGCCGAGAACCACGCCTTCGGCGTCGATCACGATCCATTTCTTGTCGATCTCTGCAGGTGTTGCAGAATAGGTTTTCATCGGTGTCGTCCTGTCTGACGTGAAAAGCGGGCACAGACCGTCCCCGCCCGAATTCGGATGGACGGGGTATATGGAAAGTGAAATTTCGGGTCAAGCACCCATTGCCAGTTTTAATTGTACAGTATCAATAGCTTAAAATATAGGTATTATTTTACCCCACAATCTACACCCCGATCCGGTCCGGCGGATTGTCCAGCAGGTCGCGCAGCCGCAGCATTGCTGCCTCGAAGCTTTCCAGCGAGATGCCGGCGTTGATCGCCAGCCGGACGGCATGGGGGCTGCGGGCGTTGCGGCAGGCATAATCCTCGGCCGGGCGGATCCGGACCCCCTGTGCCTCGGCCGCCAGACAGAACGCACTGGCGCGCCAGCCCGCCGGCAGGGTCAGCCAGACAAACGGCGCCTCGGCCTGCCAGCCCAGATCGTAGACCCCCAGAATATTCACCGCGGCCTGCAGGTAGCTGTTGGTGATCCTGCGGATCTCGGTCTCGAGCGCAGGCAATTGCGGATGGCGCAGAAGCTTGGTGACCAGATCGGTCATCGGCGTCGAGACCCCGAAAAACCCGTGTTCCGCCGCCCGACGCAGCCGGGCCGCCTGCCCGTCCGGCGCGATGCCGAAGCCAAAGCGCAGGGCCGGCGTCAGGCATTTGGAGAAAGACGACACGAACCACGACCGTTCCGGCGCAATCATCCGGTAGCTGGGCGCACGCGCGTCGCGCACAAGGTAACAGGCGTCTTCGAGGATCTGCATCTCGTGCCGCCGGGCCACTGCTGCCAGCGCCGCACGTCGCGGCTCCGGCGTGTAAATACCTGTCGGGTTGTGCATTTCCGGCGTGGTGCAGAACAGTTGCGCGTCGTGGTTGCGTGCCGCCTGATCCAGCGCTTCGGGGATCACGCCGTGGTCGTCCATTGCCACCGGCACCACGTCCGCGCGCAGCAGCTCGGCCGAACGCCGGAAGCCGGGATAGGCCAGTTCTTCGACCAGCACCGCCGGACGCCGCCCGTGCAGCACCGACTGCATCACCAGCGCGATCGCGTTCTGCCCGCCATTGGCCAGCACCACGTGCCGTTCCCGCACCGATCCAAGCGGCAGGTCCGCCAGCCAGTGCAGTACGGCTTCGCGCGCCGGTTTCGCCCCGGCCTGGCTGGGATAGTGCATCAGCCCCGATGGCGGCGCGGCCGCCACATCGGCCAGCAACCTGCCGATCAGCTGCGATTGCCCGACACTGGGCAGATGCGGCGAAAACAGGTTGACGCTGTGCGGATCCGGGTCGTTCGTGTTGTGGGCGATCACGTCAATCTCGATCGGGTCGCCGGGAGTGTCCGCCCCGGCCCGGTCGGCCACGAATGTCCCGCGCCCGACCGCCGCCTCCAGCACGCCCGCATCGGTCAGAACCGTGTAGGCCCGCGCCACGGTGCCCGGTGTGATGCCCAGCTGATAGGCCAGTTCCCGCACCGGCGGCAGGCGGCTGCCCACCGGCAACCGCCCATTGTCGACGGCGCGGCGGATCGTATCCGACACCAGCTTGTATTTCGGCCCGGACGCATCCGGCAGCCTGTCCGGCCAAATTGTATCCATTACAATCTTTCTCTGGCGTCTCATTGTATCAGTATGTATCCCCGCATTGTGCCAATACAGTAAAATTGTGTCAATACAAAACGAAAGGACGACTCTCATGACACGTGCAACGCAAACGACCCCGATGATGCTGCTGACCCAAAGCCCGCGGCTGCCGGTCATCGCCACGCTGGCGATTTCGTTCGCGCATGCCGTAACCGTCTGGGAGACCCGCCGCCGCACCCGAAATCACCTGAAGGATCTTGATGATCATCTGCTGGCCGATATCGGTCTGACCCGCCACGACGCCCGCAAAGAGGCGCAGCGGCCCTTCTGGATGTCCTGACTTTCCCCGTCCGGTTACCGGACCTCTTCCTGACCGGGGCCCTGCCCCGGTCTTTTTTGCCGGGTCACCCGTGCCGCCGGGCCAGCCGGTTTTCCCGCCACATGATCAGCGCACCGGCCCCGACAATCAGAAACACGCCGGGAAACAGCCGGTCCAGCGGCGCTTCGCCGAAGATCAGCCAGCCGAAGGAAAACGCGCTGAGAATGCTGAAATACCCGAACGGCGCCAGCGCCGAAGGGGCCGCGGCACGATAGGCCAGCATCATGAACAACACCCCGATCCCGCCCAGCGTGGCCATGGTCAGGATCAGCCCCGCATCGGCAAGGCTGCGCAGCGGCGTGAAATCCGTGGTGATGGCGGCAATGACAACCGCACCGACCGCGGCAGCGACCGAGGCATAAAGAAACAGCAGCGCATTCGACACGTCAGCATCGAATTTGCGGACCGTGATCATCGAAAAGGCATAACACAGCGCCGCGCCAACCGGCATCAGCGCCCAGACGGTAAACGCATCGCTGCCGGGCCGCAGGATCAGCACCGCCCCGGCAAACCCCAGCGCGACCGCGAGGTAGCGCCACGGTCCGACCCGTTCCCCCAGCAGCAGGACCGACAGCAGCACGACGAACATCGCGTTGGTCTGTGCCAGCGCTGACACGGTGGCCAGCTCCAGATGCCCCAGCGCGGTATAGAAACACAGCTGCGCCAGCGCGACAGCAAACCCCCGCGCCAGCGCCATCGGCCATTTACGGATATAGAGTTGTGATCCGCGGAACCGCAATTCGCGGGTCCAGATCATCAGGGCGAGACTGGGCAGGATGCCCAGCACGTTGCGATAGGCGGACAGTTCCGGCGCCGAGTAATAGGGCAGCAGGAACCGCACGATAATGCTCATCATGTCGAAACACAGGATCGCGCCGAAAATCAGCAGAACACCGCGAACAACCTGCCCGCTGTCGGTTTCCGGCTGTGCCACCCCCGCGCGCCCAGACCTAGCGCGGCGGGATCGAATAGGTCATCGACGCGCGGGCCACGGGTTTGTCCATGCCTTCCGAGAACATCAGAACCTCGCCGACCACCAGAACCCGCCCGGTTTTCAGCAGCCGGCATTCCGACAGCACATCCTTGCCCGCTGCCGGTTTGCGCATGAAATCCAGCGATGCGCTGGTGGTGACGGCCAGCGCGCGTGGACCCATCTGCGCCAGAAGGAAAGCATATACGGACACATCCGCCAGCGCAAAGAGCGACGGGCCGGATACCGTGCCGCCGGGGCGCAGGTGCCGCTCGGCTGTCAGCAGACGCATCACCAGCCGATCCTGGTTCAGCTCCTCGATCCGGAAATCCTCGGCGATCTGCGGGAAAATGTCGACCAGATAGACGCTCAGCGCCTCTTTTTCGATTGCAAGCGCCATACTTTCCCTTTCTCCCGATCCGGCCTAGTGTTCGCCCGATTTTGACAGCGGGGGCAAGATGGCAATTCTGGAACGTCACGACACGGATGCAATCGCGCATCTGACCCTGAACATGCCCGAACGTCTGAATGCGCTCAGCGACGAGATGCTGGCCGCGCTGCAGGCCGAGTGCGATGCGCTGAAAGAAGACCGCTCGGTGCGCGCGGTGATCCTGTCGGGCGCGGGCAAGGGGTTCTGCGCCGGACATGATCTGAAACAGATGACCGCCGGGCGGCAGGCCGAGGATGGAGGGCAGGCCTATTTCCGGGATCTGTTCCGCCGCTGCACGGACGTCATGCTGTCCATTCCCGCCCTGCCCCAGCCGGTGATCGCGCAGGTACACGGCATTGCCACCGCCGCGGGCTGTCAGTTGGTGGCGTCCTGCGATCTGGCAATTGCGGCCGAGGACACGAAATTCGGCGTGAACGGCGTGAATATCGGTCTCTTCTGCTCCACACCGATGGTGGCCCTGTCACGCAACATCGGGCGCAAGAAGGCGTTCGAAATGCTGAGCACCGGCAAATTCATCCCCGCCTCCGAGGCCGAGGCCCTGGGCCTGATCAACCGGGCGGTACCGGCCGCTGATCTCTCGGCAGAAACCCGCCGACTTGCCGAAACGCTGGCCGAGAAGCTGGGATCGGCCGTGAAGATCGGCAAACAGGCCTTCTATGAACAGCTGCAACTCCCTGTGGATAAAGCATATTCCTACACGGGGGATGTCATGGTCGAAAACATGCTCTACCGCGATACCGAGGAAGGCATCGCCGCGTTCATCGAAAAACGCGATCCCGACTGGAACCAGTAGCGGCGGAATTCCGAGCACCGCGATCAAGGCTATTGCGTGACCGCCCTGAGTTCCCATATCCATTGCGTAGACGAACCGTAACACTTTGTCCTGAGTGGAAAAAATAGGAAACGATTGTTTCCAAATTGACACTTTAAAATTGGGCGGGTTTATGGCAAGACTGAGGCAAGGTTCTAAACCTTGATGCAATTTGGGTCGCCGCCGGCGGAAGGTTCCTCCGACCAGGTCTCTCTCCCTGGTTTACCATTCCCGCAGCGGCGACCCCAAATCACCCTCTCAGATCCAGTTGCACCGCTGCGGCCCCTGACGTAGATGCGTTTGCCATGACCGAACCTCTTCATATCGTTGGCGGCGGCATGGCCGGGTCCGAGGCTGCGTGGCAGGCCGCGCAGGCCGGACTGCCCGTCGTGATCCACGAAATGCGCCCGCAGGTGGGCACGTTCGCCCACAGGACCGGAAATCTGGCGGAAATGGTGTGTTCGAACTCCTTCCGCTCGGACGACAGCGAACAGAACGCGGTCGGGCTGCTGCACTGGGAAATGCGCGCGGCAGGCGGGCTGATCATGGCCGCGGCCGACCGCCACCGCCTTCCCGCCGGCGGCGCGCTGGCCGTGGACCGCGACCCGTTTGCCGAAGAGGTCACCGCGCGGCTTCGCGCGCATCCGCTGGTTTCGGTCAGCGAGGGCGAAATCACCAACCTGCCCGACAGCGGCACGTGGATCTTTGCCACCGGGCCGCTGACATCGCCCGCGCTGGGCGAGGCGATTGCGCGGGAAACCGGGGCCGGCGCGCTGGCCTTTTTCGACGCCATCGCGCCGATCGTCTATTTCGACAGCATCGACATGTCGCGCGCGTGGATGCAGTCGCGCTATGACAAGGGTGAGACCGAGGAAGAGCGCACCACCTATCTCAACTGCCCGATGGACCGCGACCAGTACGAGGCGTTCATCGACGCGCTGCTGGCCGCCGACAATACCGAGTTTCACGACGGCGAGACCGCAACCTATTTCGATGGCTGCCTGCCGATCGAGGTGATGGCCGAACGCGGCCGCGAAACCCTGCGCCACGGGCCGATGAAACCCGTCGGCCTGACCAATCCGCACGCGCCGGAGGTCAAGCCGCATGCCGTCGTGCAGCTGCGCCGGGACAACAAGCTGGGCACGCTCTATAACATTGTCGGCTTTCAGACAAAGATGAAGTATGGCGCGCAAGGCGATGTTTTCCGTATGATTCCAGGGCTGGAAGACGCCCGGTTTGCGCGGCTGGGCGGCATTCACCGCAACACATTCATGAATTCTCCGACACTGCTGGACGGGCAGATGCGCCTGCGCGCGCGGCCCAATATCCGTTTTGCCGGTCAGGTGACGGGCGTCGAAGGCTATGTCGAAAGCGCGGCGATGGGGCTTTTGGCAGGCCGGCTGGCCGTGGCCGAGATGCGCGGGCAGCGGCTGAGCCCGCCGCCGGGCACCACGGCCACCGGCGCGCTGATCACCCACATCTCCGGCGGGGCCGAGGCAAAGACGTTTCAGCCGATGAACGTGAATTTCGGCCTCTTCCCGCCGGTCGAAGGCCTGCGCGGCGGGCGGCGCGGACGCAGGGACCGCTACAAGGCCTATACCGACCGGGCCAAGGCGGATTGGACCGACTGGCTGGCACAAGCCATGCCGCACGCGGCGGAATAGACGAAAATTCTGCGAATTTTCACGCCACACCCCCGCCGGCGTCGCCAGAAAATTCGCAGAATTTTCTTGGACCTGCCCTGTCCCGCGGCTACCGTTTTGGCATGACAGACAGATTCCTTTCCAAAGCCTATACCGCGCGCGATGCCTCCGGCACGCGCGCACTTTATGATGACTGGGCCACCTCCTACGATGCCGAGGTTGCGGAAAACGGCTATGCCACACCGGGCCGCTGTGCCACCGCGCTGGCGGCACATATGGATGACCTTTCGGCCCCGGTGCTCGATTTCGGCTGCGGCACCGGGCTCTCCGGCCTTGCGCTGAAGCTTGCCGGCTTCGCCACTCTGGACGGGATGGACCTGTCAGCGGACATGCTGAAACAGGCCGCCGACAAGGGCATCTACCGCCAGACCCTGCTGACCGAACCGGATGTTCCACCCGTGCTGACACCGGGCGATTACACGGCCATCGCAGCCATCGGCGTGATCGGCGCCGGCGCCGCCCCGATCGAGATCTTCGACACGCTGATGACGGCGCTGGATGCGGGTGGCCGGCTGGTCTGGTCCTTCAACGATCATGCACTGGAGGACCCTGCGAACGAGGCCAAGCTGAACGAATATCTCGATACCGGTGCTGCCACGCTGCTGTTTCGGGAACACGGGGCGCACCTGCCCGGCATCGGCATTGGCTCCAACGTCTATGTCATTGCAAAGACGTGACATTCACCACCCGTTTTGCACCATCTCCCACCGGGCCGCTGCATCTGGGCCACGCCTATTCCGCGCTGTTGGCGCATGACATGGCACGCGCGGCAGGCGGGCGGTTCCTGCTGCGGATCGACGATCTGGACCGGTCCCGGGCGCGCGACCACTGGGAGGCGCAGATCCATGACGATCTGAGCTGGCTTGGCCTGACCTGGGACGGGGCCGTCCGACGTGAAAGCGATTGTTCAGAGGAATATCGCAACGCCTTGGAAAAGCTCAGAAATGCCGGTCTGACATATGCCTGTGCCTGCACCCGCCGCGACATCGCCGATGCGGCCGCGGCCCCGCAGGAGGGTGTGCCGGTCTTCGGCCCGGACGGGCGCATCTACCCCGGCACCTGCCGCGACCTGCACCTGCCCGCGGGACCGGACAGGGCGATCCGGCTGAACATGGCGCGGGCCGCTGCCCGCGCGTTGCCGGCCGGGTTCCGGGAAACCGGCCCGGCCCATGCCGGTGTACAGGCACTGGCGGCGCAGGACCTGACCGCCACGATTGGCGACGTGGTGCTGGCGCGGCGCGACATGGCCGCGTCCTATCACCTCGCCGTGGTGCTGGACGATGCGGCGACCGGGGTGACCCATGTCATCCGCGGCGAGGACCTGTTCGACGCCACGCGCATACATGTCCTGTTGCAGCGCCTGCTGGATCTGCCCACGCCGGTCTATCATCACCATGGCCTGATCCGCGACGAGGACGGTAAACGGCTGGCCAAGCGCGACGATGCCCGGGCGATTGCAAAATACCGCGTCGAGGGCGCGACGCCCGCGGACATCCGTGGGATGGTCGGTCTGGCGGGCTGACGCCCGGCCCGGTCACTGCAGCGCGCGCCACGGTTTCGGCATCAGCACCCAGCGCCCGTTCACGAAAACCAGCCCGTCAAAGGCCATGCCGGTTGTTGCGCCGTCTTCGACGAATTTGAACCGGACAATCGGGTGATCGCCGGCAAAATACTGCAGCACGTCCTGGTACCCGCCCGGAAATTCGCGCAGCACCGCGTCCCCGCGTTTCAGAGAGGCGGTTGTCGCATGGACCAGAATCAGTGCCGTCTGCCCCGGTTTCGGCCCGATCGCGGCCCCGGGCTGATACATCGCGTCGTACATCTGCATCAGCCGGCCGGCCAGCGGTTCGGCATATACCGCGGCAATATCCGCCGGCCCGGGTTTGAGCGCAGCCGTCAGCGCTGCGCGGTCGGCATCCGCGGCCAGAAACTGCCGCAGCACAGCCTCGGCCTGCGCCCCGGAGCCAGGTGTCGACGCATCGCCCTGCGTGGATCGCGCGACAATCTCCAGCAGGCTGCGGCTTTCATCCTTGCCGCAGACGCCGATGATATTGCGCAGGATGGTCTTGTTGTTTTCAAGATCAACGGGCCGGATATCGTCCTGCGCCGCCCCGAGATAGCCAAACGCCCATGCGGCGATCATCATCTTGTCGATATCCGATGCGCCGCGGATAATCTCTCCGCAGGGTTTGCGCGCATCAAACCCGTTCACCTGCGCCTGTGCGGCGGTGGCCGCAACCACAACACTGGCGGCGCAGATCAATCGCTGAAACATTCCCGGTCCTCCAATTGTTGCCGTAGCCTAGCAGGCCGCGAGCGTGAAGTCAGGTTTCCGGCTTCATCAGTTCCACTTCGTCCCCGTCGCGCAGCGCGGTATAGAAACATGTCCGCCGGTTGGTATGGCAGGCCGCGCCGGTCTGATTGACAACCACCAGCAGGCAGTCCCGGTCACAATCCACGCGGCAGTCGACCAGTTCCTGAACATGGCCCGAGCTTTCACCCTTGACCCAGAAAGATGCCCGCGACCGGGACCAGTAGGTGACCCGGCCGGTCGCCAGCGTCCGCGCGACGGCCTCGGCATTCATCCAGGCCATCATCAGCACCTCGCCCGATGTGGCATCCTGAGCGATGGCGGGGATCAGGCCCTGATCGTTGTAACGCAAAGTCGCGGGATCGAAGGACATGGCAAAAACCTTTTGCAACCGGAAATGGCCGCCTTATGTATTGGGAACGCATGAAAGGGAAGCCCATGTCCGGCGAGTCCGACCTGATCAAGCTCTATTCCGGCCGCATCCTTGCTCTGGCCGCAGACATCCCGCATCTGGGCCGTCTCGACGCGCCCGATGCCAGCGTGAAGAAACGCTCGCCGCTGTGCGGATCGACCGTGACGGTGGATGTCAGGACGCAGGACGGGCGGATCACGGAGTTCGGACAGGACGTGAAGGCCTGCGCGCTGGGCCAGGCTTCGGCCTCGGTCGTGGGGGCGGCCGTGATCGGATGCACCCGTCCGCAGATCGAACAGGCGCGCTATCAGCTCAAGGCGATGCTGAAACAGGACGGGCCGGTGCCTGACGCGCCCTTCGACGGGCTGGAGGTGCTGCAGCCGGCGCGCGACTACAAGAACCGGCATGCCTCGATCCTGCTGGCGCTGGAGGCCACCTCGGAGGCCATGGCGCAGGCCGAGCAGGCCAACTGCGCCTGACCGGAGGCGCCGCAGATGCCCTATGACTGGAAACAGGAACCGGATGCCCCCCGCCGAGAGCTGCACCTGTGGCCACACCAGTCGCTGCCGCCGGCGGGCTTTGCCGGGTTCATCCTGCTCACCTTTGCGTTTCTGTTGCTGCCGCTTTTCGCGTTGCTGGGCACGGTGTTGCTGTGGGGGCTGCTGCCGTTTTTGATGCTGGCGCTGGCGGCGTTATGGTTTGCGCTGTCGCGATCCCGCCGGAATGCGCAGATCATCGAAGTGCTGACACTGTCATCCGAGCTTGCACATCTGCAGCGCCGGGGCCCGCGGGGGGATCTGCAGGAGTGGGAGAGCAACCGCTACTGGGTCGAACCGCGGCTGCACAAGAAGGGCGGGCCGGTGCCCAACTACGTCACGCTGCGCGGCGCCGGACGTGAAGTGGAAATCGGCGCGTTTCTCAGCGAGGACGAACGCAAGGCGCTTTATGACGAACTGAACCGCGCCTTTTCGCGGTAAGGCCGCGCCCGGACCTATTGGTGGCGGAGCCAATTCGTCAACGAATTGGAGGCAACTTGTCGACAAGTTGCCTGCGAATTGTTGACAATTCGCCCTAGCAGCCGGTGCAGAGCTGATCCTTGACCATCGGACCGACCTTGCCGAAATCCATCTGCCCGGTGTAGCGGCCTTTGAGTTCGGCCATCACCTTGCCCATGTCCCGGATCGAGCTGGCCCCGGTGCTGGTCAGCGCCCGGTTGATGGCATCGCGCACTTCCGTGTCGTCCAGTTGGCGCGGCAGAAACTCTTCGATCACGGCGATCTCCGACATTTCCCGCTCGGCCAGATCCAGCCGCCCGCCCTCTTCGTAGGCGCGCGCGCTTTCCTGCCGCTGCTTGACCATCTTTCCCAGGATGCCCAGCACGTCAGCATCGCCCAGTTGCCCGTCCCCGTCGCCGCCGCGGGCGGCGATCTCGGTGTCTTTTATCGCAGCATTGATCAGCCTGAGAGTGGAAAGCCGATCCGCTGCCTTGTCTTTCATTGCCTGCTTGAGGGCCACTCCGACCCGCTCGCGCATATCCATGTTTTCTGGTCCCATCCCCAATGGTCCTGAAACTCCCGAATTTAAACAAAACCGCCGATCTGCACAACAGGAGAGGACCTTTGGTAAGCTGCTGAAAATGCACAAGGCGGGTAAATTTCTCGGGCTTGACCCTCCGCGGCGCGGCCCTTAAACACCCGACAATTTGCCCACAACCGGAGTCCCCGCGATGGCCCTTTCCGCCCCGCCCAAGCCGACCGCCTGCCTTGCCCTGGCCGACGGGACCGTGTTCACCGGACAAGGCTTCGGAGCGACCGGGCGACGGGTGGCCGAGCTGTGTTTTAACACGGCGATGACCGGGTATCAGGAGATCATGACCGACCCGTCTTATGCCGGGCAGATCGTGACCTTCACCTTTCCGCATGTAGGAAATGTCGGCGTCAATCCCGATGACGACGAAACCGCAGATCCGGTCGCCGAGGGCATGGTGGTCAAATGGGATCCGACCGAACCCTCGAACTGGCGCAGTGCAGAGCCTCTGAACGCATGGCTGGAGCGCCGCAACCGGGTTGCGATCGGTGGCATAGACACCCGCCGCCTGACCCGCGCAATCCGGCAGCAGGGCGCGCCGCACGTGGCGCTGGCCCATGACCCGGACGGCGATATCGACATGGCCGCGCTGGTCAAGGCTGCACGCAGCTTTGCCGGGCTGGAGGGTGCGGATCTTGCCCGCGAGGTCACCTGTGCGCAATCCTACCGCTGGGACGAAATGCGCTGGGCCTGGCCGGAAGGCTATGTCCGGCAAGAAAACCCGCGTTTCCGTGTGGTTGCGGTCGATTACGGGGCCAAGCGCAACATCCTGCGTTGTCTGGCCAGCGCCGGCTGCGACGTGACCGTGCTGCCCGCAACCGCCACCGCAGACGAGGTGATGGCGCATGCGCCGGACGGGCTGTTTCTGTCCAACGGTCCGGGCGACCCGGCGGCCACCGGCGAATACGCGGTGCCGATGATCCGGCAGATACTGGAGGCCACCAACATCCCGGTGTTCGGCATCTGTCTTGGACATCAGATGCTGGCGCTGGCGCTGGGTGCGAAAACGGTCAAGATGAACCACGGCCACCATGGCGCCAACCATCCGGTGAAGGATCTGGAAACCGGCAAGGTCGAGATCACCTCTATGAACCACGGGTTCGCCGTCGATGGCCAGTCCCTGCCCGACGGTGTTGTGGAAACGCACCGGTCGCTGTTTGACGGGTCCAACTGCGGTATCCGGATGCAGGACCGGCCGGTCTACTCGGTACAGTACCACCCCGAGGCCAGCCCCGGCCCGCAGGACAGTTTCTACCTGTTCGAACGGTTCGCCGACGCGATGTCCGGGCAACTCGGCTGAGCGGTTTGCGAATCGTTACGCGACGGGCGCGGTGTTAACCGGGAGTTAACCAAGCCATTGCAAAGCTGTCTTGGACCTTAACCGAGACGCCTTGCCATGAGCGATCCGAGATTGCGGCTGACCGCGCCGCAACCCGCCTCTGCGCCTGCATCGCAGCGCCGCCCGATCGGGCGTCATCTGATCGAAAGCGGTGTCATCACCGCGCGGGACCTGATCCACGCGCTGGCGCTGCAACAGAAATGGGACGCGCCGCTGGGCGAGATTCTGCTGTCCGAGGGGTTGGCGACCGAGACCGAGGTGCTGGACGCGGTCGCGCAGCAGCACGGGCTGCACCGGGTCGATCTGGCCGAACAGCCGCCCGACCCCGGCTTGCCGAACCTGCTTACGCCGCAGGAGTGGCTGCGGCTGCGCGCCGTGCCATGGATGCAGCTTGGCCCGACCCTGATCGTGGCCACCGCCCGGCCCGACCGGATCGCGGAGATTGCGCCGCTTCTGCCCCGGTTTGAAACCGTGTTGGCCGTTGTGGCGCGGGAATCCGATGTGGCGGATGCCATCGCGGCCCGTGGCGCGGACAGGCTGGCGGACCGGGCCGAACGGCGGGTGGCCCCGCAATACAGCAGCCGCACATGGCAATCCTTCGGCCGCCGTTTTGGGCTGTGGCTGGGCCTCGTTCTGGCGGCCGCCGCACTGGCCGTGGCCGCCACGCCCGGCTTCGTGGTACAACTGCTGTGCCTTGTGGCGCTGGCAACGCTGATCCCCGTCGCCGCGCTGAAGCTTGCGGCCTTTGCGCTGCAGATTTCGGGCCGGTTGCACGACCGCGACACCGCGCCGGAGCCGGCGGCTGCACCGGACGGGCCCATGCCACGCATATCGGTTCTGGTGCCGCTGTTCCATGAAACCGAAATTGCCGGGGCGCTGATCGCCCGGCTGCGGCGGCTGCGCTATCCCCGGGCGCTGCTGGACGTGATCCTTGTGCTGGAAGAAAAGGACACCGTCACCCGGACGGCATTGGCGGAAGTGGAGCTGCCGCACTGGATCCGTGCGGTCGAAGTGCCCGACACCGGACCGCTGACCACGAAACCGCGGGCGCTGAACTATGCGCTGGATTTCTGCCGGGGCGATATCATCGGGGTCTGGGACGCCGAGGACGCGCCGGCGCCCGACCAGCTGCACTGTGTCGCGGCACGGTTCGCACAGGCGGCGCCGGACGTGGCCTGCCTGCAGGGGGTGCTGGACTATTACAACCCGCGCAGCAACTGGCTGTCGCGCTGTTTCACCATCGAATATGCCGGCTGGTGGCGGGTCCTGCTGCCGGGGGTGGCACGGCTGGGGCTGGTGCTGCCGCTGGGCGGTACCACGTTGTTTTTCCGCCGGACTATTCTGGAATCGCTGGGCGGCTGGGATGCCCATAACGTGACCGAGGATGCCGATCTGGGCTTTCGGCTGGCCCGCGAAGGCTATCGCACCGAATTGATCCCGACTGTGACCTATGAAGAGGCGAACTGCCGGCTGTTGCCGTGGATCCGGCAGCGCAGCCGCTGGCTCAAGGGGTTCATGGTCACGTGGCTGGTGCATATGCGGCGCCCGCGCCTGTTGGTCCGGCAGCTGGGCTGGTGGCGCGTGATCGGGTTTCACATCCTGATGGCCGGGACCGTGGTGCAATTCGTGCTGGCCCCGGCGCTTTGGTCGCTGTGGTTGCTGAGCCTGGGTGTTCCGCACCCGCTGAGCGATGCTGCCGGGTCCGGGATTCTGGCGGTGATCGGCGCGCTGTGCCTGATTGCCGAACTGGGCAATCTGGCGATTGCGGCGGCCGGCGTCAGCGGGCGGGCACACCGGTTCCTGCTGCCCTTTGTGCCCACGATGCCTGTCTATTTCGCGCTGGGTGCGGCGGCGGCGTTCAAAGCAATGTGGGAATTGCTGATGCGGCCGTATTTCTGGGACAAGACCCGGCACGGCCTGTCCGCGCCGGACGTTACACCGGGCCGTCGCGCGTTTCCGCATCCTGACGCAGGCGGGTCATGAACGCCACCGAGATGTGATCGCGCAGGGCGGCCTCGGCCTCGGGTTCGTCGCGGTTTTCGATCGCACGAACGATGCGGTGATGCTCGGCCTGTGCAATTTCACCCCGGCCCTCGGCGGCCAGCGATGTGGTGGCCATCAGCGCCATGGTCCGGTGCACCAGATCCAGTTGCTGCACGAGATAGCGGTTGTGCGAGGCGAGGTGGATCTGCTTGTGAAAGCGGCGGTTCGCCCGGGCCAGCGCGCTGGGATCGTCGACCAGATCGTCGTCGGCCTGCACCATGTCGCTCAGCACGCGGACCTCTTCGTCGGTCGCGTGTTTGGCCGCCAGACGGGCCGCCAGCCCCTCGAGCTCGCGTCGGACGACATAAAGCTCGGCCATCTGGTTGTGATCCAGCGCCGCAACGATCAGCGACCGGCCGTCGCGTTCCAGCAGCGACTGGGTTTCGAGCCGCTGCAGCGCTTCGCGGATCGGGGTGCGCGACACCCCGAAACGGTCGGCCAGATCGCTTTCAACCAGCCGGTCACCGGGTTTGAACACCCCGACGTCGATGGCTTCCAATATCAACGTGTAGGCGTCTGTTGGCGCCTGTGTCTGGCTGGGCATTCTTGCCTCTCTCCCTGCGGTTCGAGCCAGTCTGACACCCGTGACCCGCCGTGGCAAGTGAACCGTTGCGCTCAGCGGCGATGTGACCTAATGCCCCAGTATGCCGCGTGATGCCTTTTCCCATGTCAGCGCCTGGGTTTTTGACCTGGACAATACGCTGTACCCGCCCACCGCGCGGCTGTTCGACCAGATCGAAATACGCATGACGCAATACGTGATGGACGCGCTCGGGGTCGGTCAGGCCGAGGCCGACCGGTTGCGCCGGCAATACTGGGCCACCTACGGCACCACTCTGGCCGGGCTGATGCGCGAACATGATGTGGACCCGGCCCCGTATCTGACGGATGTGCACGACATCTCGCTCGATCATCTGGAAACGGATGCCGAGCTGGCGGCCCATATCCGCGCCCTGCCCGGGCGGCGCATCGTCTACACCAACGGGTCAGCGCCCTATGCCGAGCGGGTGCTGGCGGCGCGCGGGCTTGAGGGCCTATTCAATGCGATCTACGGCGTGGAACATGCCGGGTTCCGCCCCAAGCCCGAACGCGAGGCTTTTGAGGAAGTGTTCGAAACCGACGGCATCAACCCGGTTGAGGCGGCCATGTTCGAGGACGATCCGCGCAACCTTGCCGCGCCCCACGATATGGGCATGCGCACGGTGCTGGTGGCCGAAGACCCGCATGACGCCGATCACATCCACTATCACACCGACGACCTGACCGCGTTCCTGCGGCGGCTGACCTGACCAGACCTGAACTGACCGGACAGGATGTCGCTTGGCGCCCGCGCGCCCGGCGCACTAGCTTTGGGTCATGAACGACAGTTGCGATATTCTTGTCTCCGGCGGCGGGGTGGCCGGGCTGACCGCGGCGATCACCTTCGGGGCCGCTGGGTTCCGGGTGATCTGCGCCGATCCCGCGCCACCGGTAATCGAGCAGGACGCCGAGGGCGCCGACCTGCGCACCACCGCGTTTTTGCAACCGGCCCGCGGGCTTCTGGCCGAGGCCGGACTGTGGGACCGGCTGGCGCCCTATGCCATGCCGCTGGAAATCATGCGCATCGTCGACGCCGCCGGCACAGATGGCGCACCCCGCGTGGTGCGCGATTTCCGTGCGGCGGACCTGTCGGATCAGCCGTTTGGCTGGAACCTGCCGAACTGGCTGCTGCGGCGCGAAATGCTGGCGCGGATCGCGGAGATGCCGGAGGTCACCTTCCTGAGCGGGGTCGGAACGCAGTCGCTGTTCACCCGCGAGGCCGGGGCGCGCGTGAGGCTGAGCGACGGCAGCCGGGTCTCCGCGCGGCTGGTGCTGGCCGCTGATGGCCGGCATTCTCCGATGCGCGAAGCCGCCGGGATCGGGGTGAAAACCACGCGGTTCGGTCAGAAGGCGCTGGCCTTTGCCGTCACCTATCCCGAACCGCACCTGAACGTCTCGACCGAGATCCACCGCAGCGGCGGACCCTTCACGCTGGTGCCGCTGCCGGATCTGGACGGACAGCCCTGTTCGGCGGTGGTCTGGATGGAGCGCGGGCCCGAGGCGGTGCGGCTACAGACCCTGCCGGTGCCGGAATTCGAGGCGCGGATGACGGACCGCTCTGCCGGGCTGTTCGGCCCGCTGCGGCTGGTGACGCGGCGCACGGTCTGGCCGATCATCAGCCAGCTGGCCGACCGGCTGACCGGGCAGCGCATTGCCCTGCTGGCCGAAGCGGCCCATGTGATGCCGCCGATCGGCGCGCAGGGGCTGAACATGTCGCTGGCCGATCTGCGCTGTCTGCGGGATCTGGCGCTGGCGGCCTCCGAAACGCTGGGGGACGCGGCGATGCTGGACAGCTATCACAAGGACCGCATCGGCGACATGCGCACCCGCGTGGCCGGCATCAGCCTGCTGAACCGGGCGTCACAGGCCGGCGCGCGCCCGTTGCAGGATCTGCGCGCTGCCGGGATCGGGGCGCTCTACGCGCTGCCGCCGGTGCGGACCATGCTGATGCGCATGGGGCTGGGCGTGACCTGACAGGGCGTCTGACGACGCGCAGGTTGGTTTGCGTTCAGGCCACGCAGGCCCCGGGGGTTTTACCCCCGGACCCCCAAGGTATTTGACAACAGAAGAAGCGGATCAGAGGACCTTGTCGAGCACCCGTTTGAGGCGCGCCACGGTGGCTTCGACATCATAGAGCTTGTCGAGCCCGAAAAGGCCAAGCCGGAACGTGCTGAACCCGGCCGGTTCGTCGCATTGCAGCGGCACGCCGGCAGCGATCTGCATCCCTTCGGCGGCGAACTTCTTTCCGTTCTGAATGTCGGGATCCGCGGTGTAGGTCACGACAACACCCGGCGCGCCGAAGCCGTCGGCAGCCACCGAAACCAGCCCCTTGTCCTTCAGCATCGCCCGCACCGCGTTGCCCAGCGCCCATTGCGCCGCACGCAGCCGGTCAAAGCCATAGTCGCGGGTTTCGGTCATCGTGTCGCGGAACACCCGCAGCGCGTCGGTGGGCATGGTGGCGTGATAGGCGTGCCCGCCGTTTTCATAGGCCTGCATGATCTGCCGCCACTTCTTCAGATCGGCGGCAAAACTGTCGCTTTCGGTCTGGTTCAGGCGGGCTTCGCCGCGTTCGGACAGCATCACCAGCCCGGCGCAGGGCGAGGCGCTCCAGCCTTTTTGCGGAGCGGAGATCAGGACATCGACGCCGGTGGCTTTCATATCGACCCAGGCCGTGCCGCTGGCGATACAGTCGAGCACCATCAGCGCGCCGACCTCATGTGCAGCCGCGGCCATCGCGGTGATATAGTCGTCAGGCAGGATCACACCGGCGGCGGTTTCCACATGTGGGGCAAAGACCACGTCGGGGCGTTGTGTACGTATCGCCTCGGTCACCTCTTCGATCGGGGCGGGCGCGAAGGGGGACGGGCTGGAATTGCCGGTCTGGCGCGCTTTCATCACGGTGACGCCGGCGGTCAGGTTGCCGCTTTCGATGATCTGCGACCAGCGGTAGGAGAACCAGCCATTGCGCACCACCAGCACGCGATGACCGCCGGCGAATTGCCGCGCAACGGCCTCCATTGCGAAGGTGCCGCCGCCGGGGATGATGGCCACGGCGTCGGCTTTGTAGACCTCGCGCAGCATGTCGGAAATGTCGCGCATCACCTGACAGAAGGTCGCGGACATGTGGTTGAGCGAACGGTCGGTGAAGACGACGGAGAATTCTTCCAGACCGTCGGGATCTACGGTGTCGAGCAATGCAGGCATGTGGTGTTCCTTTGCGTTTGCGTCCAGATTACCGCCGCGTGGAGCGATTGCACAGGGTGGAACCGGATCCGGGCCCGGCTTTGGCCGGATTTCGGTTACCCGATCGGCCCTGGTCGCCGCTCCTCGGAGAGCAGGACGTTGGCCTCAACCTCCCCTGCCCCCGGCAGCGTCATGATCCGCCGGCGCAGGACGCGTTCGAAATCGGGCAGGTCGCGGGCCACCACCCGCAGGCGGAAATCGTAGAGGCCGAGCACGTGTTCCACCGTCTGCACCTCGGGGATGGCGCTGACGGCGCGTTCGAAATCCGCCAGGCTGACCTGCCCCTTGCGCGCCAGCTTGACGCCCAGAAACACGGTGACGCCAAAAGACAATGCCTCGGCATTGAGGCGCAGGCGCCGGCCGCGGATGACCCCGCTGTCCTCGAGCTTGCGAATCCGGCGCCAGGTGGCGGGCTGGCTCAGGCCGAGCCGGCGGCCCAGCGCCCCGGCGCTTTGGGTGGCGTCCTGCGCCAGAAGGCGCAGCAGCTTGCGGTCGGTGTCATCGAGCGCGATCATACCGGCAGCGCCTCGTCGGTCTTGACCCGTGCGATATGCATCAGCGCCTCGATATCGGCGATATGCGGCAGGGTGAGGATGCGGTCGCGGTAGAGTGCCTGATAATGGCTCAGGTCGCGGGCAATGATCGAGAGCCGCACATCGACCCGGCCGAGGAAAGTCTGGATTTCCAGCACCTCGGGGATGTCGCGCGCCGCGGCGAGAAATTCATCGAAGGCGCGCGGGTTGGTTTTTTCCAGCGTGAAGCGCAGCGACACCTCGACCCCGTAGCCCAGGGCCGACCAGTCGATCACCGCCTCCAGCCCGGCGATGACCCCGTCGGCCCGCATCGCCTCCAGCCGGCGCCAGCAGGTCGCCTGTGTCAGGCCGCAGCGCTGGGCCAGTTCGGCCACGGTCATGTCCGGGTCGGCCTGATACTGGCGCAGTATGCGGCGATCCGTGTCGTCGAGCATTATTTATCCGCTTTTCTGGAAGAGCGAGAATAGATCTTCATCTTTGTCCAAAATACTCAAAAATCCTGAAATCACAATCCGGAGAAACCCCGTTAAAACTCACGGCCAGTGAAACCGGAAAGGACCCGATATGCGCGTTTACTACGACCGCGACTGCGACGTGAACCTGATCAAGGACAAGAAAGTGGCCATCCTCGGCTATGGCTCCCAGGGCCATGCCCACGCGCTGAACCTGCGGGATTCAGGCGCCAAGAACATCGCCGTCGCGCTGCGCGACGGCTCGCCCAGCGCGGCCAAGGCCGAAGGCGAAGGGCTGCAGGTGATGGGCATTGCCGAAGCGGCAGCCTGGTGCGATGTGCTGATGTTCACCATGCCCGATGAATTGCAGGCCGACACGTGGAACAAATATGTCAAGGACAACATCCGCGAAGGTGCGGCAATTGCCTTTGCCCACGGTCTGAACGTGCATTTCGGCCTGATCGAGGCACCCAAGGGGGTCGACGTGATCATGATGGCACCCAAGGGCCCCGGCCACACCGTGCGCGGCGAATATGTCAAGGGCGGCGGTGTGCCCTGCCTTGTGGCGGTGCACAACGATGCCTCGGGCAAGGCGCTGGAAATCGGGCTTTCCTACTGCTCGGCGATCGGTGGCGGCCGGTCCGGCATCATCGAGACCGACTTCAAGGAAGAATGCGAAACCGACCTCTTCGGCGAACAGGCCGTGCTCTGCGGCGGCCTGGTCGAGCTGATCCGCATGGGCTTCGAAACCCTGGTCGAAGCCGGGTACGAGCCGGAAATGGCCTATTTCGAGTGCCTGCACGAGGTCAAGCTGATTGTAGACCTGATCTACGAAGGCGGCATCGCCAACATGAACTACTCGATCTCGAACACCGCGGAATTCGGTGAATATGTCTCCGGCCCGCGCATCCTGCCCTATGACGAAACCAAAGCACGGATGAAAGCGGTTCTGTCCGACATCCAGTCCGGCCGTTTCGTGCGCGACTGGATGGCGGAATGTGCCGTCGGTCAGCCTTCTTTCAAGGCGATCCGGCGCAACAACGACGCGCACCAGATCGAGGCGGTCGGCGAGACGCTACGCGGCATGATGCCGTGGATCTCCGCCGGCAAGATGGTGGACAAGGAAAAGAACTAAGGTTTCCCCAAACCTGCGAAAAGGCCCGGCCCGACGCCGAGCCTTTTTGTTTGGATGGCCGGTTTGATGAAGGTTTTTCGACGCGGGCCATTGCGCGGGATATCGGCCGGGCGTGAGCGTGGCCCGCGTTGACAAACCTCTCAGGGAGGAAGCCGCGGGGACTGGGCGGTGTCTATGGGGAAAGAGCGTTGTCGGCTGGGTCTGTGACCGCGACGGATACGTTGGTGTGGGGCGCGATGTCGACCGCTTCCATGTTTCGCGAGAGGGTTTGGCCTGGATTTAGCCCGGGTAGTAGCCGTGTTGTGCCTTTTGTGTGGCTTTCCAACTCACTTTGGACAAGGGGGCTCGACCGGTGTGGCTGAGTCACCCGGTTGGTAGCGGTTGGGATGAGCGCGCGCCCGGTCATGCGGCCTGTCTCCTCGGTGGGGCGCGGGATTGCGGAACCTCGCCGCGCCGGAACGTCTCGGTGATACGCATGGGTCCGCCGCAGTCGGGGCATGGCTCGCGCAAGATTAGAGGGATGATCTCGGCAGAGGGTGCGTCTTCCTGCCTGGTCGGTTCCGCACCGAGCAATGTGCGGATCTTCGCGATGTTGGCCTTGCGGGCGGCGCTTGCCAGCAGGCCGTAGTGGCGGATGCGATGGAATCCATCGGGCAGGACATGCATGAGGAACCGGCGGATGAACTCGCCCGTGTCGAGCCGCATGACCTTCATCCGGTCGCCGCGCTTGATGCGGTAATCCTTCCAGCGGAAGGAAACGGTGTCGGCATCTGCGCTGACGAGGCGATGGTTGGAGATCGCGACCCGGTGGGTGTAGCGGCTGAGATAGGCCAGAACCTGCTCGGGTCCGCCAAAGGGCGGTTTGGCATAGACCACCCATTCGGTTTTGCGCAGCGGTGCGAGGTAAGCAGTGAAGGCATCTGCATCGGCCAGCCCGGCAAGATCACTGAAGAAGGTGAGCTGCCCGGCGCGGTGCAAGTTGACCAGGCCCTCAAGGAACAGGCGTCTGAACAGCCGAGACAGCACCCGGACCGGCAGAAAGAACCCGGGCTTGCAGCCGATCCATCGGATGCCATCAAGCGACAACCCGCCGCCGGGCACGATCATGTGGATGTGGGGATGATGCGTCATCGCCGATCCCCAGGTGTGGAGAACGCAGGTCATGCCGACGCGGGCACCAAGGTGCCTGGGGTCAGCGACGATGGTCATCACCGTCTCGGCTGATGCCTTGAACAAGAGGCCGTACATTGCCCGCTTGTTCCAGTAGGCGATGCGGGCGATCTCGGCCGGCAATGTGAAGACGACGTGGAAATATTCCACGGGCAACAAGTCGTCTGCCCGCGCCGCCATCCAATCGCGCGCCGCCGGTCCCTGGCACTTCGGGCAGTGCCGGTTCTTGCAACTGTTGTAGGCGATATGCTGGTGATCACATTTGGTGCAAGCTGCCACATGCCCACCGAGTGCTTCGGTCCGGCAGGCTTCAATGGCGGACATCACTTTGAGTTGCCCAAGGCTCAGACGCCCTGCATTGGCCCGCCGATAGGCAGGCCCATGATCACGGAAGATGTCGGCAACCTCCAGCGCGTGCCGCGGCACGCTGCAGCCCCCGTCAGGTCACATCCTGGATGTGCTCGAACGGGCTGGACACATTGCGCAACGTCTTGGTCGCCACATGTGTATATCGTGCCGTCGTGGTCAACTTGGCGTGGCCGAGGAGAACCTGGATCACCCGCACATCCGTATCGGCCTCCAACAAATGCGTAGCAAAGCTGTGCCGGAGCGAGTGCAATGTTGCAGGCTTCTTGATGCCGGCCATCGCCTTTGCCGAGTTGAAGGCACGATTCAAGGACCGTGGAGACAGGGGTTCAACCCGGCTCTGCCCAGGAAACAGCCAGCCCTGCGGGCGAGCCTCACGCCAATAGTCGCGAAGGAGTTCCAGCAAGGACGGCGAAAGCATCACATCGCGATCCTTGCCGCCCTTACCGCGCTCGACATGGATCAGCATGCGGTCACTGTCGATGTCCCGAACCTTGAGATTGGTGACCTCGGAGGCACGCAGCCCTGCGCCATACCCGATGCCGAGTGCCGCCCGATACTTGAGACCGGGCCCAGGGGCCGCGGACAAAACCGCCGAGACCTCCTCGAAGCTCAGCACAATCGGCAGCTTCCGCGGCTCGGTGCGGAACTGCATGTACTTCTTCATATCCTCCCGATTGCATGTCATGCCGAAGAAGAACCGCAGTGCCGTGATCCGCGAATTGTAGACCGACGGCGTCACCTCAGTGTCGGTCATATGAAGCTGATAGGCGCGCAGCTCATCTGGCGTCGCCGTATCCGGCGCACGCCCCAGAAACGCTGTGAAATCCTTCAGCGCCCGGATATGCGCTTTCTGCGATGTCTCAGCCAACCCGCGAATGCGCATGTCCTCGATCATCCGCGCACGCAGCGGGCTCATCTTCTCCTGTGTCATGGGAACCTCCTGTCCAATTGAGAAACCTCAATCGTCAGGCAGGTCCGTCACATCGCAAAATGCGCCTACATATTGTTCCGCTCGCTACCTCAGCAACAAGCGCCGTTGCCGCGAGAGCGGCTTAGTCCTCGAGCCCAAAGGCGGCCGCGGCGGAATGCGCGGCATCTGTCGCGAAGCACGGAAAGCAGACACAGCCAGCCCATGAAAGGGTCGCCAGAGCGTGACTTTTACCTGGCCGCCTGATGCCGCGGCGCAGCATCACCGAACCCGTCGCTCTTGCGCAACGCAGCACCGGATGCTGAGCGACCGACGACACTCCGAGCCCGATCCGACATTCGCTCAAGCAGACTATTCATCTGCTGGGTTTATGGAACTGATATCGACTGGCGCTGAAAACCCTTTGAAGCTGACCTGACCCATTGGTCGGACCGAAACGTCGTCGCTCAGGCCGGCTCGGGTCTCTTCATCAATGAGGATTTCGCAATCCGCTGTTTTTGTGTGAGTTTCGAGCCGGGCCGCGAGATTAACCGTCGTTCCGATGCAGGTGTAGGTCGCGCGTTGATCGGTGCCCGCGTAGCCAGCAACCACTTCGCCGGTGGCGATGCCAGCCCCCAGCCGGATACCGGCCTCGCCATTGGCTACCCGTTCCCGGCTGAAATCTGACATCATTTCCATTAGGTTCTGAGCTGCGGAAACAGCGCTTTGCGCAGGATTTTCAACTGCTTGCGGGGCGCCAAAAACCGCCATCAGGCCATCGCCGATCATCAGCGTGACGATCCCGCCGTTGCTGCTGATCGCCTCGAACGACAGGGCATAATAGACATTGAGCACTTCGATTACGGCTTCCGGTGACTGGTCCTCGCTCAGAGCGGTGAACCCGCGTATGTCGCAGAACAAGACCGAGGCGTAGACGCGCTGCCCGCCGATGGCGAAGCCGCTTTCCTCCAGGTCCTGCGCCACCTCACTGGTCGCGAACCGGCGCAGGAGTTCTTTCTGCTCGTCTCGCAACCGTTTCTTTTCCAGGCCGGAGGACACGCGCGCCTTCAGCAGCACCTTGTTGACGGGCTTGGGCAGGTAGTCTTCGGCGCCAAGTTCGATGCAGCGCACGATGTTATCGAGGCCCTCGACGGACGAGGTGACGATCACCGGCAGATCGCGGAGCGCGGGTTCGGCCTTGAGTGCTTCGAGTACTTCGAACCCATCCATCTCAGGCATTTCGATGTCGAGCAGCAGCAGGTCAAAAGGTTCGGTTGCAAGCATCTCCATCGCGATACGGCCGTTTTCGGCCACCGACGCGCGATGGCCCAACAACTCCACATTTCGCGACAGCAGCAGCCGGTTGACCTTGTTGTCATCGACGATCAGCAAACGTCCGCCGTCATTAGCCATCGAGCTTCGCCTTTAGAGCAGCGGAGGTGCGGGCATATTCCGTGTCGAGGATTTTCAGGCTGTCTGCGTCCAGCCCGTCCAGCTCGATCCTGCGCGCGATTTCCGCCAGTGCGGCGGCACCGAAGACGTTGGCGTTGGACTTGATCGAATGGGCGGCGCGGCGCAGGCGGTCATCGTCCTGCTGCGTGGCCGCATCATGGAGATCGGCGATCATCCCGGGTGCTTCATCCAGAAATGTCGCCACCAATTCGGCGACAAAGTCCGCGCCGGTGGCCTCTTCCAGTTCGCCGTAGACAGCTTGATCAATCGTGTTGTTGGTCATACGCGTTCCGTCATCGTTTCTGAACATTCATCAAAGCCTCGACCAGGCGATCAACGCGGATTGGTTTGGCGATGTAGTCATCCATCCCGGCCTCAAGGCACATTTCGCGGTCGCCTTGCATCGCGTTGGCGGTCATTGCGACGATCCTTGGACGGTTGCCGTCCGAATGATCTTTGTTGATCCGACGCGAGGCCTCCAGCCCGTCCATTTCGGGCATCTGCACGTCCATCAGGACCACGTCGTAGGTCTGGCGCGCGACGCTTTCCAACGCCTCGACGCCGTTGCTGGCCACGTCAGCACGATAGCCCATCTGCTCCAAGAGCCGCGTCGCGAGTTTCTGATTCACCAGGTTGTCTTCGGCCAAAAGGATGCGGAGCGGATGGCGCTTGGCCAAGTCCGGATCGGTCTTCGGTTTGGCGGACGATTTGGGCGCGGCTTTGACTGTTTCGCCGGGCTCGAAGAGCGTGACCAACGTATCGAAAAGCTGGGACTGCCGCAGGGGTTTCGCGAGGTAGGTCGTGAACAACCCGTCTTCCGCATTCACATCCCGAAGACCGAGCGAGCTGAACAGAATGAGCGGCAATTCAGGACGCAGCCTCCGGATCTCCCGCGCCAGGGTGATGCCGTCCATATCCGGCATGTGCATGTCCAGCACCGCAAGATCGAAGGCGTCCCCTTTTTCCAGAGCATTGATCGCCTCTGCGGGGTGGGCAAACGCCTGCGCGACTGCGCCCCATTTGCCGGTCTGCAGCGACAGAATCTTGAGGTTTGTCAGGTTATCGTCGACCAGCAACAACCGCTTTCCGACCAACTCCGTTTGTTCTCCGATCAAGGTTCGCGAGGTCGTTTCCGGGAGCTTCGCGGGCGTTGCCTGAATGGTGAAATGGAAGGTCGAGCCCTTGCCCGCGCCGTCGCTGGTGGCCCACATCGTACCGCCCATCAGTTCAGCCAAACGTTTGGAAATAGCCAGGCCCAGCCCGGTGCCGCCGTACTTCCGGGTGGTGGAACTGTCTGCCTGGCTGAACGACTGGAAGAGACGGCTCATGCCCGCCTTGGTCAACCCGATGCCGGTGTCACTTACGGTGAAGTCCAGAGTGACCTTGCTGCCGTTGCCCGGGCTGGCGGACACGGATAGGACCACTTCGCCTGTTTCGGTAAACTTCACAGCATTCGACAGGAGATTCAGCAAAATCTGTCGCAACCGCGTCAGATCAGTGCTGATGGCGGCGGGCACGTCATCGTCCATCAGGTAGGCGATATCGAGCTGTTTTTCCGCCGCCCGCCCAGCGATCAGGTCAAGCGCGCTTTCAACACATTCACGCAGGTCGAACGGATGGCTCTCGATGTCCATCTGTCCGGCCTCGATTTTGGAGAAGTCGAGGATTTCGTTAATGATCCCCAAAAGGGCATCGCCGCTGTCACGGATGGTGCGGGCGTAATCATGCTGCTCGGCGTCCATCTCGGTATCCATCAACAGCCCGCTCATCCCGATCACGGCGTTCATCGGCGTGCGGATTTCATGGCTCATGGTGGCCAGAAACGCGCTCTTGGCTTCGTTGGCCTGCTCCGCGGCGGCGCGGGCGTCCTGTGCGTCCTGGAAAAGCCGGACGTTTTCCAGCGCGATGACAGCCTGATCCCCGAAGGAATGCGCCAATTCGATCTCTTCATCGGTGAAGCCACGGGTCTGGGATATGCGGCTGAAGATCAGACAGCCAACGCTTTCGCCGCTGCGCAGCAGCGGCAGGTACAGTGCCGATTTGAGACCGAATTTCTTTCCCGACGACACTTCTTGCGGGGGCAGTTCCGCAATGGACCAATCCGGGACGTGGATCATGTGTTTGTCAATCATTGCCTGCGACGGAAAGTTCAACGCGGGATCAAGCGGAACGGCAGAGGCGCTGAGATTGCCCAACGGACCACCCGGTGTCACGCCCGCGGCAGGAAAGAACTGGTCGCCTTCGCGAATGATCACTACCACGCCGTCACACTGCATGAGCGGCACCGCCGCCTTGGCAATGGCGTCGAAAACGGGTGTCGCGTCCTGCTGTGCGCCGCTGACCACCCGCAGGATATCGGCACTGGCGGTCTGGCGGGTCAGGGCTGATTGGGTTTCGTTGAACAGCCGCACGTTTTCGATGGCAATAACCGCCTGGTCGCAGAACGACTGTGCAATGGCGATCTCGTCTTCGCTGTAGGGCATTGCGATCTTGCGGTTAAAGACCAGGATGCCCAGGCAATCGTTGCCGCGCATCAGAGGAAAATAGATGGCGGCGTTCATACCCAAACGGCTTTGGACTTCCTGTTCAAATTCCGGAAGATCAACCGCGGAAAAATCCGGGACATGCAGCATTTCCTTGCTGAGATATGCTCGCGATGGAAAGTTGTGGTCGCGATCAATGAAAATGTCGGCTTTGTATGCGGGTTGAAGACCATCAGAGGTGACACGCGCTGCGATCTCGAATTCGCCGTCGCTCACGATCAATATGGCCACGCGGTCGCAATCAATCAGCCGGATGCCGGCCTGTACGATCTCTTCGAACACCGGCGTCACGTCGTTGGGCGACCCGCTGATGACCCGCAGGATGTCGGTGCTGGCGGTCTGACGGGCCAATGCGGCCTCGGTTTCGTTGAAGAGCCGCACGTTTTCAAGCGCGATCACCGCCTGATCGCCAAAGGACTCGGCGATGGCGATTTCGTCGTCGCCGAAAGCCCTTTGGTCATTGCGAAAGAACGTAAACAGGCCGAGGCAGACAGAATCCCGCATCATCGGAACGGTCAGAGACGATTTGAAGCCTTTCTTGTCACGGATTTCTTTGTCCCGCGGGGGCAGTTCCGCGTTCGCCCAATCCGGAATGTGGAGCGGCATCTTCGACTGCATGACCTGTGACGGCATGTTGTCCGCGGGATCGTAGCGTACCGCCAGTTTCTTGAAGTCTATCTCCAGCCCATCTGGCGTTGCGACGGCGCATTGCCAAAGTCGTTCGCCATCTGTCTGTATCGCTACCGCAAGATCACAGGAAACCAGATCAATTGCCGAGCCCACGATCGCCTCGAACACCGGGGTCACATCGGTCGGCGACTCGCTGATGACCCGGAGGATGCCGGCGCTGGCCGTCTGCCGGGTCAGGGCGGTCTGGGTTTCATTGAAGAGCCGCACGTTTTCAATGGCGATCACCGCCTGATCGCAGAACGAGTTCGCAACGGCGATTTCCTCTTCGGTGAATTCACGGGCGGCTTTGCGCAAAAAGCAGAGAACGCCCAGGCAATCTCCGCCCCGTAAAAGCGGCAGGAACAGCGACGACCGCACGCCTTCCTTTTCGTAGGTTTCCTGCGACCGGGGTGGCAGATCCACCGCAGACCAATCCGGGATGTGCAGCATTTCCTTGGACCGGATCACCCGCGACGGCAGATTGTTGCCGGGGTCGATCGGGTTCCTGCCGCCGCCGCTGTGGTCCGGCTCGCTGCCAGCCGTGATCTGGGCCACCTGCCAGAGCGAGGTTTCGTCGGTCCGGATGGTTGCCACCGTATCGACGGAAATCAGCTCGATCCCCGCACGGGCGATCGCTTCGAACACCGGGCTCACGTCGGTGGGGGACTCGCTGATCACCCGCAGCACGTCCGCGCTCGCCGTTTGCCGTGACAGCGCCTCCTGGGTCTCGCGGAACAGCTGCGCATTCTGGATGGCAATCACGGCCTGGTCGGCAAAGGATTGCGCCAGGGCGATGTCCTCGGTGCTGAAGGCGCGCGCCTCGGTCCGGGCAAAGGCCAGCGTTCCCAACATCCGTTCGCTATGCAGGAGCGGGATGTAAAGTGCCGAGTTGACGCCAAAAATCTCGTGAATGACCTGCTCGTGTTCTGGCAGGTCGATGGCCTTCCAGTCCGGGATCTGCAGCACCGAGCCAGTGGCGATGGCCCGCGACGGGAAATTCAGGTTGGGATCGACAGGGACAATTTGCGGCCCCATGTCCAAAAGCGGCCCGTCCTTGGATGCGCCGGCACCGGGGGAATAGGTTTTTCCGTCGCTGGTGATGACAATTGCCATGTCACAATCCAGCAGATGCACCGCGGCCTCGACAATGGCTTCGAAAACCGGTGTCACATCGGTTTGCGCGCCGCTGATCACGCGCAGAATGTCGGCGCTCGCGGTCTGACGGACCAGCGCGGTCTGGGTTTCATGGAAGAGCCGCGCATTCTGGATCGCGATGACCGCCTGGCCCGCGAAACCCTGAAGGATTTCCAGGTCCTTGTCCTTGAACAGCCGGCGTTCGTCGAGCACGACCGCGATCACACCAACTGACTTGCCCTCCCAGACCAACGGGGCGAAAACGACGGAAAAATTGCCTGCCTCCTTCGCGACACGCTTCAATCCGCTCGGCGCCTCCGGGTCATTCAGGATATCTGCATAGTGATCGATCTTGCAGGTCCGGACGGCTTTTCCAGCCGCTGCCTTGTGAACTGGCGCAGGAAAGCCGCCCGAAACGGCGTCGTAAAACTGCCCCAGATAAGCGGCGAGGTGCAGCATGTCGTGTTCATCGACCAGGAGCACACTCAACTCGTGGGCATGCAGCAAGGCCTTGCAGCTTTCGAGGATCTTTTCAAAGACCGGCTGCGTGTCCTCGACCGACTGGGTGATCACGCTCAGGATCTCGGTCGAGGCTTTCTGCTGCTCCAGTGCCTCGGTCACCTCGGCGGTGCGCTGCTGCACCTCGTCAAAGAGGCGCGCGTTGTTGATGGCAATCACCGCCTGCGCGGCGAAGGTTTCCAGCAGATCGACCTGTTTTTGGGTAAAGGCGGACGCCGTGCCATGGGCCATCACGATCACACCAACCGTCACCCCGTCGCTGACCAGCGGCACACCCAGCGTTGTGCGGTATTCGCCGATCTCGGCGGCCTCTTTCCAGGTATAGGTCGGGTCGGAAAGGGTATCCTCGACATAGACCGTTTTTCCGTGCAGCGCGGTGCGCCCGATACAGGTCCCTTCGGCAGGGGCAATCGGGTTTTCCTCGAGGTATTTCAGGAACCGGGGCGTCACGTTGTGCGACTCGGCAACGCGATAGAGGCCATCGACCGGGTCGCGCATGGCAAAATACGCATATTCCGGCGCGCAGATGCGCGAGGCGACCTGCAGGATCGAGTCCAGAACCGGCCGCAACTCGTTCGGCGATTTCGAAATAACGCTCAGAACTTCGGACGTCGCCATCTGATATTCCAGCGCCTCGGTCACTTCGGCCGTGCGTTGCTGCACCTCGTCAAACAGCCGTGCGTTGCTCAGCGCGATCACGGCCTGTGCGGCGAAGGTTTCCAACAGGGCGATCTGCTTGGTCGAAAAGGGCGCGACCTCGTCACCGCACAGGATCAGCACACCGACAACGGTGCTGTCCTTGACCAATGGCACACCGAGCAGGGACCGGTACTTGCCGATCCTGGCCGCCTCTTTCCACTTGTAATCGTCCGCCTCGGTATCCTTGAAATAAACCGTTTCGCCCCTGAGCGCGGTTTGCCCGATCCCGCTCTCATGCCCGGCCGGAACCGGGTTGGCTTTCATGAAACGCAGGAAATCATCGTCGAATTCCTGCATGGTCGTGACGTGATAGAGATTGTCCTCGGGGTTCAGCAGGGCCAACGCGGTATATCGTGGTTTGCACAAGCGGCTGGCCACGCTGAGAATTTCCTCAAGCACAGGATCAAGCTTGTTCGGGGAGCGGGAGATGACATCCAGCACTTCGGACGTCGCCGTCTGGTGTTCCAGCGCCTGCTGGGTTTCGTTGAAGAGGGCCGTATTCTTTATTGCAATGCCGGCCTGACCGGCGAAGGTTTCGACCAGTTCGACATGAGCAGCCTCCGGTTGCTGCCCGTCCTGCCATGCCAGCACGATCGCACCCCAGATCGCCTCACCCACTTGGATCGGCACGCCGACCATACGGCGAAACCCATAGGCTTTTGCGAGTTCATGATCGAAGTAATCCTGAGAATACGCATCTTCTATGTGCACGATCTGCCCCGTGCGGATCACTTCTGAGGACACCGATCCGTGATGCAGCGGCTCTGGCGAGTTGGCGGCGTATGCCGCCATATCCTCGTCGGAAAAGCCGTGACTGGAACAGAAGTGGTTCTGCTCCCCGTCATAGCGCCACATAACGCAGAAGCTGGCCCCGCAAAGTTCTGCCGCCTTGCGGGTGATCAGGTCGAAAACCGGCTGCAGATCGGTTTGCGAGGTATTGATGACCCGAAGGATGTCGGACGTTGCGGTTTGCCGCGCCAGTGATTCCTGCACCTCGCGGAATTGGCGGACGTTTTCGATGGCGATGACGCCTTGGGCCGCAAACCCTTCCACCAGGGCAACGTCATCGTCCGAGAGCGGCGCCACCTCGCGGCGGTAAAGCGTCAACGATCCAATGCCCTGACCGTTCAGGATCAGAGGGACGACCATCATGCTGCGGGCTTGTTCGTCCTCGACCATCGAAACGCGATTGGGATCGCCGCGTGTATAGAGCTCGTGATCGGCAATGTCGGTCTCGCGGAAGACCCGGCATTCCTTGATCGCACGCGCCAGCACCAGACGGGATTCCGACAGCGACACATGAAGATTGTCAAGCGTCTCGCCGAACCTGGCAAAGGCCCCGCGCCGCGCCGGTGACACCACGTATTTGCCGTCTTCGGTCGCCATCGACAGATAGGCCAGCGGCGCATTGCACAGCCGGCAGGCGTTTTCGAGGACCGCATCAAGGACTGGGCCTTCGTCATCGCGCGACCGGCTGACAACGCTCAGAATTTCGCGCGTGGCCGCCTCGCGCTCCAGCCGCGACTGCAGTTCCCGGAACTGGCGGACGTTTTCTATCGCGATGACCGCCTGGGCGGCGAAGCTTTCGATGAGCTGGATTTCGTCCGGCGCAAAGGCGCGGACCTCGTCCCGGTTCAGGTTCAGGCACCCGAACGCGATCCCCTCCTTGATCAGGGGGACGGTCAGAAACGTGCGGATGCCGAGCTGGTCCACCATGGTCCGGCGGATGGGATTGCCGGCCTCGTAGAGCGGATCATCGGCCAGGTCCAGCGTGTGAATCAGCCGCGCCTCGCGCACGGTGGCGGCGACCTGCGTCGGTCCGTCCAGTTCGAACCGGAAGCCTTCGGGAAAATGCGGGTTTTGCGGGCCCAGCGTCGCGGCAAAACTGAGATGCGTCCGGCCGGCATCAACCAGGGATATCCCGGCGATTTTTGCCCCCGTCAGGCGCGCTGCGTTGCGGACAATCGTGTCCAGCACCGGAACATCGTCCTCGCGTGACCGGCTGACCACATCCAGGATCTCGCGGGTCGCCGCCTCGCGCTCCAGCCGGGTCTGCAACTCGCGGAACTGGCGAACGTTTTCGATGGCGATGACAGCCTGCGCGGCAAAGGCCTCGACAAGGGCAATTTCGTCCTGGGTGAACGGACTGGCTTCGCGCCGGGTCAGCATCAGGCATCCGACAACTTCCTCGGCCAGGATAAGAGGCACAACCAGCATCGTGCGCAGTTTTTCGCCGCGGACCAGATGAAAGATGATCTGATCGCCGCGCTCAAAAAGCGGATGCAGCATCAGATCGGGAACATGGACCGTGCTTTTTTCGTGCAAGGCCTGGGCGACCGGGCGCCTGGACTCATCCGGTTCGTCCGTTTCCAGCGGCCAGGCCAGGCCGACCTCAATCCCGTAGAGCGATTCCCCCCAGCTGGCGACGAGCACGTGATTTTCCCGCGCCCGGTCGATCATGTGCAGCCGGGCCATCGGCGACCGGCAGAGACGCGCGGCGTTGTCCAGAATCGAGTTGAAGACCGGAAGCTCGTCCTCGCGGCTGCGGCTGATGACCTGCAGGACGTCGCTGGTGGCCCTTTCACGCTCCAGCCGGGTCTGCAACTCTCGGAACTGGCGCTCGTTCTCTATGGCGATCACGGCCTGGGCCGCGAAGGATTCCACCAGTTTGATGTCGCCCTCATCGAAAGGCGCCTGCTGCCTGCGGGCAAGATTGATGCATCCGATGGCCTCATCGCCTTGTATGAGTGGTACGGATACCAAAGTGCGGATGCCCTCCTCATCTACGAGACGCTCAGCGACTGGCTGGCCGGACTTGTAGGCGCGCGACAGCCTCATATCCGGCTCGTGAACAACCTTGCGTCCGACGACAGCCCTGGTCGGCGCAATATCGGGATGCATTTCGATTGTATCACCGATCTCGATACCTCTGAATCCGTCGCCCCAGGTTCCCGACACAATGAAGCGGTGTCGATCTGGTGTTGTCAGAAGCAGGCGCGCACGGGGCGCGTCACAGAGCTTTGCCGCGTTTTCGAGGATCACGTCAAAAACCGGCTGCGGATCGTCGCGCGACTGTGATATCGCCGACAAAACGGCAAGCGTCGCCGCCTCCCGTGCGCGAGCAGCCTGTTGGTGGTCTGATCTTGGGCCGTCCGATGGTTGATCCACAGATCGCCTCGGAAACTCATTGCGTCTCCAGCACGCTAACCTCGCGGTGCTGATCTGGCTAGAGAATTGGGAACAGACACCAACTGTCCGCATACCCTTGGGAGCCGCGGATCGCTGCTATTCCCGACACGCCAATGGATACTCGGCAAACCCAACATGCTGACACCGCGAAATGCACGATTTTCCGCCAATGTCTGCTCCGGTTCAAAGCAGCCGCTGACTCTGGGACCTGCTAGGCAGCGTACCTACAAAGAGCTTCACGTTTCCAGCGAGTTATGATTCACTTTCCGTAAAACAATGTGGGGAGCCGTGGAATGGCGCGATCAGACTTGAGCGATTTGGAGTGGGAGTTCATCAAGGCTGTGCTCCCGAACAACAGCCGGGGTGTGAAGCGTGTCGATGATCGGCGCGTGATCAGTGGCATTTTCTATGTCTTGCGTACCGGCATCCCTTGGCGGGATTTGCCGGATCAATACGGCCCCTACACCACGGTGTACAACCGTTTCAACCGATGGACTTATGCTGGCATCTGGGATCGTGTGATGGAGGCGGTCGCCGACGCGCACAACGTCGACACTGTGATGGTGGATGGAACATCCGTGCGTGTGCATCATTCAGCCGCAACGGAGATATGGTTGAAAGTTGGTGATGGCCCCTGAGGGGCGGCATATCAAGGCGGTGCTGAAGCGCCGTCAATTCTCAAGAGAAAGGGATATGCCACATGTCGAAATCTACCGGTGTTCCATTCGAGCTATCATCGGAATTTTCACCTGATCCGCTGACTGAGGTCATTCAGTTCGGGGCACGCGAGCTGTTGCGAACGGCTGTGCAGGCTGAGGTTGCCGGTTTCATGGCGGTTCACGCGCAGCTTCTGGACAAGGAAGGTCGCCAGCGTCTGGTGCGCCACGGGTTCCTGCCGGAGCGCGCGGTGATGACCGGGATCGGCACGGTGCCCGTTCAGGTGCCCCGGGTCCGCGACCGGGGTGCGAACATCGATGGCAGCAAGATCAGGTTCCGTTCATCCTTGGTGCCGCCGTATCTCCGCAAAGCGAAGTCCGTCGAGGAGCTGCTGCCCTGGCTTTACCTGAAGGGCATTTCAACGGGGGACTTCAGCGAGGCGCTGGCCGCCCTTTTGGGGCCGGATGCAGAGGGGCTGTCAGCCTCCACGATCACGCGACTGAAGGCGACCTGGTGGGACGAGTATGAAGCCTGGCGCAAGCGTGACCTGTCGGGCAAGCGCTATGTCTACATCTGGGCGGACGGGGTCTGCTTCACGCCCCGTTTGGACGGGGATCGTCAATGTATGTTGGTGATTATCGGCGCTGACGAGTACGGAGAAAAGGACGTTTTGAGCATCATGGACGGATTCCGGGAGAACGCGGACAGCTGGCGGGACCTGTTACGCGGTCTGAGGAAACGCGGCCTGACGGTGCCGCCCGAGCTTGCTGTCGGTGATGGCGCGCTTGGGTTCTGGACGGCGCTGCGGGATGTCTATCCGACCACCCGTGAGCAGCGGTGCTGGGTCCACAAGACGGCCAATGTAACGGGCGCGATGCCCAAGTCGCTGCGGGAAAAAGCCAAGGCCGATCTGCAGGATATTTGGATGGCCGAGACGAAGAAGGAAGCCAATGCGGCCTTCGATCTCTTCGTGGAAACCTACGGCCTGAAATACGAGCGGGCCGTGGCCAGGCTGGTCAAGGACCGCGACGTGTTGCTGACCTTCTATGACTTCCCGGCCGAACACTGGAAACACATCCGGACCACGAACCCGATCGAAAGCGTCTTTGCCACGGTCCGCAACCGAACGCGCAAAACCAAAGGATGCCTGAACCGCAAGACCGCCCTCGCCATGGTCTTCAGGTTGATGATGTCGGCCAAGAAGAAGTGGAGGAAGATCTCAGGGCCAAACCGTCTGCCCGAAGTGATCCAGGGGATTGCCTTCAAGGACGGGATCAGGCAACGTCAAAACGCCGCCTGATCACGCCGTCACCAACTTTTGGGCATAACTCCCGCAACGCTCAAAAAAACGACCCGCGTCGTTGCATGGGGCGGTCGCGGGGCGGGTTAACCACAAAAATTCACGCACTTACCAACCAAGACGGCCTGCCAATCCGCTATGAGCTGACGCCGGGCCAAGCCCATGACGCACCGCCCTGTGAACAGCTTTTGGATGGACTGCAGCCTGGGCAATATGTGCTCGCGGACAAGGCTTATGACGCAGACTGGATCCGTGAAATGATCTGGGAACAAGGCGCCATCGACGTAATCCCACCAAAGGCAAACCGGAAATTGCCCGCCGAGTTTGACGCGGAAATTTACCGCGAACGCAATAAGATCGAGCGCTTCTTCGGCAGGCTCAAAGCTTCGTTCCGACGCATCGCGACCAGATATGAGAAAACCTCAGCCAACTTCATGGCTATGATCAAACTCGCATCCGTAAGGCTATGGTGCCAGTTTTATGAGTCTGCTGCCTAATAGGTCCGGAGTCCAGGGTTGATAAGTGGCTGGATCGAAGACCCCTTTCGGGAAATATCATGCCATTTTTTTGATATTTTTAGAGATTTTGGTGCGGTCGAGAAGACTCGAACTTCCACGGGTGTTACCCCACAGCGACCTCAACGCTGCGCGTCTACCAATTCCGCCACGACCGCACTGTCCCGGCTTGGGTGAGCGGTCTATTAGCGGCTCTCACCGGGCTTGTGAAGGGCAAAGAAACAAGGTCGGGCAGAAAACAACGGGGGGTTCGGCCGGTCGGCCGCAGCCGGGGGCAGGGAAATTTTGCCCTGCCCCTGTAAGTTCCCGGGCCGCGGCATTATCCTGTCTGTCGCGCCGGCCGCAGACCGGCGTTTACCGTCATCAACCCGGATCCGGTTCGACATGCCAGAATGGAAGATCTCCGAAGGCCTGACAGATTATGAAGATGCGCTCGCCTTCATGGAGGATCGCGTGGCCGGCATCGCGTCCGGATCGGCCGACGAATGTGTCTGGCTGCTGGAACATCCGCCGCTTTACACCTCGGGCACTTCGGCCCGGCGCGAAGACCTGACCGATCCCGACCGGTTCCCGGTCTACGATGCGCGGCGCGGCGGACAGTACACCTATCACGGCCCCGGTCAGCGGGTGGTCTATGTCATGCTGGATGTCGGCAAACGCGGCCGGGACGTGCGTGCCTTCGTGGAACAGCTGGAACGCTGGGTGATCGGTACGCTGGCCGAGTTCAACATTTCCGGGCATATCCGCGCGGGCCGCGTCGGCGTCTGGGTCGAGCGCCCGGACAAGCCCCGCAACGCCGATGGCAGCGTGGCCGAAGACAAGATCGCCGCGATCGGGATCCGGCTGCGGAAATGGATCAGCTTTCACGGCATCTCGATCAATGTCGAACCGGAACTGGAGCATTTTACCGGGATCGTACCCTGCGGCATCACCGAACACGGCGTGACCAGCCTTGCCGATCTGGGCCTGCCGGTGACGATGCAGGATCTGGACGTGGCGCTGATGCGCGGGTTCCGGCAGGTGTTCGGCGATTAACCGGCCAGGGTTTCGACCGCGTCCAGCACCAGATCGGGGCGGTCATATAGGATCAGCTGACCAACGCCGGGCAGGATCTGCACCTGCACCCCGGGACGGCCGGACATTTCGGTTTCAATGTCGCGCGGGTTGACCACCGGGTCTTCGGCGCCGCTGATGAACAGGATGGGGCAATGCGGGGCGGCGATGTCCGGGGTCCAGTCGCGTACCATAAACAGCGCCTCGTCAGCAAAGCCACGATAGCCCTGCTCGACCGCCTCACCATAGCCCGACCGGATCAGCGGCCCCAGCTCCCTTGCCCGGATCAGTTCCAGGTCCGGCGTTCCGTCCCGGTGCATCGCGGTCATGAAATCCTCGGTATCGCCGCGGTCCAGCTGCGCGATCCCGGCCCGCAGCACGGTGGGCAATACCTTGGGGGTGTAGCGCGCGGTCAGGAAAATGGCGCGCTGCCGCGGCGCCATGCGCTGCACCTGCCGCAGCCTGCGGATCGGCAACCCGCCCGACACCGCCACCAGCCCGGCCAGCCCCTCGGGCAGCCGGCATGACAGGATGTGCCCGAAGACGCAGCCGGTCATATTGCCCAGCACGACCGGGCGGCCCAGTTCCAGTCGGTCGATCATTTCACTCAAATGATCCAGATAGAGCCCCGCCATCCGATCGGGCGACGGCGACGGGTCCGACTGACCAAAGCCCGGACGCAGCGGTGCGATCAGCTGCATCCCGCGCGCGGCGACATATTCCTGCAGGAACCGGACCGGGGCGCTGCCGTCGAGTATGCCGTTCAGAAACAGCACCGGCCGCCCATCCGCGGCCCCGGCGCGAAACAGCTGCATCCTCAGCCCGGACCGCATCACCATGGTTTCAAACGTCAGGGCCGGCCCGCCCGAAACCGCGGCGGTCTCGGGCGCGTCATGGTTCAGCAGGTAGGCGACCAGACGGATCAGATCGCTCTGGCCCGGCGCGCCGGTCTTGGACAGCACCGATTTCGCCTGATTACGCACCGTGTGCTCGGAACGGCCCGATGCGGCCGCGATCTGTTTCAGCGTCTTTCCGGCCAGAAGGTTGCGCACCACGTCGACCTCGGCCCGGCTGAGGCTGAAGGACGTGACCAGGATGTCCTCGGCGCGTTCGGTCCAGACACAGTCCAGCGCCTCGATGCTGACCAGATGACCGATCCCGCCGGCCGGGTTCTGCACCTCGATGACCCGCGCGATCAGGTGACGGGGGGCGCCATCCGTCACCAAAACAGCGTCCGGCGCAGCCCCGCCGCCGCTGCGAACCGCGGTCAGCACATCGCGCAGGAGCCCGGTAGAGGCCACGTTCAGCCGGTCATTCAACGCCGCCACCGTCAGAGCATCCGCCAGAAACGCCCGCGCCGCGACGCTGGCCGCCTTCACCGTCCCGTCGCCGCACAACAACAACGCGACATGTGCGGCGGCTTCGACCGCCCGGGTGCTGTGCTGCGGCGACAGGGGCCGGCCGAACTGTTCAAGAAAGGCATAGGCCCGGTGAAAATGCGCGTGCAGCCCGTTGTCGTTGTTCAGATCATCAGGCGCATCCGCGATTGGCGTGTCATCGTCGAACTGCGGCAACGCACTCTGGATATGGGCGCTCCAGACATCCATGAATTCACCGAACTGGTCAGGACGCAGCACCGTTTCATAGATCGCTTCTATGACACGTTCCCGCGATACGCCGGTACCGGGGCCATTTGTGATATCTGTCGTCAACCCTGCCCTGCCGTCATCAACTTGCCGTGTTCCCATACGTCAACTTCGGGAAACTAGCCCATTTGGTTCATGCGGTCCGTACACCGACATGGCAACAGACCCTTCGGTAATGTGAAGAGTTCCACCGGTTACAATCAATGCGGCGGGTTGGAGCGTCCGGCCCGTCGCCCTGATTGTCCAAACGTTTTCAAGCCTCAGACCTGCGCCAGCGCCGCCCGGATCTTGTCCGCGTTGGCGGCAATCACATCACTGTCTTCCATATTTCCCGGCGGGCGCAGCCTTTGGCCTTCGTGCCGGGGCAGGACGTGGAAATGCAGGTGAAACACCTCCTGCCCGCCGGCGGCTTCGTTGAATTGCTGTATGGTCACCCCCTGTGCCCCGAACGCGGCCATCACCGCGTGGCCCATGCGCTGGGTCGTGTTCATCACCGCCAGCAACTGTTCGGGACTGGCATCCAGTAGGTTCCGGCACGGGGTTTTCGGGATCACCAGACAATGCCCGTCCGCACGCGGCATGATGTCCATGAACACCAGCGTGTCGTCGTCCTCGTACACCTGAGCCGACGGGATCTCGCCGCGCAGGATTTTGGCAAAAATGTTATCTGGATCATATGACATCGCGGAAACTCCGAAAAACCGAACGTTGAACGAGGTTTTGCGGGATGCCCCGCGGTGCGTCAAGCTGCCCCCGGGCGGGTGCGCCGATTCCGAAAGTCGTTTCTTCGAAAACGGCGAGACAGAGGATAATCTCCCGCGCGATCCGGGTAACGGACGAACGCAGGAAGGCGGGATGCCGGATCTGATCCTGTGAAGCGGGACAATCGGCGCGGTCGTGACGGCGGCGCTGGTGATCCTGGCGTGGTGGCAACCCGCCTGCGCGCGGTCTCGCCGGCAGGGCTCTGGGCCGCGCCGGGGCTGGCGCTGGTGGTGCGATTCGAAAACTGCGATGCCGCATCGGACCTGACATGCGGCCGGCTGCTCTGGGCGTGGGACCGGGCAAGGCTGGTCCGGCGGATGCCTGAAACTGCCGCAAACCGGCAGGGTCTACCGCGGCAGCATGCGCCGAACGGCCGAGGGAAACCTGTTGCTGAAAGGGTGTGCCGGACCGGTCTGTGACCGCCGGTTGCGGCTTCCGCTGAGAGCGCTGCAACAACAGCTGGCGGCCCTGAACTGAACTTTCAGGGCAACAGGCGCGTCAATTTATCATGCATGACCGGTACATCGGCCATTGATGCACCCCCGTCCGCATTCTAAAACCTGCATGAGTAAGGTGCGTGCCGAAGCGGCGCGTGCCCAACATTTGCAGGAGGACCTAATGGCAGACGCAGCCATTCACGGCCACGAGCACGAAGACAACCGCGGGTTCTTTACCCGCTGGTTCATGTCGACGAATCACAAGGATATCGGGATTCTGTACCTGATCACCGCTGCGATCGTCGGCTTTGTCTCGGTCGTTTTCACAGTTTACATGCGCATGGAGCTTATGGATCCAGGCGTGCAGTTCATGTGCCTCGAAGGCGCACGGCTGTTCCCCTCTGCCGCGGAATGTACCCCGAACGGCCATCTGTGGAACGTGCTGATTACCGGCCACGGCATCCTGATGATGTTCTTCGTGGTGATCCCCGCCCTGTTCGGCGGCTTCGGCAACTTCTTCATGCCGCTGCAGATCGGCGCGCCGGACATGGCGTTCCCGAGGATGAACAACCTCAGCTTCTGGATGTATGTCGCGGGCACCACGATGGCGGTCTGCTCGGTCATCATGCCGGGCGGCAACGATCAGGCCGGTTCAGGCGTCGGCTGGGTTCTCTACCCTCCGCTCAGCGTGAACGAGGGCGGCATGTCGATGGATTTCGCCATCTTCGCGGTGCACCTCAGCGGTGCCTCCTCGATCCTCGGCGCCATCAACATGATCACGACCTTCCTGAACATGCGTGCCCCGGGCATGACATTGTTCAAGGTGCCGCTGTTCTCGTGGTCGATCTTCGTCACCGCGTGGCTGATCCTGCTGTCGCTGCCGGTTCTGGCAGGCGCAATCACCATGCTGCTGATGGACCGCAACTTCGGCTTCACCTTCTTTGATCCGGCCGGCGGCGGCGATCCGGTGCTGTACCAGCATATCCTGTGGTTCTTTGGCCACCCGGAAGTGTACATCATCATCCTGCCCGGCTTCGGCATCATCAGCCACGTCATCGCCACGTTCAGCCGCAAGCCCGTCTTCGGCTATCTGCCGATGGTCTGGGCGCTGATCGCCATCGGGGCTCTGGGCTTTGTCGTGTGGGCGCACCACATGTACACCGTGGGCATGAGCCTGCAACAACAGGCCTATTTCATGTTGGCCACGATGGTCATCGCGGTGCCGACAGGGGTCAAGATCTTCTCGTGGATCGCAACGATGTGGGGCGGTTCGGTGGAGTTCAAGACTCCGATGCTCTGGGCCTTCGGCTTCCTGTTCCTGTTCACGGTCGGCGGCGTCACCGGCATCGTGCTCAGCCAGGCTCCGGTCGACCGCTACTATCACGACAGCTATTACGTGGTTGCGCATTTCCACTATGTGATGTCGCTGGGCGCTGTGTTCTGCATCTTTGCCGGGGTCTACTTCTACTTCGGCAAAATGACCGGGCGCCAGTATCCCGAATGGGCCGGCAAGCTGCACTTCTGGATGATGTTCATCGGCTCGAACCTGACCTTCTTCCCGCAGCACTTCCTGGGCCGTCAGGGCATGCCACGCCGCTACATCGACTATCCCGAAGGCTTTGCCTACTGGAACGCATGGTCGAGCTGGGGCGCCTTCCTGGCCTTCGCGTCGTTCCTGTTCTTCATCGGAATCGTGGTTTGGTCGCTCTACCGTGGCGCCAAGGTGACCGAGAACAACTACTGGAACGAATACGCGGACACGCTGGAATGGACCGTTCCCAGCCCGCCGCCCGAGCACACGTTCGAGGTGCTTCCCAAGCAGGAAGAGTGGGACCACCAACATTCCCACTGACCGCGTTTCGGATCAGACATGAAACGGGCCCCGGCAATTCCGGGGCCCGATTTCGTTTTGCCCCGATATGTCGGACGCGCCTGAACCGCGTGTACATTTTGGGGTTCCGGCCCTGCAGCCTTACCCCGTTTTGTACAAAAAAACCGCCGCACATCCCGGGCGAGATGGCGGCGGCAGGTTGTGCGGGTCTCGTGTCGGGTCCGGCGGCGCCCGGGACCGGGACAGGTCCGAAGGGGCGGAAAAGGCAGGTCTCCCCCTTCACATCAAAAGGGACAGGATGGGGCGGCCGCAGGCACGAGTCGCAGGCAGAAACTCAGGCAAGTACCGGCAGATGCAGACCAACCACAAGGATAACCGCCAGCGCGGCAACACCGGCAAAATCGGTCAGCAGCTTGTCCGAGGAACGGGCGGCGGTTTCTTTGATCATGGTCAGCATCAGGTCGGTCCAGGTATCAGGTGTTAATGTTTTGTTGATACTTTGTTCTCACTTTGATCCCCGAATTTCAAGAACTTTTTGAGAACATTTGCGAACTTTTCGCTAACCTACTGATATCAAACGGATCGCCCGGTCCTGCCGCATCAGCCACAACAGAACCCGCGCCGCACGCCCGCGGTCGCTCTCCAGCGCGGGATCAGCCTCCAGCAAATGCCGTGCGTCGCTGCGCGCGATTTCCATCAGTCCTGCCTGCCGTTCCAGATCGGCAATCCGGAACTTCGGCAACCCCGATTGCGCCGTGCCGATCAGATCGCCGGCCCCGCGCATCTGCAGATCGGTGTCGGCAATGCGGAACCCGTCCTCGGTTTCGCGCAAAACCTCCAGCCGGCGGCGCCCGCCTTCGGACAGGGGCGCCTGATAGAGCAGCAGACAGGTCGAGGCCGCCTCGCCCCGGCCCACCCGGCCACGCAGCTGATGCAGCTGTGCAAGGCCAAAGGTTTCGGCCCGTTCAATCACCATGATCGTTGCATTGGGCACGTTCACGCCAACCTCGATCACCGTCGTCGCCACCAGAACCTGCGTTTTGCCAGCCACGAATCCGGCCATCGCGGCGTCTTTCTCGGCCACCGGCATCTGCCCATGCACCAGCCCCACCACGCCTTCGCCCAGAACCGCCCGCAGGCGCCGGAACCTGTCTTCGGCGGCGATCAGGTCGGACAGTTCGCTTTCGTCCACCAGAGGGCAGACCCAGTAGCATTGCCGCCCTTCGGCAATCACCTTGCGCAACCGCCCGATCACCTCGTCCATACGCTCGGTGCTGACAACGGCGGTGGTGATCGGTTTGCGGCCGGGCGGCTTTTCATCCAGCACCGACACATCCATATCGCCATACTGCGCCAGAGCCAGCGACCGCGGGATCGGCGTGGCCGTCATCACCAGAACGTCGGCCGAAATGCCCTTCTCGGCCAGCTCCATGCGCTGACGCACCCCGAACCGGTGTTGTTCATCCACGATGGCCAGCCGCAGATCGTCAAATGCCACGTCCGCCTGAAACACCGCATGCGTGCCCAGCAGGATCTGAATGTCGCCGCGTTTCAGCGCCGTTAGCTTGGCCGCGCGTTCGGTGCCCTTGTCGCGGCCGGTCAGGATCTCGATCACCACGCCGGCGGCCTGGGCCAGCGGCAGCAACCCCTCCATATGCTGCCGGGCCAGTATTTCGGTCGGGGCCATCATCACCCCCTGCCCGCCCGCTTCGACCGCCACCAGCAGAGCCATCAGCGCCACCAGCGTCTTGCCCGCCCCCACATCCCCCTGCAGCAGCCGGTTCATGCGCTCGGGCGCGGCCATGTCGGTGGTGATCTCCTCCATCGCCCGTGTCTGCGCGCCCGTCGGCCTGTAGGGCAGTGCTGCCAGCACCTTTGACCGCAGCCTGCCGTCTCCGTGGCTCTGCACACCGGGGCTGCGCCGCGCCCGCGCCCGGGCCAGCGCCAGTGTCATCTGATGCGCCAGCAACTCGTCATAAGCCAGCCGCGCGCGCGCCGGGGCATTCGGGCTCAGATCGTCCGCCCCTGCAGGGTTGTGCGCGGCCTCAATCGCATCGCGCCAAACCGGCCAGCCCTCGCGCGCCACCAGCTCGGGATCGGCCCATTCCGACAGCTCCGGCGCGCGGGCGCGGGCGCTGCGCACCGCCTTGGTCATGGTCTTTTGCGTCACGCCATGGGTCAGATGGTAAACCGGTTCGAATTCCGGGATGTCGGCCTCTTCCTCGGGCGGCAGGATATGGTCGGGATGCACCATCTGGGCCATGCCATCGAAAATCTCCAGCCTGCCCGACACCAGCCGGCGCGCGCCCTCGGGCAGGATCCGTCGCAGGTAATCCCCGCGCGCGTGAAAAAACACCAGCTGGAAATCCGTCTCGGCATCTTCGACCAGCACGCGATAGGCGCCGCTGCGCGACCGAGGCGCACGATGCGGGCCGACCGTAACCGCGACCGTCACGGTTTGCGGCGGCTCGACGCCGCGGATCGTGCTGCGCCGGCGGCGGTCGATCACCGCATAAGGCAGCCCATATAACAGGTCACGCGGCGCTTCGATATCCGCCTGCGCCAGCAGCTTCGCGGTTTTGGGCCCGACGCCGTCCAGCGTTTCCAACCCGGCAAAGAGCGGGAACAGGGGTTCGGGCCGGCCCGTCACAGCGCGCCGATCAGATCGAGCCAGCCGTCCTCGTCCAGCGTCTCGATCCCAAGATCTGCGGCTTTTTTCGCCTTGGACCCGGCGCCGGGCCCGGCCACCACCAGATCCGTCCGCGCCGATACCGACCCGGACACCTTGGCACCCAGTGCCTCGGCGCGGGCCTTGGCCTCGGCCCGGGTCATTTTTTCCAGCGTACCGGTGAACACCACTGTCTTGCCGGCAACCGGGCTGTCTTCGGTGCGTGGGCGTTCTGCCGGCTGCACCTCCAGATGCGCCACCAGCCGGTCGATCGAGGCGCGCTCGGCCTCCTGTGCAAAGGCGCTGACCAGCGACCGCGCCATCACTTCGCCAACACCGTCGATGCCGATCAGCCCGTCCCAGTCCGGCCCGTCGAACCCCTCGGCGCCGCCGATTGCTGCCTCAAATTGCGGCCAGTCAACATACGTGCGGGCGATCAGGTTGGCCGCGGCCTCGCCCACATGGCGGATGCCCAGGGCAAAGAGCAGCCGTCCGAAACCGATGCGGCGCTTGTCGTCGATGGCCTGAAACAGGTTGCCCGCGCTCTGCTCGCCCCAGCCGTGCCGGTTCTTCAGACGGTTCAGGTTGGCCGCATCGCGGCTCTGCAGCGTGAAGATGTCGGCGGGTTCGCGGATCGGCAGGTCGGGATCGTCATAGAACATCTCGACTTGTTTCGCACCCAGCCCGTCAATGTCAAACGCCTTGCGCGACACGAAATGTTTTAGCTTTTCAACCGCCTGCGCCGGGCAGATCATCCCGCCGGTGCAGCGGCGCACCGCGTCGCCCTCTTCGCGCAGGGCGGTGCTGCCGCATTCCGGGCAGGTGGTGGGAAACACGTATGCTTCGCTGTCATCCGGACGGCGGCTCAGGTCCACATCGGCAACTTTCGGGATCACGTCGCCGGCGCGATAGACCTGCACCCAGTCGCCGACGCGTATATCCTTGCCGTCGCGGATCGGGATGCCATTTGCGTCGCACCCGGCAATGTAATCTTCATTATGCAGGGTTGCGTTCGACACCACCACGCCGCCCACCGTGACCGGCTGCAGCCGCGCGACCGGGCTGAGCGCGCCGGTGCGGCCGACCTGAATGTCGATGGCCTCAAGCCGGGTCCATGCCAGCTCGGCCGGAAACTTGTGCGCGATGGCCCAGCGTGGCGTGGTGGAGCGGAAGCCGAGGCGCTGCTGCAGGGCCAGATCGTCGACCTTGTAGACCACGCCGTCGATGTCGTAGCCCAGCGTGGCGCGCTGCGCCTCGATCTGCGCGTAATGGGCCAGCATCGCGACCGGCCCTTCGCAGAGCGCGGTCAGAGGGTTGGTCTGAAACCCCAGCGCCGCCAGCCGGCCGATGGCCGCTTGCTGCGTGTCCGCCAGCGGCGCCGACAATTCACCCCAGGCATAGGCGAAAAACCGCAGCGGCCGGGCCGCGGTGATTGCCGGGTCGAGCTGGCGCAGACTGCCGGCGGCGGCGTTGCGGGGGTTGGCAAAGGTCTTGCCGCCCGCTTCGGACTGCCGCGTGTTCAGGGCCGCGAAATCGGCATGCGACATGTACACTTCGCCCCGCACCTCCAGCACCGCCGGGGCGCCGCTCAGGATGGCGGGAATGCCGGCGATGGTATAGGCATTGGCGGTGACGTTTTCGCCAACTTCGCCGTCGCCGCGCGTGGCCGCCTGCACCAACCGCCCGTCCTCATAGCGCAGGGACAGTGACAGGCCGTCGATTTTCGGCTCGGCGGTGTAAGCCAGCGGGGCGTCAACCCCAAGCCCCAGATACTTGCGGACGCTGGTGTCGAACTCGCGGATGTCCTCGTCGTCAAACGCATTGCTCAACGACAGCATGCGCACCGCGTGGGGGACCTTGGAAAACCCATCAGCCACGGTTGCGCCAACCTGATCCGACGGGCTGTCTTCGCGCTTGAGATCGGGGAAGCGAGCCTCGATCGCTGCGTTGCGCCGCTTCAGCGCGTCATATTCGGCGTCCGATATCTCGGGCTCGTCCCGGGAATGGTAGGCCGCATTGGCTTCGCCGATTACCCGCGCCAGATGTTCCAGTTCTGCCGCTGCTTCCGCCTCGGTCAGTGCGTCGATGTCAGTCTGCGCCATCCCCGGCCCCGCATGTCACCCGAATTCGTCAAAGTGATAGGCCGGGTGTTGCCGCAGGTCCAGACGTGCCGGTTGATGTGAGTGGTGGCCCGGCCGCCCTTCCCGCGGGGTCAGGCGCTGACAGCCAGCCTTGGCGGGTCGATCTCGGTGCCCTGCGGGTCACGCAGGACATATCCGCGGCCCCAGACGGTTTCGATATAGTTTTCGCCGTCCGTGGCGTTCGACAGCTTCTTGCGCAGCTTGCAGATGAACACGTCGATGATCTTCAGCTCCGGTTCGTCCATGCCGCCATACAGGTGGTTGAGGAACATTTCCTTGGTCAGCGTCGTGCCCTTGCGCAGCGACAGCAGTTCCAGCATCTGGTATTCCTTGCCGGTCAGATGCACCGGGCGGCCGCCCACCTCCACCGTCTTGGCATCGAGGTTGACCGAAACCTTGCCGGTGTGAATGACCGATTGCGAATGGCCTTTGGACCGGCGGATGATGGCGTGAATGCGCGCCACCAGCTCTTCCCGGTGGAAGGGTTTGGTCATGTAATCGTCCGCCCCGAACCCGAACCCCTTGATCTTGGTTTCAGTGTCATCCTCACCCGACAGGATCAGGATCGGCGTTTCCACCCGGGCCAGCCGCAGCTGGCGCAGAACCTCGTGCCCGTTCATGTCTGGCAGGTTGAGATCCAGCAGGATCAGGTCGTAATCATAGAGCTTGGCAAGATCGATCCCTTCCTCCCCCAGATCCGTGGAATACACGTTCAGGTTGGCATGACTGAGCATCAGTTCGATGCTTTTCGATGTGGTCGGGTCGTCTTCGACGAGAAGAACACGCATTGGCAAACTCCACAAACCTTCTGTTTTCTCCGGTCAACCGTGCTCGCAAAAGGTTAATCGCCGGTTACCTTTGGGTGAAAAAAGCATATTCAACCTATAGTTGTCTATACCTTTTTAACGCCGTCGCCTTCAGCGCGTCTTCGCCATGTTCCGCGATGGCCGTGATCCAGGACTGGAACTCCTCCTCCGACAGGTCATAGCGGTTCATCGCCTCCGACTGGCTGATCAACCCGTAGAGCACCCCCCGCACCACCGATGCCTTGCGCGACGCGACCCAGCGCTGTGTCGCGGCAGGTGGCAGATCCGCCAGCGACAGGACCGTCCCGTCAGGCAGTGTCACGGCCCGCGGGCCGTCAACTTTTTTCAGAAACATATCCGTTCCCTCGTTCGACTGACCCAATGTTCTGCGACGTCATCCTTAACAGCGGATGAATCGAGGGGTTGAGAGTATCGGCGATTTTCCTATATTCTGTCCGGCATTTTCACCGAACTGACAGGAGTGCCGCATGGCGCTGGATACCCACGGCCTGAATTCTCTGGGCTTTGCCAAACCGCCGGCCGAAACCCGCGTGGTGGTTGCCATGTCCGGCGGCGTGGACAGTTCGGTGGTCGCCGCCCTGCTGGCCGACGAAGGCTATGACGTGGTCGGCGTGACGCTGCAGCTTTATGACCACGGCGCGGCGCTGGCCAAGAAAGGTGCCTGCTGCGCCGGGATCGACATTCACGACGCGCGCCGCGTGGCCGAGGAACGCGGGTTTCCGCATTACGTGCTGGATTACGAAAACATCTTTCGCGACGCCGTGATCGACGAGTTTGCCGACAGCTACCTTGCCGGGGCCACGCCGGTGCCCTGCATCCGCTGCAACGAGCGGGTGAAGTTCAAGGACCTGCTGGAAACCGCACGCGACCTTGAGGCCGACTGCATGGCCACGGGCCATTACATTCAGCGCAAGGAAGGCGCGCTGGGTCCCGAACTGCACTGTGCCGCGGATGCCGGGCGCGATCAGTCCTATTTCCTGTTCTCGACCACGCCGGAACAGCTGGACTACCTGCGCTTCCCGCTGGGCCACCTGCCGTCCAAGAACGAAACCCGGGCGCTGGCCGCGCAATACGGGCTCTCGGTGGCGGACAAGCCCGACAGTCAGGATATCTGTTTCGTGCCCAACGGCGATTATGCCTCGGTCATCGAAAAACTGCGCCCCGGGGCCGCCGACCCGGGCGAGATCGTGCATGCCGATGGCCGGGTTCTGGGCACCCATTCCGGCGTGATCCATTACACCATCGGTCAGCGTCGCGGGCTGGGCATCGGCGGGCTGGCCGAGCCGCTCTACGTGGTCCGGCTGGACGTCGAAAACCGGCGTGTCATCGTCGGGCCCAAGGAGATGCTGGCCACCCGCACCGTGCCGGTGCGCGAGATCAACTGGCTCGGCGACGCCCCCATGACCTCGCAGCCGGAATGGAACCTGTCGGTCAAGGTCCGCTCCACCCGGCCACCGCGCGAGGCCGTTTTGCGCCCGCTGTCGGACACCACGGCCGAGGTGGAACTGTTCGACGCCGAAGAGGGCGTGTCACCGGGACAGGCCTGTGTCTTCTATGAAACCGGCGGCAGCCGGGTGTTTGGCGGCGGCTGGATCTGGCGCGGATACTGAGCCGGTCAGAACATGTCGGTGCCGCTGTCCCACAGCACGTAGAGCCCCGCCGCGATCATCACGAATGGCGCCACGCGTTCGCTCAGCCGCAGCCGGTGACCGGCGATTTCCGGCACCCGCGACAGGGCAACGCCGGCCAGTGCCACAGCGACCACCGCCAGCAGGATCCCGGCGATGGCGGCCCCGCGATAGGAGGCGGACGAATCGGCCAGAAGCGGGGTGATGACCGAGAAACTGTCGAAAGACAGGCTGATGAACAGCAACGTGGTCAGCAGCAGCGACGCCCCATGGCGCGGCGCCCTGCGCGGGCCGTCGCCCCGGCGGAAGATTTCGAACAGACCCAACGCGATGGGCACCAGCCCGAGATACCCCACGCGGCTGTCCATGACCTCGGCCGCGCCCAACGCCACCACCACCGCGGCGGCCAGAATCAGCGCCTGTGCCAGAATGTAACCGCCGATCGTCCGCAACGGGCCAACCGGGGCGAGCAGGCCCAGCAGAACCACCAGATTGTCGATATTTGTCACCAGCTGCAGCGTCGCCGCCGACAGGGAAAAGGCAAACAGGCCGCCCTGCATCGCTAGTCCCCGTTCGCCTCAAGCCCGCGCAGAACCGCCCGCGCCGCCCGCAGGCCGGGATCTTCGTCATCCCGGCCAAGAGCCTGCATCGTGTCCGCCATCGCCTTGGCCTGCGCGGCCGGATCGGCCCCGACCTGCGCCAGCGCCTCGGCGATATTCTCCGGCGTGCACGCCTCGCCCAAGCATTCCGGCACCGTGCGGGTGTCGGTGACGAGGTTCACCAGCGTCGCAGTGTCCACCTTCACCAGCATCTTGGCCAGCTGCCAGCTCAGCCAGTTGGCCTTGTAGCCGATCACCATCGGCGTCCCGGCGGCGGCCAGTTCCACCGACACCGTGCCGGACGCCGCCAGCGCGATGTCCGCCGCGGCCATCGCCGCACGCTTGTCCGCCGCGGCCTGTACATCGCTCACCCCGCGCGGATCCAGCACGGTCACGGGCCCTGGCCAGTCGCCGGCAAACCCGTGCACCAGATCAGTCACCCCAGCAACGGTCGGCACGACCACGCGCCACCCCGGACGCCCGGTCAGAAAAAGCTGCAGCGCCTTGCCGAAAATCGGGGCCAGACGGGTCACCTCGCCCCGGCGCGACCCCGGCAGAACCGTCAGGACAGGCGCATCGCCCAGCCCGAAGCGCTGCCGGAAATCCGCAATCTCCGCCGGTCCCGCAACCGGCTCGGCAACAACAGGGTGCCCGACGAAATCGCATTCCATCCCGGCGGCTTCCATGTAAGGCGGCTCGAACGGCAACAGCGCAAGAACGTGATCCACGACCTTGGCCATCTTGTCGGCCCGCCCCGGGCGCCAGGCCCAGACCGAAGGCGCCACGTAATGCACCACCCGGATACGGCGCCGGTCGCGCACCTGCCGCGCCACCCGCAGGCAGAAATCCGGGCTGTCGATGGTGATCAGCACGTCGGGTTCCGCATCCAGAACCGCCTGCGCCGTCTCGGCAATCCGCCGCTTCAGATGGCGGTATTTCGGCAAAACCTCGACGATCCCCATGATCGACAGTTCCTGCATGGGAAAAAGCGAGGTCAGCCCCTGCCCCTGCATCCCCTGCCCGCCGATGCCGCTGAACTGCACGTCCGGGCGCAGCTGTTTCAACCCGGACATCAGCGCCGCACCTAACCGGTCGCCCGAGGGTTCACCGGCAATGACATAGACCTTCACGACGCGTCCCGGCGCCGGACCCAGAGCAGCAGATCAGCGGCATCGCAGGCTTCGACAACGGCCGGGATATCCAGAACCATGACACCGCCTGCCTCTATCACGAGCCCGCGCAGCCCGGCCCGCACCACGCCCTGCACTGTTTCCGGCCCGATCGTAGGCAGGTCCGCGCGACGATCCTGATCGCGCTTGGGCGCCTTGCACAAAAGCCCGCCGCCATCGTCGGGCCGCGCGGTCAGGGTGCGCAGCATCCAGTCGGTGCCATAACTGCCTTCGACCGTCAGCACCTGCCCGGCCAGCACAGTACAGGCCTGTCCCAGATCCGCGTCCGACATCGTTTCCAGCACCGCCGCCCCGCGTGCGGCATCTTTCTTGTCCCGCTCATCCGGCTGGCGGCGGCTCATCACGCCTGCCGGCGGCAGCAGGTCCGGCGCAACCTCATGCGCCCCGACCACGGCAAAGCCGGCCTCCTCGAATATCCCGATCACCGCGCGCAGCGCGGAATCGTCACCGCCGCCGATCGCCTTTTGCAGCGCCGGCACCAGAGGCCATGTTGCGGCATCGATCCGTGTCGGATCAACAGGCGGACGCCGAATTGCCCCGGCAAAACAGACCCGGGTCACACCCTTGCCGCGCAGTGTCTGCAACAGCGTTCCCAGCGTTTCGATACGAAACACCAGATCCGGTTCAACCCCTTCGGGGGAATACCCCTCCAGCGCACAGACAAATGGCCGCTCGGTCTGCGACTGCAGGATCACCTGTGGCAGGCGCCCATCGCCGGTAATCAGCGCCAGCATGGCTCAGCCCCGTGGTACCAGATAGGACCTGTCCGATTCGGCCAGAACAAAGGTCGTGATGTTTTTGACAAAGTCATTTTCGCTTTCCTCGTCGAGCTTGCGCGCCCGTTCCAGAAACGTACCCTCACCCTGTCCCAGCGCCTGATAGGCAGCCCGGATCGCCCCGATATCGGCGCGCGCTACGCCGCGCCGCTTCAGCCCGATCAGGTTCAGCCCCTCAAGGTCGCCGCTGTTTGCCTGCACCATCGCATAGGGGATCACGTCGCGGACCACGCGTGTGATGCCCCCGATGATCGCCCCGCGCCCGATGCGCACAAACTGATGAACCCCGGCCAGCCCGCCAAGGATCACCTCGTCCTCGATAATCGCATGTCCCGCGATCGCAACGCTGTTGGCCATGATCACCCGGTCCCCGACGCGGCAGTCATGGGCCACATGGCACCCTGCCATATAAAGACCGTCATCACCCACCTGCGTCAGCCCGCCGCCGCCGGCAGTGCCGGTGTTCATCGTCACGTGTTCGCGGATCCGGTTGCGTTTGCCGATAATCAGCCGGGTTTCCTCGCCCCCGAATTTCAGGTCCTGCGGAATTTCCCCGATCACCGAAAACTGGAAGACAACCGTATCTTCACCGATCTCGGTCAGGCCGGTCACCACGACGTGCGATTTCAGCTCGACCCGGTCGCCCAGCACGACCTTGGGGCCCACCAAGCAAAACGGACCAATAACGACGTCCGTGCCCAGCTGTGCGCCGGGCTCGACAATCGCCGTCGGGTGTATCTGGGTCATACACCCTGTTCCTGTACGTAATCCACCAGCGCCGAGAACTCGGCCTCGGCGGCCATTTCGCCGTCGACCCGGGCCTGTCCGCTGAATTTCCAGACCTTGCCCCCGGGCTTGCCGCGAATGGTGGAGATCTGCATCTCCATCACGTCCCCGGGCACGACCTTGCGCCGGAACTTGCAGCGGTCAATCGCCATGAAATAGATCAGCAGTTCCTGGTCCACGATATCCAGCGCGGTTCCGATCATCACACCCGCGGTCTGGGCCATGGCCTCGACGATGGTGACACCGGGCATGATCGGCGTTCCCGGGAAATGCCCCTGGAAATGCGGCTCGTTCATGGTCACGTTCTTGATCCCGCGGGCTGAGGAATACCCGTCGATATCCACGACCTTGTCGATCAGAAGAAACGGATACCGATGCGGCAGGATCCGCTGGATCAACTGGATGTCGGCAGTTTTCAGTTCGGAGCTCATGCGCGTTCCCCGGCCTTTATTAGTCATAACCTGATGCGTGAGTAACAATCCGGGACCGGCCCGGCAAGACGGGCGCAGACATGCGCGCGTCCTTGCCGACACCGGCCATCCGGATCAGCCGCCGCCGAGCGACCACCAACCCTTGCGCTTGGGCTTGGGCGGTGCAGCCGGTTCCGGCGCTGCAACCACAACGGGCTCCGGCTCCGGTTCGGGTTCCGGCTCGGCTGCGGATTCCTCGGGTTCGGGCTCCGGTTCGGGTGCTGCCGCTGCCTCTGGCTCGGCGTCGGGCTCTGCCTCTGCCTTTGCTTCCGGCTCAGCCGCAACTTCAGGCTCTGCCTCGGCCTCCTCTGCCACTTCGGGCTCGGCTTCTAGCGCAGCGCTCTCGGCGGTTTCCTCCGCCGGGGCCTCGGTATTGGCGTCCTCCTGCACGGCTGCAGCGTCCGGTGCTTCTTCGGCCCCCTCTGCCGCGTCCGCGTCCGGCGCATCGCTTGCGGCGCCTTCTGCTTCATCCGTAGCGGACTCCACAGGCGCGGCATCGCTGTCCGGGGACGCATCATCGTCGGAATTCGCCTCCTCGCCGCCATCCGCGTCAGTGCCGTCCTGATCGGCGCCATCCTGCGAACCCGACTGGCTGCTGGACGACGATTTCCGCCGCCGCCGCCGCCGCTTCTTCTTCGGCTTGGCTTCGGTTTCTTCCTCGTCCGTGACCGGTTCCACCTCGGTTTCCTCAAGGTCGATCTGATCCATCAGGGTCGCATCAACCGACACCACCGGCGCCTCAACCGCGGCCACCTTGCGCGACGCGGTCTTGAACTTCTCCATCGAGAAATCCGGGCTGACCAGATGCGGATCACCCTCGATCCGTACGCTCAGCCCGTACCGGCCCTCGATCTGGGCGATATGCTCGCGCTTCTGGTTCATGATGAAGTTCGCGATGTCCACCGGGCACTTGATCAGCACCTCGCGCGACCGCCGCCGCACACCTTCTTCCTCGATCTGGCGCAGGATCGACAGCGACATGCTGTCATCCGACCGGATCAGCCCGGTGCCGTGACAGGCCGGGCAAGGCTGTGTCGTTGCCTCGATCATGCCGGGGCGCAGGCGCTGGCGGCTCATCTCCAAGAGGCCAAAGCCCGAAATCCGGCCGACCTGAATGCGCGCACGGTCGGTTTTCAGCTTGTCCTTGAGACGCTTTTCGACGGCCGAGTTGTTCTTGCGCTCATCCATGTCGATGAAGTCGATCACGATCAGCCCGGCAAGGTCGCGCAGACGCAACTGACGCGCTACCTCTTCAGCGGCCTCAAGGTTGGTCTTGGTCGCGGTTTCCTCGATCGAGCCTTCGCGCGTCGCGCGGCCCGAGTTTACGTCGATCGCCACCAATGCCTCGGTCACGCCGATCACGATACACCCGCCGGATTTCAGCTGTACCGTCGGGTTGAACATCGCGCCCAGATAGCTTTCCACCTGATAACGCGCGAACAGCGGCAGCGGGTCCTCGTATTTTTTCACGTTCTTGGCATGCGACGGCATGATCATCTTCATGAAGTCCTTGGCGATGCGGTAGCCGCGATCGCCCTCCACGAAAACCTCGTCAATCTCGCGATTATAGAGATCGCGGATCGACCGTTTGATCAGGTCGCCTTCTTCATAGATCTTGGCCGGCGCGATGGATTTCAGCGTCAGTTCGCGGATCTGTTCCCACAGCCGCAGCAAGTATTCATAGTCGCGCTTGATCTCGGACTTGGTGCGCTTGGCGCCGGCGGTGCGGATGATCAGACCCGCGCCTTGAGGCACATCAATTTCGCCCGCGATCTCCTTGAGTTTCTTACGATCCGTGGCATTGGTGATCTTGCGGCTGATGCCGCCGCCACGGGCGGTGTTGGGCATCAGAACGCAATAGCGACCCGCCAGCGACAGGTAGGTCGTCAGCGCCGCACCCTTGTTGCCGCGCTCTTCCTTGACCACCTGCACCAGCAGGATCTGCCGGACCTTGATGACTTCCTGGATCTTGTAGCGGCGCGGGCGCGGCTTGCGCGGCGGGCGCAGATCATCGGCGTCGTCTTCCTCGGCGACGGATTCGATGGAACTGTCCTTGTCCTTCGCCGTGGCGCGCGCGGTCTGGGCCTCCTCGGCGGGCTCCTCATCCTGCCCGTCGTTGCTTTCGTCCGCCGCGTTGCTTTCGTCCCCGGCGTCTTCGGCTGCGGCTTCTGCGGCTGGCGCATCCTCTGCCGTGTCGTCGGCGGCCTCGGCGCTCTCCTTGGGGGTTTCTGCCGCTTTGGGCGCCTCCGCACTGTCTGCGGTGTCCGCCTCTGCAGCGGTCTCCGCTTCCGCCTCAGGCGCCTCGGTGGCCTCCTCTGTGGCCTCCTCTGCCTCTGCCGTTTCCATGGCCTCCGGCGCTTCACCGGCATCGACCTCCGCGTCAGGCGTTGCCTGCGCGTCGTCCCCGGCCGCCGCGGTTTCCGCGTCTTTTTCAGGGGCTGCCGCTTCGCCCTCGGGCACGGCCAGGATTTCGGTGTTTTCCCCGTCTTCCGACAGGTCAATCGTCTCCATCCCGCTGATCTCGGCATCGACTTCGCGGGTCTCCACCGGATCCTTCGACGTCACTTTTGATGCTTTGGACGATTTCGACCGGCGCGACCGGCTGGACCGGGACGGTTTTTCATCCTCTTCCTCGTCCCGCTTGCGCATAGCCTCGGCATAAGCGCGTTCCTCGGCCATCAGCGCTTCGCGGTCGGCCACCGGGATCTGGTAGTAATCGGGATGGATTTCGGAAAACGCCAGAAACCCGTGCCGGTTCCCGCCATAATCCACAAACGCCGCCTGCAGCGACGGTTCGACCCGTGTTACCTTTGCAAGATAGATGTTGCCGGCGAGCTGCCGCTTGTTTTCGGATTCAAAGTCGAATTCCTCGACCTTGTTTCCGTCGACCACCACGACGCGGGTCTCTTCCGCGTGGGTGGCGTCAATGAGCATTTTCTTAGCCATAAGTCCTTGTCGCACAACCGCAATCGGGCCCGCCCGGGGGGCCAGAGCCGTCTGGAGCTGTGACTTGTTGAAGCGATTAAGGACGGCGCGCGGAAAGCAGCGGCCCCTTGGCCACCGGCAAACATGCACATACGTCGCGCGCGCGTCATCGCGGTTCTTCTCCGGCAGAACGCGGCACCATGCCTGCGTCCGCCCATTCTTTCCTGCGCTGGCCTCGGCCAGACACAGGCACTCATCCGGTCCCTTGTGGGGACCCATCCGGTCTGTTCAGTCTTGCGAAACGATTGCCTGCCAGTGCCTGAAACAGCGAAACTCAAATTGAACGACCCTGCCGCAAGGCGCGGATCGTTGTCTCAACATAAGTGCAGCGGGCCGGCAATTACAATGGGGAAACTGAAATGGCCGGTTCAGTTACCGCCTTCCCCGGCATCGAAGCTCAGTATCAGCGGCCTGTGGTCGGACACTTCCGGTTCCGCGGGCACGTCAAAGCTGCGGATATGCACGGCGGGCGTGCTCAGCAGGTAATCGGCAAAGCGCTGCGGCTTTGCATAAAGCGAGGTACGCGTGTCGTTCACCCCATGCGCCGCGATCTGGTCCCGCAGCCCCAGCGCGGCCAGCTCGGCAAACATGGGATTGTCCGGCAAGACATTGAAATCTCCGGCCAGAATCAGCGGCTCACCGGGTTTTGCGAACCCGCCCAGATGCGACACCAGGCGCGCGGACTGTGCCCGGCGTTCGGGCGTGTCGGCCTTGCCCGCCGGGTGGCGCAGCCCGTGAAAATGCGCAAATGCAACGCTGCCATTGCCGGCCAGCCCGTCGATCCGGCCCATCTGCAGCGCCCGCGGCACTGGTTCGGCTCCCCAGCCATCGGCCCGGAACGCACCCCAGACAAAATCCTGTACCAGATGGCTCAGCGCCAGATGCCGCCGCACCCAGACCGCGATACCGTGTTCCGACGGCACGTGCCGCCCGTCTTCCGTGCGCAGCATGCCGCGCGTGGCCGGGGCGAAATGGCCGACATGTTCGGGCAACAGGCGCGATACGTCCCGAAACAGGTCGGCGCGTTGTGCCAGCCTGCGGTTCGGGTCGCTGTAATGCAGCCAGTCGGGCGACGGCACCGGCGCACGGGTCACTTCCTGCAGGCACAGGATATCGGCGCCGGTCTTCGGGATCCACTCATGCAGGGCGTCCCATTCCCGCCCGCCCCACGCGTTGAGCGACACCAGCTTCACGGCACCGCAGCACCCGACAGCGGATGTCCATTAGCGAAGAGGTCCGTCAGGACCGATGAGCGCGCCCCGTTCACAGGTAATCGGACCGCTGCAGCCCGTATTTGGCCATCTTCTCGTTCAGCGTCCGGCGCGGCAGGCAAAGCTCCTCCATCACCGAGGAAATCGACCCTTTGTGCCGGCGCATCGTGTTGTCGATCAGCATCCGTTCAAACGCCTCGACATATTCCTTCAGCGGCTTGCCCTCGGTGGTCATCACCGGCTGCATCTCGTCATGATCCGACATCAGCAGCGACGCAATGGTCCCCGACCCCCGCCGTGACTGCAGCACCGCGCGTTCAGCGATGTTGATCAGCTGCCGCACATTGCCCGGCCATGGTGCCTGCAACAGCTGCGCGGCCTCCTGCGCGTTCACCGGTGGCGCGTCACAGCCATATTCCTCGGCAAACTGTTCGCTCAGCTCGGTGAACAGCGACAGGATATCCTCGCCCCGTTGCCGCAGCGGCGGCACCGTGATCCGCAACGCCGCCAGCCGGTAAAACAGGTCCGGGCGCAGCGCATCCTCGCATGTCTTGTCCTGCTGCTGAAGGTTCGAGATCGCCACGATCCGGGTCTCGGGCGGCGTCCCCTGTTCGTTGATCACATTCAACAGCTTCGCCTGACAACTATCTGACAAGGCTTCTATATCCTCCAGGACAAGCGTGCCACCCCGGGCTTCCTCGATGGCCGGCAACTGGCTGTCCTCGGGCAGCATCGGACCAAACAGCCGCTTGGCAAGCGCCTCTTCCTCCAGCGCGCCGCAGCTTACCAGCACGAATTTCTTGCCCGCCCGGCTGCCGACCGCGTGCAGCGCATGCGTCACCAGCGTCTTGCCGGTGCCGGTCTCACCGTCGATCAGCACGTGCCCATCGGCCTGGCCCAGATCCAGAATATCCTCTTTCAGGCGCTCCATCACCGGGCTGGACCCGATCAGCTTCTTCATCAGTTGCGTGCCGTCGCTGAGCTCCCTGCGCAGCGCCCGGTTGTCCAGCGTCAGCCGCCGCGCGTTGGCGGCCTTCTTGGCCAGCTCCGACATGCGGTCGGGATTGAACGGCTTTTCCAGAAAGTCATAGGCGCCCACCCGCATCGCCTCAACCGCCATCGGCACGTCGCCATGGCCGGTGATCATGATCACCGGCAGCGCACTGTCCGATCCCATCAGCTTTTTCAGAAACTGCATCCCGTCCATGCCGGGCATGCGGATGTCAGAGATGACAATGCCCGGATAGTCCGGCCCCAGCACCTTCAGCGCATCCTCGGCACTGGCAAAGGTTTCCGTGTCATACCCCGACAGCGCCAGCCACTGGCTGATCGACTGCCGCATGTCCCGCTCATCATCCACGATGGCGATCTTCATAGCCTGCGCCATGTCTTTTCTCTCCTTACTCGGCCGCCTCAACTCCGGGTCGGAGGATGGGCAACTGCATCTCGAACACTGCGCCGCCGCGCTGACTGTTTCGCGCCGTCAGCCGGCCGCCCAGATCACCGACGATCCCCGAGGAAATCGCCAGCCCAAGCCCCACCCCGTCTCCGGGCTGCTTGGTGGTGTAGAACGGCTCGAACAGGTTCTCGAGATCCTCGATCCCCTCGCCATTGTCCCGCACCGTAAGCGTTGCCGTGTCTCCGGCGGCCAGAACCACGTCAACCGTCGGATCCTCAACGGATTTGGTGGCATCCAGCGCGTTTCGCAAGAGGTTGATCATCACCTGTTCAACGCGCATCCGGTCGCCCATCACCAGAACCGGTTCGGGCGGGCGGATCTGGTTGATGCGCACCTGCCGCTGGCGCAGCTGTGGCTCCATCATGCTCAGCGCCGATCCCAGCGCCTCAGCCAGGTCGACAGGCGACAGCTCTTCGGCGCCCTTGCGGGCATAGGATTTCAGCTGACGGGTGATCGCGCCCATCCGCTCGATCAGGTCGTCGATGCGGCCAAAGCTCGACAGCGCCTCTTCCTGCCGGTTGCGCCGCAGCAGCAGGCGCGCGCCCGCCAGATAGGTCTTCATCGCCGCCAGTGGCTGGTTCAGCTCATGGCTGACCGCGGCCGACATTTCCCCCAGCACCGCCAGCTTGGAACTTTGCGCCAGCGTCTGCTCGGTCACGGCAAGGGTTTCCTGCACCTCTTCACGTTTCGTAATTTCACTTTGAAGTCGGGCATTTAGTTCGCGAAGCTCATCTGATTCTCGTTGGAACAGCGCCATCCGCAGCGCGGTCTGACGCGACAGGGCATAAAACGCCAGTGCCAACAGGATCGCAAACCCCATGATCTCCAGCGCCAGAACCCCGTTCACCCGTTCCCGGACCGAGGCGTAGGTGGTAAACGACGCGATCTTCCAGCCCTGAAACGGGATCCGCGCCTCCATCCGCATTACCGCTTCGCCCTGCACATAGGCGTCCGCGGGCAGCGCGGACCAGTCCGCCGTTGCCCGGATCGCCCGCTCGATCGCGCTTTGCGGGGTCTGCCGCACCAGCGCCTCGCCCTCGCTCAGTCCGCGCCATTGCGGTTCAGTGGCAAGGATGATCGCGCCGGTGCTGTCGGTGACAACCACCGCATCCGAAATCCCGGCCCAGGCGCGCTCGAATTTCTGCAGGTCGACCTCGACCACGATCACACCCAGAACCTGCGGCCCGTCCGCCATGCGCCGCGAATAGGTGAACCGATAGCCGCCGGCTTCACGCTGGATCACTGAGAACACGGTGGTATTGGCGCGGATCGCATCGACGTAATAGGGCTGGTTGCCATGCTGGCTGCCCAGCAGGTTGCGGTCAGTCGAGGCCACGGTGCGCCCGTCGATGTCCAGCAGCATCAGAGATGCCGCGCCGATCTCTTCGACAAAGGTGATAAGGCGCTGGGTCGACTGGCTGAAATCGCTGCTGTTCAGCGCCCCGATCAGCGACGAATCCCGCGCCAGCAATTGCGGCACGATGGCGTTGCGGCCCAGTTCACTGACCAGGTTGCCGCCGTAGAGCGCCAGCCGCACATTGGCCCTGTGGCGGGTGCTTTCGGTGAAACGGTCGGTCAGCAGGCTGTTGGTGATCCAGACGGTTGCCACCGCGATCGCCATCAGCAGCACCAGCGCCAGCCGCACACGCCAGCTGATCGTGACCGATCTGGGACGGGCCAGTGCGGTGCCCTGCTGCTGATCTGCCTCTGCCATGGCGCGAAGCTACGCGGCCCGGCGGCCGCGCTCAAGTCATGCCGTCACGAATGCCCCGGCAAGAGCGGAAAACAGCGCGGCGCCGTCGGTTCCGCCATGCCCGGTCTCTGCCGCGCGTTCGGGATGCGGCATCATTCCCAGCACCCGGCGGTTTTCCGACAGGATCCCGGCAATATCGGCAATCGACCCGTTGGGATTGTCGCAGTAGGTAAAGGCCACCCGGTCGTCGTCCTGCAGCCGGCGCAGGGTGTCGTCATCGGCAAAATAATTGCCGTCATGATGGGCAATCGGGATCATGATCTCGTCACCCTGTGCATAGCTGCCGGTAAAGGCGCTGTCGGTGGTGGTCACGCGCAGGCCGATGGTCCGGCAGATATATTTGAGCCCGGCATTGCGCAGCAGCGCCCCCGGCAGCAGGCCGGTTTCGGTGAGCACCTGAAACCCGTTGCAGACACTGAAAACATAACCGCCCCGGTCCGCATGCGCCGCAACCGCGCGGCAGACCGGCGATTGTGCCGCGATGGCCCCGCAGCGCAGGTAATCGCCATAAGAAAACCCGCCCGGCACGCCGACAATGTCGATCCCGTCCGGCAGGTTCGCATCCTTGTGCCACACCATGTCGACCTGAAACCCGGCCCGTTCGAAGGCAACGGCCAGATCCCTGTCGCAATTGGATCCGGGGAAAACGACGACTGCAGCTCTCATTGGCACCTCGCTAGCGGGTGAAATCCGTGATTACGGCCACGCCCGGCGGCGTTGGTCCGTTGAACGCGGCCAGTTCGGCGCCGGTCTGGCTGAGAACGATCTCGCGCGCGATCAGGGGCGACATATCGACGGCCCCCGATGTGATCAAGCCCAGAAGCGACGGATAGCGCCAGGATGGCATGCCGCGCGTGCCGTAGAGCGCCAGATTGCCCATATAGACCGCGTTCATGTTCACATCCATCCGCGCCGTGTGCCCGATGGGCATGCCCACCTGCACATGCCGGCCCATCGGGCGCAGGCATTCCAGCGACGCGTTGACCGTGACCTCGATCCCCAGCGCCTCGACGCTGACATGAGCACCGCCGCCGGTGATCTCCCGGATCCGTTCGGCGGTGCCGCCTTCGCTGGCATTGACCACCGCGTCAATACCCAGACCCAGCGCATGGTCGAGCTTGTCCTGAACCACGTCGACGGCGACGACGTAAGCGCCCAGAGCCTTGCCCAGCAGCGCCGCCGACAATCCGATGCCGCCGGTGCCATGCACCGCCAGCCATTCCCCGGCCTGCAGCGCCGCCCGCCCGGTCAGTGCGTGCCATGAAGTTGTCACCCGGCATCCCAGCCCCGCGGCCACGGTCGGCGACAGGGTTTCGGGCAGCCGCGCAAGGTTATGATCCAGCGGAACAGCGACGTATTCGGCAAAGGCACCCGGTTCAACAAAGCCCGGTAACCTCTGGTTCGGGCATGTATTTTGCTGCCCTGACTGGCAGGCCGGACAGGACCCGCAGGCCAAAATGAACGGCGCAACCAGCCGGTCACCGGTTTTCCAGTTGCTGTCCGGACCGGCCTCGACCACTTCGCCGCAATACTCGTGACCGCCGATCTGGCCGGGCTTGACCCGCGGATGTTCTCCGCTCCACCCGTGCCAGTCGCTGCGGCACACCCCGCAGGCCAGCACCTTGAGCACCACGCCATCCGGCGGGCAGTCCGGTTCCGGCACGTCCTCGATGGAAAGATCGGAATTGTATTCTCTCAGAACGGCGGCGCGCATGGTGAACTCTCCCGGCTGGATTGAACTGCCAGATCAACGGGAGCAACCCGGCCCTGTCAAGCCGGATCGTTACGCACCGGCCCTTTGCCAGCGGCGCAATCGCACCGTTGCCCAGAGCGCCGGAAGCGTCAGCACCGCGCCGATGGCCAGAATGATCAGGCCCGCAGCCCAGTTGTGCCACCCCGGCAGCATGACATTGGCCTTGACGCCGGGCAGATAGCGGATCGCATGTCTGGAGCCGATTTCAAAGTTCCAGTCCGGGTGCGACTGGCCAAGGCTGGCATCGGTCGGCTGGCCATCGCTCCAGTCATAGCGGAAGACCGGGCCATAATTGATCCGGCCACGGTCAAACGGCGTTTCGCCCTCCCAGGCATAAACCCTTACGACCTCGCCTTCGCCCGGAACACTGGCCAGGCGCAGGTAACCGGCCTGCCCCAGCATCAGGACCGCGGCCAGACCGAACAAAACCGGCGCAACCCAGATCAGCACCCAGAGGCGCCAGCTGATCAGCCGGCGTCCGTTCCCGTCGGTCCTGACAAGAAAGAGCTGGCTGCTGAACAGCATGTCAGCCCATTTCGATGTCGTAGCGTTCGATCACGGTGTTCGCGAGCAGCTTTTCGCACATGGCACGTACGTCGGCCTCGGTTGCGGTATCAGCCAGTTCCAGATCGATGACCTTGCCCTGCCGGACACCGGTCACGGCGTCGAATCCCATGGTTCCCAGCGCGTGACGCACGGCCTCGCCCTGAGGATCCAGCACACCGTTCTTGAGCATTACATGTACGCGGGCTTTCATCTTCACTCTCTTGTCGTATCGGACCGGATGGTCAGTTGATCAGCGTCGGCTTGGTCATCTGCGTGGCATTGCGCGGCATCACTCCCAGCCGCCGGGCCACCTCCGAATAGGCATCCGTCAGGTTGCCCAGATCGCGGCGGAACACGTCCTTGTCCAGCTTCTGACCGGTTTCAATGTCCCACAGACGGCAGCTGTCGGGGCTGATTTCGTCGGCCACGATCAGACGCATGAAATCGCCTTCGTAGATGCGCCCGATCTCGATCTTGAAATCAACCAGCCGGATGCCGACAGCCAGCATCACGCCGCTGAGGAAATCGTTGACGCGCAGCGCAAGGCTCAGGATGTCGTCCATGTCCTGCTGGCTGGCCCAGCCGAAAGCGGCGATATGTTCCTCTGTAACCAGCGGGTCGTTCAGCGAATCGTCCTTGTAGCAATACTCCACGATCGGCCGGGGCAGCTGTGTGCCCTCTTCCAGACCCAGCCGCTGGCTCAGTGACCCGGCCGCATAATTGCGCACGATCACCTCAAGCGGGATGATCTCGCAATTGCGCACCAGCTGTTCGCGCATGTTCAGCCGCCGCATGAAATGCGTCGGCACGCCGATGCCGTTCAGACCGGTCATGAAAAACTCGCTCAGGCGGTTGTTGAGCACGCCCTTGCCCTCGATGATATCCTTCTTCTGGGCGTTGAAGGCGGTCGCGTCGTCCTTGAAGTACTGCACCAGCGTACCCGGTTCAGGACCTTCGTAGAGAATCTTTGCCTTGCCTTCGTAAATCTTCTTGCGCCGCGCCATGGGGATCCTTTCGCTCAAGGCCACCGGGAAACCGCGCCTGACCTCTGGCGCTCTCATACGTCAAGGGCCGCAGTGTCGCAAGCGGTGCTCTTTCTCTTGCATCTGTCGCGGACCGTGCGCATATCGGGGAAAAGGATCAACAACACACCGGAGGGTTGCGACATGTCCACGTTCGATGACCGCGAAAACGCCTTTGAGGCAAAATTTGCTCATGACGAAGAAATGCAGTTCAAGGCCGTTGCCCGGCGCAACAGGCTGCTCGGCCTCTGGGCCGCGGAACTTCTGGGCAAGTCCGGCGAGGCGGCCGAGGAATACGCCAAGACCGTCGTGGTTGCCGATTTCGAAGAAGCAGGGCATGACGATGTGGTGCGCAAGGTCAAGGGCGACCTTGGCGACAAGGCCGACGAGGCCACCATTCGCACCAAGATGGACCAGCTGCTGGTCGAGGCCAAGGAACAGGTGCTGTCCGAAACCAGCTGACCGGTCAGCCCGGCAGCCGTTTCCAGACCAATCGCGCGGCCCGTCAGGGCCGTGCGGCCATCGGCAATTAACCATCCCCGACCTTGATGCAACGGCGCGTCCGTGGTTTCCTGCTCCGTATTCGGAATTGGCGGGCCGAGCGGCTGTGACACGACGCAGCGCGGTTCCGGTCGAAACGCACAGCGCGAACTCGCCGGGGGGTGAACATGGCAACATACGAAGTAACCGATGGTCAGACGATTTTCAGCGACGGCAGTTTCGCAACGGCTGTGCCCGGAAGCCTGACGCTGGACGACGGCGACGCGGGCGATGACACGTTCACCCTCAACGAAGTGGTTACCGGCACACGGGTCTTTATCGGAACGGTGGAGATAGACGGCGTCGATTACCCCGTGATCATGAGCAATACCGGCGGTGACCCGAACGACGGTGTGCTGACGGTCATGAACATACAGCTCGACTCGACTGAGTATCCGACCGTTGCCTCGCTCGGGCCAATCGACCCATCTCCCTTCTTGACCTGTTTTCTCGCCGGTACATTGATTGCCACGCCGACGGGCGAACGCGCCGTCGAAAAGCTGGTGGTCGGCGACAGCCTTCTCGACCACGAGGGACGCACCCTGATCGTCAGGTGGATCGGACGTCAGACCGTTGCAACGCGTTTTGGCCCGGCGGAGCGTCTGTCACCGGTTCTGATCAGGGCCGGGGCACTGGGGCCGGGCCGTCCGCACAGCGACCTGCGCGTGACGTCCGAACATGCTTTGCTGATTTCCGGTGTGCTGTGCAACGCCGGCGCCCTGATCAACGGGATCACCATCACCCGCGTACCGCTGGCTGAGCTGGGCGAGACCTTTACGGTCTATCACGTCGAAACCGAGGGGCACGATATCCTCCGCGCCAACGGGGCCGCCGCCGAGAGTTTTATCGACAACGTCTCGCGACGGGTGTTTGACAATTATCCGGAGTTCGAAGCGCTCTATGGCGATCCTCCCGAAATGGAGGAGTCCGGCCATCCGCGCGCCGTGACCGGCCGTCAGGTGCCAGCCGCGATCCGGCGATTGCTGGACATGCCGAAATCCGCCTGACCCTCGGATCCCGTGGCACTGGCCCGCGGAACAGGAATGAGGCTGATCGTCAGATACTTGCTGCCTGATTCATAATCTAGATGAAGATTATGAATTTGCGGATCGGTCCGGCGCGTGGGAAGAGGATCCGATCAATTTCAGGACTGGATCCCACATGACCGACGCTCTGACGCGCATGCTGGCCGAAAAGGATGTCATCCTTGCGGACGGCGCAACCGGCACCAACCTGTTTCAGGCCGGGCTTGCCGCGGGCGAGGCGCCCGAATTGTGGAATTCGGATCAGCCGGAGAAGATCGTCGCACTCTACAAGGGTGCGGTGGATGCCGGCAGTGACCTGTTCCTGACCAACACGTTCGGCGGCACCGCGTCGCGGCTGAAACTGCACGACGCGCAATCGCGCGTGCACGAATTGTCGCGTCTGGGTGCCGAGATCGCCCGCGACGTGGCTGACAAGGCCGGCCGCGCGATCGTGGTCGCCGGATCGGTCGGCCCCACAGGCGAGATCATGGAGCCGGTTGGCGCGCTGTCCCACGCGGATGCGGTCGAGATGTTCCATGAACAGGCCGAGGGTCTGAAGGCCGGCGGCGCCGATGTGCTGTGGCTGGAAACCATCAGTGCCCCGGAAGAGTATCGCGCCGCTGCCGAAGCCTTTGCGCTGGCCGACATGCCGTGGTGCGGAACGATGAGCTTTGACACTGCCGGGCGCACGATGATGGGCGTCACCTCGGCCCAGATGGTGCAGTTGGTCGAAAGCCTGCCCAACCCGCCGATCGCCTTCGGCGCCAATTGCGGCACCGGCGCGTCCGACCTGCTGCGTACGGTTCAGGGCTTTGTCGCCCAGGGCACGGAACGCCCGATCATCGCCAAGGGCAATGCCGGCATACCGAAATACGTGGATGGCCATATCCACTATGACGGCACGCCCGAACTGATGGCGGAATACGCAGTGATGGCCCGCGACAGCGGTGCCACCATCATTGGCGGATGCTGCGGCACGATGCCGGATCACCTCAGCCATATGCGCGCGGCGCTGGACACCCGTCCGCGCGGCGCCCGCCCGCCGCTCGAGGACATCACCGCCGCGCTCGGCCCGTTTTCGTCCGAATCCGACGGCACCGGGGACGACGCCGCCGCACCGCAACGCCGCCGGCGGACACGGCGCCGGGCCTGACCCGGCCATCAGAACAGTTCCAGCTGATCCCCGGTCCGCGTCGGAAGATGAAACAGATCACAGCGCAGCGGTGGCACATCGTCATCCAGCCCCAGCTTTCTGGCTGCCCGGGCGAAGCGGCGCGCGACCATGTCGGCGTAATGCCCCTCGCCGCGCATGCGGTGGGACCAGCGCGCGTCGTAGTCGCGCCCGCCATGCATTTCGCGCAGTCGGGCCATGATCCGCGCCGCGCGGCCCGGTTCATGCTCGGCCAGCCATTCCTGCCACAGCGGCGACACCTCACGCGGCAGCCGCAGCATAATCCAGCTTGCCGATTCGACCCCGGCATCGCGGCCCGCCTCCAGCAACGCCTCGATCTCGTGATCGGTCAGCCCCGGCACCACCGGCGAGGTCATCAGCCGCACCGGGATGCCCGCGCCGGTCAGCGCCCGGATGGTCGCCAGCCGGCGTTTGGGCGCGGGCGCCCGCGGTTCCATCCGGCGCGACAGGTCGGGATCCAGCGTTGTCACCGAAACGCCCACCCGCACCAGCCCCTGTTCGGCCATCGGCGCGAGGATGTCGATGTCGCGTTCAATCAGCGTGCCCTTGGTCACGATCGCCACCGGGTGCCGGCAGGCGGCCAGCACCTCGAGGCACGCGCGCATGATGCGCCAGTCGCGTTCGACCGGCTGGTAGGGATCGGTGTTGGTGCCGATGGCGATCGGCGCAACCGCATAGCGCCGGGCGCGCAATTCCCGCTCCAGCGCCGCCGGCGCATCCGGCCGGGCAATCAGCCGGGTTTCGAAATCCAGCCCCGGCGACAGGCCCAGATAAGCATGGGTCGGGCGCGCAAAACAATAAACGCAGCCATGTTCGCAGCCCCGGTACGGGTTGATCGACCGGTCGAACGGCAGATCGGGCGAGCTGTTGTAAGTGATGATCTTGCGCGGCTTTTCGACCGACACTTCGGTGCGCAACGGCGGCAGATCCTCGTCGGTCTCAAGCGCGTCCAGATCGACCGACCGGGCAAGATCGTAACGCCCCGCGGCATTGCTGACCGCGCCGCGCGCCTTGCGCCGTTCCGGTCTGGTGAACCCGTTCGCATCCATCGGGCAAATATGGAACATAAAGAGAACATTCACAAGATTTCCGGCCCGATGCACCAAACACCAATCGTTTCACCGGATTACGGCCCGACGAAGGTCGGTTGCGACGCTGCCAATGTCGCAAATGTCGCAGTCACAAGCCCCCAAAACCGGACAAACCGGACCAGAGAGTCGCGTCCGGGCCCCAACCCGAATTGAAGGAATCCGCACCCATGTCCGAAGAAGAAGACGACATCATCCTGAGCGAGCTGGATGACGAAGAGCTGGTTCAGCAAATGTTCGATGACCTCTATGATGGCCTCAAGGAGGAAATCGAAGAGGGCGTGAATATCCTGCTGGAGCGGAAGTGGGAACCCTACCGCGTCCTGACCGAAGCGCTGGTGGGCGGCATGACCATCGTTGGTCAGGATTTCCGCGACGGGATCCTGTTCGTGCCCGAAGTGCTGCTGGCCGCCAACGCGATGAAGGGCGGTATGGCGATCCTCAAGCCGCTGCTGGCCGAAACCGGCGCACCGCGTGTCGGCAAGATGGTGATCGGCACGGTCAAGGGCGACATTCACGACATCGGCAAGAACCTCGTCAGCATGATGATGGAAGGCGCCGGGTTCGAAGTGGTCGATCTGGGCATCAACAACCCGGTCGAAAACTATCTCGAAGCGCTGGAACGCGAGGACGCGGATATTCTTGGCATGTCGGCCCTGCTGACCACGACGATGCCCTATATGAAGGTCGTCATCGACACGATGGTCGAGATGGGGATCCGCGACGAATACATCGTTCTGGTGGGCGGCGCCCCGCTGAACGAAGAGTTTGGCAAGGCCATCGGCGCCGATGCCTATTGCCGGGACGCCGCCGTGGCGGTCGAAACCGCCAAGCAGTTCGTCAGCCGCAAACACAATCAACTGGCCGCGGGCTGACCGGCTCTTCACATTGCGGGGCCATGCCCCGATATTGAGGACGAAAGGAGCGGCCATGCCACTCGATAAACTCGTCCTGATCCTGGTTTGCGTGATCGTCGCCGCGGGGGCGACGGTCTGGCTCGGTGTGTTGCTGCTTGCCGCCGTGCAGGTGCCCTTTGCCGGGCTGGCGCTGATCCCTGCGGTGCTGGTGGCCTATGTCGTGTTCCGCGTCATTGCCCAGCGGGTCGGCAATGCCGAAGAAGATCACTACGACCGGATGGAGAAATAGCATGCTGATCGCCACCACGGACACTGTCTCCGGGCGCGAGATTGCCGAAACACTGGGGCTGGTGCGGGGGGCCACCGTGCGGGCCAAACATGTGGGCACCGATATCGTGGCGGCGCTCAAAACGCTGGTAGGTGGCGAATTGCACGGCTATTCCTCGCTTCTGGCCGGGGCCCGCGAACAGGCGCTGGACCGCATGACCGCCGAGGCAGAGGCGCTGGGCGCGGATGCGATCGTCGGCATGCGGATGCAGACCTCGTCCATCGCGCGTGGCAGTTCCGAGATCGTGGCCTATGGCACGGCGGTGCGGCTTGCACCCGCCCGATGACACAACACTGACCGAAACCGGTCTGGACGCGGTCGGCACCGGGCGGCTGCTGCTGATCGCCTGTGGCGCGCTGGCGCGCGAGATCCTGCAGGTGACGCAGGCAAACGGCTGGACCCATATCGACCTGACCTGCCTGCCAGCGATCCTGCACAACCACCCTGAACGGATCACCGAGGCAGTCGAGGCGGCGGTGGAAAAGCACCGCGACGCCTATGACGGCATTTTCGTGGTCTATGCGGATTGTGGCACCGGCGGGCAGCTTCAGGCCAAATGCGACGCGCTGGGCGTGACCATGATGCAGGGGCCGCATTGTTATTCCTTTTTCGAAGGAAATCAGACCTTTGCCGAAGATTATTCAGACGAGATTTCGGCTTTCTACCTGACCGATTTTCTGGTCCGGCAATTTGATGCCTTTGTCTGGAAACCGCTGGGACTGGATCGCCATCCGGACCTGCGGGATATGTATTTCGCGCATTACACCAAGCTGGTGTATCAGGCGCAGACCGAGGACGCGGCGCTGACGGTCAAGGCCCGGGACTGTGCCGACCGGCTGGGGCTGGAATTTGAGCGGCGGTTCACCGGGTATGGCGACCTGTCGGTGTCACTGAAAGAGTGGAACGCCGGGCGATAGCCAGTCCCTGCACGCAATCAAGCACTGAAAGCCCGCCACGCGAGCGTCCTACCCCGCCTGCGACGCCACCTGCCGGATCCGTTCGATCATCGCGCGCAGCCCGTTGGACCGCTGTGCCGACAGGTGATCGTTCAGACCCAGCCGGGCCAGTTCCCCCGCTGCGTCGACACCGGCGACGGTCCGCACCGGCAATCCGTTATAGAGCGCCTTCAGCACCGCGATCAGCCCGCGCACGATCATCGCGTCGCTGTCGCCCTCGAAACTGAACTGCCCGTTTTCGATCCGCGGGAACAGCCAGACCTGACTGGCGCAGCCATGCACCTTGTTCACGTCCACCTTCAGCGCCTCGTTCAGTGCCTCCATCGCCTTGCCCCGGTCGATGACATAACGATAGCGGTCCTCCCAGTCGTCGAGAAACTCGAAATCCTCCACGATCTCTTCAAAAGCCGCGCTTGCCATGATGCTCTCCGCTACTGCCGACCGCGCTGAGGTAAGACGACCCGGGCCGGCTGTCCAGTGCGTCAGCCCCTTTTAAACCGCCCGAGGATAGGCTAACCCAAGTGTCAGCAGTCAAAGAATGGCAGGCATGTGATGATCCGAGCGGTGATGCTTCTCCTTGTGGCAAGCCTTGTGCTGGGCGCGTGCGGCGGCTGGAGCGACAGCCGGCTCAATCCCGGCAACTGGTTCGGCCGCAGCCAGGCGGTACCGACCGAAGGCACTGCCGAACCCGCCAACCCGCTGATCCCGCGGGGATCATCGGTCTTTCGGCGCGAAGAGCGTCCCGACACGCATGTCGCCATCACCAAGGTCACCGAACTTGTCATCGAACGCACCAATACCGGCGCCATCATCCGGGCCGAGGGCGTCGCCGCCTTTCAGGGCGCCTATGAAGCCCGCCTGAGGCCACAGACCGAAACCGGTGACCCGGAAAACGGCGTCATGACCTACGTGTTCGAGATCAACTACCCGGTCAATCCACGCCCGGTGGGCAATGAAAACTCGCGCACCATCGTCGTGGCCCGGTCGCTGACCAATCAGGAACTGGCCCCGATCCGGGTCATCCGCGTGACCGCCGAGCAGAACGCCCGCGAATCCCGCCGCCGCTGACGGTAATCCGGGGCCGGCAGACGCTTTGTCAGGCCCGGCGTAAATGGCCATCCACAATAGTTGACAAATTAAGTCAGATTACCTAACCCGGTCCGGCAAGGCATTGGACATCATCTGACCTGAGTCCTGACCGGCGCGCGGTCCCGGACCAGCCCGACACCCAGCACAAATTCCAACATCCGTCCGAGGCAGCCCGCGGCGACCGCTGGTCCTTTCTCGGACCCGTAAACCCGTGAGAAACAAAATGACCATCACCATCAAGGCAGGAAATTCCGATGCCACGGATTTCATCTCATATCTCAATGATTTCGACGATAACTTCGTCGGCGAGGGCCGCGGCGTCTTCTCGCTCGGTATTTCCGGCGACTATGCCGCTGGCGAAACCGACATCACCGATGTTGCCGACACCGGCTCGCAAGGCTTCATCTTGCGTGGCGATGTTCAGTACGACCTCAGCAGCCACACACTGTCCGGCAGCATCAGCAGCATCGATTTCGGTTACGGCCTGACCGCGACCGACGCGGGCGGCGAATTGGATATCGAGGCGACGCAGCTCGACTTTACCATCAGTTTCGACACTCCGGTTACCGGCGATGACGCCAATGACCTGATTTACAGCATGCTGGAGCTTCTTGGACCCGACGTCGACGCGACGGACGAAATCCGTGAACTGCTTGAAAGCGAGGATATCCTGTTTCTTGGCAATGGCGGCGACGACGTGTTCTCGGGCTATGACCATGACGACAAGCTCAAGGGCAAGAATGGCAACGACACGCTTAACGGCGGCAAGGGCGACGACAAGATCCTCGGTGGCAACGGTCAGGACGACCTGGCCGGGAACGACGGGGATGACAGGATCTTTGGCGAATCCGGTGCGGACGACCTGCGCGGCAACGACGGCGATGACGTGATCAAGGGCGGTTCGGGCAAGGACACAATCGAAGGCGGCCAGGGCAAGGACAAGCTGACCGGCGAAGACGGCAACGACGTGTTCGTGTTCAAGGACGGTTTCGACAAGGACATTGTCGTCGATTTCGATCCCGGCACCGACCTCCTGGATTTGTCGGCCCTGACCTCCGAGGCCTCAAGTTTCGAGGATTTCCTGAACGCCAGTTCCGAGTCGGGCACCAAGGTGGTCTATGATCTGGACAATGACGGCGAGAACAGGATCGTGTTGAAAAACACGACGCTGGACGAGTTGTCGTCTGACGACTTCCTGTTCTGATCGCGATGAAAACTCTCGGGGCAGCCGGCGCTCCGGCAGCCCCGGACCAAATCGTTCGCCGGAGTGACGTGAAAGCGGGCTGCGGCGATGTCCGCCTTCACCGCGTGAGCGTGAAAACCACGACCGCCAGCAGGATCACACCAACTAACCCGACCCAGGCCAGCCGCATCGCCCGGCCGGGCTGCGGCAAATCGAACGGGTTTTCCGCGCCGCAATGCGGGCAGGTCTGCTGCGCGATCTGAAACTTCGCCGCACAGTCCGGGCACAGCACTTTGATCGGTGAGGCAGAGTTCATCCGGCCATTGTTCAGCATGGACCGATATTAACGCAAAACTGCGTTCTACCCAAACAGATCGTGGGCCAGTTCCAGCGCCTCGACCAGACGGTCGACCTCGGCCTCGGTGTTGTAGAGGCCAAAGGAGGCCCGGCAGGTTGCCGTCAGCCCGAGGTGATCCATCAGTGGCCCGGCGCAGTGATGCCCGGCCCGGACCGCCACACCCTTCTTGTCGAGGATGGTCGAGATGTCATGCGCATGCCCCGCCCCGTCCAGCGTGAAGGAGAAGATCGCGGCCTTGTCCGGGGTCTGGCCCTGCACCTGCATCCAGTTCAGCCCGCTCAGACGCGACCGGCAGTAATCGCGGATCCGGTCCTCATGCGCGGCGACATTGTCCATGCCCAGCCCCATCAGGTATTCCAGCGCCACGCCAAAGCCGATGGTCTGCACGATCCCGGGGGTTCCGGCCTCGAACTTCATCGGCGGATCGTTGTATGTGACCGCGTCCTTGCTGACCTCGCGGATCATGTCGCCGCCGCCGATAAAGGGGCGCATCTCTGCCATCCGCTCCTGCCGCATGTAGATCGCGCCGGACCCGGACGGGCCATAGAGCTTGTGCCCGGTGATGGCATAGAAATCGCATCCCAGATCCTGCACATCCACTGGCATGTGCACCGCGCCCTGCGACCCGTCAACCAGCACCGGAACACCCTTTTTCCGTGCTCCGTCACAGATTGTTTTCACATCAACTTTGGTGCCCAGAACGTTGGAAAGATGGGTGATTGCCACCAGTTTCGTCTTGGGCCCGATGGCATCGATCACCGCCTGCGGATCCAGCGCGCCCATCGCATCGACATCGACCCATTTCAACACCACCCCCTGCCGTTCGCGCAGGAAATGCCACGGCACGATATTGGCGTGATGCTCCATCACGCTCAGCACAATCTCGTCACCCGCCTGCATCCGCGGCATGGCCCAGCCATAGGCCACGGTGTTGATGCCCTCGGTCGTGCCCGAATTCAGCACGATCTCGTCCTCGGACCCGGCATTGAGGAACCGCGCGATGATGCCGCGCACGGCCTCGTATTTCTCGGTGGCAAGGTTAGACAGAAAATGCAGCCCGCGATGCACGTTGGCGTATTCGTGGCTGTAGGCCTGTGTGACCGCGTCGATCACCACCTGCGGTTTCTGTGCAGACGCGCCATTATCCAGATAGGTCAGCGGCTGACCATTCACCTCGCGCGCGAGGATCGGGAAATCGGCCCGGACGGCCTCGGTATCATACATCCTAGCTGGCTCCCATGAATGGCGCGAAAAGGAACGTCAAAAGAAAGGACACAAGCACCTGTGTCAGAACGGCCGATGCCATCAGCAACAGAAACGACCGGCTGAGCGAACCTAGTCCGTGGACGGTATCGACGAAATGCACCATCACCCAGATCCTGATTAGCAGCGCGGCAAACAAGAAGATCAGTGCCAGTAACGGAAACACAAGCATGACCGCGATCGAAACGGCAATTGCCAAAACCCACAATAAGGTGATCCAGACGGTTACGGTCAAAACCTGATGCAGGCTCGCTGAGCCGCCCAAAAATGTTCCTGCCATATATAGGGTCCAGCTAAAGGCCAGCAGCACCAGAAACTCGGCGATCAGCGCAAAGACCGGCGCTGTCTTCAGCATCTCGGCAAGCGCCGCAGCCTCGGGGATTGCAGCGCTGATCGCCGAGGTAAAAAGGATATAGGTCGCGGTTTTCAGGACAGCCGCCAGCAGCAGCGCGGTCCAGATTGCCTGCGACGGCAGTTCGAGGCCGCGGATTTCATGCGCCGCCTGTCCCGGGTCGCGGACCGACAGGACAGCCAGATCACGCAGATATCGCGAGGTCATGTCGTTGCTCCTTCGGACCGGCGCAGGCAGCTCAGCCAGAACCAAAGGAACACCACCGCCCAGAGCGCCCCAGCCGCCATCTGTGCCGGGCCGTCGCCGACCAGACCGGCCACCAGCCCGTGCAGCAGGATCAGCGGTGTGGAGGCCAAGAGCGCCCAGAACAGCGCCAGCCGCGCGCCGTACCACGTGCCCTGCCCGCCCACGGCCCGCGCCACCAGATGCGACAACGCGGCCAGCAGATAGAACACCAGCGGCAGGATGAACACGGTGCCCAGCAGCGCGCCACCCATCAGCGCATTCAGTTCAACGCCATCCAGATGCGCCTGCCGCGACAGGCCCGGCAATTGTGCCACGAAGGCCAGCCCGCAGAACCCCATCAGGTATATCAGCGCACGGTCCTCACGCTGGCCGGCCTGCAGCAGCCGCTCCATCACCCGTCCGGGTCCGCGATAGGTCGCGCCTATGTCCGCCGTCACCGGCATCAGCGCCGCCGCTGCAGCCAGTCGGCCAGACGCTGCACAAGGTCTTCGCGCAGGGTTTCGTTCTCGATCTCCTCGACCGCCTCGGCCAGAAAGGCCAGTGTCAGCAGATCGGTTGCCTCGCCTTCGGGCACGCCGCGGGACCGCAGGTAAAACATCGCGTCTTCGTCGATCGCACCAGAGGTGGAGCCGTGCGAACAGGCCACATCATCGGCGTAAATCTCCAGCTCGGGCTTGGCCAGAAACTGGCTGTCGCCGTCCAGCAGCAACGACTGGCTGATCTGGTAGCCATCGGTTTTCTGCGCGCCCTCCCGGACAAGGATCTTGCCCTGAAACACGCCCGTGGCCCCGTTGCGCAGGACCTTCTTGAACACCTGCCGGCTTTCGCAGTTCACGGCGTCATGGGTGATGAACACCGTGTCGTCATGGTGAAAGTCACCATCGCCTACACAGGCCCCGGCCACATGGGCCACGCCGTTGTCGCCGGTCAGTTCCACCACCACCTCATTGCGGGTCAGAACCCCATTGGCCGTCAGCGTGAAGGATTTGAACACCGATTCCGTGCCGAGCCGGGCAAACATGTGTGTGGCCGCCCGGCGTTCGTGGTCGCGCCCCTGCGCCCGGATATGGTGCAGTTGGCCGCCATCAGCGATGTCGATTTCCATGCACTTGTTGAACCGCGCCGCCGCCGGGCCGTTTTCCAGAATGGTCACCGATGCCCCGGCATCCACCCGCACCACGTGATGCAGCACGGCGTCCGAGCTTTCGTCGGCATGCTGATACATCAGCCGGATCGGCCGCGACGGGGTGCCATGCACATGGATCAGCAACCCGTCCGTGGCAAAGGCGGTGTTGAACGCGGCCAGCGGGCGCGCAACCGGGTCCTGCCCGCGGGTTTCCAGTACGCCGTACAAATCGCGCGCCCAATGGATATCCGCAGATCCCACATCCGCCAGACGTTCGATCGTGATACCTTCCATCGACAGATCGTCCGAGGCCTCGGGGTCGAACACGCCATCGACGAACACGAGGTACAATTGATCGATTTCGCCAAACAGCGGGCGCTCTTCGGTCTCAAACAGCGACGCGGTGGGCGCATCCGCCTGTACCAGCGTGTCGGGCCGGGTGTATTTCCAGTATTCATCGCGCCGTTGCGGTAGGCCCATGGCGCGCAACCGGGCCAGCGCCGATTTCCGCGCCGGCGCGGACCATCCGGCCTCGGGCGTCTGCAACCCGGCGATGCGCGCCTCGGTCGCGTTCACGGTCGCTTCAGGCAGGGCCATCACGCCACCTCGGCCAGAATGTCGGCGTATCCGTTGGTTTCCACTTCCAGCGCCAGCTCCGGCCCGCCGGATTTCACGATCCGCCCGTCGGCCATGATATGCACCACGTCAGGCTGAATGTGATCCAGCAGCCGCTGATAATGGGTGATCACCAGAAAGCCGCGCCCTTCGCTGCGCAGCGCGTTTACCCCCTGCGCCACCAGCTTCATCGCGTCCACGTCAAGCCCGCTGTCGGTTTCATCCAGAATGCACATCTTTGGTTCCAGAATGGCCATCTGCAGGATCTCGTTACGCTTCTTTTCGCCGCCCGAAAACCCGACATTCACCGGCCGCCGCAACATGTCGGCATCGATCTGCAACTCCTTGGCCTTGCCCCGCACCAGCTTGAGGAAATCGGCCGCGCTCAGCTCTTCCTCGCTGCGGGCCTTGCGCTGTGCGTTCAGCGCGGTGCGCAGAAAGGTCATATTGCCGACGCCGGGAATTTCCACCGGGTACTGAAACGCAAGGAAGAGACCGGCAGCAGCGCGTTCCTCGGGTTCCATTTCCAGCAGGTTGTTGCCTTCGAGTTCGGCGGCGCCACCGGTCACCTCATAGCCGTCGCGACCGGACAGCACGTAGCTCAGCGTCGACTTGCCGGACCCGTTCGGCCCCATGATCGCGTGCACCGTGCCGGCTTCGACCGACAGGTTTACCCCTTTCAGGATCTGCTTGTCTTCTTCTTCGAGTTTGACGTGCAGGTCTTTGATATCAAGCATGTTCATGCCCTTTCCTTAAAGGCTTTTTCTTGGTGCGCTCCCGCCCGCAGCGGGGCGGGGAACGTGTTTGTTACAGTTTCGCGCGCCCGGGCAATCCCGTCCGCATAGGTCAGATCGCCATCGCGCAGTGATTTCATGTGACCGCCGATCGCGTCCAGCGACAACGGTACCGGCATGTGCCGCCCGACCGACCCGGCGTAATCGGCGTATTTCAGCCAGCCGTGATCGCCGGGATCAATCCATGTGTTGGCCACCCCATAGCTGTCGGCCACGATCAGCCCGTGCAGGCTGGCGGAATAGACATGCGCGCAGGCCTCAATCCGGTGGCAGACCTCCCGCACACCGCCGCGCACATCGATCAGATCCACCGCCGGATCCGCCGTCAGCCGCGCCACCAGCGCTGCGTCCTCCATCTGGCGGTGGTGCAGCAGAACGCCGACACGATCCTGCCGCGGCGGCGGGTTCGGAAGGGCCTGCTGCGCCAGCAGGCCGGGATCGCCCAACCTGTCGGTTTTCAGCTTCAGAAGCGCCGCGGTCACCGGCCCGCGCAACAATGCGACCTGCACGTTGGCCACGAAACCGGTGTTGACGGGCGACATCAGCCCGCTGCCCCAGATCCACGGGCCGGGTCCGCCGACAGGGTCCGCGTGTTTGCGGCTGACAACACGCAACAGCGATCCGATGGCCACCATATCCGCCGTGCGGGCCCCGGAATGCACAACTTCGCGGCCCGACACATGCGCCACGATCTCTGCCGACAGCGCATCGCCGAAATTCGGCTTTTCGCGCCACCAGAACAGGCGCAGCGGCGCCTGCCCGTCCGATTCCCGCGATATGTCCATTCCGTCCGCCATCGGCCCGTTATCCCGCTGCCACCGGCGCCCGGTCGTCGCCCGCGCCCGTATCCGGCAGCAACTGCACGTATTTCCGCGTCACGTCATCCGCCGCCAGCCCGCGCCGGACCAGCTCGTCCATGCAATGGCAGGCCACATCGTGGCTCTGAAATACACAAGCCGCGGCAATCGCCAGCTGGCGCACCTGTTCGTCTTCCCAGGCCAGGATGGTTTCGGGGTTGCGGATATAAACCGCATCGCCGTCCACCAACTGCGAACCATAGCCGCGATGGCGCAGCCAGCGCCGGCGCGAGGTTTTGACAGTGGTCGTCTTGGCAAACTGGATCTTGTTCAGCGCAAAACCCTGCCCGCGCAGTTCCAGATCCACATCCGCCCACATCGGTTCGTCCTCGTAGATGCGATAGAACCGCACCTCGGGGATCACACAGATGGTTTCGGCCATCTTGGCGCGCCCGTTCTGAAACACCGACAGCTCGCCGCCCTGAATATCGATCTTCAGCACATCGGGCGACGGCAGATCGTCCAGATCGTCCAGCGCCACCATCTCCATCGGCACCGCCTCGATCCGCCCCTCTTCGGGGTTCGCCCATAACGGCCGGCCCAGATAGGTCACCGACGGCGCGCTGACCTTGAACGCAGAGCCCAGCCCCCCCTGCGGGTGCACGTAAAACTGCGACGGCCCGGCCTCACCCACGGCGGTGTTGAAGTAATGCGCCCCCTCGACCGGGTTCGCCTCCAGCTCGGCAAAGGCCGCGTCATTGGGCTCGAACCCCCAGACTTCGCACCCGCCGATCTCCAGCAGCCGCGCATAGTCCGGCGTGTTGATCGGGTTCGCACCCACGTCGAGGATCCGCAGCTTGCGCGCGGGCTTCAGCGCATCCCAAAGAAACCCGTGCAGGGCCTTCAACGCCTTGCGGCGCAGCGGTTTGGGAGGATCCGAAGGGATCATGGTTCTAGCCGACCGACCCTTCCAGCGAAATCGCCACCAGCTGCTGCGCTTCCATGGCAAATTCCATCGGCAGCGCCTGCAGCACGTCCTTGCAGAACCCGTTGACCACAAGCGCAACGGCCTCTTCCTCGTCCATGCCTCGCTGGCGGCAATAAAACAGCTGGTCGTCATCCACTTTCGACGTTGTGGCCTCGTGCTCCACGCGCGAGGAATTGTTCTTCACCTCAATATAAGGCACCGTATGCGCCCCGCATTTGTCCCCGATCAGCAGGCTGTCGCACTGGGTATAGTTGCGGCTGTCCTTCGCCTTGGGGTGCATGCTGACCAGCCCGCGATAGGTGTTCTGCGCCTTGCCCGCGCTGATGCCCTTGGACACGATGCGCGACTTGGTGTTCTTGCCCAGATGCACCATCTTGGTGCCGGTATCGGCCTGCTGCATGTTGTTGGCGATGGCGATCGAGTAAAACTCGCCCTGGCTTTCCGCGCCGCGCAGGATGCAGGAGGGGTATTTCCACGTCACCGCACTGCCGGTCTCCACCTGCGTCCACATCACCTTGGACCGGTCGCCCCGGCAATCGGCGCGCTTGGTGACGAAGTTATAGATCCCGCCCTTGCCGTTCTCATCGCCGGGATACCAGTTCTGCACGGTGGAATACTTCACCTCAGCATCTTCTTCGATGATGATCTCGACCACGGCGGCATGCAGCTGGCTGGTATCGCGCTGCGGTGCGGTGCAGCCTTCGAGATAGCTCACGTAAGAGCCCTTGTCGGCAATGATCAGCGTGCGTTCGAACTGGCCGGTGTTTTCGGCATTGATGCGGAAATAGGTCGACAGCTCCATCGGGCAACGCACGCCCGGCGGCACATAGACAAAGGAGCCATCCGAGAACACGGCTGTGTTCAGCGTGGCATAGAAATTGTCGCTGACCGGTACCACGGATCCCAGATACTTGCGCACCAGGTCCGGATGTTCGCGGATCGCCTCGGAAATCGAGCAGAAGATCACGCCGGCCTTTTTCAGCTCGGCCTGGAACGTGGTGCCGACGGAAACGGAATCAAACACCGCGTCCACCGCCACCTTGCGTCCTTCCGCCGGCGCCGCCTCGGCGCCCTCGACCCCGGCCAGGATCATCTGTTCTTTCAGCGGAATGCCCAGCTTTTCATAGGTCGCCAGCAATTTCGGATCGACCTCGTCCAGCGATTTCGGCTTTTCCGCCATGCTCTTGGGGCGGGCATAGTAGTACTGATCCTGAAAATCGATCTCGGGATAATCGACCATCGCCCAGTCCGGCTCGGTCATCTTCAGCCAGCGCTCATAGGCCTGCAGACGCCACGCGGTCATCCACTCGGGCTCTTCGTTCTTTTCCGAGATCAGCCGCACGATATCCGCGGTCAGCCCCTTGGGGGCATATTCCATCTCGATCTCGGTTTCCCAGCCGTATTTATAGGCCCCGCCAACCTCGCGCACCGCATCCACGGTATCCTGGTCAACACCCTCCTTGACCTGGCTCTGATCCACAGCGACCATGACGGTCCTCCTCGTGTCGCGCCGCGCAGGCTCAGGCGGCCCGGGCGCGGTATTTCTTTTCCTGTCTCAGCCACGCCTCGGCAAAGCGCAGCACATCGTTCTCGGTCGTCGCCGGCCCCAGCGACACGCGGATGGCGCTCATCGCTGTCGCATCGTCATGGCCCATGGCAGTCAGCACCGTGCTGGCCCGGACCTTGCCGCTGGAACAGGCCGAACCGGCGCTGATCGCGAAACCGGCGAGGTCCATCTGCATCACCTGCGTTTCCCCCTTCCAGCCCGGAGTGGCAAAACATGCAGTGTTCGGCAGCCGGCGCGCGTCTTTCCCGACAAAAATAGTTGAATTCGTTCCGGCCTCAAGAGCCTTTTCTAGAATATTTCTAAATTCTGCGACCGGCTCCCAGATACCGGCGCTCAAATCACGCGCCGCCGCCTCGGCCGCGGCCCCGAACCCGGCAATGCCAATCACGTTCTCTGTGCCCGCCCGGCGGCCCATTTCCTGCCCGCCGCCGCGCAGCTGCGCTGCCAGATCGGTGCCGCGTTTCATCACCAGCGCGCCGATCCCCTTCGGCCCGCCCAGCTTGTGCGCAGAGACCAGCGCCATCTGCGCCCCGGACCAGCTGAACGCCACCGGCAGCTTGCCAAAGACCTGCGTCGCATCCGTCACCGCCAGTCCCGCAGGCAGGTCCTGCACCACGCCGGTCTCGGAATTGGCCCATTGCAGCACGGACATTTCAGGGGCCGCCACCGTGACCCGGCCCGCCGCATCCACCGGCAGGTCCTCAGCCACCCAGGCCCGGACCGCGTCATGCTCCACCCCCGCCCCGTGCAGGGCGCGCCCGCCACAGGCCAGCGCTGCTGCCTCTGTCGCGCCCGAGGTGAACACCACGTGCGCCCCGTCCGCCCCGAACGCCGCCGCCACCTGCGCCCGCGCCCGTTCCACCAGCGCTTTCGCCGCCCGCCCCTCGGCATGGACCGAGGACGGGTTGCCTGCCACGTCCATCGCCGCGATCATCGCGGCCCGCGCCTCGGGCCGCAGGGGCGCGGTCGCGTTCCAGTCCAGATAGACCCGGCCGCTCATTTCATCTTTGCCCAAATACTCCGGGGGATGAATGGTCCGCAGGACCAGAAGGGGGCAGCGCCCCCTTCACCCGCCGCAGGCGCGATTATTCGCAGAATAATCGTCACCCGTCATCCACGACCGAAAACAGCGACGGGACCGCCGGACAGGGGGCCAGATCGTTGGCAATCACATCGCTCAGCCGGGTCTGATGCAGGAACACGTAAACCTGCGCGCTGAGGCTCTCCCACAGCCGATTGGTCAGCGACTGCGCGCGGCTGCCCGACAAGGCGCCCGAGGCACCGGCGCCCTTGTGCATCGCGTCCACGGTCTCGTCCACCGCTGTCAGCACGTCCACCACCCGGATGTTCGACGCCGACCGCGCCAGCCTGTAACCGCCGCCCGGCCCCCGCACCGAGGCCACCAGTTCGGCCCGCCGCAACTTTACGAAAAGCTGCTCCAGATAGGCCAGCGAGATGTCCTGACGCTCCGCCACATCGGCCAAAGTCACCAATTCCCCCTCCGGTTGCAGCGCGATATCGGCCAGTGCAACCATCGCATACCGGCCCTTTGTGGATAGCTTCATGCGCCTCCCCCTCTACGGGAATGTTGACCTTTGCCCCGCCAGTGCGTATCTGCCCTGACGAACCGGCGTAGCCCGCGCACGCCATTTAGAATAATTCTAAGGATCCGGAAACGCGCCGTCAACAGACGGCCCCAACCGGGCTTAAGAAACAGACAGGACCGCGTTTATATGCCCGAGGTCATCTTTCCCGGACCCGAAGGCCGTCTCGAAGGCCGCTACCACCCCCAGAAGGAAAGAGACGCTCCGATCGCGATCATCCTTCATCCGCATCCGCAGTTTGGCGGCACGATGAACAACAAGGTTGTCTACAACCTGCATTACGCCTTCTACAACATGGGCTTCACTGTGCTGCGGTTCAATTTCCGCGGTGTCGGCCGGTCCCAGGGCGAATACGACCAGGGCATCGGTGAGCTTTCCGATGCCGCCTCGGCGCTCGATTACCTGCAATCGATGAACAACAATTCCAAGCATTGCTGGGTCGCCGGTTTTTCCTTCGGCGCCTGGATCGGCATGCAGTTGCTGATGCGCCGGCCCGAGATCACCGGCTTCATCTCGGTTTCGCCCCCAGCCAACATGTACGACTTTTCCTTCCTTGCCCCCTGCCCGTCCTCGGGCCTGATCATCAACGGCCTGTCCGACCGGGTCGCACCGCCGGCCGACACGCTGACGCTGGTCAACAAGCTGCACGAACAAAAGGGCATCACCATCACCCATCAGCAGATCGAGGGCGCGGATCACTTCTTCAAGGATCCGTATATGGACACGCTGATCGACAACACCACCGAATACGTCAAGCGCCGCCTCACCGAAAGCACGCGCTGATGGGCACGCTCGAGGATCTGGCCTCGCAGCTGGCCGCTGACACCCTAAAGGCCATGGACGAAACCGGTCAGGACCGGCTTTACATGGAGGTGGCTGGGGTTCTGGCCGCCTCGTCACAGTCTCTGGAGGAAGCGTACCTGACCGAAATGCGGGTGCGGATGTCGGAACGCACGGCGCGGCAGTTCCTCAATTCCAAGGTTACCGCGGCGCGCAAACAAAAGGCCGCCGCCGCTCCGGCAGCCGCGCCTAGACCGCCGGCAGGCTGAGCTTCTCCAGCGCCGCGCGCAGATCATCGGGCACCGCCACCGCCCGGCGCGTGTCCAGATCCATCAGCGCCGATTTCCACAACGACCGGAACACCATTTCACCACTTTCGCGGTGAATACGGTTGTCGAAAGTTGCGGATTTGGTGCCGACCTGCGCCACCCCGCTCTCGACCAGCAAAACCTCCCCCGCCAGCACTTCGCGCAGAAACTCGCTCGACTGGGTGACCGAGGCAAAGGAATACCGCCGCCCGGCATTGGCCGCACCCGGCGGCCAGCCGATCCGGGTCAGCAGCGCCGACCCGGCCGTGTTGCAGATGGCGATGTAACTGGCCACGTTCATATGCTCCAGCGCATCGCAATCCGAGGTGCCGACCACCACTCGTTCTGTCATTATCGTTCTTCCTCACCCACGCTGAACTTACTCAGTCACGTCGGGATGGACGCCCGACGTCACCTGCGTCGCACGCATCCGGTACCGGATCCCGGTCAGGCCGTCGAGTGTCAGCGCCGCCTCGACCACGCCGGTGACGATAACCGGATCAAAGCTCATATCCACCCCGACATCGCTGATCACGCGACTGATCTGGTTGGCCATCGGCGCCGGCGGGTGGCGGCAGGCCACCAATGCCGGGGTCAGCAGAAACTCGGTAACGTCCCGGAACTGCATGCCCAGCGGATGCGCATACCAGCATGGCCGGCCCTGCCCTCGCGGTCCGCGGAATTTCGGCGTCCACAGCTGACCGGCTCCCGGGAAACATCGGAACCACCCCCGCAAAAGGAAACGGCCGCCCACGCGGGCGGCCGTGCCTGTCATCCTGTGGCGGGCCCGATCGGCCTAGCCGAAGATCGCGTTCAGCGTTGCGCTTGGACGCATCACGACGGCGGTTTTACTGTCGGAGCCGTGGTAGTATCCGCCGGTATCCACCGCCTGACCGCCACCGGCGCTCAGTTCGGCCAGAATGGCGGCTTCGCCCTCGGCCAGTGCCTGTGCGATCGGTGCGAAATGCGCAGCCAGTTCGGCGTCGTCACTCTGTGCCGCCAACGCCTCGGCCCAGTAGCGGGCGAACCAGTAGTGGCTGGCGCGGTTGTCGGGCTGACCCACCTTGCGGCCGGGCGACCGGCCATGGTCGAGAATGCCCTGCGTTGCGGCCTCGGCCGCTGCCCCCAGCACGCCGGCCTTGGCGTTGCCCTTGGCATCGGCCAGGAAGTTCAGCGATTCCCCCAGCGCACAGAACTCACCCATCGAGTCCCAGCGCAGGTGGTTTTCCGCCTGCAATTGCTGCACGTGCTTGGGGGCCGAGCCGCCGGCCCCGGTTTCGAACAGCCCGCCGCCATTCATCAGCTTGACGATCGACAGCATCTTGGCCGAGGTCCCCAGTTCGAGGATCGGGAACAGGTCGGTCAGATAATCGCGCAGCACATTGCCGGTGATGGCAATCGAATCCTTGCCTGCGGTGATCGTTTCCAGCGATTGCCGGGTCGCTTCGCGCGGCGCCATGATCATGAATTTATCTGCCACACCAGCAGCTTCCAGCGCGGGCTTAACGTATGCGATCAGCTCCGCATCATGCGCGCGGGTTGCGTCCAGCCAGAAGATCGCCTCGGATCCCGTCAGCCGCTGGCGATCCATCGCCAGCTGAATCCAGTTCTCGATCGGCGCCTTTTTCACGGTGCAGGAGCGCCAGATGTCGCCGGCCTCAACCTCGTGCGAATGCAGCACTTCACCACCCGCCAGAACCACGCGGATCACCCCGTCGGCAGCCGCTTCGAACGTGGTCGGGTGCGAGCCGTACTCTTCCGCCTTCTGCGCCATCAGGCCGACATTGGCGACCGCGCCTGCGGTGGCCGGGTTCAGCGCGCCGTTGGCTTTGAAGAAGCTGACCGTCTCGTCATAGACCGGCGCATAGCAATTGTCGGGGATAACACAGTTCACGTCGCCCTTGGCGCCGGTTGCGTCCCAGCCCTTGCCGCCGGCGCGGATCAGCGCCGGCATCGAGGCGTCGATGATCACGTCCGAGGGCACGTGCAGGTTGGTGATGCCCCGGTCGCTGTCGACCATGTAGATCTCGGGCAGGTCCAGCGCGGCGATCTCTGCCTTGATCTCGTCGGCGTTTTCCATCGTATCGATGGCTGCCAGCACATCGCCCAGCCCGGAATTCGGGCTGCCGCCGGCTTCGGCAATCGCCGCGCCGTGTTTGTCCCAGACCGGCCCCAACCACGCCTTGACCGCGTGTCCGAAGATGATCGGGTCACTGACCTTCATCATCGTCGCCTTCAGGTGGAGCGAGTACATGATGCCGTCAGTCTTGCTGGCGGCGACTTCCGCGGCCAGAAACGCGCCGAGCGCCTTGGCGGACATGAAGGTCGCATCCGCGACCGTGCCTTCCTCCAGCGGCCAGCTCTCTTTCAGAACCGTGACCGCGCCGTCCTTGCCGACGAATTCGATCTTCGCGTCACCGGCCTGTGCGGCGGTGATGGTGGCCGACACCTCGTTGGCGCGGAAATCGTTGCCCGGCATGGAGGACACATGCGTTTTGCTGTCCGACGCCCACGCCCCCATCGAATGCGGATTGGCCTGCGCGTAGTTCTTGACCGCCCGCGCCGCGCGCCGGTCCGAATTGCCTTCGCGCAGCACCGGGTTCACCGCCGAGCCCTTGATCGCGTCATAGCGCGCGCGCACGGACTTTTCCTCGTCCGTTGCCGGGTCCTCGGGATAATCCGGCAGCGCATAGCCCTGCGCCTGCAGTTCCTCGACCGCCGCCACAAGCTGCGGCACCGAGGCCGAGATGTTGGGCAGCTTGATCACGTTGGCACCGGGGGTCTTCACCAGTTCACCCAGCTCGGCCAGATCGTCGTTCTGGCGCTGTTCTTCGGTCAGATACTCGGGGAACACCGAGATGATGCGGCCTGCCAGCGAAATGTCGCGCGTGCCGACCTCGATGCCGGCGGCGCCGGCAAAGGTGCGGATGATCGGCAGGAATGACGCGCTGGCCAGTTCCGGCGCTTCGTCGACCTTGGTATAGATGATGTCGGGCGTGTTCGATTGGGCCATTGGATTACCTCTTGCTCCGATCAGGTTGCGGGGGTCGTCCGGCGGGCGAAACAGGTGTCGGCGCTGGCCGAAATCCCGATTGCCGGAGGACTGTTCAGAATGCGGGTTCGGGGTAGCGGAGGCGTCCGGGCAAGTCAATGCATACAATGGTATACAAATGACAAAACCGCCGCGACAGGGCGCCGCAACGCCATTCGCTCCAAGGTTGACCGAACACGCGGCAACGGCCATCGTCGAATGGGCCAACAGAGAGTTTTTGAACATGACCACCGAATTCAACTGTCGTCTGGCGGCCGAACCCGGCGCCGAGGCACCAGAAAGCTATTCTTTTATGGCCAAGCCGGGCCGGTATTCCGTGCAGGCGGTCAAGGGTGCAACGCTGACTCAATCGGCCTGGAACGCGTGGAGCGGCAGCGTCACCCAAAACCCGACAACCAGAGAAAACAGCAAGGGGTGGCTGAACTCCTATCGCATCTGTTCACCTGCGCTGACCACACCGGACAAAACCGTGCTTGTCGGGTCTGGCAGATGGGACACGGCCTATGATGCCTACAAGAATGCCAAACCGTATTCCTTTGATGTCCACGCCTACACCGTGGTGACGTTTTACATCCAGGACCAGAAGAATGACGACAATATCGGCGGCCTCACCCTGCAGGTGAAACGCGCAGACCTGCCCGCCGCCAAATCCTGACGCAACCCACCCACCGGAGCTTGCCCATGTCCCGCATCGACGCCCGCCTCGCCGAACTCGGCCTCACCCTGCCCGCCCCGCTGAGACTGCCGCCCGGTGTCACCCTGCCGTTTCCGTGGGTCAGCGTCCGGGGCAACCGCGTCCTGATCTCAGGACACGGGCCCGTCGAGCCCGATGGCAGCCTGTCGGAACCGCGCGGCAAGGTGGGCGCAGATGTGACGCCTGAGCAGGCAAGGGACCTGGCCGGCAAGGTCGCCCTGGCGATCCTCGCCAGCCTGAGGGACGAACTGGGCGATCTGGACCGCATTACCGGATGGGTGAAGATCCTCGGCATGGTGAATTCAGCGCCCGGGTTCAACCAGCAGCCCGAGGTGATCAACGGCTTTACCGATATCATCCTCGACGTGTTCGGGACGGAGGTGGGGCGGCATGCGCGCTCGGCCGTGGGTCTGGCCGAACTGCCCTTCAACATCTCGGTGGAGATTGAGGGCGAGGTGGAAATCACCGCATAGCGCACCCGCCGTCGCGGACGGCCCGGATCCCCTGAAAGGACAGATCATGGACATTGACCCAAAGGCCGTCGCCCGGATGGCGCAGGATTAAACCGCTGCGTGGAACAGCAAATCGCCACAGGCGGTTGCGTCCTTCTACGCCGAAGACGGGCAGATCGTGATCAATCGCAGTGACCCCTCCGTCAACCGGTCCGGTATCGCGGAGATGGCCGCCGGTTTCCACGCCGCTGTCCCGGACCTGAACCTGACCTGCAACGACATCCGGGTGTCGGGCAATCATGCGGTCTATGTCTGGACCTTTACCGGGCACGATGTCGATACCGGCAATCCGCTGTCCGTGCGCGGCTGCGAGGAATGGGAGCTTGACGACGACCTGAAGGTCAGGTCTTCGCGGGGCTGGTACGACGCCGAGGACTACGCCGCACAGATCGCCGGGGCATAGGCGAATTGTCGACAATTCGCGTGCAAGTCATCCATGACTTGCCGAAAAACCGTTGACGGGTTTTCCGGCCCGGATCTCGCCGGGGCGAGGTCCGTTCGATTCCGGCGTCTAGCGGCCCCGGTTCTTCGTCCGGTCATACAGATCTGCCACGATCCTGCTTGCGGTTTTCTCGAAAGCAAAGGGCAGCACGGCATGAAACAGCGCGGCAAAGGCCGCCCCGAACAGGCGCAGTGAGAACCCGAACGCGAAGACCGCGTGTTCCGAATAGCTTTCATCGACGCTGCGCGGGTGATCGAGGAAGAGACGTGCAATCATGGCATGGTTCCGTGAGTGGTGACTGACTGAAAATTTCTGACCCCAACCTGCCCGAACCCGTCGGCAAGGTTATCCCAATATCATCAGAATTTCGGCAAGACGTGGGACATTTTCCCTGATTTATTGTCAAAATGGAGAAATTGGACGAAACAGATGGTCGGATCCTGCGTGAACTTCAACGCGACGCCTCCCTGTCGCTGGACCGGCTGAGCGAAGCAGTACACCTGTCGCGCAATGCCTGCTGGCGCCGGATCAAGGCGCTGGAAACCGCCGGTGTCATTGCCGGACGCGTCACCCTGCTCGATCCGGTGAAGGTCGGCCTGCCGCTGACCGTGTTCATCCAGATCCGCACCAATGCACATGAACCGGGCTGGCTCGACCGGTTCAAATCCGCCACCCGCGCGATGCCCGAAATCCTCGGCGTCTATCGCATGTCCGGCGATCTCGACTACCTGATCCGCGCCCGCGTCGCTGATATGGCCGGCTATGACCGTCTGTACCAGCGGCTGATCGCCCGTGTACCGCTGTCGGATGTCTCCGCCAGCTTTGTGATGGAGGACATCAAGGACACCACCGAACTGCCGATCTGACGCGGTCGCCTTTTCCCGCTGCCGGCTCTGGCCTGTCCGGTCAGTCCCGCATTGCCTTCGCTACCGGCGGCAGGCTGGTGAAGAACCCGGCACTGAATTCGTCCGCACGCGCGTTGAGGACCTCCGCGATCCCGGCGGGGGTTCCCGTCGCAGGCCGTTTCGGTCAGGCGCAGGGAATTACGCGACCGCCATTTCCGGCTATCGCCACCGCAGGCGACAAAGAACCAGACTTTTTGGTCGCGCCCGTCCGCTTTGGGCTGGTCTTTTCGGGCGCTCCGGCCTACGCCGCGCCCGACCCTTTCAAGGATTTGACGTTATGGACCTGCGAAACATCGCCATCATCGCCCATGTCGACCACGGCAAGACAACGCTGGTCGACGAGCTTCTCAAACAATCCGGCGCCTTCCGCGAAAATCAGGCCGTGGCCGAACGGGCAATGGACAGTAACGATCTGGAGCGTGAACGCGGCATCACCATCCTGGCCAAGGCGACCAGCGTGGAATGGAAGAACACCCGCATCAACATCGTCGACACCCCCGGCCACGCCGATTTCGGCGGCGAGGTCGAGCGCATCCTCAGCATGGTCGATGGCGTGGTCCTGCTGGTCGATGCGGCCGAAGGCCCGATGCCGCAGACCAAGTTCGTCACCTCCAAGGCGCTGGCGCTGGGCCTGCGCCCCATCGTGGTGCTGAACAAGGTCGACAAACCCGATGCCGAGCCCGACCGTGCGCTGGACGAATGCTTCGACCTTTTCGTCAGCCTCGGCGCCGATGATGACCAGCTCGATTTTCCGACGCTTTACGCCTCGGGACGGTCCGGCTGGGCCGATGCTGAACTGGACGGGCCGCGCCAGAACCTCGACGCGCTCTTCGACATGGTGGTCGATCATGTCCCCGCCCCGGCCCAGATCGCCCATCGCGACGAACCGTTTGCGATGCTGGCCACCACGCTTGGCGCCGACCCGTTCATCGGCCGTATCCTGACCGGCCGCGTTGAACGCGGCACGCTGAAAACCGGCACCACGGTCAAGGCGCTGTCGCGCGACGGCGCCCAGATCGAAAGCTTCCGGGTGTCGAAAATTCTCGCCTTCCGCGGCCTCTCCCAACAGCCCATCGATGCAGCCGAGGCCGGCGATATCGTCACCCTCGCCGGCATGACCAAGGCGACCGTGGCCGACAGCATCGTCGACCCTGCAGTCACCGAACCGCTTCCGGCCCAGCCAATCGACCCGCCGACCATCTCGGTCACTTTCGGCATCAATGACAGCCCGCTGGCCGGGCGCGATGGCAAAAAAGTGCAAAGCCGCGTCATCCGCGAACGGCTGATGAAGGAAGCCGAGCAAAACGTCGCCATTCGCGTCACCGACACGCCCAGCGGCGAGGCCTTCGAAGTTGCCGGCCGCGGCGAACTGCAGATGGGTGTTCTGATCGAAAACATGCGCCGTGAAGGGTTCGAACTGTCCATCTCGCGTCCCCGCGTGCTCTTCCGCGAAGAAAACGGCCAGCGGCTGGAACCGGTCGAAGAGGTCACCATCGATGTCGATGACGACTATTCCGGCTCGGTGATCGAAAAACTCACCGGGCCGCGCCGGGGCGAACTGACCGAAATGCGCCCCTCGGGCACCGGCAAGACCCGCATCATCGCGCTGGTCCCGTCGCGCGGCCTCATCGGCTACCACGGCGAATTTCTCACCGACACCCGCGGCACCGGCGTGCTGAACCGCGTCTTCCACGGCTGGGCCGCGCACAAAGGCCCCATCCCCGGCCGCCGTGCCGGTGTGCTGATCTCCATGGAACAGGGTCAGTCCGTGGCCTATGCGCTGTGGAACCTCGAGGAGCGCGGGCGCATGTTCATCGGCGCCCAGACCGAAGTTTATATGGGCATGATTATCGGTGAACATTCCCGCGACAACGATCTCGAGGTGAACCCGCTCAAGGGTAAGAAGCTCACCAATGTGCGGGCCAGCGGATCGGACGAAGCGGTGCGCCTGACCACACCGATCACCCTGTCACTGGAAGAAGCCATCGCCTATATCGACGATGACGAACTGGTTGAGGTCACCCCGAACGCCATCCGCCTGCGCAAACGCCACCTCGACCCGCATGAACGCAAACGCGCGGCGCGGGCGGCGTCCTGACCACCCTTCATCTTTGTTGAAATACTCCGGGGTGAATTGCCCGGCACGGGCAAGAGGGGCAGCGCCCCTCCGGCTCCCCCGCAGAAACAAAAAGACCTCCGCGAGGGGGAGGTCTTTTTCGCAGACTTGCCAGAAAACTGGCGCGGTTGACGGGGCTCGAACCCGCGACCCCCGGCGTGACAGGCCGGTACTCTAACCAACTGAGCTACAACCGCGTGGAAGTGCGGAATAAAGCGTCCGGCTCAAAACCTGAATCGCAAGGGATTCCCTTGAGTGCCGATCTGTGATTCATCCTGTTTGGGAGGATGGATCATGTCAGCACCTTTGCCGAACGCGTTGCGGATGCGGTTTCAGAAGTTGGTTGAAGAAGGATTGAGCGGACGCGCGGCGGCGTTGCGCCTGAAGCTTTCGCCCGCGACCGGGGCGCGTTGGGGGCTTGCGATCCGGCGAACCGGACAAGCAAGGGCCGCGCCTCAGGGCCGTCCTCGCGGCAAGGGCAAGCTTGATCCGCATCGGTCGCTTCTGATCGAACTGATTGAACAGGACGGCGACATGACCATGCCTGAACTTGCCGGCGCTCTTGCGGATGCGACCGGTGTTCAGGCGCACCCTGATGCGATTGGCCGGTTCCTGCGCAAGCTGGGCTTCACGTACAAAAAAAGACGTTGGTCGCGACTGAACGACACCGCGCGAGGGTAAGGAAACAACGCGACCATTGGGTCAAACACCGCTTGCCTGCCGTCTCGGCTCAGCCAGATCGTGCTGTATTCATTGATGAAACCTCTGTCAAAACCAACCTGACCCGCCAGCGTGGATGGTCACAACGGGGCGCGCGGCTGGTGATGGATGCGCCCTTTGGATCATGGGGCACGCAGACCTTCATCGCGGGCCTCAGCGCCGACGCATTGATCGCACCCTGGGTCATCAAGGGCGCGATGGATGGCGAAGCCTTTGCGGCTTATGTCGAGCAGGTGCTGGTGCCGGAACTGGAGCCAGGTACCGTCGTGATCCTAGACAACCTCGCGACGCACAAGAATGCCGCTGCGGCCAAAGCCATGCGCAAAGCCGGATGCTGGTTCCTGTTTCTGCCGCCCTATAGCCCCGATCTCAACCCGATCGAGATGGCCTTCTCGAAACTCAAAGCACACCTGCGCAGGATCGGCGCTCGAACCTTCACCGACATGTTCAAAGCCCTCACTGAAATCTGCGAACTCTTCTCACCGGAAGAGTGCTGGAACTACTTCAAGGCTGCCGGATATGTCTCAGGTTAAAGGTCGGATGCTTTAGGCCAACTCGCAGGGGCCGTCAACGGCTATTTTACACGATGCGGGAAACGCGACCTGTCGACAAGTCGCAGGCAACTCATCAATGAGTTGCACGCAATTCGTCAACGAATTGCCTCGCCCCCGGTTCAGCCCGCTTCAGCCGCCTCCAGATCTTCGACGGCGGCCATCCACAGCGCCTCGGCCCGGGCCAGACCCTCTTCCACCTCGGCGAACTTGCGCTGCCACAGGTCCAGATCACCGGCCCGGGCGGTGTCATAAAGCGTCGGATCGGCCAGCTTCTCGCTCAGCTTGCGGTGCATCTCGGTCAGCTTCTCGATCCGGCCTTCGCCCTTGCGCACCTCGGCGCGCAAGGCCGTGAGCGCATCGCGCGACGGCCGCTTCGGCTTTGGCTTTTCGGCCCGTGCCGGCGCCGGCTCCCGCCCCAGCAGCAACGCCCGGTAAGCCTCCAGGTCGCCGTCAAAGGGCCGCACCGTGGCGTCCGAGACCAGCCACAGCCGGTCCGCCACAAGGCTCAGCAGGTGCATGTCATGGCTGACCAGGATAACCGCGCCGGAATACTGCGTCAGCGCCTCCACCAGCGCCTCGCGGCTCTCGATGTCCAGATGGTTGGTCGGCTCATCGAGGATCAGCATATGCGGCGCATCGATCGTCGCGATCAGCAGCGACAGCCGCGCCTTCTGCCCGCCCGACAGCCGCCCGACGACCGTCTCGGCCTGCGCCGGGCCCAACCCGAATCCTGCCAGCCGGGCGCGGTGCCGGGCCGGCGCTTCGTCCGGGCGCAGCCGCCGCAAATGCTCCAGCGGGGTTTCGTCCACGTAGAGCTCATCAACCTGATGCTGGGCGAAATACCCGATCCGCAGCTTGCCGGATTGCACCACGCGCCCGCCCGTCAGCGGCAACCGCCCGCTCAGCAGCTTGGACAGGGTCGATTTGCCCTGCCCATTCTTGCCCAGCAGCGCGATCCGGTCGTCCTGATCGATCCGCAGGTTCAGCCGTTTCAGCACCGGCGGCCCGCCATAGCCGGTCTCGCCGCCTTCGATCATCACGATCGGCGGCGACATCTCCTCGGGTTCGGGGAAGGTGAACGCCCGCAGCGCTGCCTCCTGCGGCGTGGTGATCGGCTGCATCCGGGACAGCGCCTTGAGCCGCGACTGCGCCTGTTTCGCCTTGTCCGCCTTGTAGCGGAACCGGTCAACATAGGATTGCAGATGCGCCCGCCGCGCCTCCTGCTTTTTCGACATCGCCGCGGCCAGCGCCAGCTTTTCTGCCCGCTGCCGGGCAAACTGGTCGTAAGGCCCCTGATAAAAGGTCAGCCTTCGGTCCTCCAGATGCAGGATCGATCCCACCGCCCGGTTCAGCAATCCGCGGTCATGGCTGACGATGATCACCGTGTGCGGGTATTTGCCCAGATAGCTTTCCAGCCACAGCGCACCTTCAAGGTCGAGATAGTTGGTCGGTTCGTCCAGCAGCAGCAGATCGGGCTGCGCAAACAGAACCGCCGCCAGCGCCACGCGCATCCGCCAGCCGCCGGAAAACGCCGAACAGGGCATCGCCTGTTCGTCATCATCGAACCCCAGTCCCTTGAGGATCGCAGCCGCCCGCGCCTCGGCGGACCAGGCATCGATATCGGCCAGCCGGGTCTGTATCTCGGCGATGCGGTGCGCATCGTCGCTGACTTCGGCCAGCAACGCCGCGCGCTCGGTATCGGCGGCCAGCACCGTGTCCAGCAGCGACACGTCCGAGGCCGGCGCCTCCTGCGCCACGCCACCGATCCGGGCCTGCCGCGGCACCGAGATCGACCCGCCCTCCAGCGCCAGTTCGCCCCGGATCAGCCGGAACAGCGTGGTCTTGCCGGTGCCGTTGCGGCCGACCAGCCCCACCTTGTGCCCGTCGGGGATGGTGGCGCTGGCGGCCTCGAACAGGGGCCGGCCCTCGATGGCGAAATCTATCTTGTCGATCCGTAACATGGCGCCGGGCTGTACTGGATTTGTAGCCGCGGGGAAAGCCGGTTCCGACCGTTGTGCGCAACGCCGGTCAGATGCGCATCGGTTTGCAGGATGTTCTGCGCCATTTCGGCATCTGCCCCAGTCCGGCCAGCCGGTCGGTGCGGCAATAGCCCTCGGCAAAGCCGTCCTCGTCGATATCGACCCGGGCCCAGCCGCCGGCCTCGTCCAGAACATGCACCATGCGCGCCACGCAGGCATGGGCCGCAACGCTGCCGTCGGGTTCGTCGAACACCGGCAACTTGTCCTGTGTCACCCAGCGCCGGGCGGCAGCAATCGCTTGAAGCCGGCCCGCGTCATAACGTTTCTCGCTGCCGTCGCGCTGAAACCCGCCGATCGTGTTGCCCTGTGCCGGATTGAGCATGTCGGTGTCGATGGCCAGCGGCAGCCCCATATCCCGGGTGAGCCGGCTTTTTTCGATATCGGTCTTGTTCTGGTAGAGCGTCCAGCGTCCCGAATTCATGAAATCCCGCGTGCCGGACCATGCCGGGGCCTCGGGCACCCAGAAAAAATCGGCCAGCCCGGCCCGCCGGATCAGGTCGCAGCGCGCGCCGGCGGCATAGATGCCGACCCGGTAGCGGCCCCCGAACGCCCGGTTCACCTCGCGGAAATAGTCCAGCACACCGGCATCGCTGTTGAGGGCCGCATCCGAATCCACCCCGAAATAGATCGCCGATCCGGCCGGCTGGCCGATGGCCGCGGCACGGTTCAGGCAAAACGCCGCGTCGCGCCCGGCCCGCGCGCCGGTATAGCGGTCTTTCCCCCGCCCCTCGAACTGATAGACGATGGCCAGGGACAGCCCGTGATCATGCAGCAGGTCCCGCTCGCGCCGGGTCACGTTCTTGCAGGTCAGCCCGGCATTGTTTTGGTCCGAATAATAGCGGAACACCGTATCCACGCCGCTGTTGACCAGCGCTTCGAAAAACAGGTGATTGGGCCGTGTGCAGGCATTGGCCCCGTCCAGGCCGGCCGGTGCCTCGTGGCGGTCAAAAAACGGCGCATTGGCCATGTCGATGACGTGAATGCGGGTGTCTGCGGGCACCGCGGCGCGCCCCGGACCGGCCGCCGCCAGCGCGGCGGCCCCGGCCAGCGCACCGAACGCCCGTCGGGACAGGGCAGTTTCAGGCATCTCTCCCCCTTTCACGGAACCAGTCTAGCCGATCCGTGGCTGTTCAAACGGGGAAAATCATGCGCCCTGCGCCCGGGGGGTGCAAAACTTTTTGAAAAAGTTTTGCCAAGAGTTTTCACAAAACTCTTGGTGCCCGACCGGTCGGGCATCGAGCCTCTTTCCAAAGCGCAAACCACGTGATACCGCAGCGCCGATCCAAAGGGTCCCGGCCCGTCACATTTCAGGAGACCCGCCCAATGGCACTGGAACGCACGTTTTCCATCATCAAACCCGACGCAACCCGCCGCAACCTGACCGGCAAGATCAATGCCAAGTTCGAAGAGGCCGGACTGCGCATCGTTGCCCAGAAGCGCATTCACATGACCAAAGCGCAGGCCGGCACGTTCTATGCGGTGCATGCCGAGCGCCCGTTCTATGACGAACTGTGTGAATTCATGTCCTCGGCCCCGGTGGTGGTTCAGGTTCTGGAAGGCGATGACGCGATCGCGCGCAACCGCGAGATCATGGGCGCCACCAACCCGGCGGACGCAGCCCCCGGCACCATCCGCGCGGAGTTCGCGGAATCGGTTGGCGAAAACTCGGTCCACGGCTCCGACGCGCCGGAAACCGCCGCTGTCGAGATCGCGTATTTCTTCTCCGGTCTCGAACTGGTGGGATAAGGTATCGGATCGCTGTGCGATCCGACCGGCGCCCGGCCTTGCGGCCGGGCTTTTTTTGTTTTTGCCGGGGAGTTTTGGGGGCGCTGCCCCCGTCGCCTTGCGGCGCCGCCCCCGAGGTATTTTCAAACAGAAGAACTCGGGGCCGGAACGAAAAAAGGGCGCCGTGCAGGCGCCCTTTTCCATCCGATTGGAAACCGGGGATCAGCAGCTGTAGTAAAGCTGGTATTCCACCGGGTGCGGCGTGTGTTCATACGCCTCGATCTCTTCCATCTTCAGCTCGATATAGCCGTCGATCTGGTCCTTGGTGAACACGTCACCGGCCAGCAGGAAGTCATGGTCGGCGGCCAGAGCGTCGATGGCTTCGCGCAGCGAGCCGCAGACAGTCGGGATGCCGGCCAGCTCTTCGGCGGGCAGGTCGTAGAGGTTCTTGTCCATAGCCTCGCCCGGGTCGACCTTGTTGCGGATGCCGTCGAGACCGGCCATCAGCAGCGCAGCAAAGCACAGGTAGGGGTTGGCGGCCGGATCAGGGAAACGGGCCTCGACGCGCTTGGCCTTGGGGCTTTCGGTCCACGGGATCCGGACACAGCCGGACCGGTTGCGGGCCGAATATGCGCGCAGAACCGGCGCCTCGAAGCCCGGGATCAGACGCTTGTAGCTGTTGGTCGCCGGATTGGTGAAGGCGTTCAGCGTCTTGGCATGTTTCAGCACACCACCGATGAACCACAGCGCTTCGTCGCTGAGATCGGCATATTTGTCGCCGGCAAAGAGCGGCTTGCCGTCCTTCCAGATCGACATGTTGACATGCATGCCGGTGCCGTTGTCGCCGGCAATCGGCTTAGGCATGAAGGTGGCCGACTTGCCATAAGCATGCGCGACGTTGTGGATCACGTATTTGTACTTCTGCAGCTCGTCCGCCTGTTTGGTCAGGCTGTCGAAAATCAGGCCCAGCTCATGCTGGCACGAGGCCACCTCGTGGTGGTGCTTGTCGACCTTCATGCCCAGACGCTTCATCGTCGACAGCATTTCCGACCGCAGATCATGGGATTCGTCGGTCGGGTTCACGGGGAAGTAACCGCCCTTGACGCCGGGACGATGACCCATGTTGCCCATTTCGTACTCGGTGTCGGTATTCCAGGACGCGTCGGTTGCATCAACTTCGTAGGATACCTTGTTGATCGAGTTCGAGAAACGTACATCGTCAAACAGGAAAAACTCAGCTTCCGGACCGAAATAGGCCACGTCACCGACACCCGAGGATTTCAGGTAGGCCTCGGCCTTTTCGGCGGTGCCGCGCGGATCACGCTCGTAAGGCTCGCCGGTATCAGGTTCGACCACCGAGCAATGCAGGCAGATGGTTTTCTCTGCGTAGAACGGATCCACATAGGCGCTGCCGGTATCCGGCATCAGCTTCATGTCGGAAGCTTCGATCGATTTCCAGCCCGCGATGGAGGAGCCGTCGAACATGAAGCCTTCCTCGAGGAAGTCTTCGTCGACCTGATCCGACATCACCGTCACGTGCTGCAGCTTGCCGCGCGGGTCGGTGAAGCGGATATCGACGTAATCCGCGTCCTCTTCCTTGATCAGCTGAAGAACTGCGTCCTTGCTCATACTTTTGTCCCTTTGCTTTCGGATAAGTTTGAATTCACAGCGCGTCCGAACCGGTTTCCCCGGTACGGATGCGGATGGCTTGTTCGACGGAACTGACAAAGATCTTGCCGTCGCCGATCTTGTCGGTCTTGGCAGCGCCGACGATGGCCTCGATCGCCGCATCGGCCAGATCGTCGTCCAGAACGACCTCGATCTTCACCTTGGGCAGAAAATCGACGACATATTCCGCGCCACGGTACAGCTCGGTATGGCCCTTCTGCCGGCCGAACCCCTTGACCTCGATCACGCTCAGCCCCTGGACGCCAACGTCCTGCAGCGCTTCTTTCACCTCATCGAGTTTGAAAGGTTTGATGATCGCTTCGATTTTTTTCATGGAGGCCTCCTCAACACCCGGTCTCAAGGGCTCAGACCACTTCCCGTCGGGGGCGTCCATCCGATAGGGTAAATGGACGCTTTTGAGCGGGGCAGAGTTTGGCGCTGCGCGCAAAATCTGATCGTGTTGCCTAATTTTTGGGCGAAATTGAATCGCGAGGGGAATCAGGGATGGCAGAACTGCTCACGGCGGCCCAGATGCGGGCCATTGAGACCGCCGCAATCGACCGCGGCGAGGTGACCGGGCTGGAGCTGATGGAGCGCGCGGGCCGCGGCGTGGTGGAGGCGATTTTCGAGGAATGGCCGGAGCTTTCCGGTGGCAAGGCTGGGGGGCCAGCCCCCCAGACTCCCCGAGGTATTTCGGAACAGAAGAAGAGGCGGGCCGTGGTGCTCTGCGGGCCGGGAAATAATGGCGGTGACGGGTTTGTCGTGGCGCGGCTGCTGAAGGAGCGCGGGTGGGACGTGGAGTTGTTTCTCTACGGTAATCCGCAGAAGCTGCCGCCGGATGCGCGGGTGAATTATGAGCGGTGGGGGGAGATGGGGGAGGTTCGGCCTCTTCTGACCGAACGCTTCAATCTACGTATCAGTGACGACGACAACCCAGATTTATGGGTTGATGCACTGTTCGGAACCGGCTTAAGCAGACCCATCCGCCCAGACTTGTCCAAAGTCTTCGACGATATCGAAACCGGGTTTTCGGAACTGGTGCAGAGCGCACCGGGCAAGGTCGTGGCAGTTGATATCCCCTCCGGCTTGGACAGTGATAGCGGCAAGGTTCTCCAAAAACTGCTTGCTGCGGAACAAGAGCGGGCGACTGTCATTGGGACAAAAGGCCCGATACAGACTTTCGCCGAGCGCCCCGTTTACCCTTTGTTGAGTAATCTCACTGTGACATTTCACTGTGCCAAAATTGGCCATGTTACCGGCAATGGACCAGAAATCTGCAGGAAGGTCGCGACCAAAGGCATTGGCTTGAATGACCAGCGCTGGCATCAGCCTGATTTTTGGAGCGTCGAAAAGGTCGTGACTCGGCTTGGTCCGAACGGCCTAGCCTCCAATCTGGCGAAAGACACTGGCCACAAATACACCCACGGCCACGCCCTCATTCTCTCCGGCGGCGCGGGGCACACGGGTGCTGCCCGCCTCGCCGCTCGCGGCGCGCTGCGGATCGGTGCGGGGCTGGTCACCCTAGGCGTGCCGGGCAGCGCGCAGATGGAGGTGGCCAGCCAGATCACCGCGCTGATGCTCAAACGGGTGGACGATGGCGCGGCACTGGCAGAATTGCTGGAAGACGACCGCCTCAACGCGCTCTGCCTCGGGCCGGGCCTCGGCCTCAGCGAGGAAAGGGCGGCTCTGACAGAGACGGCCTTGAAGAGCGCCCGCGCCACGGTGCTCGACGCCGATGCGCTGACGCTGATTGCCCAAAACCCGGCGCTGTTTGATCTCCTGCACGACAAATGCGTCCTCACGCCCCACGCGGGCGAATTCAAACGCCTGTTCCCCGATATAGCGAAGAGGCTCAGCGAGGAGCCGATGAGCGGCCCCGCCTATTCTAAGGTCGATGCCACGCGCGCCGCCGCCAAACGCGCCGGCTGCACCGTGCTGTTCAAGGGGCCCGATACGGTAATTGCCGACCCGTCAGGCCGGTGCGCAATCAATTCCGCGCATTACGACCGTGCCGCACCGTGGCTGGCCACGGCCGGGTCGGGCGATGTGCTGGCCGGGTTCATCACCGGTCTGCTGGCGCGCGGCTTCGCGCCGATGCAGGCGGCTGAGACTGCCGCCTGGCTGCATGTGGAATGCGCGCTCAGCTTCGGCCCCGGCCTGATTGCCGAGGACATCCCCGAGGAACTGCCAAAGGTGTTCCGGAACCTGGGGCTCTGAGCCCTATTCCGCCGCGGTCTGGGTGTCTTCCTCCGACGCGGTGTCGGAAGAAGGTTCAGCAGGTTCCGCCGCCGGTTCCGCTTTGGGCTTGCGCGGCGCGCGCGGCTTGCGGGTCGAGGTTTTTTTCGGCTTGCTTTCCGGTGTTTCCACCAGACCGCTTTCCGCCTCGCCTGCGGCCACGTCGATCACGTCCGGCTGCGGCTGTTCGCCGGGATCGGCAGACTTGCCGTTCGATTCGCGTTCCTGCCGCTCGGCGCGCTCGCGGTCACGCTCGGCCTGACGTTCGCGGTTCTGGCGTTCCTGCTCCTCGCGGCGGGCTTCCTGCTCGCGCTGAGCATCCGCCAGCAGGCGCAGATAGTGTTCCGCGTGCTGCTGGAAATTCTCGGTCGCCACCCGGTCGCCGCTCAGCTGCGCATCGCGGGCCAGTTGGTTGTACTTGTCAATGATCTGCTGCGGCGTACCGCGCACCTTGCCCTCGGGTCCGGAACTGTCGAACACGCGGTTAACGACGTTGCCGCCGGAGGGACGGTTGCGGTTGCTCTTTGACCGCGAACGTGACTTCGATGATCTCATTTACCTGGCTTCAGCCTTGTCTTTTTGTGTCTTGCGGTCCGTTTTTTGCCCTGTGTGCCTGCAGCGGCACCGGACCATCGACTTTTGGGCTTGTCGCTGACGGCGCGCTCTCGAAGCGCGGGCCGGTCAGCCCCTCCGGGTAAACATGTCGCCGCGGCGGAAACAAGACCTTTCCTGCAAAATTTCTGTAATTTGACGGAAAGTGACGCAACCGCGCCCCGGTCACGGCGCGCAGGCGCAGACAACCCGGTCGCGGCCATCCAGATCGGGGATCACCCGCAGCGCCGTCAGACCCGCCGCCTGCAAAAGCGTGCTGACCGCCTGCCCCTGCGACGGCCCGATTTCAACCATCAGCTGCCCGCCGGACGCCAGCGCCGCACCGGCCCCAGCCGCGATCCGGCGATAGGCGCCCAGCCCGTCGCCGCCATCAGTCAGCGCTTCGACCGGTTCATGTTCGCGCACTTCCGGCGCCAGATCGTCCATCTCGGCGCGGGAAATGTAGGGCGGGTTCGACACGATCAGATCGAACTGTCCCGACACCGCATCGAACCAGTCCGACCGCAGGATATCCGCGCGGTCCTCGACCCGGTGCAGAACTGCGTTGGCGCTGGCCTGCAGGCAGGCGGCCTCGGAGATATCCGTGCCCACGCCCGTGGCCGCCTGCCGCTCTGCCAGCAGCGTCACCAGAATACAGCCCGAACCAACGCCCAGATCCAGCACACGCGCAAAGGGCAAGGCCAGTGCGGCCTCGATCAGCGTTTCGGTTTCCGTTCTGGGATCAAGCACTTCGCCGCTGACCTTAAAGCGACGGCCGTAAAACTCGCGTTCTCCCAACAGGTGCGACACCGGCACCCGGATGGACCGCAGCGCGATCAGCTGAAAGAACCGGTCCTCGATGTCCTCGCGCAGCTCCTCGGGCGCGATCAGGGTCACGCGCGCCGCTTCGATCCGGGCCGCATGGGCCAGCAGAACCCGCGCATCCCGCGCCGGATCGTCGACGCCCGCCGCCCGCAGCCGCGCCGTGGCGGCGACAAGGGCCTCGGCCGCGGTCACGGCCCCAGCTCAGCCAGCTTGCGCGCCTGATCGTCGGCGGTCAGTGCATCGATGATCTCGTTCAGATCGCCCTGCATCACCTGATCGAGCTTGTAGAGCGTCAGGTTGATCCGGTGATCGGTCATCCGGCCCTGCGGAAAATTATAGGTGCGGATGCGTTCGGACCGGTCGCCGCTGCCGACCTGACTGGCCCGGTCCGAGGCGCGTTCGTCCGCCGCCTTCTGGCGTTCAAGGTCAAAGAGCCGGGTCTTGAGCACCTGCATCGCGATCTCGCGGTTGCGGTGCTGCGATTTTTCCGAACTGGTCACGACGATGCCGCTGGGAAGGTGGGTGATGCGTACTGCCGAATCGGTGGTGTTCACATGCTGTCCCCCTGCCCCGGAGCTGCGCATGGTGTCGATCCGGATATCGTTTGCATCGATCTTGATATCGACATCCTCGGCCTCGGGCAGAACCGCCACGGTCGCAGCCGAGGTATGGATCCGCCCGCCGCTTTCGGTGGTCGGCACGCGCTGAACCCGGTGCACGCCGCTTTCGTATTTCAGCCGCGCGAACACGTTGTCGCCGGCGACCCGCGCGACCACTTCCTTGATCCCGCCCAGTTCGGTCGCCTGTTCCTCGATGATCTCCAGCTTCCAGCCCTGCGCTTCGGCAAAGCGCTGATACATGCGCAACAGATCCCCCGCGAACAGCGCGGCCTCGTCACCGCCGGTGCCGGGCCGGATTTCCAGCATCGCCGGGCGCCCGTCTGCCTTGTCGCGCGGCAGCAGTGCCACCTGCAGCGCATGTTCGGCTTCGGGCATCCGCGCGCGCAGGACCGGCAGTTCCTCCTCTGCCAGTTCCTTCATGTCGGGATCTTCCAGCATCACTTCGGCCTCGGCCAGATCCGCAACCAGCCCACGCCAGGCCCCGATCTGCTCCACCACCGGCTTCAGTTCGGCATATTCCCGCGCAAGCACGGCAATGTCGCCGCCAACCGCGGCATCGGCCATGGCAGCTTCGAGGTACTGAAACCTCTGCAAAATCTGTTCCAGGCGTTCTTCAGGAACCATCCGTGGTCTGTCCGACATTGCAGGGTTTTGGTCAAGCCCGCGCCTGTGCTAGATTATGCGCATGATCCGAGCACTTTTCTTCCTTATCCTTCTCGCAACCCCGGCAATGGCAGACGTCAAGGGCCCGGGCGGCACGACGATCGACTGCTATTGCACCGACAGCAAGGGCGGGCGCGTGGAACTGGGCGAAACAATCTGCCTGCAGGTCGACGGGCGGATGTTCATGGCCCAGTGCCAGATGTCACTGAACAACCCGATGTGGCGCGAGGTCAGCCAAGGCTGCCTGTCATCCGGGCTCGATCGCGGTCAGCCACCGCTGAACGCGGCGGGTGTTCACGCCACGATCTGAGTGGCCATACCGGGCACGGGCGAAAATCTTGAGCATGTCGCCGTCCTGATGGGCCGTGGTATAGTCGGGAAACTGCAGCCGCTTGGTGCGGGTGATATAGGTCACCATCCCCTCGTCCACCGACCCGGCCAGAACCGTTGTGCGCGGGCTCTCCATCGCGACCTTGTGCAGCCGCGCCAACCCGTCGGGTCCGGTTTCCACCAGCCGCTTGATAGAGTTTCGCTTGCGCTGATCGATCACCACCTCGGGCACCACATGCCAGGTTTTGGGATTGTCAGGTGCATTCCGGATCCAGATCAGCCACCCGCCGATCACGATAACGAAAGAAAGCCAGACCCAGATCATGATTCGCCTCACCTGTATTCCACACCCGGAAGGATGCACAGGAGTTCATACAACAGGTTCGCGCCCGTCAACGCGGTATTTCCCGAAGTGTCATAAGGCGGCGACACTTCGACCAGATCGCAGCCGACGATATTGAGCCCGCGCAGCGCCCGGATCAGCTGCAGCGCCTGTGGCGTCGTCAGCCCGCCGATCTCCGGCGTTCCGGTGCCCGGCGCAAAGGACGGGTCCAGGCTGTCGATATCGTAGGTGACATAGACCTTGGCACTGCCGATCTCGTCGCGGATCTCTTCGCCGATCGGGGTCAGCGTGCGGTGCCACAGCGTTTCGGCCGGGTATTGCCGGAACCCCCAGCCCTTGGCTTCGGTGAAATCGGTGGCGGCATAGCCGGTGCCGCGGATGCCGACCTGAAACGTGCTGTTGGGTTTGATCAGCCCCTCTTCAAACGCGCGCCGGAACACGGTGCCGTGGGTTTCCCGTTCACCGAACATGTGGTCGTTCACATCCGCATGAGCATCCACATGCACCAATGCCAGGGGCCCGTGCTTGGCTGCCATCGCGCGCAGGATCGGCAGGGTGATCGAATGGTCGCCCCCGATGCCGACAGGGATGACATCATACTTCAGGATCGCCCCGTAACTGTCTTCAATAATGGATAAACTGTCCGACAGGTTGAACGTGTTTATGGCGATATCCCCGATATCCGCGATCTGCAGGCTGTCAAACGGCGCAGCCCCCGTGCCCATGTTGTAGGGGCGGATCATGGCGCTTTCAGCGCGCACCTGCTTTGGCCCGAACCGGGTGCCCGAGCGCCAGGACGCGCCGATATCCATCGGCACCCCCAGCACCGCCACATCCAGCCCGTCGAGCCGGTTGGCCTGCGGCAGGCGCATGAAGGTGTTCGGCCCGGAGAACCGCGCCAGTTCGTTGCCGCTGAGGGGCTGATTCTTGGGGGTCATGGATGCATTCCGTCAGGTGTTTTCCGAGATATCCCAGAATTCCGCTCCGCGTCCAAGCCGGAAGCAGGATTTGGCGCTGAGTTCGGGCCGTATCCGGGTGCCTTACGTCGCCGGTGCAAACATCCAACACCCTGCGCCTTCACCCCCGCAGCCGCCACCCAATCAGCGAGCTGATCTCGGTCGCCACATGCGCCCCGGCAATCGCCGTGGCCCCGGTGGTGTCAAACGGCGGCGACACTTCCACGATATCCCCGCCTTTGATGTTGATCCCTGCCAGATCGCGCAGGATGGCCGAGGCCTGCCAGCTGGCCAGCCCGCCCCAGACCGGCGTGCCGGTGCCCGGCGCAAAGGCCGGGTCCAGCCCGTCGATGTCGAAGCTGAGATAGGTCGGGTGATCGCCAAGGATGCCCTTTATCTTCTCCACCACCGCGGCGACGCCGGTTTCGTGCACCTCGCGCGCGTCGATGATATTTACGCCCAGCGGGTCGTCCACCACCGTGCGGATGCCGACCTGAACCGATTTCGCCGGATCAACAATGCCCGATTTCACCGCCTTGTAGAACATCGTACCGTGGTCGACGCGGTTCATATCATCATCCGGCCATGTGTCGGTATGGGCGTCGAACTGTAACAGCGCCATCGGCCCGTACTTGTCCGCATAGGCCTGCAGGATCGGGAAACTGATGTAATGATCACCGCCCAGCGTCACGCTGGCCGCGCCGGCGGCAAGGATCCCGGCGATATGCGCCTTCAGCGCCGCCGGGAAGGCCGGAATATCAGCATAGTCGAAGGCCAGATCGCCATAGTCGATCATGGCAATCTCGGACATCACGTCATAACCCCAGCCGTAGGGCGGTTCGTAGGTCTGTAACGTGCTGGCCTCGCGGATCGCACGCGGGCCCAGCCGCGTGCCCGGCCGGTTCGTCACCGCCTGATCGAATGGCACGCCGGTGATGGCAATCTGCACGCCGGTCAGGTCCTTGGTGTACTTCCGGCGTAGGAACGATGTTGCACCGCCAAAGGCGTTCTCGAAGGCCAGACCGGTTAAACTTTGCCGCGTAAACGCAACATCTGCCTGCTCTTTTGCGTCTTCCAGTGCCATTGTTCCCCCTCAGTTCAGCGGTTGCGCGCGTTCAACCAGCCGGGCCAGCAGCGACGCGCCCACCGGCGCGATCTCGTCGTTGAAATCGTAGGCCGGGTGGTGGCACATCGGCGTATCGCCCTGCCCGACGAACAGATAGGCACCGGGCCGCTCTTCCAGCATATAGGCGAAATCCTCGGACCCCATCACCGCCGGAACGTCGGCATCCACCTTGTCGGCACCAACGATCTCCTCGGCGACCTTTGCCGCAAAGGCGGCCTGCTCGGCGTGGTTGATGGTGGCCGGATAGCTGCGGTCATAGAGGATCTCGGCCTCCAGTTCATAGGCCTCGGCGATCCCGGCAGCGAGCTTGCGGATGCGGGCCTCGACCATGTCCCGCAGTTCGGGGTCAAAGCTGCGCACCGTACCGCCCACTTCGGAAGTCTGGGGAATGATGTTGAGCGCCGGACCGCCGGACATGAGGCGGGTCACGGACACCACCAGCGCCTTGGTGGGTTCGCGGTTGCGCGACACGATGGTCTGGCAGCCATCGGCAAAGGCCGCGGCCGCCGGGATCGGGTCCACGGCTTCGTTGTGCATGGCTGCATGTCCGCCCTTGCCCGTGAAGATCACGCGAAATTCGTCGACCGAGGCCATCATCGGCCCCGGATTGGTGTGCACTGTCCCGGTTTCAAAGCTGGGCGCATTGTGCAGCGCGTAGACCTGACCGATGTCGAAGCGGTCCATGATGCCCTCGCGCACCATAACCTCGCCACCGCCGCCCGCCTCTTCGGCCGGCTGGAAGATCAGCGCCACGCGCCCTTTGAAATTCCGCGTCTCGGTCAGGTATTTCGCCGCGCCCAGCAGCATCGTCGTATGCCCGTCATGGCCGCAGGCATGCATCTTGCCGCCGGTTTCCGAACTCCACTCCGCGCCGGAAATCTCATCCAGCGGCAACGCATCCATATCCGCGCGCAGGCCGATGGTCGGCCCGTCGCCCTGCCCGTTGATGATCGCCACCATACCGGTTTGCGCAATACCGTCATGCAGCTCATCGACACCGATCTCTTTCAGCCGCTCGGCGACATAGGCCGCGGTCTTGGGCAGATCGAAGCCCAGTTCCGGGTTGCGGTGCAGCCAGCGGCGCCATTCGGCCATTTCGTTGCCGAACTCGGCAATGCGGTTCACGACAGGCATGGTCTGGACTCCTCTGACGGCATGCGTTTGATGTGCATCAGACACCGAACCAAGGTCCGCTGCAATGCCCGAAAACCCTCTCATCCGCGACCAGAATGCCGGCATCGAACGGCTGCTGGAAATCATGCGCCGCCTGCGCGATCCCAAAACCGGCTGCCCGTGGGACATCGAGCAGGATTTCGCCTCGATCGCGCCCTACACGATCGAGGAATCCTACGAGGTTGCCGATGCGATCGAGCGTGAAGCATGGGGCGAAATGGAGGGCGAGCTGGGCGATCTGCTGTTGCAGACGGTGTATCACACGCAGATGGGTGAAGAGGCCGGGCATTTCACCTTTCAGTCAGTGGTGCGCAACATTTCCGACAAGATGGTCGACCGGCACCCGCATGTGTTCGGCGATGAAAGCCGGGACAAATCCGCCGCGCAACAGACCCGCGACTGGGAGGCGATCAAGGCTGCCGAGCGTGCGGGCAAGGAACAGAAAGGGGCGCTGGACGGGGTTGCCGCCAACCTGCCCGCCCTGCTGCGGGCCTACAAGCTGCAGAAACGCGCGGCCCGCGTCGGGTTCGACTGGGGCAACACGCGCGACGTGCTGGCCAAGATCACCGAGGAGGCCGGTGAACTGGCCGAGGCACGCGACACGCTCTCCCAAGACGAGGTCGAGGAGGAACTGGGTGATCTGCTTTTTGTCATCGCCAACCTTGCCCGGCATCTGGAGGTGGAGCCCGAGGCCGCGCTGCGGCGGACAAATGCGAAATTCATCCGCCGGTTCGGGGCCGTGGAGGCGCGGCTGGCGGAAAAGGGCAAACGCCCCGAGGACAGCACGCTGCAGGAAATGGACGCGCTATGGGACGCAGTGAAGGCCGAGGAGAAGCGGACCCGGGGTGAAGGCGGGTCGGGGTAGAGTGCCGGTGAACGGTCGAAACTCCTCCGGATCAATTTCCGTAAATATTACTATATTCCGATAGTTACCTAAAGAACCTCAACCTGTTCCAGTGCCGCAACCCGGTCCAGATCCGCGGCGTAGCGATCTTTCAGCACCTTTCGGTCGGCCGCGCCGAAACCGGCAAACCCGCGCGGGTCCCGGTCCGACGCATGATCTGCCATCACCGTCTTCCATTCCACCCGGCTCAGCGTTTCGCCGGCGTGATAGCGGCGCTGCAATGCCATCAGCGCGGCATCCGTCGCGCTGACGTTCAGGTCGCGTTCCGGTTCCTGCAGGTCCACCGTCACCGATGGCGGCAACAGCGCCCGCAGCAAATCCCGGCTGGCCCCGCGCCGCTCGTACGGCACCACGACAAAGCGCACGGGCCGCAGTTCGTCGCGCATCTGCGCCAGCAGTTCGGGCCAGCCGCGGTCCATGTTCAGAAAGTGTTCAACCAGTTCGGAAAACGCGCGCATGGGCCGGTCCTCGGCGCGTTTGCGATAGGCTGACACGTACAGTTCGTCATAAGACCGGACCACATAGAGCAGATGCAGTTCCGCGTCCCCCAGCCCCGCCCGCATGGCCCGGAACCTCTGCTCCGAGGCGGGAAAGAACTGACCCTTGTAGAAATGGATCATCCGGCCGGGAATGTTTTCTTCGGACAGGACCACCGCTCGCCCCCGGTCCGGGCTGAGCAGGCGCACCGCATCCCGCACCGAACCGATGAATTTCCCGCTGTCGGTGGCCATCATGCCGGGCCGCGGCAGCCGCATACCCAACCGCCCGCCGGGCACACCGTCGCGACCGGGATAGGCCACATCGATCCCGGCGGCGCTCAGACCCTGCCGGTTCAGGTTCAGGCAGGACTGAAAGGAACTGGTGCCGGTCCGGTGCGATCCGGCGTGCAGAAAGACCCGCTTGGCGGTCCGCGTGGGCGCCCCGGTTTCCGGCCGCCCGGCCAGCTCGACGCCGGGCATCGCCGCAATCGTTTTGAGGTCGGCGGCATAGCGGGCCTGCAGCGTGCGCCGTTCGCCATCGGTGAACCGGTCGCCTGTGGGATCGGCGCCGGCATGGCGCGCGATCACCTCACCGCGTTCCGCCGCGCTGACCCGCCCACCTCCGGCCAGCCGCGCCTGCAATTCCTCCAGCGCCGCCCCCGGCGCGCTGAGGTTCACGGCGCGGTCGGGTTCGCGCAGGTCCTGACCCGCCAGATCCGGCACCAGACGCGCCAGCAGCGCCCGGTTTTCGCCGCGCTGCGCATAGTCCACCACCGTCAGCCGTTCCGGCCTCAGATGGTCCTGAATACCCGCGATCAGGTCGGGCCAGCCGCCCTCGATCGCCGTCATCGCCGGCGCAAGATCGCGGAATGGCGCCACCTCCACCAGCTCGCTGCGCTTGCGATAGGCGGATTCCAGAAATCCCGCATAGTCGCGGATCACGATCAGCACCCGGATCGACGCGCCTGCGAACACCTCCCGGATCATGTTCAGCCGCTCTTCCACGCCTGGGTAAAGCTGCCCCTTGAGCAGATGGAACATCCGCCCCGGCAGATTTTCCTCCGACAGGATCAGCGGCCGTTCCGGATCGGGGCTGAGCGCGGCAAGGTGTTTGGCCGCCCATTGCGATTTCATCTCACGCCGGGCCGGGTTTTCCCGCGGGCTGGCAAAACGCAGCTTCAGCTGCCCGCCCGGCGCCCCGTCGCGCCCGGGATAGGCCAGATCATACCCCAGCGCCGACAACAGGTCGCGGTTCTGCGACAGGCACAGCTGAAAAGAGCTGCTTCCGGTCCGGTGCGCCCCGGCGTGAATATAAACCTGCTTGGTCATGATTCCCCTTTGCCCGATCCCCGCAAATATTGATGCGGAAAACCCTTGCGCGAAAGAGTGAACATCGCGCCAATTTCACCCCGCGCCGCGGCAGCCCTGCAAGGCCGCGCCTGCACCCCGATGTGCACCGCTGGACAATTCCGTGCCGCGTTGCCACTGTCCGGCGAAATCAGGGGCCGCCGGTATGCCAGCACGCAAGATCATCATCGACACCGATCCCGGACAAGACGACGCCGTTGCCATCCTGCTGGCCCTGGCCAGCCCGGAGGAGATCGATCTTCTCGGCATCACCACCGTTGCCGGCAACGTGCCGCTGGCGCTGACCTCACGCAACGCGCGCATGGTCTGTGAACTGGCCGGACGTCCGGATGTGGCCGTCTATGCCGGATGTGACCGACCGCTGCGCCACAGGCTGGTAACGGCCGAACACGTGCACGGCAAAACCGGGCTTGACGGCCCCGACCTGCCGGAACCGCAAATGCCGCTGGCCGATGGCCACGCCGTCGATTTCATCATCGACACCCTGCGCCGCCAGCCTGCCGGCACGGTCACGCTCTGCCCGCTGGGCCCGCTGACCAACATCGCAACCGCCTTCGAAAAAGCCCCTGATGTCGCCGCGCGGGTGCAGGAAATCGTGCTGATGGGCGGAGCGTATTTCGAAGTAGGCAACATCACCCCCGCGGCCGAATTCAACATTTACGTCGACCCGGAAGCCGCTGACATCGTTATGAAATCCGGCTGCGATATCACCATCGTTCCGCTCGACGTCACACACAAAGCGCTGGTCACCCAGTCCCGCAACGACGCGTTTCGCGCGCTGGGCAGCCCGGTTGGCATCGCCGTGGCCCAGATGACCGATTTCTTCGAACGCTTCGACAAGGAGAAATACGGCTCGGCCGGCGCGCCTCTGCACGATCCCTGCGTCACCGCCTTTGTGCTGCGGCCTGACCTGTTTTCGGGCCGGCACATCAACGTGGAGATTGAAACCGGCTCGCCCCTGACCCGCGGCATGACGGTGGCAGATTGGTGGGGCGTCACCGACCGCAGCCCGAACGCCACTTTCCTCGGCGATGTGGAGGCCGACGGCCTCTTTGCCCTGCTGACCGAACGGCTGGCCCGGTTATGAGCGCGGCACTGCATCTGGCGCGGGCCGAGCATCTGGACCCGGTGCTGGCGCTGGTCACCGCCTTCCACGAAGAAGAGGGCATCCAACAGGACGACGCCACGCGCCGCGCCGCGCTGTCGCCGCTGCTCGAAGGCTCGCCCTACGGCGCGGTCTATATCATCGGCCCCACCCGCGCGCCCATCGGTTACGTGGTCATCACCTTTGGCTGGTCGGTGGAGTTCGGCGGCATGGACGGCTTTGTCGACGAGATCTACATCCGCCCCCGCGTGCGTGGCCGCGGCATCGCCACCGAAGTGTTGCTGGACCTGCCCAAGGCGCTTGCCGGGGCCGGGCTGACCGCACTGCATCTGGAGGTCGACCGCGACAACCCGACGGCCCAGCGGCTCTATGCCCGCACCGGGTTCAAGGCGCGCGAACGTTACATGCTGATGTCCCGCAGGCTCTAGCTTTCCCGCGCCCGGCTGCTACATCAGGTCCATGACCCTGCACATCCCCTTCGACAACAGCTATGCTGCCCTGCCGCCCGCCTTCTATGCCCGGCAGACCCCGACACCGGTGCAGGCGCCACGGCTGATCGCCTTTAACGCCGATCTCGCCCGGCTGCTGGGCATCGAACCCGGGGACACCGGCGAGCTGGCGCAGGTTTTTGCCGGCAACCGTTTGCCCGCGGGGGCCGAACCGCTGTCCCAGCTCTATTCCGGACACCAGTTCGGGCAGTACAACCCGCAGCTGGGCGATGGCCGGGCCGTGCTGCTGGGCGAAACTGTGGGCACCGACGGCATCCGCCGCGACATTCAGCTCAAGGGCAGCGGCCGCACGCCTTATTCGCGCATGGGCGACGGCCGCGCCTGGCTGGGTCCGGTGCTGCGCGAATATGTGATCAGCGAAGCCATGCACGCGCTGGGCATCCCCACCACCCGCGCGCTGGCGGCGGTGGAAACCGGCGAACCGGTGATCCGCGAACGCCCCCTGCCCGGCGCGGTGCTGACCCGGGTCGCCCGCAGCCACCTGCGCGTGGGCACGTTTCAGATCTTTGCCGCCCGCGGCCAGACCGACACACTGGAGCAGCTCACCGCCTATGCCATCGCCCGCCATTACCCGGATGCGGACGGCCCGATGGGCCTGCTCACCGCTGTCCGCGACGCCCAGAGCAGGCTGATCGCGCAATGGATGGGCGCCGGTTTCATCCACGGCGTAATGAACACCGACAATTGCACCATATCGGGCGAAACCATCGACTACGGGCCCTGCGCCTTCCTGGACAGCTACCATCCCGGCCGGGTCTACAGCTCGATCGACCACATGGGCCGCTACGCCTATGGCCGGCAGCCCGAAATCGCGGTCTGGAACATCGCCCAGCTCGCCACCGCGCTGATCCGGCAGATGCCCGACACCGAGACCGCGGTCGAACAGGCCACCGCCATCGTGCACGCGATGCCGGGCCTGATCCACGACGCATGGCTCAGTATCTTCCGCGCCAAGATCGGCCTCGCCAGCGCCGAAGACGGCGATGAAACCCTGATCACCGACCTGCTGAACCGCATGGCCGAGAACCAGGCCGATTTCACCAACACCTTCCGGGCGCTGGCCGACGGCACCCCGCGCGACCAGTTCACCGACCCGGCCGCCTTCGATGGCTGGGCCGGGGACTGGCAGGCGCGGCTGGCCCGCGAACCCGACCCGCAGGACCTGATGCGCCGGACCAACCCCGTCTTCATCCCGCGCAACCACCGGATCGAACAGATGATCGACGCCGCCATCGCGGGTGATTATACCCCGTTCGAACGGCTCAACACCGTGCTGGCCCGCCCCTTCACCCCGCAACCGGAGGCCGATGACCTGACCCGCCCGCCGCTGCCGGACGAAGTTGTGCCCGCCACGTTCTGCGGCACCTGATTTCATCTTTGTCCAAATACTCCCGGGGGGTCCGGGGGGCGGCGCGCGCCCGGCGCGAATTGTCGACAATTCGCGCATTTTTCGTCACCGAAAAATGCCTCACTTCCGGTTGATCAGGAAGATCCCCGCCGCCACCAGCGCCAGCGCGCCCCAGATCTGTACGCCAGTCTCCTCGCCCAGCAGCAGCCAACCGAACACCACCGCAAAGACCGGCGACAGGAACGCAAAGCTGGCCACGCCGCTGGCGCGGTAGACCTTCATCAGGTAAAACCACGCCAGAAATCCAAGGCTCGCCACGCAGACGGTCTGGAACGCCAGCCCGGCATAGTGGATCGCCGACGGATCCCGGGTCAGCCCGCCGAAAAGCGGCGCCAGCGCCAGCAGGATCACCGCCGACGGGATCAGCTGAAACAGCATCTGGGTTTCGGCCTGCACCCGCGCCAGCGGCGTCAGCCGCACCAGAAGCGCAATCGCCGCCCAGCCCAGCGACCCTGCCAGCGCCATCAGGTCACCGGCCAGGCTGCCCTGTCCGTCGCCCCGGTCCAGCAGCGCCCAGACCACCCCGGCCATGCCCAGAACCAGCCCCAGCATCCGCAGGCCGCTGAGCCGTTCGCCCGGCAGCAGGAAATGCGCCGCCAGCGAAAGCCAGACCGGCATGGTGTAGAACATGATCGAGGCCCGGGCCACCGTCGTCAGATCAAGTGCTAGGTACAGGCATATGAATTCATAGGCAAAAAACGTCCCCGACACGATCCCCCAGAACATCACACCGGGCCCGATGACGAATGTCAGCCCGCGCAGCCGCATCCAGGCGAGGATCACGAAAGTCGCCCCGAAAGACCGCAGCCCGGCCTGAAACACCGGGTCGAAACCGCCGCCGGTGACCTTGATCACCACCTGGTTAAAGGCAAGCAGGGCGGAAAACCCGATCAGGGCCGCCGCGCCGATCCCATCGACTGCACGCTTCTCGTCCATGCGCCCACAGGATGGTGGATGCCGGACAGTGTCAAGATGCTCAGGCCCGCAAAGGGGGTGGCGGCGTCAGGCATTTCTGGCTACACCGCGCCCCACGTCAGACTTGCCGGAGCCGGGATGCCCGATACGATCCTTTCACGCTGCGAGGCCAGAGGCCTGCGCATGACCGGCCAGCGCCGGGTGATTGCTCAGGTGCTGGCCGACAGCGCCGATCATCCTGATGTCGAAGAGCTTTATGCCCGCGCCAGCGCCAATGATCCCAACATCTCACTGGCAACGGTCTATCGCACGGTCAAACTGTTCGAGGAGGCCGGCATTCTCGACAAGGTCGAGTTCGGCGACGGCCGCGCCCGCTATGAAGATGCCGAGCGTGACCACCATGACCACCTGATCGATCTCAGCAGCGGCAAGGTCATCGAATTCGTCGACCCTGAGATCGAGGCACTGCAGGAAAAGATCGCGCGCAAGCTGGGCTACGAGCTGCGCGGACACCGGCTGGAGCTCTACGGCGTACCGCTCAAGCGCTGATCGTCTCGTCGTCATAACAATGCCATGTGCCGGCGTGGCCGTCAGCGCCTTGCCGGCGATCCCAAAGGGCCGCCGAAGGCAGACGCCATAGCGCCCGGTGGCCGTGTTTGCGCAAACCGGATCGTGTCATGGCCGCTCGCGATCCGTCCTGAAACCCTCCTGGCGGTTTCTCCATTGACGGCCCGGGGCACACCGGACCGGCAGATCCGGATCTGCCGGGTCGTCGCGTCACCTCCCTGCCCACACCGGATTGAGTGGTTGCATCGCTGCGGCCAAACGCGCACTGCTGCCGGGTCGGCAACCGCGGGGAGCGCGATATGGACAATCTGCGTGGCGCGCTTCTGATGACACTGGCGATGGCAGGGTTCGCCGCCGAGGACAGCCTGATCAAGACCCTGACAGCGCTGCTGCCCACGTGGCAAATCCTGCTGCTGATGGGCTGCGGCGGCGCATTGCTGTTCGGCACCCTGACGCTGGCCTCGGGCCGGCCGCTGGCATCACGCGACATGCTGGCAACGCCGGTGATCCTGCGCAATCTGGGCGAACTGATTGGCGTGCTTGGCTTTATCACGGCGCTGGCCCGGACCGACCTGTCCTCTGCTTCGGCCATCCTGCAGGCCGCGCCGCTGGCGGTGACGCTGGGCGCTGCGCTGTTTCTTGGCGAACCGGTCGGCTGGCGGCGGTGGAGCGCGGTGATGATCGGGTTTGCCGGTGTGCTGCTGATTGTCCGTCCCGGCTTTGCCGGGTTCGACGCAAACGCGATCTTTGCGGTCATCGGCGTTGTCGGGTTAGCGGTGCGTGACGTGGCCACCCGACGGATTTCGGCCGGGCTCAGCTCGCGTCAGCTGAGTTTTCTGGCTTTCCTGATCGTGATCCCGGCCGCCGGCATCCTGTCGGCGCTGTCACCGGTCGGCTGGGTTGCGCCGCCGCCCTGGGCCTGGGCCTGTGTCCTGGGCACGATCGCGGTTGGCGGGCTGGCCTATGTCACGCTGATCCAGGGCACGCGCATCGGTGAGCTCTCGTTTGTCACCCCGTTCCGTTACACCCGCATCGTTTTTGCGCTGCTGGCCGGGTTCGTGGTGTTCGGCGAACGGCCCGACGCGCTGATGCTGGTCGGCACCCTGATCGTGATCGGATCGGGGCTCTACACGTTCTGGCGCGAGCGGTTCCGTACCGCTGCGGCCTGATACCCCCTTTCGCGGATCGCGACGGGTCAGTAAGAAGCGCGCGAACAACGCGCAGAGGACCCGCATCATGAGCACCATCATCGACATTCACGCCCGCGAGATACTGGACAGCCGCGGCAATCCCACGGTCGAGGTGGATGTCACGCTGGAAGACGGCACCATGGGCCGTGCCGCGGTGCCCTCGGGCGCGTCCACCGGCGCCTACGAGGCGGTCGAGATGCGCGACGGCGATGCCGCGCGGTATCTGGGCAAGGGCGTGCTGCAGGCCTGCGCGTCGGTAAATGGCGAGATTGCCGAAAACATCGTCGGATTTGATGCGACCGAGCAGGAAGCCATCGATCAGGCGATGATCGAACTGGACGGCACCGCCAACAAGGGCCGGCTGGGCGCCAACGCCATTCTCGGCGTATCGCTGGCCGCGGCCAAGGCAGCCGCGGACTATACCGCGCAGCCGCTGTACCGCTATGTCGGTGGCACCTCGGCGCGGGTTCTGCCGGTGCCGATGATGAACATCATCAATGGCGGCGAACATGCCGACAACCCGATCGACATTCAGGAATTCATGATCATGCCGGTGGCGGCAGAGACGATCCGGGACGCCGTGCGCATGGGGTCCGAGGTGTTCCACACGCTGAAGAAGGAACTGAGCGCTGCCGGGCTGGCCACCGGGGTCGGTGACGAAGGCGGGTTTGCGCCCAATCTCAGCTCCACCCGCGACGCGCTGGATTTCATCCTGAAGGCCATCGAAAAGGCCGGTTATGCCCCCGGCGACGACATCCACCTCGCCCTCGACTGCGCGGCGACCGAATACTTCAGGGACGGCGCCTATGTGCTTGCCGGAGAAGGTGTTTCGCTGTCTCCGGAGGAAAACGCCGACTACCTGACCGCGCTGATCCGCGATTATCCGATCATCTCCATCGAGGACGGCATGTCCGAAGATGACTGGGACGGCTGGAAGGCGCTGACCGACGCGGTTGGCGACAATTGCCAGCTGGTGGGCGACGATCTGTTCGTGACCAACCCCGAGCGGCTGTCGATGGGGATCGAGCGCGGCTGCGCCAACTCCATGCTGGTCAAGGTGAACCAGATCGGGTCGCTGTCGGAAACGCTGAAGGCCGTCGATATGGCGCATCGCGCCGGCTATACAAACGTGATGAGCCACCGCTCGGGCGAAACCGAGGACGCCACCATTGCCGATCTGGCCGTCGCCACCAATTGCGGGCAGATCAAGACCGGCTCGCTGGCCCGCTCCGACCGGCTGGCCAAGTACAACCAGCTGATCCGGATCGAGGAAAGCCTCGGCGAAACCGCCGAATACGCCGGGCGGTCGATCCTGAAAGGCTGACGGCACGGCGAATAGTCGACAATTCGCCTAAAAGTCGTGAACGACTTTTGGGCAATTCATCAATGAATTGCCGCCCCGCGCGACACTGGCGGGGCGGTTTTGTGCGCATCGTGATGTCCCGCCGATGATCCCGCCCGGGCAGTAGAGGCAAGCCGCGCAAGCTCCGGTATAGTCGGGGCGATTCGTGGCCGGAGGTGTGTTGTGCGTTCCCTTGTTCTGGCATTGGTGATGGTCTGGATGCTGCCCGGCGTGCTGGCGGCCGAGAAACGGCTGGGCCTCGTGATCGGCAATGACAGCTATCGCGATGTGCCACAGCTGGAACTGGCACGGGCCGATGCGCGGGCCATCTCGGACGCGCTGAGCGGTCAGGGGTTCGAGATCCTCACGCTTCTGGACGGGTCGCGCCGGGACATGAACCGGACGATTTCCGAGTTCACTCACAAGCTGGAACCGGGAGACACGGCCTTTGTCTTCTTTGCCGGGCACGGCGTGGAAATCGACGGCGAAAACTACCTGTTGCCGACCGATATCGCGCTGCTTGGTTCGGGCGAACAGGATTTCGTCAAATCCGAGAGCATCGCGCTGTCCGCCCTGCTGGATCGGGTGCGCGCGACAGGGACCCGCACGACAATCGCGGTGATCGACGCCTGCCGCGAAAATCCCTTTGCCACCGCCGCCGGTCGCAGCATTGGCCGGGCGCGCGGGCTGGGCCGGATCACGGCGCCGCAGGGGACCTTCGTGATCTTCTCGGCCGGCGCCGGGCAACTGGCGCTGGACCGTCTGAATGACAGCGACACCGGGCGCAATTCGGTCTTCACCCGGCTTTTCCTGCCCCGGATTGCAGATCCCGAGCTGGAATTGCGTCCCATGATGTCGGAACTGCGCACCGAGGTGCGTGCGCTGGCCCGCACCGTGAACCACGATCAGTTCCCGGCCTATTACGATGAATTGCTGGGCGAGTTTTTCTTTGCGACGGCGGAGCCGGCCTCTTTCGGCACCGCAGCCGCAGAGCCCGGGCCGGATCCGGCCGGCGGGCTGATCCGCGAGGATTTCGCGCTGGCCCGCAGCATCGGCAGTGTCGAGGCCTATGACGCGTTCCTTGAGCGCTATGCAGGCGAAAGCGACGATTTCACGGTCCAGCTCGCGCGGCAGCTCCGCGATAAGCTGGCCGGGCGCACCGAGGCACCGGCCCCCGCAGAGGAAGCGCCTGTCGAAACCGCCGCAGTGCAGGCCGCCCAACCTGCAAACCGGCGGGACATCATCCGGCTGACGCAGGAAAAGCTGAACACGCTGAACTGCAAGGCGGGGTCCGCGGACGGCATTGCCGGGCGGCGGACACGGGACGCGTTTGCCCGGTTCGGCGCCGCCAATACGAATGTCCCGGGCGATGCTTCGCTGGGGTCGCAGGCCGCGCTTGACGCGGTTTCATCCGCTGACGCCACCGCCTGTCCGGTGGTCGCCAGAACCGCCGAACCGGCCCCCGGCACCACGGCATCCGCCTCAGATCCGGCGCCGGCGGCCCTGTCGCTCAGCGGAACGTGGAGCTTCTCGGCCAAATGCGCGCTTTTCGTCCAAAGCCGGGGCACCGTCCGGTTCCGGCAGGTCAGCGGCAATTTCTATCAGGCCACAATCAGTGACAATCTGGGCAATAACGGCCATGCTGAGGTTTACCTGAACGGGCGCGATATTGTCTCGACCGAGTACTTCCCCGGCATCACCAACAAGTTCCACGGACGCCTCGCGCCCGACGGTCAGAGCTATTCCGGCACCAGTTCGAACACCTGTGCCGTTTACGCCCGCCGGAACTAGGCCGGCCCGCGGGTCCGGATGCGGCGCCGGGATCAGGCCCGCAGCTTGACACCCTTGGGATCGAAAGGCGGTTCGTGCAGGATCCGCGCCTTGTGGGGCCGGCCCAGCACCATCACCTCCACCTCGTCGCCCGGGCCGGCGTTTTTCACGTATCCCAGCGCCAGTGACATGCCCACGGAATACCCATAAGCGCCCGAGGTGACCCGTCCGATCCCCTCGCCATTGCGGAAGATCGGTTCGCCGCCGGTCGCATCAGCGTTCGAAGCGGTGACATCCGCGGCGTCCAGTGCCATCAGAACCAATATTTCCCGCGGCGCCTTTGCCATCACCTCGGCGGCGGCGGCCTTGTTGAGGAAGTCTTTGTCCATCTTGCAAAGCCGGTTCAGCCCCACTTCCTGCGGCCAGTATTCCGGCGAGTATTCCCGGCTCCACGAGCCATAGCCCTTTTCCACCCGCAGGCTCATCAGGGCGCGGCCGCCCACCGGGCCCGCACCAAATGCCCTGCCCGCCTCGATCAGCGCGGCATAGAGCTTTTCCTGATCCTCGGTTTTACAGTGCAATTCCCAGCCCAGATCCCCGGTGAAACTGACCCGCAGTGCCAGCGCCTCGACCCCGGCGATGGTGATCATCTTCGACCGCATGAACGGGAAATCTTCGGTCGCCAGCGACGCATTGGTCAGCCGCTGCAGCAGGTCCCGCGATTTCGGACCGGCCACGTTGAAGCCGCACATCGCCTCGGTATGGCTTTCGAAACTGGTGCCTTCGGGCAGCGGCACGGCGTCGTAAAACCGTTTCTGATAGCGTTCGGCCATGCCCGACGACACGATCCAGAACTCGTCTTCGGCCACCCGGGTCACGGTGGCGTCCCCGGCGATACCACCGCGCACGCCAATGAGCGGCGTCAGGCAGGATCGGCCGACCGCCTTGGGCATGGTGTTGGCAAAGACCGTATTCAGCCAGTCTTCGGCACCGGGACCCTTGCAGCGGTACTTGGCAAAGTTGGAGATATCGATGATCCCGGCATGTTCGCGCAGCATCCGGCATTCGCGGCCGACCGGCTCCCACCAGTTCTGGCGGGTGAAGCCATTGGTGTCTGTCGCGCCGGGCGCATCGGCGAACCATTGCACGTGCTCCCAGCCATAGTTCAGGCCGAACACGCCGCCCATCGCCTTTTGCATGTCATACGCCGGGCGGGTGCGCAGGGGTCGGCCGGCGGCGCGTTCCTCGTTCGGGAAATGGATGGCAAAGCGGTGGGAATACACGTCTTCGACCTTGGCCTTCACGAAGGCCCTGTCATTGGCCCATGTGCCGAAGCGTGCCATGTCCCACGGGAACATGTCGTATTCCATCTCGCCCTGGATCATCCATTGCGCGCACATCAACCCCATGCCGGCGGATTGCGAGAAGCCGGGGATGATGCCGTTGCAGCAGAAATAGCCCTTCAGCTCGGGCACCGACCCGAGGATCACGTTGCTGTCCGGTGTCCAGATCATCGGGCCGTTGATCACCCGCTTGATCCCGGCCTCGCCCACCGCCGGCACGCGGTCGATGGCGCGCATCATGTTTTCCTCGATCCGCTCCAGATCATCGGGAAACAGATCATGCGCAAAATCCAGCGGTGTGCCATCCTCGGCCCAGAACCGCATGTCGCGTTCATAGGCACCGATCAGCAGACCCTTGCCCTCCTGACGCAGGTAGTATTCGCCGTCACGGTCGGCCACGGATGGCAGGCGGCGGTCCATCGCGTCGATCTGGGCGATGGTTTCGGTGACGAAATACTGATGCTCGGTGGGTTGCAGCGGCAGCGTCAGCCCCGCCAGCGCCGCCACCTCGCGGCCCCAGAGCCCGGCGGCATTCACAACCCATTCGGTGTGAATGTTGCCCTTGGGCGTCTCCACGATCCAGGTTCCGTCCGGCTGCTGCGTCGTGGCAGTGACCGGGGTGAACCGGTGGATTTCCGCGCCCCGCTGCCGCGCGCCGACCGCATAGGCATTGGTCACGCCCGAAGGATCCACGTTGCCGCCATCGGGTTCGTACATGATGCAGCGGATGCCGTCGTAATTGACCAGCGGATGCAGACGCTCGGCCTCGTCCCGGCTGACCTCGTGGAAATTCATGCCATAAAGCCGGCCCTTGGATTCCTGCAGGCGCAGCTGATGCTCGCGGTTCTCGGTCTGCGCCAGATAGAGCGATCCGGGCTTGAACACACCGCAGGACTGACCGGTCTCTGCCTCCAGTTCCTCGTAGAGATTCATGGTGTAGTGCTGAATGCGGCTGATATTGGCGCTGTCATGCAGCCCGTGTATATTGGCCGCCGCATGCCAGGTTGAGCCTGACGTCAGTTCATCCCGTTCCAGCAGGACCACGTCGGTCCAGCCCAGCTTAGTAAGATGATAAAGGATCGAGCAGCCGATCACGCCGCCTCCGATCACAACCGCCTGAGCATGAGTGCGCATTTCTGGTCCCTGTATCTGTCCTGCTGAGCCGCACAATGTTCGCCTGCGCCCCGCTTGGATTGGTCATTCACGACACATCCCGGCAGGCAAATGTCGGTGCTGCACCACGCGGGAGATGTTTCGGTGAGGTTAATCAGTTGCGAAGCGGCATTTCAACCAAAATTGTACCTAAATCTTAGAAAAACGAACCAAGTTTGAACCAATTTTCCGGTTTTTGTAGTGTTTGATAAACCCGTGCACTATTCCCGGTTTCCGTCGTAGGGTGCCCGGCGACTCAGCCGGAGGGAACCGAATTGAGTAAAATTGCAGTTGTCACCGGCGGTGCGAGCGGCATTGGCGAGGCCTGTGCCCGCCGGTTGGCCCGGGATGGGTACGCGATCTGGATCCTCGATATGAACCGGACCGCGGCCGAAACGGTTGCCGACGACATCAACGGCCGGGGCGGACAGGCGCACGCCCTGCAGATCGATGTCTCTGACCCTGTGGCAATGGACGAAGCCGCCGGTCAGATCGGGGCACAATCCGGCGCGCCGGACGCACTTGTGACAGCAGCCGGGATCATCGAAACCGTCTCGACCGTGCTTGACGCGGACCTTGCCGAACATGACCGGCTGTGGTCGGTCAATTATGGCGGAACTCTCAATGCCTGCCGATCATTTGGCCGCCTGATGCGTGCCTCGGGCAGTGGCGCCATCGTGACCGTCGGTTCCATCAATTCCTATGTCGCCTTGCCGCTGCCGGCCTATTGCCCCTCTAAAACCGCCATATTGCGGCTTGTGGAACTGCTGTGTGTCGAGCTTGGACGTCATGGTGTGCGGATCAACGGCGTGGCACCGACCTTCGTACTGACCCCGGCGCTGCAGGCGCGGGTGGATGCGGGCGAACGCAGTATCGAGGCGATGCTGACGGTCAATGCGCTCAAACGGATGGTGGATGCGTCCGACATTGCCGATGTCGCGGCGTTCCTGCTGTCTGACGGCGCGCGCGCGGTTACCGGCCACATGATGCCTGTCGACGCCGGATATCTTCCGGCCGCGACCTTCACCACGTTCCCCGGCGGAGAGCCCTGGTCGGACTGAGCAGCGCGGCAGCGACATCATCGGACGTTTTCAGACTTGCGAACCGCTCATCCCCGCCGCACCATTTCCGCGACAAGCGGATGAGGAGCCACATGAAAACCACCACAAGGGTCGCCGTGATCGGCGGCGGCGTCGTCGGATGTTCGGTTCTGTATCACCTGACCAAGCTGGGCTGGTCGGACGTGATGCTGCTGGAACGTTCAGACCTGACCTCCGGCTCCACATGGCACGCGGCGGGCGGGTTTCACACGCTCAACGGTGACACCAACATGGCCGCGCTGCAGGGTTATACGATCCGGCTCTATCGCGAGCTGGAAGAGATTACCGGCATGTCCTGCGGGTTGCACCATGTCGGCGGCGTGACGCTGGCCGACAATCGCGACCGGTTCGACATGCTGGTGGCCGAGCGCGCGAAGCACCGGTTCATGGGGCTGGAGACCGAGATCGTCGGGCCTGAGGAGATCGCGAAGATCGCACCGGTGACCAACACCGACGGCATCATCGGCGCGCTTTACGATCCGCTCGACGGGCATCTCGACCCGTCCGGCACCACGCACGCCTACGCCAAGGCCGCGCGGATGGGCGGTGCAACCATCGAAACCCACTGCATGGTGCGCGAAACCAATCCCCGTCCGGATGGCAGCTGGGACGTGGTCACCGACAAGGGCACGATCCATGCCGAACACGTGGTCAATGCCGGCGGGCTCTGGGCGCGCGAGGTGGGGGCGATGGCCGGTGTCTATTTCCCGCTGCACCCGATGGAGCATCAGTATCTGGTGACCGAGGACGTGCCGCTGATCACCGGGATGATGGCCGAAGGCCGCGAGCACCCGCACGTGATGGACCCCGCAGGCGAAAGCTATCTGCGGCAGGAGGGCAAGGGCCTGTGCATCGGGTTTTATGAACAGCCCTGCAAGCCGTGGGCGGTGGATGGCACACCATGGGAATTTGGCCACGAGCTGTTGCCGGATGACTTTGACAAGATCGGCGACAGCGTTGAATTTGCTTACAAACGTTTTCCCGATCTGGAACGCGCCGGGGTGAAATCAGTGATCCACGGGCCGTTCACTTTCGCCCCCGATGGCAACCCGCTGGTCGGCCCGGTGCCGGGCATGCGCAACTACTGGTCCGCCTGCGGCGTGATGGCCGGGTTTTCGCAAGGCGGCGGCGTCGGCCTGATGCTGGCGCAATGGATGATCCATGGCGAGACCGAGCGCGACACCTTTGCCATGGACGTGGCGCGTTATGGGGACTGGATATCGCCGGGCTACACAAGGCCCAAGGTGATCGAAAACTACCAGAAGCGGTTTTCGGTGGCCTACCCGAACGAAGAACTGCCCGCCGCCCGGCCGCACCGCACCACGCCAATGTATGAAATCTTCTCCGACATGGGCGCGGTCTGGGGCCATCAATACGGGCTGGAGGTGCCGAACTATTTCGCCCGCGGCGACGAACCGACCTACGAGACCCCCTCCTTCCGCCGCTCGGACGCCTTTGACGCAACCGCACGGGAAGTGCACGGCGTGCGCGCGGCTGTCGGCATCAACGAGGTGCATAATTTCGGCAAGTACCGGGTGAGCGGCCCCAATGCGCGGGCGTGGCTGGACCGGGTGATGGCGGGGCGCATCCCGCAGCCCGGGCGGCTGTCGCTGACGCCGATGCTGTCACCCCATGGCCGGATCATCGGTGATTTCACCGTGTCCTGCCTGTCGGAAACCGAGTTCCGTCTGACCGCGTCTTACGGCGCACAGGCGTTTCACATGCGCTGGTTCGGGCATCAGGCCGGGGCCGGCGGTGTGACGGTGGAAAACACCTCGGACCGGCTGAACGGGTTCCAGATCGCCGGGCCACGGGCGCGCGACGTGCTGGCTGCGGCCACCCGCGATGCGGTGGATCTGAAATTCCTCGACGTGCGGCGCATGGTGGTGGGTCCGGTCAACTGTGTTGTGCAGCGGGTCAGCTATACCGGCGATCTGGGCTACGAGATCTTCTGCGACCCGATGGATCAGCGGGCGCTGTGGGCGGTGCTGTGGTCGGCCGGACAGGCTTATGACATGGTGCCCTTCGGTATGCGGGCGATGATGTCGCTGCGGCTCGACCGGTTCTTCGGGTCGTGGATGGCCGAGTTTTCGCCGGATTACACCCCGGCCGAAACCGGGCTGGACCGGTTCATTTCGTGGAAGAAGAACGTGGAGTTCATTGGCCGCAAAGTGGCCGAAAAGGCGCGGCGCGAGGGCCCGGCCCGGCGGCTGGTGGCCTTCGAGGTCGATGCTGATGACGCCGACGTGCAGGGCTATGAACCGATCTGGCTCGACGGGGCGGTCGTGGGTTTCTGCACCTCGGGCGGCTATTCGCACCATGCGCAGAAATCCATCGCACAGGGTTTCCTGCCCGCCGGGCGCGTCGACGAGGCCCCCGATGTGGAGATCGAGATCCTTGGTCAGATGCGCAAGGCACGGGTTCTCGGCGACGTGCTGTTCGATCCCGCGGGTGCGCGGCTGCGCGGATGAGCGACCTGCCGATCCTGATCCTTGCCGCCGGTCAGTCGCGCCGGATGCGCGGGCGCGACAAGCTGATGGAAGAGGTTGAGGGTCAGCCGCTGATCCGGCGGCAGGCGGACATGGCGCGACGGGTGACGACGGGCCCGGTTCTGGTTGCCCTGCCGGTGCCGCCTCATCCCAGATATGCCGCGCTGGAGGGGCTGGACATCACGCCCGTACCGGTGCCCGAGGCCCAGGAGGGCATGGGCGCATCGCTGCGAACCGGTTTCGCGGCCATGCCGCCGGGTGCCGCCGCGGCGATGCTGCTGCTGGCTGATCTGCCGGAGCTGACCGACGATGACCTGACCACGATGCTGGAGGCGGTGGATCTGCAAAGCGGCGACCTGATCTGGCACGCGGTGACCGAGGATGGACAGCGCGGGCATCCGGTGGTGTTTTCTGCCGCGCTGTTTGCGTGTTTTGCCGGTCTGCAGGGCGACACCGGCGCAAAGACGGTGGTCGCGGCGGCAGGCAAACGGGTGCACCACGTGCCCCTGCCCGGCCAGCGCGCGCGGCTGGATCTGGATACGCCCGAAGAATGGGCCGACTGGCGCGCCGGGCGCTGAAGAAAATTCTGCGAATTTTCCGGGTCCGCTACGGCGCGGTCCACGTCAGAAAATTCGCAGAATTTTCTTCAGCGCCCGGCAGGCGGCGGGTGCCACAGCCGGGTGCCCGACAATTCGCGCGCGGTGGTCAGCCGGCCGTCGGTCAGCGACAGGCTGCCGGTGGCGCGCAGGGCCGCCGGATCGAAAGTCCGGCACGGCCCGGTCAGATCGATGGGCACCGGTGCGACGACGATCTGGTCGCGGCGGCAGGCCGTGAACCCGGCCGCGGCACGTTTTCCGGTCAGGTGCACCAGTTCCCGGTCCCCGACCCGGAAGATGCGCGCCGCGCCGGGCCGCACCGGCCAGCGCCGGGCCGCGGCCGGCTGGCCGGCCCCGTCACCGTCGTTTTCCAGCCAGATCCCGGCGATGAACCCGCTGCCCTTGTCGCGGCTGAGCGCCCGGCCCTGCGGGGTCATCACCCCTATCAGCCCGCCATTATCCGCGATCAGCACCTGCGGACGCTGCTCCTGCGTCCAGAGCCCGAACGCCAGTGCCGCGGGCAGCAGTCCCAGCGCCCGTGCCCGCCCCTGCCACAACAGCAGCCACAGCATCCCGAGGCACAGGACCGGCAACACCCATGGCCCCGGCTGGGGCACATGGCCGACGGCATCGGGCAATGCGGCCACGGTGCGGGCGACGCCGAGGATCCAGTTCAGCGCCAGCCCCATCGCGGTCAGGCCGACCTGATCCAGCCCGAACGGCGCCAGCAACAGGGCCAGCACCGCGCCGGGGATCACCACCAGCCCCATCAGCGGCACCGAAAGCAGGTTCGCCGGCAGGCCGAAATGCGCCAGCGTGTTGAAATGGGCCGCGGCCACCGGCCCCGTCGCCGCCCCGGCCACCGCCGAGGACACGATCAGCCCGATCACCGGCCGCAGCCATGCCGGCGCGCGCTGCACCGGCGCGTCACGCAGCCAGCCGAACACCGCCACCAGCGCCACGGTAGCGGCAAATGACATCTGGAACCCCGGGCTCAGCAGCGCCTCGGGCCGCAGCACCAGCACCACGAGCGCCGCCGTGGCGACCGCCCGCAAGGACAGCGCACGCCGGTCCAGCAGCACGGCCAACAGCGCGACGGCAACCATGATGAAGGCCCGCTCGGTCGCCAGATTGCGCCCCGACAATGCAAGATATCCCGCCGCCGCGCACAGGGCGGCAAGCGCGGCGATCTTGTGCCCCGGCAGGCGCAGCGCAAGGTAGGGCACCGCGGCAATGCCCAGCCGCATGGCGGCAAAGACGAACCCGGCCAGCAGCCCCATATGCAGACCCGATATGGCCAGAAGATGCGCCAGATTGCTGTCGCGCAGATCCTGCAGCGCCTCGCGGCTGACACCGCTGCGGTCCCCGGTTGTGACGGCGGCCGCGAAACCGCCGGCATCTCCGGACAGCCTCGCCTGCACGTGCTGCGACGCGGCCAGCCGGATCGACAGGATGGTGACGGACACCGCGCCGGTCTCCGGCGGCGCGATCACCAGCACCGGGTTTCGGGTATATCCCACAGCGCCAAGGCGCTGAAACCAGGCATGGCGGCGGAAATCAAAGCCGCCGGGTTCAGCCGGCCCGCTGGGCGGCGACAGGTGGCCGGTGGCCATCACCCTCATCCCCGGGCGCAAATCCGGAATGTCCGGCGTATGCAGCGACAGCCGCACCCGGGCCGGCGTGCGGTGCGGCGGGACCCGGTCCAGACGCAGTTGATCCAGCGTGATCCGCAGCGCATCCGAGGCCGACCGGTCGAGCCCGACCAGCCGGCCCTCCACCGGTCCGTAATAGCGAAAACCCAGAACCGGAGCGTCGACCCGGTGCGCCCGCATCCCGGCCAGTCCGAAACCCAGCGCCGCCAGCGCCAGCGCCCAGCCGAGGGCAGACCAGCCGCCCGGCCATCGCAGGGCTGCCGCTGCTGATACCGCGCCGATTGTTCCCAGCGCGGCATAGAGTGGCAGCCCCGGCTCTGACCGCAGCAGGAACCACGCGCCGATGCCCAGCCCCAGACAGACCGGCGCCCATGGATACAGATGCCCGCGCTGACGCAGCAGCGCCGTCTCGACCATTGCCGGCGCGCGCATGCTTGCCCCCTGCCGTTCCCGCCGCTAGACAGGCCCCGAAGCTACACGGCGTATGGTTACCACAAGGTTAATTCAGAAGGATATTCCCGCCGCATGTCCGACGGTATCATCACTCGTTTCGCCCCGTCGCCGACCGGGTTCCTGCATATCGGCGGCGCCCGCACGGCGCTGTTCAACTGGCTTTTCGCGCGTGGGCGGGGCGGCAAATTCCTGCTGCGGATCGAGGACACCGACCGCGAACGCTCTACCCCTGAAGCCACCGCCGCGATCCTGCAGGGGCTGAGCTGGCTCGGGCTTGACTGGGACGGCGAACCGGTCAGCCAGTTCGCCCGCGCCGACCGCCATGCCGAGGTAGCGCTGCAATTGCTGGCCGAGGGCAAGGCCTACAAGTGCTTTGCCACGCAGGAAGAGATTGCCGCCTTTCGCGACGCCGCCCGGGCCGAAGGCAAAAGCACGCTCTACCGCTCGCCCTGGCGCGATGCGGATCCGGCGGACCATCCCGATGCGCCCTTTGTCGTGCGCATCAGGGCGCCGCAGGACGGGGTGACGGTGATCCGCGATCAGGTTCAGGGCGATGTCACGATCCGCAATGATCAGCTGGACGATATGGTGTTGCTGCGCTCGGACGGCACGCCGGTTTATATGCTGGCCGTGGTTGTCGACGATCACGACATGGGCGTCACCCATGTGATCCGCGGCGACGATCACCTCAACAACGCCGCGCGGCAGATGATGATCTACGAGGCCATGGGCTGGGACGTGCCGGTCTGGGCGCATATCCCGCTGATCCACGGGCCGGACGGCAAGAAACTGTCGAAACGGCACGGGGCGCTGGGCGCGCAGGAATATCAGGCGATGGGCTATCCGGCTGCGGGCATGCGCAACTATCTGGCCCGGCTGGGATGGAGCCACGGTGACGACGAGTTTTTCACCGACGCACAGGCGCGTGACTGGTTCGGGCTGGACGGTATCGGCAAAAGCCCGGCGCGGTTCGACCTCAAGAAGCTGGAAAACCTCAGCGGGCAGCATATTGCCGTCACGGATGATGCCGCACTGCAGCAAGAACTGGCTGATTACCGCGTCGCGGCGGGTCTGCCGGCACTGACATCGGCACAATCGGACAGACTTGGGCAAGCGCTGTTTTGTCTCAAGGACCGGGCGCGGACATTGCCCGAACTCCTTGAAAAAGGACATTTTTCCCTGACGGAGCGGCCGATCGAACCGGACGAAAAAGCCACAAAGGCGCTGGATTCGGTATCCCGTGGTATACTGAACGAATTGACGCCGCATCTGCAAAATGCTAGCTGGGACCGCGAAGCGCTGGAGGGGGTTCTGAACGCCTTCGCTGCGGAAAAAGACACGAAATTCGGCAAGCTGGCCGGCCCTCTGCGGGCGGCGCTGGCGGGCCGGGCGGTTACGCCTTCGGTCTTTGACATGATGCTAGTCCTGGGCCGGGACGAAACGCTGGCCCGGCTCACAGAGGCGGCAGGCTGACCGGTTTCATATTCGGTTTACGCAAGGCCGCTAACACGAAACGCCAGCGCGTCCGCGCTGAGTGCTCCCATTCGGGTTCCGGTGAATACGCACGGGGTCCGGGGACGAAACGGAAAGGGACCGAGATGACCGATGAAAAGAACACCGCGAAGCTAAGCATTAACGGTGCCGAATACGAATTGCCGCTGCATTCGCCCACCGCCGGTCCCGACGTGCTGGATATTCGCAAGCTTTACGGTCAGGCCGGCGTGTTCACCTACGACCCGGGCTTCACCTCCACCGCCAGCTGCGACAGCACGATCACCTATATCGACGGTGACGAAGGCGTGCTGCTGCACCGCGGCTACCCGATCGATCAGCTGGCGTCGAAATCGCATTACCTGGAGGTCTGCTTCCTCCTGCTCTACGGCTATCTGCCGACCGCATCCGAACTGGAAGATTTCGAAACCACCATCACGCGGCACACCATGCTGCACGAGCAGATGGTGAACTTCTTCCGCGGGTTCCGCCGTGACGCGCATCCGATGGCGATTATGGTTGGCGTGGTCGGCGCGATGTCGGCCTTCTATCATGACAGCACCGACATCACCGACCAGCGCCAGCGCGAGATTGCGTCGCACCGGCTGATCGCCAAGATGCCGACCATCGCGGCATGGGCCTACAAGTACCATATCGGTCAGCCCTTCGTGTATCCGCGCAACGATCTGGATTACGCATCGAATTTCCTGCGCATGTGCTTTGCCGTCCCGGCCGAGGACTATCAGGTGAACCCGATCCTGAGCCGTGCGATGGACCGGATTTTCACCCTGCACGCCGATCATGAACAGAATGCGTCGACCTCGACGGTGCGTCTGGCCTCATCCTCGGGCGCCAATCCGTTTGCCTGCATCGCTGCCGGCATTGCCTGTCTGTGGGGGCCGGCCCATGGCGGCGCCAACCAGGCCTGCCTCGAAATGCTGCGCGAGATCGGCAGCGTCGACCGGATCCCGGAATTTATCGACCGGGCCAAGGACAAAGACGATCCGTTCCGCCTGATGGGCTTTGGCCACCGCGTTTACAAGAACTTCGATCCGCGCGCGACGGTTATGAAGCAGTCGGCGGACGAAGTTCTGGATCTGCTTGGGGTCGAGGACAACCCGATCCTGCAGGTGGCCAAGGAACTGGAATCGGCGGCGCTGGCCGATCCGTATTTCTCCGAGAAAAAGCTGTTCCCGAACGTGGATTTCTACTCGGGCATCATTCTGGAGGCGATGGGCTTTCCGACCTCGATGTTCACGCCGATCTTCGCCCTCAGCCGCACGGTGGGCTGGGTCAGCCAGTGGAAAGAGCAACTGGCCGATCCGCAGCTCAAGATCGGCCGCCCACGGCAGCTGTACCTTGGCGAAACCGAACGCGACTACGTCGACATCGAAAACCGCTGATCCGACGGGCCGCACGGGCCCGCCCCCGCACATCACGACCGCCGGCCGCACGGGAAGAAACCCGATTGGCCGGCGGTTTTCGTTTGGGATTCTGCCGGGCCCGGGATGGCCGAAAAGTGGCCCATTTGCCCCCGATCCGGCACCAATCCGGGCCGCTCCCCTGCTACTGTTTCCGGACGCAGCCCGAATTCGGGCGATTTCTTGACCAATCGTTAACAGGGCGATTTTCTGATCCCATTCTGTCTGGGGTACTATGCCATGCTGACTGCTCTTTTGCTGATCGGGACCGCCTTCTGGGGCTGGGTTGTTTATGAAGTCGTCAAGGATGACGAGGAAAGTGAAGATATCGACCAGGACCTGATCGGAGGGTCCGGCACCGATGAACTGACCGGTGGCGAAGGCAACGACCTGCTGCAGGGCAAAGGCGGTGACGACCTGTTGCAGGGGTTGGAAGGGATCGACCAGATCCTTGGCGATGCCGGCAATGACATCGGCCTCGGCGGGCCCGGCGACGATGTGCTGCGCGGGGCGGAAGGCGACGATCTGCTGGTCGGCGAGGATGGTGACGACCGGGTCTATGCCGACAAGGGCGACGATTGGGCCGAAGGCGTTGATGGCGATGATGAGGTCGAAGGCGGCGAAGGCGACGACGCTGTCATCGGTGGCGAAGGCGAAGATACCGTGATCGGCGGCAATGGCGACGATCTGGTGTTCGGCGGAGAGTTTCTGGAACGCAGCCTGACGGCCGATGAACTGGTCGCGCTCCGCGAGGCGCTGCAGGCCGGTGACGGTGTTGACTTCCCCGACGATGCTCAGCCCAACGTCGTCGATGACAACGCTGCCGACACGTTGGACGGCGGACGCGATGACGATGTTCTGTTCGTCGGCGACGGCGACAAGGCCACCGGCGGCACCGGAACGGACACGTTCTATCTGCTGGATGGCGACGGCGTGGATGCGGCCACGATCACCGATTTCGAAGCCGGCGAGGAAAGCCTGATCTATGTCTACGACGAGGGCGCCGAAGCCCCCGAGATCAGCTTTGCTGACAATGGCGACGGTACTCAGACGATGTCAGCGGACGGCGAAGAGGTGGCCGTGCTGCACGCCGCCGAAACGCTGACGCAGGACGACGTGATCCTTTACGAGCGCGGATCGGAACCGGGCGGCTTTATCTAGACGCCGGACCCGACCCGGAAACACACCCCGCCCGGCCCCAGCCCGGCGGGGTTTTTCGTTCAGCCGAGGCTGGTCTTTTCGCCACCTTCCATGCGGTAGATGTCGCGCGACACCACGCCGATCTCGGCCAGCGCGGCGCGGAACACCTGCATGTGCGGGGCCTTGCCATGCGCGGCCAGCGCATCCAGGCTGTCCCACTCCTCGTAGACGCGGAACCGGGTCTCGGCCTCGATCAGCTGCGAAAACTCGTAGATACGACAGCCGTCCTCCTTGCGGGTCTCCTGCATCACGTCTGCCAGCGCCGCGCGGGCCTTTTCCACGCCCCCGGGCGCAATCTCGATGGTTCCGGTCACGATGATCATGCCGCTTTTCCTCCCAAACATGTTTATGCGTGCGGGCTTAACCTATTTCAGGGGCACCCGGAATACGTGTTGTCCGCCGATCCCGTCATGTCCGCCATGGCGGAACACGGCCGCGCTTCAGAACCCGATCTTGTCGCGCAGAAACGCCAGCGCCACACTCAGACCGTCCGGCGCGATGCCGTGGCCGGTGCCCTTCATGATATGCGCATAGACATCCTGAAACCCGGCCTGCTCCAGCGCCTCGGCCGCCTCGGGCAGTGATTGCGGCGGCACCATATCGTCGGCGTCGCCATGCACCAGCAGCACGGGCATCCGGCTGACCACCTCGTCCTGCAACAGCTCGGGGTTCAGCAGGCGGCCTGAAAACGCAACGAGCCCGGCAACCGGGTCTTCCCGGCGCGGGGCGACGTGCAGGCTCATCATCGTGCCTTGCGAAAACCCGAACAGCGCCACCTGCTCGGGCAAAACGTCTTCGTCCACCATCAGCGCATCAAGAAAGGCATTGAGGTCGTCGATGGCCGACGACATGCCGCGCGCGGCCTCTTCCTCGGACGACCCGTCCAGCCACGGGATCGGGAACCACTGAAACCCGTGGGGCATGCCGGGGATGGTTTCAGGCGCGTCCGGCGCAACAAACAGCGTATCGGGCAGATGTTCGCCCAGCGGATCCGCCAGCCCCAGCAGATCGGCGCCATTCGCGCCATAGCCGTGCAGGAACACGACAACCGAGCGCGTGCTGCCAGAGACCGGCGCCTTGCGGCCGGCGTTCAGAACTCTCGTCATCGGATTCCTTCCCTGTCCTTTGCAACCCGGTAATAGGCCCACAGCAGCCGGGCCGCAACAGACCGCCAGGGCGACCAGTCTTCGGCCATTGCGCGCAGGTCGCGGTCCTTCGGGCGGTCGGGCAGATCAAAGAGAATGCGCGCTGCTTCCTGCAGCGCCAGATCGCCCGGCGCGAACACATCCGCCCGGCCCAGCGAGAACATGGCATAGATTTCCGCGGTCCAGATCCCGATGCCGGGCACCTCGGTCAGCGTGTCAATCACATCTCTGGTGGGGGCCGCGCGCAGGGCCGGGTAATCAATCCGCGCCTCTGCCAGCGCGCGGGCATAGCGGATCTTCTGCCGGCTCAGCCCGACGGCGCGCAGATCCTCGTCAGTGGCCCACATGATCTTGCGCGGACCGGTCAGCCGCGCGTCCTTCATCCGGCCCCAGATCGCGTCGGCCGAGGCCACCGACACCTGCTGGCTGACGATCGCCGACAAAAGCTGCGCGAACCCGTCCGGACGCCGGCGCAGGGGCAAGGGTCCGGTCTGTGACAGCGCCGCAGCAAGGCGGGGATCCCTCGCGGCCAGCCACCCTGCCCCCTCGGCCACACAATCGGGCGTTTCGATGATCCGGCCGACGCTCACGGGCGCGGGCTCCGAACACGAACTAGGGGCGCAAAGGCGGGACTGGCAGAGATGTGCATGGCTGCAGACCTAGTCGCGCACGCCGCGCGCGGCAAGCCGCTTGTACGTCCCGGAAAAGCCGGATACGTCCCTTCACATGACAACAGTTCCCGCTCAAACCGCGCGGCGCAACGTCGCCGTTCTGGTGCTGGCCCAGGCGCTTCTGGGGTCGCAAATGCCGATGATTTTCACCATCGGCGGACTGGCTGGCCAGTCGCTGGCCTCGAACGCCTGTTTTGCCACCCTGCCAATATCGCTGATCGTGATCGGCTCCATGCTGTCGGCCAACCCGCTGTCGGCGATCATGCAACGCTGGGGCCGCCGCGTGGGGTTCTGGATCGGATCCGCGGGCGGGGCTGCGGGCGGAATCGTGGGGGCCTTTGCGCTCTATCACGGGTCTTTCCCGCTGTTCCTGGTGGGCAGTCTGCTGACCGGTATCTACATGAGCGCGCACGGTTTTTACCGGTTCGCAGCGGCCGACACCGCATCCGACAGCTTCCGGCCCAAGGCCATTTCATATGTCATGGCCGGCGGGCTGGCCTCGGCCATCATCGGCCCTCAGGTGGTCAAGGCAACGGCGGATGCCTTCGTGATCCCGTTCATGGGCACTTACATCGCCGTGATCGCGGTGAACGGGCTGGGAGCGCTGCTGTTTCTGGCGCTCGACATACCCGCACCGGAACGGCAAAGCGAAGACAGCGACCGCGGACGGTCCCGGTGGCAATTGCTGACCACGCCGCGCATCGCCGTGGCAGTGATCTGCGCCACGGTCAGCTATGCGCTGATGAACCTTGTCATGACCTCGACACCGCTGGCGGTAGTCGGCTGCGGGTTTACCCAGAACCACGCCGCAGACGTGGTCACGGCACATGTGCTGGCGATGTTTGTTCCGTCGTTCTTCACAGGCCATCTGATCGCCCGTTTCGGGGTCGAACGGATCATGGGCGCGGGCCTGTTCATCCTTGCCGCTGCGGGTATCGTGGGGCTGGCCGGGGTTGAGCTGGAAAACTTCTTTGTCGCGCTTGTCCTGTTGGGGCTGGGTTGGAATTTCGGATTTATCGGGGCCACCACGATGCTGGCCGGGTCCCACACCCCGGCAGAACGCGGGCGGATGCAGGGCATGAACGACTTCATTGTCTTCGGTGGCGTTACGCTGGCCTCGCTGGCCTCGGGCGGGCTGATGAACTGCTCGGGCGGGTCCCCGGTCGAAGGCTGGAACGCGGTCAATCTTGCCATGGTGCCGGCACTGCTGCTGGCGGGCGGGTCGCTGTTGTGGCTGGCGCTGCGCCAGAACAAGGAAGTCACTTCCTGACCGGGCGCACCTTGACGATGTGCCGCGCTTGACCTTCGCCGCTGTGCAGGCCACACCGCGCGCCATGACTGGACCTGTTCTGATAACCGGCGCCTCGCGCGGACTGGGCGCCGCGCTGGCCGAGGCGCTGAGCCCTGCCTTTCACATCGTCGCTGTTGCCCGCACCACCGGCGCGCTGGAGGAGCTGGACGACCGCATTCAGGCCAAAGGCGGCAGCGCCACGCTGGCCCCGATGGACGTGACGCAGCCCGAGGCGATGGCAACGCTCTGCCGCGGCATCCATGACCGCTGGGGAAATCTGCGGCTGTGGCTGCACTGCGCGGTGCACGCCGCCCCGCTCAGCCCGGCCTCCACCGTCGATGCAAAAGACTGGCAGAAATCGGTTGATGTGAACGCCACGGCAACCGCGCGTCTGATCAGCTATGTCGCGCCCCTGCTGGGAACTGACGGACAGGCGGTGTTCTTCGACGACGCGCGCGGCGGCAGCAAGTTCTTCGGCGCCTACGGGGCCACCAAGGCCGCGCAGATCGCGCTGGCTCAGAGCTGGGCGGCGGAAACCGAACGGACCGGGCCGATCGTGCGCATCCTGCAACCGAAACCGATGGCCACCGCCACCCGCGCCCGTTTCTTCCCCGGCGAGGACCGCGACCCGCTGACCAGCACCGCGGACGAGGCCGCGCGGCTGATCGGGCAGCTCGATCTGGGCTGAGACCGCTTGCCCCACTGCACGTCAGCGCCTATGCAGAACGCAAGAGGCAAACGGGCGGCGAACATGCGACTTCTGCTGACAAATGATGACGGAATAAACGCGCCGGGACTGAAGGTTCTGGAGGCAATCGCGGCGGAACTGGCCGGCGCGGACGGCGAAGTCTGGGTCGTGGCCCCCGCCTTCGAACAGTCCGGCGTGGCGCATTGCATCAGCTACACCCACCCGATGATGATCGCGGAAATGGGCCCCCGCCGCTATGCGGCCGAAGGCAGCCCGGCCGATTGTGTGATCGCAGCGCTGCACGAATTCATGAAGGACAACCGGCCGGATCTGGTGCTGTCGGGGGTGAACCGCGGCAACAACTCGGCGGAAAACGCGCTCTATTCCGGGACGCTGGGCGGCGCGCTGGAGGCCGCGCTGCAGGGGCTGCCCGCCATTGCGCTGTCGCAGTATATGGGGCCCAAAACATTCGGCACGGAGAACCCGTTCGAAGCGGCGGCGGTACATGGCGCAGGGGTGATCCGCAAAATCCTCGACCACACGCCCGAAACCGGCGACGATTATCGCCTGTTCTTCAACGTAAACTTCCCACCCGTTCCGGCGGATGAGGTTCAGGGCACAAGGGTTGTCCCGCAGGGCTATCGCCGCGATACGCGGTTTTCCGCCGAACCGCACAACTCGCCCTCGGGACGGCGGTTTCTGTGGATCAAGGGCGGGAACCAACACGTGCCGACCGCGCCCGACACCGATGCGGCCGTCAATCTGGACGGGTATGTCTCGGTCACGCCGATGCGCGCGGACCTGACCGCACATGACGCGCTGGGCGCGATGAAAGGGATCGAATGACGGTCAGCGCCGAAGACAAGATGCAGTTTCTCTTTGCGCTGCGCTCGCGCGGGGTGACGGATGCCCGCGTGCTGACCGCGATGGAAGAGATCGACCGTGGCCTGTTCGTGCGGGGGCTTTTCGCCGAAAGAGCCTATGAAGACATGCCGTTGCCCATCGCCTGCGGCCAGACCATCAGCCAACCGTCGGTCGTGGGGCTGATGACGCAGGCGCTGGAACTGAACCCGCGGGACAAGGTGTTGGAGATCGGCACCGGGTCGGGCTATCAGGCGGCGATCCTGTCCAAGCTGGTGCGCCGGGTCTATACCGTTGACCGCCATCGCCGGCTGGTGCGCGAAGCCAAGGCGATTTTCGAGGCGCTGGATCTGGGCAATATCACCACGATGACAGCGGACGGGTCTCACGGATTGCCCGATCAGGCGCCGTTCGACCGCATCATCGTGACCGCCGCCGCTGAAGACCCGCCCGGCCCGCTCTTGGCGCAACTCAAGATCGGCGGTATCATGATGGTGCCGGTGGGCCAGTCGGATGCAGTTCAGACGCTGATCCGGGTGCGCCGCACGGAAGACGGCTTTGATTATGAAGAGTTGAGACCGGTCCGGTTTGTCCCGCTGCTGGAGGGGCTGGGCAAGGAAGCCTGACGGGTCGCCAGATTTTAAACATGCGCAATCCCCGGCCAACAGGGGCGTGCCTTGAGGAAACCGAGATGCGTTTTCAGCCCCGAACCCTGCGACCCTTCCTTTGGGTGAGTGTGCCGCTTGTGACGCTCGCCGCCTGTAACGAGCCGCTGGACTATGACCTGCGCGGCAATCTGGGCGGGTTCAGCACGTCCGACGCGGCGCTGACCGCCACCGCCGACCGGCCCAAACCCGACAGCCGCGGCGTCATCACCTATCCGAACTATCAGGTGGTCGTCGCCCGCGGCGGCGACACCGCGATGAACATCGGCCAGCGGCTGGGCATCGATGGCAACGAACTGGCCCGCTTTAACGGTGTGGCCCCGGACGTGAAACTGCGCAGCGGCGAAATCCTCGCCCTGCCCCGCAAGCTGCCCGGGTCGAGCGATGTGGACATCGAAGCGCTGGCCGGTCAGGCCATCGACACCGCCCCCGACACGACACCGGTGGAAACCACCACGCTGCAACCCTCGGCCCCGGCGCCGGTCACACCGGGTCCCGAGCCGGTCCGGCACAAGGTCGATCGCGGCGAAACCGCCTATACCATCGCCCGGCTCTATCAGGTGTCGGTCACCTCGCTGGCCGAATGGAACGGGCTGGGCGCAGATTTCGCCGTGCGCGAAGGCCAGTACCTGCTGATCCCGGTGCCCTCGCAATCCGCACCCGCCCCGGCCGCGACCACGGCCGCCGGAACCAGCGCGGTGACCGATCCCGGACAGGGTTCGCCGACACCGACCCCCCCAAGCGCGACACAGCCCCTGCCGGACGAACAGGTCGCACCGGCCTCGGAAAAGGACACGTCCACCACCGATGTGGGCCAGCCCAGCAAAACCGGCGCCAAGATGGCTCTGCCGGTACAGGGCAAGATCATCCGCACCTACTCCAAGGGCAAGAATGACGGCATCGACATTGCCGGGTCGCCGGGCGGCTCCGTGACCGCTGCCGCCGACGGCTCGGTCGCGGCCATCACCTCGGACGCCGATCAGGTGCCAATCATCGTCGTCCGTCACCCCGACAACCTGCTGACAGTCTATGCCAACGTGGACGGGATCCGGGTCAAGAAAGGCGACAAGATCAAGCGCGGTCAAAAGCTCGCCGAACTGCGCGACGGCGACGACGCTTATGTACATTTCGAGGTGCGCGAAGGGTTCGACAGCGTCGACCCGGCCCCCTATCTGGAGTGATCTGTGATCGCCGGGCGACCAATTCGTCAACGAATTGGGCAAAAGTCGTGCACGACTATTTTGCGTATTGTCGACAATTCGCCTGACCTGCGGGCTATGCGCTACGGACTGGCGTGGCGCGGCTGGTAAAAGCCGATCCTGCTGCCGCCGGGCAGGGTAAAGGAGGACAACAGGCCCCAGCCCTGGTCGTGAACATCCGCGCAGTCAAACCCCGCTTTGGCCAGCGCCGCCTGTGCCGCGGCAATGTCGTCGCACATCAGGTAGACCTCATGCGCGCCGGACCTGTCATGCGGGTGAACCGCGATTTCGGCCGGTGGCAGACGGAAGATCAGCCAGCCGCCGCCTGCATCCACGTTGTCAAGCTTGAGGACATCCCGGAACACCGCCCGGTCCGCCTCGGCATCGGTCGAGTAGATCACCATATGGGCGCCGTTGAACATGGCTATTCTGCCGCGACCCGCTGATGCGACAGCATCGCTTTCAGGTACCGCCCGGTATGGCTGTTTTCGATTTCGGCGACCTCTTCGGGTGTGCCGGTGGCCACGATCTCGCCGCCGCCGTCGCCGCCTTCGGGACCGATATCGATGATCCAGTCAGCGGTTTTGATGACATCGAGATTGTGCTCGATCACAATCACCGTATTGCCGCCTTCGACCAGCTCGTGCAGCACCTCCAGCAACTTGCGCACATCCTCGAAATGCAGCCCTGTGGTCGGCTCGTCGAGGATATAGAGCGTGCGTCCGGTGGAGCGTTTCGACAGCTCCTTAGACAGCTTCACGCGCTGCGCTTCACCGCCTGACAGCGTCGTCGCCTGCTGACCCACCTTGATATAGCCCAGCCCGACCCGGGCCAGCGCGTCCATTTTATCGCGGATCGACGGGACCGCCTTGAAAAACGCCTGTGCGTCTTCAACCGTCATGTCAAGAACGTCGGCTATGCTCTTGCCCTTGAACTTTATTTCCAGCGTCTCACGGTTGTAACGCGCGCCCTTGCAGGTTTCGCAGGTGACGTAGACATCCGGCAGGAAATGCATCTCGATCTTGATCACCCCATCGCCCTGGCAGGCCTCGCAGCGACCGCCCTTGACGTTGAAGGAAAACCGCCCCGGCTTGTAGCCGCGCGCCTTGGCCTCGGGCAGACCGGCAAACCAGTCGCGGATCGGGGTGAAGGCGCCGGTATAGGTGGCCGGGTTTGACCGCGGTGTGCGTCCGATCGGCCGCTGGTCGATGTCGATGACCTTGTCCAGCACCTCCAGCCCCCGGATGGTTTCGCAGGGCGCCGGTGTTTGCCGCGCACCGTTCAGACGCATCGAGGCGGTCTTGAACAGGGTTTCGATGGTCAGCGTGGATTTCCCACCGCCCGATACGCCGGTGACACAGACAAATTTGCCCAGCGGAAAATCGGCAGTGACCTTTCTGAGGTTGTTGCCCGTGGCCTTGACCACGGTCACCGTCTTGCCATTGCCGGCGCGCCGCTCTGCCGGCACCGGGATTTCCCGCGTGCCGGCAAGGTACTGGCCGGTGATCGAGGCGGGGTCGCCGGCAATCTCGCCGGGCGTGCCGTGGCTGACCACCTGCCCGCCATGCACACCGGCGCCGGGGCCGATGTCGAACACGTAATCGGCTTCGCGCACCGCTTCCTCGTCATGTTCCACGACGATCACGGTATTGCCCTGATCGCGCAGGTTCTTAAGCGTCTGCAGCAGCCGGCCATTGTCGCGCTGATGCAGCCCGATGGAGGGCTCGTCGAGCACATAGAGCACGCCCGTCAGCCCCGATCCGATCTGCGAGGCCAGCCGGATCCGTTGGCTTTCGCCGCCCGAAAGCGTGCCGCTGGACCGGCTGAGCGTCAGGTATTCCAGCCCGACATTGTTCAGAAAACCCAGCCGCTCGCGGATTTCCTTGAGGATGGCGCGGGCAATTTCATTCTTCTGGCTGCTCAGGCTGGACGGCGCGTTTTCAATCCAGCTAAGCGCCTCGCGGATCGACATCTGCACCACCTCGCCCACATGGAGGCCGGCAATCTTGACTGCCAGCGCCTCGGCCCGCAGCCGGTAACCTTCGCAGGTGCCGCAGGACCGGTTGTTCTGATAGCGTTCGAACTCCTCCCGGATCCAGTTCGAATCCGTTTCGCGGTAGCGGCGTTCCATGTTCGGGATCACGCCCTCGAATACCCGGGTCACCTGATAGACACGGCCGCCTTCGTCATACCGGAACTGGATTTCCTCGTCGCCCGAACCGTAGAGGACGACCTGTTTCACATGCGCCGGCAGGTCCTTCCAGCGGGCGTTCTTGTCAAACTCGTAATGCTTGGCGATGGCTTCGATGGTCTGCAGGAAATAGGGCGATTTGCCCTTGCGCCACGGCGCCAGCGCCCCGTCCGCCACTTTCAGCGTGATATCAGGCACCACCAGCCGTTCGTCAAAGAACAGCTCCATGCCCAGCCCGTCGCAATCCGGGCAGGCGCCGAAGGGCGCGTTGAAGGAAAACAGGCGCGGTTCAATCTCGGGGATGGTGAAACCGCTGACCGGGCAGGCGAAGTTTTCGCTGAACGTGATCCGGTCCGGATCACCTTCGACGGGGGCGGTTTCCAGCACGGCAATACCGTCGGCAAGGTCCAGCGCGGTGCGCAGGCTGTCGGCCAGCCGGGTTTCCATGCCCTCGCGCACCACCAGCCGGTCCACCACGACGTCGATATCGTGGCGGAATTTCTTGTCCAGCACCGGCGGTTCGTCCAGTTCATAGAACGATCCGTCCACCTTGACCCGCTGAAACCCCTGCTTTCTGAGTTCGAGGAACTCCTTGCGGTACTCACCCTTGCGGTCGCGCACGATGGGGGCCAGCAGATAGGCGCGCGTGCCCTCCTCCATGACCATGATCCGGTCGACCATGTCCTGCACCTGCTGGGCCTCGATCGGCAGGCCGGTCGCGGGGCTGTAGGGCGTGCCGGCGCGGGCGAAAAGCAGGCGCAGGTAATCGTAGATCTCGGTCACCGTGCCTACGGTAGAACGCGGGTTTTTCGAGGTCGTCTTCTGTTCGATAGATATGGCGGGGCTGAGGCCGCTGATATGGTCCACATCCGGCTTTTCCATCATGTCGAGGAACTGCCGCGCATAGGCAGAGAGCGATTCGACATAGCGCCGCTGACCCTCGGCATAGACCGTGTCGAAGGCGAGCGACGACTTGCCCGAACCGGAAAGCCCAGTAATCACGACCAGTTGGTCGCGCGGAATATCGACGTCGATGCCCTTCAGGTTATGTTCGCGCGCACCACGGACTTCGATATGTTTCAGCTCGGCCATTACCCAACCTCTTAACCAGTCCTAAACACATAGCCGATTACCCTGCAGGTTCCAATCGAAATTGAGAACATACAGCGAACATCCACAGCTAATCGGCATGCCGCCGCCGGGCCAGCAGCAGATGTACGACCACGCCCAGCCCGAACAGGATGGCCAGCGTGAATGTCAGGCCGCGATAGCCGAACCCCGTCAGCACGACGACCATCAGCGGTGTGCCTACGGTGTTGCCCAGATTGCCCATCTGCGCCAGCCCGCCATTGGCCAGCGCCCGGTCACCGATGGCCGGGATCAGCTGCGGCACGGCGGCAAAGGTCGCCCCCTGCACCAGCCCCAGCCCGGCGGCCAGCGCCAGCGCCAGCACCGGCTGCCCGGGCCAGACCCCCAGCAAAAGGGCAAAACACAGACAGGTCGAAAACCCGGCAACGATGACGGTGACCGCGCTGACGAACCGCAGCATCCAGACACCCAGCGTCAGCGAGCTGACAATCGACAAAAGCGGCATCAGACCCATCGTCATCGCACGCGCCTGATCGGGCAGGAACAGCGGAAACACCGTCAGGACGCTGACGAAACACATCGTATAGAACAACCAGCCCGCCGCCGGGGCGCCGATCCGGGCCGAGGAATAGAGGCGCAGATGCGCGCGCCCCAGTTCCGCCAGCGACAACCGGCCGGGATCCGCGGCCACACGCGGCAGGCGCGGCCACAGCACCAGCGCAACCACCGCCATGTAGAGCCCGTGCACTGCCATCAGCGTGCCGACCCCGAACCGGTCGGCCAGCGGGATCCCGCCCCAGGCCAGCACGGCGAAGGCGACGCCGAAAAACGTCCCCCACAGGGTCAGGCTGCGGCCAGTGTCGCGGGGGCTGCTGAGTTCGGCGATCAGGGTCGGTGCAGCAACGACGATGGCCAGATGCGAAGCGCCCTCGATTACGCGCGACAGCAGGAACAGCGGCAGGGCCGGCAGGGCGGATTGAAACGCCGACACCGCTGCCCCGGCCAGCAAACCCGCCAGCAAGGCGCGGCGATAGCCGATCCGCGCCACCAGAACCCCGGCCACGATGCCCAGCACGATGCCCACCAGCCCGACCAGCGACACCAGAAACCCCAGCGTCGCGCCGGCCTCGGGGTAGAGCGACGGCAGCCGGTCGAAGATCACGCTGATCTTGCCGTATTGTCCGGCCGCGCCCAGCCCGGCAAGCCACAGCAGCCACACCAGCGGCCAGTTGGTTTCGGATGTCATGGCCGATCTGTCGCCCCGCATGGCAGAGAGGTCAAGCCGCGCCGCCATGCACGGTTTGGTGAACGGCCGTGTTTTGCGTGGCAGCATTCGGGCAGGCATCGTGCGCCTATGTGAACAATCCGGAGGATCCGCTGATAAAGACCGCACTTGTTGTTGTTGCCGCCTGCCTCGTTGCTGTTCCGGCGCTGGCCGGGGGCAAATTCCCACTGCGCTCGGACACTGACATTCAGGCAAACTCCACCGAAATCGTCCCGCATACAGGCACAGGGGAACGCTATTCCAACTGGCCCGCCCTGCCCGAGCGTCAGGCCGGACGGTCCTACAGCCAACTGGTGCACACGACCTCGGGCGTGCGCGAGCGGAATTTCGAATCCGGGCGGTAGGACGGGTACAACGCCTACCGGAACCTTGTTTTATGGGGTCATTGGTCGGACAGCCGCGCGGCGGCGCGGAGCGTCGCAGTTTCGCACATTGCTGTAGACCGATAAGAGGCTGAAACAGGCCGGGACAAGACACTTCTGTCTTATCTCATCCCGGCCGGATGCCCTCACATGTGGATGGAACGGCCGTAGGCGTCCAGCACGGCCTCGTGCATCATTTCCGACAGGGTCGGATGCGGGAAAACCGTGTGCATCAGGTCTTCCTCGGTGGTTTCCAGCTGCCGTCCGACGACATAGCCCTGGATCAGCTCGGTTACTTCGGCGCCCACCATGTGCGCCCCCAGAAGCTCTCCGGTTTTCGCGTCGAAAACGGTTTTCACCAGCCCCTCCTGTTCGCCCAGGGCGATGGCTTTGCCGTTGCCGATGAACGGGAACCGTCCGACTTTCACGTCATAGCCCAGCTCTTTTGCCCGGGCTTCGGAATAGCCGACGCTGGCCACCTGCGGGTGACAATAGGTGCAGCCGGCAATGGTTTCCGGCTTCACCGGGTGCGCATGCTGACCGGCGATCAGTTCCGCCACCATCACGCCTTCGTGGCTGGCCTTGTGCGCAAGCCACGGTGCCCCGGCGATGTCACCGATGGCATAGAGCCCCTCAACGCCGGTCCGGCAATAGGCATCCGTCACCACGTGAGTGCGGTCCACCTTCACACCCAGCGCTTCCAGCCCCAGCCCCTCGACATTGCCGACGATGCCCACGGCTGAAATCACAGTGTCGAAGTCGAGCTTTTCGACCTTGCCACCGGTTTCAATATGCGCGGTCACCTTGCCTTTGGCCCGGTCCAGCTGCTTGACCATGGACTTCTCCATGATCTTCATGCCCTGTTTGACGAACTGTTTCTTGGCGAAGGCGCTGATATCGGCATCTTCGACCGGCAGCACCCGGTCCATGACCTCGACCACTGTCGTGTCCGCGCCCAACGTGTTGTAGAAGCTGGCAAATTCGATCCCGATGGCGCCCGAACCGATCACCAGCAGCTTCTTCGGCATTCGCGGCGGATTCAGCGCATGTTTGTAAGTCCAGACCAGATCGCCGTCGGCCTCCAGCCCCGGCAATTCCCGTGCCCGTGCACCGGTGGCCAGAATGATGTTCTTCGCGGTCAGATCCTCAGTGCCCTTGTCGGTCTTGACGCTGACCTTGCCCTTGGCCGGCAGCGATGCCTCGCCCATGATGACCGTGACCTTGTTCTTCTTCAGCAGGTGCTTGACCCCACCAGAGAGCTGCGCGGCCACGTCGCGCGACCGTTTCACGACCGCGTTCAGATCATAACCGATCTGGCCCGCCTTCAGGCCGAATTCACCGGCCCGCTCCATCAAGTGAAAAACTTCGGAACTGCGCAGCAGCGCCTTGGTCGGGATACAGCCCCAGTTCAGACAGATACCGCCCAGATGCTCGCGCTCGACCACCGCCGCCTTGAGCCCCAGCTGCGCAGCCCGGATCGCGGCAACATAGCCGCCCGGGCCTGCACCAATTACTACAACGTCAAAGGATTGTGCGGCCATTCTTTGCCTCCCGGCACTATGGTAAAAAATCTAGTTTAGTATTAAACTACTTTTTCACTCCCTGCAATCATGCTCAGCCGCGACAATTCGAAACGTCGTTCTGGGCCAGCGTTCCAAGGTGAAGTATCCTCCCAAACAAATGGTTTTGCGAGGATTCTTATGCCTAAAACACTCAAAGATCTGTTGCTGGCACTGATAAACGCCACGCTGCTGCTGATTGCGCTGTGCCTTTTTCTGGGCGTGAAGGTGGTGAACCGCGCCAATGACATCTCTGCCACTTTCGCCAGCAACCTGATCCGGCTGGAACCGCTGAAGGATGAAGTGGCCGCGGCGCGTTCGGAGATTGCCGCGCTGCGGACAGATGTGGCCGGCCTGCGCACCGCCACCGGAGAGGCTGCCGCAACCACCGCGTCGGGCATTCAGACCCGGATGGACACCCTGAATGCACAGCTTGCCGGCATTCAGACCACGGTGCAGGAGGTGCGCGACCTGCCCTATGACCTGACCGAGCACGCGATACAGACCGCCGCGGATGAAGTTACGCAGAGGATCGGTGACCGGCGCCCGCCGCCGGCCGGGAATTGATCAGCTGGCCTTTTGCAGGGCCTGCACGGTCTGACCGTACCCGCCCGCATCGACATAGGACCGTTCGCGGCCGGTCGTCGCGCGCGACAGCGCCTCGTTGCGATAGGGGAACCGCCCGAACAGGCGGATCACCTCGCGGTGGGCGCGGGCCTGCAGCAGGTTGGGCGCGCCGCTGGCCGGCATACGTTCGAGCATCAGCCGCACACAACGTTCCTGATCGCACAGGTTTTCGCTGTGCATCAGCGGCAGATAGAAGAACTGCCGCGCCGGTTCGTCGATCTTCAGATCCCAGCCCCTGTCGATCGCGGCCTTGGCGGCCGCAACCGCGGCGCGGTCGGTTCCAAACGCCCGCGCATCACCGCGGAACATGTTGCGTGGGAACTGATCAGTCAGGATGATGTAGGCCAGCGTGCCGCTGGGATAAGTCAGCCAGAGCGAATACTTGCCCTGCCCCGCACCTTCCCATGCGGACATGAACCTGTCGCGGATCTGCTGATCCAGTTCATCGTCCTGTTTGTACCAGCCGTCCGGTCCAATTTCGTCCAGCCAGAATTGCAAAACGTCGTCGGGTGCCGCCATTTTCATGTTCTCCACTCTCGATCCCGTGGCCGTTTCCTAAAGTCCTAAATGAATTTTACAGAACTGTTACAGTAACAATTTGCAACATAAGCGAAATAACTCAGCAAGTTACGGTGAATTTTCCGAATCCTGCGCCTCTAACTCCGCTTCTATGGCCACTTCCTGCGCCACTTCCATGCCAACTGGAGTCATGATCGGAGACACCGCCGCATAGGCGCCGGTGTCTTCCACCGCGATGGCAGCGCGCTGAGTCGTCCGGTACGCCGCATAGACCGCAATCAGAAACAGCAGCACCGCGAGGAACAGGAAGAACCCCAGCGGACCGAACACCGCCGGCCCCATCAGCCAGCCGGTGATCAGCGGCCCGGCGATCGCCCCCATGCCGTTGATAAAGACCATCCCGCCCGAGGCCGCGGCCATGTCATCGAGCTCCAGATAGTCGTTCGTATGCGCCAGCAGCAGAGAATAAAGCGGGTTGCTCATCCCGCCAATGAGGAAGGCAACCGACAACAACACAGAATATTGCATCCCGAACATCAGCCCGGCAATCGCCCCGACGCCGCCGATAAAGGCTACGATCAGGATCAGTCTGCGCCGGTCCATCCGGTCCGACAGCCAGCCCAGCGGGTATTGTAGCACCATCGCCCCCACGTAGAACGCAGCCACGAAGATCGAGATCTGCGCCAGCGTCAGCCCCGCCTGCGCGGCAAACACGGCCCCCATGCCGAACTGCGCGGAAAATACGCCGCCCAGCAGGAACATGCCGACACAGCCCAGCGGAGATATGTTGAACAGGCGGCGCAGGGACATCGGCTTGGTCGAATCAAAGGCCGGTGTCGGTGTGATCGACAGCAGGATCGGCGCAAAGGACACCGAAACCAGAACCGAGGCGATGACAAAGGTCAGGTACCCCGCCGGGTCCCCCACCAGCAGCAGCGCCTGCGCGGCAACGATACCCATCATCTGCACGATCATGTAGAGCGACAGCGCCTGACCGCGGTGTTCGTTGTCGGCGCTGTTGTTGAGCCAGCTTTCCGCGGTGACGTAAACGCCGGAGAAACAGAACCCGATGATCACCCGGCCCACGGTCCACGCGAACGGGTTGGCCACCGCCGGGTAGAGGATCATCACCGCCGAGATCAGCGAAGCCAGTGCTGCGAACACCCGGACATGGCCGACGCGGCGGATCATTTCGGGCGTCATGCGCGACCCGCCGAGGAAGCCGACGAAATAACCCGACATGATGATCGACATCTGGAGCGTGGAAAATCCTTCGATCTCGCCGCGCACACCAAGGATCGTCCCCTGCAGGCCGTTGCCGACCATCAGCAGGCCCATTCCCAAAAGCAGCGCCCAGGCATTGCCCAATACGTTGATCATCCTGCGCCTCCGTCCGGCCGCGAGTCGGTGTCTTGGGTCCCTTCTGATCCGATCCGGGGCGGCGCGCGATTACGTCTGCGACAAGCTGGAGTCGTGTTTCGACCCGATCGGCGGTGAATGGCTCAGCCGGCGTTGCCGGGAAGCAGCAACGACGCATCGCCATAGGAAAAGAACCGGTAGCGTTCGGCTACGGCGTGTTCGTAGATCGCCCGGATCTGTTCTGGTCCCATCAGGGCCGAGACCAGCATCATCAGGGTCGATTTCGGCAGGTGGAAATTGGTCATCAGCGCATCGGTGACGCGGAACCGGAAACCGGGATAGATGAATATGTCGGTCTTGCCTTCCCACGCGGCGATGGGTCCCGCTGCGGCTGCGGTTTCGATCAGCCGCAACGCGGTTGTGCCCACCGGGATCACCCGCCCGCCCTCGGCCCGGGTCTGCGCGATCTCCTGCGCCGCAGACGCACTCACCCTGCCCCATTCGGCATGCATCCGGTGGGTGGTGATGTCATCAACCTTGACCGGCAGGAAGGTCCCCGCGCCCACATGCAGCGTGACCCGTGTGAACGTGACCCCCATCGCTTCCAGCCGATCCAGCAGCGGCTGATCGAAATGCAGCGACGCGGTGGGCGCGGCCACGGCGCCGGAATGTTCGGCAAACACGGTCTGATAATCCGTGCTGTCGCGCGCGTCCGCCGCCCGGCGCGCGGCGATATAGGGCGGCAGCGGCATCTGCCCGGCCCGCTCCAGCGCCTGATCGAAATCCTCGCCGGTCTGGTTGAACCGGAACAGCCCCTGCCCGGCCTCCACCGCTTCCAGCACCGCCTCCAGCCCGCCGGCGAAATGCACCGTTTCCCCGACGCGCAGCTTTTTCAGCGGTTTCACCAGCGCGGTCCACGATCCGCCTGCCCGCGGCTCCAGCAGTGTCACGTCGATACGGGCCTCGGTCTGTCCCTGTGCGCTGTGGCGCTGCCGCAGGCCGGACAGCCGCGCCGGGATCACCCGCGTATCGTTCAGGATCAGCCGGTCGCCGGGTTTCAGCCACTCGGTCAGCGCATCGACCCGGCTGTCGGTGATCCGGTCACCTTGCGCCACCAGCAGCCGCGCCGCGCTGCGCGGCACCACCGGCCGCGTCGCGATCAGTTCGTCGGGCAGATCGAAATCGAAATCAGAGAGTTGCATCGCCGGATCCCGGCTCAGGTTTCCACGATCACCACCGACGCACCCTGCGCGGCAAGGGCGATCTGTCCGTCGCACAGGCGCAGTGCATCTTCGCCGAACACCTCCCGCCGCCATCCCTGCAGCGCCGGCACCTCGCGGACGCCAGCCGCGATCAGGTCCAGATCGGCGCTGGGCGCGATCAGCCGGGCGGCCACGCCCGAGGCTTCGGTCTTGGATTTCAGCAGCACGCGCAGCAGGTCGGCCAGCGCCGGGTTCACCTGCAGCTTGTCGCGGCTGGTGTCAGGTTTCGGCATCTGCTCGGACGGGCAGTTCACCCCGCGCTCCACCGCGGCAAGGATGCCCTCGGCGATCACGCCCTTGCGGGCCTCGCGCAAGAGCAGCCGCGACTGGCCCAGTTCGCCCGTGTTTTTCGGCTTGGTCGAGGCCAGCTCGACCAACGCGTCGTCCTTGAATACCCGGCTGCGCGGCACGTTGTTGCCGCGCGCGTGCTCTTCGCGGAATGCCGCCAGCTCGCGCACAACGGCCAGGAATTTCGGCGACGTGCTGCGCGTCTTGATCCGGCGCCATGCGTCGCGCGGGTCGGTTTCGTAGGTTCCGGGTTCGGTCAGCGTGCCCAGCTCCTCCTGCACCCAGCGAATGCGCCCGGTGCGTTCCAGCTCGGCCGACAGGTGCAGGTAGATCTTGCGCAAATGGGTGACATCGGCCAGCGCATAGGTCTGTTGTGCCTTGCTCAGCGGTCGCCGGGACCAGTCGGTAAACCGCGATGTCTTGTCCACCGGCTGGCGTACAATCTTGCGCACCAGCGTTTCATAGCCGACCTGCTCGCCAAAGCCACAGACCATCGCCGCGACCTGCGTGTCGAACAGGGGTTCGGGAAACACCCGTGCCTCGACCCAGAAGATTTCCAGATCCTGCCGGGCAGCGTGAAACACCTTGACCACCGAGGTATCCCGAAAGAGGTCGTAAAGCGGGTCCAGCGACAGCCCCTCGACCAGCGGATCGACCAGCACGGCGTCATCTTCGCCGTCACCGGGCACGGCGAGCTGAACCAGGCACAGTTTTGAATAATAGGTGCGCTCCCGCAGGAATTCCGTGTCAACGGTTACAAAGGGATGGGCGCGGGCAGCGGCGCAGAATGCCGCCAGTTCTTGGGTCGTTTTCAGGGTTTTCATACGTGCGTGCAGATTTGTTTCTGATCTTCTTTATGTGCCGCGAGACGGCTCGGGAGCCCCAATTCGACCTGTTGTAAGCCATGCCGAACGATTTGGCCAGTTTCGGTTGCGCCCGTTCAGCAGATGACGACCGGCCCGGTCTGCCCGGCCGCGACGTTGCGCAAAACTGCCGGGTACAACCGATGCTCCAGCACCAGCACCCGCGCCGCCAGCGTTTCGGCGGTATCGCCGGGCGCGATCGTCAGCCGCGCCTGTCCAAGGATCGGGCCGTCGTCCAGCTCCGGCGTGACCTCGTGCACTGTGCAGCCATGCTCGGCATCCCCGGCGGCCAGCGCGCGGGCATGGGTATCGAGCCCGCGGTATTTCGGCAGCAACGAGGGATGGATATTCAGCATCCTGCCCTGCCAGCGGGCCACGAAACCCGATGTCAGGATGCGCATGAACCCGGCCAGGCAGATCAGGTCAGGCTCGGCCTGCTCCAGCGCTGCGGTCAGCTCTGCCTCGAACGCGGGCCGGTCACCGGCAAAGGGGCGGTGATCCACCACCGCCGTTGCGATCCCGCGCGCGCGGGCCTTTTCCAGACCGCCGGCCTGCGCGTTGTTCGACAAAACCAGACAGGGCCGCGCAGGATGATCGCCGGTCATGCTGTCGGCCAGCGCCACCATGTTGGAGCCGCCGCCCGAGATCAGAATCGCGACGCGTTTTTCCGTCACCGAAGCGTACCCGAGTAGCGAACGCCCCCGCCCGCCGATACAGTGCCGATGCGGTGCACGGTTTCGCCAGCCGCGCTCAGCGCCTCTGAAACCGCTGCGGCCTGATCCCCGGCCGCGACGATCACCATGCCAATGCCGCAGTTGAACGTTTTCAGCATTTCCGCCTCTGCGACGCCACCGGTTTCAGCCAGCCAGCGGAACACGGGCGGCAGGTCCCATGACCCAAGGTCGATCTCTGCCCCCAGCCCCTCGGGCAGGACCCGCGGCAGGTTCTCGGTCAGCCCGCCGCCGGTGATATGGGCCAGCGCATGCACCCGGCCTGCCCCGATCGCCGCCAGCGCCGGTTTGACATAAAGCCGTGTTGGCGCCAGCAGCGCCGCGCCCAGCGTGGTGCCGTCAAACGGCGCGTCCCAGCCAAGCCCCGACAACTCCACAATCCGGCGCACCAGCGAATAGCCGTTGGAATGCACCCCGTCGCTGGTCAGCCCCAGCAACACGTCGCCTTCGCCTACCCCGTCCGGCAGCGTCGCGCCGCGCTCCATCGCGCCCACGGCAAAACCCGCCAGATCGAAATCACCCTCGGGATACATCCCCGGCATCTCGGCGGTTTCCCCGCCGATCAGGGCACAGCCCGACCGCACACAGCCCTCGGCAATGCCTTCGACCACCCGCGCAGCGATGTCGGTCTCGAGCTTGCCGGTGGCAAAATAGTCAAGGAAGAACAGCGGCTCCGCCCCCTGACAAACCAGATCGTTCACACACATCGCCACCAGATCGATGCCAACCCCGTCCACATGCCCGGTGTCGATGGCAATGCGCAGCTTGGTGCCGACCCCGTCGGTCGCCGCCACCAGAACCGGATCGTCATAGCCCGCCGCCCTGAGATCAAACAGCGCGCCGAACCCGCCCAGACCGGCCATCACCCCGGCCCGGTTGGTCCGTGCCGCCGCCGGTTTGATCCGCTCCACCAGCGCATTGCCGGCGTCGATATCAACGCCGGCTTCGGCATAGGTCAGTCCGTTCTTGCCTGTGGTCATGCTGCACCCCCGATTTCCGGGATTTGCCCTATGACATGCGATGGGTGCTGTCCACCGTCCATTCGCTACGGCTGTTGGACCGGGACACACTTTATGGTACGATTATTCACACAGATTTCCTGCTAAAAGTGTCTCTCTTCGACAGGAGCCCCCGATGCCAGACCCGATCACCATTCTGTGGGACCCCGCCGGTTTCAACCTGCCGTCGCTGGGGGCCCGCGCGCTCGTCGACATCTCCGACGGCGATACGCCCAATATCCGCATGCCGGTGCGGATGCTGTCCATCGACACACCAGAGGTCACCGCCAAATCCGAAACCGGCGCGGCAAAGGTCGATGTCAAGTTTCAGGAGCTTCGGCAATGGATCGAAGACGGGATCGCACCGGTCACCGACCGGTTTCGCAACCACATCCTTCCCAAGCTGGACGACCGCGCCGGCACCCGGCAGTTCGAACAGGGCAAGGCGGCAAGCGAATTTCACAAGGCCCGCGTCGCCGAACGCCTCAAACGCCCGTCGGGCGTGCGCCGGAACCTGTTTGTCCGCATGGCGGACACGCAGTTCGACAGTTACGGCCGGCTTTTGGCCTATGTCGCGCCCAGCTATTCTTCCAAGGAACTCAAGACCATGAGTCGCAGGGACCGCGCCACGTTCAATCTGGACATGGTCGAAAGCGGCCACGCGGCGCCTTTCGTGCTCTTTCCGTCGATCCCGGGTGAGTTGGACCTGCCCATGTTCCTCGCGGCCGCGGTTGGCGCAATGGACAATGCCCTCGGCCAGTATGCGGACCCGCTGCATCTGCCCGGCTATGAATACCGGATGCTCGAAAAGCTCCACCGCATCACCAAGAAGATCGCCGGCGGCCAGACGCTGAGCCACCGCGACCGGATCGCATGGCGCTCGCGCTATGCCTTCGACATGCGTGACCGCACCCTTTACGGGCCCGAAGCCTACATGTCCGTACCGCAGCCCTACCGGATCTGGGTCTGGCCCGAGGACGTGCGCACCGCAATCGGCGCCCTGAACCTGACCCCCGCCGCCGCGCTCGCCGCCGGGCCTTGACCCGGCCAAGCGGTCTGCTAATCAAAGCTGCAGGTCGGGCCTGTAGCTCAATTGGTTAGAGCAGAGCGCTCATAACGCTTTGGTTGGGGGTTCGAGTCCCTCCGGGCCTACCAGTCAGTCCCGAGCTTTTTTGCGACTGAACGAACGTCTTGGAAAATTAAATTTTCGGCATGTTAAGTGGCAGCCCAGATGTCAGGGCCGGTTATTTTGGAGCTGAGACCGCCGATTTGCGCGGCGCGCGGTGAGACGGCGGCAAGCGTCTCTGAGGAAGTCCAAACCAGTTTTCCGGGAGCATCGGAGGGGTGGGTTCGTACCGGAACGGTTCCGGGTTCAGGAAAGAAGCGCGTGCTGGTCCGCCCAAAGCAGCGGCAAATCTCCGAGCCGTTTCACGGAAGCCCAGATCATCGGGATGATCAAAGAGCAAGAAGCCGGGATGCCGACTGCTGAGGTGTCCGCCACTGGCTAACCGGTCTGATATGTCGTGAACACGGTCGGCTTGTGTAAGACAGAAAACGCCCCAGGCGCTGCAGTTGCCAACACCCAAAATGAGCTAAACCACTTTAAGTGGTTGCGTGGAAAAGTGTTGCCCCGCTATTCCGCGATATCATCCCGCTAACAGGGAGTGTCCGGTTTCCGCATCGGGCGCGGCTTATCAATCCTCCGGATTCCAGCCACCGATTTCCTTAACTTCCAGAAATTCCTCGATGCCCCATGGGCCGCCTTCGCGGCCGTTCCCGGATTGCTTGTAGCCTCCGAACGGGCAGCCCTCGGCAGCGGAGCGGAAATTGCCATTCATCTCGACCATTCCCGACCGCAGCTTGCGCGCTACGCGATTGGCGCGGGCGGGGTCCCGGGTCTGGACATAGTTCGTCAGGCCGTAGGGCGTGTCATTGGCAATCGCGATTGCCTCTTCCTCGGTATCAAACGGCATCATCGACAGGACCGGGCCAAAGATTTCCTCGCGCATGATGGTCATGTCGTTGGTGCAATCGGCAAAGACCGTGGGGCGCGCAAAATAACCCCGGTTGAGCCCCTCAGGGCGACCCTCGCCGCCAGCCACCAGCCGTGCGCCCTCCCTGACACCGGTGGCGATCATGTCCTGCACCTTGTTGAACTGCACCTCGTTCACAAGCGGGCCGATATGCGCCCCGCGTTCCGAGGCCAGATTGACTTTCTGTGCCGCGGCCGCCGCCCTGGCCTGCTCGACCGCCTTTTCATAGCGCGAGCGATGGACAAGCATCCGCGTCGGCGCGTTGCAGGATTGACCGGAATTGTCGAAGCAATGGGTGGCTCCACGGGCGACAGCCTCGTCATCTGCGTCCTCGAAGACGATGTTTGCCCCCTTGCCCCCCAGTTCCAGCGTCACACGTTTGATCGTGTCAGCAGCGGACTTCGTGATCAGCTTGCCCGCGCGGGTGGACCCGGTGAAGGAGATCATGTCGACATCCGGGTGCGCCGTGAGCTGCGTTCCCACGCCCGCGCCGTCGCCATTTACCAGATTGAATACGCCCGCGGGCACGCCGGCCTGGTGCACGATTTCCGCAAACAAAAGGGCCGACATCGGCGATTCTTCCGACGGTTTCAGCACCATCGTGCATCCCGCAGCCATGGCGGCAATAACCTTGAGCGTGACCTGATTCATAGGCCAGTTCCAGGGCGTGATCAGCCCACAAACGCCAATCGGCTCGTAAAGTATCCGGTCATTCGGTGCATCCGTGCTGAGCGGGCACTCGAACTCGAAGGCATCCAGCGTCTTGATGAAGGCCTCGATGTGAACCTGACCAATCACGGTCTGCAACCCTTCGCCAAGGTCGATGGGCGCGCCCATCTCCTCGCTCTGGGCCTGGCCCATCTCGGCAGAGCGGGCGATGTAAATTTCAAGGATCTTTATCAGATAGCCCCGGCGGTCTTCCTTACTGGTCGCAGCCCAGCCGGGAAAGGCGGCCCTGGCCGCAGCGACGGCGGCGTCGGTGTCCGCCTGCCCGCCAAGTGAAATCGTGGCAAAAGGCTCTTCGGTCGATGGGTTGATGACGTGATGATCGGCGCCATCAATCGAATCGACCCAAACGCCACCCACATAAAACTTGCGTGCGTCTTTCATGGGTTCAGGCCTTTGCCGAGACTTCGTTGCAGGTCAGCAATGTGACCTCCCCATCTAGGATCGGTTTGGCGATCCCAAAGAAACGGGCCACCACCTCGGAATTGTTATGTGCATCCATCGCGGTCTGATCGGCAAAACGTTCATAGGTCGTGAAAGTGCCGGGGCTCTGCGGATCTTCGGAAATGAAGAAGCCGACCGTGTTTGGCTCGTTCTTCTGCACGTTGTCGGCCACCTCAAGGAGCGCCTGGCGCATCGTGTCGGCATAGCCGTCCTTGGTTTTGATGATCGCTGTGATGGTCAGCATGGTATCCTCCTGCGATATTGGTGTGTTTCTGTTGTGCTAGAGCCCCACGAATTCCTCGATCAGATCGGGGTCAGCGATGGCTTCGGGGGAGAGCTCCTGTGCGATCTGGCCCTTTTGCATGACCATCACCCGGTCCGAGAGGCCGCGAATGAACTCAAGATTCTGTTCGACCAGAACAAAGGAGATCCCATAGACCGTCTTGAAATGCGTCAGACGTTCCTGGATCTCCTCGATGATGGAGGGCTGAATACCTTCGGTCGGTTCATCCAACAGGATCAGCTTCGGTGAAGCGGCCAGACAGCGGGCCAGCGCCAGAAGCTGTTGCTCTCCGCCGGACAGCACGCCGCCTCGCCGGTCGAGCAGCGGCTTGAGGCGCGGGAAGTCTTCCAGAAGCCGTTCGATCAGCCCTTTTTCGCCATTGTTAACCGCCGCAATCTGCAGGTTTTCAAGAACGCTTAAAGCCGGGAAAATCTGCCGCCCCTGCGGCACATAGCCGATGCCTGCCCGTGCGCGCCGTTCCGGCTTCCAGCCGGTGATGTCCTGCCCCCGATAGGCGACCGACCCGCCGGTGGCCTTCAGGTGCCCCATTATGGTGCGCAACAGCGTTGTCTTGCCCATGCCGTTATGGCCCAGGATGCCGACAAATTCATTTTCGCCGACCGAGAGGTCAATGCCCAGAAGGATGGGGATCTTGCCATAGCCGCCTGTAAGGCCAGAGACCTTCAGCAATTCAGGCTGCTGTTTTGCCGAGATAGACATCGCGCACCCTTTCATTGCTCAGAATGGCCTCGGTCGTGTCTTCGATAAGGATTTCCCCCTGATGAAAGACCGTGACCTGTTTGCCGATCATGCGGATGAACTGCATGTCGTGTTCCACGACGATCAGCGCATGGCTCTGGTTGAGTTCGTGAATTATTTTGGCCAGACGGGCGGTTTCTTCCGCCGAAAGCCCCGCCGCCGGTTCATCCAGCAGGATCAGTTCGGGGCCCTCGGCGATCACCATCGACAATTCCACAAACTGGCGCTGCCCATGGGCCAATTGCCCCACCGTCTCGCCCGCGATATGCGCGATGCCCATCCGCTCCAGCGTTTTCTGCACGATTTCGTCGCGCTCGCGCCTGTCTTTGGTGCCGCGCACGGCGACCCAGACGTTTTCGCGAACGCTCAACCCATCGAAGACATTCGGCACCTGCGTCTTGATCCCAACGCCGCGCTTGGCGATGGCAGAGGTCTCAATCCCGCCTATCGGCGCACCGTTCAGCAGGACTTCGCCATGGGTTGGGACGTATTGTCCCGTGACGGCTTTGAAGAATGTGCTTTTGCCCGCACCGTTGGACCCGATGAGACAACGCAGTTCTCCCTTGGCAAGCGAGAAGTCAACATTGTGCAGCGCTTTCACGCCGCCAAAGTGCTTGCAAAGCCCCCTGGTCTCAAGAAGCGGCTGACCGGCGCTCATGGCGCGCGCTCTTGTTTCAGCCACGCCAGAGCCCTGTTCAGACCGTCATTCAGCAAAGGCAACAGGCCGCGCGGCACCAGCAGCACAAAGACGATCAGGATCGCCCCGAGCGCCACGTTCGGATCGATCCATCCCGAACGCCCAAGCGAAGTGGTGATCATCAAAAGCGCAATGCAACCGATCACCGGGCCGACCAGTGTGGCAAGGCCCCCGACAATCACCCAAATCAGGATGCGCGCAGTGCTGGCCATGTCGAACATGGTTGGCGCTACGAACACCGAATTGGCGAAGATCATGCCGGAAATCCCCGCGATCCCCGCCCCGATACAAAAGAAAGCCAGCTTGTAAGGCCGCGCGTCATAGCCCAAAAGCTCGGCCCGCGTTTCGTTCTCGCGGATCGCGACGACGATGCGACCAAAGCGGCTGGCCAGAACCGCTTTGCACAGAAAATAGCAGGTGAAAAGACAGACCACCGCGACGCCATAGAGCGCCTCAGGCGACAGAACTTTTCCGTTCAACGGGTTCTCCAGAAAGGGTGTTCCAGGCATTCCGTTGAACCCGCCAAGCCGGGCCTTGCCGATGGCATATGCATCGCCGCCGGTGCTGTTAACCAATTTGAACAGGATCAAGGTGACGGTGAGTGTGATTACCCCCAGATAGACGTCGTTCAGGCGTCCGTAGAACATGAAATACCCAAGGGCGGCGGCAAAGACCGTCGGTATGACAACGGCAAGCAATGCGGCATAGATCGTCGCGTCAAAGTTCCAGGCCCCGACAGCGTAGGCATAGCCGCCCAGGCCAAAGAAGGCTGCCTGCCCGAAACACAGGATCCCGCCGTAACCCCAGATAAGGGCAAGGCTCAGCGCCAGGATCGCCAGGCTGATATAGATCGTGCTTGAGATGATCGTGTAAAACTCAACGTTCCGCGGAAAGACGAAGAGCGCGAAGAGCCCGATCAGCGCCACTGCGGTCAGTTCCACGCTGCTGCGTGTCAGGCGCATCAGATCGACCGCCTGAAGAACCGGCCGGTGATTCCGTTTGGCAGGAAACGAAGCAGGATGATGGCCGCAAAAAGAAGGGCCGCGTCGCCCACAACCGGGGTTGTGGCGAAGGTTGTCAGCGTACCGACCGAGCCCAGCAGACCCGAGGCGCTGACAAGGCCGGTCAGGATCGCCTCGCCGCCCGAAATCACAGTGATGAATGCCTTGGCGACATAGGCCTTGCCCATGGTGGGCACGACCCCGGACAAGGGGGCGAGCAGCGCACCCGCCAGGCCGCTGAGCGCCGCGCCGGCCGTAAAGGTGACGGAATAGACCTTGGAGGGGCTGATCCCCAGCGATGCCGCCATTTCCGAGTTCTGCATGGTGCCGCGCGCGATCAGGCCAAGCCTGGTGAAGCGCAACAGCAGATAGCACCCGATCAGCAGAACCAACGTCACCGCGACGATAAACATCTCATAGACGCTGACGCGGTATTGGCCGACCGTGAAACTGCCGAACGGGGCCGAAATGCCGGCGACCGAATTGCCAAAGAGCATCGTCGCCGCCCCGATCAACAGAAGGCTCAGCCCCCATGTCGCCAGCATCGTGTCGATCATCCGCCCATAGAGGTGGCGCACGACCAATCGCTCGATCACAAAGCCGATGACGGCGACGATGGCTGGCGCCACCACCAGCATCGAAACCACGATGGGGATCCCCGCCTGCGTCGCGAATACCGTCGTAAATCCGCCCAGCATGATGAACTCGCCATGGGCCAGGTTGATTACCCGCATCATCCCGAAAATCACCGCCAGCCCCGCGCAGACCAACGCGAGCGATGAAACAGAAAACAGGATCTGCAGGATCAGGACGATTACATAATCCATCTGGGATTTTGCCTTGCAAGTCGGAGCAGAGACCGCGCGGAAGGCAAAGAGCCCCCCGCGCGGCACTGGCTCAGTTACCCATCCCGGGAGGTGATGGTGTAGTGAGTGTTATCGTCGGGGTTGGCAATCAGGTCGCAAACTTCTGCTGTGTCCGTGGGGGCCAACTGGTCAAAAGACTTCAGGACGTCAAAGGCATTGTCTTTCACCACGCCGATATGCACATCCTGAATGCAGTGATGCGTGGCCGGATCGATAGTGGACTTGCCACCCGGGCCATCAACCACCGAATTGGCCTCCAGCGTTTCGATCACCGGCATCCGATCAGCGGTGCCCGCCTTTTCAACCGCCTGAGCCCAGTGATAAATCGCGTAATAGGCGGCCGAGGCGAGTTCGTTGATATAGGGCGCACCCGCTCCGAATTTGCTGTTCAGCCGCTCCAGGAATGCCATGTTCGCAGGTGTGTCAAGCTCCTGCATATAGGCATAGGCTGCATACATCCCGTCGGATTCCTCGCTGGACAGCACGATATGTTCGTTGCCAACGCCGAAATCGGTGGAGAACATCGGCAAGCTGCCCGCCAGACCCGACGCCGCCCATTGACGGAAGAAGGACATGTGATTGCCGCCCACCAGCAGCGTATAGAGCAAGTCAGGCTTGGCCGCCTGGATGTTCTTGATCGTCGGGCCAAACTCGGTCACATCCAGTGGGAAATACTCGTCGGCGACCACTTCGCCACCGTGGGATTCGACATAGTGCTTGACCCAGCGGGCCGAGATCCAGCCATAGTTGTAGTCCGCCGCGATCACATAAACTTTCTTGCCGTTGAACTTGTCCATGACATGGGGAACAAGCTTTTCGATGGTCTGCGCGGGCGTGGTGCCGGTGCAGAAATAGTTGCGGTCGCAGGCCCCACCTTCGTAAAGCGTCGGGTAGAAGTAGAGTGTCTGATAACGACGCAGAAGTGGACGGATGGCCTCGCGCGAAGCCGAGGTGATCCCGCCAAAGACAGCCGATACACGTTCCCGTGTCGCGGCTTCGGTCGCGAATTGGGTATAAAGTTGCAGGTCTGATTGCGGGTCATAGCTGATCAGGTCGATCTGCTTGCCCAAAAGCCCGCCTTTCTGATTGATCTCGTCCACGGCCAGCTGCATCGTCGCCACCTGTGGTTGGCCATAGATGTCAAGCCCGCCGGACACATCCGTTATGTTCGCAATCTTGATGGTGTCGCCGGCCGCTTGGGCGCGTGTGATCAGCCCGGGTGCTGCAAGCGTGCCGATCATCGCTGCGCCGCTCTTCAGAACGGTTCTTCTCTTCAAAGACATGGATAAACTCCCCTGCTGTCGTTTTTCTTTGGGCTTGTGGCAGAAAGCGTTTCGTCGACCACATGATACGTTATTATGAAATAATTCACTTTTCACCTATTTAGTCAATGATGAAGAACGAACTAATTTTTCAGGCTGAAAAACAGATGTTTAGCTGGCTGAAAAGGTCTCGACCAACTCATAGTCCAGGCCGATCGCGCGCATGAGGTAGGTTTCCATCGACGTGCCTTCGGGCCGAATCTCGACCCGACCGCGCGCGCCGCAATAGGAGAAATTCTTGGTCACGCGCCGTATGCGCGCGGCGTCCAGGCTCTGCGCCCTCTCCGTCAACGACCTGAGCGCAAAAATGCTCTCATAGCACGACTGGCTGAGCGAGCCTTGGATCGGAGCGGTGTCGCCAAAGGCCTGACGGTATTCATGGAGGAAAGACCGATTTCCCTCGGTGCGCAAATTGTTGAAGTATCCAGATACACAAAAGAGGTTCTGCGAGGCGTCCTCGGAAATTCCCATCAACGTGTTTTCTTCGATTGCGCCCGAAAGCCTGATGATGCGGTCGCTCAGACCAGCTTCGGCGAAAGCATGATTGAAGGTGACCGAATCCGCACCAACAAGAGACTGGAAAACGATATCCGGTTTCGCAGAATTGATCGCGTCAATCGCGCCCGTATAGTCATCGCAGGAAAGCGGCAGATACTCTTCGCCGATAACCTCGCCGCCCGCATCCCGTATCAGACCGTTCAGCGTTTTGTGCGTCAGCCGCGGCCAGACATAATCGTTGCCCAAAAGAAACCAGCGCCGTGCGCCCATATGCCGGATCATCCATGCAACGGCCTCGCCATATTGCTCTTTCGGAGTTTCGCCAATGGTTGCGACACCCGCAGACCTCTCACCACCTTCATATTGAGGCGCGAAGACATAGGGCACCTGCGCAGAAAAGTGATCGCGTACGGCGACACGCACATTTGAAAGGTGAACGCCCACAAGCGCATCGACCCGGTGCCGTTCCACCAGATCGGCCACGCGTGGTATCACGTCGGTGGGTGTACCACCTGCATCGGCGGCGAATAATTCAATCTCGCGGCCAAGCAATCCGCCTGCGGCATTAACATGCGCAGCGGCCAGAACGGCACCATATTGGCAAGACGGTCCCCAAATCGCATCTGTTCCGGAAAACGGTACTAGCAGGCCAATCCTGACTTTGTCGGACTTCCGGCTATGAAGGGGCGGTGGCGCTTCGTCGGATTCCAAACCCATCAACGCGGTCACGGCGGCGTCGGACCGAAAGGCTTCGACGGGCTGTTCGCTCAACATGTCTCGACGCTCCTCAAGCCCGGCGCGTATTTCCCATTGTCGCCGGGTGACCGACTTCTGGCTTGCCAATGCTAAAGCATAGCGGCTATTTGACAAAAATGAAATAGTTGAAAAATGAAGCAGTGGCCCGGATACTAAGCACATGAAACAGGATGACAGCATCAACGATTATCTGGCGCATCTTCTTGCCCAGGCAAATCGGCGCTTGGGTAAGGCGCTGAATGAAGAAGGGGTGCCGCTGGATCAGTGGCGGATCCTGCGTGTGCTGCACGAATCCGGCGGCAAAACCATGCGCGCGTTGGCCGATGCCGTCACCCTAAACCGCCCCACAATGACAAAGATCGTGGACAAACTTGTCATGGAAGGGCTTGCCTATCGCGTACCCGACCCAAAGGACCGGCGAAAGGTGCGGATTTTCCTGTCAGATCAAGGCAAGGCGCTGTACCGCGAACAAAATGCCCGTGTCACTTCGCATCAGGCCGGGGTCGAAGATAGCTATGGCCAAGATGAAACCCAGCAACTCAAACACCTGTTGGAGGATCTGCTCAAGCGGATGAACTAGGTCGTGTTGACAGAAGGGATTCACATTGGGGTGCGGGCGTGATTCAAGCTGGTATCTGCGATGGAGACCAGCTTGGCACGAAACCTGATTTCGGACGAGGAATGGGCGTTCTCTGAACGGTTCATCCTGGCAGTCCCTGCGCCGAACGGGCGCAATCCGTCCGACCACCGCCTTGTTCTTGTTGGTATTTTCTGGATAGCCCGCACCGGTGCGCCGTTGCGCGACCTGCCTGAAGAGTTCGGCAAATGGTCGAGCGTCTACCGGCAGTTCCGGCGCTGGACGCTGGCGCGGTTGTGGGAGGACATCATGGACGCCCTGAACCAAAGTGAGGCGGTGCCGGATGCCCTTCAAATGACCCCCTCTCACGGTTTGTATGCAAACCACTGCCGGGCAGTGGACAGCACGGTCATTCGCGCGCACCATCAGGCAACGGGTGCTAAAGGGAAAACCGCGACACGGTTTTGGGCGCTCATGAGGTGGCTTCACGACCAAGATCCACCACCGCGTCAACGCAGCAGGCCTGCCCATGAGAACCGAGATCACACCGGGCCAGACATCCGATGACCTGGCGTTCGATCTGGTCATGGTCGACAACCTGCCTGAGCCGAACGTCCTGTTGGTGGACAGAGGCTACGACGCAAACAGTATTCGAAAAATGATGGAAGCGCGGGACGTACTCACCCAGATTCCCATGCGCAAATCACGCAAGATGCGGGTCGGGTTCCGGTGATCGAGGACATCGTCGATACCGGATACACGCGCAATCGCGTGACCCGCCTGCTGATATCGCGCAAACCGGCACGGTTGATGTCGATCGCGCTGCCGGACAGGCCAAGCCGGCGAGGGGGAATTTCAAGTTCAACTGTGACATGCACAACCGGAACCGCCCTCTGTTTGGGCAAGGTGCGATCCGCCGATCAGACTGACTCCGGCACGGCAGCCAGCGCCTGAGCCGCATCCGGTGTCAGGTAGGATCGGACCCAGTCGCACATTTCGGCCTGCAGGATGTCGAGCGACGGCACGTCATCCAGCACGGCACCGACCGGCAAGGGCTGCTGCCCGCGCAGAAACGTCCGGTTGAGATGCGCGCACCGGTCCCGCGACAGGTACAGCAAGACATCGGCAAGGCGGGTGCCATGCAGGTCCAGGCGCGGCAGCGCGGCGCGGCCGGTGGCCTCGTCCAGAGTTCGGATCAGATGGGCGCGCCGGGCCCGCAGCGCGCGCCAGTCGGCGGCATTTGACGGAACTGTTTGGTTTTCGTTGAACGCCAGCAATCGGGCAGCGGCGGCTCCGCACAAACTGGCATGGCGCTGCACCGACGCGCCCGAAACGGTCAGCCGCAACCCGGACAACCGGTCCACCTGCCCGAGGAAATCTGCGACGACATCGTTGTCAGGCAGATTGCCGGGCGCGGCACTGCGAACTGTCAGCGCGCTCGGCCCCAGCAGGGCAGCATACCGGTCCAGCGCCGGGGCCGCCCACATCTGGTTGTTCAGATCCCACGCGGTCAGCAAACCAGCACCACGCGCGCCGGCCCGCAGCCGCTGGAACACCGCCGACGCGAATTGGCCCAGGTGATCGCGCAGGTAGCAAAGAACATGAATGTCACTGAAATGCCGGCGCAGGCGGGCGATGGCCCGTTTCAGCTGTTTCAGATTCAGGAACTGCTCGCTGGAGATCAGCGTGACGGCAGGCTGGTCCGCGCGCAGCCGGGCCTCGAATTCCTGCCACTGCCGCTCGCTCCACGCCTCGGCCTCGGCCACTGTGTCGAACCGGTGCCGCAAGCCGGCGGGCAGGCTGCGCAGCCGCTGGTAACGCGTGGACAGACCGCGGTTGACGTCAAAGCAGTACGCACCCTGCGCTGCAAGCTGCGGCGCGCAGGCACGCAGGCTGGACTGGATCGCGGTACTGGCGACCTTGGGGCCGCCGATATGAAGGATCAGTTTCATACGTTCGTCTTATCCGACAACCACCAACCAGAATGTATCCCGTGCGACTTAGCCGCTTATTTTCGCACAGATCAAGCTTCTCGGGCGCGCGGTGTCGTTGAGCCGGCGTCTGACAGGAGAACCCAGCTATTTTAATGGTCTCCAAGCCTGGGTTGATCCGGCTTTTTGGCTGATCAACATTCGCATGGACCGAACCATCGAGCCATTTTCATTCAGAATTTTCACCGGAGCCGTCATGCCGGGAACCGGTTTGAGGCGCCATTTTCACTGTGCCGGCGGATAACACTGGGCCGCGTCATCAGGTTTTTCCGCTGGTCGGGAATCCGGGCTTGAAACCCCGATCGCAATTCGGAATCTTCCCACCTTCGAGCGAAAAAGGAAGTCGCGATGAAACTTTGGATTGTAGGTCTGGGATTGCTCATTGCCGCGTCAGGAACGTCCTTTGCCCAGTCTCTTGACGCCGATGCGAAGGGAAAAAAGATCCTGCTTCACGTTACCCAGAAACTGACCGGCGAACAAATACGGCGGCTGAACGGATTCAAGAACCGGGCATCCTTCTATGCAGCTCTTGGTGTTAATCTGGATGATCTCTCAGACGATGCTTTCGGAGCCTCCTGGGGCGCGCACTCACTGAAAGCTGCGCAGGACATGGCGCTTCGCTCCTGCACTTTCAAAAGTGGAACCACCGGACGATGTATCCTTCTGACCTCGAACGTTCCGGGCAATCGTCCTGCCGCTCAGGAAGGCTGGGGCATGTCACATGACCTGACCGAATATTATCGGTCCATATACAAACACCTGAGCCGAAAGAAAAAAGGGCACTTCGCTCTTGCCAGCAACGATTACTTCGCGTGGGGCTGGTCCGGCGAAGCGTCGACCCGCGAAGCCACGGAAAGCCTGGCGATGAAGTACTGCCGGAAAAACGCCGGAAAAACCGGCAAGACGCAATCGGCGGCCTGGCGCGCGGCGGTCGTCGACCCGCAACTGAACACCTGCAGCATCCGGCTCCATGTTGACGCCGCTGCGTCCTGAAACGAACCGCCCCTGATCCACGGGCTTCGGCACTGGCTGGCGGAGATCGGGCCGCATCGATGCAAGTCACCGGCCAATTACGATATCCGCCTGCAGCCCGCCCAGCCGCGCGCTTTCATCCAGCCGCAGCACGCCGCCATGGGCACGGGCGATGTCGGCCGTGATCGCCAGCCCAAGCCCCACCCCGCTGCCGCGGTTCTGGTTGCGGGCCGGATCCAGCCGGGTAAAGGCACGGACCGCTTCGGCGCGCTGATCGGCAGGAATGCCCGGCCCGTCATCCTCGACCCGGATGCGCAGCGATTTTCCGGTCAGCGCCACCGACACCTCAGCGCGCGTCCCGTAGCGCACGGCATTGTCGATCAGGTTCTCTACCGCGCGCCGGATCGCCAGCGGCCGCAGGCTGATCCGGCCGCTGCCCTCGACCGAGACCAGATCGACCCGCCGGCCAGCGCGTTCGGCATCCTCGACGATCCGCGTCACCAGAGCCAGCGGATCGGTTTCCTCGGCCTCGCCCTCGGACGCGCCCTTGGCGAAGCTGAGAAACTCGTCCAGCATCCGCTCCATTTCATCGAGATCATCCAGCAAGGGCGCAGCGTCGTCTTCGTCCATCATCGCAAGGCCCAGCTTGAGCCGGGTCAGCGGTGTCCGCAGGTCATGGCTGACGCCCGACAGCATCAGCGTGCGCTGCTCGATATGGCGCTCGATCCGGGCCCGCATGTCGATGAACGCGCCGCCGGCGGCACGAACCTCGAGCGCCCCGGACGGGGAATAGGGCACGTGCCGCCCGCGTCCGAACGCCTCGGCTGCGGCGGCCAGCTTGGTGATCGGGCGCAGCTGGTTGCGTAGATAGATATAGGCGATCAGCACCATCAGGACCCCGGTAAAGGCCATGATCACCGGCAACTGATGCGGCGCGGCGGCGGACAGGCGGCGACGGTCGAAAATGATCTGAACCGGCCCCAGTTCGGATGCAAAATAGAGCGCCACACGAGGCTCCTCGGGCAACTGAACCGCCAGCAGATCGGGAAACCGGTCATGCAGGAACCGCGTCAGCACCACGCCCGAGTAGTCGTAGAACAGGCGCGAATCCCGTCCGGGCAGGTCGGCCTCATCGATGAAGCGCACATTCATCTGCAAAGTTGACGCCAGCGGTGCGGCGGCCTGCAACGCGCCGGTCTGCGTGTCCGCCTGCCCCATCGCCTGCCGGACCAGCCGCAATTCGCGCACCACCGTCTGGGTCATCTGCGTGGTCACGTCCTCCAGATGACGCTGGATAAAGGCCACCGAAACGATCACCAGCAGCACCACCACCGGCAGCACGAGGATCAGCGCCGCCCGGCCGTACAGCCCGCGCGGCATATATTGTTTGAGCCAAGGCAACGACATGAGCTAAGCCTAGCGGGCGCAAACACAAAGAGAAAGCCGATGCAGCCGCCCGACGATTTCGACCCGCCCATCGGCATCGCCGAACCGCTGACCCCCGGCCTGCGCCGGCTGGTGGCGCCGAACCCCTCGCCGATGACCTATCGCGGCACCAACACCTACCTGCTGGGCGAAACCGGCCTGGCGGTGATCGACCCGGGCCCGGACAGCCCCGCGCATCTCGACGCAATCCTCGGCGCGGTGGCACCGGGCCAGCGCATCACCCATATCATCGTCACCCATACCCATATCGATCACTCCCCGCTTGCCCGCCCGCTGGCAGATGCCACCGGTGCCCCGGTTCTGGCCTTTGGCGATGCGCGGGCCGGCCGCAGCCCGGTGATGAGCCGGCTCGCCGACAGTGGCATGGCCGGTGGTGGCGAGGGCATCGACACCGCGTTTTCCCCCGACCGCACCCTGTCCGAAGGCGAGGTGATCGAGGGCGACGGCTGGGCGCTGGAAGTGCTGCATACGCCGGGCCATCTGGGCAATCACATCGCGCTGGCCTGGGGAGCGGCCTGTTTCACTGCCGATCACGTGATGGGTTGGGCCAGCTCGCTGGTGTCACCCCCCGATGGCGACCTGACAGATTTCATGGCCTCCTGCGAAAAGCTGCGGACGCGGGACTGGTCGGTGTTCCATCCCGGCCACGGCGCCCCGGTCGCCGACCCGGCGGCGCGGCTGGACTGGCTGATCACCCACCGCCGCGGGCGCGAAACCGCCATTCTCGACGCGCTGCGCGACGGCCCGGCCACGGCCCGCGCGCTGGCCGAGCGGATCTATACCGACACACCCCCCGCCCTGATCCCCGCCGCCGAGCGCAACGTATTCGCGCATCTCGTTGATTTACAAGGACGATCCCTGACACAGGCCCAAGGCAAACTGGCCGCCGACGCGGTTTTCGCCCGGCTCTGACAGCGCCCTCCGTTTTTCCGGATGTCCTGTCAAAAACCCACTGGACGCCGCAAATCCGGATTGATATAGGACCCGAACCGTTCCGGCGTAGCTCAGCGGTAGAGCAGTTGACTGTTAATCAATTGGTCGTAGGTTCGATCCCTACCGCCGGAGCCATAAAAAGCCCTCTAGGTCAATGACTTAGAGGGTTTCTTTTTTCCAAGTCACCAGCTTTGAACTTCCCGTGTAGCCAACTATATGTTGAGGCTGTGGTTGGTTGTCGCATTCGTGCAAATATGTGCATGGTCAGGCGCAGCCCTGCACTTTTCGATATTCTTGCTGAGTATCACCCTGCGGTTTGTTTCGGCCCTGTGATCCCGTTGAGCATCGCCATAGCTGCACCACCGCATGGCGGCTCCGAGCCCGAATCAGAATGGCCAAGTTATCGCTGCGCGCGCTTGCAAAGAAACTATCTGGTGCTACGCCGCGAAGACCACTGCTACTGTGCAGCAAAAAAGCTACCGTTCAGGCAACAAGTGTATGAAGTGAAAAGTCGATCATTTGTTTCGCTCCGCTCTTAGCTGCGATTTCAGGACTTTGTTGGCCCCCGAGATTGGCATTTCTTCTATTATTTCAACTGTTTTCGGGCACTTGTAATGGGCGATGCGCACGCGGCAAAACTCAATCAGGTCTTCGGGCGTCACGGCCTTGCCGGGCCGCAGCGTGATCACGGCATGCACCCTTTCGCCCCATTTCTTGTCCTTCAGCCCGATCACCGCGCATTCTCGAATGGCAGGGTGTTCGTAAAGGATACTCTCCACTTCGTTGGAATAGATGTTTTCACCGCCCGAGATGATCATGTCTTTTACCCGGTCGACCAGAAACACATATCCGTCTTCGTCCTGATAGGCGCCGTCGCCGGTGCGCAGCCAGCCGTTCATAAATGAGTTCGCGGTGACGTCCGGCAGGCCCAGATAGCCCAGCATCACGTTCGGACCACGCAGCATGATTTCACCCACTTCGCCCCGGGGAAGTTCACGCCCGCTCTCGTCGCCGATGATAACGTCGCAATGATCGACGGGTTTGCCGATTGACGACAGCTTGTCGGCAAGCGGCCCATCCGGGTCATGCGCTTCTGGCGGCAGAACGGTCACGACCGGCGAGGTCTCGGTCATACCGTAACCCTGATAGAATTCGACCCCCGGCAGTTTGGCCATAATCTCGCGCAGTAGCGGTTCCGGCATCGGTGCTGCACCATAACTGATCCGTACCAATGAACGCAGGTCAAACTCCCCGAGATCCGGGTGGTTGAACAGCATGTTTGCCATCGTGGGAACAAGCAGCGCGTCGTTGATCTTTTCCTTCTCGATCAATTCCAAAGCGCCACGCGGATCGAAATGATCCATCATTACCGCGTGCGACGCGGCATAGGCCAAAGTATAGATCCGGGCACCTGCTGCCAGATGAAAGATCGGCGCCGATTGCAAGAACCTCTGGGCCCTTGGGAAATCATAGGAAACGGCGGCACCCATGGCGTTGATGAACAGGTTCTGATGGCTCAGCATCACTGCCTTTGACCGGCCCGTCGTTCCACCGGTGAAAAACAGTGCGGCCACATCCGTGTTCGCCCGGTTCGATCCCGACGACAGCGGTCCTTTTTGCGCCATGTCGTCGAAGTGAACAACATCGTCTTCACCATCAGGCTCGTCCATCAGCACCAGATGGCGGATGCCTTCATGCTTAGCCAAAAGCCGGCGACCTTCTTCGAGATGCGCACGATCGACGAACAGAACCCTCGGATCGGAATCCTTGACCGCCATGTCCATCTCGCGCGGGGCCCAGCGATAGTTGAATTGCGCCATCACCGCGTCGGCATAGAAGGGCGCATAGAACATGACCATGTGGCGGTCAGAGTTGAAGGCAAGGATACCGACCGCGTCGCCGGGTTTCACACCCATCTCTGACAATGCACCGCCAATACGGCGGGCACTTTCGAAAACCTGCCCCCAGGTCGATGTGCACCCGTTGAAGGTCACCGCGGGATAATCCGGGTGTTTGCGGGCCGTAGCTTCCAGAAACTGCACCAGCCTGATCATGCCGGATGCCTCGCGTTCAATGATCCCTGGGCCTCGCGCATTGCGCCACTTTCAGGGGTCTTTTCCAAAAGCATGTCCCGCGTTCCCCTCCGCATCCGAAATCGGCGTCATTCAGTCAGCGATCGCGCAATCAGTTCCTTCATGATCTCGTTCGCGCCGCCATAAATCTTCTGCACCCGCGCATCGGCATACATCTGAGCGATCCCGAATTCCTTCATATACCCATATCCGCCATGCAGTTGCAGGCATTCGTCAACCACGTCGCACTGCATCTGGGTGCTCCACCATTTCAGCATGGCGGCGGTGGCCACGTCCAGTTCACCGGCCACCAGCCGCTCGATGCAATCATCAATGAATACGCGCGCAATATGGGCCGTGGTCTTGGCCTCGGCCAGTTTGAACCTTGTGTTCTGCAGGTCGAACAGGGTCTTGCCGAATGCCTCGCGCTGGCTGGTATAGGCGATGGTATCCTCGACCGCCCGCTCCATCACCGCCGCCGCCCGGATCCCGATCACCAGGCGCTCCTGCGGTAGCTGCTGCATGAGTTGATAGAATCCCTGGCCTTCCACACCGCCCAGAAGGTTGTCGGGGCTGACCCGCACATCGTCGAAGAACAACTCCGATGTATCCGAGCCATGCTGCCCGATCTTTTCAAGATTGCGGCCCCGGCGGAACCCTTCGGCACCCTCGGTCTCCAGCAGAAGCAGCGAAATACCGCGCGCCCGCGCTTCTGTATCGGTCTTGCAGACGACAACGATCAGATCGGCCAGTTGCCCGTTGGTGATGAACATCTTCGAACCGTTCAGCACATAGCTGTTGCCATCCATCCTGGCGTTGGTTCGAATGCTTTGCAGGTCAGACCCCGCGCCCGGTTCGGTCATGGCAATCGCCGTGACCAGTTCACCGGTCGCCATCTTCGGCAGCCAGCGGCGTTTTTGATCCTCGGTGCCGTAATTCAGGATGTAATGTGCAACGATCTGGGAATGGATGCTGTTGGAAAAACCCGAAACACCCGTGGCCCGGTATTGTTCGGTCAGCAGGACCGCCTCGTGATAGAAGTTCCCCCCGGCACCGCCATATTCCTCGGGGATCGAGGCACACAGGATGCCCGCCTCGCCCGCCTTGCGCCAGAACTCACGGTCCACATGACCTTGTTCGCGCCATCTTTCCTCGTTCGGCACCATTTCTGCGGCATAAAATCTGGCGACGTGATCGCTCAGAATGCCCAGCTCTTCGTTCATCCAGCGGGGGCGATACATTGTCTACATTCCTCTCAGTCGATCCTGTTGCGGCGGCACCAGCGCCTTTGCGTGGCGAAGGTTTCAGAGCAGAGCGGCACATCGCCACCAAAGCTGCCTTTTCCCAACGATGCCAATCCGGAAATATTCTTCAAATATATTTCGCTTGCGAATAATTGTCTAGCGAATAAATTTCTGGTATGTATTTCGGAATGCAAGAGGGCAAGTGAAACCCGATATTCCGGGGCGCCATCCTTCGTCAGGCCTCAGCCTGTCCGAGGCCAGGCATTCCGGTCGCTTGATGGCAGCGGCAAGTGAGGTACGCGCGTATGGAAAACATGATTTTTGACACCGCCGAACACCTGTTTAGCGATTTTGCAGAGGCTGGGTTCGAAGCCATGCCAGTACATGCTGAGGACGGTGCCACCGAATGGATGCCTGACCTCTGGACGCAAATTGAAGAACTCGGATTGCCAACTACGCTTCTTAGCGAAGATCAGGGCGGCTACGGGCTACCGCCCAGCTGCGGCCTGGGCCTGGTTAGATTGGCCGCCAGCCATGCCATCCCGGCCCCCTTGGGTGAAACGCTGGTTGCGAACTGGTTGCTCGCTGCCGCAGGACTTCCCCTTGCCGACGGTCCCGCCACCCTGGCCTGCGGCCCACAAATCACTGCGCAACGGCTGCAGGGCACCGCCGATCGGATCGCCTGGGGACGGCATGCGCAAACTGTGGTCGTGCTAAGCGTCGACAGCATTGCCCGCGTGCACCGTGGCAGGGTTTCCGAACAGGGCTTCAACCTTGCCGCCGAGCCCCGCGATACGTTGACGTGGGATTGCGAGGCCGAAACCGCCGCTGCCCCGGTATCAGAAATCACGTTCCGTGCCATCGGCGCGGTTCTGCGGGCCCAGGCGTTGGCGGGCACGTTGGAGGCCGCGGTGACCCTGACGGTCGAATACGCCAATGAACGCCAGCAATTCGGCAGGCCGATCGGCAAGTTCCAGGCCAATCAACAGCCACTGGCCATCGCCGCCAGCCAGACCGCCGCCGCACGCGCCGGGGCCGATATGGCGACCGACCTGTTGCCGCTGGCCCTGACGGCCCCTGACCGGTTCATCACCGCCGCAGCCGCCGCCAAGCAGCGCGCCGGTGAAGCCGCCGGGATGGTCGCCGGAATCGTGCATCAGGTGCACGGTGCGATTGGTTTTACCCAGGAATACCGCCTTCAGGCCCTGACGCGGCGCCTGTGGGCGTGGCGCGATGAATGGGGCAACGAGGCCGAATGGGCCGACCACCTCGGCGCGCGGGTCGCCAGCCTGGAACCGAACGGGTTCTGGCCTTTTCTGACATGGACGGGAGACGCAGCATGACCATTCCCTTCGCTTTTCCCGCCCCGCCCGCCGGTTCGGATCACAGCGAATTGCGCGCCGAGGTCCGCGCCTTTCTGGCCGAAACGCTCGGCCCGGATTATGGTGCCACCCTTCAGGCCCGCAGCTGGAACGGTCACGACCCGGAGTTTTCGCGCAAATTGGGGGCGCAAGGCTGGCTCGGGATGACGTTTCCCAAGGAATATGGCGGGCACGGGCGTTCGGCATTGGAACGCTATGTCGTCGTCGAAGAGATGTTGGCCGCCGGGGCGCCGGTCGCGGCCCACTGGATTGCTGACCGCCAATCGGGACCGCTTCTTTTACATTTCGGCACCGAAGCACAGAAACACGACATCCTGCCCAGGATCGTCGCCGGCGAATGCTATTTCTGCATCGGCATGAGCGAGGCCGGCAGCGGCTCGGACCTCGCAGCGGTCAAGACCCGCGCCCGGCGCGACGGCGACGGCTGGCGCCTGAACGGCACCAAGATCTGGACGACCTATGCCCAGCACGCCAACTATATGATCGTGTTCTGCCGCACCGGCGACAGCGAGGATCGCCATGGCGGCACCAGCCAATTGCTGGTCGATCTGTCGACGCCGGGTATCACCATAACCCCTATTCTGGACATTGCCGGTGAACACCACATGAACGAGGTGCAGTTCAACGATGTCCTGCTGCCCGAAACCGCGCTATTGGGCCAAGAAGGGCAAGGCTGGTCGCAGGTGATGGGCGAATTAGCGTTCGAGCGCTCGGGCCCGGACCGGTTCCTGTCGTCCTATGCCCTGCTCAACGAGCTGCTGCGTGTTTTGGGCAACGCCCCCGATCAGGTGGCCCAACGCGCCATCGGCCGCCTAACAGCGCATCTGATGGTGCTGCGCCACATGTCACGCTCGGTCGCAGGGATGCTGGAAAACAAAGAGAACCCGACCCTTCAGGCCACGATCGTCAAGGATCTGGGCGCACTGCTGGAACAGGAGATCCCCGAGATTGCCCGCAGCATTGCGCCCGCCGACCCGGTTCCCGGCCCGCAGCATGAATTCGCACAGGTCCTGGCCCGGACTTTGATGTCCGCACCCAGTTTTTCCCTGCGCGGCGGGACACGTGAAATCCTGCGTGGCATCATTGCCCGCAACCTGGGACTTCGTTGAAAGGAAAACCCACATGAGCCTCGTTCTAAGCGAAACCGATGCCGACGGCATCGTTACCCTCACCCTGAATGATCCCGATATCCGCAACGCCATTTCCGATGCGTCGATGATTGAGGCGCTGATCGAGGCCGTTGATGCCGCCGAGGCCGACCCGGCCGCGCGGGTGATCGTGCTGACTGGTGCGGGTTCGGCCTTTTCCTCTGGCGGCAATCTCAAGACGATGGGGAAATCGGGCGGGCTGAGTGACGCGCTGCCGGCGCGCACGCGGCTGAACTACAAAACCGGCATTCAGCGTCTGCCATTGATGTTCGAGGCTCTGGAATTGCCGGTCGTCTGTGCCGTCAATGGCCCCGCCATCGGGGCCGGGTGCGACCTGACCCTGATGTGCGACATCCGCATCGCGGGCGAAAGCGCGAAATTCGCAGAAAGCTTCGTCAAGGTCGGTATCGTTCCCGGCGATGGCGGCGCATGGTTGTTGCCGCGTGTCGTGGGCTGGTCCAAGGCCTGCGAAATGGCCCTGACCGGCGACATGGTAGACGCAACAGAGGCCCGAGCCATTGGGCTGGTCAGCCAGGTGGTTCCGGATGCCGAACTTCTGGACGCGGCCCGCACCATCGCCCACCGCATCGCCGCCAATCCGACCCATGCGGTACGCATGACCAAGCGACTTTTGCGCAACGCGCAACAGCAAAGCCTGGCCGATGTGCTGGAAATATCTGCTGCCTATCAGGCGCTCGCCCATACCTGCGAAGACCACACCGAGGCGGTGTCGGCCATGCTGGAAAAACGCAAGCCCCGCTTTACCGGCTCGTGAAACCTGCGAGGGGGTGTGTAAAGCGCGACGGAACTGGCGGTATTCAATCAGACCTGACGTCCGGCCTCTTTCCAAAAGGCATCGCGAATACGCCGTTTGAAGATCTTGCCTGAATCTTCGCGTGGCAGGTCGTGGGCAAATTCGTAATTGCGCGGAACCTTGAAGCCGGCAAGATGTTCGCGCAGAAAGGCCTGAATCGCACCCGGATCCGGGTTGGTGTCGCCGTCCGGTTCGATCACGGCAAGCAGTGCTTCGCCGAACTCTGCATCGGGAATTCCAAATACTGCGCAATCCCTGACCATCGGATGGCTGTGCAAAACAGCCTCGATTTCGGCCGGGTATATGTTGACCCCACCTGATATCACCATGTCCCGCACCCGGTCGGCGATAAATAGAAATCCGTCTTCGTCCAGATACCCCATGTCACCAGAAGTGATATAGCCGTCGATATCGATCTCGGCCCGCTCGTCGGGGCGTTTGTTGTACTCGAAACTCTCAAAGAGCCCGAACCGGGAATAAATCTCGCCGATTTCTCCGGCAGGCAGAACCGCACCTTTGTCATCCAGAATCATAACGTCCGCTTCGGGGATGATCTTTCCCACTGTTCCCGGTCTGGCCAGTGCCTGCTCGGAATTGCAGGCCGTGACCGCCCCCGACTCCGTCGATCCGTAGAACTCGTTTATGACGGGTCCAAACCACGCGATCATCTCGCGTTTTACGTCAGCGGGGCACGGTGCTGCGGCATGGATAATAAATTCCAACGATGAAAGATCATAGTCGCGCCGGAATCCCTTGCGCTGTCTGAGAAGGCGAACGAACATGATCGGCACCATGATTGCCCCGGTTAGCCGGTGGGCCTCGATCAGGCGCAGGAAATCCTCGGTTTCGAAACGCGGCATGATCACCAGCAATTCACCGATACTGGCGGCCTGCAGGGCATAGGAATTGGGAGCACTGTGATACAACGGGCCAGGCACGACCAGCCGCCCGCCCGGCCTGCAGCCATATACACGTGCGCGGAAATCCATCGACTGCCGGACCTGCTCGGGCGTCGGGGTGGCACGCCGCACGCCTTTTGGCCGGCCGGTTGTCCCCGAGGTGTAAATCATCGAAGACGGACCGATGCGCGCCGGGTTGGTCGTTGGTTCAAAACCGGCAAGCCAATTGGACCATTCCGTCATACCCGCGGGCGCGGTGCAAAGATCGGCATCAAGTTTGTAGGCGCGCGCCAGATCGGGTGAGGTCTCTACGATGACGCAGTCGATCCGGTCGGGAATGTCACCCCTGACCTTATGCCACAAATCGGCGTGAACGATCAGAACTTTCGCGTCGCAATCATCAAGAATGAAACTCAGCTCTTCACCGGCCAGGTGCCAATTGACCGGGACCGCGTAGGCACCGACCCATGCGGCCGCCCGTGAGGCGACCAGAAACGGGATGTCGTTGCGCAGGAAAATGGCGACGCAGTCGCCTTCACCAATTCCCATTGCCTCGAAACCGGCTGCGGCACGACGGACAGCCGCGTCAAACGCGGCCTTGGACATATGCGTATCACCGCAAATAATGCCCGATAGCAGATCCTCTCCGGGTGCTTTCGAAGCCCTCATCTGTTTCCTCCCGCTTTTCGACACTTCTGATTTCGGTTGCAATCGCGCACTACCCCGAACATCATTACTATGCGTATTATAATAATGCGAACATAAAATCCGAATAGCTTCGCATATGGGATTTCCCGGGAGCAAGGCGATACGATGACCAACCCGATGAGCCTGAAAGGCAAGACCATTGTTGTTACCGGCGGTGCGCAAGGGATTGGTGCAGAAACCGCATGAATGATCGCCGATCTTGGGGGCTACGCTGCATTGATCGATGTCGGGGCAGACAATCTGGGGGCAATTGCCGATGAATTGGGCCCCGAGGCGATTAGCACATACGTCGGCAGCGTCACGGATGTGAATCTCCTGGCCGAAACGATTGCGCAGTTCGCCAGTGAACGCGGTGCAACAGACGGGCTGATCAACAACACCGGCATCATCCGCCCGGCGATGATCCACAAGATGACTGCCGACGACTGGCAGCAAGTGATCGACGTCAATCTGAACGGCGTATTCTACAGCCTGCAGGCCGTGGGCCGCCACATGATGGAACGGGCGGAAAGCAGCGGCCCGGTATCGGGTTCCATCGTCAATGTCTCCTCGATTGCCGGGCGCCGGGGCGCCATAGGACAGATCAACTATGGCGCGGCGAAATCCGGCGTTCTGGGGATCACGATGAGCGCGGCCAAGGAATGGGCGCGCTATGGCATCCGCGTCAACTCTGTCGCCCTTGGCGTGGTGGAAACGGACATGACCGAGACCATCCGGTCTGGCAAATTCTGCGACCGGTATCTTGGCCAGATTCCGCTGGGCCGGTTTTCGACCCCAAGGGACGTGGTCGAGCCGGTCTGCTTCCTGTTGTCGGACGCGGCGGGATATATCACCGGTCAGCATCTGAGCGTCGATGGCGGCGCCTATATCGGGTTTTGAAGATTAGAACATGCACGTGAGTTAAACCGAGGAAGAAGAAGCCTTTCGCCAGGAGGTTCGTGACTTCCTGGCCACGCACATGCCGCAAGGGCTGGCCGAAAAGAACCTGAAGGGCAAGCGCTTGACCAGAGAAGATTTCGCAACCTGGCACCGGGCGCTTTGCGATCAGGGCTGGATTTCACCGAAATGGCCCAAGGAACATGGCGGCACTGGATGGTCGCCGATCCAACTGCATATCTTCGACGAAGAATGTTCTTCCGCCGGTGCCCCGCGGGTTTTGCAGTCGGGATCGGTCTGGTTGGACCGGTGTTGGTGAATTTCGGATCAAAGGCGCAACAGGAAAGGTACTTGCCGAAAATCCGCTCGGGCGATGAATCCTGGTGCCAGGGTTTTTCCGAACCTGGTTCGGGGTCTGATCTGGCTTCGTTGAAGACCAAAGCGGTGTGCAAGGGAGATGTTTTCGTCGTCAACGGGCAAAAAACCTGGACCACTGCGGCGCACTGGGCTGACTGGATGTTTACGCTTGTGCGCACGGACCCGGATGCGAAAGCTCAGGAAGGTATTTCATTCCTTCTGATCGACATGACGTCGCCGGGCATTACCGTTCGCCCAATCCCGACCATCGACGGTGAAAAGATGGTCAACGAGGTCTTCCTCGAAGAGGTAGAGGTGCCCGCCGAAAACCTGGTCGGGGAAATGAACAAGGGCTGGAACTATGCCAAGTTCCTGCTTGCCAACGAACGCACCGGCATTGCTGGCGTCGGCCAGTCAAAGGCGGAATTGCGCAAGCTGAAGCGGATCGCAAGAAGCGAGCGAAAAAACGGCCGCCCGCTGATCGAAGACCCCCAGTTTCAGGCCAGGCTGGCACAGCTCGAGATCAACCTGATGGGACTTGAAATCGCCAATATGCGTTTGCTGGTCGAGGAACAAAAAACCGGCACCGCGGGCGCAATATCCTCGATCCTGAAAATCAGGGGCACCGAGGTGCAACAGGAAATCTCGGCCCTGACCATGGATGCACTGGGGCCCTATGCCACCCCTTGGATCGATGCATCACTCGAGGCCGACTGGAATGGCGAGCCGGTCGGACCGGACTATGCCGCACCGGTGACCCCGCAATATTATTTCCGCCGCAAGGCGTCGATCTATGGCGGGTCGAACGAGATCCAGAAAAACATTCTCAGCAAAGCCATTCTGAAGCTTTAAGCCCGAAGGAACCACCATGGATTTTTCCTATAACGAGGAACAAACCCTGTTTTCCGACAGCCTTGGCCGGGTGTTGGACGATCATTGCGATGATGCCAAACGCCGGAAAACCCTGGCGCAAACAGACGAGTTTCACTCTGAAACCCTGTGGCGTGAAATCAGCGCGTTGGGCCTGTTGGGTCTTGCGTTCAGCGAAGAACACGGCGGCTATGGCGGATCGGCCATCGACGTGATGGTCGCATCGATCGAATTCGGCAAGCATCTGTCGCTGGAGCCGTTCCTTGCCACGGCGGTTCTGGGCGGGGCAGCGCTGCGGCTGGGCGGCAGCGCTGCGCAACAAGAGGCGTTGATTCCCCAAGTGATCGCAGGCGATTTGAAGCTGGCCTGTGCCTTCGGAGAACCCCAATCGCGATACGATCTCTTCGACGTGGAAACTCGCGCCGAGTTCCAGGGCGGCGAATACCACTTGCAGGGTCAAAAGGCGGTGGTGATCGGCGGCGATAGCGCCGACAAGCTGGTGGTTTCTGCGCGAACCTCCGGAGGAGAGAGCGACAAGAGTGGCATCAGCCTGTTTCTGATTGACACGACAGCAAACGGCGTCGGAATCCGCCCCTATCGGCTTGTGGACGGGCGCGGCGCGGCAGAAGTGTATCTCGACCAGGTTCAGGTGCCAGCCGCAGCGATGCTGGGCGAAGAAGGTGCCGCCTGGCCGGTGATCGGCCAGGTCGTCGATCTGGGCACGGCGGCACTCTGCGCCGAGGCGGTGGGGCCATGCAGATGGCCAACGACATCACCCATCAATACCTTGGAGAACGCAAACAGTTCGGGCGGACCATCGGGTCGTTTCAGGTTCTGCAGCATCGGATGGTGGATATGCTGATCGAAAAGGAACAGGCCGACTCGCTGTGCCTTCTGGCCAGTATGGAGGCGGACAATCAAGACGCCAGGGCCCGCCACCGCGCCGTATCCGCAGCCAAAGTGGCAGTTCGCCACGCCGTGCGGTTCATTTCCGAGGCGGGCGTGCAGATGCATGGCGGCATGGGTGTGACCGAGGAAAATATCCTCAGTCAATACGTCAAGCGTCTATCGATGGTGCAGGCGACCTTCGGCGATTGTGACCATCATCTGGCCCACTTCGGCGCGGTGATGGCGAGTGAAACGGAAGAGGCCTAAAGCGGTGACCCGCGGCTTGCCGGGATTTCACCATAGTTACCACCAGTCCGATGAATTGCCCTGTTTTCATTCAGAGAAATGGGCCAGAGGCGTTTTTTGACTCGGATATGGCGCAGTAAAATCAAGTCTAAACCTTTTTTTCCAGACGCTCACCGAGTTTTGTTCTTGCGCTGCGCAACAAGGTCACCAGTTGATCGACCTCGCTCTCACTCATTCCGTCGACGGTGATCGAGTTTAGTTCCTTGAAGGCTTCGACCATTTTCGGCTGGAGTTTCGCAACCTTTGGCGTCAGCCAAACACGTTTGGCGCGCCGGTCTTTCTTGTCTTCACGCCGCTCAACCCAGCCCTTGGCCTCGAGTCGATCCACAAGTCCGCTGATCGTGACGGTACCGACATCCAGAATATTGGCCAGGTCCGTCTGGGTCTGCCCGTCCTGAAAGAACAGGCTGTTTAGCAGAATTGCCTGCTTGTGTGTCAATCCGTTCGAACTCATCATCTGATCAAAAATAATCCCGCGGAACCGCGCGATATCAGTGAATAACAGGCCCATTTTGCGATCTCGAACTTCCATCTTCTGATTTCTACCTGCGTCTGTTGTTTTTTGGCCCGTGGCATGCGATGGACAGCGGGACTTGCGGACTTGGTTCAATAGCATACTCATAATACATACGCTAAGCAAGTAACGACATCACCCCTACCATTGGCTCAGCCTGTCTATTGGGACGTGGCGTTTCCTTTCTGATTTCAGAAATGCGCGCAGCGGTTCCAATTCACGCGACGCAGAGCAGAGCCCCGCTCAGAAGACAAAGGGCGACAAGGTTGAACGCACCGTTCCACCTGTAACCGATCTCGCTCGCGCTCCGGTCAATGCACCGGGCCAGCAGACGGGTCGAAGCGACGATTGGGGAAAAGCCCACAGAGATCGACCAGATCATGCAACAGGCAAAGGCAAGCACCGTCGGTTCAAAGGACAGACCGGCAAGTTTCGGCAAGGTTTCAATCAGAAGCGTTACGGTGATGATGGGGCTCACCCCGATCAGCGAAAGCCCGGCAATCACCCAACAGGACAAAACCAGGACTGGCCCTTCTGTCACCCCTGTGTCGGCGATGAACTGACCGAGTGCGACGGTATCTATCTGGGGCAGCAACAGAACCCCCAGGAAACCGGCACTGGCGAATAGTCCGATTTCAGAGCGAATGTCGGTTAGCTCGGGAATGGTACGTTTTCTGATCCGGGCGCCGGTAAAATATCCGGCCCGTATTCCACCGGCCCGCAAATATTGAATGAATATCCAGCCCATACCAAAAAACGGAACAAATATCAGGGTGGCGCCGATCAGCCTCAAAGCAAGCAGATGGGACACAACGTATCCGCAAACCGGGATCGCCACGACAAGAACAAGCATGGGTAGAAACGTTGCGATTGCGTTGGGAGCTTCTGTCTGAGCAGGTGGAATATTGGGCCGCTGGTAGGACATAAAATCCAAAGCCCATCCGAGGCCCATGAAAATCGCGGCCCCAAGGCACCCACCGGGAAGCAGGTCAAACCATGTCAGCTCTGGCAGACCGGCCAGAACGACGGCAATAGTTATGGATGTGGGCGCCCACATTGGCAGACAGCAAAACCCGCGCAACATGGCAAGGGACATGCGCCGCAGCCGGATGTTCTGAATTCTGAGTTCGGACGCTCCGGTGCCGCTTTTATATGCTCTGGCGATCATGGTCCCGAGCAGATTGATCGTTCCCATATTCATCAGGACGCCAAAAAATGCCCGCCGATCGTTAGTACGGCATAACGCCGCCCTGGCGGCTGATTGACGATAACCTTCCCGCAGCGCTGAACCAGAGGAGACGTTTGCGCGGCGTCCCGCAGAAAGTTCAGAGAACACAGAAAAAAGGTAAAGAACGCGGCCCTGCTTACCGCACGTTCCAACAGATCGGCCGAGACCGTACCCCAAAGCCAGATCGCAGCAAATGCCCCCAGCGACACACCGATCAGAATGCGGGTTACTGTCGCCAGTCTAGGCCACTCCAAAACAATGAACGCCAACAGGCACATGGCCGAAATCACCGATAATGCCGGGGCCTCGCCAAATTCTCTGGCGGCGGCGGAAACACAAATCAGCAACAGCAGGACAGATGAAATTGTTGATGTCGCGGACTTGCCCGTCATGAGGGCCTTTCAATTTCCGTGGACCGGTTCCCGGAGCGCAGCGGTTTGTTGTGGAGCTTCCATTAATATGGTAATAATTATCATACGAACTAAAACCTTGGCAGCAAGCGAAATTTGAGAACATGGATTTTACCCTTAGCGAAGACCAGATCAGCCTGATGTCGGCGCTGGAAAAAACGCTGGCCCGGTTTGGTGACGATTACTGGGCAGAATGTGACATCACGGGCTCATACCCGGACGCTTTTGTTACCGCGATGGCCGAAGGTGGCTGGCTGGGAATCGCCCTGCCTTCGGATGTTGGCGGAAGCGGCCTGGGTGTTACCGAGGCCGCGATGATGATGCAGGCCGTCGCCGCCAGAGGCGGAATGACTGCGGCGTCGTCGATCCACATGAATATCTTCGGGCCGAAATCGCTTTTTGTGTTCGGGACCGCCGAACAGCGCCAGCGCTGGCTTCCCGATATCATCGCGGGCAAGACCCGCATGTGTTTCGCCGTTACCGAGCCCGATACCGGTCTGGATACCACGCGGCTGAAGACCCGCGCGGTGCGCGACGATGACCGCTATATTGTCAACGGGCAGAAGGTTTTCATATCGACCGCCCAGAGCGCGGACAAGATCATGCTGATTGCCCGCACATCTGATCGCGACGATGCCAACCCCGCCGCAGGGTTGAGCTTGTTCTTCACCGATTTTGACCGTTCGCGGATCGAGGTGCGGGAAATCGAAAAGATGGGGCGCAGGGCGGTCGACACCAATCAGCTGTTCATCGACGATCTGGAAATTCCGGTCGAAGATCTGGTGGGCGAGGAAGGCAAAGGGTTCAAATGCCTGTTGCACAGCCTCAACCCCGAACGGATACTGATTGCCGCCGAGGCCATCGGCATCGGCAAGGACGCTTTGCGCCGGGCCACTGAATACGCCCGCGAAAGGGTCGTGTTCGAGCGCCCCATCGGCCAAAACCAGGCGATCCAGCATCCGCTTGCAGATGGCTGGGCCCGTCTGGCGGCAGCGCGGTTGATGATGCTGAACGCAGCCAGTCTATATGATGTCGGGCAGTCCTGCGGGGTTGAGGCCAACGCGGCCAAATATCTTGCCGCAGACGTCGGCCAGGACATCTGCCGCCAGGCCGTGGCCACCCATGGCGGTATGGGCTATGCGCGCGAATTTCACGTCGAACGGCTGTTCCGCGAGATCATGATCCCCTATCTCGCGCCGGTCAGTCAGCAACTGGTCCTGTGCTACATCGCGGAACAGGCTTTGGGTCTGCCCAAATCTTACTGAGCCAGCCGATTGGAGACCGGGCTAAAGCGTTTCGAAATAAACTTGAGACACAAGTTTGTTTCGAAGCGCCCATGAGATTGAGAGGTTTCGCGCGTTTCGAGAAATATAGTGATTCAGGTTTTTCTCGAAACGCTTTAGCGGCCCCTGAACTCGGGCTTCCGGATTTCGGAAAACGCCCGCACCCCTTCTTCGAAATCCGCGCTGTCAAAGGCGCGCGCCTGACAGGCCGCTTCGAAACGCAGGGCATCGTCCAGAGACATGGTTTGCGCCGCCGCAATCTCCTTTTTTGATCAGGCCAAGCGCGATCGTCGGGCCTGATGCCAGTTTGCTGGCCAGTTTTCTCGATTCTTCTACCAGTTGGTCGTCCTCCACCACCTTGTGGACCAGCCCGAGGCTTTCGGCCTTTTCCGCATCCAGACCGCCGCCCAGCATTGCCAGGGCGGTCGTTCTGGATGTGCCTATTTTCTGTGACAAAAGCGCCGAAATTCCACCGTCGAGAACGGCGCCGATCCTGACGAAAGCCAAGTGGAATTTGGCCGACCGGGCCGCAATGACGACGTCGGCGCACAAAGCCAGGCTGAACCCGGCCCCCGCCGCCGGGCCGTTGACTGCGGCGATCACCGGGACAGGCAGGTCGCGTAGCAGGCGGACGACCTGGTTCACACCGGCATTGACCTGCCGTTCGATCATCGGGCGCCTGGGCAGGATGGTGTCAGGGTCGAGATCCGCACCGCTACAAAACCCGCGTCCGGCCCCAGTGATCAGCACCGCCCGGACCGACAGGTCTGCTGCGGCATCCTTCAGCGCCCCGATCAGACCTTCGCGCATCTCCTCGGACATGGCGTTGAGCCGCTTTGGGCGGTTCAGCGTCAACACCAGCAGATCGCCGTTCCGTTCAACCAGCAGGTCGGTCATTCGGGTTCCTCCGGCAAGCTAGACCCCTTCGCGCCCCACGATGGTCAGCGCACACACGTTCTGGTGTGGGAAACCACCCAGATTGTGGGTCATTCCAATGGACGGATCATCCTGGCGCTGGCGCTCGCCGGCACGGCCATTCATTTGCAGATACATTTCGTAGATCATCCGCAGGCCGGATGCGCCGATGGGATGGCCAAAGCATTTCAGCCCGCCATCAATCTGGCAGGGCACCCTTCCGTCGGCGTCGTAAAATCCGTCCATCACGTCTTTCACAGCACCGCCTTCGGGCGAAATGAACAGATCCTCCATCGTCACCAGTTCGGTAACCGAGAAACAGTCATGCACTTCAAACATGCTGACCTGATCGCGCGGGTTTGTGATGCCGGCCTCGTGATAGGCCCGTTTTGCCGCCGCTCGGGTGGTAACAAAATAGCTGCCGTCCCAGGAATTATGCTGCGCTTCAAGCCCGTTGGAGGCCGAAAGTTGCAGAGCCTTGACGGTGATCAGGTCGGTCTTTCCGAGCGAGCGGGCAATCTCTGGCGTGGTCACGATCGCACAGGCCGAACCGTCACTGACGCCGCAGCAATCGTAAAGCCCCAGCGGTTCGGCAACCATCGGCGCGTTCATCACCTGATCTTCGGTGATCCTGTTGCGCAGATGGGCCTTGGGATTGCGCGAGCCGTTTTCGTGGCTCTTGATCGAGATATGGGCCATGGCCCGTTTCAGATCTCCCGCATCAATGCCGTGCTTGGCGCGATAGGCGGTGGCCAGTTGCGCAAACGAACCCGGCGCCGAGGCGTTGGCCCAGAACAGGTCGTTGACCGATCCGCGGTTGCGCTGAGGAAGACCCCCATAACCGGTGTCCTTTAGCTTTTCGACACCCAGTGCAAGCGCGATGTCACAAGCGCCCGACGCAACGGCGTAGACCGCGCCGCGAAACGCCTCGGTCCCGCTGGCGCAATAGTTTTCGACCCGCGATACCGGGATGTTCGGCAGACGCAGAGCCATCGACAACGGTACCGCCGATTTGCCAACATGCTGTTCCTCGATGGCGGTGCCCAGCCATGCGGCGTCGATCTGGCTTTTGTCGATACCGGCGTCGCCCAGCGCCTCGGTGAACGCCTCGACCATCAGGTCTTCGGCGTTGTTGTTCCAGCGCTCGCCGAAATTCGAACAGCCCATTCCCAGAATTGCGACCTTGTCCTTAATGCCTGAAGCCATTGATCAGCCCTTCTTCGCTTTTTGCGATCCAACCGGTGTTGCTTTCCAGAAATAGCGCCGGAAGCCGCGTTTCCTGTCGTAATCTTTGACCCGGAACATCATCCGCATCGGCATGCCGACCGCCAATTCGGCGTCCGGGTCGATATCGGCGAAATCACACATCAGTCGGCCGCCCTCTTCGAACTGCACCATACCATAATATGCCGGCGGGTCGGGGGTGAATGTCAAACGGTCGGCGGTAAATGAGTTCAGCCGCGCCACCTTGTCGGCGAACGGGTGATCCTCCTGCGTGCCGACCGCGCCGCAATTGGGGTTGACGCAGATGTTGCTTTTGGGGAACTGCAGGGTGCCGCAACTGGTACATTCGCCCCCGATCATGGCCTGCGCCATATCCTTGTTGCGATAATGCGTGCTGAGCCCGGTCTGTTTGTCCACCTCGGCACGGATGCCCTGTTCCATGGTCATCAAATTGTTGAGCGCAAGGAAACGGTTGTAATTGCTGTCTTCCCGCCGCCGTTCCAGATGGCCTGTAACGCCCGTTCCGGCGGGCCTGTCGGCCAGCGCGCCGGTCGCTTCGAACACCAGCGCGTCGCACCCCTGACCAAATCCGGTAATGAGGATCTTTTCACCCGGTTGGGCACGCTCAATCGCGTGGGCCAGCATCACCACCGGATGCGCGGCACCGGTTTCACCGCAAACGGCCTGAAGGTTGTCTGCCACCGAGGTTTCGGGCAATCCAATCTTCCTGGCCAACATACCGGCCACGCGCCTTGCCGCCGCCGGGAAACAGAAGTGATCGACGTCCTTGGCTCCGACCCCGGCCTTGGCAAGCACTGCGTTGACCGCGTCGGGAACAATTTTCATATACCCTTCGTCGCGGACCCAGCGTTCTTCCCAGTTATAGTCGTATGATCCTTCCTCGCCGCGGAAATGGTCGACGAAATCCACCGCTTCGGTATGCCCGCCCAGGAATCGCGCAATGACATTCCCCCGTCCGACGAGAACCGCCGCCGCGCCGTCACCGGTCGTCATCTCAAGCGGACCGGCGGCCTTGGTCGGGCGTTTCTCTGAAGCTGTAAGTAGGATCGCCCCGTCGCTGCCCGCGGCAGTTTGCAGCGCGACAGACAACCCGGACGTGCCCGCGCGCTGCGAGGATGCCAGATCGAGCGTCATCAGCCCGCGTTTCAGGTGCAGCGCATCCGCGACAATGCCGGCGTTTTGCCGGTCCTGAAACGGAAAGCTGGTCGAGGCCATCCAGACACCTGCGAATGCGTCGCGATCCATATCGGTCAGGCAATCGCGGGCGGCCTCGACCGCCATCGTTACGCTGTCTTCATCCCAGTTGGCGACCGCGCGTTCGCCCTTGGCCAACCCTTTGAGGCCGGGATTGAACCAGGCATGCGCCCTGGCAATCTCGGCGCGTTGCAGGCGGCTGCGGGGAATGTACCCACCTGTTGCCAGAATTCCCAAATCCATGTTCTTCGTCCTCCAATTCAGTATGCGGCTGCCCCTTTCCTTCAGGTGTCCGGCTTGCCACGAAGATAACGAAAGGCACCTGATGCTTTGGCGATTAATGCGCCGTCGGTACCGATGATTTCACTTTCGGCAAAGAAGATGGTCTTGCCGCCACCCACCCGTTTGCCGGTGGCCCGCATCGCTCCGCAGCGCTGCGGGCTGACAAAGTTGGTCGTCAGCGTGACGGTCATCGACCATCGCCGCTCTTTGGGTGGCGGGCGATAGCATCCGGCCATGCCACAGGCCGCATCGAGCGCGGCCAGCAACACGCCACCATGCGCAATATCCAAACCATTCAGATGATGGTCTTCCACCTGCAGAGCGAGGCAGGCATGATCGCTGTCCCATTCGACCAGCTTCAGACCGACATGTGCGTTGAACCCAACTGGCGAATAGACCGTCTCGTGTGTCATGCGAGGCCGCCGTCCCAAAACGGTGCACGCAACGCGCGTTTGTCGATCTTGTTGACCCCGGTCAGCGGCATTGGCTCTGATCTGATGGTTGCCCCGCGCGGGCATTTGTAATGGGCAAGGTGGTCACGGCAAAACGCGATGATGTCCTCGGGTGTTGCGGCTTGCCCGTCCTTCAGTGTCACCACCGCATGCACAGTTTCGCCCCACAGATCATCGGGAATGCCGATCACCGCGCAATCCTTTACAGCGGGATGTTGCGAAAGCACGTTTTCGGTTTCGATCGGATAGACGTTTTCGCCACCGCTGATGATCATGTCCTTCACCCGACCCGCAAGAAACAGGAACCCCTCCTCATCGAAATAGCCGCCGTCACCGGTGTAATACCATCCATCCCGGATGGCCTGCTGTGTCAGCTCCGGTTGGCCCCAGTAGCCAGACATAATATTCGGCCCGCGCGCCACGATTTCACCGATCTCACCCGGAGCCGCCGGTTGGCCATCCTCACTGAAAACGCGGACATCCACGTGATTGACCGGCTGGCCAATAGAGGTCAGCCTGCGCGGGTCGAGCGTATCGGGGGCATGAGCGTCCTTGTCCAGAATGGTCAGAACCGGCGACGCTTCGGTCATCCCGTAGGCCTGGCAGAACTGGACGCTCGGAATGGCCTTGAGCGTTCGGTTCAGCAGGGCAACCGGCATAGGCGACGAACCGTAGGTCAGCATCCGGAGACTGGAAAAGTCGTAATCCGCAAAGTTTGGATGGTCCAACATCATCGACATCATTGTCGGGACGAACTGAACCACGTTCGCCTGATAGGCGGCGATAGCCTCCATAAGCTCCGCAACGTCGAATTTCGCAATGATGACTGTATGGCACTGCAGGATGGTCGCGGTGAACACGCGTGATCCCGGCGCCGCGTGGAACAATGGCCCCGACAGAACATGGGTTTCTCCGGGAAAGAAGTTATATTGCGGTATCGTGCCCATAGCGTTGGCGAAATGGTTGTTATGGCTCAGCACCACTCCCTTGGGCTTGCCGGTGGTGCCGCCGGTATAAAAGATCGTCAGCGGGTCATCGTCGCCGCTGGCCAGCGCGTCGAAATCGATGTGGCTGTTTTCTGCCGCGAGCATCTGTTCATAGGATACCATCCCGACAGGTAGCGGTCCGTCGCCTGCATAGATCAGCGTCTCAACGCGCGCGCAGGCCGCAGCAATATCGCGCGCCTGATCGACATGTTCTTCATCCGCGATCAGAATCTTTGCGCCGCAATCCTCGATGCATTCGATCATTTCCCCGACCGAAAGGCGGAAATTGATCCCGACCAAAATTGCCCCGATCCGCGACGGCGCGAAATAGCATTCAAAGTATCTGTGGCTGTTCAGGCCGAGAAAGGCGACCCTGTCGCCCGGGCCGATACCCAACCCGTGCAATGCACCCGCAACGCCCCAACACCTGTCTTCCGTTTCGCGCCAGGTGAAGGTCCTCCCCCCAAATGTCAACGACAGGGCGGTGGGCGCGCGAAAAGCGGCTTTGGTTATGTAATTGGCGATTTTCAGCATCAGTGCAGCTCGGCAAATCCCGCGCCGGTCGTATCATGCTCTGTCATCTCTCGGTCCTGACCGTAATTCATTTCAACTTATGTCGCTTGCTTTTTATTCGCAAGAGAAATATACCCTATGCGAAGTAATAGTGGGACCCCGCGCACACAATCGGGGCATTGAAAGACGGGAGCGAACCGAAAATGGCGAATGACACCTTGTTGGACGGGAAAGTGGCAATCGTCACCGGTGCAGGACGCGGCGTTGGTCGTGAGATTGCCCTTTTGCTGGCACGCAAAGGCGCACGCGTTGTCGTTAACGACCTCGGTGGAAGCGGTGGCGGCGAAGGCGAAGACGCGGCGCCAGCCCAGGAAGTCGTCAGCGAAATCAAGGGATTTGGCGGCGAAGCAGTGGCCAATTTCGACAGTGTAGCCGATTTCAAGGCCGCCCAGGGTATGGCGGATCAGGCGATGGACAGCTTTGGCGGACTCGACATCGTGGTAAACAATGCCGGCATCCTGCGCGATGCCATCTTCCACAAAATGACCGAAGAGGAATTCGATCAGGTCATTTCTGTTCACCTCAAGGGTGCGTTCAATGTCAGCCGTGCAGCGGCGACCGTTTTCCGCCAGCAGGAATCGGGCCGGATGATCCACATGACCTCGACATCGGGGCTGATCGGGAATTTCGGGCAGGCCAATTATGCCGCAGCCAAGCTTGGCATTGTCGGGCTGTCGCGGTCGGTTGCGCTGGACATGGCACGCTACAACGTGACCTCCAACGCCATTGGTCCCTTTGCGTGGAGCCGGCTGATCGGGACCATTCCGATCAATTCCGAAGCCGACAAGGCCCGGGTTGAACGAATGCAGCAGATGACGCCCGCCAAGGTTGCGCCGCTGGTCGCCGCGCTCAGTTCAGACGCGGCCCAGGATGTCACCGGCCAGATTTTCGTTGCCCGTGGCAGCGAGGTCCTGTTGATGTCGCAAAGTCGGCCCCTGCGCTCGATGGGGCGCCCAGACGGATGGACACCCGAAACCATCATCGAACACGCCTTCCCGGCGTTTCAAAGCGCTTGTTACCCGTTGGAACGTTCCGGTGACGTCTTCTGCTGGGATCCGATTTGATGGCGTTCAGCTACGACACCATCAAGAATTGGAAATTCGGCAAAGTCGAACAGACCTACACGATCAAGGATTCGATCATCTATGCCCTGGGTATCGGCATGGGGCACGATCCGCTGGATACCGGGCAGCTCGACTATGTGTACGAAGAGGCCGACTTCAAGGCCGTACCGACAATGGCGGTGGTGCTGGCCGGGCCGGGCTTCTGGTCGCGCGATCCCAAGTCCGGCATCGACTGGAAGAAATTGCTTCACGGCGAACAAGGTGTGGTGCTCCACCGCCCGCTGGCGCCCGAGGCGACCGTTGTCGCCGAAACCAGGGTGACCGAGGTTCTGGACAAGGGCGCGGGCAAGGGGGCGCTGATCTATACCGAGCGCGAGCTGACCGACAAGGCAACCGGCGAACGGCTGGCCACCCTGACATCAACGACCTTCGCCCGTGGCAATGGCGGATTTGGCGGTGCATCCGGCCCGCAACCGCAGCCGCATGATATTCCCGACCGCGTGCCGGATGCGGTTTGCGATCTGCCCACCCGGCCACAGGCTGCACTGCTCTATCGGCTCGCCGGTGATCCCAACCCCCTGCATGCGGACCCCGCGGTTGCCGCCGCAGCAGGGTTCAAAATGCCCATCCTGCATGGCCTGTGCTCGCTGGGGGTGGCCGGTCACGCGGTCCTGCGGACCTATTGCGGCTATGACGCCAACCGGTTCAAGAGCCTCAAACTGCGGTTTTCAAGCCCGGTTTATCCCGGCGAAACGGTTCGCACCGAAATGTGGCGTGACGGATCGGTGGTGTCATTCCGCGCCTCTGTGGTCGAGCGTGATGTGGTGGTTCTGAACAACGGCCGCGTTGAAATCGGGGATTGAGGAGAAGGAAATGGGGCCACTCGAAGGCATCAGGATCGTAGAGTTCGCGGGCATCGGGCCAGGCCCTTTCGCCGGTATGATGCTGGCTGATATGGGTGCCGAAATCATCCGGATCGACCGCAAGAATGACAACCGCCCTGATACGCTGGCCCGGGGCGATCCGGCCATGGATATTCCGTCACGGGGCCGCAAATCGGTCGCTCTTGACCTCAAGGACCCAAGTTCACGCGACGTGGCGCTGAAACTGGTCGAAAAGGCCGATGCCCTGATCGAAGGGTTTCGCCCCGGTGTGATGGAACGGCTGGGTCTGGGTCCAGATGATTGCCATGCCCGGAACCCGAAACTGGTCTATGGCCGGATGACGGGCTGGGGCCAGGACGGACCTCTGGCCAAAAGCGCTGGCCATGACATCAACTATATCGCCCTGTCCGGCGCCCTTTGGGCGATGGGCGAGGCAGATCGCAATCCGGTGCCGCCCCTGAACCTTCTGGGCGATTTTGGCGGCGGCGGCATGATGCTTGCCTATGGCATCGTCTGCGGAGTGCTGAAAGCCCGCCACAGCGGTCGGGGCGACGTCGTCGATGCGGCGGTTAGCGATGGCACCACGGCCCTGATGGCACCGGTCTACAGCCAACTGGCCAAGGGCACCTGGACCAATGCGCGCGCCTCAAACCGCCTTGACGGCGCCGCCCCATACTACGGGGTTTACAGATGCGCCGATGACAAATGGATTTGTATCGGGTCGCTAGAACCGCAGTTCTGGAGCCTTCTTCTGGAGTTGCTGGACCTGTCGCCGGACGATTTTCCCGACCGGCTTGACCCGGACACCTGGCCGCAATACCGCGCCGCGTTCGAACAGTATTTCACCCGCCGCAGCCGTGACGAATGGTGCGCGCTTCTAGAGGGGACGGACGTCTGTTTTGCACCCGTCCTCGATCTCAAGGAAGCCCCCGATCACGCCCACAACCGCGCACGAAACATGTTTGTTGACGCCAATGGCGTACGCCAGCCAGCTCCATCGCCGCGTTTCAGGAATTCCACACCGGAATTGCCGGGTCGGCCGCCCTATCCGGGCCAAAACAACGAGGACGCGCTGATTGAATGGGGGTTTTCGACCTTCGAGGTGTTGGAATTGATGAATTCCGGCGTGCTGGGACAGGAGGCGACGGCGGTGACAGCAGAATGACTTCGCCGGCAAGGGCGAAATGGATGCAGGATGAAAAATAGCAAAAGAATTCGGGCCAACCGAAGTATTCCAAACAGTAAGGGAGACTAACATGAAACTAACTCTTAAATCCGCCTTTGTGGGCCTGGCATTGGGGCTGGCATCAGTTTCGCAAGCCGCCGCTGAAACCGTTCTGCGGTATACCGATATCGGACCGCCCCGCGGACCGCGGGCCGAGGCTATGATGTGGTGGGCGTCCGAAATCGAGAAACGGACAAACGGCGACGTGAAGGTCGAGTTCTTCTGGAGCCAATCGCTGGTCAAAGCCAAGGCAACATTGAAGGCCGTCGGCTCCGGGCTTGCCGACGCCGGTACAGTTCTTGGCCTCTACACACCGGCCTCTATTCCCGTCTGGTCGCTCGGCAATGCTCCTTTCGGTGTCGAAGACCCGTGGGTCGGAATGCGGACCTGGCAAGAGCTTCGCGCAACGCTGCCCGAGGTACGCAAAGAAATGAACGATGCGGGTGTCCGCATCCTGATGAACTTCACCACCGGTCCCGTCGATCTGCTCACCACCAAACCGGTGACGTCCATGGCCGAACTGGAAGGCATGAAGATCCGCTCAAGTGGCGGCTGGACCCCCTTGTTGGACGCGCTCGGCGCAACCCCGGTCAAGATGGGTTTCGGTGAGGTTTATCAAGGGCTCGACCGCGGGACAATTGATGGCAGCATCAACTACATTCCTTACGTGAAGTCCTATAAACACTACGAGGTCGCCGGACACGTGACACAGGTGAGTATGGGACAGGTTCTGAGCTACGGCGCCGGTATCAACCTGAAGACCTGGAACGGCCTTTCCGACGAAACCCGCCAGATCATCACCGACGTCAGCAATGAATTCGTTGATGTCTATGCGCAATACTACGTGGAAAGCGTTGACGCGGCCAAAACAGCCCTGACGGCGGGAATTGATGGTAAGAGTGTAGAGTTCCATACGCTCGACGGTGCAGAGCTCGACGCCTGGAAGGCCAAATCCGCGGCATTCAACTCGGACTGGCTGGCCAAAGTCAACGGGATGGGAATTGACGGCGACAAGATCCTGGCCGCGTTCGAGGAAACCCGCGCCAAGTACGAAGCCGAACTGGAGACAAAAGGCTATCCCTGGAAAAGGTAAGCTGACCTGAAACTGTTCCACACGGGTTGCTTGAACCCGTGTGGAAAACAAAATTGGGGAGGAATAGCGTGCTTTCGAAATGGGCCGACAGACTGGACAACGTGCTGGTGTTCCTAGCCGGTGCAGTCATTATTTTCATGCTGACCGTGACCACGATTTCAGTGATTGGCAGATACTTCTTCAACGCTCCCATCTCCGATGATCTGGTCATCAACGAATTGCTGATGGTCATGATCGTCTTTTTGCCGATGGCCTATGTTCAGCGTCACGACGGCCACGTCTATGTCACGCTGTTCACTGACTGGCTGCCCAAGGAAACCCGCCGGAAATTCGAGCTGTTCGGCCTGGTGGTCGGTGCGATCTTTGTCGGCATCGCCGCATGGGCGACGTTCACGGATTTCTACGCGGCCTATCAAAGCGGTGCCTATATGGAAGGGCCGTTAGAACTGCCTGAATCACCGTCCCGTTTTGCCATCTTTCTGGGTCTGGCGCTGTTTTTCCTGCGCATCGTGATGGGCATTCTGTCCCATCTCAACATCATGTCCACCGATGAAGAAGAGGCAAGCTAATGGACCCGGTTATCATTGGGGCAATCGGCCTTGCAGTTCTTCTCGTTCTGATCTGCATGCGGGTTCCGATTGCGTTCAGTCTGGGCATCGTCGGCTTTGTCGGCATTCTTGTCACCGTGGGCCGACCCGGCAGCAGCTTCGATTTCGAACGCGGCTGGAACGCGGCGTTCAACTTTCTTGCATTCGAGCCGTTTTCCTTCACCGCCTCATTCGCGCTCGTCGCCATCCCGCTGTTCCTGTTGATGGGCTATGTGGCATTCCACGCCAAATTCACCGAGGACCTTTATTATTCGGCCCGGCTGTGGTTGTCCAATCTGCATGGCGGGCTTGCCATGGCGTCGGTGGTCGGCTGCGCCATGTTCGCTGCCGTCAGCGGATCCAGCCTGGCGACCTGCGCGGCAATGGGGCGGCTCGCCGTGCCCGAAATGCTGCGTTATAAATATGACAAGGGCCTTGCGACCGGCGTGGTCGCCGCATCCGGCACATTGGGCTCGCTCATTCCGCCCAGCATCCTGATGATCCTGTATGCGCTGTTCACCGAACAATCGGTCGGCAAATTGCTGATTGCCGGCATCATCCCCGGCCTTCTTTCCGCAGCGATCTACATGGGTATGGTTTGGGTTCGCGTGCGCTTCAACCCCTCGCTGGCACCCCGCATGGAAGCCGTAAGCTGGAAAATGCGGGCAACGTCGCTCAAAGGTGTCTGGCCGATCCTCGTGCTCTTTACAATGGTGATGGGCGGTATCTATATCGGCCTCGTCACCCCAACCGAAGCGGCGGCATTCGGGGCTGCCGGTGCCTGGATTCTGGGGTTTCTCAGCAAACGTCTTAACCGCGACACCGTGAAACTGTCGATCCTGGAAACCGTCACGCAGACCGCATCCATCTTTGCAATCGTGTTGGGCGCCAAGATTTTCGTCGCCTTCATTGCGCTCACCGGCCTGGCCAACTCCCTGTCGGGATGGGCGTTGGCACTGGACCTGCCGCCGATCCTGATCCTTTTTGCACTATCCGCCATCTATATCATTCTGGGGACCTTCATGGACCCGGTCGGTATCATGCTCTTGACGCTTCCGGTGGTGACCCCAATCATTGAAAGCATGGGCTATGACCTGATCTGGTTCGGGATCATCATGATCAAGCTTCTGGAAATCGGTCTGATCACGCCACCTGTCGGTCTGAATGTCTACATTCTCCACGGTATTGTCGGCAAAGAGGTATCGCTGGGCGAAATCTTCCGTGGCATTTCGTGGTTCCTGATCATGGACGTCGTAACCCTCGCCCTGCTCATCGCCTTTCCGGCAATCAGCTTGTGGCTGCCCAATTCGTTCTAACGTCTGGGCACCTGATGAAGCAAATCGGCGGGCTGGCAGATATTCTTTCGCTGTTTACTCCGGGTAGCACTGTCGTTCTGCATTCCGCCTTCGCCGAGCCCACCGGGCTGGGCGCGCAGCTGGCCGGGCATTGCCAAGCGCTCAGCGGTGTGCGCGTCTTCAGCCTGATGAGCATGGGGACGGCACCCTACGCATCCTCCAAGCCGGCGAAAGCGCTGTCGCTTAACACGTTCTTTCCCGGTTCGAGCACGAGAAAAGCCATCAATGATGGCCGCGTTCAGTTATGGCCAGAGCGCCTGTCGGCCATTCCCCCCCTGTTCGACAGTGGTAAGATCACGGCGGATTTTCTGTTCCTTCAGGTCAGCGCACCGGACAAAGACGGTAACATGTCGCTGGGCATCAGCGTTGACTATATGCGCTCGGTCATGATGCAGAACCCGATCATCGTGGCCGAGGTCAATTCGAAAATGCCCTATACCTATGGCGATACGGTCCTGTCTGCGGATCAGATCGATTATGCCATTGATGCCACGGAACCACCGCAAACGATCCCTCTCGCCCGACATGATGACATAGACGAACGGATTGCCGAAAACGTTGCAGGGCTGCTGGAGGACGGGGTGGTGGTGCAATTCGGCATCGGCTCGATCCCGGACCTGACGCTGTCAAGAATGGGGCATCTGCGCAACATCGGCATTCACAGCGGCCTTATCACCGACGCAATCGTTCCCCTGATGAAGGCGGGTGTCGTGACCAACGCAACCAAGCGCGAGTTCACCGGCAAGGTGGTTACAACCATGGCCGGAGGGACTCAGGCTTTTTATGACTTCCTGCACACGAACCCCGCCGTCGCATTCCAGCCGTCATCCTACACCCACAATATGGATGTTCTGGCCGGGATCGACCGGTTCTTTGCCATCAACAGCGTATTGCAGATTGATCTGGCCGGGCGGGCAAATGCCGAACGGATCGGCAGCAAGATCATTTCGTCGCCCGGCGGCCTGCCAGATTTCGCCCGTGGCGCGACGGCTTCGAACGGCGGGGCAAGCGTTATTGCCATGCGATCCACTGCCCTTGGCGGGCAGGCCAGCAGCATCGTGCCTTCGCTTTCACCCTCGGCACCGGTGACAATTGATGCCGATCACATCGACTATGTGGTGACCGAACATGGTGTCGCGCATATTCGCGGGCTTGATGTCGGGGCACGCGCCGCGGCGTTGGCCAATATCGCGCATCCCGAATTCAGAACCGATCTCCTGACCCGGAGGATACCGTGATGTCATTTCAGGCCGAAAAACCCAAGAGCGACAATTGGAGCCCAAAAGACCACATCCCCAGACCGTCGCTCTTCTTCGAGGATCTGTCGGTTGGCAAGCGGTTCCCGTTGCCCTCGCGCACCCAGACCGATGGGCTTTTCACTGCGTTTCAGGCCGCATCCGGCGACAATGACCCGATCCATTACGACCGGGTCTATTGCCAGTCGCATGGCCACCCTGACATGCTTGCCCATGGCATGCAGGTTCTGATCCAGTCGGCCGCCGGTGCCGGAAACTTTCCCGAACTGGTCGCCGATTCGCTGATCGCTTTTCTTGGCTTGTCCTGCGACTTCCTGGGTCCGGTCTATGTCGGGGATACGCTTTATCCGGAACTTGTGATAGCCGAATTGACCGAACAGAACACCACCGGCGTGGTCGTGATGGCCGCAACGATCCGCAATCAGGATGGCCAGATTGTCCTGAAAGGCGAACATCGTTACCTCATCCGCAAGCGGAGCAAATGAAAATGACCAAACCCAAGATCAATCAACGGATTGAAACCCACCCGGAAGGTCAGGTCGCCTATGTCGAGCTTGCCAACGAGGCCAAGCGCAACGCCATCGGCCCCGACATGATTGCCCAATTGCGGTCGGTATTCCTTGAGCTTGCGGGAAACGAGAACCTGCGGGCGGTCGTTCTGTCCGGCGCCGGCGACCGGGCCTTTGCTGCGGGCGCAGATGTCAAGGCGATGGCAAGGCTCAACCCGGAATCGGAACGACAATTCATTACCGGCCTGCACTTGGCGATCGACGCAATCGGAAAGCTGCCGGTGCCTGTCATCGCCAAAATCCACGGCTTCTGTTTCGGCGCGGCGGTCGAGATTGCCGCGCGCTGCGATTTCCGGCTTGGCGATACCACCACCCTTATCGGCATGCCCGAGGTCAAGGTCGGCATCCCCTCGGTGATCGAAGCCGCGCTTCTGCCCCGGATCATCGGCGACGGCAAGGCGCGCGAAATGTTGCTAACCGGCATGACCTATGATGCCGAGGCGGCGTTTCAAATGCGCTTCCTCGACGGGCTGTTCGCGCCGGATGACCTTGATGCGCAGGTCGCAGAACGCGTCAGCCACATTCTGGAAAGCGCGCCGGGTGCCGTGCAATCGCAACGCGCGCTTTTGTACGCGTGGGAGCAGATGTCACTCGATGACTCCATCGCGCTCAGTATCGACCATTTCGAAGCCGCATTCGAAACCGACGAGCCGGCAACCTACCTGGCGCGCGTCGCCGGACCAAAGCGCGAGTGAAAGATTTCGGGCTGATGCCGCCGCATCAATGTTTATCGAAATCGGACAGATGAAAGGAAGCCGAGGGAAAAATGAAAACTCGCATTACGGACCTGTTCGGCATCCAGCACCCGATCATCCAAGGCGGCATGCACCATGTTGGTTATGCTGAATTGCCCGCAGCGGTGTCCAACGCCGGCGGGCTGGGAACGATCACGGGACTGACCCAGAAATCACCGGCGAACCTGGCCAATGAAATCGCCCGGTGCAAGGATATGACGGAAAAGCCATTTGCGGTGAACCTCACCTTTCTGCCCGCGGTCAACGCGCCGGACTATCCAGGCTATGTCAAAGCCATCGTCGATGGCGGCGTGACGGCCGTCGAAACGGCAGGACATAACCCGGTTACGGTCCTGCCCGTCTGAAAGACGCCGGCATAAGGGTCATCCACAAATGCACCTCGGTACGCCACGCATTGAAAGCGCAGCAGATCGGCTGTGATGCGGTTTCGGTGGACGGTTTCGAATGTGGCGATCATCCCGGCGAAGACGATATTCCCAACATGGTTCTCTTGACGAGAGCCGCCGAGGATCTGGACATACCGTTTGTGTCGTCCGGTGGGCAGGCGGACGGGCGCACGCTGGTCGCCTCTCTGGCGCTCGGGGCGGATGGCATGAACATGGGAACACGTTTCATGTGCACGAAAGAAGCGCCGATCCACCGGAGTATGAAAGACGCCATTGTTGTGGCATCCGAACTGGATACCCGCCTGATCATGCGCCCGCTGGGTAATACGGTGCGGGCCATGCACAACGATGCGGTCAGCCATATCCTTGCCACCGAGGCGGAAAAGGGCTCCGGTATCGTGATCGACGAAATTCTGGAGCACGTCGCAGGCGTCTACCCGAAGGTGATGATCGATGGGGATGTCCGCGACGGGGCTTGGTCCTGTGGTATGGTTGCCGGTTTGATCAATGACACCTCCGGCACGTCCCAGACCAGCTCGTTCAGCTCGGCGTCTTGCTTGACCTCGCCATTCACGGTGAGCTTGATCGAGCTTTCTGAAAGATGGCCTACATCACCACCTTGCGGATCGCCGCGACGGGTGTGGGACGTCCCATGGACCAAAACGAGTATCATTGCGTTTCTCCTCTTGTTTAGGATCGTCCCGTTTCCTCCGACGAGAAGTCGCGCAACGGCCAAATGCGGACTGATGCGCATTTCTGCTCAGGCTGACTGTCAGACCGGTTCTTTCACGCCGGGCCCCTGCAGCAGCGCGTGTCGGTCAATCTTGCCGGTTCCGGTTTTCGGAAGCGCCGCGACGTATTCGATCACGCGCGGATACTTGAACGGCTGCAGGTGCTCCTTAACGAAAGCCTTGATCGAGGCGTCCATCGCCTCGCCTTTCTCGATCCCATCCCGCAGCTGCACGATCGCGCGCAGCGTCATCCGTTTGTCTGCCAACTCATGGGCCAGCACCGCGCATTCGTGAATATTCGGGTGCTCGGCCAGGCATTTTTCCACCTCGCCGGGCCAGACCCATTGGCCCGAGACCTTGATCAGTTCATCCGCGCGGCCCTGGAAACAATAGTAGCCGTCTTTTTCGACAAAGCGGTCTCCGGTGTAGATCCAGTCGCCCCGCATGGTGTCCTTGGTCTTGTCCGGACGGTTCCAATACTGCGGTGCCGAGGAATGGCCACGCACGTACATAATGCCTTCTTCGCCCGGCTGGGCCGGTGTGCCTTCGGGCGTAAGCAGCTTGACCTCGTAACCCGGCACCCGTGCGCCCGCCGCACCGAGCCGGTGATCGTCAAGCGTGTTGGACAGGTAGATGTGCAACAGCTCGGTCGAGCCAAGCCCCTCGGTAGGTCCGGCTCCGGTCAGCGAGACCCAGGTGTTGTAGACATCGCTAGAGAGGATCTCAGCGGCCGACATGCTCTGGCGGATCGACGAGAAATCCGCCGTTTTCGCACGCGGGTTGCGCGCGATAGAGGTGAATAGCGTCGGCAGACCGAAGAGCACCGTTGGGCGGAAGGCCTCGATGTAGTCGAGCACGGCGTCGGCATGCGGCTGTCCCGGCATCAGCAGCGTCGTCGCGCCGATGGTGAAGGGGAAGGTGATCGAATTGCCGAACCCATAGGCAAAGAAGATTTTAGGCACCGAGAAGCAGATGTCATCGGGGCGCAGCTTGAGAACGTGCTGGCCAAAGCTCGCCTCGGTATAGGCCATGTTGTGATGCAGGTGTACGATCCCCTTGGGACGCCCGGTCGAGCCGGAGGAATACATCCAGAATGCCATGTCTTCCGGCCCTGTATCTGCACAGTCCAGTTCGGTCGGTTGGCCGTCAAGGAATACTTCTGCGCTGACGAAAGGCGCCCCCTCGACCTCACCATTCACGGCGATCACGCGCGTGACGCCGGTGCCTTCAAGGACGTTCGCGCCGAAGTGACCCGACAGGCCTGCCTCGCAGACCGCATACCGGGCCCCAGTGTCCTGTAGGAAGTAATTCAGCGTCTCGTCCGGGGTCTGGGTGTTCAGCAGCACCGGGACAAAGCCCGCCCGCACCGCCCCGAAGAACACCGCCGGATAGGCGGGCGTATCGTCCATGAATAAGGAAATGCGCTCGCCCCGCGCAAGCCCTGCGGCCTTGAAGGCGTTGCCCCAGCGCGCCGCCTCGGCGATCAACTCACGGTAGGTTAGGTTGCCCATGGGGCTGACCAAGGCGAGCTTGTCGGGATTACGTGCCAGGTTCTGCCAGAGCGTCTCCGAGCAGTTGCGATGCGCGGACTTGTCGTAGCCGATCTCCTGCGCGCCTTCCGAGTCATCGGCAACCGGGTCGATTATGGGATCGGGATGTGCCCGTTTCTCCGCATCGTAGCGCGCCGCAAATTCGGGGGCCATGCCGCGTAGACGGTCCATGTCCACCCGGCCCGAACGGGTGATGTAGTCAAAAGCGAAATCCAGCGGCGCCTTTTCCAGCTTCTCGCCGAAACTGTCATACCAGGTGGCCGAGGTGTTCGCGGCATCGACGATCTTCTTGGCGATGGGCAGGCGCTGCGCCTCGAACTCGGCCAGGCCCGCGCGCCAGTCGCCGTTGGACTCCAAGGCATTGACCAGCGCGATCACGTCCTCCAGCGCAAGGCGCGTGCCCGAGCCAATCGAGAAATGCGCCGTATGCGCCGCATCGCCGACGATCACGTAGCGGTCATGCACCCAGCGGGGGCACCACATGCGCGGGAACTGCCGCCAGACGGAATTGTTCGTTATCAGGTTGGCGCCATCCAGCACGTCCGCGAACAGTTCTTGACAGAGCGCCGCGCCCTCTTCTTCGCCCATGTCGGCAAAGCCGTAGCGTTCAAACGTATCGTGTTCGCATTCGACGATAAAGGTCGAGCGGTCCGGTGTGAACCGGTAATGGTGCGCGTTCATCGGCCCCTTGTCGGTACGGATGAAGCTTTGCGTCAGCGTGTCAAACGGGCGATCCGCCCCGAACCACGCGAAGTGACAGTTGAAATGCTCGACCTGCGGCGCGAATTCAGCCTCGAAGGCTTGCCGCACGATTGAGTTCAACCCATCGGCGCCCAGCACGATATCGGTCTCGAGCGCGGTCACGTCGTCGATCCGCGTGTCGAAACGGATGTCGATGCCCAAACCTTCGGCGTGTTCGCGCAGGATTTCGATCAGCTCCAGCCGCCCGAGCGCAGTAAAGCCCACGCCATCCAGTACCGCGGTATCGTCCGGATGCTGCAGCGTCATGTTCTGCCAGCGCTCCATGTGCGGTAGGATCAGGTCGTGAATTTCGGGGTCGGCTGCGCGCAGAAACTCGAGCGCCTGATCCGAGAAGACGACACCGAAGCCAAAGGTCGCCCCTTTCTGGTTCTGCTCGAAAACCGTCAATTTCACGTCCGGACACTTCCGGCGCATCAAGATCGCAGCATAGAGACCCGCCGGTCCGCCGCCGATGATGGCCATACTCCCGAGCTTCGACATCTGTACTCCTTCCGCTCGACATCTCGCCCGAGGATAGCTAGGCTAAAATTCTGTATTGCGCAAATAATTTTGCAGAAAGGAATACGTTGAGCGGTCACGAGGTCACTGTCGATGTGACATTCGGGGACTGCGATCCAGCGGGAATCGCATTTTATCCAAATATTTATCGCTGGATGGATAGATGCTTTCACGACCGGATACGGTGGTGCGGTGGTGCGGTGGTGCGGTGGTGCGGTGGTGCGGTGGTCCGCAACAGTCTGCGACAAGGTTGGCTCTGCCGGGCTTGGACTGCGAGACGCGACCGCACGCTTCCGCCGTCCGATGCGCGACGGCGACCGACTCGCGGTCGTGATAGATCGCATCGAATGGCAGGATCGCGCGCTGGTTCTGCACTATGTCGGTCGATTAGGAGACCAAGATGCCTTCATCGGACAGGAGACTCGCGCGTTGTTCGTCGCGACCTCTGCTGGTATGAGAGCGGGCCAGATGGATGTATTAAGAGCGGTGATCGAAAGCGATGGCAAAGGACGGGAAGGGCAGTGAACACAGCGGGGGCGTCCAGTCTCTGGATGCCGCGCTCAGGGTGCTGAAACTAATGTCCGAACAGGACGGCCCTATTTCACTAACCGATCTGGCGCGCGCGATCGGGATGCCGCCCAGCAAGGTTCACCGCTACCTCACCTCGTTCCAGAACGCGGGACTGGTGGAACAAGGTGGCCGCTCCGGGAAATACGATCTGGGTCGCGGCGCCGTGGAGCTGGGGCTCTCGGCCATCGCGCGGCATGATTTTGTGAACATGCCGTCCGCCCATCTCGCAGAACTGCGAGAGGACACGGGGCTGACCGTGCTGCTGTCCGTCTGGGGCGCGGCTGGCCCGACGGTGGTGCGGTGGGAACGCGCCGCATCCCCGGTCGTGACATCGATGGGACTTGGCACGACCCTTCCGCTTTTGAATTCCTCGACTGGTCGGGTTTTCCTGGCCTTTGGACCGCGCCCGCCGATGGAAAAACTCCTGACTTCAGAACTGAACCGCGCAAGGAAGTCCCCTGAAATCTATAGCGATTTCACCCCCACCCGGGCGGGCGTCGATGCGCTGTGCGACATGGTTTGCAAGGCTGGCTACTCCACGGTGTCGGGTGACTATATCCCCGGCCTCGTGGCTGTCGCGGCTCCCATTCTCGATTGGCACGGACAAGCCCAGGCAGTCATCACCCTGCTCGGTACAAACAAGGACGCCGCGGGTAAGGGATCCACAGAGATCGGACAATTGCTTGCCTTCTGCACGGTACAGTCGATCACTGGTAAGGGTTAGGCAATCGGGATGAAGATCTACAGTTCATGGATGTCCACGGCCTCTCGCAGCGCTGGTTTCGCACGCAGAGTGCAAGCTAGACGCCACGAGCCGCCCGGATAGATCCCTTGGTTCGACCCACCCGGTTCGGGGCAGGAGACCGAATGATTGTACGGCTCCGTGAGCGATCCACGATGCCTTCGTGTCTGTGGTTAACTCTCGTAGACCGCCATCGTTTCTGTACGACTCGAGATGCAATTCTCGTCGCATTCGACCGCTTTTGGTTGACACCGGACCTAGGCAGAGATGTGCCCAAAGGCAGCTAAGTCCGCGATTTGACCGTTGTCATCGTCGATCTCGCTGCTGCTCGCCTAGGCGTCCGCTCTTGCCGCTGCGTGACAGCGTGGATTTCTACGCAGTTGCGGACAAAGCGGACGTCTGGCAACTCGATTGGAACTCCGTGGAAGACCAAAGTTCTTCAATTCCACCAAACCAAAACACGTCACCACCTATTTGCGACCGTTTCCCTTTTCACGAGAGTGGATTGAACTTCTATCGGACGAGGGCGTTCTTGATGGACAACCCAGTCGGCAATACCTTCTGCTGCCTGCATGCCCATTTGCTGCACCGGCAAATGTACTGTCGTCAGGCGTGGATAGGTTTCTGCGGCGGCGGGGAGGTCTTGGATGCCCATTACGGAGAGGTTTTCGGGCACGGATTTGCCCGCGCGGTTCAGTTCATTCAGCGCGCCAAACGCCATGACATCGGACAGGCACAGAAGGGCATCGCAATCTGAACCTTGGTCCAGCAGATTTCGAACAGCTTGCGCACCTCCGGTAACGGAAAGCTCAGTCTCAACGGCACGCCGTATCTGTCCGCCCTGCAATTCGGCGATTGCATCGAGGCGTGCCTGGGTCCGGTCGTTGTATTCGGTTGGCCCATGGATGATTACGACGTCCTCGTGGCCGCATGACGTCAGATGCTGATACGCCAAGGCTGCGGCTTTATGGTTATCGTAGCCGATTGTCGGCAAGCGATATTCTGTGTCGAAACATGATATGACCACCGCAGGGACATATCTGCGTTCCAGCATCTGATAGAGCGCGTCAGTGTGAGATTTTCCGGTCAGCACCAAGCCTTCCACGCCGTTGTCCAGCAGCTCCTTTGCCTTTCGGGTTTCCTTCTCCGGATCTTCGTCGGTCGTCGCGACGACAAGCGAGAACCCAAGTTCGACCAGCCGGTTCTCCATCGCATTCAACGTAATCGCGAAGATATCGTTGTCTAACGTCGGAACAAGCGCTCCAAGGATCTGAGTGCGTCCGGAGTTGATCGCGCGAGCCGCCGCACTGCGAACGAAACCCAGCTCCTCAATCGTTTGTTGCACGCGCTTTCGTGTCGCCTCCTGCACCAGTGCGGGGCTGTTGAGAACGCGTGAGACCGTTGCCACCGAAACACCGGCTTCACGCGCAACATCGCGTAGATTCGCTCGATTCTTTTGCGTGGGCGGTTGAGACATGGGACGACAATAGGACTATTATGTAACTAGTTACATGAAAATGTTGACTCGCTCTGTTTTTCGGAATGAAACTAGTTACATTCCGTTTCAGGGGGCACAGGGTGCAACAGACACCGGTTCTCAGAGAGTTCAGTAATATGGGGTTCGACGGCGCGCGCCGCCGCTTCCCCGGCTTCTCTTCGCGCGCATCCCTGCATTCGCAATCTCTATATCCACGCGATGCCTGCCGATTTGACCTGAAGACCGGTGATCTGCTGTCCCTTGAGACACCGTTGAGCGAGCAAAGTGCCACTCTGCTTGTCCTTGATGCAACGGGTCAGGTTAAGCCCGCCGCGCTTGGGCTGGCGCAGAATAGGCTTGTGAACCTCGACGCATTCGATCACCGCGCGCTGCTCGGCTGGTATGCTGGTTTCGGCGGAAAATCTCTTGCGGATGCGGCGGTCACCCAAATGGACGTGAGCGATTTGCTGGTCTTCAGGGCCAAGACAGGCTGCATTGTCTGGGTGATCCGCGAATTGCCGATAGATACGCTGGTATCAGGCGCACTGACCGGGCAGATCACAGTGACAAAAACGGTCGCAGCGCCTGCAATCGATGACCTTCTGCCGCCGCCTCTCGGCGAGATCAGGGACGAGTTCACGGTAAGTCGGGGAACAGCCACCGCTTATGAAGTCGCCGAAGGCGAAACCGTTCAGATCATCGACGTTGAGGGCCAGCAATGCTCGGACTTCACCGCTTTTCGGGTCGACGCTTTGGACAGGGGTGTCGAGCGAGAAATCGACAGCACGGCAACAAGAACCATGGTACGGGCGGCTTATCCCGGCCCCGGACCTTTGGACAAGTTCTTCGACCGGGACCTCAATCCAATGATGCGGGTCGTTCAGGATACCTGTGGTCAACATGATGCGTTTGGAATGGCCTGCACTGCACGCGGGTATGAGGAACGCGGCTTTCCCGGTCATCTGAACTGTTCCGACAACATCTCTTTCGCAGTTGCGCCCTATGGAATTGGCACGAGGGCCGCCTGGTCTGCGATCAACTTTTTCTGGAACACCTGGGTCGATCATCATTCCCACCAGCTGCTGACCGAGGAAAGCCATTCCCGCCCCGGGGATTATGTCGCGCTGCAAGCCTTGCAGCCGCTGGTCTGTGCCTCGACCGCCTGTCCCGATGACCTTGACCCGATCAATGGGTGGAACCCCACCGACGTGCATGTGCGCATCTATAAGAAAGACGCACCGATCCGTCGTGCCGTGGCCTATCGCGAGAAGGAAAACGCGCCGATGTCGATCAGCCAACAGAGCGCTTTTGAGCCAGAAACGTCCAAGCTGACCAAGCATTTTGCATCGGCCCGCGATCTTTGGAGTCCGGTCAGTTTCCCGTCCACTGGAACCATCGGGGAGTATTGGGCCTGCCGCGAGGGTGTCACCGTTCAGGACATGTCTGGCCTGCGGAAGTACGACGTGATTGGCCCTGACGCCGAGCGTTTGTTGCAGAAGGCAACGACCCGCGATGTCTCAAGGTTGGCAGTTTGGCGCGGCAGCTACACCTTGATGTGCGACGAGGCTGGGCAGGTCATTGATGATGGCACGCTGTTTCGGCTTGGGCCGGAGCAGTTTCGCTGGTGCTGCGGGACAGAGGAAAGCGGACGCCAGCTGGACGCCATCGCCAAACGTGAAGGTCTGCAGGTCCGCATTCATGGCATGGGGAATGCCTTGCCAAACCTTGCGATTCAGGGGCCGAAGTCACGCGATTTGATGCGGCAACTGGCGTTCACACAGCCCACCATTCCCTCTGTGGATGATCTCAAGTGGTTTGGCGTCACCGTTGCGCGAGTCAAGGATCGGGATGGCATTCCATTCATGCTCTCACGATCCGGATACACCGGCGAACTCGGGTACGAAGTTTTCTGCGCAAGGGAGCACGCGCCGGGTCTGTGGCGTGCGATCATGGAAGCAGGCCAGGAGTTTGGCATTACTCCAATGGGGTCCGCAGCGCTTGAGATCCTTCGCGTAGAGGCCGGGCTTGCGGCGGCCAACGCTGAGTTTGCGCCCGGCGCAGATGCTTTTGAGGCGGGTCTGGGCTTTGCAGTCAGCCTCAAGAAGGACGAATTTGTCGGTCACGCGGCCCTGTCCCGCAACGCAGACAATCCCCGCAAGGTGCTGCGGGGGCTGTGGTTTGAGGGCGATGACGTTCCCGCACGTGGCGCACAGGTTTACTCAGGCGAGCGCCCGGTAGGTCAGGTGACGTCTGCTGTGCGCTCGCCCAGGTTTGAACGGGCAATCGCCATGGCGCGCCTGTCGGTGGAGTTTTCTGCGGCGGACACGTCATTGGAAGTTGGTCAGCTGGACGGTCACATGAAGCGTCTGCCCGCCATTGTTCGCGACATTCCATTTTACGACCCCAAAAGAGAGAAAGCGCGAGCATGAGCGATGCAGTTGTCGAAATTGACGGCGTCTGGAAAATCTTTGGCGATCGCGCTGATGAGGCCATGGCCGCCATTCGCGCTGATGGCATCGGCAAGGCTGAGGTGCTGGAACGCTTTCAGGCCGTGGTCGGGGTCAAGGATGCGAGCTTCAAGGTCGACGAAGGCGAGGTTTTCTGTCTCATGGGGCTTTCGGGGTCCGGCAAATCTACTTTGGTGCGGCACATCAATCGCCTGATCGAACCCACGGCAGGATCGGTCCGAATTCTGGGCGAAGATATCGGCAAAATGCGTCAGGATGCCTTGCGCGCATTGCGGGGCACCAAGATCGGAATGGTGTTTCAGAACATGGCGCTGCTGCCCCACCGCTCTGTGCGGGACAATATCGGCTTTGCCCTGGAACTGCGCGGGATGGATGCCTATCACTGCGCCCAGCTTGCGGATCAGGCCTTAGAGACGGTTTCATTGCACGGCTACGGCGACCGCCTGCCATCCGAACTGTCCGGCGGCATGCAGCAAAGGGTCGGCCTTGCCCGCGCGCTCGCTGCGGACCCTGAGATCCTTTTGATGGATGAGCCATTTTCGGCGCTCGATCCCCTTATCCGACGCAATCTGCAGGACGAGTTTCTGGGTCTGTCCGAAAACCTCAAGAAGACCACGGTTTTCATCACTCATGACTTGGATGAGGCAATCCGTATGGGGGACCGTATCGGCATCATGAAGGATGGCGAAATCGTCCAGATCGGAACGGCAGAAGATATCGTAACAGCCCCAGCGGACGACTATGTCGCTGATTTTGTGGCCGGAATCTCCCGCCTCAAATTGGTTTCTGCCGCCAAGATCATGGTGTCTCCCGAAGAGTATCAGGCAAGGCGCAAGCCGATTGAGATGGCAATGGAGCATCCCGAAGCGGCACCCGAGGACGACCTCGACACGCTGGTGGAACTGAGCACGCATTCGGACCTGCCCGTCCTCATCAAGTCGGATGGTGCGCTTGTGGGGGTGGTTGACAAAAACACGCTGCTGCACGGACTTCAGGGGAGCGCGGACGAATGAGCACGCAGGCGAACATTGGCGCTGAACAACGCAACATCGATGAGCGCGACGTTTCCATCGAAGCGTTCTGCGTAACGAAAGCCGACTACTACGCCCCCATATTCGAGCGCTACCAAAGGGGACAATTGCCGCGCTGGCATATGAACATCTGGGCTGTGATTGCGCCGTGGCTCTGGTCCGCGTGGCGGGGTGTCTGGCTGATGTTCTGGATTTCGCTCGCCATCGACGTCATCGCGGTCGTCTGCCTTATGCAGGTCGTGAAGTTCACGCCATTGCTGGCAGAGGCCCAGCTTGATCCGGATGCGAACACAACACTGATCTCGCGATACACGAACTGGATCAACACCTACGGCACAATCGGGTGGGCCGTTCTGATCCTTGGGCGTCTGTGGATGGGGAGTCAGGCCAACCGATGGTACTACGACCTGTATAACCGCTGGCGAATCGAACCTTCCGTCGCCCATGGTGTTTCACCCAAGCGGCTCGGTCTCGGCGTGCTGATCATTCTGATATGCAGCCCAATCACGACGTATCGCGCGACGCAGCTGCGTCTGGATGAGCGGGCGTGTTTCAATCAGGTCAGGGCCACGGAAAGCGTGGAGAGCCTTCTGGCGCAGTATCATCAGGTGCCGGATGTTCCCGCCCTCAGCACCGCCGTGCGAGAGGATGCCGCCGCGGCGCAGGCGCGGTTTGATCAACTGGACGCGATCTCCGACCGCACGGCTGAACAAAACACAGCCCGCAGCGCAGCCCGCAGCGAGGCGCGTGACCTCGGACGCAGTGCCGGTCTGGTCGAAGAGTATCTGGCGATTTCAAAGCGTGATCGTTTCGACTGCTTCTTCATCGACGATTTCCCGACCTTGGCGCGCCTCGATCCGCCAGAAGATGTGACCTATCGCCGTGTCACTGATGAGGACGGCATTACCGAGGTCGTGGCGCAAGTCAAACCGCCGGTCGAGGGACGGAAAGTCACGCTCTTCACCTACTCCGCAGAAAGCATCGACATTTCCATCAACTGGCTACGTGCATCCTTTGCCGGGGCCTTTGATGCCATGACCAATGTCCTGCGCCAGTCGCTGATCCGTGTTGAGGTCGCCTTTATGCAGACACCGTGGCCGGTGGTTGCCTTCCTCTTCCTCGTGTTGAGCTGGACCTACACGGGCATGGGCACGACGGCATTTGTGGCGTCTTCGCTGGCCTTTCTCGCCCTGTTCGAACTGTGGCAGATTGCGATGCAGACCATGGCGCTGGTGGTCGTCTCAACCGCCGTCTGTGTCTTTGTCGGCCTGCCAATCGGGATATGGATGGCCAAGAACAAAATCGCACGGTTCATCACGGAACCAATTCTGGACGTGATGCAGACCATCCCATCACTCAGCTATCTGGTCCCGGCGGTCGCATTCTTTGGCATTTCGCAGCCGCCTGCGGTTCTGGCAACGGTGGTGTTCGCCATGCCGCCGATGATCAAACTCACCGCGCTGGGCATCCGGCAGGTTCCCGAAAGCACCAAGGAAGCAGCCCTCGCCTTCGGCGCATCAGAGCGATAACTCCTGCGCAAGGTGGAACTGCCCATGGCTGTGCCCTCGATCATGGCCGGTCTGAACCAAACCATCATGCTTGCTCTTTCGATGGCCACCATTTCGGCCTTCATCGGCGCCGAGGGCCTTGGCGCCATCGTAACAGCCGCGCTTGGCGATGCCCAAGCCGGCAAAGGCCTTCTTGCGGGGATCGCAATCGCTCTTGTCGCGATGATGATCGACCGCATCCTTCGCGGCATCCGCAATTCCTTCAGCCGCATCTAACCCGACTACGAAAATCAGGGAGAACGACCAATGAACACCTTCAAAACATCAATAGCCCTGGCAGCATTCCTGGCTGCAGGCAGTGCAACCGCTCAGGAGAAAGTGACTTTCTCCGACCTGAGCTGGAACGGCGCGCAGGCCATCGGCCATGTGCTGTCTACCATCATCGAAGACCAGATGGGCGGCGATGCCGACATCGTGTCCGGCATGAACCAGGCCGCCGTGATCATGGCTGGCATGGACAAAGGTGATGGTTCGATCGATGTCTTTACCGATCTGTGGATGCCGAACCAACAGGCGCTCTGGGACGAGTATATCGAAGGCAACGGCACAGTCGTGACCAACTCGCCCTACAAAGGCACCTCCAACATCTACGTGCCAACCTATATGACCGACACGGTCAAAAGCATCGAAGACCTGAAGAACCCCGAAGTTGCCGCCATGTTTGACACCGATGGCAACGGCAAGGGCGAGTACTGGGCCGGCGACGTGACTTGGGCCTCAACCAAACGATGGCAGATCAAGTTCAAATCTTACGGGCTGGATGGTCTGTGGGAGCCGAACATTGTCTCCGCAGATACGTTCAAGGCGGGACTGGAAGCGGCCTATACAGCTGAGAAACCGCAGCTGTTCTACTATTGGACGCCAGAAGCCATTCACGTAAAATACGATCTGACCGCGGTAGAAGAACCGGCACGGACAGATGGCTGCGAAGACGTCAATCTGGACGCCGAAGACTGGCTGGAAGTATCCGAATTCAACTGCGTGATCGCCTCAAACGACATCTACGTGGCCTATTCAAAGTCCCTCGAAGAGCGGAATCCTGCGGTCGCGAAAATGCTGTCCAACGTTCAGTTCACCGGCGATGAGATCAACGGCTGGATTGTCGAAATGTTCGAAAACAAACGCGACCCGCGTGAAGTAGCCGAAGACTGGATTGCCGACAACAAGGACACAGTGCAGTCCTGGATCGACGGCTGATCGACTTCACAAGAACGCTCACGACTCAGGCCGCGGACACCGCGGCCTGAGTTTTTCATGGGTTCGTTATTCCTGCTTGTTTGATCGATGATTTTTTGGTTTTTTGCTCCGCTATCGTGGCGGATCGGAGCAAGCGCAGGCGGCGGAGCGCTCGAAGGCGTTCAAGCGTCGCGTGGTCGCTGAGACGCCGGCGCCCGGTGCGTCGGTTGCGGAGGTTGCACGCCGGCACGAGCTTAGCGCCAACATGGTGTTCATGTGGCGCGGTGATCCGCGGTTCGGCCCCGGGCGGGATGTGCCGGCGTTCCTGCCGGTCGAAGTCAGGCCGACCGAGGTGCCGGCGACATCCGAACCGGCCGCTGGCAGTGGCGCCGGTCAGGTTGAGATTACTGTATCGTCCGGACACCGTTTGACGCTTCGCGGTACATTCGATGTCGACGTCGTCCTGCATCTGGTCAGAGGTCTGGCGACACCATGATCCCGGTGCCGATGGGCACGAAGGTCTGGCTCGCGGCCGGGGTCACAGATATGCGGAAAGGGTTCAACGGGCTGACCGCCCTGGCCGAGAAGGTCTTGGAGCAGGACCCGTACTCTGGCCATCTCTTCGTTTTCCGCGGACGCCGGGGTGACCTGATCAAGGTGATCTGGTGGGATGGTCAGGGGGCCTGTCTGTTCTTGAAGCGCCCGGAGCGCGGACGGTTCGTCTGGCCGTCGCCGGCGCGCGGCAGGGTGTCAGCGACATCGGCACAGCTCGCGATGCTTCTGGAAGGCATTGGCTGGCGCACGCCGCAGCGCACTTGGCGCCCCCTCACGTCAGCCAGTGCAGCAACCCGCTCAGGGTGATGAAGGACAGGGCGGTTGCCCCCAGCAGGGCCAGCGCGGCGATGCCCTGTTGCCCGTGTTCCTGTGCCAGCACGGGATAGATCCCGATGATCGGCATGGCCGCCGACAGGATAACCGCGACGTGCAGCTCTGCCGGCAGTACCACCACCCCTGCCCCCATCAGCACCGCCGCCGTCGCCGCGACCAGCGCCGGGTGCAGCAGCAGCTTGCCCGCTGCAATCTGGGTCGCGATGCCGCGATTTCCCTTCAGCGGCAGGCCCACCAGAGATCCGCCGATGACCACCAGCGCCAGCGCCGAGGCTGATGCGGCCAGCATCTGCACCAGACGGGTCACCGGATCGGGCACCGGGATCTGCAAAAGGGAAACGGCGAGGCCGAGAAGCAGGCCCAGCACCATCGGGCGGGTCAGGACCCCCCAGAAGATGCGGCCGATCCGGCGCAGCAGAGGGGCGCTGTGGTCCTCCTTCGACAGGTCCATCAGAACCAGGCCGACGGGGATCAGGATGATGGCCTCTGCCAGAAAGTTCAGGGCCAGGATCACCCCGGCGAGGTCGGGAAACGCCAACAACATCACCGGATAACCGACAAAGCCGCTGTTCGGGCTGGCACTGCCAAAGGCGGCAACGGCCCGGCGCGGGCTGCTGCCGGCGGTCAAGCTGAACCATATGTAGGAGACCGCAAGGGTCAGCAGACCGCCGATGAGAAAGACCAGCAGGTAACCGGGATGAAACACCTCCGAGATGTCGCGCGTCGCCACCGCGTTGAACAGCAGGGCCGGCAGGGCGATGTTCAGCACATACAACCCCAAAACGCCCAGGCCGGACGCCGGCAACCAGCCTTTGCGAACCACCACGTACCCGATGGCGATGGCCGCGTAGATCGGAAAGGTGATTGCGAGGATATCCGACACACGCGTCTCCAGCCGTCATACCCGGCCAGAACGCCGTTCGTGCATGAAGACGCAGTATGCGCCCCGGTCAAGTCATTTCACCATCCTGCGATACGCATCTGCGCGGCAGCGGATGACCAGTACCGGCGAACTGAAACAAACCGCACCCGGCGGACCTGTCCAGGAACCGAAGACCCGCAGGCCCTGGTTGCTTCTCCCCGGCGCCCTCCTTGGTTCACCCAAGGCAGGCGTTTCGCCCCGGTTCGCGGCAAGGCACAGTTCCGTTACCCCGCCAGTGCCGGTCTGTCTCCCCGCTCCATCGCCATGTCGTGAAGGTCCTGAAAGAACGATGTTGCCGCCTTTGCGCGGCAACGGGTCAGGCAGTCATTGACCAGCGCCTGCAGCTGCGACGGGACGGACGGTCGGGGGATCGGTTGCCGGATCGTGCCCAGCCTTGTCCAGCCCGGCATGCCATGGACATATGGCAAAAGCGTGCCGTCGCTGTCGATCACCAGCGGCGAGACGAGACCCGCTTCGGCCTCCACCCTGTTCAGGGCAGCACCGGGGACGGCGTCACAGTGGAACCTGACACCGGGATAGAGGCTGCGCATCAGGTTGGTGATCAGGATCAGCCGCATCAGCGCCTCTTCCGGCAGCTCGGTCATGCCGGCGTTTTCGCGGGCCCGGCCAACCTCGGAAATCGGGTGGAACTGCACCCAACTCGCCCCGGCGCCGGCCAGATGCCCGACCAGTTCGGGCAGGCTCGGCAGCGATCCCTGCGTGACCGACACCACCGCCCCGGCCCGGCCGCGCAGCGCCTGCAGCGTTTCGGTGACGCGGGCAAAGGCGCCGGGCTTGACGCGGATGCGGTCATGCAATGGTTCCGGCCCGTCAAAGCTGAGCCCGACCACGTCGATGCTGCCCTCCCGGACCAGCGCGCCCAGATCCCTGCCCTGCCAGCCATTACTGATCACCGACACCTCGAAACCCTGCGCCTTGAGCCCGCGGCAGAGGCGGGCAAACTCGGGATGCAGCGTCGGCTCGCCACCCGACAGCGCCGCGCGCCGGTAGCCATGCCCGAACAGCTGACGCGTCGCCCCCAGCAACGCATCAGCCGGGATATGCGCATGTTTGCCGGGACCGGACAGCGAGTAGCAATGCAGGCATCTGAAGTTGCACAGCTGCGACGCATGGATGTGAACCGTTTTATCCGCGGCAAACATGGCTCCACCTCACAGGGAATGCGTCAGACGGATCAGGGTCTGTTCCATCGGCGGTATGCCGTCGGGAAAGATCTCGATGATCTGCACCGACCCGATGTCAATGCCCATCAGATCCTCCAGCTTCAGGTCCTTCACCCGCCCGGAATAGGTAAAATCAACACAGGTCCCGCGGGTGCAGACGTCGATGTTGGAAAACGGGAAAGGTGAATTTCCGATCGCTGTTGTGATCCTTTCGAGCTGATCGTCACTGAGCGCATTTGCGGCCAGTTTACTGGCGACGATTTTTTTCATGTCAGACATGGGATTTCCTTTCGGTTCAGTTGGTTGGTTCAGGCCATCAATGGCCAGGGGATTTCTCCGCCGCGCAGAACCAGCACCTTTTCGGCACTGCAGTTCTGTTCGACGAAGTCGTCGCACGCGTCGCGGCTGTCCGGGCCGAAAACCCGGGTCTTGGTCGCCACGACGATGGTGCCCTCGGGCACGACGAGACAGCCGGAATGCCCGACGGTGCCATCGGGTATATCGGCGAACACGACGAAATTGTCGTCCATCGCCTGCCCGGCCTTCATGATTGTGACCGGCGCACCAAAGGCGGGCTGGATCGGCACCTGATGTGTGCCGACCCCGTCATGCACGGTGATTTCCGTGGCACCGGTGGTGTTCACCATCACCGCTTCGGCCTCGAACGGGACCAGCGCCTTTTCGCAGGTCTCGGACACGATAAAGACCATGTTCCATTCCGGCGGGTCCGTCGGACCGGGCCGCATTTCCAGCTGCGCCACGTAGTTCGAACATGGCAGGATACCCCGTGCGGTCAGCCGCACCATCAGGCTGCGCGCGATCCAGCGGGCCTCGTACTGTGCCACGCCCCAGGCGCGTTTCATTTCGGCAGGTTCCATTGTCGTTGCCCTCCTTCCGCTCAGCTTGCTGTGCTCACGGGCAACGACTCGATGATGTCGTTGTCCCAGATGATGTCGACCCGGGTGATGGGCCCGATATGGTCGGTCTGCTCGTAGCGCACATCGCGGTAGTCGATGTCGGCGGTGCCCACCTGACCGGTATCAACGATGGTCAGCACCAGCAGCAGGATCGACCCGTTGATGCCCTGCGGTTCGCGCTTGGTCAGAACCGGCTTCAGCGCGCCGTTGGTGGTTTCGACCTCGCCGGTCACGATGAGCTTGCGCGGGCCCGGCGGCTGGGCGTTGATCCAGGCCGCAAAACCTCTGGTGTTGGGGGATGTCATATGCTTTCTCCTAATTGAAATTATTGGATAATCCGGGCAACCCGGTCAGAATTTCAGTGCCAGCGATACGGTGGTCAGTTCCTCCTTGGTCAGGTTGCTGTAATGGGTGCCGCGCCGGTGCACGATTTCCAGCGCGCTGGTGCGTTTCGTGTTCAGAAAGGCACCGGCCTTCACGGTCAGGTGCTCGGCGGAATCCGAATTCAGCACGTCATAGAAGGCCGACAGGCTCAGGCTCGTGTAAAATCCGTTGGTGTCCTTGGGCCGGAACGAATAGGTCGCGCCCAGATTGGCCCCGACCCAGCCCTGATCGGTCCCGGTCGTCAGCCCGGTCTGACCGCCGTCGCGAACATCGCGGAAATCGGCCACCATGTTGAACTGCCACCAGAACCCGTCACCGACCCGACCGTTCAGCAACAACCCCAGATCGTAGGGTGTCCATGATGCGTTCAGGCCGATGATGTTGGCATCACCGTCAAAATCGGTCATCGCATAGGGGGCGACGTGAAAGATCTGAATCGGGAACAGGGCGGAATTGACAACCTGAAATTCGGCCAGCACGCCGGCCCGCAGGCGGGACGACATCGGCGTGTTCGCCACCTCGCTTCCGTTGAATTCCAGGAACGGCGCGAACCCGTAGCGGGACACATAGGCGCCGCTGCGGTCCTCGATTTCGCCGGCACAGGGATCGCCCAGCACCCAGAACAATGCGCCCTTCGCGGTCCAGCTGTCCTGCTGGGTCAGCCCGTCATGGGAATAGGAAAACGTCGCCCCGCTCAACGCCCCGGCGTCGAGGTTCGGCGCGGTGACCGAGAAATCCGACAGGCCGCTGCGCAGCCGGAACCGCCGGTCCACATTGCATCCGGCCCGGTTTGCCGCCGCAATCGCCGCCACGCTGACCCCTGCAGGCTTTTCCTGAACGCCAAAGTAAACCAGCGTCTTCTGTTCCGTGATCAGCCCCGGATCGGCCAGCAGACCGTCGGCCTCCCCGCCCTTCTCGATCAGCCCGTTCTTATTGAAATCATAAGCGGAAATCTGGTCCTTGCTCAGGCTCAGCGCGGCCCCGGTCTGCAGCGCAAGCGCCGCAACCGTACCGGCAACACTTTGTAACATGATACGCATTTTCGCCTCCTTCACCATTTCACAATCCAGCCGCGCTTTTCGTAATTGCGAACCGTCGCCGCGATCAGGTGATAAACTTTCGGATTTTTTCTGACGTCTCCCGGGGCAAGGTTCAGCCCGTCGCGCTGAAACGGCGGATAGCGGTTCATGACGCCGACAACGAACGCGTCAATTGCCGCCTGACCGCCCAGAACGTATTTGGAAACGGGGTCATCAATTGCCACGCTGTCCGGATTGGCGGGGTTCAGCAGTTTACGAATACGCGCGGAAATCGCGGTCACATGTCTTACATTAGGCATTTCAAACTCCTTTTTCGGATTCAATTCCGCCGTTTCGGGGAATTGCAGATCGGACGCTGCCGGGCGGGAAACCCCGGCAGCGTCCGGCTCAGTCCTTCAGCGTGCCGGCGGCACGCATCAGGTCCGGCAGGCCGGTGATGGCGACCCCGTTGGGCAGGATGCTGTCGGCTGGCGACCAGCTCTGCCCGCCGGGCGCGGCGTTCCAGAAGCTGTCCGGATCATGCCGGACGAGGCCGACAATCGTGTCCGCGACGATGCGCGATCCCAGCGGGCCAAGGCTCTGCCCGCCGCTCAGGGTTTCGGCCTCTTTCAGGACGTAGAACCACAGCGGCGTATGAGCTTCGAACCCACCCGCAAGCACGGCCTCGGCGGTTGCGCCCGAGGCGATCTGATCGGGGCTCAACTGCGGTGTGTCGATGCCGTAGCCGTCACGCAGCGCGGCAATGCAGCCCTGCGCGGTCGGCACGTTCAGCCGATGCCCCCGCCGCAGGTTGCGCCGCGCCAGATGTTTCAGAACCGCATGCGCGCCTTCGGGCTCGTTGATCAGGTTGCGCAGCGGCAGCGCCAGCCGCGTATCGATCCTGCGCGCCGACCGGTCCGGCGTTTCCTCCGTGACCGGGAACACGAAACGGGACCAGTCGATCGGCCAGTGCGACGGCAGCGATTCTGCGCCTCCACCACCGGGCAGCGGCATCGGCGGTGTTGCGCCGCCGGTGAACTCGAACAACTGGCGGAACGTGGCATGATCCGTCAGCGGCGCGCCGAAGGGCCGGCCGAACAATTCGTTCCAGTCATAGGCGTCGCGCGCCATGGAATGCCCGAACCGGAAGGCGGCCACCGAAAACTCAAGCGGCAGCGGCATCAGATCGGGCCGTGCCGGCAGGTTGTTGGCAAAGAACCGGTCGTAGACCCGGGTGCCGTTTTTTCTGACATCGTTTAGGGTTTCGGGGTCGCAAACCGCTTCCAGATACCGGTTCAGGACCAGCCACTGATATACCCAGATCGTGCGCCGCCGCCCCCAGTCGAACAGCGCATCCGACCCGGCGCCGGGCGCATCCGGATGGTTGTCGCCATGCGTATAGCTGCGCTGCACGATTTCGTTATGCAGCCGCACCCAGGCCAGGTGAAACTGTGACACGGCAAGGTTTTCGTCGTTGCGCATGTCGCCCAGCACCGCGCGCTGAACCCGGATCGATCCGTCCTCGTTCACGAACACGTCGCGCAGCGGTTTCGGCAGCGCCCGCAATTCTTCCTCGGTCACCAGCCCTTTGCGCAGCAGATCGCGCAGGCGCAGCACATCGCGCGCCGGATCGTCGGGCGGGCGAATGTCGCCGAACCCCGCATCGGTCACGGTGCCCGCCCACAGCTTGGCCCGGTCGCCGTGAAACCGCAGCGCGTCGATCAGCTTGCTGGCAAAACCGCCCACCACCGGCCCGCCGCCATGCACGCTGTCAAGATTGAGCGCGCCGGACCGCAGGTTTTTCAGATTGTCGCGGACCGTGCCGCGCTCCAGCGGAACGACCTTTTCGGTGTCGATTACCGACAGACCATCCTCGCGGTCGGTGTTGGCGGTAATGTCGTGGTCGATGAACTGACCGAAATAGGTGAAGACCGGCGGGATCAGCGAGTTTTCGTGCGGATCCGCGGGTTCGGCCACCATCGCATCGGCAAGGGCATCGAGATGCCCGGTGGTTTGCGGGGCATCAATATTCCCCGTGGCCGTTTCGAAAAAATATGCGAAATTCCCCAGATCTCTGTGGTCGATTGTCAAACGTTCCGTCGTCAGCCCGCAGGCACTTGCCGCCGAAAACCCGACCGCATCCTTTCCTGCTTTTTCCTCGGTTGAAAGTTTGGCGGACTTTCCGTGTCCTGGTAGAAAAAACATCACTTTCCTCCCTTTCGAATTCCAGCGGATTGCATCCGGTATTCGCGGCATTCACAGGAAGTGTCGGAGAAAAACGGGATAAAAACATCAGGGCCAGCGTGAGTAATTCGTGAATGAATCGTTAATTCGAACAGAGGCTTTCACGCAAAAAATAAGGCAGGCCATAAAGGCCCGCCGACTAAAATAACTTGCTATAAAAATCTCAGCGCCGGCCGAACCGGTTATGGCGCGCGGCGTCATCGTCCTGAACATGCGCTTTCATCCGCCCTGCCCCGGCCTTCAGGCGCGTGACCTGCCCGGGATAGGCGGAAGTCTTTTCTTCCTCGGCGGCCTGTTCGACCAGGTCCCGGATCGCTTGCGGCAGATCGACACGTTCGCCCTGATGCAGGATGTCGACAAGGCGTCGGGTAATCTTGGCCGCGCCAAAGCTGGTGCCCTGCATCGCCACCACGCTGCCGTCCCGTGACCCGCTGCCCAACGTCCCGAAATGGGCCGCGCCATCGCGCACCGGAAGCGACGCGGTCGGCTCGGACAGGCGCAGCCGCATCGGATCGCGCGGATCAGGCTTCTTCGACACCTCGTCACTCTTCTTGTGAATGCCGGTGCCCGAGTAGGGTTCCATCCGGCCGTCCGACCCGCGATGCCCCGCCGCGATGGCGGTCACGCGCTCCAGCCCGATTGCGTTGATCGTGCCATGCCTGCGCAGCACGTTGGACACGTCGGTGATCTCCGGATCGGTGCCATCCAGCGGATAGCTATAGCTGTCAATGACCCGCCCGGTTTCATCGAAACGCTCGTAATCCGCCACTTCGAAATAGCTCCGGCGATTGGTCAGCGATTCCGCCCGTTCGTTCTGATCCGTCTGCACGCTGATATCGACCGTCAGCGGCTCTGCCGCCATGTTTTTCAGCCGGATTTTCCACAGCCCCGCCGGCGCCAGCGGCCCGGGTTCATAAAGCTGCGTCTGTTTCGCAGCGATAACATAGCGTGCCCGCAACCGGGACGACCGCGCCTTGCCGCCGAGCGTGGTTTTCTCCGGCCGCAACCGGCTGTAGAGCCCCAGCACCGGTTGATCGCCCACCCGGTAGTCCCGGTATTGCTGGTTCCCCGCGCGTTTCAGCCCGCTGCTGTCACCCAGCGGCGAGATCACTTCGACCGCAATCGGGACCGGTCCGCCCTTGGCGATTTCCGTCGCATCGCTCCAGATTTCCACGAAACTGGCGGACTGGTCCTCGGGCAGCAGCCGCCAGTCGAATTCCAGCACGGCCCCCGCCATGATCCGCGTGCGGATATTGCCGCGTTCGAGGTTTTCGTTGCCCGCCGGCATCGACAGCAGGACAGGCCGGAACCCCGCGCTTTCCCGAAACGTGTTCAGTTCGCGCATCACGCTGGCAATCAGGTCATATCCGTCGCGCGAATCCGCCTGCTTGCCGAACGACAGGTTGATCACCACCGGATAACCCATATCCGTCGGGTCGGAGGGTTTGCCCGTGTCTGCTCCGGCACCGCGGGGCGGCTTCGGTGGATGGTTGCCCAGCCAGACCGCATCGGACAGCATCACGGTTCGCAGGATGCCGTGGATCGCGAAAAACTCGAGAAACTGCGCCGAATGCCCGACCAGCGCCCGTTCCGGCAGGTTCACGGCAATGATACGCGTGCGCGCGGCCAGATCGGCGTCAATCCCGGCATCCATGCCCGCCGCACAATCCAGCACATGCGCGCCATGCGCCGCCCGGCGGGCCAGCTCTTTCTGGCCAAAGAGGTTTTCGAAATCTTCCAGATGGCAGGCCCGGTTGAACGCCGCTTCGTCCAGCTGACCGGACAGCAGATGACCGGCCGTGTGATCCCGCAGCGCCTGATTGATGTCAGGGGCCAGCATTTCCTGCCCGAACGGCAGGTACATCTGTTCACCCTGTTTCTTGCCGACCTCTTCATCCGGGTTCAGGTGCCGCCGCGCCGCCGTCTGCTGCCACGCGGCCAGAACCCGGGTCGTGCCGTCGGCCATCCGCGTGCTGCGATGGCCCAGCGGCAGTCCGACGTCGATGAGACCGACCACGACGCTGTCTTCGGGCAGATCGAATTCGGGCGGCAGACGATGTCCCTTTTTCAGCGCATCGGGACGCGGACCATGGTCTTCCAGATGTTTGAAATGGCACTCCAGATCGACCGTCAAGTCGCCGCCGTCGCAAACACGCTTGTTGCACCCAGTCACCGTGTTCAGCGGCAACGGCGGCAGCGTCGTTTTCCTCTTGTAGATCTGGTTCAGGGCAACGCGAAGCAGTTCCCGCAGGAACGCCTCGCTTGCGTTGACCGCATCCCGGGCGCTCTTCGTTTCGGTGCGCAGGCTGTCCCGGAACGGTTCGAACCCCTCGGTGAACTGCGGATAGACCAGCCGCCTGCTGTCATCCGGACTGTTTTCCAAAAGCGCGTCCTGCCGGATCAGCGGATGCAGCCCGCCGGTCACCTTGTTCCAGTCCGCATACGGCGAAATCCAGTCCGTGTCGTCCCGGTCTTTCCAATCGGTCCATTCGAACGTCATTTCCGGCCCCATTCCGCCGCGGTCTCGGCCAGATAGGCCGCCGTTACCGGACCCTTCGCGGGGGTCGGGATATTCCAGTCCTCCCAGTCGTGATCGGGAAAACGCGACAGCAGAAAATCAAAGCTGTCCTTTTTGTCGATCTCACCAAGGTCGAACTTCGCCTTCCAGCCGGTCTTTGCCCCGGTCAGAACCGCCCAAACCGCCTCACCAATCATACATCCCAGAACCGCGCCGGCCGCGCTGTCGACCGGGAAATGCACCCCGGCGACAGTCCGGTTGACCGCCACACGATGCGCGATGCGGAACACCATGGCCTGCGGGTTCTTCTGGCCGGTGATCGCATCCCGCAGGTCCGCACCCGGATCCATCAGCCGGTGCAGTACCGTGGCCAGCGCAAAGGCCTCGGTCGCATGACCGCTGGGATAAGACGAATGGTCCGGTGTCTGGATCATCGGCTGCACCTTCGTCGAAAATGCGATGGGCCGCGGGGTCCAGCACAGGTTCTTGATCTGCATTTCCAGCCCGTAGGCCAGTGCCTGCGTCGCCGTCAGCAGCTCCAGCGAATACTTGCGGGCGCCGGAATCCAGCTGCCCGGCCAGCCCAATGAAGGACAGGATATCGCCCAGCTGGTTGTTGATCTCGGGGACGCGGTCAAACCGCAGGTCTGAATAGTTCCGAAGCCAGGTCAACTGATGTTCCAGATCCGCGACCGTCGGCGCGGTGGTTTCGAAAACCGTGCAGCCGTCCAGCTGCAGCATCGCCTGGCCGGGATGATAGTCTCCCTTGTCATCCACCCGGCTTGCCGTGCCTGAAACGACGAACCGGCTGGCCAGTTCGGAAATCAGCATCGTCACCCGGCGCGAGGGATCGAGATGCTCCAGCGGACGATCGTCCCCCGGCAACCCGGCCAGCGGATTAACACCGGTGTCCGGCGCCCCGTCCCAGAACCCGGTAACGGCATCCTGCGTGACGATCAGCGCCGTGTTCAGCAAGGCCGACGACGGACCGCCCGCGTGACCCGTGCCACCGCCCGCGCCGCCGCCTCCGGCGCCGCCACCACCGGCTCCGCCGCCGCCTGCGCCACCGCCACCTGCGCCACCGCCGCCGGCACCACCGCCGCCTGCACCACCGCCACCAGCTCCGCCACCGCCGGCACCTCCGCCGCCTGCTCCGCCACCCATCAAGCCCATGTCATCCTCCACAGTCGTTTCCCGGATTTCGACAAATCGACCCCGCCGCTGTCAACGGCACACGCGCAGAATCACGGAGATTTCACGCTGTTCGCGCTCTGATTGATAAATTTGCCTCAATGTGGTTAAGTATTCCGGTGCCTCGCCTCAAGATTGCCGGGTTCTGAAATGGCGGACAATGTTTCGACGACGGATGGTCTGACGATCCGGCTCTACGGCCGTTTCGATGTTGTCGATTGTGCCGGCGCATCGCTGAAACCCAAAGGCGCGAAGACCCGGGCGCTGATCGCGCTTCTGGCCAGCTCGGACAATTTCGAACGGCAACGCACTTGGCTGCAATCCATGTTGTGGAGCGACCGTGGCGCCGAACAGCGATCTTCCAGCCTGCGCCAGTGTCTCGCCGAGTTGCGCCGTGTCTGGTCCGGCTACCCGGATGCTCTGATCACCGACCGGCAAAGTGTCCGGCTGGACCCTGCCCTGGTCCGGCTGGCGGTGCAAAACCCGCAGGCGCGCGAGCTGTTCCTCGAAGACCTGACCATCCGCGATCCGGCTTATACCGCGTGGCTGGAACTGCAGCGCGGCAACCGCATCGTGCGTCCAACCGCACAATCGGCGTCGCACCCGGCCGACCACCGCGATCCGCAAACCGTCATCCTGACCTGTTCCGGCCGCAGCGGCCCGGACGGCGAAGCCATCGAACAACTGACTGGCGACGCAGTATCCCGAACCTTGCAGGAAAGCCGGATGGTCGCGGTCCGCACCTCTGCCCCGCTCGCCGACGGCAGCGACGGAATCCGCATTTCTGTCGCTGTCACCGAAACCGGCAACACCGGCCCCTCGCTGCGCGCGGTGGTCGAAGACCTCGAAACAGGCAACCGGCTTTGGAACGGCCAGTGCCGCGTGACCGGCCCCGTCGACAGCCTGCCGGAAGACCTCGAATTCCTGTCCTTCTGCAACCAGATCGCCAACGCGGTGGTTGAACGCGAAGCCTGGCAGGCGGACATGCTGGGACAGGACCCCGGCATTGCCGCGCAGGTGAACAAGGCCGTCCGCTACGTGTTCTCGATCCGAGAGGACAAGCTCAGCCAGGCCGTCACCCTGCTGCAACAGGCCATCGCCGCCCAGTCCAAGGGCATATTCCACGCCTGGCTGGCGCAGGCCTATACCATTCAATACGTCGAACGTTATGTGCCCGCCGATGCCGAACTGCGCGAAAAAACCAACGAATGCTGCCTGAGGGCGCTGTCCGACGATCCGACCAACAGCAACGTGCTGGCAGCGGTGGCAAACGCACGCACCAACATTTCACGCAACTATGCCGCCGGGCTGCATCTGGCGCAGCAAAGCGTCGTGGCCAACAAGGCCAACCCGCTGGCCTGGTGGGCGCTGTCGAACGCCCTGCAATGCACGGGCCGGTCGCAGGAGGCCTACCGCGCCGCGCTGAACGCGCAGGCGCTGGCCCAAAGCACCCGCTGGAAATTCTGGACCGATTTTCAGGTCTCGCTGACCGCTGCCGTCCTGGGCAACGATCAGGTGGCCATCGCGAACGGCGAACGCTCCAGCGCCTTTGCTCCGAATTTCCGCCCGCCCCTGCGCTATCTCACGGCGCTATACGCGCTCAGCGGTCAGCACGCCGATATGCAAAGAACGCTGGATCAGCTGAAGGATTGCGAACCGGACGTCTCGGTCCGGCGGATGATCGAGGACCGCGATTACCCTATCGGCATCATGCGCCGCTATGGCGGTGAGCTGACATCCGCCCTGCAACGCTCAGAGAGCGACCCCGGCTGACACCCCGCACCCGGCGTCCGGGCCACCGGTATGCGCGGGACAACATTGGGCGATGAGGAAAACGGGCTTTCGCCGCGCCTGGCATCAAGGACGGCAAAGCCGACATCCGTGATACTTGCATCAGCCCAATTCATGCTATGAAACACGGGGACCAACACCGGGAAATGCTCTTATTCGGGCAGGCCCAGTTCGCGTAGCACCGCGTACCGGCGCTCAGGTATCGAGCTGTCTGTGTAAGCGGAATCAAAGGGCCGAAGATCGCTGATCGAAATCCCGGGTTTTAGGTCTTTCGCTTCTGCGACGAACGCTCTCGCTTTCTCATGATCCCCCAATTGCCAGGGGGCCACGGCCGCGAAGAGCAGGAATGCAGCGCGGTAGACCCCGGGCGAGAGCGCGAGATAGGCCTCCGTCGCGCCGTTTGCTGCCGCGAAGTCGCCTGCGTCCAATAGCGCGCCGTATTCGTCCGCAACCAGCCACCACAACGGCACCGGCGTTATCCGCTTTGCCTGCTCGAAATATGCCAGGGACTCCTGCGATGCGCCGGTGTGTTTCAACACCCAGCCCATGCCTCGGACGACCCGCGCGTCGCCGGCCCCCTTCTCGAAGGCCCGCCTGATGAACTCCTGCGCCTCGGCGCCGCGCTTTTGGACCACGCGCAGTACGGCGTAATTCGAGAGCGTTGCAGGGCGGTCCGGATCATGCTCAAGCGCACGAGACAAGTAGTCTTCAGCAAGCGCCAGTGAGGCGTCCCGGTCCTTTGTGAACCCCAGCCGCACATCCATCATATGCGTGAAGCCGAGCCCCACCAGAGCATCCAGATAGGCGGGATCACGAGCGAGCGCAGCCTCGTAATGCACCCGGGCGATCTTGTTGTCTTCGGCGGTGAACCTTGACCGGTGCGACCGGCCTTTCGCGTTTTGGGCAAATGCCTCCAGATCACTGGTTTCCCTGAAATTCAACCTGTCGCCGTCAATTGCGCCGCCGTGAACACGCTCCAGCACCGCAAGGGTTATCTCGTCCTGAATATCGAAAAAATCGCCGGTTTTCCTGTCGAAAGCCTCGGACCAAAGATGCTGCCCCACAACCGCATCCAGCAAATGTGCCGTTATACGGAGCTTTTCGCCCGACTTTTGTACGCTGCCCTGCAGAACATACCGAACACCAAAGCGTCCGGCGATCTCCCGAACATCGACATCCTCGCCCTTCAGGGAAAAACTTGAACTCTGGGCAATGACCAGAAGGTCAGGCAGTTTTGCCAGGTTGGTGATGATATTCTCGCTGATACCGTCGGCGAGATAGCCGTTCTCCGCCTCACCCGCGCCGATGTAAGCGAAAGGCATCACCGCAATCGAAGGCCCGTCCGGCAGTTCCAGCGCCATCTCTGACGGGCGCACGGGCTCAAAATCGGTGCGTGCCGACCACCACCATGCCCCGGCGACGATGACCAGCGTCAGGCAAACCAGCGCAAAAAGCGCAGGTCTGCGCCAGCGCCTTCGTTGGCTGGCAGCCTGTGAACCCTTGCCGGTGATACGAAAAGCCCGCACCGGACGCGTGATATTCTTGACGCGGATCTCCCCCATGTCTTCCAGAGAAATCTCAACCTTGTCGCGCACCTGGTCCCTTACCGTGCGGCTGAGCATGATGCTGCCGGGCGGGGCCTGCGCCTCCAGCCGCGCCGCGACGTTGACACCGTCTCCCAGCAAATCATCACCGTCGGGCAGGACGTCCCCCACATTGATACCGATCCGGTAGAGGATGCGGCGGTCGTCCGGAATATCGGCATTGCGTTCTGCAACACCTTCCTGCATGGCAATAGCGAAGCGCACTGCCTGAACGGCCGACGGAAACTCGATCAGCAAGCTATCACCCGCCGTGTTCGCGATACGCCCACCGTGCCGGGCAATCAGGGGATCGAGAAACTCGACGCGGAGCACCCGCTGAGCCGCCAGCGTCGCTTCCTCGTCAGCGTCAACCAGTCGCGAGAAACCTGCGATATCTGCGGCAACAATGGTGGTAAGGCGGCGTTCCATGATCAACCAAACCGTAGGGCAGAAGTCGCCACCGGTCCATGGACAAGCGCCCGGAGCCGGCTGGTTATTCCCATTGGGCACCTGCTGGCCTTCCAAGGCGCTCGGCAATACGAGATCATGGCTGTCCAGGGATCATGCGCATGCGTCCACATCCGAGATCTACACAGCCGGCGTCGAAAGGCGCCGACTCGCCAAAGCGGCAATGGGCCGACTGGTTGGAATGGACTGGTAGGTGCCCCACGCCTCAATTTCAGCCAATAAAATAGGGTGTCTGAGGTGATGGATGGTGGGTGATGAGAGACTCGAACTCCCGACATCTTCGGTGTAAACGAAGCGCTCTACCAACTGAGCTAATCACCCACAGGCCCGGTCTTTACCGGGTATTGCACGGGCAGTGCAAGAGGTCATTGCGTGGAAATCGGCCCCGGTGCCGGGGTGTCGAGACAGGTGCTGACACCGCCCGAAACCCGGTACACTACGCCCTGCCCGCCGCCGACCTCGCCGAAGGCGCTTGTCGGCAGCCCCTGGGCCAGGCAGCGCAGCATGCGGCTGGTGATGCCGTGGGTGACGATCACGGCGGGGCCGGTCAGCCCCGACGCGAATTCCGCCAGCCGCGCGGCCAGCGCCGCCAGCCCCTCGCCCCCCGGCACGTGGTCGTACCAGCCCAGCGGCGATTCTGCGAAGAGTGCCGGGAACTCGTTGGCGACCTCGGCCCGTATCCGCCCGGTCCAGTCGCCAAGGCCGATCTCGCGCAGGCGGGGGTCGGTTTCAATTCCATGTTCGGACCCGCCCCTGGCGATGACCGCGGTGCGAAATGCCCGGCCCTGCGGGCTGCAGAAGCAGGGCCAGCCCCCGGCCCCCAGCGACCGCAGGATGTCGCCCTGCTGTGCGGCCTGTGCCTGCCCCAGTGATGTCAGTTCACTGTCCAGTGCGCCCTGCAGGCGTCCGGCGCGGTTCCACTCGGTTTCACCGTGGCGCAGGATCAGCAGATCCGGCAATCCCGTCAGGTTCGCGGTGGTGTCAGGCATAGGCGTGTATCCCTTGGTTGAAAACAGGGGCGGACAAATGTGATCAAACGTGAGTTGACGTTACGGCGGCAATCACGAACGCGACAGAATCCCCCTGAGTTCATTGTCAAGCATCCATTCTGTGGTACCTGTTTGCAACTTAGGCAACAACTGGACCCGCCTATGCCAGCCATTTTCGGATGATTGACTGGGACACGCTTCGCATCGTCTTGTCCGTCCATCGCATGGGCGGTCTGACCGGTGCTTCCCGTGATCTTCAGGTCAGTCAGCCGACCGTGTCGCGCCATCTTGCCCGGGCCGAAAGCGATCTGAACTGCAAACTGTTCGACCGCAGGCAGGGCCGGCTGATCGCGACCGAGGCCGGGCTGATCGTGATCCGCGAAGCCGAGCGGGTCGAGCAACAGCTGCGCCGCATGCAAGACAGTGTGCGGTTGCTGGACAACGAAATGTCCGGCCCGCTCACCATCAGCGTTCCCCAGCAATTGCTGCCCTATTGCGTCACCGATGAAATGCGGGATTTTCGCGAATTGTACCCGGACATCGCGTTCACGGTCGTGGTCAGCGACCAGATGGCCGATGTGACCATCGGCACTGTCGATATCGTGTTCCGGGTCGAGGAAAACCCCAAGCCCAGCCTGTGGGGCAGGCGCATCGCCGAACTGGGCCTGTCCTATTACGCCCATCAAAGCGTGATCGACGCCTACAGTCAGCCGGGCCAGCCCCTGACCGCAGCCAAGGGTGTACCTCTGATCATGCATGACGGTGTCACCAGTTCGTCGCTGGACGAGACCCGCGATCTGTTTCCGCACGGCATTCCCGTCGCCAACAGCAACAGCCTGGAGGCCACCGCAACGATGATCGGGCGGGGCATGGGTGTCGGTCGGCTGCCGCACATGGTTGCCCACAGCCTGCCGGAACTTCTGGCTGTGGCGCACCCGCCGGCGAAAACCCGGCGCAGCCTGTGGATCCTGACCCACAAGGACATGCGCTCGATCCTCCGGATCGAACGGTTCATCAATTTCGTGGATGAGCGGATGAAATCCAAAGCCGGGCTGTTCTGCCTGCCGGATGACAGCGAGATCCTCGGCGAACCGCAGGACGACAGCGAACAACCGTGATCGCGTTCACGCTGAGTTCAGGGGAAAAGGCGCGGCACCCCTCTTAAAGCGTCCGGCTCAAAACCTGAATCGCAAGGGATTCCCTTGAGTGCCGATCTGTGATTCATCCTGTTTGGGAGGATGGATCATGTCAGCACCTTTGCCGAACGCGTTGCGGATGCGGTTTCAGAAGTTGGTTGAAGAAGGATTGAGCGGACGCGCGGCGGCGTTGCGCCTGAAGCTTTCGCCCGCGACCGGGGCGCGTTGGGGGCTTGCGATCCGGCGAACCGGACAAGCAAGGGCCGCGCCTCAGGGCCGTCCTCGCGGCAAGGGCAAGCTTGATCCGCATCGGTCGCTTCTGATCGAACTGATTGAACAGGACGGCGACATGACCATGCCTGAACTTGCCGGCGCTCTTGCGGATGCGACCGGTGTTCAGGCGCACCCTGATGCGATTGGCCGGTTCCTGCGCAAGCTGGGCTTCACGTACAAAAAAAGACGTTGGTCGCGACTGAACGACACCGCGCGAGGGTAAGGAAACAACGCGACCATTGGGTCAAACACCGCTTGCCTGCCGTCTCGGCTCAGCCAGATCGTGCTGTATTCATTGATGAAACCTCTGTCAAAACCAACCTGACCCGCCAGCGTGGATGGTCACAACGGGGCGCGCGGCTGGTGATGGATGCGCCCTTTGGATCATGGGGCACGCAGACCTTCATCGCGGGCCTCAGCGCCGACGCATTGATCGCACCCTGGGTCATCAAGGGCGCGATGGATGGCGAAGCCTTTGCGGCTTATGTCGAGCAGGTGCTGGTGCCGGAACTGGAGCCAGGTACCGTCGTGATCCTAGACAACCTCGCGACGCACAAGAATGCCGCTGCGGCCAAAGCCATGCGCAAAGCCGGATGCTGGTTCCTGTTTCTGCCGCCCTATAGCCCCGATCTCAACCCGATCGAGATGGCCTTCTCGAAACTCAAAGCACACCTGCGCAGGATCGGCGCTCGAACCTTCACCGACATGTTCAAAGCCCTCACTGAAATCTGCGAACTCTTCTCACCGGAAGAGTGCTGGAACTACTTCAAGGCTGCCGGATATGTCTCAGGTTAAAGGTCGGATGCTTTAAACTCGCACTCGTTACCCGAGGGCGCCGCTTGTGGGAGTGTCGCACAGCCTGGCGGATTCCGGCACACAAGATAATGAAACCCTGTCTTTCAGAATCGTAGGCCATTCACGAAACCCGTGATCGGAACATTTCTGAAAGAGAAATGGTGGGTGATAACGGATTTGAACCGCTGACATCTTCGATGTGAACGAAGCGCTCTACCACTGAGCTAATCACCCGCGCCGCGGTGTCTTAGCGCTACTCGGCGGCGTCTGCAAGTGGGTCGTCGGCATTGACCGGAAGGCCCGTCTGCTGGCGCAGTTTGCACACGATGATGCGATAGTTCGCATGCTCTTCGGCGCGGTTGATGCGCAGTTTGCCAAAGGGCTGAATGTTCAACTCGCGCCCGTCGGCCAGCGCCCCGCCCAGAATTTCCAGCATCGCTTCGACGACCGGCTTGGCGTCCTTTTTCTTGATGCCCGAGCGGACCACAACTTCTTCCAGAAGTTCCTTTTTCTTCATGTCCGGCTGAGCAGCCGCCGGTTCGGACACTTTGACGACCTTGGGGATCGGAGCGGCCTCGGACGAAGGTGTCGACGCAGGTACCGGATTTGATGCCGCAGATGCAGGCGCGGACGCAGTTGCCGGCTTCGCCGCCGCCGGTTTGGCCGTGGTCTTGGTGGCAGCGGCCGCTGCCTTGGCCGCAGTGGTCGACTTGGTTGTCCGCGTGCTGCGGGTCGCCGGTTTGCGGGCGGTCGAAGTGGTCTTGCGGGTTGTTCCAGTGGCCATGTGCTTTGCACCTTTTGATGAACTGCTCGCCCTCACCATAACCCGAAACACCGCAAAATGAAAGCCGTACAACCGTCGGGACCCCCAGATTTGGTTGATCTGCCTAAACTTTGAGGAAAACAAAACGGGCGCCCCAACCGGGACGCCCGCCTTCCGGATCTCCGGCAGGTCAGTGTGTTGTCGCGCTGCCGCTTTCGGTGCCGCGCGCAGCCAGCGCCGCCTCGGCGGCGGCAGCTTCCTCGGCCGCCTCGTCCCATTCGATGGGCTCGGGGGAACCGGCCAGCGCATGTTTCAGAACCTCGGTCACATGGGCAACCGGAATGATCTCCAGCCCGGCCTTCACGTTGTCGGGGATCTCGGGCAGGTCCTTTTCGTTCTCCTGCGGGATCAGCACGGTTTTGATCCCGCCACGCAGTGCCGCCAACAGCTTTTCCTTCAGCCCGCCAATGGCCAGCGCATTGCCGCGCAGCGTGACCTCGCCGGTCATGGCAATGTCCTTCTTGACCGGGATCCCCGTCAGGACCGACACAATCGATGTGACCATGGCCAGACCTGCGCTCGGCCCGTCCTTGGGCGTCGCGCCTTCGGGAACGTGCACGTGGATGTCCCACTTTTCGAACGATGGCGGCTTCACGCCCAGTTGCGGCGAGACAGAGCGCACATAGGAGGACGCCGCGTCGATGCTTTCCTTCATCACGTCGCCCAGCTTGCCGGTGGTCTTCATCCGGCCCTTGCCCGGCAGCCGCAGCGCCTCGATGCTCAAAAGCTCTCCGCCGACACTGGTATAGGCCAGCCCGGTCACGACGCCGACCTGATCCTCCATCTCGGCCAGACCATAACGGAACTTCGGAACACCAAGGAAGTCGCCCAGGTTTTCCGATGTAACTTCAATGGCTTCCGCCTCTTTCCTGATAATCTTGGTGAGCGATTTCCGCGCCACCTTGGCGATCTCACGCTCCAGGTTCCGCACCCCGGCCTCGCGGGTATAGGTGCGGATCATGCCGGTCAGCGCCTCGTCCGTCAGCGTGAATTCCTTGGCCTTCAGACCATGGTTTTTCACCTGTTTCGGGATCAGGTGCTGCTTGGCGATCTCGGATTTCTCGTCCTCTGTATAGCCCGCCAGCGGAATGATCTCCATCCGGTCCAGAAGCGGTCCGGGCATGTTGTAGGAATTCGCCGTGGTCAGGAACATCACGTTCGACAGGTCGTATTCCACCTCAAGGTAGTGATCCATGAACGTGTTGTTCTGCTCGGGGTCCAGAACCTCCAGCATCGCGCTGGCCGGATCGCCGCGGAAATCCTGCCCCATCTTGTCGATCTCATCCAACAGGATCAGCGGATTGGCCGTCTTCGCTTTTTTCAGCGCCTGAATGATCTTGCCCGGCATCGACCCGATATAGGTCCGGCGGTGGCCGCGGATCTCGGACTCGTCACGCACCCCGCCCAGCGAAATGCGGATGAATTCCCGCCCCGTGGCACGGGCCACGGATTTGCCCAGGCTGGTCTTGCCCACGCCCGGCGGGCCGACAAGGCACATGATCGGGCCCTTCATCTTCTTCGCCCGCTGCTGCACGGCCAGATATTCGACGATCCGTTCCTTGACTTTTTCCAGCCCGTAATGGTCGTCGTCCAGAACCTTCTGCGCCTGACCGAGGTCCTTCTTCACGCGCGATTTCTTGCCCCACGGGATCGACAGGATCCAGTCGAGGTAATTGCGGACCACCGTCGCCTCGGCGCTCATCGGGCTCATCGACTTGAGCTTCTTCAGCTCGGCCTCGGCCTTTTCCCGGGCCTCCTTGGACAGCTTGGTCTCGGCGATCTTCTGTTCCAGCTCGGCGACCTCGCCGGCCCCCTCCTCGCCATCCCCCAGCTCACGCTGGATCGCCTTCATCTGTTCGTTCAGGTAATACTCGCGCTGGGTCTTCTCCATCTGGGACTTGACCCGCGTCTTGATCTTCTTTTCCACCTGCAGAACGCTCAGTTCGCCCTGCATCAGACCATAGACCTTCTCCAGCCGCTCGCTCACGGTCAACGTTTCCAGCAGGTCCTGCTTCTGATCCACCTCGATGCCCAGATGCCCGGCCACCAGATCGGCCAGCTTGGCCGGCTCATCGCTTTCGGCAACGGCGCTCAACGCCTCCTCGGGGATGTTCTTGCGCACCTTGGCATAACGCGCGAATTCGTCCGCCACGGTCCGCACCAGCGCATCGATCGTGGCCTGATCGCCCGGCATTTCGTCCAGATACTCGGCCCGCGCCTCGAAAAAGGCGGGGTTTTCGAGGAAATCGGTGATCTGCACCCGGCTCTGGCCTTCGACCAGCACCTTGACGGTGCCGTCGGGCAGTTTCAGCAGCTGCAGAACATTGGCCAGAACACCGGCACGGTAAATACCGTCCTCTTCGGGATCATCCTCGCCCGGGTCGATCTGGCTCGACAGCAGAATCTGCTTGTCGTCCGCCATCACCTCTTCCAGCGCGCGGACCGATTTTTCACGCCCGACAAACAGCGGCACGATCATATGCGGAAACACCACGATGTCGCGCAGCGGCAGGACAGGATAGGACGAATTAAGGGGCTCTTGCATGCTCAATCCTTGTTGTTGGCAAAACGGAAGGGTCCCTCACGAGGCAACCCGGCACCGTCTCCGGTCATGGATAGGTTAAGTGGGGCTGAACACGGCCCGTTTCAACCGACTGCTCTGTTGTTAAAGCGCAGAATGGCTTTTGCGGGCGTCGAGAGCAAGAGCGCATTTGGAATTGGGTTACCCGCTGTGGCATCCGGTAGGATGGGTGATATCACCCATCCTACGCCCCGGGTCGCCATCAGAGCGGGTCGATGTCTCCCTGCGCTCTCCGCCGGTGAAATTCCGCCTCCCACGCGGCAAAGCCGCCGGCCGCGATCGCCCCGCGCATCCCGTCCATAAGCTCCTGATAATAATGCAGGTTATGCCATGTCAGCAGCATGGACGAAATGATCTCCTGCGACCGGAACACGTGATGCAGATAGGCCCGGGAATAGTTCCGGCAGGCCGGGCAGCCGCAGGCGTCGTCCAGAGGGCGCGGATCGTCCGCGTGGCGCGCGTTCTTGATGTTCACTACCCCGCGCCGGGTGAACACCTGCCCGGTGCGCCCCGACCGCGACGGCAGCACGCAATCCATCATGTCGATCCCGCGCTTCACCGCACCGACAATGTCGTCGGGCTTGCCCACACCCATCAGGTAACGCGGCCTGTCCCCGGGTAGCATGTCGGGCGCATAGTCCAGAACGCCGAACATCGCCGCCTGCCCCTCGCCCACTGCCAGCCCGCCCACGGCATAGCCGTCAAACCCGATTTCCCTGAGTTTTTCGGCGCTTTCAGCCCGCAGCTCACGTGTTACCCCACCCTGCTGAATACCAAACAGCGCATGCCCCGGCCGATCGCCGAAGGCCGCTTTCGACCGCGCCGCCCAGCGCATCGACAGCTGCATGCTTTCGGCCACCTGCGCATCGTCGGCCGGTAGTGCCGGACATTCGTCAAAACACATGACAATGTCTGAGCCCAACAATTTCTGGATTTCCATCGACCGTTCCGGGGTCAGCATGTGCTTTGACCCGTCGATATGGCTCTTGAACGCCACCCCCTCCTCGGTCAGTTTGCGCAGCCCGGCCAGCGACATCACCTGAAATCCGCCCGAATCCGTCAGGATCGGCTTTTCCCAGTTCATGAAACGGTGCAAACCGCCCAGCCGCGCCACCCGCTCGGCCCCGGGCCGCAGCATCAGGTGATAGGTATTGCCCAGCAGAATGTCCGCGCCCGTCGCCGCCACGCTTTCGGGCATCATCGCCTTGACCGTGGCCGCCGTCCCGACCGGCATAAAGGCCGGTGTCCGGATCGTTCCGCGCGACGTGCGGATTTCTCCCGTGCGCGCGGCCCCGTCCGTGTTAGACAGGTGAAACGAAAAATTGCCAGCCATATCCCGACCCTCCTGATCGGGGCGTTCTGCGCCAAAACACTGAAAATGCCAAGGACACGACATGACAGAACCTGACGCGCTCACATTCGGATGGGAAGAATGGGTGGCCCTGCCCGAACTTGGCCTGCCGGCGGTGCAGGCCAAGGTCGATACCGGCGCGCGCACCTCGGCCCTGCACGCCTCCGAGATCGAGGTCTTCGGCTCCTCCGCCGCGCCCAAGGTCCGGTTCTACGTCCATCCCGTGCCCAACCGCAACGATCTGGCCATTCCCTGCTCGGCCTCGATCGTCGACCGGCGCGAGGTGACCTCGTCCAACGGCGAATCCGAACTGCGCTACGTGATCTCCTCGGCGCTGGAAGTGGCCGGGCAGACCTGGCCGATCGAGATCACGCTGACCGACCGCGGCGCCATGGCCAGCCGCATGCTGCTGGGCCGGCAGGCCCTGACCGACCATATCTCGATCACCCCGACCGAGCGCCACCTGCAGCCGGAACTCAGCTATGACGTCTACCATTCCACCCGCATGCGCGCCGCAGCCCCGAACCGGGCGCTGCGCATCGCCGTGCTCAGCCGCGAGAACAACTATTCCACCCGGCGGCTGGTCGAGGCTGGCGAGGCCCGCGGGCACACGGTCGAGGTGATCGACACCACGCGCACCTATATCGCCATCAACACGCTGGCGCCCGAAGTGCATTACGATGGCAACCGCCTGCCCCGCTATGACGCCGTGATCCCACGCATCGGCGCCTCGATCACGCCCTATGGCACCGCCGTTGTCCGGCAATTCGAAACCATCGGCACCCATTGCGTCAACGGCTCGGCCGGGATCACCGCATCGCGCGACAAGCTGCACGCGCATCAGGTGCTGGCCCGGCACAAGATCGGCATGCCGGTTACCGCCTTTGCCGCCTCGCCCAAGGACACCGGCAACCTGATCGGGCTGGTGGGCACCACACCGCTGATCGTGAAACTGCTGGAATCCACGCAGGGCAAGGGCGTGGTGCTGGCCGAAACCCGAAAAGCAGCCGAAAGCGTGATTTCCGCCTTCCGCGGGCTCAAGGCGAACTTCCTCGTTCAGCAATTCGTCAAGGAGGCCGCGGGCGAAGACATCCGCTGCCTTGTGGTCGGCGGCAGGGTGGTGGCCTCGATCAAGCGCACCGGGGCCGAGGGCGATTTCCGCTCCAACCTGCATCAGGGCGGCAGCGCCAGCAGCACGCGGATATCTAAGACCGAACGGGAAACCGCCATCCGCGCGGCCCGTGCCTTCGGGCTCGGGCTGGCCGGGGTGGACCTGTTGCGCGCCGAGGACGGCGCCAAGGTGCTGGAGGTCAATTCCTCCCCCGGGCTCGAAGGCGTGGAAAAGGCATCCGGCAAGGATATCGCCGGCAAGCTCTACGAAGACATCGAATTGCGGGTCCGCCCACAACCGGTGCGCCGGCGCAAAACCGCCTGACCGGAAGCAACACTTTCGGCTGAGAGACCTTTCCCGCTTTCACCCTAAAGGTTACTCTTGCAAAGGCGGTTCAAGGGGGCACGGAATTCATGGTTATCGTCAATGCCGGCGCAACTCCTGCTTTGGTCAATCTCTACGAGACCGATGTGGGATATACAGAAACCGTGACGGCCGAACCGGCCTTGTTCGAGTTCATCGGCAATCAGCAAATTCTTGGCGACTGGGACGACACATACGATTGGGTCATCCGCGTCCACGGCACTGGTTTCACCTATGACGAAGACGGGTTTCCCACCGGCGGCACGGTCACCTCGATCGAAATCGACCCTTTCGGACCCGAAGACCCTTTCGAAGCCGGCATCGTCATCACCGGCCTGTCGGTTTCGATTACAGACCTGGTCGTTCAGGGGTCGCTGACCGAACAGACCGATGCATTCTGGTCAACGGTCCTGTCAGGTGACGACACGATCATCGGTGGTTCGGAGCTGAGCCTGATCGCCGGCGACTTCCTGATAGTAGACGAGGATGAGACACTGATCGGCGGCGATGACGAGATCACGGCACCGGAAGCTTCGGGCGCGATGCAGGAATTCGGCCACTACATCCTTGGCGACGCGTATACCGTCTATGGCGAACTCGTCGGCGGTGACGACACGATCACTGCAACATCCAGCGGCGCGGCGTTTACAATCATAGGCGATGCCTACAACGTGCAATATGGTGGCACGCTGACGGCCGGCGACGACTTTATCACCGTCGAGAGCGGCGACCAGACCCATCTCTGCGGCGACGTCGATCACCTCAGCCCATGGGACGTGGTGGTCGCCGGGAACGACACAATCATCGGAAGCGATACAGGCAACGACAGCATCTATGGCGATGCAGATCTCAGCAGCGGCGTGCTGGAGGCGGGCAAGGATACCCTCAAAGGCCGGGGCGGTGACGACCTGATCGTGGGTGACGTGGGCGAAATCATCATCACCGAATTCGGCGACTGCATCACTATCGGCAACGACGATGAGCTGATCGGCGGAAAAGGCAATGATACCCTGATCGGCGATTTCTATGAAATCTCTGCCGGGGCCATCTATTCCGGCGGAAAGGACCTTCTGGACGGCGGCAAGGGCGATGACAGCCTGGATGGCGGCGAAAAAAGAGACACCCTGCTGGGCGGCAAAGGCGACGACACGCTGATCGCCGGCAACGGTGCGGACAGCGTCGAGGGCGGCAAGAACCGCGACAGCATTGAAGGCGGTGGCGGCGACGACCTGCTGAGAGGCGGTGCAGGACGGGACACCGTGATGGGCGGCAAGGGCGATGACGAGATCAAGGGCGGCGACAAGGACGACGTGCTGAACGGCGGCAAAGGGGTCGACACCCTGTCGGGAGGAACGGAGGCCGATACCTTCGTGTGGACCGACAAATCCGAAACCGGCATTACGTCCGACACCCGCGATCTGATCAGGGATTTCGAACAGGGCACGGACATTATCGACCTGTCCGGGATCGACGCGCGGAACGGCGGCGGCGATGAGGCGTTCCTTTTCATCGGCGTCAGCGCCTTTTCCGGCACCGCGGGGGAATTGCGGGCAACAACCACGTCGTCAAAGACGATCCTGCGCGGCGACACGGACGGCGACGGGGCCGAGGATTTCGAGATCGCGCTCAAAGGGCTCTACACGCTGACCGAAGACGATTTCATCCTCTGACCATCACTGCCGCCCGGCTTCACATCGCCACGGCCGGACACGAACCTGCGCGCCCGGCCATGCTGATAGTGAAAGTCGGCGACCCTGTCAGGTTTCGCTGTCCGCGTCTCCGGGCGGCGTCTCCTGTGGTCCGATGGTCAGCTCGCATTCCCAGACATAGGACACCGAAGTCACCCCGCGGGTGCCTTCTCGTCCCACACCGGAAATCCCGACCAGTCGCACGCTGATCGCTTCGGGGATCGGGACGGTCACCTCGAAATGCTGAAGATCGCCGGAGACCGGGCGCGATACGATCGTGTTGCCATGCGTGGTGGTAAACCCGATGCACCCGACCCCGTAATAGTTATAGGCCACGATGATGCGTTCGTCCGCCGCAACCGGCATATCACTGCGCGGGCCCAACTCCTGACCGACCTTGCCCTGCGCTACACCGTCAAACGACAATTCCAGCCCCTGCAGACCATCGTAATTGCCCCACAGGGCGACATTGGATATGCGGCTCTGACCCTCGGCGATCTGGCTGAAGGGATAGTCGCTTTCGTACAGCGTCGGGTTTCCGAACGGCCCGACGGTATACCGGATCACCGGCGGCTTCACCGGATCGGTGCATTGCGGATCGAGATAGATCCAAAGCTGGGACATCGAAAACGCCAGATCGATCTTAAGCGCCAGCTGATTGCTGACCCCTTGGCGATACTCGGCTTCGGGTGAGACGTATTTTACACCGTAATAGTAATCGATCGACGCGCCGATCAGTTCCAGACGGCGGCTCAGGATCCGTTCCCGGGCCCGCGCCAGCAGGTCGGTATAGCTGGAAATTGCCGACGTGATCTTGCCGGCCAGTTCCTCCCTGAGTGCCGCCGACGGCGCATTGCCGTGATAGTATTCGTAGTGATCCAGGTTCTCGCGCAGAACCACCAGCCTGAGGGTCGCGAACGGGACGAAATACTGGACCAGCACCTCGGGCGTGTCCTCGTCAATGAAGGACTGTTCGTACTCGTTGACCAGATTGTACAGGTACTGAAACCGCTCGGCGCGTTCCTGTTCGCTGTCGGGCGGCGTGTTGATCACGTCATATGCGGCGTTGCGAAGGGTAATCAGCTTGTCGTTCAGGCCCTCGACCTTGATCTGCCAGTAGACCCCGGCAATCACCTGGTTGAGGTAGTTCTGAAAGGATCCCCAAACCTGATCCCTGTTGCTGATATCCGGCCACAATCCCTTGACGAGAAGCGCCAGAGCCGAACCGGCATAGGGGATCAGTTTTACCGCCGCCGCCACGACCGTACGCAACACGGTATTCACCCGCTGGGCATTGATTTCACCGACATCGTCTTCCACGATCGTCGGATTGCCCATGGTGGAATCGTTGAAACCAACCGGGCGGTAGTCGTACAGTTTGAAGCTGCTGATATTCCCGCCCAGCCCGTAAACGCCGAGGTCTTCGATGGCGCAATTGGGCGGGAACATTCCTGTCTTGCCCTCGTAACCGTCGTCTTCGTAAACGATCAGCCACGACCGTGAACCAGTCATGAGGGAATCCGGTTCGTTGCCTTCTTTTTTTCCGTCCGACTGATCATAGTCATCGAGGTCTTCAACATGCCGTTCCGCCCCCGCAGAGTCGAAACGCAAAGTTGCGCCCAGAAAATTATCGTCATCCCAAAATTGTACCCAGCATCCGTCTGTCACGAACCAACCCTCCACCTGATTAAATCACAGGTAGAATATTAGATTCATCTTTCTCTTTAAAGCAAGTTCTGAATTCGGGCGCTTTTCATCCGGCACGGGTCTGTCACCGGTCTCGGCCTTCTCCGGATCGGACCGCGCGTGGCTTGCGTTCAGGATGCCACCGGTTCAGCGCGTGGCAGGGCAAAGGCCTCGTCGCGGATCGGCGCCTGATCGGCCTCTGCTGCCGCGTCCGGCTCGCACAGATCCAGAACAACAGAAAATGTCGTCCCCTCGCCCACGCGGCTGGTGTAATCGATGACACCGCCATGCGCCTCCACAATGCGCTTGGTGATGCTCATGCCCAGCCCGGTGCCGCCAAAGGCGCGCTTGTCGGAGGCGTCGACCTGCGTGAACGGCGAAAACACCAGATCCTTGGAATTCTCGGGAATGCCCACGCCATGATCGCGGATGGCGATGTGGCCCTGCCCGTCCGTCTCGGACACGGTCACTTCGACCACGCCGCCGCGATGCGAAAACTTGACCGCGTTCGACAACACGTTGGCCATGACCTGCATCAGCCGGTCGGGATCGGCCTTGACCTGAACCGGCCGCGCCGGCCCGGTGACCTCGATGCCAATCTCCCGCCCCGCCCCGATCGCCCGGTTCGCTTCGGCCGCGTCCCGCACCAGACTGCCCAGATCCAGCAGCTGAAACTGAAACATCATCTTGCCGGCGTTGAGCTTCTGGAAATCCAGCAGATCATTGATCAGCGTCGCCAGCCGGTTGCTGTTGCTCTGCCCGATCCGCGCCACCTGCCGGATCTCCTCGATCGAGGCACAAACCGTTTCGTTCGTGATCAGATCCAGCGACGCCTTGATCGACGTGAGCGGCGTGCGCAGCTCGTGGCTGACGATCGACACGAATTGCGACTGCATTTCATAGGCCTCGGCGACCCGGTCGCGCTCGACCCGCAGATCATCCAGCCGATGCTGGACGTTGCGGTAATTGGACATGAACTTGCGCGCGCATTCGCGCAGCAGGAACAACACGAACAACACGGTGCCCAGTTGCATCCACAGATCCGAATGCAGCGGCGGGCGCACCTTGACCAGGTCGTAAATCGGAATGAACAGCAAGGCCGCACTGTAAATCATCAGCCGCGCGCGCAGGATCTGCGGGATCTGGCAGGTGTTCATGGTCGCGTAAAGCGCCGCCGCAAACAGGAAGAACAGCGGACCCAGATGTACCCCGGGCCCCTCGGCAATGGCGACCGCAATCACATAGATCACGATCGACGCAGAAGTCGCCGCCGAACTGACCATCATCCGCCTCAGCGGCTGCACCGGGTGCCGCCCGTCGGTGCTGCGCCAATGCAGCACGTCGCGGCACACACGCAGGTCATACCATTCGGTCAGCTGGCATAATGAATAACACGCAAACGCGATGACCGGACTGGTGAAATACGCCACCAGCACCGTGCCGCCGGCATACATCGCCTGCCTCTGCCAGAACAGCCGCAGACAGGCATGCGCATAATCTGCGAGCTGCTGTTGAATTCGGATCACCTGATACTCTTTTCTTCTTTCTCGTCCTGCCCACACCCGCCACCGACTTGCCGCCGGTGTTCGGGCCTCACCCTGCTAAACCGCCGGATTGTCAAAATTGTTGCCAAACCGGGGCAAGAACTTGCACCTGCCCTTTCTACCCAGACGCAATTCAGTTGTACCGCCGCCGGGCAGTGCCCATATTCGCTGCAGAACCAAAACAGCACGGGGGAACCATGACCGAAGACCAGATCACGTCGCTTGTCGGCAGCAGCCTCGCCTACATCCTTGGCGCCATTCTCCTGATCATCGTCATCCTCAAGGGTGTCCGCATCGTGCCACAATCCGAAAAGTTCGTGGTCGAACGGTTTGGCCGGCTGAAATCGGTACTGGGTCCGGGGATCAATTTCATTGTCCCCTTCCTCGACGTCGTCCGGCACAAGATCTCGATCCTCGAACGCTAGCTGCCCAACGCGACCCAGGACGCCATCACCAGAGACAACGTGCTGGTTCAGATCGACACCTCGGTGTTCTATCGCATTTTGGAGCCGGAAAAGACGGTCTACCGCATCCGTGACGTGGACGGGGCCATCGCCACCACCGTGGCCGGGATCGTGCGGGCGAATATCGGCAAGATGGATCTCGACGAGGTTCAGTCGAACCGGTCGCAGCTGATCAGCCAGATCAAGGCCAGTGTCGAAGACGCGGTCGATGACTGGGGCATCGAGGTGACCCGCGCCGAGATCCTCGACGTGAACCTCGATCAGGCCACCCGTGATGCGATGCTGCAGCAGCTCAACGCCGAACGCGCCCGCCGCGCACAGGTGACCGAGGCCGAGGGCCAGCGCCGCTCTGTCGAACTGGCCGCCGATGCCGAGCTCTACGCCGCCGAACAGACCGCCAAGGCCCGCCGCATCGAGGCCGAGGCCGAAGCCTATGCCACCGAGGTCGTGGCCCGCGCGATCCGTGACAACGGCATCGAGGCGGCGCAGTATCAGGTCGCGCTGAAACAGGTCGAGGCGCTGAACGCGCTGGGACATGGGGACGGCAAACAGACAATCGTGGTGCCCGCGCAGGCGCTCGAAGCCTTCGGCGACGCCTTCAAAATGCTCAAGGGGGGCCGGTGATGGAAGGGCTCTGGGCAATCTGGTGGCTCTGGCTGATCGCCGCGCTGATACTGGGCATCGTCGAGCTTCTGCTGCCCGGCTTCGTGTTTCTCGGCTTTGCCTTCGGCGCGCTGGCGGTGGCGATGCTGCTGCTCAACACCGGCCTGTTCCTGAGCCTCCCGGCCCTGCTGCTGATCTTCGCCGCGCTGTCTCTGGTTGCATGGCTGATCATGCGCCGGATCTTTGCCCACCCCAAGGGGCAAGTGAAAACCTTCGAACACGACATCAACGACGGACCCGGTTGATCAGCCGCTCAACCTGACGCAGAGTACCCCTGTCCGACAAGGGGCTGCTCATGACCGATCCCGTTGCCCGTATCAACGCGCTGACCACCAACGCCCGCAACACGTGGTTCGTACTGTTGGCGGCGCTGATCTTTGTCGGCGTCACTCTGATGCAGGTGACACCGGTCGATTTCTATGGGGTCAACCGCGCAACCAACCTGCCGATGGTCAATATCTCGGTCCCCACCCGGCTGTTCTTTATCGGCGGCCCGATCCTGATTGCGGCGGTCTACGGCTATTTCCACCTCTACCTGATCCGCCTGTGGGACGCGCTGAGCGTTGCGCCCGCGCGGATTGACGGCACTCGTTTGGGCGACGCGGTGAGCCCGTGGCTGGTGGTGGACGCGGCGCTGTTTCTGCGCCGGTGGCTGCGGCAGGACTACTGTGCCGAAAAGCGCACGATGGAATTTCCGTCGATGGTGCTGAATATCCTGCTGGCCTGGGTGGCCGGCATCGCAATCCTCGGCTGGCTCTGGTGGACCTCCATGACGGCTCGGGCGATCACCCTCACCATCTGGCCAACGCTGGCACTGGGGATTTCTGTTTTCGTGGGCCTGGCCAGCCTGTCGCTCTGCCTGTTACGAATGCGCACCAGCGACCTGTCCGCAGAGATCGCGACGTGGTCGCGCCCGGTCAAAATCGCCCTGCTTCTGATCTTTCCCGCCGCGGTTTGGTTCAGCTATGAACGGACCGAGGGAAACCGGTGGCTGGTGCCCGTCAATCTCGCCTCGGAACAGATCGTTGCGCGCCCGCAAGGCTGGCGCGACCCCGCGGTTCTGCGCGCCGAGGCCCGGGCCGCGTGGTGCGCCAAGAAGAGTATCGCCGATTGCGAAATGATGCACCCGGCGCATGAAAAAGACTTCGTCGAGGAATGGGACCGGGCCCGCGATGTCGCGATACTGGACCTTACGAAACCGGGTCTTAACCCGATGCGGTTCGAAAAGCTCTCCGCCGCCGTCGCGCGGGCCATGAACACCAGCAATCTGTCGTCGGCCAACTTGACCGACCCGGAGCAATCCGGGACGTTCCGCAAATTCGTGAACCGGCGCGCCCGCAATTCACTGGATTTCCGGAATGCGGAACTGAACGGCGCATTTCTGACCGGTGCGAACCTTGTCGGGGCACGGATGCAGGGGGCCGGCGCACGCGGCGCGGTTCTGGAACGAGCGGGAATGCAGTTTGCCAATCTTGGCGGACAGGCCGATTTCGCCGGATCCATCCTGTCCGGCGCGCGGCTGGCCTGGGTTCAGGGTGATAGCGTGGTCCTGACCCGCGCCCAAATGGGAAACGCCGATCTGCGCTGGTCGCAGATGAATGGCGCCATATTTATCAATGCCGTTTTGCGCGGTGCAGATCTCAGCCACGCGATCCTGCGAAAAGCCTATTTCGAACTGGCCGACCTGACGATGTCAAAACTGACCGAGACCAGTCTGGACGGAGCCATACTCCGCAAAGCCCGCCTGCGGCATTCCGATTTCACCCAATCCAGCATGCGTCAAGCCGATCTGAGTCAGTCGCGCGGCGAAGGAACAAAGTTCTATCGCGCGGACCTGTCTTGGGCAATCTTCCGTCGGGCACAACTGCCGCGTGCTGATCTGGGCCGCAGCAACCTGAGCGGCGCGAACTTCCGGTGGTCGAATTTCAAAGCTGCAGATTTCAGCCTGTCACTGATCGACGGCGAGAAGACAATGTCGATGGATGATTTCCGCGGCGCCAATTTTTCACATTCCGTGAATGCCGGCGGCGCCATCCGCAAGGCAAATCTGAAATCCGTCCGGCTCGGAATGCAAAGCGACTGGCGCAACGCGTTCTTTGACGGCAGCGTTTCGATCAGCCCTCCATTTCGCAGACGCATGGGCATGCCCTGTCAGTGGATCGTGGAAACGCTCGACGAAAAAGCCTTTTTCGCCCACTGGCGCGGCTGGCTTAAGCAGAACAACGAAATCAGTGACTTTGTCTGGCAACAGCTTGTGCCGGCGAAACACCATGATGTTGTCCCGCACGACTGGGGCGATTGCCGGTGGAAAACCGCGCCCTTCGCGCATCATTCAGGCGGGCGGTAGGCCTGTACGTTTTGTCTGTGGCCGCTTCAAACCCTGCCGCATTTTGTACATTTCGCCACCAGCCATCATCTTTACCCTTCGCGCCGCATTTCCTATATAATCGGTCAGGAAACAGACAGAGGCCGCGATGGACCAGCCGACCGAACCGCTAGAAGGCGCACCGCTGATTGCGCCGTCGTCGACCGAACATCCGCTGTATGATGCCGTTGTCGAGGCCTGCCGCTCTGTGTTTGATCCGGAAATCCCGGTCAATATCTACGAGCTCGGTCTTGTCTATACCGTTGATATAAATGCGGAAAACGAGGTCAAGGTGATCATGACCCTGACCGCGCCGGGATGTCCCGTGGCCGGCGAAATGCCCGGCTGGCTGGCCGATGCGATCGGCGCCGTGCCCGGCGTGAAGCAGATCGATGTTGATCTTGTCTGGGAACCGCCCTGGGGCATGGACATGATGTCCGACGAAGCCCGGCTCGAGCTCGGTTTCATGTAACCGCGCAAGGTTTCGCAAAATCGTTACGATCCGGTTACTCGACCGTTGCCGAAACGTTACAGGCACAGTCAATCGTGCCGCGCAACACTCTGCGCCAGACACCCGCCACCCCCCATGGACCCGATCCCGGCCCTTCGTCGGGACGCCTCTACGCGTTTTCCAGGTCCGGGTTTCGAGTGCAAAGTGGTGACAGGTGCGCCCGCCCCGGCGCCGGTTCGGACAAGCCCGCCGGACCGGCACCGCAATACCGGACCCGTGGCGCACCGCTGCATGGGCCGGCGGCGCCGCCAGCCGTCCCCCCGGCATGCCCGGCCCCTTTGGATCGCCCTCCTTGCGGGGGCGATCCTCTTGCCCCTTGAGCCGGCACCGCCGCGACACTAGATTGCGCACAAAGGAGATCGCTCATGTTCGGCATTCCCGGCAAGCAGGCCGTCAAGATGACCCCGCGCGCAGCGGCGCAGATCGCGCGGCTGATGGACAAGGGCGGGCATTCGGGCCTGCGCATCGGCGTCAAGAAAGGCGGCTGTGCCGGCATGGAATACACGATGGACTATGTCGACAGCGCAGAACCCCATGACGAGGTGGTCGAACAGGACGGCGCGCGTGTCCTGATTGCGCCGATGGCGCAGATGTTCCTGTTCGGCACCGAGATCGATTACGAGGTGTCGCTGCTGGAGTCCGGGTTCAAGTTCAAGAACCCCAACGTGGTGGACGCCTGCGGCTGCGGCGAAAGTATCCGGTTCGCGGAAAACTAACTGGCCTCTAACTGGCCTGCCGCAGGTGCATATAGGTTTCGGCATAGCGTTGTGACAGGTAGGGCCCGGCAAGCACCGGCTCGGCCGCCCCGACCGGCGCGACGTTCCAGTCCCAGGACGGGTTGAAGAACAGCGGAACACTGAGCCGTTCCTGCGCGGCACCGATCACCCGGTGCGGCGTTGCCCGCACCCGGCCGCCAGTCCACATCTCCAGCATCTCGCCGAAATTGATCACGAACACGCCCGGTTCGGCCTGCACCGCAGCCCAACTGCCGTCACGCATCTGCACGTCCAGCCCGGGCTGCCCGTCTGTCGCCAGCAGCGTGAGACAGCCGTAATCGGTATGCGGCGCGATGCCATAGTCCAGATCACCGGCATCCCCGGGACGCGGCGGATAAAAATTGCCCCGCAGCATCGCCATCGGGCGGGCAAAGGCACGGGCGAAATGGGTCTCGGGCGCGCCGATGGCGCAGGCAATCGCCGCCAGCAGCCGATCGGCCACCTGCATGGCCGCGGCCCCGTAGGGTTCGACCACTTCGCGAAATCCCGCCATCGCCGGCCAGCGGTTCGGCGCATAGACGGCCAGTTCGCGGTCTGCCAGCGGATCCCCTTCGGGCAGCTCAAAGCCGATATCGAAGACTTCCTTGTAATCGGGGTTGGCGCCGGGATCGACCTGTTCGGCCCGCCCCCTGCCCCAGCCGCGGGTGGACCCGGTCACCGCCATGTCCACGGTAGATTTCAACGCCTCCGGCGCGTGAAAGAAGGTGCGGTACGCCGCCAGCACCGCCTGCACCGCGTCCGGGCAGAGCGTGGTGTTTTCCAGCGTGAGAAACCCGATCTCCTCTGCCGCCAGCCGCAGCTGTTCCAGTGTTCCGGGGTCGCCGGCGTCAAGCGCTGCGGCATCCAGTCTCGGGATCATAGGTATTCTCGTCGTCGTGAAGAATTGTCTGCTCAGAACCGGGGTGCTACCACGTAGGCAACAGGGAAAACAGGGGGCAAGGGATGCGACGCAAACTCGCGGCGGGCAATTGGAAGATGAATGGCACCGGCGACGGGCTGGGCGAGCTGCGGACATTGTCCCAGTCTCATTCCGCCTCTGCCGTCGATATCCTGATCTGTCCGCCGGCCACCCTGCTGCACCGCGCCGGTGCGGTTCTGGACGGGTCTGGCATTGCCACCGGTGGGCAGGATTGCCACGCCGCAGGCTCGGGCGCCCATACCGGCGACATCAGCGCCGCGATGCTGGCCGATGCCGGAGCAACGGCGGTCATCGTCGGCCATTCCGAACGCCGGGCTGACCATGACGAACGCAACGACGATGTGCGGGCCAAGGCGAAAACCGCCATGGAAGCCGGGTTGATGGCCGTGGTGTGCCTTGGCGAAAGCCTGGCCGAGCGCGAGGCGGCGAACACGCTTGATATCATTGCCGGGCAGATGTCAGGCTCGATCCCGGACCTGTCGACCGGCGAAAACCTTGTGATTGCCTATGAACCGATCTGGGCAATCGGAACGGGCAAGGTGCCGACGATGGAACAGATCGGCGAAGTGCACGGCTTTGTCCGCACACGGCTGGACCGCCGTTTTGGTGCCGGGGTCGCGCGTTCGGTCCGGGTGCTTTACGGCGGGTCGGTCAAGCCCGGCAACGCGGGCGAGATTTTCGCCGTTCCCAACGTGGACGGCGCACTGGTTGGCGGGGCCAGCCTGAAGGCTGACGATTTTTCGCCGATCATCCACGCGCTGGAGGATGCCGCGGGCTGAGCATGGACGCGCTGCAGCAGTCGCCGACCGACCCGGGGTTCGTTCAGAACCCCTACCCCGTTTATGCCCGCGCGCGGGCGGCCGGCCCGGTCCTTTGGTGGGACGACTATGCCATGCCCGCCGCGTTCGATCATGCCACGGTCAGCCAGCTGTTTCGCGACCGGCGGCTGGGCCGGGAACGCCCGGCCGAACTGTTACAGCCGGTTCCGGCACATATGGCGGCCTTCATGGAGATCGAGGCGCACTCGATGCTGGAGCTGGAACCGCCCCGGCACACCCGGTTGCGGGCACTGGTGTTGCGCGCGTTCACCTCGCGCCGGATCGCCGCGATGGCGCCGGAGATCGAAGGGCTGTGCCATGACCTGATCGACGGGTTTCCGCGCGGCGATTTCGACCTGCTGCCGGCCTATTGCAACCTTGTTCCGGTGCGGATCATTGCGCGGCTGCTGGGCGTGCCGGAAACCTTGGCGCCGCAGCTTCTGGTATGGTCGCACGCCATGGTGGCCATGTATCAGACCGGGCGCACACGCGCGGTCGAGGAGCGCGCCGATCGGGCAGCGGCGGAGTTTTCCGGTTTCCTGCGCGGCTATGTCGATGAACGCCGGTCGTCGCCGGCCGACGACCTGATCACGCATCTGATTGCGGCCGAGGAAGACGGCGAACGGCTGAGCACGGACGAGTTGATCACCACCTGTATCCTGCTGCTGAATGCAGGGCACGAAGCAACCGTGCACAGCCTTGGAAATTCCGTCAAAACCCTATTGGAAACAGAGACATCCGCGTCGTTCCTACAGCCCGGCACCGTGGCCGGATCGGTCGAGGAACTGCTGCGCTACGATCCGCCGCTGCATATCTTCACGCGCTACATTTACGAACCCGTAGAGATTGGCCGGTACAACCTGAAACGCGGCGACGAGATCGCGCTGGTGCTGGGGGCGGCCAACCGCGACCCGGCGCAATGGCCGGACCCGGACCGGTTTGACCCGGCCCGGCCGGTGCAGACCAACAGCAGCTTTGGCGGCGGGCTGCATTTCTGCGTCGGTGCCCCATTGGCCCGGCTGGAGATGCAGATCGCGCTGCGGGTGCTGTTCGACCGGTGCCCGGGGCTGCGCCTGACTGCTGCGCCGCGCTACGCCGATACCTACCATTTCCACGGCCTGACAGAACTGCGCGTGGCAACCTGAGCGTTCAGGACACCTCCAGCGGCAGCATCGTTGTCGACTTGATCTCTTCCATCGACAACAGCGCGGTGACGTTGAACACTTTCACCTCGGCAATCAGCGCCTGATAGAAAGCGTCATAGGCGCGGGCATTTCTGACCCGCACCTTCAGGATATAGTCGATATCACCGGCCAGCCGGTGCGCTTCCTGCACCTCGGGCCGGTCGCGCAGGGTCTTGAGAAAGGTCGCCTGCCAGCCGGCGTCATGTTCCGACGTGCGGATCAGGACAAAGAACGTCGCCTCGAACCCCAGCGCCTCAGCATCCAGCAAAACGGTCTGCGCGCCGATCACGCCGGCCTCGCGCAGTTTGCGGATCCGGTTCCACACCGGCGTCTTCGAAGAGCCGATTTTGCGCGCGATCTCGTCCAGCGACTGGCCGGCATCCTGTTGCAGCTCAGTCAGGATTTTCCTGTCTGTGTCGTCTATCCGCACTGTCATTCCATTTCTCCGCCTTGATTGGTCGTTGTGTTCGCCCTTCGGAGTTCAGTAGAACATTTTTCCTTATTTCGCGCCAGACCTAGCGCTCAACCGGAACATTTTCCTATATTTCATAAAAGTCAACAGCCAACCCGGGTGCACTTATGCAGCACTTTCCGATCTTTCTGTCTCTGCGCGATGCGCGTGTTGTCCTGTCGGGCGGCGGCGACGCGGCATTGGCCAAGCTGCGGCTGCTTTTGAAAACCGAAGCGCGAATCGAGGTGTTCGCGCCCGATCCGGCACGGGAAATCACCGACTGGGCGGCAGCAGGCCGGCTGACCCTGACCAGGCGCGCGCTGTCGGCGGGCGATGTGGCGGGCGCGTCGCTGTTTTATGCCGCCACCGAGGACGCGGCCGAGGATGACCGCACCGCAGCCATCGCCCGGGCCGAGGGCGCGCTGGTCAATGTTGTCGACAATCTCGAAGACAGCGCCTTCATCACGCCGGCGATCGTCGACCGTGACCCGGTGACCGTGGCCATCGGCACCGAGGGCGCGGCCCCGGTTCTGGCCCGTGCGATCAAGGCCGACCTCGAAGAACGGTTGCCTGTCACCCTTGGGCCGCTGGCCCGGATCGGCAAGGCTTTCCGCAAGGCCGCCGAAGTCCTGCCCTTTGGCCGGGCGCGGCGCGATTTCTGGCGCGACTATTACTTCGATGCCGGCCCGCGGGCCGTATCGGACGGCGAACAGTCCGTCGAAGACACGCTGGAGGACCTGCTGGCGCAGCACGCGGCGCGCGAAAGCCGCCCCGGCCACGTTGCCTTTGTCGGTGCCGGTCCCGGCGATCCCGAACTCCTGACACTCAAGGCGCGCAAGGCGCTGGACGAGGCGGACGTGATCGTTCACGACGGGCTGGTGGGGCCCGCGATCCTCGAACTGGCGCGGCGCGAAGCAACGATGATCCATGTCGGCAAGCGCGGCTTCGCCCGCTCGACCCCGCAGGACGAGATCAACGCGGCCATTGTCGAACATGCCGCGACCGGTGCGCAGGTTGTCCGGCTCAAGGGTGGCGATCCCACCGTGTTCGCGCGCCTCGACGAGGAAACCGAAGCCTGCGACGACGCCGGGATCAGCTGGCACGTGGTGCCGGGTATCACGGCCGCCTCGGCCGCGGCTGCCGCGATCGGCCAGTCGCTGACCCGGCGCAACCGCAACAGCGCCCTGCGCGTGCTGACCGGCCATGATGTGCGCGGTTTTGCCGATCACGACTGGCGCGATCTGGCCAAGCCGGGACAGGTTGCCACGATCTATATGGGCAAAAAGGCCGCCCGTTTCATTCAGGGCCGCCTGATGATGTTCGGCGCGGATCCCGCCACGCCGGTATCGCTGGTGGCCAATGCCTCGCTGCCGGATCAGCACGTGGTCGCATCCTCGCTGGCCGCACTGGACCGGGATCTGGCCGGGATCGACAGCTCGGGCCCGGCGCTGATCCTTTATGGCCTCCGGCCACACGCAGCGCAGGCCATTTCCTACTCTCTGAAAGAAGAAGGGGTTCTTTAATGTCCAAAGCCTTCACGCCCAAAGTCGTCACCGCCTCGCACCTGCTGGACGGAGACGTGATCTATCTGACCGCTGAAGACACGTGGTCGCGCCGGCTGGAAGAGGCGGAGGTTATCGAAGACGAGGCCCATGCACAGCTGCGCCTGCTGGACGCTGAAAGTCAGGCGGACGTGGTCGTCGGAGCCTATCTTGCCGATGTCGCCATCGGTGCAACCGGTCCCGAACCGACCCATTTCCGCGAAACCTTCCGCCGCACAGGTCCCTCCAATTATTTCCACGGCAAACAGGCCGGTCTCTAGAGGCTCCCATGTATCAATACTCCGATTTCGACCGCGCCTTCCTGACCGAGCGCAACGCCCAGTTCCGCCATCAGGTTGAACGCCGCATCGACGGGTCGCTGACCGAAGATGAATTCAAGCCGCTGCGGCTGATGAACGGGCTGTACCTGCAGCTGCATGCCTACATGCTGCGCGTGGCAATCCCCTATGGCACGCTGAACAGCGCGCAGATGCGGCAGCTGGCGATAATCGCCGAACGCTGGGACAAGGGCTATGGCCATTTCACCACGCGGCAGAACATTCAGTACAACTGGCCAAAGCTGCCGGATGTTCCGGACATGCTGGACGCGCTGGCCGAGGTTGGCATGCATGCCATCCAGACCAGCGGAAACACCATCCGCAACGTGACCGCCGACCATTTCGCCGGCGCCGCCGCGGACGAGATTGCCGATCCCCGGCCCGTCGCCGAACTGTTGCGGCAGTGGTCCACGGATCACCCCGAATTCCAGTTCATGCCGCGCAAGTTCAAGATCGCGATCACCGGATCGCCGAATGACCGCGCGGTGACCGCCGCCCATGACATCGGCCTGCGCATCGTCGAACGCGACGGCGAAATCGGCTTTCAGGTGATTGTCGGCGGCGGCATGGGCCGCACGCCCATGGTCGGCAAGGTGCTGGCCGAGTTCGTGTCGGGCGACGATCTGCTGCCCTATCTGGAAGCCACGGTCGCGGTCTGGAACGTGATCGGCCGGCGCGACAACAAGTACAAGGCGCGGATCAAGATCCTCGTGCATGAATACGGGCTGGAAAACCTGCGCGCCGATGTCGAGGCCGAGTTTGCCCTGCGCAAGGCGCAGTTCACCGGCGCTGATCAGAAGCTGCTGGACAGCATCAGCCAGATGTTCGCCCCGCCGCGCTTTGACACAGCCGACACTGGTGGTTTCGCAACGGTCTATGACGACGACCCGGTGTTCCGCGCCTGGGCCGATACCAATCTGAGCGCCCATCGCGCGCCGGGCTATGCCATCGTCACCGTGTCGCTGAAAGCGCATGGTGCAACACCGGGCGATGCCTCGGCAGAGCAGATGCGCGTTCTGGCAGAGCTGGCCGAACAGTTCGGCCATGACGAGCTGCGCATCAGCCATGAGCAGAACGTGATCCTGCCGCATGTGCACAAACGCCACCTGCCCGCGATCCATGCCCGGCTGAAAGAGGCCGGGCTGGCGACGGCCAATATCGGGCTGATCTCCGATATCATCGCCTGCCCCGGGATGGACTACTGTGCGCTGGCCACGGCGCGGTCGATCCCGATCGCGCAGGAAATCGCCACGCGGTTCGATGAACTGAAGCTGGAACACGACGTCGGTCCGCTCAAGATCAAGATCTCGGGCTGCATCAACGCCTGTGGCCATCACCATGTGGGTCATATCGGCATTCTCGGACTCGACCGCGCCGGCGTGGAAAACTACCAGATCACGCTGGGCGGCAGCGGCACCGAGGACGCGGCCATCGGCCAGCGCGCCGGTCCCGGGTTCTCTGCGGACGAGATCATCCCGGCGATCGAGCGGCTGGTCTATGCCTATCTGGATTTGCGCACCGAGCCTTCGGAGACTTTTCTGCAGACCTATCGCCGGCTTGGTCTCGCCCCGTTCAAGGCGGCGCTCTATCCGGAAAAGCACGCGCTGGCGGCCGAGTAAGAAGATGTTCCATCCTCCGCAAAGGATCTCCCCCGCTGCGTCTGCAGACGCGGCCAGCAGGGTGGCGGAACTGAATGACCGGTTCCGCCACCACTCGGCCACCGGGGTCATGCGCCACGGGCTGAGCACGCTGGGCGACGTTGCGCTGGTGTCCAGCTTCGGCGCGGAATCGGTGGTGTTGCTGCATATGCTGGCCGTCACCCGGCCGGATGTACCGGTGCTGTTCATCGACACCCAGCTGCTGTTCACCGAAACGCTGGTCTATCAGCAGGAGCTGAGCGAGCGGCTGGGCCTGCAAAACGTGCGCGTGATCCGGGCGCGCCATCTGGAGCTGGCCGACCGCGACCGCGACCGCACCCTGCATCGGCGCGACACCGATGCCTGCTGTGCCCTGCGCAAAGTCGAACCGCTGCAAAACGCGCTGGCCGGGTATGACGGCTGGATTACCGGGCGAAAACGGTTTCAGGGCGGCACCCGCCAGGCGCTGCAGTTCTTCGAATTGGAACCGGGCAGCGCCCGCGTCAAGGTCAACCCGCTGGCGCACTGGGATCCGCAGGACGTGCAGACCTACATGGACGAAAACCGCCTGCCCCGGCATCCGCTGGTGGCGCAGGGGTATCCATCCATCGGCTGCATGCCCTGCACCTCGCCGGTGGCCGAGGGCGAAGACACCCGCGCCGGACGCTGGCGCGGCGAGGAAAAGGAAGAATGCGGCATTCACTTCGTGAACGGCCGGATGGTGAGAACGAAGGAACAGGTATGACCGTGATCGTAACCGACCGGGGCTTTGGCCCCGATGACCAGAGCGGGCAGGACATCGTTGATCTGGCGCCCGACGCCGAGCTGGCCGGGCTGCATGCCCGGCTGGGGGATCTGGCGCTGATACGGATCGATTTTCCCGGCTTTGCCGACGGGCGCGGTTTCACGCTGGCCCGGCGGCTGCGGCTGATGGGATACCGGGGCCGGCTGCGGGCCAGGGGCCACGTGCTGGCCGATCAGTACGCCATGGCGCGGCGTTCAGGGTTCGACGAGGTCGAGATCGACGACGCGCTGGCCGCGCGGCAGCCCGAAGCGCAATGGCTGCGGCGCGCGGACTGGCGGTCGAATGACTATCAGGCCCGCCTGCGCGGTTAAATCCCGCTTTCATTGACCCAGATCAACGCTTACTGAGAGGCGTCGGGGCATGAACCCGGCGATGAGTGTTCCATGACCGAGATGCGCCCCGTGACTCAAGCTGCCGCCAAGAAGGTGCCCACCCTGCCCGACGCCCAGACCGTGACCCGTGTCGAGCACTGGACCGACCGCCTGTTTTCCTTCCGCGTGACGCGCCCCGCCTCGCTGCGGTTCCGGTCGGGCGAGTTCGTGATGATCGGGCTGCTGGGCGACAACGGCAAGCCGCTGCTGCGCGCCTATTCCATCGCCTCCCCGGCCTGGGACGACGAGCTGGAGTTTTATTCGATCAAGGTGCAGGACGGGCCGCTGACCTCGAAGCTGCAGCATATCCAGCCCGGCGACCAGATCATCCTGCGGCCGAAACCGGTTGGCACGCTGGTGCATGACGCGCTGTTGCCGGGAAAACGGCTGTGGTTTTTCGCCACCGGCACCGGGTTTGCACCCTTTGCGTCGCTGCTGCGCGAACCGGAAACCTATGAGAATTATGACGAGGTCGTCATCACCCATACCTGCCGCGACGTGGCCGAGCTGGAATATGGCCGCCGCCTGATCGAAGACATCCGGCAGGACGAATTGCTGGCCGAGCTGATCGGCGAAGGCTTTGCCGACAAGATCCGCTATTATCCCATCACCACCCGCGAAGAGAGCCCGAAGATGGGTCGGATCACCACGCTCCTGAAGGACGGCACGGTGTTTGCCGATCTTGGCATCGACGGCATTTCGCCGGACACCGACCGGGCGATGGTCTGCGGATCGCTGGGCTTCAACGTCGACATGAAAGAGGCGATGGAAGGGTTCGGCCTGCGCGAAGGCGCCAACTCGGACCCGGCAGAATATGTCGTCGAGAAAGCCTTCGTCGGGTGAGGCAGGTCTGAAAATTCGCAGAATTTTCGCGCATTCGGAAAGTTAGAAAATTCTGCGAATTTTCTGTGTGGGGGCGCTGCCCCCGTCTCGCCGAAGGCGAGCCTCCCCCGGAGTATTTCAGCAAAGATGAAGGACGGGCGTCAGAACCGTCCGGTCAGGGCCTGCCGGATGAGCATGGCCTGTGATCGGGCCGGGCTGGGACGCAGCGATCCGGCCAGCACCTGTTCCGGATCCGATGCCGCGCGCCGCAGAACGTAACCTGCCTGCCAGGCCGGCAGCAATGCTGGCCGGGCGGCCTTGGGGATCGGTGCCCTGCGCGCCCGCGACAGGCGGTCCAGCGCGTCGCCCGCAAGCGCGGCGATCGCTGCGGGCCGCGGGTCTGGCAGCGGCTGGCGGCCGCGGGCCAGCCAGTCCGGCACCGCGAGGAACCAGTTTGCAAGTCCCGCCGCGTGGCCCACATCGCGCAGCGGCGCGGTGTGGGCCACGCCGAGACAGCGGGCGGCCACCACTGTCAGGTGGCCCGAGGTGTGATCGAGATACCTCACGAGATCCGGCAGATCGGAAAAGGGATCTGTATATATATCCCAGGATCTTGCGGCAACAAGTTCATCCAGAATTCGGGCTTCATCGGGGGCCAGGATCGCGGCCAGCGGGGTCACGACCTCGTGCCGGCGAACCGGCCGCCCGGCGGCGATGTCAGCCAGTGTGTCGCGCCACCATTGCAGGCGCATTTCCGCGATCATCGGCTCCGCGGTCACCCATGGGGCGCGGGCCACTTCAGCGTTGAAGGCATAGAGCGGAAACAGGATGCGGCGTGCGGCCACCGGGGCTGCCATCGCCGCGCGAAACCGGTCGGGATCGGCCCGCTCCACCAGCGACGCGCAGTCTGTCGTGGCGTCAGACATGTCTCGCCCTTCTCATGCTGCGGGCTCTGCGATGACCAGCAGATAACTGACCTCATCCGCGGCGGCGCGCCAGTTCGCAATCTCGGTTTCAGCGTCGCGGCAGGCCGCTTCGACCTGCTGGTTCGCGCCTGCTCTTCTCAGCCGGGCGATCCGCGTTTCCATCGGGTCGTAATAGGCCTGCCATGCCGGGCCAATGATGTCGCGTGTGCCCATGACGCGATACCCGGCCTGTGCGATTTGCTGCAGAACACCGTCGTGGTCCTGAACCGGTCCCTCTCCGGCCCAGAACCGGCGGGCTGCGGCAGATGCGTCCTGCGCCAGCACCGGTTCACTGAAGGCGATGCACCCGCCCGGCGCCAGTTCCCTGCGCCAGCGTGCCAGCGCCGCGGTGATGCCGGCGAAATAGACCGCGCCGGCGCACCAGATCAGGTCGAAAGGGCCGTCGACCTCCAGCATGTCTGCCATCTGCACCTTCACGCGCGCGCCGAAACCGGCAGTTCGCGCCCGGGCCGCGTCCACGAAATGGGGCACCATGTCGACGGCGAGGATGGCCGCGTCCGGCAGCGCCCGGGCAAGCGTGACGGTGTCACCGCCGGGGCCACAGGCGGCATCCAGCACGTTTTGCGGCGCCGGGATCTGCGCCAGCGCCCAGTGCACGTCATCAGGCAGGCCCGGCCCCTCGCGCGGCAGGTCCCGGTGCACCTGAAAAAAAACGTCCCGGTCCATGCTCAGCCGCCGTTGCCGCGGGACAGTTTCCAGCGGATCGCATCCAGCAGCGCCTCGAAGGAGGCATCGACGATGTTCGACGACACGCCCACGGTTGACCACCGCATGCCCTGCCCGTCCGCGAAATCTATGATCACGCGGGTCACGGCCTCGGTCCCGCCATTGGTGATGCGCACGCGGAAATCGGTCAGGCGGGTATCATCGATCCGCTTCTGGAACGGCCCCAGATCGGCACGGATCGCCTGCCACAGCGCGTTGACCGGTCCGTCATCCTGCATTTCCTGCGGGTGTTCGTTCTTGAAATAGCCGGTGCGCTTGGTGCCGTCGGTGAACTGAACGGTCACCACGGCCTCGGATTCCACCACCACCTGCCCGCGGGCGTTGCGGCGGCGTTCCGAGATGACGCGGTAGCGTTCCACCTCGAAAGGTTCGGTCAGAAGGTTCAGTTCCTCGCGCGCCAGCAATTCGAAGCTGGCCTGCGCGCTGTCATAGGCATACCCGTCATCTTCCTTCTGCTTGACCCGGTCGAGAATGCGTCCCAGCGCCGGGTCGCCCTTTTCGACCTCCAGCCCGGCTTCGATCAGGCGGCGGCGCAGGTTCGACTGCCCGGCCTGGTTCGACATCGGGATGATGCGGGCATTGCCGACGGCGGCCGGGTCCACATGTTCGTAGGTCGACGGATCCTTGATGATGGCGCTGGCATGAAGCCCGGCCTTGTGGGCAAAGGCGCTGGCGCCGACGTAAGCTGCCTGTTTCATCGGCACCCGGTTCAGGATGTCGTCCAGCATGCGGCTGGTTTTCACCAGCCCGGCCAGCGCATCGGCGGTGATCCCGGTGTCATACCGGCTGCGGTAGGGTTCTTTCAGCAGCAGCGTCGGGATGATTGCGGTCAGGTTCGCGTTGCCACAGCGTTCGCCCAGCCCGTTCAGCGTGCCCTGAACCTGGCGCGCGCCGGAATCGACCGCGGCCAGCGTGCCGGCGACAGCATTTTCCGTGTCGTTATGGGTGTGTATGCCCAACTGCGACCCCGGGATCCCGGCCGCGATCACCTCAGCCGTGATACGCCCGATCTCCTCCGGAAGCGCCCCGCCATTGGTGTCGCACAGCACGACCCACCGTGCGCCGGCCTCCAGCGCGGCGTTGAGCGCGGCGATGGCATAGTCCGGGTTGTCCTTGTAGCCGTCGAAGAAATGTTCGGCATCAAACAGCGCCTCGCGCCCCTGCGCCACGATATGCGCCATGGAGGCGCGGATGTTTTCGAGGTTTTCCTCCAGCGTGATGCCCAGCGCGTGGGTCACGTGGTAATCGTGGCTCTTGCCGACGAGACAGACCGTATCGGTGCCCGCGTTCATCACCGCCGCCAGCACCTCGTCATTGTCCGCTGAACGTCCGGCGCGCTTGGTCATGCCAAAGGCCGTCATTTTTGCCCGCGTCTTCGGGGCGGCGTCGAAAAATGCGCTGTCGGTGGGGTTGGCCCCGGGCCAGCCGCCCTCAACATAGTCGATGCCGAGGTCATCGAGCGCCCGCGCGATCTGCTGCTTTTCAGAGGTGGAGAACTGCACGCCCTGCGTCTGCTGGCCATCGCGCAGGGTGGTGTCGTAGAGGGAGAGGCGGTCTTTCATTGGGCACCTCCGGTCACAAGGGCCGCGCCCGACCCTGGGTGGGCGCGGCCAACGCTTGTCGCGGGGCTCATCCTCGCCACACGCGCCACTGTGCTTCGGCGTGCGCCGATCGCCAAAGCGCCCTCCCGGGGGGAGGGTCGGGCGCGGCCCGGCGTTGCCGGGCTTGGAACCTCTCTTTGGGCGGTCATAGCAGGGTCTCCAGCTGGTCGCGTTTTAGATCAAGGCGGGCCGCAGCATGGGCTTCACGCCCACTTACAACACGAAGATCAATCCCAGCCCTGTCCGCAAGAGTTCGCAGATTGTCCGCTTCCGCGTATCTTCTCTCGCTACGCAATCCAGCCCATAATCCAGCTAGTTGCAGCAATTTGTTTTCAAGACTTTCGTCCTTGGATCCCTTGTAGCTAACTCCGATCGTCGTACTGCCCGAGGCATCAAGAGCTTTGTTTGACCTCCACCAATCACTCGTCGGCTGCAATCCAAGAAACTCGAGAGCTGAACGGAGTTCGTTTGGTTTTACCGCATTTGCCAGCGCGTGCAGATTCCCAATGACTTCAGGTGTATTTAAGTCGTCAGCGAGGAAGGGAACTGCCGAATGGAGACCAAATTCATCCGGTTCTTCGCCATCAATCATGGAGAACCATTCAGCCAAAGTTTGCATTGCGTCATTTGATTTCTTTTCAGTCCAATCCATTGGACTTCTGTAATGCGTCGACAAAAACACAAACCGGATCACCTCCCCCGGCACGCCCTGATCCAGCAGATCCCGCACGGTGAAGAAATTGCCCAGCGATTTGGACATCTTCTTGCCTTCGACCTGCAACATCTCGTTATGCAGCCAGTAGCGCGCGAAATCACACCCCGGATGGGCGCATTTCGACTGCGCGATCTCGTTCTCATGATGCGGGAACATCAGGTCGTTGCCGCCGCCGTGGATATCAAAGCTGTCGCCCAGCAAGGCATGGCTCATTGCCGAGCATTCGATATGCCAGCCCGGGCGTCCCCGGCCCCAGGGGCTATCCCAGCCCGGCTGGTCGTCCGTCGATGGCTTCCACAGCACGAAATCCATCGCGTTTCTCTTGTAGGGCGCGACCTCGACACGGGCGCCGGCGATCATGTCTTCGACCGAACGCCCCGACAGCGCGCCGTAATCCGGATCGGTCTCGACTGCGAACAGCACGTGACCTTCGGCGGCATAGGCGTGGCCCTTGTCGATCAGGCTTTCGATCATGGACACCATTTCCGTGATGTACTGAGTCGCGCGCGGTTCGCGGAATTGCGGGTCGTCGCGGTAATCCACGCCCAGCGCGGCCATGTCCTGATGGAACCAGTCCGCGGTCATCTGTGTCAGGTCGTCGATCTCGATGCCGCGCTCGGCGGCACGGTCGATGATCTTGTCCTCGACATCGGTGATGTTGCGTACATAGGTGACGTGTTCCGCCCCATAGACCTGCTGCAGCAGGCGGTAGAGCACGTCGAACACCACCACGGGCCGCGCGTTGCCCAGATGCGCCCGGTCATAGACCGTCGGTCCGCAGACATACATGCGGACGTTTTCCGGGTTGATCGGTTCAAAGACCTCTTTGTGCCGGGTCTTTGTATTGTGCAACCGGATCTCGGTCATGTGTCGTTTCCTCGCGCGCGTGCTCGCGGCGGGCTTAGCAACTTCAAATCGGAGTGGAAACAGAAGAACGGCCCGCCTGACGATGTCAGCAGGTAATGCAGCAGATAATGATGCAGATGCAGTTCATGACGCGTCAGCTATCACGCCCCTGCGCCCGCGTCCAGCATTTCGCACAACGTGCCCACCGTGCGCAGGTTGCGCGCGGTCAGGTCCGCACCCAGCAGACGGGCAAATCGGTCCGCCAGTTTCGATCGGCCGAAACCGCCGGGTGTGTGCAGCCAGGCGATACGCCCTTCGACATGCAACCCGTCACCTGGCTCCCTGAACGTCTCAAACAGTTCGCAATCCGGTGCCGGGTCGTCAAACAGATAGGCAACATGCACCTGTCGCGGATCGTCGGGATCATACGGACAGCGGCCCAGACTGTTGCGCACGCCGTCAGCCTCCAGCACCAGAACCGGCACATCGACCCCCATCTGCGCCACCATCGCCGTGCGCAGCGCACCGGCCAACGCATCGGGCGCGCCACCGGCCTCAAACAGCAGGTTCCCCGAGGCGAGGTAGCTGCGCACGCAGCACCACCCGAGCCCGTCGGCCAGCGCCCGCAAATCGGCCATCACCACCTTGTTGCCGCCCCCCACATTCACCCCGCGCAACAGCGCCACATATTGCATGCTTGCCTCGCCTTCCAACTGCCGCCATTCTGACGGCATGAGCCGCGAAACTGTCAATCGCATATGTGCCACACTGCCGGGTGCCGAACTGTCCGACCCGTGGGGCGGCGGCCATGACGCGTGGAAAGTGGGCGGCAAGATGTTCGCTTGTATCGGATCGGTCGGGGACGGGGTTTCGGTGAAAACCCCGGATGTCGAAACCGCATCGATGCTGATCGACGCCGGGGTGGGTGAGAAGGCCCCGTATTTTCACCGCAGCTGGATCCGCCTGCCGTGGACCTGTGACACGGACGAGATGCGGCACCGGCTGGAACAATCCTACGACATCGTGCGCGCAGGCCTGACGAAGAAACTTCAGGCAACCCTGCCCGAACGGCGCTGACGGCGCGATTTCATCAATGAAATCGAATGGGATTTGTCGACAAATCCCAGCCGGAAAATTGATTTTCCGGCCCCTTCACCGGCCGAACCGGGTCAGAACGTTGCGGGTCACCTGTTCCACCTGCGGGTCCCCGCGGGTCAGCCCCATCACCCATTCACAGGTTGCCGCGGTGAAGATCTTGCCCGCGCCGCGTCCCCAGGACACGATCATCCCCGACCCGCGCGCCGCCCGGTCCGGGTCGTCCGTGCCAAACAGCGTCCGCACCGCCCAGACCGCATCCGCCGACCCGAAATAGAGCGTTTCGCCCCAGACATCGTGGTCATCCTCGATATTGCCCGCCAGCCCCATGGCGAGGATCTCGATCCCGGTGTCGGCCCCGTCGGTGCCCAGCGGAAAGGGCAGCCCGTCGCGGATCTCGTGATCGAGCCCGTCCACCTCGTAGCCAAAGATCCTTGCCTCGCCACCCAGCACGTCGCCATAGCCCAGATGCGCGCCGTCAAAGGCCCAGTGACCGGGGCGGCAGACAGTGAACCCGCCGGGACCCCCGCCGGCGCATTTGCCCAGCCCCGCATAAATCCCGCGCAGCCCGTTCACACCGAAGGTCTGCGCCCCCGGCCAGCCCAGCTCGGGCTGCTCCCATGCCCCGGTCAGCAACGGCTGATCGGCGGTGCCCATCACCGGATCGGTTTCGGTGGCGCGGTACTTGTGGCACTCCATCTGCCGGCCCCCGTCACCAATCCGCACCTGCCACAGGAAATTGCCGGCAAACCGCGCAACCCGGCCACCGGCGATGACCCACCGGTCAACGGCGTGGCGCATATTGGCCGACCAGTATTCGTCATGGCCCACGAAGACCGCGCATTTGTGGCCGTCCAGCAAGCCGGGTTCGGCCTCCAGATCGTGCAGCGTGGCAATCTCGACGTCGTAGCCCTGCGCCTCGGCCCAGCGGGCGAAGTGCCGCTCATAGCTGGCCCAGCCGGCGGAAGCGTATTTCTTTGAGTAGCCATAGGCATACGCCCATTCCATGTAAGGGTAGCGCGCCATTTCGCCGGGGGCCGCCGGCCGCCCGGTCAGGGCGCGCGGCGCGCCTTCGGGCAGCTTGCAGAACCCCCGTGTCCATGGTCGCGTGGTTGACAGCACCGGGGAAAACTGCCGGCCATCCGCGCCGGTGATGCCCTCATAGGCGCTGGATCCGCCCCAGCAGTTATAGGCCAGCCATGTCGGCGTGGCGCAGAGCAGCAGATAGGGCGCCGGTGCTGCCCCGGCTGCGCGGCGGACGAAGATGATGTGATGTTCCTCGACGGTTTCACCGTCCCGTTCAGCGAAAAACGTGATCAGGTAGCCGCCGGGGCGCCAGTCGGCGGGGATCTCGAAGGACTGGGATATCGCCCAGCCACAGCCGGTGAGCGAACAGTCCGGGGGTGTGTCCTGCCGCCGGCCCGGCAGCCCGCCAACCTGCAGCATCGGTTCGTATTCCGCCCCGTCGCGGCCGACCTCGAAGCCCCACTGCGCGGCGGTGGTGGAAACACGCAGATCCACCCGGTCGCCGGGCCGGAAACTCATACGGTCGGTATAGCCCCAGATCTCCAGCGCTGCGCCGTCCGGGTCGGGCCGGATGTAATAATTGTCGAGGATATGCCGGGCACGGCGGCGGGTGCGCGGGGTCGGGTCCGATCCGGGCAGGGCCATCGCTCAGCTCCCCGGTGTGCCGCCGCCCAGAACGGTCAGAAACACGTCCGTATCCACGTTTCCGCCCGACAGGATCACACCGGCCTTTTTGCCCGCCATCCGGTCCCGCTCCTGCCAGAGCGCGGCCAGCCCCATTGCGCCTGCCCCTTCGGCAAGGTTGTGCGTTGTCCGGTAGTAGAGCCGCATGGCAGCGGCGATTTCGTCTTCGCTCAGGCTGACGATGCGGTCTGCACCGGTGGAATAGATGTCGTAGGCCTCCTGCACCGGGATCCGCACCGCGGCGCCGTCGGCAAAGGTATCGGCGCTGTTGGTCTCGATCAGCCGCCCGGCCTCGACGCTTTTCTTCACGCAATCGGCGCGGTCGGCCACGACCCCCACCACCCGCGTTGCAAGGCCCAGCGCATCGCGGGCCGCGATCACGCCGCAAATACCTGACCCGCAGCCGATGGGGACATACACCGTATCCATATCCGGCGCGGCAGTGAAAAATTCCAGCGCATAGGTTGCCACCCCGCGCACCAGTTCACGGTGAAACGGTGGCACGATGGCCAGATCTTCTGCGGCGGCGACGCGAAACGCTTCGTCCTTGGCGACGTCGAAATCCGCACCATGTTCGATCAGGTCGGCGCCGAACGCCTTCATCGCCGCGTTCTTCTCCACCGAGTTGCCGTAGGGCACATAGATTTTCGCCAGCAGACCGGCGGCCACCGCGGCGCGCGCCTGGCTCTGGCCGTGATTGCCGCGGGTCGCGGTACAGATCCCGCGCAGCCCGGGCCGGGTCCGTTTCAGCCAGTCGATATAGGTCACGCCGCCGCGGGCCTTGAACGCGCCGGTAGGATTGTGATTCTCGTGCTTGACCCAGACTTCCGCGCCGACCTCGCTGCTGAGCAGCGGCCATGCATATTCCAGCGAGGGCGGGACCGACCGGTGCACCAGCGCGGCAGCATCCTGTAATTCTTCGACGGTGAACACGTGTATCCCTCCCCGGCGCAATTGATCGCCGCAGCCAACCATGCCTGTCACGCCGCGGCAACTTGAAATCGAATTGACACCGGCGGCGGCTTCTGGCCTCTGCGTGGCATGAAACTGTCGCATCGCATCACACATATCACCACCGGCGGCTCGGACGGCTGGGAGGTTTACATTCGCGGCCGCAGGATGGCCGCGGCCGGCACATCCGTGACCGAGCTGACCATCGGTGAACATGATGTGCGCACCGACCCGTCGATCCTGAAGGCGATGTATGACGCGGCCGCGGGGGGCCATACCGGCTACGCGATGATCCCCGGCACTGACGCGCTGCGCGACGCGGTGGCCGCACGGGTCAGCGCCCGCACCGGCGTGCCGACCACTCGCGACAACGTGCTGATCACCGCCGGCGGTCAGGCTGCGCTTTTTGCCGCCCACCACGCGGTTTGCGACGAGGGCGATGCCGCGCTCTTTATCGATCCCTATTACGCCACCTATCCCGGAACCATCCGCGCCATCGGGGCGCGGGCCGTGCCGGTGCCGGCGGCGCCCGATACGGGGTTTCAGCCCCGCGCCGCCGACCTTGCGCAGGCCGCGGAGGGTGCGACCTCTCTGCTGATCAACTCGCCCAATAACCCCACCGGCGCGATCTATTCCGCCGACACCATGGCCGGCATTGCCGGGGTGTGCCGCGATCACGACCTGTGGCTGATTTCCGACGAGGTTTATGACACCCAGATCTGGGACGGGGCGCATATGTCGCCGCGCGCCCTGCCAGACATGGCCGCGCGCACGCTGGTGGTCGGATCGCTGTCGAAATCTCATGCGATGACCGGATCGCGCTGCGGCTGGATCGTGGGGCCTGAACCGGCGATCGAACACATGATCAACCTGTCCACCTGCACCAATTACGGCGTGTCGGGCTTCATTCAGGATGCAGGGCTGTTCGCGCTGGAACAGGGGACGGGGCTCGAAGAACAGATCGCGGAACCGTTCCGCCGGCGGCGGGATCTGGCGCTGGCGACGCTGGCGCGGCAAAACCTTGTGGGTTACGTGCCGCCTCAGGGGGCGATGTACCTGATGCTGGACATCCGGGCCACCGGGCTCAGCGGTCAGGCCTTCGCCAACGCGCTGCTGGACGAACACCGGATCGCGGTGATGCCGGGCGAAAGCTTTGGCGACGCGGCGGCAGGGTTCGTGCGGGTCGCGATGACGGTTGCCGATGACCGGTTCGTCGCGGCGCTGGAAACGCTGTGCGATTTTGCCGAGAAAAAGGCCCGCGCATAGACGGTCCGTGATGCGGCGACCCGACGGCAGGGCCTGCCGCTTGCCCCGAGAATTCCGCGGAACCTGACAACCGCACGTTCAGCCTCGCCACAGCATTTCGGTGGCGCGACCAGCTCTGCTGTGACACTTCCCTGCCTTGGGATATTCCAAAAACGACACGGGTCGCAAACAGGCAAGCGTGAGGTGTTCGCGCTGTCCATCGTGCGGCTATGCAGACCGAAACCTGTATCCTAATTCTGGTATCGCGCACCACGGGTGCCAACCGCGGACGCGCCGCCCGCGGACGACCGGGGCCTGCCTGACACCCAGTTCGCAGCGACCTGACCTTTTTTGCCCGGACCATCTGATATGAACCAACCCGCCCGCTCCTCTGCCCGTTCCGGGGGCCGCGCCGCGCGCCGCGCCGCCCGTGCAACCGCCCTGCCCGACCATCTCCGCCCGGTGCGTCCGGGCCTTGAGGGCGGCACCTATAAACCGCTCTCCGATCACGACCTGCAGCGGATCCACTCTGCTGCCCTGACCGCGCTGGAACAGATCGGGCTGGCCGATGCACCCGACAGCGGGGTCGCCTGCCTGACCGGGGTCGGCGCAATTCAGGGCGAGGATGGCCGCATCCGCTTTCCCCGCGCACTGGTCGAGGACATGCTGGCCAAGGCGAACCGGTCTATCACGCTGTGCGGGCGCGATCCGAAATCGGACATGGAGCTCACCGGGGCCCGGGTGCATTTCGGCACCGCGGGCGCCGCGGTGCACATGGTGGACACGGACGGGCGCGACTACCGCGAATCGACCCTGCAGGACCTGCACGACGCCGCCCGCATCACCGATCAGCTGGACAATATCCATTTTCTGCAGCGCCCGATGGTGGCGCGCGACATCACCGACAACCGGGAAATGGATCTCAACACGGTCTATGCCTGCTGTTCGGGCACGACCAAGCATATCGGCACCTCCTTCACCGATCCCGACTATGTCGCCGACGCTCTGGAGATGCTGCACATGATCGCCGGCGGCGAGGACAAGTGGCGCGAACGTCCGTTCATGTCCAATTCCAACTGCTTCGTGGTGCCGCCGATGAAGTTTGCCACCGAAAGCTGTCAGGTGATGGAGGCCTGCATCCGGGGCGGCATGCCGGTTTTGCTGCTGTCGGCGGGCATGGCCGGGGCAACCGCGCCGTCCACCATCGCCGGTGCTATCGTACAGGCGGTGGCCGAATGCCTCGCGGGGCTGGTTTATGTCAACGCGGTGAAACCGGGGCATCCGGCGATCTTCGGCACCTGGCCGTTCGGGCTGGACCTGCGGACCGGGGCCATGTCCATCGGATCGGGCGAACAGGCGCTGTTGACCGCGGGATGTGGGCAGATGCACCAGTTCTACGGCATCCCCGGCGGCTCCGCCGCGGGCGCCAGCGATTCCAAGCTGCCGGATATGCAGGCCGGGTGGGAACAGATGTGTTCGAACGTCACCGCCGGGCTCAGCGGGGTCAACATGGTCTACGAAGCGGCCGGCATGCACGCCTCGCTGCTGGGTTTCTGCCACGAATCGCTGATCCTCGGCGACGACCTGATCGGACAGGCCCTGCGCTGTGTGCGCGGGATCGAGGTATCCGACGAAACGCTGGCGCTGGACCAGATGGCCGAGGTCTGCCTGAACGGGGAAGGCCACTATCTGGGGACCGGTCAGACGCTGGGACGGATGCTGGCCGATCACGTTTACCCGACGCTGGGGGACCGGACCTCGCCCAAGGAATGGGCCGAGATGGGCAAACCCGACCTGCTGAAAAATGCCAGGGCACGCAAGGAACAGATCCTGTCACAGCGGGCCCCGGCCCGGCTCGACCCGGTGACCGACGCGGCGATCCGCGACCGGTTCACGATCTACCTGTCGGCCTGACGTGGCTGCGCCCGGTTCACTGGGGGAGGAACCGGGCGCGTCCGCCTGCGGCAAGGGCGTAGCTGCTGACTGGCTCCGGGACATGAGCCGGTCGGCGGCAGACGGAGAATTCACGACGCCCTGATAAGTAGACGTTGCGCGCGGCGTTATCGTCCGGGGCGGGTCCGGGGCGGCTGATATCTGCCGAACGGCGGGGCGCGATGTGCGGGTCCCCGCCGAAACCCGCGGTACAGGATCTTTGCCACAGCGTTGCCGCAATCTGTGCGCAGCCTCATCGGCAGACATTCGGAGCTGCCGCCGTGAATGATCCCGGACTGACCAAGAAAATCTGCACCCTGCTGCCGGTGTTGCGCCGTACGGCTTTGCGCCTGACGGGTTGCCCGCATACCGCCGAAGACCTCGCGCAGGAAACCATCGTGAAACTGCTGCAACGGCTGCAAAACGGGCCCGAGCCGGACAACCTGCGCGCCTATTCCCTGACCACGCTGCGCAATCTGACACGATCCAGCTGGCGCAGGGCGCGGCCCACGGAGCCGTTGACCGACGACGTTGCCATCACCCTGCCCGACGCGCCCGACCGGATCGAGCTGGCCGAACTGCGCCGCGCCATAACTCACCTGCCGCCGCAGCAGGCCCGGCTGATGGCTCTGGTGGCCGAGGGCGAAACCAGCCCCGCCGTGCTGGCGCGCCAGACCGGGCAGCCGGTGGGAACGGTGATGAGCCGCCTCAGCCGCGCACGCGCGGCGCTGAAGGAGGCGACCGCCTGAAATTGGGACTTGAACGACCGCGTTTTTTGCGCGTGTGTCATGGGGTGCGCAACTGAGCCCGCGAGGCGCGAACCTGTTCAGGCGAAGCGGCAATGAAGGTATCGTTGTTGGCCGATTTTGCAATGAATTCGGTATCGCGTCGGGGAGGCCTGAAGCCAGTCGAAGCCGGAGAGAACCCCCCGTGCCGTGACAACTCTCGGATTTCAAACAAATGTCAGTCAGACAACGCATCGTAGATGGCCGTTGCCGGGTTTGCCCGACTGGCAGATATCGGGACCTTTGAAGAAAACGGCGGCTTTCCGGAAGTCTGCCGGGTGCGCAACATTAACACGCCGGCGACTGGCCGCGAGGTTTCGCCGCGCATCCTAACAGCCTTGAAAGGTTGGCAGATCGGGGTAAGTCAGCTAAGTAGCTTAGAGGGCCAGTACCATTCGCGAACCGGGTTACCGAGGAATAGAAATTTGTCGGAACGCAATCAGACCGAACGCTGTTTAGTGAATGTTCCTGAGTGCCGCTCAACAGCCGGCCCCCCTGCCCTTCAAGTTCTGCTTCAGTCGACCGCTGACAGAAGATTTCAAACCTTCCGGAACCTATTTCCAAGCTGAAAACTATGACCACGCAAAACGAATTACCCCCCGAACAAGACGTCGATGTTGCAATTTGCGGCGGAGGGCTGGCCGGGCTTTGCCTTGCGCGGCAATTGAGGATGGAGAGCCCTGAGCTTTCTGTTGCAGTCGTCGAAGCCATGCCGGACCCGCTGCCCGATGCCGCGCACAAGGTTGGCGAGTCTCTGGCCGAAACGGGTGCGCATTACCTGTCAGGCATCCTCGGTCTTGAGGACATGCTGGACCGCACACAATTGCCGAAAATGGGGCTGCGGTTCTACTTTCCCAAGCAAGACGGTGACACGTTTGCGGACCGGTCAGAGTTCGGCCTGTCCGGGTTCCCCAAGTTCAAATCCTATCAGATCGACCGCGGACGGTTCGAGTCCGATTTGCGCCAGCAGGTCGTCACGGACGGTGTATCCCTGCGTCTGGGCTGTCGCGTCGAAGACATTACGCTTGGCGAAGACGGCGCGCCTCACAGCGTGGAATACAGCGACAAGGACGGTCAGAAAACAAAGCTGAACGCCGCCTGGGTCGTCGATGCCAGCGGGCGCAAGCGGATCCTTCAGAGGCAGCTGGGCTATGCGCGCCGCAGCCGCGGAAAGGCCCACAATGCCGCTTGGTTCCGGGTAAGGGGCCGCGTTAATCTCGATGCCCTTGTGCCGGAAGCGAGGGGCGATTGGCACGCGCGGGTTGATGAAGAGAACCGCTGGTTTTCGACCAATCATCTGGTGGACAAAGGATACTGGATCTGGGTCATTCCACTGGCGTCTGATTGCACCAGCATCGGCATCGTTGCCGCGGATGAGCTGCATCCGCTGGCCGGCTACCAGACACTGGCGCGCGCGCAATCCTGGCTGGAAGAACAGGAGCCGGAATTCGCAGAGCTGCTGAAGGAATTCGAGGTCATGGATTTCCTCGCTTTCCGTGACTACAGCTACAGCTCAAGTCAAGTCGCTTCGGACGACCGCTGGGCGACGATCGGAGAGGCCGGTGTGTTTGCCGACCCGCTTTATTCTCCGGGGTCGGATCTGATCGCGATTGCCAATTGCTGCGTTTCGGGTCTGATCCGTCGTGAACGCGGTGGCGAAGACATTGGTGATGCCGCGAAGATTACCAGCCGCTACATTATTTCGCTGAACGAGGCGCTCACCGCCAGCATTCAGGCCAGCTACGAGGTTCTGGGCAGTTCCAATGCCATGGCGGCGAAGCTGCTTTGGGATTTCTGCGCAGCATGGTCTTTCATCGCGCCGCCAGTCTTTAACCGTCTCTGTCCGATTGACCCGGACTGGCAGACTTTCCGCCAAGCCAATTCCGATTTCTTCTCGCTGACCCTGCGCATGCGCAAGCTTTTCCGGGACTGGGCCGCGCATCCGAAATCGAACGGCGGATATCAGTGGTTCGACTACCTCACCGTGCCGACCGTTTCCGCCCTGCGCGACCGGAACCTGAAGGCGGGCAAGCCCATCGAGGAACTGGTTCAGGATCAAAGGCAAAACATCGCCGACATGGAAACGCTGGCACAGGTTCTGTTTCTGGCCGCGGTCCGGCAGGTGCATCCGGAGAAATACGAGATGCTCAAGCAGGAACCCTGGCTGAACGCCTGGGGGATCGATCTGGACCCGGAACAGTGGGAAACGACCGGGTTGCTTCAGCCGAAAACCGAAAAACGCGATCTGGGACCCCTGATCGGGGAACTGGAAGGGCTGACGCCGAACTGACTGGGCTGCGTTCAGCACCGGATGGTCAGTTGAAATTCGAGGGCCGGCTCTGTGCCGGCCCTCCTTTGTTTACGGGGTATCACCAACAGGGGCGTGGTTTTCACGCGGGAACGGGGGACAGGACCCGGCGTCGGGACACCTGATGCAGCGCAGTCGAAAAAGAAAATGGCGGCCTGACCGGCCGCCATTCTCGCTAGTTTGCCGTGAACAGGTTCAGTGCCGGATCAGCCACAGCATATCCACCGGATGCATCTTCGGACCGGCATCCTCGGCGATCAGCAGGCCGCCGGAAAATGCCGAAACATTGTCCGGGTTGGCGATCCGCTCGGGGTCGCAGCCGGCTTCGCCCGCCATGCCCATCACCGCCGGCTCCAGCCGCGAGATGTTATAGTCCGCTTCGATCGGGGCGGCGTAGACACCGCCGCATTTCTCTGCGTCCAGCGCGATGACGCCGCCGTCTGCCTCGTCCCGGGCGCCGGTATTCCAGGGCGCATGACCCCAGGTTGTGTCCATCGAGATGCCGACCTCGGACATGGTCAGATAGACGTTCTCGCCGTCCGACGTAATGCCTTCCATCTTGTTCCACTCATAGGTCGCCCCCAGCGCCGCCGCGGCCTTCCGGCTTTCAAGGAAGGCCGGCCTGTCATCGGGATAGGAACCGACGGTTCCGTCGCCGTTCAGATCCGTTCCGGTCTTGCCTTCGGCCCAGTTCCACACGTCCGCGTCCGAGATGAAATTGGTCTGCCCTTCGACATACTGGTCCGGCCCGATCCCTTCGTATTCATCGATCCAGCCGGCGATGGTCGCTTCGTCGCCATGGGCAAGTTCGACCCATTCAAGGCTGAAACCGGTGGTTTGCGGATCCGTTCCGGCATCCTGCGTGGCTTTCGCCGCATAGAGCGTGCCCGAAGACAGGTCCCGCGCGTGGTCTGCCACGAACTTGAAGAACACACCGCCGGAATTCGAATTGTACTTGGCATCGGTGTATTTGGGGCTGTCGTCATCCGACAGATAAACGGTCCGGCCGTCCCCCATCACCGTACCGTTTTCATGGCTGTAGCGACCCATCGCATAGCGGCGTGCCAAGCTGGGCTGATCGGCGGTCAAATCACTCATCTCGATCATATAGCCATAGCGGTAAGGATTGGAGGTCTTGCCGAGATGCCGGTCCATCATCTTCGGCATATGATAGCTCACATCATTGCCGCCTGCGAAGCCGGGCCGCTCGTCCTCGTCATGGTTGGCCGGATGGTTCCAGAGTGCCGTATTGAAGAAATAGTATTCCTCGGCCAGCAACTCGGTTCCCCAGGGCGTGGTCGAGCCAAAGCAGAGCACCCACGCCCCTTCGATCGAAGACAGGTCCACGGCTTTCGATTCCGCCAGATTGGTTGCCCATTTCCCGTCCTTGCGCTCCAGCTTAAGGCGCGAGACCGTCGAGACACCCTTGCGGCTTGCGCCTTCGAACGCGGTGTAAAGAAAGGCTTCGTTGTCGTTGAGCCGGACGAAGGCGTTATAGTCGACATCGTTGGAGACGAACATCAGCCCGCCTTCGCTGTCATAGACACCACCCAGAATGTTGCCGTCGCCCATCATGTCGCCGGATGTCCCGAGCACGACATAGTCGCCGGCCGCATGAACCTTGTTGCGCTCATCCTCGGCCGGAATACCGATCCCGGGGCCGTCATAGGCGTTGAAATTCGTACCGGCGACATAGCCGATCACGGCGGCGGGACCGCCTTCCTCAACCTCACCCTTGCCGCCCGGGTGCTGGGAATTGAAGAACAGCTCACCGGCTTCGTTTACCAGAATACCGGTAACCTCGGCCTTCAGAGAAACTGCGCCGATGCGTACCATATCCGCGGCACAGGCCACCGATGTCATCGCAGTCGAAAACGCCAATGCGCTCAGTAAATATCTGATTTTCATAACTTTCCCCGCTTATTGTCTCTCCAGCGTACCTTGCGCCGGGATTGTAGCCAAAGCCTAGTCAATGTCCTGCCTCATTTCCAGTGAGTTGGAGGCCGGCGTCAGATCCCGGCAAAGACCGCCCGCCGAAAGCGCCGCAGGCGGGGGCCGGTCAATGAATGGGCACGATGTGATTGTCCCACGACACCGGGTGCTGCGCCATCACCTTGGTGCCGGCGCCGTCCATGTGCAGGAATTTTCCCATGCCGCTGGACACCAGAAACCCGGCGCCCGATGCCGCCAGCCCGCAAACATCCGCCAGCCGGTGTTCGAAAACCGGATCCCCTGCCATTCCAAATCCCAGAACAACACCGCCCCGCGGAGATGTCACCGCCACCAGATCGCCGGCCCCGTTAAACGAAACGCTGCCCGCATAGCCGTTCATCCGCCGCCACAATCCGGCTGTGTCCTTGGGGTACACAAGCGGCCCGCTGCCACTGTGAAGGGCCAGAAGCGGCGGGGCTTCGTACAGATCGCCCTGCCATTGCATCGCAACCGCAACGGTCCCGTCAGGCCGGACGGCAAGGTGTCGGATCGAATTCTGATGCAACCCGGCCTCTGGTTCGATGATGTCGATAACGTCGAACCGGTCGTCCAGATAGGTCAGGTTCGGGCGCATTGTCGGAAGGTTCAGCTTGTCACGCCCCGTGGCCGGATGGGTTCGGATACCGCCATTTGCCACCGCAAAACCACCACCGGGAAGCCGCACGATGTCATGCGGACCGACCCCGCCGGAAGAAACCTCTCCGATCCGGCGATAACTTTCATTGGCCGACCACAGGCCGATCCGCCCCTGCCCCACCTCGAAATCATTCTCGGAAGTCAGCAAAACCGACCCGTCTGCGGTAAAGGCTCCGTGACCATAGAAATGTCGTCCCTCAGGCGGCGTCAGACGCTGGCGAACCTGTCCGCCGACACAGTCGAGCACCATCGCGAACCGGCCGGGCCGCCGCGCGAACGCGACTGCTTCGGCCCTGTTCGGGTGCGCCGCCGCGGCATGGCCCCGGTCCGGCAGCGCAATATCGAATGCGACGCTGCAGCTTTGCGTCAGACCGGTCAGCCTGTGGGCACCGCCACCGGTCTTTGCCGCGCTCAGATAGTGCGCGCCTCCGGCCTCGGCCCAGGACGCACCGCAAGCCACGGCTGCCGACGACATGGCCAGTACAGAACGACGCGTCAGTCCCGACATCGCCTCAGTCTCCGTCCAGTGCATTGAATGTGAGCGACAGGCCCAGCGATGGCCGCACCAGACCGTCGAAGCGCCGAAGCAATTCCTCGAACGCAAATCCGAGATGTACCACTTTCCGGCGGTCATAAGGGTCAGCCACCATGACGTCCAGCGGGTTCGGCAGCGCGTCGGCGATGCGGCGGATCGTATAGAACTCGGAGCGCAGGATGACCGCGGCCCGCTCGGGCATCGCCGCGGCAAACACGTCTTCAAACATAGTTTCGAGGGCCACCAGCGTAAGCTGGATATTCCGGTTGGACCGGCCGGAGCGCCAGGCTTCGGCCCGTTTCGGTCTGGGTCGGTCGTCTTTGCCCAACGGACGGTGCAACCGCGCGGACAGGGTAAATTCCGCGCTGGTGTTCAAATGCGAGTAGAGGGCCTGAACCACTTCCTTTTCGGTGGCGAAATCCGTCTGATCGCCCGGATTGCGCAACCGCGATGCATAGTCCGTGCGCCACGCTTCATCCATTCCGGCGGCAAGGGCCGACATGTCCCCGGTAATTGCACCCAGCAACCTGCAGCGATAACCGCCGGCGGGATCTGCGAAACCCGGGTCGAACAAAAGACGTTCCAGAGCAAAGAAGCCGCGGGCGGCGATCGACACTTCCGAAAAGGCCGCCGGATCATTCACGACATTGTCCCGGTTCTGCACCAGAGAACGCAGGGACCGCGGCGTATGCCCCTTCGGGTCCGGCCAGTAGGCCAGCGCGAACGCCGCGTTGTTTTCCTCTGTCGGTCCGAAACGCAGATGCGCGATCCCGACCCAGGCATCAAACGCGCTGTGATAAGCGCCGCGCAGCGCTGCTTCGTCCCCGCCACACCCGGAGGATGCCGTGTGCAGGTCTGCCGCGCGCGCGTCAAACAAGGCGAAACCGGGCAGGATGTGATCCTCGATCGCCCGATCAATGAGAGCCCCGAAATCCGGTGCCGGCTGTTGCGCGCGCAGGCCGGAAAAGGATGCCAGCGCGAGCATCAGGCCAAAAAGAAACACGCGCGTCACAACACCTCCGGTATCCTGCCCATCGCGGCTCTGCGGGAACCGCCGGCCACAGGATGACGATAGTCGCAGGCAGAGCGCAAGTCGAATGGCGACAGGTTGCCTGTCTCGCCATGGCAGCCGGCGTTCAGCCGCTGCCGACGACCGCAATCGCTTCGACTTCCACCAACAGTTCGGGTTTGACCAGCGCAGGCGTCGCATATGCCGCGCTTGCCGGTGCGCCGCCGGAGAAGGTTTCTGAGCGCGCCCTGCCAAAGTCGGCATATCCCGACATGTCGGTCAGGAAAGTGTTGATCTTGACCACATCGGCCATCGTCGCGCCGGCGGCTGCAAGTATCTCTTCGATGTTTTTGAAAACCTGCTGAGACTGTGCATAAACGTCGCCTTCGCCGACAACATTGCCGTCACTGTCAAATGACACCGTGCCTGAGGTATAGATCGTGTCGCCGATCTTCACGCCGGCGGAGATGTTGAGCTTTCTGGTCCAGGCCCAACCCGGATCGATGCGTTGCTGTTTCATGACAGGTCCTCGGGTTGCGGATCCCGCTGCCAGGCGGAAGCCGGTCAGCCGATCCTGTCTCACCAAAGCACCGGCGTGCCGCCCTGTCCATGCGTTTGGCGGCTGCCCGACGCAATTGGCCTTTCACCCGGGGAATGTCAGCCGGCAAGAAAAAACGGAGAGCCGAAGCTCTCCGTATAGTTTCGCCGCTCAGGCTCATCTAGTTTACCGCCCGGTGTTTTTTGCCTGCGGCCTGAGCGTCGTCAGGGGCGAGCGCACCCGCCCCGGTGTAGAGTGGGAAGGACTGATATTCCGTCCCACCCCGTGACACGGACCGCATTGCGGTCCGGTATTCGACGGGGTCCGGACCTATGCCTGGGGGGAATTGGCCTCGGACCCCTGAGCGCCGAAATGGGCGCTGTCTCTTAGCTGCAGCCGGAGGTCCCGCCGCAGGTGTTGCACTTCATGCAGGTGCCGTTGCGCACCAGCGTGTAGTTTCCGCATTCGCCACAGGGATCGCCCTCGTAGCCCTGCATCCGCGCCTTGGTGCGCGCGTCCACTTCAACCGTGCCGGTGCTCATCGCCGTGGTCGTGGCGACCGCGCCGGTAGCCGCGGTTTCCGGCACCAGCGTCTGCAGCGCGGCGGAGGGATCGGCCGCGCTGAAGGCCGTGGCCCCCAAACCCTGTCCACCGCCGTTCAGCACCACCAGCTCCTGCGGGAGGCGTTTGCGCAGATATCCCGTTGAAGAGATTTGTTTCAGCACTTCCAAGGACTTGGTCGCCGCAGTTTCAGTGATTTCTGAAATGTTGGAAACGCCCTCTTCCTCGCCCCGGCCGATGTCGTCGAAGGTCGCGCCCTCGGGCTTCACATGGGCCAGATCGGTACGGTCGAGATAGGACACCGCCAGCTCGCGGAACACGTAATCGAGGATCGACGTCGCGTTCTTGATGCTGTCATTGCCCTGCACCATGCCGGCCGGTTCGAACTTGGTGAAGGTGAAGGCATCGACGAATTCTTCCAGCGGCACGCCGTATTGCAGACCCACGGACACGGCGATGGCGAAATTGTTCATCATCGCGCGGAACCCGGCGCCTTCCTTGTGCATGTCGATAAAAATCTCGCCCAAAGAGCCGTTTTCGTATTCGCCGGTGCGCAGGTATACCTTGTGACCGCCGACAATGGCCTTCTGGGTATAGCCCTTGCGCCGTTGCGGCATCTTCTCGCGGTGGCTCTTGATCACTTCCTTGACGACGATCTTCTCGATCACCTTCTCGGCCAGCACCTGCGCCTTTTCCTGCGGCGTGCCGGTTTCCAGCACCTCTGCCGCCTCGTCGTCATCCTCCACCAGCGCCGCCGCCAGCGGCTGGCTCAGCTTGGACCCGTCGCGGTACAGCGCGTTGGCCTTGGTGCCCAGCGACCAGCTCAGCTCATACGCCTTCTGGCAATCCTCGATGGTGGCCTCATTGGGCATGTTGATGGTCTTGGAAATCGCGCCCGAGATGAAGCTCTGCGCGGCGGCCATCATGTAGATGTGGCTGTCGACACTGAGGAACCGCTTGCCCTTCTTGCCGCAGGGGTTGGCGCAATCGAAGATGCCGTAGTGCTCCGGCTTCAGATGCGGCGCGCCTTCCAGCGTCATTGTCCCGCAGACATGGTCGTTCGCGGCGTCGATTTGTGCCCGGCTATAGCCCAGATGCTTGAGCAGGTCGAAGGTCGGATCGGCCAGCTTCTCTGCCGAAATCCCCAGCCCGTCGCGACAGAACGCTTCGCTCAGCGTCCACTGGTTGAACACGAACCGGATGTCGAAGGCCTGCGCCAGCGCGGCGTCGACCTTGGCCAGCTCCTCGGCACCGAACCCGTGACCGGCCAGCGTCGTGTGATTGACCCCCGGCGCATTGCCGATCGTGCCATGACCGACGGCGTAGGAAACGATCTCTTCGATTTGGGAGGAAGCGTATCCGAGATGCTCCAGCGCCGCCGGCACTGACCGGTTGATGATCTTGAAATAGCCACCTCCCGCCAGTTTCTTGAATTTCACCAGCGCAAAGTCCGGTTCGATCCCCGTCGTGTCGCAATCCATCACCAGCCCGATCGTGCCGGTCGGCGCGATTACGGTGGCCTGCGCATTGCGGTAACCATGCCTCTCGCCCAGCCGCAGCGCCTCGTCCCAACTGGCCATGGCCAGATCCACCAGCCGGCCGTCCGGGCAACCGGAATGATCCAGCGGCACCGGCTTCACTGCCAGCGCATCATAGCCCTCGGTCGCGCCATAGGCGGCGTTGCGGTGGTTGCGAATGACACGCAGCATGTGGTCGCGGTTGCGCTCATAGCTGTCGAAAGCGCCCAGTTCGCCGGCGATCTCGGCGCTGGTGGCATAGGCCACGCCGGTCATGATCGCGGTCAGCGCGCCGCACAGCGCCCGGCCTTCGACCGAATCGTAGCCCAGCCCCATGTTCATCAGCAGCCCGCCGATATTGGCGTATCCCAGCCCCAGCGTCCGGAAATCATAGGAAAGCTGTGCGATTTCCTTCGACGGGAACTGCGCCATCATCACGCTGATTTCCAGCGTCAGCGTCCACAGCCGCGTGGCGGCCATGTATTCTTCCGCCTGGAACACACCGTCCTTGAGGAAGGTCAGCAGGTTCATCGAGGCCAGATTGCAGGCGGTGTCGTCGAGGAACATGTATTCCGAACAGGGGTTCGATCCGCGGATCGGCCCGTCTTCGGGACAGGTGTGCCAGTCGTTCACCGTGTCGTGGAACTGAATGCCGGGATCGGCACAGGCCCAGGCCGCATGGCCAACCTTTTCCCACAGGTCCCGCGCCTTGACCGTCCGCGACACGCTGCCGTCAATGCGGTTGATCAGTTCCCAGTCCGCGTCTTTTTCCACGGCCGTCAGAAAGGCATTTGTGACCCGGATCGAGTTGTTCGAGTTCTGGCCCGACACGCTGTTATAGGCTTCGCTGTCCCAGTCGGTGTCATAGGTCGGAAACTCGATCGAGGTATGCCCCTGCCGGGCATAATCCAGCACGCGTTTGACATAGGTTTCCGGGATCGAGGCCTTCTTGGCCTCACGGATCGCCGTTTTCAGCGCGCCGTTCGTGGCCGGGTCAAAGGCATCCGCCTCGGCCCCGTTCCAAGTGCCGATGGCCTCGAATATGCCGTTCAGCCGGGCCTCGTGCATTTTCGAACCGGCGACGATGGACGCCACCTTCTGTTCCTCGAGCACCTTCCAGTTGATGAAATCCTCGATATCGGGGTGATCGGCATCCACGATCACCATCTTCGCTGCCCGACGGGTTGTCCCGCCCGATTTGATCGCGCCGGCGGCCCGGTCGCCGATCTTGAGAAAGCCCATGAGCCCCGACGACTTGCCGCCGCCCGACAGCTTTTCGCCCTCACCGCGCAGATGGCTGAAATTGGTGCCGGTGCCCGAGCCGTATTTAAAGAGGCGCGCCTCGCGCACCCACAGGTCCATGATGCCGCCCTCGTTGACCAGATCGTCCTGCACGCCCTGGATAAAGCAGGCATGCGGCTGCGGATGCTCATAGCTGGATTTCGACTTGGTCAGCTTGCCGGTGGCGTAATCCACATAGTGATGCCCCTGTGCCGGGCCGTCGATGCCATAGGCCCAGTGCAGCCCGGTGTTGAACCATTGCGGGCTGTTCGGCGCGGCCCGCTGGGTGGCGAGCATATGGCGCATCTCGTCGAAATAGGCCTGTGCGTCCTCTTCGGTGGTGAAGTATCCGCCCTTCCAGCCCCAGTAAGCCCAGGCGCCTGCCAGCCGGTCAAACACCTGCTTGGACGAGGTTTCACCGCCGGTTTCCGCCTCTCCGTCCGGAACCGAACGCCACAGGAATTCCGGCACGCCCTTTTCGCGCACCTTTTTCAGCCGCGCCGGCACGCCGGCCTTGCGGAAATACTTCTGTGCGATCACGTCGCTGGCCACCTGGCTCCAGCTTGCCGGCACCTCGATCCCTTCCAGCCGGAACACGATGCTGCCATCCGGGTTGCGGATCTCGGACGTGGCCGACACGAAATCGATGCCGGCATAGGCCTCCTGACCCGCCTTGGTGAATGTACGTTCGATCTTCATTTTTTCGCTGCCTCTGGTCTTCAGCACTTTCTTTGTCATGGCCGGAGTGATCGGCCTGCGCCGTCCGAAAACGGCACCCCCGTTTTGCCGGCGGGAGGCAAACGGTTCACTGCTGCGGACCGCACGGGTCCGCATCCGGGCTTGGCACCCGATTGTGATTGATAGTGTTACCGTCCCATCCCCGTTACCGCCGCTCTGGTCATTCCTACCAGATCTAGTGGCTCAGCAACCGGCCCACACAAACTGTCGTATCAGACCATAGGAGGTCAACGCAATTTTTAAGGTTTTTTCGAAACTTTTTTGTTGACCCCGGACCGCTTCAGGACGGCCCCGCGCCTCACCCTGCCGCCGTCCGGCCGTCGCTCCCTGCTGGCGATGGCGGAATTTCGCAGCAGTCACCGGCAATTGCAGTGGAAAGTTCAAATCGGCAACACAACGAACCCCCTGCACGAAATCCTTCGAAATCTCCCGCTGCCGCCCCAGTTATGACATAATCTGTTGCCACCCCTACTGTCGCAAAACAGCACCGGAGCCGGGCCGCATGCGCATTCTTCGATTACTTCCTGTGGTGGCAGTCGCGGCCTGCAGCACACAAGATATGGAACCGCCCTCGGGCAAGGCCCGGTTTGCCGCCTATCCCGACACGCTGTTCGAAGCCTTCGAATCAGCCTGCGGCGGACCGGCGCAAAGCTTCAACCGCCCGGAGCCGGACATGGTGGAATGCCGTGAATACCTGCCGCCCGAAGCCACCGCCGCACTGATCCTGAATTTCGACGGCACGCCGGAAAACCTGCCGGAACTGGTCATCCGCTTCCGCGCCGAGGCCTCCGATCCCGGCTATCTGGTGGAAAACGACGTCTATGTCAGCGTGCCCCAGAAGGACGGCCAGCGGCTGCAGGTCCGCCGTGAGGACCGCAAGCTGATGCGCACGCTCGAACAACTGTACGAGCGCGCCGGCGGCGAACCGGAATAATCTCTTCACCTTGTTGAAAATACTCCCGCCGGAGGCTTGGCGGCAGGCCTGCCTGCCGCCCGGAGGAGGAGGCCGGAGGCCGACGACGACAGATCCTGCGCGCCGAAAGGCGCACAATCAGATCAGGCCTGTCGGAAAAATCAGCCGGTGGTCGGGGCGGCGAGATTCGAACTCACGACCCCCTGTACCCAAAACAGGTGCGCTACCAGACTGCGCCACGCCCCGAAACCACACCGTCCCATATCCTTCGCGCGCGGGATTGAAAAGACCTAACAGGGCCAGACCGCCGGTCCGCCCGCGAACACCGGATGCCGCATCTGGCTGCCTGCGGCAATGCCATAGCTGCGGGCCAGACCGCCGTTGATCTCCAGCACCGCGAACACCGCGCTGCCCCCATCGATCGGCGTCAGGTCGCCGGGGATGGCGTTGGAATGCACCCGCGTGACCACGCCGGCACGGTCGGTGAATATCATGTCCAGCGGGATCAGCGTGTTCTTCATCCAGAAGGCGGCCGGCTGCGGGGCGTCATAGACAAACAACATCCCCGCCCCCCGGGGCAGGCTTTCGCGGAACATCAGCCCGCGGGACCGGGTTTCATCGGTCTGCGCCAGCTCCACCCCGAACCGGATCTCGCCCCAGTCGCCGCGCAACTGCACCTGATCCGCACGACAGGCGGCAGAGACCGAAACCGGCAGGAAAAGAAGAACCGCGATGGCCGTCAGCCAGCGCCCGACCCTATTGCGCATCGCTCTTGTTCGCCGCTTCCCAGGCATGGGCCTCGGCGGCCATGCGTCCGCGTTTGCCTTCGATCACGCGCAGCGCCAGTGCCTCGCCGGGCTGCAAATCTGCAAGCCCGCACTGTCTGAGAACCTCGATATGCAGGAAAACATCCTCGGCCCGGCCGAACACGTTGGCAAAACCAAACCCCTTGCCCTTGTCGAACCACTTCACCCGCGCCGGTTCCAGCGGAGCGTTGAGGATCTCGTTTTCGTCCAGCAATGCGATATCGTTCAGGGGCGGGTCGTTTTCCCGCGGCGGCGGTGTGATGCTGACAACCTCGATCGCCTGCACGCCGCGCTCGGTCTGGTGGGTGACAACTTCCACCGCGGATCCGTCCGCAACCGAGCTCTGACCGAAATTGCGCAGGACGTTCACGTGCAGCAGGATGTCTGGCCCGCCGTTATCCGCAACAACAAAGCCAAAGCCCTTACCCGGGTCGAACCATTTAACATGCCCCTTGACATGGTGCATACTGCTCAGATCTTCCGTCAAGTTTCGTTCCGTTTACCCAGAGTTACCTTTTACACAAGACTCCTAAAAGTCACGCCGCCGTGCAACCTTTTTGTAAAACAACTTTTTCAGCCTTTCCAGCACCTTGCAGTTCACGTGACGTGAACGTCACGGCGACAGCCGCTGAATGGACCATTCTTCGCCAACCGCATCGCGGCGCCAGATGAACCGGTCATGCAGGCGAAACGCACCATCTGCCCAGAACTCGATCTCCAGCGGAACGATCCGGTAACCGCCCCAGAACGGCGGGCGCGGCGGGTTTGTGCCGAAGCGGGCGGTGATCCGAGCGACCTCGGCCATCAGCGTGGCCCGGCTGGCCAGCGGGCGCGATTGTTGCGACGCCCAGGCGCCCAGCCGGCTTTTCAGCGACCGGGACGCGTAATAGGCATCCGCCTGTGGCCCGTCCTCGCGTTCCACCGTCCCGCGCACCCGGATCTGGCGCCGCAGGGACTTCCAGTGCATCACGAACGCCGCCTTCGACGCACCGTCCAGTTCCTGCGCCTTGGCGCTTTCATAATTGGTAAAGAACACGAAGGCCGCCGGTTCGATTTCCTTCAGCAGAACCATGCGCACATTGGGCAGCCCGGCTGCATCCACCGTGCCAAGCGCGATGGCATTGGCGTCGTTGGGCTCCGCGGCCTCGGCCTCGGCCAGCCAGCGTCGGGCAATTTCAAACGGATCGTTGCCGGCAAACACCCCGCTGCGGTCGCTCATCGCCTGTCTCCTTGCTCTGCCAGACCTACCTAGGGCCAGCCCCCGCGGACCGCAAGTTCAGCCATGGCAGAGCCGGCGGGGCCACAGTCCGGGCAGGACGCACAAACCGAAGATATAAAAGATTTCTGCAATTACACTCTTCGTCTTCCGATCGCGTGAATTGCCCGTGCCGCCCCGGCAAGCCTTGCCTTGAAGCGGAACTGGCAATCGCCTAAACCTCTTCGGCAATACAATTCAAAAGAAGGCACGTGCAATGTCTGGAGCACTGTTGGCAGGTAAACGCGGGCTGATCATGGGGCTGGCGAATGATAAATCCATCGCTTGGGGCATTGCCCGCGCCTGTGCCGAAGCGGGCGCCGAGCTTGCGTTTTCCTATCAGGGCGACGCGCTGAAAAAGCGGGTGGTGCCGCTGGCCGAGCAATTGGGCAGCGATATAGTCCTGCCTTGCGATGTCGGCGACGAAGGCTCGGTCGACGACTTGTTTTCCGCGCTTGGCGAGCGGTGGGACACGCTGGATTTCGTGGTCCACGCCATCGGGTTTTCCGACAAGAGCGAACTGCGCGGGCGTTATGTCGACACGTCGCGCGCCAATTTCGCGATGACGATGGATATCTCCGTCTATTCCTTCACCGCCGTCGCACAGCGGGCGGAAAAGATGATGGGCGAAGGCGGTTCGATGCTGACGCTCACCTATTACGGCGCTGAACAGGTGATGCCGCATTACAACGTGATGGGCGTGGCCAAGGCGGCGCTGGAGGCCTCGGTGAAATATCTGGCCGAAGATCTGGGCAAGGACGGCATCCGCGTCAACGCCATCTCGGCCGGCCCGATCAAGACGCTCGCGGCCTCCGGTATCGGCGATTTCCGCTACATCATGAAGTGGAACGAGTATAATTCACCCCTGCGCCGGAACGTGACCACCGATGACGTGGGCAAATCCGCGCTTTACCTGCTCAGCGATCTGGGCAGCGGCGTTACCGGCGAAAATCTGCATGTCGATGCGGGCTATCATATCGTGGGCATGAAGGCGGTCGACGCGCCGGACATCACGAAAGCCTGACCCGGGATGGAAACCGCGCATCTTATCGCGTTCAACCTGACGCTTCTGGCCGCAATTGCCAGCCCCGGCCCGTCGCTGCTCTACCTGATCCGTACCGCACTGGCCCATGGCCGGGGCACGGGGGTTGCGGCCGCCTGCGGGCTGGCGGTGATGGCAGCGCTCTGGACGCTGGCGGCGCTGATGGGGCTGGATGTGCTGTTCCGGCTGTTTCCATGGGCCTTCGGCCTGATGAAGACCGCCGGGGCGGCGTATCTGATCTGGCTGGCCGTGAAGACATGGCGCGGCGCCCGCGACCCGATCGGACAGGCGCGGACCCCGTCGCGGCACGGGGCCTTCCTTGGCGGAATGGCCATCAATCTTGCCAATCCGAAATCGGTCCTGTTCGCGGCGGCCGTGATCCTTGTGATCTTTCCACAGGGTTTAACCCCGTCCGAGAAGGGATTGATTTTCCTCAACCATCTTTGCGTTGAACTGATCGTTCAGCCGGCCATCGCGCTGGCGATGAGCGCCACGGTCCTGCGCACCCGCTACCTGCGCCTGAAGCCTGTTTTTGACCGTGTCGCTGCCGCCGTGCTCGGCGCTTTGGGACTGCGGCTGCTGACCGACCGCTGGACGCCTGCCAGCTTCTGAAAGGATCGACATGACCGACCGACTGCCGCATGAAAAAGGCTTTCACATCAGCTGGGACCAGATCCACCGCGATGCCCGCGCGCTGGCGTGGCGGCTGGACGGACAGGGCCCCGATGACGGCGCATGGCGCGCTGTGGTCGCCGTGACCCGCGGCGGCATGGCCCCGGCCATGATCGTCAGCCGCGAGCTCGACATCCGCACGGTCGATACGATCAGCATCAAATCTTATGACCACCAGACCCAGGCCGATGCCATGGTGCTGAAAAACCCCGACAGCGGCCTGATGGGGGACGGCACCGGGATCCTGATCGTCGACGATCTGGTCGATACCGGCAAGACGCTGGAAGTGGTGCGCGCAATGTATCCCAACGCGCATTTCGCCACCGTCTACGCCAAGCCCAAGGGCCGGCCGCAGGTGGACACGTTTATCACCGAGGTCAGTCAGGACACCTGGATCTTTTTCCCGTGGGACATGGCGCTGCAATATGTCGAGCCCTATCGCGGCAAGGACTGATCCGGAACCGATGACAGCAACCCGCACGCAATCCACCTTCGCCGCGCCGATCGTGGAGGCGAAGAAATGGCTCGACGGCGCGGTGTTTCCCGCTGACCGGCCGCTGATCAACCTCAGCCAGGCGGCGCCGGTTGCCCCGCCGCCGGCGGCGCTTAGGGCGCATATCGCGCAGATCGCGGTGGAAAACCCGGAAGTGCACCTTTATGGCCCGGTTCTGGGCCTGCCGGAACTGCGCGGGCAACTGGCGCAGGAAATCTCGGCCATTTACGTCGGCGCGGTCGCGCAGGATCAGGTCGCCATCACTTCGGGCTGCAATCAGGCTTTTGCAGCCACGATCTCGGCCATCACCGGGGAAGGAGATGAAGTTCTCCTTCCAACGCCCTGGTACTTCAATCATAAAATGTATCTGGACATGACGGGGGTGAAGGCCGTGCCAATCCCGACCGGTGCCGATCTGCTGCCCGATCCGGCCGAAGCCGCGCGGCGGATCACCGACCGTACCCGGGCCATTGCGCTGGTCAGTCCGAACAATCCCGGCGGGGTCGAATACCCGCCCGACCTGATCGCCGCCTTTCATGCGCTGGCCCACAGCCGGAACCTGCGACTGATCCTTGACGAAACCTACCGCGATTTCCTGTCTGCAGAGGGCGCCCCGCATGGTCTGTTCACCGATCCGGGCTGGGACAGCACGCTGGTGCATCTCTATTCCTTCTCGAAAACCTACCGGCTGACCGGTCACCGGGTGGGGGCGCTGGCCGCGGCACCCGACCTGTTGCTGGAGATCGAGAAGTTCCTCGACACCGTTACCATCTGCCCGGCCCAGATCGGCCAGCACGCAGCGCTGTGGGGCATGCGAAACCTGCGTGAATGGGTCGCGGGCGAACGGCGCGAAATCCTCGACCGCCGCGCCGCCGTGGCCGAAGGGTTTCCGCGGCTTGAGGCGCGCGGCTGGCACCTGAACGGGCTGGGCGCCTATTTTGCCTATGTCCGGCACCCGTTTGACATCTCCTCGGGTGAACTGGCCCGGCGGCTGGTGCACGAGGCCGGCCTGCTGCTGTTGCCGGCCACGATGTTTACACCCGGCGACGATCCCGACGGGGCGCGGCACCTGCGGATTGCCTTTGCCAATGCCGACCGCGCCGGTCTTGAAACCGTGATCGACAGGCTGGCCCGCTTTACCATCTGATCTTGCCCCCCTTCCCTGCCCATCGTAGACAGGCCCCCGCAATGTAACAGAGGGCGTCATGGCCAAAGAGAACAGCCTGTCGAAAACATTTGTCTGGGTCATCCTGGGTTTGCTGATCCTCGGACTTGGCGGCTTTGGCGTCACCAATCTGGGCGGCACCATCCGGACCGTGGGGCATGTCGGCGATCAGTCGATCACAGTCGACGAGTATTATTTGGAGCTTCAGCGGGAAATTCAGGCCACCGAGGCCCAGATCGGCCAGTCCCTGACGATGGAGCAGGTCCGCGCCTTCGGCATCGACCAGCAGGTGCTGGGCCGGCTGGTCGCGCTGGCCGCTCTGGACGACGAGGTTGCCAATATCGGCCTGTCCGTGGGCGACGACATCGTACGTGACGAACTGTTCCGGATCCCGGCCTTTCAGGGGCTGGACGGTCAGTTCGACCGCGAATCCTATCGCTTTGCGCTGGAACGCACAGGTGTGAGCGAGGCTGAGTTCGAAGACGACCTGCGCGCCGAAAGCGCCCGCACGCTGGCGCAGGGGGCGATCGTCTCTGCCGCACACATGCCGGATATCTATGCCGATACGCTGATTTCCTTCGTCGGCGAACGGCGCAGCATTACCTGGGCCGGGCTGACGGCGGATGACCTGACAGACCCGCTGCCGGAACCGGACGAAGCGGTGCTGAAGGCCCATTACGACGAAAATCCCGACGATTTCCGCCTGCCGGAAACCAAGAAGATCACCTATATCCTGCTGACGCCGGAAATGCTGCTGGACGAGGTGGAGGTTGACGACACCGCGCTGCGCAACCGCTACGAGGAAAAGGCCGACACCTACAAGGTGCCGGAACGGCGGCTGGTCGAGAGGCTGGCCTTTGCAGATGACGCCGCCGCCAGTGACGCCAAGGCCCAGCTGGAAGTGGGCGGCACCACATTCGAGCGGCTGGTAGAAGACCGCGGGCTCGCGCTGCAGGACGTGGATCTGGGCGATGTCCGGATCGGGGATCTGGCCGAGGCCGGCGACGCGGTGTTTGCCGCCGAAACCGGCGACGTGGTCGGGCCGCTGCCCTCGCCGCTGGGACCGGCACTGTACCGGATCAACGGAACGCTGGCTGCCCGCACAACCAGTTTCGAGGATGCCCTGCCGGAACTGCGTGACGAACTGGCCGCTGACCGCGCGCGGCGCCTGATCGACACGCAGGTGCAGCCGATCGACGATCTGCTGGCCGGCGGTGCCACGCTGGAGGAGCTGGCTGACGAAACCGATGCCGAACTGGGTCAGATCGACTGGTCGGTGCAGGCCTATGAAGGCGTGGCCGCCTATGATGCCTTCCGCAGCACGGCGGCAGCGGTGACCGCGGATGATTATCCGGAAGTCGGGTATCTGGAGGATGGCGGGATCTTTGCGCTGCGCCTGAACGAGGTTCTGCCGGAGCGGCCCGAACCGTTCGACAGCGCCCGCAATCAGGTTGCCGCAGCGTGGACCGAGACGGAAACCCGCAAGGCGCTGGAAGCGCAGGCCGCCGAGGCGGTGCTGAAGCTGGCGGAAACCGGTGATTTCACCGAGGCCGGTCTGCGGGTGAAGGTGGAAAACGGGCTGATGCGCCGGGCCTTCATCGACGGCACCGCGCCGGATTTCATGACCCAGGTATTCGAGATGGAACCCGGCGATGTGCGGGTCATCCCGGCCGGCGCCACGGTTCAGATCGTACGGCTGGACCGGATCGAGGATGCCGAGGAGACACCTGAGCTGCAGCAGTTCCGCGACGGGCTGCAACGCGAAGCCGATCAGGCCCTTGCATCGGCACTGTTTCAGGCCTTCCTGGCCGATGCTCAGCGGCGTGCCAATCCGCAGATCGATCAGCGCGCGCTGGATGCGGTTCAGACCAGCATGCAGACAGGCGGACGCTGATGGCGCTGACGCCGGACTTCGAAACCTTCGCGCGGGCCTATGACGCGGGCGAAAATCAGGTCGTTTCGACCCGGCTGGCGGCGGATCTGGACACGCCCGTGTCGCTGATGCTGAAGCTGACCGGGGCGCAGGCCGACGCGTTCATGCTGGAATCGGTGACCGGCGGCGAGGTGCGCGGGCGTTATTCTATCATCGGGATGAAGCCGGACGTGGTCTGGCGCTGTCACGGGGCGCGGTCGGAACTGAACCGGTCGTCCCGGTTCGACCCGAACGGGTTCGAACCGCAGGACGGTGACCCGCTGGACAATCTGCGCGCGCTGCTGGCCGAAAGCCGGATCACCCTGCCCGATGATTTGCCACAGGCCGCGGCCGGGCTATTCGGCTATCTGGGCTATGACATGGTGCGGCTGATCGAACATCTGCCGGACGTGAACCCCGATCCGCTGGGCCTGCCCGATGCGCTGATGCAGCGACCGTCGGTCGTGGCGGTGCTGGACGGGGTCAAGGGCGAGGTCACGGTGGTGTCCCCGGCATGGGTCAGCGACGGCCAGACCGCGCGGGCGGCCTATGCGCAGGCCGCTGAACGCGTGATGGACGCGGTGCGCGATCTGGAACGCGCCATGCCCGCCGAAACCCGCGATCTGGGCGAAGCCGAGGACGTGGGTCCGCCAGTCTGCAATTTCACCAAGGACGGCTATAAGGCCGCGGTCGAAAAGGCGCGCGATTACATTCGCGCCGGCGACATCTTTCAGGTCGTTCCGGCCCAGCGCTGGACGCAGGAATTCCGCCAGCCGCCCTTTGCGCTGTACCGGTCGCTGCGGCGGACCAACCCGTCGCCGTTCATGTTCTATTTCAACTTCGGAGGGTTTCAGGTTGTCGGCGCGTCGCCCGAGATTCTGGTCCGGGTGTTCGGCAGCGAGGTGACGATCCGTCCGATCGCCGGCACCCGCCCCCGCGGTGCCACCCCGGAAGAGGACAAGGCGCTGGAAGCGGACCTGCTGGCGGACAAGAAGGAACTGGCCGAACATCTCATGCTGCTGGATCTGGGCCGCAACGATTGTGGCCGAGTGGCCAAGATCGGCACCGTGAAACCGACAGAGCAGTTCATCATCGAGCGCTATAGCCACGTGATGCATATCGTGTCGAACGTGATCGGCGAGCTGGCCGAGGACAAGGACGCGCTGGACGCGTTCTTTGCCGGGATGCCGGCGGGCACCGTATCCGGCGCACCCAAAGTGCGGGCGATGGAGATCATCGACGAGCTGGAACCGGAAAAGCGTGGCATCTATGGCGGCGGGTGCGGTTACATCAGTGCCGGCGGCGATATGGACATGTGTATCGCGCTGCGCACGGCGATCGTGAAGGACGAAAAGCTGTATATTCAGGCCGGTGGCGGCGTTGTCTATGACAGCGACCCCGAGGCGGAATATATGGAAACCGTGCATAAATCGAACGCCATCCGCCGGGCTGCCGAAGATGCCGCCCGGTTCTCCGGACGCGGCAACCGGTAGGCCGGACACCGGCACCATCCGCCGGCCGCCGGCCGGTCAATTTGTGTAATATGTCGGCATCTTGCGGAGATTCGCATCATGGCGACACTTGCATTCTGGTTCATTCAGATCCCGGGCTGGCTGTTGGTTTTCTATCTGGCCGTTGCCCAATGCAGCGCCGCGCTCAGCTATGATCTGGGTGTGCGCATGGGCACGCAGGAACCGGCCGACCAGGTGACACCGGTCGGTGTGGCCTTCTGGAAGGGGTTTGCGGGTGCGGACCTGATCTATACCCCGCTGCTGGCTGCCGGGCTGGCCGGCCATGCCGCCGGTGCAGGCTGGGCTGTGGTTGTGCTGGCAGCTGCGCTGGGGATCACCGTTTACTGGCCGGTCGTCTGCCTTTGGGCGGTGGTGGCTGCCCGGGGTGCCCCGGGCTGGCATCTGCCGAAGGAACAGCAGTACTGGATCGTGCTGCCGCTGATTGCGCTCTGGGCCCTGGCCGGGCTGATCCTGCTGATTGCGGGCTGAGCGCCGTCAGGCGACGCGCCGGTCCCGGTCGGCCACCGGGATTGCCGAGATCTCCAGCCCGGCGGCATAGATCGTATCGACCGCGGACAGCCACAGCTGGATCAGGGTCAGCTGGCGCAGCCCGATCTCTTCGGCCAGCCCCAGCGAGGCCAGCGCCTGCGCCGGCAGGGCCATCTCGTGTCGCACGTCGCGGCGCAGGACCGGCTGATGCGCGGGCAGCAGCACGCCGCCGGTGGGCGCCATATCGGGCAGAAAACCGTCCTTCACCCAGACCGTCCTGACCTGTTGGCGCAACCGGCTGACATGGCTCAGGCGCACATATCCCTGCCCCCGTGCGATCAGTTCATCGCCGGGCATCAGGTGTTCCGCCGGCAGTCCGCCTTCGCGGGTCTGCACCACGGCGCTGGAGGGAAGCAGAATGAGACCGTCCACCGCCTTGACGGATGGCCTGCGCCGGCCGGAAACGGCCGCCGGTTCATGTTTCATTGGGCATACTCGCTCGATTGCCTCTGTTTTTTCGGAAGTTTACGTTAAAGCGTCCGGCTCAAAACCTGAATCGCAAGGGATTCCCTTGAGTGCCGATCTGTGATTCATCCTGTTTGGGAGGATGGATCATGTCAGCACCTTTGCCGAACGCGTTGCGGATGCGGTTTCAGAAGTTGGTTGAAGAAGGATTGAGCGGACGCGCGGCGGCGTTGCGCCTGAAGCTTTCGCCCGCGACCGGGGCGCGTTGGGGGCTTGCGATCCGGCGAACCGGACAAGCAAGGGCCGCGCCTCAGGGCCGTCCTCGCGGCAAGGGCAAGCTTGATCCGCATCGGTCGCTTCTGATCGAACTGATTGAACAGGACGGCGACATGACCATGCCTGAACTTGCCGGCGCTCTTGCGGATGCGACCGGTGTTCAGGCGCACCCTGATGCGATTGGCCGGTTCCTGCGCAAGCTGGGCTTCACGTACAAAAAAAGACGTTGGTCGCGACTGAACGACACCGCGCGAGGGTAAGGAAACAACGCGACCATTGGGTCAAACACCGCTTGCCTGCCGTCTCGGCTCAGCCAGATCGTGCTGTATTCATTGATGAAACCTCTGTCAAAACCAACCTGACCCGCCAGCGTGGATGGTCACAACGGGGCGCGCGGCTGGTGATGGATGCGCCCTTTGGATCATGGGGCACGCAGACCTTCATCGCGGGCCTCAGCGCCGACGCATTGATCGCACCCTGGGTCATCAAGGGCGCGATGGATGGCGAAGCCTTTGCGGCTTATGTCGAGCAGGTGCTGGTGCCGGAACTGGAGCCAGGTACCGTCGTGATCCTAGACAACCTCGCGACGCACAAGAATGCCGCTGCGGCCAAAGCCATGCGCAAAGCCGGATGCTGGTTCCTGTTTCTGCCGCCCTATAGCCCCGATCTCAACCCGATCGAGATGGCCTTCTCGAAACTCAAAGCACACCTGCGCAGGATCGGCGCTCGAACCTTCACCGACATGTTCAAAGCCCTCACTGAAATCTGCGAACTCTTCTCACCGGAAGAGTGCTGGAACTACTTCAAGGCTGCCGGATATGTCTCAGGTTAAAGGTCGGATGCTTTAATGGAGAGTTAATGTCTTGATATTTTTTTGAACGGCCGGTTCAGGTTTTCCCTCGCATCCAAAGCCCGGCTTTGATATGCGGCATCGGCCTTTGACAGGCGGATTGCGGGTGTGGCGAAATTGGTAGACGCACCAGATTTAGGTTCTGGCGCCGCAAGGCGTGGGGGTTCAAGTCCCTCCACCCGCACCACGACCGGACGACCTTGTGCCGGCTTGCCTGCAACAGGCAGGTCCTGCATTCTGCCCCGGCGTATTACTGCTGATCCGGGTCGTCGAATGCCCAGAACCCTGAAACAGATTGCCCTGTCCGCGCTTTGCACCTGTGCAATGCCGGTCACCGCTGTGCTGGCAGATGACAGCAATCCGCTGAAGGGGTTTCGCCTCTACGGACATTTCTCCCCGTCTGTGGTGTCCTTTGACGACGGCGTGGACCGGTACAGCAACATCGCCGATAATTCCTATTCGGGCGGTCGGATCGGGTTCTGGCTGGATCTGCCGGCTGCGCGCGGGCAGACCCGGTTCAATTTCGAATCCTCGCTGGGCATCCGCGCCTCCGCCGCGATGAGCCAGATCTACATGCCGCCGCTTATCGACCTCAACGCGTCAACGCTGCGCAAGCTCGAATTCATCCACGACACTGAACGGTTGGGGTCGATCTCCTTCGGGCTGGGCAGCATGGGATCGGATTCGGTGACCGAATCTGATCTGTCCGGCACGCAACTGGCCGCTTATGTCGGCATTTCCGACACCGCGGGCGGCTATTTCTTCCGGACCAGCTCCGGCACCCTGTCCGCAGTCACGGTATCGACCGCCTTTCCCACCTTTGACGGGGGCCGCGCGCCGCGCATCCGCTGGGACAGCCCCGACCTCTCCCTGTCCCGGCTGGGCACCTTCAACGTTGCGGTGTCGGCCGGGGTCTCAGTTTCGGACCGCAATGTGGTGATCAATGACTCGCTGGCCGATGTGGGCGTGTTCTATCGCAACGATTTCGGGCCGCTGGAGTTGAAAGCGAGTGCCGGATTCTCGCTGGCCGAGGACAATCAGGGCCAGCAGGCGCCGCAGTCCGCGGGTTCTGTGAGCCTGCGTCACGCGGAGACGGGCTGGTCCGCAACGGTAGCCGCCGGCGCACGCGAAGGAAACGGTGAATACTATTACGCCAAGATCGGGCTGCGGCAACGCTGGTTTGACTGGGGCGATACGGCCGTCTCTCTGGATCTCTACCGCGGGATGAATACCGTTTCATCCACCTCGGTGTCCGAGTCCATCGGCATCGGGATCGTGCAGGATGTAGAAAAGAGCGACATGCATTTCTACATCGGCCTGCGCCACTATGCATTCGACCAACCCGGCTTCGTCAGCTACCGCGACAGCCACTCCATCATTTTCGGCACCCGCTGGGTGTTCCGTGAGCTGGACAATTTCAAGTTCCGCCGCGGTCGGAGCGAGGTCGACTGGCGCGACAGCGAATGACGCAAGGGCCGTTGCCGCCTGTCACGCAACCTTTTCTTTGAAATTGGCGCCAATCTGTTAAACTGCGCGCAATACCGGGCACAGATCCGGAACTGCAGTTATTGGAGGCAGAGCGAATGAAGCGGTTTTACAGAGCCGTCGCGCTATTCAGCGTGACGATGGCTGGCACGACGGCAGCACAGGCAGAATTCAGATACGACACCGGCAATGGCGGGAATGTCCTGATCTACGGGCACCTGAACCCGGCATTGCAGAGCTTTGACGATGGCGCATCGACCAAGAATACAGTGGTCGACAGCGGCCATTCGAACTCGCGCATCGGGCTATGGTACCGACATCCCGGAGATGCCGTGTCCTTTGCCTTCAACTTCGAAACCGGGCTGGGCTTTCGCCCCTCCGGAGCGGTGTCGCAGGGGTTCACACCCGAAGCCTGGGAATGGCGGCGGGCCTTTATCCGCAAGGTGGATCTCAGCCTGAATACGGATCAGGCCGGCACGTTCTATTTTGGTCAGGGCAGCATGGCCACGGACGGGGTGGCAGAGACCGACCTGTCGGGAACCGCGCTGGTGATCTATGCCTCGGTGCCGGACACGGCAGCAGCCTTCCGCTTCCGCGACACGGCCGGGAACCTGACCGGCCCGACCATCACCAGTGGTTTCGGTGATTTCGACGGCGGGCGTCTGGGCCGGGTGCGCTATGACACACCGTCCTTCGGCGGCTTCACGCTGTCTGCGGCCTACGGCAAGGATCTTCTGGTTCAGGGCAGCGACCTGAAAACCCGCGACATCGCCCTGCGCTATGCAAATGAATTCAACGGAACCCGGGTGGCCGGTGCCGTCGGCTACAAAAAGGTGACTTCGGCGTCGGCCGGCGATTTCGACGATACCATCGGGTCGTTCAGCGTGCTGATGCCGTCCGGTTTCAACGTCACGCTTGCCGCCGGGCAACGCAACACCGCAGGCAGCTATACCTATGGCAAGATCGGGTATATCGGCAACTGGACGAGCGCCGGCAAGACCGCCATTGCCGCCGACTATTACGCCGGCAAGGACAGGACCGTGGCCGGATCCGACAGCGCGGCCTACGGGCTGGGCGTTGTCCAGCATGTCGACGATCTGAACATGGAAGCCTATCTGGGACTGCGCGGCTATTCGCTGGACGAGCCGGGAACTGCCTATCTGGATGCGTCCTCGGTTCTGCTGGGCGCGCGCTGGAAGTTCTGATCACGGACCCGCAGCGGCCGGGCCCGACGGCCCGGCTGCCGGTTCGTCGTGGCAGCCAGAAACCGCTTGCACCGCCCTGCCCGTACCAATAGAACGCCGCAAATCTGATGGCTGCGCGCGCATGTCTGCGCGCCCTTTTTGTTATGGGGAAACCGAATGCAGGTCACCGAAACGCTGAACGAAGGTCTGAAACGCGGCTACCAGATCGTGGTCACCGCGAACGAGCTCGACGACAAGGTCAATGAAAAGCTGGTCGAGGCTCAGCCCGAGATCGAGATGAAGGGCTTTCGCAAGGGCAAGGTGCCGATGCCGCTGCTGAAAAAGCAGTTCGGCCAGCGCCTGCTGGGCGAAGCGATGCAGGAAAGCATCGACGGCGCGATGAACAAGCATTTCGAGGACTCGGGCGACCGCCCGGCGCTGCAGCCCGAGGTCAAGATGACCAACGAGGACTGGAAAGAAGGCGACGACGTACACGTCGAGATGTCCTACGAGGCCCTGCCCGAGATCCCCGACGTCGACCTCGGACAGGTGACGCTGGAACGGATGGTGGTCAAGGCCGACGATGCGTCTGTCGACGAAGCCTTGTCCAACCTTGCCGAAAACGCGCAGGATTTCGAGGCCCGTGACGAAGGCGCGGCGGCCGAGGACGGCGATCAGGTTGTCTTCGATTTTGTCGGCAAGGTCGACGGCGAGGCGTTCGAAGGCGGATCGGCCGAGGATTATCCGCTGGTGCTGGGCTCCGGCAGCTTCATTCCGGGTTTCGAGGAACAGCTGGTCGGCGCCAAGACCGGCGAGGAAAAGGACGTCACCGTCACCTTCCCCGAAGAATACCAGGCCGAGCACCTGGCCGGAAAGGAAGCGGTTTTCTCCTGCAACGTCAAAGAGGTGAAGGCCCCGGTAGCCGCGAAGATCGACGATGAGCTGGCCAAGAAATTTGGCGCCGAGGACCTCGACGCCCTGAAATCGCAAGTGACCGAACGGCTGGAGGCCGAGTATTCCGGCGCCGCCCGCGCGGTTCTCAAGCGCGGCCTGCTGGACCAGCTGGATGAACTGGTGAAATTCGATCTGCCGCCGTCGCTGGTTTCGGCCGAGGCCGGCCAGATCGCGCACCAGCTGTGGCACGAAGAAAACCCCGACGTCGAAGGCCACGACCACCCCGAGATCGAAGCGACCGACGAACATACCGGCCTCGCCGAACGCCGCGTGCGTCTGGGCCTCCTGCTGGCCGAGCTGGGCCAGAAGGCCGAGATCGAAATCAGCGAAGCGGAAATGAGCCAGGCCGTGATGAACCAGGCGCGCCAGTACCCGGGGCAGGAACGCCAGTTCTTCGAGTTTGTCCAGCAGAACGAACAGATGCAGCAGCAGATCCGCGCGCCCCTGTTCGAGGACAAGGTTGTCGATTACGTGTTCGAACTGGCGCAGATTTCCGACAAGGAAGTCAGCAAGGAAGACCTTGAAAAGGCGATCGAAGCGCTCGACGACGAATAATTCCGGTCCCACACCGGGACAGGTAAAACGGCCGGGGCTGACCCGGCCGTTTTTTTGTGGGGTTTCGGGTGCAAATGTCGCCATGCGTCTTCGGGTACAATTTGACCCGAGCCGTTTTTCGGGCGATCAATGGCTTACCTGCTGTTTGCGGATCTCTCGACGCGCCGTTGCTTCTTGAGCTAGGCTTGTCCCGAGGAGACCGCCGCGATGGACGAAAACCGTCAGGAACGGAAACTGACAACGATCCTTTCGGCCGACGTTGTGGGATACTCTAAACTCATGAGCGGCGATGAAAGCGCGACGCTGCGCGCGCTGAAGAAAGTGCGTCGCGAAATCGTGGAACCAAGGCTCGCGCTTCATCGGGGTCACACGGTCAAGCTGTTGGGCGACGGCAGCCTCATTGAATTTTCCAGCGTCGTCGACGCGCTGCGCTTTGCAGTCGATGTGCAGCATGCCGTCGTGAATTCGCAAAGCGGCACCGAGGAAGAGAGCCGCATCCGGTTCAGGATCGGGATCAATATCGGCGATGTCATCGTTGAAGACGACGACATTTTTGGCGACGGCGTGAATATCGCGGCCCGAATTGAGGGACTGGCCGACCCGGACGGGATTTGCGTTTCGCGCTCGGTCTACGAACACGTCGCGGGCAAACTCGATCTCGACATGACGTCGATGGGTCCGCAACGGCTCAAGAACATTCCTGCCGAAATCGAGGTGTTCCGGGTTGAGCTCAACGAAAGGTCGCGAACCCTTGCGACGTCGGCACCGCCCGTTGTTGAACAGGCCGGGCCGGCACCGGGAACAAATCGGCTGGGCGCCAAGGCTGGCATACTGGCCGCTGTTGTCGGGCTCCTGATTGGCGCCGCTGTCTACTGGTTTGCGGTCGCCACCCCGGACGAACGGCAGAGCCCCGTGGTTGCGGTGCTGCCATTTCAGGACGACAGCGCCGAGGACCATCGCGGCCTTCTCGGCGATCTGGTCAGCGACGGTGTTCTTGCGCATCTGGCGCGATATCCCGAATTGACGGTCATTGCCCGCGGGTCAAGTTTCCGGTTCCGCGGGGATGACAGGGACCTGAAAGACATCGGCGCTCAGCTCAATGCGAAGTACATCGTGGAGGGCAGCCTCCATTTTGACGGCAGCCGGGTTACGATCAACTCTGCATTGGTGGAAGTCGAGAACAATTCGCTGGTCTGGTCGGACCGAATTGCCACCGATGTCGACAACCTCGAAAGTGTGATCGCCGATGTGGGCGGGCGCGTCGCGTATCAGGTCGAAGGGGTCATCGGTGCCGCGGAGATTGAAGACGCAGGTCCCACGGCGTCGAATGCCCTGCTGATGACGCAGATGGCGCGCAAACAGAACGCGAAGGGCCTGTCCAAAGAAAACAACGCGGCTGTTATTGCCCTGAACCGCCGCACACTAGAGCTCTACCCCGAGGCGGTTTGGGGGCATCTGGCCATGGCATTTGCGCTCAGGACGCATGTCAGGTTTGGCTGGGCCGACGACCCGGAGGCGATGTTGGCCGAAGCAATTGAACACGGCGAAACCGCAGTGGCAATTGCGCCGGAAAACTACTCTGCACATTTTGCTCTGGGTCGTGTCAGGTTGCAGGCCGGAGATCATTTGCAGGCCATCAAGGCATTTGAAACCGCGCTGAAACTCAATCCTTCGTCGGCCGACACAATGAACGCATATGCGCAGGCTTTTCTTTATCTCGGCGAAAATGAACGGGCGATCGATATTCTGGAAAAATCGGAACGAATTGATCCGCTTCCGTCGCGTGTTCACTCGTGGCTGTTGGCCTGGGTGTTATGGCAGGATGGCAGGTGTGAAGAGGCCGAAGCGGCTTTTGCCAGAATGGCTGTCGCCCCGCCTCCTGCACAGAAACTGGGTTCGGTAATTCAGACCTGCCTGGGCAATGCGGAGGCCGCGAGGGAAGCACTCGAAACCTACCGGGCCTCTGCGCCGGACTGGACCCCGGACGCCGAGGCCGAGGCGCAACGCGATGTATGGGTTTTTGACGAGGGCCGCGAACGATGGCTTCAGAACCTCGCGGATGCGGCGACGCCGGTTGCTGAACCCAACAAATAGCGACTACACATTGCCGTCTCTGGCCAGCGAGGATTTCGGTTGGCCACGCCGACCCCCTCTTCGGGCATGCCGCCCAACCCCCAAGGCGATATCCCGCCGTCCCGGTCTGTAACCCGCGTGACATCGGCGATGGATGCCCTTATAACACGAGCCAAGACCGGAACACCGGCGATAACAGGCAAATAACAGGCAAAACCATGAGCAGGATTTCCCAGACCCGACTGTCTCGTCGCGGCTTCGCGCTGACGGCCATGTCCGCCCTTACCGTCACTGCCGCATGCGGCAACGGGGTCGGCAGCAATGGCTCGGTCACCATCGACGCCCGTGTCGACGCAACGCTTGACGAAATGTACCGCAGCTATCCCAACACCGCTGACGTCGCCGACAAATCCTCGGGCATGCTCGTGATGCCGCTGGTGACCGAAGCCGGGTTCGGCTTTGGCGCCGGATACGGACGCGGCGCGCTGCGCGTTGGCGGGGCGACGCTGGATTACTATTCCAACACCAAGGCCTCGGCCGGGCTGCAGATCGGCGCGGTGCAATATGCCCATGTGCTGTTCTTCATGACCGACGCCGCGCTGGAAAGCTTCCGCCGTGCGCCGGGCTGGACGCTGGGCGCGGATGTTGGTTATGTCATCAACGACCGCGGCGAAAGCGTCGCCGCTGACAGCAACACGCTGCTGAACCCGGTGCTGGCCGCCGTGTTCGGACAGGCCGGATTGCAGGTGGGCGCAACGCTCGAAGGCTCTAAATACACCCGCATCATCCCCTGATCGCGGGCAACCACCGTCGGCAGGAAACCGGGAGACACGCAATGCGCAAACTGGTCTTGCTGGCGGCTGTGGCCGTCTTGTCGACCGCCTGCGGCAACAACCGGCAACCCGAACCAGTGCCGGAAGACGCGGTCGCAAAAGTGTCGCTGCGGGCTGCCCCGGCGCGCACCCATCCCCGCTTTGACGACGCCGATCCTTTTGACTTCAAACGCCGCCGGCCCGCCTCCTACGCGGTGCATGGCATCGACATCTCACGTTGGCAGGGAGCGATCGACTGGAACAAGGCGCGCCGCGCTGGCGTCAGCTTTGCCTTCATCAAGGCGACCGAGGGCGGCGACGTGTTCGACCCGAAATTCCGCCAGGCACTGGTCGGGCGCCGGGTCCGCCGGTGTCGCCCGGGGGGCCTATCACTTCTACTATTTCTGCCGCCCCGCCGAACAGCAGGCGCGGTGGTTCATCAAACATGTCCCGCGCGATGCAAACGCCCTGCCCCATGTGCTGGACATGGAATGGAACCCGGCCTCGAAAACCTGCACCCTGCGCCCCACGCCCGAGAAAGTCCGCAGCGAGGCACGCAAGTTCCTGAACATGCTGGAGGCACATTACGGCCAGCGCCCGATCGTCTACACCACCCCGGATTTCTACAAGGAGACCGGTATCTGGCGTCTGGGAAACACCGAGTTCTGGCTGCGCTCGGTCGCCGGGCACCCGTCCGAAGTCTACCCGGGCGGGCACTGGAAGATCTGGCAATACACCGGCACCGGGCTGGTGCTCGGGATCGAGGGCAAGGTGGACATCAACGCCTTTGGCGGCTCGGTACAGGACTGGCAGGAATGGCGGCGGCCCGTGGTGACGCCGGAGGGTTAAGGCGGGGCGAAGAGGCGCGGTTTGGCGGTTCCCGGAGGGTGTGGCCGCCGTTCTGTCGAAGGTTATGTACCCCGTCGTCGCCCGAATGTCCGCTTCAACGACTGATCTCGTTCCCAAAATACTCCGTCCAAACCGCTCGCCGTCTCTGGTCTCTCTCCTCATAGTCTTTGATGGCATCCGGCAGGTCAGCAGGTGACAGTGCGGTCCCATCGTTAGCAATCTGCGTTATCTGCATCGTATACCACGCCGTCACGCCGCCTTCCGGCGGACTGTCAAAACGCGGGAATTGAGGTTCCGGCGCATGACCGGCTTGCCATTTCTTCGGCAAGTCGGGTTCGATGACAAGCGCACGCGCAAGGCCTATCAAATCAGCGGTTCCATTTTCGATGGCTGCATGCGCCTGTTGCAGCGTCTTGAAACCACCAGTCACCATCAGTGGCTTGGTCGTTCTGGTCCGGGCGCGCGAGGCGAAGTCAAGAAAGTATGGACCAGAGCCCACACGGTCCGACGAGGATGGCGCGCCGGGAAAATACGTTCCGCCACTGATGTCGATCAGATCAATGCTGGTGCTGTCCAGAGCAGCCACAACCGCGAGCGCCTCGTCTTGCCCAAATCCACCTTCAAGCTGATCGGTGGCATTGAGCTTTATCCCGATGGGAAAATCCGGACCCACAGCGCGGCGCACAGCCTCCAGGGTTTCCAGTAAAAGGCGCATTCTGTGCATCAGGCTGCCGCCATAGGCGTCTGTCCGTTTGTTGAACAACGGAGAAAGGAACTGACTTAACAGGAAGCCATGCGCTGCATGAACCTCAACCCCTCCAAATCCGAACGCCTTCGCAAGAACTGCAGTACGTGCAAACTCATCGGGTAGACTTTGGATTTCTGATAAGGAAAGCGAGCGGCACTTTAGCCCCTGAAGGTCAAGTGCGCTTGGCCCCTTCGGGTAACTGATCAGCGCATCGGCCATAGCGCCCGCATGTCCAAGCTGCAGCCAAAGATGTGCTTCATCGATTGATCCCGCCCGCGCCAGAGCCTTGAAGGTTTCAGGCTCGGAATGGGTATCAAGGACGAGGTTGCCCGGCTTCTCGGCAAAATAGGGCGTGCCCTGAACCTCGCCATTTATGGACAGCGCCAATCCGCCCTTCGCCCACCGTTCATATAGACGGATTTGGGCATCCGTCGGCATTCCACGCCCATCTCCCAATGAGTCAGACATTGCAGACTTCGCAATGCGGTTTTTGAGGATAACTCCGCACGGGAGGTGCAGTGGCTGTGCAAGCACGCTTGTGTTCGAAGCATTCAAGTCCACGGTAACCCAATTCTCCTGCGTTTGGCACAAGCTGACATTCGGTCCCGGAGGAGCATTTGTCAAAGTGGGCCCGGCGCTGCCCTTCACTGCGCAACCGCGCAGAGTTTTCGGCTGACCGGACGCATTGCGGCCGACACGGACATCAAGGGACTGCCAAGACCTTGGATTTGACGGCTGCTGCCGCAATCGTCCACTATCGATACACAAAGAACCGGGGCCCGCCATGTTAACGGACGAATTCGGCAATTCGATAAGCACGCAATCTGTTGACGCATGCGACACCTACAACACGGGTGTCCGCAGGTTTCTTGGCGCGGAACCGGGTGTCGCTGATGCATTTCGTGCGGCGCTTGAAGCCGACCCTGAATTCGCCCTTGCCCACATTGGTGTTGCCCGGGAGATGCAGATGCGAGCTCGTCCCGACGAGGTCCGGTTGCATCTCGGGCGGGCCCGCGATCTGAGTGTTAACCTCGGCGCAAGAGAGCGCTCCCATGTCCATGCGTCCGGGCTCATGCTGGAAGGCAAGTCCGCCGAGGCACGCGCTGCGGTGTACGAACACGTCGAGGAATGGCCGACCGATGTGATGGTGGCAATGATGTGCACGAGTGTGTTTGGTCTGATTGGCCTCTCTGGGATGCCCGGTCGCGAGGCGGAACAACTCGCCTATACATCACGGCTGGAACGCCATTACGGGACCAACTGGTGGTTCCGCGCCCAATTGGCATTTGCGCAACTTGAAGTGGGGCAGCTCGCGGCGGCGGAAAAGAATGTCGAAACCGCTCTGGCCGGGAACCCAAACAGCGCGCACTCAGCGCATATCAGGGCACATGTCTATTACGAAGGCATGCAGGACGAAGAGGGGTTAAGGTACATATCCGGGTGGTGGGAAAACTACGATCCGGACACGACGTTCTACAACCACGTTTACTGGCACGTCGGGCTGTGGTCACTTGAAACAGGCAATCTTGATCAGATGTGGCGGGTTCTGGATTCCGACATCGCACCGGAACACAGTCATGGACCTCCGCTGAATGTTCTGACTGACAGCGTCGCGCTTTTGTTTCGTGCAGAACTGATGGGTGTCGATGTGCCGGTCGATCGCTGGAAGAAGATGAGCGATTATGCGCTGGCCCGGTTTCCACGGCCCGGTCTCGCCTTCGCTGATGTCTATTCCGCTATTGCCCATAGCCGTAGCGGCAATCGGGACGCGCTGGACGATCTCATTGACAATGCCCGCGGACCCGCCGGTGACATTTGCCGGACAATCGCGAAGGGATACCGGGAAATGGAAGACCGGAAATGGGGGAAAGCAGCCGAGGTCTTCGAGGACGCGGTCCGCGAACATGCTCGAATAGGAGGGTCAAACGCCCAGCGCGACGTGATTGATTTCGCCTTGGCGGCCTGTTTGGTCCGCGATGGTCGCCGGAAGGAAGCGGCCACGGCGCTGCGGATACTCAGGCCACGGGCGTTGATGAATGGTCTGGTTGAAGGTTTGTAGGCGCGCCTGATCAGGGCAATCCGGCAACACCCGCTTCGGGCTCGCATCTGCCGCTGTTCACGCACAACACACTGGTCTGCAACAGCGCCAGTCCCTGAATTCCGGGTCAGGTAACGCCGCCCGGCCGTCCCCTTTCACTCCGCCGCCAGCGCCCGCGTTTGGGGCGTTTCCCGCCGTTGCGGTGTCCGGATCCCCAGCACGGTCCCGGCGATCTGGGTGCGCAGCACCTGCGCCGTGCCGCCGCCGATGGTGAACATGCGCACGTCCCGGTACATGCGTTCCAGCGGTTCGGCATCGCCATATCCGCGCGCGCCGAACATCTGCAGGGCGTCGTTCACAACCTTGATCGCGGTTTCCGAGGCAAAGAGCTTGGCCCGCGCGGCCATCGTCATGTCCGGGAAACCGGCGGGGCCCGTGGTGCGGGCCGCCTCGTGCAGCATCAGGCGCGCCGCGTGCACGCCCGTGTCCATGTCGGCCAGCATCCATTGCAGGCCCTGGAATTCGGCAATCGGACGCCCGAACTGTTCCCGCTCCAGCAGGTAACGGCGGGCATGGTCCATCGCCCCGGCCGCGATCCCCAGCGCCACGGTGCCGGCGCCCACGCGCTGGCTGTTATAGGCCGTCATGAGGTCGGCAAAGCCACGGGCGAAGCCCGAGGGCGGCACCACGGCCATATCGGCCGGCACGACCAGACCGGTGAACTTCAGCTCGGCCTCGGGCATGCCGCAAAGCCCCATCGTGCGTTCGCGCCGCACCACTTCGAACCCCTCCGGCAGGTCGCCGCCCGACGGGTCACAGATAACAAGGAAACCGCCGATGCCCTGCCGCTCACCGGTTTCGTCCAGCACCTGCGCGAAGATCAGGTGGATCCGCGACACGCCGCCCCCGGTGATCCAGTGCTTGGTGCCGTTCAGGATATAGCGGTCGCCGCGGCGTTGCGCGGTTGTCGTCATGTCGGTCGCGGCGCTGCCGGCGCCGGGTTCGGTGATGCAGATCGCCGGTTTGTCCCCGGCCAGAACCAGCGGCGCGCAGAGCCGCTTCTGCGCCTCGGTGCCATAGGCCATAACCGCACTGATCCCGCCCATATTGCCTTCGACCACGATCCGTGCGGACAGAGTGCAGGCGCGGGCGATCTCTTCCACTGCCAGCACCACGTCATGCCACGACGCCCCCTGCCCGCCATAGGCGCGCGGGAGGGTCATGCCCATCAGGCCGGCCTGCGCCAGTTCGCGGACATTGTCCCAGCAGTATTCCCGCTCGCGATCCCAGCGCCCGGCGCGGGCGGCAAACCCGGAGGCAAGGTCACGGGCGATGGACGGAATGTGGCGGGTCTCGGGCATGTCTGTTCCTCACGGTTTCGTGATCCAGTATAGTGGCTGGCGTTTTCAGGAAAACCGAATTAAACTCAAATTTATCTTCAATTTCCTTGAATTTATGCAGACACGCGTGCTGAAAACCCTGACCCGCATTGCCAGCCTCGGATCCTTCGCCGCCGCGGCCGGGCAGCTGAACATGACCGTGTCGGCGGTATCGATGCAAATGAAGACGCTGGAGGCGGAACTGGACGCCATCCTCTTTGACCGCAGCCACCGCCCGCCGCAGCTGACACCGCTGGGCCGGACCGTCTGTGACCATGCGCAGCGGCTGCTGGAGCGGGAAGACGACCTGCTGGCCGCCTGCCGGACCGGCGGGCAGCTGGCCGGAAGGCACCGGATCGGGTTTGTCGCCACTGCCAGCGTGCGGCTGCTGCCGGGCTTTCTGTCCCGCGCCCAGCTCCACGCGCCGAACGCCGAGTTCGACATCGAAACCGGTGTGTCCGAAGTGTTGGAGGGCAAGGTGCAGGCCGGGCTGCTGGACGCGGCCGTGGTGACGGCCTCGCCCATGGTGCCGGCAAGCCTGTCCTACACAATCCTGCGCGACGAGGTGATGGTGCTGGCCTGCCCGGCGGACGCACCTGAAGAGGTTGCGGCGCTGTTCCGGGAGCTGCCGTTTTACCATTTCCTGCCGAATTCCGGCATCGGCAAGCTGATCGCGGCCCATGTGGAACCGTATCAGGCGGCCGGGACGCGAGTGACCTATCTCGATTCGGTCGAGGCGATCATGGAATGCGTCAATCTCGGGCTGGGCTTCACGCTGCTGCCGGAACCGGACGTGCGGCGTACGATCGGACCGTCAGCGCGGATCGGCCCGGATACCGGAATGCCGCTCAGGCGTGCACTGGTGCTGGCGCTGCCGCCCCGCGCAGAGACACGCCAGCGCGACCAGCTGGCAGCGCTGCTGTCGGGGGACAGCGAAGAAGCTGAGCCGTAGGATGGGTGATATCACCCATCCTACCCCATCGAGCGCAGGCGTTTGAACAGGCTGGAGGTGTCCCAGCGTCCACCGCCCAGTTTCTGCACGTCCTTGTAAAACTGATCCACCAGCGCGGTCACCGGCAGCGAGGCCCCGGTATCGTTCGCGGCATCCAGACAGATGCCCAGATCCTTGCGCATCCAGTCCACCGCGAAGCCATGCTCGAAATGGTCGTCCAGCATGGTCTCGTAGCGGTTCGCCATCTGCCACGATCCGGCCGCGCCCTGACTGATCACCTCGACCACTGCGCGGCCGTCGAGCCCGGCGGTCTCGGCGAAATGCAGCGCCTCGCTCAGCCCCTGGACCAGCCCGGCAATGGCGATCTGGTTGCACATCTTGGTCATCTGACCGGCGCCACTGTCACCGATGCGGCGGCAAATGCGGGCATAGGTGCCGATCACCGGCTCAGCCCGGTCATAAGCCCCCTGATCGCCGCCGCACATCACCGACAGGACGCCGTTTTCGGCCCCTGCCTGACCGCCGGAGATCGGTGCATCGACGAAACTGATCTGGCGGCTGTCGGCCACGCCGTAAAGCGCGCGCGTAACCTTCGCCGACACCGTGGTGTGATCGACGAAAACCGATCCGGCAGACATCGCCGCAAAGGCCCCGTCATCGCCGAGGCAGACCGAACGCAGATCGTCGTCATTGCCGACGCAGGCCATGACAAACTCGGCGCCCGCCGCGGCTTCGGCCAGGGTTGCGCCGGCGCGGCCGCCATGCGCGTCAACCCATCCCTGCGCCTTGGATCCGGTCCGGTTATAGACCGACACCTCGTGCCCTGCTGCCTGCAGATGCCCGGCCATCGGATAGCCCATCACACCCAATCCGAGAAACGCGACCTTCGCCATGATTTAATCCCTTTCATGTTCGCATCCTGCGTCGGATATGATACCTATCAGGACCGGGGGAGAGGTCAATTGAGCAGGGCCCACCGATGAGATTACTGTTTACGTGGCTGTTTCGCGTCGCCGCCGGCCTTGTCGTTCTGTGCGTTCTGGCGGTCGCGCTGATCTACTATCTGGCCAGCCAGTCGCTGCCATCCTACACGCAGACCGCTTCGGTCCGGGGCATCACGGCACCGGTCGAGATCGTGCGCGACAATGCCAATGTTCCGCATATCCTCGGCGCCAGCGACCCGGACGTGTTCTTCGGGCTGGGATACGCCCACGCGCAGGACCGGCTGTGGCAGATGACCCTGCTCCGGCGAACCGCGCAGGGTCGGCTGTCAGAGGTGTTCGGCACGGCAACGGTCCGGGTTGACCGGCTGTTGCGGCGGCTGGATCTGTACCGGCTGGCAACCGAAAGCGTGGCCGTGCAGGACCCGCAGACACTGGCCGCGCTGGAGGCCTATGCGCGCGGTGTGAACGCGCGGCTGGCGGAAATCAACGAAGAGGCGCTGGGCCGCGGCGCGCCCGAGATGTTCCTGTTCAATGCCCCGGTGTCGCCGTGGCGCCCGGCCGACAGCCTTGCCATCGTCAAGGTCATGGGGCTGCAGCTGTCCGGTCACCTCGCCGAGGAAGTTCTGCGCGCGCGGACTTCGATCGCGCTGGAGGACCCGCGGCGTCTGCTGGATATCCTGCCCGACTATCCCGGCACCGGGGTGGCCGCGCTGCCGGAATACACGCAGCTGTTCCCGGATGTGCCGCGCTATGCGGAGGTGTCAACCGAACCGGCGCACCCGCTGATGCCGGTGCAGCCACGGGGGCTGGCGGGGGCGTCAAACGGCTGGGCCGCGGCGACGACCCGGTCGGCCTCGGGCGGCACGCTGCTTGCCAATGACCCGCATCTGGGCTTCGCGGCGCCGACGATCTGGTACCTCGCGCGGCTGGAGCTGCAATCGGGCGCCGTGATCGGCGGCACCATCCCGGGCATGCCGGTGGTGCTGACCGGGCGCAGCGCCGATCTGGGCTGGGGGCTGACCTCGTCCTATCTCGACGATCAGGATGTCTATATCGAGAAGCTCAATCCGCAGAACCCCGAGGAATACCTGACACCAAACGGCTACCGGAAATTCCGCACCCGGCCCTCGATCATCGAAATCAAGGATGCGCCGCCGATCACGCTGACCCTGCGCTGGACCGAGAACGGCCCGGTGCTGCCCGGCACGCAGTTCGGGCTGGAAGCGGTGACCCCGCCCGGCCATGTCGCGGCGCTGGCCTGGACCGTGCTCAGCCCGCGCGATACCTCGGTCAGCGCCGCGCTGGCCTTGATGCAGGCCAAGACGGTGCGTCAAGGCATCGCCGTGGCGGAACGCTATATCGCCCCGTCGCAGAACCTGACGCTGGCCGACAAGGAAACTGTCGCGCTGAAGCTGATCGGCGCGATGCCGCGGCGCAATGCCGGGCACCTGACCAAGGGACGCCTGCCCAGCCAGGGCTGGCGCAGCGAAAACCGCTGGCAAGGGCGTGCGCCCTATTCGGCGAACCCGGAATATGTCAGCCCGCGCGGCGGCATCGTTGGCAACACCAACAACAAGATCGTGCAGCGCCCGTTTCCCAACCATGTGTCCTTTGTCTGGGGCGACAGCCAGCGCATCCAGCGCTGGACCCGTCTGATGCAGTCGCGGCAGGTGCACACCCGCGACAGTTTCATCGAGGCGCAGCTGGACAGCGTGTCGGTGGCCGCGCGCGGACTGTTGCCGCTGGTGGGCGGGGACTTGTGGTTTACCGGTCAGGCCGCGCCGGACGGCACCCCGGAACGCAAGCGCCAGATCGCGCTGGCCCTGCTGGCTGAATGGAATGGCGAGATGAACCAGCATCTGCCGGAGCCGCTGATTTATGCCGCGTGGATGCGGGAGTTGCAGGAGCGGCTGATCCGGGACGAGCTGGGGGCGCTGGCGGACGAATACATCCATCTCGAACCACTGTTCATAGAACGCGTGTTCCGCGACATCGACGGGGCCTCGGCGTGGTGCGACGTGAAACAGAGCGCGCTGGCGGAACGGTGTCAGGACATGGCGCGGCTGGCGCTGGACGATGCGATCGTCTGGATCGAGGAACGCTATGGGACGGCGCTGGAATCCCTGCGCTGGGGCGACGCGCATCAGGCCGCGCATGACCATCAGGTTCTGGGCAAGGTTCCGGTCCTGCGCTATTTCGTGAACATCCGCCAGTCCACCAGCGGCGGCGATAACACGCTGTTGCGCGGCCGGACCGCGGGCACCGATCCCAACCCGTTTCAGAACGTGCATGGCGCGGGATACCGCGGGGTCTATGATTTCGCAGATCCGGACAGTTCGGTTTTCATCTCGTCCACCGGCCAGTCGGGGCATTTCCTGTCGCGGCACTATGACGATCTGGCCCAGCTGTGGCGGCGCGGGGAATACATCCCGATGTCGCTGGATATCGGGCTGGCCCGGGCCGCCTCGGTCGGTGTGACAACACTGACGCCCAGAGAAGAGTAGCGGCGGGCGGCGGCCCGGCTATTGCGCCGGGACCAACGCGACCGGCGCCGGATCCAGCACAGCGGCATGACGGGCATGGAAGGACGCGCGTCGGATCACCGGATGATCGCCCGCCGCGCACAGATCGCGCATCAGGTTTTCGAACCCCGACCGCAAGTACAGCACTTGCCGGTCATCGCCGGCCCCGCCCGACAGGGCTGCGGCGGTCCGCGTTTCAGCCTCCGACAGCCGGTCCAGCAGGTTCCTCAGGGGCGCGCGCAGCATTTCGCCGGTGGCCAGACAATAGGCCGCTGCCCCGTCCGGGCCCACCGCCCCGGCGTCAAGCAAAGCGGTCCCCAGTGCAACCGAGGTCACAGCGTCATAGTCCCGGGCAGGGTCAAAGCTGCTGCCGTAATAGATCAGCCGGAAGGCCAGGATAAACTCGAACGTGATCCGCGCCAGCTCCGGCCCCACCAGCCCGTCGATCCCGGCCAGCATGGCGCTCAGATCGACCCGCAGTTCTTCAAAGGCTCCGGCCAGACGCGTGCCCTTCAAAACCGGGTGGACGGCGACGGGCAGATCGGCAGAGCAATGGAAATGTTCGTGCAGATGCACCCAGATCGCCGCCGCCATGCGCAGATCTTCCGGCGCGGCCGCCCGCAGGGCAGCAAAGGAATCGTCGGTCCACAGCGTATCCAGCAACGGGCGGATCCGGGTTTCGAAGGCCTCGACGAATTTCTCGCGAAAGTAGAACCCGTCTTCGTAGCCCTCCGGCAGCGTTCCCAGAATGCTGTCGGGGAAGAACGCCACGAAGCGCAGCGTATCGCGCATATGCGCGGTGGCCGCGGTCACGGAAACCGGCCGCACATCGGGCGCCGGAAACGCCGCACGCAGGGCGCCGGTCGGGCCGATATCGGTAAACTCAAACCCGTGCAGGCAAATGACCCGGTGATCGTCGGCGTCGCGGACATAAGGCGTGGACATCAGCGCCACCATCAGCCCGCTGTCTTCCCGGTAATCTGAAACCGAAATCAGTCGGTTACCGGAAAAACTTCCGGTATCGATGCAACGTTTCAACTCGCCGGCCACGGGGCGGTGCCGCATCTTCTCCAATACCGCAAGAGCCGCCGGACGGTCGATCCAAACTATGCTGCCATCGGGGCCGAAACGGATGCTGCGGTTGAGCTGATCTAAGAGGCCTGTATCGGACATGATCCTTCCCGAACCGGTTTTAATTCTTGTTCCGGCGGCTTGCCGTGCGCGCAACCTAACAGAAATTTCACTACATCCCATCAAGTTCAGGTTGAATCGGTCAAAGAGGCGTATTGTCGGGCCTGCGTTGTGTTCCAGCGGACACAGATTTCAAACCCGGTCTCCGTGTTCGCCTCGGAAACCACCACGCCCTGCTCGTGCACCCATGCCCGGCGCCGGCCCTCTCCGTAATCCAGCGACAGGGTTTCCTCGCTGCGCTCTCCGGCCACAGCCTCCGAAACGGCCGCCAGCAGCGGGCTCAGCCCCTCGCCCGTCAGCGCGGAAACGAGGAATACGTCATCGCGTCGCGCCGCCCGGTTGTGACACGCTTCGCGGGTTTCACCGTCCAGCC
>CATOSU010000003.1 GCA_951812615.1 uncultured Paracoccaceae bacterium
CCCAACCCGGCCTCGGCCAGCACCAGCCCGATCTTGTCCCACCGCGTTGCGAAACTGGACCTGCAGGTCACCCGGCATGGTGCCGTCCGCCGCACTGCCGGTCATGCCGGTGACAAACACATGCCCGGACGAAAGAACCCCGCCGGAGAATTTCAGAGCCTCGGGCGCGTCGCCGAAGGCCGCCGGATTAAGCGCGCGTTTTGCCATCGCGGCCCTTATGCCATGCCCACCTGCACCTGCACAGGGCCAGCATCGTCCGGCCGAGCCGCAATCATCTCCATCAGCTCCGCGCGCCTGCCCGACATCTGCGGTTCGTCGAACAGGTTGCGCAATTCATGCGGATCCGCGCCAGATCATACATCTCGCCCGCCCCCGACTGCAGATCCACGGTCAACTTGAAATCCCGCGTCCGCACCGTGCGCAGGCTGAGACCCACACCCGCCCGCGTCGGCAGCAATTCCCCATTCGTTATAGGCAAAATCGCGGGTCGCATCGCCCTCGATCAGCGAACGCAGGCTCTGCCCATGCTGCGTCTGCAGCGGCGCGGCCCCGCCATAGTCACAGAATGTCGGGCCAAGGTCGATTGTCGAAACCGGCTCCGCCACCCGCTTGCCCGCGGGCACACCGGGCCCGCGCACGATCATCGGCACCCGCAACAGGCCCTCGTAATGCATCGGCCCCTTCAGGATCAGCCCGTGATCGCCCAGCCAGTCGCCATGGTCCGAGATGTAGATGACGATGGTATTGTCAGCCAGCCCGGCCTCTTCCAGCGCGATCAGGATGCGGCCCACATTATGATCAACCAGCGCGATCTGACCATAGGTATTGCAATGATCTCGCGCAGCTTCTCGTCCGACTGCTCGGGGATCCGGCTATAGGCCTTGCGGATTTCCGCGCCCTCCTTGCTGCCCGTCGGCTCTGCTGTCAGCACCTGTTCGTGCCACCACGGGCGGCCTTCGAACCCGCGCGTGCGATGCTCGGGCAGATCCACCTCTGCCGGATCATGCAGACGCGACCACGGTTCGGGCGCATCGAACGGGTGATGCGGATCGGGAAAGCTGACCCATGTGCAAAACGGCTGGTCCCGGGACCGGCCATGCTTCAACCACTCGATGGCCCGGTCGGCGGTCCATGTGGAGTTGTGCCAGGCCACCGGCAGTTTCGAATGCCATGTCTGCGCCGCGCCCCTGGTATCGCCGGCGTTCTCCCACATCAGCTTCGTGCGCGCGTCGCCCCGCCGTCCTGATGGTACCAGCGTTCGTAATGCTGCCCGAAAGGCGGCTTTTCGGGCGCCCACCAGTTGTGACCGACCAGCATCAGCTCCACATGCCCGAACCCCATATATGGTCCGAACCAGTTTTCGTCGTATTGGTCCGATGATTTCAGGCATTCCGGCGTGCCTGTGGACTCGAACGTGTGATAGGTCGAAAAATGCGCCTTGCCGAAATAACCGGTCTCGTACCCCGAGGCCGACATCGCCCCGGCAAAGCCCTTTGCCCCGATCTCGGGGTTCAGGTCGATGCCGTTGTCGTGCACCCCGTGGGTCCGGCAATGCTGCCCGGTCAGGATCGACGCGCGGGCAGGCTGGCACACCACGCAGGGCGTGATGCAGGACGTGAAATGCGTGCCATCCGCCGCCAGCTGATCCAGATGTGGCGTCTTGATGTTCCGCCCCATGAACCCGAAGCAATCGGCGCGCTGCTGGTCGGCGGAAATCAGGAGGATATTGGGGCGCGTCATGCAGCGGCCTTTCTGTTGCGGGCGGTAAACACGATGACGGCGACCGAAGCCGCCATGAACACCGCGGCGAGAGGGTTGGTAAACAGGAACCACGGGTCGCCGCCGGTCGCGGCAAAGGCCTGGCGCGCGGTGGCCTCCAGATTGCCGCCGAGGATAAAGGCAATGACGAAGGGCAGGGGGGAAATGGCCAGCGCCCGCATCACGTAACCCAGCACACCAAAGACCAGCGCGAACCAGATCGCCTCCATCCGGGTTTCCTGCACATAGATTGCCGCCAGCGTCAGCAGCAGAACCGAGGGCAGCAGGATATGTTTGGGGATCCGGATCATGACGCCCATTGACCGCATGAACAGCCCGCCGATGGTCCAGTTCAGGGCGTTGGCCAGCATCATCGTGGTGAACAGGCCAAAGGCCACCACCAGCTCGGGATTGACCGTGTCGGCGGTGAACCGGAATACCGACGGGCCGGGGTTGAACCCGCCGATGCTGTCGGCGGCGAGGATCAGGAACACCGCCGCCGCGTTGCCGGGAATGCCCAGCGACAGCACCGGGATCAGATTGGCCCCCGAGACCGAGGAATTGGCCGCCTCGGTCGAAGCGATGCCCTCGGGTGCGCCCTCGCCGAACGCAGGGTCCTGCGGCGCCTTGCGCTTCTGGTAGCGTGCCCGGCCAACCGTGTAGCCCAGCGTGGCCGCCAGTGTCGAGCCGATGCCGGGCAGCGCGCCGATGGCCGTGCCGATCAGGGCCGAGCGGGCGATATAGGGAAACAGCCGGCGAATATCCGCGCCATGCAGGCGCTGATCACCCTGATCCGCGCTGGCCGCGACGGTGCCCACTTCGCGTTTCTTTCGCCACAGATCGTCAAGCTCCTTCAGCACGGCGCCGATGATCAGCACGCCCAGCACCGCCGTGGCGATGGGAAACCCCTGCGCCAGCTGCGTGGACCCCATCGAAAGCCGGGGATAGAAATCCTCGCCCGTGCCCACGTAAACCGCCAACAGCCCCAGACCGGTGGAAATCAAGCCCTTGGCCGGCGAACCGCCCACCACGGCGGCGATGAAGCTGAGCGACAGGATCAGCAGCGCGGTCTTCTCCGGCAGGTCCAGATAGCGTTCCACAAGGATTGCAAGAAACGGCGCACAGATGATCAGCACGATGTCGGAAAACGTGTCGCCCGAGGCCGAGGAGAAATGCGCGATGCGCAGAGCCTTTCCCGCCTTGCCGGCCCGGGCCAGCGGGTGACCGTCCAGCGTGGTCATAAACGCGTCCGGCGTGCCCGGCGTGTTGAACAGGATCGCCGGCACCGCCCCGCCGATGGTCGCGCCCTTCATCACACCGATCAGGAACCCCATCACCGGCAGCAGCGCGTCGGGCGTGTATCCGAACACTGAAATCAGGATCGGCAGCGCGATTGCCATCGCCACAGGCCCGGCCAGCCCCGGTGTCGCTCCCACCATGATGCCGGTCAGAAACCCGGCCAGCACCATGGCTATCGTGACGCTGATTGGCAGGCCGAACATGCTGAACAGCTCGGGCCCCTGGAACACCGCCAGAATGCCCAGCCAGATATAGTCCAGCGTGCCCATCTACACGTCCCCGTTCGGCGGCAGCAGAAGGTCTTCGAAAGGCACGTCGTAGATCAGCATCATCACGGTCGTGATCACCAGCGACAGCAGCACACGCTGCGGGCGCACCCGGCCCTCGACCATGGAAATGCCGCCGGAAATCAGCATGGTGCCGCCGATCAGGAAGCCGACATATTTCCACGGCAGGGTATCGCGCAGCAGCCGGTATTCCATGTCCATTCCCAGAACTGCCACCAGCGCAGGTCCGGCATAACGCATCACCAGCAGGCTCAGAACGGTCCACCCGACAAAGCTCAGAACAAAGACAAGGTGCCGGCGTCCGAACGCCGGCTGATCCGCGCGCGCGCGCTCGACGAAGATCAACAGAAGACCGCCGGTCAGCAGGAACAGGGCAGCAATCGAAGGCGCGGCAGCATCCCCGACCGTCACCTGACGCCGGACCTTTTCGATATACCCGGTATCGGTGTCCAGCGGGATCCAGACGAAAAGCAGGACCGCCGAGAACGCAACCAGGACAAGACCGAGAATGAAATTGCTGCGCGTCGACCCGGACATAAGCGGCCTTTCAGGGTTCGGGGTGTGGTGTTTATCCTGCCGCCCCGGCCGGTGCTCCGGCAAGGGTCGGCAGTTCAGGGGCTGCCTGCCTGAACCTGCAGGCACAGCGCAGCGAAGACGGGGCCGGCCCGGCGGGTTCAGCCGGCCCGGACTGTTAGCCGAATTACTCGGCAGAGGCCGCCATCAGCGCGTCTGCATCGCTGTAGGCCTTGGCGATGATGGCATCCAGTTCGTCGCCCGAAATGGTGACCGCGCCACCGAAGCCCTTGGCGATGAACTGGTTCGCCTTGGAATTCGGGTCGTTCACGATGTCCTGGATCGCGGCGGAGATCGCAGCGCGTGCCGCCGGATCCATGCCCTTCGGCCCGGCCAGCATGAACATGGTGTCGTTGTAGAACTCGACGCCAAATTCGGTCAGCATCGGTGCATCCGGGGAATTGGCCAGCGGTTCGGATTTGACCGAGGCAAGCTCCACCATGTCGCCGGCCGAAACGGCCTTAGCCTGGATCCCGGCGCCGAAGCCGACATCGATATCACCCGCAGTCAGGCCGTTCATAACCGCCTTGCCGCCCTTGACCGAGACGATGTTGAACTCAATCCCGTTCTCCTTACCGATGACATAAGCCAGATCGGCCAGCGACGGGCTCATCACGCCAAAGCGAATCGCGGTGCCCCCCTTGGCGGCTGCAATCACGTCGGCCAGCGTCTTGTAGCCCGCGCTGGTCAACGCAACGACGGCCATTTGCGAGCCTGCTGTTGTCGTGAGCGGAGTCACCATGTCCGGCGAACCGGCATTTGCAGCCCGCAGGTTGTAGCCCAGCGTTTCGGTCACGATCATCGCAATCGCCGTGCCGTCCGGGTTTTCGCCGGAAATCGCCTTGGCCGCGTTGAGGCCACCCTTGCCGGTCACCTGCTCGGGAATGATCTTCCAGCCGTGCCGCGCTTCCAGTTCCTCGGCGATCAGCCGCGCCTGCGTATCGGCGCCGCCACCGGCACGGAATGCGATCATCAGCTTGATCGGGCCCGGGGGCGTCCAGTCCGCGGCCAGAGCGCCGGTTGCGAGTACCGCGAGGCCGGCTGCGGCCGCCGCCGCTCTCAGAATCATCTTCATGGGTGTCCTCCCTATTGGCTCCCTGCACGGCAGGCTGGCAGACAGTAGTTGACTAGTCAACAATAAAGTTGACGCGTCAACCGAACGGTGCCACTCTGCCGGTCAGCAAGAGGTGAACATGGACCAGAACACCGGATCCGAAGATTATCTGGACAACCTGCCGCTGCAGAGGTTTCTGACCTACCGGCTGTTGCGGGTGCACGCGAAACTGAACGCACAGGCAATCCGCAGACTAAAGGAGGTCTGCGGCCTCTCCCTGTCGCACTGGCGCGTGCTGGCGATGATCGCCGTCAACCCGGGCGCCACCTCAACGCGCATCAGCCGGCTCAGCGACATCGACAAGGGACAACTGTCGCGCTGCGTCAAGGCGATGTCGGCCGAAGGTCTGCTGCGGGTCGAAGACGACAACTCGGATCAACGGCAGCAGCACCTGCACCTGACGGACATGGGACAGGACCTGTACGACACGACCGTCCCCCGCATGCGGGCCCGCCAGCGCTATCTGCTGGGACAGCTGACACCGCAGGAGCGCGACCTGTTCTATACCGTGCTCGACAAGCTTGAGATCGCGGCGGAAACCTTGGACATCCCGGAATGACATCAAACCTGCTGGTCATTATGTCTGACGAACATCAGGCCCGCGCGCTGGGCTGCGCCGGCCACCCGTTCGTGCAAACCCCGCATCTCGATGCGCTGGCCGCCAGCGGCACCCGGTTCACGGACGCCTATACGCCCTCGCCGATCTGTGTCCCGGCCCGGGCGAGCTTTGCCACAGGCCAATACGTACACCAGACCCGGCTCTGGGACAACGCGATGCCTTATACCGGCGAACCGCGCGGCTGGGGTCATGCGTTGCAGGCGCGCGGGGTGCCGGTCGAGTCCATCGGCAAGCTGCATTACCGCGATCCCGAGGATCCCGCCGGCTTCGATACCGAACATATCCCGATGATGGTTACCGACGGGGTCGGCATGGTCTGGGCCTCGATCCGGGGCGAGCAGGACCGCATGCTGATGCCGGGCCGGATGCTGGGCGATTACATCGGTCCGGGCAACAGCCGGTACACCGATTACGACGCCGCCGTCGTCACCCGCACGGACCAGTGGCTGCAGGACCGTGCCGCATCCGCCGATGACCGGCCGTGGTGTCTTTATGTCGGGCTCGTCGCGCCGCATTTCCCGCTGGTCGTGCCACAGCAGTTCTACGACCTCTACCCGACCGACAGCCTGCCGCCGTCCAAGCTGCACCCGCGCGACGGACATGCCCGCCACCCGTGGGTGCAAAAGCAATTTGAACTGGACCGCAGCGAAGACCTGTTCACGGACGAAGCCGAACGGTTGCGCGCGATTGCCAGTTATTATGGCCTCTGCACCTGGCTCGACCACAATGTTGGTCAGATCCTCGCGTCGCTTGACGCCGCCGGCATGACCGGGGACACCACCGTTGTCTACACCTCGGACCATGGCGACAATGTCGGCGCCCGCGGCCTCTGGGGCAAATCCAACCTCTATCAGGAAAGCACGGCGATCCCGATGATCATGGCCGGCCCGGACGTGCCGCAACGGGTTTGCCGCACCCCGGTCAGCCTTGTGGACCTGTCGCTGGGCATCGCCCGTCATTTCGGCGGCGACATCGACGCCGCCCCGGGTGCGACGCCGCTGGCCGATCTGGCCGTCGAACCGGACCGGCCCGACCGTCCGGTGTTCAGCGAATACCATGCGGTCGGCGCCGTCTCCGGCGGCTTCATGCTGCGGCAGGGGCGCTGGAAATATCACCATTACGTCGGCTTCGCGCCAGAGCTTTTCGATCTCGAGACCGACCCGAGAGAGGAAATCGACCTCGCCGCCAGCCCCGGGCACGCGGCCATCCGCGCGGACATGGAACAGGCCTTGCGCAACATCGTCGATCCCGAGGCCGCCAGCGCACAGGCCTTTGCCGATCAGGCCGCCCTGATTGACGGCTATGGCGGGCGCGAGGCCGCCCTGAAACTGGGCGCCCCTGCCGCCACCCCGCCGCCGGCGCTGACCTGACCACATGGCTTGCCCCGGCGCCTCCGGCCCGGCATGGTCGGGCCGGACGGGAGATCAGCAATGAACGATACCAAAATCTCGGAGGCGCTCGCGGAACGCTACGGTGCCGACATACCTGTGCCCGGCGAACTGGCGCAGAACCCCGCGCTGCAGACCATGGCGGCGCGCGGTTCGTGCCGCTGGTTCCGCGACGTCCCGGTGCCCGACGACCTCCTGCGTGCGTTATGCGCCATCGCACTGGCCGCGCCTTCGAAAAGCGACCTGCAGCAACGCGACATCGTGATGATCCGCGCCGCGGAACAACTGGCCGCGGTCAAGGCCCTGCTGACCGGTCAGGACTGGATCGCACAGGCGCCGGCCCTGCTGATCTTCTGCGCCAATAACCGCCGCCAGCGCCTGATGCACGACTGGCGCAACCGAACCTTTGTCAACGATCACCTCGATGCGTTCTTCAACGCCTCCGTCGATGCCGGCATCGCGCTGGCGGGCTTTGTCCACGCGGCCGAGGCGGCCGGGCTCGGCTGCTGCCCGATCAGCACGATCCGCAACCGCGCGGCCGATGTCAGCACCCTTCTGAACCTGCCCGATCACGTCTTCCCCGTCGCCGCACTCGCCGTGGGCTATCCGCAGTTCCCGTCGCCGCGCATCTCCATGCGCCTGCCACTGGACACCACCCTGCACTGCGACCGCTACGATGAAACCGGCCTGCGCGCCGCCGTCGACACCTATGACACTGCGCGCAACGCCCATCGTCCGATGACCGCCCAGCGTCAGCCGGACCGCTTCGGCACGACCGAACCCTACACCTGGTCGGATGACAAGACGCGGCAATACGCGGCACCCGAACGCAACGATTTCGGAGCCTTCATCCGGGGCAGGGGGTTTGACCTCTCCTGAGCTGCGCCCCCGTTCGCGCCCGCAGGGCGCGCCGGTCGGATCGCTATAGCGATCCGACACATCTTTTCCCCTCAGGCCGGTGCGCGCGCGTAATCCTCGTCCGACACCAGATCCAGCCAGGTTGCCGCCATTCCGTCCAGCGCCTCCTGCAGCGCCAGATGGACCATCGCGGTTTCCGGCCCGGCCCCGTGCCAGTGCTCCACCTCCGGCGGGATCCACACGGTGTCACCGGCCCGGATCACCCGTGGTGCTTCCCCGCGCAGACAGACCAGCCCGCTGCCATCGGTCACGTGCAGGGTCTGCCCGAACGGGTGCCAATGCCACCCGGTCCGCGCGCCGGGTTCGAAGGCTACGCGCAGGGCGCGAATGCGCGCCGGCTCGGGCGCCACGATGATCGGGTCCTGCCAGACCCTGCCGGTGAAGTATTCCGGGTCAGCCTTGCGGGTCGGGCGGCTGCCCGCCGGGAAAATCTGCATGATCGTTCTCCTTGTGTCTCCGGAATGGAATTGCCCGGTTTTGGAAACGGGGCCTGCGAATCCTGCCCCGTTTTGTAGATTTCAGGCCCCGAGGGCCTGAATACTGGCTTCGCGCCGGGCCAGCCACCACCCGTACTGCTCGGGCCAGCTGCCATAGTCGTTGACGCCCATCGCGTAGGCCTGATGCCGGACCCAGAACGGATCGAACAGCGCCTGCCGGCCCAGCGCGATCAGGTCCGCCTGACCCGCCTGCAGCGCGGCCTCGGCCTGCGGTCCGTCCAGAATCATCCCGACCGCCTGCGTCGCGATTCTCGCCTGCGCCCGGATTTCTGCAGCGTATTCAATCTGGTACCCTTTGGGCAAGGTCCGTCCGGCGCTCACTTTCGTGCGCCCCTGATTGCCTCCGGACGAGCAATCGATCACATCAACCCCGCGGTCCCGAAGCGCTTTTGCCAGCGCCACCGTATCGCTCAGCTGCCAGCCGCCGGGGAAGCCATCCACCGAAGAAACGCGGAAAAACAAAGGCTTGCCGTCTGGCCAGACCCCCCGCACCGCCTCAGCCAGCTCCAGCGCCAGCCGCATCCGGCCCTGCAGATCGCCGCCATACTCATCCGTCCTGAAATTAGAAGCCGGCGACAGCCAGCTTTGCAGGAGATACCCATGCGCCCCGTGTATCTCTATGAATTCGCAACCGATTTCATCAGCCCGCCGGGCCGCGGCGACAAAGGCGTCGATCAATCCGGCGATGTCGGCCCGGCTCATTTCCCGGGGCACCAGCCATCCGTCATCGACCGGCACCGCACTCGCGCCCTTTGTGTCCCACGGCATATCGCCCAGCGCGAAATCCGCCTCGCCCAGTGGTCCGTTGCCGCGCCACGGCCGCTGCATGGACGCCTTGCGCCCGGCATGGCCCAGCTGAATACCCGCCAAGGCCCCGTTATCGCGAATGAATTTCACGATCGGCCGCAGCGCCTCGGCATGGGCGTCCGACCACAGGCCAACATCGCCATGGGTGATCCGCCCTTCCGGCAACACCGCGGTGGCCTCGGTCATCACCGCGCCGAACCCGCCATTCACGAAGCCGCCCAGATGCACGAGGTGCCAGTTGTTGGCGATCCCGTCCGTTGCCGAATACTGGCACATCGGCGAAACCGTGCACCGGTTCGGAAAGGTGGTGTCCCGCAGAGTCAGCGGCGAAAACAGCATCGGTTCGGACATCGGGCGCTCCCAGATTGTTGCGCTGGCGACGCTGGCAATTCCCGCCCGGCTTGGCAAGGGCAGGACACGAATCCGATTGCTCAGGGGGCGGGGTTCTGAAACAGTTTACTCTGACGCAGTTTTTTTGCGGGGAGGAAGCATGCAGTATCACACGCCAGCCACCTTCGGGGATGCGGTTGCCATAGCGTCCGGTGCCGAGGGTGTCACACGGTTTCTGGCCGGGGGAACGGACGTTCTCGTCCAACTCCGCTCGGATCTGGTTGAACCGGATAACCTGATTGATATCAAACGTGTACCCGGCGCAAGCGACATCACGAAAAACCCGGATGGCAGCTGGACGCTGGGTGTTGCGGCAACCGGTGCGGAAATGTCGGAACACGCCGAACTTGGCCGTGACTGGCCCGGGCTGGTCGAAGCGATGGACCTGATTGGGTCAACACAGGTGCAGGGCCGGGCGACCCTGACCGGCAATCTCTGCAACGGCTCACCGGCAGCGGACAGCGTGCCGGCGATGTTTGCCGCGGGTGTGACGGTATCGGTGACCGGTCCCGACGGCATGCGGCAGGTGCCGGTGGAACAGATCCCCGCCGGTCCGGGTAAAACAAACCTGGCGAAAGGAGAATTGATTTCAGCGGTTCATGTGCCGGCACGCAGGGCCGGAGGTGGTGACGCCTACCTGCGCTTCATACCGCGGACGGAAATGGACATCGCCGTGGTTGGCTGCGGCGTGAACCTCGCGCTCAACGGTGACACGATCACCGAAGCCCGCGTTGCGCTGGGCGCGGTTGCGCCGACCGTCGTGATGGTGCCGGATGCCGCCGCGGCGATCGTCGGCACGACGCTGGACGACGCGGCGCTGGCAAAGCTGTCAGAGGCGGCCGCGGCGGCCTGTAATCCGATCGACGACAAGCGTGGCACCATCGCGTTCCGCACCCATGTGGCCGGGGTTCTGGCCCGGCGGGTGGCCCGGATCGCCTATGACCGCGCGAAGGGGTAAGTCATGAGCAAGATACACGTCACTACCACGATCAACGGCGACGAGGTCGAATTCCTGTGCGACCCGCGCGAAACCATGCTGGATGTCCTGCGCGACCGGCTGGGCCTGACCGGGGCCAAGGAAGGCTGCGGCACCGGCGATTGCGGGGCCTGTTCGGTCACCGTGGACGACCGGCTTGTCTGTTCCTGCCTGATGCTGGGAGCCGAGGCCGAGGGCAAGGAGATTGCCACCGTCGAAGGGATCGCAACCGAAGAGAAACTGCATCCGCTGCAGAAACGGTTCATCGAATATGCGGCCCTGCAATGCGGGGTGTGTACACCCGGCATCCTCGTGGCCGCCAAGAACCTGCTGGAGCGCAATCCGGACCCGACCGAAACCGAGGTGCGCTACTGGCTGGCGGGCAACCTGTGCCGCTGCACCGGCTATGACAAGATCATCCGGGCCGTAATGGATACGGCAGCGGAAATGAGGGAGGCATCGTAATGGCACTCGACTCGCAGAAGACTGACGGTTTCAAGCAGGTCGGCACGCGGCCGGACCGCCCCGACGGGGTCGACAAGGTCACCGGCCGGGCCCGGTTCGGTGCGGACATGACCGCGCCGGGGATGCTGTGGGGCGCGATTGTCCGTTCCCCCCATGCCCATGCCCGGATCGTCAAAATCGACACCTCCAAGGCCGAGGCGATGGACGGCGTCAAGGCCGTGGTCACCCGTGCCGATTTCTCGACCAGCGTGGCGCCCGCGCGCGGCATGCGCGGCGAGATGTGGAACACACTCGAAAACGTTATGGCGGGCGAAACGGCGCTCTATGACGGGCATGCGGTGGCAGCTGTGGCAGCGACCTCGGCTTTGGCTGCGCGCGATGCGATGAAGGCCATCGAGGTTGAATACGAGGTTCTTCCGCATGTCACGGACGTGGACAAGGCCATGGCCGAAGACGCGCCGGTGATCCGCGCCGATACCGCCGAGGCGTCCGTGCCCGAGGGCATGCATCCCAATGTGGTGCGTTATCACGAAAGCGGGCATGGCGATCTGGGTGCCGGGTTCGCCGAGGCGGATCTGGTGGTCGAGGAGCATTTCGTCACCGAGGCCACGCATCAGGGTTACATCGAACCGCATGCCTGTCTCGCCACGCTGGGTGGGGACGGCAAGGGTGAGCTGTGGTGCTGTACGCAGGGCCACTGGAATGTGCAGAAAGTCTGTGCGGCGCTGCTGGATCTGGAGACCAGCCAGCTGCGCGTGACCGCGTCCGAGATCGGCGGCGGGTTCGGCGGCAAGACGACGGTATTCATCGAACCCGTCGCGCTGGCGCTCAGCCGGAAGGCCAACAAGCCGGTGAAGGTGGTGATGACCCGGTCAGAGGTGTTCCGCGCCTCGGGGCCGACCGCTTCGACGTCGATGGACATCAGGATCGGCATGAAGAAGGACGGAACAATCACCGCGGCCAGCGGTGTGTTCCGTTGTCAGGGCGGGGCGTTCCCCGGTGCACCTATGGAATTCACCGCCATGTGCGCCTTTGCACCCTATAACCTGAAGAATGTCAGTCAGATCGGCTATGACGTGATGACCAACCGGCCGAAACAGGCGGCCTACCGTGCGCCGGGGTCGCCCATGGCGGCCTTTGCGGTGGAATCGGTGATTGACGAGCTCTGCAACAAGCTGGACCTCGATACCATCGATACGCGTCTGAAGAACGCCTCCAAGGAAGGCACGCAGGCCAGCTTTGGTCCGAAATGGGACCGGATCGGGCTGGTCGAGACGCTGGAAGCGGCCAAGGCGCATCCACATTACTCCGAACCGCTGAAACCGGGGCAGGGGCGCGGGATTTCCTGCGGATTCTGGTTCAACCACGGTGGCGAAACGGCGGTATCGCTGGCGCTGTCCGAGGACGGCACCGCACAGCTGGCCGTGGGTACGCCGGATATCGGCGGGTCGCGGGCGTCGATGGCAATGATGGCGGCCGAGGAGCTGGGCATTCCCTATGAAAACGTCCGTTGCACGGTCGTTGACACGGCATCGCTGGGCTATAACGAGATCAGCCATGGCAGCCGTGTGACCTATGCCAGCGGTCTGGCCACGATCAAGGCGGCGCGCGACGCGGTGAAGAAGCTCTGTGCGCGGGCGGCGGCCAAATGGGGCATCCCCGAGGACGCGGTGAAGTGGGAAGACGGTTGTGCGGTGCCTTCGGGCCCGAATGCCGGCGAACATGATCCGATGCCGCTGGCCAAGATCACGGCAAAGATGGGGGCGACCGGCGGTCCGATTGTCGGACATTTCGAGGCCACGCCCGAGGGCGCCGGCGTCAGTTTTGCCACCCATATCGTCGATGCCGAGGTCGATCAGGAAACCGGCAAGACCTCGGTCAGCCGCTATACCGTGGTTCAGGATGCCGGCAAGGCGATCCACCCGACCTATGTCGAGGGCCAGTTTCAGGGCGGCGCGGCGCAGGGCATCGGCTGGGCGCTGAACGAGGAATACGTGTACGGCGACGACGGGCGGCTGCAGAATGCCACCTTCCTCGACTACCGTATTCCGGTGGCCAGCGATCTGCCGATGATTGACACGGTGATCGTCGAAGTGCCCAATCCCGGCCACCCCTACGGGGTTCGCGGGGTTGGCGAGACCTCGATCTGTCCGCCGCTCGCGGCGATTGCCAACGCGGTGTCGAACGCGGCGGGTGTGCGGCTGACGCAACTGCCAATGTCCCCACCGCGCATCCTCAGGGCGCTGGGAACGCACGACTGAAATCGCGGGCCACGTGCCCGCCGGCCGGACCGAAAAAACCAAGTCAGGCGAGGGGCCCGGTCCCTCGCCTGTTTTGTCAGCAGCCGCTGTTGTTCATCGACCCATCGGGCATCATCGTGCTGCAGAACACTGTGCCCTGCATGGAGGCCCCGACTATGACCGCCCCCTTGAGCGTGGCACCGGTCAGAAACGCGCCATCCAGCACGGCCCCGTTCAGCACCGACCCCTGCAGCGATGCGCCGTCGAGACGCACGCCGGTAAGATTTGCACCGATCAGGTTGACGCCATCCAGCCGCGCGCCCACCATCACTGAGTAGCTGAAATTCGTGGCCGACAGGTTCGATCCGCTCAGGTTGGCATCGCTGAAATCCGCCTGTATCGCCTGCCCACCGCTGAAATTCACCGCCTGCAATACAGCGCGGTACAGGCTGGAATTGGTCAGGGTCACGCCACTCATGTTGCTGGCGCTGAGCGTGGCGGTGCTGAGATCAAGATTGCTGAGATCCTTGCCCGACAGGTTATTCCCGCTCAGGTCACAGCCCGTGCAGGCTCCGGTCCGGATCGCGGTGCTCACGTCGCTGGCGGCAACCGGTCCGGCCAGCACAAGGCAGAAAGACGCAATCAGCGCGGTGCGAAAAACACTCATAGGAAAAGTCCTCTTTCAAATGGGCCCGTTCGGAAAGGACGGGCTGTCGGCTGCAAGCATATCAGGGTTTCAGGGCCGGTGAAGACACCTCTCGGGCTGGTCCTTGTCGGCGCCCCGATATAGGCTTGCGGCATGATCGATCGCCCCATTGTCAAGGTTCATCTCTGGTCTGGTCTGCGTGCGTTTACCGGCGGGCAGGAGGTGGTCGAGGTGCAGGCGCAGACAGTGGGCGAGGTTATCAGCGGCCTTGTTGCGGCGCATCCGGGCCTGGCCGATATCGTGGAAAGCGGTGTTTCCGTCGCCGTGGACGGCAAGGTGATTGCCTCGGCGCTGAACGAACCGGTTCGCCCGGAAAACGAGATCTGGCTGATGCAGCGCCTGAAGGGTGGTTAGCGGGGCTGGCCGCGCCCGGCGGGGGCCTCAATGGCCGGTGAGGTCGAGCAGTTCCGCATGGCTTTCCCGGACGGCTTCGATCAGCTTTGAGCGAATCCGCGCATAACGCGATGAAGGAACAGGCACCGAAATGGCAACAACGCCGCCATGCAGATCATGTGCGGCAAACCCGATGGCTGAAATGCCGTCGGTGTGTTCGTCTTCGTCGAGCGCCGGCGCGCCGGCCCTGATCCCGTCGATTTCCGCAAGGATCTCCGGCAGCGATCTGGTGCCGGCTTCGCCCTGTTCGATCTCGGACAGGATCAGCTTGGTCGCACGTGTGGGGTCAAGACAGGCCAGTGCGGATTTGCCGTTTGCCGTGGTGGTGAGCGGGAAGGTCTCGCCGATGCTGGACACCGTGCGCAGCCGCTGACTGCCGACGATCTGGTCGATGAACAGCATCCGGTCGCCTTCCAGCAGGGCGAGGTCGACGGTTTCGCCGGTCCGGTCGGACAGCCGCTGCATGATCGGACGCAGCCGGTCGCGCAGGTCCGATGCAGTTGCCTGCGCGAGGCTCTGGATCTCGGGCCCCAGCCTGATTCCCCCATACCCGGTCCCAGTGGAAATGAAGCCCTCGACCGCCAGCGCCGAAACGATGCGCTGTACCGTAGAGCGGGGCAAATCCACATTCTTGGCAATCTGTCCCAAACTGAGTCCCTCGGTTTCCCGACCAAGAAGCCGCAGAATATCCGCCGCCCGGGAAATCACCTGAATGCCTTGATTTCTAAAGGTTTCCTGACCGTCCAATTTTGCCTGCCCATTTTGCGGATGCCTGAAACTGGCGCGGTGTAACCTACCGCCAAACAAATTTCAAATCAATGCTTGACCACAATGCGGTGCATATGCACCAATATACGGGACAAATTTCGGCATTGCATGGGAGGACAGCATGGCCGTCACGATCCGGGGTATCGATTTCCAGGAAAACGACAACAACGACATGGGGCTGGAGTTCGTGAACCTCAGCCACCGCTACGGGTTCCAGTGCCCGAACTGGCCGTATTTTCAGGACGTTCAGATCGATCGCAAACATTACATGGCGAAATCCGGCGTTCTGTCCCAGACGATCACCACCACGATGCACGTCACCACTCACATCGACGCCCCTGCACATGTTGTGCAGGGAACACCCTTCATCGACGAGGTTCCGCTGCCGCATTTCTTCGGTTCGGGGCTGGTGGTATCGATCCCCAAGAAGAAATGGGAACAGATCACGGCCGACGATCTGGAAAAAGCCTGCGGCCACGCGATCCGGCCCAACGATGTTCTGATCATCAACACCGGCTGGCACAAGCAATACGAAGACGGCGATTACTTCGCCTATTGCCCGGGTCTGGTGCCTTCCGCCGCGGACTGGATGGTCGACAAGCAGATCAAGGTCGTGGGCCATGACACGCAGGCCAATGACCACCCGCTGGCCACGGCCATAGGCCCGCAGCGCAATGGTCCGATCATGCCGCATCTGGAGCAGGAATACCTAGAATGGTCCGGCGGAACCCCGTGGGAGGTCGATTTCCCGGAATGGGAGCCGGTGCATAACAAGCTGTTTTCGAACGGGATCCTCGGCATCGAAAACGTCGGCGGTGATCTGGACCGAGTGACCGGGAAACGCTGCACCTTCGCGTTCTTCCCGTGGAACTGGGACCGCGGCGACGGCTGCATAATCCGACTGGTGGCGATGATGGATCCGGGTCAGGCCTACCGGATCGAACCCGGCGAAAGCTTCTGACCGGGTGGGTGAACCACCCACCCTACAGGCAACGCGTAGCGTGGGTGCTCGGCACCCACGCCTCCCGGAACCAAGGAGCCAGACATGCTGATCAAACGTTTCGAAGAGGCCGGTACCTATGATGCCCCGAACCACTGGGGTGTCACGGGTCTGCGGCTGCAGGGGTTCGAAGAAGGCGGACCCACCAACCAGTGGGTCGGGTTTTCGCAATTCCTGCCCGGCGGCGGGGCCGGGCCCGACAGCACCCCGTTCGAGAAGGTATACGTGGTGCTCGAGGGCGAAATGACCATCGAATGGGATGGTCATAGCGAGGTGCTGCGCGCCCTGGACAGCTGCACCGTCCCGCCGGGCCAGGAGCGCCGGATCGAGAACAAATCGAACCACGTCTGCAAGATGCTGGTCGTCATCCCCTATCCGCCGGAGAGCTGAAATGAACGCAATGGCCGATCCGCTGTCGATGTTCGACGTCAAGGGAAAAACCGCGCTGATCACCGGCGCGTCCGGGGCCTTTGGAATGGTCGCGGCCCGGGTTCTGGCCGGGGCCGGATGCAATCTGGTGCTGGTCGCCGGCAATCAGGAGGCGCTGGACGCCATCGCGACCGAATGCCGGGACATAGGTGCGGCGGTGACGGCGGTCAACACGCGCCCGACCGATGAGGACACCTGCGCCGCGCTGGTTCAGGCGGCGGCTGATGCCTATGGCACGCTTGATATTCTCGTCGTGGCCTCGGGTATGAACAAGGTTGCGCTGATCAATGACATGGCGCCCGAAACCTTCACCTCGGTCATGGATGCCAACGTCACGCAGAGCTGGCTGCTGGCGCGAGCCGCGGCAGGACAGATGAAGGCGCAGGGGCAGGGCGGCAAGATCGTGCTGGTCAGTTCCGCCCGCGGATTGCTGGGTCATCCGGCGGGTTACACGGCCTATTGCGCGTCAAAGTCCGCCGTGGACGGGATCACCAAGGCGCTGGGATGCGAACTGGGTCCGACGGGCATCACGGTCAACGCCATCGCGCCGACGGTTTTCCGCTCGCCGCTGACGGCATGGATGTTCGAGGACACCGAAGAGGCGCAGAAGGTGCGTGCCGGGTTCCTGTCGCGCGTGCCCAAGGGGCGTCTGGGAGAACCCGAAGACCTCGCAGGACCGTTGCTGTTCCTGTCGTCGCGGGCCTCGGATTTCTACACCGGGCACATTCTTTATGCCGATGGCGGGTATACGGCGGGCTGAGCGATGACAGCGCGCGCGCATATCGCAGTGATCGGTGCCGGGCTGATGGGCCACGGCATCGCGCTGACTTTTGCGCGGGCGGGGCATCCTGTTTCCGTCACCGACCCGGTGGAGGAGATGCTGCAATCCGCGCCGGAGCGGATCGGCGAAAGCCTGCATCTGCTGGGTGCAGACGCGGCGGAAATCGCTGCGGCGCTGGCAAATGTCACGCTCAGCGGATCGGTGGCAGAGGCGGTGGCGGATGCCGGGTATGTGTTTGAAGCAGCCCCGGAAAAGCTGGAACTGAAACAGCGTATCTTTGCTGAAATCGAGGCCCACGCGCCTGCCGATGCGGTGCTTGCCTCCAACACCTCCGTGATCCAGATTTCCCTGATCATGGCCGGGCTGAACAGCCGGCACCGGGCGCTGGGGACGCATTGGTGGAACCCGCCGCACATGATCCCGCTCGTGGAGGTGGTCAAGACCGAATGGACCGATCCGGCCTGCGCACAGGCGATGCACGACCTGTTGGCCGGGGCCGGCAAAACACCGGTGATGGTGGAAAAGGATGTGCCCGGCTTCATCGGCAACCGGCTGCAACATGCGCTGTGGCGCGAGGCGGTGTCGCTGGTTGAAAACGGCATTTGCACGGCCCAGGCGGTGGACGACGTAGTCAAGGCCAGCTTTGGCCGGCGGCTGGCGGTGCTGGGGCCGCTGGAAAACGCCGATCTGGTAGGGATCGGGCTGACACAGGACATTCACCGGCAGGTGCTGTTCGATCTGGAAAGCAGTGCCGCGCCTTCGGACTACTTGCAGACGCTGCTGGATCAGGGCCGGACCGGGATGGCCGCCGGTGCCGGATTTCGCGACTGGTCCGAGGAGGACCTTGCCGCGACGAAGGCCCGGGTGGCCGAGCACCTCAGAAAACTAGAGGCAATACTGCCCGAATAATCCGATCTCAGGGAGGAAAGAGATGTCACGAACAGCAAACAGAAGACAGATCCTTGGCGGTCTGGCGGCAACCGTCGCCGCCCCGGCGATACTGACGTCAACCCGCGCTTACGCAGCCAACCCGACCATCCGGGTGGGCCATGTCAGCCCGCGCACCGGCCCGCTGGCCGGGTTTGCCGAGGCGGATGATTTCGTGCTCAAGGGGATCGAAGCGGCCCTGTCCGGCGGTGTCGAAAACAACGGCAAGACCTATCAGGTCGAAATCATTTCGAAGGACAGCCAGTCCAACCCGAACCGGGCCGCAGAGGTTGCAGCCGACCTGATCCTTGGCGAAGAGGTGGACATCATCGTTGCCGCGTCGACCCCGGACACGACCAACCCGGTCGCCGACCAGGCCGAGATCAACGAGGTGCCCTGCATCACCACCGACTGCCCGTGGCAGCCGTATTTCTTCGGCCGCAACGGCAATCCGGCGGAAGGATTCGAATACACCTACCACTTCTTCTGGGGGCTGGAGGACGTGATTGCCAACTTCCTTGACCTCTGGGGCACGTCCGGCGCCGCCAAGTCCATCGCGGGCCTGTTCCCGAACGATGCCGATGGCAACGCATGGGGTCACCTCGAGCTGGGCTTTCCCAAGCCGCTGGCAGAGGCGGGTTTCACCCTGACCGACCCGGGCCGTTACCAGCCTCTGAACGACGATTTCTCGAACTATATCGCCGCCTTCAAGGAAGCGGGTTGCGAGATCGTCACCGGCAATATGATACCGCCGGATTTTGCCACCTTCTGGGCGCAGGCCGCGCAACAGGATTTCCGGCCCAAGGTTGTCACTATCGGCAAGGCGCTGTTGTTCCCGTCCGTGATCGAATCGCTGGGTGATCGTGGTGACGGGCTCACGTCCGAAATCTGGTGGACCCCGACGCATCCGTTCAGTTCTTCGCTGACTGGTGACAGTGCCAAGGCGCTGGCCGATGGCTACTCCGCTGACAGCGGCCGCCCGTGGACCCAGCCGATCGGCTTCAAGCACGCGCTGTTCGAGGTTGTGCGTGACGTGGTGTCCCGGTCTGCCGATCTGGACGATCCGATGGCCACCATCGACGCCATCAAGGGCACGAACCTGTCGACCATCGTCGGGGACGTGAACTGGGCCAACGGTCCGGTGCCGAACGTCACCAAGACCCCGCTGGTCGCGGGTCAGTGGCAAAAGCAGGGGGACGGGTTCGAACTTGTCGTTACCACGAACGCGCATGCGCCGGAAATCCCGGTCGGCGGCGACCTGAAGCTCCTGGGTTAAGGAGCAGATCTTGTCCGCCCTGTTGTCGGTCTCTGGCCTGAGCAAGTCCTTTGGCGCCGTAAAGGTCGCCGACGAGACGAGCTTTGATGTCGCCCCGGGGGCCGCTGTCGGCATCCTGGGGCCCAACGGGGCGGGCAAGACCTCGCTCTTCAACCTGATCACAGGTGCGATGCGCCCCGACGCGGGGCGCATTGCCTATCTGGGCGAGGACATCACTACAGTTCCAGCCGCCCATCGCTGCAAGCGGGGGATTGCCCGGTCGTTTCAGGTGCCGCAGCCGTTCGGCGGCATGACCGTGTTCGAAAACGCGCTGGTGGGCGCGACACAGGGTGCGGGTCTGCGTCGGCAAGACGCCGAGGCTCATGTCCTGCAGGTGCTCGAAGAGACCGGGCTGTTGTCCAAGGCGAACATCCGCGCCGGGTCTCTGACGCTTTTGGAACGCAAGCGGCTGGAAATGGCGCGGGCGCTTGCTGCCAAGCCAAAGCTGCTGTTGCTGGACGAGATTGCCGGCGGTCTGACCGAGGCCGAATGCCATGCGCTGATCGACACGATCCAGCGGGTACATGGCAGCGGAACCACAATCATCTGGATCGAGCATGTGGTTCATGCGCTTCTGGCGGTGGTCGAACGGCTGATCGTTATCGACTTCGGAAAGAAGATCGCGGAAGGCGAACCCAAGGCGATCATGGACAGCGCCCAGGTGAAGGAAATCTACCTGGGAGTGGACCCTGATGCCTGAGCCGCTTTTGAACATTGCGGGGCTGGATGCGCATTACGGGGATTTCCAGGCGCTTTATGGCATCGACATGACCGTCGCCGAGGGCGAGGTCATCGCTATCATCGGGGCCAACGGTGCCGGCAAGACCACGTTGATGCGGTCCATCTCGGGGTTACTGACGAATGCGGCGGAACAGGTGGCCTTCAAGGGCCGGCCCATTGGCAATCTGCGCGCCGATCAGGTTGCTTACCTGGGGATCGCTCTGGTGCCCGAGGGGCGGCAGTTGTTCCCGTCCCTGTCCGTGGAGGAAAACCTTCTGCTGGGGGGCAAGGTGGCGCGCCCCGGGCCGTGGTCTTTGTCCAAGGTTTTTGAGCTGTTCCCGATCCTCAAGGAGCGGCGGGCGCAACCGTCAACGTCGCTGTCCGGTGGGCAGCAGCAGATGGTGGCCATCGGTCGGGCGCTGATGGCCAATCCCGAACTGATCCTGTTCGACGAAATCAGCCTCGGGCTGGCGCCGGTCATCATCAAGTCGATCTACGAGGCACTGCCCGGCATCGTCGGCGAAGGAATGACCGCAATGATCGTGGAACAGGACATTTCCAAGGCGCTGGCGGTTTCGAGCCGGGTCTACTGCCTGCAGGAGGGACGCGTTTCGCTGGAAGGCACCACCGGCACGGTGACACGGGATCAGATCACAGCGGCCTATTTCGGAGTGGATGCGTGATGGAATGGATCAACGCGGTGGTGCAGGGGGTGTTGCTGGGCGGGCTTTATGCCCTGTTCGCCGCCGGGCTGTCGCTGATTTTCGGGGTCATGCGGCTGGTCAATATCGCGCATGGCGACCTGATCGTGCTGGCGGCCTATCTGGGGCTGTCCACGACGATGATGCTGGGTGTCCATCCGTTCGTGGCCCTGCTGATCGTCATGCCTGCGATGGCCGGGATCGGCTATGTTCTGCAGCGAGGGCTGCTCAATCAGACGCTGGGCGACGACATCCTGCCGCCGCTGCTGGTGACGTTCGGGCTGAGCGTGATCATTCAGAATGCCTTGCTCGAAGCTTACAGCGCCGATCCGCTGAAGCTGTCGGGCGGGGCTATTGAAACGGCCAGCCTGTCGGTTGGCGGGCTGGCGATCGGGGTTCTGCCGCTCCTGACATTCGCGGTCGCCGTGGCGGCCATCGCGTTGCTGCAATGGGTGTTTTATGCCACCAGCCTTGGTCGCGGCTTTCGTGCGGTGTCGGACAATCAGGATATTGCCCAGCTGATGGGGCTGAACCGGGCGCATGTGTTCGGGCTGGCCATGGCGCTGGCGCTGGCGGTGACGGCGATTGCCGGCATCCTTCTGGGCGTGCGCACCAGCTTTGACCCGTCGGTCGGCGGCGGGCGCCTGATCTTCGGCTTCGAGGCGGTGATCATCGGCGGGCTGGGCAACCTGTGGGGGACGCTGGCCGGTGGCGTGATCCTTGGGGTCGCGCAGACGATCGGTGCCAAGATCGACCCGGGCTGGCAATTGCTGGCCGGGCATGTCGCCTTTCTTGTCGTTCTGGCGGCGCGCCCGAACGGGCTTTTTCCGAGGGTGGAACATTGAGCGCTCCTGTCGTCACCCGGGCGACCCCGGCGTCACGTGTCGCGATGGTCATTGCCGTGCTGGCCCTTGTCGTTCTGGTCGCCGCGCCATGGTGGGCGGGTCGCGCCGACATGCGGCTGATGGGCGAGATTTTCCTTTACCTGTCGCTGGCCTGTCTGTGGAATCTGATGGCGGGTTACGCCGGGCTGGTCTCGGTCGGCCAACAGGCGTTCGTGGGGTTCGGCGGGTATATGCTGTTTGCCCTGACGATGTTCGGCGGGCTGCACCCGGTGGCCGCGATCCTGTGCGCAGGTCTGCTTGCAGCCGTGTTGTCGGTGCCGATCGCGGCGCTGATTTTCCGGCTGAGAGGGGCCTATTTCGCCATCGGCACATGGGTGGTCGCCGAGGTGTTCCGGCTGAGCTTTGCGCAGGTGTCCGCGCTTGGCGGCGGGTCCGGATCGTCGCTGCCGGTCGGGATCGTGAAATCGTTGGCCTCTTCTCGGTCAGGGCGCGAAGCGCTGAGTTACTGGCTGGCGCTGGGGGCGGCGGTGACGGTGATCGCAGCCGTTTACCTGTTCCTGCGGTCCCGGCGCGGTCTGGCGCTGACCGCGATCCGCGACAGCGAGGCCGCGGCGGCCGGTCTTGGCATCGACATCTGGCGGACCAAGCTGGAGGTCTATGTGGTGAGTTCGGCCTTTACGGCGGTGATCGGCGGGCTGATCTTCCTGCAGAAGCTTCGCATTTCGCCCGACGCCGCGTTTTCCGTCAACGACTGGACGGCATTTGTGATCTTCATCGTGGTGATCGGCGGTATCGGCACGCTCGAAGGCCAGATCATCGGCACGCTGATCTTCTTTGCCCTGCGCGAAACGCTGGCCGATTTCGGCACGATCTATCTGATGGTTCTGGGAACTGTGGCCATCGTGGTGATGCTGAAGGCGCCCAAGGGCGTCTGGGGCCTGATCCGCGACCGCTATGACCTTGAACTTTTTCCCCTCAGCTATCGCGTCCGGCAGGACGGAAGCGACAAAGGAGCCTGACAATGGCGCGCCAGTCCAAGACGATCATCACCTGTGCGATTACCGGGGCGATCCACACGCCCACAATGTCGGACGCATTGCCCTATACCTATGATGACATCGCCGCGCAGGCGATCGAAGCCGCCGAAGCCGGGGCGTCGATCCTGCACCTTCATGCCCGCGACAACGAAACCGGCGCGCCCTCGGTCGATCCGGCGGATTTCTCGCCTTTTCTGCCGCGGATCAAACAAGCGACGGACGCCGTGGTGAACATTTCGACCGGCGGATCGCTGACCCTGTCGATCCAGGACCGGATCAGACCCGCGGCGACGTTCAGCGCGGAAATGTGTTCGATGAACATGGGGTCGATGAACTTCTCATTTCACCCACTGGCCAAGCGTTATGACGACTGGAAATTCGACTGGGAGCGCGACTATGTCGCTAATTCCGACGGCAATATCTTCCGCAACACGTTCCGCGACATCGAGGAGGCGGCAAAAACGCTGGCCCCGCATGACATCAAGTTCGAGCATGAATGTTACGATGTCGGCCATCTCTACAACCTGAAATTCTGCATGGATATCGGGCTGTTCCGGGCGCCGGTCTTCATTCAGTTCGTGATGGGTATCCTCGGCGGCATCGGGGCGGATATCGACAACCTCGTCTTCATGAAAAAGACCGCCGACAAACTGTTCGGCGACGACTACCGTTGGTCCATCCTTGCCGCCGGCGCGGCGCAGATCCCGATGGCGGCGACCGCCAGCCAGATGGGCGGCAACGTGCGGGTCGGGCTGGAGGACAGCCTGTTCATCCGGCGCGGGGAACTGGCCGAAAGCAATGCCCAGCAGGTTGCCAAGATCCGACGCATTGTCGAGGATCTGGGCAGTGCGGTGGCCAGCCCGGACGAGGCGCGCGAGATTCTCGACCTCAAGGGCGGCGACCGGGTGAATTTCTGAGGACCTGACGATGCCGGAAATCGAACCCGGAGATGTGACACTGAAGTCCCTCAGCGGGGTGCATCTGTGGCATGCCCCGATGTCGAGCTGTTCGCAACGGGTGCGGATTGCGCTGGCGAAAACCGGGCGGGACTATGTCAGCCACCTTGTCAATCTCGAACAGGATGAACACGCGACCGAAGCCTATCAGGCCATCCATCCAAAGGGGCTGGTTCCGGCGCTGGTGGATGACGGGCACCTGTTCATCGAATCGATCGATATCATCGCTCATCTGGCCGGTGAAAACTCAGAAATGACAGCCGCCGCGTCGCCCCGGCTGCTGGAAATGGCCGATGCGGCGCAGACCGATCTGAAGCTTCTGACATTCGAATATCTCTTCCGTTCCGGGCCGCCGCCGGCGCCGGAAAAGGCAGCGGCGTTTCAACAGGCGCACCACAATGACTGGCTCACGGCGTTCCGCAGGGATTTCGCGGCCGGTTTTGACCCGGACCGGTTAGACGCGGCCGCGGCGCGCACGCTTGACGGGTTCCGGACGCTCGATGCGTTGCTTGCAGACGGCCGGCGCTGGCTCTCGGGTGCGACCTTCTCGCTCAGCGACGTGGCGTGGATGCCCAACGTGCACCGCTTCCGGCTGATGGGCTGGCCTTTTGAACGGACGCCACATCTGATGCGCTGGTTCGACCGGGTCGCGGCGCGGCCCAGCTATCGGTCCGCGCTTGTCGACTGGCAAAGCGAAGACACTGCGTCGGATTTTGCCGCTTACACCGCGAAACGCCACAGCGAGGGCACCGATATCCGGTCATTGCCAGCCCTGAAAGCCGGGAGCGACAGATGACAGCCCGTGGCAATGTTCTCTTTATCATGGCCGATCAGCTGCGGTGGGATTACCTGAGCTGCTACGGCGCGCGCCACATCGAAACCCCGAACCTTGACTGGCTGGCCTCCCGGGGTGTCCGGTTTGACCGGGCCTATGTCCAATCGCCGGTCTGCGGTCCCAGCCGGATGAGCTTTTACACCGGCCGGTACATGCGCAGCCATGGCGCCACGTGGAACGGGTTTCCCCTGCGGGCCGGGGAACCGACGCTGGGCGATCACCTGCGTGCGCTGGGGGTCACGCCGACGCTGGTGGGAAAATCGCACATGATCCCTGACCGGGACGGCATGGCGCGGCTGGGGATCGAACCTGACAGCATCATCGGCGCCCGGATCGCCGAATGCGGGTTTGACGTGTTCGTGCGGGATGACGGCACCAACGCAACGCTCTATCCGGGGCGCAACGCCGAGGATTACGACCGCTACCTGCGGTCGCATGGCATGGACGGCGAAAACCCGTGGGAAGAATGGGCAAATTCGGCCCTTGGTCCGGACGGCGAGCTGTGCTCAGGCTGGATGCTGGAAAACGCGGATTTGCCGGCGCGGGTGCCAAAAGAGCATTCCGAAACCGCGTGGCTGACCACGCGGGGCATCGAGTATATCGAGGCGCAGGGCGACGCGCCGTGGTTGTGCCACCTGAGTTATATCAAGCCGCACTGGCCCTATCTGGTGCCTGCTCCGTATAACGACATGTATTCGGCTGCGGATCTGCCGGCCATCAACCGCAGCAATGCCGAGTTGCAGACCGACCACCCGCTGATGCAGGCCTGGACCGATATGCGGGTCAGCCAGAGCTTTTCGCGGGACGAGATCCGCGACAAGGTCGCACCGGTTTACATGGGGCTGATCAAAGAGCTCGACGATCAGCTGGGCCGGCTGTTCGAATACCTGCGCAGTTCCGGCCGGATGGAGGACACGATGATTGTCTTCTGTTCCGACCATGGCGACAACATGGGCGATCACTGGATCGGGGAAAAGGACCTGTTCTATGACTGCTCGGCTCGGGTGCCGCTGATCATCTGCGACCCACGCCCGGAGGCCGACGCAACGCGCGGCACCGTCTCCGACGCGCTGACCGAGGCGATCGACCTGACGCCGACCTTCATCGAGTTCTTCGGCGGTGCGCCCAAACCGCATGTTATCGAAGGCCGGTCACTACAGCCGATCCTGCACGGGCAGTCCGGCCCGTGGCGGGACTATTGCGTGTCCGAATACGATTATGCAACGCGCGACAGCCGCAGGGCGGTGGGCGTGGATCAGTCCGACGCGCGGCTGGTGATGATATTCGATGGCCGGTGGAAGTACATTCACGTGGAAACCATGCGGCCAATGCTGTTTGACCTGCAAACCGACCCGGACGAAGTGCGGGATCTGGGCAATGACCCGGCCTTCGCGGATCAGGTCGCGCGTCTGCGGGAGCTGCATTTCGACTGGACGCGACAGCATCACAACCGGATCACCCGGTCGCCGGAGGTCGTCGAGGCGATGACCGACGCACGCGAACCGCCCGGCATTCTGATCGGCTACCGTGACCGGGAGGAACTGGAAGCCGACGGCCTGCGCCTGCCGGATCATGCACGGCGGTAACCCCTGTTGTCAGATGTGATCAATCCGGCCGCGGCCAGGCCCCGCAGCGGTGCTTCCGGCGACGGGCCCGTCAGTTCGCAGGTTCGGAAACCAGCCTCAGCGGCAGGCGGTCCAGCGCGTGGATGGCGTTGTTGGGACGCCAGACCGCGTCGCCGGTAAGCTCGATCCGGCTGACCCGCTCGGCCAGCGCCCGCAGCACGGCCTGACCTTCGGCGCGGGCAATGTTCTGACCCACGCAGTTATGCGGCCCCGCACCCAGCGCCAGATGGCCCGAGGTTTTTCGGGTGATGTCGAACCGGCCCGCATCCGGCCAGTGCTCCGGGTCGAGGTTGGCCGCGCCGAGAACACAGAGGATCTTGGTGCCTTCCTCGATGGAAATGCCCGACACTTCGGTATCCGCCCCCGCCGTACGACAGAACGCCTGTACGGGGGATGTAAAGCGCAGGGTCTCTTCGAACGCGGCCAGTGCCAGCGACGGATCGGCCCTGAGCAGGTCATACTGATCGGGATGCGTTGCAAGGCACCACAGCGCGTTGCCGATCCCGGTGACCGTGGTGTCGACCCCGGCCGACAGCAGCGAACGGACCAGCATACCGGCCTCTTCGGGGCTGATGTCGCCCTGATCGGCCGCGGCGTAAATGGCGGCGCCGATGCCGTCATCGGTGAGGTTTTCGCGCAGGCATTGTTCGTTGATCCACGGCACGATATCAGGAGCGCGGGCCATGATCCGCCGGCGCAGGTCGTTGTCGGGGCCGATGGCATTGAACACCATCGCGCCATAGTCGATCAGTTTCCGCGAATCCGGTTCTCTTATACCAACGGCCTTGGGAAACACCGATGTCGGAAAGGCCTCGGCCAGATCGCTTACCGCTTCAATCTCGCGGTCCAGCAGCCGTTCGACGAGCGCGTCGGCGTTGCGCGCGAACGGGTCGCGCAGGTCGGCGACCACCTTGGGGGACAGGGTCCGCATCAGCACGCGCCGGGTCTTGTTGTGATAGGGCGGATCGACCTCCAGAACGATGGAGGGCGGGCGCCACGGTTCCTCCAGCGCAAAATCTGAAACGCCAACCCCACGCGAACTGACAAAGCGTTCGTGGTCCTGAAACACCTCCCGCGTTTCATTGTAGCGGCCACAGATCAGCATCTTGTACCGGGTCAGATAGGCAAAAGGACCCAGCCCGCGCAGGGTGTCGAAGAACGGGACCGGGTCGGTCAGGGCTGCGTCCCCGTAGGGATCGACATCCCACTCGGGCACGCCATCGGGCGGGGCTATCGGCTTGTGGCCGTGAAACAGATCCATCTTCAATTCCTCTTTTGCAGCGGCGGGACGCCTAGTAAGGCAGGCCCACGTAGTTCTGAGCGAGCACCGCGATCGCGGCTTCGTTTTCGGCAAGGAAGGCCAGTTCCGCCTTCTGCATTTTCTGGTCAAAGGTGGATTGGCCGGGAAAGCGGTGCAACAGGTTCGTCATCCACCAGCTGAACCGCTCGGTCTTCCACATCCGTTCCAGCGCGCGTTCCGAATACCGGTCCAGATCCGCGCAGTCGCTGTCGCGATAGTGGCGGATGAACCCCTGCGACAGGTAATGCACGTCCGCGGCGGCCGAATTCAGACCCTTCGCGCCGGTGGGCGGGACGATATGGGCGGCATCACCACACAGGAACAGACGCCCCCATTGCATTGGTTCACAGACAAAGGACCGCAGCGGCGCGATGGATTTCTCGACCGATGGCCCGGTGACCATGTTGTCGGCAACCTCTTCGGGGATGCGGCGTTTCAGTTCGTCCCAGAACGCCTGATCCGACCATTGTTCGACGGTGTCGGTCAGCTCGCACTGGATGTAATACCTGCTGAGATTGGCGTTGCGCTGGGAACACAGTGCAAACCCGCGCGACGAGTTGGCATAGATCAGCTCGTGATGTGCGGGCGGTGTTTCCGACAGGATCCCCAGCCAGCCGAACGGGTAGACCTTTTCATATTCGGTTCGGACGTTTTCCGGAATCGCCTGACGGCTGACGCCGTGAAACCCGTCGCAGCCGGCGATGAAGTCACAATCGATCCGGTGGTCGATGCCGTGCTGGCGGAAGGTGACGAAGGGCGCGTCGCCGTCCATCCCCTGCAACGTGACGTCCTCGCATTCGAAATACGCCTGCCCGCCGGTTCGTTCGCGCAGGTCATAGAGGTCGCGGGTCACCTCGGTCTGGCCGTAGACGACCACGGGTTTGCCTGCGTATTTGGTGAAATCGAGCCGGACCACGTCATTGTCATAGCTCAGGACCGTGCCGTCATGGATCAGGCCTTCGCTGTCGAGCCGCGTGGCAACCCCTAACCCGCGCATGATCCCGACCAGCCCCTGTTCCAGAACCCCGGCGCGGACCCTGCTCAGGACATGATCTCGGGTTTGCCGTTCCAATAAAATGGCGTCGATGTCATTCTGCATCAGCAGCTGTGACAGCAAGAGCCCGGATGGTCCGCCTCCGATAATTGCCACCTGTGTCCGCATCTGCGCATTTCCCCCGATTTCCCAAGGGTATGGTCCGCCCGCGAAAGGCCCGTGTCAATTCCCCCACTCCGCGGCCGACCGCATTGCCGCCCCTGCCCGGACGGGGTATCCCAACAGGAATGGCAGTGGAGAAGGATGCCGGATGAGCGGAACAATTGCTGAAGCACTGAACGGGCATCAGGGGAATGCCCATGCCCTGGGCGCGCCCGGGCGCAACTGGCTGAGCTATGACGGGCTGCGTGCGCAGGCTGCACGGGTGGCGGCGCAACTGCACGCCTTCGGGATCGGGCGGGGCGACCGGGTTGCCATCGTTCTTCCGAACGGGCCGGAAATGGCATCCGCTTTCGTGACCGTGGCGCAGGTTGCGGTGACCGCACCGCTGAACCCGGCCTACCGCGAAGAGGAATTTGCCTTCTACCTTGAAGATCTTCGGGCGAAGGCCCTGATCGTGGCCGAAGATTACGACGGTCCGGCGCTGGCCGCCGCGGCCCGGTTCGGGCTGTTCGTGCTGCGGTTATGCGTTGCCGACGCGGCAGACGCAGGTGCGTTTGATCTGCGCGGCGAGGGGAGCGCGGGCACGGCCGATACCACGGCCCCGGATGAAAACGACATCGCGCTGATCCTGCACACGTCCGGCACCACGTCCCGGCCCAAGATCGTGCCGTTGCTGCAATCGAACATCGCGGCGTCGGCCCGGAACATCCGCACGTCGCTGAACCTGACAGCCGGGGACCGGTGCCTGAACGTGATGCCGCTGTTTCACATCCACGGGCTGCTGGCGGCAGTGTCGGCTTCGCTGTCGGCCGGCGCGTCGGTCTGGTGCGCGCCGGGCTTCGACGCATTGCGGTTTTTCGGATGGCTGCGCGATTCTGAACCGACATGGTACACGGCGGTGCCGACGATGCATCAGGCGATCCTGTCCCGCGCACCCCGCAACGCCGCGATCATCGAGGCGGCCAGCCTGCGGTTCCTTCGGTCGTCCTCGGCGTCCCTGCCGGCGCAGGTGATGGTCGCCCTGCAGGACACATTCGGTGCACCGGTGATCGAAGGCTATGGCATGACCGAGGCCGCGCATCAGATGGCGTCGAACCCTTTGCCGCCGCGGGCGCAGAAACCGGGATCGGTCGGTGTCGAGGCCGGCCCGATGGTGCGGATCGCGCATGAAACCGAAGACCGGCTGATCGACACGGTGGGCGAGGTGGTGATCTCGGGCCCCAATGTCACGCCGGGCTACGAAGGCAACCCGGAAGCCAACGAAAAGAGCTTTTTCGAAGCCGATGGCCAGCGCTGGTTCCGCACCGGGGACCAGGGCGCGTTCGACAGTGAGGGGTATCTGAGCCTGACCGGGCGGCTGAAGGAAATCATCAACCGCGGCGGCGAAAAAGTGTCGCCGCTGGAGGTCGACGGGGTGCTGCTGGACCATCCCGACGTGCAGCAGGTTGTGACCTTTGCGCTTCCGCATGCCAAGCTGGGGGAAGACGTGGCTGCGGCGGTTGTCCTGCGCGAAGGCAGTGAGGCCGGTGAACGGGCCATTCGCAGCTTTGCGGCAGAGCGGCTGGCGGATTTCAAAGTGCCGCGGAAGGTCATCATCCTCGAAGAAATCCCGAAGGGTGCCACCGGCAAGATGCAGCGGATCGGGCTGGCCGAAAAGCTCGGGCTCGTGGAGGGGTAGGCATTTGAGTATTTGGGCAAAGATGAAGACACGGTCCGTGATACGCCCGGAAACCGGGCGATGAAGATCTGCATTTTCGGGGCCGGTGCCATCGGTGGGTACATGGGGGCCAAGCTGGCACAGGCCGGGGCCGATGTGTCTCTGGTGGCGCGGGGACCGCATCTGGCCGCGATGCAGACAAACGGGCTGCGGCTGATCGAAGAGGGCGGCGAGGTTTCGGTGCCGGTGCGCGCCGAACAGGACCCGGCGGCGCTGGGTGTGCAGGATTATGTGATCGTGACGCTCAAGGCGCATTCCGTGCCCGCCGTGGTGGGGCGGATGCAGCCGCTGATCGGCGGGGCGACCACCATCGTGAGCGGGGTGAACGGCGTTCCCTGGTGGTATTTTCACAAGCTGGGCGGCCCGCTGGAAGGCACGCGGCTGCCATCGGTCGACCCCGGAGACGTCCAGTGGGACGGGTTCGGACCGGACCGGGTGCTGGGCTGCGTCGTCTACCCGGCGGCAGAAGTGGTCGAACCCGGCGTGGTGAAGCATATCGAGGGCAACCGGTTTTCACTGGGCGAGCCGGACGGGTCCAGATCCGAACGCGCGCAGGCCCTGTCAAAGGCACTGAGCGCGGCCGGGTTGAAGGCCCCGGTGCGCCCGCGATTGCGCGACGAGATCTGGGTGAAGCTCTGGGGCAACCTGTCATTCAACCCGATCTCGGCGCTGACGCATGCCACGCTCGACGTGCTCTGCACTGATCCCGGCACGCGTGCGGTGGCGCGGGCCATGATGGTTGAAGCGCAGCAGATCGGCGAGGCGCTGGGCGTGAAATTCCCGATCGACGTGGACCGGCGCATCGATGGCGGCGCGGCGGTGGGCGCGCACCGCACTTCGATGCTGCAGGACCTTGATGCCGCCCGGCCGATGGAAATCGACGCTCTGGTCGGCTCGGTGCAGGAGCTTGGGCGGATCGTGGGCGTGGCGACGCCCAGCATCGACCTGGTGCTGGCGCTGATCCAGCAGCGCGCGCGGGTCGCGGGGCTATACCCGGCATAGTGTTCGGCGCTTGTCGCAACCGTTGCGGGATGGGATAACAAAGGAAATTGCTTCCGCAAAAGGTGCGACGATGGCTGTTGCCCGAAAACTGACTGCAATTCTGGTGGCTGACGTGGCCGGCTTTTCCCGCCTGATGCGGGAAGACGAGGCCGCAACCTATGACGCGGTCAGGCATCTGCGGGACGAAACCCTGCCAGCCCTGATCGCGCCGCATGACGGTCGGCTGATCAAGGATCTGGGCGACGGGTTTCTGGTGACCTTCGACAGCGCGGTGCAGGCGGTCGAATGCGGCGTCGCCCTGCAGCAGGCCATGTCGGGGTACGAGATGCTGGAACTGCGGGTCGGCGTCAATCTTGGCGATGTGCTTGTCGAGGAAAACGACGTTTTCGGTGACGGGGTCAACGTGGCCGCACGGCTGGAGGCGATCTGTACTCCGGGCGGCGTCGCCATGTCCGAAAACGTGTACGAACAGGTGCGGGACAAGCTGGATCTGGTCGTTGACACTCTGGAACCGCAGCAGCTGAAGAACATCGACCGGCCTGTCGGGGTGCGTTTGTGGAAAGGGCGCGCGCCGGTGGCCTCGGGCGATCCGGATCTTAGCCTGCCGGTCAAGCCATCCATTGCCGTGCTGGCCTTCGTCAATATGTCGAGCGACCCTGAGCAGGAATTCTTTGCCGAGGGCATCGCCGAGGACATCATCACCGCGCTCTCACGGATTGAGCGGTTCTTCGTGGTGGCGCGCACATCGTCCTTTTCGTTCAAGGGGCAGAATGTCGATGTCAAAGAGATCGGCGAGGCTCTGGGCGTTCGCTACGTTCTGGAGGGTTCGGTACGCGCTGCGGGCGGGCGTTTGCGGGTAACGGCGCAGCTGATCGAAGCGGCGACCGGGCGGCACATCTGGGCGGAGAAATACGACCGGATGGCTGAGGATGTTTTCGATATTCAGGATGAGATTACGCAGAACGTAGTGGCCACTTCGCAGATGCTCATTGATCTGTCTGAAGGGGCAAGCGAATTTCGCGTCGAACGGGAAACACTTCCGGTTTGGCGTCTGGTCAATCTCGCATGGAGTACCGCATATGAGTTAAGCCGCGAGGCTCTGGCCACAGCAATTGAGTACTCTCGTCAAGCCGTTCAACTGGAGCCCGAAAGCGCGCGGGCCAATATGGTTTTGGCCCATTCGTTGTACCATCAGGCAGCCATCAACAGACCTGACAGTTCGTCAGAATTGCTCAGAGAATCGCTGGAATACGCAGAACGGGCGGTGAAACTCGGTCCCAACTCAGAATATGCCTATTGGGCGCGTGCACTGGCTTCGTCTGCGCACGGCGATTTCACCCGTGCGATATCCGATCTGGAACGCGCGATCGAAATCAATCCCAATTGCTCGCTTGCGCATGGAAGCCTCGGAACAGTCTATGCGAGAGCCGGATTTCCGGAAAAGGCGATCGAAAAAACCAATATCTCGATCCGCTCGAATCCCCGAGATCCGAGCATGTTTTTTAGGTACTGGACGTTGGGTTTGGCCTATTATCTGCTGGGTGACTTTGAATCGGCGCAGATGTGGGCTGATAAATCGATTGCGTTCAAACGGGATTGGCCCAGCAGCTACCTGCTAATGATGGCGGTGAAAGTCGCGAGCGGAGACGAGGATGCAGCGCGCGAGGTGTTCGCAGATGCGAAGTCGGTCGTGGGTCAGATGACGCTTGAAGCGGCAGCGATCTACGGGCCGCAAATACCGGCGAAAAAGGAAGAGTTTCTCGCAAATCTCAGACGGGTTGGAATGAACTGAGGTTTTCGGAAAGCAGGATTTGGGCCAACCGGCCTCAATCAAACTTCCGGCTGGGGGCCAGCACCATCGCCTCGCCCACCAGCACTTTTTTGCCGTCCACCCGGCATTCGCAGTCCAGCTTCACCCGGCGCTTGGCGTGTTCGATGTCGACAACCGTGACCTTTGCCTCAACAACATCGCCGGGGCGGACGGGGGCGAGGAATTTCAGCGACTGGCCCATATAGACCGTGCCGTGGCCCGGCAGTTGTTCGCCGATGACGGCGGAAATCAGGCCGGCGGTCAGCATTCCGTGGGCGATGCGGCCCTCGAAAATCGTGTCCTGCGCATAGGCGTCGTCCAGATGCACCGGGTTGCGGTCGGTGGAGACCTCCGCAAAAAGCTCGATGACGCGGTCGGTGACCTCTTTGCGCAGGTGGCGGGACATCCCCATCTCGACATCTTCGATGCAGATGGTGCCGCGGGGCAGATTGTCGAGCATGTTGGGCCTCATGGGCGAAGTAATTTTAAGTTACCAGTTGGGCGGTGTTGGTAACTTTATTACTTTGCGCGCGCAGAAAATCAACCTCTAATTCACCTATCGCAGAAAGCCGATCGTATAGGTCGGATCCATCATTTCCCTGTTCAGGAAAGCATTTAGCGCCTCCGGATCGGGGTCCTGCGACGTTTTTGTCTCTGCGGCGGCCAGCCCGCCGGAAATGAACAGCGAATCGATGTCCTCACCCATCGCGCCGGCAATGTCGGTATGGATGCCGTCGCCGATCGCCAGAATGCGCCCGTCGGGCACCAGCTTGTCAATCTCGGCCAGCCGGCGGCGGGCCAGATCGTAGATCGGCGGGTGCGGCTTGCCGAAATAGAGGCTTTGCCCGCCCATCTCGGTGTAAAGCTTCGCCAATGCGCCCGCGCACCATTCCCGCACCTCGCCACGGTCGACGACGATATCGGGGTTGGCGCAAAGCAGCTTCATGCCCTTCTGTTTGGCAAACAGGAACTGGGGCCGGTTTTCCGCCGGGTCCAGCATCGGGTTGAAGGGGCCGCAGCAAATGATGCCTTCGGCCTGTTCCAGCGGGACGCGGGTGATGTCGACCGGGTCTTCGATCAGGTGCAGCGGTTCGAAAAACCCCTCGTCGCGGTCCCACTGGCCCATGAAGAATACCTTTTGCCCTACGGCCCCCTGAAACATGGCCGACCGCGCGCTGTCGCCGGAACTGGCGATGGCATCCCAGCAATCGTCCGGCACGCCGAACTGGTCGCGCACCTGCGTTTCGACACCAGCGCGCGGCTTGGGCGAGTTGGTGACCAGAACCACCGTGCCGCCATTCGCGCGGTACGCCTGCAATGCGGACACCGCGCCGGGCAGGGCGTGGACGCCATTATGCACGCAGCCCCAGAGATCGACGAACAATGCGTCATAGCGGGAGGTAACATCGGAAAGGGCAGAAATTATCTGGGTCATGGCGCTCAGAACCGTTCAGAAGGCAGGGTTGCAGCCCTTATGGCGCAGGACCGGCGCAGGCGGAACCGGTAAAGCGCGACCCAAGCCGGCTGGACAGCGCTTGCGGGTCGGGGTTGAGTAGCGGCGGGAGGACCGTCATGACCCAACACCTGTTTCTGGAGCCCGAGCACGACATGCTGCGCGATCAGCTGCGGCGCTATGTGGAGGAACAGATCAAGCCGCGGGCCGACGCGTGGGAACGCGACGGCATGGTCCCGCCTGATGTTCTGCACGAAATGGGCGAGCTGGGCTTTCTCGGCATCCGCTATCCCGAAACCTTCGGCGGCAGCGCGATGGATACGCGGGCGACGGCGGTGCTGGCCGAGGAGCTTGGGCGATCCACCTATTCAGGCTTTGCGATCACCGTGCTGGTGCATACCGACATGGCGTCGGTGCACCTGTTCAACGCCGGCAGTGACGCACAGCGGCAGAAATGGATGCCGGATATTGTTGCCGGCCGGGTGATCACGGCGGTGGGGATCACCGAGCCGGACGCAGGTTCGGACGTGAAAGGCATCCGCACGCGGGCGCGGCGCGACGGGGACCATTATGTTCTGAACGGGTCCAAGATGTTCATCACCAACGGCGTGCACGCGGATCTGTATTGCGTTGCCGCCAAAACCGACGGTGACGGCCCCGCCAGCCAGTCGGTGACCATGTTTCTGGTCGCCAAAGACACACCGGGCTTCAGCGTCAGCCGGGCTCTGGAGAAACATGGCTGGCGCAGTTCCGACACCGCCGAGCTGAGCTTTGCCGATGCGCGCGTGCCGGCTGCGAACCTGCTGGGGGATGAGGGCCGCGGGTTTTATGCGATCATGCAGAACTTTCAGAATGAACGGATCGTGCTGTCGGCGATGGCGGTGGGCGAGGCGCAGGCCGCGCTGGACCTGACGCTGGACTACGTGAAACAGCGGACAGCCTTCGGTGAACCGCTGTGGCGTAAACAGGCGATCCGCCAGCGGTTGTCGATGCTGGCGGCGCGGGTCGCCGCGGCGCGGGCGATGGTGTACCAGACCGCCGCACGGGACGCGGCCGGTCAGGACGTGGTGCGCGAGGTGTCGATGCTCAAGGCGCTATGCGGCGAGCTGGTGAACGACGTGATGTATGATTGCCTGCAATTCCACGGCGGGGCAGGGTATCTGCAGGGATCGGCCATCGAACGCATGACACGCGATGCGCGGGTGCAGTCCATTGGCGGCGGCGCGACCGAAGTGATGCTGGAAGAGGTGGCAAAACGTTTGTGACCGGCCCGCTTACCACAGCACAAAGGTCAGATCTTCGGGTTGCAGGCAAATGTTGTCGCTGCAGGCCTGCAGGGTCAGCGTGACGCGCCGGGCAGGGTTGCGCCCGGCCTCGGCCGGCAGCCCGGTCCGGACGGTGAAACGGCCTTCGTACAGCGCCAGCGGCACACCATTGAAACTCAGCGTCTTGATGGTAGCATCCGGATAGCTGATATCGATATCGGGATACCCTTCGACGGTAAGCTCGGTAGCGATGAAATAGTCTTCCAGCGGGTGGTGCGCGTTGACGTGCCAGCCATCGGCCAGCGCGATGTCGAATGCCAGCCTGCCGGTGACCCGGTCACGGTGCATTTCGATGCGCACAGCCCCCTTGCCGGCATAGCGAACCGGGCCGGTCGGACCCGACTGCAATTCCTGAATGACCTTGAGGGCAAACCCGCGGTCCTGCGGCTGGCTGATTGCGTGGCCCGACAGGAACCCGGCCAGCGCCACGGCATCCCGTTCAATCCCGGGCAGGTAGGCGCGCCGGGCGAGGCGGGCAAAAAACGTCAGCGCCAGCGCGTTGCCACCGGGGATCCCGGCATCGTTGACCGGGGTCACATCGCTGAACCCGTCGGGGGTTTCGGTCATCCGGAACCCCGATGCCGCCGGTCCAAACCGGCCGCGCAGGTCATCGGCCAGTGTCTGCGCCCCGGCCAGCCATGCGGCGGCGGTGGCGGGGTCGGGGGCATAGTCGTGCAGGGCGATCATCGCGAGACCCAGCCCGGCATAATCGGGCAGTTGCGCCGCGGTGCCGGCCACGCCGTCGAAATGCACGCGCAGCAGACCGTCCGGCGTCTGCATGTTGTCGCGTATGAATTCCGCCGCGCTCCGGGCGACCGCATAGTATTCCGGCCTCTCGAGAAGATGGGACGCCTCAGCAAGTGTTTCGATCATCGCCGCGTTCCACGACACAAGGATCTTGCTGTCCAGCAAGGGCGGCGGGCGGCCGGCCCGCAGATCCCGCATTTGCCGCAGCACGTCCTCGACGTTGGCAGTGAATTCGGCCGGGTCCTGTCCCCAGACGTAGGCCATCTCGTCCGTCGATGCCGGAAGCCTCAGCACATTGGCCCCCTCGGGATTGCCGTTCGGCGTGATCCGGAAAACCGCCCGGGCGAAATCCGCTGTATCCCCCAGCGGCTCAAAATCGTCGTGGTCCCAAGTATAGAACGCGCCTTCAACACGGTCTCCGGCGGCGTTCAGGCTGTCGGCATCCAGCGCAGCATAGAAGGCCCCCCCGGGATCGCGCATGTCGCGCAGCACGAAGTCAAACAGCCGCTCGGCAGCCCGGCGATATTCCGGTGCGCGGGTGACGTCCCAGGCCCGGATCAACAGCCGCCCGGTCAGCGCTTGTGTATAGAGCATCTTCTCGAAATGCGGGACATGCCATTCCGGATCGACCGCATAGCGGTGAAACCCGCCGCCGACATGGTCGTGGATGCCGCCGCGGATCATACTGTCCAACATGCCGGTCACGTTCTGCAGCGTCTCCCGGTCGGCCCTGCGCGTGGCGAGGTCGAGCAGGAACAGAAACAACGGCTCGCGCGGGAATTTCGGCGCGACACCAAGACCGCCGTGAAAGTCATCAAGCTGCGCGGTCACGGCATCAACAGCGCCCTGCACGCTTTCGGGCGTGATGTTCCGATACTCGGCCTTGCTGGCCAGCAGACCGCTGACCGTACGGGCTATTCTCCGGGCCTCGCTGGTGGTGGCGTCCGGTTTTTCCTGCCACAGGGACCAGGCCTGGTGCAGCACCGACAGGAATTCATCCGGCGGGGCATAGCCGCCGGCGGAAAACGGGTCGCCCGCCGGGGTCAGGAACACCGAGTTGGGCCAGCCGCCGGTGCCTGTCAGCACTTGCGTGACCGCCATGAACTGTTCGTCCAGATCCGGGCGGCTTTCGCGGTCGATCTTGATCGACACGAAATGGTCGTTGAGAAAGCGGGCGATGTCTTCGTTTTCGAAGCTTTCGTCTTCCATCACGTGACACCAGTGGCACGAGGAATACCCGACCGAAACGAAGATCAGCTTGTTTTCGGCCCGTGCCTTTTCCAGCGCCGCGGGTCCCCACGGGTACCAGTCGACCGGATTATAGAGGTGCTGCAGCAGATAGGGTGAACGGGCGCCGAGAAGGTGGTTGGCCTGTTGTGCAGAAACCGTCGAAACGGTCGTCAGCAAGAGCAGCAGGAACAGTGAAAACCGGGTCATCTGGCGCAGATCGGCTGTGAGGGTCCGGTCGCACAATGCCAAATCCCGCGATTGATGGACACGGCAAGATCACCGCCACCGCGCGGCATATCATCACCCGGCTCCGGAACCGGCCACGCGAAAAAGGGCGCCAAACCGGCGCCCCTGTCTGTTTACCGATCCGTGAAGCGGTCAGACCTTCAGGTTCGGAATGATCTGCTTCTTGCGGCTCAGGACGCCCGGCAGCACGACAGCGTCGCCTTCTACGGTCGCGCCAAAGCTCTTTTCAGCGACACCCTTGACGAGATCGTTGGGCACCAGCAGCGTGGCTTCCTCGTTCAGGATGTCGATGACAAACAGCAGCACCTGATCGACGCCGTCTTCGCCGGCCACCGTGACCATGCTGTCAGCCAGCGACGCCTTGCGGTCCAGAACCACGGACGGCGACGTCGTTTCCAGCACGGACACGCGGAACTTGGTGCCGTCGACTTCGTATTCCTTCGAATCCATCCGCAGCAGTTCGGCGTCCGAGAAGGAGGAAACATCGGATTTGGCAGCGAACATTTCGGCGGCATAGCCGGGGATATCGATGCCCAGATCGACGGCCAGCTTTTCTGCCGTTGCCCGGTCATGGTCGGTGGTGGTGGGCGACCGGAATTCCATCGTGTCGCTCAGGATGCAGGTCAGCGCGGCGCCCTTGGCCCAGTCCGGCATTTTTGCGGCATCGTCACCCATCAGGTCGATCATGATGGTCGCCGTGCAGGCCAGCGGACGAACAGTGATGTCGATCGGTCCCTTGGTTTCCAGCCCGCCAACCAGCTTGTGATGGTCGATGATGGCCCGAATATCGGCATTGTTGATGTTGGCAGGCAGTTCCGCAGGGTTGTTGGTATCAACGATCACAACCGGCGCGTCGTCAGCCACGTCCTCGATGATGGCCGGCTTGGGCAGGTCCCAGCGGTCCAGCATGAAGGCGGCTTCGGTATTGGGTTCGCCCAGCAGAACAGCAGTGGCATCTGCGCCCTGGACTTCGTTCAGGTACCAGGCCCACAGAATGGCAGAGCCGGTGGTGTCGGTGTCGGGCGATTTATGGCCGAAAACTTGCGTCGTCATGGCAAATGGGTTCCTTCGAAGGGGGAGAATTTGCGCGCCTTATAGGGGCGCAGAATCGGGTTGTCACGCGGGCAGAAGCGGCCTGCGACGCTTGGACCACAACGTTCAGAACGGCGCGCGCTCCAACCGGTAACCGGCGCGGGCCAACAGGTTCAGAACGCCGTCCTCGCCCGGCAGGTGCAGGGCGCCGACTGCAACCAGCAGCCTGTGTTCCCGCCGACCCAGGATCACCGGCAACCAACTGTGGTTGCGTTTGCTGATCAGCTCGCGTTCAAACACCGCCCAGCCGTGGCGTGCCGCGTCCGTGCCAAGCCCGCCGCGCGCCGTGGCCTGCCACAGTCCCAGCGGGATCACATCGAATGGTGTCTGCGCGAAATACGCCTCCCGTGTGGCAAGAAAGGCAGGTGCCGCATCCAGCGTTCCAACGGCCAGCAGATCGAGAGTGGCCGTCAGATCGGCCGGTGACAGGGCTTCGAACAGATGCCGGAGCGTTGTCACCGGCTCCAGCGACAGGACCGGCACATCATGGTGCTGCGCGAAGCTGTCGATGCGACGGTCGAGCCCGTTCAGCGGGTCTTTGCCGGACACCGCACAGTGCGGTATCGCGAGCGTGGCAAAGGCAAACCACGGCTGCATCCGGGCCAGCATCCACGGCGGTGTGCCCTGACGGCGTCCCGCTTCAGCAAGACGGTCCCATGTCTCCGGCGGTTGCGACTCCAGCAGGCTGGGTCCCGACTGAATGAGCGCGAGACGCGGGTTTTCGCCGATCTTCCGCTCCAGCGCCTGCATTTCCGAAACCGTTGTTTCGAACAGGACAAGGTCGGACGCAGCAACCGTTTCCGGCAGCCAGCCGTCAACGTCAAATCGCGGATCATCGAGGTGGAGCGTGCCGACTATGTCTATCCTGCGATCCCCTTTCCGGGCGATCCACCGAAGGCCCGTGGCAAAGGGCACGTCGCGGGCCTCGGCCAGCGCAGCGTCACGCTCGGCTGCCGGCATCATGTCATAGAGCGAGGGACCGGTGCAGGTCGCTCCGGAGGCCGCGGCCCATATGGCGAAGCCCAGTGCAGCCAGCAGGATCCGCAGGGGCAATAGCGTCAAAACGGGGCACGCTCCAGCTTGTAACCCCGTCCTTTCAGCAGGTTCAGGATGCCCTGTTTTCCCGGCAGATGCGCGGCACCGACCGCGACAACGATCGTCTGACCCTTGGTCCTCAGCAATACGGGTATCCAGTTGCGATTGCGGCGCGTCAGCATCGCAGAAATCAGGTTGTTGTGCAGCCGGTCCAGCTCTGCCCGGGGCGCGTCGAAATCCGTGTAAAGCGACCATCGCGACATGACGAGGATATCGCCGATGGCCTCCTCGAAATAGGCATCGTCCAGTTCGTTATAGGTGTTGCGCCCCGATCTTTGCCGGTCCAGCTCCAGTTCCATGATGCGCACGTGGTCGCGCTTGGGCATGGCCAGCATTGCGTCAAAGGACTGACCCACGGTTTCTAGCGACCCGATCGGAACACGGTTGCGGCGCGCGACGGTTTCAATTCTGTCATCCAGCCCTTTGCTGGTGGCGCGGGGCACGTAAGACACGCAGGACACCTGATCCAGCAGGTCGGCGGCAAACCATGGCTGCAACCGGTTCAGCGCGCCGGGTTCCAGCCCGTGCACCTGCAGACGCCGGGACAGTTCGGCCCAGTCCGAGGCGGACATCATCCGGCTCAGCGTTTGTCCTTTCGGCAGCATCATGTATTTCTGGAAGGTCTCGAAATCCTTGAAGGCTTCCTCGGCCTTGTAGGTGGCGACCTCCATCAGCAAAGCGTCGGCATTCGCTATGATCGGGCGCAGCCGGCGGACAATCGGGGCCATGCGCGAATCTCCGCTGTGCATCGTCCCGATGATGTGCAGCCTGCGATTGCCCTTGGTGGCGATCCAGTGGTTGCCTTCGGAAAACGGAATGCGCGCGACGGCGCGGTCAAACTGCTGACGCTGCGCGGGCGACAGGTGATCACGGTAATCCGTTCCGCGGCACCGGGCGTCTGCAGGCAACGCCAGCAAACTCAGAAGAAACGGGACGAGAAATAGGCGAAGCATAGGACCCTGTCTGTCGCTTTCTGACCGCACGCTAGGCGCTGGCCGGTTCAGCGACAAGCCGCAACTTTGCCGGATACTGCCGGACGGCTTCACAGTTCGGTGTGACGCGGGTCCGCAACGGCCGCACCGCGGGCTGCCCACTGCCGGTGTTTCCCTTGCCCGCCATTCGATTTACGGTTCCCGCAATGCAACAGGAAACCGAGCTCTACCCCCATGTTAAAACCTTGCTGGAACGGCAGGGCTATGTGGTGAAAGGGGAGGTCGGCGCGGCGGACGTGGTTGCCATGCGCGCCGACGAGCCGCCGGTGATCGTCGAACTGAAGCTGCGCTTCACGCTGAGCCTGTTTCATCAGGCGGTTGCCCGTCTGGCTGTGACCGACACGGTCTATGTCGCGGTGCCCCGACCGTCCGGCAAATCCGCGCGCCGCACGCTCAAGGACAATCTGGCGATGTGCCGGCGGCTGGGGCTGGGGCTGATCACGGTCCGCGCCGATGGCCGGACCGAGGTGCATTGCGACCCCGGCCCTTACGCCCCGCGCAAATCCAAAAGACGGCAAAGCCGCCTGCTGCGCGAATTCGAGCGGATCAGCGGCGATCCGAATGCCGGCGGGGCAACACGGCACGGTATCGTTACCGGGTACCGGCAGGATGCGCTGCGATGTGCGGCACATCTTGCCGAACATGGCGCAAGCAAAGGGGCCGTGGTCGCCGGGGCAACCGGGGTATCGGCGGCAACCCGGATTATGCGGGACAATCACTATGGCTGGTTCGAAAAGATCGAAACGGGGATCTACGCCCTGACGGCGACAGGCTTCGAAGGGCTCAAACATTGGGCCTACAGCTGGGAAGACAGTGATTAAGGGGGTGACATCCGGCTGCAACACCGGATCTCCGCTCAACCGGCCCGGAGGGCCGCCTTCGCGCGCGGGACTACCTTCAAACATTCGCAAGAGAGGCTTGATCCACGAAAACGCATTCTGCTTTAGCTGTTATTTCACCCACCCGATTACCTGAGCAATTTGATCAGAATCAAAGCCGGTCCGGCGTACGGCCCTATGATCCGTCCCGGAACCGGAGGACTCACAATGAAACATGCCGTTTCAGCGATTGCCCTGCTCCTGGCCTGCGCTTTCGGGTCGGCGGCAGCAGATGAATATGGAAGCATCGAGGATTTGGGCGAGGCGCTCTTTTTCGACGTGAACCTGTCGCTGAACCGGACTCAGGCCTGCGCCACCTGTCACGATCCGGAATTTGGGTTCGCCGACCCCCGCGAAACCCGGCTCGGCCGGATGGTTTCGCTGGGTGACGATGGTGTTTCGCTGGGGGACCGCAACGCACCAACGGCCTCTTACGCGCGGTTTTCGCCGGGCTTTCACCTGAACCAGGAGGGGGAATGGATCGGCGGCCAGTTTCTGGATGGCCGCGAGCCGGATCTTGAAGGTCAGGCCGGTGGCCCGCCGCTCAACCCGATCGAGATGGCAATGCCGGACAAGGCCGCAGTCGTCGCGCGTCTTGCTGAAAACCCGCACTATGCCACCGCTTTCGAGACGCTTTTCGGCGCCGGGACCCTGCAGGACACCGGGCGGGCCTACCGGGCCATGACCGAGGCAATCGCCGCCTTCGAACGCACCGATTACATCGCTCCGTTCGACAGTAAATACGATCGCTACCTGCGCGGCGAGGAAAAGCTCACCCGACAGGAGGAACTTGGCCTCGTCGTGTTCTTCTCCGAACAGTTTTCCAACTGCAACCAGTGCCACCAGCTGCGCGCGTCGCAGGTGGCCGCTGACGAAACCTTTTCAAACTACGAATATCACAATATCGGCGTCCCGGTGAATGAAACCGTCCGCGCCGGGACCGGCGTGACCGACAGGGACCAGGGCCTGCTGGCCAACCCGGCCGTGGACGATCCGGCCGCGCTGGGCAAATTCAAGGTGCCGACCTTGCGCAACGTCGCCGTAACCGGCCCCTACATGCACAACGGCGTGTTCGGGGATCTGCGCACGGTGGTCCAGTTCTACAATATCTACAACACAAAGGACGCGAAACGGCGGATCAACCCGGAAACCGGGGACACCTTCCGCCCGCCCGAGGTGGCAGCTACCCTCTCGGTTCAGGAGCTGACGCATGGCCCGGCGCTAGATGACGAACGCGTGGACGCCATCGTGGCATTCCTGCGGACCCTGACGGATGCCCGCTACGAACACCTGCTGACCGAATAGGCCGGTCCGGCCTGCGCCTTTGGTTGACTTGCCCCTGACTGCTGCCTATCCCTGTTCCGTTAGGTAAACCAGATCTCAGCGACGGGTCGGATGGAACGCAGGCTGACGGCAATCTTGGCGGCTGATGTTGTGGGGTACTCGCAGCGCATCGGTACGGACGAGGCCGGGACGATCCGGGCCGTGCAGGCGATGCAGGCCGACGTTCTGGATCCGGCCTTTGTGGCGCATGGCGGACGGCTGTTCAAAACGATGGGCGACGGTTTTCTGACCGAGTTTGCCTCGGTCGTTGCCGCGATCGAGGCGGCGGCAGAGATCCAGCGTATCATGGCCGAGCGGGCGGATCTGCAATTGCGCATCGGCGTGCATGTCGGCGACGTTGCATTCCGCGATGAAGACCTGCTTGGGGACGGCGTGAATATCGCCGCCCGGATCGAAGGTCTGGCCCGGCCCGGTGGCATCGGAATTTCGGAAGATGCGCACCGGCAGGTGCGCGACAAGCTGACCCTGGACTGGACCGATGGCGGCGAACAACCGCTGAAGAACATCGCCCGCCCGATCCGGATCTGGCACTGGCACCCCACCGGCGCTGCGCTTGCGCCTGCGGCGGATCCGCTGCCGCTGCCGGACATTCCGTCAGTGGCGATCCTGCCGTTCGACAACATGTCCGGTGATCCAGAACAGGATTTCTTTGCCGACGGCATGACCGAGGACCTGACAACGGACCTGTCCAAGGTATCCGGCATTTTTGTGGTCGCCCGCACATCGACCTTCCGGTTCAAGGGTCAGCAAAAAGATATCCGGGCAATTGCCGCAGAACTGGGCGTCCGGCACATTCTGGAAGGCAGCGTGCGCAAGGCCGGCAACCGCGTGCGGATCAGCGCACAGCTGATCGAAGCGGAGTCCGGCGGACATGTCTGGGCAGAGCGATATGACGGAATGCTCGACAATGTGTTCGAGCTGCAGGACGAGGTGTGCAGCAAGGTCGTGTCGGCCATGTCTGTGCGTCTGACACAATCCGAGGCATTGGTCGTCGCCCGTGTCCACACCCGCAACGTTGATGCCTATGAACTCTTCGTGCAGGCCAAGGCGACCCCCTATCCGCCGATCCCCGCGCGCATTCAGGCGGCGCGCGGACTGTTTGAGCGGGTAATCGATATGGACCCCGAATTTGCCGGCGGCTATGCGGGCCTGTCATGGATGATCGGGTTCGGGGCGATTTGGGGGCATCAGGATGGTGCAGCTCTCGGGCGCAAGGCCGAGGCCCTTGCCCGGCGCGCCATCGAAGCTGACGAGCAATTCGGCTGGTCCTACCTGGCACTGGCTATATCGCTGGCGGCCCAGTCCCGGATGCCCGAATCACTGGCCGCATCGCGGAAATGCCGGGAGCTGCTGCCCAACGACGCGGATGCACATGCCTTCCTCGCCATGCTGCTGAGCGTCGACGGGCAATTCGAGGAGGCATCGGCAACCATCGACCGGGCCATCCGGCTGAACCCGCTGTTCATCAACGGTCCATATCTGAACGTCAAAAGCCAGATACTCTGCCTGTCTGGCGATTTCCGCGCTTCGATCAGAGCCTTTGACGCCAATGTGGCGCAGGGCGGACCGGTGGGGCCACCGGCCTATTGCTGGTCGACCGCGGCCCATGCCGGGGCCGGGCAGGACGAAGAAGCCGCGCGTATTACCGCGGAACTGCGCGAAAGATTTCCGGACTTCAGGCTGGACGGATGGCATTTCCTTTCGATCCTGACGTCCGGGGCTTTGCGTGAGCAGTTCAAAACCCTGCTGCTTGCCGCGGGCGTGCCGGCATAGGCGCTGTTGGTGCCGACCCGGGCTCCAATCGCCTGCGATGCAGCGCATATTTTCCCCGCAGGTTGTTGACTTCGGCAATTCACATGCCTAAATCCCCGCCGTTAGCACTCACTCAGAGTGAGTGATAATGATCGCCCGAAGGGCGGTTGTTAGGGAGAAACTTTGAGCCTCAAGGAGCTGCAAAGATGGCATTCAAACCACTTCATGACCGGGTGCTGGTGCGCCGTGTCGAAAGCGACGAAAAAACCGCCGGCGGCCTGATCATTCCGGACAGCGCGAAAGAAAAGCCTGCCGAAGGTATCGTAGTAGCCTGCGGCGAAGGTGCCCGCAAGGACAGCGGCGAACTGATCGAAATGGCCGTTTCCGACGGCGACAAGATCCTGTTCGGCAAGTGGTCCGGCACCGAAGTCACCGTCGATGGTGAAGAGCTGCTGATCATGAAGGAAAGCGACATTCTGGGCATCATCGCCTGATCGTCTGACTTCATTCTAAGACCATACGCCCCGGGGTGCAGGACGCATCCGGAGGGTGACAGAGACAAACCAAGGAGAATTCGAAATGGCTGCTAAGGACGTCAAATTCGACACTTCCGCCCGCGATCAGATGCTGCGCGGCGTGAACATCCTCGCGGATGCTGTGAAAGTTACCCTGGGCCCGAAAGGCCGCAACGTTGTCATCGACAAATCCTTCGGCGCACCGCGCATCACCAAGGATGGCGTGACCGTTGCCAAGGAAATCGAACTGGAAGACAAGTTCGAGAACATGGGCGCCCAGATGGTGAAGGAAGTTGCTTCCCGCACCAACGACGAAGCCGGTGACGGCACCACCACTGCAACCGTTCTGGCTCAGGCCATCGTGCGCGAAGGCCTCAAGCAGGTTGCCGCCGGTCTGAACCCGATGGACCTCAAGCGTGGCATCGACACGGCAACCTCCAAGGTTGTTGAAGAGATCAAATCCGCGTCGCGCGAAGTCAAAGACTCCGACGAAGTCGCACAGGTCGGCACCATCTCGGCCAACGGCGAAGCCGAAATCGGCCGCCAGATCGCCGATGCGATGCAGAAGGTCGGCAACGAAGGTGTCATCACCGTCGAAGAAAACAAAGGTCTGGAAACCGAGACCGATGTCGTCGAAGGCATGCAGTTCGACCGCGGCTACCTGTCGCCGTACTTCGTGACCAACGCCGACAAGATGACCACCGAGCTCGAAGACTGCATGATCCTGCTGCACGAGAAGAAGCTCAGCTCACTGCAGTCGATGGTTCCGCTGCTCGAATCCGTCATCCAGTCGCAGAAGCCGCTGCTGATCATCGCAGAGGACGTCGAAGGCGAAGCGCTGGCCACTCTCGTGGTCAACAAGCTGCGCGGCGGTCTGAAGATCGCAGCCGTCAAGGCACCGGGCTTCGGCGATCGCCGCAAGGCCATGCTGCAGGACATCGCGATCCTGACCGGCGGCCAGGTGATCTCGGAAGACCTGGGCATGAAGCTCGAAAACGTCACCATGGACATGCTGGGCACCGCCAAGCGCGTCTCGATCACCAAGGACGAAACCACTGTCGTCGACGGTGCCGGTGAAAAAGCCGAAATCGAAGCCCGCGTTTCCCAGATCCGTCAGCAGATCGAAGAAACCACCTCTGACTACGACCGCGAAAAGCTGCAGGAACGTGTTGCCAAGCTGGCAGGCGGCGTTGCCGTCATCCGCGTCGGCGGCATGACCGAGGTCGAAGTGAAAGAGCGCAAGGACCGTGTTGACGATGCGCTGAACGCGACCCGCGCGGCCGTTCAGGAAGGCGTTGTCGTCGGTGGCGGTGTTGCTCTTGTTCAGGGCGGCAAGCTGCTGGAAGGTCTGGAAGGCGAAAACGCCGATCAGAATGCCGGTATCGCCATCGTTCGCCGCGCCATCGAAGCGCCGCTGCGCCAGATCGCCGAGAACGCCGGTGTTGACGGTGCCGTGGTTGCCGGCAAGATCCGTGAAAGCGATGACAACACCTTCGGATTCAACGCACAGACCGAAGAATACGGCGACCTGTTCGCGTTCGGCGTCATCGACCCGGCCAAGGTTGTCCGCACCGCGCTGGAAGATGCAGCATCGATTGCCGGCCTTCTGATCACCACCGAAGCGATGGTGGCCGACAAGCCTGCCAAGGAAGGTGCAGCGCCTGGCGGCGGTATGCCCGACATGGGCGGCATGGGCGGCATGATGTAATCCGCGCGTTCGCTCTGCGAACGCCGCGGAGTGGGCGGCAGTTGCTTTTCAAAGAAATGCGACGGGAGCCCATACCGTCAAAAGTAATCGCAAAGGCGTCCCTCGGGGCGCCTTTGTCGTTTCGGCACCGGAAGTCCTCCTACTCCGCGCGGCCCCGAACCCGATCAGCGACGCTGTGCTTCACATCACCTCACTCCGCCCCTGCGACCGCCCGAAACCCCTCTGCCAATCCCCGCATCGCGTCGCGATAAGGGGCCGGGCCATAGCTGAGCCGGGCCGCGCCCAATGCCGCGATGTCGGCAGGAGATGCTTCGATGCCCGCCATCATTACGTTGACCGGCAGTCCGGCGCCCTCGCAGACCTCCGAAATCAGCGACGGATCCTTAAGGCCCGGAACAAAGAAACAGTCCGCGCCGGCATCGCGATAGGCCGTGGCGCGGGCCAGCGCATCGGGCAACAGACCGCCCTGTTCCGCAGGCGGATGCCCCTGAAAGAACACGTCCGTGCGGGCATTGATCACCAGCGGCACGCCCTCCGCTTCGGCCTGTGCGCGGATGGCTGCGATGCGCGCGGCCTGATCTGAGGCCGGGTGCAGGCCCTTGCCGCCGATGATCCGGTCTTCGAAGTTGATCCCGATGACGCCGGCCTGCATCAGCTGCGCCACGTTTTCGGCCACATCCTGTGGCGCTTCGCCATAGCCGCCTTCGAAATCCACGCTGACCGGCAGATCGGTCGCGGCGACGATGCGCTCCACGATGCGAAGCAGAAACTCCAGCGGGATGGCCTGCCCGTCGCGGTATCCCTGTGCCTCGGCAACGCCCCAGCTGCCGGTGGCAATTGCGCTGGCACCGGCCTTGGTCAGAGTGGCGGCACCGCCGGCATCCCAGACATTGTAAAGCAGCACCGGATCACCCGGAACGTGGAGGGATCTGAAGGCCTGAGCCTTGTCAGCCTGGGTCATGTGGTCGTTTCCCTTTTTTGGTTTGGTAAGAGCATTCGATTTCCAGAAGGCGCTGCTTGCGCCACAAGCCGCCGCCATAGCCGGTCAGCGACCCGTCAGCACCCAGCACCCGGTGGCAGGGTATGACGATCGCGATCTGGTTCGCGCCATTGGCCTGGGCCACGGCCCGGGTGGCCGTGGGCCGCCCGATCCGCTCTGCAATCTGGGCATATGTGCGGGTTTCCCCGGCCGGTATCCTGCGCAGCTCATCCCACACGGATTGCCGGAATGCGGACCCGCCCGGGGCCAGCGGGGTCCGGAACACGGCGTCGCGGCCTGCAAAAAACGCGTCCAGTTCCTGCCGGATCTGTTCGGTCGGAGCCGCTGGTCCGATCCCAAGGCTGCCCTTTGCCTGATTGCGCAAACGGTCGAGTTCCCGCGACAGCGCCTTGCGTTCGACAAACTCCAGCAGGTGCAGTTGCCGCGCGCTGCTGACGGCCACCATGTCGCCGAGCGGTGTCTGCACCCAGTCCGCCAGCAACAGGCCGTCACGTCTGAGATCGTTGGGCGCGCATCCCAGCAACCGCGCAAAGGCGTCCCGAAAGGCGCTGGCGCTGTCGAAACCAGCGTCATGCTGGGCCGCGATGACCTGTCCGCCGCCGGCAAGGGTTTCAAAGCCGCGGCGCAGGCGCTGTATCCGGGCCATTTCCAGAAACGTCATTCCGAGCGCACGTTTGAAGGCGCGTCGGACCGTGGACAAATCATAACCCAAAGCTGTCAGATGCTGTTCGGTCCAGCGGAAGTCGGGCTGTGCGTCAAGCCGGGCGAGTAGTCCGGAAACCAGCGGATCGGCACCGGCGGCGGTCTGCAGCGGATGGCACCGTTTGCAGGGGCGGAACCCGGCGGCAAGACAGGCGCCGGCGGTCGCCTGGAACGTACAGTTTTCAGCCTTTGGTTTGCGGGCGGGGCAGGTCAGACGACAGAACACCCCGGTCGTCGCCACGCAAACAAAGACCTGCCCGTCAAAGCGGTCATCGCGGTTCACCAGCGCCTGATACAGCTCGGAATGATCGGGAATATCGAACAACATGCCGCCACTCTAGCAATCCATCCCCGGATTGCCGCCGGAAATCGGGCATGCATTTCAGAAACCGGTGCGCGTCCGCTCTCGACACTGGCAACGGGTGAGATAACGTGAACGCTCTGCTGCAGGAGAGGACCGCCATGCACCCGACAGCCCTTCCGTTCGTTGCCGGTCGGCAACGATGAGCCAGGAGCCCGGTCACACCCGATCCGCCCGCGAAGAGGATCACGACGAGATTGACGCGCTCCTGCGCGTGGCCTTTGAACAGCCTGACGAAGCAGCGCTTGTCCGTCAGCTGCGCGCGGACGGGGACATGTGGTTCGAACTGGTCAAGGAATGGGACGGACGCATCGCCGCTTATGCCGGGCTGAGCCGGATGCAGTCCCCCGAAGGCTGGGCCTGCCTGGCACCGGTCGCGGTCTGGCCCGCGTTTCAACGCGGGGTCTGCGCCCCGGATCCGGCGCAAAGCGAGCTCTACGCCTTCGGAACCCGGCTGGTGCGCGAGATCGCGACGGTTGTCGGGGCCGCTGAGAAACCGTTCGATTTCCCAGCCTGTATTGTGGTTCTGGGCGATCCGGGTTTCTATGGGCGGGCCGGATTTTCGGCCAGCCGGGCACAGAACCTGCAATCGCCCTACCCGATCGACCATACCCTTCTGGCCGGCGGTGGCGAGGACGCGCCGGCCATGGAACTGCGCTACCCGGCGGCATTCGGCGATGGGTGAGGGGGTCAAAATCCTTCGAAGGATTTTACAATTTTCTTCGAAGAAAATTGCGGCGGCCTGAGAATATGCGTTTGTTTTTGCTCACCATGGTCACGATGTTCGCTTTCGCGGCAAACTCGATCCTCAACCGTGTCGCGGTCGACAGCGGGTCCGTCGATGCCGGGCCATTTGCGGTAATCCGGGTGCTGTCCGGCGCCGGCATTCTCCTGCTTCTGGTGATGATCCAGCGCCGGACACTGACAATTTTCACCCTGAGGCGGTTGATCGGTGCCGGGTCGCTTACGCTCTATATGGTCGGGTTTTCAATGGCCTACCGGTCACTTGATGCCGGGCTGGGGGCGCTTTTGGTCTTCGGGGCAGTGCAGATTTCGATCTTCGGCATCTCGGCCCTTCGCGGGCAGCCGGCCACGCGGGCGCAGGTCACCGGTTCGGCGATCGCCTTTGCCGGGCTGGTCTGGGCCCTGTGGCCCGGCGAAGGCCCGTCCGCTGACCCCGGCGGCGTCGCGGCCATGATCCTCGCCGGGCTGGGCTGGGCGATATACACGCTGGCCGGGCGCGAAGAGCCCGATCCGCTGGCCGGAACCGCCGCGAATTTCTGCGTGGCCCTGCCGCTGACCGCCGGGGCGGTCTGGATCGCCGGGCAGGGCGGCCACGTATCCGCTCCGGGTGTCGGCTGGGCGGTTCTGTCAGGCGCGGTCACTTCGGGGCTGGGCTATGCGCTGTGGTACGCGCTGGTGCCCAGAATGGAACCTGCGACTGCCGCTGTGGCGATGCTGAGCGTTCCGGTGATCGCGCTGATTGCCGGGGCCTTTCTGCTGGGTGAAACACTGGATCTGCGCCTGCTTGCCGGCGCGGCGCTGGTGGTCGGCGGGATCGCGCATGCGGTCCGGCCGCGGACCCCGGCTCGGGTTTAAGTGGCGCAACCCATGGCCTATGTGCAGCACATGGTCCGACTGCTTTTATTGTTGTTGTTCCTTGCCGCGGGGCCTGTCGCCGCGGCGGGCGAATGCGTGGTCCTGATCCACGGGCTGGGCCGGACCCCGTTTTCGCTGGCACCGATGCAGGCGGTGTTGTCGGCACGCGGGTATCACGTCGTGAATGTGGGCTACCCCTCGCGCGAGGCTCCGGTGGAAACGCTGGCCGACGAGGTTCTGCCGGGCGCGTTTTCGCAATGCGGCCCGCGCCGCATCCACGTGATCACCCATTCCATGGGCGGTATTCTGTTGCGGGTCGGGCTGGCCGGGGACAAGCCGGAACAGCTGGGCCGTGTCGTCATGCTGGCGCCGCCCAACCAGGGCAGTCAGCTGGTCGATGTGCTGGGCGGGATTGCTGCGTTCGGCTGGGTCGGCGGGCCCGCCGGCGAACAGCTGGGAACCGGTCCCGGCAGCCTGCCGAAATCCCTGCCGCCGGTGGACTATCCGGTCGGCGTGATTGCCGGGGCGCAAACCATCAATCCCTATTTCTCTTCGGTTGTTGACGGTCCCGATGATGGCAAGATTGCCGTCGCCGAAACCGCGGTGAACGGCATGCGTGCGCATCTGGTTCTGCCGGTGACGCATACGTTCATGATGAACAACCCGCAGGTCGTGGCGCAGGCCATACATTTCATCGAAAACGGGGCCTTTTCGCCCGGCCTCAGCTGGGCCGGCGCGGTCGAGGAACTGTCCCGCGGGCAATTGAAATGACCCCGCTCGCTTTTGATTTCGAAGGCGCGTCGACGCTGATCCCCGATCAGGGACTGGTGCAATCGCGGGTCAGCATGGGCGATGGCCGCATTGCCGCGGATCCGGTCGGGCATACGGTGGACCTGAGCGGGTACATCATATTGCCGGGCATCGTCGATCTGCACGGGGACGGGTTTGAACGCCATCTGGCCCCGCGCCGTGGTGCGATGAAAGTCATGGACGAAGGGCTGCAGGCGGTCGAGGCTGAACTGGCGGCCAACGGCATCACCACCGCGGTGCTGGCCCAGTTCCTGAGCTGGGAAGGCGGGCTGCGCGGACCGGAGTTCGCGGACAAAGTATTCAGCGCGATCCGCCGGAACGCGCCGGCGCTGGTCACCGACCTGCGTGCACAGCTGCGGTTTGAAACCCATCTTCTGGACGACTATCCCGGCCTGCCCGAACGTCTGGCCGGTTGGGGCGTTGGCTATGTCGTGTTCAATGATCACCTGCCGCATGACCGTCTGGCCGAAGGGCGGACACCGCGGCGCATGACCGGTCAGGCGCTGAAGGCCGGACGCAGCCCCGAGGCGCATCTGGCGTTGATGAAGGCGCTGCATGACCGCACCGGTCAGGTGCCCGCAGCGCTTGCCGGGCTGTGCGCGGACCTCGCCCGGATGGGCGTGCAGATGGGCAGCCATGACGATCGGTCATCTGCGGACCGCGCAGAATGGCGGGGGCGCGGCGTGCGCATTGCCGAATTTCCCGAAACCCTGGACGCGGCAGAGGCCGCCCGTGCCGGTGGGGACACGATCGTTCTGGGGGCCCCGAACGTGGTGCGGGGAGGATCGCACAACGGCAATGTCAGCGCACTGGACCTGATCGCGATGGGGCTTTGTGATGCGCTTGCCTCCGACTACCACTATCCCAGCCCGCGCAGGGCGGCGCTGATGCTGGCCGACAGCGGTGTGCTGGACATTGAACAGGCATGGGGGCTGGTCTCTGCCGGGCCGGCCCGGGTGCTGGGCTTGCAGGACCGCGGCGCCATCGTTCCCGGCTTCAGGGCCGATCTGTTGGTTCTGGAGGCGCATAGCCGCAAGGTTGCCGCCGTATTCAGCGCCGGTCGCGTGAGTTTCATGAACGGGGATGTGGCCGGGCGAATGATGCGTTAGGACGGGCGCAGGCAGAAAGGGCGGTGCCATGCTGTTTGATTTCGGCGACGGGCTGTGGGTTGCGGACGGAACGGTGGTGACCGCGGCGCTGGGATTTCATTATCCGACGCGGATGGCGGTGATCCGGTTGTCTGACGGGGGGTTGGCGATCTGGTCGCCGGTGGCGCTGACCCCACCGATACGGCGCGGGATCGACGCGCTAGGACCGGTGAAATTCCTGATCGCGCCGAACAGCCTGCATCACCTGTTTTTGCCGGAATGGGCCGGGGCCTATCCGCAGGCGCAGCTTTGTGCGGCACCCGGGGGCGGGCGGAAGCAGCCCGCGCTGAACGTTGACGCAATACCGGGCGAAGACGCGCCGGATGCGTGGTCCGATGTGCTTGACCATGTTGCCATACGGGGCAATCGCATCACCACCGAGACCGTTTTCTTTCACCGGCCCAGCCGGACGGTGCTGATCGCGGACCTCGTACAGCAATTGCCGCCCGACTGGTTTGGCGGATGGCGGGCCCGGGTGGCGCGGATGGACCTGATGACCGGGCCGGAGCCGACGGTTCCACGCAAGTTCCGGCTGGCCTTCACCGACAAAGGCGCGGCGAAAGTGGCCGTGGAGCAGATGCTGAACTGGCCCTGCGAACAGGTGGCACTGGCGCACGGGCCGCTGATCTGGTCGGGCGGGCAGGCGGTGCTGCGCCGGGCCTTCGTGTGGCTGACGGGGTGAAACAGCGGGTCAGGCGGGCCGGATCACCCGGTTTGCATGACCCATCTTGCGCCCGTCCCGGGTTTCCGCCTTGCCGTAAAGATGCAGCGCAACATCGGCGGTGCGCGACAGCTCCGGCACCCGGTCCATGTCATCCCCGATCAGGTTTTCCATCACGACATCCGCATATCTGTGCCCGTCGCCCAGCGGCCATCCGGCAACGGCGCGGATATGCTGCTCGAACTGGTCGATTGTGCATCCGTTCTGGGTCCAGTGCCCCGAATTGTGCACCCGCGGCGCGATTTCGTTGACGACAAGCCCGCCGGCCGTGACGAAAAGTTCGACGCCAAGCACACCAACATAATCCAACGCATTCAGAATCCGGCCCGCCAGCAATACGGCATCGGTGCGTTGCGCCCCGGTCACGCGGGCCGGGACGGTGGTTGTACGCAAAATGCCGTCCCGGTGGACGTTTTCGCCGGGGTCAAAGCAAACCACCTCGCCCAACAGCCCACGGGCCGCGATCACGGAAACCTCATGGCTGAAATCGACAAAACCTTCCAGTATCGCCGGTGCACCGGCCATATCTGCCAGGGCCTGATCCGCATCCTCAGCCGCGGAAATCCGCGCCTGCCCTTTGCCGTCATAGCCGAACCGCCGGGTTTTGAGGATCGCGCTTGTGCCGACCTCACCCAAAGCCCGATCAAGACTGCTTCGGTCGGGAATGTCGGCATATGGCGCCGTATTCAGCCCGAGCCCGGTCAGAAAGTCCTTTTCCGTCAGCCGGTCCTGGCTGATCCGCAACGCCTCGCGCCCGGGCCGGATCGGACGGAGGCTTTCCAGCGCGTCCAGCGCGGCGGTGGGGATGTTCTCGAATTCATAGGTGATGACATCAACCGTCGCGGCAAACGCCTCCAGCGCGGCAATATCGTCATAGGCGGCGGTGGTCACCTGTTCGGCAACCTGACCGGCCGGCGGGTTGGCGCCGGGTTCAAACACGTGGCACCGCAGACCCAGCCGCGATGCCGCGACCGACAACATCCGGCCCAGCTGACCGCCACCGAGGATCCCGATCACCGCGCCGGGGGCGAGGGGCTCAGTCATCCTCGGGCACCTCCGGGATCGAAGCGGAAAGCGCCGCCCGCCACGTATCCAGCCGCCGGGCAAGCGCGGGATCGCCGATGGCGAGGATACCCGCGGCCATCAGACCGGCATTGGCGGCCCCCGCGGATCCGATGGCCATTGTCGCAACGGGAAAACCGCGCGGCATCTGAACGATAGAATACAGGGAATCGACGCCTGACAACGCCCGTGTCTGCACCGGCACGCCGATCACCGGCACGCGGGTTTTCGAGGCCATCATCCCCGGCAGATGCGCCGCCCCGCCAGCCCCCGCGATAATGACCTTCAGTCCGCGGTCCACCGCGGTCTTGCCATAGTCCCACAACCTGTCGGGCGTCCGGTGCGCCGAGACAATACGTGCCTCGTGGTCGATGCCCAGTTCGTCAAGAACATCGGCGGCTTCCTTCAGCGTGGGCCAGTCCGACTGACTGCCCATGATGATGCCAACGGGTGGGTTCTGCATTTGCGTCGTGCCTCAGCGCTGCGAAAGAGCGGGCACTATAGCGACCTTGCCGGGTCAGGCAATGATATCCGGCAGCAGGCGGTCCTCGATCATTGCGATCATGTCCTTCAGCCGCAGTTTCTGCTTTTTCAGACGCTGCAGCGTCAGCTGATCCGCCGTCGATTTCTCCGACAGGGCAGCAATGGCTTCGTCAAGGTCGCGATGCTGGCGGCGGAACACTTCCAGTTCGACCCGCAGGACGTCATCGCTTTTCATGGCGAGATCGTTTGGTGCGTTCATGGTCGGTGTCCGGTCATTTGCAGCAGGGAGGTACAGATTACCCGCTTACCGCGTTTTCGCATAGCCCTTGTTATAGCGGCATATTCTACCCATATTTGGTCCATGCGGTTGCCATCCGGGACCGCCCAACCGTCGCTTTCGCGAAAAGGACGTGTCGATGACGAAACTATCTCTGGGGACCCACCCGCAGCTTCTGGGCTTTGACCAGCTGGAGCGGCTGCTGGAACGGACGGCCAAGTCCGGCAATGAAGGGTACCCGCCTTACAACATCGAACAGACCTCGGAAAACTCGTACCGCATCACGCTGGCCGTGGCCGGCTTCGCGGAAGAGGATCTGGCGATCACCGTCGAGGATCGCCAGCTGGTGATCCGTGGCCGGCAAGCAGATGACAGCGCCGGACGGGTGTTCCTGCATCGCGGGATCGCCGCACGCCAGTTTCAGCGCAGCTTCGTGCTGGCCGACGGGGTCGAAGTGGGCGAGGCCGTGATGGAAAACGGCCTGCTTCACGTGGACCTGACACGTGCGGTTCCGGAAACCGTGGTTCAGACGATTTCGATCAGAAAGGGGTAAGTCATGCAGACACCGTTTGATTTCGGGCAGGATGAGCGCCGGATCGTATATGTGAAAACCGTGGACGTGGCCGATTTGCCGGCCGAAGTTCGGGAAAACGCGGGCGATCTGGATCATCTCTACGCGGTCCACAATGCTCAGGGCGAGCAGATCGCGCTGGTCGCGGACCGTCAGATGGCCTTTGTTCTGGCGCGCCAGAATGATCTTGCGCCTGTCGCCGTTCATTGACCACATTTGAATTTGACTGGGTCGATGCCTTTTCCGATAGGGCCTTCGGTGGAAACGGCTGTGCCGTCGTGCATGGCGGGGCGGCGCTGCCGGATGAGCTATGCCTGGCCTATGTCCGGGAAACATCGCTGGTCGAATGCACGTTTACCGGACAGTCCGAGGTCGCGGACCTGCGGGTCCGCTACTTCCTTGCCAGCGCCGAGATCCCGTTTGCAGGGCACCCGACGGTGGCAACTGTCGCAGCGCTGAAATCGCGCGGATACATGGCCGGCGACCGCGTCGTGCTGGAAACCGGCGCGGGGCTGGTTCCGGTCGAGATCACGGCGGACGGGCTCTGCGAAATGACCCAGATCGCGCCGGAATTCGGGCAGCACCCGAATGTGTCGATGGTGGCCGACGCGGTCGGGCTGACGGCGGGCGATATCATCGCCCCGCCGCAATTTGTGTCCACCGGCCTGCCGTTCTGCATCACCGTTCTGAAGGATCGCGCGGCGCTGCGCCGGGCAGAACTGAACGTTCCGGCGCTGTCGCGGCTGACCGCGGCGCATGGCTATGGCGGGGCCGACATGGCCGAGCCGTTTCTGGTCACACTGGAGGGCGCCACCGCGGCCGGACAGACGTTTTCGCGGCTGCTGTTGGCGCCGCCAAGTCCGCCGGAGGACCCGTTCACCGGATCGGCCACCGGCGCGATGGCCAGCTATTTGTGGCATCACGGGTTGCTGGAGCAGGACCACTTTGTCGCAGAGCAGGGCCACGGGATGGGACGCCCCGGGCAGGCGCAGGTGCGCCGGGTCGGGTCAGCCCGGCAGATCGAAGGCGTGCGCGTCGCCGGCGCCGGGCATGTCCTGATGAGCGGAACCGTGAATTTCGGCGGTTGAGTCAGGCAATTCGTCAACGAATTGCAGGAAAGTCGTGCACGACTTTCCCACGAATTGTCGACAATTCGTGCGCCGTCAGCTGTCCCGTACCGCCCGGGCCGCGCGGCCGAATGTGTCGCCCCAGTCCGCCGCCCTTTCCTTCATGGCCCGGAGCGCGGGGCGCATTTCGGCGTATTGTTCCGGTGACGCGGCCCGGACCGCGGCCCGGATGTCGTCCTCGTTTTCGCACAGGATCATGCCGGCAGGGTCAAGGAACTCCGCGATATTCGGACAGCCCAGGTAGATGGGGATGGTTTCGCACAGGATGGCGTCGATCAGCTTTTCCGAGAAGTAATTGGTTTCCCGCACGTTCTCGATCACCACGCTGTAACGGTAGGGGGCCAGCCCGTCGCGCTTGTGTTCAAAGGGCAGGTAGCCACCACCGAGCGCATCAAGGTCCAGCCCTTCCTCCTTTGCCCAAGCGATGGTGGAATGGCGGGGGAAATGGCCCGGCTGGCTACGCTTGGCCGATGCGATCAGCGACATGTGCCGGGTTTTTTCGATCTTCAGGTCATGCCATTCGGGCACCCACGTGCCGCCGAAGGGCAGGAACAGGCCATTGGGAATGGCATCGAGCAGTTCCTCGTAAAAACTCAGAACCCGGTGGAAGCGCCAGTGGAACCGTTTCAGCCGGTGCATGTGGCGTTCCTGCACGATCACCGGTTCCAGAACCATGACCGATACTTTCGCCCGCGTCCCAAAACCGGGCCGCACGTAATTCGTCGTCCGCGGCGGCAGGACAAGGTGGTCGGTCGGGGCCAGGTCACGCAGGGTCCGCCCCCTGAGTCGATCCGGCTGGCCCAGCGGCCAGATCAGGTCATCCAGATCAAAGCGCCCGGGCGAGGCACCCAGTTTCCGGGAATGATCGAGAAATCCAACTGCGGGGTCCGGCATCAACATGTCTTTCGGGCCAGGAAATCAGCGCATACCGCTTAGGCCCCCCGCTCGGCCTTGTCCAGCCGCCGCGCCCGGCGGGCGTCTCGCCGCGCCTCCAGCCGCTTGCGCAGGTCATGGGTGTGCAGCTCCGCGTTCCGGTCCAGCCGCAGGACAAGGTTGCGCAACAGGTAATCGCCATAGCTGCCGCGTGTTCCGGGTTCCGGCGGAAATGACCGTTCTGACCAGATCGTGTTCTGCACGGCTGGGGGCGGCGCGGGCCTGGCCGCCGCCGCGCGGGCAAGACGCACAAGCAGCCGCGCAAGATTCTGTTCTTCAAGGATCACGCGGCGGGCTTCGGCCAGCGCGGACTGCCGCTGGTCCCACAAACCGTTTTGCATGGCCTCAACCATGCGCCGGGCCTCCGTTTCCGGGTCGTCCAGATCGATCTCTGCAAGGCTGCCCGGTGGAAAATACTGCCCGGTATTCGTACAGCCGGCATAAAACGGCAGGGTCCAGCACAGGTAACTGTCGGCCAGCTTCTCAGTCCATGTGTCCGGGCCGGCCCCGTTCTCGATGGCGAGGTGATACTTGTAAGGCAACAGGGCATCCGCCTTGTCGGCAACGCTGCGGTAGCCCCGGCCGAAGATTTCAAGGCGGTCCGGGATCAGCGCCTTGAGCGCGTCCAGAAACCGGACCCGTTTCCGGTGATATTCGGTAAACACCTTGTTCGAGGTCACGACCGAAATCCTGTCGGTCTTCGGCCCCGGCGCAAGGTCGGCAAAAAAGTCGTAGCCGCGCATGTCTTCGACCGGCTTTTCGAAATTGATGCCGGCAAACCAATACCAGCAGGTCGCGGTCTGCCACTTCTCGGTGTCGAGCGCCGCATCGCCCACAGACACCACGATGCCGTACTGGTTCAGATAGCCGGATTTGTAGGGATGGATGACATCCGGTTCGGCGGCAATGAACACGGTCCGAGCCGGCGGCAGATGGGTCGAAAGCGTATAGGACGACCGGTTGTAGACGATCAGAACGTCGATCCCTGACGCCGGCACCTTCATGCCAAAACTGAAGGCCACATCGCCAAGCGTCGCACGCCGGCCCGGAAACTGCTTGAGAAAATAGAGCGGATCCGTGTCCGTAAACACATGCGCCTGGATGGCGTGTCCGGACCCGGGGGAAGGGGCCGGCGTGTTCACAGTCCGGCCAGCATATGGACCAGCATGTCGCGCCCGTATTCCCCGTTCATGTGCATCGTGTCGTCATCCTTGAACACCTGCTTCATGCCCGTGTCGGCCTTCTGCGCACCGCGCGAGTATTTGGAGAGCGTGAACAGCCCGTGCGGTTCCAGCACGTGATCCGGCGGGCGCACCATGGCGACATTCGGCGCAACCGGGATGTTTGCCGCCACCGCGTTCAGGCGCATCAGAAGCTGATCCTTGATCGCCAGATTGGCGGCGTTTTCATCTCCGTCCAGCTGACGGAACAGCCGCCGGGCAAGGAAATCCTTCTGTGAATTCAGCGGGCGGCCAACAAAAAAGACCCGTGCCTCCGGCACCGTCCGTGCAATCTCGGCAGTCAGCTCGATGCTCCAGTCATCGAGGAAATCGCGGTGGATGGCCTCGACCATCGTGTCCGAAACCGGGCCCAACTGTGTGTCGAACAGATAGGGTCGGATCCAGTACGGCGAATTGCGGATTGCCATGACAAAGACCGAATAGCTGCCCAGCCGGATTTCCGTCTGACCGCCCGACGTGCGCGCAAAGCTCTCGGTCACGTCCTTGCGCGTGGGGATCAGCCGGTCACCGGAAATCCGGGTCTGCAGGATCGACGCGCGGATCGAACCGAATGTGTCGAATTCGAACCGGTCCGAAATGCCGGGGATCTCGGGACCGTCCACAGCCAGCTTGAACGCGCCCAGATGGCTGTTGCCGATGATGCAGACCCTGCTCATTTCCCGAACGCCTCCAGCATCGCATCCTCGCAGACCACATCCTCGCCATCGCCCTCGTCCCCGCTGTCAGACTGCGGCGCCTCCTCCGGGGGCAGGTCCGTCCCGTGTTCCGCGAAGAAGGATTTCATAACCGTATCCACACCGGCCGGTGTGACCGACCGCAGGTTGGCGGCATAGAACACCCCGCGGGCCGCCGGGTTGGTCACGATTTCGTAGGATGGGAAGTAATCCAGATTTTCGTGCTCTGCCCGCAATTGTCCGGCAACAGCGCGCAGGACCGATTTCGAATAGGTCGAGGACAGCAGCACATGGTGATCCTCGGCCGTGGCGGTCAGCGGCACGGGCGACACCGTCAGCAGCACATGCAGAGGTTTGTCGCGCGCCTCTGCCAGCGCGCTCAGGGCGGCGGACATATCGCTGTGCACCTCGGCAAAGGTGAAGTTCCGGAACTGGTACTGGTCGGGGTTCCATGTGCCCGCGATGGTGCCGGGCGCGGTCGGAAACACCGTCCCGCTGCCCCGATGTTCCCATGTTTCCGTCAGGCCCAGGGTGAAAATCAGCATGTCCATCCCGGTCAGCATCTGCCGCACCCGGGCGACGTGATGCGCCCGGTGGTCGAGCAGCTCCGCCGGGCTCTCAAACCCGTTCGGTTCGATGCCGGGGCGCTGGGAATCGTAGAACCGCCCGTCCTTTTCCCAGATCAGATCGTGGCGCCGCTCGCCGTGCAGCGCCTCGCGGATCAGCTGCAGCAACTGCCGCGCCGTGTAGATATTGCCATAACGGGCCGAATAGATCTGATAGCCGAACAGCGCCGCGGCCGCGTCCGGCAGGCCATTCGGCTTGGGTTCGGCATCCAGCACCGAAAACCCCGCGGATTTCATATAGCGTGCGATATGCTGTGCAAAACAGCTGCCGGCAGTGGCAATCTGCCAGTCCGGTTCGATGGCCCATCGTCGCGCATAAATGTCCCGCAGGTCCAGCGGGCTGCAGCCGGCCACGCCGCTGCGCCAGAAGGCCCGGCCCGGCAGATCCTCGTAGGGGCTGTTGGTCATCGGCTGCTCCGCCTGTTTTGCGCGATCCTAGGCCGCGCCGGCCGTTCGGGCAAGCGGTGGCAGCACCGGGCAGACCCGCGTTTTGGAGGAAGGTACGGTGTCTGCGCCTGTGGGCTGATTTCGGCCATACTGCACTGGTGCGAGTTCGCAGCACATGCCTTCAACGACCGCTTCTGGCAAACCATCCTAAGTACTGAAGAGCTGTTTGCGGACGAAATTCAGATTTGCTGCGACAATGTCGGTGTCATCCTTCAGGGTTCTATGCCCATCTGCCGCTTGGCTCCGAAGGCCAAGCAACACCAGGAGGTGGGCAATTGTATTCGACTGGGGGCTTCAACCTAGTAGGATCTCTTGGATATTGGCCATGTGCGCGCGGCTGATGTCTCGCGCCTCGTCGCCCGGGAAAAGCGCCTTCAGCAAGTATTCGATCTGATCCAGGGCCTCCTGCCGATCAATTCCACCCGGTTCGGTTCCGCATCGCAGCCAAAGACCCTGGATAATCAAGCCTAAAGACAGCGCAGCGGCTTCTGCGGATTTCCGGTCTGTGATCTGGCAGAACGAGAAGACCAGATTTGAGTATACACGCTGGTTCATAACGTGTTGCAGGCGGCCCAAGGTTTCGTTGTTCTGCGCCTCGGCGCACATGAAGATCCACGAGCGGATTTTTTCGGGTTGAAAACTTGTTGGTGAGAAATTTGCCTGAATGACCGCGTAGATCCGATCCCAGGGGGATTGTGCACGCCGCATGAGCGCAGAAGCTTCGCGCGAAAAAACGAGCGCATTGTGCCTGAAGGCGGCTTCAATCAACTCTGTCTTGTTATCGAAATAGTGCAGGACGTTGGACTTGGCGACGCCGGCCTTTTGGGCGACCCGTTCGAATGTCGTATCAACAACCCCGTGTTCCACAAAGGTCTGACTTGCGGCCTCGGCAAACTCCTGACGCCTCAGTTTCTGTATTCTGGTCATTCCCATGGGTTTGGCTCAACTCGCGGTTTGTCTTCTTGACCCGTTAGCATTTTTCGGACTAATGATGCAATATTCGTCCACACGGTCGATTTTCTATCCGTACAGACGAAAAACGACATGAGTGAACGAAAAACAGGGAAGCACGCGCTGGGTACGATCAGAGAAGAACCCGTAATCGACTGCCGTGGTTTGTGGAAAATCTTCGGCAAGCGATCTGAAGAGGCGATGCGGGCCATATTGGCGGACAATCTGGGAAAGATTGAAATCCGCGACAGGTTCGATTGCGTTGTCGGCGTGAAGGACGCCAGCTTCACGGTGAACACCGGCGAAGTGTTCTGCATCATGGGGTTATCCGGTTCTGGAAAGTCGACACTGATCCGTCATATCAACCGCCTGATTGAACCGACGCGCGGAGAGATCCTAATTGACGGGCAACCCGTCAATTCACTCTCAGCCAGGGATTTGCGGCAAATGCGCGCCAGCCGGATCGGCATGGTCTTTCAGAACATGGCGTTGATGCCGCATCGCACGGTGTTGGAAAACGTCGGCTTCTCGCTGGAGGTTCGTGGAATCCCGGCACGTTCAAGAATCGAGACCGCTCGGCACGCGCTGGAAGTCGTCGACCTGGAAGGCTGGGACGACAGATACCCCGACGAATTGTCCGGCGGGATGCAACAGCGCGTAGGTCTTGCCCGCGCATTCGCGGCTGACCCCGAAATCCTGCTGATGGACGAGCCGTTCTCAGCGCTCGACCCTCTGATACGGCGCCAGTTGCAGGACAAGTTCAAATCACTTTCCCAGGAAATGGCCAAGACGACGGTTTTCATCACCCATGATCTGGATGAGGCGATCAGAATTGGCAACCGGATCGCGATCATGAAGGACGGTGAGCTTGTCCAGATCGGCACGCCGGAGGACATCGTCACAAACCCCGTGGACGATTATGTGGCGGATTTCGTCGCCGGCATTTCGAAACTGAACCTGATTTCGGCGGCCAGGATCATGGAACCTGTCGAGCGGTTTGACGGTCAGGACCGAACCGGCTGGCCGGTCACCGCGCCTTCAGACGAACTGGAATACCTCGTTGATCTGTCCATCGGATCTGATGACCCGATTTTGGTCAAGGATGGCGATCGCGAGGTGGGCGTCGTGACCAGCAAGACGCTTCTGCGCGGGATCAAGGGTGAGTTCGACAATCCCATGCTGCAACAGCCGGAGGGGCCGGAAAATGGCTGAGGAAAAGTCCTTTTCGCTGCTTGATCCGTTTTCAACGGTCGATATCGGTCTGGAAGACAGCGGCGACACGATCAAGCAATGGGCGATTGAAAACCGCGGATCCATTCAGCCGTTTAAAATCGCACTCAACGATCTGATCGTGCAGATCGAGTCCCTTTTTCTGGCGATACCCCCGACAATCATGATCATGATCTTCGCGCTGATCGCATGGCAAACAGCCGGGCGGCGCACAGCGATCATCGTGATCGTGGCGATGTTTGTACTTGGGTTCCTGTCGCCGCAGATCTGGGCCCTGTCGATGACGACAATTGCCATCGTGGTGTCGGCGGTGGTGTTGTGCGTGATCATCGGTTTGCCGCTGGGGATTCTGGCGGGAAAGAGCGATGTGTTTCAGATGATCCTCCGGCCGGTACTGGACACGATGCAGACCATTCCGGCCTTTGTTTATCTGGTTCCGGTGGTGATGCTGATTGGCATTGGCAACGTTTCTGGTGTGTTGGTCACCATCGTCTTTGCGCTGCCCCCTCTGATCCGCCTGACGTCGCTGGGCATTCGTGGTGTGGATGCCAGCGTGGTTGAGGCCGCGCGCGCCTTTGGCGCAAGTCCCCGGCAAATCCTGATGAAAGTCGAGTTTCCTCTGGCCATCCCGACGATCATGGCCGGTCTCAATCAGACGATCATGCTGTCGCTGTCGATGGTGGTGATCGCCTCGATGATCTCTGTGAAGGGATTGGGGAATGAAGTGTTGCGCGCGATGGGGCGGCTGGATTCAGGCAAAGCCATCGTCAGCGGTCTGGGCATCGTCATTCTGGCGGTGGTTCTGGACCGGATTACACAAGGCCTCGGGAAAACCGGGCGAAACAAAGACCACCGCCACTGGTGGCAAGGAGGCCCGGTGGGTGCAGTTCTGCGGCTGACCGGGGCGAACAGGACATCCAAATTCCGAAAACAGGGAGACACCCAATGAAACTTCAGAAAACACTTGCCTTGGTGCTCGGCTCGGCCTTGTTGGCCACGCCGCTTATTGCGGGCGACATGCCGGGCGAAGGCGTGACCGTGCGTCCGGTGACCGGCACGTCCGTCGACGAAAGCTGGCAGCACAAGATCATCTATCGCGCACTTGGCGATCTGGGATACAGCGTCGCCGACCCTCAGCAGGTTGAATATCAGACCATTCATCTTGCACTGGGATCTGGCGATGCGGATTTCACCGCAGTCCACTGGGATGTTCTGCACCATGCCTTCTTTGAGGAGTCCGGCGGCGACGCCGTCCTGGAGAAAGTCGGCATGCTGGCCGAAGGCGCGCTGCAGGGCTATCTGGTCAACAAGGCGGCCTATGATGCGGGCATCACCAGCCTGGGCGACCTGAAAGACCCGGCGATTGCTGCGACCTTTGACATAGACGGCAACGGCACCGCGGATCTGGCCGGTTGCGTTCCCGGCTGGGGCTGCGAGCGTGTGATCGAACACCACCTGACCGAGTTCGACCTGCGCGACACGGTCACGCATAACCAGGGTGCCTATCAGGCCATCATCGGCGAAACCATTGCCCGCCATGGTGAAGGCAAAAACGTCCTCTACTACACTTGGACGCCCTTGTTCCTGCACGGAATTCTTGTGCCGGGCAAAGACGTGGAATGGCTGGCCGTTCCCTATTCATCGCTGCCTGACGGTCAAACCGGCAATACGTCTTTCAACGGCAAGGAAGTCGGTTTCGCAGTGGATAACATCCGCATCGTGGCGCGCGATGATTTCCTCGCGGCGAACCCGGCTGCGGCCAAGCTCTTTGAAGTGGCGAAGATCGATATCAACGACATCTCGGCGGAAAGCCTGCGTATCACCAATGGTGAGGACAGCGATGCCGATGTCGATCGCCATGTTGACGAATGGATCGCGGCGAATCAGGCAGAATACGACAGCTGGCTGGCCGCCGCCCGCGCCGCCGCAAACTGACTAGTATTCTTACAGGGCGTTCCCCGGGGCGCCCTGTACCGTTTGCAGGGCAACAAACGTGCAGATCACAGCCAACCGCATCCAACTGGAATACGAGGAATACGGCTCGCCTGACGGCGTGTCTGTCATTCTCGTTTGTGGTCAAAGCGATCAACTGATCAGCTGGCCGGATACTCTGATCTCCGGCCTTTGCGAAGACGGGTATCGCGTAATTGTATTCGACAACCGGGATTCCGGGCTTTCTCAGAAATTCCCAACCGATCCGCGACAACCCGGTGACGAAGCAACGTCCATACCCGGTTACACGGTCGACGATATGTCTGCGGACCTGCTTGGTCTCATGGATGTGCTCAATATCAGGAAAACCCATGTTATCGGCAGTTCCATGGGCGGCGTTATTTCGCTTGTCGCATCAAAACAAGCACCAGACCGTTTCCTGACGGCAACCATATTGATGGCAGGGATGCGCACCAACGGAAGTGAAACCAACGCTCTGAAGGCGAAGCCCTGCAATCTCGAGGAATTCGTTGCGAGCAAAATCGCTTATAACGCGGAGTATGGCGGAACCCGATTTCGGAAAACCCGTCGCGAAACCGAACTGCTGGCGCGGCGTCAGTTTCAGCGAGCTCACGATCCGGCGGCAGGCAATCGCCAACTTCTGGTCGTCTCCGAAAGCATGCAATCTTTCGCGCCCGCCAGCGAGGCAGGCGTACCGGTTTTGATCATTGTTGGTACCGAAGATCGGATAATCCCCCCGACTGCCGCCCAAGAACTGGCAGACCGGGTATCGGGGGCCAGAATCAAAGAAGTCGCCGGCATGGGGCACACGCTGTCAGACGCCCTGATCGCAGAAGTATTGCCGGATATCAGAGCCAATATCCGGTCACCTGCCCGTCTGGCGGAGAGTGCGCGCAGGGTTTGAAAACCGCAACAAAGAAGGCATCGGGCGCGAGACGCGCGATATCTGCTTCTGGCTCTGCGGAGGTTCAGGGGCAACGCAATAAACTGAATGGTGGGCTCGTAGCCGTCGGAAAGTCCCATTTGGATTGGCGACCGGTTCTGTCGATCAAATGTCGGATCACCGCGCCAACCTACGGTAAAGGCCGGATCGTCGCGGACCCGGATATGTCGACTTTGCCCTTGCTGGCGACCTTCCGCGCGATGAACGGACGGGAATTGCGTCTGCGCATCAACGCATCGGATTTCATTCTCTGAGAAACGTCCAACGATAGTCCGGCGGGGTTGGACCCTTGTTGCGGCCGCCCTGCTGCATTTGTTCCCAGGCGTGAGCGAGAATCCCAACCGAGCGTGACAGGCAGAAGATGCCCCGTGCAAGTGGTGGTGCGAAGCCCAGTTCTGCGTAGATCACGGCAGTGGCACCGTCTATGTTCATCGGGATCGGGCAGGACTTCCTGCGCGAGAGCGCGGCTTCGACTTTCAGCGCGATGTCCATGAACCGTCCGTCACAGGCTCCTGCCTCGACGGCTTCACGGACCATTGCCATCAGGCGTGGCGCGCGAGGGTCCGTTTGGGTGTGAAACCGGTGCCCGAAACCGGGGACGATCTTGCCGCGGCTGGCAATCCAGTCATTCAGCGCCTCCTCCACCCCCAACGGATGCGCCGCAATGTGGTGGTAGAGTTCGACCGCCTGTTCGCCGGCGCCACCGTGCACATCACCCAGCATGTTCACGGCGCTGGCCATGGCGTTGTTGAGCGGCAAACCACAGGTCACCGCCATGCGGGCGGCGGCAATTGACGGAGCTTGCGGGCCGTGATCGACCGCGGAGACCAACGCGGCTTCAAACAATCTGGCCTGTGCAGGGGTCGGTCGGTCGCCCCGGACTGTCAGCCAGATCATTTCGACGAAACCAACCTTGCCAATCAGGTCCTGAATCGGGTGGCCGCGAATCTCAATGCGACCCGGCTCCATGTCGACAATTGCCGTGGCCCACCAATCCGCAACATCGCTCATAGGATACCCTCTTCAATGAGATCTTCGACGTCTTGAACCGACAGGCCAAGTTGGGTCCAGATCTCTGTGTTGTCCGCGCCAAGTTCCGGCGGCGCGCTCTGCGCCACTGGGCGGATGCCATCCATGACCACTGGGCTTCCGGCCAACCGGAGGTCTTCTCCGCCGTATGGAAGTGTTCCGATCAGACCCCGTCCATCAGACTGTGCGTCGGCAAGCGTGTCAGGCACGCTCAGCACAGGCCCTGCCGGCACGCCAAGCGCATTTAGTTCGCCAACCCAATCCGCCGCTGGGCGCGTGCGCAGCGACTGCTCCAACACACGCCTTAGCGCGTGACGATTTGATTTGCGGTCCTCACGGGTCGCGAAGTCGGGCTGGCTCAGCAGATCGGCGCGGCCCAGATGCTGCGCCAGTGCCTGCCATTGCTCGTCACGGTTGGCTGCGATGTTAATGGGGTCGTCCGCGGTCTCGAAGGTGCCTGATGGCGCAGAGGTCGTGTTTTCGTTGCCATGTGGCGCGGGAAGAACCCCGCCAATCAGGTAATTCGAGACAACCCAGCCCATGCTCGAGATGACCGCATCGGTCATGGACACATCCAGAAAGGCACCGCGCGGGTTGGCGTTCAACGCCGCGGCAATGGCAAAACCCGCAGTCATCCCGCCGACCGTATCAGCCAGGGGATACCCCACCCTGTTTGGCGCAGTTTCCGGCGTTCCGGTGATCGACATGACGCCGCTCAATCCCTGAACGATCTGATCATAGGCGGGGTCGTTTTTGCGTGGACCGTCCTGGCCGAACCCACTGATGGCGCAATAGATCAGGTTGGGATTTTCCCGGCGCAGAACCTCATAGCCCAGCCCCAGCCGGTCCATGACTCCGGGGCGGAAATTCTCGACCAGAACATCAGCTGTTTGAACGAGTTGCTTCAAAAGTGATTTGCCACGCTCGGCCTTCAAGTCGAGCGTGACAGATTTCTTTCCGGCGTTCTGGGCCAGAAAACTGATCCCCATGCCGGCCCTGTTGCGGTCCGGGTCGGCCCCCAGAACCCGCGCCAGATCGCCGGATCCCGGGCGTTCAACCTTTATCACCTCGGCCCCAAGCAAGGCCAGTTGGTAGCAACAATATGGGCCGGCCAATACGTTTGTCAGGTCCAGAACACGGACGCCATCCAGCGGATCAGTCGCCATCAGCAATGCCCTTGGCCCGGGCTTTGGCACGCCGCGCGCGATAGCTGGGAACGATCACGAGGAGGATGGCGATGACCAACAAGCCCAGCGTCATCGGCCGGTCGACGATGAAGCCGACACCATCATAGAGCTGCATGGACCGCGAGAAATTGTCCTCGAGCATGCCACCGAGGATGAAGCCGATCAGCAAGGGTGCCAGCGGGTAGTCGGCAAATCGCAGGATCGTGGCGCAGATCCCCATGCCGACCAGGATCAGCAACTCTGTGGCGTTGTTCTGGCCGATATAGCTCCCCATCAGCGTAAAAAACAGGATGAACGGGATCAGGTAATTGCGCGGAATTGCGAGGATCTTGGCGATACAAGGGATCAGTGGCAGGTTCAGGATAAGCAGAACCAGGTTGCCGATATACATCGAGACGATCACGGCCCAGAAAATCTGAGGGTTGTCGATCATCAGGCGCGGCCCGGGGGTGACGTTTAATGCGATGAGCGCGCCCAATAGGATCGCGGTGGTGCCGGACCCGGGAATACCCAGAGTCAGGAGCGGCACGAACGACCCGGTACAGGCCGCATTGTTGGCGGTTTCCGGCGCGGCAAGGCCCTTGATCGCGCCTTTGCCGAACTGTTCCTGTTCTTCCTTGCTGGCGATGTTGCGTTCGACTGCGTAGCCGAGGAACGAGGCGATGGTCGCACCTGCGCCGGGCAACACGCCGATGAAAAACCCCTGAACGGACTGACGCCCGATCACCGGTGCAATCTTGCGACCCTCCTCGCGGGTAATGCGCAGGTTCTCGATCTTGCCGCCTTCGCCACCCTGCGCAGACCGCGCCGGATTCAGGACCAGAAAGAGCGCCTCGGGCAGGGCGAACATTGCCATCGCCAGTGTGATGAAGCTGAAGCCCGATTGCAGGTCCATCAGCCCCATCGTGAAACGCGGCATGTTGAACAACGCGCCTTCGCCCACCGTGGCCATGATCAGACCCAGCAAGGTCATCACGATCGCCTTGGCGACATTGCCTGTCCCGGCAAAGGCGGCGATGGCAGACAGACCGACGACCATCAGAGCGAAATACTCGGCAGAGTGGAACAACAGCGCGACGGTGGACAGCATGGGTGCGAACACCATGAGCAGGACCGCACCGATGGTACCGCCGCAGAACGAGGCGATGGCGGCAACGGTCAGCGCCTTGCCGGCCTGTCCCTTTCGCGCCATCGGATAGCCGTCGAAACTCGTGGCCACCGTCCCGGCAACACCGGGCGCATTCAGCAGGATGGACGAGGTCGAGCCGCCGAAAATGGCGCCGTAGTAGACCCCGGCCAGCAGGATGATCGCCGCAGAGGGATCACCGATGGTGATGGCAACCGGGATCATGATGGCGATAATCGACATCGGCCCAAGGCCCGGCAACATGCCGATGAAGGTACCGATCAGGCACCCGGCGACAACCATGAGGAGGTTCTGAATGGAAAACGCGGCGCTGAGGCCGATCATAAGTCCTTCGAGCATATCCGTGTCCCCTCAGATGAAAAACGGCCAGGGACGCAGGAAGATCCCCAGAACTTCGTCGACCAGATACCAGACGACAAAGCTGGCGACCGCGACGACGGGCAACAGGATGTGGAGCTTGCGTTCGCCAAGAACGATGGCTCCGAGTGCCAGAAACGAAAAGGTCGAAAACAGGAAGCCGGCGGGCCGTAAGAACAGCGCATAGGCCACCATCAGAACCAGCAGAGAGAGCGCTTGTGTCAGGTTGTAGTCACCCAACCGACGGTAATCGATGTCCGGCTCCTTGTCTGTGTCCTCGCCCTTTTCCAATCCCAACAGAATGACTAGCGAGGTAAGGATGGTCAGGACCGCAAGCACTTTGGGAAAGGTGCTGGGCCAGATCGGGTTACGCTGAATGAAGGGCGGCAAAAGCCCGTCCATCGTGAAGAATGCTGCATAGCCATATGCCAATGCCGTGCACAGAATGACGAATGCAACCCAACGGTCCAGTGTCATTTCTTCCCCTCCCTCGGAAATGATGCAACCGGCCTGTGGCAGGCCGGTTGCTTTGTCGTGTCAACGGTTTAGAGGAAGCCCAGCTTCTTCATCAGGTCGCCAATGACTTTTTCCTGCGCCTCAAGGAAGGTGCGGAAATCGTCGCCCGAATTGTGGATGTTGACCCAGCCATTGCGCGCCCGTACGGCTTCCCACTCGGGGGTTTCGTACATCTTGGCGATAGTTTCCTGGTACATCGCCACTTTCTCGGCAGGCATGCCCGGTGCACCGAAGAATCCGCGCCAGTTGACGAAGGTTGTGTCGATGCCCTGTTCCTTCATGGTGGGGGCGTCGGCAAAGGCATCCACCCGCTCATCCGAGGTTACGCCGATGATTTTGACTTCGCCGGCTTCGGCCAAGGCGACCGCTTCGGAAAAGCCGGTCGACAGTGCTTTGATCTCGCCCGAGAGCAGCGCGGCCATGGCTTTTCCGCCCGCGTCATACGGGATGTATTTCACGTTCAGCGAGTCTTTGCCTGCAGCTTCCATGACCATCGCGGCCACGAGATGGTCCATGCCACCCGGGACCGAACCACCGCCTATCGCTGTGCCTGACGCATCGGCGTCATAGGCAGCCAACAGATCGGCCATCGAGTTCAGCGGGCTGCCCTTGGCAACAACCATCGCGGCGTAGTCGCCGATGGTGCCCGAAACCAGCGTCAGGTCACGGAAATTGTGCGGGAACACACCGGTCAACGAGCGGATCACGATCGGGGTGGAGTTCACCATCAACGTGCCGTGCTGGCTGTCAGCGTTTTCGATCAGGTAGCCGATGGCTTTACCGCCGCCGCCGCCCGACATGTTTTCGTAGGACGCGGTGCCAACCAGGCCTGCTGTGGTCAAAGCTTCGCCAGTTCCACGAGCCGTACCATCCCAGCCACCACCGGCGCCGCCGGGGATCAGAAAATGGATGCTGTCGATCATTGGTTCCGCCGAAACCGGCCCGGATATGGCAAAAGCCGCAGCTGCTGCGAGAAGGGCGCGTCGGCCCAGGTCGAACGTCATGAAGTGTTCCTCCCATTTGACATTGGCGGCGTACACCGCTCAGTGTCCGGGAACTTGACAACCAAAGCTGACACAAAGCTGACACAGCGCAAAGACCTCCAAAGGGAGTGCAAAGAATTCGATGCGGTTCCTACTGATCGAAGACAACGCCCAGCTGGCCGATGTTGTCGTCGATAGGCTTAGCCTGGACGGGCACGTCGTGGACCACGCGGCGGATCTGCAAACCGCCTGGGATTTCACGGCGACATCTGACTACGATCTGATTTTACTGGATATTATGCTTCCGGACGGCGACGGCCGGACGTTCCTCGCCAATCACAGGGCAAAACGGGGCCGCACTCCTGTGATTGTCCTGACGGCACGCTCGGAAGTGTCTGACCGGGTCGGAATTCTGGACCTCGGCGCTGACGATTACATGGTCAAACCGATTGATTTTTCCGAGCTCGAAGCCCGGTGTCGAGCTGTATTGCGACGCCGCGGCGGAGAGGCGCGCAACATTCTGACGCTTGGGGATCTGGGATTTGATTCGCAGTCCGGCACACTGAATGTGGCCGGTCGCAATGTTCAACTGCGTACCCGCGAGTTACGACTTTTCGAGGTTTTGGCAAACGCGCCGGGACAGGTTTTCTCGAAATCGGCCCTCGTGGACCGCCTGTTTTCCTTCGACGAAGATGTCTCGGAAAATGCAATCGAGGTCTACGTTGGCCGGTTGCGACGCCATTTGCGGGACACGACCGTCAAGATCACAACAGTGCGCGGACTCGGTTACAAATTGGAAACCGAATGACGGACCCGCTCGTCAAAGGATCGATCCGCCGAAGGCTGCTTTTGTCCCTTCTCGCAGGGGCCGCCATTTTAGCGATCGTCGTCTACTTTGTCGTACAGTCCGTGGCCCGCCAGGTTGCTCAGGAAAGCCAGGACAACATCCTGACCGCGTCAGCTCAGTCGATCCTGGAGAGCGCGCGATCCTTTGGCGGTCAGATCAATGTTGATCTGCCCTATTCCGCGCTTTCAATGCTGGACAGCGTGTCCGACGAACGGGCCTTCTACTCCATCCACCTCGAGGACGAATTCCTCAGCGGCTACCCGGATCTCCCGGCGGCCCCGGGGGCATTGGCAGGGTCGCCAGCATTCCGATCCACGGAATTTCTGGGCGAAGACGTGCGGATTGCCTCCGTCCGGCGCTCCGTTTCCACCGATATGGGGCGCCGCTTTTTGCAGGTTTCGGTTGCACAGACCCTGTCAGGACAAAAACTCACGCTCGCGCGGTTTTCCCGAACGGCCATGGGGATCGGCGCCGGGTTTTTCCTGTTGTCGATGTTGCTGGCCGCGATCGTGGCGCGCAGCACCATTCGCCCGCTTCACCGGTTAACAGCGTCAGTGTCTCGTCGGGGACCCAATGACCTCAGGCCCGTGGCAGCTCCGGTGCCGTCGGAAATGGTCCCGCTTGTGTCGTCGCTCAATACCTTCATGAACCGGCTACAGAAGTCGCTGACGCGCTCCGAAGACTTCATTGCCGAAGCCGCGCACCGCGTTCGTACACCACTTGCCATCGTGCGCACGAAAGCCGAAATCATCCAGAGACAAGCCGATGATCCTGAAATCAAAGTGGCATTGGGCGAGATGATCCATGCCGTCGACGACAGTTCACGAACGGCTGGTCAGCTGTTGGATCACGCCATGGTCACGTTCCGGCTGGACAACCTGTCCTCCGAAGACATCAACCTGGCGCAACTGACGCATGATGTTGTCGAGCGCGCCCGCCCGATGTCCGAGCTGAAAGAGATCGATCTGGACACTACAATCCTTGATGACACGACCCTGCACGGCGATCCGATCCTGATGCAAAACGCGCTGCACAACCTGTTGGATAACGCGCTCAAATATGCGCCGCCCGGCGCCAGCGTCGATGTTGCCGTGACCAGGACACCGGACGGAGCGCGGATATGCATTCGCGACACAGGTCCCGGGTTTCCGACGGGTGAATTGCCCAGCCTGCCCGACCGGTTCATCCGCGGCGACAATGCCAAAGGCATCGTTGGTTCCGGGCTCGGGCTGACCATTGTGAAGGAAGTCGTCGAAGCCCACGGTGGCCGCATGGAAACCGGCAACAACCCCGGAGGAGGCGCATGCGTAACCTTGCACTTTCCCTCAGCCTGATCTGCCTGGCCGAACTGGTGCTGGCCTTTGAAACCGAAGACCGTGCACGTTTCGGTCCTGACAACGCCGAGCAGGCGCTCAAGGTCATTTCGACCGCCGATATCGGTTTTTTTGAACCGATGATCACCTCGTTCCTGGCGTCTCATCCCGATATTGCCATCGACTATATTGTGGCCAGCTCGGCGGAACTGATGCGCGCCATCCGCGACGAGGGTCATTCTTTTGACGTGGCAATCTCAAGTGCAATGGACCTTCAGACCAAACTCGCCAATGACGGCAAGGCTCAGCGGCATAGCTCAGCCGTCTCGCGGTCTCTTCCCGGCTGGGCGGTCTGGAACGATATGCTGTTCGCCTTCACGCAGGAACCAGCGGCCATTGTTGTGTCGAAAGACGCGTTTGGAGATATGGCGATCCCGGAAAGCCGGCACGAGCTGATCAGCCTTTTGCGCCAGGAACCAGAACGCTTTCGTGGCCGTGTCGGCACCTATGACGTGCGCACCTCCGGTCTGGGCTATCTCTTCGCCACCCAGGACACGCGCGCCTCGGAAACCTACTGGCGTCTGACAGAAGTCTTCGGCGGGCTGGAAACGCGACTTTACTGTTGTTCTTCAGACATGATCGAGGCGGTTAAATCCGGTGAATTGCTGATTGCCTACAATGTCCTGGGTAGCTACGTCGCCAACCGGTCTGACAGATCCGAGTTCGAAATCGTATTACCGTCTGATTTCACCACCGTCATGCTGCGCACGGCCATGATACCGCACAATGCGCCATCGCCCGAACTCTCCGGTGTTTTTGTCGATCACCTGCTTGACAGGTCACATGGCCCGGACGCCCAACCTCTGACGCACCCTGTGATTGACCTCAACGACATCGAACCTTCGGTAAACCGTATCCGCATCGGCCCGGGGCTTCTTGTGTTTCTTGACCAGTTAAAAAAACGCGCATTTCTGTCCGAATGGGAAAGCGCGATTTTGCAGAAGTGATACCACGCCTCGCCAAACAACGTAGAACACGGTCGCCGAGCAGCGAGACATCAATGGTTCCCTTGCTTCACATTAGACGTTCGACCGAGTGGCTGAGGCTCGGGATTAGGTTTTTTGATCCTCCGTTGCGATCCGATGAGGAAAGCAAAACTGGGCGGCTCAAAGCATTTGGCGCCGATTTAGTCCGATTGTGAGACATCGGGCACCGACGCAGCGAACGGCAGGATTGGAATTGGGCTATATTGGCCGTGACGAATGGCCGTTTCCGGGAAACCTATCGGGCGGTCCGGGCTGGTTGTGGGTGTAGTGTCGGTCTTTGGGTCGTTAACGACGACAGCTTTTCCCGCACGGTCCGCAGTTCCATTCATGTATCCGAGGTCCGGATCGAACCTGGAGCCAACTGCCCTCAAATTCGAAACCTGAATGTTTCCCCGCCAAATGCCGAAGCCTTGGCGGCTTCGCCGATGTGTTGCGCCAGTAACCCGTCCCTCAAAGTGGCCAGCACCGGGTGCTGTTTGCCCGTCGCCAAGACCTCCAAGAACGCATCAAGCTCGCGTTTGTAAGTGTCCGAAAACCGCTCCTGCCAAGTGGCGAGCGTTGTTTCATGGGTTTGCATTCGGCCACCGGGATGCACGACTGTTCCGACGCTGTCTTGCTGGCTGGTCAACAGCCCCTTTTGGCCGTGGATCTCAACCCGTTCGTCCTGCCCGTACGCTGTGCGCCAACTGAAATCGAAACGGCACAAGGCACCACTATCCATCCGCATCGAGATGACGGCGGTGTCGACTTCTCCGATCTCGGCGAACCCGGAATCGATCAGGACGGCCCCCATGGCGCTCAGTTCCACGGGTTCGGCACCCGACATCCATCTGGCGAGGTCGAAAAAATGGCTTCCCTTCTCTGCAAACAATCCGCCGGACGATCGGCTGAAATCGACGGTTGGCGGCGCTGTGCTTCTCGACGTGTAGCAATACAACTCGCATTGCCCGATATCGCCGCGCAGGATTGCATCCCGAATTGCCGCATATTGGGCATCGAACCGGCGATTCAGGGCCGTGGCGGCGATCAGGCCCTTCTTTTCAACGGATGCAACAATTCGGGCGGCCGCGTCCACGTCTTGGGCAAGAGGCTTTTCGCACAGAAAGGGCACGCCAGCATCCACGCATAACCCAATAATTTCGCCGTGTGACGCGGTTGAGGACGCGATGATCACGGCGTCGGGCCGGGTGGTCAGCAAGTCTTCGATGTTCGATACGGCCGGCACACCTGCATCGGCCATCACGGCTTTACGTGCCTCGGGGCGCGGGTCACAAACAGCACTCAGCCGGGCGGTATCGTGCGCCATCAGGTTGGCCGCGTGTACGCGACCCACCGCGCCCAGACCGACAACTGCAACATTGCTCATCGGCCCCCCCCCTAGATAGCAACCCATGCTCCGGCGTCTTCATTTGACCGAACGCACGCATGGATGAAGCGCGCACCGTCCGCGCCGTCGGCGACCATCGGCATACCCAACCAATCGACGGGAATGTCGCGCCCATCGGCGCGCGCGGCGACGGCCATGGCAAATTCGGTGTAAAGGTTCCCCCAGGCTTCGATCATGCCTTCCGGGAAGCCACGGGCCGTTCGCACGAAACGCTCGGTCCTGGCCGAAACACCGTGCCCGTGACCACGTGACAGGATGCGGTCTGGCTCGTCAAACCGGTTGAATTTGAGGCGGTCACAATCTTCGAGGTCCCATTCCAGCCCGCCCTCAGACCCAAAGACGCGCAGGCGCAGCCCTCCGCGATTGCCGGGGGCAAGCCGCGTCGCCATCAGGGTGCCGGGCACATCGCCCGCGTGACGGGTCCAGGCAAAAAACGTGTCTTCCAAGACCTTTGGCCCCCCGCAGACATGAAATTCGGCTCGCAGGCTGGTCAGCGGCAGGTGGCTGACGAAGCCAGAGAGGTGGGCGCCATGCGTGCCAATATCCCCGACGCACGACGTACGACCGGATTTCGCCGGGTCAAGCCGCCACTTCACATGCGGCGCGTCGCCGGAACCCTCGGGCGTCATCCAGTCCTGCATGAATTCGACGTGGATCTGGTTGATCTTGCCCACGCCGCCTTCGGCCACGATCTCGCGCGCCTGCCGGATCACGGGGAGCAGGACATAACGTAAGAAACACCAAAGACACAGCCCGTCCGACTTGCCAGTGCAACCAGCGCTTCGGCTTCCGCGATTTCATTTGTCAGCGGCTTGTCGCAGAGCACATCGATGCCAGCTTCTAAAAACGCCTTTGCAGCGGGAAAATGGACGTGGTTCGGCGTGGTGATCATCACGGCGTCGACACCGTCCGCACGGGCCGCTTCAGTCCTGGCCATCTCCTCAAAGGAAGCATAGCAACGCTCTTCCGGCAGGTGCCATTCGGATGCAGCCGACTTGGCCCGTTCGGGGTTCGACGAAAACGCGCCGGCCACCACCTCCCATCGGTCGGTCAGTCGCGCCGCCATTGCCTGCATGCCCGATATGCGACCACCGCCAACAACGCCGAGGCGCAAGCGTCGGGACTGCCGCGGGAACGGACCGTCAAAGTCAATCTGCGTGGGAAGAATTGGCATGATTCAAAGCTCCGGCGGTGTCGCGCCCCAGGGCAGCATTTCAACGGCCATGAAGACCGAGGGCGTGATCGTTTCATACTGGTGCCACGGATAGTTGCCGCGGGCGTCGTACATCGGCCGATGAGTGGCCCCGGGGGCCATTGGCTCTTCAAGATAGAGCGTGTCGATGTCGCGTTCGCGGCACTGCTGCATTTTGCCAAACCCGGCAATCTGCGTGTGCACTTCGCGAAAGCCGGGGACCGGACAGAACGCATGCTCCTGATGGAGACCCACATTCAGGGGAACAGAGGCTGAGTGATAGATCGTGAAGCCAAACCGACCGACCCAGACTTTGGGCGACATGTAATGTTCGATGCCGCGCAGGCGTTCCTCGGCGCGAACCTCAAAGGCCGAAGGCCAGGTCTCACGAATGCGGGCCATCAACGCTGCATCGTCCTTGTGGTTTGCAAAGCCCTCAATCACCACGGCATGGGTCACGTCCCGGATGCGCGTGTCTTTCAGAATGACCGATTGCAGTTCACCCAGCGCCTGGTCGCGCACTCCAATGGGATCGGCGGACAGGTTCAGCACGATTGTCTTGTCGGTGATCGCGTACGCCGCTTTTCCCGTCAGAATCCGAACCGTGAAAAACGGATCGCCGATGGTCAGTGTTTCGATTCTCATGGCCGCGCCCCCCAATTGACGTTCAAACCGGTCTCATCGGTCTCTGGCAGCATCGCCGGACGGCTGCACGTGCTGTGGATGTCGACAAAACGCCCCAGACCCGGACTATCGAGCATGCCTTGCATGACCTCGCACAAATGCAAACCCAGCGCGCCGCTGGCGCGCGGCTCGCGGTTGGCCCGGACGGCGTCCGCCAGATCGGCAAGTCCCGCACCGCGCGCATCGAAATTCAAGCCATGGCTGTTTTCTGCAACCTCCCACTCGGGCGGTGCATTGGGGCGGGGTCGCATTGTCCAGCGCGAGGTTGCCCGCGTCCGCAGCCAGACGTCGCCCTGAAAAAGGTTTGCGCCATCGCCGGGATCGGGATCGGGGATACAGATCGTACCCTCGGTCCCGTAGATTTCCAGCCGCGGCGTTTCGCTTTCCCAAACGTCGAAGCTGACCATCATTTGACCGATGACGCCGTTCTCGAACTCGATCAGGCTCAGACAATGGGTATCAACCTCGACTGGCATCATCTCGCCATTGCGCGGCCCGTTCTCGATCATGCGCTCCGGGAAGGTCTTCCGTGCCATTCCGGCAACGCGTGCGATCGGCCCCAGGCAAAACACCATGGCCGCCAGGTAGTACGGACCAAGGTCCAACAAAGGGCCGCCACCTTTTGCATAGTAGAAGTCGGGATTTGGATGGTGCCGTTCAACGCCATGGGTCGGAACGAAGGCAGCTATTCCGGTTGCTTCCCCAATCGCGTTTTGGTCGAGGAGTTTGCGAACGGTTTGCCATCGGCCGCCAAGAAAGGTGTCCGGCGCATTGCCGACCCGCAGTCCTTTTGAAGCGGCCAGTTCCAGAACACGATGCCCATCGCCAAGATCCGTGACAAACGGCTTCTCGGAATAAACGTGTTTGCCCGCATCAAGCGCGGCAAGGCTGATCTCGGCATGGGCCGCCGGGATTGTCAGGTTGAGGATGGTATCAATGCCGGGATCGGAGAGGATCTGACTTGGCTCCGCGACATCGGGTACGCCAAACCGGGCTGCCTTGGTACGGCTTTCCTCCATATTCAGGCTGCTGCAGCTGACGATGTCCAACCCATCGAAACCGGCGCAATTCTGGAGATAGATGTCACTTATGCGGCCTGTCCCGATCAGGCCGACCTGGAAGGATTTCGCGGGATCGCTCATTCACGTCCTATTTTCGTATCGCGCAAGGTGATCTAGTGGTGTGGGTCCGTTGTTGCGGTCGCTTCCGACCTTGGGTCAAAGCGACCCTCGATCAGCTTTACCAAATGAAACCATGCGAACCTGCCAGCGAAAAGCCCAACCGGCAAGTAACTTGGCTGTTTTGGCCCGCTGATCGCATCGACCGGCAAACAGCACCTCGGGGTTTCAGGATGCGGGCGCGGGTTGTGGTCTGCTCAGGATACCCGAGGCCAGGAAAACACCGGCCGCCACAAGAGCAACGCCAAACACTTTGATCGGAGTCACGGTTTCGTCCAGAAACGCAACGCCACCCAGCAGGGCAAGGATTGGGGTCAGGGCACCAAAGGCGGCAGTTTCAGCAGCGCCCAGAAGCTGCACCGCATAGCCGAACAGGAACATGGCCAGAATACCGATGATGAAGCTTTGAAGAACGATCATCAGCGCGATGTCCCCGAAACTGGAAGTGGCGAAAGTCACTTTGCCCGTCGCCAGCAACAGTGGTGTGATCAGCAACGTGCCCCAGAACAGCCCGATGACCAGGCTGTGCGTCGGGGTAAGCCCGCTCTGGCGAAAGACAACGGAGTAGATCGCAAAACATCCCGACCCAACCAGAAACATCAGATGGCCCTTCCAGGCGCCGTTGTCAGAGCCCGCGAGGATTTGCCATAGGCTAACGATCATCGCGCCGATCAGTATCATCGCCAGACCAACCCGACGGCGAGGCCCGGTCACCTCGCCGGCCAGAACATATGCCGCCAACGCGGTCCAGAACGGCAACATTCCAGGCGCCAGCGCACCGCCATCCGAGGCCGGCGCATACGCCAGCCCGGTTGAGACGACAAACGGAAAGACGGCACTGGCTCCGACCATCAATATCCCGGCGCGCAGCCATGACTGCCCGCGCGGCATCACGCCAAGCCGCCACATCACCGGGGCCATAACCAATGCTCCCGGCACCAGACGCAGGACCAGAACCTCTTCAACGGTGAAATTGCCCTGCACCGCAAAACGCGTGACCAGCATGAACGCGGCCCAGATCGTCACGGTGGCCAGCGCCGCCGCCAATCCAATTGCCCGTGGTCCGAGGACAGGCATCAATCCGACCTTTCATTGGGTGATTGCTGCGCTGACTAAACTGCAAAGCTTCGCAGCATACCAGCGGAATGCGAAACCTTCATTGCGGAACTCGGCGTTGAGCCGCTAGGCGCCAATCCTTTCGGGTCATTCAAACCGCAGAAGCTTCCGTCTCCCGAACCCTTGCGATTGACCGCGTCCAAAACGCACCGGCCACGGCCCTGACGGTGCCACGGCCCGATATCCGTTTTGTCGAGGCCAGGGCTTGACCCCTTTTTTTGGGGGGGGCGCCGGTCTGGCACCCCCCCGTTTTGTACATTTCGTTGAAATGGCCGGTGCCCGGTCAGGCCGTGATCAGGCCCATGCTTTCCAGCTTGAGCAGAACCTGATGTGCGCAGTTGTCGACATCGACATTCTCGGTTTCGACGCTGAGTTCGGGGGTTTCGGGCACGTCATAGGGATCGGAAATGCCGGTGAATTCCTTGATCTTGCCCTCGCGCGCCAGCTTGTAGAGCCCTTTGCGGTCGCGGCGTTCGCATTCCTCGATCGAGGTCGCGACATGCACTTCGACGAAGGCGCCATAGGCTTCGATATCCTCGCGCACGGCGCGGCGGGTCGAGGCATAGGGCGCGATCGGTGCACAGATTGCGATCCCGCCGTTCTTGGTGATCTCGGACGCAACATAGCCAATCCGGCGGATGTTCAAGTCCCTGTGTTCCTTGGAGAAACCCAGCTCGCTCGACAGGTTCTTCCGCACGATGTCACCATCCAGCAGGGTGACCGGACGGCCACCCATTTCCATCAGCTTGACCATCAGGGCGTTTGCAATGGTGGATTTGCCGGAGCCCGAAAAGCCGGTGAAGAACACGGTAAAGCCCTGCTGGCTGCGCGGCGGTTTGGTGCGGCGCAGTTCCTTGACCACCTCAGGGAAGGAGAACCATTCCGGGATTTCCAGCCCCTCGGCCAGACGGCGGCGCAGTTCGGTGCCCGAGATGTTCAGGATCGTGACGTTGTCCTTGTCCGCGATCTCGTCATTCGGTTCGTACTGGGCGCGTTCCTGCACATAGACCATATGTTTGAAGTCGACCATTTCGATGCCGATTTCATCCTGATGCTGACGGAACAGATCCTGCGCATCATAGGCGCCATAGAAATCCTCGCCTGCCGAGTTCTTGCCCGGGCCGGCGTGGTCGCGGCCAACGATGAAATGCGTGCAGCCATGGTTGCGGCGGATCAGACCGTGCCAGACGGCTTCGCGCGGGCCGGCCATCCGCATGGCGAGGTTCAGCAAGCTCATGGTCGTGGTCGCGGCCGGATACTTGTCCAGAACGGCTTCGTAGCAGCGAACGCGGGTAAAGTGGTCGACATCGCCCGGTTTGGTCAGCCCGACAACCGGGTGGATCAGCAGGTTGGCCTGTGCTTCCTTGGCGGCGCGGAAGGTCAGTTCCTGGTGCGCGCGGTGCAGCGGGTTGCGGGTCTGGAACGCGACGATGCGGCGCCAGCCCAGCTTGCGGAAGTATGCGCGCAGTTCGTTCGGCGTGTCGCGGCGGCCCCGGAAATCATAGTGAACTGGCTGCTGGATACCGGTAATCGGCCCGCCAAGGTAGACCTTGCCGGCGGTGTTGTGCAGGTAGTTGACAGCCGGGTGTGCGTCGTCATCTGCGCCGAATACGTTTTCGGCCTCTTTCGATTTGTCCGGCGTCCAGCGGTCGGTCACGGTCATGGTGGCAAGGATCACGCCTTCCTGATCGCGCAGCGCGATGTCCTGACCGATCTGCAGGTTCCCGGCAAATTCTTCGGACACGTCCAGCGTGATCGGTATCGGCCACAGCGAGCCGTCGGCAAGGCGCATGTTTTCGACGACACCGTCATAATCGGCTTCGCTGAGAAAGCCCTTGAGCGGGTAGAAGCCGCCGTTCATCAGCAGTTCCAGATCGCAGATCTGGCGCGGGGTCAGGTCGAGGCTGGTCAGGTCGCCGGCCTCCACTTTCAGCTTCTGTGCGCTGTCGTATGAGACATACAGTTCGGGAATGGGGGCAAGGTTGTTCTGCATCATTTCAGTCCTATGCTTGATTGGAACAAGGCCACTGGTTGTGCCGGTCAATTCGGCGTGGAGTGCGTCATACTCGGCGAGTTTGCTGGCCAGAAAACGGTCGGTGAGCCGCACTTTCTCGGCGGCGCCACGATGCGTCAGGGCATATGCATACCGCTGGCGCCGATCCGGTCCGCTGCGGTCCATCACCCTGATGAACCCGGCACCGGTTGCCGCGCGCAGATAGGCGTTCAACCGCCCCAGCGAGATACCCAGCGCCTCGGCGGTTGCCCGCTGCGTTGCATCCGGCGCAATATCCAGTTGGCGCAGGAGGCGGAAGAGTTGATCTTCTTCCGGCAAATGGGGACTGGTCTGGGGCGCAGTCATTCTGGGCGACTCAAAGTATGTTCAGCGCTGAACGCATTTCACATTTCGCACGTGCAGAAAAGAGGGAATTGGCATCCGTTTCGGATTTTTGCCGATGTGCCGCAGATGCAACGCATAGGCCGGTCAATGCCGGGCTCGTTTGCCGGGGTTACTCGGCGGCGGCGGGGGCGTCGTTGCCGGGAAACCCGGCCAGTGCCTTCGTCAATCCGGAACTGGTGGTCAGAGCAAATGCCGGCAGCGGGTGGTCGAGCCCGCGCAATTCCAGCGGCTTCAACTCGATGTCCGAGGTGTCATAACCGGCCGCCCGCAACACCGCTTCGGAGATCAGCAATTGTACCGACAGTTCCTTGGTCTTGCTTTCCAGCCGGCTGGCGGTGTTCACCGTGTCGCCGATCAGGGTTCTGGGGGCGTTGCCGGTTGCCCCGATCTCGCCGATCACAACATCGCCGAGGTGAACCCCGATGCCGATCGCAATCGGCGGGCTGCCTTCGCTTTCCAGCGTCGCATTGAAGGCTTCGAGGCGGTCGCCGATGCCCTGCACGGCCCGCAGCGCGGCACGCGCGGAATCGGGTGCATCGCGTGTTTCGAACAGCGCCAGAAACCCGTCGCCAAGGTATTTGTCCACGGTGCCGCCGGCGGCGGTCACGGCCGGCACGACGGCGTCGAAAAACCGGTTGAGCAGGAACACCACATCATAAGGCAACTGACCGGACGTGCGCGAGGTGAACCCCCGGATGTCCAGAAACAGAACCGCCAGTTCCTGTTCCTTTCCCTGGCTGGCATGGGCACGGCCCCGTTTCCCGTCCGGTTGAAACACGCGGAACACGGTCAGCGGATCGGTCGGGCGGATCTGACAGGTCAGCCGCGCATTCGGCGGCGCGTTGACGGCGCGCAGGCTGCGGTCCTCGGCGGAACTGGGCGGGTGAAGCAAATTCGCGCCTTCCTCGATTATCACGCGACAGGTTGTGCATCTGCCGCGGCCACCACAAAGCGACGTGTGCGGTACCCCGTTGGACCGCGACATTTCCAACAGCGTCGTGCCTTTCGATGCGTTGATTTCCGGTCCGTCGACATAGCTGATGCGCACCGATCTGCGTTTCACCGCGATCTTTCGGGCGACAAACACAACCAGCGCCATCAACAACGTGCCGGCAACAACCCACCAGATCGCGCCGGCGACCCCGATCAGGGCGCCGAATGCTTCGCCGCTGGGCCAGTTCCACTGCGCGCGAAGCGTGTCGCGGCTGGCCGCGTCTGTCAGTTCCGCCGTGATCCGGCGGCCTTCGATCAGGAACCCCGCCAATGCAAAGCTGGGGACCAGCGTTGCGAACCCGGTCAGCAAGGGGAGGTTTCTGCGCCACCATGCCTGCCCGGACAGCCAGAAATGCAGTCCGATACAGCCGTGCACCCAGACGATCAGCAGCAGAATGCTCTGCAACCAACCGTCCTCGGTGCCCCAGATCAGCCCGATCAGGTAATCGTAGCGGTCGTTCACGCCATGGAAATCATGGGCAAGGCGCGTGAAAACGATGTGACTGACCAGCGCCAGCGGGATCAGAAGGCCGAGGATCGTCTGTACCGCCTCCCACACGGGCATCCGCAATGTTCCACGCAGCGACAGCCGCCACAACGCCAATCCGGCATGCGCAAGCAGCGCGCCATAGATCAGCACCGTGCCGGCGTAACTGCGAGTGATGGCCTGACGCCCGTCCTGAAAGGCGTCCATCGCCGCGGGTCCGAACAGGCCCAGCCCAATGTTGATGAAATGCAAAAGCGCATAGAGCATCAGCACCAGCCCGCTGGCGATGCGGATGCGTGTCGCCCATGTGCCGCGCCAGAGGTCGCGCATATTCAGGTCTCCATCGGTTTAGAAGACCCTGCGGAACTCCCGGTATCTGGTCAAGTCACGGCTTTGAGCGGTTATTCCTGCTCGGCCAGCCAGCGTTCGGCGTCCAGCGCGGCCATGCAGCCCATTCCGGCGCTGGTCACGGCCTGCCGGTAGACCGGGTCGGTGATGTCGCCGGCAGCGAAAACACCGGGGACCGAGGTTTCGGTGGTTCCCGGTATCACCTTCACATAGCCGCCCATGTAGGTTTCCAGCTGATCCTTCACCAATTCGTTTGCCGGGGCATGACCGATGGCAATGAACACGCCCTTGGCGGGTATCTCGGTAACCTCGCCGGTGTCGACATGCCGGACCCGCACTGCTTCGACGTCCTTGGGCATGTCGGTGCCGACCACTTCGTCCAGCGTATGGAACCAAAGCGGTTCGATCTTTGGGTTTTTCATCAACCGGTCCTGCAGGATCTTCTCGGCGCGCAATTCATCGCGACGGTGGATCAGCGTGACCTTGGAGGCGAAATTGGTCAGGAACAGCGCCTCCTCGACGGCCGTGTTGCCGCCGCCGATCACGACGATTTCCTGCCCGCGATAGAAGAACCCGTCACATGTGGCGCAGGCGCTGACGCCGAAGCCCTTGAAGGCCTCTTCCGACGGCAAGCCCAGCCATTTCGCGCGCGCGCCCGTGGCCAGAATGACCGCATCGGCGGTGTAGGTCGTGCCGCTGTCGCCGGTTGCGGTAAAGGGTCGTTTGGACAGGTCCAGATCGGTCATGATGTCGCCGATGACCTCGCAGCCCATCGCCTTGGTGTGGGCTTCCATGCGCACCATCAGGTCGGGGCCCTGCACCTCGGTATCGCCGGGCCAGTTCTCGACCTCGGTGGTTGTCGTCAGCTGGCCGCCCGGTTCGATGCCCTGAACCAGAATCGGGTCCAGCATGGCCCGGCTGGCATAGACCCCCGCCGTGTATCCGGCCGGCCCCGAGCCAATGATCAGAACCCTGGTGTGACGCGCTTCGCCCATATCCGTTATCCCCTGCGGTGTTGCGGCCTATGGATATAGTCAACGGGGCAGGGACTTAAAGCCCCCATCCGCGCCGCCAGATTGAATAAGAATATTGCCGGGTCGTGAAATATTATTGCGCATCCTTGCGCCGCCCTGTAAGAAATCGCCGCACGGAGGAGTAGATATGGCCACGACTCGTCTAGACCCGATTGACCGCAAAATTCTGGCCGAACTGCAGGCCGATGGCCGGATGACCAACGTGGAACTGGCCCGGCGGGTCGGGATCTCGGCTCCGCCCTGCCTCAGGCGGGTGCGGGCGCTGGAAGAGGCCGGCCTGATCAAGGGCTACCACGCCGAGGTCGACGCGCGGGAACTGGGGTTCGAGGTGCAGGTCTTCGTGATGGTCGGGCTCGACAGTCAGGCCGAGACCGAGCTGCGGGCGTTCGAAGAGCGATGCCGCGACTGGCCTCTGGTCCGGGAATGCCACATGCTGAACGGCGAGGTGGATTTCATCCTGAAATGCGTCGCACCGGACCTGTCGGGGTTTCAGAGCTTTCTGACCGGCGAGCTGCTGACCACGCCGAACGTGGCCAGCGTCAAGACCTCGCTTGTGATTCGCGGCGCCAAGCAGGAACCCGGCGTTCCGTTCAGCGTCCTGGAGGACCGGCTGGCGCAGGATGCCTGATTGAGTGCGCGTGCCGCGCACGCCTGATGTCTCGGAAAAATCCTCCGGATTTTGTCCTCGGGTGACGTTTGCCGCCATAAAGGGCTCAGCCGGAACGGGCGGGCGTTTTCAGGCGCGCAGCGCGTCCACCTGACCTTCACCGGCGCGCGGGAAGGCCACCGGTCCAAAGCCGCCGACGCTGTCGACATGCGGAAACAGGTTCAGATACAGCGACCGCATCGCGTGGCTGATCATGCGGGCGGACTGGGTGCCAGGATGGTAGCTTTCAAACTCAAGGCCGCCGATCCGCAGGGTGGCGTGCCGCGGCAGGCAGACATGATACAGCTCAACCGGGGTGGGCGGCGCGGTTTCGATGATGTTGACCCCGTCGACGAATGACCGGGCAAGGCTGAGAACGCGGTTTCCGCCTGACAGGGCACGGAACTGGTCCGGCGTGTGCAGCAGACGGGCGGACGGGCCGCAGATGACAGACGCCATCGGGCGCGCCATGCCGAAGCTGTCGGACGTGATGCGCGTCAGCTTCATGTCGCGTTTCTGCACCTGCTTCAGGCCCGGCACGATGGTGACGTTGCCCTTCCAGATGACTTCTTCGGTGGCCCCGTCGCCGGTCAGGACACGGTCGCCGGGCAGCAGGTCTTCGACCGCGATCGGCCCGATGTCGGTTTCGATCAGCGTGCCGCGGGCAAAGGCGCAAAACGCGTCTTCGAACAGCGGCAGGGCAGGGGCGAGATGGCGGGTTTCGCAGATATCGCCGTTCGGCAGCAATGTCGTGGTGGTATAGCGCCGGACCTGCGGGCGACCGCCGGGACGCATCCGTTTGGGATCCTGCAGAGATTGCGGAGTCTTTGTGGTCGCAGCGGCGGCGGCGCTCCGGGTGGGGTACATAGACATATTACGGCCCTCTCATCTGGGTCGCATCTGTGCCGGCCCCCACCGACAACACAGATGGACACGAATTGCGGTGAACATCTGATGAGAGGACTAATGGCGGAATTCCGCTCAAATTGTCAAAGAATGCTGAACATTGTGCGCGGGATTTCGGGCAATTCGCGCGTCAGGGCCCCGTTTGTTTCCAAACAGGGCCGGGATTTTGCCACAATTTGATTCGTGTTCCAATCTGCCCGCAGGCAGGGACGCGGATCAGGCCGTGCGGATTTTCGGGATGATGGACGGGCCTCGGCGGGAGGCGACAGCCACATCGCGGACAACGCCGCGGGTCCAGGGAAGGCGCGTCTTGTCGCCCTGTGCGGTTTTTACGACCGACTGAATGAAACGGGTTCTGGCTTTCATGTCCTTGTCTCCTGACATCCCGGTCGCGCCGGGCTTTGTTCTCGTTGACATCCAGTTTCGCCATTCAATCGGGCTGGTCTGTGTCAGGGACAGGGTTTTTTCAGTGCGCCGGCGGTGCGCCGGTCCGTGGAAAGTGGCAGGTCAGGAAGTGAGGAAATTGTAATAAAACAAGGGAAAGATCGACCGGACCGGCCGTGCGGTCCGGGGTTCGGGGCCGAATTGTGGCGAAATCCCGTTGGCTCAGAGCCGGATCGCGGAGATCAGGCGGCCATAATCGGCCTCTTTCGCGTGGGTCGACCGGCGGAACGAAAAGAAGCGGCTGGCATCGGAATAGGTGCAGTGACGCGTCCACTCAGCGTTTCCGATGCCGGCACTGCGCAACCGGTGCAGCCCGTAAGACGGCAGATCGAACTGCATCCGGTCGTCCTGACCGCCGGCGAAGAAACGCGCGTTTTCCGGATCGTCATCCATGAAACGGTCAAAAAACTCGGGCCCGACTTCATAGGCGCGCTGGCTGATCGACGGGCCGATGACGGCCGATATCCCGGTATGCGAGGCACCGAGCGCGACCATGGCCTCAATCGTGGCCTCCAGCACCCCGTCCAGCGCCCCACGCCACCCCGCATGCGCTGCGCCGACAACCTGCGCTTCGGGATCGCTGAACAGCACGGGCTGGCAGTCTGCCGTCAGGATGGTCAGGACCAGCCCGGGGGTGGCAGTGACCATCGCGTCGGCGCGCGGACGCGGATCCAGCGGGCCGGTCACGGTGGCAACGTCCGGGGAATGTACCTGATGCGCACTGATCAGGGCGTCGGGATCCACCTGCATGGCTCCGGCCACGCGCGCGCGGTTGATCTGGACCGCCTCAGCCTGATCGGTTGACCCAAGGCCACAGTTCAGCCCTTCGAATACGCCCGAGGACGCCCCGCCGCGGCGGGTGAAGAACCCGTGACGGACACCGTTCAGGCTGTCTGCTGTCAGAATTTCCAGTGTCATACCATCAGACCGGGCGGTGCAGCCGCATGCGCGGGCAAGAATCCAAGGACCTTGAACAGGTTTCCCATTTCGTCCGGATGCGTCAACCGGCGATGTGCGGCAACGATGCCGTCCTGCGCGCCGTCACCCGCCCCGGCTGCCAGAGCCCGGGCGCGGTCGGTGATGCCCAGACGCTCGAGAAACACGCCCTGCGGCGTCAGCCGCGTATGCTGGCAGCAGGCCGCGGTGGCCAGCGCCTCGAAATCCACATGCGCGGTCAGGTCGGCCTGTCCCGGCCCCTCCAGCGGGTCTGCCGGCGCGTGGCTGCGCAGCGCCTGCAATGTATTGCCCAGCGATCTCCAGTCGCCATAGTCGATGATCAGGGCGGAGCCGCCGTGATCGGCGATCCGCCGGGTGATCTCCTGCACGACCGGTCCCGCGGGCGGGCAGATTTCCACCAGATCGCCGTCCCGGGTGTCTTCGAGCCTGTGGTTCAGCACCGGCTGGGCCTGACGCTGGGCCAGCCCGAAGGACAACCGGCCATCGGTCAGTCCGACGCGCCGTTCGCGCCAGCCGTCTCCGTCACGGACAAACTGGCGGACCGGCAGGGCATCGAAAAACTCGTTCGCGATCAGGAAAAGCGGCAGGTCGGGCAAGTCCGAAGCCGTTGCAATCCACCGGGGACTGTACGCGGCCAGCGTTTCGGCCTGCTTTGCGCGCAGCGTTTCCGAGGCTTCCACAAGCCACAGCTCGGCCGCCGCTGCGAAACCCGGAACCGTACGGGTCGCGCGCAAGACGTCGGCCAACAGCGTGCCGCGCCCGGGGCCCAGTTCCGCCAGCGCGAAACGTGCCGGACGCCCCTGATCCATCCATGCCTGCGCCAGCGCCAGACCGATCAGCTCGCCAAACATCTGGCTGATTTCCGGGGCGGTGATGAAATCGCCTGCCTCACCCAGCGGATCCCGCGTGGCATAATACCCGAACTCGGGATGCAGCAGGCAATCCGACATGTAGTCCGCCACGCTGACCGGTCCGTCGGACCGGATGCGGGCAGCGATCCGGTCAAACAACGTCATCGGCGCGCCCGAAGGATCAGCCACAGGCCAAGCCCGATCATCGGCAGCGACAGGATCTGGCCCATGGTCAGGCCATAGCCGTTCACCTGTAACGCCAGACCCAGCGGGTTGTCCGGTGCGACGAACTGGGCGTCCGGTTGCCGGAAGAACTCCACGATGAACCGGGCAAGGCCGTAGCCGGCAAAAAACGTGCCGGTGATCAGGCCGGGCTTTTTCAGAGCTCCGCGCCGGTAAACCAGCCACAGCAGCAGCGCCCCCAGCAAAAGTCCTTCGAGCCCGGCTTCGTACAATTGCGACGGGTGGCGGGCGCACATGCCCTCGGCAATGCCCGGGCAGTTCTGCGCGGCAAACCCGGGAAACACCACGCCCCAGGGCGCATCCGTCGGCCGCCCCCACAGTTCGGCATTCACAAAGTTCGCCAGCCGTCCCAGCAAAAGGCCGGGCGGAACGGTATGAGCAATCATGTCCGCGGAACTGACGACAGACAGGTTGTTTCGGACGACATAGATCCATGCCGCCACAACCACCCCGATCAGGCCGCCATGAAAGGCCATCCCGCCCTGCCAGATCTTGAGAATTTCGCCCGGGTTCTGCAGGTAGAAGGACGGTTGATAAAACAGCACGAACCCAAGGCGGCCGCCAAGGATCACCCCGATGATCAGCCAGGTCAGCAGATCCTCGACCTGGGCCGGCTTCATCGGTGGCGTATCGGCCGGCCAGAGCGCCGGACGCCGGACCGCGGCCACGGCCGTGCGCCATGCGATCAGCAGACCGGCGATATAAGCCAGCGCATACCAGCGCAGGGCAAAGGAAAATCCGAACAGCTCGACCGAGAACAGTTCCGGCCGGATTTCCGGGAAGGGGATCGCAGCGTACATATCTGGCTCAATCCTGTCGTTTCCCGGCAAAGTCAACCTTGCCGCGGGGACGCCGGCCCCCCATATAGCGGACACCTCACAAAGGAGTGACCGATGCAGACCCGCAACAAGATCATGGACGATATTTCGCAGCTGATGACCAATGCGATGGGCGTTGCGCAGGGGGCGAAGGAAGAAGCCGAAACAGCGATGAAGTCGATGATGGACCGCTGGCTGGCAGATCGGGATCTGGTCACCCGGGAAGAATTCGATGCGGTCCGGGCCATGGCCCAGAAAGCGCGCGAAGAAAATGCAGCGCTCGAAGCGCGCATTGCCGCTCTGGAAACATCCGGGGACGACTGAGACCTGTCAGGCCTGCGCATCTGCGCGCCTTTTATCCGGGCCGGCGCTTGATCCGCGCGGCGGCACCGTCGCGAATGTCTCGAAAACTCTGCACATTCATCGAACTATTTGCGCCCTTCGATAACCTTTCCACAACTTATTGCGGCCTCCCCCCAAATAGGGGGTTGCCAGATTGAATCTGACCCCTCACCATATCTAGTACGGGCACGGGGGATCGCCCCGGTCTGTAGAGCAGTCAGCTAGCGATTGGGGCGCTTTCAAGACCTCACCGCTAGGGAGCAGAGAGGTGGTGTCATGGCCCTTTCCGAGCATTTCCTCGAAGACGAGATTCACCCCATCGACATCGTGGAGCACATTGCCGAGCATCACGATTGGGATTTTGATCGTCTCGGTGACGATCAGATCGCAATGGCGGTCGAAGGGCAGTGGCGCACTTACTCGATTACGCTTGCATGGTCCGGCTTTGACGAAACTCTGCGTATGGTCTGCACGTTCGAGATGGAACCGCCCGCCGACCAGCTGCCGAGGCTTTACGAACTGCTGAACCTGATGAACGATCAGTGCTGGGCGGGGGCCTTTACCTACTGGGTCGAACAGAAGTTGATGGTCTATCGCTACGGTCTGGTCCTGGCCGGCGGTCAGGTCGCCAGCGCCGAGCAGATCGACACCATGATCAACGCCGCGGTTCTCAGTGCGGAACGGTACTATCCGGCGATACAGCTTCTGGTCTGGGGCGGCCGGACCCCGGCGGAAGCTCTCGAAGCAGCCATTGCAGAGGCTTACGGGCGCGCGTAAAAACCGGCCCTGAACCTCAGGGAGGGGAGGGGCCTTCATGAACATGGATACCGTTGCGGATCGCGGTCTTGCGTTGCTGGGCTGTGGCAAGATGGGATCGGCCATGCTGAGCGGCTGGCTGGCAAACGGGCTGCCGCCCGCTTCGGTCTGGGTGCAGGACCCGTTTCCGTCAGACTGGCTGCTGGCGCAGGGCGTGCACGTAAACGAAGGGTTGCCCGGGACCTGCGCAATTGCCCTGATCGCCGTGAAACCGCAGATGATGGCAGAGGCGCTTCCGGCGCTGCAGGCCATGGGGGGCGGTGACACCCTGTTTGTTTCGGTCGCGGCCGGAACCACGATTTCCCACTACGAAGACGTCCTTGGCGCGGCCTCGCCGATTGTTCGTGCAATGCCGAACACGCCCGCCGCCGTTGGCCGCGGGATCACAGCGCTGATCGGGAACGGCGCCGCGGGGCCGGACCACGTCGCACTGGCCGAGGCGCTGTTGTCCGCGGTCGGGCAAACCGTGCTGCTGGACAGCGAAAGCCAGATGGACGCGGTCACCGGGGTCAGCGGGTCGGGACCGGCCTATGTGTTCCACCTGATCGAAACACTGGCGGCGGCCGGGCAGGCACAGGGGCTGGATGCGGATCTGGCGATGAAACTGGCCAAGGCCACAGTGGCGGGCGCCGGCGCGCTGGCCGAGGCGGCAGATGACGACCCGGCACAATTGCGCGTCAACGTCACCAGCCCCAACGGAACGACACAGGCGGCGCTGGAGGTTCTTATGGACGGCCAGAGCGGCTTCCCCGATTTGCTCAACCGCGCCGTGGCCGCAGCAACAAACCGTTCAAAGGAGCTGTCCGGTGGGTGAGATTACCTTCGACGATTTTCTCAAGGTCGATATCCGCGTCGGCCGCGCGGTCCGGGCCGAACCCTATCCCGAAGCGCGCAAACCCGCGATCAAGCTCTGGATCAATTTCGGGCCCGAGATCGGTGAAAAGCGTAGCTCGGCACAGATCACGGCACATTACACGACGGACACGCTGATCGGGCGGCAGGTGATGGCAGTGGTCAATTTCCCGCCGCGGCAGATCGGCAAGTTCATGTCCGAGGTTCTGGTGCTGGGCCTGCCGGACGATACCGGTGAAATCGTGCTGATTGCACCGGATCAGGACGTGCCGGTGGGGGGCCGGATGCACTAGGACGGGGCGTGTCTGCGACGCCGACCTCGCACAAAGATACGCGCAGGGTCGGTGACGGCTGAATTTTGTGTCAGATGGGTTTCGGCCTGGCACCTCCAAAGCCTGAACCGATCGTGCAAACCAAAAACGGCAGACCAACTGTCCCAGCCGGTCTGCCGCGTTTTCGGGCGGCGCCCGGGTCAGGCCGCGCGGGCGATCACCACGCCGTCTTCGACATAGGCGCGGTTGCCGTCCACCAGCCTGCCCAGAAGCTTGCGGAACCGCGGCTTCATCATCGGAACCATCAAGCGACCGAGCAGGCCGAATTTGGGTACGAAATGCATGGTGAACTGCAGCTCGGTCCGGTTCGGACCGGTGGCACGCATTTCAATCTCGGCCCGGGCCGATTTCAGCGGCATCGTTCCGTTGTAGATATCGACGGCCATCTTCCGTTCGGGCGTGTATTCGACAATTCGTTCCTGAATATAGTTCTTGCCGTCTTCCAGATCGCACTGGCGCGTGGCGCCAAGCCCGGTCTGCCCGTTCTCTTCGACCAGGAACGACCGTTTCAGGTTGGGGTTGAACTTGTCGATATTGGCAAAGTCGTCCCAGGTCTTCCAGACCTCGGCAACCGGTGCATTGATCGTGCGGGTCAGTGTTACATGTGGCATTGGGTTTCCTCCCTTCAGATTTTGGCCAGCCAGTCCGCCAGCCCCCGGCCGATTTCGGTCGGATAGTCCTCCTGAATGAAATGCTGCCCTTCACCCAGATGAATGGCCTGCAAGTTCGGGACGTTTGCCTGCATCCATTCCACCGCGGGCGGGGGTACAAGGGCGCCGGGGGTGACGTGGAACAGCAGCTTGGGCACCTCTGACGTCGTCAGATATCCGGCAATCCGGTGGGTCAGATCGGTGGTATAGGCGGGTTCCCCGCCAATCGGCACTTCGCGCGGCCATGACAACAGCGGCGCGCGGCTGGCCGCATCGGGATAGTAGCTGTTGTAATGGGCCAGTACCTCGGCGCTGAGCGGTGTATGGACCCCGATCTTGCCCAGCACCTCGTTGATGAAAAAATTGTCCTCGAGAATCATCTTCTCGCCCACGCCCGGCGTTCGCCACGCTTTGAACATGTCGCCGAACGGCCCCATGGCCTCGTAGCTGGGAAACGGCATGATCGGCGGCGCGATGGTTTCCATGAAAGCAATCGCGCGGACCCGATCCGGGTTCTGCATGGCCCAGTCAAAGCCCAAGGCGCCGCCCCAGTCATGCAGCACCAGCGTCGCGTTGTGAAGATCCAGCGCGTCCAGCAACCCGTGCAGATGCGCGGCATGGTCGGAATAGCTGTACCCGAGCCTTGGCTTGGCGCTGTCGCCCATGCCGATCATGTCGGCGGCAATGGCGCGATGCGTGGGGGTGACCGCGGGAATGATGTTGCGCCACAGATAACTGGAGGTCGGGTTGCCGTGGAAAAAGACTACCGGGTCGCCGGTGCCCTCGTCGACATAGGCCATGTCGTGACCCAGAACGGTCTTTGTCTCTTTCGTATATGGGAAAGCGGCGGTGCTGACCGCCCATACCGGGGTCGGCAGGGTAACGGCAGCCATGGCAGCGGTGGAAATCAGAAAGTCTCGGCGATCCATTTGGTGGCTCCTCTGTTGGTCAGGCAGAGATAGGTGTTCAATTTTCGATCCAAATGGGTATGAATGTGACAATAAGGATCGAATTCGTTACACGAAAAGCCACGGTTTCAGCAGGAGCGGACCTTTGAACGAAACTCTGGATTGGGCAAAAATCCCCTATTTTCTGGCCGTTGCGCGCAGCGGCAGCCTGCGTGCTGCCGCCGAAACCGTCGGCGGCACCCATGCCACGGTCGATCGCAATCTTCGCGCACTTGAAACCGCTTATGGTGTCCGCCTGTTCGACCGGACCAAAAAGGGCCTGACCCTGACCTCGGCGGGCGAGCACCTGATCCCCCTTGCCGAAGAGGCCGAAGCCGCGATGATCGGCGCCCGGCGGCGGCTACAGGGGCTGGATCAGGAAGCCAGCGGGCTGGTGCGCCTGTCGATCCCGACCACGTTTTACGGCATCGGCTTTCCCGAAATGATCGCCCGGTTCGAACGGGCTTACCCGGACATCGAATTGCAGATCACGGTCACCAACCGGTTCGAAGATCTCAACCGGTCGGAAACCGACGTCTCGCTGCGGATTGCGCATCAGGTGGACGACGACGTTGTCGGCCGGAAGGTCCTGCAATACGCCGCCGGTATCTATGCCAGTCAGGACTATCTGGACGGGCACTGGTCGGATGCAGGGCCGCAGGGGGAGGGGCTGCAATGGATTGGCTGGGGCAGCAGCGGCGCATTGCCGGACTGGGTCAGAGCCAGCCCGTTTCCCAAGGCACGCATCCGCTACAGCCTGCGGTCCCCGACCCTGATCGCCCAGATGGTCGGCGCCGGGGTGGGGATGAGCTATCTGCCCTGTTTTGTTTCGAACTGGGTTGAAAACCTTGTTCTGGTTCCGGGAACCGAGGTGTATCCCGACCGGTCGATCTGGCTGTTGCTGCACTCGGACCTGCGCAAAACGATCCGGGTGCGGCTGTTGGTGGATCATCTGGCGGCGGAACTGAAGGCGCTCCGCCCCGTGTTCCTTGGCCCGCTGGCCTGAACGCGTCTATCCGCCGGCGGTCAGATCTCCGACCGCTTCGCGCCAGTGACGGCGGCACAGCGGCACATAGGTTTCGTTGCCCCCGATCTGCACCTGATCACCATCGGTCAGCACTGTACCGTCGTCGCCCATGCGCACGACCATGGTCGCCTTCTTGCCGCAATGGCAAATCGTGCGCACTTCGCGCATTTCATCCGCCAGCGCCAGAAGCGTGGCCGACCCGGGAAACAGCTGACCCCTGAAATCAACGCGCAGGCCATAGCACATGATCGGCACATGCAGATCATCAACGGCGCGCGCCAATTGCCAGACCTGCCCGGGCTCAAGGAACTGCGCCTCGTCCACCAGAATACAATCCACCTGGCCCTGCTGCAGCCGGTGAGCAATCTTCGCAAACAGGTCTTCGCCCGGGCGAAACGTGTCGGCCGCCTCCGAAATCCCGATACGGGATGCGATCTGACCCGGTCCTGCGCGCCCGTCGATCTGCGCGGTCAGCAGGTAGGTGGTCATGCCGTTTTCACGGTAGTTGTATGACGCCTGCAAAAGAACCGTCGACTTGCCGGCGTTCATGGTCGAGTAGTTGAAATAGAGCTTGGCCATGCGCACGGTCTAGGCGGCGCACAGGGGCTGATCAAGAGACGGAATGTTGAAAGGGTTGGCTCGCCAGAAGGCCGTCAATCACGCGCGAGGGGTGATTCTCCGGGACGGAACAGCCCTTGGGGATGGAAATTACACGTTACCCCACGCGATCAGGCGCTCCTGGCGAGCCGTCCGTCATGCCTGAAAATACAGGCGTGATTGACGGTGTACTTTCAAACCGACAGAGGAATTGCCGGCAACACTTGCAAACATCCCCGAAAACCTTAGGGATAAACAGACTATGGCATTGGGTTCAGAACGTATGAATGGGAAACTGTCCTTGGTTTTCCCCATCCGGGGGGAAAGTGGTGGCGCGGGTGGGTCGTATGGCTGACATCTGCAGTTACCTAAAGAAACACACCGAATCTCTGGTGAAGGATGTGGGGATCGAAGCTGCCTGCGAAATCACCGGGAAATCGAAGGCGACGCTGGGTCGCTATTATTCGGACAACGAAGAACATGCCGACCGGTTCATGCCGGTGGATGCCGTGGCCCGGCTGGGGCAGGTTTCAAGCTATCCGCATGTGACCAGCGCGCTGGCCGAGCTGAAGAAAATCACGCTGAGTTATGACGACCGCAAGCCGAACAAGGCGCATTCCGGCGGGGTCAATGCCGATGTGATCGCGCTGAGCCAGCGGTTCGCAATGCTGATGACCGAATATCAGCAGTCGATGGAAGACGGGATCATCACCGGCTCCGAAGCAAAACGATTGCTGAAGGAAACCCTGCTGCTGCAGCAGGTGTTGCTGGACATGAAACTGCACCTGGAAGAAGAAACCGTCTGAAACGGTCCGGTCGCGGGCAGGGTCGCAGCACCGATTGCGACCGCGCGAGCGGGTGTCAGCCCCGGCGTTCGACGATCACCGATCCGACCGAATAGCCGGCTCCGAAGGAGCAGATCAACCCGACATCGCCGTCGCCAAGGTCGTCCGAGTTTTGTGAAAACGCGATGATCGACCCGGCCGACGAGGTATTGGCATAGTCCTGCAGAATATTGGGCTGTTCGCCGGGCTCGTGCGTGCGGCCCAGAACCTTCTTGCCGATGAAATCGTTCATCTGCTTGTTGGCCTGGTGCAGCCACAGCCGTTTGAGCCCGGTATTATCGATACCTTCGTCCGACATGTGAGTGCTGATGTGGTCGCTGACCAGCGGCAGCACCTCCTTGAATACCTTGCGGCCATTCTGCATGAACTGCATGTCCCGGCGGTCGCTGACGCCGGCGGGGCGGGACCGGCGCAGGAAGCCGTTATTGTTGCGGATATTGTTCGAAAACACCGTGGCGCATCGCGTGGACCGGATGGTGAAATGCGGGCCCTTTGCGTCCTCTTCGCGTTCGATCAGCGTGGCGGTGGCCACATCGCCAAAGATGAAATGGCAATCCCGGTCGCGCCATTCCAGATGGCCCGAACAGATCTCGGGGTTCACCACCAGCGCCGACCGGACAGAGCCGGAGCGGACCATGTCGGCAGCGGCCTGAATGCCGAAAGTCGCGGAGGAACAGGCGACGTTCATGTCGAAGGCAAACCCGTCGATGCCCAGCAACTGCTGAATTTCGATTGCAATGGCGGGATAGGCGCGTTCCATATTTGATGCCGCGCAGATCACCGCATCCACCGCCGAGGCATCACGCCCGGCCTGCGCCAGCGCCTTGCGCGCCGCGTCCACCGCCATTTCGGCCATGATGCCGGGTTCGTCATCGCTGCGCTGGCGTAACAGCGGATGCATGACGTTGGGGTCCAGGATCCCGGACTTGTCCATCACGAACCGGCTTTCGATCCCCGAGGCCTTGACGATAAACGCTTCGGAGGAATGCTCTTTCGCCTCAAGCTCACCGGCGGCGATGGCATCGGCGTTCTCGGCGTTGTAGCGGTCGGCATAGGCGTTGAAGGCGAGGACCAGTTCGGCATTCGAGATGCTCTGTTGCGGGGTATAGACACCGGTACCGGTGATGGCAGGCGTATAGGTCAAGGCTGGCCCCTCAGTCATGTACTCGGGGGAACCTAGGCAAGCCGGTCGACACCGGCAAGGGAAAGATGTTCCGGGATCTGGCCAATTGCCGGTGAATTCAGGCCAGAAAACCCCGGTTCGTCAGATAATCGGAACCAGCGGCACACCGCCGCAGGCGGTCAGGGCCAGAAGGGACAAAAGGGCGAGGGTCAGACGCATCTCGGCGATCCTTGGTTTTTTCGATCGCGCGAAAGATGCCGGCAGAATGTGGCAGGATTGCGGCGAGGGGTGCAGCGGCCGGTTCCGGACCGGCCGCAGGGTAGGATGGGTGATATCACCCATCCTACGTCCTGTAGGTTTCGGAATGCCCCGCGCGCGTCACGCCTGAAGCGATTTCACCCCGACATCGCCCTCGGCCTGCGCCTTGATCGCCAGCGCGGCGGCGTGGCTGCCGGCGGCGGTGGTAAAGTACGGGATCCTGTCGTAGAGCGCGATGGAGCGGATGGATTTGCTGTCTTCCACCGCCTGCGCCCCTTCGGTCGAATTCATCACCAGCTGCACGCCGCCGTTCTTCATCAGGTCGGTCACGTCCGGGCGGCCCTCGTAGACCTTGTTAACCACGTCGCAGGGCACACCATGCCCGGCCAGCCAGCCCTGCGTGCCGCGCGTCGCCACCAGCGCAAAGCCCAGTTCGGTCAGTGTCTGCGCGGCTTCCAGCATCTGCGCGGTCTTGTCGGCGTCCCTGATCGACAGGAAGGCACAGCCTTCGGCCGGCAGGACCATCCCGGCCCCCATCTGCGCCTTGAGGAAGGCCCGCGGGAAATCGCGGTCCCAGCCCATGACTTCACCGGTCGAGCGCATCTCGGGCCCGAGGATCGTGTCGACACCGGGGAACCGGGCAAAGGGCATCACCGCTTCCTTGACCGAGAACCACGGCATGTCCGGGTCGGCGAGCGTCATCGGGTCGGCCAGCGGCAGCGTGGTGTCGTAATCCGCGTTGCCGTCATAGGGCGGGCGCAGCGGGAAGGTCGAAAGCGGCTCACCGGCCATAACGCGGGCGGCAATCGACGCGATGGCGCTGTCGGTGGCCTTGGCCACGAAAGGCACGGTGCGCGAGGCCCGCGGGTTGACTTCGATCAGGTAGATCTCGCCATCCTTGACCGCGAACTGCACGTTCATCAGCCCGACAACACCAAGGTTCAGCGCCAGCGCCGTGGTTTGTTTCTTGACCTCTTCGATGGTGTCGTCAGACAGCGAATACGGGGGCAGCGAACAGGCGCTGTCGCCGGAATGCACGCCGGCTTCCTCGATATGCTGCATGATGCCGGCAACGTGAACCCGCTGACCGTCGCACAGCGCGTCGACATCCAGTTCCACCGCGCCGTCCAGATAATTGTCCAGCAGCACCGGGCTGTCGCCGGAAACGACAACGGCCTCAGAGATATAGCGTTCAAGCTGTGCTTGATCGCGGACGATCTCCATCGCGCGACCGCCCAGAACGTAAGACGGGCGGATCACCAGCGGGAAGCCGATGCCGGCGGCGATCTCCAGCGCTTCGGCGTCGGAATGGGCAATCCCGTTGACCGGCTGCTTAAGCTCCAGTTTCTGCACCAGTTGCTGAAACCGTTCGCGGTCTTCGGCCAGATCGATGGCGTCCGGCGTTGTACCGAGGATCGGGATCCCGGCATCGTGCAGGGCATTGGCCAGCTTCAGCGGTGTCTGGCCGCCAAACTGCACGATGACGCCGTGCAGGGTGCCGTTTTCCTGCTCGACCCGCAGGATTTCCATCACATGTTCAAAGGTCAGGGGCTCGAAATACAGCCGGTCCGACGTGTCGTAATCGGTGCTGACTGTCTCAGGATTGCAGTTGACCATGATGGTCTCATAGCCCGCATCCGTCAGGGCGAAACAGGCGTGGCAGCAGCAATAGTCGAACTCGATACCCTGACCGATCCGGTTGGGCCCCCCGCCGAGGATGACCACTTTCTTGCGGTCTGCCGGGCGGGCTTCGCATTCGACCTCGCCCAGAACCGGGGATTCGTAGGTGGAATACATATAAGGCGTCTGCGCCTCGAACTCGGCCGCGCAGGTGTCGATGCGTTTGAAGACGGCCGTGACGCCCAGCGCGGTCCGGGCCCGGCGGATGTCATCTTCTGCACGGTCCGTCAGCCGGCCCAGCCGGGCATCGGAAAAGCCCATCATCTTGACGGCGCGCATGCCGTGCGCGGTCTCGGGCAGGCCGTCCCGGCACAGGTCGCGTTCGGCTTCGACAATCTCGCGGATGCGCGACAGGAACCACGGGTCGAATTTGGTGACCGCCTGAATCTCGTCGTTACTCAGCCCGTGGCGCATCGCCTGCGCGATGGTGCGCAACCGGTCCGGGGTCTGCTGGCTGATGGCCTTGATCACCGCGGCCCTGTCATCGGCGTCTTCCCACGGACCGGTAGCAAGGCCGGGGATCGCCACCTCGTCGAACCCGGTCAGGCCGGTTTCCATCGACGCCAGCGCTTTTTGCAGCGATTCATGAATGGTGCGGCCGATCGACATGACCTCGCCCACCGATTTCATCGCGGTGGTCAGATAAGGTTCGCTGCCCGGGAACTTTTCAAAGGCAAAGCGTGGGATCTTGGTTACGACATAGTCGATGGTCGGCTCAAAGCTGGCCGGGGTGACCTTGGTGATGTCGTTGTCCAGCTCGTCCAGCGTGTAGCCAACCGCCAGTTTCGCCGCGATCTTGGCAATCGGAAAACCGGTGGCCTTGGACGCCAGAGCGGAAGACCGGGACACCCGCGGGTTCATCTCGATCACGACCATGCGTCCGTCCGCCGGGTTCACGGCCCATTGCACGTTGGACCCGCCGGTTTCGACGCTGATCTCGCGCAGCACGGCGATCGAGCCGTTGCGCATGATCTGGTATTCCTTGTCGGTCAGCGTCAGGGCCGGGGCAACGGTGATCGAGTCACCCGTATGCACACCCATCGGATCGACGTTTTCGATGGAACAGACGATGATCGCGTTGTCCGCCTTGTCGCGGACGACCTCCATTTCAAATTCCTTCCAGCCCAGCAGGCTTTCGTCGATCAGGATCTGCCCCACCGGAGAGGCATCCATCCCCGAGCGGCAGAAATGGACATAATCTTCGCGGTTGTAGGCAACACCGCCACCTGTCCCGCCGAGGGTGAAGGCCGGGCGGATGATCGCCGGCAGCCCGATGTCCTCGAGCGCGTCCAGAGCCACCTGCAGGCCGGCCTCCAGATCAAAGCTGGTTTCGGTCTTGGGCGCGGTCACAATGGTGGCCCGCGGGTTTTCCAGCCCGATCCGATCCATCGCCTCGCGGAACAGCTTGCGGTCTTCGGCCATTTCGATGGCATCGCGCTTGGCCCCGATCATCTCGACGCCGAACTCTTCCAGCACGCCCATTTCTTCCAGCGCGAGCGAGGTGTTCAGCCCCGTCTGCCCGCCCATTGTGGGCAACAGCGCGTCGGGGCGTTCCTTTTCAATGATCTTGGCGACCACGTCGGGCGTTATCGGTTCGATATAGGTGGCATCGGCCAGTTCCGGGTCGGTCATGATGGTGGCCGGGTTGGAATTGACGAGGATCACCCGGTACCCTTCTTCGCGCAGTGCCTTGCAGGCCTGGGCGCCGGAATAGTCGAATTCACAGGCCTGGCCGATGATGATGGGTCCGGCCCCGATGATCATGATCGATTGAATATCGGTTCTTTTTGGCATGCCCGGCCTTTCATAGTCGCGCGACTCGGGGCGCGCGTCGACGCCCAAATTGTCCTGCGTTATAGGGATGGGCCGGAAAGGTGCAAGGGGCGTTTGGCGGCGCTTGCCGGGGCCGTGCGGCGGCGTGCGACGCGAATTGCGGCACGGGGTGAGGGGCAGGCATACCCCGCGCGCACCCTATCTGATGCAGGTATCCGAAGGAGCGGCTCACCCATGGCGGGAAAATCCGCAACGGGTCATAATTTTGTTACGTATCGGTGGCGAATTCGATCCGATTGTTGTTCAATGAGGGGTGTACAGGAACGAAGTAAGGCGGCAGCGTTGCCGGGATCGCCAAAGTGCAAATCGAGCTGACAATCGAGATGATGGCGGTTCTGGCTGTACTGGCAGTCACCATCCTGCTTTTCATCACCGAGATTTTCCGGGTGGATTTCACCGCCATCCTCGTCATGATCTCTTTGGGACTGCTGTCGCAGCTTCCGGGACTGGACAATCTCGCGGACCCGTCCCGGCTGTTCGAAGGGTTCGCGTCGAACGCGGTCATATCGATCATTGCCGTCATGATAATCGGTGCCGGGCTGGACCGGACCGGGCTGATGAGCAAGGTGGCATCGGTGATCCTGAAATACGGCGGCAAGACCGAGTTTCGGATCATTCCCATTATCTCGGGAACTGTCGGGCTGATCTCGAGTTTCATGCAGAACGTTGGCGCCGCGGCGCTTTTCCTGCCGGTGGTCAGCCGGATTTCGGTGCGGACCGAACTGCCGCTCAGCCGTCTGCTGATGCCGATGGGTTTCTGCGCCATTCTGGGTGGCACGGTGACGATGGTGGGGTCTTCGCCGCTGATCCTGCTCAACGACCTGATCGTCACCTCGAACGAAACCCTGCCCGAAGGCGCGAAGATGGAGATGTTTTCGCTCTTTTCCGTAACGCCGGTCGGGTTGTGCCTGATCCTGACCGGGATCCTCTATTTCATGTTTCTGGGGCGCTGGGTTCTGCCCAACCGCGGAAACAAGCAGGAGGGCAGCAGCGGTCAGTCGGTCGGTGAATACCTCAAGAATATCTACGGGCTGAAATCCGATCTGGTCGAAGTCGTCGTGCCCGATGGGTCCATCCTGCGCGGCCACACCTTTGCCGACATCATGCTTGCGCATAACCTTTATATCATCGGGTCTTACCATCGTGGTCAGCGCTGGTTCACACCGGTCCTGACGACCGAGGTGCAGGACCCGTGCCGGCTGGCCATCATGGGCAGGCGCAAGGTCATACAGGAAATGGCGGACGATTACGGCCTGCAGATCCTGCCGGAACTCGACATTTTTGCCGAGGCTTACGCGCCGACAGTGGCCGGGGTGGCCGAGGTGGTGATCCCGCCGGACAGCGACCTGATCGGCAAGACCGCCCGCGATGTGCTGATGCGAAAGACTTACGGTCTGGGCCTGCTGGCCATCCACCGTGGCGGCGAAACGCTGAGCCTTGTCGAAACCGAGGAACACGAAGCCACCAATGTCAGCCGCGAACCGTTTCGCGCCGGCGACACGCTGGTTGCGTTTACCGCGTGGGACAGTCTGGCGCGGTTGACCAAGGACCGGAATTTCGTTGTCGTCACCAGCGATTTCCCGATGGAAGAAATGCGCCCGAACAAGGTGCTTTGGGCGCTGCTGTTTTTTGTCATCTCGGTGTCGCTGATCCTGTTTTCCGACCTGAGGCTGTCGCTGGCGTTGCTGGTCGGTGCCGGTGGTATGATTGCCACCAATGTTCTGCGCATTGACGAAGCCTACGAGGCCGTCAGCTGGCCCACGGTGTTTCTGCTGGCCAGCCTCATACCGCTGGGTCAGGCGGTGCAGAATACCGGAACCGCGGGATGGATCGCGCAACAGATCCTCGCCCTGCTGGATGGCTGGCCCATCTGGGGGCTGCAGGCCGGCGTTGCCGTGCTGGCCACGGTGTTCACGCTGGTGATGTCGAATGTCGGTGCGACCGTGTTGCTTGTGCCGCTGGCGGTGTCGATCGCGATGGCCGCGGGCGGCGATCCGGCAATCTTTGCGCTGACGGTGGCGATCTCGACCTCGAATTCCTTCCTGATCCCGACCCATCAGGTCAACGCGCTGATCATGGGGCCCGCGGGTTACAAGGTGACCGATTTCCTCAAGAGCGGCGGGATCATGACGGTGCTGTTTCTGGTGGTTTCGCTGGCGGTGATGGCGGTCGTCTTCTGACGAAGGGCTGCGGTGACAAACCCGGCACCTGTGCCGGGTTCGCCGTTGTTTCTACTCCGCGGCCTTCTGCCGATAGACTGACGCGTTGTCATAGAGGTAGTCGCGGGTCAGCGGCACGGCGTTCCGCTTGTGGCCCAGCTGAAACTGGAACACGCACTGATCCGATTCCTCGAACACCATGATGCAGGCCACCAGATAGAATCGCCACATCCGGACGAACCTCTCATCATACATGGCCCGCACCCGCGGCAGCTGTTGTTCGAACCGCTGCAGCCAGTGGCGCAGGGTCATGGCGTAGTGCAGCCGCAGGCTTTCGATATCGAGGTTCCACAACCCGGTCCGGCCCACCGGAGCCACCACCTCTTCCAGAGACGGAACATATCCGCCCGGAAAAATGTACTTGTTCAGCCACGGGGACTGAGTCGTCGGCCGGCCATTACGTCCGATGGAATGAATCAGCGCCACACCATCCGGAGACAGAAGATCCGCGACCTTGGAAAAATACTGTTGCAGGTGGGGTGCACCGACATGTTCCAGCATGCCAACAGAGACGATCCGGTCGAATTTCTCGGTCAGCGCCCGGTAATCCTGCATCCGGAAATCGGTCTGGCCCTCCAGCCCGGCGGCCGCGGCCCGACGGCGGGCGGTGGCCAGTTGATTTTCGGACAAGGTGACACCGGTGACATGTGCCCCGAAATCGCCCGCCAGTGTCAGCGCCATGCCGCCCCAGCCACAGCCGATGTCCAGCACCCGCATACCGGGCTCAATACAGAGCTTCTGAGCGATGTGGTTCTTCTTCGCCTTCTGTGCCTCTTCCAGCGTCGCGTCGGGATTGGCGAAGTAAGCGCAGCTGTACTGCATGTCGCTGTCCAGAAAGAGACGATAGAATTCATCTGAAATGTCATAGTGATGCGCCACGTTGGACCGGGAACGACGCGCGGTGTTCCGCATTGCAGGTCCGCGAACGGCAAACCGTAGCCGTTCCACCGCACGGGTCCAGCCAGGCAGCAACCCGGACCGGGAATTTCGGACCGCCAGCTGCATAACATCCGCCAGCGAACTGCCATCCGTGGTTAGCGTGCCGTCCATATAGCCTTCGCCGAAACCCAGCTCCGGGTGCAGGCAAAGCGCGCGTAACGTTGATGTGTCATGGATCTGGATGGCACCGGATGGCGTTCCACCGGGTCCGTATCGTCTGACCCTTCCATCCGGGAATGTGACAGACAGCTCACCCTCGACGATGAGCCTCGACATTGTCTTATCGAAAACGGCAGCCCACATGGTCTGGCCCCCCCCTCTCGTATTGCACCGCCTCCTCCAAGGCGCGGCGCGTACATTACACGAACCCGCAGAAAACGTGAATACCGTACACAATCGGGGCGTTGTCGGTGCACTGCCCCTTGACTTCGCTCATATAGCACGGTGTATCGGCGCGACCAAATCCGCCCCCGAAAGGACAAACCATGCATCCCTATCGCAGCCATTCCTGCGCCGAACTGACTGCCGCGAATGTCGGCGATACCGTCCGGCTGTCAGGCTGGGTCCATCGGGTGCGCGACCATGGCGGGGTTCTGTTCATCGACCTGCGCGATCACTACGGCATGACGCAGGTTCTGTGCGACCCGGACAGCCCCGTGTTCAACGCGGTCGAGAACGTGCGCAGCGAATGGTGCATCCGCATCGACGGCAACGTGAAGGCGCGGGACCCGGAGCTGGTGAACCCAAAGATCCCGACCGGCGAGGTCGAGGTGTTCATCCGCGACATGGAAGTTCTGGGCGCCGCCAATGAATTGCCGCTGATGGTGTTCGGCGATCAGGAATACCCGGAAGAAACCCGCCTGCGGTACCGGTATCTGGACCTGCGCCGCGATGCGATGCAGAAAAGCATGACGCTGCGGTCCGACGTGGTGGCCTCGATCCGGCGGCGCATGTGGGATCAGGACTTTCGCGAATATCAGACACCGGTGATCACCGCCTCCTCGCCCGAGGGCGCGCGCGACTTTCTGGTGCCGTCGCGCCTGCACCCGGGCAAGTTCTATGCCCTGCCGCAGGCGCCGCAACAGTTCAAGCAGCTGATCATGGTTTCGGGCTTTGACAAGTATTTTCAGATCGCGCCATGTTTTCGCGACGAGGACCCGCGCGCCGACCGGTCGCCGACGGATTTCTATCAGCTCGACATGGAGATGTCCTTTGTCACCCAGCAGGACGTGTTTGACGCGGTCCAGCCGGTGCTGCGCGGGATATTCGAAGAGTTCGGCGGCGGTCGAAAGGTTGATCAGGACTGGCCGCAGATTTCCTATGCCGATGCCGCGCTGTGGTACGGCACCGACAAGCCGGACCTGCGCAACCCGATCAAGATGAGCCGGGTCAGCGAACATTTTGCCGGCGGTGGCTTTGCCATCTTTGCCAAACTGCTGGAACATGAAGGTACCGAAATCCGCGCCATCCCGGCACCCGGCGGCGGCTCACGCAAATTCTGCGACCGGATGAATGCCTTTGCCCAGAAAGAGGGCCTGCCGGGGATGGGCTATATCTTCTGGCGCGATCAGGGCAACGGGATGGAAGCCGCCGGTCCGCTGGCCAAGAACATCGGTCCCGAGCGAACCGAGGCGATCCGGCAACAGCTTGGGCTGGATGTCGGCGATGCCGCGTTCTTCCTCGGCGGCAAGCCGGCGGCGTTCGAACGGGTTGCGGCCAAGGCGCGTGACACCATCGGCACGGAACTGAAACTGACCGAGCAGGACCGCTTCGCCTTTGCCTGGATCGTGGATTTCCCGATCTATGAAAAGGACGAGGAAACCGGCGCCGTTGATTTCGAACATAACCCGTTTTCCATGCCGCAGGGGGGTATGGCGGCGCTGGAAGGCGACCCGCTGGATGTCCGCGGCTATCAGTACGACCTTGCCTGCAACGGCTATGAAATCGTGTCCGGCGCGATCCGGAACCACAAGCCCGAGATCATGCTGAAGGCCTTCGAACTGGCCGGTTACGGCGAGGACGAGGTCAAGAACCGCTTCGGCGCGCTCTACAGCGCTTTCCACTATGGCGCCCCGCCGCACGGGGGCTGTGCCGCCGGGATCGACCGGATCGTGATGCTGCTGGCGGACACGGCAAACATCCGCGAGGTCATCATGTTCCCGATGAACCAGCGCGCCGAAGACCTGATGATGGCCGCCCCGTCCGATCCGACCAGCGACCAGCTCATGGAGCTGGGCCTGCGGGTGGTGGAACAGGACTGAGCGACGGAAACCTGCCGATTGAGCGTATCAGGTGTGTCGGGGCTGTGACGCCCCGACCGTATTCTGATAGGGTACCGAAAAACGGCAGGAGCAGAGCATGCGGTTTTCTCCGGAACTGGCGGAAAAGCGGTTCGGGTGCGGGTTGTCGCCGGACGTTGCGGCCCCGGCGGATCCTGATCAGATGCTGGCAGGTCTGGCCGGTCCCGACACCATGGCGGACAGTTTTCCGATCGAGGATTTCGACACCTTCCGCCTGCGGATGATCGAAAATGCGGCCGTCTGGAAAATGATGCGCAAGACCCGCGGCACCGACGAATTTGCCCAGCACAAGAAGAAACGCGACCTGTTGAACAAGCAGGCCCGGTTCGACAAGGAGGAATGGTATGCGCAGACTCTGGCGCGCTGGACCCGCACGCAAACCGGGTTCCGGGAACGGCTGGCGGCATTCTGGGCCGATCACTTCACCGCGAGCGGCAAGCAGGGGCTGGTTCGGCGGGCCACCTCGCCCTATGTCGAAAGCGCCATCCGCCCGCATCTGGCGGGCAAGTTCGAAGACCTGCTGATTGCCGCGGTCACGCATCCGATCATGCTGATGTATCTGGATCAGATGCAGGCGATGGGCCCGAACAGCAAGGCCGGCCTGAAAAGCAAGCGCAAGCGCGGGCTGAACGAAAACCTCGCGTGCGAGGTGCTGGAACTGCATACGCTGGGCGTCGATGGCGGCTACACACAAGAGGACGTGCGCCAGATGGCAGAGCTGCTGACCGGTGTGACGTTCAGCGCGAAAAAGGGTCAGTACTTTTCCCCGGACCGGGCCGAACCCGGAAAGGAAACCGTGATCGGCCGGGCCTATGGCGATGAACCTCCGACAATGGAGCCGGTTTATCAGGCCCTGCGGGACCTGGCGCAACACCCTGACACCGCCCGCCACATCGCGTGGAAGCTGGCGGTGCATTTCGTGGCGGACGAGCCCGATGCCGGGATGGTCGCCGGGATGGAGCTGCGGTTTCTGGAAACCGGCGGTGATCTGCCCGAGGTATATGCCGCGATGCTGGATCATCCGGCGGCCTGGGATCCGGTGTTGCACAACGTCAAGCCGCCCTTTGATTTCATGGCCTCCGCCTGCCGGGCGCTGGCGGTTGACCCGGGCAAGCTGACAGATATGCGGCGGGGGGTGCGGACCTCCACGCTGCTGGCTCCGATGCAGCTGATGGGCCAGACATGGCAGAGCCCGCCCGGGCCGGACGGCTGGCCCGAGGAAGACGAGGCCTGGATCACGCCGCAGGGCGTGTCGGCCCGGTTGCGCTGGGCGATGATCGTGCCGGGCAACCTGCGCCGCGATCTGCCCGACCCGCGCGATTTTGTCGGTCAGGCGCTGGGCAGCGACATACCCGATGCCGTGCGGTTCGCCGCGATGGCGGCCGAACACCGGATGGATGGCGTTGGCCTGGTTCTGGCCTCGCCCGCGTTTCAGCGCAGATAGGAGCGTCCGATGACGTCGACACTTTCCCGCCGCGCCTTTTTGACCCGCTCTGCCGTGATCGGCTGCTCCGCAGCGGCCAGCCCGCTGCTGACACCTGTGAGCCTTGCAGCCGCGCCATGGGACATGCGGCTGGTGGTGATCATCCTGCGCGGCGGAATGGACGGGCTGGATGCGGTCCGCCCGCTTGGCGATCCGGAATTTGCCACGTGGCGGCCTACACTCAGCACGGCCCGTGACAAGCAGGACCCGGATCTGAACGGATTTTTCGGGCTGCACCCGGCGCTGGCAAGCGTGCATCCGCTGTGGCAGGCGGGCGAGCTGTCCTTTGTGCACGCTGCATCGACGCCCTATCGCGTCAAGCGCAGCCATTTCGACGGTCAGGATCTGCTGGAGGCCGGAACAATCAGCATGGCCGGGGTCCGCGACGGGTGGCTCAACCGGACGCTGCAGCAGGTTCCGGGGATAGAAATGCGAACCGCTTTCGCGCTGGGGCGGGGCGATCAGAAGGTCCTGCTCGGACCGGCGCAAGTGTCGGACTGGGTGCCCGGGGCCGACATGGAGATCAGCCCGCAGGCAATCCGGCTGGCGGAACGGATCATGGAAGACGATCCGGAATTTCACGCCGCGTTTTCCGAAGCGCTGATGCTGTCAGAGGAAGTTGACAGCCCCGCGACCGGCGCGCCGGCCTACCGGTCACTGCGTCAGGACATGTCGGAGATTTCGGGCAAATCGGCCCATGTCCGGATTTCGCAATATGCCGCGGATCGTTTGCGCGAAGAGACACGGGTGGTGTCGTTTTCGCTCAATGGCTGGGACACACATAACAATCAGAAACGTACCCTTGGCCCGGCGCTGAACCGGCTGTCGACGTCGATCCTCACACTGAAAGACGGGCTTGGCCCCGATATCTGGCAGAAGACCGCGATCGTGGCGATGACCGAGTTCGGCCGCACGGTCCGGCAGAACGGCACCGGCGGCACCGATCACGGCACCGGCGGCGCGATGGTGCTGGCCGGCGGGGCGATCCGCGGCGGGCATGTTTTCGGCGACTGGCCCGGGCTGGAAGAAGCCGATCTTTACGCGCGGCGTGACCTGATGCCGACCACGGATGTGCGCGCCCCGGCCGCCTGGATCATCCGGGCGATGACCGGGCTGGACCGCTCAACGCTGGAGCGCACCGTGTTTCCGGGCCTGGAAATGGGTGCGGACCGCGGTTATCTGGCCTGATCGAGGCTTGGCAACCGGGGTGTGCCGGTTCTAAGTGTCTGTATGACAACAAAACCATCAGACCGCCCTCTTGGGGCGCTTGTCCGGGGCTGGACGCCGCCGCCGGTCCCGACCGGGGACATCCTCGAAGGTCGCTAGGCCCGGCTCGAGCCGCTGGCGCCCGAGGCGCATGCCGCGCTGCTGTTCCGGGCCTATGCGGATCACGATCACGTCTGGGATTACATGCCATACGGGCCGTTTTCGTCGGCGGCTCTCTATCACAAATGGGTGCGTGAAAGCGCGACACAGGACGATCCGTTTTTCTACGCGATCCGCAATCTCGAAACCGGGTCATTCGGCGGCGTGGCCAGCTATCTGCGTATCACACCGGCCTCCGGATCCATCGAGGTCGGCCATATCAACTATGCGACGCAGCTTCAGAGGACCCGCGCCGGGACCGAGGCCATGTACCTGATGATGCGTTGGGCGTTTGACGCCGGGTATCGTCGGTACGAATGGAAATGCGACGCCCTCAATCGCCCGTCCCGCCGCGCGGCCGAGCGGCTGGGGCTCAGCTATGAGGGCATTTTCAGGCAGGCGACGGTGGTTAAGGGGCGCAACCGGGATACGGCGTGGTTCGCGACCATCGATACTGAGTGGCCGGCCCTGCGCGAAGCCTATAACGTGTGGCTGCGCCCGGAAAACTTCGACACGGAAGGCCGCCAGATCGAGCGTCTTGGCGATCTGACCGGGCTTGTTCGGGTCAGCTCCGATCCGGTGCTTCAGACCGGACCCGCCTGATCCGCCGGGACTGGATCGCGAGCGAAATCCACAGCGTCGCCAGCGCGGCAAGAAAAACCTGCACCATGTCAGACCGCCGCGACGCTGTGCAGACGTTCCTGGACCAGCCCGGCAATCCGGGCGGCATCGGACCCAACCGGCCGGCCGGCGGCACGTTCCTGTGCCAGTTGTACCGCGGCATCCTCCAGCGCGGTGTCCCGCGCGCTGCGCGCCACGCCGGTCAGAAACTGCGCGACATAGCTCAGCATCCGGTCGTCCGCGCCCTGCGTCAGAACCTCGGCCACATGGGCCATGTCGTCCCGGAAGGCCACCGGATCCGGTTGCACAACCTCGTCCCGGATCGGGTAGGGTCCGATGGGCCGCCGGTCTGCGGGCAACAGCGAGAGGATCGCGTTCTGAAACTGTGCAAGCGAAATCACCGGTTTCGGCAGGAAGCCGTCGGCGCCCGCGGCAAGCGCGATATCCTCGGACAGGGTATCGCCCGAGATGCCGAGGATGACCTGAACCCGCGGTGTGCCCGAGGCCGCTTCGCTGATCAGGTCCGCCCCGGATCCGTCGGGCAGGCCGACATCGACCAGCATGACGCCGGGCCGGTAGATCTGCAGGTGTCGCCGGGCCGATTTCAGGCAATCGGCCCGGCGGATGCGCGCGCCGCTGCGCAGACACAGCAGCCGCAGCGCATCACAGGCATATCGGCTGTCTTCCACCACCAGCACCGTCACGCCCAGCAGAGGGCGGCTCCCCGTCGGCCGGCACACGGGATCATCATAGAGGTCGGTGTCATCCATTGCTGCTTCCCCTTTTCCGTTGTTGGCTGCGACTCACGCTAGGCCCACGCGGCTAACGGACCGTTAACAGCGCGGCACGTGACCCCCTGTCCCACTTGTTCTTGTGGCGCGCTCCGCGCATATGTTCCCCGAACCGTGAAAAGGAGCCTGCCATGATCGGCCGTCTGAACCATGTTGCCATTGCCGTTCCGGATCTGGAGGCAGCGTCTGAACAGTATCGCAGCGCGCTGGGCGCCAAGGTCGGGGCACCGCAGGACGAGCCGGATCATGGTGTGACGGTGGTGTTCATAGAACTGCCGAACACCAAGATCGAACTGCTCTACCCGCTGGGTGATGACAGCCCGATCCGCGGATTTCTGGACAAGAACCCGTCAGGCGGCATCCACCACGTGTGCTACGAGGTCGACGATATCCTGTCCGCGCGCGATCATCTCAAGTCGACCGGGGCCCGGGTTCTGGGAACCGGCGAACCCAAGATCGGCGCCCATGGCAAGCCGGTCCTGTTCCTGCACCCCAAGGATTTCAACGGCTGCCTCGTCGAGCTGGAACAGGTCTGACCGATGTCGATCGCCTCGGGCATCGTTCTCTACGTGGTCATCTGGTTCATGACCTTTCTGGTGGCCCTGCCGTTCCGGCTGAAAACTCAGGGCGAGGCCGGAGAGATTGTGCCCGGCACCCATTCCGGTGCGCCGGAACAGCATCACATGAAGAAAAAGGCGATGATCACGACGATCGTCGCCGCCGTGATCTGGGCCATTGTGGCGGGGATCATCCTGTCCGGCTGGATTTCGCTGCGCGATATCGACTGGGCTGAGCGGATGGGGGGATAACCCCTGCCGGCCGGGGGCGGGTGTTACATCCGGATGCCCAGCCTGCCAGCGCTCCAGACCATCGCAAGGTAGAGCGCCACGGTCAGCACGCACCCTACCGCCAGCGCCGGCCAGAAGGACCAGCCCCGGTTCAGCAGGGCCGGGATCAGCAGGAACATCGGCAGTGACGGCAGCACGAACCAGAAGGTTGCCTGTGCATGGTCGGCCATGTGCGACGGATCCGGTTTGTCCCGCCAGAGCCAGATCATGCCCATGACCGAAATCAGCGGCAGCGAGGCGATCAGCGCGCCAAAGCCGGGCCACCGCCGCGCAACCTCGGACACGATGGCGATGATGAGGCCGGACAGGAACGCCTTGAACAGGAAATAGGCCATGTCCGAACTGTGCCGCATCGGTTCCCGGCAGGCAACGGCTTGCACGCGGCGCCGGTGTCGTGTCATTGCAGAGCCGGAACGGGAGGGCCTGACATGGTCGAGAAAAGCAGGGGCAGACGCTCTACGGCCGAAGAAGTCCGGGCCGAAGAACAGGCCCGCCTTCGCGCGTTCGAAGAGGCCGGGGGGTTGGATGGCCCGGTCTACGCCTTGTCCCCGGGGATGGAAGCGTTCGATTTCGGACCGATGCAGGCAGACCTGTCCGCCTTTGGCGGCGATCTGGCCCGCCTGAAGGACCCGGCGGCGAATTCAACCGGCTATGTGCCCGGCAACGGATATTATGACACGCCGGACGCCGATGCGCTTTACCTGCTCATGCGGCGGCTGAAACCGGCCCGGGTGATCGAGGTCGGGGCCGGAAACAGCACGCGGATCACGCGGCAGGCGATCCGGGACGGCGGGTTCGATTGCAACCTGACGGTGATCGACCCGTGGCCGCGGGCGGATATCGAAGGGCTGTTCGACAGTTTCGTTCAGGCCCCGCTGGAAACCGTGGAGGGGACCCATTTCGAATCGCTGAGCGCAGGTGATGTCCTGTTCATCGACAGCAGTCACCAGGTCCGGATGTCCAACGACGTCGCGCATCTGTTCTGCCGGATCATTCCGTCCTTGCCGGCGGGCGTGGTCATTCACGTGCATGACGTGTTCCTGCCCTACGAATACCCCAAGCGGTTCTTCTATGATTGCCCGTCCTGGGGCGAACAATACATGCTGCACGCGCTGCTGAGCAGCGGCGGGTATGACATCCTCTGGCCGGGCTACTGGCTTCAACGCGGCGTGCCCGAAGCGCGGGAGGCATTGCCGTTCCTGCGCGAGGGCCGCGCACAGAGTTTCTGGATCCGCAAGCGGGCGGATTGATGGTTTCGGTGGAAACCGCCCGACTGCTGTTGCGGCCAATCGAAGGGACCGACCTGCCGGCCTACACCGCGATGCGGGCCAAGCCGCAGGTGGTGCAGTTTCTGCCCGGCGGCCCGGCGCGCGCCGGGCAGTCCGGAGAGGCCGCGCAAAAGGCGTATGGAATGTTCCGGGATTGCTGGCTTCGAGACGGGTACGGCCCGTGGGCGGTTGAAGAAAAGGCAACCGCCACCTTTCGCGGGCATCTGGGATTGCGGAAGGAGGCCGGGGAGACCGAGTTGCTCTACATGCTGGATGATACGGTCTGGGGCCGGGGCTATGCCACCGAAGGCGGGCAGGCGGCGTTGCGCTATGGCTTTGACACGCTGAAGCTTGACCGGATCGTGGCCTGGGTGCTGCCGGAAAACGCTGCATCCCTGCGTGTGACGGCGCGGCTGGGAATGGTTCGGGAGCCCGGATTGCGCAGTGTTTTCGGGCTTTCCGCGGTTGAAGCCCGCATCACGCGGACACAGTGGCTGGCCGGTCAGGCCGGCTGAACCGGAACCTGACGGCCGGGTCGTCAGGCCACGTTGCGATAGGACAGCTCTACCGCGTGACAGAACGACCCGGCAGAAGACGAAGCCGACATCAGCCAGAACCGGTCCGGACCCAGCCGCAGGATCAGCGCGCCCATATGTTCCATTACCGTGCGGGCCGCCGCACCATCCGCAAACCCGGCGACATCCAGCGGGCAAAGCCGTTCCAGCGCAGCCAGCGTGTCGGGGCCGGAAATCTCCAGCACCATCCAGACATCGGTTTGATCCGTGGTGTACCCCGCGCCGCTCAGCGCCTGCCGCACATGCGGTTCGGCATCCGGCGTGGCGTGCGGAAAGATCAGCATCATCTGATCCGCGGTCGTGCGAACCGCGCGCATGTCGCCTTGTCCGCTGCTTTGCACCGGCCCGGGCACCGGCAACCCGAAGCCGGATTGCAGGGCGGCGGCTATTGCGTCGTCGCCGCCCTGCGGTGTTGCCACCGATACCAGCGCCAGATCGTCCCGCTCGACGATCCGGTTGTCTCCGATCGCGATGTCCGCGCCCAGCACCGGCGCAGCACTCAGTCTGATATCAGCCACGTTGACGCGCTCCTTCGGGGTCGATGTGATGGGCGGAAGTTACCGTCACCAGCGTGTCCTTGCCGCGCACCGGGTCATAGGCCCGCACGGTTTCGCCCATGCGCTCCTTGCCGCGTTTGAGAAAACCCATGCCGATGGAATGGCCCAGCTCGGGCGACCACGCGACGGAGGTCATCCAGCCCTGATCATGGGCCATATCCGCCGGATCGCCCCGGGTCAGGAAATGTGCCCCGGCGTTGAGTTCGCTGGATTTGTCCACCGGGTGAAACCCGACAAGGCGCAGATCATCGTCGCGGCTCATCTCCTCGCGCCGGGACAGTGTCGCCCCGATCGAATCCTTCTTGGACGAAACCATCATGCCGATTCCCAGCATCGCCGCCGTGGTCTGCCCGGTCAGCTCGTTGCCCGCGAAATGCCCCTTTTCGATGCGCATCACACCCAGCGCCTCGGTTCCGTAGGGCACGGCGTCAAACTCCCGGCCGACCTCCATCAGCGCCCGGATCATACTGTCGCCGAACCGGGCGGGCACGGCGATTTCATAGGCCAGTTCGCCGGAAAAAGAGATGCGGAACAGCCGGGCAGGTGTACCGCCGAACACGGTGCACTCAGAACAGGCCATGAACGGAAACGCCTCGTTCGACAGGTCCAGATCATCGACCACTTTTGACAGCAGCGCGCGGGAATTCGGTCCGGCAACGGCGAATTGCGCCCAGCCGTCGGTGGTCGAAATCAGGTGCACGTCAAGGTCGGGCCACAGGCATTGCCGTGCGAATTCCAGATTGCGGAAAACCACGACCGCGTTGGCGGTTGTCGTCGTCATCACGAAATGGGTTTCGGTCAGCCGCGCGGTGGTGCCGTCGTCGTAACAGATCCCGTCCTCGCGCAGCATGATGCCATAGCGCACCTTGCCCACCGGCAGCTTGGCAAATCCGTTGGCGTAAACGCGGTTGAGGAATTCGGCGGCGTCGCGGCCCTGAATGTCGATCTTGCCCAGCGTGGTCACGTCGCAGATGCCGACCGATTTGCGGGTCATCTGTACCTCGCGGTCAACGCTGTCGCGCCAGCCTTTTTCGCCCGGCCGCGCGAACCACTGCGCCCGCATCCACATGCCGGTTTCGACGAAAGTCGCGCCCTGCTCTTGTGCCCATTTGTGCGATGGCGTGAGGCGGACCGGGCGGAAATCCTTGCCGCGCGCCCGGCCGGCAAAGGCCCCGATGGGAACCGGCGTGTAGGGCGGGCGGAAGATCGTGGTGCCGGTGTCCGGGATCGGCTGGCCGGCGGCCTCGGCCAGAATGGCGAGGCCCAGAACATTGGCGGTCTTGCCCTGATCGGTGGCCATGCCCAGCGTCGTATAGCGCTTCAGCAGCTCGACCGACCGGAACGCTTCGCGCTGGCTCTGGTAGATGTCCTTGGCAGTGACGTCGTTCTGCAGATCGACCCAGGCGCGGCCCTTGCCTTTGACGTGCCAGAACGGGGTGATGGACGCGGGTTCGTCGCTGGCCTTCGGCAACACGGCGCCGGTCGGCTCAAACCCCATCTCCTGCAGGAGTGTTACGGTTTTTTCCTGCGCCTCTTTCATTGCGGCATGCAGCGTCAGCGCGCCATTGGCGGCCCCGGCCACGGACATGCCCGGGGGCAGGTCCCGGCCCGGCACGAAGGCGGCGAGGTCGTCACGCCATTCCGGGCGGCCGCGCTGGTGGCAGGTCAGGTGCAGGTTGGGTGACCAGCCGCCGGCCACGGCGAGGCAATCGGCATCGATGACCGCGCCGTTGGTCAGCGTGATCTGCCCGATCCCGCGCCGTCCGCGGGTTCTGCGCACGGCGGCATTGGTTTCGATGCGCAGGCCGGGGATGTCGGGCGTGCCTGCGCGCGTGTCAATCAGTGCAGACACATGGATGCCGGCCGCCTGCAGGTCCGTCGCGGTGCGCCAGCCGTCATCATTGTTCGTCAGAACCGCGACCCGCTGTCCCGGCGCAACGCCGAACCGGTTGACATAGGTTCGCACCGCCCCGGCCAGCATCACGCCGGGCCTGTCGTTGTTGCGAAAGGCGACGGAGCGTTCGGTCGCCCCGGCCGTCAGCAGGGCCCGGCGCGTGTAGAGCCGCCACAGCACCTGCCGCGGCTTGCCGCCGCTCCCGGCCAGATGGTCGGTCGCGCGTTCCAGCGCCCCGTAAATGCCGTGGTCGAACGCACCATAAACCGTGGTCCGGGTCATCAGCCGCACGTTGTCCATCGCGGCCAGTTCCGCCACCGCCTGTGCGGCCCAGCCGGACCCGGCCATGCCGCCGACCTCATGGGTTTCGGCATTGAGCCGTCCGCCGGGCAGGAAATCTTCGTCCGCAAGGATCACGCGTGCGCCGGCGCGCCCGGCCTCGAGCGCGGCGGTCAGCCCGGCCGGCCCGGCACCGATCACCAGCAGGTCGCAATGCAGGTAGCCATGGTCGTAGTGGTCGGGATCCGGCTCCATGCTCAGCCGCCCCAGCCCGGCCGAGGCGCGGATGAAGGGTTCATAGACCGTTTCCCAGAACCGCTTCGGCCACATGAAGGTCTTGTAATAGAATCCCGCGCTCAGGAACGGTGCCAGCCAGTCATTCAGCGCCAGCAGGTCGCCTTCGAGCGAGCCGCGATGGTTCTGCGAGGTGGCAACCAGCCCGTCGAAGAGCTCTGCTACGGTGGCGCGGGTGTTGGGTTCCTGTGCCGCGCCATTGCGCAGCTGGACCAGCGCGCTGGGTTCTTCCGGCCCGGCGGAGAAGACGCCGCGCGGGCGGTGATACTTGAATGACCGGGCTACGAAACGTTCGCCGTTGGCCAGCAGGGCCGCGGCCAGCGTGTCCCCGGGATGGCCCTGCAGCGCCCTGCCGTTCCAGGTGAAATTCAGCATTCGGCTGCGGTCGGTCAGGCCCGACGGGAGGCGGTTGGGTTGGGTCATCGGGACCTCCCCTGGGTGCGGGCCACGTCGCGGGCCAGCTCGACGCGGGTGATGTCATGGGTGAGCGTGTTCCGGGTTATCACCAGCCACGACCGGTCGCCCTGTTCGTGGTACCACAGTTCGCGATGTTCGCCCGCGGGGTTGTCGCGCAGGTAGGTGTAGTCGTGAAACGCGTCGGCGGCGTTATCGGCCATGCCGTCGGGCCGGCCGATCAGGCCGGCGTCGCCGAGATAAACGAACTCCGCGGCATCGCGGGGGCCGAGCAGGGGATGGTTGATGATCATGGCGTGACCTCTCTTCCGGTCGGGACCCGGAATTTTTGAAAAATTCCGGACCGTTTTCTTTGTAAGAAAACGGGGTCCCCGATCGCGGATTGCGGAACGGTGAGGGGGGCAGGGATTTTTGAAAATCCCCGGCAAAATTCTTGGAAGAATTTTGGCCCGGCCGGAAAACCGGCCCTGGCCTGTTCCGGATCGGGGGGGTGACACATGTGCACCCCCTGTGCACGCCCCGTACACCGGCTGTTTGCCGGGCCGGCGATTTTGGCGCCGCCCGAATTGAGTATTTGGACAAAGATGAAGGGAAGATGTGCCGGCATTTCGGGGCCTCAGTGCAGGTTGGGCTGGGCGCCGACGCCCTTTTCGTCGATCATCGCGCCCCGGCGGAACCTGTCGAGGCGGAAGAACCGGGCGGTTTCGTGCGGTTGTCCCGTTGCCAGCAGATGGGCATAGCACAGGCCAGAGGCCGGGGTGGCCTTGAACCCGCCATAGCACCAGCCGGCATTGAGGTAGAGCCCGTCCGTGTCGGTGGCGTCGATGATCGGCGAGCCGTCCATGGACATGTCCATCACCCCGCCCCACATGCGCAGCAGCCGGGCGCGGCCGATCATCGGCATGATCGCCATGCCGCCTTCGCAGACATCTTCGACCACGGGCAGGTTGCCGCGCTGGGCATAGGTGTTGTAGCCGTCGATGTCGCCGCCGAAGACCAGCCCGCCCTTGTCCGATTGCGAGACATAGAAATGCCCGGCGCCAAAGGTGATGACGCCGGGGATCACCGGTTTCAGCCCCTCGGAAACGAAGGCCTGGAGCACGTGGCTTTCGATCGGCAGGCGCAGGCCGGCCAGCGCGGCGACGCGGCCGGAGGAGCCGGCGGCGCACATGGCGACCTTGGCCGCGCGGATCGGGCCTTTTGACGTCTGAACGCCCCGGACAACACCGTTTTCGATGTCGATCCCGGTGACCTCGCAGTTCTGCAGGATATCGACGCCGCGGCTGTCGGCGCCGCGGGCATAGCCCCAGGCCACCGCGTCGTGGCGCACGGTGCCGCCACGCGGCTGCCAGAGCGCGCCCTGGATCGGGAAGCGGGCATTGTCGAAATCAAGAAACGGGCACATGCGCCGGATGCCGTCCCGGTCCAGCAGTTCCGCGTCTGCCCCGGAGAGCCGCATCGCGTTGGCCCGGCGCGCGAAGGCATCGCGCTGCGGGTCGGAATGGATCAGGTTCAGGATGCCGCGCTGGGACACCATGGCGTTGTAGTTGAAATCCTGTTCCAGCCCTTCCCACAGTTTCAGCGACAGCTCGTAAAACGGCTGGTTGCCCTGCAACAGGTAGTTCGAGCGGATGATCGTGGTGTTGCGCCCGATATTGCCGGATCCGAGCCAGCCCTTTTCAACCACCGCCACGTTGGTGACGCCGAATTCCTTGGCCAGGTAATAGGCGGTGGCCAGGCCGTGACCGCCGCCGCCGATGATGACGATGTCGTACTCGGGTTTCGGGTCGGGTTCCCGCCAGGCCGGGGTCCAGCCCTTGTTGCCGGTCAGGCCCTGGGTCAGGACTTTTAGCGCCGAGTATCGCATTCTGGCCGCTCCGCAGGTTGGTTCGGTTCTTTCTTTCAGAAGGCTTTCCGGTTTACTTGTCGTACATGGACGGAAAATTACTGAAATCAGACAAAAAGGATCCATTCCGGGTCGGCCTTTTGCCGGTGCCGGGGTTTGCGCTCTTGTCCTATGCCTGCACGGTGGAGCCGTTGCGCGCGGCCAACCTGCTGAGCCAGCGGGATTTGTTCGAGGTGGTGCATTTCGCCGAAAGCGAGGTGGCGCGCAGTTCGGGGGCGGCGCGGGTGGAGGCGCGGCTGCGGACCGGGCAGGTGCCGGACGTCGATCTGCTGGTGGTGGTGGCCGGCGGCCGGCCGGAGACCCATGAAGATCCTGACCTGTTCCGCTGGCTCCGGCAGGCGGCGGCGCGGGGTATTCCGCTGGCGGGTGTCTCCGGCGGGCCGGTGTTGCTGGCGCGGGCCGGGGTGATGGAGGGCTACCGGATGACCGTGCATTGGGAACATGCACCGGCGATGGCGGAAATCGTGCCCGGCCAGCTGATCGAACGGTCGCTTTATGTCATCGACCGGGACCGTTTGACCTGTGGCGGCGGAACCGCGCCGCTGGACCTGATGCATGAGCTGATCGCGATGCAGCATGGCGCCGGGTTTGCGCGTCAGGTCAGCGACTGGTTTCTGCACACCGACATCCGCCCGTCCGGCGGGCCGCAGCGGGCCGGCCTGTCCGAGCGGATCGGGTCGACCTCGCCACGGGTGCTGGAGGCCGTGAACGCAATTCACAATCACATAGCCGATCCGCTGACGCTGGCCCAGTTGTCGATGATCGCCGGCATCACCCCGCGGCAGCTGAACCGGCTGTTCCGGGATGATCTGGGGCAGAGCACGATGCAGTATTACCGGTCGATGCGGTTGGATATCGCGCAGCAGCTGGTGCGCGGGTCGGGCTTGAGCATGACGGAAATTGCGCTGGCGACCGGGTTTGCCGGATCGGCGCATTTTTCGTCTGCGTACCGCGCGGCATACGGGACCGCGCCTTCGGCAGCGCGGTCCGGCGAAACGGACGGCGCCGCGCGTCTGCATGGGAAAGCTTGACGCACGGGCCGAAACAATCGCTAGATGTCGCATGTATTGATCCTGCTGCGCCGTCAAATTGTGACGGTTTTGACCAATTTTTCGAAAAATCTTGCCACATACAATCGTGCCGGGAAGAACATAGTTAATCAGGATCAATTGCTTCGACTGTTCATTCCAAGGGGCTGTCACCTTGAAGTCGTTTTTGAAAAACAGATTAACCCGCTCAGGGAGCAATTTGATTGTTGCCCTGCCTTTGATCGTGATCCTTTCTCCTGCATCGCTGGCTGCGCAGAGTTCCGAACTCGACGCGCCGCTTGAGGAGGTGACATTCACCGAAGCCGACACCATCCGGGGCGTGGTTTCGCAATACCTGCGGGATCCGGACCTGTGGCCGACCGTGCTGCGGCTGAACGGCATCGACAGTCCCGCGGAGCTGGTGCCCGGAACGCGGCTCAAGCTGCCGGTGAAGCAGGTGGAGGCCGCGGACGCGGCGCTGAGCGTATCACTGGAGGCGATCCAGGCCGCGAATGCCGAGGGGGCGCAGATCTTTGCGCCGGGTGAAATCGGGTCGGCGATCGAAAACCGCGACGCCGCCGTGGCGAAGCGTGGCGAAGGCGAGTGGCGGCAGGTGGTGAGTTTCTCGGGGCTTGCCGAGACCTTTGCGCGGGAAGCGCTGGAAATCTCGGTGAAACAGCGTGACCGGTCGGCCGAGGCGGTCGTGTCCGACGTGCAGGGCAATGTCGAAGGCCGGGCGCCGGCGGAACCGAAATGGTCGGACCGCGATCTGGATGACATTCTGGTGGAGTTCGAGCGGGTGCGGACGCTGTCCGACAGCACGACTCAGATCACGTTCCGCGATCTCAGCCGCCTGCGGCTGAATGCCAATTCCAACGCGACCATTCAACGGATGCGGTCCGATCCGCTGACCGGGGGCGAGGTGACCAAGGTGTCGCTGGCCAATGGTGATTTCTATGCGCTGCTGAACCAGTTGTCGGACAAATCGACCTTCGAGATTGATGTTCCGGGGATCGAAACCACGACGAATTCGGCGGATTTCTGGATCAAGAACGACACCAGCGGCGCGCGTTTCGTGAACTATGACGCCTCGGATCTGGAGATCAAACGTGGCGGTGAGGCCATCACCGTTGGGGAAAACGAAGGCGTGGTCATTACCGGGACCGAAACCGCGCGCGCCGAGGTGCTGAATGCGCCGCTGCCGTCTGCGCCGGATGTGGGCGAGGTGATTTATACGCCGGAAACCACGCTGTTGTGGGAGCCGTTTGACGGTGCGGTTGCCTATTGGGTGGAAATTGCGCTGGACCCGGGGTTCAACCAGATGGCGGTGTCCGAGTGGGGTGTTCGCGACACGCAGATGGCGCGGGCGCTGTCGCCGTCGCGCTACCATTGGCGCGTTGCCGCGCTGGATCAGCTGGGATTGCCGGGCGAGTGGAGCACGCATCGGGAATTCACGGTCCGGCAGGATGCGACGCCGCCGTTCCTGACGCTGCTTTCGCCAGCATCTGACACGATCTTTACCCGCCCGGATATCGAGATACTGGGCGCGACCGAGCCGGATGCGCGGCTGGTGCTGAATGGCACGCCGCTGATCACCGGGGCGGATGGCAGTTTCCTTGCCGCCGTACAGCTGGTGCCGGGGCCGAACACGCTGACGGTTGAGGCGGTTGACCCGGCGGGCAATGTCAGCACCCGCAGCCAGACCGTGGTGTTCCGCCCGGCGGCCGAGGTGGACATCAGCCTGTCCGACCGCATTCCGCGGGTCGGTGACGCGCTGGCGACGCGGCTGGAGACATTGTCGGTGTCCGCGACCACAACCGCAGAGCCGGGCGCCAGCGTCGTGGTGCGCGATCTGAGCGAAGCCGTCGTGGTGCAGCTGGTCGTCGGTGCGGGCGGTGATATTGGATTTACCGTTCCGGTGGACGAGGCCGAACGGGGTTACATGATCGAGGTTCTGTCGCCGGTTGGCGCGGTCGAGGGACGCAAGCTGTTCCGGGCCGTGCGGGACCGGACGCCGCCGCGGATTTCGCTGGATGTTCCGCCGCCCAAGGCGACGGCCGAGCCTTTCGTGGAACTGGCCGGGGTGGCCGATGACGCGGTGTCGCTGGAGCTGTATGGAACGCTGGTGCCGGTGGCCGAGGGACGGTTCAGCCTGACGCTGGAACTGAAGCCGGGCGAAAACGGGTTCGACCTGTTGGCGACGGATGCAGTGGGCAATGTCAGCGTGACCCGGCTGCAGACTTTGCTGGATATCGAACCGCCGGAAATCCTGTCTGTTGATCTCAGCCGGGACGGCGGCGAGGACAGCACGATCCAGATCGTTGTCGAGGCGAGCGATGCCAGCGGGCTGGTGCAGGCTGCGCCGTTCCTGATCGCTGTCGACGGTGTGGAATACGATGGCTTCCTGCGCTGCGATTCCCTCAGCGGCCTGTGCCGCGGGACGGTGCCGCCGGCACCGGGCGAGCTGGAGCTGATTGAACTGATTATCGAGGACTACGCCGGGAACGCGGCGTTTTACTGAGCGGCTGGTGGGGCGCCGGCGACGGAGGAAGAATGATGTCTATGGCTCGGATTTGTGCGCTGGTGACTGCGCTCATTCTGTCAGGCCTGATGGCGGTGCCCGCCACGGCCCAGACCGCCCCGGCGGCTGAGGAAGGCCTGCTTGTTCTCTATGGTCCCAAGGCGCCGACGCGCGAAGGGGACACCGACAAGCGCGAACAGATATTCATCAGCGTCCCGGCCACGCTGCGTGAGCGGATTTATGTCCGGATCTACGACCCGGAAGTGTCCGGCAAGAACGATTTCGCCTATGGCAGCACCGCGGATTCGGAGACCACATTCCGGGTCTTCGGCGTTTACCACCGCCGAACGCCCGGCGCAGCAGGAGGAAGGCGCCCGCGTACCCAACAAGACCGACATCACGCCGATCACCGGGCCAGGCAAGCTGATCCGCGAGAAGGCGTGGACCAATGACAGCAAGACCGATGGCCGCTGGGTCACGCTGGCACCGGTGCGCGCGGCGCAGGGTGAGCAGGTCGGTGACCGGGCCGTTTTCCGTCTGGATATTCAGGGCACCGGGGGCAATGACGGCAATATCTATTCGGTGGCCGTTAGCCTGTCGCGTGACCGCAACCGTCCGCCCGAGGGGCTGGATATGTTTGCCTATCAGCCGACTGTGCGCTGGCGTCCGCAGGATCCGGCCACGCAGGTCTGGTTTCAGCCCGAGGCCGGCGGACCCTTTACGGTTCAGACTTTTGACGCGGCCAACGGATCGGTCACGGTTGTCACCGATTTTGTCGATCTGCCGGTTGCTGTTTCCGGGCAGGATTTCTGGTCCGTCGATCAGGTGGATACCGAGGAAAAGAACCTCGCGCTCAGCCTTCTTGGCGGTCGCGAGACGCCGAATGACGTGACAATGGCGGTGTTTGACGGGAACGGCGACGCCGTGCCGCTGGACATGCCGCCGCGGCTGGCGCTGGATCCGTCGCGTCCGCTGGCACAGGCAACCGCGCAACCGCTGGCGGATTGCCGGTCGGTGGCGTTTGACGCAAGCCCGACACGCGGACGCATCCCGCTGAGCTTTTTGTGGGATTTCGGTGATGGCGCAACCTCGCCCGAGCCGGTGATCGCGCACCGCTATACCGATCCGGGCCGCTACACCGCGCGTGTTGAAGTGCTGGAAAGCGGCAACCGCCCGGGCCGTGGCGATGCGATGGAACTGCCGGTGCATGTGCGCAACGCGCCGGTTGCGGTGCCCGGCGACGACATCGTCGTGGCGCCGGGTCAGGTGCTGACGTTTGACGGCACGCGGTCGATCCCGTCGGACAGCCCGATCGTGCGGTACCGCTGGTCGTTTGGCGACGGCAGCTCGGCCCAGGGCGCGATGACACAGAAAGCCTATGGCGCGCCGGGGAAATACCGGGCGGTGCTGCGGGTTGAAGATGACAGTGCCCATCCCTGCTATTTCGGGGTCGAGACCCGGCGGGTGATGGTGAACTTCCCGCCGGTGGCAGAAGCCGGCACCAACCAGACCGGAATCGTCGGCCAGACGCTGAGCTTTGGCGGCACTGTATCTTATGATGTTGACGGCCAGATCCAGCGCTATCAGTGGGACATGGGGGACGGAACCCAGCTTGACGGCGCGTCCGTGGCCCATGCGTACCGGCAGTCTGGTCAGTACCGGGTCATGCTGACGGTGACCGATGACAGCGGCGTGGCGAACAGCACCGCCCGCGATTTCATGCAGGTCGACGTCAACTCGCCGCCGGTGCCCCGTTTCACCATTCCGCCGCGCCCGTTGGCGGTGTCCGAGCTGGGGACGCTGAACGCCACCGGGTCGACGGATGATGACGGTCAGATCATTTCCTATCTGTGGGATTTCGGTGATGGCGCCACGGCCGAGGGTGAAGTGGTCAATTATGCGTGGACCCGGCCCGGGATTTTCCGCGTGACGCTGACCGTGATTGATGACAGCGGCACCGCGTCGGCGCTGCAGACGGCGGAAATGGACATCCGGATTGATGCGGCCCCGGTCGCCAATGCCGGTGCGGATCAGTACGTCACCGCAACCGAGGTTACGCTGGACGGCGGCGGTTCCGTCGATACCGACGGCCGGATCACCAGCTGGGAATGGGATTTCGGCGACGGCAACACCGGCACCGGTCAGAACATCACCCATGCCTATCAGCGGCCCGGGACCTATGAGGTGGCGCTGGTTGTCACCGACGACAGCGGTGCGCCGCTGAACACGGACCGCGACACCATGTTCGTGTCCATCAACGAGGCGCCCATCGCCGATGCGGGCCCGCCGCAAACCGTTGCACCGGGCGAGGAATTCGTCGTGTCAGGCCGCGCCTCGATTGATCCGGACGGAACGGTTTCGGCCTATGTCTGGGATTTCCCGGATGGCAGTTCGGTTCAGGGACAGCGCGCGGCCTATGCCATCGGCGCGCCGGGTCTGCACCGTATCAAGCTGACGGTTTACGATGATTTCGAAGGCGGTGCCGCCGAGGATGAAAGTGAAGTTCTGATCACGGTCAACGCCGCGCCGACCTCGGTTGCGGGGGCAGACCGGCTGGTTGCGCCGGGTGATATCGTTGTGTTCAACGGGGCCCAGTCCTTTGACCCGGACGGCCGGCTGAGCCGGTTTTCGTGGGAGTTCGATGACCTGTCCGCGCCGATGCAGGGCATGCAGATCGAACGCGCCTATACCAGGCCCGGCGTGTATTCGGCCCAGCTGATTGTTGCGGACGATGCCGGCGTGCTGAATTCGACCGCGGTTGATGACATGACCATCCGGGTGAACCATACGCCGGTGGCCGATGCCGGGCCGGCGATCGAATCGGATCGCCTGTTCATTGAACTGGACGCGACCGGGTCCAGCGATGCCGATGGTGACAAGCTGATCTACCGCTGGGATTTCGGGGACGGATCGCCGCCGGCCTATGGGGCCAAGGTGACCCATGTGTACCCGAGATCGGGCGTCTATCCGGTGACACTGCGCGTGGATGACGGCACCGGGCTGAGCAATGCGACCGCTGTTGCCGCCACCCGCGTTAACATCAATTCCCGCCCGATGGCGAATGCCGGCGGCAACCGCGATGTGTGTTCGGGTGAGCCGATCCTGTTTGACGCTTCGGACAGCGTGGATCCCGATGGCGGTCTGCTGCTGTATGCCTGGAATTTCGGGGATGGCAGCTCGTCCGATCTGATCAACCCGACCAAGACCTATGAGCGCCCCGGTGTTTACCCGGTCACGCTGAGCGTGCGGAACGAAACCGGGACCGCCCGCGGGTCCGATATCGACCGGATTGCGGCGCTGGTGCGCGAGGGTCCGATTGCCGATGCCGGCGGGGACCGCACGGTGTGTACGAACCAGCGTGTGCGCTTTGACGGGTCGAACTCGACCGATACGGACGGTGCGGTGAACGCGTTCGCCTGGACCTTCGGGGACGGCAATACCGGACGCGGTGAAGGCCCGGTTCACATCTTCAAGCGTCCCGGATCTTATTCGGTCACGCTGACCATCACGGGTGAAGCGACGGGCGCCTGCAGCCCGCTCGACACCGATACGGTCAATGTCGAGGTGGTTGCCGCGCCGGAACTGGACATTGTCGGGCCGAAACGCGCCGCGGCGGGTCTGCCGGCCTCTTTCAGGGCCACGCTGAACGATCTGCAGGGTGCGGCTGCCAGCGGGTTCACGTGGGACTTTGGCGATGGCAACACCGCCACGGGTGCGGACGTGACCCATACCTTTGCCGAACCGGGTGAGTACATCATCACCATGGCCACGGAACTGACCGGCGGCAACGAAGGCTGTAGCAATCTGACTGCGATTCAGCGGGTGATCGTGAACGAGGCGCCGATGGCGCTGATCGATGGCCCCGACGCGACGGCGGCAGGTCAGGCGGTCACGTATGACGGCAGCATGTCGATGGACAATGACGGCGCCATTTCGTCCTATGTCTGGGACTTTGGCGACGGCAACGGGTCCAAGGGTGTGCTGGCCGCGCATACGTTTACCGAACCGGGCAGCTATGACGTGACCCTGACGGTGACGGATGACGCCGGCGTCGGCAACTCGATCGTCGTGGCGACCAAGACCGTGCAGGTCAACCCGGCGCCGCGTGTCGGGCTGAAAGCGCCGGCACCGATCTGTCCGGCCGAGCCGACTCCGTGGAGTGTCGACGTGGCCGAGGGAACGACCGTCAACTGGGCCTTTGGGGACGGGGTAAATCTCAGCGGTGCCTCGGTGACGCATGCGTTTGACCGCCCGGGGCTGTATCCGGTGCTGGTACAGATGAACGATGGCCGTGGCCTGCCCAACAGCCTGCTCAGCGAAGAGGTTTACGTGCGGGTCAATTCGGCGCCGACGGCGCTGGCGGGGCCGGACCGGGTGGTCTGCCCGGGCGAGGCCGTGACGTTCGACGCCGGCAGCTCTGGTGATCTGGACGGCGAGCTGATCGAGTATGTCTGGGAATTCAGCGACGGTGTGGTGATGGAAGGCAAGGTTGTCGACCGCGTCTTCGATACGGCGGCCGACCTGCGGGTGCGTCTGACCGTGCGTGATGACAGCGGCGCGACGCAATGTGCCACCGGCACCGACGATGCGCGCATTCTGGTCAACAGCGCGCCGGTGGTCGATGCCGGGCCGGATATCACCGTGCCGGTCGGCGGCGCCCATGATGTTGTGCGCTTTGACGCTTCGAGCGCCAGCGATGCCGATGGCCATGGCCTGCGGATCAGCTGGAACTTCGGGGACGGAACCGTGGTTGCCGGCGCGGTGGCGCGTCACCGGTTCACGACGGCGGGCGAGTACACGGTGACCGTCCGGGCACAGGACAGCACGGGTCTGGCCTGTGGTATCGGGACCGACACGGCCACGGTCCGTGCGGTGGAACGCGAAATCGTGTCGGAACTGAAGGCCGACTAAGGCGGAGCGGGGAAAAAATCCCCGCTCTTCCCCCGGTTTGTGATCCAGATCACTTAACCTGTGTTCTGATTTGGCTACGTGTATGGAATGAATCAGAGTACACAGGCGGACATGCGATTCCCGCTCCGCCTGAAATTTTTCATCTTCGCGTCACTTCTGGCAGTGGCGCCGCTTGGTATGGTTGCACAAAACCTGACCAAGCTGACGCGGGATGAGCTCAAGAGTGCGGCGAACGAAGACCTGACCACTGTGGCCGCGCAATTGCGCGAAACCTTCGACAACACGTTTCGGGGCCGGTGGCTGTCGCCGCTGATGGTGATCCGCAACGGGGTCAACAGCAATGAGTTGGGGGTTCCCCAGAAGGTATCGCTGCTGACGCTGGGCCTGCAGGAGTTGCCGGAGGTGGTTGCCTTGCAGTTGTCGGTGGAGGGGTCCGATCTTCCGATTCTGGTCACCAACGAAGCGTTTGCCTCCAAGCTGACCGAGGCCGGGCTGAACCCGGTGGAGACGCTGACGACAACGTCGCAGCTGATACAATCCATCGGCGGGACGGGGCAGTTCGGCAAGCCCATCGTCGGACAGTTGCCGCAAACCGGCGACTGGATCGCCACCATCGCGTTGCCGCTGACCACGAAGATCGCTGGCCGTCAGGTCACCTTGGCGGCCAAGATCGAATTGTCGTCGCTGGGTGAAATGGTGCGCCGGCATCCCTTTGCGCAGCGCGGCGAGATCACGGTGATTGATCAGGCCGGGCGCACTGTTCTGGGCGAAACATCGGTGCAATTGTCGGACCGGGCCATTGTCGCGGCGGCCAAGCCGCTGATCGTGGCCGGGGCGCGGGCAGATGCGCTGCAGCCCTATGTGCGGCCGGACGGCATGGCGATGCTGGGAGCGTATGCGTTTCCGGACTGGTTTCAGTGGGCGGTTGTGACTGAGCTGAGCGAGGCAAGCGCATATGCGGTCGTCAATCAGATCACCAAACAGATCCTGATCGTGGGCGCGATCGGGTTCTTCGCGGCCGCCTGTGGCGCCCTGATCTTTGCCCGGCAACTGACCCATCCGATCCTGCAGATCGGAACCGTGGCGGCGCAGGTCGGGGAGGGTGATTTTTCCGCACGGGTAAAGAACGTGCGGTCGCGGGATGAAATCGGCGATCTGGCCAAGCGGTTCAATGCCATGATCGCGCAGCTGGCCGAGCGGCTGGAACTGATGAAGTTCGTGTCCCGCGGCACGATGAGCGCGATCCAGAGGGCGGATCAGGACGGTATGCACCGGGGCGGAGAACGGCGCCGTGTTTCGGTGATTTTCACCGACATCCGCGGCTATACCGAGTTTTCCGAACGGGTTCCGCCGGAAGTGGTGATTGAGGCCCTGAACCAGTATTTCGACGTGCAGACCGATATCGTCGAAGAACATGGCGGGGATGTCGACAAGTTCGTCGGTGACGCGCTGGTTGCCGTGTTTGAGGGTGACAACATGGAGGCGCGGGCGGTGTCCTGCAGCGTCGGCATTGCCGAGGCGATGGCCGGGTTGCTGGAGAAATACCCCGAATACAACCTGCATGTCGGCATCGGCGTCGCCTCGGGCGAGGTGGTGATGGGGGCAATGGGCGCCCGCGAACGGATGGATTTCACCGTTCTGGGGTCGACCGTCAACCTGTCGGCGCGGCTGTGCAGCAAGGCGGATCCGGGGGAGGTTCTGCTGGATCAGGCGACGCGGGATGCAGCTGCGGGGCTGGCGGATGTCCGGTTTTCGGCGATGGAGCCGATCCCGCTCAAGGGCTATGCCGATCCGGTTCCGAACTATTCGGCCGGTCGGGCCGAGGCGAGCAAATCCGCGTCTGCCTGAGACCGGTCAGGTCCACAAAACCCAGATCCAGACGATCGCGACATAGGTCAGCTGATGCAGGAACTGGTCAAAGCCTGCCGCACGCCAGAATGCCGCCTGATCGGGCGCGAGTTTTTTGCGATCCGAGTAGCTGGCTTTCCAGTAGTCGATATGGAAGTGGACAAACCATTCGCCGACGACCAGCACCAGCAGCGGCAGAAACGGCGTGCCCACAAGCAACAAAACGATTGCGGTACCTGCCGCGTGAACCCCGGCATGCTGGGCCCGGCCTGAATGCATGTACTGGCCGCGCCCGGCCAGCATCTTGGGTGTCTGGAGAAAATAGTCGGCGAACATGTGCTTGATCTGAAACAGAATAAGCAGCACAAACAGGGTTGAAATCATATCCTTGACCCAGATCCCACAGATGGTTCCCCAGATCCAACTTAGGGACTAATTTCCCGACCTTCAATCGCACCTGTGAATTCTGTTGAGGGTTGTCTTATGTCAATTGCGTTGCACCAGCGTGCAGTCCGTTGCAATGATGGGGTAATTGCGAAATCTGATCGGTGGGTTGCGGCCCGCGGGCGGGATGACTGAAATGGGGCCGGACCGATAGAACGAACGCTTTTCGGATTCATCTGGAAATATTCCCGGCGGGATCAGGTGATCCTGCTGATGGTCACGCTGACGCTGTTTCCGCTGCAATACATGACGCTGGAACTGCCCAAGCGGATCATCAACGACGCGATTGGCGCGCAGAGCTCGACCATCGATGTGATGGGCTTCGAGATCGATCAGATCACCTTCCTGATGGCGCTGTGTTTCGGTTTCCTGCTTGCGGTCGCGGCGCACGGGCTGATGAAGATGCGCATCAACACGATGAAGGGCGTGTTGAGCGAACGGATGCTGCGCCGGTTCCGGTTTCAGCTGATTGCGCGCATCCTGCGGTTTCCGCAGCCCTATTTCGAGCGCGTCAGCCAGGGCGAGCTGGTGTCGATGGTGACCGCGGAAAGCGAACCCATGGGCGGACTGATGGGCGACGCGATCAGCCAGCCGGTGCTGCAGGCGGGGCAGATGATCACGATCCTGTCCTTCCTGTTTTTGCAAAGCTTCTGGTTCGGGCTGGCGGCGGTTGCGCTGATCCCGGTTCAGGGCTGGCTGATCCCCAAGCTGCAGCGCCGGATCAACCTGCTGAACAAGGAGCGGATCAAGCGCGTGCGGGTTCTGGCCGCCGCGATCGGTGAAAGTGCCGCCGGTGCCAGCGCGCTGCGCCTGAACGGCGGCTGGCGGTACCGCATGGCGATGATTTCGCATCAGCTGGGCACGCTGTTCGAAATCCGCTTCGATATCTACCAGAAGAAGTTCTTCATGAAGTTCATCAACAACTTCATCGGCCAGCTGACGCCGTTCTTCTTCTATCTGATCGGCGGTCTGCTGGTGCTGCAGGGGTCGGTGTCGCTGGGGGCGCTGGTGGCTGCGCTGGCCGCGTACAAGGATCTGTCGTCGCCCTGGAAAGAGCTGCTGACCTATTACAACCAGACGCAGGACATGTCGGTGCGCTGGGAGATCATCATCGAACGCTTCGCACCGGCCGGCATGATGGATGATGAGCTGTTTGAAGGCGATCCCGGGGAGATCCCGTCGCTGAAGGGCAATATCGTGCTGGATCGTGCCAGCGTGCGCGATCTGGACGGGAACCCGGTTCTGGACGACCTGCGCGCGACCCTGCCTGCCGGTAAGATCATCGGCATCGCCGCGCCGAGCGAGGAGGACCGGCGCGCGTTTTCCGAGTTGCTGACGCGGGAGGTTCTGCCGAGCAGCGGCAGTGTCACGGTTGGCGAGCATGACCTGAAAACCCTGCATCACGGGGTTGTCGCGGCCCGCATCGGGCGGGCCACGTCGCGTCCTCTGTTATTTCAGGGCACGTTTGGCGACAACGTCATGATGCCGCTCAAATACCGGCCGCTGGGCGATGCGGAGGATCAGAGGTTCTTTGACGAGGCGCAACGCGCCGGCAACAGCGCGGATCCCTATGACACGCAATGGGTCGACCCCGGGATTGCCGGTCTGACCGACGAGGGCGAGGTGCGCGGCTGGTGGCTGCGTCTGATCGAAGGCATGGGATCGGGCAGCGCGCTGTTCCGGCGCGGGCTGGAACAGAAGTTCGACGCTGATATGCATCCGGTTCTGGCGGAAAAGTTGGTCGCGCTGCGGCCGAAAATGCAGTAGGCGGTGGAAGAGGCGGACCTGCGCAAGACGGCCTATCTGTTCCTGCCGGATCAGTACAACCCGGCCGTTCCGGTTGCCGAAAACCTGTTATTTGCCACGCCCTGTGAACCGATCACGCAGGAATTGCTGGCCGGGCAGACCGAGTTCATTGAAAAGCTGCGGGAACTGAAGCTGGACGAGGATCTGGTGGCGCTGTCGCGCGAAGTGGTCGATTTGTTACGTCAGATCTTTGGTCTGGACGGCACCGACCATCCGCTGTTCCGCAACCTTGGGCTGGAACCGGCAATTTTCGAAAGCGCCGTGGAGCTGGTTGAAAAGACCCGCGAGAAGGGTGCGGCGGGTCTGGATCAGGACGAGATGGCAACGCTGCTGACCGTGCCGTTCCGGATCTCGGCCCAGGATATCGGGCCGGCCTTTACCGATGAAATGAAGGCCCGGATCATCGAGCTGCGGCAGAGCCACCGCGAGGATCTGCTGGCGGTGCTGGGTGCGCTGTTCGAACCGCTGGATATCGCGACCTTCTCGCCGGGGCTGACGGTGATGGAAAACGCGCTGTTCGGGAAGATCTCGGGCGATGCCGGGGGACGGGCTGACGAGCTGCGCAAGCTGATCGGCGACGTGTTGGTGGAAGAGGGCGCGCAGCAGCTGGTGATCGAGCTGATCTATGATGTGCCGATCGCGTTGAGCGGGGCCAATTTGCCCGGTGTGTTTGCCGAGCCGTTGTCATTCACCCGGGCGACGATCAAGCGGCCCGATATCCTGATCCTGGATCAGGCGCTGGCCAGCTATGATGCGGAAACCCGCGCGTCCGTGCAGCGGAACCTGCGGGAGCTGCTGCCGGAGACGACGATCATCTACCTGCAGGATGCGTTCGAGGACGAGGACGTGTTCGATGTCACCTTCGAGCTGCAGCAGGGCCGCATCGTCAGCGACGAGGCGCATGTTCAGGCCGAGGCGGACAATGCGGCGGGGGCCGATCTGGCGCGCAAGGTGCGGGCGCTGGAACAGACCGACATGTTCTCGAAGCTGAACCGCAAGCAGCTGCGGCTGCTGGCCTTCGGGGCGCGGTGGTATTCGGCACAGCCGGGCGAGGTGGTGTTCCACAAGGGTGATGAGCCCAAGGACGGGGCCTATATGGTGCTGGAACGCGAGGCAGCGCTGACCCTGCCCAAGGAGGACGATGCCGACGTGCTGATCGCCACGGTCGGGCCGGGGACGCTGGTGGGCGAGCTGGGCCTGATCAAGAACGAACCGCGGGCGCTGACGATGACGGCTGTGGGTGAGCTGGAATGCCTGCGCATCGGGGCCGAGGAATTCCTGGCCGTGGTCGAGAATGACGCGGCAACCGCGTTCAAGCTGTTGCAGGTTGTGGCGGGCTACGTGTCGAACTGATTTTGGCCGAACTGATTTTACGGTGCGCCTGCCGGCGCGCAGGGGGCATTTGCGTTCAGGCCACGCAGGCCCCGGGGGCGCTGCCCCCGGACCCCCGAGGTATTTTCAAACAGAAGAAGAGCCGGGCCGGGATCAGACGAAGCGGTTGATGTAGTTTTCGAGGATTTCCTGCCGGCCCGAGCGGGGCTGCGGGTCGATCCCGCCGGTGTGAACACGGTCGAAGATGGTGTCGAGATCGCTGTCGAGCATGGCCTTGGCTGCGGGGGTGTCCCATCCGGCATAGCGTTCGGCGACCGCGGTTTTGAGCCCGCCGTCCTGCAGCATGGCGGCGGCGGCTTTGAAGCCGCGGGCGCAGACATCCATGGCGCCGACATGGGCGGCGATCAGGTCCTCGGCGTCCAGCGACTGGCGCCGCAGCTTGGCGTCGAAATTGGTGCCGCCGGTGGTGAAGCCGCCGGATTTCAGGACCTGGTAATAGGCCAGTGCGACTTCGGGCACGTTGTTGGGGAACTGGTCGGTGTCCCAGCCGGACTGGTAATCGTTGCGGTTCATGTCGATCGAACCCAGCATGCCGTCGGCGGCTGCCACGGCCAGTTCGTGTTCGAAGGAATGGCCGGCGAGGATCGCGTGGCCCTGCTCGATATTGAGTTTGACCTCGTTTTCGAGACCGTATTTGCGCAGGAAGCCGATACAGGTGGCGGCGTCGAAATCATATTGATGCTTGGAGGGTTCCTGTGGCTTGGGTTCGACGAGGATGGTGCCCTTGAAGCCGATCTTGTGCTTGTAGTCGACCACCATGTTCAGAAACCGGCCCATATGGTCCAGTTCGCGGCCGATATCGGTGTTGATGAGGGTTTCATAGCCTTCGCGCCCGCCCCACAGGACGTAGTTCTGGCCACCCAGTTTCATGGTTGCGTCCATGCAGGTTTTGACCGTTGCCGCCGACCATGCGAACACGTCCGGATCCGGGTTCGTCGAGGCGCCGCCCATGAAGCGGCGGTGGGAGAACATGTTGGCCGTGCCCCAGAGCAGCCGGGGCGCGCCCTGTGCCATCTTCGCGCCGAAATAGTCGATGATCTCTTCGAAATTCCGCAGGCTTTCGGCAAAGGTGGCGCCTTCGGGCCGGACATCCAGATCGTGCCAGCAGAAGAAGGGCTGACCGAGGATCGCGAACATGTCGAAGGCGGCGTCGGCTTTTTGCCGGGCGTGGTCCATATCCATGCCGGATTGCCAGGGGCGCAGGAAGGTGGCTGCGCCGAACGGGTCGCCGCCTTCCCATGCGAAGGAGTGCCAGTAGGCGACGGCAAAGCGTAGGTGGTCTTCCATCCGCTTGCCCATCAGGGTTTCGTCCGGGTTGTAGTGGCGGAAGGCCAGCGGGTTGGTGCTGTCGGGGCCTTCGTAGGTGACGGGAGCGATGCCGGCGAAGAAGCTGTCGGTCATGTGTGATCTTTCAGGGCTGGATAAAGGGACCGGAACCCGGCGCAGGCCGCGTCATAGGCGGGCTGAAGACCGGGAACCGGGTCGATGGTTTCGGAAATTTCGGGTTTGGTCATGACCGCGGCAGGATCGGCGCCGGTTGCGGCACAGAGCGCAAGGCGGGCGGCCCCCATCGCGGCGCCGAATTCGCCCTGTGCGGGCAGGGCCACGGGCAGGCCGAGCACGGTTGCCAGAAGCTCTGTCCAGTAGCGCGACTGCGAGCCGCCGCCAATGGCGATCATGCTTTGCAGATCGGCGCCGGTGGCGCGGAGCGCATCGAGGCTGTCACGCAGGGCAAAGCTGACGCCTTCGACAACGGCGCGGGTCAGGTCGGTGCGGCCGGTGGCGATGTCGAGCCCGGTCAGCGCGCCGCGGACCGCGCTGTCATTGTGCGGCGTGCGTTCGCCCGACAGGTAGGGCAGGAAGCGGACGCGGCCGGGGCCGTCGATCCGGTCGCCGAGTTCGGCGGCCAGCGTGGCGGCGTCTTCCTTCAGGGTTGCGGCCAGCCAGTTGAGGCTGTCGGTGGCTGCAAGGATTACGCCCATCTGGTACCAGGTGTCCGGGATCGCGTGACAGAAGGTGTGCACGGCGGTGGCCGGATCGGGGGCAAACCCGTTGCGGGCCGCCAGGAGGACACCGGAGGTTCCGAGCGAGACGAAACCGTCGCCCTCGCCGAGCGCGCCGATACCACAGGCGGCGGCAGCATTGTCGCCGCCGCCACCCGCGACCGGAACGCTCTCAGGGAGTCCAAGCGTTCCGGCCAGATCGTCGCGAAGATGCCCGACCACCGCGCTGCCTTCGTGCAGGGTTGGCATCTGGGCCCGGGACAGACCGCAATGGGTCAGCAGGGCGTCGGACCAGCGGCGCGCGCCGGTGTCCATCCAGGCCGTGCCGGCGCTGTCGGACATGTCCGAGGTGAAGCCGCCGGTCAGCCAGTGCGCCAGGTAGTCCTTGGGCAGCAGGATCCGGGCGATCCGGCTGAAAATTCCGGGTTCGTTTTCGGCGACCCATTGCACCTTTGGCGCGGTGAATCCCGGGAACACGATGTTGCCGGTCGTGTCGCGAAACCCCGGTGCGGCATCAAGCGCGGCGGCCTGCGCGTGACTGCGCGTGTCGTTCCACAGCATGCAGGGGCGCAGGACCTGCCCCTGTTCGTCCAGCAGGGTCGCGCCGTGCATCTGGCCGGACAGCCCGATGCCTTTCAGGTCGGACATGTCGTCCGGATGCGTGCTGAGGAGGGTGCGGATGATGGATGTGCAGGCGTCGATCCAGTCCTGCGGGTCCTGTTCGCTCCAGCCGGGATGAGGATGAGACACCGGATAGGCGGCCTCTGCGCTGCCTCTGGCCACGCCTTCGGGGTCGATCAGAAGTCCGCGCATCCCCGATGTGCCCAGATCCAGCCCCAAATACACGTTCGCGCCCCCTGATTGGTTAGGGATGAAAATAACCCATCTTTTTGAGGTACGTCAATCAAATGTATTGACGATAAAAATATGATACTTGTCCGTGCTGGACAATTCCGGCGCCGTCACAAATTGATGGACGCAGGTCCTGATTTGATCAGGTCGATCAATATCCCTTGCTGCGATCGACGAGATGCAGCAGCGGTTCGCCTGATTCGCAGCGCCGGATGTTTTCGGCGATGACGTCGCTGGAACTGTCGGGACGGGTTTCCGAGGCAATATGCGGTGTCACGGTGACCGAGGGGTGGGTCCAGTAGGGATGCCCGTCCGGCAGGGGCTCCACCCGGAACACGTCCAGCGTTGCATGACCAACCTGCCCGCTGTCCAGCGCGGCAAGCAGGGCGTCGTCGTCGATCAGGGTGCCGCGCCCGGGATTGATTACGACCGCGCCGCGCGGCAGGAGCGACAGGGTGCGCGTGTTCAGCGTGTTTTCGGTGCTGGGCGTGTTCGGGAGCAGCAGGACGAGGATATCGGAACGCGCCAGCGCGGTCTCCAGCCCATCGGGCCCGTGATGGGTGGTGATGCCGGGCACCTGTTTTGGTGACCGGCTCCAGCCGGCAACGGGAAAGCCCAGAGCGTCGAGCATGTTGCCGCAGGCCACACCCAGTTGCCCAAGGCCGAGGATCGTCACCCGCCTGTCCCGCGACAGGGGCGGCGGGTTCTGGTGCCACAGGCCCGGTACGCCGTTGATATGGGCGTCCATGCCCAGATGATGGCGCAGCACGTGGCCGGTGACCCATTCGGTCATGCCCTGCCGCAATCCGAAATCCACCATGCGCGTCAGCGGGACGGTCAGCGTCGAATTTCCCACCACGGTTTCCACCCCGGCCCAGAGCGACAGCACGGCCCGGAGCCGGGTGAAGGGCGAAAAGTCGCGCGGCGGTCCGTTCGGGGCATAGACGATGTAATCGACGTCTTCGGGTGCGAAATCGGTGCGCAGGTCAAAGGTATGCCCGGTATCGGACAGGGCGCGGGTCAGCGGACCCTGATATTCGGCCCAGCTGTCGGGCCGGGCGGCAAACAGGATATTCAGGGTCATGGATCCTCAGCGTGGTCTGTGAACATGGGCGCTCTGGACGATGCCGAAGGCACCCATCAGCACCAGCATTGCGGAGCCGCCGTAGCTGACCATCGGCAGCGGGACGCCGACGACCGGGGCAAGGCCCATCACCATCGACATGTTGACTGCGAAATACAGGAAGAAGGTCAGCGCGATGCCCAGCGTCACCAGTGACGAAAACCGGTCCCGGGTGGCGATGGCGCTGGCCACGCAGAACACGATGATCAGAACGTAGAGCGCCAGCAGGGAAAACGCGCCGACAAAGCCGAACTCTTCGGCCAGTGTCGTGAAGATGAAGTCGGTGTGTTTTTCGGGCAGGAAGTTCAGCCGTGACTGTGTGCCCTGCATGAAGCCGCGCCCGGTCCAGCCACCGGAGCCCAGTGCGATCTTTGACTGGGTGATGTGATAACCTGCCCCGAGCGGATCGCTGGCGGGGTCAAGGAATGTATCGATCCGCCGGTACTGATAATCGGCCAGCAATTGCCAGGTCGTGCCGCGGCTCTGGAACACCGCGGTGACCAGCCCGGCGCCGACGCCGATCACGCCGGCGAAATAGGCCCAGTGCACGCCGGCCAGAAACAGCATGCCGCCGCCGCCGGCCACCAGCAGCAGCGCGGTGCCGAGATCGGGCTGACGCAGGACCAGCGCCGTGGGCAACAGGATGATGAGCAGCGGAAACAGGATCCAGACCGGGTTCGACACCCGCTTGGCCGGGAGCCAGTCGTAATAGGCCGCCAGCAGCATCACCATCGTGATCTTGGTCAGTTCCGAGGGCTGCAGCCGCATGAACCCCAGATCGATCCAGCGCTGCGCGCCCATGCCGACGGCCCCGAAAAACTCCACCGCCAGCAGCAGCACAATTGACAGGCCATAGGCGAGGAATGACAGGTTTCGCCAGAACCAGATGGGGATCATCGCGGCGATCATCATCACTCCCAGCCCGACACCGAACCGTTTGGCCTGTGGTTCGGCCCAGACCGAAAACGCGCCGCCGGCAACGGAATACAGCATCAGGAACCCGACGCCGGCCACGCTGCACAGAAGCAGGACCAGCGGCCAGTTCAGGTACAAGACCTTGCGCAACCCGGCGGGGACCGCCTTGACCGAGTATTCAAGATAACTCATGCCCGGTCACTTTCCCGCCGGTTGCGGTCTTCGCGCTCGCGCTGCAGTCTTTCCTGCTGGGCTTCGATGCGGGACCGGTCCTTGGCCGGATAGGCGGACAGGGGCGGCGTGTCGCCATAGAGCGCCTGCAGGGTGATGTCGCGGGCAATCGGTGCCGCGGCGGTGGATCCGCCGCCGCCATGTTCCACGACAACCGCAACCGCGTATCTGGGGGCCTCTGCCGGCGCGAAATTGACGAACAGCGCGTGGTCGCGCCGTTCCCATGGCAGATCTTCGTTGCGGACCACGCCGGAGCGGCGTTCGGCCTCGGTGATGTTGCGGACCTGACTGGTGCCGGTTTTCCCGGCCAGCCGGTATTCGTCGGCAATCACCCGGCTGCCATAGGCGGTGCCGCGGCGGTCGTTGCTGACCGCGTACATGCCACGCCGGATCATGCGCAGATGGTTTTCGTTGACATCGATTGTCTGGCCCGCGCGTTCGGGTTCCTCGATGCCGTCGACGGATTTGATCAGCCGCGGTGACACGCTTCGGCCGGTTGCCAGGCGCGCGGTCATCACGGCCAGCTGCAGCGGAGACGCCAGCACGAAACCCTGACCGATCGCGGCGTTGGCCGTGTCGCCGACAAGCCAGTCTTCGCCACGCACGCGCGGTTTCCAGTCCCGGTTCGGGGCAAGGCCGCGGGCGACGGCGGACATCGGAACGTCGTGTCTGATTCCCAGCCCGAACCGCTGTGCCATGGCCGAGATCTTGTCCATGCCAACGCGGACGGCAATGTCATAGAAATAGACGTCGCAGCTTTGTTTCAGGGCGTTTTGCAGGTCGACATGGCCGTGCCCGCCGCGGCGCCAGCAATGGAAGCGGCGGCCGGACAGTTCCATGTGACCGGGGCAATAGACGGTTTCGTCGGGGGTGATGAGCCCGGCTTCCAGCGCCGCCATCGCGGTGATCATCTTGAAGGTTGATCCGGGCGGATAGATGCCCTGTACCGATTTGCTGGCCAGCGGGCGGAACGGATCATCGGTGAGGGAGCGGTAATCGGCGACCGAGATGCCGCGTACGAACAGGTTGGGGTCAAAGACCGGCGACGAGGCGATCGCCAGAAGATCGCCGCTGTTGCAATCCATGACCACGGCGCTGGCGCTGTCCGTTCCCAGACGGGCCTGAACGTAGGATTGCAGGTCGGCATCGACCGTCAGCTGCAGGTCGGCGCCCGAGCGGCCCTCGGTCCGGTCCAGTTCCCGCATGACGCGCCCGGTGGCGTTGACCTCGACCCGTTTGGCGCCGGCCTTGCCGCGCAGCGTGGCTTCCATCTTGGATTCGACACCGACCTTGCCGATCTGGAACCGCGGGATCCGCAACAGCGGATCCGGGTCCTGAAGCTGATTGAGGTCATAATCGGAGACCGGGCCGACGTAACCCGCGACATGGGCGAAGTCCGGCCCCTGCGGGTAGATCCGCGTCAGTCCGACCTCTGCCGTGACGCCGGGCAGGGCCGGGGCGTTGACGGAGACGCGGCTGACATCCTCCCAGCTGACCTGCTCGGCCAGTGTGACGGGCAGAAATGGCGGGCTGCGCCGCATTTCCTGCAGGCCGCGTTCCAGATCCTCGGGGTCGAGATGAACCAGCTGGCGCAGGCGGTTCAGTACCGCGGGCACGTCGCCGGCGTCCTCGGGGACCATGATGATGCGGTAGCTGGGGCTGTTTTCGGCGATCACCGCGCCGTTGCGGTCGAAAATCTCGCCCCGGGCCGGCGGGAGCAGGCGGATGTTGATCCGGTTTTCTTCGGCCAGCAGCCTGAATTCGTCCGCCTGTTCGACCTGAAGGTTGGCCATGCGCCATCCCAGCACACCGGCAAAGGCCACCTGTGCTCCGCCCAGCAGCAGCGCGCGGCGGCTGGTCTTGCGCCATAGTCCGTAGAGTTCGCGTGGATTTCGTCTCATCCCCGCGCCCCCAGCGTTTCGGCGGTGCGCGGATCGGGTTTGCGCACGCCCATGATCCACTGCGTCGCGACAACGGCGATCGGGTAGAACAGCATGGTCAGAACCATCTGCATCATTGTCGGACCCAGCGGCGCCAGATCGCTGGCGACCAGCGACAGGATCAGCCGGTTGCCCAGCGTGATCGCCGCCGTCATGACGCAGACGGCGAGCCATTCGCCGGCAAAGCTGGCGTCGCGCAGCCCGGCGAACCGGATGCGCAGGTATTCGGTCCCGACCACAACCAGCGCCGCGATCAGTCCCGGCGGGCGCTGAAACAGCAGGTCAGCCACGAGGAACACGGCGGCGATGGAGAGAATCGGAACGTAATCCGGCCGGCGCAGCCCCCATGCAAAGGTAAAGGCGATCAGGTAGTCGGGCGCGGCCCATCCCCGCGGCACGGTGTCCAGCGGCAGCAGATGCGCGAAGATCACGACGAAGCACAACAGCAGGTAGGCCGCGCGCATGAGCCACAATCTGGAGCGTGTGAGATCAGCCATCGGGCCGCTCCGCATCGCTGAGGTCAAGCGTCTGGGGTGCGACCACGCCGCCGGGATCGTCGATCCGTTCGGTTCCGTGGTGGCGCAGCACGCGCAGGAATTCCAACCGCTCGTAATCCGCGGCCAGCCGGGTGCGCAGGCGTCCGGCGGGATCAGCCGTCACCTGACCGATCAGCAGGCCGGCGGGAAACACGCCGCCATCGCCCGAGGTCACGACCCGGTCGCCCGGGCGTACAAGATCGGGGTTTTCAAGGAAATCCACCAGCGGTGTGGCCGAGTTGTCGCCGGAGATCAGTGCCGACTGGCCCGAGGGTTGAACCACGGCGGGGATCGAGCTGGAGGCATCGGTGAGCAGGATGACGCGGGAGGAGATCTGACCAATGCCGGAAATCCGGCCCACCAGCCCGATCCCGTCCATGGCGGCCCAGCCGTCGACGATGCCGTCACGGGCGCCGACATTGATCAGAACGGAATGCCGGAAGGGCGATCCGCTGTCGGCCATGACCACACCGGTGACGAAGGTCAGCCGCGGGTCCAGCCGGACGTTGTTGAGATCCAGCAGCCGGGCATTTTCCTGCTCCAGCTGCAGGGCGGCCTCTTTCCAGGCCTGCATCTGCCGCAGCTCGCTGCGCAATTCGCGGTTCTGTTCGGTCAGCCGCTGATAGCTCTGGAAATCCCGCACGAGGTTGATGGTCGCGGTCACCGGGGCCATGGCCCAGTCCATGTTGGGCACGACCCGGTCGGTGACCTGTGCGCGAAACTGTTCGACCCTCGGGCTGTCAATCCGCCAGATCAGGAACAGGCCGAACAGCAACAGCGCGACAACAACCAGCAACAGCCGCCGCAGCGGCGTTGCATAATCGTCCGTCTGTGACCGTTCCCTGGCCAATTCGGTTCCCTTTCGGCGTTGTTTTTGCCCGGGTCGCCTGTGCTGTGAGGGTGCGCCCGTTAGCTGTCGTAGTCAATTGCGTGGCGCAATTGCTTCTCATACTCCAGCGCCTTGCCGGTGCCCAGCGCGACGCAGTTCAAGCTTTCGTCAGCGATGGACACGGCCAGCCCGGTCTGTTCGCGCAGGGCGAGGTCCAGATCCCCCAGCAGCGCACCGCCGCCGGTCAGCATGACGCCGCGGTCGACGATGTCGGCGGCCAGGTCGGGTGGTGTCGCTTCCAGAGCGGTCATCACCGCTTCGCAGATCTGCTGCACCGGTTCGGTCAGCGCTTCGGCCACCTGGGCCTGGCTGATATCGGTTTCTTTCGGCACGCCGTTCAGGAGGTCGCGGCCGCGGATCTGCATCGACTGGCCGCGGCCGTCGTCGGGCATCCGGGCCGTGCCGATGGAGGTCTTGATCCGTTCCGCCGTGCTTTCCCCGATCAGCAGGTTATGCTGACGGCGCAGATAGCTGACGATGGCTTCGTCCATCCGGTCGCCACCGACGCGGATCGAACGGGCATAGACGATGTCGCCGAGCGACAGCACCGCAACCTCGGTGGTTCCGCCGCCGATATCGACGACCATGTTGCCGGTCGGATCGGTGATCGGCATGCCCGCCCCGATGGCGGCGGCAATCGGTTCCGCGATCAGGCCGGCGCGACGCGCGCCTGCGGACAGAACGGATTGGCGGATGGCCCGTTTTTCGACCGGTGTCGCCCCGTGCGGGACGCAGACGATGATCTTCGGTTTTGAAAAGGTCGACCGCTTGTGCACCTTGCGGATGAAGTGCTTGATCATTTCTTCGGCCGTGTCGAAGTCTGCGATCACGCCTTCGCGCATCGGCCGGATGGCTTCGATGCTGCCCGGTGTCCGGCCCAGCATCAGTTTGGCGTCCTCGCCGACGGCCAGCACCTTCTTCACGCCGTCCTTGACATGATAGGCCACGACCGAGGGTTCCGACAGGATCACACCCCGGCCCTTGACGTACACCAGCGTGTTCGCGGTTCCGAGGTCGATAGCCATGTCGGCGGAGAGGAATCCGCCAAGATTTCCGAACAGCGACATCAAAGTGAGATCCTGACGAGAACTACAGAAGGCCCGCGACTCTTCCAGCCCGGGTCGTCGATCTTATAGGCAGACCTGCGCAAAGGCGAAAGATGCGAATCCGCGCAGATCGGCGCGAATTCGCCAGAAGTCGCGATTCCGTTAAGGAATGGTGGGCGACGTGACATACATCGCCTGCAGTGCTTTGCCCGGTTCGGCTCCCGGCAGCGCAAGGCGGAAAAACTCCTGCATACGCCCGGAAAGGAACATTTCGGCAAGCAATCCGTCGATGAGAAGCCGGAAATCGCTGTCGCCGCGCTCCATCGCCAGCCCGTGTTTTTCTACGGTCAGGATTTCCGGCGATACGCGGTAGTTCTCAAATTCCTGGCTGGCCGAAATCAGGAACAGCAGAATCGACTGATCTGCGAAATAGGCCTCGATCGAGCCGTCGATTATTGCGCGCATGCCATCGCGGTGATCGTCGAACGTGACCACGTCCATCGTCAGCCCGCTGGCGGCCAGGGTGTTGTTCAGCGCTTCCTCGGTGGTTGTTCCCGTGCGGACACCCACCGGTTTGCCGGCCAGCTTGGTCAGGTCGCCCGAGGCGTCGCGTGGCTGCAAGACGGCGGTGCCGTCGACGTAGGTCGGGACCGAGAAATCGACGATTTCCCGACGGCCCAGCGTGATCGTTGCCGCCCCGCACAGCAGGTCGATTTCGCCGTTGGCGACCATTTCGAAGCGGTTCGTGCTGTCGACGGGAATAAAGCTGACATTCAGGTTTTCCAACCCCAGCGCGTTGGTCACGCCCTGTGCAAGCTCACCGCAGACGATCGGCGAATACCCCGCCGGGTTGCCATCGCCGTCCGCGAAAGACAGCGGCGCGGCGTCCACGCGGAAGCCCAGCCGAAGCTGGCCGGTTTCCTTGATACGTTCGATTGTCTGGGCGGATACGGGCAATGCCAGCACGCTCAGAAGGGCAGGTATGATCAGTTTGCGGAACATTTTTGACCTCTCGGTTGACCTCGGCCCTTTCCTAGACGGATTGGCCCGGGAACTGAACGGAATTCGCCCGGCTCGGCGAATTGTTACCTGCATCCGCGCAGAACTGGCGGAGGTAACCCAATGCCGCCCGGGTCGCCCGCTCGGCCAGCGCCGGTCCGCCCGGGTCCCCGTTCTGCATGGCAGCGGAAATCAGCCCCTTGACGATGGCCACGGTATCGCGGGTTTCGGCCGGTCCCGCCCCCGGGGCAATGCGCGTGACGAGGGGCTGAACGGATGCCGCCATTTCGCGGGTCAGAACCGCGGTTTCGCGCCCAAGGGACAGGTGTTGCGACAGGTGCTCAACCGCGTGCGCAAGGGCGGGGCGTTCGATCTGATGGACCATCGCCGCATGGACCACGGCCCGCAGGGCGGTTTCCGGCGGCAGGCGGGCCGAGCGGTCCATTGCATCTTTCATACCGGCCAGCAGCCTTGCGCGTTTGTCCCGGATCAGTTCGGCAAGAATGGCCTCCTTGTTCGGGAAATACTGATAGAGCGATCCGATGCTGACGCCGGCGCGTTCGGCGATGCGGTTGGTGGTCAGTCCCGGGCTGCCATTGAGTTCCAGAATGCGAGCCGTGGCTTCGACGATCGCGTCCCGTGTCGCCCGTGATCTGGCCTGCCGGGCCTGTTTTCTTGGATGCAGCGAGGACAGGGGCGCGTCTCCGGGAATGCGAGTTGAGAATGTGAGTAATTATTCACATTTATGGAGGGCAGGCTAACCCGGAGGCGGATGTGGAGATTGAAGGCAAGCGGATTGTCGTAACCGGGGCCAGCCGCGGCATCGGATACAGCCTGACGCGGCAGCTGTGCGCGGCGGGGGCCGAGGTGCTGGCGGTTGCGCGGGACGAAGCGGCGCTGGACGCGCTGAACGGACCGGTCATCCCGCTGCCCTGCGATCTGGGTGACCGGCAGGCGCGCGGGGCGCTGTTGGAAAAACTGACCGGTGATCTGGCGCCGGTGGATGTGCTGATCAACAACGCCGCAATTCAGGTTGAGGCGCATTATCCCGACGATCTGCCGGACGCCGCGGGCGACATTGCCCGGGAACTGGCCATCAATCTGGAAGCGCCTGTGCATCTGTCCGCGGTCCTGATGCCGCATCTGGCGCGGCGGCCCGAAGCCGCGATCATCAACATCACCTCGGCGCTGGCCTTTGCGCCCAAGGCAGCGGCCCCGGTGTATTGTGCGACCAAGGCGGGGTTGCAGCGGTTCACGACGGCGCTGCGCTATCAGACGGACCGGTCTTGTCCGAATGTCCGGGTGAGCGAAGTCATCATGCCGATGGTCGATACCGGCATGACCGCAGGCCGCGGTCACGGCAAGATAGCGCCCGACATCGCGGCGGCGTCGATAGTGGAGGCGCTGTGCCGGGGGCGGGACCGCGTGCTGGTCGGCAAGACGCGGGCCTTTGCCGCCATCCACCGGGTGTCACCGGCGCTGGCAGCGAGGATTGTCAGGGGATAGGGCCATGCGGGCCGGCGACGATGTCGCCGGTCCGGGAAAGGTCAGGTCACGTCTTTGTAGCTGATTTCGCGCACATCCGCGCCGGGGCCGGCCTTGTCGCGCCGGATCAGCAGACGGTTCAGCGCATTCACATATGCCTTGGCCGAGGCGACAACCGTATCGGTGTTGGCCGATTGCCCGGTTGCGATCATCCCGTCCTCTTCCAGCCGGACGCTGACAGTTGCCTGCGCGTCCGTGCCTTCGGTCACTGCGTGCACCTGATAGAGCTGCAGCCGGGCCTTGTTGGGATGGATGGCGCGGATCGCCCTGAAGGTCGCATCGACCGGCCCGTCGCCCTGTTCGGTGGCGATGACCTCTTTGCCGTCAACTTCCATTTCCACGGTTGATTCGGCCGGTCCGCCGGTGCCGCACAGGACCTTCATCGACACGATCTGCAGCCGGTCGTTTTCCGGGTCTTCGCCGGCGCGGACCAGCGCAATGATATCGTCGTCGTAGACTTCCTTCTTGCGGTCGGCGAGTTCCTTGAACCGGACAAAAATGTCCTTGAGCTGATTGTCGCCCACATCAACGCCGAGCTGGCCCAGCTTGTCGCGCAGTGCAGCGCGGCCGGAATGTTTGCCCAATGGCAGGCTCGATCCGCTCAGGCCCACATCCTCGGGGCGCATGATTTCAAAGTTCTCGGGGTTCTTCAGCATCCCGTCCTGATGGATGCCGCTTTCATGGGCAAAGGCATTCTTGCCCACGATGGCCTTGTTGAACTGGACCGGGAAGCCGCTGACGGTGGCCACGCGGCGGGAAATGTTCATGATCTTGGAAGTATCGATCTCGGTGAAATAGGGCATGATATCGCCCCGCACCTTCATCGCCATCACCACTTCTTCCAGCGCGGTGTTGCCGGCGCGTTCGCCCAGCCCGTTGATGGTGCATTCGATCTGCCGGGCGCCGCCCGCGACGGCGGCGAGGCTGTTGGCCGTGGCCATGCCCAGATCGTTGTGGCAGTGGGTGGCAAAGATCACCTCGTCCGCGCCGGGCACGTCTTCGATCAGCCGGCGGATCAGGTCCGCGCTTTCGACCGGGGCGGTATAGCCGACCGTGTCGGGGATGTTGATCGTGGTGGCCCCGGCCTTGATGGCAATCTCGACCACGCGCGCGAGATAGTCCCACTCGGTCCGGGTTGCGTCCATCGGTGACCACTGCACGTTGTCACACAGGTTGCGGGCATGGGTGACAGTCTCGTGGATCTTGTCGGCCATTTCGTCTTGTGTGAGGTTCGGGATCGCGCGGTGCAGCGGCGATGTCCCGATAAACGTGTGGATGCGCGGCCGCCCGGCGTGCTGAACGGCCTCCCAGCAGCGGTCGATATCTGCATAGTTTGCCCGGGCCAGACCGCAGATCACGGAATTGACCGAGTTTTTCGCGATCTCGCTGACGGCCTTGAAATCGCCCTCGGACGCGATCGGGAAACCGGCCTCGATGATATCGACGCCCATTTCGTCGAGCAGCCCGGCGATTTCCAGCTTTTCGTCATGTGTCATGGTCGCGCCGGGGCTTTGTTCGCCGTCGCGCAATGTGGTGTCAAAGATCCAGACGCGATCCTTGTCGGTTGCTTTGGTCATTTGAATATCTCTTCAGTTCTGTCCTAGCCAAAATGGCGCGCAAGCTGCCTCCTCTGAGCGGGCGCGCCTTCGGGCACGCTCAGAGGCGGGATAGGAGCAGTAGGCCACGCAGCGCTGCCGGTGCGGCAGCGGTCCTGTTGGAGATATGCGCGGTTCGGATCATGGCCACAGCTTATACAGCGACAGCTTCGGAAAGAAAGCGTGAATTTCGAACTTCAGGCCGTGGCATGTTGCGGTTCGATGAAACCGGCGTCTTCCAGACCCGGACGATAGGTCCGGCTGACCGGCACCAGATCGCCGTTTGTCAGGCGCAGGAAATAGCGGCCATTGTCGCGCTCGGCACCACCGACGGCGTCGCGGCAGACCCAGTGCGAGCGATGGGTGAAATACCCCTGCACCGGTTCCATTTCGTCCACCGCATCGGCGAAGCGCATGCGGATCGTGTGAACGCCATGTTCCGTGACCACGTCGACGAAATGGTCGCGGACGGTCAGGCGCAGGATCGGTCCTTCGAAATCGTCCGGCAGGCGCCGGGCAAGGCGCGGGATTTCCCGCGGCGACGCGTTGCGAAAATAGGAATAGGCGGTCAGGCCCGGCACGATCCGCCGGAACACCGCGACGACCGCAGTGACCGCCAGGACATAACCCATCGCCATCCGGAAGTTCATCGGATTGTCTGGCGGTTTGACCAGCGTGTTGATCAGGGTGACCAGCACGGGCGTAAAGGCGATGCCCATCATCACAACCATCGTCAGATCGCTGAGCGCCGGCTTGTCTTCGCCCCAGATCGCGTTTCCCGTGGCGTTGGAGAGATGCCCAAAAAGCGATGAAATCAGCACCACCAAAACCCAGAACGCCAGCTGAACGCCCAGATCCGGTATGGCGCCCATGCCAAATGGTCTGGCGACCAGCAGCAACAGGATCATCATTGCACAGATTTTCAGGTTGAACAGCGAGAGGTAGCGCCTCACGGCATCCGAGTAAGCTTCAATCATCCCTGGTCGGCTTTATTATTTATTGATCTTATCTATTTGACGGACTCTAGCTGCACCGTGATGAATGTCACGTCCGGGGTCGCGGGGAATAACCCTGGTTCCGCCGCAGGTTCTGAAACGCGCAAGCGAAAAAGCCCGCAGGGCCGCGGTTTGCGGGCTTTGCGCAATGCAATGACATTTTTGTGAACGCCGCGGAGATCCGCGTTGCGCGGGTGCGGTCAGGCGGTCAGGCCGTCGGGTTCCGGCAGCCCGTTGGCCCGGCAGCACGCGGTCAGCGTGTTGGCCAGCAGGCAGGCGATGGTCATCGGGCCGACCCCGCCGGGAACCGGGGTGATGGCGCCGGCCACCTCTGCCGCGCCGGCATAGTCCACGTCACCGACCAGCCGCGTACCGCCTTCCGGCTTTTCGATCCGGTTGATGCCGACGTCGATCACGGTCGCCCCGGGCTTGATCCAGTCGCCCGGCACCATCTGCGGACGGCCGACGGCGGCCACAACGATATCCGCGCGGCGCACGACGTCCGGCAGATCCTTGGTGCGGGAATGCGCGATGGTCACGGTGCAGCTGTCGCCCAGCAGGAGTTGCGCCATCGGTTTGCCGACGATGTTTGACCGGCCCAGTACGACCGCGTCCAGCCCGCTGAGTGATCCGTGGTGATCGCGCAGCATCATCAGGCATCCCAGAGGGGTGCAGGGCACCATGCTTTTCTGTCCGGTGCCCAGGAGGCCGACGTTGGAGATATGGAACCCGTCGACATCCTTGGACGGGTCGATCGAATTGATCACCAAGTCGGAATTCAGGTGGCCGGGCAGGGGCAGCTGTACCAGAATGCCGTGCACGGCAGGGTCGGTGTTGAGCCGGTCGATCAGGGCCAGCAGGTCTGCTTCGCTGGTGTCGGCATCAAGCTTATGTTCGTAGGAGTTCATGCCGACTTCGACAGTCAGCTTGCCCTTGGAGCGCACGTAGACCTGGCTGGCCGGATCTTCGCCCACCAGCACAACGGCAAGACCCGGTGTGATCCCGTGTTGTTCCTTCAGGGCCGCGACATGGTCCGACACCTTGCCCCGGACCGTGGCTGCAAAGGCCTTGCCGTCAATGATCGTTGCGCTCATGTCAGTTCCTCAATTCTTGTTGAACGTCACCCGGTGGGACCAGTTTGCACCATCGCTGATCACCAGCGACTGAAACCCCAGCAGGTGCAGCATGTCGTAGAATGTCGCGACATATTGCAAGTTGTCCTGCGTGAAAAAACCGCCGTTGCGGATATTCGACGTCATTTGCGCCATCACGGCGCGACCGCGGTAGAGCGTCGAAAAGATCTGATCGTCGAGCGCGATCAGGATCAGCCGGTCTGCGTCGCTTCCCTTGGCGAAGAACACAAATCGCGGGCTTTCCGGCGCGGCCAGTTGCGCCGCGGTCAGCGTGGTCACGAAATCCACGCGGACCGACCTGCCGGGATCGGGCGCGTTGCGGATCGCCCGATCAAAGGTCTCTTCCGAGGTGATCGGCGGATAGTAATAGCCGGCATAGCGTTCGCTGGCGGTCGCAGCCGCGGCAGACAGCAGGAGAGACAGCAGGGCGACCGCCCGGAACAGATGACGCATGATGGCATTCCTTCGAAGCATATCCCGCACCGCTATCAGATCACGCGCCCGCTGTCCCTGCCTTCTGCGTTCAGAACAAACCTTCGATCTGACCTGCATCATTCAGCTGAATCGCTTCGGCAGCCGGGCTGCGTGGCAGGCCGGGCATTGTCATGATCTCGCCGCAGATGACCACGACGAAACCGGCACCGGCGCTCAGACGGACCTCGCGCACCGGCACGCTGTGCCCGGTCGGGGCACCGCGCAGGTTGGGATCGGTCGAGAACGAATACTGTGTCTTGGCCATGCAGACCGGGAGTTTTCCGTACCCCTGATCTTCCCAATCCTTGAGCTGGTTGCGGATCTTGGCATCTGCCAGAACCTCGTCGGCGCGATAGATCGACTTGGCGACGCGCTCGATCTTTTCGAACAGGGTCAGATCGTCGGAATAGAGCGGTGCGAACTGGCTGACGCCACTGTCGGCGATCTCGGCCACGCGGGTGGCCAGTTCGGCGGACCCTTCGGAACCGAGTTCCCAATGGCGGCTGACAATCGCTTCGGATCCCTGGCTGACAACGTAATCCTTCACCGCCTGCACTTCGGCGTCGGTGTCGGTGACGAAGTGGTTGACCGCCACCACGACCGGTACGCCGAAGGATTTCAGGTTGCCGATATGGCGGCCGAGGTTGGCGCACCCGGCCTGCACGGCGTCCACGTTTTCGGCACCCAGATCTGCCTTGGCGACGCCGCCGTTCATCTTCATTGCCCGCACGGTGGCCACCAGCACGACACAATCGGGCGCCAGACCGGCCTTGCGGCACTTGATGTTCATGAATTTTTCGGCGCCCAGATCGGCCCCGAACCCGGCCTCGGTCACCACGTAGTCGGCGCATTTCAGCGCTGTCGTGGTGGCGATGACCGAGTTGCAGCCATGCGCGATGTTAGCAAACGGCCCGCCATGCACGAAGGCCGGGTTGTTTTCGAGCGTCTGCACGAGGTTTGGCTGCATGGCATCCTTCAGGAGCACGGTCATCGCGCCCTGGGCCTTGATGTCGCGGCAATAAACCGGCGAGCGATCACGGCGGTAGGCGACGATCATGTCGCCCAGCCGCTGTTCCAGATCGGACAGATCTCGGGCGAGACACAGGATTGCCATCACTTCGGAGGCAACGGTGATGTCGAACCCGCCTTCGCGCGGGAAACCGTTCGCGACACCGCCCAGCGACACGTTGATCTGCCGCAGCGCCCGGTCGTTCATGTCGACGACCCGGCGCCAGACAACGCGGCGGGTGTCGATCTCGAGCTCGTTGCCCCAGTAGATGTGGTTGTCGATCATCGCCGACAGCAGGGAATGGGCGCTGGTGATCGCGTGGAAGTCACCGGTGAAGTGGAGGTTCATGTCCTCCATCGGCACAACCTGCGCGTGGCCCCCTCCGGCGGCGCCCCCTTTCATCCCGAAATTCGGGCCCAGCGACGCTTCGCGGATGCAGATACAGGCGTTTTTGCCGATCCGGTTCAGCCCGTCGCCCAGCCCCACGGTGGTCGTGGTCTTGCCCTCGCCCGCCGGGGTGGGGTTGATGGCCGTCACGAGGATCAGCTTGCCGTTGTCGCGGCCCTGGACCGAGTTGATGAAGTCCTGGCTGACTTTCGCCTTGTCGTGGCCATAGGGCAGCAGATCGTCTGAGGAAATGCCCAGTTTGGTGCCAATTTCCTGAATAGGCTTTTTCTTCGCCTCGCGCGCAATCTCGATGTCGGTCTTGTAGCTCATCGGTCCAGGTACCCCTAATCTCCCCTCACCGGTCGCGCCGGCATGCGGCTGCATACCCCGCGCTAGCGGTTGAGACACCACCGGTTTTCGACATTTTCCATGCCCGAAACGTCGCCCGGGCAAGGAAGGGTCGCGGATCGGAAACCTATGTTTCTATTCGGCGGCGGCGCTGGCGGCAGATTTGTCCTGCATGGACATTTGCAGCCGGTTGTTGGTGGCGACCAGCTTGGCCCGGATGTTGTGGGAAAACGCCGCTTCGAGATGGGCTTCGATCTCGCCGTTGCGGCGGATCAGCCGGTGCAGGGCGTCGGAGGAAATCGCGAAACAGCGCGAAGGTTGATTGATCTGAACGGTGGCGCTGGCCGGTCCGCGGGACAGGCAGGCCATCTCACCGATAAACTCACCGCTGCCAGCGGTCGCAATCGTGTGGCCGCCGACGATGATGTCCACGCCGCCGTCTGTGATGTAGCTCAGCTGGGTCACCGGTTCTCCGGCCGTGGTCAGCGGATCGCCGGGGACGCCATCATGCCATGCGCCGGCCTGAAAGAACCGTTTCGCATCCAGCCGCCGCATGTGGGAGAAGTGGCGGTGGCGCAGTTCGTCCTCTTCCGCGGTGAACCGCAAGCCGCGGGTGAGGATCCAGACGCGCGTCATGCCGACGACAGAGATTGTGATCCAGCTGATCTGGATGATGGCGGACCACAGGTTCCAGCCATTGAAGAGCGACATCAGAACAAGGGTGGCCGCAACAAGGTTCAGAACGGCATAGGTATACCCGTTGCCCTTGACCAGCCCGGCCTGCAGCATGGCATAGCTGCCGAGGTAAAACGCGACACCGGCCAAACCCGCCGCCTCATAAAACACTGCCTGATCCAAGCGACACAACCCGCCCCAACACGCGACGCGGAAAATGATCACGCAGAACTCGCGTTTGGCAAGTCTTTTATTAAAGCGGGTTCAGGGGGCCCAGGCGCGTTGCGACGGGACAAACAGGCGCATCTCGTCGCCCAGTTTGAGAGCCCCGGGGCGTTCGACCCATGCAGTGACACCGCGCAGTCCGTGCGCCGCGGTCAGAAACGCCTTGCCATGGCCGGGGCTGTCGGCCTCGATTTCGTTGGCGGGGTAGACACAGGGCAGGTTTTCCAGATCCACGGTCAGAACCACGCCCGACGGCCCCTGCAGCCGGGAATTGGGCGGGATATGGGTGAAATCCGGGATGCCCCGCAGCACAATGTTCACCCCAACCGGGCGCGGGTCCAGCGAATCAAGGCCAAGCTCAGCGGCAATGGTGTCCATTTCTTCGCCGGAAAGAAGGGTTAGCTGCCGAACATTGCGGATCTCGGTGCCCTGCTCGTAGAGATTGGTCACCCGCACGCAGGATGGCCGGTTTTCGCCCTCGTGCCGCGCGCCGGTGAGCCCGTGAAAGCCCAGCTCCATCGCGGTCATCTCTTCGGAACGTAGTGTTTCTGTCGCACCGTCCGACTGGCCGAGCCATTCGACCCGGCCAACATAGTCCGTTCGGCGGAGCGTAGCCATCAGGCGGTCGGTTCCGGTTCGGGCTCTACGCCGCCTTCGGGCGGGTTCTTCTTCGGCTTGGTCTTGGGGATCGACGTGATGCTGGGCGCGCTGCCCTGACCGGACGTATCGTCCTCGTCCGGGTCGACATAGGGCGGTTCGCCTTTTGTCACGCGCTTGATTTCATCCCCGGTCAGGGTTTCGTATTCCAGCAGACCCTGCGCCAGCCGTTCGAACTCTTCTTCTTTGTCCTGAATGATCTTCAGCGCGCGGTCATACCCTTCGTCGATGAGCCGCTTGACCTCTTCCTCGATCAGTTTCTTGGTGTCTGCCGAAACCGAGAAGCCGGCAGTTTGACCGGAATAGCCCTGATGGGCTTCGGAATAGTCGATATTGCCGACCTTGTCGGACATGCCGTAGCGCATGACCATGGCACGGGCCATGGCCGAGGCCTGCTGAATGTCACCGGCCGGCCCGCTGGACACGCTCTCTTCGCCGTATTTGTGGATTTCGGCGGCTTTGCCGGCCATTGTCATCGCGATCTTCTGTTCAGCTTCGTCCTTGAACAGCTGAAGCTGGTCCACCTCGGGCAGCGAGACGACCATGCCCAGCGCGGGACCGCGCGGGATGATCGTGGCCTTATAGACCGGGTCGCATTTTGGAAGTTCCATACCGACAATGGCGTGACCGGCCTCGTGATAGGCGGTCTTTTCCTTTTGTTCGGTCGTGAGAACCATGGATCGCCGTTCGGCGCCCATCATCACCTTGTCCTTGGCGCTTTCGAAATCTTCCATGGTGACGAAACGGCGGCCGACGCGGGCGGCCATCAGCGCCGCCTCGTTCACGAGGTTGGCCAGATCGGCGCCGGAGAAGCCGGGTGTGCCGCGCGCGATGATACGCAGGTCGACATCCGGTCCCAGCGGGGTCTTGCGGGCATGGACGCCGAGGATCTTTTCACGCCCTTTGATGTCCGGGTTGGAAACGGTCACCTGACGGTCGAAACGGCCCGGGCGCAGCAGCGCCGGATCCAGCACGTCCTTGCGGTTGGTGGCCGCGATGATGATTACGCCCTCGTTCGATTCGAACCCGTCCATTTCGACCAGCAGCTGGTTCAGCGTCTGTTCGCGTTCGTCATTGCCGCCGCCATAGCCGGCACCCCGGTGCCGGCCCACGGCGTCAATCTCGTCGATGAAGACGATGCAGGGGGCGTTTTTCTTGGCCTGTTCGAACATGTCGCGTACGCGGCTGGCGCCGACGCCGACGAACATTTCCACGAAATCCGACCCGGAAATGGTGAAGAAGGGCACGCCCGCCTCGCCGGCGATAGCCCGTGCGAGCAGCGTTTTACCCGTGCCCGGAGGACCGACCAGCAGCGCGCCCTTGGGGATCTTGCCGCCAAGGCGGGAAAACTTCTGCGGGTTGCGCAGGAACTCGACAATTTCTTCCAGTTCTTCCTTGGCTTCGTCGATGCCGGCAACGTCGTCAAAGGTGACCCGGCCATGCTTTTCCGTCAGCAGCTTGGCGCGCGACTTGCCAAAGCCCATCGCGCCGCCTTTGCCGCCGCCCTGCATGCGGTTCATGAAATAGATCCACACGCCGATCAGCAGCAGGAAGGGCAGAAGCGAGATGACAAAGGTCTGGAACCCGGATTGTTGCTGTTGCTCGGCCTTTACGGGGATGTTGTTGTCGATCAGCAGCTGGGTGATTTCCGCGTCTTCCGGCTTGATCGTGACGTAGTCCTGACCGTTGCCTGCCCGGAAGCGTACCTGTTCGCCATCCAGCGTGACCTGGCTGACCTCGCCGTTTTCGACCGAGTTCACGAACTCGGAGTAGCTGATTTCACGGCTTTGCAGTGTTCCGCCGGTGCCGCTGAACAGATTGAACAGTGCCAGTATCAGCAGGAACAGGACTACCCAGAAGGCAATATTGCGAGCGTTTCCCAAGGAAGGTCTCCTAAAATAGGTCCGCCCGGTGGGGCGCGACCATGCTTGCCCTTAAAATAGAGAGGATTGGCGCAGGTTCAATGCGATAAAAGACCCGCATAGAACTCCTCGCTTCCGCCCACCAGTTCGGCCTTCCAGCCCTGCGACACACCGGCCAGAGGCGCAGCCACCAGTTCACCGTTGCGCCAGACCGACGGAGAAGCCAGAAGCGTGGCATAGGGCCGGCCGGTTCCGCGCCAGTCTCCGCAGAGCAAAACGCCCTTGCGTCCCAAGGGTTTGACCTTGCATCCGGCCATGTCCGGCCCGGTGAGAACCCAGCGATTGTCCCATGTTTTTGCCGGTGCCGAAAGGGCAGTGCGCACCGCCTGATACTCCCGGCAGATCCAGACATGGGGGCCCTGGTGCAGCATCTGGCACCCTGAAAGCGTTGCGGATTGCCGGTCGCGCGCGGCTGCAACAAAATGTGACACCGATGCGCTGCGCGGGGCATATCCGCCGCCGCTGATCCAGCCGATGGCACGAACAACCAGCCTGCGCACGATTTCTTCGGGCAGGGTTCGCAGGCGCCGGTGTTCGATCAGGACGTCGCCGCCATCGATGTCGACGAAGTCGCGGGCCGCAAGAAAGCTGTACCAGTCCAGCGCCTCGCGGGCCTGTTCCATGTTCCGGGCCACATCGGTCAATGCCCGCACCGATACGCCCAGGGGTTCCAGCGCGGCCAGTGCCTGCCGGGCCTTGATCCGGTCGAAGGCGGCGTTGTCATTGCCGGGGTCGTCGATCCAGCCCAGCCCCTCGACCTTCAGGTAGCTGCGCAGCTGTTCACGGCCCAGCCCCAGCATCGGGCGAATGAGATTGACGCCATTGACGGTTCGCCGGCGTGACATGGCCGAGAGCCCGTTGACCCCCGAGGAGCGCGCCAGACGCATCAGCAGGGTTTCGGCCTGATCGTCCGCGGTATGTCCGATTGCAATGTCGGCGATGCCGAAGCTTTGGGCCCAGTCGGTCAGCAAATCGTAGCGGGCCTGCCGCGCCTTGTCCTGCAGGTTGCCGGATCCGTCCCAGCCGCGCCAGCGCAGCGTTGAATGCGCCACCCCGTACCGTTCGCACAGATCAGCGACCCAGACCGCCTCGTGCCGGGCTTCGGGGCGCAGGCCGTGATCAACGGTTGCCGCGTGCAGTTCGACCGGTGTGTCTTCGAAGCAATGCAGCAGGATGTGCAACAGCGCGACGGAATCGCCGCCGCCGGAAACCGCGACGCCAAGGCGCTTCGGCGGGCCGCTTTGAAACGCTTCGCGGACCGCCGACCGGATATCGGCTTCGGCCCCGGTCAAGAACAACCCAGCGTGGCCATTTCCTGTTGCGACCGGGTTACCGCCGCGGCCTGTGGAAAGCGGATCGCAACTTCGCCCAGCGTGACGCAGGCCTGTTCGATCTGCCCCAGCCGGCCCAGCGCGGCACCGAGATCCGTCAGCGCTTCGGGCGCGACGGGGCCCGTCGCATCCGCGCTGAAACTGGCCAGAAAGGCGCGCGCGGCTTCGCGGGTGTCACCCAGAGCCTCCAGCGCCTTGCCGCGGGCAAGGCTGGCCTGTGCCGCCAGCGGACTGCCGGGATAGGCGGCGTTGAATGCGGAATAGCGGTCGGCGGCGTCCTTGTAGTTGCCGGCGTCGAACGCCGCTTTGGCGGCCTCGAAATCGGCTGCTTCACCGACCGCGAGTTCGGTTTCGTTGCTGCGGACCACGGGGGTCAGCGGCGACTGAACCGGAGCGGAACCGCCGAGGGTTGTTGTTTCGCCCAGTTGCGACACATCCCCGCCTTCCAGTTCGACCAGCCGGAATTCGAGATCCCCGATCCGGTTGGTTCCGTCCGCAACGATTTGCTGAATGCGGAAATCGAGTTGCTCGGTCTGATGGGTCAGTCGCTGCAGTTCGGCCTCAATGGCGGCCACACGGTCCAGCACCGAGTTTCCGCCGACGCCAACCGTCGGGGCGCCGGTGGTCGACAGTTCGCGCCGGAGTTTCTGAATTTCAACGTAAACCACCGACAATTCCTGTCGGATGTCGGCCAGTGTCTCGGACTGCTGCGCCCGGCCGGAGACCGGCATGGCAAGACAAATTGAGAACAGCGCGGCAGCGGCTATGCGCATGATCGTTATCCCGTCAATGCCCCCGACAGGACCGTAACGGCACGCCGGTTCCTTGCATAGCAGCTTTCTTCGCTGCACACCTCGATAGGCCGTTCCTTGCCGTAGCTGACCACTTTCACGCGATCACCGGCGACCCCGCGCGACACAAGAAATTCGCGCGCCGCGTTCGCCCTGCGCGCACCCAGCGCCAGATTGTAGTCCGTTGTGCCCTGTTCGTCGGCATGGCCTTCGATGACGGCGCTGTATTCCGGGTTCTGCGTCAGCCACGTTGCCTGTGCGTCGAGGATCGACATGGCTTCGGCTGACAGGTTCGCCTGATCGACCGCGAACAGCACCCGGTCGCCGACCTTTTCCTGGAAGAATGCAATCGAGGTCGGGTCCGACGCCGAGCCCGCGGTGCCGGATCCGTTGAGATCCACCGCGTTGCCGCTGTCCAGCGGTGACGTGCAGGCGGCCACCAGTGCCACCAGCCCGACCAGAAACGTTGCCCGAATAGTCTTGATGCCCATTGCCTCGTCCACGCTTTTAATTCATTTGCTTTCAATAAGATTAACACATGCCGCCACGCATGGGAACGCAGCCCGGCGGATCACCGCTGTAACGGTGACCAGCTTGGATCGGATCCGCCTTCCGGCGTGCTGACCGGGCGCAGGTTCCGCCCGGAGATATCAACCGAATAGAGCGAAGACCGGCCGTTTGCGCCCTGCGTTTCTCGCGAGAACATGATCACGCGGCCATTGGGCGACCATGTCGGGCTTTCGTCCAGAAAGGACGCCGTCAGCAGACGCTCTTCGCCGCCGTCCGTGCGCATGACACCGATGTGGAACCTGTTGCCCGCCTGTTTGGTGAAGGCGATCATGTCGCCGCGCGGTGACCAGACCGGCGTGCCGTACCGGCCCTTGCCGAAGCTGATGCGCCGGGCCTCGCCGCCGCCGGCGGACATAATATAGAGCTGTTGTGTGCCCGAACGGTCGCTCTCGAAGACGATCTGTTTGCCGTCGGGCGAATAGCTGGGCGCGGTTTCGATCGAAGGCGCGCTGGTCAGGCGTTTTCTGGAGCCGGTGTTGATATCCATCATGTAGAGATCGGTGTTGCCGCCCTGGCTCAGGGAAAACACCACCGTCTTGCCGTCAGGCGCAAAGCGGGGCGCAAAGCTCATGATGCCGTCACTGCTTTCCAGCACCCGGCGGGTGACCTTGCCGATGTCCAGAACATAGATCCGGGGAAACCCGCTTTCATAACTCGTATACAGCACCCGGTCGCCGGATGGTGAAAACCGGGGCGCCAGCACGATGGCGGAACTGTCGGTCAGGTATTGCAGGTTGGCGCCGTCATAATCCATGACTGCCAGCCGTTTGCGGCGGTCGTTCTTGGGGCCGCTTTCGGACACGAAGACGACGCGGCTGTCGAAATAGGGATCTTCGCCGGTGATGCGGGCATAGACCTGATCGGCCACCTTATGCGCCATCCGCCGCCAGCCTTCGACCGGGCCGGCGAATTGCAGGCCATTGCCGAGTTCCGCCCCGGAAAACACGTCCCAGACCCGGAACTGTACGGTTGCCTTGCCGCCCGACACGCTGACCGCGCCGGTGATCAGGGCCTGCGCGTTGATTGCCTTCCAGTCGGCGAATTTGATCGGGGCGCCGAAATCCGTGACGGTACTGATATGGGCCGAGGCCGGGACTTCGCGGAAGAGGCCGGTGCCGGCGAGGTCGGCAGCGATCACGCGGCTGAGGTTTCTGGCGTATTCGTTCGCCGAGGACCCGCTGGGCACGAAGTCGGGCACCGCTAAGGGCAGGGGTTCGATCACCCCTTCGGTAATTTCAATTCTCAGCGGTCCGTTCGATTGCGCCGTGGCCGCACCCGTCCACAGCGTCAGAAGGGCCGCAAAGACAAAAAGAACCCATTTCATCTGACACGCATCCTCTCAGGGTTAAATGTCATTTCGATTTCGCGCCATTGTCCATACTTTTCTGCCGGTAGTGTGTATCCGGCCGAACCGCAACGGATGATTGCCCTTCGGGCCGCCTGAAACGCCTGTTGGGCCGCGTTTTCCGGACCGCCGGAATGGCTGATCAGCCGGATCGACCCGGTGATCGGTTTGGCGTCTTCCGTCATCTGCACCCCGACAATGACAGTTGTTTTCAGCGCGTCCGTCGAGAGCGATCCGACGTTCCAGCATCGTGATACTGCCACGACAAGGTCCTGTTTCTCGCCTTCTGTCATCGGCGGGCCGAGATCAACCGGTTCCGGTGCGGGGTCGCCGGAGCCTGCCAGCGCCTCGGCCACCGCGGCCTGCACCGCGTCCTCGGTCGATGGCGCGGGTCGAGCGGGGCGGGGCCGGCTGCTGGGCGGCCGGATCGACGCGGCCGGCGCAAGGCTGTTGCTGTCGCTGGTTTCGGGTGAAATCCGGTCGGTGGCTTCTTCCGGTGCGGCGGCTTCCTCCTCCGGCACCGGTTCGCTGGCGCCGGGGTCCGGCGAGGTGTCCGGCCGCGGCAGGTCGTCGGTGCGGGTGTCCGGCGGCGGGGCCGCCACCGGCTGTGGGGCCACACGTTCGGCTGGTCGCGGCTGTGGCCGGGCCACGCTGGCCGGTGGCAGCGGGCTGTCGGTTTCCTCGGGCGGGCGGATCGCCGGCGCGGTGTCCACGGCCTCGGTCTCCGGCTGCGGTGGCAGCGGTTCCGGCAGGGCTTCGGGGGTTGCCTCGGTCTCGGGGGCGGCGGTTGCGTCCGGCAGGGCCTGATCGATTTCGGGTTCCTCGGCGGGGGTCGGGATGGCGGGGGTTTCGGCCGGTACGTCCGGCAGGGCCGGGGCTAGGGGTTGTGTGCTGGTTTCCGGCGGCTCCTGCGCTGCCAGAAGGGCTGCGAAAGCCTCGGCTGTCACCACGGTCACGTCCTGCACCTCAACCGGCGGCGGATCGCTTTGAAACACGCCGCCAAACAGCGCGGCACCGATCAGGGCCAGATGCGCAATGCCGGAGATTTTCGTGCCGGTGTCCAAAGCCCAGCCTCACCCGTCCGGCGCGTCCAGTGTCGGGCCGCCGGTATCCGTGACCAGCGCCACATCCGAAAACCCGCCGGCATTGAGCGCGCCCATCACCTGCATCACCGTTTCATAGCGAACCGACCCGTCGGCCCGCAGATACACCCGGTCCGACGACCGTTCCGCCGCGATTGCCCTGAGACGGCCGACCAGCTCGTTGCGGGGAACCGAGGTTGTCTGTATCTGAACCTCGCCCGCGGCGGTGACCGTGACGGTCAGCGGCTCTTCGGTGGCCCCGGGCAGGGCGTTGGCCGCCGTTTTCGGAAGTTCCACCGGGACCCCTACGGTCAGCAGGGGCGCCGCGACCATGAAGATGATCAGCAACACCAGCATCACATCGACAAACGGCGTCACGTTGATCTCGGCCATCGGCCGGGTCCGGCCGCGGTGCCGTCTGCGCCGCCGCCCGCCGCTGTCGGGTTGCTGAACTGCCGCGCCCATCGCTCAGCTGTCCAGCTGCCGCGACAGGATCGTCGCGAATTCGTCGGCAAAGGCCTCGTACCCGGCGACGATCCGGTCGCTGTCGGCGCTGAGCTTGTTATAGAAAATCACCGCGGGGATCGCTGCCAGCAGGCCCAGCCCGGTGGCCAGCAGGGCCTCGGCGATGCCCGGCGCAACCACAGCGAGGTTGGTGTTCTGCTGCTCGGCAATCTCGATGAAGGCGTTCATGATCCCCCAGACGGTGCCAAAGAGCCCGATGAACGGCGCCGTGGATCCGACCGTGGCAAGGATCGGCAGCCCCTTGCGCAGCCCTTCGGCTTCCTTGTTGATCGCCACGTCCATCGACCGGTCGATCCGGGCCTGTGCACCGGCGATCAGCCCGCCATCCGTGCGATGCGACCGGCGCCATTCGGTCATGCCTGCGGCAAACACCCGCTCGGACCGGCCCGCGGGTGTCGGCCCGATCTGCTCGAACAACCCGTCCAGCGGTTCGCCGGACCAGAACGACCGGTCGAACCGGTCGGCCTCGGACCGCGCGGTCCGGTAGACGAGCAGTTTCTGAACGATGATCGACCACGACCAGAAAGAGGCGAGGATCAGCATCACGATCACCGCTTTGACGATCAGGGTTGCACGTGCAAATAGCGCCCACAGGGAAAAATCAATCTCCTGCGCCAGCGCGAGGGCTTCGGTTTCCATAGGTCTGCTCTGTCATGGCGGCCGTTAGTCGGCCTTGTTGGCGGCCAAGCTAACCCAGAAACCGGTGAATTGCCAACACAACCCGGATGCAATCCGTCAGGACTGGCCGATTAATGCGCGGACCTCTGCCGGCAGGCGTACCGGTTTGCCCGCCGTGGTCATGCAGACAGCGGTGACATGGGCCTCGAAAATCAGATCGTCACCGCGTCTGACCTTCTGGTCGAACACCCACCGGACCGCGCTGGCCGCCGCGTGCGTGGTTTCCACGGTCAGCCGGTCGCCCAGCCGGGCCGCGCCGCGATAATCGGCCTCGACCCTGCTGATGGCAAACACGATGCCCTGGTCCCGCATTGCCAGCTGGTCGATCCCCATCTCCTCGACGATGGTCGACCGCGCCCGTTCAATGAACCGCAGGTAGTTGGCATAATAGACGATGCCGGCCATGTCGGTGTCTTCGTAAAAGACCGTGACCGGGAAACGGTGGGGTGTCATGGCATCCACTCCTGCTCTTTACGGCGCCTATTCGGGAGGCTGCATAGACACCCGCGCCGCCAACCGCAATGCGTGGCTCTTGTCCTGCGCCGCGGCGGGCATCACCGGATCGTAGGCGGCGCGGATCACCCCGGCGATATCGGGCCGGAGGATCGTGTGCCCGCCGGCCAGCGCCAGCGGCGACCGGTCCCGGAAGGCCAGGTCGGACCACAGAAGGAAGGACTGAACAACCTGGTTCAGCGCCAGCGTTTCGGCCGGCATGGCCGCAAGCACGGCATCCATCCGCAGGAAGATGAAGCAGGCCTTTATCGCGCCGGCCTCGTCGAACCTGAAGATCCGGTACTGGTTGGCATCGGCGCCCTGAAGCCGAACGATCAGCGCGTCAAGCTCGGGCACCAGCCGGCCAAGGTCCGGCAGGTCCAGCAGCTCGGCCCAGTCGCGGAAGAAGAACATCATCACGTTCGTGCCCAGCTCGGGGTCGGTCTCTGTCATCTGGTGCCCCGCCAGCGTGGCGACGGCCTCCCACGCGCCCTTGACCACCGACAGGGTTTCATCCTCGACCCCGAACACCACCGGCGCCACCGGTCGACCCCAGCGGGCAAAGGCATAAGACCCGTCGCTTCGGGTAAAGAGCGCTTCGATCTCTTCCGGGGTCACGGCCTGTCCTTCATCTTTGTCCAAATACTCAATTCCGCGCTGGCGGCCCGCGCACCGCAATAAATCTGCCCGCAGGTCCCTGCAAGCGGGTATAAAACCGGTATCCCGGCCAGTGCCGGTCTGAAACGGAGGGTGCGATGACGGATCATCAGGGTGGATGCCTGTGCGGCAGGCTGCGTTTCGGCATCGACCGGGATCCTGAATGGGTGACCATGTGTTTCTGCCGGTTCTGCCAGAAAACAACCGGGTCGGCCTTCATGATCGAGCCGATCTTCGATGTCGCCGCCTTCCGCATGATCACCGGCGAACCGGCCCGGTACACGCATCTCTCCGAAGGGTCCGGCAAGGACGTGTACATCCATTTCTGTGGTGATTGCGGATCAAAGATCAACCTGACATTCGACCGCTGGCAGGACCGGCTGGGCGTGTTTCAGGGGGCCTTCGACGATCCCGGCTGGTTTCCGGTCACCCCGGACAACAGCAAGTACATCTTCACGGACCACGCCCCGCGCGGATTTGTCATTCCGCCCGGCTACAAAACCTATCCCGCACATGCGGCAACGCTGGAAGGCGAACCGCTGGCGCCGGTGATCCACCACGGGTATCACGCGGTGACCCGGGGTTAACCGAACAGGTCGTTCTGGCTTTTCGGGGGCGCCATCCCCAGGTGGGTCCAGGCTTTCTGCGCCAGCATCCGGCCCCGCGGCGTGCGCTGGATCAGCCCCTGCTGCAGCAGGAAGGGTTCGATCACCTCCTCCAGCGCGTCGCGGCTTTCGCTCAGGGCGGCGGACAGGGTTTCGATGCCGACCGGTCCGCCGGCATAGTTTTCGGCGATCAGCCGCAGGTAGCGCCGGTCGGCGCCGTCCAGCCCCAGATGATCGACCCCGAGCCGGGTCAGGGCCCCGTCAGCCAGCCGTTGCGTGACCCGGCCATCGCCTTCGACGATTGCGAAATCCACCACCCGGCGCAGCAGGCGGCCGGCAATCCGCGGTGTGCCGCGGGCCCGCTTTGCGATCTCTTTCGCACCGGCCTCGTCCGCCGGGGTGCCCAGCAGCCGGGCATTGCGCATCACGATCTCGAACAGCTCGTCCACCGTGTAGAACTGCAGCCGGGTGGGAATGCCGAAGCGGTCGCGCAGCGGGGTGGTCAGCAATCCCATGCGCGTCGTTGCCCCGACCAGTGTGAAAGGCTGCAGTTCGATCCGCACCGTGCGCGCCGCCGGTCCCTCGCCGATCACCAGATCCAGTTCGAAATCTTCCAGCGCGGGATAGAGGACCTCTTCCACCGCCGGGTTCAGCCGGTGGATCTCGTCGATGAACAGCACGTCACGGGCTTCGAGGTTGGTCAGGATCGCCGCCAGATCGCCGGCCTTGGCCAGAACCGGACCGCTGGTCATGCGGAAACTGACGCCCAGCTCCCGCGCCATGATCTGTGCCAGCGTGGTCTTGCCCAGCCCCGGCGGACCGTGGAACAGCGTGTGATCCATGGCTTCGCCACGCTTGCGGGCCGAGGCGATGAACACCTTCAGGTTGGCCCGTGCCTCGGCCTGCCCGATGAACTCGTCCAGCAGCTGGGGCCGCAGCGCGCGGTCGTGGTCCTCCGGCAGCGGATCGGGCCGCAGGGTGGGATCGGGTTCAGCCATGACCGCAGGCCTCCGTGGCAATCAAAGCGAAAAGGGCCGGAAGGCCCGATGAGCGCCCCAAGGTCATCCCTTCGGCGCGAGCAGTTTCAGCGCGGCGCGGATCAGCGCCGCGGTCCCGGCCTCTGCGCCTTCTTCCAGCGCCTGCGCCACGGCGGCGGCTGCTTCGCCGGGCGGATAGCCGAGATTGCCCAGCGCCGACATTGCCTCGGCCTGCGCTGCGCCGTCGCCCGCCGGACGCTGTGCCGCGGGTTTGCGGGGGGCGGCCGCGCCGGTTTTTGCGGGCGGCTCCCCGGCCTCGATCACCGCGTCGTCCGGTGTCACCGCGCCGCCCCCGGTTCCGGCCATGGCCATCACCGCCGGTGCCTTGTCCTTCAGTTCGTTCACCACCCGCTGCGCGGTTTTCGGCCCCACACCCTTGGCCGCCTTCACCGCGTTCCAGTCGCCCAGCGCGATCGCCCGGCTCACCCCGTCCGGCCCCAGCGCGCCCAGTATCGCCAGCGACGCCTTCGCGCCGATCCCCTGTACGCTCATCAGCAGCCGGTGCCATTCCTTTTCCACCAGCGATGTGAACCCGAACAGCTGCAGCAGATCTTCGCGCACCAGAAGGTCGGTATAAAGAGACACCGCTTCGCCCGGTCCCGGCAGCGCCATCATCGTGCGTTCAGAGCAATAGACCAGGTATCCGACCCCGCGCACATCGATCAGCACGTGATCCTCGGCGCGGTAGTCCAGCCGTCCGCTGAGCCGGCCGATCACGCCCGGATCCTCAGGGCCTGGGCCGGGGCATGGTGGGCGTGACAGATCGCGATGGCCAGAGCGTCGGCGGCATCGGCCCGGGTCGGGTCTGCGCCGGGCAATTGCAGCCGCACCATATGTTCGACCTGTCGCTTGTCCGCGTGTCCGACACCGACGACGGTCTTCTTCACCGTGTTCGGTGCGTATTCGGACACCGGGATGCCGGCCTGTGCCGGGACCAGCAGGGCAATCCCGCGCGCCTGTCCCAGTTTCAGCGTGCCGCTGCCATCCTTGTTCACAAAGGTCTGTTCGACGGCGGCCAGATCCGGGCCGAACCGGGCGACCACATCGCTCAGCAACCGGTGCAGGTCCAAAAGCCGCGTGGCCAGATCGCTGCCCTGTGGCTGGCATACGCCGCTGTCGACATGGCCGAGTCGGTTGCCGACCGCGTCAATCACACCCCAGCCCAATGTCCTGAGGCCTGGATCAATGCCCAATATCCGCATCCGCTGCCTGCCCCGCCCTGCTTTTTGTTGCCTTTTTGATGCAGTAGCACGAAACGCGAACATGCGCCAAGCCCTTCCGCGTGGCACCCGGTTTCGGCCCCGCGTGAGAAACCGGGTGCATTTGCGTCGTTTGCGACCTGTCCATGATCCGAAAGCGACAGATTCCGTGTGGATTTTTCGGAATGATTTTATGGAATTGCAGAAGGATCGAGATATGCGCGCATTGCATATGAACCATGCAATTTTTGCTGCTTGTCGTGCAGATATCCGAAGCCTATCTGGCGCTTTGTAACGGACGAGATACAGCAACCCAACACCGAAAGGATACAGATATGGCTGCAATCGATTACACCCGCGTCTCCAACGGCCGCACCGGCCGTATCGGATCCACACTGGCAAACGCGTTCGGCGCCCTGACCGCATGGAACGATGCCCGCGTGACCCGGAACGCGCTGAGCAAGCTCTCCGATCGTGAGCTCGAAGATATCGGCCTGATCCGCGGCGACATCGACGATGTCGCCAGCTCGATGCACTACTGAGCATCCGGAGCAGGTCCGTAAAAAGAACCGCGCGATCCTTTCAGGGTCGCGCGGTTTTACTTTTCTGAAATCGTTTTTGCGTCACTTATTACACGCACACCAACCTATTTGCCCCCGGCACCATTTACCGGAGTTACGGTTTACCCAATTCTCTTCAGCGCAGGATCAGACCAATCTGCGCGGCAACAAACTCGGTCGCCGGTTCGGGCTGCATGACCCATGCCCCGACCTGTTCCACGGTTGTCCCGCCGGCCAGTCCTGCAACCCGTTCGCCATAGGCTTCGGTCCCCAGGCTCGCCATCAGGAACCCTTTGAACAGGATCAAGGCGACGAAGACCAGAAACAGGAATTTCAGAGGCAGGCGCACCTGTGCACGCTGCGGCTGGACAACGATCAGGCCATCCTTGCGCAGTTTGGTCGTGTAGCCACGGGACATGGCCTCATGCTTGCGGTTCAGACGACGCACGCGGCGGTCGAAAAGGGCGTGGTTCTGGAACATAGCAACCTCCGAACTGGCCCCCACCAGCGGATGAGGAAGAGGTAGGGCTGAAATGTGGCAGAAATGGGGCAAACACCTCGAACACCCTGAAAATACGGCTTAATCAGGCCGTATTCTCGAGCGTTATCGTCGTCCAGTCACCAATCACATCCATTTGCAGGATATTGGTTCCAAGGCCTGAATAAACCTCCGCCACATTTTCGGCCTGTTCGTTCAGAATCCCCGACAGAATCGCGTGCCCGCCCGCGGACAGCGCGCCGACAAGGTCCGGTGCAAGGGCCACCAGAGGTCCCTTGAGGATATTGGCGAAGACCAGATCGAACGGCGCCCGCGCCGACAGGGCGGGGTGATCGAAGCCTGCAGCCTCGACGCAATCCACGCGTCCGGTCAGATCATTGGCCGTCACGTTTGTCCGGGCGACGTCAACCGCGACAGGGTCGATGTCGCTGGCCAGAACCGTTCCCGGCCAGATCCGTGCCGCGGCCATGGCCAGCACCGCGGTCCCGCAGCCGATGTCGGCAACGGCGGTTCGCGCATTGCCGTCCTGCGCCAGCCGGTCCAGCGCCCGCAGGCAGCCCAGCGTGGTGCCGTGGTGCCCGGTGCCGAAGGCCATCGACGCCTCGATCAGCAGGGGTTCGCAGCCGTCCGGCACCTTGTCGGCATCATGGCTGCCATAGACGAAGAAGCGCCCGGCCTCGACCGGGGCCAGTTCCCGTCGCACATGTGCGACCCAGTCGGTTTCCGGCACTTCGGACACAGTGAAAGGTTTCGCGCCGCAGGCCGCGGCCAGCAGGCTGAGCGCGATCTCGTCCGGGGGATCGACGAAATAGCCGCCGATTTCCCACAGGCCGGATCCGTCCTCCATCTCGAACACGCCGATCCCGGTCGGGGCCGGGTCCAGCCGCTCCATCGCGTCCCCCAGCGCTTCGGCGGCGGTTTTTCCGGGCAGGGTGGTCAGGGCGGTATAGGTTGTCATCAGCGTCTCCGGAAACGGTTCACGTCGCGCAGGCCGCGCCGGGTCTTCAGGTCGACCTTTGGCGGTGCGGATCCAATGCTGCGGATGAAATGCCATCCCCAGACGCAGGCCGCAATGCCCAGCACCACGCCCAGCAGCGCCTGTGCATAAATGACCCCGACGGCGCCGAAGACGCCCGCGAGCCAGACCGCGACCGGCAGGGTCAGCACCCCGTCGCGCAGCCATGTGAGCAGTGTCGCCCAGGTCGGGCGCCCCAGCGTGTTGAACGCGGCATTGGCGACAAAGAACAGGCCGGCAAAGAGGAACGCGCCGGCCCCGACATTCGTGAAGGCGAAAAACACGTCCCGTCCGCTCGCCTCAAGCGCGAAGGCGTCCGCCACCACTGTGCGCAGCGCCAGCAGCACGACCCAGACGATCAGCGTATATCCAATGCAAAACACCACCGCATCGCGGTAGGTGGAGACCAGCCGGTCATATTTCTTCGCACCGAAATTCTGTCCGAAGATCCCGCCGATGGCACCGGACAGCGAAAAGATGCCGCCGAAGGCCACCACCGTCAGCCGTCCGACCACGGCCCAACCGGCCACGGCCTCGTCCCCGAACCGGGACAGCACAGTGGTCAGAATGTAGTTGCCGAAGGGGGTTGCCAGCTGTGTCAGGATGGCGGGCACGGCGATGGCCATGAACGGGCCGAGCGTGATGAGGATTGCCGCCAGCCGGGGCCGCGCAAACAGGTCATGTTTACGCGTTGCAAAATACAGGGCCACGACCATCAGCAGCATGCGCGAGCAGTTCAGCCCGATTGCCGCACCGTCCAGCCCCAGTCCCAGCCACAGGATCAGAAACGGATCCAGAAACATCGACAACGTCCCGGAAGCCAGCGTCACGAACATCGCCTGCCGCCCGTCTCCGGCGGCGCGCAACGCGCCGCTGGCGATCAGGCCCACCGCCATCCAGCTCAGCGACGGGACGGTCAGCATCAGGTATCGCGCCGCCAGTTGCAGCGTTTCTCCCTTCGCTCCGGCGAGAGACAGGATTTCGAACCGGAACGCGATCACCAGCATGGCCATGAGGATCTGCGCGGCAAAGGCGATCACGGCCGCGCTGGCAGCGTGGTCGCGCGCATCCGCCATCTGACCGCTGCCGATGGAACGCGACACGATCGCGGTCGCCGCGATCATCAGCCCGATGCCGCTGGACACCGAGAAAAACTGAATCGCAAAGGCAAAGCCGATGGCCGCTACCATCCGGGGATCGCCCATCCGCGACACCCAGAACAGGTTCATCGCGTCGATGATGAAGACGAATGTGATCCCGGCCGCGCCCGTCAGGGTCATGCGGATCACGTGGCCCATGGTCGAGCCGGTCAGAAACCGCGCTTCCTGTGCCATGTCACTCGGCGGCCTGCGGCAGGGGGCGGTTCAGCAGCGTTTCATAGCCCGGTTCCGGATGCCGCGGGATCAGCAGCGCCAGCCCCAGCGACACCGCGGCCATGCCGGCCGCGAGAAAGAACACCGCCGCGGGCGAAACGATCCACAGCAGGCCCAGCAGCACGGGCAGGAACACGGCGGCGATATGGTTGATGGTGAACGCCACCGCGGCGGTGGGCGCGATATCGGCCGGGTCCGCGATTTTCTGAAAATAGGTTTTCAGTGCGAGGGCGAAGCCGAACAGGATGTGGTCGATAACGTACAGAATGGCCGCCAGCGCCACGCCCCAGCCAAACCAGTAGATGCCGCCATAGGCGAGGAATACGACGATCAGGCCGACATATTCGAAGGTCAGTGTTTTCCGTTCGCCGAAATGCCCCACGGCCTTGCCCAGAAACGGCGCGGCAACAATGTTGATGATCAGGTTGATCAGGTAGAGTCCGGTGAGTTCGTGAACTTCGAACCCGAACCGTTCGACCATCATGAAACCGGCAAACACCATGAAGATCTGAGGCCGGGCGCCTGACATGAACTGCAGCGCGTAATACAGCCAGTAGCGTTTGCGCAGGACCATTTCTTTGCGCTGTGGCGTCGGCGCTTCGAATTGCGGGAAGGCCAGCAGGCAGAACACCGCCAACAGGGCGGTCGCGCCGCCTGCGAGCATGAACACGATGTTATAGGTCAGCCCCAGCGTGTCCCACATCAGGACGATCAGGACAAAGACCACCAGCGACGTGGCCGATCCCGCGCCCATGAGCCAGCCCAGCATTTGCGGCGCCCGGTCCTTGGGCAGCCATTGCAGCTGAAGCGACTGATTGACGGTTTCGAAGTAGTGAAAGCCGAGCGAGCTGAGAAAGGTCAGGATCAGGATCCCGCCCAGATGCGGGAACCACGCGGTAAAGGCCGTGGCGACACCAAGCAGGACTAGGGACAGAAGACCAAAAACCTGTTCCCGGATGTAAATGATGAAGAAGATCACCAGCACGGCCAGAAAACCGGAATTTCCCGGATCGTGTGCAACAGGCCGATATCCGCCCCGTCGAACCCTGCCGCCTCGACCACGAAATTGTTCAGCAATGCGTACCACGCGTAGAACGCGATGGGCATGGCCATGGCAGTTACAAAAAGCAGGGCGACGGGCCGGCGCCAGACCGGCAGGCTGTGGGCCTCGTCGAGCGAAACAGGTTTCATCCCTGCCCAATACGCCGGTTGCGACAGATTGGCGAGGGTCAAAGCAAGCACGCAGATTCTGATCTGCATCAATGCACAGAACAACCCCCGCGCGTAGCAGGTGGCGACTCTGAACGCTGCAAAAGGACCTGTGCATGGATCTCGTCGCCCTCATAGATCGTATCGGCGAGGCGCCGACGGCCGCACTTTTCGGCCTGATCACCGGCCTGATTTTCGGGATTGCCGCGCAGCGTTCCCGGTTCTGTCTTCGCGCGGCGACGGTCGAGTTTGCCCGCGGTGCGCTGGGGGACAAGGTTGCGGTCTGGTTGCTGACCTTTTCGACCGCGGTGGTCTGGGTTCAGGCGGCGCAGCTTCTGGGGCTGATGGAGAGCGCGGATGCCCGCATGATGGCGGTTCCCGGCAGTTGGTCGGGGGCCATTGTCGGCGGGTTGATGTTCGGCGCTGGCATGGTCATGGCCCGCGGCTGTTCGGGGCGTTTGCTGGTGCTGGCGGCGACGGGAAACCTGCGGTCGGTGGTGTCCGGCCTGATTTTCGCGGTGGTTGCGCAGATGACGCTATCCGGTGTCCTGTCCCCGGTGCGTGACAATATCGCGACGCTTTGGATCACCGAAGGCGGGCGGAATGTCGACCTGCTGGCCGCGGCGGGGGTGCCCCAGGCGGCCGGTCTGGTGCTGGGTCTGATGACCGCGGTGCTGGCGCTGATCCTGTCGCGTCGCAACCGGATCAGCCTGTCGCGGCTGTTTTTTGCCAGCGGGGTCGGATTTGCCGTCGCCGTGGGCTGGGTGCTGACCTATGCGCTCAGCCAGGTTGCCTTTGATCCGGTGCAGATCGAAAGCGCCACGTTTACCGGCCCGTCGGCCAATATGCTGATGTTCTTTCTGGAGCCGAACGCGGTTCTGGAATTCGACATCGGTCTGGTGCCCGGTGTTTTCATCGGCGCGTTTCTGGCCGCTGCCGTGTCCGGCGAGCTGAAATTCCAGGGTTTCGAAGGGCCGACGACGATGCGGCGGGCGATGATCGGTGCCGCGCTGATGGGGTTCGGCGGTATGCTGGCCGGCGGTTGCGCGATTGGCGCCGGTGTGACCGGCGGATCGATCTTTGTCGGCACGGCCTGGGCTGCGCTGACGGCGATGTGGGCCGGCGGGATGGCGACCGCGTGGCTGCTGGAAGGGCAGAAACAGCCGATTGCCGCATGATGCGGTGACGGACCGCCCGGACCGGTTCAGTCCGGTGCCGGCCCGGCCCGTTCCCTGAGAAGCTGGTCGAACCGCCACATGCCCCACGCGACAGGAATAAGTACCAGCCCGCCGATCACGTAGGCCAGCGGTTTGTCTCCGAAGCTTTCGAACATCTGCGTGTAGGCGTGGATGACGCCGAAAACGACGGCCGTATTGAACAGCCCGCGATTGTTGCGATGCGCTGCCCGCAGCGCAATGGCCACCAGCGCGGCGGCCCAGACAATGGAAAACACGCCTTCCGGGATGTTGAGCGCGGTTTCGCGGAAGGCGTCCAGTGCGGTCTGATAGGCTTCCCAGTCATCGGATGTCCATGTCCCGGGGCGCTCCGGGCCCCAGATCGTCTGGCCCACCACGTCGCCCCAGAGCGATCCGACCAGCGCGCAGAGATTGGCGACAACGAACGCCATGACCGTGACGATCCGCGCGTGCCGGGCCAGCCGTTCCTCGTGGGTTGCGGCAACCCACAGGCCGGCCGCGATCAGAGCGCTCATCTGCAGGATGGAAAGCGTCGGCTCGGGGGAATAGAACGCGTAGACAGCATGCAGATAGAAGGTTCCGGTATCCAGCACCTGTGCGAAGGGCACGATCGCCAACGCGGAAATCAGCCGGACGTCCAGCAGCCAGCCGGTGCCGCCGATCAGCAGCGCGGCATAGAGAAAGAACAGGCTTACGGTCAGCCCGGCGATTTCATGCCGGTCCAGCAGGAACCCGAGCCCGCCCAGATGCAGGGCCAGCCCCAGAACGCAGACGGCCCCGATGACGAACCGGGCCGGGAGAAGACCCCGCGCAAAGCCCGCCGCCGCGGCGGCGAACAGAACGAAGCCGGCGCCGGCCATCACGGGACCGGCGATCGTTTCGTGGTTGTGTGCCAGTTCCAGTGCGCCGCCGCCGGTCAGCATGCCGGCCCCGATCAGTGCCGCGGCGTTGCCGAACATGAGCAGCGTGGCCGAGCCCCGTTTCAGGATCGCAAGGCCGAGGACGAAGGCCAGCCCGCCACAGATCGCGACGGCCAGCGCGTCCTGCAGCCAGAAGATCAGCCCGCCGGTGGCCGACAGGATCCCGAGGCACAGGATCGTGTTGATGCCCAGCGTCACCATGGTCTGGCGCGACCGGGCTTCAATCTCTGCCGCCTGTGGGGTGGTGATGATGCCGTCGGCCACGAGGGTTTCGGTGTCGGCAACCACATGCATGTGCTGTCCTCCCGCTGGGTCGGTGTCAGTAACACGCGCGGTGGGCGTCCCGGTCAACCCTGTCGGCAGTCAGTGCGACGCTGCTACAGGAAGCTCTGGGGGTCGATATCCACGCTCAGCCGCAGATCACCGCGCAGCTTGTGCGGGGCGATCCAGCGCGCGACCGCGGCCTGAACCGGCGCGCCCTTGGCGGCCTTCACCAACAGGCGTACCCGGTGCCGTCCGCGCACACGGGCGATGGGCGCCGGGGCCGGTCCGAATACCTGTGCCCCGATCTGACGCAATGCGGCGTCCTGCACGGCCAGAGCATTGCCCAGATCAAAGACCTGTTGCAGATCCGTGCCGGACAGAACGATGCCCGCCATCCGTCCATAGGGCGGCACCGCCGCCGCTTCGCGCCCGGCGGCCTCGGCCTTCCAGAATTCTTCTTCATTGCCCGACAGGATCGCCCGGATCACCGGGTGTTCGGGCTGATAGGTCTGTAACAGCGCCGTTCCCGGCTTGTCCGCCCGCCCGGCGCGGCCGGCGACCTGCCGCATCAGCTGAAACGTCCGTTCGGCGGCCCGCAGGTCGGATCCCTGCAGGCCAAGATCGGCATCGATCACGCCCACCAGCGTGAGCAGGGGGAAGTTGTGCCCCTTGGCCACCAGTTGCGTGCCGATGATGATGTCCGCGCCGCCGGCGGCGATGTTTTCGATTTCCGCCTTCAGGGCCCGCGCACTGCCGAAGAGATCCGAGCTCAGCACTGAGACCCGCGCGTCGGGAAACAGTGTTGCGATCTCTTCGCCCATACGCTCCACGCCCGGTCCGACCGGTGCCAGACGGCCTTCGGCCCCGCAGGACGGGCATTCGGAGGGGATCGGGATGGTGTCGCCGCACTGGTGACACATCAGCCGCTTGAGGAACCGGTGCTCGACCATGCGCGCATCGCAATGCCTGCAGCCGATCTGCTCGCCGCAGGCCCGGCACAGGGTCACCGGCGCGTAGCCCCGCCGGTTCAGGAAAAGCAGCGATTGTTCTCCGCGCTGCAGCCGGCTGTTCACTGCGGCCCGCAAGGTCGGCAACACCCAGCGCCCGGGGGCCAGTTGTTCGCCGCGCATGTCGATCGCGCGCATTTCGGGCATCACCGCCGGCCCGAAGCGCGATGTCAGTTCCAGCTTGCGGTACTTGCCCGCCTCGGCATTGGCCCAGCTTTCCAGTGACGGCGTGGCGCTGGCCAGCACAACCTGTGCTCCGCAGATCGACGCGCGCAGCACGGCCATGTCCCGCGCATTGTACAAAACGCCGTCTTCCTGCTTGTAGGATGTGTCGTGTTCCTCGTCGACAATGATCAGGCCCAGCCGCTGAAACGGCAGGTAGAGGGCCGATCGTGCACCGACCACAAGCTGTACCTGCCCCTGACCGGCCATGCGCCAGATGCGCCGCCGTTCGGTCATTGTCACGCCGGAATGCCATTCGGCCGGGCGGGTGCCGAACCGGGCTTCGACGCGGGCCAGAAACTCGGCCGTCAGCGCGATTTCCGGCAGCAGGACCAGCGCCTGTCGGCCGGTTCTGAGAGTTTCGGCAACGGCTTCGAGATAGACTTCGGTCTTGCCCGACCCGGTGACGCCTTTCAGCAGGGTCGTGCCATAGCCGTCGTCCCGTATGTCGGCGCGCAGGGTGTCTGCCGCTGCCTTTTGTTCTTCGGTCAGCGCCTTGCCCGGACGTTCGGGATCCAGCGGTGCAAAAGGCAGGTCGCGGGGGGTGTCCTCTTCGGCGACGGCGCCGTGTTTGACCAGCCCCTTGATCACCGATCCGGTCACGCCGGCCATCTCGGCCAGCTCCTTCTGCGTGAAGGCCAGCCCGCCATATTCCTCCAGCACCGCCAGCACCCGGGTGCGGGCATCGGTCATCCGGTCGGGTTTGCCGGTTCCCAGCCGGTAGACCTTGCGCATGGATGGCGGATCACCGAGCCCGGGCGCCCGCGTTGCCAGCCGCAGCATCGCCGGCATGGAGGTCAGCGTGTATTCCGCGGCCCGGATCAGGAACAGGCGCATTTCCTCGCGCATCGGGGCGGCGTCCAGCACCCGGATCACGGACCGGATTTTCGAGCGGTCGAAATCGCCCTTGCCCGGGCCCCAGACCACGCCCAGCACCTTGCGCGGGCCCAGCGGCACCTCGACCAGCGCGCCGGGTACGCAGCCGCCTTCGGGCGCCTTGTAATCCAGCGTCCGGTCCAGCGGCTGCGTGGTCAGAACGCTGACCAGATCGCCCTCGTGAAAAAAGTCAGGTGATTGCTGCACGTCCCCACCCGCAAACCACAGGCCCTGCCCGAACTGCAACCCTATCCGGGAAACCGGGGCTGTCCAAGACCGCCCTGACGGCGACGGCGCTGCGGCACTGGTCCGGGCCGGATCCGGGAGCCGCGCGCAGCGCCGCGTTCCCTGTGCAGATCTGAGGCGCGGGTGCGCGGAAAGGTTTTGTTTGTTTGCAGGCGTTTACCGGGATTTTGTGCCCGGCCGGCCCACTGGCCATCCGGAAACGGCTTTTTCCGCCGCTTTCCCATTTTTCAGCAGCATTTCAATAATCTCCCTGCTATAGTGCCCCGCAAATCAACGAGGCACGAATGAGCAGTAGCCCGAAACTGGACGATGTCCTGCGCAACGCGATCATCGCCAAACCTGACGCCGTGCTGGACGATCAGGACATTATGCATGCGCTGATCGCTGCCAATGAAAAGTCCATGGGCGGCAATATCGTCGATCTGTGCGGCATCGCGATGGAGCGGCTCGAGTCGCGGCTCGACCGGCTGGAGGATACGCATCGCAGTGTCATCGCCGCTGCTTATGAGAACCTTGCCGGGACCAACACTATACATCGCGCGATCCTGCGTATGCTCGATCCGGCCGAGTTCGAGGTGTTCCTGCGGGATCTGGGCGGCGAGGTAGCTGAAATCCTGCGCGTCGATGCCATCACGCTGGTTCTGGAATCGGTTCAGAATGACAGTGACCCGGCCGTGCGGCGGCTGGGTGACGTGCTGACCGTGGCCGAACCGGGCTTCATCGACGATTACCTGACACAGGGGCGCGGCGGACCGGTGCGGCAGGTCACGCTGCGGCAGGTGCAGCATCCCTCGGCCGAGATTTATCACGATGCCGCCGACTGGGTCCGGTCCGAGGCCTGCCTGAAACTGGATTTCGGCAAAGGGCGTCTGCCCGGTCTGCTGGTTCTGGGGGCAGAGGACCCGCATCAGTTCACGCCGCAGCAGGGCACCGACCTTCTGGGCTTTTTCGCGGGCGTGTTCGAACGGTCGATGCGCCACTGGCTGCGGTGATCTCGCCGGCGTTCCGCGACGCGCTGCAGGGCTGGCTGGACAGCCAGAGCGCGCTGCGCGGCTCTTCTGAAAACACCATCATTGCCTACCGGCGCGACGTGACCGGGTTTCTTGGTTTTCTGACCGCCCATCATGGCGGCGAACAGGGATTGGGCGTGCTGGAAACGATCGGTGTTTCGGATATACGCGCGTGGATGGCTGCCGAGCGCGGGCAGGGTGCCTCTTCGCGCACGCTGGCCCGCAGATTGTCGGCGGTGAAGTCTTTCTACCGCTGGCTTGCCGACCGGCAGGGGTTCGAGGCGACGGCGGTGTTGTCCACACGGGCGCCGAGATTTCAGAAAAAGCTGCCGCGTCCGCTGGAAAAGGATGCGGCGCGGGCGGTTATTGATCTGACCGAGACACAATCGGACAAGGATTGGGTGGGCGCCCGGGACGTGGCGGTGCTGACCCTGCTTTATGGCTGTGGGCTGCGTATCTCCGAAGCACTGGGCCTGACGGCGGGCGACGTGCCGCTGGCGGAGGTGATCCGCATCGTCGGCAAGGGTGGCAAGGAACGCCCGGTTCCGGTGTTGCCGGCGGCCCGTGCTGCGGTCGACAGGTATTGTGCCCTGTGCCCATGGGACCTGCCGGAAGACGGGCCGCTGTTTCGCGGGGTGCGCGGCGCGGCGTTGTCAGCCCGCGCGATACAGGCGGTGACGGCCCGGGTGCGGATGCAGCTGGGTCTGCCATCCTCGGCCACGCCGCATGCGTTGCGCCACAGTTTCGCGACCCATCTGCTGGATGCCGGCGGGGATCTGCGGGCAATCCAGGAGTTGCTGGGTCACGCGTCGCTGTCGACCACACAGGCCTACACCGCCGTCGACACGGCGCGCCTGATGGAGGTCTACAACCGGACCCATCCAAGATCGTAGCTGTCACACCTTTGTGTGCCTTCGTGCAAAAACGTTCAGTTTCCGCATCGTCAAACTGTGCAACCCTTTTCGTGAACTCAGCCAACTCACGCAAGCAAGGGGACGCATAGATGACTTTCCTGAGAAACAGCACGCTGGCGGCGGCCACGCTCGCCCTGTTCGCTACATCGGCGACGGCCGAGGACTGTACGACCGACAAGACGGACCCTTTTGATCTGGATGAAACCGAGATTGTCGCGCTGTACGACTGTATCAAGGACAAGATGGCCGAAGGGTATGCCAAGCAGGGCGACGAGGTGGCGGTTGCCTTTCGCGGCTGGACCGTGACGTCGACGCGACCGGCGGTGGCCGGCCCGCATGGCGAACGGCTGCTGCAGACATTTGCGAATGACATCGCAGCGGAAGAATACCTGAAATTCGCCGAAGAAGGCGTCGATATGCCGGTCGGATCGGTATTGGCCAAGGAAAGCGCGAAGCTGAACAAGAAAAAGGGCAAGGTGGTTGTCGGCCCGCTGTTCATCATGACGAAGATGGAAGCCGGGTCGATCCCGGAAACCGCGGACTGGCTGTATGGCGGCATCCTGCCGAACGGCAAGCCGATGAAGTTCAAGCAGAAGTTCTGTCACGACTGTCATGCCGGGTGGGAAGAGCAGGATTTCCTTGCCTATCCACTGGAAGAGGTTCGGGTCTCCAACTGATCCGGGGCGTCGCCGCGGGCGGCAAGGATCATCTTGCCGACCTCGGCAAAATCGCGCTTGCGGGGCGATGATTTGCGCCACGCCAGCCCGACGCTGCGGGACGGGGCGGGATCGGCAAATTCCAGAAGCCGCAGATCCAGCCCGGGTGTTTCGGTGTTCACGCTGATTTCCGGCAACAATGTCACCCCCATCCCGTTGGCCACCATGCGCACGATCGTGGCCAGGCTGGATGCGCCCATCGTGTCAATCTCCCCGCGGCGGTGCATGTCGCAGACCTCGAGGGCGTGATCGCGGAAGCAGTGCCCTTCTTCGAGCAGCAGCACCCGGTTTTCCAGCAGCAGGTCATCGGTGCTGAGGATCCGGGTCGGCTGTTCGCCGGTGTTCGGGGCGGCAAGGACGAACGGGTCATCAAACAGCGGCAGCGTTTCAATTTCCGGATGCTCGATGGGCAGGGCCAGCAGCAGCAGGTCGAGCCCGCCCGACAGCAGATCCGTCACCAGCGTTTCCGTGCGGGTTTCCCGGATACGCAGATCCAGAGATGGGTAACTGCGCCTGATTTCGGCCAGCGTTGCAGGCAGCAGGTAGGGCGCAATCGTGGGAATCACTCCAAGGCTGAGCGCCCCGGAAAGAATCCGCGCCCGGCTTTCTGCAAGGTCGCTGAGCCCTTGGGTGAGGATCAGGATTTCATTTGCGCGTGCGGCGATCTCGTGCCCGATCGGTGTCAGTTGCGCGCCGGACGGACGCCGTTCCACCAGCGGTGTGCCGAGTTCTGACTCCAACTCCTTGATCTGCATGGACAATGCAGGTTGCGACACCGAGCACAGCGCAGCCGCATGTCCGAAATGTCCGGTTTGGGCCAGAGCCTGAAAGTACCGGAGCTGTCGAATCGTCACGTTTGACATAAGATTTCCTGATCAGCATGTAAGGAATAACCGATTGGACCTGATGGGGAAAGTAGAATTATTCTAAATTCAAGATTCGAGGCGGATCAGGAGGAGCAGGATATTCGCATCGTTTCCGGGTTTTGGCCCGGGCTGCAACGACGGTATTCTGCAATTCCTTTTCGACCAGATCTTTTCCGGGTGCTTACCCGCCCGGAGCAAACCCAGAACGCGACACAGAACGGAGAGAGAATATGGACGGCGACATCAAGTGCCCGGTGATGCATACCGCCTTTGGCGGCCGGTCGAACAGAGACTGGTGGCCCAATCAGCTGAACCTGAAGATCCTGAGCCAGAATTCGAGCAAGTCGGACCCGATGGATACCGGTTTTGACTATGCCGAGGCGTTCAGCAAGGTCGATCTGGAGGCGCTGAAAAAAGATCTCACCGCGCTGATGACCGACAGCCAGGACTGGTGGCCGGCGGATTATGGCCATTACGGCGGCCTGTTTATCCGCATGGCATGGCATGCCGCGGGAACCTACCGGACCGCAGATGGCCGTGGCGGTGCCGGTTCCGGGTCGCAGCGTTTTGCCCCGCTGAACAGCTGGCCGGATAACGGCAACCTCGACAAGGCGCGACGCCTGCTGTGGCCGATCAAGCAGAAATACGGCAACCAGATTTCCTGGGCAGACCTGCTTGTCCTGGCCGGCAATGTCGCGATCGAAAGCATGGGCGGGCCGATCTTCGGCTTTGGCGGCGGTCGCGAAGACATCTGGGAACCCGAAGAGGATGTCTATTGGGGCGCAGAAACCGAATGGCTTGCTGTCACCGACAACCCCAACAGCCGCTATTCCGGCGAGCGTGATCTGGAAAACCCGCTGGCCGCGGTGCAGATGGGGCTGATCTATGTGAACCCCGAAGGTCCGGACGGAAATCCGGACATCCTCGCCTCGGGCCGCGATATTCGCGACACTTTTGCCCGCATGGCGATGAATGACGAGGAAACCGTGGCGCTGGTCGCCGGCGGTCATACCTTCGGCAAGGCGCATGGCGCCGGCGACCCGACACTTGTCGGACCCGAGCCCGAAGCCGCCCCGATGGAACAGATGGGGCTGGGCTGGAAGAACGAGCTCGGCACCGGCCATGGCGACAGCACGACCACCTCGGGCGTTGAAGGTGCATGGACCGCGAACCCGACCAAGTGGGACAACGGGTATTTCGATCTGCTGTTCGGCTATGACTGGAACCTGACCAAATCGCCGTCGGGCGCGTGGATCTGGGAGCCGGTGGACGTGGCCGAAGAAGACATGGCCCCGCAGGCGCATGACTCGTCCAAGAAGGTCAAGACCATGATGACCACCGCCGATATGGCGATGCGCATGGACCCGATCTACAAGGGCATCTCCAAGCGGTTCCATGAAAACCCCGATCAGTTCGCTGATGCCTTTGCCCGTGCGTGGTTCAAGCTGACCCACCGCGACATGGGCCCGAAGGCCCGCTATCAGGGCGCCGATGTCCCGGCCGAGGACCTGATCTGGCAGGATCCGATGCCGGCGGTCGATCACGATATGATCGACGATGCGGACATTGCCGGCCTGAAGGCCCAGCTGCTCGACTGCGGGCTTTCCGTGTCCGAGCTGGTCTCCACCGCATGGGCTTCGGCATCGACCTATCGCGGGTCCGACCATCGCGGCGGCGCCAACGGCGCGCGTGTCCGGCTGGCCCCGCAGAACGGCTGGGAAGCAAACGAACCGGAGAAGCTGGAAAAGGCGCTTGCAGCGCTGGAAGGTGTCAAGTCCGCGTTCAACGGCGCCCAGTCCGGCGGCAAGGCGGTATCGCTGGCCGATATCATCGTGCTGGGCGGCTGTGCAGCGGTTGAAAAGGCGGCCAAGGATGGCGGGCACGACATCGTCGTACCGTTCACCCCGGGCCGGACGGATGCAACCGACGACATGACCGACGCCGACAGCTTCGATGTTCTGGAGCCGGCCGCGGACGGGTTCCGCAACTACCAGAAGGCCGAATACACTATCTCGACCGAAGAGATGCTGATCGACCGGGCGCAATTGCTGACCCTGACGGCACCGGAAATGACGGCGCTGATCGGTGGTATGCGGGTTCTGGGCACCAATCACGGTGGCACGGCGCATGGCGTGTTCACGGATAACGTCGGTGTGCTCAGCAACGACTTTTTCGTCAACCTACTGGACATGGGTACGGAATGGTCCAAGACCGATGCGTCGGAAATGGCCTTTGAAGGCAAGGATCTGGCCACCGGTGCGGTCAAGTGGACCGCGACCCGCGCTGATCTGGTCTTCGGGTCCAACTCGCAATTGCGGGCATTGGCCGAGGTCTATGGTCAGGATGACGCCAAGGGCAAGTTCGTGGCCGATTTCGTTGCCGCATGGACCAAGGTGATGAACGCCGACCGGTTCGATCTGACCTGATCGGCTGCGACGTATCTGACAATGATCACCGCCGCCCCAGAGCTTTGGGGCGGCGGTTTTCTTTGCATCCGGAACAGGTTTGGTACATGACAGTTGCATGACAAACGAGATGCGCGCCCTGTCCGTGCACCTGCTCACTGCCACGGGTGCCGTTTTTGCCATGCTGGCCATGCTGGCCGCGGTCGAGGGCAAATGGGACCTTATGTTCCTGTGGCTGGTCGTGGCCTTTGCCGTTGACGGGATCGACGGACCGCTGGCCCGGCGTTATCACGTCAAGCATTATGCACCGCAGTTCGACGGTGTTCTGCTCGATCTGATCATCGACTATCTGACCTATGTTTTCATCCCCGCCTTCGCGCTCTTCAAATCCGGGCTGATGGACGGCTGGACCGGCTGGGCCGCGATCATCATCATCACCTTTACCAGCGCCATGTATTTCGCGGACACCCGCATGAAGACCAAGGACAATTCGTTTTCCGGTTTTCCGGGCTGCTGGAACATGCTGGTGCTGGTGATCTTCGCGCTGAAGCCGAGCTTCTGGGTCAGCCTGTCACTGGTGGCGGTTCTGGCTGTGGCGATGTTCGTGCCGCTGAAATTCGTCCACCCGATGCGCACCAAGCGCTGGCGCCCGGTCACCGCTTCGATGGCCGTGGCCTGGACGATTTTCGCGGGCTGGGCGGCATGGGTGGATTTCCATCCCGAAAGCTGGGCGCATTGGGGGCTGATCGTAACCAGCCTCTACCTGCTGCTGGCCGGGATCGCGCAACAGCTGATCCCCGAACGCGCCGTAAAGGCCGAAGTCAGGCGTGCCGGCGGATAGCGCCGGCCAAAGGCTCTATCAGAGGACGTCCTCGATCTCCATTTCACGACCGTTGAGCGTGAAGGTGTCACCGGCTTCGAGACCGGCCATGGCCTTGTAGATCGGGCTCTGCTGAGACACGCCCATATAGGTCTCGCCTTCGGCTTCGAACCGGGAGGTCGACACGGCGACGATGAACCGGCGGTCGCCCAGAACCACAACGGCGCCGGGACCAACCACGTCCGTGAGCCCGAAATCGGTGTTCTCGATCACGTCGATCTTGGCGTGATGGGCCTGAACCGGGTGGTCGAAGGCCGCGGCGAGTTCGAGGTTTTCGGTCGATCCCGCGATGTCGTCCTTGTCGTGCATTTCGCGATCGTCCAGACGCGAATCCGCCAGAAATGCCTCGTAATGCGCGATCGCGGTAGACAGCTCTTCGGCCTCCAGTGACATCAGCCGGTCGCTGATCGATTTCTTAAGCGCTGCGCGGTCATTATCGGCCATTTAGGGCGTCCTTTTCTTTTCCGGTCCGAACGACATTAGCAAAAGATCGTGCAGTTGAACTTGATGCGTGTCAAATCAGGAAACCGCCTGCGTTTTCATGGCGCAGCAGGGCAACCTTGGTTTCCACGCCGCCCGGCGCGGAAAATCCGGTCAGCCCCTTGGCGCCCATCACCCGGTGACAGGGAATGATGATTGCAATCGGGTTGGCGCCACAGGCCTGTCCGACCGCCTGCGCCGGATGGCCCAGTTGCTGCGCAATTTCGCCATAGGTGCGGGTATAGCCGAACGGAATCGCGCACATCGCGTCGCAGACCGCCCGTTGAAACCCGGACCCGTGAACGAAAAGCGGCAGATCGAAGGTTTCCAATTGCCCGGCGTCATAGGCCCGAAGCTGTCTTGCCGCCTCCTGCAACAGCGGGGTTTCTTCGCCCTCGGCCGGGCGGTTCCAGGTCAGCTGCGTAATGGCGCCGTCGGTTTCGACGACGTTCAGCTGACCAAATCGGGTGTCTACGCTGACGGATGGCATGGCGTGACAGTGCCTGCCGGCCCGGTGCCATGCAAGCTCATCGTCCGCTCGCGCCACCGCGTGGGCCCTGGTACGCCTTGCGCCGGGCTTCTCTTTGGGCCCGGACCTGCGCGTCATGTTGGGATTGGCTGACACCGGGCGGTGCGGCGCCATAACCGGTCGGACCCGGATCACAGGCGGCGAGTGTCAGAAGGGCAAGGAGCGCAAGAAGGGGGCGGGTGAGGAACATATCGGATCAGCTATGTTGGTCGCCTAATTGTGACGCATCCGCCTGCGGAAACAAGAGCGCCCCGCTACGGGGCGATCACGATGGCTTGAAAGACCCGCAACGGACCCCTTCGGAAGGGTCCGGCAGTCTCAGGCCATGGCCCCCGACAACGCCGTTTCACACCGGCCGCACACACCCGGGTGGCCGTGTTGCCCGACATCCGGCAGGATTTTCCAGCACCGCTGGCATTTTTCGCCCTCGGCTTTTTCGAACACCACGCCGACGCCTTCGACCTCGGGCAGACGGAAGGCCTCGGCCGGGGACGGGTCACCGGTCAGCTGCAGGCCGGATGTGATGCACATGTCGTCCATGTCGATCTGTTGAAGCAGCGCCCGTGTGTCGGCATCCTCGACATGCACGATAGGTGAAGCTTCGAGGCTGGACCCGATGACTTTCTCGGTTCGCTGCACTTCCAGCGCGGCGGTCACAACCCGGCGCACCCGGCGGATCCGCGCGACATTTGCCATCAGCGTTTCGTCCAGCCAGTCCGCCGGGGTTTCGGGAATATCCTCCAGATGCACCGAGCTTGTGTCACCCGGGTACCGCTCGAGCCAGACCTCTTCCATGGTGAAGACGAGGATCGGAGCCAGCCACGTGGTCAGGCGGTGGAACAGGATGTCGAGAACCGTGCGCGCACTGCGCCGCCGCAGCGTGTCGCCGTCGCAATAGAGCGCGTCCTTGCGGATGTCGAAGTAGAAGGAAGACAGGTCCACCGTCGCGAAATTGAACACCGCGCTGAACACGCCCTGAAAATCGAAGCCGCGATATCCGTCATGCACGGCCTTGTCCAGTTCGGCCACCCGGCTCAGCACCCAGCGTTCCAGCGGCGGCATGTCAGCCGGGTCCACCCGGTCGGCTTCAGAGAAATCGTTGAGCGATCCCAGCATGAAGCGCATGGTATTGCGCAGCCGGCGATAGCTGTCGGCCACGCCTTTGAGGATCTCCGGTCCGATCCGCTGATCGGCCGTGTAATCGGTCTGCGCCACCCACAGCCGCAGGATGTCGGCGCCGTACTGCCTCACGACCTCGTCGGGGACCACCGTGTTGCCGAGCGATTTGGACATCTTGTTGCCCTTCTCGTCCAGCGTGAACCCATGCGTGACCACGTTGCGATAGGGCGCGCGGCCGTTTGTGCCACAGGATTGCAGCAGCGAGGAATGGAACCACCCCCGGTGCTGGTCGGTGCCCTCCATGTAGACATCGGCGATGCCGTCCTCGGTCCCGTCCGCGCGGTCGCGCAGCACGAAAGCATGGGTCGAGCCGCTGTCGAACCAGACATCGAGGATGTCGAAAACCTGATCACAAGCGTCAGCGTCGTAGTCAGAGCCGAGGAACCGCGCCTTGGCGCCATCGGCATACCAGGCATCGGCGCCCTCGGTTTCGAACGCCTCGGCAATCCGTGCATTCACCGCCGGGTCGCGCAGCAGGAAATCGTCATCGGTCGGCAGCGCGTCTTTCTTCGTGAAACAGGTCAGCGGCACGCCCCAGGCGCGCTGGCGGCTCAGCACCCAGTCGGGGCGCGCTTCCATCATCGCATGCAGCCGGTTGCGCCCGGATCGCGGCGTCCAGTTCACGTTGTCGATCTCGGTCATCGCCCGTTCACGGATCGTCGCGCCATGGGTGTCCATGCCGTCGCCGACCGTTCGGTCGATGGCGGCAAACCATTGCGGCGTATTGCGGAAGATGACCGGTGCCTTGGACCGCCAGGAATGCGGGTAGGAATGCTTGAGCCGGCCGCGGGCCAGCATCGCGCCGACCTCGACCAGCTTGTCGATGACCGCCTTGTTGGCGTCGCCTTCCTTGCCATTGGGCTTCAGGATCAGCTTGCCGCCGAAGAACGGCAGCTTCCCGCGGAAGGACCCGTCCTCGAGCACGTTGTGGGTCATCTCCAGCCCGTGCCGGACCCCGAGAATGAAGTCGTCAGAACCGTGGCTGGGTGCGGTGTGGACAAAGCCGGTCCCGGCGTCGTCGGTGACATGGGCGCCGGGCAGCAGGGGCACGTTGTAGTCCCATTCGTCCCCGGCGCCGTCGACACCGGCGAAGGGATGCGCGCAAACCAGAAGGTCCAGCTCGCTCGCCTTCACGTCGCGCAGCCGCCGGTACATGTCCGGTTCCAGCCGCGCCTTGCCCAGCACGTCCGCCGCCAGATTGTCCGCCAGCAGATACCTGTGGCCGATCCGGGCCCAGCATTCCTCGGGCCGTCCGGTGACCTCATAAAGCCCGTAAGACAGGTCGGGATTGAACGCGATCGCCCGGTTCGACGGGATCGTCCAGGGCGTCGTGGTCCAGATCACCACGTGATTGCCCAGCAGATCCGAACGCGCGCCGCTTTCGGTCACCGCCCGGATGATCGGGAACCGGACCCAGATCGCGTCCGACTGCTTGTCGTGGTATTCGACCTCCGCCTCGGCCAGCGCGGTCTTTTCGACCGGCGACCACATCACCGGTTTGGACCCCTGGTAAAGCGTGCCGTTCATCAGGAATTTCATGAATTCCTCGGCGATCACCCGCTCGGCATGGTAGGCCATGGTCAGGTACGGCCGGTCCCAGCTGCCGGTCACGCCCAGCCGCTTGAACTCCTCGCGCTGGATTTCGACCCAGCCCTCGGCGAACCTGCGGCATTCCTGGCGGAAATCGATGACCGGAACTTCGTCCTTGTCGCGGCCCTTCTGCCGGTACTGTTCCTCGATCTTCCATTCGATCGGCAAGCCGTGACAATCCCAGCCGGGGATGTAGCGGCTGTCATGGCCCATCATCTGATGACTGCGGACGATGATGTCCTTGATGGTCTTGTTCAGCGCGTGCCCGATATGCAGGTGGCCGTTGGCATAGGGCGGGCCGTCATGCAGGGTAAAGGGCGTCCGGCCTTCCTTCTCGCGCAGGCGGTCGTAAACGCCGATCTCTTCCCAGCGTTCCAGCCAGCCGGGTTCGCGCCGGGGCAGGCCGGCGCGCATCGGGAAGTCGGTTTTCGGCAGGTTCAGGGTGTCTTTGTAGTCAGGCGTGTCGGCGCACATTTCGGGCGTCCTTGATCGGGAATATCGTGGTCAGCGGTCGGTGCGGTACTCGGACACCTTTGCCCGGCGGCTCAGCAGCGGAGCGCCGGGGATGTAATTCGAATGGGAACGAGACGTATCCTGCTCATGGCGGGCCTTATAGGCAGGGCGCCCGGCAAGGTCCAGTGTCGCGCCGGTGGGGGTTTCACACCCCCACACCCCCGTGGCGTACTTGAACAAAGATGAAGCAGGGTCCCCGGTCTTCATCTTTGCGGAAATACTCGCGCCGCAGGCGTGTTCGGCCGTCAGGCCGAACCTGAGGAGCCGGCCCGGAGGGCCGGTGACAAGGCACAAAGTGTGCGCGGAACGCGCACTCCGCTCAGGCGTGGAACAGGCTGCCGACGCCAAAGGCGATCGCAGCCGCGGCCCCGCCAATAGCCAGCGTCTCCAGCCCCGACCGCCACCACGGCGCCAGCGACCAGCGGCTTTTCATTGCGCCGATCCCGAAAAACACGCACATCGTCAGCGCCGCGGATATGCGGAACGCGCCGTCCAGTCCCAACAGGAACGGCATCAGCGGCACCAGCCCGGCGCTGAGAAAGGCCAGGAAGGTGGCAATTGCGGCGCGCATCGGTTCGGGATCAGCCCCGCCCAGCCCGTATTCGCCCTCGACCATCATGTCGATCCAGCGGGTCCGGTCAGCGGTCACCGCGTCCGTGGCCTGATCCAGCAGCTCACCTTCCAGCCCCTTGCCGGCAAGGATCTCCCGCACTTCCAGCCATTCGCCGTGCGGATATTTCTCGATATGGCGGGCTTCGATGGCCCTGACCCGGGCCAGGTTGTCCGTTTCTGACTTGGTGGCAGAGTAGTTTCCCGCCGCCATCGAAAACCCGTCCGCCAGCACGTTGGCGACCCCCAGCGCAATGATGACGAACGGCGACAGTCCCGCGCCGGCGACGCCGGAGACGATGGCAAAGGTCGTCACCGACCCGTCGATGCCGCCATAGACGACGTCACGCAGAACACCTCTCGACTTTGGCTCGCTGATCCGGGCGGCAATGTCGGCCGGATCGTGGGAATGCTGGCTCATGGGGCAAGTATGGCGGGAAGCCGCGCCCGGCTCCTTGTTTCAGATCAAACCCGCTTTCACCCCATCAGCTGGTAACTGACCGGGACAAACCGGAACCCGTCGCCGCGGGCTTCGACAAAGCCGGCGGCCGGGAACGGCATGTGATATCCGATCATCGGCACCCGGTCCGCGGCCAGCATGCCGAGCACGGCCCGGCGCGATGCGGAGGCCGCGTCCTTGTCCACGTCGAAGCTGAACGGCCAGTCCGGATGGGCAAAGGACAGAGATATGGTTGAAAGTTGGTGATGGCCCCTGAGGGGCGGCATATCAAGGCGGTGCTGAAGCGCCGTCAATTCTCAAGAGAAAGGGATATGCCACATGTCGAAATCTACCGGTGTTCCATTCGAGCTATCATCGGAATTTTCACCTGATCCGCTGACTGAGGTCATTCAGTTCGGGGCACGCGAGCTGTTGCGAACGGCTGTGCAGGCTGAGGTTGCCGGTTTCATGGCGGTCCCCGCGCAGCTTGCTGGACAAGGAAGGTCGCCAGCGTCTGGTGCGCCACGGGTTCCTGCCAGCGCGCGCGGTGATGACCGGGGTCGGCACGGTGCCCGTTCAGGTGCCCCGGGTCCGCGACCGGGGTGCGAACATCGATGGCAGCAAGATCAGGTTCCGTTCATCCTTGGTGCCGCCGTATCTACGCAAAGCGAAGTCCGTCGAGGAGCTGCTGCCCTGGCTTTACCTGAAGGGCATTTCAACGGGGGACTTCAGCGAGGCGCTGGCCGCCCTTTTGGGGCCGGATGCAGAGGGGCTGTCAGCCTCCACGATCACGCGACTGAAGGCGACCTGGTGGGACGAGTATGAAGCCTGGCGCAAGCGTGACCTGTCGGGCAAGCGCTATGTCTACATCTGGGCGGACGGGGTCTGCTTCACGCCCCGTTTGGACGGGGATCGTCAATGTATGTTGGTGATTATCGGCGCTGACGAGTACGGAGAAAAGGACGTTTTGAGCATCATGGACGGATTCCGGGAGAACGCGGACAGCTGGCGGGACCTGTTACGCGGTCTGAGGAAACGCGGCCTGACGGTGCCGCCCGAGCTTGCTGTCGGTGATGGCGCGCTTGGGTTCTGGACGGCGCTGCGGGATGTCTATCCGACCCCCCGTGAGCAGCGGTGCTGGGTCCACAAGACGGCCAATGTAACGGGCGCGCTGCCCCTGTCGCTGCGGGAAAAAGCCAAGGCCGATCTGCAGGATATTTGGATGGCCGAGACGAAGAAGGAAGCCAATGCGGCCTTCGATCTCTTCATGGAAACCTACGGCCTGAAATACGAGCGGGCCGTGGCCAGGCTGGTCAAGGACCGCGACGTGTTGCTGACCTTCTATGACTTCCCGGCCGAACACTGGAAACACATCCGGACCACGAACCCGATCGAAAGCGTCTTTGCCACGGTCCGCAACCGAACGCGCAAAACCAAAGGATGCCTGAACCGCAAGACCGCCCTCGCCATGGTCTTCAGGTTGATGATGTCGGCCAAGAAGAAGTGGAGGAAGATCTCAGGGCCAAACCGTCTGCCCGAAGTGATCCAGGGGATTGCCTTCAAGGACGTGATCAGGCAACGTCAAAACGCCGCCTGATCACGCCGTCACCAACTTTTGGGCATAACTCCAAAGGACAGGACATAGTGATTTGCCACATCGGCGGTCAGAACCAGCTGAGCGCCGCCGCTTTCCAGCCGATAGGTCATATGTCCCGGCGTATGGCCAAATGCGGCCATCGCCGTGATGCCCGGTGCCACGGTTGCGCCGTCTTCGATGAATGTTGTCTTTTCCGCCAGCGGGGTCACCTTGCCGGCGATCACATCGGTCACGCGGTTCTGCCCCATGGACAACCAGCCGTCGTATTCGGCGCGCCCGGCGACGTAGCGGGCGTTGGGAAAGGTCGGGACATCATCCGTCATCAGCCCGCCGATATGATCGGGATGCATATGTGTGATCACAACGACGTCGATCGCGTCCGGGGTCACCCCGGCATCGGCCAGCGCCTTTGTGATCCCGCCCCGGCCCAGGCCCGTATCAAACAACACCAGCTCTGCGCCGGTATCCACCAGTGTCGGGGTAAAGTAAAACTGTACCATGTCCGGAGAAATGAAGTTTTCTTCGGTGATCCGGTTGAATTCCTCTGCCGGGACATCCTTGGCAAAGGCGTCCTTGAAACCGTCACGCGGGAAAGAGGCATCAAGCAGGGTTGTCACCCCCATTGTGCCCAGCCTGAAGCTGCGCGCGTTTGGCAGCGCGGCGGATCCGCCGTGGCTGCCCGCGGCAACGGAACCGGCGGTCAGGGTTGCAAGGGGCAGGGCGGCGGCGCCGGCAAGGGTCGCACGGCGGGTGAGGGGCAGGGTCATCGGACAATCTCCTTCGTCAGGTTGTGCGCCATTCTGGGACGCATCATGTAACGGGTGAGTGCGATAGTGGGACCATTGAATGTGAAAATGTGGTAACGATACCGCGATGAGTGAAAACAAGACGCAGATGACAGAGGCCGATGTCGGCGCGTTCCTTGCCTCTGTCGAACCGGCGCGCAAGTCGCAGGACGCGCAGGTTCTGGACGCGCTGTTTCGCGAGGTCACGGGATTTCAGCCGCGCATGTGGGGCCCCGCAATCGTCGGGTATGGCCAGTATCACTATGTCTACAAGACGGGGCGCGAGGGCGATTTTCTGGCCACCGGGTTTTCGCCCCGCAAGGCCGCGCATTCGATCTATATCATGCCGGGATATGCGAATTTCGGCGATATCCTGACCCGGCTGGGCAAGCATAAGACGGGAAGATCCTGTCTGTATGTCAACAAGCTTGCCGATATCGATCTCGACGTGCTGGCAGAGCTGATCGCCGCCGGGCTGCGCGATCTGGAAACATACTGGCCGGTCAAGCCGAGCTAGGGCGCGGTTTTCGGGACAGGTCCGTACCGGATCGGGCCTGTGTTTGCGCGGCAGAAAGGGCCGCGGAAAGACAAAACGGCGGTATCGTGGTATCCTCTGCGGATACCGCCCGGTATTTTCCCGCATGCCGGCGGGGAAGGGAGCACGAAATGATACTGTATCTTGTTCCGTCCATTGCCATTTTGCTGATCACCGCCGCGATGGTGTTGGAATTTGCCAGCCGGAACGACGCGCGCCGTCCGTTTTCGCGGCATTCGCTGAACAAGCGTCGCTGGGACGATCCCAACTACCGGCACCGGCGGGATGCGGTTGTGCCCGGCAGCATTTCCGGGTCGGGCATGACGCTTGGCCACGAGAGGCATTACCGGGTTTCAAAGGATCCTGCCGTTCAGGCCAGGCTGCTGGCCGGATCGGGCTAAGACCCGAAACAGGGCAAAGGTATTCATGCGGGCGGGCGACCGGGGCAGGCCCTGCGGCCGGCGCGGCGTTTCCGGTCGCGACCAGAACGTCCGGACCGCGATGAAATCCCGTCCAGGTTGCATCGTCACCCGTCGTCCCCGCTTTGAACCCATCGCAACAACGGCAAGCCAACTGGACAAAGGCCACCCCTTGTGACAAAGCGCGCGGGCCAAGGAGAAACCCATGACAACCACCCGTTTCGCGCCATCGCCCACCGGCTATATCCATGTCGGAAACCTGCGCACGGCGCTGATGAACTATCTCATTGCCCGCAAGGCCGGCGGCACCTTCATCCTGCGTATCGACGATACCGACCCGGAGCGGTCGAAAGAAGAATATGTCGATGCGATCAAGGAGGATCTGGAATGGCTCGGCCTGCACTGGGATCGGGTGGAGCGGCAGTCGACGCGGCTTGACCGCTATGCCGATGCCGCTGACCGTCTGCGGGAGATGGGCCGGTTTTACGAGGCGTTCGAAACGCCGACCGAGCTGGACCTCAAGCGCAAGAAACAGCTCAACATGGGCAAGCCGCCGGTTTATGACCGGGCGGCCCTGTCTTTGTCGGACGACGAAAAGGCGGCGCTTCGTACCGAGCGTGGCGACGGCGTCTGGCGCTTTCTGCTGGATCACGAACGCATTGAATGGGCTGATGGCATTCTTGGTGATGTGTCCATCGACGCGGCCTCTGTATCAGACCCGGTGCTGATCCGTGGCGATGGTCAGGTGCTATATACGCTGGCCAGCGTGGTCGATGATACCGAGATGGGTGTCACGGACGTGGTCCGCGGATCCGATCACGTCACCAACACCGCGACGCAAATTCAGATCATGTCCGCGCTTGGCCAGAGCCATCCGCGGTTTGCCCACCATTCCCTGCTGACCGGGCCGCAGGGCGAGGCGCTGTCCAAGCGGCTGGGCACGCTGGCGTTGCGTGATCTGCGCGAGCAGGGCGTGCAGCCGATGGCGCTGTTGTCGCTGATGGCGCGGCTGGGATCCTCGGACCCGGTCGAGCTGCGCGGGGAGATGGCGGAGCTGGTCGACGGGTTCGATGTGGCGCGGTTCGGCGCGGCGCCGACCAAGTTCGATGTGGCCGACCTGTTCCCGCTGACGGCGCATTACCTGCAAAATCTGGACTATGCCGCGGTCGCGGACCAGATTGCCGGGCTGGGTGTGCCAGACGCGCTGCGCGAACCGTTCTGGCTGATGGCGCGGGACAATATCACTACGCTGGCCGATCTCGAACAGTGGTGGGTGCTCTGCCGGGACGGGGCCGAGCCGCTTGTCGATGACGATGACGCGGAGTTTGTGCAGCAGGCCATGGAGCTTTTGCCGGACATGCCGTTCGACGCAGACACATGGGGCAACTGGACCGCCGCCGTGAAAGGCGCCACCGGGCGCAAGGGCCGGGGTCTGTTCATGCCCTTGCGCAAGGCGCTGACCGGTCAGGAACGCGGACCTGAAATGGCGGCGCTGATGCCGCTTCTGCAGAAGATTCGCGCAACCGGCTGACCGGATGGCGAAGAATGTCTGCAAGGGGTTGAATGAGGCTCCTGTCGCATGTTGATCTGACGCAGGAGGCCGGGTTGCGGTTTTCTGAATTCAGGAGATCACCATGCCCGAACAGGTTACCGTTCACGCCGCTCTTGCACGCGCATTGAAAGATCAGGGCGCCGATACGCTTTTTGGCCTGATGGGTGATTCCAACCTGTTCATGGTGGATCACTATGTCCGCCAGCTGGGCGGGCGCTATGTTCCCGCCGTGCACGAAGGCGGCGCTGTTCTGATGGCGCTGGGCCATGCGGCGATGACCGGGCGCGTCGGTGCGGCCACGATCACGCAGGGGCCCGCCCTGTCGAACGCTTTGACCGCGCTGATTGATGGCGCCAAGGGTATGATCCCGATGGTGTTGCTGTGTGGTGATACATCCCCGGCCGATCCGGACCACCCGCAAACGGTCGCGCAACGCGCTTTGGTTGACGCATCGGGGGCCGGGTTCGAGATGCTCAAAAGCCCGGCCAGTGTCGCACAGGATGTTGCGGCGGCCTTTCGCCGGGCGTGGCTGGAACGGCGGCCCATTGTATTGAACATGCCAACAGCGTTCATGTGGGAGCCCGCAGATTATTTGCCTGCGCCTGCTGCGATTGCGGACCTGCCCACGTCACCGGGCATGGGCGAGGCATTGGAAAACGCCATCGGTCTGATCGCGGCCGCGCGGCGCCCGTTGGTGCTGGCCGGTCGCGGGGCCGTCCGGGGGTGCGATGCGGTTCTTGAATTCGCCAACCGGATTGGTGCGCCGGTTGCCACTACACTCAAGGCCAAGGGGCTGTTTGCCGGTGCGCCTTTTGATCTGGGCGTTTTCGGTACCGTGAGCACGCCGGCGGCCGGCGACATCATCGCGTCGGCGGATTGCATCATCGCCTTTGGCGCCGGTCTCAACCGGTTTACCACGGTTCATGGCGGATATCTGGATGGCAAGCGGCTGATCCAGATTGACGACGACCGCACGCAGCTGGGCCGGCGCCGGCAGCCCGATGCGGCGGTACACGGAGCCCCGGGGCTGGTTGCCGAAAGTTTCGTACACTGGCTGGACGAGGCGGATATTCCGTCTTCGCAGGCCACCGATACCATCGAACCGGCCACGTTGCGCGCCGCACTGCCTATGCCAAAGCCCACAAGCAAACCGGGAACGATTGATCTGAGCCTTGCCATGGTTCGCCTCGACGGGGCGTTGCCGGCAGATCGCGTGTTTGTCAGCGACGGCGGCCGGTTCATGGGCGAGGCGTGGGAACGTATTGGTGTGAGCGGTCCGGAAAACATGCTGCTGACGATCAATGTCGGCGCGATCGGCATGGGCATGGGTTATGCCATCGGTGCGGCGGTGGCCCGCCCGGAGCAGAAAACGCTGTTCGTGTGCGGGGATGGCGGGTTCATGATGGGCGGACTGGCGGAATATTCTTCTGCCGTGCGCGAAAACCTGAACATGGTCATTGTCGTGTGCAATGATTCCGCTTATGGGGCCGAGTATATCCAATTCGAGGATCGGCAGATGGATCCGGGCATGTCGATGTTCGACTGGCCCTCGATGGCGGCGATGGCTGAGGCCATGGGCGGGCAGGCTGTCCGGGTTGCATCCGAGGCTGAACTGGAACAGGCTGCCGATCTGATTGCCGGGTCGCGGGGGCCCGTTCTGATCGAGCTGGTTCTGGATCCTGCTGCTGTGCCGCGTTTGCAGCTCTGACGCCGGGCACCGGTTGAACGCGCTCTTTGCGCCGCTTTACGGGTCCGGCAGGATGCGGACGTCCATGTCTGCCAACCGACCGTCAACAAACCGGCGTTCGTCCGTGGTGAGCGCCTGATGGCGGGGATAGCGCGGGCGGTCGCGGTCATTCAGAACCGGGATTTCCCAACCGACCGTTGTATCGAAAAAGCGATCGGCACCTGCTGCGCCGAAAACCCTCAGATAGCCCTGAACGACCACGTCCAGATAGCTCATCAGGATCGGGTGCTCGGCTGACACGGGGCTGTGGCGTTCCGCCGGGACGGCGTAAATCGCGATCTCCAGATCCCGGGGCAACCGGTGCGCAACCGCCCCGGTTGCCGGCAGCCGGTCATAAGCCCATTCGCGCTGATCCAGCGCGGCCCAGTCATCATGCGGGACATGGGCGATCATGCCTTCGATTTCGCAGGCGTCGTCGGGCACCACGGTCAGAAACGCCACCTGCCGCAGGTCGGTATGCCGCCACGCGCGGCGCCAGCCCCGGATCGAGGCCGGGTTCGGATCCGGGAAATCATGTGTCGCCGTGTTGACGAGGCTGCCATAGCCAAAGAAATAGGGATCTGCCATCAGGCCTCGCAACGTTTGACGTTAAGGATGTTCTTCCTGCAGGAAGGGCTGGAATGCAATGGCGGGGGCGCATATGAGCGACGATATCGAACAGCTTGCCGCCGAGGCGGTTGCCGCCCTGCCGCCGGCGTTCCGGCCCGCAGCGGCCGGTGTTGCGATCAACGTGGCCGACTGGCCGGCGGCAGACATGCTGCAGACGCTGGGCATCCGCGATCCGCTGGAGCTGACCGGTTTGTACGAAGGGATCCCGCTGACGGAAAAGTCATTGCTGGATCAGCCGGTTGCGCCGGACGTGATCTGGCTGTTCCGGCAGCCCATTCTTGCTGAATGGCGGGACCGGGGTGACATTGAACTGCGGGATCTGGTCACGCATGTGCTGGTGCACGAGTTGGCGCATCACTTCGGATGGACGGATGACGACATCGCCGCCATCGACCGGTGGTGGGAGTGATCAGATCCGTTCCTGCGGGACCAGCCGTGCAAACGGATCGTTTCCGGTGGCGTCGTTTTCCGGCACGGCGTCGAAGGTCGGGAAGTAGAGGCCTTCGGTCCAGCGGGATGGCAGGTATCCCGCCCAACGTTCCAGCAGCGCCGATGTCCGGTTGGCCCTGGCACGCAGCCGGGCGGCCCGCTGCGGATTGCGCCGCTGCAGTTTCAGATACCAGCGTCCGGCAAGCTCGTTCACGCGATCGGGTCCCAGCGTGAAATTGACGATGGCGCCCGTTGCTATGATCAGCAAGGCCAGGGTCGGCAGGAACCACGGGTTCCAGATGAAAGTGGCGATCAGCAGAATGGCCAGCGAAATCCGCCAGTCCGGCTGAAACGAAACCCGCTGCTTGTCCGCTTTGACGGGTTGCTTGTCCGACTTGGCGGGTTGTTTGCGGGCGACGGAGGCCGCTGGTTTCGGCGCGCGGCGGCGGATCAGTCCGCGTCGCCGGGTAGGTTCGCGCGGTTCGGCCTGCGCCGGTATCTGCGGTTCACGCGTTGCCGGCTCCAGACCTTCTTCGCGGCAGATCAGGTCGCGGATCGCTTCGACCGCGTGGGCGGTGTCTTCGGGATGCGGTTGCCCTTCCAGTGGGGCGGGTGTCCCGTCGGACGGGTTTGCTTTGTACAACATGTCAGACCCCGGGTGGTGGTATGCGTCAATGTTCCGGCCAGACGGTCTTGGCGCCGTCGCGGTCCGGGATGGGCCCGAATTGGAAGTCTTGCCTGTTACGGTTGCCGCGGCCCCCTTTTGCGGGTGCGCGCGACGCCTGCACACAGTCTGTGCCGAAGTATGGCATCAATGTGGCGTCAGGCCCCTAGGACCGGTCACGCCACCGGTTTGCAATCGGGTAACGGCGGTCCAGCCAGAACGCGCGCTTGGTCAGCCGGGTGCCCGGCGCGGACTGGAAGCGTTTGTATTCGCTGATATAAATCAGGTGCTCCACCTTACGGGCCGTGGTCGCCTCAAAGCCTGCTGCGACGCAGTCGGCGATTGAACCGTCCTCATCCACCAGTATTTCCAGAATCGCATCCAATTCCGGATAATCGGGCAGACTGTCGCTGTCTTTCTGATCGTCGCGCAATTCGGCGCTGGGCGGTTTGTCGATCACGCGCCGGGGAATCACCGCGCCGGACGGGGCTTTCATCCAGTTGCGGTGGTTTTCATTGCGCCAGCGGCAGGTTTCGAACACCCGCATCTTGTAGAGGTCCTTGATCGGGTTGTACCCGCCGGCCATGTCACCATAGATCGTCGCATACCCGACGGCGACCTCGGATTTGTTGCCGGTGGTCAGCAGCATTTCGCCAAACTTGTTCGACAGGGCCATCAGCAAAACCCCGCGCAGGCGGGATTGGATGTTTTCCTCGGTCAGGTCCGCGGGCCGGTCGCCGAACAGGGGGGCCAGCGTTTCGGTAACGGCCGAGCGGGCCTGCGAGATCGGCACATAGTCATAGTGGCACCCCAGCGCCGTGGCGACGGCTTCGGCGTCTTCGAGACTGTCCGCGCTGGTGTATTCCGAGGGCAGCATGACACAGCGCACGTTCTCTGGCCCGATTGCGTCGGCGGCAATGGTGGCGACCAGCGCGGAATCGATCCCGCCCGACAGGCCAAGCAGAACCTTGCCGAAGCCGGTTTTGCCCAGATAGTCCCGCAGGCCCATGACCATCGCGCGATAGTCCTGTTCCCATGCGTCGGGCTGAACCTGCATGTCGCCGGTCAGGATGCGCCACCCGTCAGGTCCCCGCTGCAGATCCACATGCGCGTGGGTTTCGTCGAACGCGGGCATCTGGAAGGCCAGCGCGCCGCCGGGGTTCAGTCCGAAAGTGGCGCCGTCGAAAACCTGATCGTCCTGACCGCCCACCATGTTCAGGTAAATCACCGGCAACCCGGTCTCCACGACCCGGGACACCATGTGGTTCATCCGGGTATCCAGCTTGTTGCGGTAATAGGGCGACCCGTTGGGCACCAGAAGGAATTCGGCCCCGGTTTCCGCCAGCGTTTCGGCCACGTCTTCGTGCCAGGCGTCCTCGCAGATCGGCGAACCGATGCGGGTGTTGCCGACGGAATAGGGGCCACCCAGCGGGCCTGCGTCGAAAATCCGGACCTCGTCGAACACGGTTTCGTTGGGCAGATGGTGCTTCAGCACGGTGCTGGTGATCTTGCCACCCCGCAGAATGAAATAGGCGTTGTAGAGCGCGCCGCCCTCGGTCCACGGGCCGCCGATGGCCAATGCCGGCCCGTCGGCGCAGCGTTCGGCCAGTGTGCGGACCGCCTCGATCGCCGCCTGCTGAAACGCGGGTTTCATCACCAGATCCTGCGCGTTGTAGCCGGTCACGAACATTTCGGGCAGGGCAACCAGGTCTGCACCGGCATCGCGGCCGGTTTCCCACAGGGAAAAGGCACGTTCCGCGTTGCCGGAAATGTCGCCGACAACAGGGTTCAGCTGTCCCAATGTGATCCGAAACCGGTCCGTCATTGCTCTATCCTGCGCCTGCCATTCCACGCCATTTATCAGATCGGAGGCCAAGGAAAAGGGCGATACGGCAAAAGGCGTTGCGGCGCGATGCCGGAGAGCCTAGTTTTGGGGCGCCACGGAGAATTCTGCGGTTTAGGGGCAGGCAGGACAGACAATGAAATATCGCACCACAGTTTTGGCACCGGTTCTGGGTCTGGCATTGGCGGGATCGGCCGTGGCTCAGTCCAGCGACGATCAGGTGCTGACCAAGCAATATGATGACGGCGGCGTCTACGAAGGCACGTTTCGGGGCGGTGTTCAGCACGGCACCGGAACCTACCGGCTGCCCAATGGATACGAATACACCGGCGACTGGGTCGACGGAGAGATCCGCGGGCAGGGCGTGGCGCGGTTTCCCAACGGGTCGGTTTACGAGGGTGAATTCGCCAAGGGCAAGCCCGAGGGTGTTGGCCGGATCACGTTTTCGGATGGCGGCACGTACGAGGGCGAATGGAAGGACGGGGTCATCAATGGCCGCGGCATCGCCATTTATGCCAACGGGGTCCGATACGAAGGCGCCTTCAAGAATGCCCAGCACCATGGCCGCGGCGTCATGCAGAGCCCGGGCGGATATGAATATGACGGCGACTGGGTCGATGGGCAAAAGCAGGGCAAGGGCCGGATCACATATCCTGATGGCGCAACCTATGACGGCGACGTGTTTGCCGGGAAGCGGGAAGGCCAGGGCAAGCTGGTTCTGACCGATGGCCTGATCTACGAGGGATCGTGGAAGGACGGTCAGATTGATGGCACCGGCGTTCTGACGCAGCCGAATGGTGACGTCTATCAGGGACAGCTGGTTGCCGGGCGGCGCGAAGGTCAGGGCAAGGTTACCTATTCGAACGGCGACATTTACGAAGGCGATTTCCTTGATGATCGCCGGCACGGGAAAGGCACGTTCACCGGCACGGACGGTTATGTTTACACCGGTGACTGGCTGGCTGGTCAGATCGAAGGCACGGGCGAGGTGACCTATCCCGACGGTTCGGCCTATGTCGGTCAGTTCCGCGCGGATCTGGCAGATGGCAAGGGCAAGATCACCTATCCCGACGGGTCGAGCTATGAAGGCGACTGGGTTGCGGGTGTCATCGATGGCATGGGCAAGGCGGTTTATGCCAATGGCATCACCTATGAGGGGGCGTTCAGGAACGCCAAGAATCACGGACGCGGTGTGATGACCTATGCCGACGGGTATCGCTATGACGGGGAATGGGTGGACGGACAGCGGCACGGGCATGGGACCGCAACCTATCCCGACGGATCGGTCTATTCCGGTGCCTTCGTCAACGGCCAGCGCGATGGCAAGGGCAAGATCGTGATGGCAGACGGGTTCCAGTATGACGGGGACTGGAAATCCGGTGAAATCAGTGGTCAGGGCGAGGCGACTTATGCCAATGGTGACATCTACGAAGGCAGCTTTGCCAATGGCAAACGTCAGGGCGAAGGCACAATGCGGTATGCCACCGGTCAGGAACGCAGCGGCAACTGGGACAACGGCACGCTGCAGGATGACGGGTAAGCACCGTCAGCACGGCAGGGTCTGAGCTCTTAGCGCGGCATCGGTATGGCGTGCACCGAACGGCCCGTCAGGATTGCAACCGCCTCTGATCGCATCAGACCGGAGAGGGCCGCGTCGTTGCTGCGCAAACCACCGGTATAGGTGCCATAGGCGGGCAGGATCACGCGGTCCGCATCGACCAGAAAGGCCGGACGGGTGATGGTTCGGGTCCGCGTCCTGATCTGGGCCTTGGGGTGGTAGTGCCCGGACACTTCGCCGCTGGAGCCCGGGCGGGCGATGTGGCGGAAGGTCAGCGACGGACGCGGCAGTTCCGACAGGTGGGTCCCGCCCAGATCCAGCGGGCCGGGATCGTGGTTGCCGGCGATCCAGACCCAGCGCCGCCCGGCCTGAAGCCGCGTGATCCACAGTTTTTCTTCTTCGGGCAGGCTGCGCGCCGCGTCCGCATCGTCGAAACTGTCACCCAGACAGACGACGGTGCGGGCATTGGTCAGGGCCAGATCCGCCGCCAGCCGGTTCAGGGTGTCGCGGGTGTCGTAAGGCGGCAGGATCGTCCCGTTGCGCCGCGCGACCCGTTCGGATTTTCCAAGATGCAGATCCGACACACAGAGAAGTTGCTCGTCCGGCCACCACAATGCGCCTGACCCCATCGCGTGCAGTGTGATGCCAGCAAGAGAAAACCCGTGACTGTTCATGGAACGTTCGTTGCTGAATTTCGCTGGTTTTTCAAGCGGTATCCGTTTCTTCGAGACCGGCGGACTGCATCAGTGACTGTGCCTCTTCCGCCAGCAGACGTTCTTCGGCCGAACCTTTCACCGGAACCTTGCCCATTTCCAGAAACAGCGGGGCCGCCAGCGGCGTCACGCGATCGGGTTGAACATGATCGATCCGGGGACCGATGCGGTCGAGCATCTCTTCTATCCGTCCGAAATCCACCAGCCCGCGCATCGCCTCGTCCCGGGTGATGCGCATCATCAGGTGGTCCGGGTCGTATTTCAGCAGCGTGTCATAGAGGATGTCCGAAGAAAAGGTTGTCTGTCGCCCGGATCTGCGGGCGCTGGGGAGGTTGCGTTCGATCAGCCCGGCAATGGTTGCGCTGGTGCGGAAGGTTCGTTTCATCACGGCATTTCCCGCAAGCCACCGGTCCAGCCCGTCGCGCAGCGCGGCCCGGTCGAAAAGCGGTGCCGGGTCAATAACACCGTCCAGTCCCCAGATCAGCGTGGCATAGTCCGTTGCCACGAATCCCAGCGGGTGCAGCCCGATCTCTTCCAGCCGCTTGGTGAGCAGCAGGCCAAGCGTCTGCTGTGCATTGCGCCCGGCAAACCCGTAGACGCAGGTGTGTTGCCGCCCGTCCCACGGAAAGCTTTCGATCAGCAGGCGCCCGGTCTGGGGCAGTTGTGAAACCGCGCGCTGCAGCGCCAGCCAGTCGGCAGTGTGGCGCGGGAGTTCGGGCCAGTCGGACCGGCGGAACATGTCGAGAATACGGGCGCTGAGCTGTGTCGATGTGGCGAATTTGGTTCCCGAAAACACCGCGATCCGGGGTTTGCGCGCAGCGTCGGGGGACACCTCGACCACCATTTCACGCAGCCCTTCGTACCGCACCACCTGTCCGCCGATCAGGAAGGTGTCCCCGGGCGTCAGGCTGGCGGCGAAAACTTCCTCTACTTCGCCCAGAGGTTTTCCGCCCCGGTTGCGGCGGTAACGGACCTTGATCAGGTCGCTGTCCTGTATCGTGCCGATATTCATGCGAATACGCTGGGCCGCGCGCGGGTCCCGCAGTTCCCACAGCCCGTCGGGACGCTGTTTCAGCCGCTGCCACCGGTCATAGGCGCGCAGGGCATAGCCGCCGGTCGCGCAGAACCCGAGGCAGGCGTCGAAATCGGCCTGGCTGAGGTCCGAGTAGCCGCCGGCTGTCCGGACCTCGTCAAACAGGGCCGTTGCATCGAATGGCCCGGCCGCGGCGGCGATCAGGATATGCTGGCACAGCACGTCGAGGGGGCCAGACGCGCGCGGGTCGCCGTCCAGTTCGCCGGCGCGGGCGGCCTCCAGCGCGGCGACGCATTCGACCACTTCGAACCGGTTGGCCGGAACAAGGATGGCCTTGGACGGGGCATTGTAGCGATGGTTTGCGCGTCCGATCCGCTGAACCAACCGTTTGACGTTTTTCGGCGCACCAACCTGAATGATCAGGTCCACGTCGCCCCAGTCGATGCCCAGATCGAGTGTTCCGGTACAGACGATGGCTCTCAGTTCGCCGCGCACCATGGCCTGTTCCACCTTGGCGCGCTGTTCCCGCTCCAGACTGCCGTGGTGAATGCCGATGGGCAGGTTGTCGGCATTGGCCAGCCAGAGATTGCGAAAAAAGATTTCGGCCTGGGCCCGCGTATTGTGGAAGATGAGCGTCGTCCGGTGCTTCCTGACCTCTTCCAGAACCGCCGGAATGGCATAGGCTGCCCCGCCGCCGGACCATGGCGGGTGCGCCTCGGTGGCGAGCATACGGATATCGGCCGGCGGTCCCGGGTCGGCGGTCAGGATCGCGCAGGGGTCCGGGTGCCGGGCCAGCAGCCCGGCAATGGCGGGCGGGTCTTCGACCGTGGCGGACAGGCCGACACGGCGCAGCCCCGGGCAAAATGTCTGCAGGCGGCTTAGCGCCAGGATCAGCTGATCGCCGCGTTTGCTTTCGGCGAGGGCATGGATTTCGTCGATGACAATGCGCGACAGCCTGGCAAACATCCGCGGCGCATCCTCGTATGAAATCAGCAGCGCGAGGCTTTCCGGCGTTGTCAGCAGGATGTGCGGTGGATCGACCCGTTGCGCTTTTTTGCGGGTCTGCGAGGTGTCGCCGGTGCGGTCCTCGATGCGGATCGGCAGGCCCATCTCCTCGACAGGGCCGCGCAGGTTGCGCTTGATATCGGCGGCCAGCGCCTTGAGAGGCGACACATAAAGCGTGTGCAACCCGTTGTGCCGGCCATCGCTCAGCTCAAGGAGCGACGGCAGAAAACCGGCCAGCGTCTTGCCACCCCCGGTCGGCGCGATCAGCAGAGTGGCCGGATCCGCGGCCCGGTCCAGCATGGCCTGCTGATGCGGGTGCACGGACCAGCCCTTGCCGGCGAACCAGTTCTGAAAGGTGGGAGGCAGAGTCATCGCGGAGAACATAACGCGAACCAAAACTTTTGGAAAAGTTTTGCTAAAATTCTTGGAAGAATTTTTCCGGTCGCGGGGTCAGAGCGGTTTGAGGGATCTGATCGTGTCCTGAACGATCCGTGGCAGGGAGGTATCCGCACCGTCCGGCGCGGCATCCAGCGCGCTTTCGATGTCCTTGACCAGAATGCCGATGGTGTTTTCGGGATCGTGGCCGTCGCAGGCAAATTCGATCTGATCGAAGCCGGACGCAAACCAGTTCTGGCCGGAGGACGTGGCAATCAGGTCCAGCAGTTTCTCCTGCTCCAGACCGGCGTCGCCGGCCCAGTCGAGCACCAGCCGCGTCATTGCCGTATGCGTCGCCGCCAGCAGGTTGTTCAGCACCTTGGCCTGCATTCCGGCGCCGAAGCTGCCCATGCGGTGAAAATGCGCGCCCATGGCAGAAAACAGCGGCTGCGCCTCGTCCAGGTCAGCGGTTTCGCCGCCCAGCATGAAGGACAGGCGCGCCTCCTGCGCGGCGATCTGGGCGCCAGACATGGGGGCGTCAATCAGAGTGATGCACCGGGGCACGCGGTTGCGCAGGTCGGTGACATAGCGGGGCGAAAGCGTGGAACAGAGGATGATCCGTTGCAGGGCCCGGGCGGAAACGAAGCCCTGGGCCCCGAACAGGACATCCTCGGTTTGCGGTATGTCCCGTACCACGGTGATCAGCGTGGCGATGTCTTGCGAAAATACCGCTGGATCGTCTGTCATCAGCGTGGCATGGGCACCAAACTGATCGGGCGGGCGAATATCGAAGCCCTTCGCGCTGAACCCGGCCTGCTGCAATGCGGCCAGCATCGGCAATCCCATGCGGCCGCAGCCGGCGACGCCGATCATTTGACGATTTTCTCGTCCTTGACGAACATGTTGGCCCAGGCCCGGTCGATCAGTTCGGGGCTCATCTGATACGGGATGCCTTCGAATTCGCAGATCGAGATGATCTGGTCGATCAGGAAGACGGGTTGATAGTTCGCGTAGACGTTGTTGATCGTCGGGTATTTGACCTTCAGCAGATGCACCAATGCAGGTTCATCCAGCGGCAGACCTTTCTTGCGGGCAACGAGGGCAAAGATTTTCAGGAAGTTCTCCTGATCCGGCCCGTCGATTTTGATCTTGAAAAAAATCCGGCGCAGCGCGGCCTGATCGAAAATCTCGTTCGGGTGGAAGTTGGTGGAGAAGATGACCAGTGTGTCGAAGGGCACTTCGAATTTTTCACCAGATTGCAGCCCGAGAATATCCTTGGATTCTTCCAGCGGAACGATCCAGCGGTTGATCAGCGCCTGCGGCGGTTCCGCCTGACGCCCGAGGTCGTCGACGATGAAGATGCCGCCGGTGGATTTCAGCTGCAAGGGCGCCTGATAGGTGCGCGCGGTCGGGTTATAGACAAGATCCAGCATGCCGAGCGACAATTCACCGCCGGTGATGACAGTGGGGCGTTCGCACAGGACATAGCGGCTGTCGAAGCGCTTGCTGCGGCGCAGCTGGGTCGGGGCGTCTTCCTCGATTTCCACCGCGTTATGGACGATCGGGTCATAGACGGTGATGACCTGTCCGGAGTACTCGATCGCGCGGGGGACATAGATCTTGTCGCCCAGAGAATCGCGGATCCCGTTCGAGATTGACGATTTGCCGTTGCCGGGGGGGCCGTACATCAGGATCGACCGGCCGGCGCTGACGGCGGGGCCGAGCTGATCCAGCAGATCCGACGGCAGGACCAGATGCCCCATGGCGTTGGTCAGCTGTTCTCGGGTGACCTGAATGTTGCGGATGGACTGCCGTTCGACCTGTTCGCGATACACCTCCAGCGGGACCGGCATGGCGCCGAAATACTCGGACTGCGACAGGGCGTCGAGCGCGCGGGATTTGCCCGCATCCGTCAGCTGATACCCCATTTCGTTGCCATTGTTGGCGTTGAGCGTGCCGGTCGCTTCCAGCAGTTTCTGTTCGCGGGCGAGATCGACGATTTCCTGCGTTACCGGGATTGGCAGGCAGATGGCGTTGGCGACGTCGCTGACCATGTCCACGTTCTTGCGGAACATGGTTTTCAGCAGGATGTCGCGCATCATCACGATCGACAGGCGCATTTCTTCCAGATTGCGCGGCGCCGGCGGGGCCATCACCTGTGTCGTGTGCATGTTCATCGGAAACACCTCGCGGAATTGATGACGATCGGACCAATGCGAACCGGATACAAACCGAACCGGGCGAATTTGCGGCGCGTCAGCTGAAATTCAGGTAAATGGCGGCAGGGATCAGGCGCCATAACCGACCCCAAGGATCAGGTAGATCGCCAGCGTGCCGCCCAGCGACAGGCCCATCGGGAAATCCCAGCCGCGGTCCCAGCTTTGCCAGCCGGGCGCAATCCGCCGCAGCGGGGTGTATTTTACGAAACGGTGGGTCAGGAACGCAGCCAGCAGGTTTGCGGCAAATATCGCCAGAAGCAGGCGCAGATCGCCGGCGGCGATAAACGGTGCAGCGGCGGCGGCGAATTTCGCGTCACCGGCCCCAACGGCGCCGGCGGCATTCAGGATGACCCCGATGACCAGGACGCCGATCATCTGCAACAGCCGTATTCCGTAAACCGGCAGCGGCAGGGCGATCAGGCCAATGATCAGGAAAACCACCGCCAGAGCGACAACCGCCTGATTGGTGATCCGCATGTCGCGCATGTCCGTGAATGCGACGTAAAAGCAGATCGGCAGAACGAAAGGCAGAAACCAGAGTGCAGCGCTGGACGTGATCGCCATTGCGGCCGCCTTACGCCTCCAGCGCGCGCAGCGCGCGGACGGCTTCTTCGAAATGCTGAGGATGGGTGTCGATGGCTTCGCGCAGCAGGGTTTTGCCGGTTTCGATATCGTTTTGCTTGATTGCCGACAGGGCCATCGTGTGCAGAAGCTGCGCGCGTTCGACCTGATCCATCGGGATGACCGGAAGCGAGTATTTCCGCTGTGCACCACGGGCCAGCACAAGGTTGTTTTTGGCGGTAAACAGGCTTTCGTCCTGACGTACGGCCTCGCCGAAGAGACGTTCGGCCTCTGAGAAATCGCCGCGGGTCAGCTTGGAATAGCCCCAGTTGTTCATGACGCCCGCCGGACGCGTCGTCAGTCCCACCGCGGTTTCATAATAGCTGTCGGCGTTGGTCCATTCCTTGTTGGCATCGGCAACCATCGCTTCCAGACGGTAGCGTTTGAACGTTTCGTGGGTCGGCGGCACGGAATCGAGCGTTTTTTCCGCATCCTTCCAGTCTCCGTTGCGGATTTGCGCATCAGCGAGATCGACCTTGTCGGTCGCGGTCGCGCCTTCCATCTCAATCACCTTTTTCCAAGCGGAGACGCCTTCCTGATTTCGCTTGGCACGGACGAGCGATTTCGCCAGCCCCCGCTGGAAGTCGATCCGGGTCGGGTCTTCCTTGGCGGCACTGCGGAAATAGGTGACGGCTTCGTTCGGGTCGGCAACGGTCAGCATCACGTCGTTGAGATTGCTTTCATCAACGACGTTTACGTCCCTGAACGTCTTCTCGACATATTCTTTCGGCGATTCCTGTTCGCACGCAGCCAAAAACATTGCGCCCGTCAGACACACTGAAACAAGGGTAAGGTGGCGCATATTCCTGCGTCCTTTACTGCTCTGCCTCTAAGGTGTCGATCGGATCAGGTATTCACTGCTGCCCCGTCGCACCAATTTATAGTCTTCTTCTTGTCCAGCATTATTATCAGGATTTTCAGATTTTGCGAGCGCTAAGCGCAGATTATCGCGAATTGAGTCACTTTCGCCATTGTCCAGAGCATAGGCCTTGCGAAACACCTGAACGGCTTCGGGTGTTTGCCCGGTTTCCATCAAGACGACGCCCAGATTGTTCCACGCCTCGGCCGAGTTGGGATGTTCCCGGGTCGCACGCCGCAGCTGGTCTTCGGCCTGTCCCAGCCGGCCAAGTCCGATATTCGCGGTTCCGATACCGATCAGGACGTCGTGGGACATGCCCTGTTCCAGAGCCGCGCGCGTATATGCATCCAGTGCCAGTTCGAATTCACCCGCCTCCAGCAGCCGGTTTCCAACCTCGACCCCGTCGACCGCTTCGCCTTTGGTGTCGATGCCGGGTGCATAAGGCCCGTCGGGTGCCACGTCCGTGCAGGATACCACCCCCGAAAAAAGGGTGAGAAATATCATCGCTCGGAGTACCGGGGCGGCCCCATTCGCCCCCAAGTGTTTCATTTTTGTTATTTGCTCATGTTGCCCAGGTTCGCGATGCCCTGCGCCGAAGGACCAACAAGGATGATCAGCAAGGGCGGAACCGTCAGCATCATTGTGGCAAGCGTCATTTTGGTTGGCAACTTGTTTGCGGCCTCTTCGGCGCGCATGACCCGTTTGTCGCGCATTTCGCTGGAATAGACACGCAAGGCTTCGGCGATGGATGTGCCGAAGGTGGCCGACTGGATCAGCACGGTGACGAAGGACGACACGTCCTGCACGCCGCATCGCGTGCCCATGTCGCGCAGAACCTTTTCCTTTTCCTTGCCGGCCTTCATTTCGTAGGCGACGATTTCAAATTCGTCCGCCAGATCCGGATAGGACGCGCGCATTTCCTTGGCCACGCGCACAATGGACTGATCCAGAGACTGGCCGGCCTCGACGCAGACCAAAAGCATGTCGAGCGAGTCCGGGAATGCCCGGGTGATGTTTTCCTTGCGGGTTTCCACACGGCGGGTGACCCAGTATTTGGGCAGGAAATACCCCGCGCCACCCGGTCCGAGCACATGGGTCGCCAGCGTCTGCGTGTCGATCTCGGCTCCGTCGTTGGCCTTGATCAGGAACAGGTACACCACGCCGATGATCAGCCCGAGAATGCCCAGGGCGAACTGGGCAAAGTTGAACATCCGCACCGCGTCCTTGGACTGGTACCCGGCCTGGCGCAGCTTGAGCTGCATCGCGGAAAGCTCTTCCTCGTCCTTGGGCTCGAGGAACGTGGCGAATTTTTCCAGCTGCTCGTTGCGCCCGGCCTGACGAAGCCGCTCTTTCTTGGGCTTGTCCTTCTTGGGCTGCTCGTTGTTCCGCTTGAGCTTTTTCAGCGGGTCTTCGGGCTGATTGAGCAACATCGGGATTGTCAGCAGGATCATGAAGAGCCCGAGCGCACCGACCGCGATCAACGGACCGAACTCGCCGAGTGAGCCGGTCAGGATGTCGTTGATTTCACTGAGGATACCCATCTGTCCGCCTCATACTTTGATGTTTGTGAGCATGCGCATCACGAACAGGTTGATGGCCAGCAGGATGCCCACGAGGAAGCAGGCCGGAATGAACCAGGGATGATCCATGACATCGTCATAATAGGTGGGGTCCTTGGCCAGCATCCCGATCAGGCAGAACAGAGGGAAACCTGACAGGAACTTGCCCGACCACTGCGCCTCGGCGGTGATGGCCTTGACCCGGCGGAACAGGCGAAACCGGGCGCGGATCACCTGTGCCAGACCGGCGAGAATTTCGGCAAGGTTACCGCCGGATTGCTGCTGAATGGTCACGGCAACCGACAGGAAGCGCAAATCCTGCATGTCCAGTCGTTCCGCCATTTCCTTCAGCGCGTCGCCGACATCGCGTCCGTAAGAGCTTTCATCCGCGATGATGCCCATTTCCGTGGCCAGCGGATCCTCGATCTCCTTGGAGACGATTTGGACCGCTGAGGAAAACGGGTGCCCGACACGCAGGGAGCGCACCATCAGCTCAACGGCATCCGGCAACTGCTCTTCGAGCATGGCCATGCGTTTCTTGGCTTTCTTGTTCACCCAGAAATACACGGCGCCAATGCCGATCCCGACGGAAAGAACCGCCCGCAGGGCCGGGTCGGTGTCGGTGCCGATGCTGAGCCCGATGAAGGCCACGACGGCAAGGCCGCCCATCAGCATGATCAGCTGTTGCGGGGTAAAGGCGATGGCGGCCTTCTGCGCCTTTTCCGCCAGCAGGGAATAAAGCGGGATGGACCGCGATTTCATGTGCTGCTGCATTTCCTTGCGCAGCTGTTCGAGCACCTGTTCGCGGTTGCCGCCCTTGTCCAGCATGTCCAGCCGGCGGTTGACGCGGCTGTTCAGGCTGATCGATTTGCCGAAAGTGACCAGATAGATCCCTTCGACCAGAACGATAACACCGATAAAAATCAGGCCATAGATTACCGGTTCTGCGGAGAGTTCCATCAGCGTGTCTCCATCGTTGTCGGTTCATAGATCGATGGCGGCAGGTCATAACCCCACATCCGGAACCGTTCGGAATAGTGGCTGCGCACACCTGTTGCCGTGAAATGGCCGATGATCTTGTTGTCAGGCGTCAGACCGACGCGCTGATACTTGAACAATTCCTGCATCGAGATCACGTCGCCCTCCATCCCGGTGATCTCGGTGATCGAGGTCATCCGGCGCGACCCGTCCTGAAGGCGCGAGGCCTGTACGATGAGGTTCACAGCGCTGGAAATCTGCGACCGGACCGCCTTGATCGGCATTTCGATCCCTGCCATCGCGATCATGTTTTCCAGACGGCTGACCCCGTCGCGGGCGCTGTTGGCGTGAATCGTCGTCATCGAGCCGTCGTGGCCGGTGTTCATGGCCTGCAGCATGTCGATCACTTCTTCGCCGCGCGTTTCGCCGACGATGATGCGGTCAGGACGCATCCGCAGCGCGTTTTTCAGACAGTCGCGGGGCGAAACCTCGCCCTTGCCTTCCACGTTGGGCGGCCGGCTTTCCATCCGGCCCACATGCGTCTGTTGCAGCTGAAGTTCCGCGGTGTCCTCGATCGTCAGGATCCGCTCGGCATTGTCGATGAAGCTGGACAGCGCGTTGAGCGTGGTCGTTTTACCAGAACCGGTACCACCGGACACGATGATATTGAGCCGGGTCGCAACGGCGGCCTGCAGGTAGGCGGCCATTTCTTCCGTGAACGCCCCGAAACCGACCAGATCGTCGATCCCGAGTTTGTCCTTTTTGAATTTCCGGATCGACACCAGCGATCCGTCGACCGCGATGGGCGGGACCATGGCGTTGAAACGTGACCCGTCGGCAAGGCGGGCGTCCACATAGGGGTTCGATTCATCGACCCGGCGACCAACCGCCGAAACGATCTTGTCGATGATCCGCAGCAGGTGCTTTTCATCCTTGAACGTGACGTCGCTCAGTTCCAGCTTGCCGGCGCGTTCGACGAATATCTGGTGCGGGCCGTTTACCAGGATATCGTTAACCATCTCGTCCTGAAGCAGAGTTTCCAGCGGGCCAAGGCCGGTGACCTCGTCGTAAAGCTCCTTGTTCAGCGTTGTCCGGTCTTCGCGGTTCAGGACGATGCTTTTTTCTTCGAGGATTTCGCTGGCGATCTGGCTGATCTCGGCACGCAGTTCTGCTTCGGTCGCGTGTTCCAGCGCGGCGAGGTTCAGGTTGTCGAGCAGGGCGCGGTGCAGTTCGACCTTGATTTCCTGCATGCGCTCCTTGCGCTTGCGATCCCGGTCCGACGCCGAAACCTTGCCGGCCTGTCGCTGGATCGGCTTGCGCAGGGTCTGCGGCTTTGCCTCAGCCTGCGGAGCGGCTGCCGGGGCAGCCTCGGCAGCCGGTTGGGCGGCCTTGGTGGCCTTGGCAACCGGCTCAGTCCGGCCCGTTTTCTTGTACCTCGAGAACATCCGTTTTTACCCCCGGATTTCGTTATGCGGCTTCGGCTTCGTTACGGCCGAGTTCGTGAATTGATTTCGCAAGCTTTCTGATTTCCTTGCGCAGCGGGTTCTTTGCTGCGGATTTCTCCAGCGGAATGCCGTGGTCGGCGCCTTGCGTGACCTGCTTGCCGCCATCCGGCAGTTGCAGCTCGACCGAGATGCCCAGCGATTCTCCCATGCGTTTGACCCGGCTCTTGCCGCTGAGATCGGTAAACTTGGGGCTGCGGTTCAGGGCGAAGCGGATCTTGTTGAACGGCAGGTCTTCGGATTGCAGCGCGCGTTTCAGGCGCAGAGCGTTCTGCGCCGACCGCATGTCCAGGTCGATCAACCCGAGATACACATGCGCCGCGTTCAGCACGGTTTCGGACCACATGACGATGGTCGACGGCATGTCGATGACCACATAGTCGAAATGACTGCGCGCCATTTCGATGATCCGTTCGATGTCTTCCGGGCCGATCAGGTCCAGCGGCAACATATCGGTCGGGGCCGTCAGCACTTGCAGCTTGTCCTCGAAGCTGAGCAGCGCCTGACCGAAAACCTCTTCGTCCAGGTTTTCGGTGTCCGACAGCAATTCGTAGACTGCTTCGCGCCGGGGAAGGTCGAGGTAAGTCGAAACCGTCCCGTACTGAAGGTTGAAGTCCAGAAGGCAAACGCTGGGCGGATCGTTTTCATCCACGTTGACCAGTTCCCATGCGAGATTGACCGCAAGCGTGGTTGCGCCAACCCCCCCGGCAAGGCCGTGAACGGCAATGACAGCGCCTTCCTTGGCGCTGCCGGATTTAAGCTGTGGTGAATTGCCCTGATCTCGTGGAGGTGGGGTATCCTGCTGGTTCAGTCGCTCAACGGCATATTGCAGTTCCTGTTCCGGCAGCGGGTAAGGCACGAATTCGTCTGCGCCTTTGCGCAGCAGCTGATGCAGCGAAGCGGGCGAAACGTCTTCTGCGATCAGGATAACCTTGATGCCGCGGGATTTGGCCTGGGCGATGACTTCGCCCATCATTGTCAGGTTGTCTTCGTCCTCGCCATCCAGCGCGAGGGCAATGAATTCCAGCGATTCGGCTTCGGGCTGGCTGAAAAAGGCAAGCGCGTCGGCAAAACTGAGATCCCCCCAGTTTTCGCCAAGTACTGCTTCCATGTCCTCAATCAGAAGGTCGAAATTCTGCACGTCGCGGCTGACGGTGCAGGCCACGATCGGTGTTGGTTCTGATTGCGGCATCGCGCTGCTCATCGCCATCTTCCTTTATACAGGGCGACACCGATCAGCTTTGGAGCACTTTAGTCGCGCTCGGTTGCCTGTGTGATCCGCAGTCGCCCGGCATTCGCATACCCCGCGAACGCATTACTGCTGTTGGGATGAACTTCGCGAATAATCTGGGCGAGATTTGGGCCAAAAAACCCCAATTGTAGGGAATGCAGCGACGATAACCGTACAGGCGGATTATTGTTCTGACGACGTGCTCGACTGAATGCCGGAAAGAACCGTCTCCGAGGTCGCGCTTTCGACGTATTCGCGATACACGATCTGCGCATATTTTCCATCCAGAACAGTGGGATGGCGTTTTACGAAGCCGGATACTTCGGTCACGGTCCGGCGGTTTTTACGCTCGCGGCCCTGTGTGACAATAAGTGGCTGGGTTTCCCCGAAGGAAACCACGGCTTCGAGCCGGGAGCGGCTGATGCCACTGCGGACCAGATAGTTAACCGCGGCATTCGCGCGCCGCTGTCCCAGCCGTTTGTTGTAGGATGGGCTGCCGACAAGGTCGGTATGACCGTAGACCCGGAAACGAACCTCGGGGAACTGACGGATCCAGCCGGCCTGACGGCGTAGGGTCTGTTGTGCCTGCGCGTCCAGCGTGGCGCTGTCGAAGGCAAAGTTGATGGTCGTCGGAACTTCTTCGGCAAACCGGTTGGCCAGGTTGATGGCGTAATCGCGTTCACCGGTCTGAACCAGTGCATTGTTGAGCGTGGAATCACCGAATGTTCCGGTGTCGAGCCAGTATCCGGCTTCCTTGTCACAGGCGGACAGGGCGACAACGACGCTAAGTCCGGTCAGGAGTTTGTACATGTGCCCGTCCTTCCGATCAGTCCATGACATAGCCGTAAGACCCGCTGAAATCCTGCCGTGCGACCTCGCTCGCCGCGCCGCGGGAGACGCGCCCGGTCTGCGCGGTCTGGCCAAACAGGAACAGATCGCGTTCCGACGGGGGTTTCACCCTGTCGGTCGGCAGGGCCAGCGCTTCGCCGCGTGTCGGCGACACCAGATGTGCGGTAATGATAATGACCAGCTCGGTCTGATTGCGCTGATAGCTGGCGCTGCGGAACAGGGCGCCCAGAACCGGGACGTCGCCGACCCATGGAATCTGGTCTGCATTGTCCAGAAATTCATCTTCGATCAGGCCGGCAATGGCAAAGCTCTCGCCGTCGCGCATTTCAACCGTGGTCGACGTTTCCCGGCGTGAAAAGGCGTCGATCTGGAAGCCGTTGATGTTGATGCCGTTCGACGTGTCGATTGCAGAGACCGCCGCCGTCAGTTCGAGGTTGATGATATCCTTGTCCACGACCCGCGGAATGAAGTTCAGCTCGATCCCGAAGGGTTTGAATTCCACCGTGATGTTCTGATTGTCCTGCGCGACCGGTACCGGGTATTCGCCACCGGCAAGGAATTTGGCCTCCTGACCGGACAGTGCGGTCAGGTTGGGTTCGGCAAGGGTGCGCACGACACCTTTCTGTTCCAGCGCTTCGATCAGCAGGCCGACCTGTACGGATCCGACGTTGAAGCCGAAGAGAATTGCGCCGGTGTTGTTGTTGGTTGCCGGGATATTGCCTGCCAGCGCGTCGGTCAGGGCGGGCTGGTTGTTGAGCGTGCCGGTCCCGCCGTTCACGCCAACGCTTGTTCCGCCGTTGAAACCCCAGGATGAACTGAGTGATTTGGACACGCTGCGCTGCATCTCTGCGAACCGGACCTTGAGCATTACCTGCTGAACCCCGCCGACCGTCATCAGGTTCGACACCCGTTCCGGTGCGTAGCGTTCCGCCAGATCAAGCGCGCGCTGCAGGCGCTGAGCGCTGGACACCGTGCCGGACAGAACGATGCCGTCATTGGCGGTGCGCACTTCGATCTTTTCGCCTGGCAGGATTTGCCCCAGCCGTTCCTTGAATTCGGTAACGTCGGCGGCAACTTTGACGTCAACGTTGGTGATCAGCCGTCCGCTGTCGTCCAGCAGTGTCAACGTCGTCAGGCCCGGGGATTTGCCGAGAACATAGATTGTCCGGTCCGAGAGCGATGAGATATCCGCGATGCTGGGGTTCGCGATGCTCAGCTCTGCAAAGGGCACATCGCTTTCGACGACAACGGCCCTGTTCATTGGAACACTGAGTGATGCCGCGGTTCCGCGTTTCACGATCGTCAGGGTTTCCGCTGCCGCGATGAAGGGCACCGCGGAAACCGCAAGAGCCAGCCCGAACAGGGCAGCCCCAAAACGCACTTTGATTGTCATGTGACCTGCCTCTCGATCACGCCTCTTTTCCGGGTCTGATGCCCGTTCTTGAAAGCACTGTGCGTCAGAACCGTTTTTTTTGCAAGTTTCAGGCTTTTGAGAAACATTGCTGATGTGGATAAGTCACAGGCCAAACGCGCTTCGCCCGCGAACGGATCGCGGGCGAACGGGTGTTTCTGGTCCAAATTGAATCAGTTTGTGCAGGGGATCGGAATGTCGACCACCTCGGCGCCGCGGCGCGTCCGGATGGTGCAGACTTTCTTTTCGACCTTTTCCGGGGCCTTTTCGATTTCGCCCAGCCCAAGCAGTTTGCGCTGATCCACCTCGATCGCGGAGGCAATCGTGTCATCCTCTGCGCCGACCAGCGCCAGCGACAACCGGCCGGTCGTTTGCGCCTGTGCCAGTCCGGCCACCTGCTGAGGTGTGGCAGAAATCGTGACTGTCCGGGCGATAACCGTGCCTTCGAGGTCGCCGCCGGCCTTCTGGTCAATCGCGATCAGCTGAATTCCGGCCTCGATCAGGCGGGTTACCTCGCCGCGCGAACCTTCCATCATGTCACCGGCGCTTCCGGTCCAGTAGACGTCAACCCGGTCACCGGGGCGCAGAAAGCCGGACACGCCCGAGGCCACGTCGACACGGATGGCAAAGGCGCGCATCCCGCGTTCCAGCCGCGAGGTGATCCCGGCGTCCTGACCCGGCTGGGTCACCTTTACGGCGAGAATGGCTTCGTCCTTTTCCATGGCGCGAAGGATGAACCGCTTGTCATCGGAATTCGGCGGAAAGAGATCATCGGCCTTGAAGAACGCGCCTTCGGGGATGGCATTTTCAGGCAATTTCACCGTGCGCACAGAATCGACATCCAGGGATTCGCCGTAGCGGAGGGGGCGGTTGGCGACAAACACCTCGACCGTCGGGACGATCGCATCGCGCGCCGCGCGCTCGCTGGCGAGTTCATGCTGATACTCGGAGATGTAATTCTTGGCCATCATGACCGCACCGCCGGCCAAAGCGATGCCTACCACCAGAACGAGACCGAAAACTGCACGCATTTCCTTACCTCTCATTTGAACGGGAGCGATAAGCGCAAAGCGCGATGCCCCGATATTGATCGAAATCTAGACACGGATTGTGTCCAAATCAGGGAAAGCTCCGGGCTGAACGACGACGAACGCCTGTACGGGCGCACGGTGCCGTTGGCACGGTCAGTCGAAACTGTAATTCGTCATATAGGACGATATGCTGTCGCTCCCCGCCACGGCTTCGTCCTGCATTGCAGTGGCGATCATGACGGTCAGACCGACGATGGCAGCCGTGAGAACGACCCAGTCAACAGTAACCGCGCCGCTTTCATCACAGGTAAAACAGTCCAGTAACCTATACATAACAAACACCTCGTGAGCAGATTTTTGAGGCAGAGAGCCACGCCCCTGCGGGCGTGGCCCCGGGATTTTCAGGCAGCAGGGCGGTTAGGAAGGTGCCTTGCCGCTGATGAAGTCGCCAGTCGAGCTGGTCAGATCGGACGAGCCGGATTCGATTGCGCCGTAAGCAGCGCCAGCCAGGGCAACAACGGCTGCGGTCAGAACAACCCAGTCAACGGTTACTGCGCCGTCTTCGTCCTTGCGGAAGTTTTTGATGAACTTGATCATGGTATGTCCCTCCAAAGGGTCTTGCTTGTTTCGGTTATCGCGATCAGTTGCCGGCTCCTTGCTCTCTCACTCGGATCCGTGCATCGCGGCATGTACATATTAGAGGCGGGGATTTTGGCAGGATTTTGGTGCGGCCGTCTCTTCGGTCCGGAATCGGCAAGCGGATCAGGAAACCTGGCAACTATCTGAATTTTATTGTGTAAATTTGCCACGTTTGGCCGTTTTGCCGCAATTTGGCACCAAATGTGTTCACATTATGGCGCCACGCGGGCGCTTTTTCGCAGGTCGTATTGTGGTGAAAGAGGGGGGCGGGCCGATGTCTGCCCTGCAAAAAAGTCTGGGGCCGCGTTCGCAGTGCAAACGCGGCCCCAGTTTTTATCTCAGCTTAGGCGGTGCCTATTAGGACGGTGCCTTGCCGCTGATGAAGTCGCCGGTCGAGCTGGTCAGGTCCGAAGAACCGGATTCGATTGCGCCGTAAGCAGCGCCAGCCAGGGCAACAACAGCTGCGGTCAGAACAACCCAGTCAACAGTCACTGCGCCGTCTTCGTCTTTGCGGAAGTTTTTGATGAACTTGATCATGATATGTCCCTCCAAAGGATCTCTAGGTTTCGAAACAATCGCCTCGTCCTTGTCTGAGCCGTTTCTCTCTCTGTTGGCTCATGTCCGCTGCGATTGGATGTAATTAGCCTGAGCCCCGTGGCAGGAATGGGGCAGGAAGAGGGAAATTCGTGCCAAATTTCACTTTTTACGGGATTTTGGCTAGTGATTTGAAAGTAAACAAATTTTTTATGATATTTTCGATTTTCATGTGATTTTTTTGCTGTTGCGGTGGGGAAATCGAACGATTTTGCGGCAAAATCCACCGGATTTTCTGGTTTTGAGCCCGGTTTTGCGCGACAGAACAGAAAAACAAAACAAAGAGGCAGGCAGATGATCACACGCGTTTTCGCGGTCTGTTCGGTATTGGCGGCGTTACTGGCGCCGGCGGCCGGGGCCGGACCGAAGCCGTTTCCGGAATTCAGTGCGAAACGGGTGAAGCCGCCGGCGGCCGGAGCCGGCAAACGGATTACCGTCCAGATCGACCCGGAAGCACAGACTGAAGCCGTGCAGCCGGCCGAAGCGTCGACCACATCGGCGTCCCCCGCGGCGCCAGGGCGGTACACCTGGTTTTGGGACAACATTTCGCCGGAGCTGACCAACAGCGGCCCGGGCCGGCTGGAACAGGCATTGGTAACGCTCAATACCAAGGGGGCCATCACCGCCCCGCGATTGCAGGACATGCAGAATATCGCGATGGAAAACGGGATCCCGATCCTGACCTCGACCGTGGGCACGCGGGTGTCTCCGGCGTTGGTGCTGGCGGTGATCGCGGTGGAATCTGCCGGGCGGCCCGACGTGGTCAGCCATGCCGGGGCGCAGGGGTTGATGCAGCTGATGCCGGATACCGCCGACCGGTTCGGGGTCGATGACGCCCTGTCACCGGCGGACAACATCGCCGGTGGGGTGCGGTATCTGAACTGGCTGATGGAAGAGTTCGAAAATGATCCGATCCTGGTGCTGGCCGGATATAATGCAGGCGAAGGTGCCGTTCGCGGCCATGGCGGGGTGCCGCCCTATGCCGAAACCCGGGACTATGTGCCCAAAGTGCTGTCGGCGTTTCAGGTGGCGCGTGGCCTGTGTAAAACGCCGCCCGAGCTGATCTCGGACGGCTGTGTCTTTGCAGCGATGAACTAGGGCGCGGAAACGCAGAGCATTTCCACGCATCCGGTCAGACGATTGTCGCCCCGGTGGCCGCGATCATTTCTTCGCGCGTCACGCCCGGCGCCAGTTCGAGGATGTGCAGCCCCTTGTGGGCCACTTCCAGAACGCCGAAATTCGTGATGATCAGATCGACCACGCCCTTGCCGGTCAGCGGCAGGGTGCATTCCTTCAGCACCTTGGTTTCACCGTGCTTGTTGGTGTGGTCCATGACCACGATCACGCGGCCGACACCGGCAACAAGGTCCATTGCCCCGCCCATGCCTTTGACCAGCTTGCCGGGGATCATCCAGTTTGCAAGATCACCCTTTTCGCTGACTTCCATCGCGCCGAGGATCGCCGCCGCAATCTTGCCGCCGCGGATCATGCCAAAGCTGGTGGCGCTGTCGAAATAGGAGGTGCGGGCCAGCTCGGTGATGGTCTGCTTGCCGGCATTGATCAGGTCAGGATCCTCTTCGCCTTCATAAGGGAAAGGGCCCATGCCCAGCATGCCGTTTTCGGACTGAAGGGTGATGTCTTTGTCACCCACGTAATTCGCCACCAGCGTCGGAATGCCGATGCCGAGGTTCACGTACATGCCGTCTTCTAGCTCCTGCGCGGCCCGTTCGGCCATCTGATTGCGGTCCCAGGGCATCAGGCTTCCTCCCGCTTGCGTGTCGTGCGCTGTTCGATGCGTTTTTCATGCTCGCCCTGTATCAGGCGGTGCACGTAGATTCCCGGCAGGTGGATGTTGTCGGGGTCGAGGCTGCCGCGTGGGACGATTTCCTCCACTTCGGCCACGCAGATCTTGCCGCACATTGCCGCCGGCGGGTTGAAGTTGCGGGCGGTCTTGCGGAACACGAGGTTGCCGGTGTCGTCAGCTTTCCATGCCTTGACGATCGACAGGTCGGCGAAAATACCCTCTTCGAGGATGTATGTCTCGCCGTTGAAATCCTTATGCTCCTTGCCGTCGGCGATTACCGTGCCGACACCGGTCTTGGTGTAAAAGCCCGGGATGCCGCAGCCGCCAGCGCGCATGCGTTCGGCCAGCGTGCCCTGCGGGTTGAATTCCAGTTCCAGCTCACCGCTCAGATACTGGCGCATGAATTCCGCGTTTTCGCCGACATAGGAGCTGATCATCTTGGTGACCTGCCGGGACTGCAGCAGAATGCCGATGCCGAATTCGTCAACGCCCGCATTGTTGGACGCAAAGGTCAGATCCTTGACGCCGCTTTCCCTGATGGCCTGCAACAGCAGTTCGGGAATGCCGCACAGGCCAAACCCGCCTGCCGCGATCAGCATGCCATCGCTCAGTATGCCGTCCAGGGCCTCGGTGGCGCTGGCATAGACTTTCTTCATAGGTACCCCTCCGGTTCGGATGCTGCCCGGTTTTGACGCCGCGGCGCAGCGGAGTCAATGCGCGCGGCCCGCAGAGACGGTTTCCGGCCGCCCGGCTTGGGGCGCTGCCCCAAACCCCGAAGTATTTGTACAAAGATGAAGAGACGGGGTGCCGGATCAGGACGCCTTTTTCTTGCGCGGCGCGGCCTTTTTGCGTGGTTTCTTCTTGGCCGCCTTCTCGGCAACCAGAGTCAGCGCCTGTTCCAGCGTGATACTGTCGGGCTCGGTTCCCTTGGGCAGGGTCGCGTTGATCTTGCCCCATTTGACATAAGGTCCGTACCGGCCGTCCATCACGTTGACCGGGCCGCCATCATCAGGATGGGCCCCCAGTTCCTTGAGCGGTTTGGCGGCACTGCCGCGCGCGCCCCGCGACGCTGCTTTCTTGGCCAGTTCCTCGACCGCGCGGTTCATACCGATCTCGAAAACCTCGTCGACTTCCTTGAGGTTGGCATAGAGCCGGCCGTGCTTCACGTATGGCCCATAGCGGCCGATACCGGCCTCGATCAGTTCGCCGTCCTCGGGGTGCGGGCCGATTTCCCGCGGCAGGTTCAATAGCCGCAGCGCCTTTTCGAGGTCCATCGTGTCGGGGGCCCAGGTCTTGGGCAGACTGGCGCGCGGCGGCTTCTTGTTTTCGGGCGTCGGTTCACCGCGCTGAACATAGGGTCCGAAGCGGCCGGATTTCAGGTGGATCTCGTCCCCCTGATCCTCGCCCAGAACGCGGTCTTCGCCGGCGGCGCCTTCGCCGGCAATCGGGCGTGTATAGGTGCATTCGGGGTAGTTTCCGCACCCGACGAACCCGCCGGTACGCGATGTTTTCAGGTGCAGCTGACCCTGCCCGCATTTGGGGCACACGCGCGGATCGGTGCCGTCTTCGCGCGGCGGATAGAGCTGATCGCTGAGGGCTTCGTCCAGCACGTCCAGAACTTCGGCGATGCGCAGTTCGGACGTTTCCGCGATTGCGGCGGAGAAATCGCGCCAGAACCGGCCCAGCACATCCTTGTAGTTCAGCTGACCGTCGCTGATCGTATCCAGCTCGTCCTCAAGGTTGGCGGTGAATTCGTAGCCGACATATTTGCGGAAGAAATTCAACAGGAACACCGTCACGATCCGCCCCTTGTCCTCGGGGATCAGACGGTTCTTTTCCTTGCGGACATATTCGCGGTCCTGGATCGTGGTGACGATGCTGGCATAGGTCGATGGCCGCCCGATGCCCAGCTCTTCCATTCTCTTGACCAGCGTGGCCTCGGTGTAACGCGGCGGCGGCTGGGTGAAATGCTGATCCGGGGTGACCGAGCGTTTTTCAGCCGCTTCGCCCTGCATGATCTGTGGCAGACGCTTGTCGTCCTCGTCGACAACGGCGTCGTCGCGGCCTTCTTCGTAGACGCGCATGAAGCCGTCGAACAGGACCACCTGACCGGTGGCGCGCAGCTCGACCTGGCCATCGGCGCTGGCCACGTTGACGGTGGTGCGTTCCAGCCGGGCGGCCTCCATCTGGCAGGCCAGCGTGCGCTTCCAGATCAGATCGTAGAGCTTGCGCTGATCGGCTTCGGTCAGTTTCAGGCTTGCGGCATCCGCCTCCATATTGGTGGGACGGATACATTCATGGGCTTCCTGCGCGTTCTTGGCCTTGTTCTTGTAGATGCGCGGCGCGCCGGGAACGTAGCTTTTTCCGTAGCGGGCTTCGATGCTGTCACGCACGGCCTGCACGGCCTCGGGTGCCATGTCGATCCCGTCGGTACGCATGTATGTGATGTGGCCGGCCTCGTAGAGCCGCTGGGCCGCGCTCATCGCCTGGCGCGCGCCCATGCCGAACTTGCGACTGGCTTCCTGTTGCAGCGTCGAGGTCATGAACGGGGCGGCGGGGTTGCGGCTGGCCGGTTTCGCCTCGACCGACTTTACGGTCAGATCGCGCGAAGAGATCGCCTGCACGGCCAGTTCGGCCTGGGTTTCGTTTTCAATATCGTACCGGTCGAGCTTCTGGCCGGCCAGAACCGTGAGCCGGGCCTCGTAGTCCTGTCCGCGCGGCGTGCCGAGCATTGCCTTCACCGACCAGTATTCGCGCGGCTTGAAGGCTTCGATTTCCATCTCGCGCTCGACGATCAGACGCAGACAGACGGATTGCACGCGGCCCGCGCTGCGCGCGCCGGGCAGTTTGCGCCAGAGCACCGGGGACAGGTTGAACCCGACGAGGTAGTCCAACGCCCGGCGGGCGAGATATGCCTCGACCAGCGCGGTATCGACCTGCCGCGGGTTCTGCATCGCCTCGGTGACCGCGGCCTTGGTGATGGCGTTGAAGGTGACCCGGGAAACCGGCGTGGTCTTCTTGATCGAGCGCCGCTTGGTCAGTGCCTCCTGCAGGTGCCAGGAGATTGCCTCGCCTTCGCGGTCGGGGTCGGTGGCGAGGATCAGTTCGCCGTCTTCGGCCAGCGCGTCGGCGATTGCCTTGACGTGTTTGCGGCTGTCGGCGCCGACCTCCCATTTCATGTCGAACTCATGCTCGGTATCGACCGAACCGTCCTTTGGCGGAAGGTCGCGGACATGGCCGTAAGAGGCGAGAACGGTGTAACCGGGTCCGAGATACTTGTTGATGGTCTTGGCTTTGGCCGGGGATTCGACAACAACGACAGGCATTTAGCTCAAAACCTCTTATGAATTCGACGCTGCGGTCTATGGCGGCGCAACATGTGGGGTGCAAGTGAGGATTGTCAATCCGTGCAATCATCGGGCAGGCTGAGCCGGCGTGAAGCGGCTCAAAACGGGGGCAGGTGGTGCGGATTTCCGGCAGCGTATCAATACTATTGTGGATCATTCTGGCGCTTCCGGCCCTGGCATGGGAAGAACCGGCCCGCGGCACCAGGACGCGGGCGGCGCTGATGGACGCGTTGCGTCCGCATGCGGTCTGGATGCTTGGGCAGCCGGTGGAATTTCTTGTCCATGACCTCCGGCGGGACGGAGATCTGGCTTTTGCCAGCGTTCACCCGCAGAGCCCGGGCGGGACGCCGATCGACCTGCGGCGCACCCCGGCGGTCGCGCGCGGCGAACTTGATCCGGAATTCATGGATGGTGTGACGATGCAGGCGCTCTATCAGAAATCCGGCGATACCTGGGTCGCGGTACACTGGGCGATCGGGGCAACGGATGTCTGGTACAGCTGGGCGCCGTTCTGTCGCGTATGGCGTCCGGTGATCCCCGAGGCCTGCCGCGGGATCTGAACCTGCCGGTTTGGGGGAGCGGGTATCCGGTTTCGTCACACCACCCGGGCCAGAAGGCCGCCCGCGTGGCGGGTGATCTGCCCTTCCAGTTCCAAGTCGACCAGCGCCGGTGACACATCGCTGGCCGTGGCGGACAGATCGCGAATCAATTGATCCTCTGCGACGGGGGACGGTCCCAGCCGGTTCAGGATCTGCTGATGCAGCAGCGCGGTTTCTTTCAGGCTGCGCGGTGGCGTTGTTTCTGCTGCGGGCTCCGGCAGGACCGGTTCGACAACCTCCTGCATGTCGTCCTCAAAGGCCGGCAACACGGCGAGGACATCGTCAGACCCACGGACCAGCACCGCTCCGTCGCGGATCAGCATGTTGCATCCCGAGGCGCGGGCGTCGAACGGATGTCCGGGCACGGCCAGCACGTCGCGGCCCTGATCCAGCGCGTCCCGGGCCGTGATCAGGCTGCCGGATCTGGCCGCGGCTTCGACCACCACGACGGCACAGGAAAGGCCGGAGATGATCCGGTTGCGGCGGGGGAAGTCCCTTGCCTGCGGGCTCAGCCCCATGGGCCGTTCCGACAGAATCAGCCCCTGTTCCGCAATGTCGCGCAGCAGGGCGCTGTTTTCAGCCGGATAGGGCACGTCCACACCGCCGGCCATCACGGCGACCGTGCCGGTGGGCAGTGCGGCCATATGCGCCGCGGTGTCGATCCCGCGCGCCAGACCGGACACAACGACGATACCGGCCTCGCCCAGACCCTGAGCCAATGCGCGGGCCATGCGTGTGCCCAGCGAAGAGGCGTTTCTGGCACCCACAGCCGCGACCATTTTGTGTTGCAGCAAGGCCGGGTCGCCAATGGCCCACAGCATCGGGGGCGCGTCCGAAATCCGGGCCAGTTCCGCGGGATATTCGGACGTCCCAAGGCACAAAAGCCGCGCATTGGCGGCTTTTGCCGCCCTGAGTTCCGCCTCAATTACACCGGGCGGGCAGATTTCATAGCCCGTGACCCCGGCTGTGCGTGCCACTTCGGGCAACGCGGCCAGCGCGTTCTGCGCCGTCCCATGTTCCGCCATCAGCCGGTTAAACGTCGAAACGCCGACCCGGCGGGAGCGCAGCAGGCGGAGCCAGGAAAACCGATCTTCTTCCGTGGTGGGTGGGAGTGGGGGGTGAGTGGAAGAAACTTGGGTTTCGGTCATCCGTGGGTCCGCCATACTGCAAGGACAGGTTTAGAACCGCTGTAGTTAACGCCCGGTGAATCTATTCAAACTTTGTGCGATTTTTCTTGAAATGACTGGCAGGCCCCGGTTCAGTGGGCCGGGTTGATCCAGCCCGGACAGTCCCGAATGCCCGCCTCCGATCTTGCCCCGCCGGATGCGGCCGCGCGCAACCTGCGGCTTTATCCCTGGTTCCGGTTTCTGCAGAACCTGATCTTCTGGCAGGCGGTCTGGTTCCTGTTCTTTCAGAACCAACTGTCGGCAGCAGAGGCGATTTTGCTCTATGCCGTTTACGATGTGACGACGACCGCGCTGGAGGTGCCTTCAGGCTACCTGTCGGATCGTTTGGGCCGGCGACCGACGCTGATTCTGGCTGCGGTATCCGCGTTGGCGGGAGCTGCGCTGCTGGCGCTGGGTGGCAGTTTCATTGCCTTCGCGTTGGGTCAGGCCCTGCTGGGCGCATCGACCAGTTTCGCATCCGGCACGGACAGCGCCCTGCTTTACGAGTCTCTGGAGCGTGTCGGACGAAAACAGGAGGTCGAAGCGCAGGAGATGTGCGCCTGGCGATTTGGATTTGTCGCGCTCGCGTTTTCTGCGGCGACGGGCGGTGCCATGGCGATGGTCTGGGACCGGCCGCCATTTTTCGCCGGCGGTGCAGCCGGCGTCGCGCTGTTGGCGGTGACATTGCTGTTTCGGGAAACGGCTTCCGCAGACGAAGGGGTCCGACGGGGTGAGATCGCGCGTCTCTTTTCTCTTCGCGATGCCTTGAGAGACCCTGTGCTGCAATGGCTGCTGGTTCTGAGCGTATCGATGTACGTGTTCAGCCACGTGCCCTTTGTTTTCGGCCAGCCTTTTATCCTCCAATCGCTCACCCACGTCGGATTGCAGAGCGAAGCGCCGCTGATCAGTGGCCTCGTTTCGGCGGCAATGATGCTTTTGTCCGTGGCGGCCTCCTGGCTGGCGATCCCGCTCAGACGGCGTGCCGGGCTTGGCCCCATACTGCTTCTGGCCTTTGGTCTTCAGATCGGGCTTATTGCGGGGCTGAGCCTGACCGGCAGCGCTCTGGCGATCGCGCTGCTTCTGGTTCGGATGGTGCCCGATTCGCTGTCCTGGCCGTTCATCGTCGCCCGGATCCAGCCGCTGCTGAGCAACGATATCCGGGCGACATATCTGTCGGTCAAGAGCCTGATCGGCCGGCTTGTCTTCGCCCTCAGCCTCTGGCTCGCGGCGAGTGTCACGACCTCCGAGGCGGCAATGTCGATGGACGAGGTGCGCGTTGTCCTCTCGGGCTATGCGTTGGCCGGTTTTGGCTTGTGGCTGGGCCTTGCGTTAGCCAGGCGACGGGTGGCGATTGACAGATAGATCAGGCCGCGGACCCGCCCACCGTGAGCCCCCCGATCAGGGTCGAGGGCTGTCCGACGCCGACCGGCACCCATTGCCCGGCCTTGCCGCAATTGCCCATGCCCGGATCCAGCGCCATGTCGTTGCCAAGACCCCGGATCTGTCCCAGGGCCGTCGGCCCGTCCCCGATCAGCGTGGCGCCCTTCACCGGGGCCCCGACCTTGCCGTTGCGGACGCGATAGGCTTCGGTGCAGCTGAAAACGAATTTGCCGTTGGTGATGTCCACCTGCCCGCCGCCGAATCCGACGGCCCAGATGCCGTCCTGCAGGTCAGCTACAAGATCGCCGGGATCGGCGTCGCCGCCCAGCATGTAGGTATTGGTCATCCGTGGCATCGGCGAATGAGCGTAGCTCTGACGGCGGCCGTTGCCGGTTGGCGCAACGCCCATCAGGCGCGCGTTCTGCCTGTCCTGCATGAAGCCCACCAGAATACCGTTCTCGATCAGGGTGTTTTTCCCCGACAGCGTGCCTTCGTCATCCACGGTAATCGACCCGCGGCGGTCCGGGATCGTTCCGTCGTCCAGCACGGTTACACCCGGCGCGGCAACCTGCTGGCCGAGCAGACCGGCAAAGGCCGATGTGCCCTTGCGGTTGAAATCACCTTCCAGGCCGTGCCCGATGGCCTCGTGCAGCAGGATACCGGGCCAGCCGGGTCCCAGCACCACGTCCATCACTCCGGCGGGGGCCGGCTCGGCCTCGAGATTGACCAAAGCGATTCGCAGCGCCTCGCGCGTTTTGGATTGCCAGTCTGCCGGGTCGATCAGCCCGTTCAGCCCGACCCGCCCGCCGCCACCGGCGCTGCCGCTTTCGCGGCGGCCGTTCTGTTCAACGATGACGGACACGTTGAGGCGTGTCATCGGGCGCGTGTCCTCGACGAAGGTGCCGTCCGGCCGCAGGATGGCGACTTCCTGAATAGAGGCCGCCAGCGATGCGGTCACCTGCACGATCCGCGGGTCCAGCGACCGGGCAAAAGCATCAATTTCACGCAGCGTTTCGACCTTGACCGGAAACGGCTCCCCGGCCGTGGGATCGTCACCGGAATACAGTCGCCGGTTTGTCGGCACCGGGGCATCCGCCCAGACACCGCCGCCGTCGCCAACCGCCAGCCGGGCGGTTTCGGCGGCGCGCTGCAGGGCCGGCATGCTCATTTCGGTCGAATGCGCGTAGCCGGTGACCTCTCCGCACACGGCCCGCAGCCCGAATCCCTCGGAAGCATCGTAGCTGGCGTTCCGCAACCGGCCGTCATCAAACACCAGAGATTCCGATTTCCGGCGTTCAACAAACAGTTCACCGTCCTCCGCGCCCTTCAGCGTCGTCTGCAAAAGGCCAAGGGCTTCGTCACGCGGAAGCACTGTTTCAAAAGGGCGAAAGGCATCTGTGGGCATTTGCATTGGCTCCGCTTCGGGGGGTGTCTGCGGGAAAAGCGTCCGTTTGACGCAAGCATGTGGCTTTATCTGACTGCCGGAATATGATTTCTAACGTCCGCAAAGACAATGGGCCGGCGGAAGTATCCGTGCGGCCGCAACACTGGCGATCAAACGATCAGGACGTGATATGAAGAAGGTACTTTCGCTCGCAGGGCTGCTGGCCGCCCTGACCGCCTTGCCCGCGATGGCCCAGGACGGGTTGGAATCGATCGGCAAGCCCAAGGACGGCGCCATGGGTTTCCAGCCGTCGGCAACCGAACTCGCCAGCGACATTCACTGGCTGGACGGCATGCTGACGACGATCATCACGGTGATCTGTATCTTCGTGATGCTGCTGATCCTGATCGTGATCCTGCGCTACAACAGGCGCTCCAATCCCAATCCGGCCGGGTTCACGCATAATACCCCGCTGGAGGTCGCATGGACGATCATACCGATTCTGGTCCTTGTGTTCATCGGCGCGTTTTCGCTGCCGATCCTGTTCAAGCAGCAGGAAATCCCCAAGGCTGACATCACGATCAAGGTCGTGGGCTACCAGTGGTACTGGGGCTATGAATACATCGATCACGATTTTGCCTTCGACAGCTTCAAGCTCGAAAAGGAAGATCTGGCCGAATATGGTTATTCAGAGGATGAATACCTGCTGGCGACGGACACGGCGGTTGTCGTGCCCATTGGCAAGACCATCGTAATGCAGGTGACCGGCGCCGACGTGATCCACGCCTGGACCGTTCCGTCCTTCGGGGTGAAGCAGGATGCGGTTCCCGGCCGGCTGGCGGAGCTTTGGTTCAAGGCCGAACGTGAAGGCGTCTATTTCGGCCAGTGTTCCGAGCTGTGCGGCAAAGATCACGCCTATATGCCGATCACCGTCAAGGTCGTCAGCCAGGAAGCCTATGACGAATGGCTGGACGGAGCGATCGAGGAATATGCCGGCACGCCGCGCAGCGTGCAGGTGGCCGCGGCTGAGTGAGTACGCCATGGTGCGCTGAAGCGCACCCTACGTGCAGAGCGTAGGGTGCGTTTTGATGCACCGGACGGAGCATTGAATGAGCGACGCAACGATCAACACGAACACTGACACCGGCGAGGCCGGTTTCGGCGACTATTTCGCGCTGCTCAAGCCGCGCGTGATGACGCTGGTCGTGTTCACCGCGCTGGTCGGGTTGCTGGCAGCACCAGTTCCAGTGCATCCGATGATCGGGTTTGCGGCCATTCTCTTTATCGCCATCGGCGGTGGCGCGTCCGGCGCGCTGAACATGTGGTGGGACGCTGATATCGACCGCATCATGAAGCGCACCCGCGGCCGCCCGATTCCGTCCGGCAAGGTCGAGCGCGGCGAAGCTCTGGGGCTAGGTCTGACGTTGTCGGTCATGGCCGTGGTGATGCTGGCGCTGGCCACGAACATTCTGGCGGGCGCGATGCTCGCGTTCACCATCTTTTTCTATGTCGTCATCTATTCGATGCTGCTCAAGCGTTCGACCCCGCAGAACATCGTGATCGGCGGCGCCGCCGGGGCCTTCCCGCCGGTGATCGGATGGCTGGCGGCGACCGGCTACATGGCGGTCGAGCCGTGGCTGATGTTCGCGCTGGTCTTCATGTGGACACCGCCGCATTTCTGGGCGCTGGCGCTGTTCATGCGGTCGGACTATGACGATGCCGGCGTGCCGATGCTGACCGTGACCCACGGGCGTCCGGCCACCCGCCGCCATATCCTGATCTATACGATTCTGCTGGCTGGTCTGGCCTTGGGCACCGCGTTCACCGCGATTGGCGGCCCGGTATACCTGTCGGTGTCGGCGATACTGAACGCGTTGTTCCTGCATGGTGCCTGGAAAATCTGGCGCCGGGATGAAGAAATGGCCGAGGTGGACAATTACGCCGTGGAACGGCGGTTCTTCCGTCTTTCGCTGCTGTATCTTGCGCTGCATTTCGCGGCGATCCTCGCCGAGGCCGTGCTGAAGCCCTATGGGCTGGGAGGGTGGTCATGAGCCTGAAGGTCACACACGAGCTGCACCAGCGCCGGTTAGGCCGCAATGTGGGGCTGGCTCTGGTTCTGGCCGGGTTTATTGCCGTGGTCTTCGGCCTGACCGTGGTCAAGGTTACCAGCGGCGCCTTCGAGCCTCCCCGTGCAACGCAGGGGGGCGAATAGTGGCGCTGCGCGGTCCGCAGAAAACGCTGGCACAGCTGATCGGGGTCGTTGTCGTGATGGGCGCGCTGGCCTGGGCGGCCATCCCGCTCTATGACCTGTTCTGCCGGGTGACCGGTTACGGCGGCTATACCAGCACCGCGGAAACCGGCAGCGACAGCATACTGGAGCAGACCGTGACGGTCCGTTTCGACGGGTCGCTGGAACGCGACATGCCGTGGCAGTTCAAGCCGGTTCAGCGCGAAATGGAAGTGCGGATCGGAGAAACCGGTCTGGCCTTTTACGAGGCATACAACCCGACTGACCGGCCGGTGGCCGGCTCAGCAAGCTACAACGTCGCGCCCTATGCAGCGGGGTCGTTTTTTACCAAGATTGACTGTTTCTGCTTCGAAGAACAGGTGCTGGCGCCCGGAGAACGGGTGCAGATGCCTGTCACCTTCTATGTCGATCCAGACATCACATCCGACAGTGAGGGCAGGTTCGTTCATACGATCACTCTGTCCTATACGTTTTACGAAATCGACTTGCCCGAGGGCTACGCATCCCTCACAACCTGGGCAGGGACAAACCTGAACTAAAGCCGCTTCTTGAGGGACACTCGATGGCACATGCAAAAGAACACGACTATCACATTCTGAACCCCTCGGTCTGGCCGTTTATCGGCGCAGTCAGCGGGTTCGCCATGCTCTTCGGGGCTGTCCTCTGGATGCACGGCATCACTGCCTGGCTGTTCTGGATCGGCTTCGTCGGGGTCCTCTACACGATGTACGCCTGGTGGGTCGAGGTCGTGGCCGAAAGCAACATTGGCGATCACACGCCGGTGGTGCGGATCGGGCTGCGATACGGGTTCATCCTGTTCATCACGTCCGAGGTGATGTTCTTCTCGGCATGGTTCTGGTCGTTCATCAAACACACCATGTACCCGATGGCGAGCTATACCGGGACGGAATACCACGCACCGCATATTCACGCGGTCGATGCGTTCCACCTGCCGCTGATCAACACGCTGATCCTGCTGCTGTCGGGCTGCGCAGTAACCTGGGCGCACCATGCGCTGGTTCACGGCAATGTTCGCAAAGATCTGATCAATGGTCTGAGCATCGGTATCGTGCTGGGCGCGCTGTTCACCGTATTCCAGGGCTATGAGTACCGCGAACTGCTGGTGCACGAAGGTTGGGAATTTGGCGGTGACCAGTATTTCTCGAACTTCTTCATGGCCACCGGGTTCCACGGCATGCACGTGATCATCGGGACGATCTTCCTGCTGGTCTGCCTGATCCGGGCAACGAAGGGCGCCTTCACCGAGGAAAAGCACATCGGGTTCGAAGCCGCGGCATGGTACTGGCACTTTGTTGACGTCGTCTGGTTGTTCCTGTTCTTCGTCGTGTACCTCTGGGGCGCGCCGGTCGGCTGATCCTTGGGGTGGCCGGATCCCTGCCACCGCAACACTTTTCCAAGCGCGCGGGGTCACCTCGCGCGTTTGCGCTTTGGATGGCCCGCAATGCGCAGAATTCTCTTTCTCCTGATTTTCGGAGTGGCCGGAACGGCCGTTCTGCTGGCGCTTGGCACCTGGCAGGTTCAGCGGCTGAACTGGAAACAGGCGGTGCTGCACGAGATCGAGAACCGCATCGCGGACGATCCCGTCGGATTGCCGGAAGACCCAAGGCCGGAACGCGACCGTTACCTGCCGGTGCAGGCCGCCGGAACAATCGGCGACGGCGAATTGCACGTTCTGGTCTCTGTCAAACGCGTCGGGCCCGGGTTTCGCGTGATCGCACCCTTTGAGGTGGACGGCGGGCGCATCATTCTGCTGGATCGTGGATTTGTGCCGGATGCGGACAAAAACCTCACCCGCGAAACCGGACCGGCGGATGTGGTGGGCAATCTGCACTGGCCAAGGGAATCAGACAGCTTCACACCCGAGCCAGACGCAACGCGCAACATCTGGTTCGCCCGCGACGTGCCGGCGATGGCCGCCGCGCTCGGCACAGAACCCGTGCTGCTGATCGCAAAGTCGCAAACGGAACCCGGCGTGGCGCCGTTACCGGTGGACACCGCGGGAGTTCCGAACGATCACCTGCAATACGCAATCACCTGGTTCTCGCTGGCCCTGATCTGGGCGGCGATGACCGGTTTCTTCCTCTGGCGCAGCCGCGCCGCAGACAAAGGCTGACCCAAATGCGCTATGTGTCCACCCGCGGACAGGCTCCGGAGCTGACATTCGAAGACGCGATGCTGACCGGTCTCGCGCGGGATGGCGGGCTATATGTCCCCGAGACCATTCCGCCGCTGTCGGCGGAAGAGATTGCCGGTCTTGCCGGTCTGTCATACGAAGAGGTTGCCTTTCGCATCATGCGCCCGTTTGTCGGCGACAGTTTTGACGACGACACCTTTCGCGGCATCATCGCGCGGGCCTATGACGGGTTCGGCCACGCTGCCCGCGCGCCATTGGTGCAGCTGGCCGAAAACCATTTCCTGCTGGAGCTGTTCCACGGACCCACGCTGGCCTTCAAGGATTTTGCCATGCAGCTGATCGGTCAGCTGTTTCAGGAGGCGCTGGGCCGGCGCGGCGACCGTGTCACCATTGTTGGCGCCACCAGCGGCGATACCGGGTCGGCCGCTATCGAAGCGTTCAAGGGGCTTGATGCGGTGGATGTGTTCATCCTGTTCCCGCATGGCCGCGTCAGCGAGGTGCAGCGCCGGCAGATGACGACGCCATCAGAAAGCAATGTCCATGCGCTCGCCCTCGACGGTGATTTCGACGATTGCCAGGCGCGCGTTAAGGACATGTTCAATGATTTCGAGTTCCGTGACGGGGTGAAACTCGCCGGGGTCAATTCCATCAACTGGGCGCGGGTGCTGGCACAGGTCGTGTACTATTTCACCGCGGCCACCAGCCTCGGCGCCCCGCACCGCAAGGTCAGCTTCACGGTGCCGACCGGGAATTTCGGCGACGTTTTTGCGGGCTACATCGCGCGGCGCATGGGGCTGCCGATTGAACGGCTTGTGGTTGCCACCAACCAGAACGACATCCTGCACCGCTGCATCAGCGGTCAGGGCTATCACAAGGGCGAAACCCGCCCGTCGATCAGCCCGTCCATGGACATTCAGGTCAGTTCCAACTTCGAACGCGCGCTGTTCTTCGCTTATGACCGGGACGGGGCCGCCGTGGCGCAGCTGATGGAAGAGCTGAAATCGGGTGGGGGATTCGATGTCAGCCAGGGTGCCCTGCAGGCCTTGCAGGAGGTCTATGCCTCCGACCGGGTCAGCGAGGAGGAAACCAGCGCCCAGATCGCGGCCACCCGTGCAGCGACCGGTGAAATCATCTGCCCGCACACGGCCGTGGCTGTAAAAGTGGCCGAGGATCAACGCACAAAAGACACGCCGATGATCACGCTCAGCACCGCCCATCCGGCCAAATTTCCGGCGGCGGTGGAGGACGCGACGGGCGTGCATCCGCCTCTTCCCCCCGCCATGTCCAACCTGTATGAACGTCCGGAACGGGTAACGCGCATCGCGAATGACCTGCAAACCATTGAAACGCACATAAAAGAGCAAATCGCCACGTGACAGTCAGACAGGACACGCTTTCCAACGGATTCCGTATCGTCAGCGAACATATGCCCGGCCTCAAATCGGCCGCGGTCGGGGTTTGGGTGACCGCCGGCGGGCGGCACGAACGGGTTGAACAGAACGGCATCGCGCATTTTCTGGAACATATGGCGTTCAAGGGCACGACCCGGCGCACCGCGCTGCAGATTGCGGAAGCCATCGAAGATGTAGGCGGTTACATCAACGCCTATACCAGCCGGGAGGTCACGGCCTATTACGCAAGGGTGCTGGAAACGGATGTGCCGCTGGCGCTGGACGTCATTTCGGACATCGTGATGAATCCGGTCTTCGATCCGAATGAGATCGAAGTTGAGCGCGGGGTCATCCTGCAGGAAATCGGACAGGCCTGGGATACGCCGGACGACATTATTTTCGACTGGCTGCAGGCCGAAAGCTATCGCGATCAGCCGCTGGGCCGCACCATTCTGGGCCCCTCCGAGCGCGTACAGGCGTTTTCGCGCGAAGACCTTTCGGGCTTTACCGCTGAACATTACGGCCCGGGCCAGATGATCCTGGCTGCGGCCGGTGCCGTGGATCACGACGCGCTGGTCCGGCTGGCAGAGGGCTATCTTGGTGAACTTGCGGGCAAAACCGCGCTGACACCGGATCAGGCCCGGTTCACGGGTGGTGAATCGCGTCAGAGCAAGGCTCTGGAACAGGCGCATTTCGCATTCGCTCTCGAAAGTCCGGGCTATCGCGATGACGCGATCTATACCGCGCAGATCTATGCCAGCGCGCTGGGCGGCAGCATGTCCAGCCGGCTGTTTCAGGAGGTCCGCGAACACCGTGGCCTGTGTTATACGATCTTTGCCCAGGCCGGTGCCTATGCCGATACCGGAATGACCACGATCTACGCCGGAACCTCGGGCGAACAGGTTCGTGAATTGTCCGAGATCACCATCGACGAAATGAAGCGCGCCGCAGACGACATGTCTGAGGCCGAAGTTGCCCGCGCCCGCGCCCAGATGAAGGCCGGCATGTTGATGGGGCTGGAAAGCCCGTCGAACCGGGCCGAGCGGCTGGCGCGGCTGGTGCAGATCTGGGACAAGGTGCCGGCGCTGGATGAAACCGTTGCCCGCATTGATGCGGTGACCTGCGCGAATGTCCGCGACTTTGCCGGGCAGATGGCCGAGCAGGCGCCGTCGGCAATGGCGCTGTACGGGCCGATAGACGACGCGCCGACGCTGGACGAACTGCAGGAGCGGCGCGCAGCCTGAGACGATCCGGATGTTGTTGGCCAAACGCAAGCTGAAGCTGGAAACGGAACGCCTCACGTTGCGGCCACCTACCCATTCGGATTTCCGCTCCTGGACAACCCTGCGCCGGGACAGCGCCGATTTTCTGATCCCGTGGGAGCCGAGCTGGGCAGTGGATCACCTGACGCGGAAATCGTTCACCAATAGGGTGTACTGGGCGCAGCGCAGCATTTCGGGGGGAACGGCGCTGCCGCTGTTCCTGATCCGGCGCGACGACGAAGCCCTGATCGGGGCGATCACGCTGGACAATATTCGCCGCGGCCCTTCGCAGTCCGGCACGCTTGGCTATTGGACCGGAGAATCCTTTGCCAGGCAGGGATATATGCGCGAGGCAATCCAGTCCGTCGTGCACCACGCGTTTACCCGGCTGGACCTGAGCCGGATCGAGGCCGCCTGCCTGCCGGAAAATCAGGCGTCGCGCGGGTTGCTCGAAAAATGCGGGTTCAAGTATGAAGGCGTCGCGCAATCCTACCTGCAGATTGACGGGCGCTGGCGTACACATGTCCTTTATGCCTCGCTGCGTTCTGACCGGCGCGGCAAGACCGGCGCGGGATAAGGGCGCACCCGCTGGCAAACAGGCCGGAATTGCGCCGGGTCTTGTGATCGCCGGGATCGGTAATAACGGCTGACATCCGGGGCGAACGGTTTATCCTTGAACCCATGTTACGTCTTCTTGCCCTTGTCGCCGGATGTTTCGCGTTTGCCACAGGAACCCAAGCGCAGGACCGTCGCCCCAGCCACTGTATCGCCGTGGCCGAAGCGGCGCCCGGCCTTGAATATCTGCACAAGGCCGCCCTGACCGATCCGGTGCCGGCCTATTCGGTGCGCCTGCATTACCTGTCGCACGCGTCCTTTCTGTTGCAGACGCCCGGCGGTCTGAGCGCGGTGACGGACTATACCGGGTTCGTGGGCGCCACCGATCTGATCCCCGACGTGGTCACCATGAACCACGCCCATTCAACACACTGGACACCGTTTCCTGATCCGGACATCCCCTATCCGTTGCAGGGATGGGGGCCGTTCGGTGAGGGGATCGAGCATTATCTCGACCTTGGTGAAATCCTCATCCGGAACGTGTCGACCGACATCCGGTCACAGTTCAGCGGGGTGGAACCAAAGGGCAATTCGATCTTCATATTCGAGGTTGAGGGCTTGTGTATCGGGCATCTGGGCCACCTTCATCACGTACCGACGGATGAACAATTCGCAGCGATCGGGCGGCTGGACGTCGTGATGGCCCCGGTGGTCGGTGGAATGACGCTGCCTCTGGGTGACATGATGGCCGTTCTGCGGCGCCTGAGATCCTCGGTCGTGATCCCGATGCACTGGTTCAGCGGTTTTGCGCTGGACGCGTTTCTTGTGGGCATGTCCGACACTTTTGTTATCGACCGCCGCGGCGGATCCGAGATCATCGTATCGCTGCGCGATCTGCCGGAGCGGCCAACGATTGTCGTGCTGGAACCCCGGTTTCTGATCGATCTTGAGTGAGTGGCTTGCACCCATCCGCGGGCTTGGGCATGGAAGGGGCATGACATTGAATCCCGCCGATGACGAATTCGCCGCCCGGTTGCGTGACCGGCTGCCGCAAGACGCCGTTCGCCCGACCGATCCGCGTTATCTCGAAGAACCGCGGGGGCAGTTCACCGGGATACCCGGCCTGCTCGTTCTGCCGCGCTCCGTGGAGGAGGTGGCCGTGGTGGTCCGGGAGGCGGCACAGGCGCGCGTGCCGGTAATTCCCTATGGCGGTGGCACCGGTCTGGTCGGCGGGCAGGTGATGTCCGGCGGACCCGCGCCGGTGATCCTGTCGCTGGAGCGCATGTCGGCGATCCGGGCGGTCTATCCGGAAGAAAACGTTCTGGTGGCCGAGGCGGGGTGCATTCTGGCCGAGGTGCAGGCCGCTGCGGCGGAGATCGGGCGGCTGTTCCCCCTGTCTCTGGGGGCGGAAGGCACGGCGCGGATCGGTGGGAACCTGTCCACCAATGCCGGAGGAGTGAACGTGCTGCGCTATGGCAATGCCCGTGCGCATTGCCTGGGGCTGGAGGCCGTGATGCCCGACGGTCGGATCTGGCACGGGCTGACCCGGCTGAGGAAGGACAACACCGGCTACGATCTGCGGAACCTGCTGATCGGCGCCGAGGGAACACTGGGCGTGATCACAGCCGCAGCGCTGGCCCTTGCGCCGCGTCCGGCGGCCGAAGGCACGGCCTTTTTCGTGGTTCAGTCGCCGGCCGCGGCGCTGGAGTTTCTGGGTCTGGTCCGGGATCTTGTGGGTGAGGAAGTCAGCGCATTCGAACTGATCGACGGACAGGGGCTGCGGTTTCAGGCCGAGGTTCTGCCTGACATTCGGCAGCCGTTCGAAACACCGCCGGCCTGGATGGTGCTGTGCGATCTCGGGCTCAGCGGCGGGCAGTCCCCGGCGGAGGCGCTGGAACGGGTTTTCGAGGCGGGCCATGACCGGGGGCTGGTACAGGACGGGGTGATTGCCCAGTCGGAGGCACAGCGCACTGAATTCTGGTCGGTGCGGGAACATATGCCGGAGGCCAACAGGCGGGTCGGCGCCATCGTCTCGACCGACGTATCGCTGCCCTTGAGCGCGTTACCGGTCTTTCTCGATCGCGCCCGGCAGAAGATTGCAGACATCGGGGCCTTCCGGATCAACAGTTTCGGCCACCTTGGCGATGGAAACCTGCATTTCAACGTGTTTCCGGTCGCCGGTCGCAGCAGGGCCGACCATGCGGCAGACCGGCCGAAACTGTACCGGGCTGTGCATGATCTGGTGGCCGGGATGGAAGGCAGTTTCAGCGCCGAGCACGGGTTGGGGCGTCTGAAGGTGGGCGAGTTGGAGCGCTATGGCGATCCCGTGCGCGTAGACGCGATGCGGACGATCAAGGCGGCGCTGGATCCGGCGGGGATCATGAACCCGGGCGCTGTTCTGTCGGCGTAGCGTGATCTGATCGTGCGCCTGCGGCGCGCTTCATATCTCGTCGAAAATCCTCCGGATTTTCTCCTCGGGGTTCGGCAGCAAGCTGCCGAACCGGCCTCCGGCGGGAGTATTTGGACAAAGATGAAGGGCAGGTCCGCGGACTCAGAGCCCTTCGAAGGCGCAGAGCGCGTGGACGTCCATGCCCATGTCCTCGAGCACCTTGCGCCCGCCCAGATCGGGAAGGTCGATGATGAAGGCGCAGGAGACGATTTCGCCGCCCAGCCGTTCGATCAGCTGGATGCCGGCTGCGCAGGTGCCGCCCGTTGCCAGCAGATCATCGACGACGAGGATCTTTTCGCCGGGCGAAATGGCGTCGTCGTGGACCTCGACGATCGCCTCGCCGTATTCGAGCTTGTAATCCTGGCTGATCGTGGTGCCCGGCAGTTTGCCCTTCTTGCGGATTGGCACGAAGCCCACCGAAAGCTGATGCGCGATGGCGCCGCCGAGGATGAAGCCGCGGGCCTCCAGGCCGACTACCTTGTCGATCTGTTCGCCGGCGTAGGGGTGTAGCATCTGGTCGATGGCCATGCGAAAGCCGCGCGGATCGGCAAAGAGCGTGGTCACGTCGCGAAACAGGATACCTTCGTGCGGGAAATCGACGATGGTGCGGATGTAATCGCGGACGGAAGAGGATTTGGGCATGTCTGGGCCTGCGTCTGTGAAACCGGACCCGGTTTGACCGAAGCCGCCCGCCGTTTCAAGGCCGCAGATATGCCGAACCCGGCAGGTTTCGCCAGCCGGGTACAGTTTTTTCGTTCGGGTCAGACAGGATTTGATCCCGTGTCAGTCATCGCGGCTGTCGCGGTAGTAGGATGCAAAGGGGCGATAGAGCCGGTTCGAAACCCAGTTGAGATGCGGCTTGCGCCAGTCCATGCGGTCCGACAACAGAAGCGATCTTGCGGTCACAAGCGTCATTTGCCTTTCCTTTCCTTTTTTTCTAGGGTCGATTATATATCGACAACCGATATGCAATGTATATACAAAGCATATGCAAGAAGTCAAGGGTCGGGTCGCATTGTGAGCAAGAAAGACAGAAAAACGTCCAAAAAGGACAGCCAATTGGTTTTGCGGCTCGACAAGGCGGAGCGTGATGCGTTTGTCGATTTGTGCAAGAGCCTGGACACGAGCGCCGCGCGTGAAATCCGGGCCTTCATCCGGAAATTCATGAAGGAAAACGCGTCGTAGCGGGGCTCAGGCCGGGCGACGCAGGAGCGCCGTGGCGACGCCCATTCCGATCAGCGTCGCGCCACCCAGGCGGGTGAGGCCGCGCAGAACCGATGGCCGTGTGATGGTGCGGCGCAGCCGGTCAGCCGCGAGGGCATAGAGCAGTGCGTTGATCGCCGCCAGCCCGACAAATGTCGCGATCAGCGTTGCGAATTGCGGGGCAAGGGCGGCTTCGGGCCGCAGAAACTGTGGAACGAAGGCGATGAAGAAAGCGATCGATTTCGGGTTGAGCGCGGTGACTGCTGCCGCGTGGCAGAACACCCCGCGCGCCGACACATCGTCAGGCCGGGACACGGACGGAAGGTCCCCCGACGGAGCGCTGCGCAGCAGTTTGATGCCCAGCCAGACCAAATAGGCGGCCCCGATCCATTTCAGGACGGAAAACAGCGTGGCCGAGGTGGCGACGAGCGCCCCGAGACCGGCAAGCGACGCGCTCATCGCCAGAAAATCGCCCAGTGCGACGCCCGCGACGGATGCAAGCGCGACGCTGCGGCCTTTGCTGAGCGCATAGCTCAGCACCAGCAGAACCGTGGGACCTGGCAGCAGCAGCAGGGCTGTCGACGCGAGGACGAAGGCGAGCCAGAGATCTAGGGGCATTCGATTTTCTCCATGGTGCGTCGGCGATCAAGACACAGAACCGGTCAGAAGCCCAGCCCCGGTTTCGCCACCATCAGCCAGAAAATGACCACCAGCGCCGCGAAGGCGGGCCAGCCGAGAGCAAACCAGATGCGAAACGCGCGACGTGCGGCAAGCGGAACGGTGTCGGCGTTTCGTGTCAGGTTGCGGATGCGGATCTGCAGGTGGACAACCGGCGCCCAACAGAGAAATGCCAGCCCGTAGAGCCCGTATGCCGCAACCAGCCAGGGTTCGGTCAGCGACCAGCCCTGAAGCCGGATCAGCCAGAGACCGGTCAATGGCTGCAGCAGGCCGGCGGGCGTGGTGAACAGCCAGTCGGCCAGAACAACCGACGAGGCCGTGCCGTGGATGTACCTGGGGTCGTCTGACGCCATGGCGCGGACCATCTGGAATGCGGTGCCGATCCCGGTGCCGAACAGGACGGTTGAAGACAGGATATGGAGCCATTTGGCGATCAGGTAGGGATCGGTCATCTTTCGTCCTCCAAAACAGCATGGAGAAGGATCAGCACGATTATCGGTATATTCTTCAGCAAGCCGCCCAGCGGCAACAGCCACAGCGCCGGGGCGAGCAGTGAAAAGGCGACCGTGTAGATCAGGACCATTGCCAGCTGAGCGGCCGCCATCATCCGCAGCCGCCAGCCGCGCAGAAGGGCCAGCGCGATTGCCAGATCAGCCAGACCGCCAAGCCGGGCCAGCGCGATCAGAACAGGGTCTGGCAAAAACCCTGCGGGAAGCAGGGGCAGGAATTGTGCTGGTGTCAGGAACAGGCCGATCAGGCCAGAGGCGAGCCACAGGAAGGCCAGCGCCAGCCGCAGGACCGGGCGGAAGAGATACAGCCGGGCGTGCCACAGGTCCTGTGTTCCGGCCGGCCGGGCGGTGGAAAATTCGGAAAACGGGCGGGCCGACACCTGCGCGAGAGACGTGGGCGGAGCAAGAACACCGGCGGTCAGTTGCGCGACCGAGGTGCGGGATATCGGGCCGAGCTGCAGCAGATCGCCGATGCGGCCGATCGCGCGGGCAACACCCGGTGGCAGGTGCAGCAGGGGGACGGCGGGCAGGCCCAGCCAGGACCGGTAGGTGCGGAGCATCCCGGCTTGGGTGACCTGTTCGCGGCCGCCGATCGGGTAGGTCCCCGGATCGGGCGGGTTGTTGAGCAGACCGGAGACGGATTGGGCCAGATCGTCGGCGTGGATCGGGTTGAAGGGCTGGTCACCGTTGCCGATCACCGGAGTGACCAGCGGGCAGGCGGCCAGCGCCCGAAGCAGGGAGCTGCCGCCATAAGACGTATCCCCGAGCACCAGCCCGGGACGCAGGATGATCAGCCCGTGTTCGCCCGCCAGCGCTTCTCCGGCCCGGCGGTGGCGGGCAAAGGGGGTGTCGGCGGTGTCAATCCCGACGGCTGAGATCAGCAGCCCGGTACAGCCGTTCGGCATCGCGTCATACAGCGCCTGCGGCGCATGATGGTGGACAGCCTGAAACCGGTGTTCGGGCCCGGTCAGCAGCCCTGCGGCATTCACCACGGCCTGAGCGCCCGACAGGGCGTCCGACCAGAAGCCCGGATCATGGGTTGCGGGATCGGCCAGGTCGGCGCGCAGGGTGGCAAAGCCCATGCGTTCCAGCCGCGCCGTGCGGCGAGCACAGGTCAGCACTGTCCAGCCATCCCGGCGCAGGGCAAAGGCAATGTGACGTCCGATGAAACCGTCGGCACCGAGGATCAGGACGTCGGGCATGACCACCTGCAGGCTAAACCGGACATGGCTCTCAGCGGGTATTGCGGATCATCGACTGAACGACGCGGAATACCGCGGTGTCCGCCGGTGCCTTGCCGCATTCCTCCAGCGTCGATTTGAATACCTGCTCTGCGCCGACGGATTCGACGATGTCCACGAACCGGGTTTCGCGATGGAAGGTCTCCGCGCTCCAGTATCCCATGATCCAGCCGGCAAGTTGTCCAACCTGGCTGGGCGACCCGGACTGGCTGACCTGCAGGGCATCGCCGCAGGTCCAGCGGCCCGCGCCCAGAACGAAACCGTCTGCAAGGGCAGGGATCGGGGCCGCCAGCGCGGCGATGAGCAAAACCTGTTTCATACGCCGACCTTGGCAGGGCTTCTTGCGGCTGTCGAGGCCGGAGGCGCGGGCCTAGGGTTTCAGAACACGGCCGGCAACGGCGCTGAGCTTCTCGATCATGGCCGGATCGCGCTTGTCCGGGGCCGTCAGGATCGCATGTTCAAGCGCCCGGTCGCAGCCGTGCGGGCATGTCGCCCGGTTGCCACCCAACAGGTCCGGCAATCCTGCCGCCAGCGCGCGGCCCTTGTCGGCGTTGCCCATCAGCGTGGCAATGATTTCGGCGATGTCGACCTCGCCATGATCGGGGTGCCAGCTGTCGTAGTCGGTGATCATGGCGACCGAAGCATAGCACAGTTCGGCTTCCCGGGCGAGTTTCGCTTCGGGCATGTTGGTCATTCCGATCACGTCCGATCCCCAGCTTTCGCGGTACATCCGGCTTTCTGCCAGCGTCGAGAACTGCGGCCCCTCCATCGCCAGGTATGTCCCACCGCGATGGGTGGTGATCCCGGCCGCGCGGGCAGCCGTTTCGCAGGCGTCGGCAAGCCGGTCGCAGGTCGGGTGCGCAACACTGACATGGCCAACACATCCGGGGCCGAAGAAGCTCTTGTCGCGGGCGAAGGTGCGGTCGATGAACTGATCGACGATGACGAAGTCGCCCGGTGCCATCTCGTCCCGGAAGGATCCGCAGGCCGACACCGCCACCACATCGGTCACACCCAGCCGCTTCAGCGCATCGATATTTGCGCGGTAGGGGACAGAGCTGGGTGAATGGATATGCCCGCGTCCGTGCCGGGGCAGAAACGCCATGCTGACCCCACCCAGCGATCCCGTCAGGATCGCGTCCGAGGGCGCACCCCAGGGTGTTTCGACCGTCACCCATTCCGCGCCCTGCAGCCCGTCAATGTCATAGATCCCGGATCCGCCAATCACGCCGATCATGGTTTGCGCCATCTTCTCACCCTGCTGTTTTCTCGCCTGCAAGCTGATCCGGTCCGCCAACAATTGCAACCGTCCCGCCTGACGCATAGCCGGTATGCGCGCCGCGGGGATGACTTTAGCGCTAACCTGTGCGATGCTGCGGTGCAGAAATCCGGCCGGACCCGTTTCCAGGCCGGTTCATTTTTTTTCGGAGATGACATGAGCAAAGCTCTGCGGGCCCTGCTGGGGGCAACCTCTGCGCCGTCCGGGTTGACGGATCTGCGGAGTATTGGCCAGATCAGGATCGAGTTGCTGGCCGGGCTGACCGTGGCGCTTGCGCTGGTGCCCGAAGCGGTGGCCTTTGCCTTTGTGGCGGGTGTGCACCCGTTGGTCGGCCTCTACGCGGCGTTCATGGTGGGGATCATCACCGCGCTCTTTGGCGGTCGGCCGGGGATGATCTCGGGCGCGACCGGGGCATTGGCGGTTGTCATGGTGTCTCTGGTTGCTCAGCACGGGGTTGAATACCTGTATGCGGCCGTGGTGCTGATGGGGGTCATTCAGGTCGTTGCCGGGGTATTCCGCTGGGGCAAATTCATCCGTCTGGTGCCGCATCCGGTGATGCTGGGTTTCGTCAACGGGCTGGCCATCGTGATCTTCCTCGCGCAGCTGACACAGTTTCAGGTGCCGGGCACCGCAGAAGTAACCGGGCATGGCATGTCGGGCGGTGAATGGCTGAGTGGCGGACCGCTGTTTGTGATGCTGGGTCTGGTGGCGCTGACGATGGCGATCATCTGGGGGATGCCGCGGGTGACGCGGGCGATCCCCGCGCCGCTGGCCGGGATCGCCATCGTCGCGCTGATCGTGATTGCCTTCGATCTCGACGTACCGCGCGTGGGCGATATGGACTCTATCGAGGGTGGCCTGCCGGGCTTTCATATGCCGATGGTGCCGCTCAACCTTGAGACGCTGAAGATCATCGCGCCTTACTCGTTGATTCTGGCGGCGATCGGTCTGATCGAAAGTCTTCTGACATTGAATCTGGTGGGCGAAATGACCGGCAAGCGTGGCGGGGCCAGCCGCGAATGCGTGGCACAGGGCGTGGCCAACGTCGCGACCGGGTTTTTCGGTGGCATGGGTGGCTGCGCGATGATCGGGCAGTCCATGATCAACGTGAAATCCGGCGGGCGCACGCGCCTGTCCGGCGCGTCGGCGGCTCTGTTTCTGCTGTTGTTTATCCTGATTGCCGCCCCGCTGATCGAGCAGATCCCGCTGGCCGCGCTGGTCGGTGTGATGTTCATGGTGGTGATCGGGACGTTTGCGTGACATCCGCTGAATATTCTGCGGAAGGTCCCGACATCGGACGCATTTGTCATCCTGCTGGTGACCGGTGTCACGGTGGCCTACGATCTGGCCACTGCGGTGATCGTCGGCGTGATCGTCAGTGCGCTGGTCTATTCGTGGCAGAACGCCACCCGCATCTATGCCACCGGCCACACCACGCCGGAAGGTGCACGGGTGTATCAGGTGCACGGGCCGCTGTTTTTCGGCTCGGCCGCGGGCTTTACCGAACTGTTCAAGGTCGAGGAGGATCCGAGCCTGGTTATCGTGGATTTTGCCAACAGCCGTGTTGCGGACCAGTCGGCTCTGAACGCGATCGAGGCTCTGGCCGCCCGGTACCAGGCAGCGGGCAAGAAGCTGCAGCTGCGCCATCTGAGCCGGGATTGCCACGAGCTGCTGACCCGGGCGGGACAGCTGATGATCGACAGCGACGATGACCCGGATTACGGCATTGCCGTCGATTATGGTGTGCGGATCGGTATTCTGGGCGGGCACTGAACGGGCTTTGCCGGGATCACGGGCCGTTCGCAGAGCAGTCTGACGCCCGGGGGCTGTCCGGCGGGGTCAGTCGTCTGGGCGTGCCAGCTCGAAGGTTTCGGTCACGCGCGCATAGTCCCGGTAGCCCAACCGCGCCAGCGGCTGATAGGTGGTCACGTCAAACCGGCCATCGACGATGCAGTTGTCCCGCAAGTGAACCCCGACAACCTCGCCGAAGACGACCGTGTTGGCCTTGCCCGGCAGCTCCAGGATCGTCGTCAGACGGCATTCCATGGTAGCCGGCGCGTCAGCAACACGGGCGCAGTTGATCGTTTCGCATTCTGCGGCAGTCAGACCGGCCTTTGCGAATTCATCCGCTCCCGCATCAAAATGCTCGGTGGTCACATTCATTTTGTCCATCATCGCAAACTCCACGATGTTAACGCAGAATACGCCGGTTTCGCGGATATTGGTCAGGCTGTCCTTGGCTTCGCCCTGTTCCGGCTTCACGCCGGTGGTTGAATACATCACCTGCGGCGGTGCATCGGCGACACCGTTGAAGAACGAATATGGCGCCAGATTGTTTGCGCCATCCGTGCTGCGCGTTGAAATCCAGCCGATCGGACGCGGCGAGACGATTGCCTTGAACGGATTGTGCGGCAGGCCATGACCCTGCTCGGGGCGATAGAACATGAGAACCTCTGCGGATGTTTGCCCAAGGGGTAGCGCCGTGCTAGGCGGAACGCCACCGCGAAAAGAGGCAATGCAGCTGTGATCGAGCTGAAACCCGAGACGCCGGAAGACTGGTGGGAGGTCGAAGCACTGTATGATCTGTGCTTCGCGCCGGGCCGCGAGGCGTTGTCGAGCTACCGGTTGCGCGACGATATTCCGCCGGTTCCGGGGTTGTCGCGGGTGGCCCGGGACGCGGACGGGATCCTTGCCGGGGCGATCCGGTTCTGGCCGGTCAGGGTCGGAGCGCACGCAGCCTTGCTGCTGGGGCCGGTGGCGGTTCACCCCACACATCAGGGCGAAGGGCTGGGCGGTGCCCTGATCCGCGATTCGCTGGCGGCGGCAGCAGAGTCCGGTTGGCACCGGGTCATGCTGGTCGGGGACGCGCCCTATTACGGCCGCTTCGGGTTCGCGCGGCTCTCCGGTGTCGAGATGCCGCCGCCGACAAACCCCGAGCGGGTTCTGGGTCTTGCGCTGTCGGAAAACGGGTGGCGCGATGTCGCCGGAAACGTGATGCGATGGGCCGGCCCGGATTGAAAAGCCAGTCCGGCGTACCGATGTTAGAGAGGCAGGAGGGCTGAGCATGGACGATATAATCCTCGTTGAACCCGTCGACGCCAGTGCCGAGCTGGACCGGCTTGCGCATCGGTATCGCAATGCCGGCGGGTCCGGGATCGAATTGCTGAACATGGTCGGCGGACAGGCCGAAAACCTTCTGGACAAGCTGCCGGAGAATGTGCGCGGCAACCTGCAGGGCGCGACCGAACAGGCGCTGCAACTGGCGATGAAGGCCGCGTCTTCGTCGCGCGGCACGGTGCGGGATCAAAAGCCGTGGGTCAACACTGCGCTGGCCACGGCCATGGGGGCCGCCGGAGGATTTGGCGGCTTGCCCGGGGCGCTGGTTGAGCTGCCGGCGACGACAACGCTGCTGTTGCGTTCAATTCAGGGTGTCGCGCGGGAAAACGGGTTCGACCCGGCGGCCGAGTCCGTACAGTTCGATTGTATCCGCGTCTTTAATTCCGCCGGGCCGCTGGAAAAGGACGATGGCGCCGATTTCGCGTTCTTTGCGACCCGGCTGACTTTGACCGGACCGGCCATGCAGAAACTGATCGCAGCCGTCGCTCCGCGGCTGGCAACCGCGCTGGGTCAGAAGCTGGCGGCGCAGTCGATTCCGGTGCTTGGTGCCGTGGCCGGGGCGACCACGAACATGATCTATACGCGCTACTATCAGGAAGTTGCGCATGTCCATTTCGGGCTGCGCCGCTTGGCGATCAACGCGGACATCCCTCCGCCACAGCTGCTGCAGCAATTCCGTGACCGAATGAAGCCCCGGATCAGGCACAACTGAATTGCCGCCATTTGGCGGATTCGGGCGATTGTGATACAAGATGTGGAGTGTTCTCGTCAATTTGTGGTGAAATGTGCGAGAATTTGGGTTATGATGGCCGAACAATCAGGAAGAAACCCAACGGCAAGGCATTGAAACAGTTCTCTGCATCCACCCTTAAGGCATTGCAGCCGAACATGCGTATCCAGGTCGGGGCTTTGTGCTATCGCGCGACCAAGGGCAAGCCGGAGATATTGCTGATCACGTCCCGTGGCACCGGACGCTGGATTGTCCCCAAGGGATGGCCGATCGGTGGCCTGTCCCCGGCGGCATCCGCCGAACAGGAGGCCTGGGAAGAGGCCGGTGCGGTCGGGCGTCTGAAAGACGTCTGCCTGGGAGTATTCAGCTATACCAAATGCATCAAGGATGGGTCCGACTTCCCCTGTCAGGTGGCGTTGTTCCCGCTGCGTGTGAAATCTTTGGCCCGTTCCTATCCGGAATCGAGCGAGCGGCGGCGGCGCTGGTTTTCCCCGAAAAAGGCGGCTGCGCGCGTGTCCGAAGCCGACCTTTCGCAGCTGCTGCGCCGTTTCGACCCGTCGGCTTTGTCCTGAAACGGACTTGATTAACCCGGCATGTCGGATATCTACTGTCTGAACGCTGATCTGAGGCTTTTATGATCCAGTTCTCGCTCAAATGCGCTGATGGACACACGTTTGACAGTTGGTTCCAATCGGCAGAGGCCTTCGACAAATTGTCAAAGTCGGGGATGATTGCCTGTGCCGTCTGTGGCGGGGTTGACGTCGAAAAGGCGATCATGGCGCCCCGTGTGCGAACAGCCCGCAAGGCGGTTTCGGGCGCGGACAGCGAACCGGGACCGCTGAGCGAACCGGCCAGCCCGGCAGAACAGGCGCTTGCCGAGATCAAGAAGAAGATCGAAGAAAACTCGGATTACGTCGGTTCCGATTTCGCCAGCGAAGCACGTGCGATCCACAACGGAGACAGCCCCGAACGGTCGATCTATGGCGAGGCCCGCGTCGACGACGCTAAGGCGCTGATCGACGACGGGATACCCGTTGCACCTCTGCCGTTCCGGCCTCAGCGCAAGTCGAACTGACCGCTGTGACCATCGTCATCACAGGCGCGAACCGGGGCATCGGCGCACAGCTTGCCCGAACCTACCGCAACGGCGGCCTGCCGGTCATTGGCGCCGCCCGCGACGACAGCGAAGAGATCCGGCTGGATGTGACCCGGCCGGAGCAGCATGCCGAGATGGCGCGCCAGTTGGCGGGCACGCCCGTTGACCTGCTGATCTGCAATGCGGGCGTCTATCTGGACAAGGGGCAGTCGCTGGATACGGGTTATCCCTCCGGCATGTGGGCCGACAGCTTTGCGGTCAACGTCGCAGGCGTATTCCTGACGGTACAGAGCCTGCTGCCCAACCTGCGGGCCGCGTCCGGGGCGAAGATTGCGATCATTTCTTCGACCATGGCCTCGCACGAACGTGCACCCGGTGGCAGCTATATCTACCGGTCCTCCAAGGCCGCGGTGCTGAACCTTGGCCGGAACCTCGCTGCGGATCTGCGCGGCGAAGGAATTGCCGTGGGGATCTATCACCCCGGCTGGGTCAGAACGGATATGGGCGGTGGTGCGGCAGACATCGACCCGGATGAAGCCGCGCGGGGGCTGGTTCGGCGGTTCGATACGCTTTCACTGGCCACTACGGGCTGTTTCGAAACCTGGGATGGCCAGGCGCACCCTTACTGAAGCGCCCGCGCCGGGATCTGGAACCGTTCGCTTTCGCCGACGAAGACGAAATAGGTATCGCCCTGTTTGTCGCCGCGGACACGATCCGTGGTGTCGGCCGACGTGACCTCGCCGCCCTCGAAATAGAGCGACCGCGTGCGCCCCCCGGGCATCAGGACCCGCAGGGTGGCACGACCATCGCCTTTGCGCAGCAATTCGGCCGGGCAACTGGACAGCGCCATGCCGCTCAATGGCGCACAGGGGATCGTTCCCAGCGCGTTGGTGCCGTCGGTTCCCGCCACGCTGGCTTGCTGTGACAAGGCCGGTGAGGCGATCAGTATAGAGGTCATCAGGGCAGTCAGGCGCATGGCGGATTTCTCGGTTGAGGTCGTTGCAGCAAGGTTGGCAGGTGCGGTGGCGGCTGTAAAGCATGGCCTTGGCGTCATTTCACCCCACTTGCCCTTACCCTGGACTGGGCCTAAGAGGCGTGGAGTTTTTTTACCCGTCAACGGAGACGCAGACGAATGCCCATCCTGGTCATGAAATTCGGCGGAACGTCCGTCGCGAACCTCGACCGGATCCGGCGTGCGGCCAAACGGATCGGCGTCGAAGTGGCCCGCGGTTACGACGTGATCGTCATTGTTTCGGCCATGTCCGGCAAAACCAACGAACTGGTGGGCTGGGTCAACGAAACCTCGCCGCTGTTTGATGCCCGCGAATACGATGCGGTTGTGTCGTCGGGGGAAAACGTGACCGCCGGGCTGATGGCGCTGACGCTTCAGGAAATGGACGTTCCGGCGCGCAGTTGGCAGGGCTGGCAGGTGCCGCTTTTGACCAATGCAAGCCACGCAGCAGCGCGGATCGAAGAGATTCCGACCGACAACATCAACGCGAAGTTTGGCGAAGGCATGCGTGTTGCCGTGGTCGCCGGGTTCCAGGGGATCGGCCCCGACGGGCGGATCACCACGCTGGGCCGGGGCGGTTCGGATACGACCGCCGTGGCCTTTGCCGCCGCGTTCGGCGCGGAACGCTGCGACATCTACACGGATGTAGACGGCGTTTACACCACAGACCCGCGGATCACCGACAAGGCGCGCAAGCTGGAAAAGATCGCGTTCGAGGAAATGCTCGAACTGGCGTCGTTGGGCGCAAAAGTGTTGCAGACCCGGTCGGTCGAGCTGGCGATGCGTTACAAGGTGCGTTTGCGCGTGCTTTCAAGTTTCGAAGAACAGAGCGACAATGCTGGCACGCTGGTCTGTGCCGAGGAGGATATCATGGAATCCAATGTCGTGGCCGGTGTGGCCGCTTCCCGTGACGAGGCCAAGGTCACGCTGGTCAGCGTGGCTGACCGACCGGGCATCGCGGCGACGATTTTCACGGCACTCAGCGATGCGAGCGTGAACGTGGACATGATCGTTCAGAACATCTCGGAAGAGGGTCGGACAGACATGACGTTCTCCTGTCCGACCAGCGAGGTCACACGGGCCGAACAGGCGCTGGCCACGATCAAGGATGACGGCGTGCTGAACTTTGCAGAAACCATCGCCGACACTGATGTCGCGAAGGTTTCGGTTGTCGGCATCGGCATGCGCAGCCAGTCGGGTGTTGCAGCCAAAATGTTCAAGGTGCTGTCCGACGAAGGCATCAACATCAAGGTCATCACCACGTCGGAGATCAAGATTTCCGTGCTGATCGATCGCAAATACATGGAACTGGCCGTGCAGGCACTGCACGATGCGTTCGAATTGGACAAGGCGGCCTGAATTGCCGGCGCCCGGACGGGCGTCAGAGGTAGTTGAACATTTTCTGAAGCCAGAACAGGATTTTGGCCAGCGGCTCGATCGGCCCGGCCTCGTCTGTGATCCGCATGGCAGATCCTGACATGCCCAGCAACAGCGCGTGTTCCGGCATACCCTCCGGAATGGCGAGACGGACCACGAACTGATCGCTGCCCATCAGTTGTGACACCGATGGCAGGCTGCCCGTCGCTCCGCCGAGCGTACCATCGGCCGTGCCGGGAACGATGCCGTCGACCGTTGTTGTCAGCGACGAACCGGGCAGCGCCTGCATGGCCACCATGACCTCGGATCCCAGTTCGAAGGCATGTGCAGCGGTTTGTGAGAACACGGCCGTCAAAATCCGCCGCTCATAGGGCAGAAACGCCACCGCCGGACGTACCGCTGTTACACGCTGACCCGGCCGCAGCGACAATGCCGTGACCATGCCGTCTGCGGGCGCGAATACTTCTGTCTGTTCCAGATTCCATCTGGCTCCGACCAGAGCCTGTTCGGCCTGCACCACAACCGAGTTCCGGCCATCGATGACGGAGGCTATTCTGATCTCTACGCCGTCTCTCTGGGCTTTTGCCGAATTGAGGCTGGCCCGCAGTTGTTCGACATGAGAAATCGCATCCTGCATCTGGAATTCATTGGTGGCTCCGCGTTCGGCCAGTTGCGTCAGGTCATCCCGCCGAACAATGGCAAACTCGAGCTGCGCTTCGAGCCGGTCGATTTCCGCTTCTGCGGTTTCCAGTTCGGCCCGCAGCCCTTCTGCCTGGCTTTGCGCATCGACCACCGCTGCTTCGAGCCGGGCAACCTCGGCCGCGAATGGGGCGGGATCGATCCGGAACAACAATTCGCCCTTCCCGATCGGCACGTTCGGTTCGATGTGAACATCGGTCACGGTTCCCGAGACATTCGGCGTAATCTCGACGGTTGCGCCCTGAACGGTGACGCGGCCTGACGGGGCAAGGTAGTTGAGCGCCCCAATCACAACCAATGCAATGACCAGCCCGATGAAAGAAACCAGAACTTTCCACGGTGTCGTCCAGGGCAGCAATTTCAGCCGGCCAAAGATCAGAAATACGAGCAGGCCATACAGGCCGAGAACGATGAGCATTTGGCGCAAACCCTGCTGAAAAACAACGTAAACCTGGCGCTACTGGAACGAAACCTGCGGTCACGATAGCGCCGCATCAGCGTCAGAGTCGAGCCTTGCCGCCTTCAGCGCAGGTTTTTCCAGGGGGCATCACCGGCCACATCGACCAGTTCATATCCTTCGTCGCCCACACAAGGACCGAGGATGGCCAGCAGTTTGGCATCCGTGTCTCCGACGTTGAACGACGCATGAACCACATCGGCGCCGATAAACAGGGAATCTCCCGGGCCAAGGATCCGTTTTTCCTGTTCCAGCCATTGTTCGACTTTGCCCGAGATGCAGTAGATCACCTCTTCCTGATCCGGATGCTTGTGGAAATCATGACCCTGGCCGGGGGTTATGTTCACCTCGATCACGGTCAGCTGACCTGCACCGGTCGAAGGCGGATGGCTCATCCAGCGCAGCTTGCCCCAGTCCAGTGTTTCGGGCTGCGTGTCGGCGGACATCATGAAGGTGCCGGTCATGGCTGTACTCCCCTTGCTACCGGGTCAGGTCGTGAAAGTTCTCTAAGGCGGCATCCGCGAATTCAGGTGTGTTCAGGTTGTGCGGGACCCGTCGCAGGCGGCTCTTGTCCGCGACCCCCCGCTCCAGCGCATCGAACAGCGCGGCCGTGGCATCCGGATCGAAAAAAGGCTGGCCCGGTGCGTCGATGGCGCTGACGCCACCTTCGGGAAGGAGGAACCGCACCGGGCCAGTCATGGCGTTGAGCCGATCTGCAATCCACGTACCGAAGCCTGTGTTTTCGTCCGGCGTCGTGCGCATCAGGGTGACTTGCGGGTTATGGATGTGAAACAGCCGGTCGCGGAACTGTTCGGGCACAGTGTCCACCGCGCCGAAATTGACCATGTCCAGGGCCCCGACCGAGCCGACATAGGGCACGCCGGTCCGGATTACGGCGCCCATTCGGTCTTCGGTGGCCTGGAAGACGCCGCCAACCTGCATGTCGGCGATCTCGGTGGTGGTCAGGTCAATCACCGCGTTGATCAGGCCGCTGTCCACCAGCTTTTCCATCGATTGCCCGCCGGTGCCGGTGGCATGAAAGACCAGCGGATCATGCGTTGCGGCCAGGGCATCGGCAATATGGCTGACACAGGTGGTGGTCACCCCGAACATGGTGAGACCAACGGCCGGTTTGTCCTGACCCTCGGGGAGGTGTGCTGCGTCCCGCATCATCCCGGCCAGCGCGTGCGCGGCGTTGCCCAGCACCCGCCGTGAAATGCGGTTCAGCCCCTGCACGTCGGTTACCGAGTACATCATGGCGATGTCCGACGGGCCGACATAGGGCGCGACATTGCCGCTGGCGACGGTTGAAGCCAGCACCTTGGGCGTGCCAACCGGCAGGCTGCGCATGGCAGGCGCAACAAGAGCAGTGCCACCCGATCCGCCGGCGCCGATCATGCCGCCGATCCATCCGGCCTCGGCCACATAAAGCCGGAACGCCTCGGCCATGGCGGCAACGGCGGCGCCCCGGTCGGTCTGACCCAATACCTTGTCGGCGCCTTCAGGATGGTGAGCGGCGATCTCGGCCGCCGGGATCATCCGGTTTCGGGCCGCCGGGGCGGCCCGACCGGGCGGGGGGCGCTGCCCCCCGGACCCCCCGGAGTATTTATCCAAAGATGAAGCCGGGTCGCCGGTCGAGAGATCGACGCAGCGCGTTTCAACACCGGCGGCATTGAGCAGGCCGGCGATATAGCAAAGCTCTTCGCCCTTCGTGTCGAATGTGCCGGCGACGCAGACGATCATGAGCGCCACGCTTTCATTGCCGCCTCGGTCCGGGCGCGGTCAACGATACCTGCGTCGGAGCCCAGTCCGCTGGCCACCAGCGAGGCGGCGGCTGTTCCGAGATGGGCGCATTCCGCAAGTGGCCGGTCATCCGCCAGCCCGGCGATGAATCCGGCTGTATAGGCGTCGCCGCAGCCCGTCGTATCAACCACGTCGATGTCATAGACGCCGACATGGATGCGGTCGTCCCCCATCGCGATCATGGATCCGTCGCCGCCCATTGTCAGGACCGGGCATTTCACCCCGCGGGATTGAAAGAACCGGATGTTTTCCTCCACGCCGCTGAGGCCGCTAAGGATTTCGGCCTCTTCGATGGAGGGAATGAAATAGTCGATATGCGGCAGAAGGGGTTCGACGAAGGCCCATGTCTCGGGCCCGGCACCGACCAGGTCCCAGGTTGTTACACAGCCTGCGGCCTGCGCTGCCTGAAGCAGTGCGCGAGACGGTTCGCCATCGAGTTTTGCGAGCAGACCGGTGCCGCCGAGATGCAGGAACCGGCAATCCAGAACGTCCGGCAGCATCCCCTGGGACACGTCGAAATGGTCGGACGCACCGCGGCAATGCAGGGCAGGGCGTTCTCCGTTCGGGCGGACATTGAGAATGGTGGCCGAGGTTTCCACCCCCTCAAGCCGCGCCATGTGACGGCAGTCGATGCCAAACTGCTGCATCCGGTTGATGACGAAATCGGCCTTTTCGTCCGATCCCACCGCGCCAACGGCCTGACAGTTGAGCCCGAGCTTTGCCAGATCCACAACCGTTCCGCCGGCGGTTCCGGCAACGGTCAGGCGGATTTCCTCGATGAAATCGACATTCCCGCCCTCCGGGATGGCCGTGACGGGGCGCCCCAGAACATCCAGAATGTATAATCCGACGACCGAAACGTCGAATTTTCTGCTCATCTGATCGACTCCAGGTAATCCACGTAAAGAAACGCCGTTCCGACGCCGAGCGAGGCGGCGACGCCGAGAATGATCAGGATGATGACTGACACCTTGATGATGAACCGCCATTCGGTGCCTTCGCGGGCCAGCGGGACGAGGTTGAAGGCCAGCGCTCCGATCACAACGGTCACGCAGCCGATCGAAAAGAGCGAGATCGAGAACGGCTGAAAGATCGCGATGATCGACAACACGCAGACACCGATAATGATCCGTTCGAGCCATTTTGCCTGAAATGCGGTCATTGGGTCCTCAACACTTGTTCGTCTTCGGTGAAAATATGGGTCGCGCCGGGCGGAAAGCGGGTGTGCGCCTGTTCGTCCTCGGTCAGGGGCACGCGCCAGTCGGTGACGACACGCAGGTCATGATGACCGTCGTTCATGTGGGCCAGCGTTTCGGCGCCCATCGGCTCAACGATGTCGATCCGGGTGGACAGCCCGTCCTCGACGGGTTCGTGGCTGATCTCCAGATTGCGCGGCCGGATGCCCAGCGTGATCTTCGCGCCGGGGCTCAGTTCGCTGACACGCGGGTCAACCTCGATCGTCAGGCTCTGGCCACCTTCAACCGCGAACTCGGCCTTGCCGGGGCCGTGCAGCGCGGTGAACGTTGCCGGGATCAGGTTCATCTGCGGGGTGCCGATGAAACCGGCTACGAACAGGTTGGCAGGGCGCTGGAACACGTTGTGGGGCGTGTCCACCTGCTCGATCCGGCCGTCGCGCATCACGGCGATCCGGTCGGCCATGGTCAGCGCTTCCAGCTGATCGTGGGTCACGATCACGGTCGGTTTCGACAGATCCTGCAGCACTTCCTTTATCTCGCCGCGCATTTCTTCGCGCAATTGCACGTCGAGCCGGGACAGCGGTTCGTCGAACAGGAAACAGTTCGGGTCCCGGATGATCGAACGGCCCACTGCCACGCGCTGTTTTTCGCCCTCGGCCAGCTGGCCGGGTGTACGGTCGAGAATTCCGCCCAGTTGCAGCGTGTCGGAGATCTTCTTTACCCGGCTGGCGATTTCTGACTGCGACAGACCCTCGCCATGCAACGGAAAGGCGAGATTTTCTGCCACCGACAGCGACGGGTACAGCGCGTAGAACTGGAACGACATCGCCACGTTGCGTTCGCGTGGCGCAAGGTCGTTCACCTGTTTGCCCTGCAGGAAAACGTCGCCCTCGGTTGCAAACTCCAGCCCCGCGACCATCCGCAAGGTCGTGGTCTTGCCGCAACCCGACGGGCCCAGCAGACACAGCACTTCGCCGTCGCCGACATCCAGATCGATCGCGTCCACCGCGGTCAGCGATCCGAAGCGCTTGGTCAGTTTTTTCAGCTCGATTGTCATTTTTTGACCGTTCCGAAGGTAACCCCACGCAGAAGCTGGTTCTGAAGCAGGAAGGTGACAAAGAAGATCGGGATCAGGAACAGCGTCACGATCGCGGCCAGCAGGCCGTAATCCACGCCGACCTCGCCGCCCATCGTGCGGGCCATGGCCACCGGTACGGTGCGGGTCTCAACCCCGGTCAGCAGCAGTGCGAACAGGAATTCGTTCCATGTCAGGATCAGGCCGAACACGAAGGTTGCGCTGAGCCCGGCCAGGATCTGCGGAATGCAGAACCGGAAGAACACGCGCCGTTCGGTTGCCCCGTCCATGCGGGCGGCATCCTCGATCTCGGGGTTCAGTTCGTCGAAGAAGGATTTCACCAGCCAGACCGAGAACGGGATATTGAACGCGGTATAGAGCAGGATGATGCCCCAGTAGCTGCCGGCCAGCCCGGAGAGGCGGAACATCAGGAAGATCGGGATGATCACCACGATCGGCGGCAGCATCCGGGTGGTCAGGATGATGAACAGATAGGTGTCATTGCCGCGCAGCGGGTAGCGGGAGAAGGCATAGGCCGCCAGCGTCCCGACGATCAGCGCGGCGGTGACAGACACGCCGGCAATGAAGATCGAGTTGAAGAAGTACAGCGCCATGTCCGTGGCCTGGCTGGTTCCGGTGGTGATTGATTTCCGGAAAAACACCGACACGAAATTGTCAAAGGTCGGTGTGAAGAACAGCTTTGGCGGCACCGCAAGAGCGTCGGTGCGGGTTTTGAACGCGGTCAGGATGATCCAGAAGACCGGGAAAAAGTAGATGAAGCCGACAACCGTGGTCATGGCGGTATAGCCCCACCCGGCTTTGCCGATCTCGCGATGTCTGCGGGCCATCAGCTTACCTCCGCTTCGCGCCGGTTCACGGCGTAGAGATACAGGTTGGTCAGCACGATCACGATGAAGAGCACGATATAGGCAAGTGCCGACGACTGACTGGTTTTGAAGAACTGGAACCCGGTGCGATAGAGGTAGACGGCAATGGTTTCCGTCGAGGACCCGGGACCGCCTTCGGTGATGATGTAGACGATATCGAAGAGCTTGAATGTCTCGATCGTGCGGAACAGCACCGCAAGCAGCAGCAGTGATTTGATGTACGGGAAGGTGATTGTCCAGAAGCTGCGCCACTTTGATGCGCGGTCGATCTCGGCCGCTTCGTAGAGGTATTTCGGAACCGAAACCAGCCCGGCCAGCACCAGCAACATGACAAAGGGCGACCACATCCAGGCGTCAGCTATGACGATCCCGGCAATGGCACCGGCCGGTGTGGCCAGCATCACGAAATTGTCTGTGGTGAAGAAATTCATGACATAGGACACGATGCCGAATGTCGGTTCGTAGAAGAGTTTGAAGAAGACACCAACGGAAACGAAGCTGAGCATCATCGGGGTCAGAACCAGCATCAGAACGATGCGGCGCATGGGAAATTCCTTGGCAAACAGCAACGCCAGCAGGAAGCCGACGATCAGTTGCAGCAGCACCGAGGACCCGACGATGATCGCGGTCGTCTGGAACCGTTCCCAGACCTTTTCGTCGGTCAGGACGTCGGCATAGTTGTCGAGCCCCTTGAACTTGGGCACCCGGGTGCTGGTGGCCTTGTAGTTGAAGAAGCTCAGGCCGAAGGACCACATGAGCGGGAAGATATTCATCACAAAGAGGATCGTGAGCGCCGGTGTCACCAGCAGCGCACCGCGCCGCTTGGGATCCAAAAGCCACGCGCCGAAGCCGCCTTGAGTGCTCGCTGCGTCCGCCATCTATGCCTCGCCAGAATTGGAAGTTTTTGGGGGGTGAGGCCCGGCACTGCGCCGGGCCCCAAGAGTTTGTTTTTATTCGATCATATCGATGTCTTCCAGCAGTTCCTGCTGGAATTCAGCGACCGCATCCAGGGCTTCCTTGGCCGAGATCTGGCCAGTGATTGCCTTGTCGAACTCTTCCTGCTGCTGCGTGAGCATTTCGAAGAATTCCGGGATGTGCCAGACGTCCTTCTGCCAGTCGATCATTTCGACATGGGCCCGGTTCCACGGACGCAGATCGTTATAGCCGGGATCGGCCATCACGCTCATCAGGCCGGACTGACCGCCGTTGGCAACCGCTTCCAGCTGCGTGTCGGGGCTCAGCCACCACTTCACCACGTTCAGCGCTTCGTCGACGACTTCGTCGCTGTTCCACGTGGTCAGGACGAAGGGCTGTCCGCCGATGTTGCCGGTCCGGTCGATGGAGCCGTCATCCTTGCGCGAACCGGGTGCCGGTCCAAACGCCGACTTGTCGTGCACCTTGGACGCGCTCGGGTCGAGAACGGGCTCGCCCAGTCCGACCCAGTCGATGATCGCACCAACCTTGCCCTGCATATACAGGTCCTGGATCACGAAGATGTCCATCTGGCCCGTCTTCGCAACCGGCGGCATGTACTGCAGGTAGGACAGGTACTCGTCGAACGCGGCAACCGCGACGTCGGAGTTCACAACACCTTCGGCCTGTGCGCTGGGTGCCTTGGATTCGTCCCAGATATCGCCGCCCTGCTGCCAGACAAAGGCGTTGATCGCCATGGTCGAGAAATCATAGCCCTTGCCGGCCTGATACGCGATGCCATAGAAATCGTCGTCCAGCGTTTCACCGGCCAGCATGTCGCCCGCCTTGCGCTGGAAGAACTCGCCGATCTGGCCCCACTTGGTCCAGTCGGTGTCCTGCCAGTCTTCGTAGGAACACGGCAGGTTGCTGCCGTACTTGTCCATGAAGGCCTTCATTTCACCTTCGTCACAGAAGATGTCCTGACGGTAGAAGGTCACGTAGGTATCCGGGAACTGCGGGAAGCCATAATAGTTGACGCCCGGGGCCGGGACCTCGCCGGCTTCTTCCAGCTGTGCACGTGTGCGGTGCGGATAGGTGGAATAGGCCGAAACCAGCGCCGGGTGCAGATCCTGCATGATGGCCTGCAGTTCCGGGTCAGAGTTGATCTTGTCGGTCAGGTTCAGGTAGTAGCCACCTTCGACGAATGCGCCCAGCCACTGGCTGTCGGTCACGATCATCTGGTACTTCTGCTCACCCGAGGTCAGCGACGCGGCAACACGCTCGTAGAAGCTGGGCCATGGGATGAAGTCCATGTCCAGAGTGGTGTTGTGACCGGCCGGTGACTTGTAGGTCGCATCGAAATGCTCCTTCATGAACCGGGTCGGCGGCCAGTCAGGCGCAGCCATCGTGATGGTGACATCGGCAGCGGACACCGGTGTCCACCCCATGCCCGCGGCGAGGACGGTTGCCCCCATCAGGCCGCTGATTAGATTACGTGTTTTCATTCTCTCCTCCACTGGTTGACAGTCATTTCCTTCTGCTCTGTTTTTATTGATTTGCACCTTTGCCGAGCCGGGCGCCGGTGTTCTTGTCGAAGACGTGCAGATCGGCCGGATCGAAGGCGACTTCGATGTCCTGACCAACCGTGTATTGAGCGGCAACTTCTTCACGCAGAACCATCTTCATGGTCGCGTCCTGTGCGGCGACATCAATCACCGTCACGTCGCCCAGCGGCTCGGTCAGGTGAATCTTTGCCTTGAAGCGGGCGCTGCGGGGTGACCCATCCTGCGCCAGTTCGATGTCATGCGGGCGCAAACCCAGCGTGACCGGCTGGCCGGATCCCGCGCCCGGAGCGCCAATCGGGCCGGGCAGGAACGGCAGGGACACTTCGTTATCGGCCGAGGCGGTGGTTTGCAGGAAGTTGATGGGCGGGGAGCCGACCATCTGCGCGACATAGAGATCCTCGGGCATCTGATAGAGATCCCGCGGGGTGCCCACGGCGACGACCTTGCCATCCTGAATAACGCCGACACGCTGACCCATTGTCAGTGCTTCCAGCTGATCGGGCGTGGCATAAAGCATGGTCATGCCCAGCTCGCGGTGGAGACGTTTGAATTCGGCCCGCATGTCATGGCGCAGTTTGGCGTCGAGATTGGTCAGCGGTTCGTCGAGCAACAGCAGCTTCGGCTGGCGGACAATGGCCCGTCCGATCGCAACCCGCTGCTGTTCGCCGCCTGACAAGGTTGTTGTCTTGCGGTCCAGCGTGTGGGTGACCCGCAACAGTTCGGCCACGTCCTCGACACGTTTTTTCACCGCTTGCGAAGATTGACCATCGCGCAGCAGCGGGTGCGCGAGATTGGCGCGCACCGTCATATGGGGATAGAGCGCGAAAGTCTGGAAAATCATCGACATGCCGCGCCCCTGTACCGGGGCGTTGGTCACGTCCTGACCTGCGAATTCGACGCTGCCATTGGTCAGTTCCTCCAGCCCGGCGATGGCGCGCAGGGTGGTGGTTTTGCCCGAGGACGACGGACCCAGAAGGCAGAAATACTCACCATCAGCCACGTCAAAGGTCATGTCCTGCAATGCAACGACACTGCCGAATTCCCGTCGCAGATTTCGGACCCTGAGTTCAGACATTCACCCATGCTCCGTTGCGATTGGACGACCGCACGCAGGCGTCCACGAAGGCCACACCGGCCAGCCCGTCCTGTATTGTCGGATAGATTACGTCCGCAGAGGGCGCCTCACCGTCGCGGAAGGCGCGGATTGCGCTGGCTGCTTCGGTGTAGATATTGGCGAACCCTTCGAGATAACCCTCGGGGTGCCCGCCCGGCGCCCGTGTCAGCCGGCCGGCGGCATCGCTGGCTCCGGCCCCGCCGCGGGTCAGCAGGCGCTTGGGTTCTCCAAACGGCGTGTACCAAAGGTAGTTCGGGTCTTCCTGCCGCCATTCCAGACCGCCCTTGGTGCCGTAAACCCGCAGGAACAAGGCGTTTTCATTGCCCGGCGCAACCTGGCTGGCCCAGAGCATGCCCTTGGCGCCGCCCTGAAAACGCATCATCACGTGCACGTTGTCATCCAGCCGGCGGCCTTCAACAAACGTATCCAGATCCGCGCTCAGACTGTCCAGCGTCAGGCCGGACACGAAGCATGCGATGTTATAGGCATGGGTGCCGATATCGCCGACGGCGCCGCCGGCACCTGATTGAGCCGGGTCCGTCCGCCAGTTCGCCTGCTTGTTGTCGGCGCCCTCTTCCTTCACCGTCAGCCAGTCCTGCGGGTATTCCACCTGAACCAGCCGGATGTCGCCCAGATCCCCGTTCGCAACCATGTCCCGGGCTTGCCGGATCATCGGGTAGCCGGTGTAGTTATGCGTCAGGACGAACAGCGCATTGGCCTTTTCCGCCGCCTTAACCAGCGATTTGGCATCCGCCAGCGTACCGGTCAGAGGCTTGTCGCAGATCACGTGAATGCCGCGGCGGAGGAATTCCTTGGCCACAGGCGCGTGCATGTGGTTGGGCGTGACGATCGAAACCGCTTCGACCCCGTCCTTCAGACGCGCCTCGCGGATCGCCATGGCCTTGTAGTCGCCATAGGCACGATCTTTGGAGATGCCCAGATCCAGCGCCGAAGCAACCGATTTTTCCGGCGTGGAGCTTAACGCTCCGGCGACCAGTTCGTACTGATCGTCGATCCGTGCCGCGATCCGGTGCACAGCACCGATGAATGCGTCACGTCCGCCTCCGACCATCCCCAGTCTGATGCGGTCGCTCATCGGTCGATCCCCAGGATACGCCGGTTGGACGACCCGTCGTCATCCCCGGTCACGAAATCGTCGAAAGCGGTTTCGGTCACGCGGATGATGTGATCCCTGACGAATTGCGCGCCTTCACGCGCGCCGTCCTCGGGATGCTTGAGGCAGCATTCCCATTCCACCACGGCCCAGCCATCGAAGTCGTAGGCCGACAACTTGGAAAATACCGCGCCGAAATCGACCTGACCGTCACCGAGGCTGCGGAACCGGCCGGCCCGGTTCACCCAGGACTGATAGCCGCCATAGACGCCTTTGCGCCCGGTCGGATTGAACTCGGCGTCCTTGACGTGGAACATCTTTATCCGCTCGTGGTAGATGTCGATGTTGTCCAGATAATCCAGGCACTGCAGGACATAGTGCGACGGATCATAAAGCATATTGCAGCGGGCATGGTTGTCGACGCGGTCGAGGAACATTTCGAACGTATCGCCATCATGCAGGTCTTCGCCCGGATGGATCTCGTAACACAGGTCCACACCCATTTCTTCGGCATGGTCCAGCATCGGCCGCCAGCGTTTTGCCAGTTCGTCGAATGCCGTTTCGACCAGCCCGGGCTGACGCGGCGGCCAGGAATAGATATAGGGCCAGGCCAGCGCGCCGGAAAACGTGACATGCGCGTTGATGCCAAGGTTTCGGGTGGCGGTGATGGCTTTCATCACCTGATCCACGGCCCATTCCTGTCGGGCCTGCGGATTGCCGTGAACATGTGGTGCAGCGAATTGATCGAACCCGTCGTCATAGGCCGGATGCACCGCAACGCATTGTCCCTGCAGGTGTGTTGACAGCTCGGTGATCTCGATACCGTTTTCCGCCGCCACACCCTTGATTTCGTCACAGTAGTCCTTGGAACTGGCCGCTTTCTCCAGATCGAAAATCCGGCCGTCCCAGCTGGGGATCTGAACCCCCGCGTAACCGACCTCGGCCGCCCATTTGGTGATTGAATCCCAGCTGTTGAAAGGCGCTTCGTCGCCTGCGAACTGCGCCAGAAACAGCGCCGGTCCCTTGATCGTTTTCACCTGTGTTCCTCCCGGTGGTGCGGGCCTGCTCAGGGCAGGTTATCCCGGACAAAAATCTCGATACGTATGCGTTCCTGTTTCTCGTTGATCTGCGTGCCGTCGGTCAGAGCCTTCAGGATTCTGACTGCGCTGCGCACCTCATGGCTCGGGTCCTGAACCAGAACCGCATCGATCCGGCCGCTGATCAGCGCCGCCCTCGTGTGTGCCGACAACTCTGTTGTCACTACGCGTAGGTTTTGTGACGCGCCCTGAAGTGCGTCGATCACCCCCCGAGTTCCGCCGCCAATGCTATAGAGCCCGACGACATTCGGGTTCTCGGTCAAAAGCGATGTCAGCTTGCTTTCGACCACTTCAGCCAGTTCTTCGCCTTCGATCCAGGGCAGCACGCTCAGATGCGGGCATTCGGCACGCATGACCTGTTCAAACCCCATGCGCCGTTCGACATGGTCGCGCAGGGTTCCCGACCCGGCGACAACGGCGATTTCACCTTCGGGCGCATGAACGAATCGTTTCAGCAGGCTGGCTGCGACCCGGCCGGCGGCGACGTTGTCGATGCCGACAAACCGTTCCCGGCCCGATGTCGGCACGTCAGAGATGAAAGTGACCACGTGTATGCCGCGGGCCCGCAGATCATTGATCGTATCCCGGACAATCTGGCTTTCGACTGCGACCAGTGCCACGCCGTCGCCGATATCGGCCCCCAGTCTTTCGACTTCCTGTGCGATCGCGTTCGGGTCCAGAGGTGGCACCATGATCATGTTTATTTCGATCCGGTCCTTGGTGAAATGCGCGCGGGCGCTTTCGATTTCCGCCCTGATGTCTGCGAAAAACGCGGTTTCACCTGACGGCACCATGAAGGTGAATCGGTAGTTGCGCCGCCGCGCAAGCGTCGCCGCGGCCTGATCGCGTTCGAAGTTGAGTTGCTCCATCGCCCGCATCACCCGTTCGACCGTGCTTTCGCGAACGCCCTTGCGGTTGTTCAGAACGCGATCGACGGTGGCCAGGCTTACGCCAGCAGCATCTGCAACGTCTTGTGCGGTGACGCGTACCATACATCCTCCCATTGCTGACAAATCTGAGGTATGATTTGAGGTACGTCAAGCAAAAATAAGATTCGCGCACCTCAAGACGCGTGGGAGGAAACAATGTTGATCGGACTTCATACCGCACTTACACCGGACTTATTGCGCCATTTGCGCGCCATGGGGCACGGTGATGAAATTGTCATCGCAGACGCCAATTTTCCGGGCGAATCCTGCGCCCGACGAATCGAACGATTGGCCGGTGTGACGGCGACCGGAGCCCTAAAAGCGATCCTGTCGATCATGCCGCTGGACACATTCGTGCCAGCACCGGCCCGTACGATGGAGGTGGTCGGGGATCCTGATGCAGTGCCGCCGATCGTGGCGGAGTTTCAGGATATCATAAACACTTGCGCCAGCGATCCCTGCACTGTCACCGGGGTTGAGCGTCACGCGTTTTACGAAGAGGCACGCAAGGCGTATTGCATCGTGCAGACGGCAGAAACACGGTTCTACGGTAACATTATCCTGTCCAAGGGAGTCGTGCCTCCCGGTTGACAGCGCCCTTGCGCGAGTTCGCGAAGGAGGGTTCAATCGGCGGTGCATGCAGGAGGAGCAACAGGTGAAAACCAAGAAGATCATCAATGATGGCGCGGATGCCGTCGATGAAATGCTTGACGGAATATTGCTGGCGCATGGCGACGTGTTGCGCCGTGCCGAGGGGTCCGGACGGGCAATCATTGCGCGGGACGGGCCGCGCTCCGGCAAGGTCGGGCTGATGATTGGTGGCGGCTCCGGGCATGAACCGACCTTTGTCGGATTTGTCGGCAAGGGTTTGGCCGATGCCGCGGCAATCGGCAATGTCTTTGCATCGCCGCCGCCTGATCCGGCGATCGAATCAGTTAACGAGATCGATGGCGGGGCAGGGGTGCTGTTCATGTATGGCAACTATGCCGGTGACGTTATGAACTTCGATATGGCGGCCGAAATGGCGGCGATGGACGATATTGAGGTACGCACCGTACTGACCACTGATGATGTGGCCTCAGCCCCCCGGGACGAAATCGAAAAGCGCCGCGGCGTGGCCGGCAATTTCTTCATTTTCAAGGCTGCCGGTGCGGCGGCCGACGAAATGATGACGCTGGACGAGGTCGAGCGCGTGGCCCGCCATGCGAATGCGCGGACCTATACGATGGGCGTGGCGCTGTCGCCCTGTTCGCTGCCGCAAACCCGGACTTTCAACTTCGAGCTTGGCCCGGACGAAATGGAAATCGGCATGGGCATCCACGGTGAACCCGGGATCGAGCGTGGCCCGCTGCAATCGGCAGACGACATAACCGATCAGATCATGGATCGGATCCTTGAGGAAATGGGGGCCGCAAAGGGGGACCGCGTGGCGGTGCTGGTCAATTCGCTGGGGTCCACGCCGCTGATGGAGCTGTATATCATGAACCGGAGGGTGCAGGCACGGCTGGCCCAAGCGGGGATTGAAACCCATGCCACATGGGTCGGCAATTACTGCACTTCGCTGGAAATGGCCGGAGCCTCCGTTACCGTCATGCATCTGGACGATGAACTGACCCGGCTGATCGACCGGCCCTGCCATTGTGCGATGTTCAGGGTGATCTGACATGGGCACGCTGACCTCTGCCGATCTGATCGCCGCGCTGGGCGCCGTCGCCGACAGCATGGATGAAAACCGCGATGCGCTTTGCGCGCTCGATGGGGAAATTGGTGACGGCGATCATGGCGTTGCCATGGCGCTGGGTTTCAATGCCGCCCGGGATGCGCTGAGTGGGCTGGCCGGTGATGCGCCGCCGACAGCGGTGCTCAACACCGCGGCCAAGGCGTTTCTCAGCGGTGTGGGCGCCTCCTGTGGGCCGCTCTACGCTACCGCGATGATGCGCGCCGCGGCCGCGGTGAAGAGCCGGGACGACCTGACAACCGATGACGGACCTGCCCTGATTGCCGCGATGGCCGAGGGCATCGCCCATCGCGGCAAGGCGTCGGTGGGGGACAAAACCATGCTGGATGTCTGGCACCCTGCGGCAGAGGCGGCTGCAACCGGCGGTTGGCCGGCGGCCATAGAAGCCGCTGAAGCGGCAGCAGAACACACCAAGACCATGCAGGCCCGGATGGGCCGTGCTGCCCGGCTGGGCGAACGTTCGCTTGGGCATATCGACCCCGGCGCGGCCTCTGCCGTGCTGGTCATCAAGGCCCTGGCCAGTCGGCTGGGGTAAGGGAGGACCAGAATGGCACAGTTTATCAACGCCCGCGAAAACCTTGTAACCGAGGCCATCGACGGCCTGCTGCGCGGATCCGGCGGCCGGCTTGCGCGGCTGGACGGATACCCGCATATCAAGGTCGTGATGCGCACGGACTGGGACCGCTCGAAAGTGGCTCTGGTTTCGGGTGGCGGGTCCGGGCACGAACCGTCACATGCCGGCTTCGTCGGCCGCGGGATGCTGACGGCAGCGGTCTGCGGAGAGGTATTCGCCTCGCCGTCGGTCGAGGCCGTTCTTGCCGGAATTCTCGCCGTCACGGGCGATGCGGGCTGTTTGCTGATCGTCAAGAACTACACCGGCGACAGGCTCAATTTCGGGCTTGCCGCCGAGCGGGCAAGGGCATTGGGGCACAAGGTTTCCATGGTTGTCGTCGACGATGACGTCGCCTTGCCGGACCTGCCTCAGCCGCGCGGGGTGGCGGGGACGCTGTTCGTTCACAAGATCGCCGGCGCACTGGCCGAAGCCGGCGCAGATCTGAATGCGGTGACCCGGGCCGCCCGGTCCGTGATCGCCGATGTCGCCTCGATCGGCATGTCGCTGGACACCTGCACCGTGCCCGGCTCCCCCAAGGAAGACCGCATCATGGCCGGCAACGCCGAACTGGGGCTGGGCATCCATGGCGAACCGGGGGTTGAGCAGGTCACGTTTGAAGGCGCGCGCAGCGCCATGCACATGGTTGTGGAACGGTTGGCGCCCGGTCTTGGCAGCGGTCCGCATGTCGCCCTGCTCAACAATCTGGGCAGCGCCACACCGCTGGAAATGTCGGTGCTGACCGAGGAACTTTGCCGCTCTCCCATCGGGGATCGCATCGCCTGGATGGTTGGCCCGGCACCGCTGATGACATCGCTCGATATGCACGGGTTTTCGCTGTCTCTGTTGCCGGTCGATGAGGAGACCCGCCTGCCTGCGCTGCAGCTGTCGGTCGTGCCGGAGGCCTGGCCGGGGTGTCATGGCGTGGCTGCGCCCGCCGTGCGTCCGATGCCGGATGGGATGATCCCGGACGTCGCGGCACCTTCCGAAGATCCGGAGATGCGCACGCTGCTGACGGTCTGCTGTGACGTTCTGAAATCTTCCGAGGCGGATCTGAATGCGCTGGATGCAAAATCCGGTGACGGTGACACCGGATCGACGGTGGCGACGGCGGCTGACGCGCTGATGGCTGCGTCCGACCGTCTGCCGCTGGCGGACCGGGCCGCGCTGTGCCGCGCGCTGGCCCATGAACTGAGCCAGGCGATGGGCGGATCTTCGGGCGTCCTGCTGGCGATCTTCTTCGCCGCGGCGGGGGATGCGTTTGCTGCCGGTGCCGGCGGTGTTGCAGCCCTGAAGGCCGGGCTGGAGCGGATCCAGCAGGTGGGCGGCGCCGCGCCGGGACACCGCACGATGATTGATGCGCTGCATCCCGCGCTGGAGGCTCTGTCCGGTGGTGTCGCCGCCGCCGCCGCAGCAGCCCGGGTCGGGGCCGATGCCACCGCGACCATCACCCGTGCGCGGGCGGGCCGGGCGGCCTATGTCTCTGCGGACAACCTGTCGGGGCAGGTCGATCCGGGTGCGGAAGCCGTCGCGCGGGTGTTCGAACGGCTCGCTTCCGGCTGAACGCCAGATTATTCGCAGAATAATCTGGCGCGCGGATTTCCTGCGAAAATTCAGCAGCGCCCGCATGTTGCCCGAATCCTGAGGTGCGGGCATCATTCGCGGGCTACGTCGCGGCATCACGAAGGGTGCATGCGTCAGGATCTGGGAGGATTGTTATGGATATTGCATCACCGCAGGGCCGCGTGTCGGCCTGGCTTTCGGAATTTGGCCGGGCCTTGTCGGGCCGGGATGCCGAAGCATTGAAAGCGCTATTTGCCGAGGATTGCTATTGGCGGGACCTTGTTTCCTTCACGTGGAATATCAAGACCATGGAAGGCCGGGATGCCATTGCGGACATGGCTGCGGCGACGCTCGACAATGTCAATCCGTCAAACTGGGCAATCGACGGCGAGGCCAGCGAGGCCGACGGTATCACCGAGGCATGGATCACGTTCGAAACCGTTGCCGTGCATGGCAGGGGACATGTGCGGCTGAATGAAGAAGGCTGCTGGACGCTCCTCACCACGGCGCAGGAACTTCGGGGGTACGAGGAGCACAAGGGCGCCACGCGCGATCCAGGTGTGGTGCACGGCGCCGACCGCAACCGTGAAACCTGGGCGGAACAGCGCGAGCGTGAAACGCGGGAACTGGGCTATTCCAAGCAGCCATATTGCGTTGTCATCGGTGGCGGGCAGGGCGGTATCGGCCTGGGCGCAAGGCTGCGGCGCAACGGGGTGCCGACGATTGTCGTCGAAAAGAACGACCGTCCCGGCGACAGCTGGCGCAAGCGCTACAAATCGCTCTGCCTGCACGACCCGGTCTGGTACGATCATCTGCCCTACCTGCCGTTTCCGGATCATTGGCCGGTGTTCAGCCCCAAGGACAAGATCGGCGACTGGCTGGAAAGCTATACCAAGATCATGGAGCTGAATTACTGGTCCCGAACGACCTGCAAATCGGCGCGTTACGACGAGGACAAAAAGGAATGGGAGGTCGTGGTTGACCGCGACGGCGAGGAAGTGGTGCTGCGCCCCCGGCAGCTGGTGCTGGCGACCGGCATGTCAGCAGTGCCGAATATGCCGGATCTGCCGGGGATGGACCTGTTCCGGGGCGATCTGCATCATTCCTCCGGCCATCCCGGTCCGGACGCCTACAAGGGCAAGAAAGCGGTGGTCGTCGGGTCCAATAATTCCAGTCATGACATCTGTGCCGCGCTGTGGGAAGCGGGTGCCAAAAGCGTCACCATGGTGCAGCGCTCCACGACCCATATCGTCAAATCCGACACGCTGATGGATATCGGCCTCGGCGCGCTTTACTCGGAAGAGGCGGTCGCCAACGGCATTGACCACAATACGGCTGATCTGATCTTTGCCTCGATTCCGTACAAGGTGCTGCCGGCTTTGCAGATCCCGCTCTATGAGCAGATGAAGGAACGCGACGCCGATTTCTATGACCGGCTGGAGAAGGCCGGGTTCCGGCTCGACTGGGGGGCGGATGGCAGCGGACTCTTCATGAAATACCTGCGCCGGGGATCGGGGTACTATATTGACGTGGGCGCCTCGGAACTGATTGCGGACGGTGAAATCAAACTGGCGCACGGGCAGGTGACCGAGGTTACCGAAACCGGCGTGAAGCTGGAGGACGGGACCGAGCTGGAGGCGGACGTGATCGTTTTTGCGACCGGCTACAGTTCGATGAACGGCTGGGCGGCGCAACTGATCAGCCAGGACGTGGCCGACAGGGTTGGCAAGGTCTGGGGGCTGGGTTCGGACACGCCCAAGGATCCCGGGCCATGGGAAGGCGAAGAGCGCAACATGTGGAAACCGACCCGGCAGGATGCGCTGTGGTTTCACGGCGGAAACCTGCACCAGTCGCGGCACTATTCGCAGTTCCTGGCGCTACAGCTGAAGGCCCGGATGGAGGGGGTGCCGACCCCGGTCTACGGGTTGCAGGAGGTTTATCACAAGGCGTGAGCGGCCGCTCGTCGCTCCCTTGCGGGCGCTTCTCGCCTGGTCGCGGAGACTGCAGGGACCGGTCAGAGCCTTCAGTACCGGCGTTTGACCTCGGCCCGCGCGATGGCGCGGGCCTTCTGCTGTTCGCGCAGGAACACGAACAGCCCCGATCCGATGATCAGCGCCATTCCGGCCCAGACCACGGGTTCCGGCAGTTCCGCCCACAGCAGCCAGCCCCAGAACACGGCAAGTGGCAGCAGGATGTATTCGTAGGGCGCCACGGTCGCAGCGTCGGCCAGCCTGTAGGCAGCGCTGAGACAATACCCGATAATCGCGGAGTTCGCCCCCAGCCCCAGAAAGAACAGCCAGTCGCCTTCCTCCGGCCAGACCCAGGCCCGCAGCAGGAAGATCAGGCTGGGATCGTCGAACCGGGCGGCAAAGCGACCATCGCCCGCGACCACGTAAAACCCGACAGACACCACGATGAACATCGCCTGAATATACACTGCCAGTGCCGACGCTTTGGTCGTGGCACCGAGTTTCCGGGTCATCAGCTGCAACCCGGCATAGGCCAGCGCGGCGATTACCGGCAGCAAAAGGATGACCCGACTCGACCCCAGCGCCTCGGAACTGGCCCAGGGGCGCTGCATCAGGATCACACCCAGGAAACCGACGAGAACCGCGCCGATCCGCAGCGGACCCACTTTTTCGCCCAAAACCGGAATGGAGAGGAGCGTGATGAACAGCGGCGCCACGAAAAACAGCGCCGTTGCATCCGCCAGCGGCAGCGCGGCCAGAGCCACGAAAAACGTCATGTTGGACAAAACCACCAACACCCCGCGCAGGATGTGCAGCCCGGGTTGCCGGGTTTTCAGGATCGCAAAACCGCCCTCGAAATGCACCATGACCAGCGAAAACAGAATTCCGATCAGCGACCGGGTGAACACGATCTGATGCAGCGGATACCCACCCGAAAGCTGCTTGATCAACATGTCGTTCACAGAGATTGCCGTCATCCCCGCCAGAACAAACGCGATGCCGGCGGCGGAGCGGTTTTGCGGGGCGTTCATGGCCTGCTCCTTCGCTCGGTGTCGGGATCACCGCTATCATGTCCGCGCAGGTTGTCCACTTCCGTTTGCGTCCTGTGACAGGTCGCTCTTGGACTGGGAGGGCAGGCGGATTAGATAGTTCGGAACCGACGAAGGAGAATTGTGGATGCATATGAGTGGAACCAGGGTGATACAGGCCGAGCCGGCAACGGTTTATGCGGCCCTGCTGGAACCCGAAATGCTCAAGGCTTGTGTTCCGGGCGCGCAGGAGGTGACGGGCAATGTGCAGGACGGGTACGAAGCCGTCGTCGTGCAGAAGGTCGGCCCGGTCAAGGCCACGTTCAAGGGGCAGGTCACCATGTCCGACCTCGTGGAGAACCAGAAGCTGGTCATTACCGGAGAGGGCAAGGGCGGTGCTGTGGGGTTTGCCAAGGGCGGTGCGGAAGTGACGCTGGAACCGGCCGAGGACGGTGCCACGCAACTGAGCTATGATGTGGAGGCCAAGGTCGGCGGCAAGCTGGCGCAGCTGGGCAGCCGGATCATCGACGGGTTTGCCAAGAAAATGGCGGATCAGTTCTTTGTCAATCTCCAAACAGCCGTTGAAGGTCCGTCCGCGGAAGCCTCGGAAGAGGGCGGCGACGGCACCGAAGGCGACGGCAAGAAAGGCTGGCTCGGCCGGTTGACCGGGCGCGACTGAGCTGCCTTCTCCCGGACTCCGGGCCGGCACAGGGAACAAGGATTTCGGGAAGCGACATGGCGACGATTCTGTCAGTGCGCGATCTGCGCAAGACTTATGCCAGCGGATTTGAGGCCCTCAAGGGGGTGTCTCTGGACATTGAACAAGGGGAAATCCTTGCATTGCTCGGGCCGAACGGCGCCGGCAAGACAACGCTGATTTCCACCATCTGCGGGATCACCGGCATGAGTTCCGGTTCGGTGACCGTGGGTGGCCATGACATCCTGTCCGATTTCCGGGTCGCCCGGGAAATGATCGGGCTGGTCCCACAGGAAATCACGCTGGAACCGTTCGAGCGGGTCTGGAACACGGTTCGGTTTTCGCGCGGCCTGTTCGGGAAAAAGCGGGATGACTCCTATCTCGAGGAGATTTTGCGCAAGCTGTCGCTGTGGGACAAGAAGGACAGCGCGATCAAGGAACTTTCGGGCGGGATGCAGCGCCGGGTTCTGATGGCCAAGGCGTTGTCGCACGAACCGCGGGTCTTGTTTCTGGACGAACCGACCGCCGGTGTGGATGTCGAGCTGCGCAAGGATATGTGGGAGGTCGTGAACGGTCTGAAGGCTGACGGTGTCACGATCATCCTGACCACGCATTACATCGAGGAGGCAGAGGCGATTTCCGACCGCGTCGCCGTGATCAGCGGGGGCGAAATCCTGCTGGTCGAGGACAAGGCGGACCTTATGCGACGGATGGGGCAGAAACAGCTTGCGGTTCAGCTGACCGAGCCGATTGATGCGATACCCGACGCGCTGAGCGACTATCAGCTGGAGCAAAGCGGGGACGGACACGTTCTGATTTACACTTATGACACCCGCGCCGACCGCACCGGTATCACCCGCCTGCTGAACGATATTTCCGCGGCCGGGCTGGTATTGCAGGACGTCCAGACGCGCGAAAGCAGTCTGGAAGAGATTTTTGTCGGGCTGGTATCGGGAGAAGCGGCATGAACTGGCGGGCCATCCGGGCGATCTATCAGTTTGAAATGTCCCGGTTCTACCGCACGCTAACGCAGAGCCTGATTTCACCGGTCATTTCCACGTCGCTGTACTTTGTCGTGTTCGGAGCCGCGATCGGCAGCCGGATACAAGAGGTCGAGGGCGTGAGCTATGGCGCGTTCATCGTTCCCGGTCTGGTGATGCTCAGCGTCATGACGCAGTCGATTTCTAGCGCCGGGTTCGGGATCTACTTTCCGAAATTCATCGGGACGTTCTACGAACTTCTGTCCGCGCCGATCAGTTTTCTTGAAATCGTGGTCGGCTACGTGGGCGCTGCGGCGACCAAGGCGCTGATCATTGGTGTTCTCATCCTGATCACGTCGATGTTTTTTGTCGATTTGTCGATCGTTCACCCGATTGCGATGCTGGCCTTTCTGGTGCTGACCTGTCTCAGTTTCGCGTTGCTGGGGTTCATCATCGGGATCTGGGCGCGCAGCTTTGAGCAGCTGCAGATGATCCCGTTGCTGGTTGTCACGCCCTTGGTGTTTCTCGGCGGGTCGTTTTATTCCATTTCGATGCTGCCGCCGTTTTGGCAGGGGATCAGTTTCTTCAACCCCGTGGTTTACCTGATCTCGGGTTTCCGCTGGTCGTTCTTCGGTACGTCGGATGTCCCGGTCGGTTTCAGCCTGCTGGCCATCGCGGGATTCACGGCGCTGTGCCTTGGCGTGATCTGGTGGATCTTCCGGACAGGCTGGCGTTTGCGTGACTGACCCGCCGGCATTTTGAAGTTATTGCGACGTTGATTGCCGCAATGGCGATTTGGCTGCTGACTGCGCCTTGTTTGCGCGACGTTGGCAATCTACATCGGCTCCATGGAATTCAAACTACCCTTTCTGAACAGGACGCCATCGGTTGCGGTCGTCCGGCTGACCGGGGCCATCGGCATACCGGGACAGGGGTCGCTGAACGCGGCCGGGCTGGCGCCGGTGCTGACGCGTGCGTTCAGACGGGGCAAACCGGCGGCCGTTGCGCTGCAGATCAGTTCGCCTGGTGGATCGCCGGTGCAGTCTTCGCTGATCGGGGCCCAGATCCGGCGGCTGGCCGAGGAACATGAAATCCCTGTCTTTGCCTTCGTCGAAGACGTTGCTGCCTCGGGCGGGTACTGGCTGGCGGCTGCGGCGGACGAAATCTATGCTGACGAAAGCTCCCTGATCGGGTCGATTGGTGTGATTTCATCGGGATTTGGTGCGCATGTGTTTCTGGCCCGGCAGGGGATCGAGCGGCGGGTTCACACGGCCGGCGAAAGCAAATCGATGATGGACCCGTTCAGCCCGGAAAAGGAAGAGGACGTCGCCCGGCTCAAGGTGCTGCTGGAAGGCATCCATCAGAACTTCATCAAACATGTGCGGTCCCGGCGGGGGCCGAAGCTCGGTTCCGGCGAAAACCTTTTCACCGGCGAGGTGTGGCTGGCGGAGCGGGCGCAGAGCCTCGGCCTGATCGACGGGACCGCCCATCTCGAGCCACTGATGAAAGAGCGCTACGGCGAGAAGGTCAAATTCCGCCGCTATGGCCCGAAGCGGCCCTTCTGGTCGCGGCTGAGTGCACGGGCGGTGCAGGATGCTATGACCGGTGTCGAGGAGCGCGCAGCCTATGCGCGTTTTGGCATCTGACATGATGTTCAAGATCGTAACCCTGTTTCTGGTTGGAATTGTGGTGCTTGCCATGTTCGGCAAGCTGCGCTTCCCGGGGCAGAAGCGGTTGCAATCTGCGAAATGTCCTGCTTGTGGCCGATACCGGATCGGCAAGGGACCTTGCTCCTGTGGCAAGGGTGACCGCGGATGATCGCATGGCTGTTGACCGGTCTCGGGTTGGTAATCCTTTTGCTTGCCGGGGATCTTCTGGTCAGAGGGGCGGTTAACCTCAGTCTGCGTCTGGGCGTGCCGGCCCTGATCGTCAGTCTCAGCATCGTGGCTTTCGGAACGTCTGCCCCGGAACTGTTGATCGGGGTCAAAGCGGTCCTGAACGATGCGCCCGGCATCGCGCTGGGCAACGTGGTGGGATCCAACACTGCCAATGTATTGCTGGTTCTTGGGTTGCCGGCCTTGCTGGCGTCTCTGCACACGAGCGAATGCAATAGCCGCAAGAATTACATTCAGATGATGATTGCGACGGCGTTCTTTCTGGGCGCCTGTTATTTCGGACCGCTGACCTGGATTTCGGGCCTCGCGCTGCTGGCTGCGCTGACGCTCATTCTGGGCGAGATGTTTCGCGAAGCGCGTGCCCATCGGCGAGCCTGCGAGCCGGACGATCTGTCTGTACTGGACGAAGCCGACCCCGACATGCCGTATTGGCGGGTCGCTGTTTACATTGTCCTCGGCATGATCGGGTTGCCATTGGGGGCGGGCCTGTTGGTGGAAAATGCCTCCGCCATCGCGTTGACCTACGGCGTCAGCGACACGGTGATCGGACTGACGCTGGTTGCGGTGGGAACCTCCCTGCCGGAACTGGCGACGACGCTGATGGCGGCACTGAGACGGCAGGCGGATGTTGCGCTGGGCAACGTTATCGGCTCCAACATGTTCAACCTTCTGGGGATCATGGGCGTTGCCTCGCTGTTCGGTCAAATACCGATCCCGCCGGAATTCCTGACTTTCGACCTGCTGGTGATGACGGCGGCTTCCCTTCTGCTGATCCCGTTCGTGTTTTTCCGGTTCGACATCACCCGGCCCGTCGGCATTCTGTTGACAGCGCTTTACGTCGCCTATGTTGTGATAGTGATCGTCTGACGCGTCACCGCCGGGAGGTATTCATGACCAGAGCTCTTGTAACAGGCGCGGGCAAGCGTCTGGGCCGTGCGATGGCGGTGTACCTGGCCGGCCGGGGTTTCGATGTCGCTGTGCATTATGCATCTTCGTCTTCCGGTGCGCACGAGGTCGTATCGGAGATCCGCGACATGGGGCAGGCGGCGGTCGCGCTGCAGGCAGACCTGTTGGACGAAAACAGGGTTACAGGCCTGCTGCCGGCCGCGGCAGAGGCATTAGGCGGTCCAATCACGTGTCTGGTCAATAATGCTTCGATCTTTGAATACGATAACATTCATTCCGCGAGCCGTGACAGCTGGGACCGCAACCTCGGGTCCAACCTTCGCGCACCACTGATCCTGACACAGGCCATGGCGGCGCAGGGTCTGGAACCCCTGACCGACGACAACGGCGAGCCGGTGGCGACGGGTCTGATAGTAAATTTGATCGATATGCGCGTGCGCAAACTGACGCCCGAATTCATGACCTACACGATTGCGAAGATGGGACTTTGGGCAATGACTCAGACAACCGCGCAGGCCCTGACACCTGCCATACGGGTCAACGGCATCGGGCCGGGCCCGACCCTGCAGGGTGGCCGTCAAACCGCAGAGCATTTCACCGCCCAGCGGGCGAATACGATTTCTGGCCGCGGATCAAACCCGTCCGATATCTGCGGCGCGCTTGGCTATTTTCTGGATGCGCCGGCGGTTACGGGTCAGCTTTTGTGCGTGGATGGCGGACAACATCTGGGATGGAAAACGCCGGATGTTCTGGGGGTTGAGTAGGCTTACGCCGGGAAAGTTTTGCACGCCGTTAAGTTCTGTTAAAAAAGCGTTACAAATTTGTCTTAGATTCCATAAACTTGCTGAGTTTACAAAAATATTTCATTTAAAATCAAGCAGTTAATTATGTGCCTATTTTTTTGGCAATGAGGCGAAATTGCGGTGAAACAACGGAAATTTCCCGCTCGCCGCAAGTTATCTTCACACTTATCCACATCTTCCGTGGATTTGTTTTGGCTTGATCAAGCCGCTGCAAGATTGCAGCGGGGCAACGAGAATCATATCTCTCGGGGATGACCGATTCCCCGGATCCCAATACCGAAGGCCCCACCGGGTATGCCTGTATTCAGAGCTATCTGAAAACGCTGGATTCGTCGCCGGGTGTCTACCGGATGCTGGATCAGCAATCGCGGGTTCTTTATGTCGGCAAAGCGCGCAACCTGCGCGCCCGGGTGTCCAACTACGCCCGTCCCGGCGGGCATACGCCACGGATCGATCGCATGATCCGGGACACCGCGGGAATGATGTTTCTGACCACGCGCACGGAAACCGAGGCGCTGTTGCTGGAACAAAACCTGATCAAGCAGCTCAAGCCGAAATACAATGTCCTGCTGCGCGACGACAAAAGCTTTCCCAATATTCTGGTGGCGCGGGATCACGATTTTCCGCAGATCAAGAAACACCGGGGGGCGAAAAAGGAAAAAGGCACCTATTTCGGACCGTTTGCCAGCGCCGGGGCGGTGAACCGGACGCTCAATCAGCTTCAGAAAGCGTTCCTATTGCGCAATTGCTCGGACTCTATGTTCGAAACGCGCACCCGGCCCTGCCTATTGTATCAGATCAAGCGCTGCTCAGGACCCTGCGTGGGACTGATCACCAAGGAGGGATACGCAGACAGCGTCCGCGATGCCGAACGCTTCCTTTCCGGGCGGTCGACCAAGGTGCAGGAGGATCTGGCGGCCGAGATGCAGAAAGCGTCGGACGCGATGGAGTTTGAACGCGCCGCTGCCTTGCGTGACCGCATCCGCGCGCTGACTTCGGTCCAGTCGGCGCAGGGGATCAACCCGCGCGGTGTGACCGAAGCTGACATTGTCGCGCTTCACATGGACAGCGGGCAGGCCTGCGTTCAGGTCTTTTTCATTCGGGCAAACCAGAACTGGGGCAACCGGGATTTCTATCCGCGCGTCGCGGCCGACATGGCTCCGGCAGAGGTGATGGAAGCATTCCTTGGCCAGTTTTACGACAACAAGGAACCACCCCGTCAGCTGATCCTGTCACACCCGATCGAGGATTCGGACCTGATGGCCGGGGCGCTGAGCGAGAAGGCCGGACGTAAGGTCGGGATCCTGACGCCGCAACGCGGTGAAAAGGCCGAGCTGATATCGGGTGCTTTGCGCAATGCCCGGGAATCGCTGGCCCGGAAGATGTCGGAAAGTGCCACACAGGCCAAGCTTCTCGACGGCCTCGCCGAGGCACTCGGGCTGGACGGGCCGCCGCAGCGGATCGAAGTCTACGACAACAGCCACATTCAGGGCACCAATGCCGTTGGCGCAATGATCGTGGCCGGCCCCGAAGGATTCATGAAGAATAGCTACCGCAAATTCAATATCCGCGGCGACGACCTGACACCGGGCGACGATTTCGGCATGATGAAAGAGGTCCTGACCCGGCGGTTTTCCCGACTGGTGAAGGAGGATCCCGACCGGGAGAAAGGACAATGGCCCGACCTGCTGCTGATCGATGGCGGTGCCGGTCAGGTGTCGGCGGTGGCCGGGATCCTGACCGCACATGGCATTACGGACCTGCCGTTTGTGGGTGTGGCCAAAGGCGTGGACCGGGACGCCGGCAAGGAGGAGTTCCATCGCTCCGGCCAGCGGCCCTTTGCGCTGCGCCACAATGATCCGGTGCTGTATTTCGTTCAACGTCTGCGGGATGAAGCGCACCGGTTTGCAATCGTCACCCATCGGGCAAAACGGGCCAAGGCGATCGGGTCTACGCCGCTGGATGATGTGCCGGGCGTCGGGGCGACGCGCAAACGCGCCCTTTTGAGTCATTTCGGATCCGCCAAGGCCGTGAGCCGGGCAAATCTGGCCGACCTGAAGGCGGTGGAGGGAATATCCGCGGGGTTGGCGCAAAAGATCTATGATTACTTCCATGATGGTGGATGAAGAGACCGGTATGTAATTGCCCCGGGGTGCCTGTCGGGCTAGGACGCTGAACATGAACTGGAATCTGCCTACATTTCTGACGGTCCTGCGTCTGGTTGCAGCGCTGGCCCTGCCGGTGGCCTTTCTGGTTCTGCCGCGTCCCTTTGCCGATTTCTGCGCCTTTGTGGTGTTTATCCTTGCGTCGATGACCGACTGGGTCGACGGCTATCTGGCCCGCGCCTGGAAACAGGTGACCAAGCTGGGTGCCATGCTGGATCCGATCGCGGACAAGGCCATGGTGGTGATCGCCCTGTTCGTGCTGGGCATTTATTCGTCGCTGGCGCTGGCGCTGTTGCTTCCGGCCGCGGTGATCCTCTTCCGTGAGGTTTTCGTGTCCGGGCTGCGCGAATACCTTGGCGACACTGCCGGTACGCTGAAAGTCACCGCGTTGGCCAAGTGGAAGACAACCGTACAGATGCTGGCTATCGCCGTGCTGTTTGCGCATGGTATTCTGGAGCACATGTTCGGAATGGCGGTGCTGGGTATGGATGGCGGGCTGGTCGGTGACATATTGGACGGTCGCGTATCGGACGAAGTTGGCTTGGGCTGGAAACTGGCCGGTATGGAGTGGACCGGCTGGGGCGGGCTGATCCTGATCTGGCTGGCGGCGGCACTGACCCTGCTGACCGGGCTGGATTACTTCCGCAAGGCATGGCCGCACCTGAAGGGGGTTTGAGTGATGGACATACTGTACTTTGCCTGGGTCCGGGAACGGATCGGCCTGCCGAAAGAGCAGGTTGAGACAGGGGCGGCAACGGTGGCCGAGTTGGTGGACGAACTGAAAGCCCGCGAAGAACGCTATGCCGTGGCGTTTTCGGATCTCAGCGCGCTGCGCGTCGCCGTGGATCAGAAGCTGACCGATTTCGACGCCCCCATAGACGGCGCGCGCGAAGTGGCCTTCTTTCCACCGATGACCGGCGGGTGAAACCGATGGCAGTTCGTGTTCAGGCCGAGCCGTTTGATCCGGGCGCCGAGCTCAATTCGTTTACGGCCCGGGTGGAGGAGGCCGGTGCGGTCGTCAGTTTCAGCGGCATCGTGCGCGATGTGGCAGGTGGGCTGAAGGTGATGGAAATCGAGCATTATCCCGGCATGACCGAAGCGGCATTGACCGAGATTGAGGCGGAGGCAACGAAACGCTGGCAACTGGTCGACTCGCTGGTGATCCACCGCCACGGCCGTCTGTCGGTTGGAGAGGTGATCATGATGGTCGCAACCGCATCGCCGCATCGCGGGGATGCGTTCGAGGCGGCAGAGTTCCTGATGGACTTTCTGAAATCGCGCGCGCCGTTCTGGAAGCGGGAGGAAACCGGGGAAGGGACCAACTGGGTTGTCGCCCGGGATGATGATGAGGCGGCGCTGGACCAGTGGTGAAACCACGTCAGGGTTTGTTTGGAGCCACATCGGGTCCGTGATACGCTGAGCCCGGTTGTTTGAGGGGCGATTCATGCCGGGAACTCTGATCCGCCTGCTGATCCTGCTTTGTTTATTTGTGCCGGCTTCGGCTATGGCCCGCGAAGGCGGTGGTCAGGGCGGGCATGGGATGTCCGGCGGTGCGGCCGGAGGTGCCGGCCTGTCCAGCGCGGTGACCAAGGAAGTGGTCAAGATTCTGAAAAGCGGTGGACGCGAGTGCGGCGCGCTGAATAAAGTCTACCGCTATGATTGCTACAGATGGGCATATAAGCGGGCCGCGGATGTTCTGTCCGGCCGCGCGGCCTACAAGGAAGCGTTCCGGGCCCTGGTCAAGGTCGAAGAGGTTCTCGAACGCGAAGTGGCCCGTAATGCGGACCCGGCCACACCGCCGCTCCGCCGTGGATTTACAACCTACAAGGCGGTGAAGCCGCAGGCAGTCCCGAAGGTGAAGGCGAAGGCGATCACGGCGCTCGAAGAGGCGGAAACCACGCTCTTGCGGTCATCCGATGACAAGGGTGTGCATTACGCTAATATTGCCGAGGCCGTGAATTCCAACAAGGTCCTGCTGCGGTCTGCGCTGTTGCTGATCCCGGGACTGAGGCCGTTGCTGGTGCTGTTCGGCTGAGTTCGCTCTCTCAGAGCGCGCTGAACACGGTGACGGCAGCCGAGTAGAAGGCGAACCCCGCGATGCCCAGCAGAATGCTGGCAAAGATGATGTCCTTTGCTGTGGGTCCCGGATCACTCATACCGGCCAGATTGCGCGGCAAACTGGCTATCGGTTTGAAAAATTCTGGGCATCCTTGTGGCAGGTGGGGGGTTTCCCGCTAAACGTGCTTGGCAATCCGAAGTCCGCGGCCCTAGGGTGCCGGCAGGAGAGGAAGTTAACATGTCAGATACAGAACTCTGGCGGCTGAGCGCCGCAGAACTTGCAGCCCAAACATCGTCGGGCGACGTCAGCGCCGAGGCGGCGGCTGCGTCTGCGATTGGCCGCATGAATGGCACAAACCCGGATCTGAACGCGGTGGTTGAGGATTTGAGCGCCGAGGCAATGGAACGGGCCCGCGCGCTGGATAAAGCCCGCGCGCGGGGCGACCAGACAGGGCCGCTGCACGGTGTCCCGGTCACGATCAAGGTGAATGTCGATCAGACAGGCCATGCCACCACAAACGGTGTGCCGGTATTCCGGGACCTGATTGCGCCGGACAACGCGCCAATCGTCGACAATCTGATGGCGGCCGGCGCCGTTGTCATCGGGCGCACGAATACGCCTGAGTTCAGTTTTCGCGCGGACACCGACAACCCTTTGCATGGAAGAACGCATAATCCTTGGGGGCGGCATATCTCGCCCGGTGGTTCGTCCGGTGGCGCCGGATCGGCGGTGATGGCAGGAATGGGCGCGCTGGCCCATGGCAACGACATTGGCGGGTCCCTGCGGTTTCCTGCGGCGGCCAATGGTGCCGTGACGGTCAAACCGGGAATGGGCCGGGTTCCGGCGTGGAACCCGTCGCAGACCGCAGAACGCGGCATGCTGGCCCAGTCGATGAGCGTGCAGGGCATTATCGCGCGGGCGGCCGCCGATCTGCACCTGTCGATGCCACCGATCATCGCGCCCGATGCGCGCGACCCGTTCCACGTTCCATTGCCCTGGCGGGGTGAAGACCTGCACGGACCGGTCCGGGTCGGGTTCACCAAGGAAACCTTCGGGTACGCGTTGCATGATGACGTGTCCGCCGCGCTGGATACTGCGCGGGATGCGTTGGTGGATGCCGGCTACGACGTCGTGGAGGTCGATCCGCCGCTCCTCGAAGAATGCGCCCTTGCGGGATACCGGACGCTGATGGGTGAGGTGAAGGCGCTGATGGGTGACATGATCCGCGACCACGGATCGCCGACCATCAATGCGATTTTCGACGAATATTATACCTATTTCCCTCCTTTTGAGGGCGACGAGCTGCTGCAGATGATGGCGCAGCGCAGTCATTACGCGCGCACCTGGTCGTTGTTCCTCGAGCAATATCCGCTGGTCCTGACGCCGTTCCTGCCACAGCCGTTTTTTGGCCCGAACCGGGATGCCGAAGGGCGGGAGGGCGCGATCGAGGCGCTGGGTTCGGCGCTCTGGTCCTATTCGATGAATTATATGGGGCTGCCCGCGGGCAATATCCCGACACGGCTGGCCGATCTGCCCAAAGGGGCACAGCCGATCAATGTGCAACTGGTCGGGCGCCGTTGGCGCGAAGACCTGATCGTCGATGCGCTGGTTGCCATCGAGGACCGGGTCGGCCGCATGTGTGGTCCCTTGTGGGACAAGATGGCGGGGGAAGTTTAATATGACGATGCAACTGAGCGCCGTTCTGCGCCGGGCACAGCAGGTCGCACCAAACGCGACCGCGACTATTCATCTGGACCGGCAACAGAACTGGACCGAATTTTTGAACCGTGTGCAAAAACTGGCCGGCGCATTTCATGCGCTGGGGGTTCAGCCAGGCGATCGCGTTGCGCTCTTGTCGCTGAATTCTGACCGCTACGTTGAATACTTCTTTGCGACGGTCTGGGCCGGGGCCGCGATGATGCCGATGAATGTTCGCTGGGCACCGCCCGAATGCGCCTACGCGCTGAACGATGCCGGGGCCGAGATCCTGATCGTGGATGATGCCTTTGCCAAGGCCGCACCGGCAATACAGGCCGAAGTGCCCGGGTTGCGCACCGTGGTGTTTGCCGGTGACGGCGATACCCCGGACGGCATGCTGAATTACGAGGAAATACTCGCCGCGGCGGATCCTGTCGAGGATGCGGGGCGCGGCGACGATGATCTGGCCGGAATTTTTTACACCGGTGGGACCACCGGCTTTCCCAAGGGCGTGATGCTCAGCCACAAGAACTTTTACGTGGGCGGAATATCAAACGCGCAGGAGCTTTTGCTGGCGGACGGTGACGTCTATCTGCACGCCGCCCCGATGTTCCACATCGCCGACCTGCTGTGGTTCGTTGCGGTCACGTTTGTATCCGGCACCCATGTTTCGATCCCGATGTTCACGCCAGAGGCCACACTGGACGCGGTCGAGAAACACCGGCCCACGCATCTGCTGCTCGTTCCGGTGATGATCCTGATGGTGCTGCAATCCGAAAAGCTGAACGAAACGGATGTGTCGTCGCTGAAACTGATCGCCTATGGCGCATCCCCGATCACCGAGGCGGTTTTGACAAAAGCGTTCGAGAAGTTCCCGAACGCGCAGTTCCTGCAGGCCTTCGGCCAGACCGAGCTGGCACCGGTGGCCACGATCCTCGGCACGCAGTTTCACACGAGCGACGGGCTCAAATCCGGCAAGCTGCGGTCCTGCGGCCGGGCGACGCGTATCTGCGAAATCCGCGTCGTGGATGAAAACGACCGGGACGTATCGCGCGGCGAAGTCGGTCATATCATCGTCCGTGGTCCGATGACCATGCTGGGATACTGGAACAAGCCCGAGGTGACGGCGGCCACGCTCAAGGATGGCTGGGTCTATACCGGCGATGCCGGTTACATGGATGAAGAGGGGTTTATCTTCCTCATGGACCGGCTGAAGGACATGATCGTCTCCGGCGGTGAAAACGTGTATTCGACCGAGGTGGAAAACGCACTGGCACAGCATCCGGCCGTTGCCACCAGTGCCGTCATTGGCATCCCGCACGACAAATGGGGTGAGGCCGTGCACGCCATCGTCATCCTCAAGCCGGATGCCGAGGCGAGCGAACAGGCGCTGAAAGACCACTGCCACACGCTGATCGCAGGCTATAAATGCCCGCAGAGCATTTCCTTCCGGGATGACCCGTTCCCGCTGTCGGGCGCCAACAAGGTGCTCAAGACCGAGCTGCGCAAACCGTTCTGGGACAGCGAAACGCGCGGCATACACTAAACGCGGCGTCCGGCAACACGAACTCGGGGGAAGGTGCACATAAATTGCATCTTCTTCTGTTTCCAAATACCTCCGCCGGAGGCACCCGAGGAGAAACGCCGGAGGCGTTTGGACGAGAGATCATGCGTGCGCGGAACGCGCGCACAATTTCCGTCAGTCGCGGGTGCCGGCGAACCGGGCCTGCCAGTCCTCGCGCTGATCGTCGGTGATCTTGGCAAAAAGCACGTCCGGGACCGAGAAGGCGTGCTCGCCGGTCAGTGCGTTCAGGGCGCCCGGCACGTCATCCGGCCAGCTGTCATCGTTGCTGTTCATCGCGGCCAGCATGGTTGCCGCGGCGTCGGGAATGAACGGGGCCGAAAGAACTGCGTAGAACCGGATCAGGTTCAGGCCCAGCCGTACCTGTGCGGCGGCGCTGTCGGGATCTTCCTTGAAGGTTGACCAGGGCGCGGCCGATTGCAGGTATTCATTGCCGGCGACCCAGATTGCGCGCAGCGCTGCCGCGGCTTTGCGGATTTCCATCGCGTCCATATGCGCCTCGTAGGCGCGGGTTTTCACAGTCAGGTCGTCGATCAGCGCCTGTTCCGCCGCGCCGTACGCACCGCCCCCGGGCACTGCCTCGCCAAACTTTGAGCGGCAGAACTTGGTGATCCTGCTCACGAAATTGCCCAGCACATCGGCCAGATCCTTGTTCACCGAAGTTTGGAAATTGTCCCATGTGAACTCGCTGTCAGAGTTTTCCGGCGCATGGCTCAGCAGCCACCAGCGCCAGTAATCGGCCGGCAGGATCTCCAGCGCCTGATCCATGAACACACCGCGGCCCTGGCTCGTGGAAAACTGCCCGCCGTCATAGTTCAGGTAGTTGAAGGACTTGATGTAATCGACCAGCTTCCACGGCTCGCCTGACCCGAGGATCGTGGCCGGGAAACTGAGCGTGTGAAAGGGGACGTTGTCCTTGCCCATGAACTGGGTATAGGTCACGTCTTCTGCGCCCTTGTCCGTGCGCCACCAGCGCTCCCAGTTGTCGCCCTTGCCGGCATCAACCCATTCCTGCGCACAGGAGATATACTCGATCGGCGCATCGAACCAGACATAGAAGACCTTGTCTTCCATGCCGGGCCAGTCGTCGTCGCCCTTCTTGACCGGCACGCCCCAGTCGAGATCGCGGGTGATGCCGCGGTCCTGCAATCCGTCGCCGTCATGCAGCCATTTCTTGGCAATAGACGTGGTCAGGATCGGCCAGTCGGATTTCGAACTGATCCAGCTGTCCAGCTGATCCATCATCGCCGACTGTCGCAGATGCAGGTGCTTGGTTTCCCGCACTTCCAGATCGGTGGAGCCCGAGATTGCGCTGCGGGCATCGATCAGGTCGGTCGGGTCGAGCTGCTTGGTGCAGTTTTCGCACTGGTCACCCCTGGCCCGCTCATAGCCGCAATTCGGGCAGGTGCCTTCGACATAGCGGTCCGGCAGGAAGCGGCCATCGGCGTTGGAATAGACCTGCTTTTCCGTCACTTCCTCGATCAGCCCGGCAGTATCCAGACGTCCGGCGAAATGCTGGGTCAGCCTGTGGTTCTGTGCACTTGAGGACCGTCCGTAATGGTCGAAGGACAGGCGGAACCCCTGAGACAGTTCCCACTGAACCTCCCACATTTCGGCGCAGTATTCGGCGACCGGCTTGCCGGCCTTGGCGGCAGCCAGTTCCGCCGGGGTGCCGTGTTCGTCTGTGCCGCACAGAAACAGCACCTCGTTGCCGCGGCCACGCAGATAGCGGGCATAGAGGTCGGCGGGCAGCTGTGAGCCGACGAGATTGCCCAGATGCTTGATCCCGTTGATATACGGGATTGCGGAAGTGATCAGGTGGCGGGTCATGTCAGCGCTTTCGGTTCAGGTTCGGCGCGTCTTTAACAGGGGGGCGGGACAGTGGAAAGTCACTCCCGCCTCTGGGTCCGGTCGCGGGCATACCGCGTCAGCCGCCCGATAAGGAACGAGGTGCGGGGTGCATAGATATAAGCGGTGCGATCTTCCGGCGCCGGACGGGCCCGCATACGCAGAAGGCCGAAAAACACGAGCACGAGATGCGCGGCCGAGATCATCATGAACATCGCCGGCGGCCCAAATCTCTCGATCAGCACAGAGGCCACATAGGGCGCGGCGATGGCCCCGAGGGCAAAAAAGAACATCAGCGCGGCTGAAAGCTCGACCCTTTCGTCTGCCCTGGCAAAATCGTGGGCATGGGCCGCGGCCACGGAATAGATCGGAAAGGTGGTCAGCCCGAAGATGAAGGCGCAGGCCATCACACCGGTGGTGCCGGATCCCTGCGCGCCGATAGTGATGACCGCGCTGGCGATCGCGGCAACAGAGAGCCAGATCAGGACCCAGCGCCGGTCAAACTTGTCAGCGAGCCAGCCCACCGGGTATTGCGCCACGGCGCCCCCCAGCACAAAGGCCGCCAGAAACCACGCAATCTGGCCGGCGCTCAGCCCGACTTCCTGTCCGTAAACGGGGCCAACCATGCGGAAAGAGGCCGAGGACAGGGCGGCCACCACCACCCCTGCTGCAGCAAGGGGGGATTTGGCCACGGCAAGCCGCGGGCGCAGGCGGGGGGCACTGGGCGTAGGCGGTTGCTGTACCCGGGTCAGCGTCAGCGGCAGAAGCGCGGCACAGCACAGGATTGCGAGAAGATTGTAGGACACATAGCTGGCCGGCTCGAGAACACCGATCATCAATTGCGCGACCAGTGATCCGGACATGTCAACGACGCGGTAGATGCCCATCGTGCGTCCGCGGGTTTCGTTGGTGACCTTTGCCTGCAGCCAGGCTTCGATCACGGTGTAGCACCCTGCAACGCAAAGGCCGGACATGATCCGCATTGCGGCCCATGCGTAGGGCTGAATGATCAGCATATGCGCGAGCAGTCCGATGGCCCCGGCAGCCGTAAACGCGGCAAAGGCCCGGGAATGGCCAACCGAACCCATCAACCGCGGCGCCCACCAGCAGCCCAGAAAAAAGCCCAGGAAATGTGCTGACCCCAACAGACCGATCTGGTCTGTCGTGAATTGCAACTGCAACCCCGACAGCGCATCGAGAGGACCCACGCCCCCCGAGGATAGCTGCAGCAACAAGACCGACAGAAACAGGGCGGCGAAGGAAATGAGCATGCGCATAACCCCCGGACCCTAACCCCCCGGTTTCATCCGTCTGGCCCGTTTTCGACGCGGGCGGTCGTTTTCCTCCGAAAGTTTTGCCGGTTGGATGCGACCCGTTTTGAGGGCTGACCGGTTTGTGGCATGTTTTCCGCTAATTCAGGTTTCGTGTTTGCCGGACGGTTTCATGACAATCCAGGCCTCTGGCAGAACCGGTGGAAGCGGAAGCATCGTTGACCCGGATGCATACGAAGACGTTGTGTTCACTGCGCGTTCGCGGAGGTGCAGCGGCTATGAGTACGTCATTTATGGCCGGGACGCTATGGCGGACGATTTCATTCTCTGACCGCGCTCAGTTCCATGCTCTCGCCCGGCCTGCGGGTTGCCGTCCATGCCTTGACTGGCTGTGTCCGGGCGCGGCGGCGCTCCAGACGCCAGCGCCGGTCGCGGTTTTCATGTGCGCCGGCCATGTACCAGCGGCTTTCGATCCCCTGCGCCCCGCCCGCGCCGGGGGTCAGCAGCAGGCCCAGCGGCGCCTCGCCCAGCTCGGCCCCGGTTTCTGCCGCCAGATGCATGCGTCGCACCGGGGTCAGCCCCGGCAGGCCGGGGATGTCGCACACCACCAGCGGCACCGCGCCCGAGCGCAGCGCCTCTTCCATGCACCACAGCAGATCTTCGGCCCGACGGGGATGCACGAACAGGAACCGCGAGGGATCGGCCCAGGGCAGCATGCCGTCAGGGTTCAGCTGACCGGGTTCCCATGCCGGCGCGATCCACAGCACCGTGCCCGACATCTGACCGGCCAGCCACATGGCAAAGGTCCGCCGCGCCGGGCCGCAGGCCTCGTGCACGCGGGCCTGTACCAGCCGGACCTCGGGATGCAGCTGCAGCGTCGGTTTGCCCTGATCCGGGCTGCGGGAAAGAAGATGAGTCGCCATGCGGCATCATTTCATGTTCTTCTTTTGTTCTCAATCCCGGAATGCGTTGCCCGCGGTGGCCCGATCTGTCAGCCTGACGTCATGCCACCGACCGTCCGACGTGCCAGACCATCCGATGCCGCTGCGCTTGCGGCCTGCATCGCCCGCGCCTATGCGCAATACGCGGACCGTATCCGTGATTTGCCCGACGTGGCCGCCGGACTTGATGCTGACATCGCCGACCACTTGGTATGGGTCGCTGAACGTGACGGCCGGGTACTTGGCGGCGCCGTTCTGGTCCCCGGCGACGGGCATGCGGTTCTGGCCAATCTCGCCGTTGACCCGGACGCCCGCGGTGCCGGAATTGCAGGCCGGCTCATCGCGCGGACAGAACAGGCGTGCCGGACCCGTGGGATTGGTGTGCTGAAACTCAGCACCCATGCAGAAATGCCCGAAAACCTGTCGCTCTATGAACATCTCGGCTGGCAAGTGACCGGACGAACGGGCAACAAGGTGCACATGCAAAAAGCAATCGCGCCCTGATCCATCAAGGAAGACAAAACGATGCAGATGAATCCGCTTGGCCGCACCGGCCTTCATGTCAGCGCGCTGTGTCTTGGCTCGATGACATGGGGGACCCAGACCTCCGAAGCCGGAGGTCATGCCCAGATCGACGCTGCCCTGCATGCGGGCATCAATTTAATCGACACCGCTGAAGTGTACCCGGTCAACCCGATGTCCAGGGAAGCTGCCGGTCGGACCGAAGCGATCATCGGGACATGGAACGCGGCGAACCCGGGCCGCCGCGGCGACTATATCCTAGCCACCAAGGTTTCCGGCAACGGCAACAAGGCAATCCGGGACGGCGCACCGATTTCGGCGGCGACTATTTCAGAGGCTATCGAAGGTTCGCTGAAACGGCTCCAGACCGACTATATCGACCTATATCAGCTGCACTGGCCAAACCGTGGAAGCTATATGTTCCGCCAGAACTGGGCTTATGATCCCACCGCACAGGACACTGCCGCCGTACTGGGCAATATGCAGGAATGCCTGGAAGAGCTGGACCGGCAGGTCACGCGTGGCACGATCCGCCATGTGGGCCTGTCGAACGAAAGCGCATGGGGCACAATGCAGTGGCTGCGGCTAAGCGACAAACACGGCTGGCCCCGGATGCAGACCGCGCAGAACGAATACTCCCTGCTCTGCCGGCTGTACGACACTGATATGGCCGAGCTTGGCCATCACGAGGATTTCGGGCTGCTCGCCTTTTCGCCGCTGGCGGCGGGCATTCTCACTGGAAAGTACCGCGACGGAGCCGTGCCGGAGGGCAGCCGCAAGTCATTGGCTCCGGGAATGTCGGGGCGTTACACCCAACGGGCAGAGGCGGCCACGGTTGCCTATCTGGACATCGCGCAACGGTACGGGCTGCACCCGGTGCATCTCGCATTGGCGTGGTGTTGCGCCCGCCCGTTCGTTGCGTCGGCCATTTTTGGGGCAACCACGCTCGCGCAGTTGGAGGTGGCGCTTGGGGCCGCGGATATCACACTGTCCGACGAGGTGATGGAAGAGATCGCCGCGGCGCATAAGGCGCATCCGATGCCCTACTGACCGCCGCACCCGGACCGGTCGCGATATTATCCCCGGCCGTGCAGGGCGTGGAATATGTGTGTGAAGGTGGCCGCCCCGAGAATCGGGATCAGCAGGTTGATCAGCGGTATCGACAGTGGCATCGCCATCAGCGTTCCCGCGATCCAGATGGTGCCGCTGTATTTGCGGCGCAGGGCCTTGGCACCGTCCCGCCCGATCCGGCGCATCGCCGCCAGCATGAAGTATTCCCGGCCCAGCAGGAATCCGTTCAGGCCCCAGAAAATGAACAACGCCGCCGCCGGGAACAGCGCGTAAACCGCCAGCGCCAGAATGTTTGCACCGATGATCACGCCAAGGAAGTTCAGCGTGTCGCGCAGGGCTTCGTAAAACGGCACGCCCGGAACTGGCGGCAGATGCGGATAGTGCCGATCCTCGACCGCCTGCGCGACTTCGTCGAGAAACATCGACGTGATTGCGGACGCAACGGGAACCATCAGGAACACGGAAAGCGCCAGCATCAGGAAAACCGAAGAAAAGGTCAGCAGATCATCAAGCCAGCGGATTTCCCGGCCTCCGGGCAGGGTGACGGTTTCACCCAGCCAAGCGTCCAGCACCCACAGGAAACCGGCATAGGCGGCCACCAGAAGGGCAATCGTCAGGAGGATGCCAAGACCCAGAACCCTGCGAAACCGCCTGTCCCCCAGTTGTCCCAGCGCCAGCCCGAAGGAGGTAAAGATCATTCCGATACCCAACTGGTGATGGTCTTCAGGTCCGGTCTGGGCCGTTCCGGCGGCGCCGAAGATTCAGTTCCCAGAAAGATCAGCCCGGCAATCCGCTCATTTTCAGTCAGCCCGAACCCTTCCTCGCAGAAAACCCGATCGTGGCTGGCCCAGCCGGACAGCCAGTTCGCCCCCCACCCGGGTGCCAGCGCGGCGTTCAGCAACGCGAGACACACCGCGCCGGCAGAAAAAGACTGTTCTATGGCCGGGATCTTTTCCGAAGGTTTCTGAACCTCGACCACCGCCACGGCCAGATGCCCCTGATCATAGCTGTTGCGCCCTTTGGCAATGTCTTCGGCGGATTTGCCCAGCGCGTGACCGCGTTCCTCTGCCAGTTGCGCCAGCCGGGGAAAGGCGCCACTTTCGACAACGATGAAACGGAATGGCTCCAGCTTGCCGTGATCCGGCGAGCGGGCTGCTGCGGTCAGGATGGTTTCAAGTTCGCCGGCATCCGGTACCGGTGCGGACAGTGTCTTGGCCGGACGGGACCGTCGGGTGAGCAGGAAGTCGAGCGCGGCCGGGTTTGGTGCTGGCATATGTGAAGCCTCTTTACATTCAGCCTCCCCTATCTCGGGCGACCTTGGGCGAGTTTCAAGGAGAATCCGGTGGTACTCCAACGCTTTTCGGGCTGTAATCGAAAAAATGTCCATCCGGAATTCCGATGCTCCGCTCAATTCTGCTTCCGCTTTTCAGCCTTGTCCTTGTTGCTGCATGTGAATCCGGTGGCGACGGTATGAACGTCTCCGTCAGCGGCAGCGGTGCGGTCGGCGTCAGCAGCGGAACCAGCTACACCAGCTACGGCGGCGGCGGCGGGCCTCCGCCGGGACGGACAGCGTCCGAGCGTCAGGCCCGTCGCAACTATTACAGCGGACCGCGCGGCGGCCGGTAACGATGCCGTCAGTCAACAGCGCGTGACCTGTGACGGTTTTGATGGGTTTGGAAACCCGACCCGGTTAGTGTCCCCTTGTCTGCCGTTCAATTCCGGAGCCGTCATATGAAAACTATGATCGTACTGCTTCTCACCCTGTCAACACTTGCGGCCTGTGCTCCGGCACCCAGCACGACGGGCAACGCCGATGACGGAAACTTTGTGGGCGGTTTCACACCGGAACAGGCTGACAATTTCGGTGCAGGCGCGTGGGCCGGACCGCCGCCGGGAAAGACCGAGGCGGAGCGCAAGGCGCGCCGGCAGTATTATCAGGGTCCCCGCGCGAATGAATGGCTGTGACCGGGGTTAACCTGACAGCAATTCCCGCGCCATATCGCTGACCACTTCGCGCAGGAATGCGTCGAACCGCGGCCCCGGTTGCCGGATATCCATGGCATCACCGAACGGATCCGGCGCGGTGATGGAACTGCCGGACAGGGCCTCCAGCGTGGCATGTCCGCAGAAGGGAACATAAACCTCAGAATACCCGCCCTCGTGCACCAGAACCAACCGGCCGCCGCACAGGTCAGCGGCCAGCGCTTTCATGCGCAGAGTCATTTCGCGGAAGGTTTCCGCAGTTGCCAGCATCCGGGCCAGCGGGTCGGTTGCCGACGCGTCGAAACCGCAGGCGACCACGATCAGATCCGGAGCAAAGCGTTCCAGCGCCGGGCGCACGATTTCGTCGATACAGGCCAGATAGGCGGTGTGACCTGCCCCCGCGGGCAGGGGCACGTTCATGTTGTACCCTGTGCCGGCACCTTCCCCCCTGTCCGTGATGTACCCGGTGTCGAGCGGATAGTTGCCCTCCTGATGCAGGCTGATGGTCAGGGTGTCGGCGCGGTCATAGTAGATTGCTTCGGTGCCGTTGCCGTGGTGCACATCCCAGTCCAGAACCGCGACCTTGCCCAGCCCGTGACGGGCCCGCGCAGTTTCCACCGCGATGGCAATGTTTGCCAGCAGGCAGAACCCGTTCGGGAAATCCGGCAGGCAATGATGCCCCGGTGGGCGTGACAGCGCATAGGCATTGTCCTGCCGACCGGAAACGACGGCCTCGACCGCGGCAACCGACAACCCGGCGGATAAGACAGATATCTCATACCCGCCACTGGCAAAGGGTGCCCCGCGACCCAGTTCACCACCCCCTGCATCCGACATGGACTTGAATTCGTTCAGATAACTTTCGGGATGCACACGCGCCAGATCGATCCGCTCAACCGCCGGCGCCGATTGCGCATCGAGGTCGGCAAACAGGCCGGTGACCTGCATCAGGTTGGTCAGACGGCGTTTGGTTTCCGGGCTTTCCGGAAGTCCCCCGGCGGCCAGCGGCTGTACCAACCCTCCGATCGGCAGGGTGAAGGCGTAGTTCCCGCCGCCGTGCCAGAAACACCGTTCGTCCCAGAAGAAACCGGTTGTCATTATGTGCCCTCCGCCAAATGCAGCCGCGACTATCCTTGCCGCGGACCGGATTGTCTATGGCGCGCCGCGTCGGAATGGATGACATTGCCCAAATGGCGAAACCGAGGATCAAAGACCTGCCGGATCTACGTCATCTGGCCGTTCCCGGCGCGGACATTGCGCTGCGGGCAACGCCCAGGGCCGCGCGTGACGGGATCAGTTTCCGCGACGGGCAATTGCGGGTGTCGGTGACCGCGGTCCCCGAAAACGGGCGCGCCAACCTTGCAGTCCGGTTGCTTCTGGCCGCCGCGATGGGTGTTGCGCAATCCGATCTGATCCTGCTGCGCGGACAAACGTCGCGGGACAAGCTGTTTCGCTATGGCGGTGCTTCGCGCAGCTGATAGACACCTTCCGGCAGGTCCAGCGCCGCAGCCAGATCGCGCAGCTGTTCCGTCGAAAGCGTGATCTTGTGCACTTGTTCTGTCCTTGCGTCGAACTGCTCGATGGTCACGCATTCGGCAAAGCTGTTGATTGTCACATCTTCCAGTAACGGAGCCTCGCCCTCATCGACAAGCGTGATGACCGTCGCGTCGAATTCATGTTCGATGGTAAACATATCAGCACAGTGCCGACCGGGTCGCGGCAATTCAACCCGCATTCGAAGCACTGGCAGCCGCGGCTCGCTGTGTTAAAACACGAAAAACACGGGCTGTAAAAATGGAGTTCCGATGCTTCGGACGATCAGGCTTGCCGTGCTGGGTCTGGCAGCCTGCACGGTGGAAACCACGGAAATCTCTCCGGTTCCCTCCGGAGCACCGATATCATCGGCGGGCTTCGCAACCGCAGCGGATGCGCAGCGTGGCTTTGGTCACGTGGTTGCGCGTGTCGAACCGACCGCCGAGCAGGTCTGTCGACAGTACCGCCCGGATTTAAACTGTGATTTCAAGATCATCGTCGACAAGCGCCGGAATGAACCGTCCAATGCCTATCAGACCATCGACAAGAACGGTCGCCCGGTCATCACGTTCACGCTGGCGTTGATTGCCGAGGCCCGGAACACCGACGAACTGGCCTTCGTAATGGGGCACGAAGCCGCGCACCACATTCAGAACCATCTGGCGCGGCAGGCTGAAAATGCTGCTGCCGGTGCGGTGATCTTTGCCGGACTGGCCACTCTGACCGGTGGAAACGCGGCGGATGTTGCCACGGCGCAGGAACTGGGAGAATTCGTGGGCGCCCGGACCTATTCCAAGGAATTCGAACTGGAAGCGGACGAATTGGGCACCATCATCGCGCTGCGAGCGGGATACGATCCGCTGATCGGTGCGCAATTCTTCACAAGGATCCCCGACCCCGGGAACCGGTTTTTGGGAACGCACCCGCCGAATGCCGAGCGCTACACGAAAGTGGTGAACACAGTGAACCGGGTCGATGGCTGATTTCCGGTGACAATATCCGGGTTTCGGGCCAAACTTGGCAGGTAATCTGGTCTGGAGTGCCCAATGTCCCTGCTCAGCCGCCGTGGCTTCATCTCGCTTTCAGGTGCCGCATTGATCGGCCCTGCCGTTGCTTTCGCGCAGGGCGGGAACATTACGGGCCGGTATCGGGCTCAGGGCCGGAACCCCGACGGGTCAATCTATTCCGGCATCGTCGATCTGAACGACGCCTTCGGCAAGATCACGATGGTGTGGCAGGTCGGTGACCAGACCTACGAGGGCGTCGGCAGTCGCGAGGGCCGGGTTCTGACAATCGACTGGGGCGCCGCCGACCCTATCGTATACGTCATAATGCCGGATGGTGAACTGCACGGCACCTGGGCCGATGGCACGGCGCTGGAACGGCTCAGCCGCTGATCCGCCAAGAACCGGAAACCAAATCCTCCGGGTCGCTCCTCCTTGTCCCGCTCATCGACGGAACGTCGTCCTCTTCGACCGAAATCGGAGCGTCGCACATCGCCGGCGCGGATCAGACCCGTTGACAGGCGTGGCTGGCCCTCTCACGGTCAGCGTATGAAAACCCACCCCATCACTGGCGCTTTTGGCGCGGAAATCACGGATGTCGATCTTGGTGCAGGCCTCGATCAGACCTGCGCCGATGCTTTGCGCTTGGCCCTGTCCGAACATCTGGTTCTGGTATTTCGGGATCAGTTTCTTTCCCCCGAAGACCAACGCGCTCTGGTCCGGGTGTTTGGTGAACCCTTCGTGAACCCTTACGGTCCGGGACCCGTCGAACACCCCGATATGACGCTGGTCATCAAAGAAGCGCATGAGCGCACGGGGGTATTCGGCGGTGGCTGGCACACCGATCTCAGCTTTCTTGATCACCCGCCGCGCGGATCGGTTTTGTGCGGGGTCGACATACCGCCCTATGGCGGCGACACGATGTTCGCCTCGCAACAGGCCGCGTGGGACACGCTGGCCCCGCCGATGAAGGAATTCCTGAACGGGCGCCGGGCGGCGCATGTCGGCAAACCCTATGGCATCAGATGGGCGCCGCCGGTGGAGGAACAGGCGATGAAAGGGTCAACCAAGCGCGGCGATCCTGATGCCGACCGCGAGCGGATGCACCCGATTGTGCTGACCCATCCCGTGACCGGGCGAAAGGGCCTCTACGTCAACCCGACCTATACCTGCCGCATCGACGGGCTGAGCGAGGACGAGAGCCGCCCGATTCTGGAACGGCTGTTCGCCCACAGCACGTTGCCGGAACACAGTCTGCGCCTGCGATGGACCCGGGGCATGGTGGCGGTGTGGGACAATTACGAGACCCAGCATTATGCCCTAAACGACTATCACGGGTTTCGCCGTGAAATGCGGCGGATTGCGTTTCAGACAGACGGGCTGGAGGCCTGGACCGGATCGGCATAGCGGATCAGGCAGATTGTTCAGCTAGTGCTTCAGAACATGGTGCCTGAGGAAGGCAAGAACATCGGCCTGAACACCGGGATCGTCCAGCAATTCGTGCTTCTCCGACAGCGGCGGCTCGGAATAAACGATGGATCGGCCGCCATTTGTCCTGTCTACGGCATAGCCGCAATCGCCCTTGGTGGGCGGCCCGGGAAACCAGGGATCGTTTTCCGCCACCAGCGTCAGAACCGGTTCGCTGGCCGGCGCGGCGATGCCACCATATTCGGACCAGCCCGCGGTGCAGGTCCAGCCTTCGACAATCCGGGCGTTTACCCGTTGCGCGTCGGACCGGGGATCAAACGTTGCCGTGGTGATTGCCCCCTGGCTCAGCCCCATCAGCGCCATCCGCGTCCCATCCACGTAAGGCAGCTGTTTTGCCCGCTCTATTGCGTAACCTGCATCGAACTGGCGCATGCGCAGGGTGCCCCGGTACATGCCGCCCTCGAATGTCGCGGGGTTGCAGGACATTGGGTATTTCACCCGGGCGAGGCTGGCCGGGGCGATCACCAGAAACCCGTTGCCGGCCAAAAACTCCATTCGCTCGTGGGTGCCGGCCCAGACGCCGGTGCATCCATGCAGGTAGATCACCGTGGGATAACGGCGTCGGTCCGAGCCATGGCGGATCATCAGTTCCGCAAAACTGACCCGTTCCGATCCGCCTTCCGTCGGAACCCGGATCACCGCGGCCTCCCAGGCCCGGTGCATTTCCGCCGGGTCCGACCAGTCGGCTTCGGTCATCAGATCGGGGTCGGTAAAGGTCTTTGAGCTGTTGTGCAGTCCTTCGTCGGCGGCGCAGGCCATCTGCGCCAGCCCGGCCATGATCAATCCCAGAAAAGCCGTTCGCACATCGCGTCCCAATCAGCCGGGCGTCAGCCGCCCCCAGAGATCGTAGTCGCCGGCTTCTTCGACGTCCACTGTCACGATCTGACCCGGGCGCAGGTGTTCGAACCCTTCGTCGATAAACAGATTGCCGTCGATTTCCGGCGCGTCCGCTTTTGTCCGGCATGTCGCGGCCTCGTCATCGACCTCGTCGACGATCACCTCCAGCCGCTGGCCAACCTTTGCGTCCAGCTTGGCCGCCGAAATCCGCTGGGCGGTTTCCATGAACCGGTTCCAGCGGTCCTGTTTGATCTCCTCCGGCACGTGGTCTGGCAGGGCATTGGACCGGGCACCGGCGACGTTTTCGTACTGAAAACACCCAACGCGGTCCAGCTGCGCCTCTTCCATCCAGTCGAGCAGGTGTTGAAACTCGGCCTCCGTTTCGCCGGGGTACCCGACGATGAAAGTCGACCGCAGGGTGATCTCCGGGCAGATGTCCCGCCATGCCACGATCCGTTCCAGTGTCTTCGCAGCGGCTGCCGGGCGTGCCATGCGCTTCAGCGTGTCGGGATGGGCGTGCTGAAACGGAATGTCCAGATACGGCAAAAGCCCGCTCGACGGATCCGCCATCATGGGGATAATTCTGTCCACAAACGGATACGGGTAAACATAATGCAAACGAACCCATGCACCTAGCCGGCCCAGCTCCCGGGACAGGTCATGTATGGAATCGGAAACCTCCCGGCCCTTCCACATGCTCACAGAATTCTTTCGATCTGCACCGTAAGCGCTTGTATCCTGAGAAATGACCAACAACTCCCGCACCCCGGCCTCCACCAATCGCCCGGCCTCGCGCAGGACTGATGAGGCGGGCCGCGACACCAGCCGCCCGCGCATATCGGGGATGATGCAGAACTTGCAGCGGTGATTGCAGCCCTCTGAAATCTTGAGATACGCGTAGTGCCGGGGCGTCAGCTGCACGCTTGCAGCCGGCAACAGGTCGACGAAAGGATCCGGGTCCGGCGGTACGGCCTGATGCACCGCGTCCAGCACCTGTTCGTATTGATGCGGGCCGGTCACAGCCAGAACCTTGGGGTGCGCGCCGGTGATGTATTCGGGATCCGCGCCTAGGCATCCGGTTACGACAACCCGCCCGTTCTCCGCCAGTGCTTCGCCGATAGCGTCCAGGGATTCCGCCTTTGCACTGTCCAGAAACCCGCAGGTGTTCACGATCACTGCGTCGGCCCCGGCATAGTCGGGAGAAATGCCATACCCTTCCGCGCGCAGTCGCGTCAGGATCCGTTCACTGTCCACCAGCGCCTTGGGGGACAGCCCAGCGATACCATGCCGATGGTCGGCTGGCCGGGACGCGGCGCGTCGCCCATGCGCGCGCGCGCGGCAAGATCGGGGCGGAGATCAGGTGGATTGCTCATGACCGGCGGCTATACGCCGGCCAACAGTCAACCGCAATCGACCGCCGCTTCATCTTTGTCCAAATACTCCCGCCGGAGGCGCGATTTTTCGTAGAAAAATCGTTTGCCCCGGGGTCAGATCGTCTGGTCGTAATCGCCGACCGCGGGCTCTGTCCGGATCACCGCGTCGATATCGGCAAAGATCGCCCGCATTTCCTCGTCGCTTTCGGGGCTCTCGCAGACGACCACAAGGTTCGGCGTGTTGGACGAGGCCCGCACCAGCCCCCAGGCGCCGTTGTCCAGTATGACCCGCGCGCCGTTCACCGTGACCACTTTGCTGATGCCGCGTCCTGCAATTCTGCCGCCATCGGCTGCAAGCGTCTCCAGCTTGCCGACCAGACGCTGCAATACGTCGTACTTCTCGGTGTCTGCGCAATAGGGCGACATCGTCGGTGTCGAAAACGTCTGCGGCAGCGCGCGGCGCAGATCGGACATGCTCTTATCCGGGTTGCGGTCCATCAGTTTGCAGATTTCCACGGCAACCCGCATGCCGCAATCGTATCCGCGGCCAATCGGCTCGGCGAGAAAGTAGTGCCCCGATTTTTCAAACCCTGCCAGAGCGCCGATTTCCTTGACCCGGCGCTTCATGTGGGAATGACCGGTCTTCCAGTAATCCGCCTTAACGCCATGCGCCTGCAACTCGGGATCTGAGGCAAACAGCCCGGTTGATTTCACGTCCGCGACAAAGGTCGATCCGGGATAGAGCTTGGCCAGATCGCGCGCCATGATCACGCCGACCTTGTCGGCAAAAATCTCCTGACCCTCGTCATCGACAACGCCGCACCGGTCGCCGTCACCGTCAAAACCCAGCGCCATGTCCGCACCCGAAGCTTTGACTGCCGCAGCCATGTCATGCAGCATTTCCATAGCTTCCGGGTTCGGGTTGTAATTGGGGAAGGTGTAATCGAGTTCATTATGCGAGGCGACGACCTCGACACCCATCCGTTCGAACAGTTCGGGCGCGAAGGCCGAAGCGGTGCCGTTTCCGGTTGCGCAGACCACCTTCAGCGGGCGGGACATGCGGAAATCGCCGACCAGATCGTCAAGGTAGGCTTCCTTCACCCCGTCCACGAATTCGCATCCGCCGCCGGGTCTCGGCACGCCACGGCCTTCCAGCACGATATCGCGCAGTTCCGACATTTCGTCGGGGCCGTGGGTCAGCGGCCGGTCAAAGCCCATCTTGACGCCGGTCCAGCCGTTCGGGTTGTGTGACGCGGTCACCATCGCCACCGCCGGAACGTCAAGGTGGAACTGGCTGAAATAGGCCATCGGCGACAGCGCGGGGCCAATATCCCTGACCTGGATACCTGCCTGTATCAGCCCCAAGATCAGAGCGTTCTTGATCGACAGCGAATAGTCGCGATAATCGTTGCCCACTGCAATCACGGGCTCGATCCCGCGGGCGTGCATCTGAGTACCCAACCCCAGCCCCAGCGCGGTAATGCCCGGCAGATTGATTTCGTCCGGGTATTTCCAGCGCGCATCGTATTCGCGAAATCCCGTCGGTGTGATCATCGGATCGCGAAGAAACGCCCAGCTGTTCTGGGTGACGGCGGCGGCAGGTTTGGTCATGAAATCAGTCCCGGACAAATCAGATTGAAACTGGGTTCGCCTTAGCAAGCGCGTCAAACCGCATCAATGTCTCAATCAGCCCCGGCATGTCCTCCAGCCGGATCATGTTCGGACCGTCGCAGGGCGCATTATCCGGGTCCTGATGGGTTTCGGTGAACACGGCGCCCACCCCAACGGCCACAGCCGCCCGCGCCAGAACCGGCGCAAATTCGCGCTGTCCGCCCGAAGCACCGCCCAGTCCGCCGGGTTGTGCGACAGCGTGGGTGGCATCCATTACCACCGGATACCCCGTCCGCGCCATTTCCGGCAGTGCCTGCATGTCCACGACCAGCCGGTTATAGCCAAAACTGACCCCGCGTTCGGTCAGCAGGATCCGGTCGTTGCCTGTACTTTCGATCTTGGCGGCCACGTTGGGGATGTCCCACGGCGCCAGAAACTGCCCCTTCTTGACGTTGATCACCGCGCCGGTTTCACCGGCCGCAAGCAGCAGCGCGGTCTGTCGGCATAAGAATGCAGGGATCTGCAGCACGTCACAGACCTCGGCCACCGGCGCGCATTGTTCCTTTTCGTGGATATCGGTCAGCACCGGCACTCCGACGGCCTCGCGCACGGACTGCAGAACCTTCAGCCCGGCCTCCAGCCCCAGCGCCGGCATTGCGTTGACCGAGGTACGGTTCGCCTTGTCGAAGGACCCTTTGAATATGTACTGCGCACCCGCCGCGTCGCAGGCTTCTTTCATAACGCCTGCAATCATCTGCGCGTGATCCGCGCTTTCCAGCTGGCAGGGGCCGGCGATCAGCGTCAGGGGGCGGTCGTTTCCGACCACCAGACCCGCAATCGGAACATGCTTCATCAACTGGTCACCTGTTCGCGCAGAATCGACGCCGTAAGGGAGAACATCAGATAGACTCCGGCGAAAATCAGGAAAGAGAGAATGGTGTTTTCGAATTTCCGCGGGTAACTCGGCGACTCGCTGGGCACCGGCACAACGGAGGTCGTGAGGTATCGCACCTGCCGGTTGGCCTCCATCCGCGTCTGCTCCACCTGTTGCAGCGCGGATTGCAGCATCAGGTCCCGCGTGGCCAGATCCGCTTCGGCCATCTGGATGCGCACGGCCAGTTGTGCGAGCGAGTTTTCACCCTTGCTGGCATCCGTCATCCGCGCGTTCAACTGAGCCAGCAGCGCCTTCAGCCGCCGGATATCGCCCTGCGCGCCCTGAACCTTGGCCTGGTTCGGCCGGGCATTGTCCAGCAGGGCGGCCAGTTCCAGCTCGCGTTCCTGCAACTGGATTTCAACGTTGTTGATCTGACCGCGCAACGTGCTGATCACGCTCTGCGGGTCCAGTATCGCGCCTGCCTGCTGCAATTCGACCAGCTTCTGCTGGGCGTTTCGCCGCTCCTGTTCGGCCTTTTCGAACCCGGACATGGCGTCCTTCATCTGGTCGCCGCGCTTTTTCTGGCTCAACTCGTTCACCCGCTGTTCAGCGTAGGAAATCAGCTTCTCCGAAAACTGGGTCGCAATCTGGGGGTCGGCGGCGGACACCTCCATCCGGATCACACCTTCGGTCGGGTCGTAGCCGAGGTTCACGTTTTTCTTGTACGTCTTGTACGCTTCTTCGTTGGTCGCACCGGGTTCCAGCCGCTGGATCGGGTCCAGCCATTCCTGAGTGAAATGCGTCTTGAACCCTTCGTCTTCGTCCAGACGCAGCATCACTTCCTTGGATTCAAGGAATGACTGTACCGCGATTGAATCCTGGCTGGTCGCGAACTGGGTGCCGCTGAGCAACCCGCCGATGCCGGAACCGCCGGCATTGTCCGCCTGAAGGATCAGGAATTCGGACTTGGTGGCGTACATCGGTGTTGCGATGTTGTAAAAGTAGTATCCGGCAATAAAGGTCGGAAGCAGGACGAAAAACGCCAGCCGCGCGCCCAGCATCATCAGCTTGTGACGCCGCCGCCGCATGATGTCGCGCTGAATTTCGCCGATTTCACGCTGACGTTGTTCGGACGGGCTCAGCTCGGTCGACGGCAAGGTCTGTTTCTGAACCGGGATGGTCTGTGGCAACTGAACGCGCGATTGCCGCTCGGGCGGTGTTTCGGCTTTTTCGGTACCCGCTTGTGGCACCACCAGTTCCAGCATGTTCGACCGCTGAAACGGATCAATGCCCCGTTCCCGCAACAGCCGCACCGCGTCGAAGTCCGATGTTGCCGGCAGGTTGTGCTGTTGTGCGACGCGCCGCGCCATCCGCAGTTGCCGTCCGGTCAGGCCTTCCCGGCGGATCGCGTCGATATCGGTTTCGCCTTCCACTTCCCGTGCCGAGGCCACCTGACCCGAACGTGCCACCGGTTCCCGCTCCTTCGGCTGGGCCGGTGCATCCTCTTCCACATCGGCGCGGGTGACCGGGCGCACGGGGCGCTGCGGCGTGACCGGTGCCTGTGCGGTGGCAGGCTCGTCCGGAGCCACCGGCGGATTGTCCTCCGGAAAGCGCGGCGTGGTCACGCTGCGCCGGATGCGAAATTTCTTAGCCTTGGGTTTCGTAGTCATAGAGCTGCTTCGCTTCTTCCAAGGTATCGAACATATGCAGTTGGCCGTTCAGCAGAACACCCGCAGATGTTGCGAACTTTTCCAGTATCTGCGGCGAATGTGAGACGATCACGATCGTCGTCGTTTTCAGCCGCTCCTGCAAAATCGAACCGGCTTTTCGGTTGAATTCCACGTCTGTCGACCCGGGCATGCCTTCATCAATGAGATAGATGTCAAAGTCCAGCGCCAGCATCAGCGAAAACGTGAACCGGGACTTCATCCCCGAGGAATAGGTGCCCAACGGCTGATCAAAGTATTCGCCCAGCCCACACAGCCAACGGCAATAGGCTTCGACGTAGTCGGGATCCATCCCGTAGAGGTTGGCAATGTAGCGGGAGTTTTCCATGGCCGAGATCTTTGAGATCACACCGCCCATGAACCCCAGCGGAAAGGAAACGTTGCTGGTGCGCATAATCTCGCCATCGTCCGGCTTTTCCAGCCCGGCCATCATGTTGATCAGCGTAGTCTTGCCCGTGCCGTTCGGAGCCAGAATGCCCATCGAACGGCCGATTTCGACCCGGAACGAAACCTGATCCAGGATTACTTTGCGCTGACTGCCCGTCCAGAAGGACTTGCTGACATTTCTAAACTCGATCATCACACTTCCCGGCACGGCGCGTGGTCCCGTGCGGATCTGGAGTGAAGTTACCCATCGCCTCTTCGTCCCCTTTACCAGAGGGGTGTTAACGGCTTACACACCGATTTTGGCCATATTATGTCGAATCTCGAAACAAATTACCAACACCTTCGTGGTGTTATGGGTCGGAAATCGCCGCTCAAGCTCTGGCACACCGGTCAAAACGGTGTGTTCGGCGATGTTTCCGAATTCGAAACAATACCGGCACGCGGGCCATGACCGAAGATGCGGCCACGCTGGGCGGACGCATTCAGGCCTGCCGGATCTGTTCCGACCGTTTCGCTGCAACCGAAACGCAACATGCGCCGCGCCCGGTTGTCTGGTTCCGGCCCGGGGCCCGGGTTTTGATCGCGGGGCAGGCACCGGGGGCCCGGGTGCATGAAAGCGGGCGGCCCTTCACCGACCCGTCCGGCGACCGTCTGCGCGACTGGACCGGGTTGACCGAGGACGCGTTTTACGACCGGGACAAGGTTGCAATCGTTCCAATGGCGTTCTGTTTTCCGGGGTACAACGCGCGCGGTGCTGATCTGCCGCCACCGGCGATTTGCGCGCAGACCTGGCACGGCCAGGTCATGCGGCACCTGGCCGGTGTCCGGCTGACCCTGTTGGTCGGAGGGCACGCGCATCGCTGGCATCTCGGGTCGACGGCCTCTGTTACAGCAAACGTTGCCGCTTGGCGCGCACATGCCCCGGCGGTGTTTCCCCTGCCGCACCCCTCATGGCGAAACAGCGGATGGCTCCGGAAAAACCCTTGGTTCGGCAGTGACCTCTTGCCGGTCCTGCGCGAAGCCGTGCAAAAGGCACTTCATGACTGATCAAACTCCGCTCGACGCCGCCCATGCCGCGATGCAGGCAGCCCCGGATGACGATGGCGCGCGCCTGCGGTTCTATGACCGACTGGCTGACAGCGAACTGTTGCTGCTGCTGACCGGTGAGATTCAGGGCGACAAGGCTGATCCCCAGATATTCGAAACCTCCAGCGGTACCTTTGTTCTGGCCTTCGACCGCGAAGAACGACTGACACGGTTCACCGGGGCCCCGTCGCCCTACCTCGCTCTGTCGGGCCGGTCGCTGGCCAGCATGCTGGCGGGACAGGAGGTTGGGCTTGGCCTGAACCTCAGCGTCGCGCCCTCTGAAATCCTCATTCCCGCGGACGCGCTGGACTGGCTGGTGGAAACGCTGGACAACCGCCCGGCGGAAATCGACGGTGACATCGCCGAACTTTACCCGCCGACCGGGTTGCCCGACACTCTGCTCACGGCGCTCGATGCGAAGCTGGCGACCGCGGTTGGACTGGCCGACTGCGCCTACCTCGCATCAACCCGCGACAGCGCGGGCGGGGTCGGGCACCTGCTGGCCTTTGTCGGTGCTCCCGAACCTGCAAGGGGTGCGCTGGCCTCCGCGGTCGGCGAAGCACTGACCTTTTCCGGTGTCGAGGCGGGCACGCTGGATATCGGGTTCTTTGCGCGAACCGACCCGATTGCCGCGCGCCTTGCGGCGACAGGCCTGCGGTTCGATCTGCCGGTGCGGGAAGAACCACGGCCCGCCGTTGTCTCTGCGCGGGATCCCGACAAGCCGCCGATCCTGCGATGACCGTTCCGGCCACGGTGGGTCAGGTCCGGGGCGGGTTCCGTTCCCAGAAAGCGGTCACCGCGGCGTGTATCTCTTCGGGGACTTCCTCGGCCATGTAGTGACTGGCCTTCATGGCAAAGCCCTCTGCCGTGTTGGCGCGCATGCGCCACAGGGCCAGCGGGTCGAAACAACGGTCGATTACACCGCCCGCAGCCCACAGAACCTGAAGCGGCATCGTCAGCCTGCGTTCCCCATCCGCGTCGTCATGTTCGATGTCGATCGTCGCCGCGGCCCGGTAGTCTTCGCAACAGGCATGGATCGCGTCCGGTTGCCGGAAGAAACTCAGGTATTCTGACAGGGCTTCGGGCGCAAACGGGTTGTACCCGGCCTGGTTCACGCATTTCCGCATCCAGTACACATCAGGGTCCGCGCCGATGATGTCCTCCGGCAACGGGGCCGGCTGGATCAGAAAGAACCAGTGCCAGTACGCTGCCGCAAATTCGCGCGTGGTCGCGGCGTACATTTCACGCGTTGGCGCGATGTCCAGCAGTGTCATCGCGGAGATCCGGTCAGGGTGGTCCATGCCCATCCGGTGTGCTACGCGTGCGCCGCGGTCATGGGCCAGCACAAGGAACCTGTCGTGCCCCAATGCCGCCATGACCGATACCATGTCGCCCGACATGGCCCGCTTCGAATAGGTGCGGTGCGCCGGGTCCGATGCCGGTTTGCCGGATCTCCCGTACCCGCGCAGGTCGGCACAGATCACCCGGTGTGTCCGGGCCAGCATCGGGGCGATCAGGTGCCACATCGCGGATGTCTGCGGATACCCGTGCAGAAGCAATACCGGCGGTCCGTCAGCCGGGCCGCCCAACCGGACAAAGATGTCTGCACCTTCACCGACAAGCGTTTTTTCCTCGAACCCTTCGAACATCGGTCTTCCTTTGTTTCAGTTCACCCACGATCTATCACAACCGGTGCCGGTTCCATAACATCGCTGCGAGCGCCGCTGCGAAACCTGAAATGCTCTGGTACATGACAGCCAAGGCCCGCTTTCAGGCGGGTTGGTTAAAACGGGTGACTTACATGAAAAGAACAGTTTTCGCAGCGCTTGCAGCGCTGTCCTTCTCCCTCCCGGCGTTTGCCGGAGAGCAATATATCGACGGAACCGGGTTTGCGGTTTCGGGCTATGACGTGGTTGCCTATCGCAGCCTGCCGTCCAGCGCGGTTGGCCAGGCCCAGACGGCGGCGGTGCCGGGCAAGGCGTCGATCACTGCGGACTACAATGGTGCCACCTTTGCCTTTGCGACCGAAGAAAACCGCGACAGTTTCCTGAAAAACCCCGCCTATTACGTGCCGCAATACGACGGGCATTGCGCGTTTGGCGTGTCGAAGGGCGGCAAGGTCCCGGGCAATCCGAACCTCTGGCGTATTGTTGATGACAAGCTGTACCTGAACATCACCGACGTGGTTGTGGGGTTCTGGGAAAAGGATATTTCCGGTAATATTTCCAAAGCCGACGGCAACTGGACGGGAATCGAAGGTCAGTCCGCGTCCAGCAATCCGATCCCAAAGTGGACATCGCAGGCCCCGGTGAAAAACTGATCCCAACGCGCCGCATTGACCGGTTTTCCCTTTTTCGAAACCCTGTTTTCAGACATTTCGGAAAGGGAACTCAATGGATCACACCGCACTGGACCTGAAGCTGAGCTTTGACGACGCAATCGATGCGGTGACCAAAGCCCTCGGGAACGAGGGCTTTGGTGTTATCACGCGCATCGATATGGACGCTACGTTCCGCACCAAGCTGGGCGTTGATATGCCGCCTTACACCATTCTCGGTGCCTGTAACCCCGTGCTTGCGCATACCGCGGTCACGGCCGTGCCCGAGATCGGCCTGCTATTGCCCTGCAACATCACAATCGAGTCGGATGGCGAACAGACCCGGGTCCGGATACCCGACGCGCGGGAGATGCTGGGCGGGGCCGGGCTGTCGGACGCACCGGAACTGGCGACGCTCGCCGATGATGCGGGCCAGCGGCTGGACCGGGTCGCAGCCGCGCTGCGCGGGTCGGGTTGAACGGCTCCGGTTTCGGGAGGCTGCCTGAAAGGACCGGATCGCGATAACCTTGCCTGATGGCCTGAACCGGAGCATGCTGTTGCCGGGCGAATTCAGGGCGCGAGGGCATCATGAACGTCGATGGCACCTGCCTGTGCGGGCATATCACCTACGAGGCTGAGGTCGATCCCGACGCGACGATCATCTGCCACTGCACCGATTGCCAGACCAACTCTGGCACGGCCTTTGGCGTGGTTGTCGGGGTCGTCGACAATAATTTCCGATTGCTGACCGGGACGTTGAAAACCTACATAAAAATTGCAGACAGCGGGCGCAGGCGTACGCTCGCCTTTTGCCCCGAATGCGGCACCCGCATCTATGCCCGCACCGAAGACGATCCGTCTGCCTTTTTCGGACTGCGTGCAGGTACTGTGCGCCAGCGCAACCGGTTGACACCGACAATGCAGGCCTGGACCGCCTCGGCGCGGGATTGGGTCTTCGACCTGAGCGGAATACCCGGACGTCGGAGCTAGGGGCATGGCCCACGCGAACAAGGTCATAGGGTCCTACAATCTTCCCGGCGAACTGATCTGTGTCGATATCTTCCTGCGTCGGGACGGCAGCTATGGCTTCGACGAATACCGCCGGGATCCCGAGGACAGCCGGGGCTGGTACAGCATCGGCCACAACGGCCATCTTCGGTTCCCCACATCGGATGCCGCGTTTGACGCGGCAGTGCGAACCGTTGGTTGGCTGGAGACCAACATGGCAACCGGCGGATGATGCGGGCGTCCGCCACGCAATACGGGCGGCCGAACGACCGCCCGTGACAGGTCAGACCGGCCCTACTTTTTCACGTTGGTCCAGATCTGATCATAAACCGCCTGAGTTTGCTGGTCGCTGAGTTCGATGAAGGCGCCTGCCCCTGCCGAGGCCGGCGGGTTGAACAGGAGATCTGTCACAGAAATCAAATCTCGCGAATGACGGGTTAGGTGAAACCTTTCCAATGTCAGGGAAACTTAGGGGTTGCCTAATCAGGGCTGATGCAGAACGTTCTTTCCTACCCAGCCTTCCATGTCAGATTGCGTGACATGCCACACAGGGCGCGCCTTTCTTCTACACGGCGCGTTTGTCAGAATTTGAGAAGGATGCAATCATGGCCATTGAGACAATAGACACGCTTGTTGTTGGTGGCGGCCAGGCGGGTATCGCGCTCAGCGAACATCTGGGAAGTGCCGGCGTTCCCCATCTTATCCTTGAAAAAAACCACATTGCCGAAGCATGGCGGTCGGGGCGGTGGGATTCGCTGGTGGCCAATGGACCGGCGTGGCATGACCGTTTCCCGAGCCTTGAATTCGATGGCAGTGCTCCGGACGAATTCGTGACGAAAGACAGCGTCGCCGAATACCTCGAGAAATACGCACGGATGGTGGAAGCACCTATCCGCACCGGCGTCGAAGTGTTGAAGGCCGAACGCCTCGCGGATCGTGGCGGGTTCCGCGTGGAAACCTCGGACGGTGTCATCCATGCCCGGCGGCTCGTTGCGGCGACCGGGGCGTTTCAGCACCCGGTGATCCCGCCGATCGTGCCTCAGGATACCGAGATCGAACAGATCCACTCGTATCATTACAAGAACCCGTCGCAGTTGCCTGAAGGAGCGGTCATGGTTGTCGGCGCAGGTTCCTCCGGTGCGCAGATTGCCGACGAGCTTAACCGCGCCGGGCGTAAGGTCTTTCTGTCCGTCGGGCCGCATGACCGTCCGCCGCGCCGCTACCGGGACCGCGATTTCGTCTGGTGGCTGGGGGTTCTGGGCCTGTGGGACATTGCCGCCATGAAGCCCGGCACCGAACATGTCACCATCTCGGTCAGCGGCGCCTATGGCGGCCACACGATGGATTTCCGGCGCCTTGCCGGCGAAGGCGTGACGCTTGTCGGGCTCACCGAAGCATTCTCCGATGGGGTTCTGAGCTTTCGCGACGACCTGCAGAAAAACGTTGCGGGCGGCGATGCCAGCTATATCGATCTGCTCGACGCGGCCGATGCCTATCTGGAGCGCAATGGTCTGGACCTGCCGGAAGAACCGCAGGCGCGGGAACGCTGGCCGGATCCCGATTGCCTGACCAATCCGGTCCGTTCCATCGACCTTGCCGCGGAAGGCATCAGTTCGATCATCTGGGCAACCGGTTTCCGTCAGGATTTCAGTTGGATGAAAATCCCGGCCTTCGACGACAAGGGCGCGCCGATTCACCAGCGCGGCGTGTCCGTCGAACCGGATGTCTACTTTCTCGGTCTGCCATGGCAATCACGCCGGGGATCGACATTCCTTTGGGGCGTCTGGCATGACGCTAAGCATATCGCCTCCCAGATCGCGATTCAGCGGGCCTATCTGGACTATGACGGTCAGGCCGCGATCGTGCCGCCCTGGGCAGAGTGAACCGAAACCGACAGGACCCGACATGGCGCATACACGCATTCGCAAATTCAACACAGCTGAAACCTATCCCGAGCAGAACCTCGACAACGACCTGTGTCAGGCCGTGGTTACGCACGGCGGCAAGACCGTCTGGCTCCGCGGGCAATGTCCGCAGAATCTGGAGGACGCCGCCAATATCAACAGCCACGACCCGGTGGAGCAGACCCACAAAGTGATGCAGAATATCCGTCAGCTGATCGAGGAGGCCGGCGGGTCGATGGAGCATCTGGTCAAGGTGGTGGTTTACATCACAGATGTGCGCCACCGCGAAGCCGTGTACCGCACCATGGGCGAGTATATCAAAGGCGTGCACCCGGTTTCCACCGGGCTGGTTGTACAGGCGCTGGCGCGGCCCGAATGGCTGGTGGAAATCGACGGTACGGCCGTGATACCGGAGTGAACGCATGACCTTTTCTCTCGTCGCGCGCTGCACGGATACCGGCATGTTCGGCGTTGCCATCTCGTCTTCTTCCCCCGCTGTGGCTGCCCGTTGTGCCTATGCGCGGGCCGGTGTCGGTGCGGTTGCCTCGCAAAACGTGACCGATCCGACACTGGGGCCGCTGGCGTTGGATCTGATGCAGGGCGGCATGGGCGCGGGCGAGGCCATCGCCGGCGTCAGGGATCTGGGACGGTTCATCGAGTACCGGCAGGTTCTGGCGGTGGATAAAACCGGCGCAACGGCCATTCATTCCGGCCCAAACAGCCTTGGCATATGGACACAGGCACAGGGGCCGGACGTGGCCTCGGGCGGGAACCTGCTGGCCAATGACGGTGTGCCGCAGGCCATCGTGGACGGTTTTCTGGCCAGCCGTGGCCATCTGGGCGACCGTCTGATTGCCGCCATGCGCGCAGGTCTGAGCGCCGGGGGCGAAGCCGGGCCGGTGCATTCGGCGGGCATGATGCTGGTTGACGAAGTCGCCTGGCCGGTTGCCGATCTGCGCTGCGACTGGACCGAAGACTGTCCGATCGAGAACATCGCCACAGCGTGGGAGGTCTACAAGCCTCAGCTGAACGCCTATGTCCAGCGCGTACTGGATCCGCGCGAGGCCCCGTCCTACGGCGTGCCGGGCGACGAATAACCACTTTATTTCAATCCGTTGAAAGGGAACGGCGTGGAGTTTGGGAAACGATATCATGGTGTTGCCCGCCGGACCGGACTGCATTCAGAGGGCCGGGTTTGGCCCGGATTTTGCACTTGATCACGTTGATCCGACCGGCATAACTGAACAATGGCATTGCGGTTCACTCTCAGGCAGCTGGAATAATTTGTCGCCGTCGGCGAGGGAGGTTCGATCGCGCAGGCCAGCGAGCGCGTGAACGTATCGTCCCCGTCAATCTCGGCGGCCATTTCCCAGTTGGAGAGCGAATTCGGCCTGCCACTTTTCGTGCGCAAACATGCCCACGGTCTGAGCCTGAGCCAGGCCGGCCGGCAGTTCATGAAACAGGCCAAGCAGGTGCTCGACGAAGCGCAGGCGCTGAACCGTCTGGCCGGAAACATCTCCGGCAATGTGCAGGGGCCGTTGGGCGTCGGTTGTCTGCTGACCTTCGCGCAGATGCTGCTGCCGGCGATCCGGCGGCAATTCGAACTACGCTATCCCGATGCCCGCGTCAGTCAGATGGAAACTGATCAACTGCGTCTGTTCGAGATGCTGCGACGGGCCGAGATCGACGTGGCGCTGTCTTATGATCTTGAAATCCCGCCCGATCTGGAATTTGTGCCTCTGAGGAGCCTGCCGTCCTATGCCATGGTGCCCGCCGGCCATCCGCTGGCACGGCAGAACGAAGTGGCAGTCGAAGAACTTCTGGACTATCCCATGGTGCTTCTGGATCTGCCGCTCAGCTCAGATTATTTTCTGAGCTTTTTCGACGCCACCGGGCGCAAACCCCAGATCGTTGAGCGCACCCGGGACATGGCGGTGATGCGGTCGCTTGTGGCCAACGGTTTTGGCTATGCGATCGCCAATATCCGCCCCTATTCCGACCTGTCGCCGGATGGGCGGCGATTGATCTTTATTCCGCTCAAGGGTGACCAGCGGCCGATGCGGCTTGGTCTGGTCATTCCGGCCGGTGCGCGCAACGTCCTGACAGTAAATGCCTTCATCGATCACGCGACCGAGGTTATCCGGGACTGGAACTATCCCGGTCAGGCCATCATGGGCTTCGATTAATCCCTGCCTAAGCCATGATTTCGCAAGCATGACTTTTGCCTAACGCCCGCTTCTGCCACTTTCGCCGGACAACGCGATACGGACAGGAGAGAGAAACGTGCGCGATCCCCGCTATGACGTTCTTTTCGAGCCCATGCAAATCGGTCCGGTCACGGCCCGAAACCGGTTTTATCAGGTGCCCCATTGCAATGGCGGGGGATACCGCGATCCGTCCGCCGCGGCTGCGATGCGTGGTTCAAAGGCAGAGGGCGGCTGGGGCGTGATCTTTACCGAGCAGTGCGAGATGCACCACACCTCGGAAGTAACGCCCTTTATCGAACTTCGCCTTTGGGACGACAACGACATCCCGATATTGCGCGGGATGTCGGAGCGGATGAAGGAATACGGTGCCCTTGCCGGAATCCAGCTGGCCTATTCCGGGGTCAACGGTCCAAATCTCTACACCAGAGAGGTGCCGCTTGCGGTTTCGGCACAGCCGATCCGCACCTTCACCAACGACCCGGTTCAAGCCCGCGCGCTGGACAAAAGCGACATCCGCGACCTGCGCCGCTGGTTTGTGAATGCGGCCAAACGGTCCAGGGCCGCAGGTTTCGACCTGATCTGCCTGTATGGTGCACACGGGTTTGGCATCTTTCAGCATTTCCTGAGCCGTGCCACCAACCACCGCAGCGATGAATATGGTGGCAGCCTGGAAAACCGGTCCCGTTTTGTGAACGAGGTCATCGGTGAGATGCGAGATGCCGTGGGCGACACGATGGGGATCACCCTGCGGCTGTCGCTGGACGAAACCATCGGGGATCTGGGGTTCTCCAACGCCGAAGTGCGCGAGTTCGTCGAGATGAACCGAAATCTGCCGGACCTGTGGGACCTCGCACAGGGCACATGGGAAGACTGCTCCGGACCGTCCCGGTTCAAGGAAGAGGCCGCGCAGGAGGCGCTTGTTTCGGGCATTCGGGAACTCACCGACAAGCCCGTTGTCGGCGTCGGCCGGTTCACCAGCCCCGACGTGATGGCAAAGATGGTGCGCAACGGCACGCTTGATTTCATCGGCTGCGCGCGCCCGTCCATCGCCGATCCGTTTTTGCCCCGCAAGGTCGAGGAAGGCCGGATCGAGGATATCCGCGAATGCATCGGGTGCAACATCTGCATCACCGGCGACATGACCATGTCGATCAGCCGCTGCACCCAGAACCCGACCTTCATGGAGGAATGGCGCAAGGGCTGGCACCCCGAACGGATGAACGCGAAGGGCGACAGCTCCAATGTACTGGTTGTCGGGGCCGGACCAGCAGGTCTTGAAGCCGCCCGGGCGCTGGCTGAACGCGGCTATGACGTGGCGCTGGCCGAGGCCGGCACGGCGGTGGGCGGGCGGGTGACCCGCGAACGCCTTCTGCCCGGGCTCTCCGCATGGGGCCGTGTGGTGGATTACCGCGATTACCAGATCAGCCAGAAGGCCAATGTCGAAACCTATTTCGAAAGCGAACTGGACGCCGGGAACATTCTGGAATTTGGTTTCGAAAACATCTGCATCGCAACCGGATCACACTGGCGCAGGGATGGTGTGTCGCGCCAGCATGTCGTGCCGTTTCCGACCGATGCCGGCATGCCATTGTATTCGCCTGACGACATGATGGACGCGGCGAAACCTTCGGGGCACGTGATGATCTATGACGACGATCACTATTACATGGGCGGCGTAATGGCGGAACTTCTGGTGCAGCAGGGATGCACCGTGACGCTGGTCACACCCGCAGCTTACGTCAGCGAATGGACACTCAACACGCTGGAGCAGCACGAAATTCACCGACGGCTTGCCGATATGGGGGTGACGATTGAGCTAAACCGCGGGGTCACGGCCATCGGCGGCGATCACGTGGAAACGAATTGCATGTTCACCGGTCAACTGCGCGCGGTCGCCTGCGATGCGGTACTGCTGGTGTCCTCGCAGCTGGAAAACAACGGCGTTCACACGGCGCTCAAGGCGCGCGAGGCCGAATGGGACGATGCCGGCATCCGGTCGGTGAAGCTGATCGGTGACGCCAACGCGCCCGGTCCGATCGCATGGGCGACCTATGCCGGGCATCGCTATGCGCGTGAACTGGATGGCGAAGACATCGGCGACGCTCTGCCTTTCCGACGCGAGATCACCCAACTGGCTGAAGGCTGACGTACCGCCATGACCCGGACACTGGAAATCCTCGACAGGCTGGTCGCCTTTGCGACCGTCAGTGCCGACAGCAACCTTGCCCTGATCGCCTATGTTCAGGATTTGCTGCAGGCAGCCGGGCACTCAGTAACGCGCATTCCGTCGCCCTGCGGTCGCAAGGCGGGGCTGTTTGCACGCATCGGTTCCGGCGACGGCGGGATCTGCCTGTCTGCGCATACCGATGTGGTCCCGGTCGAAGGGCAGAACTGGACCTGTCCGCCGTTTCAACTCACCCGCCGCAACGGGCATGAAGGGGTTTCTCGCCGCCGCGCTGGCATTGGCCGAACAGGCGGGCAAAGACCCGCCCGCAGCGCCGCTGACGTTTGTCATTTCCTACGACGAAGAGGTCGGCTGTGTCGGCATTCGCCAGATGATGCCGGCGCTTGAACCACTGCTTGGGCGGCCCCGCGGGGTGATCGTGGGCGAACCGACGTCGATGCAGGTGGCAACCGGCCACAAGGGTAAGGTGGCACTCGATGTCACCTGCCATGGTCAGTCCGGACACAGTGCGCTGGCCCCGGAATTCGTGAATGCCATTCACGTGGCCGCCACCTTCGTGACCGGGATGCGCGCCTTGCAAAACAGGCTTGCACAGGGGCCGAAAGACAGCGCCTACAGCATCCCCTATTCAACGGTGCATGTCGGGCGGATCGAAGGCGGTCGCGCGCTGAACATCGTCCCGGATCTGGCGCGGATCGCCATGGAGTTTCGTCACCTCGCCAGCCAGCCCGCGTCGGAGATTGTGGACATGATCCGGTCGCAAGGCCGACAGGCCGGTGCCGCGTTCGGGGATTCCGCCGCGGTCCGGATCGAGGAAACCAACGCCTATTTCGGCCTGGAGGTGGCGCAGGACGATCCGCTGGTGCTCTGGGCGCTGGATCTGGTGGGCAGATCCCGGACCACAAAAGTGGCCTTCGGAACCGAGGCCGGGTTTTTCGACCAACTTGGCCTGAGCACCGTGGTGATCGGTCCCGGCAATATGGCGACCGACGGCCACAAACCCGACGAGGGGCTCGCCCTGTCTGAACTGGCTGCCTGCGATGCGATGATGACGCGTCTGTTGGCCGGGTTGCGGTGAAATTCAGTGAGCGAGCCAGGCCTGGAATACTGACACTTACGTATTCTACGAATTGTTGGCGGCTGATCTGGTGCCAATCATGGGCCAATATCCACCCCGAACGGCGCATAGACCCGCTCGATGCCCCAGTCGGCGTTTTCGTCCGTCATCATCACCAGCGAGTTCAGCTGGTCGCGGTGCATCACATGCCGCTCGGTGCCGGAGCGCGTGATCTCATGCCGGATGGTCGGGTGCAGGTGCCAGTGCACCAACTCGTCTGACTGCGAACCGGCCGAGGGGTTCTCGATCTCCAGCTCGGGCACCACGTAGAGATTGGTGGTGACGGCGCCGCCATCATCCACGATCCGCTTCCAGAGCTTGCCCTCGGCACCCTAGACGTAGGTCGTGGTGACGCCGTTCAGGGTGACGCTGAGCGGGCGGTTTTCCTAATCGAGGGCGCTGGGTTGGCACCCACCCTACTTGCTATGTTCCACGAAATTCAAGGAGGGCAGACAAGTCAACATTCAGCTTTTGCGCGGCGGCTTCGATTGCGCTTTTTTCGAGCTTTACCTCATGGTAGATTTCCATCCAGCGGACAAATCCCTCCACAGTTTCCCAAAGCGGCTCAAGATTACTCGTATAGTCAGCGTTCATCGGTGCAGAGGACCAAGCTTTGTCGTCGCGTGTTCGCCAGATGTAACAATTTGCAATCAGCAAATCAAACGCCAATTCACCTTTGAAACTACCAAAAATATCCGGAACTGCTTTCAGGAGTTTGTCGACATCCTTAAGTGGGTCATTGTTAAGAACCTTCGCGACAACACCGGCGGTCGAGAATAGGAAAAATACCTCGATTCCTTCTCCGTTTTTGTAGGCAGCCATGCGCTCCGAACCACTTTCACCCCAATCTTCATGATATTCGAAATAGTTGAAATGCGGGTGCAATGAGTGACCAGCCTCCAACACGCTGAATATTCTAAACTTGGCCTGAAGTGTTGATATAAAACTGTCCATAAAGATTCTGTGTCCATTCACCGGTTCGATTCTGTTATATTTTGCGCCCTGCTTATAATTGCCAAATTCCAATCTCTTGTCGGCCCTCCTTTTGAAAACGGATCAACGTGATCGAAACTCCATTCATTTGATAGTGGAGTTACACCCCTGACGCTCTTTTCCGGTTTCGACAACAACGAGCCGTCAATATCACTCCTGACAAAACCACCGTTGGATTTTTTATTCAGAGCGATGGCCTTGGCCTTTTGGGACGCCGTGAGGTTTCGGCTCTTAGAGGTCGGTATTTGAGAATAGTTGACCGGGCCGTTCCAAGGATCAAAAGAAGGTGTGTGGGTGCTGACTTTGGAGTTTCGAGAACTGCCCCTGTTTATGCCCTTAAGAGCTTTCAGCCCTATTCTAGTGGTTACCGCAGAATCCGCTAACGGAACTGCAATCTCTGCAGCCAATCAGATTGGATTTTCCCTGACGTCGTTCATGACCTCTTTTTCCTTGGAGGCCCAAAAAACATCTTCAGCATAATTGTCCGATTCGTCTTCGGTGTCCAATATCGCATCGACAATGCCTTCATTGCTGAAAGCTTCTCGGCTTGAGCCTTGGAAGTGGCCGGCTATTCCGGTTCCCCGTCCTGTGCCCAAGTTAGTATCCGCTTCAGGGTCAAACGGCGTCAAGCCCCCCGGATCGCTCAAATTCACCGGATCGTTCCCGGCATAGGCATAGCGGTTCGTCCCCACCCCCGGCACCGTCGGGTCGAGCCAGTCGGGCTGGACGAACATCGCAAGCCCGGGGTCGTAGGTGCGGGCGTTGAGGTAGTGCAGCGCGGCGGCGGCGTCCTTGCGTTCGCCGATCCAGCCGATGTCCTCTGGCAGGGCCTCGACGGCGGGCGGGGCGTTGGTCCATTCGGTGTCTGCCCCGAACGGCGCGTAGACCCGCTCCACTGACCAGTCGGCATTGTCATCGGTCATCATCACCAGCGAGTTCAGCTGATCCCGGTGCATGGTGTGGATTTCGGTGCCGAAGCGGGTGATTTCATGCCGGATGGTCGGGTGCAGGTACCAGTGCACCACCTCGTCCGAAGACGCCCCGGCCTCGGGGTTCTCGATCTCCAGCTCGTGCACCACGTAGAGATTGGTGATGGCGGTGGTGCCGTCATCCACGGCCCGCCTCCAGCGTTTCCCCTCGGCGCTGTCGGCTTAGGTGGTGGTGGCACCGTTCAGGGTGACGGAAAGCGGACGGTTTTGATGCGTTGATGGTGGGTTGGCACCCACCCTACGCTTGCTGCGCAGTTTGGCACCGTCGAGCCCCGCGATCTGGTCAACCTGCCGAACTACCGCGCCTTTGTGCGCATGATGGTGGATGGGGAGGTCAAGCGGGCGTTTACGATGGAGACGGTGGGGATGTGGGAGTGAGAGACCGGCTCATGCCTACCCCGAACGGCGCATAGATCCGCTCGATGCACCAATCGGCATTTTCGTCCGTCATCATCACCAGCGAGTTCAGCTGATTCCGGTGCATGGCGTGGATCTCGGTCGTCGCGCGCGTGATCTCGCGCCGGATGTTGGGATGCAGGTACCAATGCAGGCTCTCGCCCGACGCCGCTCCGGCCTGCGGGTTCTCGATCTCCAGCTCCGGGGTCACGTAGAGGATGGTGGTGACGGTCGTGCCATCATCCACAATCCGTTTCCAGCGGGAGCCTTCGGCGCCGTAGATATTGTCCGTTTCGACGCCATTTGGATTGATGGGCAGCGAGTGGCGCCTAGTGCCGGAGGTGGTGGGTTGGCACCCACCCTGCGCTTGCTTAAGAGCCTTTCAACCGTTGATACAGTTCAGGTGACATTCGGAATTGTCGGCTGCTGATGTCTCCCGAAAAAAACTGCTCGATCTTTTCGAGGTCCTTGAGGTAGAGGCGCAGATCTTCGTCGAACTTGTCCTCGTCCAGACGTAGTCCATGGCCATCTGGCGAAAACAACTCCCACCATCTTTTTTTGTGCTCGAGCCAAGCTAGTCTTTCACGAACCGCTGTAACCGGCAATTCATAAGCAGTTGAGATTTCACTTTTCCATGCGTCAGGAACTTCCAGAGTTTTGGGAATAATGGACAACTGGGTTCCGATGCCATCGTGTCGAGGCAAGTAGTCGATTATGACGTTTTCAATGTCCTTGCGCACTCTCTGAAATGCCCAAGCATAGGAGCGAGCGCCAGAGTCCCAATATGCGTTCTCGCCATAGCCAGGGTGATTGCCAAACCCGTGCGCAATGAACCAAGCCGTTATGGCCTTATCGAACGCTTTAACGGCTCTGCGTATCTTTGCGCGCATTCCACTACCTGTTTTCCGCACCGGGGCTCACACCGGCCCCAAATCCATCCGCCGCCGAGACAGCGCCGCGATCTATATCCACTCCGGACCAAACTTCGTACTGGTTGTCCTTCAGGAGTCCTGCGCGTCGCGCCTGGTTCTGTCGCTTTGTGGACATTTGGGTTATTGTTCGTTTCGGATTTGTGCTCCACTTCGCCTCAATTTGATAGGGGAAAAGGCTGTCCGGGCTAAAAATTCCACGCACGTTGAGGTCCGGAACAAAACTACCGCGTCGTCCAGTCGGCGTTGTTACGCCTGGGATTTCAGTTCGAGTTTTGTTCTTGGTAGCAACGCGTCCCCTCAGGGCCTGATTGAAAACGGACAATTTCTCACCAATTCTTCCCTTCGTGGGAAAGTCAAGCTTGCCGATGAACCCGCCAATCGCCTTACCGACGCCGGCCCCGAAACCGCCAAAGACACCACCAAGCCCAGCGGATAATCCAAAATCCTTGCCTGAGACGGGTGAGCCATCGATGAGTGCTTCCGTTCCCGTTGCCAAAACTCCACCACCAGCTCCGGTCACCGTGCCCAAGCCTACGGTAGCCGCAGTCCCTGAACCAACCGCTGTGGCCCCGGCACCGAATGTCGCCCCTGCAAATGCCCCTCCTAAAACGGCACCGGCGTAAGTCCCTAGGCTGCTTCTTTGGCCATTGTACACGTCTAGCCCAATTTGAGTAGCCAAACCAATGGCTGCGCCGATCACCGCACCAAAGCAACTCGGGCAATTCCCCCCCGGATCGCTCAAATTCACCGGATCGTTCCCCGCATAGGCATAGCGGTTCGTCCCCACGCCCGGCGTGGTCGGGTCGAGCCAGTCGGGCTGGATGAACATCGCCAGCTCGGGGTCGTAGTAGCGGGCGTTGAGATACTGCAGCGCGGCGGCGGCGTCCTTGCGATCGCCCGCTGCCACGGCGGTGCATTGACAAGGTCAATGCATGAGAGTGGATCCAGCCGATGTCCTCGGGCTTCGGGTCGCTGGCGGAGCTGTTGTTGTACTGCGTGTCCAGGTACGCTCTGTTGTGAGCGGCGCGTTTGAGCTATGCCTTTGAAGTCAAATGGAGGTGCGACGCGACTGGGTGCGCAGCCGCCAGCGCGCCTATGGAATACCAGTGAGTTACCTGCCGATTGCAGATGGCAGAGAGCCGGTGATTTGTCCGTGGCGCGTTCATCAGTTTTTCTTTTGTTCGAGGCCAACGCTGAGTTTCTGCAAAAGCTCGGCAAGTCGCTCGCATTCATCTGCTGACAAAATATTTCCTATGAGATCTTGGTTCGCCGCAACGAGTTCCGCGCTGACGGCACGCGCGACCTGATCTCCACTGGGCAGGAGCTTAACCAAACGGCTACGCTGGTCGTCAGGGTTCCTGATACGCTCGACATAGCCTGCTTCGCTCAGCGCGTGCAGCATTTTGGTCAAGCCGCCTGAGCTTACTTGTGCGGCAGAATACAACCGTGTTGGCGACAGCACGTAATCGGGCCCGGCTGATTGCAGTGAAATCAGAGTAACGAACTGCGACCATGTCAGGCCATGCGCTTCGACTATGCGGTGGTCATTGTCCCAGATGAAATTCCGGCTGCGAAAGAGCCCGGGAACGATTCGAGCAGCAACGGGCCTTTGGTGTGGTCGGTCGTCGTTGTCTGAGGCCACCCATTCATCTCCACAGTTCCTTGCCAGCTTGAATCTGTCGGATTCCGCTTGCCAAGCACAATAGGTGATTTTATCTTTCCAGAAAGATAAAATCGAAAAAGGACATCGCCAAATGGAAAACCATCAACACGCCCTATGGGTCCGGCTTGCTCTCGGGGTGCTGGCCTTGATCATTCTGCTGTTCACACTGCCTGCCTACATGAATCCGATGAGCAATCCGGGACTTGCGTCCCTGACGGGTGAAGCTGCAACGCTTGGCTCGGTTGCCGGTGCCTTTCTTGGTCGCCAACTGACCATCGCCTTGATTGCCGCCTATGGGGCTGTTCGGGGCACGACCCAACCGCTTCTGATCGGAGCCTTCGCGATTGCCGGTTTCAATCTCCATGACGCGGTATTCATTACTGCCTTTGCAGGCGTGAAACCCGGTGGAATGATTGGATTGCTGTTTGGCCTGATCGCGCTTGGCATCATGTGGACAGTGTATCGGAGGTCGGCCCAGTAGGCGAAAGCGCTTCGGCAGAAATTGCCGGAGTAGCCGGGGCGTTTTCTGCCTCGATCTGTATGACTGCGATCAATTCGATAGAACCCAGATTTGCGATGGAACACACCGCTTTGCCGCCATTTTACATTCAAACGGCACGCCAAAATCGCGTAAGTCATTGATTTTATCGGAGGCGAGTACCGGAATCGAACCGGTGTACACGGATTTGCAATCCGCTGCGTCACCACTCCGCCAACTCGCCTCTGTCACCGGGGCGTTGAAACCGTGGTGTGATTTCTGCCCGTTTGCGGCCCGGTTCTGACCGGGGTTCAAACCGCTCCCGGTCGGGCCGGACCCGTTTAGCGTGGGAAATCTTTGCTGTCGAGGCCGAAATATGTTGTCGGAGCGGTTTCAAACCGGGCGAAATTGCCGGTCTGCGATTTGGATTGTCCTGCAGCTTGGTGGTTTGGGTCGGGAGGTCAGGCGGGCCGTTTTCGGAACCGTTTTCGATACAGGCCCGGGGAGAAGCCGGTCCATGAGCGGAAGGCCCGGTTGAAGGATGAGGGCAGGGGCAGGCCCACCTGCCGGCCAATCAGGGACAGATTGAGATCGGTTTCCGTCAGCAGTGTTTTCGACCTTTCGGCGCGGAGGCATATCAGCTCTGTCCGAAAGGACGTGCCAGCCTGTTTCAGCACCGATTGCAGGCTGCGCTCGGACAGGGAAAAGGCGGCGCTGACCTGCCGCAGGCTGGGATCGGGCTGATCCAGTCTGCGCGCGAGTTCGCGCTGCAGATTGTCGACGACATCCTTGGAGTGCGTCGGGGCCGTTGCCGCGTTCCGATTGATCCGGTCGCCGCCACCGATCATCAGCCAGCGGGCCGGGAACCGGAATATGACGCTAGTGTTTCGGCTCGGGATCAGAGACGCCCGCGGCAGCACGTCGTCGGGAATTGCGGATTTGCCGGATATGCGGGCATTGAACCGGGCCGGGTTCCAGTGCCAGCCGATACTGTCGCGGATCAGGCGGACAATGAGGCCGGTAAAAAACGCGTCGGACTGTGTCGGCGGGCAGAGCGGTTTGAACGTGCGGTTTCCTGCCAGTGTGGCGGTCTCGGCGCCGCATGTCAGGGTATAGCCTGCCTGGTTCGTCATCCGGGGCGCATCGACGATAAGAGCGATCATGCTTTCGCCCAAAGTCTGCCGCGTTTCGTTCAGGATGGACAGGTTGGGCAGGTCATACGCGGACGCCTGATACCCGACCCGGAAACAGAAATGCGGGTCGCCGAGGCTCTCCGCCATGAATTCCAGTGCGTTCCACGCTAGCGTGGATGGCAGGTATTCGGTCTGATCGGTGTTGTCGTGGAGACCGACCCGGTGCAGGACCTCGTCGACGGATCCGCCGGCCTTTTCGTAGGCGTCGAGGATCGGACGAAGCATGCCGGCCTGAACCAGCGCGACTGGGGCTGTGGCGGACGTAGTCATGGTTTCATGTGTTGCAGCGGGAGTGATGACGTTCCAGCAATATTTGTCAATTCACGAAAAAAACCGGGAACAGGTTCGCGAGATGCTAATTACTCCGTTGGCGGTAAATGGCAACATCGAACCGATTGTGACGCCAGATACTAGGGGTTTGCCAAATGAAACAGATCAGATTGCTTTTCCTGTCTCCGGCTTGTCTGGCCGTTTTGTGCGGTGCGTTGTCGGCTTCGGAATGCGATATCGCCATTCTGGGCGGGCGCGTGATGGATCCGGAAACCGGGCTGGACACCGTGCGGAATGTCTGTGTGGACAATGGCTGGATTACGGCGATCACCGAAGCCGGCATTGCCGGCGCAGAAACCATTGCAGCGGCGGGACTGGTTGTTGCGCCCGGTTTCATCGACACGCATTTCCATGCGCTGGACGGGCTTTCGGTGAAAGCGTCGTTGCGGGATGGCGTGACCACCGGAATGGACATGGAATTGGGCGCGATGAACGTCGCGGACTGGTACGCCGCGAAGGCCGGCAACTGGCCGGTCAATTACGGCACCGTAATCAGCCACGAAATGGCGCGTATGATCGTGCATGACAGAATGACATTCGAGCGCCCGTCAGACGCGACAACCGGCTTCATCAACCGGGCCAAAGCGGCGATGGACGGTGTTAACGGCTGGTCGGTCACGGTCAGCGATGTGGACCAGATGAACAGGATCACAGCGATCATTGATCAGGGGCTTGCCGAAGGTGCGATCGGGATCGGATCCACCGTCGGCTATGCCTCAACCGGGGTATCGTCTTACGAGATGTTTGAAGTTCAGCGGGCCGGGGCCCGTTATGGCCGACCGACCGCGTTCCACGCTCGGCTGCACGGTTCGACGAAACCGCCCGTCGAAGCCCAGATGGGGTTTAACGAGGCGTTTACCAATGCCTTCCTGCTCGATGCGCCGATGCTATATCAGCACAACAACGATTACGGTTGGTGGGAGATAGAAGAAAAGCTGCAGCTTGCCCGCGCGAAAGGACTGAATATGTGGTCCGAGCATTACCCGTATGAGGCGGCTTCCACGAATATCGGTGCCGATGCGCTGAAACCGGCAGCACTTGCCGCCGCCGGGTACTCATACGAAAACAACGTTTACGATCCTGAGGCCGACGCTTTCATCACAGAAGAACGGTATCACGAACTGGCCGATGGCGACCCTGCCAAGATCATGGTGTTCTTCAACAACGCCAGGATCGAGTGGATGCCGCACTGGCTGCGCATGCCACACATGACCGTGGGTTCGGACGCGATGTGGTCGGGGCTGGACTGGGAAGATCCATATGAAGAATACACCGGCCATCCCCGTACCGCCGGTTCGCATGCCCGGACATTGCGAATGGGCCGGGAACTGGGCATTCCGCTGATGCAGTCACTGTCTCAGCTGTCCTACTGGTCCGCGCTGCATCTGGGTGACACCGGGCTCGGGGCCATGAAACTGCGCGGTCGGATGCAGGAAGGTATGGTGGCCGACATCACAATCTTCGATCCGGAAACCGTCACCGACAATGCCACCTACAAGGCCGGGGAGCATCTTTTGCCGTCCAGTGGAATTCCGTGGGTCATCGTCAGCGGGCAGATCGTGGTCAGAGACAGCGTCGCGCAGAAGGTCATGGCCGGACAACCGATCCGGTTCGAGCCGACCGGCCCCCGGCACCGGCCCACGGACACCAGGCAGTGGCTGAACGCGCATACCGTCGGTGATGGTGCGCTGGACAAGGTTTACAGCAGGTAAGTCCTACGGGCGAAAAGCCGGGCGCCGTTTGCGTACTGCTCGGGGGGTGGCATCCCGGCGAAGCTTGATCAGGCTTGGTTCGTGCGTCTATCCTGAGACACACGCAATTTACACTGGGATTGGTTTGATGTTTCGATTTCTCGTTTCCGCTTCGATCGCAATCTCTCCGATGGCGGGTCTTGCACAAGCCTCCGTGGACTGGGGCGCCGAGGGCGACTGGATGATCCGGATCAACCCGGCCAACGGCAACGGTTGTTACGCCGAGAAACAGTTTGCGGACGGGGTGTTGGTGCGGATCGGGATGGATCCCGAGAGAAGTGGTGGCTTCTTTGCCGCCTACAACACGGCCTGGACCCATATCGAAGACGGTGCAACAGGAACCCTGTTGTTCGATTTCGGGAACGAGAAATTTGCCGGCGAGGTGCTGGGCCGCGTTGAGGGCGACCTGCACGGTGGGTACGCGTTTTTCAACAACCCGAATTTTGTGACCGAGTTTGCCGGGCGGAACACCGTGAAGATTTCGGGCGAACGCGGGCAGGAGGCCGAGGTCGATCTGGCCGGAACCAAGCGTGCCGTGGACGCCGTGCGGGCCTGCCAGAAGGAACAGCCGGCCGCGGATTGATTTTCACTGTTATTCGATCTGCGTCAGGTCCGGCACACAGGGTTTCCTGTCAGCGGCGACATTGCCGGCCGGACCCGATATTCTGGGCCGGGAGCCGCCAACCTGAAGTTTGAACTGTGGATCGGACAGTTTGCCGGTCACGTCGAAGGGCCACGCGCTGCGCGACAGCGGTCTGCCCACGCGGCGCGGTTCGGCGCGAATGGCGATGCTGTCCCTGCGCCAGTCCACGTGACCCTTGGCAACCAGTTGCACGCTCTTCGTTTCGGCGACGACGGAATCAAAGCTGACATGGCCGGCATTGATATGCACCGGCGCAACGATGCAGGTGATCTCGGCATAGCCCTGTGACAACTCTTCGGAAAACAGCCACGGAAAGATCCCGAGACCGGCCAGTTCCAGCAGGCTGGTTGCGATTGCCCCGTTGGCCATGGAAATCGACGCGCTCCCGGCCATCGAATTGATGAAGGCGTTGGCCGATTTGATGGATCCGGTCACGTTGAAGTTACCCCGAAGCGTGCCGCGCGCCTCGATCCCAAGCCCGACGGAATCGAGTATCTCGCCAAAGTCCCAGCCGCTGGTCGCACCGGCGACAGTGGCGATTTCGGGCGAATTCACCAGATCCATCTTGGCACCGACTTTGAAATAACCGCCGCCATAGCTCAGTTCCAGCGGACCTAGCTGTGCCGTTCCATCCCGGGCGGTAAGCTCGCTCGACAGGCTGGAAATCCCCTTTTGCCCGACGATTTCCTTCAGTTCGATGACCAGCTTCAGATCCGTTTCGGTCAACAGCTTTTCCAGATCGAACAAGTCTGCCGGTGTCTTGTCCTCCTCGGGCAGCACAAGCGGCTGAATGCCGTCGTCCTCCGGCTCTTCTTCCTCTTTTGGCAGAACAAGCGGCTGAACATCGGGATCGTCGGCAGGACTGTCGTCCAGCTTTCCAAGCTGCACCATCGCGGCAACAGCGTTGCGGATATCGGCAATATCCAGCCGGTCGCTATGAATAACGCCGTCGGCCTTTCGGCGATTAAGGACTTGGGAGGCGGACAATTTGCCGTTGATTTCTGACGATCCCGCGGCCAGTCCCAAAGCGGTGGTCAGGGTCCGGTTCGACCGCTGTGCGGACATGGAAACTTCCATGGCGCCTGCGTCGATTTCTTCGAGCTGGAGCGCCCCGAGGAAGTGCGCGGTTTCGGTGATGCCCAGCTTCATGTCAAAGGACAGATCGTCAAGGCTGTTGATGTCACCCAGTCTGGCATCAATGCTCAGCGACCACAGATCGGTGTCGAAGGTTGAAGACGTGAGTTGATTCAAACTCAGATGGCCGGAAGCATCGTCCATCGAAAACTCGGCCTGCACACCGCCGAATGCGGTCGTCACTTCGGGATCCAGTGTTGGAAAGAGCTGTGAGGCCCGGACCGACAGGGCGCCGGACATCTCCAGTTCCTTGAGCTCGAGCATATTGAGGATACTGCCGCTGGCCTGAATGTAAGGGTCGTCCGGCGGCCCTGCCTGCAGCGTGACGTCCTCGATCGCAAGCAAACCTTCTTTGGTCCGGCGAATGCTGCCGATCGTGACCGGGCCGACCTGCTGCAGCCCCTGATCAAAGGAATTGGTCTCCAGCTGCAGCTTTTCGAACTCCAGCGTGTGCCCAATCGAGACAATCCGTGCATGGAACCCGGTGAGCTTGAGATCCTTGAGCTTTGCCGCCGTTGCGGGCGGCTGTCCTTCCGGATGCAGCCTCCCGTCGAAGTTCAGCTCGAACCCCTCCAGCTTTCCAAGGTTGGTGACAGCGCCGGTGGCCTTGTACAGGGCGCCCTCGGCGAGATCGAGCATCGTTTCAAAGTTCTCGATGCGGGTCACGCCCGGCTGGCTTGTCACATCCGCGGACATGGTTCCACGGCCCTCCAGAACCCGGTTCAGCCCGAGAATGTCCAGAATGTCCCCGATTTCGCCTGTGTCCAACGCCAGATGCGCGGTATATCCGCCGCCTTCCGGCGCGGTCAGAGGCCGTCCGTCATAGGTGAGCGTCGCCGCTCCGAAAACCGCCTTTGTTGTAAACGGCGCGCCCCTTGGGTAATTTCCGTCGATTTCAAAACTCTGGTTGTTGACGGATCCCCGGCCCGTCACCCCGACCCGGGCACCACCGTCGAGCTGGTCAAGATTCAGGTTGGTCAGGTCGAAGATAAACTCAAAGCCCGTCGGTTCGCTGACAACCGCCAATCCGATCCGCGTGAAGGACGTGGTTCGTTTGCTGAGGAAGTTCAGCAAACCCGTGCCTTCTTCCGGCTGGTTGATATCCGGCATCGGGGCCGCGTCGTCATCCGATTGTTCTGCTGACCGAAGCGGTTCGTTGCGCTTGGTCCAGCTTGTCGTCCCGTCCATCAGGGTGACCATGTTCACCTGCAGCCCATCCACCGCGAGATTGTCGAGATCGACCCGACCTTTCAGCAACGCAATGAGGTCCAGATCGAATTCAAAACTGTTGAGTTCGGCCAGCGCGAAATCGTCAATATTCTCGCTGGGGATTTCAACACCGCCGGCATAGATCCGGCTGACGGGGCGCAGCAGCACGCTGACATCGTCGTTGATCAGAATTGGCTGGCCGATCTCCTCGGTCAGAAAACTTCCGACCACATCGCGCCGAAGCTCTGAAAAGAACGGGGCGGCCAGAATCAGCCACCCGGCAACAAGAACAAAGGCCGCAAGGCCCAGAACAGCATAAACCACACGCAGAAGGATTTTCATGGCTCACCGAATTGTTTGTGCGGACAGAAATCAAACGGAATTCTGTACAGATCATACCGGTATGAGGCGGGTTTTCACGATAAAGTTCATGGACCATTACTCAATGGTCCGGTTGTACCGCGGCTTCGCACGCCGGCCCGGCCACTTTCGGCCGGGCTTTGACCGGCCAAATGCGGATTTGTCGCAAGGCCGGGCCGGTCCCGGTCGGTCAATTCCGGCCTGCAGCCGTTGCCGGTTCCCTCGGGATGTGGCAAAGACCAAGCAAACCAGAAATGAGAGACGAGCCTGGCCATGACCGATTTCGCTGCCCGCCGCCTGATGATGGTCGACACGCAGATCCGCCCTTCTGACGTAACCAAGTATCCGATCATCGATGCGATGCTTGCTGTGCCGCGGGAATCCTTCGTCCCGGACGGGCAGGCCGAGGCGACCTATGCAGGTGAAAACATGGAGATCGCTGCGGACCGCGTCATGCTGGAGCCGCGGACATTGGCCAAGATGTTGGATGTGTTGGATATTCGCGACGATGAGCTGGTGCTCGATATCGGGTGCGGGTACGGATACTCCGCCGCCGTGATTTCGCATATGGCGCAGGCCGTGGTCGCCGTGGAAGAGGACGAAGCACTGGCCGGCGAAGCGCAGACCGCGCTGATGGATGCGGGTGCAGACAATGTTGCCGTGCACACCGGACCGCTGAGCTCCGGTGCGGCAGAGCTTGGGCCCTACGATGTCATCCTTGTACAGGGAGGTGTCGAAACCCTGCCCGAAGGTCTTGAGGATCAGCTCAAGGAGGGTGGCCGAATCGCCTGCCTGTTCATGGATGGGCCGCTCGGATCGGTGCGGATGGGGATCAAACGGCGCGGTCAGCTGTCGTGGCGGTTCGAGTTCAACGCCGCTGCACCGGTTATGCCCGGATTTGCGGCTGAACGGGCGTTTGCCTTGTAGCAGCAAATCGCTAACATGTCGCAGAGTCGGGGGAAGCCGGAGTAGAAAAACCGGTTCGGCTGCGCTTGCCAGGAGGCCAAAATGATCAGAGCAGCAGTGTCACGCGTTTCGGGGTTGATCGGGGCTGCGGCTGTTTCCGCTGTTCTGTCTTTGTCCGGGGCTGCGCAGGCGGAAAATCTGGCAGACGCCCTGATTGGCGCTTACAAAACCAGCGGCCTTCTGATCCAGAACCGTGCCCTTCTGCGGGCCGCCGACGAAGATGTGGCTGTCGCGGTGTCCACGCTGCGGCCGATCATCGACTGGACGGGTCGTTACACGACATCGACGGCCAAAAGCTCTACCTCCGGGATCGTGACCAACACCGACGGCACCGACGTGTTCTGGGGCCTGACGGTGCAGCAGTTGCTCTATGTTGGCGGCAATTCCCGGATGGGGATTCAGGTGGCGCAGGAAACCGTACTGGCCACGCGCCAGACCCTGCTCAGCGTCGAACAGTCGATTCTGTTCCGTGCCGTCGTGGCGTATATGGAGGTGTTGCGCACCGCCGAGATCGTACGATTGCGGGAAAACAACGTCCGGGTGCTGGGCGAGGAACTGCGCGCTGCGCAGGACCGGTTCGAAGTGGGTGAAGTGACCCGGACTGACGTGGCGCTTGCTGAATCGCGGCAAGCGGCGGCACGGACCAGTCTTGCCGTTGCCCGTGGTGATTACGTGAATGCCAAGGAAGAATACCTTGCCGCGGTCGGGAACCGTCCGGGCAACCTGTCGACGACGCCGCATTTGCCAAAACCACCGGCCAGCCTTGAGACCGCACAGGACCTGGCGCTGCGGAACCATCCGTCCGTGCTGGCGGCCCAGCATCAGGTCGCCGCGGGAGAGCTGAACATCAAGCGTGCCGAGACCCTGTTGGGGCCGACCGCATCGCTGGCCGGGGAGGTGGGGTTTACCAACACCTACAACTCGACAAACTACCGTGAAACAGCGTCTTTGGCGCTAAGGTTAAATCAGCGGCTTTACCAGGGTGGCGCAATCTCGTCCGGCGTTCGGAGGGCGATGGCGTCGCGCGACAGCTTGCGCGCCAACCTTTTGACCGTAAAGGAAAATGTCGCTCAAGATGTGGCCTCGGCCTATATTGCGCTGCGCGTGGCCGAAGCCAGTCTGACGGCGTCGGAGGCCAACATCCGCGCCGCACGGATCGCATTTGAAGGCGTTCGCGAAGAAGCCAGGCTGGGTGCGCGGCCCACGCTCGACGTGCTCGATTCTGAACAGGAGCTTCTGGATGCGCTGGCCGACCGGGTTACGGCGCAGGCCTCGCGCTACATCGCGTCCTATCAGCTGTTGTCCGCGCAGGGCCTGCTGACTGCGGAACGGCTGCGGCTGAACGTGCCGATTTACGATCCCGCGGCCTATTACAACAGCGTGAAAAACGCGCCATCGCGCTATTCCAAGCAAGGATCGGACCTGGATCGCGTCTTGCGCTCCATCAGCAAGAACTGACAATTTTCAGTATCAGTTGTGGAAAACTCGCCAAACGGGTAAACTCCGGCCCGAGGATAGAGTGGATAATCAGCAATGTCAGAGCCCGTGACGAATGCCGAGATCGAAGACGTGCTGTCTTCGATCCGCAGATTGGTGTCCGAAGATGCGCGCAATACGGTCCGGCAGCCCGTGGCCGAACCGGAACAGGTGCCGGACCGGCTGGTTCTCACCCCGTCGCTGAGGGTGGCGGACGAGGAGACCGAAGACGACCACGAGGAGGCCGCCGAACCGGTGTCGGAGGCCGCGGAAATCCCGGAGGAACCGGCGGCCGAATTGCTGCTGCAAACCGAAATTGAGCCTGACGGGGAAACCGGCGACGCAGCCATGTCGGACGCACCTTGGGGTGACCCCGAAGCCACGTTGTACGATGCGGCGGGATACGAAGCCGGCACCGACGAAAATGCGGAACCGGACGAGCCGGAAATGTGGTCAGCAGATGAGTCCGAAGAGGACGAATTGCGCACAGAAGACGTTTGGTCGGAGCCTGAGGCCGCTGAAGACGATGTGCAGGCCGACGGCGAAGACGACATGCGGGCCGACGTCGCCGAAGACGATTGGCATGCGCCTGACGAAGGCGCAGCCGAAGAAGAAGCTGAAGCGGATCTGGAGGAAGAACCGGGTCTTGCCACGGCGGTTGAAGCCCTTGGCGCTGCAATGGACGGCGCGGAGGCAGAGCAATGGGAGCCGCATGGCGACGAAACCGCTGATGACCTTGCGGTTCCGGAAACCGAGCCGATGGAATGGCACGACGAGGAAGATGCCGCGCAGGACGTTCAGACAGCCGAACCGGTTATCGAATACCTCGACGAAGACGCTGATGATGACGCGGACCTGTTCGACGATGACGAAGCGGTGCTTGACGAGGCAACCTTGCGGGAACTGGTCACGGATATTGTCCGTGAAGAACTGCAGGGCGCGCTGGGTGAACGGATAACCCGCAATGTGCGAAAGTTGGTCCGTCGGGAAATCAACCGGGCATTAAGCGTTCAGGATCTGGACTGAACCGAGTATTTCTGAAGTTCGGAACAAAGAAAACGCGCCCTGTCCGGGGCGCGTCTTTCTTCAGTGGCCAGTTAAACTGACCGTGTTCAGGCGGCTTCGGCCTGAGCAGCTGCGTTGCGGCGTTCGCTTTCTTCGCGCGACAGTGCAACGGATGTCCGAACACCGCGGCCGACAAATTCCATCAGCCCGCTCACAACCCGCTCGTTGGGGTCGATACCCGCACAGGTCAAAACTTCGCGACCGTCGCGCGACCGCGCCCAGCGGGCAATCTGCTCGGGTCCATTGCCGTATTTCTTATCATCGGCAATTGCGTCGTCCAGCGCAGCCAACACGACGGCTGCAAAAAGTTTCCGGGCACGGTTCCCTTGTTCAGTATTAAAGGCCGTGCCGTCAACGAAATCTCGCATCTCGTTTCCCTTGTTTTTCTTGCTCTTGTATTTTCGGCGTGGCGTCCTTTATGACGAAACCAGACTGATTCGGATACCCCGATATTGCATGGCTGATATGCGTCTGCTGCATACCTTTCTGCGCCAGAAACACGAGATATCGTTGTCTTGCCACACTGAACCTCGCCATATATAGGACGGCGCGAACGTGCATCAACCGTCCGCGAAGGTTTTATGACATGCCCAGAATCAACGGTAACGAAATCCGCCCAGGTAATGTTCTGGAGCACAATGACGGATTGTGGGCGGCGGTGAAGGTCGATCATGTCAAACCCGGGAAGGGCGGCGCTTTTGCCCAGGTCGAACTGCGCAACCTGCGCAACGGGTCCAAACTGAACGAACGGTTTCGCAGTGCCGACAAGGTCGAGCGTGTGCGGCTCGAGCAGAAGGACATGCAGTTTCTGTACGAAAACGACGGCATGCTCGTGTTCATGGACACCGAAACTTACGATCAGGTTGAACTGCCCTCGGACATCCTCGGCGAACGCCGCCCGCCGAGATATGGTTGAAAGTTGGTGATGGCCCCTGAGGGGCGGCATATCAAGGCGGTGCTGAAGCGCCGTCAATTCTCAAGAGAAAGGGATATGCCACATGTCGAAATCTACCGTTGTTCCATTCGAGCTATCATCGGAATTTTCACCTGATCCGCTGACTGAGGTCATTCAGTTCGGGGCACGCGAGCTGTTGCGAACGGCTGTGCAGGCTGAGGTTGCCGGTTTCATGGCGGTTCACGCGCAGCTTCTGGACAAGGAAGGTCGCCAGCGTCTGGTGCGCCACGGGTTCCTGCCGGAGCGCGAGGTGATGACCGGGATCGGCACGGTGCCCGTTCAGGTGCCCCGGGTCCGCGACCGGGGTGCGAACATCGATGGCAGCAAGATCAGGTTCCGTTCATCCTTGGTGCCGCCGTATCTCCGCAAAGCGAAGTCCGTCGAGGAGCTGCTGCCCTGGCTTTACCTGAAGGGCATTTCAACGGGGGACTTCAGCGAGGCGCTGGCCGCCCTTTTGGGGCCGGATGCAGAGGGGCTGTCAGCCTCCACGATCACGCGACTGAAGGCGACCTGGTGGGACGAGTATGAAGCCTGGCGCAAGCGTGACCTGTCGGGCAAGCGCTATGTCTACATCTGGGCGGACGGGGTCTGCTTCACGCCCCGTTTGGACGGGGATCGTCAATGTATGTTGGTGATTATCGGCGCTGACGAGTACGGAGAAAAGGACGTTTTGAGCATCATGGACGGATTCCGGGAGAACGCGGACAGCTGGCGGGACCTGTTACGCGGTCTGAGGAAACGCGGCCTGACGGTGCCGCCCGAGCTTGCTGTCGGTGATGGCGCGCTTGGGTTCTGGACGGCGCTGCGGGATGTCTATCCGACCACCCGTGAGCAGCGGTGCTGGGTCCACAAGACGGCCAATGTAACGGGCGCGATGCCCAAGTCGCTGCGGGAAAAAGCCAAGGCCGATCTGCAGGATATTTGGATGGCCGAGACGAAGAAGGAAGCCAATGCGGCCTTCGATCTCTTCGTGGAAACCTACGGCCTGAAATACGAGCGGGCCGTGGCCAGGCTGGTCAAGGACCGCGACGTGTTGCTGACCTTCTATGACTTCCCGGCCGAACACTGGAAACACATCCGGACCACGAACCCGATCGAAAGCGTCTTTGCCACGGTCCGCAACCGAACGCGCAAAACCAAAGGATGCCTGAACCGCAAGACCGCCCTCGCCATGGTCTTCAGGTTGATGATGTCGGCCAAGAAGAAGTGGAGGAAGATCTCAGGGCCAAACCGTCTGCCCGAAGTGATCCAGGGGATTGCCTTCAAGGACGGGATCAGGCAACGTCAAAACGCCGCCTGATCACGCCGTCACCAACTTTTGGGCATAACTCCCGCCCGTTCCTGCAAGACGGCATGACGATCGTTGTGGAGTTTTACGAGGCCGAAGCCCTGAACGCGTCGCTGCCGCAGAAAGTGACCTGCAAGGTTGTCGAAACCGAACCGGTCGTCAAAGGACAGACGGCGGCAAACTCGTTCAAGCCGGCGGTGCTGGACAACGGCGTGAAGGTCACCGTGCCGCCATTTGTCGGGCAGGACGAACTGATCGTGGTGAACACCGAAACTATGGAATATTCCGAGCGCGCCTGAACCTAGGCCGGGCCAGGTCGCGGCGCTGCCATTTCACGCAGCAGTTCGAATTTCACCCGCGTTGCGCTGACCTGTCGGTAGAATGCGATCAGGAAGCTGGTCGGCCCCTGCAGCCGGGCCAACCCGGCTGTGGCGGCAACGACCGTGCCCACATCAGTGCGCCCGTCGATCACGTACCAGCCGCCCAGGAGCAGCACCGCGACCGTGCCGCCGCCGCTGAGAGCGCTGACAACAAACTTGGTCGACAGCTTCCAAATGAACATCTTGCGGCGGGTTTCAAAGATACGGTCGAAATCATCCAGAATGGATTGCTGCACGGCCTGAAACTCTGATTCCAGCACCTTGTCGGTCGCTCCCCGCAGAATGTGAACGCGCTCTGCGACCAGCCGGTTCACCTGAGTTTGCGTGAGCAAAACCAGAATGACTTGCGGCAGAATAATGCACATCGCGATCATCCCCAGCCCGGGCTGCGAGGCGGCGATGAACGTCACGACGGAAAACAGCGTGCCGATCTGCACGACCGGATCGGAAAACGCACCGCCGACAAACTTTCCCAGTTCTTCGGCTTCGGCAGAGATCATGGTTGCCAGCGTGCCTTCGCCGAGGCCGGTTTCACCTTCCGTGGCGCGTGAAACGCTGCCCTGGTAGATGCGACTACGGAGAAACCGGATCGTGTCCTCGCCCAGCGTCCCAGCCCGGTATCCCAGCACCCATTTCAGGATGAGGCTGAGCAGGACCAGCGCGAACATTTCGGCGCACATTTGAACCAGGTCGGCATGCATTGCGCCGCGGTCCGACAGGGCGTTCACGATGTTTTTTTGGTATTGCAGCGGGATCGCGGCCAGCGCGGCAATTGCAACCGAAAGCACGATCAGAATGATCTGGCGTTTCCAAGTGACCCGCCAGATGGCGACATACATTTGAAGCATCGGTTTTCCCCGTCGACCGTTGTTCAAAACTGGCGCGGTGGATGCCGAAGCGCAAGCCGGATCAGTTGTCCCTGATCTCCGGGCGGACCTTCACCTTCATTCCGGGCCTCAGCAGGGCCTTGGGGTTTTCGACCTCGGCCCAGACGGTCAGTTCCCCGGTCACCGGATCCACGTTTGCGGAAACCTGGCTGGGGCTGGCCCGATGGGGATACTCCCATGTTTCGGACAGGATGATCGTCAGTTCCACCCGCTCCAGCAGGTCCAGCGGAAGTCTCATGTCGGTGATTTCCAGGTCTTCGATCCGTTCCACGTATGGGACGGTGTAGGTCAGTCGCACGGGATCGAGCTGTACGATCCGGGCCAGCGGTTTCCGCCCGGGTTTGACATAAGTTCCCAGCGCAACATCCGGTGGGCTGATCACACCATCGATGGGCGCGCGGATGACCGCTTTTTCAAGGTCTTTCTGCGCGGCAAGCAGGTCCGCGCGGGTTTTGGCCAGCACCGCCCCGGCCAGCGTGTGCGCCGCTTCTGTTTTAAAGAACGCGACATCGGTTACTGATCCGCGCTCCTTCAGTTTCACCGCACGTTCCAGGTCGCGCCGGGCAGACGCCGCGGTCAGCTCGGCCCGAATAACGTTGGACCGCGCGGTTTCAACCTCGATCCGAAACTTCGTCTCATCGAGGATCACCAGAGGCTGACCTTGTTCAACGTAAGAACCGGCTTCGAAAAGGATGTCGGTAACGATGCTTTCAATTGAAGCGGAGACTTCGGCGGTTTGAACGGCATCGATCCGGCCGTTCCAGAGGATCGAGTCCTCTGCTGATGCACTGTTGGCGGAAATGGCCAGAGAAAGGCCCAGAAACAGAATGACGGTCTTGACGTGGTCACGCGCGCGGTCAGGCATCGTTTTCCCCTCCGAGACAGGAGTCCAATACGGCGATGATACCAACTGCGCAGCCTCGGGTCACCCGTACCGCAGATCAGGCGGTAGTGACGATTGCCTCGCCGGCCGACATATCTTTGCCGGCCCGGTCGAACCGGAGATATGCGATCGCCTGATCGCCGTGTTGGGTGTAAAGCGTGCCCGCCGCCTTGCCGTCGGACAGAATCGCAGTGCCGACCGGCGCGGTATTTTCCAGGTGAACGGTGCAGAGGCCCTTTCGCAGCTCGGTCTTGTGCTTCATCCGCGCGGTGACTTCCTGCCCGACATAGCAGCCCTTTTTGAAATCCACGCCCTGCAGCCGTTCGAATCCGGCTTCAAGGATGAAAGTGTCGGGGGTGAGTTCGATACCGAATTCGGGAATGCAATGGGCAACGCGGATTTCGTCCCAATCGGTCCCGTCATCCGATTCCGGTGCGTCCGAGTACCGGCGCCAACCCAGCGCCGGATGCCGCGGGTCCCCGAACGCGTCGGCGGGGGTCGGCCCCGTGCCGCGCTGCAGGTTCAGCCCGGACTCGGAGATCGAGACATCTGCGCGCAGCTTGTACATGTTCAGCCGCTTCAGTGTTGCCTCAGCTGCGGCGGCGGGCAGATCAACCAGAACGTCCGCCCCGTCGCGCGCGAGGAAGAAATCTGTCAGAAACTTTCCCTGCGGGGTCAGCAGGGCGGCATAGACCAGCCCGCGGTCCAACCCGCTCACGTCATTTGTCACCAGATCCTGAAGGAATTTCAGGGTATCAGCGCCCTGCAGCCGTAGGATACGTCTTTGGGTCATGCCATGGTTCCTTGCACGCTCTGCAGGTTGATATATGAAACTGTCCCGAATTGAACAGAGGAACCCGGTCTTGACCGCCGCACTTTCTATCATCGTGCCGACGCTGAATGCGGCATCGACGCTGCCCGCCTGTCTCGAGCCGCTGATGGAGGGGGTGTTGACCGGTCTGGTGCGGGATCTGGTCGTCACGGATGAAGACTCCGGGGACGAAACCCTGACGATCGCCGACGCGGCCGGGGCGACGATGGTAAAGGGCACGGCCTCTCGCGGAGGACAGTTGCGGCGCGGTGTCGAGGCGGCACAGGGCGAGTGGTTCCTGATCCTGCATGCCGACACGGTTCTGGAGCCGGGGTGGAGCGCCGTTGCCGCCGAACACATTCAAAACCGCGCCGGTGCCGGGTATTTCTCGCTGGCCTTCGATCAGCGGGGCGTCATGCCCGGGTGGACCGCCGGATGGGCAAACTTCCGGTCCCGTGTATTTGCATTGCCTTATGGGGATCAGGGATTGCTGGTGTCCCGCTCGGATTATGAACGGGCCGGAGGGTACCCGGATCAGCCGCTGATGGAGGACGTGCATCTGGTTCGGGCGCTGCCGTGCCCGCTGGTCGCGCTGAACGCGGTGGCCGTCACCAGCGCGGGAGGCTATCGGCAGTCGGGCTGGCTGCGCCGGGGCACGCGGAACCTGTGGACGCTGGCCCGCTATTTTGCCGGGACCGATCCGGCCCGGCTGGCAGATGGATACAGGCGCTGAGTTTCGTCCGGGTTCAGCCGAACAGTCGCCGCGTCAGGCGGCCAAGCCAGGACGTGTGCAACGCGGTGCTGCCGGGCACGTCCTGTGCCACGGAAATGGCGCTGGTCGGATCGATGACCGTTTTGCCGTCCTGAAACTGCAGACGGTAGAGATCGGCATAGATGCCGCCACGCGCCAATAACTCGTCATGTGTGCCGGCATCGACCACGCGTCCGCGGTCCATCACAACGATCTTATCGGCATTGCGGACCGTGCTCAGCCGGTGCGCGATCACAAGCGTCGTGCGCCCACCTGCCAGCCGGTCCAGTGCGGACTGAACCACCTTTTCGGACTGCGCATCCAGCGCGCTGGTGGCCTCGTCCAGCAGCAGTACAGGCGTGTCCCGCAACAGGGCGCGGGCAATGACCACACGCTGCCGCTGACCGCCCGAAAGCGCTGATCCGCGCGGGCCAACCTCGGTGTCGAGCCCGTGGTCCAGCTTGGGCAGGAAGTCAGATACATGCGCGGCCTCCAGCACCTCCTGCAGGCGTTCTGCGGACACATCGGTGCGGCCCAGCAGGATGTTCTCGCGCAGGGTTTCGTCGAACAGCAGCGCCTCCTGACTGACAACGGAAAACAGGTTGCGCAGGTCGTCGAGCATCATCGCGCGCGCCTCGACACCGCCGATCGTCACCGCGCCGGATTGCGGGTCGACAAGGCGGGTCAGAACGTTGAATATCGTCGATTTTCCCGCGCCGGACGCCCCGACCAGAGCAGTGGTTTTACCCGCCTCGGCCACCAGCGACAGATCGTTCAGAACCTTCGCGTCACCATAGCTGAGCGACACATTTTCCAGCCGCACTTCCGGCAAGCCCGCCGGCGGTGGCACCGGGTTGTCCGGTGACGTGAGCTTGATCGGCGCGTCCAGCAATTCCTTGATCCGTTCCATCGCCGCGGCCGCGACCTGCCAGAGGCCGCTGATCGCACCCAGCCGGCGCAGCGGTTCAAAGGCCAGCCCCATCGCAGTGAAAAAACTCATGAACTGCCCGACAGTCTTTTCGCCGGATACGATCTCTCCGCCGCCGTAAACGAGGACCGCGAGAAATCCGAAACCGGCCATGATGTCCATCAGCCCGGGGATCGAGGCCGACCCCAGGGTCGCCCGGACCTCGCGCTTGATGAAAGCTTCGGTTTTGTCCTTGTATTGCCGCAGCTGATAGGATTCCAACCCGTTCAGCTTGATCGGTACAATGCCGTGAAACACTTCATCCAGCCGCGTTGCCAGCCCTGCGCCCAGATCCCGCGCGGACCGGGCCTGTTTTCGCACAAAGCGCTGGACCACCGCGATCGGCAGGAACAGGACCGGCAGGCCAATCAGGGTGACGGCCGTCCATCGCCAGTCGATGCTGATTGCAACAGCCATAAGCGCGATCAGCGCGATCGCATCCCGGCCGGCGCCGGTAATGACCGCCCGCCAGACATCGTTGACGGCGTTTACGTCCATCTGGACGCGCTGAATCAGAAACCCGGGCGGGTGAACATGGTGGAATGCACCGTCCTGTTTCATCGCCCGGGCGAGCAGGTCAAACCGCAGCTGTGCCGCTGTCCGTTGTGAAATCCGCGCCATGATGGCCTGCTGTGCCACGCCGGAACAGGCCCGCATCATGAAGATGCCCATCACCGCCAGTCCGACCCATGCGATTGCGGTGGTGTCGCCGCCGACAAAGACGTCGTCGAACATCGGCCGCATCATGTAGCTGAGCGCGCCCAGCATTGACCCTTCAAGCGTCATGAACAGCAGCGCAAGCAGCAGCCAGCCAATATGAGTGCGCAGATAATCCCGCCACAACCATATCAGCAATTCCTTGCTGGTTGCTTCGGGCCCGCCGCTCATCCCAGCAGTTTCCAGCCCTTGAAGCCGGCCTGAATCGCGGGCCGGTCGTATTCATTGGCGACCCAGTCTTCGAACGAGATCGGCGACCGCGCATTTCGATCAGCGTAGCAGTCCAGCATGTGGTCCAGAATGCCCACATGGCTGTTGCGGATGTGCAGGTAGCGGGGCGACAGCATCCGCCGGGCCTTTTCGACAGGCTCCCCTTCCATGACCATCAGCCATATGGCCGAGGCCAGACCGGCACGGTCGGCGCCGGATTTGCAGTGCATGACAAAGGGGCGCTCGATGGCCCTGAAAGCCGCGATCAGGTTCAGCAGTTCTTCCTGAGTGGCCGCGGCGCGGGCCTGCATCGACGTGGCGCGCAGGTCCAGCCCGATTTCCTGACAGCTGACCAGTTCCGTGAGGTAATGCGCGGTGTCGCTGGCCCCGCGCAGGGTCAGGATGGTGCGAATTCCCTGGTCACGCATCTTCTGCAGGCGGGTATGGGTGGGCTGATTGGACCGGTAAACACCCGGCGAAACTTCGTGGAAGTTGGTCCAGAAGGACCTCAGGAACGCGTGATCGAAGAAATTGTTGTAAATCCACGCCTTGCGTCCGTTGCCCGGAATGGTCGGGTCAACGTTGTAATGAGCGCGAACGCGCCCTTCCCATCTGACGATCTCTGCGGCGAGGCCCATGCCAAACCCTTGTACTGACGTTGCGCTCTGCAAGGCAACCGCGCCGATCTAAAGTGTCGCGCCGCCTCAATCAAGATACCGGATCAGATTGACGCGGCTTCGCAGGTGGATAGTCTGCGCCCTGCTCTTACAGGAACCTGCCATGACCGCCAATATCAGCCTCTCTCAGGGTCGCGCCTACACGGCCATACCGGGCCCGTCCGTTATTCCCGATCAGGTGTTGCAGGCCATGCACCGGCCCGCGCCGAACATCTATGCCGGCGAACTGGTTGAACTGACGCACAGCCTGATCCCCGATCTGGCGGCGGTCGCCCGCACCAGCGGCAAGACGGCGATCTATATCGGCAACGGGCATGCAGCATGGGAAGCGGCGCTGGCGAACACCATAGCACCGGGTGAAAAGGTTCTGGTGCCGGCCACGGGCCGGTTCGGGCACGGCTGGGCGGATATCGCGCACGGGCTCGGTGCCGAGACGGAGATCATCGATTTCGGCAAATCGGACCCATGGGACGCGGACCGTATCGCGGATGCGTTGCGGGCAGACACCGCACACAGCATCAAGGCGGTTCTGGCTGTGCATGTCGACACGTCCAGCTCGGTCCGAAACGACGTTCCGGCCCTGCGGCGTGTGCTCGACGATCTAGGGCATCCCGCGTTGCTGATGGCGGATTGCATCGCCTCACTGGGCTGCGACAGGTTTGAAATGGATGCGTGGGGCGTGGATGTGACCGTGACGGGCTGTCAGAAGGGGCTGATGGTGCCGCCGGGCATGAGTTTTGTCTTCTTTAATGAAAAGGCGCAGGCTAAGCGCAGCACCATGCCGCGTGTCAGCCGCTACTGGGACTGGATCCCGCGGGCCGACCCACAGGAATACTACCAGCATTTTGCCGGTACAGCGCCAACTCAGCATATCTATGGGCTGCGTTGTGCTCTGGACATGATCCATGCCGAAGGAATTGAACATGTCTGGGCCCGGCACGAACGTCTGGCACAGGCGATCTGGGCCGCCTGCGATGTCTGGGGCAGCGAAGGACCGCTGCAATTGAACGTGACGGACCCGGAGAACCGTTCCTGCGCGGTTACGGCGCTGCGGATCGGAGCGCCGCACGGAACCGCGCTGCGCAACTGGACGGAAACCAACCTTGGGCTGACGCTGGGCATCGGTCTGGGAATGGCCGCACCGGATGATCCGGAATGGCACGGGTTCCTGCGTCTGGGCCATATGGGGCATGTAAACGGACAGATGATCATGGCGGTGCTGGGCGGGATGGAGGCCGGCATGGCCGCGCTGAACATTCCGCGCGGACGCGGCGCGGTCGAGGCCGCGGCGGCGGTTCTGGCCGGCGCGTAAGGCGGCGGCGGTCAGCCGCGTTTCAGGGCGAGCCAGCTGATGCCGCGGTTCAGCCCGGCGCTGACCAGAACCACCGGAAGCAATCCCCACAGGCCCCAGATGACCATGAAGATCCACATCAGGTTGACCCACCCCATTGTCAGCGCGGCATTGGTGTAATTCGGTGCCGGTTGCGGGTGGCGGTCGGGCATGATCTCCTCCATCGCGTCACATGGAGAAGATTAGCGCCGTCTGACCGATTGTCAGTCAATTTGTCGTGTGCGGGCCGGGATCAGCGCGCTGCCGCCAGTGCGCCGGGCAGGGCCGCGGCAAACGCGTCCAGATCGCCCGGGCGGCCACAGCTGACCCGGATGCAACGGTTCTGGGGGGCCGCAAATGGCATGCGGACAAAGATACCGGCAGCAACCAGCCCGTCCAGAACCGCCTTGGCGAATGCTCCGTCGCGCCCGCAATCGATCGCGACGAAGTTGGTGGCCGAAGGCAGCGGTGTCAGGCCGTTGTCGCGTGCGATATCCGTGATTCGGTTGCGCGCGGTCGCAATCTGGCCCTTCACGTCCCCGATCCAGTCCTGATCGGACAGCGCGGCCATGGCTCCGGCCTGCGCGATCCGGGTCATGCCGAAATGGTTGCGGACCTTGTTGAACGCGGTGATCATTTCCTCGGCCCCCATCGCATAGCCGACGCGGGCCCCGGCCATGCCGTAGACCTTGGAAAACGTGCGCATCCGGATGACGCGCGGATCGTCGATATCGACAGGTGCTGCAGTGCCCTCGGGTGCGCATTCCACATACGCCTCGTCCAGCAGCAACAACGTGCCGTCCGGCAGGGCGTCCATCGCCTCGACGATGTCCCGGCCTGCGCGCCACGATCCCATCGGGTTGTCCGGGTTGCAGAGATACACCAGTTTGGCATCGACTTCGGCGGCCTTTGCGAACAGCGCCGCCGGATCCTGCCGGTCATCGAGGTAGGGCACCGTGTGCAGATCCGCGCCGAAACCGGCGACATGGTAGTTGAAGGTCGGATAAGCCCCGACCGAGGTGACGACCGCGTCCCCCGGACCGGCCAGCAGACGCACGGTATAGCCCAGCAACCCGTCAATACCTTCGCCGACCATAATGTTACCCGGCCGGACCCCGTGATGGGTCGCCAGTGCGTGCACGAGGTCGTGGTTTTCCGGGTCGCCGTATTGCCAGGTTCCGGACGCCGCGGCCTGCATGGCATCGATCGCGCGCGGTGACGGACCGAACACGCTTTCATTCGCACCAAGCCGGGCGATAAACGGGGCGCCGCGGGCGCGTTCCTGCGTTTCTGGTCCCACGAAGGGAACGGTGGCAGGCAAGGAGTCGGCAAGCGGGGTGTATCTGGGACCGGTCATGCCGCCAGATAAGCGCAGAGGGTTCTCAGCGGCAAGCCTATCTGTCGGGCCGGGTCAGGACATAGGCAGCGCCGACCGACATCAGGGTGCCCTGTGCAACAAGAACCCAGACCGGAAGCGCGATGATCACACAGACGGCGAAGGTAACGGCCATGATCCCGCAAGCCGAGATCTTGACCTTGCGCGGAATTGCCCCCGTCGTCTCCCAGTCGTCGATCATCGGGCCGAATGTGCGGTGAGCGGTAATCCAGCGCCGGAGTTGCGGCGATCCCTTGCCGAAGCAGAACGCAGCCAGCAATACCAGCGGCGTCGTCGGCAGAACCGGCAGGAAGATCCCGACAATGCCCAGCCCCAGAGCAACGATCCCGGCCAGCGCCCAAAGGGGCCGCCAGCCGGCAACGGACGAAGATGGGTCGTTGGTCAATGCAGGCTCCTTACCAGTGCCCGAGATAGGTGTGCGTGACGCCAAAGCAATCCCGTGCCCCGACGTTGTTCTGGTTTGTCGCCGGGGATCAAGGCAGGATTGGCACAAAGACAGGTTTAGGAGGAGCGTCCATGGCTCGAGTGTCGGTCGAATATGCGGATAATGTTGCCCGGGTTACGCTGACCCGCGGGGACAAGATGAACGCGCTGGATGATGATATGGTCCAGTCGATTATCGCCGCCGGTCAGGAGGTCGGCGCATCGGATGCGAGGGCGGTGGTTTTGTCGGGCGAGGGCAAGGGGTTCTGCGCCGGGCTGGACCTGTCCAGCTTTGCCAAGATGGGCCAGTCATTCTCGACCGACTGGCTAATGACACGCAGCCACGAAGACGCAAACGCGATGCAGGAAATCGCGATGGTCTGGCGACGGGTTCCGGTCCCCGTCATTGCGGCCCTGCACGGTGCCGTTTACGGCGGTGGTCTGCAGCTGGCGCTGGGCGCAGATATTCGTATTGCTGCGCCTGAGACCAAGTTGTCGGTTATGGAAATGAAGTGGGGGCTGGTGCCCGATCTGGGCGGCATGGCGCTGTTGCCAAAGTTGGTGCGCAGCGATGTTCTGCGGCTGATGACATACACTGCCGATGTCGTCGGCGCCGAGCAGGCCGAACGTTGGGGCCTGATCACCGAGATCAGCGATGACCCGCTGGCGCGGGCGCAGGCATTGGCCAGTGACATTGCCGGGCGGAGCCCATCGGCGATCCGTGCCGCCAAACGTCTGATCGATTATGCGGAAACCCATGATCGCGCCGATGTTTTGCTGCAGGAATCGACGGAATCGGTGGGCCTGATCGGCAAGCCCGATCAGATGGAGGTGATCGCGGCGCAGATGCAGGGTCGCAAAACGAATTTCGGATGACGCGGCCCGCGCGCCGCGGGCTTGCATCGCGGTGGCGGCACGCCATAAAGGAAGAACCCTGCGCGAAGGAGCCACCCATGTCTGCCAATGTGACCGTCGTTGAACATCCGCTGGTTCAGCACAAGCTGACCCTGATGCGGGACAAGGGAACACCGACGGCCGTGTTCCGGCAATTGCTGCGGGAAATCACGCTGTTGCTGGCTTACGAGATCACCCGCGAACTGCCGATGACCACCAAACCCATCGACACACCGCTGGAAGAAATGGATGCGCCGACGCTGTCGGGCAAGAAGATGGCACTGGTGTCGATCCTGCGCGCGGGCAACGGCATGCTGGACGGTGTGCTGGAGCTGATCCCGTCGGCCCGCGTCGGGTTTGTCGGGCTGTACCGGGACGAAGAGACGCTGCAACCGGTCCAGTACTATTTCAAGGTTCCCGAAGGGCTGGAAGACCGGCTGGTCATCGCCGTCGATCCGATGCTGGCCACGGGCAATTCCAGCGCCGCGGCCATCGATCTGCTCAAAGAGGCCGGGGCCAAAGATATCCGGTTTCTGTGCCTGCTGGCCGCGCCCGAAGGCATCGCGCGTATGCAGCAGGCGCATCCCGATGTGGAGATCGTGACCGCGGCGGTTGACCGCGGGCTGAACGAAAAGGGATACATCATGCCGGGCCTCGGAGATGCGGGCGACCGCATGTTCGGCACGAAATAGGGCATTCCCACGCTTTACTCACCGTTGATTCTGCGGCATCATTGCTCAACATCTTGTGGGGGCAAGAATGCGGTTAACAAGGGTTATTGCAATTAGCGTGATCGCGGCGTCTCTGTCGCTGAGCGCGTATACGGCACTTCAGGCACAGACGCTGCGCAATGCCGGTCCTCCGGCAGAGTTCCCGCCACAGTCCTACAAGGGCAAGCAATATGTCGACAGCCGCGGCTGTATCTACATCCGCGCGGGGATCGACGGGGCAACCACATGGGTTCCGCGGGTATCCCGGGAACGCAAGGTCGTCTGCGGGTACAAACCATCGCTTCCGGCTGGCAGCCGGACGGCCTCGGCGGCTCCCGCCAACCAACCCGGTGTCGAGCAGATCACACTGCCGCCCTCGGACCATCCGGCGGCGGCCGCCAGCAAACCTGCGCCAAAACCGGTAGCCAAACCGGCGGCGGCCGCTCCGGCACGCACTGCGGCGGCGGCCCCGTCTCCGGCGCCCGTGCCGAAAGCGTATCAGAACCCGCCGCCAGCCGAACCCAGGCCTGCTTCAACCCGAACTGCACCGGTTCCGGTGCAGACGGTCGCGGCCCCAAGGGCGGCAGCACCGTCGCCGGGTCCGGAACCGACGGTCTATTCCAATCCTCAACCGGCGCCGGCCCCGGTGGCGACGGCTTCGGCCGCCACGACCAGCCCGGGCGTCAGATGTGCAAACGCATCGGATTTCAGTCAACGCTACATCAACGACGGCAGTCGCCATCCCGTGCGCTGCGGCCCGCAGACCGAACTGCCCTACACGGTCCGGACCACAGGCTCCGGCGAGTTGGCCTATGTCGCGACATCGAACACCCGCGTTGTCCCGCGTCATGTGTATGACAATCGCCAGAACACACAGAACGTGGCAGTTCCGCCGGGCTATGCCGAGGTCTGGCAGGACGACCGCCTGAACCCGAAACGCGCCGAACGCACGCTGGCCCCGTACAAGCCCAAGCAGGGTGTGACGATGCCGGAAGGGTATCGCATGGCATGGTCCGACGACCGACTGAACACCAACCGCGGTGGACGGGCTGACGGCGATGCACAGACCGGGCAGATCTGGTCGGACACTGTGCCAAGAAAGCTGAACAAGGTGCCGACGGATCGTCAGGTCGTCCAAAATCCCAATCCGCAAAACTCCGGCCTGCCGCGTGCGCGCACGCCGACCCGCAGTGAAAACCGGCAGGCGACGCAGCAACAGCCGGCGCGTTCACAGCCGACCAAGCCGCAATACATCCGCGTGGCTACCTACAACACCGATGCCGATGCCCGCGCTTCGGCAAAAATCCTGATCCGCAAGACCGGGTTGCCGGTTCGTCTGGGCACGCTGCACCGCAAGGGCAAAACCTATCGTGTCGTGATGGCCGGGCCTTTCACCACCGACGCGTCAGCAAATGCGGCCATGGGCAAGGTTCGGGGCGCCGGGTATTCGCGCGCGCGGCTCAGCAAGTAGGCGGCGTCAGGGCTGGTCTTTCATGAACCGCACGGCAATGGTCGCCATAAAGACCGCCGAGAGAATGCGGAACACATGATGCATCGCGACGACCAGCGGGCTGAGGTTCAGGCTGAGCGCGATCAGGCTCATTTCGGTAACTCCGCCGGGGACAAAGCTGATGATTAGTGCCGGAAGATCCAGCCCGGTGAGCTTGTGCAGAGACAGGGCGAACCCGACGCCTATGCACAGGAACACCGACACTGACAGTGAACACAGCAGAAAGGCGCGGACCAGCAGCGACCGGGTGATACCGGCAAAGGACGATCCAAGCCCGACACCCACAACCAATTGCGCGGAATACAAAAGCCAGGTCGGGCCGGCAGAAGAAATCAGCCCGGATCCCTGCAAAAACGCGCTCAGCAGCAGGGGGCCAATCAGCACCCCGGCCGGAAGGTGGATTGCCCGCGCCAGAAGGAAACCGGCCACGGCGATCAGAAGGGTCCAGAGCACATCCGCCAGGCGCGCGGCCTCGCTGTCCAGCGTTACACCACCTGAGCTGCCGACGGACACGCCGGTCCAGACAAGGAACATGAACGGCACAACGATCACCACGAGGATGATCCGCGCGAAATGCTGGACCGTGATGGCCCGGACATCGGCACCGAATTGTTCGCTGAAGGTGATCGCCTCGATCAGTCCGCCGGGCATGGCCGCAAAATACGCGGTGCGCGGATCATACCCGCCGATAATCCGAAATATGCCGTATCCGACGAGCTGCGCGACCAACACGAACAGCGCGACGCCTGTCAGTGTGATCCAGTAAGCGGACAGACCCTGCAACAGGTCCGGTGTGAAGCTCTGCCCGATCATGACACCGATAATAGCGGTAAAGTAGCGCCGGACCGGCTGGGGAAAGCGCTGGGCGAACAGGCCCTTGCCGTCGGCGCGAATTGCGGCAGCCGCTGTCGCCAGCAGACCGCCGACAAGAAACGGCATCGGCATCCCCGCAAACCAGGCCAGCGAGCCGCCGAGAGCGCCCAGCAACAGCTGGAACAGCATGGCGTCGGCACGCAATCCTTTCAGTTCGAAGTTCATTGGAAACAATCGGCTCCGCCCCGGCCGCCACCGGCCACCGCACCGACTTACGTCTGCCGGGGCGACAAGGTCAATCAATCCCTTCGCAGATACCTCAAAGACGCCTTGACGCGGTCGCCCTTTAGCGCCGAAGGTTACAGGACAGGTTCGTGGTTTTTTGCGGGCCAAGCAGTGCAGGTCAGTTCTACAGGCAATAGCTGCGGACACCGTTTGATCCGTTCCTTTTCCTACGTGCAGCCGCAACCGCGCAAGCTGCGCAGTGAAAGGAGATCATAATGCGGGTTTTTACAGTTCTCGGACCGTCCCAATCAGGCAAATCAACGCTTGTCGAGGCATTGGCCAGCCTCGATGGGCGGGCAACGAAGTTTGGCTTTTCGGACATATTGGAACTGACCAGTTTTTCCTATCTGGGCGATGACTGGACCGCAGTCGACATCGCCGGCGGGCCGGAGAACCTGCCTGCGGCCGGACCTTCACTGGCGGCCAGTGATGCGGCCGTGTTATGCGTGCCCGCTGATGCTGAAAGCGCGGAACTTGCCGCGCCCTATCTGCGCCTGATCGACGAAGCGCAATTGTCTTGTTTTCTCTATGTGAACAAGGTCGACACGATGTCCGAACGTATGCGGGACATCGTCAGCGCGCTGCAGGCGTATTGCAGCCATTCGCTGGTTCTTCGGCAGATCCCGATGCGCGACGGCGGCAAGGTCGTCGGCGCGGTTGATCTCATCTCGGAACGCGCGTGGCAGTATCAGGAAGGCGAAGCCTCGGCGCTGATCGCCTTGCCGGACGATCTGAGCGGGCGCGAACAGGAGGCGCGGACCGAGCTGTTGGAATCGATGGCAGACTTTGACGATGCGCTGCTGGAACAGCTGATTGAGGACAAACAGCCGGCGACCGGCGATGTTTTCGATCTTGCTGCGCGTATCGTGCAGGGCACGAGCCTGATCGAGGTCTTCATGGGCGCCGCGCGTCAAGGCAACGGTGTAACCCGGCTGATGAAATCGCTGCGCCACGAAGCGCCGGACCATGACGTTCTGCTGGAACGTGTCGGCGGTGATGCGGTTGCCGTGGCATTCGCTGCAGAAAACAAGAAACATGTGGGCAAGATGGTGGCGCTGCGCGCACTTGGCGGTACGGTGCAGGCCGGCGAAACGCTGGGTGGTGGCAACATCGGAAATCTGACCACTTTGGACGGCAAGACCTCGGTGTCTGCAATTCAACCCGGTGAAATCGCTCTGGCCGTGAAATCGGACCATCTGCTGGGCGGTCGCGCCGTGGATGCCAAGGCGCAGAGTGATCTGCCGGTCTGGGCGACGGCACGCATCCCGGCCTACGAACGCATTGTCACACCGTCAAATGAACGGGACGATGTGCGCCTTTCCGGTGCGCTGGACCGGCTGTCCGAGATTGACCCGGGCCTGACCCTGCGCGCGGACGAGGTGTCCGGAAAAGCGGTGCTGGCGATGCAAGGTCCGCTGCATGCGCGCCGGATCAGCGAAAAGCTGGCTGAGGATTTCGGGATTGAGGTTGAGATGGGACAGGTTCCCGCGGCATACCGGGAAACGATCTCCAAAACAGTGGAACAGCGCCACCGGCATCGTAAACAGTCCGGCGGTGCCGGGCAATTTGCCGACGTGGTGATCAGGATGTCGCCTCTGCCGCGCGGGACCGGGTTCGAGTTCGATGAAGAGGTCAAGGGTGGTGCTGTGCCCCGAAATTACATTCCGGCAGTGGCCCACGGCGCCGAGGATGCTCTGGCCGCCGGTCCAAACGGGTACCCGGTCGTCGATGTGAAAGTTGTGCTTCTGGACGGCAAGCATCACGCCGTGGACAGCTCTGACTTTGCCTTTCGTACAGCGGGCAAGAACGCGGTGAAGGAGGCCATTGCCGACGCGAAGCCGCAGATGCTGCAACCGATCCTGAACGTTGCCATTCATGTGCCTTCGGTCTTCGCCGGCGGATTGGTTCCGATAATCAGCGGGCTCAAGGGGCAGGTGCTGGGCTTTGAGGGCCACCCCACGGCCGCGGGCTGGGATGTGTTCAGCACGTTGCTTCCGGCGGCTTCGCGGGAGGAGTTGTTCAGAACGCTGGGCAGCGCGACTCGCGGCACGGCCTGGTTCGAGGCGCATTTCGATCATTTCGAGCCGGTCAGCGCAAACGAGGTTGCCAGAAACGAAGCGGCGGCCAATCTCGAAACTGCCTGAGCTCGCACAAGGGCAGTTTTCCGCCGGTGCTGCGCTGCGCCGGCGGATCCGACTTGTTTTGCAAAGCGGACCACTTACGTCGGTCGCAGGCAGCAAGAGGCAGGAAAGCATGTGGATACGGGCGGTTACAACGGCGCTGGCACTGATCGCGGTGACGGCTGGGGCGGCAATGGCTGAAACAAGGCATGTCACCGGTTCCGTCACCTACCGGGAACGGATCGCCCTGCCGCCCGGTGCCATGCTGACAGTCAGCCTGTTGGACGTGTCCCTGCAGGATGTCGCGGCACAGCCGGTCTCGTCGGATCAGATCGAAATGAACGGCGTGCCGGTGGATTTCAGTCTGCCATATGACCCGGCCGATATCTCCGAGACCCGGAGCTACTCGGTACAGGCGCGGATTACGCTGGACGGCAAACTGCTGTTCATCAGCATGTCGCACAATCCGGTTCTGACCCGCGGGGCAGGGGAGCATGTGGACATTGTGGTCGGGAAAGCCGCGGCCTCGCAAACCTCGATCCTCGGAACGGACTGGACGGTCGAGGAAATCGGCGATCAGCCGGTTACCCTGCAGCGGCCCCCGACGATCCGGTTTGGCTCAGACGGATCAATTGCGGTCTTTGGCGGCTGCAATCAGTTTACTGGCGCCTTCGATGCGGACAGTGGCACGCTGACCCTGTCCAAAACGCTGGCCGGAACGCTGATGGCGTGTCCCGAGGCGATAGCCGCGGTCGAACATCACCTGATCGACCTGATCGGGCAGGCCACACGGTACGAGAGTAACGGTTCCCGCCTGACCCTGAGCACCGAAAACGGTGTGGCTCTGGTCCGGGCGAAGTCGGGTATCTGAGACCGGGGACTTGGACTGGACCCCGCAGTCAGGTTAAGCGTCGGTGAAATGGAAGCAAGTCGAGTCGAGGCGAACATGTCGGATCCCTGTATCATTTGCGTGGCAATTACCGGGTCGGTGCCCACTCAGGCCGACAATCCGGCTGTGCCTATTTCGATCGAGGAGCAGGTGGAAAGCACGCAGGAGGCGTTCGAAGCCGGCGCATCCATCTGCCATGCGCATGTGCGGAACCCCGATCAGACCACCACATCGGATCCCGAAAAATTTGCGCGGCTGAAGGAAGAGCTGGAAAAACACTGTCCGGGGATAATCACGCAGTTTTCGACCGGTGGCCGGTCGGGCGCGGGACCCGAGCGGGGTGGGATGCTGCCCCTGAGGCCGGACATGGCCAGCCTGACGGTTGGGTCGAACAACTTTCCCACCCGTGTCTACGAAAATCCGCCGGATCTGGTGGCGTGGCTGGCCGGTGAAATGCGCAAATATGACATCAAGCCGGAAATCGAAGCCTTCGATCTTTCGCATATCTTTCAGGCCAAACTGATGCACGACCGGGGTGAAATCGCCGATGCGCCATATGTTCAGTTCGTCATGGGGGTCAAGAACGCCATGCCGACCGACAAGGACGTTTTCGATTTTTATGTCAAAACGGTCGAACGCCTGATGCCCGGTGCCCCTTGGTGCGCCGCCGGGATAGGCGCAAATCAGATCGTCGTAAACGAATGGTCGATCAAGGCCGGCGGGCACGCCCGGACCGGGCTGGAAGACAACGTGAAACTTGACCGCAAGACACTGGCGCCGTCGAATGCCGCTCTGGTGCGGCGGGCTGCGGAACTGTGCGAGAAATACGAACGCCCCGTGGCCACCTTTGCGCAGGCGCGCGAGATCCTTGGATTGCGGCCTGTGGCCGCCTGATCAGGCGAACCTTTTGTTCAGTCCGGCGGTCAGGACAAAGGCCAGGGACGCAAAGCACACGATCGATGGTCCGGCAGGTGTGTCGAACCAATAGGAAGCCGCCAGTCCGCCCATCGCGGATACCCCTCCGATGGCGGCGGCCATGATCGCCATGGTTTCCGGTGTGCGTGTCAGCGGCCGTGCCGCGGCGGGCGGGATCACCAGCAGAGCCGCGATCAGCAGGACACCGACAACCTTGATGGCCACGGCCACCACCAACGCCAGAGCCAGCGTCAGAATTCGTTCCTCGCGCCGGGGATCAAGGCCGCTGGCCCGGGCCAGGTCAGGGTTGAGCGTTGCCGTCAGAAGCGCCGACCAGCGCCAGGCCAGCAATCCGACAATGAAGATTGCGCCGGCCCAGATGCCGGCAAGGTCTGCCTTGCCAACGGCCAGGATATCCCCGAACAGGAAGCTTGTCAGGTCGATGCGCGCCTGCGTCAGCAGCGACACCGCCACCAGACCTGCCGCCAGAGCCGAGTGCGCCAGAACACCGAGCGCGGTATCCATGGTATAGCCGCGCCCGGTCAGCGCGCCGACCGCCACTGCCATGATCAACGCGGCAGCCAGAATCGCCGGCAGCATTGGCAGGTTCAGGGCCAGAGCCAGTGCGACGCCCAGAATACCTGCATGAGCCGTGGCTTCGCCGAAATACGCCATGCGCCGCCAGACAACGAAACAGCCCAAAGGCGCCGCTGCCAGCGCCACGCCCAGACCGGCGAGCACTGCCCGGGTCAGGAAATCATCCAGCATCAGCCGCCTCGTGACCATGGTCATGGCCGTGATCGTGGGAATGGCTGTGCTGGTGCCGGTACAGCGCCAGCGTGCCTTTTGTTCCGGTCCCGAAAAGGGCGCGGTATTCCGGTGCGCTGGCAACGACGTCGGGCGCCCCTTCGCAGCACAGATGGCCGTTGATGCACAGCACCCGGTCCGAGGCGGCCATGACCACATGCAGGTCGTGGCTGACCATGACCACGGCGCAGCCCAGAGCTTGGCGGACGTCTTCGATCCGCTGGTAGAACGCTGCCGCGCCAGGCTGATCCAGCCCCTGTGTCGCTTCGTCCAGGAGCAAGAGTTCGGGATCTCCCAAAAGGGCCCGTGCCAGCAGGACCCTTTGAAACTGACCGCCGCTCAGACCGGACATTTGCCGGGTCAGAAGATCCGGCACACCGGCCCGCTGCAGCGCCTGTTCCGCAACCGTCCGGCGAACTCTGCGTGGCAGGCTCAGGAAACGCTCCACGGTGATCGGCAGACTGGGATCCACGGCCAGCTTCTGGGGCACATATCCAACCCGCAGCCCCGATTTTGTCCGGACCTCTCCGGCGTCAGGTTCGATCGCCCCGATCAGCGCCCGCAAAAGGGATGATTTGCCGGATCCGTTCGGGCCGACGATCGTAACGATCTCGCCGCTTGCGATATCTACCGAAACGTCATCCAAAACAACGCGCCCGCCCAACCGCAGACGCAAGTCCCGGACCGAGATCAATGGCGTCGTCACGAGTTTGCCTCGCTGCAACCGGGGCAAAGCCCCTCGACCTCCACCGAAATCCGTTCGATCACGAAACCGGCGGCGTTTGCCTCTGATGTCAGAGCGCGGCCAAAACCCTCGCCGTCCACTTCGGCGATCAGTTGACAGCCGCGGCAGATCAAAAAGGCCGGGGCGTGCGCTCTGCCCAGATGCGCGCAGGCCGCGTAGGCATTCAACCGTTCGATCCGGTGCGCCAGGCCATTCTTTACAAGGAAATCCAACGCCCGGTAGGCAACCGGGGGCTGCGCGCCCAGCCCCTCGTCGGACAGGATATCCAGAATTTCGTAGGCACCCAATGCCCGATGTTCGGCCAACAGAAGTTCCAGTACCCGCCTGCGAATGGGTGTGAAACGCAGATGCTGGTCCCTGCAATGCGCTTCGGCGTTCTGCATGGTTTCGGCGATACAATGTTTGTGGTCATGCTGACCGAAGCCGATTGCATCCATTTGATCTGCCTTTCTCGCGGATCAGATATTGATATATTATAACATTTCAACTATCAACCGCGTCCTGACACTTACCCCAGTCGTTCCGGAGAGTCCCGTGCTGAGATCCATTGCCCTGTTGAGTCTGGTTGCAAGCCCCGTCATCGCTGATGCGCCGCGTGTTGTTACGGATATCAGTCCGGTGCACGGGTTGGTATCTCAGGTGATGGAAGGGGTCGGAGAACCGGATTTGCTGCTGCGCCCGGGTCAGTCGCCGCACGGATATGCGCTGCGCCCGTCGGATGCACGGAAACTGCAACAGGCTGACGTCGTGTTCTGGGTTGGGGAGGGGCTGACTCCGTGGTTGGAAAAGCCACTGGAAACACTGTCGGCGGGCGCCGCTCGTACAGCGCTGCTGGAACTGGGTGGTCTACCACTGATCGCCTTTGGTGAAGAAGGCCACGACGAACATGATGGGGATGCCGGGCACAATGACCATGACGAACATGAGGACCATGACGCGCACCAGGACCATGACGAGCATGAGGGCGGTGACGAGCATGCAGAGGAAGACGGTGATCACCATGACCATCATGACCACGGCGAATTCGACCCCCACGCCTGGCTGGATCCGGTAGTCGCGGGCCTCTGGCTGGACGCCATCGCCGGCGAACTGGCCGAAATCGATCCGGATAACGCGGAACGATACCGGTCCAACGCCGCCGCCTCACAAGAGGCCATGGCCCGCCTCGACACGGAGATTGCCAATGCCCTGGCACCGGTCCGGAACAAACCTTTCGTCGCCTTTCACGACGCTTATGGGTATCTCGAAATGCGCTATGGTCTGAACAATGCCGGTACGGTCTCATCCGGCGACGCCAGCACCCCGGGCGCGGCCCGCATCAAGGTTCTAAAGAAAGAGATCGCGACGCAGAAAATACGTTGCGGCTTTGCCGAACCGCAGTTTGACCCGGAACTCCTGCGTGTGGCGGGCGAATCCTCCGATCTGGAGATTGCTGTTCTGGATCCGCTGGGGGTAGATCTTGAACTCGGGCCCGCGTTCTATCCGGCTCTCCTGCGGGCCGCGGCAGCATCGCTGGTTGACTGCCTGTCAGACGGCTAGGCTGCGCGCCGATGGCATGCGCCACCGAACCGCTCTGCCAGCACGCTGTTCCAGCCCCGGTCGTAGTTCGCTGCCATGGCCGCGCCCTCTTTGCCGAGACGGTCAAAGCCGTCATGCACAAGGGTCACGACTGTTTCCGCCCCGTCGCCGACAAACGTGACACGCACCTGCGTTGCATCCGCTGGATCGCGTCCGACATACCAATCGAACGCAAAGCCTTCACCGTCGCGCCAGTCGGTGATCGTGGCCCAGTCGGATGTGGTTCCGTCCGGCAAGGTTTCGGTGATCTTTCCGCCCTTGCGGGCCTCGACGCTGACGGACCGGGGCCGGTCACCGTTTTTGGCAGACAGCGAATGGGTTTCGACCGGCCACCACAGTTCCAGATCCTCGGTAAACACGCGAAACGCTTCGCCGGGTGCAAGCGGGACGGTGACGGTTTTTTTAATTGCCGGGATCATCCTCGGTCTCCTTTGTCGATATCAGTCTGGCCTGACGCCGGGCCTCGGCCGCATAGGCCTCCAGCGCATCGTCCCACAGCGTGTCGAGATACGCCCGCAATCCGGCAACGGCCTCGGGAGCAATGGCATAGTATCGTCGCGTTCCGTGACGGGTAACGGTCAGCAGCCCGCAATCGGACAGAACCTTCAGGTGCTGCGACACCGCCGGGCGTGAAACAGGCAGATGACCGGCCAGTTCGCCGACCGATCGGGCGCCGCCGCGCAAGTGCGAGACAATCGAACGCCGTGTCGGGTCCGACAAGGCAGAAAGAGCGGCTTCAGGGTTTGCATATTCGTTAGTCACAACTTACGGTTAGTTTTGACTTACATATTTGTCAAGATGAAACCGAACCGCGTTACCGGCCCTTGAAGGTCACTGACCGGACAACTAAGACTCTCTCAACCCGGGCCGATCAGGTCCCCCTGATACGAAAAGGCAGGCAGAAAATGCACGATCCCATCGACACGTATATGAACACGCTGGTCCCCATGGTGGTCGAACAGACCAGCCGGGGCGAACGCGCGTATGACATCTTTTCGCGCCTGCTGAAGGAACGGATCATCTTCATCAACGGTCCGATCCATGATGGCATGAGCCACCTGATCGTGGCCCAGCTGCTGCATCTGGAGGCCGAGAATCCCTCCAAGGAAATCTCGATCTACATCAACAGCCCCGGCGGCGTCGTGACGAGCGGTTTGTCGATATACGACACAATGCAGTACATCCGCCCGAAATGTTCGACCCTGGTGATCGGTCAGGCCGCATCGATGGGATCGCTTCTGCTGGTCGGGGGCGAGGAGGGGATGCGCTTTGCGCTGCCCAATGCCCGGATCATGGTGCATCAGCCGTCGGGCGGGTTTCAGGGGCAGGCCAGCGATATCATGATCCACGCGGCCGAGACCCAGAAACTCAAAGACCGGTTGTATGACATTTATGAAAAACACACGGGCCAATCGAAAAAGACCGTTGAAAAGGCGCTGGATCGCGACAATTTCATGAGCCCGGAAGAGGCCAAGGAATGGGGTCATATCGACGAAATCGTCGAAAGCCGGCCCAAGAGCGAAGACGCCGACGGCTGAGGCTGAACGCAAAGCGTCAGGCCGCCGCTGGCAGCGCGCGCAGTATTTTGCGATTGTCGCGCTTTGCCGGCTGGCCTAAGCTGAAGCAACACGTGCCGCTTGTGCGGGGACGAAGGACCGAAGACCGAAGGGTAGACCATGGCAACCAATACCGGCGGCGACAGCAAGAATACACTTTACTGCAGTTTCTGCGGCAAAAGCCAGCATGAGGTCCGAAAACTGATTGCCGGACCCACGGTGTTCATCTGCGACGAATGCGTCGAACTGTGCATGGACATCATCCGCGAAGAAACCAAGGCCAGCGGCCTGAAAGCCGCGGATGGTGTTCCCACGCCCAAGGATATCTGTGAGGTGCTGGACGATTACGTCATCGGTCAAGCCATGGCCAAACGGGTTTTGTCGGTGGCCGTGCACAACCACTACAAACGTCTGAACCACGCGCAGAAGGCCGGCAGCGATATCGAGTTGGCCAAGTCCAACATCCTGCTGATTGGTCCGACCGGTTGCGGCAAGACCCTGCTGGCGCAGACGCTGGCGCGGATCCTCGATGTGCCGTTCACCATGGCCGATGCCACCACGCTGACCGAGGCCGGATATGTCGGTGAGGATGTGGAAAACATCATTCTCAAGCTGTTGCAGTCCAGCGAATACAACGTCGAACGCGCGCAGCGCGGCATCGTCTATATTGACGAGGTCGACAAGATCACGCGCAAGTCCGAAAACCCGTCGATCACCCGTGATGTGTCGGGCGAGGGTGTGCAGCAGGCATTGTTGAAGCTGATGGAAGGCACCGTGGCCAGCGTGCCGCCGCAAGGCGGGCGCAAGCACCCGCAGCAGGAATTCCTGCAGGTCGATACGACGAATATCCTGTTCATTTGCGGCGGCGCCTTTGCCGGGCTCGACAAGATCATCGCACAGCGCGGCAAGGGCAGTGCTATGGGTTTTGGTGCGGATGTCCGGGACAATGATGAACGCGGCGTGGGCGAGGTGTTTCAGGATCTGGAACCAGAGGATCTGCTGAAATTCGGCCTGATCCCGGAATTCGTTGGTCGCCTGCCGGTTCTGGCAACGTTGGAAGATCTGGACGAGGACGCTCTGGTTACCATTCTGACCCAGCCAAAGAACGCGCTGGTCAAGCAGTACCAACGGCTGTTCGAGCTGGAAGATACCGAGCTTCAGTTCACCGACGACGCGCTGATCGCGATCGCCAAGCGCGCGATCGAGCGTAAGACCGGCGCACGCGGGTTGCGGTCTATTCTCGAAGACATCCTGCTGGATACCATGTTCGACCTTCCGGGGCTGGACAGTGTGACCAAGGTGGTGGTGAACGAAGAGGCGGTGACGTCGGAGGCTGCACCGCTGATGATCCACGCGGATGCCGAGAAGGAGCCGGCAACGGCTGGCTGACAGGCTCCGGGACCTGAAATCAACGGCGATCTGAAAGAATCTGATGGCGGGCGCCGGAGTTGTGCCCTGCCGGCTGCCACAATTACCGCATGACGTATCGCGGTTCTCATATTGCGTGATATCTGCATTACCTCAGCGAGTTAGGCCGGGATTGGGTGCACCCCTGCGGCCGTTCCTGAAGCAGGGCACATGACGAATCGCCACAATCGCGGGCGAAATGCCGTTCTGTCGACCGAACTTTGACCCAGATCCATCAAATTCGAGTGGCATTGACGCTTTCCGAGGAGAGCAGAATGCCAACAATCGGCGTCTACCAGCTGAGTGATCTGACGCACACGGGAACCGACCCGTGGCCGTCCGGTGCGGATGCCGAGCCGGATGCTGTTGGTGGCACGACGTTCGTGCTCGATGTTGGTGCCACGCCAATTCAGGTTGAAATCGACGACAACGACCTCAATCTCAACGACGGTGATGGAAATCAGAATTTTGGGGCAGACGCGACTGTCAACGGCACGGATTATTCTGCCGGCGACACTTTCGAAAACGAATACTCCTATGCGATCCGGCCGGTCGGCTCGACGGATCCGGGCGACATCATAACCGTTTATGCCATCGACGAAGGCGGCGCGACACCAACATTTGCCATTGCCACTACCGATCCGCTGGTGCCGGGCGTCGAGTACGAATTTGTCTCGGTGGACTCCGACAGCCCGTCAGTTGCATACACAGACCTCTTTGTTTGTTTTGCCACGGGGACCCGTATTTCGACGCTGAATGGCGACGTGCCGGTCGAATCCCTGCACCCCGGCGACTTGCTCCTGACGCTCGACAGCGGCCCGCAACCGCTGGTGTGGACCGGTCGGCGCAGGTTAGTTTTTGACGATAACAACGCCGCGCAACGCCCGATCCTGCTCAGGCAGGGGGCGATTTCCCCGGATTTGCCGTGGCGCGATTTACGCCTGTCGCCGCAGCACCGCCTGATGATCCGCACCGGCGGGACCGAGGTCCCGGGGCCACAGAACGACGGGCTGGCGGCCTGTGTCAGCTTTGACGGCCAGCCCTTCGTGCGCCGGATGAATGGCTGTCGGGAGATCACATATCACACGCTGCTGCTGCCGCGGCACGAGATTATTCTCGCCGAGGGTGTCCCGGTCGAAAGCCTGTATCCGACAGAGTATGCGCTGTCCTTGCTGACCGGGATGCAACGCCTGCAGGTGCACGCGGCGTTGCCGTGGCTGACACGGGACGTCAGGGCCAGCTATGGTGAACCGGCCCGCCCGCTGATCCCGACGAAAGATGCCAAAACCCTGCCCCTGATCTCACCGGTCGATATGGTCGAACCCGGGTGCGGGGCGCGGCCTGTTCCGGCCAATCAGCAGCATTGCAGGTCGGCCTTGGTCAGGCCGGCAAAACGGTTATCAGCCGCCTGAAACAACCTGCGGACCGGTAACGTGAGTTTGGCCCTATCCGACAGCGCGATAGACCAGCTCTGGCCGGTCAGGTTTGTTCAGATCAGCCAGTACTTCTGTTTCGGTTAACGCGGGCCAGTCCGGTCCGGGTTCAATAAAGCCATGTTCAATCAGCTTTTTCTGGATCGCGGGATAGTCCGGTTCGCCGCGCGCGAAACGGGGTTGCTTTCGGTCCTCGGGTTTCCACGTGCGTTGGACTTCATTGATCATGACCGGATCGATGCCGCCGAATGAGCGCACGTGCCGTTCGATGTATTTCGTCGCCTTCGATTTGCGCCGGATGATGACCGCCAGCTTCTGCTCAGGCCGGGCGACCAGCCCGAACATGTGAATTGCCGATCCCTCGCTTGCAATAACGTGCCTCGCTGCTCTGTAACGGGCGATCTGGGTAGCGATGTCGTTCTGTTGCGGGTGGAAAGTTTCATAGCCCTGCTCTGCAAGGTTATGTTCAAATTGGGTTTCGCAGATCAAAGCGCCCTTCGTCGGACCGATGGCACTGCGGCTGACATAGAGCTTCTCCGGCCCGTCCGGTTTGATGTCGGGCGCAAAACGGTCGTTGAAGAAACTTTTGCAGGCATTGGTGCCGATAACGATCCGCCCGATGCCCAGCCCCTGACCGGGGACCAGCAATTCGTCCACGCGTGTGGGTTCGATCAGCACTTTGGGGGTCGCGCCGGCCTGAGTCAGGAAATCCGACTGGAAACCGGCCAGTTCCGTTCCGTTCTTCGGGCTTTTGGGCATGAACAAAACGCCGTCCACCGGTCCGTCAACAGCGTCCAGCCCCCACAACCGCCCGGTGCTTTCGACGATGAAGTGGCCGAAATGCCGCCACAATACACCGCCCCACAGCCAGCGGCCGGGCAAATGCGCGGGTTCGCCATCGGGCATTTCCGGCGCACTGGTGATCTCCTGATCCTTGCGCCACAGTGCGGCGGCGGCGCAATAGCTGCCATCAGACCGCAACACGCCGGCCTGCTGCTGAAAGCTGCGGCTTTCCGCCGGGACGACCAGCGCGTTCGGAACACGCTCAACCTCAGTTGCCCAGCCGCGGAAGGGATGCGGAACCTTCAATACGTTTGTTTTGTCCATGTCCAACTGCTCTGTTTTGCCGGTTCAGGCTGTTTTGGACGTTGTATCATCGGCCGTCTGAAATGTCGCGGCCAAAGCACCTGCGTGGTTTCATGCGCCTTGCCGCGGGCTTTTGCCGCGTATGCCGGCAAAGCGGTGCTGATACGGGACAGTGCACTGGACCTTATTTCCGGCTTCGGGCATAAACCGGCCAGATAGTGCGGAGTCCTTCATGAGCTTTCTGAACACGATTGTGCGCGCCCTGACCTGGTGGAATGGTCAGACGCTCAATACCCAGTTCTGGACTGCCCGGCATGGCGTCCGGGTGGGGGAAGACGATCAGGGGAACATCTATTACCGCACCAAGGATGACAGCAAACGCTGGGTTATCTTCAACGGCGAAGCCGAGGCGAGCCGCGTCAGTCCCGACTGGCACGGGTGGTTGCATTGGACTTGGGACGAACCGCCGACTGAAAGGCCGCTGGACCACAAAGCGTGGGAAAAACCACACGAGGAAAACCTGACCGGGACGGCGCTGGCTTATGCGCCGGCAGGGTCCCTGCGGCAGGCAGAGCCTGCAACCCGGTCCGACTACGAGGCGTGGAGCCCCGAATAACATGTCCTCCAATTCAACCGAGGTGATCGTCGGCGGGCTGGTTCTGGCCGGGGCTGTGGCGTTTGCCATCTATGCCGGGCAGGCCACCGGATTTTCACGCAGCACAGACGGCTATGCACTTCACGCGTCGTTCCGCTCGCTCGAAGGCGTCAGCGTCGGCACGGACGTGCGGCTGGCAGGTGTGAAGATCGGAACGGTGACAGGCATGGAGCTGGACCTGGAAACCTATCGCGCCGCAACGACCGTATCCATCCAGGACGGTATCGAGATCCCGGACGACAGCGCGATCATCGTGTCCTCCGAGGGGTTACTGGGCGGGAATTTCGTCGAGGTCATGCCCGGCGGATCGCCGTTCTATTTCTCGCCGGGCGACGAGTTTTCCGACACTCAGGGGGCAGTCAGCCTGATTTCCCTGCTGGTCAAGTTCGTGGCCGGTGATGGAGGAAACGGAGGGTGATCCGCTGGATCGCCGCGCTGATGCTGAGCCTTCCTTCAGGCGGGCAGGCCCAGAACGAAGCCCTGACAGGTGATGGCGCGGTTTTGCGCGCACTGGACAAGGTAAACGGCCAGACCGCAGATCTGGAGCTGCGCACCGGAGCGGTGAGCGCTGTTTTCGGGCTGGAGATCGACCTGATTGAATGTCGCTATCCGGCCGAAAACCCGACCGGTGATGCCTTTGCCTATCTGGAGATCCGCGACGAAGGCAGTCGCGACATTGCCTTTGAAGGCTGGATGATCGCGTCCTCTCCGGCGCTGAGTGCAATGGATCACGCGCGCTACGATGTCTGGGTGTTGCGCTGTATCACGTCCTGAGCTGACGGGATCGGTGGCGCGGTGAAATCCGCGCTTTGCTCCAATGCAGCATTCAGTTGTCTTTTGTACCGGGCGCGAGAGATTTCGATGCCGCCGAGGCTGGCAAGATGTTCAGTTAAGAATTGTGTATCAAAGAGGGAAAAACCAGCCTGACTTAATCGGTCGACGAGATATGCCAACGCGATCTTGGACGCATCGGTCCGGCGCGAAAACATGCTTTCACCGAAAAACGCGGCCCCAAGAACCACGCCGTAAACCCCGCCGGCAAGGATGCCATCCTCCCAGACTTCGAGTGAATGGGCGTGCCCCAGCCGGTGCAAGCTGAGATACTGTTGGTGGATGTCGGCGCTGATCCATGTTGCTTCCCGATCGGCGCAACCGTCCAGCACCCCGGAAAAATCGGCATTGACGGAAATGTCGAAACCGCCACGTCGCAGCCGGCGCGCCAGCGACCGCGAAATGTGAAACCCATCCAGCGGGATGATGCCCCGTTTGCGCGGATCGACCCAGAAAACCTCGGGGTCGTCCCGGTGTTCCGCCATCGGGAAGACCCCGATCGAATAAGCGTGCAACAGCAATTCGGGCGTCATGCTCATGCGTCTTCGCCCGACCGCAGAATCAGAATTCCGACATGTGCCGGTCGAGCCATTTCTCCAGCCAGTGAATGTTGTAGTCGCCGGTGTGAATGTCGTCTTCTTTCAGCAGATGATGGAACAACGGAACGGTGGTGTCGACACCATCGACGATCAGTTCCCCCAAAGCCCGGTCCAAACGTGCCAGCGCTTCGCGCCGGTCCCGGCCATGCACGATCAGCTTGGCGATGAGACTGTCGTAGTAGGGCGGGATCGAGTAGCCATCATAAAGTGCGCTGTCCATCCGCACACCCAGCCCGCCGGGGGCGTGATAATGGGTGATCATGCCGGGGCAGGGCGAGAAATTCGGCAGTTTCTCGGCGTTGATGCGGACCTCAATCGCATGTCCGTTGATCTGCAGGTCCTCCTGCGAGAAGGACAGCGGTTCACCTGCCGCAACCAGGATCTGTTCCCGCACGAGATCGACACCGAAAATGCTCTCGGTCACGGGATGTTCAACCTGCAGACGCGTGTTCATCTCGATGAAATAGAATTCGCCATTCTCGTAGAGAAATTCGATGGTACCGGCGCCGATATAGTTGATGTTGGCGACCGCGTCGGCGCAGACCTTGCCGATTGCCGCCCGCTCTTCGGCGGAAATGCAGGGGCCGGGGGCTTCTTCGAACACTTTCTGGTGACGGCGCTGAAGCGAACAGTCGCGCTCACCCAGATGGACTGCCTTGCCCTTGCCGTCGCCAAAAACCTGTATCTCGATATGGCGCGGTGTGGTCAGGTATTTCTCGATATAAACTTCGTCATTGCCAAAGGCGGCCTTGCCTTCGGCCCGTGCGGTCCGAAATGCGCTCTCCATACCCTCGGCCGTCGCGGCGACCTTCATGCCCCGCCCGCCACCACCGGCGGTGGCCTTGATGATCACCGGATACCCCATTTCTTCCCCCAGCGCCTGCGCCGCAGCCAGCGTCGGCACGCCGCCGTCAGACCCCGGAACACAGGGCACGCCGAGATCCTTCATCGTGTCCTTGGCGGTGATCTTGTCGCCCATTACCCGGATATGTTCGGCGGTCGGGCCAATAAAGGTGATGCCGTGATCTTCGACCGCCTGCACGAAATTGGCGTTCTCGGAAAGAAATCCGTAACCGGGATGAATTGCATCCGCACCGGTGATTTCGCACGCGGCGATCACGGCGGCAGAGGACAGGTAGCTTTGTGCGCCGGGTGGCGGACCGATGCAGACGCTTTCATCCGCCATGCGGACGTGCATGGCATCGCTGTCGGCGGTCGAATGAACGGCAACGATCGCGATACCCATTTCACGCGCCGCGCGGATGACACGCAGGGCGATCTCGCCACGGTTGGCAATCAGGATTTTCTGGAACATGCGCGGGCCGCCTACTCGATGATGACCAGAGGCGTTCCGAATTCAACTGCGCCCCCGTCCTCAGCGAGGATGCGCTTGACCGTACCTGCGCGCGGCGCCGGGATCTGGTTCATGGTTTTCATGGCTTCGACGATCAGAAGCGTATCGCCCTGCGCAACCTGACTGCCGACTGAGATGAAGGGGGGCGATCCCGGTTCCGGCTGCAGGTAAACGGTGCCCACCATCGGCGAAGTCACGGCGCCGGGATGGCTGGCGGGATCTTCTGCCGGGGCCGGAGCGGCAGCGACCGCGGCAGGGGCAACATCTACCGGAACGGCGACAGGTGCCGGCATCGGCGCGGGGGCAGGGGCGGCCCGGCTGACGCGCACGTTCAGCGCGTCGTCCTGGCCGTACTCGCGCTTGACCTGAACTTCGGTCAGGTCGTTTTCCCGCAACAGCTCGGCCAGAGATCTGATGAATGCCACATCTGCGTCGTGCCTTGTGTCTGTCATGTGTTCCTCGACTGGTGAGTTTGCTCGGCTGCCCTTGGGGGATCTTGAATGTGTTGGGGCTTATAGTTGATGCCGGGTATGGTGAAAAGTGAAATGCAAAGCCGGTCCGAAACCCGCTCAGACCGGGCGAACATCCGGGGCCGGCTCAGAACCCGATGCGCACCTTGCCCTTGGAATTCACACCGACGCGGACCTTGCTGCCCTTGGGTTTGACAGACACCGACGCCTTGCCGTTGCTGTTGACACCGACCGACGTGGAGCCGTTTCCGACTTTGACCTTACCGCCCGAGGTTCCGACACTGCCCGAGACATGCGCCTTTTTCTTCTTTTTCTTCACGGGGATGAGGAATGGTTGTGCGGCGGGCGCCGGCGGCAAGGACGTGGCACCCGAAAGGAAACCGGCAGTTGCCGCAAACGGTGCCGTTGCAGAAAATGAAAGCAGGCCAGTCAAAACGAAAACCAGAAAAACGCGCACGATAACACCTGAAAGAAGTTGATGGGCGATTATCACCGCGCCAGTGCCTTCGCGCAAGCCGGGGCAAAGAAAAAGCCGGCACCTGAGCAATCTCGGGCGCCGGCCTGTGAAACGCATTGCGGTCCGATCAGATCGCCAGGTATTCCGCGCGCAAGTCAGCGTCTTCCAGAACTTCCGCGGCGGTGCCGTCGAACACGATACCGCCCGTGTCGAGGATCACGGCCCGGTCGGCCAGCGCAAGGGCGCGCAGGGCGTTCTGTTCGACGATGATGGTCGTGATGCCCTGTTCCTTGATGATGCGCAGGGTCTTTTCGATCTCGTCCACGATCACCGGTGCAAGACCTTCATAGGGTTCGTCCAGCAGCAGCACCTTGATGTCCCGGGCAAGTGCCCGTGCGATGGACAGCATCTGCTGTTCTCCGCCCGACAGGGTAATGCCTTCCTGCTTGCTCCGTTCGCCAAGGCGCGGGAACAGGTCGTAGAGACGTTCGATCGACCAGCCATGTGGCGGTGCGATCTGCGCCAGCTGCAGGTTTTCCTCGACCGTCAGGCCGGGAATGATGCGACGATCTTCGGGCACCAGACCGATGCCGGCAGCCGCGGCTTCGAAGCTGCGCATTTCGTGCAGCGGCTGGTGATCCAGCCAGATTTCACCGTGGTTGACCTGAGGCTCGTCCATGCGCGCGATCGAGCGCAGCGTTGTTGTCTTGCCGGCGCCGTTGCGGCCCAGAAGCGCAAGAATCTCGCCTTCGTGGACGTTGAAGGAAATGCCCTGCACGATGTAGCTTTCACCGTAGAAGGACTGCATTTCCCAGACCGACAGGAAGGCCGGCGCGGTTTCGGCCACGTTGTGGCCCTTGGAGAAGTCCGGTTTGACGTTCATCTGTCGTCTCCCTTATGCGCTTTCGCCCAGATACGCTTCGCGCACCTTGGGGTGACCCTTGATGTTGTCGGGCGTGTCCTCGACCAGCGGCGTGCCCTGCGCCAGAACGGTGATGCGTTCGGCAAGGCTGAACACCACGTGCATGTCATGCTCGATAATGGCGATGGTGATGTTCCGGCGGTCCCGGATTTCCTTCAGCAGATCAATCGTGTTGTTGGTGTCGGCCCGGGCCATACCGGCCGTGGGTTCGTCCAGCAGCAACAACCGCGGTTCCTGGCTGAGGCACATGCCGATCTCCAGCCGCCGCTTGTCTCCGCGCGACATGGAGGCGGAATGATCATGGCGTTTGTCCGCCATGTTCATGTCTTCCAGCACCTCTTCGGCCCGCTCCACGATGTCCTTCTGCCCCATCATGTTCGGCAGGGCGTTCAGTTCGAACGACCCGTCGCGCTTGGCGAAGCAGGGGATCATCATGTTTTCCAGAACAGTCAGGTCACCGAAAATCTCGGGTGTCTGGAAGACGCGGGAAATGCCCATCTGATTGATTTCGTAGGGGGCCCGACCCAGCACCGATTCGCCGTCGAACATGACGGACCCGGTGTCGGGGATCAGCTTGCCCACAAAACAGTTGAGCAGGGTGGATTTGCCGGCTCCGTTCGGCCCGATGATGGCGTGCACGGTGTTTTCGGCGACGCTCAGGTTCACGTCTGTCAGGGCTTTGAGACCACCGAAACGCTTGCTGACGTCTTTGACTTCAAGGATACCCATGGGTTCCGCTCCTTATTCCGCAGGCTCAGTGGTGCCGGTGGTCTTGTCTTCTTTCTGGCCGCGGCTCCGCAGCCAGCGACCGATGCGCTGTCCGCCGTCAACCAGACCGCCAGGCAGGAAGATTACGACCAGCATGAACAGGATGCCGAGCGTCAGGTGCCAGCCCTTGCCGACGAAGGGATGCACGATGAAAACCATAAAGTCTTCGATCCCGTCAGGCATGAAGCTGAACCACTGGTGCAGGACGTTGTCGTTGATCTTCGAGAAGATGTTTTCGAAGTATTTGATGAAGCCTGCGCCGAGGATCGGTCCGATCAGGGTACCTGCACCGCCGAGAATGGTCATCAGAACCACTTCGCCCGATGCTGTCCACTGCATCCGTTCCGCACCGGCCAGCGGGTCCATCGCCGCCAGCAGACCGCCGGCCAGACCTGCGTACATGCCCGAGATGACAAAGGCTGCCAGGGTGTAGGGACGGGTGTTGAGACCGGTGTAGTTCATCCGTTGCTGGTTTGACTTCACGGCGCGCAGCATCATGCCAAAGGGCGACCGAAAGATGCGGACCGACAGATAGAACGTGACCAGCATGACTATGGCACACAGGTAGTAGCCGACATTGAAGTCGAACGACCAGGCGCCGATTTCCATCGTGTGGGTCGACCGCATGGACAGTCCGAACAAGTGCGGCAGATCCGGCAGACCCTCGCGGTGGAACCGCTGCGGATCGTCGGCGTAGACCTGAAGACCGGTTTCACCGTTGGTCAGGTTGAACTTGGGGTTCGACAGGACCGAGTAGGCCAGCGCAAAGGACATCTGCGGGAAGGCCAAAGTCAGGATCGAAAAGTAAATCCCCGAGCGCCGCAGCGACACGAAACCGATCAGCAGCGAGAAGAGTGCGGCGACGATCACGCTGAGCAGGATGGCCGGGAACACGTTGTACGTGAACAGCTTGAAGATCCAGACCGCGGCGTAGGACCCGACACCCAGAAACGCAGCGTGACCGAAAGAAAGGTAGCCGGTCAGGCCGAAGAGGATGTTGAAGCCGATCGCGAAGATCCCAAAGATCACGAACTTCTGCATCAGGTCCGGATAGCCGGCGTTGAATTGCGCCATGCCGCTTTCGGTCGGGAACGGGTTGAGGAGGAAGGGTGCCAGCATCGTCAGTGCAGCGACGACGAGCAACAGCGTAGTGTCTTTTTTGTCCAGTCCGAACATGTGCTTAGTCCTCCATCACGCCTTTGCGACCCATCAGACCCCTTGGACGGGTCAGCAGGACGATTATGGCGACGAGGTAGATGATGATCTGGTTGATGCCCGGGATTGTCGTCGTCGCCCATGTGGTCGAGGCGAAGCTTTCGAGAATACCCAGAATGAAACCGGCAAGTACGGCGCCCGGAAGCGATCCCATGCCGCCGACCACAACAACCACGAAGCTGAGCACGAGGAAGTCCATACCCATGTGATAGTTCGGTGGGTTGATCGGCCCGTACATCACCCCGGCCAGACCGGCCACCGCAGCAGCGACGCCGAACATGATGGCAAAGCGGCGGTCGATGTTGATGCCGAGCAGTCCGACCGTTTCCCGGTCAGCCATGCCGGCGCGGACGACCATGCCGAATGTGGTGAACTGAAGGAACGCAAACACGCCGAATATGATCAGTGCAGCAAAGCAGAAGTAGACGATGCGCCAGATCGGATAGACAAGATCCATACCGATGACTGCGCCCAGATTGGCGACGCCGCTCAGCGCGTCAGGCGCGGGCGTCTGGATCGGGTTGGCGCCGAAATAGTATTTGATGATTTCCTGCAGAACGATGGCCAGGCCGAATGTGACGAGGATCTGGTCTGCGTGAGGACGCTTGTAGAAATGCTTGATCAGCCCGCGTTCCATGGCCAGTCCGAGGAGGACCATGACCGGGATCGCCAGAAGGATCGCCAGCGGAACCGCCCAGTCGATAATGGCGCCCCCGACATTTGGACCAAACCAGCTTTCGACATAAGGTGTTTGTACCTTGAGCGGGTTTCCGAGGAAGTCCTTTTGCGTCGGATCTTCGACGGTGTAGCTGAGGCTGAGAATACGCTGCAACGTAACGGCACAGAACGCACCGATCATGAAGAGCGCGCCGTGGGCGAAATTGACAACGCCGAGCGTGCCGAAAATCAGCGTGAGGCCCAGCGCAATCAGCGCATAGGCAGAGCCCTTGTCGAGCCCGTTCAGAATTTGCAGGAGAAAGGAGTCCATACGTCCCCACCGTCGGTTCTAAGTGTGTCGCCCCCCGGCCAGATGGCCGGAGAGCTTTCGCTTTTGTTAAGTTCGGGTTGCGTGAACCGCCGGCTTATGCGCCAGGGTTACACGTGCCCAGTGCGCCACCGGCGAACATCGGGTGATCCGGTGCGTAGGTGACCTGCTCAACCGGAGTGACTTCCACGATTTCCAGAGTGTCGTACGCGTTGGTCGGGTTGTCTGCACCCTTCACAACAAGCACGTCCTTGAAGCACTGGTGGTCGTCGGCACGATAGAGCGTCTTGCCGTTGCCCAGACCGTCGAATTCGAAGCCTTCCAGAGCTTCGGCAACACCGCACGGGTTGAAGGTGCCGGCACGCTCGCACGCGTCTGCATAGAGCAGAGTCTGAGCATAGCAGGTCTGAGCGGAGTTCGACGGCGGCTTGCCGTACTTTTCACCGAACGACTTGACGAACTGCTTGGAGCCTTCGTTGTCCAGCTGCCAGTTGTAGTTCATGGAGCCGAACACGCCTTTGATGTTTTCACCCGCACCAGCGGCCATCAATTCGGAGTAGAGCGGAACAACGATCTTGAAGTCTTTGTTGTTCACGACTTTTTCCATCATGCCGAACTGGATCGCGTTGGTCAGCGAGTTCACCATGTTGCCGCCGTAGTGGTTCAGGATCAGGACGTCAGCACCCGAGTTCAGAACCGGAGCGATGTAGGACGAGAAGTCCGTCGATGCCAGCGGTGTCAGAACGTTGTTGACGGTTTCCCAGCCCATGGCCTCGGTCGCGGCTGCGATCGATTCCTGCTGGCTCCAGCCCCAGGTGTAGTCAGCGGTCAGGTGATATGCGCGACGGTCTGCACCCAGTTCCTTTTCAAGGATCGGCGCCAGAGCGGCAGCGGACATGTAGGCGTTGAAGAAGTGACGGAAGCCGTTTGCCTTCTTGTCTTTGCCGGTGGTGTCGTTGGAGTGGGTCAGGCCGGCCATGAAGATCACGCCTGCGTCCTGGCAGAGGCCTTGAACCGCGATGGCAACGCCCGAGGACGAGCCGCCGTTGATCATGACAGCGCCGTCTTTTTCGATCATGGACTTGGCGGATGCGCGGGCTGCGTCGGACTTGGTCTGAGTGTCGCCGGTCACGAAGGTGACTTTCTTGCCCAGGATGCCGTTGCCCTTCAGGGCTTTGGAGGTAAAGGTGTTCAGGCAGCCGCCGTCGCCTTCACCGTTCAGGTGCTCGACTGCCAGCTGCTGTGCCAGAAGCTCGTCGTTCTCTTCGTCGGCATAGGGGCCGGTCTGCGGAACGTTGAAGCCCAGAGTGACCTCGCCGCCTGTCGGCTCGTTGGTGTAGGCTGCTGCGGACGAAGCGGTGAAGATCGTCGGAACAGCCAGACCGGCGCCGGCCACGGCCCCGGTTTTGATTACGCCACGACGTGTGACATCGGTTTTGGACATGGAATTCCTCCCGTAAGTGTAAAGCTGCCGGTCGCCTCCCTGGCACACGCGGCATCGCACAGTGGTGCAAAGCAATAATGACGGAGTTTTGGAAAACTTCTCAATAAACCCTTTGAAACAGGGAGAAAAGCTGTAAACAATTCCACAATGGCCGCAGGGCGCTTGTAAACAAGTTTATGCTGCGCTGCAAAAATGCGTTGGTTTTCAGAGGGGAAGCGGAAGGCAGGAATGGTGAGGGAAAGTCTCACAGGCAGCCGGATCCGGGAAAGGCGGCAGATTGCCGGACTGCGACAGGCCGAACTGGCGCGGCAGGTCGGGATTTCGGCATCATATATCAACCTGATCGAGCATAACCGCCGGAGAATCGCGGGCAAGCTTCTGCTCGACATCGCCCGCGTACTGAAGGTTGATCCCACGCTGCTAACAGAAGGCGCAGAGGCCGCTTTGGTGGCTTCATTGCGCGAGGCTGCCGCCGACAGCGGGGTCGCGGCGGTCGAAGCTGAACGGGCGGATGAATTCGCTGGCCGGTTCCCTGGCTGGGCCGAGGTCATGGCCCGGCAAAGGCAGCGCATCCAGTCGCTGGAGCAGGCTGTGGAGATGCTGTCGGACCGGTTCAACCGGGATCCGCATCTTGCTGAATCATTGCACGAATTGCTGTCGACTGCGACCGCGATCCGGTCGACGGCGGCAATTCTTGCTGAAACCGGAGACCTTACCGCGGAATGGCGTGACCGTTTTCACCGCAATCTCGATCAGGACAGCCGGCGGCTGGCGGACAGTTCGAAATCGCTTGTGTCGTATCTGGATGCGACCACGCTGACTGAAGAGGGCCGGGCCATTCCACAGGAAGAGGCCGAAGCCTTCGTCACCGCCCACCATGCCCACTTCCCGGAGCTGGAAACCGGAGAGGTGGACCCGGAGACCCTGACGGACCGCGCTTCGGAGCTGAGTACCCCGGCCGCCCGGCAGATCGTGCTGGTGATCCTGCGCAGATATCTGGCCGATGCAAGAACCATGCCCCTGACCGAGATGCGCGAAACGCTGTCGCGGTCCGGTTTGGACCCGCTGGCCTTGGCCCGCAGATTCGGTGTCACCCTGACAACTGCGTTGCGCCGGCTTGCAGTGATGCCACAGGACGACGTTGGCGTCGAAGTCGGGCTGGTAGTATGCGACGCTTCGGGCAGCATCCTGTTTCGCAAGCCGACCGAAGGGTTCGCGCTGCCGCGGTTCGGTGAAAGCTGTCCGCTGTGGCCATTATACGGCGCGCTCAGCCGGCCGATGACGCCGATCCGCCAACGGGTGGCGCAACCGGGTCGCGACAATGCAATATTCGACTGTGTTGCGATCAGTGAACCAGTGGGGCCGGTGTCCTTCAATCAGGAACCCGTCTATCGATCGACAATGCTGATCGTGCCGGTCGCCGAGGCTGACACGGACGGGGCAGAGGCCATTCCGGTGGGTGTCAGCTGCAGGATTTGCCCGCGGGCGACCTGTTCTGCGCGTCGGGAACCGTCGATTCTGGGCGAAGGGTTTTGACAGTCTTACAACAGGGCGATTAAGTTGATGAAAACCCCGGTCAACGGGGCGGGAGGAGAACGGAATGAATCGGCATGTTCTGCTTGTCGAAGACGAACCGAACATTGTTGAGGCAATACGGTTTTTACTGACACGCGAAGGCTGGACCGTCGATTGCCACACGGACGGCACAGATGCCGTTGAAACGGTGCAGGCGCTGCGTCCGGATCTGTTGATCCTTGACCTGATGCTGCCGGGCAAGAGCGGGTTGGATATTCTTCGCGAACTGCGCGGGATCAGCGATTTTGAACACCTCCCGGTGCTCATGCTGACCGCGAGGGGGCAATCCCGGGACCGGGACATGGCCGAGCGGGCCGGGGTCAGCCGGTTTATGACCAAGCCTTTCAGCAACATCGAAGTTCTCACGGCCGTGCGCGATCTGGTGGCGCTTGCAGGCCGGGCATGAACGAGAAACCCACCAGACCACCGGTCTTTCTGGAACGTTCAGGCTATCACCGGCGCCGGATGGCGGATGCGGCTTTTCTGTTGCCGATATTCGGGGCGCTGTTGTTGTGTACACCGATCCTGTGGCCCAGCACCCCTGACGCACCGGACCAGACGGTCAGCGCAGTGTCGATGTCCGGGGCCATCTTGTATGTGTTCGGTGTCTGGCTGCTTTTGATCATCGGAGCGGCTTGGTTCGGACTGTGGGTGCGCAAATGGGGTGAAGACCGGCAGGACCCGGGCGCTCTCTGATGGCGTCTTTCAATACTCTGGTATTGGTTTGCCTGGGCTATGTGATGCTGTTGTTCATCGTGGCCTTTGTCGCGGACCGCCTTGCGGCGACAGGTGGCGACCGGTGGCTGCGATCGCCGTTGATCTACACTCTGTCACTGTCGATCTACTGCACCGCCTGGACCTTTTACGGTGCCGTCGGTTACGCGGCCCGGTCCGGGCTGGAATTCGTCACCATCTACCTCGGTCCTACTCTGGTGATGATCGGATGGTGGTGGGGTGTGCGAAAACTGATCCGCATCGGCCGCAGCCAGCGTATTACCTCAATCGCGGACCTGATTTCGGCGCGTTACGGCAAATCCAACCTTCTGGCGGTGGGTGTGACCGTCCTGTCCGTAATCGCCATCACTCCCTACATTGCGCTGCAATTGCAGTCGATCACCTTGTCTTTCGCGGTATTCTCCGATGGAGACGAACTGACGAACAGGGACACAACTGCGTTCTGGGCGGCGTCCGGGCTGGCGGCGTTCGCTATCCTGTTCGGGACCCGCAATCTTGACGCCAACGAACGGCATCAGGGGGTGGTGACGGTGGTGACGGCGGTCGCTCTCGAGGCGGTGGTCAAGCTCGTCGCCCTGCTGGCAGTCGGTATCTTCGTTGTGTGGGGCGTCGCCGGAGGTGTGCCCGACATGCTGGAGCGTATCGACGCCTCGGATATCGGCCGCTGGCAAACGGACCGCTCGCGCTGGGCGACGATCATGTTTCTGGCCGCTGCCGCCTTTATCTGCCTGCCGCGCATGTTTCAGGTGATGGTTGTCGAAAATGATGATGAACGTCATTTACAGACTGCCGGCTGGGCATTTCCTCTTTACCTCGCCGCGATGAGCCTGTTCGTGGTTCCGATTGCGGTGATCGGGCTGGATACGCTGCCCGAAGGATCGAACCCTGACCTCTTTGTGCTGACAGTACCGCTCAGCGAAGGGCGCGAGGGGCTGGCGATGTTTTCGTTTCTCGGCGGGTTTTCGTCGGCCACGTCGATGGTGATCGTCGCCGCAATGGCCCTTTCGACCATGGTGTCGAACCATATCGTGATGCCGATCTGGCTGTCGCTGCGCGGGGACGGGGCGTCGGTTTCCGGTGATGTGAGAAGTATCGTGATTTTCTCACGGCGGCTGGCCATCGCGGGGATTATGGCGCTGGGATACACCTATTTCCGGGCCTCCGGCGGGGGCGCAGCACTGGCTGCGATCGGGCTGATCGCCTTTGCCGGGATCGCGCAGGTTCTGCCGGCGCTGGTTGGTGGACTGTATTGGCGCGGGGCAACCCGCAGCGGCGCGGCCGCCGGCCTTTTGGTCGGGTTTCTGGTCTGGGCCTATACCCTGCTCTTGCCGGAAACCGGCAGTGGTATCCTGACGGCCGGTGTACTGGAACACGGACCGCTTGGCCTCAGCTGGCTCAGGCCACACGCCCTTTTTGGTATCGAGGGGCTGGACCCGATTGTGCATTCAGTGGCCTGGAGCCTGTTTCTGAACACCGCGGTGTTCTGCATCATTTCCGTCAGCACCTTTCCCGGCCCGCTGGAACGGCTGCAGGGGGCGCAATTTGTCAACGTGTTCGAACATTCCGCGGCGCCGAAGGAATGGGCCGGGTCCTATGCCCAGACCGAAGACCTGATGATCATGACCCAGAGGATCATGGAGGCTGAACAGGCGCGGGCGCTGTTCCGGCAGGGTGCAGGGCAACAGGGGCAGAGCGGTGAAATGCCCGAACCGACCCCGGCGTTTCTGGAATTTCTGGAACGGGCCTTATCGGGTTCAGTGGGGGCCGCGACGGCCCATGCGATGATCGGTCAGATCGTGGGCCGGTCGTCGGTTTCGGTCGAAGACCTGTTGGCGGTCGCTGACGAATCTGCGGAACTGATGGAGTATTCCAGCCGACTGGGGGCCCAGTCGGCAGAACTGAGCCGAACCGCGCGGCAACTGCGCGAGGCCAATGAGATGCTGACGCAGATTTCCGAGCAGAAAGATGCCTTTCTCAGCCAGGTCAGTCATGAATTGCGCACGCCGATGACGTCGATCCGGGCGTTCTCTGAACTGATGCGGGATACGGAAGCCTTGTCCGAAGCCGACCAGAAGCGGTTCGCAAATATCATCCATGACGAGGCCCGGCGGCTGACACGGCTTCTGGATGACCTGCTGGACCTGAGCGTTCTGGAAAGCGGCAAGGTGAACCTGAACCTGAACGCCGGGAACCTGTCCGAGGTGATGGATCAGGCGGTGGTGACAGCACTGACCGGGTCCAGCAACCCGATACAGGTTCTGCGTGAACCGGGGTCGGCGGATATCGGGATACATACCGATCTAGACCGCCTGTCGCAGGTGTTCATCAACATCATCAGCAATGCACAGAAGTACTGTGATGCCGAAACCCCCGAATTGAGCATTACCACCTCCCGGAACGGCGAGCAGATCGTGATCGACTTTGTTGACAACGGGTCGGGTATCCCGCCCGAAGCCCGTGCCGCTGTGTTCGAGAAGTTTGCGCGGGTCAGCGCGGACAAGGCCGGGGGTGCCGGTTTGGGGTTGGCGATCTGCCGAGAAATCCTGCAGCGGCTGGGTGGGGACGTGAGCTATCTTGACGGGCATGAAGGTGGCGCGTTCCGGGTGCAATTGCCGCTAAACACCAACCTCTGACCAAGGGGCGGTAAAGGTTCTGGTAACCGACCCGGCCGTATACAGAGACCAGCAGGAAGGTTGCCCGGGCACAGCATGGCCATGACGGAAAACAATTCGGTTCTGCGCAGGAAGCTGGGCGGATCGCCCGCCGAAGAGCCGGCGGAAGACCGTTCATCGATTCGCGCATTGCGGCTCGCAACCGCGCGGGTGTCGAGGGACATGCTGGACTTGCGGCTGGATGTCATCGGCGGCGCGCAAGGGACAAATCAGGCCGCGGACCTGCCGGGTCTGTTTGCAAATGATCATTTGCTGATGGTCTTTGAAGGCGAAGCTGGTGTGTCCGCTGCAGTTGCGCTTGGCCCGGAACTGGTTGGCGCGCTGATCCAGCAACAGACATTCGGAACACTGGTCTCGCTGGACGGGCAGGCGCGCGCGTTTACGGATACAGACGCCGCGCTTTGCGCCCCATTTGCCGAAGCCGTTCTGGCCCGGGCATCCGAACTGGCCGAGAGCGCAGAAGACCGGGCCTGTTTGCAGGGGCACCGGTTCTCAACGCGCGGGCAGGATCCGGCCAGTGTGGTCATCAGCCTCGAAGGGGATCGGTTCCGGGTTTTCGACCTGACGCTCGACATCGCTGTGGGGACTGGACAAAGCCGGCTGATTGCGGTTTTGCCGGAGGGCGCGCCAAGGGCGAGGGAACCGGCGCAGGGCATGGTTTCCGATGGAACGGGGGAAACGCTCGGACATGTCGCGTCAAATGCCTCAGTCCGGCTCAACGCGGTGATGTGCCGGGTGCCGTTGCCGCTGTCGGAATTGTCTGCCCTGAACCCCGGCGATTTGTTGCCCCTGCCGGCATACAGGCTGGACCGGACAGAACTCCTGACCATGTCAGGTCAGAGCGTTGGTACCGGCCGGCTGGGGCGTGTCGAAGGGCTGCGGGCGGTCCGCGTCAACGAAACCACTGCGCCGGAAACTGATTTCACCGGGCCGTCGGCGCCGCGGTCTGCGCCACCGGCGGCGCTGGCCTTGTCAGAACAACCGGGTACAGCACAGCCGCCTGAGGAAGAAGATTTCGCGCTCGACCAGCTGGATCAGGACGAAGCGATCAAGCGAATTTCCGAACTGGCCGGGCTGGAACAGGAGGCCGGGCAGGAGGTGACGCACACCTTGCCCTGATGCGACCTCAGCCGCCGTTTTCCAGGCGCGGCCGCAGCGCCTCAAGCTGATATCCTGCTGCAGCGGTCCGGGCGAGGATGTCATCCGCGGACATCTGACCGGCCTTGCCCAGCGACCAGACCACGGAGCACCGGGTGCCGGACGCGCAATAGGCCAGCACCGGACCTTCGGCGCCATCGATCAGCGCGGCCTGAGCGGCCACGTTTTCCGGCGTCATAGTCTGATGAGTGAGCTCCAGCACGTGAAAACTCAGCCCTTCGGCCTCGGCTGCAGCCCTTATGGCCGCAGCCTGGTGGCTAGGGGGGACTTCCCCGTCCGGCCGGTTGCAGATGACCGTGTGAAACCCGGCTTTGCGGATTTCGGGCAAGTCTTCTGCCTCGATCTGCGGCGACACGAAATAGCGGTCGGTGATTTTGCGAATATCCATGTTTCAGCTCTTTATGCGGCTTCTGCCCAGCGGTCCAGTCGGGTGCCGATCGTTGGTGCTGCACCCATTCCGATCAGCATGGCGGCGAGGAAGACGAGTCCGCCGACGCCGCCATAACTGAGCGATGCGATGGACGGTCCGGGACACAGGCCCGACAGCCCCCAGCCCATCCCGAACAGGACCGAACCGACGACCAGCCGGTGACCGATTTCATGGATTGGCGGTGGCGGAAACAGCCCCCCAGACAGCGGACGGCTGACCCGGGTCAGCTGCCAGGCGATGGTCATCGGGATGATCGCGCCGCCCATGACAAAGGCCAACGTCGGGTCCCAGTCTCCGAACACGTCGAGCCAGCCCTGAACCTTGCGCGTGTCGGTCATGCCCGACACGAACAATCCGGCACCGAACAGTCCGCCGGCAATCGCTGCAAAGAGAATGCGCATCAGATCACTCCCAGAATGTGGCGGAACAGGACGACGGTTATGCCGCCGGCAAGGATGTAGAACACAGTGGCCACGATACCGCGCAGCGAAAACCGCGAGATCCCGCATACGCCGTGCCCGGACGTGCAGCCATTGGCGATCCGCGTGCCGACGCCAACCAGCAGCCCGGCCACGACAACCACGAACAAATTCGGGGTTAGGTGAGTGGTGATTTCTACATTATAGAGCGGGGTGAGCACGATCGGGACAACCGCGACCGCGGCAAGAAATGCCAGCCGTTCCCAGGCGGTATCGCGCCCGCTGCCGTCAATCAGCCCGCCGATAATGCCGCTGGCACCCATTATTTTGCCGTTGCCCAGAAGATAGGCCGCGCCACCCAGTCCGATCAGCACGCCGCCGACCAAACCCCAAATCCAGTCAGGTTCCATGTTGTCTTCCTCATGTGTCAGGACCGGGCCGTGCGGCCCGTTCTGTTCAGATCTTGTTTACCGGGATTTTCAGGAACACATCACCCTGTTCGTCCGCCGGCGGCATCTGGCCGGCCCGCATGTTGACCTGCAGCGACGGCAGGATCAGGCGCGGCATGCCAAGGGTTGCGTCACGGGCGTCACGCATTTCCACGAATTCCTCGACGCTCTTGCCCTCGCCGATATGAATATTGAGCGCCTTTTGTTCGCCCACCGTCGTTTCCCACGCATAGTCGTCCCGGCCCGGTGCCTTGTAATCGTGGCCAACGAAAATGCGGGTTTCGTCCGGCAAGGCAAGGATCTTCTGGATCGACTTGAACAAGGTTTCCGAAGACCCGCCCGGAAAATCGCACCGTGCCGTGCCGAAATCCGGCATGAACAGTGTGTCGCCGACAAAGGCGGCATCACCAATGACATAGGTCAGGCAGGCCGGGGTATGGCCCGGGGTGTGCAGAACGTCACCGCGCATCTGGCCGACATGGAAACTGTCGCCTTCGGTAAACAGCGCGTCGAACTGGCTGCCGTCGCGTTGAAACTCGGTGCCTTCGTTGAAAATTTTGCCAAATGTGTCCTGAACCACGGTAATGTTCTCACCGATCCCGATGTTGCCGCCCAACTGTTCCTGCAGATAGGGCGCTGCCGACAGGTGGTCGGCATGCACATGGGTTTCAAGAATCCACTGCGGATCCAGGTTTTCGGAGCGGATATAAGCAATAATGTCATCGGCGCTCTTGGTGGACGTGCGGCCCGAGGCATGGTCGAAATCCAGAACGCTGTCGATGATGGCGCAGGCCCGGCCTTCGGGTTCCTGAACTACAAAGGATGCCGTGTTGGTGGCTTCGTCGAAGAAGGCTTTCACAAAAGGTGTCATGGCAGTGTTATCCTGTACGTGGCGAAACCAGCGGCGCATTTCGCCGCGGTGAACAGAATATATATTAGAATAATCTAATGTAAAGGGGTGCGCTGTCAGCCGAGGATGATTCCGATCACGACCAGCATCAGGCCGATCACGGACAGAAACATCGCACCCAGATTGACAGGCAACACGGATTGAATAACCGCGCGCAGGGCGTCGTCGTCAATTCCGGAACGCCGCGCGCGGGCAACGCGCAGTATGCACCAGATCAGCCCGGCCAGCCCCAGCAGGGAAACCACCGCACCGCCCCAGATCATCGCATCATACATCTCAGTCCCCTTTGCCCGAGCGTGCCCGGCCTATTGCATCACCGCCCCTCGTGCAAGACGGCGCGCAGGCTCTTGCAACGCAAGGCGCGGGCGCGTATCCCGCAGGTTCCCCCGATTGGCAGCCTGACGGAGACCTGAAATGGACGAGACCCAGACCGACGAAAGCTATCGCGTAACCGCGGGCGAGCTGCGCCAGTTCATTGAACGGTTCGAGCGGCTGGAAATTGAGAAGAAGGACCTTGCCGATCAGCAGAAAGAGGTCATGGCCGAAGCCAAGGCGCGGGGCTACGACACCAAGGTGATGCGCAAGCTGGTTGCCCTGCGCAAACGCGACAAGGATGACATTGCCGAAGAAGAGGCAGTGTTGGAAATGTACAAGGCCGCGCTGGGAATGTGACGGGTGCGGTCGGGTCAGCCCCGGCCGACATCGACAGGATCGACCGACACCGCCTTGATCACGGCGTACAGGGTCTGACCGGGTGCAAGCTTCAGCGCGTCCGCCGACCGGCGGGTGACCCGTGCCAGCACATAGTCTTCGCCACAGCGCAACTGGCAGATGACACCGGGTCCTTCGCCCTCTTTCAGTTCGCTCACCACTGCCGGCAGAACGTTCAGGGCAGAAAGCCCCCGGGGCTCCTGCAGGGACAGGATGACGTCCTGCGCCAGAATGCGCACCCGCGTGGACGCGCCTGGCTGCAGGTTGGTTTGCGGCAACAGCAACCGTCCCCCGGATACCGACAGTTCCGAAAGCCCGTCGGGATGATGCGTAACGACGCGCGCCGGCAGGATCGATCCCGCCTCGCGAACACCCAGCGGCCGGATCATGCGCAGGTCCGACAGCACGGTTTCCGCCGGGCCGGTGCGGGTCACCTGACCGTTTTCCATAACGACGACAGTCGTTGCCAGCCGCGCAACCTCGGCCACCGAGTGGCTGACATAGAGCATCGGAACACCCAGATCGTCGCGCAATCGCTCCAGGTAGGGAAGAATCCCGGCCTTGCGGCCGCTGTCCAGCGCCGCAAGAGGTTCGTCCAGCAGCAGCATCCGGGGCCGCGACAGCAGGGCCCGGCCGATGGCAACGCGCTGTTTTTCCCCGCCGGACAGGTCGCCGGGGTGCCGGTCCAGCAGGCTGCCAATGTCAAGCAGGGCGCAAACCTCTTCGACTGTGGGGCCGGACCGGTTGCGCGCAAATCGCATGCCATAGACCAGGTTGGCGCTGACCTTCAGATGTGGAAACAGACGGGCGTCCTGAAACACGTATCCAAGCTGGCGCTTGTGGGCGGGCAGCAACTGGCCTGCAGCGCTGTCGAACAAAACCGAGCCATTGAGCGTGATCCGCCCGCTGTCTGGGCGAAGAAGGCCCGCGACCGCGTTCACCACGCTGGTCTTGCCCGCGCCTGAACGCCCGAACAGCGCGGTGATGCCGGCTGGCGCTTCGAACCGGGCGTTCAGGGTGAAACCCGGCAACGCGTGACTGATATCCAGCGACAGGGTCATCTGCGCACCGTCCGACGCGCCAGAAACTCAGACGCCAGCAGGGCGCCCATCGAAACCGCGACCGAAATCAGCACCAGCCGCATAGCCGCGGCCTCTCCGCCCGGCACCTGCAGAAAGGCATAGACCGCCGATGGCAGGGTCTGGGTCTGACCGGGAATGTTCGAGACAAAGGTGATTGTCGCACCAAACTCGCCCATCGCCTTGGCAAAGGCCAGAATTGCGCCGGCAATCAGGCCGGGCATGATCAGCGGCAGCGTGACGGTTGCAAAGACCCAGCCCCGGGAGGCGCCCAGCGTCGCGGCGGCCTCTTCAAGTTTCGGGTCCACGGCCTCCACCGCCAGCCGCATCGCGCGGACCATCAGTGGAAAGGCCATGATCGCCGCGGCCAACACGGCGCCGGTCCAGCGGAAGGCCAGCACCACGCCGAACACATCTGCGAGCACCCGCCCGGCCGGTCCCTGAGGTCCGAAGGCGAGCAACAGCAGATAACCAGTGACGACCGGCGGCAGGACCAGCGGCAGATGGATCAGCCCGTTCAGCAATCCCTTGCCCGGAAAGTTCCAGCGGGCCAGCGCGACCGCGGCCAGCAACCCGAATGGCAGGCTGAGAACCGTCGCGACCAACGCCACGCGCAGCGACAGGGCCACCGCCTGCCATTCTTCGGGGCCAAGCCAGCCGGTCACGAAATCTCCTCCGGCGTCAGAAATCCGTGCGCTGCAAATATCGCCTGCGCCTCCGGACCGTCTGTCAGAAAGCGCCAGAATGGCTTTGCTGTATCCGTTGCATCCCGCAGTAGCGCCGCCGGATAGAGGATAGCGCTGTGGCTGTCTTGCGGGAAATCGCCCAGAACGCGAACACCCGGTTCTGCACGTGCGTCGGTTGCATAAACGATACCCATCGGTGCGGCCCCCAGCGAGACCAGACGCAATGCAGCGCGCACGTTATCTGTCTGAGCGACTTTGGGGTGGACGGCATCCCAGACCCCCAGCGAGATGAGCGCTTCGCGCCCATAGATGCCGGCGGGTACCGCATCAACCAGCGCCATGGCCAACCGGCCGTGCCCCAGTGCCTGCGCCAGCGGAAAGCCGGACGCGATCGACAGCGTCACCGCTTCGTCCTGTCCCGCGATCAGAACCAGCCGGTTCGACAGGAAATCCTTGCGGCCGGCCACCAGACCGGCCTCATCCAGAACGTCCATCCAACCCGGGTTCGCCGAAATGAACAGGTCTGCCGGTGCGCCCAGCTCGATCTGTCTGGCCAGCACGGAACTACCTGCATAGGTCACATGCACGGTCTTGCCGGTCTGCTTGGAATAGACTGCAACCACCTCGTCCAGGGCCGTTTTCAGGCTGGCCGCTGCGAATACCCGCGCTTCGGCGGCGACGCCCATCGCCCCGGCACACAGCGCCAATACGGTCAGCCCGGCCAATGCGGTATGTCGGAAGAGGGCATGGCGCATATTCGGCGTCAGGGTTTCGTTGCGTGGTTCATCCAACCGGTATGCCGCCCGGCCCGCCCGAGGGCAAGGCGCAGGCTCAGGGCTCGATAAAGGTCACACCGGGAATGCGCTGTATGCGGAAGACATCTTCGTCGTAGATGTCGGTGAGCTCGTCGACCAGCGCATCGTCCCAGCCGGGCAGGTCGAGCTCTTCCTCGAGCTGGTCTTCCAGCGCGAACTTGTCAAGAAAAGCCGAAACGATGCGCCTGATCTGCATCTCGGTGATGCCTTCATGGGCGTCCAGATAGGACTGAAACCGGTGCATGCCTTCCTCGGACATGATTTCGGCCAGTAGGTCGTAGGTTCCGGTTATCTCCGTCCCATGGTCCAGCCCGGCCAGTTCACGCACCAGCTGTCCCCAGATCAGCGGCGTATCCTCGTTGCACCAGACCGTGACGTTCACGTCGGGGGCATCCGTACGCACCCGTTCGATCAGGTCGGACCACAGGATACTCCGCGGGTCGACGCCACCGGAAAACTCCTCGAATTCCTGCCGGGGTGACCGTTTGAACAGTTCGGGCAGGAAGCTGGCGGTGTTCCGGATGCCGATGAACATCTCTACCTGGTCGTGCGGGAAGAGGTCGCACATGCTGGCCATGCGGGGCCCGGCCATCGGATAGATCTGTCCGTGCCGGATGGCAGCGCGCGGCGCACCGAAGAAGTTCGAATTGGACAGGATCATGCGATCCGCGCGGGCGTCGTCGAGGATCGCGTCAAGCAACACATCGCGGGCTTCCGGTCCCGGCGGCGCCCCTTTCAAGGCATTGAGCGTTTTTTTCAGCAGGGTCCGATACCGGCTGGGTCCGGGCACAGCGATGCCAAGCTCCGAAAACCCGGGCGCGTTGCGCATCAGGCATTTGATCAGGCGCTCTTCGTCTGTGAAATGGGCGCCGGTGTGAATAGCAATTTGCATCTGGGACGGTTTGGCCTGCGGTTCTGCTCGTCCCGTAATCAAACAGTTTTGCGTGTCGGATTCAACGTCACCGCCTGCCGCACCCGGCGTGGCGTGCTGGTTTTGTGGCCCGACCGGTATCGAAACGGCGCGCAGAACCGGTTTGAATTCCGGGTTAACGCGCGGTGCCGTGGTTAGGAATCCGAGTGCCGCCAACGCCGACGGCGGATTGCCCGGATAATAGGTACTGCGGTCATTCTGCTGCAGTTTTGAGTGTCGCCATAAGACAGCGGAATTTTTCGCCCTGAACGGCCACGTGGCCCCGCAGCGCGCTGGCCGCTGTCGCGGCGTCGCCTTTTTCCAGCGCCAGCAGGATTGCGCGGTGCTCGTCCAGAGATTGTGCCATACGCCCCCGCAGCCTTAGCTGCCGGCGCCGGAAGGGCTTCAGCCGCCTGTGCAATTGCGTCGTTTCCGCTTCGAGAAAGGAATTGCCGGATTGTTGGTAGATGATCTTATGAAAACACTCATTTTCGAGATAGTATGTTTCAACGTCCTGTCGTTCCACGGCCCTTTGGCATCTCAGGTTCGCCTCGCGCAGGTCCGACAAGGCTTCCTCGGAGATCCTCATCGCGGCAAGCCGGCCGCAAACTGCTTCCATCTCGGCCATCACCTCGAACATCTCGATCAATTCGACGGGTCCGGGTTGCCTGACAAATGCGCCCCGGCGCGGAATAAGCTCGACCAGGCCAGTCAGGGCAAGCCGCTGCAACGCTTCGCGCAATGGAGTTCTGGATACGCCGAACTGGCTGGCGATGCGCACCTCGTCCAGACGGTCGCCGTCCGAAAACGTTCCGTCGAAAATCCGTTCTTCCAGGTTTTCGGCAATCCTGTCCGCGCGACGCTGTTCCATCGCTTTTTCTAACCTCTGCCATAATAAAAATGCAAGATAGACGATTTTGTATACATAGCACTTGATCCGCAAATCCTGACTTCGCTATCGTTGCGGGGTTGCGACACCGGCCCCGACTGGCAGGATTTTCCCGGGAGGACACGAGGACCTGATGCTGATTATGGAAACCGCCGCACCGGCGAAAAAGATTGCCGGTCTGATCGTGGCGGCTGAGGGATGACATTGCTGGCCGATCTTCTGTCTACCGTGTTCGAACGGCGCTATCGCCGTGACGCGTCCGAAACTGCCACGGATGGTCGCCCGCTGACCGAACTTGCCGCCGCTCTTGTCGGATCGGCTGGCGAAACCACCGGTTTGGCGCTGGCCCGCGAAATCCTGTCGCGGTTCGCCGAACTGGATAATGAGGCAAAACTTGCCTTTTTCATCGACATCGCCACGACGATGAACATTGATCCCGAAACGGTCCGGACCACGCTGGACGAATACGAGCGGACCCCGTCCAGGGCCACCTACCGCGCCTTTGCCGAAGCCGCCGAACCCGCCAGGCAAGAGTTTGTCCGCCGACTGAACCGTGTGCCGGGCGCCACCGGAGCCTTGGTTGACATGCGCGCAGACCTACTGCGGCTGGGCGGCAATGAACCGGAACTTCAGGCGCTGGACCTGGATTTCCGTCACCTCTTTGTTTCGTGGTTCAACCGCGGTTTTCTGGTTCTGCGCCCGATCAGTTGGGAAAGCCCCGCGCATATCCTTGAAAAGATCATCGCGTATGAGGCCGTGCACGCGATTGACAGCTGGGATGATCTGCGCCGCCGGCTCGAACCGTCCGACAGGCGATGCTTTGCCTTCTTTCATCCGTCGATGCCGGACGAGCCGCTGATTTTCGTCGAAGTGGCGCTGACCAAGGGGATCCCCGGATCGGTTCAGGCCCTGTTGGCGGAGGACCGTGCCGCGATGCCGGCGGAGGATGCAGACACCGCTGTGTTCTACTCCATTTCAAACTGTCAGGCGGGTTTGGCCAGCATTTCCTTTGGCAACTCGCTGATCAAACAGGTCGCAGCGGATCTGTCTGCCGAGCTTTCGGCGCTGGAGACTTTTGTCACATTGTCGCCCGTTCCCGAACTGGCCGGGTGGCTTGGGCAGGTCGGGTTGGAGTTGGACGCGGATGACCCCGACAGGATGCGGGTACTTGCTGCGCACTACCTGCTGAATGCAAAGTCACCGGGCGGATTGCCTCTGGATCCTGTTGCGCGGTTCCACCTGGGCAATGGCGCGATCGTTCACGCCGTCCACGCCGATGCGGACACCTCTGACAAGGGACTGGCTCAGTCGGGCGGAATTATGGTTAATTACCTCTACGACCTCTCGAAGGTCGCGCAGAACCACGAACGATTTGCCACCACACGTGAAGTTACGGCCACCTCCGAGGTTACCGCGCTGGCCACGTCGGTTTCGGTTCCTTCCGTCGAAGAAAACTGAATCTAATGGCCAACCGTCTCCACGATGGATTGTTTGGTGTGCATCACGGAATAACCACAGCAGTCCGGCACCTGTAAAACGGACAGGTGATCACCCGTCAGGCGTATTTGTCGCCGGGCGCGCCACTTACCAGTTCGACACCGGCCACCGCGATGGCGACGGTCTTGCCGCCTTCCAGTACTCGTGGGAGCGACCGGACGTTCCAAGAGTGTCATGCTGACACGCGGCAAACTTCGTACACGATCCGTCCGCGTCGCAAAGCCCGCGACGATAGTCGTATTCTTGTAGGAAGCCAGTTCAAGCTTGCAGCGTTGCCACCTGCGCGGTACGGGGTCCCCAAGTTGGATTGCTGGCCGTCCGACCCGCATGGGTTGTGCGTGCCTTGCCTTTGACGGGCTGCGACAGGTCAGGGTTGGTCAGGATGTCCTGTATGTGTATGAACAGGCCGGAAATTACGCCGGATTTGCGTGTCGGATGCCCGAATAGACCGGGCGGTGTACCTGGCCGTCTTGTCGGTGCATCATGGTGCGTCATCGTTGAAAGAAACGCATTCTGCTTGGGGAATGCCGGCTTGATCGAAAAGAGAATAGTATGACTCTTGCAATTGTAAGCGCCGGTTGGCGACGCGCCTTTGCCGGCGATTGGCTCGGACAGATCAATCACAACCGGACTGAAAAGGAATTGATCGTCGAGGTCGGCGCGAACGAGCATTTTTCCGTCCTTTCGAACAAGATGTTCGCAGAACACCAATCGGGAACCTGGTATTTTGACGGTTATGCATTCCTGAACGAAAACTTGGTGCATCCGAAACTGGCGGCTGTTTCCGGTGCTCAGATATCGGCCATTGCGGATAGCCGGGCAGATGTTTCAGGCGTGTTCGTAGCCGGCCGTTTGCGCGAGGACCAACAGCGGTTCGAAGTTCTGACGGACCAGCTGGGTCAGTATCCGCTTTTCATTTGCAGGAGTGGGCGCGATTTCATTCTGTCAAACGACCTCAACGTAATCCGGTGCGCTCTTCATCTCTCGGGCCAGTCACCGACCCCCAATCCTCTGGCCGTCGCGATGACCGGTGTTTGGGGTACGGCATTCTGTCCCGAGACAATCCTGCGGGAAGTGAAACTGCTGAATGCCGGTGAGTCAGTCAATTTCTCACCAAACGAAGGACTGGCAATCGTCGAAGCCGGAGTGAGACAAAACTATGCCTCACCATATTCGAACTACCGAGAGGCGCTCGACGATGTAAAGGCGCGTCTTCGAGCCAGATGCGCCGCGGTCATCAATGATATCGAACCCGGATGGAACCGGCTGGTGGATGTGTCGGGCGGGGTCGATTCACGGATCACGCTCGCCGGGTTTCTGGCGACCGGATCGGCGCAGGACATGACGTACCATGGCCTGGGGGGGCGAACGGCTCACAAGTCCGCCAACCGAAATGTAAGCGACTACCTCCTGAGGACGTTTGATCTGCCGCTCGGAGTTTGCGTGGTTGACAACTCGAGATTGCGCCAGTCGCTGCCCCTGAGATCGTCACAGGGAATCTTCCGGTATTTCGGGCTGAAGCATCAGGGATTTACGGATTTCGGCGAGCTTGGAATAGACAACTACTGTCGGGTCAGCGGATATTTTGGCGAATGCACCAAGGCCCACGGGTCGCCGCTCATCAGGGGCACGCGGCCCGCAAAAACTGCTGCGGAGACTGTCGAGAACATCCTCGGGCGCGTCCCGATGCAAGCTCTTGGGGTCGGCCAGGGTGGGGTGGCCGCGATTCGGTCGAGAATGGAAGAATACTATCAGGACCTGATGGCGACGGTGCCGGCAGGCATGGTCAACCAGTTTGTCTATTACGAGCAGAAGTCGCGTTATCACTTTGGCCTGAACACGGCGGTCGCAAACAAGTTTCGGGTCGTGATCGCGCCACTGCTCGACCCGAAAATCGTCTCTGCCACGAGCCATCTTCCCTATCAGAAGTTGAAGGCCAACCGGCTGGCGTTTGACATCATTCATGGTCTGGGCGGCGCTGAATTGGCCTTTGCTCCTTTTGCGGACTATCAATGGGACATTGAAAAGATGAAACGCGGGACGGCTGACGAACTGCCGGAAGCGTTCAGCGCGAATTCTCCGGCGCTCTGCGAACCGCTGACCGATGTGCGTTCGTTCACGATTGGAACAGGCCCGGTCGAACGCCATGAAATAGAGCTGGAACTGAATTCCGACGAGTTCCGCAGAGGGATCCGCAAATACCAGGACAGTCTTTCGGTATTTGACCAGACACTGGCCGTCCTTGTCGAGCGGATTCCGAGGGACGACGACCTCTGGCAGCTGTTGGACCGGGAGGCATTTACACCAGAAAGCCTGGCGAAGCCGATCAGCAAGGATATCAAGTCCAAGAAGATGGTCATCGAAAGGCGGAAAGGCATTTTCGCCATGATGCTCTATTACAACGAGAGTGCTTACGCGCCGCCGCGATCAGACAGCGTTTCCGGTGTGTATGAAGACCTTCAACGCGATGCGCTCGACACCGCCGCCAGAAATGCCGGTCAGACGGTTCCCTGATACCGTGCACCGGGCATCGCACAGCCGTGTCCGGCAGATGATGGCAGCGCGAAGGGACGCAGGTGACGCCGCCTGCCAACGCGATCTGTCGAAGGATGTCAGGCAAGCAGTTCGTTCCGAAAAAGGATTTCTCATCTGCAGCTGCCGACTTGCATTCCACACGGAGGGGCCGAATTCAAATTGCGAAACAACTTCCGATAAAGCCGGATATTCGCTGCCCACCGTCTGGACAGCGGGCAAAATAATCAGTAGGTGAGCGGTCGCCGGTTCTTCCCTGTCTTCCCTCAATCGGACCGTATCGGTTTCGGTGAACGGGCAATGCAGATCGGCCGGCCAAAAAGCGCAGCGTTGTCAAAGACCTGACGGCTTGCCCCTATAGCTCAGCTGGTAGAGCAACTGATTTGTAATCAGTAGGTCCGCGGTTCGAGTCCGTGTGGGGGCACCAGCAAAATCAATTAGTTAGAGACTAAATTGGTCATTTAGGCGGCAAGCGCAGCCATATTGGGGGACACATGGGGGACAACTGCAACGATTTCGTTGGTTGAAGCTCGTTTGCTCAGGCTGCGTAGCTGGTCGCCCCCGCAGGATTGTTCAATATCTCAGCTACAAGCGCCCCTGCCGCGATAGCGGCTTCGTCCTTGCCCGCGACCCGGTCGTAGGATTTCGTTCAACGAATGACCGGTGCTGTCAACGGCGGTCGTTCAGGCGCGGGACAGGGATTTTCCCGGGCCGAACGCCTGCTCATCCTGCCTCAACGGTCACCTGAGCAAATTAGTCGGATGGCCGGTTTGATGAAGGTTTTTCGACGCGGGCCATTGCGCGGGATATCGGCCGGGCGTGAGCGTGGCCCGCGTTGACAAACCTCTCAGGGAGGAAGCCGCGGGGACTGGGCGGTGTCTATGGGGAAAGAGCGTTGTCGGCTGGGTCTGTGACCGCGACGGATACGTTGGTGTGGGGCGCGATGTCGACCGCTTCCATGTTTCGCGAGAGGGTTTGGCCTGGATTTAGCCCGGGTAGTAGCCGTGTTGTGCCTTTTGTGTGGCTTTCCAACTCACTTTGGACAAGGGGGCTCGACCGGTGTGGCTGAGTCACCCGGTTGGTAGCGGTTGGGATGAGCGCGCGCCCGGTCATGCGGCCTGTCTCCTCGGTGGGGCGCGGGATTGCGGAACCTCGCCGCGCCGGAACGTCTCGGTGATACGCATGGGTCCGCCGCAGTCGGGGCATGGCTCGCGCAAGATTAGAGGGATGATCTCGGCAGAGGGTGCGTCTTCCTGCCTGGTCGGTTCCGCACCGAGCAATGTGCGGATCTTCGCGATGTTGGCCTTGCGGGCGGCGCTTGCCAGCAGGCCGTAGTGGCGGATGCGATGGAATCCATCGGGCAGGACATGCATGAGGAACCGGCGGATGAACTCGCCCGTGTCGAGCCGCATGACCTTCATCCGGTCGCCGCGCTTGATGCGGTAATCCTTCCAGCGGAAGGAAACGGTGTCGGCATCTGCGCTGACGAGGCGATGGTTGGAGATCGCGACCCGGTGGGTGTAGCGGCTGAGATAGGCCAGAACCTGCTCGGGTCCGCCAAAGGGCGGTTTGGCATAGACCACCCATTCGGTTTTGCGCAGCGGTGCGAGGTAAGCAGTGAAGGCATCTGCATCGGCCAGCCCGGCAAGATCACTGAAGAAGGTGAGCTGCCCGGCGCGGTGCAAGTTGACCAGGCCCTCAAGGAACAGGCGTCTGAACAGCCGAGACAGCACCCGGACCGGCAGAAAGAACCCGGGCTTGCAGCCGATCCATCGGATGCCATCAAGCGACAACCCGCCGCCGGGCACGATCATGTGGATGTGGGGATGATGCGTCATCGCCGATCCCCAGGTGTGGAGAACGCAGGTCATGCCGACGCGGGCACCAAGGTGCCTGGGGTCAGCGACGATGGTCATCACCGTCTCGGCTGATGCCTTGAACAAGAGGCCGTACATTGCCCGCTTGTTCCAGTAGGCGATGCGGGCGATCTCGGCCGGCAATGTGAAGACGACGTGGAAATATTCCACGGGCAACAAGTCGTCTGCCCGCGCCGCCATCCAATCGCGCGCCGCCGGTCCCTGGCACTTCGGGCAGTGCCGGTTCTTGCAACTGTTGTAGGCGATATGCTGGTGATCACATTTGGTGCAAGCTGCCACATGCCCACCGAGTGCTTCGGTCCGGCAGGCTTCAATGGCGGACATCACTTTGAGTTGCCCAAGGCTCAGACGCCCTGCATTGGCCCGCCGATAGGCAGGCCCATGATCACGGAAGATGTCGGCAACCTCCAGCGCGTGCCGCGGCACGCTGCAGCCCCCGTCAGGTCACATCCTGGATGTGCTCGAACGGGCTGGACACATTGCGCAACGTCTTGGTCGCCACATGTGTATATCGTGCCGTCGTGGTCAACTTGGCGTGGCCGAGGAGAACCTGGATCACCCGCACATCCGTATCGGCCTCCAACAAATGCGTAGCAAAGCTGTGCCGGAGCGAGTGCAATGTTGCAGGCTTCTTGATGCCGGCCATCGCCTTTGCCGAGTTGAAGGCACGATTCAAGGACCGTGGAGACAGGGGTTCAACCCGGCTCTGCCCAGGAAACAGCCAGCCCTGCGGGCGAGCCTCACGCCAATAGTCGCGAAGGAGTTCCAGCAAGGACGGCGAAAGCATCACATCGCGATCCTTGCCGCCCTTACCGCGCTCGACATGGATCAGCATGCGGTCACTGTCGATGTCCCGAACCTTGAGATTGGTGACCTCGGAGGCACGCAGCCCTGCGCCATACCCGATGCCGAGTGCCGCCCGATACTTGAGACCGGGCCCAGGGGCCGCGGACAAAACCGCCGAGACCTCCTCGAAGCTCAGCACAATCGGCAGCTTCCGCGGCTCGGTGCGGAACTGCATGTACTTCTTCATATCCTCCCGATTGCATGTCATGCCGAAGAAGAACCGCAGTGCCGTGATCCGCGAATTGTAGACCGACGGCGTCACCTCAGTGTCGGTCATATGAAGCTGATAGGCGCGCAGCTCATCTGGCGTCGCCGTATCCGGCGCACGCCCCAGAAACGCTGTGAAATCCTTCAGCGCCCGGATATGCGCTTTCTGCGATGTCTCAGCCAACCCGCGAATGCGCATGTCCTCGATCATCCGCGCACGCAGCGGGCTCATCTTCTCCTGTGTCATGGGAACCTCCTGTCCAATTGAGAAACCTCAATCGTCAGGCAGGTCCGTCACATCGCAAAATGCGCCTACATATTGTTCCGCTCGCTACCTCAGCAACAAGCGCCGTTGCCGCGAGAGCGGCTTAGTCCCCGAGCCCACTTTGACAAATGCTGCTTTGAACACCGATGTCGGCGATACGCAGCAAAACAGACTTCGCGTCCAATCGGTCATGACAGTCTATCCGAAGCTGACACAGAATAATCCGAGTTCAAGTTGCGCCGCCGTTTGGCCGGACCCATGCTCAGATGACAGCAAAAACTAAAACGGAATAAGTAGATAGGGGCTTGACAGCGTGCGTGTGTTCGCTTACGTTGAAGGTGTAGGGAGGACACGTCATGAACCTGATCACCATCTTCAGCCTATACCCGGACCAAGAAGCCTGCATCGAGCACCTTGAAAATGTGCGTTGGGGCGATGCGCCACTGTGCCCACATTGTGGCGGCTTTGGTGTGGCGCGTAAATCCGAGAAACACCGGATAGGCCGTTGGAACTGCCGTGATTGCAAGTCGAGCTGAGTTATGCCCAAAAGTTGGTGACGGCGTGATCAGGCGGCGTTTTGACGTTGCTTGATCCCGTCCTTGAAGGCAATCCCCTGGATCACTTCGGGCAGACGGTTTGGCCCTGAGATCTTCCTCCACTTCTTCTTGGCCGACATCATCAACCTGAAGACCATGGCGAGGGCGGTCTTGCGGTTCAGGCATCCTTTGGTTTTGCGCGTTCGGTTGCGGACCGTGGCAAAGACGCTTTCGATCGGGTTCGTGGTCCGGATGTGTTTCCAGTGTTCGGCCGGGAAGTCATAGAAGGTCAGCAACACGTCGCGGTCCTTGACCAGCCTGGCCACGGCCCGCTCGTATTTCAGGCCGTAGGTTTCCACGAAGAGATCGAAGGCCGCATTGGCTTCCTTCTTCGTCTCGGCCATCCAAATATCCTGCAGATCGGCCTTGGCTTTTTCCCGCAGCGACTTGGGCATCGCGCCCGTTACATTGGCCGTCTTGTGGACCCAGCACCGCTGCTCACGGGTGGTCGGATAGACATCCCGCAGCGCCGTCCAGAACCCAAGCGCGCCATCACCGACAGCAAGCTCGGGCGGCACCGTCAGGCCGCGTTTCCTCAGACCGCGTAACAGGTCCCGCCAGCTGTCCGCGTTCTCCCGGAATCCGTCCATGATGCTCAAAACGTCCTTTTCTCCGTACTCGTCAGCGCCGATAATCACCAACATACATTGACGATCCCCGTCCAAACGGGGCGTGAAGCAGACCCCGTCCGCCCAGATGTAGACATAGCGCTTGCCCGACAGGTCACGCTTGCGCCAGGCTTCATACTCGTCCCACCAGGTCGCCTTCAGTCGCGTGATCGTGAAGGCTGACAGCCCCTCTGCATCCGGCCCCAAAAGGGCGGCCAGCGCCTCGCTGAAGTCCCCCGTTGAAATGCCCTTCAGGTAAAGCCAGGGCAGCAGCTCCTCGACGGACTTCGCTTTGCGGAGATACGGCGGCACCAAGGATGAACGGAACCTGATCTTGCTGCCATCGATGTTCGCACCCCGGTCGCGGACCCGGGGCACCTGAACGGGCACCGTGCCGATCCCGGTCATCACCTCGCGCTCCGGCAGGAACCCGTGGCGCACCAGACGCTGGCGACCTTCCTTGTCCAGAAGCTGCGCGTGAACCGCCATGAAACCGGCAACCTCAGCCTGCACAGCCGTTCGCAACAGCTCGCGTGCCCCGAACTGAATGACCTCAGTCAGCGGATCAGGTGAAAATTCCGATGATAGCTCGAATGGAACACCGGTAGATTTCGACATGTGGCATATCCCTTTCTCTTGAGAATTGACGGCGCTTCAGCACCGCCTTGATATGCCGCCCCTCAGGGGCCATCACCAACTTTCAACCATATCTCGGCGAGCTTCAACGTGCTGTCTGGCACGATCTTTGAAAAGACCAAGGTTCCGCTTCAAAAGTGGTTTCTCGCTGTGGGGCTGGTTATTAACGCCAAAAAGAGCCTGTCTAGTTACCAGTTAGCTCGCGACCTCGAATTGAATCAAAAGACGGCCTGGTACATGCAACAGCGCATCCGAGCCGCCATGGCGGCAGAACAAGCGCCGATGCTGCAAGGGATCGTGGAAGCCGACGAAACCTATGTCGGGGGCAAGCCGCGTAAAGGGAACAAGCGCGATAATGATAAGCCGAACAAGCGCGGGCGCGGGACCAAGAAAACGCCGGTAATCGGCGCAGTAGAGCGTGGCGGTAGGGTAGCAGCCTGTGTCACCGACGATCTTTCGGGGAAAGGGATTGTTCAATTCCTCAAAAACACCGTCGATCCGGCAGGAACCATCCTAATCACGGATGAGTACAAGGCGTATAATGCGGCGAAAGCGAGCTATGTCCACGCCATCATTAATCATTCCGTAGCTTATTCTGACGGCGAGACACACACGAACACCATTGAGGGATTTTGGGCGCTGATCAAGCGAGCGTGGTATGGCTCGCACCATCACTACGGCCGCCATTGGATGCCTCTGTTCGTGGCAGAAAGTGCTTGGAAGTACAACCATCGCAACGACCGTGACGGCTTCGGTTCGTTCATGCGGGGATGCTTCGCATGAATCGGCTTTACTACGGCGACTGCCTCACCATCATGCGCGACCACATGAGATTAGGCAGTGTGGAGTTGATCTATCTCGACCCGCCTTTTCAATCGAACCGCGACTACAACGCCATCTATAAGGATGAAACCGGGAGACCGTTGCCGGACCAGATCAATGCTTTCTGCGACATGTGGGCGTTGAATGAAGAAAGGGAGCGTGCACTGCGGACGATGCCGGTCTTAATGCGAGAGGCCGGGGTAGAGGACGAAGCAGTCGAGTTCTGGAAACTTTGGATGAACGCCTTGCGAAAGACCAACCCGCGCCTGTTGGCATATCTGTCGTACATGGTCGAACGCTTGCTGCTCATGAAGGGGATTTTGAAGCCAACAGGCTCTATCTACCTTCACTGCGACCCGACAGCTTCGCACTACATCAAGGTGATGATGGACGCGATCTTCGGGCACGACAGCTTTATATCCGAGATCATTTGGAACAGAGCGCAAGCAAAAGGGGACAGCAAGAGGAAATTCGCCGCAAACCACGACACGATTCTTTTATACAAGAACGGCAAGAATTTCTGCTTTAATCCTATCTATGGTGACAAAGGCAAAGATTATCGAGCAAGGTTTGACCGCGACGACAAGGACGGTCGCGGTCCATATCATTCGGCTCCTTTGGACAGTCCTAGCCCGCGGCCCAATTTGACCTATGAGTATCGGGGCTATTCGCCTCCTGCCAATGGATGGAGAGTGTCACAGGAAGAAATGGAGCGACTTGACCAAGATGGGCGCCTCATCCTGCCAGCAAAGAAGACACAGCGTATTCGTCGCAAGCTGTATATGTCTGAAGCTCCCGGCCCAATGATTGGCGACGTTTGGACAGATATCGGGCCATTGCAATCCGGCCAAGAGCGCCTTGGCTATGCCACGCAAAAGCCTACGCAACTCTTAGAGCGCATAATCAGCGCGAGTACCAATGAGGGCGATGTTGTGTTCGATCCGTTCTGCGGTTGTGCCACGACCCTTGAGGCCGCGCACAAGTTAGGCCGTCAGTGGATCGGCATTGACATAGCGATCCACGCTATCAAGCGTGTCGCTAAGGTACGGCTGCAAGAGCGGCTGCGTTTGGCGGAAGGGGAACATTTTACCATTGAGGGCGTGCCGCATGACGTTGAGGGCGCTCGCGACCTATGGAGTCGTGACAAGTACCATTTCCAGAAATGGGCCGTCGAACAAGTTGACGGCTTCGTTACAACGCGACAGAGCGGGGATGGTGGCGTGGACGGGCGTATTTACTTCGCCATGCCTGAGAACGACGCCAACAAGCGCCGTGGCCTCGAAAGCATGGCCATCGAAGTGAAGGGCGGGAAGAACGTCGGGATCAACGTTGTGCGGGAGTTGCGCGGCGTGCTTGACAACGACGGGACGTTGCTGGTCGGACTGATCGTCATGGACCCACTTGGCGAGCGCAAGGAACGGAACTTCCGGGAGTTCATGGCTGATGCTGGCGATCTGGACGTTCTAGGCATGAAGTATGCACGGATGCAGATACTGACGGTCGAGGATATCCTAGAAGGCAAGCGCTTTAATACGCCCGGTGCGGTGGGCAGGGTAGACCAATCGGTTTTGCCTTTAGCCTAATTGTCAAAGCCCATAACTACTTATTCCGTTGGCATAAGTCCACGTCGCGTTCGGCAAGGTCCTGTCGGGCAGGACAATGTCGCGATAAGTGGCCGTGCCCTTGAACGGGCAGAAGGTCTGCAATGCGGTCGGTTCCGACAGCGGCACGGTGACATCCTGCTCGGGGAAATAGACCATCGGCGGCAGGCGGGTTTCATACATGACGCGCGCCCGGTCGCTTCTTGCCACGACCACGGTGCCGATGCGGGCCGTGGCAGGTCCGGCCAGATCCTCGACGCGGATGTTGTATCCGCCGGTGACGTCACGCGCATGTGTGTTCATGCAGACCCCCAAGGGTTCGGAATTGTGGACTGTGCGGCTTGCGTTACAGAAATGGGGTGTGATGATGGCTTTGCAAGCCAACCGGCTTCGAACCGGAGCGAATTAACCGGGCCACGGGGGGACCGATGCACAGGACGTTGCACAGGACATTGTTGCCGATGGTTTTTCTTGCCGCTGCGGTCGGGCTTTCCGGATCCGCCGCGCTGGCCCGGGGGCCGTCGGTTGCCCCGGTGGGATCGGCCTGTTTCTGCGCTCAGGTGTGCCGCACGCAGGGTGCAACCTATTCCGTCTGGACCGACCCCGCCGGCCAGCGCGTAGCGCTTTCGGGCTGTCCGCCGGCAGACCCGGGCGATATCTCGCAAAGCGGTGGGGTGTGTACCTGTCACAATCCGCTGGACTGGTACCGGATCTGGAACGAACTGAACCCGCCGCGTCCGCCCGGGCCGCCATATCCCGGGCCGTGACGGGTCACACCATGCGGATCACGTCCTTATCGATGGCCAGCATGTATCCGCGCCGGGCGACGGTTTTGACCAATAGCTCGCTGACCATCTGATTGCCCAGTGTGTCGCGCAACCGTTTGATGCGGGTGGCGCCGGCGGCCTCGTCGCAATCGGCGGGATCGCGGCCTGAGATCATTGCCTCGATCTCTGCCCCCGACAGGATGTCGTCATCCATGCGCGCCTCGGCCAGAACCGACAGGGTTTCGATCGCCGCCGCCGTCAGTTTGAAATCGAGGTTGTTGAGGTAGACCGCGTTTTCATCCCGGCTGATCAGCAATGAATTGACCTGAATGCCGTGCTGTTCGATCTGTGCCATACGCCGGTTCAGCACCACCAGCATCACCAGAAACACCAGCGCCGCGATCAGCAGCGCGGTGGCAAATACCAGCAGCACGAAGATCACCAGCCGGTAACTGGCCAGCGTGTCGGAAAACGCGGTTCCGGACTGGGCGAGGATTTCCAGCAGTTTTACCTCGGCCTGGCTCTGCAGGTTGGCGTTCTCGACGAACAGCGTCTCGACACGGGCGTTGAACGCATTGGCATCCGGCAGGGTCAGGAACAGCACGATGGTCGCGCCGATCAGGATCACGACAATGGAGGCAATCCCCACCGCGACAACGCGGGCACCGGAGCGGCGCGTATCAGTAACGGAGGTAGTTTGCACCGGCATCCCCCTTGCGCTGGGCCAGCCCCTCGGGTCCGAAAACCGAGATCACGGTCAGAAGGGTCCAGCCGTCGCGGGCCAGCCGCGGGGTAAGCTCCTGCGTGGCTGGTCCCGGTGCGCAAGCGCCCTGTATCTGTGCCACGCCATAATGCAGCCGCAGGGGGCTGTCCTGTTTGGCCTTGTAATCGGCATAACACTCCGCGGCCTGCGCAGGCGCCGCCAGAAGAAGCGCGCCAAGCGCGCATATACATAATGCGGTTTTCATGCCATCAACCTGCCGCGCCTGCCGCTGATATTCAATAACTGCGCCGCCCGGCCGGGAAAAACCCGGCCGTTATCCGATAACATTCGGGCGTTATTGCCTGAAATCGGCACCCCGCCCCAGTTTGGGTTCATCACACGCACCGGCCGACACACTGCCAGCCGGGCCAACCCCACCGGAGGCTCACATGAACAGATTTACCAAACTCGCTCTCGCCGCCACTGCATCGCTGGCTCTGGCTGCGCCTGCACAGGCGGAAAACGACGCCGCAAAGGTTGTTGCCGGGATCCTCGGGGTCGCGCTGTTGGGTGCGGCCATCTCTGAACTGACGGATGACGATCACCACGTAACCCATGTCGTGAACCAGCCGCCCAGCAGCCAGCAGCATCACGTCAAGCCCAGACCGCTGCCCAAAACGGTCCTGCGCTACACGCTGCCCAAGGAATGTGTGAGACCGGCGGGTCATTCACACGGCAGTGACGCTTTGCTGAACAAAGGGTGCCTGAACCGCAATTTTGCCTTTGCCGACGATCTGCCCAAGAAATGCTCGGTCCGATACTGGAGCCACAAGCGCTCTGACGTGAAGAAGGGCTACACACTGAATTGTCTGGAACGCCACGGTTATCGGGTTTCCCGGCGCTAAATCAGGAGGCCGTCATGCTTTTCCAAGGGTTGCGCTGCCGGTCCGGGTTTCTCTCTACGGGACGGATTGGCTGGAAATCCGGCGCCCCAATCTGATGTCATCCCGGCGACAGACCGGGCCGGACGGCATGGACCGTGCCGCACCTCGGGGGGCCTGCGCCCCCCCCTTTTTTATGCGCGCGCGCTGGTGTAGGCGACGGGTATGAGCACCGCCCCGGATGACAGTTTCGAACGCAGCCTGCAGGATCGCGGATACCTGCGTGTCGCTGGCGTGGACGAGGTTGGCCGCGGGCCGCTGGCCGGACCGGTCACCGCGGCAGCGGTTGTGCTGAACTTGTCTGACGTGCCGGACGGGCTGAACGATTCCAAGAAAATAGCGGCAAGGCGCCGGGATCAGCTTGCCGGGGCGCTTTATGCCTGTGCCGAAGTGTCGGTGGCCCATGCCACGGTGGAAGAGATCGACCGGCTCAATATCCTGCGCGCCAGCCACCTTGCGATGGAACGCGCGGTTGCCGGGCTAAACCTGCCGCCCGACGCGCTGCTGATCGACGGCAAGCTGATCCCTGCCGGCCTGAGCCTGCCGGCGGAGGCCCTGGTCAAGGGAGATGCCCGTTCCGTGTCCATCGCGGCGGCCTCAATTGTGGCGAAAGTTTGTCGCGACAAAATAATGGTTGAATTGGCGCAACAGCATCCGGGCTACGGATGGGAAACCAATGCCGGATATCCATCAAAAAGCCACAAAGCGGCGCTGCAAAATCTGGGTGTGACCCCACATCATAGGCGTTCGTTTAAACCGGTCCACAATATCTTGTATCAAGACAAAATCATAAGTGGCTGATTCAAAAAAGAATTTGACCGCGAATCATGTTTGACTCATCCTGCCGTCAACCAACGAGCGCAAAAGCGCCGGGGACAGAGGCAGACGATGACCAAGAAGACGAAACCAGCGGCCTTGCCGCTCAATCAGGTGCTTGCCGGCGATTGCGTGGAGGTGATGAACGCGTTGCCAGAGGCCAGCGTCGACCTGATTTTTGCCGACCCGCCCTATAACCTGCAGCTCAAGGGTCAGCTGCACCGCCCCGATAACAGTCAGGTCGACGCGGTCGATGATGCCTGGGATCAGTTTTCGTCCTTCGCGGTTTATGACCGGTTCACCCGCGACTGGCTGAAAGCGGCGCGGCGCCTGCTCAAGCCGAACGGGGCGATCTGGGCGATCGGATCTTATCACAACGTGTTCCGGGTCGGGGCAGCGTTGCAGGATGAAGGGTTCTGGGTGCTGAACGATGTGGTCTGGCGCAAATCGAACCCGATGCCGAATTTCCGCGGCAAACGCCTGACCAACGCGCATGAAACGTTGATCTGGGCGTCACGCGGGGAAGGCGCGAAATACACCTTCAACTACGAAGCCCTCAAAGCCATGAACGACGGCATCCAGATGCGCAGCGACTGGGTCCTGCCGATCTGCACCGGTCACGAACGGCTCAAGGACGCCAATGGCGACAAGGCGCATCCGACGCAGAAGCCCGAGGCGCTGCTGCACCGGGTGCTGGTCGGCACAACCAACCCCGGCGACGTGGTGCTGGACCCGTTTTTCGGGACCGGGACCACCGGCGCGGTGGCCAAGATGCTGGGCCGCGATTTCATCGGCATCGAGCGCGAGCAGAACTATCGCGACGTCGCCGAACGCCGCCTGTCGCGGATCCGCAAATTCGACCGCGACGCGCTGGAGGTCAGCACCTCCAAGCGGGCCGAACCGCGTGTGCCCTTCGGACAGCTTGTGGAACGCGGGATGCTGCGCCCGGGCGAGGTTCTGACATCGCCGCGCGGCAAGACCGCCAAGGTCCGCGCCGACGGCACGCTGGTCGGCAACGAAGTCAAAGGATCGATCCATCAGGTCGGCGCCGCGCTGGAAGGCGCGCCCAGCTGCAATGGCTGGACCTACTGGCACTACCGGCGGGACGGCAAGATGGTGCCCATCGACGTCCTGCGCCAACAGATACGGGCGGAAATGCAAGCCTGACCTCAAAAAAGACAACCTCGAGATACCGCCGGTGCCTGTGGCCTGTCACATGGCACTCACCTTTGCCCCGCCTCTCCGGCGGGGCATTTTTTTGCGGTGCCGGGGGACGGAACGCAGGTGCTACCGCGGCATCGCCGGAATGTCCGTTGGCCCGGGCTCGGCCCCCAGGGCCGTGAGCATGGCATGTATCTGCCCCCGGTGGTGGGTCTGGTGATTGAACAACTGAACGACGCAGACCGGTGTTGGCATTTCAACCCGTGCCGAGCCGTCCGGCGGATACCATGCGACGGTGCCATTCAGACCGGCGTCGGTCAGGTCTTTTGCCCATTGCGTGATGTCCCTATCCCGCCGGGCGCGCATGTCCTTGAACGCGGACCAGTCTGACGGGTGGTGCAGCGAATGCGTGATCGTATCCTGCGGTCGCTCGTTTCCCTTGATGCCTTCAAGCATGAGGGCATCGGCCCAATAAAGATGGTTCAGTGTTGCGGCGATGGATTTGAAGAATGCACCCTGATCCATCCGGCGCTGGGCATCGGTCAATGCGTCCGCCGCGGTCACAAGCGAAGTGTTCTGCCAGCTGTTGTAGCGCGCCATTAACCGGCAATATCGGGCTGAAATCATGGGTCGTCGCCTCGCAATTTTTCGGGGAGATGGTGAAGGTTCGGCGCGTTGCACTGAAACGGAACAAGCTGCGCAGCATTCCGTGCAGACCAGAATGCTGCCGGATGGTTGTCATGGTACAGATTTCTCCGGCCTTGTGCGACCTGTTACATTTCTGCTGCCTGCGCATTCAGCGTGTTGATGTTGCGTCAGTTTCTTTTTGACAGCGATACAGGCGGTCCCCGATGCTGTCCGTTACCAACTGAGGAGACCCGATGCGCGCCGCCTTTTTCCTGATCCTTGCCGCCAGCCCCGCAGCGGCGGATTTGAATTTCTGCAATGAAACCGACGCATTGGCGACCGTGGCCATCGGGTATTCCGATGACGGCACATGGTTTTCAGAGGGCTGGTGGCGCCTTGAACCGGGACAGTGCCGGGCGGTGATCAAGGGGGACCTGCCCAAACGGTATTACTATTGGCGCGCAACCAGCGCGTCCGGAACCCTTGCCGAAGGCGGCTACAGCTTCTGCACGCAATCCGGCGCCTTCACGATTGAGGGTGACGCAGACTGCGAGGCGCGCGGCTATCAGAGCGCGGGTTTCCGCGAAGAGGATATCGGCGAAGCCCGCGACTATTGGCTGTCGGTGACCTCGACCGCCGCGGCCCCGCCGCAGGATCAGGGCCCCGGCACCTTCGGCGAACCTTACACGGTGGTGGCCGAATTCCGCGGCTGCTGGGCTGTGGCGGAGGAGCTGGAATGCGAGTTTTTTGCTGACGACTGGTATTATGTCGCGTCCGAGGCGGGGCCAACGGACCTGTCCATCATCGATACACTGAACGTGTTTTCAGAGGGCACACAGCTGCAGATTTCAGGCGACCTGATCTCGTATGCCGGGGACCGGGCAGAGGTGATGATCCGCGACTGGGAAACCGTGTCTGCGCCGGCCCCGCAGGAGAATCAGGGCCCGGGCACATTTGGCGAACCTTACACGGTGGTGGCTGAATTCCGCGGCTGCTGGGCTGTGGCAGAAGAGGTTGAGTGCGAATTTTACGCGGACGGCTGGTACTATGTCGCGTCCGAGGCCGGCCCGACCGATCCCGGCATCATCGAAGCGCTGAACGTGTTTTCAGAGGGCATGCGGTTGCAGATTTCCGGCGACCTGATCTCATACGCCGGCGACCGGGCCGACGTGACGATCCGCGATGTCGAACCCGCGCCCGGACCCGCCGCACCGCCCGAACCGACAGTATCGATCAACGGCCTGATGGAACATATGCAGGGTTTTTGGGATTCCGATGCCGGTGACGGCTATACATGGATCGTCGAGGGCAATTTCCTGCGCGAGATTTACGACGGCAACATCATGCGTGAATCCTTCTTCGAGATCGCGCCCACCTGCGCCGCTTCGGACGGGTACGGACCGGTGATCATCGCATGGCCGGAACCGGACGAAGGCGATGGGCCTTCCTGTTATGTCGTGACCGAATCCGGCCCCCGGCATCTTGCTGTGTGGGAAGTGGTCGAGGGCAACAGCTACTCTTTCAGTTATTCGAACTGACACGGGCCGGTTCGCGGTGCCCGGCCCGCAAACGGCGGGTTTGCCGGGCCGTGCGCTTGAATATCGCCCGGTGCACGCCCCATCTTTGGTTCATGAAGATCCTGCTCATCGCCATCGGGACCCGCGGGGACGTTCAGCCGTTTATCACGCTGGGGGACTGTCTGTGCGGCCACGGCCATGACGTGCACATCGCCGCTGCCGATGCGTTCGCCGGACAGATCGCAACAGCCGGTCTGACGCGCCACCCGCTGCCGATGGATTTTCAGGCGCTGCTGCAGACCCCCGAAATCCGCGGCGCCATGACCTCTCTGTCGGGCAAGCTGAAGGCCTATCGCTGGGCCGCAGAGGTGATGAACCGGCAGCTGGATGCGATGTGGCAGACCGGTCTGGACGTAGCTCCGGACCTGATCCTCTACCATTTCAAGGGCGCGATGGCGCCGTATCTGGGCCGCAGGCTGAGCGTGCCGGCATGGCCGGTGATGCTGCAACCCGGTTTCGCGCCGACGGCGGCCTATCCGCAATTCCTGATCGCCTCGCGGTCGCTGGGCCGTTGGGGAAATCTGGCCAGTCACAAGGCCATTGGCGCGCTGATGCGGGTCGGGACCCGAACCATGATCCGGCGCTGGCAAAAAACCGGCGCGCCGGAGATTGGTCCGCCGATGGATGTCGCAGCCGGTTTCGCGCCCGCGGGTCGCCCGGTCCGGCTGCATGCCTATTCCGCCGCGATCACGCCGCTGGCCGCGGACATGCCGGAAACCGAGCGGCAGACCGGGTATTTCTTTGCCGAACCGGACACGCATTACACGCCGCCGCCGGAGCTGGCCAAATTCGTCGCTGATGGAACGCCGCCGGTTTATATCGGCTTTGGTTCAATGCCGGGGATTGATCCGGCCCGCGTGGCGCGGGCGGTCACCGGCGCATTGCGGCAGACGGGGCTGCGGGCGGTGATTGCAACCGGATGAGGCGGCATTGCCGGGATGGAACCAGCGGCGCATATTCACGTGCTCGACGCGGTTCCGCATGATTGGCTGTTCCCGTGCGTGTCGGCGGTTGTGCATCACGGCGGGTCCGGCACCACCCACGAAGGCCTGCGCTGGGGCCGGCCCACGGTCATCTGCCCGCTCTTCGCCGATCAGCCGTTTTTCGGCTGGCAGGTCGCGCAGGCCGGGGCCGGACCAGCGCCGGTTCCGCAAAAAAAGCTGAACGCAGACCGGCTGGCACGGGCGCTGGAGCAGGCCCACGCGCCGCAGATTGCCGCGCGGGCCGCCGGGCTGGGACAGGCAATCCGGACCGAACCCGGCGCGCAGGATGTTGCCGGTCTGATCGACCGGCTCTGACAGGTCTGTGTTTTTTCTGCAGAACCGATCAACCACCCCTATGTTAGCCCGGACAGCGTCACGACCGGAGCCGAAGCATGGCCGACAGCAGTGTAATACCGAGCTTTACCAAATTCGAGCTGCCAGGTCAGATGACCCAGGCCGATATCGAGGCCAATCGTTTTACCGAGGCCGCGCTGGAACGGCACAAGCGGGAGGGTATGGAGCTGGCCGTGCGGGCGCGCTGGATCGCGCTGGCGGTCGTTGCGGTCATGCTGCCGTTTCTGAACCCGTCCTGGAACGTGCTTTATTATCACTTTATGCTGGCACTGATGGTTGGGGTCGGGTTTCTCGCGCGGCGGGTCGCGCGGGTGGGTGTCTCGCGGCTGGAACTGGCGGTTCTGTTTCTGGATCTGGCTCTGTTGACCATCATTCTGGTCGCTCCCAATCCGTTTTCCACCAATGACTGGCCCTCGGCCGCGTTTTATCAGTTCGAAACCTTCCAGTATTTCCTGATCATCCTTGCCGCCGGCACGATGGCCTACAGCTGGCGGACGATCGCCGCCATCGGCATCTGGACCAGCGGCCTGTGGCTGGCCGCTGCCGTTGTTATCTGGTTGTTCGGCAAGACCGATCCCGACCTGACCGCTGCGCTGGCCTCGGTGATCACGCTTGACCCGGAACTGGCCAAACTTGCGGATCCCAGTCAGGTCAATTTCGATCTGCGCATTCAGGAAATCGTCGTCTTTCTCATCGTTGCAATCACGCTGTCGCTGTCGGCGCGCCGCTTCAGCCGGCTGCTCTTGACCAATGCTTCGCTGGAACGCGAACGCGAAAACCTGTCGCGTTACTTTTCGCCCAACGTGGTCGAGGAGCTGTCCCAGCATGACGAGCCGCTGAAGCAGGTTCGCAGCCACGATATCGCGGTTCTGTTTGTCGATATCGCCGATTTCACGTCCTATTCCGCCGAGCGGGACCCGACCGAGGTTATTGAAACCCTGCGGCAGTTTCATGCGCTGATGGAAACCGAGGTGTTCCGCTTTGACGGGACGCTGGACAAATACTTGGGCGACGGGCTGATGGCCACGTTCGGGACCCCGGTGATCGGAGAACGCGACGCGACGAATGCGCTGCAATGCGCCCGGGAAATGCAGGCGGCGGTCGTTCACTGGAATATCGAAAGGACGCGCCGCGGTGAACCGGTGATCGAGGCCCGGTTCGGGCTGCATTACGGACCCGTGGTTCTGGCGGATATCGGGACCAACCGGCTGGAATACGCGGTGATCGGCAACACGGTGAATGTCGCCAGCCGGATCGAGAAACTGACCCGGACGCTGCCGGGGCCAGTGGCGTTCAGCGAAGGCCTGCGCGCAAGAGTGGTCGAAGAGGCCGGGGCCGGGGACCCGGTGCTGTCGGAAATCCACGAACACCGCGATCAGACCATCCGCGGACTGGACCGGCCGATCACGGTGTGGACAACGCGGTGACCCGGCGGTTGCCCTGATCCGGCTTACACTGCGCGGATTGGTGTTGCCCCTGCAATTGGGCGTCAGGCCGACCCAGGTCTCTGCTACCGCGGCATCGGCAGCTGTCGCTTGGTGTATGGGGTCCAATCGGTGATTTCGGGATAATAGATCTGCCGCCAGTGCCGCACGCGCGGGTTCATGTAGCGCCGCCAGAGCGGCGGCATCATCGCCAGCACGGTCATCACCGGATAGCCATAAGGCAGTTGCGGTGCGTCGGCCTCAGTATAGTTCTGTAACAGCGGGAACCGCCGGTCCGGCTTGTAATGGTGGTCGGAATGACGCTGCAGGTTGATCAGCAGCCAGTTCGACGCCTTGTGCGCGGCGTTCCAGCTGTGCTGCGGTTTGACATGTTCGTATTTGCCATCGCCCAGATGTTTGCGGGTCAGCCCGTAATGTTCGACATAGTTCACAAGCTCCAGCTGCCAGATCGCGGTGGAGGCCTGAACGATGAACAACCCGACACCGCCCCAGCCGCCAAGGATCAGCGCAAGGATCAGCATGGCCGCCTGCAGTGCCCAGTAGCGGAAAAACGGGTTAGACAGGTCGGTCCACGGCAGGTCTTTGCGTACCAGCATGTCTTTTTCCGCGCGGAAGGCCGACCGCAGACATTGCAGCAGGACGCGGGGATAGAACCGGTGGAACCCTTCATTGTACCGGGCGGTCACCGGGTCGCGCGGGGTCCCGACATAACGGTGATGAACCAGCAGATGTTCGGACCGGAAATGCGAATACAGCACCATCGCCAGCAGCAGGTCGCCCAGCGTGCGTTCCAGCCGGTTTTTCTGATGCATCAGCTCGTGGCTGTAGTTGATCCCGACTGTCCCTGACAGCACGCCGATGCCAAAGAACAGAACGATCTTTTCGAACGTGCTCAGATGATCGGTGCCGGTGGCGTACCAGATCAGGCCGAAAATGGTGATGAATTGCAGCGGCACCCAGAGGATGGTGATGAACCGGTACCAGTAGAGATCCTGTTCGTCGGTCTCCGGATCGGCGTTTTCGAGGTTCAGGCCAGTGACCCCGTCGGCCAGCGCGAACAGGTACCAAGTGAACACCGGCAGGATCGCCAGCGACCACCCCCCGCTGAACGCGGCGAGCCACGCCAGCGGCAACAGCAGCAGCGACACCCAGAAGGGCAGGGCCGATTGCAGGCTGCTCAGCTTTTGCGCATCACTCATGGTCTGTCTCCGGTTTCTCGCGCCTGTTCGCGGTCAGTATAGTCCCACCATACCGCCACTGCCAAAGACCGAAAGCCGTCAGGATTGCGACAAATCGAATGCCTTGCGCATCACCGTCGGCAGGTCTGACGGGCGGAACTGTGACGCCGGCACGAATTGCCCGGATCGTGGCGACGCGGTCTCGGACAGCCGCGCAGTCTTCACCGTCAGGATCAGGTGGAAATGTGTGAACGTGTGCCGCACCTCCCCGGCCAGCGTTTGCCAGTCCGCGTCGCAGGGCGGCGCCTCGGCCGGTGTGTCGGCCCATTCTGCCCCCGGCCATCCCAGCATGCCGCCCAGCAATCCTTTGTCGGGGCGCCGTTCCAGCAGCCATGCGCCATCGCTGCGCTGACCCAGATAAACGATGCCATATCGCACCGGTTTGGGCTTTTTCGGTGTCTTCGCCGGCAGAGACGCGGCGGTGCCGGCGGCCCGGGCCTGACAGGGGTCGCGCCACGGACAGATGCCGCAGGCCGGTGATTTCGGCGTGCAGACCGTGGCGCCCAGATCCATCACCGCCTGCGCGTAATCGCCCGGCCGCCGTGCCGGGGTCAGGGCGGCTGCCTGTTCGCGAAGCACCGGTTTCACGCCGGGCAACGGCGCCGCTTCGTTGTGCAGGCGCGCCATCACCCGTTCGACATTGCCGTCCATCACCGTTTCGCGCCGGTCAAAGGCGATCGCGGCGATCGCGGCGGCCGTATAGGGGCCGATGCCGGGCAGGTCCAGCAGAGCGTCGTGATCGTCGGGAAACCGCCCGCCGTGCCGGGACACGATGACGCGGGCGCATTTCAGCAGGTTCCGCGCCCGGGCGTAATAGCCCAGCCCGGCCCATTCGCCCATCACCCTGGACTCCTCCGCCGCCGCCAGCGCACCAACCGCCGGCCACAGCGCCGTGAACCGCAGGAAATAGTCGCGAACGGCTGCAACTGTTGTCTGTTGCAGCATAATTTCCGACAGCCACACACGGTACGGGTCCGGAACAACGCCGTTTTCCCGCGCGGCCGGACCCACGCGCCACGGCAGGTCCCGCGCATTTCGGTCATACCAGTTCAGCAGAATCGCAGACAGCGGCGCGTCACGCATTCTTTATGCTCCGTGGGCGGGTTTCGCTGGTGCCTTCCGGCCCCTGCATTAGAATAGTCCGGGAACGAAAGGACGACAGGAATGCCGGCACGTCAATCCACAACACGTGGGTTCAAACGCACTTCGACCCTGCTGACGGGCGATATCCGCAAGGTCGCGGAAACGCGTGGCTTTGCCGTGTCCCGCCTGCTCACCCATTGGGACGAAATCGCCGGCCCCGCCATCGCCGCCATCGCCCGCCCGGTCAAAGTGACCTATGGCTCCGGCGGGTTCGGGGCGACGCTGACCGTCCTGACCACCGGACCGCAGGCGCCAGTTCTGGAAATGGAAAAGGACCGGCTGCGCGATCGCGTCAATGCCGCCTACGGTTACAACGCCATTTCACGGATCCGCATCACCCAGACCGCGGCCACCGGCTTTGCCGAGGCGCAGGCCCATTTTGCCGGCGCCAAACCGGCCGCCGAACCACGCCCGGACCCCGAAACCGACCGCCGCGCCGGCGAAATGGCCCGGCCGGTGGGCGACGCCGATTTGCGGCAGGCGCTTGAACGTCTGGGCCGCAACGTTCTATCCAAGCACAAACCCTGAAGAAAGGTATGACATGACCCGTTTCACTTCTGTCCTGGGGGCGCTGGCCCTTGTGGCGCTCAGCGCCGGCGCATGGGTCGGCCCGGCGGTCTTCTCTTCCGCACAGGCTGTGGCGCAGGAGGTCGATACGTCCACCATCGTCGAAATGACGCTGGGCGACGAAAACGCACCGGTCGAGATGATTGAATATGCCAGCTATACCTGCCCGCATTGCGGTGCCTTTCACAAAGACACCTTCAAAAAGCTGAAAAGCGAATACATCGACACCGGCAAGGTCCGCTTCATTTACCGCGAAGTGTATTTCGACCGCTATGGTCTCTGGGCGTCGATGATCGCCCGCTGCGCCGGGCCGGACCGTTTCTTCGGCCTGACCGATCTGCTGTACGAAGGTCAGGCGGAATGGACCCGCGCCGGTGACCCCGCGGCCATCGTCGAGGAGCTGCGCAAGATCGGTCGTCTCGCGGGGCTTGGCAATGAGGAACTCGAAGCCTGCCTGCAGGACGGTGAAAAGGCGCAGACCCTCGTCGCCTGGTTTCAGGAAAACGCCGAGGAACATGATATCACCTCGACACCCAGCTTCATCGTGAATGGCAAGAAGGTGTCGAACATGAACTTCGCCGATTTCCAGTCGCTTCTGGACGAAGAACTCGGCAGCTGATGACCGCCCCGCTTCAGGGCCTCAGGGTCGTCGAACTGGCGCGTATTCTGGCCGGCCCATGGGCCGGCCAGACATTGTCGGACCTGGGCGCCGAAGTCACCAAAATCGAAGCTCCGCGCGGTGATGATACGCGCGCATGGGGGCCACCGTTTGTGACACGTGACGACGATGTGTCGGCGGCCTATTACCATTCCACCAACCGCGGCAAAGCTTCGGTCACCATCGATTTCACCACGCCTGAAGGACAGGCACAGCTGCGCGCACTGGTGCAGGACGCTGATATCCTGATCGAGAATTTCAAGGTCGGCGGGCTGGCCAAATACGGGCTGGACTATGCCAGCCTGTCACAGCTGAACCCGGGCCTGATCTATTGTTCGATCACCGGTTTCGGCCAGACCGGGCCATATGCGCACCGTGCAGGGTACGATTTCATTATTCAGGGCATGTCCGGGCTGATGTCGATCACCGGCGAACCGGACGGGCAGCCGCAGAAATCCGGCGTGGCGATCACGGATATCTTTACCGGGATTTACGCAGTCAACGGGATCCTCGCCGCCCTGCACCAACGCAAAACCACCGGCCGGGGGCAGCATATCGACATGTCGTTGCTGGATGTTGCCGTGGCCGTCACCGCCAATCAGGCGCTGAACTATCTGACCACCGGCATCGCGCCGGGGCGGATGGGCAACGCCCATATGAACCTCACACCTTATCAGGTTTTCGATTGTGCTGACGGGCATATCATCATCGCCACCGGCAACGACGCGCAGTATCAGCGTCTGTGCCGCATTCTCGGGCTCCCGGAAATGGCCACCGCTCCGGACTACCTGCACAACAGGGACAGGATCGCCAACCGCCGCGTGATGATCGCGCGGCTCAACGGGGCCACGGCGCAGCGCGGCAAGCAGGACCTGCTGGATGCTTGCGAGGCCGAAGGCGTGCCTGCGGGGCCGATCAACGATCTGGCCGAGGTGTTTGCCGACCCGCATGTCGTCGCCCGCGGCATGCAGATCGAACTGGACGGGGTGCCGGGCATCCGCGCGCCGTTCCGGTTCTCGGATGCGGAACTGGCCCTGCACCGGCCCGCGCCGAAACTGGGCGAGGATGATCCAGGCTGACCGCCGGGGTACCCCCCATATGAGATGATGAGACATGACCAATCCCTTTGATCCGGACCTGCAGAACACGCTGGATGCGTTGCACGCCGCCGCCGGGGCGGATGCTGCGAAATGGGCGGCGGGAACGGGGTCCGCCGATCCTGCCGCCAACGCATCCGGCGGCGGCGATCTGGTCCGGCTCGGAGACTTCTTTCTGGCCGTGTCGCCGGAGCAGGGCCGCTTTCTGTATCAGATGGTGCGGGCAACCGGGGCGCGGTGCATTGTCGAATTCGGCGCCTCCTACGGCATCAGCGCGCTCTATCTGGCGGCCGCGGTCCGGGCCAATGGCGGCAGGCTGATCACCACCGAGGTTCATCCCGACAAGTGCCGCGCGCTGAAGGAAACGTTTACGCGGGCAGGGCTTGCCGATTGCATCACGCTGCTGGAAGGCGATGCGCGGGAAACACTGAAACAGGTCGAAGGCCCTGTTGACCTGCTGCATCTGGACGGATGGAAAAGCGGCTACCTGCCGGTCTTTGAGCTGCTGCACCCGCAGTTGCAGACCGGCGCGCTGGTGTTGGCCGACAATTGCCACCACGAAGCGGCGCAGGATTATCTGAACCGGGTGCAGGACCCGCAATCGGGCTGCCTGACCACCATACAGGGCGAACTGGCTGTCAGCTGTGTCGTTGCCGGTGCCGGGTGCGGGGAACCGGCCTAGTCCGGCGCCGGCGCCGCGGCCAGCAACAGGTCGCGCAGGTGCTCTTCCCCGGTCACAGTCAGCCGGACAGGCAGGGTGATCACCTTGTGGCGGAAGGCGACCGGCAGCCGCACCGCATCCTTTTCCGTCGTGACCAGCTGTGCGCCGAGGCTTCTGGCGTCATTCTCCAGCCGTTGCAGGAGGGCCGGGGTCAGCGGCTGGTGATCGTCCAGCGGTTCGGCCCGGACAAGCTCGGCCCCGAGCCCGCGCAGCGTGGCGAAAAACTTTGCCGGGTTGCCAATGCCGGCAAAGGCCAGCGCCCGCGTTCCGGACCAGTCCATGCCGGTCTGCAACGGATCGAGCGTCGCCTGAAACAGGGGCAGGGAAACGGACGCGCCCCAGCGGTCGCGGAATGCCTCCTGTGCGGCCCCGGGCCCGATCGCCAACACCGCGTCGGCCCGGGCCAGCCCGGCGCCGACCGGTTCGCGCAAGGGACCGGCGGGCAGGCACAGCCCGTTGCCGAACCCCTGCGCCGCGTCCACCACGATCAGCGAAAACGCTTTGTCCACCGCCGGGTTCTGATGCCCGTCATCCATCACGATCACGGTTGCGCCGGCCGCTTCGGCCGCCCGTACACCGGCGGCCCGGTCGCGCGCGACCCAGACCTCGGCAAAGGCGGCCAGCAGCAGCGGCTCATCGCCGACCTCTCTGGCCGAGTGCAGCTGCGGGTCGACCCGCACCGGCCCTTCCAGCGATCCGCCGTAGCCGCGTGTCACCACGTGGGCCGTGTGAAAGGCGCCCTGTAGCTGGGTCAAGGCCCAGATCACGGTGGGGGTCTTGCCGGTGCCGCCGGCATTGATGTTGCCGACACAGATCACCGGGACCGTGCCACGATAGCCCGGCCCGCGCGCAACGCGCTGCGCCGTTGCCGCGGCATAGATGCGGCCCAGCGGCAACAGCAGATGCGCCTGCCACGTCCGCCGCCGCGGCCCGGTATGCCAGAAATCAGGCGCGCGCATGCGGTGCCCGGTCTGCTTCCAACAGCGTGCGGACCAGCGCCGCGACCCGCCCGGTCAGCTCGGCCCCCTCGGTCGCCACGTCCCAGCCCGCCAGCGCCATCCTGGCGGCAAGGTCCGGTGCGATCAGGCGGGAAACCTGCACTCCCAGCGCGTTGCCGTCCGGCACAAGCTGCGCCGCACCGGCGCCCGTCAGGCGGATATAGCTGTCCGAATACGCGCCGACATGCGGCCCGTGCAGCACCGCTGATCCAAGCGCAGCGGCATCCAGCGGACAGCGCCCGCCTTCCTCGGATACCAGCGAATGACCCAGAAAGGTCTGGGGGGCCACGCGGTACCACAGGCCCAGATCCTCGGGATCGTCCGCCACCAGCACCTGCAGCTGATCGTCGATCGGATCGCCCAGATGCCAGACCGCGTGGCGCAGGGTCATGCCTTCCAGCAGGCTCAGCAGGTCCGAAAGATAGGCCCGGTCCTCCAGCAGGATCACCAGCAGCAACCGGTGCGACAGCCTGACCGCGTTGCGCTGGGCGGTCACGATGAAACCGAATTCATCCGGATGCGCGAAGGCGGCCAGCCAGACCGGCCGCCCGCGCAGTTCCTGCGAAACGCTCGTCACTTCCTCGTCCGGGCAATCCGGCGGGACCGGCACGGACTGAAGGCGGGACGTGACTTCGATACGTTCCGGCGGAAAACCGGCGCGTCGCAGCAGATCCGCCGCCTCCGGGCTGCCGGCCAGCGCATGCTGAAACCGGTTCAGGGTGTCCTGCACCGGATCGCCGAACCAACGCCGCCTGCGGCCCCTGAACCCGTCGGTATCCGCGTCCATCAGGATCAGCTTCGTACCGGCTTCCGCGGCCACGCGGATCGCCGGACCATTCAGGTGCCCGCCGGTCCAGATCCCGACATCAGGCCGCCAGTTGGCAATGATCTGGCGGCTGTTGCTACCGCCCGTTGACGGCAGCGGGATCAGCATCGCGAAATCATCGTCGCTGTCCCCGGGCGGGTGCAATTGCGCGGGATCGTAGGTCGCAATGACGTGCAGGTCGTCTTGCTGGCTGGTCAGGCTGACTGCGATGCTGCGCAGCGCGGCCAGCCGCATCCGCGACGTGGCATGCACCCACAACACCTGCCCGTCGGGGCGTGGTGGCGCCTCGTCCGCCGGAACCGTGGGAGTCCGTCGTGACAGCGCGCCAAGATGCAGCGACCGGCTCACGGCTCAGCCCGCAGGAATGGGAAATGGGCAATGTGGCATCCGGCTCTCCCCTTTAGATCGGGCACGGCGGTCGCGGGAATCCTACGGGTCATCAGACACAGGTCAAGCTGTGGCCAGCGCGGCGATGACCTGTCCGTGCAGGGCCGCGTTTGCCGCCACCACACCGTCAAGTGTCGGATGCGCGTTGTTGAACCGCAGCGGCGCACCGGTCCGGTCGGAACTTATGGCCCCGGCTTCGCGCTGAATGATGTCACCGGCGGCAATGTCCCATTCCCAAGCCCGCCGCAGAGTGATCATGCCGTCAAACCGCCCCTGCGCGACCAGCGCCATCCGGTAGGCCAGCGATGGCCGGTAGGACCGCGTGAAATCCGGCGGTGACGCGGCCCAGTGCCGCTGATCCAGCGCCGGGCGCGCTGCCAGAAAATCGGCCTCCTGCAGATCGGACCGTCCGGCCACCCGCAGCGGCTCACCGTTCAGAAATGCGCCCTGTCCCGCTGCCGCGGAAAACAGCATGTCCCGCATCGGCAGGTATACGACACCGGCGGTGGCAATGCCGTTTTCAACAACGGCGATGGAATGCGCCCATGTCCGCGACCCCTGCTTGAAACTGCGGGTGCCGTCGATCGGGTCCACTACGAATACCCGGTCATGGTTCAGCCGCTCGGCGCTGTCCTCGGTTTCTTCGGACAGCCAGCCGTATCCGGGCCGTTCCGCCAGCAAATGCCGGTTCAGCAATGCATCTACCGCAAGATCGGCTTCGGTCACCGGGCCGGCACCATCCGGTTTTTCCCAGCTTTCGTTGCGGCCACCGAAGAAACGGCGGGCCTCCTCGCCTGCGGCAAGGGCCACCTCGGTCAGCAGGGCCAGATCATTTGCCGGCAAGTGTCAGCCCCTCGATCAGCAGCGACGGCACCACGCGGCTGAGATGTGGCCGCGCGTCATTGGCCGGCACGATCCGCAGCAGCATGTCCCGCAGGTTCCCGGCGATGGTGCATTCGTTGACCGGATAGGTGATCTGGCCGTTTTCAACCCAGAACCCGGACGCGCCTCTGGAATAGTCACCGGTGGTCGGGTTGATCGTGGACCCGATCATCGAGGTCACCAGCAGCCCGGTGTCCATGTCCGACAGCAGGTCGTCGCGGGTTCTGTCGCCTTGGGTCAACGCCACGTTCCAGTTTACCGGAGACGGGGGTGAAGACACCCCGCGCGAGGCATTTCCGGTGGAGTCCAGTCCCAGCTTGCGCGCGCTGGTCAGATCCATCGTCCATCCCATCAGCACGCCGTTTTCGACGATCCGGCGGCTGCGCGTCGGCAGCCCCTCGCTGTCGAAGGGCCGGGATCCGAAGGCGCGCGGCCGGTGCGGATCTTCGTTCAGCGACAGGTGGGCGGGGAGAACCTGTTCGCCCATCGCGTCCCGCAGCCATGACGATCCACGCGCCACCGCGGCCCCGTTGCAGGCCGACAGAAGGTGACCGATCAGCGACGCGGCGATGCGTTCGTCGAAAAGCACCGGAAATGTGCCTGTCTCCGGTTTGCGGGCCCCGGCGCGGTCGTGTGCGCGTTCGCCCGCCAGCCGCCCGATATCGGCTGCCTCGCGCAGATCGGCCCAGTGTGTGCGCGAATCCGCATCGTAATCCCGCTCCATCGATGTGCCGCTGCCGGAAATGGCAGAGCAGCCGATGCTGTTGCCGGTCCGTCCGTAGCCACCGGCAAACCCGTTCGACGCGCGCAGGAAAATCTCGGTTGAAGAACAGGATGCGCTGGCCGATTCGACCTGCGTCACCCCGGCCACGTCCAGCGCCGCGGCCTCGGCCGTCAACGCCGTTTCCGTTAACTGACCGGGGTCCGGAGCGGTCTGCGTATCCGCCAGCTCAAGTCCCCCGGCGTCGCGGTCAGATGCCAGCTGATCGGGTTCGGCCAGCCCGGCAAAAGGATCCTCGGGCGCTTCGCGGGCCATGGCAACGGCGCGTTCTGCCAGCGCCGTCAGGGTCGCCGGGCTGACATCCGAAGACGACACGATCGCCTGCCGTTTCCCTTGCAGTACGCGCAGGCCCAGATCAATTCCCTCGGACCGCTCGATATGCTCCAGCGCGCCGGCCCGTACCTCGGCAGACAACGACGTGCCGCGCACGGCCAGCGCCTCGGCCGATTGCGCACCGGCAGCGCGGGCGGCGTTCAGCAAAGCGTCGGTCAGATCTTTCAGAGATTGTGACATGTCGGGACCCGTCGTTTCGCATCGGAGGTAGCCCCCCGGTTCACCGGCTGCAAGGGCCGGACGTAAAGAAGGCCGCGCTGGGCGGCCTTCCCTGGCTGTTTGAAGGCGGAGAGGCTTACTGAATGCGCTGCCCGTTGGCGATGATATGGCCTTCGTCGTTGATCTCGATCTTCGAGGTCAGCGTGTCATCGCCCTCGCCCGGAACGGCAAGCATGCCCATCATCATCCGTGCGCCCATCGCGTCCTGATCAGACACGAATCCCATCTGGATCAGGTTGTCGATCAGACCGTTGGCGCCGACCAGCTTCAGATCAACCGCGCCAGACGGTCTGGGCACCCCGTTGAACGTCTGCCGATCGGTGTTGTCGAAGGTGAAATCACCGTTGCCCGACAGTTCGGTTCCGACCGCCGAAACCAGCAGGTTCCGGATCGTCAGCGCGTTCACCTCACCCGGCATTCCGCCAGACATGCCCATGTCCTCGGCAAACCCCGGGTCAAGGAAATCGACCAGCACCCTGGCCTTGCCGACGAGGTCGATCATAATTGTCGCCGGATCGCGCGGCAGGACACCGCCGCCGTCGAAGATGCCCCAGATCATGTCGGACATGGTGAAATCGCCCAGCGTGATCGCCAGTTCGAAATCCTGTTCGGCATCGGATTTGGCCACCGGCATCAGCATGTGAAACCCGGTCTTTGCCATTTCCAGCGCAACCGGGAACGGGATTTCGGATCCGGCCACGTTGATTGCGGTCTGACCCTGGCTGATGTCATAGACGACCTGCGTGTTGCTCATCGCAACGCGCAGTTCACCGCCCTGCGATGTGCTGGCGAACTGGAAACTGTCGCCGCCATCAGTTCCGTTCAGGTTGGTTTCTCCGCCGGTATGCGAAAACGAGCCGTCAAAGGCGAACCCGTCCTCCAGCATCTGCCGCAGGTCTGTCGTGTTCATCTCGGCGGGAATGTTGCCGGTCCCTTCGAAGGCTACACCGGCCAGCGTGCCGCTCATGACGCCGCCGTCATCACTGTCGGGGTCATCGAAGTTGAAGTTGTAGACGATGTTGTCGCCGGTCATGCGCTGGCTGTAGCCGCGGGACTCGCCGATGGTCATGGTCGTTGTGCTCGCCATGTTGGCCATCGTTACTTCGACCGTTGCGGCGGAGGACATGTCTTCGCCATCCACCATCAGCGACGCCATTCGGATCGCCATCGTGGCCGCCGTGTAGGCATAGGTCAGTTTCTCCGGCGATCCCGAAGCCGTCATCGCGTGTCCGGTCTGTTCGATATTGACCTGAACCGTATAGTCTTCGCCTTCTTCCGTTCCCGAGACCACCATCGGCATTGTTGCCGGCATGACCACGGACACCGTCCCGTCGCCGTTTTCGGTCAGCTCGATCCGGTCGGCGCTGAAGGTGATCCCGCTTCCGGTTCCCTCGATCGGCATGTTCAGAACAAGGTCCGATATGGCAAGCGTGCTGCCGGTCTGACTTTCAGATGCGCTGACTTCGTACCCGACACTGGTCAGGTAGCCGTGCCAGTCAGACCACACATCCTGAGCGGTCAGATCAGCCCAGGCCGGGCCAGCAGCGACGGCATAGGCAAGAACAGCACCGCAGCAATAGCCGGTTTTCAATTTCATAACGGAACCTTTCTAAAGACAGAATATCCTCATGCTCCCGTGGCAGCGGGCTTGCGTCAAGTGACAAAGGCTGGACCCCGGTGCGGGGCAAGACTACCACAGTCGCAGCAATCCATAGAGGAAGGAATTTCGGACGTGCAGGGGAAAACCGTACTGATCACAGGCGCAAGCCGCGGAATCGGGGCCGAAGCCGGGCGGGTTTTCGCCGAAGCCGGTGCAAATGTCTGCCTGGCGGCCCGGTCCACGGAGGCCACAGAATCGCTTGCTGCGGACATCGGCGCGCGCGCCGTGGCCGTGTCCTGCGATGTTGGCCGCTATGCCGATGTCGCGGCAGCGGTGCAGACCTGTGTCGACCGGTTCGGCGGGCTCGACGTGCTGATCAACAACGCCGGTGTCATCGAACCTATATCGCATCTTGCCACCGCCGATCCCGAAGGCTGGGGACAGGCGGTGGACATCAACCTCAAGGGTGTCTTTCACGGGATGCGCGCGGTGTTGCCGGTGATGATGGCGGCCGGTGGCGGCTCGATCCTGACCGTCAGCTCCGGTGCGGCGCACAGCCCCATCGAGGCATGGAGCCACTATTGTTCCTCCAAGGCCGGTGCCGCCATGCTGACCGCCTGCGCCGACAAGGAGGCCCGCGAACAGGGCATCCGCGCGATAGGCCTGTCGCCGGGCACCGTGGCCACGCAGATGCAGCGCGAAATCAAGTCCAGCGGCATCAATCCGGTCAGCCGGCTGAACTGGGAAGACCATATTCCCGCCGACTGGCCGGCCCGGACGCTGTTGTGGATGTGTTCGTCCGATGCCGACGAATTCATCGGCACCGAGATTTCCCTGCGCGACGAAACGATCCGCCGGCGGGTCGGGTTGCTGTGATCACGCTGGAGAAAGACGACGGCCTCTGGATCGCCACCATCGACCGCCCGGACAAGGCCAATTCGCTGACCGGTGACATGCTGGAGGAACTGGCCGAAATTGCCGAGGCCGCAACGGACGCCCGCGCGCTGATTCTCACCGGGCGGGGCAGGGTGTTCAGCGCCGGCGCCGATCTGGACGCGGCAAAGGCGGGTCTGGCAACATCGCCGCTCTGGGAACGGCTGTCGGGCGCGATCGCCGCGCTTCCGGGGCTGACCATCGCCGCGCTCAACGGCACGCTGGCGGGCGGCGCGACGGGCATGGCGCTGGCCTGCGATCTGCGGATCTGCGTGCCGGAGGCAAAACTCTTCTACCCGGTGATGAAGCTCGGCTTCCTGCCGCAACCCTCGGATCCCGTCCGCATGGCCCGCCTGATCGGGCCGGCGCGCACCAAACTGATCCTGATGGCCGGGCAAAAGATCACGGCGGACGAAGCGCTGGCTTTCGGGCTGGTCGACCGTGTCGTTCCGGCGGACAGGCTGATGGGCACGGCGCGGGATCTGACCGCAGATGTCCGTTCCGCGAAACCGCGTGTCGCGCGCGACATCGGACGGCTGTGCGAAGGTTAGGGGGTGACGGCTCCGGATCGGGTTTTGCGGGCAAGCGCGCATCGACGGGTCGTCCGGCGGCACGCCGATCTGGTGAGGTTGGGTGCGCGGCTGAGAGGTTCTACGGACTTCGCGGGAAAAAGGAGCGGCTACCACTGTTGGTTCGCCGTGCCGCGGCCGTCGATGCGCCGCTGTTTCGCGCGGGGAATGCACGTCGGTCTTCCTCAAAATCGCCCCCTACCGCTTGCGCCGCCCGCCCGGTGTTCGCGACTGGAAGCCGGGCGGGCGCTTCTGCACCCATGCGAGGAATTTCGCGATCCCGGGATCGGCACGCAGCGCCTCCACGGTGGCATAGCCACGCGCCAGTTCCGCCCCGCTGAACCGGGCATGGATTTCCTTGTGACAGATATGATGCAGCAACACCGTCGGTCCGCCCTTGCCTCCTTTGAGCTTAGGCGTCAGATGATGCAGGCTCTGGCGCACGTCCGGTGGGATCGGGCGGTCGCACAAGGGACAGATCGGGTCGGGCTTTTGCATCGGGACAAGGAGAACCGGGATCGCTGAGAACCGCAAGACCGCTGCCGTGATCGGCGCCGGGCCGGCCGGGTTGATGGCGGCAGAGGAACTGGCGCGTGCCGGCCTGTCCGTGCGCGTGTTCGAGGCCAAGCCGTCGGTGGGGCGCAAGTTCATGATGGCCGGAAAATCCGGGCTCAACCTGACCAAGGACGAAGACCCGGACCAGTTTCTTCAGGCCTTTGGCGCGGCGCAGGGCTGGCTGGCCCCGATGCTGGCGGAATTCGGACCGGCAGAGGTGCAGGGCTGGGCCCGCGATCTGGGACAGACGCTGTTCACTGGCAGCACCGGCCGGGTATTCCCGACCGCGATGAAGGCCTCGCCGCTGCTGCGGGCCTGGCTGGTGCGTCTGGCCGACATGGGGGTCACGGTTGAAACCCGCTGGCGCTGGGCCGGGTGGCAGGGCGAGGGGCTGTCTTTCGAAACGCCCGACGGCGTGCGATCCGTCGCCGCGGACGCCACCGTGCTGGCGCTTGGCGGGGCCAGCTGGTCGCGTCTGGGTTCGGACGGGGCATGGGCCGCGTTTCTGGCCGACAAAGGCGTGGCTCTTGCGCCCTTCGCCCCGGCCAACGCGGCCCTGCGGGTGAATTGGTCGCCGCATATGGCCGGGCATTTCGGTACACCCCTGAAAGGTGTGGCCTTCCGCGCCGGCGGCATCGTCAGCCGCGGCGAGGCGGTGCTGTCGAACCGTGGGCTCGAAGGCGGCGGAATCTATGCCCTGACACCCGCGTTGCGCGATGGTGCCGCTTTGGTTCTGGACCTTTTGCCGGATCGGGGCGAGGCCGATATCGCCGCCCGTCTGGCCCGCCGCCGGGGCAAGGCCAGCCAGTCGAATCACCTGCGCAAAGCCCTGCGGCTGCCAGCGGTGAAATCGGCGCTGTTGCAGGAATTCGGGCGGCCCCTGCCACGGGACTCCGGGGCGCTGGCCGGGCTGATCAAAGCGCTGCCGCTGCGCTACGCAGGTCTCGCCCCGCTGGATGACGCGATATCAACAGCCGGCGGGGTCACGCTGAATGCGCTGACGCCAGAGCTGATGCTGAACGCTCTGCCGTGGGTGTTCTGCGCCGGTGAAATGCTGGACTGGGAGGCCCCCACCGGCGGTTACCTGCTGACGGCATGTCTTGCCACGGGGCGCTGGGCGGGCCGGGCAGCGGCCCGGCACGCCGGTTGCTGAACGCGGCTCAGGAAACGACAGCGGTGAATGCCGGGCGCGCCCGCATCTCTTTTGCATAATCGCGCAGGTTTTGTGGCACCGGTGGAAACTCGGCGGCACGCGCCCAGCTTATGCACTGAACTGCCAGAATGTCGGCGATGGTCATGACGTCGCCGGTCAGGAACGGACCAACAAAATCCTCGCTCAGGTTATTCGCGCTCTGTTCGAATTCCCATTTGCAGGCCGCGGTTGCATCCGGCGCGCGCAGATCCGGCGGCAGGATCGCGGCGTGGCGGGTTGCCGTCCACAACACGGCGTCGAATTCGTCCAGCAACCGGTGTGTCATCGCATCCTGTTTTGCGCGGGCGATCGTGCCGGCAGGGTGGGTCAGCCCGCCATGCTTGTCTGCCAGATAGGTCATGATCGCCACCGAATCGGTGATGATGTCGTCGCCGTCCTGCAGGGCAGGGACCTTGCCCCAGCGATTTACCGCCCTGATTTCGTCGCTGCGTGGCGCCGCTTCGATCACTTCATAGGGCTGGCCCAGTTCCTCCAGCGCCCAGAGTACCCGAAAGGCGCGGCTGCGCAGGGTTCCGTAAACTTTGTACATGCAGATGTCCTTTGTGGGGGTCCGGTTGAACTCTGCTGCGAACGCCGGCGGGGTCAAGCCCAAACTCAGCGTTGCCGCGCCATCATCGCCAGCCGGATCAGCGTCCGTTCCATCACTGCCATCGCCGGCGCGGTCTGACCCGCCGATCGCAGCTGCAGATCGGTATCCGTCAGCAGCGTCAGCGCGGTTGCCAGCCGCGCCGGGCCCCATGTGCCGGCCTGCCGCACGATCCGGTCGCGCCGCGGTCCGAATACCGGCGGACGCAACCGGCCCACCCCCGCTGCGGCGCCGCCGGGATCCGAGGCGGCGGCGTAAAGCGTGCGAAAATGCCGGGTCGCGCCGATGCACAGGCTGACGGCATTGGTGCCCTGCGACTGCAACCGGCGCAGCATCGGCCCGATTTCGCCGCTGCGCGCCTCGGCCACGATGTTCAGGATATCGTCCAGATCGGCCTCGATCGACTGCGGCGCGCAGGCTTCGATGTCCGCGGGGGACAGCGGGGTGGCATCGCCGTGCTTGTAGAGCCCGGTTTTCACTACCAGTTGCGCGAAATCGCCAGGGCTCAGTTGCGCGGCATAGGCCGACAGCATCGCCTCGGCATCGCGCGACATGTCGGTCAGGCCGGCGGCCCTCAGCTGTGCCTCGATCTCGGCCCGCGACGGCGGATCGTCGTAAATCGGTGCGGCATAGGCATTTGCATGCCCTTCGAACGCCTTGCGCAGCTTTGAGGACGGTTTCAGGGATCCGGCGGTCACGATGAGCGCGGCATCGCCCGGCTGCCAGTCCTCCAGCGCGGCAACGATGCCTGGTGCCGCGGCATCCGTTGCCTCCTCGACAAACACGGCCCGCGGCCCGGGAAAGAACCCCACCGCCTTCACCGCGTCCAGAGCCAGCGCCGATTCAGCCCGCAGCTCGGCCCCCGCCATCCGGGTCAGGCGCATTTCCTCTTCGGCCCCGTCGCCCAGCAGCGCGGTCAGCACCTGCTGCCGGCGCAGCGCCACGCGCATTGCATCCTGTCCGTAAATCAGCAGCCCGGCGCGCTCCGGATCCGGTCTGGCAAAATAGCCGGGGGCGTCGCGCGGGCTCAGCTTCACCCCGGCAGCTCCGCCGTGGAATAGATCTGTGCCACGATCTGATCGGCCAGAATGACCATCAGCCGCTGACGCGCATCCCGTTCCGAGGCCAGCGTTTCAACCGTGGATCCGGTTGCCGAATAGCCGGTGAAATTGCGCGCCACGCCCCGTGCAACCGGTGTTTCCGCGCCGCGAGGCGTTAGCAGGTATTCGACCTCGGCCACCACGCTATAGCGCGTGATGTCGCCCGAGGCGGTCACGGCCTGCCCTTCGGTATCGGTCAGCAGGGCTAGCGACAGATCGTATTGCGGCGTCGTCGCCCGGCCCAGCCGCTGTTCCAGCTCCTGCACCAGCAGATAGGTTTCACGGTCCACGGGTTCGGCCACCGCTATCTTGCCGTACAGCGCTGCGCCAGTGCCGTCCGGCCCGTAGACCGGCGAGAAGCCGCAGGCCCCGGTCAGTACCAGGACCGGCAGGCTCAGCAGAAACGATCTTCGGTCAGACAACGACATTCACGATGCGCCCGGGCACGACAATCACCTTTTTCGGCGGCGCACCGTTCAGCGCGCGCTGAACAGCCTCTGCTGCCAGCGCCAGTTTTTCAACCTCGTCCTTGGCCAGATCCTTGGGCACGCTGATTTCCGCGCGCCGTTTGCCGTTGACCTGAACCGGCAGGGTAATAGTGTCGTCGATCAGCATGGCGGGATCTGCCTTGGGCCACGGCGCAGTGGCAATCAGCCCCTCGCCCCCCAGCATTTGCCAGATTTCCTCGGACAGGTGCGGGGTCATTGGCGCCATCAGCTGCGCCAGCGTTCTTGCGGCCTCCTGCTTCGCGGCTGCCCCGGCCCCGGATTTCGACAGGGTGTTGGTAAAGGCATAAAGCTTGGCGATCGCGGCGTTGAAGCCAAACGATTCGACGCCGCCGGATACCTCGTGGATGGTCTTGTGCATTTCGCGCAAAAGCGTTGCGTCGTCCCCGGCCTTGCCCTGATCTTCTGCCGCCGCGGCCTCGGCCGCGATGCGATAGACCCGCGACAGATGCTTATGTGCCGCCTCCGCGCCGGACGCGGTCCATTCCACGTCGCGCTCGGGGGGCGAATCGCTGAGCACGAACCACCGCGCGGTGTCGGCGCCGTAAGACGCGATGATGTTCAGCGGATCGACCACGTTGTTCTTGGATTTGGACATCTTGGCCGACGGGATCACCTCGACCTCTGTGCCATCTTTCAGAAATGCACCGCCGTCGCGCAGGTCCACGTCCTCGGGATAGTGATAGACCGGCCGCCCCTTCGGCCCCGGCGTCTGATAAATCGCGTGGGTCACCATGCCCTGCGTAAAGAGCGCATCAAACGGCTCGCGCGCCGAGGCGGGCAGGTGCCCTGTGATGTTCATCGCCCGGGCAAAGAACCGGGAATACAAGAGGTGCAGAATCGCATGTTCGATCCCGCCGATATACTGGTCCACATTCATCCAGTATTCGGCATCCGCCATATCTGTCGGCGTTTCGGCCCGGGGCGCCGTGAACCGTGCGAAATACCATGACGAATCGACAAACGTATCCATCGTGTCCGTTTCCCGCTTCGCCGGCGCGCCGCAGGACGGGCAGGGCACGTCGCGCCACGTCGGGTGCCGGTCCAGCGGGTTGCCGGGGATCGAAAAGTCGATCGGTTCGCCGCCTTCGTCGTAGGGCAGTTCAATCGGCAGGTTTTCCTTTTTCTCAGGCACCACGCCGCATGTGTCGCAATGCACCACTGGAATCGGACAGCCCCAGTACCGCTGGCGGCTGAGCCCCCAATCGCGCAGGCGGAAATTGGTCACGCCTTTACCCCAACCCTGCGCCTCGGCAAAATCGATGGTGGCGTCGATGCCCTCCTGCCCCGTGGCCTCGTCGATGCCGGTGAAATGGCTGACCCATTTCACCTTTTCGGTCTTCGGCGGAACGTATGCTTCGTTCTCCACCGGTTTCGGGTCGTCGACTGACAGGAATGTGTCGATCACCGGCAGGTCGTACTTCCGGCAGAAATCCAGGTCGCGCTGGTCATGGGCCGGACAGCCGAAGATTGCCCCGGTGCCGTAATCCATAAGGATGAAATTCGCGATCCAGACCGGCAGTTCCCAATTCGGGTCAAGCGGATGTTTCACCCGCAACCCGGTGTCAAAGCCCAGCTTTTCGGCCTTCTCGATGGCCTCTTCGGTGGTCCCGCCCTTACGGCAGTTCGCAACGAATTCGGCGACCTCGGGCCGCTCGGCCTCCAGCGCTTTGGCAATCGGATGATCGGGCGAAATCCCGACAAAGGACGCGCCCAGCAGCGTGTCGGGCCGGGTCGTGTAAACCTCGACCTCGCCGCCGTCGGTGCGTTCGAAACTGAACTGCAACCCGCGTGACTTGCCGATCCAGTTCGCCTGCATCAGCTTGACCTTGGCCGGCCAGCTGTCCAGCCCGTCAATCGCGTCCAGCAGTTCACCGGCCATGCCGGAGATGTTGAAGAACCATTGCGTCAGTTCGCGCCGCTCCACGTCCGCGCCTGACCGCCAGCCCTTGCCGTCGATCACCTGTTCGTTGGCCAGTACGGTCATGTCGACCGGGTCCCAGTTCACCACCGCGTTCTTGCGATAAACCAGATCGGCATCCAGCATGTCGAGAAACAGCGCCTGCTGCTGGCCGTAATACTCCGGGTCGCAGGTGGCAAATTCACGGGACCAGTCGATTGACAGGCCCAGCGGCTGCATCTGGTCCTTCATCGTGGCGATGTTGCCATAGGTCCAGTCCTTGGGATGCCCGCCCGAGGCCATTGCGGCGTTTTCCGCCGGCATCCCGAACGCGTCCCAGCCCATCGGATGCAGCACGTTATGTCCCGTAGCCAGCTTGTGCCGCGCAATCACGTCGCCCATCGTGTAATTGCGCACGTGCCCCATATGGATGCGGCCCGACGGATAGGGAAACATCTCCAGCACGTAATATTTGGGCTTGTCGCCGCTGCGCGTGGCCTCAAAAATACCGGCCTCTTTCCAGGCCTGCTGCCATCTGGCTTCGATCTCGTTGGCGGAATAGCGCGACATGGAGCGGTCCTTTGCATGAAAACGCCGGGCGTTGGCCCGGCGTGGTAATAGAGCGGATTGATCCGGGTTTCTACAGTTTGCTGTCTCTGGACCGGAGTTGCCGCGCCCGGGTCAGGATCGCGTCTTCGACCGCACGGGCGGTTGACGCGTTGACCGCGCCGCCCCTGGACTGCAGTGAAACCTTCAGGCTGCGGGCATCCAGCGCGGGATCGCTGATATGAACCGTCGCGCGATAGGCGCGGCCTCCGCCGGGCGGTGTACCGTAACCGGTAACGATGACCCCGGTGAACGGATCAACGGACTGAACCGGCAGAAAGCTGAGAATATCCAGCGACGCGGTCCACAGATAGCGGTTGACCTGAACTGTCTGTTCGGCGCTGCTCGATCCGAAAACATCCCAGATCGACGAGCGTTCGTATCCGAACCCGGCATTCGACAGATTGTGTTCTGCGCCCGCCACGCCCGAGCCGGGGTTAATCACAGGCTCCGGCGGAACGGAGTTCGGATCTACCTGCGAATTGCGGCCGGAACCGCAAGCCACCAACGCGCCGCATGCAAACAATGCCAGTACGGCCCTGGGGATGATGAAATGCGCCGAAGGCCTCATCTGTTTTTCTACCCTGACTGCCCTTCGCCTGTCCTACTCAAGCGGGGCGGGCGGGGCAAGAGCAATAAATTGACGCGAATATGGCACGAAACGTAAGATTGTGGTGAAATCATGGCGAAAATTCACCGAAGTTCAGATCATCTTCTGCCGTGAATTCGATGCATGCGGCAAGACTGTGGCATAGTTGCACCATCCGCCACCACTTTGCCACGCTGAATGGCCGACCTCTTGCCAACCGAGGGTCGAAAGGGCGAAACCCCTTGCATACCCACACCGGATTCTCCGGTTTGGGCGTATGATTGAAACCGAGGGAAAAACTATGAAAAAGGTTCTCTTTGCAGCAGTAGCCATGGCCGCCGTCGGCTCGATGGCAGCTGCAGAAGTCCGCATCAGCGGCTACGGTCGCTTCGGCTTGGACTATAACGACGGCAACAGCCGTGCGACCAACGGTGTCAGCAAAACCAGCATCACCAGCCGTCTGCGTCTGCAGTTCGACATGTCTGCTGAAACCGATGGTGGCGTGGCGTTCGGTGCTCGCTTCCGTGCACAGGCAGAAAGCCGCGACAACGCTGGCGCATCCAACGGTGGTGCCGGTACTGCTGTCTTCAACGGCGCACGCTTCTTCGTGACCTACGAAGGCTTCTCGCTGGGTGTTGGCAACATCATCGGCGCGTTTGAAAACACGCCGGGTATGTACCTCGAAACCCGTACCGCTGGTACTGGTATGGACGGTGCAGGCTTCGTCAGCCACGTTGGTAACGTCAACGCCAACTACTTCAACTGGGACTCCTATTCGTCCGGCGGCTTCGGCCCGAACGGTGTTGAAGCAATCTACTCCAACGCTGGTTTCACCGGCCACCTGTCCTACTCCACCGATAACGGTGCAACCGCACTCAACCGCATCGGTGCCATGGGTGCATACACCTTTGGCGACTGGACCGTTGCTGTTGGTGTCCAGCGCTCCGACATTGCGTGGGAAGACAAGGCAGTCGTTTCTATTCAGGGTGACCTGGGCAAGTGGGGCGTTCGCGTCGCATACGGTGACAACGACGGCATCGGCAAATGGGGCCTGTACGGCAACGTTGACGTTGGCGCAGCTTCCAACATCCTGCTCTGGGTGACCTCGGAAGACGCGGTTTCCGCAACTGACGTGGCCGCCGGCCGTAACGACAACCGTGACTCCGTTGCTGGTTCCAACCAGGGTGAAGGTACCTCCTACGGTATCCACTACTCCTACGACCTGGGTGGCGGCGTGTCCTTCGAAACCGGCTACCGCCGTGCGTCGAACGACAACGACACCTTCCAGGCTGGTGTTTACTTCTCCTTCTAATAGAAGCGACGAAGTTTCAGGATTGGGCAGGCCTTCGGGTCTGCCCTTTTCTTTTGTGCAGGCCGGTGGTTTTCTGACGCCGGACAATCAGGAAATACCATGCCGCTGGAAGATATTCGTGACCGTATCGCTGCCGCCGAACACAAGGCCGGGCGCGCGCCGGGATCCGTCACGCTGATCGCGATTTCCAAGGTGCAGCCGAACGAACGGGTCGAAGCTGTCCTGAACGAAGGTCACCGGGTCTTTGGGGAAAACCGGGTGCAGGAAGCGCAGGGCAAGTGGCCCGGTTTCATGGACCGTTTCCAAGATGTCGACCTGCATCTTGTCGGCCCGCTGCAGACCAACAAGGCCCGCGCGGCTATCGATCTGTTCAGTACCATCCATTCGCTCGACCGGCCGAAGCTGGCCAACACACTGGCGCGTCTGGCGCAGGAGACCGGCGATTGTCCGGACCTGTTCATTCAGGTCAACACCGGTGAAGAGGATCAGAAGGCCGGCGTCCTGCCCGACGACGCGGAACAGTTCATTTCCGATTGCCGCGCGCGCGACCTGCCGGTGAAGGGCCTGATGTGCATCCCGCCCGTGCACGAGGAACCCGCGCTGCATTTCGCCCTGCTGGGCAAGATCGCGGAGCGAAACGGGCTGTCGGGCCTGTCCATGGGCATGAGCAGTGATTTCGAATCCGCCATCGCGCTGGGCGCCACCCATGTGCGCGTCGGCTCGGCAATATTCGGAGCCCGGATGGGCTGACGATCAGAGCTTGGATAGCAATTCGGGCGTCGGCCACGCATCCGCCGGCAGTCCCAGCCGGGCCTGTTCCGCCTGAACCGCGGCCCGGGTCCGCGCCCCCAGAATGCCATCGACCTTGCCCACGTCATATCCCCGCGCCTGCAGCTTCGTCTGCAGCGACTTCATTTGCGACCCGCTCAACCCCGGATCCGGGTTGCCGGCGTCATACACTTTCGCCCCCTCCAGCCGCGTGGCAAAATACCCGGCGGTCAGAACATAGACAAAGCTTTGATTCCATTCAAAAAAGACACGGAAACTCGGATAGGCCAGAAACGCGGGCCCTTTGTGCCCCTGCGGCAGCAGCACGCTCGCGTTCAGCCCGGCCGGTCCCAGCGACCCTTCCCGCGGCTTCACCCCCGCCGCGGCCCAGTCGCTGACCGGCATCATGTGATCGACCCCGGTCTTGCTCAGGTCCAGCCCGGCAGGGATCACCACCTCCTGCAGCCACGGTTCACCCGGCCGCCATCCCAGATGCGACAGCATCTTGCCGCCCGATGTCAGCGCATCCGGTGCGGATTTCTTGAGCGATACGCGCCCGTCCCCGTCCGCATCAACACCGTTGTCGAGGATGTCCTGCGGCAGCATTTGAACCATGCCGATCTCGCCCGCCCATGCGCCGGTTGTCGTGTTTGGGTTGAAATTGCCCTTTGAATACAACTCCAGCGCGGCAAACACCTGCGGCCGGAACAGCTGTGGCCGGCGGCAATCATGGGCCAGCGTCACCAGCGCGTTGCGCGTGTTGAAATCCCCCTGATAGCCCCCGTAGTCGGTTTCGAACGCCCAGAAGGCCAGCAACACGCCGCGCGACACGCCGTATTTCTCCTCGATCCGGTCGAACACGGCTTCGTACTGGCGGGCCTTGGTCCGGCCGTTGTCGATCCGGTTCTGCGAGATCAGCCGCCGGGAAAACTCGATAAACGGTTTCTGGAACACGCCCTGTGCCCGGTCCGCACGCAGCACTTTCGGATCCTGCTGAACGCCCCGGAAAAACCCGTCGACAGTGGTGCCGTCAAACCCGCGCGAAACCGCTTCGGCCTTCATTTCATTGACAAAATCGCCAAAAGATCCGCCGCATTGCGCCATCGCCGCGCCCGCGCTCAAACCCAACCATGCCAGTCCGGAAATCAGCCGCATCAATTCAACCCCTGCAAAACAATTGCTGCGACACTAGCGGCAGAGATCAGACAAGAGCAATGGCCAAGGTCGCAATCGCGGCCCATCGCCAAACCGACCAAAGCACCGCAACCGAGGCATCGATATCCTCGGCCCCGATGTCCGTGCGGGCCCCATCATTGACCCATGCGAAATCCTGCAACGTGCCGTCATACACCCGCGGCCCGGCCAGAGCGATGTCCAGTCGCCGCGCCATGGCCGCCTCGGGCCAGCCGGCATTGGGGGATTTGTGGCGCCGGGCATCCCGCACAATTCCGTGCCATAGCCTCAACCCGCCGGGTAACGCGATCAGCAGCGCGGTCAGCCGCGCCGGAACAAGGTTCATCAGATCGTCCAGCCGGGCCGCTGCCCAGCCGAATTTCTCATACTTTACAGTGCGATACCCGATCATGCTGTCGGCGGTGTTGACCACCTTGTAAATCAACAATCCGGGCACGCCGCCGATCAGGAACCACAATGCCGGGGCAATGACCCCGTCAGACAGGTTTTCCGAGGCGCTTTCGATCGCCGCCCGGCTGACCTGCGCGCGGGTCATGGTTCGGGTGTTCCGGCTCACGATCAGGGAAACGGCCATCTGACCGTCACGCGCGGACAATCGCAACGCTCGGGCCACCGACGCCACATGCTGTACCAGCGACCTCTGCGCCAGCAGAACGGCGACGCTCAGTGCTTCGGCCACCGGCCCGATCCACCCGATGACGCCTCCGATCACGATCGCGCCAATGACCAGAATCAGGATCGCCAGACCTCCTTTCAGCCGCCGCTGCCCCCCGGAATTCAGCCGTCGGTCCAGCGCTGCCACCGCGTGTCCCATCAACACCGCCGGATGCCGCAGTCGCGACCACAGCCAGCCCGGTTCACCGAACACCGCATCCAGCAGCAGGCCAGCCAGCAAAACCGGCGCCGTCATGTCAGCGCGGCCTGTATCCGGTCCCAGCCGTCTTCGGGCGGCAGTCCCAGCCGCAGCCAGTTGCGGGAATACGGAAAGATCCGGGACCAGATGTGATGCCGGGCCAACCTGTCCTGCCACGCGGATGCGTCCCCGACATCATAGAGCCGGAACAACGTGGTGCCCCCCACCACATGGCCGCCCGCGCGTGTCACAATCCGGTCCAGCCGCCCGGCATCCGCCGCCAGACGGTCCCGCGTGGTCCGGGCCCAACCGGTGTCGCGCAGCGCCGCTGTCCCGGTTTCCAGCGCCGGACCCGACACCGCCCACGGGCCCAGCATTTCGTTCAGAGCCGAAACCGTGCCCGGCGCGGCGATCGCAAAGCCCAGCCGCAAACCGGCCAGACCCCAGAATTTGCCAAAACTTTTCAATATGATGACGCCCGGCCGGTCGGCCAGATGGATCAGGCTCCGGTCCGGGCAGACGTCACAGAAGCTTTCGTCGATCACGGTCAGATCCGCGGTTGCGTCGGCGGCGGACCACATCCGGCCATCCGGGTTGTTGGGGTGCACCATGACCCTCGCGCTGCCCGGACGGTCATTGTCAACCTGCCACCCGGCAGCGGCAAAGGCTGCTGCGTGTTCGTTATAGGTCGGCCCGGTGATCTGCACGCGCCCGGCCGGGCGTTGTGCCGGGATGCGCGCGATCAGCGCGGATGCGCCTGGCGCGGCGAGGATTGCCGCACCATCGGGCACCCGCCAGAACGCCCGCGCGGCATCGGTCAACGCCTGTTGCGCGTTCTGGTCCGGCAGCACGGTCCAGACATCGCGCGACAGCACCGGCACCGGGTAGGGTGCCGGGTTGATTCCGGTCGAAAGGTCGATCCAGTCCGCGCGCGCGCCGCCATAGACCGCTAGGGCCGCATCCACGCCGCCGCCGTGATCGCGGGATTTCGGTACAGGGGTGGTCATACCCGTGACCTGCCGGGAAACTCCCGCCGCTTCAAGCGGATTTCAACGGCGGCTGCCTGCCGGTCAGGACCGGCGTTAACCTTTTGTTAACAAAGTCGCGGGATCACGGGGACCGGGAGCGGTGCAAGTTTAAGAACGAAATCAGCGGTTGCACCCGGAAGTCCGATGAAAGTGTTGATCGTCGAGTGCCAGCGCGAGCTGGGTCTGTTGTGGCAGCGTCACCTGATGCGGCACGGGGTCGAGGTTGATCTCGTCCATAGTCAGGAGGCCGCGATTCAGGCGCTGTATCGTCAGTCCTACGATCTCCTCGTTCTCGACCTCGTGCTGGACGAAGGCAGCGCGCTGGCCGTGGCCGATTTCGCCAGCTACCGCCGACCCGACGCCCGGGTCCTGTTCGTCACCAACACCAGCTTCTTTTCAGACGGCTCGATCTTTGCCCACAGCTCCAACGCCTGCGCCTATGTTCAGAGCGGAACCCCGCCCGAGGATCTGGCCGCGATGGTGGAACATTACGCCGCGCCGCGCTGATCCCGCCCGTGCGGTTCATCGTAGTCCAGAACCGGGTTGATCGGCACGATCCGGTGCGGATTGATGCTCTCGTGGCTATAGTGATAGTGGCGCACGATATGCTGCAGGTTCACGGTCTGTGCGACGCCCGGCCACTGATACAGCTCGCGCGTATAGGCCCACAGCGCCGGGTAATCCACGATCCGGCGGCGGTTGCACTTGAAATGCAGGTGATAGACCGGGTCGAACCGGATCAGCGTCGGGAACAGCCGCCAGTCGGCCTCTGTTATCCGGTCGCCCATCAGATAGCGGTTTTCGCTGAGCCGCGCCTCCAGCCAGTCAAGCGTGTCGAACAGCGGTTGCACGGCGGCGTCATATGCCTCCTGCGTAGAGGCGAACCCGCTTTTATAGACGCCGTTGTTCAGCGTGTCGTAGATGCGTGCGTTCACCTTCTCGATCCCGTCACGCATCTGTTCGGGCCAGTAATCGTCGTGGTTGCCGGTGATGTCGTCAAAGGCCGAATTGAACATGCGGATGATTTCCGAGCTTTCATTCGACACGATCGTGTTTCGGGTCTTGTCCCACAGGATCGGCACGGTAACCCGTCCGGAATATTCCGGATCGGCGCGGGTATAGATCTCGTAGGCAAACCCGGACCCGTACAGATCATCGCCCGTCGCCCCGTGATCGTTCGTGCGAAAGGTCCAACCCCGGTCCAGCATGTCGGGATGCACCACCGAAACCGAGATGTGATCGGCCAGATCCTTGAGCTGACGAAAGATCAGCGTGCGGTGCGCCCAGGGGCAGGCATAGCTGACATAGAGATGATAGCGCCCTGATTCGGCCGCGAACCCATCCCGGCCCTGCGCACCGGCGGTGCCATCCGGCGTGATCCAGTTGCGGAATTGCGCGGCCGAGCGTTCGAATGCGCCGCCCGTCGATGTGGTGTCGATCGGCCCGGTTGTCCATGTGCCGTTGTGCAGATGCCCCATGCCTGCCTCCTTCCTGTTGTCCTATGCAATATAGGGTTTTCGCGTTGAATTCAGCGCCGGTTCACAGCGCAGGCCGGGTGCGTATCCGCACAGATCGCAGGGACGGGTGGCACAGACAGGCAACGCTTGGCCGCAACCCGCGGGTGGTTTCCAACTTTAAACTTGATTTTAGGAGAAGGTGGGGCAGGGTCGTAGTCAGGTTCTTGGGGAGGACTGTCATGTCGACCTTTGTTTCACGCGAAGTCCGCGAAGGAATGGAAGCGGCCCGGATTGCCGGGATGAAACGCTCCAGCCGTCTGCGCGTCCGGACCGATGACAACGTTTATCCCGTCCTGCGCATGTGGAAGAACGGGTTTTCCGTAGAAACCGGCAAGGTGCCCGGTCTGCGCGGGTTGGTTGACCTGTTCGACGGCACCAATCATCTCTATCAATGCCTGATCGTGGCCTCGGAAATCGAAGAGGGCGAAATCCGCTACGAATTCAAACGCTCGACCCCGGCTGCCGATTCGGTTCCGCTCGACTACATTCGCGATCCCGAGGCACCGGTCGGGTTGCTCAGCCGCTGATCACTGTAAATCGGCAAACGCCTTGTGCAGCCGTTCGCAGGCCTCCTGCACTCGGGCGCGCTGGGTTCCGATGTTGAACCGCAGGAAGCTTTCGCCGCCCGCGCCAAACGTCGGCCCGTAGTTGACCGCGATGCGCGCATCCTGTTCCACGCGCCGGGTGAATTCTTCGCGTGTCATGCCGGTTCCGGTGAAATCGACCCAGCTCAGATAGGTGGCCTCCAGCGGCATGGATGTGAGCCCCGGAATGTCTGCGATCGCAGCGTCGAAAACGCGGCGGTTTCCGTCGAGATACACCATCAGCGCGTCCACCCATTCCGCACCTTCCGGTGAATAGGCCGCCTCGGTCGCCGCAGTGCCGAAGGTATTCGTGCCGATGTATAGCGCGGTCATCCGGTCAGCAAACCGGGCGCGCAGATCCGGGTCCGGGATGATGACGTTGCCGTTGTGCAGCCCGGCGATGTTGAACGTCTTGGACGGCGCGTTCACGATCACGGTACGGTCCAGAACCCGGTCATCGACCATGGTGAACGGAATATGCCGGTGGCCGCTGAACACCAGATCCTGATGGATTTCATCTGACAGGATGATCAGGTCGTGCCGCCTTGCGAAATCCGCGATGCCCTGCAATTCCTCGCGCGTCCAGACCGCGCCGCCCGGATTGTGCGGCGAACACAGGATCAGCATCTTTTCCCGCCCGGTCATCTGCGCGTCCCAGGCGTCGAAATTCATCTGGTAGCGCCCGTTATCCACGGGCATCTGGCATTCCACCACCTGCCGCCCGGCCCCCTTAATAACCTTGGCAAAAGCATGGTAGACCGGCGTGAACAGCACGATGTCGTCACCGCGCTCGGTATAGACATCCAGACACAGGCCAACCGCGTTCACGACGCCGGTCGTAGTGAAGATCCAGTCGGCTTCGATTTTCCAGCCGTGGCGGGTTTCCATCCACCACACGATCGCCTCCCGGTAGGGGGTATCGTTGTTGTAGTATCCGAACACCCCGTCACCGGTCAGTTCGCGCATCCGGTCCAGCACGCATTGCGGCGACTGGAAATCCATATCCGCAACCCACATCGGCAGACCGTTTTCCGGAGAAACCCCGTAAAGGTCTTCCATCATATCCCACTTGACGCTGTGGGTTCCGATCCGGTTCGGGCAATAATCGAAATTCATACCGATCTCCTGTGACGGGTGGCAAGCTATCGGCTTTTGCAGCGGGTGCAAGGGGGCGTTGCGGCGCTGCTCCGGATCGCCTAAATCGGGGCCATGAAGCGCTCTATCCTGATCCATCCCGACCCACGGCTCAAGAAAGTCTGTCCGCCCGTGGACGACCTCGATGACGGCCTGCGAAAGCTGGCCTCGGACATGCTGGAAACCATGTACGACGCGCCCGGGATCGGGCTGGCCGCACCGCAGGTCGGCGAAATGAAACGGCTGATCGTGCTCGACTGTGTCAAGGACGAAGGCGAAGAACCCCGCCCGCTGATAATGTTCAATCCGCAGATCGTCGCCCGGTCCGAAGAAACCAGCTCCTACGAAGAAGGCTGCCTGTCGATCCCCGAACAATACGCGGAAATCACCCGCCCGGCCGAGGTCGAGGTCAGTTGGATGGACCAGAACGGCGCGCCACAGACCGAAGCCTTCGACGGCCTGTGGGCGACCTGTGTTCAGCACGAGATCGACCATCTCAACGGCAAGCTTTTCATCGATTACCTGACGCCGATGAAACGTCAGATCATCACCCGGCGCATGCAGAAGCTCAAGCGCGAGAAGGCCCGCGTCTGATGGCGATCCTGCCGATTGTTCAATGGCCTGATCCGCGCCTCAGCAGTGCTGCGGGACCGGCGGACGTGGACGCGCTGCAATCGGTGATCGCGGACATGTTCGAGACCATGTACGCCGCAAAGGGTCGCGGGCTGGCAGGCCCGCAGGTCGGCGAGATGAGCCGCGTCTTCGTGATGGACTGTGGCTGGAAAGACGGCGAACGCGAACCGCGCGCCATGCTGAACCCGGTGATCATCGCGGTTGAGCGGACCCCGGTCGTGATGGAGGAAGGCTGCCTGTCCATCCCCGGCGTGTTGGTGCCGGTTTCCCGCCCGGTGGCGGTTACAGTACAATGGACCGACGACACCGGGCAGATCCACATGGACGATTTCGACGGGTTCGAAGCCCGCTGTATTCAGCACGAGATGGACCACCTTGCCGGCATGGTCACCTTTGACCGGATCGCGCCGGAGCTCAGGGCGGAGCTTGAAGGCCCCTATCTGGACGCCGTGACGTGACTGTCCGCACATGCATTCCGTGGCCCGATAAACGGTTGCGAACCCCGGCCGCAGAGGTGGACGCGATCACTGACGAGGTTCGCGCGATCTGGAACGACATGATCGATACTATGGAGGCAATGCCGGGTGTCGGTCTTGCTGCCCCCCAGATCGGCGTCATGCTGCGTTTGGCGGTGGTGGACGGGTCGGCTGAACGCGGACGGGCGGTGCGGCTCGCCAACCCGGAGGTGGTCGATGCGGGATCGGTGATGCGCGCCCACGAAGAAGCCAGTCCCAACCTGCCGGGCGTATCCGCCCGGCTGGAGCGGCCCGCCGTCGTTCTGGTGCGCTACCTCGACGAAAACGGCATGATCAACCGGTACGAATTCAGGGACCTCGAAGCCACCAGCGTCCAGCACCAGATCGACCATCTGAACGGGCGGATGTATTTCGACAACCTCAGCCGGACGCGCCGCGCGATGCTGCTGAAAAAGGCAAACAAGCGCGGCTAGTTTTACGCCCCGGAACCGCCGGCAAACCCCGCCCCACGCGTGAACGCGGCCACCTTGGGCCGTCGCGCAGGTACTTCCGGCCTCAGCCGCCACACCCGCTCCCGGCCCCGCAACACGCCATCTCGACCGCCGGCTTGCACTGCGCGCGCTCATCGATCAGCGGCAGCCGCATCCGGTCCCCGGCCGTCTCCGGCACCCCGATCCGATAGCGCTGCAGCCCACGGTTACCGGGCGCAAATTCGACCGACAGCGGAACATCGGCCAGAGCCGGGATCGCGGCGCGGCTGCGGGTCAGGATCGACGCCACCTTGCCCACCGTCAGACGCGCGCCGTCCTGACCGTCCAGCAACTGCAACTGCGCTTCCTGCCAGCGGTTCTGCCGCCCGCCGCAATCGATGCTTTGCACATCTGCCAGCTTCAGTTCGGTGATGTGATAGCCACGCCCGATTTCGCTGCTCTGCGTATGGAAAACGGCGGCGGCGTCCGGGTTCGACCCGGACAGGATTTCGACGAATTCGGCCAGTGTTGCGGGCGCGCTGGGCATGGTATAACCTCCGGTAAAATCTCAACACCTCAAGAGATATTGAAATATGGAAGAAATGCAAGCCCTCACCGCATTGTCGGCGATTTCGGAACAGACACGCCTCAGAATGCTGCGCTTTCTGGTCGCCCGGGGCCCGGACGGCGCCTCGGCGGGCGAAATCGGACAGGCGGTCGGGTCCTCCTCCTCCCGCAGCTCGTTTCACCTGTCGGCGCTGACCCGCGCCGGGCTGCTGAGCTCGGAAAAACAGTCGCGGCAGGTGATCTACCGGGCAGACCTGCAGGCGGTTGGCGCGCTCCTGAACTATCTGGTAGAGGATTGCTGCGGCGGACATCCCCGGATCGTGGAATGCTGCCAGCCAAAGAACTGCTGCTAGGAAAACGCGATGCGGGTCATCTTCATGGGAACGCCGGATTTTTCGGTGCCGGCGCTCGACGCGCTGGTTCAGGCCGGGCACGACATCGCAGCGGTCTATTGCCAGCCGCCGCGCCGCGCGGGCCGGGGCAAGAAGGACCGGCCGACACCGGTCCATAACCGCGCGCTGGACCTTGGGCTGGAGGTGCGCCATCCGGTTTCGCTGAAAGATGCCGGCGCGCAGGCCAACTTCGCCGCGCTGCAGGCCGACATCGCCGTGGTCGTGGCCTATGGGCTGATCCTGCCGCAGGCGGTGCTCGACGCGCCGCGCCTTGGCTGCCTGAACATCCACGCCTCGCTGTTGCCGCGCTGGCGCGGGGCCGCGCCGATCCACCGCGCGATCATGGCCGGTGACACCGAAACCGGCGTCTGCATCATGCAGATGGACGCCGGGCTCGACACCGGCCCGGTCCTGCTGCGCGCCGCGCTGCCGATTGAGCCGTCCGACACCACCGGCACCCTGCATGACCGCCTGTCTGCGCTGGGCGCGCAGCTGATCACCGACACACTGGCCCGGATCGACACCCTGACGCCCGAACCACAGCCCGAAACCGGCGTCAGCTATGCTCACAAAATCGACAAGGCCGAAGCCCGTATCGACTGGACCCGCCCGGCCGGGGACGTGGACCGGCGGATCCGCGGCCTGTCCCCGTTTCCCGGCGCCTGGACCGAAATGGAAGGCGACCGGATCAAACTGCTGGCCTCCGAACCGGCTCCGCAGGCAACGGTCACGCCGGGCACCACGCTGGACGACGGCCTGACCGTTGCCTGCGGAGCCGGCGCGGTCCGCCTGCTGCGCCTGCAGCGGGCTGGCAAAGCGGCGCAGGATGCGGCAACCTTCCTACGCGGTCACCCGGTGCCCGCCGGCACAGCGGTCTAGGAGCAACCCGATGATTTTACCCCTGATGGGCACGGTCGTGATCGCCGGGATCGTCGGCTACCTGTCCGAAAGAACCGGCTTCACCCGGATCGGGATCATTCCCGCCATCATTATCTGTATCGGCGGGGCGTTCCTGTTCTACTTCTTCCGGCTGATGTTCGGTTTCGGCTTCTCATCTCCGGGGCTCAATGCCATCCTGTCGTCAATCGGTGCCCTGATCATCGTGCCGTTTCACCGGAGGAAGTAACCATGTCCGTGATCTATCTGATCATTGTCGGGGCCGCGGCGGGCTTTCTGGCCACCCGCCTGATGAAGATCGAAGCCGACATTCCCACCACGATGCTGATCGGCATCGTCGGCGCGCTGGTCGGCGGGTTCCTGTTGCGTGCGTTGCTGTCCGTCATGGGCTGGCTGTCAGGGTTCGTCGGCGCGGTGCTGGGCGCGCTTCTGGTCATCTGGCTCTGGCAGAAATACGGGCCGAAACGCTGACGCACTGGGCAAGACGCGGCCTTTGCGGTAGGCTGACCCGGAAATTTCGGTCCGCGTTTTCATGATCCGGTTTGTCCTGACGATGTTATTCTGCCTGTCCCTGCCGCTTACGGCATGGGCCGGTGGCGTTGCGCTGGTGATCGGCAATTCAAAATATGCCAACGTCTCGGAACTCGACAATCCCGGCAATGACGCCCTCGCCGTGGCCGAAGGGCTGCGGCGTCAGGGGTTCAACGTGTTGGCGGCAACCGATCTGAACCGGGTCGAAATGCGCAACGCCCTGCGCGATTTCCGCCGCCTCGCGGACGAGGCCGACGTGGCGCTGGTCTATTACGCAGGCCACGGGATCGAGATTGCGGGCGTGAACTACCTCGTGCCCGTCGACGCGCGGCTGGAAGATGAACGCGACGCCGGTCTTGAAATGGTCGAGGTGGATCTGATCCTGCGCCAGATTTCCGGTGCGAAACAGCTGAAAATGGTGGTGCTGGACGCCTGCCGGAACAATCCCTTCGTGGTCAAGATGCGCCGGGAAAACGCCGGGCGGAACGTGGGCAACGGGCTGGGCCGCGTGGATTTCGCACAGCCCGATACCCTGATCGCCTATGCTGCCGCTGCGGGGGAAATCACACCCGATGGCACGCCGGGCGGAAATTCGCCCTTCACCCGCGCCTTCCTGAACGCGCTGCAGGGTCCGCCTGCAGACGTGCGCCGGTTGCTGGGCCGGGCGCGCGATGAATTGCGGCAGTCGGTGCCGGGGGCCGCGCCCTTTATCTATACGTCGCTGGGCGGCGGCGAAATGGTGATCAACCCGCTGAACGCGCCGCGCACGGAACCGGCCCCCCGACCCGAAACCGCCACCGGGTCGATTTCCGAGGATTTCGTGCGCATCGACCGCGATGGCACGATCGACGACTGGAACGCCTTCCTCGTGCGTTGGGAGGATCAGAGCAACCATCCGCTTTATGCCTTCGCACTGGAAAAGCGGGAGGCGCTGAAACCCACCGTCACCGCCCGCAACAGCCAAAGCGCGGAACCGGCGCCGGAACCCGAAACCGCCGTGGCCGCGGTGCCGACCCCAACACCGACGCCAGCACCGGAGCCGGAACCGGTCCGCACCCGCGACGAAGCCGCGCGTGCCCTGCAGACGGTGATGAAGGAACGCGGCTGTTACCGCGGCGGCATCGACGGAATTCTCGGCCGCGGGTCTCAGCGCGGCCTGACCGCGTTCGGCGGCGAAATCGGAGAGACGATCAGCCTGAATTCCCGCGCCGCTGCCGAACAGATCGAAGCCGCCATCGCAACATTCATGGACCATCCGGATGTAAATTGCCCGGTGGTGGCGGTGCGCACGGCACCGGCCAAGCCGAAACCGAAGACAACAACCGCGACCACGACGCAACGACCTGCGGCCGAGCCGGTCAAGGTGCCAGAGCCGGAAGACAGCTCCACGTCCTATGGCCGCGACGACGCGACCAAGCTGCAACCGGTGCAGACTTCCGACTGCATCGGCAACCGCCGCAAATTCTACGATTGTGATTGAAGTTCACCGGAACGGGATGACTTCAGACAGATGCGCCTGATCTCCGCTGAAACCGACCTGAAAGGCGCAAAGCAAAGCCGCGCATAGCGCGCGGGGGCACGTCAGTGATTGAATACGAGAATGGGCCCGCGCGACCCAATCCCGCCCTAACCGGCTTTGGCTTTCGCCGGCTTGAACGGCTTCATCCCAGCCCGTGCCAGCGCGTCTGCACGTTCGTTTTCGGGATGACCGGCATGGCCCTTGATCCATTCCCAGCGCACGTCATGGCGCGCCTGCGCTTCATCCAGCCGCTGCCACAAATCGTCGTTCTTGACCGGCTTCTTCGCCGCCGTGCGCCAGCCGTTGCGCTTCCACCCGTGGAGCCAGCTGGTAATGCCGTTCTTCACATAGGCGCTGTCGGTGACGATGGTCAGTGCCGAGGCCCGCTCCAGCGTTTCCAGTGCCATGATCGCGGCCATCAGCTCCATCCGGTTATTGGTGGTGTCAGCCTCGCCGCCCGAAAGCTCGCGCTCCTTGACCACCGCGCCGTCCTGCATCGCCTGCAGCAGAACGCCCCAGCCCCCCGGGCCGGGATTGCCCGAACAGGCCCCGTCGGTATACGCGAACAGTTCAGGCATGGCCCAGCATACAGATCCAGTCTGCCATCGTTCCGTCCAGCCCCTTGTCTCGCCCGAAGGTCCGCTCATCCATGGTGAACCCGGCGGTCTGCAGCAACCCGGTCAGTTCCGCGTCGGAGTAATAGGTGTAATACCGCCCGATCCCGTCGCGCCGCGCCCCGGTTCCCAGCTTCATGCCGATGTGGAACACACCGCCGGGCTTCATTGCCCGGTGCAGCCGCGACAGGTGGCGGGGCATCTGGTCGCGCGCGGCGTGGAGCAGGCTGAAATTGGCCCAGATCCCGTCGAACCGCGCGGTGTCATCAACGCCGTCGAACCCGGCGACCCGGGCTGTCACGCCGTCATGCCGCGCTGCCAGCGCGACCATTTCTTCCGAGGCATCCACCGCCTCCACCGCGAACCCGGCCTGCGCCATGATCGCCGAAGCCGTCCCCGGCCCGCATCCCAGATCCAGCACAACCGCCGCCTCGGGCAGCCGTGCCATGAATGCCTGCAGGCTCGGGTCAACCCGCCCGGGCGCGTCCGTCAGGGCCGCGTACTCGGCGGCTTTCCGGTTGTAGACTTCCAGTGTTTCTCGGTCGCTCATGCCCGCTCCATCGCCAGCCGCCCGGCCAGCAGCACAAAGATCCCCGCAAACCCGCGGCTCAGCCAGCGCATTGCCGCGGCACTGCCCAGCAGCAGGTCACGCGCCTTGGCGGCAAACAGCCCGTAGAGCACGAAAACCACGAATGTCAGCACCATGAACACCCCACCTAAAAGCGCCATTTCCAGCGCGGCGGTGGCCGGGTTACCAGTCAGAAACGGCGGCAGCAATGCCAGGAAGAATACCGATAGTTTTGGGTTCAGAATGTTGATCAGCGCCCCGCGCCGGGCGATGATCAGACCCGGCTGCGCCTTGCGGTCCGCTCGCACTGCCAGCGCGCCACCTTCTTTCACCGCCTGCCAGGCGAGATAGAGCAGATACGCAACTCCGGCATATTTAACCAGACTGAACAAAACCGCCGAACTGTGCAGCACCGCGGTCAGCCCCAGACTGGCCGCCATCAGCGCCGGAATGATCCCGAAGGTACAGCCGACCGCCGCCCAAAGCGCCGCCTGCCGGCCTTGTCCCAGGCCCGTCGCCAGCGTGTAGATGACCCCGGTGCCGGGCGCGATCACGACGACCAGCGCCGTCAGCAGGAATTGAGCGGTTATCACGTCAGGCCTCCACCTTCGGTTCCCGCAAGACCCGCGGTACCTTGAATTCAACTGTCTCGATGGCGGTTTCTACCGGTTCCACCGTCACCGTGTACCGCGTGCCGAACGCCGCGATCACCTCGTCGATCAGCACCTCAGGTGCCGACGCCCCTGCTGTCAGGCCCACGGCGGTCACACCGTCCAGCGCACGCCAGTCGATATCGTCCGCACGCTGCACCAGCTGGGCATAGGCACAGCCCGCCTTGCGCCCCACTTCCACCAGCCGCCGGGAATTGGACGAATTCGGCGCTCCCACGACAAGCATCGCTTCGACGCGCGTGGCCATCGCCTTCACGGCTTCCTGCCGGTTCGTGGTGGCATAGCAGATGTCTTCCTTGTGCGGGCCGACAATGTCCGGGAAACGGGCCTGCAACGCGGCCACGATGCTTGCGGTGTCGTCCACGCTCAGCGTCGTTTGCGTCACATAGGCCAGCCGCGCAGGATCCCGCACCGCCAGCGTCGCAACATCCGCCGGCGTTTCCACCAGCAACACCTCGCCGGCGGGCAACTGGCCCATGGTTCCGACGGTCTCGGGGTGGCCGTCATGCCCGATCATCACGATCTGCAGGCCGGCATCGGCATGGCGCTGGGCCTCGATATGCACCTTGCTCACCAACGGGCACGTCGCGTCGACAAACAGCATCTCGCGCCGCGTCGCCTCGGCCGGGACCGATTTCGGCACGCCGTGGGCGGAAAACACCACCGGGCGATCGTCGGGGCAATCTTCCAGCTCCTCGACAAACAGCGCCCCCTTGGCGCGCAGCTCGTCCACGACATAGCGGTTGTGGACGATCTCGTGCCGCACATAGACAGGCGCGCCCCATTTCTGCAGCGCCATCTCGACGATCTTGATCGCCCGGTCGACGCCCGCACAGAATCCGCGCGGCGCGGCGAGATAAAGCGTAAGGGACGGGCGCGACATCAGCAGACCTTCACGGGCAGACACAGGTTCCGTCCACGATCTAGCGTTATGCGCCGCGGTTTACCACCGCGCCCGGTCCGATCCGGCTATTTGTTGGCAAATGCGACTTTGCGTTCCTCGGGAATTTCGCGTGGCGGCCGCCCGATCACTTCCTTCAGCTCTTCCAGTTCGATGAAGTTGTCGGCCTGCCGGCGCAATTCGTCCGAAATCATCGGCGGCTGGCTGCGGATGGTCGAAACAACCGAAACCCGGACCCCCTGGCGCTGCAGGCTCGCGATGAGCGGCCGGAAATCCCCATCTCCGGAAAACAGCACGATATGATCGACCCTTGGTGCCAGCTCCATTGCATCAACCGCCAACTCGATATCCATGTTCCCCTTGACCTTCCGGCGGCCCATGGAATCTGTGTATTCCTTGGCCGGTTTGGTCACCATGGTAAAGCCGTTGTAATGCAGCCAGTCGACCAGCGGCCGAATTGGTGAGTACTCGTCATTCTCCAGCAGAGCAGTATAGTAAAAAGCCCGCAGCAATTTGCCACGTCGCATGAACTCTTGTCGGAGAAGCTTGTAATCGATATCGAATCCCAACGCCTTCGCGGCGGCATAAAGATTCGACCCATCGATGAACAGCGCGAGCCGTTCGTCTTTATAAAACATAAAAAGCCCTTCCAATATCACGCTTCGCCAAAGGTGTTCCGTGAGTGTGTGAGTGGTCGGCGAAACGGTTCAGTCAATTTAAGGCTATTCAATTGTGCCGCAAGACCGTTTTACTTCTGAAATTCAGCCAAATCTGACCGAATTCCGGTCAACCGGCCTCATAGCGGCGGGCGGAAACTTGACCCTTACGAAAGGTACACCGGCCCAGACAATTGTGGAAGCAATAAATTTTTTGCACCGGGATGGGGTCGCGGTTACCGCTGTCAGCCGATTCTTCGATACACCGTGTTTTCCCGCCGAGGCCGGTCCGGATTACGTCAATGCCGCGATTGCCGTGGCCACCAACTTGACGGCCCACGACCTGCTGACGGTTTTGCACGGGATCGAAAACCGGTTCGGGCGCCGGCGGGAACAGCGCTGGGGCATGCGGACGCTGGATCTGGACCTGATCGCGCTGGACGACACCGTGCTCCCGGATCCGGGCACGGTGCGGCGCTGGATCGAAATTCCCCCCGCGGACCAGATCCGGCACACGCCGCCCGACCTCATCCTGCCGCATCCGCGTCTGCAGGACCGCGCCTTCGTGCTGGTTCCGCTTATGGATATCGCACCGCAATGGCGGCACCCGGTTCTGGGAAAAACCATCGCCACGATGTATGCGGCCCTGCCGGAACACGAACGCGCCGCGGTCACCCCGGCGTGACGCGGCGATTCATCGCTTGTCAAGCTCCGTGATCATGATTAGATAGCGGGCTCTGGCCCAAACTTTCTGGAGATCTGCCAATGGCCCGCGTGACGGTCGAAGATTGCGTTGACAAGGTTCCGAACCGGTTTGAACTGGTGATGCTCGCTGCACACCGTGCGCGCGAGATTTCGTCGGGCGCTCCGATCACCATCGACCGTGACAACGATAAGAACCCTGTCGTGTCGCTGCGCGAGATCGCCGATGAAACCCAAAGCGCCGATGATCTGCGCGAACGGCTGATCGAGTCGAACCAGACCCAGATCGAAGTGGACGAACCGGAAGAGGATTCCATGGCTTTGCTGATGGGGGCCGAGGCCGACAAGCCCGCCGAAGACGACATGAGCGAAGAAAAACTCCTGCGCGCGCTGATGGAGGCGCAGGGCCAGGGCTGATGCGAGTGCGGACCAAATGATTGCTGCCGACGATCTGATTGCGCTGGTCCGCAACTACAATCCGAAATCCAACGTCGAACGCATTGCCGACGCCTATGCGTTCGGCAGGGAAATGCACGAAGGCCAGTACCGGCATTCGGGCGAGCCGTATTTTTCGCACCCCGTCGAAGTCGCCGCGATCCTGACCGAACAGCGTCTGGACGACGCCACGATCATCACCGCGCTGCTGCACGATACGATCGAGGACACCAAGGCGTCCTACGGCGAAGTCGCGAACCGGTTCGGGGACGAGGTTGCGATGCTGGTCGACGGGGTCACCAAGCTGACCAACTTGCAGCTCAGCAGCCGCGAAACCAAGCAGGCCGAAAACTTCCGCAAGCTGTTCATGGCCATGTCCAAGGATCTGCGCGTGATCCTCGTCAAGCTCGCCGACCGGCTCCACAACATGCGCACCATCCGGGCGATGAAGACCGAAAAGCAGATCCAGAAATCGCGGGAAACCATGGATATCTTTGCCCCCCTCGCCGGGCGCATGGGGATGCAGTGGATGCGCGAGGAACTCGAGGATCTCGCCTTCCACGTTCTCAACCCCGAGGGCCGCGCCTCGATCATGCGCCGGTTCATCGTGCTGCAGCGCGAATCCGGCGACGTGATCCACCGCATCACCGGCGATATGCGGCATGAACTGGAAAAGGCCCGGATCGAGGCCGAGGTGTTCGGTCGCGCCAAGAAGCCCTATTCCATCTGGCGCAAGATGCAGCAGAAGGATCAGGGCTTTTCCCGCCTGTCCGACATCTACGGCTTTCGAATCATCTGCCACAGCGAAGAAGACTGTTATCGCACGCTGGGCGCCATCCATCAGCGGTGGCGCGCGGTGCCGGGGCGGTTCAAGGACTACATAAGCCAGCCCAAGACCAACGGCTACCGGTCGATCCACACCACTGTTTCGGGTCGGGATGGCAAGCGGGTCGAGGTGCAGATCCGTACCCAGGCCATGCACGACGTTGCCGAAACCGGCGTCGCCGCGCACTGGTCCTACCGGGACGGTGTCCGGGTCGAAAACCCGTTTGCGGTCGACCCGGCGAAATGGATCGCCAACCTGACCGAACAATTCGACGCCGAAGAAGACCATGACGAATTCATGGAAGCCGTGAAGCTGGAAATGTATTCCGATCAGGTCTTCTGCTTCACGCCCAAGGGCGACGTGGTCAAGCTGCCCCGCGGCGCCACCCCGCTGGACTTCGCCTATGCCATTCACACCCGGATCGGTGGCGCCTGTGTCGGCGCCAAGGTCGACGGGATCCGGGTCCCGCTCTGGACCCGGCTGAAGAACGGCCAGTCGGTCGATGTGATCACCGCCGAGGGCCAGACACCGCAGGTCACGTGGCTGGAGATCGCCGTCACCGGCAAGGCCCGCACCGCCATCCGCCGCGCCCTGCGCGAGGTCGACCGCGAACGGTTCATCAAGCTCGGGCAGGAACTGGCCCGGTCCGCATTCGAACATGTCGGGCGCAAGGCCACCGACAAGGCGCTTGATACCGCGGCCAAACACCTGCGGCTCAATGATCGCGACACGCTGCTCGCCCGGCTCGGCAGCGCCGAGCTGACGGCGCATGACGTGGTACAGGCGGTCTATCCCGATCTGGCCCCGGATGACGGCGACAAGATCCCGATCGGACGCGCCGTGATCGGCCTGTCGCCGGGGCAGTCTTTTGAACGCGCGCCTTGTTGCCAGCCGCTGCCGGGCGAACGCATCGTCGGCATCACCCAGCGCGGCAAGGGCGTGATCGTCCACGCCATCGACTGCGACGAGTTGGGCCATTTCGAAGATCAGCCCGACCGCTGGGTCGATCTGCACTGGCACTCGGGCACACATCCGGCCGTCTACAGCGCGACCATCGACCTGACGATCGGCAACGACGCCGGCGTGCTGGGCCGCATCTGTACGCTGTTCGGAGAAAAGAAGGCAAACATCGCCGATCTCGAATTTCTGGACCGAAAACCGGACTTCTACCGGCTGTTGATCACCGCCGAATTGCGCGATGTCGAACAGCTGCACTCGCTTGTCCTCATGCTCGAAGCCGAGGCCGACGTGGCCGCAGTGGAACGGCACAGGGGCAAACACCATATGCGCCTGGCGGCGCAGTAGCCGCGCGGGGGCAAAGGGGCAGATCGTGGTATTCAAACGCCGTGACCGCCGATCATTCCTGCGCACCGGGTGGGAACTGGTTTTCCCGCCGGGCGGCTGGGCGCGCGCGTTCCAATATGTCAAACACCGGGTCCGGCGCCTGCCCGATACGCCGGAACGCATCGCCCGCGGCATCTGGGCCGGCGTGTTCACCTGTTTCTCACCGCTTTTCGGCCTGCACTTCCTGTTCGCTGCCGTCGTCGCGCGCATCATGAACGGCAATATCTTCGCCTCGCTGATGGCCACGTTTTTCGGCAACCCGCTCACCTATTTTCCGATCGGCCTGGTCTCGCTCAAGACCGGCCATTTCCTGATGGGCACCGAACTGACCGCCTCGGTCGAACGGTCCTTCGGGGGCAAGTTCGTCGACGCCTGGCGCGACCTGAAGCACAATTTCCTGGCCCTGTTCACCGACCGCCATCCGGACTGGCACGGGCTGGAAGTTTTCTTCGACGAAATTTTCCTGCCATATCTGGTCGGCGGGCTGATCCCGGGTGCGATTTCGGCCACGGTTTGCTACATGGTCAGCGTGCCGCTGATCCGGGCCTATCAGAACGGCCGCCGGCGCAAGATCCGGGCTAAATTCGAGGCGATCAAGAAAAAGGCCGCCGAAGACATGGAGAGGGAAGCAGAACATGACAGACGAACAGCGGCTGCGCCTCGGCGTCAACATTGATCACGTCGCCACCGTGCGCAACGCGCGCGGCGGCGACTATCCCGACCCGCTGCGTGCCGCCAAGATCGCCGAAAAGGCCGGCGCAGACGGCATCACCGCACATCTGCGCGAAGACCGCCGGCATATATCGGACGCTGACATTGCCGGGCTGATGGAGGTTCTCGACGTGCCGCTGAATTTCGAAATGGCGGCCACCGAGGAAATGCAGCAGATCGCCTTGCGCCACCGTCCCCACGCGGTCTGCCTCGTGCCCGAAAAGCGCGAGGAACGCACCACCGAGGGCGGACTGGAAGTGGCGCGCGAAGAAAACCGGCTGGCGCATTTCATCGCGCCCCTGCGCGACGTGGGATGCCGGGTGTCGATCTTCATCGCCGCCGACCGCAAACAGATCGAGGCGGCAAACCGCATTGGCGCCGAGGTGATCGAACTGCACACCGGCGCCTATTGCGATGCCCATGCCGAAGGCCGGTATGACGAACGCGACCGCGAATTGCAGGCGCTGCGCGACATGTCCGCCTTTGCTCATTCGCTGGGGCTGGAGGTGCATGCCGGCCACGGGCTGAATTACGAAACCGTGCAACCGGTCGCCGCCTTCCCGGAGGTGCGCGAACTCAATATCGGCCATTTCATCATCGGCGAGGCCATCTTCCGCGGGCTGGAACCCGCCATCCTTGAAATGCGCCGCCTGATGGACGAGGTCCGGTCGTGATGGATGTGACCGCCCTGATCTCCACCGCGCTGGCGTTTTTCATCGTCGCCGTTTCGCCGGGACCGGCCAACATTTCCAATGCCGCCATAGCCATGAGCCGGGGACGCCGGATCAGCCTGACCTACGGGCTTGGCCTGTCGTCGGGTCTGGTGTTCTGGGGTCTGGTGGCGGCCAGCGGGGTGGGTGTTGTGCTGCAGAGCTCGCTCTACCTGCTGATGGCGCTCAAGCTGCTGGGCGGAGCCTATCTGCTGTGGCTGGCCCTGCAATCTGCCAGATCGGCAATCCGGCCCGGCGGGCGGGCCGATGTCGCGGCGACGCAGGGCCGCTGGTTCCTGCGCGGGCTGATCCTGAACATGTCGAACCCCAAATCGGTGCTGGCCTGGATGGCGGCGCTGTCCGTCGGGCTGGGGCCCGAGGACGGCTGGGTGGCCGTTGCCGCCGCGACGCTGGTCTGCGTGGTGATGGGCTTTGTCAACAACCTGCTCTACTCGCTGCTGTTTTCGGTCAACGGGGTCATGGTGACCTATCGCCGGGTGCGCCGGCAGATCGACGGTATCGTGGCCGGGCTGTTTGCGCTGGCCGGGGTCGGGCTGATCCGATCGGCATTTGCGCGATGACGGGGCCGGACCTGCTTTTGCCGCTGGGGGTGATCGTCGCCGGCTGGGTGCTGGCCGGGGGCAGCCCGGGACCGGCCACGCTGGCCATTTCCGGCACCGCCATGGGACAGGGGCGCCGGGCCGGACTGCTGGTGGCCGCCGGCGTCGTGGCCGGGTCGGCCAGCTGGGGCATCGCAGCGGCGCTGGGCTTTTCGGCGATCATGATGGCAAATGTCTGGCTGTTCGAACTGGTGCGGTATGCCGGTGCGGCCTACCTTCTCTACCTCGCCCTGAAATCCCTGCGTTCGGCATGGCGCGGCGGCGCGAGACCGGCCAGACCGGCGGGCGGGAGCGGAGGAAGGGGGCTGTTCGTCAAGGGGTTGCTGCTGCACCTGACCAACCCCAAGGCAATCCTGAGCTGGGGTTCGGTCTATGCCATCGCACTTGCACCCGGCGCGCCGTTATCCGCGGTCTGGGCGTTGTTCAGTGTGCTGATCTGCGCCTCGGTCTGCATCTTTTTCGGCTACGCCCTGCTGTTTTCCGTCCCGCCGGTCGCCGCGGCCTATGCCCGGTCCCGCCGCTGGTTCGAGCTTGCCTTCGGCGCGCTGTTCGGCGGTGCCAGCCTGAAAATTCTGACCACATGATAAACCGACACACCCCCATCCGCCGCAGCCCCGTTTTCTTTCAAAGAAAACGGCCCGGAAACTTTGAAAGTTTCCGGCACCCCCTTATCGGACGGGCAGCATGATCCTCGGCATCGGCACCGACCTGTGCAACATCGAGCGGATCGAACGCACGCTGGACCGTTTCGGCGACCGTTTCCGCAACCGGGTCTTCACCGAAACCGAACAGCGCAAGGCCGAGCGCCGCGCCGATACGCCGGGCACCTATGCCAAGCGCTGGGCTGCGAAAGAGGCCTGTTCCAAGGCGCTGGGCACCGGCCTGCGCATGGGCATCGCGTGGAAGGATATGGCGGTGACGAACCTGCGCACCGGCCAGCCGGTCATGCATGTCACCGGCTGGGCCGCCGAGCGCCTGAAAGAGATGACGCCGCCGGGACACACCGCAACCATCCACGTCACCCTGACCGATGATCACCCCTGGGCGCAGGCCTTTGTCGTGATCGAGGCGCTGCCGGCCGCCGATGCGGACGGCGCGGGTTGACACCCCGCAGCCCCGCCCTCATGTAGCGCCGGCAGGCACCCATCGGACAGGAGAGGCAGATGTCCACCAAAACAGGCGCAGGCAACGCCATCATCGAGACGGTCAAGACCATCGTTTACGCGATGCTGATCGCCGGTGTGTTCCGCACGCTGTTTCTCCAGCCGTTCTGGATCCCATCCGGGTCGATGAAGGAAACCCTGCTGATCGGCGATTTCCTCTTCGTGAACAAAATGGCCTACGGTTATTCCTATGCCTCCTGTCCCAGTCTCGGTTTCATCGGGGTCGATGCTGAGGACATGTGCGGGTTTCTCAAGGGCAACAACGAACGCATCTGGGGCGCCGAGCCCGAACGCGGCGATGTCGTCGTCTTCCGCCACCCGGTCACCGGGCGCGATTTCATCAAGCGCCTGATCGGCCTGCCGGGCGACCGGGTACAGGTCAAAAGCGCCGTGCTGCATATCAACGGCACCCCGGTTGACGTACAGGATGACGGCCAGAACGAGGAAATCATGGGCCCGCAGGGACCGACCCGCGTGACCCCGCGCTGTGAAAACGCGCCGGTCGGTCAGGGCGGCACCTGTATCAAGTCACGACAGACCGAGACCCTGCCCAACGGCCCGTCCTACAAGATCCTGAACATCAGCGAACAGCGCACCGACAATACCGGCATCTATGTCGTGCCCGAAGGCCATTACTTCTTCATGGGCGACAACCGCGACAATTCCACTGACAGCCGTATTCCCAACACCGCCGGCGGTGTCGGCTTCGTGCCTTACGAAAACCTTGTCGGCCGCGCCGACCGCATCATGTTCTCGGCTGCCGGCCGGTCGATGCTGTTTTTCTGGGACTGGCGCGGCGGGCGCTTCTTCAAGAGGATCGAGTGACACAGTCGCGTGAGTTGCAGGATTTTCAGGACCGGATCGGGCATCGGTTTGGGGACCCCGACCGCCTGCGCCGCGCGCTGACCCATACCTCGCTGGCCAGCGCAACCCGGCCCAGCAACCAGAGGCTGGAATTTCTCGGCGACCGGGTACTCAACCTCGTGATCGCCGAGGCGCTGCTGAAGCACGATAGATCCGCCGACGAAGGCACGCTGGCGCCGCGCTACAACGTGCTGGTGCGAAAGGAAACCTGCGCCGATGTCGCCCGCGACGTGGACCTTGGCGCGGTGCTGCGGCTGGGCCGGGGCGAGATGACGACCGGCGGGCGGCGCAAGAACGCGATCCTTGGCGACGCGATGGAGGCGGTGATCGCTGCCGTCTACCTCGATGCCGGTATCGAAGCCGCGCGCACGATGATCCTGCGGCTCTGGGGGGATCGACTGACCCGGGCCGAGGCACAGGCCCGCGACGCCAAGACCGCGCTGCAGGAATGGGCACAGGCCCGGCGCATGGGTCCGCCCCGTTACGAGGAAGTGTCCCGCAGCGGCCCCGATCACGCGCCCACCTTTCGAATCCGCGCGCAATTGGACGACGGCCGCACCGCCGAGGCCGAGGCCAGCTCCAAACGACAGGCCGAGCAGGCGGCGGCGAAATCGCTGCTGGAGGCGCTTGATGCGTGAGTGGTGGCAAGCGGGCCTGATCCGGACCTTTGCAGTTAAGCCGCGCATCGACGGGCCGTGGTGTGGCGAACAAGCGATCTAAACTGCCAGTTTATCCCGCAAACTGTGTAGCAGCTCGAAAGGTTGCGATGACCTCACCAATTCGCCGGAGCGCCACTGTTTTGCGCCACGAGCGAAGCCTCGGATGTCCAAAAAGGCCAGAACGACATCCCTCTGTCCGAAGTCACCCTGCGCGGTTCCCACCCAGTTTGAAACCAACCAGCTTGGCCTGCGCCGCATTTCCATGTATCAGCCGGTCTTCTCAACCTGACCCGAGGCCCTCAATGACCACACGCGCCGGATTTGTTGCCCTGATCGGCGAACCCAATGCAGGCAAATCGACCCTGCTGAACCGGATGGTGGGCGCCAAGGTGTCGATCGTCACCCACAAGGTGCAAACCACCCGCGCCCGCATCCGCGGCGTGGCGCTGGAGGGAGATGCCCAGCTGGTCTTCGTGGACACGCCCGGACTCTTTCGCCCGCGCCGGCGGCTGGACCGGGCGATGGTCGCCGCGGCCTGGGGCGGGGCGGCGGATGCGGATGTGATCGTGTTGCTGATCGAAGCCCATCGCGGCGTGACCGACGGGGTTCAGCGCATCCTCGAAGGGCTGGCCGAGGTCGCCGGCGGCCGGAAGGTGGCGCTGGCGATCAATAAGATCGACCGGGTGCAGGCCGCCGCGCTTCTGGGTCTGAGCGAGGACATGAACGCGCGCTACGGTTTCGCCGAAACCTTCATGATTTCGGCCGAGCGCGGGCATGGCGTGGATGACCTGCGCCGCTGGCTGGCGGACCAGATGCCGGAAAGCCCGTGGCTCTACCCCGAGGACCAGATCGCCGATCTGCCGCTGCGTATGATCGCCGCAGAAATGACCCGCGAAAAGCTGACGCTGCGCCTGCATCAGGAACTGCCCTACCAGCTTACCGTTGAAACCGAGACCTGGGAGGAACGCGAGGACGGTTCGGCCCGGATCGAACAGGTGATCTATGTCGCCCGCGACGGGCACAAGGGCATCGTGCTGGGCAAGAAGGGCGAAACCATCAAGGCGGTGGGCCGCGCCGCGCGCGAAGAGCTGGAAGAGTTCCTCGGCCGTAAAGTGCATCTCTTCACCCGGGTTCTGGTGCGGGAGAAATGGATGGACGACGCCGAACGTTACACGGAAATGGGTCTGGATTTCCGCGACGGGAACGAAAGCTGATTCCGGCCGGGGACAGGGGGCACGTGCCGCAATGAAACTCACCGCCCGGATCTGGGTCGATGCCTATCTGACACGCCTGCGCCTGTCGGACATTCCGGCCTTCGTGGTGGCCCATGGCGACGACACGGCCGGCGCGGTTCTGGTCAAGCTGAACACGCTTGACGGCGGCGCGGCGGTCTATCAGCGCAGCTTTGACCTGATGACCGGCGCCCGCAGCTGGATGGAGCTGACCGCCGGGCCGGAGACGGAGGTGGACGCCGCCGTGGCCCGGCAGCGCGGCTTTGATCCTGACCTGTGGGTGATCGAGGTCGAGGACCGGGCCGGCCGGCACCTGCTGGATGAGCCCGGCCTGTCGGATTGAATTGTGTGCGCTGGCGCGCACGCTGGTTTGTCTCGGCACCGCCCGTCCGGACGGTGCCTCGGGCGGCCGTGCGCGGCGCGGGTGCGCATATCCGGAAACGGCGGTGGCGGCTTGCAGGACCGGACGCCTTCGGCGAGAGTATTTGGACAAGGTGAAGCACGGGGGCCGGTGATCCGGGGTGGAGTGGCGTGATCACGGGATATTGCTGAGCGCGCGCCGCCACGGGGAGAGTGCGGCGATCATCGATGTGTTCACGGAAGAGCACGGGCGGCATTCCGGCATTGTCCGCGGCGGTGCGGGGCGTAGGCTGGCCCCGGTGCTGCAGCCCGGCGCGCAGCTGGAGGTGCAGTGGCGGGCACGGCTGGAGGAGCATCTGGGCAGTTTTCAGGTCGAACCGCTGCGCAGCCGCGCGGTGGCGGCGATGGGTGACCGGCTGGCGCTGGCCGGGCTGAACGCGGTGGTCGGCCTTGTGTCCTTCTGCCTGCCCGAGCGGCAGGCTCATGCCGGTTTTTACCGCCTGACGGAACGCTTGCTGGACCTGCTGGATCAGACCGGGATCTGGCCGTTGGCCTATCTGCAGTGGGAGCGCGACCTGCTGGAAGAAATGGGGTACGGGCTGGATCTGACGGTCTGCGCGGTGACAGGGCAGCATGATGGGCTGGTCTATGTCTCGCCGCGCACCGGGCGGGCGGTGTCGGAAGCCGGGGCCGGGGACTGGGCCGACCGGTTGCTACCGCTGCCATCCTGCCTGCGCGGCGAGGGGCCGGCACCCGATGCCGAGATTGCCGAGGCGCTGCGCACGACCGGCTATTTCCTGACCCACCGCGTCGCGGCAGAGCTGGCGCACAAGCCGCTGCCGGAGGCGCGCGCGCGCTTTGTCGAGACGTTCAGCCGTCGCTTGTAAAGACCAGCTCGGTCCCGCCGCCCGACAGGATCAGCGTGTTGTCCAGTACCTCGGACTGGGTCACCCGGGCCAGCGCGGTGAAATAGGCCTGCTCGGCCGACGTTTCCGGACAGGCGCGCTCGGTGATAACCAGATTGCCGGCATCGAACCACGGGTAAGGCGCTACCATGCGTGCGGCAAAGCTGTTGCAGGGGCCGGTACCGGCGATCTGCCCAGTCTCTGGAAAGCTCAGCGTTGCCGGGGCCGGATAGGCCGTACCGTTCAGCTCGGCCAGTCGCCAGACATGGCCGGTTCCGCCATAGCGGGCGACTGTTTCGTCACCGGCACAGGCCACCAGCAGCGGCAACACAACTAAATGGATCAACACTCGCATGGCCCGACCATAGCCGCGGACCGCGCCGGCCGGGAACCCACCCTGCGCGATTGTGAGGTGCGGGTCTCAGCCGCCGGATTGCGCGTCGATGAACCGGGCGCTGCGCAGGACCGCCTCGCGCGCGGGCACAAAACCGCCATCGAGGAAGGGCAGGCTGGCGCTGACGTCCAGTGCAAAGCCGGCCCCGATCTGCGGCAGGATCCCCCGCACCGTGGGGTCAAAGAACGACAACAGCTTCAGCAACAGCCACGGCGCCTTGCGCGCGCTGATTTTCCGGCCGGTATAGGCCTCTGCCACGGTCCGGGCGATCTCGACAAAGCTCAGCACGTCGTCGGACGCAATCAGCCGCAGGCCGATGGCGTCATCGTCTTCCATCGCCCGGATATGCAGGGCGCTGACATCCTCGATATCGACAACCGCGATCGGCAGATCCGGCTGTGCCGGGTCCCTGCCGCCGAGGATCCGTTTGATCAGCCGCAGCGAGGTGCCATAGTTGCGGTCCATCGGCGTGCCACAGACCAGCCCCGGATGCACCGTGGTCAGCTGCACGCCGGGATGGCCGGCGGCAAACTCCCGCGCGGCCTTTTCCGCCAGCGTCTTGGATTTGATGTAGGGCGATGACCCCGGCCAGTTCAGGTCGGACCAGTCGCCGGGCCCGTAGCAGTGGCCATCCGTGCGGGCCGAATAGGCGATCGAGGCAACCGAGGCCGTCAGCACCACGCGGGTTACGCCCGCCGCATGGGCCGCGCGCATCGCCCGCAGCGTGCCGTCCACGGCCGGGCGGATCAGGTCATCCTCGTGTTTCGGATCGGCCATCGGAAAGGGCGAAGCCGTGTGCATCAGCACATCGACCCCGTCCATCGCGCCGGTCCAGCCGTCGTCGCGGGTCAGGTCCAGTTCCACGAAGGTCAGCCGGCCCGGTCCGACCGGCCCGACCGCCTCGCGTACCTCGTCCGCCCGGGTCATCGACCGCAGCGATCCTTTGACGTGATACCCTTTTTGCAGCAGGTCATGCGCAATGCGCTTTGCGATGAAACCGGAAATACCGGTGAGCAGGACGGTTCTGGTCATGAAATCGGGCTCCGGACGCGTTTGGTTTGGCTTTACGTAGATCACAATTTGACAAAATCAAGAAAAAATGTCAGAAGCACATGTCCACTCCCTTCTTCCTTGCGCCCTACTCGCCTTGGCCATCTCCACCGCCTGATCGCTTGGCGTGTTGCCCTGTCTGCCAGGCGACCGGCCAGTCATAGGCCGGTATCTTGTCGGTCTCAATTGCCATGCCGCCCGTCTCTGCAATCCGGGTGACCAAAGAGACCGCACACCTAGAACGTCAACCAAATCTTAAGAGTTGGACCACGTACGTTTTGTAAAACGGGGCTCTGAGCCCTGCCCCGTTTTGTACGTTTCAGCCCAGCAGGCGGCGGGCGATGACCTGGGCCTGGATCTCGGCGGCGCCTTCGAAGATGTTCAGGATCCGCGCGTCGCACAGCACCCGGCTGATCTTGTATTCCAGCGCAAAGCCGTTTCCGCCGTGGATCTGAAGCCCGTTATCCGCCGCCGCCCAGGCCACGCGCGCGCCCAGCAGCTTGGCCATTCCGGCCTCCAGATCGCAGCGCCGGCCATGGTCTTTTTCCCAGGCCGAGAAGTAGGTCAGCTGGCGCGCGATCATGATTTCAACCGCCATCATCGCCAGCTTGCCGGCGACCCGTGGAAAGGCGATCAGCGGCTTGCCGAACTGTTTGCGGTCCTGCGCATATTGCAGCGCGATGTCCAGCGCTGACTGGGCCACGCCGATGGCGCGGGCCGCGGTCTGAATGCGGGCGGATTCGAAGGTTTCCATCAACTGCTTGAAACCCTTACCTTCTTCGCCGCCCAACAGGTTTTCACCCTTGACGTGGAAGTTGTCGAAGCCCAGCTCGTATTCTTTCATGCCGCGATAGCCCAGCACCTCGATTTCACCGCCGGTCATGCCCTCGGTGGGGAAGGGCGCCTCGTCCGTGCCGGGCGTTTTCTCGGCCAGGAACATCGACAATCCGCGATAGTCGGTGGTGTCGGGATCGGTCCGCGCCAGCAACGTCATCACGTGGGTTCGCGCGGCGTGGGTGATCCATGTCTTGTTGCCGGTAACTCGGTAATTGTCCCCATCTTTCACCGCACGGGTCCTGAGCGCACCAAGGTCGGAGCCGGTATTCGGTTCGGTAAACACCGCCGTCGGCAGGATTTCCGCACTGGCGATCCGGGGCAGCCAGCTTTCCTTCTGCGCATCGGTCCCGCCGCACAGAATGAGCTCTGCCGCGATCTCGGACCGGGTGCCAAGCGAGCCGACACCGATATACCCGCGGCTCAGCTCCTCGCTCACCACGACCATCGAGGCCTTGGACAGACCGAAACCGCCGTATTCTTCGGGGATGGTCAGACCGAAGACGCCCATTTCGGCCAGTTCTTCGATGACGTCCATCGGGATCAGTTCGTCGTTCAGGTGCCAGTCATGGGCGTGCGGTTCGACCTTTTCGGTGGCAAAACGGCGGAACTGATCGCGGATCATTTCCAGCTCGTCATCGAGCCCGCTGGCCCCGAAAGTCGCGTTCGCAGTCTGCTCCTGCACCAGTTCCACCAGCCGCAGCCGCGCGGCCTGTGAATTGGCGGATTCGGTCAGGGTCATGACCGCCGGTTCCATCAGTCCGCGCATGTCGTCCTGCGTCAGGCCCAGATCCTGCAGGCGCACGATTTCCCCCTGGCTCATCGGGATGCCGCCATAGATCTGCCAGAGATATTCGCCGAACGCGATCTGGTGGATCAGCTGTTCGGTTTCACCAAACTTTCCGTCCGCTTCCAGCCGCTCGGCCCAGGCCTGCATTTGCGTGAGGCTCTGAACATAGGTTGCAAGCCAGGCCAGCCCATGCGCCGCGGTCTGGTTGGCCTCCAGCAGCGCACCGGACACGCGGCTATCACTGGAAACCAGCGCCCGAACGCGGTCGGTCGCGGTGGCCAGAACCGTTTCGGCAGGCGGCAGGGCATCGCGGGTCAGCGTCAGCAGGTCGGGCAGCAGGGCGGTCTGTTCCATCAGCGCGTCTTGTCCGTCATGGGCCATGAATCACATCCTTTTCCGGGTCTGCCCGGTCCTAATCATTTTGCAGGTGCAGCGCAACTTAAATGCGTCGGGCACGCCGCCACTATTCATTAATTGCGCAACGCCCGCACCCGGATCGACGTGTCGGGTCGTTCGGGTCAGTGGCCTTAGCCGTCTAACCCAGTCGCGAAAGCGCTTTCCAGAAGGCGATCCCGTGCGGGATGGCATCGTCGTTGAAATCGTAACCGGCATTGTGCAGCGGCATCGCGTGCGGGCCGTTCGTGCCGTTTCCCATGAGAACAAAGGCGCCCGGACGGTGCTGCAGGAAGGCCGCGAAATCCTCGGAGGTGCCGTAACGTCCGCAGGTGGTATCGACCGTTCCGGTCTCGGCGGCGGCTTTTGCGATGCGGTTTGTGTGCGCCGGATCGTTGAAAAGCGGCTGGAAGGAGGTCGAGTAGGACAGTTCGGCCGTGGCGCCGTGGGCGGCGGCCACGCCGGTGCAGATGTCACGCATGCGGGTTTGGATCCGCTGTGACACCGCAGGCGTGTAGCCGCGGCAATCGCCGCGCAGTGTGACATGGGTGGGCAGGATGTTGCGCGCGCCATCGGTCAGGAACTCGGTAACCGAGACAACCGCGTGATCGCCGCCGGCAATCGCGCGGGAGACGATCGTCTGCAATTCCATGACGGTTGCGGCACCGGTGACCAGCGGATCGACCCCAATCTCGGGCATCGAGGCATGGCCGCCGCGCCCGGTGATCCGGATCTCGAAATTATCCTCGAAGGCAAAGAACGGACCGGGCCCGGTCAAAAAAGCGCCCAGTGCGGTGCCGGGCCAGTTATGCAGGCCATAGACCGCGCGCATCGGGAAACGGTCGAACAGGCCGTCGTCGATCATCGCCTGCGCGCCGGTGCCGTTTTCTTCGTCCGGCTGAAAGATGAAATGGATCGTCCGGTCCAGCGTTTCGTCCTGCGCCAGGTCCAGCGCCGCGCCCAGCAGCATCGCAGTATGCCCGTCATGGCCGCAGCCGTGGAACTTTCCTGCAACGGTTGAACGATGGCCGAACCCGTTGGCCTCTTCGATCGGCAGGGCGTCCATATCGGCGCGAAACCCGATGGCGTCATTGTCCGACCCGCGGGGCAGGGTGGCAACCACGCCATGTCCGCCGACGCCACGGGTGACATCCAGGTTGGCGGCCTCCAGCACGGCGGCGACCTTGTCGGCGGTGCGCGGCAGGTCCAGCCCGGTTTCGGGGTGTGCGTGCAGGTCGCGGCGAAATGCGATCAGGTCAATCGTCATCGACCGGACCTTCCGACAGGATCACCAGCGGCGCCTGCGCATTGCCGCGCAATGCCGCTGCCAGCCCAGCCGCACCCGAAGGCGTGGTCCGGAACCCGGCGGTCAGTGCGGCGCTGACGGCCTGTTCGGCCTCGTCCTCGCTGACGGTTTCGAAATGGTCTGCCGTGCCGCGCAGGATCTCGAAGGCCAGCATTGATGGCGTCTTGCAGTCGAGCCGTCCCATGCCGCTGACCGGGCCGGTCACGGTGACAATGCGGCCTTCGGCGGCGCTGGCCTGAAGGCAGGGCGCGGCCTCTGGCTCGACCACCGTGATCTGCGGCTGGCTGGGCCATGTGCGGCGGATCATCTGCGCCATCGCGGCGGCCAGCCCGCCGACACCGGCCTGCAGATAGACGTGATCGGGCCACTGGCCGTGTTTCGTCAGGCTGTCGTGCATTTCCTGCGCGATGACGGTGTAACCCTCCATCACCAGACGCGGCGGTTCGGTGTAACCGGGCCACGACCCGTCAGCCAGATGGATGCCGCCGGTGTCCTCGGCATTCCGGATCGCGGCGGCGATGCTGTCTTCGTAGGTGGCGCCGGCGCGGACAACCTCGGCGCCGCGGGCCTGCAGGCGCACGGCGAACCCTTCGTCCACGGTATCGGACAGGAAGATGCGCGACCGTGCCCCGAAGATCCGTGCTCCGGCGGCAACGGACATGCCATGGTTCCCGGCGCTGGCACAGACAAAGGTGAGCGCGCCGGCGGCAGAGCGGACAGCGTCCGAGGTAAACTCCTGCGGTTCGACCGGCCGCCCGAGCCGGGCCTCGATCAGCCGCGCCACGGCATAGACCCCGCCCAGAGCCTTGAAGGCACCCAGCCCCATGCGTGCGGTTTCGTCCTTTACCCAGATCTGCCGGCCGGCCAGTCCGGTCCGGGTCAGCGGGGACGGGACATAAGCAGGACAGGCCACCAGCAGGGCAGCGGGGCGGTTGGGGTCAAGGCGCGATGAGTGTGTCATGCCACCGGTCTACTTCAGTTTCAGCATGGTGCAAGCGTCCGTGCCGGTCTCCGGAACAGAAAACGGCCCGGAAGCCGATGCAGCTTCCGGGCCGGGATGTCGTTTCAGTGAGCTGCGGGGCTCAGCCGATGGCCACTGCTTTCACGTCGTCGTCGATATGCGGCACGTATTGTTCGAAATTGTCGGCAAACATCTGCACCAGCTTGGTGGCCTGCGCGTCATAGCCGGCCGGGTCGCCCCAGGTCCGGCGCGGATCCAGCAGCACCTCGGGCACGCCCGGAACACCAACCGGCACGTCAAAGCCGAAATTCGGATCCTTGCGGAACTCGGCGCTGGCCAGCGAGCCGTCAAGTGCCGCGGTCAGCAGCGCGCGGGTGGCCTTGATCGGCATCCGGTTGCCGGTGCCGAACGCGCCGCCGGTCCAACCGGTATTGACCAGCCAGCAGGTCGCGCCGTGCTGGGCGATCTTTTCGCGCAGCAGGTTGCCGTAGACCTCGGGACGGCGCGGCATGAACGGGGCGCCGAAGCAGGTCGAGAAGGTCGGTTCCGGCTCGGTCACACCGCGTTCTGTTCCCGCGACCTTGGCGGTGAAGCCGGACAGGAAGTGGTACATCGCCTGCGCCGGGGTCAGCCGGGCGATCGGGGGCAGCACGCCGAACGCGTCGCAGGTCAGCATGATGATGTTCTTGGGATGCCCGCCCAGACCTGTCGACGAGGCGTTCGAGATTGCCTCCAGCGGATAGGCGCAGCGCATGTTGGCGGTCAGGCTGTCGTCGTTATAGTCCAGCTCGAAAGTTTCGGGGTCATAGACCATGTTTTCGATGACCGTGCCGAATTGCGACGTGGTGGCGTAGATTTCGGGTTCCGCCTCGGGGTCCAGACCGATGGTCTTGGCATAGCAGCCGCCTTCGAAGCTGAAGGTTCCGCGGTTTGACCAGCCATGTTCGTCATCGCCGATCAGGGTCCGGCCCGGGTCGGCGCTGAGCGTGGTTTTTCCGGTGCCGCTGAGGCCGAAGAACACGGCGGTATCGACCGGGTTGCCATGGGCGTGATTGGCCGAGCAATGCATCGGCATGACGCCTTTTTCCGGCAGCAGGTAATTGAGCAGTGAGAAGACCGATTTCTTGTTCTCGCCCGCGTATTCCGTGCCGCCGATCAGGATCATCTTGCGGTCGAAATTCAGCGCGATCACGGTTTCGCTTCGACAGTCGTGGCGCTCCGGGTCGGCCCGGAAGCTGGGGCAGTTGATCACCGTGTAATCGGCGACGTAATCGTCCAGATCCTCGCGGTCCGGGCGGCGCAGCAGATGCCGGATGAACAGGCCATGCCAGGCCAGTTCGGTCACCATGCGGACGTTTATCGAATGCGCGGGATCGGCGCCGCCGAACAGGTCCTGCACGGAATAGTCCCGGCCTTTCATATGCGCCAGCATGTCGGTGTAGAGCGTGTCGAAGCCGGCCGGCGACATTTCTGCGTTGTTGTCCCACCAGATCGTGTCAGCAACAGCGTCGGTTTTGACGATGTGCTTGTCCTTGGGCGACCGGCCGGTGAATTTGCCGGTCGAAACCAGCAGCGCACCGCCGCGGCCCAGATGGCCTTCGCCGCGCTGCAGCGCCAGATCGACCAATGCCGGTTCCATCAGGTTGTAATAAACGTTGCCGAGACCCTCTATCCCCTGATCTTCAAGGCGGAAATTTGGGTTAACCCGTCCGGTCGTCATCGTTTTATTCTCCTGTGGCCATGCTGAAATGCACGGTAGATCAGCACCTGCGGAATTGCTTTCGGGTGCTTGTGCGGCCTCTTAACACGGGTGTTCAGAGGAGGAACAGGTCGGTATGCCGCAGTTAGCGCCACCATGGCAAAGGTTAGCGCAACCAAGCCGGAGGTGGCAAACCGGCTGCTTAAAACTGTGTGAATTCAGCCATTGCTAAGGATTTTTTGTCTCAATCGCTCGTAATCGTTTGGGCGATTCGCAGTTAAGGATTGATTCGGCAGGCCAAAACGGCGAGAAAGATGTCAAAAAGCAGGCAGAACTAAGAACAAATACAAAAAAGAACGAGCAGAATAAGGGCAGTACAAATGTCAAGAATTGCGTTGGTTGACGACGACAGGAATATCCTGACGTCGGTTTCGATGACTCTTGAAGCCGAGGGTTTTGAAGTCGAAACCTATAATGACGGACAGTCCGCGCTGGACGCATTCAACAAAAAACTCCCCGACATGGCTGTTCTCGATATCAAGATGCCCCGGATGGACGGCATGGATCTGCTGCAGAGGCTGCGCCAGAAAACATCGATGCCCGTCATTTTTCTGACCTCGAAGGACGACGAGATTGACGAGGTTCTGGGCCTGCGGATGGGCGCTGACGACTATGTAAAAAAGCCGTTTTCTCAGCGTCTGCTGGTCGAGCGTATCCGGGCCCTGCTGCGCCGTCAGGAGGCCGTTGCCGGTGACGCCGTTGGCACTGGGCCGGAAACCAAGGTGATGGTGCGCGGCAACCTGCGCATGGACCCGCTGCGCCATGCGGTGTCGTGGAAGGGCGCGGATGTATCGCTGACGGTGACAGAATTCCTGTTGTTGCAGGCGCTTGCGCAGCGGCCCGGTTTCGTTAAAAGCCGCGACCAGCTGATGGATGTCGCCTATGACGATCAGGTCTATGTCGATGACCGCACGATCGATAGCCACATCAAGCGCCTGCGCAAGAAGATGCGCGGCGCGGACGAGGATTTTTCCGCCATCGAGACGCTCTATGGCATCGGCTACCGTTATAACGAAGAATAGTCACGATTATGAGTTTCGCTGACCGGTCCTTCGCGCCGGATCCAAATTCATCAGGCCAGGCCGGGGACGTCGTTCTCGGGGATGACTGGGTTGCCCCGGACAGCACCGTAGAGCAGGAAATGCAGGTGAAGCGGGCGCGTCGCGGGCTGCTGTCGCTGAAGACGTCGCCGCTGACCCGCAAGATCATCATGTTCAACCTGGTCGCGCTGAACCTTCTGGTCGGCGGGATCCTGTACCTGAACTATTCACGCGACCGGCTTGCCGTGCAGCGGGCCGAGGCGCTGGCCAGCGAGGCGCTGCTGGTGGCGGACGTGTTCGAGGCGCAATTGCCTGCCGGCGGGCCGGTGAACCTTGCCGCCGGCGATGGCATCGACGTGGCCGGAACGCTGGAACATCTGAGTCTGTCAAACGGTGTCGCGGTGCATGTCTATGACATGGCTCCCTCTCATCTCGGAACGGCCAAAGGGCGTCTGGGATCCGGCGCCCCGACCGCGCCGGGCAGCCCCACGGTCATCACCGACGTGCTGTCGGCAATCTGGAACGGCGTGACCGGGCTGGTATCGTCGCCCGGCCCTGCAGATGCGCCGGCGGCGCTGGATAATCAGTTGCTTGGCATGGTGCCGTCCGCGGTCGATAACGGGCTGCAAATCGAAACCGGGATGCTGACTGAGGGCGGTCGCGTCTTTGCCGCCGCGGTGCCGATCCTGCAGCAAGGTACGCCGGTCGGAGCCATTGCCGTGGTCAGCCCGGCGGGCGAAGTGGACGCCCTGATCCGCAGTGAACGCGAACGGGTGCTGCAGATGTTTCTTGTGGCGATTCTGGTTTCCATCGGGCTGAGCCTCGTGCTGGCCTCGACAATCGCGAACCCGCTCTCGGATCTGGCCGAGGCGGCCGAACTGGGCCGGGACCGCAACGCGCGGAAGATGAACCCGGGGCGGATCCGGATCCCAGACCTGACCGCGCGCCCGGACGAGATCGGCCGGCTGAGCGCGGCGCTGCGCGGGATGGTGGCGGCGCTTTACAACCGGATCGACGGCAACGAACAGTTTGCCGCCGACGTGGCGCATGAAATCAAGAACCCGCCGGCCAGCCTGCGGTCTGCCGTCGGCACGCTGCGCATGGTCAAGCGCGACGACCAGCGCGAGAAACTGCTGGATGTAATCGAACATGACGTGCGCCGGCTGGACCGGCTGGTCAGTGACATTTCCAACGCCTCGCGGCTCGATTCAGAGCTGGTCAAGGAAGAGGAAGAAGAATTCAACCTTCTGGAAATGCTGAACAATCTGAACCAGTATCTGGGCGAGGATGCACGGAACAAGGGCATCGATTACATCACCGACATGCCCAGCGACCCGGTCACGATACAGGGGCTGGAACCGCGGCTGGCGCAGGTGTTCGTCAACCTGATCACCAACGCGATATCCTTCTGCGAGGAAGGAGATGCGATCCGGGTCTGGGCCAGGCGCCGCGACAACCGCGTGCTGGTCGTGGTCGAGGATACCGGCCCCGGCATCCCGGACGAGGCGCTGACCAAGATTTTCAAACGGTTCTATTCGGAACGTCCCGAGGAGCATTTCGGCAATAACTCCGGGCTGGGGCTGGCGATTTCCAAGCAGATCGTGGAGGCACATGGCGGGGTGATCTGGGCTGAGAACATCCGCCCGACCGAGGCCGACATCACTTCGGAGCCGCTGGGCGCACGCTTCGTGGTAGGCCTGCCCGTGTAAACCGATGGCCGCACCGCCGCAAACCGCACCGGTGCCGCATCAGATCCTGCATGCAAGCTGTGTGGCCGCCGGACAGCGCGCGGTTCTGATCACCGGCGCCGCGGGCAGCGGCAAGTCCGGGCTGGCGCTGATGCTGATGGCTTTTGGCGCGACGCTTGTATCCGACGACCGCACGGTGCTGCACCGGGACGGGGGCGACTACGGGGGCGACCTGCTGGCCTCGGCACCACCGAGCATCGCCGGGCTGATCGAGGCCCGCGGCGTCGGCATCCTGAAGGCCGCGGCGCAGACGGTCGTGCCGGTTCGGCTGGTGATCGATCTGGACAGGACCGAAACGAAACGGCTGCCGGAACCGCGCGACACAGTGCTGATGGGCGCATCGCTCCCCTTGCTTCACAAGGTCAACAGCCCCCATTTTGCACCGGCGATTCTGCAATACCTGAAGGTGGATCAGGAGCCTGTTGAATGAGTGTGACCGTCCCTCCCAAAAGCAGACTTGTCCTGGTGACCGGCCCGGCCGGGGCCGGGCGGACCACGGCGATCAAGGTTCTGGAAGACCTCAATTTCGAGGTCATCGACAACCTGCCGCTGGGCTTCTGGCCGCGCCTGTTCGACGGCCAGCCGCTGGAACAGTCGCTGGCGCTGGGCATCGATTCGCGAAATCGCGACTTTTCGGTCGCCGGTCTGCTGGAACAGCTGGACGGGCTCACTGAACGCGAGGAGCTGGACCTGAATCTGCTCTATCTGGATTGCCGGGCCGAGGTTTTGTTGCAGCGGTTCTCGGAAACCCGCCGGCGACACCCGCTGGCCCCGGGCGAAAGCACCGAAACCGGGGTTCAGCGCGAGCTGGACCTGTTGCAACCAATCCGCGATCGGGCCGATGTGTTAATCGACACATCGGACCTGAACGTGCATCAGCTGCGCGCGGAAATTGAACGCTGGTTCGCGCCGGACGGGGAACGCCCGCTGGCGATGTCCATCGTATCGTTTTCCTTCAAACGCGGGCTGCCGGGGGGCACGGACATGTTGTTCGACTGCCGGTTTCTGACAAACCCCTACTGGCAGCCGTCGCTGCGGGCCAAGGACGGGCGCAGCGACGATGTTCAGGCCTATGTGCGCAGCGATCCGCGATACGAACCGTTCTTCGAACGGGTGCTCGACCTGACCCGGCTGCTGCTGCCGGCCTATGTGAAAGAGGGAAAATCGCACCTGTCGATTGCGTTCGGTTGTACCGGTGGCCGACACCGGTCTGTCACACTTGCCGAGACATTGTCCAAGGCCCTTGCGGAGGATGGATTGCAGGTGTCAATAAGGCACCGTGAACTGGAGCAGACGCAGAATGGGTGAGGCGCGCGTTTGATCGGGATCGTCATAGTCGCACATGGCGGGCTGGCCCGGGAGTACCTGGCCGCCATCGAACATGTGATCGGCGTACAGACCGGCATCGTTGCGGTGTCGATTGCGCCGGATGACGATCGCGCGGGCAAACAGAACGAGATCTGTGCCGCCGCGGATGGGGTTGATGTCGGTGACGGGGTTGTCGTTGTGACCGATCTTTTCGGCGGGTCGCCTTCCAACCTGTCGTTGCGCGCCTGCGCGCCGGACAACCGTCGAATTCTCTATGGTGCAAATCTGCCGGCACTGATAAAACTGGCGAAATCCCGCCAATTGCCCGTGACCGACGCGGTCCGGGGCGCCATGGAGGCCGGCAGGAAGTATATAAACACCCAGAACGTGAGTCTGGATTGACAGACCGGCCGCCAATGATCCAACGCTCCCTGAAAATTGTGAACGAAAAAGGCCTGCATGCCCGGGCGTCGGCCAAGCTGGTCGAGGTTGTCGAAGGGTTTGACGCTGCGGCCGAGGTGGCCCGCGATGGCTTGTGCGCGTCGGGGGACAGTATTATGGGGCTATTGATGTTGGCGGCGTCCAAGGGCACGATGATTGACGTTGAAACGTCGGGTCCTCAGGCCGAGGCGCTGGCAGATGCAATAGAAGCGCTGGTTGCCGACAAATTCGGCGAAGGCTACTGACCGGAACGGTCGGCTGTGTGACGAACGGGAATGGCGACTTGGTAGATACCGCGCAGAACAGCAATCCGCGCCTCCGATCCAAGAAAGAGGCGCAGACGGTCGAAATCTACGACCGCCGCACGCTGACTTACGCGAATTCCTTCGATGACCCCTGGACCAGCTTTGCCATTCGCGCGATCGAATGGGTCACGGGCAAGTTCACCATTCTCCGGATGGTGAACAAGTTCGAAAAGAGCAACGCGAACTATCGCGGTCAGGCTTTCTGGCGCGGGGCGCTGGACACGATGGGCATTCAGTTGCAGACCCCGCAGGAGCAACTGGCCAATATCCCCAAGGAAGGCCCCGTGATCGTGGTCGCCAACCATCCGCATGGCATGGTCGACGGCATGATCTTTGCCGATCTCATCGGACGAGTGCGGCAGGATTATCGCATCCTGACCCGGTCGGTCCTGACCGGGCTGGACGAAGCGGCGACCTCGTTCATGATCCCGGTGCCGTTCCCGCATGATCCTGAAGCTCAGCGTAAGATGGTCGAGATGCGCGCGAACGCCATGGATTTCCTCGCTCAGGGCGGGGTCGTGGCGCTGTTTCCTTCGGGCGTGGTGATGTCGTCCGACAGCTGGTGGGGACCACCGATCGAACGCGAATGGAACGTGTTCACCGCCAAGATGATCCGCAAGTCCGGCGCGCGGGTGGTGCCGCTGTATTTCCCGGGCCGCAATTCGCGCGCCTATCAGATCGCCTGTCGGGTTTCGCCGATCCTGCGCCAGGGCCTGTTGCTGCACGAGATCGTGCGCAGCTGCAACAAGCCACAGGCGCCGGTGGTCGGCAAACCGCTGACCGACGAAGAGATGGCGCCGCTGCAGACCGATCCGCGCGGTTTCATGGCGTGGCTACGTCAGCATACGCTGGATCTGGGCAATAAGGCCGACCCGGCAGGCTGATCAGGGCGTGGATGCCAGCAGCGGATAATGCGCGGCAATACCGTCAAGAATGAACTCGAACGCGATGGCCGCGATCAGCAGGCCCATCACCTTGTTGAAGATCAGCGTGACATTGGGCGTGAACAGCCGGTCCGAGGCAACGGCCAGCATCAGCGTCAGGAACACCGCGACGGAGACCAGTGCCATAACCACGACCATCAGCAGATTGTGCGTGACGCCTTCAAATTCCGCGGAAAACAGCACCACAGCGCTCAGCACGCCGGGCCCGGCCAGAATGGGAATGGTCAAAGGCACGATCCCAAGTGCAATGATCGAACTGCCGCTGGCCTCGGCTTCGTCCGTGCCGGCCGGTGCGCTGCGCATCATATCCAGCGCGATCAGCAACAGCAGGAAACCCCCGGCGACCTGAAACGCGCTCAATTCGATCCCGAAAAGGGACAGAATCGACTCGCCGGCAAATACAAAGACCGACGTGGCCACGAAGAAACCCAGCGCGCCGATCCGGGCCGCAGTCTTTTTATCCGCAACCGACTGGCCACCGACCACGCCCAGAAATAGCGGAACAATGACCGGTGGGGAAACCAGCGCGAAGATGCCGATAAAGATCTGCAGGTATTCGGGAAACGGGACCGCCATGGTCATCGCGTCGGGACCGGGGTTTCCCCGCGATAGTCGTAAAACCCGCGCTGCGTTTTGCGCCCCAGCCACCCGGCCTCAACATATTTCGTCAGCAGCGGGCAGGGCCGGTACTTGGTATCCGCCAGCCCGTCATGCAGGACATTCATGATCGCAAGGCAGGTGTCCAGCCCGATGAAATCGGCCAGCTCCAGCGGGCCCATCGGGTGGTTCGCGCCCAGCTTCAGAGACTGATCGATCGATTCCACCGATCCCACGCCCTCGTACAGCGTATAGACCGCTTCGTTGATCATCGGCATCAGGATCCGGTTCACGATGAAAGCGGGAAAATCCTCGGCACTGGCTGCGGTTTTGCCCAGCCGGTCGACCACGCTCTTGCAGGCCGCGAAGGTGGGTTCGTCCGTGGCGATGCCACGGATCAGCTCCACCAGCTGCATCACCGGCACCGGGTTCATGAAATGGAAACCCATGAAGCGTTCGGGACGATCGGTGCGGCTGGCCAGCCGGGTGATCGAAATCGAGGAGGTGTTCGATGTCAGGATCGTATGCGGCTGCAGATGCGGCAGCAGGTCCTCGAAAATCGCGTGCTTGATGGTTTCCCGTTCGGTTGCGGCCTCGATCACCAGATCGGTGGCTCCGACATCAGGCAGTTGCAGCGTGGTCCGGATGCGGGCCATGGCCGAGGTGCCGGCCTCTTCGGTGATCAGCCCGCGGCTGATCTGCCGGGTCATGTTCTTTTCGATCCGCGACATGGCAGCGTCCAGGGCGTCCTGAGATATGTCGCTCATGACCACGTCGTAACCTGCCAGAGACATGACGTGAGCAATGCCGTTGCCCATCTGACCTGCCCCGATCACCCCGATTGAACGGATATCCATGCCCGATCCCTTTTTCTGGTTTCACTTCACCTTACCGGGCCGTGACAGATGGCTTCAAGTGGCCGGTATTCCTAAAATTCCCGGACAATTGTGACATTAGGATTTTCGCAAGGCTTTCAGGCGATTCTCATCCCCGGGTGAAAAATTTGGTGGTGTGATGAGTATTGAGCGGACCGGCGCGGCTGCGCTGGACTATCTTCCGTGCAGGTATGGCAATTCGCGTCTTTTGTTTCGCGGACCGCGGCGCAGTCTGGACCGGCCATATGTCCTGTTTCTTGGCGGCAGCGCGACCTATGGCAAATTCGTGCGGCAGCCGTTTCCGAACCTTGTTGAACATGCGCTGGGTCAGGATTGCGTCAACCTCGGCTGCCTGAATGCCGGGATCGATGCCTTCTTGCATGATCCGGACGTTCTGAACATAGCAAACGGGGCGATGCTGACGGTGTTTGAACTGCCCGGTGCGCAGAACCTGTCAAACCGGTTCTACCGGGTGCATTCGCGCCGCAATGACCGGTTCCTGTCGGCCTCGCCGCTGTTGCAGGCGATCTACCGCGAGGTGGATTTCACCGAGTTCAGTTTCAACAAGCATATGCTGGGCCGGTTGCAGACCGTGTCGCCGGACCGCTTTGAAACCGTTCGGGAAGAGCTGCGTCAGGCCTGGCTGGGCCGGATGCGCCTGTTGTTGTCGGCCATCCGCAGCAATGTGGTGTTGCTGTGGCTGACCTCGGGGCGACCGTCTGGACCGCTGGGTCCGGACCCGCTTCTGGTTTGCCCGGACATGGTCGCATCCCTGCGGGATCTGGTGCTGGACGTGGTGAAGGCGGACCTGACAGATATCGGCAGCCCGGCTGAAATGGAGGGTATGGTTTTCGGTCAGATGGAGGCCCCGGCGGCGACGCAAATGCCCGGACCGTTGAGCCATGACCGGATTTTGGCGGCTCTGACGGATGTTCTGAGGGCGCAAATGTAAAAAACGGCCCGCCGGATCGGCGGGCCGTTTCAATTCCGTCGAATAAATCTCAGTCGAGTTTTTCGATCAGTTCCGGCACGGCGTTGAAGAGGTCGGCGACCAGTCCGAAGTCTGCGACCTGGAAGATCGGGGCCTCTTCGTCCTTGTTGATCGCGACGATGACCTTCGAGTCCTTCATACCGGCGAGGTGCTGAATCGCGCCCGAGATGCCGACCGCGACGTAGAGGTCGGGGGCCACGACCTTGCCGGTCTGGCCCACCTGCCAGTCGTTCGGGGCATAACCCGAATCGACCGCGGCGCGCGAGGCGCCAACAGCGGCGCCCAGCTTGTCGGCCAGCTTCTCGATCAGTGCGAAGTCCTCTTCGGAGCCCACGCCGCGCCCGCCGCTGACGACGATGCCGGCCGAGGTCAGCTCGGGGCGGTCAGAGGCCGCGACCTTGTCCTCGACCCATTCCGACAGCCCGGGATTGTCGGCCGCCGAAACGCTTTCAACTGATGCCGAACCGCCGGTCCCGGCAGCGTCGAAGGTCGAGGTCCGGATCGTCACGACCTTCTTGGGGTCAGAAGATTTCACGGTCTGGATCGCGTTGCCGGCATAGATCGGGCGTTCGAACGTGTCGCCATCGACCACGCCGGACACGTCCGAGATCACCATCACATCCAGCAGCGCGGCCACCCGCGGCATCACGTTTTTCGCATCCGTCGTTGCCGGGGCAACGATATGTTCATAATCGCCGGCAATGCTGACGATCAGCGCGGCGGTCGATTCCGCCAGCCGGTGGCCCAGCGATGCATCCTCGGCGACCAGCACCTTCGACACGCCGTCGATCTGCGCGGCGGCGTCCCCGGCAGCGGCGGCAGAGCCGCCCGCGCACAGAACGGTCACTTCACCGAGCGCTGCGGCGGCGGTCACGGCCTTGGCCGTGGCATCCAGCGACAGCTCACCGTCGGTCACTTCGGCAAGGAGAAGAACAGCCATTACACAGCCCCCGCATCTTTGAGTTTTTCAACCAGCTCGTCAACCGAGCCGACGACAATCCCGGCCGCCCGGGCCGCCGGTTCCTCGGTCTTGACGATCTCCAGCCTCGGGCTGACATCGACGCCGTAATCGGCGGCCGACTTTTCCTCGAGCGGCTTTTTCTTCGCTTTCATGATGTTGGGCAGCGAGGCATAGCGCGGCTCGTTCAGGCGCAGGTCCACGGTGACAATCGCCGGCATGCTGACCTTGATGGTCTGCAGCCCGCCATCCACTTCGCGGGTGACCAGTGCGCTGTCGCCCTCGATCTCGAGACCCGAGGCAAATGTGCCCTGCGACCAGCCCAGCAGCGCCGACAGCATCTGACCGGTGGCGTTCATGTCGTTGTCGATTGCCTGTTTACCTGCCAGCACGAGGCCCGGCTGCTCTTCCTCGACGATTTTCGCAAGGATCTTGGCCACCGCCAGAGGCTCGATATCGGTGTGCACGTCATCCGCCGCCACAACCAGGATGGCGCGGTCCGCGCCCATCGCCAGCGCCGTCCTGAGCGTCTCCTGTGCCTGCTTCACGCCGACCGAAACCGCTACGATCTCGTCCGCCTGACCGGCTTCCTTCAGCCGAATGGCCTGCTCGACGGCAATCTCGTCGAACGGGTTCATCGACATCTTCACATTGGCCAGATCGACACCGCTCCCATCCGCCTTCACACGGACCTTAACGTTGTAGTCGATCACGCGCTTGACAGGTACCAACACCTTCATATGCGGTCTCTCCTTGGTTGAAAACCGAGCCGCAGCGCGACTCGCATCCGGATATCCCGGCAGTAGATAGCGGGGCTCCGGGGGGTTATACAGGGCAAAATCGTCATGTTAGCGCCCACGGACGTCGCGTTTTGTGCGCGATCGGAAATTTCGTGACATCGTCGGGTCAAATCAGCGGTTCGCGCCCGGCACCCACAGCACATCTCTGTGGCCGCCATCATTGGCGACGCGCGCGGCCACGAAGAACCAGTCGCTGAGCCGGTTGAGGAATTTCACGGCTGCCGGGTTCACCTCTTCGGAGGCGGACAGCCCGACCGTCAGCCGTTCGGCACGGCGCGCGACGGTGCGGCAGACATGCAACTGCGCCGCCAGCGGCGAACCGCCCGGCAGGATAAAACTGCGCAACGGTTCGAGATCGGCATTCATCGCGTCAATCTCGGCTTCCAGCCGGTCCACCTGCGCCGCTGCAAGTCGCAGGGGCGGAAACTCGGCTTCGGCATCGCCGGCCATATCGGGACGGCACAGATCCGCGCCCAGATCGAACAGATCGTTCTGAATTGCCGCCAGCTGTTCGTCGGTTGCCGCATCGGCCTGCAGCCGGGCGACCCCCACGAACGCGTTCAGTTCATCGACAGTACCGTAGGCGTCGACACGGCCCGCGTATTTGGCCACGCGGGTGCCGTCGCCCAGCGCAGTTTCGCCGGCGTCGCCGGTCCGCGTGTAGATCTTGTTGAGGACCACCATTACTGGCTGCCCCCCTGAGCGCGCAGCCAGATGAACAGCAGGATCAGGCAGATGGCCACGAACTGTGCCGCGATCCTGAGCTGCATCATCTTGTTGCCGTATTTCTTGTTGAACGCCCCGCCCTTGGCAAAGCCGCCGATGCCGATCATCAGGATCACCACGACCGCGGCCATGGCGATAATCACGAGTGTTAGCAACAGATCGCCGCCCATCGAAACGTTCCTTCTATGGATTCACCGCTGATCTAGCCGTGCGCGGCGCAAAAGCGAACAGGAATATTGTCGCGTCAGATCCTGCCGACGATGCGGTCCACCGCCCGCGTCGGCAGAATGCGCCGCAGAAATGCGGTCACGTAGGTCGGGAGGGTCACGTAGTAGCGCGGCGACGGGCGGGCCGCGTCCAGCGCGCGGATCAGCTTGGCTGTGACTGCAGAAGGCGGCAGCTCGAACCGGTCCGGTCCGCTGTCGGTATACATTCGCCTGACCAGCCCGGTTTCGTATTCGGCCCTGTGCGGCGAGTTCTGCCAGTCGATGTATTGCTCGAACCACCGGATCCCGTTGAGGCGGAATTTTGTTGTAATCGGCCCGGGTTCGATCAGGACCACGTCAATCCCCGACCCGGCCAGTTCCAGCCGCATCGTGTCGCTCAGCGCTTCGATTGCGTGTTTGGTGGCGGAATAGGCCCCGCGCCAGCGCATATAGGTCAGTCCCAGTGCCGAGGAACACTGTACGATCCGCCCATGCCCCTGTGCGCGCATCACCGGGATCACTGCGCGTGTCAGATCGTGCCAGCCAAAGACGTTGGATTCAAAGATCGCGCGCAGCCCTTCGACCGGCAGATCCTCGACTGCACCGGACAGTGGGTGCGCGCCGTTGTTGAACAGTGCGTCCAACGTGTCGCCGGTGGCCTCGAGCACCCGGGCCAGACCGTCGCGGATGCTGTCGGCGTCGGTGTAGTCGATGCGCGGGCTGTCGAACCCCTCGGCCTGCAGACGGTCGCAATCGGCCTGTTTCCGGCACGATGCGAATACCCGCCAGCCCCGTTCGCGCAGCGTACGGGCCGCGTCGAGCCCGATGCCCGAAGAACACCCGGTGATGAGAATGGATTTCGGCACGTCCCGGCGACCCCGCTGCTGTTTCAGCGTGTTTTCGCCCGGATTGCGGTCCGGATCAATCAGTTGACGGGTTTGCCCACGAAGCGCGCTGCCATCCATCCGACACGGTCGTCGCCGACCTTGCGCAGCTGGACCCAGCCGTTGCCGAGGTCCTCCAGGATCTCGACGCGGTCGTCATAATACAACGTGCCGATCACGGTGTATGTGGTGCCCGGTCCCTGCCGGACATTCACGCGGCTGCCGGTCACCTCGCGGATGTCGGCGGGTGTGGCATCCGGTTCCGGCGCGGCTTCGGCTGTGGGCGCGGACGGTTCGGCTGACGGGTTCAGGAAGACAGGTTGCGGAAACGCGGTCTGGCCATCTGCCAGCGACGCAAGCTGCACGTTTGCGGCATCGCTTTCCGCGCCGGAGTGATTGAACCGGAAGGTGAGGCTGGGCGTATCCGCGGCGGCGGGTTCGATCGGCGTTTCCTTCACCACGACAGGCTGCAGGCGCACAACCTCGGGCGCGTCGATAACGGTGGCGACTTTTTCGGGATCGGGCACAACCACATCCGTTCCGGCCGTCAACCGGACCGGTCCGGCATCCGCAACGTCGACGCTGCCCTCTGGCCGGCGCGGTTCAAAATCCGCACCGCCACTGAGCTCGTAAAAAGCCCAGCCCATGAACAGGAAACAGACCAGTACAAAGCGCATCGCGCGCCCCCCGAAAACCATTACATTATACAAATCCCGGCCGCAGACATGGCCGATTGGCAATAATCCTAGAACACTGACCGATTCGATACAGGGGGGAAAGTGAGGTATTCCTCCTCAAACTCCTGTCGCACCGGTTTTCTTCCAGTCGGTGCTTTACGATGGCGAATGGCGGACGTATCACAGCATCTATGACCGATATCGTTGACGACCCCAACATGAAGCGCCCCGAAGGTGGAGAAGTGGCAGAACCGCTGCGCCGCGCAATTGGCGAGCGATACCTGACTTATGCGCTTTCGACGATCATGCACCGGGCGCTGCCCGATGCACGGGACGGGCTCAAACCGGTTCATCGGCGCATATTGTTCGCGATGCGGGAACTGCGGCTGGCCTCGTCGGGGGGATTCCGCAAGTCCGCGAAGATCTCCGGCGACGTCATGGGCAACTACCATCCACATGGCGACGCCGCGATCTACGACGCGATGGCGCGGCTCGCGCAGGATTTCAACGTGCGCTATCCGCTGGTCGACGGACAGGGCAATTTCGGCAATATCGACGGCGATAATCCGGCGGCCTCGCGCTATACCGAGGCGCGGATGACAATTGTCGCCGAGGCGCTGCTGCGCGGGCTGGACGAAGACGCGGTCGATTTCCGCGACAATTATGACGGAACGCTGAGCGAACCGGTCGTCCTGCCGGCTGAGTTTCCCAACCTTCTGGCAAATGGCGCCGCGGGGATCGCCGTGGGCATGGCCACCAACATTCCGCCGCACAATATCGGCGAGCTGTGCGATGCCTGCCTGCACCTGATCAAGACCCCGGATGCCCGCGACGACACGTTGCTGAACTATGTTCCGGGGCCGGATTTTCCGACCGGAGGCATCATTGTCGAACCGCCCGACAATATCGCGCGGGCCTATCGCACCGGGCGGGGCAGCTTCCGCCTGCGCTGCAAGTGGGAAATCGAGAAGCTGGATCGCGGTCAGTGGCAGATCGTGGTCACCGAAATCCCGTACCAGGTGCAGAAATCCAAGCTGGTCGAAAAGATCGCCGAATTGCTGCAGACCAAGAAAATCCCGATCCTCGCCGATGTCCGCGACGAAAGCGCCGACGACATCCGGATGGTTCTGGAACCCCGGTCCAAGAATGTCGATCCCGAGATGCTGATGGGGATGCTGTTCCGCAACTGCGATCTCGAATTGCGGTTCTCGCTCAACATGAACGTGCTGATCGATGGGGTCACGCCCAAGGTCTGTTCGATGAAAGAGGTGCTGCGGGCCTTTCTTGATCACCGGCAGGACGTGTTGCTGCGCCGGTCGCGTCACCGGATGGCCAAGATCGATCACCGGCTGGAGGTGCTCGAAGGCTTTGTCATCGCGTTTTTGAACCTTGACCGGGTGATCGACATCATCCGCTATGACGACGACCCGAAAGTGGCGCTGATGCGCGAAGACTGGAGCCGGTCCTTTGTGCGGGCGGCGTCGGAGGCCGATTACATATCGCCACCACCGGGCGAAGGCGAGTTGAGCGAAGTGCAGACTGACGCGATCCTCAACATGCGCCTGCGGTCCCTGCGGCGTCTGGAAGAGCTGGAACTGCTGCGCGAACAGTCCGACCTGATGGAGGAACGCGCCGCGCTCGAGGATCTGCTGGAAAGCCCGGATCTGCAATGGGGACGGATCGCGGAGCAGATCAGGGAAACCAAAAAGACATTTGGCCGGGACTATCCCGGCGGTGCCCGCCGGACCCGGCTGGAAGAGGCCGGCGAGGTGCAGGAAGTTCCGCTCGAGGCGATGATCGAGCGCGAGCCGATTACCATTGTCTGCTCGCAGATGGGCTGGATCCGGGCGATGACGGGACATATCGACCTGAACCGGGACCTGAAGTTCCGCGACGGCGACGGCCCGCGCTTCATCTTCCACGCCGAAACCACCGACCGGCTGCTGATTTTCGGTTCAAACGGCCGGTTCTACACGCTCAGTGCCTCAAACCTGCCGGGTGGCCGCGGCATGGGCGAACCTGTCCGGCTGATGGTGGATCTGCCGAACGAGGCTGAGATCCTCGAACTGCTGGTGCATGTGCCGGACCGGCGGCTGCTGATCGCGTCGAGCGACGGCAATGGTTTCGTAGTGCCCGAAAACGACATCGTTGCGCAGACCCGTGCCGGCAAACAGGCGCTGAACCTGACCAAGGAGGCCAGCGCCCGGATCTGTCGGCCGGTCACCGGCGACCATGTGGCAGTGGTGTCGCAGAACGGCAAATTCCTCGTCTTCCCGCTGTCCGAGCTGCCGGAGATGACCCGCGGCAAGGGCGTGCGTCTGCAGAAATACAACCTCGCCCGCGGTCGCCAGGGCACGCTGGAGCTGGATGGCGGCCTGTCGGATCTGGTGACTTTCGACTGGTCCGGCGGGCTGAGCTGGGAAATGGGGGGCGGCAAAACCCGGCACGAAACCGATCTCAGCGAATGGCTGGGCAAACGCGCCGGTGTCGGCAAAAAGCCGCCCTACGGGTTTCCGAAATCGAATCGATTCACCTGATGGGTGCAGCGTTCTGTCGGTGATTTGATGCCACCGCCAACGCGAGCATTTGCACCCGCGCCCGCTCTGGTCTATCTGCGTTGCGATGATCTCGAAGAGGTTCCACATGATCCGCGCAATTGTCGCATTTCTGGCGCTGGCTATGCTGGCGTCCTGTTCGCCGAAGAACCTGAATCAGCCGCCCCCGGATCTGGGTGATTTCACCCTTGGCCACAACGTGGTGGTTGCCTCCAAGATGCAGAAGGGTCCGGTGTCCCGTGACGCGACCGAGGCGGAATGGACCAATGCGCTGAAATCGGCCGTGGATGCACGGTTCGGCCGCTACGAAGGCGACCGGCTCTATCATTTCGGGATCAGCGTCGAGGGATACATGCTGGCGCCGAAGGGCGTGCCGCTGGTCTATACGCCGAAATCGGCGCTGGTGATCAACGTGACGGTCTGGGACGACGCCAAAAACAGGAAGATGAATTCGACGCCGTACCAGATCACGGTGCTGGAAGACACCAACGAGGATTCGCTCCTGATCGGGTCAGGCTGGGGCCGGACCAAGCAGGAACAGATCGCGGGTCTGAGCTACAACGCGGTCTATGGCGTGGAAAAATGGCTGGTCGAAAATTACCAGTCCTTCGACTGGTTCACCGGCGGGGCTGCCAAGGAACCGCCGAAACAGGAACTGCCGACCTACGAAGGGCAGTAACAGACGGACAAGTGCCGCTTGATTTTCCCGGGCGGAGACAATATTCCGCGCGCGCAGAGGTAACCGGGCCCGAAGGGCCCCAACGCAAGAAGGCGCCGTAGACATGGCAAAGGAAAAGTTTGAGCGGACGAAACCGCATGTGAACATTGGCACGGTTGGTCATGTTGACCACGGCAAGACGACGCTGACGGCGGCGATCACCAAGTATTTTGGTGATTTCAAGGCCTATGACCAGATTGACGGAGCGCCTGAAGAGAAGGCGCGCGGGATCACGATTTCGACGGCGCACGTGGAGTACGAGACGGAGAACCGTCACTACGCGCACGTGGATTGCCCCGGTCACGCGGACTATGTGAAGAACATGATCACGGGTGCTGCGCAGATGGACGGCGCGATCCTGGTGGTGAGCTCGGCCGACGGCCCGATGCCGCAGACGCGCGAGCACATCCTGCTGGGCCGCCAGGTCGGCATCCCGGCGTTCACGGTCTACATGAACAAGGTCGACCAGGTGGACGACGAAGAGCTTCTGGAGCTGGTGGAGATGGAGATCCGCGAGCTGCTGGAAACCTACGAATACCCGGGCGACGACATTCCGATCGTGGCCGGCTCTGCGCTGGCCGCGCTGGAGGGCCGCGATCCGGAGATCGGCGAGAACTCGATCCGCAAGCTGATGGAAGAGGTTGACGCCTACATCCCGACGCCTGAGCGCGCGGTTGACCAGCCGTTCCTGATGCCGATCGAGGACGTGTTCTCGATTTCCGGCCGCGGCACGGTTGTGACCGGCCGGGTCGAGCGTGGCGTGATCAATGTCGGCGACGAGATCGAGATTGTCGGCATCCGCGACACCACCAAGACGACCTGCACGGGTGTTGAAATGTTCCGCAAGCTGCTGGACCGCGGCGAGGCGGGCGACAACATCGGCGCGCTGCTGCGCGGTGTCGACCGTGACGGTGTCGAGCGTGGCCAGGTTCTGTGTAAGCCGGGTTCGGTTCAGCCGCACACCAAGTTCGAGGCCGAGGTCTATGTTCTGACCAAGGAAGAGGGCGGCCGTCACACGCCGTTCTTCGCGAACTACCGGCCGCAGTTCTACTTCCGCACGACGGACGTGACCGGGACGGTGATCCTGCCGGACGGCACCGAGATGGTGATGCCGGGCGACAACCTGAAGATCAGCGCCGAGCTGATCTACCCGATCGCGATGGAAGACGGCCTGCGCTTTGCCATCCGCGAAGGCGGCCGCACGGTCGGCTCGGGCGTTGTGTCCAAGATCATCGAGTGACACCGCATTTGCGGTGTCGCGGCGGGCGGCAGTCGCTCTGAACGAGCGATGAGAGCCCGCACCTCTCAATTCCGGCCGCCGCGGATGGCCCAAAATCCACCCCGCGGCGCCCGACAAAACAAACGGTTCGACGTGGGCCGGGGAATGATCCCCGGTCCACGTTGCGTTTGCCCCCCCGAAATGCCTTGCCCCGCGCCCGGAAGGCATATCAGACTGACAGCAATTCAACCCGTCCGGTGACCGATGTGATCCGCGTCCTGACCTGCCTGTTTCTGGTGATCTTCGCGGCCCAGGCCGTTGCAAAACCGCTGTTGCTGAATAGTCAGGACACACACAGCGCCGCCTGTATCGACTTTGACGACACCTTCGAAAGGATGGTCAGGATCTGCGAGCTTGGCCTGACGGATCCCGGCGCGTCGCAGTCCCAGCGCCTTGAAATGATGAATTCGCTGGGCCACGCGCTGATGGAGCTGGAACGCTATGACCGGGCGGAACAGGTTTTCCGCGACATGCTGAAACTCGGGCCGGATTCGGCCGCCGCGCGTCGTGGGCTGGGCTGGATCGAGGAAGGCCGCGGCAATTGCGAAGCCGCGCTGATCCATTTCGAGGCGTCGCGTCAGATCAGGCCATCGGCCCCGGCCCTGTTCGGCAGCGCCATCTGCCAGCTGGACACCGGCAGGCTGGATCTCGACGCTGCTCTTTTGCAGATGGAGACAGGTCTGTCGCTGGACCCGGGCTATGCCTGGGGGGTGCGCGAAAAGGGCTGGCGGCTGCTGGATGCGCGGCGCTACGAGGAAGCCGCAGCCGAGTTTTCCCGGGCCATCGCGCTTGACGGCAATGACATCAACGCGCGGCGGGGCCTTGCCTCCAGCCTGCGCCGGCAGGACGCGTTTGAGCCCGCGCTGAAGGAGATCAACGCCGCCATCAACATCGACCCTGACGGGCCCTACCTGCTGGCGGAGCGGTCGCTGATCCTGTTCTACCTGGACCGCAACAAGCTCGCCGCCAAGGACGCGCAGCGCGTGATCGATCTGCTGCCGGACTGGCCAACGGGCTATGTCCGCAAGGCACGGGCCCTTTCGGATCTGGGCCGGCGCGGCGACGCGCTGGACCTGCTGGGCGATGCGTATGAACGGATAGGCGAAAACAGCTTTCTCGCCTATTGGTATGCCAGCCTGCTGTACGATGATGAACAATACGGTGCGGCGGTGTCGGTGCTGAAGCGGCTGGCAGAGGCCGGCATCGCGGACAAGCACGACTTCGGCCTGCTGGCCGAGGCGCAGCTGGCGCGCGATTACGTGGACGGCGCCCGTGCGGCGGTCGGGCAGGCGCTGGCGCTGGACCCCGGTTTTAGCTGGTCGGTGTTTCTGGATGCGGTGGTTCTGATCGAGGAGGGACAGTTTGACAGCGCCGTCGCGCGGTTCGACGAAGCGCTGGACGGCGGGCTCGCGTGGCGTCATTTCCGTATGTTCAACAGGCATCTGGTTGCCAACGGACAGTTCATGCGGGCGATCGAAATCCGGGTGCGGTACAATGACTGGAAGTTGTCACAGCCGGACTGATCCCTGCGGTCGTCCCGTCCGCTGACGCGTTCATTGATCCGGCACGCCCGCTTTGCTAGGCTTTCCACAACAAAAAGCCGGGCAGAACAGGCGATCTACGAATGACACATCCTTATGCGGGGCTTCCCTCGTCCGCGTATTGGCGTCCGGCCGTGGCCGATGTCGGTCCGCATCAGCTGAGCGGGCTCTGGACACCGAAATACCCGATCCGCAAAGAGGATGTCGTGGTCACCGCCGGTTCCTGCTTTGCGCAGCATATCGGCCGGGCGCTGACCGCGGGCGGCTATGGCTGGACCGATTTCGAGCCGCCGCCGCCGTTTCTGCCGGAGGGCGAGGCGCGCCGGTTCGGCTATGATGTCTTCAGTTTCCGGACCGGCAATATCTACACGCCGTCGATGCTGCTGCAATGGTTGCAACTGGCCTTTGAACCGGCACCGGAAGTGGCCGAACACTGGGAACACAACGGCCGTGTCTACGACCCGTTGCGCCCGGCCATCGAACCGGACGGATTTGCCGACGAACAGGACTTCATGGCGGCGCGTGCGGCGACTTGCCGGGCTGTGCGGCGGGCGGTCGAACAGGCGGATGTCTTTGTGTTCACGCTGGGCCTGACGGAACACTGGCGCAACGCGGCCACCGGGCTGGAATATGCGCTGTGCCCCGGAACCGTTGCCGGGCGGTTCGATACACGGACGCATGTGTTCGCAAACGCGGATGCCGAAGCGGTGACGCGGGATCTGCGCGCCATGGCGGCGTTCCTGCGCGACCGGAACCCGGATCTGCGCCTGTTGCTGACAGTGTCGCCCGTGCCGCTGACCGCGACGGCCTCGGGTCAGCATGTTCTGACAGCCTCGTCCTATTCGAAATCGGTTTTGCGGGCGGCTGCCGGGTCGGTCGCTGGCGATGATGACCGGATCGATTACTTCCCGTCTTATGAAATCATCACCCATCCGGTTTTCCGCGGGATGTTCTTTGCGCCCAATATGCGATCGGTCGAACCTGCCGGGGTGCGCACCGTGATGGAGCATTTCTTTGCCGAACAGGAGCGCGTGTTCGGCAAATCCCAGAAACCGCGCCGCCGCAATGCGCGCCTGATGCAGTCGGAAAAGGCAGCGGATGTGCAGTGCGAGGAGGTCATGCTGGATGCCTTCGCACGCTGAGCGGCCACGCCTGTGCCTGATCGGCGACAGCCATCTGGCCAGCGTCCGGCTGGCCGAGCGGCAGGGGCTTTTGGACCTCTCGGGATATGACGTGGAATATTGGGGTGCCTTCGGGCCACATTTTCGCGGGCTGGTTTTGCGGAACGGGCGCATGGCGGTGCACGGCGCCAAGGCCCGGGCCGAGTTTGCCCGGATCAACGGTAATGGGCGGGCGGACATCGCGCCGGGCGAATTCGACGAGCTTGTTTTTTACGGATGCCGGGTGCGGTGCTCGGACTTTTTCGGACAGCACCTGCAGCGACGTCTTGGCGATGGCGGCTGGCAGAGCAGAGCGGTGATGGCCATGTCCGCACGCGGGTTTCTGGCCTCGTCGCGGGCCTATCGGATCGGGGCGATATTCGCCCGCGATCACGGTGCGCGGATCGCATTCGTGCCCGGTCCGCTGCTGACGGCGGGGGTGCAGGATTACGAACAGCCCGGCCAGTTTCTGGACCTGTTTCCCGATTCCGTCCGGGCCGGCCCCGAGGATCGCGCGTGGTTGCGGTCCGAACTGACCGTTGCGGCGGCCTCGGACGGCGTGCGCCTGATCCTGCAGCCGGAAGAGACCATCGTGGACGGCGTGTTTACCGATGCCGTCTATGCGGTCGAGGCCGCGGTCGAAAATCAGGATCCCGGCCACAAGTCGCCGGCCTTTGCCGCATTGATGCTGTCGCAGTGGGACAGTGCCGTGATCGAGGGCGCAAACGCCGCCCGCGCCTGACCGATGCGGCAGAATTCCCCTTGCCGTCCGCCGCGGCTTCGCCTATTTCATCCGCCACGCTAGGGGTATAGCTCAGTTGGTAGAGCGACGGTCTCCAAAACCGTAGGTCGCGGGTTCGAACCCTGCTGCCCCTGCCAGAACCTTCTGCAAATGTTGCGTACAGGCACCCGTTTGACGGGTGCGGTGCGTCTGTCTAAGCTTTCCCGGTTTGTGGCCGGCTGATCCGCCGAAAACGCCCTGCGGGGCGCGGGCGGGTCGCCGGGAACCGAACCATGGGAGGCAGGCAGTTTGGGACAGGCCGGAACGGAAAGGCGGATGGCAAGACCCAGATCGCAACTGGCCCCGCCGAAACGGCTGGACCGGGCATTTGAAAATCCGGACGCTCTGCTTGATCTCGTCCGCCGCTGCGCCCCCTACAAAACACAGGAAGCGGTGCACAAGCATCCGGGCGTAACACGGACGGGGGGGTGGTTCCGCAATTTCTGGGCGCTAGGGGGCAAGGTGCTGATCGAAGGCGCCGAGCCGTTCTTCCACAACCCGGTGTTCATCGCGGCCGCCCGGCAGAGCTTTGGCGCAGAGATCATTCGTCCGGTCGCGCTGATGACGAACCTCAACCTGCCGATGGCCGGCCTGCCGCCGCATCTGGATTTGCCGTTCTTTCGCGGGGCGATGAACCGGGAGCTGCCGGCATGGATGCTGGTGCCGATGGGTTATTCGGGGCTGTTTCACGACTGGGCGGTGCCCGTCGCCTCGGCGATCACATGGTTTTACGACGGCGCCGGCGGCGATTTCGAATACTGGCCCGACGGGATGGATGCGCCTTCGCGGGTTGAACGCCCGCCTTACTTCAATTCTGCCGTGCTGGCCGACAACGAGTACATGTATCACCGGGTCGGCGCGATCGGTCGGCCAGAGGATTTCGTGGCGGATGACGGGATACCTTATAACGCGGTTCTGGCACTTGCGGACGAAACGACCTGGCAGGTCCGGTACGACGGCCGGGTCCTGCAGTCCTGGCACTGGGACGCGGTGCGGTTGTCGCTGCTGTGGAAGGGCTATTGTTTTCGCTCTGCCGACGAGGCCGCGGCCTTCGACGATCACAGCGATGATCTGACGCTGGCAATGGTGACGGACCTATTCTGCGCCGACCTGAGCGCGCGGGGCGTTGCGTTCACGCGGCCCGGCGACCCGTTCAATGATCTGGACTGGAAGGCGCTGTTGGAGCGCATTTATGCCCCGCCTGCGGCCTGAACGCCCTGCGGTTCTACCCGGCGTTAGTCGCCATCCATCGAATTGAACCCGGCCGATACGCCCAGCTTGGGGCCCAGCTGATCGGCGACATGCAGGCGGATGTTGTTGACGGCCTGTCGCAGGGCTTCGACCCGGAACCGGGCCTGCGGTTCCGACACGCCGGCGAATACCGGGTCATTCAGGGCGTCGGCGCGACCGTTCGCCTGTTCGAACAGGTTGTCCAGATCGGCGTCCCCGTCCGACAGGCCATAAGCCAGCTCCTGCAATGCCTGCAGTGACAGACGGACATGCCGCAGTGAGCGGCCGGACCGGCGGGCCTCGGCCCGGTTCGGGCGCGGGTGGTCAAATGTGCCCAGCGGGCGCCCGAGGCGCGTGTCAGCGGCAAATTCCAGCCCCGCCGACAGCATCGTGAACAGCTGCTGGTCGGCTTCGTCCGGGGATCGGTAGGTTTCGTTTGCGCCGGCAGTGCGCAACAGGTCGGCATAGCCGTTTTCCCAGTCTGCAAGGATCGCGGCAGAGGTCGCCGCGATATCGGCGGTGATCGTGCGGATCAGCGTACAGTGGTATTGCGGCTCCCCGGCAGTGGCGAATTGCGGGTCATAGAGCAGGAATTCCAGCGCATAGAACCCGCGCGCCGCAACCGAAACGTCCCTGTAGCTGTCCGGACCGGCCGCGGCCGGGTCCTGTTCCCGCAGCAGCGCGCCAAGCGCCTTGGGCGATGATCCGCGCGGGTCGGGCCAGAAGGCGAGCGCAAAGGCGCGGTCGTCGGTTTCGGACGGGCCAAACCGCAGGTGGCTGACTTGCACCCACGCGTCGAACGCGCTGCCATAGGCGGCCCGCAAGGCTGCGCTGTCCGGCGCGCAATCCGCCTGGGCGGTGTTGGTCAGGGCCTCGGCTTCGGTCGCCAGTTCCCTGTAGCCGGGCATGATATGGTTATCAACAATGGCGGCGGTGTCGGCGCCCAATGCCACGGCGGGCAGGGTGACCGACAGGGCGAGGGCGGCAAACCAGCGACACATCTCTAAAGGCTCTCCAGATAGCGGATCAGGGCGGCCCGGTCCGCAGGGTTCATTCCGGCGACCGCGTCGCGGTGCGGCTGCGCTTCGCCACCATGCCACAGGATCGCCTCCAGCAGCGACCGTGCGCGCCCGTCATGCATGAAATAGCTGTGCCCGGACACCTGTTCCGTCAACCCGATGCCCCAGAGCGGCGGCGTCCGCCACTCGGTGCCCGTCGCGCGCGCCTCGGGCCGGTTGTCGGCCAGCGCCGGCCCCATGTCATGCAGCAACATGTCGGTATAGGGCCAGATCAGCTGAAAGCTTTGTTCGGGCTGATCGGCCAGCCTGTGGGTCACGTATGACGGTGTGTGGCACGACGTACAGCCGGTGGTGTAAAACAGCGACTTGCCCCGCAACACCTGCGGGTCGTCCACGTCCCGCCGGGCCGGCACGCCCAGATTGCGTGTGTAGAAGGTCACGAATTCCAGACCCTCGGCATCGATCTCGTACGTGCGATTTTCCTGACCGCCATGCGGCGCGGCGCGGCAGGTGTCCTGCGCCGCCGTGCATTCGCCCCAAGGCTCCGGGAACAGGGGACTGGAAATGCCGATGTCGCCGGAAAATGCGGCGGCGGATTGCTGGCGGATGGTTGGCGTGCCGGCCTTTAGCCCGAAACGGCCAAGCATGGGCTGATCGTATTCCACTGACCAAACGATATTGGGCCGGCCCGAAATCCCGTCGCCATCCGCATCCCAGGGGTCCGCGCCGGACAGGATGTCGGCGGCCGGGATCGCCTCCAGCAGGCCCAGCCCCAGCATCTGCGGCGCCACCCGGGGGCTGAACATCGCGTCAGGGTGCAATGGCCCGTAGCCCAGATTGTCGGCGGTGTAGGTCGGTTGGCGCAGCCACGCGGTTTCACCCCCGGCCAGCGGCACTTCGATCTCTTCGTAGTCGATCCTCAGACTGTATTCCGCCGGATGCCCGGCCAGACTGAAATCCTGCAACTGGGTGCCATAGACCGGGTCCGGCAGGGTTGCGAAATAGTCTTCGATCCCGGCAACCGCGTCCTCGGGCGAACCCGGGATCGAGATGCGCAGGAACATCGAAATAGCGTTGTCGTCCGGGCTCTCGGGCGGGTGGCCGCGGCCGTCCTTGAGATGGCAGCGCTGGCAGGACCGGGCGTTGTAAAGCGGCCCCAGCCCGTCAGAGGCCAGTGTCGACGCCGGCGACGACACCCACAGCTTGCGGAACAGGGCGTTCCCGACCTTGAAGTCCAGCTCTTTTTCGAACGCCATGTTGGCGGACGGTCGCGAAAACGCATTGGCGTCCAGTGTCACGCGGACGGTTGCGGCACCGGCGGCGTTTTCTTCGAATTTCTGTGCGGTGTCGAATTGCGTCGTCGGGGCCGTCGCCGCCCGGACACGGGCCGCCTCGGCCCCGGTCCGGGGCACGATGTTCAGATGCGGCTCATCCAGCGGCCCCGCGACAGCCGCCGGGCCGCCGAATGCGAGCGCCAGAAGGAAAAGGCAACTCTGTTTCACCCGCGGGCGACACATTGAGCAGGGCTCCGGGTTCCGCGCGGATCCGGTCGTGCAGGTCCGGCTGCGTTTCAAGGAAATCGATATGCTCTTCTTCATTGGCGAGGAGCCCTTCAAAAAGCGCCATGCTGACATGACCGCCAGCCGCGCGGCAGTCTTCCGGGGCCTGTTTATACAATACGCGCGCATCCCGCTCTGCGGCCAAGTTGCACCCCGGGGGTTCTTCGGGGCCAGACGGATCCGCAGCAAGTCAGGCTTTTCGGGTTGGGCCGTCCTTCGAAGGCGATGAAGCGCCCGAACAGACTGCCGGGACGGTTCATCGCGGCCTTTCCCGTCCGTGCGGCGCAGGTCCCCCGCCTGTTGCAGCCTGTAGCGCAACCGGCCCCAACTGATCGGGGTCAGCTTGTTGCGATACGTTTGACCGAGGCCGCTGACGACATTGCCGTCGCCTTGTGTGTATCGGTATCTTTGCCCTTTGGGGCTTGTCCGGTCGCTATGCCTGGCTGGCGGAGTATAGGGACCTCGAACGTATCTGTACGGCGCATCATGTCCAGAAAGAGCGGCATGCAGCCGTCGCAATCCGCCTGTTTGTTCAGGGCGCGATAGACCTTGCGGGGGGCAATAATGTTGAGCGGGTCCGGCGCACGCATCCAGTCAATGGCCGTGGCGATCTCGTGATCCGTGATGTTCTGGCAATGACAAACGATCATGTCGGCGGACCCTACGTATTACTCGAAGACGGCGGAGGGGTTATCGAGGCTGTCGGAGCTTTCGAATTCGATGGTTGAGACCTCGAGCGCCGCGACGATGCGTTCGATGGTCTTGGTCTGATCGATCAGGCCATTGACACCACCCATCACCAGCGCCTCGCCTGCGGCATTGCCACGCTCCAGCATCATGTCATAGCTGAAACCGGCTTCCGCTGCCGACTTGATCCGGCCAAGCGCCATCATCGTCACGGCCAGCTTGGCCTGCATTTCGGCGTCCAGCGCGGGATCGATTGCCATCACGAGATCGGACAGCGACGGGCCGGAAACCAGCGTGCCATCAATGCGGACATATTCGCCCAGATATACGTTCTGAACGCCCAGCCCGTCATAGTAGTGGCTGTTGTGGGTGTTGTCCGAGAAACAGTCGTGCTCTTCCTCCGGGTCGTTCAGCATCAGGCCCAGCCGCATACGCTCGCCTGCCTGTTCGCCGTATGACAGCGACCCCATGCCGGTCAGGATCGCCACGATCCCCGCGTCCATGTCGGATGTCAGTGACGTTCTTGCCGCGCCGCCGTCAACCCATTGTGCCGCGATCCAGTCTAGATCCGAAACCAGCAGGTCGGTGGCGGCCTGCAGGTATTGTCCGCGGCGGTCACAATTGCCGCCGGTACAGGCGTCGCCCGCGGCGAAATCGGTCCAGGGCCGGGATCCGGCGCCGGCGCCGTGGCCGTTCAGGTCCTGCCCCCAAAGCAGGAATTCGATGGCGTGATAGCCGGTCGCGACATTGGCCTCGACCCCGTCGGCCTCCTGCAGGGTGTCCTCCAGCAGGGCCGGTGTGATTTCCGAGGCGTCCACGGTTTCACCGGACAGCGTAAAGCTGGCATTGGCGATGACATTCAGTACGGCGGCTTCGTTTTCGTCGGTCGGCCCGCCATAGGACGCGTCAACATAGTCGATCAGCCCTTCGTCCAGCGGCCAAGCGTTCACCTTGCCCTCCCAGTCGTCGACGATGGCATTTCCGAACCGGTACACCTCGGTCTGCTGGTACGGCACCCGCGCCGCCAGCCACGCCGACCGGGCCGCTTCCAGAGCCTCGGCAGAGGGCGACGCAACCAGCGCGTCCACGGCTGCGTTCAGCCGCTGGGCGGCGGTCAGGCTGTCGCCGTATTTCGCCGCTGCGATGTTGGCGTAATTCTCAAGCATATCAGCCTTGGACGGGGCGCTTTCCGCAAAGGCTGGCACTGCCGGTGCAAGGGCGAGCAAGGCGCTGGTGGCAAAGAAACGGGTATTCACGGGTTGAAGTCCTTTTGTTGGTGCCCACCGCGGGCGCGGGCGAGAGTCGCTATGTTCAATTAGTTGAGTTGTTTTGTCGACTTTGTCAATCCGACAAAATCTGTCGGAATAAGGCGCGGCTTGTTGTAGCAGGGCAAAAAAGAGGAACCCGGCGCGCCAGCTCAAACGGCGCGGTCTTCAGCCCGCCGGGGCCAGATTGCTGCGGGCCCGGGCCTGAGGCAGAACAAAGGGGACACCGGCAGGCGCCGGGGTATTGACCGATACCGGACATCCGTAGGCCCGGCTCAGCAGGTCCGTTGTCAGGGTCTCGGAGGCCGTGCCGGCGGCCAGAACCTCCCCGGCCTCCATCAGAACGACATGGTCCGCATACATCGCCGTCAGGTTCAGATCGTGCATGACGGCGATCACCCCGCCACCGTTCTGCGTGAAGCGACGGGTCAGATCCATCACGACATACTGGTGTCCGATATCGAGGCTGGAAACCGGCTCGTCCAGAAACAGCCATCTCGGCGTGTCCGTACGCGCCTCGATCCAGACCTGAGCCAGAACCCGCGCCAGCTGGGTACGTTGCTGCTCGCCGCCCGATAGCTCGTGATAGAAGCGGTTTGCGAACCCGTCCAGGTCCACCAGACTCAGCGCGCGGTCGGGGATGTCCGGATCGGCTGCCGACAGTCCGGCGCCGTGGCCCAGTTGCACGATTTCGCGGACGGTGAAGGGAAATGCCACATTCAGCGATTGCTGCAGCACGCCGCGGCAGGCCGCGAGATCCCACGGCCGGTAGTCCGTCAGCGCGCGGCCGTTCAGTTCGACCTGCCCGACAAAATCGATTTCGGCGGTCAGTGCTTTCAACAGCGTCGATTTGCCCGACCCATTCGGCCCGACAATGGCGGTCAGTTCGCCGGCGCGGGCCTGCATGCAGATGCCATGAAGAATGTCTCGCCGTCCGATCGTGACACGAATGTCGTGTGCCTGCATGCTCAGACCCCCATTGTCCCGCGGCGGCGCAGCAGGATGTACAGAAACACCGGCGCTCCCAACACAGCGGTGACGATGCCGATGGGCAGTTCCGCCGGGGCCACGATGCTGCGGCTGATCATGTCTGCGCCCAGCAGCAGCGCCGCGCCCAGCAGCGCCGCATTCGGAAGAAGCGTGCGGTGATCCGGCCCCGTGGCCAGCCGCAGAAGATGCGGAACCACGATCCCGACAAAACCGATACCGCCGGACACCGCGACCGCGGCACCGGTCGCCGCCGCGACCGACAGCACGGCAATGCGTTTGATGCGCTGAACCGGAATGCCCATGTGCATCGCCGCGGCTTCCCCGAGCACCATGCCGTTCAGGCCTCGGGCCAGAAACGGTGCGGCGGCAATGCCCGCCAGCATGATAGGTGTGGCCGCGGCCAGCTTGGTCCATGTTGCCCCGGCCAGCGACCCGAGGTTCCAGAATGTCAGGCTGCGCAACTGCGCATCGTCCGCGGCATAGATCAGCAGCCCGGACATCGCCCCGACCAACGCGGCAATGGCGATGCCGGCCAGCAGCATCGTGGCAACTGAGGTCTGACCGCGGCGGGTGGAGACGCTGTAGAGGATGATCGTGGCGCCCCAGGCGCCCAGGAAGGCCGCGATCGCAATCAGCGAGGACCCGAAGAATTCCAGCAGCACGGCGGGCAGCAGGCCGCCCAGAACAATTGCCGTGATCGCCCCCAGCCCGGCACCGGCACTGACCCCGACAATGCCGGGATCGGCCAGCGGGTTACGAAACAATCCCTGCATGACCGCGCCGGACACCGCCAGTGAGGCACCGACCAGAACCGCCATGAACATACGCGGCAGCCGGATATCCAGCAGAATGATGCGATCCATCTGCGCAACGCCGCCACCCGTCAGGGTGGCGTACAGAACCGGCCACAGGTCTGTGCCGGCCGCCCCCTGCGACAGTGAAATCACACAGGTGCAACCCAGCAACAGCGCAAGCGCCGCGGTCACGCGCCGTCCGCGCCGGACGCGATCGGTCGGTGACGCGCGACCGGATGCGACCTGTTCGGTCATTGCGCTCACTGATTCAGCGCCCCGCTCAGTGCAAGGGAGAGCTCAGCGATGGCCGCTGCGGTGCGCGGGCCAAAGCCCAGCAGGTGCGATCCGTCCATCCGGATCACCAGCCGCGTCTGCGCAGCCGGTGTCGGCGCGATGGCCGGCAGGGCAAACAGGTCTTCGTCCGTGATCATGTGCGGACCGGTACGGTCCATCATCAGTACCGCCTCGGGCGCGGCGGTAACGACGGCTTCGTCCGACACCGGTTTGTACCCGGTAAAGCCCGTCAGTGCGTTTTCCGCCCCGGCCAGCTCCAGTATCGCCGCCACCGCTGTGTCATCGCCGGCAGCGATCAGCCGGCCGTTCTGGTTGCTCATGACAAACATGACCCGTGGCGCAGGACCGTTGGACAAGGCTGCGGCATTTGCCACCGCCACGTCGATTTCCTGACGCACCTTTTCGATCAGCGCGCCGGCCTCTGCTTCCGCGTTCAGCGCTTTGCCCACATCGCGGATCTTTGTCAGCACACCCTCGGTGGAAAATTGCTCGGCAATGACCACCAGCCGCACATCGGCCGAGGTCAGAACCTGCCGCGTCTCCGGCGGGCCGAACCCCTCGGAGGCCAGAACAAGATCCGGCGACACCGACAAAACGCCTTCGGGCGACAGCGCGCGCGCATACCCGACATTCTTCAGGTCGTTGGCCTCGGGCGGGAAGGTGGACGTGCTGTCACGGGCGACCAGCCTGTCCTGCTGTCCCAGCGCATAGACAATCTCGGTCACCGCACCGCCAATACTGACGATGCGCTGTGCCTGAGGTTCGGCGGCAGGGGCGGGGCCGGCAATCGCCGCAACGACAGCGAAGGCGGCGGCTCGCATAACAGTCCGGCGCGCCGGCATCAGGCTGGCTCCTTCTCAGCAATGCCCGGCAGGTCGGCGACAATACGGTTCCATTCGGGCCAGTGATCGCGCGCTTTTGTCCGGCGGCCAAACATCTGGTAGATCAGCCCGCCCTCGGCATCGAAGGTTTCGACAGAAATCGCGTCGCCGCGCTGCGTCGGTTTGTTCACGGCCCAGACCTCGGCAATGTGATCCTGCCGCAAATGCATGTTGAACCCCGGATCGAGAACATTCTGCCACGGCCCCATCGGTCTCAGGGTTCCGATCAGGCCACCGTGGATCTCAATGCATCCGCGGTTGCCGACGAAGAACATGATTTCCACACCGCTGCCGGCGAGCGTTTCCAGAAGCGTGTTGGCAGCCGCGATTTCCAGCTGCCGGGCCAGCGGTTCGCCGGCGATCCGATAGGCACCGAGCCGGTTCATCTTCAGCTTGGATGTCAGCCGCAGGAACTGGTGCGTGTCGGTCATCCGGGCCCATTCCCGGCGCAGAGTATCTGCCCTGGCCGGATCGGCCTTTGGCGCCTCGGCCGGCTTGCGGTCCCCGACGGACAATGTGTCGGACTGTTCTTCGTGGCGCAGGTCCGACACCAGCCGGTCCCAATGGGTCAGGTCCGCGTCACCCTGCAGATGGATCTTGTGCACTGCATCGCCGGCGGCATCAAAGACCTGAATGCTGCGCCGTACCCCTGAGTCGGTTTCGGTTTCGACCGCATAGGCCGTGACCCAGTGCACCGGAAACATTCGCAGGTCGATGGCGTCGTTGAGAATCATCGCAGCGTGCTGGCCCGAGTGAAAATTTTCATAGACGCCGACTTTTTCGATCACGCAGCCGTCGTTGCGGGTCAGTGCCATGACCTCGCCCAGCCCGGTGATCATCGGCATGAGGGCATCGGGGTGGGATGCAATCCGGGTCGCGCCGCGGGCGGCGATCAGCTGCGCTTCGCTGACGCCGATCTTGTTGGCCAGAACTCGGTTTCGCAGGCCGGAGTTGGTTTCGCAGGCTGCGCGTATATCGACGCCGGTCCGGGGGCGTGTTTCAGTCATCTCTGCCTCGTCTGCAGCTTCAGTTTCAGTGATGTCTGGCTGAGCAGGCGCAAAAGCGCCTGCTTTGGCTGCAGATTTGCCGGGCAAATCTCAATGTTGACTGTTTTAATCGGTTATATTAGATGCCTCAAGCCGAAATTGTACTCGGTTCCATAAACCGCGCCAGCGCACAGGCCAGCCTCCGGTCCATCCATCCATTTGAGAGGGACATAGAAATGGTTGCGCGCACGCACGGGAAAATACTGCTGGGTACGGCTTCTGGCCTGGCCATCGGGCTGATGTCAGCATCGGTCCGGGCACAGGACCTCGACGAGGGCGAATATCTGGGCGAAATCGAACTGGGCACCGGAAAACGGGAGGTCAGGACAGAGACCGCTGTGCCGGTCACCGAGATCAATCAGGATGAGATCAACGACCGTCAGGCCAACACCGTTGCTGAACTGATTGATTCGGTTCCCGGTGTGACGCTGGTGAACGGGTCGACGCCGCAGGGATCGGGGATCAACATCCGCGGTTTCGGTGCCACAGATACCTACGGCACCGACCAGAAGGTGCTGGTGCTTGTCGATGGGGCGACTACCGGTGCCGAGGAACTGTACCGGATCAGCAATCAGATCTTCACCGACCCGCAGCTTTACAAATCAGTCACGGTCAACCGCGGGACGGTGGGCAGCTTCGAATACGGTTCCGGCGTGGTCGGCGGCGTCGTCATCCTCGAAACCAAGGATGCCTCCGATTTCACCGGCGGCGAAGTCGGCCTGCGGTTCAATCAGGTTCTCGAAGCCGCCAGCAACGGACCGGGTTTCGTCACTTCGTCTATCCTCGCGTGGCAGCCGACCGAGAACCTCGAACTGTTGCTGAATTACACGCTGCGCGATCAGGACGACCTGACCGACGGCGCCGGAAACACCATCCCCAACAGCGCGTTTCGCCTGCCGTCCTATCTGATCAAGCTCAGGTACAGCTTTGGCGACAATCTGGACCATTCGGTCACGGCTTCTCTCAACTCCAGCACCTCGGCCGAGCGCGATGTTCCCTATGACACATTCGCAACGACAGGCGGGACGTTTGGAAACGTGGACCGGGACATCGAAACCACAGTCGCCGGCCTGCACTACCGGTATCAGCCGGTCGGCAACGATCTTGTCGATGTCAGCGTCAACCTGACCTATTCCGATCAGGAGATCGACAGCACCTACATCACCGGGTCATGCTCTGGCTTCACCGGCTGCGATGCAGTTGTTGCGCCGACCGGGGATGCGGACCACCGATATGAAACCACCAAGCTGACGGCCAAGAACACGGCCTATTTCCAAACCGGCGGGATGTCGCATGATCTGCGCACGGGTATCGAGCTGATCCACAAGAAACGGCTGGATGCACCCTCGGCGCCGGGCGGTACGGACAACCGCCTTGCGTTCTTCGCTGTCGATGACATCGATTTCGGCAACGGGTTCACTATGTCGCCTGTGGTCCGCTGGGAAACCCAGCAGATCGAAGGCTCGTCTGTGCCCAACAACGGATCCTATGACAACAGTGCGCTGATGGGCGGGTTGTCGTTGCGCTATGAGTTCAACAGCGGCTTTGCCGTATTTGGCAGCGCCGCTTACACCGCATCCATGCCGATCATCGACGATCTGGGCACGCCGGCCTTCATGACTCAGCCTGAAAAGTCGCGCACCTACGAATTGGGCATGGCCTATGCGGGAACCGATATCCTTGCAGCCGGCGATGCGATCCGGGCCAAGCTCAGCGCGTACCGCACATCCCTGTGGGACAACACATCCTACACGGACGCGGCGCGGGTTCCGCTTTTGGAGGTCGAGGTCGAAGGCATCGAACTCGAAGCCTCTTATGCCATGCAGTCCGGGTTTTACGCGGACTTGAACGCCAACATCATCGACGGCACTGAAACGGATGCCTATGGCGTCCAGAGCCGCTGGCGCAGCGCGCCTGCCGATCAGGCGCGGCTGACATTGGGCCGGCGCTTTGGGGACATGTGGGATGTCAGTTGGGAACTCGTCGGCAATCGCAGCGTCACGGACTCTGCTGGCGTTCGAACGCCCGGGTTCGGTGTGAACAACCTGCGCGCCACGTATCGGCCGCAGGGCGCTATCTGGGACGGGGCAGAGGTCCGGCTTGGGATCGAAAACGTCTTTGATCACGCCTACACGCCTTATCTGTCAACCCGCCCGGCGCCCGGGCGGACCGTCAAACTGACCCTGTCGAAAACGTTCTGAGAGGGTTCGTCGGCAGAATAAGGTCTTTGTTTCTGCAACATGAAGGAAAACTGGAAAATGATGAAATCCCGGTCCCGCTTCGACACGCCAAACGGATCGAAATACCTTCAACAGCTCTGCAAGCATTTCGCGCACAAGGTCGCGGTTGAATACGACAACACCAGAGGAAAGGCCGATCTGCCTCCGGGGCCGGCGATGTTGCTGGCGGATGAAACCGGGCTGACCATGACCGTGAACGCCGAAGACGCGCAGGGACTGGCGCTGGCGCAACACATCTTCGAGGCTCATCTGATCCGGTTCGCCTTTCGGGAAGACCTCAAATCGCTCACCTGGAATGAGGTTTGATGCCGGCGGGCTGACTGGCTGATCCGGAGACCGGCACACCGGCACGCGACGGTCTGTTGACGGTAGGGGTCTGCGTCAAAAAGATAGTTGATAAATTCTGTCAGATAAAATATCCCACGCGGCAGCTAGGCACCAGGGCTCGCGTGGCCCCTTCGGATCTCAGCCAGAAATCAAGAATGAATTCCTGGGATTCGGACAATGAAACACTCGCTCAGAGTCACTCTGCTGCTCACCACCTGCCTTGTCGCTGCCGGAGCGGCGCGTGCCGATGACGAAGAAGAGGGCGAGTTTCTCGGAGAAATCCGCATCGAGGCCGAACCGGCGCAGTCGGTGCTGGGGAACCTCGAAATCACGTCCGAGGACATCCGCCGACAAAACCCCTCGACGGTGCGCGACGTGTATCAGAACGAAACGGCGGTCACCGTCAGCGGCGGAGCGTCGATCGCCCAGAAAGTTTATGTCTACGGTATCGAAGAAAGCCTGCTCAGCGTAACGATCGACGGCGCCCGGCAGAACAAATCGGCATTCCACCACACCGGAAACGTGCTGATCGATCCCAGCCTGCTCGAAGCCGTTGACATCACCTCGGGTCTGGCGCCCGCGGATGCCGGGCCGGGCGGGCTTGGCGGCTCGATCGCGTACAAGACCAAGGATGTCGAAGATCTGTTGGACGAAGGCGACAATTTCGGCGGTTACTTCACGCTTGGCGGCGGCACAAACGGCTATGGCTACCGCAGCAATCTGGTTCTGTATGGCCGCGAAAGTGGCTTTGAATACCTGCTGAGCGGCGCAATCCACCAGGGCAGCGATTACAAAGACGGCGCAGGGGTCACGGTTGAAGGCACCGAGCAAAAGATCTCTGATTACATGGCCAAATTCGCGTACACCACCGAAACCGGGCACCGGGTCTCCTTCACGGCATCCCAGACCGAAGATACCGGGCTGCGCGCAGCACAGACGGGACCCGGCGGATTGCTGTTCACCCGACCGGACTTTGCCGGCCTGACCACCGGCCCCAACACGCTGATCGAAGGGCTGTCGCGGCGAACGTCTTACTCGCTGACCTACACCAACGAAACGCCCACCGAATGGTTCGATCCGTTCTTCCAACTGGCGTATAACGAGCAGGAAATCGACGCCGGCGGCGTACGTGGCATCAACACCAGCTTCAGCGGGACGTTCAAGAACGTGTTCCGGCTGAGCAACGGCACGGTCACCGCAGGTATCGACTTCTTTGACGAAGGCGCCGAAGGCTGGACCGATGCGCCCATCCTTTTCACCGGCATTGAAACATTGCGCAGCGTCGGTGTCTTTGCACAGGCCCGACAGGATCTGAGCCCGCGCGTGTCCGTTTCCTACGGCGCGCGCTATGACTGGCAGGAATTCGAGGGGGCCGATAACACAACCAACATCAAGGATGACGGGTTTAGCGCCAATGGCGCGGTCGACGTCATTCTCAGCGACACGCTGACCTTGAACGCCGGTCTGGCCTCGACCTGGGGCGGCTTCGATCTGGGCGAAGCGGCGCTGGTCAACTTCTTCACGCCGTGGACATATAATGGTTTCACGGCCTCGCGCAGCACCAGCGCCCGGATTGGTCTGCGGTTTGACAACGGTCAGTGGACCGCACGCGGCGCCCTGTTCCGCACCGAGATTGACGACATCAACGCCGTTCTGCCCATCGGCGGCGACCGGGGCGCCACCACCGATATCCTCAGCCAGGGTTTTGACGGCTCGGTCGGCTATTTGTGGAACAGCGGCTTTGCCCGGCTGAATTACACCTATGCGGACGTGACCTCGTCGGACGTGCCGATCGGCTCCACAGCCTATTACCTTGGCCGGCCCGTCGGCCATCAGTTCGCGCTGGAAGCCGCATGGCAGCCTTCGGTTGACTGGATGGTTGGCGGCAGCCTGCGGTTTGCACCGGAATATGACGATGTTGACACCGCCACGATGACGCCGCTTCCGGCCTATCAGGTTCTGGATCTCTACGCGGAATACGTGCCGCCGCGCATGGAAATTGTCACGCTGCGTCTGGATGTGCGCAACCTGTTTGACGAAACCTATGTCGCACGCGGCTCTGACGGTGCCGGATCGACCGGTACACCAATCGCGCTCAACGAGCCCGGCCGGACCATCAGCCTGTTTGCCACGGTGAGGTTCTGATCCGCGGTTCCGCGGCCGTCAAAAAACTCAACTGCCAAGAGGATTTGCAATGCTTGCCCGTACAACCAAACTCAGCCTGATCGCCGCCATTGCCGGTGCAATGCACCTGGTGCCCGGACCGGCTATGGCAGAAGAGGCGCGGGCGCCCGGTATTTCGATCGAACTCAGCGCGGGCGAGGACGTGGGAAGCGCTTGCAGGTTAAGCTTTCTCATCACCAACGGGCACCCGGCCGGCATCGCTCAGGCTGTGTACGAGGTTGTGCTGTTCGGCCCGAATGGCGGCGTTGCACAGATGACACTGCTGGATTTCCGTGACCTTCCAGCAGGGCGTCCGCGCGTCCGCCAGTTTCAGTTCGACAAGCTGGCCTGCGCGGACATTCCGCGCATCCTGATCAACGGGGCTGAAACCTGTGCCGGCGCCCCGGACGGCGGATGTATCGACAATCTCCTCGTGAGCACGCGCACAGGAACGGAGCTGATCGGATGAATTTGATAGGTGCGATCGGAACCGGGGTCGCCGAGATCCTAGGCCTCGGCGGCCCCGTCGTTGCCTTGCTGGCTGTCACGTCGATCCTGACCGCGAGTCTGATCCTCTACAAGCTCTGGCAGTTTCAGGCGTCGGGTGTCGGGCGTCACAAGCGGCTGGCCGAAGCTGTCGCCGCCTGGGATGCCGGTGACCGGTCAACGGCGCTGTCCATGCTGGAACCCAGCACCAGTTATCTGGTGCCGGTTGTGCGGACGGCGTTTGCGACGACCGGGCCGCAGGCCTCCGAAAGAGCCGACGCCGAGGCCGAAGATCGCTTTGCCCGGCTCGAACGCGGACTCAGCGCGCTCGATATGGTGTCGCAGCTTGCGCCGCTATTGGGGTTGTTTGGCACGGTACTGGGCATGATCGAAGCCTTTCAGAAACTGCAGAGCGCCGGGAACTCCGTTGATCCGTCCCTGCTGGCCGGTGGTATCTGGGTCGCCTTGCTGACCACCGCGGCCGGGCTGGCGGTGGCAATACCCACGTCGCTGGTTCTCAGCTGGTTCGAGGCCCGGATGCGGCGCGAGCGCGTTTTTGCAAACCGGGCCCTGCGCACGGTCTTTGCACCCGGTCAGCGGCAGGCAGAGATCGCCCGGGCATCTGCAGGGGCGGCGCACGCCCATGGCGCTTAGCTCCGTCCTCCGCCGCCGCAGGCGATTGTCGATGACGTCCCTGATCGACGTCATCTTCCTGCTGCTGCTGTTCTTCATGCTGTCCTCGACCTTTTCCAAGTTCGGTGAAATCGAGCTGAACGCCGCGGGGCAGGGTGGCGTCGGCAAGGTCGAGATGCAGCCCTATTTCCTGTCGATGCGCGCCGGTGGCCTGATGATGAACGGGGTTCCTGTCACGCTCGGGGATTTGCCCGAAACCGTTGCGGTGGATCAGGAAGCGACCGAACGCCTTGTTCTGATCAGCTTGTCGGAACGAACAACTTCGCAGGAACTGGTCGACGTTCTGACGGTGTTGCACGGGATTGCCGGGGTCCGCACGATGGTGCTGCAATGAACCTCGCTCCGACACGGTCCTCCGGGGGCAAGGAGCCCACCATTGCGCTGATCAATATCGTCTTCCTGATGCTGATCTTCTTCATGATCGCGGGCACTCTGGCCCCGCCGATCGACAAATCGCTTTCTCTGGTCCGGACCTCGGAACTGGATCCGCGGGACCCGCCCGACACGCTGGTTATCCATGCCGATGGCAGGCTCTGGCTGCGCGGGATCGAATTGACCTCGGTCGAAGCGTATATGGAACGGCTGACCGATGACGACCGCAGCGCGGTTCGTGTCGTGCCGGACAGGGATCTGCCGGCCTTGCGGCTGATGGAACATATCGCGGTGATGCGGGCCGGCGGGGCAGATCGGGTTCTGCTGGTGACGGAGCGCGCGCTGGAATGATTGCGACCTCCCGCGCGGTGGCCATGGCATCGCTTGCCGTCGCCGCAAGCCTGCACATCGCGGCTATGGTATTAGAACAGGGTGAAGACGAGGTTCAGATCGAGGGCGGCGCACCAACGATGTCCGCGGCCTTTGGCAATTCCTTTGCCGACATGGTGGCGGGGGCCGCCCCTTCGGTAACGCCCAGCGAAGTGACGCCCGAGGAACAACCGGACCCCGCCGAAACGCCACCCCGGGAACACGCCGAACAGGTAGAGACCCTGAAAACCGTGTCGGAAACCCGGCCCGAGCCGGTCAGGCAAACGCAACCGGACGAAACCCTTCCGCCTGCCCCTGAGGTGACGCATGAAGCGCAAAAGCCGCAGGTCCGCCGGATCGAAGCTGCACAGCCAACAAAGACCGCGCAGGTGCAGACGCAGGGCTCTGCCGCCGTTGCCCCATCGGCCGCGGCCACACCGCAGCAGGTTGCCGAAACGGCGCAGGCACCGGCACCTCCCGCCCCCGCCGTGCCCACAGAGGCACCGGCACGTCCGGTCGCTGCCCATCCTGTTTCAGCAGCGCCGGGGCAGGAGCTTGCGCGCGCCACGTCACCATCCGAAACCACGCCAGTCGAGGTGCAGCCGGAACCTGCCATCACCGCTCCGGACGAAGATCAGCGGCCGACTACACCCAGCACGTCGCTGCGCCCCGCGGCCCGCCCGGAGTATATCGAGGCAAAGGCGGCTCCGCCAAAGCCAAAGCGGGAAAAACCGGCAAAGCAACCGCCAAAGCAACCTAAATCTCCGGCCGGAAATTCCGACAAGAACACAAAAAAGGGCAGCGAAACCGCAAAGACCAAAACCGGCGGTGCGACCAGTTCAAGTTCTGCAGCAACGTCAAAAGCGGCCGGCAACGCGGCGATTTCCAGCTACAAAGGCAAGGTATTCCGCAAGATCGCCCGCGCCAAGTCGGGTAAGGTGAATATCTCGGGCGCGGTGTTGGTGTCGCTGACCATCGGCGGCAATGGTCAGCTGACCGGCGTGCGAGTCGCCCGCAGCTCCGGCTCGGCCCGACTGGACAAAATCGCTGTGTCGCAGGTGCGCCGTGCCGCGCCGTTCCCACGCCCCCCCGACGGCAGGACACATTCCTTTTCGGTCCGGATCCGGGGCGGCGGCTGAACCGGCGCGGTTCAGGCGCTCACGGAATAGGCATGACCGAACCGTTCCCGGTATTCGGCCAGCTTCACGCGGAACTCGGGCTCGGTTGCCCGGCCCGTCGTGGCATGAACCGACTCCTCGGAAATCGCATTGTAGGAAAAACTGTCCAGCAATTGCAGGCTTGGCCGGGCCGCCATCCGGTCCCACCACGCCCGTGTCAGCGGGTATGGCTCCAGCCAGAAATCCAGGAACCGGACCATCTCCAGCACCTTCATAAACGGTGCGAAATTGGTTTCGGCCAGCGTGAACCGATCCCCCATGATGTAGGGCCGGTCATCGGACAATGTGTGTTCCATCAGCCGGAAAATTGATTCAAACGCCCCGATTGCGCGCATCACATAGGGCGAGGCCACGCCTTCCCGGATGACAGATTGCTGGCGATAGAGCCGGTCGATATTGGGCACCAGTTTCCAGCGTTCTTCCATCACATCCCGTGGTACGGTCAGCCGAAACTTGGTGACGAAATTGACAACCGCCGTGGCCTCGAATCCGCGTTCGTCGAACAGTTTGACCCATTCTGCAAGACGGCACCGTTCAACCGGATCGCTGGGCTTCAGCGGCGGGTCCGGGTGCAGATCGTCGATATAGTTGCAGATCAGCGAGGATTCCCGGACCGGAACGCCATCATGCACCAGCGTCGGCACGACCCCCTGTGGGTTTAGTTTGAGGTATTCCGGCCGGAACTGATCCCGGTTCACCAGCAGCATCCTGTGCGGGATCCAGTCGGTGATCTCCTTTTCCGCCAGTGTGACGATCACCCGGTTCGAGCAAATCGAATCCGTCTCTTCCAGATAATAGAGTTCCAGTGCCATCAATGTCTCCGGTTTCCGATGGCGCGGGCACGCCGTTGGGTAGTGCCGTTCAACCTTAGGCGTGGTCCCGGGTTTGGCCAACATCCGATTGCGGTGCCGCGGGACTGCGGCTTCGGCCGCGACCCGCGGCCGCGGCTGACCGCCACTGTTCCGTACATTATCCCAGTGGTGTTTGTGTCTTGCGGCCTGACGGCAATCGGGCGAGGGTCCGAGGCGTCGCGGGTGCCCGTACCGATGGTCCGCACAGCAACTGAAAAGGATTTGGATGATGTCTGCAAAACCCCGGGTTGGTGAGCCTGTCGAACCATTCAGCGTTCCGTCCGTCGGCGGCGGAACAATCGAAATCGGTCAGCCGGGGGACCGCTGGCAAATGCTGTTTGTCTACCGTGGGCGGCACTGCCCGCGCTGCAAGCGCTATCTGAACAGGCTCAACGCGGCCCTGTCCGACTGGACCGCGATCATGGATGTCGCCGTTGTCTCGGGTGACCCGCTCGAAAAAGCCCGCGCCGACAAGGAAGAGTTCGGCTGGCAGTTTAGCCTTGGGTATGGCCTGACCGAAGCGCAGATGCGGTCGCTGGGTCTCTATGTTTCCGATCCGCTGTCAGACGCGGAAACCACGCAGCGGTTTTCGGAACCCGGCGCATTTGCACTTCGCCCCGACGGGTCGCTGATGCTGGTCGATATCTCGAACGGCCCCGCCGCGCGCCCTGATCTGGAGGAGCTTCTGGACGGTATGACGTTCAACATCGAAAATGACCGTCCGGTGCGGGGAACCGCCTGACGGCCCCGTGGCGTTCGGGTGACCCCCGGCCACGGGACCTCTGCCATCTGGCTGGTCTCAGAACGCAGCCTTCCACTGTTCGGTATCGAGGAACCAGCGTTCCTCGTAAATCTTCGAGTTGGACACCCGGAACAGAACGGCAAACTGGCTGCCGTCCGGCACCTTCCCGCTGCGCCATTCGACCAGCGACACAATCTCGTCCGCGTCGCCGACCTGTCGGATCGAGGTGATTTCAAAGCCGGGCGGCAGGCCATCGCCCAGATTGTCGAGCACTGCCCGGAACGCCCCTTTGCCCTTCAGAACATCGGTCTGACCGGGCATCACGAAAATCATATCCTCGGTGTAGTCCTGTATCAGCGTGTCCCAATCGCCCTGTGCGACAAGATTCCAGCCCTGTGCGATCATTTCCGCGTTGTTCGATGTCTTCGTCATCAGCATGTCAGGTCTCCTTTTATCGCTGTGATCCTTCAACGATACGGAGGCGCCCGCCGATGGCATATCGGTGGCATGCTATATTTCGGCTACTGCAATTGTTGTATTTCGCATAGGGTGTTTGCACCGAAATCGGGCAGCGGTCCGAAAGAGGGACCGGGATACGGGAAAAGCAGTGACCAGACCGACTCAGGTGGACCCCCTCAGCGCGCGGGAGCAGGAAATCGCCGAGGCCTTCTCTGGCGGCGAAAGCTATAGCCAGATCGCAGACCGGCTGTGCATTTCGCCCTCCACGGTGCGGACCCATCTGACCACCGTCTACCGCAAGCTCGGAGTGTCCTCGAAGCTGGAACTGCACCGGCATTTCGAGGAAGCCGCACGGGCCGCCGAAGTCGTCCCCGATGGGCCAGCGATGCCGGACAAACCCTCCATCGCCGTTCTGGCGTTTGAAAACATGTCCGGCGATCCCGAACAGGAATATTTTTCGGACGGGATCACTGAAGACATCATAACCGCACTGTCGCGGTCGTCCTGGCTGTTCATCATCGCGCGAAACACCACCTTTACCTACAAGGGCAAAAAGGTGGACGTGAAGCGCGTGGCGCGGGAACTGGGCGTGCGGTATGTGCTCGAAGGCAGCGTGCGCCGGGCCGGCGACCGGGTTCGGGTCACCGCACAGCTGATCGACGGGCTGACGGGCGGTCACGTCTGGTCGGAACGTTATGACGGGCAACTGGCGGACGTGTTCGACCTGCAGGACGAGATCACGCAAAACGTTGTCGCCTCTATCCTGACCAAGGTGCAGCTGACTGCCGGTGATCCGGTGGTCCGGCGCCTGCGGCCGAACATGACGGTCTGGGAACTGGTCATGCAGGCGTGGCAGCTGCTTTATGATTTCGACGCCGACAGCTACGCGAAGGCCATCGGGTTCCTCGAACAGGCGCTCGAGATCGATCCCGACAGCACGGAGGCAAACCTGCTGCTCGGCGTGATCCACTATCACAGTGTGATTCTGGGCTTTGCCGCCAACCGCCGGAAAACCGCCATGCTCGCCTATGATTTCGGCCGCCGGGCGACCCGGCTGGATGACCGCAACGAATACGCGCAATGGGCGCTGGGGCTGAGCTGTTTCGCCCTGGGACGACATGACGAGGCGCTCTCGGCGCTGACCCGGGCCGTGGACCTCAACCCGAACTGCTCGGTCGCGCTGGGCAGTCTCGGAACCGCGTTTGCCCTTGCCGGCAGGACCGAAGAGGCCATCGTCCAGAACGAGATTGCGATCCGCTCCAACCCGCTGGACCCCAGCATCTTCTTCCGGTTCAGCGGCATGGGGCTGGCCCATTGTCTGTCCGGGCGCTACGACCCGGCGGCGGAATGGGCCGCCAAGGCCGTTCACATCATGCCGGGGTGGTATCTGGGTCATTTCGTGCTGATCGCCAGCCATTCTCTTGCCGGTCGCTCAGAGGACGCCCGTACCGCGGTTGCAGCCTGCCGCGCGGCGATACCGGAGGTGTCCCTGTCCGATCTCGACCGGATGGAACTGAAGGACGCGGGTTCGGCACAGCATCTTCGCAACGCGCTGCGCGGGGCCGGATTGCGGGAATAGGGCCGGTGGAGAGAATGGTGTGCCGCGAATGCGCGCTCTCCGGATCGGTTTTCGCGCTGCGCCAATCCCGCTTGACCCTCTCTGCCATCTCGCTTAACAGACCCCATCCGCGAGGCCCCGGATTCGTCCGGGGCTTTGCCGTTGTCCGAAAGGATAAGAAGAACCGGGGACCTTCGGGGCCCTATACCAACGGTGGGTTTCACCCACCCTACACATAGGCGGGGCAACCCGCCGTTTGCTAAACGGAAGACAGAAAGCATGGCACTCAAGTCGTACAAGCCGACGACGCCGGGCCAGCGCGGGCTGGTGCTGATCGACCGTTCGGAGCTGTGGAAAGGACGTCCCGTCAAATCCCTCACCGAGGGTCTGACGAAATCGGGCGGCCGGAACAACACCGGGCGGATTACCTCGCGTCGTCGCGGGGGTGGCGCCAAACGCCTCTACCGGATCGTTGACTTCAAACGGAACAAATTTGACGTGGCGGCCACCGTCGAACGGATCGAATACGACCCGAACCGGACCGCCTTTATCGCGCTGGTCAAATATGACGATGGCGAGCAGGCCTATATCCTTGCGCCGCAGCGTCTGGCGGTTGGGGACAAGGTGATTGCCGCCGCGCGCGCCGACATCAAACCGGGCAACGCGATGCCGTTCACCGGCATGCCGATCGGCACGATCATCCACAACATCGAACTGAAGCCCGGCAAGGGCGGCCAGATCGCCCGCGCTGCAGGCACCTATGCCCAGTTCGTCGGTCGCGATGGCGGCTACGCGCAGGTCCGGCTCAGCTCGGGCGAACTGCGGCTGGTGCGGCAGGAATGCATGGCCACGGTTGGCGCGGTGTCGAACCCCGACAACTCGAACCAGAACTTCGGTAAGGCCGGCCGGATGCGCCACAAGGGCAAGCGTCCGTCGGTCCGCGGTGTTGTCATGAACCCGATCGATCACCCCCATGGCGGTGGTGAAGGCCGGACCTCGGGCGGTCGCCATCCGGTGACACCATGGGGCAAGCCGACCAAGGGCAAGCGCACCCGCAACAAGAACAAAGCGTCGCAGAAGCTGATCATCCGCTCGCGTCACGCCAAGAAGAAAGGGCGCTAAATGAGCCGCTCCGTCTGGAAAGGCCCCTTCGTCGACAGCTATGTCCTGAAAAAGGCCGAAGCTGCACGCGAAAGCGGGCGCAACGACGTGATCAAGATCTGGTCGCGCCGCTCCACCATCCTGCCCCAGTTCGTGGGCCTCACCTTTGGTGTCTATAACGGGCGCAAGCACATTCCCGTGCTCGTCTCCGAAGACATGATCGGCCAGAAATTCGGGGAATACTCCCCGACCCGGACCTATTACGGGCATGCGGCCGATAAAAAAGCGAAACGGAAGTAAGTCATGGGCAAGGAAAAGAACCCCCGCCGCGTGGCCGAAAACGAAGCAATGGCGAAAACCCGCATGCTTCGCACCAGCCCGCAGAAACTGAACCTCGTGGCGCAGATGATCCGCGGCAAGAAGGTGGAAAAGGCGCTGACCGACCTCACCTTCTCGAAAAAGCGGATCGCGCAGGACGTCAAGAAGTGCCTGCAGTCGGCGATTGCGAATGCTGAAAACAACCACAACCTCGATGTCGACGAGTTGATCGTGGCCGAGGCCTTTGTGGGCAAGAACCTGGTGATGAAACGCGGTCGTCCGCGCGCCCGTGGCCGGTTTGGCCGGATCAACAAACCGTTTTCGGAACTCACCATCACGGTGCGTCAGGTCGAGGAGATCGCCTAATGGGACACAAGGTAAATCCGATCGGCATGCGTCTGCAGGTGAACCGCACCTGGGACAGCCGCTGGTACGCCGACACCAAGGATTACGGGGATCTCCTGCTGGAGGACCTGAAAATCCGTGACTTCATCAAGGATGAATGCAAGCAGGCCGGCGTCAGCCGTGTGATCATCGAACGCCCGCACAAGAAGTGCCGGGTCACGATCCACACTGCCCGTCCCGGTGTCATCATCGGCAAGAAAGGCGCGGACATCGAGGTCCTGCGCAAGAAGATTGCCAACATGACGGACAGCGAGCTGCACCTCAACATCGTCGAAGTGCGCAAGCCTGAACTGGACGCACAGCTGGTGGCGGAATCGATCGCCCAGCAGCTGGAGCGCCGGGTCAGCTTCCGCCGCGCGATGAAGCGGGGCGTGCAGAACGCAATGCGCATGGGCGCACTGGGCATCCGGGTGAATGTCGCCGGTCGTCTGGGCGGCGCCGAGATTGCACGGACCGAATGGTATCGCGAAGGCCGGGTGCCGCTGCACACGCTGCGGGCGGACATCGACTATGCCGGTTCCGAAGCGATGACGCCCTATGGCATCATCGGCATCAAGGTCTGGATCTTCAAGGGTGAGATCATGGAGCACGACCCGTCGGCCCGTGACCGCAAAGCCCAGGAATTGCAGGACGGACCCGCCCCGCGCGGCGCCGCCCCGCGCCGCAACTGAGGAGTTTGAGAGATGCTGCAACCGAAGCGCACGAAATTCCGCAAAATGCAGAAGGGCCGGATCAAGGGCCTGGCCAAGGGCGGATCCGACCTCAACTTCGGCACCTACGGGCTGAAGGCGACCGAGCCGGAGCGTGTCACCGCGCGCCAGATCGAAGCCGCCCGCCGGGCCATGACGCGCCATATGAAGCGTCAGGGCCGGGTCTGGATCCGGATCTTCCCGGACACGCCGGTAACATCCAAACCCGTCGAAGTTCGGATGGGTAAGGGTAAAGGGTCTGTCGACTTCTGGGCCTGCAAGGTCAAGCCGGGCCGGATCATGTTCGAAATCGACGGCGTCGCCGACGACATCGCACGTGAAGCCCTGCGGCTGGCAGCGATGAAGCTGCCGGTGAAAACCCGCGTGGTCCAGCGCGAAGACTGGTAAAGCGGTGGGTTGAATCCCACCCTGCGAAAATCAGACCCCCGTCGCGCAAGCGCCGGGGGTTTTTCTTTTCCGGCGTTTTCGAAAGCGCTTCAAACAACGTCCAATGGTGGCAATCCCGCCCGGAACAATGCCGCGGCACGCGCCGCCGGGCAGCGGTCGTGCCAGAGGCATACCTACAGCATGACCCGCCCCCGTGGGCGGGCGCTTTGGCAAGGGCAACGGTCCCCGACAGGTCATATGCAGGCCGCAACAAAAGGCACTCCCAAAACCGCCGGCGTGCCCCCCCCCGCGGTCGGGCGCTGCCCGGTTCACTGCAGTTCGCCGGATCTCGCATTGGCGATGTGCAAAAGTGCACCCCACGAAACAATGGCCCCATCGCCGGCGCCCTCCCGAGAAGATCAATTCTTTCGACCAAAAACGAAAAGCCTCGTCCTAGATATCACCCCACCTTCGGACGTTGATGCCGCCGGAAAACCGCGCCATGCTGACGGCTGAACCACCGCACCGAGGCCCCCATGTCCGACGACCCCCATTACGATCCCGATTTCGCCGCCCTGCTGGAAGAGATCTAGGGCAAGGGCTATCTGTCGCCCGGCGGACCGGACGAGGTGGCGCGGGTTCTGGACGGGCTGGACCTGACCGGCAAACGGGTGCTGGATATCGGCTGCGGCACCGGGGCGATCACGGTTTCGCTGCACAGCGACCACGGCGCGGTGCACGTGACCGGCATCGACGTGGAAGACCCGGTCTGTACCGAGGCAAAGGCCGGAGTGGACGCAGCCGGTCTGTCAGACCATATCGAAATCCGGAAAGTGACACCGGGTCCGTTCCCCTTCGAAGACAACAGTTTCGATGTGGTCTTTTCCAAGGATTCCATCGTCCATATCCCCGACAAAGAGGCGCTGGCCAAAGAAGTGTTCCGCATCCTCAGACCCGGCGGCGTGTTTGCCGCCTCCGACTGGCTGATTTCCCACGATGGCCCGCCGTCGCCGGAAATGGCCCGTTACATCGCGCTGGAGGATATCGATTTCAACATGGCCTCGCCCGCACGCTATGTGCGGGCTCTGGAGCAGGCTGGGTTCGAAGATGTCCGCACGGTGAACCGGAACCCATGGTATCTGAACGTGGCGCGCGGTGAACTGGAGATGCTGACGGAAAGGCGGGCCGAGTTCGAAGACCGGTTCGGCACCGGGCTGACGGCTGACAATATCGAGATCTGGACAGCCATGGTGGGCGTGCTCGCCAGCGGTGAACATTGCCCGCATCACCTGAGGGGGCACAAACCTGCCTGAGCCTCTGGCGCGGCGGATGGCTCTGCGCTAAGCCCGGGCCATGGCTGATATCTCTTCTCTTTTCGTTACCCGCCTGTATCACGCGCGGCTCTCCGAAACCGGCCCGGCCCCCGAACCC
>CATOSU010000004.1 GCA_951812615.1 uncultured Paracoccaceae bacterium
GGCCTCTCGCATTAAGACCGGCATCGTCCGCAGTGCACGCTCCCTTTCTTCATTCAACGCCCACATGTCGCAGAAAGCATTGATCTGGTCCGGCAACGGTCTCCCGGTTTCATCCTTATAGATGGCGTTGTAGTCGCGGTTCGATTGAAAAGGCGGGTCGAGATAGATCAACTCCACACTGCCTAATCTCATGTGGTCGCGCATGATGGTGAGGCAGTCGCCGTAGTAAAGCCGATTCATGCGAAGCATCCCCGCATGAACGAACCGAAGCCGTCACGGTCGTTGCGATGGTTGTACTTCCAAGCACTTTCTGCCACGAACAGAGGCATCCAATGGCGGCCGTAGTGATGGTGCGAGCCATACCACGCTCGCTTGATCAGCGCCCAAAATCCCTCAATGGTGTTCGTGTGTGTCTCGCCGTCAGAATAAGCTACGGAATGATTAATGATGGCGTGGACATAGCTCGCTTTCGCCGCATTATACGCCTTGTACTCATCCGTGATTAGGATGGTTCCTGCCGGATCGACGGTGTTTTTGAGGAATTGAACAATCCCTTTCCCCGAAAGATCGTCGGTGACACAGGCTGCTACCCTACCGCCACGCTCTACTGCGCCGATTACCGGCGTTTTCTTGGTCCCGCGCCCGCGCTTGTTCGGCTTATCATTATCGCGCTTGTTCCCTTTACGCGGCTTGCCCCCGACATAGGTTTCGTCGGCTTCCACGATCCCTTGCAGCATCGGCGCTTGTTCTGCCGCCATGGCGGCTCGGATGCGCTGTTGCATGTACCAGGCCGTCTTTTGATTCAATTCGAGGTCGCGAGCTAACTGGTAACTAGACAGGCTCTTTTTGGCGTTAATAACCAGCCCCACAGCGAGAAACCACTTTTGAAGCGGAACCTTGGTCTTTTCAAAGATCGTGCCAGACAGCACGTTGAAGCTCGACTTGCAATCACGGCAGTTCCAACGGCCTATCCGGTGTTTCTCGGATTTACGCGCCACACCAAAGCCGCCACAATGTGGGCACAGTGGCGCATCGCCCCAACGCACATTTTCAAGGTGCTCGATGCAGGCTTCTTGGTCCGGGTATAGGCTGAAGATGGTGATCAGGTTCATGACGTGTCCTCCCTACACCTTCAACGTAAGCGAACACACGCACGCTGTCAAGCCCCTATCTACTTATTCCGTATGCCAATGCCCTGCCCGAAAGCACGAAGATCGAGCGCTATGTCGGGTTTTCCGCCGGCGCCGGGATCGAGGTTGATACCGGTCCCGATCCGCTGAACGGCGGAAGGGACGACAATATCAGCGGCCCGCTGGTCGACTGGCTTCTGCGCGAGGCCTGGGCCTGCGCTACGCCTGAAGAACTGACCGAGAAGCTGGCCGGCAAGCTGATTGAAAGCGGTGTCGCCCTGTCGCGGATCAGCATTCTGATCTGGTCGCTGCATCCGCTGATCGCGGGCAAGAACTATATCTGGAAGCATGATGAGGACAGCGTAACCACCTACGCCCCGTCATATGAGATTTACGACCACCCGTCCTTCGTCAATAGCCCGCTGCTGCACGTGTCGCGCGGTCTGGGCGGGGTACGCCAGCGGTTCGGCCCCGACGATCTGGAAAACGCATTTCCGGTGATCGAAGACCTGCGGGCGGCCGGTGCGACCGACTATGTCGCGATGCCGCTGCGGTTTTCGGACGGGCAGACCAACGTGATGACGCTGACCAGCGAACATCCCGACGGGTTCACCACCGCCAATCTGGGGCTGATTTTTGAATGTTCGTCGATCATCAGCCGCCTGTTCGAGGTTTTCAATCAGCGCGAAAATGCCCGTGCCATGCTGGAAACCTATGTCGGCACCCGTGCCGGCGCGCGGGTGCTGGGCGGGGACATCCGCCGCGGCGACGGGGACGAGATAGACGCCGCGATCATGTTCTGCGACATGCGCGCCTCAACCCGGCTGGAAACGCAGCTGGGGCGCGAGGCCTTTCTCGACCTGCTGAACCGTTTCTTCGAGACAGCCGCCGGCCATGTCGCGCAACACGGTGGCGAGGTCCTGAAATTCATCGGCGATGCGGTGCTGGCGGTGTTTCCGGCGGGCGAAGACCCCGCTGAAGCGCGGCGGCAGTCGCTGCGCGCAGCTTGCGCCATTGCCGGCGGGCTGGCCGAGCTGACCTCGCCGGACGATGATTTTGACTGCCGCTGCGTGATCGGCATTGCCTATGGCAACGTCATGTATGGCAATATCGGATCCCGGGACCGGTTGGATTTCACCGTGATCGGCACGGCGGCCAATATCGCGGCCCGGCTGGGCGAACACGGCAAGACCGAAGGCCACAAGATCGTGGTGACCAGCGATATCGCGGCGGAACATGACACGCCCGTTTCGCTGGGCCGGCTGGACCTGCACAACGTGGCAGACCCTGTTGATGGGTTCGCCATCGAAGTCGCGGACGGCTGAGCCGGTACCGGGGTTACACGGCCGCCGCCCGTTGCAGCGGGCTCAGACCTCGACCGGCACTGCAGTCTGTGCGCCAACGCCGAATACGCGCTTGTAGCGTTCGATCTCGGTCGCCGGGCCCATCGCCTTTTCCGGGTTGTCAGACAGCTTGACCGTCGCGCGCCCGTTGGCCGCCACCGCCTTGCACACCAGCGAAAACGGCGCCAGCGCGTTGCCCGGCACAAAGTTGCGGAAATCATTGGTCAGCAGCGTGCCCCAGCCGAACGACACCTTGACCCGCCCGGCAAACTGGGCGTGCAGTTGGCCGATCGTGTCAACGTCCAGCCCGTCAGAGAAGATCACCAGTTTCTCGCGCGGGTCTTCGCCGCGCCGGATCCACCAGTCGATAGCGGTTTCCGCCCCGGTCGCGGGATCGCCTGAATCGATCCGCACACCGGTCCAGCCGGCCAGCCAGTCCGGCGCATTGTCCAGAAACCCGGCCGTGCCGTAAGTATCCGGCAGGATAATGCGCAGGTTGCCGTCATGTTCGTCGTGCCAGTCCGACAGCACGTCATAGGGCGCCTGCGCCAGCGCCGCGTCGTCCCCGGCCAGCGCGCTGTAGACCATGGGCAGTTCATGGGCATTGGTTCCGATCGCCTCGACCTCGCGCCGCATGGCAATCAGGCAGTTCGAGGTCCCGACGAACTTTTCGCCCAGCCCTTCCATCATCGCCTGAACGCACCAATCCTGCCACAGGAAGGAATGCCGCCGCCTTGTGCCGAAATCCGCGATCCGCAGCTCGTCGATATCGCGCAGCTTTTCAATCTTTTCCCAGACCCGCGTCATCGCGCGGGCATAAAGTACCTGCAGTTCGAACCGGCCCAGATCGTTCAGCACCGCCCGGCCGCGCAGTTCCATCAACACCGCCAGTGCCGGGATTTCCCACAGCATCACCTCGGGCCATGCCCCTTCGATGGTCAGTTCGTACTGATCGCCGACACGTTCCAGATGATAGGGTGGCAGGCGCAGATCCTCGAACCATGCCATGAATTCCGAACCGAACATCTGCCGCTTGCCGTAAAACGTGTTGCCCCGCAGCCATGTGCTTTCCCCGCGGCTGAGGCTGAGCGACCGGATATGATCCAGTTGCTCGCGCAGTTCACCCTCGTCGATCAACCGCGCCAGCGGCACATGCCTTGACCGGTTGATCAGCGAAAAGGTCACCCGCGTTTCCGACCTGTTGCGGAACACCGACTGACACATCAGCAGCTTGTAGAAATCCGTGTCGATCAGAGACCGTACGATCGGGTCGATCTTCCACTTGTGGTTATAAACGCGTGTGGCGATGTCCAAGGCCACCCTCCTGATGCCAGTGTCGGACCCTTTTAAAGGCGAAGCGGGAAGGGCTTTAAAGCAGATTCAGCCCGGAAATGTTATGATTTTCGCCCGACGTTGCATTGGGTCAGCGAAAACAGCGCTAGTTCAGCGTGACACCCGCCCCGCGCATCGCCTCCAGCGCCGCGTTCAGCGAACCGTCCATGTCGATGGCGCGGCAGGCGTCGAGCCGGACCTCGACCGCGAACCCCAGCCCGGCGGCATCCACGGCCGAGTAATGCACACAGAAATCCGTGGCCAGCCCGGTCATCACCAGCGCGGTGATCCCGCGGGTGCGCAGGTAACCTTCCAGCCCCGTGGGTGTTTTCCGGTCGTTTTCGAAAAACGCGGAATAGCTGTCGATCGCAGGGCGGAACCCCTTGCGGATGATCAGGTCACCATCGGTGCGCAGGCCGGGGTGGAACGCCGCCCCGTCGCTGCCCTGCACGCAATGATCGGGCCACAGAACCTGCGGCCCGTACGCCATCTCGGTCATGCCGAACGGGTCCTTGCCCGGATGCGAAGACGCAAAGGACGAATGCCCCGCCGGATGCCAGTCCTGTGTCAGGATCACCGCATCGAACGCGGGCATCATCGCGTTGATCACCGGCACCACCTGATCGCCCCCGGGCACCGCCAGCGCTCCGCCGGGGCAAAAATCGTTCTGCACGTCGATCACGATCAGGGCCTGTGTCATCGCTGTCTCCTTCTTGCGCGTCCCTTCCTAAAGCAAGACGGGATCAGCCTGAACCACATTTTCCGCAATTGACCCGCCCTGGACCCGGACGCGCATCGCCAGCTCAGGGCCCGCGTTCACGCGCGGGGGAAAACACCGGGCGTTCGGGTGTCCGGTGAGATTTGCGTGATCGTCTCCGCGTCCGGACGCAGAGATCGGCAAAGGGCAATTGCATCCCGCCCCGAATGAGGGTACCCACCGCGCCTTTCCGGATCAGGAGTGACCCATGGCTGCCCTCGGCATCGACTTTGGCACATCGAACACCGCGGCGGGTGTGATGACAGCAAACGGCCCCCGCGTGCTGCCCCTGAGCGACGGGGAAACGACGATGCCCACCGCGGTATTTCTCGATTTCGGTTCGGGCAGGATGCTCTTTGGCAACGAAGCCGCCCGCGCGATGATGGATGGGCACGACGGGCGGTTCATGCGGTCGCTCAAAAGCATTCTCGGCACAACGCTGGCCCGTGAAAAACGTCAGTTTCTGAACGAAAAGCTGACCCTGATCGAAATCATCGCGCGGTTCCTGTCCGAGATCCGCCGCCGGGCCGAAGCCGCCAGCGGGCAGAGCTTCGAAGAGGTCGTGTCCGGCCGGCCGGTCCGGTTCCACTCCCGGTCGGAAACCCGCAACGCACAGGCAGCGCTGGATCTGGAAGACGCCTACCGGCTGGCCGGGTTCACATCCGTCAGCTTCCTGCCCGAACCCGAGGCCGCGGCACTGGCCACAGGCGGGACCGGTCGCCTTCTGATCGTCGATATCGGCGGCGGGACCTCGGATTTCACCCTGTGCGACCGGACCGATACCGGCACAACCGTTCTGGCCAGTCAGGGCATCCGCGTGGGCGGTACCGATTTCGACAAGGTGCTGAACCTTGGCCATGTGATGCCGCTGCTGGGCTACGGCGCGCAGATCGGCAGCGAACTGGGCGGCGCCACGCATACCGCGCCGCGGGCGCCGTTTCACGATCTGGCAACATGGGAAAAAATCGCCTTCGTGTATTCCCCCGCGCTGCTGCGCGATGTGCGCAAATGGCAGCGGTTGGCCCCGGAAACGCAATTGTTCGGACGTCTGGCCGAGGTGCTGGACATGCATCTGGGCCACGACATTGCCTATGCGGTCGAAGACGGCAAGATCCGCGCCAATTCCGGGCAGGACGGGCGCATCATGCTGGATCCGGTGGAAAAGGGGCTGTCCGCGGACATCACGCCGGAAGATCTGCAACGCGAATTGACCGGGCAGACGCAGGAGATCGCCGATTGCGCCCGCGAAACGCTGAAGATGGCCGGGTGCGATGCCGGGTCGGTCGATCGGATCGTCTATGTCGGCGGGTCCAGCCTGATGGCGCTGATCCGGTCGCAGATCGAGGCCCTGTGCCAGCAGGCCCGCCCGGAAACCTCGGAAATCTTCACTGCCGTGGCCAATGGTCTGGCCCGCGCCGCGGCGCGTCACTGAGCCCTCTGGAACCTGCCCGGCGCCGGGGATAAATCAACGCCATGTTTACCGTTGCTGCACTCTATCACTTTACTTCCTTTGCCGACCCTGCCGCGCTGAAGCCGCCGCTTCTGGACCTGTGCCGGGCGCAGGGTGTCACCGGAACGCTTCTGCTGGCGAAAGAGGGGATCAACGGCACCATCGCCGGGTCCCGCGCCGGCATCGATGCCGTGCTGGCCCATATCCGCGCCCTGCCCGGCTGTGCCGGTCTGGACTGGAAAGAGAGCACCGCAGCCGAACCGCCCTTTGCCCGCATGAAGGTGCGGCTGAAGAAAGAGATCGTGACCATGGGACAGCCGGATGTCGATCCGCGCGCCCGGGTCGGCAACTATGTTACGCCCGAGGATTGGAACGCGCTGATTTCAGCGCCGGACGTGGCCGTGATCGACACCCGCAACGATTACGAGGTCGCCATCGGCACATTTGACGGCGCAATCGATCCGCAGACGCGGTCGTTCGGCGAGTTCCCGGACTGGTGGGAAAAGAACCGGGACCGGTTTCACAACAAACGGATTGCCATGTTCTGTACCGGCGGCATCCGCTGTGAAAAGTCCACGAACTACCTGTTGGGTCAGGGGGTGGAGGATGTCTATCACCTCAAGGGCGGGATCCTGAAATACCTCGAAGACGTGCCGGAAGATCAAAGCATGTGGACCGGTGAATGTTTCGTCTTCGACAACCGCGTCAGCGTCGGCCACGGGCTGAGCGAAGGCCCGCACGAATTGTGTCATGGCTGCCGCCGCCCGATCCTGCCCGACGACAAGACGCGCCCGGAATATGAACGCGGCGTGGCCTGCCACCAATGCATCAATGAAACGTCGGAGGCCGACAAGGCACGGTTCCGCGAACGCCAGCGCCAGATCGATCTGGCGCGCGACCGGGGCGAGGCGCATCTCGGCGAGACGCGCTGACGGTGGGGGGCTGCCCGGCCTGTTTCCGCTCTCCGGGCGGAACGGGGTCAGGCTGAAACGGCTGATCGCGGCTCAGACCGTCGCGGACACAACAAGGCGAAGATGCGAGCGGCCCGGAGGCCGCGATAACGCGCCGGACCGCCTTCATGCGCGAAACGACCGCGCCACCCATCCTGCCCCTAGGCCACAGCCGGCTGGGGAGCGCGGGGACGCGAGCGCATCAGCAGCCACACCAGGATTGCGATGTTGAGGAAATTCCACACGATCCCGTTCAGGAAGGCCCAGAAATAGCTGGACGTCAGGTCATAGATCCATCCCGACATCCAGCCGCCCAGCGCCATGCCGAAGACCGTCATCATGATAACGAAACCCACGCGGGCACCGGCCTCGCGCGCGGGCATGTATTCGCGCACCACCAGCGCATAGCTGGGCACGATCCCGCCCTGCGACAGGCCGAATACAAGGCTGACGATGTATAGCGATGCCATCCCGTCATAAGGCAGGTAGAGAAACAGCGCGATGCATTGCAGCACCGATCCGATCAGCACGGTGCGCACACCGCCCAGCTGATCCGCCAGCAGCCCCGAAACGATCCGGCTGACCACGCCACCCAGCAGCATGAGCGACAGCATCTCGGCCCCGACAGCCGGGCCATAGCCCAGCCCTACGCAATAAGCGACGATGTGCACCTGTGGCATGCTCATCGCCACGCAACAGGCGATCCCGGCAAACCCCAGCAGGTATTGCAGCGTACGCGGCGACAGCCCGACGCTGTGCGTTCTCAGGGACGCGGCGGCCTCGGCCACGCCGTGGGCCAAATCCGGCACCCGCCGACGCAGCAACAACGACAGCGGGATCACCAGAACCACCGACACGATTGCCAGCAACAGGTAGACCTGCCGCCATCCCCCGTCCGCGGCCACCCCGGACATCACGATCGGCCAGATCGCGCCGGACAGGTAGTTGCCGCTGGCGGTGATCGCCACGGCGATACCGCGGCGCCGGATGAACCAGTGCGAAATGTCGGCAATCAGCGGGCCGAACCCGACGCCGGTGCCCAGCCCCAGCAACAGGTGAACCAGCGAAAATGCGATGATATTCGGCGACAGCGCCGCCAGCGCGAAGGACACCCCGCTCAGAACCGCCGCAGCGCTCAGCGCCAGTGTCACGCCGAACCGGTCCACCAGCCGCCCGATCACCAGATTTCCGGCGGCAAACCCGATCATCGTCAATGTATAGGGCGCCGAGGCGGCGGCGCGGCTGGCGCCGAATTCGGCTTCCACGTCCGGCAGGATCACAACCACCGCCCAGATGCCCACATTGGCCACCATGGCGATAAGCAGGGTAATCAGCAGCCGGAACCATGAATAGGCGCTGTCATGAACGTCGCTTGTCATGGGCGCACGCTAGGCCCGCCGCACGGGGATGTATAGCGCCAGTTTCGCGCTTCCTCAGAACCGTTCAACCCACGGGCGCAGCTCGATTTCCCAGGCCCATGCGGTTCGGCCCTGATCAAGGAAATTCATGTAGCTTTCGGCAATCTCGTCCGGGTCGAGCCACCGGCCGTCACTGTTTTCGGTGTCCGCCTTGGCGATCCCGCCATCAATCACGAAATGACCCACATGGATGCCTTGAGGATGCAGTTCACGGGCCAGCGCCTGACACAGCCCGCGCAGGGCGAACTTGCCCATCGCAAAGGTCGAGGAATTGGCAAACCCCTTCACCCCGGCCGAGGCACCGGTGAACAAAAGCGCCCCGGTTCCCCGCGGCAGCATCCGTTGCACCGCGTGATGGGCCATCAGAAAGGCCCCGTACCCCGACACCAGAATCGCGTTTTCCACGCCTTCGGGGTCCAGCTCGTGCACCGGGCCGCGCAGGCGGGCGCTGGGATTGTAGACCGCGATGTCCAGCGGATCAGGCTGCGCGTCAACCGTCGCAAAGAGCCGCTCCATATCTTCGCGGCTGCGGGCGTTGCAATCGACCAGAACGGCACCGGTTTCCTGCGCCAGCGGACCGAGGTCAGAAGTGTCCCGCGCCGCCAGAACCACGCGATGTCCCCGCGCGGACAGCCGCCGCGCCACCGAGGCGGACAGGCCCGCACCCGCACCAATCACCAATGCCGTCGTCATTACATACCCTCCGGGATCGTTGCCATTGCTGGTCCCCAGCCTAGTCCTCCGGCCCCGCGATTGGCCAGACGGAACAGTCATACCGCTCTGCATCCGGCAAAACGGGCGATCGTCCGAACCGCGATGTCCGGACTACAGCGATCCGGCATTCATGATCTCGACCAGCGACGACAGAACCGCATCCGCCGCCACCGAGGCCAAAATCATACCCATCACCCGGCTGACAATGGCCGCGCCGGCATCACCGATCAGCCTGATAATCGGGCCCGCCAACAACATGCAGACACAGGCGATGGCCAGAACCACAATCATGATAACTGCCGTAAACGCCTGATCAATCAGGGAACTTTCGGCATTATCCGTCAACAGCACAACCGCCAGCATCGCTCCCGGCGATGCCAGCGACGGCACCCCCAGCGGAAAGATCGCGGGCGACGGCCGGTCAGGTTCGGGCAGGTCTTCCTCTGCATCTGCCAGCCGCTTTTCGGCCTCCTGCTTGGGTTCGCCAAAGATCATCGTCAGGGCAAAAAGAAACAGCACGATCCCACCGGCCACCTGAAACGACAGCAGGCTGATGCCAAGCGCATCAATCAGCACCTGTCCCAGCACCAGGAAGAACAGGAGCACACCGATTGCAACGGCGGTCGCCGTCAGCGCCGTCGACCGGCGCGCCGCGTCGGACATGCCGGCGGTGACAGCGACAAAAACCGGAACGGTGCCGATCGGGTCGATGACGACCCACAATGTCACAAAGTTCTCGATGAAGTTCATTTTCCCAGCCAAGCACAAACCGGCGGGCGCGTCATCACCTGTTACCGCGCGCTTCGTGAAAACGACAGTTGCGGATCACCCCCGTCCGGGGCGGAAAAAGGCGTTCCGTTCCATGCTGCCGGCAAAAACATACCCCTGCTCCGGATAGCTTTCGCCGAGCTTCCGAAGATACCCGCGCTGGACATGCGGTTTGGCGGCCTCGACGATCAGGGTTGGCGCGTGGTCGGTGATGATGCGGCGCGTGCCCAGCAGGGCCGGCCATTCATGCCCCTCGATGTCCAGATGCAGCAATGTGACCTTCCGGTCCCCCGGAACCAGATCGTCCAGCGTCGCAATCTCGACATCAATCGATGTGCCCTCCGCCGGCGCATCGGTCAGCTTCGCGCGGGCGCCCATCGCCGCGCCATGCGGCTTGCGGATCTGCAGCGGCAAGGTGCCCGGCGTTTCGCCAACCGCAAGCGGGTGCAGCGCGACATTGTTCAGCCCGTTCAGGGCGATGGTTTCCTGCGCGGCAGCGAGGCTGACAGGGTTGGGTTCAAAGGAATGCAGCCGGGCCCCCCGTGCCAGTGCCCGGCTGAGCGCCGGAAAGAAATCCCCGATGAACGCGCCGCCGGATATGATGTCGCCGCCGCCGGCCAGACGCTGCCTCAGGCGCAGTGTCGATGGTTCGTACACCGCCCCGGACAACAGGACCTGCGGCACCTCGCGCTTGGAATAGGGTTTCGGGACGGAATAAAAGCCATACTCGTTGACCGCGATGATGCTGTCAGTGTCCGCTGCCGGGTTTGCCACGCCTGTATTTCCCTCCGGGATCCGCTTTTTTCCGGCAGAATACGGGAAACCGCCGGAATTCATACCTTTGAATTGCATCCGCCGGGCCGCTGCAGATTGTTACAGTTTTTTAAAGATTGATGTGCCGGGAAGGCTTGCAGTCCGCCGCGACTCGCAATACATCAACCGAACGAAATGGCGCGGGATGGAGCAGTCCGGTAGCTCGTCAGGCTCATAACCTGAAGGTCGCAGGTTCAAATCCTGCTCCCGCAACCAACGTAAAAGAACGGCCCGAAGCAAGTGCTTTCAGGGCCGTTTTTGTTTGGCCGGTACAAACCGGTCTGCTTTGCGGAAATCGCTCGCGCCGGGACATCTGTATGGACGGCCCGCACGCCTGAACCTATCGTCGACGGCAAGGCGGCCAGTCCCCGCGGCGAGCCTGTCAGGAGAAGCGGACGATGGACAGAAAATCCCCGAATGCGCTGCTGATTGTTGCCCTGACGATCACCACCGCGATTGCCTTGTGGGGCATTCTCGATCCGGCGGGGCTGGGCCGGATGGCGGCCACCGCGGTGGCGGCACAGTTCAACAGCCGTGGCTGGTTCATCATGCTGGAAATCAGCGGGCTGCTCTTTGTCGCGCTATACCTTGCCTTTTCTCGGTTCGGGAATGTGAAGTTGGGCCCGGATGACGCCGAGCCCGAATTCTCCACTCCGGCCTGGATCGCGATGCTGTTCGCGGCCGGCATGGGGGTGGGGCTGCTGTTTTACGGCGCGGCCGAACCGCTGACCCATTTCGAAACGCTCCGGCAGTTTTCAGGCGACCCGATGGCGGCCGGGCTGGCGCTGTTCGTGACTTATCTGAACTGGGGGTTTCATGCCTGGGCGATTTACGGGGTTGTCGGGCTGGTCATAGCCTATTTCGCATTCCGGCGGTCCCGCACGCTGCTGCTCAGCGCGCCGCTGGTCGAGGCGCTGGGCGATGCCCGATGGGTCCGGGGGCTGGCGTGGATGTTTGACCTGCTGTCGATCGTGGCCATCGCAATAGGGCTGGCCGGATCGCTGGCCATGGGCGTTTTTCAGGTGCAGGCGGGCCTGGCCGGCCTGATCGGGGTCGAAGACCCCGGCACACTGACAATTCCGGTCTTCGTGGCGATGTGCATCGCCTTTGTCATTCCCCTGCGGCGCGATCTGAGCGAGGGAATGGCGAAACTGTCCAATACCGCCATGCTGATCGCCATCGGGTTGATGGCTTACCTTCTGGTGCTCGGGCCCACATCCTTTGTCATGAACGGCATCGTTTCGGGCTTTGGACGATATCTGTTCAATGTTCTGCCGGGCGGTTTTTCGACCGCAGAGTTCTTCGATCACACGATCGTCGACTGGTTTCAGGGCTGGACGCTGAACTATATGATCTGGTGGCTGGCCTGGTCGCCCTTCGTGGGTATCTTCATCGCCCGGATTTCACGGGGGCGCACCGTTCGTGAATTTCTGACCGGCGTCATCGTGGCGCCAACACTGTTTTCGATCCTTTGGTTCGGCATCTTCGGAGGGCTCGGTTTCTTCGACGCCCTGCGCCATGACGGCGTGCTTTCGTCGATCAACAGTCAGGATCTGGACGCGACTACATTCGCCCTGCTGGACCGGTTTCCGCTGAGCGGGATTACCCGAACCGCGACGATCCTTGCCGCCTTCCTCTTTGTCTTGACCAGCGTGGTCAGCGCGGGGTTCACGCTGGCGATGATCGGAACCGGCGGAGATGAAAATCCGTCCCCGCGGCTGCGCACGATCTGGGGCGTCATTCTCGGAGCGCTGGGGCTGGCCATGGTGCTGGTCGGGGACATCGCGCTGGTGCGTTCGATCATCGCGCTGTCGGCGATGGCCTTTGTGTTCATTGTCCCGATACTGGTACTGTGCCTGTTCCGGTCACTGCGGCGGGAGGTTCCGAAATGACCGGCGGATTTGTCGATACAGTTCTGAACATCACGGTCTTCGCCTATATCGGGTTCCTGATCTGGCTGGCATTGCGCCCGGGCGGCTGACCGGTCCGGGAAAAGCCGGGCGCCGGGCCATGTGCCGGCAGGTTCGTGATGACCCGCCCGTTGCCGCCTGTACGTTTTGCCGGCCCGGCCTCAAAACCCTGCCCGGTTTTGTACAAAACCCCTCAGTCCACTGTTTCCACCGGCCCGCCGGCCTTCTCCCACGCGGTGAACCCGCCCTCGATATGGGCCACCGGAGCAAGCCCCATCTCCTGTGCTGCCAGCGTCGCCAGAGCAGAGCGCCATGCCGAGGCGCAGTAGAAGACATAAGTCTTGTCCTGATTAAAAACCTCTTTGTGATAAGGGCTTTGCGGATCAATCCAGAACTCCAGCATCCCCCGCGGGCAGGAAAACGCACCGGGGATCTTACCCGTCCGTTTCAGCTCCCGGACGTCGCGCAGATCGACGATCACATGGTCCTCCGATCCCACGAGACCAAGCGCCTCCCCGGTCGGAATCGTCACGACCCGCGCGTTCGCCTCAGCAACCAGCGCTTTGGCACCTTTGGTGATGTTTTGTGGCATCGGGAAAGTCCTCCGGTTTCTCGCCCGCAGCCTACAGGCTTTGCGGCCCGGCGCAATCGAGCCGTCGCGCCCGGCATTTCACCGAAACGTCACTTTGGCCTTGTTCTCTCCCGCACCACGCTGATAAACGGGTCGGCGGAGACGTGGCCGAGTGGTCGAAGGCGCTCCCCTGCTAAGGGAGTAGGCGGGAAACCGTCTCGAGGGTTCGAATCCCTTCGTCTCCGCCATCTACACATTGGAAAGACGGAACTCCGCCTCTAAGGCGTTGTTTTTATTGATTGCATGATGATCCCTGCGGATCGGTGGATTTCCGATCTTGGTACAAATCTTGGTACAGGGATCCAAGGCGATGTGGGGGCACCATCTCAAACAGCGCGGGCAATGGTGGCACTACTATCGGGCGGTGCCGGAGCGGTTTCGGCATGTAGAGGCGCGGAGCCAGATCTGTTTCTCGTTGCGGACGCGGGATTTTTCCGAGGCAAAGGTTAAAGCGGCGCAGATTTCCTTTGACCTTGAGCAGGAATGGCAACGCGCTGCGGAACTCGGTGTTTCAATCGAAAGTCACGATGCAGCCAAACGTTTTGCCGCTGCCATGCAGGCGCAGGTTTCCCGTGGCTTGAAACCGCAGACCGCCGCAGAGTTTTCGGATACCGAACTACTTGAACGGCTGCGGATGTTGATCGGTGGTCAATCCGCCTTGCCAGAGCAAACGGCAGTGCTGGGGCTGGTCGACAAACCCGCGCTGTCGATGATGGACGCCTTCGAGCGGTTCTGGGCGCATATTGAGGACGAGTGGTCAGGTCTCAGCCACGACCAACGTCGGGTCAAGCGCAATGGCTATCTCAAGGCATTGTCCAATTTCCACGAGGCCGTGGGCGATGTGTCGATGTACGAGGTCGAACGCCATCACGCGCTGGGTTTTCGAACTTGGTGGCTCAAACGCCTGAAAGCCAAGGGGCTCAAACCCCACACGGGAAACAAAGACATCAATGCGCTGCGCCGTCTCATCACGACGAATTACGACATCGACGCCCTGCAGGCGACCAACCCGTTCGCACGAATTCGGTTAAAGGACGAGCCGCAGACACCCCGCATGCCGTTCACTGATCCCCAAATCATAAATGCAATTCAGCCGGGTGCTCTTGGTAAACTTGCGCCAGAATTCCAGAGGCTGTTCCGCCTCTTGGTCAACACCGGCATGCGCCCCGTCGAAGCCATCGGTCTGAAACTCGATGACATCAATCTCGATGCCGACGTGCCGCACGTCCATGTGCGAAAGAACGCTGTTCGCGGTCTGAAAACTGATCACTCTGAGCGCTTGCTGCCGCTCATGGGCGTATCGCTGCAAGCGGCCGAGGAACTGGTGGCCGCGGGTGGCTGGGGCAAACGCTTGGGTAAGAACATGTACGCTACCAGCGTGACAAACAAGGCCATGCGGGCGAGCGGCATTGTCACCGACAAACGCCAGAGCCTGTATTCGCTAAGGCATTGGTTTCAGGATCAGCTCACCAAACGAGACGTGGTTGACCGGGCGCAGGCGCAGTTGATGGGGCACAAGTTTCAGCGGCCCAAATACGGCTACGGCAAAGATTTGTCCGAGTTGCAGGAGATCATTTCCCAGTTCGCGATTGAAGCGCCTTGAGGCGGTCGCGCGAAGCCTGCAGGTCGGATTGCGCGGCATAGATTGCCTGCAAGCGGGCATGCAACTGCAGGAGTGCGGCCTCCTCGCGCCCATCGGTCTCTGGCAACAGATCGGCCAGGATCTGTTCCATACGGACAAACTCGTCATGGGTCAGCAGGGTCATGATTAACCGGTACCGGACCGGACACGCGCGAAGGAGCGACGGATTTCCGTTTGTGCAGTGCTGGCAGTATAGCGGTGGCTTGCTACGCTCTTTGGTGATGGAAACAGGACCCAACACGGCAACACTTGAACGCGCCGAATACGAGACCCATGCTGCGACATGGAACGGCATTGCATTGGAGATCCGGCACTGTTCGAGTTGGTTTGCGATGCCCGATGATGGTTTCATCACCCAGCACATCGAGATCCGCAGCCAGGACAAGCGTATCCTGCCGATCACCGAGACCGGCTATCGGTCGCATTTCATGAATGGCTCTGAAGCCCTGGCCGAGTTCAATCATGATCCCGTCGAGTTCGTGCTTTGGTGGTTGGAGGAAGCCGCAAAGGACCCAAATTGGAAGCGACGTGAGGAAGCCGATCGGCAGGGATCACTGTTTTGAAGATAGCCAACGCATCAAAGCCGCGCTGTGCCATCGTTCGAAATCTTCCAGTTGCTCGGTGTCAAGACCGCGTTCACGGCGTTCGGCGACGAGCTCCTGCAATTGCGTTGGCGACACGATCTCGACTTCTTCCATCAAGGTGAAGCTGAAGGCTTTTTCCGGCATTTTCAGGTGGGTTACACGTTGACTGTACCCTTGCTTTTGTCAGAAGCAAAACTGTCAAGCAGCTGTTTCTTAACACTTTCTTCATGTATCATGGGTGTGTCTCCGTTGCTGGAGCGGCTTTGAAGGCCTTTCTCTCCACATCTGGTCTATGAAAATACCCTCGCTTTTGACAAAAGCGAAACTCTAGCCCCACACGCTCATGCGCAGCCCGGTTTCGTCAAAAAAACGAGCCTGGAATGCTGGTCAGATCGTCGGACAAAAGCGGGCGTTCTCGTCGGAGGATCTGGCGCAGATCGAAGCGCGGTTGCTGGCAGTGGAGAACTGGCACGATCTGGCTCTGCTGAGCTTCGGGCTGGATACGATGTTTCGGGCGAGCGACTTGCTGGCCACTCAGGTCTGGCAAGTGCGTTACCCTCAAGGCCCCGTCCGAACCTTGATCGCCCGGCGCCAACAGAAGACGCGGCACATCGTCAATCCGGTGCTGACACCGCAAACACGGCACTACCTGCGGAAATGGCTGGGCGTGAGCGGCAAGAACGCGGCGGACCATGTGTTCACGCGCAGCAAACGATCGGATGGGTCCCCCATCACACGGGCGCACTATGCCGACCTGATCAAAACCTGGGCGACGTGGCTCGGCCACACGCCAGCCGAATTCTCCAGCCATTCCATCCGGCGCAGCAAGCCGGCGCATATGTACTGGGCGGGCGAGGATATTGCGCTGATCTCACGTCTGCTGGGGCACAAATCGATCGCCAACACGATCGAGTATCTGGGCATCACCCAGCACAAAGCGGAAAGCGCCGCTTTGCGTCATTCCTTGATGGCGGGACCGCAAATCGCCTCCGACGCCTAAGGCGGTTGTTGCACTTGGATGGCAAAAACCCGGACAAATGGCTTGGCCTTCCGACTGGTCAAATCACCCTCAAGTCAAACTTTTTTTATCAAGAAAATTTGACGAAACTACAAATTTTAGTAGAAAATGGAGATACTTACTCCTTTTCAACCAAAATGGGACGATTTGGCAAACTGGCTAGCGCGATAGCTTTGAGCGGGGCCTTGGCAGGACCGCTGGAAGCGCAAGAAGACAATTCTACCGTGGTGTTGGCTGCCATGGACAACAGAAGCGGCCAAGTGACCGACTGTGTGGCCTTTGTGCGCGAACAACGGGACTTGGCGGCTGAGAACGATATCGCGATGAGCCGGCGGGATCAGGTCGCGCTCTTGAACCAGTGCGAGAGCGGCATTTTGCAGGAGCGAATTGCCGAACAGGAGAGAATTATAACCGCACTGAATTCCGAAATCGCCCATCTCCAATTGCACGTCGATGAGCAAGGGCGTGTTATTGATGCCAACAATCAGGAAATTGCACGGATCTTGGCCATCAACGGCCAATTGATCATCCGCCGCCGCGAGGTTCGGGCGGAAACAGCCGCTATGCTGGATGAGGCCGAACGCATCCTCCAATCGCTCGCCACCTCTTAGCTGCGCCGGTAGAAATTTGAAAAATATAGGAAATTCTGCTATGATATGTAGAATTTCTTATGCATGTCTGAACGTCCCACCGGTGCCGAACAGCCAAGACCGCGACCTGAACCCAGTGAGTTGCCAACCGGCCCGGGGTACCCGCCACCTGGCTATGGCGAGTCGATGGCGGCACTGGCAGCGGCTGAAGCCGCGGCTCAGCCCGGCGATGTAGGCGCTGCTCTGGACGGAGACTTGGCGGCGCTGGATGGCGGGTTGGAAAACCCGGATGATCGTCGAAACCGCGTCGGCGAATTTGTCGAAACTCATTTCACCGACATCGTTCCAGCGGCCTATGTAACACCCGCTGTTGACGTGTGTTGCCAATACGAAGACCAATTGCGTGATCTCTTTGCCGAACCGAACTTGGTCGTGGCTCAGGAAGATGCAGAAGATCCCACACTTCGCCAAAGAGTCGAGAACGCTGTCACCGTTGCTGCCAACGATGACACCATCGCCGGCTTGTCGGATGATCGCGACGAACTGCAGGCCACTGCAGAACGCAACGAAACAGAAGTCATACCCGCTACAGAGGCTGAGTTGGCGACGGTGCGCGCGACTGAGGTTCGAGAGCGAGCCGGTCTAGCCGCTGACGAGGCGGAGAACGCCGTCGTGGCCGAAGACCTCGGCACCGTCAGAGAGCTGCAGGCCAATTTCGACCGCTTGAAAGCCGAACACGGTACAATCGGAGCATTGCAGATGTTGCTGGAAGGTGAAAACGCCCTGCAAAACCCGGAAATGCGGGCCATCGTGCAGCGCACCATTGGCACGGCGCATTCGTTGGTAACCGCTTTGCCCGGCCGTGAGGACGTGGTGACCCGTTTGTTGGACGGCGCGAATCTCAACTTGGGTGCGGCCACCAACGCCGCTGCTTTCGCCGACTTCCTGAGCGCCGTGGATGCCAGCGAAGAGCTTTCGGATGAAGAAAAAGAAGCCCTCCGACAAGTGTTGAATGCCGGTGACGAAGTACAAACCGGCGGTGATGCCAATGACACCTTTGAATACGGGGCCATCGAAACCTATGTCGACGAGAACGGCGAAGTGCAGGAGCGCCGTGTGCCTTTGCAACCCGGACAACGGGTGCCGTTCGGCGACGGCCACGAATTGGGCCTGGACGAAAACGGGCAGCGCAAGGCCTGGATCCGCACCGAAATCGGCACTTATGAAACCGACCTGCCGGACAACGCCACTGATCAGGACATGGGGCGCATCATTCGTACCGTGCAGTTGCGAGCCAAGCTGCATGAACTCAACGCGGCGTCGATCTTTTTCAACGATGTCGATGCTCTGGAATATGGCGGCGGACAGGTGGAGGTGCATCCCGATCACTTTGACACCACCGACCGCTTCCTCGACGTCGTGGTGCGCAATCAGGCGCTGGCAGGCAATCAATTGCTTGGCGCAGAAGACCTGAGCCAGATTGATTATCTGATGCAGTTTCACGACCGCCGCGGCGATCTGGGCGGAGCCGATGTCGATCCCGAACGCGTGTTGGGTGACTACGAAGCCCAGGGCATCGTCGAGGAAAACGGCACGCTGAACTGGGATCGCTTTGCTGAATTGGTCGATGCCAACCGGGCAAATCGCTACGCGGAATCAGATTTTGAGCACAATCGGGAGGCCGCTTAGGCATTTAGATTTGGCGCGAGCAGCCATTGTTGCGATAATCAAACAAAACACACCCCATGCAAGACGGAGAAGTCGGCGTTTACCCTGGGCCAGATGGCGAAACCTATGTGACCTTCAAGGCCGGCGACAAGGGTTTGCCGCTCATGCAAGTCCCACCTGCTTCCGCGCAAGGCGAGGCTTTTGGAAGCTTTCCGGTGGCAGGGTATTTCAACTATGTGTCACTCTGGATGGCGACTAAGGAGCAGTGGCAGAGCTTTGGGCGCCGGACCACGGGTGCACAACAAGCGGTGGGCGTCCCCAGCCAGCACCAAGCCCCGCCCATCGATTTGGCGGCCTATGACATTCGCAAGTCCGATGGCAGCCTGGATAAACAACAACTGGCGCGCTTACTCTTTGTCATGGCCCGACTGTATGATCATGAGCCTCTCATTTCCCCGCAAGCTGGCCTATTCCACAGCCTGTTTCGCAGTGGCCTGACACCCGATGAGATCTTCCAGCACATCACCGAAAAAGGGGCACAGGGCCAGGCCAACATCCAGAATGTGGTGCGACTGGATCGGGTCCAGACGGATACTGGTTTTCGCAAGAAGGCCGCTGACACCTTAAGCCACGCCGCTGGCCGGGCGGCCAGCAAGCAATTGAAAAAGAAGCGCAAACAGGGCCGCGTGAATCGGAAACACGGGCGACGCTAAACTCGCTAGTCTCTCTGAAACCGCCGGTGCGCCTCCATCGCCAACCGAACATCAACTCCTGCGATCACGGCAGGTGGTTTTGATGGGTCGCGGCTGAGTTCGGCCAATTGCGCTTCAACGCGTCCCAAAACGGACCACGGATCGGTCTTTTCCAGGTGGTGCCGCAGACGGCAGGCCGTGCGGCCCGCTCCGTCGATATCTTCAAGCACCTTTTCTGTATCCTCATCCGGACGGTGTGCGCATAGCGCGCCGATTTCCTCTTCAGCGCGATAGAGCGCTCCTTCGATTTCACCGAGCATCTGCCATTCACGCGGTTGCTCGGTCGTATCGGCCACGGCGTTGAATTTGGAAACCGCCTCCTGGATTTCACCGGCGAAGACCGTCACATCTTGCTTTCCGCTTCCCCAACTAGGCCGGCTGATGGTCAGCATCACGCGGGTTGCGTAGTTTTCGCGGAAAGGTTCGACCCGGTAGTGAAACGACCGATCACCATGGGCATCAGCATCCTTGGTCAAATAGGTTGATCCTCCTCGATCCTTGAGCACGGCGATCACCGCCGCAGCGAAATCTGCCGCCTCGAAGCGCGGGAGATCCCAGGCCAGATGCCTTGCAATGGCCAGATGGCGCACCAACCCGTGCGGGCCGTCGGGATAGCCGTCATGATGCTGGTAGAGATCGAAACTGTTGTGTTCGTCGGCAACGGTGATCGTGGCGCGGGTGGACATAGGAAAGCGGTGAGAAAGAAGAAATTGCCGGTGGCTACCACCAGCAGGAGTAAAAGACACGTTGGCGGGTTTGCTGGATATTTCGCGCCCATTCACAGAATTGCAGGTCGTGCTCGCGATATTCGTCGGCAGAGTCGTCTTGGAACTGGTGACCATAGAAGAAACCGCCTGGGCAGTGAGGGAGTTTGCCCTGTTCGACCATAGCTTGCAGTGTCGCGATGTCCTCCGGTTGCAGTTCCAACTCACCGCAGTTCAGTTCGGTGGCGCTTTGACCTGTCCGGCACACGAACAGCCGCTCCATGAATTCCTGCAGTCTGGCATGTATGCGCCAGATGAATTCGGGTTCCACCTCTTCCGGCTTTTGGTCCGGCCGCCGGCTGTACGCGTATTGGTCAAGTCCCATTGGTTGTTGGGGGGTTAGTACTCGGAGGCCAGCAGAATGGTCAGCACACGGGTGGTGACGGTCGGATCCGCCGGGTCGGGTGAGCCGTATTCGAGGTTCTGATCATAGGCGTCGATTTTGAACATCACGCGTTCGCCTTCGATCTCCAGCATCCCGAATTCATGGGTGCCGTAAGGATCATTGTCCTCGCTGAAATCGTCAAAGCCGCGCACCGCGCGCAGCACATTGGCGATAGTGGCGTCAGCCAGTGCATTCACGCCTTGCGTCATCACAACACGGCCACCGCTGAAGCTGGAACGCAACTGGTCGTTGAGCGAGCGGATTGCCAGTGTCTCGGCGTCCAGCACGTCGCTGGTTTCCGGAAATCGGTCTGGGGTTTCGGACATGGGGAGGAATTAGGAACGCGTCCAGATTACCGGCCCTTGAGGAAGTGGTCGAGCCTTGCACAACCCGTTGCCCTGGGATCGGCCGGGGCCTGTCGTTGTTGGCCGAGATAAGCCACGGACAAGCCTGCCACGCCTCGGGACCGGTCAACGGTTTGCCGCTGCGCGTTTGCCCGTTTTGACAGTCCCCCTTGGCGGCGTGGCGCTTCACCGATGTCTTATCTCTTAACCCAAACAAGACATGACCACATCCAAACACCGGGCTCAGACTGGCCGTGCCAGATATGCCGCTTCTCGCCGGTCCAGACGCGCTCCGCTTGAGTTCTACCCAACCCCGCCAGAAGCCACCCGTGCCCTGCTGTCGGTTGAAGCTTTCGTCGGCCCGATCTGGGAATCTGCCTGCGGCGACGGCGCCATCTCGCGCGAACTGATCAAAGCCGGCTATGACGTGACCTCGACCGACCTCGTTGGCCGTGGCTTCGGCGAAGGCGGTCTCGACTTTCTCAGGTCAGAAAAACCGCTGGCCAAGCACATCATCACCAATCCGCCCTATGGCACGCATGGGCTGGGCGATGCCTTTGTGCGACGCGCCCTGATTCATGCCCGCAAAACCGGAGGGACCGTGGCAATGCTTTTGAACCTGCGTAGCCTGGCCAACCCGGACCGGCACGCGAAATTCGTCAAGACGCCCCCGGCGGCGATCTATTTCCTCGACGAGCTGACCTGCTGGCCCGAGGGCAAACCCACCACGAAAACCGCCCGTATAGCCCGGCAGCAATACTACTGGGCCGTTTGGAAACCGGGCCACAAAGGCACGCCGCGATGCTGGTGGCTATCCACGCGGGACTTCAAATAGTCTCGCTCAAAGCGCCAGCCAATACCGAGTGCCCTTGCGCTCCCCCGTGCGCATGAGGGCACCTTTGGTGACGAGATCACCGAGATCGCGACGCGCCGTAGCGGCGGCGGCGCCGGTGATCGCGATGTAGTTCCTAGCGCTCAATCCGCCAATGAACCCGTCCGGCCCGGCATCGAACATGCGGATCAGCGCCTTTTCCTGGCGGGCGTTGAGCTGGCCGCGCAGACGGTCCAGCATTTGCGTCTTGGCGATCAGGTGATCGATCAGAGCAATCGAATACTCCTGCGCCGCCAGCGCCGTTTCCGAGAACCAGATCAGCCAGTCGGTGACGTCCAGCGACTTGTTGTTGGCTTCCAGCGCATCATAATAGCCCTTGCGCTGTTTCTCGATCTGGCGTGACAGGGCCAGCAGGCTCGGCTGTCCCAGGGCCTGCGCCAGTGCTTTTTCGCTAAGCGCGCGCGCGATCCGACCGTTACCGTCCTCGAATGGGTGGATGCAGACGAAATAGAGATGCGCCAGCCCGGCCTTGGTCAACGCGGGCAGGGTTGTCGCGCCAAACCAGCCCAAAAACCGGGTCATCTCATACGTCATGGCCGCTGATGGCGGCGCCTCGAAATGCACCTTTGGTTTTTGGATCGGGCCGGACACCACCTGCATGGCCTCGTCATGCGTGCGGTAGCCACCGATCGCTGCAAGATCGCTGCGCCCGGCGCAGATCAACTGGTGCCAGTGGAACAGAACCTCTTGTGTCAGGTCCTCGCCGTACCCGTTGAAACAGGCCACCATTAACTCGGCAATCCCCGCCTCGGCGGGACCGGCGCGGCGATCGACACTCATGCCGAACTGGCGACGGACAGAGGATTGCACGGAAGCGCGGTCGAGGTGCTCCCCTTCAATCTCGGAGGTCTTCAGCGCCTCATCGCTCAGCAAATCGATTTTCAGTTGATCCTTGGTCTCCGGTGCCAGATGCTGCCAGGCACCCAACAGACGGCCGGACCCGAGCAGAAAACGATCCTCAAACGCGGCGAGCCGACCGGCGTCAAAGCGCCAGTCGGGCCAGTTCGGATCCTGCCAGTTCCAATGCGGTTGCTGTGTCATGAGCGATATCTTTTCAATTTATCGCTCACATTATACCCATTCCATGAGCGATAACAAATCGACTTATCGCTCATGGTCTTTCTCGATCGCTGATGTTTCGCGGGTTTTGCGGGGCAAAACCTGCTCCCGTCAGCTCACAGGCGCCGGCGCAGCAACAGCGCCGGCCCGAACAATGCCCCCAATTCCAGGCTGATGGCCAGAAACAGAGGCAGCAGGATCTCGCGGCCCGCCCCGAACAGACCGAGCCCCTCGAAAGTTGTGACCAGCCGCGCCAGCAGCGCGGAGGTACCCTGATCGGCCTCGGTCAGCTCGACAATCCGGTCCAGCACCTCCTGGGCCTCGGTTAGCGTGCGCTGGAACTCTGCTTCCAGCTCGCGCGCGATCGGACCGCAGCCGCCGCGTGCACATTCCCGCCGCCAGGCCGCTTCATCCTGTGCCGCCCGTTGCAGCAGGTTGGCGTGTTGCGATTGCAGCGCCTTGCGGGTATCTGCCCGCGTATCTGCATCCGTGTTGATCTCTGCACCCATCAGAAACGACGCAGACACGATCGACGTGGTTGAAAGGATCGACATGGGCGACAGACCCAACGCAATCACAATGGCCAGTGCCCCAGCAAACCGGAGCCCGGCCCGTTTGAGGTTGTAAATTCCCATCACCACCAGCCCGGGCCGGATCATGTCGAGCGCCATCAAGCCCATCGTCATCAGGAAACGGGTCTGAAAGGTCTCTTGCCCAAGCTCCCAGGCGAAACTGGCGTTCAGGCCGATTAGCGCGGCGATGAGCATCAGGCAGGACAAGAACCCCAATCCCAGTCGAGCCTTCTCAGCGGCGGGATGGATGGCTTCGGTTTGGTCGGCAAGTGTCGCGGCTGGCGAAACCAGTTCAGGTGTCAGGGGCAATGTGCGTGATGGCAGTCGCATGGCGGCCAACGGTGTCAGCGACCACGTCCCGGTATCATCGGTATGGCTGATCAGTCCCTGGCGTTTGAGAAACTGCATCGCCCGGCGCACAAGATCGCTGTCGGACGCTTCGCTGAGGCCAGCATCGCCAAGTGCCTGCGCGAAGTCCCTCTTGCTGAAGTTGGTGGGCACGCTGTCCAGAGCCGTGACCAAAACCGTTTCCGGCAAGGACACCCCCTTGATGGTCGTGGAAATCGATTGGCTCATTGTCACATCTCCTGTCACAAGAGGCCGCGCTGGCGCAGCCATTGGATTTGCTTGGTGGAAAACTCGGCCAGGTCGGTGACCTCAGCCGGAATGAACACGTCACCCCGGCCACCCTGTGTCACCGGTGCATCCCAGTCGAAAATGCGGACGGACAGACCCTGGGCCTCGATCAAAGCCGCCGCTTTGGCAGCCCCGTCGCGGCCGGCATCGTCACGGTCGTAAACAATGCGAATGGTGTCAGCGCCGAACTCTTGCGCCATCACGGCCAGTTTGGCCGCTTGTGCTTCCGACAGGCTGGCCCCGAACGAGCCCACGACGTTGCGCAACCCGGCCTCGATCGCCTTGGCCACATCAAACGGGCCTTCTGTCAGCAGGATGGCCTTGGTCTTGGCGATCTGTTCGGCGGCATCTTCATGAAGCCGGATAATTTCCTGGGCGTGGAGTTCATGGGATTTGTGGAAGCCCTGGTAGAACAGGTATTTCGGCTCGGCACCGTCTACCGACCGGCCAAGATGTGAGAGGATCACCCGCGTGCGCTCTCCCCCACTCCTGGACGTAACCCGGGCATCGGCCACCTGAAACACGATCCGGCCCTTCAGGGGCGAGCGGCCTTGCGGCAGGAACCCAATGCCGAGCAGATCGCAGGTTGCCTCGGAAATCCCCCGCTCTGCAAGCGCGTCGTGGAAATCGCACAGTTTCAGCAGATCCTGCCGGATCGGTGCGTTGGCGGGTGCTCCATCCCCGGTTTCACTTGTGACAGCCTTTGTGACGGTTCGGCGCACCGTGTCACGCTGCCGCGTGACGGGCGCGGACAGGTCAACCGAGGCATGCGCCCAGCCTCGCTCAAGGATCAGGCGACCGGCTTCGAAACAGTTCAGACCATACTGGCGTTGGATGAGTTCGATGGAACCACCGCCTTCGCCGATCGAAAAATCGAACCAAAGGCACCCTGGTCCCATATGAAAACTCGGCGTTTTCTCATCCTTAAACGGTGAGAACGCCCATCGGTCATTCGGCTTGCTTCTGTTCTTGGCTTCGCGCAGCCCCAATCCGACAAAGAGCGAGTCCATATCGATGGATGCCCGGATCTCGTCCAGGTGCTCCGGCTCAAGGCGAACGGTATCGGTTGTTCGTTTGGTCATGGGGATTGCTTGGCATGGAAGCCGACCGCCTTTTCAGGGACGGGGTTCCGTCAAAGTCATCCTCAAGCGTACATGCGTGGCCTTTGCTTCCAAGTCATTGGGCAATTTGTGCAAGGCAGGCGCGGAGCGGCAAAGCCAAAAAAAATCAGCGGGGCACAGCCCGAAAATCGCGGTGATCCGGCAAAGCCGTTTTTCTCCTCAATGCGGAGCGCGATGCTTGTTTGGCAGAGCCACAGCGGCGGTGCATTGCACCGCGCGCAAGTTTGCATGTCTGCACAAACAGCCCGGTCGCAGAGCGAGCCGAGGCCGATTTGACGCGACATGCAACTTGCCAAGGGAGGGCCCTTGGAACCCCGAAACTGAGCGGTGAAGGTAAAGGCAGCGAACATTGGCACGGGTGGAGCGCAGCTATCCGCCGCCGAAAAATCAAACGGAATAAGTAGATAGGGGCTTGACAGCGTGCGTGTGTTCGCTTACGTTGAAGGTGTAGGGAGGACACGTCATGAACCTGATCACCATCTTCAGCCTATACCCGGACCAAGAAGCCTGCATCGAGCACCTTGAAAATGTGCGTTGGGGCGATGCGCCACTGTGCCCACATTGTGGCGGCTTTGGTGTGGCGCGTAAATCCGAGAAACACCGGATAGGCCGTTGGAACTGCCGTGATTGCAAGTCGAGCTTCAACGTGCTGTCTGGCACGATCTTTGAAAAGACCAAGGTTCCGCTTCAAAAGTGGTTTCTCGCTGTGGGGCTGGTTATTAACGCCAAAAAGAGCCTGTCTAGTTACCAGTTAGCTCGCGACCTCGAATTGAATCAAAAGACGGCCTGGTACATGCAACAGCGCATCCGAGCCGCCATGGCGGCAGAACAAGCGCCGATGCTGCAAGGGATCGTGGAAGCCGACGAAACCTATGTCGGGGGCAAGCCGCGTAAAGGGAACAAGCGCGATAATGATAAGCCGAACAAGCGCGGGCGCGGGACCAAGAAAACGCCGGTAATCGGCGCAGTAGAGCGTGGCGGTAGGGTAGCAGCCTGTGTCACCGACGATCTTTCGGGGAAAGGGATTGTTCAATTCCTCAAAAACACCGTCGATCCGGCAGGAACCATCCTAATCACGGATGAGTACAAGGCGTATAATGCGGCGAAAGCGAGCTATGTCCACGCCATCATTAATCATTCCGTAGCTTATTCTGACGGCGAGACACACACGAACACCATTGAGGGATTTTGGGCGCTGATCAAGCGAGCGTGGTATGGCTCGCACCATCACTACGGCCGCCATTGGATGCCTCTGTTCGTGGCAGAAAGTGCTTGGAAGTACAACCATCGCAACGACCGTGACGGCTTCGGTTCGTTCATGCGGGGATGCTTCGCATGAATCGGCTTTACTACGGCGACTGCCTCACCATCATGCGCGACCACATGAGATTAGGCAGTGTGGAGTTGATCTATCTCGACCCGCCTTTTCAATCGAACCGCGACTACAACGCCATCTATAAGGATGAAACCGGGAGACCGTTGCCGGACCAGATCAATGCTTTCTGCGACATGTGGGCGTTGAATGAAGAAAGGGAGCGTGCACTGCGGACGATGCCGGTCTTAATGCGAGAGGCCGGGGTAGAGGACGAAGCAGTCGAGTTCTGGAAACTTTGGATGAACGCCTTGCGAAAGACCAACCCGCGCCTGTTGGCATATCTGTCGTACATGGTCGAACGCTTGCTGCTCATGAAGGGGATTTTGAAGCCAACAGGCTCTATCTACCTTCACTGCGACCCGACAGCTTCGCACTACATCAAGGTGATGATGGACGCGATCTTCGGGCACGACAGCTTTATATCCGAGATCATTTGGAACAGAGCGCAAGCAAAAGGGGACAGCAAGAGGAAATTCGCCGCAAACCACGACACGATTCTTTTATACAAGAACGGCAAGAATTTCTGCTTTAATCCTATCTATGGTGACAAAGGCAAAGATTATCGAGCAAGGTTTGACCGCGACGACAAGGACGGTCGCGGTCCATATCATTCGGCTCCTTTGGACAGTCCTAGCCCGCGGCCCAATTTGACCTATGAGTATCGGGGCTATTCGCCTCCTGCCAATGGATGGAGAGTGTCACAGGAAGAAATGGAGCGACTTGACCAAGATGGGCGCCTCATCCTGCCAGCAAAGAAGACACAGCGTATTCGTCGCAAGCTGTATATGTCTGAAGCTCCCGGCCCAATGATTGGCGACGTTTGGACAGATATCGGGCCATTGCAATCCGGCCAAGAGCGCCTTGGCTATGCCACGCAAAAGCCTACGCAACTCTTAGAGCGCATAATCAGCGCGAGTACCAATGAGGGCGATGTTGTGTTCGATCCGTTCTGCGGTTGTGCCACGACCCTTGAGGCCGCGCACAAGTTAGGCCGTCAGTGGATCGGCATTGACATAGCGATCCACGCTATCAAGCGTGTCGCTAAGGTACGGCTGCAAGAGCGGCTGCGTTTGGCGGAAGGGGAACATTTTACCATTGAGGGCGCTCGCGACCTATGGAGTCGTGACAAGTACCATTTCCAGAAATGGGCCGTCGAACAAGTTGACGGCTTCGTTACAACGCGACAGAGCGGGGATGGTGGCGTGGACGGGCGTATTTACTTCGCCATGCCTGAGAACGACGCCAACAAGCGCCGTGGCCTCGAAAGCATGGCCATCGAAGTGAAGGGCGGGAAGAACGTCGGGATCAACGTTGTGCGGGAGTTGCGCGGCGTGCTTGACAACGACGGGGCGTTGCTGGTCGGACTGATCGTCATGGACCCACTTGGCGAGCGCAAGGAACGGAACTTCCGGGAGTTCATGGCTGATGCTGGCGATCTGGACGTTCTAGGAGATATGGTTGAAAGTTGGTGATGGCCCCTGAGGGGCGGCATATCAAGGCGGTGCTGAAGCGCCGTCAATTCTCAAGAGAAAGGGATATGCCACATGTCGAAATCTACCGTTGTTCCATTCGAGCTATCATCGGAATTTTCACCTGATCCGCTGACTGAGGTCATTCAGTTCGGGGCACGCGAGCTGTTGCGAACGGCTGTGCAGGCTGAGGTTGCCGGTTTCATGGCGGTTCATGCGCAGCTTCTGGACGAGGAAGGTCGCCAGCGTCTGGTGCGCCACGGGTTCCTGCCGGAGCGCGAGGTGATGACCGGGATCGGCACGGTGCCCGTTCAGGTGCCCCGGGTCCGCGACCGGGGTGCGAACATCGATGGCAGCAAGATCAAGTTCCGTTCATCCTTGGTGCCGCCGTATCTACGCAAAGCGAAGTCCGTCGAGGAGCTGCTGCCCTGGCTTTACCTGAAGGGCATTTCAACGGGGGACTTCAGCGAGGCGCTGGCCGCCCTTTTGGGGCCGGATGCAGAGGGGCTGTCAGCCTCCACGATCACGCGACTGAAGGCGACCTGGTGGGACGAGTATGAAGCCTGGCGCAAGCGTGACCTGTCGGGCAAGCGCTATGTCTACATCTGGGCGGACGGGGTCTGCTTCACGCCCCGTTTGGACGGGGATCGTCAATGTATGTTGGTGATTATCGGCGCTGACGAGTGCGGAGAAAAGGACGTTTTGAGCATCATGGACGGATTCCGGGAGAACGCGGACAGCTGGCGGGACCTGTTACGCGGTCTGAGGAAACGCGGCCTGACGGTGCCGCCCGAGCTTGCTGTCGGTGATGGCGCGCTTGGGTTCTGGACGGCGCTGCGGGATGTCTATCCGACCACCCGTGAGCAGCGGTGCTGGGTCCACAAGACGGCCAATGTAACGGGCGCGATGCCCAAGTCGCTGCGGGAAAAAGCCAAGGCCGATCTGCAGGATATTTGGATGGCCGAGACGAAGAAGGAAGCCAATGCGGCCTTCGATCTCTTCGTGGAAACCTACGGCCTGAAATACGAGCGGGCCGTGGCCAGGCTGGTCAAGGACCGCGACGTGTTGCTGACCTTCTATGACTTCCCGGCCGAACACTGGAAACACATCCGGACCACGAACCCGATCGAAAGCGTCTTTGCCACGGTCCGCAACCGAACGCGCAAAACCAAAGGATGCCTGAACCGCAAGACCGCCCTCGCCATGGTCTTCAGGTTGATGATGTCGGCCAAGAAGAAGTGGAGGAAGATCTCAGGGCCAAACCGTCTGCCCGAAGTGATCCAGGGGATTGCCTTCAAGGACGGGATCAAGCAACGTCAAAACGCCGCCTGATCACGCCGTCACCAACTTTTGGGCATAACTCCGTTCTAGGCATGAAGTATGCACGGATGCAGATACTGACGGTCGAGGATATCCTAGAAGGCAAGCGCTTTAATACGCCCGGTGCGGTGGGCAGGGTAGACCAATCGGTTTTGCCTTTAGCCTAATTGTCAAAGCCCATAACTACTTATTCCGAAGCGTTTTCATGCCGCCAGAATGGTTGGTGTTGCCTGACATCAGGGCGGAGAGGGTCGATGAACAGGTCGGCAATACGTAGAAGTTGGAAAACCGCAGGCCTTCCTGCGCCAGTTGGTCGCACACTGGCGTGCGGATTTCGGCGCTGTAGCTGCCGAAGTCGGAATTGGCGAGGTCGTCCGTGACGATCAGCAGGATGTTCGATCGTGTATCCTGCGCGTCGGCGACCATTCCGCAGGCTGCCAGCGCCAACGACATAACAAGCGCCCGCCCCGCGGCACCTTTCTGCACCTTAACTCCGCGCCGGATTCGCAGGGCGGAGACTGCAGCCCGGCGTGCACTTATCCGGACACAACCTGTGATCCGAATGAACCCCAGTCTGACCCACGACCCGAACACCTGTTGCCCCCGCCAATCCGACTCAACTTCAGAAAGATTGTCATTTTGTAGACGTTGCCGTCCATAAGGAAATCAAAAACTCCGAGATTGCGTCAATTCGCGCGCGAAAGTAAATGTAGGATATGAGCGAAATCCCGCCCCCCAAAACCGGTCGAAGACCGCGCGTCAGCAAGTTGGACTGGCTGAACGCGGCGCTGCGTGAGCTCAAGGATCATGGGATCGAAGCGGTTCGGGTCGAAAGGCTGGCGGCAAGCCTGAATGTCGCCAAAAGCGGTTTTTACTACCACTTCGCCGACCGCGATCATCTGTGCCGGGCGTTGCTGGATCACTGGCTCAATACCGACGGTGTCCCGGCGGCCCATCAGAAGAAACTAAAAGATCCATCGCCGGAAGAGGTTTTGCTCCACACCATTGAAATCGTGGATAAATACACGCTCGGGCAGTTGGACATGGCGGTCCGCCAATGGGCAAGATCGGATCCTGAGGTCAACAAGGTTTACCGCCGGGAAATGCGTAACCGGATCAGGCACATCCGCGGAATTTTCGAGACCCTGGGGTTTGAGGGTGACCAGCTTGAAATGCGTACGCGCACCTTTGTCGCCACAACCACATCCGAGTATCAACTCTTTAGCGACCTGAAGGCGGCCGACAGAAGACGCATACAAAAACTCCGTGTGAAAATGCTGATTCAGCGCGACTGAGCCGGTTTCATCGTTGGTCGCGCAGTGATGTCAGTTTTGGAGCATGCAAACCTTGTGGACGGCCAAGTACATATCAAATAGAAGAGACGTGCCGGATAACGGTACCTGGTGGTGGAGGGATGTATGAGCTTATTTAGATCTGCGCGCATTTCGTTTGATCATATTGCCGGTGGAGCCGCATGGGTGGCCGCGATTTTCGCCTTAGGTCTCGGCGATGGCTTAGCGATCAGCTCGGCCCATGCCGCCGGGGGCGTGGTCGAGAGCCGGACCGGTACCGCGCCTGACAGGTACGTCTACTATCCCGGAACCGAAGAGCTTGCCGAAGGTGAGGTCCGCGTCATTGCCTGCGGCACCGGCATGCCCGACCAAAGGCGGGGTCAGGCTTCGGCCTGTTTCCTTTTTGAATTCGGCAACGGAGAGAAATTCATCTTCGACATCGGCACCGGCTCGATGCGCAATATCAATTCTCTGATGATCCCTGCAGAGTATCTCACCAAGATTTTCATCAGCCACCTGCACACAGACCACTGGGGCGATCTTGACGCTCTGTGGGCCGGTGGCTGGACCGCCGGTCGCCCGGTTCCGCTCGAGGTTTGGGGGCCAAGCGGCCAGACCCCGGAAATGGGAACGGCATACGCAGTGGACGGGTTTCTGAGGGCCTTCAATTGGGATTATCAAACCCGGGCCTTCAAGATCACACCGTTACCTGGGCAGATCAAGGTGCACGAATTTGACTACAAGCAGGAAAACGAGGTGGTTTACGAAGAAAACGGTATCGTCGTGCGATCGATTCCGGCCATCCATGCGGGTGACGGGCCGGTCAGCTACATAATCGAATATGCCGACCTGAAGCTGGTCTTCGGCGGTGACACGTCGCCCAACAAGTGGTTTGTCAAACACGCCAAGGACGCGGATTTCGTCATCCACGAAGCTTTTGCCAACCCCGACTACTTTTTGAACGACTATGGCCAGCCCGCACAACTGGCCTGGCGGGCCTGCTGCGAGTTTCACAGTTCCGGCCCGTCCTTCGGAAAGGTCATGAGCGAGATCAACCCGGGTCACGCCGTGGGCTATCACACAATGGAAGAAGCGCATGCGCAACTTCTGCTGGACATTCGGACGACCTATGACGGGCCGCTGTCGATTGCGATGGACATGATGACCTGGAACATCACCGCCGATGGTGTGACCGAGCGTATGGCAGTTTCACCGGATCGGGCCAGCGGTGTTCCGGGGCCAACCCGGCAGCCGCCCCCGGACCCAAGCATTCCCAACCCGACAAGCGACTTCATCCGTTCTGGCGAATGGGGTCCGGGTTTTAATGCGCAGAACGAAATGCTCGACGACTTCCGGGACGAGAACGGGCTGGCCGACGTCGACTGGCGCCCGGCAAAACCGTGGTACGAGCCGAACTGATCATGTGATCGCAAACCAAACGCAGGCCCGGGCAATTGTCCGGGCTTGTTATCGAGTGATAGTCTGCGGCAGGGCTGAAGGGGAAATTGCGCGTGGCGTACCGATGTATCCTGGCTGCGTTGCTCGCCTTCCTACCGATCTTTTTAACCGGACTTGCCCGGCCCGCTGCCGCAGACTACCTGCCGTTCAGCGGCGCCGAAGTTGCACCCAACATCGCGGAAATCGAGATAACCCCATCGGGCGTGGCCGTGCGGCTGGAGATCTACATCGGCGATCTGCGAGTGTTCGGAGAATTGCTGCCTGACGCCTGGCTGACGAATCCCGCCGGAAGGCCCGGCCAGCCCGAGCGCTGGGGCGCATTTGCGAACAATGGTCTGAGTTTCCGGCGCGGCGACGGGACCGCGCTGCCGATGTCGGTTCAGTCGCTGGATCGCCGCCACCGCGTCGACCGGACAAATGCGCTTTCAGGCAAACGCGATCCGGTCTCGGGGCGTGTATTTCCGGCCCCACCCGAAGATACACGCGTGCTCTATGCAGAGCTGTTCTACGATTTTCAGGGCCGCAAACCGGACGCTTTGACGATTTCACCGCCCGTGCAACCCGATGGGAAAGCGTCGGTTTCCATCGGCATGCTGGTTTTCGACCGCGAGATTCCGGTGACGGGTTACCGGTTCCTGTCGCACTCAGCGCGGCTGGCCATTGACTGGGACGATCCCTGGTTCTCGCGGTTCGACAACCCGGCCATGCAACGTCACCACAAGGCGGGCGTCAGCACCTATCTCTACCTGGAGCCGCGCGAGGTCCGGCACGAGACGCTCATTCGCGTTCGCGAAATGGCCGAATGGGTTGATCTACCCGTTGCAGTTGGCGGTCGGCTCACCCCGGACCTTCAGGCGGCAATCCGCAAACGGGCGGCGGCTTTTCTGTTGGAGAAAAACCCGGTTTCGATCGATGGGGCGCCCATGAAACCCGGCGGCGTTCGCGCCGAGATATTGCGGATCGGCCCGGCCGGCCTGGAGATCGTCGATGCAGCTGCGGATGTCAGCGCCAATGCGGCCTTTGTCGGCGCGATCCTGTCCTTTCCGGTCTCCGAACTGCCGGGCGAGGTTGATGTCACCTGGGAGATGTTCAACGACCGGGTGCAGGATGTGCCGTCAACGATGACCGACCCGGCCGGCCCGTTCCTGAGCGGGGCGCGGCCGGACGACCCCGGGATTGTCTGGACAAACCATCTGCTGACCTTTGAAAACCCGCGCATCGCGCCGGTCCCGGCGGGCGCCGCCGGTGCGATCAGGGTGCCGGCCTTAACCGCATTCGGCGTCGCCGTCGCGATTGTCCTGTTTGCCGCCGCCCTGTGGCGGTCCGGCCGGGCGCGGCTCGCCGTCCTCGGAGGTGGAGCCATTGCGCTGGCCGTGGCGGCGGCAGCGTCGAACTCTGCCCGGGTCACCATTCCCAACCCTCTTGCGCGGCCCCCGGATGCAGAAACTGCGCGGTCGATCTTCGCTGCAATCCTTGACAACGTGCATATCGCCAATCTCGACCCCAGGGCTGAAGCGCGGAGCCGGGACCTGCAAAGCGTCGTGATGCGGGCAACGCTGGCGGATGTCGCAGCGGAAGTGGACCGGGCGTTGGCAATCCGGGTGCCGGGCGGCGGGCTGGCGCGAGTCACGGCGGTCGACGGCCTCGGCCTCAGCGAGGTGGTGCCTTCGGCGTCCGGCTTCGGCTTTCAGGCACTTGCAGAGTGGTCGGTGACGGCCAGCGCCGGCCATTTCGGCCACAGCCATGTGCGAAACGTCTCTTACCGTGCGCTTGTCGATGTAATCGCGGAGACGGGTCAGTGGAAACTCGCGGGTCTCACAGTCCTTGAAGTCCGGATGCCCGATGTCTGACCGGGTGCGCGCAAGATCGATCTGGCGTGCGTCGCTGGGACTGGCCCTGCTGGTCCTGTTCGCCCTTCCCGCGACTGGGCATTTCCTGCTGAACCTCAATGTGCGGGTGTTTCATGTCGAGCACCTGGCCGACGGTGTGCGCCTCTATCTGCGCACGCCGATGCCCTACCTCGTTGCCGACAAACTGGGAGAGCCGGACGACAGCGGGTTGCCGGCGCCGGCGCCGTTCACGCGCAATGCCCGCGAGGATGGCCAGGTGGTGCACTATGTCGACCCAGCCCGGATTGCCGCGGATCCGCCGGGATTGGGACGGCTGGCCGAGCAGGGCATTGTCCTGGAAAGCGGCGGGTTACGGCTGGCGGGAACGGTCGAGCAAATGGTTCTGCACTGGGTCGGATCGGAGCCGGGTTTTGCCACCCTTGCCGAAGCCAGGGCCGCGGTCGCAGGTGGCGCGGCAATGCCGCCGATACCGTCGCCGCTCTATGTCGGTGACGCGGTGGTCGACGTGATCATCCGCTACGAGGCCGGCGCGCCGCTCGCGGCGTACAGGATCTCCGCCAGGTTCGATCCCGGGTTGCCGGGGCAGGACCAGACCGCCAATCTGCTGCTCGATTATGGGCCGGGCCACCCCAAGGTATACCGCACGCGCGGGCTGATGCAGGAGCCGCTGGAGGTTTCGCGCTCTGCCCTGGCAGCCATTGCAACCTTCGTCTGGGAGGGTGTGCAACACATCCTCGAAGGTCTGGATCACGTGCTGTTCGTGATCTGCCTCGTGCTCAGCGCGGCGACACTGTCGGCCCTGCTGTGGCGTGTCACCGGGTTCACCATCGGGCACAGCGTCACCCTGGCGCTGGGGTTCTTCGGCTATGTTCCGACCGGGGCCTGGTTTGTGCCGGCGGTCGAAACCGGCATTGCCCTGTCGATCATCTATGCCGCCTACATCGCGATCCGTCCCGCGGCCAGCAAGAGGGCCGGGCAGGCCCGCATGTTGCTCGTCACAATGGCGATCGGGTTCCTGCACGGCCTCGGCTTCAGCTTTGTTCTGCAGGAGATTCTGCAGGTCACGTCGCCCAACATCTGGCAGAGCCTCCTGGCCTTCAATGTCGGCGTCGAGCTGGGGCAGTTGCTGATCGTGCTGGCGATCTGGCCGGTGTTCCACCTGCTGGATTGGGCGCGGCCAACGGCCGGCCGACTTGCACGCGCGGGTGTTGCTGCTGCCTGCATGGCCTTGGCGGTATTCTGGACCACCGAGCGCGGCATAGAGACGGCGAGTGCTCTTCAGGTTGCCGCAACCGAGTAACGGGCGAGTACTCGACCAGTCGGTCAGTTCTGCGTCCGATCCAGTTTACCACATCGCAGGGAAATCCCACCTGTCGATGACGAACAATACACCGAACCCGGCGAAATCACTGAATTCTCGTGGGTTGAACGACTGGTTCGGTGAAATTCGTCGCGATGCTGCAATGGACATGCTGCAAGTGCAGGGATTCGGTTGGGCAAGGTGCCAACAAATTCGCTGCGACAGCATCAGGCGGGTTCGTCCGCAACCCGGTCGCTACCGTCTTCTAATTCGCTGCAGCTCGCCTGAGCGTCCGCTCTTGCCGCTGCGTGATAGCGTGGATTTCTGTGCAGTTGCGGAGACAAAAAAATTCGGCAGGCGCGCACTGTGGAAATTCCCTCCAACCGCATCGGGCTCGAAGTTAACCTTAGCCGCAAAGTGAACCAAGGTCGGCTGAAAGCCATGGTCGGACGGATCTTCGTCATTCAACAAGGGATAGGCTCGCCTTGTATTGACGCCGCAAAACCTATGAAATATGTGAGGATTTCACTGGGCGGGCGTTGTGTAGTGGTAAGACCTTAGCCTTCCAAGCTAATGACGCGGGTTCGATTCCCGCCGCCCGCTCCAGAAGTTCTTTTCCCGATTTTGCTGTCTTTCTTTCCGGGTCCGGCATGATGTAATCGACTGAATTCATGTCGCAGACGCATACGGTTTTCGGGCCCGCTGACCCAGAAAACCGGCCCGGGGAACTGTGCCGCGCAGCGGTCGTTGATGCCAATGGCCGCACTCCGGACGGCAGACGGTTGACCCAAACCGCGGGGACAGTCATGTAACGGGCGCATTGCCGGGGACGTGAAACCGGCCGGACAACGAATGAAAGCCCATGGCCCAGACCCCTGTCGCACCGGCGCCCGGCGCCACTGAGGAACGCGAGAAATCCCGGCGGATTGGCGCGCTGCAATCGCTGTGGCCATTCATGTATCCGCGCCGCTGGCTGATTGCGGCGTCGCTGGCTGCGCTTACCTTCACGGCGGGTATCTCGCTGACGCTGCCACTGGCGGTGCGCCGCGTGGTGGACAATTTCCGCACCGGTGAACTGGAACTGCTGGACCAGTATTTCCTTGCTGCGCTTGGAATCGCGCTGCTGCTCGCGCTGGGCACCGGGCTGCGCTATGCGCTGGTGACGCGGCTGGGTGAACGGGTTGTGGCCGATATCCGCAAGGCGGTCTTTGACCGTGTGATCGGGCTCAGCCCGGCATTTTACGAAAACGTCATGACCGGCGAGGTTCTGAGCCGGATCACCACGGACACCACGCTGATCCAATCGGTGCTGGGCTCGTCGGCCTCCATCGCCCTGCGCAACCTGCTGATCTTCCTTGGCGGACTCACGCTGATGCTGCTCACTTCGGCCAAGCTGTCGGGGATGGTTCTGCTGATCGTGCCGGCGGTGGTCATCCCGATCCTGACGCTGGGCCGCCGCCTGCGCCGGATCAGCAAGGAAAATCAGGACTGGATCGCCGCGTCCTCCGGCAATGCCGGCGAAGCGCTGGCCGCGGTTCAGACCGTGCAGGCATATACTCAGGAAAGCACCAGCCGCAGCCGCTTTGCCGAGATGACCGAGGTGTCCTACGACGTCGCGCTGCGTCGGATTTCCACGCGGGCGTGGATGACGGTGATCGTGATCTTCCTCGTCTTTTCGGGGATCGTCGGCGTGCTTTGGATCGGCGCCAACGACGTGCGCACCGGCGCGATGACCGAAGGCACGCTGGTCCAGTTCGTGATCTACGCGGTCATGGTGGCCGGATCGGTGGCGGCGCTGTCGGAAATCTGGGGCGAACTGCAACGCGCCGCCGGCGCGACCGAGCGGCTGATCGAACTGCTGCAGGCCGAGGATACGGTCATGGACCCCGCTGCGCCGCGCGATCTTCCCGAAACGGTGAATGGCGAAATCATCTTCGAGCAGGTGTCATTCAGCTATCCGTCGCGGCCGGACACATCCGCGCTCGACGCCGTCGACCTGACCATCCGGCCCGGGGAAACCGTGGCGATCGTGGGCCCGTCAGGTGCCGGCAAAACCACGATTATCCAGATGATTCAGCGCTTTTACGACCCCGCGCAGGGCCGGGTGCTGCTGGATGGCGTGCCGCTGACGGATATGCGACGTGACATGTTCCGCGCACATATCGCGCTGGTGTCGCAGGATGCGGTGATCTTTGCCGCCTCGGCCCGCGATAACATCCGTTTTGGCCGGCCCGGTGCCGATGACGACGCGGTCGAAGCCGCGGCCCACGCCGCCGCGGCCCATGATTTCATTTCCGCCCTGCCGGACGGCTATGACAGCTACCTTGGCGAACGCGGCGTCATGCTGTCGGGCGGCCAGAAACAGCGGATCGCCATCGCCCGCGCCATCCTGCGCAATGCGCCGGTGTTGCTGCTGGACGAGGCGACCAGCGCGCTGGATGCCGAAAGCGAACAGGCGGTGCAGCAGGCCGTCGACAGCCTGTCGCGCGACCGGACCACCGTGATTGTTGCGCACCGGCTGGCCACCGTAAAAAAGGCCGACCGGATCGTTGTCATGGATCAGGGGCGCATCGTTGCCACCGGCACCCATGACGAGCTGGTCGGGCAGGGCGGGTTATATGCCCGGCTGGCGCGGCTGCAGTTCACCGACGGGCTGGCTGCTGAATAAACGCACGCGGCCGCTGCGCGATGCCAGGCTGACGGATGGTCAGACCCGCAAAAGCTTGCCAATTTCCCGATTTCCGCCCAAATAAGTACCTGAATACGAAAAGCTCAAGAATGAGCTCAGGGAGGAAACAAAATGTCGTCGAACAGCATCGCGACCATCGAAGACCGCAACCGTATCGAGGCGGAAATGCCGTGGGAAGACCGCGACCTTCCGGCGACATTGTACGAAGTACTGACCAAGACGGCCGAGGCCCATCCGAACAACGACGCGATCAGCTTCCAGTTGCTGGGCGGGGCCGAGGACAAGAAGGAAACCCTGAACTGGCGCGATCTGCGCGAGAAAACCATTCAGGCGGCCAACCTGTTCCGCTCGCTGGGCATCGGCGAAAGCGATGTGGTCGCCTTTGTCCTGCCCAATTGCAACGAAACCGTCATGGCATTGTGGGGCGGGGCAATCGCCGGGATCGTCAACCCGATCAACCCGCTGCTGGAACCCGAACAGATCGCCGCGATCCTGCGTGAAACCAACGCCAAGGTTGTGGTCACGCTGAAATCCTTCCCCAAGACCGATGTGGCGCAGAAAGTGGCCGAGGCCGTGCGCCACGCACCCAAGGTGAACACGGTGCTGGAGATCGACCTCAACCGGTACCTGACGCCGCCTAAATCCTGGCTGGTGCCGCTGATCCGGCCCAAATTCGGCAACAAGGAGCATCTGGCCCACGCGAATTACAAGAATTTCAACGCCGAGATGGCCAAACAGGCCAAGACTCTCGGCTTTGCGGATGCCACCGGCGACCGTGTCGCCTTCTACTTCCACACCGGCGGCACCACGGGAATGCCGAAAGTGGCCCAGCACAAGTATTCCGGCATGGTCTATAACGGCTGGTGCGGCTCGCTTCTGGTGACGAAGGACGACACGCTGATGTGTCCGCTGCCGCTGTTTCACGTCATGGCCGCGCATGTGCTGCTGAACGCGGCCCTGTTTTCGGGTGCTCATGCCGTGTTCCCCACCCCCGCCGGCTATCGCGGCGACGGGGTAATCGAAAACTTCTGGAAACTGAACGAGCGCTACAAGACCACCTTCATCGCCACCGTGCCGACGGCCATCGCGGCGACCATGCAGGTGCCGGTGAACGCCGATATCTCCACGGTGAAAAAGGCGTTCTCGGGCTCCGCACCGCTGCCGCTGGAACTGTTCCGACGGTTCGAGGAAGCTTCGGGCGTCACTATCATCGAAGGCTATGGCCTGACCGAGGCCACCTGCCTTGTGTCCGGCAACCCGGTCGATGGCGAAAAGAAGGTCGGCTCCATCGGCATCACCTATCCCTACACGGACGTGAAGATCGTGCGCGGCACGGCCGACGGGCCAGTCGAATGCGGCGTCGACGAGATCGGCGAAATCTGCATCTCCAACCCCGGCGTTTTTGCCGGAAACACCTATACCGAGGCCGAAAAGAACAAGGACCTCTACTATAACGACACCCATCTGCGCACCGGCGATCTGGGTCGGATCGACGCCGACGGCTACCTGTGGATCACTGGCCGTCAGAAGGACCTGATCATTCGCGGCGGGCACAATATCGATCCCGCGGAAATCGAGGAGGCGCTGCTGAGCCACGATGCAGTCGCCTTTGCCGGCGCCATCGGGCAGCCGGATTCGCATGCAGGCGAGCTGCCCTGCGCCTATGTCGAGCTGGTCGAAGGGGCCAGCGTCACGCCAGAGGCGCTGCTGGAGCATTGCGCGGTGCATGTGCATGAACGCGCGGCCCGGCCCAAGCACGTGACCATCCTTGACGAACTGCCCAAAACCGCGGTCGGCAAGGTGTTCAAGCCCGACCTGCGCAAGGATGCCATCACCCGCGTCTATAACGGCGCGCTGGAAGAGGCCGGCGTGGCGGCCCGGGTCACCTCGGTGATCGACGACAAGAAGCGCGGGCTGGTGGCGCAGCTGACGGCGAACGGGTCCGGCGACGATGACGTGAACGCGGTGCTCAACGCCTATACCCGGCCCTGGGAATGGGCCAAATGACCTCCGGGCCCGACTACAACAGTCTGATCGACGCGGAAACCTGGGCCTTTATCCGCGAAACCGCGGAATATTATCCGCCCGACGCCGTCGAGATGACCATCGCGGATCAGCGGCGCGTCTATGACGAGATGTGCCGGGCCTTCCATCAGGGCTATCCCGACGGGGTGGAGGTCGAGGACCTGAACGCGGGCGGGGTTCCGGTGCGGGTGTATTCTGCCGGCGTGCCGACAACCACGGTCGTGTATTACCACGGCGGCGGTTTCGTCGTCGGCGGGCTGGAGAGCCATGACGACGTCTGTGCCGAACTTCACCACCAGACCGGTTACCGCGTTGTGGCGGTGGATTACCGGCTGGCGCCGGAACACAAGCACCCGGCGGCCTTCGACGACGCCTGGACCGCAACTGCCTGGGTTGCGGACCGGTTCGACGGCGCGCTGGTCCTGTGCGGCGACAGCGCCGGCGGCACGCTGGCGGCGGCGGTCGCGCATCACGCCCGCGGCCGGATGGACCGGGTGGCCGGACAGGTGCTGATCTATCCCGGGGTCGGCGGCAACATCGATGCAGGCAGCTTCATCGAACATGCCCACGCGCCGATGCTGAGCCGCGACGAGATCCTGTTTTACGAACAGGTCCGCAATGATGGTCCGCCGCCGAGCGGGGACTATACCTATCGTCCACTGGACGACCCGAATTTCACCGGACTGCCGCCCACAGTGGTCTACACTGCCGAATGCGATCCGATCGCTGATGGCGGCCGCGAATACGTGGAACGGGTGCGCGAGGCCGGCGGGCGGGCGGAATGGGTGCTGGAAAAGGGGTTGGTACATGGCTATCTGCGCGCCCGGACCCAGGTCGCGCGCGCCCGCCAGAGCTTCAACAGCATCGTGCTGGCGGTCGAGGCGCTGGGCCAGGGGCTCTGGCCCTACGACTGAGGCGTCTGGTCCGGCCCGGTGTCAGATTGTGTGCGCGTTCCGCGCACGCCTGATCTCTCGTCGAAAATCCTCCGGATCTTCTCCTCGGGGTTCGGCAGCAGGCTGCCGAACCGGCCTCCGGCGGGAGTATTTCGTGCAAAGATGAAGGGGCAGGGGTGAAGTCCGGGCCCCCGCGGCCTATATTGTGGACCATGAGATTTGCGGTTTTCTGTGTCTGTTTTCTGGGTCTGGCGGCCCCTGTGCCGGTTCGGGCAGAGGAGGAAGGCTCGGAGTTGATGCGCCGCGGCATGGAGTTGTTTCTTGAAGGCCTGCAGGACGAGTTGTCCCCGGCCCTGCGCGAGTTTTCCGAACTGGCCGCCGAGGCCGGGCCGGCGCTGCGGGATTTCCTTGAAGAGATGGGGCCGGCCTTTGCCGAGATGCTGAACGAGGTCCGGGACTGGTCCGCCTATCATCCGCCCGAGATCCTGCCCAATGGCGACATCATTCTGCGCAAGAAGCAGCCGGGCGAGATGCCGGAGCCCCCCGCGGCGCCCGAGCCGAAGGAACAGATCGAGCTCTGACCGGCGGACGGTTTCAGGGTTTCGGGACCACCACGCTCAGCCCCGCGCCCAGCGCGTTTGCCAGCGAGGACAACCGCGCCTCGGCCACCTCGCCATAGAGCGGCAGGCTGTCGGCGGTCAGCCGCAGTTCGAGGTGCCGCCGGCGCGGCGCCCATTTCAGCGAGCCGGGCGCGACCATGTCATGGGTCCACATCATCGCCCCGAACCGCATCGCCTTGCCGAGGATTTCCGCCTGCTGCCGGTCCTCTTCACTGAGCAGCTCGATCAGCCGGTCGAGCGAGGTGCCGTCGCGCTTGTTGCGGTAGCGGTGCAGCAGCGCCAGCCCGAGATAAATCCGTTCCTGATGCGTGAGCCCGCCCAGATTGGCCCGGGTGGCGGCGTCGAAGCACACTTCGGCGCGGTAGTCGGGATGCGCGCGCCAGCTGACATCGTGCAGCAGGCAGGCTGCCCGGACGATGCGCCGGCGCTCGGCCGGGCAGCGGGCAAAGAGTGGGCGGACGAACTGATAGAGCCGGCTGCCGAAACCGGGCATGCGGGCATCCTTGGCCTCGGTGAAGTAGCAGGCCTCGATCAGCGGATCGCGGTCGCGCAGTTTCTGCGGCATCTGTTCGTAGAGCAGGCCCTCGCGGATGCCATAGCTGGAGACGGCGATGTCATGCGGCCGGAAGGTGCGGACAAGCCGTTTCAGCACTTCGGCGGCGTAGGGCACCAGTGACATGCGCGCCGCTGAAATGCCGCTTATCGCGCGCAGCTCGTCAAGGCTGTGGGCGGCGATGAACTTGGCCGTGGCGCTGACCGATTTCGAGGTCATCCGGTACTCGTGCAGCACGCGTAGCGGATAGCCCCGGCGCACCATGTCGATCTTGGCGATGGCGCGCCAGCTGCCGCCGACCAGAAACAGTCGGTTGCGCTGCGGACCCATGGCGTCGCGCATCTCGCTGATAACCTGCTTGATATGGGTCTGCCGACCCTTCTTGCCGCCCTTGATGTCGCGCAGCTTGAGCGGGCCAAGCGGGCTGGTCAGGCGCTTGCCGACCTCGCCATCTGCAATCTCGGCCAGCTCCATCGACGCGCCGCCGATGTCACAGACCAGCCCGTAACTGCCCGGCCAGCCCAGCAGAACGCCTTGCGCCGACAGTCGTGCCTCTTCGTCGCCATTGATGACGCGGACCTTCAGTCCGGTCTCGTCGGCAACCTGATCGTAGAAGTCCTGGCCGTCGCTTGCGTCGCGCACGGCGGCGGTCGCAACGGTCGATAGGGGCGGCAGGCCCAGCCCTTCGGCCACAGCCTTGAACCGGTGCACTGCGCTCATCGCACGGGCGCGGCCTTCGGGGTTGAGGCGCCCGGTTTCCGCCAGCCCGGCGCCGAGCGCACACATGATCTTTTCGTTGTAGAAATAGGCCGGCGACCGGGCCGCGCCGTCGAACACGACCATCCGGACCGAGTTCGAGCCGACATCGATCACGCCGACCCGCGACAGCGCGCGTGACGAGGGATCGCTGAAAAGCGGCGGGCCAAAAGCGTCAGTGTCCGCTTCCGTAGCCTTGCTGTGCAGGTTCATTCTGTCCCCAAGTCGTTTGCTGCAGGATGCCGGGTCCGGCGCGGCGGGTCAATCTTCTGCAGGCCGTCCGGGTGCGTCCGATTGCATCGGCGCGGCGGGGTCAGCCGTGCTCCTGAAGGCGGGACAGTTCACGGATGGCCAGCGGCCGGGACACAGCGCGGCGCTGGTTCAGGGCGGCCCGGTCCAGCGCCTCGACCACCTGCAATGCGGCGGCAAAGGACCGGTCCATATGGCCGACCAGATAAGGGATGACATCCCGACGCGGCACGATCTGCCGGTCGGCAAAAAGCTTGGCCAGAACCGCGGCCAGCAAAGCGTCGTCCGGCGGGTCCAGCGCGATGGCCTGCGTGCCCGAAACCCGGCTCTGCAGGTCCGGTAGGCTCAACCGCCACAGGTCCGGTGCCGCACGGCCGGTCAATAGCAGCGATTTCATCTGGGCCTGCATCAGGTTGTGCAGGTGAAAGAGCGCGGTTTGTGCTGCCTCGTCCGCGGCGATGGCAGGCACGTCCTCGACCGCAATCGGCGCGGCGGCCAGCGCAGGCACATCCAGACCGGGCAGATCGCGCGCCTGCACCACCTGACCGCCCGTGGCGCCTGCCCAGACATGGGCCAGGTGCGATTTGCCCGCACCGGCCGGCCCGTATAGCACAAGCTTGCCCGAGACCCACGCTTCGGGCGCGTCGATCAGCGCCACGGCCAGCGCATTTGACGGGGAAATGAAGAAATCGCCGCGTCCCAGCGCGGGTCGCGCCGGCAGGTCGAAACTCAGCTGCTCCGCCATGTCAGGGATCGTCCCGCCCGGATATGCCCAGATACAGGCTGCCGGCTTTGTATTCGCCGGTGGCGTAGCGGGCGATCACCCCCATCGCGGCCGAAACCGGAACCGCCACCAGCATGCCGACGAAGCCGAACAGGGCGCCGAACACCGACAGGGCCAGCAACAGCCAGACCGGGTGCAGCCCGACCGAACTGCCGACCAGCTTGGGGGTCAGGAAATTGCCCTCGGCCACCTGACCGACCCAGAAGACCCCTGCAACCAGCGCGATGGTGCCCCAGTCGCCCCAGAACTGAAACAGGGCCAGGCCAATGGCCAGTGCGCCGCCGATCAGCGCGCCCAGATAGGGGATGAAGGTGACCAGACCGGCAATGAACCCCACTGCCAGCCCGAAATTCAGCCCGATCAGCATCAGCGAGACCGCGTAGTAGGTGCCAAGGATCAGGCACACCGTCCCCATACCGCGCACGAACCCGGCAGAACCTCATCGATATCGCGCGCCAGTTGCCGGATCACCGGTGCATAGTCGCGCGGCAACAAGTCGTCCACCGCCGCCATCATCCGGTCCCAGTCCAGCAGCAGGTAAACCGCCACAACCGGGGCGATGATCAGGAACACCACCACGTTGATCAGCGACAGGGCCGAGTTGATCACCGAATTGATCAGCTCTCCACCCTTGTCCTGAAACGCTTCACCGAACGAGGTCAGCGCCTGCCGCACGGCCGAGTTTTCGTTCAGCAGGGTCGGGAACCGTTCGTTGATGAATGCCTGCAGATCGCGCAGCAATTGCGGCATGATTTGCACAAGGTCCGCGATCTGGTTCAGAAGGGTGGGAATGATCACCAGCGCCGACAGGACAAAGACGATCAGGGCGACAATGGCGATGATCCCGGTCGCGGCCACCCGCGACAGCCCCCACCGTTCCAGCCGGTCGGCAACCGGGTCGAGGAAATAGGCAATCGCGCCGCCCACCACGAAGGGCAGCAGCACATCGCCCAGAAACCACAGGACCGCGATAAAGACCGCCGCCGCTATACCCCAGATTTTGACCTGTTCCCTGACCGGAAGCGCCATCGTTCACTCGTGATGTTGTGTCCCCCTGACATCGCGCAACCGGCGCTTGGACGCAAGGGTCATGGATGGGCCGTTATGTGAACTAGGCCACAGAAGCCGGCGACGGATCCGGCTATGATCGTCCCGTTCATACGGGGGATGCGCGCAAAGCGCGCGTAGGGTTAAGGTTTGCTAATGCGTGATGTCAGAACGGAAATCCATCCATCGCCCGAGGTGGTGACGAGTACACTGGTCCGTATCGCCGAGGCCCGAAGTGTCGAAGATGTCTGGCTTCTGACAACCCACATTCTTGGTGAGTTCGGATTCGTGCGCGTCAATTACGGGCTGACCTTCACCCGGTCGGGCCGCAGCATCGGCGATCCGCGCGATGTCCTGTTTCTGAGCACCCATTCTCTGTCGCGGGTGCGTGAGCACCACGAAAACGGATTTTACCTGAAGACCCCGGAATACCGCTGGGTCCTGGAAAATGTCGGCGCGGTGTCCTGGGGCTGGACCCATGCCGAGCTGGCTGCCGGGCGCCTGTCCGACGAAGAGGCGGCCACGATGCAGAAAATGGCCGCCCACCGGCAGCGCGCCGGCTATTCGGTCAGCTTCGCCGAAGGCACCCAGCGGTCCAAAGGCGCAATGGGGCTGGCAGCCGCGCGCAATGTCAGCCAGGCGGACCCCGATGAAGACTGGCGCATTTTCGGTGACACGATCCTCGCCATCTGCAACATGGCGCATTTCAAGATGAGCTCTTTGCCCCTGCCGGTGCCCGGCATGATCCTGACCGACCGCCAGCGCGAATTGCTGGAATGGACGGCGGACGGCAAAACCATTCAGGACATTTCAATCCTGACCGAATTGTCGGTCAGCGCCATTGAAAAGCACCTGCGCCGCGCGCGCGATGTGCTGGGGGTCGAAACCACGGCTCAGGCAGTGGCCAAGGCCTCGCTTCTGAACCAGATGTTCATCGGCACCGAAGCCGACCTGAACTGTCGGAAATAACTGCGGTTTTCCGCACTGTTCCGGGTTTCGGCAGCCTGTCATTCTGACCCTGCCCGCGGCTTGCGATCCCCAAAGCAGCCGACCGTGACGGGCAGGGCGGCACCTGCCCTTTCCCGGTGCCGCCCGCATCCCCCGCATATCAGATGACGCACCTGCTTGCGGCAGCGCCCCGGTTGCCATAGACCGGGCCGGACCACGACCGATCAGAGACCTGACCCCATGCGCCTCACCCGCTATTTTCTGCCTGTCCTCAAGGAAACTCCCTCCGAGGCCCAGATCGCCAGCCACCGCTACATGCTGCGGGCCGGCATGATCAAACAGGCCTCCGCCGGCATCTATTCCTGGCTGCCACTGGGCTTCAAGGTGCTCAAGCGGATCGAACAGATCGTGCACGAGGAACAGGCCCGCGCCGGTCACCTGGCGATGTTGATGCCGACGATCCAGTCCGCCGACCTCTGGCAGGAAAGCGGCCGCTACAACGCCTACGGCCCCGAAATGCTGCGCATCCGCGACCGGCATGACCGTGACATGCTGTTCACGCCGACCGCCGAGGAACTGATCACCGACATTTTCCGCGGTCATGTGTCCTCCTACAAGGACCTGCCGCTGACCATGTACCAGATCCAGTGGAAATTCCGCGACGAGATCCGCCCGCGCTTCGGCGTGATGCGGGGGCGCGAGTTTTACATGAAGGATGGCTACAATTTCGACCTGACGAAAGAGGACGCACTGCACGCCTATAATCGCCACCTGGTCAGCTACCTGCGCACCTATGAACGCATGGGGCTGCAGGCGATCCCGATGCGCGCCGAATCCGGCCCGATCGGCGGCGACGACACCCACGAATTCCTGGTTCTCGCCGATACCGGCGAATCCGGCGTGTTCTATGACAGCGAAATCACCGACCTGCGCTTTGGCGACCGCGATATCGACTATACCGATATGGCCCAGTGCCAGGCGGTGCTGGAGGAATTCACCTCCCGCTACGCCCGCACCGACGACACCCATGACGAAGCGGTGTTCCACGAACGCGTGCCCGAAGCGCGCCGCCGTGAAGCGCGCGGCATCGAGGTCGGCCAGATCTTCTATTTCGGGACCAAATATTCCGAACCGCTCGGCGCCACCGTGCAGGACCGCGATGGCAACCAGGTCCCGGTGCACATGGGCTCGCACGGGATCGGCGTCAGCCGTCTGGTTAGCGCCATCATCGAGGCCAGCCATGACGACAATGGCATCATCTGGCCAGAGGGCGTGACGCCTTTCCATTGCGGCATCGTCAACCTCAAGCAGGGCGATGACGAAGCCGACGCTGCCTGCGAGGCGCTCTACGCGTCGCTGACCGCGCTGGGGCTGGAGCCGCTCTATGACGACCGCAAGGAACGCGCCGGTGGCAAGTTTGCCACCATGGACCTGATCGGCCTGCCGTGGCGCATCACCGTCGGTCCGCGCGGGCTGAAAAACGGCGTGGTTGAACTGACTTCGCGGCGCAGCGGCGAAAGCGAGGAACTGCCGCCCGAACAGGCGGTGGAACGGATCGCGGCGATCTACGCGGGGCTCTGAGGCAGCAACGGCCCGCCCCGGCCCAAAAAATTTCAAAAAACCCTGTCACACATTGCCTGCTGCCGGTGTCTAACCTTTCAATGACACAGCAAGGACGCCGGCAATGACCGACACCGACACCATTACCGCAGCCCAATCCGGCGACGCCGCCGCACTGGAACGTCTGGTACGACATGCGCAGGTCCGGGTGCACCGGCTGGCGATGCGCATGCTGGCCGACCCGGACGCGGCGCAGGACGCCACGCAGGATATTCTGATCCGCATCGTCACCAAACTCTCGACCTTCCGGCGCGAGGCCGGCTTCGACACATGGGTCTACCGCATCGCCACGAACCACCTGCTGACTGCGCGCAAAGTCCGGGCGCGTGAGGCCGGCCTGGCTTTCGACGCGTTCGGGGCCGACCTGCTTGACGGGCTGGTCGACGAAACCACCGCCGCGCCCGAGGATCACGTCCTGCTCAATGAACTGCGGATCAAATGCACCATGGCCATGCTGCTCTGCCTCGATCCCCCGCACCGTGCGGGCTACGTTCTGGGCGAGGTGCTGGAACTGTCACAGGGGGACGCGGTGGACATCCTCGCCATCGGCCCGGCCACCTACCGCCAGCGCCTGTCGCGGGCCCGGGCCAAGGTCACGGCCTTCACGGCCCGCGCCTGCGGGCTGGCCGGTGCGCGGGGCGCCTGCACCTGCCGGCGACGTTTGCCCGCCGCCATCGCAACGAGCCGCGTCGGACCAGCGCCCTCACCGGACCTTGCCGACGCGCCGTCGTTCGAGGACGCGCGTAGTCTGGCAGACAGAACTGCGGCGGAACTGGTGACTGCGAAACTGCAACAGGCAACCGGACCGCTGGTCAGCCCGCAGGATCTTGCCTCCCGGGTCATGGCCATCGTCGACCCGCCGGGCTGATCGGTCCAACCCAAACCCAACCCAACCCAACCAAGCAGGAGAAAACCATGAAACATGCTTTCGCATGGACGGCCGCGCTGTGCCTGTCCGTCACCCCCGTCCAGACGCTGATCGCTGGAGAACCCGATATGACCACCGACGAACGGGCCGTTCTGGCCGTCATCAAACACATGACCGCCAGCCTCGCAGCGGGCAATGTGCCCGCCGTGATGGGAACCTACGCGGCCGGCGCAGTGGTGATGATGGAGCCGGGACAGCCGGTGACCGGCATCGCCCCGCTGTCCGAGGCTTTTGCCGGCATCGCGGCGCTGGCCCCCGATTTCCGCTATTCCGGACACGAGGTCATCGTTGCCGGAGATACGGCGGTTCATATCGCGCCGTGGCAGATGACGGCGACGGGCCCGGATGGCACGGCGCTCTCTGGTGGCGGGCTGTCGGTGGCCATCCTGCGGCGTCAGGGAGACGGGCGCTGGAAAATGGTGATCGATAACCCCCATGGCGACGCGCTGTAGCAGGGCCTGTAGAACAAGGCGCGTTTCACGGTCATCAGAAACGCCCCGGAGGCGGCCTCCGACGCGGGGCCGCCGCGCTCTATGCCCGCTGAACCGCCGTCCCGGACTGGTGGTCAAATGTCCCGCTTGCCAGCCTGCGCCGCGCCCCGGCGGGTTCCAGATGCCGGTACTTGCCGCCGGAAAAGAACGGCAGGTCCAGCGCGACTCCCCGCCGGACCAGCTCGGCCCCGATGTCGCGCCCGTCCGGCAGGTGGCACACCGCCACGAACCGGTCAAAAGAGGTCTCTCCGGTCAGCTTCGCGGTGATCGTCTGGCCCTTGCAGATATCGACCATCTCCCGTTTCGCCTTCTGCCCCCATGGCATGTCCAGTTCCGGCGCATCGATCCCCTCAAGCCGCAGTTTGATGCGCCCGATCACAATCGTATCCCCGTCGATGATATGAGCCCGGCCCCTGATCTCCCGCCGGCCATTGCGGTGCGACGGGTTTATCCGCACCTTTGGCGGCACCCGCCGGTCACCGGACCGGATCGGGCGGTTCCGGTGGCCCCGGCGCGGTTCATTCCCTTTGCCGGACCCGGATGCCGCCAGGAAGACGACACACACCAGCATCAGACCGATAATAACAACGCTCTCCATCCTGCATGATCCTCCGGTCATGTACCCGCTATGCAGATATTGGAAATCGCGGGGTTTTTCCTTCGATATCCCGCCAATCCTTTTCGAACCGCCGCCCGCACCCGAAAACCGCCGGCCTTTTCCGCCGGTTTCGCCGCTGGACAGCCCCGCTGCCCGCTGGCATCTTCCGCGCAACGGCAACAGGGTGAATGCAGATGCTGCGACGCGCTATAACACTTGCTGGCGGGCTGACGGGCACGTCCGCTACGACCGGTCCTTGCGGTTCGGCGGACCCCCTGACATGACCGAAACCCGCCTGCGCGATGACATTGCCCGCCTTGCCAAATCAATGTTCGACCGCGGGCTGACCTTCGGGTCTTCGGGCAATATCTCGGTCCGGCTCGACGATGGCTGGTTGATGACACCGACCGGCTCCAGCATGGGCCGGATCGACCCGGCCCGCATTTCGCGGCTGGATGCGCAGGGCCGGCACCTGTCGGGCGACAAGCCGACCAAGGAAAGCTTCCTGCACATGGCAATGTACGAAAAACGTCCGCGTGCCGGGGCCATCGTGCATCTGCACTCCACCCATTCCGTCGCCGTGTCCTACATGCATGATGTGGATCCGGCCGACGTCCTGCCGCCGCTCACCGCCTATTACGTCATGCGCGTGGGCACCCTGCCGCTGATCCCCTATTTCGCGCCCGGCGATCTGGATCTGGCGCGGGCCGTGGGTGAAATGGCATCGGACCACCATGCCGTTCTGCTGGCCAATCACGGGCCCGTGGTTGCGGGTACCGGTCTGGAGGACGCGGTTTACGCGACCGAGGAACTGGAAGAAACCGCACGGCTCTTTCTTGCCCTGCAGGGGATGCGCACGCGCCCCCTGACGCCGGATCAGGTCGCTGACCTGCAACGCCGTTTTTCCGTCAAATGCTGAGGAGCCCCGGATGATTGCCGTTTGTGTCACTTTCAGGATCAAACCCGGCGCGATGGACCGGTTCATGCCGCTGATGCAGGTGCAGGCGGATACCTCGTTGCGCGTGGAGCCGGACTGTCACCTGTTCGATATCTGCACCGGGGCAGGGAGCGGCGACACCGTCTTCCTATACGAGCTTTATACCGACCGTTCCGCGTTCGATCTGCACCTCGCCTCCGCCCATTTCACGGCCTTCGACGCCGAGGTCGCGGAGATGGTGCAGGACAAGTCCGTGACGATCTACGACACGGTGCGCCCTGCACAGGAAACGGCGGATTAAACCAGGAACTCGCCCGCGGCGGCCCGATCCCGGCGCGCCAGAACCATCGGTCGGCCCAGACGCCCGGACAGTTCGCGCAGGTTGGTGCCCAGATAGCGCACGGAACAGATCCGGCGGCCACTCGCGGCCTCCTTCACCACAAGCCGCCCGTCGCGGATCGCCAGCCCGTAGCCGCGCGTTGCCAGCCCTTCGGCCAGCACCTTCCAGCTGGTGGCGCCATCGAACAGGGGACACAGACAGGCCCGTACAAGGGCCGCAGTCTCGCAGTCGTAGCTTTCGGAAACCGGCGGTGAAAACACCGGCGTTTGGGAAACGTTCGTCGACATTCCTGACATGACGTAACTCCGTCCTTGCCTCGTACCATCCCCGATGGTGGCGGCCCCCAACGCCGTGTCCTGCAGCATTGATGGGCGAAGAACCTGCCTCTTGCCCAATCCTTGCCGGTGATTGTGGCGGAAGTAGGAACAATCAATGCCGGTTTGTGGGTAAGGTTTCGAAACCGGAACCGACAGAACACCTCTGGTCGTGTCCGGACCCGCCGACTACACTGGCCCGGCGTCACCAAAACCGGCGCCGCTTTGCCGCTGACGAGGTCAAATCATGCATCACCCTGCCGTCGGGCCGATCCGCCCGATCCTGGTCGCGCTTGCGGTGAGTATGGTGGTCGCCGGTCCGTTGCGCGCCAGCGAGATTGCTGACCGCATGGTTGCCGCCTGGACCGAATGGGCCGGCGCCCGGGGCATTGCTCACGGTCAGCTTGCCGTCGCCTTCGAAGGTCGGATCATGGCACAGGCCACGCTGGATGGCCGCACCGGTCCGGTCGATCTGGCCAGCCTCAGCAAAGCCATCACCGGGATTTGCGTGACCGGACTGATCGAACGCGGCATGCTCGGCTGGAGCGATACGGTGGGCCGGCATCTGCCCGATGCGGCTGCGCCGTTGGCGGGTGTGCGGCTGGCCGACTTGGTCACCCATAGCAGCGGTCTTGACCACGACGTCACGCAGGGCCGCATGCAGAACTGGCGCGGGCCCGGTGAACCCGTACATGCCCGCATCGTGCAGGAGATCGAAAGCCAGCCGCTGGCCGGGCCACAATTCCGCTACAACAACGCAAATTATGCCGTTCTGGCGGAGGTGATCAGCGCCGTCTCGGGCCGGTCCTATGCCGAAACCTGCCGCGACGTTGTCTTTGCCCCGCCCGGCCGCGTTCAGGCCGGCCCGTCCCCGCTCTATGGCCGGTTTGCCGCATGGGGCGGCTGGCGGGCGTCGTTAGCGGACTATGCCCGCATGATCTGGCACCACTATGCCGCAGACGATCCAGCCGAATTTCCCGCCGCGGACATGGGCAACGGCATGCATTACGGTCGCGGCATGGTCTGGCGCAACAGCCGGGATGGCGGGCACAACCACTGGCATTTCGGCGCGCTCTGTTTTGGTGGCGAGACCGACTTCATGACCTTCAGCGTGCTGTGGTCGAACGGTTGGGGCGCGGCGGTGCATGTCGCCGGCTGCCCGCAGGACGACTGGTTCGCAACGCTCGATGCGGCCCTGATCGGGGCCGTATTCCGCTGATCCCGGTGCGGCGGCCGGCCCAAAACGGTTGACCCTGCCGGACCAAACCCGCAACCTCCCGCGCAAAACCCGAGCAGGAGCCTGAATGGCCAGCACACCGCCGCCCTTTGCCGCTTTCGAATGGATGATCGCATGGCGCTACCTGCGGGCCCGGCGGGCCGAAGGCGGGGTCAGCGTGATGACCTGGATCTCGCTCATCGGCATCACGCTGGCCGTCTTCGCGCTGGTCGCCACGCTCGCCGTGCGCACCGGCCTGCGCGACGACATCGTCGCCGCCATGCTGGGCGCCAACGCGCATATGGAAGTGCATTACAAACGCGACCTGACCGGAGACATCCCGCTCGACCACCTGATCCGCGACTATGCCGACCTGTCCGCGCGCCTTGCCGACCTGCCCGGCGTTGAACATGCCGCGCCGCTGGTCCGCAATCAGGTCATGGGCAATTACCGCGGCCGCAACGCGCCCGTCGATATCTTCGGCATCGCCTCCGCCGATTTGCGCCAGTACCCGATGATCGCCGCAGCCGAAACCGCCTGGGGCGACCTGAACCGTTTCGACGAGGGCATTGCGCTGGGCGCGGGTCTGGCGCGGCAACTGGGTGTGCGTATCGGCGACCGGATCAAGCTGATCTCGCCCGACGGGGCCAAGACTCCGATGGGCACCTCGCCGCGGGTCTCCGCTTACGAGGTCGTGTTCATCTTCTCCTCCGGCGACGGGTTCATCGATCAGGCCCGCGCCTACCTGCCGCTGGCCGAGGCGCAAAGCTTCTTCAACAAGGAACAGGCCGTTGATCAGATCGACCTGCGCCTGACCGATCCGCAGGCGGTTCAGGCGATGCTCTACCCGGTGTTCGAGACCGGCGGCGACCGCGCCTATGTGCAGACATGGGAGGACCGCGCCGGCGGCATGCTGCGCGCGCTCCGGATGCAGGACAACGCCATCTTCATCGTGCTGTCGATCCTCGTCCTCATCGCCGCGCTTAACATCGTGTCGGGCTTGATCATGCTGGTGAAAAACAAGGGTCGCGATATCGGCATCCTGCGCACCATGGGGCTCAGCCAGGGGTCGGTCCTGCGGGTGTTCTTCCTCTGCGGCGCGGTGACCGGCACGCTGGGAACTTTGTTCGGCGTGATCCTTGGCATCGTCTTTGCCATGAATATTGATCACGTCTACAGCCTTGTGGACTGGATCACCGGCAGCGGTGTGCGCCAGCTCGAAGCCTCGGGTTTCTTCTTTCCCTCCGCCGTGGTCACCGCGGGCGATGTGGCAGCCTCGGCGGCGATGAGCCTCGGGCTCAGCTGGTTCATCACGCTCTTTCCTGCCCGCCGCGCCGCCCGCCTGAACCCGGTCGAGGCCCTGCGCTATGAGTGATCCCGTGCTGGTGCTCGACCGGATCGAGAAGACCTACAACAAGGGCCGCCCGAACGAGGTGCAGGTCCTGCGCGGCGTCGAACTGGCCCTGCAGCCGGGGGAGGTTGCCGCGCTGGTCGCACCCTCCGGCGCCGGCAAATCCACGTTGCTGCATATCGCCGGGTTACTTGATACACCCGACGGGGGCGAGGTGCGGATCAACGGCCGCCCGGCCAGCGGACAAAACGACCGCACCCGCACCGCAATCCGCCGCCGTGACGTGGGCTTTGTCTATCAGTTCCACCACCTGCTGCCCGAGTTCACGGCGCTGGAAAACATCGTGCTGCCGCAACTGGCCAACGGCACCGCGCGGGCCGCGGCCGAAACCCGCGCCGCCGAGCTGCTGGCCCGGGTCGGTCTGGAGCCGCGCGCGGATCACCGTCCGGCGGCGCTCTCTGGCGGCGAACAGCAGCGGGTTGCCTTCTGCCGCGCGCTGGCCAATGCGCCGAAACTTTTGCTGGCGGACGAACCCACCGGCAATCTCGATCAGGCCACCTCGGATCAGGTCTTCTCCGCGCTCATGGACCTCGTCGCCGACACCGGCCTGTCCGCGCTCATCGCCACCCATAACCCCGCGCTTGCCGCCCGCATGCACCGCACGGTGCGGCTGGAAAACGGCGCGCTTAAGGAACAGACCGCCTGACCATGCCGCAGATCCCCATTCCCGAGATTTATGACACCGCCAGAGCCGCCCTGATCCGCCACGGCGCCGCCGACTGGATCGCCACCGAAGTGGCGAACGCCACCGCCGAAAGCGAGGCGCTGGGCAACCGCATCTGCGGGCTCTATTATCTCGAAAGCTATTGCCAGCAACTGACCACCGGGCGGGTCAGCGGCACCGCCGATCCCGTGGTCACCCGCCCCCGGCCCGGCAGTGTCCATGTCGATGGCCGGCTCGGCTTTGCCCAGCCCGCCTTTGCCCGCGGGCTGCCCGAGGCCATCGCCGCGGCCCGCGAAAGCGGCACCGCCTTACTCGCCGTCGGTCATACCCACACCTGCACATCCGTCGGTTATTTCACCGGTCAGATCGCCCGGGCCGGGCTGATCGGGCTGGGCATGACTAACGCGTCACCCATCGTCGCGCCGCCCGGTGGCAAGACCCGCGTGATCGGCACCAATCCGATCGCTTTTTCGGTGCCCGACGGACAGGGCGGGGTGGCCATGCAGTTCGATCAGTCCACCACCACCGTCGCGCTGGGCAAGATCACCATGGCCAACGCCGCGGGTGAGCCGATCCCCGAAGGCTGGGCCGTCGACGCGGAAGGCAAACCCACCACCGATCCCAAGGCCGCCCTGCAAGGGTCGCTGGTCAGCATGGGCGGCTACAAGGGCTGGGGCTTTGGCCTGATGGCCGAGCTTCTGGCTGCCGGCCTGACCGGGTCGGTCACCTCGCAAAACGTCAAACCCCTGAAAGCGCCCGAGGGCCCACCGCACGATCTGGGTCAGTTCTACCTGCTGATCGACCCCGCCAACGCGCCGGGTTTCTTCGACACGCTGGCCGAGGTCGCCGCCGCCGTCGCGCAGGACGAAGGCGCACGCATGCCGGGGCAGGGGCGGCAACCGGCAGAGGCGGTCGAGGTGCCACAGGCGCTGTGGGATCTGTGCCGCGGTCTTGTGGGCTAGAAAACGGGGCGGTCACCCGGGAAGATCACAATCCAAACGTCCGAAGGTGCCCCCAGCGCGTGAACGCGGCCCTCTGGGCCGCCGCGCATCGTGCGTTTCAAGGCGGTTTGAGCGGAGGTCAGGTGTTTGCGTCTGATGACAACAGGCTCAAAACTGGCTCAAACGCCCCCCTCCGCCAGATCGCAATGCCGGATCGTGCGGCTTTCGACCAGTTCCGCTTCGGCCGGGTCGATATGCGGGCTGTCGTAATCCTCCCCGACAAATGCTTTCAGCGCGTCCGGATCTTCCCAGATCATGACAAAGCTGAACGCGCGCGGGCTCTCGGGCCGCGCGGCGCCGGGCAATACTTGCACGATCCCCTTGGTGCGGCGCATCAGCGGAATGGCGGTCCCGTAAAAGAACTCGGAAAACGCCTGTTCCTTCCCCGCCTGTCGGTTTCGGCGACCGGGTCCGTCGCCCGCCGCCGCCGCGACAGCGTAACACAATTCACGCGATGCTTCGCGGACGCGCGACAGGGCCTATTCCCAAAACCCCGCAATTTGGATTGAATGCGCGGGCGACCACCGGAGACCCGCCCATGACCCAGTCCGCCCTCAACACCCGCCACCACAACCGTATCGCCGACCTGCACGGGGACATCACTGCATGGCGGCGCGATCTGCACATGCACCCCGAAACCGGCTTCGAGGAACACCGCACAGCCGCCATCGTCGCCGACAAGCTGCGGGCCTTCGGTGTTGACGAAGTGATCACCGGCATGGCCACCACCGGGGTTGTCGGCATCATCCGCGGGGCGCAGGCGGGGCCGATGATCGGGCTCCGGGCCGACATGGACGCGTTGCCGATGCAGGAACATGGCGATGTGCCATGGAAATCGGTCACCCCCGGCAAGATGCACGCCTGCGGCCATGACGGGCACACCTCGATGCTGCTGGGCGCGGCGCAGATCCTTGCCGAAACCCGCGATTTCGCCGGTTCGGTTGCGGTTATCTTCCAGCCCGCCGAGGAAGGCGGCGGCGGGGGCGGCGTGATGGTGCGCGAAGGGCTTTTTGATCAGGCCGACTGTCAGTCGGTCTGGGGCCTGCACAACTGGCCCGGACTGCCGCTGGGCCGGTTCGGCGCCATCTCCGGCCCGATCATGGCTGGCATCGACTATTTCGACATCACCATCCGCGGGCAGGGCACCCATGCCGGCCTGCCGCATCTGGGGGTCGACACGGTGCTGGCCGCCGCGCAACTGGTCACCGCGATCCAGAGCGTGCCGGGCCGCAGTGTGTCGCCGCATGAAACCGCGACCATCGGGGTCAGCATGTTCAAAGGCTCGGACGCCTATGTGGTGATGCCCGATCAGGCGGTGATCGGCGGCTCGGTGCGCTATTTCGATGACGCCACACGCGACGTGGCCGAGGCGCGGATCCGCCGGCTGGCCGAAGGGATCGCGGCCGGGTTTGGCGCCGAGGCGGTCATCGATTACCGCAAGAACTATCCGCCAACAATCAACCACGCCGCCGAAACCGACACCGCGGCGCAGGTGGCCGCGGCGCTGGCCGGGCCCGATGCCGTCTTGCGAGAAAGCGAGCCCTGCATGGCGGGCGAGGATTTCTCCTTCATGCTGAACGAGCGGCCCGGCAATTACATCTGGATGGGCACCGATCAGCCGGGGCGCAACAACGCTATGGTCCACTACCCGGATTATGATTTCAACGATGCTGCCATCCCGGTTGGCGTCGGTTACTGGCTCGGGCTTGTCGACCGGTTGCTGCCGGCGAAATGATCCGTCGGCAAGGCGGTCGTGATGCGGCTTGATCTGCGTCAAGGCCGCTCGCTATTGTCCGTGCAAAGCTCAACCCAAGGTGGGACAGGACACAGCCCCGGAGGATCCCGATGAAACAGGCAATCCGCATCGCGCCGCTTCTGCTGGCCGCTTCGCTCGGCACCGCCGCGGCGCAGGACGTCCGCGAAGGCGCGGCGCTCTACCGTGAGTTTTGTGCCACCTGTCACGGGGTGGATGGCATGGGCGACGGCCCGATGGCCGGTGTGCTGACCATCAAGCCGCGCGATCTGACCCTGCTGCAGGCCAACAATGACGGGATCTTCCCGGTTGCACAGGTTGCGGCCCGGATCGACGGGCGCGACCCGCTGGTCAGCCATGGCAGCCCGATGCCGGTTTATGGCTTCTTCTTCGAAGGCGAGGACGCGACCATCAAGACACATACCGGCCAGCCGCTGATGACCAGCCAGCCGATTGTTGATCTTCTGACGTATTTGGAGTCTCTTCAGAACGATTGATTTTCGACTGAACGGAACCCGCCCGATATGAAACCCCTCTGGATCCCGCTGTTGCCGGTCCTCGCGCTGGCCGCGGCCTGCGCAGCCAACGAAATGCCCGGCCCCTCCGAGGGGCAGGCGCTCTTTGCTCAGAACTGCACGTCCTGCCATGGCAACGACGCCACTGGCGGAGACGGGCCCGACCTGACGCGCATCGCCGCCCGCAACGGCGGCACCTTCCCCGCGGCGCAGGTTCTGTCACAGATCGACGGCTATGGGCGCGGCAAGGTCTCAGCCGAGATCATGCCGGAATTCGGCGCGCTTCTGGAAGGCGACCTGGTGCCGGTCGATATCGACGGCACGCTCACGCCCACCCCGCGCCCGCTGGCGGCCCTGCTGGCCTATCTGGAGAGCATCCAGACGCCTTAGTCCGTCCCGGGCCGCCTCAGGCCGCCCATTCGGATGCACAGCCAGCAGCCAGCGTACCGGGTGTCAGCGCCACGTGACTCAGCCGCCGGGTCGTGCTATTCTCAACCGATACGTGAAGTTCTATCTGTCAACTCACTTCAATGCCCCCAGATCCGTTGCCATGCTGTTTGTCACCAACCGTTTCCCGCGTCAGAGCATCCGCACCCGCCGCGGCCGCAAGTTCAATTTCGATCTCAGGAACAACGCGCCCAGCAATTCGGTCTTTTTCTGCGAAGCCGGCGAGAACGGCGATCACACCGAGATTGGCAGCGAAGACTTCCTCGCCCGATTGAAGGACAGCGCGTACCGGCAGGTTCTGCTATATGTCCACGGCTTCAACAATCTGCCCGATCAGGTCTTCGACATGGCCGGTGAATTGCAGGACCTGTGCGACAAGGCCAAAGACAAAGAAGCGCTGGTGGTGCCGCTGATCTGGCCCTGCGATGCCGGAATGGGGATCGTCGACAAATACTGGGACGATCAGAAATCCGCCGACCTCAGCGCCGGGTCCTTCGCGCGGGTCCTGGAAAAGTTCATGGCCTGGCGCAATTCGGACGCCAACGACCCCGAGGTTGCGCCCTGCCTCAAGCGGATCAACATGCTGGCCCATTCGATGGGCAACCGGGTCCTGCGCCAGACGCTGAACAACTGGGACCGCTACGATTTGGCATCCGGTGTGCCGCTGATGTTCCGCAACACGTTCATGGTTGCCGCCGATGTCGTCAACGAAACCCTGCACGAAGGCCAGCCCGGCGAACTGATCAGCCACGCCTCGCGCAATGTGGTTGTGTATTATGCCTCGGACGACATGGCCCTGCGCGCCAGCAAGGCGGCAAATCTGAAAAACAAGGTCGCCTCACGCCGGCTGGGTCATACCGGCCCCGAGGATATGCGCAAAACCCCGCGGAATGTGTTTCAGGCCGATTGTGACGACATCAACACTGATTATGACATGCCCAAGGGCCACAACTATTTTCGGTATGGCAAGACCGCGGGCCAGCCCGGGGCGGTGTTTACCCATATCTTTCAGTGTATCAGAACGGGCCGCGTGTTTCCGGGCGATCCCGACCAGCGTACCATCATTCTGAAGTAGCACCTCAGACCCGCCAGCGTAACAGCCGCCGTTCCAGCAGGCCGATGACTGCGCTGACCAGCACGCCCAACACCGACAGGATCACCACGCCGGCAAACAGCCGTTCTAGATCGTAAAGCGAACCGGCTTCGAGGATGTACGCCCCAATCCCGTATTCCGCGCCCAGCATTTCGGCCGCCACCAGCAGGATGATCGCGATCGCAAGGCTGATGCGCAGCCCCGACAGGATCCCCGGCATCGCCCCCGGCAGCACGATCTTGCGCACGATCGAGGCCCAGCTCAGCCCGAAACTCTGCCCCATCCGGATCAGCGTCCGGTCGACATTGTCCACGGCGCCATAGGTCGCCACCACCGTGGGTGTGAAGGTGCCAAAGGCAATGAGCGCGTATTTCGATCCCTCGCCGATGCCGAACCAGATCACGAAGAGCGGCAGCAGAGCGATCTTGGGGATCGGAAACAGCGCCGCGACCAGTGGTACCAGCCCGGCCCGGGCGAGGCTGAAGAGCCCGATCATCGTGCCGACCGTGACCCCGACGCTGACCCCCAGCGCCGACCCGACCACCAGCCGTGACAGCGACGGGCCCATGTGATCGAAAAGCCGCCCGGTCGAAATGAGTTCGCCAAACGTGGCCAGCACATCGGACGGTTTGGGCAGCGTGAGCGCCGAAATCCACCCCGCTTGCGTGCCCCATTCGGCAATCCCGACCAGCAGCACGAAAACCACAACGCCCACACCGCGCACCCGCCTGGGCGAAAACCCGCCGCCGCGAAACCCGACCTCGTGCGATCCCTCAGACATCGACCAGTTCCGCATCCGCTGCCTGCGCTTCTTCGCGCATCAGCTCCCACAGATGCGCCTGCCGCGCTTCCAGCGCAGGATCGCCCCGCTTGCGCGCCTCGAGCGGTTCGGGAATCTCCACGATCTCCCGGATCTGCCCCGGCCGGCGCGACAGCACCACGATGAAATGGCCCAGCCGCACCGCCTCGTTCAGGTTGTGCGTGACATAAACGGCGGTAAACCGCTGCCGCGCATACAGGCTGACCAGATCGTCCATCAGCAATTCGCGTGTCTGGCTGTCCAGCGCCGACAAAGGCTCGTCCAGCAACAGTACAGCGGGGTTCACCGCCAGCGCCCGCGCGATCGCCACCCGCTGCTTCATCCCGCCCGACAGTTGCCGGGGCAGGGCATCGGCAAAATCCGAAAGCCGCGTCCGCGCCAGAACATCGTCGATGATCCGGTCGGTTTCCGCGGCCCCGATCCCGTGATCTTCCAGCACCAGCGATATGTTGCCACACACGGTCCGCCACGGCAGCAGCGCAAAATCCTGAAACACGTAAGTCAGCGGGTTCAGACAGCCTTCGGGCGGATCGCCCAGCTGCAAAACCCGGCCTGACGACGCCCGTTCCAGCCCGCCGATCAGCCGCAGCAGCGTGGACTTGCCGCAGCCCGACGGCCCGACGATACACACCACCCGGCCAGCCGGGATCAACAGCGATATGTCCCGCAGGACCTCGGTGCCGCCATAGGAATGCCCGATGGCTTCCAGCTTCAATTCCATGACGGTCTCCGGCAGAGGGCAGGGGCGTCACCGGCGACGCCCCGTGCCACAGATTCAGGCGCCGATGATCTCGACATAGGACGGATCGACCAGATCCTCCATCGAAACTGAGGCATCCACCAGATCCTCGGACTTGAACCAGTCCAGCTGATCCTGCACCGAGGCCACGTTCAGCGCCGCGCCCGCGTTCAGCCGCATCGTGCCGTTGATGATCGACTTTGCCGCCTTTTCGCGCGGCCGGTCGGCATAGACATATTTATGGATCAGATCGACCATCTCGTTCACGCCGTCCTCGCCGCCGGTCCGGTCGATCATCGCCGCGGCATAATCGTCGATGCCCTTGGAAAACGCGCCAAGGAAGGCGCCGGTCATGTCCCGCTCGTTCGCTGCGTTGTTGGCGGATGTGAACACCGTCGTCACCTGATAATCGGGGATGTAATCCGCGACATCACCGATGATATGCACAGCGCCCGAGCCCGACAGAGGCTTGGCGATATGGGGCACGATGGACCACGCGTCGATCTGGCCGGATTTCAGCGCTCCGATGATCGCACCCACTTTCTGCAGAGGCTTGAAGCTCAGCGCGGCGCCTTCGGCCGCGGCGATCTTGGACCCCATATAGTGGAACGAAGACCCGGCCTGGGTGATGCCGAAGCTCTTGCCGTCCAGCGCGGCGGGCGAGGTCAGACCGGCCTGATAGGCCGCGTCCGAAGCCAGGATCTTCTGCCCGTCAATGCCCGCTTCCTCGCTCAGCGCACCGCCGATCACCTTGATCGCGCCCTTCTGCGCCAGCGAAATCAGACCGCCGGATATGGCGGTGACCGCATAGTCGATGTCGCGGCTGGCCATGGCCACCGCCATCGGTTGTGCCGCCTGGAAGAATACAAATTCCACGTCCAGCCCGGCCTCGGCGAAATAGCCGCGCTCAAGGGCGATGAAGCTGCCCGAATGCGAGGTAAAGCGCAGCGCGCCGACCTTGATCTTGCGGTTTGCGGCAATGGCCGGGGCGGCCAGCGAGGCGGCTGCGGTGCCGCCCAGCAGGGCCAGCGTATGGCGTCGATTGAGTTTCATGAAATCCTCTCTTTCCCGTATACGCCAAAGCCTAGCGTGTTTGATTCCGGGTGCCGAGTCGGTTTCTGCCCGACGGCGTCAGACAATGGGACCTGCCGCCCGTGATCAGGTTGGCCAGTCATCGGGCATCAGCAGCCGGTCGTCGGTAAAAAGCTATGTTCTGTCCACAGATTTTAGCCCATTGTGCGCGGGATTGCGCCCCTCTTCCCGAACGGATCCAACCATGACCTTGCCCCAGACCTCCCGACCGCTCGATGTCATCGTCATCGGCTCCGGTATCGCCGGTATGAGCACCGCCATCGCGCTCACCCTGTCCGGCCACCGCGTCCGCGTTTTCGAACGGGTCAGACAGCTGACCGAGGTCGGCGCCGGGCTTCAGGTCAGCGCCAATGCCGGCCATGTCTACAACGCACTGGGCATGGGTGAGGCGCTGATCGCCCGTTCGGTGCCGCCGGATCGATGGGTGGTCCGGTTGGGCACGACCGGCGAGGTCCTGACCGCCTTCGATCTCGGCCGTCCGCATCTGGAACAGCACGGCTTCCCCTGCTGCAACATCCACCGCGCCGACCTGCTGGATATTCTGCTGGACCGGCTGCACGCGGTTGCACCCGGTGCCCTGCATCTGGGCGCCGAGGCCACGGGCTATGCCGAAACCGGCAACAATGTCACCGTCGATCTCGCGGATGGCCGGCAGATCAGCGGCGATCTTCTGGTGGCCGCCGACGGTGTCCGCTCGCCGATCCGGTCGCAGATCCTCGGTCCCGACCGGGCCGAGTTTTCCGGCAACGTCGCGTGGCGTTCGGTCATCCCTGCCGACCGCCTGCCGGCGGATTTCATGCCGCCTGACCACGTGGCCTGGGTCGGCCCGGGCCGCCATTTCGTCATGTACTGGCTGCGCAACCGGACGCTCCTGAACGTTGTCGGCGTGGTCGAGGGCAGCACGGATGTCGAAGAAAGCTGGACCGTGCGCGCCGACTGGCAGACATTCAAGTCCGACTTTGCCGGGTGGCATCCCGACATTCAGGCCGCAATCAATGCCTCGGACCGCGAAAACTGCTTTCGCTGGTCGCTGAATATCCGCGAACCGGTCTTCAACTGGCGTTCGGAGCGGGCGGTGGTGATCGGCGATGCTGCGCATCCCATGTTGCCCTATCTCGCCCAGGGCGCAGCGGCCGCCGTCGAAGACGCGGCCATCCTGACGCGGGTTCTGGCCGGAGATGCCGCGGTGCCCGCCGCGCTTGAGCGGTTCCAGCGCATTCGCGCGCCGCGGGCCGCCCGGGTCGTGGAAAGCGCCAACCGTTTGCGCCGGATCAACCACATGAGCGACGAGGCCGAGCTGAGGAAGCTGATAGATGCCAGCGCCGATCTCTTTGCTGAACGCGACACCTGGCTCTATTGCTACAATCCGATCACCGCACCGCTGGATCCCTGACACGTTCCGGGCCTCAGGCACAGATCCCGTTCAGTTCCGCGCCCTTCCACGGCATCCACACGTCGCTTTCACGCCCCCGCTTCGGCAGATCGCTGACCGGCATCACTGCCGCCAGCATATCATGCAGCCTCTGCGTCCGGGCCGCCTGCGGCGCCAGCGCCCGGCAGCACACATATTCCTCCACAATGCCGCCCTGCTGCTCATAGCCGAAACTCAGGAAATCGGGCGTGCCGTTAATGTCGAACAGGTAGGGGTCTTCACTCGCCGAATGCTCGGCCGCCGCCTTCAGCGGATGATACCCGGTCAGTTTCCGGTTCTGCCACTGCCAGACATGGGTGGCCTCATGCGCCAGCAGCATCGCACCCACCAGATGCAGCCGGTCGGGATAGTCCGGCACGTAGTCCTCCACGTACCAGTCCTTGGCGAAAAAGATACGGTTGAACACCGTGACCGCGGCCGGGCTGACGGTGACAACCTCGCGCCTGACCGGCGGCAGGATGCGTTCTCGGCAGGTGACCCGCGGGCGCGGCTTACGCTCGAAGGTAACCTCTCCCACCAGCGCACCGTCGACCATGCGCATCCGGCTCTGGTTCAGACTGTCGCCATGCAGTTTCGACAGAAAAACGGATTCGGTCTCAGTGAGCTTCCGCCCACAGCCGGAAATCAGCAACAGGATCAGCAAGAACCGCATCAACATGGCCGCGACGTTAGCCGCGTCATCCCGGTTTGCACAGGGCGTGTCGTCCGAAAATGCCTCAAGATCGCGTCAGCCCCGCGCCCGGTTGGTTTTCCCGGCGAAGAGCGCCCGCAAGGGAGCGATGAGCCTCCTCAGACGCTCATCGCCAGAACCCGGCTGATCTCGGTCAGCGACCGCCCCGATTGCTGCATCCACGTGTTGAACGCCCCCTGAACCGCCTTCATCGCCGATTTCGAGGTCGTCGGCTTGTCGATCACGCCCTCGGCGATCAGCCGGGCGGTCACGTCGCGTGACAGGATGAAACTGTCGCGCCCCGAAAACCGCATCGCATATTGCGCCGTCGTCCCGCCCAGCCGCGATCCCCGGCTTTTCAGCAGCGCCAGCAGTCCGATGTAATCCTCCGACGGCCAGCCGCCCAGAACCTTGCCCGCGCCGCCTTTGTCGCGCAGTTCCATAAGGAAGACGGCATTGTCCCGCACCGCCGCGATCTTGGTGCCGTTGCGCACGATCCGCGTGTCCTGCAGCAGCGCATCGAATTTCTCGTCATCCATGAACGCGCAGCGGCCCACGTCGAACCCGTCAAAGGCGGTTTCGAACCCGTCCCACTTGTTCTCGATGACCTTCCAGTTGAACCCGGCCTGAAAGATGCATTTTGTCAGCGTCGACAACCACCGGTCCTCCGGTATCCGTGCCAATTCGGCAGCGGAGGTCGGTCGGCTCAGCTTGTCGTTCAGGTCGTCGACCCCGCCATGCCGGCCGGCGGCGATGTCAAACAATTCGTCGAAATGCAGCATGGTCTCTTTCCTCCGGGCACAGAGTTTCCGATTTGTTCCTCACCGGCTACGGGGTGCAAGCCACAAAAACGAGACACCCTGTCTCACGGCGCAAAAAACGTGGCTGTCGCGGTCGCCACCGCCTTGCCGCTGTCTTCCTCGGTCATCGTGGCCTTTGCAAAAATCAGTGCACGCCCGGCCCGAACCACTTCGGCCCGGCACAAAATGGCAGTACCCGTGCCCGGGCGCAGGAACTGCGTGTCAAGATTGGTTGTCGCCAGCGGCACGAATTCATCCTTATGCGCGATGCCCGCCAGAACCATCGACGTATCCGCCAACGCCGCCAGCGCCTGCCCGGACACGATGCCGCCAACCCGCGCCAGATCCGGTGTCAGGGGCATCCGCACCAGCACATGATTGCTGTCGGCAGCCACAACCTCGGGGTTGAGCGCCAGAACCCAATTCGCGAAATTGTCTGCAAGAAGTTTCTGCAGGTCATCGGTTGTCATGGCGCGCTCCTGTCCGGTCGCGGCAGCCTAGTCACGTGCTGCCGGACGGGCAACCGTCACCTGCACGGAAACACCCCGCGCGGAACAAAGCTCAGCCAGCTTTAATCCGCAAACGGGTCCTTCTTGCCCGACGCAAACGGATCGTCCTGGGACGATTTCGCCGCGTTATAGGATTTCTGGCACGACACCACCTCTTCAAACGCGCGGCGCGATCCCTTCAGCGTGAACCGGCCCAGCAGGCTGCCTTGATAGGTCCACTCCATGAAGGTCTTGCGCTGGAACTCCTCGACGAAGAGCGCCGCCTTGTCCGAACCTGCGTCGATCAGAATGTGCAGTCCCGGGTACCCGTCAATCGACAGCCCGGTCATTGACACCGTCCACGGTGATTCACGTCCGAACTGCACGCTGACGTCATAGTTTTGGCCGGCTTCCAGCGACGACCACCGCTGATCCAGCAGGGTCAGGTCCAGCGACAGCTGGTTGTCCGTCGTGTCGAACCCGATGAAAAACGCGGTGTCCTGTTCAAATATCGCAAAGGCCTGACAGCCCTCGGCGCCGGGATAGAATGACACGTCCCAGCCGCTGACCGTTTTCCAGTGGACCGTGTCCGCCCGCACCGGAAATACCGTCGCCAGCGCCAGAACCGCCGCGCCGCACCCCATCAGGAATGTCCGCATGATGTCCCCCCCTGAACCATATTGCGGTAAATTATATCCCGTTCCGCGTTTCTGCCAAGCAAACCCGGCAAATTGATTCGTTCCGCCGCCCGGCTGTATCGGTTCCGGAACCAGTCTCCGGCCCGGCCTCGCATTATCGCGACGAGCGCGACAATTTTGCGTCAATGTCCGGCGCATTTCCGGTTAAGCCAATGAAATGCCCGGTCTTCCTCTATGGTTAACCGGACTGTTCCTTCTGCCCATGACGAGGTCAAACCATGGTACGGAAATTTGCGATTCTGGTCGTTCTGCTGGGGCTCGGTGCCTGCAGCGTCAACGCGGGCCTGTCATCTGAACAGCAGGCGATCAAGGCCAACTGTGTGGCCGGTGACTTCAACGCCTGTTCCGATCTGGGACACCAGATGGCCGCCGCTCGCGGTTAACCGCCCTTTGGTCCCGACGCGGCCTTCAACAGCCGGTCGGCCTTCTTGCGCACCAGCACCGACCGCAGGTCGTGCATCGCCAGCAGCAGCCGGTCGGTGACATCCTCCAGTTGATCGTCGCTGGCCCGCGACTGAACCCAGTGCGTCGTCGTGTTCAGGTAATCCACGGCGCGGTGAATATCGTCGATATCGCGCCGCGCCAGCAGGTCGGTGCGCGCCGCCATCCAGTCGTGGATTTCCTGCAGGTCGCGATCCGACAGTTCGCGCTGGCCATGTGGCTTGATCTCGCCGTTGCGGATGTTCACGACCGCGATCTGATCCATCTCGATCCGCCGCTGCCGGTTTTCCGTGTCCACGCGAAACACGAATGCGCCGTTGTCGCGCATGCGGAAGTAATATTCGGGTAACTCGGTTGTCATGCGCTTTCTTTACACCAGACCGGCACAAAACACCTGAATGCGTGTGCAGGCTTCCTTCAGCGCCGCGTCGGATGTGGCATAGCTGACACGGAAATTCGGGCTCAGACCGAACGCCGCGCCAAAAACGACCGCCACGTTGCCTTCTTCCAACAGGGCGGTGGCAAAGCTTTCGTCGTCCTCGATCAGCGTGCCGCCGGCCGAAGTCTTGCCGATCAGTCCGGAAATCGAGGGATAGACATAAAACGCGCCCTCCGGCACCGGGCAGGTGATGCCATCGATCTCGTTCAGCATCGACACCACCAGATCGCGGCGGCGCTGGAAGACCGCATTGTTCGGTTCCAGAAATGCCTGCGTGCCGTTCAGTGCCTCGACTGCCGCCCACTGGCTGATCGAACAGGGGTTCGACGTGGATTGCGACTGGACCTTGCGCATCGCCTTGATCAGGTCCTCGGGCCCCGCGGCATAACCGATCCGCCAGCCGGTCATCGCGTAGGCCTTGCTGACCCCGTTGACGGTCAGTGTCCGGTCATACAGCGCCGGTTCCACCTGCGCCGGCGTGCAGAATTCGAAATCGTCGTAAGCCAGATGTTCGTACATGTCATCGGTCATCACCCAGACATGGGGATGCCGCATCAGCACGTCAGTCAGCGCCTTCAGCTCTTCGCGCGAATATCCCGCACCGGTCGGGTTCGACGGTGAATTGAAGATCAGCCACTTGGTTTTCGGCGTGATCGCCGCCTCCAGCTGATCCGCGGTCAGCTTGAAATTCGTCTGGATCGAGGTTTCCGCGACCACCGGCTCGCCGCCTGCCAGCAACACCATGTCCGGATAACTGACCCAGTAGGGCGCGGGAATCACCACCTCGTCGCCGGGGTTCAGCGTCGCCATCAGCGCGTTATAGAGGATCTGCTTGCCGCCGGTGCCCACGCTGACCTGCGCCGTCGTATAGCTCAGCCCGTTGTCACGCTGAAACTTGTCACAGATCGCCTGTTTCAGCTCGATGATGCCATCAGGATCGGTGTATTTGGTTTTCCCGGCCTCGATTGCGGCCACCGCTGCCGCCTTGATATTGTCCGGCGTGTCGAAATCCGGTTCCCCGGCACCCAGCCCGATCACATCCTTGCCGGCGGCCTTCAGTTCCCGCGCCTTGGTCGTGACAGCGATGGTTGGGGACGGTTTTACGCGGGACAAGGTCGCAGACAGAAAGCTCATGGGGGCACCGGTTTGTATGTTGATCCCGACTGTCATAGGGTGCCGCCGAAACGCGATCAAGCGGCGATCAGGCCGGGAGCTTTGGATGACCGAAAACGCAGATGATTGGTACGGCCCGGACAGCGCCACTTTCGGTGACCGCGTCGCCGGCGCGCGCGAAGCCGCTGGCATGTCGCAGGCACAGCTTGCCCGCCGGCTGGGCGTGAAAAAGGCAACTATCGAAGGTTGGGAACAGGACCTGTCCGAACCCCGCGCCAACCGGTTGTCGATGATGGCGGGCGTTCTGAACGTGTCCATCATGTGGCTGCTGACCGGCGAAGGCGAAGGCGCCGCGATGCCGGCCGAGGAACAACCCGACTGGGCACGGGACCTGTCTGCCGCGCTGGCCGAAATGCGGTCGATTCGCAACGAGATGCGCGCCTCCGGCGAACGGCTCGCCCGGCTCGAAAAACGCCTGCGCACGCTCGCCGCCTCGGGATGACCGCCGAACCGCACGACATCCGGCTCAAGCGTCTGGCCATGCGCTCCATGCGGCGCGGGATCAAGGAAATGGACCTGATCCTGTCGGCCTACGCCGACCGCAACCTCAGCGCCATGACGTCCGGACAGCTCGACCTTTACGAGGCGCTGCTGTCTGAAAACGATCAGGACCTGCTGTCATGGACCACCGGTCAGGCACCTGCGCCGGACCGCTTTGCCGCGCTGATCGGCGAAATCTCGGACACATTTCAGGGGTAGGGCGGGTGCCCGCCCGCGCCCGTGGCGCGCTACATTTCCCCGCGCGCCTGACTTTCCGGCACTTGCGTGAATTTGGGCCGCCCCGCGGCAATCCCCCCGCGCACTTCCCCCCGCACATAGTAGGTCTTGCCCGCCTCGGCCTGAATGGTGATCCTGTCGCCGGAAACCGCCTGCGCCCAGAACGTGTTCGCGCCGGGGTTTACAACCTTCTGAATGACGGTGCCGCCGGCAAGCTGCCCGACCGGTCCATCGGTATGCTGGATGTTGAAACGAATGGCCCCGCCTGAGAATTTGGACGGCCTGTAAAACACCACCAGCGCCTTCCCGCTCGGCGGCGTCATCCCCGCGCTCTGAGCCACCACGCTGCCGGCCTGACCGAACAGGGCCAACCAACCCACGGTGCCGGTCAGACTGTCGAACCACTGCGGTCAAGGCCCGGACGGATCCGGTGATGCGGCCGTGACGGTTTCGGCCTGCGACCTGAGCCATTTCAAAAACACCCTGGCCTCGGGGCGCAGCGGGGCAGGGGCGGTTTCGATGAAATAGACACCGAACAATGGTTCCGAGAACAGTTCCACGACTCTCCCGGCCGCCAGATCCTCGGAAAAGAAAGCCCGCGCCGTGTAGGTCACGCCGTCGCCTCGCCGGACCGCGGTCATTATCAGGTTTCCGGGCATGTGGTTCACCGTCAGCGGCCGGTCGGGCACAACGCCGTGATAGGCAAACCAGTCGGTAACCTCCTTCGTCCCCAACTCCTGCAACCAGGGCAGATCCATCAGCGCGGCACGGTCGCGCAGTTCCAGACCCTCGACCAGCGATGGCGCGGCGATGACAATCATGTCGGTGTTCAACACGCTGTCCACATCCGGCTGCGGCTGCCGCCTGTCCTGATAGCGGATGGCCACGTCGGTCCCGCCGGGTCGCAGTTGTGCGACCTGCGACGTGGGGTTCAGCAACAGTGTGATCTCGGGATGGACCCGCTGAAACGCGGACATGCGCGGCAACAGCCACTCTACCGCGAAGGCCGGCGTCATGGTGACCTGAACCGGGCGGCTGGCCGCGTCTTCGGAGATGCGCTCCACGCCCCGGCCGATCACTTCGAACCCATGCGCCAGTTCCCGCGCCAGCCGGGCGCCCGCATCGGTCAGTTCAACACCGCGTCCCAGTCGCGCCACCAGCGCGATGCCCAGACGCTGTTCCAGCCCCTTCACCTGCTGGCTGACGGCGGCCTGCGTGACATTCAGCTGCCGTGCTGCGCGTGTATAGCTGCCCGCATCTGCGAGCGCCGAAAAGGCGCGCAGGCTGTTTAACGGCGGCAGATGTATCCAATCCATACTTTAGAAAAACTATTGATACTGATTGAGATTTGAATCGCATGGTGCGGTCGGATTGGCAATACTAATGTAACATACATTCGGAAATTGAGTGAAACCACATTCACCCGACCCATCCGAAACCTAAACGGAGCGGTTTGAGCAGATGGAAAAACTAAAAGGTGGGTGCTATTGCGGGGCGATCCGTTATCAGATCACCGGACCGCCGATCTGGTCCGGACATTGTCACTGCCGGTCGTGCCAGATGGCGCTGGGCGGGGCCTTTGTCACCTGGGCGAAAGTGGCGGCAAAGGACTTTGCGGTGACCTGCGGCGAAATCAAGAACATCGAAAAGACACCGGGCGTCCGGCGCGGCTTTTGCGGCGCCTGCGGTACGACACTGACCTATGCCGCAGCGACCGAGGTGGCTGGGCAGGACTGGAGCGAAGACGCATGGTTTGCGGCCGCAACGCTCGACGACCCGTCGGTAGCAGAGCCCAAAACCCATGTCTTCGTGTCTCATCAGCAGCCCTGGGTCAGGCTGGCCGACGATCTCCCGACATTTCAGGAATTCTAGGCCACTCTGGTCACCACGCAGCGAAAGGAAAACATGATGAGCACCGCCTATTCATACGCCTGCAAGGATTGCGAAGGCATGGAATCCTGTCCGGGAAAGGTTGTCGCCGCCACGATCGACGAGGTGTGGAAACTGATGGAATTGCATGCGGTTATCGCGCATGGCGAGGATCCTGGCGCGTGGGACGACGAAACGCGCGGCTATCTGAAAACACTGATCCGGCCCGCCTGATCCGGTCCTTCTGCATCCTCCGGTAGCAGGGGCGTCAGTCCGCGGTCCAGCCGCCATCGACCATCAGCGCCGAACCGGTGATCAGCGCGCTGGCATCCGAGGCCAGAAACACCGCCGGGCCCATGATGTCCTCGACCTTTCCGACCCGGTCCAGCTTGATCTTGTCTTCCACCCATCTGCGCCGTTCCGGATCGTCGAAAGTGGGCCGGGTCAGCGGTGTCAGGATGAATGTCGGGCAGATCGTGTTGACGCGGATGCCGTGTGGCCCCCACTCGATCGCCATTGCCTTGGTAAACCCCTCGACCGCGTGCTTGGTGGCCGCGTACACCGCCCGCTCAACACCGCCCACATGGGCCATCTGGCTGGAAATGTTGATCAGAGACCCGGGTTTGCCCGCCCGGATCAGCCCGTCGGCAACAGCTCTCGTCAGGAAATAGGCGCCCCGGATGTTCAGGTCCGAAACCACATCGAAATCCTCTGCCGTGGTGTCCAGCACCGGACTGTGCCGCGCCGATCCGGCCGAGTTGAGCAGAATGTCGAACGGGCCGGCATTGGCGACGGCCTGCGCCGTTGCTGTAACATCCGACACGTCCACCTCCAGCACCTGCGCGGCCCGGTTCTCGGCTCTCATCTGCGCGGCGATCTCGCGCAGCCTGTCCGCCGACCGCGCGGCCAGCGTCACCTCGGCGCCGTGTTCCGCCAGCGCCGCAGCACAGGCCAGCCCGATACCGGATGACGCGCCGGTCACCAGCGCATGTTTGCCTGACAGGTCGAAACCGGGGCTGCGGGGCAGTTGCATCATCTCTCTCCGATCGTGAAACGCAGGGCACCCGGTCCATGCGGGCCGGCACATCTATACCCGCCCCGCGGCGGGCGTCCAGCGGGTCTGCCACCCGGTGCTGCCCGGTTCGGGCTGCGCCCCCTAGTCGCCAGCGTCCCTGTAAGGCGCGGCCGCGCCGTAAGCGACGTTGACCCCGCCATAGCGCCGGACGCGGATGTTGCATTGCTCGGCATGCCCCACAAACCCTTCCAGCATGCACAGCCGCGACCCGTATTCACCGATCATTGTCGCTGCCTCGTCGGTCAGGATCTTCTGATAACTGTGGGTTTTCAGAAACTTGCCGACCCACAGGCCACCGGTGTACCGGCCCGCCCCGCGGGTCGGCAATGTGTGGTTGGTGCCGATCACCTTGTCGCCATTGGCCACGTTGGTCCGCGCACCCAGAAACAGCGCGCCATAGCAGGTCATGTTGTCGAGGAACCACTCGTCCCGGTCGGTCATCACCTGCACATGCTCGCTGGCGATGTCATCGGCCACGGCCAGCATCTCGTCGTAACTGTCGCACAGGATCACCTCGCCATAATCCTGCCAGCTCACGGCGGCGGTTTCGGCGGTGGGCAGGATCCTGAGGATGCGGCCGATTTCGCTCAGCGTACCTTCTGCCAGCGCGCGCGAGTTGGTCACCAGAACCGCGGGCGAGTTGTAGCCATGCTCGGCCTGTCCCAGCAGATCAGTGGCGCACAGCTCGGCATCGACGGTGTCGTCGGCGATCACCATGGTTTCCGTCGGCCCGGCAAAGAGGTCGATGCCCACCCGTCCGAACAGCTGCCGCTTTGCCTCGGCCACAAAGGCGTTGCCGGGACCGACCAGCAGATGCACGGGATCAATGGTTTCGGTGCCCAGCGCCATGGCGCCCACGGCCTGTATCCCGCCCAGCACGTAAATTTCGTGCGCGCCGCCCATATGCATAGCGGCGATCACGCCCGGGTTGGGTTCGCCTTCGAACGGCGGGGTGCAGGCGATGATGCGGGGCACACTGGCGACCGAGGCGGTCACCACCGACATATGCGCCGAGGCCACCATCGGGAACTTGCCGCCCGGCACATAGCAGCCGACCGACTGTACCGGGATGTTCCTGTGTCCCAGAATGATGCCGGGCAAAGTCTCCACCTCGATATCCTGCATCGATGCCTTCTGCGCCAGCGCGAAATTGCGCACCTGTTCCTGCGCAAACCGGATATCGGCCATGTCCTGTGGGCTGACCTTGGCCACGATGGCCGCAATCTCGGCCCCGGACAGACGATAGCTCTCCCGGTCATAGCCATCGAACTTGTTGGCCAACTCCCGCACGGCGGTGTCGCCACGCGCCTCGATGTCGGACAGGGTCGTCCCGACAATGGCCGCCACCCTGGCGTCGTCCTCGGCCCGGTCGGCATCAGGCTTGCCGCGTTTCAGGTATTCAACTGCCATCGGTCATTTCCTCTCTCATCGGGCGCTGCCGGTTACCCAGCCGTTTCCGCCGCACAGGTCAACACCCGGCAGACGGGGCAGGGGCCCGGACCGCTCCCGGCCGGCCCGCCGGCACCTGTTGCCGCGCGGGTCGATTTTGTGACAGCCTGCCGGCAGCCGCAACGCCTTTGGGAGATCGCAAACCGTGACCGAGCTGACCGGAACGCAAAAGACCGAAGCGCGCTCGCTGAACCTCAGCATGGCGGGCAACCTGTTCATGGGCGCTGCCGGGGTGCTGGCCGCCTACCTGTCGAATTCTCAGGCCATTCTGGTGGACGGCCTGTTTTCACTGGTCGGGTTTACGGCTGCGCTGCTGGGCAAACACGTGGCGCGCAACGCAAACCGCGAGGCCGACAAGTTCCGCCCCTACGGATATGCCGGGGACGAGGCGATCTTCACGACATTCCGCTCGCTTTCGCTGCTTGGCCTTGTTGTCTTTGCGATTGCCAACGCGGTCATGGCCATCGTCGAACACGCAAGGGGCATGCCGATGCCGGCCCTCGTATTCGAACCGATGGCGGTCTATTTCGTTGTCGTCGGCCTTACATGCGGGCTGCTCTGGCTCGTTCACCGCCGGGCCTGGGTGAAAACCGGACGCCGCAGCGATGTGCTCCGGCTCGAAGCCGGGGCCGCGGCGTTCGACGGGCTTCTGACCATGGGCGCGGCGGCGGGCCTGCTGCTGATCCACTATTTCAGGGACGGGTTTCTGGCCCCGGTGGCCCCGGTCGGCGATTCCATCATCGTCATGATCCTGTGCGCCGGTGTGGTGTCGCATTATTTCCGCGATTTCCTCGCCGGTCTGGCCGAACTGGCCGGTGTCACCGCCACGCCCGAAAATATCGCCGCCGCACGCCGGGCCATGCGGGAAACGCTGAAATCCGCGCAGGGCGAACTGGTCGATGTGTCGGTGACCAAACTGGGGCGGGCCTTCACGGTGGTGGTTTATTTCAACCCCGCCACGGCAATCACCGCAGCCGAGGCTGACCTGCTCACCACCCGGCTCATGGCCGATGTCGGCACCGTGCTGCCGGCGGCAGAGGTCTATGTGATGATTTCCGAACACGGGCGCGATTTCTACCCGGTGCCCTGACCCGGGCCGCCCCGCTGCAGGGCCGGCCATCGCCCGGCGCTTCGGAGTTTTGCTATTTCAACGGTCTGGCCTATTCCGAAAACGCGTTGGTGACGGTTGATGTCCCGCATCGGCGGGAAAGCCCGCAGGCCACGCAGAAAACCCTGCTGAAATGCAAACAGGGTCAGGGATCGGACCGGCCGGTCTGGGTTCAGCAGGACAAGGGCTGATCTTCCGGCGGTCCTAGTCCGCGGGACCGGACGGGCTGAATGCGATATCCGCCAGCGTCGTGGCGTTCAGCTCCTGCAAAAAGCTCTCCCGCGCACGCACCAGCTGCCCTTTCAGCAGACAGCCGGGTTTCAGCGTGCATTTGCCGCCATCGGGCCGGAAACATTCGACCAGTGGCGTTGTGGCTTCCAGCACGCGGACCACTTCGCCCACCCGGATATCCTTCGCCGGCACGGCAAGACTGACACCGCCCCGGTGGCCCCGCCGGGTTTGCAGGTAACCTGCCGCCGACAGCGAACTGATCACTTTGGTCAGGTGGTGCTGCGAAACCTCCAGATCGCCCGCCAGCGTCCGTGCCGAAGATGCCTCAGAGCGGCCACCGGCCAGAGACATCAACACGCGCAGACCAAGATCGGTGAACAGGCTCAGATGCATAAACGGCCATACCTTTCACAGCGACACTCTCAAAACTGCGGCTCCGGCGCGCTGCCCGCCTGAACCACCGTGTTTTCAATCCGCACGCCGGGAAACGCCCCCGTCACGTCCGGCCAGCGCCCCCGGCCGGTGGCGCAAAGCGCGGTCGATACCCCGTCAGCCACAACCGCAGTCGGCGCCGAAACGCTGACCTGCCTGACCCGCATCGCGGTTTCACCCGTTCGGGGATCAAGGATATGACCAATCGCGCCGGCGGTGTCCATGACTGTCCCCAGCGGCGCCGAGGTCGCCAGCGCCCGGTCGGCCAGCGTGACGCGATGGACACAACATCCGCCTGCCGGACCCGCGATCCCGGCGCGCCAATGTCCGCCGTCCGGCGCGCGGCCCCAGGCCCGGATTTCACCGATATCAATCAGCACGTCGCGCAACCCCATCGCCTGCAGCTTTGCGGCGATCCGGTCGGTGATGAACCCCTGCGCGATGCCGTTCAGGGTTATCGCGATGCCCGGGCGGGCAAAGCGGATACTGGCCGCGTCGAAGTGAACCGCGTTCCAGTCCGCCAGATCCATCGCCCGAAGACGCGCCTGCGGGTCCGGCGCCCTGCCGCGTGCGGCATGCGCCGCGGTCAGCGCCCAGAGCGGCTGGATCGTCGGATCGAAGGCGCCGCCCGAGCCGCGGTGCAGGGCGGTGGCAAGCGAACACAGTTCCAGCAACTCAGCCGGCGGCGCGGCAAACGCACCGTCCCGGTTCAGTCGCGACAGGACCGATCCCGGGCGGTAAAGACTGAAGATCTGCTCCAGCCGCGCAATCTCGGCCTCGACTGCTGCGAATACCGGCGCCGCCTCGCCGGCGGGCAGGCCGGTGATCTGCATCCGTGCCGGCGCCCCCAGCGCCACGCCGTTCCAGCGCGCGCTGATCCCTGCCGCCGCCGCGGCGGTGCCGGATACACAGGCCGCCGCGGAAATTGCGATAACCCGGCGGCGTGTCAGGTGTCTCATCCGTCCCGTCCTTCCAATGCCACAGCCTCGATCGCGCCCAACACGGCGCTGGCCGGGATATCGGCCAGCGTCATGACCTCGCCGCCATGTTCGGCGGCAAAAGCCTCTGCATCCGTGCGCGTGCCGAACGGGGCCAGCTCGGGCGCACCCATGCCGCCCGTCACGTCACCGCCGACAACGAAAAACGCTTCCGGCGCGGCGATCCAGTTCGCCTCGCCCGGCGCCTCCCAGCCGGGGGCCGCCGACAGGTCGCTGACATAGATTACCGCGATCTCATGCGTGGTTTCCGGCTCTTTCAGATAGGCGACCCCGTCACGCACCTGCGCAAAGAAAATCGGGTCGGGCAGGCCGACCAGATGGATCTGCGCCTTGGGGCCGGGCATATCGGCCAGCGACATCAGGCAATAATGCCCCAGCGCCTCGTCGGTCATCGCCACCGGTCCGGGCAGCTCGGCAAGCTCCTCCCGGCAGCCCGCCAGCAACAGGATCAGGGCCAGCATGCGTTTCATGGTTCAACCCTCCTTAAGGCCAGCCGCGCCAGCCCGAATGCCACCACCGGCCATGCAGCAAGCGACAGGATCGCGGCCCAGCCCGGTATCGCGCCCGTGGCCCCGCTCAGCCCGGTGGCAAGCGCCAGCTCATCCGATCCGGCAAGGTTGAACAGGCGGAACGCATCGGCCGGGTTCGCGATCAGAAGCCATGGGAAAACCTGCTGCGTGAAAGCCCCGCCACCGTCAAAGACCAGCGCCCCGAGCAGGCCCAGATCATAAAGCGCCACGAACACCACCCACACCACGATGGCCAGCCCCGCGGCGGCGCCGGGCCCGCGGGCCAGCGCCGACAGCGCGTAGCCGACAGCAAGGAACGTGGCGCCCAGCGCCACCGCGCTGAGCGTCAGGCGCAGCAGCGCGAAAAGCGATGCGGCGTCCGCGCCGCCGCTGATCCAAGCCGCCAGCCCTGACATCCCGAAGCCCAGCATGATGGCCACGGCCAGCGCCCCGACATGGGCCAGAAACTTGCCCAGCAACAGCTCGCTCCGCGACACCGGATAGGTCAGGATCAAGGCCAGACCGCCGCGCTCCACATCGCCCGCGATGGCATCGAAGGCCAAAAGCAGCGCCAGAAGCGGCACCAGATAAACCGACAGCGTCGTCATTGACGCCACCGACACGGTCAACAGATCCACCCCCAGCGCCCCGGTCGGGGCCGACCCGGCAAAGGTCAGTGCCAGCGAAAAGAGCAGCATCAGCACGCTGGCAATTGCAACCCATCGGTTGCGAATGGCAATACGCGCCTCGGCGGCGGCAATGGCAAGGATACGGGCGATCATGTCTGCTCCCTCCCGGTAGCGAAATGTCGATACAGGTCTTCCAGACTGGGCGGGATCACATCGACATCGTCGACCAATCCGCCCAGCTCGGCAATCCGGCCCAGATGCGCCATTTTCCCGTCCGGGTCACAAATCAATTCGACGCCCCGGCAGTTGATCTGCGCACCGCCCAGCCGGCTGGCGACCTGCCCGGACTGTTCCGACGCCGTCGTCACCATCAGCCGCGTCGGCAGACGCGCCCGCCTGCGCAGGCTGGTCAGGCTGTCATCCGCCACCAGCCGCCCCCGGCGCAGAATGGCGATCCGGTCGGCGCGGGCCTCCAGCTCGGTCAGTGCGTGCGACGAAATCAGAACCGCGGTGCCCCCGGCCGCCAGCTCATCCACGATGGCATAGAAGTCATGCCGCGACATCGGGTCCAGCCCGCTGGTGGGCTCGTCCAGCAGCGCCAGCCGCGGCTTGCCCAGCAGAACCTGCGCCAGACCCAGCCGCTGCCGCATGCCCTTGGACCACGTGCCGATCCGGCGGTCCGCGGCCTCGCTCAGCCCGACCCGGTCCAGCAACGGCGCGATCACGCCGCGCGGTTCCCCGGCCAGCCGGGCAAAGAGCCGCAACTGCTCGCGCCCGGTCAGTGACTTGTGAAACGCCACCGCCTCGGGCAGGAACGCGGTCCGGCGCCGCGCCCGCGCATCGCCCGGCGCCGCCCCGAAAACCGATATGTCGCCACCGTTGATCCGGGTCAGCCCCAGGATCATCCGGATCAGCGTGGTCTTGCCGGCCCCGTTATGGCCCAGCAGCGCCACGATCTCGCCCGCGTTCAGCGTCAGGCTCAGGTCCGAAACCGTTTCGACCTTGCCCCGCCGTTTGACGGCATTGCGGATGACAAGTGCGTCAGTTGACATGTGGCTCCTCCCATTCCGGACGTGCCGGGTCCGCGGGCATCATCAGCGGATGGCTGTCCACCACCCCGCCCGACAAAAGCGACGGAAACTCCGACTGCGACCAGCGCACCAGTTGTACCGCCGGCGATCCCAGCAGCAGCCGCGCCGCCGGTTGCGTCCACAGCACCCGGTCCACCGCGTCGTTGGGGCGGAACACGCCCTCGGCGATGCCATCGCCGTCAAGATCGTAGGCGGCGAAGTCGCTCCAGTAATTGCCGCGGCCCCCGACCGACCAGTCGACCCATTTCGTGCCCGCGTATTTGACCTGTGTGCGGTTGCCCAGAAACGCGTTCCCGGTGATCGCGTTGCGCTCTGACCCAGCGGTGAAATGAATGCCGATCAGGCAACGTTCCAGTCGGTTGCCCTCGACCCGGTTCTTATGCGCGTTGTAGATGAATATGCACTTCTCGCCGCCATCCTCGACCCGGTTGCCGGTGATCGTGCTCTTATTGGTGTAATTCAGCATGACACCGTGATCGCGGTCGCCGCGCGACAGGTTGCCGGTGACCGTGACGTTGTCGGAATACATGACCGCGAAGCCGAGGTGGTTCCCGACCGAGATACTGTCGGCCACCGTACTGTGATGGGCATACATATAATGCACCGCAAATCGCAGGTCGCGGAACCGGTTGCCGATAAACGCGTTATGCGACGAGGTGTTCACGAAAATCCCGTCGCGGCCCCAGCGTATGTCATTGCCGGCAACCCGCGCACCCGGCGCGTTCCAAACATACACACCGTTGCCGCGGTCATTCATGCGGTGATCCTGCCGGCCCTCGATCACGTTGTTTTCGACGATCGCGTCCTGCGCCCCGTGAATATCGACACCCACCAGATTGCCCAGAATGCGATTGCCGCGGACCACGGCGCGCGTGGCGTCCCGGCCCAGCGTCACACCGGCATCCAGCCCATCTCCGCCGGATCCCGAACCGATGATGGTCAGACCGGTGATAACCACGTCCGGCGCGGCCACGGTGATGACCGACCCGTTACCGCCCGCGTCGATGGTCGCCGCGCCCGCGCCGCTCAGCGTCAGGGGCCTGGCCAGCACGACCGGGCCGGCATGGGCGCCGGGGCCGAGGCGAAGGATATCCCCCGCCCCGGCAGTTTCTACCGCACGAACCAGCGCACCCGGCTCTGCCGGCACAACGCGTTCCTCCGCATGGGAGATTGCCGCCGCAAAGACGGCAATCAACAGGGGCAGGGCGCGCCGGATCATGTCAGCTCGCCCGCGGTTCGACGAACATCCGGCCACGCATCTCCATGTGCAGCGCATGGCAGAACCACTGGCAATAGTACCAGTGCACGCCCGGACGGTCGGCAACGAAGGTGACCGATGCGGTCGCCTGCGGCCCGATCTCCATGGCGACATTGTGGTTCGACAGGCAGAAGCCGTGCGTCAGGTCGTCGATATCGTCGATATTGGTGACATAGATCGTGACCTCGTCACCCTGCTTGACGGTGAAGCTCGACATCGAAAACTCCGGCGCATAGGACGCCATGTAGACCCGGACCTTGTTGCCGTCCCGGATTGGCTCCTCGGCGCCTTCTTCCAGATCCACACCGTCGGCCGCCGCCTGCTTGGTGGCTTCCTCCCAGATCGGATCGTCGCGCTGATAGACCTGCGCCGGGTTCACCTTGGACCGGTGCACGACAATCGAGTCATGCGGTTCGGCAAAGGTCGACCCGTCATGGGCCACGAACATCTCGTTGCTGGAAATGTCGATCAGCTGTTCGCATTCCGGCTTCAGCGGACCAACATTCAGGAACCGGTCCTTCAAGAACTTGTTCATGGAAATCAGCCACTTGCCGTCAGCTTCCAACGTCTCGCCCATCGAGGTTGAATTGTGGCCGGGCTGATACTGAACATCCACCTTGCTGATGATCGGATCGACATCCTCGCCGGAATAGGCCCGGATCGCCTTGTCGATGTTCCACTTCACCACCTGGCTGTCCAGGAACAGCGTGGTAAACGCGTTGCCCTGTCCGTCATAGGCGGTGTGAAGCGGCCCCAGCCCCAGTTCCGGCTCACCCACGATGCAGGACCGCGGGTCCGCGTCATCGGTGAACAGCGCGTCGACCTTGGTCAGGTCCATGATCGACACCGTCGGCGACAGCTTACCGGCAATGCAGACATGGCGCTTGTCGGGCGCGGTGTTGATGCCGTGCGGGCTGTTGGGGATCGGCACATAGCGGGTATAGTTCTTGTTCGATCCCTTGCGCCCGTCGACCACCGGCACACCGTTCAGCTCGGTATAGTCGCCCGATGCCACGGCCTTTTCGATCTCGGCGATGTTGAAGATCACCACGTGATCCATCTCCGAAGCCATCATGTCGGGCAGGGTCATCCCCATTTCCGAGTTGTAGGAGGTGGAGAAGGCATATTTGCCCTGATAGTCACAGTCGGTGTTGTCCAGATTGCCGGACACCATCACCTGCCACGCGACCTTCATCTCGTCACCGTCGATGGCGCTGAAAACGTTTACGTACTTGTCGGGCTCGTCCAGCACCTGACCGTCATTGACCAGCGGCGCCTCATGCTCGCCATTGGCAAAGACATAACCGGTGCGCGGATATTTCTGCGGCCGCATGCCATGGATGTCATGCGCGTTCGGGATCTCGATGATCTTGTCGCATTTCATGATGTCACAACGCACCCGGGCCACACGCGTGTTGGCCTTGTCGTTCATGAACAGGTAGCGCCCGTCATAGGTGCCGTCGGTGAACGACATATGCGGGTGGTGCAGGTCGCCATTGTCATAGGTGACCTTGCCCTGCGCCGCGAGATACCGCTTGGTTTCCGGCAGCAGCCCCTCGGTCAGGATCTTCAGCGACTCGTTGGTATGGCCCCAGCCGGTTGCCGAGCAGCGGTTGAACACCGGCACCCGCATCAGTTCGCGCATCGACGGCACGCCGAGAATACGCAGCTCGCCGGTCTGACCCGACGACCAGAAGCCGTAATACTCATCCAGTTCGCCGGGCTTTACCTCGGCTGATGCCGCCGCAAGGGCAGGGACGGTGCCGCCGGCCAGCAACGCTGCCGTCGATGTCGAGGCCAGCACGGCCCCGGTCGCCGTGGCGCCAAGTACGCCGCGCCGGGTAATGCCTCTTTTTTTCAACTCTTCACGCATGGTTTGGTCTCCTCTCTGGTTTTCGGCGCGGGTCACGCGCCCTTTTCGGTCTTCAGAAGTTTCTGCATCGCGTCGGCATTGCTGGCGCTGCTGTCCTGCATCTTCTGCATGCGTTTCAGCTGCTTGATGATCACCGGACACTTGGCTTCGGACTGGTACAGCAGCTGGCAATGCAGGCAGTTGATGCATTCGTTGGGATTGATCTCGCCGGTCGGGTGAATGGCCTTGACCGGGCAGTCATTGGCGCAGGTCTGGCACGGGTTGCCGCATTCGCGGTACCGCCTGAGCCAGTCGAACATGCGGATCCGCGCCGGGATCGCCAGCGCGCCGCCCAGCGGACACAGGTAGCGGCAGTAAAACCGCTCGATCATCAGTCCCGGCAGCAGCATCGCCAGCGCAAACAGCACAAATGGCCACGTTCTCTGGAATTTCAGGATGATCGCGGTCTTGAACGGCTCGACCTCGGCATATTGCTCGGCCAGCGGGATCGATGCCAGCGACACGCCAAAGAGCGCCAGAAAGATCAGATATTTGACCGGCCACAGCCGTTCGTGCAGACCCCAGGGCAGGTTGATCTGCGGGATCCTGCAGAACCGTGCGATCTGATTGCTCAGCTCCTGCAACGCCCCGAACGGGCAGAGCCAGCCGCAATAGGCGCCCCGGCCCCAGAAAATCAGCGCCGCCGCGACCGAGAACCACAGGATAAAGATCAGCGGGTCCAGCAGGAACGTGTCCCACGTGAACCCGCCCTGCAGCGATCCCGCCAGCGCCATCAGGTTCACGATCGACAGCTGCGCGTTAGCGTACCAGCTCAGATAAACCAGCGTCACGGTCAGAAACCCGATGCGGAACCAATAGAAGGCCCGCGCGTTGCGTGTTGCCTGCCGCTGAAAGAAGAACACCCCGGTCAGCACACCAAGCATCGCCAGCAACCCGGCAATCTCAACCTGCCGCTCCTTCCAAATCCGCATCCACAATTCTGCTTTGGCCGCTGCCTCATCATCGAATTCAGCCTCGACAGGCGCCGGCGGCGCGACTGGCACCAGGTACGGATCCGGCACCCGGTAGCCCAGTTCGAAGGTCAGGAACGCCTTGTCCACGGGACCGACCGCCCGGTGCACCAGCAACTGCAAATCCCACGGTGCGGTCGGGTCGAACCCGGCATCGGCGGGAATGCGGAACATGTCGATTTCCTGAAACTGGGGCGCATCCGGCGCCGCAACTTCGCCCAGCCTCCGGTGCATCCGGTCCCGGAACCGCAGCGTGGTGTCACCCTGCAAAACCGCGATCCGGTCGAAAATCCCACCGCGCACATAGCCCGATCCCTTGAACGAATACCGCCCGCGTCCGGCAATCAGGATCGCGTGGTCGCCCTCTTCCAGCCAGTCGGTCAGATTGGCATATTCCGCCTCGCCCAACAGGCTCAGGCCGATCTCGGGCACGCTGATCAGCGCGGTGTTCAGGTCGATGTAAACCTCGTCCGGCGCGCCCGGTTCCGGCCGGTCGATGGCGCGCTGATCGCCCAGCGCCTCGAACGCGCCGTTGACCTGACCGACATCCAGAATCATCCGCCGTGCCGACCCGTCCCCGATCATCTCTGACCAGTCCTTTTCGGCCCCGATCTCGCTTTTTATGGTGAATTCAGGCCCGGAATGCGCCGCCGGCGGTTCCAGCCCACCCAGCCCCAGCGCCCGCGCCACCTTCAGCCCGGCCCGGATCACGCTGTCCTCGATCACCATCACCGTCACCGTCGCGCCCGAGATGATATCGATCTCGTGCGACGATCCGCGCTCGGTCAGTTCCTGCTTCAGATCCGTGCCGGTAAAGGTTTCGATCGACTCGCGCATGCGCCGTTCGGGAATGCCGATCAGCACGATCGGTTCGGAATGGTCCCCCAGCACCGCACCGGTGAGAACCGCATCCTGCGATACCGCCACGACGATATCGATGGGCTTGCCCGAATACCCCGTGGTGCCGACCAGATCGGTCGTGACAAAGGCCCATCCCAGCGTTTCGCCCCCCGCTGTCAGCGGCGCAACGGGAAGGTCGTCGCGCATCGCGCCGAAACCCGTCGCACCCGGCAGCAGCGCCGCAGGATCAACCGTGGACAGGTATTTGTCCAGCGCCGGCCGTTCCTGGCCCGCTGCCATCCCGGTCAGCAGCGTCGCGAACAGAATCACGCCAAGCGTCAGCAATTTCCGGAAGGTCACGAACATCTGTCCCCCAACATTTGCGGCGACCGTAAACCCGGCCCGAACAGGTTGCCTTGACCCATATCAATTCAGTATTTTTAATACTTATTATGGAAATGCATCGAAACCTTTTGTGGAAACAGCCGCTTACAGCGCGGGCCCGGGCACGGGGCAAATCCCGCCTCTGCCCAAAAGAATTGTCTCAGGCTTTGACCTTTGCGCCGGACCGGCCGAATACTTGGCCCATGAAGATCACGAAAATCGAAACCTTCACCGTTCCGCCGCGCTGGTTGTTCCTGCGGATCGAAACCGATGCCGGGATCGTCGGCTGGGGCGAACCGGTGCTCGAAGGCCACGCCGAAAGCTGCGCGGCCGGGGTCATGGCGCTCGAAGATTTCCTGAAGGGCCGCAACCCGCTGCATATCGAGGACACATGGCAGGCGATCTACCGCACCGGATGCTATCGCGGCGGTCCGGTGATGATGTCGGTTCTCAGCGGCATCGACATGGCGCTGTGGGACATCAAGGGCAAACATTTCGGCGCCCCGGTGCACGCGCTGATGGGGGGACCGGTGCGCGACAGGGTCCGCAGTTATTGCTGGATCGGCGGTGACCGTCCCGCCAACCTGATCGACGGGGCGAGGGACCTGCAGGCGCGGGGGTTCAACGCCGCCAAGATGAACATCTGCGAAGAATTGCAGATCGTCGACACGATGCAGAAAGTGGACACCATCGTCCGGCAACTCTCCGACCTGCGCGAGGCGTTGGGCTGGGGCTTTGACCTTGCCTTCGACTTTCACGGCCGGGTGCATTACCCGATGGCCAAGATCCTGCTGAAGGAACTGGAACCGCTGCGCCCGCTTTTCGTCGAGGACGCCGTCGCCTCGCAACAGATCGACGCCATGGCCGAACTGGCCGCCGCCACCTCCATTCCGCTGACCATCGGTGAACGTCTGCATTCGCGCCATGACTTCAAGCGCGTCTTCGAAACCCGCGCCGCGCGGGTCATCAACCCGGACACGGCCCATGTCGGCGGCATCTCGGAAATGGTTCGCATCGGCGCCATGGCCGAATCCTATGACGTGGCGCTCGCACCGCATTGCCCGCTGTGCCCCATCGCGCTGGCCGCCTGCCTGCAGGTCGATGCCATCTGCTGGAACGCATTCATTCAGGAGCAAAGCCTCGGCATGCACTACAATCAGGGCGGCGATGTGCTGGATTACGTGGCCGAAGGGACGTTCACGCTGGCCGACGGGTTCCTGCACATCCCGCAGGCCCCCGGTCTGGGCATCGAAATCCGCGAGGACGTGGTCCGTGACCGCGCCCGTACAGGTCACGCATGGCGCGCGCCGCTCTGGCGCCACGCTGACGGCTCCGTGTCGGAGTGGTAGGGATGTTCGACGGAATTCACGCCGTCCTCTACGCGCTGTTTCAGGCCGACGAACGGATTGACCCCGGCGCGATGCGGGCACAGGTGGGCTGGTGCCTTGAGCGCGGCTGCCACGGCATCACCGTTCTGGGCCTCGCAACCGAGGTGCTGAAACTCACGCAGGCCGAGCGCCGCCAGCTGGTCGAAATCGTTGCGCCGGACGTGGCCGGCAATCGCCCGTTTTCCGTTACCATCGCCGGCAATTCCGTGGCCGAACAGGCCGAATTGGCCCGCGTGGCCGAGGCCAGCGGCGCCGACTGGCTGATCCTGCAGCCGCCGATGGCCGGGGCCTACGATGCTGCCGTGTACCTCGATTTCTTCGCCCGCGTTGCGGCCTCTGTCAGCCTGCCGGTGGCCATTCAGAACGCCCCGCAATACCTCGGGCGGGGGTTGTCGGCGGCAGATATCGCGCTGTTGCGCGACCGCTGCCCGAACCTTGCCGCGATCAAGGCCGAAGACCCGGCCGACGGGCTGCAGACGCTGATCGGCGTGGCCGGCAGCGATCTCGCCGTGCTTGGCGGGCGGGGCGGGCAGGACATGATCAACTGCCTGCGCGCCGGGGCCCAGGGCTTTGTTCTGGCCCCGGATATCGTGCCGGTGGCGGTGCAGATCATGGCGCACTGGACCGCCGGCCGGTCCGACGCGGCCGAGGCGCTCTTCGCCGCCGCCACCCCGTCCATCGATTTTGCCATGCAGTCGCTGGAACACCTCATTACTTACGGCAAACGCATCTTTGCCGAACAGGCCGGGCTACCCGTGCACGACCGCGCACCGGCCCTGCCGTTGGACCCGGCGGGGGAGGCAATCGCCAGGCATTGGGCCACCGTCCTGCGCAACCTTGCACTCTAGATTTCAAATATCGGTGTGATCGAACAGGAACAGGCGGCCAAGGTCACCGCCGCGTCGGTCGGGTGCCCGAACGTGGAAATGCTGCGCAACATAAACGGCGGTGGCGCTGCCTGACCCTGAACCGGGACAGGGCAGGGGGGCTTCCGGTCCTGCCCACGTGCAGTCGACACCGCTTACCGCTCTGAAAAACAACCCTTTTTCCGCTTAACTGAATGTTTCCAGAATCCCGCCATAGTCTCCCGGAGCAGTGAAACGGAGAAACGGATGAGCATTCAGATGCAGATGGCTCCTCAGACCCGCAGCGGGTTCATGATGGGGTATCTGGAAACCCTCGCACTGGTCGAGCGGTTGCACCGGTTGTTGCTTGACGTCATCAAGGATGAATTCGAACGGGTCGGGGTTCTCGACATCAACGCGGTGCAGGCGCTGCTTCTGTTCAACATCGGGGCGAACGAGGTGACGGCCGGCGAACTCAAATCGCGCGGTTACTACCAGGGCAGCAATGTCAGCTACAATCTCAAGAAGCTGGTGGAAATGGGGTACATGCACCACCAGCGGTGCGAGATTGACCGCCGCTCAGTCCGTGTGCGCCTGACCCAGCGGGGGCGCGAAGTGGCGAGCGTGGTGCAGACCCTGTTTGAACGCCATGCCGAGGGGCTGGAAACGCGCGGCGTGATCGACGTGGCGCGGGTGGAGGACATCACGTCGTCGCTCAAGCGGGTCGAACGCTACTGGACGGATCAGATCCGCTATATCTACTGAGGCAGGTTAAGAGGCGCTTCACCTCCGGAGCCCGGTTCAGTCCGCCATGGACAGGACCGGGCTTTCCATTTCGCGCAGCAGCTTGCGGATCATCGCGTTCTCGAAATCCTCGAAATCCAGCGCGGTTTCCACGAAGGCGCCCGGACCCATCAGCACCCAGGCCTTGAAATAGGCCACCAGTTCGGACATCTCGACCATGCGCAGATCGCCCGCCTGCGGATCGTCCGCCCCGATCACCAGCGCGTTGATGGTCAGCGACCGGCTGCTCAGCCCGGCCCGCACATCGCGCGGATGCGGCCCGGTGTTTTGCTTGCCGTCGCCTGAAATATCCAGCGTGTGCGCCCGGCAGTCCGGCTGCAATGACAGCATCGCCGCACCGCTCTGCATAGCCGTGCCCAGCGCGGTGCTCAGATCCCGCCGCCGCGGCCCGTCCGCGTCCGACCCGTCGGTGATCAGCCGCGCCGCCAGCCGCTCCAGCACCGGTTGCGCGCTCACCTCTGTCCACCCGATCAGAACCCGCTGATGTTCGGTTCCGCTCCATTCGTACACGGCAACCCGCACATGCGCGCCCGGATGCCTCAGAAACGCCTGGCTCACATCCGGATGCAACAGCGCCGCCGCCAGCCCGTTGCGCTGCAGCATGTATTCCTCGCGACTCACCGACCCCGAAACATCCAGCCCCAGCGCCAGCGCCAGTCGGCAGGCCGGCGCCCCCGGCTGCGCCAGCCCGATCAGCACCAGCGCCAGCAAGACCCGGATCATCCCGGCGCCCTCCGGCCCTCCGGCAGCGCCCCGATCGCCCGCGGCGACAATTCACGTTCCAGCTTGCGCCGCATCGCGCGCTCGTAATCCTCGAACCCGTCGGCCACCTCCAGAAACGCGCCCGGCCCACGCAGCACCTCGGACCGGTAAAACTCGATCAACTCGACCTCGCCCTCAAAATCCGCACCATTGATCACCAGCCCGTTCACCACCACTCCGGCAAACGGAAACGCGGCATAGGCCTCCGCCGGGCGGAAGCCTTCGTTGTTCTCGCCATCCCCGGCCATGTCCAGCGTCCGGAACAGGCAGGCCGGCGCCCGCCGCAACAGGTTCGCCCCAAATCCCAGCGCATAGCCCATCGCGGTCGGAAAATCGTTGTGGCTGCGCTTGGAAAGCCCGATCGCCTCCGCCGCAACCAACAAATCGCCCGGCCCCTCGATCAACCGCCAGTCCAGCAAAAGCGACTGGTTGTAACGCCCGCTCCATTCATACGCCGCCAGCGCCACCGGCAGATTACCGGCCAGAAATGCGCGCTGCACCTCGGGCGCGATCAGCGCCGCGGCCAGACCGCCGCGCTGCAGCCGGTCCTCGCCGTCATCCACCGAGGACGACACGTCGATCGCAAGGACCAGCGCCAGCCGGCACTCTGCCGCCGGCGCCGCCCCGGCCGCAAGACACCACAGAAGAAAGAGCGCCGCGCGCCTCACCAATGGCCGATATTCTCCATGCTGACCCAGGGCTCGGCCGGTTCCAGCGACCCGTCGGCATGCAACAGCTCGACCGAGATGTTGTCCGGCGAACGGACAAAGGCCATCCGCCCGTCCCGTGGCGGCCGGTTGATCGTCACCCCGTTATCCATCAGGAACTGGCAGGTCTCGTAGATATTGTCGACGGCATAGGCCAGATGTCCGAAATGGCGGCCGTCACTGGGCAATCCATCATCGCCGTCCCAGTTATAGGTCAGCTCGACCGGGCAATCCTCCTGTCCCGGCGGCGCCATGAACACCAGCGAAAACCGCCCGCCCTCGTGGTCTACGCGCCGGGTCTCCTTCAGGCCCAGAAGCTCGTAGAAGGCCATGGATTTTTCCAGATCCTTCACCCGGACCATTGTGTGCAGATATTTGACGGACATAGCGCAGAGCCTCCTGTGAAAACTGATCGCCCGGAGCATAGCGCGCGCTTGCCCCTTGTCGAGCGTTTCCCGTGCCGCTCCGTGCCCGGTCTGTGCCGGGCAGATGGCCCGCGCGCGCGCGTCAGAATGCCGACTGGATGCCGAAATTGATGCCCAGCTTGTTCGACTCGTAAAGCGCGATGTTGCTTTCCTTCTGCGATCCGAAAATCGTCAGGGTCGGGTTGAAGCCGTGATAATCGACCTGCTTGAAGATCAGCGTCAGATCGCCTCTGATTTCGTCGTCGCGCCGGCCGTCCCGGCTGTGCGGGGACACATCGTATTCCCGCGTGCGCAGCCCCAGCCCGAACTGAGCGGTCGCCCCGAAAACCGGTTGCGGCAGCACGATGCTGGCCCGCAGGCGCAATTCGGTGAATTCCTCAGATGGCACCGGTGAAACCGCCTCGGCCCCGGCCAGCGACCAGAACACCGAATGCCCGGAATTCAGCCGGTGCCCTCCCCACAGACTCATCCGGGCAGTATCCATATCCGCCGCGTTTATCCCCCATTGCCGCTCGCCCTTCAGGCTGGCGCCCAGCCGGTTGCGCGGGTCCACAATATAGGCGTGATGCACGGCCCCGCGCAGGTACCGCGCATAGTCCGACCCGCCGTACCAGCTGTGGCCGAGATCCAGCCGCAGCGCGGTCTCGCCGCGTCCGCGCTGGTTCAGCCAGCGGTACCCGTAGCCGCCGAAGACCGAGGCAAAGGCAAAGTCGTCCCCGCTCACGCCCGGCGCCGTGCGCCGCGCCTCCTCGGTCAGGGTGTAGTGGCGCAGGTCGCCCTTGAAGAACAGGTCATGCGCCCCGGTCGCGGTCTGCGAAAACCGGTACCGCGTATCCAGCCCGAGCGTGTATTCGACCCCGGGCAGCGCCAGTGCCGCACCGGTCAGCTGATACTCCACCTGTTCACCGAACAGCAGCTCGGTCTGTTCATAATTCAGGAACGAGGTTTCGCGCGACGATCCGTCGTTGATGTTGCTGTCAGGGGTGATCGAGAAGGTGATCCGCGTCGACCACGGATTCGTGGCCCGCAGGTATTTGAAATCCCGGATCGCGCGTGCTTCCCCGGATTGGTTCGGGGCCATCTCGACCGCGCGGCGCAGCCAGTACTGGGCCAGCGTCTTGCGCCCCGAACTGGACTGAACCTGCGCCATGACCATCGATCCGGCATATTTGTCGCTATCGGTTTCCGCCGCGTCCAGCGCCGCCCATGCGGCGGTCCGGGCCTCGGTGTTGCGGCCCAGATCGCGCAGCGCCCGGGCCCGCACCAGCAGCGCGTTGAAATCTTCAGGATTTCGGGTCAGCAGGGCGTCGGCATAGGCCAGTGCACGGGCCGGATCGCCGCTGTCCAGCGCCAGAACGGCGGCGTGGGTCAGTTGCCCGGGTGTCAGAACAACTTCGGCCGCCACGCCCGAGGTCCAGATCGCCAGACCCAGCGCCGCCCCGCTCAGGCCGCGCCGCAGTGCGCCCCAGCCCATCCGCGGGCCCTAGTTGCGGTACACGACAAAGCCGCCGGTGTCGCGCACCGTCACCCCGCTGGGCTGGCCGACCTCCGTTGTGGTCACGATCACCCCGACGATCTCTTCGGTTCCGGCGGTCGCATCGCCGGAAATCAGCGCGTAATAATTGCCTTCCTCGAACAGGATGACCTCGCCGTTGTCATTGACGAAATAGCTGGTGACTTCCCCCAGCATCTCGCCATTGTCATCCAGCACGCCCGGCCCGACGGTGAAATTGATCGTCGGGATCGCGGTCAGGCTGGCGGTCTGTTCGGTGTTGATGTCGGCCACCACCTGCGAGGTGATGTCATTGCCGTTCACATCATAAATCACCCAGTCATAGACCTGCCCCTGCCCCTGCACCGCGTCGCCGCGGGTTCCGGTGCTGTCGTTGAAATCGTCGAAATCGATGGCGATCTTGATCTTGCCCTCGGCATATTCCAGCCCGCCGGAGCCGCTGAAATCACGCACGCTCGAAATCTCGCCGGCATAGCTGGCCTGCCCGGTGGTGGGCAGGGTCACGCCGTCATCGCGCTGATAGACAAACCCGCCGAAGCCATAATCGACATAGGCGCCGGTCCGCACGATGGCGAACTGGGTGTTGCCGCTGGTGCTGACCCCATAGACCGCGCGGTGGGTGAACTGGTTGATCGGCGTGCCGGTCACACTGTCGGGAAATTGCGCCACCGCCTCGTAGACCGCGTATGGCCCCAGCGAGGACACCGCTGTGCCGCGGTTATAGACGTTGTCCCCGTCAAAACCCAGATTGTCGACCGTGAACGTGTCGTCGGTGGAATTGTAGGAGACGTCCGTTACGTACCCGTCCCCGGTATTGCCGCCGTCATCGACGGTGGGTTCGGTACGGAAAATGCCGCTGTCCGGCTGAGGCGACGCGGTGCCCGGCGGCAGCGTGCGGTCCGAGGTGATCCCGGTACCCGTATCGGTATCCGTGTCTGCGTCTTCCTCGACAAACGGGTTACCGCCGCTGCACGCGCCCACAAAGGCCGCCGCTACGGCGCCCAGCCAAATCCGCTTCATCTGCCTCAACCTTATTTTTTTCGGAATAAGTAGATAGGGGCTTGACAGCGTGCGTGTGTTCGCTTACGTTGAAGGTGTAGGGAGGACACGTCATGAACCTGATCACCATCTTCAGCCTATACCCGGACCAAGAAGCCTGCATCGAGCACCTTGAAAATGTGCGTTGGGGCGATGCGCCACTGTGCCCACATTGTGGCGGCTTTGGTGTGGCGCGTAAATCCGAGAAACACCGGATAGGCCGTTGGAACTGCCGTGATTGCAAGTCGAGCTTCAACGTGCTGTCTGGCACGATCTTTGAAAAGACCAAGGTTCCGCTTCAAAAGTGGTTTCTCGCTGTGGGGCTGGTTATTAACGCCAAAAAGAGCCTGTCTAGTTACCAGTTAGCTCGCGACCTCGAATTGAATCAAAAGACGGCCTGGTACATGCAACAGCGCATCCGAGCCGCCATGGCGGCAGAACAAGCGCCGATGCTGCAAGGGATCGTGGAAGCCGACGAAACCTATGTCGGGGGCAAGCCGCGTAAAGGGAACAAGCGCGATAATGATAAGCCGAACAAGCGCGGGCGCGGGACCAAGAAAACGCCGGTAATCGGCGCAGTAGAGCGTGGCGGTAGGGTAGCAGCCTGTGTCACCGACGATCTTTCGGGGAAAGGGATTGTTCAATTCCTCAAAAACACCGTCGATCCGGCAGGAACCATCCTAATCACGGATGAGTACAAGGCGTATAATGCGGCGAAAGCGAGCTAGAGATATGGTTGAAAGTTGGTGATGGCCCCTGAGGGGCGGCATATCAAGGCGGTGCTGAAGCGCCGTCAATTCTCAAGAGAAAGGGATATGCCACATGTCGAAATCTACCGTTGTTCCATTCGAGCTACCATCGGAATTTTCACCTGATCCGCTGACTGAGGTCATTCAGTTCGGGGCCCGCGAGTTGTTGCGAACGGCTGTGCAGGCTGAGGGTGCCGGTTTCATGGCGGTTCACGCGCAGCGTCTGGACGAGGAAGGTCGCCAGCGTCTGGTGCGCCACGGGGTCCTGCCGGAGCGCGCGGTGATGACCGGGATCGGCACGGTGCCCGTTCAGGCGCCCCGGGTCCGCGACCGGGGCGCGAACATTAATGGCAGCAAGATCAGGTTCCGTTCATCCTTGGGGCCGCCGGATCTACGCAAAGCGAAGTCCGTCGAGGCGCTGCTGCCCTGGCTTTACCTGAAGGGCATTTCAACGGGGGACTTCAGCGCGGCGCTGGCCGCCCTTTGGGGCCGGATGCAGAGGGGCTGTCAGCCGCCACGATCACGCGACTGACGGCGACCTGGTGGGACGAGTATGAAGCCTGGCGCAAGCGTGACCTGTCGGGCAAGCGCTATGTCTACATCTGGGCGGACGGGGTCTGCTTCACGCCCCGTTTGGACGGGGATCGTCAATGTATGTTGGTGATGATCGGCGCGGGCGAGGACGGAGAAAAGGACGTTTTGAGCATCATGGACGGATTCCGGGAGACCGCGGACAACTGGCGGGACCTGGTACGCGGTCTGAGGAAACGCGGCCCATCGGTGCCGCCCGAGGGTGCTGTCGGTGAGGGCGCGCTTGGGTGGGTTCTGGACGGCGCTGCGGGATGTCTATCCGACCCCCCGTGAGCAGCGGTGCTGGGTCCACAAGACGGCCAATGTAACGGGCGCGCTGCCCCTGTCGCTGCGGGAAAAAGCCAAGGCCGATCTGCAGGATATTTGGATGGCCGAGACGAAGAAGGAAGCCAATGCGGCCTTCGATCTCTTCGTGGAAACCTACGGCCTGAAATACGAGCGGGCCGTGGCCAGGCTGGTCAAGGACCGCGACGTGTTGCTGACCTTCTATGACTTCCCGGCCGAACACTGGAAACACATCCGGACCACGAACCCGATCGAAAGCGTCTTTGCCACGGTCCGCAACCGAACGCGCAAAACCAAAGGATGCCTGAACCGCAAGACCGCCCTCGCCATGGTCTTCAGGTTGATGATGTCGGCCAAGAAGAAGTGGAGGAAGATCTCAGGGCCAAACCGTCTGCCCGAAGTGATCCAGGGGATTGCCTTCAAGGACGTGATCAGGCAACGTCAAAACGCCGCCTGATCACGCCGTCACCAACTTTTGGGCATAACTCGCGAGCTATGTCCACGCCATCATTAATCATTCCGTAGCTTATTCTGACGGCGAGACACACACGAACACCATTGAGGGATTTTGGGCGCTGATCAAGCGAGCGTGGTATGGCTCGCACCATCACTACGGCCGCCATTGGATGCCTCTGTTCGTGGCAGAAAGTGCTTGGAAGTACAACCATCGCAACGACCGTGACGGCTTCGGTTCGTTCATGCGGGGATGCTTCGCATGAATCGGCTTTACTACGGCGACTGCCTCACCATCATGCGCGACCACATGAGATTAGGCAGTGTGGAGTTGATCTATCTCGACCCGCCTTTTCAATCGAACCGCGACTACAACGCCATCTATAAGGATGAAACCGGGAGACCGTTGCCGGACCAGATCAATGCTTTCTGCGACATGTGGGCGTTGAATGAAGAAAGGGAGCGTGCACTGCGGACGATGCCGGTCTTAATGCGAGAGGCCGGGGTAGAGGACGAAGCAGTCGAGTTCTGGAAACTTTGGATGAACGCCTTGCGAAAGACCAACCCGCGCCTGTTGGCATATCTGTCGTACATGGTCGAACGCTTGCTGCTCATGAAGGGGATTTTGAAGCCAACAGGCTCTATCTACCTTCACTGCGACCCGACAGCTTCGCACTACATCAAGGTGATGATGGACGCGATCTTCGGGCACGACAGCTTTATATCCGAGATCATTTGGAACAGAGCGCAAGCAAAAGGGGACAGCAAGAGGAAATTCGCCGCAAACCACGACACGATTCTTTTATACAAGAACGGCAAGAATTTCTGCTTTAATCCTATCTATGGTGACAAAGGCAAAGATTATCGAGCAAGGTTTGACCGCGACGACAAGGACGGTCGCGGTCCATATCATTCGGCTCCTTTGGACAGTCCTAGCCCGCGGCCCAATGATTGGCGACGTTTGGACAGATATCGGGCCATTGCAATCCGGCCAAGAGCGCCTTGGCTATGCCACGCAAAAGCCTACGCAACTCTTAGAGCGCATAATCAGCGCGAGTACCAATGAGGGCGATGTTGTGTTCGATCCGTTCTGCGGTTGTGCCACGACCCTTGAGGCCGCGCACAAGTTAGGCCGTCAGTGGATCGGCATTGACATAGCGATCCACGCTATCAAGCGTGTCGCTAAGGTACGGCTGCAAGAGCGGCTGCGTTTGGCGGAAGGGGAACATTTTACCATTGAGGGCGTGCCGCATGACGTTGAGGGCGCTCGCGACCTATGGAGTCGTGACAAGTACCATTTCCAGAAATGGGCCGTCGAACAAGTTGACGGCTTCGTTACAACGCGACAGAGCGGGGATGGTGGCGTGGACGGGCGTATTTACTTCGCCATGCCTGAGAACGACGCCAACAAGCGCCGTGGCCTCGAAAGCATGGCCATCGAAGTGAAGGGCGGGAAGAACGTCGGGATCAACGTTGTGCGGGAGTTGCGCGGCGTGCTTGACAACGACGGGGCGTTGCTGGTCGGACTGATCGTCATGGACCCACTTGGCGAGCGCAAGGAACGGAACTTCCGGGAGTTCATGGCTGATGCTGGCGATCTGGACGTTCTAGGCATGAAGTATGCACGGATGCAGATACTGACGGTCGAGGATATCCTAGAAGGCAAGCGCTTTAATACGCCCGGTGCGGTGGGCAGGGTAGACCAATCGGTTTTGCCTTTAGCCTAATTGTCAAAGCCCATAACTACTTATTCCGATTTTTTTCAGGTTTTGCACAAAGAATCCTAGGCCTGTGGATAAAAGTCAATCCGCCGGAAAAAGGCTCCGGGCAAAACGTGACGAAAGAGTGACCCCGATATGGCGGTTTGCGGGCTGCGTGACGCAAGATATAGTGGAGCCCTCAACAGATTCTTTTCCCCGAGGACCCGCGCACCATGCCCCTGACCCAAGACCAGCTTGACGAGATCGCCACCCTCCGCAGCAGCCCCCGCGAAACCCTGCGCTCGGTCGCGCCGGGGATGGAGGCTCATCTCTACACCGCGCACCCGGTTCTCGATCACGGTTTCGTGCGGGTGATCGACTATATGGGCGACGATGCCGCCATCTGTCAGGCCGCGCGCGTGAGCTATGGCAAGGGCACCAGATCGGTGCAGAATGACGAGGGCCTGATCCGCTATCTCATGCGGCACTGGCACTCGACCCCGTTCGAGATGTGCGAAGTCAAGCTGCACGTGAAACTGCCGGTCTTCGTCGCGCGCCAGTGGATCCGCCACCGCACCGCCAATGTGAACGAATACTCGGCGCGCTACTCGATCCTCGACCGCGAATTCTACATCCCCGCGCCGGGCGACCTCGCCGCGCAATCGGCCGTCAACAATCAGGGCCGCGGCGACGTGCTGGCCGGCGAAGAGGCCGCGCGCGTGCTGGAGATCCTCAAGGGTGACAGCACCCGGGCCTATGACAATTACGAGGCGATGATCAGCGACGAGGGCCAGGACGGCCTCGCCCGCGAACTGGCGCGCATGAACCTGCCGGCCAACATCTACACGCAATGGTACTGGAAGGTGGACCTGCACAACCTCTTCCATTTCCTGCGCCTGCGCGCGGATGCGCACGCGCAATACGAAATCCGGGTCTATGCCGAGGAGATCTGTAAAGTTGTGGCCGACTGGGTCCCGTTCGCGTATAAGGCGTTTGAGGATTACCGTCTGGGCGCGGTGACCATGTCCGCGCAGATGGTCGAGTGTTTGCGGCGGATGCTGGCCGGCGAGGCGGTGACGCAGGAGAACTCGGGGATGTCGGCGCGGGAATGGCGGGAGTTTGAGGGGGTTTTGGGGTGAGCTTCGTAAAAAGCATTCAACTTACGAACTTCAAACAATTCAGGAATTTTGTGGTTTCCTGCAAACAGTTGAATATCTTGACCGGTCCCAACAATGCCGGCAAAAGCAGTGTGCTCGACGCACTTAGAATTGTTTCTGATGTTGTGCGATATTCGCACAGGAAACGACCAGGTAGGAAAAGCTTTCCAGGTGCTGATGTATGTGGATACTATAACCCACCTCAAAGCGCAATTTCAATCCCAATTAATAATATTTCGCGAAATTACAGCGACGACCCGGCTTTGGTTTCGGTTGTTTTTAGCAACGGCGCCAAGCTTCACGTAACACTGCATCCTGACAATCCCATTGAGGTGTTTCTTGAGGCGGATGGAAATTTGCCTGCCACCGGTGTGGCATTTAGAAAAATAATCGACCTTGATTTGTGTATTGTACCGACACTTGGCCCGTTCGAGGAAACCGAAGACTACCTCCGAGATGCGACCGTTGATGCAAATGAAAACACACGACGCGCGGCTCGAAACTTCAGAAATATCGCAATTCGAATGGATGCGGCTAAGTTTGAGGCATACAAAGACTTGGTCAAAAGCTCATGGCCGGGGGTTCAGATCCAGAAGCCCGAAAGGGATGGCACTTCAATCATAATGATGTATGAAGAAGACAGGATCCCGCGGGAAATCTATTGGTCAGGGTTCGGATTGCAAGTCTGGTTCCAAATGCTCATGCAAATATTGCGTGGCGACAATAACTCTATTTTTGTTCTCGATGAACCAGATATCTATCTACATGCTGATGTCCAGCGACGCCTGCTAAATATTTGCCGCGAGAAGTTTGGTCAGCTTTTCTTGGCAACACATTCAACCGAAATTATTAACGAAGCCAATCCTGGCGACATTCTAATGGTAAAAAGAGGCTCCCGTGGCGCAAAACGCGTCAGCGATGAAAAGAGCTATCGTGAGTTATTCCAGTATCTGGGGTCTTCCGAAAATGCCGAATTCGCCCGCTTGTCGCGAGCTAAGAGGATTGTTTTCTTTGAAGGAAAAGACAGAAAAATCCTAAAGAAATTTTCCAAAAAACTGGGTGTCGGAACGTGTTTGGAAGATCCTGATACTGTCTTCATCAAGATCGGCGGATTCGGGCAATGGAAGAAAGTTACGCACGCGAGTTGGACTCTTTCTGAGTTATTTGACATGGATGTAAGTATCGCTGCGCTATTTGACAGCGACCACCGGTCAGAAGCAGAGATTAGGGACTTTCTAAGCAATACGGACCTGGAGGGAGTTTGTTGCCGAGTTCTGGCTAGAAAGGAAATCGAAAACTATTGTCTTAATTTTTCCAGCATTTCGCGTTTCGTAAAGAAGAATGCGCATTCGAATGGAATTGTGGTAAGCGATGATGAGATTGAAAAGGTTCTTGTCGAGTTAACTGACGAATTCGAAGTTGATACTGTCTCTAGTAGAACTGGTCAAAGAATAACATTTGCTCGGAAAAATGGGCGCAAGGACGCGGACGCGAGCATATCGAAAGCGGAGCTCACGGAGATCAAGGCCCGTTGGCATGATTTAAATGAACGCTTCAAATTAGTCGATGGCAAGACATTTGTAAGAGATTTGTCTCAATATACGCAACGCAAATATGGATTTTCAACGTCCGTCGCGCGGCTCATTGATGAAATGCGATTAGATGAGATTGATTCGGATCTCATTCGAATTCTCAGTGAATTTGATGAGGCGTTGTCAATTTCGCATTGAGGGCTTCTCTGGATGGTGACAGTCGACCAAAATTGGCCCGGACTCAAGCCGAAGGCGCCGGGCGAGCGCCGGGCCGTCCCCACGGTCTGGCGCTTTGGAGGGGTCGCCCTCCGTCGCCAGCACATACGGACTCCTCAGGCATAAACCACCATACGGCCCCGTCACAGCGCCAGCCCCCGGTCCGGCGCCCGCCCGGCCTGTGGCGACCTGCGGGGCAGGTGGGTGAGATCACCCACCCTACGGGTCTCTTTTTTGCAGGGCACGCAGTCTGCGCGCGCCACATGCCCCCGGCCCGGCGCCCGCCCGGCTTGTGGTGACCTGCGGGGCAGGTGGGTGAGATCACCCACCCTACGGGTCCTCTTTTTGCAGGGCACGCAGTCTGCGCGCACCACATGCCCCCGGCCCGCCGCCCGCCCGGCTTGTGGTGACCTGCGGGGCGGGTGGGCGCGATCGCCCACCCTACGGGCCACCCTTTCGTAGGGCTCGCAATCTGCACGTGCCACATGCCCACGGTCCGGCGCCCGCCCGGCTTGTGGTGACCTGCGGGGCAGGTGGGTGCGATCATCCACCCGACGGGTCCTCTTTTTGCAGGGCACGCAATCTGCGCGCGCCACATGCCCCCAGTCCGGCGCCCGCCCGGCTTGAGGCAACCTGCGGGGCAGGAGGGTGCGATCACCCACCCGACGGGTCCGGGACGGGGGCGCGGGTGTTGCGCGGGGCCTCTGGCCGTGGCGGCGCGCGCCGGGTCCGCAGCAGCTTTGGCCTGCGTCACCGGGCGGCGGCGGGGGACCGTCCGGGCCCGGCCCGGCCTGCCGGCCCGTTAACGATTGAGAGCTTATGGTTAACGTCCGCGCCCGCTGTGCCCCGGCGATGCGCGGCGCTGTTCACCGTTGCACGCTGCGCGCGCGTTGCCGCGCCGGGGCCGGTTTCACCCATCGACGCCGATATACGTTTTGCCGCCGGGGCCGGAAAACCCTGCCCGGTTTTGTACATTTTCGCCGCAGGCGGGGCGGGACCGTGTCCGCCATCTTGCCAAGCCCGGCGGCCCTGCATAGCTTTGATCGGGCATAACGAACGAGGCACCGCCATGCAGATCCAGGTCAACACCGACAATTTCATCCACGGCGATGAGCGGGTCGTCGAGATATCCGAAGCCGCCGTCGAGGCCGACCTTGGCTATTTCTCGGACCGGCTGACCCGGATCGAGGTGCATCTCAAGGATCAGAACGCCGACAAGCATGGCCCCGACCACATCCGCTGTACCATGGAGGCGCGGCCGCGCGGCATGGACCCGATCGCCGCCCATCACGACGCGGCCGATATCCGCGCGGCGCTGAAGGGCGCGGCCAAGACCCTGCGCGGGCGGCTCAACAGCACGTTTGCCAAGCTCGACCCGCATCGCTGAGGCCGTGCTGGCGGGTCTGTTCCGCCGGCAGGTAAATCAATGAGGGCAGGGGCTTAGCCGCTGTCCGGATCGGGCGTGTCGAGGTCGAGCTGCTGTTCCACAAAGCCGCGGGTCCGGTCCAGCGCCTGGCACAGCGCATCCATGCTGGTGTCGCCGATGACGGCTTCGATCCGGTCGTTGAGTTCCAGCGCCATGGGCCAGATCCGGTCCACCATCCGGGTGCCGGTTGTCGTCAGCGTCATGCGCGTGCGGCGCTTGTCGTCCGGGTCGGGATAGCGCCGGATCAGGCCGCGCGCCTCCAGCGCCTTGGTGGCGCGGCTGACATGGGAGGGGTCGATCGTGGCGGTCCGGCCCAGCTCGCGCAGGTGGCAGTCACCCAGCTTGGCGATGTTGATCAGCACCCGCCAGTCCTGCTGGTTCAGCCCGTTGGGCCGCAGCGCCTGCCGCTGAAACAGCAACGCCAGCTTGGCCGACGTCCGGATCAGCCGCACGTTCAGAAACCCGCCCATATCAAGGTCGTCCCGCCCCCGCCCGATGGGGTAGCCCAGTTTATCCCGTTTCTCTGTCACCCGGTCAGCGAAGCCGATCCGGGCCGGTAACGCAAACATTTTTGTGGCAATGGCAACATAATTCTTGATTTACGCCAGTGCCTGCTGTTCTGCTGAGGGCGGGAAGTCCGAAAAATAACCGGACCCTGTCAAACCGGGAGGAACCATGACCAAACGCTTTTCCATGGCGGCCGTTGCGGCTGCTGCCACACTGTCAGCATCAGCTGCGCTTGCGCAGGTGAACCTCAGCGCGGAAACCGCTTCTCCGGGTGGTGCCGTGCATCTCGCACCCAGCCATCTGGTCGAGGTCGCTTCGCTGGCCGGTGTCGCCAATATCCAGCTGACCGACGGTCAGACCCTGACCAACTCGGTCCAGAACGTGGCCGAGGGCAAGACCGATATTGCCAGTGCACCCTATATCCTGCCTTTCCTGATGAGCCGCGGTGTGGGGCCCTATGGCAAGCTGGGCAAGGAAAAGGGCGCCGAGCTGGCGGCAAACATCCGTGCGATCTATCCCTACACGCTGGGGATTTTCTTCCTGATGGCGTACGACGCCAAGGGCATTTCCGGCTGGGACGGGCTGGAAGGCAAGAAGATCTTCAACGGCCCGCCGCGCGGCGCCGCGCTCAACAACGCGCGAGCCATCATCCAGATCGTCGCCGGTCTGAAAGAAGGCGAAGGCTATGAAGGTCTTCAGTCCAATTGGGGTCAGGCCTCGCAGATCATTACCGGCGGCGAGCCGGATGCCGTGGTTCTGCCCGAGCTGTTTCCCAGCGGCCGGGTCACGCAGATGGCGGCGGCCGGCAATGTGACCGGCTGGTCGATGCCGAAAGAGGTTTTCGAAGGCGAGGCAATGAAGAAGTACTTCGCCGCCACCGGAAACGCACCTGTTGATCTGCCCCTGGCCGAGGTCGAGGCCGCAATGGGCGAGGCCTGGACGTTTGTTTCCGAAGACGACCGGTTCCGTGGCCTGGCTACGGTTGGCGGCGACATCGTGCACAAGGACATGGACGAAGAGCTCGTCTATCAGCTGGTCAAGTCTTATGTGGCCACGCTGGAAGACCTGAAGTCCAAGGCCCCGTTTGCCAACAGCGTCGCTTTCGACAACCCGATGCAGGGCATGTGCGGCAACAATCCGATCGTCTTCCACAAGGGCGCGGCCCGCGCGTGGGAAGAGGCCGGATACGAGCTCGACGACTGCGCCAAGGAGTAGCGCTGTCTGAAAAAGCACGGGGAAGCACCGCCGAAGGGCGGTGCTTTGCCATCACTGATCGCAGGAACCGCCAAGACAATCCATGTCCGAGACATCTACAACAGATACAGGGACCCGGACGTTTTCCGGCAAGCTGGTTTTCGCGCTGGCCCTGATCTTCATCATCGCAGGCATCATCAACAGTACACCGACGATCCCCGGCTGGGATCAGATGTGGCGTGACATCACCGGCAACGACAAGCTCAGCGTGCGGGCCTTTGCCACGGAATGGTTCTATCCGATCGTCTTCTTCATGATGATGCTGATCGTCGCGATCAAGCATTCAATGTGGCGGGAATGGCGGGGGCAGAAGAAGGCCCCGTTCGGGCTGTTTATGGATGTCGCGCTGGTGGTTGCGGCGGGCGCGATTTCCCTGACCTACGTCATCGAAATTGAATCGATCTGTCTGATCGACACCATCACCGGCGAACGCGCCCGGCTGATCGCCGAAACACTGGAGGCGGAAATCCAGTTTGCCGAGGACATGGGCCTGCCGGTTCCCGATACTGTGGACGACCCGCAATGTGTGGCGACCACCGGGGTCTGGCTTGCGCTGATCATGGGCGCGTCGATGCTGGTTTTCCTTGGCTACAACATCAAGGTCTGGGGTCTGCCGCTGGTACTGGTGGCCATTCTGATCGCGCTTTACACCATCGGCACCGTGATGGTGTGGTACTTCTTCGGTGCCGACGACATGAACAAGTACATCGTCACCAAGCTGGGGGGCGAGCCGCGCACGCTGCTGGATGGCCGGCCGAATGTGCACGATGCGCTGGTGAATAACGCGGCCGGCATCCTTGGCCGGTTCATCAACGTGATCATGAACGTGGTCTTCCCCTATATCATTCTTGGCTCGATGTTCGGCAAATCGGCCGGGGGGCAATCGCTGATCAAGCTCGCCTTCCGCTGGACGCGCAATCTCAAGGGCGGACCGGCACACGCCGCCATCGTGTCTTCGGCCATGTTCGGCACGATCACCGGCGGGCCGGTCGTGAACGTGCTGTCAACCGGCGTGCTGACCATCCCGATGATGATCAAGCGCGGGTTTTCCAAGGTCTTCGCCGGCGGGATGGAGGCAGCGGCCTCGTCCGGCGGTTCGATTATGCCGCCGGTGATGGGGGTTGCAGCCTTCATCCTTGCCGCGCTGACGGCGGTGCCCTACCGCGAGATCATCATTGCCGCGGCGCTGCCGGCGATTGCCTATTTCCTGTGCCTGTTCCTGTCGGCGATGTTCCAGTCCCGCAAACAGGGGATCGATGCCTATGGTGAACTGACCGAGGACATGTATCTGACGCGCGAAGACTACATCCACCTGATGCAGATCTTCCTGCCGATCATCCTGATCCTGATCCTGTTGCTGACACCCAAGGACGCGGTTGGCTGTGGCCCAATCGGCTGGCTTCTGGGGATCGAGACAATCATCGAAGGGACCAAGTGCCGGGCGATTGATCTGCCGTGGCTGATGGTGGTGTTCCAAAATGCGGCCGGGGATGCCGGCGCCACGGGTTGGTGGGCGGCGGCCCTGGTAATTGTTCTGCTGTTTCTGGACAAGGATTTCCGGGCCCGGCCGCGGCGTATTCTTGACGCGCTGGCCGACGCGGGGGTGACGATTGCAACCCTCTACCTGATGTTCCTGGCGGTGTCGGTCATCGACGTCTGCCTGAACTTTACCGGGTTGTCGAAATTCGTGGCCGTCGATGTGCTGGGCTTCCTTCTGGGGCTGGATCTGGGTGGCAGCGGATCGACGCTGTTTTTGCTGGTCGCGCTGTTCATCACCATGTGTCTTGCGGTGCTGCTGGGCATGGGGATGCCGGCGGTTCCGGCCTATATCAACGTGGCTCTGCTGATGGGGCCGCTGCTGATCGGGCTGGGGATTGCGACCTTCACGGCGCATATGTTCGTGTTCTATTTCGCCGTGGCCAGCGCGATCACGCCGCCTGTGGCGCTGGCGGCCTTTGCCGCGTCGACGATTACCAAGGCTGATCCGATGGCAACAGGGTTCTCGGCGGTGCGCTCGGGCATCGTGATGTTCGTGATCCCCTTCGTTTTCGCGCTTTATCCCGAACTGTTACTGATCGACGCCGCGGTGAAGGATCCGTCCTCGGCCACGGGCGGGTATCTGCCGGGCTATGACGGGCAGGTGCACCTTGACCGGCTGGCGGTTCTGATCGGGCGTCTGATTATCGCGCTGTACCTGCTGGCCAGCGCGCTGGCCCGGCATGACGTGGGCCGGCTGCCGGTGTGGGATACGGTGCTGCGGCTGGCTCTGGCGGCGGTGGTCATGCACCGGGATCCGACTGTTTACGGTGTTGCCGTGGTGGCCGCGCTGATCTGGATCGGAGCGCATTGGTTCCGGCACCGGACACCGGCCCCGGCCTGAGGAGACCGGACATGGCTGACCGACCGAATTTCCTGTTCATCATGACCGACCAGCATCGTGCCGACTGGCTGGGCTGTTACGGGCACCCTGTGGTGCGCACGCCCAATATCGACGCGCTGGCCGGGCAGGGGACGCGGTTCGAGCAGTTTTTTGTCGCCTCTCCGGTCTGTATGCCCAATCGCGCCAGCTTCATGACCGGGCGCTATCCCACCGTGCACGGGCTGCGCTACAACGGCTGTACCCTGCCGGAGCGGGCCAATACGTTTGTGGATGTGCTGCGCGCGACGGGCTATCGCACGGCCAGTATCGGCAAGAGCCACCTGCAGCCGTTCACCGATGATGAGCCGTTCGGGCGTGAGGCGGCCGATCCCGGCCCGGTCGAGGAGGCTTGGACGCCGGAGCCCGGCACCTACACCAAGGAGGAGCCGGGACGCTACGATGCGCAGGGCCGCTATGCCTTCCCGACGCCGTATTACGGCTTTGACCATGTCGATATGGTCACCGGCCATGGTGACCGGGCGGGCGGGCATTACCGGCAGTGGTTCCGCGAAAAACATGCCGACTGGCAGGACCTGACCGACCGGGCCAATGAACTGCCGCACAACTACACCTGTCCGCAGGCTTTCCGCACACCGATCCCCGAAGCCAGCTACCCGACCGCCTATGTGCGCGACCGGGCGCGGGATTACCTGCAGGCAGCGGCCGGCGGGGAGGATCCGTTTTTCGCCTATGTGTCCTTTCCCGATCCGCACCACCCGTTCAACCCGCCGGGCAAGTACTGGGACATGTACAGCCCCGACGATTTCGACCTGCCGGTGCGCTACGAGGACCATCGCAACCCGCCGCCGCCGCTGACCCATGCCCGGGCGCAGTTCGAAACCGGGGAAATGCCGCCGATCCCGCAGACCGGATTCATGGCCACGGATCAGCATGTGCGCGAGGCGATGGCGCTGACCGCGGGCATGATCACCATGATCGACGACGCGGTTGGCGATCTTGTTCAAACCCTGAAGGACACCGGCCAGTACGACAACACGGTCATCGTTTTCAACGCCGACCACGGCGATTATCTGGGCGATTTTAACATGCTGCTCAAAGGCACATGGCCCAAGGACGCGGTGACGCGGGTGCCGATGATCTGGTCGGACCCGGCGGACCGCACGGGGCGTGTCAGCCGTGCGCTGGCCTCGACTATCGACCTGTCGGCGACGATCCTCGACCGGGCCGGCACCACCCCCTATTTCGGCATTCAGGGCCAGAGCCTGATGCCCGCGATCGGGGAGGGGGCCTCGCATCGCGACGGTGTGCTGATCGAGTTCAACGACAGCGGTCGCCGGATGGGGTTCGCGACGCCGGCCCGGATGCGGGCCTGGGTGACGCCGGACTGGCACCTTGCCGTCTACAGGGGCGAGGCATGGGGCGAGCTTTACGACCGCCGCAGCGATCCGAACCACTGCAACAACTTGTGGGACGATCCGGCACATGCCGGCATCCGTGCCGATATGATGCTGGCACTGACCGACGCCCTGATCGGGCAGATGGACGAAAGCCCCCGGTCGAAACGGCTGGCCTGAGCGGGGAATACGGGAGGGGACGCGAACTTGGGACGTCTGACCGGCAGGACCGCAATCGTCACCGGTGCAGGGCAGGGCATTGGCCGCGGCATCGCCCGTGTTTTCGCTCGCGAAGGCGCGGCGGTCGTGGTGGCGACCCGGACTGCAGCCTCCGGTCAGGCGGCGGTGGAGGAGATTGCCGCAGCCGGCGGAACTGCGCGGCTGGTGGCGATGGACGTTTCGGATGACGCGCAGGTCACGGCGCTGATGGAGGAAACCGTCGCGGCCTTCGGCGGGCTGGACATCATGGTGCACAATGCCGCCGCCTTCGGCGAGGCACAGACCGACGCCTTCGACCCGGTGCTTTACGACAGGATGATGAACACCAATCTGCGCGCTGCCTTCACCCTGTCTCATGCCGCGATACCGCTGATGCGGGCCCGCGGCGGCGGGCGGCTGCTGTTCACCTCTTCTGTTACCGGACCGCGGGTCGCAATGCCCGGGATCGGCTATTACGCGGCCTCCAAAGGCGGGCTCAACGGTTTTATCCGCACCGCGGCGCTGGAACTGGCGTCGGAGAAGATCACGGTGAACGGGGTCGAGCCGGGCTTTATCCTGACCGAAGCCATCGCCCGGCTGACCGATGAGGAAGGCCGCGCGCAGATGGAACGCTATATCCCTGCCGGTCACATGGGCGTGCCGGAGGACATCGGCCACGCCATGCTCTACCTTGCCTCGGACGAGGCATCGTATGTCACCGGGCAGACCATTGTTGTCGACGGTGGCAGCACGTTGCCGGAAAGCCCGTTCCTGCAGGACCAGATATGACCGCCGACCGCATCTGGACCGGCGGGCGGGTGCGCACCATGGAGGCAAGCCAGCCCCGGGCCGAGGCGCTGGCGGTGCGCGATGGTCGGCTGATCGCGGTGGGACCGGACGCGGAGATCGAAAACCTCGCCGGTCCGGGCACGGTCCGCTGCAATCTGCACGGGCGCCATGTCATGCCCGGCCTTGTCGAGAGCCACACCCACGCGCTTTGGGGCGCATGCCGCGACCTTTTCGACGTCTATGTCGGGTATGCTTCCACCCTTGACGCGCTGCTTACAGCCACCCGTGCCCGGGCCGCTGCGACACCGGCGGGCAGCCCGATAACCGGCGGCCCGTGGCGGCATGAAATGCGGGCCGAAATGGGGCCGGTGCCGCGCAGCCTGCTGGATGCAATTTCCGAGCTGCACCCCATCGTGCTGAAGGATACCAGCCAGCACGTGCTGTGGTGCAACACGCTGGCGCTGGAGCTGAGCGGGATCACGCGCGGAATGCCGGATATCCCCGGCGGTGTGATCGAGCGGGAGGCCGATGGCATCCCGACCGGTATCCTCGCCGAAAACGCCGGTGCGCCGGTGCTGCCGCTGCTGGAGTATTCCAAGGACCAGCTTGCACAGGCCACACAGAGGTTTGTGTCCGATTTCAACAGGATGGGGTTCACCGCATTCAAGGAACCCATGGCCTTTGAACGCGATCTGGCCGCGTATAAGGCGGCGGATGAACGGGGGCATCTGACCCTGCACGCAGCGGCCCATATCGTGCGTCAGAGCCCGATGGCGATGGCCCCGGTCGAATATGACGAAATGGACCGCCTGCGTGCCGGCTATGCGTCCGAAAACCTGCGCACCGGCTTTGCCAAGCTATTCATCGACGGGGTGGCGCCGGGACATACGGCGTCATTTCTTGCGCCCTACCTTGCCTCCAGCGGTTACGACGTCGCGGCCCACGATCCCGATGCGACGCTGCTGCTGGATCCTCAGACACTCAACGCCACGGTCACCGAGCTGGACCGGCGCGGCTATACCGTGAAGATGCATACCGTAGGCGACAACGCGGTGCGAAAGGCGCTGGACGCAATTGCCGCGGCGCGGTTGGCAAACGGTGACAGCGGGTTGCGCCATGAAACCGCGCATTCGGTGTTTATCACCGATGCCGATCTGCCGCGCTACGGTGCGCTGAATGCCGTGGCTGAACAGTCTCCGAAGCTCTGGATGCCCAATGCCGCCACGCCGGCGCAGGTGCATGTGCTGGGCCGCGACCGCGTCGAAACCCTGCACCGGATGGCTGATCTGCGGCGCGCCGGGGCCGAGATGACCTATGCGTCGGACTGGCCGGCCTCAGCCCCGGACGCAAACCCATGGACCGGGCTGGCCGGGATGCTGAACCGCCGGGACCCGACGGGAACCTATGACGGCAGTATCGGCGCGGATCAGGCGCTGACGCTGGAAGAAGCGCTGCCGCTCTTTACGGTGAACGGTGCCCGGTCGCTGCGGATGGAGCAGGAGACAGGCACGCTGAGCACCGGGAAATGGGCGGATTTCATCGTGCTGGACGAAGACCCCGCGCAGCTGAGCCCGGAGCAGATCGGTGCGATCGAGGTCCGGGAAACGGTGTGGAAAGGCAGAACCGTCCACACGGCCTGACGGGCCTGCGCGGCGTTGCCTGAGCCGGGGCGCATTGGCCGGACGGTGCCTTCCCGGCTAGGTGGCCGCCGCCCGGGTCAGTGTCAGCCGGGCCGTTTCAAGGTGCTTTTTCATGGTGTTGGCGGCCCGCTCCGGTTCGCGGGTCCGGATCGCGTCCAGAATGCTCCGGTGCTGGGCGTTGTATTTCTCAATCACGTAGTCATTCAGCGTGAGTTGCCGCATTTTCGTCCATTCGACGTTCGCCCGGGCCGATGTTATCTGTTCGATGAACCAGATCAAAAGTCCGTTGCCCGTACAGCCCGACAGCGCGCGGTGGAATTCGGCATCGGCAGTGGCAAATCGGGCAGGATCGTTGGTGCTGGCCTCCATCTGGCTGCACAGGTCATCCAGAAGCTCAAAGTCCCGCCGTCGCCCATGCAGCACGGCAAGCCGGCAAACATGCGGCTCTACCGCAAACCGCGCATCAATCAGTTCCAGAGGGGTCGCATTTGCCACCGGCGCGCTTTGCGTGGCACCGGGTTCGAACGTCACATAGGTTCCGCTGCCGGCGCGAATTTCCAGCAGCTGTTCTGTTTCCAGCTGACCCAGGGCCTTGCGAATGGTTCCGCGCGCGACATCAAATTCTGCCGCCAGATTGCGTTCTGGCGGCAGCCGGTCGTTTGACAAAAGCACCCCGTTCGTGATTCGCTGCCGAAGCTCTGCGGCAACGTCCGAGGCGGTGTACCTGTTTGGGGAGATGTTATCGTTGGATTTGCTCATAATGATCCAATTTTAATCCAAAATATCATTTATGCAAGATTTTTTCTCTCTTTAGCTGCCTTCATCACGATTTTGGCACAAAATAGGTTGACTACTGGTTCGCGCTGAACCTAGCTAGATGCACCATAAATCTGGCGCGGTCATCGAACGCGTGACGGACAAGATCAACATGGAGACTTAGCGCGGTGGCGGTCCCTGCCCACTTCAAATGCCGGATAACTGGTGCGGGACTTCACGGCGTGCCAATGGCCCGGAGGTTTTCTGAGAAGGCGCGCGAAGTGGGTGAGCCGGCCGAGGGGTTGAGACCGATCGCTGCTGGTCACCTGAACGCGGACGATCTGCCGGGCCAGCCGCTGGATCAGCCCGAGCCTTTCCGGTGCCGCCGTTTCGGCGCGGGCAGGCCTCATAGTGAGTAATCGGTTTCCGTCCCTGGAGCCGTCAAGGCAACAGGCCGGCCCAGCAGCATACGGCGGCAGCAACCGCCAGAGATAAGCAAGGAGGAATTGAATTGGCAACCGATCTTGAGAGATTTGTAGAGGCCCCCGGTCGCGACGAGAAGATCAGGCAGGTCCGCGAGATGATCGATGCGAAGGGGATCGAATACCTCTATCTGCAATTTGTTTCCGTGACGGGCAAAATCATGGGTAAGGGGATCCCGTCGGATCATTGGGAAAGCGTTGCCCAGAAAGGCTTTCAGCTGGTTTACGGGGCGACGGTGAACCTGTTCACCGACCGCGCCGGCAATTATCTGGGTTATGGTCCGGAGGCGGCGGAACTGATCGGTATCCCGGAGCCCGAAACGTTCATGCAGTTGCCGTGGGCGCCAACGATAGGCCGTTTCTACTGCACGCTTTTCCGCAACCGAGAAGAAAGGGAAAACCCGGGCGGCTATCTGACCGCCGACTGCCGGGGCAACCTGCGTCGGTTGCACGAAGAATTCGAAAAAAAGCATGGCCGCAAGCTGCGTATCGGCACCGAACCGGAAATGATGTGGCTGAAATTCGACGAGAACGGCAAGCCGCGCGACGGTTACTCCAAACCCTACTGCTATCACATCGACCAGTTCGAAAGCCTGCGGCCGGTATCGATGCAGGTGATCAGATATGCCCGCCAGATGGGGCTGGACATGATCCAGGGCGACCACGAGGACGCTCCCGGTCAGCTGGAGCTGAACTGGATGTTCGACGATGTTCTCAGGAATGCCGACCGCTTGACCACCTACCGCCAGATCTGTGCACAGGTGGCACGGGAAAACGGGATTTTCGCCTGTTTCATGACGAAACCTTTCATGGGCGTCTCGGCCTCGGGCTGTCACCACAACATGAGCCTGTGGCGCGGTGGCGAAGATGAGTTTGTGAAATGCGGCAACGATCCCGACAACCTGCCGGGCATGGCCGAGAATTACATGTACGTCAAAGGCGGTCAAAACACGTTCATGCCGGATGACGATGACCCGCAGATGCCGGGCAAGGAAGGGCTCGAAGCCATCGGTGGGGTGGTGCATCACCTGCGGGCGCTGACCTCGATCGGGTGTTCAACCGTCAACTCTTACCGCCGGCTCTGGGACACAGGTTTCTGGGCACCGGTCTTTGCCGACTGGGGTTTCCAGAACCGCACCACGGGCCTGCGTGTGTCCGCCCCGGGACGGTTTGAATACCGGTCGGTCGATTCAATGGTGAACCCATATCTCATGGGGTCCACGCTGTTGGCGGCCATGGATGACGGCATCGACAACAAGCTGGATCCCGGAAAGCCGGAAGAGCGCAACATCTACGAAGCCATCGAGGCGGGCAAAGAAGTCAAGAAACTGCCGATGTCGCTGGGCGAGGCGCTTGATTACCTGTCCGGTGACGACGTTGTGCGGCGCGGGATGCCGGGCGAGATGTATCGGCTGTTCGACGAATACAAGCGGGACGAATTTGCCCGCTTCATGTCCACCGTCACCGAATGGGACAACGACACCTACATGGAGTGCCTTCCCTGAGCGCACCCGTGAGCGAGCCGGTGGGCCGATCAGGGCCCGCCACACTGACCGCAACCAAGAGGAGGCGATTCTAGACATGTGCGGAATTGCTGGATTGATCCACAAAGGCAAGAGCTCGAACGTGGGCGGCGAAATGACCGCAATGCTTCAGGCCCTGAAGCACCGGGGCCCGGACAGTACCGGGTATGCCGTGTACGGCGAGCCGAACGCAGGCGAATACGTGATGCGCCTGAAAGTGGCCGAGGCCGAAGACATGGACAAGGGCCACGGCGTTTTCAAGATGCTGGAAGACCGTATTGCGACGGTCGAAAACATCATGTCCGAACATGGGGTGACCGTTCGTTCCAAGGAAAACGCCACGCCTTATGCCGTGCGCTACGTGCTGACGCATGACGGCGACACTGCAGATCTTGCCGAACATATTGAGGAAACCGAGGGCGTCGAAATCCTTTCGCTGGGAAATGGTCTTGAGCTGATCAAGGATCTCGGCGACGCCGCGGATGTGGCCGGGCTTTACGGTCTGGACGGTTTCAGCGGCACGCACGGCATCGGCCATACGAGGATGGCGACGGAGTCGGACGTCGATATCAAGTCCGCCCATCCGTATTGGGCGTTTCCCTACAACGACATAAGCGTTGTCCATAATGGCCAGATCACGAACTACTGGATCATGCGCCGCGAGATGGAGCGCAAGGGCCACCGTTTCATGTCGGACTGCGACAGCGAGCTTCTGGCAGTCTACACCGCTCACAACCTGTCGAATGGCGTGTCGCTTGAGGAGTCTCTGCGCAAGTCCATTGACGAGATCGACGGTGTGTTCACCTACCTTGTGGCGACCAAAGACCAGTTGGGCATGGCCAAGGACACGATGGCGGCAAAGCCTCTGGTGCTTTACGAATCCGATGACCTGATCGCAATGGCGTCCGAGGAGGTCGCGATCCGCGCCATCCTTCCACAGGAAATCGACACCTATGACCCGTGCGATGAGGAGGTCCGCGTATGGCAAGCGTAACCGACGCCGAACTGAAGGCGATGACACAGGAAGAGCGCGTGACGGCGCTTGGAATGCGGACCGAACAGCTGACGGGCAAATCCCTTTACGTGGAATTCGATCCTGACGCGGAAGAACGTTTCACCTACCCTTGGGCGCCTCAGGTGGATTTCAACAAACGGACTGAAATCGACACTGACGAGATGACCACCACCGAGGTCAACTCGAAGATCCGGGCCCTGATGGAAGAGGGGTACGGGACCATCGTCCTGAAAAACCCGCGCGGCAAGCACTCGGTTGGTGTGGGTATTCTCAGCCGGCTGAACCTGATCATTGAAGGCTCGGTCGGCTATTTCGGTGTCGGCCTGATTGACGGACCAAATGTCCGGGTCAACGGCCGCGTCGGCTGGTCCTGTGGCGAAAACATGATGTCGGGCACCGTTGTTGTCGAAAAGAACGCTGGTTCGACCTTCGGCGCCGCGATCCGTGGCGGCGATCTGGTCTGCAAAGGGTCGGTCGGATCCCGGACGGGGATCGACCAGAAAGGCGGTACGATCCTCGTCGGTGGCGACACCGGGGCCCTGACCGGCTTCATGATGCAGCGGGGCCGCATGGTCTTTTGCGGCAATGCCGGCAAGAACCTGGGCGATTCGATGTATGACGGCACCATCTTTGTCGGTGGCGAGATCCAGTCGCTCGGTGTTGACGCGGTAGAAGCCGAACTGACCGATCTCGACAAGGCCTGGCTCACGCGCAAGCTGACCCAATATGGGCTCATGCCGGAACAGGGCGTCGACCATTTCACCAAGATTGTCGCTGGCCGCCAGCTCTGGAACTACGACAACCTCGAACCCCACGAAAAGAAAATCGTTCTTTAAGGCACGGAAAGGAAACCAAAATGGCTGACGGCGACCTGCCCAAGAAACCGGCCCTTCCGCGTGATACCAACCGTATCGGCGACAGCTTCATCTTCCCGCCTCATGTCATGGACGATATCCATGTCAAATCCGAGCTGGGACGCTATCGGATGCGCGGGTTCTCATTGTTCAAGAAGATCCCGCATTGGGATGATCTGACCTTCCTTCCCGGTACGCTGACGCGTTTCGTGATCGAAGGTTACCGTGAAAAATGTCTCACCAAGACGGTGATTGGCCCGCGGGCGAAAAAGCCGCTGGAGCTGGATATCCCGGTCTACATTACCGGCATGAGCTTCGGGGCGCTTTCGTACGAGGCAAAGACCGCGCTTGCCCGCGGTGCGACCATGGCGGGCACCGCGACCTGTTCGGGCGAAGGCGGCATGATCCCGGACGAACGGCGATTTAGTTCCAAGTGGTTCTATCAGTGCATCCAGTCGCGCTATGGCTTTAACCCGAACCATCTTGTTCTGGCAGACGGCTGCGAATTCTTCATCGGTCAGGGCTGTAAGGTTGGCCTTGGCGGGCACCTGATGGGGCAGAAAGTGACAGATCAGGTGGCCGAGATGCGCTCGTTGCCGGCCGGCATCGACCAGAGGTCACCGGCCCGACACCCGGACTGGCTGGGTCCCGACGATCTGGCCCTGAAGATCAATGAAATCCGCGAAGCCACCGACTGGCAGATCCCGATCCAGCTGAAGCTGGGTGCATCCCGTGTCTATGACGACGTGCGGATGGCCGTGAAATGCGACCCGGACTCGATCTATATCGACGGGATGGAAGGGTCGACCGGCGCCGGTCCGCACCTTGCGACCGAAGACACCGGTGTCCCCGGGATGGCTGGTATTCGTCAGGCCCGCAAGGCCATCGACGATTTGGGCAAACGGGGCGACATCACCCTGATCTACGCCGGTGGTATCCGCAACGGGGCCGACGTGGCCAAGGCGATTGCCCTTGGTGCCGACGCGATCGCAATCGGCCATTCCGCCATGATGGCGCTGAACTGCAACAAGGACATACCGGAAGCGAATTATCCCGCGGAAATCGGTGCCGAGCCCGGGTATTGCTATCACTGCCACTCGGGTCGCTGCCCGGTTGGTGTCGCCACGCAAGACCCGGTTCTTCGCGAACGTCTGGATCCGGACGAAGCGGCCGAGCGCGTCTATAACTTCCTGCACACGCTGACCATCGAGGCACAGCTTTTTGCACGCGCCTGCGGCAAGACAAACATCCACAGCCTTGAGCCCGAAGATCTGGCCGCGCTGACGATGGAAGCCTCGGCTATGGCGGGGGTTCCGCTTGCGGGCACCAACTACACAGTCGGTGTCGAAGACTACCACCATCTGTAAGGAGGACGAGAAATGGCTGGAACACAGTATCGCGGCTCCGAGATTACGGATGTCGATCAGTTCATCAACGACGCGGATGGCCTCGCTTCAGAGCGTGAAAGGGAAATCGGCCAGCACATTGGCTATCGCTATGATGTGAACCTTGTGCCGGACTATGACCGGATCACGCCCTATCTGACAAAATACATGGAAGTCATGGGCTGGGACGATCTCAATTGGCTCGAGGACATCCATATGGGCTATGAAGAGGGGATACCTGCCGTCTTTGACCGCAACAACAACGGCTGGGTCCGGATCCCGGACAGCATTTCGCTGCCGGACAATCAGCAGGACCGGGACATGATCGCCCGGGAGCTTTTGCTGAAGTACCAGATGAGCGACCGGCATCCGCTGGCGACTTTGAGAAAGGCCTATATGAAGTTCTGATGAGCTGTATTCTGCACATATCCTGCCGTCAGATGCGGGCGGTGTCGGCGCAGACAACAGGGGCCTTTCCGGCCGAAGAACCGGAAAGGCCCGCGGCATGAGCATCGCGTCCGTCCTTGGAGAAACCCATGAACGGCACCCGCTGAAAAACGGGTTTCTGAAGTGGCAATGTCACGTTCGTCAGTTGATGATGCGGGAACTGGAGGGACGGCCGTCAGATGCCGTCACACCCGCCATCATTCTGCCGAAGGACGACGAACCGCTGGGCCATGTCATCACGGTTTTGAACAAGTCTCCCGGGTACAGCCAGACGCCCGAGATGGAACATATGTTCCGCAAGACAAACGATCCTGCACAGGTGCGGGATGAGGCGATCCGGTATCTATCGGCCACCTACTATCAGAAGCACCACGAGTTTTCGGATATACTGACGGCGACGTTTCCCCCCGGTTCGCCGGGTGCCGCGCAGATCCATAAGGCGGGACAGGCGAAATTGGTGTTCGACGCCTTCGCACAACGGTTCGAACTTGACTGCAGGGTCTGGCGCCTTGCGGATCACAATCCGCTGGCCCGGGCGACTTTTGCACATAACCGCCTTTTCAACCCTGACCTTCCTGCGGGTACAGAGATACTGGGATTTGAGCCGAACTGGAACACCTCTGCCGCCGACACCGCGATCGGAGGGCGCCGCTGAGGTTCCGGGGCTACGTCCTGGCTCTGCTCAATTTCAGCTTCGGGTCCGCTCGATTTGTCCGACGCCGATGCCACGGCAGCAATTGCCGCGCGGGTGCGTGACGAATTCAGGCCGGACATGTTGGTGGCCAATGCGGGCGGCCCTCCGCCATCGGTATCGACCGGTGTCGATCAGGGGGTTTGGCAGCGCTCGGCCCGGATGCTGCTTTTCTCGATCGTGCAGGTGACCGAGGCCGCCGTGGACGCGATGAAGGAAAAGGGATGGGGCCGCATTCTGGCCATCGGGTCGTCCGGTGTGGTGCAGCTGATCCCGAACCTTGCGGTGTCGAATACGATCCGTGGCGCGGTTGCGGGTTTCTGCAAAACACTGGCGGGAGAGGTTGCGCAGCACGGCATCACCGTAAACATGATCCTGCCGGGCAAGATCGACACCTCGCGCGTCGGTCAACTGGACACCGCACGCGCTGGCCGCGAAGGCAAGTCGCTTGAACAGGTGCGAGAGGAGATCGCGGCCTCGCTTCTTATCCGGCGCTATGGCGAACCCGAGGACTTTGCTGCGGTTGCCGCCTTTCTTCTGTCCGAGCAAGCCGGTTATGTTACCGGTCAGATGACCCGCGTGGATGGCGGGATGATCCGGAGCATTTGATCCTATGTCCAATCACGACGTGAAAACCGACACCCCGGCGCAGGGGGCAAACGCCGCGCGCCACGGGGGCCGCATTCTTGCAGATCAATTGGCCATTCTCGGGGCCAGACGGATCTTCTGCGTACCCGGCGAGAGCTTTCTGGGGCTGTTGGACGGCCTGTTTGATCACCGCGAAACGATCGAGGTGGTGACGTGCCGCCACGAGAGCGGTGCCGCGAACATGGCGGACGCCTATGGCAAGCTGACCGGACAACCCGGCATCTGTGCGGTCACGCGCGGCCCCGGTGCGACCAATGCCTCGAACGGCATTCACACTGCGTATCAGGACAGCACGCCGATGATCGTTCTGGTGGGGCAGGTTGCCACCAACATGATGGACCGCGAAGCCTTTCAGGAAGTCGATTATCGCCGGATGTTCGGTGAAATGGCCAAGTGGATCGCCCAGATCGATGATATTCGACGCATCCCCGAATACCTGTCGCGGGCCTGGCATGTGGCGTTGTCGGGGCGCCCGGGTCCCGTTGTGCTGGCATTGCCCGAAGACGTGCTGTCGGAAGTGGCCGATGTTACGGATTGCCGTCGGGCCAATGTCGGGTCAGGCGCGCCCGCACCGTCGGATGTCGCCCGGCTGACCGAAATGGTGGCCGAGGCGAAAAAAATCGCTTCTGGTGCTGGGCGGCCCGTCGTGGAGTGCGGAAGCCGCTGCAATGGCCGCGCAGGTGGCCGAACGCTTCAGCCTGCCGGTGGCAACCACCTTCCGGTGTCAGGACTATATCGATAACGCGCATCCGAACTACGGCGGCGTCATCGGTATTGCGCCCCTGCCGGAACTGCGTCGCAAGGTGCGTGAAGAAGTGGATTTGCTGATCACTGTCGGCAGCCGTTTTGGCGAAATGACGACACAAGGCTACACGCTGATCGACAGTCCGGTTCCGCAAATGCGCTTTGTGCATGTGCATCCCGGCCCGGAAGAACTGGGCCATGTCTATGCGCCGGATCTGTCCATTGTGTCCTCGCCCGCGAACTTTCTGCGCGCGATGCTGGCTCAGCCGACTGTGCAGGTCGCGGACGACGATTGGATAAGCGGTTTCCGCGCGGACTTTGAGGCGTTTCTAAAGCCGACCGAAGTGGCCGGGGACCTCAATATGGGTGAAGTAATCCGCCACGTTTCCGAGAACCTGCCCAATGACACGGTCTATGCCAACGGGGCGGGAAACTATTCGGTCTGGCTGCACCGGTTTCACGCGCATCGCGAATACCGCACACAGCTGGCCCCGACTAGCGGGTCGATGGGCTATTCGGTTCCGGCGGCCATTGCGGCCAAGCTGGAGAACCGGAACCGCACGGTGGTCAGCGTGGCCGGCGACGGGTGTTTCCTCATGACGTCGCAGGAGATGGCGACGGCAAAGCAATACGGGCTGGCGATCATCTATCTTGTGGTCAATAATGGCATGTACGGCACCATCCGTATGCATCAGGAGCGCAACCATCCGGGCCGTGTGATCTCGACCGAACTGCAGAACCCGGACTTCGTGACGTATGCGAATTCGTTCGGGATCCCCGGAGAGACAGTGACACGCACCGATCAGTTCCGGGACGCGCTGAGCCGCGCGCAGGCATCGGAAGACGGCTACCTCATCGAGCTTCAGGTCGACCCCGAAGCGCTGACACCGACACAATCCCTGTCCGCCGCGCGCGCAGGGCGAGCAGGCAACAAGGGGCTGACCATGATTGTTGAAGAACGTATTTATTCCCTGAATATCGGGGCCGTTCCGTTGTACCTGAAGCAGTACGAAGAAGAGGGTCTAGCCATTCAGAGATCCATCCTCGGGCGCATGGTCGGGTATTTCTCGACGGAAATCGGGCCCTTGCACCAGATCGTGCACCTCTGGGCTTACAAGGATCTACAGGAACGGGCGGAAAGACGCGCCCGTCTGACGGCCGATCCGAGGTGGAAGGAATACGCTTTGAAAACCCGCGACCTGCAGATTTCTCAGGAAAACAAAATTCTTATTCCGGCCCCGTTCAGCCCCTGGGCAAATGATGATCCGGCCCTCGATCTGGCCAACAACACCTGAACCGTGAGATGAAAACATGATTGACCTCTATTCCTGGACAACCCCGAACGGCCGCAAGGTTTCCATCCTTCTGGAGGAGCTTGGCGTCGATTACGAAGTGCACCCGATCAACATTGGTCAGGGCGATCAGAAAACCCCCGAATTCCTTGAAATCAGCCCCAACAACAAGATCCCGGCCATTGTGGACTGCGACAATGGGCTGAAGCTGATGGAATCCGGTGCGATCATGTGGTACCTGGCTGAAAAATATGGAAAATTCCTGCCCTCTGCACCGCTTGACCGGATCAAGGTGTTGGAATGGCTGATGTGGCAAATGGGCGGTCTCGGACCGATGGCGGGCCAGTCGCACCATTACCTGCATTTCAACCCCGGCAAGGCGGAATATGCCGAGGATCGTTTCGCCACGGAGGTTCAGCGGCTCTACAGCGTGCTGGACAAGCAACTGGACGGCAAAGACTATATCTGCGGCGAATACACCATTGCGGACATGGCCTGCTGGCCCTGGGTTTCGCGCTATGAGTGGCAGCAGATCGACCTGGCGAAATATCCGAATGTGCGGGCCTGGTACAAACGCCTTCTGGCGCGGGACGCTGTACAAAAGGGATACCACGTGCCCAAGGTGATGGGCGAAATCCCGGCGGGTTGAGCCCCGGCGGCAGGATGATTTTCGGCCTTTCGACGGGCCGGGTTCACATTTTATTTTTTTGGAGGCGCAAATGCTGATGGGGAAGCACCTGATCGCGGGTGAATGGGTTGGGTCGGACCAGGCCTTTGAAAACATGCCGGTCGCGGGTGAGGCGGACAGCTTTGCCGCCGGTCAGGTCGATCACGTGAACGCGGCCTGCGCCGCGGCGGAAGAGGCGTTTGCCTCCTTCGGGTACAGCGCGCGGGCTGAGCGCGCGACATTTCTTCGGACGATCGCAGATCAGATCGAGGCCCGCGGTGACGACATCACCGCGATGGGCGTCAAGGAAACCGGCCTTCCCGAGGCGCGCCTGAACGGTGAACGCGGGCGTACGGTCGGGCAGTTGCGTCTGTTTGCCGATCATGTCGAGGCCGGAGATTACCTCGACCGCCGGCATGACGAGGCGCTGCCGGACCGCGCCCCTCTGCCACGGCCGGACCTGAAGATGGTGCAACGTCCGATCGGGCCTGTGGCCGTGTTCGGCGCGTCTAACTTTCCGCTGGCGTTTTCGACTGCAGGCGGCGACACCGCGGCGGCGCTTGCAGCAGGGTGCCCCGTGGTCGTCAAAGGCCACTCGGCACATCCCGGCGTGGGCGATATCGTGGCACAGGCCATTCACGCTGCCGTTCAGGAATGCAACCTGCACCCGGGCGTGTTCAGCCAGATCCAGGGCGGCAATCGCGCCGTCGGCACGGCAATCGTCCAGCATCCGCTGATCAGGGCGGTGGGCTTTACCGGTTCGCTTGCCGGGGGGCGGGCTCTGTTCGATTTGTGTGCCGCCCGTCCCGAACCGATCCCGTTCTTCGGAGAGCTTGGTTCTGTCAATCCGGTCTTTGTGATGGACGCGGCGCTGGAAAACCGCGGCGCCGAAATCGCGTCCAACTGGGCCGACTCGCTCACGATGGGCGCCGGTCAGTTTTGCACCAATCCCGGCATTGTCGTGCTGAAATCCGGCGCGTCTGCGGATGCCTTCCGTTCGGCTGCGAAGCAAAAGCTGTCGTCGATTGCCAGTCAGACCATGCTGACGGACGGCATTGCTCAGGCCTATCACTCGGGCGTGGCCCGCATGGCCGGCGCGGCCGGTGTGAGTGAAGTCCTCAGCACGGACGCAACCGGCCGCGAGGCAACGCCGTTCCTGTTCGAAACCACGGCGCCAAGCTGGCTGGCGGACAAGGATCTCGGGGAAGAGGTGTTTGGTCCCATGGGGGTGCTTGTCACTATCGAGGAAGACGCAGAGCGCCACGCCATTGCCGCAGCGCTCGACGGGCAGCTCACCTGCACCCTGATCATGGATGACGCGGACACTGACACGGCCCGCGCTATGGTTCCGGTACTGGAGCGCAAGGCCGGCCGGGTGCTGGTCAACGGGTTCCCGACAGGCGTCGAGGTTGCGGATACAATGGTGCATGGCGGGCCCTATCCCGCTTCGACCAATTTCGGGGCCACATCGGTTGGCACGCTGTCGATCCGCCGCTTCCTGCGCCCGGTGTGTTATCAGAACATGCCGGATGCGCTGTTGCCCGACGATCTGAAGTAGCGCGCGCGCATGGAACGGGTCACGCTTGGCAGAACGGGTTTGTCGGTTAGTGTTGCGGGGCTTGGGTGCGGCGGGCATTCCCGCCTTGGCCAATCCTACGGGCACAGCTTTGAGCAATCCGTTTCTGTCGTGCGTGCCGCCATGGAGGCCGGTGTCAATTTCTTTGATACCGCAGCCTCTTACCGGACCGAAGACATCGTCGGCGCCGCGGTCAGATCCTGCCGGGATCAGGTGGTTATCTCGTCAAAGCTGGGTGTGGTCAGGCCCGGCACAGATCATCTGGGACAGGATTATCTCAGCGGGGCCGACTTTGTCAAACTGGTCGATAAGAACCTGCAACGTCTGGGCACCGACTATATCGACATATTTCATCTGCACGGGGTGATGCCGGATCAGTACGAGTATTGTGCGTCCGAGCTGGTTCCGGCGCTTCTGAAGCTGCGCGAGCAGGGCAAGATCCGATTTCTCGGACTTACCGAACGGTTCATTTACGACACCCGTCACGACATGCTTCAGCGCGCCCTGAAGGATGCGTGCTGGGATGTCGTCATGACCGGCTTCAACCTGCTGAACCCGTCGGCCCGGCGCAGGGTGTTTGCCGAAACGCAGGCCGGCAATGTCGGAACGCTGGTGATGTTTGCGGTGCGCCGCGCATTGAGCAACCCCCAGGCGGCCCGCGAGATCGTCAATGAACTGGTGCGTCGGGACGAGATTGCAGAAGGCTCAATTGATCACAGCGACCCTCTGGGGTTTTTGTGCCGGCCCGGAGTTGCCGGCAGCGTGGTTGAAGCGGCCTATCGTTTTTGCAGGCACGAACCGGGCGCCCATGTGGTGCTGACAGGGACAGGGTCGCTGTCTCATCTGACGGAAAACCTTGCGTCAATTGTCTCTCCGCCATTGCCCGCAGAGGTCACGCAAAAGTTGCAGGACATATTCGGCAGCGTCGACAGCGTCTCAGGCAACTGAACCGGCTTCTGGCGACAGCACAAACCGGCCCGGGTGGACACCCGGCGGGGGCTGTCGGCGAACAGCCCTGCAGCGTGAGGCGCGTTTCCGTGAAATGCTGATGCGGGTGATTCGTGCTCTGCCTGCCGCGATCCGCCTCCGACCCCGTGCAACAGCTCAGGTAAGGTCCGGGATCGTCACGGTTCGGTTGTCTTCGGCGGATACCGTGATCGCTTCGAGGACTTCGATGTTGTGCACCATCTCTTCGGTAGAGAACAGGTAGGGGCTGCGGCCCTGCGCGGCGGCGGCAAAGGCCTCGAGGTTGGCCGTGACGGCATCGGTCCAGTCGTGCTCAACTTGGCTGACACCCGCACCGGTGCGGGAGGACAGGGCGCGGACGATGCCGCCCGGCGTGTCAGGGTGGCTGTCGTTCAGGATCTGGACCCACTGGTCGGATCCGAAAACATGCATGCGGATGAAATGCGGGGTGTGCAGAACGGCGCTCAGGCTGGCGGTCATGCCGGCCCTGAATTTCAGTTGTACGGTCACGACGTCGCCCGTTTCCCACCCCAGCGACCGGCTGGCCGTCATGGCCTGAACGGTCTCGACCCGGCCAAAGAATGAAATCAGCAGGTCGGTCAAATGAATGCCCATGGCCGTCATTCCGGCGGCGGGGGAAACCGCCTTGCTGGTTCGCCAGTCCCCTTTCGGCACACCGATCAGCTTGTCATGGCTGAACGCCGCCTCGGCATGCATGATGGTGCCCAGCGCGCCGCTGTCGATATCGGATTTCAGTTGCATCATCGCCGGCTCGAACCTGCGTTCGTGCCCGATGCCCAGCTGAACGCCGGCAGTCCGGCAGGCCTGCGCGGACCGCCGCGCACTGTCACCGGTCAGCCCCAGAGGCTTTTCGCAGAACACATGCTTGCCCGCACCGGCGCACCGGATCACCTGTTCTTCGTGCAGCGGATTCGGGGTGGTGAGAATGACGGCGTCAATCCCTGCGATTTCCAGCGGTTCGCCGAGGTCGGTCCACACCGGCAGGCCCAGTTCCGAGATCGCCGCGTGGTTTGCCGCCATTGGTTCGACGATGCCGGCCACCTTTATGAACGGGTGGTCCGTGAGTCGGGTGGCCATGTGTTTGCCCCACCATCCGAATCCGGCGATGGCCACGGTGAAATCAGCGGTTCCAGTGGTCAAATCCGGTCTCCCAGCGTTGCGAAGTTACCGGCATGAAACACCAGAGGCGGCTTGCCCGTGTTACAGAAATCCACCACGCGCCCAAGGTAAATCTCATGATCGCCGCCGGGGATTCGGGCTTGTGTTGCGCATTGTATCACGGTTGCCGCTGCGTCGAGCAGGGGCACGCCGTTAAGGCCCGGTTGCCATTCGATGCCTGCGAACTTGTCTTCCGAAGGGGTCGCGAATTGTTGAGCAAGAGATTTAGATTGATCGCACAGGATATTGATTGCAAACGAAGAATGTTGTCGGAACGCGCTCAGGCTCGGCGTTTTCAGTCCGATGCTCCATAACACCAACGGTGGGTCCAGAGACACGGACGAAAAGGAATTGGCGGCAAGCCCGACGGGCGCGCCGCCATCGCCGCGCGTCGTGACAACCGTGACACCGGTTGCAAACTGACCAAAAACCCGGCGCAGTTCGGTCTGGTCAAAAGAAAAGTCGGATGCAGTTTGTGCGTTCATCATTAGCTCCCGGTTCTGGGGGTGACCCGGTTTCTAGAACACCGTGCGCAATCGCCGCAACTGAGTTGTTCTGATGCTGTCCATCAGGAAAAACGATAGTGAAGTTGGAAAATGAGTATCGTAAAATACGATAGACGATATCAATATTCATCATTATCACTTGCAGTAGAAGCTGGGCAATAACAAACGGCAGACCTGTATCAGGAAGGAGCGTCTGCTTGAAACTGTCGTTTTTCACGATGCCGATCCATCCGCTCGGCAAACCGTTCGCACAAAGCTACAAGGAAGACCGCGAGGCCTTCATTCTGGCGGACAAGCTGGGCTTTGCCGAAGCGTATTGCGGCGAACACACAACGGATCAGGCCGAGATCATCACGTCGACCGTCGCGTTTCTGGCCAGCCTTGCTTATGAGACCAAGAACATCGTTTTGGGGACCGGCACGGTCAACCTGCCCAACTCGCACCCGGCCCGCGTGGCCGGCGAAGTGGCGATGTTGGATCACATGCTGGAGGGGCGGTTGAATTTCGGCATTTCGCCCGGCGGGCTGATGTCGGATGCCGAGGTGTTCGGCAATCTCGACAAGAACCGCAACGATATGTTTGTCGAATGTATCAACATGGTTCTGGACATCTGGAAAGGTGAGGCGCCCTACAATCTGAAGGGCGAACATTTCACCGTTTCGACCGAACGCACGATGATGCCTGAGATCGGGCAGGGGGCGATACCGCGCCCTTATCAGGATCCTCATCCGCTGATCGTGGGCACTGCGGTTGCCCCGTTTTCCAAGGGCGTTACCGCGATGGCGGCACGCGGCTGGGAGCCGATTTCGGCCAACTTCCTGATGCCGAAATGGGTGGCGTCGCACTGGCCCAAATACGTCGAAGGATGCGAACAGGGCGGTCGCGCCGCCGACTACAACAACTGGCGCGTGGCCAAAAGCATCTGCGTCGCCAAGGATATGGAGACCGCGCGCCGCTATGCCCGCGATCCCGGCAGCCCGTATGTCATGTATTACAACAGCTTGCTGACGAAACTCGGCAAGGGCGGGCGGCTGAACCTGTTCAAGGAAGATCAGAGCATGCCGTACGAAGAGGTCACGCTCGAAGGCATCATGGACCGGTTGGTCATCTGCGGAGACCCTGAAAGCGTTGCCGATCAAATCCTCGCGTTTCGCGAAGAGGTCGGCGCGTTCGGTCAACTGCTTTATGCCGGCAAGGACTGGACCGACTATGACCTGGGCCGGGAATCAATGATCCTGATGGCGGAACAGGTGATGCCGAAGGTCAACGCCGCGCTCGGGGAAACCGCGTGAGCCTGGCTGCGTCGGGGGTTTTGCCTGGGGCCGGCGGGGTCGGCATCCATTACCGGATCGACGGGCCGCAAGACGCGCCGTGGCTGGTGCTTTCGAACTCGCTGGCGACCGACCTTCGCATGTGGGAACCGCAGATCACCACGTTCAGCCAAACGCATCGCGTGCTGTGCTACGACACGCGCGGGCACGGCCAGAGCGAGGCTGCGCAGGGGCCCTATACCTTCGATCAACTCACCGGCGACATGCTGGCGCTGTGCGACGGGTTGGATATCGCGCAGGCGAATGTCGTGGGCCTTTCGCTGGGCGGGATGACGGCACTGGCACTGGCGATGCGGGCACCGGACAGGGTGCGTCGGCTGGTGTGCTGTGATGCCCGCGTGTATGCGCCGGAACCTTACCGGGCAATCTGGGACACGAATATCGACCGTCTGAACGACGTCGGCATTTCCGGGCTTGTCGAGCCGACCATCGCGCGCTGGTTCACGCCGGAGTTCACCGCCGCAGCGGAAAATGCAGAGACACTGGAACTGGTCAGATCCATGATCGCGGGAACCTCCGCAGTCGGATACGAAGGCGCGGCGCGGCTGTTGCAGGCGCTGGATTTGCGTGCGGGGTTGGCAACGCTGGCACCCGAGACGCTGTATATCACCGGCGAATCCGACATGGCGGCCCCGGTCGAGATCATGCAGGACATGGCCGATCAGACCCCGAAAGCGGAATTCACAGTTTTGCCCGGCGCGGCACATTTGTCGAACATGGAACAGCCCGGGGCGTTCACCCGCCGTGTTCTGGAATTCCTTCAGGCTTGAGCCTTCAAACAGGTGGAAAAAATTTGGCAGTCGTGAGAGAAAAACCGATCTGGAACTTCAACGTCACCGGCGGTCAGCGCAGCAGTACGCAGTCCGTTGCAACCGCTCGCGGCAAAAGCGTGATCATCGACGAACCGGTCCAGCGCGGCGGAACCGACGAAGGCCCGATGCCCGTCGAGTACGTGTTCATGGGGCTTTTGGGATGCACCCACGTCATTTCGAACAAGCTGGCCAAGGCGAACGGGATCACCTTCACGTCGATGGATATCGACATCAAGGTGACCATGGACAGCCACGGCACCCGCCTGATCAATCCGATCGATGTGCCGTTTCCGGAAGTCACCCTGTTCATCACCGCTGACTATGAAGGGCCGCGTGAAGGTGCGCTTCAGGTGGTCGAAAAGCTCAGGCATCATTGTGCCGTTTCCATGATGCTGCAGCAGTCAGGGACGAAAGTGCGCGAACACTGGACCCTGAATGGCGAAGAACTTCAGTCCGCCTGACGGGTGGCGCGGAACGGCCGGGAGGGGCTGAAATTGTCCACGTTACGGCAGTTGATTGACAGGATCGCGACCGGCCTTTGCGTTGCTGACGCCGGGCTGTCGATGGCTTCCGTGCGGTTCATTCCGGGGTGTCCGGGACGGGTGAAGGGCAGCGTGCAATGCTGATCCAGATGCTCAACATTGTCGGACCGATCGCGCTGATTACCCTGATCGGATACATATTGGGCCGGTCATCGGTCGGGCTGCATTCCAAGACCCTGAGCAGTCTGGTTCTGCTGGTGGCGACGCCGGCGTTGGTTTTCAGCACGCTGACCTCCATGAATGTCGGGCTCGGAACCATTGGTCAGATGGCGACAGCGGCGTTGCTGTGTATCGCCATTGCCGGGGGGCTGGCGCTGGTCGGGCTGAAGGTGCTCGGGGCATCGGTCCGCAGCTTTCTGCCCAGCCTTGCCCTGCCGAATTCCGGCAATATGGGTCTGCCGTTGGTGGTGCTGGCCTTCGGTGCAGAGGGTGCGCGGCTGGGTATTTCGTTCTTTTTCGTGGTCGCGCTGTTCCAGTATTCGGTCGGGGCGACAATTTCCTCGGGATCGCTGCGGATCGGCGAAATTCTGCAGCAGCCGCTGATCTACTCGGTGTTGCTGGTACTGCTGATCGCGGCAACCGATCTGCAGGTGCCCGAGATCATCCGCACAACGACGGAAATGCTGGGTGGCATGATGATCCCGGCGATGCTGATCCTGCTGGGCACCTCGCTGGCGACGCTGAAGGTTTCCGATCTCCGGCCGGCGGTTGCCGTTGCAATCGGGCGGCTTCTTACCGGGATCGCCGCCGGGCTGGCGGTGAATTACATCCTCGGGTTTTCCGGTGCGGTGGCGGGTATCGTCTTCCTGATGGCGGTAATGCCTTCGGCAATCGTGACTTACGTCTTTGCGGAACGATATGGGCAATCGCCGACACAGGTCGCGGGTGCGGTTGTCATGTCGACAGTTCTGACATTCTGCCTGTTGCCGCTGCTGGTCTGGGCGGCGTTGACCATGGCCGACGCGGAACCGGCGCCGGCGTTTGGCAATGCGGAGCAGATCAGTGAATAACGTCAAGCTTCAGAACCTCAGGTACTTCGTTGCCGTCTACGAACAGGGTTCGATTTCCGCAGCCGCCCGCAAGGTCAATGCCACCCAGTCCGGCGTGAGCGTGCAGGTCCGCGATCTGGAGGAACAGCTGGGGCTGACCTTGTTCGATCGCGGTTCAATGGGTGTAAAACCAACCCGTGCGGGTGACCTGATTTACGCGCGCGCCATCCGGATCCTGCGGGAAATCGGGCGGCTTGGCGATGATGCGTCCGAGCTGTCAGGGCAATTGACCGGGGAAGTCCGGTTCGGCGTCATGCCGACATTTGCACGCGCGATCCTTGCACCGGTGATTTCAGCCTTTTGTGCTGAAAACCCGATGGTCGAGGTGAAGGTGACGGAAGGCTATAGCGCCCAGCTCAATCAAATGGTGCTTGCCGGATCTCTCGATTTCGCGGTTGTCCCAGACGGGATCATACCCGGCGGGCTGCGGTCCACCTATCTGGATACGGATATGGAGCTGCTCGCCAGCGCCGATCCGGTCGGAAATGGCGAAAGGTCGGTCGAGCTGGCCAGACTGCCGACTCTGCATCTGGCGCTTCCGGGGCGCAGCAATGCGCGGCGGGTGAAGATCGATCAGCAACTGGCAAATCTTCCGGATGCGGCCCAGACCGTTCTGGAGCTGGATTCGATGATGACAACGCTCGATCTGGTTCGTCGGGGAGGGTGGTGTTCGATCCTGCCCGGCTGCCTTTGTCTGCCCGATCTGAACGATCCGGCAATCCATCTGTACCCGATCGTGCGTCCGGCGATGACCGTGGATTACCTGTTGGTTGAACCGCAGGCCGGTTCCGGCACACCCGCGTCGCAAAAATTCATCGAAGATTTGTCCGAAGCCATTCGCAGCGCCTGCGGAAAATGCCGGGCACATTTTCGTGGTGGCAACGCCCGCAACACATGAGGTGAAATAGGTTAACCAATCAAGGAAAAAATCGGATGAATATGCGTGAGAAATTGGCGTTTTTTGTTTGGATTTTCTATTATTTGTGTTAAATGGTTTGAAGCTGCGGAATATGCTGAAATTGGTGAACCAAAGTGGTGAACCAAAACCGGGAGGGACCAATGCCGTACATCGCGCCGCTGGCGATTGAGGACACACAGGAAGCGGCCGGAGATATCGCCTGGCTGGCCTCGGCCACGGGGTTCACGGCGAATTCGATGCTGACCCTGTCGCACCGGCCGGAAATTGCCGAGGCGGTTCTGGGTCTGATCCGGGCGGTCGTGCGCAACCCGAACGGGACGGTCGATCCCGCGCTGCGCTGGATGGTGGCGCATGTGACCAGCCTGTCCAACGGATGTTCGTACTGCTCCGCGCATACGTTCAAAAACGGCGCCGACAACGGCGTGCCGCAAGATAAGCTCGACGAAATCTGGTCGTTCGAAACCTCTGATCTGTTTTCAGACGCCGAACGTGCGGCACTGCGTGTTGCCCTGACCGGGGGGCAGTGCCCGTCTTATGCTACGCCCGAGGACATGGCTGAACTGCGGCGTCATTTCAACGACGCTCAGATCGTCGAAATCGGCGCCGTGATCGCGCTCTTTGGATTCAACAATCGCTGGAATGCGTTGAATGAAACCGATGTTGAGCCGCAGGTGACCGAGTTCCTCGAGCAGAATAATTTCCGTGGCCCAAAGGAGATGCGTGAGTGATTTGAGCCAGGGGAAGTGGGCGCCGGTGTGGTGCCAGAAAGAAGCCGGAATAACCGGTAATCTTCAATGGGAGGTCAAAATGACGAAGAATTCAAACTCAGGCCTTGATCGCCGCGGTTTCCTTGCCGCGTCGGCTGCGGGGCTTGCTGCGCTGCAAATCACGATACCCGCATCGGCCAGAGCCGCCGGGTATCCGGAGCGGCCGATCAGCGTGGTGGTGATGTACGGGGCCGGCGGCGGCACCGACACGATCATGCGCAAGATCGCCGAGGAAATGGCGAACGCAAAAGGCTGGACCATCAACGTGCTGAACAAGCCGGGCGCGGTTGGCGCGGTGGCCACGCAGTTTGTGCATGGTCAGGCCGCGGACGGCTACACGATCCTCGGCGGTGCGAATTACAACAAGTTCGTGCGCGTCATGGGGCATGTCGACCTTGTCCCGTGGGAAAACTGGCATTTCTTCCAGGCCGCCGGCGCAATCGCCAGCTGGTCGGTGCCGGTCGACTCGCCCTTCCAGACCTTCGACGATGTCGTGGCCGCCGCCAAGGCGAACCCGGGCAAGGTATCGATCTCGACTTCCGGAACGGGCGGTTTGTGGCACGAACTGGCAATGATCGTCGGCTCGTTCGCCGGCATCGAGCTGAAATACGTGCCGTACAAGGGCGGCAAGGCCGCATCGCTGGCCGGTCTTCAGGGCGAAACCGATATTGCCGGCGGCGGTGTGCACGAACATGTGGATCTGGTTCGTGCCGGCAAGTTCCGCTGCCTGCAGCAGACCGGCGCCGCGGACATCACGCTTGAAAACGGGGCCACCATGCCCAGCGTTGGCGGGATGCTTCCGGACATCAAGCCGTTCCTGCCAATCGGGGGCACATACAACTTCATCGTCAAGCGGGATACGCCGGACGATGTCCTGAGCGAAATCAAGGAAGCCTTTGTTGCCGCTGCCAACTCGGACGGGTTCCGGGAGATGATCGACAACAAGTTCTTCTCGCTCGACATCCGCACCGGTGAAGAGGCCGACAAGACCGCCGCCAAGCTGGAGGTGATCACGGTTGATACGTTCAACAAGTTCGCCGACCAGATCGGGGCGCCGGTGAAATCAGCGGCTGATCTGGGACTGCCAAGCCCGGCAGATTTTGAAAGCTGGTGGCCGCCCGAAGGCTACAAGCCGCCGTCGATCTGATCGCCGCTTAACAAGCGAATGCCGGTGTCCGGATCGTCCGGGCACCGGAGGCTAACCTTGTAACTGTTTGATTTTGTGAGATGTCTGAAAGCAAACCCGCCGGAGTAGAATTCGAAGGTGAAGAACCGGGCAGCGGCTATGCCTCGCCGATGCTGGATCTCGTGGCGACCGCGTTTCTGGTTGTGGTGTCCGGCGGCTTCATGGTGGCGGCCCTGCGTCTGCCGGTGCCGGGTAATCTGACAACCGCGCCCGGCCTGCTTCCGTTTCTCGTTGCCGCGACGCTGCTTTGCATGGCGGCGGCTCTGGGCGCGTCCGCGATCAGGCGCCGGCACTCCGGTGCGCGGGCGGCACCGGTCTTCGAAGGGGACAGGGGGTCCCGGCTGCGGACCCTGTTCCTGGGCGTCGCGGTGGCCTGTTATATCGCCGCACTGCAGGTGTTTGCCTTCCAGGAAAGATTTGAATTTTCAGGGTTTTCCTATCGCCTGTCCGCGTTTGAGCCGGTCACGGTGATCGCGCTTTCGGCGATCATCCACGTCTTCTGGCGCGGTCCGCTGTCGATCACGGTCTCGGTCTCGGCGGGATGGGCCTTCATCCTTTCACTGGTCTTCCAGAAGGTGTTCAACATTCCGCTGCCGGGGTCATTCTGATGCTGGAGGGCTTCCTTCTTGCGCTGAACCCGGCCCTGCTGGCCATGACGCTTGCCGGCGTGTGCCTGGGGATTATCTGGGGCGCTTTGCCGGGTCTGTCCACGACCATGGCCATGGGGCTGCTGATCGGGCTGTCCGCAGGCATGTCGCAGGACGTGGCCATCACCTTCATGCTGGGGGTCTATACCGGCAGCGTATTCGGCGGTGCGATCTCGGCGGTTCTGATCAACATTCCCGGCACGCCCGACGCCGTGCCAACGATGATCGAAGGTCATCAGCTGGCACAGAAGGGCGAGGGCGGGCAGGCGCTGGGCATGGCGATCGCGGCGTCGTTCATCGGTGGCGGGATAGGGATCATCCTATTGATTACTCTGATCCCGCTGATCCTTGTATTCGCGCTGAATTTCCGGTCGTGGGAAATGTTCTGGCTGGCGGTGATCGGGATCATGGTGGCCGGATCGATGTCGGCCGGTTCGGTCCCGCTCAAGGGTTGGATTGCCGGGTGGCTGGGTCTGCTTGTGGCGCTGGTCGGGCTGGATGCGATCCATGCCGTTCCGCGTTTCACTTTCGGCACCTTCGCGCTTTATGACGGGATTTCCTACGTTGCCATCCTGATCGGACTGTTCGGGCTGGCCGAGATCTTCCGCACTCTTCCGGACAAGGACAAACCGACGATCCCGTCGCGGGTCGGCCGTCTGTTTCCGCCGATGGGGCTGTTGGCGAAATACACGCCGTCAGCGATCCGGTCGGGTGTCATCGGGACCTTTATCGGGGCAATCCCGGGGGCCGGAGCCAACGTGGCGTCGTTTCTTGCCTATGACATCGGTCGCCGCCGGGCGAGCGACGAAGACAAGGCCAAGTGGGGCAGGGGCAGCTACCACGCGCTGGTTTGCGCCGAAACCGCCAACAACGCCAATATCGGCGGATCGATGCTGCCGACGCTGGCGCTGGGAATTCCGGGCAATGCTGCCGCGGCGGCGCTGCTGGCAGCCCTGACGCTGAAAAACGTGATCGTCGGTCCCACCATCGAAATCGACCATCCGGGGCTGATCTACTTCATCTACGCGGCCCTGATCATCGCCAACGTGATGATGTACGCTGCGGCGTTTGCGCTGATCGGGCCCTGCGTGAAGCTGTTCAGCCTGCCGCGCGGCATACTGATGCCGCTGATCCTGCCGGTCTGCATCATCGGGGCCTATTCCGTAAAACTGTCGATGATCGACGTGTGGATCATGTTCGGGGCGGGTGTGATGGGCTGGCTCTTTTCGATCTTCAAGTTTCCCGTGGCCCCGGTCGTTCTGGGCGTGATCCTGGCACCGCTGGCGGATGAAAACCTGCGCCGGTCGCTGCTGGTCTTCGAAGACAAATCGCTTGGCCACGTCGTGTCGCAATGGATCGGAACGATCCTGATGATCGCGGTTCTCATCGTTGTGATCGAGGGTGTTCTGCGGGGCCTGAGGGCCGGCCGGGCAGCCAGGACCACAACGCCAGTACAATGAAATAAAGGCGAAATATCAATGGCTTCTGAAAGAAAAGAGATCGGACTGGCAATCATCGGATGCGGCACAATCGGGCGCATCCGGGCCGAGCTGGCACGCGCCTATCCCGGCGTGGGCTGGATCGGTTTGTGCGATGTGAAATCCGATATCGGGCAGAAACTGAGCGAAGACGTTTCGGCCGATTTCTTCACCACCGATTACAGGGAGCTTCTGAAGCGGCCCGAGGTCACGGCAACGATCATCGCAACGGACGAAAACTTCCATTTCGATCCGACGATGCTGGCGGTTGAACAGGGCCACGACCTGTTCATCGAAAAACCGCTGGCCACGGATGCACGTCAGTCGGCACAGATCCACGGCGCGATCGAAGCCGCGGGCGTCGATGCGGTGGTCGGCTATACCCAGCGGTTTCGCCGCCGGTTCCTTGCGATCAAGGAAAGACTGATCACCGGTCAGATCGGCGACGTGCATTCGGTCGTGACGCGGGCGTTCATGAACCGGATGGTTCCCATCGCCACCACAAGGCGGACACAGGACCGCGCGACGCTGACCCCGATGGTGGTGTCCGGCACGCATAGTCTGGACATGTCGATGTGGCTGATGGAGGGCAAGACCCCGGTTTCCGTGTTCGCGCAATCCACCGATGCCTGCCTCGGCAGCATTGGAACCAAGGATTCCACCTTCGGCGTCTGGACCATGTCGGACGGCACGATCTGGTCGATGAACATTTCATGGGCCTTGCCCGAGGTCTGGCCCGGCGCCGTCTATGGCATCGAGATCGGGATTGTGGGCACAGAAGGCGTGATCGACGTGGAGGACACGCACCGCGATCTGGTGCTGGCGACGAACGTGGCGCAGGGCGGCGGATATGTGCCTGACGGGTTCAAGGCCCCGCCGCGGCACGTCGATTTCCTGACCAGCTATCCGCCCGGTGACCTGCATGACGGTCAGCTTTGGGGCCCGATGCGCGAAGAAACCAACGCATGGTACCAGCGGATTTACACAGGTCAGAGCACACCCCATGCCACGGCTGCCGACGGGCATCGCAACCTGATGATGACGATGGCGATGGACCTGTCTGCAAAGCGGGGCGAACCTGTCGAATTCCCGGTCGATCCCGACTTGCTGATGCAGGAGCTCACCTGATGGCAATCAAGATCCGCTTCGGTGGTTATCAGGGCGACAATTCGGTGCACACCCGGGGCGCCCGCGTGTTCTGCGATACGCTGCAGCGGATTGCCGGCGATGCCGTCGAGGTCGAGTTTCGGCAGAACATTGTCGATGACGGGCGCAAAGCCTCCGATCTGCTGTCGATGACCGAGGCGGGTGAACTGGACGGCTGCTATTTTTCCTCGAGCTACCTTGCCGGGCGGGTTCCTGAACTGGCGCTGTTCGATCAGCATTTCGCCGTTCCCAACCGCAGACAGGCCTATGCCGTTCTGGACGGATCGCTTGGCCAGAGGCTGACGTCCGAGGTTGCGGAGAACACTGGCTTTCTCGTGCTGGGGTACTGGGACAACGGGTTGCGCCAGATTTCTTCGGTCGGCACCGCGATACGGTCGCCGGCCGATTGCGCGGGGCTGAAGCTGCGCACGCTGGCCAGCGACGATCATCAGCGCGTATTCCGCGCGCTGGGGTTCGAACCGGTGACCATCGACGTGCGCGATCTGCCCGATGCGGTCGCAACCGGCCGCGTCGATGCGCAGGAAAACCCGCTGACGAATATCTACAATTTCGGCCTGCACGATACCCACCGTACGATCACCCTGACGGGCCATCTGCTGGGGGTGGCTCTGGTTCTGTTCAACCGGGCCGCCGTCGAAAGCTGGCCCGAAGATGTTCGCCGGGTGGTCGAAACCGCGGTTGCCGAAGCCACCGCAGCACAGCGTCGGTTTGCCGAGGAGGATGACGACATTTGCGCGAAGGCTCTGACCGAGGCCGGGGTTTCCCTGATTGAGCTGTCTGCGGAAGAACACGAAACCCTGGCCGGCGCGGCACGGGCCGAGGTTGACAAAACCCGGCAGCGCTTCGGCGCCGATCTGGTTGCGTTGTTCGAGGCTGATCTGGCGGGGGCAAGAGCATGAGCTGGCGCGCAACCCCCGAAACCATCGTTCTGGCGGCGCTTCTGGCGTTCTCCGTTCTAGGACTGGTGTTCATGGGGTCTTTGGTGGCCGAGCCGAAACTGCTGTTTGGCCGGTCGCTGTCTGCGCTGGCACCCAGCCTGTTTCCGTCGATCATCCTGACCGCGCTGGCACTGCTATGCGCGCTGCTGCTGTTTCTGCTCGTACACGGCGAAATTCAGGACTTCGAAAGCAGCACGAACCGGTCCGAATGGATCCGCGCGACCACGTTCTTTGGGATCATGCTGCTTTATGCCGTGACGATGCAGCCTTTCGGTTTCCTGATTTCGTCGGCCATCGCGGTGGTTCTGCTGTCGGTCCTGATGGGAAATCGGTCGCCGCTGCAGATCGGCGCCCTCGCATGTGCTGGTCCGGTTCTGCTCTATCTCGCTGCGACACGATTGCTGGCGGTATCGCTGCCCGAACTTCACACGATTGAGCTCGCCTATGCGCGCCTGTTGGGAGGGTGAGCCTATGGGTATCGGTTTCAATCTGAGGATCGGCCATGTTTGAGCAGCTAGCAGAAGGCTTCGCAATGGCCCTGCGGGTCGACACATTCGTGATGATGTGTTTCGGCCTGTTCGGCGGCATGTTCGTCGGTGCCCTGCCGGGGTTCACGACCCTGATGGCCATGGCGATCCTGTTGCCGATCTCGTTCTTTCTGGACCCTATCGTGGGCATCCCGTTTCTGCTGGGCGTCTACAAGGGCGGCATTTTCGGAGGCAGCATCCCCGCCATCCTGATTTCGATGCCGGGCACCGGTGCGGCGGTTGCCACCACGCTGGACGGGTACAAGCTGACCCAGAAGGGCAAGTCCCGCAAGGCGCTGGACATCGCGCTGTTCTCGTCGGTTTTCGGCGATACGGCGAGCGACATCTTCACCATCCTGATGATTTTCCCCATCGCGTTTCTGGTGATGCAGTTCGGGCCGCCGGAATTGTTTGCGGTGCTGCTGCTCAGCCTTGTCATCATCGCATCAACCTCGGGCGGCAAACCGCTCAAGGGGCTGGTGATGATGATGTTCGGCCTGTGGCTGTCCTTCATCGGAACCGATCCTCTGGGCGGGGTCGAGCGGTTCACGTTCGGACTGTTCGAACTGAAATCGGGTATTCCGCTGCTGCCCATGCTGATCGGCGTGTTTGCCATCCCCGAGATAGCGATCGTCGTGATGCGCAATCAAAAGGCCCGGCAACTGGCCGCGCTTCTCGGAGAGCGGCTGTCGATGGCCGAGTTCCGGCGGTGTTTCCGCACGATCTGCAGATCGACGGTGATCGGGACATCGATCGGCGTGGTGCCCGGGCTCGGACAGGTTGTGGCGGCCATGATGGGGTATTCGGCGGCCAAGAATGCCTCGGCGCATCCGGAAACCTTCGGGGAGGGCGAGATCGAGGGCGTTGCCGCGGCCGAGGCGGCCAACAACGCTGTGAACGGCCCGACGATGGTGCCGCTTCTGACGCTCGGGATCCCGGGTGACAAGGTGACGGCCATCCTGCTTGGCGCCTTTGTCGCGCAGGGGCTGCGCCCGGGGCCGCAGCTTTTTACCGAGCAGGGGTCCACGGTGTTCGCAATCCTGATCGCGATGGTCTTTGCCAACCTGCTTTTCCTGGTGATCGGCTACCTGTCCATCCCGTTCTTTTCGCGGCTTGTGACGATCAAGGTTTCCATCCTGATCCCGCTGGTGATCCTGTTCGCATTTGCCGGGGCCTATGTCTTCCGCTCCGACAGCTTCGATCTGGTGATGCTGGTGGCATTCGGGGTCTTCGGGGTTATCGCCCGCGCGGCCCGGTTCGACGTAATGCCCATGGTGATGGGCTTCATTCTGGGTCCGCCCATGGAATACGCATTCGGCCAGACGGTCGCCATGACCAACGGCGATGCATTCGGCTTTTTCTTTGGTGAGCGGCTGGGCGCACTGGCCATTCTGCTTGCAATCCCCTGTATCGGCTTCTTCCTTTGGAAACGGATGCGATCCGTTCCCGCAGGCTGAACCGATTGATCGGTCCGGGGCGGACGCATCGACGTCCCGGGCGCACCCAAGAAACGATGCACGAAGGGAGAATGAAATGCTGAGAAGTTCCATCAAACGGGCCGCATCGGTTGTGGCCGCGGCCGGTCTGGCTGTCGCCGCGACGGTTGGCACTGCCTGGGCCGAATACCCGGAAAAGCCGATCACGATGGTCATTCCGCTGGGGGCCGGCGGTTCGCATGACCTCAATGCCCGTGTCATCACGTCGATCATCCCGACCTATCTGAATCAGGCGATGATTGTTCGCCTGACCCCGGGGGCCGGTGGTCAGAAGGGCACAAACGAGGTCGCCAATGCGCCGGCCGACGGTTATACGCTGTTGTTCACCCATAACTACATCGACATGCTGCAGCAGCATGTTGAAAACCTGCCCTACGATCCCAAGGCGGATTTCAAGGCCGTGGCCCGCATCAACTATGCGCCGATTGCAGTCGTCGTGCGCGGCGACAGCCCGTATCAGACCTTTGAGGATCTGGTTGCGGCCTCCAAAGACAACCCGGGTGGCATCCAGATGGCGCATTCGGGCAACTGGGGTGCGCTGTTCGTGCCGGCGGCTCAGATCATGAAGGCCCTTGGCGTGTCGTGGAACCTCGTTCCCTATCAGGGTGGCGGTCCGGCTCTGCAGGCGCTGCTGGCCGGTGACGCAGATGTCACCATGGGCTTCCCGTCGGCAATCGGAAGCCACGTGAGCGCAGGGACCCTGCGGGTGCTTGCCACGGCAGGTGCAGAGCGCATCTATGACGACGTCCCGACATTCGGTGAAGTGGGCGTCGAAGGCGATGTCGGCTTCATGCACCGCGTTGTTCTGGCCCCCTCCGACACGCCTGACGAGGTCATCGAAGCCCTTGGCGCCGCATTCAAGGCGCTGGAAGGCGATAAAACTTTCAACCGCATGATGGGCCGGCTGGGTGAAAACATCGATATCATCGATTCAGACGCCTATGAAGCCATGCGCGACGATCAGAGCGTGGCCTACAAGGAACTGGTCAAGGCGCTGACATCGCAATAGGCGGTGCCGTAACGCAAACCCCGGGACCGGGCGGCGATTGCTGCAGCCCGGTCCCGGATCCGGGACTGGCGGGTCACGACGGTTTCAAAGCGGATCAACGCCGAGATCGGATGCGACCCCAGCCAGTTGCGCGCGCAGTGGCGCAGAAATCGGAATTCCCGTGTCGGATCGTTCGGCCAGTACGCGCTGAAGCCTTTCGCCCGGCAGACGGATTTCCTTAACGCCCGGAAGCAACGGAGATGACTTCATCTCCTCCCATACCTTGTCGATCCCGTGCCGGAATTCCGCCGGATCAGCAAAGGCTTTGACATCGAGAGCAAGGATAAGATGCCCGGTATTCGTGACAGAGGTCGCATCGGCGTTGAAGTCGATCACATCGCGCCCGAAGGCCGCGCCGTTCAGCGTCCCGGCCAATATCCCGAAAATCAGCGACAACCCGTAACCCTTTGGCCCGCCGATGGGCAAAAGAAAACCTTCGGCGGCGCGGGCGGGATCGGTCAGGGGATCGCCGTTGCGGTCGATCATCCAGCCTTCGGGCATCTGCTGACCCCGCTGGGCCGCGGTCTTGACCTTGCCATAGGCGGCAACCGTCGTCGCCATGTCCAGCACGATCGGCGGGCGGTTCATCGCCGGAATGGCGACCGCAATCGGGTTCGTGCTGAGCAGCATTTCGGTTCCGCCCCAGGGCGGCAGGTGGTTTGCACTGCCGACGGCTATGTAGAGGCCGATCATGTCCTTTTTCAGCGGCATCATCGCATAGAGCGACGCCGGACCGGCATGATTGGAGTGCCGGGCTCCGACCCAGGCAATGCCTGTCTTTTCGGCCTTTTCCATCGCCAGTTCGGTGGCGTGGTGCATCACAAGATGGCCCAGCCCGTTGTCCCCGTCGATCAGGGCGGTTGCGCTGCGCTCCTGCACCCGGCGAAACCGGGCGTTGACGTTCAGTCCGCCGGCACGAATGCGCCTGATATACATCGGCAACCGGAAGACCCCGTGGCCATCCTGACCGATCAGGTCAGCCTTGGTCATAAGGTCCGCCGCGGTGGTTGCATCGGCCTCGGGCATTCCGGTGGCCTGAAAGCATGCGGCAATGAAACTGCGTAATGCCGTGCTGCTGACTGTCGAGATCTGTTCTGGCATGAAATTACTCTCCTGCACCGGGCGGCGTTGCCGTCCGCAAAACTGAAAGGAAACCGAAATGGCTGATGGAGTGGTCGTTCCGTATGACGATATTTCGCCCTTTGCCCGCGGTGACGGTGTCGAAACCCGGCTCATGATCGGCAAACACATCGATGCCACGGCGCCCTTTACGACCGGTACGACGGTTTTTCCGGCGGGTGCAGCCGCGCCGCTGCACAGTCACAATTGCGCAGAACAGGTGACGATCCTCGAAGGCGAGGCCGAAGCGCTCGTCGGGGGAGAACTGAAGACGCTGGGCTGCATGGACAGCACGTTTATCCCGGCGGATGTGCCCCACTACTTCAGGAACACCGGTTCGGGCCGGCTAGTCATCTTTTGGATCTACGGCGCAAGGGACGTCACTCGCACATTCACGGACACCGGTGAAACGGTGCCGCATATGTCGCCACAGGATCAGGTTTGACCGGTTCTTGGCCGGTCCCGTGTCGCCGGGGGAATACAAGTTTGGATATCTCCACATTAATGGTTGACCAATATTAACTGTCGTGAGATCAACGTATGGCAATCGAATGATACCACCACCAATAGAATTGGAAAGCCCTTATTTTTTTGGGTGTTGTCGGCATGTCTTGCCGTCCGGGTCATTCGTCGATCAGGAGGTTTGGTGAACCAATGTCGACAAAAGTTCTTTCACGAGTTCATTCATGGATCGCCGCGTCAGATCTGACCGAAGGCGCCCGGCTGCCTGCGGAACGCGACCTGTCCGCTACGCTCGGTGTCAGCCGCGGAGAATTGCGCAAAGCCCTGCTTGTTCTCGAGGCCAATGGTGTCCTCACACGTCAGGTCGGGCGCGGGACCTTCATTTCGAAATTGCCCAAGCAACGAAAATCTGACGGGACGAAAAGCGTCGTGTCCGACCTTGCCGAGCGCACCGGCCCGCACGAGGCAATGATGGCGCGTCTGGCGCTGGAACCGGAACTGGCCCGGATGGCCGCGCTGCATTCATCTCCGCGGCAGCTGCGCGAGCTTCGCAAGCTGGCCAATTCTATGCGAAACGCTTCCAGCTGGCTGGCTTACGAGGAACTGGATTCGCGCTTTCACGATATCTTGGCCGAGGCGTCCGGCAATTCACTGCTGCATGAGCTGCACAAGATCCTGAATGGCGTGCGTTACGTTGTCGTCTGGCGCAGGCTCAACACGCCGGTCGCCGGGCCCGATGCGGACTATCACTCATTCGACGAACACGATGTGATCGTTTCAGCGCTGGAGCAGCGCGATGGCGCTCAGGCCTACAAGGCCATGAAAAAACACCTGCAAAGCACAATGTCCACCATGGCGGAAGTCGATTGATCCGGCCGGTGCCGGAAACGCTCTGCTGAGAAACAGAAACGGAAAGAAGTTAATGAAACAAGTCGAAGTTGCCGTGATCGGCTGTGGTTGGTGCGGCGGGATCAGGGCGGAGTCGCTGGCCAAATCTGCCCTCGTGGACAAGCTGCACATTTGTGAGATCAAGCCCGATCGGCTGGAGGAGGTCCGGACCCTGACCAACCCCGCCACTGCCACGCTCGACTATCGTGTCATCACCGCCAATCCGGCGATTTCGGTCGTGTATATCTCCACCACGCCCGAGGGGTCGCATTATCCGATTGCGCGCGACTGCTTGATGGCCGGCAAGCATGTGCTGCTGGAAAAGCCCATTGCGCTCGAACTGTGGGAAGCCGACGAACTGATCGCGCTGGCCAAATCGAACGGTCTGAAATTCACCATCGGCTATTCGCAGAGGTTCAACGGCAAGATCGCATATGCCAAGAAATCGATCGCCGAGGGCAAGCTGGGCAAGGTTGTGAACGTCATGGTCAGCCGGCATTTGTCCCGCAATCTGGGCAAGAAGATCGCCAATCGCGTGAAGCTGTCACCGGCGGCGATGGAATCCACCCATGATCTTGATTTCGTGTTCTGGCTGCTGGGGCCGGCCAAACCGGTCAAAATCTATTCGCAGGGTGCCTATGGATACATGAAGGAGCTGAACGGGTCCTATGACTGTCAGTGGAGCACGGTGACGATGGATGACGGCACGCTGGTGGTGATCGGCGGCGGCTGGAACCTGCCGCCAAGCTATCCGAACTACTGCGGTACGTGGATCGAGATCACCGGGACCGAAGGCGCCCTGATCCTTGACGACACGTCGCGCGACAACTGGCTCAACACGGTCGAAGGTGGCACCCAATACCCGATGTCGACGATGCCGGGTGAACATGTCGACCACATGTTCGCAGGTCAGATGGGGCCGGAAACACTGCACTTTCTCGAAGCTGTGCTGCTGGACCGCGCCCCGATGGTTGCACCGGAACACGCGCGGATGGTGATGGAAACCTATCTTGGTGCCGATATCTCGGCCGAAACCGGGGATCCGGTCGGATTGCCGCTGTCAAATCATTCGCTGGCCCAGCTCGCCGATATGAAGGCGGGGCAGTAACCGGGTGACCCGGGGGGAGAACCGTTGAGCCAGACAGCCAAGCACGGCCCGGTGCCTGCGACTGCCGTTGTCGGACTGGGCCAGATGGGCCGCGGGATTGCGCGCAACCTTGATGCTGCGGGTCTTCTGGTGGCCGCGCATGACTTGTGTCAGGATGCGTTCGCCGCGGCCGAGTTTTCTGCCCGAGTTTGCGATGGAGGCGCTGCCGACCTGACAACGCGGGCCGACGTGGTCCTTTTCGCCGTTCCGTCCACCGTGCAGATTGCCGAACTGCTGGAGCATGTGGCGCTGCGGCCGGGCCAGATTATCGTCGACCTGACCACGTCCGACCCGAACCAGAGCCGGGACCTGTCCGGGAGGCTGGCCGCCAGCGCCGTGGGCTATCTCGACAGCGCGATGACCGGCGGTGCGGCTGGCGCTGATGCAGGCACGCTGACACTGATGACCGGTGGGTCCGCGGATGATGTGGCGCGCTGCCGGCCTGTGTTCGACGTGATTGCGTCCCGGGTGTTTCACATGGGCGGGGTCGGCACCGGGCATGCCATGAAGCTGGTGCACAACATGATCCTGCACAGCAGTTTCCTTGCCACCTGCGAAGGCCTGCGGCTTGCTGAACAGGCAGGACTGGATCCGGCCAGCGCGGTCGAGGTCCTGAACGCGGGCAACGCCCGCAGTTTCGTGACCGAGGTGCGTTTTCCGCGCGATATCCTGAGCGGCACGATGAATGCGCGATCGCGGATCGCAAATCTTGAAAAGGACCTTGGGCTGGCGGTCGGGTTTGCCGCGCGACAGGACAGCAGCACGCCCTATGGATCCCTGACACATACGCTGCTGGCCGCGGCTTTGGACGCAGGCCACGGCGATGCGGATTTTTCGTGGCTGTTCCCGCTTTTCGGGGAATTGAGCGACAAACTGGAGGAAACCCAATGAACGCAGGCGAGCTTCCCGCTTCGGTGGGCCTTTTCGGGCTGGGCCTGATCGGCGGCGCAATTGCAAAGCGCCTGATCGCAGCGGGGGTAAATGTGGTTGGCCACGATCCCGACGAAAACTGTATGGCGCAGCTGCGCGAGCTTGGCGGGGATCCAGTGCCGGCAGATCAGGTCTGGCAGGCCGGGTGCATTGTCAGCGCTGTTTTCAGCACCGACCAGTTGGCCGCGATAGTCGGGGCCGCGCCGCCGGCCGATGGCAAAACGCTCGTGTCCGTCAGCACCTGCGATCCCTCGCAGATGCCCGGGGTCGCCGAAAGTGCAGCGGCACGGGGTTACAACCTGATCGAAGCCCCGATTTCGGGCACCAGCAAGGATCTGGCTGACGGCGACGCAATCCTGCTGGTAGCGGGCGACGAACACACAGCCCGGGGTCTGGCGCCGATGTTTGAGGCCCTGTCGCGCGCGCATTTCTTCGTTGGCGACATCGGAAACGGAAACCGCGCGAAACTGGCGATCAATCTGGTGCTCGGGCTCAGCCGGGTTGCCGTTGCCGAGGGCGTCGTATTTGCCAAGGCCGTCGGTCTGGATCCGGCGAATTTTCTGGAACTGGCGCTTCAGTCGGCGGCATCCTTGAAGGTAATGGCCTCCAAGGGGCCGAAAATGGTTTCAAGGGATTTCTCGCCGCTGGGGCGCATTGCCCAGTCGGTCAAGGATTTCGGGCTGATCTGGGATCAGGCGCAGAACGCCGGGCAGGACCTGCCGATGGCGCATCGCTATCTGGAGTTGGTGGGCGACAGTCTGGCGCAAGGCGAGGGCGATCTGGACAATTCGGCTGTGCTTCTGGCCGTGGAAAGGGCGAATGTTCTGAAGCAAGCCGCTGATTAATTCAGATCAGCCCGATCGCCCGCCACCACAGGAAGGTGACCGGAATGCCGACCGCGGCCACCCCCAGCGTGAGCAGGAGGCACACCCGCGTCAGCGAGGCGACGGGCATATGCGCCAGTGCCATGGCGACGATCAGCGGTGGCGCCTGATAGGGCAAAACCGGCGTCGAGATTCCTATGATCTGGGCCATGGCGACCGCCCGGATGGGCCAGTTCGCGGCCGTGCCGATCGCCTCGGCCAGCGGGGCCAGAACAATCGGTGCCGCCGGGGCGGTGGTCAGGTGCGAGATCAGCACCGAGAAACCGGTGATGGCATAGAGACGATAAAGCGACGACCCTTCGGACAGGGCCATGCGCGGGATCAGCGCATCGGCCACCAGCGCGTCTAGCCCGATATGCCGGGCCACCGCGCTCACGGCAAAGACCCCGGCAAGGAAAACGGCGGGAGACAGATCGACGGAGGTCTTCATTGCGTTACCCGACAGCAGGCCCGATGCGGGCCAGAGAACGATGGCTGCCACAGCCAGAGCGATCCATGCCGGCGAGATGCCATGCAGCGAATCCGTGGCCCACAGCCCGATGGCGCCACAGAGCAGTAACAGCAGACGCCATTGATGCGGCGTCATCGGTCCGGGTGTTTCCGTCTCGGCGTTCGCGCGGTTCTCCTGCCGCGCAAAGGGGACGAGAAGGATCAGCAAAACTGCAAAGCGGACGATGTTTACCGGCAGCTGATAGATGAAATACTGCGCGTAGGACGGCGCCAGAACATAAAGCGTCTCCAACGCGCCATAGTGTACGATGGTCGGCAGGTTCGCGGTCAGGATGGTGTATGTCGGCAAAAGCGTGCTTGTCGCCGCCGCCATCGCCAGACCGATCTGTCCCCTCGACCCGGTGGTGAACCCCATCGTCGTCGCCAGCGATACGGCAACCGGCATCATCATGATGATCCTCGGCATGGTGGACGGCACCAGCACGCCCAATCCCAGCCCCACCGTGCAGAGCAAGAAAACCGCCCGCGCATAGGACCCGCCGGTCCGGGCAAAGATACGCATGGCGATCTGCCGGCCCAGCCCGCTTTCGCCGATCGCGGCACCGATGATCAGTCCCGAAAACAGCAACCAGAACCCGCCGGTCGCAAAGCCGGAAAAGATGATCCCCGCCGGCGCGGCGTCGATGGCCAGAAACCCGAGGAAACACAGCACTGCCGTCAGGATCTCGGGCAGGGCACGGGTCGCAAAACACAGGATCGCCGCGCTGCAGATCATGGCGATGCGCAGGGCCTGCTGCTCCGGCCCGATCAGGACAAGCAGCGCGGCCAGAGCCAACAGGGCAAACGCGTCCGCGGCTCCGGCGCTTTTTGATGATCCGGACACGGGCCTGCGCTCAGGGGATCAGGACTGTGGATCCGGTCGTTCTTCCGCCGGCCAGATCGTGATGCGCCTGAACGATCTCGCTCAGCGGCAGGCGTTGATTGATCTGAACGCTCAGAACGCCCTCCTGCACCAGCCGGAACACCTCGCTGGCGGCGTGCACCAGATCTTCCCGTCGTTTGATGTAATCGGCCAGCGTCGGCCGCGTGAAGTAGAGCGACCCGCTGTGCTGTAGCAGGCCGGGCGGAACCGGCGGTGCTTCGCCGGTGGTCGCGCCGAAGGACACAAACAGCCCATATGTTGCGAGGCTGTTGATTGTTGCATCAAAGCTCGCCGCGCCGATGCTGTCATATGCGACCGGCACACCCTCTCCACCGGTCAGTTCTGCGACCCGGGCGGCCACGTCTTCTGACGTGCGGTCGATCGCGTCGGAATAGCCGAGCCCGAGGATGGCAGCACAGTTTTCGGCGCCCGACGTCACGCCGATCATGCGGGCGCCCAGATGCGCGCCCCACTGACCGGCCAACTGCCCGACACCGCCGGAGGCCGCCCAGAACAGAACGTTTTCTCCCTTACCGACCTTGTGCGTCCGGTTCAGAAGATACTCCACCGTGGTCCCCTTCATCAGAACCGCGGCGGCGGTTTCATCGGAAACTCCGTCGGGGACCTTCACCACGCGCGCTGCCGGAACATTCCGGTGGGTCGCATACGCCCCCAGCACCGGGCCATATGCCACCCTGTCGCCGGGCGCGAATTCAGTGACGTCCGATCCGACGGCCGTTACGCGCCCCGCAGCCTCCAGCCCCAGCGGGCTGGGCAGGGACAGCGGATAGGCCCCGGATCGCTGATAGATGTCCATGTAGTTGAGCCCGATCGCCGACTGCTCGACCTGAATATCGCCCGGGCCGGGCGGCTCCAGATCTGCCGTTTCAAGCAACATGACCTCCGGCGCGCCTTGCTCGCGCACGATGACCTGCGTAGTTTTCAACGTTTTCACCCCGTTGCTATTTGGTAAATTCACCGGCCTCCAGAATGACCGTCTCAACTTCTCCGGCGCCGTTTTCCCGGCGATGACGGGCCGCTTCGTTATAGTCGTCGGACGTGAAGCAGGCGACACCTGTTTCGAGGTCGGGAAATTCGATGACGACAAACCGCTGAAATTTCTCGGGCCCCTCCATGAACTGATACCGTCCCCCGCGTGCCAGCACCTTTCCGCCGAATTTCTCGATGATGCCCGGCACCTGGTCGGTGTATCGCTTGTAGGCAACCGGGTCATTGATGAGCGAGCGGGCAAGCCAGTAGGCGGGCATAACGGTGTTCCTTACATCAGAGCATTTGGAAGAAGATTGGCGATCTGCGGAAAGGCGATGATCATCAGCACGGCAAACAGCATGATGCCCCAATAGGGGATCGACGACAGGAATATGCGCTGAACCCCGACTTCGGGATCCTGAATCGCCGCCTTGACGGTATAGACCAGTAACCCGAAGGGCGGCGTCAGCAGGCCAGCTTCGATCGCGATGATGCCGACGATGGCGAAGCTGAGCTGGTCAAACCCGAAGGCCAGCGCCACCGGTTCGACAATTGGAACCGTCAGCAACATGATCGAAATTGAATCGATGATCATGCCAAGGACGAACCAGACCAGAATGATGATCGTGAGAACCATGAATGGGTCCAGCCCGCTTTCAACGAAAAAGGACCGGATCGCGTTCGTGACGCCGGTCATGGCCAGTGTCCGCGAATAAAGCGCCGCGGCCAGCAACAGGATCAGGATAGGTGCCGCGGTTTTGCCCACGGAATAGATCGCATCGATGAAACCGCGCCAGTTCATGCCTTTCAGCAAGGCAAGGATCAGGGCCAGCGCGGCTCCGGCCCCGGCGCCTTCTGTCGGGGTGAAGACCCCGAACCAGATGCCGCCCAGAACGGCCGCGACAATGCCGATGACCCCGACCATGGAGGTCGCGAACTGGATCGGCGGCAGCTTGGCTCTCGTGGAATCGAGCGTCGGGTCCAGTTCCCCGGGGTCCACATGGCGTTTGCCTTCGCCGACCATCTCGGGCCGGAAAATGGCAACACCGACGATGTAGAGGATGAACAGTGTCGCCAGCAGGATACCCGGCAGCACACCGGCAAGGAACAGCCGGCCAATCGACTGTTCCGTCAGGATGCCCCAGACGATCATCAGCACCGAAGGCGGGATCAGCATGCCCAGACAGGACGATCCCGCAATCGCACCCAGAGAAAAGCCGCGGTCATAACGGTGCGCTTTCATCTCCGGGTAGGCGATGCGCGAAAACGCGGCTGCGGACGCGATTGAAACACCGGTCACGAAGGAAAAGACCGTGTTGCCCAGAACCGTCGCAATCGCCAGCCGGGCGGGTATGCGCTTCAGCCCTTTGTTGATTGCGACATAGATATCGGAAATCGCCCCGGACTTACCGATAAATTCGCCCATCAGCATGAACAGCGGGATGACCGCGAACGTGAAATCCCGCATCGCCTCGGCCGCGGTCGAGGCCAGCGTGGCTTCGACAATGCGCAGTTTGCCGGTGACCATGTATATGCCGATGGCGCTGGTGACCCCCAGGGCCACCGCCACATGGAACCCCAGCAGCACCAGCCCGAGCAGCAGGAAGATGATCAGCGAAGCTGTTGAAAGGTCAAACAAGGTTTTGCACCGCCTTCACAAATCCAGCCTTTCGACCTTCAGCCCGAAAATCTCGACACAGGCGAGTAGAAGATAATTGATACCGGCCAGACCGCCGCCAACAAGAATGGCAAACCGGGCCGGCCACACCGGAACCCTCAAGGCACCCTCACCGTCGAATTCATTGTTGGCAAAGGATCTCAGCGCCGGTTTGATGCCCGCCTTCAGCAAGAACAGGAAAAATGCGGCACCGGCCAGCAGCGCGATGATCAGCAGGATCCGCCGCGCCAGAGGCGGCATCGTTGCAACAAGAAAATCCGCGCGCAGCATCGCCCCGCTGCGCACCGCATATCCCACCTGCATGAACACGATGATCACGACCGAGTTCGCAACGATTTCCTTCGTGCCCGAGATCGGCATGTTCAGCGCACGGAAGATGATATCGGCGAGGATGAAGAAGCACAGGAAAAACGCCCAGATCGCCCCCAGTACCATCAGGAGTTTGGTCAGTTGATCGGTCAGTCGAACGAGCGCCATTGCGATTTCCGCGTTTTTGCACCGAAAAAAACGCTCCGGCGGATTGTCCGGCGGAGCGTTCGCGGATCAGTCTACTTGATCTCGTAGCGAACCGGCCATTCGTAGCCGTTGGCTTCGGCCCGGTCGAGCACCAGATTGAGGACCTGCTTGGCCGGCAGGCCCTGTGCTTCGAGATCGTCGGCCAGCGACTGCGGCCAGTCAGCAAGCGATTCCGTCCAGGCCTTGCGCACTGTGGGGTCAATTTCAGAGACCGTGATCAGCTCGCGAAGCTCGTCGACCAGACGATCATATTCCGACGCGTTGACGATGCCCGTCTGCTGTTCGTAATCCGCGGCAACCTCGTGCAGGATCTCTTTGAAGTCGTCCGGCAATTCGTCATAGGTGTCCTTGTTGATGGTCAGCCCATGCCACGTCATCGAACCGAACCCGATGAGCGTGTAGTAGGGGCCCGGCTCATAGAGCTTCAGGTTGACCCATGCCGACGGGAACATGATCCAGCCTTCGTACACGTTGGTCTTCATCTCGGTGTAGGCCGTGGCAAGCGAGGATTGTACTTCGGACACCCCGGCCAGCTTCAACCAGTTCAGGTTCAGGCCGGCACCGGCGATCTTCTGACCTTTCAGGTCGGACAGGTTTTCCCACGGGAAGGACGTTCCGAGGTTATAGCCGCCATCGGCGATACGCGACAGCAACACCTGATTGAACTTGTCCGGGAAGACATTCGTCAGATAGGGGACCTCCGCATAAACCTCCTGTGCGATCTTCAGCGACTTTTCGGGGTCCATTGTCCCGAACGGCATCATCACCTGGAACGCGTGTAACGGCAGGTTCGACGGCTCGAAGCAATAGCAGAACCCGCCAATGTCGATGATGCCGTCCTGCACCCCTTCGAGCACTTCGGTGACCTTGACGATCGAACCTGAATACCCTTCGACGAAATTGACCGTATGGTCGGTCCGTTCCTCGATGCGCTTTTTCAGCTCGGGCTGGAAATAGTCGATCATCAGACCGGCATAAACCACTCCGGGCGGATGCCCCGACCCGATGCGCAGGGTGATATCCTCGGCAAGTGCCGTAGTGGCAGCTACGGAAAACAACGCTGCGCTTGCCGCGCCTTTGACTAGATGTTTCACTTTGTTCCTCCTTGAAGACCTGTTTTCATACAGTTGGGTTTTTCACCGGTCTGAGCGCCGGCTTTTTTGAAATCAGAGGCTTACCCGGCGGCCACGGCGGCGTCGGCGCCGCCCAGCGCTTCGACATCCCGTCGCAAAGCGGCCTGCTGGTCCGCGGAAAGCGGGACCAGAGGTGGCGCCATTCTCAGCCATTCGTCATCGCCCGAGCGCCACGCCTCCATCGTCTTCATCGCTGACATCAACGGGTAACCGGCGGCCATTGTCCGCGCGGTGCGGACAGCCTCCATGGCGCGATCACGCTCGGGGCCTTCGGGGGCCTGCAACGCGGTCTGCGCCTTTGCGCCGAACGCATTTGTGGACCCCGAAATGATCCCGGCCGTGCCAATCGACAGGCCGTCCCACAACATGGCTTCGGACGAGGGCAGTACATCGAAATCCTCGGCCACGCCGCCGGTTGCCTCGACGAAGGCGCGGCTTTGTTCGAAATCGCCGCTGCTGTCCTTGACCCCGGCGATGACGGGGCCGAAGTCTTTGCGCAACCGCGTGACCAGCGATGTCGACAGCGGCACCATCGACATTTGCGGGAAGTGATAAAGATAGACCCGCAGATCATCGCGACCGGTCTTTTCGACCAGATTGGCGTAATAGGCATAGAGCCCTTCGTCCGATGGGGACTTGTAGTAATAGGGCGGCAGGACCAGCACGTTTGTGTAGCCTGCGTCGACCGAGGCGCGGGTCAGCGCCAGACAATCATTGGACGCGGGCGCACCGGTGCCGAATATGACCCGGTTGGGGTCAATGCCCGCCTCGGCAAAGACCGCGGGCAGGGCCAGCCGGTCGGCCAGGGCGATCGATGTGCCCTCACCGGTCGTGCCGGTGGGCGCGACCCCGTCGCAGCCGCCTTCCGGCGACATCAGGTGCCGGCAATAGCTGACCAGTTTTTGTGCGTTCAGCGACCCGTCGGCGTTGAACGGCGATACCGCGGCCGCGTAAATTCCTCGAACGGCTTTGCTCATGTTTCACTCACTTCCAGATTTCACGTGCCGCTGCTGCCGGCGGGGTTGGCGTTCTTTCGCATCGACACGACCACCTTGATCGCATCGTCCACCCTGTCGCGCGCGTATCGCAGCGCCTCCGGCAAGTCCTCCATCGGGAACGTGTGGGTATGGACCAGCCCGGCGTCGAACCGGTTTTCGGCCATGAACGCCATCGCGCGGTGGGTGGCCGAGCGGCCTTCGCCGCGGATGCCGTAAAGATAGATGTTGTTGACCGCGAGGTAGCCCAGATCGAAGGTGGCCGGCTCCTTGGGGAAGGCAGCCAGACAGATCCGTCCGCCCCGGTTGGTCATGTGAATGGCCTGGTTCACCGTGGTTTCGTTGCCGGCACAGTCGACGACATAATCGGCGCCCTTGCCGGTCAGTTCTTTCACCCGCGCCACGGCGTCCTCGTTCCGGGCGTCTATGGTGATATCCGCGCCCAGCTGCCGCCCGATCGCGTTCCTGTTTTCCCGTGTCCCGACAAGGATGACCGGGGTCGCACCCAGCGCCTTGGCGACGGCAACGGCCAGCAGTCCGATCGGCCCGGGGCCGATCACCACGACGCTTTCGCCGGCAACCAGCCCGCCAAGTTCGGTCAGCCCGTACATCGACGTGCCTGCGGTTACGACCAGTGTCGCAACCTCGTCCGACATCGTATCGGGCACCTTGATCATCGTGTTGATGTTGTTGACGGCATATTCGGCAAAGCCGCCATCGGTGGTGAACCCGTTGGCCCGGTGCCCCTTGTTCTGGTCGCCGAAATTCAGTCCGTAATTATGGCAGGACGTATACATGCCCATACGGCACCGTTTGCACTGGCCACAGCCGGAATGAATTTCGACCGTGACACGGTCGCCGATCTCAAATTCGTCCACACCCGGGCCGAGCGCTGCCACGGTGCCCATGTATTCGTGGCCCGGTGAGAAATTCTTGTTGAACGGCGGCCCGCCTTCGATCAGGGCCGGCGTGCCGTATTTGATGATTTCCAGATCGGTCGCGCAAATGGCGACCGCATCAATACGGACCAGCGCCTCTGCCCGGCCGGGGACCGGCACCGGCTTCGTGGTCCGGTCCAGCTGTTCGGGATCGCCCAGAACCCAGGCCCGCATTTCGTCGGGGACCGGCATCGCCGCGGAAGTTGCCACACCGCGCCAGCGGTCCGTGTCAGCACTCGTTGAAATCTGGGCCTCTTTCATGCGCGGCAGCCACTTTCTTTGGTTAACCATTATGTTCTTATTGTGAAAGAATGCACCAATTTTCGGAAACTTCCAAATGGATTCTGGAACAATCACAAAAATTGACCTATCAATACAGGAAATCCGGGTGTGAATCGCAGGTAATGGTAAGCTAATGGTCAACCAATATGGTCTGAAGCAGTGCCAGAGCATGGGGTTTCCGACACCGGCACCAGCACCCGGAAAACACATGATATTATGCGCAAGCCCGCCCATGGGGGCGGCCTGCGCTGTCAAACGCAGGGACTATACAAATGATCGACTTCTTTACATGGACCACACCGAACGGCCGGAAGGTCTCGATTCTGCTTGAGGAACTCGGCGTGGACTACAACGTCCACACAATCGACATATCCAAGGGCGAACAGCACGCGCCGGAGTTTCTGGAGATCTCGCCGAACAACCGAATTCCGGCGATCGTCGATTCGGACAACGGCCTGCGTCTGATGGAATCAGGGGCGATCATGCTCTATCTCGCCGACAAGTTCGGCAAGTTCATGATCGGCGGAACCGAACACTGGCGCATGATGGAATGGCTCATGTGGCAGATGGGTGGTCTGGGCCCGATGCTGGGTCAGGTCCATCACTTCGTCAAATACAATGCCGGCAAATCCGCCTATGCGGAGGAACGGTACTCGACCGAAGCGCGCCGGCTTTACAAGGTGCTAAATTCCCGTCTGGACGGCCGCAGCTTTGTCGCAGGTGAGGGGCGGGGCGAATACACCATCGCGGATATGTCCATGTTCCCGTGGATCGCGCGCCACGACTGGCAACAGATCGACCTGAACGACTATCCCAATGTCCGCGACTGGTACCTGCGTATCGTCGAGCGTCCCGCGACCGAACGCGGATACCACGTGCCCAAGTTCGCAACCGAAATCCCGATGCCATGAACCGACCGGAGACAGCCCAATGACCGAGCAGCTACCCCACATTCCGTCCGAGGTGTATCTGGGTTTTCTCGGACGCACGATCGAGATCCACTGGAACTATCACGCGATCCTCATGTTCGGCATCTGGATCGTTCTTGTTCCGTTCTGCATCTCTGTCATTCGGTATTGCAAACCAAAGCCGACTGAATACGGCCTGCACAGAAAGGTGGCGATCCGTCATGCCGAATGGTGGTGGTTCAACGTCCACAAATACGGGCTGTATCTGGCTGTCATCCTGTCCTTGTGCGGGCTGGTTGTCGCCTTGGTGGTCAGCAAGGGGATCAGCGGGTCCGTGCATTCTATGTTGGGGCTGATGACGATCCTTTTGGGATGTCTGCAGATCCTGACCGGGATGCTGCGCGGAACCCATGGCGGAAAATACTACAACAATGCCGATCTGAACGATCCGTCGACATGGCGCGGCGATCACTATGACCGGACCGTCCGCCGCCGGCTGTTCGAGGCTTATCACAAAACCTCCGGCATGTTCACGCTGTTCTGTGCCGTCGGCGCGGTGGGCTCGGGCCTGATGCAGTATCCGATGCCGGTGCTTGCGGCTTTGCTGTTCCTGATCCCGCTGGCGTTTCTGGCCGCATGGGTCATTCTGGAATACCACGAGCGCCGCTATGACGGGTACCGGGCCGCGCACGGGTACAGCATGGAACATCCCTATAACAAGGACCGCGAATTCCTCTGAGGGTTTTCAGGGCAGATGCGGCTTAACCGGATTGAGATCAGGAAATGGCAGACGTTGTAATCACCGAGTTCATGGACAAATCGACGGCAGAGCAGCTGATCGGCGAATATGACGTGCTTTGGGAACCGGACCTGTGGAGCAGGCCGGAGGACCTGAAAGGGCATCTGGCCGATGCGCGGGCGATCATTGTGCGCAATGCAACGCAGGTGAACCCTGCCTTGCTGGACGCAGCGCCCGACCTGCAGATCGTCGCCCGGATGGGGGTGGGGCTGGACAATATCGATCTCGACGCCTGCAAGGCGCGCCGGGTCGAGGTGTGCCCGTCGGTCGGAGCAAACGCAGCCTCGGTCGCGGAATACGTCATCGCAACCGCGCTGATCCTGCTGCGCGGGCCGGCCTATTACGCAACACCGGATGTCGTGGCCGGTACATGGGACCGTCCGCGGTTCGGCAGCGGGCTGGAACTGGGCGGGCGGACGATGGGCATCATCGGTTTCGGATCCATCGGGCAGGTCGTCGGCGGCAAGGCGCAGGGCATGGACATGAACGTGATCGCCTACGATGCGGTGATGCCGGAAGATGCGCCCGCGTGGGACAAAGCCCGCCGCGTCGGCCTGCCGGAGCTGATCGCCGAATCCGACGTGATTTCGCTGCACTGCCCGTTGCTGCCACAGACCCGCGGGCTCATCGGGGCGGCCGAGTTCGACGCAATGCGCCCCGGCGCCATCGTGATCAATTCGGCCCGCGGCGGGATCGTGGACGAAGCCGCCTGCGCGGCGGCGCTGAAATCGGGCAGGCTGGGCGGGGCCGCGCTCGATACGCTTGCCAGCGAACCGATCGATGCGGCAACCTGCGCCGTGTTCGAAGGGGTTCCGAACCTGATCCTGTCGCCGCATATCGCGGGTGTCACGCAGGAATCCAACCGTCGTATTGCCGAGGTCGCCGCAGCCAACGTGCGGCGGGTCCTGAAACAAAAATAGCAGCCAGAAAATCGGGCGCATGTGCCCGCCCAAGGGGAGAAACCGAAATGGCCAGTCAGGATCTGCCAAGGCCGGATTATGCAAAGAACATGAAGCTGATCGGTCATTCCGATCAGGGCGGACGTCCGGACGGCGTGCAACTGATGGTGAACAAGGGATATGCCATCACCGGTCACATGTTCTCCAAAGGGTTCAGCGTGATCGACGTCCGGGACCCCCGCAACCCGACGCCGGTTAACTATGTCGCCGCGCCAGAAAACACGTGGAACATCCACCTGCAGACCCACGGCGACCTCCTGTTGGTGATCAACGCGCGCGACATGTTCGCCGCGCCCGAGTTTCAGGACGAGAAAAACTACTATACCGGTGCGCTGGGCAAGAAGGTCGGCACAGCGCAGGCATCAGAAAAGCCGATGCGGGACTGGACCGCCGGCATGGCGGTCTACGACATCGCCAACCCGGCCGAACCGCGGCGGATCGGGTTCATGTCCGTTGAGGGCGGCGGGATCCACCGCATCTGGTATGTCGGCGGGCAATGGGCTTATGCCTCGGTCCTGCTGGACGGCTATACCGATTACATCTACATGGCGATCGACATGTCCGATCCGTCCAATCCCAAAGAGGCCGGCCGGTACTGGCTGCCCGGGATGCACCAGGCCGGGGGCGAAGATCTGGCCGATCCGTCGCAGCGCGGCGGTCTGCACCACCCGATTGTCCACGGAGATATCGCCTATTGCGCGTGGCGCGACGCGGGGCTGGTGGTGCTGGACATCGCGGACCGGACCAATCCTCAGCTGATCACCCACCGCAACTGGAAACCGCCCTATGGCGGCGGCACCCACAATGCCCTGCCACTGCCGGATCGCGAACTGCTGATCGTGGCTGACGAAGCGGTGCTGGACAATTGCGAGGACGGGATCAAGTACATCTGGGTGTTTGACAATCGTGTGCCATCGAACCCCGTCAGCATCTCCACGTTCCCCACGCCTGACGAGGATGATTACGTGGCCAAGGGCGCGCATTTCGGCCCGCACAACATCTATGAAAACCGGCCCGACGGGATGGTCAGCTCGGACACGATCTATTCGACCTACCAGAACGCAGGGATCCGGGTGACCGACATCCGCAACGCCTATCGTCCCGAGGAGCTGGCCGCCTTTGTGCCACCGGCGCCCAACCGGCTGATGGATCAACGTCCGAACCGGCCGCGGGTCATCCAGTCCTGCGATGTCTGGGTTTCCGCCGAGGGATTGGTCTATTCCAATGACTATAACGGTGGTCTGTTCATTCTGGAGTGCCAGTTCTAGGACCGCTCAGGTGTCCGCCCACCGCGGAGGAGAACGCAGATGACAGCGGCGCTGGTTGATACCGAGTGGCTTTCCGGGCACCTCGCCGATCCCGGGCTCCGGGTGATCGAGGTCAATCGCAACGGCGTTGACGCCTATCAGAGCGGTCATATTCCCGGTGCCATCGGGTGGAACTGGAAAGACATGCTGTGGGACCCGTTGCAAAGGCAATTTCCCGCCAGCGATCTGTTTGCCCGGCGACTGGGGGCGGAAGGAATTGCCGACACAACAACCATTGTCCTCTACGGGGACCCCGTTCAGTTCGGCACTTATGCGTGGTGGGTCCTGAGGTACATGGGCCACAACGATGTGCGGCTGCTGGACGGAGGCCGCACAAAGTGGGTTGCCGAGGGGCGGGCGCTGACGGGGACAGTGGAGGCCCCAGATCCCGTCGAATACAGGCCGAACCCGCGCCGCGACGGCATGCGCGCAGGTCGGGAGGATGTCCTTGGCTGTCTTGGCGCGCCGGATGTGACAATTCTCGATCACCGCTCGATCGAGGAATATACCGGGGCACGGGTGGCCCCGACGGGCATGGCCGATGTCGGTGCCGAGCGATACGGGCGTATTCCCGGCGCGCAGCATATTGCGTACCACGCCCTGCTGAACGAGGATGACACGTTCAAATCCCCGGCCGAACTGCGGGACGTGATTGCAACGGTCGTGCCAGCCAAAGACCGGAGCATCGTCAGCTATTGCCGTCTGTCCCATCGCGCAACGCTGGCCTGTTTCGCGATGACCGAGATCCTGGGTTACAGGAACGTGCGTGTCTACGATGGATCCTGGACCGAATGGGGAAGCATGGTTGGCATGCCCGTCGAACGGTAACCGGCAGGCGGGCAGGGGGCCGCATGGCAAACCGGCCCACAACCCGGAAAGGTTCCGCGACGGACATTGCGGATTTGACTGGCTCCCGATGAAAAGTCATGCAATCAATAGCGTGCTTATCAAATCTGCCCTGACTATTTTTCTCGGTTCGACATCTCATTTATCGGAAGCCCCATCATGAAACACAATCTGAAGGTTTACGCGATGCCGGGCCACCTGATCCGGCGTTTGCAGCAGATTTCGGTGCACGCATTCGGTGTCCACGCCAAGGTGGCGGGTTTTGATCTGACCTCGGTTCAGTTTGCCGCGCTCGACGCCATACACGCCAACCCCGGGATAGATCAGGCCGGGGTCGCATCGCTGATCGCCTATGACCGCCCGACGATCGGGGGGGTCATCGAGCGGTTGGAATCCAAGGGGCTGATTTCCCGCCGTGTCAGCCCGACGGACAGACGCGCGCGGGAAATCAACCTGACGCCCCTTGGAGAATCAGTATTCTCCGAGTTCCTGCCCGTGGTCGAAAGCATGCAAACAGGCATCCTGGCCGGGCTCGACGCAGATGAGCGGCAAACGTTTATGAAACTCGCCGGCAAAGTTATCGAAGCCAGCGAAAACCCGGGATAAATCCGGATCGGACGACCGGACGTTTGCCGGGGGCGCAGCCTGCCGGAAACCTGCCGTCGTCATGACATTCCAGAAAAAGCTTGAAATCGTACCGCGAAGTCATTAGCAGACATATTGTAAGTATACAAATCGCTGCTTTGTGTACTAAATGATGCCCGGATTTTCCGGCTACGGGTTCAGTCGAACCTTGAAATGGGTCAAAGGGAGGACCGTGAATGACCAATCGAAAAAGCGTTCTTGGACTGTTTGGTGGGGCTGCTGTCGCAGCACTTGTTGCGACAGGTGCTTTCGCGCAGGAAGTCACGCTGAAACTGCATCAGTTCCTTCCGGCACAGGCCAACGTGCCGAAACTGGTGCTGGATGTCTGGGCCGACAAGGTCGAGTCCGCATCGGATGGCCGGATCAAGATTGACCGGTTCCCGTCGATGCAACTGGGCGGAACCCCGCCCGAGCTTCTGGATCAGGCCATCGATGGTGTCGCTGACATTATCTGGACCGTTGTGGGTTATACACCGGGCCGGTTCCCGTCCACAGAAGTGTTCGAACTGCCCTTCATGATGGAAGATGCCCGCGCCGCGTCTTGTGCATACTGGAAGATGTTCCAGGAGCACATGGAAGACGGCGAGTTTTCCAGCGTCAAGATCCTCGGCACATGGGTGCACGGGCCGGGCATGTTCCACACCGCCGATCCGGTGGAATCTCCGGCGGACCTGACGGGTATGAAAATCCGTGGCGGTTCGCGCCTTGTGAACCAGCTTCTGGAACTTGCCGGGGCGACGCCCGTCGGCATGCCGGTGCCTGCAGTTCCCGAGGGTCTGTCCAAAGGCGTGATCGATGGCACGACCATTCCGTGGGAAGTGACACCGGCGCTCAAAGTGCCCGAGCTGGTCGAGAACCACACCGAATTCGAAGGACCGGCGCTTTACACGCTCACCTTCGTTCTGGCGATGAACAAGGAAAAGTACCAGTCCCTGCCGGCGGATCTGCAGAAGGTCATGGATGACAATTCCGGCCTCAACTTCTCGATCTTCGCCGGTGGCGTCATGCAGGACAAAGATGCGCCCGCACGCGAGATCGCCGATGAACTCGGCAACAACATCATTGTTGTCTCCGATACGTCGGAATGGAAGGCGCTGGTTGAGCCGATCTACGAATCCTGGATTGCCGACGTGAGCGGCAAGGGTGTCGACGGTCAGGCTCTGATCGAACAGGCCCGGTCGCTGATGGGTGGCGAGTGCAAGGGCGCCAAGGAAATGTAAAACTGCACACACCGCGCCCGGATGCTCCGGGCGCGGTGACCTATTGGGAGGGGTCAGAATGTATAAGATAGTTGACCGGCTGGCGCGAATACTGGCCCTGATGGGCGGAGCGGTTCTGTCCGTTTTGGTCGTTCTGACATGCCTGTCGATCGTCGGGCGATCGTTGAATTCGATCCTGCACGGCGATTTCATTCAATCGGCAATGCCGGGTCTGGCCGAATGGTTGCTTGCAACCGGGATCGGACCGATCAACGGCGACTTCGAACTGGTCGAGGCCGGCGTGGCCTTTGCCATTTTCGCGTTCCTGCCCCTGTGCCAGCTCAACGAGGCGCATGCTTTCGTTGACATCTTTACCTCGCGGTTTTCCGAGCGGGCAAACAAGGTGTTGCGGATGGTGATCGATGTGATCTTCGCCTCGGTGCTGGTCCTGATCGCATGGCAGCTTACTCAGGGCATGTTGTCCAAGATGGCCTCGGGCCAGACATCCTTCCTGCTGCAGTTTCCGGTCTGGTGGGGGTATGCGCTGGGCATGCTCGGGGCCGTCACTGCCGCGTTCGTGTCCATATTCATTGCGTCGATGCGCATTCTCGAAGTTTCGACGGGCCGCCGCATCCTGCCGCCCGAAATGGGAGCAGAACATTGAGTGATATGATTGTCGGGCTGCTGTCGTTTCCGGCGCTGCTTATCCTGATATTTTTGCGCGTGCCGATCGGGCTGGCCATGTTTCTGGCGGGTCTTGTTGGCATGATCATCGTCACCGGAGACACCAGCGTGCCGTTCGGGCGTCTTAAATCCGAAACCTACACGACGTTCTCCAACTATTCCCTGTCGATCGTGCCGATGTTTCTGCTCATGGGGCACTTTGCAACGCTGGGCGGCATGAGCAAGGCACTGTTCAAGGCCGCCGAAGGGTGGCTGGGCCATCGCAAGGGCGGTGTCGCCATGGCGGCTGTCGGGTCCTGTGCCGGTTTCGGTGCGATCTGCGGGTCGTCTCTGGCGACTGCGGCCACGATGAGCCGGGTCGCGCTGCCGGAGTTGCGCGCCTATGGATATGCCGGTGGGTTTTCGACCGCGACGCTGGCGGCAGGCGGGACGCTTGGCATCCTGATCCCGCCATCTGTGGTTCTGGTGATCTATGCCATCCTGACCGAACAGAACATCGCCAAACTGTTTCTCGCGGCCTTCATCCCGGGCATCCTCGCCGCGCTCGGCTATATGATCGCCATCGGCATCTATGTGCGGATAAACCCCGACTCTGCCGGCACGCGCGAGCGGGTTCCTTACATGGAACGCTTCCGGGCGCTGATCGAGGTCTGGCCGGTGCTGCTGGTGTTCCTGCTGGTTGTCGGCGGCATCTATCTTGGCTGGTTCACACCTACAGAAGGGGCGGCTATCGGGGCCTTCGGCACCGGCGTCATCGCGTGGTTTGCCGGCGGCCTGACCCGGTCCAGCCTTGCCGAAAGCTTCTATGTCACGGCACGTACATCCGCGATGATCTTTTTCATCGTGCTCGGAGCCGCCTTCTACAACGGTTTTCTCGCACTGACGCAACTGCCGCAGCAGACAGCAATCTGGGTATCCGAAGCCGGGATCAGCCCATGGTTCGTCCTGATCCTGATCCTGTTCTTCTATCTGCTGCTGGGATGCGTGATGGACAGCCTCAGCATGATTCTGCTGACCATTCCGATCTTCTGGCCGATCATGCAGGGACTGGACTTTGGCCTTGTGTCCATGGTGGACCTGCAGTCGGCCAAGCTCGATCAGCTGGTGGCAAGCGGCAAGGAAATACCCGCCGCCCTGCTGGAGGAGGCGCGGGGATTACTGGCAAGCGGGCAGGAACTGTCACGCGAAGTGACGCGCGAGCTGGGCCTGCGCGGCGTTACCAAGGGCGCCCTGAACCGTATCAACATCGAACACACCGCGATCTGGTTCGGGATCCTCGTTCTGATCGTGGTCGAGGTCGGCCTGATCACGCCGCCCGTCGGGATGAACCTGTTTGTTATCAACGCGATGGACCGCGAAACACCGATGTCCGAGACCTACAAAGCGGTCCTGTACTTCGTTGCCAGCGATCTGGTCCGCGTCGCAATACTCGTCGCCTTCCCGATCATCACGCTGGTGTTGATCCCCTGGTAACAGCCGGCCCGGGCCCCGTCGGGGGAACCCTGGGCCGTGCGTCCCCCGCGCCACCCGACAGCATGAAGGGCGGTCGCGGGGTTTCTTTTTGCCGGATGCAGAGACAAACCCCCTGTGTATTGACGACCTCCACCTGACAGGCAGGAGACGACCGGGCGGGGGTGGTGAAGCGCCAACCGGGACTTGCCGGCACGGCGCCGAGTTGTCAGGGGGCACCGGCGCCCCGTCTGACGTTCGACAGGCCGCCGACGCCCGGACACATGAGCCACCGGCACGAAAAAAACCGGCCCACATATCGCGGGCCGGCCTGAAATCTTGCTGCAAATAACCCCGTCTGAATAATTGCCGGGGCCCTTGGCCGGACCTAACCGGCCGGCAGCAGTATCCCTTCGAAGAAAGATGATAGTTCCTGATACCCATCCAGCGGCAGGACATGGGCAATGTACTGATCCGGACGGACGACGATCATGCAGCCCTTCTCGCGATCGATCCCGCGCATGTCAAAGATGTCGCCCATCCCTTTGTGATCAGTGCAGAAGACCTTTTCAAAGTCCTGCAGTCCAAGTTTTCCGGTGCAGGGACGAAGCAGCGTCGGCATCTTTTCGTATGCGATCTGGTCAAAGGTTTCCTGAAACACTGCACGCACATCGATCACGGCATCGATATCTTCCTGCGTGCCCGTGTGCTTGACCACCGGCGAGGCCGGATCGCGTTCCAGCCAGTCTGCCAGCCGGGCAATGCCGTCCAGCCCGTCGGCCCCTGCAAAGGCGTAGATGCGCCAACGGCCGTCGGCTGTTGCCGCGTGTCCCATTTGCATCTGCTTGGCGTCGGAAACCCGGACAACCGGCGCAGAATGGAAGCGGCGGCCGATCTCTTCGCCCGTGGCCAGCGCCTGATGCGTCGCCGGGCCGATCAGCGGGGATTCAGAATACTTCACGGCCAGACCGCCGGTGAATTCCAGGTTGGCCTTGAAATGCCGCACGAAACGCGGCTCGTCACCCTTTTCCAACCCGGATTCTCCCGGCGGGGCGGACATGATCCGTGCCCATTCGTGGTCGGTATCGACCAGCCGCTTTGCTTCGGCCCAGCGTTCTGCAGAATAGCTGTGCAGCAGGTTCTTGTCGGCCCGGCCCTGAAAGACATGCGCCAGTTTCCAGCCGAGGTTGAAGGTATCCTGCATGGACACGTTCATCCCCTGTCCGGCTTTCGGGCTATGCGTGTGACAGGCATCGCCAGCGGTGAAGACCCGGGGCGTTCGCGTGGCCTGTTCCTCTTCCGGCACATCGTCGAACCTGTCGGTCAGGCGGTGACCGATCTCGTAAATCGACCACCATACAACCTCTTTCACGTCGATCGTGTAGGGGGCCATGATCCGGTTGGCTGCGGCGATCATATCATCCTGGCTGAAGTTGCGCTCAGCCACTCGTTCGTCTTCGCTGAGCTTGTCGAGTTCCACATACATGCGGAACAGGTATCCGCCTTCGCGCGGCAAGATCAGCACGTTGCCCTCGCTTGCCGAAGTGATCAGGCATTTCTGCCGCACATCCGGAAAGTCGGTGTTGGCCAGAATATCCATCACGCCCCATGCCTGATGCGCGGCATCGCCGTGCAATTCGCCGCCGATGGACTTGCGCACCATGGACCGCGCTCCGTCGCAGCCAACGACATAATTGGCGCGGACTGTCGTGCGTTCGCCCCAGTTCACACCGGTGTCTTCCAGCGTTGCGGTGACCGGGTAATCCTCGGTCGTGGGGTCGATTGTCAGGTCGTGCAGGGCCAGATTGTAATCGGGTTCCAGCCGGGCAGGGGCGTTTTTCATCACGTCGATAAAAAGCTCGTGCAGCCGCGCCTGGTTGATCAGGATATGCGGCATTTCCGAACTGTCGTCCGCCACGTCCTGCACCCGGCCAATGCGCTTGATATGGGTGGTGTTGTCCGGGTCCGGCATCCAGAAACTGGTCTGGTTCACCCAGTAGCTTTCGCGCTTCACCTTGTCGGCGAAGCCGAAGGCCTGAAACATCTCCATCGTGCGCGTATTGATTCCGTCGGCCTTGCCCTTGACGATATTGCAGGGGCTGCTTTCGACGATCATCGTGTCGATTTCTGGGAACTGGGCAAGCTGTGCCGCCAGACACAGACCCGCCGGGCCGGTGCCCACGATCAGCACATCTACCTTTTCCGGCAGGGGCGCATGCGCGCCCCGGTTCCGGCGACCCGGCGCTGCGTTCCTGATATCGGGATCACCGCCGCGAAATCCGTCCTTGTAATATTGCATTGGGTCCCTTCCTCCCGTCGTTTTTCAAATCGATTAATAATTATACTTATTATACGTTGTCAAATTATTATTCCGCCGATTTTCCGTGTCACGTGAACCGGCAGGAAGACAACACCGGATCCTGCGCGCCATTGCGTATCTTCCGTGGTAACATTTCACAACGTTTACAAAGTGCTGCCCGTTTGGGTGCACTGCTTCAGTTCTGTTTGCGGATCACCGCCTGCAGGATCCTGTCGGCGGTCATCGCGATCAGGGCCATACCCAGCCCGGCCACCAGTCCGGCGCCGGCATTTGCCTCTCCAAGGGCAACATAGATCGCCTGTCCCAGACCTGTGGTCCCGACAAGAGCGGCGATCACCAGCATGCCCAGCCCGTAAAGAACCGTCTGATTGATCCCGATCAGGATCTGCGGGAGCGATTGCGGCAGCCGGACCTGCCAGAACAGCTGCCATGACGAACACCCACAGGACAGCCCGGCATCGATCAGAGTTCCGGGAACCGAACGCAACCCGTGCTCGGTGTACCGGATCATCGGCACGATGGCATAGGCGATGATCGCCAGAAGGGCAGTGAAATCACCGACCTGAAACAGCATCAGTGCCGGGATCAGCAGCACGAATTGCGGCAATGTCTGCAGCATGTCGTTGATCGGGCGGATGATACCGGACACCGTGTCCGACGATGCCGCCCAGATCCCGATCAGGCCGCCGAAGAAAATGCACATCAGCACGGCGACGAAGCACAGATAGACCGACAGCATCGCCTGCGGCCACAGCCCGTTGATCAGCAGGTATATCACCGTGCCCGCGGCCAGCAACGCCAGCCGGCGGCCACCGACCTGAAAAGCCACCAGCGTGATCAGCAGAAAGACCGAGGCCCATGGCAGCCCGGTCGCCCCGAAATAGAAAAACCCGGCCATGACAAGGATCGCAACGCCGGTCTTCCACCGGTTCAGGCCAAAGGCCGCAGCGGCGCAGATCAGCGTGACGATCCAGTAGGTCGTTTTCATGCCGGGGGTAAACGTAATCCCCCATGTGAACGGAACGATGGCCCGTTCGAACCCCAGCTTGACGGGCAACAGAACGTAAAACTGCACGCTGTTCTTCAGCGCAGCCATGACATCGCCATAGGCGAGCAGAAAATCGGTGGTGGCCTGATTGATCACCTGCGCGGGGAAAAACACCCTTGTTTCAGGCCAGACCCACAGAGCGGGCAGCAGCAGCGCCGCAACCGCCGCGACACCAAGCGCAGCGCCGAGGACAAGCGCGAACCGCCGCAGGGAAAGACCAACATGACTGGCGCCCGGCAATTGCCGCGCGGCATAGGCTGAACTGACCCGGTCAAGCAGAATGGCAAGGATGACAATGACGATGCCCGCCAGCAGGCTGTGACCGAACTGGGCCTTGCGCATTGCCGAAAGCACCTCCCACCCGATATCTTCGAACCCGCCGATGATGGCGGCGATGATGACCATCGACAGGGCCGCCATGGTCGTCTGGTTCACACCGATCAGCATTTGCGGCATCGCCGACGGAAACTCGGCCCAGACGAATTGCTGCGGTCTGGAACAGCCCGACATCCGGGCGCTTTCCAGCACGGCGGGCGGGATGCGCTGAAACCCCAGAATGGTGTTGCGCACCATCGGCGGAACGGCAAAGACCACGCTGGCGATCAGGCCGACAACCGGACCAAAGCCAAAAAGCAGCAGGATCGGGATGAGATAGGCGAAGGCCGGGATCGTCTGCATCAGGTCCAGCATCGGCATGATGATCCGGCGCGCGCGCTCGGACCGGTAGCCCAGGTATCCGATGCCGAAACCGATCAGGACCGACAGCGGCAGGGCCACCAGCACCAGTGACAGCGTGTTCATCGCCGGTATCCAGTAGCCGGAAATCAGGACGTAAAACAGCAACGCCACCGTCAGCGCCGCCAGCCGCCAGCCGCCGCCCTGCCATGCGATCAGGGCAAACAGACAGACCGAAACCACCCAGGGGGCGCCGGTCAGGAAGAACTGTACGCCGGAAAACACCACGTTCAGCCCGCCGCTGATGGCGCGCGTCACGCCCTGCGCACCGGCAACGATGCCGTCCATCACGACATTGACGGCCTCGGCGATCGGCAGGGTCCACGCGTCGGGATAGGCGATGATATGAGGGTACGCGGCCCGTTGCATCAGCAAAAGCGCGGTCAGTGCAAGGACGACCAGCCACGGCCAGGCCCGCACGCAGGAGACTACGAATGACCGGCCAAATGCGGTCAACTGTTTGCCTCCGGGGCATCGTGATACAGCGACCGGATGACTTCCAGCGGATGCAGGGACCCAAGCACCGACCCGTCATTGTCGGTGACATCAACCGTTTCGGTTTTCTCGTCGAACAGCTTGATGGCGTCCTCAAGGATGGAATCCCGCGCCACCGAGGGATGGGTTTCCCCGTCCTTCCATGGCGGGCTCATCACGTCTTCGGCGCGCAGCACGTTGGCCAGCGGCACGTCGCCGATAAACTCGCGCACATAGTCATCGGCAGGGTGCAGCACGATTTCGGCCGGCGACCCGATCTGAACGATCTCGCCATCCTTCATGATACAGATCTTGTCGGCCAGCTTCAGGGCTTCGAGAAAATCATGGGTGACGAAAACGATGGTCTTGTTCAACTGCGTCTGTAGCCGCAGAAATTCGTCCTGCATCTGGGCGCGGATCAGGGGGTCCAGCGCCGAAAACGGCTCGTCCAGGAACCACAGTTCAGGCTCCACCGCCAGCGACCGCGCGATGCCGACCCGCTGCTGCTGACCACCGGACAATTCGTGCGGATATGCGGTTTCCTTGCCCTTCAGGCCGACAAGTTCGATCATCTTTCGGGCATGCGCCCGGCGTTCGCTGCGCGGCCGGCGCTGTGCTTTGAGCGGAAAGGCCACATTCTGCACCACGTCAAGATGCGGCAGCAGGCCGAAACTCTGGAACACCATGCCCATCTTGTGCCGCCGGATTTCGATCAGTTCGCGCGACGCGGCCGCCAGCAGGTCGGTGTCGTCAAGGAAAACCTGCCCGCAGGTTGGCTCGTCCAGCCGGGAAATGGCGCGCAGGACCGTGGATTTTCCGGAGCCCGACAGGCCCATGATCACGAAGATCTGGCCCTCGTAGACGTCAAAGCTCACATCCGCGGCGGCCACGAAATGCTCCTGCGACCGGACATGGTCCAGTTGCTCGGCAAGGGTCATGTTCCTGAAATCGCCGGACACCAACCGTTTCGGGTTCGGGCCATAGACTTTCCACAGGTCCCGGACCGACAGTTTCGGAACCGCCTGGTTTGTCATTATGTGCTCTCCAAAGCGGCGCGGCCCGGACATGCCGAGCCGCACCAATCCACTGGCTTACTGGGTCGCGGCTTCGACCCAGGGTTTCCAGACCGAACCGTTGGCCTCGACCCAGGCCGCCACGACCTCTTCGATCGCCTGACCGTCTTGGTCGATGGCCTTCATCATGGCTTCCTGTTCGCCGGTATCCAGCGTGTAGGCCTGCAGAACTTCAAATGCCGCCGGCCATTTCTCTGCGAAGCCGGACCATGCCACTTTCATCGTGACCGGTGCTTCGACCCCGCAATCCCCGGTTGCGTTGGGGTTGGGACCCCATGCCGGGTCAGTGGCGCAGGCCGGTTCATAGGCGGGCAGTTCCACCCATCCGGCATCAACCTCGGAGAACACCCAATGCGGCGCCCAGAACATCATCACCAACGGTGTCTTTCGTGCGTCCGCAGCCTTCAGTTCAGCAACCAGCGCCCCTTCGGAGCCGGCAGGCACGGCCTTGTAGTCAAGCGCCATGCTCTTGATGATATCGGCCGACCGTGTGCCCCAGTCCGCGGGATAGGCAAGGATGCGGCCCTGCGGGAAGGTTTCTGCCGTGACAAGCGCATCCTTACACGCGACCAGCGCCTCCCAGTCCGGCAGGCCCGGGCACACTTCTTCCATGTGCTTGGGATACATCCACCCTTCGCGGGTTGTCAGGCCGAGCGGCCCGATATCGACAATTTTTCCGGCCTCTTTCATCTTGGGATAAATCTCGCCGACATTGTTGGTCCAGACCTCGAGCGTGGCGTGAAGATCGCCGTCCGCCAGCGCCGTGTGCTGGGGATAGTTGCCGGCGGTGACGTATTCCACGTCATATCCCATGCTTTGCAGCATCTGCCCGGCGATATGGGTCGAAATATGCTGACCGGTCCATTCGTTGATCGCCAGCTTGATGGTTTCGTCCGTCGCGCCCAGATCGGCAGCAACGGCCGCGCCCGCGGGCGAAACAGCAACAGCACCCGCGATCAACGCGGCCCTGATTTTGTGATTGGTGAACATGTAACCTCCTGTGTTGGTTTGACAGTTTTTCGTTTTGGTCTTGGTTGGCCGGGCTACCAGAGCGCCCCGCCGGTTATCTGGATATTGTCCATCGACAGGCCGAATGCCTCGTCCCGGCACAGAAACGCCGCCGTTGCGGCGACCTCTTCGGGCTGGATGATCCTCTGTTGTGGATTCTGGCGCCTGATCTCCGAGATGATGTCCTGGCCGGTCCGTCCCTTTCCTTCGCGTTCCGCAACTTCGGCAGTGTTGACGCGCATCAGTTCGGTTTCAACCCAGGTCGGGCTGATCATGGTGCAGCCGACGCCATGCGCCGCCCCTTCCAGCGCAACACAGCGGGTCAGGCCCAGCAGCCCGGCTTTCGACGCACAATAGGCCGGGTTGTCCTTCCAGCCGACCGTGGCCGCGGTTGATCCGATATTGATGATCCGTCCCCATTTTCTTTCGATCATACCCGGCAGGCAGGCGCGTGTCATGCGAAAGGCGCCGGTCAGGTTGGTGTTCAGGATCTGGTCCCACAGCGCGTCCGAATGGCCTACAACGCCCTTTTCCGTGGTGATTCCGGCAGCATTGACCAGAATGTCGACCGGCCCCAGCGAATCCGTGCAGGATCGCATGAACGCATCGACCGAAACCGCGTCGCATACGTCCAGAACTGCAATATGATCCATGGCACCGGCGGCGGTCGGTTGCTTCGGATCGCCGTCAGGGTCTTTTTCCACCCGGCGGGAGCCAACGGCCACAGCCGCACCATGCGCAGCCAAAGCCTGCGCAATGGCCAGACCGACACCTGACAGCCCGCCCGTGATGCAGGCGGTGCGTCCTTTCAGAAAATCGTCTCGGGCAGAGGCGTCTGGCATCGCGGTATCCTGTCACCAACAGGTGCATCATAGGTGCCTGTCCGGTGCATGAGTACAATTTCCTGCCACAGGTGCAAACGACAACATGACATTCCCGATCCCGCACCGGTAACCTGTGCCAACCGCACAGGCGGGCGAGTCGCAGTTTTTGGCGGGGAAGAAGTGATGCACCAGATATTCGCTTTGTGGGCACATCCGCGGTCCATGTCCACGGCCACGGAACGGGTCATGCGGGAAAGAGGCGACCTGACCTGCTTTCACGAACCGTTCATGTACGACTACTACATCGGTCGTCAGGTCCGGATCATGCCGCATTTCGAGGCCGAAAAAGACCGCCCGGTTACTTACGCAACCATTCGCGACATGCTGTTGAAGCAGGCCGAAAAGGGGCCGGTTTTCATCAAGGACATGAGCTATTACGTGTGGCCGCGGATCCTTGACGATGCGGACCTGTCAGAGCGGCTGGTCAACTGCTTCCTGATCCGGGATCCTGTCGCGTCTATCGCGTCCTATTTCAAACTGGACCCCGAAGTGACCTGCGAGGAAATCGGGCTCGAAGCGCAGGCCCGCCACTATCAGACGCTGAAGCAGGCAGGGCAGGATCCCGCGGTGCTTCAGGCCGAAGACATTCGCGCTGACACGCCAAGGGCGCTCGGCGCCTTGTGGCGCAGGATCGGTCTGCCGCCCGCGGACCATGCCTTTGACTGGCAGGAGGAGCAGCCAGAGGAATGGGCGCAGGTCGACGGGTGGCATGGCGATGTCAGCGCGTCCAAGGGGATCCGGCCGCTGGACGCCGCTGAACTGCAGGCCCAGAAAGACAAGTTCGCGCAACTGGCGCAGGAACACCCGAAAGCGCAGGCGTTCCTCGATCACCACATGCCGCACTACCAAATGCTCAAAGCCAACGCCCTGCAGCTCTGAACGGTCATGCAACGCCTAGGCCGACGCCCGGGCAAGCGCGCGGTCCAGCCCATCGGCGACGGTGTCCACATCGTCCAGCGACAGGCACAACGGCGGCACCATGCGCAGGCAGGACTGGTACGCGCCGGATTTCGACAGGATCACCCCGCTTTCGCGCGTGGCCTCGAACACCGCCGCAGTGGTGTCGGGGTCCGGCTCCTTGCTGCTGCGGTCCTTCACCATTTCGATGGCCAGCATCAGCCCCCGTCCGCGGACGTCGCCAATTGCCTCGTACCGGCCCTTGAGGTCTGTCAGCCGCTGCAACAGCGCGGCGCCCACGGTTTTCGCGTTTTCCTGCAACCGGTCGTCGTGGATCACCTCCAGAACCGCGCGGCCCGCCGCGCAGGAGGTCGGGTTGGCGCCGTAGGTGTGGAACAGGAACTTCTCGGCCATGGGCGCGGCGATCTGTTTGCGGGCGACGACCGCGCCAAGGGGAAAGCCGTTGCCGATGCCTTTGGCCATGACAACGATGTCGGGGATGACGCCGTCCGCTTCGAACCCCCACATGTTATCACCTGTGCGCCCAAATCCCGATTGCACCTCGTCCGCGATATAGAGCCCGCCGGCCGCCCGCACCCGTTCGGCCGCGCCGGACATGTAACCGGGTGGCATTTCGATGATCCCGCCATAGCCCTGCACGCTTTCGACGAAGATCCCGGCAACCCGGCCGGGCGTGGCCGTGTGGATGGTGCGCTCGATCTCGTCCAGATAGGGGGCAGCCCCTGCATTTTCCCCGAAGATGCCGCGATACTGGTTCGGCTCCGCCACAAAGGCGACATTTCCGGGCATGCCCGGATGTCGCCAGCCGCTGATCCCGGTTATGGACTGGGCCGCAGCCGTGGGTCCGTGATAGGCCGTGCGCAGGGCCAGCAGGTCGAGATTTCCGGTGTAGCTGCGGGCCATGGTCATGGCCAGATCGATCGCCTCGGCGCCTGAATTGGTAAAATGCACCACCCATTCGATGTCGCCATCGGGTCCGGTGGGCATTGTCGCGGTCAGTTCCTCGGCGAAATGGGCGGGAACCGGGTGATAGAACATGGTGGTGCAATGGGTCAGCTCCTGCGCCTGTTCCATGGCGGCGCTGACGACCCTTGGGTGCGAATGACCCACCGAGATACAGACATTCATACCCAGAAGATCGGTGTACTTGCGTCCCTCGACATCCCAAAGGTATTGCATCGACCCCTTCCGGAACACCATCGGCTCCCTGAACGGCACGAATTTCTTCTGGCTCGCGGCATAGAAGCGATCCCGCCGGGCGGCGGTGTCCTCGAGGGTCCACTGGGTTTCGGTTGTCATGTACGCTCTCCTTCAATCTCCCGGCTGCGGCGGGTGACAAATTCGTCCAGTGCCTCGCGCGTGGCGACGTCCATCGCCGGCGGCTCATAGTCGCGCAGGATCTGTTTCACCCGCGCCGACGCGCGCTCGTGCTGCCAGTCTGCGCCCTCGGCGCTCCATTGTTCGAACGTTCCGTTGTCCGACATATCACCCATCCAGAACGCCGTCTCGAAATTGTCGCGCGTATGTTGCGTGCCAAGAAAATGCCCGCCCGGTTCCACTTCGAAAAAGGCGTCCATCGCCTGTGCCGCTTCCGAGAAATCCACGCCCTGAACCAGCCGTGACATGGCCGAGCACCGGTCGGCGTCCATTACGATCTTTTCATAGCCGGTGGTCAGCAACCCTTCGAGGCAGCCGGTTGCATGGATGATGAAATTCACCCCCGCCAGCACCGCCCCCATAAGCTGGGCCTGGCTTTCATATCCGGCCTGCGCGTCAGGCACTTTTGACGCGGTCAGCCCGCCCACCGAATGAAACGGCAGGCCCAGCCGGTCGGCCAGTGTCTTGGCGCACATCTGAAACTGGGTACCTTCGGGCGTGCCGAAAGTGGGTGCCCCGGTTTTCAGTGAGATCGGGGAGAAAAACGTACCGAAGACCGCCGGCGCACCGGGACGGATCAGCTGGATCAGGGCCACGCTGGCCATTACCTCGGCCAGAACCTGCGCCAGCGTCGCGGCAACGGTTACCGGTGACATTGCCCCGCCCAGCACGAATGGGGAAACCACGGTGCATTGCCCGGCCCTGGCGTATTCCTTCAGCGCCCAGAGCATCGTTTCATCCATCACCAGAGGCGCGTTGGTGTTGACCACGGAATAGAGCACGCAGTTGCGGTCGACGAAATCGGCGCCCATGGCGATCCGGCACATCTCGATGGTGTCGCGGGCCCGCTCCGGCGCGGTCACGGCCCCCATGAATGGCTTGTCGCTGAGCGTCAGGTGGGCGTGGGCCATATGCAGGTGGCGCAGCGGCACGGGCACATCGACGGGTTCCACCACGACGCCGCCGGAATGGTTCACCGCGGACAGGCTGTAATGCAGCCGCGTGATGTTGCCGAAATCCTCCAGCGTGGCATAGCGGCGGCCCTTTTCCATGTCGTGCACGAAAGGCGGACCAAAGCTGGGCGCGAAAACCTGCGCGTCGCCGCCGATCTGGACCGAGCGGGCCGGGTTGCGCGCAGCCTGCGAGAAGACGGACGGGGCGGCCCTGATCCGGTCGCGGCACCACCCGGGGTCAAACCGCACCCGTTCACCGCTGACCCGGGCGCCATGGGCGCGAAACAGGTCCAGCGTTTCCGGATCCCCGCGAAACTCCATGCCGATCTCGTCAAGGATCCGGTCGGCGTTGCGTTCGATGATGGCGACGGCCGCGTCATCGATGAGCCTGACCGCCTGAATCTGGCGCGTTGTGAAAGGTGCGGAAAGGGCACTCTTCTGCGCCCGTTCCTTCAGGCGTGCGCTGCGCCCCGCACGTCGGCCCATATGTCGGCTTCCTTCCTGTTCCGGCACCTGCGTTGCGGTGTCTGCGTTGATCGGGAACAGTCTATGCAGGGAAACGCCGCCCGGCCCAGCGTCCAACTGCAGAATCGGAAATCCTAATGGAGTGGATTAGCCGCGTCGTGATACAGGATCTGGTCCGCGAAATCCGGGAACCGACTGTGGAAATGGTGTTGCAGGATCTTGCGGCATTCCTGCGCGATACGCACCGGCAAATCCCCAAGGTCGCCACGCCGCGCAACGACCTGAATGCCGCGCCTGAACCCGGCGAAGGGCAGCGGGGCCAGACGCATCGGCATGCCCTCGGCAACACCGTCGATCAGCAGCGAGGGCGTCAGGATGGCAAAACACTTGCCGGTGACCACACCGGCAACCACCATCGAGGACCGGTCTGCCTCGATCGCGCGCGGCAGGTTCAGCCGGCACCGCCGCAGATGTTGATCCGTGCGCCGGCCCACAGGTGTCGCGGCACTGAACCGGACCAGAGACAGCTGTTTCGAGATCGCGTGTATGTCGTCCTCCGGCCCCTTGTAGTTTTCGGGCAGGACCAGCAGGAAAGGTTCCTCGAGAATCGTGCAGACGTCATAGTCTTCCGTGTTCAGGAACTGTTCGGACGTCACGGCGATGTCTATCTGCCTGCCATTCAACAGGTTTTGGTGATCGCTGGTCAGGCCCGCCGACAATATCAGCTCGGGTACTTTCAGATCGTTTTCGACAAAGTCAAATAGTCCCGGTGTCAGCGTCGTGGCAATCGATGCCAGCATCCCGATCCGCAGCACCGGCATGGCCGCGGCGCTCAGATGGCGCAGGTTGGATTTGAGATCGTCGATCTCGTTCAGGATGCGGAAACCGTGGCGCTGAAACACTTCGCCCGCATGGGTCAGCGAAATCGGTCGCTGGCCACGGTTCAGCAGGACAACGCCAAACGCGGTTTCGAGGTTCTTCAGGTGCTGCGACGCTGCAGATTGGGTCATGCCCAATGCGAGCGCCGCGGCGGTGACCTGCCGCATCTCGGCCACGGCCATGAAGACCTCGAGGGCGCGAAACAGGTTGATATCCGTTTCATTGCGTTCGCTGCGCATGACTGCCCCGCCTGATTTCTGACCCCTGACACCGGTCGCTGCGCAGAAGGGTCGGAGAAAACCAATGCGAAGGCAACATTGTTTCTGCTTATCATTAGTTGTTCTGATAAAGCGCGATTCTGATTGATGGTGCGGGTGGCGCGATCTTGGATGATCACCGGTTCAGAGCGGATTTACTTTCGGTGGACCGGCGATGACAGCGGCCGTGGAGTAGGCGGATGACCAAGACACTCATCATAGGCGGTGGCGCGATCGGTCTGAGCCTTGCTTATCACCTGACCGGGCGCGGCGAGGCAGACGTCACCCTGCTGGAGCGCAGTCAGCTGACATCCGGCACCAGCTGGCACGCTGCGGGCATTGTCGGACCGTTACGGGCCACGCCGAACATGACCCGGCTGGCCATGTATGCCGGCCAGCTGTTCCCGAGGCTGGAAGCGGAGTGCGGCCTGTCCACCGGGTACCGCCGGACCGGCGGCTACTGGCTGGCGCGGGACCCTGCGCGCATGGATGAATTGCACCGCATCGCCGCGCTGGGCCGGCATTTCGGACTGACGCCCACGATTGTCGAGGCAAACGGGGTGCAGGTGCCGGGCCTGAACGCGGAGGGCATAATTGGTGCCTTGCGGGTCGAAGAAGACGCAAACGTCAACCCGGTTGACCTGTGTATGGCCTACGCCCGGGCGGCGCGCGGGCAGGGTGCGGTGATCCGTGAAAACGCGCCGGTTGACCGTCTGCTGGTCGAAGACGCGCGGGTGCGTGGCGTCCGCATGGCCGATGGCCGTGAACTTCTCGCCGACCGTGTGGCGCTTTGTGCCGGGGCCTGGTCGAAAAAGCTTGCCGATGCGGCCGGCGTTGCCCTGCCGTTGCAGGCGGTCGAACACATGTATGTGGTCACCGAACCGATGCCGGGTCTGCCCGATCCCTATCCGGTGCTGCGCGATCTGGACCGCGGGATCTATGTCAAGGGCGACACCGGCAAGCTGGTTATCGGCGGGTTCGAAGCGGATGCAAAATGCTGGGACGCCTACGGACCCGAGGGCGACCGCCCGTTTCTGGAAATGCCCGAGGACTGGGACCAGTTCATGCCATTCATGCAGGGCGCGCTGTCGCTGCTGCCCGCGCTGGAAAACACGGGCATCCTGCATTTCATGAATGGTCCGGAGAGCTTTACTGCGGATACACGGCCGCTGATCGGAGAAACACCCGAAGTGGACGGGCTGTTTGTGGCGGCCGGGATGAATTCGGTCGGCGTGATGTCCTCTGCCGGTATCGGCAGGGTGCTGGCAGACTGGATGATCGAAGGGTCGGCCCCGATGGACCTGTGGGAGGTCGATATCGCGCGCGTCGATCCGCTGACCGCGGCGGACGACCATGTTCAGGCCCGGATGGCAGAGGCGGTGGCTGACACGTTCGCGCTGCACTGGCCGTTCAAGCAACCCGGCGCCGGGCGTGGTCTGCGCAAATCGGCGCTGCATGATCGCTGGGCCGCCGCCGGGGCCCGGTTCGGGCTGACCGCCGGATGGGAGCGCGGTTTGTGGTATGCGCAGGACGAAAGCGAAAAGGATCTGCCCTATTCCGTGGCCGAACAGCCGTGGCAGGAGATCGCCCATCGCGAGGCCGCCATCATGGAGACCGGCACCGCGCTGATCGACCTGTCACCGTTCGGTAAATTCGACATCACTGGTCCGGACACCGCCGGTTTGATGCAGTACCTTGCAGCCGGGGACATGGACATGGCCATCGGACGGGCGGTTTACACGCCGCTGCTGAACGAAAAGGGGGGGATCGAGGGTGACGTGACCATCGCGCGCCTGGGTCCCGACAATTTTCGCATGACCAGCGGTGCGGCCACCCGCACCCGTGACCGCGCATGGCTGCGCCGTCACGGGGCGGGCCGGGAGGTGACCATAACCGATGCGACCGAGAAGGAGGTGGTCATCGGGGTCATGGGCGCGGGCGCCTGCGCCACGCTTGGGCGCTTGTCTGACGATGACTGGACGGCTTTCGCGTTTTCGACCATTCGCGCCGTGCGCGTGGCAGGGGTGTCCTGCATGGCCACGCGGGTCAGCTTCGTGGGCGAACAGGGCTGGGAACTGAACATTCCGGCAGGGCAGGGTGCCCCGGTCTTTGACGCGCTCCTCGCCGCCGGGGCGCAACCGATGGGGCATTACGCGCTGGATGGCTGCCGGATCGAGAAGGGCTTCAAGCATTGGGGACACGATGTCGGTCCGGATATCACCCCGCTCGAAGCGGGGCTGGGGTTCACCATCGGCTGGAACACCGGGTTTCTGGGCGAAGCGGCGCTGAGCGCGCAGAAACGGGCCGGCATCACCCGCCGCCTCATGCTGTTCGATCTGCCGGACCACCCGCTGATCCTGCATGATGAACCGATCCGCGAAAGCGGCCGCGTGGTCGGCCTGACCACATCGGGTGCGCGCGGCGCCCGCACGCGGCTTACTCTGGCGCTGGGGCTGGTGGATATCTCTTTGGGTGAATCACTGTCGCAATCCTGCGCCCGGCAGTTCGAAATCGAGGTTGCGGGCCGGATGTATCGGGCGAACCCGCTGATGCGGCCGCCGTTCGACCCCACAGGCAAACGGATGAAAGCATGAAAAGCGAAGCACAGGTTCTGATCATCGGCGGCGGCGCGATGGGCGTGTCGCTGATGTACCATCTGGCCAAGGCCGGCTGGTCCGATGTGGTCCTGACCGAAAAAAATGACCTGACCCACGGCTCAACATGGCACGCGGCCGGCCTGTGCACCCATTTCGCACATAACCCGACCATTCAGGAACTGCGCGCTACCTCGGTGCGGCTTTATCGTGACATCCTTCCGCAGGAAACCGGCGGTACCTGCGGCTTTCACCCCTGCGGCGCGATGCGCATCACGTCGAACCCGGACCGGATGGACGAGTTTGCCCATGTCGCCGGCCTGTCGAAATTCACCGGCTACGACTTGCAGATGCTCACGCCCGGCGATGTCGAACGGCTGCACCCGCTGGCCCGGACCGAGGGGCTGCTGGGCGGGATTTATGAACCCGATGACGGCCATGTCGATCCGTCGCTGGCCACAAACGCCATGGCCGCGGTGGCGCGCCGCAACGGGGCGACGGTCCTGCGGCAGAACCCGGTCACCGCGGTCCGGCGCGACGCCGGCGTCTGGATCGTCGAAACCGCCGCGGGCCCGATCCGGGCGCGGCATCTGGTCAACGCGGGTGGCACCTGGGGCTGGGAGATTGGCGCCATGATGGGCCTGAACATTCCCTCGGTGCCGGTCCTGCATCAGTATCTGGTGACCGACACGGTCGGGGCGGTTGCCGACCGGATCGCGGCGGGCCTGCCCGATCTGCCGATGATCCGCGACCCCGAGCAGAGCTGGTACGTGCGACAGGAACGCGACGGGCTGATCCTTGGACCTTACGAGAAAAACGCGCAGCCCTGGTCGGTCGATGGGTGTCCGCCAGAGTTCGGCGCCGATCTGATGCCGCCGGATCTGGACCGGGTCGAGGATATCGTCATGGCCGCCATGGCCCGCATTCCGGCGCTGGAAACCGGCGGGATTAAAACCGTGGTGAACGGCCCGATCACCTTCACGCCGGATGCCAATCCGCTGATCGGTCCGGCGCACGGTCTGGAAAACGCCTGGCTTCTGACCGGGTCATCAATGGGGGTCATGGAAGGCGGCGGCGCGGGCTGGTTTCTGGCGCACTGGATGACCCATGGCGCACCGCCCATGGATGCGCTGGCGGTGGACAGCCGCCGGTTCGGAGCATGGGCCGACCGGGACTACCGCGTTGAAAAGGCCATCGAGTGCTTTGGCCTGCAATTCGGCGTGCATTACCCGCACGAAGAACGCCCGGCGGCGCGCAACCGGCGGCTTTCACCTGTGCATGACCGCTTGATCGCACGGGGCGCGGTGATGGGAGCGGCCCATGGGTGGGAAAGGCCAAACTGGTTCAGCGACACCGCAGGGGACGCCGCCGTACCCGGTTTCCGCCGGGCGAACTGGTTCGATGCCATTGCGCGGGAATGCGCAACCGTCACCGGGACGGTCGGGCTGGCGGATCTGTCGGTCTTCTCCAAATTCGATGTCACCGGTCCGGGCACACATGCCTTTCTCGACGCACTGGGCACCAACACACCGCCGAAACCCGGGCGGATCGGCCTGATGCATGCACTGACGCCGGCCGGCGGAACACAATCCGAATTCACGGTGTCCATGCTGGCGACCGACCGCGCCTATCTGACCTCGGCGGCCGCCGCAGAAGAGATGGACGAAGACCTGCTTTTGTCCCGTTCGGACGGCATTGACGTGACCATCATCCGCATCTCCGATGACCTCGGCGTATTGGGGCTGATGGGGCCGAAATCGCGCGATGTGCTGGCGGCGTTGACCACCGCGGATCTTGGCGAGGGGTTTCCGTGGCTCTCGGTGCGGGAAATCACCGTGGCCGGATGCCCGGTGCGCGCGCTGCGGGTCTCTTACGTGGGCGAACTGGGCTGGGAATTGCATGTGGCGGCTGCGGAAATGCCCGTACTGTTCGACGCGCTCGAAACCGCGGGCAGGCCGCACGGGTTGGGCCATTTCGGCGCCTATGCAATGAACGCGATGCGGCTGGAGAAGGGGTATCCTGCGTGGGGTGCGGATTTCACGACCGAGCGCACACCGGCGGAAACCGGGGCCGGGGCCCTGATCAAACCCGACGGGCGGAGCTTCATCGGCAAACCCGCCCTGATCGACCGCATGGCCGCGGATGACAGATGGGAAATGGTGCTGCTGGGCATCCTGACCGAGGAGGTGGATCCGTTTTACGCCCATACGGTGCATCACGACGGCGCGCCGGTCGGTATCGTGACCTCGGCCGCCTGGGGGCACAGAACCGGACAGGCGCTGGCGCTGGCCTATCTGCGCACAAGGGGGCTGCGGGACGGGCTGACGGTTGAAATCCTCGGGCGCAGTTACGATGCACACGTGCTGCCGCGCCCGCCCTTCGACCCGGACAACACCCGTCTCAGGACATAAACGAAAAACAGCCCGCACCGGTGAGGGTCATTTCGGTCAAAGCTGCTCCGCGGCAGCATCTCAGGTCTCTGCACGCCGACCGGGCGGAGCGGCATTTGCACTGACGCAGGGCCCGTCCTAACATCAGGTATGACAGCCAATCCTGACTGCCCGCTGGACCGGACCCGATGATGCAATCAATACGTTTGCGCCTTCTTGTTCTTGCCCTGCTGCCACTGATGGTTCTGATGCCTCTGGTTCTGACCCTCAGCATGGCCCGGTGGTCGACAGAATACGACGCGATCCTGATCCGCAATGTTGAAAGCGATCTCCGGATTGCCGAACAGTATCTTGGCCGGATCATGACCGGCACCGGTACGAACGTGGACAGCGTGGCCAAATCCGCCGAGTTTCAGATCTTTCTCGAAGCCGGAGAGGCAAACCTGTCAGACTTCCTCGCACGCAAGCAGACAGAGTTTGAACTCGACTTCCTCTACTATCTGCCGCGGCAGGACGCGGGGGACGTCGCCACGCGGTGGCCGGTCGTTGCCGCTGCGCAAAACGGCCGGTCTTCGGTGGAAATCGATATCTTCGCGGCTGCTGATCTGGCGCCGTTTCGCGGTGATCTTGCCGAACAGGCCCGGATTGATCTGATCGCAACCAAGGCGGCCGTGCCCACCGACAGGCTGGCCGAGGATCGCGGCATGGTCGTACACACCGCCAGCCCGGTATCGGTTCCCGGGCGGCAGGGCGTGCTGGTGGGCGGTATCCTTCTGAACCGGAACCTCGATTTCATCGATACGATCAACGCGCTGGTCTATCTCAATGCCGCGACCGGGGGCGAGCGGCAGGGCACTGCCACGCTGTTTCTCGAAGACGTTCGGGTATCGACCAATGTGCGTCTGTTCGAAGGCGGGCGCGCGCTGGGCACACGGGTATCGGCCATCGTGCGCGGCACGGTTCTGGACGAGGGCAAAACATGGCTCGACCGCGCGTTCGTGGTGAATGAATGGTACATTTCCGGCTATCTGCCGATTGTCGACAGTTTCTGCGACCGTGTCGGCATGCTCTATGTCGGATTTCTCGAAGCGCCGTTCGCGGCGACCAAACGGCTGGCTTATCTCACCGTATTCGGCATGTTCGTTCTGGTGCTGATCCTGTCCGCGCCTCTGTTCCTGCGCATGGCGCGGGGCATCTTTTCACCGCTGGAACAGATGACCCGCACGATGAAGCAGGTCGAACAGGGAGATCTGGACGCCCGCAACGGCGAAATCCGGTCCGCCGACGAAATCGGGCAGGTCGCGACCCATCTCGACACACTTCTCGATCAGGTGCAGGAGCGTGACCGGGCGCTGCGGTCATGGGCAAACGAGCTGAACACCCGGGTCGAGCAGCGCACTGCCGAGCTGCGTGAGGCCAATGACAAGCTGGCGGAAACCTATCAGCAACTGGTCATGTCGGAAAAGCTGGCTTCGATCGGGGAAATCACTGCCGGCGTCGCGCATGAGATCAACAACCCCGTCGCCGTGATCCAGGGCAATGTGGACGTGATGCGGCAGACGTTGCTGGGACGCGCAAGCGACGTCAAAACCGAACTGGATCTGATTGACCGGCAGGTTCAGCGCATTGACGCCATCGTCGGCAAATTGCTGCAATTCGCCCGCCCGTCCGAATTCGGCACATTCGAGGAAAGCGTCGATGTCGCATCCGTGGTCGAAGACTGTCTCGTGCTGGTCGACCACGTGCTGTCAAAAAAGGCGATCGAAGTCGAAACCAGCCTGAGCCACGCCCCGTCCGTGCACATGAACCCGGGCGAATTGCAGCAGGTGATCGTCAATCTGGTGATCAATGCGGCTCAGGCCATGGATCACGAAGGCAAGCTGACGATCACGCTGCACACCGGGCACAGGGCGGGGACGGACGGCGTGTTTCTTGTGATCGCGGATACCGGCCCCGGCATCCCGCAGTAACATCTCAACAAGGTGTTCGACCCGTTTCACACCACCAAGCTGGGCGAGGGGACCGGGCTGGGGCTGTCGATCAGCCAGACGCTGATACAGCGGGCCAACGGGCTGATCACGGTGTGCAACCGGCCGGAGGGCGGCGCCGAGTTTACCATCTGGCTGCCCGAGGATGTCGCGGACACGGCCGGGGTGACGGCGGTCTCATAGACCCCAGGATGCACATTTCCGGTCAATCGTTTTGCGCGACACGCCCAGCCGCCGCGCAGCTTCGGCCCGGTTGCCGCCACAGGCGTCCAGCACGTGGGCAATGTGGCGCTGGGTCACCAGATCCAGCGTTTCGATGGCCCGCGCCCCGGTGATATTGCCGCTGCCGGAAAACTCTTCGGGAAACGTGCCGTGGATCACCGACCGTTCGATCAGGTTGCGAAGCTCGCGTACGTTTCCGGGCCAGTCATAGCGGCGCAGCTTCAACAGCGTTTCCTCGTCCAGCTCCAGCGACGGCATGCCCAGCGTTGCCGAAAACTGTTCCATGAACAGAGCGGCCAGCTCCACGATATCGTCGGCCCGGTCGCGCAGGCGCGGCATCTCGATCTGCACCACGTTGATCCGGTGGTAAAGATCCTGACGGAACTGTCCCCGGGCCACCGCCAGTTCAAGATCGGCGTTGGTGGCAAACAGAAACCGCAGGTTGAGCGGGATCTCGCGTTCCGCTCCCAATGGCCGGATGCGTTGATCCTCCAGCACCCGCAACAGCGCCGATTGCACGATGTCGGGCATCTGCGCAATCTCATCCAGAAACAGCGTGCCGCCGTCAGCATGCAGAAGCAGCCCGTCCTTGCGCCGTTCGTCACCGTCGATCTCGCCGAAAAGCTCGTGCGCGAACCGGTCCGGCGGGATGGTCGCGCAGTTGATCGCCACAAAGGGTTTGTCGGCCCGGTCCGACAGCGAATGCAGGGTGCGCGCGGCAATCTCCTTTCCGGTGCCACTGGCCCCGGTAAAAAGCACCGGCGTCGGCAGCGGGGCAAGGCGGCGCAGGATCGTGCGGGTTTCACTGATCGCCGGAGAACTGCCCAGAAGCCGTCCGCGAACGATCGAGCTTTCGGCCGACAGTTCATGTTTCAGCAGATAGTTTTCACGGCGGAGGTACTTGCGGTCCAGCGCCCGGGCGACGGCATTCAGGATCTGGTTGGCGCGGAACGGTTTCAGCACGAAATCCGCCACCCCCGTGCGCAACGCCTTGATCGCGGTTTCCAGATCGGCATAGGCGGTGATCAGGATGGTATCGGCAAAAAGCCCCACCTGGCTCTGTTCGCGGGCCCAGTCGAGCCCGGTTGTGCCCGGCATGATGTTGTCCAGCACGATCAGGTCGAAATGCGAACGATCGAGAATGGCCGACGCTTCGGCAGCCGAGGCAGCCTGTTCCACCCGCTTGCACCGCGGGCCGAGTGTCTTAGTCAGAAAATTGCGCATCCCCGGTTCGTCGTCGATCACCAGCACCGAGGCATTCGCGAGGCTTTCGCCGAACTCGTCCGAAAGCGGCGGCTTCAGCGTTGCGTCAGCCATCAAGCCGCACCGCCGGCCCGGAATGGACGTCCTGCGAAGAAAAGCCGGCGCGGTTGAGTAGGATATTCGCGGCTATGGCGATCACGACGACTGCCGCGAATCCGACAAACATGGCTTTCATTGGTCTGTGTCTCCCGGTTCGGTTGCGGATTTCAGAAAACTGATCAGGTCGTTGCGGTCTTCCTGCGCCGCTATTCGCTGCATCGGCATTTTGGACCCCGGAACATAGTGGTCGGGTCCCTCGTTGAACAACGCGTCGATGGTTCCCGATGACCATATGATATCAGATCCCGACAGGGTCGGCGAATAACTGTATCCGGGCACGGTTCCGGCGCGGCGGCCGAACACGCCATAGAGTGTCGGGCCTGCCTTGCGCGACGCGCCGGGGTTCAACGCATGACAGATCGAACATTTGCGCATGAATTGCCGCTCTCCATTGGGCATCGAGGCCACATCGCGCAGAAAGCTGCGTTCGCCCGTGGGTGCCGGTTCAAACGCGTCCATCGCCTCGACCGGCCAGCCGTACACCACATCATCCAGCCCGCCCGAGTAGAGCAGATGGCCACCGGGCGAAAAGGCCAGCGCCCACACCGGGCCTCTTCGCGTGGCACGGAAATCGCGGGCGATCCGCCAGCGTTCGGTGTCCAGCATCATGATATAGCCGTGCCCGTCCCCGACGGCGAGCTGACCGGTTTCAGCGTGCAGGGCCATGGCCAGAATCGGGCGGCGGTCCAGCGTGAAATCGGCCACCGGTTCGCCGGTGTCGGCCGCGATGACCCGCGTGGCCCCGTCAATGGCCCCGTAGGCCAGCCAGTCATTGGTCAACACCAGACGGTTGATGCCAAACCCGTGCTGCGCCAGCCGCAGCGGGGTTTCATCCGCGGTGAGGTCATAGACCAGAACCGACCCGCCATTGGTGGCCGCATAGAGCCGGTTGCCGCCCTGTGCAAATGCCAGCGCATTGACGCCCCCGTCCGGACTGCGCAGCACCTTTGGCGCGCCGCGGCTCAGCGGCCAGAGCCCGATTGTTCCGTCCCAGCTGGCCGAAGCGGCCATTGTGCCGTCCGGCGAAAACGCCACATCGGCGACCTTGCCCTTGTGGTGTCCCAGCACGCGCGGTTCTGAATCCTGCCACAGCCGGACCGTGAAATCGTCGCTGCCCGACAGGACCATGCCGTCGCGGGTCACCGCGGCCGCCGTCACGGCCGCGTCATGCCCGTCCAGCCACGCCGGCTGTCGCCCGGTCCAGACCCCAAGTGCATTGTCGAAGCTGGCCGAAACGACCCGGCCGCCGGGCGTGACCGCAAGATCCATGATCGGGCCGCCATGCCCCTTGAGCGTGGTGAATTCCTGCGCTGCCGCGGGCAGTGCTGACAGACAAATCGCCAAAAGCCAGCGCATTATTCCGCCGGGGTCGCGCCTTCGGGCGCTTTGGCATCAGGGTCCTTCACCTCGTCCAGCCAGAGCGAGTGGTGCTGATGCGCCCACGCTTCATCGACCTCGCCCGTACCCATGGCATCGAACGCGCCTTCCATCCCGACCGAGCCGATATAGATATGCGCCAGCACGATGGCCATCAGGACAAAGGCAACAATCGCGTGCCACAGCTGTGCCAGCTGCATTTCCTCCTGCGGGGCCAGCGCGGTCGGCAGCGGGTCCATCCCGAACCATCCCGGGATCCCGATCTGATTGAGAACCGAGAATGTCTTGGCAAACAGCGGCATTTCAAACGGAAACAGCAGCGACAGCCCGCTGATGGCGATCGACCCGCCGAGCAGGATGACCGACCAGAAGATGAACTTCTGGCCCGCGTTGAATTTCTTGGCCGGCGGATGCGCCTTGCCGACAATCCCGCCGAACTGGCGTAGCCAGGTTATGTCGGTCCGGCTCGGCAGGTTATGGGCGACCCACATGACAAAAACCATGATCAGCCCGAGGATAAAGGCCCAGGCCACGTTGTTGTGCACCCATTTGGACCAGTCCAGCAGCACGGCATTCACCTCTTTGCCCAGATAGGGCGCGATGAACAGCCGCCCGAACAGGACGACGATACCGGTGATCCCGAGAATGACGAACGATCCCGCCAGCAGCCAGTGTCCGAAACGTTCGGCGGCCTTGAAACGGGTGACCGTGCGGCCCGTCATCGGTTCATCAACACGGATCCGCCCACGCAGCAGGAAAAACAGCAGCAGCAAGCCCAGCGTACCCAACAGCAGCCAGCCGCCCCATTTCGGCAGCGGGCCGCGGCGGAACTCCAGCCACCGCATGCCGCCATCCTGCATCAAAACACTGGCCACCTCGCCGCCGGCGGACACCGTGACGTCGGCAGACCCGTAGCGCAGCGCACGCCAGACCTCGGGGTCGGATGCACCGCCCAGCGTGCCCAACTGCGCCGCGATCCCAGCGGCGGCGTCCGGGTCGCCGGTGTTGTTTTTGCGAAATGCGTCGTCGACGGGCTCACCGCGCTGGCGGGCCAGGATGTCCTCGAGCGTCTGCGCGCCGCCTGTGGCGCTGCGGTCGGGGGCGGTCGGGGTCTGTGTGTCCTGCGCAGCCAGCGGCGCGACAAGAAACAGAGACAGGAAAAACACAAGGGCCATGCGAAGCATATGGCGCCCTCCAGGATGGACGTTTCAAAAAGTGATCCGTACAGGCCGGCCCGCAGACATGCGGGCCGGTCCCCTTGTTACGCAAAGGTCGGGTCAGCCGCCCTTCTGGTCGTAGGCTGTGCCCCAACCCCAGGCGCCCGAACCGAAGCCGCGGGCAACCACGCGCTCGCGGTAGATGCCGGAAACGATGTCTCCGTCACCCGCCAGCAGAGCCTTGGTCGAACACATCTCGGCGCATAGCGGAAGCTTGCCCTCGGCGATCCGGTTCCGCCCGTATTTGGCGAATTCGGCCGTCGAATGGGTTTCTTCCGGACCGCCGGCGCAGAAGGTGCACTTGTCCATCTTGCCGCGGCTGCCGAAATTGCCCGCCTGCGGATACTGCGGCGCGCCGAACGGGCACGCGTAGAAGCAGTAGCCACACCCGATGCACAGATCCTTGGAGTGCAGGACGACGTCTTCTTCGTTCTGATAGAAGCAGTCGACCGGGCACACCGCCATACAGGGCGCATCCGAGCAGTGCATGCAGGCCACGGAAATCGAGCGTTCGCCCGGTTCTCCGTCCCGGATGGTCACCACGCGGCGGCGGTTGATCCCCCAGGGCACTTCGTGCTCGTTTTTACAGGCCGTGACGCAGGCGTTGCATTCAATGCAGCGTTCGGCGTCGCATAGGAACTTAGCTCTTGCCATTTTCCGTTCTCCTTATGCTGCGGTGATTTTGCAGAGAGTTGACTTGGTCTCCTGCATCTGCGTGACCGAATCGTAGCCGTAGGTCTGCGCCGTGTTGGAGCTTTCGCCCAGCACGTAGGGATCGGCACCGTCGGGGTACTTGTCCCTCAGATCCTGACCCTGGTAATGCCCGCCAAAGTGGAAGGGCATAAAGGCCACGCCTTCGCCCACCCGTCTGGTGACCATCGCCATGACCTTGACCTTGCCGCCTTCGGGTCCTTCGACCCAGACCTGTGCGCCGTCCCGCACGCCCAGATTGTTGGCGTCACGCGGGTTGATTTCGACGAACATGTCCTGCTGAAGCTCGGCCAGCCACGGGTTCGAACGCGACTCTTCCCCGCCGCCCTCATATTCGACCAGACGGCCGGAGGTGAGCACGATCGGGAAGTTCTTCGAGAAGTCGTTCTTCTGGATCGACGCATAGAGGGTCGGCAGGCGATAGGCGTGACGGTCCTCGTAGGTCGGATAATCCGCGACCAGATCGCGCCGCGGGGTATAGAGCGGCTCGCGGTGCAGCGGCACCGGGTCGGGGAATGTCCAGACGACGGCACGGGCCTTGGCATTGCCGAACGGTGCGCATTCATGCGCGATGGCAACCCGCTGGATACCGCCGGAAAGGTCGGTCTTCCAGTTGGTCTTGGGCCCTGCAACGGCATCAATGGCTGCACGTTCCTCGTCCGTCAGGTCGCCGTCCCATCCCAGATCCATCAGCATCTGCATGGTGAACTCGGGATACCCGTCCTGGATTTCCGAGTTTGCCGAGTAGACGCCTTCGGCCAGAAGGTTGTCGCCGTCGCGTTCCACACCAAAGCGGGCGCGGAATGTCAGGCCACCCTCCGAGACAGGCTTGGACATGTCATAGAGGTTCGGCGTGCCCGGGTGTCCCATCTCGGCCGTGCCCCAGCAGGGCCATGGCAGACCGTAATAGTCGCCGTCGGCCGGGCCTCCCACCGCCTGCAGCGTCGTGCGGTCGAAGGTATGCTGGTTCGCCATATGCAGCTTCAGACGATCCGGGTCCTGTCCGGTATAGCCGATGGTCCACATGCCGCTGTTGATCTCGCGCAGCACGCTTTCCGGGTTCGGCGTGTTTTCGTCTTCCATCTCGATATTGCGGAAGAACCGGTCGGCAAAGCCGAACTTGTTCGCGAACAGACCGATGATTTCGTGGTCGGTCTTGCATTCGAACAGCGGTTCGACAACCGTTTCGCGCCACTGGAAGCTGCGGTTCGAGGCCGTGACAGAGCCACGGGTTTCGAACTGCGTCGCCGCCGGCAGCAGGTAAACGCCATCGGTCCGGTCATGCAGAACGGCGGAAACGGTGGGATACGGGTCGACCACGACCAGCATGTCCAGCTTTTCCATTGCCGTTTTCATTTCCGGTCCGCGGGTCTGCGAGTTTGGCGCGTGACCCCACAGGACCATGGCCCGAACCTTGTTCGGCTGGTCCATGTTCTCGGCATCTTCCAGAACACCGTCGATCCAGCGGCTGACCGGAATGCCGCGCAGGTTCTGCAGCGGTTTTTCCTTGCCGTCCTTGCCGGTGATCTTGTCGAACTGACCGGCCAGCCATTCCGGGTCTTCGCCCCAGACGCGGGCCCAGTGTGCCCATGCACCGCCGGACAGACCATAATAGCCCGGAAGCGTGTGGCTCAGAACACCAAGGTCGGTTGCACCCTGCACGTTGTCGTGGCCGCGGAAGATGTTGGTGCCGCCGCCCGAAGCGCCCATGTTGCCCAGCGCAAGCTGAAGCACGCAGTAGGCGCGGGTGTTGTTGTTGCCGTTGGTGTGCTGCGTCCCACCCATGCACCAGATCACGGTGCCGGGGCGGTTGTTGGCCATCGTGCGCGCCACGCGGCGCAGCTGGCTGCCCGGTGTGCCGGTCACACGTTCGACCTCTTCGGGGTTCCACTTGGCCACTTCTTCGCGGATCTGGTCCATGCCCCAGACACGGGTGCGGATGAACTCTTTGTCCTCCCAGCCGTTTTCGAAGATGTGCCACAGGATGCCCCAGATCAGGGCGACGTCGGTGCCCGGACGGAAGCGCACATATTCATCGGCATGTGCGGCCGTGCGGGTAAACCGCGGGTCGCAGACGATCAGCGGGGCGTTGTTCTGCTCTTTCGCGCGCAGAACGTGCAGCAGCGAGACGGGGTGCGCCTCGGCCGGGTTGCCGCCGATGATGAAGATGGCTTTGGAGTTGTGGATGTCGTTATACGAATTGGTCATCGCCCCGTAGCCCCAGGTGTTGGCAACACCTGCAACCGTGGTCGAGTGGCAGATCCGGGCCCGATGATCCACGTTGTTCGTGCCCCAGTAGGCGGCGAACTTGCGGAACAGGTAGGCCTGTTCGTTGGAATGCTTGGCGCTGCCGAGCCAGTAGACGCTGTCAGGTCCGCTTTCTTCGCGGATCTGCATCATGCCGTCGCCGATCTCGTTGATCGCCTGTTCCCAGCTGATGCGCTTCCACTCGCCACCTTCCTTTTTCATCGGATACTTCAGCCGGCGCTCGCCATGGGCGTGTTCGCGAACCGCGGCGCCCTTGGCGCAATGTGCTCCGAGATTAAAGGGCGAATCCCAGCCGGGCTCCTGCCCGATCCAGACGCCGTTCTGCACTTCGGCCACGACCGTACAGCCCACCGAGCAATGGGTGCAGATCGATTTGACCGTTTCGACGGCACCGGTTGCCGCGCTGGCGGCAGATGCCTGCGTCACCGTTCCCCCGGTGACGCTGATTGCGGCAAGGCCACCAATGGCCAGACCGCTGCCGCGCAGGAACGCGCGGCGGTCTACGGATTTCTCCGCAACCTCAGACAGGATACTTGTCCGTTGGGGGCGTCTCGCTACCCCGTTGGTCTTTTTCCTAAGCATTTTTTCCTCCCTTGCAGACCCTCGCGGGTCATTGCTGGGTTGACGAAAACCTCGGGCAGTCGGGCCAATCGCAACCAGTCGCCCTCGGATGGAAACACCGCCCTAGAACCGGGCGCTGTCGAAATAGGCGCGGGTGTGCGCCGTGTCCTGCATCGTTTCGGACGACAGGTCAGGTTCCGCGGTCTCGGTCGCGGTGGTGCCGGTGGCAACCGCAACCGCCGCAATCGGCGCCGTGGTCCCGGCCAGTTTCAGAAAAGCGCGACGGCTTGTGCCTTCGTCGGTTTTCTTGGTCATGAGATCCCTCCTTTGGTTCGGTCTCTCGGTTCTGACGGTTTCCCGCCGGTGATGCGGATCGCTCCGCGGTGATCCGGCACCTCCCGGTGCCGGAATTCGGGTATTCAGTCGCCGCTCATACGGAAGGCTTCCACTTCGATCTCCATGAACACACGCCCGGCCTGTCCGATCGCGGCATAGAGAACCGAGTTTTTGGCGGCTTCGAGATCGGCATAGAAATGCCGCGCCCAGGGCGCGATATGCCGGTTGAAAAACGTCTTTTGGTCCTCCAGCGACGCGGGCGTGCCGAACCGCCCGGCAATCAGAGCGCCCATCATCTCCATCAGCGAGGCGATGTTGTCTTCGGGCTCATAGACATTCTCGGCCTGGGTCAGCCCGCGCACGGCCATGTCCTGACGCAGCGTTGCCAGCGGCTTTTCATTAAGAAAACCGGTCAGGTAATAGCTGGCATAAGGCAGCAATTCACCGCGCCCCAACCCGATAAAGAGCTTGTTGAATTCACGTTCGGCACTTTCGGATTTGGTGAGCCCGGCCACCTTGGCCAACGCGGATATGCTCTGGCCCAGCGGAGTGTCGTCGCCGGACAGCTGCGCTGTCTGATCCAGCAGCATCTGGTCCGGCGGCCCGGCCAGCATCGTGCCAAGGTAGTTATACAGATCGGCGCGAAGGCGATCTTCTTCGGCTACCTGAATGTTCTCCGCTGTTGCGTTCATCCCGTCTTCCTTGTTCATGTCTCTGCCGCCGCCGGTTCGAAGCTGAACCGCATCCGCCGTGGCGGCAGGGGAACCTCGTCATATTCAATGTCGGTTTCGGCCGCTGCCGTTGTGTCCGGACCGGTCACCGGCGCCGCTGCCTCGGGGGCCTCCGGCCCGGCCGGTTCCTCGGTCTCCGAAAGCTGAGCGGGGGCCTCTTCCGCCCCGTCATCCGGCGCGTCCATTTCTTCGGCCTGACGCGCCAGTTCCTCGACATGGGCGGTCATGCCCTTGCCGACCTGATAGGCGGTCTGCAGCTTTTCGAGCACACAGGCCGCGTCGGTGAAATCCTCGCCGTAATCGACCAGGCCGTCGACATTGGCCAGAACCGGGTTCGAGATCCACAGCCGCCGCAGGGCACGGGTACGGATCCGTGCGGGAACGGTTTCGCGGAGAAACGCCTTGAAATCGTCACCCTCGCTCAGCGTATCGGGATCCGGCAGGCCAAGCTCGGCCAGTATTTCGTCATCGGGGCGCCCGGCCTGTTCGGCTTCGCGCAGCTCGGCCTCCTGCGCCTCCTGCACCAGCAGATCCTTGCGGGCCTCTTCCTCGACCGCGGCCTTGCGGCGGGACCAGAAGTTTTCCCGGCTCATTGCAGGCGCTCCTTCTTGGCCGCAACCGGTGAACGGTACACATCCGCCATCTGGGTAATCCGCGCATCGCCGATGCCGTCCTCGACGACGGTGACATCCTTGCGGTCGCGGCGGCGCTTCTTGAATTCTTCCTCGCGGTGATGGGTCTGAACAAAGTCTCGCACCCAGGCAATCAGCCCCGGCGGCATGGTGACCTTCTCGACGATGTCATCGCCGGTGTCGGCATAGTCCTGCGCCTCGTAAGGTGACGCAGTGGCCAGATCGACGCTCAGCGGGCGCGCATCGTCTCCGGTTTCGCGCAGAATGACATAGATGCAGGGCACCTGCGCGCTCAGCCCGTGCAGGTAGGCTTCGGTCTCGGCGCCGTGCAGTTCCAGCGGCAGGGTGGCTGCGTGAAACTCGGTCATCCCGTTTTCTTCGCGCAGCACCAGCCAGTCCGCGTCCGAGGCCCCAGGCAGCACTGCGACAGCCTTCCACGCCCACTTTGCCCACCGGGTTGCACCCGGTGTGCGACGAATGACGATCCCCAGCGGCATCGCCTCGTACCTCTTCGGATTGTGGAACACGCCTCCCAGCACTCCCTTTTCTTTCCAACAGAGTGCAACCATCTCCCCCTGTTCTCAAAGCACCTAAATCGGGTTTTTCCTTATTTTCCCGGCTTCTGGTCATTTTGGGCAGGTGGGTGGGGCGTCCCGGGGGCGGGTGGACGAATTGTCTAATCTGACTGAAACTGTGGGTCTTTCAGGGGCGGTGCCCGCAGAGCGAATCAATCGCCGCGAATCGCTTGCCGGCGTCCGAGTCGTGCAGTCGCAAACCGGTTTACTGGACGGTGGAATCATGCCTATCTGAGTCGGCACCAAGCGCCGGAGAAGCGTCGTTTCGTGCTGAAACACAGGGGAGACAATCATGTCTAACAAGTTGATTATATGTGATTGTTCCGGGTCGATGCAGATTGACCGCGAGGCCCTTGAAACCGCGACCGGTCAGACCTGTTCGCGGCTGCACTCGGCGCTCTGCACCACCGAATCCGAGGCCGCCGCCAAGGAGATCGCGACCGGAGAGGTAACGATTTGCTGCGGTCAGGAGACGGCGTTTTTCGAGGCCCTGGCGGCCGAATTCGAAGCCCCAGCGCCCGGCTTTCTGGACCTGCGCGACAGGGCAGGTTGGAGCGCTGACACAGCTTCAAAACTGCCCAAAATGGCCGCGCTTGTCGCCGGCGCCGCGCTGCCGGCGCCTGAAATCAAGCTGTTCGACATCGCGTCCGAGGGCATGTGTCTCGTTCTGGGCGGCGGCACCGCGCTTGAGGCGGCAGAACAGTTGCAGGACCATCTGGCGGTGACCGTTCTGCTGGCAGAGGACACCGAGCCGCCGCTCACGCGCAGCTTTGACGTGATCCGGGGCCGCCTGCGCCGGGCACAGGGCGCGCTGGGCGGTTTCATCGTGGTGATCGACGCGCTGCAAAGCCTGCAGCCGGGCGGGCGCGGCGACTGGCAGATGACGGACCCGCGCGACGGCGGTCGGTCGCAATGCGACCTGATACTGGACCTCAGCGGCGGCGACGCGCTGTTCCCCGCGCCGGAAAAACGCGATGGATATCTGCGCGCCGATCCCGGTGATCCCAAAGCTGTGGCCGCGGCGGTGCTGCAAGCCTCGCATATGGTGGGTACCTTCGAAAAAACCCTATTCGTCAAGGCTCAGCCGCTGTTGTGCGCCCATTCGCGGGCCGAACAGACCGGCTGCACCCGATGTCTGGATGCCTGTCCCACGGGGGCGATCACGCCCAACGGGGACAGTGTCAGGGTCGATCCGTCGATCTGTGCCGGCTGCGGCGCGTGCGCTGTGCTCTGCCCGTCCAGTGCCATTTCTTACGATGCGCCGGCGCCCGATGCGACGTTCCGCCGGATCTACACGCTGGCCACCGCTTATCGTGACGCCGGGGGCGCGGCGCCGCGCCTGCTGGTCGTGGATGCCCACGGCGCCGAGCTGATCCGCCTGTCTGCCCGGTTCGACCGCGGGTTGCCCGCGGATGTCATTCCGCTGGAGCTCGACGCGCTCAACAGTTTCGGCCATGCCGAGGCGGTCGCCGCGCTGGCCGCCGGGTTTGCCGAGGTTGCAATCCTGCCTGCGCCAAAGACCGATATCGATGTGATGGAGAAAGAAACCGCTCTGGCCTGCGCGATCGCCGGCGAAAAGGTGCGGCTCGTCGATGTCACGGACCCGGCGGCGCTGACCGACGCGCTGTTGCCCGAGGCTGCCATTGCCGGCTGCGAGGCGCCCGTCTGGCCGATGGGGACGCGCCGGCAGGTCACCCGCACCGCGGCCCGCGCGCTCCACGCCCCGGACACCGTTCTGCCGCTGCCGGACACCGCCCCCTACGGCGCGGTTCTGGTCAACAGGGAAAGCTGCACCCTGTGCCTGTCCTGCGTGTCGCTTTGCCCGTCCGGCGCGCTTGCAGATAACGAGGACATGCCGCAGCTGCGGTTTCAGGAAGACGCCTGTCTCCAATGCGGGATCTGTGCAACGGTTTGTCCCGAAAATGCAATCGCTTACGAGCCGAGGCTAAACCTTGCTGACAACGCGCTGGAACAGGTGGTTCTGAACGAGGAGGAGCCATTTGCCTGCATCGAGTGCGGCGCGTTGTTCGGCGTGAAATCCACAATCGAAAAGATCACCGAAAAGCTCGCCGGCAAACATGCGATGTTTGCCAGCAGCGATGCGGCCCGTATGATCCAGATGTGCGACCATTGCCGCGTGAACGCTCAGTACCACATCGACAACAGCCCGTTTGCAGCCGGTGAGCGTCCGCGCACGCGCACGACCGATGACTACCTCAGCAAGCGTCGCGATCACTGATGGCGAAGCGGTGCCCCGAGATCGGCCGGGTCCAGACCGGCCACGTAGGCGATGATCGCCTCGAGATCTGCCAGCGTCATGTCCAGCGGTACGATCGGCGGCGGGCGGTCGATCGGAAACGGCGGGGTCACCTCGGCCACCTGCGTAAAGCTGGGATGTGGATTGAGCACGTAGAAAACCGCGAACCTGTCTTCCCAGTCCGGCAGACTGCGCAGCACGAAAAACGACGGTGTCGACCCGATGGAATTCATCCGGTCCTGTTCGCTGGTCGCGTGGCAGCGGCCGCACTGTGTGCGTGCGATCCCGCGTCCGGCAGCGGCATCGCCATCGAAGTCAAGCGTTGCGGTTTCGGCAACTTCCGCCCGGGGCAGGGTGAAGGCCTGTGTTCCGTCCATCTCGAACGCGGTGATCGTGCGCTGGCAGATATCCGACGTGATCCAGTCGGTGAAACGGGAAACGCCCGGGTGGCCATCGGACAGGGCCAGAAAACGCCACGTCCGGTCCAGCCCCTCGAAGACCGGGATGCCGTCGCCGCCCAGCGCGGCCTCGGCTTCTGCGCCGGGGACAACCAGCTCGATCCGGGTCTGCGTCTTCAGCGAAAACCGCGGCAGCAGGTATTTCAGAAATCCGCTTTCGATCAGGTCCGCCGGTGCAGACATGCGGAAATCCCGCTCGCCGGCTGTGGCCGTCAGGGCCAGGACGGCCATCAGGCCAAATGCGATCAGAGCGGCGCGGAAAATACAGGTCATGGGAAATGCTAGAGACGGTTGAGGCTGTCCGTCAACATCAAGCAATGGAGAGACAACATGAGTGATGACTTTAACATGTCGATGCGCAAATTCCTCAAACAGGTCGGCGTGACCTCGCAACAGGCCATCGAGGAAGCATTGCGCGACACCGATACAGCGGGGCGCGAATTCACCGCGCGCGCGGTCATCTCGATCGAGGAACTTGGCATGGAACATGTCGTGACCGGCACGATCAAGGGTCAGGAATGACTGCGACGACCCTGTCACGCGACGCGGTTCTGGCCGCGCTGAAGACCATCGAAACACCGGATGGCGGCGATCTTGTCGGCGCCGGTGTGGCACGGGCGCTCAGTGTCGAGGACGGGGTGGTGCGCTTTGTTCTGGAAATCGATCCGGCCCGCGCCGAGGCGTTCGGGCCGGTGCGGGATGCGGCCGAAGCGGCGGTCAGGGAACTGCCCGGCGTTGCAAGCGTCACCGCCGTGCTGACCGGGGCACGCGCCGCGCCGCCGGACCTGAAACCATCGCGTCCGGCGCAACCCAAAGGCCCGCACAACGTGCCCGGTGTCGACAGGATCGTTGCCGTGGCTTCCGGCAAGGGCGGGGTCGGGAAATCCACGGTTTCGGCCAATCTGGCCTGTGCGCTGGCGGCCGAGGGCCGTCGTGTCGGGCTGCTGGATGCCGATGTTTACGGACCGTAGCAACCACGAATGCTGGGCGTGTCGGGCCGCCCGGCCAGCCCCGATGGCAAGACCATCCTGCCAATGCGCAACCATGGCGTCACGATGATGTCGCTCGGGCTGATGACCAATGACGACGAGGCGGTCGTGTGGCGCGGACCGATGCTGATGGGTGCGCTGCAACAGATGCTGATGCAGGTGCAGTGGGGCGCGCTCGACGTGTTGCTGGTGGACCTGCCGCCGGGCACCGGCGACGTGCAGATGACGCTCGCACAAAAGGCGCAGGTGGACGGCGCGATCATCGTTTCGACGCCGCAGGACATTGCCCTGCTGGACGCGCGCAAGGGGATCGACATGTTCCGCAAGCTCGACGTGCCGATCCTTGGCATGGTCGAAAACATGTCGACGCATATCTGTTCCCGATGCGGGCACGAGGAGCATATTTTCGGACATGGCGGTGTTGCGGCCGAGGCTGAAAAAATGGGCGTGCCGCTGCTGGCGGAAATCCCGCTGGACATGACGATCCGGCTGGCCTCGGACGGCGGTGCACCGGTGGTGGTCTCGCAACCCGGCAGCGCACAGGCCGCCGGCTTCCTTGCGCTGGCGCGTACGCTTGTGGGGCAGGGGGTGGCATGAGCGATCTGCATTTCCCCCCCCTGATGTCAGGTCAGGAGGTGACCGGCGGCGAGGACCCGTTTCTTGCCGCCTGCCGGCAGGCCGTGCTGGGCTGCGAGGCGGGGTTGGTGGTCTACAATCTCGGCGCCGACACGCTGCGCGCCGCAATCGTGCTGGCGCCGGAGGTGGCACTGAGCCGGGCCATGGCGGTGCTGCCGATCTGCGGTGTCGGGTTTCAGAATGCGCTCGGCGCGCTGGCCCCGCCCGAGGTGGCCGTGCATCTGGAGTGGAATGGCGGGCTGCGGGTCAACGGGGCCCGCTGCGGACGCCTGCGCATCGCCGCCAGCACCGGTGAACCGGCCGAGACACCGGACTGGATGGTCGTGGGGCTGGAATTGCCGCTCTGGCCAAAATCGGACGATCCCGGCGAAACCCCCGACGACACCGCGCTTTATGCCGAAGGCTGCGCCGATGTAGAGGCGCCGATGCTGCTGGAAAGCTGGGCCCGGCACACGCTGAACTGGATCGCCCGCTGGGAAGACGAAGGCACCCGCCCGCTGCACGCGGAATGGCGCGGGCTGGCCCACGGAATGGGAGAGCCGGTGGAACTGAACGACCTGTCCGGCACCTTCCTTGGTGTTGACGAAGATTTCGGCATGCTGCTGCGTGACGACGAAACCACCCACCTGATCCCGATCACCACCCAACTAGAGAAGCTGTAAGATGAAACTCGCCCGCGCAATCCATTTCGACGAAAGCGATACAAGGGTTTACCCGATCTCTGCCCGGACCGGCGAATGGTGCATTTCGGGCGGGTTCGAGTTCTCCAACTGGACCGAGGCGGACCTGTCCGGAAAGGCCAGACAGGCCTTTGCAAACGGCTGGTTCGGGCTGGAAACTTCCGGGCGCGTCACCTTTGTCGCCGTCACCGTGATCGAACCGGGCGAGATCGAAACGCTGACCGATCTTCTGGCGCAGCATTTCGTCACCTATTACGGCGCACCGTCGGTCGAAGAGGCCCGTCCGGTGGCCGCCGGTGAAATTGCCCATATGCGCGACCTGTGCGACGATCACGATCCCAACACGCTGCTTACCGTCGCGCGCGAACTGACCGAGGCCGGCGTGCGCGAGGCCTATCGCAACATCCAGCCGCAGGATGCCGGGCTGGAACAATTCGCAATCCACGGATCGCTGGACGAATGACGCGCGGGCTCAGCCGCCGGTGGCGTTGAAGACGAACAACGTTTCGCCGTTGATCCTGTACGTGTCGATCAGCGTTCTGGCCCGGTCGGACACAAGCCACGTCTCCAGCTTCGTTGCCAGATCGAATTTCACATGTCCGTGTTTGTCCGGGTTCACGGGGATATAGGCGTATTGATTGAACAGCACCGGGTCGCCAGCATAGAGCAGCGCCAGATCGCCCCTGTTGCCGAAATTCAGCCAGCTCGCCCTGTCCGACATGGTATAGGCGTGCATGGCCGACGCAGTGTTCAGCGCCTGTCCCATACCCGCACCCACCGCGCGGTACCAACTGCCAAATGAACCGGCATCCTGACCGGCGGCGGCCCACAGGCTCAGTTCCTTTTTGTGTGTGCCACTGTCATCACCACGGCTGACAAAGGGCTGCCGGGCACGGGCAATTCTCTGCAGCGCGTCCGCCGCGCTGGCCACGTCACCGATCCCTGCGCTATCTTCGGACGGGCCGACGAGGACGAAATCGTTATACATGATCTCCCGGCGGTGGGTGCCGTGGCCCTCGGCCAGAAACGCGTCCTCGGCCTTGCGCGAATGCACGAGGATCGCATCAACATCCCCCGCCGCACCCAGCCGCAGCGCCTGACCGGTGCCCACCACCAGCAGCTGCACCTCCAGCCCCAGATCGTCGCGGATTGCCGGCAGCAGAATGTCCGACAGACCGGAATTGTGGAACGACGTAGTGACGGCCATCCGCATCTGGTCAGCCGCGGCTGTCGCGGCCAGCGTGACCGCGGCCAGAAGACCGATGAAGACCTGTATCATTCGACAATATCTCCGTTCAGGAAGGCCCGCGCCTGCGCGGTGGCAGGCTGCTCGAAAAAGCCCGGCGCTTCGGCAAATTCGTGGACCCGGCCATGCAGGATGAAAGCCACCTCGCTGGCCAGCCGCCGGGCCTGACCCATGTCATGCGTCGACATGATGATCCGCGTTCCGGCGGCGGCGACAGCGGACAGGATCTCTTCGATCTCGCGCGTTGACCGCCCGTCGAGCGAGGCACAGGGTTCGTCGAGAAACAGCACTTTCGGGTCGCGCACCATCGCCCGGGCCAGCGCCAGCTTCTGTCGCTCGCCGCCCGACAGAACCTCGGCCCGCCGGTCCAGCATGTCCGACAGCCCCACCCGCGCGGCCCAGTCACCGGCGATCCGGCGGGCCTCAGCGGCGGGCACCCGGCTCAGCTTCAGCGGATAGGTCAGGTTTTCGCGCACCGTGCGGCGCAGCACGACCGGTGTCTGGGACACGAAGGCCTGCTGTTTGCGGGCCTCGGCGTCGGGGGCGGCCCAGCGCACCGTGCCGCTGCGCAGCCGTTCCAGCCCGTGCATCATCTTCAGCAACGTGGTTTTCCCGGCCCCGTTCGGCCCGATCACGATGGTGGTTCCGGTGCCATCAATGGTCAGGTTCACAGGACCGACCAGCGTCTTGCCTCGCCGGCGGACAACGGCGTCGTGCACTGTCAGGGGAAGCAGGCCGCTCATCACCACCGCCCCTCGGTTTCGGTCCGGCCCAGCGCATGGATCGACAGGTTGACCAGAATGGCCATGGTGATCAGCACAAAGCCCAGCCCAAGCGCGAGGGCGAAATCGCCCTTGCCGGTTTCCAGTGCGATCGCGGTGGTCAGAACCCGCGTCGAATGGTCGATATTACCGCCGACGATCATGATGGCCCCGACCTCGCCAATGGCCCGTCCGAACCCGGCCAGCGCCGCTGTCAGCAGTGCCCGGCGGCTGTCCCAGAGGATCGCGCGCATCCGTTGGGTTTTGGTCGTGTTCAGCGAAATCAGCAGGTCGTGATACTCGGCCCACAATTCGCGCAGCGCCTGATGCGCAATCGACGCGATGAGCGGCACAATGATGATGACTTGCGCGATGATCATGGCCGTGGGCGTAAATAGCAGCCCGAACACGCCAAACGGACCCGACCGGCTGAGCAGGATATAGACGATCAACCCGACAACCACGGGTGGCAGGCCCATCAGGGCATTGAGCACGGCAATCGTCAGCCGCCGGTAGCGGAACCTGCGAACCGCCAGCAATGCGCCCAGCGGCAGCGCGATGGCGGTGGCCACGACCAGCGCTGTCAGCGTCACCTGCAGCGACCGCAGCGTAATCTCGATCAGCTCCGCGTCCAGCCGGACAACAAGCAGGAACGCCTGTACCAATCCCTCCCAAATGTCCGACATGTCTCGGGCGCCACTCCATTTTCCCCGGCGTTTCGGAATTCAGACTGAACCACAATCGTTTACCGGAAGAAACGCCTGTTCCTGCGCAGAAGGGAAATTAACCCAACTTGGCCATATCTTCGCGTCTGCATGACCCGGTGTTTGCCAACTTGTCCCTCGCAGGCGCCGCTGCCGGCCTATTTCGGCAGGTCGTCAAGGAGCGTTTCAACGCGGGCAAAGGACGTCTCGGCCAGTTTTAGCGCCCGAAAATCCTGTCCGTTCCGCAAAACCGCAAGACTGTTTGCGCACAGCCTCAGCGCCTGCAACGCCAGATCCCGGCGACCATCCCGCGCGGCCGTGTCACCCAGTGCGTCGCAGTAAGTTGCCTGGATATACGGAATGCTGGCGCGGCTCTAGGGGCTCCGGGATTTGTGCAGCGCGATTTTTGATAGCTCGACGGCGCGGTCGAGATCGTCGTCGTTCCGCGCGACCCGGTTCATCAGGATCAGAACAGAGGCCAGCCCATTTGCTGCCGGGCCGAACTGATCCAGCGCCTGTTCGTCCTTGAGGCTTGCCAGCAGACGTTCATAGGCCGACCTTGCCCGCCGGAAGTCCGCCAGGTCCTGCGTCCATTCCGCTGCCAGCGCCAGGGCCAGCGCATGCAAATGCAGCGCGCTGACATAGGCGATCGTTGTGCCCGGCTGCGCGGCGCCCGTTTCGTTTCGGGCGGCAAGCTCCCATTCGATGGTCATGGCATCTGCAAACCTGTGGGCTGCTTCGCGCATCTCCGGCGCGTTCTGTCGGATCTGCGCGATGGAATACTGTACGTAACCTTCAAGAAACCGGATCTGAAAATCGGTCTGTTGCAACGGCTGGCCCCGGGTTTTGGCCGCGCTGCCGATCTCTGTCAGGATCGCGTCCAGTTGCCCGATATCGCCGCCCTGGCCAAAACCTGCGATTTTCTGCCGCGTATCGGCGTATGCCTTTGCAACGCTCAGCCAGTCTTGCCCGTTGGCGGCCAGAGACCAGCGGGCCAGAACGTATTCGAAGCTATCAGACGCCGCGCGGTACCGGTCCAGCTTTCCCGAAAGCCCGGCAAGCCCCAGTTCAGATGCGCCCTGCTGGCTGCGGCTGGAGACCGACATGGCCCGGTCGTTCTGCTGATCAAAGATCCGCCCCGCCCTGACAAGATGGCCGATCGCGGTCCGGTAGGGTTCGGGATCACCGGTCAGATCGCCGATTTGGTGATGGATAGCGCCCTTGAAAAACAGCGAATTACCATAGTCTTCCGGCGTGTTCTTCCAGTCTTGCTCGAGCTTGTCGAACCGCTCCAGCGCGGTCCGGTAAGATGCCAGATCGGCGGCCTTCTGAGCCTGGGCGTAGATCAGCAATCCCATGTCGCGGCTGATGGAGGATGCGCTTTGCTCACCCTTTTGCAGGGTACCGCTGTATCCGGCGATGGCGGCAAGCTGTGCTTCGGTCAGGTGTTGGCCATGTGCCACCGCCAGTTTCACCAGCGCGTCGAACACCTTTTCGTAAGTGACCGGATGGGTTTGCGGGGAAATGACATTCAGCGCGGCCTGATAATCCGCGAAAGCCAGCCCGACGCTGGCCGTGTCACCGCGGTCCGCGCGGTGAAAATACAGGCATGCCCGGTTCAACAGGGTCGATGCCATGTCGCCGGGCACGTCCAGAACGCTCTGGATCAGGATAGCGCGAAAGAACGCGGCAAGCGCCTCGTCTTCCAGATCCGGATCGCTGTTGAGTTCGCCGAGCCGCGACCACGCATGGCCGATATCCGACAGGGAGCTGGCGTAATATCCCAGCCGCTTCGACGTGCTGGGCGTCAGCAGAGATTTCAGCTTTTCGGTGACCTGCCGCACCTCTTCGCTGTCCGGCGGGTGTTCCCGACGGGCCACCTCGTTTTGCCGGATGACCGCCCGCAGCAGGATATGGGGCCGCTGGGTTTCGCTCCATCCCCTCAGGTATTCAGCGGCGAGCGGCACGTCTTCGGCCTGCGTGGATTTCCCCGCCCGGCGCAGGATCAGCTGTCCCAGATCGTGCCGCGCACCGGTGGCCTGAAGCGCATCGCGATCCCCGGCCTGTGCCAGCGCGCGCTCGAAATAGTCCTTCGCCGCGTCGAAATACGCGGCATCGCCGGTTCGTTCGTATTGCTGGGTGGCGGCATGTCCGGCATGACGCAGGAACCGGATATTGTGCTTGTCGTTCCACTGCACCGTTGGCCGGTGCAGTTCCTTTCTGGCCGCCTGCTCCCACGCGATCAGCGCGTCCACATCGTTCTGCTCGACATATGCGTCCTTCAGGGCATCCATCTGGCGCAGCCGGTACCGCAGCGCCCGGCCCCTGTTCCAGTCCGCGACCAGCCTGAAGGCCGTTTTGTAATCCGCCGCCGCGGCCGCATACTGATACAACATCGTTTTGGTCTGGGCGCTAAGCGCGTACACCTCCGCATCTTCGAGGATGCGCGCCTTCAGGTTTTCAATCTGCGCCTTGCGTGTGGTTGATTGCAGCGTATCGACGCGCGCATTCGCCATGCCGCGATAACGCAGCGCCGTGTTTAGCGCGCCTTCCTGCTCGGCCGCATCTGCCAGCCTGGTCAGCCGCAAAACTTCTGCGTCCGGGCTGGAAAACGCGGCGCGGGCGGCCCTGGCCCGGGCGATGCGGTCAATCTCGGCCTTCAGGCGGGTCTCAACGATCGCGGGGTCGGCGCTGGCCGGGATCCCGGCCGCCCGCATGACCGCGAACACAAGATCCATGGGCACATCGCCGCTTTCGGACAATCGGCGCACCGCCATCCTCTGACGGGCCGGGATCGCCGCGATATGCAACAGCAGCTGCCGGCGTTCGCTGGTCAGATCCGCCGCCTCGCTGTCGAGTTTTTGCGCGGATCCGAAGAAAAGATACCGGCGCAGGCTCTGATTGACCCAAGGTTGCTGCCGGCCCTTCGTTTTCAGATACACCTCTTCGGCGACGATGCTCATCACGGTGGAAAAATCCTCGCCGTCAATGGCGCCGACGTGACGCAACAACGCCGCGGCATAGGGGCTGTTTGCCCCCGGCGCACCGTCCAGAGCCGCGCGTCCGGGTTCGGCAGCAAACCCGATCACGGTGGCAAGGTTCTCAACGCGGCCATCGTCTTCGTGCAGGGGAAAAACGCCGCGCGATGCCGGTACTGCAAGGCCCGCGCCGGTAACGGCAACCGGTTCGGTCCCGGCCGCCATCTGCAGGCGGAAATCACCCGGAAACGGGTTGGTCCGGCAGGCGTCAAGCAGCACAATGGCAACCGGAACACTTTGCCGAAGGTCTTGCAGGAACCCGTTGAGCGGGATCAGTTTTCCGCCGCGGTCGCCCGGGCCGGCATCGACCGGTACGATGAAGTTTTCGCCGCCGGCCTCGATCCCGTGACCGGCATAATAAAACAGCGCCACATCGGCGTCGGCTGCATCTTCCAGAAAGTTGTTCAGATCGCGCTGCAGCCTTCGGGCGTTGCGGTCCGTCGACAGCTCGGTTTCGAAGCCAAGCTCATCCAGCAGCGCCTCTATGGCGTCGGCGTCATTGCCGGGATTGGCCAGCGGATCCAGAGCCTCGTATTCGCTGTTCCCGACAATCAGCGCAACACCTCGCAGCGCCTCTCTCGCAGGGGCGGCGGGCGCGTGGATCAGGAACAGAACCGATACCCAAACGATCCAGAACGGGGGCTTTGAACAGGCGTGCACGGGGCGGGTCCGGGACAGGTGTCGCATCGCGCCGCAGGAAATGCCCGACCGGCGTTTGCACGATCGGGCATCAACAGCGGCGCCTTCAGTATACCCAAAACCGCAGGTTTCAGCAGCCCTCAATCCGGGGCGCGCGGCAAAAGCCGGGGTCCGGGCGCCCTGATCGGGTCATCGCCGGGTTGCGACCAAAGCCCCTGCCGGCGATCCGCCGCAGCCAGTTACGGTCAGGCACATTCCAGCAGCAGGGTCCCGGCACCGGTGTTCGAGATCGGAATGTGATAGTTGCGTGTGATCTCGGTGACATCGTCACCCAGCGCCCCGCGCATCATCATCCACATCAGGAATTCGGTGCCCTGCGCGCCTGCCTTTTCAACCAGCTCCATCCGGCTGATCTTGGTCAGTTCCTCGGGATCCGAGACGATGTTTTCAAGACAATACTGGTCGAATTCCTTGTTGATGAAACCGGCGCGCTCTCCGTCGAGCTGATGGCTCAGACCGCCGGTTCCCAGAACCACGATCTTGGCGTCTTCGGGGAAACTGTGCAGCGCCTTGCGCAGTGCTTTGCCGAAATCGAGCGCGCGCTTCAGCGTCGGGATCGGATGTTGTACGGTGTTGGCCGAAATCGGCACAGCGCGCGGCATGTCGGGGTTGTTCGGCGCACCCGGCCAGAACAGTTGCATCGGCACGACAAAGCCATGATCGACAGGCAGTTCCTGACAGGAGGTGATGTCGAATTCGTCCGCCACCATGCTTTCGATGATATGCCAGCTCAGCTCGGGCGCGCCCGGGAAGGGCGGCAGCTCGGGCAGGCCCCAGCCTTCGTCCTCGTTGCGGTACTCATGCGCGGCACCGATGGCAAAGGTCGGCATCCGGTCCAGAAAGAAGCCCAGCCCGTGATCGTTGTAGATGTTGACCACGTAGTCGGGCCTGTTCGCCTTTATCCATTCATGAACCTTCGGATACCCGTCAAAGAACGGTTTCCAATAGGGGTCGTCATACAGTTCTTTCTGAATTGCGTTGCCCACGGCGGGAATGTGGGACGTGGTAATGCCGCCGAGAATCTTGGCCATGTCTTGTTCTCCTTACGCCTGGCTGAGCAGGAATTCCTTGAATTCCTCGGTAGTCATTCCAGTTTGCAGACCGCCGACATCCTGCACCGACAGCTTGAAGATGCCGGCCAGTTTGGCGAGGTAATAGATGTTTCCGCCCTCGGCGATCATGGCAAGGATGTTGCTGGACCGGATGGCGTTTTTCTGCGCCTCGGTCAGCTGGTACTTGTCCATGTAGGCTTCGGCGTCTTCCCTGAAGGTCTCGCGATTAACGGCCTTGTTGAAAGAAAAACACATCTTGTTCAGGTTGTAGCCCTTCATCGCCTGCTTGCCATCGAAAATGGTCGTGCCGGGGATGTGGGTATGGTGGTCAAAACCCGGTTCATCCATCGGGTGTCCTCCTGTTCAAAAACGTGCAGGCCGAAATCGGCCGCACAGGGGTTACGCCCAGTAGAGGCGCATGGGATTATCGACCAGCAGGCTCTGCTGCTGTTCGGCTGTCGGCGCGATCCGGGGGATGTAATCGACCAGCGCGCCGTCGTCGGGCATGTGAGATTTCATGTTCGGATGGGGCCAGTCGGTGCCCCACAACACCCGGTCGGGAAACCGCTCGACAATGTGCGCCGCATAGGCGACGACATCGTCATAGGGCGGTCCGACCGCGGTCAGCCGCTCGGGGCAGGTCACCTTGGACCAGATGTTCTCATTGTCCGCCATCAGGTCGGCAAATCGCTGAAAATCGGGGTGATCCACGCCCTTGGTCACGTCCGGGCGCCCCATGTGATCCACGACCACAATTGTCGGCAGCTGCTGCAGGAACGGAACCAGCTCCTCCAGATCCTGCGCCTCGAAATAAACCACGATGTGCCAGCCGAATTCCTTGATCTTGTCGGCAATGCCCAGAAACACCTCTTTGGGCGTCGCATCGACCAGCCGCTTGACGAAATTGAACCGGACGCCGCGCACGCCGGCGGCGTCCATGTCGCGTATCTCGGCCTCGGTGATGTCCGGCCCGACCGATGCGATGCCGCGAGCCTTGTCACCGGCGGCCCGACAGGCATCGACCATGGCGCGGTTGTCCCGCCCGTGGCAGGTGGCCTGCACGATCACATTTCGTTCGAACCCCAGAAAATCACGCAGAGCGTAAAGCTTGTCCTTGCCGGCGTCGCAGGGCGTATATTTGCGCTCCGGGGCAAATGGAAACTCGGCTGCCGGGCCGAACACGTGGCAATGCGCGTCAACCGCGCCTTTCGGCAACACGAAATCCGGCTTCTTCGGGTTCGGGTGAAAGGGGATCCAGTCCGCGTCCATTATTCTTCTCCGGTAAAGACAAAACCGTCCATCAGCTTGCGCGCCGTGCGCAGGATGGCGGCCGAAGCGACATTGTCGCCGTCAAGGGTGGCCACAACCGTCATCTGGCCGGTTGGGTGTTCGATTTTCAGGCTGCGGGTCTGACCGTTGCCGCGATCCGACAGCGCGTAGGCCGGTGAACCGTCCAGCAGGCAGGCCGTGGCGACGCTGACCGCGCCCAGAACGCCGATTGTCTTGTGGCACCGGTGCGGGATGAACGTCCGCGTTGCGATCGCGCCGCCGTCGCGGGGCGCGGACACCATCGTCATCTTCGGTACCGATTTTTCACTGACATCCCCGAGGTTCATCAGCGGTCCGCAGGCCAGCCGCAGCGCCTCGAGCTTCTGGCGCAGGCCCGCGTTGTTTTCCAGATCTTCCGGGGTTTCATCGCCGGTGATGCCCATGTCGGATGCCCGCAGGACCACGCATGGCATACCGTTGTCGATCATGGTCACGTCGACCCCCTCGACCACGTCCATGACGTTGCCGCTGGGCAAGAGCGCACCACAGGTGCTGCCGGCAGTGTCCTTGAATTCGATGGGCACCGGCGCCGAATGGCCGGGCGTGCCGTCGATTTCTGCATCGCCCGAATAGGTGACCCTGCCGCCCGGGGTCTGCACCACGGCGACCGCGGTCTGTCCGGTGTTTTCCATGTAGATCGTGACCGGCGTTTCCCCGTCCCGCGCCGGTACCAGCCCGCGTTCGATGGCGAACGGGCCGACCCCGGCAAGGATGTTGCCGCAGTTCTGCGCATCCGTGACGATCGGGCGGTCAACAAACACCTGCAAGAACAGGTAATCCACGTCCACACCCGGGCGTTCCGATTTCTTCACCACGGCCACCTTGGAGGTCAGCGGATCAGCACCGCCCATGCCGTCGATCTGGCGAATGTCCGGGCTGCCCATCACGCGCAAGAGCGTTCCGTCCCGGTCTTCGGGCAGGTCAGAGGCGAGGAAATAACCGCCCTTGGACGTTCCTCCCCGCATCCACATGGCCCGAATGCCGTCAGACATATTTCAGCCCCTTCTCGGCCAGCCGGCCCCGCATGTCATAGATGTCGAGCCCCAGCTCGCCGGCTTCGAACCGGGCGCGCTTGTCGGTTTCGTTGGCTTCGCGGGCGTGGGCCTTTTTCAGCACCGCAGCCGCCTCTTCGCGGCGCACCACACAGACCCCGTCATCGTCGGCAACGATAACGTCGCCGGGATTGACCAGCTCGTCGGCGCAGACCACGGGCACGTTGACCGACCCTAAGGTCTCCTTGATCGTACCCTGGGCAAAGACCGCCTTGGACCAGACCGGGAAACCCATTTCGGTCAAATCGCGCACATCGCGTACGCCGGCATCGATGATCAGCCCCCTGCAACCCCGGCTCTGGGCCGAAGTGGCCAGCAGATCGCCGAAATAGCCTGCTTCGCTGGGCGAGGTGGGCGCAAGCACCAGAATATCGCCCTCCGAGATCTGCTCGATTGCGACGTGCAGCATCCAGTTGTCACAGGGCGGGGCCGAGATTGTCACCGCGCTGGCCGCCAGCCGTGCACCGGAATAGATCGGGCGCATATAGGACGCCAGCAGCCCTTTGCGGCCCTGCGCTTCGTGCACCGTGGCCACGCCACAGGCGCCGAGCCCCTCGATCACATCCGGATCGGCGCGTTCGATATTCTGGACGACGACGCCCTGTGTTCCGACGGGATAGCTCATACCAATTCATCCACCGTTTGCGGAAAGATCATCTCGAACCCTTCGGCGTATTCCGACTTGCGTCCGCCAGCCATGCCGCCCGAGTTGCGGCGGAAATGGTTGCCGCGGTTTTCAGCGACGTTGGTATAGAAATTCCACAGGTGTTCCTGCCCCTGCATACATTCGATCGCGGCGCGCTTCTTGTCCCAGACCGGGGTGATGTCCAGAAACACGTTCGGCTTCCATCCCATCTGCTCGGTCTGGTGCGGTTCGAACAGATAGAGCTGCGGCGCGCCCAGCACCTTCTGGCCGGGATTGTGGCCCCAGGCCTGCGCGATCATCCGGCACTCCAGCGCGAACTGAGTCGTGTTCATGTGATCGGTGTTATAGGGATCCCATTTGGAGTGGCTCATCATCCATTTCGGCTGCACTTCGCGGATGATATCGACCATCTGGTCCTGCGCATCCCGGTCCAGCCGCAGCGGATAGTCGCCGAGGTCAAGAAAGCGGATGTCATTCACGCCAAGCGCATTCGCCGCGGCCTGCGCTTCCTCGCGGCGGGCCTCCTTGACGTAATCCAGCGTCATGCCCTCCTGCTTCCACAGCTTCGCGCTCTCACCGCGTTCACCGAAAGACAGGCAGGCGACGGTCACCTCGTAACCCAGTTCCTGATGAAGGGCGATCGCGCCGCCGCAACGCCAGACGAAATCGGCTGCGTGCGCGGAAATCACCAGAGCGGTTTTCTGTTCGGTCATTTGCGTTACTCACTTGTTTCTGCAGGTTGGTTCAAAACTAACGGCGATCTTTGTGGGTGCGCCACTTTGAATCCGGCAATTTCAATTTGATTTCGTTATAAGGGAATAAAAAGGAGCTTGTCCGAACCATGCCCGAACTGCCCCATATCCGTTACCTTCTGGTGGTGAGCGAGGTGTTCCGGCTCGGCCGGATCAGCGCGGCGTCGAAAGCGGTCCATCTGTCTCAGCCCGCCGCGACGCAGGCGGTTGCCAAGGTTGAGGCCGTTCTGGGGGTTCAGCTGTTTGAGCGGCGACCGGACGGCATGCTCGCCACCGAGACCGGAGAGGTATTCAGAAAACGGCTTGCCCGGGTCATCGAGCATCTGCGGCGCGGCGACAGTCTGGCCCGCAAGAAAGCGGCGCGCAGCAGCAGTGACGCACCGCGCAGCGCCTTCTACAAATTCTGCTCCCCGGTTCAGCTCCGGTCGCTGCTGGCCGTGGCCCGGGCCGGCAGCTTCAGTCAGGCCGCGGTGGATCTGGGCGTCAGCCAGCCGGGGGTGCACCGCGCCGTGCGCGACCTGGCCTCGCTGTCGGGGCTGACGCTGTTCGATCAGACCCGCGGCGGTGTCATTCTGACCGCCCCGGCCGAGGTTTTTGTCCATCATCTGAGGCTGGCAGTGGGCGAGTTTCAGCAGGCAGTGTTCGAGATCAACGAATTCATGGGGCGCGATTCCACGACGATCACGCTTGGGTCTCTGCCTTTGTCGCGCACAGCGATCCTGCCCGCCGCCATCGACCAGCTGCTCGGCGAGGTTGGCGCCGGCGTGCAGGTCAACTGTGTCGATGCCCGGTATCAGACGCTTTTGCGGGGGCTGCGATTTGGCGAACTGGACTTCCTGCTTGGCGCATTGCGGTACCCGAGCCCGGCAAGGGACGTCGAACAGGAAGAACTGTTCGTCGACCATCTCGCCGTGGTGGCCGCGCCGACACATCCTTTGGCCAAGAGAAAATCAGTCACGCTTCAGGACACGCTGGAATATCCGTGGATCGCCCCGCCCAAGGAAACCCCGTCCGGTGCCTATCTGTTCAACACGCTGAGGATACAGGACATGCCAGACACACCGGTGCGGATCGTTTCCAGTTCGCTGGTCCTGTTGCGCGGCTTGCTGGCGCGGGGACGCTATATCTCGATCGCGTCGAAACGGCAGATCGAGGTGGAAAGGCAGACCGGCGCCCTTGTCGAACTGCCCATCGACCTGCCGGACAGTGGTCGTCCCATCGGGCTGACCTTCCGGTCGGACTGGACACCAACGCCCCTTCAGCGGCGGTTTCTGGACATCATTCGTGAGAAATCTGCCGGGATGTGACCCCGAAATAACAAAATCAAATGGTGGATGCTGCTTTCGAATTCCTGCAAACTGTAGGCAAATGGTAGGGTCTGGCAGAACCGCTCCGGGAAATCCCGTTGCCGGGCGCGGGAACGTTCGCAGAACCCGCACCGGCCATCCGGCGGGATCACCCGCCGCCATTGCGGAGGAAAGGAAAACGTATGACCGACAAGGACTATGAAGATATCCCCGGTACCTTCGTGTTCGACGCCGACCGGGCGCGGATCGGGTATCATCTCAACCAGTTCTGCATTTCGCTGGGCAAGGCCGAAGGGCGCGAGGCCTTTACTGCCGATCCCGAAGCCTATCTTGACCGGTATCCGATGAGCCCGGAACAGCGGCAGGCGGTGATCGACCGGGACTGGAACCGGATGCTCGAACTGTGCGGGAACATCTATTACACTTCCAAGCTTGCCGCCTATGACGGGATCAACTTTCAGGATCTGGCCGGGCTCATGACCGGCATGGGCCGCGAGGCTTACCGCAAGATGATGGTCGATGGCGGCCGTCCGATCGATGGAAATCGTTACAAATCCGAATGGGGAGAAGACTGATGGCGCGTATCACGGCAGGCGTGGGATGCAGCCACGTTCCCGCAATCGGTGTGGCAATCGACAAGGGCATAACCGGCGACGATTATTGGAAGCCGGTTTTCGCCGGGTTTGAGAAATCGCGCGAGTGGATGAAAGAGGCCAACCCGGACGTGATCTTTCTGGTCTACAACGATCACTGCACCGCTTTTGACAGCTCGATAATCCCGACCTTCGCGCTGGGCGCCGCAGCCGAATTTCAGCCCGCCGACGAAGGCTGGGGCCCGCGCCCCGTGCCGGTGGTGAAAAACCATCAGGTTCTGGCCAGCCACATCGCCCAGTCGCTGATCCTTGACGAATTTGACATCACGGTGATGAACGAAATGGAGGTCGACCACGGCCTGACCGTGCCGCTGAGCGTGATGTACGGGCAGCCCGAGGAATGGCCGGCACTGGTGATCCCGCTGGCTGTGAATGTGGTGATGTATCCCGCCCCCACCGGAAACCGGTGTTATAACCTTGGCAAGGCAATCCGCCGTGCCGTGGAATCCTTTGACGAGGATCTGAACGTGGTGATCTTCGGCACCGGCGGCATGAGCCACCAGCTTCAGTACAAGCGCGCCGGGCTGATCAACCCGGAATGGGACAACGCGTTTCTGGACCGGCTGACATCGGACCCCGTCGGGCTGTCGCAGATGCCTCATATCGAATACCTGCGCGAGGCGGGCTCGGAAGGCGTCGAAATGGTCATGTGGCACGTCATGCGCGGTGCGTTGGACGACGAGGTGACCGAAGTGCACCGCCATTACCACGTGCCGGCGTCGAACACGGCCGTGGGCCACATCATTCTGGAAAACAAGAACGAGGACTGAAACATGAGAATCTGCGTTGCCGGGGCCTATGGCGCCTTTGGTCTCAAACACCTTGACGCGCTGGCCAATATCGAAGGGGTTGAGGTCACGTCCGTCATGGGTCCGACAAAGGCGAAGATCGAGGCGCTGGCCGCCGAACGCGGTATCGGCCATGCCGGGGTAACGCTGGAAGAATGCATTGCCCGCGACGATGTCGATGCCGTGATCCTGTCGACGCCGACCCAGATGCATGCCGATCAGGCGATTGCCTGCATGGAGGCCGGCAAGCACGTTCTGATCGAGATCCCGATGGCCGACAGTCTGGCAGCCAGCCAGGCGGTCGTGGACAAGCAGAAAGAAACCGGGCTTGTCGCCATGGCCGGTCAGGTGCGCCGCTTCAATCCCAGCCACCAGTGGATCAAGAACAAGATCAATGCCGGCGAACTGAAGCTTCAGCAAATGGACGTGCAGACCTATTTCTTCCGCCGCACCAACACCAACGCCAAGGGCGAAGCGCGGTCCTGGACCGACCACCTGCTCTGGCATCACGCCTGCCACACCGTCGATCTGTTCCAGTACCAGACCGGCAGTCAGGCGGTTGCGGCGTTTGGCCTTCAGGGGCCGCTGCATCCGGATCTGGGCATTGCGATGGACATGGCAATCGGGCTGAAGGCGGCGGACGGCGCGATCTGCACATTGTCGCTGTCGTTCAACAATGACGGGCCGTTTGGCGCCTATTTCCGTTACATATGTGACAACGGCACCTACATCGCGCGCTATGACGATCTGTATGACGGTAACGACAACAAGATCGACCTGAGCGGGGTGGCGGTATCGAACAATGGTATCGAACTGATCGACCGGGAGTTCATTTCCGCCATTCAGGAAGGTCGCGCGCCGAACGGTGAAGTTGGCGACGTTCTGCTGGCCATGGAAACGCTGGACCGGATCGAGAAATCCATGTCTTAAACGCGGGACCGGGACGCGATCACCGTTCCAGGTTCTGCCGGAAAGCACGGGGCGACTGCCCGGTCGCCCGCTTGAAGACCCGGCTGAAACAAGCCGGGTCGGAAAACCCGAGCTGATAGCCCACCTCCGTGACACTCAGGTTCGAAAAGGCCAAGTTGCGGCGCGCCTCGCGGATCAGGCGCTCTTCGATGGCGGCCGAGGCCGATCGACCCGTGGTCCGGCGCATCACCCGGCTCAGATGTGTCGGCGTGACCGCCAGAAGATCAGCGTAATCCGAAACCCCCAGATGACGCAGGTGATGAGTGTCCAGAAGCACCTCGAACCGCTTCTGAAGTGTATGTTCCGACCGGGACTTTGCAGGGTACTTGGCGGTGATGGCGCGGGCCACCAATCCGGCCAGAACCCCGGCCAGAGACCGCAGGACATGGGCACGTGCAAACCGCCGGTTGGGGTATTCATCAAACACTGAACGGACCAGTCCGCGGATTTCCGGCGTGCAGCGGACAATATCTGCCCGACTCAGCGATGGCCGCAATCCTTCGCTGGCATGCAGGCTCTGCTCCAGCAATTCCGACGTCATCGTCACGACCCATCCCTGCGTATCGGGCTCGAACCGGAACCCGTGCACTACGCCCATCGGGACATTGATCAGATCACCCGGGGCGATCGGATGCCACTTCTCCTCGATCAGCGCCTTACCCCCGCCGGCTGAAACCAGCAGGAACTGGTACAACCGGGTATGGCGGTGCGGCCGGAACTCCCAGTTGTGAATGAGCGATCTGGTCTCGATGGTTTCGCAATGCACAACATCCGGCAGATCGCTGCTTTCGCCGAACAGGTTGTAGTTCTCGATATGGGTCATGTTCGAAAAGTACAAGTTTTTGGCGGATGAATCCATTCCTTCCATCCCGGCGCGGAGGCAGAAAGGAATTCATCACGATAAAGGAATGCGACATGAACATGAAAACCAGGGTCGGCATCATTGGCGGCGGGCCATCGGGGCTGATGTTGAGCCAGCTTCTTGATCTCAAGGGTATCGACAACATCGTGCTGGAAAAGCACAGCCGGAAATACGTGCTGGGCCGGATCCGGGCCGGTGTTCTGGAACACGGGTTCGCCGAACTGATGCGCGAAGCCAATTGCGGCGACCGGATGGACGCCGAGGGTGAGATCCACGAAGGTTTCTTCATCTCCGAGGACGGCGAAAAACGCCGTGTGGATCTGGCCGGACATACCGGCGGAAACTCGGTTGTGGTCTACGGCCAGACCGAGCTGACCCGCGATCTCTACGAAGCGCGCGACAGGATGAACGGCAAGATCATCCACAATGTCGAGGACGTGAAGCTGCACGGCCTGAAGGATGAGGCTCCGTTTATCACCTACCGCGAAGGCGACGACATCATCCGTATTGATTGTGACTACATCATCGGGGCGGACGGGTTTCACGGTGTCAGCCGGAAATCGATCCCGTCGGATGTGTTGAAGGAATATGAAAAAATCTACCCGTTCGGGTGGCTGGGGGTTCTCAGCCGGACCAAACCGGTCTCACCCGAACTGGTCTACGCCAAAAGCGATCGCGGGTTTGCGCTGTGTTCGCTGCGCAGTCAGGTTCTCAGCCGGTACTACATACAGGTCCCGCTGACGGATTCGGTCGAGGACTGGTCGGACGAGGCATTCTGGGACGAACTGAAAGCGCGGCTGCCCGGGGAACTGGCCGACAAGCTCGAAACCGGACCATCGATCGAAAAGAGCATCGCACCCCTGCGCAGTTTCGTCGCCGAACCGATGCGCTATGGCAACCTGTTCCTTGCTGGCGATGCCGCCCATATCGTGCCGCCGACCGGCGCGCGCGGACTGAACTCAGCAGCCAGCGACATCTACTACCTCTATCACGCCCTGCTGGACCATTATCAGAACGGCGACGACACCGGGCTGGATAAATACAGCGAAAAGGCGCTGGCGCGGGTCTGGAAAGCGCAGCGCTTCAGCTGGTGGATGACCACGCTGCTGCATAATTTCCCCGACAACATCAGCTATGATGACAAGCTGCAGCAGACCGATATGGAATACCTGTTCTCGTCCAAGGCAGCACTGTCATCGCTGGCGGAAAACTACGTCGGACTGCCGTTCTGACACCGCGGGCGGGCAGGTCATCTGCCCGCCGGTTTCTGGTCGAGGCGCGGGATGCAATCATACCGCAACACCTGATCCCCGCTCAATGTGCGGCGGCCCCACGGGGCCGCGTTCACGCGCGGGGCAACGCCTTCTGGTGTTAGTGCGGGATTAATACGTTTGAACGCATCCTTTTCTAGCAATACATCTCCGGCCCGGCCCACTGGTTGGCCGAATAGCGGTCGCCATGGGCCCAGCCCACCGGCAGCACGGTGGTGATCCGGTCCAGATCCTCGGGCGTCAGGTCCAGCGCGCCGCCTTGGGCGACTTCGCGCAGGTGCTCGACATTCCGGGTTCCGGGGATCGGCAGCACATGTTCGCCCTGATGGGTCAGCCATGCAATCGCCAGCGCCGCCGCCGGAACGCCCATATCGGCGGCCAGCGCCCGGAACTTTGCGTTATATGCAAGGTTGGCCGTCAGGTTCGGTTCCTGAAACCGGGGGTTCACTTTCATGAAGTCCATCACTTCCACCGCGCCGGCCTGATGTGGCCGGTCTGTCAGCAACGCGCGGCCCACCGGAGAAAACGCCACCAGCGACGCCCCGATTTCCGCGCAGGTCTGAATCAGGCCCAGCTCCGGCAACCGCGTCGACAACGAATATTCCGACTGTACCGCTGCAATCGGATGCACCGCATGTGCGCGGCGCAGGGTTGACGGGGCGACCTCGGACAACCCGATCGCCTTGACTTTGCCGGCCTTCACGAACCCGGCCAGCGTTTCGGCTACGTCCTCGACCTCGAACCGGGTGTCACGGCGATGCAGGTAATAGAGATCAACGGCCTCCACCCCCAGCCGTGTCAGGCTGGCGTCCAGCGCCTCGGTCAGGTGACCGGGGTCGTTGTTGAACCGGTTTTGCGGGCCGCGCGTGATGCCCCCCTTTGTTGCGATCGTGAACGGGGGCGGTCCACCGCGCTTTTTCAGCCAGTCGCCGATCACAGTTTCCGACCGGCCCATTCCATACACGTTCGACGTATCGACATGGGTGATCCCCAGATCGACGCAGGCATCGAGGATTTCCATTGATCCTTCGTCCGTGGCCGGGCCGTAGAAATTGGTAAATGACATTGCGCCATAGCCAACGACGCTGACGGTCGGGCCGTTCTGGCCAAGTTTGCGTTTCTTCATCCGGAATACCCGTCCTGAGGTTGTGATCGCCTGTACCGACGCCTAGTGAAATCCGCGCGCGAATTCAACGGTGCCGCGCGGCGCTTGCGGGACGCAGAACGGCGCGCGCTCAGCCGAATTTCCGGAACAGCTTGGTCCGGTCGAACGCCTTTTCCAGCGCGTCGGTGCGTTTTTCGACGGAATCCCACAGCCGCTCCTGCGCCTGCGCGATCACGCATTCCAGAAGCACCAGAATGGACGCCATTGAATCCCATGCGGACGGGGCAACGATCCGGGCGCTGAACGTATGTTTCGCGATCCGGTGAATGGGGGACCGCCACTGATCCGTGAACAGGATGACCTCGGCGCCGCGTTCATGGCACATCTGGCCAATCGCCAGCGTGGTGTTTTCATAGCGGCGCACGTCCAGCAGGATCAGCACATCACCGGCCCGGATATCCAGCAGGTCATGCGGCCATGACGCCGCGACCGGCAGCAGGCGCACGTCCGGGCGGATCATCTGCAGGTGCAGGTACAGGTACTGAGCCAGCGTGCTGGTGATCCGGCCGCCGGCGACATACACCCGGCGCTCGCTGTCGCAGATCAGGCGGCACAGGTTGTCAAATTCGTCCGGGTCGATCTCGTCCAGTGTGCGGCGCTGGTTATCGAGCGCCTGCCGCGAATAGCGGTTGAGGATATGTTCCTCGGGCAGTTCGGTTTTCCACACATCCCGCTTGGCGATGGGATCCGAGATCATCTCCTTCAACTCGGCCCGCAAGGCTGACTGAAACTGCGAATACCCCTCGATCCCGGTTTTCTGCAGCATGCGCGTCACCGTCGTGGTCGACACCGAGGCCTTGCTTGCCAGCTCGGTAATGCTGCACAGCCCGGCGATGGGGTAATCGTCAAGCAACACGCCGATCAGCTGCCGTTCCGAAGGCGTCATGTCTTCGCGCTGCGCAAGGATCATTTCCGAAATGGTCACGTTTGCATCATCCCGTTTGCTATGATGAACAGAAAATCACAGCTTGCGTCCGATTGAAAATAAATTTACTGAAACATAATTGACAGGCCGCATCGCGAGGGGAAATATTTCACTATGGAATCGAGCGCCCTCGACATCGACTTTGGACCCGTCGTGCATATCCGCCCGGCATCCGGCGCGCCGGAGGTGTTGGTTCTGTGTGAACACGCATCCAACCGGGTGCCCGCCGGAATGGGCGATCTGGGCCTGTCCGCAGAGGCGTTGCAAAGCCATATCGCATGGGATCCCGGCGCGATGCCGATGGCCCGGGTCATTGCCGAGAAACTGAACGCGGTGTTCGTCTGGGGCGGCGTGTCCCGGCTGGTATATGATTGCAACCGCCCTCCGGACGCGGCCAGCGCGATGCCGCCGGTCAGCGAGGTCTATAGAATTCCGGGCAACCAGTCGCTCAGCGACACAGCGCGGGCGGCGCGGGTGCGGTCCGTCTACGACCCGTTCTGCGCCGCCGTGCAGGACCAGATCGACCGCCACGCGCACAGTCTCCGGCTTCTGGTGACGATCCACAGTTTCAGCCCGACCTTCCACGGCCGGACACGCGAGGTGCAGATCGGCGTTCTGCACGGTCAGGACACCCGGTTCGCCACGGCGATGGTGCAGGCGGCACCTGCCGGCCTGCCGTTCGAAATGCGCCTGAACGAACCCTATTCGGCCGCCGACGGCGTTGCACATTCACTGGACCTGCACGGTGCCCGCAACGGGCTGGCCAACGTGATGCTCGAAGTTCGCAACGATCTGATCACAACCGGACCGCAACAGGATGCCATGGCGGGGCACATTGCCCGATGGATCGAAGCGACCCGGTCCCAGCAGGAGCCGGGGGTCTGATGCGGCTGATGGCGATCTATGTGCGCGTCGTGGACGCGGTGAATTACCGGATCGGCCGGCTGATGATGTGGGGGCTGTTCGTGATGATGGGGATCCTGCTGTGGTCCTCGATCTCGAAAACCCTGTTTCTGCCGTCGCTGTGGACGCTGGAAATGGCCCAGTTCGCGCTGGTCACCTATTATCTGCTGGGCGGGCCCTATTCGGTTCAGCTGGGATCGAACGTGCGGATGGACCTCTTTTACCACAGCTGGAGCGACCGGCGGAAAGCCTGGTTCGATGCCTGTACCGTGATGTTCCTGATCTTCTATCTCGGCGTCCTGTTCTACGGCGGGCTGAGCTCGACGGCCTATTCGCTGGGCTACTGGGGCGACGAACCGGTGGCCTTTTTCACAGGTCTGCTGACCGGATCCGAGGAAATTGGCCGGCTGGAACGGTCCTCGACGTCGTGGCGGCCTTTTATCTGGCCGGTCAAGACGATCATGGTTGTCGGGTTCTTCCTGATGCTGCTGCAGGCAATCTCTGAATTCTTCAAGGACATTGCCCGTATTCGCGGTCACGAGATCGGAGCGACCCGCACGTGAGCCAGGAATACATCGCAATATTCATGTTCGCATCGATGATGCTGATGCTGTTCACCGGCCAGCGCGTGTTCGGGGCCATCGGCGCGGTGGCGACCGTTGCGGCGCTGGCGCTGTGGGGGACCGGCGGGCAGGACATCCCGTTCTCGGCGGCGATGAAGCTGATGAAATGGTATCCGCTGCTGACGCTGCCGATGTTCATCTTCATGGGTTATGTGCTCAGCGAAAGCCGTCTGGCCGACGATCTGTACCGGATGTTTCACGTCTGGTTCGGCCCGGTCCGGGGCGGGCTGGCGATCGGAACCATCGGGCTGATGGTGCTGGTTTCGGCGATGAACGGGCTGTCGGTGGCGGGCATGGCCATCGGCGCCACCATTGCCCTGCCGGAGCTGCTGCGGCGCGGCTATGACAAGCGCATGGTTACCGGCGTGATCCAGGCTGGCTCGTCGCTGGGGATCCTTGTGCCGCCCTCGGTCGTTCTGGTTCTTTACGCGATGATCGCGCGCCAGCCGGTCGGGCAATTGTGGCTGGCCGGCGTGGTTCCGGGGCTGATGATGGCGGCCATGTTCATCCTCTATATCTGGCTGCGCTGCCGCATCCAGCCCGAGCTTGGCCCGGCCATGCAGGACGCGCACGAGGTTCCGCGCCGTGAAAAACTGCGGCTGCTGGGGGCAGGGGTCCTGCCGCTGGCGATCTTCGCGGCGATGATGGTGCCGTTTGTGAACGGCTGGACCTCGCTGGTGGAAAGCTCGGCGGTGGGTGCGGTCACGGCGCTGGTCGCCTCGATTCTCAAGCGGCGGATGACGTGGAAAGTGTTCGAGACCTGCACGCGGCAGACATTGGGCATTTCCTGTATGTTCATGTGGATCATTCTCGCCGCGCTGGGGTTCGGCGCGGTCTTTGACGGGCTGGGCGCGGTCCGGGCCATCGACAACCTGTTTACCGAACAAATGGGCCTCAGCCCGTGGATGATCCTGATCCTGATGCAACTCAGCTTCATCCTGATGGGCACGTTTCTGGACGACACCGCGATGCTGGTGATCGTCGCGCCGCTTTACGTGCCGCTGGTCGGGGCGTTGGGCTTCGACCTGATCTGGTACGGGGTGCTTTACACCATCACCACCCAGATCGCTTACATGACACCGCCCTTTGGCTATAACCTGTTCCTGATGCGCGCGATGGCGCCGCCGGACATCAGCCTCGGCGACATCTACCGCTCCATCATCCCCTTCGTCGGCGTGATGATGGTTGCGCTGGCCATTATCATGACGTTTCCACAGATCGCGCTGTGGCTGCCCGACCTCGTTTACGGAAAATAACCAGAAGGCCAAAAGGCCCAACCCACCAGTACCGACACCAAATAGGAGGTAACTATGACCACGACCAGACGTAAGTTTCTGACCACAACGGCGGTTGGCGCCGCCGCGGCACCGCTGGCGACACCGGCGCTCGCACAGGGCACCATCAAATGGCGGATGCAGACCTATGCCGGCCCGGCACTGGCCGCGCATGTGATTGACCCCGCGATTGCGATGTTCAACAAGATCGCCGGCGACCGGATGCAGATCGAGCTGTTCTATGCCGATCAGCTGGTGCCGACGGGCGAACTGTTCCGTGCCATGCAGAAGGGCACGATCGACGCGGTGCAGTCCGACGACGACTCGATGGCTTCGCCCACCGACGTGACCGTGTTCGGCGGCTATTTCCCGTTCGCCTCGCGCTACTCGCTCGACGTGCCGGTGCTGTTCAACCAGTACGGCTTGAACGAGATCTGGGACGAGCAGTATTCGGCGGTCGGCGTCAAACATATCAGCGCCGGCGCATGGGATCCCTGCCACTTTGCCACCAAGGACCCCATCCGCTCGCTTGCGGACCTGAAGGGCAAGCGCGTCTTCACCTTCCCGACCGCGGGCCGGTTCCTGAGCCAGTTCGGCGTCGTTCCGGTGACCCTGCCATGGGAAGATATCGAAGTCGCTGTGCAGACCGGCGAACTCGACGGGATCGCGTGGTCCGGCATCACCGAGGACTATACTGTTGGCTGGGCGGACGTGACCAACTACTTCCTGACCAACAACATCTCGGGCGCCTGGGCCGGATCGTTCTTTGCCAATATGGACCGCTGGAACGAACTGCCCGAAGACCTGCAAACGCTGTTCCGCGTCTGCTGTGACCAGTCGCACTATTATCGTCAGTGGTGGTACTGGGGCGGCGAAGCCAATCTGCGCGTCAACGGCACCAAGATGCAACTGACCTCGATCCCCGACGAGGAATGGGCACAGGTCGAAAACGCCGCCGTCGCCTTCTGGGACGAGATCGCGGCCGAAGGCGATGTACAGGCCAAGGTCGTCGAGATCTTCCGCAAGTACAATGCCGACATGGCCAAGGCCGGCCGGCCCTATCGCTACGGCTGACACGGGATTTGCCCGCCCCGGACCTGTCCCGGGCGGGCAAATTTCTTTGAAAAAAATTTGGCAAGAAAATTTCAAGTTTTTTTGCGCCCCAGAGAGGCCAGCGCGCCATGAGTTTGACGTTCGAGACATTGAAAACACGGATCGCATCGGGTGAGATTGACACGGTCCTGACCTGCATTGTCGACATGCAGGGGCGGCTGATGGGCAAACGGTTCCACGCCGAGGCGTTTCTGGAGATCGCCGGCGATGAAACCCATTGCTGCAACTACCTGCTGGCCACCGATCTGGAAATGGCCACGCCGGACGGCTATGCGTCGACCTCGTGGCAACAGGGCTATGGCGACTATGTCATGAAGCCGGACCTGAGCACCCTGCGCACGGTGCCCTGGCTCGAAGGCACGGCCATGGTGCTCTGCGACGTTCTCGATCACCACAGCCACGCACCGGTGCCTCATTCCCCGCGCCAGATGCTCAAGCAACAGATCGCCCGCGCCGCGGAGATGGGGCTGTCGCCGGTCATGGCGACGGAGCTGGAGTTTTTCCTGTTCCGCGGCACCCATGACGAGATTGCCCGGAACGGGTTCCGGCTGCAGCCGATTTCGAATTACAACGAGGATTACCACATCTTCCAGACGTCCAAGGAAGAGCCGGTCATGCGCCCGATCCGCAACCATCTGCGCGCCATGGGCGTGCCGGTGGAAGGGTCCAAGGGCGAGGCCGAGGCCGGGCAGGAAGAGCTGAACATCAAATACGCCGATGCGCTGGCCACGGCCGATCATCACGCATTGGCCAAGCACGGGATCAAGGAGATCGCCCACGCTCAGGGTCATGCCGCGTCCTTTCTGGCCAAATGGCATCACGACCGGGTCGGCAGCGCATCGCATGTGCATCAGTCGCTGTGGCGCGACGGGGCCAACGCGTTTCACGACCCGTCCCGCGATCTGGGAAAATCGGAGCTTCTGGATCAGTACCTTGCGGGGCTGATCACCTATGCCGCGGAATACACGTATTTCGTGGCGCCCTACGTCAACAGCTACAAACGTTTCGCCCGCGGCTCTTTCGCGCCGACGCAGACCGTGTGGTCGGTGGACAACCGCACCGCAGCCTTCCGGCTGTGCGGTGACGGCACCCCGGTGGTGCGCATCGAATGCCGGGTGCCCGGGGCGGATATCAACCCGTATCTGGCGCTGGCCGCGCAGCTTGCGGCGGGGCTGAAAGGGATCGAGGAAAAGCTGTCACTGCCTGCACCCCACGCAGGCGACGCCTATGCCGACGACGACGCCCGCCATATTCCGCGTACGCTGCGCGATGCGCGCGCGGCGCTGCTGGGGTCATCCATGCTGCGCGATGCGATGGGCGAGGATGTGATCACCCACTACGCCCGCGCCGCCGAGGTCGAGCTTGAAGATTTCGACCGGGTCGTGACCGATTATGAGATCGCACGGGGGTTCGAGAAAGCATGACCTCAAAAGACGCCAAACAGGTTCCCGCGGCCAGCCTGAACGAGCCGGGCGATGCGCGGGGATTTTCGCAATGACACCGAAACTCAGATGCATTTCACCAATCGACGGATCGGTTTTTGCCGAGCGTGACACCCTGAGCCGGGCAGAGGCCCGGATTGCAGTCGAACGCGCCCGGTCCGCCCAGAAGGACTGGGCCGCGCGGCCGTTACAGGACCGGGTGGATCTGGTCATGGCAGGCGTTGCCGCCGTGGGCGCAATGAACGACGAGATCGTGCCGGAACTGGCGCATATGATGGGCCGCCCCGTGCGCTATGGCGGCGAATTTGGCGGCTTCAACGAACGCGCCACCCATATGGCCGGCATCGCCGCCGACGGCCTTGCCGACATCGTCGTGGGCGAGGACGACATTTTCCGCCGCTACATCAAGCGGGTGCCGCATGGCGTGGTGTTCGTCGTGGCGCCGTGGAATTACCCCTACATGACGGCGATCAACACGGTCGCGCCGGCGCTCATCGCGGGCAACACCGTTGTTCTGAAACACGCGACGCAGACCTTGCTGGCGGGCGAACGCATGGCCCAGGATTTCCACAGTGTCGGGGTGCCGGCGGACGTGTTCCAGAACCTGTTCCTCGATCACCAGACCACGTCGGACCTGATTGCCGGCAACGCGCTCGACTTCATCAATTTCACCGGTTCGGTCGGCGGTGGTGCTGCGATGGAGCGTGCCGCGGCGGGTACCTTCACCGGCGTCAGCACCGAGTTGGGCGGTAAGGATCCGGGATACGTGATGGAGGATGCCGATCTCGACGCTGCGGTTGACACGCTGATTGATGGCGCGATGTTCAACTCGGGCCAGTGCTGTTGCGGGATCGAGCGGATCTATGTGCATGAACGCCTGTTCGACGATTTCCTGTCCAAGGCCTTCGTGATCGTGAACGGTTACCGGCTGGGCAATCCGCTGGACGCGGAAACCACGCTGGGCCCCATGGCGCACACCCGTTTCGCGGCAGAGGTTCGCGCGCAGACCGATGAGGCGCTGGTCGACGGGGCCACCGCGCATATCGAACGCTTCGCGGCGGATGATGGCGGCGCGTACCTTGGTCCGCAGATCCTGACCGGCGTGACCCACGACATGCGGGTGATGCGCGACGAAAGCTTCGGCCCGGTGGTGGGGATCATGCCCGTTGCATCGGACGAAGAGGCCATCGCGCTGATGAATGACAGCCATTTCGGCCTGACCGCCAGCCTCTGGACCGGAGATCCCGACCGCGCCGCCCGCGTGGGCGACCGCGTTGAGACCGGCACCGTCTTCATGAACCGGGCCGACTATCTGGACCCGGGCCTGTGCTGGACCGGCTGCAAGAACACCGGGCGCGGCGGCGGCCTGTCCGTGATCGGGTACCACAACCTCACGCGCCCCAAATCCTATCATCTCAAGAAGGTGACGACATGAGCCCTGTTGCAAACTTTTCGTATCCGACCGCCATCCGCTTTGGAGCCGGGCGGATTTCCGAACTGGCTGACGCCTGCATGGCCGCCGGAATTTCAAAGCCGCTGCTGGTCACGGACCGCGGGCTGGCGGGGCTGGACGTCATGGCCACGGCACTCGATGTGCTGGAAGCCGCCGGGCTGGGCCGCGCCTTGTTTTCGGAGGTGGACCCGAACCCGAACGAGAAAAACCTCGCTGCCGGGGTTGAGGCGTTCAAAGCCGGCGGCCATGACGGGGTGGTGGCCTTCGGCGGCGGTTCGGGGCTGGATCTGGGCAAGATGGTTGCCTTCATGGCCGGACAGACACGCCCGGTCTGGGATTTCGAGGATATCGGCAACTGGTGGACCCGTGCGGATGCTGACGCGATTGCCCCTAATGTCGCCGTGCCGACCACCGCGGGCACCGGGTCCGAGGTCGGTCGGGCCAGCGTCATCACAAACTCGGTGACCGAGGAAAAGAAGATCATCTTCCACCCCAAGGTGCTGCCATCGGTCGTCATCTGCGACCCGGACCTGACGGTCGGCATGCCCGCCTTCATCACCGCCGGTACCGGGCTGGATGCTTTTGCCCATTGCGTTGAGGCGTTTTCCTCTCCCCATTACCACCCGATGAGCCAGGGTATCGCGCTGGAAGGGATGCGGCTGGTTGTTGAAAACCTGCCGAAAGCCTATGCCACGCCGACCGATCTGGAGGCGCGTGCGCACATGATGTCGGCGGCGATGATGGGCGCGACCGCGTTTCAGAAGGGGCTGGGGGCGATCCATGCGCTCAGCCATCCGGTGGGCGCGATGCACCACACCCATCACGGCACCACCAACGCGGTCTGCATGCCCGCGGTGCTGCGCCTGAACGCGGCGGCGATCCGCGACCGGTTTGACCGCGCCGCCGGGTATCTGGGCATTGACGGCGGCTTTGACGGGTTCTGCGCTTTTGTCGATAGCTTCAACGACGGGCTTGGAATACCCAAACGCCTGTCGGGTCTGGGCGTCGAATACCCTGACATCGACCGCCTGATCGCCGGCGCGCTCAAGGATCCCAGCTGTGGCGGCAACCCGGTCGAGTTGACATCCGGCAACGTGCGGGCCTTGCTGGAGGAACTGCTCTGACACCGCCCGGTCCGGCGCCCGCCGGCCGGTCCGCCGGTACGAACGCGAAAAGGGCAACGCCATGACGCTCGCCCGCGAGCTGTTCGATCAGGATCAGATGATGCAGCTTCTGGGGGCCGAGCTCATCGGTGAAACCGATGGCTGCGTGACGCTGCAGATGCGTGTGACCGACCGCATGGTGCAAAAGCACGGCACCTGTCAGGGCGGCGCGCTTTTTGCGCTGGCCGATGCCGCGCTCGGGATCTCGGCCAATTGCGCCGGGCAGGACGCCGTATCACAGCATTGCGCCATCACCTACCTGCGGCCCGCGCGGCTGGGTGAGGTGGTGGTCGCCAATGTCGTTCTGAGCTCCGTGGCGGGCCGGACCGCGATCTATGACGTTCACCTCTCCACCGCGGCCGGCGGCGCGGTTGCCGCGTTTCGCGGTGTGGCCCGCACCGTGCCCGCGGCCTGATCGCAGCGCGCGGCTGTCAGGGACGACATATTGCAAAAAGCCCTGTGCGCGAGCTGATCCCGAGCTTTTGATAGGCGCGTTTGCGGTAGGTGATGACCGTCGATGGCGCAATCTCCATCCCGTCGGCAATCAGCTCGGCCTTCTGTCCCGACAGGATCCCCAGACAAACCTCGCGCTCCCGCTCGCTCAGCGCGGCCAAAGGCGGCGGGATCTCGAACCGGTCCGGCCGGTCGAAATGCATCAGCACAAGCCGCCCGGCCAGACGCGCAGTATCGGGATCGCACAGCACGGCGTTTTCCCCGCCCTGATAGAGGTTGACGAAGAGCCGCACGCGCTGGCCCGCCGCCAGCAGGGTGGTTTTTCCCGCCAGCCCGGGCGCGTCGAAAAAGATCTGTCGGTAAGGCGCGCTCATCCGTTCGGCGAAATCCTCCATTCGCCGCAGCCGGATCTCGCCCGCCGGAGTGTCGCGCAGCTCCTGCAACAGCGGGTCCTTTTCAAACCAGCCGTCCAGATAGGTGCTGGCCAGCTGCCCGGCCAGCGCCGAGTGGCTGAAATGGCGTGACATGAAGCAGCGGGCATGGTCGGTTTCGATCGAAAACACCATGATCTGATCGATGTGCAGGGTTTCGACGAAGTCCAGAAAAGCAACCGCGAAATCATCCGAACCCACCGTTTTCAGGCAGTTTTCGATATGCTGAGCGAAACCGGGCATGGCCGCCACGCTATCACGTCCCCCAAAAAGGGGGACAGACAAATCCCGTGACGGCATCTACCACCGCCCGCAACCGAACCAGAACGGACACATGAAATGAGACCCGCCGGACGCGCCGACACAGATTCGCTCTATTTCACCTACCCGCATTTCGATGCCCCCGTGCGAAACGCGGGCTCGGACGATAGCGCCCCGGTGGCGATCGTCGGCGCCGGGCCCGTGGGTCTGACCGCCGCACTGTCGCTGGCGGGGCAGGGCATCCGCTCGGTTCTGTTCGACAACAAGGACACTTTCAACGATGGCAGCCGGGCGATCTGTATCTCGCGGTCCAGCTTCCAGATCCTCGAACGGCTCGGCGCGGTGTCACCGTTTCTGGAAAAATCGCTGGGATGGACCACCGGGCGATCCTTTTACCGGGGGCAACAGATCCTCGAATTCCGGATGCCGGACAGCCCGTCCGAAAAGTACCGCCCGATGTATAATCTGCAGCAGCAGTATATCGAACAGTTCCTGTGGCAGGCCGCCGCTGAAAGCGACCTGATCGAAATCCGCTGGCAAAGCGAGGTGTCGGCGATTGCCGACGAAGCAGAGGGGGTTCGCCTGACCATCAGCGCCCCCGGCGACACCTATGAATTCCGCGCCGCGTGGGTGCTGGCCGCCGACGGGGCGCGCAGCACCATCCGCACGCTGCGTGGCCTGCGGCTGCAGGGTGAAAACTTCGAAGGCCGCTACGTGATTGCGGACGTGCAGATGGCGCATGACTACCCGACGATCCGCCGCGCGCTTTTCGATCCGGACTGCCGGCGCGGCGGCACCATCCTCGTGCATCGGCAGCCCGACAATATCTGGCGGATCGATTATCAGCTGCGCGACGGCGAAGACGAGGCCGACGCGATCCGCGAAGAAACCGTGCGCGCCTCGGTCGCCGCGGTTCTGACCGAAATCGGCTATTCCGGCGAGTGGGATCTTGAATGGTGGAGCGTGTATTCTGCCAACACGCTCGCGCTGGACGACTACCGGGACGGCCGGGTGTTCTTCATCGGCGACAGCGCCCATATCGTGCCGATCTTCGGGGTCAGGGGGCTGAACAACGGGCTGGCTGATGCCGAGAATATCGGCTGGAAACTGGGCTGGGTCCTGAATGGCAGGGCAGGGGAGGCGCTGCTCGACAGCTATTCGCCCGAACGTCGCGGCGCCACGCTGGACGTCTTTGCCAACGCCTCCAAATCGGCCCGGTTCATGACACCGCCGACGGCGGGATGGACGCTGATGCGCGACGCCGCGCTGAACCTTGCGCTGACCCACCCGTTCGCCGGTGAGCTGGCCAATCCGCGGCAGATGACGCCCTATACCTATTCCGCCAGCCCCGTGGTGCAGGCCGACGACCCCGGCTTTGAGACAGGGCCCGTGCCGGGCGCTGCCCTGACCGATGCCGTGGTCGGCGACGGATTTCTCTATGACCTTCTGGGGCCGGGGTTCAGCCTGATCTGTTTTGATCCCGCGCTGGCCGGTCAGTTCGCGGACACCGATATCACGGTGTGCCTGCTGCAGGCGGGGTCACCGGCGGCGCAAAGCCTCGGTGCCAGCGCGCACAGCGCCTACCTGATCCGCCCGGACGGGCACGTGGCCGGACGCTGGAGATCGGCGCAGGCGGGCGATATCCGCGCCGCGCTGCAACAGGCCACAGCCATGCCAAAGGACGCCACAACATGACCCCTGCTGACCTCGAAACCGTTTTCGAAGAGCTTGCACTGGCCATCGATGCCACGGCAGAACCCAAGCGCGAGCTATTTCTGGCCAAGCTGGCCCTGCTTCTGGCCCATGACCTGAACGACCCGGCCCGGCTCCGCTCGCATCTGGCGGCGGCCGCCGCGAAACTCGACGCCTGACCTGCGGCCATAAACCCGGCAGGCAGGGGCGGGGAGACCGGCACACCTGATCTCCGGTCAAACCACCCTTGAAACAGCGGAGCAGCGTATCGTCGGGCCGTGGTGCGGCGCCCCGACGCTTCTGACTGCCGGTTTATTCCGCGAACTCCGCAGACCCTCCAGGGGTCGCGGCTCGCTCGCCAAATCGCCGTGCCGGCGGGCGGCCCGTCGATGCGCGGCGGCCCCAAGGGCCGCGTTCACGCGCGGGAGCTTCCTTCAACAGGTGATTGGATCCGGGCGAGCGCATCCTGTCCTCATCTGGCAACAACCCGCCCCGTATCATTGCAACCGGGCAAACGCCGCGTTCCAACGCCCGGATCAGGACCCGGATCTGATCGACGGCCCGCGCGTCACCCCTGAATGAACGTCCCGTCCCGCAGGTCCTTCATCGCCTGCATCAGCTCGGCCTGCGTGTTCATCACGATCGGCCCGTGCCAGGCCACCGGCTCGGCAATGGGCGCCCCGGAGATCAGCAGGAACCGCGCGCCTTCCGGCCCGGCCTGCACGGTGATCTCGTCCCCGGTGCCGAACCGCACCAGCGTGCGGTTCCCCGACATGTCGCGGATATGGATTTCCTCGCCCGCCACTTCCTTTTCCAGCAGCACGCCAGCGGGGGCGGAGGCATCGGCAAAGGCGGCATGGCCCTCGAACACGTAGGCAAAGGCGCGGCGGTAGGTGTCGACCGGAATGGTTTTCCTCACCCCGGCGGGCAACGAGATATCAAGGTATTGCGGGTCCGCCGCGATCCCGTCCACCGGTCCGGTCCGGCCCCAGAATTCGCCCACGATCACGCGCACACGGGTGCCGTCATCATCGACGATCTCCGGAATTTCCTGTGCGCCCACATCCTGATAGCGCGGTGCGGTCATCTTCTGGCTGGCCGGCAGGTTGCCCCACAGCTGAAACCCGTGCATCTGCCCCTGCGCGTTGCCCGTCGGCATTTCCTGATGCAGGATGCCGGACCCGGCGGTCATCCACTGGACGTCGCCCGCCCCCAGCGTTCCGGTGTTGCCCAGACTGTCGCCATGCGCCACCGTGCCGGCCAGTACATAGGTTATCGTTTCGATCCCCCGGTGCGGATGCCATGGAAAGCCGCGCAGGAAATGCTCGGGGTTGTCATTGCGGAAATCGTCAAACAGCAGAAACGGGTCCAGCTCGGTCGGGTCCTGAAAGCCGAAGGCGCGGTGCAGGTGCACGCCGGCCCCTTCCATGGCCGGGGCGGCCTTGCGGGTTTCCATCACAGGTCTGAGCGACATGGGTCAGCCTCCTTCATACGCAGTTGAACCACAGATAGTCCGGCGCGGGCCCGGCGCAACGCGCGCCTGCTCACCGGTGCTGTGCATGGCCGCACCGCTGATCAGGGCATCCGGCCCAGATGCATGCCGGCATCGGCCAGCAGGGTTTCGCCGGTCACGTGCCGGGACGCGTCCGACACGAGAAACAGCGCCGCGTCCGCGATGTCGTCGGGGCCGGACGCGGTTGCCAGCGGCGTCAGAGCCTCGATCCGCGCCACGGTCTGTTCAAAGCGCGTTTCATCCATCACGTCGCGGAACCATCGGGTGGTGATGAAGCCCGGGCAGATCGCGTTGACCCGGATCTGTGGCGCCAGCGCCCGGGCCAGCGTCAGGGTCATCGTGTTCAGTGCGCCCTTGGAACAGGCATAGGCCACCGAGGACGCCATGCCGTTGACCCCGGCAATCGACGACGTGTTCAGCACCGCGGAGCTGCGCCCGGTGTGTTCATGCGCCGCCATCAGCAACGGCTTGGTCACCTGCAGCATCTGCCACGGGCCCACGACGTTGACAGCATAGACATCCAGAAAGTCGTCCTTGCTCAGCGCATTCAGGTCCTGATGGTCGATGGCATGGCGGGTGATGCCGGCATTGTTGATCAGGATATCAAGCCGCCCGTGATCCGCCGCCGCATCGGCCAGTGCCCGGCATCCGGCGGCCTCTGATACATCCGCCTGCACCACCTGCACCCCGGCCCCGGCGGCGCGGCACAGGTCAGCGGTCTCCTCGGCATCGCTGGCGGAGCGGCTGTAATTGATGATCACGTCCGCACCGCGCTCTGCCAGCTTGACCACCATCGACCGGCCCAGCCCCGTTGCCGACCCGGTCTCCAGCGCCAGCCGTCCGTCGAACTCGCTCATTTCAATCCTCCCCTTTTCCCGGCAGAGTGGCCGCAGAGCGGGCCGGGCGCAACGCGAACTTTCTGGCTCTCGGCCCTGTCTCCGACTAACCTGATGCCCATGTCAGATACCGCACAGACCTTTGTTGACCTTCCTCCGGCCCGGCAGGCCGCGGCGTTGTCGCTGATCGGCTACATGCTGGGCGAGGGGCTGCAGGTGCAGGATGCCGACGACGTGCTGACCGGCATGTCGGAACGCATCGTCGCCGCCGGCGTGCCGCTGGACCGGGCGTCGTCCATCGTGCCGCTCCTGCACGCCGAGGCCGCGGCCAGCGCCCGGTTCTGGGAAAAGGGCAAGGGCGCGCGCAGCTATTCCTTTCCCTACAGCCCCGGCGGCGACGGCTATGAGAAATCACCGGCGGCTTACGTGCACGAAACCGGCGAATGGCTGATCCTGTGGCTGCCCGATACCGCCGATGACGCGTTCAACATCGTCCCGGAACTCAAGGAAGACGGCTACACCCACTACGTGATGATGCCGGTGTTCATGAAAAACGGCATGGCAAACACCTTCAGCTTCACCACCCGGTCGCCCGATGGCTTCTCGGATGAGGATTTCGCCTTCTTCCGCGCCATCTTTCCGGCCATCGCGGCAACGCAGGAAATCCTTGCCACGCACCGGATGATGGCCGAGGCGATGCGCATGTATGTCGGCAACGAACCCTATACCCGCATCGCCAGCGGGGACGTGCACCGGGGCGAGGTGATGCATATCCGCTCGGCGATCTTTTTCGCGGACATGCGCGGGTTCACCCGCCTGACCTCGGACATGAGCGCCGAGGACGCCACCGCGCTGCTCAACGCCTATTACGATTGCATCGTGCCCGAGGTCGAAGCCCAGGGCGGCGAGGTGCTGAAATTCATCGGCGACGGGATCCTCGCGATCTTCCGCGCCGAGGGTGACGGCGAAGCCACATGCGCACAGGCGCTGGAGGCCGCGCGCGCGGCGCTGGCGGCGGTCGCCGGCCAGACCCGGTTCGAGGTCGGGATCGGGCTGCATTTCGGCGAGGCGGCCTATGGCAATGTCGGATCGGGCGCGCGGCTGGATTACACGGTGATCGGACGTGACGTGAACCTTGCGGCGCGGATCGCGGGCCTCTGCGGCACGCTGGAGGCGCCGCTGATCCTGTCCGAGGCGTTTCGCGACCGGGCCGGCAAGGACGGAACACACAGCCTTGGCCGTCACCCGCTGAAAGGGCTGCAGGAGGAGGAAGAGGTGTTTTCGGCGTAAGGCGGGCCTGAGAAACCGCACCGGTGGCCACGGCACCCCTGACCCAACAGAGCAAAGACGCGCAGGGCACCCCCGCGCTTTCCCCGGAGCTGGCGATGTTCATCCAGCCCGACTGGCTCGACCCGACCACACCGGGCGTGGGGACGAATAGGTATGCCTATGCCGGGAACGATCCGGTGAATTTGAGGGATCCGGGGGGCCGGAACTTCGAACCCGATGGGGGCGACTTCGGGGTCGATACAGATGGAGACGGAAAACCCGACACATTTGCGCCAAGCGGTCATGGTGTCGGAGGTGCGAAACAAGCCCAAGACTCTGGCGGCCTCGCACCAATTGAAGGATCATTCGCAAGCGGAAGTCGATTCGCGGGAACGAGTTCAGATCTAAACGGATGGACAACAGGAATGGTTGAGGGATACCTGTCCTCCGGCCTTACTTCAACTGAGTACGCTTCGACGTCTCAATTTGGGCGAAGTGGAATTATTGAAGGCATTAAAAGTGTCGCAAGCGTTGCTTCTGAGTTTGCAAAGGGTGTGAAGGACACACTGCGGTAGGGCTAGCGTCATGTCCTGCTCATTGTGCGACTGGTAGTGCGGTTCTGGGTATTGCTCTTGACCTGTACAGCGCAGCGCCTTCCTCGATTCAATCGGAAATTGACGCTAAACTTGAGGAAATGGCTATAGAAAGTATTAGTGAGAGTCCGGCTTATGCCCTTGGTCGGGCCACACCAGCCGTTGTGGCTGGGGCTTTGACCGGAGCTGCGGTGTTCGCTGGGACTAGAGGTAAGGTTGACGGAAAATCAGTGGCAGCTTCTGTTACCGCGGTGATAAGTGCGGCGGCAAACTATGGGCTTGTAGGAAGATCGGTTTCTCGATCAACAAAAGGCTTGGCCGATTCTGTCTTCGGAGTACGTCGGTAAGAGGGTTGACTAGAATGCTGGGAACCTTTTTAAAAACTGCAGCCTTTTTAGGCTTAGTCTACTTTTTGACATACGCAGATTTCGCTCGCATCACGTACCCTTTGAGTTTGAGCTCTGTATTGCAGCGTTCTGGAGCTTCCTTGTTGATTTCATTGGCGGCGGCGACTCTATTTTACTATCTCGTTGTGCAAGTTCTCCTTTTTGGGGTTTCTAAGATTTGGCGTCGGGTTTCCCGAAAGTAACAAATAGGCTGACTGCCAACCCAGAGCCTCCAAGACCAAGCAAGCGTAGGGTGGGTGCCAACCCACCACCTCCGGCACCAGAAGCCACTCACTGCCCATCAGCTTAAGCGGCGTCTCCACCTCCTACATCTACAGCGCCGAAGGTTTCCGCTGGAAGCGGATCGTGGATGACGGCGGTACCGCCACCACCAATCTCTACATGGTGTCCGAGCTGGAGATCGAGAACCCCGAGGCGGGGGCGTCTTCGGACGAGGTGGTGCACTGGTACCTGCACCCGACCATCCGGCACGAGATCACCCGCTCGGGGACCGAGCGGCATGTGATGCACCGCGACCGGCTCAGCTCGCTGGTGATGATGACGGACGAAAACGCTGATCGGGCCACCCGGCGCGTCTATGGCCTCAACCCTGCGCCCGCGGCCAGGCCCATGGATGTGCCCCAAGCCGTCTGTTGCGGAAGGCTGCAATCGCCTCCGCCTCTGCCCGAGTCAGGTCGATATCGTCCCAGCCGTTGATCAGCTTGGTCCGCGCCGCCTCTGTCAGGGCAAACGCCACCGTCTGTTCCCCCAGCGTCACGGTCCCGGCGGCGAGGTCGACCGTCACCTCGGCCGGTGCGGCTGCGATCAGCGTCTCGACGCGTTCTTCGTCCACCTGCGCCGGCAAAAGCCCGTTGTTGACCGAGTTTCCGGCAAAGATGTCACCGAAACTCGGCGCGATCACCACCTGAAACCCGGCATCGACCAGCGCATAAACCGCGGCTTCGCGCGACGACCCGCAACCGAAGTTCCGGCGCGCGATCAGGACCGAGGCGCCGGGCCAGCGGTTCAGCGGAAACTGCGGGTTCTGCGCCCCGTCCGGCCCGCGCCGCAGATCATGCAACAGGTGGTCCCCGTACCCGGCGCTGCGCGGGATCGACATGAACCGTGCCGGAATCAGCTGATCGGTATCCACGTTTTCCAGCGGCAACGCGATGGCCTGTCCCTGATGCGTTCTCCAGCCCGCCACTACATCCGCCCTTTCAGCAGGTCGCGGGCATCGGTCAGTTCCCCGGTCACCGCAGCCGCCGCAACCATCATCGGAGACATCAGATGGGTGCGCGCCCCGCGCCCCTGCCGGCCACGGAAATTGCGGTTGGTGGAACTGGCGCAGCGTTTGCCGGGGGCGACCGTTTCACCGTTCATGCCCACGCAAAGCGAACAGCCCGCCTGCGCCCATTCCAGCCCGGCCTCTGTGAACACCCGGTCCAGCCCCTCCTGCTCGGCCTGCGCCCGGACCAGCGCCGAGCCCGGCGACACCAGCCCCGGCACCCGCGCCCGGCGGCCTGCCAGCACGGCGGCGGCCATGCGCAGATCCTCGATCCGCGCATTGGTGCAGGACCCCAGAAACACCTGATCGACCGGCGTACCGGCAATCGGGCGTCCCGGCGAAAGGCCCATATAGTCCAGCGCCGCACGGGCCGCCCCGGCCTTGCCCGCGGGCAGCCTGTCCGGATCGGGCAGGGTGGCGCCGATCGGCAGCGCCTGTTCCGGGCTGGTGCCCCATGTCACGGTGGGGGCGATGTCGGCGGCATCAAAGCGCGCCTCGCGGTCGAACACCGCGTCCGCGTCGGTAATCAGCCGGCCCCAATCCTCAAGCGCCCGGTCCCGCTCTGCGCCGACGGGCGCATAGGGCCGGTCTTGCAGGTAATCCATCACCACGGCATCGGGCGCCACCATTCCAAACCGTGCGCCACCTTCGATTGACAGGTTGCACAGCGTCAGCCGCCCCTCGACCGTCAGATCGCGGATCGTGCGGCCGGCATATTCCACCGCATGCCCGCGCGCCCCGTCCGTGCCCAGCCGTGAAATCCAGTTCAGCGCGATGTCCTTGGCCGATACGCCGGGGGCCAGCCGGCCCTCGACGGTGATCCGCATCGACCGGGGCTTGACCTGCCAAACGGTCTGGGTCGCAAGAACATGCGCCACCTCTGTCGCCCCGATGCCAAAGGCCAGTGCACCCAGCGCGCCATGGGTCGAGGTATGGCTGTCACCGCAAACCATCAGCAGGCCGGGCAGGGTCAGCCCCTGCTCGGGCCCCAGCACATGCACGATGCCCTGCGCCGGATCCCGCAGCCCGAACAGGCGCAGGCCGTGCGCGGCTGCGTTGTCCTCCAGCGTGCGGATCATCCGGGCGATGTCCGGGTCGGCGATGTGCGACCGGTCGCGCACCGGCGCATAATGGTCGACCACGGCAAATGTCAGGTCCGGCTCGGCAACCCTGAGCCCCCGCGCAGCAAGTTTCGCAAAGCCGTGATGCGATCCCTCATGCACCAGATGCCGGTCCACCCACAGCAGCGAGGCACCATCCGCGCGCCGGCGGATTTCATGGGCGGTCCAGAGCTTGTCGAGCAGCGTTTTCGGGTGTTTCATGTCAATTGGCCTGCAATGCCCTGACCCTAGCCGGAAACCGGCCGCAGGCAAGTAATCATTGCGCCTGTTCAATGGCTTCGGTTCCTGTAAAACCAATGCGTGCGCAAGGGGAGAACGCAATGCCGGTGATCGAAGTCCACCTGATTGAGGGCTATGCGCCCGAGGCCCGCACCCGCCTGTGCGCGGCCCTGACCGATGCCGCACGCATGGTGATCCCGGCCCCGCCCGAGGCGGTGACGGTCATGGTGCATGACCACGCCCCGTCCGGGTACATGCGGGGCCGCAGTGCGAAATCGCCGGCGCCGGCGTTGCCCGACGCGGCGCAGATCGTGCACGACTACCTCGCCGCGATGGAGGCCCGCGACCTGGACCGCGCCCGGTCCTTTCTGGGCGACGGGTTCGAAATGGTGTTTCCGGGCACCGCGCCGATGACCACGCTGGATGACCTGATCGAATGGGCACGCCCGCGCTACCGTTTCGTGAAGAAACGCTATGACAGTTTCGACACCGCCCCGGGTGCGGGCGATGCGACGGTCGTGTTCTGCACCGGCTCGCTTTTCGGGGAATGGCCCGACGGGGTGCCCTTTGAGGGTATCCGCTTCATCGACCGGTTCGAGCTGACCGGCGGCCGGATCACCCGTCAGGACGTCTGGAACGATATTGCCGAGGTGAAACCCGCATGACCGATATCGACCCGATCACGCTGGCGGTTCTGAGCGGCCGGATGGAGCAGATCGCCGATGAAATGGACGCCACCCTGTTCCGCGCCGCCTTCAACCCGATCATCGCCGAGGCGCATGATGCCTCCCACGGGATCTACCACGCGACCACAGGCGACACGCTGGTTCAGGGCAAATCCGGCCTGCCGATCTTTGTCGGCGTGATGGCCTTTGCGGTTCAGGCAATCATTGACAAGGCCGCGGCAGACGGGGACATGGCCGATGGCGATATCTATGCCTTTAACGATGCGCATATCGGCGGCACCCATCTCAGCGACATGCGGCTGGTGCGCCCCTATTTCCGCGACGGAGAGCTGTTTTGCTACCTTGCCTCGGTCGGCCACTGGCACGACATGGGCGGTGCCGTGCCCGGCAATTACAACCCGGCGGCAACAGATGTCTTTCAGGAAGCCTTTGTCCTGCCGCCGGTCAAGCTGGTCCGGGGCGGGGTGCTGCAACAGGACATCGTCGATATCCTGATGCGCAATACGCGTCTGCCACTGTCGGCACAGGGCGACCTGAACGGACAGCTGGGCGCGCTGGATCTGGGTGTCAGACGCATGGACGCACTGCTGGACGAATATGGCACGGACACGATCCGCTCGGCCCTGTCGGCCCTGTCGGACCGGGCCGAAACCTTGATGCGGGCGGAACTGTCCGCGCTGCCCGATGGCCGGTGGGAGGCCGGCGATTTCCTCGACAATGACGGCATATCGCCCGACGCCCTGCCGATCCGCGTTGCGCTGGAAATCCGCGACGACCGCATGGTGCTGGATTTCGAAGGCACCGCGCCGAGATGCGCCGGCCCCGTCAACATCGCGCTGCCAACGGCGGTGGCCACGGCCTATGTGGCGATCAAACATATCTTTGCCGGGCTGCCCGCCAATTCCGGCGTGATGCGTCCCATCGAGGTCAGAATTCCCGACAACACGCTGCTCAGCGCCGAGTTTCCGGCGCCGACCGGCGGCTATACCGAAACCATCCTGCGCATGATCGACGTGATCTTTGCAGCCATGGCGCAGGCCGCGCCGGACCGGGTCGTCGCCAATGCCTATGGCACGATCAACGCGCTGTCGATTGCCGGCAAACGGTCGGATGGCCGGCCCTGGGTGATGTTCAGCTTTTATGGCGGTGGTCATGGTGGCTCGGCTGAAACCGATGGTCTGAACCACGGCAACGCGCCGATTTCCACGGCGACGATCCCACCGATGGAGATCCTTGAGGCCGCTTATCCGGTCATGTTCCGGCAATGGGCGTTGCGGCCCGACAGCGGCGGGGCCGGAACCCACCGTGGCGGCATGGGCGCGGTGTATGAGATCGAGGTGCTGGAAGAAAACGGGGCCGAAGCCTTCCTGTTTGGGGAACGGGGCCGGTTTCCGCCCCGTGGCGTTGCCGGCGGCGGCGATGCGGCGTTGAACGCATTTGCCTTTGAACAGGACGATGGCTGGGACAGGCCGCCGCTGGTGTCGAAGATGCGCGGCATCCGGCTGAAACAGGGACAGGCGGTGCGGCTGGAGACCCCCGGCGGCGGTGGCTATGGCCCGGCCGAAGAACGATCGCCCGAAGCCACGGCCCGCGACGTTGCCCGCGGTCTGATGACCGAGGCGCAGGCCGACGCTGATTATCCCGGCTGGCGTGAGGCCGGGGCATGAGCGGGCGCATGGTTGGCGTTGATGTCGGCGGAACCTTCACCGACATCTTCGTTCTGGACGAGACCACCGGCGCGGCGCAGGTTGGCAAGGTGCCGACAACACGGCCCGATCAGTCGGGCGGCTTTCTGAATGGCATAACCGGGCAGGTGCCCGCCGACCTGAGCCGGATTTCGGTCGTCGTGCACGGCACCACGGCGGGCACCAACGCCCTGCTGGAGCGTAAGGGCGCCCGGATCGGGGTGATCACCACGCAGGGAATGCGTGACGTTCTGGAAATGCGCCGCCGCGACCGGTCGCGCACGTGGGGTTTGCGCGGGGATTTCGAACCGGTCGCCGACCGCCGCGACCGGCTGGAGGTGCCCGAACGGGTGCTGGCGGATGGCAGCATCCGGGTGCCCGTGGACCTCGACGCGGTCCGCTCTGCCGCCCGGCACCTGCTGGACAGCGGCTGCGCGGCGGTGGCGGTACTGTTCGCCAATGCCTATGCAAACCCGGCCAACGAAGCAGCGGCTGTGGCCGCGGTACGCGCGGTCTGGCCCAACCCGCACGTGTCGGCCAGCCATGAAATCCTGCCCGAGATCCGCGAGTACGAACGCTTTTCCACCACTGCGCTGAATGCCTATCTTCAGCCCGAAGTCTCCGGCTATATCAATCGGTTGGAGACCGCTCTTAAGTCGGGTGGATTTGATGGCGAGTTCATGATCGTGCAGTCCAGCGGCGGGGTCATGGCGGTTGAAACCGCCTGTGAACGCCCCGTGCGCACGGCGTTGTCCGGCCCGGCGGCGGGGGTGATAGCGGCGGGCTACATTGCCGAAACCGCGGGGTTTCCCGACGTGATCACCGGTGACATGGGCGGGACCAGCTTCGACGTGTCGCTGATCGCACAGGGCCGGACCCAGCTGGCGGCGCAGACCTCGGTGGATTTCGGGCTGACGATCCGGTCGCCGATGATCGAAATCACCACCATAGGCGCCGGCGGCGGCTCCATCGCCCGTGTTGACAAGGGCGGCCTGTTGCAGATCGGGCCGGAAAGCGCGGGGTCGGATCCGGGGCCGGTGGCCTATGGGCTGGGCAATGACCGGCCGACGGTCACGGACGCCAATATCGTTCTGGGCCGGATCGATCCGGACAACCCGATCGGTGGCAAGCTGGACCGGCTGGACGTGGAGGCCGCGCGGCGGGCCATCGACATCCATGTTGGTCAACCGCTGGCGCTGGACACATGCGCGGCCGCTGAGGCCATCCTGCGCGTGGCCAATTCCCGCATGGCCGGGGCGATCCGGCTGGTCTCTATCGAGCGCGGTTTTGACCCCAAGCGGTTCGCCTTCATACCCTTCGGCGGCGGCGGAGCGCTGCACGCCTGTGCGCTGATGGCAGATGTCGGTCTGGCCCGGGCGATCGTGCCGCGCTATCCCGGCGTCACCTCGGCCATGGGCTGTGTGATTGCCGATATGCGGCAGGATTTCGTTCAGACCGTGAACGCGATGCTGGACCTGCTGGACCGGGATGCGCTGGGCGGTTTCATGCAGGATCATCTGAACCGCGGCATGGCGTTGCTGGACGCTTCGGGATCGACCTTCGGGTCCCGCGATGCGGTGTTCGAACTGGACATGGCCTATCTCGGTCAGACCCATACCGTCCCGGTTCCGATCCCGGTGACCATCGAGCAGGGCGCGGTGATCCCACCCACGGCCAGGCAGATCGAGGCGGCGTTCGACGCGACCTACGAGGCGATTTATGGCAGGCTGTTGCCGAACGGCGCCCGGCGTATTCTGAACCTGCGCAGTGCGGTTATCGGCCGGCGGCCGAAATTCGACCTTGCCACGCTCGCGCCGGACGGGGACGTTTTGTACAAACCCGGTCTGAGGAATGTACATTTTGGGCAAAACTGGTTCGAAACGCGGATTTATGACCGTTTGTCGCTGCCGGTGGGAACGCTGGTTCCCGGTCCCGCGATCCTGTCACAACCGGACACCACGGTGCTGATCGAACCGGGCTTTACCGCGCGCGTGGACGCCTATGGCAACACCATCATCGAGCGGGAGGAAAACTGACCATGGATCCTGTGAAGACCGCGCTCTTAACCATTGATCTGCAAAACGATTTTCTGCACCCAGAAGGGGCCTATGGCCGCGCCGGTCAGGGCTCGGATGCGATTGGCGCCCTGCCGGCGCGTATCCGGCCGGTCCGCGACGCTTTGCGGGCCCGGGGCGGAACCTACATCTCGGCCCAGTTCACG
>CATOSU010000005.1 GCA_951812615.1 uncultured Paracoccaceae bacterium
GATCACGAGGGCTTCCTGCTGGTCGAGGCCACGGCACGGGGCGTGGATGTGGCCGAAGGCCGCGCCCGGGTGCCGGGCGTGCGCCGCGCCGCGCCGAAGGCCCGGTAATGCCGCGCCGCCGCAAGATCGATCTGCTGCCCACAGCGCTGCGCGACTGGCTGAAGGAAGAGCTTCAGACGCGCGGGTTTGCCGATTACAACGCGGTCACCGACGCGCTGAACGCGCGGCTGGTGGACCGCGGGCTGCTCCTGAGCGTCGGGCGCAGCGCGGTGGCGCAATTCGGCGCCGAGCACGCCGAATTCTCAAAGCTCCAGGAAGAGGCTTCCGGCTGGGCCGAGGACTGGATGGGCAGGAACGGTCTGGAGGATGAGGCCCGGCGCCATTCCGCGCTCTTCGAGATGATCTCGACGCTCGCGTTCAAGTGCATCAAGGCACAGTTCGGCAAGGAGGGCCGGGAGATCGACACGCGCGACCTGCATCTGCTCGGTCGCATGATGAAGGATCTCATGACCTCTTCCGGCATCCGCGAGGCGATCAGCGACAGGGAGCGCCAGCGCCTGGCCGAGGCCGAGCGCAAGGCCGGCGCCGAGCGGGCGGTGACCGCCGCGCGCGGGGCCGGGCTCTCCCCGGAGGTCGCCGCCGCGATCCGCGCTGCCGTGGAAGGCGGCGCACAGGCAGAGGGCGCCACATGAGCAACCGCGATCTGCTGCCGTACCAGCGCGCCTGGGTGACCGACATGGACCCGGTGGCGGTGATCGAGAAGTCCCGCCGGATCGGCATCTCCTGGGCCGAAGCCTACCACGCGGTGATGCATGCCGCCGAGGGCCGCGGCGATATCTATTACCTGTCTTACAGCCGCGACATGACCCGCGGCTTCATCGACGATTGCGCGGGCTGGACGCGCGATCTCGGCATCGCCGCCTCGGCCGCCGGCGAGGTGCTGATCGGCGACGCGGGACGCGATATCCAGGCCTTCCGCATCGTGGCGGCGACGGGCAAGCAGATCCTGGCCATGACCTCCAGCCCGCGGGGGTTCCGCGGCAAGGGCCGTCCGGGCGATGTGGCGATTGTCGACGAGGCGGCCTTCGTTGACGATCTCGAGGAGGTTCTCAAAGCCGCGCTCGCCTTCACCACCTGGGGCGGGCGCGTGCGCATCATCTCCACCCATAACGGCGAGGCCTCGCCCTTCAACACGCTGGTCCGCGACATCCGCGAGCGGCGCCAGCCCGGCAGCCTGCACCGGGTGACGCTGGCGGACGCGCTCGATCAGGGGCTTTATTCCCGCATCGCCGCCGTGACCGGACAACCGGGCACGCCCGCCGCGCAGGCGGCCTGGGAGGCGGCGATCCGCGCGCAATACGGACGCCACGCGGGCGAAGAGCTCGACTGCATTCCCGCCGCCGGGGGCGGGGCCTGGATCACATGGGATCTGATCCGCACGACGATGCGCGACGCGGCGGGCGATCCCGGCCTGCGCGGCTCCGGTCCGGTCTGTATCGGCATCGATGTGGCGCGCCGGCGCGATCTCTGGGTGGCCGCGGTGATCGAGGATGCCGGTGACGCGCTCTGGCTGCGCGAGCTGGTGACGTTGCGCGACGTCTCGTTCTCCGAACAGCGCGCCGAGGTGGCGCGCCTCGTGCGGGCCCATCGCCCGCTCCGGATCGCCATCGACCAGACCGGCATGGGCGAGGCGGTGGTCGAGCAGCTGGCCGGGGATCACGGCGCCTTCACCGTCGAAGGCGTGCTGATGACCGCGCCGCGCCGGCTCGATGTGGCCACGCGGCTCCGAGAGGCCTTCGAGGACAAACGCATCCGCATTCCCGCCGATGATGCCCTGGCGGCCGACCTGCACAGCGTGCGTGCCGAGCCCGGCGCCACCGGCGCGCCGCGGCTGGTGGCGGAGCGCGCGCAGAGCGACGGCCATGCCGACCGGTTCTGGGCATTGGCGCTGGCGGTCTCGGCCGCGCGCACCGCCAGCGGGCCGTTCGAGGCCTGGACCGACGCGCGCCGCCACGCGGCCTGGTCGGCACCGGGCAGTCCGTACGGCACACCGCAGTATCATGGTGACAGCGACCTCGGCGTCCTGCACTCGCCGCTGGCTGCCCTGAGGGGCTGGTAGAATGGCGCATGCCGACATCCCCGCCCGCCCCGCAAAGGGCGAGATCGCGCCCCCGGAAGTCACCCTGGGCGGTGGCGGGGCCTGGGATCTCACCGAGCGCTATCGCGATTTCGGGCTGGGCTCCGATCCGCGCCACTGGCAGGCCGATCCCGCCGGTGTCACCGCCGCCACGGCGGCACTGGCCGACCCCCATGCCCGCGCGGTCCTCGATCAGCGCCTCGATGCGGTGGTGGCGGCCCCGCTCGAGATCACGCCGGGCGGGACGATGCGCCGGGACCGGATGGCGGCCGGGGATCTCGAAGAGCAGCTGGGCGCGCTGGAGATCGATCGGATCAGCCGCGAGCTTCTGCACGCCGCCTGGCATGGCTACGCCATCGCCGAATGCCTCTGGGAGATCGAGGGCCCCGCCGTGCGGCTCGCCGATCTGCGCGTGCGCAACCCCGCAAGGTTCCGCTGGCACCGGGACGGCGACCTGCGTCTGATCACGCGGGGCCGGCCGGGCGGTGTCGTCCTGCCCCCGGCCAAGTTCTGCGTCCTGGTCCAGCCGCGCCAGCATGGCGGGCAGGCGCATGGCCCCGGTGCCGCCGAATGGTGTGTCTGGCCGGTCTGGCTCAAGCGCCACGTGGTCTCGATGTGGGCGGTCGCGCTGGAGCGTTTTGGCACGCCAACGACCTGTATGACGCTCGCCGGCGACGCCAGTTCCGCCGCGATCGAGAAAGCGCTGGCCCAGCAGGCCGCGCTGGTCGGCGGCGCGGGCCTGGTCCTGAAAGAGGGTCACAAGATCGAATTGCTGGAGAGCGGGCGGCGCGCCGGTGGCGATTACGCAGAGTTCGTCAGGGCGATGGATGCCATGATCGCCGATGCGGTGCTGGGCGAGCGCGCCACCTCCGAGATCGGCCAGTGGCAGGCCACGGCCGAGGCCCATGCCGACGTGCTGCAACGCCTGGTGGCGGCGGATGCGCGCCGCCTCTCGGCCATGCTGCGCCACTCGGTCGCGACATGGCTGACCGCCTGGAACTTCCCCGGTGCCGCCGTCCCGCATCTGAGCCGCAACACCGCCCCGCCCGAAGACCTCGCCGCGCGCGCCGCGCGCGACGTGCAGGTCGCCGCCGCCTCCGGCCTCAGGCTGACACAGCCCTCTGTCGAGGAGACCTATGGCGGCATCTGGGAACCCGATCCCCGTCAGGCCGCCCCCGCATCGCCCGGCCCGCCAGCCGCCGGACCGGGCGCCGGACCGGGCGCCGCACTGGCCGCCGCCCGCGAGCCTCCGGCGCGCGATGCCGTCGATGCCGCCGTCGACCGCCTGGTCGGCGAGAGCGGCTGGGAGGCGCTGATGGACCCGGTGCTCACCCCGCCTGGGGTCGCCGTGGCGGAAGCCCACACCCCGGACGCGCTCGCGGCCGCACTGGACGCCCCCGATCTCTACGCGGCCATGGACACGAACCCCATGGCCGCGCGGCTCGCCCGCGCCACCACCTCGGCGCGGCTCTCGGCGGAGGGGGATGACGGCGCCGGCAGGGATGACGACAGAGAGGGCGGCAATGCCTGATCCCGTCCCCGAAATCATGGATGTGCCCCCCGAGGAGGCGATTGAATTCTTCCGCGCCAAGGGCATGCATGTCGGCCATGACTGGCGCGACACCTCCGCGACCCAGCATGCCCGCTCCTTCACGGTGGCCAAGGTCGCCCGTCTCGACATCCTGACCGATATCCGGGACGCCATGGACCGGGTGCTGGCCGAAGGCACCACTTTCGAGAGTTTCCAGGACGAGCTCGAACCGATCCTGCGCGCCAGGGGCTGGTGGGGCCGCAAGACCATGACCGATCCTGCAACCGGCGAGACCCGCGTGGTCCAGCTCGGCTCACCCCGTCGGCTCAGAACCATCTTCGACACCAATCTGCGCATGGCCACCGCCGCCGGCAAGTGGGCGCAGATCACCCGCCTGGCGGGCCGCCGCCCATGGGTTCGCTACATCGCCACGCTCGATGACCGCACCCGGCCCCTGCACCGGGCCTGGCACGGCACCATCCTGCGCTGGGACGACCCGTTCTGGCAGACCCATTTCCCGCCCTGCGGCTGGCATTGCCGCTGCACCGTGCAGACCCTCTCGGATGCCGATCTGGAGCGCTTCGGCCTCACACCCTCGCCCGGCCCGCCGGAAGGGTGGAACCGCACACGGCCATGGCGCAACCGCCGCACCGGGGAGAGCCAGGACGTGCCCGTCGGGATCGATCCCGGCTTTGCCCACAACCCCGGCACCGTCGACCCCGTGGCCGGCGCCCGCAAGCTGCTCGCGGACCGCCTGATCGCCGCCCCGCCCGCGCTCGTCCGCGCCGCCACCTCCGATGTCACCGAATGGATCGCGCGGGGGCGCACGAGGCGCAGGCAGCTTGTCGAGGCCACCGCACTGGCCCCGGACCAGGCGGGCTTTGCCGACCGCCTGCGTGGCCTCGTTGCCCAGGGCCTCACAACCGGGCGCGGCGCCGGAACCGTGGCGGCATCCGTCAGACCCCTGCGCACGGGCGGCGAGGACCGGGCCGCCGCCGACGCCGTCCATGCCGCCTCGCTGCGCTTTCCGGCACGCTGGGTGGCGCGCGCCAATGCCAGCCCGCTCGGCGTTGCCGCCAACGGGCAGGAAACCGGCGGCAGCTACCTTTCCGCCGCCGCACGAGGGTCGGTCCGCATCGGGCGCGGCCAGCTGACCAAGGCCGATAACACCGCCTGGGCCATCACCTCCCGCGATCCCTCCAACGCCACCCACGAATATGTCCACCACCTGCAAGCGGCGATGCCGGAAATCGACCGTCTCTTCCAGGACCTCCATATCCGACGCACCACCCTGCCCGGCGGGGCGCGGGAGCCGGTTCTGATCCTGCCCGACTATCCACCTCTGACAGGACGGCGCGACCAGTATGTCGATGGCTACTTCGGGCGGGAATACGCAGGTGGCCGCGCCGCCGAGGTCATGACCCGCGCCTTCCAGATCCTCTTCCACAGGCTGCCCGGCGACGAAGGCGTCGATCTGGACAAGCTCGTGCGCGACGATCCGGAGATGCTCGATCTGGTGCTGGGGCTGCTTTTCCATTACGATCCCGCATAGCGACGATAGCGAGAGCACCCCATGGCCATTCACAGGATCAACCTTCCCGACATGCTCTACGGGCGCGAGATGCGCACCGTGATCTGGGACGACACGGCAGGCACGGTCGAGGGCACCCATTCAGATGTGCCGGGCATGCAGAAGACCCTCGCCCGCCCCACGCCGGTGAACTGTTCCTCCGAGGGGCGCGAACTCTACCTCCGCGATCCGGCCCACGATCCGACCGAGTTCCTCTGGCTCCTCGGGTTCGCCTTCGACGGGATACTCTACGAGCCGCTGCGCTCGACCCTGCCGCCCGTCTTCGACGGTGTCGACCTCAGCCCCACCGAACCCGCGCCGCGCGCGCAGCGCGATGCGCAAGGCAACATTACCGACCGATACGAAGATGGCTCGATCATCGGCTACGACATGCCCTACAGCTGATAGCCGAACATCCCTTGCAGGCCCCTTGCAAGGGCAGATCATCGTGGCCGCGGAAAGCACCGGGAAGCCCGAAAAGCACCACCCCTGAAATGCCCGGAAAATCCGGCTGTTTCGCGCCCCCGATATCAGCGACAAAATCACCGTTTCCAGCGGGTTCGCACCCCCCGAAACGTGCCGATTCTGAAAGACTTATGGCGCGGGCCGAATCCGACGTGGCCATCAGGTCCGCGCCCCAAGAGGCGCTCAAAGCCCTGATTTCAAGCCCGTTTTGCAATCCCAGCCGGAATAGTCCGGGATAGTCCGGGATAGTCCGGATACCCAAAGACTTTTGTCACCCTACATTTTCAATATGGTTTTGCGACAGGCCCGGGTCAGGCATTCCATACTCCCTTGACCCAAGGTCAACGGGTAGACTCGTGCCACTGACCGTATTGATTCCCTTGTTGTACAGGTGCCTGTAATGCTACGTCTGTTGGCTGCTTTTCTGACTTTTTCCCTTTTTTCCCAAATTCTTGACGCTCAAACCCTGCAAAGACCGGGCAACTACGACGCGCGCAACCGGCCTCTCGTTGCGGATATTGCGCGGGCCACGGCAATCGCACCCGAAGCCCGGCTGCGGCTGCGTCCCAAATACCGGCGCAACCCGGGCCGGCGCATCGTTGCCGAAGGGCGCGAGGTGCCCGGGCTGATCGTTGTCAAGTTTGCCGATGGTGCCCGGGTCCGGGCGCTGAACCCCCAGGGGCTGGATGAAACGTCAACCGACCAGTCCGTGCTGAATACACGACTGAACACGCTGATTTCGGTTCAGGATAATCTGGATGTCGCCGACATCGCGTTTCTGCGGGAACGCGGCATCGAGAAACCCGGGATCGGCGAACAGATGACCCGGGTGCGCAGGATCCTGTCCGAAGAACGTGTGCTGGGCTGGAACCGCATGCACCGGCAGCCTCTGGATCTGCTGGGTGGCCTGCGGGCGCGGGCGGAATTGCGCACCGGGCGGCGTACGTCCGATCTGGCCAATTACTACTGGGTTCAGCTGGATCCGCAGACGGATGTGGGTCGGGTGCTGCGGGCCCTGAACGCGATCCCTATAATCGAGAAAGCGTATCGCATGCCGCAATCGTCCAAAACGGACATCGCGCCACCGACGGCCGATTATTCCACCTATCAGGGGTATCTGGACAATGACGGCAACGGGATCCACGCCCGGTTCGCGTGGACCCAACCAGGCGGCAAGGGCAACCTTGTCCGCATTATCGACATCGAGGACAGCTGGAACCCAACCCACGAAGACCTGCCGGCGTTCAACCCGCAGCCGGTGTTCAACAATTGGGACGACAATCAGCAGGATTGGGCCGAGGACCAGATCGAGCACGGAACCGCGGTCGCCGGGATTATGGTTGCAAAAGATGACGGCACGGGTGTGACCGGAATCGTGCCTCAGGCGGTGTTCGGGGTGATCAACAACAAGCGCCGCACGGGGTTTGGACAGGTCGTAAATAATTCCGGGTCCATCCTTGATGCTGCCGCCGTTCTGCAGGAGGGCGACGTAGTCCTGATCGAAGCGCAGGTCTCGGGCCCTCGCAACGTGGACTGTACCTGTGAAACAAGCGACGGCGCGCCCAGAGGACAGTGCGGTATGCTGCCGGTGGAATGGTCGGACCACAATTACGAAGCCATCGTCGCGGCCAGCAATTCGGGATTGATCGTCGTCGAGCCGGCTGGAAACGGTGAACAGAACCTCGACGATCCTCTGTTCGACGATGTCTTCAACCGGGCGTGGCGCGACAGTGGTGCGCTGATCGTGGCGGCCAGCGAATCCGGCCGGCGTGAGCGGGAGTGTTTTTCAAACCACGGCGACCGGATTGACCTGCATGCCTGGGGCGAGGATGTAGCTACCACGGGTTACGGCAATGGCAGCCGCGATTGTGTCGGTAGCTCGACCTGCCTGACCGGGCGGCAGTCGCGTGTGAATGGCCGAGGTGACCCGGATCAGTTTTACACCAGCGGGTTCAGCGGCACCTCGTCAGCCAGCCCGATTGTTGCCGGTGCCGCGGCGGCGATTCAGGGCATTCAATTCGCCAACAACAATCCACCGCTGAATTGGCTGGAAATGCGTGACCTGCTATCCTCCACCGGAACACCGCCGCGAGCCGGCAACAACATCGGGCCGCTGCCCAACCTGCAGAACGCAATCGCCGTGCTGGACCCGCCGACGCCACCGGATGCAGAATATGATTACACGGTCTCGCTGGGTGCGCTGACGGAGGCTGACAATGTCGCGGGACTGTCGACCAGCACGTCGTCACAGCGCCGGGTGATCGGAGGGCAGGGCGGCCTGCGCGCGATCGAGCGGATCATGTTCGCCGAACGTGGCGACCGGCCCTGTTACATCCGGGTTGAAAAGGCCCATATCCTCGATCACGAAAAGGGGCCGCGTTTTGATCTGGACGAGTGCGGGAACCGGGGCCACACGGATAACTCGGTTGCTTACGTGCCGCTGCTGACCACGTCGCATGATACGTTCATCAACAAGGTGGCGGTCTGCAATTCCAAAACCAACAACCACCCCTTCCGACTGAAGGGCATCCGGGTCTGGCGTACGCGCGTGGAAGTCGAGGAAGATGGAACGGTGGACACATTTCCGCTAGCCGGCGAGGTTACCAAGGACCGGCCCAACTGCGATGACAACTGGCGCACGCCATCGACATGTCCGGCCGGGTCCGTTGCGGCGCAGGTCGAGGTCCACTTGCGGGCAGACGGAAATGATCTGTCTATGAGCGGGTTGAGGCTGATTTGCAGGGAAATACAGATAAACCGAACCTGTGTTGCCAATTGCTGAACCAATGGCCCGGCATCACCGGATGCCGGGCTGCTTCGTCAGCGGAGCGTTTTGAACCTTGCAGTCAGGTCCAGTACGGCGGATTCCAATGGCCAGGGCGGGTTGATGAAGAACAGGCCGCTGCCAACCATGCCGTGCCCGGGGCGCGCGGGTGGGAAACGAACCTCGCTCAACAGCGTGCGATCAGCGCTGATGTCCTTCAGTGCCGCGACCATCCCGCGCTCGGCACCGGAGGTCAGGATCGGGTACCACAGCATCAAAACACCGACCGGCCATTTCCGGTGCAGCTTTCGGATCAGGACGGGCATCGCGCTGTATTCCGATTTCACCTCGTAAGACGGGTCAATCAGGCACAGACCGCGGCGGGGATCCGGCGGCAGAATCGACAACGCCAGCTGCGGACCATCCGCCTGCCGGACAACTGTGCCAGGCATCGAATTGCGCAGCGCCGCGGCCTCTTGTGGATGAAGTTCCGCAAGCGTCAGCCGGTCGGTTTCCCGCAGCAGGTGCCGGGCGATGAAAGGAGACCCGGGATAGGCCCGCGGCCCCCCCTGTTCACGCGCTCCAGCAAGCGATTTGGCATATGGATGCGCCTTGTCGAACCAGCCCGCCATGCGCGCGATCCCCTGCGCGGCTTCTCCGGTCTTGACCGCCTCTGACCCGCCCAGATCATAAATCGCCCGACCTGCATGCGTTTCGACATAGCTCGGCGGCTTGTCTTTGCGCGTCAGATAGTCCAGCGCGGTGGCCAGCAGCGCGTGCTTGTGAACATCCGCCGCGTTCCCGGCGTGATAGGCGTGTTGGTAGGAGAGCATTCGAATAGTTGTCTAACACGTTTCGATTTGCAGATCACAATTGCAACAAGCGCACGCCGACCAAAAATCGCCGTGCGCTTGTTGCATGAACAACGATGAAAAATCCCAGCCGATTAGCTGCGCACCAGCTTCTCGTACCCGTCTGCGATGTCCCGCGTCAGTGCACCGACCTCGAAATTGTAGTCGCCAATCTGGCCCACCGGTGTGACCTCCGCCGCCGTACCGGTCAGCCAGCATTGCTGCATCTCTTCCATTTCGCCCGGATCCATGTGGCGTTCGTGGACCTTGATCTGCCGGTCCTTCAGCATACTGATCACGGTGCGACGCGTGATCCCGTTCAGGAAGCAGTCGGCCTTGGGTGTATGCACCTCGCCGTCCTTCACGAAGAAGATGTTGGCCCCGGTCGCCTCGGCCACGTAGCCGCGGTAATCCATGAACAACGCATCCGAACACCCCTTCGCCTCGGCTGCATGTTTGGACATGGTGCAGATCATGTACAGGCCTGCCGCCTTTGCGTGTACCGGAATAGTTTCCGGGCTGGGCCGTTTCCATTTCGAGATGTCGAGCTTGGCGCCCTTCATCTTGGCATCACCGTAATATGCACCCCATTCCCACGACGCGACCGCCATTCGCACCGGGTTGCGCGCTGACGCGACACCCATATCTTCGCCGGCACCGCGCCATGCCACGGCCCGCACGTAAGCGTCAGACTGGCCGTTTGCTTCCAGCACCTGCTGCTTGGCCGTTTCGATTTCATCCACGGTCCAGGGGATCTGGAAATCGACCATCTCGGCGCTGGCCCTCAGCCGTTCGGAATGTTCCCGGCTTTTGAAGATCTTGCCGCCGTAGGCACGTTCGCCTTCAAAGACGGAGCTGGCATAATGCATGGCATGGGTCAGGATATGCACGTTCGCATCCCGCCAGGGCACGAGTTTGCCATCCATCCAGATCTGGCCGTCGCGGTCGTCATAGCCTGCCATCGCATTTCTCCTTAAGGGCTTCGCGATTTCCAAATATTGCGCTGGATACGTCCGTATCGGACATAAAGTTGCGCTGAAACTGCGATTCGATAGCCCTTGAGACTTGGAATGTCAACAAGACTGACTTAAACTGGCCAAAATTGTGAAAGGGACGGGTCATGATTGACGGGCCGGCGCTCAGAGCACAGACGGGCGAAACTCTGTTGTTCCTGACCGATGAGCAGCTCAGGCAGGGGATCGAGGCGATGTTCTTTGCCTATCGCGGCTTTACCGCCGATCCCGATCGCATTTTAGCCGGACTTGATTACGGGCGTGCGCATCATCGCGCAATTCACTTCATCAACCGTGCACCGGGAACGACGGTTAACAACCTTCTGAACATCCTCGGCGTGACCAAGCAATCGCTGAACCGGGTTCTGCGCCGACTGATCGATGACGGGCTGGTTGAGAGCCGTGTCGGAACACAGGACAAACGTGAACGTCACCTGTTTCTGACGGATGAAGGCCGTATGCTCGAAGCCCGGCTCAGCGATGCGCAACGCGCCCGCATGCGGGCCGCGTACAAGGATGCGGGGCCCGAGGCCGTGGCCGGCTTTCGTCAGGTCCTGGAGGCAATGATGGATACCGACATGCGGCGCGCCTATGCCCGGCTGAAGGATGCACCGACATGACCGCACTGGATACCCATCTGCTGATCGTCGACGATGACGAACGGATCAGGGACCTGCTCAAGAAGTTCCTCAAGCGAAACGGGTTTCTGGTCACCTCGGCACGCGATGCCGGACATGCGCGCCGCATTCTGTCGGGTCTGGATTTCGACCTGATCGTGCTGGACGTGATGATGCCGGGCGAAGACGGGGTGAGTTTCACCCGCGTATTGAGGGAAACCCACGAAACCCCGATCCTGCTTTTAACGGCAAAGGGAGAGCCGGAAAATCGCATCGCCGGGCTGGAAGCCGGTGCCGATGACTATCTGGTCAAGCCGTTTGAACCGCGCGAATTGCTGTTGCGGATCAATTCGATCCTGCGCCGGATGTCGGATCCGCCCCCGGAACAGACCGTGCCGAAGATTCTGCACCTGGGTGCCATCCGTTATGACATAGACCGGGGCGAGATGTGGCAGGGTGACCAGATCGTGCGCCTGACGGCAACGGAAAGCCAGCTGATGAAGATATTCTCCGGTTGCCCGGGCGAGCCTGTGAGCCGATCCAAACTGGTCGAGGATCTGGGCCGGGACCGTGGGCAGGCTCAGGAACGCGCGGTCGATGTGCAGATCACCCGGCTCAGGCGCAAGATCGAGGCGAACCCGAAACAGCCGCGGTACCTGCAAACCGTGCGCGGTGCGGGCTACATGCTTGCCCCGGATTGATTGTTTGGGTCAGTTCGCGGGCGCTGCCTGCCCGGCCTGCTCCGGCAGCCAGTTCCGCAAAAGGATCACCCGGGGATCCGGGTGAAGTGAGTTAGGATACACAAAATTGATGCCGCCCGATCGCGTGATGCATGTCGGATGCAACTTGACGAGCCTTCCTTCCGCTTCATCTTTTCCGTCAGCAGCCGGTCGGCGAGACACGCCCCGTTTCCCGACAACGCGGCATCAAGGGCAAATGCGCCGAACCCATAATCCCGGGTACCGGTTTTGTTTACGCAGGGCGTTACGAGGCAGCCTTGCCCGCATCTGCGACTCACCATACAAATGAGAACATAAGATGAACATTTGCCATGCCAACCCGCCGTATTCTCTCTCTCTGGTTTCCCCGCCTCGGTGCGGAACGGTTGTTGCGGCTCGATCGCGGGCAGGAGACCGGTCCGCTGGCGGTGGTGGACGTACAGCACAACATGCAGACGGTGGTGTCGGTCAATGCCGCCGCCTCTCGCGCAGGCGTGCAGGTGGGGCAACCGGTACGCGACGCCCATGCGATGTGCGGCACACTGACGACCCGCACCCGTGACGCCCCGGCGGAGGCCCGGTTTCTGACGGCACTCCGGCGGTGGGCGGGCAAGTTTTCCCCATGGGTGACCGGAGAGGCACCGGATGCGTTGGTCATCGACCTGAGCGGCTGTGCACATCTGTTCGGGGGAGAGGCCCGGCTGCTGGGCGTGATCGAGGGGGATTGCGCGGATATGCGGCTGACCGTGCGGGCAGGGATTGCCGATACGCTGGGCGCGGCCTGGGCGCTGGCACGCTATGCCGGGGCCGAGGCCGGGTCCGCACGCAACGGCGATGCCATCGACCAGGAAGCCCCTGCCACCCGGTCCCGGGCAGGCAAGCGGCGGCACTGGACCAAGGGCGGGACGGCGCCGCAGGTGGTGACGCAGGCACAGGCCGGCCGGATTGCAGCACCGGGGCAGAGCTATGGCACGCTCAGCCCCCTGCCTGTGGCGGCACTGCGGCTGGAACCGGAGGTGGCCGCACAGTTGAACCGCCTGGGCCTGCGCCGGATCGGTGATCTGCTGGGCCAGCCCCGTGCTGCGCTGGCCCGGCGATTCGGTAAAGGGCTGGTCCTGCGGCTGGATCAGGCCATGGGCAGTGCGCCGGAACCGGTTTCGCCTGCAAAACCACCGGATCATTTTGCAGTGCGGATCACCCTGCCGGACCCTGTCGGGCTGGAGGCGGATCTGCTGGCCGGCATCGACCGTATGCTGCCCCGGCTTTGTACGCGCCTTGAGAGTAAGGGCCGCGGTTTGCGGACACTCAAGCTGGAGGCGTATCGCACCGATCAGGTCGCCGAGGTCGTCACCATCGGGCTGGCCCGGCCCAGCCATGATCAGCACCGCATCCGCCCGCTCCTGCAGATGAAGCTGGATCAGATCGATGCCGGTTTCGGGATCGACATGCTGCGGCTGGAAGCTGTGCAGACCGAACCGCTGCACAAACGCACCAAGACCGGACATCTGGGTGCCGGCCGGGCGGTGCGGGACCGGCTGGCGCAGAATTCGGCGCTCGACGATCTGATCGGGCGCCTCGGGGCGCGGACGGGGCTGGAGGCGATCACGCGCCGGCATCCGTCCTCCAGCCATATCCCCGAAAAGGCGGCACAGACGCTGGCCGCGGCCTGGTCCGATCCGGTGCATGGCTGGCCGCAACCGGCGGTACCGCGGCCGCTGACGCTCTGGCGGCCAGAGCCGGTTCATATGCCCGAAGATCCAAACCTGCCGGAAACCTTCCGCTGGCGTGGGCGGGACTGGTCGCTGCAGAAAGCCATGGGACCAGAGCGAATTTCTCCGGAATGGTGGCTCGATGAACCGGACTGGCGTACGGGGGTCCGGGACTATTGGGAGGTGACAACGGACCGGGGTGAAAGGCTGTGGCTCTATTATGGCCATGGGGGGACAATGTCGGCAGGCTGGTTCTGCCACGGGCAGTTCGCATGACCCAAAGAGTGTGCCTGCGGCACGCACTGTGCATTTGCGCTCAGGCCGCGCAGGCCCCGGGGCTCCGCCCCAAACCCCGGAGTATTTGACCAAAGATGAAGCAGTGGAATGCGCCCCCGCCACCTGGCCTGAACCCTAGGGACGGGGGCGACTTCACCTTTGGCGGTCATCGGCTCTCCAGCCTGTACCGCACCTGAGAAGATAAGCAATTAAGCTTAATCGCCGATTACTAGGCAGCAGACTCATAAAACTGGCACCATAGCCTTACGGATGCGAGTTTGATCATAGCCATGAAGTTGGCTGAGGTTTTCTCATATCTGGTCGCGATGCGTCGGAACGAAGCTTTGAGCCTGCCGAAGAAGCGCTCGATCTTATTGCGTTCGCGGTAAATTTCCGCGTCAAACTCGGCGGGCAATTTCCGGTTTGCCTTTGGTGGGATTACGTCGATGGCGCCTTGTTCCCAGATCATTTCACGGATCCAGTCTGCGTCATAAGCCTTGTCCGCGAGCACATATTGCCCAGGCTGCAGTCCATCCAAAAGCTGTTCACAGGGCGGTGCGTCATGGGCTTGGCCCGGCGTCAGCTCATAGCGGATTGGCAGGCCGTTTTGGTTGGTAAGTGCGTGAATTTTTGTGGTTAACCCGCCCCGCGACCGCCCCATGCAACGACGCGGGTCGTTTTTTTGAGCGTTGCGGCTGAATGATGCACACGCACGGATGTTCCATCCACCATCACAGTGTCGACGTTGTGCGCGTCGGCGACCGCCTCCATCACACGATCCCAGATGCCAGCATAAGTCCATCGGTTGAAACGGTTGTACACCGTGGTGTAGGGGCCGTATTGATCCGGCAAATCCCGCCAAGGGATGCCGGTACGCAAGACATAGAAAATGCCACTGATCACGCGCCGATCATCGACACGCTTCACACCCCGGCTGTTGTTCGGGAGCACAGCCTTGATGAACTCCCACTCCAAATCGCTCAAGTCTGATCGCGCCATTCCACGGCTCCCCACATTGTTTTACGGAAAGTGAATCATAACTCGCTGGAAACGTGAAGCTCTTTGTAGGTACGCTGCCTAAAGAAACTGGGCCCGGGCTTCATCTTTGTGAAAATACTCCCGCCGGAGGCGTGTGAGGCAGGTTTGCCTGCCGAACCCGAGGAGGAGGCCGGAGGCCGACGAGGAGACAAAGAAGCGCGCCGAAGGCGCACAATCTGGCTAGACCGCCGCGATACCGCCTTTCACGAAATCTGCTGCCAGAGCCGCATATTCCGCCCGGGTCAGGCCCTTGCCTGGCCGGTGCCACATGTAGAACCAGTTGAGAATACCGAAAACCGACATCGTGACCGCCCGCAGCCGGTCACCAGACAATCCGGGGCGTTCCATCACTACGGCGCCTGACATCGCATACAGAAGACGGCGCTGCAGCGCGACCAGCGGGGCCTGCATGTCGGCGGGCAGCGTCGCCAGCGCATCGAGCTGAAGTTTGTGTTCGGCGTCCGCATCTTCGTAGGCGGCCAGGATGACCCGGATCAACGCTCCCAGCCCCTGTGTGCGCACGTCTTCAACAACTTCGGTCAACTCCGACAGATGGGCGTCGAGGATGTCGTAGAGCAAAGCTTCCTTGCTGTCGTAGTAGTGATAAAGCAGCGCCTTGGACACGCCACATTGCGTTGCCGCACCGGTCATCGAGGCCCGGTCATATCCGTGGCGCGCGAAATAGGCTGCCGCGCCTTTGCGCAGGGCAGTGCGTTTTTCGTCGTGATCTCTGGCAATTCCGCGCGGCATCAGTCCTTCGGCCGGTTGTCCACGATCCGAACGGCCTTGCCCTGACTGCGGGCAATGCCGCCCGGATCGGCGATCTGTACTTTAACCGAGACCCCGACATTGCGCTTGATCTTGCCCTGCAATTCGGCTGCGGCGTGAACTCTTTCTTCGTTGGCGGAGTGGCCTTCCATGGCTTCGGTCAACACGGTCATCACGTCCAGTCTGTCGGGGCGGCTGAGTTCGATCTGGAAATGCGGGGCGAGACCGGCAACTGTAATCAGCTGTTCTTCGATCTGGGTCGGAAAGACGTTGACGCCGCGCAGGATGATCATGTCGTCGGAACGGCCTGTCACTTTCTCCATCCGGCGCATGCTGCGTGCCGTGCCGGGCAGAAGCCGGGTCAGATCGCGGGTTCGGTACCGGATGATCGGGAAGGCTTCCTTGCTGAGCGACGTGAAGACAAGTTCGCCCGGTTCACCATCGGGCAGGACCTCGCCGGTTTCGGGGTGGATCACTTCGGGATAGAAATGATCTTCCCAGATATGCAGCCCGTCCTTGGTTTCCACGCATTCGTTGGCCACGCCGGGACCCATTACCTCCGACAAGCCGTAGATATCGACGGCGTGCATGTCGAAGGCATCCTCGATTTCACGCCGCATGGCGTTGGTCCAGGGTTCGGCACCGAAGATGCCGACCTCGAGCGAACAATCCCGCGGGTCAAGGCCTTCGGAGCGGAATTCATCAAGGATCGACAAGGCATAGGACGGTGTTACGGTCATGCCCTTGGGCTTGAAATCCCGGATCAGGCGCACCTGGCGTTCGGTCATGCCGCCGGATACCGGCACAGTTGCCAGGCCCAGCGCATCCGCGCCCAGATGTACGCCCAACCCGCCGGTAAACAGCCCATAGCCATAGGCGTTGTGCAGAATGTCGCCGGGGCGCAGGCCTGACGCACGCAGTGATCGGGCCACGACTTCGCCCCAGACCCGCAGATCGTTTTCAGAGTAACCGACAACGGTTGGCTGTCCGGTGGTGCCGGAACTGGCATGGATGCGCCGTAGTTTTTCGCGCGGAACGGCGAACATGCCGAAGGGGTAATTGTCCCGCAGGTCCTGTTTGACCGTGAACGGGAACTTCGCAAGATCGGTCAAATCGTTCAGGTCGCCGGGATGGACACCGGCGGCATCGAAGTTGGCCTTGTAATGTGGTACGTTTTCGTAGGCGTGGTGCAGCGACCATTTCATGCGGTCGAGTTGAACGGCGGCGATTTCATCGCGACTGGCAATCTCGATCGGGTTCAGATCCTTGCGGTTCGGAGTGAGATCTTTCATCAGGCCTTCTCCAGCAACAGGGCGATGCCCTGACCGACGCCTATGCACATCGTGCAGACTGCACGGTTCAAGTCTTCGTTCACCATCGTCTGGGATGCGGTCAGCGCCAGCCGTGTGCCGGACATGCCCAGCGGATGGCCCAGCGCGATGGCCCCACCGTTGGGATTCACGTGGTCTGCATCATCGGGCAGCCCAAGCTGCCGGGTTACGGCAAGACCTTGCGCGGCAAAAGCTTCGTTCAACTCCATCGTGTCGATATCGCCAATCTTCAACCCGGCGCGGTCCAGCAGCTTTTCGGTTGCCGGTGCGGGGCCGATTCCCATGATCCGCGGTGGCACACCCACGGTGGCCATGCCGGTGATGCGCGCGCGGAGTGAGGCCGTATTTCTCAACCGCGGCTTCGGAGGCAACGATCATCGCTGCTGCCCCGTCATTCACACCCGAGGCGTTGCCGGCGGTTACGGTGCCGTTTTCCCGGAACGGGGTTGGCAGTTTGGCCAGTTTTTCGGGCGAGGTTTCGCGCGGGTGTTCGTCGCGGTCCACGACGACGGGATCGCCCTTGCGCTGCGGTATGCTTATCGGGGTGATTTCCTGTGCCAGCCGCCCGTTGGCCTGCGCCGCAAGGGCGCGGGTTTGCGACCGGTAGGCAAACGCGTCCTGATCCTCGCGGGAAATCTGGTAGTCCGAGGCCACGTTCTCCGCCGTTTCGGGCATTGAATCAGTACCGTAGTGGCGGTGCATTTCCTTGTTCACGAACCGCCAGCCGATGGTGGTGTCATATATTTCGGCGCGGCGGGAAAACGCGCTGTCGGCCTTTGGCATGACCATCGGCGCCCGGCTCATGCTCTCGACGCCGCAGGCGACGATGACGTCTGCCTCGCCCGCCCGGATGGCCCGGGCCGCCGTGCCCAGCGCATCCAGCCCCGACCCGCACAGACGGTTGATGGTGGCCCCGGGAACGGTGTCCGGCAGCCCGGCCAGAAGGGTTGCCATGCGCGCAACGTTCCTGTTGTCTTCACCGGCCTGGTTGGCGCAGCCGGCAAAGACATCGTCGATCTCGACACCCGGATACTGTTCCATCAGGGCCTTGATCACATGCGCCAGCATGTCGTCAGGGCGAATGGAGGACAGTGAACCGGCGAACCGGCCGATAGGTGTGCGGGTGCCGTCGCAAAGATAGGCTTGGTTCATTCGGATTCCTCGAAATTCTGGCCTTTGATGGTGCGGGAAAGACCGCGAAACAGGGCCACGGTGCGGCTGTCTTCACCCGTGACGGTGACATCATATGTGCCTGAGCGGCCGGATTTGCTGATTTCTACCGCTGTGGCCGTCAACCGTTCGCCGCCTTTTCCGGGCGTGACGTAGGTGATTGAGTTCTGCTGTGCCAGCGCCACCTGGTTATGGCTGTTGCAGGCAAAAGCAAAGGCGCTGTCGGCCAGTGTAAAGATATAGCCGCCGTGGCACACGTCATGTCCGTTCAGATGATGGTCCTGCACGACGAAAGACATCGTTGATGTACCGGGCCCGATCGCATCCAGCCGGATGCCCAGCCAGGGCGATGCGCGGTCATTAGCCATCATGGCCCGGGCGCTCTTTTCGGCGCGTTCCTGCGGCGTCATCTATTGTCCTCCCCGGATGCCCGTACCCTGCACAAAACCGACCATACGGTCAAGAGTGTTGATTTTGGGCGTTTGCCGGTCCACTCTGCACCTAACCTGTGAGGAGAAACATCATGTTGAGACCGGAAAGCTATGCAATGGCGCAATGGATTGGGCCCGGTGCCGGGGCTCGGGCCGTGATCGGACCTGTTTCAGGCGAGCAGATCGCCGAGGCTGGTGGCGCGCCGTTGGATGTGCAGGGCATGCTTGACTGGGCGAGGGGCACCGGCGGACCGGCGCTGCGGGCGATGACGTTTCATGAACGCGCCAAGATGATTAAGGCGGTCGCAACCTATCTGAACGAACGCAAGGAAGAGCTTTACGCCATTAACCCGCTGACAGGTGCCACGCGCCGCGACGGGGCCATCGACATAGACGGTGGAATCGGCACGATGTTCGTGATCGCTTCCAAGGGCCGGCGCGAAATGCCGGACGGACATGTCTACGTTGATGGCGCAATCGAAGGGCTGAGCCGAAGCGGGTCTTTCATCGGCCAGCATATCGCCGTGCCGATGCAGGGCGTGGCGGTGCATATCAACGCGTTCAACTTCCCGGTCTGGGGAATGCTGGAAAAGTTGGCGCCAACTCTGTTGGCGGGCATGCCGGCCATCGTGAAACCGGCAACGCAAACCAGCTATTTGACTGAGGCCTGTTTCCGCATGATCATCGAAAGCCGTATCCTGCCTGAAGCAGCTGTGCAGTTGGTGGTGGGCGGTGTTGGCGACATGCTGGACCGGCTGGGACCGCAGGATGCGGTGGCTTTCACAGGCTCAGCCGATACCGCGCTGATGTTGCGCAGCAACTCCAACCTAGTGCGCAATTCGGTGCGTTTCCATTCCGAACAGGACAGCCTGAACGCCACTATTCTCGGCCCCGACGTGGCGGCGGGCGCGCCGGCCTTCGACCAGTTCATAAAGGAAGCAGCGAACGAGATCACGACGAAGGCAGGTCAGAAGTGCACGGCGATCCGGCGTATTATTGTACCTGAAGCGGCGATTGCAGATGTGTCGGAAGCCTTGCTGGCGCGATTGGGGGGAACATCGGTAGGCGATCCGGCTGCTGAGGGTGTTCGCATGGGGGCGCTGGCCAGCGCGGATCAGAAGGCCGACGTGCTGGACAAGTTGCAGGCGCTGGCAGACGAAACCGTGTCTTTGACAGGTGATCCGGAGGTTCTGGATCTGGTCGGCGCGGGGCCGGGTGGTGCGTTCCTGAAGCCCACCCTATTGCGCTGTGATGATCCCGACGCTGCCCGGGCAGTCCACGAAATGGAGGCCTTTGGTCCGGTATCGACAGTTATGCCGTATCGTGATCTGGCCCACGCCACCGCGCTGGCCAATCGCGGAGGCGGGTCGCTTGTGGCCTCGCTGGTCACCGACGACAGCGCAGTGGCGCGCGCGGTGACGCTGGGCAGTGCGGCCTGGCACGGGCGGCTTTACATCACCGGTGCGTCCAGCGCGAAGGAAAGCACCGGCCACGGCTCTCCGTTGCCGCACATGGTGCATGGCGGACCGGGCCGGGCCGGCGGTGGCGAGGAACTGGGCGGCGTGCGTGGCGTGCTGCACTATATGCAGCGCACCGCGATTCAGGGCAGCCCCGATGTGATCGCGGCGATCACGGGCCAGTGGACGCCCGGTGCAACAGAAGTCACAGGGCCGGATCACCCGTTCCAGCGGACGTTCAACGAGATTGCCATCGGCGAAACCATCCATACGACTGCGCGTACGGTCTCGATGGACGATATCGAGCATTTCGCGCATTTCACCGGCGACACGTTCTATGCGCACATGGACGAGGATGCCGCAAAGGCCAATCCGTTCTTCCCCGGGCGGGTGGCGCATGGCTACCTGCTGCTCAGCTTTGCCGCCGGTCTGTTCGTTCAGCCGGATCCGGGCCCGGTTCTGGCCAATACCGGCCTGAACGGGCTCAGCTTTCAGAAACCTGTCAGCGCTGGCGACAGCGTTGCCGTTCGGCTGACCTGCAAGCGCAAGACCGGGCGTACGGAAGAGTATGGCGAGGTGGCCTGGAATGTGACGCTGACCAATCAGGACGGCGATCAGGTGGCCGAATACGAGCTTTTGACGATGGTGAGCTACACGCGCTAAAGGGGGCGGATGGATCCGCTTGCTCCCCTGATCGCCTCGCTCCGTGCTGAAGGCCGCCTTCGTGTCTGGTCGCTGGTGATCACGGCGTTTGGCGATCTGGTGCAGCACCGCGGCGGTGCCATGACCACCACGCGACTGGGTGTTTTGCTGGGCCGGATCGGCGTGGAACCGGGGGCATTACGAACTGCACTTTCGCGGCTGGACAGCGATGGCTGGCTCGACCGGGAGAGAGAAGGACGCACCAGCATTTGCCGGCTCAGCCGGCAGGGGCTGCAACAATTCGGACCAGCGACATCGACGATCTACGCGGCCCCGCAGACCGGACCGATCGACCGGTGGAGCCTGTCGGTGACACTGGGCCAGAACGGTGTTCCGTCGGTACGCCTGATGCCGGCCGGTGACGCAAGGCGTGCTGATGTTACTGTGACGGGCTCTCTCGACCGTATTTCGCCCGAGTACCGGGCCGAGTATCTTGATGCGGGATATCGGGCCGTGCTGGCCGCGCTGGCAGAGGACCTGCGCCAGATGCCGGCCTTAACCGGGCCGCTGGACGCGGCCGCGGCGCGGCTGTTGCTGATCCACCGCTGGCGCCGTGTTGTTTTGCGGTTTCCCGAACCTTTTCCCGATCTGCTGCCCGATGATTCACCGCTTGCCGATCCGCGGGTGGATGTGGCCCGGACATACGGGGTGTTGTCAGGGGCGGCAGAACGGTGGTTGGGCGAACCGATTCCCGGGGCACCGGCCATGCCGCCGGCGGACACAAGTTTCGCAAAACGGTTCGGATTGTCTGCACAGGCTTGATTTGGAAACCGTTTCCGGCAAGTCTTGCGCATGACTTTTCAAACTCCTGTGCCCTTCTCGAGAGGTCCGGTTCAGTCTCAGGTCGCATTCGACCGGCGCGAATTATCCGTTATTCTGTCAATATACGGCCGCATGGTGGCCGCCGGGGAATGGCGGGATTACGGGATTTCCTGTCTGAGCGACCGGGCCGTCTTCTCAATCTTTCGGCGCACCGCGGAAAACCCTCTGTATCGTGTGGAAAAACACCCGAAACTGAGAAACCGGCAGGGGATGTACTCGGTTGTCGGGATGGACGGCCAGATCCTGAAACGCGGTCCGGACCTGAAAAACGTTATGCGGATTCTGGAACGCAAGCTGATCCGCGCCGTGAACTGAACAGGAGAACTGAACGCCCGGCGCTCCCTTTCGGGTGCTTCTCGCGGAGCGAAGATGCCGGTCAGGGCTGATGAGGGAGCCGGCGACGAGCCGTAACCGGACCGTCGCCCTGAGCCGCGATACGTGCGATCGCGTCCTCAACAGGTTCATAGGTGACGGCCATGTGAAAGGCATTCGCATGAATCAGGGTCGCGGAATTCACCACCATCGCCACATGACCGGCCCAGAACAGCAGATCGCCCCGCGTCAGCGCTTTGCCGGGGGGAATTTCCGCCCCCAGGTCAATGGCTTGCTGATCGCTGTCTGCCGGGCAATCGACCCCGCAGGCCTGCAACGCCGCCCGAACCAGCCCGGAGCAATCTATGCCCAGAGAAGAGTCACCGCCCCAAAGATATGGCGTTCCGAGATAACGCTCGGCGACCGCCACTGGGTTTTTTTCCGCTTCGTTGGTAATATGCGCAGTCGGGATCCAGCCTAGCTCCGTCTCCGTGAAACGGCCTCGTTTCTCCCCGGTCGTGACCATCGACAGGTGGCAGATCGCGATCTGTTCCTGCGATTTGAAGTCCGGCATCGCGTAGGCATGAGTCAACCGTACTGAAATCCAGTCACCCGGCGGCCCACGCGTGTCAGCTGGCGCCAGCGCGGCATGATCCACCCAACCCACATAATCTGAAGCCGCTGCAATCCCAAAGGCCCGACCATCCCGGATCTCCAGAACATCAAACGACTCGCCATAAAGCAATTGCCGGTCCCGTGCGCCCCCCGGCGTCATCGACAAATCCAGAACCGGAACCGATACGAAATAACTCTGTGGTGAAACCGGTGACCTGTCGGGAAACCGGTCCGCTAGCCAGTCGGCCACAACCTTGTCATTAACCGGAGTTTTTCGCGGGTCGGTCAAATGTCCAGCATTCCCGGCAAGGCAGCCAGCAGCGCGCGCGCGCCCTGGCCCACACCGCCCTTGGGGCGGCCGGGTGCATCAGCGGGTTGCCAGCCGTAGATATCGAAATGCATGTAAGCCGATTGTTCGACGAAGCGGCGCAGAAACAGCGCTGCGGTGATCGACCCGGCAAAGCCGCCCTTGGGCGCATTGTCCAGATCGGCGATGCCGGGTTCGATCATCGTCTCATAGGGGTCATGGAACGGCATGCGCCAAACCGGGTCCGCCACCTTCGATCCGGCCTTTGACAGCAGGTCGGCATGACCATCGTTATCGGTATAGAACGGTGCCAGATCCGGGCCCACGGCGACGCGGGCTGCCCCGGTCAGCGTCGCCATCGACACGATCAGGTCCGGCGATTCTTCGTCCGCCATGGCCAGCGCGTCGGCCAGCACCAGCCGACCTTCGGCGTCGGTATTGTTAATCTCGACCGTCAAACCCTTGCGGGAGATCAGAATGTCCTGTGGACGAAACGCATTTCCGGCGACCGCGTTTTCGACGGCGGGGATCAGCACGCGCAGTCGCACGGGCAGCTTCAATGCCATGATCATGTGGGCCAGCCCCAGCACGGTCGCCGATCCGCCCATGTCCTTTTTCATCAGACCCATCGAACTGGCTGGCTTAAGATCCAGCCCGCCGGTATCGAAACACACACCCTTGCCCACGAGTGTCAGCCGCGGCCCGGCTGTGCCCCAGCGCATGTCGATCAACCGCGGTGCGCGTGTCGAAGCGCGACCGACGGCGTGGATCATCGGCAAATTCCGTGTCAGCAGATCGTCACCGGAGATTACAGTACAGGCGGCGCCATGTGGCTGGGTCATGTCGCGTGCGGCAGTTTCCAATTCGGCCGGCCCCATGTCGGAGGCGGGCGTATTGATCAGGTCGCGGGTCAGGGCTTCGCCCGCGGCTACGGCTTCGATCCAGGTGACATCGACACTTTCAGGGGCGCAGAGGCCGGGAAGTGACGGTTTGCCCTGTTTGTACCGTTCAAAGCGATACCCGGCGAGCAGCCAACCCAGACACTGGTTTTCAAGCTCGGCGCCTTCCAGGCCCGAGACGATGCAGTAGGTCCCTGCCGGCAGTCGCACGGCCGATGCGCCCAGACCGAACCGCGTGCGAATACGGTCACGCGGCGTGCCGAGCCCGGCCAGAGCGCAGGCCACACCGCCCCCGGGCTCCGGCACGACCAACACCTGACCGGCCGATCCGGTGAATCCGCAGCTTTCAACCCAGGCGCGGGTTGCATCGTCGGACCCAGACAGCCAATCCTCCAGCGTATCGGGTGAGATGACGTGCAGATCGACGGTGGTTTCAGTCGGGTTGGCAAAGGTCAGGGACAAGTCGGCTCTCCTCGGCAGGCGGCACAGGGCGGAAGCTGCCGGATCAACGCCGGGGTTGCAAGGCCCGCTAGACCGACAGACCTTTGATGTCCCAGACCGTGTTCAAGGATATGTCCCCGACCCGGATCAGCCGCGCGAGCGTTGCGGCGGTTCCGGTCACGTCGCCCGTGTCGATGCATCCGGAGACATGCGATGCAGATCGCGCCAGCGCATTCATTCCCAGCTGTTCGGAAAGACCGGTCAGCGACATCACGATCCTCTGCAGCGAGGCATGATCCCCGTTGCGCCACGCCGTTTCACAGCGCGATATTCGCGTTGCCAGCTCCTCGACCGCGCGGCTGACCATATCTTCGGCATCCCGCGGGTCCAGATTGCAGATCATCACCCCCAGACGGTCGCCATCCAGCCTGACAGTTTCGGTAAAAGGCAATTCAATTATGGTATCCACCTGCACACCCGTTTGTCACCGCCCCCGCAGCTGAGGTCAGTTTTGCCACGAAAGATGTGTATTTTCTTTCCGTCAGAGAGCTATCTCACTCGAATTTGTCTGAAATGATGTCTAACTAGGCCGGAACGCAAAGAACTGATGACGGACGGTGCAATGATCGCAGCCAAACCCCTGCCCTCTTACCTGATCCAGAGATATCATGGTTGGAAGGCCACGTCGTATACTGAGAATCAGGCTTGGTACCGAAGACTGGCAACCGAAGGGCAGCGGCCGCGGGCCATGGTTATTTCATGCTGTGACAGCCGGGTCCACGTTACTTCGATGTTTGGCGCCGACCAGGGCGAGTTTTTCATACACCGCAACATTGCCAACCTTGTGCCGCCCTATCAGCCGGACGGCGATCACCACGGGACCAGCGCCGCGGTCGAATATGCGGTGACGGCCCTCAAGGTTGCCCATCTGATCGTGCTGGGTCATTCGCAGTGCGGCGGAGTCCGGGGCTGTATCGAAATGTGCAAGGGCAACGCGCCGGAACTGGAAAAACCAGAGAGCTTCGTTGGGCGGTGGATGGATATCCTGCGCACGAAATTCGATGCCGTGGCCGGGATCGAAGATGATGAGGAGCAGGCGCAGCAGTTGGAGAAACACGCGGTCATACGGTCATTGGAAAACCTGATGACGTTCCCTTTCATCGTGGACGCCATCGACAGCGGATCGCTGACCCTGCATGGATTGTGGACCGATATCGGCGAAGGTGGGCTGCAGTGCTATGACCCGTCCGCCGAGAAGTTTCTGTCTGTCTGATTGTGGTCCGGCGCTGACTGGTCCGCAGCCAGATCCCTGAGGATCGGGCAGTCGGGCCTGTTGTCTCCTGCACAGGCGGAGACCAGCCTGCTCAGGGTATCGCGCAATTCCCGCAATTCGGTCAGACGGGCGTCGATCTGCTCCAGATGGTGCGCGGCGATCCGGCGGACATCGGCGCTGGCGCGACCTTCGTCTTCGTAGAGGTCCAAAAGTGTTCTGCAGTCGTCGATGGAAAAGCCCAGCGTGCGCGCACGGCTGAGAAAGGCCAGCTTGTGACAGTCAGTATCCGAGAAGTCGCGGTACCCATTTGGACGGCGGGCGGGGCGAATAAGATCGATATCCTCGTAATACCGGATTGTTTTTGCGGGCAGGCCAGTGCGGGCGGAAACGTCTTTGATGTTCATTGGTCTACTCCGCTGCGACAGGATCAATACGGGCTTTGGTTGCATCACCTGCCGGCGTCAGTGGCGCGGGGTTGAACCCCCGCAAACGCAGTGCGTTAGTCACAACAAAGACCGAAGAAAGGGCCATGGCGCCTGCTGCCAGCATGGGGGACAACAGCGTGCCGCTGATCGGGTAGAGGATACCGGCGGCGACGGGGATCAGGACAATGTTGTATCCGAACGCCCAGAACAGATTTTGCCGGATGTTCCGCATTGTCCGCGCGCTCAGGTCCAGAGCCGTAACAACTCCGGTCAGTCGACCCGAGGACAGAACCACTTCTGCGCTTTCAATGGCAACATCCGTGCCGGTGCCCATGGCGATTCCGACATCCGCCGCCGCCAGCGCGGGTGCATCATTGATACCATCTCCGACAAAAACCACCGGCCCATGCGCGGCCTGCAGGGACTCGATGGCTTCCTTTTTCCCGGCGGGCAGGATTTCGGCCTCGACCTGCGACAAGCCCAGCTTTGCACCGATCGCTTTTGCCGCCTGCCGGCTGTCGCCGGTGATCATGACGGTCTTCAGGCCGCGGTTGTGCAGCGCCTGCAAGGTGGATGCAGCGTCCGGTTTCAGCGTGTCGGCCACTGCCATTGCGGCACACAGGTCGCCGTCAACCGCTGCCAGAACGCAGGATTGACCTGTGGATTCGATAGCCGAAATCTGAGCGGCTAGGCCACTTCGGTCAACGCTGTTCTGATCCATCAGTCGAGGGGATCCGATCAGAATGTCACGTCCATCGACCTGAGCCGACAGACCCAGACCCTCTTGCGCGGTTACGTTGTGAGCTTGCGGCAGCTGGCCACACCGTTCCTGCGCCGCCGCCGTCAGTGCCCGGGCGACGGGATGCTCCGAAACCGCCTCGGCCGCCCCGATCAGGCGCAGGACCCGAGCCTGATCCCAGCCGGGCACCGTGGTCAGCTCGGACATACGGGGTTTGCCTTCGGTTAAAGTGCCGGTCTTGTCAAAGGCCACAACCGCGGCGCTGTCCAGCCGCTGCAGCGCTTCGCCCTTGCGAAACAGGACGCCCAACTGCGCTGCCCGGCCGGTGCCGGCCATGATGGACGTGGGCGTGGCAAGGCCCATAGCGCAGGGGCAGGCAATGATCAGAACTGAAACTCCGGCCACCAACGCGTGGCTGAGCGCAGGTTCGGGGCCGAATACCAGCCACAGGGTTACGGTCAGCAACGCAATTGCCAGAACCGCCGGTACAAAGCGCGCGACAACGCGATCAGCTAACGACTGGATCGGCAGCTTGCCACCCTGAGCCTGCTGCACCATCGCAATGATCCGCGCCAATACGGTTTCAGCGCCGACGCGCCGGGCTTCGTAGCGAAGGACGCCGTTTCCGTTGACCGTTCCGGCCGTTACCCAGTCACCGGTGCTGCGCTGTACGGTTCCGGGTTCCCCTGTGATCATGCTTTCGTCGATGCGTGACTGGCCAGAGGTCACAACCCCGTCGACGGCCACCCGCTCACCGGGTCGCAGATGAACGATTTCCCCGACGGAGATTTCCGCGATGCTGCACTCCTGTGCGCCCGAAACCCGTTCAACAAGCGCTGTCAGCGGCTGCAGCCCGGCAAGCTCGCGGATCGCCGCCCCGGCCTGCCCACGCGCCCGGGCTTCCATCCAGCGTCCAAGCAGGATCAGGGTAACGATGACGGCGGCCGCTTCGAAATAGACGGCTCTGCTTTCGGGCGGCAGCAGCGAAGGCCAAAATAGCGCGACGGTCGAGAAACTCCACGCCGCCAGACTGCCCATCGCCACAAGGCTGTTCATGTCAGGGCGCCCGCGCAGGAGATCAGGCAGGCCGCGCCGAACGAACACCGCCCCCGGACCGGCCAGAACCAGTGTTGTCAGAACAAACTGTACCATCCAGGACAGATCTTGACCGATTGTGTGTGCGATCCAGTGATGAAACGGCGGATAGAGATGCCCCCCCATTTCCAGCACGAAAACAGGCAGCGTCATCGCTGCCGCGATCACGGTCTGCCGCCCGGCGTCTGCCACTTCCTGTGCAACCGGATCGTGGCCGTGGTCCTGTTCTTCGGGAAGGCTTGCCTCGTATCCGGCGGCGCGAACCGCGCCTATGACCCGGGCCGCGTCAACGGCACCGGCAAGGCCTGTTACCTGTGCCGAACGGCCTGCGAAATTGACGGTGGCCTCGGTCACCCCGGGCAACGCTGCAAGTGACTTTTCCACCCGCCCGGCGCAGCCGGCGCATGTCATTCCGTCTATGGACAGCACGACGGTTTCCCGGCGCGGCGGATAGCCGGCGGTTTCAAGCGCGGCTTCGAGTGCGTCGGCGGTTGCGCCGTTGAGGCGGATTGCGGCGGTATGGTCCGTCGCCGAAACGGTGGCTTCTGACACACCATCAATGGCGTTCAGCGCCTTTTCCGCCCGTGCGGCACAAGCTGCACAGTGCATTCCCTGTAACTGAATTCTGATGTCGGGTGTCATGGTCTGTACCGATGGTTCCCGCATCAGATAAGGGTTCCACCAGCTGGAAGGTCAATAGTCAGTTCAGCTTTGGTTCAAAGCTTCTGCATTTTCCAGCTCATTCAGAAGATCCAGCAGCAGATCGTGCCGGTCTTCGCCCATGCGCCGGCGGATCGCTGCGGACAGTTCCAGGCTCTTGTCGAGATTGGATGTGATGATCTGTTCGCCCGTTTTTGAGATCTGGACGATTTGTTTGCGCCGGTCTGCCTGATCCGGTCTGCGCCTGATCATTTCCTTTTCATCCAGCTTCTGCAAAATACGTGTCAGGCTGGGCAAAAGCAGACACGCCTCTTCCGCGATGCGGGTGGGTTCCATCGGTCCGTTTTCCTGTAGTACGCGCAGCACGCGCCACTGCTGTTCGGTGATATCTACCGAGGAAAGCATGCCTCGGATCGGCCCCATGACCCGCTCTCGTGCGCGGAGCAGGGCAATAGGCAGGGAACGGGATGTTGATGGAAGCCTTTGAGCCATGCCGAAGTGTCGCTGAGACCGGAGCCCAGATCAATGGCAGAGTGCCTTGAAGCTTGACCATTCCGGAAAATTGCTATACTAAACATGTTAAGTAAAATGGCGAACGCATCATGCCCCATCTCACAATCGACTATTCTGCAAACATGGAAGACCGCACGGATATTGCCGGATTGTGCGAAGCGTTGCGGGTTGCCGCCATCGAAACCGGAGTGTTTCCGATGCCGGGTGTCCGTGTCCGCGCCTTCAGGGCCGATCATGTTGCAATAGCCGATGGCCGGGACATCCACGGCTATATCGACATTTCAATCCGGCTCCGTGGCGGGCGACCCGACGATGCAAAGACCACCGCGACACAACATGTATTCGATGCCGCGCGCCGCTATCTGGAACCGGCACTGGCCCGGCACTCGATCGCCTTGTCCGTGGAGATGCGGGATATTGACCCGGCGCTGTCGCCAAAAACCGGAACCATCCGGGACCATCTGACGGAGACCGACTGACATGACCGACCTGCAAGCCAACATTGACCGGCTGAACGGCCATCTGAACCGTTTCCGGACCGATGGCGTCTCAAACCTCATCAACGGCGAGACGCGCGCAGCCGTGTCAGGGGCTGTGTTTGAAACGGCCTCACCCGTTGACGAAAGCCGGATTTGTTCGGTCGCCCGCGGCAACGCCGCTGATATCGACATGGCAGCACAGGCGGCCAGCGCAGCTTTTCCCGCGTGGCGCGATTTGCCCGGAACGGAACGCAAGAAGATTCTGCACCGGATCGCGGACCTGATTGTCGAACGCGCCGACGAAATCGCCTTGTGCGAATGCTGGGACACGGGACAAGCTCTGCGGTTTATGTCAAAGGCCGCGCTGCGCGGGGCAGAGAATTTCCGGTTTTTTGCCGACCGTGCACCGACCGCGCGGGACGGACAGATGCTGCCGTCGGCCACGCTGATGAACGTCACCACCCGGGTTCCGATCGGCCCTGTTGGTGTGATCACCCCGTGGAACACACCGTTCATGCTGTCGACCTGGAAAATTGCACCGGCGCTGGCCGCAGGGTGCACAGTGGTTCACAAACCTGCGGAATTCAGCCCCGTCACAGCGCGCATCCTGGCTGAGATTGCGCAGGAAGCCGGTCTTCCCCCTGGTGTCTGGAACCTTGTCAACGGACTGGGCGAAGAGGCTGGCAAGGCCCTGACCGAACACCCTGACATCAAGGCCATCGCATTTGTTGGTGAAAGCCGCACCGGATCGATGATCATGAAACAGGGGGCCGACACGCTCAAGCGCGTACATTTTGAACTGGGCGGGAAAAATCCCGTCATCGTCTTTGACGACGCGGATCTGGACCGCGCGCTGGATGCAGCGATATTCATGATCTACTCGCTGAACGGCGAGCGTTGCACCTCGTCGTCGCGGCTGTTGGTTCAGGACACGATCGCAGATGAATTCGAAGCCAGACTGGTGGAGCGGGTGAATAACATCCGCGTCGGGCATCCGCTGGACCCTGCAACGGAAATCGGCCCGCTGATCCACAAGACCCATTTCGACAAGGTGACCTCCTATTTCGAAGCAGCCCGTGAAAACGGCGCGACCATCGCGGCCGGCGGCGTACGCCACGGCGACACCGGATGGTTCGTCAGGCCGACGCTGTTTACAGACGCCACCAATGATATGACCATCGCTCAGGAAGAGATTTTTGGCCCGGTACTGACGTCGATCCGTTTCTCGACCGAGGAAGAGGCGCTGCAAATGGCCAACGACGTTCCCTATGGTCTGACCGGATATGTCTGGACCAACGATCTGTCGCGCGCGATGCGCTGTACGGAACAGCTGGAAGCGGGCATGATCTGGGTCAATTCCGAAAACGTCCGCCATCTGCCGACGCCGTTCGGCGGGGTGAAAGCCTCGGGCATTGGGCGAGACGGGGGTGACTGGTCCTTTGAATTCTACATGGAACAAAAACACATCGGGTTCGCCACGAGGGCGCATCGGATCCCGCGTCTGGGCGCCTGACATGCCCGACCGGACCGCAAAGGAGAGTGAGTTATGGGAGAAATCGTTCTTGCGGCTAAAATGACCCATGTTCCGACCCTGATCATGTCGGAACAGGAAGGTCCGGTGAAAGGCCGCCGCCAGCCGGCGATAGACGGCCACTGCGAAATCGCGCGCCGCGCACGGGCGCTGGGCGTGGATACGGTGGTCATCTGCGACACTCATTGGGTCGTGAATGCCGGTTTTCACATCAATGCGAACAACCGATTCCAGGGTCTGTTCACGTCGAACGAGTTCCCGCAATTCATACAGAACCTGCCCTATGCGTATCAGGGCAACCCGGAACTGGGCGACGCCATCGCGGCGGCGGCCTCGGACCTGGGCGTTCACACCCTTGCCCACCACCTCGACAGCCTCGAGTTGGAATACGGGACGCTGGTGCCAATGCGGTTCATGAGCCGCGAGCACGAGATGAAAGTCGTGTCCGTTGCCGCATGGTGCACGGTGCACGATCACGACGAAAGCCGAATTGTCGGCCAAGCGATCCGGGCGGCTGTCGAGGCCTCTGACAGCAAGGTGCTGCTGGTGGCGTCGGGGTCTCTCAGCCACAAGATCTGGGCGAACCGGGATTACGCCGCCAACAACGGCACTTTCACGATCAGTTCGGAATTCAACCGCCAGATGGATCTGCACGTTCTGGATATGTGGCAGCGTGGCGATCACGCGACTTTTCTGAAAATGCTGGGTGAATATGCCGAAAAATGCTGCGGCGAAGGCAGCATGCACGATACGGCCATGCTCTATGGGGCGCTGGGCTGGGATGCCTACGACGCGAAGTGCGAAGTCGTGACCGAGTATTTCCCATCCTCCGGCACCGGGCAGACCAACGTGGTTTTCCCGGTGCAATGAGCATTCACGCACCGACCTTTCAGCAGGCGCAAGAATTTTCCAAAATTCTTGGCAAATTTCTTCGAAGAAATTTGGTCCCGCCGGTATCGCAAAATTTGTGAAGGAGCCCGACGATGCCCGTTCCCGCATCCGTCCTCTACCCGCCGTTCAACATTGTCCGGCTCAGCCATGTCGAATACCGCGTCACTGATATCGAACGGTCACGTGCGTTTTATGTGGATACGCTTGGCCTGCAGGTTACCGACGAGAACAGCGAAACGATCTACCTGCGCGCAATGGAAGAGCGCGGGCACCATTGCATTATCCTGCGCCGGGCGGATACGGCCAATGTCGGATACCTGTCATTCAAGCTGTTCGACGAACCGGACCTGGAAAAAGCCGCGGCATATTTCACAGCCAAGGGGCAACCCGTTGAATGGGTCGACCGCCCGTTTCAGGGCCGGACATTGCGCACCTGCGACCTGCACGGCATCCCGCTGGAATTCTATGTGAAGATGGATCGGCTTCCGTGGATTCATCAGAATTACAACCTTTACAACGGGGTCAAACCGCTCCGCATCGACCATTTCAACATGTTCAGCCCGGACGTGGATGCCTCGGTTGCGTTTTATAACGACATTGGTTTCCGCACGACCGAATACACCGAGGATGCAGAAACCGGTAAATGCTGGGCTGCCTGGATGCACCGCAAGGGCGGCGTGCACGACGTGGCCTTCACCAACGGAACCGGACCGCGTCTGCACCACACCGCGTTCTGGGTGCCGACACCTCTGAACATTATCGACCTGCTGGACCTGATGGCGACCACCGGCTGGATCGACAGTATCGAACGTGGGCCGGGCCGGCACGGGATCTCCAACGCGTTTTTCCTCTATATCCGGGATCCGGACCTGAACCGGATCGAAATATACTGTTCCGACTACCAGACTGTTGATCCGGATCACGAACCGATCAAGTGGGACCTCAGGGATCCGCAGCGTCAGACCCTGTGGGGTGCGCCGGCGCCAAGGTCCTGGTTCGAGGAGGGCTCTGTCTTCGACGGCGTGAACCTGCAGGAAAGCGCCCTTAAAGCACAGCCGATTATCGCACCGTAGGATGGGTGCTGAGCACCCATCCTACGACAGCGGAAAGGACCGATATGAACTGGGAAGAATTCGCCCCGTGGGGCCGGAAAGTCGCGGACTGGACGCAGGAATACCACCAGACCGTAGGAGATCGTCCCGTACGGGCCCAGACCGCGCCGGGTGCGATCCTGAACGCATTGCCGGAACTGCCGCCTGAAACACCCGAACCCCTCGAAGACGTGTTCCGGGACTTCGAAGAGATCGTGATGCCGGGCATAACCCATTGGCAGCACCCGCGTTTCTTCGCCTATTTCAATTCCAACGCCTCGCCCGCCTCGGTGTTGGCCGAATTCCTGGCCATGGCCATCTCGCCCCAATGCATGCTTTGGCAGACCTCGCCCGCGGCAACCGAGATGGAGACCCGCATGATGGACTGGTTGCGCCAGTCTTTGGGTCTGCCCGCCGGGTACCAAGGCGTGATCCAGGACAGCGCATCTTCGGCCACACTGGCGGCGGTTCTGACGATGCGGGAAAAGACCCTCGGCTGGCAGGGCAATCAGCAGGGCCTGCCGGGGCAGGGGCGTCTGCGTATCTATGCCTCGTCCGAAGTGCACACGTCGATTGACCGGGCGATCTGGATCGCCGGGATCGGTCAGGACAACCTGATCCGTGTTCCGATCACAGGGGCGTGGCGGGGGATGGATCCCGAAGCGCTGGATGCCGCGATCGAGGCAGACAAGGCGGCCGGTTACATCCCCGCGGGCGTTATCCTGTCGGTTGGAGGCACGGGCACAGGCGCAACGGATCCCGTGGCCGCCTGTCTCGACGTTGCAGAAAAACACGGGCTCTACAGCCACGTGGATGCGGCATGGGCCGGGTCGGCCATGATCTGCCCCGAATTCCGGCACATGTGGGACGGAACCGAGCGCGCCGACAGTATCGTGTTCAACCCGCATAAATGGCTGGGGGTACAGTTCGACTGCTCGGCGCATTTTCTGAAAAACCCGGACGATCTGGTGAAAACGCTGGCCATTTCGCCGGAATACCTGAAAACCCATGGGGCCGAGGGGATCGTTAACTATTCGGAATGGTCCGTGCCACTGGGTCGGCGATTCCGGGCGCTCAAGATCTGGTTCGTGCTGCGGGCATATGGGCTGGAAGGGTTGCGCCAACGGTTGCGCAACCACGTGGCCTGGGGGCAGGCGCTTCATGACCGATTGGCTTCCGAACCGGATATCGAGATCGTGACCCCGCCGATGTGGTCGCTGTTTTCCTTCCGTTACCTGCGTGATGGGGCCGATCCGGAACACCTGAACCTGAGGCTGATTAATGCGATCAATGATGACGGGCGTATCTACCTGACCCAGACGCGGGTGGACGGAAAGTTGGTTATCCGGTTCCAGGCCGGCCAGTTCGAATGCACAGAAGAGGATGTGATGATGGTGTACGACGTGGTGACCGAAATTGCGCGGGGGCTGGACTGATGCGGATTGCGAGTTTCACCAGTGGTGGAGAACCGTTCTACGGTGTCATCACGGATGGCGGGACGATTGCACTGTCTCCCGATTTTCCGGATTGGCCGACCTTGCGCGAAGTGATCGAAGCGGACGGGCTGCATGAGCTTGCTGTGGCGGGACAGGGGCGTAGCGTGACGCATCCGAACGGGACCTTCAGCTATGAAATCCCGATACTATCGCCGGAGAAGATCATCTGTGTCGGCGTGAACTTTCCTGACCGCAATGCCGAATACAAGGATGGCAAAGAGGCACCGCCGAACCCGTCGCTGTTCATCCGGTTCCCGCGATCCTTTACCGGGCATAACCGGCCCCTGATCCGACCGCCGGAAACGCCTCAGCTGGATTACGAGGGTGAAATCGCCATCGTTATCGGCAAGGGCGGGCGGAGGATTTCGCAGGCCGACGCCTACGACCATATCGCGGCGCTGACGCTCTGCAACGAAGGCACGCTGCGCGACTGGGTGCGCCATGCCAAGTTCAACGTGACGCAGGGCAAGAACTGGGACGCCTCGGGCGCCATCGGGCCTTGGCTGGTGCCGTTTACAGCGCCTGCGCAGTTGCAGGACATTCGCCTGACAACCCGCGTGAACGGAGAATTGCGGCAGGAGGACCGGACCGGGCGCATGATTTTTCCGATCCCGAAGCAGATCGAATACATCTCGACCTTCACCACGCTGGTTCCGGGCGACATCATTGTGACCGGCACGCCCACGGGCGCGGGCGCGCGGCTGGAGCCGCCGCAATTCCTGGTGCCCGGCGATGTGATCGAGGTTGAGGCCGAAGGCATCGGCAAGCTGGTCAACACCGTCGCCGACGAAAACTGACCGGCGCGACGTCAGGCTGCCATGTCGCCAATTGCATTGGCGGCACTGGTATAGCCGCCGCCGGCGCCATCGATGAAATGCACATGGGTGTTTTCCATCGGGGACGGCACGAAGCAGGTGACCAGCGCCTCGTCCTGTACCGCAAGGCCGTAGCGCACCAGCCCGGCGTCCTGCGCCTCTTGCAGCAGTGCTTCGATCCGGGCCCGGGTTTCGGGATCGGCGTCCAGCGTCATTTTCAACCCGTCGTCGAATTTGCGGTAATCCGCATTCGCGGCGACCTCGGCCCGGTAATTTCGTGGGTCGAAAGCACCCAGCCGGAGTCCGGTGCGAAACAGCAGCCAGGCAAAGAGGTTTTCGGCCAGCAAGGCAGCCGCCCGGCCCAGGATGGACCGTTTGCCGTGTGACACCCGCGCCTCCAGCATCAGGCCGGGCGGAGGATACTGAATGTCCGGCCCCCGCGCGGGAACCGGGTGGCCGCCGGATCGCAGCCCCTCCCCGGCCCGCAGAACCGCGCGGGCGACGACGCCGAATGTCTCGTCATCGGCTTGCGGCCCGGGCAGAACTACGGCGGAGAGGATCACGCCGTTGCGGGCCCGCAGATTGGACCAGCGGCAGGACAGCCCGGCCAGGTCCGGAGTAGCATCGGGCCGTACGGCCGCGACGGCGTGGTTGCCGGTCTTCATTTCGGTTTCAGCCCAGCTGAGGCCACCACCCGAGAACATCGCATAATCCACGCCTTCGGAGGCACGGAACCTTGCCACGCGCAGCCGATGACCAGCGGAAAGGATGTCTGCGACCGGGACGAGCGCAGCGCGCAGGCGAATGCCGAATTCGCGCAGCGCCCAGGACTGCACTTCGGCCAGCGCCTGTTCGGCGGCGTCCCGGGCACCGGACCAGACTGCGAACCGCGCGCCATCCCCGGCAAAGACAAAGGGAAAGGCACGCGGCTCCAGCGCGTTCACCATCGCCGAGACGACGGCCGCACCGACCAAGTTCACCGTCTTGTAGCGGCCCGCCGCGATTTCGCCGGTCGAATCCGCGATATCGGCCACACCGACGATCCACTCGGCGGGAACATCCGCGTAGAGATCAGGTTTGCTCAGGCTTTCAAAGCTCGGCACGCGCGGAAGGGCGTCATAAAACCCTTCCCCGTCAACCGGCATCGAGCCCGTGCTATCGGCCACTGTCATCCACATGACCCTCAATACGCAGCAAAGGTGAAACCGGACCATGAAACACAGGTCACATATTGGTGGGCCAGCCCTGCGCGCGCCCTCTTCCCCTTGGCGTTTCAAACCTATATGAGACCCCCGCCGGTCAATTCCCCGGCAGAATCTGGAGAAACAAATGGGTTATCGTGTCGTTGTCGCCGGCGCTACCGGGAATGTGGGGCGTGAAATGCTCAACATCCTCGACGAGCGTCAATTTCCTGTCGATGAGGTTGCCGTTCTGGCCAGCCGCAAATCGCTGGGTACCGAAGTTACGTTCGGGGACAAGACACTGAAAACGCAGGATCTCGACACGTTTGACTTCGCCGGCTGGGATATCGCCCTGTTCGCTATCGGCTCGGATGCGACCAAGATCTACGCCCCAAGGTCCGCAGCGGCGGGCTGCGTCGTGATCGACAATTCGTCGCTCTATCGCTACGATCCGGAAATCCCGCTGATCGTGCCGGAATGCAATCCGCAGGACGTGCACAAATACGCGAAAAAGAACATCATCGCCAATCCGAACTGCTCGACCGCGCAAATGGTCGTTGCACTCAAGCCGCTGCACGACCGGGCGCGGATCAAGCGGGTGGTGGTTTCGACCTATCAATCCGTATCCGGCGCCGGCAAAGGCGGTATGGATGAGCTGTGGGATCAGACCAAGGCGGTCTACAACCCCACCGATGACGTTGCACCGAAGCAGTTTCAGAAACAGATCGCTTTCAACCTGATCCCGCAGATCGACGTCTTCATGGAAGACGGCACGACCAAGGAAGAGTGGAAGATGGTCGCTGAAACCAAGAAGATCGTCGACCCGTCGATCAAGGTCACGGCAACCTGCGTGCGCGTGCCGGTCTTCGTCGGCCATTCCGAAGCGGTGAATATCGAGTTTGAGGATTTCCTGGACGAAGACGAAGCGCGCGACATCCTGCGCGAGGCACCCGGCATCATGGTGATCGACAAGCGCGAAGATGGCGGCTACGTCACCCCGGTTGAATGCGTCGGTGATTTCGCCACGTTCATCAGCCGCATCCGGCAGGATCCGACCATCGAGAACGGCCTGAACCTGTGGTGCGTCAGCGACAACCTGCGCAAGGGCGCCGCGCTGAACGCGGTGCAGATAGCGGAGCTGTTGGGCCGCGAGGTGTTGAAGAAGGGGTGAACCTACTTCGGGGCGGTCCTTCGCTGTAGGCACACCGCCCCTTGTTCACTGAATCTTAACCTGCGAGAGTGCCCCCTGAGAGCAGTCAGTACGACATCAGGGGGCAGTCATGACCGACGCGCGGCAGGTTTTGCGCGAGGTTTTCGGATTCGAGGATTTTCGTCCGGGTCAGGCGGAAATTGTTGATGCCGTCGCCGCCAACGAAAACGTTCTGGCGATCATGCCGACAGGCGGCGGAAAATCTCTGTGTTTTCAGCTTCCTGCCCTGTTGGGGGATGGTGTGACCGTTGTTATCTCCCCCCTGATCGCCCTGATGCGCGATCAGGTGCGCGCCTTGCAGGCGAACGGGGTTGCAGCCGGTGCGCTGACCTCCGGAAACACCGGGGAGGAAACCGACGCGGTGTTTGACGCGCTGGACGATGGGCGGTTGCGCCTGCTCTACATGGCGCCGGAACGATTGGCCGCCGGCGGTGTGCTTGGAATGCTCCGCCGGGCCAATGTGCGCCGCATTGCCGTGGACGAAGCGCATTGCGTCAGCCAATGGGGTCACGATTTCCGGCCCGACTACCTGCGCATCGGGGCGCTGCGGAGGGCTCTGGATGTGCCATTGGCGGCGTTCACCGCAACAGCGGATGCGGAAACGCGAACCGAAATTGTCGAAAAGCTGTTCGACGGCGCAGCGCCCCGCAGTTTCTTGCGCGGCTTCGACAGGCCCAATATTCACTTGGCATTTGCGCCCAAGAACGGCCCTCGCCAGCAAATCCTGTCCTTTGCGGCCGCTCGCAAGGGGCAATCCGGCATCGTGTATTGCGGAACCCGCGCCAAAACCGAAACGTTGGCTTTGGCCCTGCGCGACGACGGGCACAGCGCCTGTCACTACCACGGGGGGATGGAGGCAGAGGACCGCCGCATCGTCGAATCCAGATTCAGCCGCGAAGACGGGCTGATTGTTGTGGCGACTGTGGCCTTTGGCATGGGAGTGGACAAGCCCGACATCCGCTGGGTCGCCCATGCCGATCTGCCCAAGAGCATCGAAGCCTATTATCAGGAAATCGGCCGCGCGGGCCGGGATGGCGCACCTGCCGAAACGATGACCTTGTTCGGACCGGATGATATCAAGCTGCGCCGGACTCAGATCGATGAAGGCCTTGCCCCTCCGGAACGGCGCATGGCGGATCACGCGCGGCTCAACGCCCTTCTGGGGCTGGCCGAGGCGCTGGGCTGTCGCAGGCAGGTGTTGCTAGGTTATTTTGGCGAAACCTCGGATCCCTGCGGCCGCTGCGATCTGTGCGATACCCCGCCCGAAATCATCGACGGATCGGTTGCCGTGCAAAAGGCGCTTTCGGCGATCCTGCGTACAGGGGAGTATTTCGGTGCCGGGCACCTGATCGACATCCTCACGGGCAATGCCACCGACAAGGTCAATGCGCGGGGACATGACGCGCTGCCCACCTTCGGTGTCGGGCAGGAGTTTTCACGCCCCGAGTGGCAGGCTATTTTTCGGCAGATGATGGGGCGGGACCTGATCCGCCCCGACCCGGAACGCCACGGTGCCTTGCGGATGACCGAAGCTGCGCGCCCGATCCTGCGGGGGGAGGACACTGTCAGCCTGCGCAAGGACAGCCTGAAGAAAGCCTCGTCGCGCCCGCAGGCCCGTACACTGGTTTCGGACGAAGATGCACCTCTGCTGTCGGCCCTGAAAGCACAGCGTCGTGCGCTGGCAGAGGCGGCACGGGTTCCGGCCTATGTTGTGTTTCCCGATCGGACTCTGATCGAAATGGCCGAACGCCGGCCGCAGACACTGGACCAGATGGCCGCGGTCTCGGGCGTCGGTGCGAAGAAGCTCGAACGCTACGGCCAGGTTTTTCTGTCGGTGATCACTGGCGAAGACGGGTCGGTTCACCCCACACGGAGGCGGCTGGCAGGTACCGGTGCGGGCGAGATTTTCGACCGCCTGATGGAGGTGCAGACAACTCTGGCGCGCGGCGAAGACGGAACCGGCAAATACCTGAGTTGCACGCATTCCACTTTGCGTCAAATCGCTGAGCGGCGGCCGCCATGCATCGACACGCTGCAACGCATTCAGGGGGTGGGAGAGGTAAAGGCCTAACGTTTTGGCCCGGCATTTCTGGACGTCCTGCGCGAAGCGGGATAGGTCACGGGATACGCGAATTTCCGGAGGGAACAGGGATGCTGGTGGTGATTTCACCGGCCAAAAGGCTGGATTGGTCGGAACAGAATGTCGGCGTGACGCAGCCGGAGTTTGCCGATGATGCCATGCGTTTGGCGAAAACCGCAAAGAACCTGACGTTGCGCGATCTGCGCAAGCTGATGGATCTTAGCCCGGATCTGGCACGGCTGAACCGCGACCGGTTTCGTGCCTTTTCGGATGCGCCCGATCCCTTTGATCTGCGGCCCGCGGCGCTGGCGTTTGCGGGTGACACCTATGTCGGGCTGCACGCGGCATCGCTGGACCGGGACGAACTGAACTGGGCGCAGGACCACCTGCGTATCTTGTCCGGGCTTTACGGGCTTTTGCGTCCGCTCGATGCGATACAGCCTTACCGGCTGGAAATGGGCAGCCGGTTGAAGACGCGGCGCGGGGCTTCGCTGTATGATTACTGGCGCGATCAGCTCGCGCGCGCGCTCAATGCGCAGGCCGCGGCGCTGGGCACCGATACTCTGCTGAATTGTGCCAGCAACGAGTATTTCACCGCAGCGAATACCAAGGCGCTGAAACTGCGTGTCGTTTCGCCGGTTTTCTTGGAGGATCGGGATGGTGAGCGGAAAATCGTCAGCTTCTTTGCTAAGAAAGCCCGCGGCGCCATGGCGCGGTTCGTTATTCAGCACAGGCTGACAGATGCCGACGGAATACGTGATTTCGATTCCGGCGGTTACGCTTATGACACCGAGGCGAGTGCGCCGGATGCGCCGGTTTTCGTGCGCCCCTATCAGGGGCCGGCAACGAGCTGAACCGGGGCCTCAATGGCCGCCTCCTCCGGGCAATGCATTGTAATCTGGCCAAGGATTTGTTCCTTGCGTAGGGGTTTGGTCAAGTAGACGTCCAGCCCGGCCGCAAGGATTGTCTCTTTGTCTCCGCTCATCGCATGCGCGGTGAGGGCGATGATTGGGGTATGGCGCCCGCTGCTCCGTTCCAGCTTGCGGATTTCCGCGGTGGCCGTTTTGCCGTCCATCCGGGGCATCGAAATGTCCATGAATATCAGGTCGGGCTCGAACGGAGTGAAAGCCTCCACCGCCTCTTCGCCGTTGTTGGCAAAGCGCAGGTCCAGCGCCAGTGTCTTCACCATTTTGCGGAATACCAATTGGTTGGTCTTGTTGTCTTCGGCCACCAGAACCCGCATCGGACGTTTGTTTGATCCACAGTCCGCGGTGGGAACGACGGGCATGGGCGACGGTGAATTGTCGGGTGCCATCGGGGTGGAGTTGTCCGCCAGATCACGGAAGCGGGCCAGCAGATCAGCCCGGTAGACAGGTTTCTGCAGGATGGCCGCCAGATCGGCCGAGGCCGATCCTTCCTGCTGCATGAAGGGTTCGGAGACCAACAGAAATGCAGGTGTTTCGGTCCAGCCGGCATTGCGCAGGTCGCCCAGCATTTGCAGCCCGTCCATGTCCGGAAGGTCCTGATCCGTAACGATCAGATCAACTGTATTGTTCATGCGATCCATCGCATCCTGTCCACAGGCACAGGGAATGATGGAAAGGCCGAGAAACGACAATTGCTTGCTCAGGATCGCCTGCGTCTCCGGATTTCGGTTAACAATCAGGGCCCGGCGCAGCCCTTTGGGCAATCCTTCAGGTCGGCCCGACGGCGCGTCAACCGGCAGCAAGGGGACCCGAAAGCCGAAGCAGGATCCGACACCAACCTCGGTGTCGAGCCAGATTTCACCATCCATCAGTTCGATCAGCCGTTTTGTAATGGCAAGACCCAGCCCCGTACCTTCAAATTCGCGGCTGCGCTGATCATCGACCTGATTGAATTCGCCGAAAACGTGATTGACCTTTTCCGGCGGGATGCCGATGCCGGTGTCTTCCACCGTCAGGTGGATGGAAAACGGCCCTTCCTGTTCGGGTCCGAACCCGGTGATTCCAATCAGGACGTGGCCCTGCGACGTGAATTTTACCGCGTTGCCGACGAGGTTCGTCAGGATTTGCCGGATGCGTCCCGGATCGCCGACAAAAGAGGTTGGCAGGAAAAGGTCATAATCGACGATCAGATCAACACCCTTGTCGCGTGCCGTTGGCTGCAACAGCATCACAACTTCGTGGATGCAGCGTTCCAGATCAAATGGTTCGGGATGCAGAACCAGCTTGTCAGCCTCAATCTTGGAGTAGTCGAGCACGTCATTAATGATGACCAGCAACGCTTCGCCCGAGTTGCGGATGGTTTCGGCGTAAAGGCGCTGTTCCTCCGACAATTCGGTATCCGCCAGCAATTCGGCCATACCGACGACGCCATTCATCGGGGTCCGGATTTCGTGACTCATATTGGCGAGGAATGCGGATTTCGCGCGGTTCGCGGCCTCGGCCCGGCGGCGAGCGGCGTTCAGTTCCATCTCGTTGCGGACAGTCGCGGTAATATCATGCGCCAGCGTCACAACGTCACCGCCGTGCCCGCGCTGATCGAACAGGCGAACATACTGCCCGTTGAAAAACTGTATTGTGATCGGATCAGGCGTTGGTGAAAACCAGCGATCCATCATCATCGTGTGCCATTCCGTCAGGTTCTGATCGCCGGGATTGATTATTCCTTCCTCGGCCATCAGTTCCAGGATCCGGGCGTATGACACGCCCGGTGCCACCTCTTCCAACCCGTCGAACACGCGCAGATATGCCTCGTTCGCGGCGATCATCCGGCTGTTGCTGTTGAAGAAGGCAAAGCCGTCGCGGATGGTTTCGATCGACAACCACAGCCGGCGTTCGGCAATCTCGACCTTTTCATTGGCTTCCGACAGATCGCTGCGAAACCGTTCGTTTTCGGTGCGGACGGTATCGACCTCGGCCTGAGTTTCACCGATACGCCGCGTCAGCGCCATCGCGTGCCGGCCAAGCTTGCGATTGGCGTCGGACAGTTCCGCCTGCTTCTTCGCCAGCAGATGTTCCGCCGCAAGCCGCGCACGCCGCTCTTGCGTCAGTCGTTCGGTTAGGTTCATGCCGCCTCCGCCTGGGCCTTTCCGGGCCGGACCTACCCGGTCAGAAGTAGCAAGGAGACGGTTTACAGGGGATTAAGGAAGATCCGGTCGCTGTTGTCAAAACGGGCACGACCATGCGAACCTCTTACCCATTCAAAGGAGGATTCCATGCGTCGCCTCGTCGTTTCCGCCGTTCTTTTCTGCTTTTCTGCATTTTCCGTTGCCGCTCAGTCGGCTGTGCCCGATTACCGGTATTTCGTGACACCGGATGTCGATTTTTACGGTGCTGATCTGGATGCCCTGTTCGACACCGATCTGGGCGCCTGTGAACGGGCCTGCAATGCCAACGATCAATGCAGGGCGTTCACGTTCAATACCCGGTCCAACAGCTGCTTTCCCAAATCCGATGTGACAGAGCGCACGCCGTACGAAGGCGCAGTATCGGCGGAGAAACGTCCGACAGATCCCGCAGTGCGAGCCGGAGCGGCGGCACGCGAAGCGGACCTTGCCTTTCTTGGGACCGACACGCTGCGCCGCGCCCGGGTGGCTGGCCGGGATATCGGGTTCTGGCACCGGGCAGGAGCTTACGATCTTCAACAGATGATCGACGCAGCGCGGACCCGCGAATCCGAAGGTAACCTTGTTTCCGCCATGCGCTGGACCGGCGGGGCGATTTCGGCAAGCGACCGGGCGGAGCTTTGGGCGGACTATGCCCGGCTGAACCTTGGGATAAAGACCGAGAAATCCAGCGATCGGCGCCGCTATGACTCGCGCGCGCTCAGCGCGGCGGTCAACGCCTATTTGCGGGCCGGGAATGATGGTGCGCGAACCTCCGCGCTGCTGATCCTGAGCGAGGCGCTGGATCGCAACGGGCGTGGTCGCGACATGATCCCGACCCTGCGGTTGGCGCAGAGCATTCAGCCGCGCGACGATATTGTTGCAGCGCTGGACGGGGCGGTGGCCAAATATGGGTTCCGTGTGTCCGACACGACAGTTGAGAGCGATGTTGCCGCGCCGCGCATCTGCGCCGAATTCAACGAACCCCTGATCCGGGTCGGTACGGATTATGAACCTTTCGTCCGCCTGACCGGTCAGGGTCTGGCAGTACAATCCGATGACCGCCGCATTTGCATCGACGGGGTGGAACACGGCAAGCGATACACGTTCACCTTGCGTGAAGGATTGCCGGCGGCCAGCGGCGAAACGCTGTACAAAGACACCGACCTGACGCTCTATGTCCGCGACCGCAGCCCATCGGTCCGGTTCCCGGGCCGGTCCTATGTTCTGCCGAAATCGGCAGATGCTGCGCTGCCGGTGGAAACTGTGAACCTTACTAATCTCGACTTGCAGTTACGGCGGGTGTCGGACCGCAATCTGTTGCGTGCCATTCAGGACGATTATTTCGGCCGACCGCTGTCCCAGTATCAGGATAGCTATTTTTCGACTGAAATCGCAGAAGAGGTGTGGACCGGTACCGGGGAGGTGACCCAGACCCTGAACCGCGATGTCACGACCCGCCTGCCGATGGGCGAGGCAATTCGTGATTTGCCGGCAGGTATTTATGCGCTGACCGCCCGCATTCCGGGGGCCGACCCCTATGACGATCCCGGTGCGACGCAATGGTTTGTTCTGTCCGATCTGGGCCTGTCGACGATGGAAGGAAATGACGGGCTGCACGTGATGGTACGTGGTCTGTCCGATGCGGCCCCGCGCGCAGGGATCAAAGTGACGCTGGTGTCGCGGGCCAACGCTGTTCTTGGCACAGCGATCACCGATGCCGATGGCAATGCGCTGTTCGAGCCGGGGATGACCCGCGGTACCAGCGGTTCTGCCCCGGCGGTTGTCTTTGCCGAACAGGGCAATGAGGATATCGGGTTTCTTTCCCTGACCGAACCCGCCTTCGACCTGTCTGATCGCGGTGTCGAAGGCCGCGCGCCCGCCGGGCCGGTGGATGTGTTCCTGACCACTGACCGGGGGGCCTATCGCGCCGGCGAAACCGTTCATGCGACAGTGCTCACCCGCGATCCAGAGGTTGACGCCATCGAGGGCCTTCCGGTGATTGCCATTCTCACGCGGCCCGATGGTGTCGAATACAGCCGCCACATCTCGGACGGCGGCCGGGCAGGCGGACATGTCTTCGCCCTTCCGGTGGGCGGCAGCGTACCGCGTGGCAGCTGGCGTCTGGATATCAAGACCGATCCTGATGGCCCGGCTCTGGCTACACAGACAGTGCTGGTTGAAGACTTCCTGCCAGAGCGTATCGATTTTGACCTGACATTGCCCACGGCCGTTTTGCGGCCCGGTGATGCACCTCCGCTGACGGTGGATGCAAGGTACCTGTTTGGGGCGCCCGGCGCGGACCTGACGGTCGAAGGCGACGTTATCCTGCGACCAGCACGAACGGTTGACGACTGGCCCGGATACCGGTTCGGCCGCTACGACGATCGGGTAGGGCCGCGCAGCACCTATTTCGGCGGCGGTGTGACCGATGCGAAGGGCCGCGCCGTCGTCACGCTCGAATTGCCCGAGACGGATGCCGAAGGCATGCCGATGCAGGCTACCGTGCGGGCGCGCGTGGCCGACGGGTCCGCACGTCCGGTGGAACGGGAAGTAACCGCCCCTGTGCGTCCCGACGGCGATGTGATCGCGATCAAACCGCTTTTCGAAGATGTGGTCGCAGAAGGCACCGAGGCTGCGTTTGACATCGTCGGGTTGGACGGTGACCTGCAGCCAAAGGCAATGCAGATCGAATGGACCCTGAACCGGGTGGAAACCCGGTATCAGTGGTATCAGCAATACGGCAGCTGGAACTGGGAACCGACCACGCGCCGCACCCGAATCGCCCGTGGATCCGCGTCGCTGGGCGACACGCTACTGAACCTGTCGCAACCGGTTGACTGGGGGCGCTATGAGTTGGTCATCGAGCGGCAGGATGGAGCCTATGCGTCGGCTTCGGTTGATTTCTATGCCGGCTGGTATGCACCTGCTGACAGTTCCGCCACTCCGGACAAGCTCGAATTGTCGTTGGATAAACCGGATTACAGGTCGGGTGACATCGCGCGCCTGCGCATCGTGCCCCGCTTTGCGGGCACGGCGATGATTACTGTTATGGCGGACAAGGTGATTTCGCGACAGGCGGTCAGCGTGGATGCTGGCGAGAACCTGATCCCTCTGGATGTAACTGCTGAATGGGGTGTGGGCGCCTATGTATCGGCAACCGTAATCCGGCCTATGGACGTTTCCGCCGGGCAGAACCCGACACGTGCGCTGGGCCTCGCCTATGCACAGGTTCTGCCGGAAGGCCGGGCGCTGAACGTGGCCATTGACGCCCCCGAAGTCGCGCAACCACGGCAGACTCAGCGCGTGCGGGTGCAGGTTGACGGCGCTGCCGAAGGCCAAGACGTGTGGCTTACACTGGCCGCGGTGGACCTTGGCATTCTCAACCTAACCGGGTTCGACAGCCCCGATCCCTCGGCCTACTATTTCGGCCAGCGGCGGCTGGGTGTGGAACTGCGCGACGTTTACGGACGCCTGATTGACGGCATGAACGGCGCAATGGGAACCGTGCGTTCGGGCGGGGATGCGGATACCGGCATGCGCCTGCAATCCCCCCCACCGACGCAGGAACTGATGGCGGTCTTCTCGGGCCGGATAAAGGCAGGGGCCAATGGCGAGGCTTTCGTCAACGTCAACCTGCCCGCGTTCAATGGCACCGTGCGCCTGATGGCCGTTGCATGGACGCGGCAGGCAGTTGGCCAGGCCGAACGGGACATGTTCGTCCGCGATCCTGTTGTGGTTACGGCGACCGTTCCGCGCTTCCTTGCGCCAGGCGACGAAAGCCGTGTGCTGCTGGAGGTCGTTCACGCCGACGGCCCCGCGGGTGAAATGCAGCTTGCGCTGGAAAACATCGGCAGTGGCATCGCGGTGGGCCGGACCCCCGGAACGTTCATGCTGACTGACAAGGCCAAAACCGCGTTCGCAGTGCCTGTAACCGCGCAGGAGGTTGGCGATCCGCGCATTGATGTTGTGTTGACCACACCGGACGGCCGGGAACTCAGACAGACCCTGACACTGCCGGTGCGCGCGAATGACCCGGTCGTCGCCGTGACCCGGCGCTTTTCACTGGCCGCCGGAAACAGTTTCGATTTCAGCAATGATGTGTTTGACGGGTTGCGGCCCGGCACCGCCTCTGCGCTGTTGTCTGCCGGTCCGATTGCCCGGTTTGATGCGCCGGGCTTACTGACCGCGCTGGACCGGTATCCTTATGGCTGCACCGAACAGGTCACATCCCGTGCGTTGCCGCTTTTGTACCTGTCCTCGGTCGCTCAGGCGAGCGGCCTGGGCTCCGGCCCGGATGTTCAGAAACGCGTTGATGCCGCGATTGACCGTGTTTTGTCGCGGCAGGCTGCCAATGGCGCCTTCGGGCTTTGGCGTCCGTCCTCCGGTGATTTCTGGCTTGATGCCTATGTGTCGGATTTTCTGGGTCGTGCCCGAACCGAAGGTTTCGTGGTACCGGATCTGGCCTTCCGCAGCGCCATGGACAACCTGCGCAACCGCATCAGCTATGCGCCTGACTTCGACAGCGGCGGTAGCGATATCGCATACGCGTTGCTGGTTCTCGCCCGGGAAGGTGCGGCATCCATGGGCGACCTGCGGTACTACGCCGACATCAAGGGCGGCGCGTTTTCAACGCCGATGGCCGCGGCCCAGCTTGGCGCTGCGCTGGCGGCGTACGGGGATCAGACCCGCGCGGATGCCATGTTCGCGCGGTCTGCCCGGATGATTGCCGACAGGCGTGGACCTGAGCATCCGGTCTGGCGTGTCGATTACGGCACAAATCTGCGTGACTCTGCCGGTGTGCTGGCCCTGGCCACCGAGGCCGGCAGCCAGAGCGTGAATACCGAAGCTTTGCTGACACAGATCAGCGCAAAAACCGGTCGCATGTCCACGCAGGAGGCGGCCTGGTCCTTGCTGGCCGCGCAGGCATTGATCAAGGATCCGGTCAGTTCCGGTTTGCTGGTCGATGGCGCGCAGGTTGACGGGCCATTTGTCAAAGTACGCGAAGACAGTGCCGGCGAACGTCCCATCACAATTTCTGCGGCAAGCGGGCGCGAAACGGCGATCACGCTGACGACGCTGGGCGTGCCCGAGGTTGCGCCGGATGCCGGCGGCACGGGTTACGGGATCCGACGGCAGTATTACGCACTGGACGGCACCGAACTGGATGGCCGTGCATTCGCTGTCGGCGACCGGTTCGTGACCGTTCTGACCGTGGTGCCATTTGAAGACAGTGAAGCCCGATTGATGATCGATGACCCGCTGCCCGCAGGACTTGAGATCGACAATCCGTCGCTCCTCCGCTCCGGCGATGTTGGCGCCCTGAGTTGGCTGTCGCTGTCAGAGGCGGAACATTCCGAATTCCGCTCGGACCGGTTCCTGTCCGCCGTCGATCTGCGGTCGCGCAACCCGGTGACACTGGCCTATATCGCGCGTGCCGTGTCGCCTGGCATCTTCCACCACCCGGCCGCATCCGTCGAAGACATGTACCGCCCGGATTATCGCGCTCGGACGGAAACGGGGCGGATTACGGTCAGCGAATGAGTGGTGACATGACATCCGTACGCAAGCCGCGGATGTATCTGGGCGACAGCACGGGCTGCTGCACGCTGGAACGTGCCGATGACGGATGGCGGTTGCTCGGACATGCCCGATGGCAGGATACGCAGGAAGATGCGGGGGATCTGGGCCATGAGGGTGCCTGCGATGATGGCAGGCAATCCCTTTGGGTCAACGTTTCCGGAATCTTTGACGGTCGAAAGACCCCCTTGTGTGCTGGGCGATCACGGGACAGCCGGACGCTGAACGGCACATCGCAACCGGAACAGGAGCGCCGTACCGACATCGCTCTCGATTTCACAGCACGAATTGATGCGCATTCCTCCGGGTTTGTGCTGCTCAATGCCGGTCTTTGGCAGGGGCAGGTTGATGCGTAGGGTTGCCCATTCTCTGTTCGTTGCAACGCTGGCGTTGGGGCTTGTGGCGTTCGGACGCGATCAGGCGGATGAGTGGGTCGACCGCACGGTTCTGCCTCCGACTCTGGCCGATACCTCGGTTGAAATGCGGGACCGCAATGGGCGGTTGTTGCGCGTCTTCCCGGTGGAAAATGGCCGCTGGCGGCTGGACCCGGGCCGCGCGCAGGTGGACCCCGGCTATATCGACATGCTGATCCGCTACGAAGACAAGCGCTTCCTGCAGCACAGCGGTGTCGATCTTCGGGCGCTGATGCGCGCCGCCGGTCAGGTATTTTGGAACGGGCGCGCCGTGTCGGGCGGATCCACCCTGACGATGCAGGTGGCGCGGCTGTTGGAAAACAGTGGCACGGGGACATGGCCCGGCAAACTGCGCCAGATCCGGCTAGCGCTGGCTCTGGAACGGCGGATGTCGAAAACTGACATCCTGCGCCTCTACCTCACCCACGCGCCATTTGGCGGAAACCTTGAAGGGATCCGGGCGGCGACGCTTGGCTGGTTCGGGAAGGAACCGCGCAGGTTGACCCCGGCGCAGGCGGCCCTGCTCGTCGCCTTGCCGCAAAGCCCGGAAACACGCCGGCCGGATCGTTTTCCCAAGGCTGCGCGTACGGCTCGCAACCGGGTTCTTGCGCGGATGACACAGCTTAACGCGGACACGGTGAGAACGGCGAACGCAGCACGGATCCCGGAGCGGCTGACACCCTTTCCGCGCAGGGCCGCCCATGCAACAGACCGCATTCGGAGCAGCCAGCCAGACCGCCGCATCCATGACCTGACCATCGATGGCGATTTGCAGCATCAGCTTGAAACTTTGGCCCGCCGGACCGCCGTCCAGGTTGGCCAGCGGGTTTCGGTCGCCATTCTTCTGGCCGATCATCGGACCGGTGAAATCCTCGCCTCGGTGGGATCCCCGGACTATTCGGATCAGGCCCGCCGTCAGGGTTTTGTTGATATGACGCGGGCCATACGGTCGCCCGGTTCAACGCTCAAACCACTGATCTACGGGCTGGCCTTCGATCAGGGTCTGGCCCATCCCCAGACCATCATTCGCGATGGTCCGGTGCAATATGATGAATATGCACCCCAGAACTTCGACGGAGCCTTCCGGGGCGAAATCAGGATCGCCCGGGCCCTGCAATTGTCTCTGAACACTCCGGTGGTCCAGCTGACACGGGAGCTGGGTGCGGCGCGGGTGATGAACGTGCTGGAGAAAGCCGGCGCACATCCGAAACTGCCCGGCGGCAAACCCGGTCTTGCGATCGCTTTGGGGGGTGTCGGGCTGACGTTGAGGGATCTTGTACAGCTCTATGCCGGGCTGGCGGGCGGCGGTCAGGCGCCGGTCCTGCGGGTCGGAGCCGATACCGCCCCGGGTCGGACACAGCGCATCATGTCAGACGTCGCCGCATGGCAGGTGATGGATATCCTGCGGGGGATTGCGCCGCCGCCGGGCGCGCCTGCGCGGGTTCTGGCCTATAAAACCGGCACCAGTTACGGCCACCGCGACACCTGGGCCGTCGGGTTCGACGGGCGGCATGTGGCCGGTATATGGATCGGCCGCCCGGATGGCACGCCGGTGCCCGGAGCGTTTGGCGGTGATCTGGCTGCGCCATTGCTTTTCGAAGTGTTTGGCCGGGTGGATCCGGAATTTGCCGACTTGCCTCTGCCGCCGCCGGCAACGCTGATCGTCAGCTCTGCAGAATTGCCGCGCCCGCTGCAACGGTTCCGGCCGCGCGACGCCGTGCTGGCCCGTCCGGAGGGAGCACCCGATCTGATCTTTCCGCCGTCAGGCGCGCGTCTGTCGCTGGCCGACGGGTTTCTCACGCTGAAGCTGCGCGGCGGGAAACTGCCCTTTGCAGTGATAGCCAATGGCCGTCCGCTGGCCACCGGGATCCGAAACCGGGAAGTCGCGCTTCCATCACCGGGCCGGGGATTTTCAACCGTCGTCGTCGTGGACGCGGCGGGCCGGTCGGATCGGATAACGGTGGAACTGGAGTGAAACGGTAGGATGGGTGATTCACCCATCCTACGCCTGTGGGCACGGCGCCTTACCGCCGGCCTTCCCGCAGCCAGCCCAGAATGATGAAACCGCTTGCCAGCAGCAGAACCAACCAGGGCGGCAGCATCTCCGATTGGCTGACGCTGCGCGTTTCATAGGCGTCCCGAGGGGTCAGTCCAATCCAGCCGCGGCCGGCGGCGGGCCGGCCCGCGCGTACCATTCGGATGGCAGGTATCCCGTCTTCCAGCCGCAGGATCCCGCCCCGGAGCGGGCTGATCACCGGGTCCATCAGTTCACCGGTGGCGATCGTCTCCTCGAACTCGCGGGGTGCAGCCGGACCGAGACCAATCACCGCCGCATGATCCCCCTGTTCCAGCCGATAGAGCCCGATATCCGGTCCTTCAAAATCTGCGGTCAGCCGTCCCGGCTTGTCCTCGGTCAGATCTACCGCCACCTGGCTGCCATCGGGTTGCGTGATCGTGACTGGCCCGGTCTCCTCGGACAGTGTCTGGCGGATGATCCGCATCCGCTGGCCGGTCGCCTCGGCCCACAGCGCTTCTTCTTCGAGTTCCGGCTCCTTCATCATCCAATGTGCCAGCCGCCGCAGCAGTTCCAGCTGAGGGCCGCCGCCTTCGTAGCCACGGCTCCACAGCCAGGCATGGTCTGACGCCAGCAGGGCCACCCGCCCGTCGCCCACCCGGTCGAGGATCAAAAGCGGACGGTCCTCAAAGCCTGACATAACTTCTTGTCCCGATTTCGTGGTGACCTCGATCTGGCGCAGCCACGATCCCCAGCTTCCGGCGCCGGCAAGATCGCTGGTCACCGGGTGCCGCGCCCCCAGTTCCGTGATATGGGGGCGGAACCGCTGTTCGATTACCCGCGCAGTCGGATCGGCAGGCACCACCGGTGCCAGCGGCGACCGGAAAATACTGTCGGCTCCGGCAAAATCCGGCCCGGCCGCGATCAGGACCGCACCGCCTTCGGTGATGTATTTGGTGACGTTGTCGAGATATATCGCCGGCAGGATCCCGCGCCGCTTGTATCGGTCAAAAATAATGAGATCGAAATCCTCGATCTTTTCCAGAAACAGCTCCCGGGTCGGAAAGGCGATCAGGCTCAGCTCGTCGACCGGCACGCCGTCCTGTTTCTCGGGCGGACGGAGGATTGTGAAATGCACCAGGTCAACCGAACTGTCGGATTTCAGCAGATTGCGCCATGTGCGCCCTCCCGGATGCGGTTCACCCGATACCAAAAGCACGCGCAGGCGATCGCGCACACCGTTCATCTGGATCAGCGCGGTGTTGTTCCGGTCGGTCAGTTCACCCTCGGCCTCCGGGACGGTGAACTGAATCACGTTGCGCCCGCCATGCGGCAACGTGACGGGAATTTCGATGTCCTGACCGGTCGGTATCTCGACAGCCTGCGGTTCGCCACCATCCACCGAAATCTGCAGGGCGACGGCTGTCGATCCGGCAGGCACGGCGCCATTGTCCTCGACCCGGATCGTCAGTGTCACGGGTTCACCTATGATTGCGAAGGACGGTGCATTGCGCACGATCAGGCGACGGTCCCAGTCCGAGCTTTTGCCGGTCATCAGCAGGTGCAGCGGCGCCGGCAAGGCCGGAGCCAGTTCCGCATCGTGCAAACGGCCATCGCTGAGCGCGATGATCCCGGCAATGCGGGCGCGCGGCTCTTCGGCCAGAACCTCGCTTAACGCGGTCATCAGAAGCGTTCCGGTATCACCCTCTCCATCACTGACCTCAACGCGCCGTATCTCGGTGTTTTCGCGATCTTCGATTGCAGCCGTGACTTTGGTCAGTGCGTCATCGGTTTGTTCTGCCCGGTCCGGCAGCGCCTGGCTGGCACTGCGGTCCTCGATCAGCACAACAATATCGGTCAGCGGGGTGCGGTCTTCGCGCTGGTAAACCGGCCCGGACAGCGCACCGATTACAACCAATGCGGCCAGCAGACGCAGAGCCCAGCCGGACAATCCGCGCCAGAGAGCAAGTCCGACGCTCGCAATGGCCAGCAATGCGACACCGGCCAGAAATGGCCAGGGTAGCAATGGGTCAAACAGAATACTCCCGGTCATTGGCCCAGCCTGTCGAGCAGTGCGGGAACGTGGACCTGATCCGATTTGTAGTTGCCGGTCAGCACGTGCATCACGAGGTTGACGCCGAAACGAAAGGCCAGTTCCCGCTGGCGTTCGCCGGTGAACCCGCGACCGACTGGCAGCATAGCACGCCCGTCAGGCGCCGTTGCCCATGCCGCGGCCCAGTCGTTTCCGCCGATGACGACGGGGGTCACGCCGTCATTTAGGTTGCGGAACGGCATGCCCTCGATCTGTTCGGCATCAGGCGGGGCGGCTTCTACCCAGACGTCTCGCCCGGTGTGCCGGCCCGGAAAATCCTGCAGCAGATAAAAGGTGCGGGTCAGCACATGATCCGGCGGTACCGGCTCCAGCGGTGGAATGTCGAGAGGCGCAGCCAATGCACGCAGCTTGCGTCCGTTCGGGCTGGCACCTCCAAAACCGGCGATGTCCGCGTCGCGGGTGTCGAAAACGATCATCCCGCCCGAACGCAAATAGGCGTTGAGCCTCGAGTAGGCTTCGTCCGACGGAATGGGCTGATCAGCGGATATCGGCCAGTACAGCAGCGGAAAAAACGCCAGCTCGTCGCGTTCGAGATCGACGCCGGCGGGATTGGCGGGTTCCACCGAAGTCCGGAAAAACAGGGTGTCAGACAGCCCCTGCAACCCGGCTTGCGCAATATCGTCCACAGCAGAATTTCCGGTCAGCACGTGGGCCAGCGCCAGTTCGCTGGTCAGCGCAGTTGCGATGTCGTCACCGGACTGGGCAGCGCCGGGGGCAGGCGGCAGGAGCAGTAACGCTGCGATAAGGGCCGGAACCGCTGTCCGCACCGGAATAAGCCGCCCGGCAATCCACAGTGACGCAATCACGTCCATGGCCAGCAACAGGATCGCGAGGCTCAGCAGCAGTCCGCCAAGATCGGTTTCCCGCGATACGGTCAGCCCTTCAACCGGGACATCCGCGGGCCAGTCCGCAGCACCGGGAAACGCATCGCCTTCCACCACGTTCCGGGCAAGGTGGCGGTCTTCGCTGGCATACAGACCGGGCTGCAGTTCGGGTCCCAGTGGCGCATTCGCCAGATCCGGTCCTTCCACCCCCGGCAGGTTGCCGGCGTCGGTCAGGGCCCCGAACCCGGTCAGCACCTGTTCCGGCATCCAGGTCGTGCCGGCCAGATCGCTGGCATCCGGGCGTTTGGCCGCCGAGGACACTGCCAGCCGTTCCAGCATTTCGACGAACAGTCCTGAAAGCGGCAAGCTGGACCATTCCGCGTTGGCGGTTACGTGAAACAGGACGATTTGCCCTTGTCCCAGCGGTTTACGGGTGACCAGCGGCGTGCCGTCATTCAGCGATGCGATCACCCGGTCGGCCAGAGTGGGATCAGGCTGTGCCATGACTTGTGCGGTGACCCGCACCTCACTCGGAACCGACAGACCGTGGAACGGGCTGTCCTTGTCAAACGGGGCCAGCGCCTTGGGCTCACCCCAGCTCATCGCGCCGCCGACCGTGCGTCCGCCGGCCCGCAGACGGACTGGCATAAGGCGATGTTCGGTTTCGCGACTCATCTCGCTGGAGGCCAGACGCGGACCGGCGAAGCGCAGCAACAGCCCGCCACCGGTGATCCAGTCTGCCAGCGCCTCATCTTCGGCGGCAGACAGGTTCGCCACATCGGCCAGCACGACCACATCCGGGTTGGCCGGCAACATTTCCATCAACGGACCGGTCAGCAGATCCGCAGTGGGTTGCAGTGCCTGTTCCAGATAGTGCAGGGGCGACAGCAGTTCGAGCCCCTCGCGGTCGACTCGCCCGGCGACCAGCGCAACCTCGCGCCGGCGCAACCCATCGTCGGCGATGGTAACAGCGCCGGCAGACCGCTGCCCCTGCAGTTCGAACCGTGTGATGCGTGCGCGCAGCTCCGATGGCAGGTCGAGCGTAGCTTCAATCTCGGTTTCGCCGGGTGCGAACACCGCGTTTGCCGAGGCCAGAAGCCGGGCGGTACCGGACGGGTCCCGACCCTGTGCCAGAACAGTCATCCTACGCGGGCCCACACCGGAAGACCGGTGCACGGTCAACAGGACCGATCCATCTTCGATCCGGGGCGGCATCAGCCCATAGACAGGAAACGGGCTCTGAATGACGCGTACGTCGCCATATTGCTGCAACGCAGTCAGCAGGTCGTCGCGCCCAGGATAGTCAAGCCCGTCGCTCAGCCAGACCGTGTCAAAGGATCCGCTGGCCCCGGCAAGGGCGGAGATCGCCTGTTGCGCCAGTGGCGCGGAAACTTGCCAGGCTTCGGGCTGAAGCCCTGCGACGGCGCCCTGCTGAACGTCGGCGGCCTGAAACACCGGAGCCTGAGGGGCGGTCAGGCGGAGGAACCCGACTGTGCGGCCCGAACGGCCTGCTTCCGTCACTTGCAGGTCGGCAAATTCCAGCTTCTCATCCCATTGCGGCGCTCCGGCCCAGCTGGCGTCGAAAACCAACAGCAACGGACCTTTGCCCGTGCTGCCCTGTTGCGGGTTCAGCACCGGGCCGGCCAGCCCGACAATGACAGCCGCAACAGCAATGATCCGCAGCAACAGCAGCCACCACGGTGTGCGGTCCGTTATGCTTTCATCGTCCCTGAGACCCAGCAGCAAAACCACACCGGGAAACAACCGGCGCACTGGCGCGGGTGGGACAGCGCGCAGGATCAGCCACAGCACCGGCAGCGCCAGCAACGCCAGCAGCAGCCATGGCGCGGTGAATCCGATGCCGCCAAGAACCGTCATCGCCTGCTCCCGTCCAGGGCGTGATAGAGCCAGATCAGCGCAGACTGGGCCGGTTCTGACGTGTGATGCTTTCCAAGCTGCCAGCCCGTTGCACGGCACAGCGATTGCAGCCGGTCCCGTCTTTCGGCCAGCCTGTCACGGTACCGTGTACGCAATTCGCCGGCCTTCAGCGTTTCATGTGTCACGGTGCCGCCCACGCTGCGGAAGATGGTGCGCCCATGATAGGGGAAGCTTTCTTCGGTGGGGTCGAGAATTTGCAGCAACGCGCCGCGAATGCCCCGGTCAGCGGCTTTGGTCAGCGCAAGTTCGACTTCGTCAATGTCGTTCAAGAAATCCGACACAAAGATCGCCCGGGCATGAGGGATCATCGCCCGGTGTTCCGGGCTGGCATAGTCATGTTCATCATCCCGCGTCAGCATCTCGGCCAGCTGCAGGACCTGAGCATTGCCGCGCCTTGGCGGCAGGGCCGTGCCGGTAAGGCCAACACGTTCCCCGCCCCGGACCAGCAGGATCGCCATGGCCAGCCCGATAAGACGGGCGCGCTCAATCTTTTCCGGCAGGTCAGCCGATGACGCAAAGCGCATACTGGCGCCCTGATCGACCCAGAGCATCACCGTTTGCGCAATCTGCCATTCGCGTTCACGTACGAACTGAATATCGCCGCGCGCCGACCGGCGGTGGTCGATCATGCGTCGGCTGTCGCCTTCGCGGGCCGGGCGATATTGCCAGAAATCGTCCCCCAGTCCCGCACGTCTGCGCCCGTGCTCTCCAAGCAGAACAGTACCCGCCAGCCTCTCTGCCCGCGCCAGAAGCGGCGGCAACCGGCCCGCTTCGATCTCGGCGCGGGTGCGCAGGGTGACGGGTTCGTTCACGCGGCAGCCTCGGTCCGGGTCAGAGCGGTGGCCGTGCTGTCGATCAGATCGGCAAGACTGTCACCCCGGGCGCGCGCCGCGAAATTCAGCGCCATCCTGTGCGACAGTACCGGCCGGGCCATATCTATGACGTCACCGGTATTCGGAGCCAAGCGACCCTGCAACAGCGCGCGGGCCCGCACGGTCAGCATCAGCGCCTGCGCCGCGCGCGGCCCCGGGCCCCATGCGACGGTTTCGCGAACCTGATCCGATACGCCGTCTTCCTCGGGACGGAAGGCACGGACCAGATCCAGTATCGCTTCGACCACGCTGTCGCCGACGGGCATCCGGCGCAACAGGGTCTGTGCCGCCAGCAATTCGTCTTGTGTGAACACCTGTGTCGATTCGGCCTCTTCGACCCCGGTTGTGGCCAGCAGGATGTCCTTTTCCGTTCCCCGGTCAGGATAGTTCACGTCGATCTGCACAAGGAAACGGTCAAACTGTGCTTCGGGCAGGGGATAGGTGCCTTCCTGTTCGATTGGGTTTTGCGTTGCCAGCACGTGAAATGGTGCCGCGAGCGGGCGGTTTTCCCCGGCGACAGTCACCTGACGTTCCTGCATCGCCTGCAGCAAGGCGGACTGGGTTCGCGGGCTGGCACGGTTGATCTCGTCCGCCATCAGCAACTGGCAGAATACCGGTCCGGGAATGAACTTGAACGCTCGGCTGCCATCGGCACCGGTTTCCAGCACTTCCGAGCCAAGAATGTCGGCCGGCATCAGGTCAGGCGTGAACTGTATCCGGTTGCCGTGCAGACCCATCACCGTGCTCAGCGTTTCCACAAGCCGGGTCTTGCCCAGCCCGGGCAGGCCGATCAGCAGCCCGTGGCCGCCGCATAACAGCGCCGTCAGGGTCAGGTCGACCACCCGCTCCTGACCGATGAACCTGTGAGTAATCGAGTCGCGCGCCTGCGCGAGCTTATCTTCCAGCGCCTCGATCTCGGCGACCAGATCTTCGGTCTCGGACATGACTTTCCTTTCGCTGGGGCTGTATGGTTGAAGCAAAGTGTATAACGCAGAATGGAAATGACCACAGCTATGAGCACACAAAAAGCCGTTACCCCCACCGCTGACGGGCTGGCGGCGTCGGTTCGGGCGGCCAGAACGCGCGGACTTCCGCCGGTGCATTTGTGGGATCCGCCGTTCTGCGGCGATCTGGACATGCGGATCGCGCGGGATGGAACGTGGTTTTATCAGGGTTCGCCAATTCAGCGCCCGGAAATGGTGCGCTTGTTTTCTTCGATCCTGAAGTACGAAGACGGGCGCTATTATCTGGTGACGCCGGTGGAAAAGGTGGGAATCACGGTTGAGGATGCCCCGTTCGTGGCCGTGGATTTCACGTTGGAAGGCGCAGAGCAGGCGCAGGTTCTGACATTCGAAACACAGGTTGGTGAGCGGGCGACAGCAGGACGGTCGAACCCGCTACGCATCGAGCGCGACCCGGGAACCGGGGAACCGGCACCCTATGTCCTGATTCGAGACGGGCTGGAGGCGCTGATTGACAGGAAGAGCTTTTACCGGCTTGTGGAGCTTGGCCGGCACAATGATGGCTGGTTCGGGCTGTGGTCCGGGGGTGAGTTTTTTCGGGTGATCCCGTCAGACGAAATCGAGGGTGGTTAGGGCGGCGTCGGACGGATGCGCGCCCGCGGGCGGCTCTGGGCAAATACAACGCCGATCCCGACAATTGCGGCTCCGGCGGCTTTGGTCCAGTCCCAGGTCTGGCCGGTGGCGAGCAGGATGAGCATGACGTAAAACGGGGCAACGTTGATATGAAACGTTGCCAGCGCCACACCCAGCCGGTCAACGGATACGATCCACAATGCCTGACTGACGGCGAGGCTGAACACGGCGTAAAACAGCAGTGGGGCAATGTCCCCGGCTCTGGGCGAAACGGTGATCGGCCCGTCCAGTCCGATGATCGCTGCTCCGATACAGATTGATGCCGTGGCAACGAGCGCACCGCACAGGGTAATCGTTGTGCGGCCTATCGCCGAGAGCCCGGGAAAATCGCGCACCGTCCGGTCGCTGCCCCAGGCAAAGAACAACACGGACAGAACCGCACAGACCGCACCCGGCCCGATTTCCGCGGCGCTCAGCGAATTTGTCGCCACTGCCCCGCCGATAACCGAACCGGACATGCCGATCATGAACCGCCGGGTCAGCCGGCGCCGCCGGTTGGCAACCTCCAGCGCGGTTCCGGCAAGTGGCGCGCAGGATGCGATCAGGGCAACTGTCACCGGATCCGTCAGGTCCTGAGCGACCAGCAGCAGAAACGCGCCCAGACCAAAACCGATACCGCCGACCAAAATCCCGCGGCTCCAACGGGCCGTTGCCAGTGTACGAGGGCCGTCGAGCCATGCCCACAAAGGGATCAGGACGGCGACCCCGATCGCCAACCGCGCCGTGATCAGCGCCAGAGGCGGCCAGCCTTGCAACAGGTACTCTGCCGCCGGAAAGGCCACGGCCCATGTCAGCATCGAAGCAACCCCCAGCAGGTTACCAGCCAGCAATTTCTGAGCACCAGCCGCATCCGCAAAGACCGGCCGGGCAGGGTCGGGAGTGAGTGCCATTACAGAATTCTTCGATTTGAACCGGGCGTGACAGCCCGGGGACAATTCGGGTGTCGCGCGATTCGAATGTTTGGTCTGGTCAGAACTCGACAGGGTGTCGTTTTCAGACTTTAGTGGCCCGGTCGCGTATCGAAGTTGGAGATCACCCGTGCCGAAATTCGCCGCTAATCTGAGCCTGCTGTTTGCAGAACGGCCCTACGAGGAACGGTTTGCCGCCGCGGCCCAGGCCGGGTTTTCTGCGGTCGAGGTTCTTTTCCCCTATGCAGAGGCGGATGCAACGATTGCCGGTCTGCAAGCCAACGAACTGGAGCTGATCCTGATCAATGCACCGTTGCCTGATGCCGAAACCGGGCAGCTGGGAATGGCGGCGACACCGGGGGCAGAAGCCCGGTTTCGCGGCCAGATGGAGGATCTGTTGAAAACGGCCCAACGGTTACAGCCCGACCTGGTGCACGTGATGTCGGGCAACGGCGCAGGACCTGAGGCGTTGGAAACCTTCGTGGCGAACCTGCGCTGGCTGGCGGATGCGGCACCATGGATGCGGTTCACGGTCGAACCGCTGAACCCGCGGGACAGACCGGATTACTTCATGAACAGCTATGATCTGGCCGCCGAGGTGCTGGACCGTGTCGCGCATGACAGGGTCGGTCTGCAATACGATACCTATCATTCCGCACTGATCGAAGGCGACGCTCTGGACGTCTGGCGCCGCCACCGCCACCGCGCGTTTCACGTTCAGATCGGCAATCCGCCGGATCGCAGCGAACCGGCGCCGGGAGAGGTAGATTTCGCCGGCTTCTTCGGTGAGCTCGATGATAGCGGATACGATGGCTGGGTCAGCGCGGAATACGTGCCCAGCCGCCGAACCGAGGACACGCTGGGATGGATGAAGGCGTGAACCGGATCTGGGGTTGCGGGCGCAGATTACATGATACCGCGCCCGTACCAAATCAATCCGACGGACCCAGCGCCGAAAGACCCTTGAGAATATCGATGGCGTAAGCCAGCTGATAGTCTTCCTCGCGCAGGCGAGCCGCGGCTTCGGCCTTTTCGCGGTCTTCTTCGATCTGGCGGATCTCGTCTTCGCTGAGGCTGTCATTGCTCAGCCGCCCGCGCAGATCTGCTTCGGACCGGGTCCGTGCGTCCTCTTCATCCTCGTCGGCATTGGGGCTGCGGCGCGGTTGTTCGACAACGATGTCCGGCGAAACTCCCAGTGCCTGAATCGAGCGACCTGACGGCGTGTAATACCGGGCCGTGGTCAGCCGCATCGCGCCGTCGCTGCGCAGTGGCATCACAGTCTGGACCGAGCCCTTGCCGAAGCTCTTGGTTCCGACAACGATCGCGCGGCGGTGATCCTGAAGCGCGCCGGCAACGATCTCGGACGCCGAAGCGGAGCCGCCGTTGATCAGAACGACAATCGGCTTGCCCTGCGCCAGATCACCGGCTTCGGCGTTGAAACGTTCGCCGTCCTCGGGCTTGCGGCCGCGGGTGCTGACAATTTCGCCCTTGTCGAGGAACGCATCGGACACCTTGATGGCCTGGGTCAGCAGGCCGCCGGGATTGTTGCGCAGGTCCAGAACGATGCCGTTGATGGCATCTATCCCGCCGGCTTCTTCGATCTGCTTTTCCAGCCCCTCTTTCAGGTTCGGGAACGTCTGATCGTTGAATGTCGTGACCCGCACAACCGGCGTCCGACCCTGAAGCCGCGTGCGCACCGCGGTCAGCTTGATGGTGTCGCGGATGATCGAAACGTCGAACGGTTCGTCTTCACCTTCGCGCACAACGGTGATCACGATCTCTGACCCGACCGGCCCGCGCATCAGGTCCACGGCATCGTCCAGCGTCAGGCCCAGCAGGCTTTCGCCATCGACATGGGTGATGAAATCTCCGGCTTCGATCCCGGCTTCGTCCGCCGGGGTGCCGTCGATGGGCGACACGACTTTGACAAACCCTTCTTCCTGCGTCACCTCGATGCCCAGCCCGCCGAATTCGCCGCGGGTCTGGACGCGCATCGCAGCCGCGTCGTCGGGAGAAAGGTAGCTGGAATGCGGATCGAGCGAGGTCAGCATGCCGTCAATCGCAGCCTCGATCAGCTTGGCCTCGTCTACTTCCTCGACATATTGTGACCGGATCCGCTCAAAGATGTCGCCGAAAAGGTCCAGCTGCTCATAGACATTGGTGACCTTGGCGGATTCCTGCGCCAGAAGCGGGCCTGCAACCTGCGTGGTAGCGACCACGCCAGCAAGCGTTCCCGCAGCCGCGGCCAAGAAGAATTGTTTCATTCGCGTTATCCATCCTTTTCGGTTCGGAACCAGGTTTCCGGGTCCACCGGGTCTCCGCCCTCTCTTACTTCAATATAGAGCGTTTCTGAACGGTCAGTTCCAGCCCCATCACCGGTTAGTGACAAAATCGCTCCGACTTCGGGGTCGCTGCCACCCATAAGACCCACAGGAGCCCCCGCCGGGATCACCTGTCCGGCCTCGCCAAATACGTCATCCAGCCCGGACAGAACGAACAGTGTATCGGCCTGTGGTTCAAGGATCACGACGTTCCCGAGGTTCAGCAGCGGTCCGCGATAGCGGATCGTGGCCGAAGTCGGGCTGACCACCAGCGCCCGGGGGCGCGCTGCGACGATAATGCCATCGCGCGTGACACCTGCGGCATCCGTTTCGCCCGCGCGATGCAGAACCAAACCCTGTACCGGCAGGTCCAACTGTCCCTTCAAACCGCTGACATCGGCCCCGGCATCCGGTACTTCGTCGCCGGCGATGTCGCTCAGGCCGCTGGCGAACCCGTCCAGCGTTTCGCTGGATGATATCAGGATCGCGGTCTTGACGGGATCCTCGGTGAAGCGGCGCGGCAGGTCGGTGCGATCGGCCATGGCTTTGCTCAGCCGCGCGCGGGCTTGCTGTACTCCGCTCAACCCGTCTTCCAGAATGCCCGCCGCGTTTTCCTGTAGGGTGCGCAGCGTCCGGACCTCATCCAGATCTTTGCGCAGCTGTTCTGCCTGCCGGTTCATCGCCGGAGTGACCTCGGACAACAACATTCCAGACCGGGCGCTGCCCAGCGGCCCCAGCGGGTGCAGCATCAGAACCGGCGGCGGCGCGGCGGCGATGGTTTGCAACGCGCCTAAAAATTCGGCTATCTCTGCCTCGCGCACTTCCAACTGCCGGGTCAGTTGCGCTTCTCGGGTGGCGGCCCGACGCAGCCCGGTCCGCATGGCAGCCAGCCCGGCTTCGTAAGCCCGTACCGTATCGGTCAGAGCGCGGACGCGATCGCGCGCGCTGTCTGCCTCCTGCAGCGCCAGTGCTGCTGTTTCGAGCTGCCCGGCGGCCTGCTGCGCCGCTGCTGCCGGGTCCGAAACCTGTGCCGTTGCCGGCGCACAGAGCAAGGTCAGGGCAAGGGCGACGCGCAGCTTCATTCGATCAGGCTCTCACCCGTCATCTCGGGCGGTTTCGGCAGGCCCATGAGGTCCAGCAGGGTCGGTGCCAGATCGGCCAGCCGGCCATTGCGCAAGTTCGCACCATCGGGTCCGCCGATCAGCGCAACCGGCACGGGGTTGAGCGTATGGGCGGTGTGCGGTCCGCCGGTTTCGGGATCGATCATGGTTTCGCAATTGCCGTGATCGGCGGTCAGGATCATCGCGCCACCGGCCTTGTTCAGCGCCTCCAGAACATGACCCAGTGCAGCGTCAACGGCCTCGCACGCTGCTATGGCTGCCTGAACGTCACCGGTGTGCCCCACCATGTCGGGGTTGGCGAAGTTCGTGACGATCAGATCATAGCCGTCTTCGATGGCTGTAACGAATTTCCGGGTCACCTCGGGGGCCGACATTTCCGGCTGCATGTCATATGTGGCAACATCCGGCGATTTCGGCATGAACCGATCTTCTCCGGCCTGTGGCACTTCGACTCCGCCGTTCAGAAAAAACGTTACGTGCGGGTATTTCTCGGTCTCTGCCAGCCGGAACTGACGCAGACCCTGTTTGGCCACCCATTCACCCAACGTGTTGCGGATGTCTTCGGGCGGAAAGATGGCTGACATATAGGTGTTGTGCCGGTCCGAATACTCCACCATCCCGCAAACGGTGGCCCAGTTCGGCCGTTCCCCGGTTTCGAATGCGTCGAATTCGGGATCGGCAAGAGCAGCAAGTATTTCGCGCGCCCGGTCCGCACGAAAGTTTAAGAACAGCAATCCGTCGCCATCGACCGGCTTTTCATAGCCGTCGATTACGGTCGCGCGGATAAACTCGTCGCCTTCGTCATGCTCTTCATAGGCCAGTTCGACGGCCTCACGTGGCGACATTGCTGAACGTCCCACCCCGTCTGTAACAAGATGGAACGCCTGTCGAACCCGGTCCCAGCGTGTATCGCGGTCCATGGCATAATACCGGCCGATCAGCGTGCCGATCCGTGCGCCCGCGGGCAGGTCATCGGCGATTTCCGTGATCTGTTCCAGCCCCGACCGCGGCGCCACGTCCCGTCCGTCGGTTATCGCGTGGATCTGCACCGGAACGCCGGCTGCGGTAATTGCTTCTGCTGTGGCGATCAGGTGGTTCTGATGCGCATGAACGCCGCCCGGAGAGCAAAGCCCCATCAGATGCGCCCGCCCCCCGGTTCGTTTGAGCGTCGTGATGAAATCGGTCAGCGCTGTCCGGTCAGCAAATCGCCCCTCGTCAATCGAAAGGTCGATCAGACCAAGATCCATCGCCACGACCCGGCCCGCCCCGATGTTCATGTGACCGACTTCGGAATTGCCCATTTGCCCCTTGGGCAGACCAACATCGGGGCCGTGGGTGATCAGCGTGGCATTCGGAGCGGTCGCGAACACATCGTCCATGACTGGAGTATCAGCCAGCAGTGGCGCGTTACCCTCGCGTGTTTCCGACAGGCCCCAGCCGTCGAGGATACACAATACCACGGGTTTGGGCGCCGCCATCGTTTTCTCCTGCCGCGTAAAACTGCTCGCGCTGGTTCTAGCGTCACGCGGCGCGAGGGTGAACCGGTTTCTGCGTTCAGATCAGTTCGAGATGTTCTGAACGGAATTGAACAGGCCGAAGAAGTTGCCGACGATGTTGGACACCAACAGAACGTCGTTGATCGGAGATTCCGTTGCCATCACCAGATCGTTGGGGTTGATCTGAAAATTGCGCGCTGAAAACAGCCCGTCTGCGCTGCGCAGGTCGATCGTGAACACGACGCGGGTATTGCGCGGACCACGCACACCGGGTCTGACGGCCGAAGAGGAATATTCACGCAGGATCAGAAGGCCCTGAAGGTCCGCCTTGCTGTCGGACACCCCGCCCACAATGGACAGTGCGTCCATCGCCGACAGATGATCATGGGTAAAGACGTGCAGCGCCTCGATCCCGGTTGCGCCGAAGCTGGCGAAGTAACGGTCATCCTCTTCCACGATCACCCGGTCGCCGCCTCGCAGAAGGGTATTGTAGCTCGGATTGTCGTAAAGCTGGTCGACCGAGGTGCCGTAAATTTGCCGGCCGCGCACTAGCCTGATCTGGGGATGAATGAATGCCGACTGTACGCCGCCGCCATCGGCCAGAAGGCTCAGAATTGTGTAGTTGCGGTCGGGCATCTGATAGCTGCCGGGTTGCCCGACGCCGCCGACGAGGTCGACCGAATTGTTTCGCCCTTCCGACAGGCTCAGCTGGACCTGTGCAGACGGGACGATAACCTCAAGCGACCGCTGGATTTCCTCGCGGGCCAGATCGGGCGTCAGGCCAATAACATTAACGTTGCCCACATAGGGTACGAAAATCGTGCCGTTTGCAGCGACTTCAACCTCTTCCAGCCGCGCAACGCGCTGATCCGTTGCCGTCAGCAGCGAGTTTTCTGAACTGTCCCAGATATTCAGGGTTAGGATGTCGCCGGGCTGGATGATCTGGTTGCGTGCACCGGAACTGGCCGGCAGCCACGAAAAGGCTCGTTCCTTTCCCGTGGACGGCCAATGCTTCACTGTCGGCAGGAACGCACGCGTCACCGGATAGACCGCGAAATCGCCGGTTTCTGTGTCTGCCTGTTTGAGAATCTCTTCGCGTTCTGCTGAACCAGCCGGCAGATCATCGCACGCCGACAGCATTATCAGCGGGCAGAGGGCCAAAAAAACTTTTAGGATCAGGCGCATTAGCGAATGGATTACCGGCTCGAATTCAGTGTATCGGCTTCAGGTGTTAACCGTGTGCGGAAAATACTGTCGGAGTGTTGAGCGTCAAGGATTACTCGATTGACAGGAGATTTTGCAAAAACTCTGGTGATTGGTGCAACAGGTCGGATTGGTGCCGTGCTGCAGCACCACTGGGCCGGGCAGCCGGTGCGCTGGCAATCGCGGCGCCCCATGAATGGTTTTTTGCATCTTGATCCGTTGTCCGATCCCACAGGTTTTGTCGAAGCCGCAAAAGGCGCGCAGTCCATTCTGTGTCTGGCCGGTGTTGTCGCGAGCCGCGTGGGTGCGGATGGATATGGTGCCAATGTGTCACTCGCTGTGGCGTCGGTCAGGGCGGCGGCAGAGGTCGGCGCACGCGTGGTGCTTGCCTCTTCTGCGGCAGTCTACGGGAGTCAGGCAGCGACACTGGACGAAACTGCGCCGCTGCGACCGATTGTCGAGTATGGTGAATCGAAGGTGCGAATGGAGAAGGACGCGGCCGCACTCGGCTCGCAACTCGACGTTCAGGTGACGTCTTTGCGGATTGGTAACATTGCCGGGCTTGATGCCATCCTTGGTGGTTGGCGCCCCGGGTTCGAGCTGGATCAGTTCCCCGACGGATCAACACCGCGACGCAGTTACATCAGTCTCAGCATGTTGGCGCAATCAATCGAAGCGATCCTGCGTCATCCGGAACCGCCCGGCGCCTTCAACCGCGATCGCACAGGTGGAGTTGGACGTATCTCAGCTGGCATCGGTTTATGCACAGTTGCCAGCCCATGTGGATGTCACCCGCCTGGTCGGGGACTGGCGCGTGTTTTCAGCCGCAGAGGCAGGCCGATGACTGCATCCAAACGGCTCTTCGACCTCGGGCTCGCGGTGTTGTTGTCGGTGATCTTGCTGCCGGTTCTGCTGGGGCTGTGCGTGTGGCTCCTAATTCAGCAGGGGCGACCGGTTTTCTATGTTGCCGAGCGGATGAAATCGCCGACTAAAGCGTTCGATTTGTGGAAGCTGCGGACGATGACAGTGATGGATGACGAGTCCGGCGTCACCGGTGGGGATAAATCCAACCGCATCACTCCTGCTGGAGCGTGGTTGCGACGGACACGTCTGGATGAACTGCCACAGCTCTGGAACATTCTATGTGGCGATATCAGTTTTGTCGGCCCCCGGCCTCCGCTGCGGGAATACGTCGAGCGGTTTCCGGAAATCTATGCAGAGGTGCTTCGTTCACGCCCCGGCGTCACCGGGTTCGCGACCATCGTTTATCACCGCCACGAAGCATTGTTGCTTGCGCGCTGCCAAACACCCGAAGAAACCGATGCGGTTTACGCCAGGCTTTGCGTTCCGGCCAAGGCCCGGCTGGATCTGATTTATCAGAAGAACCGGAACCTCTGCCTTGATATTGACCTGATCTTTCAGACAATCGGTGGCATTATCACGCGGCAATAAGACATCCAATGCCACTTTGCAGTGGCACAAATTGGAGCTAATAATGAATTCAGTTCAAGCGCAGCAATGCGAATTTTGGCCAGTATTTTATTGAGAGGCAGTATGCGCAGAAAAGTTACGAAAGCCATTTTTCCGGTTGCTGGTCTGGGCACGCGGATTTTGCCGGCGACCAAGTCGGTTCCCAAGGAAATCATGACCTTGGTCGATCGTCCGCTGGTGCAATATGCCATCGACGAAGCCCGCGCTGCCGGCATCAAGGAATTCATTTTCGTTACCAGCCGCGGGAAATCCGCGCTTGAAGACTATTTCGATCATTCGCCGGTTCTGGAGCAGGAACTGCGTAAAAAGGGCAAGACCGAGCTTCTCGAAACGCTGAAATCGACGGATATGGAATCCGGCGCCATTGCCTATATCCGCCAGCACAAGGCGCTGGGTCTGGGTCACGCCGTGTGGTGCGCGCGCCGGCTGATCGCAAACGAGCCGTTCGCGGTGATGCTGCCCGATGACGTGATCGCGGCGGAAAAACCCTGCCTGCAACAGATGGTTGAGGCCTATGAGGAATCCGGCGGCAACATGGTCGCCGCGATGGAAGTGCCGCCGGAAAAGGCCAGCTCTTACGGTGTGCTCGACGTGGCCGAGGACCACGGGTCGGTTGTCCGTGTCAAGGGCATGGTGGAAAAGCCAAAAGCCGAAGACGCGCCTTCGAACCTCGCGGTAATCGGCCGCTACATTCTGGAACCGACGGTGCTGCGCAACCTGAACAAACTGAAGCAGGGCTCGGGCGGTGAGATCCAGCTGACCGATGCGATCGCCGAGGACATCACGTCGGACGTGCCGGTCTACGGCTACCGCTTCCGCGGCCAGCGCTTCGATTGTGGATCCAAGGCGGGCTTCCTGCAGGCTACGGTCGCCTTCGGTCTGTCTCGGGACGACCTTCGCGACGACCTCGCCGGGTACCTGCGCGAGGTCATCCAGACTGACAAAGCCGCTCAGTAACCGCTGACGGAGGCGAAAGTGAACCACGTTCTCGTCACCGGCGGCGCCGGGTACATCGGGTCGCATGCCTGCAAGGCCCTCCGGTCAGCGGGCTATGTACCGGTCACATACGACAATCTTGTCACGGGATGGCAGGATGCCGTGAAATTCGGACCGTTCGAACAGGGCGATCTGTCTGACCGGGCGCGGCTGGATCAGGTGTTTCAGACCTATGACCCGGTCGCTGTCATGCACTTTGCTGCGCTCAGCCAGGTGGGCGAAGCAATGTCGCAGCCCGGTTTGTACTGGCGCAACAATGTCAGCGGATCGCTGAGTCTGATCGAGGCGGCTGTCGATAACGGATGTCTTGATTTCGTATTCTCTTCAACTTGCGCAACTTATGGTGAACACGACAACGTCGTTCTGGATGAAAGCACACCACAGCAGCCACTGAATGCTTACGGCGCGTCGAAACGTGCAATCGAAGACATGCTGGGCGATTTTGAGGCGGCACACGGACTGCGCTCTGTGATTTTCCGGTACTTCAACGTGGCCGGCGCCGACCCGGATGGCGAAGTGGGCGAATTTCACCGGCCGGAGACACATCTGGTCCCGCTGATGCTGGATGCAATTGACGGCAAGCGCGATGCGCTGACAGTTTTTGGTACGGATTATGATACGCCGGACGGCACCTGCATTCGCGACTATGTGCATGTTTGCGACCTCGTCGATGCGCATGTGCTTGGCCTGAAATGGCTGCAGGACGGTAAGGGATCGCAAGTGTTCAATCTCGGTACCGGCAGCGGTTTTTCGGTCCGCGAGGTCATCAACCACTCGCGCTCCGTAACCAACCGGGATGTCCCAATTGTCGAAGGACCCCGTCGTGCCGGAGATTGTACCAAGCTTGTCTCCGGTTCGGTCCGTGCCGAACAGGAGCTTGGCTGGTCGCCGAAACGGTCAAAGCTCGATATCATGATCGCTGACGCCTGGAGATGGCACCAAACTGGACACTACGACAAATAGCCCGCCTCCGGCCCGCTTGCTGGATATCACCCGGCTGATCAGCCGGGCGGGCAGGGTTCTGACCGGGGTCGATCGGGTCGAACTGGCGTATTTGCGATGTTTGCTGGCAAGCGAAGTGCCGTTTTTTGCAATCGCACGGACGACGCTTGGTTATGTTCTGCTGGACCGGGATGGCGCGCGGGAAATCGAGGCGCGGGTTTCCGGCAAAACAGAATGGGGACGACGCGACGTTTTCACGGCATTTGCGCGGAGCAAACCGGAAACCGTGAAGCGGGCCGAAAGCGATCTCCGAAGGCTTTCTCTCAGCCGGTCGCCCTCCGTGTTGCTGGGCAGAATGTTGTCCCGGCACCTGCCGCCGGGCACCGCGTATCTGAATGCGGGCCACAGCAATATCAGCGAAAGGATGTTGCACGCAGTCCATGCTGAACTGGACGGGCAGGTGTCGGTCCTGTTGCACGACACCATCCCGCTGGACTTTCCTCAATACCAGCGTCCCGAAATCCCGGCCCGGTTCGAGAAGTTGCTGCGGCGCGTGCAGGCCCACGCCGATCTCGTCATCTGCAACTCTGGCGCAACGCGAGACAGCTTCTTGCAGCATGCCAGTGATGAAATCCCGGTGCCGCAGACCGTCGTTGCCCACCTCGGCGTGGAACCGGCGCAGCCGGATCCCGATGCCCTGCCCGGGGATATAGACCTGAGTGCGCCCTATTTTGTCGCCGTTGGAACCATAGAACCCCGCAAGAGATACGATGTCCTTCTGGATTTCTGGGAGGCGCGGGAAGCCCCCGATTGTCCTCGGCTATACATCTGCGGCACCCGCGGCTGGGAAAACGAAGACGTGTTTCGAAGGCTGGACCGAATGGGGCCGGGTGCACCCGTGCGGGAGCTGAACGACCTGACCGACGGGGCACTGTCTGCGCTGATCGAACACGCAACCGCGATGCTGTTTCCCAGCGACGCCGAGGGCTTTGGTTTGCCTCCTGTCGAGGCCGCGGCGCTCGGTACACGGGTGGTGTGCCAGAATTTGCCTGTATTCCGCGAAGTTCTTGGCGACATACCGGTTTACGCAACGGGGACAGATCGTTATCTTTGGGGGAATATAATCGAGCGTCTGATCCATGACCAAGCCCAGGACGCCAAGGCGGCAAACGAGCAGGTGTTAGTTCCTCCGAGTTGGGAGGATCATTTCAACATCGTCTTAAAACTGACCTGATAGGGCCTGGTCGGATCATCAGTATCGAGTGCGAAGGAGTGGCCATTGGGCCTGTGGCAGTCTTATCGCTTGCGGCTTCAGAGGAAGCGCTGGCGGTTGCGCGCGTTGCGGAAGCGACGCGAGTTGCGTTCTGTTGCCGATCGTACGGGTCAGATCCGTGATGAAGACATCCTCATTTTTTCGACAATGCGGAACGAACAGGTTCGCCTGCCCTACTTCCTGGATTACTACCGCGATATGGGCGTCGGTCACTTTCTCATTGTCGATAACGACAGCGATGACGGCACTCTGGACTATCTGCTGGCACAGCCGGACGTATCCCTCTGGCATACCCGGGCCAGTTACAAACGGTCGCGGTTTGGTGTCGATTGGCTGAACTGGCTGCAGCGTAAATACGGGCACGGGCACTGGACGCTGGTTGTCGACCCGGATGAATTCCTGATTTATCCGTTCTGTGACACGCGCCCGCTTCGGGCGTTGACCGACTGGCTCGATGCATCGTCGATCAAGTCTTTCAGCGCCATGTTGCTGGATATGTATCCAAAGGGCCGGCTTGACGAACATCCGTACGAGTCCGGTGGCAATCCGCTGGATATTGCAAGCTGGTTCGACAGCGGCAACTACACGATGAAGAAGAACTCCCGATACGGGAACCTGTGGATCCAGGGCGGGCCGCGCAGCCGGTCGTTCTTTGCTGAGGCACCTGAAAAGGCCCCGGCACTGAACAAGATCCCGCTGGTGCGGTGGGACCGGCGGTATACCTATGTGAGTTCCACGCACATGTTGCTGCCGCGGGGGCTTAATCAGGTCTACGACGAATGGGGCGGTGAAAAGGCCTCCGGCATCCTGTTGCATGCGAAGTTTCTGGACACGTTTTCGATCAAGGCCGCCGAAGAACTGTCGCGCAATCAACATTATTCTGCGTCGATCGAATACAAAGCCTATGCCGAAAGCCTCAAGGACGATCCGGAACTTTGGTGCAAATGGTCGGAGAAATACATCAACTGGCGCCAACTTGAAATCCTGGGCCTGATGTCAAAAGGAAACTGGGCGTGACAGGGCCCGGCGCAAAACCGGTGACGGTCGGCATTGTCATGCTGGTCCACACCGCGTTGAACCGCGCCGAACAGGTGGCCCGGCACTGGACCGCGGCGGGCTGTCCCGTTGTCATCCACGTTGACAAGAACGTTCCGCGCGCCACGTACAAGGCGTTCGAGCAGAAGATGTCGGATGACCCGCAGGTCTTGTTCTGCAAGCGCCACAGGTGCGAATGGGGTACGTGGGGTATCGTCGCTGCTTCGCAGGCCGGGTCTGAGCTGATGCTGCAGAAGTTTCTGGACGTCACCCATGTCTACCTCGCCTCCGGGTCCTGTCTGCCTTTGCGCCCGATCGAAGAACTGAACGAATACCTGACCGCCCGCCCGCGCGTGGATTTCATCGAAAGCGCAACGACGGCCGAAGTCCCCTGGACCGTAGGCGGGCTGGACGAGGAGCGGTTTACGTTGCGCTTCCCGTTTGCGTGGAAGAAACATCGCTACCTGTTCGACCGCTACGTGGATCTGCAGCGCTTACTGCGGCTTCGGCGCAAGATCCCCGGCGGGCTGGTGCCGCATATGGGTAGTCAGTGGTGGTGCCTGACGCGGCAAACGCTGTCGGCTATTCTGCAGGATCCGGAACGTCCAACCTATGACGCCTATTTCCGGCAGGTCTGGATCCCTGACGAAAGCTACTACCAAACGCTTTCCCGGGTGTATTCGTCCCGGATCGAAAGCCGGTCACTGACGCTGAGCAAGTTCGACTTTCAGGGCAAACCGCACATCTTCTACGATGATCACCTGCAATTGTTGCGTCGGTCGGATTGTTTCGTCGCCCGCAAGATCTGGCCTCATGCTGAACGACTGTATCAGGCATTTCTGTCCGATAATGCAGCGGCAATGAAACGGACGGAGCCAAACCCCGGCAAGATCGACCGGATATTCGCCAAGGCGGTTGAGCGCCGGACACGCGGCCGGGCGGGTCTTTATATGCAAAGCCGCTTTCCCAACGTGGACTGGGAAAACGGAGTAACGAGCAACCCCTATTCGGTGTTCGAGGGGTTTGCCGAACTATTCGAAAACTTCGAATCCTGGCTGGCCAAGGCCACGGGCAGCCGGGTGCATGGGCATTTGTTTGCGGAAGACCGGGTGGAATTTGCCGGCGGCCAGCGGATGATCAACGGTGCGCTCAGCGACAGCGCGGCCAAGCGCGACTATGATCCGCGCGCCTTTCTGACCAGCCTGATCTGGAATACGCGCGGCGAACGGCAATGTTTCCAGTTCGGTCCGCACGACAACAAGAAAGTGGGCTGGCAAATCGCGCGTGACCCGAATGCGCAGATATCGGTGGTCACCGGCGCATGGGCTGTGCCGCTGTTCCGGTCGAACAAGAACTTTGCCGATCTTCGCCGCGAAGCTGCCGAGCTGCAAAAGATAGAAAGCAAGCATCTGGAGGAACTGCGGTCCACCTATGCCAAGGCGCGGATCCGGATCTGGACAATGGCGGAATTCATCGAAGCCCCGATGGAACCGCTGCAAACGATCATTGACGAAATCGGCCTGTCCCGGCCCCGGCGTCTGAGTGAAGCACCGACGATGGTGGATCTCGAAGGGTTTGGCCAGTTCCTGCAAAACCTCAAGAACCAGGGCATGCATCCCTACCTGATGGGCGATTTCCCGGTCGAGAAGGGGCCGGTCAATATGCCGAAATCCCCGCGCAAACCGTATCTCGTGCAGTAACCCGCCATGTCCGGACCGTTTGAATACTTCGTGATTTTCGCTGAAATGCGGACCGGGTCGAATTTTCTGGAAACCAACCTGAATGCGTTCGACGGCATCGCCTGCCTTGGTGAAGCGTTCAATCCGCACTTTATCGGTTATCCGAACCAGACCGACCTGTTGGGCCTGACTCAGGCGGATCGCGAGGCCAATCCGCAGGCGCTGATCGACGCGGTGCGTCAAGAAGAAGACGTCATCGCTGGTTTCCGCTTCTTCCACGACCATGATCCGCGCGTGCTGCAGGCGATTCTGGAAGATCCGTCCTGTGCCAAGATCATCCTCACGCGCAACCCGCTGGATAGCTATGTATCGTGGAAGATTGCGCGCGCCACCGGGCAATGGAAACTGACCGACGTCAAGCGGCGCAAGGATGCCAAGGCGCAATTCGACCCCGAAGAATTTACCCGCCACGTTGAAGCGCTGCAGGATTTTCAGGTGTTGCTGCTGAAACAGCTTCAAGCCACCGGGCAAACGGCATTCTACATGGCTTACGAAGATCTGCAGGACGTGGCGGTCGTGAACGGGCTGGCGCGTTGGCTGGGAGTGGGAGAGCAGCTGAAAAGCCTCGACAAAAGCCTCAAACCTCAAAACCCTACACCGGTCGTTTCCAAGGTTGCCAATCCCGACGTTATGCTTGCCGGTCTGACGGAGCTGGACCGGTTCAATCTGAACCGCACGCCCAATTTCGAACCGCGGCGTGGCCCGGGGGTGCCAACTTATGTGGCCGCCCCCGAAACGCCGTTGTTATACCTGCCGGTTCGTGGCGGACCGGAGGAGGAAATAACCCGGTGGCTGGCTGAGCTTGATGATGTAACACCAGACCAACTGCTGACCCGTGCCAATCAGAAACAGCTGCGACAATGGAAGCGTGCCCGCCCCGGGCACCGAAGTTTTACGGTTCTGCGGCATCCTGTGCCGCGAGCGCACGCGATGTTCTGCCGCCGCATTCTGTCCACCGGACCCGAAAGTTTCGAACATATCCGGGAAACCCTGAAGAAGCAGTTCAAACTGCCCCTGCCTAAGGACAAGCCCGGCGGATCATACACAAGGGCCGTTCACCGGGAGGCATTCGAAGGATATCTTCGATTTGTCCGGGCCAATCTGGCCGGGCAAACCGGGATCCGCGTGGATGCGTGCTGGGCCACGCAGGCACAGGCGCTGGCAGGGTTCGGCGATCTGGTCCTGCCGGATTTCGTTTTCCGGGAATCCGAGATTGCCGGGGATCTCACCGCTCTGGCGCGAAAACTGGGTGCGAAGGACGTGACGATCCCGGATATCGCCCCGGATCCAGCGCCGTTTTCACTTGATGAGATTTACGACGAGGCGCTCGAAGACCTCGTCGCAGATGTGTACCAGCGCGACTACCTGATGTTCGGGTTCGGCCCGTGGAAGGACAGTCAGGCCGCCTGAACCGGCTGCGCTTCGGTCAGGATGGTGTAGATGGTCGCCGGATCCGGGTTGGCGCGCAACTTGGCGCAGACTGACGAGTCCCGCAAAGTCCGTGATACCCGCGCCAATGCCTTGAGATGGTTCACCCCTGCATCCTTTGGAGCAAACAGGGCAAACGCGATGTCGATCGGTTGGCGGTCGACGGCACCGAAATCGATCGGTTTCTCCAGCAACACCACGCCTCCGACGACGTCCTCCAGATTTTCAAGCCGCGCATGCGGCAAGGCGACACCGTGGCCGACACCGGTCGGGCCAAGGCTTTCGCGCTCCATCAGGGCGTCGACGACGGTCGGCGCATCCAGCCCAAACGCGCTGTGGGCCAGATCGCCGATTTCCTGAAACAGACGTTTCTTGCTGGAGGCCGCGGACATGACACGAACCGCTCCAGGCTTGAGAATCGCCGAAAGTTCCATACAAATTCGCTCCGTTTCAGCCCGCAACGGCGGGCCTGGCTATTTCCTATGGGTCGATCCAGCCGATGTTTCCATCGTCCCTGCGATAGACCACGTTCAGGACATCTTTACCTTCGTTTCGGAACACCAGAACGGGTGCTCCCGCCAGTTCCATTTGCATTACTGCTTCACCAACTGACAAGCGTTGGATCCGGGTTTCCATCTCGGCGACGATAATAGGCTGCAGCGTTTCCGGCTCTGCCTCGTCCGCCCGATTTTCCGAAGCGAGGATATACGAGGGCGCGTCGTAGAGTTCAACCGGTTCGCTTCGTTCCCGATGGTGGTTTTTCAGGCGCCGCTTGTACCTTCGGAGCTGTTTGTCCATTTTTTCACAGCACGAGTCGAAAGCGGCATAGATTTCAACATCATGGGCCCGGGCCTGCGCATTCAGTCCTGTCGACAGGTGGACGGTGGTTTCGCAAACATATTCATGGCCCGACCGGGAAAACACGACCTGAGCGTCGGTCGGTCTCTGCGCGTACTTTTCGACAACTGAGCTCAGTTCTCCTTGTACGTGAGTTTGCAGGGCAGCGCCGATGTCGATCTGTTTTCCGGTGATGTGATACTGCATTCATGATCCTCGTTCTTGAAAACATCCAACATGCGAACCGCCCGGTGGAGCGGAAAAGCCTGTCAGATGCGGGAAACCGGCACCCTTTGTGATCCTGTCATTTTCTGTCCCGAGAAGGACTGCGTGAACCGGAAAATGGCGGATCTCAAAATTGCCATGAATTCATTTGAGGCGACCTTGCCCGTGTCTGTCAATCCAAACCGTCATAGAATTGGACAAACCGGTTTGCGAAACGTTTTCCGATCAGGAAATGCGGAAACTGTCGCCAAGATAGACCCGGCGGACATTTTCATTTTCGACCACATCCTGCGGTGTGCCGGACATCAGTACCTGACCGTCGTGGAGGATATAAGCGCGGTCGACGATTTCCAGTGTCTCGCGCACGTTGTGGTCGGTGATCAGGACGCCGATGCCGCGCTTTTTGAGGTCCGCGACCAGGTGCCGGATGTCTCCAACGGAAATTGGGTCGACGCCGGCAAAGGGTTCGTCCAGCAGCAGGTACTTTGGATCCGCGGCCAGACACCGGGCAATTTCAACACGTCGCCGTTCCCCGCCGGACAGGGCCAGAGCCGGCGCGCGGCGCAAGTGTTCGATGGAGAAATCCGACAACAGTTCCTCCAGCCGCTCACGGCGTTTGTGCCGGTCGCTCAGCGTGATGTCGAGAACGGCGGAAATGTTGTCCTCGACGCTCAGCCCCCGGAAAATCGACATTTCCTGCGGGAGATAGCCGATGCCCATTCGGGCGCGGCGATACATCGGCAGCGTCGTCGCATTCTGCCCGTCGATGGTCACTGTGCCGGCTTCGGGAAAAACCAGCCCGGCGATGGCGTAAAACGATGTGGTTTTGCCGGATCCGTTTGGACCCAGCAGGGCCACCACCTCGCCCCGGTCCAGCGACAGGGTGACATCCCAGATGACCATCCGTTTGCGAAACGACTTGCGGATCCGTTCGACGCGCAGACCTGCGGACCCCTCGGCGACTTTCAGTTCCGGTGGCGCCATCATTCGCCCTTCGGGTTGAGGATGGTTTTGACCCGACCGGTCATTTGCGCGGTGCCCGAGACAAGGTTTACGGTCATTTGTTGCGCGGTCAGTGCATTCGGCCCCTGCGTCAGCAGGACATTACCGGACATCACCACAACGCCGCTGTCGATGGAATAATCTGCTCTCTCGGCCTCGGCGGCGTCTTCTCCGCTGACCAGGGTTACACCGCCCGTTGCTTCCAGCCGGTCGATGCCGCCTTCGGGTTTATACACGACCAGAAGCCGCGGCGCTGAGAGACGCATCAGCCCCTGTCCAACGATAACGTTGCCCTGAAACACCGCTTCGCCAGATGTCTGATCGACATCCAGGTTATCCGCTGTAACTTCGACCGGGGCATCCGGATCCGCCTGAACCGTTCCAAACCCGATCTTTGTGCCCTGCGCGGAGGCACCAACGGCCCCCACTGCAAGCGTTAGACACAGAACGATCGTTCGAAACTGGAACACGGGTTATCTTTCCGGCTGTTTCGGATCGTATAACAGCCTGATCCCGTTTTTGAAAACGATATGCAGGCCGTCCCTTTCGTTTTCGGATGTGATCTCCATGGAACCGGCGCTGAATTCGCCCAAAGGGCCGTTGCCGTGCACCTGTCCCGGCGAGCTGGCCGCGGATTCATCCAGTTGCGCGGTCAACAGGTCTGTCCGGATGACATAGCCGGTCGAAGTATCGATCACGACGTTCTCGAACAAAGTGGCGCGGCCGATCTTGTCCTCCAGCGTTCCCTGCGTTGCGCGCATTCGGATCATCTGCCCGCGCTTACCTTCGAGACGAGCTTCGATCTCGCGCGCCTGTGCGGGCTTGTCTCCGATCGGCGGGCTGACCGTGGCCGCAGAAATGAAAATGTCGTCGCCTTTGCTGGAGGTCCCGGTAAAGGCCGGTGCCGTGATCTGCTGATCGCGCAGGCGGTCGGCGATTTCGCGATCGGCAAACGGAATGGTCGCATCCGGATCAACCTTGCGTGACAAGAGAAACAGCGTCGACAACAACCCGAGCGCGGCCAGCGGCAGCAGAACCTTCAGAAATGTGACCCAACGTGAGTACCGGTCCACTGCGCGCCTCCGGTCAGGCCAGCCCGGCCCGCAGGCAGTCGTGGATGTGCAACAGCCCCAGAGCTTGTGGTCCGGTTTCGGGATCGACGACGAACAAACAGGTAATCTTGCGCCGGTTCATGATTTCCACGGCTTCCTCGGCCAATGCATCCGGCGCGATTGTCTGGGGCGTTTCGGTCATTACATTTCGGGCGGTCAGATTCAACAGACCGTCCATATTCCGCCGCAGGTCGCCGTCGGTAATGATCCCCTTGAACGCACCGCCATCGGTCTGCACGCCGGCCACGCCAAATCCTTTCCGGCTGATTTCCAGCAGCGTTTCGCTCATCGGCGTATCCAGCGACACCATCGGGATCGCTTCGCCGGAATGCATCAGATCCTGCACCTTGCTCAGCCGCGCACCCAATTTTCCGCCCGGGTGAAATTCACGAAAATGCTCGGGCGTGAACTGTCGGTGTTCCATCAGTGCGATTGCCAGCGCATCCCCCAGCGCCAGTGTCATCGTTGTTGAAGATGTTGGAACAATGTCGATCCCACAGGCTTCGCGGGCTTGCGGCAACACAAGCGCAATGTCGGATTGCTTCAGCAAAGTGGACCCTGCACGGCTGGCAACACCAATCAGCGGAATTCGAAACCGGCGCGTGTAGGCCACGAGGTCTGACAATTCCGGCGTTTCTCCGGAATTGGACAACACCAACGCCACATCACCCTGCGCCATCATCCCCAGATCGCCGTGGCTGGCCTCGGCGGGATGTACGAAATGCGCTGGCGTCCCGGTGCTGGCAAAGGTGGCGGCGATCTTTCGCGCGATGTGCCCGGATTTACCCATGCCGCTGACAATCACGCGGCCCTTCGCCTCCAGCATGAGTTCTACCGCCTGAGCGAAGCTCTGATCGAGCGACTGCTCCAGCGCAGCAAGCGCTTCGGCTTCGGTCTTAATCACGCGGCGTGCGGTTTCAACAAAGCTCTTCATGAGTGCGCAAAAATGTCGATTTCGGGCCAGCCGGCCAGGTCCAGTTGAGCCCGGGTCGGGAGAAAGTCAAAGCAAGACTGTGCCAGCCCGGTTCGTCCTTCGCGTGCCAGCCTTCGGTCCAGCTCTTCACGCAGCTTGTGCAAGTACAGCACGTCCGAGGCCGCATAATCGAGTTGTGCATCGGTCAGGGCTTCGGCGCCCCAATCGCTCATCTGCTGCTGTTTGGAAATGTCGAGGCCCAGCAATTCCTGTGTCAGGTTCTTCAATCCGTGCCGGTCGGTATAGGTCCGGACAAGGCGACTGGCGATCTTGGTGCAATAAACCGGCGCCGTCAGTGCACCGAACGCATGATACAGCGCCGCAATGTCGAAGCGGCCGAAATGAAACAGCTTCAGCACATCCGGATTTTGCAGCATCGCCGACAGGTTCGGTGCTTGTATCTGCCCCTTGGCCACCTGCACGATATGCGCGTTGCCGTCGCCCCCTGACATTTGCACGACGCACAGCCGGTCACGATGTGGGTTCAGCCCCATCGTTTCACAGTCGATGGCCACCACCGGCCCCAGATCCAGCCCGTCCGGCATATCGTTCTGATAGAGATGGCTGGCCATCAAAACCCCCAATTCGTCGTCTTTCCTGGCGCCTTACCTAAGCCTGACGGAGCGCAAATTCTAGGCACCTTTCCTGCGGCGTTCCCGCCAGACCACCAGTAATCCGCCGGCGACGATAAGACCGGCGCCGGGATAGAGGTCGGCCCATGGTGCTTCCTGAAAGAAAATCCAGCCCAGGACAAAGGCAATCGGGATGCCGAAATAGGAAAACGGAGCCAGGTTGCTCTGTTCCGTCATCCGGAAGGACACGACCAGCGCCAGCACAGCGCATCCGCCGAACCCGCCCATCGCCACGATCCAGATCAGGTCAGTCGTGGCAGCCAAAGGTGAAAACCCGCCCACCATCATCGCCAGTGTAAATGCGCCCACGACGGCAAACAGCGAAGAGTACAGGTTGACCAGCGGGCTGGGCACCTCCTCGTCGATGCGCCGCGCCAATACGCCAACCAGCGCATAGCAAAACCCCGCCGCGATCGGGGCTATTGCAGCCCATGTAAAGGCATCTGAGCCCGGCCTGGTTATCCAGATGACGCCAAAGAACCCAACCAGAACCGCCACCCAGCGCACCCACCCAACTCTCTCGCCGAGCAAGGGCACAGCCAGTGCGGTCATGAAAATCGCGTTCGAATAGGACAGCGTGGATGCGGTGGCAAAGGCCAGACGCCCGAGCGAGTAATAGAACAGGAATTGTGCAATCGTGACGACCAGACCCCGGAAAATGGCCAGCGGCCATTGCCGGATGACGATGCGCCTCCCGTTTGCATGCCAGTCCCGTGACCACCAGAGTGCGATGACGCTGGGGATCAGGCCAAATACGTTCCGGTAGGCAGACAGTTCCGCTGCGCCATAGCTGTCAGACAGGTGTTTGATAATCAGACCCATGAAATCAAACAGGGTCAGGGCCAGCAGCGACAGCAAAATGGCAGGTACAGGGTTGTTTCGCCTGTCAGGCATGATAGGCGGCGACGGTTTTCAATGATGAAAACCCGTACAGCGCTTCAAATCCCTTTTCGCGTCCGTGCCCCGATTTCCCGATGCCGCCAAAGGGCAGTTCCACACCGCCCCCCGCACCGTAGTTGTTTATGAACACCTGGCCTGAATGCAGCGCCTTGGCCAGCCGCATCTGCCGGGCGCCGTCCCGGGTCCAGACACCGGCGACCAGACCATAGTCAGTGCCGTTGGCAATTCGCACGGCTTCTTCTTCGGTCTCGAACGGGATCATTACCTGTACGGGTCCAAAGATCTCGTCGCGCGCCAATACATGATCAGCCGCCACATCGGCAAACAGGGTGGGCGTCACGTAGGCTCCGGCCTCCGGCGCATGGTCAACAACCACCCCCTGCGCGGCCACCGACAGATCCGCGCCCCGGGACAGGAACCCGGCCACGATTTCCTTCTGCCGGGCCGAAATCAATGGTCCCAGTCTCAGGTCTTCGGCAGCCGGTCCTACCGTCAGGCCCGCATAGGCCCCGGCCATGCGGTCGCGGACCTGATCGTAGACACCGCGCTGCACCAGAATCCGGGAAGAGGCCGAACAGGTCTGCCCGGCATTCTGGATCCCGGCATTTACCAGAAACGGCAAGGCCGCGTCGATATCCGCGTCCTCGAACACGACCTGAGGAGATTTCCCGCCCAGTTCCAGCGTCACCGGCACTACGTTGCGCGCCGCCGCCGCCTGCACCAGCGCTCCGGTGGCAACCGATCCGGTAAAGCTCACATGCTGCACGCCCGGGTGTCCCGACAGTGCCGCACCCGCCTCTGCGCCTAACCCGGGCACGACATTCAGCGCGCCATCCGGCAATCCGGCTTCCTGCGCCAGATGAGCAAAGGCCAGAGCGGTCAGGCAGGCCTCTTCTGCCGGTTTCAGCACACAGGCGTTGCCCATCGCCAGCGCCGCACCAACCGACCGCCCGATGATTTGCATCGGGTAATTCCATGGCACGATATGGCCGGTCACGCCGTGCGGTTCGCGCAGTGTATAGACGGTGTACCCGTCCAGATAAGGGATCGTCTCGCCCATCACCTTGTCAGCGGCACCGCCATAGAATTCACAATACCGCGCCAGTGCCACGGCATCTGCCCGCGCCTGCGTCAGTGGTTTGCCGACATCCATCGCCTCCAGCGCCGCCAGATCGTCCACGCGTTCAGTCACGATCCGTCCCAGCCGGCTCAGGATGCGCCCGCGTTCCACGGCGGTCATCCGGCCCCAATCGCCGGCGCGTGCGGTCTGTGCCGCGGTGACGGCGGCCTCGATATCTGCCGCGCCGCCTCGTGCGATGCGGCAAACCTCTGTTCCGTCCGAAGGGTTTACGAGCGGCAGGGTCTCGCCGCCTGCGGCCCGTTGCCATCCGCCGCCGATCAGACACAGATCCGTTTCAAACCAGATCGCCATGCCGCATTCCCCCTTCTTCATCTTTGTTCAAATACTCTCGCCGAAGGCATCGGCGCAGCCAATTTCCCGCGGTCACACGGCCCGTTTCAGATCCGGCAGAACCGGTGCGGCTGCGATCAGTTCCCGCGTATAGGGATGGGCAGGGGTGGTAAAGACCTGTTCAGTCACGCCCTGCTCCACGATTTCGCCGGCCTGCATCACCAGCACCCTGTCTGTCACCGTGCGAACAACGCTCAGATCGTGGCTGATAAACAGATAGGTCAGGTTATAGGCACGGCACAGATCCGCCAGCAGATCAAGCACCTGCGCCCGGACGGACACGTCCAGCGCCGAAACCGCCTCGTCGAACAGGATCATCTCGGGCCGGATAATCAGCGCCCGGGCGATTGCAATCCGCTGCCGCTGACCTCCGGAAAACTCATGGATGTACTTCTGTCCGTCATCGGGCTTCAGCCCGACGGCCGTCAGTGCTTCGGCAATCGCGTCGCGCCGGGCCGGGCCGGTCGGCGGGTTGTCCAGCAGGTAATACGGTTCGGTAATCAGACGATCGACGCGATGCCGGGGGTTGAAGGACCCGAACGGATCCTGAAACACCACCTGCATCTTGCGGCGCACGTTCAGGTTCGGGCGCTGGCCGCTGAAGACAGGTTCACCGTCCAGCAGGATTTCACCCGCCTGCACCTCTTCCAGCCCCAGGATCGCCCGCGTCAGCGTAGACTTGCCACAGCCGCTCTCACCCACCAGCCCGACACGCTCGCCCCGATTTATGACAAGGCTCACATCGCGCACCGCCCGGAAATGTTCCGGCGGCCGAAACAACGCCGTTCGCGGCAGCCGATAGGTCCGCACGACGTTGCGAACCTCCAACAGCGGGGCCGGCGGCGGCGGCTCGGGCAGGGTAACCTGATGCCCGGACGCCTCGAACAGCATTTTCGTATAGGGATGCTGCATGTTCGCCAGCAGGTCCTGTGTCGGGCCGGCCTCTACCACTTCGCCGTGGCGCATCACCGTGATCCGGTCAGCCATGTCCGCCACGACCGCCAAATCATGGGTGATCATCAGCATCCCCATGCCGAACTCGCGCACCAGCCCTTTCAGCAGCTCGAGGATCTGCGCCTGCGTGGTAACGTCCAGCGCGGTTGTCGGTTCGTCTGCGATGAGCAGTTTCGGGCGCAGAGCGATGGCCATGGCGATCACGACGCGTTGCCGCTGACCGCCGCTCAACTCGTGCGGATAGCGGGTCAGCGGGAACCGGTCCTCCGGCAGACCGACGCGATGCAACACGTCCCGCGCCCGTACCATCGCGGCGGCACGGTCCATTGCGTCGTGGATCAGGATGGTTTCGGCCACCTGATCGCCGATGGTTTTCACTGGATTCAGTGCCGTCATCGGCTCCTGAAAAACCATCCCTACGTCATTGCCGCGCATTCCGCAGAGGATGTCTTCACCCGCGTTCAGGACGTCCAGATCGCCCAGTTCGATCTGACCGGACACCTGCGACCCGCCCGGCAACAGCTGCATGACCGCCAATGCCGTCATCGACTTGCCAGAACCGCTTTCGCCAGTGACGGCAACGATCTCTCCGGGCTCGATGTGCAGGGAAACGCCGGACAGGATGGGCGCATTGTGAATCGACAGGTTCAGGTTCCGGATCGTCAACAGGCTCATGTGCGCGCCACCCTTATCCGTGGGTCGAGCCAGTCGCGCAGACCGTCCCCAAACAGGTTCAGGCCCAGAACGATCAGGATGATCGCCAGCCCCGGGAACACCGCCAGATGCGGCGCCAGTGTCACAAGCGTCTGCGCATCCGCCAGCATCCTTCCCAGCGACGGGATCGGCGGCTGCACGCCAAGTCCGACAAAGCTCAGCGCCGCCTCCACCTGAATGCCCAGAGCAAACTGGATCGTGCCCTGCACAATCAGCAGGTTTACCAGATTGGGCAGAATGTGTTCGAAACTGATCCGAAGTGACGATTTCCCGGACACGCGCGCCGCCAGAATGAATTCGCGCTCCCACAGGCTCAGCGCGCCGCCGCGCACCGTGCGGGCAAAAACCGGAATGTTGAAAATACCGAACGCAATGATCGCGTTCAGCGCCGAGGGTCCGAAAACCGCGGTGATCAGGATCGCCATCGCCAGCAGGGGGAAGGCAAAGACCACGTCATTTCCGCGCATGATAAATTCGTCGACCCAGCTGCCTTTGCGCGCTGCCGCCCACAGGCCCAGCGGAATACCGAAAACCAGCCCGATCCCCACCGCCATCAGTGCCACACCCAGCGAAGTCCGCGCGCCGGCCATGATCATGCTGAGGATATCACGGCCAAAATGGTCGGTGCCCAGCAGGTGAGCAGCGTCCGGGCGTTGCAGTTTGTTCGGAATGTCCAACGAGGCATAGTCGTAAGGTGTCCACACCAAAGACAAGAGCGCGGCAGCAATCAAAACCGCGCTCAGCGTTCCACCGAGGATCATATTGCGGTTCATTCGCGCGACCTCAGCCGCGGATCAACCGCGGCATATGCAAGATCGACGAGGAAATTCACCAGAATGACGGAGAAGACCAGCAGCATCACCACCGATTCGACAACGATCAGGTCTCGCGCGTTGATTGACTGAAAAATCAATCGCCCCAGCCCCGGCAGATAGAACACCTGTTCGATGATGATCGCCCCGGCCAGCAGGAAGGCGATCTGCAGGCCGATGATCGTCAGCACCGGAATGAAGGCATTGCGCACCCCGTGTCGCCAGACCGCCTGCCGGAGCGTCAGGCCCTTGGCCCTTGCCGTGCGCATGAAATCCTCGCCCAGCACGTCCAGCAGAGACGATCGCATGACCCGGGCAAGGATCGCCGCCTGCGGCAGGGCCAGACAGATCGCCGGCAAAGTCAGGGCGTGGATGCAGACCCAGAATCCCTTCGCCCAGCCGGGAAATCCGCCGGCCCCGAACCAGCCCAGACGAATTGCGAACAACAGCACCAGCATCATCGCGAACCAGAAATTCGGAACAGCCACGCCCAGCTGTGTTGCCCCCATCACCGCCATGTCACCGGCTCTGCCTCGTCGTGTCGCGGCGAAAATCCCGGCAGGGATGCCGATCAGCGTGGACAGCAACAGGCCGTAGATCGCCAACGGAAGCGACACGCTTAGCCGATCGGTTATCATCTGCGCGACCGGTGTGCGGTAGGTATACGACGTGCCGAAATCCCCGCTCAGCATCCCACCGATCCAGTTCAGGTACCGCTGAACCTTTGACGTATCGAGCCCAAGCTCCTCGCGCAGGGCGGCAACCGTGTCTGGCTGGGCGTTGATACCCAGCATGAAGGATGCCGGATCGCCCGGAGCGATTTCGATGACGAAAAAGATAATGAGCGACGCTACCGCCAGGCTGATTACCAGCGAAATCAGTCTTTTGAGCGCGTAGCGAACCATGGCGCCACGTTAGGGCGACCCTGCAGGACGGTCCAGTGCCCGCGAAGCCGGAAAATCAGCGGCAGCCTGTCACAAACCGATCTTCTGTTTCGTCCTGAAGGAAACAGGAGAAATTGAAATGTGGAAATGGACAGCAATCATAATTGGCGGGCTGCATGTTCTGAACGCCGGGCTGATGTGGGCGGCGCCCGATGCCTGGTATGTCCGGGTTCCCGGGGTTTCCGCGACCGGCCCCTTCAACATGCACTTTGTCCGTGACATCGCGTTGATATTCCTCGTCAGCGGCGTTGCACTGATCGCCGGCGCTTTACGCGGATCCCGGGCAGCTCTTTTGTTCGGTGCGTCCTGGCCCGCACTGCACGCGCTTTTTCATATCTGGATCTGGGTCGGGCGCGGGATGCCGCTCGATCCCGTCGCATTCACCAATTCCGCGGGCATTCAGCTGCCGGCATGGCTGGCACTGACCGCTGCACTGAAACTGGCTCAAAAGGAGGTCTTCGCATGATCAGGTGGTTTCTCGAACGAGGCGCCCGCGCCTTTGGACGAAAGTACGAATATGATGTGTCCTATATGCTGGATGTAATCGAAACTTCGGGCAGCGCGGGCTTGCGGCTTGCCCTGTTTCCAAACCTTGTCGGGTATCGCGGCACCCAGCGGGGGCAGGCGGTGGTCGCAGGTGCCGTGCTGGCGTCCACGCTAGACGGAGATTGCGGACCCTGTGCGCAGCTTGTCGTTGACATGGCCATGCAGGCCGGAATGGCGGCTGGCCTGCTTCAGGCCTGCGCCGGCGGTCGACCGGAAGAAGCCGGCGATGTCGGGCTCGGATTTCGTTTTGCTCAAGCGGCGATCGCCGGCGGGCTTGAAACCGACACCCTGGCACAGGAAATCGTGGACCGGTTCGGTCGAAAAACGCTGGTCGCGGCCAGTTTCGGGGCCGCCAGCGGCAGGTTTTACCCGGTTTTCAAACGCGGGCTCGGCCATGGTGCTGCATGCCAGCGTCTGCATTTCGGCGTGGGCGAGGACGTGGTACTGGATGCCAATGGATAGCACTCAGGTTTTCCAGACCGAACGTCCCCGCCTGATCGCGCTCTGCTACCGCATGCTGGGCGAACGGGCCGCGGCCGAAGACGCGGTGCAGGACACCTATCTGCGCTGGGCGTCGGTGGACCACGCCGGAATCAAATGCCCGCGTGCATGGCTGACACGGGTTGCCACCCGGATTGCCATCGACGGCCTGCGATCCGCCCGGGCCCGGCGGGAAACCTATGTTGGTCCGTGGCTGCCCGAACCTCTGATCGTGTCCGAAGACCAGCCGGTGGAAAACGACTATATCCTCGCGCAGGAATGCAGTCTGGCTCTGTTATGGGCGATGGAGCGTCTGGATGCCTCGGAACGTGCGGCGTTGATCCTGCGGGACGTGTTCGACGCAGAGTATTCGGATCTGGCCGACACCCTTGGCAAATCCGAAGCGGCCTGCCGCCAAATGGTCAGCCGGGCCCGCCGCCGGGTTCGCGATGTGAGCCCCCGTTTCGATGCACCAAGCGCGCAGATCACAGACCTGATCGGCAGGTTCTTTGCCGCCGCCGCTGCACAAGACTTCGATCGGGTCAAATCTCTGCTCGCGCCGGATGCTGTTGCCATTTCCGACGGAGGTGCCGAGGCACGCGCAGCACGCCGTCCGCTGCATGGTGCGGGTGAAATTGCTCAGGTTACAGTCGCGTTGGTGGCCAAGTACCTGTCCAGCCGGGCATTCGCACTCAGCCCGTGCAAAGCCAACGGTATTCCGGCCATGATCTACCGGATCGGATCGCGCGCAGATTCCGTGATAACTCTGTTGCCGGATCATCGGGGACGGATTGCCTGGGTCTACACGATGCGTGCACCCGACAAACTCGCCGCCGTTCGCTAGACCCCGACCGGGCGGCCGATCCCGTCCCGCATCAGCGCATAGCTGAGGATCTCTGCATCCACGTGGTCCGGGAAAGTCTGTGTAAAGGATTCGTAGATGGAATCCTCCACATCGATCTGCGTGATCCACCACTTTTCACGGGGCAGTGCTATATGTGCTATGCCCTGCTCAAAGCTCCACTTTGCCAGCCGCACATCGACGAATTTCTGACTGCCGCGCATATAGTCCAGCGGCGGCATGTCCGCCGGGCGCAGAACTGCCGAATTGGTCGCGATCTGATCGGTCAACAGGAAACGCGCCTGTGGCGTGCGAAAATGTTTGACCTTCCGCTCGTATGGGCGCGGCGCGTCCGGGTCATTCGCGGGCAGGTAGTTGGACGAATGGTACCCGGCCACCACCCTTTGATTTTCCAACTGGCCAAAACGTTCCAGCGTCAGCGCGATGAAATTCGGGGGATAATTCAGATCGTCGTCCAGCAGGAAAATGGCGTCGGCGGACCGGTCGCAAAACATGAATTTGCCAACGTCCTTGTAATCCTGATCGGGGATATGCGGATGCACGTTATCGAAATCCCGCAGCCATGCAGGGATGGTTTCGTATTCATTGAGTACCAGATTGACGCGGTCCACCTGTGCGGCAATCACGGGTAAAGAGTGCCGCAACTGGGTGGCACGCGCCGGATAAGTGGCCAGGTTGGCAACGATCATGGAGTGTTCCATAAAACAGGCCCCGCACGCCGGGGCCTGTTCAGTCCTACAAAGATGGCGTCACTGGGTCCAGCGGATCCCGGTCAGATCGTTTGCGGCTGTCGGTGCATTGGCCCACAGCCCTTCGATCCCCGCCTTGGCCACGGTCAATGCCGCCAGCTGGAACAGATCCGTTCACGTAGTCGTCAGCGATGATCTGCTGCGCCTGAGCCAACAATTCGGTCCGTTTGTCCGGGTCGGTGGTGGAATTCAGGGTGCCCATCAGCGCCTGAAAATCCGGATTGTCATACTGGAAGTAGTAATCCGGCCGGGCATAAATGCCGATGTCCATCGGTTCGGTATGACTGACGATGGTCAGACCGAAGTTCTTGCCGCGGAACACCGTTTCCAGCCACTGCGCCCATTCGACATTGGTGATCTCGGCACGGATGCCGACCTCGGCCAGTTGCGCGGCAATGATCTCTCCGCCGCGGCGGGCATAGGACGGCGGCGGCAGATGCAGAGTTGTGGCAAACCCGTCAGGGTGTCCGGCTTCGGCCAGCAGTGCCTTGGCTTTTTCCGTATCATGTGCCGATTGACCGGTCAGATCAACATAGGCCGGGTTGTGCGGCGCGAAATGCGTTCCGATGGGTGTGCCATAGCCGAACATTGCGCCGTCGATGATGGCCTGCCGGTCGATGGCATGGGCCACGGCCTGACGAACGCGGACATCGTCAAACGGCGGCATCTTGTTGTTGGTCGACAGGATGGTTTCACCCTCGGTCGAGCCGACCAGCACCTGAAACCGCGGATCCGCTTCGAACTGCGGCAGGTTTTCGGGCGCGGGGAAGCCGGAGAACACATCAATGTCTTCGGCCATCATCGCGGCGAAGGCCGCGGTCGGGTCCGAAATGAACTTGAATGTTGCATTGGCGATTGCCGGCTGGTCGCCCCAATAGGCATCGTTGCGCATCAGCTCCACACGGTCGCCCTGCACCCAGTTCGAAAACTTGTAAGCGCCGGTGCCGACCGGGTTGGTCTTGATGTTCTCGATCGATTCGGGGGCTACGATAACGGCATCGCCCCACGCCAGATTGAACAGAAAGTTACCGTTCGGTTCGCCCAGCGTGATCTTGACCGTGTGCGCATCGACAACTTCAACCGATGCGATCCCGGCAAACAGCGCCTTTTGTGCGTTTGTCGACTCCTCGGCGCGCGCCCGGTCGAGACTGAATTTCACATCTTCGGCATCCATTGCGGACCCGTCGTGAAAGCTGACGCCTTCGCGCAATTTGAACGTATAGGTCAGCCCGTCATCCGAAACTTCCCAGCTTTCCGCGAGTCCGGGCACGACTGATCCGTCGCCCATGAAACGGGTCAAACCTTCGAAGATATTGGTGTAGACTACCGAGTCGATCGCCTGCGCCGCTGCAGAGGTCGGGTCCAGATGCGGCGGTTCCAGCTGCATCGCGATTGTGATGCTGTCCTGCGCCTGAGCTGCACCCAGCCCGGCGCCGAGCGCCAGAGCGCTGGCAGCAAACAGTTTTGAAATCTGGTTCATAAGATACTCCCTTGGTCGGCCCGGTTCCCGGTCCGCGCCGCTGCCTTCAGTGTTGGCCGAGATCGGACAGGAGACAACCCCCCAAAATCGGCGCAACTGCCGCTCCCTGCCATTCGAAAACAGACACTCTTGGCGTGCGCTTACATGGCATTGCATCCTGTGATTCGGTTCGGGTCCGGCCGGCTGACATGCCTGCGCGGTCGCGCCGCACCTCTTCGTGTCCTTTGGTCGCGGAATTGTAGGTTTTACTGACCCGCACCGCAGGTCATAGTGCCGCCAGCGAAATGAGATTTCGGAGCCACCACATGAAACACCTGACTATTGCCGCATTTGCGGGCCTTTTGGCCGGACCGGTTTTCGCCGACGGTCATGAAACCGGTGACGCAGACAAAGGCAAAAAAGCATTCAACAAATGCAAATCCTGTCACGCGATAACCGACGCGGATGGAAACAAGATTGTCAAAGGCGGCAAGACCGGCCCGAACCTCTTTGGTGTGATCGGCAGTCAGATCGCATCGCAGGACTTCAAGTACGGCGCTTCGCTCAAAGCCGTTGGCGAAACCGGCGCGGTCTGGGATTTTGACAGCTTCACGGCCTACGTTCAGGACCCGAAAGGGTGGCTGAAGGAAACTCTGGATGAAACATCGGCCAAGTCGAAAATGTCGTTCAAGCTGAAGAAGGGCGGTGAAGACATTTACGCCTATCTCGTCAGCGTCGCACCGCCGGCCGAATAATCCACCAAAACCACCGGCCCTGGCAGCCTGGACATGCACAGAGGCCGCGCTGCGAGGCGCGGTTCTCTTACGTGTTACTGCTGCACCAGCATGGCAGGACATCACCGGGTTCCGGCCGGGCTTCGTACGCCGCTCTGGCAATGGCACGGCTCAGGCATACCGCCGACGCATGACAGATCAGAGCAAGCTCGCGTTCGCTGCTCAGTTCCCGTTCGCCATGGGACACCGCGAACACCAGATCCCCGTCCATCGGCGAATGCGCCGGGACACAGGCCCGGGCAATGCCGTCATGTGCAGCTGTTGCAACACGCTGGCACTGGGCCTTGGTCAACGCGGCATCGGTCGCCACGATGGCGATGGTCGTGTTTGTCCCTTCAGGCGGCGCTTGCATGGCGCGGGCCTTGCGGCTGTCCAGTGTCCGGCCCAGCCCGGTTGCCGGATCTGGTCCGACACCCCCGAACTCACCGTCGATCTCGTAGGGTGCGGCCCAGAAATGACGGTCGCCCGGGGTTGTTACGCTGCCCATGGGGTTGGCGGCAACCAATGCCCCGACAGTCACACCGTCCGGCATGACCAGAGAAGCAGAACCAAGCCCGCCTTTCAGCATCGCCGTGAGTGCCCCGGTTCCGGCGCCTTCGCTGCCAATTGCAAACCCGGCACCTGCGGCGTCGAAAGCAGCCCGGCCCAAACGCCGATAAGGGTTCTCGGACCAGTCCTTTTGCCCACCGTTCAACAAGTCGAAGATGATCGCGCCCGGCACGATCGGGATCACGGCTGACAGAGCTTGAAATCCCCTCCCCTGAGATCGCAGCCCATCCATAACGCCGGAACAGGCATCGAGCCCGTATGCCGAACCCCCCGACAGCACCAGCGCATCGACCGCCGCCACTGACTTGTCCGGGGCCAGAAGATCGGTTTCCTTCGTGCCCGGCGCCCCGCCCATCACATGGACCGAAGCGACAAATCGCGAGGTTGCCGTTAAAACTGTCACGCCGCTTTTCAGCGTGTCGTCCCGTGCATTCCCGACCAACAGGCCGGGAACATCGGTAATCAGGTTCCGCGAACCGGGAGTCATGCGGTGATAATCCTCGTCAGATGCGCGGTTTAGCGGCCGCGGTTGCTGGGTCACCGGTGTTCGGAACGCCCTTGGGCTCGATCAAAAGCACTTTGCATTCCTGTTCCGATCGGGGCCGGTGCACGTCACCCCGGGGCACGATGAACAGCTCACCCGGACCTACCACAGTGGAGGTTTCACCGACGTCCATGATCATCTCGCCCTCCAGAACAAGGAAGAAATCATCGGTTTCCGCGTGGCTGTGAAACGGGAATTCCCCTTGGAATTTCACCACCATCACGTCGTTGTCGTTGTAATCCGCGACCACATGCGGATCCCAGTGGGTCTCGAACTGCGCCAGCTTTTCCGCAAGCGTGACCTTGGGCATCAGATGCACCGCCCGCCATCGACTTCCATCGCTACGCCGGTGACCATGCTGGCCTCGTCCGAGCACAGGTAGCAGGCTGCGTTGCCCATGTCTTCGGGCGTGGAAAACCGGCCGATCGGGATGGTCGACAGGAATTTAGCCCGCATTTCCGGTGTGTCCTGCCCCATGAAGGAGGCCAGCAGTGGCGTTTCACCCGCGACCGGGCACAAAGCGTTCACGCGCACGCCGGATGGCGCCAGTTCAACCGCCATCGCCTTGGTCGCGGTAATCATCCAGCCCTTGGAGGCATTGTACCAGTTCAGATTCGGGCGCGGTGACAGCCCGGCGGTAGAGGCGATGTTCAGGATCGCGCCGGTGCCACGTGCCTTCATCTCAGGTACAAGGCTGCGCGCGGTCAGGTAAACGGATTTCATGTTTACGGCAGAGACCCGGTCAAACTCGTCTTCCTCGACCTCTTCCATAGGCTTTGGCAAATGCGTGATCCCGGCATTGTTCACCAGGACATCGACATGTCCGAAAGCCGAAAGCGCGGCCTCGGCCAAAATCCCGACCGACCCGCTGTCGGCAACATCCACAGTCTGCGCTATTGCAGCGTTGCCGATTTCCTCGGCCATGGCCATCGCTGCCCCGGCGTTGATGTCGGCGATCATGACCCGGGCGCCTTCGGCCACGAACTTGCGGACGATCCCGGCGCCAAAGCCCGAGGCCCCGCCGGTCACAATGGCCGATTTTCCGTTCAGTCTCATACCCGTCTCCCGCTGTTCCGGGCGGAGCCTAGGCCCGTACCGGAGCGGCGGCAAGAGCATCCGGCACGGTGACGCACTTCGAAACAGGTGTCGGTTTTTCGGACGTGGATCTAGCTGTCGTCGATGACACGCCCGCGTGTCGCCTTCACGGCGCCGCGCGCTTTCTTGGCGTCCAGCCGCCGCCGGATCGAGCCCTTGGTCGGTTTCGTCCGGACCCGTCGCTTGGGTGCGACCAGCGCCTTGCGGATCAATTCGATCAGCCTGTCACGGGCAATCTCGCGGTTGCGGACCTGTGACCGGGTTTCGTCGCACTGGATGACGATTGCGCCTTCGTTGGTCCACCGCCGCCCGGCCAATCGCCGTAATCGCGCCTTGACCGCGGGGGTCAAGGCCGGCGATCGCTCTGCTTCAAAGCGCAGTTCCACCGCCGAAGCGACCTTGTTCACGTTTTGCCCGCCGGGTCCCGAGGCGCGAACGAACTGTTCGGTCAGTTCCCAGTCCTGGATGAGTATGTCGTTTGAAACGTGAAGCATGCCATTTCATAGTCTGTTCACAGGGCAAACGAAAAGGGCCGCCAGCTTGGGCGGCCCTTCGAAAGCGTTTTTGGAGGCGGGTCGGTCAGACCTCACCGGTCATCCGGGCGGCACCAGCGCCGCCAAGGGTTGCCTCAGCGGGCGACCTCCCGAATTGTTCCGACACCTCGCTCCAATACCTTTCTTGACACTGGATCACCTCCTTTTCCGTTGTTGAACTCAGGTTCAGCGTTGCACCGAACCTGCCTCACAGCAAGAAAATTCGGTCAGACGGCGGGTACCCGCCCGGTAATTGCCCGAAAAGGCACCAGTGCGATCAACGCGATTGCCAGTTTGACCAGCCAGTCCGCCACGGCCAACGTGATCCAAAGTGGGACCGGTGCGCCGACGGTCAGGAATGGTACCGGATCCCAGGCCCAGCTGATGGCTTCATTGGCACTGTCGGAAAAGGGCACGAAGGCCGCAAAGGCGATGGTGAAAAACAGCGCGGTATCAACCGCTGATCCGACGACCGTCGACACCAGTGGTGCACGCCACCACGATCCGTCACGCAGCCGGTCGAAAATTGATACATCCAGCATCTGGGCTGTAAAAAATGCGATGCCGGATCCGACCGCGACGCGCAACGGCACGGCGGCATACTCAAACCCGTCGCCTTGCAGCATGATGCGGCTGCCGATCAGCGAACAGATCACACCGACAGCGAAACCAGCGATCACCACACGGCGGGCGGCGGCCACGCCATAGACACGGTTCATTACGTCGGTCACCAGAAAGGCGAACGGATAGGTAAACGCACCCCAGGTCAGCAGCCCGTCCAGCAACAGGAACTGCACCAGAATGTTGGAGGCCACGACGATCGCGGCCATGGCCAGAATGCCCGGCAGGTAGGTTCGAATCATGAATTCATTACCCGTTTTTTCAAGGTTGCGGCGACTTGGCCTGCCATGTGCAGGCCCGGGGCGTCTAATGCGTTGCGTCGCGCATTGCAAGCGCCGGCAGGGCATATTCGACGATCTCGGTGCGCAGCAGATCCATGAAATTGTCGTCCGACACCATCGTCAGCCGGATACGGCCCTGTTCGTCCTGCCATACGGACAGACCTTCCAGGTTGCCGTGGGTCAGGTAAAAGGTTTCCAAGTGCAACCGTTCGTCATCGGCCCGGTCCCGCGCCACGTCCCAACTGCGCACCCGTGACCGGAAGCCCAGCCCGGCGGCGTCCCGTTCCAGAACGTAGAGCCGACCGTCAGGACCGAAATCGGCACCTACGGGCAGAAAAGTTCCTGCCCGGGGCAGGTCGAACACCGGGCGCCACGTGCCGCGGACGTGTCGATACACGGGGAACGGGCCGTTCGTTGTCGGGGCATTCTCGGGGATGGTCAGCAACCGGCCTTGCGAGTCCACAGCCAATGCCTCGAGCGTGCTGTTTTCGTGCAGATCCAGAAAAGCCGGGATTTCGTGCAGGATCCGGGGTTTTGCGCCGGAGCGGTCGTAACATCCTGTCTGGTGCGTATGCTCGAACGAGATGCAGAATGATCCGTCGCGCCGCAGCGCGATCCCTTCGGAATCGCGATATCTGCCTGTCAGCGGGTCCTTTTTGGATCGTTTCAGTTTGGTACGGGAACCGAGCCTGATGGCTGAAATCTTCTCCTCTTCACGAAGGATCTGACCCTGCACAAGAGACCCGCGGTCGGTCACGGCCAAAAATGTCCCGCCATCCGCCGAAACCTCAATGCCGGAAAAGCCGCCGAACCATCTGGCGTCGGCGTCCCACCGGAATGACCCGACCAGCACCGCCCCCGGGCCGGTGGCCGGGAGCGAAACAGGCAGGAGAAACAGGATCAGGGCGATTGCAGAACGGATACGCATTGCTGGGGCAGGTCGGCCAGCACGTATTCACGCCTGGTCTTGGGCTTCGGTTTAGTTTTCTTGGCGTTGGGGTCGGGCTTCTTCGCCTGTCCCGGGTTGAGGATGTTGTTTACCCATTCCCGCGCCTCGTCACAACCGTCGCCCTTCGGTGGTGGGGATTGGTTCACACAGTTCCTGTTTCCCTTGGGACAGGCCAGCCGGACATGAAAGTGATAGTGATGCCCCCACCATGGCCGGATTTTGCGCAGGTACTTGCGGTTGCCCTTTTCGTCGTTGCACATCTGTACCTTGGCGCCGGGAAACACGAAAATCCGCGCGACCCGCCGGTCCTTGGCGGCCTGTTTGATGATCCGGTGATGCGCCCGGCTCCAGTTGTCATTCACATAGGCCCCGTTGGACCGGCGCAGCGAGATCGACGAAATGTTCTCGCGTTTCTGTCGGCTCAGGTTGACGCGCGAGGCCGGCAGCATCCAGACGTCGATATCGAGCCCGATCTGATGGCTGCGGTGGCCCGACAGCATCGGTCCGCCCCGGGGCTGGCTGATATCTCCGATATAAAGCCCCTTCCATCCGGGTTGCTTCGCTGCGAAGGCGCTCAGTTTCTCGATGAATTCGATGGTGTGGGGATGGCCCCAGTTGCGGTTTCGGCTCAGCCGCATCGCCTGCCATGTCGGCCCGGTTTCCGGCAACTGCACAGACCCTGCGGCGCAACCCTTGGAATAGCTTCCATAGACGGCAGGTTTCTGACGGGACGCCTCCGCCTTGGCCCCGAACAGCTGTTTTGCCAGTGTCTCGGCCGATTCCTGACCCGCCAAAGCACACAGCGCGCCAATTCCCAGAAACGCAAACAGCCTTATCAACTCACCGCTCTCCTTCAGCCTTTACCCAGATTAGCAGAACCAGTCCCAGAGCAAACAACAGAACCACCGGCGAAACGCCCAGCCGCGCGCTGCCAGTCACGGTTGTGGCTACGCCGATCAGAGCCGGGGCAATAAACGCAGTCGCGCGGCCGGACAGCCCGTACAGTCCGAAGCTCTCGGTCGGAGCCTCGGGATCGCAATGCCGGACCATCATTGACCGGCTTGCCGATTGCAGAACGCCACCCATGCCCCCGATCAGCACGCCGCACCCGAAGAACACCATGTCGGGCAGAGTTGAGCCTTCGGGCAACTGAATGCCGAAAATTGTGGTCTTCGACATCGACACGATGATCACGCAAACCCCGATCAGAATAACGATCGCGCCGATAATCACTGGCTTGGGTCCCAAACGCTTGTCAGCTTTGCCGCCCAGCCAAGAAAACACCGCGGATGAAATCAGCGCGACGATGCCGAAAATCCCGATGCTGGTAATGCTCCATTCCAACACCAGCTTCGCATAGACCCCGCCAAAGGTATAAAGCCCGTTCAGCGCATCGCGATAGAACATCGAAGAGCCGAGATAGGCAAACAGGCTGGGCTTTTTCGGCAAGGCAGCGACCGCGTTCCGGACCATGCCCAGAGCCTGTCCGAAACTGGTGCTCAGTCCGGAGCGGGCCGGATCGCGGCACCAAAGGAAATAGGGTATCATGAACACGGCGTACCAGATCGCCGAAAACGGCCCGACCGAACGGGACCCTTCACGCGCCGCCGGATCCAGCCCGAAAACTGGATCCATCCCGATCAGCGTCTTTCCGTTGGCCTGTTCAACGAACAGCAGAAGCATCAGGATCAGGGATAACAGGCCGCCAAGATAACCGAAGGCGAACCCGTTGCCTGAGATTTCGCCGACTTCCTGGTCGTTGCCCAGATCGGGTAGCTGCGAATTGATGAAGATCAGCGCATATTCCGCCCCGATGAAGCCCAGAGCGAAGAAGGCGAGCGCCATGATCATGTTGGACCCGTCCGGCAAAGTGTACCAGAGCATGTAGGCGCCCACGACATACATGACAGAAAACGCGATGATCCATGGTTTGCGCCGCCCGGTCGAGTCCGCAAACGCCCCCATCACGGGGGCACCGATAGCGATCAGGATGCCCGCGATGGCCATGCCCCACGCCCAAAGCGTCTGAGCACTGGCGTTCGCGGCCTCTGAATCGGCGCCGAAACCTTGGTAATACTCGGCAGCCACGCCCGCGAAATAGGGACCGAACACAAAAGTGACGATCAGCGTGTGGTACGGCTGGCTTGCCCAGTCGAAAAAGTACCACCCCCAGATCTTCTTGCGTGCTGAAGGTTCTGCCATACTCTGCCCCTTTGATTTGCAACGATAAGACCTGTTTACCCGATCTTAAGCAAGGCTTGTGTTCTTGCCCTTTCAGGCCTGAGCCCTTACGTGGAGAAGCGCAAAGCGAGAGGTACTCATGCTGTCACTGTTTCAGATCCTGATGCTGATATTGAACGTCGTCTGGTTCTTCATCATTGCCCATGTGATCATGAGCTGGCTGATCAATTTCCAGATCCTGAACATGCACCAGCAGTTCGTGGCCCAGATCTGGTACGCGTTGAACCGCATTCTGGAACCGCTGTACAAACCGATCCGCCGTATTCTTCCCCCGATCCAGGGAATTGATCTGGCCCCGCTGGTGGCTCTGGTGGGTGTTTACGCGCTGCGTATCATCCTCGTGAACAACATCTCGGCGTTCTATTAGGCGCCTGCTGCGCCGGGCTGCGGGTAACGTACAGCCGCTGGCGCACAATCGTTTCAAATCTAACGGCCGGACAGCTAAGCTGCCGGCATGACGACTGCACAGACAATGCGGGCCGTGGTTTTCGAACGCTACGGGCCACCCTCCCGACTTTCGCTGCGCAAGGTTCCCGTTCCCGAACCGGCAGCCGGAGAGGTTCGCGTGCAGGTGTTCGCCTCCACGATCGGGCGGACAGACACCGCAACACTGCGGGCGCATCCGTTTTTTGCACGTGCAATGACTGGGCTGATAAGGCCAAAGATGACGACACTGGGCATGGATTTTGCGGGGGTGGTCGATGCCATCGGTCCGGAGGTCACAACGTATCGGCCCGGTGACCGGGTGTTTGGTCTGTCGCCGGACCGGTTTGGGGCACATGCCGAATTCCTGTGTCTTCCGGAGAACGAAGCAATCGCCCGGATCCCCGCAGACACATCATTTAAGGCTGCGGTTGTCGGAGAGGGTGCATGGTATGCACATTCGACCACCAGCCTGTTGTCCAAGGGACAGAATTGCCTGATTTACGGTGCCTCCGGCGCCATCGGCACCGCCGCGGTTCAACTGGCAAAATCCCGCGACGCGCAGGTGACGGCGGTCGTCGGGCACAGGCATCTGGATCTGGCTGAACGCCTCGGCGCTGACCGGGTTGTGAATTACGAGACGCAGGATTTTACCGGGCTGGGTGCGATTTACGACCTCGTTTTAGATGCGGTCGGGAAAACGTCATGGTTTGCGTGCCGGCCGCTTCTGAAGCCGGGCGGGATATTCTGCGCGACCGACCTCGGCCCGGGGTGGTCCAACATGATCCTTGGCACGTGGTTTGCTATGACCGGCTCAAAACGTGTTCGGATTCCGTTTCCGGCGGATGCGCCAGGCTTCATCCGGCACTTGTCCGGTTTGCTGGCGGACGGCCGGTTCAATGGCGTGTTCGACCGCAGCTACAAGCTGGAAGAGATCGTCGAGGCCTTTCACTACGTCGAAACGGAACAGAAAACCGGTATCGTTGTCGTTAACGTTCGACCGGAAGCCGAAGCCGAAGGCGAAGGGTAGAACGGCACGACGAGCCTGTGACGCTGCCGGATCAGTTAACCTGCGCGGCGATCCGCCGGATGAAATCGGCGGTTTCGCGGGGCCGCGTTAGCGGAAACATGTGCCCGAGCCCGGGCAATTCTTCGTAGACAAAGCCGTATTTTTGCATCGGGCGCCCATGTGTGTCCGGATGTAGCACAGCGTCGGCATCGCCAAACAACAGTCCGCGCGGCATATTCAGTTCGTCGTACCGGGCCGCCTGTGCTTCCATCGTGGCTTCGTAGCCCAGCAGGTCTTCGGAAGCCGTGACAAACGACACGGGCCGGTATCCAAGCTGACCACCCCCGCGGGTCATGAATTCGTCCGATATCGGTTCAGGATCGAAAACCGCGCCCAGCACCTTGTCCCGTGTGGCTACTGCGGCCGGCACGGCGATGGTCTGCCCGATAAACCGGCGCAGCCACGTTGTGCGCACCTCCAGCCCTTTGAACATCGGAGGCACTTCGGTCTGCGGCGCTGTCGCAGGACAAAGCAGCGCCAACCCCGCGGTATTGTCCGGTTGCTGCAGCGCCATCGCCAGTGAAACCGCACCGCCCAAGGAATGCCCGACCAGAAGAGGCCTGTTTACACCCAGTTTGCTCAGCGCATCCCAGATCATTCGCGCCTGTTCGGGCAATTCGCCCAGTCGCGTTTCATTCCGTGTTGAATAGCCACAGCCGGGGCGGTCCAGGACGATCAGCCGGTATTGGCCTTCCAGTTCGGCGGTCAGGGAATAGGTACAATGCTGTAACTGTCCGGACAGGCCATGGATCATGACGACCGGCCGGCCGTCTTCCGGACCAAAGGTCTGGTAGTGGATGGACCCGCCGTTCACCTCCACGACCCGGCCACTTCGCGGTACGACCCGCTCTGCTTCGGATGCTTTCTGTCTGGTCCAGAAATGCGCAACGAGAAGCAGCGCGGCAAGGATCACGACGATCCAGAGCAGGATGGAAAGAAGGGTCATGGGCAACCTCCGTTCAGTCTATTCGGCTTTGGCTGGCTGATACTGTTCCAGCCCCGATCGCTTCATCCGCCGTTGGTATTCGCGCACTGTACCCGGCCACAAAGTCGGGTTGCGACCATTTTCATCCTGATACCAGGACACACAGCCGCCTGCCTGCCAGACGCTGTCGTTCAGGCGGGCCTGTATTTCCTGCTCGAACGCGACCTGCGCCTCGGGACGGGGCGCGATCGCGTCGATGCCCTGCTGGCGCATCGCGTCCAGCATCCGGCAGACATGTGCGACCTGTGCTTCGATCATCAGCACGACGGAATTGTGTCCAAGTCCGGTATGCGGACCCAGCAGGAAGAACAGGTTCGGAAACCCAGCATTCGTGGTGCCGAGATGCGCCTGCAGCCCGTCTTTCCAGGAATCCTGCAGGGTCAGGCCGTTTTCGCCGGTGATGTCGATGCTGGCCAATGAGTCGGTAACGTGGAAACCGGTCCCCCAGATGACGACATCAACTTCAACTTCGGTTCCGTCGCTGGCGGTCAGAGTTTTGTACGAAACGCCATTCAGCCCGGCCGGCAGAACGGTGACGTTTTTGCGCGCCAGTGTCGGGTACCAGTCGTTGGAGCTCAGCACCCGCTTGCAACCGATCTGGTAGGGTGGCGTCAGGACATCCTGCAACTGCGGATCGTCGATGGAACGCTCCAGCTCCTTGCGCCACATCTTCATTGCGCCGTTCACGGCCCAGGGTTTGCCCATGAACATGGCATGTCGGATTTCGAACAGGTTGAAGATCACGTACCGGCGGAGGCGCGGCAGAAATGGCAACCAGTGATGCAGCCGCTGCATCCAGGTCCGGATCGGTCCGTCAGGGCGCGGCAACACATAAGGTGCCGTACGCTGAAACACCGTGACATGGGCAGCAGTTTTCGCGATTTCCGGGATGAACTGCACCGCCGACGCGCCGGTGCCAATGACCGCCACATGTTTCCCGGTCAGGTTCAGGTCGTGTTCCCACTCGGCCGAATGGAAGGACGGTCCGGGAAAGCTGAAGAACCCCGGAACGTCCGGGATCAACGGGATATGCAACGCGCCGATGCCAGAGACCAGAACCCGGGCCGACCATTTCTGGCCCTCGACCGTTTCCACCTGCCACCGGCTCCCTGTCCAGCGGGCGGATTGCATCGTCTGGCCGAAATGGCAAAGCTCGAACAGCCCCTCGTCGCGCGCGACGTTGCGCATATACATCCAGATTTCATTGCCGCCGGCATAGGATGTCGACCAGTCCGGGTTAAGGTGCCGGGCAAACGAGTAGAGATGCGAAGGCACGTCGCAGGCCACGCCGGGATACGTGTTTTCGCGCCACGTGCCGCCGATGTCGTCGGCCTTTTCGAGAATGGCAATATCGGCGAAGCCGCGTCGCCGCGCTTCCATGGCCATTGTCAGCCCGGAAAATCCCGATCCGATGATCAGAATATCGACTTCGCGTGCCGCCATCATGCACCGAACAGCTTTTTCAGAACCGACCAATATCCTGTTGGCGTCAGCCGGTTGATGATGTCGATGGCCCGCGCGTCACTGCCGATCAACACACGTTTCCTGCCCTTTTCGATCCCGGTGGCAATAATCTCTGCGGCCCGGTCCGGGGGCATTTTCAAAATAGCCTGAATATTCGCCAGCCGGGTTTCGTTCTCTTCTTCGCTGAACTCACTGGTCACCCGTGCATTTCGGGCGATGGACGTGTTCACACCGCCGGGATGCACCTGCGTCACTCCGACATCCGTGTTTTCCAGCTCGTGCCGCAAAGCTTCGGAAAAGCCGCGAATGCCGAATTTGGCCGTGGAATATGCGGTTTGCCCCGGCGGCCCGATCAGCCCGAAGGCGCTGGAAACATTCACGATCTGTGCGTTCGGGCGCTGCAACAGAACCGGCAGAAAGGCACGGGTCAGCCGGATCGGGGCGTGCAGGTTGATGTCCAGCAGCCAATAAAATCTTCTTCCGACACATCGGCAAACGCACCTTCCAACGCAACGCCGGCATTGTTCACCAGAATGTCGGCGGGTGTGCCGTGTTCCTCCTCGATGGCTGCCGGCAGCGCGTTGACCGCGGCCACGTCCGTGACATCCAGATTGTGGACAGACAGGCGGACATTCTGTTGTATCGACTGCCGGGTCAGCGCCAGACCGTCGCCATTGATATCCACCAAGGCCAAATGCGAGCTCCGGCTGGCGAGAGAACGCGCCAGCGCTGCACCAATGCCCGATCCCGCGCCGGTGATGACGGCAAGTTTTCCGGTGAAATTCCGCAGACTCATAACGCGCTCCCGGTTGTAGTGGGGACGCTTTCCGCTACGCGCGTCAACCATTACCTTGGGAAAGCTCTTAGTCGAACTGGCTCAGTTGCAGGTTGAGCCCTGTTCCCATCCATAGTCCGTGATCGCGATGGTCTTTCAGGTCATCGCCGGTTTCGGGATGGGTGAATATGATCAGGCCGTTGCGATTCATCGCCAGCCACGGGACAACGGTTTCGAACAGATCCGGCCCGAAGGCCAGCTGACAACTCCACATCGGGTGAGGGCCGACTGTTTTTTCATGCACATTGCCCATCACGACCCCGAACCGGTCACGGGCGTTTTCACACAACCCGCGCGCCTGCGCGACCGTGGCGTCATCGAAATACACGTGCGCGTGCCAGCCCCTGATCGTGGTCATGTCGGTTCCCTGTGATGCAGGATGCGGCCGATTGTGTTGAGCAGGATTTGTGCGGCAAGGATCGAGGTGCTGCCGGACTGGTCATAATCCGGCGCAACCTCCACCAGATCGACACCGACAATGTCGCCCCGGCGCGCCAGCCCATCGATCAGCTCCAGCACCTCATTATAGAGAAAGCCGCCGTGGCTGGGCGTTCCGGTTCCCGCAGCGATGGATGGGTCGAATGCGTCGATGTCGATTGTCAGGTAGTATCGGCGGTCCTTGGGAATTTGGTCCAGTACGCCGCCAATCCCCAGTTTACGCAACTGCCGGACCGACAGGATGTCCGACCCCATCGCCCGAGCGTCTTGGTAGCCTTCGCGCGCTGTTGAGGAAACGTTGCGAATGCCGATTTGGGTCAATCCGGTGACATAGGTTTTTTCGGCGGCACGGCGCATCGGATTGCCATGGCCGTAGCGCACCCCGTGGCGTTCATCCACGAAATCGAGATGTGCATCGACCTGAACAACGTGGATTGGGTCCTGATCATCAAAAGCGTTGATACAAGGGATGTTGACGGAATGGTCCCCGCCCAGAACCACCGGCAGCGCGCCGGATTTCAGAATCTGACGTACGCCATGTTCGATGTTGGCATGGCTCTGAAGCGTATCCGTGTGGATGATGTCGGCGTCCCCGATATCCACAATCGTGGTTTTGGCGGGATCCAGATAGGTGACGTCGTCTTCGTGATCGTAAGCGCCGGCATGGCCAAAGGCAAAAAGCGTTGACGCCTCCCGGATGGCACGCGGTCCCATACGTGCCCCCGAACGCCATTGCGCGCCAAAATCGAAGGGGGCGCCCAAGACCGCGACATCGGCCTGAATTGCGTTCCAGTCTTCGACATAGGGGTATTTGCCGAACGTACAGATGCCGACAAAAGGCAGATTCAGGCGGCCGCCTTCGTACCCATGCGCGGCCATCAGGATACCACCAGAAAAATCATCGTGCCCAGTCCCCACATTGTCATCTGGATATGGGTGTTTTGCCCCCATTCGTGGCAAAACCAGTAACAGAAGTAGTTGCCGACAACCAGAAAACCGGCCCAGACGCAGGTAAACATCGTCGCGCCCAGCAACGCGATGGCCCTTGCGGTGTCGCCCGTCGCCGCACCGAACAGGTGCAGCAACAGCGCGGCAACCCCGGCCCACATCACCAACGTCGCAACAAGCTCGCCGGCAACGACCAGCCGGAACGCGGTTTTCTGTACTGCCCGATCATCGATGGCCCGATGCGCGACACGGGCGTATTCCGCCGGATAGGCATCGCGCATCCGGGTCATGCCCATGACCTGCGCAGTGATTGCCTCGTTGTTCGAAGGATAGACGATATTGTCCCAAGCCCCGGTCGTCAGCCAAGCGGCAATTGCGGACAGCATCGCGATCTGAGCGATGATAACAACGGTTTCGAACATTTCTGAAGCTCTGGCCGGCAGACGCAAAACGGGCCGCTGTTTCCAGCGGCCCGTCGTTTTTCAGGTTCAGGTCCAGGCCAGGTCGGCCGGCCGGATCTCAAACGCGATGTGATGCGCACCACCCGCAAGGTTGTCCTTGGTATGGTTGAAGAGCGAGCGCCAGTAGGGCTGAATGGTCACGGCGTCGTCCTGCAGGATCTTTTCGCCGACAGCCATCAGCTTGCGCCGTTCTTCCACGTCAGCGGTGGCCAGCGCCTTTTCAAGGTTGGCGTCGAAATCCGGGTTCGAATACCCGAATTCGTTCCATGCCTCACCGGTGCGATAGGCCAGCGCCCAGATCTGAACGCCCAGCGGGCGGTGGTTCCAGTTCGTCGAGCTGAACGGATACTTGGCCCAGTCGTTCCAGAACGTATTGCCCGGCAGAACCGTCCGCTTGACGTTGATGCCCGCGTCGCGCAGTTGCGCGGCGACGGCATCGGTGGTGTCCTTGCGCCATGCGTCGTCGATCGAGAGCAGTTCGTGCTCGAAATCGCCCATGCCGGCTTCGTCCATCAGCGCCTTGGCGGCTGCCCCGTCGACCGTCTGTGCAGGCAGTTCGGCATACTCCGGGTGCATGGGACCAACGTGGTGGTTTTCTGCGGGCTGACCGCGGCCACCATAGCCCAGTTCCAGCAGAACCGAGTTGTCGACGGCCATCTGGATCGCCTTGCGGACGCGCACGTCGGCATACGGTGTTTCACCGTTGACCGGGGTCGACTGGTTGGTGCGGATGACGATCGTGGCAGCGGTCACAATCTCATGCTGCGCCCAGCCGTCCTGAACACCCATGATGTCGATGAAGTCGCCATCAACCGAGTAGAGCATGTCGACTTCGTCAGCTTCCGCAGCAGCAACCCAGGCAGAGGGATCCGTGCCATAGTCGATGAACTCGATCCGGTCCATAAACGCGCCGTTGCCAGCATTCCACCAGGTGTGGTTTTCGTTGCGGACCAGAACGCCCTTTTCGCCAACCGACAGCGACTCCGGCAGGTAGGGACCGGTGCCGACAGGGTTGTCGAGCATCGCGGCGGGGTCGTGCGAGCTGTGCACGATGGCGCCCGGGTAGTCAGCCATGCCCGCAATCAGCGAGATGTCAGGCTTGGGCAGGTTCAGTTTGACGGTATGGCTGTCCACAACCTCGATCGAACCGTCGATGGCCATGTTGCTGTCGGCGTCGATCAGCGTAGCCCAGCGACCGGCCATCGAGTTGCCCTCGACGCCCTTGTCACACCACATGGCGATGTTACGGGCCACGTCCTCGGCCGTGAAATCGTCGCCATTGTTCCACTTCACGCCCTTGCGAACGTTCAGGGTGTACACGGTGGCGTCGTCATTAACTTCCCAGCTTTCCAGCAGTGACGGCGCGAAGGTCCCATCGTTTTCATAGGTGACCAGGTATTCCAGCCAGCCGCGGGAGAAGTTCGCGATCTGCGACCAGTCATAGGTGCGCGGATCTTTGAGCGCGCGGACTTCCTGCTGGATGCGAACCGTACCACCCATTTTTGCGTGGCTTGCGGCGTGCGCCGGAGCCGGCATGCCCAGCATAGCATAGGCTGTCGCCGCCGTGGCGCCGAACGTGCTGGCCATAGCCAGGAACTCGCGCCGGTTTACGGCATCGGTCCCGACTTTTTCGGCCTGATCCGTAATAACTTGCGGCAGCGGTTTGCCGGTACGTGAATAAAAGGTCATAGAACTCCCCTCTGTTGATTTCTTGCGGGTTTATCCCGCTTGGACATGTCTTCCGTTGTGCCTGCCCTGTTCCGGTCGGTCAAGGCAGGTACGATCAATTCTACGGTCTCATCTCGTCGAGCCCGTCTCGCGAAGACGCCGAGATACATATGCTGGTCAGCTTGCGCGGTTCCGCGTAGTTCCAAGGCGTCGCACGATGCAACACTGCCCGCTGATCCCAGACTAGCACGTCTCCGACATTCCATGTGTGGGAAAAGACATACTCCGGTCCTGTCACGAAATTCGTCAGTTCGTCGATCAACCCGAGACTGTGTTCCGCGTCCAGACCATCAACCCTGAAAGCATGGCTTGCGATATAGAGCGCCTCGCGCCCGTTGACCGGGTTGGTCCAGATCGCCTTCCAATGCTGGTCCGGCCACTTGTGAAACATAGGTTGCGCCGCCAGCTCGGGTGAAATTTTGGCCCGGCTTTGCGCATAGCGATGCCACACACCGCGCCCCCGGATCCGGGATCTGAGCGCCTCCGGCATGTCCGTCCAACCCGCCCGGGTCGACGCAAACTCGGTCGCGCCACCTTCGCGGGTTACCACCCGGGCCGTCAGAATATTGGTCAGTGCCGGAACCGGCAAAAACGTGCTGTCGGCATGCCACAACATGTTGGCCTTCAGGTTCAGGGTGTGCAGATCCATTTCCGCGGTGACGGTACCGTCGTCACGGATATTTGAAACAGGCCGGACCCTGAAGCCTTCTCTGGCTGTCAGATCCTTGGCATCGCGATCCTCCAGCGGGCCGAAGAACCGGCCGAACCGCAGGTGATCGTCGTCCGACAGGGTCTGACCGCGAAACAGCAACAGCGAATGTTCCTCGAACGCGGCGCGAATGCTGCGGTACCCTGTTTCATCTATCCCGCTCAGATCGAAATCATGCACCTCGACGCCAAAGCGCGGATGCAGCGGGGACATTTGTAGATCAGTCATGCTGTGGCCTTTGCTTCAATCTGTTCTGGTGTCAGGTCTTTTACCTCCGCCCACGCCGCGGATTTCGCGCTGTTGAGAAGCCCCTTCGGGTCCATGCGCTTCTTCCATGCCAGATGCCGGTAATCCGCGTTTTTCAACCCGCCTCCTTCGACCTGCCAGGTATGCGCATCATAGACGGGAAAGCCGTTATCCTCGTAAACGGCGTTGATTTCAGCCAACCGTTCCGGCGTCGAAAACCAGATGATCGGCAGGTCGAAGGTCACGATTTCGCCGCCCAGTCGGGCAAACTCGTGATGCATCCAAACGTCATCACCCAGTTTCGGGCGCAGGGCGTCGATCTTGGCCGGATCAGGCGGGATCGGACAGCCAATCTGTTGATAGGTGGCAGAGCGGTCTGCCTTCAGCACCTGCAGGGTTGTGTGGTCGTAAGAAAAGTCGAACACGTGGGGCAGGCGTTTCTCTTCGCGTTCGGCGTCGCTCATGGCCAGATCGACAGATCCTCCCATGCCTTCCATCAGGGCGCGGAACCGGTCCACGTCCTCTGCCGGGACCAAGGAGACAAGCAGATGCCTGTCCTGCCGGATATGACCTTCCAGGCGCGGAAAGTACTGCGTGATCCGCGCGTCCACGGTGCTGATCAGTTTGCGTGCGATGTCCGGTGCCTGCGCAAGTGCGCAACCGGCGGCATAAGCCGCGCCGTAACTGTCGAAGGTTGCCATGCACCCCCACCAGTTGCGGGCGGGAACGGTGCGGAGCGTAACCTCGGTTATTACGCCGTTCAGGCCCCAGGCATGGTGGATATGCAGGACATCCTCGCCTTCGAATACATATTCGGCAGGCGTCCCTTCGACAGACATCGCCTTCAGCGCAATGAGGTTTCCGGGATCGCGCAGCGCCCCGTTGGCAACAGACCCGATGCCTGCACTGCCCCCGGCGACGAACCCGCCGATAGTCGCGATATCCTGTGTGGACGGAAACATGGCCATTTCCTGCCCATGGTCTTTCAGGGCGGCATTGATATCCGCCATGAAAGCACCGGCTTCGGCCCGAACAAAGCCGTCACCGATTTCCAGAATGCGGTTCATCCGCGTGGTTTCGATGATCAACCCGCCCTCGACCGGAACCGCCTGTCCATAGTTTCCGGTGCCGCCACCCCGAAGAACAACCGGCGCATCATGGGAATAGACAACAGCAAGAACCTGACGCATCTCATCCGGTGATTTTGGGCAGGCGACAAGATCGCCGAAACAGGTTCGCAGTTCCTTGTTCAGGATGGGTGAATACCAGAAGAAGTCGCGGCTTCGCTTCTTGACCAGCACGGGTTCGGATATCACCTCGACCGGTGCCAGTTCAGCGGCAAAGGCAGTCCAGTCAATGTCGGATTTTCCTGAGATTGAGTTCATTGATCGGCCTCCAAGGGCAATGCGATGGGAAGAAGAGGACCGGCGCGGCCGGAGATCAGTTCAGCAATGTCCCGGGCAGGGCTGATGCGCAGGTCGGTCAATGCGGCGCCGATCACCGTGACCGGGGTTTGACCCAGCGCCCGGGCAGCGTTGGTGGTAACCAGATCCAGCCACGGGTCGAATGGCGGGTCGAGATGCGCGGCAAGGATTGCAAGATGCAGCGCAGCCATCGGGTCATGCTGACCGACAGGGCAGAACGCGTCCGCCACGTTGTCGGATCCGACGACAATGGGCACGCCCGCTGCTGCCAGTTCCCTCAGCCGGGTCAGCCCCCGTCTGTCCGGGGTGCCGCCTGTCCGGCCCTGCAGATACAGATTGGTGGTGGGCAGCGCCGCAACAAAAACCCCCGCCCGGGCCAGCTTGTCCGCAACGCGCGCCAGATCGGCGGAGCCGAGGTTCATCAGGGCACAGGCGTGTCCGCACAGCACGGGACCTTCGAACCGGTGGCGCAGCGCTGTATCGGCAATCGCTTCCAGCCCGTCCAGTCCCGGAGCGAGCCCTTCGTCCACGTGAAAATCCAGTGCCAGCCCATACCGGTCCGCCAGCGTGAACATGTTGTCCAGGCCCTCCGTGCGCCCGGCATGCTGTAATACGAAGGCCCCCAGCGCACCGCCATGACCCGCAACCGCACGGGCCACGGAACCGGCAAAGCCAGGATCGGCCATCTGGGTGATAGCGGTCAGGGCGGCCAGGCTCAGAACGGATCTTTCCCGCTGATCTGTGGCGAGCTCGTTCAGGATGGTCCAGTTCAGTGGGGCCGCGGTTTCGTTGCCCCAGTCGACATGGCTGCGGACCCGTCCGCAACCGGCAGCCTCCAGCTCGGCCAGACCGCGTGCGGCACGGCTGCGAATGTCGTCTTCGGTCCAGTTGGATTTGTCCTGCGCCTGCGCCGCAAGCGCGGCGGAAAGGTCGCCGCCGACATCAGCCAGCCGGTGCAGGGTATGACATTTGTCCAGATGGCAGTGGGCTTCAACCAGCGCCGGCATGACAATGCGCGGCTCTTTCGTCGGCCGGGACGGATCAAACGCGGCAACCCGTCCGTTTTCAATCCGTAAATCACCGCGCCCCATTCCCGGTACGATGACATCCTGAAGAACCGCCTTCATGAACGTTGGGTCTTGCAGTTGATCGCACCGGAAGTGCCGCAGGCTCGGTACCCTCTGCGCCACAGCTTCAAAACACGCTTGCTCATCCATCCCTCCTGAGAGACGTTGCAAAAGCGGCCCTGATAGATGTGAATCCGTGCCAGAGATTTTCCGCAGGCTTTCACGAAAACACCGGTCACGCAAGTGAGGACAGCCGATGAAATCCCTGAACCCGACCAACTTGGCACCGCCATTTGCCCGGTATTCACATGGCGTGGAATTGCAGCCGGGACAGCGGCTGGTGCGGACATCGGGCCAGCTGGGGCAGGCACCCGACGGAACCGTGCCCGATGGATCTTATGAGCAGGCCATGATCTGCTTTGGCAATATCGCGTCAATCCTGTCGGCCGCGGGAATGAGCATCGCCGACGTTTTCCATCTGTCCGCCTATGTGACAGACCGCGCGCACATGGCGGGATACATGCAGGCGCGCGATGAGACACTCGGGCAGCTCGCCGAAACGCAGCTGCCGTCTTCAACCCTGCTGATCGTGTCGGGTTTCACCCGGCCGGAATTCGTGGTCGAGGTTGAAGCCTGGGCCGCGGCGCCCTGAAGCAAGGGTTACCGGACGCCGTAATACAGGCCGACAACATGTTCGGCTTCGGCGAAGAACAGCCAGCGCACGATCAGAACCCCTGCGATGTGAGACACCACCGCGACCAGTGCCAGAATATGCGAAAACGGCAGCAACAGCAGGATCACGGGCAACACCGACAGCAATACAAGACCGATCACCCGAAGCTTGAGGCTGTGGCGCCGGCCGACGACATAGGCGAATTCATTCAGAAGGTAGTTTGTCCCGGTATGGGGCGGCTCGAACGCGCGAACTGTGCCATGTGTCAGACCGGTGGCCGTGGTCATCGAAGAGCCCGAGCCGGCCAGCGCCTTGTCCCCGGCAAGCCAGTAGGCAATTTGCACGACCCCGGTAACGATCAGGAGGGTTTTTGCAATCGCGACCTGACCAGCCAGCAAGGCGCCGCCGCCGAGCGCAAAGCTGAGAAACAGGACGGGCGTGATAGGCATGTTCCAGCGCGGCACCGTCTTCAGCTGTGAATAAATCATGGATGTGGTGAAGACAGTTCCAAGCGAGAAGGCCGCGCCGATCCAGCCGAGGACTGTCCAGCGTTCGCCTGCAAAGACCAGCCCTGCACCATAGAGCGCCATGAGACACAGCGCGATGACCGCACAAAGGCCTTCGCGGCTGAGCCAGCTGGATCGCCATTGCGTGAACGCCTTCAGCGCCCGTTCCGGATGGCCCAGGTGGAACGTGGACGCCAACAGCCCGCCAACAGCGAGGGCGTAGGCAATCGCGAAAAAGGCAAATGCGACCCAGCCGGACACCGCCGGCAGGCCCAGCCCCAGCCAGATCAGCAACCCGAAACCCAGGCCGCTGAGCGAAGTGAAGAGGATGACAGAAGGCGCCGGATGCATTTCAGATCTTCTCCAGTGTCTTGTCGAGCCAGCTGAAAAATCCGCGCGGCTCTTCGGCAATGGGGGCAAGGAAAGGGGCGAGGATGTCGGTTTCCGCCTCGAGCGTGTCTTTTGGCCGGGGTGGCAGATACTTGTTGACCGGCTTCGTTCCCATTTCGGGCATGAGGTCTGCACCGTCGCGGTCGGCGACGAGGCGGCTGACCGCGCTGTCCGGATCAGAAAGATCGCCGAAATGGCGGGCCCCGGCCGGACAGGTGCGCACGCAGGCGGGCTCGCGGTCCTCTTCCGGAAGGTTGGTGTTGTAGATCCTGTCGACGCAGAGCGTGCATTTCTTCATGACACCGGCCGCTGCATCCAGTTCGCGCGCGCCGTAAGGACAGGCCCAGGCGCAAAGACCACATCCGATACAGTCGCTTTCGTTGACCAATACGATGCCGTCTTCGGTACGCTTGTAGCTGGCGCCCGTCGGACAGACGGTGACGCAGGGCGCGTCTTCACAATGCAGGCAGGATTTCGGGAAGTGGACCAGTTGGGCCGGACCCTCGGCAGGCGTTACTTCGTAGCTGTGCACCCGGTTGAGAAAGGTGCCGGTGGGTTCGGCGCCGTACGCATCCTGATCCGACAGCGGCGCGCCGTAGTTTTCAGTGTTCCAGCCCTTGCAGGCAATCACGCAAGCATGACAGCCGACGCAGGTGTCCAGGTCGATCACAAGGCCGAGTTTTTTCCCGGTTGTCCGGGGCAGGGTCGTCATGATGCACACCATGTGATTTCGGCCGGGGCAAAAGTTTTGAAAAACTTTTGGCAATTTTCTCCGTAGAAAATTGGGGGCGCTGCCCCCGTCGCCAGAGGCGCCCCCCCCGGAGTATTAATACAAAGATGAAGCTGGGTCATTTGCCGATCTTCCAGGTCAGGTTTTCCGGGCCGGTTCCCACCGGGGATTGAAGGGGGGGGAACGCGGGCCGGGCTTCCGCCGGCGGCGCTGTCTTTTCGATTTTGACCTTGAGGTCGAACCATGCGGCCTGTCCGGTCACCGGGTCGGAATTTGCCCAGCGCAGCCCGTCGCCGCGCGGCGGCAGCAATTCATGGATCAGATGGTTGAGCAGAAAGCCCCGGGTTGCTTCGGGAGCATTTTCGTCCAGCGCCCATGCGCCCTTGCGTTTGCCGATGGCGTTCCATGTCCAGACGGTGTTGTCGTTCAGCGCGGCCATTTCCATCACCGGCACCGTGATCTGGCCGTGGGGTGAGATGACACGGACCCAGTCGCCGTCTTCAAGCGCGTGTTCGCGCATCAGCCGGGTCGGCACATAGAGCGGGTTGCGGCCGTGGATCTGACGAAGCCAGGCGTTTTGGGTGCCCCAGCTGTGATACATGGCCATTGGCCGTTGGGTCAGCGCGTTAATCGTGTACCCGTCATTGCCGGTCTGATCGGTTTCGTACCAGATCGGGAGCGGGTCCATCTTTTCGCGGACCTGGTCACGCAGATGATCCGGAGGCTGTCGGTCGCCATGGCCTTCGGCGGCGCGTTGGAACCGGCGCATCGGTTCGACGTAGAGCTGAAACAGGTAGGGTTGCGGGCTGTCGTACAGGCCGAGCCCAACCGCCCAGTCCTGATAGGCAGTGTTCCACGGTTTGTAAAACTGCGCGGCATCCGGAATGTGTCCGATCCAGAAGCCGCCATTGCGGATATAGCTGTCGAGTTGGCCCTGGTTCGGTGCGCCGCGGCCATCGGTCAGGCCGGCGTCGCCCATTCGCCATCCGGCGAGCGGTCCGACGCCGGGACGGCGCTGGTGATTGGTGATGTAATCCGCGTAGTCGCTGTATGTCGCGCTGCCGTCTTCGTTCGTGAAACCGGGCAGCTTCATCCGGTTGGCAAGCTGGACCAGAACCGTCTGAAAACCGCGCACGTCACGGTCCGGCTCGACCACCGGCCAGCGGATGGCGTCGGCGGCGGCCTCGGCTTCGCAGATCGGACGGTCGAGAAGGGAAATACAGTCGTGACGTTCCAGATAGGTCGTGTCCGGAAGGATCAGGTCGGCATAGGCCACGGTTTCCGAAGAATAGGCGTCGGAATAGATGATGTGCGGTATGATGTAGTCGCCGTTTTCATCCGTGTCGGTCAGCATCTCCATCACGCCCGATGTGTTCATCGACGAGTTCCACGACATGTTGGCCATGTACATCAACAGGGTGTCGATCCGGTAGGGATCGCCAGCATGGGCGTTTGAGATGACCATGTGCATCAACCCGTGCGCGGACATCGGGTTTTCCCATGTAAACGCCTTGTCGATGCGGGCCGCGCTGCCGTCTGCTTTCAGCAGAAGGTCTTCGGGGCCGCGCACAAAGCCCAGATGCGGGCCGTCGAGCGGGCCGCCGGGGTTGACGCCAGAATGCGGCTTTGGATGCGCCTCGACAGGTTTGGGATAGGGCGGCTTGAAGCGGAAACCGCCGGGAACCTCGACCGTGCCGAGAAGGATCTGCAGCACGTGCAGCGCACGGCAGGTCTGAAATCCGTTGGCGTGGGCGGATACCCCGCGCATCGCGTGAAAGCTGACCGGACGCCCTGTCATGGTCTTGTGGGTTTCGCCGCGGAAATCGGTCCATTCCTGGTCAAGCTCGAAAGCTTCGTCAAAGGCGACACGGGCCAGTTCGGCGGCAATTGCACGGATACGTTTTGCCGGGATGCCGCAGCGGTCCGACACCGCTTCCGGGGCATATTCCGCGTTCAGGTAGCGGTCCGCCATCAGGTGGAACACCGGTTTGTGAGTGATCCCGGCGTGCCGGTGTGTGGCCGAGAGGTCAGGACAGACACCGGGTTGGTCAAATGGTGTCAGTTTTCCGGTGACACGGTCCACGACCAGCGGCTTGCCGTCCTCGTCACGCAGAAACAGCCCGTGTTCCGGGCTGTTGGGATCACTGTTCACCAGCACCGGCGCATTGGTGAAGCGGGCGAGGTAGTCCAGATCGACCCTGCCGGCCTTCAACAGCACATGGACAAGTGACAGGACGAACAAACCGTCGGTGCCGGGTGAGATTCCGACCCAGTCGTCAGCGACAGCATTGTACCCGGTGCGGATCGGGTTCACACCGATGACCCGGGCACCGCGGGCCTTGATCTTGCCAATGCCGATCTTGATCGGATTGCTGTCGTGATCCTCGGCCACGCCGAACAGCATGAACAGCTTGGTCCGGTCCCAGTCGGGTTGCCCGAATTCCCAGAAGGCCCCGCCCATCGTATAGATGCCCGCCGCCGCCATGTTGACCGAGCAGAAGCCGCCATGAGCGGCATAGTTGGGGGTGCCGAAATTCTGTGCCCAGAAGCTGGTGAAGGACTGTGACTGATCGCGCCCGGTGAAAAACGCCAGCTTCTCGGGAACCTGGCGCAGCGGTTCCAGCCAGCTGGTGGCGAGATCCAGCGCCTCGTCCCAGCTGATTTCCTCGAATTCGCCGGAACCGCGCGGGCCCACGCGTTTCAACGGCGCCCGCAGGCGGGATGGCGCATTGTGCTGCATGATCCCGGCGCTGCCCTTGGCGCAGAGCACGCCGCGGTTCACGGGATGGTCCCGGTTGCCTTCGATAAAGGCGACCTTGCCGTCCTTCATGTGCACGTTGATACCGCACCGGCAGGCACACATGTAGCAGGTGGTCTTGCGCACCTCGTCGGAGACAGGCGGCGATGTATTCAGTTCCGGCTGGCCCATGTGACCCCTTTCTGGCTTTTGCCACTCGATCAAAAAGATCGTCCTGCTGCAAGCGCCCCGGGGTAACGTTGTTCCGGAAAATCGGGATATTCAGGGAAACGGGCGCACACGGCCCGTTTCGCTCTATTCCGCCGCCTGCGTGAGTGCTCCGACCTCGTGATGTACAATTTCAGTTCCCAGCACGGCCAGGTATTCGCGAATGAAGGCCGCCAGAGCCGTCCAGCCTTCGGCGGTGACCATGTTACCGTCCCGCAACGCCGCGGTTGGGCCGATGGGCACGTAGGTAGCATCGGTCAGCGCGACCTCGGGTTCCGTCGTGAACAGACCCGACACACGCTTGCCCGCAATCACTTCGGGCACTGCGACCAGCACCTGCAGGCCGTGGCAGATTGCAGCGATCGGTTTGTCGTCGCGGTGGAATTCTCGCACGATTTCCCGAACCCGGGAATAGGTACGGATGTATTCGGGGCCGCGCCCGCCGGCGATATAGACGGAATCGTAATCGGCTGTATCGACAGTGTCGAAATCCTGCGTGACTTCCACGCCATGGCCGGTGTGTTCGATCCATGTCATCACACCATCGCGGAAATCATGCACGCTGGTCGTGACACGTTTACCTTTTTTCGTTTCAGGACAGATTATGTCGACCGAATGTCCGACGGCCTCCATCGCCTGTTGCACAACGAAAATCTCGTACTCTTCCGAGTACTCGCCGATCAGCATCAGAATGCGCTTACCAGACATTGTTCATCCTCCCAGATGTTTGCGGTAACATCGGCAAGATCGCAATGCGCGCTGTGCGAGTCAACGTTCGTCCATCGCCAAATAGGCCCGTTGTTCGGGACCATTATAGAGTGTCAGCGGCCGGATCAGGATATTGCCGCGCTGCTGTTCAAGGCATTGCACGATCCAACCGGGCATCCGTCCGATGGCAAAGATCGGCACATAGAGATCCATCGGGATGCCATGCAGCTGATAGATGACGCCGGAATAGAAATCGACGTTCACGTTCAGCCCGTGCCGTGCGTAGGGCTTCATCGCCTCGACGACACCCTGCAGGATTTCGTACCATTCCGGCGCGCCCATCTCTTCGCCCAGCATGCGGACGCCTTCGCGCATATGGCGTGCGCGGGGGTCTTCGGCGCGGTACACCCGATGTCCGAACCCGGTCACGGCCTCTTTCGCGGCACGTTTGGCTTTGACATAGGCGGCGGCGTTTTCGGGCTTGCCGATCTCGTGCACCATCTTCATCACGTCCTCAGCCGCGCCGCCATGGGCAGGGCCGGCGAGAGTGGACAGAGCGGTGACGATTGCGCCGTGCAGGTTGGCTTCGGTTCCGACGGTTACGCGGGCGGCAAAGGCCGACGCGTTCGCGCCGTGTTCCGCGTGCAGGATGAAATCCACATCTGCCAGCCGCGCGGCGCCGTCGGACGGTTTTTGACCTTTCAGCATCCAGAGCCAGTTTGCGGCATGGCTCAGGTCCGGGTCGGCCGGCACCGGGTCCCGACCGTTGCGGATCGCCTCGTGTGCCGCGATGATCATCGGCACCTGCGCGGTCAGGCGCAGGCCGTTCCTCAGAAACGCGTCTTCGCCGGTTTCCTGGCTGTCGGGATCCAGCGCGGCCAGCGCCGATACTGCCGTTCGCAGCACGTCCATCGGATGCCCGTCTTTGCAGGCGGCGATGATGTCAAACACCGCATTGGGCAGGGTGCGGCCCTCCTTCAGCGCCGCATCAAAGGTCGCCAGTTCGGACGCCGTCGGCAGCTCGCCGTGAATGAGCAGGTAGCAGACCTCTTCAAAAGTCGATTTCCTGGCGAGATCGTTGATCGAATAGCCCCGGTACAGAAGTTCGCCCTTGGCGCCGTCGATGTGGCTGACGCCGGATCGCTCAAAGTAGATACCCTTCAGACCACGGTTTATCTTGACGTTTTCGGACATAGCTGTCTCCTTCCCGATGGGTATACCGAGGCATACATGTCAATAATCGAAAAAATATTTGAAGAGGCACAAGCGCGTTCGGCTCGTGTCGTTCTGCCGGAACTGGACGACGCGCGCGTCGCCTCGGCCGCTGAAGAAATGGTGTCGCGGGGCATCTGCGAACCGGTCGCGCTGGGCGATGTGACCGAGGCGCAGGTTGTCGCACTGGTCGCCGCACGTGGACTGAAAGAACCGCTGGCCCGGCGAATGCTGTCACGTCCGCTGTACCGGGCCGCCGCAATGGTCGCAGCGGGCGAAGCGGACGCCATGGTGGCCGGTGCGGACAGTCCTACAAAACGGGTGATCGAGGCCGCGTCGATTGCCATCGGTCTGACCGACGGTGTCGCAACACCGTCGTCCTTCTTCCTGATGCTGTTTCCGGATGGCCGGGAAATGATCTGGGCGGATTGCGCAGTCAACGTGACGCCCTCGGCGGAGGAGCTGGCAGACATAGCCCGTGCATCGGTTGCGTCCTGCAAGGCGTTGCTCGGGCCGGCGCGTCCGGCGCTGTTGTCGTTTTCAACCGGCAGCAGCGGACAAGGGGACAGCGTTGAACGCGTCCGCGCGGCTGCCGAAGCCACGGGGTTTACCGGCCCGGTGCAGGCCGACGCCGCGCTGAACGCAACCGTCGCTGCAAAGAAAGGTTTGGGACAGGGCGACGCGAACGTGCTCATCTTCCCAGATCTCGATTCGGGCAACATCGGATACAAGTTGGCCCAGGAACTGGCAGGCGCACAGGCTTTGGGACCGTTCCTGCAGGGTTTCCGCAAACCGGTCTGCGACCTGTCCCGCGGTGCGACAGTCGAAGACATCGTTGCTGCAACGGCAGTTTCGGTCGCGATGGGGTGAGACCGGGTCAGCGCGATGCCTTGTTGGTGATCACTCATGCGGCCTCCATCAGCGTCAGCGCGTCGCGGGCGATCATCTCTTCTTCCCGAGCCGGAGCGACCCAGACGGCAACTTTGGAACTGACCGCATGCAGCCGGGTTTCGTTGCGGTGATTGGCATCTGGGTTGGTGCGCACACCGATCCACTCCAGCCCCCGCAGGATCCGGGCCCGCACGCCCAGCGCGTTTTCACCGATGCCGCCGGTGAAGGCGATCGCGTCGAGCCCTTCCATTGCCGCAATCAGACTGCCGGCATGCCGCAGTGACCAATAGCAGAAGTGTTCGACAGCAAAATCACTGTCGGCGCTGTGATCCATCACAAGGTTGCGCATGTCGGACTTGCCGCCCGACAGGCCCAGCAGTCCGCTTTCGTGGTTCAGGATCGCCTTCGTTCGCTCCAGTCCATAATCTTCGACCAATCGCAGGACCGCGTTCGCATCAATTCCGCCCGAACGCGTCCCCATCGTCAGGCCGTCCAGCGGCGAATATCCCATCGTGGTCGCCACCGACCGGCCATTGTGGATTGCGCAGAGCGATGCGCCGTTGCCCAGATGGAAGGCCAGCAATCGCGAAGGCAGTGGCGCGCCGCTGAGCTCCGGCAGGCAGCGCACCAGCGAAGCGTATGACAACCCATGAAACCCATAGCGGCGAATACCGCTGGTTTCCATCATCCGCGGGATTGCGTACCGCGTGGCGACATCCGGATTGGTCGAGTGAAACGCCGTGTCGAAACTGGCGAATTGCGGCAGATCTGGCGCCAGTTCGGTCAGCGTGTCGATGGCTTCCAGATTGTGCGGATTGTGCAGCGGAGCCAATGGCGAGCAGGCCGCAATCTGGTTTCGCGCGTCCGCGGTGATACGGACCGGCTGCGACAGCTTGCGCCCGCCATGAACGACCCGATGAGCGGCGGCGCGCAGATTCTCCACGGACACCCCGCGTTTGCGAAGACCGGCCAGCACCGCCGTCAAGGCCGCCCGGTGATCGATCAAGGGCAGGTCCGACTTTTCGTCATCGAACTGAATGAAGGATTGTCCGCCGATCCCGGCCGCGATCCCGGCGTGGCTCTGGACAAAGCCGGGGCCAAACACCGCGAACTTAATGGACGAAGAACCGGCGTTCAGGACCAGAATCTCTCCTGTATCGCCGGTTCCTGGCATTGGATCAAACCTGCTGCGGTTGCATATCCGCCGGATCGATCCCAGCCACTTCGACCGGTTTTTTCATCGCATCCCGGCGGAACGGTTCACCCAGTTCCTGGTTGATCATCGCTTCGATCAGCGTGGTCGTGCCATTCTTCATCTGATCTTCGATCGCCTGGTTCAGGGCGGCGGTCAGTTCATCCATCGTGCGGGCCACTACACCTTTCAGGCCACAGGCCGTTGCGATGCCGGCATAGCTCACGCCTTCGTCCAGCTCGGTGCCGACGAAGTTGTCTTCATACCAGAGGGTCGAATTCCGTTTCTCGGCGCCCCACTGATAGTTGCGGAAAACAATTTGGGTTATCGGCGGCCATTCACCGCGTCCGATCGCCGTCAATTCCGTAACCGCGATGCCAAAGGCTCCATCGCCCGAGAACCCGACAACCGGCACGTCGGGGCGGCCGATCTTGGCGCCGACAATCGATGGCAGACCATACCCGCAGGGGCCGAACAGGCCCGGCGCAAGGTACTTCCGGCCCTCTTCGAAGGACGGGTAGGCGTTGCCGATGGCACAGTTGTTGCCGATGTCCGAGGAAATGATCGCCTCGCGCGGCAGTGCCGACTGAATGGCACGCCATGCCATGCGGGGGCTCATCCAATCCGGTTTGTCCGCCCGTGCCCGTTCGTTCCATGTGGTGCCGGGATCGTCGTCTTCGTGGTCCATGCTGCTCAGTTGCTGCGCCCAGCGCGACTTGGTTTCACCGATCAGCGCCTTGCGCTCGGCCCGGCCGTCGTCACCTGCGGTGCCGGCAAGCCTTTCCAGCAGCGATGACGCAACTTTCTTCGCGTCACCGACAATGCCGACCGAGACCTTCTTGGTCAGCCCGATGCGGTCCGGGTTGATATCGACCTGAATGATTGCGGCGTCCTTCGGCCAATAATCGATGCTGTAGCCCGGCAGGGTCGAAAACGGGTTCAAACGGGTGCCAAGGCACAGCACCACGTCCGCTTTGGAAATCAGTTCCATCCCGGCCTTGGATCCGTTGTACCCCAGCGGCCCGGCAAACAGCGGGTGCGAACCGGGAAACGCGTCATTGTGCTGATAGCCGACGCAGACAGGGGCATCCAGACGTTCGGCCAGCGCCATCGATTCCGGAATTGCACCGCCCAGAACGACACCGGCGCCGTTCAGGATGACCGGAAACTTGGCCGACGACAGAAGATCAGCGGCGTCACTCAGCGCCTGTTCCCCGCCCGAGGGACGTTCGAATTCCACAATGTCGGGGATCTCGATATCGATCACCTGCGTCCAGTAATCGCGCGGCACGTTGATCTGTGCGGGCGCGCTGGCGCGGCGGGCGTTGATGATGACCCTGTTCAGTACTTCGGCGATTCGCGACGGGTCGCGCACCTCTTCCTGATAGGCGACCATTTCCTTGAAGGCGTCCATCTGTTCGACTTCCTGAAATCCGCCCTGACCGATGGTCTTGTTGGCAGCCTGAGGGGTCACCAGCAACAGCGGCGTGTGGTTCCAGTAGGCGGTTTTTACGGCCGTCACGAAATTGGTGATACCGGGACCGTTCTGCGCGATCATCATGCTCATCTTGCCGGTGGCACGTGTGTATCCATCGGCCATCATCCCGCCGGAGCCTTCGTGGGCGCAGTCCCAGAACATGATTCCGGCCTTCGGAAACAGGTCCGAAATTGGCATGAAAGCGGACCCGATGATACCAAAAGCATGTTCGATTCCATGCCGTTGCAGAGTTTTCACAAAGGCTTCTTCGGTGGTCATTTTCATCTGAGAGATCTCCCCGGAAATGCGGAAAATCGGCCTGAACGCCGATTGTTTGAATATCGTTTAGGCACATGGTTCCGCATCAGATAGGGCCAGTGTTATTGGCAGCTTAAGTCCAGTACGGAGCGGTCTGTGGTGATCTGGTCAGATTAATGCCAACCGGGGCAACCTGCAGAAGGCCGGGCGGCTACGGCGCGATGACACCGGCCACCGCTGCAATGCCTTCGGCGATCCGCGCCGTTGGGATGGAAGAATACGCCAGTCGATAAAAGTTGTGCGGCCGGTCCGGCCCCATGAAAAACGGTGCCCCCGGTTCGAGCAGAACGCTGTCGTCCCGCAACCGGATTGCGGCCTGATCCGTGTCGACGCCATCGGGCGCCTTCATCCACAGCGAGGATCCGCCGTAAGCGCCCCGCCCGGCAATCCGCAGCCCGGTCTGGTTGATAGCGTCTTCCATCGCCTTGCGGCGGTTGTGCAGGATCCCGACCATGCGCCGTATCTGGGCGTCGTAGTGACCCAGCGACAGGAAAAATGCGGTGGTGCGCTGTATGTGCCCGGGCGGATGGCGCAGGACCGAGGCCCGCAGCGCCCGGGCCTCCTTGATAAAGCCTTCGGACCCCACGAGGTAACCCAGCCGCAGACCCGGAAACAGTGATTTGGAAAAACTGCCGACATAGATCACCCGCCCTTCCCGATCGAGCGATTTCAGGGCCGGAGAAGGTGACTTCAGAAAGGACATTTCGAATTCGTAGTCGTCCTCGACAATGACAGCACCGATTTCGTTGGCCTTCTTCAGCAGTGCGTCCCGCCGGGCAACCGGCATTGTCGCGTTGGTTGGGCTTTGATGGCTTGGCGTGACGAAGATCACGTTGGTTCCGTCCGGGATCCGGTCCGGTGGCAGCCCGTCAGTGTCAACCGCAATTGCCTGCAGGTGACAGCGTGCATGCCGAAGAATGTCGCGCTGTGCGTGATAACAGGGATCTTCGATCACGGCGCGGCGGTCGCGATCCAGCAACAGATGCGCCGCCAGCCACAGCGCATTTTGTGCGCCCATCGTAATCAGGATTTCCTGCGGCCGGGCGCTGATCCCCCGACGCGGCAGTGTGTGCCGAGCGATGAATTCCACCAACAGTGGATCGTCGGTGTCATAGTAATCGGTGGTCAGCGCGGTAAAATCCTTCTGACCCAGGGCACGCAACGCACATAACCGCCAATTGGCGTGATCGAACAATTCCGGGTCGGCCTGACCGTATACGAAAGGGTATCTGTAGGACTGCCAGTCAACTGGCTTTTTCGGAGTGTCCCCTTCCAGATAGCTGTTCGCGATTGCCCGGTCCCAATCAACGCTGTCCTGCCCGGAAGTGGGCGGAGCATAAAGCGGGGGCACAGGAGCATTGTCCGATACGAAATATCCGGAACGCCCGCGTGACGTCAGGTAGTCATTCGCCAGCATCTCGGTATAGGCGAGCGTGACCGTAATCCGACTGACACCCAGATGCTCGGCCAGTTTGCGGGTCGACGGCAGTTTTTCACCGCGATGAAACCGGCCGGACAGGATGCCGCCGGCAATCATCTGCTGAATGCGGGCCTGAAGCGTGCCCTGGGTGTCAGGGTTCAGAAAAAAGGTTTCGACAGGAATTGCCATGATCCATTTTAGCTGGATATAGCCCGGCTGCAAACTGGACTTAGTGCCGGCAGGGTGACGGTTGTTCGGCGCTACGCCTGGCACCACGCTCACACCGGTAGAGGAGGAAAACGTGCGGATCGATCTGGACGGACATCCCGTTTTCATAACCGGCGGCGGGTCGGGAATTGGACGGGCGACCGCGTTGCTTGCGGCATCGGCTGGCGCGCTGGTGACGGTGACGGATCTGGATGCCACAGCAGCGCAACATACTTCCGTGTTGATTGCCGAAAATGGCGGAACGGCCCGGTGGGATCAACTGGACGTCACCAATGCGGAGGCAATCGCGCAATCCGTTCTGGAAACCGTTCAGGCCCACGGAGCCCTGCGCGGTGCTTTCAATTCCGCAGGCACGCTGGGAAAGCTGCTTCAGGACACGCTGGAACTGGACCCTGATGACTGGAACCGGATCATCAACGTGAACCTGACCGGCGTGTACCTGTCGATGCGCGCCCAGATCGCTGCCATGAAGGCTGCCGGAACCGGCGGATCGATCGTAAACGCGGCGTCGGTGGCTGGTCTGCGCGGTGGTCGTGCAAATATCGCCTACCACGCCAGTAAACACGGGGTGGTAGGCGCAACCAAATCGGCAGCGGTTGAATTCGCGGATGCCGGTATTCGCGTGAATTGTGTTTGTCCGGGCTGGATTGAAACACCCATGACCGCCGTGGTCCGGGATCCAGAAGACAGTCGGAAAATCCAGAGCATGCACCCGCTGGGCCGGACCGGAAAACCGGAAGAAGTGGCAAACGCCGTTGTCTGGCTGTTGTCCGATGCCGCCAGTTTCGTAACGGGCGCCGCATATACAGTCGACGGCGGCTTTACCGCGAAATAGGCGCAGCCCTAACCGGTTTTCTTCCAGATATCGTTGCGTCCGTCCATTGGCATCAACTCCGGATAGAGCGACAGGTCATATGACAGCGGTGCAACAAAGTAGGTCGAAGGCAACATGGTGTCAGCCATCCGCGCTTCCAGCTTTTCCTGCATACTCAGGTCTGAAAATGGCCGGTAAGAAAAAATCACATCGTATCCGCCATAGTCGAAGTCCAGTGCGTCGGCGACTTCCAGCGAACCTTTCAGATCGAACATTTGTTCGCCTTCCGCGATCTGATCAGGATTGATGTCGAACCCGTGCACACTGTTGCACAGCAGGATCTCGGATGATTTGGCCAGCATCATGTTGCGGCCGCTGCCCGCACCGACCTCCAGAAACGACACCGGGCGATAGCGTTTTTCCGCATCGGAATAGTCCGGATCGAGCGTCAGCATCCCGTCCAGCCGGCATAGCATGTCCAGATAATAGGGCACGCCGATCGGAATGTACTCGTGGCTTTCTTCGGGAACCTCGTATCCGGTGAACTCCGTGTCTTCCGGCAATTGCTGTGACATCGTCCGGATCAGGTAGCGCAGTGACCGGTCCAGCGCCGCATTCTGCCGCTGAACCCGTCCGTTGCCGATCTGCAGGTCGGTCAACTGAATGTCGTGGTTCACAAACGCGGTGCGGAATTTGGCCAGGGCCGTTTCAAATCGTCGGCGCAGGCGGTTCATGCCGCGCTGAGTCGAGGCAAGCTTCAGTTGCAGGCTGTTCGCATTGGCGTCCAGTCTGACCAGCTCACTCTGACGGGTGTCAGACCATTCGCGGCACTGCGCGCGGGCCAGCATCAGCACACGGTCGGTCAGCTTTTGCGATTTGCGCAACAGGTCTACATGGCGGTGCTGCAAATGATCCATCTCGGCCAACACCGGCAAAAGCTGGTTCGCCGAAGCGATCACGGTCGAATGCCGTTCCGCAATGGGTTTTTCAGTCGACATGAGAATCTCCGGTCTGGCAATTGCTGTGTTCTGAATTCCATCAAAGGTGACATGCGCCGGAGGGGGTTGTCATCTGTCAAACATAACTATAAATCTAGTTATATCGAAATAAGGGGATTCGTCATGTGGGAAACCGCGGCACAAGGATTTGCAGCGATGGGATCAGAAGCGCGGCTTCAGGTTCTGCGCGTTCTGATCCGTGCGGGTGAGGCAGGCCTGACCGTCGGCGATATCCAGGACCGGACCGGCATCGCCCCGTCAACACTGGCACATCACCTGAAATTTATGTCCGCCGCCGGTTTGGTGGAACAGGAAAAGATCGGTCGGATGACCGTAAACCGGGCACAGTTCGATGTTCTGAAGGATCTTGCGGGTTTCATACTGAGCGAATGCTGTGCCGACGAAGAAAAGAAGGCTGCCAACGATGGCTGATACAACGCAAACTCCGTCCGGTCCGCTCAAAGGCTGGACCGAATACCTGAAAACGCCGTGGGCGATGATCGTTGCGATCCTGCTTGCGGTTGCGGTGCTGGATCCCGGCAATCTGACAGGAACGATCGTGTTTGCAAGCAACGCGCTTGCACACACAGCGCCCTATATCCTTTTTGCTGTCCTGCTACTGGCCTACCTGAAATCCTCGGGTGCCGAAGTGATGGTCGGGCGGGCTTTCCAGGGCCGCGAAACTCAGATGATCTTCCTCGCCGCGCTGTTCGGCGGGCTGGCCCCGTTCTGCTCCTGCGAGGTAATACCTTTCGTTGCCGGGCTGCTGGCGCTGGGCGCACCGTTGTCCGCGGTCATGGCATTCTGGCTCAGCTCGCCCCTGATCGACCCGCCGACGCTGCTGATCACGGCCGGTGCGCTGGGTTGGCCCTTTGCCATCGGCAAGGCTGTGGCTGCGGTCGCGCTTGGTCTCTTCGGTGGTTTCGTGATCCGGGCTCTGATGTCGCGCGGTGCATTCGCGCTGCCGCTGAAGCAGTACAATCAGTCCGGCTGCTGCGGGTGTGGACCGAAACTGGATGGCAAGCCGCATTGGCGTGTCTGGGAACAAGCCGAGCGTCGCGAACAGTTCCGCGCCGAGTTCCTGTCCAACGGCCTGTTCCTGCTCAAGTGGCTGGCTCTGGCCTACACGCTGGAGGCGCTGCTGGTTCACTACGTGCCCGCTGATCTGATTGCCCGGGTTGTTGGCGGTGAAGGCATTGTTCCGATCGCGACGGCCGCGGTGGTTGGTATGCCCGCCTATCTGAACGGATACGTGGCGCCGCCGATGCTGGCTGGTCTGATCAGCCAGGGCATGAGCGTTGGCGCTGCCATGGCCTTCATGATTGCAGGATCGGTCAGTTCAATCCCGGCAATGGCAGCGGTCTGGTCGCTGGTAAAACCGCGGGTGTTTGCGGCTTATCTGTCGCTGGGCGTGGTGGGCGCAATCCTGTCGGGAATGCTGTTTCAGCTGTTGTTCTGACGCATTCCGAACGTTTCACGACAGATTGAAACAGGGGCAGGCGGGTCGTCTGCCCGTTTCAGTTCCGGGGGTCGTCCACCGGGATCACTGTGACCCTTCGCACCGGTGTGGCTGGCGCAACCGGTAGCGGGCTTCGCCCGAGCGGGGCATACGTCTCAGTTCGACACAGGCTGTGTCGGCAATAGACCGGGCGATCAGCCCCTCGGTTTCTGTTAGCCGAAGATTTTCACCATCAGGAAGCTGGACCACAACCATGACCGCATGCTGATCCGAGGCGCTGAGCGGGCCGGACGACACCACCGGCAATGTCAGGTACGCCTCGTGTTCGGGCTCTCCGGTCGGGCGCAGGAAAAGAAAAGCTATGACCGCCAGAAACCCGAGCCCGCACAGAATGGCGATCCCGAACCGGGACACAAAGACATAGGCCGATACGGCGCGATCGGGGCCCAGAAGGCGGGCAAGAAAATCCAACATCCCGCGCAAATAGTCAGATGGTGTCCGGCGCGCAAGTCAGCCGCGCGGCTTCTGCATCAGCCAGTCGATATTGGCCCGCACCGCCGGCCATTCAGAGCTTGTGATCGAATAACACGCGGTGTCCCGTATCGTACCGTTTGCCATGATCATATGCGCCCGCAGGATCCCGTCCAGCTGTGCGCCCAGCCGCTCGATGGCGCGGCGGCTTTGAGTGTTCATCCGGTGAGTCCGGAATTCCACCGCAATACAGTTCAATTCGTCAAATGCATGGGCCAGCAGCAGGCGTTTGGCCTCGGTGTTCAGCGGCGAACGCTGGACCGATGCGGCATACCAGGTTGACCCGATTTCGACCCGCCTGTTGGCCGGGTCGATATTCATGTAAGTGGTCATTCCAACCGCACGGCCGTCCGGTGTCAGGACCGCAAATGGCAACATAGATCCTGCGGCCTGCAACGCCAGACGCCGGTCGATTTCGGCCGCGACCTCATCCGGCGCCGGTATCATGGTATACCACAGCGTTTGCAGCGGGCCGTCCACACAGGCGTCGCGCAGATCCCCGGCGTGTTCGGGGGCCAGCGGCGTCAGCGTCACGTGACGCCCAGTCAGGGTGATCGGTTCCGGCCACATATCATAGTTCCCTCGGTTGCAGACGCGAAAGGCGTGCCACGGCACGCCTTTCGGTTTTCTCAGGCCGCAAGGCGGAGACAGAAAATTCGTAGAATTTTCGCGTCAGCCAAACACTTTGCCAATGGCGTTGTCCACGGCAGCGGTGATCTCGTCGATGTCATCGGCTGTGGCAATCAGCGCGGGCGAGAAGCAAAGGAAGTTGTTCCTGCCCGGCACCGACCGGTTAGAGGCGCCGATGATCACTCCCTGTACACCGCAATCGGCCACGATTGCCCCGATCTGCGCTTCGCTTACCGGCTCCTTGGACAGCCGATCCTCGACCAGTTCCAGGCCACAGAACAGACCCTTGCCGCGCACGTCACCGATCACGGTATGTTTGTCCATCAGCGCGTGCAGGTTGTCCATCATCCGCGCACCCATGGCCACTGTATTGTCCAGCAGCGCCTCGTCCTCGATGATCCGCATGTTTTCCAGCGCCGCCACCGGCCCCGATGTGCAGCCGCCGAAGGTGGAAATGTCACGGAAATGGTTCAGCTTGTCGCCGGGATCATCCTTGAACATGTCAAAGATCTCTTCGGTCGTCACAAGGCAGGCAATGGCGGTATAGCCGGACGCCACGCCCTTGGCCATCGTGACCATGTCCGGCTTCAGCCCGTATTGCTGATACCCGAACCATGTGCCGGTTCGCCCGACGCCGCAGACAACCTCGTCAATATGCAGCAGGATGTCATACTTATCGCAGATCTCCTGTACTTTCGGCCAATACCCTTCCGGCGGCGGAATCACACCACCGCCCGCGGTCACCGGTTCCAGGCACAGTGCGCCAACCGTGTCCGGGCCTTCACGCAGCACAATTTTTTCGATCTGTTCGGCCGACCATTCCCCGAAATTCTCGTCCGGCGCGCTGTCCAGTTCGTGCTTGCGATACTCCATGCAATGCGGGACGCGTATGAAACCGGGCGTGAACGGACCATACTGAACATTCCGTTCATCCTGACCGCCGGCCGACAGGCAGGCAATCGTGGTGCCGTGATAATCGCGGTCGCGATACAGGATCTTGTGCTTTTTGCCCCCGTACCGTTTGTGCGCGATCTGGCGCACCATCTTGAAGGCTTTCTCGTTCGCCTCGGACCCGGTGTTCAGGTAATAAACCCGGCTCATCCCCGGCATCTTGCTGATCAGTTTTTCGGCAAACAGCGATCCGGGGATCGATCCTGCGGATCCTGCAAAATAGTTGATTTTGACCAGCTGGTCGCGGATTGCGTTGGCAATGCTCTCCCGGCCATAGCCCACATTGACCGTCCAGACACCGCCGGACACCGCGTCCAGATGCTCTTTGCCCTTCTGGTCCCAGACGCGCATCCCCTTGCCTTCGATGATGATACGCGGGTCTGACGTTTCATAAGGCTTGTGCTGGCTCAGATGGTGCCAGATACGAGCCTTGTCGGTTTCAACTACGTGTTCCAGGTCATTTTCGTTGAACGCGCCGTCCATGACACATTCCTCTCATTGTTCAGAAAAGCAAAACCCCGGCGCAGAGCATCCGTGGTGACTACACAGAGGTGACCTGGATTTAGGCAGACCCAGTAGGGCCAGAACGTATGTCTATTTAAGTCCAGAACAGCAGGTTGAAAATTCTGGTTTCCCCGTAACATGTTAAAATATCTAAATTTTTCCAGACGACCTCTGCTGCTCAACTTGCGCGGGCGTCGACATTGGCTCGTTCCGACCGATGAAAGTTGTTGAATGGTCAATGGATTTCGGTTCCGAATACCAAGCGTGCCGGCATCTGACGCCGTCATCAACAAAATCAATTGGTGACATGTCTCGTGGCTGAGGCAGGTCGCCAGAATATCAGGGAGCCAAAAATGACACTCAAATCACGACTTTCCGGTGCCGTTGCTGGGCTGGCGATGATGGCCGGCGCAGCGCCGGCCTTTGCCGCTGACGAAATTACCGTCGCATATTTCCTGGAATGGCCGATGCCGTTCGAATATGCCAAGCAGATGGGCACATATGACGAAGCCCTTGGTGTGAAAGTTAACTGGGTCAGCTTTGAAAGCGGCGTGAAAATGTCGGCGGCGATGGCGTCAGGTGACGTTCAACTGTCCGTCAGCCAGGGTGTGCCGCCGTTCGTGGTGGCGACCTCCGCAGGTCAGGATCTGCAGATCCTCGACGTTGCCGTCAGCTATGCCGATAACGACAACTGTGTCGTCGCGGAAAAGCACGAAATCGACAAATCATCGGCCGCCGAACTGGCTGGCAAAAAGGTTGCGGTCCCGCTGGGAACCGCGGCGCATTACGGTTTCCTGAAGCAGATGAACCATTTTGGTGTCGACGTGGCCAGCATGGAAGTTGTGGACATGGATCCGCCCGATGGCGCGGCGGCAATCGCGCAGGGCGCGGTTGACATGTTCTGCGGCTGGGGTGGATCGCTGCGCCGTGCGCTGGAACACGGCAACGTTCTGCTGACGGGTGCGGAAAAAACTGATCTGGGCATCCTCGTGTTTGACGTGACATCCGGTCCTGCCGGCTGGGTCGCAGAAAACAGCGATATGGTTGCCAAGTTCCTGAAGGTCACCGCAGACGCCAACGCCATGTGGGCAGACCCGGCCAACCACGAAAAGATGCTGCCTGTCATCGCCAAAGATGCCGGCATGGACGTGGACGCCACGCGGGACACGATGGCAACCTTCTCCTTCCCGACGGTTGATGAACAGCTGAGCGCAACATGGCTCGGCGGCAACGCGCAGACCTTTATGAAGGGTGTTGCTGACGTCTTTGTCGAGGCAGGGTCCATCGACGGCGCGCTCGATTCCTACGAAAACGCTGTGAACTCCGGTCCGCTGTCCAGCGCATCGGGCATGTAAACGGCGAAATACCGACAACCCGGGCGGCTTGCACTGCCCGGGCTCTTTGCTTTTTCAAAGCTTGTCGCGCGGGACGGCCGCATAATGCCGAGTCGGGATCCGCGTCAGGGAACAGACAGAATGACTGGTCTATCCATCGATGAACTCTCCATGCGTTTTGATTTGCCGAACGGATCGTCCGTGCAGGCGCTGCAGGACGTGTCACTTGACCTGAAGGCGGGCGAGATCCTGACGGTCCTCGGGCCGTCGGGTTGCGGCAAGACCACGTTGCTGAACATTGTTGCAGGGTTTCTTGCTCCGACCTCCGGGCAGGTCGTGCTGAACGGTCACAAGGTGACCGGGCCGGATGCCGAACGTGGCATGGTTTTTCAGCAGGGGGCCTTGTTCGAATGGATGAACGTGCGTGATAACGTCAGCTTCGGTCCCCGAATGGCCGGGAAACGATCCAGGGACTACGCCGGCGAAGTTGATCACCTGCTGGATGTTGTCGGATTGGCCGATTTCAAGGACAAGGCCATCTATGAATTGTCGGGCGGTATGCAGCAGCGTGTCGCGCTTGCACGTTGTCTGGCAAATGAGCCGGACGTCATTTTGATGGACGAACCGCTGGGTGCGCTGGACGCGCTGACGCGGGAAAAGATGCAGAGCCTTGTGCTCAAACTCTGGAAAGAAACAGGAAAAACCATCATCCTGATCACCCACTCGGTCGAAGAGGCGTTGTTGCTGGGTGAACGCCTGATCGTGATGGCGCCCCGCCCCGGCCGCATCCACAAAGAATACCGCCTGCCGTTTGCCGATCTGGGGGTCGGCGCGGACCTGCGTGAAATCAAAAGGCATCCCGAATATGCGCCCCGCCGGGAGGAAATCCTCGGGATGATCTGGGACATGGAAGAAGAGATCATGGGCCGGCAGGAGGACGCAGAATGAGCGGATTGGTTGTTCTTCTTGTCTACGTGGCGATTTTTGCCGGGTCCTTCGTGGTTGCGAAATTTCTGGTTCGCCGGGCGCAAAACGATTTCACCTCGCTGAAAACGGTCACCTTCGGCGACGAAAGCGCTGTGGTCAGCGACCGCATTGCGTCGGTTGTCTCCATCCTGACGCTGTTTTTGCTCTGGGGCGCCTTCACCGGATCGACTCTGGTGCCGAAATTCCTGCACGCGCCGGGACCGTTCGAAGGTGTTGCGACATTCGAATACACGGCGGAAAACGCCGATGGTGACCGTGATACCGCTACGGTGACTGTGTTGGTGCATCCGATAACAGAGACGGTGTCAGCGCCCGAAATTGAGCCCGGTGATGGCTGGGCCAAGAACGATTCCGATACGGTCGGCGCGTGGCGCTCGGGACTGATCCGGGTCGACAAGAACGATGAGTTTACAAAGGCCGACGGTGCACGGGTGATCGAAATCAACGGCCAGCCCATCGAACCGGGCGGCGAGGTGTTTACCGAATACGGCCGGGTCGGGATGAGCGGTAAGGGCACACCGAATTTTGTGCCGAAAAAGGGCTGGCAGATGGAGCCGATCTGGCTGCCGCCGCCCGAGGCCGTTGTGAAACGCGTCGGCGAAATCGCCTCGGAAGGGTACCGTGACAGCACACTGTGGGAGCATCTGGGGTATTCGCTGTTCCGCGTGATCGCCGGTTTCTTCTTCGGCGCGATGGTGGGAATTCCGCTGGGTTATGCGATGGGATTGTCGAACTGGTTCCGCGGATGGTTTGACCCGATTGTTGAATTCATGCGGCCCGTACCGCCGCTGGCGCTGATCCCGCTGGTGATTATCTGGGCCGGGATCGGGGAAACCGGCAAGATCATCCTGCTGTTCCTTGCGGCGCTCTGGATCATGGCGATTGCGGCCCGTTCCGGCGTGTCCGGTGTACGCATATCAAAGGTGCACGCGGCCTATTCGCTGGGGGCAACCAAATGGCAGATCCTGCGGTATGTGATCGTGCCGAACTCCCTGCCGGATATCTTTACCGGCGCCCGGGTGGCAATGGGCGTCTGTTGGGGCACGGTCGTTGCCGCCGAACTGGTCGCGGCCGAAAAGGGTGCGGGCATGATGATCATGGTCGCCTCGAAGTTCCAGCTCACCGATATCGTGATCATGGGGATCATCCTGATCGGGATCATCGGTTTTGGCATCGACATGCTGATGCGCTGGGCAGAACGGGTGCTGGTGCCCTGGAAAGGCAAAGGGTGATGTGACCCGGGCAGGGTCACCGCCACCTGAAATTGCTGCTTTTGTGAAGCCGCGGACCGCTTTGCCCGCAGCAGCTGTTACAGTTTGTTCCGCAACTCCCGCTTCAGCACCTTGCCGGTTGCGTTGCGCGGCAGGACATCGGTGAAGATCACCCGCGTCGGGATCTTGAACCGGGCTACCTTGCCGTGGAACCAGCCGATTACGTCATCCTCGCTCAGTTCTGTGCCTTCCGCCCGGACGACAAAGGCGACACCGACCTCGCCCCACTTCTCGTCCGGTGCGCCGACGATGGCGCCGTCTGCCACACCGTCCAGACGGAACAGGGTGTTTTCAACCTCGGCCGGATAGACGTTTTCGCCGCCGGAAATATACATGTCTTTCCAGCGGTCCACGATCCACAGATCGCCGTCGGCGTCCAGCCGGGCCGCATCGCCGGTTTTGAACCAGCCATCGACCCATTCGCTTTCGTTCGCGTCCGGCCGGTTCCAGTATCCCGGCGTGATGTTCGGTCCGCGCACCCAAAGTTCGCCCACCTCGTCGGCCCCGGCCTGTTCACCGTCTTCGCGCATGATCTTCAGTTCGGCGTGCAACCCGCACCGGCCGGCGCTGCCGATCTTCGTCCGGCCCAGTTCCAGCGTCTGCATGCTGACCAGCGGGCTGGTTTCCGACATGCCGAAACCCTGCACCAACGATATGCCCTTGGCGATATAGGTTTCCGCCAGCGGCACCGGGGTCGGCGCCCCGCCAACACCGCAGCGCACCAGACGCGAAAAATCTGTGGTCTGGAATTCGGGGTGCTGCGCCATAAACAGATAGATGGCCGGCACGCCGAAGAAATGTGTCATGCCGACATCCGGATCGTTTATCAGTTGCAACGCCTGACCGGGATCGAATGCCCGCATGATCAGCGATGAACCACCGTTGTGTAAGAGCACAGTCGCGTAACAGTTCAATCCGCCGGTGTGAAACAGCGGCAACACCGTTATCCCCTTGCTGGAGGGGGTAATTTCCGAGGCCGGGCCAAGGTTCACGGCGTTGATCAGCGCCATCCGGTAGGTGTTCGGCGCGCCCTTGGGTCGACCGGTGGTGCCGGATGTGTATAGCAGCGTCCACGTGTCATCGAGCGTGACCTCGGGCCTTGGATGGTCGCCGTTGCTGCCTGCGATGCACTGTTCATACTGCGTATCGCCACCGCCTCCGGTGGTTTCGATCAGATGTGGAACGGATTCCGTCAGAGCGCTTACCGTTGGCGCATTGGCGGTGTCATAGATCAGAACCTGTGGCGACGCGTCCGACAGGATGAAGTCGATCTCCGGCGCTTCCAGCCGCCAGTTCATCGGGACAAAGATCGCGCCCAGCTTTGCGCAGGCCGAGTGCACCTCCATCATGTCAGTCGAATTCATGGCCAGAACGGCAATCCGGTCGCCCTTGGCTACACCGCAGTTGGTCGCAAGGTGGGTGGCGAGCCTGCAGCATCGGTCGTCCGCCTGCGCAAACGTAAAGGCCCGGCCGGAGTGCAGGTCGGTCCAGCAATCCCGGTCCGGCGACATCCGCGCATAATGCGCAAGCCAGTCATAGTGGCGCATGTGGTTTTCCTCCGTCTCCCGAAATCAGGCTACGGGCCGGTATGCCAAATCTGCAACTGATTTATGGTTCAGGCGACGGCATTGCGGATGCTATCGACCACCGCGAAACCCTGTGCCATCCACGTTTCATTGATCGGATCGGCCTCGGAACTGAACATGGCGACAGAAAGCTCGCGGGCGGGATCCACGAACAGGTATTGGCCATGTATGCCCAGCCCGTGGATCAACGGCCCGTTGTCGCTCTGGACGTACCATTTGGAGCGGTAGGACATGTCGCGCTGCCCGAAATCGTCATAGAAATCGCCCTTGCGCCACGCTTCGCCGCTGCCATTTTCGGCAATGTCGCGCAGCCAGCTTTCAGGAATGATCTGAGCGCTGCCACGGGCGCCACCCTGCAGCATCATCTGGCCGATACGGGCAAGGTCCCGCGCCGTAAAGCATTTGCCCCCGGCCGAACGCGCGCCGCCGATCCGGTCCACGGTGATGTAGCCGGGCCGTTCGGCCCCCAGCGGCTGCCAGATGCGCTCAGAGAACAAATCAGGATAACGCTGTCCGGTCGCGCGTTCGAAAACCCAGGCCAGCAGGTCCGTGACCGGTGAAACATAGTGAAAGCGACCGTTATGAGGACCGTCGCGCTCGGTCAGGAGCAAATGAAATGACCGCAGGTCATGCGGGGTGGCTCCATCGGGCAACGGGTTCCAGTTTGCCGCGATCCGGTATTCGATTATCGGACCTTCGGTCAGGAAATAGTCTTCGTCGAATACAATTCCGACACGCATATCCAGTGCATCGCGCACGGTTGCGCCCTGATACCCCGTTCCGGTCAGTTCCGGCACATATTCGGTCAGCGGTGCGGCCGGATCCAGTTCGCCCCGCTCTACAAGGGTGCCGGCCAACAGACCGAGCATGGATTTCGAGACTGACATCAGGATATGCGGATCCGCCGCCGTCATGCCATTGCGGTAGCTTTCGTGGACGATCCGGCCCTTGTGCAGGATTACCAGCGCATCGTTGCTGAGCGGGGCGAGCCCGGCTTCAAGACCGGCAGCTCTCAGATTCAGATCTCCTTCCGGCAGGCCCCAGACGTTGTTGGGGTCATTTGCAATCTCGGCCGTCGGAACGATCTCGCGAACATGGTGAAAAGCCCATTGGCAATAGGGGGCCGTGCGCCAGTTGGCGAGTGTGGCGCGGTCGGCCTCGGCGGGTGGAAAACCCTGCATGACGGTCATGTCGTTCCCTTTTCTCGTGTGGAGACAGGGAAGGGTAGGTTGGCCCGGAATGCAAGCACCCACGGCGACGGTGGTTGCGCCGCGCCTGGCCGCGCAATATGTGACCGCCCTGACCGGTGGCCGCGTGTAACGCGACCAAGCGTGCGGTTCTCGCGCCGGGAGAGAGCATCTACGACGACGGAGGTGAAAAACGGTGTTCAAACAACCGTTTCGATGGTCCCAGATGTCGCCACCGATATCCTCAATCCCGGCCAAAATCGCCGCCGGAAAAGGAGATGGGCGTATGCTGCAAATCGGTGACATGAGAGAAACCGTTCGGTTTCTGGCCGAATTGCCGGCTCATTTCTGCGTGCACGAACTGCTGATCTCGCCAACATGGAATCGTTTCCACCTGGGCTTTGACGAGCTTTGATCCGGCTTTGCCTTTGCCTCTGCGAACCGGTAGACTGTCAGTGAGCAGAAAAGAACACGGGGCGAATGATGCAGGTCGACAGACGGGCAGTGCTTCTTGGAGCTTCGGCAAGTTTGCTGAGCGCCTGTACCGGCGGAACCGTCAGTACATCCGCCGGCGAACCACAGCTGAAATCTGTACCGAATGCAGGCTATGACCAATGGGTCGCATCGTTCAAATCCCGCGCCTCGGCCCGTGGCATTTCACAAACGACGATTGACCGTGCCTTTCGCGGCGCAGGCTATCTTCCGGGTGTCATCGAACGTGACCGCAACCAGACCGAGTTCACACGCACGCTGGAAGATTACCTTGCCATCGCGGCCTCGGATGACCGGGTATCGACCGGCAAAAGTATGCTGAACCGGTACGGCGCGACTCTGTCGAAGATCGAAGCACAATACCGGGTGGAGCCGAAGGTCGTCACGGCAATCTGGGGGCTGGAAAGTCGCTATGGCGCCCGACGCGGAAACGTGCCGGTTGTATCTGCGCTGTCGACACTGGCCTATGACGGGCGACGCGGGGAGTTTTTCGAAAGCCAGCTGATCGCGGCGCTGAAAATCCTGCAGAACGGTGACACCACACCGGAACGGATGACTGGCAGCTGGGCCGGGGCGATGGGGCATACACAGTTCATTCCGACCTCTTACCTGGCTTATGCAGTGGACTTCACCGGTGACGGGCGGCGCGACATCTGGTCCGATGATCCGACCGACGCGCTGGCTTCGGCGGCGGCCTATCTGAAACGTTCGGGCTGGACGCATGGGCAGCCATGGGGGGTCGAGGTTCGTTTGCCTTCAGGGTTCAACACCGGTCTCGCCGGACGTGGCTCCACGCGCAGTACGGCATCATGGGCTTCGCTGGGCGTGCGCGATGTGAACGGCCGAAATGTTCCGGATTACGGAGCGGCCTCGGTCATTCTGCCTTCGGGCGCATCCGGACCGGCGTTCATGACATTTCGCAATTTCACCGTGATCACCCGATACAACAATTCGGAAAAATACGTGATCGGGGTTGGCCACCTGTCGGACCGGATTGTCGGGGGCGCGCCGATCCGGGGGAACTTCCCGCCGGACGCACAGGGAATGACACTGAACGACCGCAAGGATCTGCAAACGCGGCTGACACGGGCGGCGCAGACGGTGTGATCGGATCCAAGACCGTCGCGGCGATTAAAGGTTACCAGAAGGCAAATGGCCTGCCCGTCGATGGCAAGCCTTCAATGGAATTGCTTCGTCGGCTTGGTGGCTGAGGGTCCGGCGTGGTTTCGACGGCCTATTTCATCCTGACCAAGATCGTCGGGGTTCTTTTCCGGCTGGAAACCGTGTTGGTGATACTGACCCTGCTGGCCCTGATTGCGGTCATCCGTGGGCGGACGCGTGTGGCGTCGGGTTGTCTGTTGGCCAACCTCGTTCTGATGATTGGCATTTCCGTCTGGCCGGCCGGCAATCTGGTTCTTGCGCCGCTGGAACGCGCTTACCCGCCCGGGCCCGAACTGGGAACGGTGGAGGGGATCATCGTGCTCGGCGGGGGCGAGTATGCCGGCGCAAAACTGAGCGGCGGCGCCCCGCAGGTGAACGCGGCCGGTGATCGGTTCATTGCGGCGATCAGTACAGCCCGGGCCGGCAGATCCTGTTGGGTATGGGGCTGCCGCAAAACCGGCTCCTCTTCGAGGGCCGGTCGCGGAACACCACTGAAAACGCGGTCTTTTCACGCGAGATCGCGCCCAAGGAACTGTCCGGGCAATGGGTGCTGGTGACCAGCGCATATCACATGCCGCGCTCGCTCAGGACTTTCTGCCGTGCCGGATGGACGCGGTTGGTCCCCTGGCCGGTGGACCACAGAGTTGTCGAGCTTCGAAGACCTGAGTTTGACATAAACCTCCACAACCTGAACACGGCATTGCGGGAATGGATCGGGCTGCTGGGCTATCGTTTCACCGGCAAACTGGGGGACCCCGCGCAGGGCAGCTGCCTGGACGGATCCGGCGGGACCTACTAGTCCGTCGTCAGACCAACCCGGGGTACGATCCGCCGTCCAGATGCATGTTGCTGCCAGAGATATAGCCCGCCTGCTGTGAGCACAGAAACGCGAACATGGCGCCGAATTCCTCCAGCGTTCCCATGCGACGCGCTGCGATGGAGTTTACCTGCGCTGCCCGGGCTTCTTCATAGGATATCCTGTCCCGCGCCATCGCGGCCTTGGCCATTTCGTGTTGTCGCGGGCTGTCGATCCGTTCGGGCAGCATGTTGTTGATAGTGACGTTGTCACGCGCCACATCCTGCGACAACGCCTTGAGCGAAGCGGTCAGTCCGGCACGCGCACCGGCGCTGAGCGTGTGGTGCGGGCGCGGCGCGGTGACCATGGCAGAGGTGATATTGATAATGCGGCCGAACCGTTTTGCAATCATCCCCGGCAGAACCGCGTGCACCAACAGGATCGGCGCGAGATAATTGGCCTGATAGGTGTCTTCCCAATCGGACCGCGTCGTTTCGAGGAAATGTTTCGGACGCGGTCCCGCGTTGTTGTTCAGCAGAATGTCCGGCTTGGGGCAGTGCTCCAGCAATGCCGCGCGCCCGTCATCGGTCGTGACATCGGCCAGAACCGAGGTCACCGTACCGGTGGCCACCGCACGCAACTCGGCTTCGGCGGCAGCAGTCTTGTCGGGGTCCCGTCCATTGAGGACGACATGCGCGCCTTCGGCAGCAACGGCCCGGGCACAGGCCAGTCCGAGACCGGCGTTTGATGCACAGAGAAGCGCGGTCTTTCCTGCAAGCCCAAGATCCATTTTCGAAACCCTTTCTGCCTGACGCGCAACCGGTTGTTTACAAAAAGTCGTCCCGCCGCGGCGCGAAACAGTCGATCAGTTCGCCCGCTTCCAGACACAGACAGCCATGCGTTTCCCCGGACGGGATAATCACGCTGTCACCGGCGCCGATTTCGGTTTCGTCCCCGCCGACCCGGAACCGGAACTTCCCAGCTTTCACATAGGTCGACTGCACATGCGGATGACTGTGCAATAAGCCTTCAGCGCCGGTCTGAAAGCAGAAGGACACGACCATAAGCTTGGCATGATCTGCGAGAACCTGACGGGTCACGCCCGGGTCGGTCGGAACAACGGGGAAGGCTTCGGCCATGTGGTTTCTCCGTTTGCAGGGAAGTGCGGTGCCGCCACTGGGTTACTCGAAATACTCCAGATGCTCGCGATGGATATCTGCGACCGTTTCATCCAGACGGGCCAGATGGACCCGAACGGCGTCGGTCGCGTCTGCAGAATCACCACGTTTCAGCGCGTCGGCAATCCGTTGGTGATCCTTGAACAACGTCTCGGCCTCGCTGGCGCGTCCGAGGCTGAGAAGGCACAGGCGGTCAATCTTCTGTTTGCACTCTTCGATGGTTTCGAAGGCCAGCGGATAGCCACCCAGTTCGCAGATCAGCTTGTGGAAGTAATAATCCAGCGCGTGGAACTTTTCCGGCTCGCCGTTGGCGATCACGTCGCTCTGCTCGTCCAGAATGCCCTGCAACATCCCGGCCTGCTTGTCGCCCCATACGGCGCATGCCCGGCGGATCACTTCCAGCTCTACCGCCAGCCTTACGAACCGCGCGTGGTTGATCCGTTCCATTGAAAACCCACGCACTTCTGTTGCCTTTTGCGGCCGGATCATCAGCAGGTCGAGGTTGCCCAGCCGACTAAAAGCGTCGCGCACCGGCTGTCTCGATACTCCAAAGCGCCGGGCAACATCAGCTTCGGACAGCTTTGTTCCGGGCAGGAGTTTCAGGGAAAGGATTTCGTCGTACAGCTGATCGAACACGACATCGGTGGTCGTTCTGCGTTCGATGGCTTCTGCGAGTTGATGCATGTCGTGTCTACTTTTTTTCGCCAGTTACCCCAATTCGCGGGGACGTGCAAAGCCTCGCCTGACATCTGCCCGGCGCTGCCGGATGCAGCAGGTCGCGACATCTCTTGACAATACTAGGATACTAGTCTCCTATTTGTGTCAAGTGAGCCATCGGAGGGGGACGGCCGGACCAGCGCAGCGCTGGACCCTGTTGGGCCTGCAAAAGGGAGATTTCGAATGCAGATGATCGCGATATGCGACCGGGGTCAGACACTGACCGGCATTCGGTTGTTCGTCAGAAAGGATATTCAATGACATCTTTGTCCGGAAAGGTCGCCGTCGTTACCGGTGGAGGACGTGATATCGGGCTTGCCTGCGTCATGCGCCTGGCTCAGGCCGGTGCGGCCGTTGCCATCAATTACCACAGCTCCTCTGCGGGCGCGGAAAAAGCCGTGCAGGACATCATGGATGGCGGCGGGCGTGCGATTGCGCTGCAGGGGGACATGACATCGCCGGCAGACGTCACCGCGCTGGCTGACACTGCGGTCGCTGAACTTGGCGGCAAGATCGACATTCTGGTTCACAACACCGGCGGCCTTGTCGCGCGCAAAACCGTTGCTGAAATGGATCTGGAACACTGGCGAACGGTCATGGACCTGAACGCCACTTCGTACCTGCTGGCGATCAAGGCGGTGCTGCCTCATATGTCTGCCGGAGGCGCGATTGTCGGCATGGCCAGCCAGGCCGCGCGTGACGGCGGCGGGCCGGGTGCGGTGGCCTATGCCTCGTCCAAGGGCGCCATGATGACAATGACGCGCGGGCTGGCAAAGGAACTGGGTCCGGACATCCGTGTCAATTCGATCTGCCCCGGCATGATCGACACCGACTTCCACAACATCTTTACCAAACCCGAAGTGCGCACGCATGTCGCCAGCATCACACCCCTGAAACGCGAAGGCACGCCGGAAGACGTCGCCAACCTCGTGGCCTACCTGGCCTCGGCGGAGGCGGCGTTCATCACAGGCGCGAACATCGACATCAACGGGGGGCTGGCATTTTCGTAACGGGCCCGCCCCCGTTTTCTCGGACAAAACTGTCCATCATCCAAGGGAGGATAATCATGAACCTGAAACTTACCGGAAAGCTGCTTGGCGCAGCCGCCGCATTGTCGCTGCTGGGCAGCGCAGCCGCGGCAGACAACTGGCGCGCGTGGAACATCCACCACGACGGGCACCCCAACACGGCCGCGATGGACCGCTTTTCTGAGCTGGTCGCCGAAAAAACCGGCGGCGAGATCACCGTGGAAGTGTTCCACGGCGGTGTCCTGGGCTCGCAGCCCGACGCGCTGGAACAGGTGCGCATCGGCGCCATCGAAATCGGCAACTTCAACCTCGGACCGATCGGCCCGATGGTAAAGGAAGCCAACCTCGTGTCGCTACCCTTCATCTTCAAGAGCGGGCCGCACATGTTCCGCGTGCTCGAAGGCGAAGCCGGTGGCATCATCGCCGATGCGATGGGTGAAGCCGGGGTCCTGCCGCTGGCCTGGGTCGATGCGGGCGCCCGCTCGTTCTATGCTCAGAAAGCCATCAACACGCCCGCGGATGTCGAAGGTCTGAAGATCCGCGTTATGAACAACGATCTCTACACTGCGATGATCTCGGCAATGGGCGGCAACCCGTCACCGATGGCGTTCTCCGAAGTGCAGCAGGCCTTGAAGACCGGCGTCGTCGACGGCGCGGAAAACAACTTCCCGTCGTTCAAAAACGTGGGCCACTATGAAGTCACCACGAACTATTCGCTCAGCGAACATCTAATCATCCCCGAATGCATCTGCGTGAACACCGCCAAGTTCAACGCATTGTCGCCTGAGCTTCAGGCCCAGCTGACCGAGGCCGCCGAAGAGGCCGCGCTGTTTCAGCGCGAGCTGTGGACGGTGCAATCCGAACAGGCCCGCAAGGATGTCGAGGCCGCCGGTATCGTGGTGAACGAGATCGCCGACAAGGGTCCGTTCCAGGCCGCCATGGCCCTAGTCTACGACGAATACCTGACCGCCAACCCGGACATGAAGGCGCTGGTGGAGCTTGCCCAGTCGACCGAATGACATCAGTCTGACATGATGCTAACAGGGCGCCCGGTTCCGCAAAAGCAGGCCGGGCGCTCTTTCAGGGGAGGGGCCCGATGAGCGACACGCGAGATGCATCTGTAATCCTGCGCCGCATGGATACGGTATTCGAACTGATCACACGGGCCTGTTTTCTTCTGGCCGGTACAGCTCTCGTCGTGATGACCACGATATTCGGCTGGCTGGTCTTCGGCCGCTATGTCCTGAACGACACCCCGACCTGGGTGGAACAGGTGTCGCTGTTGCTGGTGATGGTCATCGCCTTTTTCGGGGCGGCGGCAGGGGTTCACCAAAATACCCACCTGTCTGTCGCGATCTTCCGTCAAATTGTTCCGGATCGTGTCCGCACCGCGTTTGTCGTCGTTACCGATACACTGATGGCCGCCTTCGGTGCTTTGATGTTCTGGTACGGCTCCGAACTCACCATATTCAAATGGAAGACGCTGATCCCGCTGATCCAGTGGTCCGAAGGGCTGCGGTCGCTGCCGCTGACCATCGCCGGGGCGTTGATCTTCCTGTTCTCGACCGGCCACCTGATCCGATTGATCCTTGGCCGGGACGAACGCAAAGACAGCATAGAATAATAAAGGGCGAAAATGGGACTTGCGCTGCTTCTGGGGGTATTCGCCCTGTGTGTCGTGATCGGGGTGCCGGTGGCCTTTGCGCTGGGCATTGCGGCGCTTTCGGCCTTCTGGTTCGAAAGTTTGCCCTTGCTGTTGCCGTTCCAGCGGATCGTATCGGGGATCAATGTATTTTCGCTGATGGCGATCCCGTTCTTTATCGTCGCCGGGGAACTGATGTTTCACGGCGGGATTGCCATGCGGCTGGTGCGGTTCGCGCAATCCGCCGTCGGCGCGGTGCGCGGCGGTCTGGGCATCGTCAACGTGTTCTCGTCGATGTTGTTTGGCGGCATCTCCGGCTCGGCCATTGCCGACATTTCTGCGCTGGGTTCGATCCTGGTGCCGGTGATGAAGGACAAGGGTTATGATGCCGATTACGCGGTGAATGTCACCGTGACCTCGTCGATTGCTGGCATCATCATCCCACCCAGCCACAACATGATCATCTTCGCCCTGGCCACCGGCGGCGCGGTGTCGATTTCCAACCTGTTTCTGGCCGGTGTCGTCCCCGGCATCCTGATGTGTTCCTGCCTTGCGGTCGCGGCCTACGTGGTTGCGCTGAAACGCGGCTACGCGGCCGAAAAATTTCCCGGCTGGACTGCGCTGGCGATCAGTTTCGCAGGTGCCATTCCGGGGCTGTTGACGGCCGTTATCATTGTCGGTGGCGTGCTCAGCGGAGTGTTCACTGTCACCGAATCCGGTGCGTTTGGTGCGATCTATGCCTTCGTGGAGACGCTCCTGGTCTATCGCAGCATCACCTGGGAGAAATTCTGCACGGCTGTCGTAAGCTCGGTGCGCACTACCTCGATGGTGATGATCCTGATCGCCTGCGCCGGCGCCTTTGCCTATATGCTTACCTTTTACCGGGTGCCCAGCAAGACGGTGGATCTGTTAACCGGGCTGACCGAGAACCCGATCCTGATCCTGCTGATGATCAACGCCGTGCTGCTGCTGCTGGGCATGATCATGGACATGGCCGCGCTGATCCTGATCTGCACGCCGATCTTTTTGCCGGTGGCCAACAGCTTGGGCATGGACCCGATCCAGTTCGGAATGATCCTGCTGGTCAATCTCGGTCTGGGACTGTGCACGCCGCCCGTCGGTTCCTGTCTCTTTGTTGGATGTGCTGTTGGCAAGCTTCCGATGGAACGGGCGGTTCGCACGATCTGGCCATTCTACATCGCCATTTTCGCTGCGCTGATGATGATCACGTTCATCCCGGCGATTTCGCTGACCCTGCCTGCCCTGATCGCGAAGTAACAGGCTCGCCGGGACGGTGCCCGATCCTTTTCGGAACAACCGGAAACGATCACACTGAATCACGGCTAAGCGGTGGGGCCGGTGGGACAGTGGTCCACCAAAGGAATACTTTCAAAGATTTCAGAAAACTACAGTGAGTGGGTGGTGGAGCCTAGGGGAGTCGAACCCCTGACCTCTACAATGCCATTGTAGCGCTCTCCCAACTGAGCTAAGGCCCCGAACTGTGCGCCGCTGAATAGGCGCTCGGTCGGGCGGGATCAAGTGAAAAACGCCGCCCGCCGGGATTAGTCTTCGTCTTCGGACGAAACGTCCGCGATCTCGTCCAGCGAGACGTTTTCATCGTCGTCGCTTTCCAGAAGATCGTCGTTCAGGTCCACCTCGACATCATCATCGTCGTCCAGAACGACATCTTCTTCGCTCTCTGTGGCCTGTTTTGCCTTCACGGCGTTTGCGTCTTCGGCGTCTGCCGCAATCATCCGGTTCTTGCCAACATCAAGTTCGACAACTTCGCCGGTGTACGGGCTGACGATCGGGTTCTTGTTCAGGTCGTAGAACCGCTTGCCAGTGGTCGGGCAAATCCGTTTTACGCCCCATTCTTCCTTGGGCATTCTGATCCCTCAATTAACTGCTGAGTCGTATCGACGATTCTGGCCAACTGCCATAAGAGGTGGGGGCTGTCAAAGCCTTATGTAGCGGGTTCGCGGACATGCCGCAGATCAAATTGCCCGGTTCGCCGTCGGTCACGGTTCATCTCCGCCGCTCTTCGCGGGCACGGCGGCTGAGTTTGCGCGTCTCGCAGCTGGACGGCAAGGTGACCCTGACGCTGCCCGATTTTACCGACGAAGGCGAAGCGGCGGCCTTTGCCGAGGCCAAGGCGGATTGGATACGAAAACATCTGTCGCGGCGGCCGGAGGACGAGATTGTTGGCGTCGGCGGCCTCATTCCGGTCGAAGGCCGGATGCGCCGGATCGTGGAAGGCGCCCGCAGGGGTGTCATGCTGACGGATGGCGAGCTGATCGTTGCGGCCAATTCATCCGGACGCCGGATCCGCGCGTTCCTGACCGAGCTGGCGCGGGACAGGCTGGCGGCCGCTGCAGACCACTACGCCGCCCGGCTTGGCCGGACCTACAGCGCGATCACTCTGCGGGATACCCGGTCACGTTGGGGGTCCTGTTCGGACCGCGGCCGGCTGATGTTCTCCTGGCGTCTGGTCATGGCCCCGCCTGAAGTGTTGAATTACGTTGCGGCGCATGAGGTCGCACATCTGAAGGAAATGCACCACGGCCCGACCTTCTGGGCCGAGGTGGAGCGTATCTACGGTTCCTGCGGCGAAGAGCGCCGCTGGCTGCACGAAAACGCCGGCGAGCTGCATCGCTACAGGTTCTGAGCCGTGTGGCCGGCTTGACGGCAACCCGTTTTGTGATCACGTTTGGATATGCTTGCTGCAAACCGTCCCGGAGATTCTTCTTCCGTTGCCCATGATCGCGTGTACCGCACGCTGCGTAGCCGTATCATGCACGGGCAATTGCCACCGGGACACGCGCTCACCCTGCGGGGGATAGGGCGCGAATTCGATGTGTCGATGACCCCCGCAAGGGAAGCCGTACGACGGTTGGTGGCCGAAGGCGCGCTGCAGCTGTCGAGCTCGGGGCGTGTGTCGACGCCGGAACTGAACCCGGATCGAATTGAAGAGCTTGCTTCGATCCGCGCGCTGCTGGAAGTGGAACTGGCCAGCCGCGCCTTGCCGCGGGCGCATTTCGCTCTGATCGAACGTTTGCAGACCATAAACGGCACCATCGCCCAGATGGTGTCAGCGCGCGATTCCGTTGGCTACATTCGCACGAACCTCGAGTTTCACCGGACGTTGTACCTGCGCGCGCAGGCGCCGGCGATGCTGGCTCTGGCGGAAACCGTATGGCTGCAGCTTGGGCCAACGATGCGATCGCTGTACGGACGCCTGAACCGGACAGAGCCGCCGCAATTCCATCGGATGATTCTCGCCGCGCTCAAGGCTGGCGATGAACCGGGCCTGCGGCTCGCGATCCGTTCGGATGTCACACAGGGATTGAGGCTGCTGACCCGTTGAACCGAACCTGGCTCAGGCCGCGAGCCCGCGCTTACCCATGTTCAGGTATTTCTCCCGCCGCCGCGCCACCAGCTTTTTTGGGGACTTTCCGCTGTGTTCCTTCAGCATCTCTGCGATGGTGCTGCCAACGGCTTCGATGGTCTCCGCACGCCCCCTGTGGGCTCCGCCCAGAGGCTCGGTGATAATCCGGTCGGCGACACCCAACTGATACAGATCCTGCGCCGTCAGACGCAGCGCCTGCGCCGCTTCGCGCATCTTTTCAGCGTCTTTCCACAGGATGGAGGCGCAGCCCTCAGGTGTGATCACCGAATAGAACGAATGCTCCAGCATCGCCACACTGTCGGCCGTGGCAAATGCAACCGCACCGCCGGAACCGCCTTCGCCGATGATGACGCTGATCAACGGCACGCCTATCTGCAGGCAGGTCTCGGTCGAACGGGCGATCGCTTCGGACTGGCCGCGTTCCTCAGCGCCTTTTCCGGGATACGCGCCGGGCGTGTCGACCAGTGTAATGACAGGCAAACCGAACCGGTCCGCCAGCCGCATCAAACGGATTGCCTTGCGATACCCTTCCGGCCGGGCCATGCCGAAATTGCGCTCGATCCGGGAGTTTGTATCGAAGCCTTTTTCATGGCCGATTACCATGACCGGCTTGTCCCTGAACCGGGCCAGTCCGCCCATGATCGCGTGGTCATCGGCAAAATTCCGGTCGCCTGCCAGCGGTGTGTACTCGGTGAACAACGCATCGATGTAGTCACGGCAATGGGGCCGTTCGGGATGGCGCGCGACCTGACATTTCCGCCAGGGGGTCAGATCCTTGTAAAGATCCCTCAGAATGGTCTGGGCCTTGGTGTCCAGCGCCGCGGCTTCCTCGGCCACGTCCATTTCCTCGTTCGAACGGGCCAGCGCCCGCAACTCTTCGGCCTTGCCTTCGATCTCGGCCAGAGGTTTTTCGAAATCCAGATACTGGGTCATGGGCTCTCTCACGCGGCAAACCTGCGGGCTATATGGCGCTGTGTCGGGCAAGATGCAACTCAGCAAGATTTGTCCGCTGCTGTTGTGCAATACCGGGGCCGTAAATGAACCGGAGGATCAGGGGTGCAAAGTTACGAAGATCGGCTGCGGCGTGTCATTCAGTACATCTATGACAATCCTGCCGGTGATTTGTCGCTGGACAATCTGGCCGATGTGGCCGCGTTCAGCCGGTTCCACTGGCACAGGGTGTTTCACGCGATGACTGGTGAAACCTGTGCCGAGGCGGTGCGCCGGGTGCGGGCAACGCGGGCCTCTGTCTGGCTGCTGGAAACGAACGACCCGATCAGCCAGATCGCGACCCGGTCGGGATATGACAATCCGCAAAGCTTCGCGCGCGCCTTCCGTGACGTGTTCGGAATGACACCTGCGCTGTTTCGCAAATCCGGCACGCCGGAGGATTTGAAAATGACCCTGAGAACAGGAGATTCAGAAATGTACGAATTTGAACTAAGAGACCTTCCTCCTTACCGGCTGGCCGGGCTGTACCATTCCGGGCCGTACCCCGAGATCGGCCGCACATTCGAAGAACTCGGCGCGGTGTTCACATCGCGCGGATTCTGGCCGCAGGCACGCAGCATGGCGGCTATCTACTATGATAGCCCCGAAGCCGTGGAACCGGACGTCTTGCGCAGTTTTGCAGCCGTGGAGGTATCCGATGATTTCGTCACGCCCGAAGATCTGAAAGAGGTCACTCTGCCTGGCGGGCGTCATGCCGTGCTGCGGCTGACAGGGCCCTACACCGGCCTCGCGGCGGCGTGGCAGCATCTTTACTCTGTCTGCCTGCCCGGGTCCGGTGAAGTCCCGGCGGATGCGCCTCCGTTTGAATTGTACCCGAACTCGCCTTTCGACACGGCGCCGGCGGATCTGCTAACGAATATCTGCGTACCCCTCAGGTAGCTGGCGAGGTTAGTCTCTTGGACAAGATTGATTTCAAAAAATCCGACCGGCATTTGTATACCGGCAGGATCGGGCGGTTTGACAGCCTTCGGGTGCCGGCGATGACCTTCCTGATGATCGCCGGAACCGGCGATCCGAATACCGCACCAGCCTACGCACAGGCGGTCGCGGCGCTGTATGGGCTGAGTTATGGCATCAAGTTCGCGCGCAAGAAACGGTTTGGCCGTGACCATGTCGTGCCACCGCTGGAAGGGCTGTGGTGGGCGGATGACATGCGTACATTTCAGACCCGGGAAAAATCGGCATGGAAATGGACGATGTGCCTGCGACAACCCGATGATGTTACAACGGAATTGCTGAGCGACATCCGCGCAGAGATCATTGCAAAAAACAGCAAAAAGAAGAATCCGGCGACGGATACGGAAACCTTGTCCCGGACTCGGCTAGAGCTTTTCGACGAGGGCGACGTGGTGCAGGTGCTGCATATCGGCAGTTACGACGCGGAGAGCCCGGTTCTGGCGCGGATGCATCAGGAAGTGATCCCAGGTTTGGGTCTGGATATGCGGGGCCGGCATCACGAGATATACCTGTCCGACCCCCGCCGTGTGTCCCCCGAAAAGCTGAAGACCATTCTGCGTCAGCCAGTGCAGCCGAAGATCGGGCTGGTCAGCCCGAAAGACTGAGCACCGGCACCAGCGACAACAGCAGAAGAAACGCCATCGTGTAATTGAACAGGGTCAGCCGGCGCGGATTGGTCAGTACCCGGGCCATTTGCTGTCCGAGGATTGTCCATGTGCCAACGGACGGAATATTGATCGCCGCAAACACCGCCGCCACCAACAGCAGACCGGTCGCGGAGTTTTCCGGCAAGTAGATGGTCGTCGCCGTCAGGGCCATCGCCCAGGCCTTTGGGTTGACCCACTGAAACCCGGCAGCCTGCAGAAATGTCAGCGGGCGACTGGCGGTTTCCTGTGACCCGACCGGCCCGGCCGTTGCAATCCGCCATGCAAGATACAGCATATAAGCCGTCGCCGCGATCCTGAGCACGATGTTCGCGCCGGGGACTTCTACGAATACCTGCGCCAGTCCTGCACCGACCAGCAGGATCATGGCGATGAACCCGCCGGCAATTCCCAGCATGTGCGGCAGAGTTCGGCGCAGTCCGAAATTCGCGCCCGAGGCCAACACCATCAGGTTGTTCGGCCCCGGCGTGATCGAGGAGACAAAGGCAAAAAGCGACAGGGCCGCAAGAACGTCATAGCTCATGCGCCGGATTTTGATGAATTTGGGGCAAATGAAATTGCATTTTGGTGCAAACAGGAAGATATTTCACAACTAATGATCAAGATTGACGAAAAGTCCGCCCATATATTGCAGATAATGTCCGTTGACGGCCGGATCAGCAATCTCGCCCTGGCAGAACGGGTTGGCCTGTCGCCTTCGGCCTGCCTGCGGCGTGTTCAGGATCTTGAAAAAGCCGGGGTGATTTCAGGGTATCGCGCCGTCCTGAACCCCGCCGCCATGGGCATCGGTTTCATCGCTTACATGGGTGTCGGTCTGAGTGAACACAGCAAGACCGCGCAGGAGGTGTTCGAGCGCGGTGTCGCCGCCGCCCCCGAAGTGACCGAGTGCCACAACATCACCGGCTCCATCGAATATCTGTTGCGCGTTGAATGCACCGACCTGCCCAGTTACAAGTTCTTTCACACTGATGTTCTGGGCCAGCTGCCGCATGTTCAGTCGATTACGACATATGTAGTGATCGGATCGCCCAAGGAGTCGAGAGCCTGAACGCAAAAAAACGCCGCCAAACCCGCGACTGTCGGGGTTTTGTCAGGTATCTGTCGTGGTGTCCCGATGGCGGAGACCGCACATGTCTTCAGACACGCAAACACAGGAGAAGGGAATGGCGCTCAGGGAGCGACGGCTTGCACGCGGCTGGTCTCAGGAGGATCTTGCAGCAGCGTCCGGCGTTTCCACACGCACCATCCAGAGGATCGAACGTGGGCAGGAACCTGGCCCCGAAACGATCCGGAGCCTGGCTGCGGCGTTCGAAACGAATGTGGAAACACTGCGAAAGGGAATGACCATGACCGCAACCTCACCCAATGATATTTCTGAGCACGTCAGGGGCCTGCAACTACACCTTGCGATCTTTGTCCTCGTAATTCTGGTGCTGACCGGGGTCGCCGTTTTTGCCACCGGCTCACCCGGATGGGTGCTGTGGGTGGTTGTCTTCTGGCTGATGGGTATCGCAATTCACGCGGTATCGGTCCGTATCATGTACGGGCCGTTCCGCCTGTTCTGACGCGGCTCAGCCGCCGGCAATCATTTCCGACTGACGCACGATCACTTCGGCCTGTTTGATCGACGCAATATCGACCAGCCGGCCTTTGTAAACCGTCGCGCCTTCGCCCTTGGCCTTGGCCTCTTCCATTGCGGCCAGAATTTCGCGAGCCTCGTTCACGGCGTCTTCGGACGGCGTGAACACCTCGTTGGCCAAAGTGACCTGCTTGGGGTGGATCGCCCACTTCCCGACCATGCCCAGCGTGGCCGACCGCAGCGCTTGTGCGCGAAAACCTTCATCGTCCGAAAAATCCCCGAACGGGCCGTCAACTGGCAGCACGCCATGGGTCCGGCAGGCCGCGACGATCGTCGCCTGCGCCCAATGCCACGGATCGGACCAGTGTTTCTGGCCTTCATGCAGCATATAGTAGTTTTCCTGCGTCCCGCCGATGCCGGTGGTCGCCATGCCCATGCTGGCCGCGAAATCCGCCGCGCCAAGGCTCATCGCTTCCATCCGGGGAGAGCTGGCTGCAATCTCCTCGACATGGGCAATTCCGGCGGCGCTCTCGATGATGACTTCGAATGCGATCTTCTTGTTGCGGCCCTTTGCCGTTTCGATCGCCGTTACCAGAGCATCAACTGCGTAAACATCTGCCGCGCAGCCGACCTTGGGGATCATGATCTGGTCCAGCCGCTCTCCCGCCTGCTCCATCAGGTTGACGACATCGCGATACCAATAGGGTGTATCCAGCCCGTTGATCCGCACCGAAAGCGTCTTGCTGCCCCAGTCTATATCCGAGATGGCCGCGATGATGTTCGCCCGTGCAGCATCCTTGTCGCTCGGCGCAACCGAATCCTCGAGATCAAGGTTGATTACATCCGCGGCGCTGGCGGCCATTTTCTCGAAAATCGCCGGGCGGGAGCCCGGGCCAAACAGCTGGCAACGGTTCGGGCGGGCGGGTGCGGCGGGCTGGATGCGAAAGGACATGGGCGTCTCCGGCAATGATGTTTCATTTTTGTTGGCCGGAGAGGTAGATAATTGCGCGCCTTGCTGCAAGCGCATTTTGCAACTGCAGAATAACCGCGTCGGCGCCACCCTATACGCCGGCTGTCTTCTGCGCGGTCAATCTTGTGGGCGCAAAAATATTGCGCAAATCTCTGCGAACTCCGGAGAATTTTGCGAAACTCACTGATGGATGCCATGGATCTGCAACCGAATCCGGGCGGTACCCTGTACCATCGCGCAGTGCTGCGCGTGGAGAACAACAATGATTCAGACCCCCTACCTGCTTTTTCTGGGCGATGCGCCCGACCAACTGGCCGCGAAGGTCGCCCAGGGGATCCGGGACTGGCGTCCCGAAAACGCCGTCGGGCAATTCCGGATGGACGGATGCAAGGCCGATCTGGGATTGACGGATATGTCTCTGACCGAGGCCCGCGAGGCCGGGGCGCGGACGCTTGTAATCGGCGTGGCCAACCGCGGCGGTTTCATTTCGCCGGAATGGAAAAAGGTGCTGGTCATGGCGCTGGAAGAGGGCTTTGACCTCGCCAGCGGCCTGCACAACCTGTTGCGGGACGAACCGGATCTTGCGGCTGTGGCCGAGGTGACCGGGCGCAGCCTGCATGACGTGCGTCTGCCCGAGGTGGATTATCCCATTGCCAATGGCCGCAAGCGGTCTGGCAAGCGGATGCTGGCAGTCGGCACAGACTGTTCCTGCGGTAAAATGTATACCGCGCTGGCCACCGATCAGGCGATGCGCGAAAAAGGCATGAAAAGCACGTTCCGCGCCACCGGTCAGACCGGTATTCTGATCACCGGCGACGGGGTGCCGCTGGATGCGGTGGTCGCGGATTTCATGGCCGGATCGATCGAGTCTGTTACACCTGACAACGATGACGATCACTGGGACATCATCGAAGGGCAGGGATCACTCTACCATGTTTCCTATTCCGGTGTGACGATGGCATTGGTGCATGGCGGTCAGCCCGACGCGCTGGTGATCTGTCACGAACCGACCCGCACGCATATGCGCGGCCTGCCGCATTTCGATTTGCCGACGATCGAACAGGTGCGCGACACGGCGCTGACCCTCGCGCGAGTGGCCAATCCGGACTGTCAGGTGGTTGGTATTTCGATCAACACGCAGCACATGGCCGAGGACGAAGCGCTGAGCTATATGGCCGGGGTCGAAGAACGACTCGGCTTGCCGACGATCGATCCGTTTCGACAGGGCGCGGGGCGACTGGCCGACGCGCTGGGCGCCATCACCTGAGTGCTCGTCACGTGACAAGCGATGAGCGTCCGAAAGGGAGCGTAGAGCGGCTGGAGAATGCGATGAACGTGAGTGTAACCCGCGATGTTTTTCCGCTGGCACAGGTGTTTACCATCAGCCGGGGATCCCGGACCGAGGCACAGGTTCTGACCGTGCATCTTTCGGATGGCCCCACCCGCGGATGGGGTGAATGCGTGCCCTATGCCCGCTATGGGGAAACGCTCGACAGTGTTCAGGCCCAGATCGAGGCGCTGCCGGAAACGTTTGATCGCGCGGCGCTGCAGACGCTTTTGCCACCGGGTGCCGGGCGGAATGCGGTCGATTGCGCGCTTTGGGACCTTGAGGCAAAACGCGCAGGAAAACGCGTATGGGACCTGGCCGGACTGCCCGCGCCGGGGCCTGAGATTACCGCCTACACCCTGTCGCTGGACACTCCGGACGCGATGCAGGCACAGGCCGCGAAAAATGCGCACCGCCCGCTTTTGAAGATCAAGCTCGGCACGCCCGACGACATGCCCCGGTTGGAGGCCGTTCGGGCCGGTGCACCGAAAGCCAAAATCATCGTCGACGCAAATGAAGGCTGGAGTGCCGAAGTCTATGCGGACCTCGCCCCGCATCTGGTCCGGCTGGGTGTGGCGCTGGTGGAGCAGCCGCTGCCGGCCGGAGAGGATGAAGCGTTGCTGGGAATGGACCGGCCTGTCCCTGTCTGCGCCGACGAAAGCTGCCATGACCGCGACAGTCTGCCGAACCTGAAGGGCAAGTATGACGTGGTGAATATCAAGCTGGACAAGACCGGAGGCCTGACCGAGGCGCTGGCCCTGCGCGAGGCTGCGCTGGCCGCGGGCTTTGGTATTATGGTCGGCTGCATGGTCGGGTCGTCGCTGGCGATGGCACCTGCGGTTCTGGTGGCGCAGGGGGCCGGCGTAGTAGACCTCGACGGGCCGCTTCTGCTGGCCGGGGACAGAAATCCGCCGCTTGACTACGATGGCGCAGGCGTGCATCCGCCGGTGGCGGAACTCTGGGGATGACAAATATGCGTACTGTCTACGTGAACGGCGAATACCTGCCCGAGACCGAAGCGAAGATTTCAATCTTCGACCGCGGTTTCCTGATGGCTGACGGGGTGTACGAGGTGACCTCGGTCCTCGACGGCAAGCTGATCGACTTTGACGGACATGCGAAACGGCTGCAGCGGTCGCTGGACGAGCTTGAAATGAGCTGTCCGGTCAGCATGGAAGAGTTGCTGGCCATTCACCGGGAACTGGTGGCGAAAAACGACATCATCGAAGGCATGGTGTATCTTCAGGTCACGCGCGGCGCACCGGGTGATCGGGATTTCGTGTTCCCGGATCCGGAAGAAACCCCGGGTTCCGTCGTTCTGTTCACTCAGTCCAAGCCCGGCCTTGCCGACAGCCCGGCGGCAAAGACCGGGATCAAGATCATCAGCATCGAAGATATCCGCTGGGGTCGGCGCGACATCAAGACGGTGCAACTGCTCTATCCGTCCATGGCCAAGATGATGGCCAAGAAAGCCGGCTGCGACGATGCCTGGCTGGTTGAGGACGGGGTTGTGACAGAAGGCACGTCAAACAACGCCTATATCGTCCGGGGCGGCAAGATCATCACACGCGAATTGTCCAACGACATCCTCCACGGGATCACCCGCGCGGCAGTACTGCGATTTGCCCGCGAGGCGCAGATGGTGATCGAAGAACGGGCTTTTACCATCGAGGAGGCCCAGGCCGCGGACGAGGCTTTTGTCACCTCGGCGTCAACCTTCGTCATGCCGGTCGTGGAGCTCGACGGGTCACCGATCGGGTCCGGCGCACCCGGCCCCGTGGCTGCGCGCCTGCGCGAGATTTATCTCGATGAGAGCCGGAAAGCGGCGATCTGAGCTAACACGAACTCGGCGTATCCCGCGGGTGGAACAGGAACCGAACACCGGTCGCCGTCTGCCGGCATCACCCGAACCGCCAGCTCGACGCGGTAACGCCGTCGAAGATTTCCGCCTGATGATAGGTGCGCGTGGCCGAGTCGTTTACTGCCGCGCCCAGCGCGGCGAAAAGCGGGGCGAGATGGTCTTCCTCGGCGTGGCAAGTGCGCGCATATGGGGCAGTTTCCCAGTCGATGATCGCCGCCGTCCGTACATCCGGGGCAGAGGCCAGCGTCGCGTTGAGCCAGCCGTCAAATTCCGTGGACGGCACGCGTGCTTCTGGCCCGAAAAGACGCAGGTTGTGATAGCTCAGACCGGATCCGAGGATCAGCACGCCGTCATCCCGCAGAGGGGCCAGCGCCCGGCCAAGCGCGATATGTTCCGTCGGATCATACCCGTGTCGTAACGATACCTGCAGCAGCGGCATGTCTGCCTCCGGATAAATCATCGCCATCGGCACGAAAGTGCCGTGGTCGAACCCTTGTTGTTGATCCAGCCGTGTGGGCAGGCCCGCCCTGGAAACAAGGCCCGCGATCCGCTCGGCCAGCTTGGGCGCGCCCGGCGCAGGATAGACGACGTCATAGGTGTGAGGCGGGAAGTTGTAGTAGTCGTAGACCATGGGTGGCTTGGGCGAAGCCATGACGGAATAGACGTCTGTTTCCCAATGCCCCGAGATCATGACAACCGCCGTCGGACGGGACGGCAATTCGTCGGGCAGGTTCACAAAACTCTGCTCCAGCGGGCCAAAGGCCGCGCGCATATCTTCGATCCACGGCCAGGGGCCGCCACCGTGGGAGATGAAATAGGTGGGCATCCGTGTCGTCATGCTTCGCCTCGCAGGAATGTTGACACCGATGTGGGGCCGGGATTTCCGAATGAAACGTTGCGTGATGAACAGAAGATGTGCGGATGCGCGGTGCACGATTGGTCCGGCATTCACCTGATTTGCCGCTGTGCCCCGCCTGCGGAAAGCTCAGTTGCCGGCGCGTTTCGTCATCATTTCGTGTACCGCGTGCATGCCCCTGTCGGCCATCGCGGTCACCTCTGCGGCATGGGTGTGCAGCGCTTGGATCAGTTCGGGATCATCCGTTGTCTGGGTCACCACGATGCCTTCTTCGGTCAGGTCGATATCGGTTGTCAGCCTGTCGTGGCGCTCGAAAAAGATGTCGAGCGTCGGGCTTTGGATCCGGATTTGCGGGTCACGGCCGTCTTCGACGCGGTCGATCATTCCGGTCACATGGCTGATGAGGACCTCCATAACCTTTTCGTCTGACGAGTAAGTAACAGTGCGTATGCCGTTAGGCAGGTTTTCAACCCGACGGTCGATCTTATTGAAATTTCGGAACATGACCGCCAGTTCCGCGCTTTCCTCTGGCGTTGCATCGACGCCGCGCAGGCCGGGCATGTTGGCCATGTCATGGGACCCGTGCATATGGCCCGTGCCGGACCCTGAGCTCTGCCCGGTTGTCTGTGCCAAAGCGGAAGGCGCGAGCGGGCTGGCGGCGGTAACCGCTCCGAATGCACAGGCAAACAGAAGTTTCTTTGGTGCTGAAAGAGTTGAACGGGTCACATGTGCACTCCCTGGCCGCTTGCCTGCTGACAGGCGTGTTCATCGCTGAAACGCTATTCTATTGACCACAGCAATGAAATCCAGACACGTTTTTATGGCCGTCAGGGCACCAGTACGGACGCGCCCTGCAACCTGCCACTGCGCAAATCCTCCAGCGCCACGTTGGCCTGTTCCAGCGGGTATGGCGTTGTCTCGGTTGCGACCCTGGCCTTTTCGGCCAGCGGGAAGAATGCCTGCCCGTCTGCCCGTGTCAGATTGGCCACGGATCGGATAACCCGTTCTTCCCACAGATCGGCATAAGGAAATCCGGGAATGTCGCTCATGTGAATGCCGCCGCACACCACGATGCCGCCTTTTCGAACCGCCCTGAGCGCGGCGGGAACAAGCGCACCGACCGGGGCAAAGATGATGGCAGCGTCTAGCGGGTCCGGCGGCTGTTCCGACGCGCCCCCGGCCCAGACCGCCCCAAGCTGCCGGGCAAACCCCTGCGCCTCCGTATCGTCATCGCGGGTGATTGCCAGCACGCTGCGGCCCTGCCAGACAGCGATCTGGCACAGGATATGCGCCGCCACGCCGAACCCGTAAAGGCCCAGCGTCTGCGCATCACCCGCCAGCGTCAGGCTGCGATATCCAATCAGCCCGGCACAAAGCAGCGGAGCCAGCGAAACCGGATCGGCGCTGTCGCTCAGCGGGAAAACGAAGTCGGTATGTGCAAGGCAATACTCGGCATAGCCACCGTCGAATGTGTATCCGGTAAAAAGCGGCTCATCGCACAGGTTTTCCCGGCCTTTCGCGCAATACGGGCACGACCCGCACGCGTGGCTGAGCCACGGAACGCCAACACGCCGGCCAGGCGGAAAACCGGCAACACCGGGGCCTGTCCCTGCGATCCGGCCGACGATTTCGTGGCCGGGGATCAAGGGAAGGTTCGGCTTCGTCAGTTCACCGTCTACGACATGCAGGTCGGTCCGACACACACCACAGGCCTCAACCCGGATCAGAACCTGCCCCGGACCGGGCCGGGGCATGGGGACTTCGCGCAAGTAAAGGGGGGAACGCGGCTGTTCGAGAACCATCGCGCGCATGTGCTGCTCCATCTGGGTCCGGGCAGTCTAGCGGATTTCCGCGGGAACGCCGTTGAGATGGATCAATTCGCCGATCCTGCCATTGTTGGTTCGCGGCGGCCTTTGTCTTATGGTTGCTGCGGACGGAACCAGGGAAACACGGAGTTGGAACGCAAGCTGGCAACGATTCTGGTGGGTGATGTCGTCGGGTCCACTGCGGCGATGGAGGCCAATGAGGAGCACGCACTTGAGCATGTGGCGCAGGGGCTCAAGCTTGTTTCAGCCTGTGTCGACCGGCATGACGGGCGCGTGTTCAACACGGCGGGTGATGCCATCCTTGCCGAATTCGACAGCCCGGTGAACGGCCTGAAATCCGCGATCGAAGCCCGGTCGATGCTGGCATCGGCCAAAGGCCTTGCACCGAAAGACATGCGGTTCGGATTGCACCTGGCGGATGTTGCCTGTTTCGGTGACGATCTGCGCGGCGACGGTGTGAACATCGCGGCCCGGTTACAGCAAAACGCGGAACCGGGCGAAATCGACGTGTCCGAAATCCTCTATAATCACGTGCGCCGTGTGTCGCCCTGTGGGTTCTCCGAACTTGGCGAGCGACAGTTCAAAGGTGTGTCCGAACCGGTGCGCGTCATGCGTGTCGGATCATCCATGGATCGCCACGTGTTTCAGTCCGCCCCAATCATCGCTGCGCCGAAATCGCAGCTGAGGCCGAATTCCATCGCGGTAAGGCCCTTCGATACCGGCAGTTCGTCGGACGAGGATCAGGCATTTCTTGCCGAGGGGCTGACCGAAGACATCATCCTCGAACTCAGCCAGATCAAGTCTCTTTTCGTGAGTTCCCGAACGGTGTCCCGCTCCCTGCTGACACTGGACCCGGTGGAGATCGGCGAAGCGCTGGGCGTGCGCTATGTCCTGTCAGGCTCGGTCCGCGTTCTGGGTTCACGTGTGCGGTTGACCGTTTCATTGTCGCGGACAGATGACGGCGGATTGGTCTGGTCCGACCGGGTGCAGCGTCCGTTCGACGAAATTCTGGATGCCATGGACGATATCGTCGCCCGCGTGGCGGCAACGGTGTCGGGCCGGATCGATCATACCGAGATCAGCGCAGCCCGGATGAAGCGACCGGAAAACATGTCGGCCTACGAGTATTACCTTCGGGGGCTGGAGTTTCACCGGATGGGCGGGGTTTCCGATGCCCATGCCATCCAGGCCCGCGAGTGGTTTCAGCGCGCGCAGGAAGCCGATCCGGGATTTGCCCGCCCAATCGCCATGGAAATCTGTGCGTGGAGCTATCTGCCGGATTTTGACATCAACGAAGCAGAACGGATGCTGACCCGGGCGATGGAACTGGATACATCGGACCCCGAACTGCACCGCATTTTCGGTATCGTTCAGATCAAGCGGAACAACGACTACGATGCCAGCCGGCGACATCACGAAATGGCCCTGCGCCTGTCGCCGAACGATGCCTATATCCTCGGCCGCTGCGCGGCGTTCTACACCTTTGCCGGGGAACCTGCGCGAGCGCTGGAATTGCTGGAACGGGCCGACGCGCTGGATCCGTTTCTGCCGGTCTGGATTGTCGAGGAACGGGTTGCGGCGCTCTATGCGCTGGGCCGTTACGAAGAGATGAACGATGAAGCCCGCAGCCTGAACTTCCAGACCCGCCGATCCCGTATCTACCGGGCCGCCGGCCGGGTCGCGCGCGGCGATGTGGAACGGGCAGGGGAATTGATACGTGAAGCCCTTGCTGACGATCCGACACTGACAACGGCCTATATCTGCGAACAAGAATTATTCGGCGACGCCGGAACGATCCACACGCTGCTGGATCAGGTGCGGCTGGCCGGTCTGCCGGACCCTGACAGAGTTCCCGAACCAGGCCCTGTTCTGGTCTCGACGCGCTGAGCGGTTATGCCTTGTCCGTGACGTTTTCCTTGAAGGCGACTTCGAAGGCGGCCTGCTTTTCCGGGCCGGCTTCGGTCTGATAGTTGGCCTTCCACTCGGCCATGGTCATGCCATAGTAGATTTCCCGCGCCTCGTTCTTGTCGATCTCGATGCCCCTTTCGCCTGCAGCTTCCTGATACCAGCGCGACAGGCAGTTGCGGCAGAACCCGGCAAGGTTCATCAGGTCGATGTTCTGAACGTCAGTGCGGTCCTCCATCAGGTGCTGACGGAGGCGGCGGAATGCGGCGGCTTCGATTTCGATGCGGGTCTGGTCGTCCATGTCTCAATACTCCTGCGGTTGGACGATCATAACGGCCCGCCCGCCGGCGTACAGGGGTCAGAACGCAATTTGCAGCGCCAGCCACGGCGCAAAGCAGAACACCAGCGTGAGCATTTTGTAGGACCCAAGCCAGCCGAAATAGACGCGACGCGCCTCGGTTGCGGGCAGGCCGAGCATGCGTTCGTGCAGGCCGGCCATCCAATCCTGCATCAGCAGGATGGCAATGCCGGCAACCAGCAGGATGCCGAAGTTCACGACGGTCAGCCAGCCAAAGAACGTGATGAGGGTTTCAGTGGTCATGCCGGGCTCCTTTCAGCCGTTCACCAACACTCTGAAACAGATTTGGACCTGTTCGGGGCGCGGTCAATACCCGGCAGCATCTGTAACGGCAATTGTTCTACACGTCCGACATCCGAAGTGCATCTTCGAGGATCGGGACCAGCCGCGCGGCCCATTCGGATTGTTGTTGCGGCGTTTCGATCAGGTCGTTGCGCAGTTCAATCAGGGCGTTCGGCAGGTTCCGTGCCGTCGCGTGCCGGTCAATGGCATCGCCGGGCAGGTAACCGGTATAAGGTTCGTTTTCGCCCGTGATCAGCCCGGGTTCGGCCCTGAGGCGTGAGATCAGGGGGCAGGCAAACCGGTCGTCTTCGGGAAACAGAACACCGACATGCCAAGGGCGCGGAGGACGGCCCTTGAACTGTGGGGTGAAACTGTGCATCGACACGATGACCGTGTCGGGCCGGGCCGCCAGCCCTGCCAGCGCCGCATGATAGGGCCGGTAGCACATGTTCAGGCGCCGTTGAACCTCGGCGGCATCGACATGCTGGTTGGCAGGGATCAGCGACCCGTCATAAAGCTTCATCACCAGCGTCGGATCGTCTTCGCCGCGGTTCGGATCGATGACAAGACGCGAAAAGTTGGCCCCGATCACTGGCGCGTTCAGCAATTCGCCCAGCTCGAACGCTACTGCATAGGCGCCGGGGTCAAATGCGATGTGACGGTTCATGTCTTCCGGTGGCAGCCCCAGATCACCGTTGTTCACGTCCGGTGGCACGACATTGGTCGCATGGTCGCAGGTAATCAGCCAGCGGGCAGGGCGATCTGCCCCGTGAAGGAAAAACGGTGTGTATGTCATGTGCCTGTCACTTCGTCCCACCAGCAATATGTGCGTTGATCGCGAAAGGGAACCGGGCCATAAGCGGAATCGTATGTTTGCGGTAACAGTCGCGGCCGGGCGGGCCAGAAAAGGGACAGGCAATGAGACGTCAGCGAAATGTAAAGATCGTGGCCACGCTGGGGCCGGCCTCTGAAACCTATGAAATGATACGGTCTCTGCACGAAGCGGGTGCAGATGTGTTCCGGCTGAACATGAGCCACGGCAGCCACGAGGAAATCCGCGAAAAACACCGGATTATCCGCCAGGTCGAAAAGGATCTGGACAGCCCGATTGCCATTCTGGCCGACCTTCAGGGTCCGAAACTGCGGGTGGGCACATTTGCTGACGGGGCCGAGGAGCTTGAGGAAGGCGCCCGTTTCACGCTGGATCTGGATGAAACGCCGGGCGATGGGTCCCGTGTCTGTCTGCCACACCCCGAAATCTTCGCGGCTCTGGAACCGGGTGCAACGCTGCTGGTCAACGACGGCAAGATCCGTCTGCGGGTTGAGGCGTGCGACAATTCCAGTGCCACCTGCGTCGTGGTCACCGGCGGCACGATCTCCAACCGCAAGGGCGTAAACGTGCCGGACGTGGTCCTGCCGCTGGCTGCGCTCAGCGCCAAGGACCGGGACGATCTGGAATTCGTGTGTACGCTCGGGGTTGACTGGCTGGCGCTGAGTTTCGTGCAGCGCCCCGAAGATGTGGCTGAAGCGCGCGACCTTGCTGGTGGCCGGGCCGCGATCCTGTCAAAGATCGAAAAGCCGGCGGCGGTCGACCGGTTCGACGACATTCTCAAAGCGTCCGACGGGATCATGGTGGCGCGCGGCGATCTCGGGGTTGAATTGCCGGTCAGCGCGGTGCCACCGATCCAGAAACGGCTGGTGCGTGCCTGCCGGGCCGCGGCCAAGCCCGTGATCGTCGCCACGCAGATGCTGGAAAGCATGATCGAGAGCCCTATGCCTACCCGCGCCGAGGTTTCCGATGTCGCCACCGCGATCTACGAAGGAACCGATGCCATCATGCTGAGTGCGGAATCAGCCGCGGGGCAATATCCGGTGGAAGCCATCGATACGATGCATCACGTCGCGACCGAGGTGGAGGGCGACCCGACCTATGCCCAGATTGTCGCCGGCTCCCGCAGCGCCAAGGGTACGACAATTGCGGACGGGATCGTGGCCGCAGCCCGCGGAATCGCAGAAAAGACCGATATCAAGGTCATCTGCTGCTTCACCGAAAGCGGCACCACCGCCCTGCTCACAGCGCGGGAACGGCCCGGTGTTCCGATTATCGCGATGACGTCGAAACGCGGTACGGCGCGACGTCTGTGCCTCAGCTGGGGCTGCAATTGTGTGATGACCGAAGAACTGGTGCGGTTCAAAATGGCGGTCGTCAATGCGGCGCGCGCAGCGCGTGCGGGTGGTTTCGCCACCGAATCCGATCAGATCGTGGTCACCGCAGGGGTGCCGTTCAATCAGCCGGGCACAACCAACATCCTGCGCGTTGCCCCTTGTGACGAACGTTTGATTTACCGCACCGATCCGGAGTAGCGTCGGCAGGACAAATCGGAGGATTTCCGAATGGACGCCGATCTTGCGCTTGTGCTCGGTCTGATCGTTGCCGGGTTTTCGATCCCGTCGATCCTGTCGGCGCTGGGCGATGGTCGCTCTCCGCGGGCGTCGATGGTCACTATTCTCATTGCCGGCGGGCTGATCATCTATGCGCTGGTTACCAAACCGGGTGGCTACACGCTGGCACAGGTGCCCGAGGCGTTCATCCACGTGATAGCCCGGTTCATGCCTTAAGACGATCCCGGGCCGGATACCGGATCATTCAACGGATTGCTCTGCATGGACGCATGTGTGCGATGGGTCACGCCACCAGCGTTTCCGCCTTCTTCAGGTCCACCGATACCAGCTGGCTCACGCCTTTTTCCGCCATGGTCACGCCGAACAATCGGTCCATCCGGCTCATCGTCACGGCGTGGTGGGTGATGATCAGGAACCGCGTTTCGGTCCGCCGGCACATTTCGTCCAGAAGGTCGCAGAACCGTGTCACGTTGGCATCGTCCAGCGGCGCGTCCACCTCGTCCAGCACACAGATCGGTGCCGGGTTGGCCAGGAATACCGCGAAAATCAGCGCCATCGCCGTCAGCGTCTGTTCGCCACCTGACAACAGCGACAACGTCGACAGCTTCTTGCCCGGCGGCTGGCACATGATTTCCAGCCCGGCTTCCAGCGGGTCGTCGCTCTCGACCATTACAAGGTTGGCCTCGCCACCACCGAACAGATGGGTGAAAAGCAAAGAGAAGTTCGAATTGACCTGTTCGAACGCCGTCAACAGCCGTTCGCGGCCTTCCTTGTTCAGGCTGGCAATGCCGCTGCGCAATGTTCGGATGGCTTCTTCCAGATCCTCTTTCTCGTTCAACAGCGTGTCGTGTTCTTCCTGGACCGTCTTGGCATCTTCTTCGGCGCGCAGGTTCACCGCGCCCAGAGCGTCGCGCTGCCGCTTGTGACGGTTGACCTCGGCCTCCAGAGTGTCGGCATCCGGGATCGTGTCCGGATCCGCTTCCAGGCGGTTCAGCAACTGGTTCGGGGTAACCTGACGGTCTTCCGCGATACGCTCGGCGGCGGCGACAACCTGTTCGCGTGCGGCCTCGCAACGCGCTTCGGCGGCTGCACGGGCTTCGCGCGCCTCGGATGCGCCGCGTTCTGCGTCCCGTTCCGCCCCGGCGGCCGTCCGCAGCGCAGCTTCGCCCGCTGTCAGAGCGTCCTGTGCCCGCGCCCGCCGCGCCTCGGCGTCGGCGGTGGAAATCGACAGGGCATCGCGTTTGGCCGCAAGGTCACTGGGAACCATGCGCGCGGTGCCCAATTCCTGCTCCGAAGCATCGCGGCGCTCTCCCAGTTCGGCAATCCGTTTTTCGGCCGTTTCCAGCCGATGCCGCCAGCCGCTGAGTTCCTTGGTTACTTCCTGCGAGCGTTTCGTGCGCGCCTCGCCTTCCCGGCGCAGTTCGTCATGTCCCGAACGCCGGGTCATCATCGTGATCCGCGCAGCTTCGACAGCCTGCCGGATCTCCTCGACCCGGTGGCGTGCACTGTCCAGATCACCCAATTCGGCCATGCCGGCCTCGGCCTCTTTCAGGCGCGTCCTTGCATCTCCGGCCTCTTCCATATGCCGCGTCACCGAAAGGTTCAGCGTTTCCAGCCGGCCGCGCGCCAGATTGCTGTCGGCCTCGGCCCGGCTCAGTGCCCTGCCGGCCTGTGCCACGGCCTGGTCGGCCTCGCGCCGTTCGGCGCGGGCGACCTTGTCGGCCTCGGTCAGTACGGCCAGCTGTTTGCTCAGGCTTTCATGCGCCTGCCGTGCACCATCGGCCCGGGCCCCCACGCGTTCCAGATCCTGCTTCAACCCCTCCAGACGGTTCAGTTGCTCCAGCCGTAATGCCGCTGCACTTGGCGCATCCTCGGCCCAGGCGCGGAATCCATCCCAACGCCACAGATCGCCCTCCGCGCTCACCAGCCGCTGGCCGGGTTTCAACAGCGCCTGCATCCGGTTGCCTGAATCGGCGTCCACCAGCCCCACCTGCGCGATGCGGCGACTGAGGACTTCGGGAACCTCCACATACAACGACAGGGGAATGATGCCGCCGGGCAGCGCGCCATCGCCGTCATGACCCGCCAGCTCCAGCCAGCCCGAAGGCCCGTCCGCGTTCACGACAGGGGCCCGCAGATCATCTGCCAGCGCCGCGCCCAAAGCTTTCTCGAAACCCGGCTTGACCCGGATCAGATCCATCACCTGCCCGGTTTCGGCCGTGTCCCGCTCTACCAGCTTGGCCAGCGCGACCATTTCGGCGCGAAGCGCGTTGGTCTCGCCCTCGGCAGCCGAACGCTGCGCGCGCGCTTCGGCTTCGCGGGACTGGGTATCGGCGCGTTCCGTCTCGGTTCGGGTCAGAACTTCTTCGGCCACAACCGCGGCGGCCTGTGTCTGCTTCTCTGCGGTGCCGGCGGCTTCGAACTGCGCTTCCGCCTGCGTCAGGGCGGCCTGGCTCTGGGCCACTGCCATCCGGGCCTTGTCGGCCTCCTGTTCGGAGCGCTCCAGCGTTTTGCGGCTGTCGTCCAGCAGACGCTGTGCCGACTGGTGCCGGGCCGCCAGACGTGCGGCGTCTTCCGTTGCCTCGGTCAGCTGCGATTCCCGCTCTTCCAGCACCGAGGCCGCTTCTCTGGCCAGCTCGGCGGCGTCGCTTACGCGATCCGAATGTCCCTCACTGGCTTTCTCAAGCTCGGTTGCTTCCCATTCCAGCCGGCTGATGGTTTCACCCGCGTCCCGGTTCAGAGTTTCTTCGCGGTCCTTGTCGCGGCCCAGCTGTTCAATCCGCGCCGTCAGGGTTTCGATCGTTTGCTTCGCCCGCGCCTCGTCCTGCAGTAGCGTGTCCTTCTCGACCTTCAGACGCTGAAGAATGGCGGACGCGACGGTTTCTTCTTCGCGCAGCGGCGGCAGGGTTTCCTCGGCAGCAGCCCGGGCCTTTTCGGCCTGCCGCGCCGCGGTTTCCGCCCGCGCGGCGGCACCAGTCCGTTCGCGCAATGCCTCTTCGGCCGATGCCCGCGCCTCGTCCGCCTCTTTCCAGCGCCGGTAAAGCAGCAGTTCCTCTGCCCGGCGCAGCGCTTCGCCGATCTCGCGGTATCGTGCGGCCTGCCGGGCTTGCCGCGCCAGCTGGGCCAGCTGCGCGGCCATCTGTTCCAGAACGTCATCAACACGGGTCAGGTTGGTTTCCGCGCCCTTCAGCTTCAGTTCGGCCTCGTGCCGGCGCTGATAAAGGCCGGAGATCCCTGCCGCCTCTTCCAGAATCCGTCGCCGGGCCTTGGGCTTGGCGTTGATCAGCTCCGCGATCTGACCCTGCCGGACCAGCGATGGCGAATGCGCACCGGTCGAGGCATCGGCAAACAACATCTGCACGTCGCGTGCGCGCACGTCCTTGGTGTTGACCTTGTAGGCACTGCCGACGTCGCGGGTGATCCGCCGCACAATCTCCAGCGCGTCCGAGTCGTTGAACCCCGCCGGCGCAAGCCGGTCGGAATTGTCGATATGTACGCTGACCTCGGCAAAGTTGCGGGCCGGCCGGGATGCGGCCCCGGCAAAGATGACATCCTCCATTCCGCCGCCGCGCATCGCCGACGGACGGTTTTCCCCCATGACCCAGCGCAGCGCTTCCAGCAGGTTCGACTTGCCACAACCATTCGGCCCGACGATGCCGGTCAGCCCGTCGGCAATGATCAGGTCGGTCGGATCGACAAAGCTTTTGAAGCCGGTGAGTCTGAGTTTGGAAAAGCGCAAGGCAGGCCCGATTGATTCTTGTTTGGTCGGCAGTTTGCGGGAAGCCTGTGATCCGAGTCAACGTTGTTGCCGCAGCATGTGGCCCGGTTCGGCCGCTTTTCCACAAGGTTTTGTATCTGGCAGGCCGGTCGGTGATGCCGTCATCCGTGATCGTGACATCGCCGACCGATGTGAAGCCGTAGCTGCTGACCTTTTCTTGACCGATCCGATCTCGAAGTTATGGATCCGGTCCAGATCGCTGCCATTGCCATGGCTTTCCTTCCCGATCAATTGTGTGACTGGCGGCCAAATTCCGCCCGTCAGGGTCATTTGGCACGCCTGTTGCGGCGGATGTGTGCCGTGCCGACGCACAAATCGATCGCGGACTTGGACATAATTGGAGGCGATAATATAACGCGGCAAGCGAGTCGGTGGGACAGCCACTGACGTCACAACGAAGAGGCAGGCATGCAGGTAATAACGCGACTCTCGGTATTCTATATCACTTTCTTCGCACTGCTTGTTGGGTGTGGGCCGAGTGCAGAAAGCCAGACATTGCGCGACCGGCTTCGGGAACGCGCAGCAAAACGGCAAGCCGGCCAAACACAATCGCAGACTCCGGCCAATTTCCAGCAGGTCAACCTTCAGGTCGGCGGTGTGGGTCGCAGCTTCCTCGTTTATGTACCTAAAAACGTACGCAAAAATGCCCCGGTCCTTATGGTCATTCACGGCGGGGGCGGAAATGCCAGCGGTTTTGCCGGGCGGCAAAACTTTTCATCTTACGCCGACCAGCGCGGGTTTGTTCTTGTTTACCCGTCCTCGGTCGAGAAGAACTGGAACGATGGCCGTGAAACATACGCAAACCAGCCGAACGATGTGGCCTACCTTCGGGCCGTTAACGGCTATCTGCGCAAATCCTACGGGACCAGCCCGAACAAGGTGTTTTTCACGGGCATTTCGAGCGGCGGGATGATGGCACACCGCATGGCTTGCGACGCGCCGGAAATCACGGCTGGCATTGCCCCGGTTGCGGCGAGCTTCAGCGAAGCGTTGCTGGGGAAATGTAAAGGTGCGCAGAGCACGCCAGTTATCATGTTCTCGGGTACAGATGATCCGTTGATGCGCTATGAAGGCGGACGCCCTCAGGCGCGAGGTGTCGCCGGCGGAACGGATGTCATCGTGCCCGCGCCTGACACTATCGCGTTCTGGGCGCGCGAAGCAGGCTGCGGCGGCGCGAACTCCACACAGATGCCAGACCGTGCCAATGACGGAACGACCGTGACGAAGATCAGCTATTCCTGCCCGCGGGATCAGGTCCAGCTCTATCGCATCGATGGCGGCGGCCACACCTGGCCGGGAGGGTCCGGAAGCAAGCGGCTGGAACGGATGACCGGCCCGACCTCGAAGGATGTCGACGCGAGCTTTCTGATCGTTAAGTTCTTCACGCGATACGGGCTGTAGGCATTTTATCGGATCGGGTCAGCACGGCTGGGCGGCCAGATCCGGCCTCGGCCAAAAACGGTGTGCTGCAACCCACAAATTCCCGCTCCTGCAGAAGGCGCGGCAGAATTCGTTGAAAACTCGCGAGACCGCACCTTGAGTTGCGGAAGTTAATATCCTGCGGCACGGCAAAAACAGGCCGTTCCGAAGCTTGCTGTTTTGTTCGGCAAAACCGCGATGACGGAGGCTAAACCCCCGGTCAGAATTCCCTCCATTCCAAAAAGAATCGAGAATCAGCCAAAAATGTGATATTTGGTCGCATAATTTATTTATATTCCGCCGCCTCAGCTGGAATTCCTGACCCGTATCCAGCGACTGGTGAGCGGCGTCGAGAATCCAATTCACTGGGGGGTGTTTCGTGGATGATATTGATTTTTCATATGCTGATTTGGTCTATACGGTCTCGGACTCAACTGAGGTCGATGGCGAACTGGAATTTGGCACAATCGACACAAACAGTTACGGGAATGGTTTTGATGGCCAGACGGATTCCGACGGAACACTGACGTTTGAGTTTGAGTCCGGTGGCGGCGATATGCAGGTGTATTTCGACGCCTTCGATATGGATTACTTCGGTGAAATCGTTGTTCTGATAAACGGTGAAATCGTCGGTGCCGCAGACGACGGCTTTGAGCAGGAGCTAAGTCCGGCGCGCGTCACGATCGACGCGGAATTTGTGAATGACGGTGTGAATACTCTGCAATTCGTGAAGACGGATGCCTCGGACGGGGTATGGGGTGTGACCAATATCGCGATTCAGCCACAGCATGTACTGCGCTTCGGTGAGTTCGAATCCGAGGAATTCGGCAATCTTGTCGGCGGGGCTCTGGACGTAGACGGCTCGGTTACGTTCAAGTTCTTCCCCGAAACCCTGGATGATATGACACTCTACGTTCACGGAATGGACATCGACTTTTACGGCGAGGTCGAGGTCTTTCTGAATGGCGTTTCTATCGGGTTGCTTAACGAGACCGAAAACAACGGCACAAGCGGATCAAAATTCGACATCGAGTCCGCACTTTTGAACGATGGAACGAATGAAATAACGTTCCAGCTCAACGGGTCCGAGACGCGCCAATGGGGCGTCACCAATCTCATTCTGCTAGACCCCGATATCAACGTGTCGACGATGGAACTGGATCCGGAATTCTCGGATGACGGATATGCCGCCTGGATGAAGACCGGGCGGATTTTTCTGGGGAAATACGATACCAATTCCGGGGCTTTGCTGGAAGTTCTGAATGTCAGCAATCCCTTTCTGGGAACTCTCAAACCGCTCTGGGAATCATTGAACGGTCCGGAGTTATTGCGCACATCGGATGGAATGTCGGCGATCGGAATTGGTAACGAAGGTCTGATTTATCTCGACGAAGACGAAAACTATATCATACCGGGGTCCGAGGGTTATCGCGTCGGCTTTTTGCCCAAGGGGACAACCGACGGGCTGGTGTTCACCATGATCCACGAAGACAACTGGATCAATAATGAGGGTCCCACGGATGTTTTTCTGTACGACAATGGCGACATCACGCTTCTTGATCTGGGTGGACCGACAGCCCGGGCGGTCACGTATCTGAATGCCACCGAAGTGGCCGTCTTTGCCGACAGATACGTTGCTGTCTACGATATCGAAAACGATACCATGGTTCGCATTGCCAATAACATTTACGAGAAGGGCTATTCCGCGGCCCTGGAATCCTCGACCGGCCAAAGGATCATAGCCACTATGGCGCGGGAGGATGTTGGTGAATTCTACGATCTCTTCCACGAGACGGAAACGGGTTGGGAATTGCTGCGACGCATCACCATTCCCGATCAGGTCTTTGGCCGGTACCTGTACTCACCGGAATTGATTGAATGGCAGGGACGGATGTTCTTGTCGGGCATTTCGTCCGAACTGCCAACCACTCAGGCGGATTCTGCAGTGGTTTTCTATGACATCGAAAACGACACCTGGAGCCAGGTCAGCCAAGTCGGTGATTACTTCGATCCGGAAGTCATAGCACTCGAAAATGATACGGTGGCCTTCTACTACCGCGACAGCGCAACGGCCACGACGCAGTGGTTCACCGCTGGATATGACGAGATCATGGCCATCGCTGTACCGGGAAGCACCGGCGGCGCGCCAACGCCTGTCCTTGCGGCTCCGGCGGCGCTTCAGTCAGGTATCCTGGCATTCGACCCTGAAGCGGACTACGGTGGCGCCAATCGCCTGACTGCAACAGGCACCACGACGGTCAGTGAACTCCCGGATGAACCCAGTTTTGCGGCCGGGAGTGTGACGACAACGGAATCCGACCGGTCGACACCTGAGGGTGATGATCCGGACGAGTTCAACTTCCGCCACGCTGCATCTTCGCTGGATATTGTGGATCCGGGCTTGGAAGCATCGAATTCCATCTTCGATCAGGATGAATTCGTCTTCCAACATGCGGTGGCCTCGCGGGAAACTGCTGACGAAGAACCCGACGCGCCAGCGTCTATTCTCCCCCCGCTTTTCCTGACCGGAATACCAGCCACGGCATGACCCGCACCAGCCGCGGTTGCCCCGAAGGCGTGACCGAAACCCGGGGTTAACCTCCGCACCAAACTCGCGTGGCCGCTGCGACGCGCCGGGGTGGCGTTTCAAGAAGTTCCCCTTACCGGGCGTCAGTGACGGTACCGATGGCATGCATGCCATCGGTACGCCGGCAACATCCCTGCCCGCGCTTCTGATTGGCGCTCGGGTAACTTTGTGTTGAGACGCTTTGTGATTCAAGCAGATACGACTGCGTCAGCGGCCTCGACATATCTCTTGAGCGCTGTTTCACAGCCCTCGTCCCAAATCAGCCGAAGCCAGTAGTCAAAGGCCTTGGCAAACGGTTGGTTGTCCGAAAGGTCGCCGTAGAAGCGTCTCTGTTCCAGCCATGCTGAAGGGCGGGTTTTCGCCTCTTGCGCGGCCTTTGTCAGATCTTCCCAGACCGGGTCGTTGGGCTCAATGTCCGCGCCATTGTCCCGGCTGCCTTCACACATGCGCGCCCAGAATGCCTCAACCAGCGCCAGGCCCTTAACCGAACCACCCTTGGCCAGCTGATCCTGAAGGATGGGCAGTACAAATCCCGAGTGACGGGCCGAACCATCAAAGGCGACGCGGCGGGTCGTGTCGACAATGCGGTGGTTGGAAAAGCGTTTCTCGATCAGGTCGAGATAGGCCAGAGGCGTCATGCCGGGCACTGGCGCCACCGTCTGGGTGATCTCTTCGGACTGGATTTTGTGGAACATCGCGGAAATCCCGGGATGCGCCATGCACTCGGCTATGGTTTCGATCCCCAGAACCTCGCCGACATTGGCAATCACCTGATGCCCTGCGTTGAGAATACGTATCTTCATGGTCTCGTAGGAATGAACGTCATCCGAGAATGCCGCCCCGACCTTGTCCCAGTTTGGGCGGCCGGCGCAGAAATCGTCCTCAATGACCCATTGGCGATAGGCTTCATGGGTCACCGGGGCGGCATCGCTGACGCCAAATCCGTGGGCAAGACTGATTTCGTTGGGGCCGGTGGCCGGTGCGATGCAGTCGACCATCGAATTGGGGAAACTGACGTGTTCTTCGATCCAGCCAGCCAGTGCCGGATCCGAAAGGCGCGCGAGATTGACAACTGTCTGTTTCAGAATCGCGCCGTTGCCTTGCAGGTTGTCACAGCTGAGGCCAGTGAAGGGGCCATGGCCGTCGTCCCGGCGCTGGCGCAGGGCTGCGACCATGGCGCCAAAGGCACTGCGGGGCCTGTCGGGGTTGGCAGCGTCGTGCTGAATGTCGGGGTGGCCCGCGTCGAAACCCTTGGTAACAGGGTCGACGTAATATCCGCTTTCGGTGACGGTCAGGGCGACGATTCGAATGGCCGGATCAGCCATGGCCGTGATCAGTGCGCCGTTGCCGTCCTCGATAGGCAGGTAATCGATCATCGAACCGACAACCTCGGCAGAGATCTCGTTCGGGTCAAGTTCGATCAGCGTGGTCAGGCAATCCTGCGCCAGCAGCTTTTCACGCATCGCGGCGTCATAGGGGCGCACGCCGGCCCCGATAATGGCCCAGTCCCGAGCCTCGCCCGCCTGCATCAGACGATGCAGATACCAGGCCTGATGCGCACGGTGGAAATTGCCAACGCCAATGTGGACGATTCCGGGTGTCAGGGCCGAGCGATCGTATCGCGGCCGCTCGATTTGCAGTTGATCGAGCGTTGCATCGGAAAGGAAAGTCAGCTCATCCATTGTCCACCGTCCACGTTGTAGGTTTGCGCGACGACGTAGTCGCTTTCGTTGCTTGCCAGGAACACGGCCATGCCGGTCAGGTCTTCCGGCACGCCCATGCGGCCAAAGGGAACGCCCGCTCCGACTTCTCGTTTTTTCTGCCCGGGGGCTTTGTTTTCATATTTCGCGAAAAAGGCATCGACACCATCCCAATGCTCGCCATCCACGACCCCCGGGGAGATGGCGTTGACGTTGATGCCGTGCCGGATCAGGTCCAGCCCGGCGGATTGCGTCAGGCTGATCACGGCCGCCTTGGTGGCACAGTAAACCGCGACCAGCGGTTCGCCCCGGCGGCCGGCCTGGCTGGCCATGTTGATGATCTTGCCGCCCTGGCCGCGTTCGATCATGTGGCGCGCGACCGCCTGCAGGGTAAACAGCGTTCCCGCCACGTTGACGTCGAAGACCCGTTCATAATCATCGCGGGAGATGTCAACGATCGGCGCAGCGGTAAACACACCCGCGTTGTTGATCAGGATGTCGATCTGCCCGAATGCTTCCAGCGTTTGAGCCACAGCGCGCTGAATGCTGGCCTGATCGGTGACATCAAGTTCGACGGCCATGGCGGCCTCTCCCAGCTCGGTGGCGGTTTCAATGGCTTTGGCCATGTCGATATCCGCCACGGCGACGTTTGCGCCTTCGCTTTTGAGAGATTTGGCGAAGGCGCGTCCGATGCCTTTTGCGGCGCCGGTGATGAGGGCTGATTTTCCAGCCAGTCGCATCAGTCGATCCGCAGTCCGTCGGCGTTGAACCTGTGGATTTGTCCGGCCTGTGGAGTGAGGAAGACGGTGTCGCCGTGGCTGACGGCGATGTCTCCGGCGATGCGCACGGTGACGGTGTCTGCCAGTCCGGTGTCGTGCACGTGGATGAAGGTGTCCGAGCCGAGATGTTCGGCGACGCCGACGATGCCTTTCCAGGTGCCTTCGGTGGTGCTGACCTCGGTGTGTTCGGGGCGGATGCCGATGGTGGCGGCGTCGTGTTTTGCCGCCTCGGGGCCGGAGAAGAGGTTCATCCTGGGCGACCCGATGAAGCCGGCGACAAAGACGTTGCGCGGCTTGTGGTAGAGATCCAGCGGCGAGCCGACCTGTTCGATGACCCCGGCCTGCAGCACCACGATCTTGTCGGCCATGGTCATGGCTTCGACCTGGTCGTGGGTGACGTAGATCATCGTGGTTTCCATGCGGCTGTGCATCTCGCAGATTTCCAGCCGCATGCCGACGCGCAGGGCGGCATCGAGGTTTGAGAGCGGTTCGTCGAACAGGAAGGCGGAGGGGTCGCGCACGATGGCGCGGCCGATGGCGACCCGCTGACGCTGCCCGCCCGAGAGCTGGCCCGGCTTGCGGTCCAGGTAGTCGGTCAGGTTCAGCGCCTTTGCCGCGGCGGCGATGCGCTTTTCCTGCTCGGCGTCCGACACCCCGGCCATCCGCATCGGGAAGGCGATGTTCTTGCGCACCGTCATATGCGGGTAGAGCGCGTAGGACTGGAACACCATGGCCAGGCCGCGTTTGGACGGCGAGACGGCGGTGACATCGGCATCGTCGATGAGGATCTTGCCCGAGCTGGTGTCCTCGAGGCCGGCGATCAGGCGCAGCAGGGTGGATTTTCCGCAGCCCGAGGGACCGACGAAGACTGCGAACTCGCCGTCTTCGATGGTCAGGTCCAGCGGCGGAATGACCTCTACATCGCCAAAGCTTTTGGTTACGTTTTCAAGAACAATACGTCCCATGATCTTTCCTTTCTTTACGCGACCGCGTCGCTGCTTGAGCGCGGCGCTATTTCACGGCACCGAAGGTCAAGCCCTGGACCAGTTGTTTCTGACAGAACCAGCCCAGTACGATGATTGGTCCCACGGCTGCGGTCGACACCGCCGAGAGGCGTCCGAAGAACAGGCCTTCGGGGGCCCGGTTGCCTTCGATGAGTTTGGACAGGGTGGCCGCGTCGGTGGTGGTGAGGCGGACGGTCCAGTAGGCTTCGTTCCAGCAGAAGATGAAGCACAGCAGGGCGGTCGAGGCGATGCCGCCCCAGGCCAGCGGCACGAGGATTTCCCTGATCTCGCCCCAGGTGTTGACCCCGTCCATCTTGCCGGCCTCGATGATGTCCTTCGGGATCTCCTTGAAGTAGGTGAACAGCATCCAGACCACGATCGGCAGGTTGATCAGGCTGAGCACCAGGATGATCAGGAAATGGGTGTCGAAGATGCCGAGGAAGTTCTTGGTGATAAAGGTCATCGGGTAGAGCACTGCCGCGGCCGGCAGCATCTTGGTCGACAACATCCACATCAGCACGTCCTTGGTCGACCGGCTCGGGTTGAAGGCCATCGCGTAGGCGGAGGGAATGCCGACAAAGAGCGTGAAGACCGTGGCGAAGACCGAGCAGATCACCGAGTTGGCGGCGAACCGCCAGTAATCGTAGTTCTCGGTCATGTTCAGGTAGTTCTCCAGCGTCGGCGTGAAGAAGAACAGGAACTCGGGTTTGACCGCGTCCGCGTCCGTCTTGAAGCTGGTCAGAACCATCCAGAAGATCGGAAAGAAGAACAGCAACCCAACAGCCCAGGCCGCGATCGGCCATGCGATTTTGGAGAAGCGGGAGGTTTGTGCGACAATAGCCATGATCGTTCCCTTATTCCATCAGGGTCTTGCCGATCATGCGCAGCAGGAAGATGGCTACGATGTTGGCAAGAATGACTGCAAAGATACCGGTGGCGCTGGCGGCACCGATGTTGTTGTTGGCAAATTCACCGATCAGGTAGGGCAGGTTCTTGTTGCCGTTCCCGCGGCTGACGATTTCGATTTCCGCATAGAGCGAGAGGTGAAAGATCGCCTGGATCATCACCACGATGGCAATCGGGCGGCCCAGATGCGGCACCGTCAGAAAGCGGAACTGTGCCCAGGTGCTCGCCCCGTCCAGCACGGCGGCTTCCTTCTGCTGCTGGTCCTCGGATTGCAGCGAGGTCATGAAGATCAGCACGGCAAAGGGTGTCCACTGCCAGGTGACCATCATGATCACCGCGTAGGCCGAGGTCTGGGTGGCGCGGAACGAGATCGGTTCGAACTCGGGCCAGAGCGAGAAGAACCAGCCGATCAGCGGCGCGTCGCGCAGTGAGGCGGCCAGATCGTTGAGCCCGTTCACGGCAAGCCCCTGCAGGCCCAGAACCGGGTCAAGCAGCATGTTGATCCACAAGACCCCGTTCACCGCCGGCATGACGAAGAAGGGCGAGATCAGCAGAACCCGCACGATGCCGCGCCCGGGGAAGGTCCGGTTGACCAGCACCGCGATCAGGACGCCGAGGATGACGGTCAGGATCAGGATGCTGCAGACGATGAACAGGCTGTTCTGGATCGCGAACAGGAAGTCCTTGGATTTAAGAACAAATTCGTAGTTACCAAAGCCGCGCCAGTTGGAAAGAGAGGGGGTTGTCCACTCGGGACGGCGCAGGTTGTTGAGGACGTACCGGATGAACGAGAAGTACAGCGTCATCGAAAGTGGTACGAGCATCCATATCAGAAGCAGCACGACGGCTGGGGTCTGCAGGAGGCGAGGGAGTGTTCTGTCGGACATAACTCTATTTCCCCGTCAAAGTGAAGGTTGGACGACGCATCTTGGAAATTTTGATGGTTCGTAGTCTAGGCCGGACCTGTGACTGAGCGATCTGCCTGTCGCGGTGGCGGCCTTTGTCGGGGCGGAGGCCCGGCTGTTGCCGGACCCCTGCGGGGGAGAGCTGCTTAGTAGTAGCCGGCTTCCTGCATGATCGAGTCTGCTGCGGACTGCGCGGCAGCCAGGGCATCCTCAACCGATTTGGCACCGGACAGGGCCGCGGCCATTTCCTGGGCAACCGCCGAGCCGACTTCCGGGAACTCCGGGATGGCGGCGAACTGAACACCAACGTAAGGCTTCAGGTCGGTCGCTTCGGGCGCCGCGCTTTCGATCGCGGCCAGTTCGGCCGATGCAAAGCGGGCCGCGGCCTGGAACTCGGGGATCGCGTAGGTGGATGCGCGCTGACCGGTCGGAACCTTGGCCCAGCCGAAGTCCGGATGTGCGCCAACCGCCTGAACATAGTCCTTCGACGTCGCCCATGCGATGAAGTCGGCAGCCGCCCCGGCATTCGGCGATCCCGCGGGGATGGCCATGGCCCAGGCCCACAGCCAGTTCGCACCAACCGGGTTGCCGGCATTCGGCGACTGGGCGTATTCAACACCGTCAACGGTCAGGAACGAGGCCGCGATGGTCGCGTCGATCCACAGGCCGCACTTGCCTTCGTTGTAAAGCGCCAGGATCTCGTTGAACGAGTTGCCTTCCGACCCCGGAGGTCCGTAGCTGCCCAGCAGGTCAACATAGAAGTTGATCGCCGCGTTCCATTCGTCGCTGTCGAGCTGCGGTTTGTAATCCGCGTCGAACCAGGCGCCACCGAACGAGTTCACGACGGTCGTGATGAACGCCATGTTGTCGCCCCAGCCCGGCTTGCCGCGCAGGCAGGCGCCGTAAACGCCGTTGTCGGGGTCGTGCATCGCCGCAGCGGCCGCCCTGACATTGTCCCAGCTGTCATTGTCGGCAATCGCAACACCGGCCGCATCGGCCAGATCCTTGCGGTACATGACCATCGAGCTCTCGCCGTAGAACGGGGCCGCGTAAAGCTGACCCTCGTAGGACAGGCCGTTGCGCATCGCCGGCAGAATATCGTCAACATCGTAATCGGCCCCGAAATCCAGCGGCTCGATCCAGCCGGCCTGACCCCAGATCGGGGCTTCCTGCATGCCGATGTTGATAATGTCATACTGACCACCACCGGTTGCCGTGTCCGACTGTACCTGCTCGCGCAGAACACCCTCCTCCAGCGAAACCCACTTCAGCTCAACACCGGTCTTCGCCGTGTAAGCCTCCGCAACCTTCTGCATGTTGATCATGTGACCATTGTTCACAATCGCAATCGTCAGCGACTCCGACGCAGACACAAATCCCGCCGCCATCGCAATGACACTTGCCGCTCCGAGCGTTTTCTTGAGAGACATCCAGTTTCCTCCATATCAGGATGATGGAGGAACTCTATCGAGTAATCTAACGTCTGGTCAATCTAAAAATTTACACGCGTTAAGAAATCATGTGAAAATGTTTAGTGACAGTACTTTAGGCGGAATCCCTCATGACGAGCTTGCCGTCGAACAGGGTTTCCTCGCGTATTGAGGGGCGTTGGTCGGTGTCCAGAATCCCGAACAATGTGTTTACTGCGCGATTCGCGATCGCCGCGTAATCCTGCGCGATCGTGGTGAGCGACGGGCATGTGTATCGCGCGAACGGATGGTCATCATGGCCGGCAATCCGCAATTCACAGCCCTCGCCAAGTCCGACCCGCTTGCCCTGTCGATAGGCCGCCGACAGCATACCGATGGCCAAGCGGTCGTTGCTGCACAGCACGGTGTCAGTCCTGAATGCACGCTCCGAAAGAAATCGGCCGCCTTCGGCGCTGCCGATGTCCTCAAAATTCCAGCCATCGCCTTCGGCCCGGTAGATATGTGGCGTGTGGCCATGGCGTGCCATACTTTCCAGATAGGCCTGTCTGCGCTTGTTGGCATTGGGGTTGGTCGGGCTTTTCATTTCAAAAAAGCAGGGCGGCTCGCCACTGCGGCACAGGTATTCGACAATCAGGTCAACGCTTTGAAAGTTATTGGTTCCTACGAAAGCTTCGCACGTGCCTTCTACATTGGCGTCGAACAACACGACGGGGACATCCCTGTTAAAACTTTCGATGTCTTTCTGGTCGGATACCCGGCCGAAAGGGGCCAGAAGAACGCCGGCAGGCTTGAGCGAACGCAGACTTTCCAGGTTGTCACGCTCCAAAGCCGGGTTACCGTGTGAACTGAGGAGGATCGGGCTGTAGCCGGCTGAAATACAGGCCAGTTCCACCTTGCTGCCGATTTCCGAGAAGAACGGGTCTGCCAGATTGGGCACCACGATCCCGATATTCTTGGTGCGGGCCCTGTTCTGGTTCACGGCGAATACGTTCGGCCTGTAGTCGTATTGCTCCAGAGCCGTCTCGATCCGTTGGCGTGTGGACCGGCGCACACTGCCGGGGTCGTTGAAATACTTCGACAGGGTCGGGCGCGAGATGCCACTGACAGCGGCGAATTCTTCCATGTTGCGGATTTTCTGCTGTGCCATTTTCCTTGAAATTTCCGTTACGCTACGCGTGCAAACTTTTAATTAAGTATGCGCAAACTTCGGAAAGATCAAAGAAAGTCTTTCGACAGGCGGAAGTGTGTTCGGATTTTGCCAGGCGCAATTTCGCAGGGTATGTCAGCATCCGCCGTCAGGTTGCCAGCTGCGAAATGCACCAAGACGCGGGCCCAGCTCGGGGCCAATCCTTGCACGCGACCACGCCAGGACCGTCCTGACGATTGTGGTGACGATCCTCGATGCCGCAAAGACAAGCGTCGTTTCCGGCCGGGTCCCGTGTGGCCGACATAGGTCAGAGCGTCGCCGAGATCTGCCAAGGTCGCGCAGATATCGCGGTTGCCTACGCGCCTGTTCGGGTGGTGTCAGAGTTCTCCGGCCCAAGGTGGGTTGGCGCCGGCACGGGAGACAGTGATTGCGGCGACGCGGGCTCCATGCGCGAGTGCAGCGCGCAGGGTTTCGGTCGAGAGATCGGCCAGACCGGGTTTGTGCAGAACGCCCAGTTCGGAAAGCTTCGCAAGCACGCCGGCGTTGAACGTGTCGCCGGCGCCAACCGTGTCTGTGATTTCAGCTTTTTGAGCCGGAACCTGCACCTCTTCACCGCTGGCAAGAAATCCGGTGGCGCCCTCACCGCCGCGCGTGAGAATGATCATTGACGGTCCATTTTCCAGCAACGTTTCGACTTTCTCCCGCAACGACAGCGGAGAAGGCAGAATCCAGTTCAGGTCTTCGTCCGAAACCTTGACGATATCCGACAGGGCGAGCATCCGGTTCAGACGGGCCCGGTAGCGATCTATGTCACGAATGAAGCCGGGGCGGATATTCGGATCCAGCATCACCGCCCGCTTGCCGCCCTCGCGTTCAAGAATGGCTGCATAGGTGTCGGCGCCCGGCTCGCAAGCGAGGCTGATTCCACCGAAGTAGAGCGCGGTCACCTCTTCAGGCAGCAAGGGCACGTCGGTAAGAGCCAACATCCGCCAGGCCGAGTTTTCGTCGTAAAAATCATAGGTGGCATGCCCATCAACGAGGCGGACGAAGGCAAGTGTTGTCGGGCGGTCCGAGGTGATCACGTGCGATACGTCGACGTGGCTGGCCTTGAGCCCTTCGACCAGCTGCTGTCCGAACATGTCCTGAGACAGACCGGTCAGCATTCCAGTTTGGACACCGAGACGCCCAAGAGCAATCGCCGTGTTGAAAATCGCTCCGCCGGAATGCGGCACAAAGCCGTCCGGGCCTGATTTGGTCGGCGACGGGATCATGTCGATCAGTGCTTCTCCACAGCAGAGTATCATGTGTTAACCCTTCAAAAATGCCTTGCGGTCCACCAGGAACCGTTCAGAAAGTGGCAGGCTCGCCGCGCCCAGAGATCTGGCGTTGCTGCCGATGGTGCCTTCCTGGATCTCCGGGAATTCGACCCCCGGGACTGAAATGTCGTTCAGTCGCAGTTTCGTGCGCCGGACAAGTTCCGCCCGTACCTCGGTCGGCATCCAGCCATCGATCAGGACGCATTGGAAATCGATCAGGCAGGTGGATGCCAGTACGGCTTGGGCCAGCCCGTTGGCGGCCTGATCCAGCCAGCTGTTCAGGATGTGCGGGGGCAGCAGCCAATGATCCGGGTCGGCCCAGATTGCGTCGCGATCAAGGTCATGTTCCAGCAACATTGATTCAAGAGTTTCCAGAGAAGCGACATCCACCAATTGGCGCAGTTTGCCGGTTTCGCTAACGATCGGCATCGAGCCAAGCGCCGCGGCGTTGCCGGTTTTGCCTGTGTAGAGCGTTTTGTCGAGCACGAGGCCGCCGCCGGCAAAAAAGCCAATGAAGAAATACAGGAAGTCCCGTGGTGTGTCCTGTTGCCCGAAGACAAGCTCTGCACCACATGCCGCAGAGGCATCGTTGCACAGGAATACAGGAATATCCCAGGATCTGCCGATCTCGCTCGCGATGTCCCGGTTGCGCCAGTCCGCGAGTTCGGTTGCAGCGTTATCCCTTTGGTCGGCCCAGTCCCACAGGCGGAAGGGAAGGGCGATACCCAGCCCCGCGATCCGAGCTCCGTGGGCCTCGGGCAATTGTTCAAAGACACGACTGATGGCTTGGTTCGCAAAGGTCAGGATTCCACCGGGTGTTGGTAGGCGATACGCAAGCTGGGTGCAGAGACGGATCTTGCCCAGAAAGTCGATCAGGACAAGCTCCGCGCTTTGGCGCCCGACCTTGAGCCCAAGGAAGAACGCGCCATCCTGATTCAGGCCCATCGGAACGGAAGGTTGCCCGACCCGACCGCGCACCGGCTCTCCTTTTCTTAGCAGACCTTCTTTTTCGAGCGCCCGCATGATGACCGAAACTGTCTGGGCAGAGAGACCGGTCATTCGCGCGATCTCGGCTTTCGGCATCGGGCCGGATTGCCTGATCAGCGAGAGAACCAAACGCTCGTTATAGGCGCGCACCCCGCTCTGATTCGAACCGCGGGCAGCCGTGCTGACCTTGCGGGTCTCCTCAGTATCTGTGGTGCGGGCGGCGCTTTGCATGCTGTGTCCTGTTGGCTGTTCTGCGGGTCACAATCTTATATTTCCGGTGGCAGGTCAATAAATAAATAAACATGATTTAATAATTGACAACAGGGGTCCAAATCGGGTTTCTAAGGCGCAGGGGCCCGGAATCGGGTTCTTTCGGCGCATGTCGGATTGGCGCATGTCACGGGTCTTGCTCATGGATGCGTTCGGGATGGGTCGACCACGCGTGTCGCCTTGCAGGGTTGGCGCAATCATCATCGCCCGGAACGGATTGGCCGTTTGGATACTGGAGATAACCATGGAAAATGTTTCCACACATAGACTGGCGCGTGAGACGATGGCGTTCGTTCTAGCCGGTGGTCGCGGCAGTCGTCTGAAAGAGCTGACCGATATCCGCGCCAAGCCGGCCGTGTATTTTGGCGGCAAGGCGCGGATCATCGATTTCGCCCTGTCCAACGCCGTCAATTCCGGCATTCGTCGTATCGGGGTCGCAACCCAATACAAGGCCCACAGCCTGATCAGACACCTGCAACGCGGCTGGAGCTTCTTCCGGGCTGAACGGAATGAATCGCTTGATATCCTGCCTGCATCTCAGCGCGTAGACGAAGGGCATTGGTATCTTGGAACCGCAGATGCGGTGACGCAGAACATCGACATCATCGAAGGCTATGCGCCGAAGTACATTCTGATCCTTGCGGGTGACCATATCTACAAGCAGGATTACTCGCTGATGCTGAAACAGCATGTAGAGACCGGGGCCGACGTTACCGTGGGCTGCATCGAGGTGCCGCGAAAGGATGCCAGCGCCTTTGGTGTAATGGCGGTGGACGAAGAAGACCGGATTCTGGAGTTCGTTGAAAAACCGTCCAACCCGCCGCAAATGCCGGGCGATCCTGAGCAGTCGCTGGCCAGCATGGGCATCTACGTGTTCAAGACCGACTTTCTGATCGAAATCCTTCGCAGGGACGCTGTGACGGAAGGTTCGGATCACGATTTTGGCAAGGATATTATTCCGGCTTTGGTCAAGGCGGGCAAAGCTTTTGCCCATCCGTTTAGCCGCTCTTGTGTCACCAGCACGAAAGAGCAGAAACCCTATTGGCGCGATGTGGGCACGATCGATGCTTTCTGGCAGGCCAATATCGACCTGACCGATTTCGAGCCCGAACTGGACCTCTACGACCAGACCTGGCCGATCTGGACCTATGCTGAAATCACGCCACCAGCCAAGTTCATCCATGACGAAGAGGACCGGCGCGGCATGGCAGTGTCGTCGATGGTGTCGGGTGGCTGTATTATTTCCGGATCGAAGCTCCGGGACTGTCTGTTACACACTGGGGTGCGGGCCAACTCTTATGCTGAATTGACCGGTGTTGTGGCCATGCCCTATGTCGACATTGGCCGGGGTGCGCGTCTGAAAAACGTCGTGATCGACCGGTCGGTGAAAATTCCTGCCGGGCTTGTCGTGGGCGAAGACCCGAAACTTGACGGTCAGAGGTTTCAGAGAACAGAGAACGGAATTTGTCTGATTACCCAATCCATGATCGATCGGTTGGCGCAGTGACATTGAAGATCCTCGCAGTCGCTTCGGAATGCGCCCCGTTTGCCAAGACCGGGGGGCTGGCGGACGTGGTAGGCGCCTTGGCCAAGGTGCTTGGCGATCATGACAGTGAATGCCGGGTATTGCTGCCGCTGTACCGCTCGGTCGTGCATCTGGCGGAAGACGCAGACACCGTGCTCGATCTCGGACCCAGGTTCGGCGGCCCGGTTCGCATTCTTTCAAAACGGGCGGAGGGGATCGATCTTCTTCTGATCGACGCGCCGCATCTCTATGACCGGCCGGCGCAGATTTATCTGGACGATACCGGTAGGGACTGGGTGGACAACCATCTGCGGTTCGGTCTGCTTTGCTGGGCGGGTGCTGTCATCGGTCGTGACGGGGTTGATGGATGGCGCCCGGACGTGGTGCACGCGCATGACTGGCAGGCGGGGCTTGTGCCGGTTTTCCTCAGTCAGTTTGACGAAGAGACGCCGCCTTGCGTCTTGACCATTCACAACATCGCATTTCAGGGCATTTTCCAGCCCTCGACCATGGGCGCCCTGGGCCTGAATCCCGCCGGCTTTACCCAGGACGGGTTCGAGTATTTCGGCAATATCAGCTTCCTCAAGGGTGGGCTGGTGCAGGCCGACGAGATCACAACGGTCAGCCCGACCTATGCCCGTGAACTCATGACGTCCGAGTTCGGCATGGGGCTGGAAGGGGTATTGCGGTCACGGCGTGACGATCTGAGCGGGATTCTGAACGGCATTGATACCGAAATCTGGGATCCGGGGTCGGATCCGGCGCTGGCGCAGACGTACACAAGCCGCACCCTGAAACGTAAAGCCGCCAACAAAAGCGCGCTGCTCGAACGCTTTGGCCTGTCGGGTGATGGAAGCGAGCCCTTGTTTTCAGTGATCAGCCGGCTGTCCGAGCAGAAGGGTCTGGATATCGCGTTGCAGGCCTTACCAGACGCGATCGAACGGGGCGCGCGCTTTGTGTTGCTGGGATCAGGCAGCGCAGAACTGGAAAAAGGGTTTGCCGAACTCGCCCAAAGATACCCCGACCGCGTTGGCGTAGAGATCGGTTTTGACGAGGACCTCGCGCATTTGATCCAGGCGGGGGCCGACGCCACATTGGTGCCGTCGCGGTTTGAACCCTGCGGCCTGACCCAGTTATGCGCGATGCGCTATGGCACTTTGCCTGTCGTCTCCAAGACCGGGGGGCTGGCCGATACGGTGATCGATGCCAACGAGGCCGCTCTGGCAGCGGGCTGTGCGACGGGATTTCAATTTGCCCCGGTAACGGCGGAAAAGCTGTCTGACGCGCTGAGCCGCGCGATGGACCTCTACGCGGATCGCAGCGCGTGGCAAAAACAGATGCGAAATGCCATGAAGCATCCGGTTGGATGGGACAGTTCCGTGGCAAAGGTCGTGTCGCTTTATAGGGGCCTCGCCGGGTCGTAAGAGAACATGCAGATGGCAACCGGAAACAGCATTGTCGCAGGACGGCATTTTCCGCTTGGTGCGGTGTCTGACGGTCACGGCGTCAATTTCGCCGTGTTCTCTGAAAACGCGTCCCGGATCGAACTGTGCCTGTTCAGCCGCGACGGCAGCCGCGAGATCCGGCGCCTGACCCTGCCCGAACGCACCGGCGCGATCTGGCACGGCTATGTGCCGGGTCTCAAACCCGGGGATCTTTACGGGTTCCGTGCCCATGGCGCGTATGAGCCCGAACGCGGACACCGGTTCAACCCGGCCAAACTGTTGGTGGATCCTTATACGCGGGCTGTCCACGGCGCATGGGCAAACGGCCCCGAAACCCTGGGCTACGCAAGCGACAATATCGGTGGGCGTGACCGGCCCTGCCCAATCGACAGTGCGCCGTTCGTCCCGAAATCCGTTGTTCCCGACCAGGAAACCGGCTGGGACGGCGCGCCTTGGCCACGCAGACCATGGTCCGAAACGGTCATCTACGAGGCGCATGTCAAGGGGCTGACAAAGCGCATGCCGGGTGTGCCGGCGGACCTACGCGGTACATATGAAGCTCTGGGTTCGGATGCGGTCATCGAACATCTGAAAACGCTCGGGGTCACGGCTCTGGAACTTCTGCCGGTGCACGGGTTTCTGGATGACGGGTTCCTGACTGACCGCGGCCTGACGAACTACTGGGGTTACAACAGCCTGACTTTTTTCGCGCTGGAACCGCGCTATTTCGGACCCAATGGTACGGAAGGCTTCCAAAAAGCTGTGGACCGGCTGCACCGTGCCGGGATCGAGGTGATCCTGGACGTGGTGTTCAACCACACCGCCGAAGGAGATCAGCGCGGTCCGACATTGTCCTTCAGGGGGTTGGACAACGCTTCGTACTATCATCTTCAGGCCGGAAATCCGCAGTACTACGTCAACGACACCGGCTGCGGGAACACGATGAATATCAGTCACCCTTTCACGTTGAGAATGGTGCTGGACGCTTTGCGTTACTGGGTGTCGGTCATGGGGGTGGACGGGTTCCGGTTTGATCTGGCGACGACCTTGGGGCGCGAAGCGCACGGTTTCGACCAATGGGGCGGTTTTTTCGACGCAATCCGTCAGGATCCGGTGTTGTGCCAGTGCAAGTTGATTGCCGAACCATGGGACATCGGGCCAGGGGGATACCAACTGGGGGCCTTCCCCGCCGATTGGGGAGAGTGGAACGACAAGTTTCGCGATGCCGCCCGCCGCTTCTGGCGTGGCGATGCTCACTCGGCACAAGAACTTGCCGGTGTTTTTCTGGGATCGGCCGCGGTTTTTGACCATCCCGGGCGCAGGACGTTCAGTTCGGTCAATTTCGTTGCGGCGCATGACGGCTTCACGCTGGCCGACGTGACGCGCTACAACGGGAAGCACAACGAAGCCAACGGCGAAAACGGTGCTGATGGCCATGGGCACAACTACTCTGACAATTGTGGGGTCGAGGGGGACACGATCGATCCGACAATTCTAAACCGTCGGGCATTGCGGGCCCGCAATCTGTTGGCGACACTCCTGTTGTCGCAGGGCACACCGATGGTATTGGCCGGCGACGAGATCGGCCAGACCCAGCACGGCAACAACAATACCTATTGCCAGGACAACGAGACCAGCTGGATCGACTGGCCCAATGCTGATCCGGATTTGCTGGCCTTTGCCCGCAAGCTGATTGCTTTGCGGCGGGACAATCCCGTTCTCAGGCAGGGCAATTTTCTGCATGGCCATTTGCGCGACGACGGGTTTCCGGATGTGGCATGGTCGAGCTTTGACGGTGGCGCAATGAACTGGCGGGACCCGATGCTGGATGGGTTCTGCCTGCAATTGCGCGGTTGTGCCGAAGGCGCGGCATCGGTGCCGGGTTCGGCTCTGATCGTTGTGAACGGAGGCGATGCGACAAGACAGCTTGTCCTGCCCGACGCCGGAGCCGGCATGATCTGGGAGCGTGCGCTCGATACTGCCAAACCAAACGCGGACATTGAACGCATGACCAGGCGCGTACGCATGCCGGTTTCGGCCCATTCCGTCGTTCTGTTTGTCGGCAGAAAGGTCGCGGAATGACCGATTGGATTGCCGAGCTTTGCCGTCACGTCGGTATCATCGCCGAGTACCGCGGGTTTCACGGCCAGCACATATCCGTGTCGCCCGAGACCCGGAACGCCGTGTTGGCGGCCATGGGATACGGTGTGGAAAGTGAGGGTGAGGCACGCGCGCTTTTGGACCACCTACAAGAGGCCGATGTCGAGCATCCTGCCTGCCCCGAAGTTGTCTTGGAAGCAGGGCGCGCAGCATCGGTTGAGCTGTCGCGGACAATGAGCTGGGCTGTCGAAGCCGAGGGCAGTGCCGAAGTTCTGGCCAGCGGGCAAGCTTCGCAACGGATCGATCTGCCGCCTTTGCCGATGGGTATTCACCGGTTGGTTCTGACGCAAAACACCAGCGATTGGGTGACGTGGATACTGGCCCGTCCGGAACACGCTGTTTCACTGGCAGACCGCACAGGCGAAAGGCTGGTATGGGGTGTGACGACTGCTCTTTATGGTTTGACGGATGGTGGCAGGGTGCCGATCGGCAACTACGACCTTCTTGGCGATTACGGTGCGGCGATGGCGGCGCACGGGGCCGACTTTATCGGGATCAACCCTGTTCACGCCATGGGACGCTGCCGGCCTGATGGTGTGGTCAGTCCCTATTCGCCCAGCCATCGGGAGTTCCTGAATACGTGGCATGTGCGCGGCGTGGCGCGCCAGGGTATCCGCCAAGGAGCACAGATTGACTATCCCGCGGCCCTGACCGCAAACGAACGGGACTTGCGAGCCGGTTTTGATCGTTTTCAGAATTTACCGGGCGGCACGCCCGAGCGGCGCTCATACGAGACTTTCAGACAGGCCCGGGGCAGCGCATTGCAGGATTATGCGTTGTTCGAGGTTCTTGCCGCACGATATGGCCCGGATTGGCGCGACTGGCCTGTTGTGTACCGTGATCACAAGTCTGAAGCAATTGAGATGTTTCGCAAGAACCATCTGGAATCACTGGACTTTGTGAAGTGGGCGCAATGGCAGGCGGATTGCCAGATCGGCTATGCCCAAGAACGTATACTGCGTGCCGGAATGCGCATCGGGCTGTATCTTGATCTTGCCGTCGGTCCGCGGCTGGGCGGGGCAGAGACATGGGCCGAAGCGTCAGACCTTGTCACTGGCGCCACATTGGGCGCGCCGCCTGATCCTCTGTCGCCTGTCGGTCAAAGCTGGGGATTGGCGCCGTTGTCCCCAGTGGCCTGCCGGGAGCGTGGCTATGCCGGTTTCGCGCGGCTTCTTGGAGCGGTGATGCGCCATGCAGGCATGATCCGGATCGATCACGTGCTTGGTCTGATGCGCAGCTTCTGGATTCCCGAAGGCGGCAAAGAAGGCGCCTATGTGAGTTATCCGATTGATGCGCTGCTCGCCGTGGTTGCGATCGAAAGCGCGCGCAACGGGGCGATCGTGATTGGCGAGGATCTGGGTCTCGTGCCCGAAGGACTGCGAGAGAAGCTGGCCGCATCGGGGATCTACGGAATGGAAATCCTGCAATTCCTGCGTAATGACGCCGGCGGCTTTGAAGACACAGCGCATATCCGGCAAAAGGCGATATGTGCTTTTGCGACCCATGACACGCCAACGATCAATGGCTTTTTCGCGGCAGAGGACGCACGTCTTCACGCCGGGATGGGGGCACTCGACGAGGTGACCCATGAACAAATTCGGACAGACAGGAAGAAGGCGCGGGAAACGCTAGGGAACGGGGCAGCGGTCGATGTAATTCACCGAAGGCTGGCCAAGGCCGGATCCGAAATGGTGGCGGTTCAGCTTGACGATATGGCCGGGCTGCTGAGCCAGCAGAACCTGCCGGGCACCATCGATGAACACCCCAACTGGCGCCAGGTCGCGCCTTTTGCGGTCAAGGATATTGAGAATTCAACAGGTTTAGTCCGGCTTGCCGCTGATATGGCGCGCGCGGGCCGTGCAAACCCAGCCAAAACGGAGGAGGACCATGACCTTCCTGACTGTACAAACCTCACCCATTGAAGGACAAAAACCCGGAACTTCGGGGCTGCGCAAGAAAACGGCGGTTTTTCGCGAACCCGGTTATCTCGAGAATTTCGTGCAATGCGTATTCGACGGGACAGGCGGCGCGGCTGGCAAAACCTATGTGGTCGGCGGTGACGGGCGATTTTTCAATACAGAGGCGATCGGCACAATCATACGAATGGCGGCCGCAAACGGCGCAAAACGGCTGATCGTCGGTCAAAACGGCATCCTTTCGACACCGGCCGTGTCCAATCTCATTCGTAAGAACGGGACCGATGGCGGGATCATCCTGTCGGCCAGTCACAATCCCGGTGGCGAAAACGGCGATTTCGGTGTCAAATTCAACGCCGCCAATGGTGGCCCTGCGCCGGAGAAAATCACAGACGCGATTTTTGCCCGGACGCAAGGGATCAGCGAATACCGGATTGCCCCTGATGACGCCGGAGATGTTTCGACCATCGGCAACTACAGGCTCGGCGACTTGCAGGTCGATGTGATCGACCCGGTGGCCGACTACGAAGAGCTGATGCGTGCCCTGTTTGATTTCGACGCAATTCGCGAGATGTTCGAAGGGGGATTCCGTATCTGTTTCGACGCGATGCATGCGGTAACTGGCCCTTATGCAAAACAGATCCTCGAAGGCACGCTCGCCGCCGCACCGGGATCAGTGATCAACGCCGTGCCCAGCCCTGATTTCGGTGGTGGCCACCCCGATCCAAATCCGGTCTGGGCCAGCGAACTTGTCGCGATCATGAGCGGTGAAAGAGCGCCCGATTTCGGTGCGGCTTCGGATGGGGATGGCGACCGCAACATGATCATGGGAAAGGATGCTTTCGTATCGCCTTCGGACAGCCTGGCGTTGTTGACGGCCTATGCCCATCATGCTCCGGCCTATTCCGGTGGTCTTTCCGGTGTGGCCCGTTCGATGCCTACAAGTCAAGCCGTCGATATCGTGGCCGAACGTCTGGGCATCCCCTGCTACGAAACACCGACCGGGTGGAAGTTCTTCGGCAATCTGCTCGATGCCGGAAAGGTCACAGTCTGCGGTGAAGAAAGCGCTGGCACGGGTTCGGATCACGTCCGAGAAAAAGATGGGCTGTGGGCAGTGCTGCTGTGGTTGAATATTCTGGCCCGGGATGGTCGTGATATTGTCCAATTGCGCCGCGACCACTGGCGTAGCTTTGGGCGCAACTACTATTCGCGCCACGACTTTGAAGAGATCCCGACCGAAGCGGCCAATGCCTTGATGAATGCCCTGCGGAGACGGTTGGGAACGCTTGCCGGAGCCCGGGTGGCAGGGCTGACCGTCAATGAGGCAGACGATTTTGCCTATGCCGATCCGGTGGATAACAGCCTGACCGAACACCAGGGCGTGCGGATCCTTTTCCAAGGCGGCGCGCGCGTGGTGCTGCGCCTTTCCGGGACAGGCACGCAAGGCGCAACGCTGCGGGTCTACCTGGGACGCTATGAAGGACCCGGCGGCGATCACGGGCAGGAGGTGCAAGCGGCATTGTCTCCGGTGATCGAGGCCGTGGAACGCATTGCCGACATCACCAAACACACTGGCCGGAACAAGGCCGATATCATCACCTGACCCCGGCGTCAGCAGAAGCGAACAGAAAACGTGACGGATAAGACCATGAAAGATTTCAAGGATTCAGGCACACTTGCCGGGGCGATAAACTATCACCTCGCGCACACGGTGGGCAAGACGCCTGATGCAGCGTCGATCACCGACTGGCGTCTGGCCCTGTCGCGCGCCGTGCGCGACAAGCTGATCGCCCCCTGGTTCGAGGCAACGCGTCGAACTTATGCCAAGGACAACAAACGGGTTTATTACCTGTCGATGGAGTTCCTTCTGGGCCGCATTCTGGAAGATGCGGTCAACAACCTTGGTCTCGAGGACGAGGCGCGCAGGGCTCTGGCCGGGTATGGCATCGATTTCGCGGACGTGGTCAGCGACGAGCCCGACGCGGCCTTGGGCAATGGCGGATTGGGGCGTCTTGCGGCCTGTTTCCTTGATAGCCTGTCCTGCCTGGGCATCCCGGCCTATGGCTATGGCATCCGCTACGCACACGGGTTGTTCCAGCAATCCTTTGACGATGGTCAGCAGATCGAAATGGCCGAGGACTGGCTGCGCCATCAGCACAATTGGGAATTCGAGCGCGCCGAATGCCTCTATGATATCGGTTTTGGCGGCGAGGTTGCGGAGACCGGCGGTAAGGCGGTCTGGAATCCAACGGATCTCGTGAGTGCGCAGGCCTATGACACACCGGTGCCGGGATGGCGCGCGGAATGGACAAACACCCTGCGTCTGTGGGCGGCAAAACCCAAGAAGATCTTCGATCTGGAGCCGTTCAACCGGGGAGAATACATGGAGGCAGCTGCCCCCGAGGTGCTGGCCGAAACGATCAGCCGGGTGCTTTACCCTGATGACAGCACCGAGATCGGCAAGTCGCTGCGACTGAAACAGGAATATTTCTTTACCGCGGCCTCGCTTCAGGACCTCCTGCGCCGATTCCTGACCCACAATGGCGATCTGCGGGCTTTGCCGAGCAAGGTGGCGATCCAGATGAACGACACCCATCCCGCAATCGCCGGGCCGGAGTTGGTCCGGCTTCTGGTCGACGGGCACGGGATCGGCTTCGACGAGGCGTTCGACATTGCCCGCGGCACACTGAATTACACCAATCACACGCTTTTGCCCGAAGCGCTCGAGGCGTGGGACACGCGGCTGATGGCCGAAACCCTGCCGCGCCACATGCAGCTGATCGAGCGGATCGATGAGCGGTTGCGCAAGGATGCAAAGGGCAAAGCCTCGGTTGGCATAGTTGAGAGCGGCAAGGTCAACATGGGCACGCTGGCATTTGCTTGCGCCAACCGTGTGAACGGGGTGTCGGCTTTGCACACTGATCTGATGAAACAGACAGTGTTCAGCGATCTGCATCATGTGTTTCCCGACCGTATCCTGAACCAGACCAACGGCGTGACACCGCGCCGTTGGCTGCACGGCTGTAACCCGGGGCTGCGGGGCCTGCTGAACAAAACCATTGGCAACGACTGGGTCTGTGACCTCGAACAGCTCGCCAAGATCGCGCCGCTGGCCGATGACGAGGCTTTCCGGGCGCGTTTCATGCAGGTGAAACAGGACAACAAGCTGAAGCTGACCGAATGGGTCAGCGATCGGATGGGCATCCGGATTTCTCCCGACGCCATGTTCGACGTACAGATCAAACGCATCCACGAATATAAGCGCCAGCTTATGAATGCGCTTGAAACCGCGGCCCTGGCCAATGCCATTCGCCGTGACCCGGATGCCGGCTGGGTCCCACGGGTGAAGTTTTTCGGCGGAAAGGCGGCCCCGGCCTATCTCGATGCCAAGAACATCATCCGGCTGATCAATGATATCGCTGTGTCGATCAAGAATGACCCGGTGATCGGTGACCGGCTCAAGGTTGTCTATCCCCCCAATTACAATGTCTCGATGGCGGAAATCCTGATCCCGGCAGCGGACTTGTCCGAGCAGATCTCGACCGCCGGCAAAGAGGCATCGGGCACCGGCAACATGAAATTCGCTCTGAACGGGGCCGTGACCATCGGCACGCTGGATGGCGCCAACGTGGAAATTCGCGACCATGTGGGCGACGCCAACATCTACATTTTCGGCATGACCGCCGAGGAGGTGCAGGATGCGCGCGAAGGCTATGACACACAGGCATATATCGACCAAAGCCCGATCCTGACCGAGGTAATCGACCAGATCCGGGAAGGGTTCTATTCCCCGGGCGAACCAACCCGCCACTGGCCCGTGCTCGAAAAGCTGCTGCGCGATGACTATTTCATGGTCGCGGCCGATTTCGATGCCTACTGGACAGCCCAGAGAAATGTCGACCAGGGCTTTGCTGATAAGGAGGCCTGGGCCCGCATGGCGGTTCTGAACACCGCACATTCGGGCTGGTTCTCGTCCGATCGCACCATCCGGGGTTATGCCAGCGAGATTTGGGGAGTCGACTCTTTGACAGGAGCAGAAAAATGACTGCCGCAGCCTATGATCCCGGTTTCAATGCCGCCACCGGCGAAGAGCTTCTGAATGGGGCAATGTCCGATCCGTTTGCTATTCTAGGCCCGCACAAGAACGGTCGTCGCTGGAGCGTGACGGCGCTTTTGCCCGGTGCAGAAACCGTCGAGGTTCTGGACGGCAAGACCGGTAAACGCGAGGCCGAGCTGCACCGGCTCGACGGACGGGGCCTTTTTTCGGGCTTTGTGCGTAAGGGCGTTGCCTGCGGTCCCTACCGTCTGCGCGCAAAAAGCGGCGACGCCACCTGGGAACAGGAGGATCCCTATCGCTTCGGGCCGGTCCTTGGCGAGATGGACGAATACCTGATCGCCGAAGGCGCGCATCTGGAATTGTGGAACAGTCTTGGCGCCCATCCAATGATCCATGAGGGCAGCGAAGGCGTTCATTTTGCCGTCTGGGCCCCATCAGCGTCGCGTGTATCCGTTGTCGGTGAATTCAACCAATGGGACGGCCGCCGCAACGTAATGCGCTTGCGCGGAACCACGGGGGTTTGGGAAATCTTCATTCCCGGGCTGACCGAAGGCAGCATCTACAAATATGAGGTCCGGGATCAGGCAGGCGTGGTTCTGCCGCTCAAGTCCGACCCGGTGGGTTTTGGCGCCGAGCATCCGCCTGCCACGGCCTCGGTGGTTCGCGATCTTCGCGGCTTTGGCTGGACGGACAGTGAATGGATGGCTTCGCGCGCGGGGCGCAACCGCTATGACCAGCCGATTTCCATCTACGAGGTGCATCTGGGCTCGTGGAAGCGCAAGGTCGAAGAGGGCGATCGGCCGCTCAGCTACCTGGAATTCGCAAGCGAGCTGGTCGAATACGCGTGCGACATGGGTTTCACCCACATAGAACTTATGCCCATTTCGGAGTTCCCGTTTGATGGGTCGTGGGGATACCAACCCATTGGCCTGTTCGCCCCGACAATCCGCTATGGCACTCCGGATGAGTTCCGCACCTTCGTGAATGCCTGCCACCAGGCGGGTCTGGGTGTGCTGCTCGACTGGGTACCCGGACATTTCCCGACCGATGAACACGGGCTTGGCCGGTTCGACGGTTCGGCGCTATTCGAACATGCCGATCCGCGCGAAGGTTTCCATCAGGACTGGAATACGCTGATCTACAACTACGGGCGTCGCGAGGTGCAGAATTTCCTCGTGGCCAACGCGCTATATTGGATCAAGGAGTTCCACCTCGATGGTTTGCGCGTCGATGCGGTGGCCTCGATGCTTTACCGGGACTACTCGCGCGCCGAAGGCGAATGGGTGCCCAATGAACATGGCGGGCGCGAGAACTTGGAGGCCATCGCCTTCCTGCAACGCACCAACGAACTGGTTTACCGGGCCGATGCGGGTGTGATGATGGTGGCAGAGGAAAGCACGTCCTTTCCCGGCGTGAGCCAACCCACCGATCAGGGCGGGCTTGGGTTCGGCTTCAAATGGAACATGGGCTGGATGAATGACACGCTGGACTATATCGGGCGTGATCCGGTCCACAGGTCGCATCACCATCACCAGATGACCTTTGGTCTGACCTATGCTTTTTCCGAAAACTTCATGCTGCCCATCAGCCATGACGAGGTGGTGCACGGCAAGGGCTCGATGCTCACGAAAATGCCCGGTGAGGGGTTCGAACAATTCGCCGGTCTGCGTGCCTATTACGGGTTCATGTGGGGGCATCCCGGCAAGAAGCTGTTGTTCATGGGACAGGAGTTTGCCCAAGGGCTGGAATGGAACCATGATCAGTCGCTGGATTGGCACCTGCTGGAACATCCATGGCACAAGGGTGTGCAGAGCTGGATCAGGGCGCTGAACCGGATCTACACCACAACGCCCACGCTCTATGAAAGCGATTGCGAAGCCAGCGGGTTCTATTGGCTTGAGGTCGATCAGTCCGATCAGTCGGTCTATGCTTGGGTCCGTCAGGGCGAAAATGGCAAGGATCCGGTGATCGTGGTCTGCAACTTCACCCCGACCGCGCGCGAAGGCTATCGGCTGGGTGTCCCCAACAAAGGCATCTGGGAGGCGGCGCTGAACAGCAATGCCGAGGAATTTGGCGGTTCAGGGCACGGGCCGGGATCCTGCGACAGCGAGGCGATCGAATGGAGCGGGCAATCGCAATCGATCTCGTTCGATCTGCCCGGAAACACGGCACTGTTCTTCAGGTTGCGAAAATGACGGCTTCTGCGCCGGATCAGGGGGCCGTTATCGTTGAACCAGACCGGGCCTTCGGCCCGGCGGCGGCCAGGCAAAGCTCTTCTATGGACGCAATCGGTACGGTCAGGTCATAAAACGCCATATTGCAGTATGCACAGCGGTCGCCAGCGAGCGCCATTGCATCCCTACCTTGGCGGTTTGTCGCCACCCGCGATGGTGATCACAGCAACGATGATCAGCCCGGTCAGGATGAGGCGGATGCCCGCACTGACCCCAAAAGTGTTCAACATCGTGACCAGCAGGAACATGAACATGGCCGCGCCCCATATGCCAGGTACGTTTGCCTTGCCGCCTGCGACCGAAGTGCCGCCGATGACAACAACTGCGATTGAGGCCAGCAGGTACTCCTGCCCCATGTTGAGCGAGGCTCCGCCGGAAAACCCCGACAACAAAAAACCGCACAGGGCGGCCAGAAGAGCGCTCAGAACGTAGGTATAGAACCGGATACGTTCGACATTGATACCCGCCAGCCAGGCCGCACGCTGGTTCTGGCCAATGGCCAGCACAGAACGCCCGTACATGGTGCGGTTCAGAACCACGCTCATAACCACGGCAAAAAGTATGATCACGATAGCCAGCACCGGGATGCCAAGCAGTCTCGCTGTGGCGAATTCCGCAAGGAGCGGCGGTGGCTTGATTTTCAGGCCCCGACCATAGGCAATGGCCGTAGAAAGGACCAGGAAGCTCGACGACAGTGTGGCGATGATCGGAGGTATGCGCAGGATCCTGATCAGGATGTAATTGAACAGCCCCACCACCAGACCACAGGCCATCGATGCCGCAAACCCGATTGGCAGCATCGCGTTTGAACCATCCATGATCTTCATCGCGACCGCGCCCGAAAATGAAATCGTTGCCGGAATCGACAGATCGACGTTGCCCGGGCCGGTGGTGATCACGAACATCTGGCCAATGCCGACGATCACTGTAAATGTCGCAAAGGACAGTGCCGTGGTGATCACGGCCGTCCCGCCGGCACCACCGATGTAAAGCGCGGTGGCGAGCCAAACCACGAAGGCGCCGACAAACGACCAGATCCAGGCCTTTTGGGAAATCCACGTCAGGGAGGTCATACCAACCCCTCCCGCCGGTTAATCAGTGCCCGCAGCGCAAGAACGATAATCAGGATCCCTCCCTGCGCCCCAATCTGCCAGTCAGGTGAGATTTTAAGGAACGTCAGGAACGAGCCTGTCAGCGTCAGGGTCATTGCCCCGATCACCGCGCCTATCGGCGAGACGCGACCGCCGACAAACTCGCCCCCGCCAAGAATTACACCCGCAATGGCGTAGAGCGTATAGCGGTCCGCGATGTGCGCATCCGCTGCCGATGTCAGCCCGATCAGCGACAGACCGGACAGAACGCCGAAGAAGCCCGCCGCGCCGAACATGACCATCTTTGTCTTGAGAAGCGACCAACCGGCACGCCCTATGGCCCGCGGGTTTCCCCCTGCACCGCGCAACACCGCGCCATAGCTCGACCGCATCAGCAATAGATGGACGACGAGGCCGATCACGACGGTGGCGACGATCGGGAAGGGAACGACCGGTGTCTTCACACCCATCAACCACTTGACCCATCCCGGCGCAGTGCCGCCCGGGGTCGGCAAGATCAGCACTGCGATCCCGAGCCAAACGAATGACATTCCGAGGGTCACCACGATGGAGGGCAGATTGCGCCAATGGATCAGAGCACCCAGTGCAGCATAGGCTGCCACGCACCCCGCCAGAGCGAGAATTCCCAAAAGCGGCGTATCTGCCAACCAGGTGGCGCCGATACAGGCGGTGAGCCCCACAAACGGACCGATCGACAGATCCAGATCGTTGACGGTGATGATGAACATCTGCGCAATCGTCGCGAGCGCAATCGGCACCGTGTACTGCAACATCAGATTCAAGCCGAAATAGCTCATTGTCCGCGGCTTGAGATAGAAGATTGCGATCAGGAGAATTGCGAAGGACGCCGCCGGCAGGACAGCGCGCAGAAAGCGGGGAGAGGTAAGACGGTCCACCATGCTCAAGCGCTTTCTTGAAAGGACGAATGCAGCACTCGCTCTTCCGTCAAATCCCCGCGCGCAAGATCTGCAACAATAGCCCCGTCGCGGAACACGAATGTATGGTCACAGTTGTAGAGCTCGTCCATTTCGGTGGTGTACCAAAGGAAGGTCCGGCCCTTTTCGGCTTCGGCGCGGATCAGGTCATAGACCTCGAGCTTTGTGCCGACATCGACGCCGCGCATCGGGTCGTCCATCAGGATGATTTCGGCGTCAGATGCCAATGCCCGGGCAAAAAGCGCCTTTTGCTGGTTGCCTCCCGAAAGCGACAGAATGTTGTTTTGCATGTCAGGTGTCCGGATACTGATCCGGTCCCGCCATTCTGCGCCGATGGCCGCCTCGGCCAGTGGATCGATCAAACCCCGCCGGACGGTTTTGGCCAGACTTCGGATGCCGATATTGGCGGAAATCGACCAGAGATGAAAAATGCCGTCCGTCTGTCGGTCACCGGCAACCAGCGCAACCGGTCGCGTCACGTTCACCGGCCCTTTCCCGCGCATTGCGGCACCGTAGATCTTCAAAATCAAGTCGGTCTGTCCGTGTCCTGCCAGACCGGCGAGACCGACGATTTCTCCTTGGTGAGCTGTCAGCGAGACAGTATCTCTTGCCCGGTCCGCGGCGGCCTCAACGACAACCGGGGCAACGCCGCGCAGCTTCTCGCGCGCTTCATGCTGCTCGATCTCGTCGATTTCGACAACGTTGCCCATAGCCGCCACCAGCGAATTGCGGTCGAAATCGCTCCCTTTGCGTGTGGCGATAACAAGACCGTCCTTCATGACGACAATCCTGTCTGAAACGTCCAGCACCTCGCCCAGCACATGCGAAGTAAGAATACAACTCACGCCCTGCTCCAATACCCTCCGGATAAATCTCAGCAATTGCCCGGATGTAACCGCATCCAGGGACGAAGTTGGCTCATCCAGGATGACTGTCCGCAGCGGCAGGTCCGTTGTGGTGAAAGCGCGCGCGATCTCAACCATCTGCCGCTTTCCGATGGAAAGGTCGCCCACAACATCCTCAGCCTCGATCCCGTGCCCGGGGAAGATTTCGTCAAGCATTTCCCGAATTAGGGTTCCTGCGCGTCGTTTCCACCCGAACCCGGTCACCGAGGGATGGAAAACCCTCGCGTTCTCCGCGACCGTCAAGTTGGGACAAAGCGACAATTCCTGAAATACGCAACGAACGCCGTTTTCGCCAGCCACGCCCACATTGTAGCGGTTTGAAAGATCGGAGCCGCCGACCCGGATCGTTCCACGATCCGGGTCGAGCGTTCCGGCAAGTATGTGCATCAGGGTCGACTTGCCGGCACCATTGTGCCCCACAAGGCCAAGGCACTCACCTGAGGTGACGGTCAGACTTACGCCGTCGAGCGCTTTGACCGCACCAAAGTGCTTGGCCACATCCTCAAGCGCAACAATTGTCTCGTCAGATGCGTTCATGTGCCTCCGCCCCGCGGTGGTTGCCGGCGCCTAGCCGCCGGACACGACCGCCATTGCATCTTCCAATGAGTACTCAACATTGGCAACACCGCCCGGTTGGGTCGCTGCGAGGCTGTCTTCAAGCGTATCTTGCGTGATGGTCAGGAATGGCACCGTCAGGTCCTGCGGAACTTCCTTTCCGTCGAGAATCATCTGGGCGACCCAGAAGGCAAGCGTGCCGACACCCGGTGCAATCGAGACCGACATTGTCTCGTAGCCATTCGCGTCCTTTTGCTCTTTCCACCACAGCATTTCATCATAACGGTTGCCCATGACGATCAGTGGCGTGGGACGCCCGGCAGCTGCAAAAGCCTGTGCCGCTCCGTAGCCGTCACCGCCCTGGGTCACGACAGCAGAAATCTCAGGAAGGGATGGCAGAATGCCGGCAACGGCCTTTTGCGCAACGTCCTGGGCCCAGTCCCCGTGCACCGAACCAACAATCTTGAATTGAGGGTTCTCCGCAACCCCTTCATGGATTCCGGCACTGATTTCATCATCTACGAAGACGCCTGCCAGTCCGCGGATCTCCAGCAGATCCCCTCCGTCCAGGCGGGTGGCAAGATACTCGACCTCAACCTTGCCCATAGCGTGAAAGTCTACAGCGATGCGATAGGCGCAGGGTTCAGTCACGATACCATCGAAGGACACCACCACGATCCCGGCATCACAGGCCTGTTTGACCGCACCGTTCAGCGCATCGGGCGACGCAGCGTTGATCACGATCGCATCATAGCCTTCCAGGATCATGTTCTGGATCTGGGCAGCCTGTTCGGTCACTTGGTTTTCGGCGGTTGTGAAAGCCGGAGCTTCGGCAACCGTGCCATCTGCCACCGCAGCGCCCGTCACCTTTTCCCAGCTTGCCAGCATCGCTTGGCGCCAGCTGTTACCGGCATAGTTGTTGGACAGCGCGATCCTCTTATCCGAGGTGTCCGCCAAGGAAATAGTGGCGGTTGCACACAGTGCCGCAGCACCGACGCCAATTAGTAGTTTACTCAACATTTTGCTCCTCCTTTTCATGTTGAACGTCAAAAAGTGACAAACGAATTTCGCGAACTTCGGTCCGAGACCGTTCCAATCTATCTTTGCGTGGGCCCGACCCGGTTTGCTGACGCCTGATCCCCTTCATTGTCCGGAAGGACGATCTGATCGATGTCCTCGCGAGCGCTCTGCAAAAGGTGCGCCATTGCTTGCTTGGCGCCGTTTCCGTCGCGTTTCAGGATGCAGTTGTAGACAGACCGGTGCAGAGGAACTGACGCCGCACGAATTCCTTCTTTTCTGGACGAAATCTCGAAGCTCCAGATCAGCAAGGCATCCACCATGTGATTGAGTGAACGCAGGAATTCATTGCCCGACGCGTTCAGAATCGCCGCGTGAAAAGCAAGGTCCGCGTCCAGGTTTTCTTGAGTGGATGGCTCGGTTGTTTCCATGATTTCGAGCCCAGTCGCGATCATGTTGATCTTTTCCTCGAGCTGTTTTTCGGCAGCAAGCCGGGCGGCTTCGGGCTCGATGATAAGGCGGAATTCGAAAAGCGAATCTGCGAAGTCTGTGGTTGTCGCCAGCTTCGAGGCCCACTGCATGACATCAGGATCCAGCATGTTCCAATCGTCGCGCGGGCGAACACGCGTGCCGATCTTGGGTCGAGAGTCCACCAGGCCCTTGGCAGTCAGAACTTTGATCGCCTCGCGATAGGCCGTCCGACTGACAGAATGGGCACGGCTGGCGGCTTCTTCAGTCGCAAGCACTTCGCCTTCGGCTATCTCCCCACAGACAATTTGCATCCCCAGGGAATGAGCAACCTGGCCAGTCAGACTGCGACGCGAGAATGTCCTGTCCCTGTCTTTTCTCTCCCGCAAGCCTCGCCTCCCAAAGACTTTGATTTGGGCTGATCAGCGCCAGAATCAGTTCGAAACTTTATTAATCATACAATAATGTAAAATGATTAATAGTGAATTGTCCCAGGTGAGGACCCAGGAGTGGCCCCTGCCAAGAGAGCCATCTCCGAAAACCCATGCGAGGTCGAGCGACTTTGCCCCAAGATTCTATCGCGCCCCAGCGACCTTTTTCATTGGTTGGATGGGGTCATTCTTATTGGCCATGCTGTCCGTACCAGACACTAAAAGAGCCAACAGAATTCCAAATTGGAATTAGTCTGGTCCCAAAATCAGAACCCGATATGCGCGCAGGTAGAAACGCCATGGATATCGCCAGTGCAGGCTTGCTTGGTGTCTCATAAGCCTGATCCACTTGTCAGGTGCTGCCAACCTCGCCGCCCTGCTGAAACCTATCGCGTGTTTTCTTCGGAGTTTCTCCAACCCATCTGCGCATGGCTCGGGTCAGCGCCGAAGAGTTCGTATATCCGAGCTGCTGGGCAAGCTGGGTGATCCGACCTTTGTCGGCCTCCAGCCAATCCAGCGCCGCATCGCGCCGAACCTCGTCCAGCAACTGGCGAAATCCCGTGCCTTCCATAGCAAGAGTTCGCTGAAAACTGCGGGGGCTGGTGTTAGCGGTTCGCGCAATATCATCGAGTTTTGGCGTACCCACCTCCAGCATTGACCGGATCAGAACGCGCACTGTTCCACTCAGGTTGGTGTCTCGCAGGCTGTCCAGGTCCGGAATTTCGAAATTGGCCTGCCGGTTACGGCTGCCGTTGCGATAGGGCCGTTGCAAGGCGGCACTACTCACATGAACGGCTAGTATACGGGTGCCTTCGACAACCCGCCCATGATACCGGCCTTTCAGAAAATCGAGGCCATAGTCCGGGTGTGGCATCATTTCGATCTGTTGAATGGCGGACGACAGATCCGTCGGTTTGTCAACGATTTTTTCAACCATTCCCGCTGTAAACTGCTGGAGGCAATGCAGTGCCAGAGGGTCCATGCTCGCGCCCCAGAAATGCCGGACAACGGACGATTTGGGTCCGTCTTCGACGGCTAGATGTTCGTGCGAGGACAACATCGGCAGGGACGCGGCAATTGCGGAACACGCCTGCCGTGGCGATTTCGCGGCTGTTACAATCGGAGCAATCATCGCGCCATTGAGCACGTCCGCCTCTTCGATCAACCGGACCGGAAGGTCGGGTCCTTCCTGGCGGGCAGCGGACGCCAGCAACCTCGACAGGCTCTCCAGCGGAATGATCTGAAACGGATCGTCAAGCGACAGAAATCCAAGCCCCGCTTCCTGCAACGCTTTGTTCACCGGCCTCAGATTCATGGTCATCCAGGTTATGAGCGGGGCCAGAACGACGGCGCGGATGGTTGGGATCTTCTTGCTCATACTGGCTCCGGATTCGGACAGGGCCGGGTGCCGGCCAGAAATCCGTTTGGATTTAGCAAGAACTGGCGTAAAATGATAATCATCTCCGGTTTTCGATCTCTAGTCTGGCCGTCGAAAAGGTGTCTCGAAGCAACTGGCTGAATCCCCGTTCGTCGAGGCGATGAACTTCAACACGCTGCTGTCGCCGGGCTACGGCGGACGGATTTACTATATGTGGGACGAAGGTTTTTTTCGTTTTCAAGTTATGCCGAAGCGCAGCCAAATCCCAGACTCAACTATCAATGGAATACACTATGACGCGCGTCTTCAAGCTTTTTGCCGCCGTCACACTCGCGATCAGTCTAACGACCCCGGTACCCGCCGAAGAAGAGGACATCAGCCTGTTGTTTGTGCAAACGTCCCACACGATGCAGGCGGATCTGGATCAGCACACCTTGCAGATAATCGATGTCAGCGATCAGACGCTCGATTTCTCGGACCGGCCCTATCGCGTGTCCGCGCATATCCCGCTGAGCAAATTCGTCGATGGCTGGGACAAGGGTGACGACAGCTTTGCCGAAAACCCGCCCAACGCCGTGCTCTCGGTGTACGAAGGCGAAAGCGATGAGAACACGCTGGTGGTCGTAACACTGTTGTCACCTACCACCGACGGCGGGGACCTGATCTATTCCTACGAAATCGTCGAAGGTAAGATGCCGGCAAGCGGCGATGTCACGGCATTGTTCATCGACCGGTTCGGGCCGGGTGGCGGTGCGGGCGCCGGATTCCACGGCGTTGGCGTCGGTGCGCGCGCCGGATTCCACGGCGTTGGCGTCGGTGCGCGCGGCCCCGGGGTCGCCGGCTGGGCCGGTGCTGCGGTCGTGAACGAACGCGAATCCGACAACAGCTGCTGAATCATGATATTACTAAAGCATCCGACCTTTAACCTGAGACATATCCGGCAGCCTTGAAGTAGTTCCAGCACTCTTCCGGTGAGAAGAGTTCGCAGATTTCAGTGAGGGCTTTGAACATGTCGGTGAAGGTTCGAGCGCCGATCCTGCGCAGGTGTGCTTTGAGTTTCGAGAAGGCCATCTCGATCGGGTTGAGATCGGGGCTATAGGGCGGCAGAAACAGGAACCAGCATCCGGCTTTGCGCATGGCTTTGGCCGCAGCGGCATTCTTGTGCGTCGCGAGGTTGTCTAGGATCACGACGGTACCTGGCTCCAGTTCCGGCACCAGCACCTGCTCGACATAAGCCGCAAAGGCTTCGCCATCCATCGCGCCCTTGATGACCCAGGGTGCGATCAATGCGTCGGCGCTGAGGCCCGCGATGAAGGTCTGCGTGCCCCATGATCCAAAGGGCGCATCCATCACCAGCCGCGCGCCCCGTTGTGACCATCCACGCTGGCGGGTCAGGTTGGTTTTGACAGAGGTTTCATCAATGAATACAGCACGATCTGGCTGAGCCGAGACGGCAGGCAAGCGGTGTTTGACCCAATGGTCGCGTTGTTTCCTTACCCTCGCGCGGTGTCGTTCAGTCGCGACCAACGTCTTTTTTTGTACGTGAAGCCCAGCTTGCGCAGGAACCGGCCAATCGCATCAGGGTGCGCCTGAACACCGGTCGCATCCGCAAGAGCGCCGGCAAGTTCAGGCATGGTCATGTCGCCGTCCTGTTCAATCAGTTCGATCAGAAGCGACCGATGCGGATCAAGCTTGCCCTTGCCGCGAGGACGGCCCTGAGGCGCGGCCCTTGCTTGTCCGGTTCGCCGGATCGCAAGCCCCCAACGCGCCCCGGTCGCGGGCGAAAGCTTCAGGCGCAACGCCGCCGCGCGTCCGCTCAATCCTTCTTCAACCAACTTCTGAAACCGCATCCGCAACGCGTTCGGCAAAGGTGCTGACATGATCCATCCTCCCAAACAGGATGAATCACAGATCGGCACTCAAGGGAATCCCTTGCGATTCAGGTTTTGAGCCGGACGCTTTAAGAGAGGGCAAGCACATGAAAACACTTCGTATTCCGGCGCTTTCGGCAATCGCCACGGCGTTGGCGACATCGGTCTTCGGTGCGGACACATCGGTCGAGCCTGTCGACCTGTCCGACATTCGCGGCATGAAATTCTGTGAATTCCTGCTGATCTTTGACGATCACCTTGTGATCTACAACACGTCCGCCTCTCATGGCTGCCCCGAGGACAAGTGGCAGGCGATGGACACAGCATCGATCGCATCCAATCACGGCGCCAACAAGGCCCAGCTGAACGGTCCGCATTTCTGGGCGATGGACGGGCAGACTGTTGGTCTGGGCGAGACCAAGACATTCGGTGGTATCGAAGCGCGCTATGCAGCCACTTTGCCCTTGTCGGCACTGGGATCTGGCACCGGTTCAACCCCCTACAAACCGTATACCAGCGCCAAGCTGCAGACGATGGTCTTCAAAGCCGGCAACCCGCTCTACGAACTGGTTGATCCGGACGGCAACACCTACGTTCTGAATGCCTATGGCGAAGAAGTGAAAGACGGCGATCCGGCCAATCTCGCCGATCAGCTTTCTCCGGCCGATGGCTGGAGCTTCCGGGTCATCACACCCGCAGAAGACGTCAGGGTTGAGGGATCTTCCGACAAACCGGTAGACATGGTGGGGGATGACTTGCACCAGTATTACACACGGTTCAATTCCGGCGCGAGTTAACGCTGCGGAAAGACGTAGCGACAGCTGCATACGTTGACTATAATCTTCCCAAGCCGAACGGCACTGAGGATCTTGGCATTCAGAAGGAGTTATGCCCAAAAGTTGGTGACGGCGTGATCAGGCGGCGTTTTGACGTTGCCTGATCCCGTCCTTGAAGGCAATCCCCTGGATCACTTCGGGCAGACGGTTTGGCCCTGAGATCTTCCTCCACTTCTTCTTGGCCGACATCATCAACCTGAAGACCATGGCGAGGGCGGTCTTGCGGTTCAGGCATCCTTTGGTTTTGCGCGTTCGGTTGCGGACCGTGGCAAAGACGCTTTCGATCGGGTTCGTGGTCCGGATGTGTTTTCAGTGTTCGGCCGGGAAGTCATAGAAGGTCAGCAACACGTCGCGGTCCTTGACCAGCCTGGCCACGGCCCGCTCGTATTTCAGGCCGTAGGTTTCCACGAAGAGATCGAAGGCCGCATTGGCTTCCTTCTTCGTCTCGGCCATCCAAATATCCTGCAGATCGGCCTTGGCTTTTTCCCGCAGCGACTTGGGCATCGCGCCCGTTACATTGGCCGTCTTGTGGACCCAGCACCGCTGCTCACGGGTGGTCGGATAGACATCCCGCAGCGCCGTCCAGAACCCAAGCGCGCCATCACCGACAGCAAGCTCGGGCGGCACCGTCAGGCCGCGTTTCCTCAGACCGCGTAACAGGTCCCGCCAGCTGTCCGCGTTCTCCCGGAATCCGTCCATGATGCTCAAAACGTCCTTTTCTCCGTACTCGTCAGCGCCGATAATCACCAACATACATTGACGATCCCCGTCCAAACGGGGCGTGAAGCAGACCCCGTCCGCCCAGATGTAGACATAGCGCTTGCCCGACAGGTCACGCTTGCGCCAGGCTTCATACTCGTCCCACCAGGTCGCCTTCAGTCGCGTGATCGTGGAGGCTGACAGCCCCTCTGCATCCGGCCCCAAAAGGGCGGCCAGCGCCTCGCTGAAGTCCCCCGTTGAAATGCCCTTCAGGTAAAGCCAGGGCAGCAGCTCCTCGACGGACTTCGCTTTGCGTAGATACGGCGGCACCAAGGATGAACGGAACCTGATCTTGCTGCCATCGATGTTCGCACCCCGGTCGCGGACCCGGGGCACCTGAACGGGCACCGTGCCGATCCCGGTCATCACCTCGCGCTCCGGCAGGAACCCGTGGCGCACCAGACGCTGGCGACCTTCCTTGTCCAGAAGCTGCGCGTGAACCGCCATGAAACCGGCAACCTCAGCCTGCACAGCCGTTCGCAACAGCTCGCGTGCCCCGAACTGAATGACCTCAGTCAGCGGATCAGGTGAAAATTCCGATGATAGCTCGAATGGAACACCGGTAGATTTCGACATGTGGCATATCCCTTTCTCTTGAGAATTGACGGCGCTTCAGCACCGCCTTGATATGCCGCCCCTCAGGGGCCATCACCAACTTTCAACCATATCTCTTCAGAAGAGCAACGACAGAAAGGTAATACGATGATGGTAAACTGCGTGCGACTGCTCTCCACACTCACGTTTCTGGCAGTAGCCTGGGTTCCAACGGCCGGCACGACACAGCACAAGATGGAAACTCTGACTTTGAGCGAAATTCGCGGGATGCGCTATTGCGAGTTTTTGCTGGTCTTCGATCACGGAATTGACGTCTACAACACCTCCGCCTCCGACGGATGCCCGGAAGACAAGTGGGCGGTCATGGATACCGCAGCCCTGGCCAAAGAACTTGGCGCCAAGAAAGTACTACTTAACGGTCCAAAATTCTGGGCGATGGACGAACAGGAATTCCAGCTGGGCGAAACCAAGACCCTCGGCGGGATCGATGCACGCTATGGGGCAACGCTTCCGCTGGCAACGGTCGGGTCGGGCGAAGGCGACGCCTATACCGGGTTCACCAGTTCCAAGAAGCAGACAATGGTCTTCAAGGCCGGCCGCCCGGTTTATGAACTGATCGGTCCGGAAGGATACGCCTACATCCTCAATGCCTATGGCGGCGCAGTGAAGGACGGGGATCCGGCAAACCTGAAGGACCAGTTGTCTCCGGCGGATGGATGGAGTTTCCGGGTGGCGACGCCGGCGGAAAATCTGATTGTCGCCGCCCCGGAGGGCATACCTACACAGATGGTGGGAGACGATATGAAACAGTATTATACTCGTCACGGAACCGCTGAGAAATGATCTTGGCAAGAGTTGGGAGCATGGTTTTGCTTTGGCGCATGCTCTCAGCTGCCATCGCGGTTTCAACACTCGGCTGGGGCGCGCCTGCGGCACAAGCGCAATCCAGTTCCGGGTACGGGGCGGGTCAAACGCTGGAAAGCGGGGACAGCGTAACCGAAGATATCCATCAGGACGATCTGGATGCCGGTGCGGCCTGGCGGCTCCCGGGCCAGCCCCTGCAACCGTGGTTCGACGCCAAGAGGCGATGGAATGAAAACTACGGGCTGAAGCTCAACTTCAGCTATCAATCTCTTTACCAGAACGCCGACAACACCACCGGTGAAAACGAAGCCCACGCGGGTCGGATAGAATTGAACGGATCTTGGACTCTGGTTGGGCGGGGCACCAAGAACGCCGGACGCCTGACCTTCCGGATCGAAAACCGCAGAACCTTGGGCACCAATATCCCACCGTCCAAACTGGGCAACCAGTTCGGCAGCGGCACGTTGGTCGGTACGGGTTTCAGCAACTATGACAACGCGAACCTGTCCGAACTGGCATGGCGGCAATCGTTGATGGACGGGCGCCTGAAGTTCGTGTTCGGCAAGATCAGTGCCGTCAGCTGGTATGGCGGACACGCCCTGGCATCACCCAAGCGTGCGTTCCAGAACACAGGTGTGATGTCCAGCAATACCCGCGCCTTTCCGGGACGTGGGATCGGGGGCGGTATCGCTTACCAGTTTTCACCCAGGTTTGTCGCTTTGGCGGGAATTCACGATGCCAATGCCAAGACCACCCAAAGCCCGTTTGACACTATCGGACAGAAAGAATTCCTGAAATCGGTTGAAGCGCGGTGGTATCTGACGACACCGGAACGGGCACGCTGGGATCAGGTCCGTGTCAACTTGTGGCATCAAGATGCCCGCAAACAGGCCGGAATACCCGACAGCTATGGTGTGAATTTCGTAGCCAGCAAGCTTATTTTCAATGACCAGGCGATGCCGTTCATCCTCGGCGGTATCTCGGATGGCAAGGCGTCGACTTTCAAAAAGGACGTGGCGGTCGGAATCGGGATCGGGTTCAACACCACGTACACCAAGGCCAGGGATGTTCTTGGTATCGGCGTTGCCTGGGGCGAACCATCAGATGACACCCTGCAAGACCAGATAACTGGGGAAGTCTATTACCGCTTCCAAATTCTGGACAACATCGCGATCACACCATCAGTTCAATTTATCAAAAATCCGATCGCCAGCCCCAGCAAAACCACAGTGAGTATTCTTGGTTTGCGATTGCGTCTGACCTTCTAGAAAGGTCTTTGGAAGCGGCCTTCTGTGCAGGTGTCTTGGACATTTGAGCGAGGTGATGAGCCCGGCCTGAGCCGCCTCATTTGCCTGGTCCATGTTGATTGTCAGTGCATGACCAACCTGCGCGGGGAGATCGAGGTCGTCGAAGCGACCGCAAACTCAGTAAGTACAAGAGTTGAGACGTTCTATGTGCCTAAAGCGTCCGGCTCAAAACCTGAATCGCAAGGGATTCCCTTGAGTGCCGATCTGTGATTCATCCTGTTTGGGAGGATGGATCATGTCAGCACCTTTGCCGAACGCGTTGCGGATGCGGTTTCAGAAGTTGGTTGAAGAAGGATTGAGCGGACGCGCGGCGGCGTTGCGCCTGAAGCTTTCGCCCGCGACCGGGGCGCGTTGGGGGCTTGCGATCCGGCGAACCGGACAAGCAAGGGCCGCGCCTCAGGGCCGTCCTCGCGGCAAGGGCAAGCTTGATCCGCATCGGTCGCTTCTGATCGAACTGATTGAACAGGACGGCGACATGACCATGCCTGAACTTGCCGGCGCTCTTGCGGATGCGACCGGTGTTCAGGCGCACCCTGATGCGATTGGCCGGTTCCTGCGCAAGCTGGGCTTCACGTACAAAAAAAGACGTTGGTCGCGACTGAACGACACCGCGCGAGGGTAAGGAAACAACGCGACCATTGGGTCAAACACCGCTTGCCTGCCGTCTCGGCTCAGCCAGATCGTGCTGTATTCATTGATGAAACCTCTGTCAAAACCAACCTGACCCGCCAGCGTGGATGGTCACAACGGGGCGCGCGGCTGGTGATGGATGCGCCCTTTGGATCATGGGGCACGCAGACCTTCATCGCGGGCCTCAGCGCCGACGCATTGATCGCACCCTGGGTCATCAAGGGCGCGATGGATGGCGAAGCCTTTGCGGCTTATGTCGAGCAGGTGCTGGTGCCGGAACTGGAGCCAGGTACCGTCGTGATCCTAGACAACCTCGCGACGCACAAGAATGCCGCTGCGGCCAAAGCCATGCGCAAAGCCGGATGCTGGTTCCTGTTTCTGCCGCCCTATAGCCCCGATCTCAACCCGATCGAGATGGCCTTCTCGAAACTCAAAGCACACCTGCGCAGGATCGGCGCTCGAACCTTCACCGACATGTTCAAAGCCCTCACTGAAATCTGCGAACTCTTCTCACCGGAAGAGTGCTGGAACTACTTCAAGGCTGCCGGATATGTCTCAGGTTAAAGGTCGGATGCTTTAAGCGCGCAGATTCTCGGATCCCGGAAAGACGTCCTTTCATTGAGCGATGAGACGAAGCTAAACACCTCCTTCACAACGTGCCTTTCCGATGCCGAGCATGGCATCCTGACGATGTTCCGTATGGCCAGAATCCGCCACGAGATCGAGGTCATCGAGCCGTTCAGATCCGCACTCGAGGCGTTGCTGGAACAGGCGGCCGTGGCGCAGGCGCCCTGAGGCCTGATCCCTTCCAATCCATCGACTGGGCCGTACGATCAAAACTGGTGATCAACAGCTGGTTCTCGCGGCAGACTGTACCGAGGTGTAACAACAGGCATGACCTTGATCAGCCGGGCTTCAGTCCCGCTTCCAGCCCACGACCTTTTCCACGGCAACGCCACCAAACTGGCGCTTGGCCTCGTACCGCGGGCGCCGTCGGTGTCATGCCATATCCGACTGGTTTGCAGGCCTTTCTCAATCGTCAATCAGTTTGATGGCCCGCCCTTTCAGAGAAGCGCCAGCTTCTTCTGCCGGGCCGCTAGCATCCAGCAACCCGCCCGGAGGGGCCGCGTTCGTGATGGCGCCCTTCAGATCACGTCTGAGGCTATATGCGCTAGTACAAGAAGTCGAAGTTATCCAAATCAGTCAGCCCGAAATTCGGAGAGCCCGGAACTTCAATGAGGATCGATGTCACATCGGTAAATCCAACCGCCACCGTTCCGCTCGTTCCGGCGCCGATCGATACCGTCTGGCCATCGTTTGCGATCAAGGTCACGCCACCAGCGGTTTGCAGGACGTCCAGTTCGACCAGCGAGAATGAACCTCCATCCGACCGAGAAATATAGAAGTCATTGTCCAATAGACCATCCGAACTATCGTGGAACATCAAAGAGTTATTGTTGTCGGTATGCCCACCGTTGGATGCGAAGATAAAGCCGTCTTCGGCCCAGTCTTCGGCCCCATTGATTCCGGTGAACTCGACTGTCGCAGACTGGGGCACGTTGGCCACAGTGACCTCTACGGTTGCGGTATCGGTTCCGCCGTTTCCGTCACTGACCGAATAGGTGAACGTGTCCGTGCCGTCGAAACCGGAGGCCGGGGTATAGACCAGAACATCATTCGCCGGATCGGTGTCGCCGAATGTCTCCAGCAGGACCGAGCCGTTGGAGCCCTGGCTGAACCCGACAATTTCCAGGGTATCCCCGTCCACGTCGGTATCGTTGTCCAGCACATCGATACTGACCGCGATGCCTTCGTCGGTCGTTATCGAATCGTCAACGGCCACTGGTGCATCCGGAGCGGGCGAGATCGTGAATTCGGCGCTGACGGTGGTGCCGGACGTATCGCCATTCGACGTTTCGGTCGCCACGGCAGTGACGGTCATCGTAAAGCTTCCGTGCCAGTCAGCCGGCGGCGTCATCACCAGTGTCGAGAGGTCCTCTGCTTGCGCGTTGTCGATCACCCAGTCGGCGCCGCTGGCGCTGCCGAGATTGAATGTCGCCCCCGCCGGGAATCCGGACAGCGTGATTTGCAGCGTCTCGGACCCGTCGGTGTCACTCAGCGACGCGGTCAGGTCCACCGGCATCGGTTGATCCTCGGTTCCGTCGGAGGTGGAAACGACACCCAAAAAGCCGAGCATCGCTCCGGTCGACGGGTCGCTCCAGATGGTGACGATCCGGCCATCCGACAGCACAGCGCTGGGTTCATAAGTGTGGAATGCGCTGAGCGTCTGATCCCCGGTGGTGGTGTCATTTACGACGACTTCGCTGCCCATCGGCGTGCCGTCAGCCGCGTAATACTGCGCAACGATGTCGCTTCCAGGCCCGCTGCTGGTTGAATTGTCGGTACGGATGATGACGAAACCGCCATCCGAGGTGCTTTCGACGGTGGCCGAAATTATCGGATAGCCACTTGATGTGGCCTCCACAGCAAAGGCCCCGCCCAGCGTTGCCTGACCGTTCGAATCAAGGATCTGAGCGTACATGACAAAGTTGCTGGTCGTCCCGACGGCTTCCGTCCAGACAACGACCAGGTTGCCGTCATCCAGCCGTGTCACAGCCGGTGCGTACTGACTGGCGGAAAGGTCGTGCCCTAACTGGACCGTGGCGCTGAGCGCTGTGCCGTCGCTGTCAAAGATCCGACCATACAGCGGTTGATTGATTGTCGGAGTAACGCCCCTGTCGCCTTCCCAGACCATGAAGAAACTGCCATCCGGCAGTGTCTCGATCGCGCGGTACATCGTCCCTTCCGGGATCACGCCTGTCAGGTCAAATTCGCTGCCCAGCGGGGTCAGGTCCGGGCCGTAGACCTGCCCATGGATCGCGTTGATACCGTCCTCCCAGGTCAGCAGGAAGGTTCCGTCATCAAAGGCTTCGACGCCGTGGATGCGTTCGGCGGCCAAATCCGCCGACAGATGCAACGCCGATGTCCGGGCCGTCCCGTCGGCCGCAAAGACCTGAATATATGTGTCGCCGCTGCTTCGGTCGCCGCTTACTTCGTAGGGGTATGGGGCATACCATGCCACGGCGAAATCGCCGTTCGCCAGACCGGTGATCGAAGTCGGGGTACCGACGTATCCGCGATGCGAAACCAGTGCAATTGAGTGCAGCACACCTGTGTCATCGCCGATAAGCAGGTTGGCGTTCCCAGCTCCGTTGCTGATTCCCGCAGCCCAACCTCCGCTTGAAAGACTGGCGACAACCGAACCATACGTGCCACTGAGAGAGAGATCCGCCAGAGGCTGTTCGATGAACTCGGTAACCGTGGAAGCCACAGAGGCAAGTGTGACCGTAGGCATATCGGCAACCGCATCAACCGCAACATCGACAACCCAGGACGAGACGCCGCCCTGTCCGTCGCTGAGAGTATAGCCGATGCTGTCCGTCCCGCTGAAATTCGCATCCGGCGTATAGATCAGCCGATCGTCGCTCAAATCGCCCACCGTACCGTTGTCGTCACGGATGACGGTTCCGTGCAACGGCTGGCTGAAATTCGACAATTCTATCGTGTCGCCGTCCGCATCGCTCGCCGCGGCCAGCACGTCGAGTGTGACCGCCAGGTCGTCTTCGGTCGCCGATACGGTTGCAAGCCCCCCGATCGGCGCATCGTTTTGCGCCGCGACGGTCACCGTGACCGTTTCAGTCGTGCTGCCGCCCTGATCGTCAACAACGGTGTAGTCAAAGCTGTCGCTGCCAGTGAAATCAGCGTCGGGTGTATAGACCAGCACATCGTTGGTCGGGTCTGTGTCACCCTGATCATCCAGCACAACCGTGCCGTTGGTGCCTTGTGTAAAGCCATTGATTGACAGCGGATCGCCTTCTGGGTCGCTGGCGCCGGCAAGCACGGCGACTGCCACGGATGTGTCCTCGTCGGTTCCGGCGGTTGTTGTCGTCAGAACCGGCGCATCGTTGCTCCCGGTAACCGAAATGGTCACGATCACGCTGTCTGTTGCACCGCGGATGTCTTCCACTTCGACCTCATAGCGAAGCTCGATTGTCTGGCCTTCTGCCAGATAATCGAACAGGGCCGGGTCTGCGCTGAACGTCCAGTCCACTGTTCCCGCGGCTGAGACGGGCGAACTGTTGGCAACAACACTAAACAGTCCTGCCAGCGTCGCCGAGTTCATTCCGTTCAGATCGTCGGTTGATCCATGGAAACTGGCCGTGGCCGTTTGCGTTTCCGTCACGTCTGTATCGGTGAAATGGATCGTTCCGAGACTGTCCATCGGTCCCGACGGAATGCTCGGATATGGGTCGACCACGTCGCCAATCCCGTCCCCATCAGCGTCAGCCTGATCGGTGTTGGCTATGAAGGGAGCATTGTCGTTTGTGTCATTTATTCCGTCAGAATCACTGTCCACGCCAGCCACCAGTTCTGCCGGTTCCGAAACAGACCCAGTCAGGTCCGAAGCAGGCTCGTCTATGACCGGCGCATGGTTTTGCGCCGAGACGGTCACCGTGACCGTCTCGGTTGTGCTGCCGCCCTGACCGTCAACAACGGTGTAGTCAAAGCTGTCGCTGCCAGTGAAATCAGCGTCGGGTGTATAGACCAGCACATCGTTGGTCGGGTCTGTGTCACCCTGATCATCCAGCGTAACCGTGCCGTTGGCGCCTTGCGTGAAGCCGTCAATGGACAGCGGATCGCCATCGGGATCGCTGGCCCCGGCCAATACCGCCACTGATACGGCAACATCTTCGTCCGTCCCGGCTGTGGTCGTTGTCAGAACCGGTGCTACGTTGACCCCCGCGACCACCATCGTCACCGTTGCGGTATCGAACCCGCCATTGCCGTCGGTGATGGTGTAGGTGAAGCTGTCTTCCAGCGTTTCGCCCTGCGCCAGTGCGTCTAGCGTGGCGGAGGTGGTCGGATCATAGGTGACCGATCCGTCGCCGTTCAGGATCACCGTCGCCCCAAGCGCGCTGGTGGCCGAGACCGCCGTGATGGTCAGCGTATCGCCGTCCGCATCCGTGTCATTGGCCAGCAGGTCCGCCGCGGCGATGGTGTGCGCGGTGTTTTCATCCGTCAGCGCGCCGCCGGCCTCGGTGCCGTCGGCGTTGAAGATGCGTGCTTTGATGCCAGTATTTGAGGTGTCATCCACACCATCTGACGAATGCCAGGTCACAATGAACCGACCACCAGAAAGAGCTGAAATCTCGGGATCGTTCTGGTCCGAGAATGTTTCCTCATTCACGAGGAATTCAGCCACGACCAATGCTCCGTTAGAAGCAATGACGCAAGCCTTGATGCCGCTACTTGATGAGTCTTCTGCACCATCGAAAGAATACCACGCCAGGGCAATTTGACCATTGGAGAGCGTCGCTGCAACCGGCTTCCTCTGATGGTTCAAAACTTCGTCGTTTACTAGAAACTCGGCAACCGCTTCGGTGCCATCCGAGTTGAAAATTTTGGCTTTGACACCATAGCCAGAGGTGTCATCTAAACCATCTGAAGAGATCCAGGTTACAAGGAATTGGCCGCCAGCGAGCGCTGCAATCTCCGGTTCACCTTGATAGACGTCCGTTTCAGTGTTGACCAGGAACTCAGCTACAGCCTCGGTACCGTCGGCGTTGAAGATGCGGGCCTTGACACCGTACTGTGAAGGGTCATGCACCCCGTCAGGAGACGTCCACGTCACCACAAACTGGTCGTTGCTAAGAACAGTGACCTCCGGTTCAAATTGATACCCGGCGGTTTCTTCGTTGACGAGGAACTCAGCTACAGCCTCTGTTCCATCCGCGTTGAATACCCGAGCTTTTATTCCATAGCTTGAGGTGTCAGACAGACCATCTTCCGACATCCAAACGACGACAAATTGACCGCTGGACAGTACGGCAGAATTGGAGAGAAGTTGGCTTGAACTTGTTTCATCGTTAACAAGTAATTCACTGACCTCTACCGATCCATCGCTGTTGTAGATCTTTGCTTTTATGCCGTATCCAGATGGATCGTTCGATCCGTCAAGTGAAGACCATGTAACGAGGAATTGGCCGTTAGCGAGTTCAATTACCTCCGCATCACTTTGTGTGCTGTGGGTCTCTTCATTAACGAGAAATTCGCCGACAGCTTCCGTTCCATCCGCGTCGAAAATTCGTGCCTTGATGCCTCCGCCATGCGGGTCTTCAACGTGGTCATTCGATTGCCAGACAAAGACAATCCGGCCGTCGGAAAGGACTACTACGTCAGGTTTCGTTTGGCCGCTGTTCGTCTCGACATTCACTAGGAACTCGCCTTCAACCGCCAGCCCCAGAACGTCATCATTGGCCACCGGCGCCTCGTTGTCGGTATCGCCCTCGATCACCAGCGTGGCGGTGTTGGCGGTGGCGGCCAGGCCGTCATCCACGTCGTAGGCGACGGTGAGCGTCCGGTTTTCACCGGTGTTCAGCGCGTCGTACTGTGCCGGGTCGATGTCGATCGTGCCGTCGCCATTGTCGGTGAACGCCACAGCTGCGCCCAGATCGTCGGTCACCACGATGTTCTCCGCCGTCAGCACCGCGCCGGTATCCGGGTCGCTCTGCCCGGCCAGCAGGTTGATCACCTGCACCGCGTCATCCTCGCCCACGGTTCCGGCGTCGATCGCCGCTACCACCGGCGCGTCGTTGCTGCCGGTGATCGAGATGGTCAGCGTGGCGCGGTCCTGCCCGCCATTGCCGTCATCGGCAACATAGGTGAACACGTCCGTCACGGACGCGCCGTCCGGCAGGGCGTTGGTGTCCGGGTCGCTGTCGTCCAGCGTGTAGGTCCAGACCCCGTCCGCAGCCAGCACGAGGGACCCGTAGACCCCCAGAACCGATGCGCCAACACCGGTGGTGAGCGGTGTCACGGACCCGGTCTGGTCGCCCGCCGCGACACCGGACACGGCCAGCGTGTCCGATGTGTCGGCGTCGTCGTCATTGTCCAGCACATTGCCGGTCGCGCTGGCGTCGCCGGCAACCCCGTCACCGGCCTCGGTCACGGCATCCGAGCCGTTCACATCGGCAAGCGCAACCGGGGCATCATTCGTGCCGGTCACGGTGACGGTGACATCGTTCACCGCGGTTGCGCCATGGGCGTCCGTTGCGGTGACCTGGATCACCACGTCGCGGGTCTCGTTCAGCGCGAGGTCCTGGAAGTCACTGCCCGGATCGAAGGTCAGCGTGGTGCCGGAGATCGAGGCAGAGCCCTCAGACACCGCGCCGGTGATGGCGTAGGACAGCGTGGTCCCGTCATCGTCGCTGTCGATGTCGTCGCCAAGCGCCGACAGATCGACATCGATCGACGGGCCGTCCTCGACCGCGTCCCCGGTCCCGATCGCCAGGGTCGGCGCGTCGTTTGCCCCTGTCACCGTGATGGTAACCGTGGCCTGGTCGGTATCGCCATCCGCGTCGGTGACTTCATAGACAAACGTGACATCGCGGGTCTCGCCCACGGCCAGATCCTCGAAGTCGCCATCCGGATCGAAGCTGAACGACCCGTCCGGGCTGCCTGGCGTGCCGGGGTTGAAGGTCAGAACACCCTCGGCCGGGCCCGAGATCAGCGCCACCGAATATGCCAGGTCCGGCACATCGTCATTGGCCAGAACCGACCCGAACAGCACCGCGCCGTCATCCTCGTTCACGCCCACCGCGTCGTCGATGGCATCCACCAGCTCGTCCGCCGGGTTCAGCTCCTGCCCGTCGACAATCACGCAGAGATCCTCAAACTGCGTCACCGTCAGGTTGAAGGCGGTGAAGGTGAACTCTGCGCCATTGGCCTCGCCGGACGAACCGGTGTTGTCGGCCAGGAATTGCAGATAGGCGGCAATATCCGCCTGCAGGTCCGGGTTGAACCATTCATCACTGGTCAGGACCAGCGTCAGCTTGTCGACGCCCGACCCGCCGGAATAGAAATCGGTCGCACCAACGTTCTCGGCCGCAACATAAACCGCCTCGTCATCGCCGCCGCCGGCATAGAGAATGTCATCCCCGGCCCCGCCGTCGAGATAATCCGCAAAACCGGTGTCGCCGCTGCCTGACCCCGAGCCCTTCTTGTGCCCGCTGCCGGACCCCGAGCCGCTGCCGCAATGGGCGCCGCTGCCCGAGCCACTGCCGGAGCCGTGGTGATGCCCGCTGCCCGAGCCACTGCCGGAACCATGGTGATGCCCGCTGCCTGAGCCACTGCCCGAGCCATGGTGATAACCACTGCCCGAGCCACTTCCCGAACCATGGGCCTGATCGCCATAAATGATGTCGTTGCCGTCGCCACCCAGAACGGTGTCTTCACCCTGGCCACCGACCATGATGTCGTTGCCGGCCCCGCCGTCGAGATAATCGTCGAACGACACAACATTGCCGCCAGACCCCGAGCCCTTGCCCGATCCCGACGCGCTGTCGCCATAGATCTCGTCATCGCCCGCGCCGCCCAGCAGCGTGTCATTCCCGGACTGGCCTTCCAGCCTGTCGTCCCCGTCACCACCGTCCAGGCTGTCGTCGCCCTCGCCACCCTTCAGCTTGTCATCGCCCGCGCCACCGAGAAGCGTGTCCGCGCCATCACCGCCATCAAGCTTGTCGTCGTCGTCGCCGCCGTCCAGCAGATCGTCGCCGCTGCCACCCTTCAGATCATCTCGTCCATCACCGCCATAAAGACTGTCATCCCCGTCACCACCGTCGATCTTGTCCTTGCCGTCCCCGCCCTCAACCAGATCATCGCCATCCTTGGCGGTTATCTTGTCGTTGCCAGATGTCCCGTTGATGGTGTCGTCGGAATTCGAGCCCTTGATCTTGGCCATGATACCCCCCTGAAATGCACGTTAAACCGCCCGGCGGCGATTATTTTCCACAACAAAACAAGAAGCTAAGCGGCGATCCACTGTCCCGAGTGATCGGCGCCTACTGGTTACCAGTTTGTGATCATAGCGTGATGATGTTGTTTCGAGTCAATAATATTTGCCGAACATGTTGGGCAATTCACGCAACAATTGTGCGTTTCCGACCCGAATTTCCCTGTATTCACAGCAAACCGTATCTGTTGAAACTCGGGTACCAACACGGGGCGGTTTCTGCTCACGGCTCGCAGGGAAACAATATTGGTCCATATGGCAGGATTGATCCTACATCTGTGTCAATCCGCCGATTCGCGCCCGGTACGCATCACCATCTGACTACTTGAGGACGACGCGCGGAGCGTCGGTTATTCCTCGGGAACGTACCAAGGTTTGGAGAACGCCAATCAACGTGCCCCAGACCATTCTTGTCCCGAAACTCGCAGCAGGCCTGCCAAATTCCTTCCTGTAGAATTCCGGGTTGGCAAGGGCTCCGAGCTGCCGATCGCCACACTGATTTTGAACGCCTGCACTCGATTGAGCAATCACGTTACAACGACGCAGGCGTCCTGCAAAGGATGTGCTCTGAACGACCGGTTACATTTCGGTAAGGGAAAGATCTGGTAGCGGAGGAGGGACTTGAACCCCCGACACGCGGATTATGATTCCGCTGCTCTAACCAACTGAGCTACTCCGCCACAGGCGATGCGTCGGATATGTCAGGGACGCAGGGGCGTCAAGGGTGATTTCTCTCTCTCGCGGTCTCAGTCGCTGCCGTGACGCACGGTATCGATCATCAGCTGGACATTGTCAGGGTTTCCCTGTGGCGTGATGCCGTGCCCGAGATTGAAGATGTGCGGGCCTGCGGAAAACGCCTGGCAGATCGCACGGGTTTCGCGGACAAGGGCGTCGCCGCCTTCGACCATGTGATGCGGGGCCAGGTTGCCCTGAACGCAGCCGGTCGTCTGAACGTGCTCTGCAGCCCATTGCGCGTCGACAGAATTGTCCAGCGCGACGCAGTCGACACCGGTTGCCTGCGCGAAGCCGATATAGCGTTCGCCGGCCTCGCGCGGGAAGCCGATGACCGGGATACCCGGGTGCCGGGCTTTGAGGGCCGCTGTGATCCGGGCGCAGGGGGCGAGCGCGTAGCGGTCGAAATCGTCGCCTGTCAGAGAGCCTGCCCAGCTATCGAAAATCTTGACCACTTCGGCGCCGGCCTCGACCTGGCGGCTGAGATATTCGATGGTGGCCTCTGTAATCCGCTCCATCAGCGCGTCGAAAAGCGCCGGGTTTTCGCGCTTGAGCGTGTGTGCCGGCCCCTGGTCGGGGGTGCCGCGTCCGGCGATCATGTAAGTGGCCACGGTCCACGGCGCACCGGCAAACCCGATCAGCGTGGTTTCGGCCGGCAGCTCTCGGGTCAGGATACGCAGGGTTTCGTAGATCGGCGTCAGCGTGTCGTGCACGTCTGAGGCGGGGGCGAAGCGGGCGAAATCCGCCTCTGTTTCCAGCTTCGACAGCCGCGGTCCTTCGCCGGTTTCGAACCACAAATCGGCGCCCAGCGCCTGCGGGATCAGCAGGATATCGGCAAACAGGATCGCCGCGTCGAACCCGAACCGGCGGATCGGTTGCAGTGTGACCTCGGCAGCCAGCTCGCTGTTGTAGCACAGGCTCAGGAAATCCCCGGCCTGTGCGCGGGTTGCCCGGTACTCGGGCAGGTACCGGCCGGCCTGACGCATCATCCAGATCGGCGGGACCGGCAGAACCTCGCCGGCCAGCGCGCGCAGCAGTGTTTTTCGGGGCGCCATGGGGTCTCCTTTCGTGCTGCCGCATGGGTCGGGTCCGCGGGGCCGATTGTCAAGCGTGGGCCATTGTCACGCCCGGGTCGTCCGCCTATTGAGACGTCATGAAAATCGATCTGCCTTCGCCCACCCGTCCCCTGCGCATCGGCACACGGGGTTCGCCGCTTGCGCTTGCCCAGGCGCATGAAACCCGAGCCCGGCTGGCCGCGGGTTTTGATCTGCCGGAAGAGGCTTTTGAAATCGTTGTGATCCGGACCACGGGCGACGCGGTTCAGGACCGGCCCCTGAAAGAGATCGGCGGCAAGGGCCTGTTCACGCGGGAGATCGAGGCCGATCTGCTGTCCGGCGGCATCGACATTGCCGTGCATTCGATGAAGGACATGCCGGTCGAACAGCCTGCCGGGTTGATCCTTGATACCTATTTGCCGCGCGAGGATGTCCGCGACGCATTCGTATCCACCGCCCATTCCGGGATCTGGGATCTGCCGGAGGGTGCCGTTGTCGGGTCGTCCAGCCTGCGGCGGAAATCTCAGGTGCTGAATCGTCGCCCTGACCTGCGGGTGGTGGAGTTTCGCGGCAATGTACAAACCCGCCTGCGCAAGCTGAAAGACAAGGTGGCCGACTGCACGTTTCTGGCGATGGCCGGTCTGAACCGGCTGTCGGTTGCGGCCGAGCTGCCCGCCACTCCGATTGATCCTTCGGTGATGCTGCCGGCGGTAGCGCAGGGCGCGATCGGGATCGAGCGCCGGTCCGATGACAGCCGCGCCGCCGAAATGCTGGCCGCCATCCACGACACAGCCACCGGTTTGCAACTGGCCGCCGAACGGGCGTTTCTGACCGCGCTGGACGGGTCCTGTGAAACGCCGATTGCCGGTCTTGCCCGGTTGGACGGCGATCAGGTTCACCTCACCGGCGAAATCCTGCGGATCGACGGGTCCGAAGCGGTGTCCGGCGATGAAACCGGCTCGGTTGAAGACGGTTCCGAACTGGGCCGGATCCTTGCGGAGCGGTTGCTGGCGCAGGCCGGACCGGGCTTTTTCGACTGGCGTGAACCGGCGTGACGCTGCGCTCTGATTGACAGATCGGGCCACGCTCTGAGACCCTCCCGCACAGAGGAGGTGCGGGGATGACACCGGGCAAAGCCTATCTTTCGTCTGAAGAAATCCGCGATCTGGCCGAACGGTCCGACGCGATGGGCCTGTGGCTGATGCTGCATGTCTGGGGCACCATTGCACTGGCAGTGTCGGTCTTCGCGCTCTGGTCCAACCCCCTGACTTTCGTTCTGGCGGTGATGGTCATCGGTTCGAGGCAACTGGGCCTTGCGATCCTGATGCACGAGGCCGCGCATAACGCATTGTTCAAAACCCGCCGGATCAACGAGTTTGCTGGCGAATGGTTGTGCGGGCGGCCGATCCTCGCCGAGCTTGGGGCCTACCGGCACTATCACCTGACCCATCACCGCTTTACCCAGACCGACAAGGATCCGGATCTGGTTCTGTCGTCGAAGTTTCCGACGACGCGCGCGTCACTGATTCGCAAATTCGTGCGCGATCTGACCGGTCAGACCGGGATCAAACAGCTGATGGCGCAGATCGCGATGTCCGTCCGGCTGGGCGGGGATGACGATGCCAGAGAGGCGGCGACACTGGACGCCGCACAGGCCTTCAAGGCGCGGGAATTGTGGAAATCGTTCCCGGTCTTTGTCGGCATCATGTTGGTGATGGGTGCAGTCGGGGATTGGTGGTACGGGCTGGCGTTCTGGTTGCTGCCGTTCCTGACGTGGTTTCAGTTTGTCCTGCGGATCCGGAACATCGCCGAACATGGCGCAACCGAGACGTCGGAAAACCCGCTGCAAAACGTCCGGACAACGCACGCTTCCGTGCTGGAGCGGGCCTTTGTCGCGCCCTACTGGGTGAATTATCACCTTGAACACCATCTGGTCATGCACGTGCCGTGCTGGAAGTTGCCCGGAATGCACCGGTTGCTGGTCGCCAAGGGGCTGGGCCCACAAATGAATCAGGCAGACGGATACGCGAAAGCGCTGGGTGAGGCGGGCTGGCGCACTGCCTGAGCGCAGCGGGACGGGTACTTTGAGGGCGCAGTAAGCGGGCCATTGGGATCGTTTCTCGCGGGACGCAGCACCTCAGATGACGGGGAGCGCGTCACTGCGATCTTTGTTCATCGCTCCCTACAGCTTCAGGTCCAGCCCGATATCGAACAGTGACTTGAACTTGGCCTTGTCCGCCAGGCTGACCGGGGCATTCCCGCCGGCCTTCGGCAGGTATCCCACGATCCTTGTCGACCCCGAAACCGAAGCCGGCAGGTTGGACAGCAAATACCGGGTTGCGTCGGTGGGGTTCTGAAACCACGGCTTCATCTGTCCCGACATGGTCACCTTGTACTCGACAACAACCCGGTGACTGGTGCCTTTCTCGATCTGTTCAGCCTTGGTCAGATCCCTGCGCACCGCCTGCTCAAAGCTGCTGGACCACAGGGCGTTGGCGCTACGGTCCATCGGCGTCAGGTTCCATTCCGCCCCCGGGCCGCCCAGCGACTCCGGCAGCAGATGGCCTTTGGCGAACCGCGAGGCATTCAGGTTGTTGTAATCCGACAGCAGCAACAGCCCGTCCAGCCCCAGCAGTTCCAGCACCGGACCCGGTTTCTTGGCCTTCTGAATCTTGCGAACCACAGCGATCTTGCCGAGGTTCTTCTTGACCACCTTGATGTCGATCCGGTCTCGCAAATCGTAAGTGGTGTTGAATTCGTCCACGATCGTGCAGGCCCCCGATGCCGGTTTGCTGCCGCCACGGCCCTTGAGGCTGTCGGTTGTCAGGTTACAGACCAACGTCTGATTGGTTTTCACACCAAGGGTGAAGCGATTGCCGCCAAACGTGATCGTGCCTGTCGACGGTTGTTTCGTAATGCCGGTTTTCAGGGCCACGGCCGGCCTCCAATGCAATCAATCCAATGCCGTCAGGATACCCTATTTTCCTGCTCAGCGCGACAGCGGCGCCGTTGCGTTGGCCAAGAGCCAGTCCCGCAGGGTCGCTGCAGCCGGATCAAGCGGATGGGTGTCCGACCAGATCAGGTAATAGCCATAGGCCGTTTCCACCCTGTCGGGAACCGGCCGCACCAGATGCCCGGCAGCCAGATCCGCATCCACCAGATGCTGCCAGCCCAGCGCGATCCCTTGTCCTGCCTTCGCAGCAGCGATGATCAGGGGGTAGGAGTTGATCCGCAGCGGTTCGTGTTCGACCGGCTTGTGAATGCCCACCGAACTCAGCCATGCCGGCCAGCTCATCCAGTCCCAGTGAATGTCATCCAGTTCCAGCAGCGCATGCTCCGGCAGATGCTCGGGCCCGATAACCGGCGGGTTGTTCATCAGGTAAGACGGGGCGCAGACGGGAAAGACCTCTTCGGAAAACAGCAAGGCCGCGTCGTGACCTGGCCAGTTTCCGTCGCCGTGAAGAATGGCCAGATCGACGTCTTCGGACAGGCAATCGGCGGCCTTGTCCGAAGCAACGACCCGGATGGACAGTTTGTGTTCGGCATCCTCGCGGTAGAGGCTCAGCCGCGGCATCAGCCACATGGCGGCAATCGATTGATCCGCACCCAGCGTCAGCCGGTCACCACCTCTGCGGGCCCGGATTTCTTCGCTGGCTGCCGCGATCTGCCGCAGCGCCGGCGCGGCGGCATGCAGCAACGACCGGCCTGCGGTTGTCAGATGAACCTTGCGGTTGGCCCGCACGAACAGGCGGGCGCCGACATGTTTTTCCAGATGGCGAATTCTCTGGCTGATCGCGGCCTGCGACAGGCCCAGTTCTTCGGCGGCCCGGCTGAAGCTGCCAAGCCGCGATGCGGCCTCGAACGCGACCAGCGGGTCGAGCGGCGGGAGAGAGCGGCGTAAGTGGTCCATAAATCTTGGTAATTCAGAACCGGGAGAAACTGAAGTATCCCGGTTTTCTGGCCGTCTGACAGGGTCAGACGAACTCCACGTCGTCGCCTTCGATCATATCGCGGATCTTGTCCGTAATCTTCAACCCCGCGGCCAGCTCGGCATCGATCTGTTCCTCCAAATCCCGAACCTGTGCCAGACGCGCGACAACGGCGTCGATCCGGTCGAACGGCACCACAACGACACCATCCCGGTCAGCAATGATCATGTCGCCAGTGTCGACTTGCTGACCTCCGATCAGAACCGGCAGGCCGATCTTGCCCGGCCCGTTCGAGAACGGGGAATTCGGGGTAAGGCCGGAACACCAGACAGGCAATCCCGAACCGATGATCCCGGCACGGTCGCGAACCGGACCGTCAGTCACCAACCCCGCCGCCCCGCTGTTGTTCATCATCGTCGCAACACGGTCGCCGCAAACCGCACATCCCTGATACCCGGCAGCTGCCGCAACAATGACGTCGCCCTCCTGAATGAAATTGATCGCGGCCATTGTCGCCCGGATATCGCCGGCATCATTGCCCGCTGTCAGGGCCGGGCCGGCGATGTGATCCGGCAAGTCATCCGGCGCAAGCGGTTTGATAACCATGTTCAACGCCGATTTCCCGTCCATCGCGTCGGTCACGAAGCTGGTCGGGACATTGGCAAAGGCGGCAACCTGCGCAGCGGTTGGCCTGCGCACCGGGCGTTTGATTGTCAGGGCTTTCGGTTCTTCAAGCATGGGTCCTCCGTCCGGCCCATTAGCACCGTTCAGGCCGGCAGGTGCAAGCAGCGTCAGTTCAGAATCACCACGTATTTGACGATGCGGTTGTTGTCGCTGTCGGCAAAGTAATAGGTGTTGCCAACAACCAGCGCGCCCTCGGGATCATCGAATTTGTATGGACCCATGCCCGGTATCCCATCGCCCAGAACACCCAACAGGGTTTCGGTTGCCGGATCGATCAGCAGGATCCGATGGGCGTCCTGATCGGCAACGATCAGTCGGCCGAAATCGTCGATGTCCAGATATCGTGGCCCGACAAAGCCGAACTTGGGATCATCCAGCACCTGCAGCTGTTCGAGATCCTGCGAATAGCGTACCAGCCTTCTTTGTGCGTTGTCGGCCAGCCAGAGCGAGCCGTCCGGTGCTTCGGCAACGTCATGCGCGCCCCAGTGGCCCTTCGCCAGCGCCACAACATCCGTGCCCTGCACGGCGACCAGATCGCCGGAGCCGGATGCCATGATGTACAGGCGCCCGTTGGAATGGGCCAGGGCACCTTCCGTGTTGGAAAACGGGCCAAGGAAGTTTTCGAAGACCAGCTCGCCTTTCTCCATCCTGTAGATCGCCACGACGCTGCCCCCGGTGACAGCGACATATGCCTTGCCGTCCGGGCCAAAGGATATGTCGTGTATGCCGGGCAGCTTGCCCTCGTCGATTACCGAGATCAGCTCCAGTGTCTCGGCATCCATGACCACGATGCGATGGCCGAACTTGTCCGCGACATATAGCTGACCATCCGGCCCCAGCGTCAGGTCATGCGGGTCGTTCAGGACCGGGTCGCTTGCCCTCTCGAACGTGGCAAACGGCGCCTGGGCACCGGCCGGGCCAGAGATAGCGAGTGCCAACAGGGCCGGTAAGATGAGTTTTCGCATGCGTCCCCCCGTCATCAGCCTAGCGCCGCTTCGCCACGCGGTCGAATGACCTTCCCGCCAGACGGGCATTTAGCGGGTTAACAGTCTGAAACCGGACAGCTAACATTCTAGTCATGAGCACCGATGGCGATCTTCTTCATGTTGTCACGCTGGACAACATCACCCCGCAACGGATGCGGTTCGGCAACCTGCTGAAATGGGGCGGGCTGGCCTTTATGGCGGCGTGCTTCCTGGTACTGACGCTGTCGGAACTCGGGGCCTTTCCCATTGCCTTCGAAACATGGCGGCTGGGGCTGTTCGGCTATCTGGTCTGGGCCACCTGCCTGTGCGCCGCCCAGGTCGTGCTGCGCGGGGAACAGGGCAAGCGGACCCTGTTCATCCTGCCCGGTGTTCTGTTCGTGGTGGCAATGGTTGTTTTCCCGCTGCTTTTCTCGCTGGGCATTGCATTTTCCGACTGGAACCTCGCCAGCCCGGATGGCCGCAAGTTCAACGGTCTGGACAACGTCCGCCAGATGTGGGGCGACCCATTTTACTGGAACGCGCTGAAAAACATGGTGTGGTACACGCTGGCGATCATCGTCGAATATGCCATCGCCTTTGGTCTGGCGCTGATCCTTGCCAGTGAAATCCGCGCGCGCAAGTTTTTCCGGGTGGCATTCCTGCTGCCCCTGATGCTGTCGCCGGTGGCGGTCAGCTGGATGATCGGCAAATCAATGCTGGAGGTCCGGTTCGGCCCGCTGGCGCGGCTGGCGCGGACGCTGGGCTGGGACAGTCCCAGCTTTTTCGGCAGCCCCGAGATCGCGCGGCTGACGATCATGGTGATGGACGCGTGGACGTTCATTCCCTTCATGATGATCATGATCCTTGCCGGGTTGCAGGCCATCCCGAAGGAAGTGCAGGAAGCGGCCAAGGTGGATGGCGCGGGGCCGTGGCGGAATTTCTGGGAGGTGACCTTTCCCCTGATGCTGCCGGTGTCGATCACCGCGATCCTGATCCGCATCATATTCAAGCTGAAGCTGGCGGACATTATCATCAACGTAACCGCCGGCGGGCCCGGCGGTGCCACGGACAGCGTGACCAGCTTCATTTTCCGTGAATACCGTGACCGGTCGAACGTGGGCTACGGCACGCTGCTGGCCATCATCTACCTGATCCTCATCGTCATCGCGATCACGATCTTCATGAAGCTGGTCGACCGGTGGATGAACCCGAGATACCTGAAATGAGTGACACGCAGATCTTCCACGATTCCCGGAGCGACCTTGCTTACAAGGCAGGTTGGCTGTCAAAGCGGGTGGTGATTTACGGTATCCTGATCCTGTGGACCGTGATCTGCCTGTTCCCGATCTACTGGACGCTGACCACGTCGTTCAAGATCGCGCCGGACGTGATGAAGGGCAACATGATCCCCTGGGTCGATTACACGCCACAATGGCGCGGGTGGAAATCACTGGGCCTGTCGCCGGACACGATCGGAATGGAAAGCACAGTGCGTGAGGAATTCCTGAAGCGGTTCTGGAATTCGACGATCTCGGCGCTGTGTTCGTCGGCGCTGGCGGTGATCATCGGCAGCATGGTCGCCTATGGGCTGAGCCGGTTCAACTATCGTTTCGGGTTCATGCGCAACCCGGATATCTCGTTCTTCTTCCTCAGTCAGCTGATCCTGCCGCCCGTGGTGCTCGCCCTGCCATTTCTCGTTCTGTATAAAGAACTTGCGCTGCTGGACACGCGTATCGGGCTGATCCTGCTTTACACGCTGACGGTGCTGCCCATCGTGATCTGGATTATGCGGGATCAGTTTCAGTCGATCCCCGTCGAGCTGGAGGAAGCGGCGCTGGTGGATGGCCTGTCGGTCTGGGGTGCATTCCTGACCATTATTGTGCCGATTGCGCTGCCCGGTCTGGTCGCAGCGTTTATCCTGTCTCTGGTGCTGACGTGGAATGAATACTTCTTCGCTGCACTTCTGACCTCGACCGATGCCAAGACCCTGCCGGTGATGGTGGCATCGCAGACCGGATCGCAGGGCATCAACTGGTGGGCCATGGCGGCGCTGAGCTGGGCGGCGATCATGCCGCTGATCGTGATCGGTATCGTTCTGGAACGTTACATCATCAAAGGCATGGCCTCGGGCGCGGTGAAGTAAATTCTTGCGAGGGTCGTTTGCACGTGAAGTCGCACATGCGATTTCAAGGGGTCTAAACTCATAACCTGTTGAAAACCATCACCAACCCCTTGTCGTCCTTATGCGCATGCTCGGCGGAGGCGTCATAGATGTCGATCTGTTTGAACCGCACGGGCGAAATGCGGCCCTGGGCCACGAGCTTTGCAAGCGCGGAGCCGAAACCGGCACCATCCAGCACCGCGGGAATGGTGCCACAGCAAAACACTGCGCCGGGCCGCGTAACGCGCAGCAGTTCCGGCAGGCATTCCGGGCCGACATGGCCGTGGGTGAACGTGCCACAGGAGATCACCGCGCCATAGCTTTCATCAGCCATATCAAGAGGTTGAAGCAGATCACCAACGATGAGGTTGCGATAGAGCCGCTTCGGTTCGGCAATGGCCAGCATCTCTGGTGTGATGTCGATAGCGTCCGTCAGCTGTCCCTGCAGATGCTCGGCGACCTGCCCGGTCCCCGCCCCGATATCGAGGATCGGCGTGTTGTCGCCGGCTTCTGCCAGCAGCAGCCGGGCGATTTCCTGCGGGGCGATGTACCCCCAACCTTCGCCAAAAGCGCTGTCATAGGTGTCTGCCCATTTGCCGTACAGGTCGCGGGCGCTGTCAGGTCCGTCGATTTCATAGGCGCGGTCCAGATCGTAGTCGGCGGTCATCAATGTCTCCTTTTGTACAAAACGGGGCAGGGTATTCGGGGCCGATGTACAAAACGTCATTCCATATTCGTGTGACGGGAACGCATCATTTCGGGCGATATTGACAACCTGTCGCGCAGACGCAGGATCATCGCCTCGAACAAAACGAACATCGCGCCTTCATAGAGCGACCCCATCGGCAGGGTCGATGTGGCCGTGCCCCGGTCCCGGGCCATTGTCTGTGCGGGGATGACAAGAAGGTCGTCGGCCAGCCGGCACGGGCTGGCATCGGGTTCGGCGGTGAGCAGGAGGACACCTGCGCCGGCGTCCCGGGCCACCTGCATCAGCGCGGTGGCGGTGGACAGGTCGCCGGGGCCCGCGGAGGCAAGGAACAGATCGCCGGGGCCAAGCGGGGGTGCGGCCATGTCGCCCTGCATCGAAACCGAAAGGCCGAGGTGGTGCAGCCGCATGACGAAGCCGCGCAGTTGCAGCGCCTCGCGGCCACAGCCGTAGGCCATGATGTGCCCGGCCCGCGCGATCCGGTCGCAGGCCATTTCCACCTGCGTGTCATTCAGCGCATCGCAAACCGAGGCAATTTCGTCGAGGGCGGCGCGATAGAGGGTCATCCGTCCGACAGCTCTGCGGCAATGTCTTTGGTCTGTTCATAAAGTGCCCGGAACTGCCGGTACCGGGTGGCGTAAACCGGGTGGGCCTGCGGCGTGACTTCGCGCGCGGCGGCGTTCCATGCCTCAATGTCCTGCGGGCTGGCGACGCCGATCGCGCAGGCGGCAAGAAAGGCGTTGCCATAGCTGGCGCCGACGGTTTTCGAGCAGACGGTTTGCGGCAGCCCCGATGTGTCGCTGGTGGCCTGAAGCCACAGTTCGTTTTTCGTACCGCCACCCACGGCAAGCACGCGGGCCGGTTTCTGGCCGGCTTCGGCAAAGGTTTCGACCACGTGATTTGTCCCGTAGGCGATCCCCTCGATCAGGGCGCGGTACATGTCGCCGCGACTGTGCGTGAGGTTCAGACCGAAGAAAGACCCCTTGGCGTCGGGGTCGTGGATCGGTGTGCGCTCCCCGGAAAAATACGGCAGCATGATCAGACCGCTCGCGCCGGGAGGCGAGGCGGTGGCCTCGGCGGCGAGGGTGGCGAAGGCGTCTTCGCGCGGCAGATCCCGGGCAAACCGGTCCCGGAACCAGTGGGTCAGCGTGCCGGACGTGGCCAGCCCGGCCATCGAGGCATGTTGGCCTTGAAACAGCCATGGCGCGTACCACAGGCGCGGATCACGGACGCGCGATGCGGTCAGCGCTATGATGAAAATGGTCGAGCCGTACATCATCATCATGTCGCCCGGTTGCTGCACGCCGACGCTGACGGCCTCGGCCGCGGCATCGATGGTGCCGCAGGTGACGGGGGTGCCGGCGGCGAGGCCGGTTTCCGCCGCTGCAGACTGCGTGACGTGGCCGGCAATCTCGTTCGACCACAGCAGGCGGGGCAGTTTGTCAGGCGCGACGATGTCGCCGGTCAAGTCATTGGTCCAGTCGCGCCGTTCGACATCGTAGAGCGGGGCAAAGTTGGCGGCGGTATAATGGTCGATGACGATTTCGCCGGTCAGCTTCATCACCATGTAGGACGTGGAGGTGAGGATACGGTCGGTTCTGGCGAAAAGATCGGGGTGCTGGTTTTTCAGCCAGAGGATTTTCGGTCCGACCGCCTGAGAGGTCAGCGCGTTGCCGCAACGGGACAGGATGGTCTCTGCCCCGATGGCGGCATTCAGATGGTCGATCTCGGCGCTGGCGCGGGTATCGACACCATAAAGCACGCCGTTCATCAGCGGGGTGCCGGCGGCGTCCACCGGCAACATGCAAGGTCCGATGGCCGAGCAGGCGACCGCCCTGATTGCGGCCGGGTCAATGCCGGAACCAGCCAGCAAAGCCTGCGTGATGCGTACGAAATCGCCCCACCAGTCTTCTTCCGCGCGGTGTTCGGCCCAGCCGGGCCGGGGGACGATCATCTCGTGCGGGTGGGCCGCCTGAGCGACAACGGTACCGTTGCCGTCCACCAGAACGCCCTTGGATTCAAACGTGCCTATGTCGATGCCAAGCGTGTAAGTCATGGGTAGGCGTCCCGGTCGAGGATGAAGTCCGGCGTGATATGGGAGAGTGCCGCCACCGTGAGGTTGGTCAGACCTTCCAGATCGTGCAGGTCACACATTTCGTTGGCCGAGTGGGAGTAGCGCATGGGAAAGCCGATATCGAGGCTGGCCACACCCGCGCCCACGGTCTGAACATAACTGAGGTCGGTCAGCACACCGACCTGCGCGCTGCGCTGAAGCGGGATGGAATTGGCCTGTGCGGCGTCTTCGAACAATTGCACCAGCGCGGGGTGCGGGATCACGCCGTTCAGCGTGCCACGGCCATGGAAGGAATAGAGGCTGATGCCCGGCCCGCCGCCCAGTACCATGTCGCCCCGGTCGGCCATGTCAGGCGTATCGGAGGCGTTCATCAGGTCGATCTGCAGCGCGATATCCGGTTGTAGGGTCCGGGCCGCGACGACGGCTCCGCGCAGGTTGAATTCTTCCTGCACCGAGAACACCACATGCACAGTGGGGCCATGGGTGCGGGTTGCGAGCGCACGGACCACCTCGAGCAGAACGGCACAGCCAGCGCGGTCGTCCACGGCGGTGCCGGTGACGCGGGTCTGACCAAGCAGGCTGGCCTGCGGGTGATACACGACGGGTGTGCCGATACCGACCCCGGTGGCCTCGACCTCGGTCCGGGTGTCATGGCCGATGTCGATGGTCAGGTCTGGGGCTTTGACCACCTGGTATTTCTCATCCGACGTGGTGGCATGGTGGCTTTTGTTGGTGATGATGCCGGGCACGCTTTCGCGCCCTGGCGGGCAGAGCAGAACCGGTTGGGCCGCCAGCGCGCGTTCGGGGACACCGCCCATGCGTTCAACGCGGATCAGTCCGTTATCCGCGATCTGGCGGACAACAAATCCAAGCTGATCCATATGGGTGAACAGCATGACCGAAGGGCCGGTTCCTGCGAAGGTGACGATCAGGTTGCCGAGGTTGTCGGTGGTTCCGGTGAGGCCCTCGGGCAGACGGGCGCGGATGCCCTGTCGCACGCGGGTTTCGTGGCCCGAGAGGCCCGGGATCAGCATCAGGTCGATCAGGTCGCGGCGCAGGCGGTCAATCATCGTGCCGCCCTCGCCAGGGCCATGAAATCGGCGGCGCGATCCGGGTCGACCGGGTTCCACGTGTTGCCATCGACCTTGAGGGAGGATCCGACAATACAGCCATCGGCGACGCGCAGGACATCGGCGACCGTGTCGTGCCTGACGCCGGTGTTGGCCAGGACTGCGGTGTCGGGAAGCACCGCCTTGACGGCCTCGAGATCGGACAGCGCGGCGGCTTCGCCGGTGATCTGGCCGGACACCAGCACAGCGTCGGGCACCGAGGAAAACACTGCGGACCGGGCGCGGTCCGGCAACGGGCGGCGGTCGAGGCTGTCGGCAAATTCCGCCGATACATTGTAGAGCATGGCAAGATCTGCACGGCCCAGCGTGTTGCGGTAGCGCATCGCCGCCCCGGCATCCGGTGTCCATGGCCCCATGTCCGAGGCGTAGGTTCCGGTAAATATCTCGCGACAGAAGGCAGCGCCCGTGGCCGCGGCCAAGGCAACCGTGCTGTGCGGATCCCACAGGACATTGACACCGAAGGGCACGGTGATCCGGTCGCGCAGCCGGCCGATGACATAGGCCATGGTCGCGGTCGAGGCGCGGTCGACATCGAATTCATAGGGCCGGTCGTTTTCATTGCCGAACATGACCGCATCCACGCCGGCGGCCAGCAGCGCGTCGAGATCGGACGCGGCGCCGGCCAGCAGACCGTCGAGGCCGGCGTCGGAATCGTAGAGCGGCGCGCCGGGCAGGGCCCCGAGATGGACCATGGCGATCACCGGTTTGGTGTCGCCGAAGACTGATTTGTAATTGGTCATTGGGATCTCCCTCCGCTGGAGAGAGATTAACAAAGAAATCCGGGCTGGCCAGATCCCGTGTCCCGGCTGTGTTGCGCTGGACGGTTCGGGGTGAACCGCCTAGGCTGACCGGCGTCAGAGCAGAATGAAGGCAGGTCATCCATGTCGGGGGCGCGTCCCAGGCTGACGTCCGGTACCGCCGGGATCGTGGGGGCGATTGCCTGCACGTCGATCTTTGCACTGACCATCGGGCTGACTTATCCGCTGCTGTCCTTCGTGCTGGAGGCCAACGGCCATAGCGATGCGGCCATCGGGATCAGCGCTGCGATGACACCGCTGGGTGTGCTGATGGCTTCTGGGTTTTACCCGCGGATTGTCAAACGCTACGGGTCATGGCCGGTGGCGGCGGTCTGTCTGCTGGCGGTTGCGGTTCTGATCCTGATGATGGGCATGACCGAAAGCTATGCCGCCTTTCTGCTGCTGCGCCTCTTGCTGGGCGTGTTCGATTGCGGCGTCTACATCATCTCGGAAACATGGATCAATCAGCTGGCCAGCGCAAAATCCCGCGGGCGCATCATCGGGCTTTATGCCACGGCGCTGTCGACCGGGTTCGGCATGGGGCCGATGATTTTGGCCGTGACCGGGGCCGGCGGGATGATGCCGTTCGTGATCGGTGCCGCGTTCTGCGTTCTGGCCGTGGGTGTCATCGTGATCATACGCGGCGCAACGCCGGACGTGACCGACGAACACCCGGTGTCCAGCCTGTCTTTCATTCGGCTGGCGCCCACGCTGTTGTTGGCGATCGCTGTTTTCGCGTTCTGGGATGCCGCGATTCTGGCGCTATACCCGGTATACGGGCTGGATTTCGGGCTTGAGGCAGAGTTTGTCGCCCTGTCGCTGTCGGTCTGTATTCTGGGGAATACGTTCCTGCAGATCCCCATCGGTTGGCTGGCCGACCTAACCTCGCGCCGAGCGGTGATGGTGCTGTGCTGTATGATCGCCGGGGCCGGCGCGCTGGCCCTGCCCATGGTCATCATCGAAACGGCGCTGTTCCTGCCAACCCTGTTTGTCTGGGGCGCAGCGGCGGGCGGGATCTATACGATGGCCATGACCGAGCTGGGTGATCGGTTCTCCGGTGCCGAGCTGGTCGCCGGCAACGCCGCGTTTGCGCTGGCTTATGGCATCGGCGGGCTGGCAGGCGGGCCTGCGGTCGGGGTGGCGATGCGGTCCTTCGGGCCGGACGGGTTTTCCGGAACGCTGGCTGTGGTCCTGTTTGCGACCGGTGCGTTCGCGCTCTGGCGCAGCCGGTTATCCGCCAGCAACACGTAAACCGGACCAACGAATACAGCCTGCGGTTTTATCTGGTAATCACGGTCGTCATGCTTAAGCTCGCCCTGCGGCTGAGGAGAGAGGCATGACATTGAAAACCCGACACTGGGACCGGCTGGGCAATGGCGGTCTGACGTTTACCGAACTGGGCATGGGGACCGCGCCGCTCGGGAACCTGTACCGGGCGATATCGGACGACGATGCGCACGAGGTCCTGGAACGCGCCTGGCAGGCCGGTGTGCGGTACTATGACACCGCGCCGCTGTATGGTCTGGGGCTGAGTGAGACCCGGCTGAACCGGTTTCTGCGCGACAAGCCGCGGGATGACTATGTTCTGTCCTCCAAGGTGGGCCGGTTGCTGCACCCATGCGCCCCTGAGGACCGCATCGGGTTTGGCAAATGGTTCGAGGTTCCGGCACGTCGGGAAGTCTATGATTACTCCTATGACGGGGTAATGCGGTCGGTCGAACATTCGCTGGAACGGCTGGGCGTGCACCGGCTCGATATCCTGCTGGCGCATGACATCGATGTGCCGAACCACGGCAGCCGCGCAAATGTCGATGCCAAGGTCGATCAGTTGATGGCAGGCGGGTATCACGCGCTGGAGCGGCTGCGGAACGAGGGTGTGATCACCGCCTTCGGTGCCGGGGTGAACGAATGGGAGGTCTGTCAGCAACTGGCCGAGCGGGGTGACTATGACATGTTCCTGCTGGCCGGGCGCTATACGCTGCTGGAACAGGAGGCGATGAACAGTTTCCTGCCACTGGCCGAGGCGCGCGGCATCGGGATCATCACCGGCGGGCCCTACAATTCCGGCATCCTTGCCACCGGGCCGCGGGAGGGTGCGTTTTACAACTATGACCCCGCACCGCAGGAGATCCTGGACAAGGTTGGCCGCATTCAGGCGGTTTGCGAAAGCCACGGTGTCCGGCTGGTGGATGCCGCGTTCCAGTTTCCGCTGCTGCATCCCTGTACCGTGTCCGTGATCCCCGGCGGGCAGGGGCTGAACGAGATGGAGAGCAACATCGCGGCGGCGGCGGCGGAAGCTCCGGCCGCGCTGTGGTCGGATCTGAAAACGGAGGGGCTGATGCGGGAGGACGCGCCGGTATGAGCCTGCAGGTCGACGCCCATCAGCATTTCTGGCACCCAGCGCGGGGCGACTATTTCTGGATGCCGCCCGATCACCCGATGCTGACCAAACCCTATGGCCCGGCGGACCTGAAGCCGATGCTGGAGCGGCACGGGATCGCCCGGACGGTGATGGTGCAGGCCGCCGACACGGTGAACGAGACCGAGTACATGCTGGGTGTCGCGGACACGACGGATTTCGTTGCCGCGGTTGTCGGTTGGGTTGATTTCGAGAAGCCTGGCGACCGGGCGCAGCTGGTGCGACTGGCCGCGCATCCGAAGTTCAGGGGCGTGCGTCCGATGATCCAGGACATTGCCGATGACGACTGGATGCTGCGCGAGGATGTGCAATGGGGATATCAGGCGCTGATCGATCTGGACCTGTGCTTTGACGCGCTGGGTTTCCCGCGGCATTTGCCGAATTTCCACACGATTCTGACGCGGTATCCGAACCTTCGGGTGGTGATCGATCACTGCATGAAGCCACAGATCCGCGACCACCCGGACGGGTTTGACGACTGGAAGGCGGGGATGGCGCGGCTGGCGGCCGATACCGGTGCCTGCTGCAAGCTGTCGGGGATCGTGACGGAAACCGATGGCGGCTGGAGCGTGGAGGATCTGCGGCCCTATGTCGATCACCTGCTCGACGTGTTCGGGCCGGGGCGGATGATGTGGGGATCGGACTGGCCGGTGTGCCAGTTGCAGGCGAGCTATGCCGCGTGGCGCGCGGCCGCCGAGGCGCTGACGGCCGAATTGAGCGCCGATGACCGGGCGCGTCTGTTCGGTGGCACCGCGGCGGAATTTTACCGGCTGGCGTGAGGGAACCGGAATTTTTGCAAATTCCGGGCCGTTTTCTTTGGAAGAAAACGGTGTACCGCGATGGTGTGGGCACGGCGACAGGGTTGGGGGCGCTGCCCCCCTTGATCCCGGACCCGGTCCGGGATCAATTCACCCCGGAGTACTTTGACAAAGATGAAGACCGGGCGGATCCGGTTTGGCCGCGTTCCGGGTTGATTGGGGGTCCGGCCGGCCATTTAGATCGCCCGGGGCAAAGGGAGACGCAGATGAACCTGTCCGCAGGCGGGCCGTTGCCTGCAGCGAGTGCAGTCCCGGCAAGGAACGGGACAAATCCGCCCAATTGTCCGGAGCCGGGATGGATCTGAAGGTTTTCGGCATAGGCTTTCACAAGACCGGGACCAAGTCGCTGGCCAAGGCGCTGCGGGTTCTGGGGTTCACGGTCACGGGGCCGAACAATTTCCGCGACCGCGATATAGCGGGTACGTACCGGGACATCGCGCGCAGCCTGTCGGCGGAGTTCGATGCGTTTCAGGACAATCCCTGGCCGCTGGTTTACCGCGAAATGGACCGGCAATGGCCGGACGCGAAGTTCATCCTGACGGTGCGGGACGGTCCGGCGTGGTATGCTTCGCAGCTGGAGCATTTCAGGGGCGGCACGACGCCGATGCGCGAGCTGGTTTACGGGCCTGGCTTCGGGGATCCGCGGGGCAACGAGGCCCATTACCTGCAGCGGATCGAGATGCATAACCTTGCCGTGCGCACCTATTTTCAGGACCGGCCGGGCAAGTTGCTGGAAATGAACATCACCGAGGGCGATGGCTGGGACATGCTGTGCGATTTTCTGGACCGGCCGGTGCCGGAGCGGGCATTTCCGCACCGCAACAGGTCTCAGCGACGCAAACGGCTGGCGCGGTTGCGGGCGAAACGGGCGAAGGCGGGAGAGTGATGCGTTGCGAGACAGCGGATTTTTCCGGACGCGTGCCGCAGAATGCGTGACCCCGTGACCCGGGCGGGCCGGGCGATGCGCGCGGCAAGCGCCCGGAGTTTTCCGGGGCTGGCGGCAGTGCTTGCATGGGGTGTGGCGGTTTTGTTGCTGATGGCGTTGCCGCATATCTTTGTGGCCAATTCGGCCATCACGATCATGAACCAGATGGCGATCACAATCGTCTTTGCGCTGTCTTACAACATGCTGCTGGGACAGGCCGGCATGCTGAGTTTTGGTCATGCAATCTATTTCGGGTTCGGCGGGTTCATGTGTCTTCACGCGATGAACCATGTTCAGGTCGAGGACCTGCCCGTGCCGTTGCCGGTTCTGCCGTTGATTGCCGGGTTGTTTTCGCTGGGGATGGCGATGCTGATCGGGTCATTTTCGACACGGCGGGCCGGGACCGTTTTCGCAATGATTTCGCTGGGCGTGGTCGAGCTGGTGGCGTCGGTGGCGATCGTGATCCATCTGTTTTTCCGGGGCGGTGGTGTCGGCGGGGACCGGACGCTGGGGATGACGTTTTTCGGGATCGGGTTCGAGCGCCAGATCGAGGTATATTACCTGATTTGCTTCTGGCTGATCCTGTGTGTCGGACTGATGTACCTGTTCACGCTGACACCGTTGGGGCGGATGGCCAACGCGGTGCGCGAAAACCCGGTGCGGGTCGAGTATCTGGGGTATTCGGCGCGGTGGATCCGGTTTTTGTCTTTCTGCGCGGCCGGGTTTTTCGCCGGTGTTGCAGGCGGGCTGTTCTCTATCAACTACGAAATCGCGTCGGTTGAAAATCTGAGCGCGGAGGCGTCGGGAACCGTCATCATGATCGCGTTTCTGGGCGGCGTCGGATTTTTCTTCGGGCCGGTTCTGGGTGCGGTCCTGTTCACCCTGCTGCAAACGGTTTTGGGACTGCATACCAACCTGTGGCAGCTCTATGCCGGTGTGCTGTTTCTGGCGACGGTCATGTTTTTTCCATCGGGGCTGACCGGTTTGCTGTTGTTGCATGGTACCGTGGTCCGGCAGGGGCGGTTACGCGCCGTGGCCGGGCCTTATGCAAGGACGGTCCTGCCCGGGCTGATCGGGGGGCTGGGGATCTGTGCCCTGATTGAGCTGTTGTTTCACAGCCGCAATTCGGCCAGCGGAGGTGCGGACATGACGTTGTTCTGGATCCCGGTTCAGACAACGGACACGGTGCCGTGGCTGATCGCAGCTGGGGCTGCCGCGGTGGGGATCCGGGCCTGCCGGCGCAACGCGCCCGCGCTGGCGTCTGCGTGGCAGGCGGAGCGTCGTCCGCCCGGGCCGCTTTGAAACCGGGCCAGTCCTGATGACCGGCCCGACGTTTGTCCTGATCGAGGTCCGGGGTTCCGGGCCGGGTTTCAACTTTCGGCGCCGTCCGGGTTCAGCTTGTCCTGTGTGCGGGTTTCGAAATCCGACGCGTCGTGGCGCTCGTGCAGCTGGGTTTCGGGTTCTCCGAACACCCGGTTGACCATTCTGCCGCGCTGCACGGCCGGGCGTTCGTCGATCAGAGCGGTCCAGCGTTGCAGGTTCTTGTAGGACTGCACATCTAGAAACTCGCCCGCGTTATATGCGCCACCCTGCGCCAGCCGTCCGTACCACGGCCAGATTGCCATGTCGGCGATCGTGTATTCATCGCCGATCATATATTCATGGTCGGCAAGGTGCCGGTCGAGCACGTCAAGCTGGCGTTTGACCTCCATCGCGTAGCGGTTGATCGGGTATTCCCATTTCTCGGGTGCGTAGGCGTAGAAATGGCCGAAACCGCCGCCCAGATAGGGCGCGCTGCCCATTTGCCAGAACAGCCAGGAGTACATTTCCGCCCGTTTGGCAGGGTCGCCACGGAAGGCATCGAATTTCTCGGCCAGATGCAGCAGGATCGCGGCGCTTTCGAACACCCGCACCGGCGCGGGGCCCGAGCGGTCCATCAGTGCGGGGATTTTGGAGTTCGGGTTGATATCGACAAATCCGGAACCGAACTGGTCGCCTTCATTGATCCGGACCAGCCAGGCGTCGTATTCCGCGCCCTCATGCCCGGCGGCGAGCAGCTCTTCGAACATGACCGTCACCTTCACGCCGTTGGGCGTGGCCAGTGAATGGAGCTGAAACGGGTGTTTTCCGACCGGCAGGTCCTTGTCATGGGTGGCGCCGGCGATGGGCCGGTTGATCGAGGCGAACTGGCCGCCGCTTTCCTTGTCCCAGGTCCAGACACTGGGCGGGTCGTAGGTGTCGGTCATTGGAAGATCCTTGTCTTGGCCGTCGGGCGGCGATTGTTTGGTGTGTGCAAATGTCCGGGCAGAGTTCAAAGCGAAGCGCTGGGCCGGGATTTCATCCGGCCGAACCAGTCGAATGTGGCCACGTTGCCCTCGGGAATGGATTTTTTCACCACACGGGTAAAGGAGACAAACACGAAGGCGGTGATGTCCGCCATGGTGAAACTGTCGGTGGCGATCCATTCGCTTTGCTGCAGGCGGTTTTCCAGCAGGGTGTAGAAATCATCGATCCGGGCCAGCCCGCGTTCGGCAAGCTGCGGGATCTGTTCGACGTCGCGCTGACCGGTGAGCGCGCGGCCGGCCATGTGCGGATTGCCGTTGCGCAACGCCTCGGAAATGGGCATGCCGCCGTGCAATTCGCAGATCGTGTTCCAGGTTGCCACCAGTCCCTTTTCCGCGGGCGTCGTGCCCAGCAGCGGGGGTTCGGGAAAGGCCGCCTCGAGATAGGCGGCGATGCCGGTGTTTTCGGTGAACGCGGTGCCGTCTTCGGCGACCAGAACCGGGACCGTGGCGAAGGGGTTGATCGCCAGGAAGTCCGGCTTGAGCTGATCGCCCCCGGCGATGGACACTTCGCGCGTTTCGATATCCAGCCCTTTTTCGGCGATGAACATGCGCGCACGTTTCGGGCTGGGGGCGGTGGAGCAGTCGTAGAATATCATCGGTTTCCTCGGGTGCCTGAATTCGGGCGGAGTGTGCGCGGGTCCTTGGCGGGATGCAACGGGGTCACGCAGGGGCAGGATGGACGCAGAGGCGGGCCGGGCGGTAACGTTTTGGTCAGGGAGGACCTGCGGATGAGAAGATTTCTGCTGGGCGTGGTGTGTGGCGTGTTGCTGGTGGCGGTTTCAGGCGGCATTGGCGGGTATATCTGGGCGACATCGCAGGGCGCACCGCCAGAGCGCGGGGCGGCGGTGGTGGCGGATGTGGCCGCGGTTTCATCACGTGCGGACGCGGCGGCGCACAGTGCGCTGTTTTCGAAGCGCACCGAAGAGGTGGTGCCGGGCGTCCACGTGGCAATCGGCTATGGGCTGGCCAATGTCATCGTCGTTGACGCACCGGGGGGGCTGATCCTGATTGATACGCTGGAATCGATCCGCGCAGCCGAGGGCCTGTTGCCTTGGATCGATGGCCTGCGGGCGGAGACAGGCAAGGACATCACTGATATCGTCTATACGCACAACCATCCCGACCACGTGTTCGGGGCCGGCGTGTTCCTGCGCGGCCAGCCGGGGGTTCCGAGGATCTGGGCGCAGGCCGGCACCGAGGCGCGGGTGCACGAGATCATCAACGTGCTGTCGCCGGTGACGTTCCGGCGGGCGATGCGGATGTTCGGCGTGTATTTGCCCGATGACAGTTTCGACAATAACGGGATCGGGCCGCGGTTGTGGAACGACGATCAGGACGGGATCTTTTTCCTGTCACCGACGGATGTTGTGACCGACCGGGCCGAGGTGGAGATGGCGGGCGAAACCGTGATCCTGCAACATGCGCCGGGAGAAACTGACGATCAGCTGGTCCTGTTTCTGCCCGGTCGGGGGGTGATGCTGCCGGCTGACAATTACTATCACGCCTTTCCGAACCTCTACACCATCCGGGGCACGCCCTATCGCGACCCGCGCAAATGGGCGGCGAGCATCGATCTGATGCGCGGGTTCGGGGCCGAGGTGATGATCCCGCAGCACAGTCAGCCGGTGATCGGGGCGGAGGAGGTCGACACGCGGCTGCGCGATTACCGGGATGCGATCCAGTTCGTTTATGACGAGACAATCCGCATGATCAACGCTGGGCTGACGCCGAACCAGATCGCCGAGCAGATCACCCTGCCACCGCATCTGGCCGGGGCGCCGCATTTGCAGGAATTCTATGGCCGGGTGGAATTTGCCGCGCGGGCGGTGTTTTCCGGCACGCTGGGGTGGTTTTCCGGTGATCCGGCAGACCTGCGGCCCGTATCGGACCGGCGCAAGGCCGAGCTGATGGCGCAGCTGGCGGGTGGGGCCGGGGCACTGGCGGATGCTGCGCGCGAGGCAGAGCCGGCATGGGCACTGACACTGGGCACGCATCTGTTGCGGCTGAACCATCCCGGCGCGCAGGAGATCCGGGCCGCGGCGCTGCGGGCGCTGGCCGAGGGTGAACTCGCGTCGTCAGCACGCAACTACTATCTGGTCAGTGCGGCAGAGGCCGAGGGGTTCGTCATTCCGACCAAGAACTTCGGACCGACTCCGGACCACGTGGTCAACGCGATCCCGATCCGGAATTTCATGACCATCCTCACCGCCAATCTGAAGGTGGCCGAGGTGCTGGACCGGGAACTGGCCTATGGGTTTGACTTCACGGATGTTTCGCCGATCTCGATCCGCATCCGGCGCGGTGTGGCGTTCATCGAGGACGGGTTGGCGAAAGACCGGTCCGGCACGTTGCGTACGACAACGGACGTGTTTCGCGCCATCGCGATCGGCCGTCTGGACCCGGCCAAGGCGCTGTTGTCTGGACGGATGCAGGCCGAGGGCGGCGTACAGGGATTGCAGGCGTTTCTGGGGCTGTTTTCCGCCCCGGGCTGACCGGAGGGGACGGGTGATTGCCGCCGGGTTGTCAGCAATCGACCCGTTTCGGCCCAAATTGTAACGTATTTGGACATTATTCACTGGTTCTGAGCAACGAGCAGGCATCAGGACCCGAATGCTGAACCCAGGCGATCTCATCTTTGTGGGTTGGGACGGCGACGCCGAAGACGTCGCTTTCGTCGCCACGACCGATATCGCCGGCGGCGAGGTGATCTATTTCACGGACAGTGAATGGAACGGAAGCGAGTTTCTGCCCGGTGAACAGCTGATCGAATGGGTCGTGCCGCCCGAGGGAATTGCTGCGGGAACGGTTCTGACGCTGGACATGACCGCTGGCGGATCGGCCGTGGTGACCGAAACCGGGGCTCTGGACGGGGATATCGTCGGCGATATCGACTACATTCAGGGCGGCGGCATGCTGGCCTCGACCAACGAAATGGTGTGGGCCTTTCAGGGCACGCGCGACGGCGACGATGTCACGCCGGAGAATTTCATATCGGTGATCGGAAACGAGGCCGACGGCGGAAACGCTGCTACACCGAACCTCGACAACACCGGACTGACGACCGAGATGTAGCGCGACAAAAGTTTTTCAGAATCCGCGACAAAAGTCTTCGGAATCGGGGCTGTTTTGGGCTGGAAACCGGTTGGATTTTCGGGGCTGTTTTGGGCTGGAAACGGGCGGTCGATCATGGGCCCAGAAGGGTCTCGATGCCGGCTGTGTCTCGCTCCGGGACTGCTGGTGCCCCTTCCGGATTGTCGCTGTCATCGGGTGGCTCTGGCGGTGGCGGTGGTGGTGGCTCTGGCGGGTCTCAGACCCCGGTCAGATCGAGGGTTCGTGGCACGGTTCGGTCGGGCGTTTCGATACCGGCGCCCTGGTAATAGGCGTCGACCTCGTCGATGGCGGTGAGGCGGATGCGGTCTTCGCCGCGCGGCTCGGTTCCGATGATGCGCAGATGGGCGTGTGGCGCGATGGCGGAGTGCAGCCGCCAGAGGGTGTCTGCGGGGTCGGCCCCGTCGGCGTCGAGGGGTTCGGGGAGTGGGGTTGCGAGCTTGAGGCGGTCGACGGGTCCGGTTGCTGCATCGCCCGGGTGCCGGTCGACGGCGCAGTCATGTATGCTGCCATTGGGAGTGCGGATCAGGATGCGGTCACCGTCTTTGATCTCGACCGCGCGGTCGAGATACAGGACAGCGCGTTGCGGGTTTGCGGTGGCGCGCCCGGCGATACCGCCGTCGAGCAGGCCGTGGGTGAGGGCGACGACGTCGCCGCGGGCGATGGCGAGGCCTTCGGGTCCCATGTCCCATGAGATGCGGCGGCGGTGATAGATCTGGCGGGCGGCCTGCAGCGCGCATTCTTCCTCGGCGCGGGCGGTATGAATGATACCGGGAAATGTCACGGTTGTGGCTGATGCGGGGGGTCCGGTGAGGCCGGGCATGAGGCGGCGGACGGTCTGCCATGTCCAGTCGCGGTCTCTGTCGATATAGCGCAGCGCGATTTCCTCTGCCGCCGCGCCGCTGGTCCACGCGATGCGCAGGCTGTCGGGGATGATGTTTCCCGGCGTGATGAGGGCGGAGACGGGGGTGTCGGGATCGTCGTATATGACGCCGAGCCTGCCGCTGGCCCATGTCGGGCTGGCGCGGCCGCAGCGGGCGACCATGGTCAGCAGGTCGCGGGCGTCCATGGCGCTGGAGATGACGGCATCGCAGCGCAGTTCGCGGCGTTTGCAGAATGCGGCCCAGGCGCGGATGGCAGCAAGATCGATGCGGGCCTTGGGAAGTCCGGCGCCTGCGACCAGGCGTCCGTCCACGTGGAGGCCTTTTGCGAGCCAGAGGAATATCCAGGCCGGGTTGGATGTGGGTTGCGTCTGCCAGCCGCCCTGGCCATCGGGGACGGGCACGGGCTGGTGCGCCATGCAGGAGAGCCGGGCGAGGGAGCCCGAGGCCTCGCCTGAGGCGCGGATGCGCAGCCAGAGCCGTGTCTGGCCGCGATAGTCGCCGGGGTCGGGACGGATCGAACGCAGTGCGGTCCATTGCAGATGGTCGACGTCCCGGGTTCCCCTGGCGGGTGCGGCGGTGCGGCGGATGCGGACATCCCATGTACCGGGGGACGGCAGGCGGATCACGGTCGAGCGCCGGACCTCGCTGGCGCGATCATCGCCGGTCAGGCTGAGGGGGCCGGGTCCGAGGCGGGTCCATGGGATGTCCGTATCCGCCGGGCGTGCCTCGATTTCCAGGGTCACGGTGCGGCCTGATCCCTCGCCCTTGCCGTTATAGACGGTTTGGCGGGCGGCGAGATCGATGCCGACATGGGTGCTCTTCTGCGCCGTCCGCCGGGTCTGCCAGTCGGTGCTGTCGAGCGCGGGTCCGGCTGCGGTGTGGATATCGGCGCGTTCGGGTCCTGCGCGGCCGCGCAGGATGTGGCGCGACACGCCTGTGAACTGATCCAGCGGGGTATCGCCAAGGCGGAGGTCGGAGATCTCCGGGGCCCCGGCCCCGAGGCCGAAGACCTGAACGAGGTCCTGGTTGTTATCGTTGTCAAATCGGGCCCAGGGCACGGCGGCGACATCGGGGAAGATGCGGTGTGCGCCGAGGATGAGCGGGACGGGCGCGTAGGGCCGCGCCTGGTTGGCGCCACCGGTGAGCGAATGGACGGGTTCCGGCCCGGCGGCGGTGCCGGCGGGATCGGGGGGCGGAATGAGGGCGTTGAGGACGAGACCGCCGGCGACCATTATGCCGGCGGAGACGAGCGAGGCCTGGAACGAGGTGAGGCCTGCCAGGAATTGCGCGCCGGGCAGCCATGCCCCGAGGGCGAGGAGCGCGATGGTGCCGATGATCTGCAGCGGATTGCTGTCGCCGCCGCCGGCGAGCGCGGGGCGCAGTACCACATGCCGGCCGGCGCGGAGCCGGGTGCGGGCGCGGTCGGATGGCGGCACGGCGTGGCCATCGACGCTCACCAGGATGTGGCCGGGACCCAGGCCGGGGAGCGCGGCGGCGGCGAGTGTATCGAGGGGCGTGCTATGCGGCAGCATGATGGTGATCCGCCCCTCTGCCGTCAGGGGGTGCGGCCAGATATCGACGCTGCAGGGGGCATGCAGGGGCTCTGCAGGGGCGGTGCGGCGGCGGTGCAGGGGGCATGCAGGGGTTCCGGTCGCCGCCCGGGGGAGGATCACAGCCATCGGTAAAGGCCGGCGAAGACGAGGCCCCGGTCTTCGAGGCGCGCCAGCGGATGCAGGCAGGTGCCAAGCATGGCCATGTGATGGAGGACATGCGGAGTGCCGGGACTGCCAGTCCAGAGCCCGATATGGTGACCGAGGGCGCGGGTGCGGGCGGCGGCGCGCATCAGCACCGCATCGCCCTCCTGTGGTGCCTCGCCGGTGCCGAGGGCCTGCGCGAAGTTGCCCCCGAGCGCGGCTATGGCCCCGTCCCGCGCGCGCAGGCTGCCGGGGCTGGGCGGCAGGTCGAGGGCGTGCCCGAACACGGCGCGGCGCACCCGTGCGACCAGATCGGCGCAATCCTCGGCCGGCGCGCCGACCCAGGCCGCGGCCCAGTCGGGAGTGCGGGTGCGATCCTTATCCGTCATCGCCCTCGAAGGCCTCGGCGACGCGCGTGATCCGGGTGCCGATCTCGGTGAGTGCGGCCGCCTGTCCGCCGGTCTTGAGCTTGTAGGGCAGTTTGATGGTGCCGTCCCCGACGCCCGCCACGATCGGCGCGAGCGCGTCGGCCAGGGGCGTAGCGGCGGTTTTGGCCTGGGCAAGGGTTGTGGACGCCCTGAGCGCGGCGGCGAGCCGCCCGATTTCCACCAGCAGGAAGGTCACGCCGTCGCCATAGGTGCCGATCAGCGTGTCCGCGTCGCCGGCTGTGCGGTGTATTGCGGCCCGCGCGGCGTCCCGGATTTCCGCGTCGTTTGCCTCCACGGTGACAGCGTCCTTGCCGAGACCCTCCTGCTCGAGCCAGTCATCCACATCCCGCAGCGCCATGGCGGCGATTGTTTCCGTGCCTTTTTTGATAAGGGCCATAATCTGTCTCCTTCTCAGTAGGTCATGCCGGCGGACAGGCGGTCATCGCCGTGGGTGTAGCGCCCGAGCGACTGGGCGTAGATGAACGCACCGCCATGATCGCCAGTGCCGACGTAAGGCAGCGCCAGCGCCACCTTCATGGTGCCTTTGCCTTCGAAGCGCGGCAGGTGGTCTCCGCCCCAGCCGGTCCGGTTGCTCTGCAGATATGTCCAGCCCTTGCCCCTGAGGTCGGGCCCCGCCATAATGACGGCCGACATGCCTCCTGACGGACGGAATTGAATCTTGCCCGATTGTGCAATCACGTTGACGAAACAGGCGGCCTGGGTTTGGAACTCGCCTTTGCCCAGCCCCGTGAAGCGGGTCGAGCCCTGTCTCAGCACATAAATGTGGCCCGGATCGCCGCCGGTCTGGTTCGTGTCGATTTTGACATCAAGCAGGACGGCGCGGAAATCAGAGCCGTTCCAGGGCGTCGCGGCGTCCGGCCCGTTGGTCGCCCGGGCGAGATCGCCGCCGAAGGGGATACCTTTTGCGGCAAGCCTGTCGAGCGTCACCACCTCGATTTTGCCTGTGGCCTTCGTTCCGTTGTAGAGATTGGCGTGCCAGGCGGAGCCATTATGCGCCGCGAACATTTCGGTGCTCGTATTGGTCACACCGCCGCAGAGGGTTGCGAACTTCTTGGTATCGGCCAGCAGGTTGGGGGCAAGCGGGAAGGCGGCCTTTGCGCCGGCGATGAAGGTGTCGGCCCTGGTGGTCGCATCTTTCGCCTTTTCGGCCGCGGCCGCAGCGGCGGCGCCCTGGGCGACGATATCGTTGCTGACCGGTGCTGCATCGTTGATCGAGACGCTGCCCTGGGTCGTGGAAATAACGGTGCTCATCGGGTGATGTCCTCCAGTACATGGATGATGAATGTTTCGGTGCTCGTCACCGCGCCGCCCCGGTCGGTGAACTGGATATCCGCGCGCCAGCATCCCGTGGGCCAGGCCTGCGTCTCTGTCGCCCGGGCCGAGAGCGCGAACCGGCCCCGGGCCGCCTTCGTGCCCGAGGCTGTGGCGCGCAGGCTGATACGCGCTCCGGTTCGCTCATGGCGCATCTGGCATTCCGGCGTCCAGGCGGTGAGGTCGCGTGGCATGCCTGGCTCTGCCCCCTTTGGCGGGGTGAGCCAGGCGGTGCAGTCGAGTGCGAGGCTGTCGCCGCGTTTGGTGTATATCCGGTCCGGCATTTTGTATCTCCTTCAGAACAGGCCCGGTGCGGTTTCGGGCTCGTAGCGCAGCGCCACGGCGGCCCGGTCAAGACCGGGGTCGTAGCCGAGCGTGGCGACGATCTCGGTGTCGGTGACCTCGATGCCGAGCACATCGAGCGTGCGCTCCCAGTCGGGGGTATGGGCCTGGGCATCACCGTCGGCCAGACAGAGCATGATCCGCACGGTGGCCCCGGCCCCGCCGCCGGAGCGCGCGATCCACGCCATTGCCTCGCGCCCGACATTGTCCATGCGCAGCTCCGCACGCGGTGCCCGCCCGGCCCGGTCGTCGGCCAGCTTCAGCCTGAGCGCGATGGCGGTGTAGGCCTGCCCCGCGATCTCGCGGTTCTGCGGCGACACTGCCAGGCGCAGGGGATCAGCGAGCGCCGGATGACGGATCTCGAGTGCCGGGACGATGTCCTCGGGCGCGAGCGCGCGCAGAGCGATATCAAAGCCGGGCGCGGGCATCAGGCGGGTCCTTCCAGCGTCAGGCGCAGCTCCCAGCGGCGCTGGCCACCAGAAACACGGCCCCGGGCGGTGATGCCGCCGGCCCCGCCCCGGACACGGACGCGCAGGCTGCCCGGCCCGAGCGGATCGGGAAAGGCGAACCAGCGATGGGCATGGGAACCCGCCCATCTGCGGAATGCGACCATCGCGGCATCGCTGTCCAGATGCGCAAGGATGTCCCATGTGCGCAGGCCCCGGCCCCGGCGGGCCTGGCGCACCGTGCCGTCCTCGAACGGCGTGCGCAGCACATCCTCCGCCTGGCCGGTTTCGAGTGCGTCGGCATCGATCCGGGCCTCATTGGGCCAGAGAGGCAGCGGCGCGCTCACCAGAAATCCCCCCGGCGTTTTCCGAATCTGCGGGACACGGTCTGGCTGATTGGCCCGCCGGTCGCGTCGTCCTCGGTGATGATCCGCACGACGGCGCCCTCGATATCGGGTTCAATCACCGCCTCGCGCGGGCGCTGCGGCGGCCCGGAGCCCTGGTTGTCGATATGGACGCGGAGTTGACGCGGGCCGCCCTGCGCGCCGGCCAGCCGTTCCATGAGCGGCGTCAGGGAGGCGGCGAGCCGGTCGGCGATATCCTGACCGGGCACCGCCGCCGACGCACTGATGGTGGGGTCGGCGGGCGCGTATATTTTCGGGATCGTGGCGGGGTCGATGGCAACACCTCCCGCATGATACCGCGGTCGCTCCAGCGCGGCCAGCGCCGCCTCGATCGCGGCCGCCTGCGGCGCGGTCAGCACCGCCTCGCCGGCGGTGAGCAGGGCCGGCACCTCGCGGGACGAGGGACCATGGCGGGCGGACGCAGTCACGATCTCGCGGGCGCGGGTGAGGGCTCTCGCCCCGGCCACACCGCCGGAATGATAGAGTGACGGCAAGGTGTCGTCGGTGACGACACCGCCAACATGCCACGGTCGTGCCGTCGGGCGCGGAGATGTTGCCGGGCCGGCGCCGCC
>CATOSU010000006.1 GCA_951812615.1 uncultured Paracoccaceae bacterium
CGCGTTGTTCGCACAGGATTTTGCCGCGCCCTTGCTCATATGACAAAGCCCACTTTGAAAGCTTCTCCTGATACTTCCAGAGATCGAGAAGCTTGCCGTCCTCAAGATTCACCCGATTGATCACAACATGAACGTGAGGGTGGGCGGTGTCGTTATGCGCGATGATCGCCGCTTGATGGCCATCAGCGCCAAGCACCCGAATGCTCTCATTGGCAGCGCGTAGCGTTTCCGCCTGTGTCAGTCCTTCCTTCTCGTCGGGATGCCGGCCAAGCGAATAGTGAAAAACCACCTGATCGGATTTGTTGCCCGCAACAGATTTGCCAGCTTGGCGCTTAATCTCGTCTTGCTGCCGCGCCGTTGCTGCCATCACCCGCCATGCGCTGTCAGGGTGATTAACAGCGAGATTATTGTACTCGATCCACTCCACGCGCTCGGCTGTGCTGCGCGTGTCCTCACCTTCAAGGCGTTTGTCATGCTGCAAGTATTGAAACACGCCCTTGAAGCTCTTGCCCGTGGCGCGGCCATCCTTTGATGCTTTAGGCGTCATAGGAATCCGCAATCTGGGCAATCGCCGCCCGTAGCTCGTCAAGTGTGTCGTTGATATCGCTTGGCAAGCCCTGATTAAAGTTCAGGGCTTTGACGATCTGATGAAGATTCACGCCACAACGGTTCAACTCGAACAAAAGCTTGTCCTCTAGCGCAGTCGTGCGCGGGGCAACTTTTCGGCGGGTCAAAACATTTCGGGCATAAGTGGAAACGGGCTGGCCTGCGGTAGCTGCCTGCATCTCGATGAAAGACATTTCAGCGGGATTAACGCGGATAGGGGGAAGGGAGAGTGAACGTCCTTCACCCTCTGCCCTGGCAGGTCTTCCGCGTTTTTTCCGTTTCGTCTCCATGGCGAAATGCGAGCTTGCTCGTCCCTTTCTTAAGCTGGGTGTTGGGGGTGGCGTTAGACCCCTGACCAACTCGCCCGCTTGGAAGCCGACCGGGAAAATCCCGGTCGGCTCTGTCCTTTACTGACACCAGCGCGCCGATTTGGCTAAAATTATAAAAGAATGATAACAGTTCGTCAGTGAGCAAAATATGCTGTGATTTCAGGCGCATAGGATATTTTTGTCAAATTTGTCAAATTATATTTTATGTACATGTGGGAGATATCGGCCTTTGCAGGGAAGGCGCGCGCGGGCGCAACGGGCCCCCTCCCCCTCCCCGACCTCCTCCCCTCTCGCACATCGTCAATTTGACATAAATACGGATTATGCGCGAATAAAACTCTGCAATATCAATGACTTATCGGATCGTATGTGCGGATCGGTGCATGATTACACGTGCAGATTGTGCGATTGGTGTGGGTATGTCGGGGGTATCCAGTGCGTACACGTGCAGCTTGTGCGGTCGGGGAGCTGCGGCCAGAGGTTTGCGTTTGCCGCATTGTGACATCGTGACATCGTGACATCGTGACATCGTGCCGATCAGCCAGATCAGCTGATCAGTCAATCGTGACATTGCGACATCGTGACGTTGTGACGTTGTGACGTTGTGACGTTGTGACATCCTGCCAGAGATTATAATATGCTAATATTATTGATTATCCGCCAGACGCATGTGTACCCACCCCCCTTTAGGGGTGGGGGTGGGACACAAAGACGCCTAGCGGATAATCAAATTTACATGTCAGAAATGATAAAAATTATCCACACTTGACGCCAGGCTTGACACCGTGCACGTCATGCATTTTTTGACATCACAGACGCCGCGCAAATCAGCGCAGCACACACAGAGATGACAAAAAATGGCTAAAATCACTTACAAAAATCCGGACGGATCGACAGTGGTCGTAGATATGGGCGCGGATGTGTATATCGGGCGCGCAAGACAGCTTGAAGGCGCTCGGGATGGAGGATCAACAAGCGGTGCTGGTCGCGCACAATGACACGCAGCACCCGCATATCCATGTGATCCTCAATCGTGTTCACCCTGAGACCGGCAAAGCCGCCAGCACGTCGAAAGATCATCTGAAGCTCTCGAAATGGGCGGAAGGCTATGAACGCGGCCAGGGAAAAATCCGTGTTCAAGCACGGGTGAATCACAATGCGCGGCGTGAGAAGGGCCAGTTCGTCAAGAACGAGAACATCACGCGCGAAGAGTATGATTGGGTCAAGCAGCACCGTTCGCTTGAGCCAACCGATATCAGAGAGGCCAGAAGCACCCGACAGACCAAGGAAGCGGCCGAGCTGAAGCAATCCTTCACCCGCCGCCAGAGAATTTTCACCAGATCCGAGACGCAACCCTTTTGAAAGAGATCCATCATGAAAATTATCGTTCTGAGTGCCGCATTCGCGATGACAACATTCGCCGCAAATGCATTTGACACTGCGGCCATGGTGCCAACTGTGACACAGGAAACCGTGGAGCATGGCGGCGGATGCCGGAAAAGCTCTCCTGCTGGCCAGTGCTGCCACGCCGGATCAAAACCGCTTCATTGCCATTAGACCCAAGCTGGGCATCGCCAGACCGGGGGATGACGAGTGCTGATGATCGCTCCACGTTCATAGCGTTGACTTGCGTCTAGAGATTTACATCCCCCGCAGAGAGGAGCGGGTAGTCCCCCTCGGCCCTGGATAGCCTTATCCGACCACCCGTGAGCAGCGGTGCTGGGTCCACAAGGGTCAGTGCCCGGAACCCCGAAGGCAGCGCTTGCGGAGAGGCTGGAAATTACCCCCTCGGGAGAGGTCAGGAAAAGGAGGGAGCGCATCTCCCCGGAACGCCCTCCCAGAAAAGCTCGAGTAGGGCCGCCTCAGAGCGCCTCTCAGCGCCCTTAAATGCCTTTGCAAGGGTTTTATACCCTCTATCAGCCTTCTACGGTCCGCTGCGCGGCTCTCACGGGCAATTACGGGATCACGCTGGGCGAACCATTCGACCTGCTGGAGCTTCATGCGGTCCCACGGGGGGTTTCCGATCACCGCGTCAAAGCCCCCGGTGAGACCGGGCTTGTCCCACTCCGTCCAGACCCCGGGAAAGCTGACCTGCCAGTTGATGAACCGCTCTTCCCGGGCAAGCTCCTGCGCTTGTGCCAGAAGCACCCGACAGACCAAGGAAGCGGCCGAGCTGAAGCAATCCTTCACCCGCCGCCAGAACCGCCTTGAGGCGGTTCTGGCGGCGCGAATACGCCCGCCCCCGTGCCAAGCTCGACAAAGAGATCGGCGTGACGGAAGAGCGGCTCGGGAAAAAGGGTTTGTTTCAGTCGGTGGTGCGAAAGCTCACAGGGGCCGAAAAGCGCGACCAGGCGAGCCTTTCCAGCCTGAAGACATCGCTTCAGGGGATCGAGACCCGAATGGGCGAGCGCCGCGACGAGGTGAAACAAGGCTACGCGCGAGATTGGGAAAAGATGGAGCGCAGGCATGCGGCCGAGCGGATTCGCGATGAACGCTTGATCGAGCGAAGGCGCTCTGAAGGATCACGCGCCCGCGCCGATGAGGTCGCCCGTAAATCTTTCCGCGTTCGGGCCAGGTCCGACACGGCGGTAGTGTCTCAGTTTGAAATTAAGTCCGTTCGGTGTTCGGCGCAGGTTAACCAGATGGTAACGCTAACCGCGCGAGAATGTGCGGACGTGCGTCAGTTTTTGCCATGAAACAGGCAGAGTAGTCACCAACACTGACCTATACTCACCGTGTTTTTCGTGTAAGATATCGGCAATCGCCGGGCACACGGCGAACCGACCCAACCAAAAAGGAGCGAAACACATGCCAAAAGGACCGCAAGGGCAGAGACGCCCAGCGGACGTGATCGGCAATGCAGTACATATTGCACAGATCGCGACCGGAGAGGCACAAGAGACAACATTAGCACAACCTGCAAAGCGCAAAAGCGGCTTAGCGGGTGCGAAAGCGCGTGTGGAGAACACAACATCAGAGGCCCGCAAGGCGATAGCTCAAAAGGCCGCAGCGGCTCGGTGGGGCTGATGGCTAACTACCGTCCGGAGGCTATTGCTAATGAATTCTTACGAAGACGTGCTGACGATACTTGGCCGTCACAAGTAATATTGCACAAATTAACCTATTTGGCCCACGGCTGGAATTTAGCGATAAACAATGAGCCTCTGGTTGCGGACCGGCCTGAGGCTTGGGACGGCGGGCCTGTTTTTCGTAGGATATGGGATCATATTAAAAAACATGGTTATCGCGGGAAGAACTGTGAGCTTATCGACCCAGAAACGAAAGAAGAATACGCCGCTCAATTAACTGCGGAAGAAACCGCAGTTGTTGACCATGTTTGGAGTAAATACGGCCACATGTTTCCTCGTGAATTGAGTGACATGACGCATGAGCCAGGAACCCCGTGGTCAAACGCATACTTAAAGCACCGAAATGCGGTACTTTCGAATTCTGAAATTAAACAACATTATGTGAGGCTCGCGCTTGCAGGACGAACCGCAGCCGCAGGCTGAACAACCAAAGATAAGCGTTGAGGATATGGACAATGCTCTGGACCGTTTGAGTCCAGAGCCGTCTACAAATGAGCAGACCTTAACCTTTTATGATCGACTTAGAGAGGTTGGGCTAGAGAATTTCCAACTCAAGCTAACCGTTCCAGAACTTGAACAAAAATTAAAAACCAAAGATATTCTCGACGGCCTGATTGAGCCTTATGCGAAAAAAGCATTCATATTTATGTGTATGTACTGTGGGTTTGTGGGGTCTGTATTACTGCTCGATTCTTTCAAAATTTGCGGCTTTGACATGGACCCCACCGTTCAAGCGTATCTGGTTGGCAGTACAGCTGTGACAGTGATTGGCTTGGTTGGTATGGTGCTGACTGGGATATTTGTCGGGGCAAGAAAGTAAACTGAACTTTTTGCTTGATAAATGGAGATAACATACCTATAATAGTGGTATGAACAAGTTAGACACCAAAACCCGCGCAATGATCCTCAACATGATGGTTGAGGGCAGTTCCATGCGCTCAACCAGCCGTGTTGTGGGTGTTTCGATCAACACCGTGACCAAGCTGCTTGTTGAGGCTGGTGAAGCCTGCGCGGCGTACCACGATGAGACGGTGCGCAACGTAGGCGCAACCCGCGTTGAGTGTGATGAAATCTGGTCATTCGTCTATGCAAAGGACAAGAACGTAAAGACAGCCGCCGCCGCTCCTGATGGATCAGGTGATGTGTGGACATGGACTGCAATCGACGCAGATAGCAAAATGGTCCTGTCCTATGAAGTTGGCGACCGCTCAGCGCAAACCGCGCACGAGTTCATGTTTGACCTGCGCGACCGTCTGTCAAACCGCGTCCAGCTTACCACAGACGGCCACAAGGCGTATCTCAGTGCTGTTGAGGATGCTTTCGGCTCAGATGTGGACTATGCCATGCTAGTGAAAATGTACGGCGACAACACAGGCTCTAAAGGGCATGAAAAAAAGTACGGCCCCGCAGAGTGCACAGGCATCAGGAAAGAGCCTGTCATGGGCCAACCTGTAGAGGAACTGGTCAGCACGTCCTACGTTGAGCGCCAGAACCTTACAATGCGCATGGGGATGCGTCGCTTTACGCGCCTGACCAATGCTTTCTCAAAGAAGCTGGAAAACCACCTGCACATGCTGAGCCTGTATTTTGTGCATTACAACTTCGTGCACATCCACAAGAGCCTTAAAATGACACCTGCAATGGCTGCTGGCGTTTCCGACACGCTGCATGACACGGCCTGGATTGTTGGCCTGATCGACTCCCGTGTGCCTGCTCCCAAAAAGCGCGGGCCTTACAAAAAGAAGTCAAATTCAAACTGAGACACTACCGACACGGCAGGTCTGGCCCCTGCCCCATCAGATCAAAACCGAGCCGCCAAGGCGCTCGACAAAGTTGCCAAGAAGACGGAATCCGATGGTGGCGGCAAAAAGCGTGAGGTTTCGGAAGATCAAATGGAGCGCGCCAAGCGCCGCGCCGAAGGCGCGAAGCGCAGTCGCAACCGGCCGAGGAATAAGGATCGCGGCAAAGGCTTTGAGCGCGATTAGTGCAAGGCGCATTAGCGCCTTGCATGCAAACATGCTTACATGTTTTGCGCTTTGTAGGCTTCCCAAATCTTCAGGAAGAACTTCTTCTTTGCACCATGGCTGAAGCCAAATTCGCGCCCTGCCTGTTCAGAAAACCCTTCAAAGACGGACTTAGGAACGCGCACTTGCAGGGCGACCGTAGGTTCGCTTGCATCGCGCGTATCTTCGGCAATCACATCGGGCGCGGTATCGGCCGCAGGCGGCGCACCTTTTTTGCTTTTGAGCTTGGTGATATTCGTGGTCATTACGCCACCTGCCTTTCTTGAAGTTCGGCCATCTTGTCGATCACGCTTTGCGCCAGCTTGGACGCGCGCTCGTTCAAGGTGCGGAATGAGGTTTCGGTAATGGCCTTGCCGGCATCGGAGGCCGATCCATAGGCCGTAGACACCCCGACTTCGCCGTCAAGCACCAGATATCCCGCTTGGGTGAGATATTGCCGTGCAGCGGCGTTCTCGCGCGCGCTGCCGGTGGTCTTGAACATGGCAAAGGCGATCTTGTCGGGCGAGATACCTTTCTTGCGTAAGCTGTGCGCCAGCACGACGCCAGGATGCAGGTCGTCAACGGTTTGTCCCGTTGGGATCACGACGAGGTCGGCCGCTGCTGCGATCTCAGCGGTTTGATCCGAAGCGTTCGGCTTGCCATCAAGGATCAGCGCATCAAAGCGCGGTGCTTCGGCTAGCGCGGTCTTCACGCTCGCAAAGCTCTGCACCTGAAGTTCGGGCGTGACGCCACCTTCGGCGCGCCGTCCTGCCCAATGGGTGCAAGTCTGCTGTTGGGTGTCGAGGTCTGCTATCTTGGTGGTGAGGCCACCGGCGACGAATTCTCGCGCCATCATGCGGGCGAGAGTGGATTTACCAACGCCGCCTTTCTGGGACACCATCCCGATAATGTAGGTCATATCTGCTGCTCCGATCTGCCAAATCGTTATTTTTGCTCATGCTAGCACGCATGCCTCATTCGCGCCAAGCATGTTTGCGGCTTTTCCACAAAGGCGCAATGCATGCAATCATGCATTGCGCCTTAGCGCTTGTAAGCACCCCGCTTCTTGCAAAAGGCGAGGAAGTGCTTGTTGTGCCCTTCGTTGAGCTTGCTTTGATCAAGGGCCAGTACAATCGTTTCCCCGGCCTCACATTGGCGGCGGAAAATCTCACCGACATAGGCCTGCATGACCTCGTCAGTATCAATGTGGGAATTGCCCAGAACCCGCGAAATGTACTGATAACGGTGGTCCACCGAGCCGGTCTCGCGGGGCAAGGCAGTCGCATTTTCCATCAGATTGACGCTGCGTGTGTTCAAAATCACGCTTGCCAGCACCGACAGACCCTCCCGCCGAGACTTGTGATACCCGGGAAGACGATCCCGAAAATCAGCCTCAATCCTCGAATAAAGCTCTGAAAAACAATTGCTTCCTGCCAAATCAGCCTCCAATATCAACAGTGGAGACTCCTTGAATCACACAAATCAGACAAACGTCAAATCAGACGTGGAATTTTGAAGGGTGGTAAGATGGACCGGACAACACCTGTCAAAAACATTCTGAGTTGTCCGGTCCATGTAACATGCCAATTGTCCGCTTCTGTTGATACCGTTGTGGTTCAAATCGAAGGGAGCCGTAGGCGACCGTAGATTTGAACCACAACGTCCGCGCCACGTCGAAGCGAGTCACGCAGCTTCCTGTTTGTGGTCCTCCGGTTCGATTCGTTGCCCGTCGGCCCGATAGCGGCCAATGCACCGGGGACCATGAAAGATGGCCAGTTCTCCATCCGTGTATTCGTGAACCCTGACCTTTACCTTGACGAAATGGTGGCGCTGCCGGGTCGCTGCGATCTGCAGCACCAGTCCCTTGTATCGCACGGTGTTGTCATTACCGACGACCCGCTCTTCCTGCACACACAGCGTATCCCGCACATTCCCTGTAAATGGCCCGAAGGCGGAGGCCTCATTTTCAGGCGCACGCACGAACCTGGCGTTATGCTCGGGAAGATAGACCTCTTTCAGAAATCGGTTGGCGTCCTCCATGGTCGTGATCCCATGGGATCGCAGCTCCTGCGGCAAACGCTTCTGAAGCGTGCCAAACATGCGTTCTGAACGTCCACGCGCCTCAGGGGAGTAAGCCGGGATCAATTCCATGCCGAGTTGCTGGAGCGCGCGTCCAACCTGGGTCAGCTTCTCCTTATCCACCTTGCCGCCCGCTTCGGGCGTGTGCCAGTAATGCGATCCGCGGTCTGTATAGAGCGCGCAGAACAGACCATGCGTCTCGATCACTTCGGTTATTCCTGTGAAACTGCTCATGGTACCTTCTTGCGGAACAAAGACCGCGGAATAGATCTGGTTGTTGGCGTCGTCCATCGTCACGATCAAATCCCACCACTGATCCGGGACCCATTGATGTGTGGATCCATCCTGGTGCGGCATCATGCCGACCATCGGACGGCGGGCGCGTTTGCGTCGGTGTGCCCCCCGGCGCGGGGCGGGTCTGACCCGACCGTGGCGGTGAAGCGTAAGCCTTACCCAGTTGTAGCTGTGCATAAAACCGTGATGCGCCACCAGCTTCTCGTGGAAGTGTTTTGGCGTGTAATCCCAGTACTGCGTATCAAACAATTCCAGCATCTGCATGGCTCTATCTGCTGGAACACGGTTGTTGGCCAATTTGCCATGGCGGCGATCATAAAGACCTTCCGCCCCATTCGCCTCATATCGATCCTCCCATCGTCGAACCGCACGCGCCGAGACCCCAAGTATCTCCGCTGCCTGCTCCTGCGTCAGTTCCCGGGCTTGCCGCCGGGAATATACCTCTTCGAACTTCATCAATCGTAGTCCTTGTAATACTTCTGCCCGGTTCATGGTGCCTCCTCTCAGAGGCGACATCAAACCGGACAGATCGCATGTTACATGGACCGGACATATCCCTTGTTAGGGACAGGACCGGACATATCCCTTGTTAGCGACATGGATACTGTCTATGCTCTCGGGCGAGGAGTACAGAAGGTGAACACACAGCGCCGGATTTTGGAACCACTCCATCGCCAGGCCACCTACCAGGACGTGCTGGACGCTCCGCCCAACATGGTGGCTGAGGTGATTGGCGGTGATTTGCACATGCAGCCGAGGCCAGCTTCGCGGCATGCTTGGGCGAGTTCAGGGATTGGGGCGAAGATCAGCCCACCTTTCAACTATGGCGATGGTGGCCCCGGCGGTTGGTGGATTATTGATGAGCCGGAGCTGCATCTGGGTGAGGACATCGTTGTCCCCGATCTGGCGGGCTGGCGACGCGAGACCATGCCGGAATACCCGGATGCGGCGTATTTTGACATCGCGCCGGACTGGGTGTGCGAGGTTCTGTCCCCTTCGACACGTCGCAACGATCTGGGCGGCAAGCGCGAGATTTATGTGCGCGAGGGCATTAGCTATCTCTGGTTCGTCGACCCCGAGGCCCGAATACTGGAAGCGTTTGAACGCCACGATGGTCGGTGGGTCGTGATCGCAACCCTGTCAGATACCGATCCGGTGTCTCTGCTCCCCTTCGATGCCATCACCTTCCCGCTGGATGCGCTCTGGCCGGAAACGATCAGGTCCGGCAAGGAGGATGTGGCTGAAGATGATTCCAGCGACAAAACCAAGGATGGGTCGGAGTAAGCTATGGTGGAGGTCACGTGATGGATCTCCGTTCCGGCGAGCATGTCCGCATCGGCGTCAAAGACAAACGATGCATCAGCATTGAGCATGTAGAACGCGGCAAGCAATGTGGCTGTGTCTGCGGAGCTTGCGGGTATCCGCTAGTTGCCAGGAAGGGCGACAAACGCACCTGGCATTTCGCGCATGCAGTGGGTGGCGACTGTCAGAAGATCGGGGAGACACATCTTCATCTTGCGGCGAAACAGATACTTCAGGACAAAAAGGAAATCCTTCTGCCGGATTATTTTGGGAAGGAATACGGTCGGATATCGGAACCGGGCAAGGACTATCTCACCGAATCTGTATTATGGAGTCCTATGCAGCGCGACCTGCAAAACTGGTCCAAGGAACCCGTCATCAAAAGCACCGTTTGAGTTATGCCCAAAAGTTGGTGACGGCGTGATCAGGCGGCGTTTTGACGTTGCTTGATCCCGTCCTTGAAGGCAATCCCCTGGATCACTTCGGGCAGACGGTTTGGCCCTGAGATCTTCCTCCACTTCTTCTTGGCCGACATCATCAACCTGAAGACCATGGCGAGGGCGGTCTTGCGGTTCAGGCATCCTTTGGTTTTGCGCGTTCGGTTGCGGACCGTGGCAAAGACGCTTTCGATCGGGTTCGTGGTCCGGATGTGTTTCCAGTGTTCGGCCGGGAAGTCATAGAAGGTCAGCAACACGTCGCGGTCCTTGACCAGCCTGGCCACGGCCCGCTCGTATTTCAGGCCGTAGGTTTCCACGAAGAGATCGAAGGCCGCATTGGCTTCCTTCTTCGTCTCGGCCATCCAAATATCCTGCAGATCGGCCTTGGCTTTTTCCCGCAGCGACTTGGGCATCGCGCCCGTTACATTGGCCGTCTTGTGGACCCAGCACCGCTGCTCACGGGTGGTCGGATAGACATCCCGCAGCGCCGTCCAGAACCCAAGCGCGCCATCACCGACAGCAAGCTCGGGCGGCACCGTCAGGCCGCGTTTCCTCAGACCGCGTAACAGGTCCCGCCAGCTGTCCGCGTTCTCCCGGAATCCGTCCATGATGCTCAAAACGTCCTTTTCTCCGTACTCGTCAGCGCCGATAATCACCAACATACATTGACGATCCCCGTCCAAACGGGGCGTGAAGCAGACCCCGTCCGCCCAGATGTAGACATAGCGCTTGCCCGACAGGTCACGCTTGCGCCAGGCTTCATACTCGTCCCACCAGGTCGCCGTCAGTCGCGTGATCGTGGAGGCTGACAGCCCCTCTGCATCCGGCCCCAAAAGGGCGGCCAGCGCCTCGCTGAAGTCCCCCGTTGAAATGCCCTTCAGGTAAAGCCAGGGCAGCAGCTCCTCGACGGACTTCGCTTTGCGGAGATCCGGCGGCACCAAGGATGAACGGAACCTGATCTTGCTGCCATCGATGTTCGCACCCCGGTCGCGGACCCGGGGCACCTGAACGGGCACCGTGCCGACCCCGGTCATCACCGCGCGCGCTGGCAGGACCCCGTGGCGCACCAGACGCTGGCGACCTTCCTCGTCCAGCAAGCTGCGCGGGGACCGCCATGAAACCGGCAACCTCAGCCTGCACAGCCGTTCGCAACAGCTCGCGTGCCCCGAACTGAATGACCTCAGTCAGCGGATCAGGTGAAAATTCCGATGATAGCTCGAATGGAACACCGGTAGATTTCGACATGTGGCATATCCCTTTCTCTTGAGAATTGACGGCGCTTCAGCACCGCCTTGATATGCCGCCCCTCAGGAGCCATCACCAACTTTTGGGCATATCTCCCGCCCTGCCCCACACAAGATCAAAGGCTTAGCCGGGTCAGAACTCCCAGGCAAAACCGGCGCTGTTTTGGCACGTTTATGACCGGTTACTCGTAGCCGCGTTTTGCCTTCTTCATGTGCAGCTCGAAACGGGCATCCTTTGCTTCTGCTTCCGTGCCGAACCAGTCGGTCCGTAGTTGACCGGAGCTTCCGATCCGCCCCCAGATGCGCACTAGACCCCAGTCTCCAAAGAGACCGGGCACGATCTCCAGTCGATAAAACCGATGCAAATTGGCGTCAGGCTCTGTTCTGGTGAGATGCATGGTCTCTACTCCCACATCCTAGCTGCGATATCTTGTTCTTCCTTGCCCACAGCATCGGCGTAGATCGCCGTGGTGCTGAGCTGCGCATGCCCCATCCACTTTTGTAGCATGTGTAGTGGAATGCCGTTTACTGTCGCGTTGATCCCGAAGCCGTGGCGCAAGCCCTTTGGGCTGCGGTGCGGCGCATCCGGTATCCCGGCCTCGATCATGATCCCCTTGACGATCTGCCAACCCCGCACGCGGCTGAGTGGCCAGATTGGCGTTGCCGACTGTTTGCGGGATTTCTGAGCTTCCCGGATGCCGTGGGCAGTGTTGAGGGTATCCAGGACATCCGGCGGCACCGGGACGCTCCTATAGACGATCTTTGAGCTGCCTGTTGCATCCTTGCGCTTCTTCAGGCTGCGGATAGTGATTGTGCCGCTCGACAGGTCCACGCGGGCCGGGGTGATCTCCAGCAGCTCTGATGGACGGCAGCCGGTGAAGAGCAGCGTCTCGCAGAGCGTGCGATCGCGAGCAGGCTGCCGTCGGGCCACAGTCAGGAAGGCAGCACGCTCTTCGGAGTTGAGGTAGAGCCGGTTTCCGGCGGTGTCATAGAGGCGCATTTCACTCATATTTAACAGTATCCCGGAAAACTGTTAAGCAGCGAAGTGAAAATCACGCCCCTGCCCTCTCAATCCACAGGCTTAGCGGGACATGGATTTAACACTATTACCCATAGTGTTAAATTGCCCTCCAACTTAGTGTTCTTTATCGCGTGGCGGCATCGGATCGTTGCCGCCGCCGAGCGTGTCCTTGCTGCGGATTTTTCCGTCCCGCCCCTTTACAGTCAGCTCACCGCCTCCGACATTGACGAGCTTTTCACGTCCGGAAGCAATCGCATCCTTCTGCGTGTCGAAGACAAAGCCGCGCCCGGCACTGTTCCATTTATCCACCCACTTGTTGTCCGATGATCTCCGGTAGATTGTCCTGTCTTTATCCTTGCTCATGCTCAGAATCCTTCGTTGTCCACGTCGCTATCTGTCTCGACGACTGCTGCTTCGACAAATGCACCGAGCTGGTCTCGCAGCTCGTTATACACATCATCGTTCTCGTCGCCGGTGCCGAGCGACAGAACGAAAACCGTCTCCATTTCAGGGATTTCGTCGGCACCCGAATACCCGTAGAGATACAGGTCGCGTGCATATATGCGAGCGTAGATACGCAGCATATCGCCTTCAAAGCTGACGCTCTGAAAGTCATTATTGTGGTGCCGGATCGGGCTCCACTTGTGATCTAGCGCCCGCGCTTCCTGTTCGGTGATCTTGCCTGTGTCGAGCGAGCCTAGCAGGTTGTGAAACTTCGCAGCATTCTTCTTCGTTTTACCGCGCTGATACTGAAGCGCCGTTGCCAACCGGACGCTGAAGTAGTTCGGGCCGGCATAATCTGTCACCATCGGATGCGGGTTGAGGATTGCTGTCAAAGCACCCGTGCCTTTCAACTTGCCGGTCCTCTTTAGAGATTCTGGAATCGGCAGTTCCCAATAATATGCTGCGCTCGGGCGCAGTGATGCCCGCCATTGGAGCGTGACGAAGCCTAGTCTACACTCCCAGGGTAGCGAGGCTGCTTTTGGTGTGCCAAAACCAAGTGCCGGATCGAAGTTCACCCCATCCGAATTGTGCAATAGCAATGCCTTAACGAGATCGGGTGACGCCTCGCGCACCCGCTCCATCGTGTGCGCCGCGAGCGGGGATGTCAGAGAGGTGGCAAAGCTCGACCCCCGAATAACTACGCCGCCTAAGGCGCGGACGTGTGAAAAGTGCGAGAGGTCCGGCTTCAGCATACTGGACGGTCCAGGGCCGCAAAGACTGACAGGGCACTCGCCTGCCGGATCGCCGTTGTCATCATGAACACGACCACCAACGGTAATGGCGGCCTCGCAGTCGCCAGGCGGCTGCACAGTCGTGTTCCCGGCTTGTTGCCGATGGAGATGATCGGAAGGATGCTGTGCTTACGTGACAGTATGGCGATGTCATGCCCCAGGGCACTCACCGCTTCGAGGTCGCATGAGTAGGGCTGATTGAGCGAGAAATTCCAAACCCGCGTTTCCGGGTTCGCCGCCATCAAGCCATCGAGATAAGCTACAAAATCCTGCGGATCAACGAAGACACGCGAGGCCTTCTTGGCCACCGCCTGCACCGTGCCTATTTGGCAGTAGAGCGGCGGCAAAGTGAGATTGTTGTTCCAGTCATGCCCCTGCACCACGAGAGACGTGACCCAGTTTCCGTGCTGCGTGTCGGCCTCACCATCCGCGATCAGCGGCGGCGCGCGCCAAGCTTCCGCATGACGGTAAGAGGCGGCAGTTAGTCCGCCATCAACGACGCCGACGATCGGCAGCGTCGTCATGTCCCTCGGCAAAGGGCGATCGGGTTCCCTACCCCCTCCTGGTGAGGTCGAACTAAGCGGCTGCACAGGCTCGATACGGAACACAGTGCCCGAGGCAATCAGCTGGTCGAGTGCAGCACGCGACGGCACCAGCACGGTCGTGCGGGCGCGATGGTGCTGGCGATAGGTGCGCATCGCAAGATTAATGCGATCCCCGAGCGCCGCCGCAGCTCTCAACGCTCGGCGCATCACGACCGGCACATCCGTATCCGTGCCGACATCGATCCCCGTCAAGAGCGGTGGCTGGGGTATGATCGTGCCATCACGGAGGGCGGCAAACCGCTGAATCATCTCTTCGGCCGCATCGCGGCCGCGCAAAGGCATGATCCAGATAACGAACGGTCTACCTACGTCTGTTTCCGGCGCGGCCTCCCAAATCTCATCGAGGCTTGCCGACCCGCCCGCATCTTGGGTTTCGAAGAACCGCACGGCTTCGATGCGGGAGATATCCACTTGATCCTTAGTAAGGCCTCTACTCTCGACGATACCCGCAAATCGGCCGAGCTGATCCGCTGCAATCTCGACCAGATACCCCGAACGATAGGGCGCGATCAGGCGTGCGCTTCGAGTTGCCTGAAACAGGTCGTTTGGCGTGTAACTTGGTGCAAGAGAGTCGTCGAACATGGAAGCGTAGAGAACCACGCGCCCATCGAAGCGTGGCTGCTGCGCGGCTTGCGTTGCAAGCGCGCGGAACTGTCTCGACAGAACGCGCCGCTGTTCGGGCAGGCGCTCCTTCATGATGCTGCTTGCGTTCTTCCCGCCGCCCGACACACCTTCGGGTTTCGGGTCCTTGGTGAAGCGAAGGACGGGGTTCAAAAGCGGACGCCGGGGGGTATCAACCATTGAGCGTCTCCTTCAAGTATCGGTGCACCATTTGGCGACTGACACCGACAATCTTGGCAATATCAGATTGACTGATACCGCCCTTGTCGTGCAGCAGCCGTGTCAGCGTCTTTTTGTCAGCTGTATCCAACTCGCGATTGTCGAGCAGTCGAGGACTACCGGTGCGCGAAGCGCCCACGGCGAGCAGTATATGCCCAAGTTTGGCATCCTGATTGCTCAAGATCGCACGCCGCCGCGCCGCAAGCGCGATATTCTCGATGTCCGCGCCATTGAGCCCTTCTGAGACTCGCGCCAGCAGGCGGGCCTCATCCTTGTGCGCTTCATCACCCTGGAACAGGAAATGCTCCCACATGCTGGCACGCACATCTTCCTCAGGCGGGTTCAGCTCGACCGTGTATGGAAAACGCCGCCAGATCGCCGGATCGAGAAGGTGCGGATGGTTAGTTGCGCCTACCGTCACAACATCGTCGGTCAGAGAGTCTAGCCCCTGAAGAACAGTGTTCACCACACGCTTCAACTCGCCCAGTTCGTGTCGGTCGTCCCGGAGCTTGGCGATGGCATCCATTTCATCAAGAAAAAGGACGGCGTTCCGTGCGGGCACGAACTCGAATATACCCCTGATGTTCTTGGCAGTTTCGCCCAACCTAGACGAAATCAGCGAGTCGAGCCGCGCTACATACAGTGGTCGCTGGAGTGACGCGGCGATATGGCCCGCCATCAAGGTCTTACCGGTGCCAGGCGGTCCATACAACAGCAGCCCAAGGCGTGCAGAGACGCCTTTCTCGGTCAGCATCTCAATATGCCGTGCGTCCTCGATAAACTGTGAGATCGTTTCCCCTGCATCCCCGCCCAGCATAATGGGCGTCGTTGGCCATTGCTCCTCTTCAACGAGGGGAAGCCGAGACCCTGCATCGCGAGGCAGTGCCTCGGCATAACCAGACGCCTGAAGCGGTACGCCCCGCTTTCGCAGCAGGTTCTGAAGAGCCTTTGCTCCCTCGACATCATTCTGCTCAGCCATCCGCTTAGCGATCTTACCACCCAGCCGTCGCACAGCGGTATAGTCTGCCGTCATGGCAGCTTCTACAAGGGCGTTTATGAGAGATTTGTCAACTTCCATGACGCAATATGTAGCATGAATACGAAAAATGTAAACTTAAAAATCCAAAATGTAAACCAAGATCACTTACTAGTGGACTTGCAGTAAACTTCCCACAATTTTTCGACGAGTTGACCTTGTGTGATCCCAAGCCGCTCGGCTTCAGACGCTATCGCTTTACCAACCTCCGGAAACACTTTCGGGTGCAGCTGGTAGGTCCTGGGGCTTGGTTTGCGCCCGGGCTTTTTTCGCGGGGTGCGATCAACGAACCCCCTCGCCTCTCCGACCTCATCCACGCGCCGGACCTCTTCAACAGTCGTATCCTTCGGGCGTGCCTTTAGCCCTGCAAGTCTATTTGAGCCGCTCATAAACAGCCTCCGTGAATGCTTGGGCGTTGATCAACGCCTTATCCACTTTTCCGCCCGTCACCATCTCCGGATCGTTCAACATCGCGGTCAAATCGCTGCCATAGGCAAACAGTTCCGAAAATGCTGCGCGGGCAACCAAGGATGGCTCAATCACGTCGATCCCTGCCCCACTTAGCTGTGCTTCCAATTCTTTTTGGACACGGCTTTTGACGGCAGCACTGGTTTTGGTCAGAACCACGGCGTGTCGGATCGAACGTCCGAGCGCCTCTTCTTCCTCTCGCACCAACGCCAGTGCCTCGGAACCTATCTCTGCGTCGAGGGCTGTCGGTTGCATCGGAACAATGACTAGATCGGCTTGTGAAATCGCGCGACTGACTAGCTGTGATGCGACACCTTCCAAGTCCACAATAACGATCTTGCCGTCGCCGTCCGCGCTTCGAATGGTAGGAACGATTTCTGAGCGGCCTATCTCGCCCCTGAGGGTCACGCCAACAGGCACACCATGCGAAGCCCATCTGGTCAGAGATTTATTCGGGTCACAGTCTAGCACCGTGACATCCGCTCCCATGCGCGCGAATTCAGACGCTAGAAGTACAGCGCATGTTGATTTACCTACCCCGCCTTTGGGGCTTGCCATGACGATGACGGGCATTGCTCGATCCTGCCGTTTTGTTACCGGCTTTATATCTCGTACCGGTAAAATATCCAATACCTGATTTAAATGTCTTACCGGTTTTATTTCCGTTACCGGATTTCAATCCTAGGGCCTTCCTCGCTTTTCGAACCATTTCCGGCAAAACCCGACAAAAGCCCGATCAGCGTTACGAGGGGCCTCCACGCACCAGTCGCGCCACTCGCGTTCAAGAAAGCGTACATCCCATCCAGGAGCCGCATGGCGCGCTTCTTCGTAGGTATCCGACTGCAAAGGAGGAATGCTGCCTTCAATGAGCGGGGCAGGGGACATCGTGCCGCGATTGGTGAAAACCACCATGTCGGCTTTGTCCTCAAAGGTAACGTGGTAATCCGGCAAGTGATCGTGCTCTGCCAGCTGCCGGATCATCTGCCGGAAGCGCTTTTGTGGGCTTTGAGAGCCTGTCTTCAGAAGAAGTTTTGCCAAAGTGATGCGCCAAGATTTCTGCTGTCCGCAGTGCTTTCGAGCGATCTCATACACCCGTCGCTCAATGGGTTTTCGCAAACGGAAATAGTCGCGGTGCAGGGTCAGCACTTCCTCGTTGCGAATCGCGTTGAAGACCCAATCCGACAGCTTCACCTCACACCACAGGAGGCGACCGTCGAGACCATGCTTACGGCGAATTGAGGAAGCGTCGATCAGGCCGAACCCGTCGACCTGTTCTTCGTCCCCGGTCACAATGTTCGTCCTGATGCGGGTTCCTTCAAGACGGTCCAGGGCATCGAGAAGGGACTGATACTCTCGGCCACTTGTGCCGCGATTTGTGAAGATAAGCAGCTCTCTGGAATTGATCCGGACGCGAGGCGAAACTGGAAGGCCCTCCTTCAGTTTCGCCATAATCTGGCTGATGCAGTAGATCAAAATGTCTTTGTCGTAGATTGTTGCAAGACCCTTCACACTGGGCGTGATCTGCAGCCACTTATTACCATTCTCGTATCGCTTGACTGTCGTTTCCGGCTTCTTTGAAAGCGAGTAGAACGGATGCTCCATATGTTGCATCACGTCCTTCAACACGGCATCAGCGACATCGCAAATGAAGAGATCATGCTGCGGATGACGATCCGGGAGAAGCGGGGCAAGCATATTCGTGTTATCAGTTACCATGAGTCGATGTTCGTGGTTTTAGTTACCACAGTCAAGATTCGTGTTATCAGTTACCGAAAATAGGATTTCAGTTACCAAGATTCGTGTTATCAGTTACCGGCCATCAGAATAAATCTATAAACTTCAAGTTACTACGCGTGATCAGGTCGCCCGTAACACAGATTCTAACACATATATAACACCCGGCTTTGCAGACGGGACCCACCCATCAACTGCCTAGGCCAGAGCATCCCTGCATAAAACGCCCCTCACCTTTGCAGGGGAAGGGCGCTCGGAGTCTTCTCCGTTCACGGCCATCGGCGTCCCCTCCTGTACCGCAAAGACATCCTACCATGACATCTTTGTTCCACAAATATCCCGGAGGTGAATGCCCCGTCAGGGGCAGAGGAGGCAGAGCCTCCTGGTCGCCTGCGGCGACTAAGATGCTTAGAAGAGGGCAAAGCGGGAGATCGGGCGCTACGTTTTACTCTCCGTAGAACACGCAGGCATTGACGCCCGTAGAGGTCGCTGTCCACGTCGCCCCAATTAGTGCGCATGTGGTGGGGTTGCTGGCTAAGAAACGCGGGAGCGTCACTGTCAGGACCAAAGCCAGAACGACACCACTCAGACCGACCCATAGAAGCCAGCGCCTGTCCTCCTGTTGTTTTTCGTGAAGGTCAGCAATCAAGCGCAGCGTGTTCGAATGGGCCGTCGTAGTTTCCTGAAACGATGCGTTTGACCTTTCAACGCCGCTCAACAGCGCTCCAGCCGCCTTGTTTAAACGATTGAGGCTGTCGGCAATCCGCCCATCGGCGGTTTGACCGATCAGCTAGCCATAATGTTCCGGGTCAGTCTGCTCTTGCGCTTTTGTCGCAGCGTGACGGGCCTCATTGGCCAATGTTGTTCCCTTGTTGATGGCCCTGGTCTGTTCCTCCACCTGATCAAACAGCGTGAGCGTCAGCTTTATGAGACGCTCTAGCGTTTCGGGCAACTCGTCGTCGCGTGGGGCAGGGGAGGGGGTGTCGGTCAACTCTCTTTCCTTTCCGGATCACTGGTCTTGCGGGACAAACAGCCCCTTGAACTCGGGGTCGGCGTAATAGCGCAGCTTTTGGGCCAGGGCCGAGGGCTGACCCTGAACGCGAAGAAGCTGCAATTCAGGCGACATCTGCATGATTTCATCGGGGGTCAGCAGATCGCGGCCCGTGAGGTTGTTGCTGAAGCTGGGATTGTCACCCGGCTTGTAGCTGTCGGTCTGGAACCCGGTGGTTTCCTGGCCAATCATCTGGCTCAACCATTTGGCTGTCTCAAAATCATTCACCCCGAAGACCTGTTGCACCCCGGCATTGGCAATGAAGGTGCCCGCGCGTTCACCGTAGAGGTCCCTGAGCTGGCTCATGTCCTGCAGGATGGGCCAGAGCTGGAGACCATAGCCCGCCATCAGCCCCATAGCACGCTCCACGGCTTCCAGACGGGCTATGGCGGCAAATTCATCCAGCAGGAAGAGGGCAGGCCCCAACGTGGGGTTCGAGGCCTTCTGGCGCTGAGAAGTGCCCTGAGCGCCTACAGAGGCCTCAGCGTCCTGTGCGATGTCCTGGAGGGCCTGAGAGACCAGAAGGCGCAGCCAGCGGCTGTAGGCGTCCATCCGGTTCGGGGGCAGCACCAGAAACACCGAGGTGATCCGGTGCCGTAGATCGGAGAATTGAAAGTCCGACCGTGATGTCACCTTGGCAATGCGCGGGCTGTCGAGGAAATGGGTGTGGCGCTGCGCGTTCGACAGGACCGAGGCGGCTTCCCGATCCGCCTTGCCGAGGAAGCGGTTGGCGGCGCGGGCAAATCAACCCGCCCGCCGCATCGCTGTCCTGCATCAGCTCCAGCAGCGCACGAAGTTTTTCTGGGGGCAGGGTGAGGTATTCCCGGACGGTGGCAAGGCAGCGCCGGTCACGGTCCTCGTGACAGACGCAGAACATGATCAGCCCGCCGAGGATGGCTTTGGCTTCCTCGTTCCAATGCGCTTCCGTCACCTGGCCCGGCGGGTCCATCACCAGCGCCTCCGTCAGAGACGCCGCATCTTCGCCCAGATCGAGACTGTCCGGCGTCAGGCGGTCGAGCGGGTTGTAGGCGGCTGACGGCATCCCGGAGACCTCAAAGGGATCGAGGACGTGGGTGGTCCCAAACCGCCGCCGGGCTTCACCCGCGATCCGCGCGTTCTCGCCCTTTGGGTCGATGACCAGGACGGAGCGCTCCACGGCCAGCGGGTTCGGGATGACGGTGCCGACGCCTTTCCCGGCCCGTGTCGGGGCGAGGGTGATCAGATGGGCGGGTCCGTTATAACGCAGCAGCCGTCCGGTGTGCGGATTGCGCCCGATCATCCAACCCAACAAAATGGGGGTGAAGATCATCCGACCGAAGAACCGGAACAGTCCGTCAAAGAGGTGGATCACGCCCCGCATCAGGAGGGCGTGTCCGCGTCAGAGCTGGATGGGGCAGGGGAGGGGGCATCCCAATCCGCGAAGGCATTGCGATCCTGTTCACGGGCGAGGTTGCGCACGAGCCGGTCGAGCATGGCGGCAGCACCGGAATCCCGAACCCGCTGGCCGTGGAGCGCGCCGCCCAGGATCACCTTGCGCCTGGTATCGAGTTTGCGCTGTCTTGTGGCTTCCCGGTTCTTCAGCGACTGAAGACGGGCTTTGGCCTGGGCATATCATTTCTCGGCGCGTTCCAGCTCGGTCTCGGCCAATCGGTGACTTCATCTTTAAGAAAGCGGGTGGACAGGTTAGTCTTGCCAGATCAAACCTAAGCGCTTACCCGTAGACCAATGTGGTGGCATTGGCTGGGGTCAGCAGCGGCGCGCGTCGGCTGCGTTTCTGTCTCAAACGAGGGGCGCGCTAGTGGCCAGCTACCACCTCTCTGTGAAGACAATCAAACGCAGCGCCGGGCGCACCGCAACGGCGGCGGGGGCCTACCGTGCGGGCGAACGCATCGAATGCCAGCGCGAGGGTCGCATCCACGACTACACCCGCAAGCAGGGGATCGAGGAGACCTTCATTGTCGCCCCGGAACATGCCCCGGCCTGGGCGCATGATCGGTCGAAGCTGTGGAACGAAGCCGAGGCCAGCGAAACCCGTCGCAACTCCGTCACCGCTCGTGAATGGGAGCTGGCCCTGCCGTCCGAGATCAGCGCCGAAGACCGGTCGCAGATCACCCGCGCGTTCGCCGAGGAGCTGGTCAGCCGCTACGGCGTAGCGGTCGATGTGGCGATCCGCGCGCCGATTTGGCTAAAATTGTAAAAGAAGGATAACAGGTCGTCAGTGAGTGCAATCTGCTGCGGTTCGTGTGCGTACGGGTACGGGTACGGGTATTTTTGTCAAATTGTGCAAATTATATTTTATGTACATGTGGAAGATATCGGCCTTTGCAGGGGAGGCGCGCGCGGGCGCAACGGCCCCCCTCCCCCTCCTCTACCCCCCGCCCCTTGTGCGCACTGCCAAATTGGCAATTTGACATAAATACGGATTACACGCGAATAAAACTCTGCAATATCAATGAGTTAGAGGATTATGTGTGCGGATTGGTGCATGATTACACGTGCAGATTGTATAATCCGCATGGGTATCCAGTGCATACACGTGCAGATTGTGCGGTCGTGGGAGCTGCGGCCAGAGGTTTGCGTTTACTGCATTGTGACATTGTGACATCCTGCCAATCCTGTCGATCTCAGCCAGATCGACCAGGGATCATAAAATGTCAAAATCGTCAAAATCCCGGATGCGGCTACCGCTGATTCCCCGCCAGCCGCAGGCGGCCCCCCACCACCCTAAAGGGTGGGGGGCCGACAAGAGCGCCGGGCGGGGAATCAGATTTGCGCTGTTAAAAATGTCAAAAAATATCGGAATAAGTAGTTATGGGCTTTGACAATTAGGCTAAAGGCAAAACCGATTGGTCTACCCTGCCCACCGCACCGGGCGTATTAAAGCGCTTGCCTTCTAGGATATCCTCGACCGTCAGTATCTGCATCCGTGCATACTTCATGCCTAGAACGTCCAGATCGCCAGCATCAGCCATGAACTCCCGGAAGTTCCGTTCCTTGCGCTCGCCAAGTGGGTCCATGACGATCAGTCCGACCAGCAACGCCCCGTCGTTGTCAAGCACGCCGCGCAACTCCCGCACAACGTTGATCCCGACGTTCTTCCCGCCCTTCACTTCGATGGCCATGCTTTCGAGGCCACGGCGCTTGTTGGCGTCGTTCTCAGGCATGGCGAAGTAAATACGCCCGTCCACGCCACCATCCCCGCTCTGTCGCGTTGTAACGAAGCCGTCAACTTGTTCGACGGCCCATTTCTGGAAATGGTACTTGTCACGACTCCATAGGTCGCGAGCGCCCTCAACGTCATGCGGCACGCCCTCAATGGTAAAATGTTCCCCTTCCGCCAAACGCAGCCGCTCTTGCAGCCGTACCTTAGCGACACGCTTGATAGCGTGGATCGCTATGTCAATGCCGATCCACTGACGGCCTAACTTGTGCGCGGCCTCAAGGGTCGTGGCACAACCGCAGAACGGATCGAACACAACATCGCCCTCATTGGTACTCGCGCTGATTATGCGCTCTAAGAGTTGCGTAGGCTTTTGCGTGGCATAGCCAAGGCGCTCTTGGCCGGATTGCAATGGCCCGATATCTGTCCAAACGTCGCCAATCATTGGGCCGCGGGCTAGGACTGTCCAAAGGAGCCGAATGATATGGACCGCGACCGTCCTTGTCGTCGCGGTCAAACCTTGCTCGATAATCTTTGCCTTTGTCACCATAGATAGGATTAAAGCAGAAATTCTTGCCGTTCTTGTATAAAAGAATCGTGTCGTGGTTTGCGGCGAATTTCCTCTTGCTGTCCCCTTTTGCTTGCGCTCTGTTCCAAATGATCTCGGATATAAAGCTGTCGTGCCCGAAGATCGCGTCCATCATCACCTTGATGTAGTGCGAAGCTGTCGGGTCGCAGTGAAGGTAGATAGAGCCTGTTGGCTTCAAAATCCCCTTCATGAGCAGCAAGCGTTCGACCATGTACGACAGATATGCCAACAGGCGCGGGTTGGTCTTTCGCAAGGCGTTCATCCAAAGTTTCCAGAACTCGACTGCTTCGTCCTCTACCCCGGCCTCTCGCATTAAGACCGGCATCGTCCGCAGTGCACGCTCCCTTTCTTCATTCAACGCCCACATGTCGCAGAAAGCATTGATCTGGTCCGGCAACGGTCTCCCGGTTTCATCCTTATAGATGGCGTTGTAGTCGCGGTTCGATTGAAAAGGCGGGTCGAGATAGATCAACTCCACACTGCCTAATCTCATGTGGTCGCGCATGATGGTGAGGCAGTCGCCGTAGTAAAGCCGATTCATGCGAAGCATCCCCGCATGAACGAACCGAAGCCGTCACGGTCGTTGCGATGGTTGTACTTCCAAGCACTTTCTGCCACGAACAGAGGCATCCAATGGCGGCCGTAGTGATGGTGCGAGCCATACCACGCTCGCTTGATCAGCGCCCAAAATCCCTCAATGGTGTTCGTGTGTGTCTCGCCGTCAGAATAAGCTACGGAATGATTAATGATGGCGTGGACATAGCTCGCGAGTTATGCCCAAAAGTTGGTGACGGCGTGATCAGGCGGCGTTTTGACGTTGCCTGATCACGTCCTTGAAGGCAATCCCCTGGATCACTTCGGGCAGACGGTTTGGCCCTGAGATCTTCCTCCACTTCTTCTTGGCCGACATCATCAACCTGAAGACCATGGCGAGGGCGGTCTTGCGGTTCAGGCATCCTTTGGTTTTGCGCGTTCGGTTGCGGACCGTGGCAAAGACGCTTTCGATCGGGTTCGTGGTCCGGATGTGTTTCCAGTGTTCGGCCGGGAAGTCATAGAAGGTCAGCAACACGTCGCGGTCCTTGACCAGCCTGGCCACGGCCCGCTCGTATTTCAGGCCGTAGGTTTCCACGAAGAGATCGAAGGCCGCATTGGCTTCCTTCTTCGTCTCGGCCATCCAAATATCCTGCAGATCGGCCTTGGCTTTTTCCCGCAGCGACAGGGGCAGCGCGCCCGTTACATTGGCCGTCTTGTGGACCCAGCACCGCTGCTCACGGGGGGTCGGATAGACATCCCGCAGCGCCGTCCAGAACCCACCCAAGCGCGCCCTCACCGACAGCACCCTCGGGCGGCACCGATGGGCCGCGTTTCCTCAGACCGCGTACCAGGTCCCGCCAGTTGTCCGCGGTCTCCCGGAATCCGTCCATGATGCTCAAAACGTCCTTTTCTCCGTCCTCGCCCGCGCCGATCATCACCAACATACATTGACGATCCCCGTCCAAACGGGGCGTGAAGCAGACCCCGTCCGCCCAGATGTAGACATAGCGCTTGCCCGACAGGTCACGCTTGCGCCAGGCTTCATACTCGTCCCACCAGGTCGCCGTCAGTCGCGTGATCGTGGCGGCTGACAGCCCCTCTGCATCCGGCCCCAAAGGGCGGCCAGCGCCGCGCTGAAGTCCCCCGTTGAAATGCCCTTCAGGTAAAGCCAGGGCAGCAGCGCCTCGACGGACTTCGCTTTGCGTAGATCCGGCGGCCCCAAGGATGAACGGAACCTGATCTTGCTGCCATTAATGTTCGCGCCCCGGTCGCGGACCCGGGGCGCCTGAACGGGCACCGTGCCGATCCCGGTCATCACCGCGCGCTCCGGCAGGACCCCGTGGCGCACCAGACGCTGGCGACCTTCCTCGTCCAGACGCTGCGCGTGAACCGCCATGAAACCGGCACCCTCAGCCTGCACAGCCGTTCGCAACAACTCGCGGGCCCCGAACTGAATGACCTCAGTCAGCGGATCAGGTGAAAATTCCGATGGTAGCTCGAATGGAACAACGGTAGATTTCGACATGTGGCATATCCCTTTCTCTTGAGAATTGACGGCGCTTCAGCACCGCCTTGATATGCCGCCCCTCAGGGGCCATCACCAACTTTCAACCATATCTCTAGCTCGCTTTCGCCGCATTATACGCCTTGTACTCATCCGTGATTAGGATGGTTCCTGCCGGATCGACGGTGTTTTTGAGGAATTGAACAATCCCTTTCCCCGAAAGATCGTCGGTGACACAGGCTGCTACCCTACCGCCACGCTCTACTGCGCCGATTACCGGCGTTTTCTTGGTCCCGCGCCCGCGCTTGTTCGGCTTATCATTATCGCGCTTGTTCCCTTTACGCGGCTTGCCCCCGACATAGGTTTCGTCGGCTTCCACGATCCCTTGCAGCATCGGCGCTTGTTCTGCCGCCATGGCGGCTCGGATGCGCTGTTGCATGTACCAGGCCGTCTTTTGATTCAATTCGAGGTCGCGAGCTAACTGGTAACTAGACAGGCTCTTTTTGGCGTTAATAACCAGCCCCACAGCGAGAAACCACTTTTGAAGCGGAACCTTGGTCTTTTCAAAGATCGTGCCAGACAGCACGTTGAAGCTCGACTTGCAATCACGGCAGTTCCAACGGCCTATCCGGTGTTTCTCGGATTTACGCGCCACACCAAAGCCGCCACAATGTGGGCACAGTGGCGCATCGCCCCAACGCACATTTTCAAGGTGCTCGATGCAGGCTTCTTGGTCCGGGTATAGGCTGAAGATGGTGATCAGGTTCATGACGTGTCCTCCCTACACCTTCAACGTAAGCGAACACACGCACGCTGTCAAGCCCCTATCTACTTATTCCGAAAAATATTGATGACCACACTTGACATCTCTCGCGCCAGATTGCGTAGAAGACGTTCCGCCTTGTCGGCGTCATCGAGCTTCTAGGCCTGTTTCAGCGCATGGCGGACGGTGGCGTGATGCTTCGGGTCGATACGCTTGGCATTGCGGGCATTGATCCGGCCCACGATCTCGTCGATGAAGCCGCGATAGGCGCCCAGTGTCCCGAAGTCGCGGGAACCGCGCATGATCAGCGCATCCTCAATGGCGCGCTTCAGATGGCCATGGGGGCCTTCGATGGCGCCGTTCTCATGGGCCACACCCTTGGTGTTGCGCGACGGCGCCATGCCGTAATGGCGACACAGCGCGTCAACGCGGTCGGTCAGGTCGGCCTGCGCGGAGAGGGCATTCTGCACTCCTTCGGCCAGTGCCACGTAGCTTTCGCCGCCCAGCACGACATGAGCGTGTTCGAAGCCGGAACAGGCCAGCCGGAAGTGATACAGCCGGTGATCCAGCGGCTGACCACTCACAGTCACGCGTAGCGCGCCCATGGCGGTGAAATCCGACAGGCCCATCTTGCCCGGTGTGTGTGATCTGTCGAAAGATCACCTCCTGCTCGGGGCCATGCTCGGCCCGCCAGGTACGTATGCGCCGCTCCAGCGTGCGCCGAATGCCGGGGCTCAGATCGGGATGACGCCGCAGGCGTTCCTCGAAGATCGAAACCGGCCGCAACCCGGGAGAGGACTTCAACAGCGGAACGACCTCCGCGTCGAAAATGTTCGCAAGCGGGTCCGGGCGCCGCCGGCTGCGCGAAACCTTCTTTTGCCTCGGCAGGACCGGGTCGGAGTTTATGCGATAACCGGTCGCCTGGCTGACCCCCGCCTTGGCGGCGGCAACCGGAACGGAATAGGTCTGTTCAAGCGTCATGAAGAGCCTCATTTGATGGTCGGTGACATGACAGCCCGGCATGAACGATCCCCCGTACGCGCCTCGGTCAGCGCCTTGAAGCGCCGGGAAACAGCAGATTTCGACAGGCCGGACCCATCTTCCGAGGGCACACCGGCTTCGGGCAAACGAACGGCGCGCCCAAACTTGCGTGTCGCCACGTTTATCAGCATCAGGTTCATTGCCCATTCGTCCAACCAGCCGGCCTCGGCGGCCTCCTGCCAACTGGGCAGCGGCATCTCCCTCCCGGTTGCCTTTGATCGCACGCGGGGGCGCTCCAACTCCACCTTGCCGCCCTGAAACCCCAGGCGACCTCGGGTCGTGCCCCAGCGGTGACCAGGTTTATCAGCATTGCGGGCGTGCGCCTCACCGGCCAATTCTGGCGCGTCGCTTTCCATTATCTCGCTCAGCGCTGAAACCCCGGCCAGAAGACAGAACTGCTCAAAGCTCTGTCCGACCGCCTCCCAGGCACCGGCAACGGCGCCGCGCAGATCATTCTGACTGGTCAGCGCCAGTTCGCATGTCGTAGTCTTCTTCATGGCGTTGCTTTTCCTTTCGGTTTGAACACCCCGAGCCTACGGCTCAGGGAAAGCAACGCCACCCTTCAGGCAAAGTTCAACATCGTTCGGGACATCCCCGACCTATCCGCCTCCCCAAATTCAATAGCAAATTCAGGGCATTTGGCCGCTCACAAATCATTCATACCCCCTCCTTGGTATCGGCAAATGGCGTTTCACGCCAAATCGGGATCACCTGATACGCTGGATTCTCATCTTGATTGTCGCGCTGCAGCAAAGAGCGGCTTGTTCTCCAGGCACCATCCCAGCACATAGCGATCAAGCTCCGGGCCGCCATCTGCCAGCTCGTCAAACATATTGCGCTGATCGTCGGTCAGGAGCTTTTCGACGAAGCTGCGGTGGCGGGCAAAGAAATGCAGCTTGTCGCCCCAGTTGTTCCGGGCGCAGGAGAGCGATTGCGGCACCGGATGGCGCAGGTAGAGCACCGTCGTGCAGCCGAACTCCTTGAACAGCGGCGCAGATAGCTGGCACCTGTCGTCTTGAGGACCAGCCGGTTGGAGCGGAAATGGAAATCCTTGCGCCAGAAGCGCCAGGATTCCTGCACATGCAAGCGGCCGTCTCGCATGGTCTCGATATATGTCCGCAGGCGCTGCATCTCCTCCTCGGTCGGGTCCAGGAAGAGCCCGCCCGTCGGCCAGCCGAGCCAGCGCATCTGGGCCGCTGTCGCGGTGAAGGTCGAAAAGGGCTGGTCCATGGTCTTGAGCCCCGGCGCATGGCCGAGGATCTGCATCAGCAGTGTCGGACCACTGCGGCGCGACCCGACAAGGGCGATATCCGGAGCCAGCCCAAGGCGGTGCCGGTTCAGAGTTTCCCAAATGAGTTGACGCAGTGCGTGGCTGAACAGCCGTCCGACATCATCGGTCATGTCGTTGCTTCCTTCCAGTCTGTCCTATGGCGGGATGGTCTGTCGGCCAGGG
>CATOSU010000007.1 GCA_951812615.1 uncultured Paracoccaceae bacterium
GACCGTCCAGTTCGCCGAGGAACAGGTCCTGTTCTTGCGCGTGGATCACCTGCAGGTTCATGTGGTCGCGGAACATGCCGACCACTTCCTTTGCCTCGTCCTTGCGCAACAGCCCGTGATCGACAAACACGCAGGTGAGTTGATCCCCCACGGCTTCGTGGATCAGGCGGCGGCGACCGAGCTGTCAACGCCGCCGGAGAGCGCGCAGATCACGCGCTTGTCGCCGATCTGTGTCCGGATCTTTGCGATCGCCTCTTCGCGGTAGGCACCCATGGTCCAGTCGCCTTTGAACCCGGCGAGGCGGACGAAGTTTTCGTAGAGCTTTGCGCCGCGCGGGGTGTGGTGCACCTCGGGGTGAAACTGGACCGCGTAGAAATGGCGGTCGGTGTCGGCGGTGATGGCATAGGGTGCGTTGGGCGAGGTGCCGTAGACCTCGAACCCGGGCGCGAGCCGGCTGACATGATCGCCATGGCTCATCAGACCTGTTCGTCGCCCTGGTCAAACCAGCCATTGAGCAGGTCGAGCTGGCCGGCCGGGGACACAAAGGCGCGGCCAAACTCGGCCGTGCCGCCGCCGCCGGAGATCTTGCCGCCATCGACCTGACCGCCGAGCTGGGTCATCATCAGCTGCTGGCCATAGCAGATACCGAGGATCGGCACGCCATAATCGAAAATCTCCTGCGGCGCGCGCGGGCTGCCGTCGCGGGTGACGCTGTCGGGCCCGCCGGAGAAGATGATGGCACGCGGGGCCATGGTCCGGACGAGGTCCATGGTGACGCTCTGATAGGGGTGGATTTCGCAATAGACGCTCAGTTCGCGCAGGCGGCGGGCGATGAGCTGGGTGACTTGCGAGCCGAAGTCGATGATGAGGAGGCGGTCATGGGTCATGGCCGCTGATTAGGCGCGGGGCGAGGTGGTGGCAAGGGGCTGTGGGCTTTGTGTGCGGGGAGGGGGCGGAATTGAGTATTTGGACAAAGATGAAGCAGGGCGCGCGTTAACCTCAATGGGTGTTAATTGTTATACCGGGCAGTGGCGGGCGACAGGCGGGTTTTGTGCTATTGCGCCGCCAGCGGGGCCGCGGCCGGTATGCGGGTGTCGCGCCGGCGGCGGATCAGTTCGGCGATCACGATGCCGGCCGGTGCCGATCCCCAGATGCAGATCAGGATGGCCAGGGTTTCGACATTGCGGAAGATCGGGTCGATCACGAAAAGCATCACCCGGAAGAGCCAGAACGAGCCCCACATCGAGCCGGCAAAGCGCCACATCCAGACCCGGTGCCGTGCGGCATCGCTGCGGCGGATGGCCCGCACGCCCATGATCGCGCTGACATAGACGAAAGCCGACATGGAATAGAAAACCCCAGGTTGCCAGCGCGCCGCCATAGGCACCGACCGACCCGTGCTGGGAGGCGAGGATCGCCGCACAGCCGACACCGACGGTGAGAACCGCGAAGCTGATCCGGCCCAGCAGCGCATGGTTGCCGGCGCTGCCGCCGGGGCGGAACATCTGCACATGCAGCAGCACGAAGACGATGGAGTTGCAGATGATATGCCCCATCAGAAGCGCCGAGCGCATCGCCGGCCCGTTGGCGAACCGGTCATAAAAGGCCACGCCCCAGGCCGGGTGGCTGGTATATGTGTCGCCCCCAGGCCGAACAGGCATTGTCCGGGCAGGCGGCGACCGCGGCGGCCGCGGCGGGATCGCCGAGACCGAGATTGATCAGCACGTCGTAGATGCCGACGAAGTTGGCGATGGCCGCGGCAGGCCCGTTCAGCACGTAGCCGATGTTGAGATAGAGCATCAGCGCGATGCCGAACAGGATCGCCGGAACGTAGCGCCCGCGCATCATCGCGTAGACCGTCAGGACGGCCCAGACCGCCAGTGAGGCAAAGACCGACATCACACCAAACGGAAGCGCCATCTGTATCCCTCCCCGAACCCGGTGTCGCTGGAGCCAGCGTTGCACGGGGGCCCGGCGCCGGGCAACATCTCATTCAACGCCTGTCCGGGTGGCCCGGCGCGGCGAAACGTGTCGCTTTTTGCCGCAAAGGGCGCTGGCGGTGAGCAGGCCCGTCAGGCGCTGGGGTAGAGAATGCCCCAATACGCGAATACATATCCGAGGTTGTGATCATGGCAGAAGCGGCAGTGCGCAGGCGGGGACGGGGCGGCGGCGGAGCGGCGCGGCGGGCCGAACGTGGCGCGGTTTCATTCGAAACGGCCCGGTTCATCGAGCGGAACATTCCGAATTTCGAAATTCTGAATGACGAGGCGCTGGAGATCATCGAGGCCAACGCCGAAACCGTGCTGGAAGAGATCGGCGTCAATTTCGTGAATAATCCTGCCGCGCTGGAGCGCTGGCGCGAGGCCGGCGCCGACGTCGCGGGCGAACGGGTGCACATCCCGCGGGGGCTTGCGCGCAAGCTGTGCAGCACGGCGCCCGGCAGCTATGTTCAGCACGCCCGCAACCCGGAGCGCAATGTCGAAATCGGCGGTCGCAGCCTTGTGCTGGCGCCGGTTTACGGTCCTCCTTTCGTGCGCGATATCAATGGCGGTCGCCGCTATGCCACGATGGAGGATTTCCGGAACTTCGTGAAGCTGGGCTATATGTCGAAGTGGCTGCACCATTCCGGCGGCACGGTCTGTGAACCGACGGACGTGCCCGTGAACAAACGGCATCTCGACATGCTGCTGGCGCATATGACGCTGAGCGACAAGCCGTTCATGGGCTCGGTCACCGAACCCAGCCGGGCACAGGACAGCGTGGATATGTGCCAGGTCCTGTTCGGCGCGGAGTTCGTGCAGTCCAATACGGTTATGACCTCGCTGATCAACATCAACTCGCCGATGACATTCGACGACGTGATGATGGGGGCGATGGAGGTTTACGCGGCCAACAATCAGGCCTGTATCGTCTCGCCCTTTATCGTCGGCGGCGCGATGGCGCCGGTTTCGGTGGCCGGGACGCTGACACAGGTGATGGCCGAAGTTCTGGCCGGCGTGGCGTATAATCAGCTGGTGCGCCCCGGTGCGCCGGTGATCATGGGGGCTTTCGTGACCTCGATCGACATGAATTCAGGCGCGCCCACCTTCGGCACGCCCGAGGCCAGCCATGTCACATACGGCGCCGGGCAACTGGCGCGGCGGCTGGGCCTGCCGTTCCGGTCCTCGGGCGGGTTTACCGGGTCGAAGCTGCCGGATGCGCAGGCGGCCTACGAATCGGCCAACAGCCTGAACATGGGGCTGCTGTCGGGGGTGAATTTCATGCTGCATGCCTGCGGCTGGCTCGAGGGCGGACTGGTCAGTTCGTTCGAGAAATTCGTGCTGGATGCGGACCAGTTGGGTGCGCTGCACAAGCTGGCCCAGGGGGTCAGCGTGGATGCGGAGGCACAGGCGATGGATGCCATCGCCGAGGTCGGGCCGGGCGGGCATTATCTGGGATGTGCCCATACCCAGTCGCATTTCAAAACCGCGTTCTGGCGGTCGGATGTGCTGGATTACAAGCCGTTTGAGACCTGGGAGGAAGAAGGCGCGCGCGACAGTCAGGCGCTGGCCTCGGCCCGGGTGGCGCAGCTCTTGGACAGCTACCAGCAGCCGGCCATCGATCCGGGCGTGCTGCAGGCGCTGAACGAATACGTGGAACAGAAAAAGGCATCCATGCCCGACGCGTTCATGTAGGCGATACGGGGCGCAGGGTCCGGAAAATCTGGGCCTCGGCCACGGTCGCGATCAGCACATCCAGATGACGCACGGCTGAATATCCGGCGTAATCGGCGGCGCGCTGTTCCTCCAGCTGTTCTTCCATATCCAGCAGCCGGGGCAGCGCCTCGGCGGTCTTTGGCAGGTTCCCGTACCCCAGCACGCGCTGCAGGTGGTGTTTCCGGCTGTAAGACAATGCGCCCTGTTGCGCGGCGCGGGTCAGCAGGGACGGGCGGCGCAGGTTGTTCAGGCGGTTCACGATATTCTGCATGATAAATCCCCTTGGCAGACATTGTGTTTTGCAGGAATGGACTATATACAACCTAAGCGGGTGTTGCCTGTCGGCGCGCCAGAGCGTGCGGAGCAGTTACCGTTGTTTACCAATTAGAAACAAAGGTTCAGAGCACGGGGCGATTTTCGACACACCCCTAGGTTGAAAATCTTTAGGAGGCGGAGCCGGCCTCTCTATGTGAAGGGCGACCCATGGACGGAAATTTTCATCAGATCGCCGAAGCGGATTTGCCGGAGTGGATCCCGGAGAATGTCAGGAATTACCTGGTGCATACGGTGCAGGGTGTTGCGATCCGCGAACTGGCCCGCCAGCAGGGGTGTCATGCATCCACGGTGCTGCGTCAGATCCGCCGTATCGAACAGCGGCGCGACGATCCGCTGGTCGATGCGGGGTTGCAGCGGCTGGGGGAACTGATGGCGCCGGGCAGTTTCGTAGACCTGTCACCAACCGCGGCCGAGCTGACAGCTGCCGGGATCCGGGTGTTGCGCAGGCTGTGCGAGACCGGGGCGGTTCTGGCCGTGGCCGAGGGCATGCCGAACGCCATCGTCATGCGCGGCAGTGATCAGGGCGACAGCGCGCGCACCGCGGTGGTGGCGGTGGAAACCGCACAGGCGATGGCGCTGTGCGACTGGATCACCTGTTCCGGCACCGGCAAGATCACGCGTTATCACGTGTCGGCTGCCGGCCGCGCCGCGCTGGGACAGCTGGTGGCGGCCACCGAGAACCGCGCGCGCAGTGCGGCGGAAGGCGGGTTCGCAGAGGATCAGGCCGGTTTTGCCTTTTCCGGGCAGCGGGACGAGACCGCGCAGCGCCGGTCGCGCTATGTTGCGGCCGAAAGCCCGCTGATTGCGCTGGCGCGGCGCCGCGACAAGGACGGCAACCGGTTTCTGGACGAAGACATGGTGCGTGCTGGCGAACGTCTGCGGGAAGATTTCGAGCTGGCACAGCTGGGGCAGGGCGGCGCACAGGACTGGCGCCAGTTCCTGACCGCCGGCGGCAGCGCCGCGCAGGCAACGGCGGGCGGGTCCGGTGCGGCGCATGCGCGTCTGGCCGGGGCACTGGAGGATCTGGGGCCGGGGCTGGCCGATGTGGCGCTGCGGTGCTGTTGCTATCTCGAGGGTCTGGAACGGACCGAACAGCGCATGGGATGGTCCGCGCGATCCGGCAAGATCGTGCTGCGCATCGCCCTGCAGCGGCTCAGCCGCCACTACCGGGATGCGGCCCGGCACGGCGGTGACCTGATCGGTTAGGTCGCCGCTGCCTCGGCCTTGTCGACACGTTCATCCAGCGCGTCGCAGACGTCGTCGCATTTCTTGTGGATCGACAGGACTGCCTTGATCATTTCCGCGATGATCTTGCCGTCCTTGGCGTCCTTGAGCTCCTTGCGCATCTTCTTGGTCACGCCGGTGTATTCGTCAGCCAGCTTTTCCAGCGCCTCCAGCTCTTTCTTGGCCAGCTTCAGGGCGCCGGCGGCTTTCTTGAGATCGTTTTTGTCCAGCGCCTCGGAGCCGGTACTGCACAGCGCATTCAGCTTGCGTTCATTGGCCTTGACCTGCCGGATGGTCTTCTTGCGGTTGGGTTCCTGCAGGGATTTCGGAAATTCCTTGGGATCGACCTTTTTCAGGGCATCGCGCACGATGGCTTCGATCGACGGCTGCATCTTGCGCGCATAAAACACCACATGCGCTTTCATCGTGCCCGGAACCCCGGACGATTTTTTCAGATCCGCCAGCGCACGCTTTGCTTCTTTTACCGTCGCCATGATCTTGACGTCGGACAAGCCGCCCTTGCTTTTCTTCAGTTCCTTTTCAACTGCGGTGGTCCGCTTCAGCAGCTCGTCATGCAGCGATTTGGCGTCGCCGGAAAACTCGGTCAACTCATCGATGTTCGCATGGTGTTTGGCGACCGCGGCCTTCCAGTCCTTCAGCGCCTTGGCGACGTTGCCTTCCTTGATGAAATCCGCAGCCTTGGATCCGGTGACCCCCGCCTTGCGCGCCACCTGTACCGCGTCGGACATGGCGTCCTCGACCTTCCAGGTTTCGTCAAGCCAGCTCAGGATCTGTTTCTTGCGCTTGTTGCCTTCAGCAAGGGAAAGCTGCTTGATCCGTTTCTGGCTGGCGCGGAAATCCTTTTCAAACTTGTCCGTTTCCTTAGACATACTCGCTCTTTCTCAGGGTATAGGCCGGCAGGTGTCGTCGAATGTGTAAACAATATACCCATTATTGTGGGTGCTCACCGCATTTGGCAAGCCAGACGTGACGCGGCGGCAACTCCTGACCCTGGCGCATAGCGGCTATGTGCCGCTGGGACTGCGCAGACGCGCAAAATATGCTAAGAGGCGGAAATCCCCGCCAGCACAGGACAACAGTCATTTGCGCGATCTGAAAATTCCCGAACAGCGGCACCCTGAAAAGGCCAACCGTCCCACCAATGCCCAGCCGAAGAAACCGGACTGGATCCGCGTGCGGGCGCCGGGCGGGGCGGGCTATGCCGACACGCGCCGGATCATGCGTGAAAACAACCTCGTCACAGTCTGCGAAGAGGCCGGTTGCCCAAATGTCGGTGAATGCTGGTCGCAGGGGCACGCCACCATGATGATCATGGGTGAGGTCTGTACCCGCGCCTGCACGTTCTGCAATATCGCAACCGGCAAGCCGCCCGAGGATCTGGACCCGTTCGAGCCCGGCCGGGTGGCACATGCAGTGGAAAAGCTGGGGCTGAACCATGTGGTCATCACCTCGGTCGACCGCGACGATGTCGAAGATGGCGGTGCTGAACATTTCGCCCAGACGATCCGCGCCGTGCGGCACCGCTCGCCGGGCACCACGATCGAGATTCTGACGCCGGATTTCATCCGCTGCGACCCGTCGGTGCTGGAACAGGTGGTCGAGGCCCGGCCGGACGTGTTCAACCACAACCTTGAAACCGTGCCTGGGCTTTACCCCGAGGTGCGGCCCGGCGCGCGCTATTTCCACTCTCTGCGGCTGCTGCAGCGGGTGAAAGAGCTGGATCCGACGATGTTCACCAAATCCGGCATCATGGTCGGGCTGGGCGAAGACCGGCAGTCGGTGGTGCAGGTGATGGACGACATGCGCGCCGCTGACATCGATTTCCTGACCATCGGTCAGTACCTGCAGCCGACGCCGAAACACCATGCCGTCGACCGGTTCGTGACGCCCGACGAATTCGCCGCCTACGAAAAGGCCGCGTGGGGCAAGGGCTTCCTCATGGTATCGGCCACACCGTTGACGCGGTCCTCCTACCACGCGGGGGATGATTTCGCCCGGCTGCGGCAGGCGCGGCAGGCGAAGCTGGGGCTGAAGTAACCCTTACGCAGAGCGATAATCGCGTATAGGTGGTTTCACCATCCGCGTTTGCGGGCCAAGATAGGCCGCAAATCCGACAGGCGAATCTGCATGGACACACCCGAAGACAAAGAACCGGCACCGACGCCGCCGGAACCAGAGGCGCCGGTTCCGGAAAAAGCGGTGCCCGAGCCCGCAGTGCAGCCGCAAAGGAAGTGATCCGGGAATTGTTGGCCGAGGTGGCGACGGAGGCGCTTTTCACCGGTGCGGACCGGCGCTAGGCTGCTGAAAACCCTGTCGGAGAGAGCCCCTGATGAGTTTCGCAACACGTTCCGCAACTTCCATACTGGCCGATCTTGCGGAGCGGCGCCTGTCAGCCGAGGACCTGATGGGATGGACGCTGGAGCGCATCGCGGCGGTCAACCCGCAGGTTAACGCGATTGTCGGGATGCGGGAGGCTGACGACCTGATGGCCGAGGCGCGCAGGCTGGATCAGGGGCCGGTGACCGGGCCGCTGCACGGGCTGCCGATCGCGGTCAAGGATCTGGTCAATGTGAAGGGCATCCGGTCGACGCAGGGCTCGCCGATTTTTGCCGAATTCGTGCCGGACACCGACGATATGCTGGCCGCCGACCTGCGCGCGGCGGGCGCGATCCTGATCGGCAAGACGAACGTGCCGGAATTCGGGCTGGGATCGCAGTCGTTCAATCCGGTCTACGGCGCGACCGGCAACCCTTACAATCCGTCGGTGACCTGCGGGGGATCCTCGGGCGGGGCGGCGGTGACATTGGCCACGGGCATGACCGCGCTGGCGGACGGGTCAGACATGATGGGGTCGCTGCGCAACCCTGCCGGATGGTGCAATGTCTACGGGTTCCGGCCCAGCTGGGGGCGGGTGCCGTCGGAACCGCTGGGTGACAATTTCCTGCATCAGCTGGCGACATTGGGACCGATGGGGCGCAGCCCGGCGGATATTGCCGTGCTGCTGGATGTCCTGTCGCATCCCGATCCGCGCCAGCCGCATGGCATGGTCAGCGCGCCGGCCGCGCCGCTGCAGGCAGCGGATCTGACCGGCAAGCGCATCGGCTGGCTGGGCGACTGGGGCGGGGCCTATCCGTTCGAGGATGGCATCCTTGCGCTGTGCGAAGAGGCTGTCGGGGTTATCTCGGGCCTTGGTGCTGTGGTCGAGGAGGTGGCGCCGCCGTTTCCGTCCGAACAGATCTGGGAAAGCTGGATCGCCCTGCGGTCGTGGCAGGTGGCGGCGGGGCTGTCGGCCTTGCAGGAGCACAAGGACCGCCTGAAGGACAGCGCCCTGTGGGAACTGGAACGCGGGCTGAGCATGTCAGCCATGGATGTGCACCGGGCCAGCGTCATGCGCTCTGACTGGTTCAAGTCTGCATCGCAACTCTTTGAAAAATATGATGCCCTTGTGCTTCCGGTTGCTCAGGTCTGGCCGTTTCCGACGGAAACCGCATGGCCGGCCGAGATCGCGGGCGTGAAGATGGACACCTATCATCGCTGGATGGAGGTGGTGTTGCCGGTCAGCCTGCTGGGGCTGCCCAGCCTGGCGATGCCGGCCGGGTTCGGGGCGAATGGCCTACCGGCTGGCATCCAGATCTTCGGACCGCGCGGCAGTGACGCATCTGTTCTTGCTATGGGTGAGGCTTATCATCAGGCGACCGAGTGGCCGCAGAAGCGGCCGGCGCTGACCGGAGGCTGAGATGACCGAGAACCAACCCCATGGCGCGCCCGCCCTGCGCGACGTTGATGTCGATATCCTGCGCGAGGCGTTGAAACGGGGTTGGAAAGACCTGAAATCCGCGCCGCTGTTCGGTTTGTTTTTTGCCGGTGTCTATGTCGTGACCGGGTGGCTGATGTACGCAGTGACCGCCGCCACGGGCACAACCTTCTGGCTGGTGCTGGCGGCGATCGGTTTCCCGCTGATCGGTCCGTTTGCCGCGGTCGGCCTTTACGAGGTATCGCGCCGGCTCGAAATCGGAGAGCCGCTGCGCTGGGGCGAGGTGATGGGCGTTGTCCTGCAACAGCGGCAGCGGCAATTGCCGTGGCTGTGCTCGATCATCATCTTCCTGTTTCTGTTCTGGTTTTTCCTCGGCCACATGATTTTTGCCCTGTTTCTGGGGCATTCGGCGATGACGAACGTGTTTTCCTCGACAGACGTGTTTCTGACCGCGGACGGGATCAAAATGCTGGGGTTCGGCACCGTTATCGGCGCGGTGTTCGCGATGATCATCTACAACATCACGGTTCTGGCATTGCCGATGCTGCTGGACCGGGAGGTTGATTTCGTCACCGCGCTGATCACCAGCTTCGGCTATGTTCTGAAGCATCCGGTGATGATGCTGGCCTGGGCGCTGTTCATCGCGGTGATAACCTTCGTGGCGCTGATCCCCGGCTTTCTCGGCCTGTTCGTGGTCCTGCCGTGGCTGGGCCATGCGACGTGGCACCTGTACGATCAGCTGGCCATCAGAGAGTCGGACGCCACGTGAGGGACGTCCTGTAGCTTGCTGTTTTCAGGGCGTTTCCCGTCCCATAGCGACAAGGCGCGCGCGCAGGGCCGCCGCATCCGGGTGGCCCAGTTCCAGCGCGAACACATGGGCATGGGTCAGGTAGAAGCCCGCCGCCTGTTCGGTCGGGGCCTGATCCGCGGCCTCGGAATAAAGACGGATCAGCGCAACCCGGTCATCGGCGGCATGCGCGGCCAGAAGCCGCGCGTTCAGATCACTCATTCCGCGGCCTGATCAAGACCCCGATAGCGCTCGACCTGCGCCGCGATCCAATCGTGGAACACATGCGTCGGCCCATCCATCGCCGGGGAAAACCGTCCGCCATCAAAGCCTGGGGCCTGCCGCCCGCGCTGCATGCCTTCAACGACAAACAGATCCTCGATAAACACTTCCTTCCATTGCGCCGCGTTGCGCTGACGCAGCGCCTCGTCCGTGTCAGGCGTCGGATAATACAGGTGGATATGTTCCGACGTGCGGTCCAGCGCCTCGGGCAGCAGGATGATGGCAAAGGCGTGGTCGCGGTGCACACCCAGCATTACGTTGGGGAAGACGGCGATGTATTCCGCGCCGGTGTCCCACTTGTCACTCAGGCCGTCGAAATCCGGAAAAACCTGCTGATCCTCGCCCTGCAGCTGGCGATAAACCAGCGTGCCCTGACCAGCGAAGGCGCCGGGATGTTCGATGTGGTAGTGATCTTCGAGCCGGGAATAGCTGTTCAGCCCCGGATGCACCCAGGGCAGGTGGTAGCTTTCGCAATAGTTTTCGACCGCCAGCTTCCAGTTGCAGTTCACGTCCAGCCGGAAATAGCTGGCGGCACCACCGTGATGCAGCGGGCGGTCAAACTCGGCCCAGCGCGCGATCAGGTCCGCCATGGCCTCTTCGAACGGGGCGGCATCGCCGGAAATGTTGATCCAGACCACGTCCAGCCAGATATGGCTGCGCACCTCGATCAGGCCCAGATCGTTCTTGTCTATGGCGTCGTGGGTGTTCTGCCCCGGGCCTCCGACATGCGGCGTGCTGACCAGCCGCCCGTCGGTGCCATAACACCAGCTGTGATAGGGGCAGCGGATCGCGCCTTCGATCTTGCGCGGTTCCTCGACCAGGATCATGCCGCGGTGGCGGCAGATATTCTGAAACACGCGGACCTGACCGCTGCGGTCGCGCAGCAGCAAGAGCGGAATACCCTGAAATGTCAGCGGTTTCGCGTCGCCGGTTTCCGGCACGTCGCTGGCCACGGCCAGCCCGGCCCAGTTGCTTTGCAGCAGGGCCCGGCCTTCTTCGGCAAACACCTCGGGGTCGGTGTAGTGAGCATTGGGCAGCCCGTTTGCCGTTTCGATCGGACGGCGGACGGCGCTGAGATCTGTGACGTGATCGGACATGGATCCCTCGCGATAAAAACTGCCGATCAGTTACCGCGGCGCTGTTACCCTGTCCGGTCTGTTCGCGACACGGTCTTTCTCACCGCGACAGGTTTTCAGCGAAATTCCGCGTCAGGTTGCAGCAGGCGCGCGTGGAAAGGCAGCAATTCGTCCACGCTGCAGAACCCGGCCTGACGCGCGGCGTCCAGAATTTGGCCTGTGCCGCCGCCCAGATGTTCATAGACCATCCGTTCGATCCGGGTCGCATTCGGCGTTTCCCGCACGGTGCGGCTGACATAGCCGACCCAGTAGTTGTTTTCGAAGGACGCGACCTTGCTGAGATAGTTGAACGAACAGGTCATCGCCCCGCGCCGGGAAATCACGGCCACGATCCCGTCTTCCTGACGTGCGATGAACCCGCGAAATTCGCGCGAGGCGGCATCGACCGGCAGACCCTGCTGCCGCATGGCTTCGCGGGCCTCGAAGCCGCGCACATACGTCGCGCCGGAAACGCGGAAGACATAGACGATGCCGACCACGAAACTGTTGAGGTCGACAAAGCTGCGGCGGGAAAAGCGATAAAAGCCGCTGGAAACACGTCTTCGGACAGTTCGGCAATCCCCGCACCCACGAATTCGGACAGAACAGGCCCGGTCAGGATCGATCCGTTCTTGTGCAGGCTCGACACCGGTTCGAGCAGGATCCGCGCGTCCACCTCGAAAAAAGAGCAGATCCGTTCCAGCACGTCAGGCCGGGGAAAGCTCTCGCCGGACAAGTAGCGGTTGAATTGGGTCCGGTTGATGCCAAGCCGCCGCGAAAGCTCGGAAATGGACGGGTAGTCCCGGGCAAGCAAGCGCAGATTTGCGCCAAACATGTTGCGTAATTCCGCCGGTGAATGTGTCGTGTTGGTCATTTGTACCTGAATTTCATCAAAACGCGGTCAGCATCGCAACCGCCCGATTCAGACGTACGCCTCTGATTTAGCCTGATTTCCCCTATTTTGACGCTATACAGCATCAGGCGTGACGCCTACTTGTGACAAAGCCTACCCGGGAAGACACAAAATGCAATAGTCCGACGCGCAATTTACCATGTCTCGATTTCTGGATTTGCCGCACACTTTGAGTCGGGACAGTCAGAGAGATTTATTATGTTGGGAGTGGTTATCTGGAGCGACGCCGCATCAAGCAAAGCGGTAATTTGGTGCGAAGATCATGGCGATCTTGCATTTTATCGGGAACCGGACGCAGGAACCGACCTGTTGCTGGGGCCGGGGATCTGGTGGAGTTCGAGGTAACGATGGAACGGCAGTTCCGCTTCGCGCGCAATCCACAGTTGATTTCTGACACGTATTCCAGCGGTCTTGCCGATGCGCTCAGCTATTCGGCGGCCAGACCACCGGCCGAGCCGAAGGAACGCGGATCGGCGCAGGTCATCCCGTTCGAAATGGCCAGGAAAAAGGCGCAGGATTCGGTTCCGGCGCGCAGCCGCGGCTGAATTCAGGTGCCGCGCAACAGCGCGGCAACACCTGTACGGGCAATCTCGACCAGACCCAGCGGGCGCATCAGGTCCGCAAATGCGTCGATCTTGTCGGGTGCACCGGTGATTTCAAACACGAAGCTGCCCAGCGTGCTGTCAACCACATTGGCGCGGAAAATCTCGGCAATCCGCAGGGCTTCGACCCGGCGTTCGCCTTCGCCGGCGACCTTCAACATCGCCAGTTCGCGTTCGACCGACGCGCCTTCGGTGGTCAGATCGTGCACGTCATGCACGCTGACGATCCGGCCCAGCTGCGCCTTGATCTGAGCGATCACCTGCGGCGTGCCGGTCGTGACGATCGTGATTCGGCTGAGATGGCCGGTGTGATCCACTTCGGCGACCGTCAGGCTTTCGATATTGTAGCCACGGCCGGAAAACAGCCCGATCACCCGCGCCAGAACACCGGCTTCGTTGTCGACCAGCACGGCCAGGGTGTGCCGTTCTTCGATATCCGAGAAAGACGGGCGCAGGTTATAGGCAGAATGGCTGGTGGAGCCTTTTTGGATGTGGAGGGGGGACATGGGAACAATCCTTCGTAGTCGGATGGGATCAGGCCGGACATCCGGCGGCTTCGGTCAGGTGGGCGGTTTGGATTGCCATGCACCAATGCCTAGGCCGGCGGGATCGGATGTCCGGGACCGGTTCAAACCAGAACAGAACCTTTGCTGTCGATCACGCCCTGCGTTTCGGCTTCGCCCAGCAACATTTCGTTGTGGGGCTTGCCGGAGGGTATCATCGGGAAGCAGTTTTCATGTTTCTCCACGACGCAGTCGAAGATCACCGGTCCGTCATAGGCCAGCATTTCGGCGATTGCATCGTCAAGATCGGCGGGGTTATCGCACAGGATGCCCTTGGCGCCGAACGCCTCGGCCAGCTTGACGAAATCGGGCAGGGCCTCGGACCACGAATGCGAATAGCGTTCGCCGTGCAGCAATTCCTGCCATTGCCGCACCATGCCCAGCCGTTCATTGTTCAGGATGAACTGTTTGACCGGCAGGCGGTACTGAACAGCGGTGCCCATTTCCTGCATGTTCATCAGCCAGGACGCCTCGCCGGCGACATTGATCACCAGTGCGTCGGGATGCGCGATCTGAACGCCGACCGAGGAGGGAAAGCCATAGCCCATGGTCCCAAGGCCGCCGGAGGTCATCCAATGGTTCGGTTCATCGAACCCCATGTACTGCGCCGCCCACATCTGATGCTGGCCAACTTCGGTGCAGATGAACCGGTCCTTGCGGTCTTTGGTCAGCGCCTCCAGCCGTTCCAGCGCATGTTGCGGCTTGATCGAGGAGGTCGCGGGGCGATACGCGAGGCAATTCACCTTGCGCCATTCGTCGATCTGCTTGTGCCATGCCTTGACGTTGGCGGCGTCGGTCTTGCGCCCGCGCGATTTCCAGACCTTGAGGATGTCTTCGAGTACATGCGCCACGTCGCCGACGATGGGAATGTCGGTTTTGATCACCTTGTTGATCGACGACGGGTCGATATCGACATGCGCCTTGATCGAGTTCGGGCTGAACGCATCGCTGCGGCCGGTGATCCGGTCGTCGAAACGTGCACCGATATTGATCATCAGGTCACAGTCATGCATCGCGAGGTTGGCCTCGTAAAGCCCGTGCATACCCAGCATGCCCAGCCAGTTTGCGCCCGACGCGGGGTAGGCGCCCAGTCCCATCAGCGTGGAGGTGATCGGAAAGCCGGTGGCCTCGATCAGTTCGCGCAACAGCTGGCTGGCGGCAGGGCCGGAGTTGATCACGCCGCCGCCGGTGTAAAACACCGGCTTTTTCGCGGTTTCCATCGCTTCGACGAGCTCGGTGATCGAGTCCAGATCGCCCTTGACCCGCGGCTGGTAATGGCTGGCCGATGGTTTCGGCGGCGTATAGGTACCGGTGGCGAACTGCACGTCCTTGGGAATGTCGATCAGAACCGGTCCGGGCCGTCCGTTCACCGCGACGTGAAACGCTTCGTGGATCGTGGCGGACAGCCGGTCGGTGTCCTTGACCAGCCAGTTGTGTTTCGTGCAGGCGCGGGTGATGCCCACCGTGTCGGCTTCCTGAAACGCGTCCGACCCGATCATGAAGGTCGGCACCTGTCCGGTCAGCACCACGATCGGGATCGAATCCATCAGCGCGTCGGTGATGCCGGTGACCGCGTTCGTGGCACCGGGGCCGGAGGTGACGAGGACGACACCGGGTTTGCCGGTGGACCGGGCATAGCCTTCGGCGGCGTGCACGGCGCCCTGTTCGTGGCGCACGAGGATGTGACGAATGTCGTTCTGCTGAAAGACCTCGTCATAAATCGGTAGCACCGCGCCGCCGGGATAGCCGAATACCGTGTCCACACCCTGATCCTTCAGGGCCTGAACCACCATTTTCGCTCCGGTCATTTCACGTGTCATTTTCAGCTCCATACACGGCACGTTTCATTACTGCACAAAAAAGCCCCCGAGGCTTCGGGGGCGCATGGGAAGGGGTATGGTTAACCGTTACCGGCCCATGCGCGTCCTTTCTACGATGACTACTAGCGTCAGCATCCGTGAGGCTCCTTTGGCTGAGCCGGACATTAAGGAGGGGGGAAAGGGGCGTCAACCGGCAATTGTCTGAAATATGTGTCTCTGAGCTGCGGCGATTTGGCATAATGTTGCGAACGGGCGGCGCCTGCCGGAACAATCAGAAAATTCGCCTGTGGCCCGTCGCCAGTTTGCGACATCACGATGTCCGGAACAGAAAAGACCACACAATATCCCCGCGCCAGCCTGCAGGCAGTTTGCGGCGCAGGGAGAAAGGCCATGTTTCAGTTGCACGAACTTGTTGATGTCGGGCGTTACCCGATCGACCGCACCGGCTCGGCGGGGCTGGCGCGCCTGATCGAGGATACGCGACAGGCGCTGGCCGATGACGGTTGCGCGGTGCTGCCCGGGTTTGTTCATGCCCGCGGTTTGCATCATCTGGTGGCCGAGGCCGACCGGGTCGCCGATCAGGCGCATGTGTCTTTCGGACGGACCAACGCCTATTTTTCGCAGGACGATCCGACACTGGCGCCCGGCCACCCGGTGCGGCGGTTCTATGACCGCTCGAACGCCTTTGTTCCGGCGGACAATTTCGCGGCCTCGGGGCCGCTGCGCGGGATTTATGAGACGCCCGGCTTCATGCCGTTCATCCGCGCTGCCCTTGGTGAGAGCGAAGACCGGTTTTTCCGCTATGACGATCCGCTGGCCGATGTGATCATCAACATGGTTGAAACCGGCAACGGGTTTCCGTGGCATTTCGATACCAACAATTTCACCGTTACGCTGGCGATCCAGAATGCCGAAGAAGGCGGGGCGTTCGAATATGTCCCGAACCTGCGCCGGGCGGATGACGAAAACTTCGACGCGGTCGCGCAGGTGCTGAACGGGGACGCCACCGGCGTTCGCCGGCTGGAGCTGCAGCCGGGCGATTTGCAGATTTTCAGGGGGCGGTATTCGCTGCACCGGGTCACGCCGGTGTCCGGCAGCACGCGGCGGTATGTCGGCATCTTTTCCTTTGTCGAACGCGATGGCATGTGCGGCGGGGTGGAGCGGACCCGGCAGCTCTATGGCCGGGTCCTGCCGCTGCATCACGAACGCGCAGGCCTGCGCGGCGACAGCCTGAGGGACTGAAAGGCGCGCGCGAAAATTCTACGAATTTTCAGGCGGTGGCCGGCCGGTCCGGCCGGTTGGGTGGTGGTCTTGGTGCCGGTCCGGGTATCGGTCAGCAGCGCGCTGTGTGTGCTGCCGGCCTGCCACGGGCCAAGGCCCAGCCGGATCATCGTGATATGGTCGTAAGAGCTCATCTGTCGGGTCTCCGTTTTTGACTGAAGCCCAGTTGAGCGCATCGCCCCTGACACCCCGTTGTCAGGAGGCTATGCTAACCTGTCAGGAGGAGGCGCGATGCGGAAGTCCAGCAGGCTTTTCGAGATCATTCAGATCCTCAGGGCTGCTCCCGGCCCGGTGCGCGCCGATGATCTGGCAGAGGCGCTGGAAGTGTCCGTGCGCACCGTCTACCGGGACATTTCCGCGCTTCAGGCGATGCGTACTCCGATCGAGGGTGAGGCCGGCATCGGGTATGTCATGCGCAAGGGTTACGACCTGCCGCCGCTGAATTTCGATGCCGAGGAGGTGGAAGCTCTGCGTGTGGCGCTGAGCCTGCTGGCGCGGTCCGGCGATACCTCGCTGCTGAAGGCAGCCGACCGGGTGCGCGAAAAGATCGATGCCCTGCATGGGCCGGCCGACTGGCTGCAGGTCGCGCCCTATGGCGCGCCGCCCGACGATCCGGGGCAGGGATGCGTACAGGTTGCGGAGCTGCGCCGCGCGATCCTCGACGAGCGCAAGCTGCGGCTGACCTATCGCGACGGGGCGGACGAAGAAACCATCCGCACGGTGCGCCCGATCGCGGTGATCTATCATCTTGACTGCAACATGCTGGCGGCCTGGTGCGAGCTGCGCGCCGGCTTCCGGCATTTCCGGCTGGACCGGATTTACGACTGTACGCCGAACGGGGAGACCTTTGCGGGGCAGGGCGAGGTGCTGCGCGAGATCTGGGCGGCGGACAACGCGTACTGACCGCGTGAACCGCCGGAGAGAATCCGCCGAAACTTCACCTGCCGCTGCTCAGAAGCTCAGCGACAGGTCCCGGTGTCCGGCGTTGCAGCCGGAGATGAACAGCGCCTGTTCGCGCGACAGGTTGGGCTGTTGGCGGGCGCCAACCGTGTCCGCAATGGCCGCGAGATAGGTCTCGACGCCGGACCGCAATCCGTTCGCGGCCTCGGCCCGCCAGACCTTCTGTTCGGCATAGGCGGCCAGCGATTTCTCGTATTCCTTCATCGCCTTTTCGCGGTCGAGCTTGCTGGGCTTCATCGCCCGGCGAGCCTTGGAGATCGGCGAGGCCACGTCCTTGGCCCCGGCAACTGCGTTGATCGTGCTGCTGGCTTCCTTCAGGATCGCCTCGGCCTCTTCCGGTTCGCCGGTTTCGATCACGGATTTCAGACCGGTCAGCATCTCTTCCAGCGCCGCGAATTGCGCATTCGCGTCGAGGATGGTGAGCAGTTCGTTGGACGCTTCGACCGACTTGTCAGAGCTGCGGCGATAGGCGTTGCGGGCCTTGTCTTCTGCCGTAACCAGAGCCGAGAAGGTGGTATAGGTTTCCTCCCAGCTTGCCGGGACCTTTTCGGCGATATGGGCGCTTTCGGCTTCCAGAGACTTGATCCGTTCTTCGAGCCGGACCAGACGGTTGGAATCGGTATCGTCGTTCAGGAAACGGGCATCCTTGCGCAGTTCCTTGGCCTCTTTTTCCAGATCGCGCATGTTCTTTTCCAGATCCCGCACAACCCGGTGCGCCGGACGGTACTCCGGTGCGGCGGCCACGACGGCGTCATGGGCGGCAAAGGCGTCGTCCAGCAGACCGACAGCCGCTTCGGCGCTGTCAAAGCTGTCTTCGAGATCGCCGGCCAGCTTTTTCGGCAGGATCGACAGATCCAGCCCCTTGGCCTTGGTAATCGCTGCAAGCACGCTGTCGCGGTCTTCGGCCAGCTGCCTCTGCACGTAATCTTCCAGACAGATCTGCAGTTTCGGGTTTCGCGGTGGAGGCGCGGTTTCCGATACAAGGCTGACGCGGTTGGGCAGGTAATTCACCAGCTGCGGGTAATAGCCCACGATCCCCAGCGCAATAAGCTGCAGGCAGATGAAGGCGATCACACCCTGGTAGATCTGCGTCGTCTTGACCTCGGCCGGGGCAACCCCGCGCAGGTAGAACAACGCAAAGCCGAAGGGTGGCGTCAGGAATGAGGTCTGAATGTTCAGACCGATCATCACGCCCAGCCAGACCGCGGTGATGTTGGCCTGCGGATCCGCCAGCAGGATCGGGGCCACGATGGGCACCACGACCACGGCAATCTCGATGAAATCGAGGAAGAAGCCGAGCACGAAGATCACCGCCATGACGATCACGAACTGGGTCCAGAACCCGCCCGGCAGGGAATTGAGGAAGTCGCGGACCAGCTCTTCGCCCCCGAAGGCGCGGAAGGCGGCGGTCAGCATCGCGGCGCCCAGCAGGATGATGAACACCAGGGAGGTGGTTTTCGCGGTTTCGATCATCACCTCGTACATGGTGTTCTCGATCTTCAGAACGCGCAGTCCGCTCCAGATCAGGGCGACCAGGATCAGGGTCACAGCAAAGGCGCCGATCCAGATGCCGGTCATGTCGCCGCCGTTCACGATCAGCGACTTGATGTTCATGTCATAGGTGGTCAGGGCAAAGGCAATCAGCGCGAGCCCGAAAATTCCCATCAGCGCCGGCACATAGGTGCCGCGCTGGTTCTCGGTCAGCCGGTAGCCGGCCATGATCAGCGCACCTGCCGCACCGATGGCGCCGGCCTGGTTCACCGTGGCGATACCGGCGATGATGGAGCCCAGAACGAGGAAGATCAGCGTCAGCGGCGGCACCAGCGTCAACAGCACCCGGCCCCAGAAGCGCAGGTTGCGTTCCCCTTCATAATGCACCGGCGGGGCCGCCTTGGGCCGCAGCAGGGCAAAGATCAGGATGAACAGCATGTAAAGCAGGACCAGCACGATGCCCGGCACAAAGGCGCCGAGGAACATCTCGCCGGCGCTGGTCGAGGCCACGTCGAAGGTCGACGGCATGCTCAGTTCGCCGGTGGCTTCCTTGTGCAGCGCCTTGCGCGCGGTCGATGCCTGATCCGAGGCGCTGGCCAGCTGGTCGGCGAGGATGATCAGAACGATCGACGGCGGGATGATCTGGCCCAGCGTGCCGGACGCGGCGATGGTGCCGGTGGCCAGCGGTTTGGAATAGTTGTTGCGCAGCATTGCGGGCAGCGAAATCAGCCCCATCGCAACCACGGTGGCGCCGACGATGCCGGTGGTTGCCGCCAGAAGCGCGCCCACGAAGACAACCGAAATGCCCAGACCGCCCGGAACCGGACCAAAAAGCTGCGCCATGGTTTCCAGCAGGTCCTCGGCGATCTTCGACTTCTGCAGCATGATGCCCATGAAGATGAAGAGCGGAATGGCGATCAGCGTATCCCGCTCGACCTCCCAATAGACCCCTCGGAGGTTGGTGACCCCCGCGGTCAGCCATTGCGACGGCCCGCCGGAGTGGAAATAGACATCCGTGTTGCCGGCAAACAGCAGCCCGGCAAGGGCGGCAAGAACGATCGTGATGATCGCGGCGCCGGGCAGGGCGAAGGCCACCGGATAGCCGGAGCCCAGCGCGGTGGCCATGATGATCATCAGAAGTGCGAGAAAGAAGAGTTCCATCGGATGCGCCTTTAGTGTTGTACGCCGGCGTGTTGTTTTTGGCCGCGTTCGCCGCGCGCATCCGCGACGGCCTCGAAATAATAGCTGACGAACTGGATCAGCATGGTGATAGCGAAGATGCCGAGGAAGGCGGCCATCTGGTATTTGATGAACATGCCGGCCGTTCCGGTCTGACTGACTTCGAAGTTTTTGACCGGTGCGTTGATGATCGCCTGCTTGGATCCCATGCCGATCAGGATGATGCACCACGCGGTGGTCATGCCCAAAAGGATCGACCCGATGGCGTTGACCCGTCCCTTGCGCCGCGGATTGAACCCGGCAAAGAGCACGTCAACCCGCACATGGCCTTCCTCCAGCAGCGTATAGGCCGAGGCGAAAAGGAACAGGGCCGCGTACCAGTAGCGCACCAGATCGCCCATCAGCGCCTGTTCATAGGAAAACACGAAGCGCGAGAACACGATCAGCAGTTCGGCCACCACGATCATCAGCGCCAGCCAGTGAAAGCCCAGCGTGCGCGAGAACAGGGCCACGATGAAGCCCAGCACGATCAGCGGGCCGTGGATGAACGGGCCAAGGAAGCGGGCGCGGATCAGGTCCTTGGCCATTTCCTCGGAAAAGAGAACGGGCAGCAGCTTTTCGACCCGCAGGAAGGCGACGATGAAATCGGCGATGCCGACGAACAGCACGGCAAAGAAACAGGCGCGGATCAGATAGGCGTTGAAGGCGCTGATCCGGCGCGCCTCGTAGCGCAGCGCGGCATTGCCGGAGCGCATCACATGTGCGCCGGCCGCCACCAGCGCCAGCAGGTAGATGCCGACCATGGTCACCACGCGCGTGTCCATTTCACCGGTAAACAGCGCGGCGAGTGTCGGAAAATCGTACCAGACGATCAGGATGTTGTTGATCAGAAAGGCGGCGAGAAGGGTCAGCATCGCCCAGCCGAAAAAGCGCACGAGGGGTGCGGGCGGTCCGATTGGCGAAAGGTTGTCAACTTCTGCTGAGCTGCTCACGTGTTTCTCCCCCAGTACGTCGCAGATGCCTGAGCGTGTCGGGCTCCGCGGATTAGCCCGCGGTTTCAAATTCAAAAACAGGAGCCGACCTTACAGTCGGCTCCTGCGGTTTTCGTTGCCTTCGGCGGCTCACACCAGGCCGAGGATCCGGTTACGCTGGTTCGAGAAGTCGATCTCGGCCGCGCCGCGCCATGCGCCGATGTCGCGCAGGGCTGCCTGATAGGCATCGTTGATCTTGGCTGCCATCGGCGAGTGGTCGCGGGTTTCCTCGAACACTTCTTCCGCCGCTTCACCGAATGCGTCCCAGACGTCTTCGTTGAACTGCTTGGCTTCGACGCCATGGTCGTTGACCAGACGCGCCAGATAGGCACCGTTGTTTGCCGCGGCTTCTTCAACCTGTGCTGCGTTTTCTTCCATGCAGCAGGCTTCGATGATCGCCTGTTCGGTTTCCGAAAGGCTGGCCCACCACGACGCGTTCATGCCGAAGCCCAGACCGCCGCCCGGCTCGTGCATGCCGCCGGTATAGTAGTACTTGGCCGCTTCGTAGAACTTCATGAAGTAGTCGTTGTACGGACCAACCCATTCGGTTGCTTCAACGGCGCCGGAAACCAGGTTTTCGTAGATCTGGCCGCCCGGCAGAGACACGGTGGATACGCCCAGCTTGGACATCACGGTGCCGCCGAGGCCCGGGATACGCATCTTCAGGCCCTGCAGGTCGTCGGGGCTGTTGATTTCCTTGTTGAACCAGCCGCCGGCCTGTGCACCGGTGCCGCCGCAGGTAACGGCCTTGAGGCCGAACTCGCCTGCCAGTTCGTCCCACAGTGCCTGTCCGCCGCCGAACTTGATCCATGCGTTCCATTCCGGGGTGGTCATCCCGAACGGCACCGAGGTGAAGTAGTTGTAGCCGGGGTGCTTACCGCCCCAGTAGTACTCCGCTGCAATGTATGCCTGCGAGTTGCCGGAAGCCACTTCGTCAAACACGTCGAATGCGCCAACGCGTTCGCCGGCTGCAAAATACTCGGTGCGCAGTGCGCCACCGGAGACAACATTGATACGCTCGGCCAGACGCTGAGCGCTGAGGCCCAGACCCGGGAAGTCGCGCGGCCAGGTCGACACGATGGTGATGGTCTTGGCGCTCTGCGCATTCACCATTGGTGCGGCGAGCGCGGTACCTGCGCCACCTAGGGCTGCGGCTTTGATAAACTTACGACGATCCATGTGCGGTTTCCCTCCCGTTTTTTTGGTCGCTTTTCGCAATTTAAGCAGTCGTATCAGATAGCTCCCAACTTTGATACAACTGCAATGTGGACACGGTATTCAGAACCTTGGGGATTGCAACAACTTCAAAGCTGATTTTGGTAAAAATACCTGACCAAAGTGACGCAGCAATGCTGGTGAAGACCTAACGGGGCTCGAAAGTGCACGGTTTTCGGGCAGTTGCCGGACGACAGGGGCCGGGCACAGGCGCCGGTCAGCGCTTCGTCGGGCGCCGGTCCGGAAGGTGGATATTGGCAACCTGTTCGGCAATCGGGTCGTTCGACAGCGGGTGAAGGTCGTTGGAAAAAGATTTGGGATCCGCGACCGGTTTCCATTTGCCGTCGTAATAGACCTCCAACCCGGAAAACCGGGCCTTGTATCCCATCTTCTGACTGCCGGGCACCCAGTAGCCGAGATAGACATAAGGCAGACCCAGTTCGCGCGCGATGGCGATGTGATCGAGGATCATGAAAGTGCCGGGGCTGTCTTTCTCGAGATCGGGGTTGAAGAAGGAATAGACCATGCTGACCCCGTCCTCGATCACGTCGGTCAGGCTGACCGCGGACAGCGTGCCATCGAAGTCGTCGGTATATTCGATGATCCGGCTGCGAACCGGGGTTTCCTCGATCATCGAGGCGAACTCGAACACGTCCATATCCGCCATGCCGCCATCGGCGTGCCGGGCGTCCAGGTATTCGCGGAACAGCGCGTACTGATCGTCCGAGGCCCAGGGCGAGCTTGAGCCGCGGCTCAGGTGCTGGTTGCGGCGCTGAACCCGTTTCTGGCTGCGGGTAGGGGTGAAGCGGGCCACGTCGATTCGCGCTGACAGGCAGGCCGAGCATTCGGTGCAGGACGGCCGGTACAGCACGTTCTGTGACCGTCGAAAGCCCTGCCGCGAGAGGCTGTCATTCAGCTTCTGCGCATTGTCCCCCTGCAGTGCAGTGAACAGCTTGCGCTCCATCCGACCGTCCAGATACGGGCACGGCTGAGGCGCGGTCACGTAGAACTGCGGAGCAAGTGGTAGCGTGTGGCGCATGTAGAACCGGAAGCGAAAGTAATCCCCGGGGCATGATAGCAACCCCCCGGGAACGCGCCAAGACCAGTTTTTCAGGTCAGGCCGCAGCCCGCCGATTGAGCGCGACAGTGCCGATTACGGTATCGGTCAGCCCCTGACCGCGGGCCGTGGTCAGCATCATGATGACCGAGATCACCTGCAGGATCGGTACCATGAAGGACAGGATGTAGCCGCAGGTATGCAGCACCGCGGTTCCGGTGTCGAAGCGTTCGCCGGCGGCGGTGCGAAACTCGATCGCCGCGAACCGCATGCCCAGCGTCGCTGATCCGCTGGCCAGCGTGGCCACGCGGTAAATGAAGTTGAGCACGGCAAAGAGAAACGGCAGGAAAAACAAAGCCGTAAAGGCGGTGAACGGAACGATCAATACGCACAGCACCACCACCAGCAGCGTGTCGACAACCCACGCAATCAGGCGTTTTGCCGGGACGGCATCGTAAAACTGCGGTTGGCGGTCTGGGTCGGGCAGGTGAAACATGGGTCCTGTCGTGTTCAGATGTTGCGGGGCGGGGAAATCAGGAAGGGTCATTTTCAGTATCGTTCTGATGGGCGCGTTCGTCCATGAATCGGTCAAACTCGGACATGTCCTTGGCCTGGCGCAGGCGTCCGAGGAAGCTGTCGAACTCTTCCTGCTCCTGCTGCAACCGGCTGAGCATGTCATCGCGGTAGGCGTCAAAGCTGGCATTGCCACCGGTGCTGCCGGTGCGGCGGGTGGCCTCGGGGCTCAGCGCGCGCACCTTTTCCACGATGGCGTCGGCGTTGATCTGCACCGGGGTCTGCGGCGCAAAACCGCCGCGCCATCCCAGTATAACGGCCAGCAGCACACCCGCCGGCCAGAAATGCACGATCGCCAGCACCACGGCAACGATGGCGAAGGCTCCGAAGGCGATGGTCGAAAGGATCTGCACGGAGACGGGCATGTGCGGGTGCGGCCCGGGTGTCATGTGTGATCCGCGCTCGGATGACATGGTGACGTTCATCATTGGATGTTTTCCCTGTAAGTTTTACCCCTCCCCACGTTTTCGGGGGAGGGGTTTGCCGGGCCAGGATCAGGCAGACGCGGGGTCGCCGTTTTCGTCGTCGTTCTGGCGGGCGCGTTCATCCATGAACTGGTCGAATTCCGACTTGTCCTTGGCTTCGCGCAGGCGTTCCAGGAACCGTTCGAAGTCCTGTTGCTCCTGCTCCAGCCGGCGCAGGGTGTCGGCCTTGTAGCTGTCAAAGGCGGTGTTGCCGGTGGAACGCATGGCGCTCATACCGTGGCGCGTCCAGGATTTTTTGCGGCTGCAGGATGTCGAAAACATGCGTTTGCTCCAGATCATGTAGGCGAGGACGGCGAGCCCGACCGGCCAGAAGAAAACAAAGCCCAAGACCATGAAAGCGATCCAGGCGCCTTTACCCTTGCTGTCGAGCCAGCCTTCGGTTCTGGAAAACCAGTTGCCATCGGCCGGTGCAGGGGCGGTTTCGGAATAAGTATTCATCGGAGTCGATCTCCCAGTCAGGGTTGAGGTTGGCAATGTGAAGCCCTTTCACATTATGAAAGATGGGGGGGAGCGGCGCCCAACTCAAGGATAAATGTGAAAGTATTTTACATTAACCAGATATAGTATTTAAAAACAATATATTACAGGAGAAAAAAGTTCCTCCCTAGCCGGTAAAATCAGCCGTCTCCGCGCCGGACAGGCGCAGCAGGTCGCCGGGATTCAGTCCGAATACATGTGTCGGCGTGCCTGCCGCGGCCCAGACCCTGTCGAAATCGCACAGCCGGGGATCAAAAAAGGCGCGGATCGGGGTCAGGTGACCGACGGGGGCAACACCGCCGATGGCGAAACCGGTCTGCGCACGGATCAGCGCTGCATCCGCCTTGCCCAGGGCTTCTCCGGCCAGCGCCGAAGCCTTATCCGGATCGACGGTATTCGTGCCGGCAGTGATGAACAGGACCGCCGCGCCGCTGTCTTCGCCGCGAAAGATGATGCTCTTGGCGATCTGGTCGACGTCGCAGCTCAGCGCGCGGGCCGCATCCTGCGCCGTCCGCGACAGTTCGGTTTCGACGATGTCGGCGGCCAGCCCTGCGTTTTCGAGCGCGGCACGGACCCGTTTCAGGCTCTTGCTCATGCGGCGAAGGGTGCGGGAACGCGGTGCCACCTGCAACCGGTAATTTTGCTGCCGCACGTCGCATTGACCCTGCCGGACCCCGGTAGCAGTGTGCGCGCATGTCCATTGCCGCCCGTATGACCCGCTGTCCGCATCCGTTCGACCCTGAAATCGGGGCCGAAGCCCTTGCCTCGGTCCCGTTTTTCACCGGCGACATGGCCGGTCTGATCGCCGGGGCCGGCGGCAGCAGCCCCTATCTGAAGACCCTGATCGCCCGCGAAGCGGACTGGCTGGAACAGGCAGCCGACGATCCCGAGGCCGCGATTGCCACGCTGATGGGCGATCTGCCGGAAACCGCCGCCGATCAGCTGAAGCCGGTGCTGCGGCAGGCCAAGCGCCGGGTCGCGCTGATCGCGGGACTGGCGGATCTTGCCGGGGTCTGGCCGCTGGAAACCGTGACCGGGTCGCTCACCGATTTTGCCGCGCTGGCCTGCGATCTGGCGGTAAAGGCGGAAATTGCCCGGCTGATCGGGCGCAACAAACTGCCGGGCCAGACCGAAGATGACATCGCCACCGCCGGCGGGCTGGTCATTCTTGCGATGGGCAAGATGGGCGCGGGCGAGCTGAACTATTCCTCCGATATCGACCTGATCTGCCTGTTCGACGAAACCCGCTTCGACGCGGATGATTATGCCGAAGCGCGGGCCGGGTTCGTTAAGGCCACCCGCGCGTTTTCCACCGCGCTGAGCGAACGGACGGCGGATGGCTATGTGTTCCGCACGGACCTGCGGTTGCGGCCCGACCCGGCGGTCACACCGGTCTGTATTCCGATGGAGGCCGCCGAGCGGTATTATGAAAGCCTTGGGCGGACATGGGAACGCGCGGCCTTCATCAAGGCCCGCGCCGTGGCCGGGGACATTGCCGCGGGTGACCGGTTCCTGACGACGCTGAAACCGTTCATCTGGCGGCGGCATCTGGATTTTGCCGCGATACAGGATGCCCATGACATCCGGTTGCGCATCCGCGAGGCCAAGGGCACGGGCAAACCCATCACGGTGGCCGGGCATGACGTGAAACTGGGGCGCGGCGGGATCCGGGAGATCGAGTTTTTCACCCAGACCCGGCAATTGATCGCCGGCGGGCGCGACCCCGGCCTGCGCCAGCGCGGCACCCTGCCGGGGTTGCAGGCGCTGTCCGAAAAGGGGTGGGTGCCCGAAGAGGTCACCGGCAAGCTGACCGGGCATTATCGCACGCTGCGCGAGATCGAACACCGGATCCAGATGGTCGATGACGCGCAGACCCACAAGCTGCCGGCCTCGGCCGAGGGGATCGGACGCGTCGCCGCGCTGGCCGGCACCGATCCAGACACTCTGATGCGCGACCTGCAGGGCTGCCTGTCTGAGGTGCACCACCTGACCGAGGATTTCTTTGCCCCCGGCGACGGACAGGCCATCGCGCCCGTAGCGGCCGAGTTCGATCCGTCGGTTCTGGCGCGCTGGACCAGTTACCCGGCCCTGCGGTCGGAACGGGCGGCGCGGATCTTTGCCCGCCTGCGGCCCGAACTGCTGTCCCGGCTGGGCAAGGTCTCCAAACCGGACGAGGCGCTGCTGGCACTGGACGGGTTTCTGGCGGGACTGCCCGCCGGGGTTCAGCTTTTTTCGCTTTTCGAGGCCAATCCGCATCTGATCGACCTGCTGGTCGATATCGTCGGCACCTCACCAGCGCTGGCGGCCTATCTGAGCCGCAATTCGGCGGTGTTCGACGCGGTGATCGGCGGCGACTTCTTCTCGGACTGGCCGGGTCGCGAGGCGCTGAGCACGGAACTGTCCGGTGTTCTGGCCGCCGAACCGGATTACGAGGCGCGGCTGGACACCGCACGCCGATGGCAACGCGAATGGCATTTCCGGATCGGCGTTCACCTGCTGTGCGGGCTGGCTGACGCGGAAGAGGCCGGCCGGCAATATGCCGATCTGGCCGGGGCCGTGCTTGCGGCGGTTTACCCGGTTGTGGTCGATCAGTTCGCCATTCGCCACGGCCCGCCGCCGGGCCGCGGGGCGACGGTTCTGGGGATGGGATCGCTGGGCGCGGAACGCCTGAATACGCGTTCTGATCTGGACGTGATCGTCATCTATGATCCGGACGGCGAAGACATGTCGGACGGGAAAAAACCGCTGCCGGTGCGGCTTTATTTTGCGCGGCTGACGCAGGCGCTGATCACCGCGATGACCGCGCCGATGTCGCAGGGGCGGCTTTATGAGCTGGACATGCGGCTGCGCCCGTCCGGCAATCAGGGGCCGGTCGCAACCAGCTGGAACAGCTTCCGCCGGTACCAGCGTGAGGATGCATGGGTCTGGGAGCATCTGGCGCTGACCCGCGCCCGTGTGGTCGCCGGCGCGTCGGATCTGGCCGCCGATGTAGAGGCATTCCGCCGCTCTGTGCTGCCGGGGGCCGACGCGGCACAGGTCCGGACCGGGATCGCCGACATGCGCGGACGCATCGCCGAGGCCAAGTCCGATGGTGGCGTCTGGGACGCCAAGACCGGCGCCGGGCGACTGCAGGACATCGAGCTGATCGCCCAGGGCGGCGCGCTCATGGCCGGGGTCAGCGAACGTGACATTCGCGCCGGTCTGGCCGGCGGCGTCGCTTCCGGATGGCTGGATGACGCAGATGCCGAAGCATTGTGGTCTGCCTATGATCTTTTCTGGCAGGTGATCGCGGCTACGCGGCTGGTGTCTGAAACGCCGCTGGCGTCCGAGGACGTGGGTGCCGGAACCGCGGCATTTCTGTGCTGGGTCACCGGATTTGAAAGGATCGCGGATTTGCAGCGAAAACTGGAAACCAGCTACGAGGAAACGGATGCGCGGATCTCTGCGCTGCTGAAGGCCGGGGTGTCCGATGACGGGTAGTTCTCCGGTCGACCCCAAGGGACTGATCCGCGAAAGTTACCGGATCGAGGGCATCACGGTCGAGGAATGTCGCAGCATTTTCCTCGACTGGGCGCTGTCCCTGCCCGAAGGGCAGGATAACGGCCCGGCGCTGAGCGCCCTGCTGGACACCTATGCCCCCGACGCTCCCGATCACCCGATGACGCAGATCCTGCGCGACGGGCAGAACGGCCTTGCCACCCCGCGGCGGTGGGGCGGATGGCGCTCCAGACCGAGAAACTGACTGTTTCCAATTTGAAAACACTGAAAAACACGCAATTTGACGCTTTTTTGCCCAAATTGACTGTCAAAACTTGGTCATCGAGCAAAAAGCCCCGGCCACAGGGGCGACCAAGGAGACAGAGATCATGAAACCCGTTCGCGCCATCGCACTTGTTGCACTGGGTCTGACCGTTTCGGCCTGCGCCAGCGTCGATCCGGTGAGCCGCAACGCGCCGTACGAGCAAGTGCCGAACGAAGGCGTACCCACGAATTACGATTTCGGCGCGGTGGAAAACCCCGAGGCGCTGACCGTGACGGCGGCGGCTCACGATACCTCGCTGACCGATAACCCGGTGCTGATCGAGCAGGGCAAGGCGCCGGTGCATGTCAAAACTGTTGCCGTCAGCGTCCCGCGCGAGCTTCGCGTGAGCGAGGCCAACAGCTATTATCCGGGCGGCGACATCGTCTGGCGCGGCGACCCGATCGGTGACCGCCATGCGCAGGTGCAGAAGATCTTCGAAGACGCGATGGTCAAGGGCGTGGAGCCGCTGGACGGTCCGGTCGCCGTTGACCTGCTGATCGAGGTCAAGCGCTTCCACGCGATCAGCGAAAAGGCCCGGTACACCGTTGGCGGCCTGCATTCCATCACATTCGACGTGGCCATCAAGAACACCGAAACCGGAGAGCTTGTGGTGCCGGTGCGCACGGTGAAGGCCGATCTGGACGCCTTTGGCGGACGCGCGGCGATCCTTGCGGATGAACGCGGCGATACCCAGAAGGTGCGCATCACCAATCACCTGTCCGAAGTGATCCGGCAGGAGCTCTCAAACCCCGAAGGTTACAAAAACGCCAGCCTCGGGTTCTTTCAGCTGGTCAACAATCTCTGAGCTTTTCCCTCGGGAGCTTGACCGTTAAGAGGGCGCCATGACGGCGCCTTCTTCTCATTCCGAATATCCGCAGGTGCGGATGAAACCCAAGACCGACACCCGTGCGATCCGGCACGGGTTTCCGTGGGTCTATTCAAATCAGCTGGTTCTGGACCGGCGCACGCGCAAGATCGCACCCGGCAGCATCGTGGTGCTGGAGGACGAGGCGCGCACGCCGCTGGCGCTGGCCGCGTTCAATGCGGGATCGCGGATTTCGGTTCGCGTGCTGGACCGGAACCTTCAGGCCGGGATCGACGTTGACTGGTTCGCCGCGCGGATCAACCGGGCGCTGGCGTTGCGCGAACGCCTCTATGATGCGCCGTTCTACCGGCTGATCCATGCCGAGGGCGACGGACTGCCGGGTATTGTCGTCGACCGGTTCGGCGACACGCTGGTGTTGCAGCCCAACGCGGCCTGGGCCGAGGCCCTGCTGGATCCGCTGACCGCGGCGCTGGCGGCCATTCCCGGTGTCACCACGATCCTCAAGAACGCCGAGGGCCGCACCCGCGGGCTGGAAGGGCTGGACAACCAGTCCGGCGTGCTGCGCGGCACCGCGCCGGATGCGCCGGTGCATGTGCCGATGAACGGTGCCACCTACCTGGCCGATCTGACCGGTGGTCAGAAAACCGGCCTGTTTTATGATCAGCGCGAAAACCACGCCTTTGCCGCCCGGCTGGCGCGGGAGGCGGATGTGCTGGACGTGTTTTCCCATGTTGGGGGCTTTGCGCTGGCGGCACTGGCCGGCGGTGCACGCGCGGCGCTCTGCGTGGACGGGTCGGCCGCGGCACTGGAACTGGCCGGGGCAGGGGCTGTGGCCGCGGGGTTCACCGGGTTTTCCACCCGCCGCGGCGATGCCTTCGAGGTTATGGCCGCGTTGCAGGGCGAGGACCGGCAATTCGACCTGGTGGTCTGCGACCCGCCGGCCTTTGCACCCAACAAACAGGCGCTGGATGCGGGTCTGCGGGCCTATGAGCGTGTGGCCCGGCTGGCCGCACCGCTGGTCCGGACGGGCGGTGCGCTGGTGCTGTGTTCCTGTTCGCACGCCGCGGATCTGGCGAAATTCCACCTCGCCTGCACGCGGGGGATCGGCCGGGCCGGGCGGCACGGTGCGCTGATCCATACCGGGTTCGCCGGGCCCGATCATCCCCGCCACCCGATGCTGCCGGAAACGGGCTATCTCAAAGCCCTGACCTTCGCGCTGTGAAGCTCGTCCTCGATGCCTGTGTGCTCTATCCGACGGTGATGCGCGAGGTTCTTCTGGGCGCTGCCGGGCAGGGGTTCTTCACCCCGCTCTGGTCGGCGCGCCTGCTGGAGGAATGGGCGCGGGCGGCGCGCAAGCTCGGCCCCGAAGGCGAGGCGCAGGCGCGGGGCGAGATTGCGCTCTTGCGGGCGGCATGGCCTGGGGCGGAACAGAAGGCTGATCCCGGGGCGGAGGCACGGCTGTGGCTGCCTGACCCGGGGGATGTGCATGTTCTGGCGGTTGCGGTGTCGTCCTCTGCCGATGGCATTGTCACGGTGAACGCCCGGGATTTTCCGCGCAACCTGTTGGCCGAACAGGGGCTGGTGCGGGTCGATCCCGATCAGTTGCTGCACGGGTTCTGGCAGGCCCGGCCGGAGGCGATGGACGCGGTCGGCACCCGCGTTCTGGCTGAGGCCAACCGGCAGGGGGACTGGACAATGCGCGGGCTTCTGAAAAAAGCGCGCCTGCCGCGGCTGGGCAAGGCGCTGGGGTAGGATGGGTGCTCAGCACCCATCCTACGGGCGTTTCGTTTCCCAGCGCGCTTCCAGCTTTTCCAGCGCCTCGATGCGCTGGTCCACCTTCGGATGGGTCATCAGCCAGGCCGGGGCCATTCCCGCGCGCTGCTGGGTGAGTTCCTCGAGCTTGCGGAACAGCGATTTCTGCGGCTCCACCCCGATCCCGGCCTTGGTCAGCAGCGCCGCGGCATAGGCGTCGGCCTCGTATTCATCGCCCTGCGACAGCCGGGCTGCCAGAAGCGAGGTGAGCATATTGGCGATCCAGACCCCGACAAAGGGCACATAGCGCCCGAGGATCATCGCCAGCGCCGTGCGCAGCGCGTTCTGCCCCGAAAAATCGATCATCCGCCGCCGCGCATGGCCCAGTGCCACATGGCCCAGCTCATGCGCGATCACGCTGGCCATTTCCTCGGCCGAGACCTCGCCACTTTGGTACTTGCGGTAAAAGCCGCGGGTGATGAAGATCCGCCCGTCCGGCGCGGCCAGCCCGTTGACCGGATCGATTTCGTAGACATAGACCGGCACCCGCGCCAGATCGAGCGCGGCGGCCAGCCGGTCGGTGATCCGTCTCAGCCGGGGATCGGCCAGTTCGGTGGACCGCGCGTCGAGCTCCTTCTTCGTGCGCCAGACCGAAAACTGGTACATGGCCACCGCGTAAAGCACAGCAAGAAGGATCGGGGTCAGCTTGAGCATACCCCTGATATGGCGTCTCGGGCCTAGCGGATCAACATCCCGGTGTCATAGCGGGACAATCGCTCGGTCCCGTCCGGTGTCACCAGAACCGAATGACCGACACACATGGCCAGCCCCGTGTCACTGTCCATCAGGATCATATGCAGGAAAAACACCTGATTTTCCTGCATGATCAGCGGGTTGCCCTCGTAGAACATCGGGAAATCGACCCAGATCGGGGGATAGACCGCGCCCATGCCATAGCCGCAGGCCTGCAGGCGGGCATGGTGCAGGCCGTGGCGGTCGAACACCTGCGCGTGGGCGTCGTACACGTCACCCATGGGGGCGCCGGGACGGATGGCGGCCTCGCAGGCGGCCAGCGCCTCGTCACAGGCGGCGTGCATGGCGCGTTGCGCGGCGGGCGGTTCGCCGGTGATGATCGTGCGCATCATGGCCGCGTGATAGCGGGCAAAAACACCGGACCATTCGAGGGTCAGCTGGTCCTGCGCCAGCAGGTGCCGGCGCCCGGAATGTGACCGGCACAGCAGCGCGCCGGGGCCGGAGCCGAGAATGATCTCGTTGCCCGCATAATCGCCGCCGCCGCGGAACACCGCACCCTGCATCGCCGCCAGAATATCGCCTTCGAAGGCGCCGGCGCGGGTTTCTTCCAGCGCCGCGTCCAGCGCGTCATCGGACAGCGCGGCGGCCTTGCGGTGCATATCGATCTCGGCCGGTGATTTGATCCGGCGCAGCGCCGGGATCAGGTCCGAGGCATCGGTGAGACCCGGCAGGGCGGCGCGCAAAAGCTGGCCGTTGAAATCCGTCAGCCCGGCGGTCCTGCTTTCGAAGCCCAGTGTCCCGCCGAGCACGCCCAGTTCGGACAGGAGCGCCTTGAGATCCAGCGCCGGGTTGGCGCCCTGGTATTCCGGCCAGACATGGATCCGGGCATCGTTCAGCGTCGAGGTCTGCTGTGCCTGCCGCAGATCGGGCAGGCGGGTCAGCAGGTGGAGCTCGCCACCAGCCGTCAGGACGAGGCACTGAAACATCGCATAGCCGAACGTGTCATAGCCACAGAGCCAATACTGGCTCTCTGGTGCAAAGAGCAGCAGCGCGTCGAGGCCCTCGCTTTGCACTGCCTGCCGTGCGGCGGCCTGCCGACCGGCATATTCGGCGGTGTCGAAGTGGAACGGCATCAGCTGTCCCACGCGACGGGCATCGCCGTCGGTCCGCGGAAGGCCCAGCCGGTGAAGGGCACCGGACCGGTCAGGCGCAGGTTTGGCAGCTGTTCAAAGGCCAGCGGCAGCGCCACCTCGGTGATCAGGCAGCGTGATGCCGCCGCCCCTGCGCAGAAATGCGGCCCGGCGCCGAAGGGAATGGCATGTTGGGTGTCGCGGGTGATGTCAAATTCCTCCGGACGATCAAAATAGGCCTCGTCCCGGCCGGCGGAGGAAAACATCAGGAAGGCCCGGTCCTCGGGATCCAGCGTGACGCCGTCAACCTCGTCGCGGCGGGCGATGCGGCGTGGTGACATGCCGATGGGGCTGATCCAGCGGACATATTCGGAAAATGCATCGGTCCAGCCGTGGTCGCCGCGTTCGATCGCGGCGCGTTGATCGGGATGGGTCATCACGGCCCAGGCGGTGCCGCCAATGGCATCGCGCGGTTCGTTCTGGCCACCGGAAATGACCAGCTTGATATTGGCGCGGATGCTGTTCATCGGCAGACCGGCCTGCAATTGCACGTCCAGCGCCGAATGCGGCGGCGGCCGGTCCAGCATGCGGTCGATATGGGCATCGATCAGGGCGGTGGCCGCGTGGCAGCGGGCCTCGATCTCGGGCACACCGGCGTAATTGGCACAGCCGTCGATCATGGCCTGGCTGGCCCCGTCCATTTCCGCCGGGGTCATTTCGGCCAGCCCGGTTATGGCAATCAGGGCGCGCGCGGAAACAGGCATGGCGTAATCGGTTACGAAATCGCAGGCTCCGCGCGGTCCGAGCCCGGCGAGGATCTCGCGCGCCGCGTCCTCGAACACCGGTTTCCAGTGCGCCTTCACCGTGCGCGGGCTGAGCGCCGGGAACAGCGCCTTGCGCTCGATCTGGTGCGGGGTGCCATCCTTGCGCATCATGTTTTCGTCCATCAGCATGGTCATCAGACCGCCGGGCTGATGCGAGGAAAACACGTCGATGCGTTTTTCCTGTGCATGGATGGTGTCACGGCGGGTGAACAGCGTCGCGCCCAGCTGCGGGACATAGGCGATGGGGGCCTCGGCCCGCATCCGGGCCAGATCCGGGTAGGGGTCGGCGGCGAAGGCAGCCGGGTCGATGTTGTAGACAGGCGCGTTGGACATGGCGAATCCTTTCGGTAGCGTTGTCATGTCAACAATTTGGGCGTTGTCATGTCAACAAAAACCATGTTCTACTTGTTGCACCCTGACCGGAGTGCGCAATGGACCTGAAACCCGACCCGGCCCTGCCAGATGACTTGTTCCTGACGGACGAGGCCGAAACCGGGGCCCGAACGCTGAGCTTTCGCCGGTCGCCTACGGTGTTACTGACCTTCGCGGCGAACCGGTTCACCCGGGCAGCGTCGCGCGAATATCAGGACCGGTTCGGCATCGGTGCGATGGACTGGCGCATGCTTGTGATGCTGACCCGTGAACCGGGCAGCACGGTCAGCCACTCGGGCCGGACCATCGGCATCGACAAGGCGGCCGTCAGCCGGTCCCTGCGGCGGTTGCAGGGGCAGGATCTGGCCGTGCCGGACCCGGACCGTCCAACGGAATGGCACCTGACGCCGAAGGGCCGGGCCTTGCATACCGAGATGCTGGAGCTGGCGCTGTCACGGCAACAGCACCTCCTGCAGGGCATGACGGCGGACGAGGTTCAGACCTTCACCTGCTGCCTGCGGCTGTTTCTGGAAAATCTCGATACCCTCCAGCATCCGCCGGAGGGCTGAGCCGGGCGTCATCCCTGCGGCGCGTACCAGATCGGCGACGTGTAGGCGCGTTCCTGACCGGTCTGTATCGCGTCCTTGGGCAACTCGGCGCCAAGCCGGATCTTGTCATAGAGAACCCAGCGCGGGGTCGGAATTTCCAGCACGCGCGTGTAGTAGAACGCCTGTTCGCCCGCGTCGAAATCGGGATCTGTCCAAACCGCTGCCAGTTCCGACGCGCCGATGGTGTTGGTCCAGTTGGCGGCCTCGATATCGACGGTGTTGCCGACCGGGGGCAGGGTGCCTTCGGCGTCCGGCTCGCGTCCCGGTGACCAGGCGACGTCATAGACCTTTTCGTGCAGGTTGCCATCGGCATCCATCCACCCTTTGACGATCTGGATCCGGTCCAGATTGGCCCCGATCGGGTCACGCAGGGCATAGACCATGAATGTGGGCGCGTCCGAGGTTGCCGGGCGCAGATCGCTCCCCATGGGCACGCCCTTTTCGTAACCGGCAAAGGCCGGCTGACGCGAGCGCAGGTCGTGTTCGGTGAAGTCCCAGCCACCGAAGAACCGCACTGTCATGCGCGGGCCCGTGGTGGCGTAGACTTCGCGACGGACCATCGCATCCCACAGCGATTTGCGGGTGTTTTCCTCGGCCCAGATGCCGGTGTAGCCGGACGCGACCAGTGCCCAGCCCGGAAACTCGCCATTTTCGGTTTTCGTGAATGGATGCTGCGCGCGTGTCGGTGAAGGTTCGGCGTTGGTGGCTTTGCCGAAATAGTTGTCGCTGTCCGCCGTGGCCAGGGACGTATGGCTGTCGGTCGCACCGCTGAAGCCGAAGCGATAGGGATTGATGCCCAGCTTCTGTTCCAGCAGAAACCCCTGTTTCAGCGCTTCTCGGGCATACTCGCCCTTCAGCATCTCGGTGGTCTTGGCGGCGGACAGGTCAAGGTTGCCGGCATCCCAGGTTTCATAATCCGCAAAGGCGTCACCGGGGCTCAGCGTCGGATGGGTCTCGCCATCGCCCTTGATCTGGGTGATTTCATAAAGCGGCTCCCATCGGGCGCGGGCCCTGACATAGGCTTCGTCGACCGGGTCCCCGGTGAACCGGGTGTGGGTGGGGAACATGATCCCGTTTGACAGGTTGCCGTTATGCGCCAGCGCAAAGGCCCGGCCGCCGGTATCAGCCTCGTAATCTTCCAGCCAGGCATAGAGGTCCATCGGATCGGGAGAACCGATCGGCGGCTGGGTGATCATCGGCACGACTTCCAGCGCGCGGTCCGCGCCGTCGCGCAAAATGACATTGCGGTGCAGGTTGTTGCCGTTGACGAGTGAGGTCCATTCAAATCCAATGAAGGCCGTGAACTGACCCGGGTCGTTGAATGTCTCGGCTGTTTTGACAATGTTTTCCCAAACGGATTCGTAGATCGCGGAGCCGGGCGAGTAATTGGCGATCAGCTCGGGGTCAATCTGACCCTGCGAAAAGGTCGTGATCAGGTCCAGCGCCGCCGCTGCAGAGGCATCGCCGCCCGCGGTCAGCCCGTCATGCCAGCGTCGGCCCTGTTCCGACTTCATGACCTCCGGCGTGCCCTCCGCCAGATCGGTTATCATGCCCATGCCGTCGGAATGCTCGGTCGTGACCAGCCAATCCAGTGGCCGGGACAGTTTGACCGGCTGTCCGGAGGACGCCATGACTTCTTCGCCGCGGGCAAAGCGAAACGCGGTTTCGGTGCCGGTGGTATTGCCGAACAGGCCGGCATCTATCGACAGGCCGGTATGCAGATGGGTGTCGCCCCAGAAGACCTGGCTGGGAAAGCCACGCTGCGCGTAGGGTGAATAGGCCTTGCCGGGATAAAGCCCCTGCAGCGTCTGGGATGACGGTTTGAACTGGGCATGGACGGGCAGGGCAAAAAGCGCCGCGACGGCCGATGTGAGCAATAATTTGTGCATGGTCAAATCTCGCATTGGTATCTTGTGGCGACGCAGTTTGCGAACTGCGCCGCCTGATGAACTAGGGCGAAGGCCCCGCTTGTCACCCCTGCGGCGTGTACCAGATCGGCGAGGTATAGGCGCGCTCGGTGGTGATCATCGGCACATCGGCGTCCATCTCGACATTGAAGCGTTTGGCCTCGTATGCGGTCCAGCGCGGGGTCGGGATCTCGATCACGCGGACGTAGTAAAAGGCGCGCAGGGCCGGGTCGAAATCCGGGTCCTGCCAGAAGCCCAGAAGCTCCGGCGCACCGATCGTGTTGGTCCAGGTCGCATTCGCCACGTCCACGGTGTTGCCTACCGGGGGCAGCTTGCCATCGGTACCCGGCACCCGGTCATCTGACCAGGCGACGTCGTACACTTTTTCACCACGGCTGCCGTCCGCGTTTATCCAGCCCTTGACGATCTGAATACGGTCGAGATTGCCCGAATATGGATCCTTCAGCGCAGCCACGAGGAAGTTCGGCACCCCGTCGCCTTCAGGCAGATCGCCGCCCATCGGCACGCCCCTTGCGTATCCGATATCGGCAGGCAGCCGGGACAGGGTGTCCGCCTCGGCAAAGTCCCAACCGCCAAAGAAACGGACCATCATCCGCGACCCGGTGGTGGCAAAAACCTCGCGCCGCTGCAGCGCGTCAAAGATCGCCTCGCGGGTATTCTCGGTGGCCCAGACCCCGGCATAGCCGCCGGCGGCCTGTTTCCAGCCATAGATCGACAGGTCGGGATCGGGGGCCTCGATCACGATGTGTTCCCAGCGGTGCGGTTCGGGTTCCACCCCGGAATGTTTGCCAAAGAAGTTTTCTTCCTCGACCGCGGTCATACCGGTATGTGCATCCGTCGATCCGATCATGCCGAACTTGAACGGGTTGATGCCCATCCCGGCCTCGATCTCCATACCGATCTTGAGCGCCTCGCGGGCATATTCATGCGGCAGCATCTCCGGCGTCTTGAGCTCGGTCCCGTTCAGGTTGGCCGCATCCCACGTATCGAAATCGGCAAATTCATCATCCGGCGACAACATCGGGTGCGCCTCGCCGTCGCCCTTGATCTGGGTCGCTTCGTAGACCTTTTCAAACCGGGCGCGCAGCGCTGCCAGTTCCGGGTCCAGTGGTGTGCCGTCGAAATTGGTGGTCGCGAACATACGCCCGTTCGACAGGTTGCCGTTATGCGGGATCGCCATCACATCGCCGCCGGTGCGGTCTTCGTAATCGGCCAGATAAGCCCACAGGTCCTCGGGGTTCTTGCTGTCGAACTGCGAGAACGGGACGACGACATTGGTCAGGTCGGCATCATCGCGGAACAGCACGTTGCGGTGGATGTTATCGGCGCCGATCGAGGTCCATTCGAACCCGATGATCGTGCTGAACCGGCCCGGCTCGTTGAACCGGTCCGCCATCGCGGTATAGGCCTTCCACGCACTCTTGGTTGCCTTGGGGCTGTCGATGGGCGGCACGTCGCCCGACAGGGACATGACGATTTCCATCGCTGTGTCAAAGGCAAGCTTCGGATCGCCCGCGGTCAGCTTGTCATGCCATTCCCTGCCAATCGGAATCGCCATGATGTCGGGGTCGCCGTCCAGAAGCTGCGGCATCAGCCCGTACATCTCGGCATGGTCCGATACCACGATCCAGTCCAGCGGACGCCCCAGCTTGGCCTGCAGGCCGTGGGTGGTGGTTACCTCCTCGCCACGGGCAAAGCGGAAGGCTTCCTCCTGACCCAGACGGGTCATTGTGCCGGCATCGACCGAAACTGCCGTGTGCAGATGCGTGTCGCCCCAGAACACCTGGGTCGGGAAATTCCGGCCGGCATAGGGGGAAAAGTGATCGCTCTGGAACCGCGTTCCGACATCAGCCTGATTGGGCAGCATGTCTTGCGCGGCAGCGGGCAAGGCAGCCAGCCCCGCCAGCAATGCAAGAGTGGATGTCAGATGTCTCATGGCAATTCTCCTGTCAATTAAGGCGTGGAAGCCTTTGGAAATAAATAATAACTCCTGCATCGTCCCGGATTTTCTCCGGTGCGCCGGACCTGTGGTGCGGGTGCTGTGGCCGGGCTTGGATCCGGGAAACCCGGCCTCTGACCTGAATCTTAGCACGGGATTTTTCGCAAAGCCAAACCAAGTTGTGCCAAGCCAACAATGATCGCGTTGCAGCCCGGTTTGCATCCGACATCTTTACCCGGTTCCGGCCCCTGAACGAGGTCCGGCGCTGCAGGTTTCCCCGATATTCACCGATCAACTGGATGGAGCCCGGTCCCTGCGCTACTGTCGGTATTACGAAAGACGGAGCGCGTTCGTGAAAGCCGGGGACAGCAGATTGACAGAAGGTGCTGTCGCCGCGGCGAACAGTTCCCCAAGGCGACCGATCTGGGTCAAGCTCCTGCTGGCGTTTCTGGCCGTGGCCGGGCTGATGGTTGCCTTCGCCTTTGCCGCCATTTCCGAATTGCGAACGGCCAACGACCGCGCCAAGGAGCTGGTGCAGGATCAGCGGATCATCGAACATATTCACGACCTGCAGCTGAACCTGCAACGGGGGATGCTGAGGGGGCGGGTATACCTGTACAGTTCGGAACCCGCTGCCGCGCTGCGCGTGGCACTGGATGACTACCGCAACTGGATCCGGCGCACGCAATACGTGGCAGCGGACGCCATCCGGGAAATGCCGAGGGCCGCCGATGCCGACGGGCTGGGTCCTGAACTGGCCTCGGAAATCCGGACGGAGGTTTCGGAGATCAAGGATCTGGGGCTGAGCATCGCTGCCCGGTTCGAAGACGGTGACATCGCGGGCGCGCGCGAAACGTTCGAAACCCGGCTGGTGGAACAAGTCGAAACGCTGGACCGTCTGTTGCAGACCAAGTCTTTCCGGGTCCGGGACCGGATGAACCTCAGATCGCGGACCAATGACGCCGCCTATCGAAGCGCCAGAAACCTGGTGATGTCGGCCTCGGGTTTCGCGGTGTTTCTGGCGCTGTCGCTCGGATTGCTGATCAGCGCGTCGATCATCCGGCCGCTGAACCGCGTGCGGGCGGCGCTGCGCGAAGTGGCCGGCGGGAACTTTGCCGCCCGCGCCGACATTGTGACCCGCGACGAACTGGGCGAACTTGCACGCAGCGCCAACAGGATGACCGAGCAACTGGGCACGCTCTATGAAGAAGTGGAAACGCAGCGGTCCGAGCTGGAAAAATGGAACCTGACGCTGGAAGGTCAGGTCAGGGCGCAGGTCGAAGAGATCGGACGCACGAACCGGCTGCGGCGGTTTCTGCCCGCGCAGGTGGCGGACATGATCGTGGACGCGCCCGATGAGGACGATGTCCTGCGCACGCGGCGCGCGGAAATCACCGTGCTCTTTGCCGATCTGCGGGGGTTTACCGCCTTCGCGGCCTCGGCAACGCCGGATCAGGTTGTTGCGGCGCTGAATACGTTTCACGGAACCTGCGGCCCGCTGGTCGAGGCCAGCGGCGGAACGCTGGAGCGGTTCCTCGGCGACGGGCTGATGGTGCTGTTCGGCGCCCCGGTCGCGATGGAGGATGCCGCCCAGCGGGCTGTCGAGCTGGCCGCAGAGATCCGGTCGGCCGTCGGCCGGGCCATGCTGCCTTTCAGCGCCGGCGCTGAGGCGCATGGTCTCGGGGTTGGCATCGGCATCGGTACGGGTGCGGCAACGCTGGGCCGGATCGGGTTTGAAGGCCGGCTCGATTATTCGGCCATCGGGCCGGCGCCGAACCTTGCCGCGCGCCTGTGCGACATGGCCGAAGCCGGTCAGGTGCTGATTTCCCATGCCACCGCGTGGCAGGTGGAATGCGACCTGAAACCGGCCGGTCCGTTCAATCTCAAAGGCATCGGCCACTCCGTCCCGGCCTTCGAACTGGCCGATCCCACTGTGCCGGGTTCCGCTGCCCCGTCCGGCTAGCGCGACACGCGATGGATCGCGTCTGCGCGGCCGGTCAGACCGGGGTGCAGATCCAGACCCAGCCCGGGACCGTCGGGCACGGTGATCATCCCGTCCTTCAGCGGCGGCATCCGATCGACAAGGTTCTGGTACCACGCGAAATAGAACCCGCGCGCGATCTCCTGTTCGCGCACGTTGGGCAGGGCCAGCGCGAGATGCGTTGAAACCGCCAGCGTGACCGGCCCCGAACAGTCATGAAACGCGATCGGCCGGGATCTGGCCTCGGCCAGTGCTGCCACCTTGCGGGCGGCGGTCACCCCCCCGGCCCAGACCACGTCGATGATCGGCGTGCCGATATTGCCGGTGTTTATGAGCGCGTCGAACTGGCCAAGGCTGGCCAGCGTCTCTCCGCCGGCCAGCGGCGCGCGGGTGAACGCCGCCAGTTCGGCAATATCGGCCGTCCGGTCCATCCAGACCGGATCCTCGATCCAGTCGATGTCCAGCGGTTCCAGCGCGGCGGCAATCTTCTTCGCGGCGTTCAGGCTCCAGAGCCCGTGCAGCTCGGCCTTGAGGCGGATGTTGTCGCCATGGGCGGCCCGGATCCGCTCGAAGGGCTGGATCGCCTGCTTCAGGTCGGCGGGCGAGATATCGACGCCGTCCAGCGCCCCTGCCGCCAGATCAAAGGGCCAGATCTTCATCGATGAAATGCCCATGTCCAACAGCGATGCGGCAAGCTCCTCGGGGCGGTTCAGAAAGGCGTCGAGGTCCTCGTAGACCGTGCCGGTTTTCGCGTCCGAGGCGTCGCCGAAATTGTCGGGCCGGACCTCGGACGTCTTGGACACGTAGTTGGGGCCGGCACAGGTGTTGTAAACCTGAATGCTGTCCCTTGTCCGGCCACCGAGCAGATCGCAGAGCGGCAGACCGGCGGCCTTGCCGGCGAGATCCCACAACGCGACGTCCACCGCAGACAGGGCGCGCAGCTCTGCGCCGCTGCCGGTGAAACCGGTATAGGGCTGCATCTGCATGTTGAGCCCTTCGATCCGCCGAGCGTCCTGACCAAGGATCATCGGCGCGATCCGGTCATGCACATCCGCTTCGGCGGCCGACGCGCCGAAATAGGTTTCACCCAGACCGGTCAGCCCGACTTCGGTTTCAAGCCGCACCCACAGCAGGTTCGGGTGATCCCCGAGGCGAAGCGTTTCGACTGCACTGATCTTCATGTGGCCCCCGTTTGCAATGTGCCGGACGCCTGACCGCCGCGACCGGGTTCAGCGTGGCCGCAAACGGGGAAAAACGTCAACGGAAACATCGCCCCGCGCGCCCGGGCCGGGGTAGGATGGGTGATATCACCCATCCTGCGATCTGCTGCATCCGGCTCCGGCAGAACCCAGGTGAATTGGTGTCGGTTTGCGAGCGTTTGTCATGTGCACTGCCTCTCCAATCCTGTTCCATAGCTGAACATGCAAGGAGGAATGGCTGCGCAAATCAGGTTTTGCTGCCAATGCGTCAGGCTGGTCTGTCCCGCATGGCGGACCATGACACCACCGCTCAGCGCGTCAGTTCCCGCATCCCGCGTTCCAGCCCGGCCAGCGTCATCGGGACCATGCGGCCCTCGAAGATTTCCTTCACCATCTGGATCGAGTGGGTGTAGTCCCAGTATTTCTCGGGGATCGGGTTGATCCACAAATGCGAGGCCCACTGGTCGCGGGCGCGCCCGAGCCAGACCTGGCCGGCCTCTTCATTCCAGTGTTCGTTGGCGCCGCCGGGATAGGCGATCTCGTAGGGCGACATGGAGGCATCGCCGACGAAGATGCATTTGTAGTCCGGCCCGTAGGTGCGGAGCACCTCGTGCGTGGGCGTCTGCTCCGACCAGCGCCGGCGATTGTCGCGCCAGACCCCTTCGTAGAGGCAATTGTGGAAATAGTAATACTCGAGATGCTTGAATTCGGTGCGGGCGGCGCTGAACAGTTCCTCGACCACCTTCACATGCGGATCCATCGAGCCGCCGACATCCAGAAACATCACCACCTTTACCGCGTTGTGGCGCTCAGGGCGTTCCTTGACATCGAGATAGCCGTTTTCGGCGGTGGAGCGGATCGTGCCGTCCAGATCCAGCTCCATATGCGCGCCTTCCCGGGCCCAGCGGCGCAGGCGTTTCAAAGCCACCTTGATGTTGCGGGTGCCCAGCTCGACGGTGTCGTCGAGGTTCTTGAACTCGCGCTTGTCCCAGACCTTGGTGGCACGCTGGTGGCGGCTTTCCTTCTGGCCGATGCGCACGCCTTCGGGGTTGTAGCCATAGGCCCCGAATGGCGACGTGCCCGCGGTGCCGACCCATTTGCTGCCGCCCTGATGCCGGCCTTTCTGCTCTTCCAGTCGCTTTTTCAGCGTCTCCATCAGTTTCTCGAACCCGCCCAGCGCCTCGATCTCGGCCTTTTCCTCGTCGCTCAGGTGCTTTTCAGCCATCTTCCTGAGCCAGTCCTCAGGCAGGTCGATGGCGTCGAGCACCTGATCAAAGCTGATCTCTTCGAGCCCTTTGAAGGTGGCGGCGAAGGCGCGGTCGAACTTGTCGAGGTTGCGTTCGTCCTTCACCATCGCGGTGCGGGCGAGGTAGTAGAAGGATTCCACGTCATAGGTGGCCAGACCCACCTTCATGCCTTCGAGAAAGGTCAGGTATTCGCGCAGGGAGACCGGGATGGCGGCCCTGCGCAGATTTTCAAAAAACGGCTGAAACACGGGTGCTATCCGACGATGATGCGGTGAATGATAATCGTCACGATAAGTCCTGCGAGCGCAAAGGCAATGCCGCTGCCCGCCGCATATTGCGCCATGTCCAGCCGCGAGCCGCCGCGTTTCTTGGCCAGATAGACGCCCCACAGCGCGCCGATGACGGCGCCAGCCAGAATGATCATGCGTGCCCTTGTCCCTTATGTGCGGGGGCGCAACGCGGCGATTTCATCCATTTTCGCACGCACGGCCCAGTCCGGGCCGAACCCGTACCGTGCCCAGCCGAGGCTGTCCAGTCTGACGCTGCGCGCTTCGGCTTCGCGGCCCAGCATCTCGTAGGCTTCGGCCTGCAACAGCATCAGCGTCGCCAGCAGCGCGGCGTTCTGATACCGCGCCGCGGTGTCGATGCTGGGGCCGAGATCGGCCAGCGCGCCGCGGGCATCGCCGCGGGCGATGTCGTAGGATGCGGTCTGGGTGGAGATATAGGCGCGGTGCAGCTCGGTCCCCGGGGTGCGGGACAACAGCGTCTGCGCGGTCTCGAAATGGGTCAGCGCACCGGCGGGGTCGCGGGACTGTTGCGACCGGCCGACCATATAGTGGCTGAACGCGCGACGGTGATCCTGCCAGCCCGAGGACGCGGCGGTCCGCAGGGCGCTGCCGGCGGCGCGCTGGCGCGACACCTCGGTCGATCCGCGACCCAGTGCGGTTTCAACATCGTCGATCCAGCTGCGCGGGGTTTCGGACACGGCGCGGGCCGGGATGCCGCGGCCGGCCGGGTTCACCCGGTTCAGGACCGTGGGCAGGCGCGCGGCGACCTGTTGCCGGTTCATGCCACTGCGCAGCTCGGGGGCATAGGTGGCCTGCAGGATCAGCATATCGAACCCGGTCAGGACCGTGTGCACGTTGTCGTCGTTAAAGACCGATTGCGGCAGGCGATACAGATCGTTGAGCGGTCCCAGCGACTGCGCCAGTTCCTCGTGCAGGCAGTCGCGGGCTTCCTGCGGGCTGGCGTCGGCGGGGATGAAGATGCCCATGCGCGTGCGCTGGGTCAGGTTGGTCCAGCTGGTTTTCGGGCTGCGCCGGTTGCGGCGGAATTCGGACAGGCTGGACACGTTGGGCACGACGAAGCAGGCCGCCGTGGGCAGCGCGCGGCGGATGTCCTCGCGGCTGACGGCCTGAATGGTGATGTTGGCGTCCTGCCCGGACGGCACCTGACGGATGTCGATGCCGGCCTCGTTGCGCAGCCGGCCGATCAGCGCGCGCAGGTCCGATGCGATGTAAGGCGTGACCTGACCGGTCAGGCGCACGGTCACCGGGGTTTCGAACCGGGTGAAGACGGGCAGGGCGCGGCCACTTTCCAGTTCGAAATGCAGGTCCAGAAAATCGCGGGCGATATTGGTGTTCGACGTGGCCGCGGCCGAAGGCCGGGTGGCCCGGAAGCTCTTGACCGGCGGCAGCGAGCTGTCAGCGAACTGCATCCGCGTGGCAGGCTGGTCCTTGGGTGCGGCGCTGCAGGCACCCAGAGCGAGCGCGGCGAGAACGATCAGCTTTTTCATGATGGCCTCTGGTAACGGATGAACGGGGTAACATTGGCGATGCGGTCGTACAGACGGCGCGCGGTTTCGTTGAAATCCTGCGTCAGCCAGTAAACCGAGGGCGTGCCGTTGGCGTCTGCCGCCGCATAAACCGCCTCGATCAGCGCCCGGCCGACGCCGGTGCCGCGGGTTTCGGGCCGCGCGTACAGATCCTGCAGATAGCAGACATTCTCGACCTTCCAGGCGTGGCGGTGGAACAGGTAATGGGTCAGACCCACCGCGCGTCCGTCGATTTCGGCGATCAGGCAGGTGAATTCCTGCGGGTCGTCGCTCAGCAACCGTTCGAACGTGGTGTCATAGACGTCATCCGTGACGGCGGTTTTGTAGAACACGAGATAATCGTGCCACATTTCCGCCCAATCGGCGCGGTCTTCGGCACGCAGGGCGCGCACCGTGATGGTGGGTTTGGCAGCAGACATGGGTCCCAATTTGGCAGACTAGGAGCAGTTTCGCCACATTTCGGGCGCATTGGGGCCAGTTTGTGTCTGAATTGTGGCAAAAGTTGGGCGGCGGGCCCGGTTGTCCCCGGACCGGAGACAAAGCCAGGTTATCCGGTCGACTGACCCCTGCAGGCGGCAAACCGCACCCGGATTGCGGCGCAGGAAACATGGCGCGCACTCTTAAGGGGAATAGTTTCGGGAGTATTTAATTCTGGGTTGGGTCTCGCGAATCGCACGGTGAAGGTGGCGGGTGAAACGACACGCAACAGGCAGGTGCCGCGAACATCGTTGCCGGAATCCACTCCCGGATTTTCGCTCGCGCTGTTGGTTCCGTCAGTTCTTGCCGTGCAGGCGCTGCCCGGCCTGCCTTCGCGGCAGGCGCGCTCAAATCCCCGGGATTGTCATCAAACTGAGGCAATTGCCGCCTAGTCCTGCACCCGGACAACGCCCGGGGCGGATGGGTCGGAGCGGGGCGGTCAGGGCCGTCCTGCCGCGGGCTCTTTCTGTTTTCCGGGCAATCGTGCAACCTCTCAGAGCCAGAAGGACACCGCTATGAGGACTGAAAACGAAGACCTGTCGTTCGATGATTTCGACGAACGCATCAACCCGCGCCCGGAAGACTGCGATTTCGACCGGATTGTCGAAGCCGCAATCACCCGCCGCGGCCTGCTGGGCGGGATGCTGGCCTATGGCAGCTTTGCCGCGCTTGGCACCACGCTGACGGCATCGTCCGCAAAGGCCGCCGCCGACCGGTTCGCCTTTGATGCCATCGCGGTTTCGACCAAAGACGCGATCACCGTACCGGCCGGGTACAAGGCCGAGGTTCTGGTGCGCTGGGGTGACCCGCTGTGGTCGGACGCGCCGGAGTTTGATCACGCGACCCGCGGCACCGCCGCCAGCCAGGAACGCGCCTTTGGCGACAATACCGACGGCATGGACGTGATCGCCCATGACGGTCACCTGCTTTTGGTCGTGAACAACGAATACACCAACCGCAAGATCCTGTGGGGCAACAACCCCGATGCCAAGGCGGCGTCCGACGATGACATCGCCAAGGGCATGATGGCGCATGGCGTGTCGGTGGTTGAGATTGCCCGCGGCGAGGGCGGCTGGCAGATCGTCACGGACAGCCCCTATAACCGCCGGATCACGCCGCAGACCGACATGGCCCTGACCGGCCCGGCCGCCGGCCACGACCTGCTGAAAACCGACGCTGACCCGTCCGGCACCACGTCCAAGGGCACGTGGAATAACTGCGGCAACGGCATGACACCGTGGGGCACCTATCTGGCCTGCGAGGAAAACTTCAACGGCTACTTCTCGTCCAGCGAACAGATCCAGGATCAAAAGCCGGTCACCATTTCGCCGGAAATGGCCCGCTATGGCATCAGCCCCGAAGACTGGGGCTACGGCTGGGCCAAGATCGACGACCGGTTCGACGTCGCCAAGACCCCGAACGAGCCCAACCGCGCTGGCTACGTGGTCGAGATTGACCCGACCGACCCGGCCTCGACCCCGCGCAAGCTGACCGCGCTGGGGCGGTTCAAGCACGAAAACGCCGAGGCCGTGGTCAACAATGACGGCCGCGTCGTGGTTTACATGGGCGACGACGAGCGTGGCGAATTCCTCTACCGTTTCGTTTCCAACGGTGTCTTCGCCCCGGGCGCCGATACCGATGACCTGCTTGAAAACGGCACGCTGTCGGTGGCGAAGTTCGGCGAGGACGGCACCGGGCAGTGGCTGGACCTGACCCCGGAAAGCACCGGCATGGCCTCGGCTGCCGAGATCTGCATCCACACCCGTCTGGCCGGTTCGGCGGTGGGCGCCACCACGATGGACCGTCCGGAATGGATTGCGGCCAACCCGAACGCGGCCGAGGTGTATTGCTGTCTGACCAACAACAAGAACCGGGGCGTGAAGCCAAATGCAGGCGGCGACGAAACGCCGGTGGGCGGCCCCAATCCGCGCGAGGCCAACAAATACGGCCAGATCGTGCGCTGGTGGCCGGCTGACGGTGATCACACCGCCGCGGGCTTCACTTGGGATCTGTATGTTCTGGCCGGTAATCCGACCGTGCATTCCGACATGCGCGCCGGGTCCGGCAACGTGACCGCGGACAACATGTTCAATTCGCCCGACGGTCTGAAGTTTGACGACAACGGGCTCTTGTGGATCCAGACCGACGGCAAATACTCCAACACGGATGACTTCGCCGGTCAGGGCAACAACCAGATGCTGGCAGGTGACCCGGTCACCGGTGAAATCCGCCGCTTCCTTGTCGGCCCGCGCGAATGCGAGGTCACCGGCCTGACATGGTCGCCCGACCGCCGGTCGATGTTCGTCGGCATCCAGCACCCGGGCGAACGCGGCGACAGCCACTGGCCCGAAGGCGGCGACGCGGTGCCGCGCTCGGCAATTATCGTCGTCACCCGCGAGGATGGCGGGCTGGTCGGGTAACCTGATCAGGGCACTGAAACAAAAGCCAGCCGCGTGACCCGCGGCTGGCTTTTCTTTTGCGACGTTGAGGAGCCCGCCCGGGCGCGCCCCGGCAGGTCCGGGTCCGATCCTTACCGCTGCCCGCGCGCGATGAATGCGAGCCGTTCGAACAAATGCACGTCCTGTTCGTTTTTCAGCAGCGCCCCGTGCAGCTTCGGCAGGGCGGAGGCGCCGTCGCGTTTGAGGTCTTCGGGCGTCATGTCCTCGGCCAGCAGCAGTTTCAGCCAGTCCAGCACTTCCGATGTCGACGGTTTTTTCTTCAGCCCGGCAGTGTCACGGATCTCGAAAAATTGCGTCAGCGCGGTGGTCAGCAGCGTCTCCTTGATGCCTGGGTGATGCACCTCGACGATCTTGCGCATCGTGTCTTCGTCAGGAAAGCGGATGTAATGGAAGAAACAGCGGCGCAGGAAGGCGTCGGGCAGTTCTTTTTCGTTGTTCGAGGTGATGATGACAATCGGGCGCTGCCGGGCTTTTATGGTCTCGCCGGTCTCATAGACGAAGAACTCCATCTTATCGAGTTCCTGCAGCAGGTCGTTGGGAAACTCGATATCGGCCTTGTCAATCTCATCAATCAGCAGGACCACCTTCTGATCGGAATCAAAGGCCTGCCAAAGCTTGCCCTTCTTGATGTAGTTTTTGACGTCATGCACCCGCTCTTCGCCCAGTTGGCTGTCGCGCAGGCGGCTGACGGCGTCATATTCATAAAGGCCCTGATGGGCGCGGGTGGTGGATTTGACGTTCCACTCGATCATTTCCAGCCCCAGCGCCTCGGCCACCTGACGTGCCAGCTCGGTTTTGCCGGTGCCCGGTTCGCCCTTGACCAGCAGCGGGCGTTCAAGGGTCACCGCCGCATTCACCGCGATGGTCAGATCCTCGGTTGCGACATACTCCTTGGTGCCCTGAAATTTCATGTTATTTCAACCCTTTGATCATTTGCGCACAGTCAAGTCTCTCCGCAGGCGCTTTTAACCCAAGGGCAGCCGGATTGTGTAGTGACAATCGTTAGCGCCTCAGATAAACGCAGCGGCATTAGGGGGAGCTGGAACTCTGAGGATTAAAACTTGACGGACGTTTCAGACCATACCGAGGGAGCCGAAATGAAGCAGGAAACATTTCTGCCGGACGACTACCGTCCGGCCGAAGATGAACCGTTCATGAACGAGCGTCAGCTCGAATACTTCCGCCGCAAGCTGTTGAACTGGAAAGCCGAACTTATGGCCGACAGTCGCGATACGATTGAAGGATTGCAGGACAGCACACGCAATATCCCTGATGTGGCCGACCGGGCCAGCGAAGAGACCGACCGCGCGCTCGAACTGCGCACGCGGGACCGTCAGCGAAAGCTGGTTGCCAAGATCGACAGCGCCCTGCGGCGCATCGAGGAAGGCGAATACGGGTATTGTGATGTGACCGGCGAGCCGATTTCGCTGAAGCGTCTGGACGCCCGGCCGATCGCGACCATGAGCCTTGAGGCACAGGAGCGTCATGAGCGGCGGGAAAAGGTCCATCGCGACGATTGATCGTGCGGGAGACACGTGAAAAAAGGGGGCGCCGTGGAAGACCGCGGCGCCCCTTTGCGTTCGGGGAAATGACATGCGGACAGAGGATCTGACAGTCGCCGTGATCGGCGGCGGTATTGGCGGCACGGCCGTGGCGACGGCGCTGGCACAGCGCGGGGCGGATGTCACGCTGTACGAACAGGCGCCGGAACTGTCCGAGGTCGGGGCCGGGTTGCAGATCAGCACCAATGGTCAGCGGGTTTTGCAGGCGCTCGGCGCGGTGTCGGGGCCGCCGGAGGGCACAACCGTGTCCGACGGCACGGTGTTTTGCGATGCCTCATCGGGGCGCGACGTGGCGCGGGTGGTTCCACCGCGGACCGGGCCGACATGGTACATGCACCGGGCCGACCTTCTGAACGTGCTGGTCAGGGCCGCGGACCGGGCCGGCGTGAAAGTGGAACTTGGCAAACATCTGGTGCCCGGCAGCGCGCAGGCCGACCTTGTGATCGCGGCCGATGGCGGGCGCAGCAACTGGCGCAGCGCGATCGACGGGCCGGACCGTCCGCAATTCACCGGTCAGGTGGCGTGGCGCGCGCTGGTCCCCTGCGACCCCGGCAGCCTTCCGCCGGTGGCACAGCTGTTCATGGGCACGCGGGCGCATGTGGTGCTTTACCCGCTGCGCGGCGGGACGCTGGCCAATCTGGTTGCCATCGAGGAACGCCACGGCTGGATCGAGGAAGGCTGGAACATCGGGGGCGACCCGGCCGAGTTTCAGCGCCGCTTCGTCGATTTCCGCGGCGCGGCGGGCGAGATCATCGGGCGCACGAAACGGGTGCATCAATGGGCACTGCACCTGCGTCCCGTGGCAGAGCGCTGGCACGATGCAAACACCGCGCTGTTGGGGGATGCGGCGCATCCGACCCTGCCGTTTCTGGCACAGGGCGCCTGTCTGGCACTGGAGGATTCGCTGGTGCTGGCCGCCGCGGTGCAGACCGCGACGGATATGCCGACCGCGCTGGCGCTGTATCAGTCCGAGCGGCAGGCGCGGGCGACGCGGATCGTTGGCATCGCGCGCGGCAACGCGTGGCGGTTCCACCTGCCAAAACCCTGGGCCTGGGCGGCGCATCTGGTGTTGCGGCTGGGGGCGGGGCACCTGTCGCGCCGGCTGGAATGGGTCTACGATTATGACGCCGGGGCGGTGATTTCGTCCGGTTCAGGCGGATCTGTACCTTGACGATGCGAATCGGGCGGCACAACTAACTGGTTGGCGCGTCGACCGTCTCTCTGTCGAAAAGGTATCTGTTATGGCTGTTTCCGAGCAAATTCCCGTCAATTCCGGTTTTGATGGCAAATCCACCGGTGCAGAGGTCGCCGCCGCGTTTGACCTGACCGGCAAAACGGCCGTTGTCACAGGCGGCTACAGCGGCATCGGGCTGGAAACGGTCCGGGTTCTGGCCGATCGGGGCGCCAGCGTGATCGTGCCGGTGCGCTCGCCCGACAAGGCATCCGCGGCGCTGGCCGGAATTGCGGGTAACATCCGCACCCTGCCGATGGATCTGGGCGATCCGGGATCGGTGCGCAGCGCGGCGGACCAGCTGTGCGATGAACTGAACACGCTCGACCTCCTGATCAACAATGCCGGTATCATGGCCTGCCCGCTGGCGCGGGTCGGGCCGGGCTGGGAAAGCCAGTTCGGCATCAACCACATGGGGCATTTCGCGCTGACGCAGGGTCTGATGCCGCTGCTGGAGAACACTGGCGGTGCCCGCGTGGTTGCCTTGTCCTCGGGCGGGCACAAGATGGGCGACGTGAACTGGGACGACATTCAGTACCAGCATACCGAATACGACAAGTGGAAGGCCTACGGGCAGGCCAAGACCGCAAATGCGCTGTTTGCCAACGCGCTTTCGCGGCGGTTGCGCCCGGCCGGCGGGTTGGCATTTTCCCTGCATCCGGGGGCGATCTTTACACCGCTGCAACGCCACCTGCCGCAGGCAGAAATGATCGCGCTCGGCTGGCTGTCCGAGGACGGCTCGCCCTCGGACATGGCGCGGCGCGTGTTCAAGACGGTGGAGCAGGGATGTGCAACGACTCTGTGGGCCGCCACCGCGCCCGGGCTGGACGGCAAACCCGGGGTCTATTGCGAGGATTGCGACATCGCGGTGCTGTCCGATCCAGAGAACCCGGAAACCCGGTTCATCGGCGTGCGGGCTTATGCCTGCGACGATGACGCCGCCGAACGGCTGTGGCAGATCAGCGAGGCATTGCTGGCCGACGCCTGAGCCTTCAGAGGTCCAGTTCGATCCAGACCGGCACGTGGTCCGAGGGTTTTTCCCGGCCCCGGACATGGGCATCGATCCGGCAGTCGCGCAACAGATCCGCGCATTGCGGAGTCAGCAGGAAATGATCGATGCGGATCCCGTCGCCGCGTTCCCATGATCCGGCCTGATAATCCCAGAAACTGTAATGCCCGCCGCCGCGGGTGCGGGCCCGGAACGCCTCGGTAAAGCCCAGATTGACGATCCGCCGCCATGCCGCGCGGGCCTCGGGCCGAAACAGCGCGTCCTCGGTCCAGGCTTCGGGGCGATGGGCGTCCTCGGCCTGCGGGATGATGTTGTAATCGCCCGCCATCAGCGCAACCTCTTCGCTGGCCAGCAGTTCGGCCGCCCGCGCTTCCAGACGTTTCATCCAGGCCAGCTTGTAATCGAATTTCGGCCCCGGCGCCGGATTGCCGTTGGGCAGGTACAGTCCGCAGACGCGCAGCGCCTGCCGGCCCACCACCGTCGCCTCTATCCAGCGGGCCTGTTCGTCGCTGTCGTCACCCGGCAACCCGCGCGACACATCCTCCAGCGGCAGTTTCGACAGGATCGCCACGCCGTTGAAACCCTTTTGCCCGTGGGTTTCCACGTTATAGCCCCGGTCCTCGAACAATTCCCTCGGGAAGTTTTCGTCGACGGATTTGATCTCCTGCAGCAGCGCGACATCCGGCTGCGCCTCGTCAAGCCAGTCGGGCAGGGCGGCGATCCGGGCCTTGATCCCGTTGATGTTGAATGTGGCGATCTTCATCGGCCCCTCCGCTGGCTGTCAGTGATCTATCGCCGATCGTGCGAAAGGGGGCAAGCGGGCCATTTGCCGACGCGGTCGGCGTGATGCGTTCGTGCAAAACGTGATGGTGATTCGCGTCCGCTCTGGGCGCGATTCCGCATGACATCTGCCCGATTTCGTGCCTGTGGATAAGTTTCTTTTCGCGGATCAGCGTCAGAGCCTTTTGATTTTTCGCCAATTTCTTGGAGCGCGCACCTCATGTGGATAAACGGGGCCGCAACACACCTTTAAGGAGAGAAAGCATTTGACGAACCCGTTTAACGTGCAATCGTGAAGGGGCGTTCAACCACTCAAGCAGGAGAAAAGACCATGACCGCACTTCGCAAAGTATACGAAACCACCACCCCCAAGACCACGGCTGCGGATGAGGCCAGCCTCTTCGACGGAGACGGCACATTCCTGTTCTCCTCCGGTTCTGCCCCCAGCTGCAGCGCCGACGCGCTGAGCGGCGAACAGACGGAAATGTTCTCCTCCGGGTCGGCTCCGACACTGCGCAGCACCGCGCTGAGCGGCGAAGGCGTGGAAATGTTCTCTTCGGGCTCCGCGCCTGTTGCGTCCTCCGCGGCCCTGACCGGTGAACTGGTTCAGATGTTCTCCTCCGGCTCCGCCCCGGCGGCCAGCGCGGACACGATGGCCGGTGACGGCATCCAGATGTTCTCGTCCGGCTCGGCCCCGACGGCTGCGGCCGACACCACAACCGGAGAAGGCACCCAGATGTTCTCGTCGGGTTCTGCCCCCGTGGCCACCAGCGATGCGGTGCGCGGCGACGGAACCGAGATGTTTTCGTCGGGCAGCTGATCTGACCGCGAAATGAGTGTTGGACACGGGGCGTTCAGGGAACGCCGTTCGAAGGAGAAATCAATGTCGAATGTCGTACATCTGAATGTTCCGTCCCAACGTCAGAGCCAGCAGTCGCGCCACGGCGCGCTGCTTGGCGTCTTTGGCCGCCAGCGCCGATTTGGCGACGATGTGTTCTGGCTGAAGGAAAACGCTGAACTGCTGAACATACTGGAATGCACGCGGGCCGGGGTCGATCCCGCCGCCCTGTCCGTGCACGAACCGTTTTATGCCGAAGTTGAGAAGCGGCTGGGGTTTTTCCCCCAGTATTACCGCTTCCTGTTGTCGATCTGCCTGGACCTCGAGGCGCTCGGTCTGCCGGGGTCCAAGGCCGAAGCACTGATACACTGGGCCGCGCGCGAGGGGCTGGCGGATGCCGAACTGTCGGACCTGCAACGCGCCGAGGCGCGCCGGCTGATGATGCGCCGCGGGGTCGATCCGCTGCCCGAAGACACCGGCCTGACCGACCGGCTGCACGCCTTCATCGACCGCAGCGATACTTTCGCCTTGCCGAACAAGAAGGCGGCATATGAGTTGACCCATATCGTCTTTTATCTCAGCGAATACGGGCGCTGTGACCCGGGCCTGTCGGCCCGCGCGGTTACCAGCCTCGAATTTGCCGGGATCCTTGCCTATCTCGATCAGAATTCAGACCTGTTGTCCGAAATCTGCGTCGCCCTGCGCTATGCCGGACACATACCCTCGCAGATCTGGGAAGACTGGCTGGAACGCGAAACGCACCGGTTTTCAATGATACAGGGGCCGCAAACGACGCTTCAGGACGATTATCACGACTATTTTGTCTGCAACTGGCTGATGGCAATGTCGGGCCGGGATGCCTTTGTCAAACCGGTGGCCGACGAACCGGCCACCTTTCACCAATCAGAGCCATGGGACGGGCCGCTGCGCCGGATGTCGGAATGCATGTTCGAAATGGCCGATGACCGGTCAGATGACTGGCACCGGATGCGCCCGGTGATCGAAGACACGCTGAGCGACACCGGTCACGACATCCTGTGCGAAGCTCTGCAAAGCACTGACAAGTTCGAAGCGTTCTTCGCCGGCTTCGCCCGGACCGGCCTGCGGGGAGTGGCGCTGTGACCGTGCTGGCGGCGCGGGCGGCCCCGGCCGGGGTGATTTTCGCTTCGGGTCTGGTGGTGCTTTATACCGGGCTGATTTCCGGGGCTGACGCGATCACCAAGCTGATCGCCGGCGGCTATGCCGCTCCGCAGCTTTACGCCTTTTCGGGGCTGATCGTGATCGGGCTGAGCCTGTTGGCCGACCGCCACGCCACCGGGCGGCGGGGCCTGCGCACCGGCTGCCCGCGGGCGATGGCGTTGCGGTCGGCGGCGACCGTCGCGGCGGCGGTGTCGTTTTTTCACGCCTTCCGGCTGCTGCCCTTTGCCGAGGTGTTTCTGTTCATCGGCCTGATGCCGATTCTGGCTGGGCTGATGTCCGGCCCGATCCTGCGTGAATATGTGCGCCCGGCGGCCTGGCTGGCGCTGATCGCCGGTTTTGCCGGCGTCGCCTGCCTGTTTCCGGCCGGGCCGGGCTCGGTCTCCGCTGGTCACTTGTGGGCGTTGGCGGTGGCGGTGTCGGGGACCTTCTCGATGGTGCTGGCGCGCTTTATCGGGCGGCATGAAAACAACGCGCTGGCGCAGGTGTTCTACCCCAACCTCGCACTGTTTGTGACCATGTCGGCGGCGCTGCCTTTCGTGTGGAGGCCGATGCCGGTGACGGATCTGGTCTGGGTCGCAGCCTATGCTGCACTGCTTTTCGCCGCGCGCTGGGTGCTGGTCGAGGCGCTGCGCCGGCTGGCGGCCTATACGGTCACACCACTGATGAACCTGCAATTTGTCTGGATGGCGGTGATCGGCGCCGTGGGCTTCGGCGAGTTTCCCGGCGCCGGCACCTATCTGGGCGTGGCGGTTATCATGGCCTCGGGCGCCTATCTGGTCTGGGAGCAGTTTTCACCGGGAAAGCCTGCGGCTGTGACGTAGGATGGGTGATATCACCCATCCTACCGCAGTCAGATCGAAAACGAGGTGCCGCAGCCGCAGCTGGAGGTGGCGTTCGGATTGTCGATGACGAACCGCGCCCCGATCAGTTCCTCGGAAAAATCGATTGTCGCGTTTTCCAGAAACGGCAGCGACACGGCATCGACCAGCACTTTCTCCCCGCCGCCTTCGAGGACAAGGTCGTCGTCTTTCGGCGTGTCCAGCGCGATCTCGTACTGGAAGCCGGAGCATCCGCCGCCCTCGACTGCGACACGCAGCGCCTGACCCTGGGCTGCGGCGCCGATCTCGGCCAGCCGCTCGAAAGTGCGGGGGGTGACTTTTGGGGGCAGGTTCATGGATCTCTCCGGCGGTTCCAACTGGGCGCAAATGGCAATATAGAAACCCGCGGGACAGGCGACAAGGACAACTGCGATGCGGGCGGCATATGCATCCGATCCGGGCCACGCGCGCGGGCGGCTGGTGGCAGAGGAGGAATCCGCGTTCCGGTCCTGCTTTCAGCGGGACCGCGACCGGATCATTCACGCCAGCGCCTTCCGCCGGCTCAAGCACAAGACGCAGGTCTTCGTCGAGCACGAGGGCGACAATTACCGCACCCGGCTGACCCATTCGATCGAGGTGGCACAGGTCGCCCGCACCATCGCCGGGGCGCTGGAGCTGAACCCGGAACTGACCGAGGCCGTGGCGCTGGCCCATGATCTGGGCCACACGCCCTTTGGTCATACCGGAGAGGATGCCCTGCACGCACTGATGGCACCTTATGGCGGCTTCGATCACAACGCGCAGGCAATCCGGATCGTGACCCGGCTGGAGCGTCATTATGCCCGGTTCGACGGGTTGAACCTTACCTGGGAAACCCTTGAAGCCATTGCAAAACACAACGGGCCGGTCACCGGGGACCTGCCCTGGGCACTGGACGCCTGCAACCGGGTGTTCGATCTGGAACTGAGCACCCATGCCAGCGCCGAGGCGCAGGTCGCCGCGCTGTCGGATGACATCGCCTATAACAACCACGATCTGCATGACGGGCTGCGGGCCGGGCTGTTTACCGATGCCGATATCGCGCATCTTCCAATCGTGCGCGACGCTTATGCCGAGGTTGACAGGCTCTGGCCGGATCTGGATCCGCGCCGCCGCCGGCACGAAGCGCTACGGCGGGTGTTCGGGGTGATGGTGTCGGACGTGATCGACACGTCCCGTGCGGCACTGGAGACGGCCGGCGCTTCGTCGGTGGCCGAGATCCGGCATTTGGGCCGACCGGTGATCCGGTTTTCGGACGGGCTCTGGTCCGATCTGCAGGAAATCCGGGCGTTTTTGTTTTCCAGCATGTACCGTGCCCCGGCGGTGATGGAAAAACGCGCCGAGGTGACGCAGGTGGTCGAGGATCTATTCCCGTTGTTTCTGGACCGGCCCGCGCTGTTGCCCGAGCGCTGGCAGGCCGATGTCACCCGCGCTGCGGATGAAACCACGCTGGCGCGGATGGTGTCGGATTACATCGCCGGCATGACCGACCGCTTCGCGCTGCAGCAGCATGCCCGGCTGGTCGGCTGATCACTCAACCCCGATGAACACCACTGCCCAGACCTGCAACGCCTCCAGCTCTTCCTGCAGGGCGGCGTCTTTTTGCGGCGGATAGATGACCGCCGCCGGACCGAACCCGCCCAGCGCCAGCGGCCTGCCATTGGCGTGGGTGGCCAGGATCGGGCGCAGGCCGGTGATATTGTCCCACGGGATCTCGACCTGATACCCGTCCAGCGCCATGGGCAGCGCCGTGCGTTCGTCGGCCCCGGCAGCATACATCACCGATGACAGGTAAGGCCCGGTCAAGCTCACATCCGTCCATGGGCCGAATTTGGGCAGCGTGATGCGCCCCTGGTCCAGCCCCGCCAGCATGGCGTCGTCAAACCCGACAGCGGCGGCGAAATTCAGGTCGAGATAGCCAAAGAAATTTGCGTCGTCTTCGGTTCCCGCGGGCATGTTGCCCGAAGGCAGGTCGCCGCCGACGGTGACAATCACCCGGTCGCCGGGGGCGGTCATTTCGGCGGCGACGGTAAACGGGAGCAACAACAGCAGCAGGACTGTAAGGATACGCATCAGTTATTCCTCGGGTTGGGATTGCGTTCGTTTCGCATGGGCTTATGAATTGGACATAGCGAGAATCCGCGGTTCGACAAATGGATCGGGCCGGGTTTGAATTATCTGGCTGCACCTCTTAGATTGAAAGACAAGAGCAGTGTTCCGGGAGAGGCCTGAAGATGCGTGATGAGGATGTCAGCCGGGTCGCCGACAAGATCGTCGAATATCTGGACAAGAACTGGCTTTTGGTGATTGTCGTGATCCTTGCGGTCGCCGTCTTGATCCGGGTGGTGTCATAGCGGATCACCTTCCGCCTCTTTCTTATTGTTTTCAATTTCTTTTTCCAGCGCTTCCCGTTGCTGTTCAAGCGCGCCGATGGCCTCCTCCAGCTCCGTTTTGTTTCCGGTCAGGTCGGTGATTTCCTGACGGAAACTGCTCACCGCATCCTTGACCGAACTTTCGCTTCGCTTGCTCAGCAGAAAAAAGACCGAAGCCGCCACAAGCGCCAGATGCAGGTTTCCCGCCATTGCTTCGGCTGCGGCGGGAAAACGGGCGGTTGCCTGCGGCGTCACATCGCCGAACCCCAGCGTCGAAAAAGCGACGATCGAAAAATACAGCGATGTCCAGTGGTCATGGACCCCGGCACCGTCAAAGGTCAGCCCCGTCTCCACGAACACATAGGCACAGGCAAAGATTGTGAACGTGCCGGACAGCAGCACGTGAAACAGGAAATCCGACGCGCTGACCCGGGTGCTGAGCGCGATCGCCAGAAGGATCACGAAATAGGCATAGGCCAGTCCCAGAACGTAGTAGCCGCCGGTGCCGGTTATGAAGACACCCCAGAGCCCGAAGGCCTCGCGTATGTAGTTCGCACCAAGCGCCAGCGTCAGAGCGATGGCCAGGATCAGGATGCCGCGCCCGGCCGGGCGGGGCGGGCTCACATCAGGCTTGTCGGGCGGGGCCAAGTCAATCCCTCTCATTGACCTTTCGGTCCCTGATGGTACACGCAGCTTTGCCAAAATGGGAAGACGGACGCATGAACCTATTTGCCGAAATTCGCGCGCTGGTGCTCGGTGCGTTGCAGCAGATGCAGGCGCAGGGCGACCTGCCCGAAGGGCTGAGCTTTGACAACGTCGCGGTTGAACCGCCCCGCGACCCGGCACATGGGGACATGGCCACGAACGCGGCGATGGTTCTGGCGAAACCGGCCCGGATGAAACCGCGTGACATTGCCGAAAAACTGGCCGCGCTGCTGGCTGCGGACGCACGGATTACCTCCGCCGAAGTGGCCGGTCCGGGCTTTCTGAATCTGCGTCTGGCCGATACCGCGTGGCAGGGTGTGCTGCGGGCGATTCTTGAGACCGGCACCGCCTATGGCCGGTCGCAGATGGGGCAGGGCGCCCGTGTGAACGTTGAATTCGTCTCGGCCAACCCGACCGGGCCCTTGCATGTGGGCCACACCCGCGGCGCCGTGTTCGGCGACGCGCTGGCGGCGCTGCTGGATTTTGCCGGCTATGACGTCACCCGCGAATATTACATCAATGACGGCGGCGCTCAGGTCGACGTGCTGGCGCGGTCAGTCTACCTGCGCTACCTCGAAGCGCACGGACAGGATGTGGCCTTCGAGGACGGCACCTATCCCGGCGATTACCTGATCCCCGTGGGCGAGGCGCTGAAAGACAAGGTCGGCGACGCCTATCTGGATGAGCCTGAAGAGGTTTGGTTGTCCGAGATCCGGGATTTCGCCACCGACGCGATGATGGACCTGATCCGGGACGATCTGGCCCGGCTCGGGGTGAAGATGGACGTGTTCTTCTCTGAAAAATCGCTCTATGGCACCGGGCTGATCGAGGCCGCGATCGAGGCGTTGCAGGATCGGGGCCTGATCTATACCGGCGTTCTGGAACCGCCCAAGGGCAAAAAGCCCGAGGATTGGGAACCACGCGAACAGACGCTGTTCAAATCCACCGAACATGGCGATGACGTGGACCGTCCGATCATGAAGTCCGATGGCAGCTGGACTTATTTCACCCCGGATATCGCGTATCATTTCGATAAAGTTTCCAGAGGGTTCGACGCACTTATTGATGTATTCGGTGCCGATCACGGCGGTTATGTGAAGCGGATGAAGGCGGCGGTTTCGGCGCTGAGCGACGGCCGGGTGCCGCTGGATATCAAGCTGACCCAGCTGGTGAAACTCTACAAAAACGGCGAACCGTTCAAGATGTCGAAACGCGCGGGCACCTTCGTGACCCTGCGCGACGTGGTCGATCAGGTCGGGCCGGACGTGGCCCGCTTTGTGATGCTCACGCGCAAGAACGACGCCTCGCTGGATTTCGATTTCGACAAGGTGCTGGAACAAAGCCGCGAAAACCCGGTCTTCTACGTGCAATACGCCCATGCCCGCGTGATGAGCGTGCTGCGCCGCGCGGCCGAGGCTGGCATGGATGCCGGTGACGATGTTCTGGCCGCCGCGGATCTGGGCGGGATCACCCACGAGGCCGAGCTGGCGGTGGCCCGCAAGCTGGCGGAATGGCCGCGGCTGGTCGAGATCGCGGCGCGCACAAACGAACCGCATCGCGTGGCCTTCTACCTCTATGAACTGGCCGGTGATTTCCACGCGCTCTGGAACCGCGGCAACGAACTGCCCGAGCTGCGCTTCCTTCAGGATGACGGCGCCGCCGCCAGCCAGCCGAAAATCGCCCTTGCCCGGGCCGTTTCCGTTGTCATTTCCGCCGGGCTTGGTATTCTTGGCGTAGAACCGGCGCAGGAGATGCGGTGACAAACCGCCCGAGACCGCCGGACTGAGGCAGAACAAGAACCCGGCTGCGTCCGCGCAGATCGGGCAGTGAGGCGGACATGGCAGAGATCGACTACGCGCAGGGCGGAACCCCTGCGCCGGAACGGGCAAATCTCTCGACCCTCGTGAACATCGCCGGCGCGGTGATGTCTCTGGCGCTGTTGGTGGGCGTCGGCATCTGGGGATACAAGTTGCTGGCGCGCGATGTGACCGGGGTACCGGTGGTGCGCGCTGTCGAGGGGCCGATGCGGATACAGCCGGCGGAACCGGGCGGCGAGCCGGCAGACCATCAGGGTCTGGCCGTCAATGACGTGGCTGCGCGCGGCAGCGCTGCGGCCCCGGCCGACCGTCTGGTACTGGCGCCGCAGCCCGTGCGCCTGATGGACGAGGATCAGCCGTCGGGCGAAGTTGCCACCGAGGCCGCCGTGACGGAAACGCCGGCCCCGCTGCGCGCCGATCCCGGCGTCGCTGCGCTGGTCGAGCAGCTGACCGAAGGGGTCGAGCCGATGCTGCCCTCCGGCGATGATGCCCCGACGCCGGTTGTTGCCCTTCTGGAACAGCCGCTGCTGACCGAAGAGGATCCGGCAGAGGAACCCGAAACGCCGCCGGCAGACCCGGAAACCGCCGCGGATCCGGACCCGGCGCCGGAAGAGGACCAGGAAGACATCGCCGTTGCCATTGTCGATGGCCCCGGTGTGGCCCGGTCGCTGCGCCCGCGCGTGCGCCCGGATCGGTCCGACGTCGCCACCGTCGATCCTGTTGCCGCCGTGGTCAGCTCGGTTCTGGACGTCGACCCCGACACCCTGCCGGCCGGCACGCGGCTGGCACAGCTCGGGGCCTATGACAGCGCCGAGGTTGCGCGCACTGAATGGGACCGCATCAACGGGCGTTTCGCCGACTACATGGAAGGCAAACAGCGGGTCATTCAAAAGGCATCGAGCGGCGGGCGCACCTTCTACCGCCTGCGCGCCATGGGGTTCGAGGACCTGAGCGACGCCCGACGGTTCTGCGCCGTGCTGGTGGCCGACAACGCCGATTGCATCCCGGTGACAACAAGGTGAATTTCGGTGCGACGATACTCGATGCCGAAGGGCTGCGCCTGACTGCGGAAGAAACCCGCCTGTTTCGCGACACCAACCCGTTCGGGTTCATCCTGTTTGCGCGCAATATCGGGACTGCCGACCAGATCCGGGCGCTCTGCGCCGACATGCGCGATGCGGTCGGGCGCGAGGCGCCGATCCTGATTGATCAGGAAGGCGGACGGGTTCAGCGGATCTGGTCGCCGATGGTGCGCAACTGGACGCCGCCGCTGGATTTTGTTGCGGCTGCCGGGGGCGGGGCCGAACGGGCCATGTACCTGCGCTACCGGCTGATCGCGGCAGAGCTGAGGGCATTGGGGATCGACGGCAATTGCGCGCCCTGCGCCGATCTGGCCGGGCCGCAGACGCATGAATTCCTGAAAAACCGCTGTTACGGCGACAGCCCGGACAGGGTTGGCGCGCTGTCGCGCGCGGTCGCACAGGGGTTGCTGGACGGTGGCGTGCTGCCGGTGGCCAAACATCTGCCGGGCCATGGCCGGGCGCATCTGGACACGCATTTCGACCTGCCGCGCGTTGCGGCCGGGATCGGGGAACTGGGAGATACGGATTTCGCCGCCTTCCGGGCCGTGGCGGACCTGCCCATGGGCATGACCGCGCATGTGGTATATTCCGCCCTGTCGGATCAGGCCGCCACCGTGGCGCCCGAGGTGATCGGGGCGATCCGCACACAGATCGGCTTTGACGGGCTGTTGATGACGGATGACATTTCGATGAAGGCACTGCAGGGCAGGACCGAAGACCTTGCGCAGACCGCGCTGGCGGCGGGATGCGATGTGGTGCTGCTGTGCAATGCCACGCTGGCCGACCGGCAGGCCGTTGCGGCCGTGTCTGGTCCCATGACCGCTGCGGCGCAGAGCCGGGCCGAAGCCGCGCTGGCGGCACGTCACGACCCGGACCCGTTTGATATCGACGCCGCCGAGGCCGAACTGGCCACCCTCACCGGGGGCCGGGCCTATGTCTGACGACCTGTTTTGCGAGGACGCGATGTCGGTCAATGAACGGATGGCGGCCGAGGCGCTGATCGTGGATGTGGACGGCTACGAAGGCCCGCTTGATATCCTGCTGACGCTGGCGCGCACGCAGAAGGTGGACCTGCGCAAGATCTCGGTGCTGGAACTGGCGCATCAGTACCTTGGCTTTGTCGAGAAGGCCAAGGCGCTTCGCATCGAGCTGGCCGCCGATTACCTTGTCATGGCCGCGTGGCTGGCCTTCCTGAAATCGCGTCTTCTGTTGCCGCCGGACCCTGCGGACGAAGGCCCGTCGGGCGAGGAGCTGGCTGCGCATCTGGCGTTTCAGCTGGAACGGCTGCAGGCCATGCGCACCGCGTCGGCACAGCTGATGGCGCGGGACCGGCTGGGACGGGATTTCTTTGCCCGCGGGCAGGGCGAAGACGTGACCCGCATCCGCACCGTGCAACATACCGCGACGCTTCTGGACCTGATGCAGGCCTATTCCCGGGTGCGCACGCGCGATGAATTCCGGCCCTACGTGATGGACCGCGATTCCATCTTCACGATGGAACAGGCGCTGGACCGGATGCGTGGCCTGATCGGGTTTTCCGGCAGCTGGGCCGACATGGCCAGCTATTTGCCCGAAGGCTGGGAAACCGACCCCAAGCGCCGCCGTTCGGCCACGGCCTCGACGCTCGCGGCAGCGCTGCAGCTGGCCAAGGAAGGCGTCATGGAAATCCGTCAGACGGACACGTTTGCCCCGATCCAGCTGCGCAAGAAGGAGGGCTCATGAGCGACGGCGACGAGACCGAGAGCCTTTTCGAAGCGCCCCCCATGGCCGAGCAGGAACGCATGGTCGAAGCCGTGCTGTTTGCCAGCGCGGAACCGGTCAGTGTGCGCGATCTGGAGGCGCGGATGCCGCATGGCTGCGACCCGACCGAGGCGTTGCAGCACCTGCGCCGGCGCTATGAAGGCCGGGGCGTTCAGGTGGTGCGGATCGGCGACGCCTGGGCGATCCGCACGGCGCCGGATCTCGGGTTCCTGATGCAGAAGGAAACCGTCGAAACCCGCAAGCTGAGCCGGGCGGCCATCGAAACGCTGGCGATCATCGCCTATCACCAGCCGGCGACGCGGGCCGAGATCGAGGAGATCCGCGGCGTATCGGTGTCGCGCGGCACGATCGACCAGTTGCTGGAAATGGAGTGGATCCGGTTCGGGCGGCGCAAGATGACACCGGGGCGGCCGGTGACCTTTGTGGTGACGCCGGAGTTTCTGGATCATTTCGGGCTGGAAACCGCGCGCGATCTGCCGGGGCTGAAGGAACTGCGCGCCGCCGGCCTGCTGGAAAACCGGCCGTTGCCGGGTGCGGAACCCGCTGGCGGCGACGAAGACGGCGAGGCCGACGGTCAGCCCGAGCTGTTCGAGGAGCCCGACGACGCGTAAAGCCCGGGCACCAGCCCTTCGGCGGCGGCCTTGAGTGTGTCGCGGTCGGTGCCTGCTGGCATCGCGGTGCCGTAGATCACCGTGTAACGGTGCCCGAGCTTCGACAGCAATTCCCAGAAATAGCGCAGCGATCCGATCATCGCGCCGAAATGCGGATTGCCGCCTGATAACCTGCGCGCCCATGCGCGGGTGCGGTAATACCCGTCGGAATTGCAGGCGTTCAGGGCCGCGGGCACGATTGCGGCACCGGTTTCCTTTGACAGTTCGGTCGGGCCGCCGCGCCATTCCGGTTCGGTCAGGTGCCCGGCTTGCCGGTCGGCAACCCGGCCCGAGCCGAAAATCAGCACCGCGCCGCCGCCGTCAAGGTGATCGATGATGTTCTGCCGGATGCTGCGGGCATGGGTGGCGCGGTTTTCTTTGCTGATCCGCACCGGAATGATCAGGTCCGGGCCCAGAAACCGTTCGGTTTCCTGATTGGCGACGACGCGGATATCAGGGCGGACCTGATGCAGGATCTTCATATGCGCGCAGAACTCGAACAGGCCGGTGGGATGGGTGGCCGCGATCAGCACCGGTCCGGTTTTCGGCACATTGTCCAGCCCCTGCGCTTCGAACTCGGTGCCGCCCTCCAGCGACATGACCCGGTTCAGCAGGTCGATGCCCTGCAGGCCCTGAACCTGCCGCAGGATGTCTTCGCTCTCGCGCATCGCAAAGAAAGGGCGCCCGCTGAACAGCCGGCTGACCGCGTCGCCGGTGGCCAGCGCGGCGCGGATCGCGGCAATGGTGAACCGCCCGCGGGATTTCAGGTGCAACCGGTCGCGCAGGATTTCGTCGAGCGGTCGGGACGTGTCGGATGCTTCAGGAATGGGCGGATACCTTGCCAATATCTCCGGGCGGAACGGTTGACGGTTGGACCTGCCGCTTTTTTGCCCTATTTTGATGCTACGCGTCACGCGAGCAGAAATAAAGGGGGCCGAAATGGGCGCCAATCAGATCGCGAATATGGTCATGAAGATCTTCATGCGCAAAGCGATTTCTAAGGGCATGGACATGGGCTTCAGCGCCGTGTCCAAGCAGGGTGGCGGAAACCGTCGCGCGCAGCAGCAGCAGATCCATGACGACATGGACTACGACAGTGAGGTGCCGCAAAAACGGCAACTGACCCCGGAAGAAAAGCGCCAGCGTCAGGAAGTACGCCGCGCCCGCCGTGCCGCCCGTCAGGCAAAGCAGGCGATGAAAGTAAGCGGACGCGCAACGCGGATGTAAGCACCGCGGACCGCTCGCCGGGCCGTTTCTGACAAAGACCTGAACCGCCGCGCGGTCTTATGCAGGCGCGCGGAAATGCTTGCTGAGCTTGAGCCCCTGACCCTGATAGTTCGAGGCCAGATCCGCGCCGTACAGCATTTGCGGCACTTCGGACATGCGTTCATAGACCAGCCGCCCGACAACCTGCCCATGTTCCAGCACGAACGGTGCTTCGTGGCACCGCACCTCCAGCACGCCGCGCGATCCGGCCCCGCCGGCGCCTGCATGGCCGAAACCCGGATCGAAGAACCCGGCGTAATGCACGCGAAACTCTCCCACCATGGCAAGATAGGGCGCCATCTCGGCGGCATAGGCGGGCGGAATATGCACCGCCTCGCGGCTGACCAGGATGTAGAACGCGCCGGGGTCCAGAATGATGCGCCCATTGGCGCTGCGGACATCTTCCCAGTATTCGGTCGGGTCATAGTGGCCGATCCTGTCCAGATCGATTACCCCGGTGTGTGGTTTCGCCCGGAACCCGACCAGATCCGTATCGCCGGGCTGCAGATCCACCGAAAAGCCCAGACCGTCCTGAATGACCACCTCGCCGTCCACCAGCGGTGTGTCGTCATGCAGCGCCCGCAATTCGGGATCGCTCAGCACCGCCTGGCCCTGACGGAACCGGATCTGGTTCAACCGCATACCGGGCCGCACAAGCACCGAGAAAGAGCGCGGGCAGATCTCGGCATAAAGCGGACCGGTATAGCCCGGCGGCACCCGGTCAAACTCGGTCCCGCCATCGATGATCACCCGGGTCAGCAGATCCAGCCGCCCGGTGGAGCTTTTGGCATTGGCCACCGCTGACACCGCCCCGGGCAGGGCCAGCGATTCCTGCAACGGCACAAGATAGACACAGCCCTTTTCCAGAACCGCGCCCCTGTCGGAAATGTCGATCCGGTGCATTTCGAACTCTGACAGCCGGTTCAGAACGCTCTGTCCCTGTCCGGCCAGAAAGGATGCCCGGACCCGGTAAGCGACCGATCCAAGGCGCAAATCAAGACTCGCGGGCTGTATCTGGCCTTCGGTCAGCGGAGCATCGGGGGCAATCGCCCCGCGGTCGACCATGTCGGCGATCTGGCGGTCCGAGCTGACACCGATCATCGGCAACCTTCTGACATCGGAAAGAATTTGGTCGGGCTAGCAGGACTCGAACCTGCGACCTTCCGTCCCCCAGACGGACGCGCTACCAGGCTGCGCCATAGCCCGAACAATGCGGGGCGAATGATGTCCCGCGATGGACCGCCTTCATAGCGGTTTTGATCCGGGGAGCAAGAGGGAATCAGGGCCACGCCGGTTCAGGTCGGGCCGGATCCGGCGCTCTGTTCCAGCCGGGCGCGAATCTCTGCCGCCACGGCGCTCAGCAAATCGACGCTGGCCGGCGGCAACCGGTCCAGTGCGGCCAGTTGCCCCAACGCACCGGGCGCGACCTGCAATTCGGCTTCGGGTGGCGGATCGGGCGCGTCGACGACACGGGCGCGCGGCGGTCCGGCTTCAACCTCGGGTTCCGGCTCCGGTTCGGGCTCCGGTTCCGGCTCGGGCCGGGCAGAGCGGTGCAGGAATGACGGCAGTTTCGGTTCGTCGGGCAGTTCGTCGAACAGGTCCGGTTCCCCGCTGGCGGTTTCGGGTTCCGGCTCGGGCTCCGGTGCAGGTTCTGGCTCCGGCTCGGGGGCGAGCTCCGGCGCGGGCGGTTCGGCGGCGGCCGGTTCTTCCGGGCTGGGCTCCGGCGCGGCGCGGCGCGCTTTCCGGCTCTGGAATGTCACCACGTTGGGGGTCTCTTCGGCCTCCGGCGCGGCATCGTCGGTCACGGATTCGGTGGCGCTTGCCTCGATCACATCTGCCTCGGGCGCGGCCTCATCCTCCAGCGCCCGGGAAAGTGAAGAAACGTGTTCAACCCCTTTTTCCCTAAGGATTTTCTGCACGCCCTTGATGGTCATTCCCTCGTCGTGCAGCAGGGTCTTGATGCCGCCGATCAGCAGCATGTCGGCAGGTCGGTAATACCGTCGCCCGCCGGCGCGTTTGACCGGTTTGACATGGCTGAACTTGCTTTCCCAGAATCGCAACACATGGGCCTGTACGTTCAGCCAGTCCGCCACTTCGCTGATGGTGCGGAATGCGTCGGGCGCCTTTTTCATCGGTGCAGCCTAGCGTTTGTTACCAGCCGCGACGCGGTCTTTCATCAGATGGGACGGGCGGAAAGTCAGAACCCGGCGCGGCTGAATCGGGACCTCTTCACCGGTTTTCGGATTGCGGCCCATGCGCGCGGATTTATCGCGCACGCTGAACGTGCCGAAAGAAGAGATCTTGACCTGTTCACCGCGCACCAATGCATCGGAAATATGTTCCAGCATGGTTTCAACCAATTGGGCGCTTTCATTCCGCGAAAGTCCCACCTCGCGAAAAACGGCCTCGCTCAGATCCATGCGAGTCAGAGTTTTCGAGCTCATTGTCATCCCCGTTGTTTTGGCAAGGATACGGGGTGCGGTTTCAGGCTGTCAATCTACAAGAATTGCAATGGCTTGGTTCCGCTGATTGATGCGTGAGATCACCAGCGCAAAATCACCGAACCCCAGGCCAGACCGCCACCGATCGCCTCGGTCACCAGAAGATCACCCGGCTTGATCTGTCCGCGCTCACATCCGACCGACAACGCCAGCGGGATCGACGCGGCAGAAGTGTTGCCGTGATCCTGAACCGTCACCACCACCCGGTCCATGCCGACGCCCATCTTCTTGGCCGTGCCCTTGATGATGCGGATATTGGCCTGATGCGGTACGATCCAGTCGACATCGGCGCTGGTCAGCCCGGCCTTTTCCAGTGCCGTTTCGGCCGTGGCCGTCAGTTTCTCGATGGCGTGGCGGAACACCTGATTGCCCTGCATGCGCAGATAGCCAGTGGTCCGGGTGCTGACCCCGCCATCGACATAAAGCAGGTCACGGTAGCGGCCGTCGGAATGCAGATCGGTCGCCAAAATGCCGCGGTCGTCCGATGTGCCGGTTCCGTCCTGCGCCTCCAGCACCAGCGCGCCGGCGCCGTCCCCGAACAGAACGCAGGTGCTGCGATCGGTCCAGTCCATGATTCGCGAAAATGTTTCGGCGCCGATCACCAGAACCCGCCGGGCCTGTCCCGACACGATCAGTGCATTGGCATTGGACAGCGCATAGACGAACCCGGCACAGACCGCCTGAACGTCAAAAGCAAAGCCCTGTGTGATGCCCAGTTCGGACTGCACCATCGTGGCGGCGGAGGGGAAGGTGTAGTCCGCGGTTGACGTGGCCAGGATGATCGCGTCGATATCCTGCGGCCCGCACCCGGCCCGGTCCATCGCGGTCCGCGCAGCAGCGGTCGCCATCGTCGAGGTGGTTTCATCTTCGGCGGCGAAATGGCGGCGTTCGATTCCGCTGCGGGTGCGGATCCATTCGTCTGACGTTTCCAGAGTGCTTTCGAATTCAGAATTCGGCACGACCCTGGCCGGAAGAAAATGTCCGACACCTGTCACGACTGCCCGGGGTTGCATATTATTGTTTTACCTATCGTTGTCAGTCGTTCTGCGGACTGACGGGCTGAGTTTCAGCATCTTGGGTAACCGATGCGGTGGATGCAACCCGCTCGGCGAGTTTTTTGGAAAAGCCCGATTGCGCCAGCTGGAACGCCAGCTTGACCGCAGCCGACACACCCGTTGCATCAGCGCCGCCATGGGATTTGACGACCGTTCCGTTCAGACCCAGAAACACCCCGCCATTGACGCGGCGCGGGTCGATCCGCTTGCGCAGGCGCTGCAGCGACGTGATCGCAAGCACCGATGCAAGGCGCGACAGGGGGGAGTAGCGGAAGGCTTCCCGCAGCAATTCACCGATCAGGCTGGCTGTGCCCTCACCGGTCTTGATCGCCACGTTGCCGGTGAAACCGTCGGTGACGATCACGTCGGCAAGATCGCCGGGAATATCGCTGCCCTCGACAAAACCGACAAAGTCGAAATTGGCGGATTTGGCCTGCGACGCGATCATGTCATGCGCGGCCTTCAGCTCGGGCCGGCCTTTATGCTGCTCGGTCCCGACATTGAGCAGCCCGATCCGCGGGCGTTTCAGGCCCATCCCGTTGCGGGCATAGGACGCACCCATCATCGCGTATTGCAGCAGGTCGGGGGCGTCGGCGCGGATATCTGCGCCCACATCCAGCATCACGTTGAAGCCCTGCGGGTTGCGCGACGGCCAGAGCACCGCGATCGCCGGACGGTCCACGCCCGGCAATTTGCGCAGCCGGATCATGCTGAGCGCCATCAGCGCGCCGGTATTGCCGCAGGACACGGCGACCGTGGCTTCGCCGTTGCGCACGCTTTCCAGCGCCGACCACATCGACGTGCCTTCGCCATGGCGCATCACATAGCTGGGCTTGTCCTCCATCGACACCACGTTCGGGGCGTCGCGGATTTCCACGCGCCCCTGAAGGATTTTGCGCCGGGATACCAGCCGTTCCAGCTCGGACCGGGGGCCGTGCAGAATGAACCCGATATCGGGGTTCTTGCGGGCAGACTTGTAGATGCCTGCAACCACGGCTGCAGCGCCTGCATCGCCGCCCATCGCATCGACAGAAATAACAGTGCGTTCAGGCTGTTGAGCGTTATGGTCCGGCTCGGCCGTCATCTATCGCCCGTGCGCCGCGTCTTATGCGGCGTCTTCGTCCAGATCGATGTCGTCGGTCAGGGCAACGATTTCCCGATCGTCGTAATGGCCGCAGGCGGCGCAGACGTGGTGCGGACGCTTGAGTTCGCCACAGTTCGGGCATTCGTTCGGATTGGCAGCCACCAGAGCGTCATGCGCCCGGCGATTGTTGCGACGGGATTTGGATACTTTGTTCTGTTGGACAGCCATGTCTCAACCTTCATCCTTCAGGGGCCGTTTTTTGTCCGAGCGGCCCGGAGTTGCAATTCGTCTTCGGCAGCGCGACAAGCGTGTAGGCCGCTGCCTGCACTTTGTCCAACCCTTTGTCCGATGAGGGCGCGAAAATACTGCGATTTCCGCCCGGCGCAAGCAGAAATTTCACGCCAGCGCAGAAAGACGGTAAGTGCCTGTCAGTCATCGGATTTCAGTTGGTCGCGCAGGTCGGCCAAACCGGCGAAGGGGCGGGCGTCTTCGTCGCGCATCGGCGTTTTGCCCGGTTCGGTGTAAACCGCTTCGCCCAGATCGGCCCCGTCGGCGTGGGGATATAGCGGCAGATTGAGCGCCAGCGCCTCGGCCAGAACAGCCGCGAGGTCGATTGTTTCGGGCAGCGGTTCGACGCTGTCATCTTCGGGCATTTCCGCTTCGGTGTCCTCGGGTTCGGTAAAGGAAACGGTGTAAAGCCGGGCAATGTCTGCCTCGATCCGGGTGGTCACCGGGTCCAGCGTGACGACACAGGGCTGTACCACGGTCGCACCCAGCCGCGCCGTCAGCCGCCAGTCGCGCCGGCCTTCGGCGGTCAGTGCGCCGCTGAGGCGCACCTTGCGCAAACCAAGCAGGCCGAGATCGGCGGCCAGCGCGGCGCGCCGGTCATCCGGAAGGGTCAGGTCAAACGGGTTCGGCCGGTTCTGGGCCAGTTCGGAAACGCGCAGCGGGCTGAGATTGGACAGGGTCAGGGATTTCGTTCCTTGAATCGGGGGTAACTGATCTGCTAATCGGGATAAAAGGCGCATGGCGCTGATACAAGAGGGCGGGCATGTTCGGGTATCCACGGGGGCGGATTGCCGTTTTGCGCAGTTTGGCAGCAGCAGCGATTCTGCTGGTCGTGGCGTCCTGTTCGCAGGACACCAGAAAACACGGCTATGTGCCACCGCCCGAGGATCTCGCCCAGATCAAGGTCGGGGTCAGCACCCGCGACACCGTGATCGAAACCATCGGCGCGCCATCCTCGTCGGGTATCCTGAACGAAGGCGGGTTTTACTACGTCGCCACGCATACCCGCAAATATGGTGCACGGGCGCAGCGGATCGTCAGCCGGGACCTTGTTGCCATCAGTTTCGACAGCCGCGGTGTGGTCAGCGGTGTGCAGCGCTTCAGCCTCGAAGACGGGCGGGCGGTGCCGATTGAACGCCGCGTCACTGATACCGGTGCGGACAATCAGACCTTCCTGCGTCAGCTGGTGGGCAACCTTTCAAACTTCAACCCGGGCCTCGCGACGCAATAACCCGCCACCGGTCACGCCGTTGTCACAACTTGTGTGGTACCGGTCCGGCACTTATGTTGAGGGTAAGAGCGGTGGAGGGTCCGATGCAGGTGGTGATGCCCCGGATGACCAGAGGGCGCTATTGCGCCCGTATCGCGCAGTGCCCTGCGGATCTCGCAGCGGCGCTGGCATTGCGGACGCGGGCCTTTGGCATCGGCGAACTGGATCGCGACCAATTCGACGATCTCTGCGTGCATGTTCTGATCGAGGACGTGAAGACCGGCAAGCTGGTTTGCTGTTTCCGGATGCTGGTTCTGGAAGGGGGCGCGGACATTCCGCGCACCTATTCGGCCCAGTTCTACGAATTGTCGGCGCTCAAGTCTTACGAGGGTCGTATGGTCGAGATGGGGCGTTTCTGCGTGGATCCGGACTGGTCCGATGCCGACATCCTGCGCGTGGCCTGGGGCGCGATGACCAGCTTTGTCGATCAGAACGACATCGGCATGCTGTTCGGCTGTTCCTCCTTCGCCGGGACCGAAACCGGGGAATACCTCGACGCCTTCGCGATGCTGAAACACCGGCATCTGGCGCCGAAACGCTGGCTGCCCAAGGTCAAGGCCCCGAACGTGTTCCGCTTTGCCCAGCGCCTGCGGCGCAAGCCGGACGTCCGCAAGGCGATGCTGCGGATGCCGCCATTGCTGAAAACCTACCTGATGATGGGCGGCTGGGTCAGCGACCATGCCGTCGTCGACAAGCATATGAACACGCTGCACGTGTTCACCGGCGTGGAAATCGGCGTGATCCCGCCCGCGCGCAAACGGCTGCTGCGCTCGGTGGCCGGCTGAAGCGATCCACCGCCGGCTTGCCCATGGGCGGTACCGCCGGTTACCGTGACGGACCAAAGCAACCGGAATGCGAGGCCGCCGATGTCTTCAAAAAATGTGTTCAGCGGGCCCGATGCGGTCCGGGACTTTCTGGACCCCGGCAAGCTGCCCTATTCGCCGCTGGTCGAACTGCCCGCCGCGCTGAACCCGCTGGCCGGGGACGGCGTTCGAATCCTGCTCAAGATGATGAACCTGCACCCGCTGGGCAACGTGAAGGCCGCGCCGGCGTTCAACATGATTGCCGAACGGGCCGCCCGCGGGGATCTGGACGGGGTGCACCGCCTGATCGAAAACTCCTCGGGCAATACCGTGTCATCGCTGGCGCTGGTCGCGCGGCAGTTCGGCGTGCCGGAAACCAGTTCATACGTGCCGGCCGAAATATCCTGGAACAAGCTGCTGATGCTGTTGTTTTACGGGATCGAACCGATCGTGAACGAAGAACCGGCCAACCCGACCGAAGGCGATCCGCGCAGCGGCATCAACAAGGCGCGTGCCGATGCTGCGGCCGCTGACACGTGGAACCCCGGGCAATATGACAACCCCGACAATCCCGATGCGCACGAGAAATGGACCGGCCCGCAGATCTGGGACCAGTCCGACGGCCGGCTGAGCCTGTTCTGTTCCAGCCTTGGAACCACCGGGACGCTGATCGGGACATCGCGCTATCTGAAATCACAACGCGCTGACCTGCCGGTTCTGGGCGTCATGCGTGCGCCGGATAATTACGTGCCCGGTCCGCGGACGGAAAAGCTGTTGAACCTGGTGGGGTTCGACTGGCGGGCGCATCTGGATCACATTGCCACCGCCGAAACCGGAGAAAGCTACCGCCTGAGCATGGAGATGAGCCGGCTGGGCCTGCTGGTCGGGCCCAGCTCGGGGCTGGCGCTGGCCGGATTGCTGCAGCATTTGCGCAAGACACAGGAGGCAGGCGGGCTGGACGCCCTGCGAAACAGCGATGGCGAGGTGTTGTGCGTCTCGATCTGCTGCGACGGGCCGTTGCCGTATCTGGACGAGTATGCCCGATATGTTGACAAGGCTCATTTCCCGGAGATCCGCAACGAGGCGCTGTTGCGCAACAAGCCGACACAATAGGCCCTGCATTGTTCTTGGGGATCTGCAGGGGTAGGCTGAACCGACGGCCCGGGAACCGGACCGCCAAGGAGTGTTTCGCGTGCAAAGTTACAGCCCCGAGTCCTTTGCAAGGAGTCGCCCGACCTATTCGCTCCCCGGTTTCGATGGGGAGACGCTGACGCAGGATGCATTGGATTTTTTCTTCATCTTTTGCCCCAACAACTCGGGCAAAATCGTCATGTCGCAATACCTGGCCGCCCAGATCGGCGGGTACCTGCCCCCGTTTGGCAATAACGAGGGCCAGTCGGTTCCCGGCGTGCGCGAGATCATGCGCGTCAATCCGTGGGATGAAACGCAATTGTACGACTGGCCCGCGATCCGCCAACACTGGCAGCGCCTGGCAAAGGGGCGCGTGTTTGTCGAAGCGTCGCCGCCGAACCTGTTGCGCGCGGAGGCGATTCGATCCGTGTTCGGGGCTGACAGCAGCGCGCTGTTGTCCGTTTGTGATCCGGTGCAGCATGTTTCGTCCTGCGTCAGCCGGTATGGCGGCGGCCCGGCCGTTTTTCGCAATGTCACCCGAAAGTGGCTGTGGAAGGCGGGTAAAATTCTCGACATCCAATCGCGTCACCCCCAGTTTCCGCTGATCCGCTACGAGGATTTCGTGCGAAACCCGCAGGTTTTGAATGACAGGCTCGGATTGGCGCTGCGGGACTATGACGTCGCCGGCAAGGACGGGTCGGGCCTGACCGGGATCCAGTCCGGTTATGCCCGCGCGGTTGCCTTCCTGCGTCCCGAAGAGATCGAGACGATTGCCGCAGTTCTGCGGGACGGCGCAGAGGTTGTTCAGGCTCTGGGCTACGGCTTCCCCCATGGCGGAATACTGGAGCAGATTGCAGAGCGCGAACCGGGTGAGTTCGACATCGGTCAGGCCCGGCGCGCCGCATGGGAGGCGCGTCGCTCCTCCGCCGGCGACAGGAAGAAGAAACATCTGCGCTAGCGTGATCCGGCAGACAGGCGCGTGGTTGCCATTGACGGTCTGGCCGCGTCCGGCTAGCTGCCGGGCATGGCGCGCGCACCCCTCCTGCAACTGAACGGCATCTCGCTCACCTTCGGGGGCGAACCGGTTTTCGACGGTCTCGATCTTGTGATTCAGCCCGGCGACCGGGTGGCGCTGGTCGGGCGCAACGGGTCCGGCAAATCCACGCTGATGAAGGTGATGGCCGGGCTGGTGGAGCCGGACCGGGGCGATGTGATCGTCCCGCCGGGCCAGAGCGTAGGCTACATGGAACAGGACCCGGACTTGTCCGGGTTTGCCACCCTGGGCGACTGGGCCAGCTCAGCGCTTGCACAGGGCGAGCTCTACCGGGTCGAGCGGGCCGGCGAGGGGTTGAAATTCGACCCCGAGAAACCGGTCAGCGCGGCCTCGGGCGGGGAACGCCGACGGGCGGCGCTGGCACGTCTGATGGCCGAGGCGCCCGGTCTGATGCTGCTGGACGAGCCGACCAACCATCTGGATATCGAGGCCATCGCCTGGCTGGAGCGGGAATTGTCGGCCACGCGCACCGGTTTCGTCGTGATCAGCCACGACCGGGCTTTCCTGCGGGCCCTGACACGGGCGACACTATGGATCGATCGCGGCATCGTGCGGCGGCAGGAAAAGGGGTTCGAGGCGTTCGAGACCTGGCGCGACACGGTCTGGGCCGAGGAAGATCTCGCCCGGCACAAGCTGGATCGCAAGATCCGGGAAGAGGCGCGATGGGCGGTCGAAGGCATCAGCGCCCGGCGGACCCGAAATCAGGGGCGGCTGCGCGCGCTCGGGGCGTTACGCGCCGAACGCGCGGCACAGATCCGGCGACAGGGCACGGCGGACATGGCGCTGGCCACGGGGCCGAAATCCGGGCGCAAGGTGATCGAGGCCCGCGGGCTGACCAAGCGGTTTGCCGACGAGACGATCGTGCAGGATTTCTCCATGACTGTGCTGCGCGGGGACCGGGTGGCGGTGGTCGGTCCGAACGGGGTCGGCAAGACCACGCTGCTGAACCTGCTGCTGGGCCGGGTGCAACCCGATGCCGGCACTGTGACGCAGGGCACCAATCTGGAGGTGGCCTGTTTCGATCAGGCCCGCGCCGCTCTGAACCCCGACCAAACGCTGTGGGATGCGTTGACCAACGCGCCGGGTATGCGGGTTTCGGGGCGGTCGGATCAGGTGATGGTGCGCGGCACGCCGCGGCATGTGGTCGGCTATCTCAAGGATTTCCTGTTCGACGAGCGGCAGGCGCGGGCGCCGGTGCGGTCCTTGTCGGGCGGGGAAAAGGCGCGGCTGCTGCTGGCGCGTCTGATGGCGCAAAGCTGCAACCTGCTGGTGCTGGACGAACCCACCAACGATCTGGATGTCGAAACGCTGGACCTGTTGCAGGAACTGCTGGACGATTTCGACGGCACCGTGCTGCTGGTCAGCCATGACCGCGACTTTCTGGACCGGGTTGCCACCGCCACGGTGGCGATGGAAGGCGACGGGCGGGCCACCGTATATGCCGGTGGCTGGTCCGATTACCAGTCTCAGCGTACGGATTATCGGGTAGAAAAGCCTGATAAAACAGCACCCAAAAAGGACAAGTTAAAGAAAGAGACCAGCCCGCGAAAGGGTCTGAGCTTTACCGAAAAACACCGTCTGGAGGCCCTGCCGGCAGAAATGGAACGGCTGGAGGCCGAGATTGCCAAGCTCGAGGAACTGCTGGCCGATCCGACGCTTTTCACGCGCGAGCCGGTTAAATTTGCCAAGGCCAGCGAAGCGCTGGTCGAACGTCAGCAAAAGCTTGACGCCGCCGAGGACGAATGGCTTTTGCTGGAGGAAAAGGCCGAGGGCTGACCCCCGGCGCAGGGGACGCGGTTGCCGTGTCGCCCGGAACGCCATCAATCGCGTGGTGGATCCCGCCCCGGCCGGCGCGCCCACAGGCGGGACAGCGGCCGCCACCAGAGCCACGTACCGCCCAGATCGTGCACCACGGCGCCGGACCCCAGCTTGAACCGGTTGTGTCCGGGGGTCCGGCCGCACAGCAGGCCGAGGTCGATCTGGGCCACACCGTCCTGCGGCAGCCGCTGCATCGCGGTCCACAGCAGCAGGTTATGGGCTGACAGCGCGCGGCCCCGCGCGGTGGTGATCCCGATGTGATAACTGGCGCCTGTGCCGTGCAGCAGGAACAGCTGTGCCGCCACCGGTTCACCCTGTTCAACAGCTTCGATCAGCAGCGTCCGGTCCGGCGCCACCGCCGCCCAGGCGCAGCTCAGCGCCTTTGGCCAGCCGCGATAGCCGCGGGCGCGCGCCTGTTCTTCCTCGGCCCGCAACAACCAGTGGTCCGGATCGGGCGGCATGGGCCGGACGGACACCCGCAGCGTCTGCCGTTCGCCGTGGCGCAGCCGGTTGCGCCATTTGCCCTGCATTGCCCGGCGCATCGCGTCCCGGTCCGGTGACAGCGCCAGATGGGCGGTGCGGCGCGCGCGGGCCAGCGGCAGCGCACCGGCTGCGGCCAGCCCGGGGCAGGGCGCGTCGGGCGACAGAAACACCGGGTGCGGCGGCAACGCGCCCGTCAGCGCCGCCGGATCAGCGCAGGCAAAGCGGGGGATCATGGTGACCGGCAGACCGGCGATGCGCCGGTGCAGCGTCAGATACCCGCCCAGATCTGACACGGTCGCGCCATAGACCCGCAGCGCATCGGCAAAGGTGGCGCTTTGCTGCAATGGAATTGCGTGCAGCGGCGACAGATCGAACATCGCCCGAGCCTATCGCCGCCTGTCTAACGGGTGGTTAACACCTCAGCCGGGCGCCGTTTTCTTGCAAAGAAAACGGCCCGGAATTTTTGAAAAATTCCGGGCTGCGTCAGCCGTCGAGTTGCACCAGCGCGTGACGTTTCTTGCCCGCCGACAGCTTGACCGGCGACGCCAGCGCGCTGCTGTCCAGCATCAGGCCTGCGTCAGTCAGCGGCGCATCGTCCAGCCTTGCACCGTTTTCCGCGATCAGGCGCTTGGCCTCCTTGCCGGATTTCGCCAGCCCCGAGCGGACGATCAGCTGCACCACCGAAACCGGAAGATCACCGGGGTCCAGCGTCAGCGTCGGCAGGTCGTCGCCCACACCGCCCTTTTCGAACACTTCCCGCGCCGTCGCCTCGGCCGCCGCCGCCGCGTCTGCCCCGTGGCACAGCGTCGTGACTTCGTTGGCGAGGATGATCTTGGCGGCATTGACCTCGGAACCTTCCAGTACGCCCAGACGTTCGCATTCCGCGACCGGCAGTTCGGTGTAAAGCTTCAGGAACCGGCCCACATCCGCATCCGTCGTGTTGCGCCAGAACTGCCAGAACTCGTAGGGGCTGCGCATGTCGGCATTGAGCCAGACCGCGCCATCCGCGCTCTTGCCCATTTTCTTGCCGTCCGACGTGGTCAGCAGCGGCGTGGTCATCCCGTAGATCTCGTGGTCCAGAACGCGCCGCGTCAGGTCGATGCCGTTCACGATGTTGCCCCACTGGTCCGACCCGCCGAACTGAACCAGACAGCCATAACGCCGGTTCAGTTCGAGGAAATCATAGGCCTGCAGGATCATGTAGTTGAATTCCAGAAACGACAGCGACTGTTCGCGATCCAGCCGGGACTTGACCGATTCAAAGCTCAGCATCCGGTTCACGCTGAAATGCCGCCCGATATCGCGCAGGAAATCGAGGTAGTTCAGATCGTCCAGCCACTCGGCATTGTTGATCATCAGCGCGCCGCCGGGACCGTCGCCGTAATCGAGGTACTTGGCAAAGACCTGCTGGATCCCGCTGATGTTTTCATCGATCGCTTCGGGTGTCAGCAGCGGGCGCTCATCCGCCCGGAAGGACGGATCGCCCACCTTGGTGGTGCCGCCGCCCATCAGCGTGATCGGCTTGCCTCCGGTTTTCTGCAGCCACCTGAGTGTCATGATCTGGATCAGGCTGCCCACATGCAGCGATTTCGCCGTGGCGTCAAAGCCGATATAACCCGGCACAACCCCCGCAATCAGCGCGTCGTCGAGCCCCTGATAATCGGTGCAGTCGGCGAGGAACCCGCGCTCCATCATCACGGCGATGAAATCGGATTTGGGGTGGTAGGTCATGGCTTGCCTCGGGTTAAGATTGCGGGGCACTCTATAGGCGGCAGTCAGGCAAAGGAAAAGGCCATGAATAAGGCCCGGGGTCAGTTGGGGCCCGTAACCGCACTGGGCGCGATGAGTGGTACGTCGCTCGACGGGGTCGACGCGGCCGTGCTGGTGACCGACGGGACAGAGATCCTGTCCTTCGGCGACAGCCGCTACCGGGCCTATTCCGACGCCGAGCGTGACACGCTGCGGGCGGCGCTGGGGCAGTGGTCGGGGACGCAGGCCGAGGCGGCCGGGCGCGTCGTGGATGCGGCGCATCGGGAATTGCTGTCGAGGTTTTCCGGGGTCGGGGCCGCGGTCGTCGGGTATCACGGCCAGACGCTGGCCCATGCCCCGCGCACGCAGGGCACGTTTCAGGTCGGCGACGGCGACGTGCTGGCCGAAGCGCTGAACCTGCCGGTGGTCTGGGATTTCCGCAGCGATGACGTGACCATGGGCGGGGAGGGCGCGCCGCTGGCGCCGTTTTTCCATTTTGCCTGTGCCCGCTGGGCCGGGGCGACGGGGCCGGTGTGCTTTCTCAATCTCGGCGGGGTCGGCAACCTGACCTATGTGGACCCCGCGTTCGACCGGCCCGAGGATCCCGGTGCGCTGCTTGCGTTCGACACTGGTCCGGCCAACGCACCGATCAACGATCTGGTGCTGGCGCGCACTGGCCGGCCGATGGACGAAGACGGGGCGCTGGCGGCCCAGGGCAAGGTGGAAACCGGTGCGCTGGAGCTGTTTCTGGCGGAGCCGTATTTCGCCCGGATGCCGCCCAAATCTCTGGACCGGAACGATTTTTCGGAAATGATCGGGCTGGTGTCCGAGCTGGCCGATACTGATGCGGTGGCCACGCTCACCGCCATGTGCGCCGCCGCCGTGGCACAGGGCATGCAGCATTGCCCGCGCCCGCCGGACCGGGTTCTGGTCACCGGCGGAGGCCGGCTCAACCCGGTGCTGATGCAGATGCTGGCGGTGTCGCTCGATTGTCCCGTGTTGCCGGTGGAAGAGATCGGGCTCAACGGCGACATGCTGGAGGCGCAGGCTTTTGCCTATCTTGCGGTGCGGGTGCTGCGCGGCCTGCCCACCTCCTGCCCGTCCACCACCGGGGTGCGGGCCGCGGTGGGCGGCGGCACCGTCAGCCGCCCGGGCGCGATTGCCGATGCCGGCGCAGTCACGTAACCTGCGGGCAGGGAGGATAACCCGATGCTGATCCCGGCCACACGTTATCACGACTGCGACGCCGCGCTGACCTTCATGACCGATGTGCTGGGGCTGGAACCACACGCGGTGCATCGCGGCGAGGACGGGGCCATCGTGCATGCGGAAATGAAGCTTGGCACCGGGCTGATGATGTTCGGGCCGTGGGACAAGGGACCGTTCAGCGCATTCATGGCTGACCCGCGCGCGGCGGGCGGTGAAACCACGTCGATCTATGCGGTGGTCTCCGACCTTGCAGCCCGGTACGACCGCGTTGTTGCCGCCGGGGCCGAGGTGATCATGCCGCTCGAGTCTCAGGATTATGGCGGCAGCAACTTTTCTGTCCGCGATCCCGAAGGCCATGTCTGGAGCTTCGGTGATTATGATCCGATGAAGGCCTGAGATGGGGGCGGCCTTTTTCTATCACCTGACGCGGCGGCCGCTGGAGGCGACCCTGCCGGTGCTGCTGGACCGCGCCGGGCAGGCGGGCTGGCGCGTGGCGGTGCGGGGCACAGACGCAGGCCGCATGGCGTGGCTCGACGAAAAGCTGTGGCTGGGCCCGGAAGAGGGGTTTCGGGCGCACGGGCTGGCCGGCGGACCCCATGACGCGGAACAACCGGTTCTGCTGGCCACCGAAAAGACCGCTGTGAACGCGCCCGATTGTGTCATGATCATCGACGGGGCGGCGGTGGAGGCGGAAGAGGTGAACACGCTGGAACGGGTCTGTATCCTCTTCGACGGCAACGATGACAGGGCGCTGAACCATGCCCGCGGGCAGTGGAAGGCGCTGAAGGATGCCGGTTGTGCGGCGCAATACTGGTCCGAGGAAAGCGGCCGCTGGGAAATGAAGGCCGAAACCTGAGGCACGTGCGGGTGTTCCCGGATGGATCAGGGACGGTGCAGGCGTGGATTGAGCGTTTCCGGCTACCGCACCAGCACCATGCGCCCATCGCCGATCTCGATCCGGCTCCAGCGCTGCAGATAGCTCATGCCCAGCAGGGACCCGAACAGCTCACCCTCGTTCACGTAGGCGGCCACGTTGCGGTCCTCGATCCCGCCCAGCGCGACGTGATCCAGCCGCACCGGCGCGGTGCGGACCTCTCCGTTCGCGGTCATCGCCCGGTCATAATAATTCAGTTCGTCCAGATCGAACCCGGCCCGCTTTGCGTCTTCCCGGCTCAGCACCACGCCCGAGGCGCCGGTGTCGATCACGAACTGCACCGGTGTGTCATTGATCCGCAGCGTCAGGTAATAATGCCCGTCCGGCGCGCGCGGAACCTCGACCCTGCCATCGGTGTCGAAAACCGCTTGCGTCGGGCGCACGGTCTGGGAGATGTCATCCCACAGCCCGACCACGGCGATGGCGCCGAGAAAGATCAGCACCCAGGCCCCGGCCTGTTTCACCATCTTTCCCAACGAAGCCCGGTTCTGAATCACGTACCAGCTCACCAGCACAGCGCCCAGCAGGCCGAGATAGGCCAGGTTTGCCCAATTGTCCGGTGTCATGCACAGCCCTTCCGCTCAGACACCGGATATAAGCAGCAGAACGCAAATCGCAACGGTCAGGCCGCCGGGTTCATCGCGGCCTGGGCGCAGAAACACGAGGCGCCCATCGCCGCGTCGGCCCGCGCCAGTGCAAGATCCAGACTCTGTCGGATATGAACGATTTCAATGGTTTCCCCGCGATTCTTCAGGCAATCATGCAGGCCTCGCAGGGACCAGATATTGTCCGGATGCACCGTGGCCCGGCTGAGCTGTCCGCCCAGACCCAGATCCTCGCGATAGACCGCCTCGGCCTCGGCGACGTGGCCCTGTTCCAGCAACAGCGCGCCCAGCGCGTGCCGCGTCGGCTGCATCCAGCCCCAGGGTTCGTCATAGGGCAGCGTGTCGTCCAGCGCGACGGATTTGCGCAGATGGGCATAGGCCGCGTCGTAATTGCCCTTGCGGTACTCGATCTCGCCCCGGACCATTTCCTTGGCGATTTCCAGCATGTCGACGATGCGGTTGTTGTGCATCAGGCGGCTGTCGGGCACCCGGTTGCAGGCGGCAAGGAACACCTGTTCCTCGGCCTCGGCCTCTTCGACCCGGCCCAGCGCGGCAAAGGCCACGGCGCGGGCATAGTGGGTGAAGGCGGTGCCGGTCTTGTAAAGCTCCTGATCCTCGGGCGGCTGCATGCGGATCGCCTCTTCCCAGCGACCGAACCGGACAAGGATATGCGGCTCCAGCCCCATGTAGCTCTCGAAGAAATCGGCCATCGGCGGGCTCTCGATGCGCAGCATGTCCTCGGGGACGGTTTCGGCCATGCCGCGCACCGCGGTCAGCGCCGGTTCGATCTGGCCCAGAAACAGCGCGCCGTAGACGACAAAGTGATAATCGTGCTGGCGGTAGCCGGTATAGATGTTGAACGCGCCTTCGCGTTCGTAATATTTCAGGTCCGCCTCCACGGCCTTTTCGTTCCAGCGCACCACTTTTTCGTAATCGCCGCAGAGTACGTCGATATGTGTGGGCATATGCACCAGATGGCCGGCATCGGGCACCAGCGTGCGCAGCACATCGCCGGCCTTCAGCGCCTTTTCGGGGTGCGGCGACATCTCCATCAGGTGAACATAAAGATGCAGCAGGCCGGGATGCGCCATCGCCGGGCCGCCGGCGTCCAGCGCGGCTTCCAGCACCATCTGCGCCTCGGCGGTAAAGGCGCCCTCGGCGGGTTCGCCCCGGCGCAGGTCCCACATTTTCCACGGCGTCAGGTTCATCAGCGCCTCGACGAACGCGGACCGCACGTCGAGATGGCCGGGATGGGCAAGGTGCACGTCGCGCATCGCATCGGCAAAGGCGCGGTCCCACGCCTCCATCCCGTCGGTGATGTCGCGTTGGGGATAGCGGGCGGGCAGGGCGTTGATCAGGTCGCGTTCCACGGCACTGATGCCCTCTAAACGCGCCAGCGCCTCCTGCGTGGCGTCCCAGGCGCGCGCCAGCGCCTTGGCCCGGCCGCGGTCGTCGAACAACGACCACGGCATGTTGTAGTTCGGCCCGGCGGCATAGGCGATGCCCCAATACGCCATGGCGCATTCCGGATCCGCCTTCAGCGCGCGTTCATAGCAGGCGATTGCTTCGTCGTGGTTGAACCCATAGGTCCAGTTCAGACCGCGGTCGAACCACAGCTGCGCCTCTGCCGATGACGTGGAAATCGGGCAGCTGTAACTGCCAAGGTCATAGCCGTAATCTGTCATGAACGCCTCCCGTGCTGGCCCCAGCATAGCCTGCCCGGCGCGGGCGCCAATGATTCAGATCACACCGCGCCGTTCGATACGGCCCATTTCCAGCATCAGCAGAACACCGACCACCGACATTGCCGCGATGCCGCCGGTCATCGGGATCAGCGTGCCGTTGAACATCTGCCCGACCGCCGCCCCCAGCGCGGCCCCGAGGATGGTGGAAATCGCGCCCATGACCGAGGCCGCCATCCCGGCAATATGGCCCATCGGCTCCATCGCGACAGAGTTGAGATTGCCCAGCGTGGTGCCAGCCATGAAGAATACCGAGGTCTGATAAAGCACGAACAGGTAGAAATTGAACGCTGTCGCTTCCATCCCGATCCCGACGATCAGCATGGCCCCCGAAATCACGACCTGCGCCACCAACGACCAGGTGATCATCCGCCGCATCCCCACGCGGACGACCAGCGCGGCGTTGAGAATGCTGGCCGAGCCGGCAATCAGCGCGATCACGAAGAACCAGCGGGCGAAGCTCTCGGCCTCGTCGAAGATCACGTCGTAGACCGGCTGAACCATGGATAGCATAGTGAACAGGATCGCCAGGCACAGGGTCTGAACCGCGATGGACAGGCGCACCGTGGGATCGGCAAAGACCTGTTTTGCAGCATCCGCCAGCAACGGCGCGCGAAATGCCCGGCGGTGCGCGCGGGGCAGGGTTTCCGGCAGGCGCACGCCCATCCAGCTGGCGCTGATCAGGGAAAACAGGATGAAGGCCAGAAAAATGCCGCGCCAGCCGATCAGGCCCATGATCCCGCTGCCGATCAGCGGCGCGAATGCCGGAAAGATGGTGAAGACCATCATCGCCAGCGACATGATCCGCGCCATTTCCCGACCCGCAAAGAGATCGCGGATAATCGCCAGCCCGACCACACGCGGTGCGGCGGCGGCGATGCCCTGCGCCACGCGGGCGGCCAGCACCACCTCGAGCGAACTGCTGCGCCATGCCACGAGGCAGGCAATGATGAACAGCGCCGCACCGCCGTAGACCACCGGCTTGCGTCCGAAGGCGTCTGACAGGGGGCCTGTGAAAAACGTCCCGATGCCCATGCCCAGAATGAAACTGGTCAGGATCAGCTGTGCCCGGTTCATATCCTCCGGGCTCAGTTCTTCGCCGATCTCGGGCAGGGCCGGCAGCATCGCGTCCATCGAAAAGGCGATGGTCGCGAACATCATCGCGACCAGCGCGATGAATTCCGGTTTGCTCACCGCGCTGCGGACGCTGGCCTGTACGTCGTTCATTCGCTTGGGTCCCTGTCGGTATTGGCCGGGTGATCTTCCCGGTGGTTACCGAGCCGGCCGATCAGCCATTCGGTGTGTTCCTCGCGCTTGCGCATGGCAAACAGGCCGAATTGCTGGATCGCAACCGCAAAAATGCCAAGGCCGAAGAAGATCAGAACCGTGGTTGCGATTTTGCCGATGGCAGTGGCGGGTACAAGATTGCCATATCCGACGGTCGAGATAGTGATGACGGTAAAGAAATAGCTGTCGAGCCAGCTCCAGCGCTCGACATAGTGAAAGAAGACGGTGCCCGACACGACGACAAACACCACCGAAAGAACCAAGGTGAGGACATAGGGTTGTCTCACGCCTGCGCCTGCTCCCTTAACTCCGCGATCACCTGTTTCCACAGCTCCGGTGGCTGTGCGCCGGGCACGGCATGCTGCTGCGCGACGATGAAGGTCGGGACCGAGTTTATGCCCATCTCGCGGCTATGCACGTCGCGGGCCCGGATGTCGTCGCTGTCGGCGTCCGATGCCAGCAGGCGCAGCACGACCGAAGCGTCCATGCCGACGGCGTCGGCGATATCGGCCAGAACCTCGTGATCGCCGATGTCACTGGCTTGCACGAAATAAGCATCGAACAGCGCATCGACCGCTTTCCCCTGCAGGTTTTCGATCCCGGCCCAGTGGATCAGGCGGTGCGCGTCGATGGTGTTCGGCGTGCGTTTCATACCTTCGAAATCGATGTTCAGCCCGGCATCTTCGGCATGTTGCACAACCGGGGCATAGGCCCGCACCGCGCCGTCCTTGCCGCCAAACTTGCCTTCCAGGTAAGCGCGGCGGTCCATGCCTTCTGGCGGCATGTCGGGGTTGAGCTGAAACGGGTGCCACTCGATCCGGAACGGATGGTCGGGGATCTCGGCCAGCGCCTTGTCCAGATGGGTTTTGCCGATATAGCACCACGGGCAGATCGGATCGGACATGATGTCCAGACGCACGGTACGTTCAGTCATGGCGGTTGGCCTCGAATTGGTCTCGCAAAACCCGGCGCAGCAGCTTGCCATTGGCACCTGTGGGCAGAGCGGAAAGGTGGATATAGACCCGCGGGGTTTTGTAATGGGCGAGCCGTTCTTCCACATAGGCGTGCAGAGCGGTTTCGTCTACCCGTGCGGGCGCGGTGTAAAATGCGGCGATAACGCGGGTATCGGTTTTGACCTCCACCTCGGTCACCGCGGCCAGGGTGATATCGGGATGGGTGTTGAGCACCGCCTCGACCTCGATAGGGGACACGCGGTAGCCGCCGGCATTCATCATGTCGTCGGACCGTCCCAGATAGGCGATCTGATCGTCCGCACCCATCGCGCCCTGATCCCCGGTCAGAAACCAGTCGCCCCGGAAGCGGGCCGCGGTTTCCTCCGGCTCGTTGAGATATTCCAGCATCAGCCCCGGATCCGATCGGTGAACTGCAATCGTCCCTTCCTCGCCGCGCGGCACCGGGCCGTCCTCGCCGAGGATCGCGATGCGGCGACCGGCCTGCGGCTGGCCCAGCATGTCGTCGCGGGCCGGATGCGCGGGGCTGGCGGAAATGAAGGTGGAACATTCCGACATGCCATAGGCCTCGAACAGGTCCGTGCCGCTGACCTCCGCCCATTTGCGGTGCAACGTCCGCGACAGCTTTTCCCCGGCGCAGAGTCCGTGCCGCAGGTCAGGCAGGTCCAGCCGGTCATGATCCTGCAGGATCTTGCGGTAAACCCCCGGCGCGGCCGCAAAGATGGTCGCTTTATGAGTGCGCAGCAGGGCCGGAAGATCGGCGATATCGGTGCCGGGTTCGGGGATCAGCGCGGTTGCCCCCATGGTCCAGGGGTCCATCAGCCCGGTGCCCAGCGTGTAGGTCCAGTTGAACGCGCCGGCGTGGCACAGGCGGTCCGACGGACCCAGCGCGTACCAGCCATCCATCATCATCTGCCGGGCCCAGATCGCGCGATGCGCATGGGCCACGGCCCGCGGCCGGCCCGAGGTGCCTGAGGTATAAACGGCATAGGCCATGCGCCCGGGATCGCCCATCGCATAATCCGCGGGCGGCAGGGCGCGCATGTCACGCAGGTCCGCGACGGTGACGATCCCGGGATGATCGGGGCAGGCAACATCGGGATCGTGAAACAGCCCGGCCGGGTCCAGATCGGCGATGATCCGGGCCACCTCGGGTTCGGTCAGTTGCGACGAGGTGGGCACCGGCACGATGCCGGCGGCGATGGCGGCCAGATAGGCCAGCGGGAAATCGACGGTGTTGCCCAGCCGCAGAACCACGATGTCGCCGGGTCTGAAGCCGCGCGCCAGCAGGCCGGTCGCGGTGCCGCGCACCGCCTGTTCCAGCCGGGCAAAGCTCCAGCTGTCGGCCCCGGTACCGGACAGGATCGCCAATGCGCATTTGTCGGGCGTGTCCCCGGCGCGGCCCAGCACATGCGCAGCCAGATTGAACGGGGCAGGGCAGGGCAGCGGCGGGCCTTGATCGAATAGCGACAGCATGGAGGCTGGCTATCGGTCCCGGCTCCGCGTTGCAACCATTCGCGGTAGTGCGTATAGAGCGGGGCATGTCAGAAAGTGATCCCGAAGCGCTGTTGCAGCTTGCCCGGCAATCCGCTTCCGCGGCGGATGCCGAACCTCTCGACCTTGGCGCAAGGGTACGTGAATTGCGAAAATCGCATGGCTGGACGCTGGAACAGGCGGCGGTGCGCGCCGGACTGGCGCGTTCGACCCTGTCCAAGATCGAAAACGGGCAGATGTCGCCGACCTTCGAGGCGTTGAAGAAACTGGCCGAGGGGCTGCAGATCTCGGTTCCGCAACTGTTCACGCCGACCCGGGACGAACATGTCAACGGGCGCATGGCCGTGACCCGCGCGGACGAGGCCCAGCCGGCACCGACGGCGACCTATGAACACGACCTGCTGGCGCAGGCGCTGACCCGCAAGAAGATGCTGCCCTACCACACCCGCGTGCGGGCGCGCTCGATGGAAGAGTTCGACGGCTGGGTCCGACATGCCGGCGAAGAGTTCCTCTATGTTCTGACCGGGGTCGTGCGGCTCTACTCGGAGTTCTACGAACCGGTCGACATGCGCCGCGGCGACAGCGCCTATTACGACGCGGCCATGGGGCATAACGTGATCTCACTCAGCCCCGAGGACGCCACGATCCTGTGGGTGACATCGCTGGAATGATCTGAATGGCCTGTGTGCGCGGCGCGGCCGGAGCCGGGGCGCCGCCCCGGACCCCGAGGTATTTGACAACAGAAGAATGGAGGGGGTGGTCCACCCCCCGCAACCGGAGCCACGAGGGGCTTCTCCTGTTGCGGTCATCGGCTCCTCAGCCTGTTCCGCCTGCAAATCCTCGCCCGAAAACGTAAAGAAACCTCTAACTTCTTCTGTTTGAAAATACCCCGGGGGTGAATGGCCGCAGGCCAGAGGGGGCAGCGCCCCCTGTGCGGACGGGTCAGGGAAACAGCCGCCGGAGCGCCCAGTGACCGACGCCCACGGCGATCACCTGCATGACAATGAACATCGGGATATGCCCGGGGTAGATCCCGGCAAAGGTGTCCGAGAACCCGCGCGCGATGGTCACCGCCGGGTTGGCGAAGCTGGTCGAGGACGTAAAGAAATAGGCGCCGGTGATATAAAGCCCGACCAGCGCCGGCACCGCTTCGGGTCGCGATTTCAGCCCGCCGAAGATCACGAAAAGCAGCCCGAACGTGGCCAGGATCTCGGAAAACCACTGGGCGGTGCCGGTCCGGTGCATGGTGGTCGAGCTTTGTAGCACCGCAAGATCGAACATCACATGCGCCGCCCAGACACCAAGAATGCCGCAGATCACCTGCACCACGACATATTGCAGCGCCGGCCCCGGCGCGATTTCGCCGCGCAGGGCAAAGGCCAGCGTCACCGCCGGGTTGAAATGTGCGCCCGAGACCGGCCCCAGCGTGGTGATGATCGCGAAAAGCATCGCGCCGGTGGCGATCGCATTGCCCAGCAGTGCCAGCCCGTCATTGCCGCCCGACAGCGTATCGGCCATGATCCCCGATCCGACCACGCCAATCAGCAGCATGGCGGTGCCCAGACCCTCGGCGGCCAGTTTGCGGTATTCCATGGCGCCTCTCTCCCCTTCATGTCTCTGTTTGCCGTATCATTCGGACGCTGCGGAGGCCAGTCCGCGTTGCGGGCCGGTCACTCGGCCTCGTACCACCACGTGTCCGCGATCAGACCGGGCCGGTCGCCATAGACCGGAAAGTTCCCGGGATGGCGGATCTGGCGGTCATGGGCAACGCGGCCAATGTCAAATTGCCAGATCGGGATGACATAGCGCCCCGCTGTCAGGATCCGGTCCAGCGCGCGCACGGCCGACAGGAAATCCTCGCGGCTCTGAGCGTTCAGCAGGTGATCGATCACCGCGTCCGCGGCGGCGGACCGGACCCCCATCAGGTTACGTGTGCCCGGCTGATCGGCGGTTTCCGAGCCCCAGTAAAGGCGTTGTTCATTGCCCGGTGACAGCGACAGATCGCGGCGGAAGGTGGTCATGTCGAAATCCAGCTCGGCCTCGCGGGCGGCAAACTGCGCGTTGTCGACCACCTCGGTGGTCATCACGATGCCCAGCCGTTCCATCGCGCGGGTGTAAATCTCGACCACCGCCTTCATGTCCCCGGCACCCTGACGCAGCAGGACGGATATCTCGAACGGCTGGCCGGCGGTATTGCGCAATTGCCCCGTCTGAACGGTCCAGCCCGCCTCGGCCAACAGTTTCACCGCCTGACGCAGGTTGCGCCGGTTGCGCGCAGTGCCGTCGCTGACCGGCAGCGCATAGCCTTCGAGCGTGCCGGGCGGCAGTTCTGTGGCATGGGGCGCCAGCAGGTCGCGCACGGCCCCCGTCGCGGGACCGGCGCGCATGGCCAGTTCGGAGTTGGAGAAAAAGGAGGTGATGCGTGGCTGCACCCCACCGGTGACGGTGTCGTTGATGAACTCGAAGTTGAAGGCCAGCAGCATGGCTTCGCGCACGCGCCAGTCGTCGAACGGCGCGCGGCGGGTGTTCATCACGAACCCGGTCATGCCCGACGGGCGGTTATGCGGAATCTCGGTTTTCACCACGTCGCCGCTGCGCACGGCAGGGAAATCATACAGCGTGTCCCAGGCGTCGGCATTGTATTCGCGCAGCACGGTCAGTTCGCCGGCCTTGAACGCTTCGAACAGAACCGACTGGTCGCCAAAGAACTCGATCCGCAATTCGTCGAAATTCTGCGTGCCCCGGCGGAACGGCAGGTCGCGGCCCCAGTAGTCAGGATTGCGGCGCAGCGTCAGCGACCGCCCGGCGTCGAACGCGCTGACCACATAGGCGGCGGTGCCGATCGGTGCTTCGCTCAGGCCCGAGGCGGTGAAATCCTTGCCCGCCCATTGCGCCTTTTTCAGGATCGGGCGCATCCCGGCGATCAGCGCCAGTTCGCGGTTCTCCTCGCTGAATCTCAGGCGCACTTTGCGTGGGCCGGTCTGTTCGATCCGCTCGACCCGCGACCACAACCCGCGATAGCGCAGGTGGCCTACGGTGCCCAGCGTTTCGTAGGACCAGATCACGTCATCGACGGTAACCGGGGTGCCATCGGAGAATCGGGCCTCCTCGCGCAGGGTGAATTCGACCCATGACCGGTCCGGCGCGGTCTCCACCGATTCGGCCAGCAGGCCGTAAAGCGTAAACGGTTCGTCCCATGACCGGGCCATCAGGCTCTCGTAAGCCCAGAACCGGAATTGCCACGGCACGGTGCCTTTGCGGACGAAAGGATTGAGGCTGTCGAACCCTCCGGTATTGCCGAACACCGCCCGCCCGCCTTTCGGCGCCTCGGGGTTGGCGTAAGGCAGCGACACAAAATCAGGTGGCAGGGCCGGGTCGCCGTACATAGCTATGGCGTGATCGGCGCCGGCGGCCGGTCCGCAGAGCGCGAGAATCGCGCCCAACACCGTGCCGCGCAACGTCACGAGATGGAAATATTCAGATCCCATTTTGGCAACAATCCCGCTCAGCCCTTTTTTTCTTGAACGAAAAGCTAACGGGGGAGTCGCGTCTTTTCAAACTTTTAGCTTGGATAACGTGAAGTAATTGATTATAAAGAGATCACTGCTCGATAGGTTTCTTGCCTGTATGAAACCTGCCTCAATAACTTAACGCCGGCTTCGTGCCGGCGTTTTTTTTGGCGTTGCGCCGTCTCACTCTGAAGCCGCATCGCACCTCATGAACTTGCAACAGCGTATGTGAACGGGCCGCCTCGAAAACAGCGCCTGGCCGTCGAAGCAATTCAGAGCGATGAACCTCATCTCAACGGGCCGGGGCGCGGCGAACCGACGTTTCGGCAGGTTGCTATATCCCGGAGCGGTCCGCGCATCGGTGGTGTTTTGCACATCCTCACCAGATCGCCGGGCGGATGGGCCGCCCGCCGCTGGACGCGCAGGGTGGAAATCATTTATCCAGATCCGCCCTGCACAATACGACTGTCCGACCGCGCGATTTGCGGCCTCAATACTTCTCGGGCACGTAGAGTTCGCCCGGCAGAACCCGGCGTTCGTAGTCCGAATTGTACACCCGTTCCGGCAGAATCACGTCTTCATTCGGGACCGGTCCGTAGGGCACCAGGCTCAGCAGGTGGTCGATACAGTTCAGCCGCGCCCGTTTCTTATCGTTGCCTTCGACGATGTACCACGGCGCCTCGGGAATGTTCGTGCGGGAAAACATCTCTTCCTTGGCCTTGGTGTACTGTTCCCAGCGGACCCGGCTTTGTAGATCCATCGGGCTCAGCTTCCACTGTTTCAGAGGATCGTGGATGCGCATGAGGAATCGCATCTGCTGTTCTTCATCCGTGATCGAGAACCAGTACTTGATCACCCGGATGCCGGACCGGACCAGCATGCGCTCGAATTCCGGTACGTCCCGGAAGAACTCTTCGACCTGATCCTCGGTGGCAAACTCCATCACCCGTTCCACGCCGGACCGGTTGTACCAGGACCGGTCGAACAGCACGATCTCTCCGCCTGCCGGCAGATGCGGCACGTAGCGCTGGAAATACCATTGCGTCTTTTCCCGGTCGGACGGGGCGGGCAGGGCAACAACACGGACAATGCGCGGGTTCAGCCGCTGGGTGATACGCTTGATCACGCCACCCTTGCCGGCACTGTCGCGGCCTTCGAACAGAACGACGATCTTTTCGCCGGTATGCTGAACCCAGTCCTGCAGCTTGATCAGCTCTGACTGCAATTGCAGCAGTTTGACGAAATAGTCCTTGCGCTCCAGCGTCGGGGGATGCGCTTCGCGGTAGATCCGTCGGATCTCCAGCGACAGCGCGGGTTCGGAAATTTCAAGTTCGTAATCTTCGTCCAGCGTGTCGGCCAGTTCGGCCGCCAGCCAGTCCATTCCGGGATCGTTTTCTATGTCCATAATATCATTCTCGAATACGGTCAGTTTCGGTTCATTCAGCAAACACTGCGATGCCAACAGAATTGTAACATCCACAGCTGGGGAAGGCGAACAACGCCATTTCCCGTTTTCTTTGCAGGTGCAGCATGGCAATGTGTACCCAAACCTACAGAGAGAGAAAAGCCATGTCACTTACAGGCAAGACAGCCGTTGTTACCGGATCGAACTCCGGGATTGGTCTGGGCATCGCGCGGTCGCTGGCGCAGGCCGGTGCGAACGTGGTTCTCAATTCCTTTACCGACCGCGAGGACGATCACGCGCTGGCGGCAGAGATTGCAGACGACGCCGGCGTGACCGCCCGCTATATCAGGGCCGACATGTCGAAGGGTGAAGACTGCCGCGCGCTGATCGAACAGGCCGGTGCCTGCGATATCCTGGTCAACAATGCCGGCATTCAGCACGTTGCCGCGATTGATGCGTTTCCGGCCGACAAATGGGACGCGATCATCGCGATCAACATGAACTCGGCGTTTCACACCACCGCCGCAGCGTTGCCGATGATGCGTGCGGCCGGCTGGGGCCGGGTCATCAACGTGGCCTCGGCCCATGGCCTGCGGGCCAGCCCGTTCAAATCCGCCTACGTGACGGCCAAGCACGGGGTAGTCGGAATGACCAAGGTCGTTGCGCTGGAAACCGCGCAAGAGCCGATCACCTGCAACGCGATCTGCCCGGGCTATGTGCTGACCCCGCTGGTCGAGGCGCAGATCCCCGACCAGATGAAGACCCACAACATGGATCGAGACACGGTCGTGCGCGAGGTCATGCTGGCGCGCCAGCCGTCCAAGGAATTTGCCACGGTCGAACAGATCGGCGGCACCACCGCGTTCCTGTGCTCGGATGCTGCCGCCCAGATCACCGGCACCACGATCAGCGTCGATGGCGGGTGGACAGCAATGTGAGCCGCGCTCACTCCTTGGGGACGCCTGCCAGTTCCAGCGCCTGATAAAGCGGTTCACCGCCTTCGGCGTCGCCGATCGTAGAGCTGCGCCGCCGCTTGGCGATTGTCATGCCCGGCATCAGATGCAGGTATTCGGCGGCGTATTTCCGGGCTGTGTCCATGTGGCCCAATCGGGCGTGCGAAGCGGCCAGAACCATCTGAAGCGTCGCGTAACCGGTCGTGATCTGCATCCCGCGTTCCGCGGCGCGGATGGCGGCGGTGTCGTTGCCCTGCAATGCATGCGCAATGGCGCTTCCGCCTTCGCAGGCCGCAAGCAACGGATCGAAGTGGCTCAGGCGCCGGTACCTCTCAAAACAGTCCAGCGCGAGCCTCGTCTCTCCCATCCAAAGATAGCTCCAGCCGGCATAAGTCAGAAGCCTGACATTGGAGGGCGACTTGCGCAGGACGCGCCCGATCCTGTCGCGGGCGGACGAAACATCGTGCGATTGCATGCGGTCGAACAGTGCAACGCTGAGTTCCAGGAGCGGGGTTTGGTCTGGCAGGCTGCGCGCGGCCGCGACCCAGCCGGGTACCATGTCGATGTAAACGCTGAGCGAATCATAACCCACGGTCGCGGCCGCAAGGGTGAGTGCAATCGCTTCGCCATAGGCTTCAGCAAAGTCCGGCTGCATGTCGATTGCGCGTGCAAGTGTCGACAACGTGTCGTGAAAAACCTCTTCGCTGGTGTTGCGGAACTTCATACGCCCGATCAGCAGGACCTGATTTGCGGTCAATTCGGTTTCGGGAACCGTCGTCAGCCGGGAATGTTCCAGATCCAGGATCATGCCCATCACTTCGGCGGCCAGCGCTTCGCCGGTCTGGTCCTGCCAGTCAAAGATATCATCCAGTGCGCCGTCATACTTGCCGGTCCAGACCTGGGCCCCGTCGGGGCCGCGCAGGCGGGCCTCGAGCCGCAGCTTGTCGCCCCGGGTGCGCAGCCGGGATTGCAGGACGTAAACGTCCGCCGCACCTTCCGGACTTGCCAGGGTGACGCGCATCCATTGCAGGGTGCCGAGATAAGACAACAGATCGCTGGACAGGGTTTCGCTGACATCGCGGACGTCCTCGTCGTCGCCCGAAGCTGTGACCGGTGCGATGACCAGTTGCGGGATTTCGCCGTCGTCGGCCCCGACGGTTTGCGGTGGCAGCGGGCGCGCCCGGGTCCAGACGCGTACCGGGCGGGCGATGTTTTTCAGCTCGCGCTCGCCAGCCTCGTCAAAGGAAGGAGTAAGCGTGCCGTCAAGGCTGATGAAGACCGCGTCCGAGACGATGATGCCGCCGGGTTCGCATTCCCTTTCCAACCGGGCGGCGATGTTCACGCCGTCGCCCAGAACGTCGGCCTCTTCGTGAATGACGTCGCCGGCATGTACGCCGATACGCAAGGAAAACAGGGCGTGGCCGGCCATGCGGTTCTGGATCTGCATCGCGCAGTTCACGGCGTCGACGGCGCTGGCGAAGGCCATGAGCCAGCCATCGCCCAGCGTCTTGACGATCTTGCCGCGGTTGCCGGAACAGGACGGGCCGATCACCGTGGCCGAGATGTCGCGCAGGGCCGCCAGCGTCGCGGTCTCATCCGCCCCATCAGGCGCGAGTATCCTTCGATGTCCGCGGCCAGAATCGCCGACAGCCTGCGTTCCATGCGTCATCGCCCTCGCTTCGCTCAAAAACATTGAACCCAGGCACAGCAGCTTCCAAGCCGGATGTCAGCCCGAACCCAGCGATTTGCTGCGCGTGTCCGGCCGGTGCATCGCCACGGTCAGTCCTGTCGCTTCCGCTTTTTCTGGCCCTGGGACTCGACGTTGCGATTGCCGCCCTGGATACCGATCTCTTTCCCCGGTTTTCGTTTCTTGCCGGGTTTGGACGTCAGGGCCGGATTGGTGATCTCGGGCGCGGCAACGCCCTCGACCTGGTCTGTTTTGCTGGCGCCGTGATAGGTGTCTGCGGCCTGGTACGGCCTGCCATCAGGGTCCGCGGGGTCCGCAAAACAGGGCGTACCGGCAAATAATGCGAAAACGAAAGGAAAAGAAACAAGCCTGACAGCCATGGCGTCCTCGCAATCGTTACACAACTGCAAGAGTAGGGCACCGGCACGCGCATTGCAAATCCTGCCCGGCCCGGTGTCCCTCAGGTGGCGGGAGGCTCGGTGGGATCCTTGCCGTTGGGATAGACCAGCCCGGCCGAGATCACCAGCTTGGCCGCGTCTTCCACGGACATGTCCAGCTGGATCACATCTTCCTCGGGGAAAAACAGCAGGAAGCCTGATGTCGGGTTCGGCGTAGTCGGCACGAAGATGCTCAGCAGCTTGCCGCCGGTTTCCGCCCGTTCCGACACTTCGCCCCGGGCGGTGGTCGAAATGAACCCGATGGCCCAGATCCCCCGCCGCGGATACTGAATCAGGCAGGCCTTTTCGAAGGACCGTTCGGACTGGGCAAAAACGGTTTCCGAGATCTGCTTGATCCCGGAATAGATCGACCGCACGACCGGCATCCGGTCCACTAGGCTTTCGGCGTAGCGGATCAGCGAGCGGCCGATCAGCCCCTTGGCGATCCAGCCAACGATGATCGTGAAGATCAAAAAGAAGATGACGCCGACGCCGCGCAGGTCCACGCCGATATATTGCTCGGGCCGGAAGCCCGACGGCACCAGCGGCAGCACGACCCCGTCGATCCAGCCGATCGTGGTCCAGATCAGCCAGATCGTCAGCCCGACCGGCGCGATCACCACAATCCCGGTCAGGAACGATGCCCTCAGCCCGGCCAGCAGGCCGGGGCGCCGTGGTTTTTCATCGAATGGTGTCGTCATGCGTCGCAAATACCCCGGTGGGAAAATAAGGGTTTTGCACCCCCTCTACAATGCTTTGCTGCAGATGCGACAATATCACGTTCACACATTGATTAATGCACAGGCAATTGCCGCCGCCAGCCGGGCATTGTTGCGGACCAGTGCAATGTTAGCCGTCAGCGACCGGCCGCCGGTGGCTTCGAATATGCTTTGCAGCAAAAACGGCGTGACCGCCTTGCCGGTTACCCCGCGTCTGGCGGCCTTGGCCTGTGCAGCGGAGATCACCGGGGCAAGCTCATCCGCCGGGATTTCGTCCGCCGCCGGGATCGGGTTGGCGATCAGCTGACCGCCGGGCAGGTCCAGCGCCGCGCGCATCCGGTGGGCCCGGGCAATTTCCCCGGCCGTGTCCAGCCGCAGCGGCGCGTGCAGCGGTGACGACGCCGACCAGAAGGCCGGAAACGCGTCCTGACCGAAGGCGATGACCGGCACGCCGAGGGTTTCGAGCACCTCCAGCGTTTTTTCCACGTCCAGTATGGCCTTTGCCCCCGCGGCAACCACCGTGACCGGCGTCCGGGCCAGCTCCTGCAGATCGGCGGAGATGTCGAACGAGGTTTCCGCGCCCTTGTGCACGCCGCCGATGCCACCGGTGGCAAATACGTCGATCCCGGCCAGCCGGGCGCCGATCATGGTTGCGGCAACCGTGGTGGACCCGGTCCCGCCGCCGGCAAGGCAGACGGCCAGATCTGCGCGCGACAGCTTGGCCACGTTTTCGGCGCGGGCCAGTTGCTGCAGCCGCGTGTCATCCAGCCCCACATGCAGCCGGCCGTCCAGCACGGCGATCGTTGCCGGCGTTGCCCCCGCGGCGCGAATGTCACCTTCCACCAGCCGGGCGGTGTCCACGTTATGCGGATAGGGCATCCCGTGGGTGATGATCGTGCTTTCCAGCGCCACGACAGGCGTGTTTTCGGCCCGGGCGCGGGCCACCTCGGGCGAATATTCGATGTCGATCACAGCGGGGTTTCTCCGGACACATAGGCGGCGGCGCTTTGCAGAGCGTGAAACAGGGCGACATCGGGCGGCTCGCCCCGCGCCTCGGCCACGATATGCGCGGCCATGAAGGTGTCGCCGGCACCGGTCACGCGGGTCACCAGCACCTCGGGCGGGGTTGCCGTCAGGATGCCGGCGGCGTTGCCATCGGCGCTGGTGTTGCCGCCGTCGGTGACCAGCGCGCGCCGCGCACCGCGGTCCAGCAGGCCGGCCGCAGCCTCGGGCGCCGTGTCGAAACGGGTCTGGCACAGCAGCCCGGCCTCTTCGAGGTTAACATAGAGCGTGGCCCGCCCGTGGGTCAGAAACGGCAGCAGCCGCTCGGCCTTGCCGGGCGAGGCGGGCGCAACGCGCAGGTCGGCGCGGGCAAAGGCCGGGCTGCGGGCGATGGTTTTCAGCAGGTCCAGCGTCAGGTTCCCGTCCAGCGCAACCAGCCCCTGAAACGACGCAAGCGCGCCATCCAGCACCGGGCGCAGGATCTTCTCTCCGGCCGCTTCCAGCGAATGCGCATCGGCAATGGCGGCAATCAGCCCGTTGGCGCCTTCGACCGCCATGTACCGGTCGGTCGGCAGATCATCCGAGCGGTAGAGATGCCCGGTATCCAGCCCCAGCCGGTCGCAGGCGGCGATCAGTTCCTCGCCTTCCGCGTCGCGGCCAACGGCGCTCAGCAGAACCGGGCGCATGCCGAACCGGGCCAGCGTCATCGCGATGTTCAGCGCCACGCCACCGGGCAGGCGGGTGATGCGGCCGGGCACGTCCGAACCCTGCCGCATGTGGCTGGCGGACCGGCCGATGACGTCCCACAGCACGCTGCCGACGCAAAGGATGCGCATGTCGTTCATGCGCGGGTTCTGGCGTTTTAATTGAACGGGCGCAACCCGCGTTCAGGGCACCGCAAATGTCAGGGCCGCCCACAGCGTTTCCCAGACCGCGCCCTGTGCCGGGTCCATCTCGCGCAGGACCACGGCGTCGAGCAGGTAGGCGTGACCCGGCGCGACAGGCAGGGTGACGGTGCCGTCTGCCCCGGTGCGGTGCAGCGTGATTTTCACCGTGCCGTCCGGTGCGCGGTCGAACATTTCAACCTGCGCCTCCGCGCGCGGTCCGCCCCGGTATAGCAGCAGGACCTGCATTCGTTGCAGTGGTCCGGCATAGGGGTTGGTGAGCGCCACGAACTCGGTTTCCATCCCGACCGCGCGGTCTGACCCGCGCCCGTGCCCGACCGCCACCAGCGATTTTGCGAACCGGGTGTAGCTTTCCTTGAAATCCGACTCGGGCAGGCCCCGGGCGCGATGCCGGGTCAGGATGTCGGGGAAATCCTTGTGCTCGGCGAAGGTCTGAAACTTCTCCCATGTCTTGTAGGTCACGTTGTCCGGGGTCGTCTGGTGCACAAGAACCGTCAGACCGGGCGTGCCGGCGGTGGTCTCCAGCGCGGGTACATCGCCCATCCGGCCTTCGACAGGGGCAGTCCCGTCCGGGCCGATCACGTCAAACCGGGCGATGCTGCGCTCGAAATATCCCAGCGCGATGCCGCTGAACTTCTGGCCATTGCGGATATCCGCGACCAGCGGCGCACCGGTTTCGACTTGATACTCGGCCGGATCAATCCAAAACTCATGCGCAACCGCCGGGACCGGCAGGGTTCCGAGGATCAGGGCAAAAAGGCAGGCAGGGCGCATGTGGGCAAACTCCCGGAGTGACAGGCTAAAGCTGTGGCCTTGTGCGATTCTGTCAAGCCTGTGGCTGATCCTGTGCGCCGCGCAGGCACTGGCGCATGAGGTGGTTCCGACCATCGGGGACCTCAGCGTAGAGGATGGCCAACTGACGCTGAACCTGCGCGTCAATGCCGAGGCGCTGGTTGCGGGCATTGATCTCGACGGGCTGGAGGACACTGACGAATCGGATGAGGCCGAGCAATATGACCGGCTGCGCGCGATGGCGCCTGCCGAATTGTCGCCGCTGGTCGCGCGCTTTGCTGACCGCTGGGCAGGTGAGGTGAAGATCGAGGCCGGCGGTCCGGTCAGCCTGTCTTTCGCCGGCGCCGGGATCCCCGACAGCGGCGACGCCGGCCTGCCGCGACACACCACCCTGACATTGACCGGCCCGGTGCCGCGCGCGGCCCGGACCCTGACGCTGCACTGGCCGAAAGGGGCCGGTTCACTTGTTCTGCGGCAGCACGGCGTGCCGGAGCCCTTCACCGGTTATCTGCAGGGTGGCGAGACCACGCCGCCCATCGCGCTGGCCGGCGGCACGCAGCAAACCGGCTGGCAGGCGTTCCTGTCTTACATCCCCGTCGGCTTCGACCATATCCTGCCCAAGGGGCTGGACCATATCCTGTTCGTGCTGGCGCTGTTCTTTCTCAGCACCCGTCTCAGGCCACTGATCTGGCAGATCTCGGCCTTCACGCTGGCCCATACCGTGACCCTGGCGCTTGGCGCGCTGGGATGGGTGCAAGTGCCCGCGCATATCGTCGAGCCGCTGATCGCCGCCTCGATCGCATTTGTTGCCGTGGAAAACCTTTTTACAGACGCACTGAACCGCTGGCGGCCGCTTGTCGTGTTCGGGTTCGGTCTGTTGCACGGGCTGGGATTTGCCAGCGTATTGGGAGAGTTCGGCCTGCCGCAGGGGCAGTTCATCCCGGCGCTGATCGGGTTCAATGTGGGCGTCGAGCTGGGCCAGCTCACAGTGATTGCGCTGGCCTTTGCCGTGGTGGGGTACTGGTTCAGGAACAAACCGTGGTACCGGGCCCGGATCGCGATGCCGGCTTCGGCGGTGATTGCCGTGATCGGACTCTACTGGGTGGTGGAGCGGGTTTTTCTATGAACCGCTGGTCAATTCGCCGGTGTGTTTGACACCTTTTTCGGCCACAGGGGCGAGTTTGACCGTTGCAGGTGCCACGAGGGTTGCAAGTTATCAGGGCTGAAAGCCCGTCGCGCAGCGCCGGGCCGCCCGTGACGCCTTTAACGCATCGCGCGGATTAGCTCGCCGATCTGCGCCGCCGGGTCCCCGGCGCCCCAGATCTCCTCGCCGATGCCGAAGAAATCGGTATAGGGCGCCAGTGCGGCGACCGTGTCGGCGTCGATGCCGCCCTCGGCCACCACCGGCACCTCGATCATTTCTGACCACCATTGGAACAGTTCGGCCTCTGCGACCTTGCCGTCGCCCAGCCCGCCGGCCCGCACCGGACCGAAGCTGACATAATCCGCTCCGGCCTCGCCCGCGGTCATGCCGTCATGCCGGGACGTGCCGCAATGCGCGCCGACGATCGCGTCCGGGCCCAGTTCCTTGCGCGCGTCGCGCACCGAACGGGCCGCGTCCGACAGGTGCACACCATCGAGCCCCAGCCGCTGCACCAGCATCAGGTGGTCCGAGATGACCAGCGCGATATCGCGCGCGTGCGTCAGTTCGCGCAGCACGTCCGCGGCCCGGGCAACAGTGTCTTCGTCCCGCGTGGCCAGCGTCAGGCGCACACAGGCGGTTTCATGGGTGTCCAGCACCCGGGCCAGTTGACCGGGAAAGGACCCGAGGTCGAAGGCGGGGGGCGTGACAAGGTAGATCTGCGGCTGTTCGGGGTCAGACATGGGACTTTCGGCATTCCTGTTGCGCGGGGTCTAGCGAAATCCCGCTGCGATGGGAACCGGTTTTCCTGACCGGGGCCGCGGCGGCCACCCTTGCCGGTTCCGGCCGGTTGCGCCATAGACCGCTGACAAATAGCGGAGCCCGAATGCCAACCGACACGCCCCAACCCGTTATCGTCCTTGTGCGTCCCCAGATGGGCGAAAACATCGGCGCGGCTGCGCGCGCGATGTGGAATTTCGGACTGGACCGGATGCGGCTGGTGGCGCCGCGCGACGGCTGGCCGAACCCGGCTTCGGTGGCGATGGCCAGCGGGGCGGGGCGGCTGCTGGACGAAGCGGCGCTGAGCCCGACCACGGCAGAGGCGGTGTCCGACTGTTCCTACGTCTTCGCCACCACGGCGCGGCAGCGCGGGCTGACCAAACCGGTGTTCAGCCCCGAGGCGGCGATGGCCAAGGCTGCCGAAAAAATTGCGGCGGGAGAAAAGGTGGCCGTCCTCTTTGGCCCCGAACGCGCCGGGCTGGAAAATGACGACATCGCGCGGGCCAACGCCATCATCACCGTTCCGGTGAACCCCGAATTCTTTTCTCTGAACCTCGCCCAATGCGTGCTGCTGACGGCCTATGAGTGGCGCCGCGCCTCGGCCGAAATCACCGCCGAAACCGTCGAGATGGGCAAGGCCGACTGGGCCACCGGTATCGAAATGGAAAAGCTGGCTCAGCATTACGAGGACCGGCTGGACGCAGCCGGGTTTTTCTATCCGCCGGAAAAGGCCGACGGCATGAAGATCAACCTGCGCAACCTGTGGAGCCGGATGCGGCTGACCCGCGCGGATGTGCAGATGCTGCACGGTGTCATGCGCCAGATGGTGCGCTGGAAGGAACGCGGCTGATCGGGTGGACGGTGCCACCGGTCCCCCTAGGTTCAGCCTGACAGACGAGAGAACGACATGAGCGAAAAACGCAACATCTTCGAAGAGGTGTCTGGCCCCGGGGACGCGCGGCCCGCCGCGCAGCCGGGCCTGATCGACAAGGGCCGTGGTTCAGGCCGGCGGGCGATCCGGGCCTGGCAGGTTGTCCTGTTCGTTCTGGTCATGGCGATGATCCTTGTAGGTGGCCTGACCCGCCTGACCGACAGCGGGCTTTCGATCACCGAATGGCGTCCGATCACCGGGGCGCTGCCGCCGATGAGTGAGGCGGACTGGCAGTCGGAATTCGAAAAGTATCAGGAAATCGACGAGTTCCGCATTCAGAATCAATGGATGGAACTGGCCGATTTCAAAGTGATCTACTGGTGGGAATGGGGCCACCGGCAACTGGGCCGGATTGTCGGCCTGATCTGGGCGATCGGCTTTTTCGCCTTTCTCGCCCTGCGCAAAATCCCGACCGGCTGGACCATGCGCCTGCTTGTGCCCGGCGTTCTGGGCGGGGTGCAGGGGGCCGTCGGATGGTGGATGGTGTCCTCGGGTGTCACGACCGGCGAAGGCATGGTCGATGTCGCCAGTTACCGGCTGGCCACCCATCTGGGGCTGGCTTTTGCGATTCTGGCCCTGCTGGCATGGAATATCTTCCTGCTGGGCCGCGATGAACGCGACCTGATGCAGGCCCGCCGGGTCCGCGAAACAAAATTGTTCGGCCTGTCTACCGGGCTCCTGCATTTTGCATTCCTGCAAATCCTGATCGGCGCGCTTGTGGCCGGGATCGACGCCGGGCGCGGCTATACCGACTGGCCGCTGATGGGCGGGCAGGTGTTCCCGCCGGACGCGGCTCTGTTCGAGCCGTGGTGGCGCAACCTGTTCGAGAGCCCCGGGCTGGTGCAGTGGATCCATCGTGTCACGGGTTATCTGCTGCTGGTTTTCGGCATCGTCATCTGGCTGCGTGGGCGTCACAGCCCGAACCCTTCGACCCGGTTCGCATTCATCCTGACCTTCGCGGTGCTGGCCCTGCAGGTGGTGCTGGGTATCTTCACCGTGATCTATGCCGCGCCGCTGCATATCGCCATTCTGCATCAGCTGCTGGCCATCGGGCTCTGGACCGCGATCCTGAACGCCCGTTACCGCAGCGCTTATCCGCAATCTGCTTCCGTGAGAGGATCCTGACCCATGACCGCATATAACGACCTGATGGCCTATCAGCGCGACACCGAGGCGCTGAGCCTTGTGGCGTGGCGGCTGAGCTGGGACCAGGAAACGGTGATGCCGCGTGGCGCGGCGGGGCAGCGCGGCGCCGAGATGGCCGCGCTCGAAGCGGTGCTGCACGCGCGCCGGTCGGATCCCCGCGTCGCGGACTGGCTGGACGCTGCCGAACCTGCGGACGAGGTGGCCACCGCACAATTGCGGGAAATCCGGCGCAGCTATGACCGGGCCACCAAGGTGCCGGCCGATCTGGCCAAGACGCTGGCCGGGCTGACATCCGAGGCACAGGGGATCTGGGCGCAGGCCCGCGCCGACGAAGACGTCTCCGCCTTTCTTCCGACCCTGAAAGAGGTGGTAAGGCTCAAGCGGGAAGAGGGGCAGGCGCTGGCAGCCGGCGGTGACGTCTACGACGCCATGCTGCAGGATTACGAACCGGGCACCAACAGCGCAGAGATCACCGCGCTGTTCGATGCGATGCGCGTGCGGCTGGTCGCGCTGCGGGCGGCCATCCTGGAAAAACCGATGCCGGCGGGCCTGACCGGCACATTTGCCGAACCGTCGCAGATGAAACTCGCCCGCGAGCTGGCCCGCACCTTTGGCTATGACATGAATTGTGGCCGGGTGGACAAGGCGGTGCACCCGTTTTCCTCGGGCAGCGGGACGGATGTGCGGATCACCACACGCACGGACCCCGAAGACCCGTTCAACTGCATCTATTCCACCATCCACGAAACCGGCCATGCCAGTTACGAACTGAACATCGACCCGGCCTATCTGCTGACCCCGCTGGGCCGCGGTGTGTCGATGGGCGTGCACGAAAGCCAGAGCCGGATCTACGAAAACCAGCTGGGCCGGTCGCAGGCCTTCACCGGCTGGCTCTATTCGCGGATGGGCACGGCGTTCGGCGATGCCGGCGCCCCGGATGCCGATGCGTTCTATGCCGCGGTGAACCGGGTCAAGAACGGGTATATCCGCACCGAGGCGGACGAGGTGCAATGTAACCTGCACATCATGCTGCGATATGATCTGGAACGCGCGCTGATGGCCGGCGATCTGGAGGTCGACGGGCTGGAAGCCGCGTGGAACGACCGGTTCCTTGCCGATTTCGGCTATGCCGTGGACAAACCGTCAAACGGGCTCTTGCAGGATGTGCACTGGTCGGTGGGGCTGTTCGGCTATTTCCCGACCTATAGTCTGGGCAATGTCTATGCCGGCTGTCTCCATCAGGCGCTGCGCGGGGCCGTACCGGAGCTCGACACACAGTTGGCCGCGGGCGACACGTCGGGGGCAACGGGCTGGCTGCAGGAAAATCTGCAACGCCACGGCGGGCTCTTTGCGCCGCGCGCGGTCATAGAAAAGGCCAGCGGGATTGCCCCGTCCGAAGCGCCGCTGCTGGAGTATCTCGAAGAGAAATTCGGCGCGCTCTACGGGCTTTAGACCCCGGCGCCTGCAGAAAAAGTCGCGCGAACGCCGCCCCAAACCGAGAGGCGTTCGCGCAATGTCCGTTTCGCGATAGCTCAGGCCGCGGCGGTGCGGCCGCCCAGAACGGCATCAGCCGACAGCCGGCCTGCGCCCAGCCCGGCCAGCGCGACATAGCCACCGGCCAGCGCGATGTTCTTGAGAAACATCGTCATCTGGATCTGATCGTTCGGGTCGTTGTGGTAAAGCACGGTCGACACCACGCAGAACCCGGCCAGTGCAAGGCTGACCAGACGGGTCTGGTACCCGGCGATCAATGCCAGCCCGGCAAGGATTTCAAACAAGATGGCCGGCCAGGCCAGAAAGCCCGGAATGCCGCCCGAGGCCATGTAGCCGGCAAAGCCCTGAACATCGCCCAGCTTGAAAAGCCCGGCCATCAGGAAAAAACCGCCCAGCAGAATCCGGGCCGCCAGCGGTGCAATTGTATTGATCATGTGTCTGTCCCTTTGTTGGGTGTGTGCAGCCTAGGTAACGTCACGTTCTGCGCACTCAATCTGAGTTTTCGCGCAGGTTTGGTGCGCATTCGCACAGCCGGGCAATGTTACGCCGATGCCGGCACGGTGCCGCCGGGGGACGTCTAAAATTGACACGATCCCGCCTTGGCCCAAACGCATTTGGTCCGGAGCGTCGGTTTCACTTGGGGAAAACAGGAATGCTCGCCATGCAGGCCGTTTGCGTCTCGCTGCTCTTTTTCGGATTTGTGATCGGTCCGCTGATCGCCTGAAACAAAACGCCGTTGCCCGGTCCGGCCGGGCAACGGCCTCTGCTTGTCAACTCGTTCTTGCGTTACATGTTCCGCGTCCCGCCGCCGCGATCACGGCCTGCGGTCCGCCCGGGTCAGTCGTCGACCTGCATGCTGTCTTCTTCTTCATCGCCCTGATCCGCAATCCAGGCGACACTCACCACTTCCTCGCCGCGGCGGGTATTGAACACCTTGACGCCGCCGGCGCTGCGCGAGCGGAAGGAAATACCCTCGACCGGCACACGGATCGATTGCCCGCGCGACGTGGCCAGCATGATCTGGTCGTCCAGTTCCACCGGGAATGACGCCACCACCGGGCCGCCGCGCATGGCCTTGTCCATCGCCGCAACACCCATGCCGCCGCGCCCGCGCACCGGGTAGTCGTGCGACGAGGACAGTTTGCCTGCACCGCCCGAGGTGATTGTCAGGATGAGGTTTTCCACTGCCGACATTTCCACGTATTTTTCGTTGCTGAACGTGTCACTTGCCGCGACTTCTTCATCCTCGCCCGCGTCTTCATCGGTCAGCCCGGCCACCGCGCGGCGCATTTTCAGATAGGCGGCCCGGTCCTCGGGCGACGCTTCGAAATGCCGGATTACCGACATCGAAACGACGCGGTCGCCATTGCTCAGCCGGATGCCCCGGACCCCGGTTGAATCGCGGCCCTTGAACACGCGCACCTCGGTGGTCGGGAAACGGATCGCCCGGCCCGAGTTTGTGACCAGCATAACGTCATCTGTTTCCGAACAAATCCGGGCGTTTACAAGCTCTACCTCATCCGGCAGCTTCATCGCGATCTTGCCGTTGCGCTTGACGTTGGTGAAATCCGACAGCGCATTGCGACGCACGTCACCGGCCGAGGTGGCGAACATGATCTGCAGGTTTTCCCATTCGTCCTCGGGCACGTCCACGGGCATGATCGCCGCCACGGACACGCCTATGGGGATCGGCAGGATGTTGACGATGGCCTTGCCCTTGGCGGTGCGCCCGCCCAGCGGCAGGCGCCATGTCTTGAGCTTGTAGACCATGCCATCGGTGGTGAAGAACAAAAGCTGCGTATGCGTGTTGGCCACAAACAGCGTGGTGACCACGTCCTCTTCCTTGGTCTGCATACCGGCCAGCCCCTTGCCGCCGCGGCGCTGCGCACGGAAATCGGCCAGCGGGGTGCGCTTGATATAGCCTTCGGAGGTCACGGTCACGACCATGTCCTCGCGCTCGATCAGGTCCTCGTCCTCCATGTCGCCGGACCAGTCGACGATCTCGGTGCGGCGCGGCACGGCAAAGCGGTCGCGGCTGTCGGTCAGCTCATCGGTGATGATGCCCATGATCCGTTCGCGCGAACCCAGAATTTCGAGGTATTCCCGAATGTTGGCCGCCAGTTCTTCAAGTTCGTCGGTGACCTCCTTGACGCCCAGCTGGGTCAGGCGCTGCAGCCGCAGGTCCAGAATGGCACGGGCCTGTACCTCGGTCAGGTTATAGGTGCCGTCGTCGTTCATCTTCGACAGCGGATCGTCGATCAGCCGCAGATAGCCTTCGATTTCGGCTGCCGGCCAGCGCCGTTCCATCAGCTTGCGCCGCGCCTCGGCCGCATCGGCGCTGGACCGGATGGTGGCGACAACCTCGTCCACATTGGACACCGCCACCGCCAGCCCGCACAGGATATGGCTGCGTTCGCGCGCCTTGCGCAGTTCGAACGCAGTGCGACGGGCAACAACCTCTTCGCGGAAATCCAGAAACGCGGTCAGGAACCTGCGCAGGGTCAGCTGCTCGGGCCGGCCGCCGTTCAGTGCCAGCATGTTGCAGCCAAACGTGGTCTGCATCGGCGAAAACCGCCACAGCTGGTTCAGGACCACCTCGGGCGTTGCGTCGCGCTTGAGCTCGATCACGACGCGGACGCCGTTGCGGTCGCTTTCGTCCTGCACGTGGCTGACGCCCTCGATCCGCTTTTCGCGCACCGCCTCGGCGATCTTTTCGATCATCGCGGCCTTGTTCACCTGATAGGGGATCTCGTCGACGATGATGGCGTAACGGTCTTTGCGCAACTCCTCGACATGGGTCTTGGCGCGGATGATCACGCTGCCGCGGCCCTCCAGATAGGCCTTGCGCGCGCCCGACCGGCCCAGCATCTGTGCGCCGGTGGGGAAATCGGGGCCGGGGATATAGTCCGTCAGCTGTTCCGATGTGAGGTCAGGATCGGTGATCAGGGCAAGGCAGGCCTCCACCACTTCGCCGAGGTTGTGCGGCGGGATATTGGTGGCCATGCCCACGGCAATGCCACCCGCACCGTTGACCAGCATGTTGGGAAATTTCGCCGGCAGGATCGTCGGTTCGCGGTCCTTGCCGTCGTAGTTGTCCTGAAAATCGACGGTGTCTTTTTCGATATTGGCCAGCAGGGCGGCGGCGGGCTTGTCCATCCGCACCTCGGTATAGCGCATCGCCGCCGGGTCATCGCCGTCCATGGAGCCGAAATTGCCCTGACCGTCCAGCAGCGGCAGCGACATGGAAAAATCCTGTGCCATCCGCACCAGCGCGTCGTAGATCGCTGCATCGCCATGCGGGTGATACTTACCCATGACATCGCCCACGGGCCGGGCGGACTTGCGATATGGCTTGTCGTGGCTGTTGCCGGTTTCGTGCATCGCATAGAGAATGCGGCGGTGCACCGGTTTCAGCCCGTCGCGCAGATCCGGGATCGCGCGGCTGACGATGACCGACATCGCATAGTCGAGATAAGACGACCGCATCTCGTCTTCAATCGAGATGACGGGCCCGTCGTGGACCGGACGTTCGGGCATTTTTTCTTCTTCGTTTTCAGGTGTTTCCGGCGTATCGCTCACGTTTTCTGCCCGTTTTTTGTGCGCACACTACATTTTGTATCCATATCTTATCAGACCCCGTACATGAGGTGCAATGGCTGTCGCGCCATGCGATTGGCAGCCACGGGAGCCGTCTGATAACACGCTGTTTTTGTTGAAAAGTAACCACTGATGGGCATCATGAAATCATGCAACAAAAAAAGAGAGGATCATGAGCACATCTGAAACCGAAATGATGCTGCGCGGATACGGGCTGACCACGGCAGAGCTGTTCTACAGGCTGCCGGACTATCGCAATGTCCTGAACAGCTTTATCTGGCAGGAATATGACCTTGCCCCGGACCATCCGCGGCTGTTCAAATTCGTGGAGTTCTGGCAGCAGAAAATCGAAGGCCCGCTGCATTCCGTCCGGTTCACGCACAGGCGGATGCTGACATCCGGCGAATGGCAGAACCAGGTGGGCGAATTCAACCTGCACTGAACGGGGGCGTCAGGTGCCCCAGATCTCGTCGATGAATTCCCGGCCAAACCGGTCGCGGACGAAATCGTACTGACGCCGATAGGCCGGTTTGAATTCAGCCAGTTCCTCGGGCGTCAGATCGTTCGACGACGGGCTGGCATTGAACCGCTGGTCGAAATTGACGTCCTGGTATTCAATTCCCAGAAACGCACAGACCTGACGCAGACTGGTTTCCGAAAACAGAGTTTCGTAAAACCCGATATGGACGTCGTCCCCGAACACGGCTTCCATGTTTTTCACCGTCTGTTCGTAGTCGGAGCGGATATTGTCATATTCGCTGCCGCACATTTCGCGCATCGCTTCCAGCTCGTCGGCCTTGCCCGGCGTGATCTCTTTCTTGCGGAATTTCATCTTCACCAGCGAGCGCAGGCGCTGAACCGGTTCGCGCATCAGAAACAGTGGTTTGGTCACGATATCCCGGCGCTGAAACTCGTCCCGGATATAGTGCAGGGTCGGCTGCGACAGGGAGCAGTAGGTCGGGGTAATGTCCCCGGTCAGCATCACCCGGCGACGGGTCAGGATGTCGGCGAAATAGGCGAAATAGGCCTGATCGTTGGCCACGAAGGACATCCGCTGGATGTCGTATTTCGGGGAGCCTCTCGAATAGGTGTCATAGCCGTTGCGAATCGCGAGGCGCGCGGCTTTTTCGAACCGTTTCCGGAAATCCTTGCATTCCGGCACGTGGATCGCGTCCAGAACGTGGTATTCTTTGGTGAAACCGAAATTGGCGTCGGACCGGGCGGTCAGGTTCCGGTGCAGCCAAGTTGTTCCGGATTTCTGGGCGCCCATGCCCAGCAGAAATGTCTTTTCCATAGGCCTGTTTATATGCCTTCAGCGTAATGATCGCGCGGACCCTACGCGCGGGTCCGGTGCAATTCAAGCCGCTGTGGCGCGAAGCGGGGCGTCGCGTCGCAGATTACTGTGTCAGCCCCAGAACGAGGCGCGCCTCGTATCGCCGCAGGGGCGGGGCCGCCATGGGGAAGGGGGTGTCCTGGCTCGGCGTGGCGAGATCCGGGAACAGGTTCAGAAGCTCGTTGCGGGCATCATGTTCCAGCCCGCGCACCGCCATTTCACCGGGATAAAAGCTCTCGGTCAGGCAGCCGTCACTTTCCACGATTTCGTGCTGGTCGAACATGAAATGGAAGTAATCGATCCGCGGAACCGGGGCGACCACCACGTTTGGAAGCCCGACGAAATACTGTGCCGGGATCAGCACCGGGCCGTCGGCAAAGAACAGATGGGACCGGCTGGAGGTATAGAGAATGCGGTGGTTGGGCGAAAGCCGCATCGGCCGGTCGTTTCCGATCGTACCCTCGCCGAACCAGATCGGCGCGAAATCGCCCAGCCCGGTCACGGTTGTCCGGCCGGACCATTGCACGGCCTTGTAGCCGGATGACCGGGTCCAGACCATATCGCCGGGCGCGATGGTTTCCACCGGTTGCGGACCGATATCGGTCAGGATCTGCGTGCCGGCAGTAAAACAGGCGACCAGAACGTCGTAATCGGAATCCCCGTTATTCGAGCCGCCGACCTTTACGTACTCTTTGCCGGGTTCCAGCTGATCGGTGAAGGAAAAGCCCCAGATGTCGGATGTCGCGCCGTTCTGGGAATAGACGTTGATTGTGATCACCGGACCGGTCGGATTGCCGTCTTCGTCCAGTTCCTGCAATTCGATCAGCGATTCGGATTCGACCTGCGTGCCGTCATCCACCAGCGATCCGCCATCTACGATCGTGTGGTCTCCGGGCAGGTTGTCGTCAAAAACATCCGTGTTTTGTGTGTCCTCGATGGTGATGTATTCGCCGGTGCCGCCGCTGAAGACAAAAATGGTACCGTCCGGCGTGTCGGCGTTGTTGATGATCGACGTTCCCGGCGTCAGGTGGGGGGAATCGTTTGCGACGGTCAACGCTTCGCTATCCAGCGCGAAGACAACTTGCTCAACCATGTGTTGCCTCATTTACTCGTATACTGCTCGGCAACACAGCTATCGCCGGATTGTGGCAATCCAGAGGACACATGGTGGAGGTTTTGCAGCTATTGCGCGTCAGGCAGAACAGCTTGCGCCGCCCAGCACGCAGAACTTCGCGCAATGCGGGTGGTTGAGATAGACCGGAGCTTCGGCCTCTTCCAGCGTACGACCAAGCTCGAACCCGGGCGAATAGGGCAACAGGGTGCAGGCCAGCACCACGGGCGCGTCGGCACCCTTGCGGCGGACCACCATCCGGGACGACGAACACATCACCGATGCCGGCGACGTGTTCAGAATGTCCCAGCAGTCCGTGGTAATCTCTGGCACGTCGACAGCTTCGTCCATTTCGGGGAACAGCACGGTGTCCAGCGGCGACTGTGCGTCGATGTCAAAGCCGTGCGCGGCATATAGCGCGGCAAACCCGGCCCGTGCGTCGGCTTCGTCGGCCGCCCAATCCAGACGTCCGGCAACTGTCATCCGGATGCCCTGATCGCGCAACCATGCCATGCCGTTCAGCGACGTTGCGAAACTGCCCTTGCCGCGTTCTGCGTCGTGACGGGCTGCATCATAGTGGTCCAGTGATACCCGCAGCGTCAGCCGGTCGCCGAATTCGGCCTGCAGCGCACTTAACCCCCGCTGTATCGCGGGGCGCATCATCGGCACCATCGCATTGGTCAGGATCAGGACCTCGTACCCGCGCCGCAGCGCTTCACGGGCCATCGAGATGATGTCGCGGTTCATGAACGGTTCGCCGCCGGTAAAGGCAATTTCCCGGATCGGCCAGCCGCGCGTGACGATTTCGTCCAGATAGGGCAGCACATCGTCCAGCGTCAGGTAGACCAGCGAATCGTTTGTCGGGCTCGAGCTGATGTAGCAGCTGGCACATTCGATGTTGCACAGTGTTCCGGTGTTGAACCACAGCGTTTTCGGTTGTTCCAGCGCAACACTGGCCCGGTCCTGCCCGTCTGAGGTCAGTCGCGGATGCATAAATTTCCGGGTCGGAGGCGGATGGCCGGCGTGATCCTTCATTCTTGCTCCGCTGTTTTTCGGTTACGGAACCGTCAATTAGCCGTTTGCCGGCCTGTGTTCGAGCCCCTGTTGGCCGACTGACGCCATTGTGAATGGTATATTGCATGGTAGACTTTCCCAAATTCGGCTGTATAGAGACGCCAGAAAAACTGTTAGCGCTGACATTGATGTCGCGATAGGCCCGCGGGCTGCGACAGAACGAAAGGGCACGGAACAATGGTTTCACGCGTCATACCGGTCGAAACATTCGATCTGGTGATTTTCGGAGGCACGGGCGATCGAGATATGGTTGAAAGTTGGTGATGGCCCCTGAGGGGCGGCATATCAAGGCGGTGCTGAAGCGCCGTCAATTCTCAAGAGAAAGGGATATGCCACATGTCGAAATCTACCGTTGTTCCATTCGAGCTACCATCGGAATTTTCACCTGATCCGCTGACTGAGGTCATTCAGTTCGGGGCACGCGAGCTGTTGCGAACGGCTGTGCAGGCTGAGGTTGCCGGTTTCATGGCGGTTCATGCGCAGCTTCTGGACGAGGAAGGTCGCCAGCGTCTGGTGCGCCACGGGGTCCTGCCGGAGCGCGAGGTGATGACCGGGATCGGCACGGTGCCCGTTCAGGTGCCCCGGGTCCGCGACCGGGGTGCGAACATCGATGGCAGCAAGATCAGGTTCCGTTCATCCTTGGTGCCGCCGTATCTACGCAAAGCGAAGTCCGTCGAGGAGCTGCTGCCCTGGCTTTACCTGAAGGGCATTTCAACGGGGGACTTCAGCGAGGCGCTGGCCGCCCTTTTGGGGCCGGATGCAGAGGGGCTGTCAGCCTCCACGATCACGCGACTGAAGGCGACCTGGTGGGACGAGTATGAAGCCTGGCGCAAGCGTGACCTGTCGGGCAAGCGCTATGTCTACATCTGGGCGGACGGGGTCTGCTTCACGCCCCGTTTGGACGGGGATCGTCAATGTATGTTGGTGATTATCGGCGCTGACGAGTACGGAGAAAAGGACGTTTTGAGCATCATGGACGGATTCCGGGAGAACGCGGACAGCTGGCGGGACCTGTTACGCGGTCTGAGGAAACGCGGCCTGACGGTGCCGCCCGAGCTTGCTGTCGGTGATGGCGCGCTTGGGTTCTGGACGGCGCTGCGGGATGTCTATCCGACCACCCGTGAGCAGCGGTGCTGGGTCCACAAGACGGCCAATGTAACGGGCGCGATGCCCAAGTCGCTGCGGGAAAAAGCCAAGGCCGATCTGCAGGATATTTGGATGGCCGAGACGAAGAAGGAAGCCAATGCGGCCTTCGATCTCTTCGTGGAAACCTACGGCCTGAAATACGAGCGGGCCGTGGCCAGGCTGGTCAAGGACCGCGACGTGTTGCTGACCTTCTATGACTTCCCGGCCGAACACTGGAAACACATCCGGACCACGAACCCGATCGAAAGCGTCTTTGCCACGGTCCGCAACCGAACGCGCAAAACCAAAGGATGCCTGAACCGCAAGACCGCCCTCGCCATGGTCTTCAGGTTGATGATGTCGGCCAAGAAGAAGTGGAGGAAGATCTCAGGGCCAAACCGTCTGCCCGAAGTGATCCAGGGGATTGCCTTCAAGGACGGGATCAGGCAACGTCAAAACGCCGCCTGATCACGCCGTCACCAACTTTTGGGCATAACTCCGGGCGATCTGGCCCGTCGCAAAATCCTTCCCAGCCTGTTCAAACGCTATTGCTCGCGCCAGATCCCCGAGGGATCGGCCATCATCGGCGTCGCGCGCGGCGAAATGGACAACGCCGGCTATCGCCAGATGGCGGCAGAGGCAATCCGCGAATTCGCTGGCGGGCGGCACTGCGACGACGGCACTTTGGACACGTTCCTTGACCTGCTGCACTATCAGTTGGTCGATGCCAGGGGCGAACGCGGCTGGACCGAGCTGAAATCGCTGCTGACCGACGATCACGTCCGGTCCTTCTATTTCTCGGTCGCGCCGGGCCTCTTTGGCGATCTGGCCGAACGGCTGCATCTGCACGGGATGACAACGCCCGAATGCCGGGTTGTGGTGGAAAAACCCTTTGGTCACGATCTGGAAACCGCCCGCGCCCTGAACCAGACGCTGGCTGCACATTTCGAAGAGAATCAGATCTACCGGATCGATCACTACCTGGGCAAGGAAACGGTTCAGAACCTGATGGCGATCCGTTTCGGCAACCTGCTGTTCGAACCGCTGTGGAACAGCCAGTATGTTGACCACATTCAGATCACCGTGGCCGAAAGCGTCGGCGTGGGAGGGCGCGGCGGGTATTACGACACGGCCGGCGCCATGCGCGACATGGTTCAGAATCACCTGATGCAACTGCTCTGCCTGATCGCGATGGAGCCTCCGGCCCGTTTCGATCCCGACGCTGTGCGCGACGAAAAACTAAAAGTTATCCGCGCGCTGCAGCCGGTTGCTCCGCATCACATCGTGCGCGGCCAATATGGCCCGGGCGAAGATGACACGCCCGATTACCGTACCGCTGTCGACAACCCGCGCTCCACCACCGAAAGCTATGTCGCGCTGAAGGCCGAGGTCGAAAACTGGCGATGGGCCGGCACGCCCTTCTATCTGCGAACGGGCAAGCGGCTGAAGGCGCGGTCTTCGGTGATCAACGTGGTGTTCAAGAACCTGCCGCACTCGATCTTCGGCGAAGAGGCCGGCAGTCACACCAACATCCTGTCGATCCGGTTGCAGCCGAACGAAGGGATCACGCTCCGCGTCACCATCAAGGAACCGGGGCCGGGCGGTATGCGCCTGATCGACGTGCCGCTGGACATGACATTCGCCGACGCGCTGGGACCGGATGGCGAAGATCCGCCCGACGCCTATGAGCGGCTGATCATGGACGTCATGCGCGGCAATCAGACCCTGTTCATGCGCGGCGACGAGGTCGAGGCGGCCTGGGCCTGGACCGATCCGATCATTGCCAATTGGGAAGCGCGCGGAGATGTGCCAAAACCCTACGAAAGCGGCAGCGCAGGACCCGGCCACGCCGAACAGATATTGGCAAGGGACAAACGGGTCTGGATCGGAATTGCACCATGAACTTCCTCGAATACCCGGATCGCGAAATGGCCGCGCTCGACGTGGCTGACGCGCTGGCCGGCGATCTGGAAAACGCATTGTTCAACCATGACACCGTGACGCTGGCCGTGCCCGGCGGCGGCACGCCCGGCCCGATCTTCTCGGTCCTGTGCGCCGTCGATCTGGACTGGTCGCGGGTCTGCGTCCTGCCCACCGACGAACGCTGGGTGCCCGAAGATCACCCGCGCTCGAACGCCCGCCTGATCCGTGAACGCCTGCTGACCGGGCGTGCCGCCGCCGCCCAGTTTCTGTCGTTTCATGGCGATGGCGTGGACCCCGATGCCACCGCGGCCGCGCTGGCCCCGGTGGTTCAGGCCAAACGCGCCTTGTCGGTCCTGTTTCTGGGCATGGGGACGGATATGCACACCGCGTCGCTCTTTCCCGGGGCCGACGGGCTCAGCGCGGCGCTGGATCCGCACGCCCCGGCGGTTGCCGTCACCCGGCCTGCCGGCCAGCCCGAACCGCGCATCACCCTGACCGCCCCGGTGCTGAAGGGGGCCATGTCCAAGCATCTGGTGATCTTCGGAACCGACAAGCGCGCGGCTCTGGAAAAGGCAGCACATCTGCCACCCGAACAGGCGCCCATCCGCGCCGCCCTGCAGGAAACCACGGTCCACTGGGCCGAATAAGAGGACCCGGAATGTGGACCGATCTCAAAACGCGGCATGATGAGACGCGTGACCGCGCCATCCTTGATCTCTTTGCCGCCGATCCCGACCGCGCCGGCCGGTTCAGCGTTGAAACCGGCGATATGCGTTTCGACTATTCAAAGACCAATATCGACGACGCCACGCGTGACGCGCTGATCGCGCTCTGCGACGCCACGGACCTTGCCGCGCGACGCGATGCGATGTTTTCGGGCGCCCGGATCAACGAAACCGAGGATCGCGCGGTGCTGCACACGGCGCTGCGCAATCTCGACGGCGGGCCGGTAGAGGTGGACGGTGTGGACGTGATGCCGGACGTGCGGGGCACGCTGGCGACGATGCGGCGTTTCTGCGATGCCGTACGCGGTGGCACGCATCGCGGGGCAGGGGGCGCGATCACCGACGTGGTCAATATCGGCATCGGCGGGTCCGATCTGGGCCCGGCCATGGCCACGATCGCGCTGTCGCCCTACCATGACGGGCCGCGCTGCCATTTCGTGTCCAACGTGGACGGTGCCCAGATCGCCGATACGCTGCGCGGGCTCGATCCGAAAACCACGATGCTGATCATCGCCTCCAAGACCTTCACCACCATCGAAACCATGACCAACGCCCGCACCGCGAAGGCGTGGCTGACCGAAGGCGGCGGCGACGCCGGCGCACAGATGGCGGCGGTGTCAACGGCGCTGGAAAAAACCGGGGCCTTCGGCGTGCCGGCCGGGCAGGTCTTCGGCTTTGCCGACTGGGTCGGCGGGCGCTACTCGATGTGGGGGCCGATCGGCCTGTCGCTGATGCTGGCCACGGGCCCGCAGGCCTTCGACGCCTTCCTGCGCGGCGGGCAGGCGATGGACCAGCATTTCCGCGCCGCCGAGTGGCACGAAAACATGCCGGTCCTGCTGGCGCTGACGGGCATCTGGCACCGGCAGGTCTGTGGCTATGGCACCCGCGCGGTGCTGCCCTATGACCAGCGCCTGTCGCGCCTGCCGGCCTACCTGCAGCAGCTGGAAATGGAATCGAACGGCAAATGCGTGGCGATGGACGGAAGTGCGCTTGATGTTCCGGCCGGCCCCGTGGTCTGGGGCGAACCGGGTACCAACGGGCAACACGCCTTCTACCAGTTGATCCATCAGGGCACCGACGTGGTCCCCTGCGACTTCATGGTTGCCGCACAGGGCCACGAACCGGATCTGGCCCACCATCACCACCTGCTGGTGGCCAATTGCCTGGCCCAGTCCGAGGCGCTGCTGCGTGGCCGCCCGCTGGCCGAGGCCCGGGCGCGGATGGCCGAAAAAGGTCTGACCGGCAATGAGCTGGTCCGTCAGGCCCGCCACCGGGTGTTTCCCGGCAACCGGCCTTCGACCACGCTGATCTATCCCCAGCTCACACCTTTCGTGCTGGGCCAGATCATCGCGCTCTACGAACACCGGGTCTTCGTCGAAGGCACGATCCTCGGCCTCAATTCCTATGATCAGTGGGGCGTGGAACTTGGCAAGGAACTGGCCACCGCGCTGGGTCCGGTGGTCGAGGGCAGCGAGGAGGCCGGAAACCGGGACGGATCGACCGCCGCCCTCGTGGCCTACCTGCACCGCCACGCGGGCTGAACCGCCGCGGGTCCGGGGGCGCTGCCCCCGCCGCCTTGCAGGCGGCTCCCCCGAGGTATTTGACAACAGAAGAAGCAATGGACCCCTTGCTTCTTCTGTTTGGAAATACCTCCGCCGGAGGCACCCCGAGGAGAAACGCCGGAGGCGTTTGAACGAGATAAAAAATGCGCGCCGAAGGCGCACAATCAGATCACGCTTCGGCCCGCGCGCGGTCGCGGGACAGAAACGCCGCGCGCAGCGCCCCGGGCAGCGGGAACCGGCCCGGTCCATCGGGGTTCAGCAGGACCATGACACAGGTGAACCGCGCGCGCAGATCGCCCGACCAGATCTGTTGCTCCAGCGTGTAGGACGAGGACCGGAATGCCGTAACCCGCGCGGTGGCGATATAGTCTTCGCCCTGCAGCATTTCCTTGTGAAACCGCACCTCGCCTCCGCGCAGCACCGCGCGGGGTTCGTGGTCGAGATACGGCTGAACACAGCGGATCCCGTATTCGACCCGCAGCGTTTCGAACCAGACGAAATAGGCCTTGTTGTTGACGTGGTTGAGCGGATCCAGCTCGGCAAAGCGCAGCTTGTCGGCAATGGCCAGTGTCTGCGCAGACGGCAGGCCCGCTGCAATCTGCTCGGCGGATGTCAAAGGCGTGTGAAAGCGCAGGGTCATGGGGCGCGTTTGCCCCAAACAGCCGTCGCCCGCAAGATCCCGCGCGCCCGCCCGCCGCGGCCCGTCCGGCGTGGTCCGGCAAATCCCCCGGTCCGTCATGATCAACCGGATACATTCGGGGCCTTGCCGCGGTGGCGGCACGTGACCCTACGTGCCATCGGTGCGGATATTGCTTTCGCGGCGACAGGTTGGCAGGGTGCGCGACAAACCGGGACCACCGGTCCGAGACTTTGGAGGGAGGACGCCCATGCTGGGCCAGATGATGCAAAAACCGCTGCTGATTTCGACACTGATCGATCACGCGGACACCTATCACGGCGAAACCGCGATTATATCGGTCAACACCGCCGGCGGGACCGAGGAAACCAGCTGGGGCGGGGTTGCGGCCAATGCCCGGCGGCTGGGTTCGGCGCTGAGCCGGCTGGGGCTGGACCCGCAGGCGCGGTGCGGCACCATCGCGTGGAACAATCGTCGGCATCTGGAAATCTATTTTGGCACGTCGGGTGCCGGCTTTGTCTGTCACACGATCAACCCGCGCCTGCATCCCGAACAGCTGGCCTATATCATTAACCATGCCTCGGATCAGGTGCTGTTTCTGGAACCGACCTTCCTGCCGATCGCGGCCAAACTGCGCGAGCATCTGCCCAAGCTGCAGCATATCGTGCTGATGGGCCCGCGCGACGCCGCCGCCGCGGCACAGGTCGAGGGGCTGATTTTCTATGACGAACTGCTGGACACCGGTGACGCCGGGTTCGAATGGCCGCAATTCGATGAAAACACCGCCTCGTCGCTGTGCTATACCTCGGGCACCACGGGCAATCCCAAGGGCGTGCTTTATTCGCACCGCTCCACCGTGCTGCACGCCTTTGCCTCCAACACGCTGGATTGCGTCGGCTATTCGGCGCGCGATGTGGTGCTGCCAGTGGTCCCGATGTTCCATGTCAACGCGTGGGGCTCGCCCTATGGCTGCGCCATGTCCGGCGCGCGCATGGTGCTGCCGGGGCCGGGGCTGGATGGCGAAAGCCTCGTCAACCTGATCGAGAAATGGGGCGTAACGCTGGCCATGGGCGTGCCGACGATCTGGCTGGGTCTGCTGGGCCATGCCAAGAAATCCGGGGCCACGCTGAACAGCCTGACCCGCACGGTCATTGGCGGCTCGGCCTGCCCGCCATCGATGATCGACACGTTCCGCGACGACTATGGCGTTGAAACCATCCACGCCTGGGGCATGACCGAGATGAGCCCGCTGGGCTCTACCAATATGCCACTGGCCAAACATGCCGGCCTGTCCGACGAAGACCAGCGCCGGCTGCGCGAAAACCAGGGCCGGCCACCGTTTGGCGTAGAGCTCAAGATCGTGGACGACGCAGGCAACGACCTGCCGCATGACGGAACCACGCAGGGCGATCTGATGGTGCGCGGGCACTGGGTGCTGGACAGCTATTTCCTGATAGAGGAAACCGCGCTGGAGAATGGCTGGTTCAATACCGGTGACGTGGCCACGCTGGACTCCGACGGCTACCTGACAATCCGCGACCGGTCCAAGGACATCATCAAATCCGGCGGCGAATGGATTTCCTCGGTCGAACTGGAAAACATCGCCATGGGCCACCCCGAAATCGCAAACGCGGCCGCGATCGGTGTCACGCACCCGAAATGGGACGAACGTCCGGTGATCGTGGCAGTCCGGGCCGAGGGGTTTGAACCGGACGAGGATCAGGTGCTGGGCTGGTTCGACGGCAAGATCGCCAAATGGCAGATCCCCGACAAGGTGATCTTCGTTGACGCGTTGCCGCTGGGGGCGACCGGCAAGGTGCTCAAGCGCGAGTTGAAGGAGCAGTTCGACGATGTGCTGACGGGGTAGGGTGCCGCGGCCCCGGCCTGTGGGTCACGCGGGTCCGAACCGCAAAACCCCGGCCACCCTGCTCTGCCCGGTGTCGGTGGGGTGTGCAACCCCGTCATTGACCACGACTTCCGGGAAATCGAACGGGCTGACCCCGTCCAGGCAGGCCACGTTGACCCCGTATTGCTCGGGGTTCGAGCGGCGCTGGTGGTGGGTGTAGATGCCGCAATGCCTGCAGAACCAGTGCTTCGCCGTCTGCGTGTTGAACGTGTAGAGTGTGAGCGCGTCTTCGCCGGTCAGAATCTCGATCCCGTCCAGCGGGGCGGACGCCGCCACCGCGCCCCGCATCCGGCAAAAGGAGCAGGAGCAGCGCCGCGCGGTGTTGAGCCCGTCGCTCAGCCGAACGCGGAACCGGACCGCGCCGCAATGGCAGGTCCCGTTCATGGTCTGGGGTGTCTCGGACAAGGGCAGAATCTCCTTTCGGCTGGCGCCGGCTCCCCGGCCGGTCCCTGCATATTACGTGCTGGCAATCACGTCGAACGCATAGTTTGAATAGATGGCATTTTGCGCGGTGAAACCTGCCCATTTGCCGTGTACGGCGGCGACGATGGCATCGCCGATTTCGGCGAGGCAATCACCCGGCACGCTGGCGGCTTTGGTTTTGCCGGTTTTGAAGTCCCGCTGCGCCGTGGCCTTGCGCTGTTCGATCGTTCGCTTTTTCCCCGGCGCGTCCTTCAGGAATTTGAGTTCATCGGTCTTCAGGGTGTTTCGGATCTTTGTGCGGGCCGCGGTCCGCTTGTTCAGTTCGGCTCGCGTCAATGCGTTTTTCGTCGCGGTCAGCCGGTTTCCGGTCGCCTTGTAGTGAACGCCGTTTTCGATCTCCAGGGTCAGATGTTCGACAACCGCCTGTTTCCTGTCGGCCTCTGCCTGAACCCTCTGGCGGTCTTCTTCGTGTTTCCGCAGGTCGGCCTGCGCCTCGCTGATCGTGACGGCGATCTCGCCAAATGCCGAATTGAGGCCGGTCAGCGTGGTTTTTGCCGACGCCTGCGCCGCAGTGGCAGCAGCGGCGGCAGCTTTTTTGAAGAGGGCGAGGCTGACGGTGCCGTCCAGCGCCTCGTCCGGTGTTTCGATTCTGACATTGATCTTGAGCCCGCCCACAGCAACCACGCCGGTCAGGTGTTTCAGATCGTTTCGGGCGTTGCCGGAGAACAGGGCAAAACTGCCCAGATCATGGGTCGAGGCGCGCACCTGACCCAACCCGTTTTCGAGCGCGGCAACGTCCGCCGCAATGTCGTTGAGCGTGTCGAGGATCGCCTTGATTTCGGGATAGCCGCGATGATTGCCAAGCTCTGAGCGCGCGTTGGGCCAGACCGTGGCGTGGGACTGGAACGCGAGGCACTTTTTGGCCGTGCCGTCGAGCGCATCGACGCCTTTCAGCGCCTTCTGAACGTTTTCGACGACCGCGTGGTCGAGGATGGATTGAAACTCTGCCAGATCCGCCTGACCGGCGCGCAGCGCCTGAAAACTTCTGTCTTCCTGCTGCCGCAGCTTTCGGAGCGCGGTGAGGGCGGCGGCGCCGGTCTTATTCTCGGCCGCAATTCTGGAGTTCAGCCCATCGATTTCCTTTTCGATACTCAGAACGTCGTTGCGGCAGCGAATGAACCCTTTTTGATACACGCGGTCCATCCCGCCGGACGCGGCCCGCTTTTTTTCCTCGATCCAGGTTGCGCGCGCGCGTTTGTGGCTGGGAGGGGACGTATCATGCCAGGACTCGACCAGGGCCTTGTAATAATCCCTGTCGTCGGCAATCGGCAGTTTCCTGGTTTGCAGGTCCGAAATCTCAACCTGCAGGCCGGAAATTGTCTCGTCCGACCTGTCGATCGCCACTTCCTTGTCCAGCACCTGCATGCCGAGCTTTTCGTGTCGCTTGCCGTCTGCTGCCAGCTTGCCCTCGCGGCCTTTCAGCTCAATCTTCGCTTTCCTGACGGCCGTTGACCAGGCGTATTGATAGTTTGTCTTCGGCATGTGTTGGACCTCTACCGGACATCGGCGCTGCGAACTGGCCCGGCGTGGCGAACACCATCACCGTGCCAGTCGCCAACCCCGTCCCTGCCCGGCACGATAAGGGCGCAGGGAAAGCGTTGACAAGAGACCGGCGGACATTCGCGTGATGCCCTAGACGCCGCCCCAGATCTCCTCGGCGCATCTGACCACCAGATCCAGCTTGCGGCGCTGGTCGTCATAGGTGATGGCGTTGCCTTCCTCGGTGGAGGCAAAGCCGCATTGCGGGGCGATGCCGAGCTGGTCGATATCGGCGAATTGAGAGGCTTCTTCGAACTTGCGCTTGAGCCAGTCCATCGGTTCCAGATCGGCGGTCTTGGTGGTGATGAAACCGGGCATGACCCGCTGTTTGCCCTTGGGCAGGATCGACAGCGGTTCCAGCCCGCCGGCGCGGTCGGTGTCGTACTCCATGAAGAAGATATCGACACCGGTCGAGAAGATCGCCTCGGCGGCCTGATCATAGGCGCCTTCCGCGGCATGGGTCGACCGGAAATTGCCGCGGCACATATGCATTCCGATCACCATGTCGTCCGGCCGGTCCTTGATCGCCTCGCGCATCATCCAGGCGTAGCGGTCGATCAGCCAGTCGGGGTCGAGCCCCTCGGCAGCCTTGTCGGCACGGTGCTTGGGATCGCAGAGATAGGCAAAGAAGATGTCGTCCATCTGCAGATACCGGCAGCCGGCGTCATAAAAGGCCTGCACGGCGTCGCGATAAGTGGTCACCAGATCGTCGAAAATCGCCTGCGGGTCGTCCTTGTACCGTTCGGGATGGATGTCGTCGGACGCCGTGCGGAAATGACAGCAGGATGGGCCGGGTATGGATATTTTCGGCGTGACGTCAGTATGTTTCGCGACGAACCTGAAGTGATCCAGCATCGGGTGATCGGCGGGAAAGCTGAGCTGGTCGGTGATCGTGGGAAAGATCGGGCGCAGTTTGACGCCGGCGAATTGTACGCCTTCGTCACGTTCTTCCAGATCGAGCCCGTTCAGCATGCCCATGAAGTCATAATGCCAGAACGACCGGCGCGCCTCACCGTCGGTGACTGCCTTCAGGCCTGCGTCCTGCTGCATGCGGATCAGATCGGGGATGGCCGCGTCTTCGACATCGCGCAGCTCTTCGGCCGACAATGCTTCATCCTCGAACCGGGCCTTGCGGGCGGCGGCAACGCTGTTGGGGCGCAATAGGCTGCCGACGTGATCGGCGCGGAACGGGGGCGTATCGGGCATGGGATCCTCGCGGGGCTGGAACTGTTTCGGGGAACTATGCGCCAGAGGGTGCTAATAGCCAAGCCCGGCTGTCGCCATTGCGGGGCTTGCCGTGTGGTGCGATCCGGGAAACACTGCTGCCAACCGCCACTTGCCGCACAGGACCGCCGAATGATTGTCCCCTTGCCAGAGCACGCGCTGATCCTCGAGACCGAGCGCCTGTTGCTCAGCCCGATGACGATGGACGACACCGAGATGGCGCAGTCCGTGCTGTGCGATCCGCAGGTGATGCATTTCGTGGCCGACGCGATGACGCCCGAAGAGGTGGTTGCGCTGATGCCGGATGCCACACGGCGCGGGGCCGGCGGGCGCATCGGGATCTGGAAGGTGCTGCGCAAGGAGACCGGCGAGGTGATCGGCGACGGGGTTCTGACGCCGGTGCCGATCGAGCAGGACGAAACCGACTGGAGCACGGTCGTGCCCGAGGCCTATCCGCCGGGACAGATCGAGGTCGGGTATCTGCTGGTACCGTCGGCCTGGGGGCAGGGGTTTGCGACCGAGCTTTGCGCGCGGCTGCTGCGGTTCGCCTTTGAACAGACCATGCTGGACAAGGTGGTGGCCACCACCGATCCCGACAACGCGAATTCCCAGCGCGTTTTGCAGAAATGCGGGATGCGCCCGATGGGGTTCCGGCGCGCCTATGCCCATGACGAAGTGTCGTGGTTCGAGATCACCCGCCCGGAATGGCAGGCTCAGGCGTCGAACCAGTGACCGTCCGGGTCGCCGGGGTAGACACCCAGATAAGGACCGTGTGACTGATACCCCATCAGGCGGCGCACCGGTTCGGGATAGCCGTCGGCCACCGCGCGCGGCACGGACAGGTACTGATTTTCCTCCTGCCGCAGCCAGCCCAGAGAATAGGTGGTGATCAGCCCGGTGCGGGGGCGGTCGGTGTTGTTCTGACCGCCCGCATGCACGGCGCTGCCCAGATAGAACAGCACCGAACCGCAGGGCATGGCGGCCTGTGTTACCTCGGCTTCGGGGATATCGTCGATCTCGCGCAAATCATGCGAGCCGGGCACCACCCGGGTTGCGCCGTTTTCGCGGGTAAAATCGGTCATTGCCCACATTGCCGAGAACTGAAATTCCACGCCCGGAATGCGGATCGGGTAGAAATCATCGTCGCGGTGCAGCACCTGATTGCCTTCGCCGGGCATGATCTCGATCGCGGTCGAGGACCCGATGCGGTAGATTTCACAATGGCGTTTCAGCACGCGGTCGGCGACATCCATCACCAGCGGGTGTGCCAGGATCGCCGCTGCAGAAGGCGACAGCGCCAGAATGCTGCCCAGCCGCCGGGTTTGATAGCCGTTGAAATCGTTGGTGAATTTCAGGCCCTGTTCGTCAAACGGCCCGCGCAGTTCGGCCAATACGCGGGTCACGGTGGCCTCGTCCACGGCGTGCTCTACGATCACCGCGCCATCGGTCAGCAGGGTTGCGGCTACGGCGTCCGCATCGGCGTTCAGTTTCCGGATCTCAGCCATTGTATTCCTTGCCGAGCTCGGTCAACCCGGCCTCCATGATGTCGAACATTTCGTTGATGTCGGATTCCGTCATGATCAGCGGCGGCGAAAACACTGCCATGTTGCCGATCGGGCGCAGCAGCAGGCCGCGTTTTTCGCAGGCCGCATCCAGCTTGTCTCCGAACCGCAGATGGGCGGCATAGCTGTCGTCCTGCAGATCGGGGTGGCATTCCAGACAGCCCAACAGCCCCATGCCGCGGGCGTCGCCGACAATGTCATATTCTTCCTTGATGCGTCGCATCCGGTCGTGAAACAGCGGCGACAGGCGCCGGACATTGCCCAGAATGTCTTCGTTTTCCATGATCTCGATGTTCTTCAGCGCGGCGGCGCAGCTGACCGGATGGCCGGAATAGGTGTAGCCGTTGTAATAGACGTCGCTGCCATCCGCGCCGGAAATGCGCTCCATCACCCTGTCGGAAATCAGGCAGGCCCCCAGCGGCAGGTAACCCGAGGTGAGCCCCTTGGCGCAGGTGATCATGTCCGGCTGAATGCCGAACACGTCCTCGGAGGCGAACCAGTGGCCCAGACGGCCGAACCCGGTCACCACTTCGTCCGAGATGTAGAGGATGTCGTGCCGGCGGCAGATCTCCAGCGTGCGCTGATGATATCCCGGCGGCGGCACGATGACTCCGCCCGAGCACAGCAGGGGCTCGGCGATAAAGGCCGCGACCTTGTCGGCGCCGGTTTGCGCGATCAGGTTTTCCAGATCGGCAACCTTGGCGTCACACCAGTCTTCCAGGCTCATTCCGCTGGGGCGGACATAGGGATTAACATCCGGCAAAAATCGAACGAAATCAGCCTTGTCAAAGCGGGTGTTGAACCGTTCCTTGCCGGTGACAGTGGAGGCGAGGAAGGTTGACCCGTGATAGGCCTTTTCCCGTGAGATGATGATTTTCTTGTCAGGGCGGCCCAACCGGTTGTTCATGAACTGCGCGGTACGCAGGGCGGTATCGACGGCGGTGGACCCGCCAGTGGTGAAGTGCACTGTGTTCAGGTCGCCGGGCGCGAGATCGGCCAGAACATTGGCCAGCACCGCCGCCGGTTCCGACGTGAAGGTCCAGGGCGAGGCATAGGGCATGTCCATGACCTGCGCGGCGATGGCGTCGGCCATGTCCTTCCGGCCATAACCGATCTGAACGCACCACATGCCGCCGGGGCCGTCGATGTAACGCTTGCCCGCACTGTCCCACAGGTGGATGCCCTTGCCGGTATTCACACGCATATATTCATCGCGCCGCCAGCCACCGGTCCCGGCCCAGGGGTGCAGATGATGGTCCCGGTCCCAGTTGATCAGATCCACGTCGGTCGGTGTGTTGGTCAGCGTGTTCATGTCGGGTCGATCCTTGCAACGGGTCCGGGCGCATTCGGTCAGCAGATGCGACTCGCCCGTGTTTTCAGGGTAACGGGGGCGGGTTTCCGTGTAAATATTATTTGATCGCTCACACAAATTTAGGTGACGCGACCCGCATCCTGTGCCATGATCGCGATGCAAGAGACGGACGGAGACCCCATGCCGGCAACAGTCGCCAGAAAGCCCCGCAAAGAGCGGAAGGAAAACGCCGATCGCCGCCGGCGTCAGCTTCTGGATGCGGCGCGGCGCTCGATCCTTGCGCATGGGCTGGCCCGGACGACTCTGGCAACGGTGGCGGACGAGGCCGGGCTGTCGCAGGGTGTGGCGGTGTTTTATTTCAAGTCGAAGGGCGGGTTGCTGGCAGAAACGCTTCGCGATCTCTACCAGAGCTACGAAACCCACTGGACCCGGGCGCAGGCCGCGGCGGGGCCGGACCCGCTGAACCAGCTGCTGGCGCTGGTCGAGGCTGATTTCAGCCCCCGGGCCTGTGGTCCTTCGGTGCTGCCGCTGTGGTTTGCGTTCTGGGGCGAATTGCGGTTTCAGTCCGAGTATGACGCGGTTGCCGAAAATTTCGACCTGCGCCGGCATGAAGCCATGTGCGCGGTGTGGCGGGCGCTGCTGCCGGGTCGCAGCGCCGCAGAGGCCGACCAGCTGGCCGAGTGGACCGAAACGCTGACTGACGGGTACTGGCAACATATGCACGTGTCACCGAAGAGCTTTGACCGCAAGGCCGCGCTGATCGCCATGCGCCGGGCGCTGACACTGCTGGCGCCGGAACTGCAGGGCCGGATCGACACCCGGGATTGACCTTAAGTTCGCCCGCTACCGTATTGAAGTGATGACGGTTTCGGCGACGCTTTGACCGCTGAGATAGGATCCGTGGACATAAGCCGAATGCTCGCCCGCCACGGCCTCGCCTGCGTAAAACAGCCGGTCGGCCAGCGGTTCGGCCAGTATATCCCGCGCGCCGAAGGCCCCGGGCCGGACCGCCCCGTAGGCGCCCAGTGTCAGCGGGTTTGTGGCCCAGTCGGTCGCCATCCCTTTGACAAAATGCTGGCGCGCATTGCTGCCGACCATGCGCACCACCTGTTCCAGCGCAAAGTCGACCACGGCGTCAGGCCCCTGTTCCCACATCTCCCACGCGAAGCGGCCACCGATGAAGCCCATCACATAGTCTCAGCCGCAGGGCCAGGCGACAGAATAACAGGCGCGGCCCGGCTGGTCTTCGGGGATGCGGTAGGTGACCCAGTTGTTTTCACCCAGCCCCAGCCGCGCCCCGTCAAAGAGCAGCGGCACCTTCATCAACAGGCCCATCGGGATATCGGCCGCTGCCTGTTGCTGCGAGACGGGCAGGGCGGGAGTAAACCGGATGTGCCCGGCGTTCAGAACGCCGGTGGACACCGTCAGGATACAGGCGCGCGCGCGTATCGTGCCATCGGAGGTTTCCACGGTAACGCCCGACCCGGACCAGTCGATCCCGGTGACAGCAGTGCCCAGTGCAACCGGCAGGTCAGCGGCCAGCGTGGCCACGATGCTGCCCAGCCCTTCGCGGACGAGGAACGAGGGCTGGCCGTCGGCGGATTCCCAGTAGTCGGCGGTTGAAATCCGGTCATAATCCATCCCATAATCCATCGCGCCGGACCACGAGCGTACGGTGGCAGCCCAGTCCATGTCCGGCACAACGGTGGAGGCCGGAACGTCCCGGCCCGCCCGGCCGGCCCGGCTGACGGCACGGTCAACCGCGCCCCATGCCCGGTTCAGAGCGGCCCGGTCGGCCGCGTCGGCGCGGTCGCCGTCAAGATCTAACAGATCGCCATCCGGGCTGGTGTGATCGATCAGCGAGAACCCGTTTTCCCGCCCGATTTGCACGAACGGATTGTGATTGGCGGCGCTGATCCACGAACAACCATGGTCAAAGGGCTGGCCCAGCGACCGGGTGTCGGTCCATGCCCGGCCGCCGACCCGGTTCGCGGCCTCAACGATAACAAAGGACACGCCGGCCCGGGCCAGTGCGCGTCCTGCCGACAGACCGGCCGCGCCGGCCCCGACGATAACGACATCCGGATTGGCCGGCAGGGAGCCGGCAAAGAGCGGCGTGGCCCCGGCCATGGTCAGGCCGGCCAGAACCGAACGGCGTCCGACAGGTTTGGACAAGGTTCAACCTCCGGGGCGGATCGTGGCGTCGAGCGTGGCATAATGCTTCTTCAGATATGTCGGCACCGACCACCTGCACGGCGTGCCCTGCGGAATGAAAAACACATCGCCGGGCCGGAACGTGTGGGCGGTTCCGTCGGCCTCGGTGATGGTCACCTCGCCCTCGACCACACGGGACAGTTCGTGCCACGGAAACGGCGCGACATCGGTTTCAAAGGCCTGGGTGTCCCAGATCCCGGCCTGCATGTTGCCGTGATCGTTGGTGAACAACACCCGGTCGCGCTGTGGCGTGGCGGTGCCTTCGGTCAGGTCGGCGTCGCTCAGCGGGGCATCGGGATCGACCGTCATCACCCCGCCCTCGGGGCTGTCGACCCGCGGCGCTTCGGCGCGCGGATCTTCGTAGAGCAGGAAGAACTTGCGCAGGTATCCCTGCTGTTTCCAGCCGACCGGGGCGCCGTTACGGAAGATCACGCTTTGCCCGGCCGCGGCGGGCACCGCGCCGCCCTCGGCATCGACCATCTCGAACGCGCCTTCGATCACAACGACGAATTCGTCGCCGGGATAGGGGCCCGTCGGCTCCTGCATGGTGGTGGTGTCCCAGACGCCGACGTTCAGGCCCAGTTCGTCATCGCCATAGGCGACATGCCAGTTCTGCGCCTCCGGAACCGTGACGAATCCGGCCGGATCAATCGGCAGCGGGTCCAGCCCGCCGGGCATGTCGGGTTGCAGCCGGTAGATGCGTTTTTCGTATGACACTTGCCAACTCCCTGATCCGCCGGGCTTTTTCAGTCCGGTTTCGTTCAATTCATGGACGTTTCCCGGCGATTGCCCTGCAAGGGACGCAAAATCCTTGACTCGATTCCGGGTCTGCCTAAAGGATTGAATAGCCATTCAATGAATTGTCTGCACCCGGAGAAAAGTCAATCAAACAAATTGGGCGCGGGCGGTCGTGGTTTGCTGAATGGCCAAGCGAGGGACGCTGGGGATGGCCCTGCGTCCGCACCAACAGGGGAGACTGTCAAGACATGGATGTACTCGATCATCTGGGCGCAATGCGCGAAGGAAAACTCAGCCGCCGGGCTTTCACCCGGGCGCTGATGGCCAGCGGTGTTGCGGTGGCCACGGTTCCGGTTCAGGCCCGCCGGGCGATGGCGGCCGCCGAAGATCAGGCCACCTATTTCACATAGGGCGGCTACGATATTCCCGAACTGTTCGGCCCGTATCAGGAAAAGAACGGCGAATTGCCGAACTTCGCGATCTTCGGCGGGTCCGAAGAGGCCCTGACCAAGATGCGCGGCGGCTTCGTCGTCGACGTTTCACACCCCTGCAATCAGGCGCTGCCGCGCTGGGTCAGCACCGGGCTGTTCCAGCAGATCGACACCTCGCGCCTGTCGAACTGGGGGAACGTGATCCCCGAGATTATTGACCTGCCCGGCAATGCCGCTGACGGCGGCAACGTGTGGATGGCGCCGTTCGACTGGGGTCAGACCTCGGTCACCTACCGCACCGACCTGTTCGAGGTCGAGGGCGAGGAAAGCTGGGACATGCTGTGGGACAAGCGCTATGCCGGCAAGCTGGGGTCGCTGGCCTCGGGCGCGGACGCATGGTGGTGCGGCGCGATCAAGGCGGGCGTGGATTTCGACGATATCGCCTCCGATGAGGCCTTCGAGAAGATCGCCGCGGTGATGCGCGAACAGCGGCCGCTGATCCGGGTCTATACCGACGACACCACGACGCTGGAACAGGCGCTCAGCTCGGGTGAGCTGACCGCGGCAATGACGTGGAACAGCTCGGCCGTTCTGCTGCAGTCCGAGGGCATCCCGGTCAAGTTCGCCAAGCCGAAAGAGGGCGCGCTGACATGGGTTTGCGGCGTGGTGATCCACAAGGACGCACCGAATGTCGACCGCGCCTATGACGTGATCGACAGCCTGCTGAGCGTGCAGACCGGTGAATTTATGATCGGCGAATGGGGCTATGGCCATTCCAACATCAAGGCGTTCGATAAGTTCGACGAAGCCACGCTGCAGGGTCTTGGCCTGTCGAAACGGCCGTTCGAGATCCTCGAAGCCGGTCATTTCCAGCAGCCGCAGACGCAGGAATGGGAAACGCGGATGAACGAGACCTTCGAACAGATCAAGGCCGGTTTCTGATCGGTTCCCTGAAGCCCGCCGGCACATGCCCGGCGGGTTCTTTCCGACCCGATAGCAAAGATCCGACCTGAATGACCGAAACCTCCGTTCAAACCAGCGCCGCCGAGCCTGCGGCCAAACCGGTGTCACGGCTGGAGCGTCTTCTCTATCGCAGCGAGGCGTTGCGCGGCTATTTGCTGATGTCGCCGACCCTGCTGATCATGACCATCGGCATTATCGTGCCGTTTCTCATTCTGGTCACCATGAGCCTGTGGACCCGCGACGGGTTCAGCTTTGACGCCACCCTGACCATTGCCAACTACCTACGCGTCTGGAACGAGCCGATTTTCGGCGCGCTGCTGCGGCGGTCATTCTGGATCTCGGGCGTGGCCACGGTGGCCACCGTCGTGCTGTGCTATCCGATGGCCTATTACGTCGCCTTCCACGTGCATCGCAACAAGATGATGTGGATCATCCTGATGACGCTGCCGTTCTGGACCAGCTACCTGCTGCGGGTCTTCGCGTGGAAGGTGATCCTTGGCTACGAGGGGGTCATCAACTCGGGCCTTCAGGGTCTGGGGATGATCGAGGAGCCGCTGTCCTTCCTGCTCTATTCCAAGTCGGCGGTGATCATCACGCTGGCCCATGCCTGGGCCGCGTTCGCGATCCTGCCGCTCTATGTGTCGCTGGAGAAGATCGACAAATCCCTGCTCGAGGCGGCCACGGATCTGGGCGACGGGCCGGTCGCCCGGTTCTGGCGTATCACTTTTCCGCTGTCGATGCCGGGGATCATCGCCGCGTCCTTCCTGATCTTCATCCCCACAACCGGTGACTATATCACGCCGGCCCTGCTGGGCGGGCCGGACGGCGCGATGATCGGGAACTTCATTCAGCTTCAGTTCGGCGCGGTGAACAACTGGCCGATGGGCGCCACGCTGTCGATCGTGCTGATGCTGTGGATCGCGGCGATCGCGCTGGTGTTCCTGTTCATCACGCGGCAGGCGGAAAGGCGGGTCTCATGAGTGACGGCACCTATATCAGGCGGCCGAACCGGCCGCTGCAGATCTACGCGGTGATCTTTCTGATCGTGCTCTACGTGCCGGTGCTGTTCATCCCGATGTTCAGCTTCAACGATTCGATCTATGTCCGGTTTCCGCTGCAGGGGTTCACGCTGCAATGGTATGGCGAGCTGTGGACGCGCGAACCGGTCTGGAACGCGCTGTGGAACAGCGTGAAGGTCGGGCTGGTGGTGTCGGTCATCTCGACGGTTCTGGGCGTGGTGGCGGCGCGGGCGATCACCCGCTACCGCATCCCGGGCAAGGGCACGATGGTCACCTTCATCATGATGCCGCTGGTGATCCCGGGCATCATTTTCGGCGTCGCGCTGCTGGTGCTGCTCAGCCGGATGGGCGTGCCGCTGTCGCTTTATACCGTGGGGCTGGGGCATCTGATCATCTGCCTGCCATTCGGGGTGGCCACGCTGCTGCCGCGTTTCGAAGGTTTCGATCCGTCGATGGAGGAAGCCAGCGCCGATCTGGGCGAAAACGGCTGGTGGACCTTCTGGCGGGTAACCTTCCCGATGGTGTTTCCGGGCGTGGTGGCCAGCCTGCTGCTGACCTTCACCATTTCCTTTGACGAATTCATCATGGCGTTCTTCCTGACCGGGACCGATCCGACACTGCCGATGTATATCTGGGGTCAGCTGCGGTTCCCGCAGGAGTTTCCCTCGGTACTGGCGCTGTCGGCACTGATCCTCTTCGTCTCTTTCTTTCTGGTCTTCGTCGCGCAGCGCCTCGGGCGGGCGGGGCTGGACAACGGCAATACCTGACGGGTGCGTGATACATGACCTCTTCTGACGCCTTCATCTCGATCCGCAACGTCAACAAGTTCTTTGGCGGCTTTCAGGCCATCGACGATGTGTCGATGGACATCGGGAAAGGTGAATTCTTTTCCCTGCTGGGTGCGTCGGGCTGCGGCAAGACCACGCTGCTCCGGATGCTGGCCGGGTTTGAAAGCACCTCGTCAGGTGAAATCCTGATCGACGGTCAGCCCACCGCGGATGTGCCGCCGCACCACCGCCCGGTGAACATGGTGTTCCAGAGCTACGCGATCTTTCCGCACCTGAACGTGCGCGACAACATCGCCTATGGCCTGCGCAAACAGCGGCTGCCCAAGGCAAAGCGGCAGGAGATGGTCGAAGAGATGCTCGACCTGATCAAGCTGCCGGGTTACGGCACGCGCAAGGCCAATGAGTTGTCCGGCGGTCAGCGCCAGCGGATCGCGCTGGCGCGGGCGCTGATCCTGCGGCCCAAGGTGCTGCTGCTGGACGAACCGCTGGGCGCGCTGGACAAGCAATTGCGCGAACAGATGCAGCTGGAACTTCGGGCGCTGCAGCGGCAGGTCGGCATCACCTTCGTTTTTGTCACCCACGATCAGGAAGAGGCGCTGACGCTGTCGGACCGCATCGCCGTGATGTCGGGTGGCAAGGTGTTGCAGGTGGATACGCCGCACGGGCTCTACGAGGCTCCAAGGACGCGCGAAGTGGCCAGCTTCATCGGTAACATGAACTTCTTTCCGGCCACGGTGCGGCGCAACGGGGCCAGCGCCGGCGCGGTTGAAACCGAAGGTCTGGGCACGATACCGGTGCCGCTCGACATCCTGACGAAACCCGACGGTGCACCGGTGCAGGTGGCCCTGCGGCCCGAGAAATTCGCACTGAGCGACACGCGGCCCGACGGCGCGCTTGCGGTGCAGGCGCGGCTGAGCACCTCGGCCTATCTCGGCGAACGCAGCCACCACTACGTTACCATCGACGGGCGGGAGGAACCGGTGGCCGTATCCACGCCCAACCTGCACCGGCTGGCCGGTGATGACGCGGGAACCGGCGCGCCGGTCTGGCTGAGCTGGACGCCCGAGTCGATTGTAATTCTGGATGCGGAATGAGCGCGTGCCCACCAAACATGCCCGGCCGGGCGGAACAGGGGACATGAACAAAACGGTCAGTCAGCAAAAGCGGGTGCGCCGGATCGAACCGCGGGAGGTCCGGCGGCGTCAGCTGATCGACGCCACCATCGCGTCGATTGCCCGTTTCGGCATTGGCGGCACCACGATGTCGACTGTGACCGAGATTGCCGGCCTGTCGATTGGCATCGTCAACTTCCATTTCAAGAGCAAGCAGAACCTGCTGGAAGAAACCCTGCTGCATCTGGCGCGGGAACATCATGAACACTGGCGGGCGGCGCAGCGGCGCCCGGGGCTCAGCCCGCGGGAAAAGCTGACCGCGATCGTGGAATCGCATTTCAACCCGCCCACCTGTTCCTCCGACAAGATCGCCGTCTGGTTCGCCTTTTACGGCGAGGTCGGCCGGCGCGCGGTCTATCGCGCGCTGCTGGATGAGTTTGACAACGAACGGATGGCGGTTTCGACTGAGCTCTGCGCCGAACTGGGCGCGACCGGGCAGGCGGACCTGATCGCCGGCACGCTGGAAGGGCTGTTTGACGGGATGTGGCTGAGCCTGCTGATGTATCCCGACACCTTCGCCCCGGAAGACGCGCGCGCGCACATCTACGGGTATCTGGCCGGGGTTTTCCCGGCGCATTTTGAACCCATTTGCCGGGAGGCCGCCACATGAGCAGGGACCCACGCCACGACATCCTGTTCGAACCAGTCCGCATCGGACCGGTGACCGCGCCGAACCGGTTTTATCAGGTGCCCCATTGCACCGGGATGGGCTGGCTGCGGCCGCGAATGCTGGCGGCGATGCGGGGGGTCAAGGCAGAAGGCGGATGGGGCGTGGTCTGTACCGAGTATTGTTCAATCCACCCCACATCCGACGATCTGCCCTATCCGTCCGCCTCGCTCTGGGATGACAGCGATATCCGCGCCCATGCGCTGATGACCGACGCGGTACATGACGGCGGCGCGCTGGCCGGGGTTGAGCTGTGGCATGGCGGCGCGCGGTCGGGCAACCTGCTGACGCGGCTGACGCCCTTCGACGTGCAGAGCGTGCCGAACCATGTCGGGATGCCGTACCAGACCCGCGCCATGGACAAGGCCGACATCCGCGATCTGCGGCGCTGGCACCGCGAAGCGGCAAAGCGGGTACAGACCGCCGGGTTCGACATCGTCTATGTCTACGCGACGCATGGCTACCTGCTGTCGAACTTTCTCAACCCCCGCATCAACGACCGCTCGGACGAATATGGCGGCTCGCTCGAGAACCGGACCCGGCTGGTGCGCGAACTGATCGAGGACACCAAGGAGGCCGTCGGCGACCGCTGCGCAGTGGCCGTGCGCTTTGCCGCTGACGAGGTTGCGGGTGAGGACGGTCAGCCGGTCCGGGGTGACCGTGCCGACATGCTGGAGATGATGGCCGACCTGCCGGATCTGTGGGACATCAACATCGCTGACTATTCGCTGGAAATGGGCGTGTCGCGGTTCGTCAAGGAAGCGGCACTGGAGCCCTATATGGGCTGGGTGAAATCGGTGACGAAAAAACCGGTGGTCACTGTCGGCCGGTTCACCTCGCCCGATACGATGGCCGGTCAGATCCGGCGCGGGGTGACCGATTTCATCGGCGCGGCGCGGCCCTCCATCGCCGACCCGTTTCTGCCGCAGAAGATCGACACCGGTGCGCTGTCGGCCATTCGCGAATGTATCGGCTGCAATATCTGTTACGCGGGCGACAGTCTGGCGACACCGATCCGCTGCACCCAGAACCCGACGATGGGCGAGGAATGGCGCAAGGGCTGGCACCCCGAGATCATCGCGCCCAAATCGTCTGACGCGCGGGTGCTGATCGTCGGGGCCGGGCCTGCCGGGCTGGAGGCGGCGCGGGCGGCAGGCGCACGCGGTTACGACGTGATGCTGGCCGAGGCCACGCGCAAGCTGGGCGGGCGGGTCACGCGCGAGGCCGCGCTGCCGGGGATGAGCGAATACGCACGGGTGCGCGATTACCGGGTGCAGCAGCTGGCCGATATGCCCAATGTCGAAATCTTCCGTGAAAGCCCGCTGACGGCTGAGGATGTGCGCGAAACCGCGGCCGGCCACGTGGCGATCGCGACCGGGTCGCGCTGGCGGTCCGATATGTTCGATGGCGAAACCTTTCAACAGATCGCAACCGGCGAGGCCGCAGAACGGGTGTTCACCCCGGACGACATTATGGACGGGCGGCTGCCGGACGGCCCCACGCTGATCTGCGACACCGACGGCTACTACATGGGCGGCGTGATGGCCGAACGGGTGCGTGCTCAGGGTCATGAGGTGACTTATGTCACGCCCTCCGACAGCGTTGCGCAATGGGGCGAACATACCGTGGAACGCTGGCGGGTGCGGACCCGGCTGATGTCGCTGGGTGTGGGGATCGAAACCGCCACCGAGCTTGTCGGGTTCGACGGGGCGGACGCGGAATTGCGCTGTACCTATAGCGGCGCGACCCGATCGCTGAGCGTGGCGAACATCGTCATGGTGTCGGCCCGCCGGCCCGAGGACGGGCTGTATCGCGACCTGCTGCGGACCGGGCCCTTGCCCATTACCCTGTCGCGCATCGGCGATTGCAACGCGCCCGCGATCATCGCCGCGGCGGTCTATGCCGGGCACCGTTTCGCGCGCGAGCTGGACGCACCGACCGATCCCGACATCCCGCTGCGGCACGACCGGGTCGATGTCGGGGCCGGGTCGGACGGCGGGGGGCCGGCGTGACCGGCGGCGCCGTCTATCTGCGAACTCTGCAACTCTACTACGAGGAGGAGGTGGAGGGAGAGGCCTATTTCGCCGAGCTGGCGCTGGCTTTCGCGGATCCCGAACACCGGCACAAATTGTTGCTGCTGGCTGCGGTCGAACGGCACGCCGCGCAGGGCGTGGCGCCGTTGCTGGAGAAATACCGGCTGACCCCCCGGCCGGCGGCCGGGCTGGCCGGCAGCGGTTGCGCTGAGGCGCGGCAGACGCCAGCAGACTGGGACCGCCTGATCGCCGGTATGAACCAGAGCTATCCGGGCTATCTGGAGCAGTTCCGCGCGCTGGAGGCGATGGGACCGCCCGAGGACCAGAGATTGCTGAGCTTTTTGACCGAACATGAGGTCGCGGCACTGGAGTTTCTGGCGCTGGAGGCGGAAAATCCCGCGCTCAGCGCGCAGCCGTTGCTGAGCTATCTGCAGACATCGTCCGAAACCTGGGATCCGGGGGCGGGATGATGTGGCGGGTGGTCTTGCTGCTGACCTTCTGCGCAACCGGCGCTTTGGCGCAGACCAACGTGCCCGAACCCGTGCCGGCGCCGCAGGAATGCAGCAGCTGCACCGCGCTGCATCAGAGCCTGCAGCGATTGCAGGCGGCGCGGGTGCCGCCGGTGGCCTCCGGTCAGGCGGAACCGGTTGGCAAGGCGGACGCAGGGGAGAAAAAGACCGATGACCAGTGACGTGATGACCCCGAAACAGGCCGGGTTTTCCATGCCGGCGGAATGGACGCCGCACAAGCGGACATGGATGATGTGGCCCTGCAGACCCGCGGTCTGGGACAGTCTGGAGGACACGCGCCGCAACTACGCCGATGTGGCCCATGCCATTCGCCGGTTTGAACCCCTGACCATGGTGGCCCGCCCCGGGGACGCGGCCCGGGCCCGGTCGATGCTGGGCGCGGATATCGAGGTTCTGGAACATCCCATCGACGACAGCTGGGCGCGGGACGCGGGTCCGTGTTTCCTGACTGACGGGCAGGGGAACCGGGCGGGCGTAGCCTTTGAATTCAACGCCTGGGGTGGCAAGTATCACCCTTATGACGGCGACAACAGCGTCTCCGGGGCCATTCTGGATGCCGCCGGCCTGCGCAGCTTTGCCTCTGGCCTGATTGCCGAAGGTGGCGGCATTTCCGTCGATGGTGAGGGCACGATCCTGACGACGGAGAGCTGTTTTCCCAACGCCAACCGCAACCCGGGCTGGACCCGCGACGCGATCGAGGCGGAATTGCTGAACATGCTGGGCGGCGACAAGGTGATCTGGCTGCCGGGTAACGTGGAGGAAGACGAAACCGATGGCCATGTCGATGGCATCGCCGTTTTCGCCGCGCCGGGCGTGGTGATGGTGCAGGCCGAAGGCCCGCCGCACCATCACTGGCACCAGATACACAAGCGCAACATTGCCGCGCTGGACGGGCAGACCGACGCCAGGGGGCGGCCGCTGCGCCTGATCCGGGTGCCGGATGCGTTTGAATATGACACCGATTGCGACAATTTCTGCGACAGCTATGTGAATTTCTACATCTGCAACGGCGGTGTGATCATGCCGGAATACGGCCTGCGCGAGGACGGCGTGGTGCGCGAATTACTACAGGACGCGTTCCCGGACCGGACCGTCGCCATGGTCGATATCATGTCGATTGCCATCGGCGGCGGCGGCATCCATTGCATCACCCAACAGGAGCCCGCAGCACAGCCCTGACCCGCGGGAGCTGCCCGGTCCCGCGCGCTGGAAAATCGGGCCGGTATCGGTCAGGATATGGCGATGAGCACAGTCAGACCCAAATCGCCCGGCGCGGCCTCTCCGGTTGCGAAGGTCAGCGACGCAACCCTGCAGCGGTTTGCCGGTTACCGGATGAAACGGGCGTTCAACGTGATCCGCGACGATCTGCACAGGGCGCTGAAACCGTTCGGGCTGCGGATGCTGACCTATACGGCGCTGGTGCTGATCGTCGACAATCCGGGGCTGCGCCAGTCTCAGCTTGCCGATGCCATGGATGTCGAACGCCCGAACCTCGTGGTTATCATCGACGAACTGGAACAGCGTGGCCTGATCGTGCGCGATCCTGCGCCGGATGACCGCCGCGCCTATGCGCTGAACCCGACCCCGGAGGGTATGCAGCTTTATATCAAGGCCCTGCGTTCGGTCGAAGAGCACGAAGCCGTGCTGCTGGCGGGGCTGAGTGATGCCGACAGGGACGCCATGTTCACCGCCCTGCAGGCGGTCCTGCTCAATTCACGCGAACGGGGCGGTTAGGGCACCCGGACCACGAACACCGAACAGTTTGCGTGGCGCACCACACGCGCGGCGTTCGGACCCAGCAGATAATCCTTCAGATCCGGCTGATGGGCACCGATGACGATCAGGTCGCTTTCCAGCTTTTCCGCGACCTGCAGGATCTGCTCATAGGGCTTTCCGGTCAGCACCAGATGCCGGGCGGCCTGATCCGCGTCTTCGCCCAGAACCGAGGCGATCACCTGATGCAGTTGCGTCTGAGCGGCCTCTTCGGCCCTGGCGTGGAAATCCGGCTCGAAGAACCCGCCGACCAGCGAGGTGCCGAAATCCGGCAGAACCGTTACCACCACCAGCTGCGCGTCGCGCAACTGCGCCAGCTGCCACGCCTGTTCCAGCACCTTGGCGTCCGAGGCATTGTCGCTCACGTCCACCGCACAGAGTATCGAAGTCATCATGCGCTTTGCTCCTGCCGGCCCGCCCGGGCCCGCTGACCAAGGGCAACCAGTGCCAGCAGCAGCAGGGCGGGGATGAATATCAGTTCCTTGGGCATCTGGCTGTTGGGAACATCAATGCTGGCAATCACCACGGGGTCATCCCCGTAGAAGTCGAAATTGCTCAGCGTATCGGCAAAGGGGGTGCCGAACATCGGTTCTTCCATCAGCATCCGGCCGTCCTCTTCCATGACCAAGAAGCCGAACTTGTCCAGCCGTGCCTGCCCGGTGCCTTCCTCTTCGATGGCCAGAACCAGCGTGGTCTTCTTAGGATTGCCGGAAATGAAATCCGGACCGGCAACCACGACCTGCACTTCGCTGCCGACCGGCGCGCTTTCCAGCGCCGCCTCGATCTGCACCGGCGGGACCGAGGCATAGGGCGGCTGCAGCCGGTTCATGAAGAAATCGGGGCGGAACAGGGCAAAGGCGATCAGGATCAGCGCAACACTTTCATAGATCCGGTTGCGCGTCAGGAACCAGCCCATCGTGCCGGCGGTGAAGATCAGGATTGCGATACAGGCGACCACAAAGACCAGAATGCCCTGTATCCAGCCGACATCAATCAGCAACAGATCGGTGTTGAAGATGAACACGAAGGGCAGGGCGACGGTGCGCAGCGAATAGAAGAACGCCGTGAACCCAGTGCGGATCGCATCCCCGCCCGACACCGCCGCGGCGGCAAAGCTGGCCAGCCCCACGGGCGGCGTCACATCCGCCATGATGCCGAAGTAGAAGACAAACAGATGCACCGCGATCAGCGGCACGATCAGCCCGCTCTGCGCGCCCAATTGAACGACAACGCCCGCCATCAGCGAGGACACCACGATATAGTTTGCCGTGGTCGGCAGCCCCATGCCCAGCACCAGCGACAACAGCCCCACCATCACCAGCATCAGGATCAGGTTGCCGCCGGACAGGAACTCGACCAGATCCGCCATCACCTGCCCGACACCGGTCAGGGTAACGGTGCCCACAATCACACCGGCGGTGGCCGTGGCCAGTGCGATGCCAATCATGTTGCGGGCGCCTTCGATCAGGCCTTGGATCAGGTCGGTGAAGCCGTTGCGGGCCGCGTCGGCAACATCGCCCGAGGCCCGGAACATTGCCTTGATCGGGCGCTGCGTCAGCAGGATGACAAACAGCAGCGCGGTCGCCCAGAAGGCCGACAGCCCCGGCGATTTCTGCTCGATCATCAGGAAATAGACCAGCACAACAATCGGCAGCAGGTAATAGAGCCCGGATTTGTAGATCTTGCCCACGTCGGGCAGTTCCACGTCCTTGGCATTGGGATCGTCAGGCACCAGATCCTCGGACTGTGCGGCCAGCCACAACAGCGCCAGATAGGCGAGGACGATCAGCAGTGACAGGACCCAGCCCGAGCCGGACGGCACCATCGCGACGATCCAGCTGACCGGGTATTGCACCGCATAGCACAGGATTGCGAAGCCGGCGAAGAAGACGAACATGCCGCCCATCGTGCGGCCCAGCGACACCGCCCGGTCGCCCAGCGTGGGCATGTTGCGCTTCACCGCTTCGAGGTGAACGATATAGACCAGCGCGATGTAGGAAATCGTCGCCGGCAGGAAGGCGTGGGTGATCACCTCGACATAGGAGATGCCCACATATTCGACCATCAGGAACGCCGCGGCTCCCATCACCGGCGGCATGATCTGACCGTTGACCGAGGAGGCGACCTCGACCGAGCCGGCCTGTTCGGAGGTGAAGCCCACGCGTTTCATCAGCGGGATGGTGAACGTGCCGGTGGTGACCACGTTGGCGATGGAGGAGCCGGAAATCAGGCCGGTGGCGGCCGAGCCCACGACCGCGGCCTTGGCCGGGCCGCCGCGCAGGTGGCCAAGCGCGCCGAAGGCCATCTTGATGAAATAGTTGCCGGCACCGGCCTTATCCAGCAAGGCGCCGAAGAGCACGAACAGGAACACGAACTTGGTCGAAACCCCCAGCGCGATGCCGAACACGCCTTCGGAGGTGATCCACATGTGGCTCATCGCTTTCTTCAGCGACGCGCCTTTCCAGCGGATCACATCGGGCACCCATTCGCTGGATCCGAAAAACACGTAAACCAGGAAGATCGAGGCGATAATCGCCATCGCGGGGCCCAGTGCGCGCCGGGCGCCTTCAAACAGGATCAGCAGCCCGACCAGCGCGACCCATTTGTCGGTGTCGTCGGCCAGCCCGCCGGCATTGACCAGCTTGTCATAGAAAAAGAACCCGTAAAGGGCGATGAACGTCCCGCCCATCGCCAGCACCCAGTCGGCTATGGGGATATAGTGGCGCGGGCTGTTGCGAAACGCAGGATAGGCCATGAAGGCCAGAAAAATTGCAAAGGCCAGATGGATCTGGCGGGAATTGTTGATCCACGCCCCGGGCAGCACGTAATTGGCGATCGGCGAGGCCAGAAGCACCTGAAACAGCGACCAGATCAGCGCGATCGCGGCGATCAGATAGGCGGTGTTTCCGGTGGGATTGCGGGCACCGGCGTCGGTCGATGACACCAGATCCTGCAGTTCTTCTTCGCTCAGCGGTCGGTTTTGGTCCTGCTGGTCTGTCATCGCGATCTCCGGGGGTTGGTGGGCCCGCTCCGCAACGGATCGGGGCGGGCAGGGGCGGCCGGTCAGCCCGGCCGCCCGAAATGGAACTGGTTACTCGATCCAGCCCTTTTCACGGTAGTAGCGTGCCGCGCCGTCATGCAGCGGGGCCGACAGGCCGTCCTTGATCATTTCCTGCGGATCGAGGTTGGCAAAAGCCGGGTGCAGCTTTTTGAAGTCGCCGAAGTTTTCGAAGACAGCCGACACCAGAACATAAACCGCATCGTCGGACACATTGGCCGAGGTCACCAGAGTGGCGCCAACACCAAAGGTGTGAGTGTCGTCCGGGTTGCCGCGATAAGTGCCGCCCACGATGCGGGCCTTGCGGTAGAAAGTGTTCTGATCCACCAGCTTGTCGATGCCTGCGCCGGTCACGTCGACCAGAACGCTGTCACAGGCGGTGGTGGCTTCCTGAATGGAACCCGACGGGTGGCCGACGGTGTAAACCATCGCGTCGATCTGGTTGTCGCAGAGTGCGGCCGACTGCTCTGCCGCCTTCAGCTCGGTCGCCAGGGCGAAATCGCTCAGCGACATTTCCTTGGCTGCCAGAACCACGTCCATCGTACCGCGCTGACCGGAGCCCGGGTTGCCGATATTGACCCGCTTGCCCTTCAGATCGTCGAAATGGGAAATCCCGGCATCGGCGCGGGCAACCACCGTGAACGGTTCGGGATGGATCGAGAACACAGCGCGCAGATCGCCGAACTTGCCGGCATCCTGGAACTTGGAGCTGCCGTTATAGGCGTGGAACTGCCAGTCCGACTGGGCCACACCGAATTCCAGCTCGCCTTCGCGAATGGTGTTGATGTTATAGATCGAACCACCGGTCGATTCCACCGAGCAGCGCACGCCATGTTCCTTGCGCCCTTTGTTCACCAGACGGCAAACCGCGCCGCCGGTCGGGTAATACACGCCGGTCACGCCGCCGGTCCCGATGGTGATGAAATCCTCGGCGAAAGCCGCAGGCGCCATCAAGGCTGCTGCCGCCGCACCGACGATAATGGATTTGGTTTTGTCAAACATGTGAGTCTTCCTCTCCTTTGAATGTCACTCAGTTTTTCAGCCGTCCCAGACTTCGTCCAGAGACCGGCACGCTATCTCCACCGCTTGTATGCGCGACCGGGCAGATTCCCCGTATCGCTGCGCCAGAGTTCCGACGATGGCTTCGAGCAGCACCATCGTCGCCACGTAGGATGAATAGAAATGCGGACTGTCGGTCGGCACCGTCAGCCCCACCGACGCGTCGCGCAGCGCCGGGCAGGTATGGGTGTCCGTCACCACGATCACGAAAGCGCCCCGCCGGCGCGCCTCCCGCGTGGCCCGCACCACGCGCGACGAAAACGGTGGCTTGGTCACCACGAACAGCACGTCCTCTGGACCGATCCGCGCAATTGTTGCGCCCAGTGAACTGCCCATCCGGCCCGCCAGCGTCCAGTTGTCGGCAAAAAACGAAGCCACGTAGGCAAGGTATTCGACGATCCCGGTTGATCCCAGCGCGCCCAAAAGGATCACCTCCCGCGCGGTTTCCAGCCGGCTTACGACCGTGTTCATCGTCTGCGGGTCGATGCGCTCGGGCAGCGCGGCCAGATTTTCGGCACAGGCCGAGGCATGCCGGTCCAGAAACCGCCGGCATTCCGGATCATCCCCGTCCTGCAGCAGGTCCACCCGGTCCGAAAAGGTCCGCATCCGGCGGCTGACCGAATCGCGCATGGTTTCGCGCAGGTCCTCGTAGCTCGCAAATTCAAGCGCCCGGGCCAGCCGGGTAAAGGTGGCAGGCGATACGCCACTGTCGCGCGACACGGCCCGCAGGCTACGTGTCGCCACGTCGATCGGATTGGCAACCACGTAGTCGGCCGCCTCTTTCAGGCGTCCGCTGAGCGCAGTGTTGCCGGCCGAAAGCCGTTCTTCGACAGTCGCGTTCAAGTTCTCCCCCTGTTTTTTGGCACAAATGTTTCTCTGTCTTGCTTCATTGTCAACGTTTGTTTCACTACTGTCTTCAGGAAGATCAGAATCGGGACTCTCAGAAGTGGCAAACGTCTTTCACCGAAACCTCCGGGCGGCCCCGCCGGTCGCCGTTCGCGGTGACGGGCCGCACCTGTTCGACGCCTCGGGCAAGGCCTATCTGGATGCCTCCGGCGGTGCGGCGGTGTCCTGCCTTGGCCACAGCGATCAGGATGTGATTGCCGCCATCCGAGATCAGGCCGATGCGCTGGCCTATGCCCACACCGGGTTTTTCACCACCGAACCGGCCGAGCGCGTGGCCGGGCGGCTGGCCGGGCACGCCCCGGGCCATATCAACCATGTCTATTTCGTCAGCGGCGGGTCCGAGGCGATGGAAGCGGCGCTGAAGCTGGCCCGCCAATACGCCGTCGAACGCGGTGAGCCGGAGCGTGTCCGCTTCATTTCGCGGCGGCAGAGCTATCACGGCAACACGCTGGGTGCGCTGGCCGTGGGCGGCAATGCCCAGCGGCGCGCCGTGTTCGAACCGATCCTGATGCAGACCGAAACAATCTCTCCCTGCTATGCCTATCGCGGCCGGCACCCCGGCGAAACCGAAGAAGCCTACGGGCTGCGCGTGGCCAACGAACTGGAAGAGGCGCTGCAGCGGATGGGGCCGGAAACCGTGCTGGCCTTCATCGCCGAAACCGTGGTGGGGGCAACCGCGGGCGCGGTGCCACCGGTGCCCGGCTATTTCCGGCGCATCCGCGAGATCTGTGATCAGTACGGCATCCTGCTGATCCTCGATGAGGTCATGTGCGGGATGGGCCGGACCGGCACACTCTTTGCCTGTGAACAGGACGGTGTCGTTCCCGATATCCTGACCGTGGCCAAGGGGCTGGGCGCGGGCTATCAGCCGATTGGCGCGATGCTGTGTTCGTCGGCCATCCACGATGCGATACGGGACGGATCCGGCGCCTTCAGCCACGGTCACACATATATCGGCCACCCGATCGGGGCCGCCGTGGCCGACGTGGTGCTGCAGAAACTGACCGCCGGCGGGCTGACGGACCGGTGCGCGCAAATGGGTGGCCGGCTGCAATCGGCGCTGGAACAGGTGTTTGGCCAGCACCCCAATATCGGCGACATCCGCGGCCGCGGGTTGTTCCGCGCGCTGGAAATCGTGGCCGACCGCGACACCGCCACCCCCTTCGACGTGCAGCAGCGGATCGCCGCGCGGCTCAAATCCGCCGCCTTCGACGAAGGGCTGATCTGCTACCCGATGAACGGCACCGCCGACGGCCGGAGCGGCGACCACGTCCTGCTGGCGCCACCCTTCATCATCGGGGACAACCATATCGACGAGCTGGTTACAAAACTTGGCAGGGCGCTGGACCGCGCCTTGCCGGGCTAGAAAAGACCGGTTTTTGAGACCCGAACGGCAATAAACCCGATTTCGCGCCGGTTTCTCCTGAGGGCCGACCTTTAGGAGGGCACGTGATGACGTTGACGGCCGTGGCGGCCATTTGTGATCTGGCCATTGCAACCGCCGGTGGCGCAATCGCGCAGACCGTCAAAGTGACCCCGGCTGGCGGGATCAAGGGTGCGCTTTGCCGGCCCGACCGGGCCACGCTGTTCGAAGACCCCGATGGCACCGGCGCCCTCCATGATGCCGGGATGACGGTGGCCGGCCCGGACGATCCGCGGCTGGGCGCGCTGTTGCTGTCACATATGCACGGTGATCACGCCGGCGCCCGTCACAACAGCGCCGTCGATGCCGGATCCTGTGCCATGCCGGACCTGTCCGCGGTCGCCGTGCCGGAACCCGTTCGATGCCCCAATCGGTGTTCTCGTCTGTCATCATCACCAACGAGTTCAGCTGATCCCGGTGCATGGTGTGGATCTCGGTGCCGGAGCGCGTGATCTCATGCCGGATGGTCGGGTGCAGGTACCAGTGCACGACCTCGTCCGAAGACGCTCCGGCCTCGGGGTTCTCGATCTCCAGCTCGGGCACCACGTAGAGATTGGTGGTGACAGTGGAGTCGTCATCCACGATCCGCTTCCAGCGTTTCCCCTCGGCGCTGTCGGCTTAGGTGGTGGTGGTGCCGTTCAGGGTGACGGAGAGCGGACGGGTTTGATGCGTTGGTGGTGGGTTGGCACCCACCCTACGCTTTCTAGAGTCTGCGGGCTCGCGATTGGTAGTCTGGGCAGTCGTTTTGGGCAAAGACGTTGGGTGTAGAGCTCTATCATTGCTGATACCTCCAGCGCGCTTCGAGCGCATACGATTTCCAGAGCGGCATACAGTTGATGGCGTTTTAGTCGTGCCGTCTGATCGGCAGTTTGCGCCAGGCAACATTCAGGGTGTCGAATATCTCCTCGTTCAAGAGTTCGTCGCGCGGGCTTTCGTTGAGCGAACTGACCTGCCCCCAGAATTTCGGGCCATTCAAAAAGAGAGTTTGTTCTCGTAACGTTCAAAGCTACGAGGAGAACGAAGAATGCGGAAGTCACGCTTCACAGAGGAACAAATCGTCGGGATTTTGCAGGAGTATGCTGCGGGTGCCAAAGTGTCTGAGCTTTGCCGCAAGCATGGGATGTCCGATGCGACGCTGTACAAGTGGAAAGCCAAGTATGGCGGCATGACAGTATCCGAGCTGCGCCGCCTGAAGGACCTGGAGGTCGAGAACTCGGAGCTGAAGCGTCTGCTGGCAGACGCGATGCTCGATAATGCTGGTCTTAAGGGGCTGCTGGCAAAAAACTCATAACGCCTGCCGCCCGTCGGGATGCGGTGGTCACGTTGATGGCTGAACACCAATTCACGCAAAGGCGGGCGTGCAGGCTGGTTGGAATATCCAGATCGAGCCTGACCTATCAGGCGCGCCCGGATCGCCACGCGCGGCTTCGGGAACGTCTGATCACGCTTTCAGGCAAGCACAGGAGGTATGGCTATCGTATGTTGCATGCCAAGCTGGTGCGCGAGGGGTTCAAGGTGAACGTCAAAGTCGTCGAACGTATCTACCGCGAGGAGCGGCTGTGGCTACGTCGCACAAAGCGCAAGAAGATCCCCAAGGAAGGCCGTGAGGGCGGCTGGTGCCCGATTGCAGCCAACCAACGGTGGTCTTTGGATTTCACCAGTGACGCACTGGCAAACGGGCGCAAATTCCGAACGGCGAACCTCAAAGATGATTGCACACGAGAGTGCCCCGCCATCGAGGTGGATTTCTCACTGCCCGGTGAGCGGGTCGTGGAACTGCTGAACCGGGTCGCACGCGAACGCGGATATCCTGACATTCTGGTCGTTGATAACGGCCCGGAACTACGAGGTCGCGCGCTTGACGCCTGGGCCGATGACAACGGCGTGCAGTTGTATTTCATAGATCCGGGCAAGCCGACCCAGAATGCCTACATCGAGAGTTTCAATGGTCGCTTCAGGGACGAATGTCTGAACCAGCATTGGTTCACAAGCATCGGCGAGGCTCGTGACATCATCGAAAACTGGAGGATAGACTACAACACAGAGAGACCGCACAGCAGCCTGAGATATCAAACCCCGGAGGAGTTCGCGGCAGCGCGGCCCTTCGACAAAACGCAATGGGCACAGCCGCTTGAGCTACATGAGGGCTCCGCGCCTGCGCCCATTGCTCACGCCGCTGAATGATGGCACACAAATGGAGAGCAAACTCGATTTACGAGTGGCCCTGAAAAAAGGGGCAGGTCAGAACCGATAAAGGCGTTCTGGCGATTATCGAGAACGAGCGTGGCTTAATGGCACAAACACCTTGGAAGCGGCCTCAAATTTCTCGACCATATGGAAGAACTTTTCGGATATGAGCACAATTTGAGAATTTTTGTCGCGCGCTATGCTACATCGCGCTAAACAACCTTGAGCTTCCACCAGCTTACTCCAACTTACAAACATCCCTATTGATGAAATTATATCGACATCAGAAGCCTCCAAGTCAATGCAAGTTTCTCTAATGAGTGGTCTTACAACAAAAAACCGGTCTTTTACCCATCCATCGCGACACCGAATTTCTATTGGAAAAAATTGACATTCCTCCTCCGTCAATAAAAACCTCAATTCGTACAAAATTTGCTTCGAGAAAATTGGAGAATTCACCCCGCCTTGCAAGATATCTTGAGCTCTGATTTGTTTAATTGTCGCATTGTCTGTAGTTGCAATTGCAGGGCCTTGTGAAATTTTTAGTTGCTCTGTGCTTGTCAACTCTGAAGTGCCGATAGGGGAACCGTTTCGATCGAAATTTACTTCGAGAGGAAAACTCTCCAGTGTCGGCTGCCACATTCTAATGCCAACGTTCGTATCTACCACCTTGATTATCTCATCTGTGCCCATAGTCATCTTCTCCTGCTTCGCCTGAAGCACCTTCTTCGCCGGCCTGCCCCGCGCCGAAACCACCCCCTGTGCCTGCAGCTGATGGAGGCTCGTTTTTGCTTGCCGAATTCAGGGTGATCTCTCCTCGATTTAACTTGCCCCGAAGCTCCTTTTGAAAGTCTTCTACAGCTGTCTTGGCTTGAAGAGGAGTCAATTCGCCCGACCTAACCTTCGCTTCGACAACATCCAAAAAGTCATCCAGCATAGTTTCATAATCCTTTGTGTGCATCCCTCTATGAACTGTCTTGGTCGGATGAAGCTCTCGTGTGTTCGGCAATGGAACAAGATTTTCCGTCGCTTCTTTGTTAAAACCAATCTTGTCCAGCAATGGGTGATTGTATTTTTTGGGTATAATGTGGTGGTTTTCAAATCTGGCTCGACTGCGGATACCTTTGGAGATTTGGTTTCCCACACGCGAAGAGCTAATCGCAGCGGATGAAACACCAGGAACTCCGGGAATAGCAGCAGCGGCAACATCAACAGCTATTCCAATAGCATCCACAGCTGCCGCACCGTATTTGCCTTCCTGCAGGTTCCCACGGAGGAACGTGTAACCAATTGTAATGCTAACGACTTCGACAGCAAACTCAGCATAATTCCCCCCCGGGTCCCTCAGATTCACCGGATCGTTCCCCGCATAGGCATACCGGTTCGTCCCCACCCCCGGCTCGGTCGGGTCGAGCCAGTCGGGCTGGATGAACATCGCGAGCTCGGGGTCTTAGGTGCTGGCGTTGAGGTGCTGCGGCCCCGGCGGTGGTGGTTTTGTCTGAAACTATCCTGATGGAGTTCGGCGGACCGGTCGCTGGAACGCCAGGGCGCGGGCCGTTCAGATTGTCCGGGTCCGGGGTGCGCTCCCTGACGTCCCCGGGTGCTTCCATTCCGGCCCGGTGCAGTGACACCGCATGGGCAGGATCAATCTCTGAAAACCGTCGAAACTATGACAAAATAATTGGAGCGGGTAACGGGAATTGAACCCGTAACTTAAGCTTGGGAAGCTCGCGTGATACCTTTTCACCATACCCGCGTCCGGCGGGGGACTGGATAGTGCGGGGTCTTGCGGGCGTCAAGGGCGTGTGTGGCGGGGCAGGGTGCAGGTCCGCAGGCCGCGATCACCATGGCCGCCGGTCTTGCGCTATTGCCGGCCTTCGCCGGGGCTGCGCAGGGGGCATTCCGGCCCGAAGCCACCCGTTTCGCAGCCGCCGTCACGCTGGTGGCCACGGCCGGCGGTGTCAGCCTGCCGGGGATCGGCGCCGCTTTCTGGGGGTTGGCGCTGGGGCTGGTCGTGTATCTGGGCGACAGCCGGCTGCGCTGAGGACGCGGCCGGGCTCAGTCCAGCCCGATCTGTTTGCCCCAGTCGGAATAGCGCCGTTCCCGCCGCGCGGCCTTCTGCGCGTCGGTCATGGGCGGCGCGTCGGCAAAATCGAAGCTCACGCCGGTGCCCTCCACGATCCGGTTCATGAAACTGAACAGCGCACAGACCTGAACCGCGTCGTAAAGCGCCTGTTCCGGCCAGCCCGCGTCATAGACCGCCTGCGCATGCGCCTCGGTCATTTGCGCCGGGGTTCTGGTCAGGCAGGCGACATAGGCCAGCACCGGTTTCAGCCGGTCATCGACCGGCGCGGTATCGGGGTCTGCCATCAGTGCCTCGATCAGATCGCCGTCGATGCCAAAGGCTTCCGCCGCGGACTTGTGCGCGCCGAAGCAGAAGGCGCAGGCGTTCAGCCCCGAGACATAGGCCGCGATCAGTTCCCGCTCGCCCACCGACAGCGCGCTGTCGCGCAGCAGGATCTGGTCGGCCAGTTGCATGATCGTTGCCGCGGCGTCCGGGAAGCGCTGCAGCGTGTCGCCCAGATGCGGGGCGTCGGGCAGGGATGGAAACAGGCGTTTCATCTCCTCACCCGCCCGGACAGATGGCGGTGTACAGGTTGATTTCTGCCGGGATACCGGGCGCCAGCGCGCCATAGCGGGCACGTATTTCCGCCTCGATCGCGGCCATGTCCTCGTCCGTGCCGTTGAACAGCTGCATGATGTTTCCGGCCGGCCCGGTTGCCGCCGAAACCCGCGACAGCACGTCGAGATCGACGGTTTCCGCCAGCGTGAGCGTCAGCACCTCAACCGACACGTCCAGTCCGGCGGCAGCTATCTGGCCCAGCGTGTGTTCGGTGTCGTGAAAGGCAAACGGTCCCGGCGCATATCGGTCGGCCTTGGGTGGGGTGCCCAGCCGTTCCGCCGCCACCCGGTGCGGGATCATGAACCACGGGTTCTGCGCCGGCTGTCCCCAGCTGGCCATGACCATCCGTCCGCCGGGTTTCATCGCCCGGGCGAGGTTGGCAAAGGCGGCGGTGGTGTCGGAAAAGAACATCACGCCGAACCGGGAAACCAGCCGGTCGAACCGGCCCGCCGGCAACGCCGCGTCCTGCGCATCGTCCAGACGGAAGGCGACATTCGTTCGCCCGGCCGCCAGCGCCTGCGCCCGGTCCAGAAACGGTTCCGAAATATCCAGCCCCAGCACAGCGCCCTCGGGTCCGACCCGGTCGGCCGCCCGCAGGCAGCTGCTGCCGACACCGCATCCCACATCCAGCACCTGATGTCCCGGCTGCAGATCCGCCGCGTCCAGCACCGTACTCAGCACGATGTCGAAGGAGGCATCCAGAATATCCTGATGGCGCAGCCACTTGTCTGCGGTCTGCTCGGACCAGAATGCTTTCTGGCCGGCGTTGCTCTCTGCCATGGGATTCCCTTTTTCTGGTGGCTCAGGCCCGGCGGCGGCGACGCCGGCCGCCGCCTCTTTCGCCATCTCCTCCGGTGTTGAAGGAAACCTGCGGCAGGCGGACCACTTTTTCAAGCTCCGGGAAGGGGTCGCTTTTGTGCGGGATCGCATTGGCGGCGACGAAATGATCCTGGAATTTCGGCTCGATCGCGGTTTCCACCTTGGTGATCTCGCGCACCACGCGTTCGATCTCGGCCCGCGCGCCGGTGTTGCACAGCGCGATGCGCGCGCCGGTGCCGGCGGCGTTTCCGGCGCTGGTGACCTTGTCCAGCGGGCAATCGGGGATCATCCCCAGCACCATCGCGTGTTTGGTCGAGATATGGGCGCCGAACGCCCCGGCCAGCACCACCCGGTCCACCCGCTCCACAGCCATTTCATCCATCAACAGCCGCGCTCCCGCATAAAGCGCCGATTTCGCCAGCTGGATCGCGCGGATGTCGCCCTGGGTCACGGTGATGACCGGTCCGCCATCGGCGCTGCCATCATGGATCAGATAGGAATGGGTGCGGCCCTCGGGAATGGCGCGCGCGGTGCCGGTCTGCCCGGCCGACCCGATCAGCCCGCTTTCGTCCAGCAACCCGGCCATGCGCATCTCGGCCACCGCCTCGATGATGCCGGATCCGCAGATGCCGGTGATGCCGGTGACCGACGTGGCCTCAGCAAACCCGTCCTCGTCCGACCACAGTTCGCTGCCGATCACGCGGAAGCGCGGCTCCTTGGTCTCCGCATCGATCTCGACCCGCTCGATCGCACCGGGCGCGGCGCGCTGGCCCGACGATATCTGCGCCCCCTCAAAGGCCGGCCCGGTGGGCGAGGAACAGGCCAGCACCCGGGTGGTATTGCCCAGCAGGATTTCCGCGTTGGTGCCCACATCCACCACCAATACCAGATCGTCGGATTTACCCGGCTCTTCGCTCAGCGCCACGGCGGCGGCATCCGCGCCCACATGGCCGGCGATACAGGGCAGCACATAGACCCGCGCCCGCGGGTTCACCGCGGTCAGCCCGATCTCGCCTGCCGCCAGCTCCATCGCCTCGGACGTGGCCAGCGCAAACGGCGCCTGTCCCAGTTCCACCGGGTCCAGCCCCATCAGCAGGTGATGCATCACCGGGTTGCAGACAAACACCGTCTCCACGATCAGCGCCGGATCGATGCCGCCCTCGCGCGCGATCTCGCCGGTCAGATCGTTCAGCGCAGCGCGCACCGCCTCCGTCATCTCCCGGTCGCCGCCGGGGTTCATCATCGCATAGCTGACCCGGCTCATCAGGTCCTCGCCGAACCGGATCTGCGGGTTCATCAGCCCGCTCGATGCAATCACCTCACCGGTTTCCAGATCGGTCAGATGCGCGGCAATGGTGGTCGATCCCAGATCGATTGCCAGCCCGTAGAGCCCGCCCTCGTGCAGCCCCGGCCAGATGTCGAGGATCCGGTGCACCGCGTCGCGATGCCCCTTGTGCAGGGCCACGCTCACCTGCCACTTGCCCTTGCGCAGCACCGGCTGCAGCCGGGCCAGAAGCGACAGATCCGCAGTCACCCCGCCGATCTCCCACTGCGCGGCCAGCGCCCGCGCCAGCCGCTCCAGATCGCCGGTGGGCTCGTGCATGTCCGGCTCGTCGACCTCCACGAAACACAGACGCGTCGCCGGATCCATGGTGATCTGCCGGTCCGTGGCGGCCTTGCGGATCACCTGCCGGTGCACCTGGCTTTCGGGCGGCACATCGATCACCACGTCGCTTACGATCTGCGCCTGACAGCCCAGCCGCCGGCCGGGCGTCAGCCCGCGCTTGTCATCATAACGCTGCTCAACCGCGTTCCAGTCCGACAGCGCGTCGCCGGCCACGTGAACCCCGTGCTTGGGAAATTCGCCATAAGCCGGCGTGATCTGGCATTTCGAACAGATCCCGCGCCCGCCACAGACGCTGTCCAGATCCACACCCAGCTGCCGTGCGGCCGTCAGAACCGGCGTGCCGGCGGGAAAGCGTCCGCGTTTGCCCGAGGGCGTGAAAACGACAAGAGGATCGGATGTCATGGCACTCTCTTCTGCATTTTCCGCGACCATAGAGCGTGATTGCCGGATTGACAGCCACGCAGCGGCATTTTCAGGCCGGACCGCGTCATATCCTGCGCCGTGCGGCTTTCCCCGCCTTGCTTCTTCTGTTTGATAAATACCTCGGGGGTGTCGCGCGCACCCGCGCGACGGGGGCAGCGCCCCCAAAAGAAAATTCGCAGGATTTTCTGGGCCGCCGGGCCGGCAGTCACCACACCAACATGTTGTATCCCCCCTTTCCCCCATTTCAAAACCATGCGATAGGGTGGCCGCCAAACGGGCACATGCATGAGGGTCGCAAATGCAGATTCGTGAGGCGCTTACCTTTGATGACGTTCTTCTGGTGCCGGCGGCGTCGTCGGTGCTTCCGGCGGATGCCGACACGCGCACCCGCGTGACCCGCTCCATCGATCTCAACATCCCGCTCCTCAGCAGCGCCATGGACACCGTGACCGAGGCGCGCATGGCCATCGCCATGGCGCAGGCCGGTGGCATGGGCGTGGTGCACCGCAATCTCGATATCGAGGAACAGGCCCGCGCAATCCGCCGCGTGAAACGGTTCGAAAGCGGCATCGTCTACAACCCGATCACCCTGCGCGCCGATCAGACCCTTGCCGATGCCAAGGCGCTGCGCGAACGCTACAACGTGACAGGCTTCCCGGTGGTTGACAGCTCGGGCCGCGTGGTGGGGATCGTGACCAACCGCGACATGCGCTTTGCCAGCGATGACAACACCCCGGTGCGGGTGATGATGACCACCGACAATCTCGCCATCCTGCACGAACCGGCCGACCGCGACGAGGCGATCAGCCTTATGAAGGCGCGCCGGATCGAGAAGCTGCTGGTGACCGACGGGGAGGGCAAGCTGACCGGGCTGCTCACGCTCAAGGACACGGAACAGGCGGTGCTGAACCCGACCGCCTGCAAGGACCATCTGGGCCGGCTCCGCGTCGCCGCTGCCTCGACGGTGGGCGACGCCGGGTTCGAACGCTCCGCCGCGCTCGTCGATGCCGGCGTCGACATGATCGTGATCGACACCGCGCATGGCCATTCCGAAGGCGTCGCTCAGGCGGTCCGGCGGGCCAAGGCGCTGTCGAACGAGGTGCAGATCGTTGCCGGTAACGTGGCCACCTCCGAAGGCACAAAGGCCCTGATCGGGGCCGGCGCCGATGCCGTGAAAGTGGGCATCGGGCCGGGCAGCATCTGTACCACGCGGATCGTCGCCGGGGTCGGGGTGCCGCAGCTGACGGCGATCATCGACAGTGCCTCTGCCGCCGGCGACATCCCCGTCATCGCCGATGGCGGCATCAAATATTCCGGCGATTTCGCCAAATCCATCGCCGCCGGCGCATCCTGTGCCATGGTCGGCTCGATGCTGGCCGGCACCGATGAAAGCCCGGGCGAGGTGATCCTTTATCAGGGCCGCAGCTTCAAAAGCTACCGCGGCATGGGCAGCCTGGGCGCGATGGCACGGGGCTCGGCCGACCGCTATTTCCAGAAGGACGCCGCCAGCGACAAGCTGGTGCCCGAAGGCATCGAGGGGCAGGTTCCTTACAAGGGCAGCGCCTCGGCCGTGATCCATCAGCTTGTCGGCGGGCTGCGCGCGGCGATGGGCTATACCGGCTGCGCCACGGTCGACGCGATGCGCACCAGCTGCGAATTCGTCAAAATCTCCGGCGCGGGACTGAAGGAAAGCCACGTCCATGACGTGCAGATTACCCGCGAAAGCCCAAACTACCGGATTATGTAGGAAATTCAGACCGGTGCATGTCGCAGCTGAAGTTCACCCCGCATGACGCCGGCGGCGCGCGTTCAGGCTGCCATCGACATTCTGGACGAGATTGCAACCGGCAAACCCGCTGAACAGGCGCTGACCGGCTGGGCCCGGCGCAGCCGCTATGCCGGGTCGGGCGACCGCGCGGCGATCCGTGACCATGTCTTCGACGTGCTGCGCGCCCGCGCCTCGCTGGCGGTGCTGGGCGGCGGGGCGGACGGGCGCCGGCTGATGCTCGGGCTGCTGCGGGACCAGGGCCGCGATCCGGATGCGGTGTTCTCTGGCGCCCGGTTCGCGCCCGCACCGCTGACCGCCGCGGAACGCGCGGCCCTTCCCGACCCTGCGACCGGGCTGCCGCCGGATGTGCCCGGCTGGCTGATCCCGGACCTGAACCGCAGCCTCGGCGACAGGATGCCCGCGGTCGTGGCTGCCCTGCGCCGCCGCGCGCCGGTGCATCTGCGCGCCAATCTGCGCAAAACAACCGTGCCGGATGCCGCCGCTGCCCTGCGCAAAGACGGGATCGAAACCGTGCCGCACCCGGCATCGGAAACCGCGCTGGAAATCACCGAAGGCCAGCGCAAACTGCGTCAGAGCGCGGCCTATCTCGACGGGCTGGTTGAACTGCAGGACGCCGCCAGCCAGGCTGTCACCGATCTCCTGCCGCTGCGCCCGGGGCAGCAGGTGCTGGATTACTGCGCCGGCGGCGGCGGCAAGGCGCTGGCGATGGCCGTGCATGCGGATGTGCGGGTCGACGCCCATGATATCGCGCCGGAGCGGATGAAGGACATCCCCGTCCGCGCGCAAAGGGCAGGCGTGTCGGTCCGCTGCCTGCCCACGGACCGGCTGGCCGGGCCTTACGACGTGGTCCTGTGCGATGCGCCCTGTTCCGGCAGCGGGGCGTGGCGCCGGTCGCCGGATGCGAAATGGCGGCTGACCCCCGACCGGCTTGCAGAGCTGACCGCGATACAGGATCAGGTTCTGGACCGGGGCGCAGCGCTGGTGCGTCCGGGCGGGACGCTGGCCTATGCCACCTGTTCCCTGCTGGATGCGGAAAACCGGGATCGTGTACAGGTTTTTCTGAGCCGGACACCCGGCTGGAGCGTGGTTCTGGACCGCCACTGGCGGCCCGACGCGGGGACCGATGGCTTCTACACCGCTCACTTGACGCGGCAGAGTATCGGGTGATAATCAACCCAAGGTAGTATATCATTAACTGCGATTTAACCCGCGGTGGCGAAACTGGCTGCAAAGCAGTTCCGACGGAGGGTTCGACTGTTGGGGAATCGGCAGAATGCCGGGTCCGGTCCCGCGACACAGTGGGTTGCGGGCCAGCACAGGTATTCCTTTCTGGTTGCGCTTGCCGCCGGGTCGGCGGCGCTGTCGCTGCTGGCACCGGACGGGCTGGGCGCCCTGTCGGCTGCGGCGGCGGCGGCGACGATCCTGTTCTTGCTGATGCTGGTGGCACTGGCCGACTGGCGCGCGGCGGCGTGACGCCCGTGCGCAGACCCTGCAGGTGATCGACGCCGACCCGGCGGCGCAGATCCTGACCGATGACATGGGCCGGATCCTGACCTGCAACCGGGCCGCGCGGAAGCGGTTTGAACATGCCGGCGCGGGGATGCTGACCGGGGCGCTGGCCGGAACCTTCGGCAACCCCGCCGGCATCGTTCACCGGCTGCAGGGCGGGCTGAGCCGGGGCGACGGTGTAAGCGAGGATATTCAGACCCGTCTGGGCACGATACGCGCCGCGGTGCACCGTGCCGGGCCGGGCCGGCAGCTCTGGCGCTTTGAGACCCTGCCGGACAGGGGACAGCCGGGGCGCATGTCGGAACATCTGCCGGTTGCCATGATCACCGTGGGGCCGACCGGCGCCATCCTGTTCATGAACGACGCAGCCCGGACGCTTGCGGGCGGGCGGCTGAAATCGCTGGAGGAGATGTTTGTTTCCGTCCCGGTCCGCGCCGGGGAAATCAACCGGATCCGCGGCGATGACGGCCCGACCGACGTGATGGTGTTTCAGCAGGACAGCACAGCTCGGCGCCGCGAAATGTACCTGCTGCCCGCCGGGCAGGCCGGTGCCGTCGGGCTGGGCGGGCTGGAAGGGTTGCCCGTGCCGGTGTTGCGGCTGTCGCCTGCGGGCCGGATCGTGGCGCTGAACGTGCAGGCCCGGACCCTGCTGGGCGGGCAGGCGGCAACGGGCGATCTGCTGCTGGATCTGATGACCGGCCTCGGCCGCCCGCTGGCGGACTGGCTGCGGGAGGTGTCCGAAGGTCGGCTGGTCAACCATACCGAGTTTCTGCGCCTGACCCGGACCGACCGGGAGATGTTCGTTCAGGTCACGCTCAGCCGGGTCGAGGAGGAAGACGAGGTTTCGATCGTCGCGGTCCTGCATGACGCGACTGAGCTCAAGACACTGGAAGCTCAGTTCGTGCAAACCCAGAAGATGCAGGCGATCGGTCAGCTCGCGGGCGGGGTCGCGCATGATTTCAATAACCTTCTGACAGCGATTTCAGGGCATTGCGACCTGTTGTTGCTACGGCATGACCAGGGTGATCTGGACTATGCCGACTTGATCCAGATCCGCCAGAACGCAAACCGCGCCGCCGCGCTGGTCAGCCAGCTGTTGGCGTTTTCGCGCAAACAGACATTGCGGCCCGAGGTGCTGGATTTGCGTGACACGCTGGCCGACCTGACCCATCTGCTGAACCGGCTGGTGGGGGAAAAGGTGACGCTGACGCTGACCCATGATCCGGTGCTCAAAACCGTGCGCGCCGACAAGCGGCAGCTGGAACAGGTGCTGATGAACCTTGTGGTCAATGCCCGTGACGCGATGCCGGCAGGCGGTGAAATTCGGATCGATACCGAGGCGCGGACGCTGACCGAACCGCTGCGCCGTGACCGGGCCCGGGTGCCTGCGGGCGATTATGTGCTGGTGCGGGTGATCGATCAGGGTGAAGGGATCGATCCGGACAAACAGCAGAAGGTCTTCGAACCCTTTTACACGACCAAGCGCACCGGGGAGGGCACGGGGCTGGGCCTGTCGACGGCTTATGGCATCGTCAAGCAGACCGGTGGCTTTATCTTCGTGGACAGCGAACCGGGCGCCGGCACGTGTTTCACCATCTATCTGCCGGTCTTTGCCGACATCGAAAGTCCGCCCGCGCCGGATCCGGTCGCGGTGCAGCCATCAACCCGGCAGGGCGACGGCGTGGTGCTGCTGGTCGAGGACGAGGCGCCGGTCCGGGCCTTTGCGTCGCGGGCGCTGCGGTTGCGCGGCTATACCGTGCTGGAGGCCGAATCGGCCGAAGATGCGCTGGACCTGCTGTCGGACCCGGCGGTTGCGGTGGACGTGTTCGTCACCGACGTGGTGATGCCGGGGCTCGATGGACCGAGCTGGGTCCGGCGCGCCCTGAAGGACCGTCCGAACGTGCGGGTGGTGTTCGTGTCGGGCTATGCCGAGGGGGCGTTTGGCGATGACGGGCCGAAGGTACCGAACTCGACATTCCTGCCGAAGCCGTTTTCCCTCAGCCAGCTGACTGAGACGGTCAACCGGCAGATGCACTAGGCCGGGATGCGTGTTTCAAAAAATCGCATGCTCAAAAGGGAAAGCGGGGAAAAATGAATTGATCGCAATGCATTATGATCCAATGCTCGCGTAAAGTTCAAACTCTGCGGCGCATTTTCGCTCCAGCTTGGCCCGCACGGCGCCGGACAGGTCCAGCGGCGCCTTGGGCGAGGCATTGACGACGCCCGGCAGGTCCAGTTCCCGGCCCAGCCGGTCCTGCAGAAACGCTTGCACACGCGCCTGATCCTCGTAGCGGAACAGGAAATCCACCCCGGTGCCATTGGGTTGGCGCTCCAGAAACTTGGCCTGACTGCCGACCTCGGCATAGGGCGGTCGCTGCCCGCGCGTGTAGCCGTCGACAAAGTCGTCGAAACTGACGCCGGCGGTGGAATTGGGGCGCCCGGCCATAAACGGCCGCTGGCGATAGCGGTACCAGCTGCCCAGCCAGCTGACCGGTTCGCGCATCACCGCCATCACCTGCATCTGCACACCGCAGACCTTTTCGAACATCGGCCGGAACCACCGGTTGTACCGGTAGACCGGCGCATGTTTCAGCTCCGGCGGATCAGACACAACGATGTCGGCAAAAGGCGCCAGCGCCTGCTGCCAGGCTGTCGTTCCGGTTTTCGGGACCGACAGGAAAACCAGCTTTTCGTCATGGAAAACAAGCATCTGCCGGAAGTGCCCCTCTGAATTCTCCGAAACCTTTTGGCGTAAACTACTCCTTAACCCTGTTGAGAAACAGTGGGGGAGCGGAAATTTCTTCTTGAAATGTTCTCCTTTTGGTCCGAAAAGGAACAAGAGGTGAACGAAGCAGTCATGGACGCCCGCGGGCAGCTGTGACAATAAGGAAAGCGACAGGATAATGGCGGATCTTTTGACGATGACCAGCAAGCAGAGCGCGGACAAACAGAAGGCGCTCGACAGCGCCCTGGCCCAGATCGAACGGCAATTCGGCAAAGGGTCGATCATGAAGCTGGGCGGCGACAGCCCGCTGCAGGAAATCGCGGCCAGTTCGACCGGATCTCTCGGGCTCGACATCGCGCTGGGGATCGGTGGATTGCCGATGGGCCGGATCGTGGAAATCTACGGGCCGGAAAGCTCGGGCAAGACCACGCTGACGCTGCATTGCGTGGCCGAACAGCAGAAAAAGGGCGGCGTCTGTGCTTTTGTCGATGCCGAACACGCGCTGGATCCGCAATACGCCCGCAAGCTGGGCGTCGATCTGGACGAATTGCTGATTTCTCAGCCCGACACCGGCGAACAGGCGCTGGAGATCACCGATACGCTGGTCCGGTCCGGTGCGGTCAACATGATCGTGGTCGATTCGGTCGCGGCGCTGACCCCGAAATCCGAGCTGGAAGGCGACATGGGCGACAGCAGCGTCGGCGTGCAGGCGCGTCTGATGAGCCAGGCGATGCGCAAGCTGACCGGTTCGATCAGCCGGTCCAACTGCATGGTGATCTTCATCAACCAGATCCGCATGAAAATCGGCGTGATGTTCGGCTCCCCGGAAACCACGACCGGCGGCAATGCGCTGAAATTCTACAGCTCGGTTCGTCTGGACATCCGCCGCATCGGCGCGATCAAGGACCGCGACGAAGTGGTCGGCAATGCCACCCGCGTCAAGGTGGTCAAGAACAAGGTGGCCCCGCCGTTCAAGCAGGTTGAGTTTGACATCATGTATGGCGAAGGCATCTCCAAGACCGGCGAATTGCTGGATCTGGGCGTCAAGGCCGGCGTGGTGGAGAAATCCGGCAGCTGGTTCAGCTATGGTGACGAGCGGATCGGGCAGGGGCGCGAAAACGCCAAGAACTTCCTGAAGGAAAACACCGCGATCGCGCTGGAGATCGAAGACAAGATCCGGGCTGCGCACGGGCTGGAATTCGACATCGGCGAGGCTGACAAGGACGACATCCTCGAAGCCTGACGGGGACGGTCGCACGCCCCGGTCCGCGCGGTCGACCGCGTCGGCGCAGGGACAACACCGGGCAGGACGATCCGCGATATCGTCCTGCGGCGGGTTCTCCGGTGGACAGTGTATCGGCAGCGGTTTAGATACGCTGCACCGATTTTTCCCTGTCCGGACCGAACCTTCACATGACCAGCCTCAATGACATCCGCCGTACGTTCCTCGACTTCTTCGTGAAGAACGGACACGAAGAAGTCGCCAGTTCACCTCTGGTGCCGCGCAACGATCCGACGCTGATGTTCGTGAACTCGGGCATGGTGCAGTTCAAGAACCTGTTCACCGGCGTGGAACACCGTGACTATCAGCGCGCCACCACGTCGCAGAAATGCGTCCGTGCCGGTGGCAAGCACAACGATCTGGACAATGTCGGCTATACTGCCCGGCACCATACCTTCTTTGAAATGCTGGGGAATTTCAGCTTTGGCAACTATTTCAAGGACGATGCCATCCCCTTTGCCTGGGACCTGATCACGAAGGATTTCGGGATCGACAAGGACCGGCTTTATACCACCATCTATCACACCGACGACGAGGCGTTCGAAATCTGGAAAAAGGTCGGCGTCCCCGAGGACCGGATCATTCGCATCGCCACGTCCGACAATTTCTGGCAGATGGGCCCGACCGGCCCCTGCGGACCCTGCACCGAGATATTCTATGATCACGGCCCCGAGATCTGGGGCGGCCCGCCGGGCAGCCCGGAAGAGGACGGCGACCGGTTCATCGAGATCTGGAACATCGTTTTCATGCAGAACGAACAGTTCGAGGACGGCTCGATGGTGCCTCTGGACATGCAGTCCATCGATACCGGCATGGGGCTGGAACGGATCGGCGCGCTGCTGCAGGGCAAGCACGACAATTACGACACCGACCTGATGCGTTCACTGATCGAGGCCAGTGCCGATGCCACCTCGTCGGACCCGGACGGACCGGGCAAGACCCATCACCGGGTGATCGCCGACCACCTGCGGTCAACGTCCTTCCTGATGGCTGACGGGGTCATGCCCTCCAACGACGGGCGCGGATATGTGCTGCGCCGGATCATGCGGCGGGCCATGCGGCATGCGCACCTGCTGGGTGCAACAGATCCGCTGATGCACCGGCTGGTTCCGGCGCTGGTCCGGCAAATGGGCGCAGCGTATCCCGAGCTGGGACAGGCGCAGGCGCTGATCGAGGAAACCCTGAAGCTGGAGGAAACCCGGTTCAAGGTGACGCTGGACCGCGGGCTGAAGCTGTTGGACGAGGAACTGGCCGGCCTGCCCGAAGACAGCCCGCTGCCGGGTCCGGCGGCGTTCAAGCTCTATGATACTTACGGTTTCCCGCTGGACCTGACGCAGGACGCGCTGCGCGAAAAGGGCCGCACCGTTGATGTCGACGGGTTCGACACGGCGATGGAGGAACAGAAGGCCAAGGCCCGCGCGGCATGGTCCGGGTCGGGCGAGGCCGCGGATGCGGCGGTATGGTTCGACATTGCCGATGCGCATGGCGGCACCGATTTCCTGGGATACGACACCGAAACCGCCGAAGGTCAGGTTCTGGCGCTGGTGCGCGGCGGCGCGCGGGTGGCATCGGCCGGGGCGGGTGAAACCTGTTGGGTCGTGCTGAACCAGACGCCGTTTTATGCCGAAAGCGGCGGTCAGGCCGCCGATCACGGGTTCCTGCGCCGTCTGGAAAACCGCGATGACGAGGCGCAGGTCACAGACGTGCAGAAATTCGCAGGCGGTCAGGTCTTTGCCCATCAGGTCGTGGTCGGGGCCGGCACGCTGTCGGAGGGCGACGCCGTGTCGCTGGAGGTGGACCACACCCGCCGCTCGGCGATCCGGTCCAACCACTCGGCCACTCACCTGATGCACGAGGCCCTGCGCCGCGCGCTCGGCGATCACGTGGCACAGCGCGGGTCGCTGAACGAGGCCGACCGGCTGCGCTTCGATTTCAGCCATTCCAAGGCGCTGACGCAAGCCGAGATGGCTCAGGTCGAGCAGGAAGTGAACGCCTTTATCCGGCAAAACGCCCCGGTCGAGACCCGGATCATGACGCCCGACGACGCGCGCGAGATCGGCGCGCAGGCGCTGTTCGGTGAAAAATACGGAGACGAAGTGCGCGTGGTGTCCATGGGCGTGGATCCGCAGAGCGGCAAGGGCGGCAATGGCGCGACCTATTCGATCGAACTGTGCGGCGGCACCCATGTCAGCCAGACCGGGGATATCGGGCTGTTCGTGACGCTGGGCGACAGCGCGTCAAGCGCCGGTGTGCGCCGCATCGAGGCGCTGACCGGGGCCGGGGCCTTTGCCCATCTGACCGCGCAGGACCAGCGGCTTGCAGCCGCTGCGCTGGCGCTGAAGGCGCAGCCGGCGGATGTGCCCGACCGGGTGCAGGCGCTGCTGGACGAACGCAGGGCATTGCAGAACGAAGTGGCACAGCTGCGCCGTGATCTGGCCATGTCCGGGGGCGGTCAGGCGGGGACGGATGCCACTGAAATCAACGGGATACAGTTCGTTTCTCAGGTTCTGAGCGGGGTCACCGGAAAGGACCTGCCGCCGCTGATTGACGAGCACAAAGAGCGGCTGGGCTCGGGCGCGGTGCTGCTGATTGCCGACACCGGCGGCAAGGCTGCGGTCGCGGCGGGGGTGACGGCGGATCTGTCGGGCACGATCAGCGCGGTGGATCTGGTCCGGGCCGCGGTTGGCGCGCTGGGGGGCAAGGGCGGCGGCGGCCGGCCCGACATGGCGCAGGGTGGCGGACCCTCGGCGGAGAATGCCGATGCGGCCATCAAGGCGGTTGAAACGGTTCTGGGAGGATAAGATGCCGGCACTCTGGATTGCACATGTCACGGTCACGGACGAAGAGGCCTATGGCCGCTATGCCAAGATCGCGACCGAGGCCATTGCCCAGCACGGCGGCAAATTCATCGCCCGCGCCGGGCGCTATGTTCAGCTGGAAGGCCGCGAGCGGCCCCGCAACGTGGTCGCCACCTTCCCCTCGGTCGAGGCGGCCGAGGACTGCTATCGCTCGGAAATCTACCAGTCGGCGCTGGAACATGCGCGCGGCGCCTCGGAACGCGAACTGCTGATCGTCGAAACCACCGAATAGGCCCGGCTCCCGCAGCCGTGCGCAGGCAATTCATTAATGAATTGCAGGCGAATTGTTGACAATTCGCCGCCCGCCTAAAGCGTCCGGCTCAAAACCTGAATCGCAAGGGATTCCCTTGAGTGCCGATCTGTGATTCATCCTGTTTGGGAGGATGGATCATGTCAGCACCTTTGCCGAACGCGTTGCGGATGCGGTTTCAGAAGTTGGTTGAAGAAGGATTGAGCGGACGCGCGGCGGCGTTGCGCCTGAAGCTTTCGCCCGCGACCGGGGCGCGTTGGGGGCTTGCGATCCGGCGAACCGGACAAGCAAGGGCCGCGCCTCAGGGCCGTCCTCGCGGCAAGGGCAAGCTTGATCCGCATCGGTCGCTTCTGATCGAACTGATTGAACAGGACGGCGACATGACCATGCCTGAACTTGCCGGCGCTCTTGCGGATGCGACCGGTGTTCAGGCGCACCCTGATGCGATTGGCCGGTTCCTGCGCAAGCTGGGCTTCACGTACAAAAAAAGACGTTGGTCGCGACTGAACGACACCGCGCGAGGGTAAGGAAACAACGCGACCATTGGGTCAAACACCGCTTGCCTGCCGTCTCGGCTCAGCCAGATCGTGCTGTATTCATTGATGAAACCTCTGTCAAAACCAACCTGACCCGCCAGCGTGGATGGTCACAACGGGGCGCGCGGCTGGTGATGGATGCGCCCTTTGGATCATGGGGCACGCAGACCTTCATCGCGGGCCTCAGCGCCGACGCATTGATCGCACCCTGGGTCATCAAGGGCGCGATGGATGGCGAAGCCTTTGCGGCTTATGTCGAGCAGGTGCTGGTGCCGGAACTGGAGCCAGGTACCGTCGTGATCCTAGACAACCTCGCGACGCACAAGAATGCCGCTGCGGCCAAAGCCATGCGCAAAGCCGGATGCTGGTTCCTGTTTCTGCCGCCCTATAGCCCCGATCTCAACCCGATCGAGATGGCCTTCTCGAAACTCAAAGCACACCTGCGCAGGATCGGCGCTCGAACCTTCACCGACATGTTCAAAGCCCTCACTGAAATCTGCGAACTCTTCTCACCGGAAGAGTGCTGGAACTACTTCAAGGCTGCCGGATATGTCTCAGGTTAAAGGTCGGATGCTTTAGGGGGTGTAGCCCAGCCGCGCTTCCTGCTCCGCGTTCAGTTCCGACCACATGAAATCCCGGTCGCCGGCCGACATTTCCGCCGGCGGGGCCGGGCGCTCGCCCACCGCCGTGCGGAACCGCCAGCCCTGTGGCTTGTTCACCGGGCGATAGCCGCCGCCGGGTCGGAATTGCAGCCCCAGCCCGGTGCGAATGCGCTCCAGCGTGGCTTTCGGGTCTTTCTGCGCCTCCTCCAGCCGCAGGAAAACGCAGGTGCAATCGCGGGCCGGCATGCTCATCAGATGGGTCAGCTTGGCCCGGCGCAGGGCAAAGAGCGACGAAAACGGCTGACCGGTCAGCGGGTCGCGGTCCTGCTGCAGCGGACGGCCGACATAGTCGCGCCCGAGCTTGCCCAGATAGCGCTGTTTGTCGAAAACCGAAGACCATTCGGCCCGGATGAAGCCTTCGAACGGCAATCGCTGCAAATCCGCGGTGCTGTGCCACGGCTTGGCGTGCATCGACAGGGCCCAGCGTTCCGGGTGCCGCACGACGCAGATCACCGCCATGTCCCGCGGAACGGCCAGCATCTGACAGAACCCGTGCTTCCAGCCCAGTTCGTCGCTGTGTTTGAGGTCGGTGTTGCGGCCGATCAGGCGTTTGATGAAATTCGTGCCCGAAGACCGTTCGCCCAGCACCTGATAGCGCGCCAGCGGGTAGGACCCGGCCCGGACCGCGTGAAAACCGCATTCTGCAAAGCTGTCAGGGAGCAGGGGGCCGTCCTTTCCTGTTTCGGCTGCCGGAATTTGAGATTTTCTTATAAGGCCCAAACCGGTAAGGATAGAGCAAACAAAATCGGGCAGGATCTTCGTATGCAGACCGTGGCAGCCGTGACAATGGTCCGGGACGACCTTTTCTTTCTGAAGGCGTGGCTGGGCCACTATGGCGAACAGTTCGGGCGGGAAAACTGTTACATCATCAATCACGGGCGCGGGGCGGCTGTGGCCGAGATGGCGCAGGGCTGCAACGTGATCGGCATTCCCGGTGATCCGCACAAGAATTTCGACATGAAACGCTGGCGGTTGCTGAACGGGTTGGTCGAGGGGTTGCGCGCCTATTACAAATACGTGGTTGTCGGCGATGTCGACGAACTGGTGGTGCTGGATCCGCAGGCGGGCACGGACCTGAAATCATGGATTGCCGAACAGCCGGGCAAGCAGGTGCTGACGCCGCTGGGGCTGGAGGTGATCCATCGCATTGATCTGGAACCGGACCCGGTGACGGAAAAAATCCTCGGGCCGCGGATGCATGTCCGACCGGCGCCGCATTATTCCAAGCCCTGCCTTGTGTCTTTTGGCACCAAGATCGCCCGCGGCGGGCATTTCACCCAGTATGAAAAGCTGCACACGCCCGAACATCTGTACCTGCTGCACCTGAAATTCTGCGATTTTGACACCTATTGCGCGACGATGAACCAACGCAACGCTGTCACCGGTGAAATCGACGCGCCCATTCGCGAAGTGTCGATCGGGCGGCACTGGTTTGCCGAGGCGCGCGGCGAAGACCGCGCGGTGTTCGAGGCCTTTTCAGAGCTCGAGATGCAGGACGGGTTCAACCCCGGCCCGTTGCGGCGCAAGATGCACCGCAGCTGGAAACCGCGCGGCGATACCGGGTTCTGGAATTTCGACCGGGCCGACTCGGACACCCAGTACCGGCTGCCCGACCGTTTTGCCGGAGTGATCTGAGCCCGCCTGTCGATGCGCGGCAGTTTTCACGCAGACGCCGGCGGGTGCTCCGTCAGGTCAGCGCATCCAGCACCCGGGCCCAGCTCCGGATCCCCTTGTGAAAGCTTTCCATGTCGTATTTCTCGTTGGGGCTGTGTATCTGGTCATCTTCCTTGCCAAAGCCGATCAGCATCGGCGTGACCCCGAGAAGGTCGGCGAAATGACCGGCGATGGGAATTGACCCGCCGCAGCCGATAAAGGCGGCCTCGTCCGGCCATTCATCGCTCAGCGCCTGCCGGGCGGCGGCGAAATCCGGGCCGGTGGTTTCAAACGCGCCCGCCCTGCCGGTTCCGTGCGGTGTAAACTCGACCGTGCAGTCGGGCGGCAGCATGTCCTGAACCATCTTGCGGAAGCTTTCGCGGATGGCCAGCGGGTCCTGATCGCCGACCAGGCGGAAGCTGATCTTGGCGCTGGCCTGCGACGGCAGCACCGTCTTGAACCCGGCCCCGGTATAGCCCGACCACATGCCGTTGACCTCGCAGGTGGGCCGGGACCAGATCATTTCCAGCGCCGTTCGCCCCGCTTCACCTGCCGGTTCGGACAGGCCGACACCAGCCAGAAACGCCTGCGCGTCAAAGCCCAGGTTGTCCCACTGGCCGCGCAGGCCCGCGGGCAGTTCCGGCACACCGTCATAGAACCCCGGCACGGTGATCCGGCCAGTGTCGTCATGCAGCGCGGCAATGATCCGCGCCAGCACCCGCGCCGGGTTGATCGCGGCGCCGCCATACATGCCGGAATGCAGATCCTTGTCCGGCCCGGTGATCGTCAGCTCTTCGCCCAGCAGTCCGCGCAGCATCGTGGTGATCGCCGGAACCCGGCTTTCAAACAGGCCGGTATCGCAGATCAGGGCGAGATCGGTGGTCAGCTCTTCGGCGTTGTCCTTCATGAACGGAACCAGCGAGGGTGAGCCGCTTTCCTCCTCGCCCTCGAAGAAAAACGTGACACGGGCGGGCAATTTCCCGTGAACGGCAATCCAGGCGCGGCAGGCCTCGACAAAGGTCATCAACTGCCCCTTGTCGTCGGCGGCCCCGCGCCCGCGTATCACCTGACCGGCCCCGGTGTCCTGAATTTCGGGATCGAACGGGTCGCGGTCCCACAGGTCCAGAGGATCGACCGGCTGAACGTCGTAATGGCCATAAAACAGCAGGTGGCGGTCGCCCTCTCCGCCGTGCCCGACCACCATCGGATGACCGGGGGTGAGTCGCTTTTCCGCATTGAATCCCAGTGACTTGAGATCCTCAACCAGCCAGTCCGCCGCGCGATCGCAATCGTCGGCAAAGGCGGGATCGGTGGATATGGACGGGATCCGCAGCAGCCGCAGCAAACGGTCGGTTGCCGCCGGCAGATCGGCGTCGATACGGGACAGAACGGCATCGATGGACATCAGGCACCTCCTTTGGTCGCGGCGACACTATCAGGCCGGCGCCGGCAGTCCAGCACGGCTTGATCCAGATCAGAGATGCGACATGACGCCCGAATGTATAAGCTTGAACGAGAACAATTCTAACTGATAAATATTCGAGAACTTGAATGCGGAGTCGGCAGCTCTGCAGGTACGGGAGCACACGGTGGACTATACAGAGAAACTCGACAAGGCCATCGCCCGGCTGCACGAAGAAGGCCGCTATCGGACATTCATCGATATCGAACGCCACAAGGGTCAGTTTCCGCACGCGGAATGGACCCGACCGGATGGCTCCAAGCAGCCGATCACCGTCTGGTGCGGAAATGACTACCTGGGTATGGGCCAGAATCCCGCGGTTCTGCAGGCCATGCACGAAGCGGTGGACGCCACCGGTGCTGGGTCGGGCGGGACACGTAACATTTCCGGAACAACGGTTTACCACAAGCGGCTGGAGGCCGAGCTGGCCGATCTGCACGACAAGGAAGCGGCGCTTTTGTTCACCAGCGCCTACATTGCCAATGATGCCACCCTGTCGACGCTGCCCAAGCTGTTTCCGGGGCTGATCATCTATTCCGACGAACTGAACCACGCCTCGATGATCGAAGGCATCCGCCGCAACGGCGGGGCCAAGCGGGTGTTCCGCCACAATGATATCGATCACCTTCGCGAACTTCTGGCCGCCGATGATCCGGATGCGCCCAAGGTGATTGCTTTCGAATCGGTCTATTCGATGGATGGCGATTTCGGCCCGATCGAAGCAATCTGCGATCTGGCTGACGAATTCGGCGCGCTGACCTATCTCGACGAGGTGCACGCGGTTGGCATGTACGGGCCGCGCGGGGCAGGGGTGGCCGCCCGTGACGGGCTGATGAACCGGATCGACATGATCAACGGCACGCTGGCCAAGGCCTATGGCGTGATGGGCGGCTATGTCGCGGCCAGCTTCAAACTGTGCGACGCCATCCGCTGCTATGCGCCTGGCTTCATCTTCACCACCTCGCTGCCGCCGGCGGTGGCCGCGGGTGCGGCAGCATCTGTCGCGTATCTCAAACAAGCCGACGACCTGCGCGAACAGCATCAGACACAGGCCAGGATCCTCAAGCTGCGGCTGAAGGGGCTGGGCCTGCCGATCATCGACCACGGCAGCCATATCGTGCCTGTGATCGTTGGCGATCCGGTCCATACAAAGAAGCTGTCGGACATGCTGCTGGATCAGTTCGGGATCTATGTACAGCCGATCAACTTCCCGACGGTTCCGCGCGGAACCGAACGGCTGCGGTTCACCCCGTCACCGGTGCACGGCCCCAAAGAGATTGATGCATTGGTAAGCGCCATGGACGAACTTTGGTCCCACTGTGCGCTGAATCGTGCTGAATTAACCGCCTGACTTTGCGGGATATGTGCATAATCCTTGCACTATGGTAATCATACCTTAAGAACGCGGTAGCCCGAATCGTGGAAGGGATTGGGGCGACTGCTGGTGCGACGGGGCGGCAAGTATGATCAGGCGGAAAGCGCCAGATTTGTCCGAAGACGAGGACGTTGGGCCGAAAGGCTTTGACGACTTTGACGTGCGCCTTGGCGATACCATGCGAGGCGAACGCGCGACGATGGGCAAATCGCTGCTCGACGTCCAACGCGAACTGCGCATCAAGGCCGCCTATGTCGCGGCGATCGAAAACTGCGATCCGTCCGCCTTTGACACACCCGGTTTCATCGCCGGATATGTGCGGTCCTATGCCCGTTACCTGAACATGGATCCCGACGTGGCGTTCGACTGTTTCTGCGCCGAAAGCGGGTTTTCCGTGGCGCATGGCATGTCTGCCGAGGCCTCCAGCCTGAAGAAAAGCGCGGCGGCAGACGAACGCCCGCTATTGTCGGTCGAGCATGACCCGTTCAAATCGCCCAGCACCCCCTTCGTCCCGGCAAATGAAGGCATTCTGAGCCAGATCGAACCGCGGGCCATTGGCTCGCTGCTGGTTCTGATTGCGCTGATCGCAGGGATCGGCTTTGGCGGCTGGACCGTGCTGAAACAGATCCAGCAGGTGCAGGTTGCCCCGGTCGAAGAGGCGCCTGTCGCACTGACCGATCTCGATCCGCTGGAAACCGCGATGCGCGGAATGCCGAACGTCCCCGGACAGAACACCTCGGACCTGCCGCGTTCGGCCGAGACGCTGGACCGGCTGTACCGTCCGCAGGCGCTGGACGTGCCGGTGCTGGTGGCGCGCGATGCGCCAATTTCCTCGCTTGATCCGAACTCGGTCGGCACGTTCCGGGGCGACGCCCTGACACGCTCGGCGCTGGCAGCGCCGGACCGGCTGCCGGAAACCGGCAGCGTTGCGGATGCTGCACAGCGCGTGGTCGATCAGCTTGCCGCCGCCGAAACCGGGCAGGGTCCGACCGTCCCGCAGGTTCTGGAAGACGCCGCGCCGGTTCTGAAAATGGTCGCGGTGCGCCAGTCCTGGGTCAAGGTCCGGTCCAATGACGGCACGGTCATCTACGAAGGCATGATGGAGCCCGGCGACAGCTGGATTGCGCCGCAGACCGAAGAACCGCCGACCCTGCGCACGGGCGAAAGCGGCGCGATTTATTTCGAGGTCGCCAACAAGTTTTACGGCCCCGTCGGCGCCCCGGGTGCGGTGACCTCCAACCTGCCGCTGACCATTGCCGGCCTGCAGGAAACCTATCCTCAGGTGATGTCCGATCAGGACAAGGATCTGGTCCGCTATGCCGAGGCGCAGGGCGTGATCATCGGCACCGACGACAACTAAGATCCCAGATGCCGCATTGCCTGAGGCCGGGCGGGGGACTATGTGCCTGACAAGAGTGGCCTCTTGAGGGAATGCCCATGTCCGTGAACCCGGTTCGCCCCTGGCGCAATATCTATCGCCGCAAATCCCGACAGATCATGGTCGGGCCGGTTCCGGTCGGGGGGGATGCGCCGATTTCGGTGCAGACGATGACCAACACCCCGACAACGGATGTTGCGGCGACCGTTGCACAGGTGCAGGCCGCGGCCGAGGCGGGCGCCGATATCGTGCGTATATCCGTCCCTGACGAGGCCAGTTCCGCCGCGCTGAAAGAGATCATCCCGGAATGCCCGGTGCCGATCGTCGCGGACATCCATTTCCATTATCGGCGGGGCATTGAATCGGCCGAAGCCGGCGCCGCCTGCCTGCGGATCAACCCGGGCAATATCGGCCGCCCGGACCGCGTGCGCGAGGTGATTGCCGCGGCTCGCGATCATGGCTGTTCGATGCGGATCGGCGTGAATGCCGGATCGCTGGAAAAACACCTGCTGGAGAAATACGGCGAACCCTGTCCCGAGGCCATGGTCGAAAGCGGGATGGAGCATATCCGCATCCTTGAAGACAATGATTTCATGGACTTCAAGATCAGTGTTAAAGCGTCTGACGTGTTTCTGTCCGCTGCTGCGTATCAGGGGATTGCCGAGGCCACCGATGCCCCGATCCATCTGGGCATCACCGAGGCCGGCGGGTTTGTCGGCGGCACCATCAAAAGCGCCATCGGGCTGGGCAACCTGCTGTGGATGGGCATCGGTGACACGCTGCGCGTGTCGCTGTCGGCCGATCCGGTAGAAGAGGTGAAGGTGGGCTACGAGATCCTCAAGTCGCTGGGTCTGCGTCACCGCGGCGTCAATATCATCTCTTGCCCGTCCTGCGCCCGGCAGGGGTTCGACGTGATCAGAACGGTGGAGACGCTGGAAAAACGGCTGGAACACATCAAGACCCCGATGAGCCTGAGCATCATCGGCTGTGTCGTCAACGGTCCCGGTGAGGCGCTGATGACCGATATCGGATTTACCGGCGGCGGGGCCGGGTCCGGCATGGTGTATCTGGCCGGCAAGCAAAGCCACAAGATGTCCAACGACAAGATGATCGACCACATTGTCGAGCAGGTCGAACGCCGCGCGGCGGAACTGGACGCAGTACAGGACGCGGCCGAGTAGGCGACCCCGGAGCAGGATGCCGACCCGCGCGAGGCCACGTCTTGTTCTACCGCGGCAGCGCGTCCTCCGGTTCGGCCTGGGTTGCCAGCCATTCGCGGAACCGGCGCAGCGCCGGGTCGGCGGATTTCGAAACCGGCCAGACCAGGTAATAGGCGCCGGTGGCCTCCACCGCCCGCCCATAGGCGACCCGCAGCGCGCCGGTGGCAATGTCCTGCTCGGCCAGGTAATCCGGCACCAACGCCACGCCCAGCCCGTGCAGCGCCGCCTGCATGATGGTTGAAAACTGATCGTAAAGCGTGCCGGGCACGGGGGCAGGGGGTGCCACGCCCTGCGCGGTGAACCAGTCGGTCCAGAACCGCGGACGGGTCTGAATATGCAAAAGTGGCATACGCAGCAGATCCGCAGCCGCCACCGGATCATACCGCGCCAGCAGATCCGGGGTGCAGACCGGCACAACCTGTTCATAGCGCAGCAGCATCCTGTCTGTTCCGGGCCAGTCTCCGGAACCGAAATGCAATGCCGCATCAAAGGGTTCGGAAGCAAAGTTGAACGTGCTGAACCGGGTCGACATATTCAGCGTCAGGTCGCCGTGCAAGCGGGCGAAATCCGGCAGGCGCGGCACCAGCCACCGCATGCCGAAGGTCGGCAGAATCGCGAGGTTGATGGTGCCGCCCGCCGGGGACACCTGCAATTGCACCGACGCCTGCGCGATCTGTTCCAGCGCGGGCCGGATCCGGGCGACATATTCCCGTGCCGCAGGTGTCAGGCTCAGCCGTCTTTTTTCGCGCTGGATCAGCCCGGTGCCCAGCTGCGCCTCCAGCGCCTGAAACTGCCGGCTGACGGCGCTTTGCGTCAGCGCCAGTTCCTCGGCCACTGCCGTGGCGCTGCCCAGCCGGTCCAGCGCCTCCAGTGCGCGCAGACCGGAAAGGGAGGGATAGAACCGCCGTTCCAGTGCCATCTATGCGGTTTCCTCATGCAAACATGCATATTCATCGTTTTATCAGACGCAAAACGCAAGTTATACGTCCCCCAAACCAGAGGAGTTCCCGATGACCGACAGCGAAAAACCCGCCCTGCGCGCCAAGGACGCCCCGGATCTGAGCAGCTTTGACTGGGCCGATCCGCTGCGGCTGGACGATCAGCTGAGCGAAGATGAACGCATGATCGCCGACAGCGCCCGCGCCTATGCGCAGGAAAAGCTGCAGCCGCGGGTCACCGAGGCCTATGAAACAGAGGCCACGGATCCCGGGATCTTCCGCGAGATGGGCGAAATGGGCCTGCTGGGCGTGACGGTTCCCGAAGAATACGGCGGGATCGGTGCGGGCTATGTCAGCTATGGGCTGGTGGCGCGAGAAGTCGAACGGGTCGACAGCGGTTACCGGTCGATGATGTCGGTGCAGTCTTCGCTGGTGATGTATCCGATCTATGCCTACGGGTCCGAGGAACAGCGGCAGAAATACCTGCCGAAGCTGTCCAGCGGTGAATGGATCGGCTGTTTCGGCCTGACCGAGCCCGATGCCGGCAGCGATCCGGGCAGCATGAAAACCCGGGCTGAGAAGGTGCAGGGCGGTTATGTGCTGAACGGGTCCAAGATGTGGATTTCAAACGCGCCGATTGCCGATGTGTTCGTAGTCTGGGCCAAATCCGATGCCCATGGCGGCAAGATCCGCGGTTTCGTGCTGGAAAAAGGCGCCAAGGGCCTGTCCGCGCCGAAGATCCGCAACAAGATGTCGCTGCGCGCCTCGATTACCGGCGAAATCGTTCTGGACGGTGTCGAAGTGGGCGAAGACGCGCTGCTGCCCAACGTGCAGGGTCTGAAGGGTCCGTTCGGCTGTCTGAACCGGGCGCGCTATGGCATCAGTTGGGGCGCGATGGGTGCGGCCGAATGCTGCTGGCATGCCGCGCGGCAATACGGGCTGGACCGCAAACAGTTCGGCAAACCGCTGGCACAGACGCAGCTGTTTCAGCGCAAACTTGCCGACATGCAGACCGAGATCGCCCTGGGCCTGCACGCATCGTTGCGGGTAGGGCGGCTGATGGACGAGGCCCGCGCCGCACCGGAAATGATCTCGATCGTCAAACGCAACAATTGCGGCAAGGCGCTGGATGTGGCGCGCATGGCGCGGGACATGCATGGCGGAAACGGCATCAGCCTCGAGTTTCAGGTGATCCGCCACATGATGAACCTTGAAACGGTGAATACCTACGAAGGAACGCATGATGTGCACGCGCTGATCCTCGGACGCGCACAGACCGGGCTGCAGGCGTTTTTCTGATCACGACAGGGGCCCGGTTTCCGGGCCCTCGAACACCGCTGATATCTCCGTGTGGCATTTGCAGGGGGATTTCGGTTCGGGTGCCCATAATGCGTATAATAAGTATTATGGTAAATATTATGATGGGCCAAATGTCTGATATTGTGTATATTATGCCTTGAATGGCCGCGCACAATACTGCACCCGCAGGTCTGACCCGACCCGAACTATGCGAAACAACGTTCCGTCATGCGGTGTTGGCACCGTCTGAATTCCAATCTAACATCTGTCCTGAGAGTCGCGCCGCGGTCTGACCGCGGGCCGCGCCCGAGGGAGGAATTTGGACTTGAGCAACATTCGCGTGCCCGGCACGCGCCTATCGGGGTGCGTGCGAACATGAAATCCATGGCACTGAATGATGCGGTTCAGCGCGTCATCACGACAGAACCCACTTTCGAAGTGACGAACGCGGCAATCCGGGGCGTAAATTACAAGGTTTTCAAAAACATACCCGGCCATGTGCGCGCATTGATGCAGGCCAGCCGGGAACGTCAGGGCAATGGGACGGCGGAATACCTCGTCTTTGGCGAGGAACGCTGGACCTATGACGCGTTTTGCGCGGAATCCAACCGGATTGCCCATGCGCTGAGCAATGAACTGGGCATTGGCAAGGGCGACCGGGTCGCGATTGCCATGCACAACTGTCCCGAACTGCTGATGCTCTTTACCGCGATTGCCTCGGTCGGGGCGGTTACCGTGTTTCTCAATGGCTGGTGGACCACCGAAGAACTGGACTATGCGCTGGATGACAGCGGTGCGAAGCTGGTTTTCGCGGATGCGGAGCGGGTTCGTCGACTGCGCCCCGTCGAAGGTGAAAAAGGATTGATAATCATAGGTGTACGGGATGGAGTTGACCTGACGGAAAACAGCTATCCCGCGCTTCTGGCGCTCAGCACTGATGACAGCTGGCCGCAAACCGGGATCGACACAGACGACGATTTCGCAATCATGTATTCCTCGGGCACCACGGGGCATCCCAAGGGTGTGGTGCAAACCCACCGGGGCGCGATGAACGCGGTGTTCACATGGCTGATGCAGGCGTCGCTGGCGCCCCTGCTGGACCCGCCTGCCCCGGATGCGCCGGAACCGCCGCGCCCGTCAGTGCTGGTGCTGACGCCGCTGTTTCATGTCACCGCAACGCATCCTGTGTTCCTGACCAGCCTTCCGGCCGGTGCCAAGCTGGCGCTGATGGGCAAATGGGACGCAGAAGAGGCCGTGCGCATCATCCGCGACGAAGGCGTGCGCCGGCTGGTCGGGGTGCCAACGCAGTCCCATGATCTGATGATCGCCGCGCGCGCGATGAACGAGCCTCTGCCAACGCTGGAATTTCTGGCCGCGGGCGGTGCGAAACGGCCTGCGGCACAGGTGGGTGAACTGGCCCGGGCGTTTCCAAATGCGCAACTGGCCACCGGCTGGGGCATGACCGAAACCAATGCCATCGGCTTCGGCATGTCCGGCCCGGAATATGTGGACCGTCCGGGCAGTGCCGGACGGCTATACCCGCCGCTTCAGGCGGTGAAGTTCGTCGATGATGACGGGCAGGAAGTGCCCCAGGGCGAGATTGGCGAAATCACTGTAAAAAGCCCGTGTAACATGCGGTGCTACCTGAATAAACCGGAGGCCACGGCCGAGGTTTTTCAGGACGGCTGGCTGCGCACCGGCGATATGGGGTTCATCGAGCCCGACGGCGTTATCACCATTGTTGACCGCAAGAAGAACATCATCATCCGCGGCGGTGAAAACATCGCCTGTCTCGACGTCGAAGGCGCGTTGCACCGGCATCCGGCGGTGGCCGAGGCCTGCGTTTTTTCGCTGCCGGACGACCGGCTGGGCGAGGTTGTCGGCGCAGGTGTGCAATTGCGGAGCGGCATGTCGGCCACGGCGGACGAGATCCGGAGCTATCTCGCCGACCATATCGCCCGGTTCAAAATCCCCGAACATATCTGGTTCCGCGACACCCCCCTGCCCCGCGGCACCACTGACAAGCTGGACCGGCGGGCCCTGCGCGCCGAATGCATCGAAACCCTGACCCCGAAGGGACCTGCGACATGACACAGCCAAGCGAACAGCAGATTTCGGAATACCTGGCGGCCGCCGGCAAAGCCGCGTGGGACGTTCCCGACATCACCCCGCAAACGCCCCGGGGCACCGTCAAAACGCTGGGCGTTATCGGCGCCGGCACGATGGGCGGCGGGATCTCGATGAACTTTGCCACCGCCGGGTATCAGATCCGGATCGTCGAAACCACGCAGGAGGCGCTGGACCGCGGGCTGTCGGTGGTGCGCGGCCATTATCAGCGCAGCGCGGACCGGGGCCGTTTCCTGGCGGAAGAGGTCGATATCCGGATGGGGCGCTATGACGGGCGGCTGTCGCTGGCGGATCTGGCTGATTGCGACATGGTGATCGAGGCCGTGTTCGAGGACATGGACCTGAAGAAAAAGATCTTCACCGAACTGGACCGCGTGATGAAGCCCGGTGCGATCCTTGCCACCAACACCTCGGCGCTGGATATCGACGAGATTGCCGCCGTCACCTCGCGGCCCGAAGACGTGATCGGCACACATTTCTTTTCGCCCGCCAACGTCATGAAATTGCTGGAGATCGTGCGGGCAGAGAAAACCGCGCCGGATGTTCTGGCCACCTGTCTGGATATCGCGCGCGAGATCAACAAGATCGCCGTTGTCGTGGGGGTCTGCCCCGGTTTCGTGGGCAACCGCATCCTGTTTGCGCGTCAGGAGCAGGCGCAGAAACTGGTCTACAAGGGCGTCATGCCATGGGAGGTGGACGCGGCACTGAACGCCTTCGGTTTCAAGATGGGGCCGTTTCAGATGTCCGATCTGGCCGGGCTGGATATCGGCTGGTCGAAGGGGGCGAAAACCGCCAACCCGATCCGGGATGCGCTGTGTGAAATGGACCGGCGCGGGCAGAAAACCAGGGCCGGGTATTACGATTACGACGAGAACCGGATGCCGCATCCCTCGGACGTGACCGCCGGGATCATCCGCGAGATCACCGGCGCCGCCGACAGCCACATGGCGCAGGACGATATCATCGATATCTGCATCTGCCCGATGATCAACGAGGCGGTAAAGATCCTTGAAGAAAACAAGGCCCAGCGGCCGTCGGACGTGGATGTGGTGTGGCTCAACGGTTATGGCTGGCCGGCGGACAAGGGCGGGCCGATGTTCTACGCGGATATGATCGGCGCCGGGAAGGTGCTGCGCGTGATGGAGGATCTGTCCGCCGAAGACCCGGGTTTTGCCCCCGCTGAAACGCTTGAGAAGCTTGCTGCAAGCAGTGGGAAATTCACGGAAATTGATACCGGCGGCCTGAAAACCGCGCGCGACTGAGGAGAGACCATGGCTTACGAATTCATCACCACCGAAAAGCGCGGGCATATCCTGCTGGTTACGATGAACCGGCCGGATGTCTACAACGCCGTGCACCCGCCGATGCATCACGAAATGTCCGAGTGCTGGGATGCCTTTGCCGCTGATGCTGACCTGTGGGTCGCGGTGCTGACCGGTGCGGGCGACAAGGCATTTACCGCCGGCAACGACCTGAAATACACGGCGACCCACGGCGCCGGTAAGGGCCTGCCCGAGACCGGCTTTGCCGGGCTGTCGTCACGCTTTGACCTTGAAAAGCCGCTGATCGCTGCAGTGAACGGGTTTGCCATGGGCGGCGGGTTTGAAACCGCGCTCAGCTGCGACATCATTCTCGCATCCGAAAATGCCAAGTTTTCGCTGCCCGAGGTGAAGGTCGGCTTCTTCGCCTCGGCCTCGGGGGTGCAGCGGCTGAGCCGGTATATCGGGCGGCTTGCGGCGCAGGAAATGATGTTTTCCGGGCGCACCATCGATGCGGCCGAGGCGCAGCGGCTGGGCTGCTGTAACGAGGTTGTCGCCCATGAAAACCTGATGGACCGGGCGCTGGAAAAGGCCGGGGAACTTTGCACGGTTTCGCCATCCTCGATCAAGGCGACCAAGCGCATTCTCAACAGCATGAATGTTGCCGAAGGCCTGCCCGACAGCCTGCAGTACTCGCGGGTGGTTCAGGGTGATCTGGCCAAGACCGAAGACTTCAAGGAAGGCGTGCAGGCCTTTGTCGAGAAACGAAAACCCAATTGGGTGAACCGCTAACCGGGCGCCTGCCCGAGAATCATGAAACGGAGGTCCGAAATGGTCCAGACAGCAGCAGACATGAACAACCTTGAAATGTCGGAAGCGAATAAACCGCTTCTGGACAAGGTTATCAAGCATATCAACGAAAACGTCGAGCCGATCACCGAAGAGTTTTACCGGCTGGGCAACAACCGCGCCGACCGCTGGTCTTATGCGCCGGGTCAGCTGGAGCTGTTGGAAACGGTCAAGCAGAAGGCACGCGATGCGGGTCTGTGGAATTTCTTCCTGCCCAATGCGGAAACCGGCGAAGGGCTGTCGAACCTCGATTATGCCTATATCGCCGCCGAGCTGGGCAAGAACACGCTGGCCTCCGAATCCCTGAACTGTTCGGCACCGGACACCGGCAACATGGAGGTGCTGGAACGGGTCGGCACGCCTGAGCAGAAAGAACAGTGGCTGAAGCCGCTGCTGGCCGGTGAAATCCGGTCCGCCTTTGCCATGACCGAGCCGGACGTGGCGTCGTCAGATGCGCGCAACATTTCCACCAGCGCGGTGCTGGAAAACGGCGAATGGGTGATCAACGGCGAGAAATACTATATCTCCGGCGCCGGTGATCCGCGCTGCAAGATCATGATCGTGATGGTCAAAACCTCGCCCGAAGCCGAAACCTTCCGCCAGCAGAGCCAGATCCTCGTGCCGATGGACTGGCCCGGTGTGGAGGTTGTCGGCCCGATGTGCGTGTTCGGCCATGACGACGCGCCGCACGGGCACATGCAGATCCGGTTCAACAATGTGCGCGTGCCCGAAAGCAACATGCTGTGGGGCGAAGGCCGCGGGTTCGAGATCAGCCAGCTGCGGCTGGGGCCGGGACGGATCCATCATTGCATGCGGTCGATCGGACAGGCGGAAAAGGCGCTGGACCTGATGATTGCACGCGGTCTGTCGCGCGAGGCGTTCGGCAAGAAGATCATCGATCTGGGCAAGAACATGGAAACCATCTCGCGCATGCGGATCGAGATTGAATCCATGCGCCTGATGGTGCTGAAGGCCGCCAAGGCGATGGATACGATGGGCAACAAGGAGGCGCGGATCTGGGTCAGCATGATCAAGGCGCAGGTGCCCGAGAAAGTATGCCAGATCATCGATCAGGCAATGCAGGTGCACGGCGCGACGGGCCTGAGCCAGTGGTCGCCGCTTTCGGAGATGTATACCGGTCAGCGCACCCTGCGTTTTGCCGACGGACCCGATGAAGTGCATCACGCCGTGGTCGCGCGGGCCGAGGTGAAGGATTTCCGCAATTCAAACGAGCGCATGACCCGGGCCAGCAGCGGATCCTCCCAGGGCCGCATGTTCGAGGGACCATGATGCAGAACATGTTTGATCTGACCGGACGCACCGCCCTGCTGACCGGTGCGTCCCGGGGCATGGGGCTGGCGATGGCGACCGGGCTGGCGCAGGCCGGGGCCAATGTGGTGATCTCGGCCCGCAAAATGGATCAGCTGGAAGAGGCGGCGGCGCAGATTAACGCCGCCGCGGGGCGCGATGCCGCGATCCCGGTGGCCTGCAATATCGGCGAGAAGGCGCAGGTTGAAGCGCTGGCCGCCACGGCGCGGGACAGGGCCGGGCCGGTGTCGATCATCGTCGGAAATGCCGGGGTGAACCCCTATTACGGGTCGATGCGCGAAATCCCCGACGAGGCCTATGAAAAGACCATGCAGGCCAATGTGCAGTCGAACCTGTGGCTGGCCAACGCGGTGGTGGGCGACATGGAGGAACTGGGCGGCGGCGCGATGATGTTCACCTCGTCGATCGGGGCGTTCAAGCCGTCCGATACGCTGGGCACCTACAACATCTCCAAGCTGGCGCTGATCGCGCTTGTGCGCAATCTGGCGATGGAGTTCGGCCCCGCGGGCGTGCGTGTGAACGCAATCTGTCCCGGGCTGATCAAGACCGATTTCGCCCGCGCGCTGTGGGAAGATCCGGAGACCGAGAAATACTATCTGCGGCAGGTGCCGTTGCGACGGCTGGGCGAACCGGAGGATTTCACCGGCATCGCCGTGTTCCTGGCCTCCGAGGCGGGGCGGTATGTCACCGGTCAGGCTCTGACGGTGGATGGCGGTTCGGTCATGTGGACCTGAGGGAGAACCAAAATGGACATCAAAGGACAGGTCGTCGTCGTCACCGGCGCGGCCAGCGGCATCGGCAGGGCCTTGGCCCGGGCCTTTGCCGCAGCGGGTGCCGCGCGGGTGGTCTGTGCCGATCTCAACCTGATCGGTGCAGAGGAAACGGCGTCTGAAATCAACGGACTGGCGATCGAAGCGAATGTCTCCCGGGAGGCGGATATCGCCGCCCTGATCGACCGGACCGAGGCCGAGGCCGGTCCGATCGGGATCTTCTGTTCCAATGCCGGCATTCTGTCGATCGGCGGCCCGGAGGTGTCGGACGCGGACTGGCAGCGGATCTGGGAGGTCAACGTGATGGCCCATATCTGGGCCGCGCGCCACGTGGTGCCGCGGATGATCGAACGCGGCGGCGGATATCTGCTGAACACCGCCTCGGCGGCGGGTCTGCTGAACCAGGTCGGGTCCATGCCCTACGGGGTGACCAAGCATGCCGCCGTGGGCGCCGCCGAATGGCTGGCCTTCACCTACGGGGATCAGGGGATCGGTGTGTCGGTGCTCTGCCCGCAGGCGGTGCGTTCGGAAATGACCCGCGGCCACGAAGAGGGCGTTGCGGCGCAGGACGGCATGCTGGAACCCGAACCGGTGGCCGAAGCCTGTCTGCAGGCGATCCGGGACGAGAGCTTTCTGGTGCTGCCGCACCCGGAAGTGAAAGGGTACATGCAGTTCAAGGCGGAAAACTACGACCGCTGGATCGGCGGCATGAAAAAACTGAACCGGAAATTCGGCGGCCGCGTCGAAGGCTGACGCTCATCAGCCCTTGCGGGCTTCTTCGCTGAGCGAGGAGCGCCCGATAGGGAGCGAGGAGCGGCCCCTCAGAGCCGGTAGATGCGCCGGGCCGTGACGGCGAACATCTGCGCCTGATCTGTTTCGCTGTAGCGGGCTGCGATCTTTTTCAGAGCGTTCCACAGCACCGGGTAGCTGACCGAGATCCGGTCGACGGGGAAGTTCGATTCGAACATGCAGCGTTCGGCGCCAAAGAACGCAATGGCGTCGTGGTACCAGTGGCCCAGCGTTTCGGCATATTCGTCCGATCCCGGCGGCAAAGCGCGGTCGTGCCAGCCCAGCCCGTTGTCGGGCATGGCCATGCCGCCGAGCTTGACAACCACGTTCGGGCAATCGGCGAGCGTGGCCATTTCCTGTTTCCAGACCCGATGAATGGCCTCGCGCTGACCGGCGAACCGACCCACGCCCAGTGGCATCGACAGGTGGTTCAGAACCACGGTTGTCCCCGGCACAGCCTGCGCCAGCGCCGTCAGGTCGGTCAGCTGGTGATGGTATTGCCAGGTGTCGTAGGTCAGGCCGCGTTCGCCCAGACGGGCAACGCCGCGGCGGAAATCGGGGTCGGCATACTGACCCGGCACGCCGCGGCCTGGAATTTTGAGATGCTCGGGCTCCGGATCGCAGGAGCCGGAATGCCGGATGCCGCGGAACAGACCCTGACCGGCCGCTTCGAGCGCGTCCAGAACGGTGTCGAGTTCCGGGTTGTGCAGATCCGCATGGCCAACGATTCCGGTTAGTTGTGCGCGGTTCTTCAACCGTCGCCCGGCCAACGCCATTTCCGCGACCTTGCGGGTTTCGCCAACCGGCTGCAGCGGTTCGGGCGCATCCGTGTCGTACCATGCACGGCATTCGATGAAGACGGTTTCGGCGATGTTGTGACCGGTTTCAGTGTCCGCCCATAGATGGTCCATCTCATAGGGAATGCCTTCGCGGATCCAGAGATGGTGATGCGGATCGACGATTTCGCGCGCGGGGTCGAGGATCGGCTCCTGCACCTGCGCCAGCCAGTCGTCGCGGGCGGCCATGCGCGGCACCCAGGATGGATCATGGGTCATTTCTGTTTCCTCGGGCGGACCAGCCCTTCCTGCGCGGTGCTGGCCACCAGCGTGCCGTCGGCGGTGTAGATCGCACCGCGGTTGAAGCCGCGGGCGCCACCGGTAAAGGGCGCGTCCATCGTGTAGAGGTGCCAGTTTTCAAAGGCGATGGGGCCGTGAAACCACATCGCGTGATCGAGACTGGCGGTCATCACCCTGCCCTGAAACCACGTCAGCGCGTGCGGGCGCAGTGAGGACCCCAGCAGGTTCATGTCCGAGGCATAGGCCAGCAGGCAATGCTGCATCTGCGGGTCAAGCCCGCGGGCTTCGGGCATGCGGAACCACAGGTGGTTGGCGTCATCCTGCACGCCGGGGTCGAACATGTCGCGCGGGTCCAGCTCGCGGACCTCGATGGGGCGCGGGCGGGTGAAATCGGCGCGGAACTTCTCGGGCAGGCGTTCGGCGTCGCGGTCGCGTTCCTCGGCCCGGCTCATCAATCCGTCGGGGCCGGGAATGTCGGGCATCGGGTGCTGGTGGTCCCAGCCGTCCTCCTCGACGTGGAAGGAGGCGGACATGTTGAAAATCTGCCGCCCATGCTGGATCGCGACGATCCGGCGGGTGGTGAAGCTGCCGCCGTCGCGGGCGCGGTCGACCTCGTAGATCACCGGGATCGAAGGATCACCGGCGCGGATGAAATAGGCGTGCAGGGAATGGCACAGCCGGTCGTCGACGGTGCGGTAGGCGGCCATCAGCGATTGCGCGATCACCTGTCCGCCATAGATCCGCTGCGTGGTTTCCCCGCCGGCGCCCTTGCCACGGAACAGGTCCACCTCGAGCGTTTCTATGTCCAGAAGGTCAATGAGTTCGTCTGCCGGGTCAGTCATTTGCAGGGACTTTCTCACGTTGTTTTGCATAGGTAACGAAGACGTCGAAACTGTCGGGATTGGCCATGGAATCGCGGTTGACCACGGTTTCGGGGTCGCCGCCCAGCAGCAGTTTCTTGACCGGCACTTCGAGCTTTTTGCCGGACAGGGTGCGCGGCACTTCGGCGATCTGCACAATTTCGTTGGGCAGGAACCGGGCGGACACGCCGGAGCGGATGGCGGCATTGATCCGGTCGCGCAGGGCGTCGTCCAGCGTGCGGCCATCGGCCAGCACCACAAAGAGCGGCATGAAACTGTCGCGGCCGAGGAACTCGAGATCGATGACCAGCGAATCCATCACGTCGCTCAGCCCTTCGACAGCCTGGTAGATCTCGGACGAACCCAGCCGCAGGCCGCGCCGGTTGATCGTGGCGTCCGAGCGGCCATAGATGACCGATCCGCCTTCGGGCGTGATCTCGATCCAGTCGCCATGGCGCCAGACCCCCGGATAGGTGTCGAAATAGCTGCCATGCAGGCGGCTGCCATCTTCGTCCCCCCAGAAACATAGCGGCATCGACGGCAGCGGTTCGGTACAGACCAGCTCACCCACCTTGTCGAACACTTCGTTTCCGGCTTCATCATAGGCGCGCACGGCATTGCCCAGAAACCGGCACTGCATTTCGGCGGCCCGCACCGGCAGCATCGGGTGTGACCCGACAAAGGCGCCGCTGAGATCGGTGCCGCCGGAAATCGGGCCCAGCCAGACATCCTGTTTCACCTGTCTGTAGATCCAGTCATAGCCGTCGGCGGTCAGGGGTGAGCCGGTAGAGCCGACGGAGCGCAGCGCCGAGAGGTCGAGATCCGCGGGCCGGATGCCGGATTTGCGGCAGGTTTCGAAAAACGCGGCGCCGGCGCCGAAAAACGTCAGGGCCTCGTCGGCGGCTACGCGCCATGGCTCCATCATGTCGGGGTGGTTCACCGCGCCATCGAACAGGACCACTGTGGCCCCCTGCCCCAGCACCGCCAGCTGCGCGTTCCACAGGATCCAGCCTGATGAAGTCAGCCACATGAAACGGTCGCGGGCGGTCAGGTCCTGATGCAGGCTTTGCTTGGCGCCTTCAAGCAGGACACCGCCATGCCCGTGCACGATGGGCTTGGGGTTGCCGGTGGTGCCGGAGGAATAGACGATCCACAGCGGGTGGTCGAAGGGAACCTGCGTGGTTTCGAACCGGGCTTCGCCCTGTGTCAGGGCGGTCCAGTCCTGCGCGCCATTTGGCAAATCTCCGGCAACCGGCAGCCAGATCCGGTGCCGGAGCGTGGGCAGCCCGTCGCAGATGGTGGCCAGAACCTCGCGCCGGTCGATCATCTTGCCGCCATGCATATAGCCGTCCTGCGCGATCAGGACCTTCGGTTCGATCTGCCGGAACCGGTCGAGGATGGCGACATGGCCCATATCGGGCGAACAGAGCGACCAGATCGCGCCAAGGCTGGTGGCGGCGATGCAGGCGATCAGTGCGCTTTCGGTGTTGGGCAGCACGGCGACCACGCGGTCGCCGGGTTCCACTCCCATGTCCCGCAGGGTATCGGCGACATTGGCGACCTGCTGGCGCAGCTCGGCCCATGTCAGCGCGGACCGGCCGAAGGTTTCGGAGCGCACGATCAGCGCGGTGTCCTGTGGCGCGCTTTCAGCCCGGCGCAGGATCTGATCGGTGATGTTCAGTTCCGCGCCGGGAAACCACACCGCGCCGGGCATTTTGCGTTCTGCCAGAACGGCGGTGTGCGGGCTGGAAAAACGGATCTCGAAATAGTCCCAGATCGCCGACCAGAACCCGTCGAGATCGGTGACGCTCCATTCCCACATGGCCGGGTAATCGGCAAACTCCAGCCCGCGATCGTCCTTCAGCCAGCGGATGAAGCAGGCCATGGTGGACGCGTCGGCCCGTTCCGGCGACGGGGTCCAGAGGATTGGCCGGTCGCTCATGCGATCAGCGCACCGTGGACCAGCGCGCGCAGCTGGGCGCGCGACGGATAGCTGGACGATGGCGACAGCTGGGTAAAGAAGACAACGGTCATCTGATGCACCGGGTCGACCCAGAAGAAGGTGGAGGCCATCCCGCCCCATGCGAAATCGCCGACGCTGCCGGGTGTGCCGGCGCGGCCGGGGCTGAGCATGACCGACCCGCCGATGCCGAAACCGGTGCCGGTCATCGGCTGTTCGGCAAAACTTTCGGGACCCATCGCGGCGATGTCGGCCTCCAGATGGTTGCTCATCATGAAGGCCAGCGTTTTGGGCGAAAGGATGCGATGCCCGCCGGCATCGCCCCCGCGCCGCAGCATTTCTGCAAAGCGTCCGTAATCGTCGATGGTCCCGACCAGCCCGCCGCCGCCGGAGCGCTGTGGCGTGGTGTGATAGGGCGACCGGCTGTATTCATCGGCCAGCCGCAGGGTTTCGCCGGTTTCCTTGGCTTGGTTCAGCGCCATCGGATCATCGAGCGGCGTGTAGAGGTTGGCAAACCGATCGCCGATACCTGCCGGCACGTTGAACCCGGTTTCCGTCATCCCCAGCGGTTCAAAGACGGTTTCGGCGAAATAGGCATCAAGGCTCTGGCCCGAGATCACCTCGACCACGCGACCGAGGATGTCGATCCCGACAGAGTATTGCCATTGCGTACCCGGCTGAAACGCCAGCGGCAGGCCCGCGACCTTGACGGCCACCTCGGCCAGCGTGCCGTCCTTGGGACCGAAATCCAGCTTTGCCTCGGCCATCGCCTCGGGGACCAGCCCGGGATTGAAGCTGTAGGAAAGGCCGCTGGTGTGGGTGGCCAGTTGCTGCAGTGTTGGCGCAGCACAGGCTTCGGTCTGATCCAGACGCGTGGCGCCGGAGATCAGGGCCTGCATTTTCGCAAACTCGGGGATGAATTCGGACACCGGGGCATCCAGATGCGCAAGGCCGCGTTCCACCAGCGTCATCAGCGCCACCGAGGTCACCGGCTTGGTCATGGAATAGATCCGCGCCACGGTGTCCCGTTCGAAGGGCAGATCATCCTCGACATTGCGCCGCCCGCAATCGGCGTAATACACCTCCTGCCCGTTGCGGTGGATCAGAACCGCGCAGCCGGGATATTTGCGGGCATCCACATAGCCCTGCATCCACGGTGCGATCCGGTCCAGCCGGTCGGTGTCGAAGCCTTCGGTCATTCCTGCGTTCCCTTTTGTCCTGCTATGGCGCGGCCCCGTTCGGTGACCCGTGCCCGGTTTTCTCCGACCTGGGCCTGCGACACGCCGGCGATGTGGTCGTCGAACAGCGCCGCCTCCTGCGCCAGCCCGTCATCCAGTCCGGTGTTGAGCCCGACATTGATCAGCCCGCGCAGGCGCCCCATCGTCACACGGTCGGTTTCCGCGATCTGCCCGGCCAGCGCCCGGGCGCGCGGCATCAGCCCGTCCGCCGGCGTCACCTCGTTGACAAGGCCCCAGTCACAGGCTTTGGCGGCGTCGATGAATTCGCCGGTCAGGCTCATCTGCCGGGCGCGGTTGACACCGATCAGGCGCGGCAGCACCTGTGTCATGCCCCAGCTGGGTGTGATCCCGACCCGGGCGTGGGTGTCGGCAAAGCGCGCGCCGTCGGCGGCGATCATGAAATCAGACATCATCGCCAGCTCCAGCCCGCCGGTGACCGCAACACCGTTGACCGCCGCGATCATCGGGTGCGGCGAAGACCGGATGACATCGAACAGGCTGTCCCCGCCATGCCATTTCATCCGGTCCAGTGCGTCGGGATCCTGGCTCAGCTCGCGAAGATCCACGCCGGCGCAAAAGGCCCGCCCTGCCCCGGTCAGAATGATCGCGCGCAGGGTATCGTCAGCGTTCAGGTCCTGCATCACTGCCGTCAGCCGCGTCACCAGCGCGTGGTTCAGCGCGTTCATGACATCCGGCCGGTTCAGCGTCAGTTCGGCCACGGCGCCGCTGCGGGCAACAAGCAGAATGTCGTCGCTCATCCGATCATCCTTTGCATGGCGTCCCGGGTTTCCGGCCCGAACCAGCCGCGGTCGGGGTCGGTTTTCAGGCGTTCCATTTCGGCATCGATCACCGCGATCGCGGGTTGCCGGATCTGCCGCTTGACCCGCGCAAAGGTGGCACCGGGAATACCGGCCAGTTCGCGCGCCTTGGCTTCGGCGGCGGGGTCGACCTCGTCGGCGTCGCAGAGATGGTCGACGATGCCGCGCGCTGCCGCAACGGCCGCCGGCACCGGCTGACCGGTCAGCATCAGACGGCGCAAATCGTTGGGATCCAGCGTGGCGCGGGCAATCTCCAGCGGTCCGACGGGAAAATCCGCGCCGACGCGCACCTCGGCCAGACCGAATTTCGCTTTCGGGCCCGACACCCGCCAGTCGGAGGCCAGCACGAAAAACAGCCCGCCCGCAATGGCCGCTCCGTTGATCGCGGCAACGATGGGTTTTGGAAAGGTGAACTGGGTCAGAAACCCGGCATTGAGCGCATCGACGATGGCATTTTGTTCGGCCCGGTCAAAACGCTGCGCCGCCTTGAGGTCAAGACCGGCGGAATAGACGGCAAAGGCACTGTCCAGCACCACGGCGCGCACGCTGTCCGTGGCGGCCAGATCGTCCAGCGTGCCGGCAAATTCCATCAGGAACGCCGGGGTCAGCGCATTTACCGGCGCGCGGTTCAGGGTCAGCCGCGTGATGCCGCCCCCAAGGTCGTTTCGGATCACCTGCGCGGTCATTTCACCCTCCCTTGATCGCGCCGATATTGAGCGGTTTTGCGCGGCGGCGCCACAGGGAAATGACCCCCGGCTTTGTCACGCCACGTCGTGGCAGCGCAGCGTTGACAGGGCACGCGAACTCCAATTCTCTGAAATCAAAACCGGGAGGAACCAATGCTGCTTTGCTATGCACCGAACAGCCGCGCCGTGCGCGTGGCTTGGGCGATGGAGGAACTGGGGCTCGACTACGAGGTTGAACGCTATACTGTCGGCGACCGCAATCTGCGCACGCCGGAATACCGCGCGAAAAACCCCAACGGGCGGGTGCCGACGCTGATTGACGGGGACGTTACGCTGTTTGAGAGTGGCGCGATCATTCAGTATCTGCTGGCCCGGTACAGCGATGGCAGCCTTGTGCCGGATGTGAATTCACCAGAGTTTCCGGTCTATCTGCAGTGGTTTCACTATACCGAGGGTATGATCATGCCGCAGATGAACAATCTGGTGGTCGAAACCATCCTGTTGCCGCCTGAGAAAAGCAGCGCGGTGCACGCCAAGCGGGCCACGAAACTGCTGACGCAGATCCTGGCCGCGGTGGACGATCACATGAAGGACCGAGACTACATTGCCGGTGATTTCACCGGTGCGGATTTCATGATCGGTCATTCCGTGGTGATGTCGGGACGGATGGGGGCGGACCTGTCGCATTACGACAACCTGCGTGCCTATGCCGAACGGATCGAGGCGCGCCCCGCCTTCCAGCGGGCGGAAAACAAGTGACCGCGCCCATCGTGCTGATCGTCGGGGCCGGCGATTACATCGGCGCGGCGATTGCCAGGAAGTTCGCGTCCGAGGGCTTTGTCGTCTGCATGGGGCGGCGCAACGGCGACAAGCTGGCCCCGCTGGTGGCGGATATCGAGGCTGCGGGCGGCACCGCGCACGGGTTCACGATGGATGCCCGCAGCGAGGAGAGCACCGAGGAGGTGTTTGCCCGGATCGAAAACGAGATCGGGCCGATTGACGTGCTGATCTTCAACGTCGGCGGCAACGTCCATTTCCCGATCCTTGAAACCACGGCGCGGGTGTTCCGCAAGGTCTGGGAAATGGCCTGTTTTGCCGGGTTCTTCTCGGGCCGCGAGGCTGCGCGCTACATGGTGCCGCGGAAAAAGGGGTGCATCTTCTTCACCGGGGCCAGCGCGTCGATGCGCGGCAACCCGGGGTTCGCGGCGTTCTCGGCCGGCAAGGCCGGTCTGCGGATGCTGGCGCAAAGCCTTGCGCGCGAACTGGGGCCAAAAAACATCCATGTGGCCCATCTGGTGATCGACGCGGGCGTCGACACGGCCTTTGTCCGCGACATCCACCGCGCCCGCGGGCAGGATCCGGACGCCTTGCCGCCGGATACGCTGATGAATCCCGACAGCGTGGCCGAGGCCTATTGGTATCTTTATAATCAGAAACGCGACGCCTGGACCTTTGAGCTGGACGTCCGGCCCTTTGCGGAGAAATGGTGATGCAGATTGAATTCTTGTACGACTTTGGCAGCCCGAACGCCTATCTGGTGCACAAGGTTCTGCCGGCGCTGGCAACGCGGTGCGGAGCAGAGGTGAAGCATGTCCCGATCCTGCTGGGCGGGGTGTTCAAGGCCACCAACAACCAGAGCCCGATGCAGGCCTTTGGCGGCGTCACCGGCAAGCTGGCCTATCAGCAGCGCGAGCTGGCCCGGTTCTTCGAACGGCACGGGCTGGACTTCACCTTCAACCCGCATTTTCCGGTGATGACCATCGGCGTGATGCGCGGCGCGGTCTATGCGCAGGGCAAGGCGTGGGAACAGGCCTATACCGACGCGGTATTCGACGCGATGTGGGTCGCGGGCGAGAAGATGGACGACCCGGCGGTGATCGCGCGGGTGCTGGCGGACGCGGATCTGCCGGCACAGGAGATCATGGCGGCGACGCAGACCCCGGAGGTCAAGCAGGGGCTGATCGAAACGACCGCGGCGGCCGTTGCACGCGGTGTGTTCGGGGCGCCGACGATCTTTGCCGGGGACGAGATGTTCTTTGGCAAGGACGCGCTGGGGGATCTGGAATGGCACCTGACCGGGCGCAACGCCTGACCCCGGGAAAAAGCCGCACAATTCTCGATTACGTTTTTTTAGGAAAAATCAGCGCCGCGTCACACTTCCAGCCATTCCTTGCGCACGTCGTCGCGGTCGCGCAGGTCCTGCGGCGTGCCTTCGAACACCACCTGACCGTGGCCCATGACGTAGACCCGGTGCGCGATGTCCAGCGCAATGGCCAGTTTCTGTTCCACCAGCAGGGTTGAAATGCCGCGCTTGGCAATCTCCTGCAGCAATTCGGCAACCTTCTGGGTCATCTGTGGGCTGAGACCCTCGGTCGGTTCGTCGATCATGATCAGGTCAGGATCGCCCATCAGGGTCCGGCACATGGTCAGCATCTGCTGTTCGCCGCCCGACAGCACGCTGGCTTCGACATCGGCGCGTTCGCGCAGGTTCGAGAACATCTCGAACATGTTTTCCATCGACCAGCGACCGGAACTGTCCTTCTGACCCGGCTTGAGCCCGAGGATCAGGTTCTGCCGCGTGGTCAGGCCGGGAAAGATGTCGCGGTTTTCCGGGACATAGCCGATGCCGAGATTGGCAACCTCATAGGCCTTCTTGCCGGCAATCTCCTGTCCCTTGAACTTGACAGAGCCCTGCGGCGGCACCTCGCCCATCACCGCCTTGCAGGTGGTGGAGCGGCCAACGCCGTTGCGGCCCAGAAGCGCGACGATCTCGCCTTCCTTGATGTTCAGGTTCACCCCCTGCAGGATGTGCGATTTGCCGTAATAGGCGTGCAGGTCCGTCACATCGAGCATCAGTGCGCCTCCATTGCCGCGCCGAGATAGGCTTCCTGAACGCGCGGGTTCGCGCGGACCTCTTCCGGGGCGCCGGTGGCGATGATCTCGCCATAGACCAGCACCGAGATCCGGTCGGCGAGGCCGAAAACCACCCCCATATCATGTTCCACCATCACCAGCGTCTTGTTCTCGGTCACCTTGCGGATCAGCTCGACGATATAGTCGGTTTCCGAATGGCTCATGCCCGCGGTCGGTTCGTCCAGCATGATCACGTTGGCGCCGCCGGCGATGGTGATGCCGATCTCCAGCGCGCGCTGTTCGGCATAGCTGAGCACGCCGGCCGGCAATTCGCGCCGGGCGGTCAGGTTGATCTGTTCGAGGATCGCATCAGCGGCCTCGGTCAGGTCGTTTGACCGCGCGACGAGGTTCCAGAACGAATATTTGTACCCCCGCGACCACAAAAGCGAACAGCGGACGTTTTCGAACACGGTCATCATCGGAAAGATATTGGTGATCTGGAACGACCGGCTGAGCCCGAGGCGGTTGATCTCGTAAGGGGCCTTGCCGGCGAGATCCTGCCCGTTCAGTTCGACAACGCCGGCGGTCTGCGGAAAGCGGCCGGTGATCAGGTTGAACAGCGTCGATTTTCCGGCCCCGTTCGGCCCGATGATGGCGTGGCGTTCGCCTTTGGGGATGCTGAGATCAACGCCGCGGATGATCTCGGTCTGGCCGAAGCTCTTGCGCAGGTTCACGAGTTCGAGTGCGGATGTCATTACGCGGCCTCCGGCAGGGTGCTGGCGTTGTCCCACGCCGCCTTGAAGGCGGGCGCGTTGCGCACCGCAAGTCCCACGCCCACCACGGCGATGACCAGCGGCACCACCCATGGCAGGACATTGTGGGTCGAGAAATCGATCCAGAACAGGGTCATTTCATGTTCGTCTGCCGCACCGGACCGGACGTGAAAGCTCATCTCGACCAGCGCAGCAATCCCGAGCCCGCCAATGACGCCCGGCAGCACGCAGGTGATGTATGGCATCACCAGCGTACCCAGCTTGCCGGTTTTGAGCGCCGGGACATGGGACATGATGATGCCGCTGAGCCCGGCCGGGAAGAACATCACCACGCCGACGAAGACGACGCCGAGATACAGCTCCCACAGATGGGTCTGCAGGCCGAGTACCGTTGCCAGCAGGGTGAAGACGATGGCGCCGATGATCGGGCCCCAGAAGAAACCGACACCGCCGAGGAAGGTGATCAGAAGGATCGCGCCCGAGGCGGTGACGTTAAGGTCGGTCTCGGTGGCGATCTCGAAGAGGATCGCCGACAGGCCGCCCGCGACACCGCAGAAAAAGCCCGAAACCGTGAAGCTGGCAAACCGGACCCAGCGGGCGGAATATCCGAGGAATTCGGCCCGTTCCGGATTGTCGCGCACGGCGTTTGCCATGCGGCCGACGGGCGTGCGCGAGAACAGGTACATCAGCACCACGGCAACAAACATCCAGATCGAGATCAGGTAATAGACCTCGAGATTGCTGATGAACTCGATCCCGAAGAAGGGCAGCCCCTCGTCGCGGTAGCCCGAAATGCCCTCTTCACCGCCGAAAAAGACGGTGACGATCAACACCAGTGCAGCAAAAAGTTCGCCAATGCCCAGCGAAATCATGGCAAAGACCGTGCCGGCCTTGCGGGTTGAGAAGCTGCCGATGATGAACGCGAAGATCAGGCCGAAGAACCCGCCGATCAGCGGCAGCAGCGGCAGCGGCAGGGCGCCGAACCAGGTGGCGTTCATCACGTGCAGGCACATGAAAGAGCCAAGGCCCATATAGACCGCGTGGCCGAAGCTGAGCATTCCGCCCTGCCCCAGCAGCATGTTGTAGGCCAGCGCGAAGACGATGGTGATGCCCATCTGGCTGAGAATGGTCAGCTGGCTGCGCGACCCGAGAAAGACCGGCAGAATCAGCAGAATGATCGCGGCAATGATCCACGGCAGCAGAACCGAAACCGGCTGACCGAAGAGGATGCGGGAGTTCGTGGATGCGTTGCTCATACTTCACGTTTCCCCATCAGGCCGTGCGGGCGGAACACGAGGATGGCAACCATCAGGATATAAGGCAGGATTGGCCCGATCTGCGGCAGTGTCAGTGTCCAGAGATCGCGCAGACCGCTGTCCCAGATGTTCGCCGGCTCCTCCAGCCCGAAGGCCAGCAGGATGGTCCTAAACTCGAAATTATAGGCCGCCGCAAAGGTGGTGATCCAGCCGATCAGCAGCGATGCGGCCAGCGCGCCCCGGAGCGAGCCCAGCCCGCCAACCACGATGGTCACGAAGACGATGGAGCCCAGCGTGAAGGCCATGCCCGGGAAAGTTCCCAGCGCGGGCCCGGCGATGACACCCGCCACCCCGGCCAGCGCGGTGCCGACGCCGAAGACGCCCATGAACACCATCGGCACGTTATGCCCCAGCGCCTCGACCGTCTTGGGATAGGTCAGCGCGGCCTGAATGATCATGCCGATGCGGGTCTTGGTGAGGATGTAGAGCAGCCCGCCAAAGATCAGCATCGAGATCAGGATCATGAAGACCTTGTAGGCCTCGATGGTGTTCTGACCGATGGAGAACAACGCGAAATTCAGCCATTCCGGCTCAAAATATGCGATCTGGTTCTGACCCCAGAAGAATTTGACAACCTCCTGAACCAGCAGCGCCAGCCCGAAGGTAAAGATCAGTTCCGGCACGTGGCCGTATTGGTGCACCCGGCGCAGGCCATAGCGTTCGATGGCCGCCCCGGCCACGCCGACGATGATCGGTGCAACGATCAGCCCGCCGATAAAGCCCAGCCCGATCACCGTGGAGATCTGATAGGCGAAATATGCGCCCAGCATGTAGAAGCTGGCATGGGCGAAGTTCAGCACGCCCATCATCGAGAAGATCAGCGTCAGTCCACTGGACAGCATGAACAGCAGCAGCCCGAAAACCAAACCGTCTATGATATTGACGAAAAACAGATCCATAGATCCGGTGACCCCCTCGAAGATTTCTTGCTTTTGGTCGTGAAAAGACCCGCCCCGCAGCTATGCGGAGCGGGCCGTATACAGGCCGGGATTACGGCTTGTCCATCTTGCAGGTGGTGGGCGAATCCATGGCCGCCATTTCCACGGTGCTTACGGCGCGCAGGCCGAACTCGGAGTTGTCCAGCGGGAACTCGATGTTCTCGTTGGTGTGCTCCTGAATGTGCACGTTCTGGATCATCTGGTGATCCTGCGGGCGCATGAACAGCTTGCCGCCCCAGATCGACTCATGCTCCATGCCTTCCAGCGCATAGGCAACCTTGACGACATCGTCTGCGGTACCGGCCGCGTCGATGGCCTTGGCCAGCATTTCGACCGCGTTGGCGATCCGGGACTGAGTGATGTCATGGTCGGGGTACTTGGCTTCGAAGGCCGTAACATAGGCCGCCATCCGGTCCGAGGCCGGCGGGTTCAGCGCGCCTTCTGCGACGAGGTTGATGGTGCCTTTGCCGGCTTCACCAAAGGTGCGGGTGATGCCGTTGGACGCTGCATAGTAGGTGTAGATCGGGCCGTCGAACCCGGCCTCGATGATCGCCTTGCCGAGGCCGACCATGTCCGAACCCCAGTTGCCGGTGATCACAGCATTGGCGCCGGATGCGACGATCTTGCGTGCATACGGGGTGAAATCCTTCACCTTGCCGATCGGGTGCAGCTCGTTGCCGACAATCTCCACATCCGGGCGCTTGTTGCCCAGATCGCGCACGGCGGCAGCGGCAACCGCCTTGCCGAAGGAATAGTCCTGACCGATCAGGTACACCTTCTTGATGCCGTCATCCTTGGCCATCACATCGGTCAGCGCGTCCATCTTGATGTCGGCGTTGGCGTCGAAACGGAAGTGCCAGAAGTTGCAGTTGTCGTTGGTCAGGGCCGGATCAACCGCGGAATAGTTGATGAACAGCACCCGGTCGCCGGGGTTGCGGCGGTTGTGCTTGTTCACCGCTTCGGTGATCGCGCCGGCGATCCCGGACGAGTTGCCCTGCGCGATAAAGCGGATGCCCGCGTCGATCGCGACCTGCAGCTGCACCAGCGATTCCTTGCCGGACATCTTGTTGTCGAACTCGACAATCTCGAAGTTCTGGCCGCCCAGGACACCGCCCTGCTTGTTGACCAGTTCCTCGGCCGCAAAGTTCCATTCCGCCAGACCGTTGGTGCCGGTGGTGGCAAACGGACCCGACAGCGGGTCGATGAAGGCGATCTTGATATTCTCTGCAAAGCCGGCTGTGGCGCTGATGGCCATGGCCAGCGCTGCGCTCAGGCCCAGCTTGGTGGACTTACGCATTGTCTTCCTCCCATGTTAGCACCCGGTTTTTCTGGCCGTTGTTTCCGGCGCCCGGGTTCGCTGTCGAAGCCTTGCATATTGCAGGCCAATGTCAAGCGCTCCGGGGGTGTGAAAACCGGTGTTCGCGTAATTATGTTTCGTGTTGGCACAGTTGAAAATTTCAAAAGAATCCCGCCCGGATTTCCCCATGCGAACACCATGTAAGACACATGACTTTCATCTTTTAGTCGTTTGAAATTATAATATTTTAATTCGCATGGCTGATCGTGACTTCAGCGGCACGATCACTGCGAATCGAAGCCGAAATCAGCCTGAACAGCTCTCCTGCAGATGCGGTTGGCGCCCTCAGGTTTCCGCATTGCAGAATTTCATTCCGCTACGTTACGGGAGACCTCGCCGGACAGGCTCAGGGTCTGGCCGGCCCGGATCAGTCGCTGGGCGTAAACGGTTTCCAGCTGCTTTCGTTTCACATGGAAGGACGGGCCGCCGACGTTCAGGCCGAACAACCGGTTTCCGCTCAGCGATGTGACAGGCACGGCTATGCCGTTCACGTCCGGTCGCCAGTCCCCGTATCCGGTGCAGAACCTCTGTTCCCCGAATTCACGGCGGGCCTGATCATAGCTTTGGAGCCGCTCGGCTTCGCGGTCGGGTTCGCTGCGGCGGGCATCGTCAAAGGCCTCTTCCAGCCGGTCTTCGTCCATTCCCGCCAGAATGGCGCGCCCGATTGCGGAAAAGAACAGCGGCAGCCGCGCGCCGACCCGCATCGTCAGAGACACGTCCTCGCGCGAGGTCTGGACGGCCAGATAGATCACTTCGTTCCTGTGCCGCTCGCCCAGGGCGACGGTGATGTAGGAATTCGGCCCGTCCCGCAGCGCCTTCATTTCGCTTTCCGCCCGGTCGGCGATGTCCAGCGCCGCCAGCACGCCGAAGCCCAGTTGCAGCACCCCCGCGCTCAGCCGGTAGGTGCCGGTCCGGCTGTCGGCCACGAGGTAATCAAGCTTACGCAGCGTGTATGTCAGCCGCGACACCGTCGCCTTGGGCAGGCCAGTGCGTTCGGAGATGTCGGTGTTCGACAGTTCCACCTCGTTTTGCCGGAAACAGCGCAGCACCTCCAGCCCGCGCGCCAGGGCGGTGATGAAATTCCGGTCTTTCTCTTCGGCAAACTGGTCCTCTTCCATGATCAGCCCGTGGTGCTGTCCAGCGCCCGCAACCCGCGTTCGGCGAAGACCGGCACGTATTGGCCCATCTGCCGCGCGCGTTCGGGGTTGGAGGCGTTGCCATCCAGCGCGCGTTTATAAACGCCCTGAATGATGCCGGTCATACGGAAAAAACAGAAGGCGAGGTAGTATCCGAAATGGTCGATCTTCCCCATTCCCCTGCGTTCACAATACTTTGCGACAAATTCTTCATCCGTCATCAACCCCTGGGCGGCGCGGTCTATACCGGCCAGCCCCCGGCCCACATCGCCCGGCGGCATCTGCCATTGCATGATCACACTGGCAAGGTCCGCATAGGGGTGGCCAATGGTGCTCAGCTCCCAGTCGAGCACCGCCAGCACGTCTTCGCGATCCTTGCAGAACAGCATGTTGTCGATGCGGTAATCGCCGTGCACCAGCGTACGCTGGCCATCATCGGCAGGCGCTTCGCTGACGAGCCGCTCCATCAGCATGTCCATATCAGCCACGGTTTCGGTTTCAGACGCGCGGTATTGTTTGGACCAGCGCCCGATCTGGCGTTCGAAATAGTTGCCCGGCGGGCCGAAGTCGGACAGCCCGACCGCGTCGATATCGACCATGTGCAGCTCGGCCAGCACCCGGTTCATCGCGTCCATCACACCGTGGCGCTTGGATTTCTCCAGATCCTTCAGCTGCGGGTCACCAAACAGGCGCCCTTCCTTGAACTCCATGACATAGAACATTGACCCGATGACATCGTCGTCCTCGCACAGCACATACATCTCGGCGACCGGCACATTGGAACCGGCCAGCGCCTTTTGCACGCGAAACTCGCGGTCAACGGCATGGGCGGATTTCAACAGCTGACCGGGAGGTTTGCGGCGCAGCACGTATTTCCTTGCCGGCGTTTTCAGCAGGAAGGTCGGGTTCGACTGCCCGACATCGAACTTGCTGGCCTCGATCGGACCTTCGAACCCCGGCAGGCGCTCCGACAGGTAGGCGGCAACCGCCTCGACGTCGATGGTCTGGGTTGAACTGCTCATGCGTCCCTCCTCAGCTATAGGTTATCATATCGGCCTGCACGTCAGGCGCCATATGGGGCAGCGAATTGAATTCCATCAGCCCGATCCCGCGCGACGAAAACACGAAGCGGGTGGTCGAGGTGTTCCGCATCTGCAGGTTCAGCTCCATCATCTGCGGCTTGGGCGCGCCGATGGTGGAGGCGACAAGCTGGCCTATGGCCCCGCCCGAGCTGATCACCAGAACCCGCCGCGCATCGGTATCGGTGGCAAAACCCAGTGCGGCGGCGACGCGGGTTTCGAACTCGGCCCAGCTTTCGCTGGCACCGGCCAGCCCGCCGTCCTGCCATTCCAGTATGGTGTCCTTCAGGGTGCGGAAATGGGTCCGCCGGTCGCCCCGGACAGGGCCCGGCACCACGCCGTTGAACCGAACGCCCAGCAGATCGTGGAAATCGTACTCATTGAAGCCTGCATGTTCCTCAGGCGAGTCTTCGAACCCCATCGAGGTCAGCGTTTCCTTCTGCCGGACCAGTGTACCCGTGACCAGACGGTCAGGCACCCAGCCCGTCGCCCGCAAGTAAGCCCCCAGCAATTCGGATTGCCGGTGGCCAAGATCCGACAGCTTGTCGTAATTGTCCGCCCCAAACGAGGCCTGTGCGTGGCGGACAACCAGCAGTTCGGCCATGGGTCAGCCCGCGAATTCTGAGGCGAGCCGCGCCCCTGCGGCAAGGTATTCATCCGCCATCCGGTCCACCAGCGCGGCGGCCGGGGTCACGTCATGCACCGCGCCGATGCCCTGTCCGGAGCCCCAGATGGTTTTCCACGCCTTGGGCTTTGACGATCCGCCCGAGAAGTTCATCGAGGACGGATCGGCCGTTGGCAGGTTGTCCGGGTCCATCCCGGCCTGCTCCACTGATCCCTTGAGGTAATTGCCCCAAACCCCTGTAAAGAGGGAAGAATAGACGATGTCCTCGGCCTCGCTATCGACGATCATCTGCTTGTATTCGGGGTCGGCATTGGCTTCTTCGGTGGCGATGAAGGGCGAACCGGTATAGCCGAAATCAGCCCCCAGCGCGCGCGCGGCCAGCAGGGCCTCGCCGGTGGCAATGGCGCCGGACAGCGCAATCGGCCCGTCGAACCATTCGCGGATTTCCCGCACCAGCGCAAAGGGTGATTGTGCCCCGGCATGGCCGCCGGCGCCGGCAGCCACGGCAACCAGCCCGTCCGCGCCCTTGGACACCGCCTTTTTCGCAAACGTGTTGTTGATGATGTCATGCAACACCACGCCACCGCAGGAATGCGCGGCCTCGTTCACCTCGATCCGCGCGCCAAGCGAAGTGATCCAGATCGGGACCTCGTGCTTGACGCAGATTTCGATATCACGCTCCAGCCGCCCGTTGGAGCGGTGCACGATCTGGTTCACCGCGTAAGGTGCTGCCGGGTTGTCCGGGTTTTCCTGATTGTGCCGATCCAGCTCTTCCTTGATCCGCGTCAGCCATGCGTCGAGCAGGGGCGGTTCTCCGTCTGACTCGCGGGCGTTGAGCGCCGGGAACGCCCCCACGATCCCCGCCTTGCACTGCGCAATCACCAGTTCCGGGCCGGAAATGATGAACAGTGGCGACCCGATCAGCGGGATCCGCAGCCCGCGCAGGGCGCCGGGCAGGTGGCTGTCGTCGCGGGTCCAGGCCATATCCTTCATCACAGCACCTCGAAGAGGCCGGCCGCACCCATGCCGCCGCCCACACACATGGTGCAGACCACGTATTTGGCACCGCGGCGTTTGCCCTCGATCAGCGCATGGCCCACCATCCGAGCACCCGACATGCCATAGGGGTGGCCAATGGAAATCGCGCCGCCATCGACATTCATCGTCTCGTTCGGGATGCCCAGCCGGTCGCGGCTGTAAAGCACCTGAACGGCGAAGGCTTCGTTGAATTCCCACAGGTCGATGTCGTCCATCGTCAGATAATGCGCTTCCAAGAGCTTCGGCACGGCAAAGACCGGACCGATCCCCATCTCGTCCGGCTCACAGCCTGCCGCCATCACGCCCACGTAACGGCCCAGCGGCTGCAGACCCTTTTTCTCGGCCAGCTTTGCTTCCATCACGACCGAGGCCGACGCGCCATCGCTGAGCTGCGAGGCATTGCCGGCGGTGATATGCTTGCCTTCCTTGATGTGGATGCCGTTCTTGAACACCGGCTGCAGACCCGCCAGCGACTCGGCTGTGGTCGATGGACGGTTGCCTTCGTCCTTGGACAGCGTCACCTCGTGTTCGGTGATCTCGCCGGTTTCCTTGTTCTGCATCTTCATGATCGTGGTCAGCGGCACGATCTCGTCGTCGAACCGCCCGGCCTGTTGCGCGTCATGGGTGCGGGCCTGGCTCTGGGCGGCGTATTCGTCCTGATATTCGCGCGTCAGACCATAGCGTTCGCCCACGGTTTCCGCGGTTTCGAGCATGGACATGTAAAGCTCGGGCTTGTTTTCAAGAATCCACGGATCGGGGTTCACCCGCATGTCCTGTGTCTGCACTGTCGAGATGCTTTCGACCCCGCCGCCAATGGCCACATCCATGCCATCCTGCACCACCTGCTTGGCCGCGGTGGCAATCGCCATCATGCCGCTGGCGCATTGCCGGTCCACCGACATGCCCGCCACCGTCACCGGCAGGCCCGCGCGGATCACGCCCTGTCGTGCGATGTTGCCGCCCTGATAGCCCTGCTGCAGGGCCGAACCGACCACGCAATCCTGCACCTCGCCCGGTTCGATCCCGGCGCGCTGCACCGCGTGGCTGATCGCGTGGCTGATCAGCGTCTGCGGCGTGGTGGCATTGAACGACCCGCGATAGGCTTTGCCAATCGGGGTGCGGGCGGTGGAAACGATCACTGCGTCGCGCATGTGTGTTATCCTTTTCAGTGGGTTATCAGGTCCAGTTTACGTCAACGCCCAACGCTTTTGCCGCGTTGGCCGCATATTTCCGGGTCTGGGCAAAGGCATCGTCCATGACCTTCATGCCCGCCTCGTCGGTTATCCTGTCAAACTGCGCGGCGACCGCGTCCGGGGTGTTGTCACTGCCCATCAGGGTAATGCCTTCGGTCTCGTAAACCCGGGTCTGGGCATAGCTGCCGCCGCCGGCGCCGAGGATCACCCGGCTGGGCGCGTCTTCGGACACCAGATAGAGCACGCCGGGCGTGATCGTCTCGGGCACCAGCAGTTTCTGCACCTCTTCCGGCAGCAGATCTTCGGTCATCCGCGTCGTCGCGGTCGGGGCCAGCGTGTTGACACGGATGTTGTAGCGCGCGCCTTCCAGATGCAGCACGTTCATCAGCCCGATCATTGCCGCCTTGGCAGCACCGTAATTGGCCTGACCGAAATTGCCGTAGAGCCCGGAGGCCGAGGTCGTCACCACGACCCGCCCATAGCCCTGTTCGCGCATCACCGGCCAGACCGCATGGGTGCAGATCGCCGTGCCCATCAGGTGCACCTCGACCACCTTTCGGAAATCGGCGATCTCCAGCTTGGCAAAGCTTTTGTCGCGCAGGATGCCGGCATTGTTGATCAGGATGTCGATGCGGCCCCAGCGGTCCATAACCTGCGCCACCATGTCGGCGACCTGTGCCTCGTCCGAGACATCGGCGCCGTGGGCCATGGCGGTGCCGCCCGCGGCGGTGATCTCGGCCACGACCTGTGCCGCGGCGCTGTCATCGGTGCCCTGCCCGTCCGTCGATGCGCCCAGATCGTTGACCACGACTTTCGCGCCGCGTTCGGCCAACCTCAGCGCGTGGCTGCGGCCCAGCCCGGCACCGGCGCCGGTGACAATGGCCACCTGATCGTCGAAGCGGATCATCAAAACCCCCTTGCCTGCGCCACCCGTTCGGCGTGATAGCCGTAGTCGCCCAGCCATTCCGCCGCCACCCGGGCGCGTTTCATGTAGAAGCCCATGTCGAACGCATCCGTCATGCCGATGCCGCCATGCATCTGCACGCCTTCGATCACGGCCAGCTTCGCGGTCTGGTTCGCCCGCGCCTTGGCCAGCGACACGGCCAGCGACACGGCCAGCGTGGCGTTTTCCGGGTCTTCGTCCAGCATCCGGCCCGCATTGAGGATGGCCGAGGCGGTGACCTCGGTTTCACACCACAGATGCGCGGCCCGGTGCTGCAGCGCCTGAAACGCGCCGATGGGCACGCCGAACTGTTTGCGTTCCTTCAGGTAATCGACCGTCATGCCGAAGGCGCCGGCCGCCAGCCCCGTGGCCTCGGCCGCCAGCGCGGCCTGTCCGGCCTGCAGCGCCGGGGTCAGGACCGACATCGCGTCTCCCACCGTGCCCAGCACGTCATCGCCGGTCGCCTCGACTTCCGTGAAATCAACCCGTGCACTGTCGCGGCTGTCGATCATCGCGGTCCCGGTGCGGTCGATCCCGGCGCGGTCGGCGGGCAGGTCAAACAGCGTCAGCCCCTCTTCGGCGCGGGCCAGCACCAGCAAGCGATCCGCGTTGCCGCCATCGACGACAAAGGTTTTGGCCCCGTTCAGCCGGAAGCCGTTGCCGACCTTGTGCGCGGCCATCTGCGAGGCTTCGGGGGCGTGCTTGGTGCCCTCGTCCACAGCCAGAGCATAGGTGCGTTGGCCCGCGGCAATGGCCTGCAGCGCCGCACCGGCACGGTCGCCGGCCACGTGACGCAGGGCCGTCGCCGCAATCACCGCGGTCGACAGGAAGGGTGACAGCGTCAGCGTCCGGCCCATTTCCCCGGCCAGCACACCGGCGGCGGCATGGCCCATGTCGGACCCGCCCTGTGCTTCGGGCACCAGAACCCCGGCCCAGCCCATATTCGCCATTTCGGCCCAGAGCGCCGGGTCATGGGTCTGGCCCGTGTCGCGCAGCGCGCGCAGGTGACCGACCGGCGCGGCCTCGTCCAGAAACCCGCGGGCCATATCGGCCAGCATCACTTCTTCTTCGGTTTTCACCAGCTTGGCCATCTGCGGCCTCTCCTTCCCCGCGCTGCGAAAATTCTACGAATTTTCAGCGCCCAACCTCACGTCTCACGTCAGAAAATTCGTAGAATTTTCGTCAGCCCGGCAGCCCCAGAACCCGCTTTGCCACGATGCTCAGCATCACCTCGGAGGTGCCGCCCTCGATCGAATTGGCCTTGGTCCGCAGCCAGTCCGCCGGGCGCGATCCCAGCGGGCCGTCCCATTCCAGCGCATCCGATCCACCGGAGGACATCAGCAGTTCGAACCGCTGCTTGTTCAACTCGGTGCCCATGTATTTCAGCATCGCCGAGGCATCGCCCGCGCCCTGCCCGGCCTCGGCCTGATCCTTGTAGCGCTCCAGCGTCAGGCCGATCGCCAGCGTGTCGACCTCGGCGCGCATGGCGTCTGCCCGCAGGACCGTGTCCATCTCGCCGCCCGCATCCTCGCTCAGGATGGCGCCCAGTGCCCGCCCGCCGCCGGTCAGCCCGCCGGCGCCGCCCGATATCATCTGGCGTTCATGGGTCAGCAGGTACTTGGCCACGTCCCAGCCGCGGTTCACCTCGCCCACGACCTGTTCCTTGGGCACCTGCACATTGTCGAAGAAGGTTTCGCAGAATGGTGACGCGCCGGAAATCAGCCGGATCGGCCGGGTCGAGACGCCTTCGCTTTCCATGTCCAGCAGGACAAACGAGATGCCCTTGTGCTTGGGCGCGTCGCGGTCGGTGCGCACCAGCGCAAAGATCCAGTCAGCCCGATCCGCGTAGGAAGTCCAGACCTTCTGCCCGTTGACCAGCCAGTGATCGCCCTTATCCTCGCACCGGGTCTGCAGCGAGGCCAGATCAGACCCCGCGCCGGGTTCCGAATACCCCGGGCACCAGCGCACTTCGCCGCGGGCAATGGGCGGCAGATAGTGCAGCTTCTGTTCCTCTGTGCCGAAATGCAGCAGCGCCGGGCCCAGCATCCAGATGCCGAAGCTCTGCAGCGGGGCGCGGGCGTTGATCCGACGCATTTCCGCGTGAAAAATCTTTTCGCGCGCCCGGTCCAGACCTGCGCCGCCATAGGCCCGGGGCCATGTCGGCACCGTCAGCCCCTCGGACGCACACCGGTTCAGCCATTGTCTCTGGGCGTCCGACGCAAAGGCCCAGTTCTTGCCGCCCCAGCAGATGCTGGCCTCGTCGCCGGCGCCGTCGCGCATCTCTTCGGGACAGTTTTCCTCCAGCCACACGCGCAGTGCGGACCGGAATTCCCCGGGATCGGTGATATCGTGCAAGCTCGCCTCCCCAACGTCCTGCGGTTGTTCCGCTATGCAGAATTGCATTTCGAATTTCCGTTGACAAGCCCGAAGCACGCTTGAAAAAGTCGGGTCAAACCGGCCTGATGGGCCATAGGGAGGACGAAATGAAAGCCATGCTCAGCACCGCCGTGGGCGGCCCCGATACGCTGGAACTGACCGAAATGCCTGATCCGGAACCGAAAAAGGGCCAAATACTGGTTCGTGTGCACGCCGCGGGGTTGAATTTCCCCGATACACTGATGATCCGCGACATGTACCAGTTCAAGCCGCCGCGCCCCTTTGCACCGGGCGGTGAAATCGCCGGAGAAGTGCTGGCGGTGGGTGAAGGTGTCGATAACGTCGCGTCAGGAGACCGGATCCTGGCGCTGACCTCGCATGGCGGGTTTGCCACCCATGCGGTGATCGACGCGGTGCGCGCGGTTCCGATCCCCGACGACATGCCCTACGAGGATGCGGCGTGCTTCATCTTTACCTATGGCACCTCCTATTACGCGCTGAAGGACCGGGGTTATCTGGGCGACGGCGACACGCTGCTGATCCTCGGGGCTGCCGGCGGGGTTGGTGCCGCAGCGATCGAACTGGGCAAAGCGATGGGCGCACGGGTGATCGGCGCGGTGTCCTCAGAGGAAAAGGCCGCGTTCTGCCGCGAGATCGGGGCCGATGATACGCTGGTCTATCCGCGCGAGCTGGACGGGCGCGATGCGCAGAAGGCGCTGTCGGCCGAGATCAAGAAAGTGGCCGGCGCAAACGGCATCGACGTGGCTTACGACGCGGTCGGCGGCGCCTATGCCGAGCCGGTGATCCGCGCAATGGCGTGGAACGGCCGGTTTCTGGTTGTCGGGTTCCCGGCAGGCATCCCGAAGATTCCCGCCAACCTGACATTGCTGAAAAGCTGTCAGATTGTCGGCGTGTTCTGGGGCGCGGCAACGATGCGCGATCCGGCCGGCCACGCGGCGAACATGCGCGACCTGTTCGCGCTTTATGCGGACGGGAAAATCAAGCCGCGGATTTCGGCCTCGCTGCCGCTGGCGCAGGCTGCCGACGCGCTGAAGCTGATGGAAGACCGCAAGGTGATGGGCAAGGTTGTCCTGACGATGGAATGACATGCCGTGCCGCAGGGTGCACCGGGACGGCGCACCCGCCGTCATTCCAGATGGGCGATATCGTTGAAGCCGCGCACGACCATGCGGTCGCCTTCTATCACGATGCGCGTGAACGAGCCGTTCGAGGCGCCGGAAAAGGTAAAGGCGGGTACGCCCGTGGCAACCGACATCGCCGCAGCGATCACGCCGCCATGCACGAACGCCGCGACCTTTTCGTCGGGATGCGCCGAGGCAATGCGCAAAAGCCCGGACCGGACCCGGCCGGTAAAGGCCGCGGTGGTCTCGGCGCCCGGAATTTCGCCCCATTCATGGTTTTCGAGCGCGCGTCGGAATGCCGGGTGCCCCTCGGCGGCGCGAATGCGGTATTCGCCGCCGTCCCAGTCGCCCAGATGGACTTCGCGCAGGTCCGGTTCCACCCGCGGTTCCAGCCCCAGATGCGCCACCAGCGGCGCGGCGGTCTGGTGCGTGCGGCGCAACGTGGTGACATAGATCGCGTCGAACGGCACGGTTTTCAGCCGCTCGCCGACGCGGATCGCCTGCTGCTGCCCGTTCGGATGCAGCGCCGGGTCGCCATGGCCGTCTTTCAGCGGGAAGGGTTTGCCGGGGATCGCGGGTTCGGATTCGCCGTGGCGGATCAGCAGGAGATCCGCCGCGCCGCGGGGCGGAACATAGCTGTGCTGCCGGTATTCTCTGGTCATCGAAACATCCTTGGCCGGGGGTTTGTCCCGGTCCTATCGGGAAAGGAAGACCCATGACAACACGGCATTTGGACACCGGGACGGACGAATTGCTGTGTTCGGTCACCGGTCACGTGGCGACGATCACCCTGAACCGGCCGGAAAAACGCAACGCACTGGGCGATACGCTGACCCCGGCCTTGCGGCAGGCGCTTTTGGAGACCGAGGCCGACCCGGATGTGCGGGTGCTGGTCCTGACCGGGGCCGCAGGGGCCTTTTGCGCCGGCGGGGACATATCCGGTATGGGTGACAATCTGGGAGGGGCGACGCCGCCCCGAACCGACGACATGGTGCGCCGGCTGCAGCACGCGCAGGAAACCGTGACGCTGCGGCTTTATGATTACGTCAAGCCGACCATTGCCGCCCTGCCCGGCCCGGCGGCGGGCGCCGGCATGTCGATCGCGCTGGCCTGCGACATCCGGATAGCGTCCACCAGTGGCTGTCTGGTGCCGGCCTTCGGCCAGATCGGCCTGTCGGGGGATTTCGGCGGCAGCTGGCTGTTGTCGCGGCTGATCGGGCCGGGCCGGGCCAAGGAGGTGTATTTCACCGGGCGGCGGATCAAGGCCGAGGAAGGGCTGGAGCTGGGTCTGTTCAACCGGGTTGTGGCCGGGGAGGAATTGGAGGCCGCCTGCGGGGCACTGGCCGGGCAGATCGCGGCTGGCGCGCCGATTGCGCTGCGCTACATGAAGGAAAACCACAACCGGGCACAGGCCACGGACCTGAAATCGGCGCTGGCGATGGAGGCCGACCGGATGATCCGCACGATGCGGACAGAGGATCACAAACGCGCTGTAAAGGCATTCTTTGCAAAGGAAAAACCGGTCTTCGAGGGCCGTTAGGGAGAGATCAATGACTATCAGACAAGTGATCGTGCAGGAGTTGCCCAAGGGCGAACTGACGCCCGCGCATTTCGCGCTTGGTGAAACTGAAACACCGGTGCCCGGCCATGGGGAGGTGTTGTTGCGCACGATCCTGATGTCCATCGACGCCGCCAACAGGTCGTGGATGCAGGGCGCCACCTATCGCGAGGCGGTCAATGCCGGCGATGCGATGCCGACCTATGCGATCTGCGAAGTGGTCGAAAGCAAATCGACCCGGCTGAAAGCCGGAGACATCGTTGCCGCCGAGGCGACATGGTCGGACATGGTGGTGTGCCCGGCGCGGCAATGCCAGAAGCTGCCACCGGTCAGGCCGCTGTCGCACCTGCTGTCGGCCTATGGCATCGCCGGGAAAACCGCGTTTCACGGGCTGATCGGCGTCGGCCGCCCGGTGCCCGGTGAAACCGTTCTGGTTTCGGCCGCTGCCGGTTCGGTCGGCGGCTATGTCGGCCAGATCGCCAAGGCCATCGGGTGCCGCGCGGTTGGCATCGCCGGCGGGCCGGAGAAATGCGACTGGGTCAAGGCAGAGATGGGGTTTGACGACTGCCTTGATTATCGCGATCCGGGCTTCTTCAAAGCCCTGCGCGCGGCCTGCCCCGACGGCGTGGACGTGTATTTTGACAATGTCGGCGGGGAGATCCTTGAAAAAGTGCTGTTCCAGATGAACGAGCGCGGCCGGATCGTGTGCTGTGGCGCCATCAGCCAGTATGACAGCACCGCGCCGACCGGGCCGCGCAACCTGCCGGGCATGGTCGTGGTCAAGCGGCTGCGGATGGAAGGCTTCATCGTGATGGATTTCGCGCACGAGGACGCCAAGGCCATCCGGGCCATGCAGAACTGGGTGACCGAGGGCAAGGTCCGGGTGTTCGAGGACGTGGTCGTGGGGCTGGAAAACGCGCCGCAGGCTCTGATCGGGCTGCTGAACGGCGACAACCGGGGCAAGCGGATGGTGCGCGTGGCACCGGACCCGGAATAAGGAGGCGGTAATGTCCGATATTCAGGCCGCGCTGGAGAGTTACACGCCGCTGATCGGGGCCGAGGTGGGCGTGTCGCGCTGGATCACGGTGGATCAGGCAATGATCAACGCCTTTGCCGAAACCACGCACGATACCCAGTGGATTCACGTCGACCCGGACCGGGCGGCGCGCGAAACGCCGTTCGGCGGGGCCATTGCGCATGGGTTTCTGACCCTCTCACTGGCGTCGCGCATGGCCTATGACTGTTTCAGCCTTTTGCCGGGGCAAGTCATGGGCGTGAACTATGGCTTTGAAAAACTTCGCTTTCTGTCGCCCGTCCTGGCCGGATCGCGGGTGCGCGGCCGGTTCGAACTGAAGGAGGTGCGCTTGCGCAGTGAAACCGAGCTTATGCGCAACAACATCCTGACCATCGACATTGACGGGCAGGACAAGCCGGCGCTGGTGGCGGAATGGCTGGGGCTGGCGGTCTTCGCGCCGCCCGGATCCTAGAGCTGGGCACATTCACGCTTACAAACGCCTGTTGGCACCTCTCCCACCAGCCTTGTGCTGTCCTTTCAGGGCGATGTGAGCAGAGGCCGGATGTTTCGGTCTGACTGATTTCTTGCCGGCCGTGGGCGGATTGCCGCCGGACACTCACAGCGTTGACGGGCGGTCACATATTTGCCCCAATAAAGGGAAACAATCCGGGAATAGGCCCGCAATACTGGACATGGCGGCGGTTCAGGTCATATGACACCGACAAACGGTTGAAAAAATGACAAAATTACTCATCCTGAATGGACCGAACCTGAACCTGTTGGGAACCCGGCAGCCCGAGGTGTATGGCCGCGACACGCTGGCCGATGTCGAAGCCTTGTGCATGTCCCATGCCGAGCAGAGCGGCACAAATCTGGTCTTCTATCAGTCCAACCACGAAGGCGCGCTGATCGACCGGATCCATGCCGCCCGCGGGTCCGAGGATGGTATCGTTTTCAACGCCGGTGCCTACACGCACACGTCCATTGCGCTGCTGGATGCGATCGTGTCGGTCGAGCTGCCGGTGGTCGAGGTGCATCTGTCCAACATCCATGCGCGCGAGGCGTTCCGGCACAAAAGCTATATCTCGAAGGCCGCGCTGGGACAGATCTGCGGGTTCGGGCCACAAAGTTATCTTTTGGCCATTGATGCCCTGAATGCGCATCTGCAGGGGGCGTCGGGACAATGACATTCAGGGAGTATCTGTATGTTCTGTCGAACGCCAAATCGCTGGAACAGCTGTGGGACGCGCATACCCGTAAGATGGCCGAATACGGGTTCGACCGGCTGATTTACGGGTTCACCCGCTATCTGAGCGAACGGTCGCTGGGCGATCCCGAGGATTTCGTGATCTTCACCAACCACAGCCAGGAATATGTCGACGGATTTCTGCACAAGGGGCTGTATTTCCATGCGCCGATGCTGCACTGGGCGCTGGAAAACGAAGGCGCGGGCAGCTGGGGCAAGCTGGCTGAGCGGTTCAACAAGGGCAACCTGACGCCCGAAGAGCTGAAGGTGATGGAATTCAACCTGCGGCTTGGGGTGTCGGCCGGTTATACCATCAGTTTCAAGTCGATCTCGGCGCGCTCGAAGGGGGCCATTTCGCTGGCCGCGAAACAGGGGATGACGCAGGAAGAAGTTGACGAACTATGGGCGGAGCACGGCGAGGACATTCACCTGATGAACAACATCGCCCATCTCAAGATCCTGACCCTGCCCTATTCGACGCCGACCCGTTCGCTGACCCGGCGCCAGCGCGAGGCGCTGGAATGGGTCGGGGATGGCAAGACCACGCAGGACATCGCATTGCTGATGGGGCTGACCTCGGCCACGGTCGAAAAACACCTGCGGCTGGCCCGCGAGGCGCTGGCGGTTGAGACCACCGCGCAGGCCGTTCTGAAAGCGGCATTCCAGAACCAGATGTTCATTCTCGAAGCCTGACCGCATCTGGGCATTCGGCCACTTTCGCGCTCATAAACAGTCATAAACCCACTCCGGGGGTCTGTTTCCGCAAGGTAAGGAATACATTACTTTCGGAAATCAGCGCAATTTCGCAAGGTGTTCATGTTCCGTGAGTGGTGGCTTTAGCCAGGGAACATCAGGAAAAGACCCTTGTAATTGCAGGGCTCTCTGACCTGCGCCGGCTTTGCCGGCACCGGTTCGGTCGTGTATTGATCCGCGGTCGGACCGGGTTTGCAGCGTCCCCCCATCCCCAAAGATTCAAGGGGCGCGCAAAAAGCGGAGCTGCAGGCCCATCTGCGGCTCCGCTTACTTCTTTCTCAAACCATGCCGCGGCGGCCCCGCGGATGCCCGGCCGGTCGCGTCCGGACAAGAAAAAAACCCCGCCGGACACGGGGCCCGGCGGGGTTTGAACAGTCGGATGAACCGGCTTAGCCCTGAACGGCCTTGGCCACCTCTTCCGCGAAGTTCTCTTCTTTCTTCTCGATGCCTTCGCCGACCTCGATCCGGATGAACCCGGTGATTTCCACACCGGCGGCCTTGGCGGCGTCGCCGACCGAGGTTTTGCCGTCTTCGGATTTGACGTAGGCCTGATTCAGCAGGGTGATTTCGCTCAGCCACTTTTTCATGCGGCCGATGATCATTTTTTCGATCACGGCCTCGGGCTTGCCGCTTTCGCGGGCGATGTCCATCTGGATGCTCTTTTCCTTTTCGACAACCGCCGGTTCGACGTCGTCTTCGGACAGGGCTGCCGGGTTGATCGCAGCAATGTGCATGCCAACGCCGCGGGCAAATTCCACGTCGTCACCGTTGAAGGCTACCAGAACGCCGATCTTGCCCAGCCCGGGCGCAACCGCGTTGTGGACATAGGATGCCACGGACTGACCCTCGACCGACGCCATGCGCCGGACCGACATGTTTTCACCGATCGTGGCGATCTTTTCGGTCAGCACCGCCTGAACGGTTTTGCCGCCCATGTCGGACGCCAGCAGACCGTCCAGATCGGAGGCGTCAAGGGCCAGTTTGGCCACACCGCTCACCATTTCCTGAAACTCGGCGTTTTTGCCGACAAAGTCGGTTTCCGAGTTCACCTCGACCGCAACACCCTTGCCGCCGGCCACAGCCACGCCGACCAGACCCTCTGCCGCGGTGCGGCCGGATTTCTTGGCAGCTTTCGCCAGACCCTTGGTGCGCAGCCAGTCAACGGCGGCGTCCATGTCGCCATCGGTTTCGGTCAGCGCCTTCTTGGCGTCCATCATGCCTGCGCCGGTGGAATCGCGCAGTTCCTTGACCATGCTTGCTGTGATTGCCATATCGGCTCTCCTCAAAATGGTAGGTTTTGGGGCAGCTCTTACGCCGCCCCGTATGTCATTTGCGTGACAACCGCCCGGCCGATCAGGACTCGGCGGGTGTTTCCTCGGCTGCGGGTGCCTCGGCTTCTGCGGGCGCTTCGGCCTCAGCGACGGCCTCGACGGCGGTTTCGACCGCTTCCAGCTCTTCTGCCGGGGCTTCTTCGAACTCGCCCAGGTCGACGCCGGCCGCACCCAGCTGCGCGGACATGCCGTCCAGCGCGGCGCGGGCCGCCAGATCGCAGTAAAGCGCAATCGCACGTGCCGCGTCATCGTTGCCGGGGATCACGAAATCGATGCCGTCCGGCGAACAGTTGGTATCCACAACCGCGACAACCGGAATGCCCAGCTTGTTGGCCTCGGCCACGGCCAGTGCTTCTTTCTTGACGTCGATGACGAACAGCAGGTCCGGCGTGCCGCCCATTTCGCGGATCCCGCCCAGCGACGCCTGCAGCTTGGTCTGGTCACGCTCCATGCCGAGACGCTCTTTCTTGGTCAGGCCCTCGGCGCCGCCTTCCATGGCCTCGTCGATCTGACGCAGGCGGCCGATGGATTGGGACACGGTTTTCCAGTTGGTCAGCGTGCCGCCCAGCCAACGGTGGTTCATGTAATACTGTGCCGATTTCTCAGCCGCCTCGGCGATCGGGCCCGAAGCCTGGCGCTTGGTTCCGACGAACAGAACCCGGCCGCCCTTGGCCACGGTGTCACGGATGACCTGCAGCGCCTGGTCCAGCATCGGAACAGTCTGTGTCAGGTCGAGAATGTGAATGCCGTTGCGCGCGCCATATATGTAATGCGCCATACGCGGGTTCCAGCGCTGGGACTGGTGACCGAAGTGAACGCCTGCTTCCAGCAGCTGGCGCATGGTGAACTCTGGCAGAGCCATGCCGTTTTCCTTTCCGGTTTAGCCTCGGCGGGGATCGAAGCGGATGCTCCAACCGGCGGACCTGCGGGGATGTCTCCCCCGACGGGCCCAACCCCGCCTGCGGGATTGAATGGCGGGCATGTAGAGGATTGCGTGCCCGGTTGCAAGCCCCCGTCTTGCCGCGTCCAATGCACCGGGTGCGTGCGATTTCGTTGTGGATGTACACGCGAAGGGCGTTACCATTGCAAAGCAATGATCCTGTCGCGAGTCATCCGTCCTTTTGCCTGCGTGCTGGCCGCCTGTGTCGGCGCGGCGCCTGCCGCGGTGCTGGCCGAGGACGGCGTCGCGCTGGGACCGGGGCTGGAAATCGCGCCCTACGGGCAGTTTCACTTTGCCTATCAGGGGTTTGACGACGGTCAGGTCGTGACCGAAAACATCGTCGATATCACCAATGCCAACAGCCGGTTCGGGTTCTACCTGCGCAATCCCGACCGCGAGGACGGCCTGTCCTTCCATTTCGAAACCGGGCTTGGCTTTCGGCCTTCGCAGAAAACCAGCCAAACCAACACGCCGGATTTCTGGAACTGGCAGAGAACCGACCTGCGCAAGGTTCAGCTGATCTGGTCCGGGCGGTTCGGCACGCTGAAGCTGGGACAGGGCAGCATGACATCAGACGGCGCGGCGGAATCGGATCTGGGCAAGACCGTGATCGTTGCCAAGTCGACCATACCGGAAGCCAACGGCGCCTATATCCTGCGCAATTCGGCCGGTGCGCTGACCGGCATCACCATCGGCCAGACCTTCAACAATTTCGACGGCGGACGGCAGGGTCGGATCCGCTATGACACAGCCGATTTCGCCGGGTTCTCCCTGGGGCTGGCCTATGGTCGCGAGATCCTCAAATCCGGGGTCGACGACGACTATTACGATATCGCGCTGCGCTATGGGCGCGCGTTTGACCGCGTGACAGTCGCCGGGGCGGTCAGCATGGCCTATGTCGAAACGCCCAGCTTCGATGAACGCACGTTGTTGGGATCGGTGGCGGTGCTCGACCGGCCAACCGGGCTGAACGCTGCGCTGGCCGCCGGGCGGGAATACCTGACGGGTGCGTCTTACGGCTATCTCAAGGCCGGCTGGAACACCCGCGTGATTGAAGCCGGCACAACCAAGCTGGTGTTCGAGGGGTTCCGGGGGCGCGACTATGGCAGCGCCGGGGCGCAGTCGGCGATGTGGGGGCTGGGCGTCATTCAGGAGATCGACGCGCTCAGCACCGAGATCTATGTAGGCTACCGCGCGTTTTCCTACAGCGATGCGACTCCGGTGACCTATCAGGACGCGGACGCCGTTCAGATCGGCGCCCGGTTCCGGTTCTGACCGGGGAAGCTCAGAACAGTTCCATGATCCGGTCGATATCGGTGTTGGCGCTGAAGGTCAGGACGACGAGCGCATCGTCACGCTGATGCAGAACCGCGTAGTAATAGAAGTACTGCCCCTGCGGCTGGCTCCAGAACACGCGGGCCTCCTGCCGGAACCCGTTGCCCAGATCGACCGCGCGGATCACGGCGGCATGGGTGAAATCCATCGGGAAGAGCGACATCAGCTGCGTCACCGCCTCGGTCAGTTCCTCGGGCGAATATTCATCGCGGCCGCCAAGCACCTGCACCATGTCCCTGAAATTGCGGGTGGTGACGGCGGTGGTGACGAAACTGTCATAAGCGGCGTAATCGGCGAAATGGCCGTCGCGTTGCTGTGCGGAGGCAAAACAGGGCAGCAGAAAAAGGGTGAGATAAAGGATGTAACGCATGGGGGGTCCTGACAACTTGTGACTGCGCCCACCCTAGGTCACCGACCCGTAAACGCGCAACCGCGACTGCGCAGCGAAGGCGAAGGCGAAGGCGCATTGTCGACAATTCGCAGGCAAGTCATCAATGACTTGCACGAAAACCCGTTGACGGGTTTTCCGCCAGCCCGTGCCGCGCCCTCAGCCCGGTGTCATCCGCCAGACCGTGCCGGTGCCTTCGGCGATGAACCAGATCGCGCCGTCCGGGGCTTCGACGATGTCGCGGATACGCTCGGTTTCGGAGCCCTTGATCTGTTCGGCCTCGCGCAACGGCCGGCCGCTGAGCCGGGATATGTAATCGAACTTGAGCGAGCCCACGAAGAAATGTCCGCGCCATTTCGGCCAGAGCTTGCCGGAATAGATCAGCAGGCCCGACGGGGCGATGGAGGGGTCCCAGTAATGCGCGGGCTGTTCCATGCCGGGTTTCGAGCTGCCCTCGCCAATCCTGGCGCCACTGTAATGCACGCCGTAGGAAATCACCGGCCAGCCGAAATTGGCGCCCTTGCGGATGCGGTTGACCTCGTCCCCGCCCTTGGGCCCGTGTTCGGAGGTCCAAAGGTTGCCCTGCAGGTCCAGCGCCGCGCCTTGCGGGTTGCGGTGGCCATAGGACCAGATCTGCGGCTGCACCCCGTCCTGCCCGACAAAGGGGTTGGATGACGGCACGCCGCCCTGCCGGGTGATGCGGATGATTGTACCGTTGTGGTTGCTGCGATCCTGTGCGCTCGGGCGGTCGCCCCGGTCGCCGATGGTGACAAAAAGCGTGCCGTCGCGGGCCTCGACCACGCGGCTGCCGAAATGACGGCCGGTCTTGCCGACCGGGGCGGCCTCGAAAATCACGCGCAAATCCGACAGTCGCCGGCCACTGCTGTTCAGCCGGGCCACAGCGACGGCGGTTCCGGTGGCGCCGCCCTTCTGCGGTTTCGAAAAGGTCAGAAACAGTTCGCGGCTTTGCGCGAAGTCCCGGGTGACGGTGATATCCAAAAGCCCGCCCTGCCCGCGCGCGGCTACGCGCGGCACGCCCTGCACGGTGGTCTTTCTGCCATCGGCCACGCGAATCAGCTTGCCGCCGCGTTGCGTCACCAGAAACGATCCGTCCGGCAAAAGCCCGATCGCCCACGGCGTTTTGAGCCCGGTGGCCATGGCCTGCAACCTGACGGTGCCGGCGGAGGTCGGCAGGCTTTGCGCCGTGGCCATTGCGCCGCCGAAAACCAGACAGATCAGAACCCAAAGCACCCGCATCGCACCCTCCTGCGCCCTGCCCGGACAATAGCCCGCCCGCAGCTTTCCGCCATCCCCACGCGCGGGATTGTGACAGCGGGCTGCCTGTGCGGAAGGTCTTTCCTTTTGAAATCGGCTTGCCTAGGGTCGGATGTGGACAACACGATGTTCCAACAAGGGAGTAACCTCATGAAAAAACTGCTGATGGCCACTGCGGCCTCTGCCCTGATGGCGGGCACGGCATTTGCCGGCAGCCATGCAACCGAAGTGAAACTGGGCGTGATGGTGGGCTTTACCGGCCCGATCGAATCCCTGGCCGAGCCGATGGCCAAGGCGGCCGAACTGGCGATGGCGGAAGTCACCGAAAGCGGCATGCTGCTGGACGGCGCCAAAGTCACACCGATGCGTGCCGACACCGGCTGTATCGACAATGGCGCGGCCACGTCGGGCGCGGAACGCCTGATCGCGGAAGGCGTGAACGGTATCGTTGGCGGCGACTGCTCGGGCGTCACCGGCGCGATCCTGCAAAACGTCGCGATCCCGAACGGCATGGTGATGATTTCGCCCTCGGCCACTTCGCCGGGCCTGTCGACCGTGGAAGACAATGACCTGTTCTTCCGCACCTCGCCGTCTGATGCACGTGAAGGTCAGGTGATGGCCGAAGTGCTGCAGGACCGCGGTATCAAATCGATCGCCCTGACCTATACCAACAATGACTATGGCAAGGGTCTGGCTGATGCGATCAAGACCAGCTTCGAAGCCGTGGGCGGCGAAGTGACCATCGTCACCAGCCACGAAGATGGCAAGGGCGACTATTCGGCCGAAGTCGGCGCGCTGGCCGCGGCCGGCGGCGACATCCTCGTCGTTGCGGGCTATCTCGATCAGGGCGGGCTGGGCATCATCCAGGGCGCGCTGGACGCCGGCGCGTGGGATACGTTTGGTCTGCCGGGCGGCATGATCGGCGACTCGCTGCCTGCAAATGTCGGTCCCGACCTGAACGGGTCCTTCGGCCAGATCGCCGGATCCCAGGGCGAAGGCATCGACAAGCTCAAAGGTCTGACGGACGCGTTCGACATCTCGTCGCCTTACGCGCCCGAAGCCTATGATGCGGCTGCACTGTTCATGTTCGCCATGCAGGCGGCCAATTCCACTGATCCGGCAGTCTATGGCCCGAAGATCATGGAAATGGCCAATGCGCCGGGCGAAAAGATCTATCCGGGTGAGCTGGCCAAGGGGCTGGAGATCATCAAGAACGGCGGCGACATCGACTATGTCGGCGGGTCCGCCGTGGAGCTGATCGGACCGGGCGAAAGCGCCGGCACCTATCGCGAGATCGAAGTGCAGAACGGTGAAAACGCCACCGTGCGGATGCGCTGATCGCCTGAAGTGACCGAACGGTCCGGGCCGTCTGTGCCCGGGCCGTTCCAATCAAAAGACGCCGCGCAACGCGACGCGGTCCGGGGGGTGCAATGATCGTCGTCGAAGACGTGCACAAGCATTTTGGCGGGTTTCACGCGGTGGACGGCGCCTCGATGGAAATCGCCGAGGGGTCCATCACCGGTCTGATCGGTCCGAACGGTGCGGGAAAAACCACTCTTTTCAATGTGATCGCCGGCGTTCTTCCACCTACGTCGGGACGTGTGTTCATGGCTGGCGAAGACATCACCGGCCTGCCGCCGCATGCGCTCTTTCATAAGGGCCTGCTGCGCACGTTCCAGATCGCCCATGAATTTCACTCGATGACCTGCCGCGAGAACCTGATGATGGTGCCGGGCGGCCAGTCCGGTGAAAACCTGTGGAACACATGGTTCGGCCGCCGCCGCATTGCCGACGAGGAGCGCGCGCTGAAGGCCAGGGCCGACGAGGTGCTGGAATTCCTGACCATCGAGCATCTGGCCGATCACAAGGCGGGACAGGTTTCGGGCGGGCAGAAGAAACTGCTGGAACTGGGGCGCACGATGATGGTCGATGCGCGGATCGTGTTCCTCGACGAGGTTGGCGCCGGGGTGAACCGCACGCTGCTGAACACCATCGCCGATGCCATCCTGCGGCTGAACCAGGAGCGCGGCTATACCTTCGTGGTGATTGAACATGACATGGATTTCATCGGCAAGCTCTGCGACCCGGTGATCTGCATGGCCGAGGGCAAGGTGCTGGCCACAGGCACGCTGGATGAGATCAAGGCCAACGAGGCGGTGATCGAGGCCTATCTGGGCACCGGGCTGAAAAACAAGGAGCAGGTGGGGGCATGAAAACCACTGCCGTGCTGACCGCGCCCTTGTTTTCGCCCCTGCCGGTGCAGGCGGAAGAAACCATGATCCGCGACTTTTTTCCCGGGTCTGCGACCCGAACCGCACAAGCGGCCACGCCGGAACCCGAAAGGGTGCCGCTGGCACGCAGATTGGTTTGCGTTCAGGCCACGCAGGCCCCGGGGGTTTCACCCCCGGACCCCCAAGGTATTTTTCAACAGAAGAAGCAGGGGGGGCGGGCATGATGCGGGTGTTGCCCGAAGCAATGGAGGGCAGGCATGAGCGGTGAACCGTATGACGACCGTGGCAACAAGGATCTGTCGATTGCCAACCCGAAGGGACAGGGCCGGATGACACCGTCGCCGGGCACCGATCATCCGATGGATACGGGCGAAGCCTATCTGGTCGGGGACACGATGACCGGCGGTTACGGGGCCGGGCCGGATATTCTGCATGACTGCACCATAGCGGTGAACCCCGGTGAGATCGCAGTGATCGTGGGGCCCAACGGGGCCGGCAAGTCGACGGCGATGAAGGCGGTGTTCGGGATGCTGAACCTGCGGCAGGGCTCGGTGCGGCTGGATGGCGAGGATATCACCGGCCTTTCGCCTCAGGACCGGGTGGGCCGCGGCATGGGGTTCGTGCCGCAGACCAACAACATCTTCACCTCGCTGACGGTGGAGGAGAACCTGGAGATGGGGGCGTTTATCCGGCGCGACGATTTCTCGGACACGATGGCGCAGGTGTATGACCTGTTTCCGATTTTGAAGGAAAAGCGGCTGCAGGCGGCGGGCGAGCTCAGCGGCGGGCAGCGCCAGCAGGTCGCCGTCGGCCGGGCGCTGATGACGCAGCCCAAGGTGCTGATGCTGGACGAGCCGACAGCGGGCGTCAGCCCCATCGTGATGGACGAGCTTTTTGACCGGATCATCGAGGTGGCGCGCACCGGTATTCCGATCCTGATGGTGGAACAGAATGCGCGTCAGGCTTTGGCGATTGCGGATCGGGGGTTTGTGCTGGTGCAGGGGCGGAATGCGTATTCGGGGTCTGGCAAGGAACTCTTGGCGGACGAAGAAGTGCGGCGGAGTTTTCTGGGCGGATGAGCAGAGCAATCGGATATGCCGCGCTCGCATTGTGCCTGTTCTCGGGCTCGGCGGCGATGGCCCAGCACAAGACCGGGCTGCTTTTCACCTGCGAGGCCACGAAAACCTGCAAGATGGAGGGGACCTGCAGCACTCACTTGAACCAGCAGTTTCAGTTTGCCGGCGCGGCGGCCGACACCGTCTATCTCCGCTCCGGCGGGCGGCTGGACGTCGCGACCCATTATGCCGCCATCGACGCCTATGTCTGGAAACGAAACCATGCGGAATACCGGCTCAAGCTCGACAGGCGCGTCCTTGATACCGGAAGCGGGGCGTTTCACCTGCTTCATATCGAGTACCAATCCGGCCATGCCCACCGAATTGCGCTGAATGAAATCTCCGGAACCTGCAGATCGGGGTGGTAAATGGACTTTCTCAACGCCATTGCGGCGCTATCCAATTTCGTTCTGATCCCGGCCATTTCCTATGGCAGCCAGCTGGCGCTCGGGGCGCTGGGGGTGACGCTGATCTACGGGATCCTGAGGTTTTCGAATTTCGCCCATGGCGACACGATGGCCTTTGGCGCGATGGCGACGATCCTCTTTACCTGGTTGTTCCAGAGCTGGGGGATCAGTTTCGGCGTGCTGCCCACGGCGCTGCTCGCCCTGCCCTTCGGCATTCTCTGCACCATCGGGCTGCTGCTGGCGACCGACCGCATCGTGTACCGGTTTTACCGGGCGCAGAAGGTGAAACCGGTGATCCTGGTGATCGTCGCGATGGGGATCATGTTCATCTATAACGGCGTTGTGCGGTTCATCATCGGCCCCGGCGATCAGCGGTTTTTCGATGGCCAGCGGTTCATCATCAAGGCGCGGGATTTCAAGGCGGCGGCGGGGCTGAACGAGGGGCTGGCCTTCAAGACCACGCAAGGGCTGACCATCGTGACCGCCATTATCGTTGTGGCGGCGCTGTTCTGGTTCCTGAACCGGACGCGCACGGGCAAATCCATGCGCGCCTATTCGGATAACGAGGATCTGGCGCTGCTTTCGGGCATCAACCCCGAGCGGGTGGTGATGTATACCTGGATGATCGTGGCCGGGCTGACGACGATTGCCGGCGTGCTTTACGGGCTCGACAAGGGGTTCAAGCCGTTCACCTATTTCCAGCTGCTGCTGCCGATCTTTGCCAGCGCCATCGTCGGCGGGCTGGGCAATCCGCTGGGCGCGATTGCGGGTGGTTTCGTGATCGCCTTTTCGGAAGTGGGCATCACCTATGCCTGGAAAAAGGTGGCGGGTTACGTGCTGCCCGAGAGCATGGCACCCGACAGCCTGCTGCAATTGCTGAGCACTGATTACAAATTCGCGGTCAGTTTCGTGATCCTGCTGATCGTGCTGCTGTTCCGCCCGACCGGCATCTTCCAGGGAAAGGCCGTGTAAATGGACCCGCGCGTGAAAAACACCCTGCTTTTTGCCATCGTCTTTGGCCTGATCATCATCACCGGGTTCATGCAGAGCTGGAACGCGGCGCTGCTGATCCTGAACATGGGGCTGATTTCCGCAATCATGGCCATTGGCGTGAACATGCAATGGGGCTTTGCCGGGCTCTTTAATGTCGGCGTCATGGGGTTCGTGGCGCTTGGCGGGCTGGCCGCAGTGCTGGTGGCGATGCCGCCGGTGGGCGAGGCATGGGCCGCCGGCGCACGCGGGGTGATCCTGGCCCTGCTGATGGGCGCGGCCACCATCGTGGCGGCGGTTTTGGCGGCCACACGACTGCCTGCGGGGCGGATGCGCACGCTGGGCGTGATCGTGATCCTTGTCGGCGGGTTCTTTCTGTACCGCGGTGTGTTCGACCCGGCGGTCGAGGCGGTGGAAAAGGTCAACCCGGCGCTTGAGGGCTATCTGGGCGGGCTGGGCCTGCCGGTGCTGGTGGCATGGCCGGTGGGCGGTGTTCTGGCGGCCGGGGCGGCATGGCTCATTGGCAAGACCGCGCTCGGGCTGCGTTCGGATTACCTGGCCATTGCCACACTGGGGATTGCCGAGATCATTATCGCGGTGCTGAAAAACGAAGACTGGCTGAGCCGCGGCGTGAAGAACGTGGTCGGCATTCCGCGGCCCCTGCCCTATGAGATCGACCTGCAGAAGGATCCGGGTTTTGTTGAACGGGCGGCGGGCTTTGGTCTGGACCCGGTGATGGCGTCGACACTTTATGTGAAAATTGGCTACCTGGTGCTGTTCCTGGTCATCCTGCTGGTGCTGATGTGGATGGTGGAGATGTCGCTCAAGAGCCCGTGGGGCCGGATGATGCGCGCCATCCGCGACAACGAGGTTGCGGCCGAGGCGATGGGCAAGGACGTGACCCGCCGGCATCTGCAGATCTTCGTGCTGGGTTCGGCCGTTTGCGGGCTGGCCGGCGCGATGATGACCACGCTGGACGGACAGCTGACACCGGGCAGTTACCAGCCGCTGCGGTTTACCTTCCTTATCTGGGTGATGGTGATCGTCGGCGGGTCGGGCAACAATTTCGGCGCGGTGCTGGGGGCGTTCCTGATCTGGTTCTTATGGGTGCAGGTGGAGCCGATCGGACTCTGGCTGATGCAGACGGTGACGGCATGGATGCCCGAGGGCAGCGGGCTGCGCCAGCACCTGATCGACAGCGCGGCGCATATGCGGTTGTTGACGATGGGGGTGATCCTGATCGTCGTGCTGCGGTTCTCGCCGCGCGGGCTGATCCCGGAGCGGTAGGGCGTCGACCCCTGCGTGCGTGGCGGGGCCGGAATTTGAGTATTTGGACAAAGATGAAGAGCGCGGCGACAGATCAGAATTTGCCGTTGTCGTTCTTCCACAGGTCCCGGGGCGGAATCGGTTCCACCGTGCTCCAGTGTTCCACGATCCGGCCCGCGTCCCAGCGGCAGAGGTCATAGATACCGGCATGCACGCCCAAACGTGCGCCTTCGCACTGGCAGAGGGTGAAATTGCCTTCGGCAAAGACCCGGTGCAGGCGATGGTAGCGGCGCAGCGGCGCGTCGCCTGATACCGCCGACATAAGGGCCGCCGCGCCATCAGCGATGTCGGGGGCGTGCTGGATCAGCTCCGCGGTGGTAAACTCAGCGATCCGCGCTGTCTGACCGCCGACCAGAACGGTTTGCGCAAACTCCCGCGCCCGCGCCCGGTTGGCTTCGGTCTGATCCAGCGCGGTGATCGCGGTTGCCCCGTCGGTCATCGACCGCCCCGAGGCGTTCGGACCGGCGACGGGCTGCAGGTTGTCCCAATGTTCAACCGCCTTGCCGTTTTCGAAACGGAAGAGTTCGAAGGCGATTTTCACATCGGCGAAATCGTAGATGATATGGGCAAAGGCATAATCACCATCCTCGAACACGCGCAGGAAGGTCACCTTCGGATCCGTTTTTGCAATCCGCGCGAAAAGTTCGGCAATGCCCGGCCCGCCTTCGCGGGTCTGCGGGTTGTGCTGGATATAAGTCGTTTCATCCACCACAGACGCGGCCATGGCGCTGCCGGTTTCGATGCCGGAGAGGAAGGTTTTCAGAAGCGTGCGGTGCGACGGGGTGTCGGGCAATCGGGCCTCCGGCATTCAGGGCGCGCGGCGGGGGTTCACTGCCCCTCTGCCTGCGCGGACAGAAAGGCGCGGATCATGTTGTGGATCGTCTTGTCCTCCAGCGCTTCGGCCAGCGACAGCGGGCTGCCGACCCCCGGCGCGACGATGGCCACATCCGCGCCCGCGTTCAGCAGCCAGGACACGCTTTCGAGGTTCTGCGACATGACCGCCCCGTGCAAAGGCGTGAACCCGGTGCTGGAGATCGCGTTCGGGTTTGCCCCCCGCGTCAGCAGCAGGCCGACCAGCTCCGGCGGCCCGTTGATCGCCGCCGCGTGCAGCGGGGTCAGCCGGGTTTCCATCCGCGCGTTCGGATCCGCACCCGCTGCCAGCAGCGTTTCCACGGTGGGGATGTCGCCGCTCATGGCGGCCCGGTTCAGCGCGGTGGCCCCGGTCTGATCGGTGAGATCCACTTCGGCGCCCATCTGCAGCAGGACCCGGGCCGCGTCTGCCCGACCGCCCGCCGCGGCCACATGCAGCGGCGCAGACCCGTCCTCGGCCCGCGCGTCCACCACGGCACCGCTGGAGATCAGGAAAGTCAGAAATGCAAGGCGGCCGGTCTGTGCCGCGGCGTGCAGCGGGGTCGATCCGTCGCCGGCCCGCGCATCCGGCGCTGCCCCGGCCTTGAGCAGAACGTCCCCGATCTGCCTGTCATCGCTGGCCACGGCGTAATGCATCGGTGTCAGGCCCCGGTCATCCGCGGCCCGCGCATCGGCGCCGTTCTCCAGAAGGAACTGAACCATCGTTGCATCGGAAAACACCGCAGCCCAGTGGATCGGGCGGATGCCGCCTTCGCCCGGACGGGTGACAACCGCGCCCTGCGCAACCAGCTGACGGACTGCCGGATCGTTCCGCGCCAGCAGGGCGAGGTGGACCGGCAGGTATCCCTTGTAGACCGGGGCGTTGAGGTTCTTGCCTTCGTTCGCGCAGGTTTCGATGGTCGCGGCGGTGATGGTTTTCCAGCTGTCCGGCGTGGACCAGTCGGCGCAGGGTTCGGCCCATGTGGTCGCCGGAAGCAGCAGGGCGGCGGCAAGGCCGGCGAAAAGAGGGGCGCTTTGGTTCATTACATCAATCCGTTGTTCATTTTTTCAGAGCGGCGCGCAGTCACCGCCCCTTGAAGAACCCACCGAGAATGCCGCGGACGATCCGGCGGCCGGTGGTGCCCTTGAGTTCCTTGATCAGTGCCTCGCTCATGGCCGAACCGATCGTGTCGGGCTGGCGCAGGCGGCGCGAGCTGGAGCGGGAAACGCGGGATCCCGAATACCGCCGCGCGGTGTTGAATTCGCGCGCCATCGGCGGCGCGTCTTCGTCCTCGGCCGCCTCTTCGGCGGCGGCGGCTTCGGTGGCGGCGGTTTGCGCCCGCTGGGTGAGGATTTCGTAGGCCGACCGGCGGTCCAGCGTCTTGTCGTATTTCCCGGCCATGTCCGAGGCCGCGAGCATCGCCTTGCGCTCGCCCGCATCAATCGGACCCAGCTGCGACGAGGGCGGTCGGATCAGCGTGCGCTCCACGATCCCGGGCACGCCCTTTTTCTGCAGCATCGAGGTGACGGCCTCACCAGTGCCAACCTCGCGGATCGCCTCTTCGGTCGAAAAGCGCGGGTTGGGGCGGTAGGTTTCGGCGGCAAGGCGCAGGTTCTTCTGATCCTTCGCCGTGAAAGCTCTGAGCGCGTGCTGAATGCGGTTGCCAAGCTGGCCGAGGATATCTTCGGGCACGTCGGCCGGGTTCTGGGTGATGAAGAACACGCCAACCCCCTTGGACCGGATCAGGCGTGCGACCTGTTCGACCTTGTCGACCAGCACCTTGGGCGCGTCGTCGAACAACAGGTGTGCTTCGTCGAAGAAGAAGACCAGCTTCGGCTTGTCGGGATTGCCGACCTCGGGCAGTTCCTCGAACAATTCGCTCAGCAGCCAGAGCAGGAAGGTGGCGTAGAGGCCCGGGGCCGACATCAGCTGATCCGAGGCGAGGATATTGATCATCCCGCGCCCGTCCGGGGCGCAGCGCATCAGGTCAGAGAGCGCAAGCGCCGGTTCACCAAAGAGCTTGGCCGCGCCCTGATTTTCGATGACCAGCAGGCGACGCTGGATCGCCCCGATGGAGGCAACCGAGATATTGCCATAGCGCAGGCCCAGATGCGCCCGGTTTTCGCCGATCCAGACCAGTAGCGATTGCAGGTCCTTGAGGTCCAGCAGCGGCAGCCCCTCTTCGTCGGCCAGCCGGAAGGCAATGTTGAGAATGCCTTCCTGCGCTTCGCTCAGTTCCAGCAGCCGGGCCAGCAGCAGCGGGCCCATCTCGGCGACGGTGGTGCGGATCGGGTGGCCCTGCCCGCCGAAGAGATCCCAGAAGGTGACCGGGAAGGCGCCATAGGTAAAATCGTCGAACCCGATCTTGCCGTTGCGGTCCATGAACGGTTCATGCAGTTTTCCTTCCGGCGATCCGGCCTTGGCCAGCCCCGACAGGTCCCCCTTCACATCCGCCATAAACACCGGAACACCGGCGGCGGAAAAGCCCTCGGCGAGGATCTGCAGGGTTACGGTTTTCCCGGTGCCCGTTGCCCCGGCGATCAGACCGTGCCGGTTTGAATATTTGAGCGCGAGCCATTGCTTTTCGCCATATGCATCGCCGCCGCCTCCGACAAATACCCCGTCTTCCATGCCACCTACCCCGTTTCGTCCAAGCCGTTCTGATCAAACATACTTATTTAACTCGTTGCCGCCATAGTCGATTGCGTTCGCCGGGCCGGTTCAGGCCGCCGGTGGATGGACTTCCTCCCTGTCGACTGGCCGTGTCTCCGGACACGGCCTTTTTTCCGGTCAACGGGTTCAATCCCTTGTGCTGGCAGGATTTTCAGTTGACGGATCGAATCCCCTCGCCTAACTTGCCCCCAATAACTAAGTCGGCCAGTCCGACGGGGAGACAAAATAGTAAAAGAGAGCCTTTATTGGCTCTCTTTTTTTGTGTCCGGCCGGTCCGCATTTTTGGATGGTTTTCACCGGCGGCGGCTGCAATAAGCGATGCGGATGTCGACATCCGGATTCGAAAGACAACCGAAAAGAAGCGAGTCCCATCATGCGCCGTATTCTGAATTTCACTTGTGCCGCCACTCTGGTTGCCGTCGCCGGGGCCGCGCAGGCCCAGACGCAGGACACAGGAACCACCGGTCCGACACTGGATCTGGGTCAGCCCGTTTCCGAAGGCCCGCGGCTGGGTGAACGGTATTCCAAGGAAACCTTCAACGACTGGGAACTGGCCTGTATCAAGACCGAGGCTGAGACCGATCCCTGCTCGCTGCTGCAGGTGCTGACCGACGAAGGCGGCAATCCGATGGCCGAGTTTTCGCTGTTCCGGCTGCAAGAAGGTGGTCAGGCCGTGGCCGGTGCAACCGTGATCGTGCCGCTGGAAACCCTGTTGCCGGCGCAGCTGACCATTTCGGTCGATGGCGAGCCGGGCAAACGCTACAATTACACCTTCTGCAACCCAATCGGCTGCATCGCGCAGATCGGGTTCACGCAGGATGACGTGGACGCGTTCAAGCGCGGCGCGGCGGCGATCGTTTCACTGGTTCCGGCACCCGCGCCGGATCAGCAGATCAATCTGGAACTGTCGCTGAAAGGCTTTACCGCCGGCTATGACGTCGTCGATATCGTCGAGAACTGACCCTTGCAGGGGCCGCAGGACGGCCCCGGTAAACCCTCTTCCGTCAGATCCGGCGCAGGGCCAGTACCGCGTTCAGCCCGCCAAAGGCAAAGGCGTTGGACAGCGCAACATCGACCTTTGCTTCGCGTGCTTCGTTCGGGACGACGTCCAGCGCGCATTCCGGGTCAGGTTCCTCGTAGCCGATGGTGGGCGCGATGACCCCGTCGCGCAGCGCCATGATACAGGCCAGAAGTTCAACCGCGCCGGTTCCGCCGATCAGGTGGCCGTGCATGGACTTGGTCGATGACATCATCAGATCGTCGGCATGACGCCCGAAAACATCCGCAACCGCGGCACATTCGGTTTTATCATTGGCCGCTGTTCCGGTGCCATGCGCGTTGATATAGCCGACGGCTTCGGCAGCTATACGGGCATCCGCCAGCGCCCCGGACATGGCCCGCGCCGCGCCCTGTTTTGACGGCATCACGATGTCGGCGGCGTCCGAAGACATGGCGAACCCGATCACCTCGCACAGGATGTCCGCGCCGCGGGCGGCGGCATGTTCATATTCCTCGAACACGAAGATGCCTGCGCCTTCGCCCTGAACCATGCCATTGCGGTTGGCTGAAAACGGGCGGCAGGCATCCTTGGACATCACCCGCAGACCTTCCCACGCCTTGACCCCGCCGAAACACAGCATCGATTCCGAGCCGCCGGTGATCATCGCCGGGGCGGCGCCCGAACGCACCATCTGAAACGCCAGCGACATGGCGTGGTTCGACGAGGCGCAGGCGGTGGACACGGTAAAGGACGGGCCCTTGAGGTTGTATTCCATCGACACGTGGCTGGCGGCCGCGTTGTTCATCAGCTTGGGCACCACAAAGGGATGCACCCGGTTCTTGCCGTCCTCATAGACCGAACGGTAATTGTCGTCCCATGTCGACACCCCGCCACCGGCCGTGCCCAGCACCACCCCGGACCGCGCGGCATCCTCGCCGGAAAACTCGATCCCGGACTGCGTGATCGCCTCCTTGGCGGCGGTCAGCGTGAATTGTGTGAACCGGTCATAGAGCGAGATTTGCTGGCGGTTGAACCGGCTTTCGGCCGAGAACCCGCGCACCTGCCCGCCGATGCGGATTGCCAGCCGCTCCACGTCGCGGAAGTCGAGCTCGCCGATACCGCAGCGCCCCTCACGCATGGCGTCGAGCGTTTCAGGCACGTCATGGCCAAGCGCGTTGATCGTGCCGGTGCCTGTGATGACAACCCGTTTCATCGGCGCTGTGCCCTGTCCTTTCGCACCTCAGCCCTTCTCCGCAATCAGCTTTTCGATGCCGGCGATAATTGCCGCGACATTGGCGATGTCGAAATCGCTCTCGCCGGGATCATTAGCGTTGAAGGGGACGGAAATGTCGAATTCTTCTTCGATCGCGAAGATGCTTTCGACCAGCCCGAGGCTGTCTATGCCCAGATCCTCGAGCGTGCTTTCGAGGCTCACGTCCGAAGGCTCCAGAACCGCCTGTTCCGCGATGATGGCAATGACCTTGTCCTGGATGCTCATGTCGCCCTCTTTTGTGGTTGGCGCAGATTTAGTCGCTGGGACCGTCTTTGAAAACCGCCTTTTGCAGCGCTGCGACCTGACGCATCAGACGCGGCAGCCGCCGCTGTGCCTTGTAGATCTCGGTGTGCAGGTCCATCCGGACCGCGGGATAGCCCATCATCACCCGGCCCGGCGGCACGTTCGATGTCGCCTTTGTTGCGCCCGACAGGATCGCGCGTTCCCCGACGCTGGTGTTGTCGGCCACGCCGACCTGACCGCCGAGAACGGCGAAATCGCCGATAACCACTGATCCCGACAGGCCCACCTGCCCGCACAGCAGGCAATGCCGCCCGATCCGCGCGTTGTGTCCGATATGCACGAGGTTATCGAGCTTGGTGCCCTCGCCGATCGTAGTGTCGCGGATGGTGCCATTGTCAATCGCGCAGTTTGCACCGATTTCCACATCGTCCGCGATGGTCACCGCGCCCAGCGAATGGATGCGGATATAGGGCTGTGCTTCTGCGTCAACGGCCGTGCCCATCGTCTGACGTGCGGCCTCAGAGGTGGAAACTTCGGGTGTGACATAGGAAAACCCGTCCGCCCCGATGCGCGTGCCCGGCTGACAGATGAATCGCGCGCCGATCGAGACCCGCGCACCGATGCTGACGGAATCGCGGATAAAGGCGTCTTCGCCGATGGTCGCGTCCAGCCCGACCACACAGTTCGGCCCGAGCACCGACCGGTCGCCGATCTGTGCATTCGGCCCGACATAGGATCCGGCGCCGATGCTGACATCCTTGCCGATCCTGGCCGAAGGTTCGATCACCGCGGTGGGATGGATGCCGCCGCCCAGCCCCTGACCGGGATCGAACATTTGCGACAGGCCCGACAATGCCAGCCGGGGCCGGTGCACGAACAGCGCGGCCTGCAGCCCCATCGCCTCCCAATCGGCCCCTTGCCACAACAGGGCGGCCCGGGCCGCCCCCTGCCCCAGCGTTTCTGCGTATTTCGGCGACATGGCAAGCGCCAGCTCGCGCGGCCCGGCATCGGCCGGTTCGGCGGCGGCATCGATCGGCACGGACAGATCGCCCCGGGCCTCAAGGCCCAGAGCGTCGGCGATTTCCTGGATGGTGTGGCTCATGCAGTCCCCCGGTCTATCCGGGGACAGGGATTATCCCTGAACGTCGTTCAACGCCACCCCTGCCTCGACCAAGGCATCCCAAATCCGCCCATCGCGGCCATAGATGTCGCGGCGGTATTCGATCCGGCCATCGATGGTGGTGAACGCGGTGCGGTAGATCAGGTGCACCGGCAGCGGCTCATCCAGCGGCACCTTGGTCTCGGCTCCGGTTTCAAGGATGTTGTGGAAATAGGGTTTGGGATCCGCCACCTGCCGCGACAGCAGTTCATAGGCAAAGTCGAACGGGTCGGCCAGACGGATGCAGCCGTGCGAAAAGGCCCGCACCTCGCGCTTGAACAGCGCCTTTTGCGGCGTGTCGTGCAGATAGATGTTGTGCTTGTTCGGGAACATAAACTTGACGCGGCCAAGCGCGTTGCGCGCGCCCGGCGGCTGACGCATGTCAAAGGGGAAGCTGCGCGACGAGTATTGCGAGAAATCGACCGCGGACCGGTCCACCCGGCGCCCGCGCGAGTCGGTGATGATCAGATGACCGGCGGCGTTGGGATTGTTGCGCAGGGCCGGCAGATATTCCTTGGTGATGATCGACCGCGGCACATGCCAGCTGGGATTGATGATCATGTGCTCCATCGTGTCGGAGAATTCCGGGCTGCGATGGCTGGGCCGGTTCTTGCCGACAACCGACCGGGTCTGGAACGTGACCGAACCGTGATCGACGATCTTGGCATGGAAATCGGTAAGATTGACCTTCACGTGCCGGTCGCCCAGATCGCGGTTCAGCCAGCGTTCGCGCTCCATCGCGACCAGAACCGCGCGCAGCCGCTTCTCGACCGATACGTTGATTTCCTCGATGGTGCCTTTGCCGGCGACGCCATCGACCTCCAAGCCATGCGCGCGCTGGAAACCTGCGACCGCCTTTTCCATTTCGGCGTCATAGGTCCGCGTGGCGCTGCGGCCCATATATCCCATCCGCTGCAGCCGGTTGCGCAGCGCAACAACGGCGTCGCCGGTATGGCCCGGCTTCAGCGCGCCACCCGGCACCCGTGGTCCCCAGCCGCCGGTCTCGACCAGACGCTCCAGCTTGAGCCGCGCCTTCATCAGCGCGCGGTATTCGCGGGTCTGCGGCGGAAGCGTGTCGATAAAGGCAGCCGGATCGCTTGCGGCGAACTCGGTCAGTTGCTCGGTCCGGTCGCGGTACAGGACTTCGCGCACCAGCCCGGCATCCACCTTCAGCGGGGTCAGGATGCCGTTTTGCACGTCGCGGGCATGTTTCAGGAAGGCCTGGCTGAGCTGAACCTCCAGCATACCCAGATCGCGTGTGGTTCTTGCGGCGGTCAGGCTGTCCAGCAGGCCGTCCACGTCATAGCGGCTTTCAGGCAGCGCGTGCACATAGGTGTCCGACAGCGCATCGATCAGCGCCGCGCGACGCTGGCGGTCGGCCTCTCCGCTGCCGGTCCAGATCGGGGTATAATCGCTCTGACGGTAAAACGCGGCAACGCCCTCGTCCTCCCACGCGGCTTCGGCAATGGCCTGTTTGAACGCAGTGACCTGCGCCTCGGCCTTCAGCGGCACCAGCGAAAAGGCCGACAGGGCAAGGGCCGCGATCGTGCCCAGAAAACAGGACCGGAGCGAGGGGAAAGGAACGCGGATCATGGAAAGAACGCCTCTTAACTCTGCTGAAATCAATTTGGTCTACGTTTCAGAAGCGAAACGGCCATGTCCATTCACATTTGCTTCAATGGCGTCTCGCAGCCGGAAATGATGCCAAGTTGCATCGTTTTTGAAGCCTCCGGCACCTCGGTCAAAGGGGAAAAAACCGTGATACAATCCAGATTTGCGCGAGATTTCGCCTAAAATCCACCGATTCTCCAATGGGGAAAAAATCGAAGCTTGGCTCATGATTCGAGCTGTGCAATAAATCCGCGCATCTGGGGATGGAATGTAAAAGGCTCGTAACATCGGGCTACGGCAGGACTCTAACGTACGGGACGAAACGGGAATATGGCAGAAATCGATGGGTTGGGTTTTTCCCGACGCGCTATTCTTGCGGCCTTCGCGGCGACAGCCGTAACAGCAGCCCCCACCTTCTCAAAGGCAGCCGGGTTTCTCCGCGGTGGCGGTGACATCCGCCGGGTTAGGATGTATTCGGGCCGCACCGGTGAGCGGCTGGATATGATCTATTGGATCGAAGGCAAGTACCTTCGAGATTCTGTCAAGGAAATCAATCACTTCATGCGCGACTGGCGCACTGATCAGTCCTACAAGATGGACCTGCGCACCGTCGATATCATGGCCGCGGCGCATAACCTGTTGGATGTGAACGAACCCTATATGCTGTTGTCGGGCTACCGCAGCCCGGAAACCAATGCCATGCTGCGCCGCCGGTCGCGCGGTGTCGCCAAAAACTCGCTGCACATGAAGGGTCAGGCTGCTGACCTGCGGCTGGGATCGCGTTCTGTGTCTCAGGTCGCGCGGGCCGCGCGGGCCTGCAAGGGCGGCGGTGTCGGCACCTACAGCCGGTCCAATTTCGTCCACATGGATTGCGGCCAGGTGCGCAGCTGGGGCGGCTGACCGCTGCACCAACGTTTTTTTTCGAGTTTGCGGGGCCTTCGGGCCCCTTTTGTTTTGCCCTGACGTGCATTTGACCGGGTCGGTCGCAAAACCTCTCCCACCGGGGCGTGCATGGCACTAGACTGCGCCCGAACCCGGTCAGGAGCGCCCTATGTCAGAACCCATCCATGTCGATATCGTGTCCGACGTCGTGTGCCCGTGGTGCATTGTCGGGTTTCTGCAATTGCAGGCGGCCTGTCACAGCGCGCAGATCGGGTGCGAGGTGCACTGGCATCCATTCGAACTGAACCCGCAGATGCCGGCGGAAGGTCAGGATCTGCGCGAGCATCTGGAACAGAAATACGGCACCACCAAGGATCAGAGCCGCAAGACACGCGACATGCTGATTTCGCTTGGAGACGCCTTAGGTTTCACATTCACTTACTCCGATAATCTGCGGATGCATAACACTTTTCTCGCCCATCAGCTGATCCGGATCGCAGGCTTTCAGGGGCGCGCGCATCAGACTAAGATGGCGCTGTTCAAGGCCCACTTCACCGACAACCGCGCCATTGGCGACATCGAAACCCTGGCCGATATCGGCGCCGAAGTCGGGCTGAAACGGAAAGAGGTTGCGCAGGCGCTGCGTGACGGGGCACAGGCCGACGATGTCCGGCAGGAAGAAGAGTATTGGATCGAACAGGGCATTTCCGGCGTTCCGGCGATGATCTTTGACGGCAAATACCTGATCACCGGCGCGCAGGGGCCGGAAAACTATGCGCGTATCCTGCGGCAGGTGGTGGAAAAACGCGCGGCCTGAATTCTACTGCCGCACCAGCGGGCGGCGGGCATCGTCAGCCTCGCGCCAGGATTGCAGCCCGTTGCGGATGCCTTCGGCCATGCGCAGGCGCCACGCCGGGTCCGACAGGTTTTTCAGGTCCCGCGGCGAGGACAGAAACCCGATCTCGATCAGGACGGACGGGATATCGGCCGATTTCAGCACCGAAAAGGCCGCTGACCGCAGCGGCCGACGGTTCATCGGCCCGCCGGTCTGGGCCATGCCCGACACCAGTTCCTGCGCCAGCGCTTCGGTCCGGGGCTGCGTTTCCGTGCGCGCCAGATCCAGCAGAACGTCGGTGACCGCGTCATCGGTTTGCGACAGGTCCACGCCCGACAGCAGATCCTGACGGTCGTGGCGTTCAGCCAGCTTGGCGCTGGCCACGTCCGAGGCGTCGCGCGACAGGACATGCACCGTGGCGCCGTGGGCCAGCCCTTCGGACAGGCTGTCGGCATGCAGGCTGATGAAGATGTCGGCGCCGGTCTGCTGGGCCAGCGCAACCCGTCGCTCCAACGACACGAAGCGGTCGTCGTCGCGGGTCAGCAAAACCTCGAAACCGCCGGTGCGCAGCAGCACCTCGCGCAGTTCGCGCGCGAAGGTCAGCATCAGGTCTTTTTCGATCAGGTCGAGCTGTTCGGCCCCCGGATCAATGCCGCCATGCCCCGGGTCCAGCATGACCACCAGCGGTGTGTCGGCTGATTTTTCGGGCCGTTCCGTGACCTCTGCGGGTTGCGGCAGATCCCATCTTGCATCCCGGGGCGCCCCGGCAGAGGCGGCAAAGCTTTCGGCGTCCACCGGGCCCAGCACCAGCGTCAGCCGCGCAGAGCCGGTGACGTCGTCTATGCGCAGCTCCGAAGAGGTGACCGCCATCGGTTCCGCCAGCGCCGCCACCAGCCGCGACCAGCCCGGAACATAGGTACCGAAATGGACCGGCCCCAGACGTTCGGACCGGTCGAAGGCCTCGGGGTCCAGCCCGGTCCAGTCGACCTCCTGAAAGTCCAGCACCAGCCGGGGCGGACCATCCAGCGTGAACAGGCGATACGGCACGCCCTGGCTCAGCAGCAGTTCGATCCGTGCGCCCTTGCGGGTATCCGTCAGCGCCGAGCCCTCCGGCAACACACGGGCCAGCCCGCTGAATCCCTGCGCGCCCGCACCCGTGGCCAGAGCCACACAGAAAACAGCAATTGCCAGAACCCTGCTCATTACACGCCATCCATACGCCGGGGTCTTGGTCTGCCCCGCTTTGCACCAGACTAACCCGGACAGGCGGGTTTGGAAACGCGCTATGCGCCGCGCGCGGCCATGAATGCGCCCAATCGTGCCAGCCCTTCCTCGATATCCGCGGTCGACCGCGCATAGGAAAACCGCATCGTGCCACCACCGCGCGCCGGGTCGAAATCCAGCCCCGGCGTTACCGCGACCCCGGCCTTGTCGAGGATTTCGGCGGCGAAGGCGCGGCTGTCCTGCGTCAGGTCCGACACGTCGGCATAGACGTAAAACGCCCCGTCCGGCGGTGCGATATTTGCAAACCCGGCCTCGGGCAGACCGGTCAGCAGCAATTGGCGGTTGCGGCGGTAAACGTCGAGATTGGCCTCCAGCTCGTCACGGCAGTCCATCGCCGCCAGCGCCGCGACCTGCGAGGCATGCGGCGGGCAGATGAACAGGTTCTGCGCCAATCGCTCGATGACGCGCACATGTGCATCCGGCACCACCATCCAGCCCACGCGCCACCCTGTCATGCTGAAATACTTGGAAAAGGAGTTAATCACATAGACCTCGTCGCTCAGTTCCAGCGCCGAGATGGCTTTGGCCTCGTATTCCAGCCCGTGATAAATCTCGTCCGAGATAAAGGCCGCGCCCTGCCCGGCCGCGGCTTCGATCAGCCCCTGCATTGCTGCCTGGTTCAGCATCGTGCCCGTCGGGTTCGCCGGCGAGGCAACCATCAGCCCCTGCAGGTCCAGCCCGGTCAGATCACCCGGCACCGGCTGAAAGCGGTTTTGCACATCTGTCGGGATATCCACCGGAACCAGCCCCAGCGCGCTGAGGATCTGCCGGTATGACGGGTAGCCCGGCGCGCCGATGCCAACCCGGTCGCCGCTGTCGAATAGCGCGTTGAACGCAAGGATGAATGCGCCGGAAGATCCCGATGTGACAATCACCCGGTCCGGGTTCAGATCGATACCGTACCAGTCGCCGTAAAGCGTGGCGATCTTCTGCCTGAGCGCCGGCACCCCCAGCGCAACGGTATAACCCAGCGGGTCGCGGTCCAGCACCTCTGCCAGCGCCTTCATCGCGCCGCGGGGTGCGCCGGTGCCCGGCTGGCCGACCTCCATGTGGATGATGTGCCGCCCCGCGGCTTCGGCCCGGCGGGCCGCTTCCATGACGTCCATCACAATGAAGGGATCGACATCCGATCGTCTTGAGTTTCGCACGTGCTTCTCCCATGGTGCGCCCATGCGTATTCACCGCGGAAACGGGCGTGCGTCAATCCCGGCCCTGGCACTTTCGATGGTGCTGTGTCTGACCTCCGCGGCGCCGGCGGCGGCCGTGACGCTCTTGCGCGACGCGGATATCGAATACGGGCTCTATATCCTCGCCTTCCCGATCCTGCGCGCCGCCGGGCTGAGCCCGACCAACACCCGCATTCTGGTGGTCGATGACGACAGTCTCAACGCCTTTGTGGTGGATCACCGGGCGATCTATCTGCATGCCGGGCTGATCCAGAAAGTGAGCAGCGCCCGCGTGTTACAGGCCGTGATCGCGCATGAGGCCGCGCATATCTCCAACGGGCATATCGCCCGGCGCATAACAAACCTGAAAAGCGCGCAGACCGCCGCCGGGCTTGGCTTTGCGCTGGCGGCGCTGGCGGCGGCGGCTGGTGGCGGCGAAGCGGCGGCGGGGCTCGGGTCTCTGACCGCGTCCCTCGCAACACGCAGCTTTCTGGCGCATACGCGGGCCGAAGAATCCGCCGCCGACCGGTCGGCGGCGGCCTATCTTCAGTTTGCCGGGGTTGACCCTGCGGGCCTGATCGAGCTGCATCAGACCTTTCAGGCGCAGGAATCGCTGAATATCAGCCGCAAGGATCCGTATTCAACATCGCACCCTCTGACCTCGGACCGGGTACGTGCGGCGCAGGATTACGTCGCGCGCTATGACAACATCGCCGGACCGAACGTGGAGTTCAAATACTGGTTTGCGCGCATCAAGGGCAAGCTGTCGGCCTTCCGGCGGGCACCGAAATGGACCCGGCGCCGTGTCGAGGCCGAGAAATTCCGCGATGTGCGCGAGATGCGCTTGGCCGTGGCCTGGCACCGGGAGAGCGATATGGCGCGCGCGCTGGCCGCGCTGGATGCGGCGCTGGCCGAACGCCCGGACGATCCTTATTACTATGACCTGCGCGGTCAGATCCTGATGGAAAACCGGCGCACGAAACCTGCGATCGACGCCTATCGGCGGGCGGCCGAGCTCGATCCCGGCAATGCGCTGATCCAGGGCGGACTGGGCCGCGCGTTGCTGGCCGACGGTCAGCCGCAGGCGGCGCTGGACCCGCTGGAACGGGCCCGGATGGGCGATTATCGCAATGCCTTCGTGCTGCGCGATCTGGGGCAGGCCTATGCGCATCTGGGCCGGCACGGGATGGCGGCGCTGGCTTCGGCGGAACGCTACGCGTTGATGGGGCAGGCCTTTGATGCCCTGCGCCATGCCCGCCGCGCCATGGCATTGCTGCCCGAAGGATCGGCGGCTTGGCGTCGGGCCGAAGATGTGCTTGTGAGTGCGGAAAGATTAACAAAAGGAAAGAAATGATGATCCGATTCTCTGCCGCGTGCGCGCTGGCCCTGTCGCTGCTGGCCGGTCCCGGAACCGCTGCCGACCTGACGGCGATGACCGACGCGGAACGCGCGGCATTCCGGGCCGAAGTGCGGGCCTACCTGCTGGACAACCCCGAGGTCATCCTGGAGGCGGTGCAGTTGCTGGAACAGCGTCAGGCGGATGCGCAGGTCCAGGCCGATCTGGATCTGGTGGCCGACAATGCCGAGGCGATTTTCAACGACGGCTACTCCTGGGTTGGTGGCAATCCCGATGGCGATATCACGCTGGTAGAATTTCTGGACTACCGCTGCGGCTATTGCCGGCGCGCCATGCCCGAGGTCGAACGGTTGCTGGCCGAAGACGGCAATATCCGGCTGATCGTCAAGGAATTCCCGATCCTTGGCGAGGCATCGGAACTGTCATCGCGTTTCGCCATCGCGGCCAAACAGGTCGCCGGGCCGGACGCCTACAAAGAAGTGCATGACGCGCTGATGGAGCTGTCGGGCGATCCGACCGAGGCGGTCCTGCAGCGGCTGGCAGAGGGGCTGGGGCTGGATGCCGGCGCGATCCTGGCAGCGATGAATTCCGGCGCGGTCACCGACGAGATTGCCCGCACCCGGGCGCTGGCGCAACGCCTGCAGATCAACGGCACGCCGACCTTTGTGTTGCAGGACGAATTGCTGCGCGGCTTCCTGCCGGCGGACCAGATGGCGGTGATGATCGCCCAGAAACGCGGCTGAGGGAGGGGCAATTCGTCAACGAATTGCCTGCGAATTGTCGACAATTCGCGCCCCCTGCCGGGGGCGCAATTCATTCAAGAATTGCAGAACGGATTTTCGAAATCCGTGCGCCGGCCTCAGCCGAGCGCGTAGCCCGCACCGCGCACGGTGCGCACCGGATCGTTGCCGCCATGCTGGGTTAACGCCTTGCGCAGCCGCCCGATATGCACATCCACGGTGCGCGTGTCGACATAGATGTCGCGGCCCCAGACCCGGTCCAGCAGCTGTTCGCGGCTCCAGACGCGGCCGGGTTTTTCCATAAACGTGCTCAGGAGGCGGAACTCGGTCGGGCCCAGTTTCAGCGGTTTTTCCGACCGGCTCACCTTATGCGTTTCGGCGTCGAGCACGATGTCGTCATATTCCAGCCGCAGCCCGACCGTCGACGGTCGCACCCGGCGCAGCTGTGAGCGCACCCGCGCCATCAGTTCGATAACCGAATAGGGCTTGATCACGTAATCATCCGCCCCGGTTTCCAGCCCGCGCACCTTGTCCACCTCTTCGGTCCGGGCCGAGAGCATGATGATCGGGATGTTGCGGGTTTCCGGGCGGGTTTTGAGCCGGCGGCACACTTCGATCCCGCTGAGATTGGGCATCATCCAGTCCAGGACGATGATGTCCGGCGAATCCTCGTCCACAAGGATCATCGCCTCTTCGCCGTTTTCGGCCTTGGCAACGCGAAACCCTTCGGCCTCCAGATTGTAGGCCAGCACTTCACGCTGGGCGAGTTCGTCCTCGACAACGAGGACCGTGGGCTGATCGACCGACATGGGTTTTGTCTTTCTCAGAACGTCTGGTTTAAGCTGTCCGCTTTGGGGCGGCTTTCGTCAGGGATTTCACCGGTCACCAGATACACCACCTGTTCCGCAATCGCGGTGACGTGGTCGCCCATGCGTTCCAGATTCTTGGCGATGAAATGCAGGTGCATGCATGCGGTGATGTTGCGCGGGTCTTCCATCATGAAGGTCAGGAATTCGAGGAACAGCGAAGTATACATCTGGTCGACCTCGTGATCGCGTTCGATCACGTCGCGGGCAAGATCCGGGTCACGCTGAATATAGCTGTCCAGCGCGTCCTTCAGCATCACTTCGACCTCGCGCGCCATGCGGCGCAATGCCGAGGCGCTGTCGTTGACCGGGGTCATGTTGACCAGAACCCCGGTGCGCTTGGCGATGTTCTTGGCATAGTCGCCGATGCGTTCGAGGTTGCCGCTGATCTTCATCACGCTCAGGATCAGGCGCAGGTCGACCGCGGTGGGCGCGCGCAGAGCGATCACCCGGGCGGCTTCCTGATTGATCATTTCCTCAAGGTCATCAATGACCTGATCGCCGACCCTGATCTGGTTTGCCAACTCTTCGTCGCGGGTTTCCAGCGACCGCGCGGCATCCATGATCGCGGCCTCCACCAGACCGCCCATTTTCATGATCTGCGCCTGAATAGCTTCCAGATCCCGGTCGAAGGCCGAGGCGATGTGCTGTTCGTGCATAGCAGTGTTCCCTGTTAACCGATCCGGCCCGTGATATAGCTTTCGGTGCGCGGGTCTTCGGGGTTGGTGAAGATCTGACCAGTTTCGCCAAATTCGACGAGATTGCCCAGATGGAAGAAGGCGGTCTTCTGGCTGACGCGTGCGGCCTGCTGCATCGAGTGGGTGACGATAACCACCGAGTAGCGCTGGCGCAGTTCGTCGATCAGTTCCTCGACCTGCGCGGTGGCGATCGGGTCCAGCGCGGAACAGGGTTCGTCCATCAGCAGCACTTCGGGTTCCGTCGCAACGGCCCGGGCGATGCACAGGCGCTGTTGCTGACCGCCGCTGAGCCCGGTGCCCGGTGCATCAAGGCGGTCCTTGACCTCGTCCCAGATGGCGCCGCGGCGCAGGGATTTCTCCACGATCACGTCGAGATCGGCCTTGTTCGAGGCCAGACCGTGGATCCGTGGTCCGTAAGCGACGTTGTCGTAGATCGATTTCGGGAACGGGTTCGGTTTCTGAAACACCATGCCGACCTTGGCGCGCAATTGCACCGGATCGACCCGTTCGTCATAGATGTCTTCGCCGTCCAGATTGATCGTGCCCTCGACGCGGCACACGTCGATGGTATCGTTCATCCGGTTCAGGCAGCGCAGGAACGTGGATTTGCCACAACCGGACGGGCCGATGAAGGCGGTGACCGTCTTGTCCTCGATATCGACATCGACATCCTTGATGGCGTGGTTGGAGCCGTAATAGACCTGAACCTTCTGCGCGGAAATCTTTACGTTATTGGCGTCCACGTCTCTCTCCACTAATCTTAGGTCGTCCATGGGTTTTGTTCCTTTACCACCGGCGCTCGAAACGCCGACGCAGTACGATTGCCACCGCGTTCATAACGACGAGGAAGAACAGAAGTACAGCAATTGCCGCCCCCGTCTTGGCCTGGAAGGCCCGTTCGGGGAAGTCTGACCAGCGGAAAACCTGAACCGGCAGCACCGATGCGCTGTCAGTGATCCCGCCGGGAATGTCCACGATGAAGGCAACCATGCCGATCATGATCAGAGGTGCGGTTTCACCCAGCGCCTGCGCCATGCCGATGATCGTGCCGGTCAGGATGCCGGGCATCGCCAGCGGCAGAACATGGTGAAAGGTGGCCTGCAGCTTGGAGGCGCCGACGCCGAGTGCGGCGTCGCGGATCGATGGCGGGACCGCCTTGATCGCGGCGCGGGCGGCAATGATGATCGTCGGCAGCGTCATCAGTGCCAGCACGATACCACCGGCCAGCGGCGAAGATCGCGGCACCCCGAACACCCCGAGGAACACGGCCAGCCCGAGCAGGCCGAAGACGATCGATGGCACCGCCGCGAGGTTGTTGATGTTGACCTCGACGAAGTCGGTAAACCGGTTCTTCGGTGCAAACTCTTCAAGGTAGATCGCTGCCATCACACCGATCGGGAAGGCCAGCGAGAAGGTGACCAGCATGGTCCAGAACGAACCGACGGTCGCACCCCAGATACCGGCCAGTTCCGGTTCACGTGAATCCGAGGACGTGAAGAAGCGCCAGTTGAACACCTGTTCGACCGCGTCGCGGGCGCGAAGATCCTCGATCAGCGCGATCGACAGGTCCGACACCTTGCGCGAGGCCTCGGGCAGTTCGGACACGAAGAAGTCCCAGTCCTTTTCGTTTTCGACCGTTTCGGGAACTGTGGTCAGCGCGATGCCTTCGGCCTGTGCCGTGTCGAGCCGGGTCAGCTTGATCCAGCCGCCGCCGACACGGATAAAGAGCGACAGATTTTCGCGGCCCAGATCTTCGGCCCCTTTCGAGCCGCCGGCGCGGGCTTCGAGCGCTTCCGCCTCTGCGATCAGCCGGTCACGTTCGGTCGCGCGGGCCGCGGACAGCGCGGTCAGCTTTTCGCGCTCTTCCTCGGTATCCGCGTTTTTGGCACGGCGGGCAAAAACCTCGACCCCGTTGTTTTGCAGCGCGGCCGAGCGCCGCAAACGTTGCGCATCGGTGATCAGGTGCTTTTTGACCTCGGTCAGGGCGGCGGCAAAGTCATTGGCCGATGTCGAGATCACCAATGAGCCGTCAAGATCGACAACCGACAGCAGGCCGGATGTATCTTTTGGCTGCAATTTGCCGTAGGAGCCCTTGATGTAAAGGTCGGTGACGTCCGAGGCGAGGAACCGGTAGTCGATGGTCTGCCCGACCAAAGAGGGATCGTTCGACACCATCTCGGCCAGCTCGAACGACGCGCCGCCTGACACCAGATCGTAAAGCTCGCGGCGCTGCTTGCGCTTATTCACGGTCGGGAACTGTTGTTTCAGCGTATCCTTGGTGAGCCCGCCGAAATCCGCACGCAGGATCTTTTTCTGGTCGCCGGTGCCGTCCGGGTCGATCACTGCCGGGTCCAGATGGACCGGCATGGTCAGATAGGTTTCTTTCAGCGCCGAAGCGGTCTGAATGACGACCGAGGACAAAAGCGCGACCAGCGCGAAGAAGGACAGCCCGATGGCGATCAGGCCATAGGCCTGCAGCCGGATCACCGCGTTCCGTCTCTTGCGCAGGCGCGGGTTCGTCTTTTCCGCGCCAATCAGCGCACCGTGCGTGTTTGCAGCCGTGTCAGACATCAATCGTCCCTCAGTCATACATTTCGCGGTAACGCGCGACGATCCGCTGCGCTGCGACATTCATCAGCAGGGTCACGCAGAACAGCGTGAAGCCAAGGGTAAAGGCGGGCCCGGCGGCGGTCTCGGCCTCGGTATCGCCGGTGATCAGCATCACGATCTGAACGGTCACCGTTGTGACCGCCTCGAACGGGTTTGCGGTCAGGTTCGCGCCCTGCCCCGCGGCCATCACCACGATCATGGTTTCGCCCACCGCGCGGGAAAACCCGAGCAGCGCGGCCGACACGATCCCGGGCAGGGCCGCGGGCAGCACCACCTTGGTGATGGTTTCGGCGCGGGTGGCGCCCAGCCCGTAAGACCCGTCGCGCAGCGCCTGCGGCACGGCGTTGATCACGTCATCCGACAGCGAAGAAATGAACGGGATAATCATGATCCCCATGACCATCCCGGCAACCAGCGCGCTTTCGCTGGCAATCGGAATGCCGATGGAGTCGCCCGCGCCCCTGAACAGCGGGGCCACGGTGATCGCGGCAAAGAACCCGTACACAACGGTCGGGATCCCGGCGAGAATTTCCAGCATCGGCTTGGCGATCGCCCTGAACCGCGGGCTGGCGAAGTCCGACAGGTAAATCGCGGCAAAGAGCCCGATCGGCACGGCGACCACCATGGCGATCATTGTGATCATCAGCGTGCCGGCAAACAGCGGGATTGCGCCGACCTTGTCGGCATCCATTTCGCCCGAATGCACGCCCGACAGCGGCGACCACGTGGTCCCGAACAGGAACTTGTCGATCCGCCAGTCGATCTTGGAAAAGAAGGACAGGGTTTCAAAGATCAGCGACAGAACGATGCCGACCGTGGTCAGCACGGCGATCGTGGCCATGACACCCAGAACGATCTGCACCAGAAACTCGCTCTGGTTTCGGGCGCGCCATGTCAGCGACACCTTGTTCTGGGCGTACAGGAACGCCATTGCGACCAGCCCCAGAACCCCGAGGACGCGCACCCAGGCCCAGATGTTGGCCATGCGCGCAAAGCTGGCGGCCAGTTCCTGCCGCAGGTCGTCAGAGGCCGAGGCAACCGCGCCCACCGCCAGCGCGCGGGCGTCGGACACGATCAGCTGACGTTCGATATTGGAGGAACTCGGCAGCCGTTCGGCGATGGTGGACATCATCGCGCTGTTCATCTGGTAGCTGGACACCAGGTTGACCAGGATCAGCGCGCCGAAGCCACAGATCACCACGATGAGAAAACCGAAAAAGCCGTGATAGGACGGCCGGGAATGCATTTCGGCCGGATTGGCCCCGGCAAGTGCCGTGGCGCGTTGCCTGCCGACGAAATACGCCGCGAAGCCCGCGACAAAGACCAGAGCTGCCAGAATGGAGGTCATGTGAGCGTCCTGGGGCTTGGGGCGAAAACCGCCTGAAATGAGTCCGGAGATACATACGTCCGGAAACCGGACAGCAGCAGAGAGAGGGCGTAACCGCCCTCTCCCGTGTCAGTGCGAAACGCTTAGTTCCACTCGTTGCCGGTCATCGGCGTCAGGTTCGCAACAGCGTCCTGAACGGCCTTGTGATCAGCAGCCGGCAGCGGGATCAGACCCTTGTCGACGGTGTAGCCTTCTTCGCCGGTCGCACCGTCGGCCATGAATTCAACCGCGTATTCCTGGATGCCCGGAACAACGCCGACATGCGCGATCTTGATGTAGAAATACATGGAACGCGACACCGGATAGTCACCGGAAGCGATGTTTTCGAAGCTCGGCTCGACGCCGTCAACCATCGAACCCTTGATGGCGTCCGAGTTCTGGTCGAGGAAGGAGAAACCGAAAACGCCCAGAGCGTTCGGGTTGGCCTGCAGCTTGGAAACGATCAGGTTGTCGTTTTCACCAGCTTCGACATAGGCACCGTCTTCGCGGACGTGGGAGCCTTCTTTCTTGCAGTAGGCTTTGTCGCCGGCTTCTGCCTTGGCACAGCCCTTCTGCATCACCAGCTCTTCAAAGGCGTCGCGGGTGCCGGAGGACGGCGGCGGGCCCAGAACTTCGATATTGATGGCCGGCAGGGACGGGTCAACTTCGTCCCATGTGGTCGGCTTGGGGCCGTTGGCGGCCAGAGCGGTCCACAGCTGAGCGCGGGTCACGGAGAAGTCCGGGCCGCCCTTGTCGTTGGCAACGACGATGCCATCATAGCCGATTTTGACTTCGGTGATCTCGGTCACGCCGTTTTCGGCGCAGAGCTTGAATTCCTTGGCCTTCATGCGCCGCGAGGCGTTGGTCAGGTCCGGGTGCTCGGTGCCGACACCGGCGCAGAACAGCTTCAGACCGCCGCCGGAACCGGTGGATTCAACAACCGGGGTCTGGAAATCGGTGGTTTTACCGAACTGCTCGGCCACCGCAGTCGAAAACGGGAAAACAGTCGAGGAACCGACGATGCGGATCTGGTCACGGGCCGAAGCCGCGGTGGCCGAGACGGCCGCGATGGCAAGCGCGGATGCTGCCATTTTCACATAAGACATGTGAGTCTCCTGAATAGGTATTATTGGCCCCCCCCATGAGGACCTTGCGGCCCCTGTTATTGGTGCCACATGAGCCTTTTGTGACACTTGCGTAACAGGTTTATGACAGTTTCGGATTTGTCTAGATTGCTGACGGTATGTCGCAGCCCAGTCCGGCGCCCTTTATCGCTTAACGCGGCAAAACCACTGTGAATACAGACCCTTGCCCCAAATCGCTTTCAACGCGCAGCCGGCCGCGATGGCGGTTGATAATGTGCTTCACGATGGCCAGTCCCAGCCCGGTTCCGCCCTTCTCCCGGCTGCGGTGTTCATCGCCGCGATAGAATCGTTCCGTCAGGCGGGGCAAATGCACCGGATCGATTCCCGGACCCTTGTCGATCACCTGAATCCGGGCCGACGGACCACGCACCGCCGGGTCCCGTTCGGACACCGTGACCACCACCGTCACCCGCCCGCCGGACCCGCCGTATTTGATGGCATTTTCGATCAGATTGGTGAACACCTGCTGCAACTGATCGCTGTCGCCCGGGACGGTGACCTCTTCTTCGGGCAGTTGCAGTGTGATGCTCACGCCGGCCTGCTCTGCGACCTGGGTCAGCGACCGCGCGGTTGACTGCAACTCGGCGTTCAGGCTGACCTGCTCGCGCGGCCGCATGCGTTCTTCACCTTCCACCCGGCTCAGCGACAGCAGATCCGCGATCAGCCGGTTCATCCGCGCAGCTTCACCTTCCATGATGTCGAGAAATCGGTCGCGGGCCGCGGCATCGTCGCGGGCCGGGCCGCGCAGGGTTTCGATGAACCCGATCAGCGCGGTCAGCGGCGTGCGCAGTTCATGGCTGACATTGGCCACGAAATCCCGCCGCATCTGGCCCGCCTGTTCCACATAGGTCACGTCCTGAAACGACACCAGCACACCGCCCGCATCCACCGCGCCGATGCCTTCGACATAGCGGCAGGTCACTTCGAATGTCGTGTCCTGCGCGCCGTCATTGGACAGATAGCGCGTGGTCCGCGGGTTGCGGTCGCGCAGGCTGGATTCGATCGCATCCAGAATTGGCGGCTGGCGCAGGATGGTGCCGAAATGGCGCCCGACGATCCTTTGTCCCAGCAGGGTCCGCGCGTCCGCGTTGGCGCCGACGATACGCTCGGTCTGATCGATCAGCAGCGCGGGTAGCGGAACGGCGTTCAGAAAGGCTTCGATCAGCGTGCTGGACATCGGATTTTCTGTGTCGGGTTGATCCGTCAACCACTATCTCCGGAAGAATGTGACCTGCCGGTGACGGTGGCGTCGTTTATCGCCGTCGTGAAGATGTTTTTTAGCTGATCGGGGTCTTCCAGCCCAACCGACACGCGGAAGAACCCTTCGGTTATCCCCAGCGCCGCGCGGTTCTGCGCGCTCAGCGCACGGTGCGAGGACGAGGCCGGGTGCGACAGCGTGGTGCCGACATCGCCAAGCGTGGGTGCAAAGCTGAGCCCGTCGGCGGCGCGGGTAAACGCGTTGGCCGTGTCGCGGTCACCGTTCAGCTCGAAGCTGACCATGTTGCAACCGGCGTCGCCCAGCAACGCCGCGGCGCGCGCGTGATCGGGATGATCGGCCCGTGTCGGATAGATCACCCGCGCAACGCCCGGCAGGTCAGCCAGATGATCGGCCAGGATCCGCGCGGTTTGCTGGGCCCGGTCAAAGCGCAGGTCAAAGCTCAGCAGGCCGCGTTCCCCGAGCCAGCAGTCAAAGGGGCTGGGCGTGGCCCCGGTGGTGACCGAGAACACGCGCATCCTGTCGTTCAGTTCCGGGTCGCGCGCCACGACATAGCCCAGCATCACGTCCGAATGCCCCGCCAGCAACTTTGTGATCGAATGGATCACGATGTCGGCGCCATGCTCAAACGGGCGGAAAGCGCGCGGGGTGGTAAAGGTGTTGTCGACGACGAAGAGAATGCCCCGGTCGCGGCAGAGCGCGGCAAGGCCGTCAATATCGGCGACCCGAAGCGTCGGGTTTGACACGACCTCGACCAGAACCATCCGGGTTTCCGGCCGGAGCGCGGCGCGGACCGCCGCGACATCGCCGGGATCGGCCAGCGATGTGGCAATGCCCAGACGTGGCAAATCTTCGTTCATCAGACGCAGCGACCGGCCGTATAGCTGATTGCCGCCCACGACGTGATCACCTGATTGCAGCAGCCCCATCAGCACGGCGGTGACTGCGGCCATGCCCGAGGCGGTGACAACCCCGCCCGCGGCCCCCTCCATCGCGTCCAGCCGCGCGGCGACGACATCGGCGTTGGGGTGGCCTTCGCGTGAATAGGTATAGCCGTGAACGCGGCCTTCGTATTGCGCGTCCAGCGCGTCCGGCGTTTCGCTGCTGTAGACGACCGATGGCGACAGCGGTGTCACCACCGGCCAGCTGGCGCTGTCCGGCAGCGGCACCGGGCGGATCAGTGATCCGCGGGAATTCCGGGTCACGTCACGACCGTCATCTGGTCGCGGAACCGGCGCATGTTGTCCTGATAGTGCCGCGCACTCCACGTGATCTTTTGTATCGTGGCGTCATCCAGTTCGCGCACCACCTTGCCCGGCGATCCCAGCACCATGGTTCCGTCCGGGATCTGCTTGCCTTCGGTCACCAATGCACCGGCTCCGATCAGGCAGTTCCTGCCGATCTTCGCGCCGTTCAGCACAATTGCGCCCATGCCGATCAGCGAATTGTCCCCGATCGTGCATCCGTGCAGCATCACCTTATGTCCGACCGTGCAGTTTTCGCCAATCGTCAGCGGGAAACCCGCATCGATGTGCATCACACAGTTTTCCTGCACGTTGGACCCCTTGCCGACACGGATTTCCTCGTGATCGGCGCGGATCGTGCAACCGAACCAGACCGAGGCGCCCTCTTCAAGCACCACTTTGCCGATCAGGTTGGCGTCCGGCGCGACCCATGTATCGGGGTGAAGCCGGGGGGTGTCGTTTCCGAGTGCGTAGATTGTCATGACTGATCCTCGAATTCGGCCTGCAACTGGCGGACATGCTCGGTCAGCATCGGCTGTTGAATGCGCCGCAGGCGGGTTGCGGTGATGATCGTGCGCAGCCGCTGTTCGGTGGCGTCCAGATCGTTGTTGATGAGGACATAGTCGTAGCTGCCCCAATGGCTGATTTCATCCCAGCTTTTCTGCATGCGGCGGGCAATCGTTTCGTCGTCGTCCTGTCCCCGGCTGATCAGCCGGCGCCGCAGTTCCGGGATCGATGGAGGCAACAGGAAGATCGACAACGTGTGCTGGCCCAGGGCCGAATTGCGGATCTGCTGCGCGCCCTGCCAGTCGATATCGAACAGCACGTCTTCACCATCTGTGATGGCGGCCTCCACCGGGGCACGGGGCGAGCCATAGAAATTGCCGAAGACATGCGCATGTTCCAGCATGCCGTCCGTTGCCACCTGCGATTTGAATTCGGTTTCGGACATGAAATGATAATGCTCGCCATGGGTTTCCCCCGGGCGGGCCGATCGGGTCGTGGCCGACACCGAGAACACGATGGACGGGTCCCAGTCCCGCAGCCGCCGGGCAAGGGTGGATTTGCCCGCACCCGAAGGTGAGGACAGGATGATCAGCAATCCGCGCCTGTCGTTCATGTCCTGCCCCTATTCTACGTTCTGAACCTGTTCGCGCATCTGGTCTATCACGGCCTTCAGTTCCAGCCCAACCGCCGTCAGCTCGCGGCTTTGCGACTTGGAACACAGCGTGTTGGCCTCGCGGTTGAATTCCTGCATCAGGAAATCCAGCTTGCGGCCAACCGCCCCGCCGGCAGACAGAAGTTCGCGTGCGGCGGCGATATGGGCGATCAGCCGGTCGATTTCCTCGGTCACGTCGGCCTTGACCGCGATCAGCGCCAGTTCCTGCGCGACGCGGTCCGGATCAGCCTCGCCCACACCGTCCATGACCCGCGCGAGATTGCTGCGCAGCGCGGTATCCATCGCCTCGCGCCGGGCCTCCAGCAGGCCGGCGGCCTGACCGACAAGGGTTTCGACCGTTGCAAGCTGCGCGTCCAGCACGTCCGACAGCGCCTGACCCTCGCGGGCGCGCATGGCGATGAACTCGGCCAGCACGGTTTTCAGCTCCGCTTTCAGCGCCGTGACCAACGGAGCGGCATCATCATCGGCGGACCCGGCTTCCAGAACCCCGCGCAGTTGCAGGATGTCGGTCGCACGCGACGGCGCCAGCGACACGCCCCGCGCCATCGCGGCCTCCTCGACTTCTTCCAGCGCGGCCAGAACCGTGTCCAGCACAGGCGCGTTCACCTGAAGGGCCGCGGTGTCCTCGCCACGCGACAGCTTCAGCGACAGCGTGACCGATCCACGGTTCAGCGCAGCACCAAGCTCGGCGCGCAGGGCCGCTTCCAGCCCTTCCAGCCAGTCCGGCACCCGCATCCGCAGGTCCAGCCCGCGCGCATTCACGCTGCGCAGCTCCAGCGTCCAGCTCCAGGGCGCGGCGTCTCCGCGGGCCGAGGCAAAGGCGGTCATGGAGTGGATCATTCGGGATTTCTTTCTCGGCTTGTGATCTGGACAAGCGCAGGTAATGCAAAGGCATGGACCAGAGCAACCCCGCTTGCGGAGGTCTCGGGAGGGCGGTTTCTGAGCAACCTGAAGTGCCTCTGTTAACCTTTTGTTAATATTAACCTTTCATGAACAAATGACAGGATCTATCCTTGGTTCCTGCGGGGTCGGGGCATCAGGTAAAGAGACGAGGACAGCATGAAGCGCTGGTTGGGGTGGAAAGAATTCGGAAATGTCATCGCGATGAAGCCGCAGGGAGACCCGGTCGATGCTGGCGCAGATGGAGGCCTATTGGGCTGCCCTGCCCCGCGCCGGTACCGTGCCGCGACGGGCCGATGTGGATCCGCGCGGGGTTGAACAGCTGTTGGCAAATGCGGTCATTCTGGAACGCGTCGCGCCGGGTGTTGCCCGGTTCCGCATCGCCGGCGGGCATCTGACGGATCTGGCCGGGATGGAGGTGCGCGGGATGCCCGTCACCGCCCTGTTCGCAGCGTCGTCGCGGCCGGATATGGGCGCGGCGCTGACCGATCTGTTCGACCGGCCCGCGATCGTGCAGGCTCGTCTGACCGGTGAGCCCGGGCGGTTTGCCCGGGCCGTGCGCGGGCAGATGCTGTTGCTGCCTCTCTGTCTGGAAAACGGCGAGGTGTCCCGCGCCATGGGGGCCGTCATCACTGACGCGACGGCCGGTTCGGACCCGCAGAAGCTGACCCTGTCGGATCTGACGATCCGGCCGCTGTCGCCGGCGGGTTACTCAGCCGAACCCGAAGCTGCCGGCGCCTTCGCAGAAGAAACGAAGCCGCTGACGGGGTCACCGCCGCGGCTTCGGATCGTTCATTCGGCGGACTGAACCGCGCCCGGTCAGACCGCGGCGCGGGTTTGCCGGTCGCGCCGCAGGGCGGTCAGTTCCTCGGCCACGAGGAAGGCCAGTTCAAGCGACTGGCTGGCATTCATGCGCGGATCACAGGCGGTGTGATACCGGTCGCCCAGATCCTCATCAGTGATCGCCCGCACACCACCGGTGCATTCGGTCACGTCCTTGCCGGTCATCTCGAAATGCACGCCGCCGGGGACAGTGCCCTCGGCCTTGTGGATGGCAAAGAATTCCTGCACTTCGCCGAGGATGTTGTTGAAGAACCGCGTCTTGTAGCCGGTGTTCGACTTGACCGTGTTGCCGTGCATCGGGTCGCAGGACCAGACCACGTTGGCGCCCTCTTCCTGAACCGCCCGGATCAGCCGCGGCAGGTGATCGCCCACCTTGCCCGCGCCAAAGCGCGCGATCAGCGTCAGACGCCCGGCTTCGTTTTCCGGGTTCAGTTCGGACATCAGAACCTTCAGATCCTCCACCGTGGTCGAGGGGCCGCATTTCAGGCCGATGGGGTTCTGTACACCTTTGGCAAACTCCACATGCGCTCCGTCCGGCTGCCGCGTGCGGTCGCCGATCCAGATCATGTGTCCGGACCCGGCCAGCCAGTTGCCGGAGGTCGAATCGAGCCGGCACAGCGCCTCTTCGTATTCCAGCAGCAGCGCTTCGTGGCTGGTGTAGAATTCCACCGACGAAAACTCGTGGGTCGTATCCGCATCAATGCCGGCGGCCCCCATGAAATCGATCGTGTCCTGAATGCGTTCAGCCAGATCGCGGTACCGTTCGGCCCCCTCACCTCCGGCAAAGCCCAGCGTCCAGGAATGCACCCGGTGCATATCGGCATAACCGCCGGTTGAAAACGCACGGACCAGATTCAGCGTCGCCGCGGCCTGCGTATAGGCCTGCAGCATCTTGCCGGGATCCGGGATCCGCGATTCCGGAGTGAAGTCCAGCTCGTTGATGATATCGCCCCGGTAGCTGGGCAGTTCGACACCATCGATCACTTCGGTCGGGGCGGAACGCGGCTTGGCGAATTGCCCGGCCATGCGCCCAACCTTGATCACCGGGACCTTGGCGCCATAGGTCAGCACCATCGCCATCTGCAGCAGCACCTTGAACGTGTCGCGGATGGTATCAGCGGAAAACTCGGCAAAGCTCTCGGCACAATCGCCACCCTGCAGCAGGAACGCCTCGCCGCGCGATGCGGCCGCCAGTTGCGCCTTGAGCCGGCGCGCTTCGCCGGCGAAAACCAGCGGCGGATACTGACGCAGCCTGTCTTCAACCGCAGCCAGCGCCGCGGGATCGGTATAGTCCGGCATCTGAACCCGGGGTTTCGACCGCCAGTTCGTTTTCTGCCACGCACTCATTGACCTGATCTCCGTAAGGAATTGGAGTGCCCGTTATACAAAAGCCGCGCCGTGGTGACCATACACCAAAATGCGACCTCTTGACGTGAACTGACGCTTCTGGAAAGGCTGGATTACAACGCGAAAAAATGCCCGCTTCCCAGAGGGGACGAGGGCGGTGAAAGTCTGAGAACATGGGTGATACCCCGCAGATCGTAGAGGTGGACACCGAAGGCACCAAACCTCGGCGTTTCGTGTTCGTCCTCATGGAAAATTTCACGCTGCTCAGCTTCGCTTCGGCGATGGAATGCCTGCGGATTGCAAACCGCATGTCCGGTCAGCCGCTGTATTCGTGGATCATCGCCGGTGAAGGCGGTGATATTGTCACCTGTTCGGCCGGCACGTCGTTCAAGGTCGACACTGACCTGACCGACCTGAACCGCGATGATGTCGTCATGCTGTGCGGCGGCGTGGACGTGCAAAAAGCCACGACCAAGCGGCTTCTGGGCTGGCTGCGCCGCGAGTCGCGCAAGGGGCTGGTGGTGGCGGGCCTGTGCACGGCGGCCTATTCGCTGGCAAAGGCCGGGCTGCTGGATGGGCGAAAGGCGACGACGCACTGGGAAAATCAGGACAGCTTTTCCGAGGAATTCGACGAGGTGGAGCTGAAGAAATCGGTTTTCGTGGTGGATGGCAACCGGCTGACCACAGCCGGGGGGACCTCATCGATCGACCTGATGCTGCGCATGATTGCCGATGATCACGGCGATCAGCTGGCCAATGCGGTGGCCGATCAGCTGATCTACACGACGATCCGCACCGATCAGGACACCCAGCGCCTGTCGGTACCGACACGGATCGGCGTGCGCCACCCCAAGCTCAGCCAGGTGATCCAGATGATGGAAGCCAATATCGAGGAGCCGATCAGCCCCTCGATCCTGGCCAAGGACGTCGGCATGTCCACGCGTCAGCTGGAACGGCTGTTCCGGCGGTACCTTAACCGGTCGCCCAAGCGCTATTACATGGAACTGCGCCTGCAGAAGGCGCGGAACCTGCTGTTGCAGACCGACATGAGCGTGATCAACGTGGCGCTGGCCTGCGGGTTTGCTTCGCCCTCGCATTTCTCCAAATGCTACCGGTCGCATTATGACACCACCCCGTACCGGGAACGCGGAACCAACACGGCGCGGCTCTCGGTGTGAGGCGCGCCAACCGGCGCGGCCGGTCGCCGGGCGCAGCCGGCAATCAGCCGGGCTTTTGGGGCACCGCCGTGGCGGCCTGTCGGGCGGTGTGGCCGTCCCGCACTGCCGTTTCACAGGCGGCCGCCAGTGCCTTGCGGTTGGGATAATCCGCCACCCGCAGCGGCGCATGATAGATCAGTTCAACCCGACCCTGCCGCCGGGTGGCCAGCGTCTGTATCAGGTGCTCGCCAAAGCCCATGTCGCCCCACCAGCCGTAGAACCGCGGATCCTGTCCGGGCGGCGCATGGTAGATGACCGAAACCGGTTGAATGCGGCTGTGATCGCGCAGCGGATCGGCAAAGAACGCTGCAAACAGCGTGGTTTTGAACGGCAGCACCCGCTGACCGTCGGTCGAGGTTCCCTCGGGGAAGAACAGCAGTTTGTGACCTGCCTCCAGCCGCTCGCGGAACAACTGGGCCTGTTGCCGGGCCTGCGCCCGGTCGCGCTCGATAAACACCGTGCCGGTCGCCCGCGCCAGCCAGCCGATCCCGGGCCAGCCGGCAACCTCGGCCTTGGACACGAAATAGATCCGCTTGCGCGCGTTGAGCGCAAAGATATCCAGCCACGAGCTGTGATTGGCCACCACTGCCCCCTGTTCGCGCATCAGCGCACCCTCGGTGGAAAAGCCCATGCCCATCAGCCGGAACGCGTTCCGGCAGACGAACTGAGTGATATAGGGCGTCACCGGGCGGCTGACGCCGAACAGCGGTCGCTCCACCAGCCGCACCAGCAACAGAATGATCAGGCAGCCGAAGACCAGCAGCGCCAGCGGCAGCGCCCGGATCAGCGCCAGCGCGTATCCGCCCGGTCCGATGGGCAACCGCACCGGAGGATCATCACCTTCCCACGTCACGCTCATCTGGCATCTCCGCTATAAAGCCGGCGCTGGCGCGCATTGAGCCGGGCCGTGTCCAGCAAAAGGCAGACGTCGATTGTGTTGAACGCATGGTCGATCCACGCACCCTCGCCCACGCTGCCGCCCAGCCGCAGATAGGCCTTGATCAGCGCCGGCACGTCCCGCATCGCCTGCGGCCGGTTCAGCTGATCCGGCGCGATCAGGTCCATCGGCTGAAAGTGTTCAGGACGGGCCCGAACCCGCAGTTCGGGCGGGGCGAGGTGATTGTGATGCAGCATCGACAGCGGCGCGGCCAGCGCCTGCGCGTCGGTGCCGTGGAAGCTGGCGACGCCGAACAGCACCTCGATGCTGTGGCGTTCGACGTATTCGGCCAGCCCGTTCCACAGATGAAACATCGCCATGCCGCCGCGGTAATCCGGGTGCAGGCAGGACCGGCCCAGTTCCAGCAGGCGCCGCCCGGATTGGCGCAGGACCGACAGGTCGTATTCATCCTCGGAATAAAACTGTCCGGCCTCTGCTGCCTGTTCGGCCCGCATCAGCCGGTAAACCCCGACAACCGCATCGCGCGAGAGGTCCGACACGATCATATGGTCGAAATACGGGTCGAACCGGTCCCGTTCCAGCCCGCCCTGATGATCCACCATGTCACCGCCACCGCCGAGTTCGCGAACGAACACGTCATAACGCAACGCCTGAGCTGCGCGTAGTTCCTCTTCGTTTTCAACGAGTTTGACGGAAAACTCCGGCCCTGTTTCAGGCGATCTCATGCGTAAATGGTATCCACGTCAGGGTGCCGGGCACATACCCAGTTTCCGGGCTTTTGACAAGAATGTGCCGCGTTCAGCTTCCGTTAACCCTTGTCCGGCAAAACTCAGCTATCAAAGACCGCAACCAGCGCGATCCGTGCGCCATCAATGACAACCTTGCCGGTTTCGGGGAAATTCACGGTGATCTTGCCGCCGATATTCGACTGGACCTGCCCGGTGCCCCACTCTGCGTGGTCGGGGTGTTGTACCAGCATGCCAGGGGTCAGAAAGCTGTTGAGGTCGGTCATGACAAGGGGAGGCTCCTCGGTTTGAACAGGGATCACACAACGGCCGATCTGGCAGCACTGATCGGATCGCGGATCTGCCATGACCTCATAAGCCCGATTGGCGCAATCGCCAATGGCCTTGAACTGCTGAGCATGTCCGGCCGCCCCTCCGGGCCCGAGCTGGACCTGATTTCCGACAGTGCCGGCAATGCCGGCGCGCGGATCGGGTTCTTCCGCATCGCCTACGGGGCCGCCGGTGCACAGCTGATGACCCGCTCGGAGGTCAGCGGTATTCTGGGGGCGGTGACCGCGGGCACCCGGTTGCTGACCGACTGGCAGCCGGCTGACCCGCAGCCGCGCCGCGATGTGCGGCTGGCTTTTCTGGCGATGCAATGCTGCGAATACGCCCTGCCCTATGGTGGCGTGATTACCTTTTCGCTCAGCGATCACTGGCAGATCAGCGGGCGCGCAGACACCGTCAATGCCGATGCCGGGCTGTGGGACAGCCTGACTGACCCGGACACACAAACCGAAGTGACCGCCGCAACGGTGCAGTTCGCCCTGCTGGCGCGGCTGGCCCGTCAGGAAGGACGGGACCTGTCCACGTCAGCGACAGAAGAGTCGGTCACCATCCGGTTCTGACGGATGGTTCAGGGGCGCAGGGTACCGTTGCCGCGCACCTGATACTTGAAGCTGGTCAGCTGAGCGGCCCCCACCGGACCGCGCGCGTGCATCTTGCCCGTGGCGATGCCGATCTCGGCCCCCATGCCGAACTCTCCGCCATCGGCAAACTGGGTCGAGGCGTTGTGCATCAGGATCGCGCTATCGAGCCGCTGGAAGAAACGATCGGCCATGGCCTGATCCTGGGTGACGATACAGTCGGTGTGATCCGACCCGTAGGTCCGGATATGCTCCACCGCCGCGTCCACGCCATCAACCAGCTTTGCGGCAATGATCATGTCCAGAAACTCGCAGCCGAAATCGCCGGCGCGGGCCGGCACGGTGCCCTCGATCCGCGCCAGTTCACCATCGGCGCGCACCTCGACTCCGGCCGCCAGCAGCGCCTCGATGATCGCCGGCCCGTGTTTCGTAAAGAACCGCCAGTCCAGCAACAGGCACTCGGCCGCGCCGCAGATGCCCGTGCGCCGGGTCTTGGCGTTCAGAACAATCTCGGTCGCCATCGCCGGATCGGCGTTGGCCCCGACATAGACGTGACAGATCCCCTCGAGATGGGCGAAAACCGGCACGCGGGCTTCGCGCTGCACCAGCCCGACCAGCCCCTTGCCGCCGCGCGGCACGATGACATCCACATATTCGGTCATCGTCAGCAATTCCGACACCGCCGCGCGGTCGCGGGTGGGAACGCGCAGAATGGCGTCCCCGGGCAGGTTGGCGCTGCGCAGCCCGTCCAGCAGACAGTCATGGATCACGCCCGCCGAATGGAAGCTCTCAGACCCGCCACGCAGGATCACCGCATTGCCCGATTTCAGGCACAGTGCACCGGCATCCGCCGTGACATTGGGGCGGCTTTCGTAGATCACGCCGATCACCCCCAACGGGGTGCGGACCCGTTCGATATGCAGACCCGAGGGCATGTCCCATTCGGCGATCACCTCGCCAACCGGGTCGGATTGTTCAGCCACGGTCCGCAGCCCGTCGACCATGCCGCGGATGCGCGCCTCGTCCAGCATCAGCCGGTCCATCATCGCCGGGCTGAGCCCCTTTTCGCGGCCAAAATCCAGATCCCGCGCATTGGCGGCGATAATCTCGTCCCGGCGGGCCCAGACCGCCTCGGCCGCCCCGATCAGCGCCGCGTGTTTGCGCTCGGCGGTGGCAAAGGCCAGCTCCTGTGTCGCCACCTTCGCCCGTGCACCAAGATCGGCCATCATTGCGGGGATATTGTCGAGGTCTTTCATGTCAGGTGTCCCGGTTGGCAGCGGTGCACGTGTCGCACCGACGGAATTTGAGTATTTGGACAAAGATGAAGCATCACAGTGCCATATCGTCCCGGTGAATCAAAGCGGCGCGCCCGGGATATCCCAAAAGCCCCTCGATCTGCGAGGACTGGCATCCCCGGATCGTTGCCGCCTCGTCGGCGGTGTAGCGGCTGAGCCCCTGTCCCAGCCGCGCACCGCCCGGGCCCAGAATGGCCACCGGATCGCCCCGCCCGAAGGTGCCGGAAACCGTGGTGACCCCGGCCGGCAACAGGCTCTTGCCGTTGCCAAGCGCGCGCGCGGCCCCGGCATCGACCGATATCTCGCCGCGTGGCTTCATCGCCGCGATCCAGCGTTTGCGCGCCGCCTGTGGGTCCAGTTGCGCGGTGAACCAGGTCGCCGGTCCACCGTTATTCAGCGTTTTCAGTGGATTAAGTGGCGATCCTTCGGTGATCGCCATGCGGCACCCGGCCGCCGTGGCCATTTTCGCGGCCATCAGCTTGGTTTTCATACCGCCCTTTGAGAGCCCCGAACCCGCGTCCCCGGCCATCACCTCGATCTCCGGCGTGATGCGGTCGATCCGGTCGTACCGGCTGGCCGTCGGATCCGTCGCGGGATTGGCCGAATAGAACCCGTCCACATCCGACAGCAACACAAGGCAGTCGGCCCCAACGGTCACCGCGACCTGCGCCGCCAGCCGGTCATTGTCGCCATAGCGGATTTCGTCAGTTGCGATGGTGTCGTTTTCGTTGACGATGGGCACCACACCCAGCCCCAGCAGCGTGCCCAGCGTCGCCCGCGTGTTGAGATAGCGCCGGCGGTCGGCGCTGTCTTCGAGCGTCACCAGCACCTGCGCGGTGGTTATGCCATGTGGCGCCAGGGCCTCTTCGTAAGCCCGCGCCAGCCGGATCTGGCCGACCGCCGCAGCGGCCTGCGATTGCTCCAGCGGCAGATCGCTGGCAGGCAGTTGCAAGACCCCGCGTCCCAGCGCGATTGACCCCGACGACACCAGGATGACATCGGCACCACCGGTCTTCAGCGCGGCCACATCCGCGGCCAGCGATTTCAGCCAGTCCCCGCGCAATGCGCCGCTGTCCCGACCGACCAATAGCGCCGACCCGATCTTGACCACCACCCGCCGCGCATCGCTCAGGGTTGCCACGGCATCTCTTCCTCGGAGGGTTTCTGACGCAGGCGGTCTTCGGAGATCTGCGACTTCAGCGCCCGCAGCACCTCGGTCACGCCCTCGCGGCTGACACCGGACAACAACATCACCGGCCCGGCCTCGGCCTCCAGCGCGGCCACGGCAGCCGCCCGGTCTTCGCCGCTCAGCGCATCGACCTTGTTGAGGACGGTGATCCGCGGCTTTTCCGCCAGATGCCCGCCATAGGCCTCCAGTTCCGTGATGATCGTCCGGTAATCACCGGCCACGTCTTCGGAGGTGCCATCGACGAGATGCAGCAGCACCGCGCAGCGTTCGACATGGCCCAGGAACCGGTCGCCCAGCCCGTGCCCTGCATGCGCGCCGGCGATCAGCCCGGGAATGTCCGCAATCACAAACTCGGCCCCGTCCACGCCGACAACGCCCAGATTGGGGTGCAGCGTGGTGAACGGGTAATCCGCGATCTTGGGGCGCGCGTTTGACGTGGCCGACAGGAACGTGGACTTGCCCGCGTTCGGCAATCCCAGCAGGCCGGCATCGGCAATGAGCTTGAGCCGCAGCCAGATCGTGCGCTCCACGCCCTCCTGCCCCGGGTTGGCCCGGCGCGGGGCCTGATTGGTCGAGGTCTTGAAATGCAGGTTGCCGAAGCCGCCATTGCCGCCATGGGCCAGCTCGATCCGGTCGCCCAGATGCGCCAGATCGCCGATCACGGTTTCCTGATCCTCGTCGAGGATCTCGGTGCCGACCGGCACCCGCAGCAATATATCTCCACCGTCACGGCCGGTGCGCTGCCGGCCCATGCCTGGCTTGCCGTTCTCGGCAAAGAAATGCTGCTGATAACGGAAATCGATCAGCGTGTTGAGCCCGTCTACAGCCTCGACGATGACCGAGCCGCCCTTGCCGCCATTGCCGCCGTCAGGCCCGCCATATTCGATATACTTCTCGCGCCGGAAGCTTACGCATCCCGCGCCACCCGCGCCGGAGCGGATATAGACCTTGGCCAGATCGAGGAATTTCATGTCTGCACCCCTAGCGCATGCGCCCGGGCGGGCTCAACGCAGTTTTCTGCTGTAGGTCCATGTCGGCACGGCGGCATTGCGCGCGACCGAGAAGCTTTCGGCGTCGCCGAGGTAATCGAACCCGCAATGGATCAGCACCCGGGCCGAGGCCGGGTTGTCCTGAAACACGGAGGCGAACATGGTGTCGTTGCCCAGCGGATTGGCTTCGACCAGCGCCTGCAGCGCCTCGGAGGCAAGGCCGGTATTCCAGAACAGCGGCGCGACCCAATAGCCGGCCTCGGACTGATTGCGGTCCAGTTTCTGCAGGCTGATCAGCCCTTTCAGTTCGGGACCGCCAGACGGCGTGCCGTCGATGGCCCAGACATCCTCGTCCCGGTCATCGGCCATGGCGCGGGTGACAAAGGCCTCGGTCGCACCGGGCGGCAGGGGATGCGGGATTGACGTGGTCATCCGCGCGACCCGTTCATCGCTGCCGTAATGTTCAATCAGACCCATGTCGGACCGGCGCAATGCGCGCAGGACGAACCGTTCGGTTTCAATAACCGGCTGGTTGATAATGGTATCCAGTTTCATATGCGTGTTCCTCCTCCGAACAGCACAAAGAGAACGGACAGGACGGTCAGAGCCGCCAGTGTCCACATCAGGTAGAGTTCGGCCCGCGTTCCTGCAACCGCATGTGCAATGCGATCACCGGCATATGTCCAGACCGGGTGGAAAATGAGCTGACAAGCGAGCAGAACTGTGGCCACGGTCGCGGTTGCGATCAGGACCGGGCTGCCCGGTGTCACGAAATTGGTAAAGCCGGCCACGATCATGGCCCAGGCCTTGGGGTTCAAGGGGTGCACGATCAGTCCGGCGCGGAACCCCGGGGCGGGTCCGGCAGCCGTGCCCGGCCGCAGTCGCAGGTTGGCCACCTTCCAGGCCAGCCAGCAGATATAGGCGGCCGAGGCCCATTTCAGCGCGAAGAACAACCCTGGCAACCGTTCGGCCACCTCCATCAGCCCGAAACCGATCGGCCAGATGATGAACTGCTTGCCCAGAGCCACGCCCAGCATGAACGGCAGCGCGGCCCGGAAGCCGTAGCGCGCACCCGTGGCCAAAAGTGCCATATTGGCCGGACCGGGGGTTCCGATCTGGCTGGCGGCAAAGACGGCAAGGCTGGCGGTGGCAATGGCCATTATTGAAATGCCCTTTAAACGAAGTAGGGGACCGGCGGTGTCGCCGATCCCCCTTAAACTTTTGCAAACGTCCGGGTTCGGCTGTTACTCGGCGGCCTCCACGGCTGGCAGCACGGAAATAAACGTGCGGCCTTTGAGGCCTTTGTGGAGTTTGATGTTGCCTTCGACGGTGGCAAAGATGGTGTGATCCTTGCCCATGCCAACACCTTCGCCCGGCCAGAATTTCGTGCCGCGCTGGCGGACGATGATGTTGCCGGGGATGGCGGCCTGGCCACCATAGAGTTTCACGCCCAGACGGCGGCCGTCAGAGTCGCGTCCGTTGCGGGAGGAACCGCCTGCTTTTTTGTGTGCCATGGTGTCTCTCCTTAGCCTTCAGCCAGTTCTTTGGCCTGTTCGACCCAGCCTTCACGCTCGATCCGGCCCTTGAACGACAGTTTTTCGTCGAACTCGGCGATATCTTCTTCGGTCCACGCCGCGATCTGCGCGAACGTGGTGATACCGGCGGCGAGCAGCTTTTTCTCCAGCGCCGGGCCGACGCCCGACAGCTTCTTGAGATCGTCTCCGCCTTCGGGGGCAGCCTCGACCGGGGCCTCGGCGGCCTTTTTCTCGGCCTTGGCCGGCTTCGCCTTCGGTGCAGGTGCTGCTGCAGCGGCCACGGCGGCAACCGATCCGGCGCCGACAGCGGCCTTGACGCCGGTCGCGTCCGCGCCCGAGGCCAGGATGTCGGTGATCTTGACCAGCGTCAGCTTCTGACGGTGGCCCTTGGTGCGCTTGGAGCCGTGCTTCCGGCGGCGCTTGACGAAGTGGATCAGCTTCTCGCCCTTGATCTGATCGACGACCTCGGCCTGAACGGCCGCGCCTTCCACCAGCGGAGCACCGACAACGGGGCTCTCGCCGCCCAGCATCAGCACTTCGTTGAATTGAATGGTTTCGCCAGCGTCAGCTGCCAGTTTTTCCACCCGGAGCGTATCGCCCGACTGAACCCGGTACTGCTTGCCGCCGGTCTTGAGGACCGCAAACATCTGTTCTTCCTTCTTCTCCCGCGTCCTGTGGTCCCCTGTATTCAGGGCGTTTTCGGCCTTGGCCACCGCGAACAGCGCGCTCTCGTGAGCGAATGATAACAAAACCCGGCACGGGACACCGGCCGGGGATGCGCGCTTATGCTCCAGCCCGCTACGGGTGTCAACCGGTTTCTGACGGCCGAACCGGCCGGCTCAGCGGACCACCTCGGACAGCACCTGCCCCGCCGCCGACGCAGGCAGCGACACGCCCAGAAGGTTGCTCAGCGTGACGGCTACGTCGACCGTCGCGACCCGTCTTGCGACGGTCTGTGGGTCGATGCCCGGCCCCGCGAAGATGACCGGCACATGCGTATCATAGGCCCAGGGTGAACCATGCATCACCGCAACCGCACCTTCGTCGAAGAGGAAGGAATAGGGCGCCTGCGCCACATAGATATCGCCCGACCGTTGCGGGTGGAAACTGCGCCGGATCAGCGGTGCCAGCTGATGGTCGACCTGATCGGGAAACGGATCGCGCGGCAGTGCAATCGCGATCCCGTCCCGCGCTTCGAGATCCTCTACAATGGCCCGTTCAACCGTCCGGCGGTCGGCGCCCGCCGCAGAGATTGCCGCGTCGTTCAGGTAGAGGTAAGGGCGGAAGAACTGCGCCACCGCCTGTTCGATGCCGAAATCCTGCAGCAGGGTTTCGTTCAGCGCGTCCTTCAGGGCACCATTGGTGTTGCGCGCGGTGGCAAAGCCCTGTTCGGCCATGTATTCCGGCATCTCCGGCATGCCATGATCCGCCGACAGCACGATCAGCACGTGTTCGGCACCAACTGCGCGGTCGATATCGTCAAAAAGCGCGGCCAGTGTCCGGTCCAGCCGGCGCATAATCTCCTCGTTTTCAAGGCTCGACGGCCCGAAGAAATGGTTCACCGCGTCGACGCCGGAAAAGCTGACGCTCAGATAGTCCGCGAAGGCATCCTGCCCCAGTTCCGCGGCCTTCAGCGCGGCCATTGCAAAATCAGCTGTCAGTTCATCACCCAGCGGGCTCAGCAGGACCTGCGAGTAATAGAGACCATCTTCGGGGGCGTCATAGGGATGCGGAAAGGTGCGGCCAAACCCGCGCAGATCCATCTCGTAGGGCCGGTCATCGTTGTCGGCCAGCAAATAGCTTTCGGGGGGACCGCTCAGCTCCCACGCGGTTCCGACTGCGGCGTCGGCGGGGCGCCGGGTATTCCACTCGGCTACCCAGCCGGGGTATTCGTCATAGTAATAGCGGCTGGTCTCGAACGCGCCGGTGCTGGTCGACATCCAGAACGCCTTGCCCACGTGGCCCGCCATGGTGACCGCCGACCGATCCTTGCCCGAGACGGCGAAAATGCGCGACTGCCCGCCGGTCGATTTGAACAGTTCGTCGGCAAAGGTCGTTGTCAGAAGGTTCCGGGGCGAACGTCCGCCGGCCTGCGCGATGGCCTGCGCCGGGTCCAGCTGTTTCCCCTGACCCCCAAACCCGGCAACGGGCAGAATGGGGGCTGCGAGATCCTCGATATTGTACCCCAACGCCCCGGTCGTACGGTCAAGCCAGGCATTGCCCACCATTCCGTGCTGTGACGGGTGCGCACCCGTGGCCAGAGTGGCGTGGCCGACGACGGTTTCGGTACTGGCATGAAGGTAATGCGCATCCGTGTACCACACACCACCTTCCATCAGCCGCCGGAATCCGCCGTCGCCGAAACTGTCGGTATAACGCGTCAGCAAATCGCCGCGCAGACCATCCACCGTGATCTGCAGCACAAGCCGGATCTGCCCCGCCGCCCCGTCCGACAAGGTGATCACCGGCCAAAGCGCCAACAGCAGCGTCAACAGCGGTTTTTGCATCTTGTTGTTTCCTTTGAAATGGTCGCCCCGACGGCAGTCGCGACCTCAAAGATCGGTGGCCACCATCGATCGCGCCACCAGCCGCCCGAGTTGATAGAATATGTCCTCGTAAAGCCCGTCGAACCCGGCAAACAGCGCATCGTTGAATTCCTGGCCCGCCGCGCTGCGCGAGAAATCGATATTGGCCTGCTGTTCGTCCACGCTCAGTGGATGGTAAGCCATAAGGTGAAAGCTCATGGCCCATTCCTCGGTGTCGGCCATCAGTTCGTCGCGCTCCTCCAGCATCGCGGCCAGATAGCCTTCGTCATCGCGGTCGACAGCTTTGCCATCGACGAGGCCGCGGTAAAAGCTGAAATCAGACGCCTGCGTGCTGTCGACATTGCGCCTGATCAGGTCATTCGCCTCGACATAGTCACGGATCAGCCGCCGCTGCGGATCGTCCCCGGGGAGCGTGGTGAACCGTTCGACGGCCATCCTCTCCACGTCCTCGTCGGCAATGGCGATCCGTGCCGAAATCTCCAGCCGTATGATCCGCTGACCGGTCTCGGATTCGAAAAATGCAACGCTTTCCGCCAGCGCCCCGGGCGACAGATGCCGTTCCATGGCCTGCGTGATCCGGCGGGTCATCGTCCCGGCGTCATAGATGACCGCCAGCTGATCGGTGAAATAGCTGCCGCCCGCCCCGTCCAGCATGTCCTCGTTCAGGATCTGGCCGTATTCAATCCCCTCGCCGCGCAGGATCGCCACAACCTCGTCCAGGCGCAGCGCATCGTTCAGCCGGCTGACCGAAGCCTCGGTCGCCCAGCCCGCGACGGCGGACAGCCAGATCAGGCAGGCGCAAACCACCACCCGCATCAGATATCCTGCCCTTCCTTAAGGCCGGCCATTTCCGCCGCCAGATCCTCGAACCGGTTGGCCATGATCTCGAACTGTACCGCGTTCATCAGCTCATAGACCTGCCGCATCTCCGGTTCCTCCAGCGCCTGTGTATAGGCCTCCAGATCCTCGTCGGAAAACATCTGATAGGTATAGGCCGCCCCGGCCAGCGCCGATTGCTGCAGGCTGCGCCGCAGCTGACCCTCGCGGGATTTCATGAAGGCGCGCAGGTCCTCGGTGTCCATCTGCAGTTCGATCACGCCCGCCGCGCTGGCGGCCATCAGGAACCGGATCTGGATTTCCTGAAATGCCCGGGCACTGTTGCCGGTCGCGTCGATGGCCCGGTTCATGCGCTTGATCGTTTCCAGCCGCGGCGAGCCGGCCTCGACCATAGCCGCCACCAGCATCCGGCCTTCTTCCTGTTTGAGCGCATCATCCTCCATCATGTGCGCCGCATTCTCCGCCTCGACCAGCCGCTGTCCCAGATCGCTGGCATAAAACCCCGCGGCATGGGTCAGCAGATCATCGGTCAGTGTCTGCGCAAGAATGTCCAGCGCCATGCCGCGCATCAGCGACGTGTCGAACACCCGGTCCGCCAGCCGGGTCCATTCCGATCCGAAAGCGCCGGGATCCACGCCCAGCATCTTCGGTGCGGCCGAGGCCGACAGTCGCAGGCTGTCCAGTGCCACGTCAAAGCCGGTGACGTTCAGAAACGCCGCCAGCCGGTCACGGTCGGCGGCGCGCACCGGCGGCGCGGCGAAGAGCGCCAGCAGCAACGCGGCCGTCACCGCAAGGCGCAGAAAAAGAGATGGCTGTTTCATCCCGCAATCGTGCGGCGTTTTGATCCGGCAGGCAATGCCAAAACGCCGGACCCGCCTGCCCGGCAAAATCTGCGCTTGAAAGCCCCGCCGAACCACAGTAAACGCGGCCTCCAGACCCCCGCGGAGAGGTGCCGGAGTGGTCGAACGGGGCGGTCTCGAAAACCGTTGTGGGTGCAAGCCCACCCAGGGTTCGAATCCCTGTCTCTCCGCCAGAAACTTTTGATATTATTGGATTTTCTCAGATCGCCAGTTGAGGCCGTATCGGCCAAACGGACCGCCATTTGCGTTTCATTTGCGTTTGGACACTTAACGGCCCGTTTACACAACGTTCATCCAACTCTAATAGGACGGGATTATGGCGCAGAAGAAAACATCGTCGACCGTCCAGCGCAACGCCAAGAGCGGAAAGTTCACCGTTCGAAGTGCGACCGGAACAACCGTTCGCAGCGCCACGATTACGGCCAAGTCGAAAGTGGCGATCAAAAGCGCCACCACAACGCACAAGGATGCTTTGAAACGGCTGGCGAAGAAGTAGTGCCGCGCAATTACCGAGTCACACTTGGCGATGCACTGGAAGCCCATGAAGAAGCCTTGAAATTGGGTGGCGGACTACGCGGAATATCCAGCTTGGATTCAATTGAAGGTTCGTTGGGACGTCCCTACCATGGGCACCACAAGCGCATCTGGGACAAGGCTGCAGCGTTGTTGCACGGGCTTGCGGGGAGCCACGGATTCAACGACGCCAATAAGCGTACCGCTTGGATCGTGACTCTGTTGCTCATCGAACGAAGCGGATACGTTCTAGTTCTGGATGAAGATGACCAAATCGACCAAGTCGCAGTCGATGTGGTTACCGGTGACATGCTCCAAGACCAACTTGTTCAGTGGTTCCGAATACGGTTGGCTAAGCTGGAATGACAGAAACCCCGGACTTTCCACTCCCTGAAATGATCGACGGCGGGCCGACTGAGTATGATGAAGTCGCAATGACTTACCTGTTAGCGGCTGAAGTTCTGTGGAAGCGCGAACGCGACGATCACCTACCTCTGGTCGCCCCATCCACTCATTTGGCCTGTACGGGCCTGGAACTATTTCTGAAGGCAAGGTTGCTGGAACGCGGATACGATCACAACCTACTGCGGAATCGCGAAAGGTTCGGCCATAACATCCACAAAATATGGATGATGACAGAATTCGCAGCAATGCGACGCCACGCACAGGGCCTTGCGGAAGCCTGTGTCGAAGCCAAACAACAACCGATCCCAGACCCGAAGGTTCAGTCACTCGATTGGACCATCAATCACTTGGAAAAGTTGTATGGCGGTGAGACGCATTATGCGCTTCGATACCCGCAAGGCACCACCACCACCAAGGTGCCGTACGTCCAGCCACTGCTATGGGTGCTGGCTGAACTTATCGGTGATCCGAAGTGGAAAGTTCGACCCGGCAAATAGCCTATAGTTCTGGTTTGCTTCGTCTGAAATCTACTCTGTGAACCATCCAAGTGTTAACCCGGTTCCAATGAGGATCAACGTCACGATACTTACGGTTAGTGCCCCGCATCGGTACTCTGGACCTTTCGGGGGCTTCCCGATCGGTCGTCTTCCTTAGCATCGGGACGACAGGTTCTCCTGTTCCGTAAAAGAGCCTGTTCCAGATTCACGCCGCCTTCGAGCCGGATGCCGCATGGGCCGGACTTCAGGGCACCGCCCATGCTCATCCCGGGGTGACCACCACCCCCGGTTCTGACATCAACCATACGCTTTCGGCAGTTCATCGACGGTTCGCTTTCGCTCGTCTCTCTGGATCGTACCTGACGGGGTCACGCCCCGTCGTTTCCACAACGCTCACCACCATCGCTCTTTACGACAGCAGCTTGTGGTGGTTTGGGATCGGCTCCTGATCGCCGAACCCGAGGGGCCTACCCTCATCTCTCTTACAGTTACGTACCTCCTTTCCATGTCGGTACTCAGGACACACGATGATCTTGCAAACTTCCCACTTATCCAATTGCCAACGCGCCCAGAGCTTTGGAATGATTGGTTCGCGTGTGCCGGAACCGAGCGGTTTGGTAGCTTGCGCGGCCCTAGATTTCAGCACTTCGACATGGTCATTTCTGCGGCGCAAGCAGGCATGGGTGTTGCGATTCTCCCGGCAATTTTCGCCGAGCAAGCCATTTCTGCGGGATTGCTGCGACAAGTTCATGCAACTTCGCTGCAGGGGAAAACGCCCTATGCCATGATCCGCCCCAAACGGGCGGACAGATGGTACATCGTTGAATTCGCTAATATAATGGCTGCAGAAGACCGCCAATGCAAAGTAAGCCCGGCCAGGCGTGGAAAGCCTAATCAGGCATTGTACAAGAGATTGTGCGTTTTTTGCCAAAGCGCTGCAAAAGAACAATGCTAATATGCACCGAGTCAAAGCCAAGCTGGCCATGGGGAGTGTAAGATGAGCAAGGGAGACGAAACCGCGAAACGAAGGTTGACGGGCAACCGTTGGCAGTCCGCGGTCTCTGATACGTTCTTCCCGCTCGACACAACGTTCATCGAGCCGGAAACCTTTCACGGCGACCTCGACACGTGGGACCTTGGCATTGTCGGCCTTTCGCAAATGCGGTGTGACGGGATCCTCTACAAACGACGCAAGCGTCATTTTCTGGATGAAGTTGATAGTAGCCTGCTGATCACGATCCCCAGGCTCGGCGAAGTCGGGTTTAGCCAGAACGCGCGAAAAACAACGTGTTCACCAGGGGCCTTTTTGGTCGAGCGTGGCGATTTGCCTTATGAATTTTGGCACGAGCAAACAAACGAATTACTTGTGCTCAAAGTGCCTTCGGAAAGTGTGCGGGCGCGGATTGGTCCCACGGACAGGCTGGGTGCCCTCAGCTTTGACGGAACGCAAGGTATCGCGAACTATTTTCTCGACGTCGTTAAGACGACTGCGGAACATGTTGACCTTCTTGATGAAACGGCGCGGACAGCGGCCGGGAAGCATATCTTGGATTTGTTGTGCCTATCGATCCGCAAAGATGATCGCGTTCTTGACAGCAATATGTCGTCAATTCGTGCAGCGCATCTTCACCGCGCCGAACAGTTTATTCGCAATAACCTGACGCGTGAAGATTTGTCCTCCGGGCTGGTCGCTGAGGCATGCAATGTCTCGTTGCGTTACCTTCAGCAATTGTTCCTGGACGCGGACAAGTCGATATCCGGGTTCATCCGGGAAAAACGACTGGTGCGGGCGCGAGAAGATCTCAGCGTGAACGATGCACCGACAACCGTCGCTGAAATCGCCCATAAATGGGGCTTTTCCGATCAATCACAGTTCAACAAAGCGTACCGTGCACAGTTTGGCTGCACGCCGACAGAAACGCGCAAGGGTGCGAAGCGACCCCAACAGATCTAGCCACCATAAACACCTGACATCAAACAAAACCTACTGAATTGGGTTGGCGTTTCGCTGGCGCCATTGTGATGCCTAATTGTTTTTTAGAGGATGCGAGAATGAAGAATACCAGAGTTGCTGTGGATGTCGGAGGCACATTTACCGATGTCTGCATCATGGACGAGATGTCGGGTGCGATCCGGATCGAAAAAACGGCCTCGACTCCGGACGATCCAATGGTCGCCATTCTGAATGGCATCGAACAGGGCAACATTGATCTAAGCGAAGTTTCGATGTTCTCGCATGGAACGACTGTGGCGACGAACGCGCTGATCACGCGGAATTTGGCGCGCTCCGCAATGATCTGCACAGAAGGGTTTCGCGACGTTGTAGAAATCCGCCGCGCCAACAAAGAGGACCTTTGGGACACATACAAGGATGTCGCCAAGCCTTATATTCCGCGCCGTGACCGCCTTGTCGTCAAGGAATGTGTCGATGCAAATGGCACTGTTCTGGAGGCGCTTGACGAAGAAGAGGCGCTGCGCGTCGCCCATGTTTTGAAAAAGCGCAACGTGGCGTCCGTCGCGGTCTGTTTCATGAACTCTTACACCAACGGTGCCAATGAAGAACGGATGCGGGAAATCCTGTTGAGCGTGATGCCGGATGTTCCTGTCTCGATCTCCTCGCAGGTTTTGCCTGAGATTTTTGAGCATGAGCGGTTTTCAACCACCATGGCGAATGCGGTCGTGTCGCCTTCTGTGGTCAATTATGTTGAGCGTCTTGAGGGTAAGCTGTCTGATGGCGGCTACGAGCGGGACTTGCTGTTGCTGCATACAGGCGGTGGCGTGATGACGCCTGCAAGTGTGAAAGACTTTGCCGCCCGTTTGGCTGGATCCGGTATTGCGGCGGGCGCGATTGCCAGCCGTTTCATCGGGAACCTTTGCGGGTTCGAGAACTCCATTGGGTTCGATATGGGCGGCACCAGTACGGACGTGTCGCTGGTCTATGAAGGCAAGTCGCGGGTCACGAAAGACTGGTATATTGAATATGGCTATCCGATCCGGTTCCCATCCATCGAGGTTCTGACCATTGGGGCCGGCGGTGGCTCGCTGGCGTGGAAAGATGAAGGGGGGTCGCTGCGCAATGGCCCTCAATCCGCGGGCGCGTTCCCTGGGCCGGCCTGCTATAAGAATGGCAACGAAGTCGCGACAAACACGGACGCGAATGTCGTCCTGGGACGTTTGGGTACGTCACTGGCGGGCGGCAAGATTACTCTGGATCCTGCATTGGCTGAAACATCTGTCCGGGAGTCCGTCGCAGAGCCCTTTGGCATGGAGCTACATGAGGCCGCTGAAGCCATTGTGAGCGTTGCGAATGCGAACATGGCCAATGCTGTGCGCCTTTTGTCGATCAGTCGCGGGTATGATCCGCGCGATTTTGCCTTGGTCGCATTCGGCGGGGCTGGCGCGTTGCACGGTGCTGCAATTGCCAAAGAATTGTCGATCCCGACCGTGATCATTCCGCCAAATCCAGGTGTGACTTCCGCTCTGGGCTGTCTTCTGGTGGATATTCAGCATGACTTCTCTGAAAGCTTCATGGCCTCTGCAGCTGACACAAAGCCCGCAGACATCGAAGCAGCCTTCGGTCGTCTTGAGGCCATGGCCGCAGAGCGTTTGTCCCATGAAGGGGTCGCCGCAAAGGATATCCTCACTCAGCGCACGGTGGAGATGATGTACCAAGGCCAGTGGCGTTCTTTGGCGGTTCATGCGCCCTCCACAGTCACCGATATTGAGACGTTGATCGATGGGTTTCACAATGAGCACCAGCGCGAATTCAACTTCCGCCGCGATGACGCGCCAGTGTCGATCTTCCGTGTGGGGCTGACCGCAACCGGCGTGGTGCCCAAAGCCGAACTGCAAACCCACGAAGTGAAGAAGAACACGCCCACGACTGACACGACGCGTGAGGTCTGGTTTGAAGGCAAAGCATTCACAGCCATGATTTTCGAGCGTGATGAATTGACCGCCGGGGCAACATTCAGCGGCCCCGCAGTTGTTGAGCAATTCGATTCAACCACTGTCATCCCGCCGAACACGACTGCTGAGGTCGACAAGTACTTGAATATTCTCATTCGCGTTCAGGAGTAAGAACATGACTGATACCAAAACCTTAGATCCCGTCACGTTCGAAGTTCTCAAGAACTCCTTTATCACCTCAGTGGATCAGATGGCCGAGCAGATGCTGCGCACCTGTTACTCTTTCGTGATCTACAATCGCGACTTTTCCAATGCGTTGCATGACGCTGAAGGAAACTCCGTGGCTCAGGGTAATGATGACATCGCGGTGCATGTGGGCACCCTGCACTTTACCTGCAAGGACGTCATTCGTGTCTTCAAAGGAGACATGATGCCGGGCGACGTTTATGCCATCAACGATCCCTATGCGGGCGGCACTCACTTTAGCGATGTGCGCCTGGTGCGGCCAATTTTCGACGAGGACGAGTTGATCGGCTTTTCGCAATCCAACGGTCACTGGTCCGATCTGGGCGGCTCTGTGCCCGGCTCGTTTGATGTGACGGCCAAGGATATGTTCCGTGAGGCGGTTCGTATTACGCCGGTGCGTTTGTTCCGTGCCGGTGATTTTTGCTCGGATGTTGCGAACCTGATTGCAAACAACACGCGCGATCCGGCGTCGATCATCGGTGACATCCATTCACAGGCACAGGCCACCCAGGTTGCAGAGCGTGAAATCCTGCGCCTGGTGCGTAAATACGGCCGCGAACAGGTCACGCAAGGCATGAATGAGGTTCAGGACTATGTTGAACGTGCCGTGCGTCAACGTATTGCTGCCCTGCCGGATGGTACGTGGGAATCTGTCGACTATATTGACCGCGACCCTTCAGGTGGCGAGGGCATGATCCCGATCCACATCAAGATGACAATCAAAGGCGACCAAATTCATTACAATTTCGCAGGCAGCCATGCAACGATCGGATCGATGTACAATTCCGCACCGGGTGCAACCTTCTCTGCCGTGGTAGCGGGGATGAAGACCTTCTTCCCTGACTTACCCTTGAACAGTGGCTTTTATCGCATGATTTCGGTCGAAGCGCCGGAAAACTCAGTGGTCAGCGCGCAATGGCCTGTCGCGGTCACAGGCTTCCTGATGCCATTTGAAAAGATCATGAACTCGGTCTTTGAGATGTGGTCCGAGATCATGCCGGAACGCGCAATCGCCTGCGCCTTCAATCTGGAATACCTGCTGGCGGGTGGCACGGACAAACGGCGCGAAGAAGACTCGACCTTTATGTTCTACGAATGGCTGCCGGGTGGATGGGGCGGTCGTCGCGGCAAAGATGGCAGCGATGTCACCACAGCGTGTTTCGGGACGGGGCTGATGTCACAGCCCAATGAGGGAAACGAGCGGGTCAACCCGACACGCACCTTGGAGTTCCAGATCAAGCAAGACAGCGCAGGTCCGGGTAAATGGCGTGGCGGAGCGGGTGTGCAGAAGTCCTCGCTTCTGCTGGAAAGCGAAAAATCTGTTATGTCTTATGTTTGCGACCGTGAACGCGCGGTGGTTTGGGGCGTCGACGGCGGTCTTCCGTCCATGCCGCATGGCCTGACAATCAAACGCGCAGGTTCGGACACCTCTGAGTGGCTCGGGTCCGTCTTCTCTGACTTCCCGATGTATTCGGGCGATGAGTTTGCGCGCCCCACCGCTGGCGGCGGCGGTTTTGGTGATCCGCTTGAGCGCACGACGGACATGGTTCTGACAGATGTTGTGGATGAATTTGTTTCCATCGAAAGGGCTGCGTTGGACTATGGCGTGGTGGTCAAAGAGATCGACGCTGACCTGTGCGAATATGAAGTCGACGAGGCCGAGACCGAGAAATTGCGTGCGCATATTCGGGCCAACCGGGTTGCCTGGGCGCGCTCTGACCCGAATGAAGTCGCAAAAATGTACCGCAATGGTGAAATCAATTCGATGGACGCCGTGCGCCGCTATGCTGTGATCCTGGATTGGGAGACCGGCGAGCCGCTGCCAAAGACGATTGAACAATTCCGGGAGAGCTTTGAGCGGAGAAGCGTCGCGCATTGGCGCTAATTTCACTCATGGACAAGTGGCCGCTGCATCGGACGGCGGCCACCTGCGAAACAGACCTAAAGCATCCGACCTTTAACCTGAGACATATCCGGCAGCCTTGAAGTAGTTCCAGCACTCTTCCGGTGAGAAGAGTTCGCAGATTTCAGTGAGGGCTTTGAACATGTCGGTGAAGGTTCGAGCGCCGATCCTGCGCAGGTGTGCTTTGAGTTTCGAGAAGGCCATCTCGATCGGGTTGAGATCGGGGCTATAGGGCGGCAGAAACAGGAACCAGCATCCGGCTTTGCGCATGGCTTTGGCCGCAGCGGCATTCTTGTGCGTCGCGAGGTTGTCTAGGATCACGACGGTACCTGGCTCCAGTTCCGGCACCAGCACCTGCTCGACATAAGCCGCAAAGGCTTCGCCATCCATCGCGCCCTTGATGACCCAGGGTGCGATCAATGCGTCGGCGCTGAGGCCCGCGATGAAGGTCTGCGTGCCCCATGATCCAAAGGGCGCATCCATCACCAGCCGCGCGCCCCGTTGTGACCATCCACGCTGGCGGGTCAGGTTGGTTTTGACAGAGGTTTCATCAATGAATACAGCACGATCTGGCTGAGCCGAGACGGCAGGCAAGCGGTGTTTGACCCAATGGTCGCGTTGTTTCCTTACCCTCGCGCGGTGTCGTTCAGTCGCGACCAACGTCTTTTTTTGTACGTGAAGCCCAGCTTGCGCAGGAACCGGCCAATCGCATCAGGGTGCGCCTGAACACCGGTCGCATCCGCAAGAGCGCCGGCAAGTTCAGGCATGGTCATGTCGCCGTCCTGTTCAATCAGTTCGATCAGAAGCGACCGATGCGGATCAAGCTTGCCCTTGCCGCGAGGACGGCCCTGAGGCGCGGCCCTTGCTTGTCCGGTTCGCCGGATCGCAAGCCCCCAACGCGCCCCGGTCGCGGGCGAAAGCTTCAGGCGCAACGCCGCCGCGCGTCCGCTCAATCCTTCTTCAACCAACTTCTGAAACCGCATCCGCAACGCGTTCGGCAAAGGTGCTGACATGATCCATCCTCCCAAACAGGATGAATCACAGATCGGCACTCAAGGGAATCCCTTGCGATTCAGGTTTTGAGCCGGACGCTTTAAGGTCCACATTGGGCCGACAATCAAAAGGGCCAAGTTTTTGTCACTAGAACTAACGTCAATCAGTGTCGCATTTGGTGGCTTCAAGGCGCTGGATGACGTGAGCCTTTCTTTGAACAAGGGCGAGATTGTCGGTCTTATTGGCCCGAACGGCGCCGGAAAGACAACCTGTGTCAACGTGATTACCGGGTTTCAGACTCCCAGTTCCGGCACCGTCATTCTGGATGGTGAGACCGTCAATTCCAGGGCAGCTCACGACATCCGCCGTCGTGGTCTTGCGCGTACATTCCAGGCCGGGCGATTGTTCACAGGGCTTGATGTACTGGACAATCTTGCGGTGACGGGTGTCGGTTTGGGGCATTCCCGCAAGGCGTCAGAAGATGAAGCCATGCAGCTTCTGGCATGGATGGGTGTCTCGCATCTTGCTGAACTTCCGGCGGCCGGACTGCCGTATACCGACGAGCGGCGCGTTGGCATTGCACGGGCACTGATGTTTGCCCCCGATTTCCTGCTTTTGGACGAGCCTGCCGCAGGCATGTCAGAGACCGAGGCAAGTGATCTAGCAGAGATTATCAGGCGCATCGCCCAGGAACGCGACTGTGGTGTCTTGCTGATTGAACACAATGTCGGGCTTGTTTTGTCCGTGTCGAATCATGTTCTTGTTCTGGACGCCGGCAAGGTCATCGAAGAGGGCGACAAAGACGCAATCCTTGGCAGCAAAGCCGTGCGCGAAGCCTATCTTGGCGCTGAACACACGGAGGATGCGTGATGTCTAAACTGGGCGTTTTCGATGTCTCGGTCCGCTACGGCAAAGTGCCTGCGCTGACGGATGTGTCGTTCACCGTCGAAGAAGGCGAGCGGATGTTCATCTCCGGTCCAAACGGTGCTGGAAAATCTTCGTTGCTCAAGGCCATCTGCGGCGCGGTGCCCACAACCCACGGACGGATCGAAGTTGATGGCGATATGCTCAACGGACGCTCGCCCGAGGTGATCGCCCGTCTCGGTTTGACGATGGTGCCCGAGGGGCGTGAGATTTTTGGGACACTCACCGTCGAAGAAAACCTGCGCGTCGGCACCGGCATTCGCCCTGACAAACCTGCGGTCGAGACCGACATCGACGAAGTTTATCAGAGTTTCCCGATCCTCGGCGAGCGTCGCCATACCAATGCGGGTGCCTTATCCGGTGGACAGCAGCAGATGCTGGCAATTGGGCGGGGGCTGATGACCAATCCCAAACTGATGCTGGTGGATGAACCGTCCCTGGGCCTTGCGCCAAACATTGTCGATCAGGTTTATGACACGCTGGTCAATTTGCAAAACGATCGCGGGCTCACCCTGATCATCGTCGAGCAAAGCTCAGCCCGCGCGGCCCGCGTCGGCGGCCGCATGGTTCTTTTGCGCGGCGGGAGTGTCGTCGGGGATGGCGACGCTGCGAAATTCGCTGAAAGCGACCTGCTTAAGGAAGCCTACTTTGGGCAGAACAAGGCGGAGGATGCGACATGAACGCGATCCCACAGCTTTTCTTTGATGCCATGAGCCTTGGTGGCATTTACGCGATGGCCGCTTTGGGCATTGCGCTGATCTTTGGCGTGATGAAGCTGGTGAACTTTGCGCATGGGGAATACATCGCCTTCTGCGTGTTTGCCTTGATTGTCCCGTCAACGGATGCCGTCGCCGTCATGTTTCTGGGCAAGGCGCCTGCATTTCTGCTCATTCCAACGTTGTTGTTGATCGGGGCCGCTGTGGCGGTGGCATCAGAGTTTTTCGTGTTCAGGCACATGCGTAATGCAACCCCGGTGGCGATGATGATATCGTCTTTTGCCCTTGGTTTCGTGATCCAGAATATACTCTTGGTGGTCTTTAGCAGTCGCCCCAAGGCGGTCAGTCTGTGGCCAGAGCTGAACCAGCCGGTCAGCATTGCAGGTGCCTCCATCCCGCTTTTGCAACTGATCGTCATCCTGTCCACATTGATTGTCGTGGTGACCTTGGCCGTGCTTCTGAAACGTACGCGGATCGGGCTTGAGATGCGCGCCGCGGCCGAAAACTTCACCATGGCGCGCCTTCTGGGTGTGCGGGCCAATGTTGTCATCACCGGTGCTTTTGCCTTGTCCGGCGCGCTGGCCGCGGCTGTGGCGCTGATCATGGTCACGCAGACCGGCGTCGCCGATATTCGAATGGGTGGCCAGATCATGCTTGTGGCCTTCATCGCAACGGTGATTGGGGGTTTGGGCAGCCTGCCAGGGGCCGTTGCCGCCGGGTTCCTGATCGGCGCTGCATCGGTCATTCTGCAAGGCTTCTTACCGCTAGAGGCGCGGCCCTTTCGGGATGCGTTCCTTTTCACGCTTGTGATCGTCAGTCTGTTGCTTCGGCCCGAAGGCCTGTTCGCGCCACGATCCTCAAAGCCGAGGGTGTAAGCAGATGGCGCAATCCCACAAACAGAAGCGCTTGAGCGCATGGTCAACGCCTTTGTTGTTGATTGCGATCCTGTTGGTGTTCACCTTGCTGGTCACTGTTCTGGGTGACAAACCACTGGCGCGGATGGCGGCCCAAACCCTGATCCGAGTGACCTTTGTCGTGGGCCTGTGGATCTTCGTGGGCAATTCCGGTGTCGTGAGTTTTGGTCACGCCGGCTATATGGCGATCGGGGCGTATTGCTCGGCCTGGCTTACCCTCAGACCTCAAATGAAGGGAATGTTCCTGCCTGACCTGTGGCCGTTTTTGGCCAACGCGGAATGGCACGTCTTCCCGGCGGCAGTTGCCTCTGGCCTGTTGGCCGCATTCGTTGCGCTGATATCCGGGGCTGCCATTTTGCGTTTGACCGGCATCGCGGCATCAATCGCGACATTTGCCTTTCTGGCGATCGTCTACACGATTTATTCCAGCTGGGAGGGCGTCACAGGGGCCACATCATCCGTGGTTGGGCTGACGCGATATGCGAACCAGTGGGTCACATTCGGCTGGGCGTCCGTCACAGTGCTGGCGGCGGCCTGGTATGCGAACTCGGCTTCAGGACTGGCCTTGCGGGCCTCGCGGGAAGACGAAGTTGCAGCCGACGCCAGCGGCATCAACATGTACCGGCATCGACTGTTGTCATTGGTTGTTTCAGCCTTCTTTACCGGAGTTGCGGGCGCTCTGTTCGCCCACTCCCTGGGCGTGCTGAACCCCAATAGTTTCTACCTAGGAATAACTTTCATAACGCTGGCAATGCTGGTCGTGGGCGGGATTGGAAGCCTCACGGGCGCTGTCACCGGGGTTCTTGTCCTGTCGATCATCATCGAAGCGCTCGTCCGGATGGAACGCGGAATGACTATCGGTGAAACGACATTGGCCCTGCCCACGGGTGCCCAGGAAATCATTATCGGGATCATCATGATCCTGGTTCTCATCATACGTCCCGCCGGGCTGACCGGCGGTCGTGAACTCCGTCTGCGAATCGGTGGACGCGGACAGACCTAAAAACCACATCTGCCAACAACAGGAGAAGTAAAATGAAACATCTATTAACAGCATCGGCACTCGTGATGGGGCTTGGCACCGCTGCCATAGCCGACGACATCACAATCGGATTTGCGATTGCAAAATCTGGCTGGGTCGAGGCGTATGACGCCCCGGCGGTGGCTGCGGCACGCATCCGTATTGACGAAATCAATGCTGCCGGCGGCCTGCTGGGCAAACAAATCAAGTGGATCGAAGCCGACACCAAAAGCGATCAGGCACAATCTGCCAGCGCCGGTCTGCAAATGGTCGACGAGGGCGCGGACATGCTGATCGTCTCATGCGACTACGACTTTGGTGCGCCTGCCGCATTGGCCGCCGAAGGGGCCGGTCTGAACTCTTTCTTCCTATGTGCAGAAGATATCAAGGCGGGCATTCAGGGCGTTGGGCCAAACAGCTTCTCGGCCTCGGTTCTGGCGGCCGTACAGGGTGCAACAATGGCCGAATGGTCCATCAAGGAACGTGACGCCAAAACGGGCTATGTTCTGCTGGATACCACAATCGAATACAACAAGGGCATCTGCACGGGCTACGACTGGATGTTCCCCAAGGCGGGTGGCGAGATTGTCGGACGTGATACGTTCCTCAACGGAGACGCATCGATCGCAAGTCAGATCACACGCATCAAAGGCCTGGCCGAAGAACCTGATGTGATCATGCTCTGTTCCTACATTCCGGGCGCGGCATCTGCTGTGCGCCAGATCCGGGCCGCAGGTATCACCTCGACAATCCTGAACGGGTCGGCAGTAGATGGATCATACTGGCTGGATGCAGCGCCCGATCTCTCCAATTTCATCGTTCCGGTTCAAGGCTCCATCTACGGGGACGACACACGTCCAGCCGTAAACGAATTCCGCGATGCGTTCGAAGCAGCAACAGGCGCCGGTCCGTCAAGCACTTACGCCTATCCGGGCTACCTTTTGATCGACCTCTGGGCGAAGGCTGTTGAACGCGCGGGCACGGTTGAAGCTTCCGCTGTGACCGCCGAACTTGAGAAAATGACCAATGAGCCAACAGCCTTTGGGCCACGGAGTTTCTCAAGTGAGATTCACCACCAGAACACCGCTGAAATGCAGATCGTAGAGATCACGAACGGCAAGCCCGGCGTGATCGGCAGCTTCACCATCAGCGAACCTGTTCCGCTGGATGTATTGTTGAAATAATCAACAATGCGCGCGGCATCCCGACCGGGGTGCCGCAGTTGCAATCCCGCAGGTCTTGTTTGGGCGACCTAGTTATCAATGTTGCTGTGAAGCGGACCATGACTTGGGTGATTGCAGAGTGAAAGATGATCTCAGGGCGCACCAAAGTGCCTTGAGGTCAAACCAACCCAGCCTGGGGGTTATTTGAAATGTGCGGCAATAGCGTATCGGGCATTGCGACGGGTACTGTGTAAGCGCCCGATTTAGGCCGCCCCGCAATTTTCAGCGATACCGGGCGACCAGTTCCAAGGTAGCAATTCGTCGAGCTGGTTCATCTTGTGGTCATGGATGCGGGCCAAGATATCGGTGAGATAGGCTTGCGGATCGAGACCGTTCATTTTGGCGGTCTCAATGGACAGGAGTGAGAGACCTCGGATCATGCTTTTTCCTTGGAGGAATCACTGAGATCAGTTCAGGTCAGGGTCAGGCCAAAACGAACTCCCGGTCGCGGATGCGGCTATGCGCCAACCCTTTTTGGTCAGCGCAAACACGGCGCGGCCATCTCGAAATTCGATCTCCAGAACGGACTCGTCATCGCCGAACATCGATCCCGCATTGGCCGAGGCGTCGAAACCTTGCGTTGCGAAGCGGCCGAAGCTGGCGTTGTCCTCGAACAGAATGACCAGCTGAGACTCAAAACCTCCGATTCCCAATGCCAGACCGACGCCGCCGGTTGTCATGTTCATATAGGTACGCTGTCGGTTGCTGCGATCAACGGCGACGCCCTGGCCAGCCCCGCCGGAAAAGCCGGCCAGGGAGACCTTGCGAACGTCAAACACCGCGAATCCCGCACTGGTGTCGTACAACTCGTGTGCCTCGGGTTGCTCGGCAAACAGCCGCGAGATCGATTGTTCTGTGGTCGCATCGAGCCGGGCCCGAGTTTCATCTGGGTTTTCGTCGGATGAAAACAGATCCTTGGTCGAGGTAACGCTGTTGTCTACGGCCTGCGCCACGTTGGACGCTCCGTCACCGACAGCCTGCGCGCCTTTGCGTATGCCACCAAAGACCTTTTCCCCGAGGCCCTGGCTTTGGGCGTGCGTGGCGACCAAACCGCACAGCACACAGATCAAGTGCAGTCTCATATAAACTCCAATGCAATTCGCGCGTTTCGAGTTTGGCAGGCTAGCGATGACGACGCATGATTTGAATACCGCAGTTCCAGGCGATGTCACTTTCCCTGGCTGCTGAAAGCCCCTGGCCGGCCTTCACCGGCCAGGGGTGTCTTTTGGGCCGGCTACTCCGGTTTTTTCGTCACGCCTAACCACCGGCGGTCTCGACCTCGATCGCTCAGATTGTCCGGCCATGTCAAAAAGAGGCGACCGGCCGGAAAACTCGCAACTCGGAGAGCCGCTACACCAAAGCCCGGTTCAGAACACCACGCGGGTTCTGAGCCCGAGGACCGTGATGCTGTCTTGGGATTGGTCCAGCAAGGGGTTTGAAATGAACTGTATTGATGGTGTGATTTGCAGGCCCGGGCTGATCGTGAACCTGTAGAACGCCTCTGACGTGAACTGTATGCCGTCGATCCCGTTTGCCTCGGCCCAGTTCAGTCCCACCCCGGCGGCGTCGGTATTGCGACCGTACCATGCAATCCCGGTCGAGAGGGACCGTTCGTAGAGCGCAGCGGTGCCTTTCGAGGCGCCGGCCCGGACAAAGGGGAGCCATTCATTTTCGATCATCCAGGCAGCGGAGAACGCGACCCCGTAATCCTCTGGACGGCTGCCATCCTCTGCCGCGTCCGCGTGCCAGAAGGTCAGGTGGACATTGTCGAGGTAGATCCGATCAAGGCCGCTCGTGTAGCCGACCTCGACGCTCTTGAAGAGATCGCCATCACCAAAGACATCGAGGCCCGGGTTGGACGGGTCGGCATTCGCGTCGGCGAGGCTTCCCACCGCGTAAAAATTTGTGCCGAGCGCAATTCCACCTGCGATCCCCAGCCCCGGGTTTGGTGCGTTGATCGTCGGGTTGGTGCTGAACGCAAGGTTCTGGAAGGCCGTGTAGGGGCTGACCGCGCCATAGAGATCGAGAAAGTCGGTGACGTCGATCTGGCCAATCTGGAAGGTCCACCGTCCGGCTGGATCCCGTTGGGTCCAGAACAGGTTGGTCAGAAGCGTCTCACTGTCATTGAATGCGGTACCCGTGATCGATAAGGCGCCGCCGTCCAGCCCGAGGACCTGCGGCGCGACGTCTCCGTAGCGGTGCCGGTTTTCGATCTTGAAGGTCAGCGATCCGTTCTCGGTGGCCCTCCAGTTCCCGTAGAAGCGGATCATCCCGCCACCCGCCTCACCGGCACCGCGATTGGAACTCGATCTCTGGCCGAGAGCGAGATAGTCGATATTGAACGTGAGGCCCCGCTCCGCCAACCCGTCCTTCCAGGCGGACCAGCCCGGAGCGATGTTGCGTGGAAAGTCCGACCGGAACTGCGGATCGGTCAGGCCGTCGCCAGGGTCGAGATCGGCGGCAACCGAGGACGGCCCGGACAGGCCGCCTTCCTGCGCCTGGGCTGCCGCTGCCAACCAGAGTGAGACGAGAGCAAGGGTTATTCTGGTCATGCCTGCACAGACCTGTACGGGCCGCCGCGATCCGGCGACAAGGTATGAAGAACCCGACCGTATGTTTCGCTGGCCGGGATGTCGATGGTCATCAGCGTGAGAAGAACCCCTTGCGCAGTTCTTCCCGAAGGCGCAGCCGCTCGGGATATTCCTGCAAGAACTGTTCTGGCGGCTTGCCTTCCCAGACCTGGGCATAGACCCGCATCTTGTTGCCGCCGTAGATCTTGGCGAGATCTTCGTTCGTATAGCCGCGCGCCCAGAGATCGTCGGTGATCGCTGCGAGGATCCGGGCAAGCTCACCATTCCCCGTGGCGCCCCTGTTGAAAGCATCGATCATATAGCCCCCATCGTCATACATGGCGGCGTTGGCCTTGGCGAAATCCACCACCAGTTTGGTCGAGAACATGTCGTCCGACGCGATGCCCACATGATCGATGCCCACAACCTTGACCCAGTAATCGATCATGTCCGCGGCCTGTTCGGGCGAGATATCCTCCGGCCAGATCCCATCCATCATCCACTCGGTGAAGGTGGGCGAGACATAGCCGCCGGACTTCGCTGCCCGGAGGGCCTCGTCGTCAGGAAGGTTGCGATAGCACCCTTGCGGCGTTGCGCCGGGCTCGTCCTTGTAGAGGCCGGCCGGCACCGAATGGGTGTAGACATAGGGCACGCCGGGATAGGTCTGGTCCATGTAGTCCATGGCGTCATGGGCGGTTTTCGAACCGGTATGGCTGAGATCCAGGAGGATGCCGAAGCGGACCATCTCGTCGATGACGGACCGGCCCCAGGGCGTCAGGCCGATGTCGAGACCTTTCTGGGCTGACAACTGGCCGGTGCCGGTGCGGAAGATATCGTTATAGGCGAGGTTCATGGACTTGATGCCCATATCCTTGAACAAGGCCATCTTCTTGAGGTCGCCATCGAGGATCGTTGCCGTCTGGCTGTTCCAGATCACAGCCGTTTTGCCCTGAAGATGCGCAGCTTCGATATCGCGCGTTTGGTTGACGATCATGAACTGGTCGGACTGCTCCGCCATGGCGGCCCGGAAGTGATAATGCTGCTCCAGCAGGGTGTCGAAGGACATGTCAGCTGCGGCCAGCGTCATCTCGTGACCGGTGATCCCGTTCTCGCGTGCGCGCTCAAAATACTCGTGCAATTGTGAGTACTCGGTCCATCCGGTGCCATAGGGGCTGGCCAGCATTCCGATCACGATCGTGTCCATCACGAACTGCCTGGCCTCGGCGGAGGCCTCCCAGTCTTTGCTTTCTTCGCTGGCAAAAGCCATTGTGGATAAGGCGGCGCTGACAACCAGCGATGACAACATGCGCTTCATGACGATCTCCCAAACAGGTTCTTTATTCCGAACTTAACGTCGAAACCTAGGTCGCGCGCTTCATTTGGCAGCCCCCAACGCCGAATTGTCGTGCGAAATGAATGATCGTGCTTTGTCTGCGGTCACGGTCAGGTGCTAAGCTCGGGCCATGACATCACACACGCCCCCCGTGATGAGCATCGCCTTCCTTCATCCGGTTCTGGACGTGATGAAGGCGCAGGGATGCTCGGATGAGATCCTTTCCGGACATTTGTCGATCGCCAGGTCACAGCTGGGAGATCCGACAACGATGGTACCTGCAGGCCGGGTCTACGGCTTCCTGGAATGGGCCACCGAGCAGATGGGCGACCCGTGGCTCTGTGCCCGCGTCGGAGAACGCATGGCGAGCGGCGGTTGGGCGCCAGTCAATCCGCTCCTGACAGAGTGCGGGACAATCTGGCAATTCCTGCGACGCTTCAGCGCCACGGCCGAAGAGCAGGGAGGCGCAGCGACCTACAGGCTGGAAATCGAAGGCCGCATCGCCTTGTGGAAACTTAACCGCCCCAAGGGAGCCCCCGACAGCGCCCGCTACGCAGATGCCATTGCGACTGCGTTCTTCGCCGAACTCCTCTGGCGATCTCAAGGAACCGAGACACCCAGATCGGAATGCCTGGCGATGGTGCCTGACGTGGACCTCATCCCGGATGACATCCTGCCGCGTGCAAACGTCATCTCGGGCGCACAGGGCATGACCCTTCGCTTTCCATCTGACTGGCTCGACCGAAAGCTTGGAGACATCTCGCCCCTTCCGGATGTCCCGGATGTCGACCTGCCCGATATCGGCATCATTGATCTCGGCGAGAGGGTCCGTCGCCTGCTTGATCATCATCTCTCAGATCCCACCTTCGGTCTTGATGACGTTTCCAGATCAATCGGTGTTCCGACATGGAAACTCCAAACGGCGCTTCGAAACGCGAATACCAGCGTGGCTCATATCCGATCCGACCTGCGTCATTCCAGAGCAAAGGAGCTGCTGGCACATGGCGACCTGAGCGTCTCTGACATCGCGGTGAGACTGGGCTACACCAGCCCATCGAACTTCTCGCGGGCGTTCAGGGCGAGAACCGGATTGAGCCCAGTCGAGTTTAGACGATATGGGTCCACGAATGCCTCGACCTCCGAAACACCCTCGTAGCACAGCTCGATCCTGGTAACAGCATGAGCCGCGGATAGAGAGAAATGCAGCGAAGGTTTCTTTGTCCTTGCACATCGCATTTGTCCTTATTCGGTCAGCGTTCGCCCATTGTCCGCGATCAAGAGCGCCTCGGCGCGGTCTGCGTCCTTCTTTCCGGCGCGCTCGCAAGCAAGGGTCGGAAATCGCCGGATCGCGAAGGCGCGGGCTTATTCCTTGTCGGAGCCGAGCCCGTGATAGCGTTTCCATTTGTTCGGCGTGACGAGCTCGAGGCGCATGCCGCAAACCCAACCCCATGCGGGTCGTCGTGCAACATGGCTGGCAGGAGATACAGGTTCGCACCCTTCGCTTTGAGCGGCTTGCGGGTGCCTGCAGGTGCGTTTTCCCTGTCCCGGCCAGCCCGTGGCGCGACCTAGCCCCTTGACACCGGGCGGTAAATGCCCCACCTGACCCCTGTCGCTGCGCTGCCGCGTGAGCATGCCGTGCCCGGACCGGGCCATCAGCGCAACACAGTTTCCAGTTCCCCATCACGCAGGGTTCCTGACGCACCGGCCGGATGCCGCGGGAAACGCCCGCGTGTCCTGAAGCCGGGCGAACCCTCTCGAACCGCGGTGATCGCGGTCATGACACGTGGCTGCCCCGGCAATCTCCGAGTGCGGCCTGCAAAGGATAGAATTTGTACGACTTTGATATGCTCGGCCTTGCACCGGCCCTGAATCAGGCGCTGAAGCGCGCCGGGCTGACCCAGCCGACCCCGATCCAGAACAAGGCGGTGCCGCTGGCGCTGCAGGGGCACGATACTCTCGGCCTCGCCCAGACCGGCACCGGCAAGACGCTGGCTTTCGGGCTGCCGCTGATTGACCATCTGCTGGCGCAGCCGGGCAAACCGGCGCCGAAGACAGCCAAGGCGCTGGTGCTTGCGCCGACGCGGGAGCTGGTGAACCAGATCGCAGACAGCCTGCGCAACCTGACCGAAGGCACCAAGCTGCGGGTCGCAACCGTGGTCGGCGGCCAGTCGATCGGCCGGCAGATCAACGTTCTGTCGCGCGGCACCGACATCCTTGTCGCCACGCCCGGGCGGCTGATCGACCTGATGGACCGCGGCGCGGTCGATCTGGGCACAGTGCGCCACCTGGTGCTGGACGAGGCGGACCAGATGCTCGACATGGGTTTCATCCACGCCCTGCGCAGGATCGCGCCCAAGTTGGGCACCCCGCGCCAGACGATGCTGTTCTCGGCCACCATGCCGAAGCAGATGGAGGAGCTGAGCCGCGCCTACCTGACCGACCCGCACCGTGTGCAGGTGGCGCCGCCGGGCAAGGCGGCCGACAAGGTCGAGCAGTCGGTGCATTTCGTCGACAAACCGGCCAAATCGGCCAAGCTGCGCGAATTGCTGTCCGCCGATCCCGACGCCCTGACGCTGGTCTTTGCGCGTACCAAGCACGGGGCCGAAAAGCTGATGAAAGGTCTGGTCGCGGATGGCTATAACGCCGCGTCGATCCACGGCAACAAGAGCCAGGGTCAGCGCGACCGCGCGATCAAGGCGTTCCGCGACGGCACGATCACCACGCTGGTGGCCACGGATGTGGCCGCGCGCGGCATCGACATTCCCGGTGTGGCCTATGTGATCAACTACGACCTGCCGGAAGTGCCTGACAATTACGTGCACCGGATCGGGCGTACGGCGCGGGCCGGCCTCGAAGGCATCGCGCTGTCGCTGTGTTCACCGGAAGAGGCCGACCTGCTGTTCCAGATCCAGAAGCTGATGAAGACCGAGATCCCGGTGGCCAGCGGCACCAGCCCGCTGCTGGATCGTGCAGATGGCTCCGGTCGTCGCAAATCCGGCCCGCGCCGGCGGAACCGTCCCAAGACCGGCGGCGAGCCCGGTGGCGTGGCAACGGCCTCCCGCCGGCGGCGTCCGCGCCGGCGCCGGGCAGCCTGACCTCCGGCGAATACCGCCGGCTGCGTTCCTGAACGCATAATTACCGCAGAGCCGCGCACCGGTGTTCCGAGCGCGGCTTTTTGGCGTGTCGCCCTTTTCCGGCGGCATCCGCGGATCCTCGCTGCTTTGCGCAGCCTTCCCCCAATTATCGGGCCCCGGGACAGCCCGACGATGCACGGCGGCGCACGGCGCGCAGGGGAAAAAAGATGTCCGCAGAAGGCGGATCCGAACGGTTCAGTTCACTCGATTCGTGTTCTAAGGTGCCGCAAACACGTCTGACCCGGAAGCGCCTGCCCCATGTCCGAAACCCTATCCGAACCTCAGCCCGGCCAGTGGGTGCGCATCGCCACCGTGGCCGAGCTTGACCGGCCCCGCCCGCTGATCCCTGTGACGCTCGGCAACCGGCGGCTGGTGCTTTTTCGCGACGAGGAGGGGCAACTGGGCCTGATCGGGCGCCACTGCCCGCATCGCGGTGCCGATTTGTGTTTCGGCCGGCTGGAAGACAATGGCCTGCGCTGCCCGTTTCACGGCTGGCATTTCGACCGTACGGGGCAATGTGTGGAACAGCCCGCGGAACCGGAAGGGTCGCAGATGTACAAGGCGATCCGGGTGCCGATGATCCCGGTCGCCGAAGGCGGCGGGCTGATCCTGGCCTATACCGGCGACGGCGAACCGGCCGCGCCGCCGGATTTCACCGCGTTTTCGGATGACGTTGCGGGATGAGCGCCGCTACACTCAACACCATACGGCCGTCAGCAGGAGCCCTGTCATGATCAGCAAGGAACTGAACGAACAGATCACTCATATCGGGCCGGGCACCGATGCCGGCGCGGTTCTGCGCCGCTACTGGCAGCCCGCCGCGCTGAGCGACGAACTGGACGGGCGCACCCGGGTGCCGGTCAATCTGCTGGGCGAACGGCTGGTGCTGATGCGGGACGATACCGGCGTGCTGGTTCTGGCCACGCGGCAGGCACGCGAAGACGAACCCGCCGTCAGCTATCCCGACGAGGACGATATCGTTGTCGTGCCGGACGGGCCAGTCTACCCGGTCAGCGAACGCAAGGGCATGATATTCGCCTGGCTGGGACCGGGCGCGCCGCCGGAATTCCCGAATTTCGACTGTTTCCGCGCTCCTGACAGCCATGTATTCGCCTTCAAGGGGCTGTGGGAATGCAACTGGCTTCAGGCGCTGGAGATCGGGATCGACCCGGCCCATGCCTCTTTCCTGCACCGGTTCCTGCAGGACGAGGACCCCGACGACAGCTACGGCAAACAGTTCCGCGACAAGGCCGCCGATCTGGACATGCCGATGACCCGGGTGCTGCGCGAATACCCGCGTCCCGATATCGCGGTCGAGGAAACCGATTTCGGGCTCAAGATCACCGCGCTGCGGCATCTGAACGGCGGGCTCACCCATGTGCGCGTGACCAATCAAATCTTCCCCGAAGCCATCTGCATCCCGATGAGCCGGGAAATGACCATCACCCAGTGGCACGTCCCGGTCGATGACGAAACCTGCTATTGGTACAGCCTGTTCACCAGCTTCGACAAGCCGGTCGACAAACCGCTGATGCGGGCGCAGCGGCTGAAAGAACACCGCCTGCCGGACTATGCCCCGCTGAAGAACCGCGACAACGATTACTGCTATGACCCCGACGAACAGGCGCGCGTGACCTATACGGGCATGGGGCTGGACATCAATGTGCATGACCAGTGGGCGGTCGAGGGCATGGGCGCCATTCAGGACCGCACGCAGGAACATCTGGGCCGCAGTGACGTGGCTATCATCCGGTACCGCCGGATGCTGCGGCAGGCCATCGCGGCGCTGCATGACAACCGCGAAGACGCGCTGCCGATGCGTGGCAGCGGCGACCCGACGGCCATCGTCGGACCGCTGTCGAACGATGCGATTGCCGAGACCGCCGACTGGGCCGCCGCAAGCACCCGGACGGATCTGGCCCGGCGCGCCGCCTGCCCGTGGGATGCCACGGTTTGACCGGGCCGGAACTCAAACGGGACATCACATGACCGCACAGGACAGGATCGGAGCCGGCCGGATCGCCGGGCTGGGGATCTACGGCGCCGAGGACATCCGTCAGGCCGCCGCGGTGGTGGACCGGGTTACAGCGGATGGCATCGAAACCATACGCGTCATGTTTGCCGACCAGCACGGTGTGCTGCGCGGCAAGACCGTGGTGGCCCGGGCGCTGTGTTCAGTGTTCGAGAGCGGGCTGGGGGTGCCATCGACGCTGCTGTTGAAAGACACCTCGCACCGCACCGCATTTGCGGTCTGGAACGACGATATGGCGCTGGATGACCAGCCGCTGGCAGGGGCCGGCGACGTGCTGCTTGCCCCCGACCCGACCACGTTCCGGGTTCTGCCATGGTCGCCGCATTCCGCGATCCTGATCTGCGACGTGCTGCACCGGCCGGGCGGTCCTGTGTCGGTCGCCGCCCGCTCGGTGCTGTCGCAGGCCATGGGCCGGCTGGGCGATGCCGGATGCTCTGCGCTGATGGGACTGGAGGTGGAGTTTCAGATCTTCGACCGGGTCGATGACGGGCTGGACCACGCGCAGGCCACCATGCCCCCTGCCCCGGTCACGACCCGCAACCTGACGCAAGGCTGGCAGTACCTGACCGAAACCCGCTATGGCGAGGTCGAGGACCTGATGGACGCGCTGCGCCGCGCCAGCGACGACATGGGTCTGGCCGTGCGGTCGATGGAAATCGAGATGGGCCCCAGCCAGTTCGAGTTCACCTTTGACCCGGCCGACCCGATGACACAGGCCGACCGCGCCGTTTTGTTCCGCACGCTGGTACATGAAATCAGCCACCGGCGCGGGCTGCATGCCAGCTTCATGGCCCGGCCGCGCCTGCCCAATGCCGCTGCAAACGGATGGCATATCCATCAGTCGCTGCAGGACCAGGCCACGGGGCGCAACCTGTTCATGCCGGACGACGACGGCCAGCTGACACCGCAGGCCAGCGGCTGGATTGCCGGGCTTTTGGCCCATGCTGACGCGTCCTGCCTGCTGACCACGCCCACAGTCAACGGCTACAAGCGGTATGCGCCCTATCAGCTGGCGCCGAACCGGGTGCAGTGGGGCACCGACAACCGCGGCGCGATGGTCCGCGCGCTGCTGACACCGGGCGATCCGGCCAGCCGCATCGAAAACCGTGTCGCCGACAGCACCGCCAACCCGTATTTCGCCTTTGCCGCGCAGATCCTGTCGGGCCTCGACGGTATGAACCGCGAACTCATCGCCCCGCCGGAAACCAATCGCCCCTATGATGACGGTGCGACGGCCTTGCCGGCAACGCTGGGCGCGGCGATCGATGCCTTTGCCGACAGCCCGCTCTACCGCGGCGCTCTGGGCGACGGGTTTGTCGATTATCTGGTTCAGCTGAAACGGTTCGAATGGGACCGCTACCTGTCGGCGATTTCCGAATGGGAACATGCCGAGTATTTCAACCTGTTTTGATCCGTGCCGCCGGTCATGCCCGAACACCCCCCGCCCGAACCCGAGTCTCACCGCATCGCCGCCCGGCTGTTTGACGACACCATCGACGGCTATTTCCCGCTACGGCAATCTCTGGCGCAGATGCTGGAGCGCAACCGGTTCAGCGCCGCGCTGATCTCGCTGCTCTATGTACCGGTGATGGAGATCCCTGGCTTGCCACCCGATGCGCCGGTGCCGCTCAGGCTGCCCGCGGCGCATGCCGGCGTGATCAGCCGCCTCATCGTCATTGCCCGGTCCGGTGAAACCGGCCTGCAGCTTGCCGGGCAAGGCCGATGGCACTGGCGGCAGCGGCCTCACGGTTCAGTCCTGTCGCCCATGGTGCGGCTCGGTGAGCCGGTGTTCATCCGCGGCATCGGGTTCGAAAAACCGGCACCGGGGCAGAACACGATTTCCAGCCACAGTTTTGGCCCGATGGCCCTCGATCCACACAGCGACGTGGCCTTTGTCCGCGTGCCGGCGGGCGCCGGTCTGCACCGGGCCGCCGCACAGACCGGTTGGACGTGCTGCCGGGCCTGGGGTTTTGGCCCGGCGCCGGAGGGCCTGTGTTACACCACTCACGACCCGGCGTCGCCGGCCCGGTTCGGTGTGCCGGTCGATCCCTGGTCATCCGGTCTGCCCGCGCTGACGGAAGGCGAAACCGGCGCCTACCTGCTGGTCAACACCGGCACACCGGCGCTGGAAAACCGCGCCCGCGCCATGGCCGAGGATCGTTAACCCCTGCCCGCAGAACGCCGGGTCAACCATGCAAATCCTTCATGAAAGGGTTACACGGCTGTTACGCAGCCCCCCTACCAGACCCCTGGTGCCGCCCCTCGCCGGGACGGCACGTTTCTGCAATCCAGACGCGCCAAAAGAGGCGCCAGGGGTATACAAATGACACTTAAGTCCGTTCTCGTTGCCAGCACGGCAATTGCCGTTTCCGCCACCGCCGCCGCTGCGAAATCCGAAGTTGAATTCTGGCACGCCATGGGCGGTCAGCTGGGCGAAATCGTCGACGGGTTCGCCACCAGCTTCAACGCCGGTTCCGACACCTGCCAGGTGAATGCCACCTACAAAGGCAACTACACCGAGAACATGACGCAATCGATCGCCGCCTTCCGCGCCGGCGAACAGCCGCATATCACGCAGGTTTTCGAGGTCGGCACCGCCACCATGATGGCCGCCGAAGACAAGGGCGCGGTCTACCCGGTTTATAAGCTGATGCAGGACGCGGGCATCGCGTTCGATCCGTCCGCCTACCTGCCGGCGGTGATCTCCTACTACACCGACACCGAAAACAACCTGCTGTCGCTGTCCTTCAACTCCTCCACCCCGGTTCTGTGGTACAACAAGACCGCGCTGGACGCCGCAGGCGTTGCCGTGCCCACCACGTGGGACGAAGTCGGCGCTGCCGCGAAGGCGCTGAAGGCCAACGGTGTTGAGAAACCGTTCTCCTTCGGCTGGCAGTCCTGGTCGAACATCGAGAACTTCTCGGCCTGGCACAATATCCCGATGGGGTCCGAAGAAAACGGCTTTGCCGGGCTCACCACCGAGTTCACCTTCAACAATGACGCGGTCGTGAACCACATTCAGCGCATCGCCGACTGGGGCAAGGAAGGTCTGTTCGGTTACGGTGGCCGCCGCGGCGACAGCCGGGGCCAGTTCGTGAACGGTGAAACCGCGCTGTGGATCAACTCGTCGGCCTATTACGGCGGCTTCAAGAAAGACATCTCTGACTTCGAGTTTGGCCAGACCATGCTGCCGCTGGACACCGCCGTTGCGGACGCGCCGCAGAATTCGATCATCGGTGGCGCGACCCTTTGGGTTCTGACCGGACACGAGCAGCCGGAATACACCTGCGCGGCCGAGTTCTTCCAGTTCCTCAGCCAGCCCGAACAGCAGGCCATGTGGCACCAGAACACCGGTTATGTTCCGATCACCACGGCAGCCTATGACCTGTCCAGAGAACAGGGGTTTTACGAAACCGACCCGATGACCGACACCGCGATCAAACAGCTGTCGCTGAACGCGCCGACCCCGGCCTCCAAAGGCCTGCGCTTTGGCAATTTCGTTCAGGTGCGCGACATCATCAACGAAGAGCTGGAGGCCGTCTGGTCCGGTGACAAGACCGCCAGGGACGCGATGGACGCCGCGGTTGACCGCGGCAACGCGCTGCTGCGCGAATTCGAAGAAGCCAACAGCTAAGGGTCCCGGCGCGGTCCCCCGGGACCGCCCGGTTTCCCCCAATGTGTATCCCACCAAACGGCAAGGCCCTTCCCGCGGGCCTTGCCGCCCGAGGTCCCGATGCAGAAACGCGTAACATTTCGATCCAGATCGCTGCCATATCTGCTGCTGTTGCCGCAGATTGCGATCATCTGCGTCTTCTTCTACTGGCCATCGTGGCAGGCGATCGAAAGCTCCTTCTATCTCGAAGACGCCTTCGGGTTCAGCCGCAAGTGGATCGGCTTGCGCAACTATACCGAATTGTGGTCCGAGGCCGGCTATCTCAAAAGCTTCCGGACCACGCTGATCTTCGGTCTGGCCGTCACGTTTCTGTCGATGTCGATGGCCCTGCTTTTCGCCACCGCAGCGGACCGTGTGGTCAAGGCCGCCACGACCTATCGCACGTTCCTGATCTGGCCCTATGCCGTGGCCCCGGCGCTGGCCGGCGTGCTGTGGTATTTCCTGATGAACCCGTCGCTGGGCATTGTGGCCTACTGGCTGAAGGCGATGGGCTATGAGTGGAACCACTATGTGAACGGGCGGCAGGCGATGCTGATGGTCACTCTGGCCGCGGCGTGGAAACAGATCAGCTACAATTTTCTGTTCTTTCTGGCGGGTTTACAGTCCATTCCTAAATCGATGATCGAGGCCGCAGCAATCGACCGGGCCGGGCCGGTGCGGCGGTTCTGGACCATCATCTTTCCGCTGCTGACACCGACCACTTTCTTCCTGCTGGTGATGAACCTCGTTTACGCGTTTTTCGACACGTTCTCGCTGATCCACGCCACGACCGAAGGCGGACCGGCTGACAGCACATCGATCCTTGTCTTCCGCGTCTACAACACCGGTTTCATCGGGCAGGATTACGGGTCTTCCGCGGCACAGTCAGTGATCCTGATGGCAATCGTGGTGGCCATGACCTTCGTGCAGTTCCGCTATATCGACCGCCGGGTGAATTACTAGCCATGTTCCGCCCCCGCGATATCCGAAACGAGGCTTGCCGGTAATGGTTGAAAACAATCCCGTCCGTGCGTTTTTCACCCACGCCATCCTGATCTTTGGCGTCGTGTTTTTGTGTTTTCCGGTCTGGATGGCGCTGGTGGCCTCAACCCACCCGCCCGAGGCGCTGGCGCGCGCGCCGATCCCGCTCTGGTTCGGTGGCGATGCGTGGACGAATTACAAGCAACTGCTGACGCAGGGCATCCCGGAGGTCGGCGGCCTGTCCGTCGGGCTGATGATGCTGAACTTGGCGATCATGGCGCTGGGGATCACTCTGGGCAAAATCGCAGTGTCGCTGCTGGCGGCCTATGCCATCGTCTATTTCCGCTTCCCGTTCCGCATGGTGTTTTTCTGGCTGATCTTCATGACCCTGATGCTGCCGGTCGAGGTGCGCATTCTGCCCACCTATGACGTGATGGTGAAGCTGCGCCTGCTGGATACCTATCAGGGGCTGATCATCCCGCTGATCGCCTCGGCCACCGCGACATTCCTGTTCCGGCAGTTCTTCCTGACCATTCCCGACGAACTGGTCGAAGCGGCGCGCATGGACCGGGCCGGGCCGATGCGGTTTTTTCTGGATATCCTGCTGCCACTATCGCGCACCAACATCGCGGCGCTGTTCATCATCCTCTTCATCTACGGCTGGAACCAGTATCTCTGGCCGCTCATCGTGACCAATGACGAGACCATGACAACCGTGGTCATGGGCATTCAGCGCATGGTCAATTCCGGCGAGAGCCAGCCGGTCTGGCACCTGATCATGGGCACCTCGATCCTGGCCATGCTGCCGCCGGTGCTGATCGTGTTGCTGATGCAGCGGCTTTTTGTCCGCGGACTTGTCGAAACCGAGAAATAAACATGGCCAACTTGTCCCTGCATTCCCTGACCAAGACCTATCCGGGCGGCGTGACCGCAGCCGAGGATGTGAGTTTTGACATCGCCGATGGTGAATTCATCGTGCTGGTCGGTCCCTCCGGCTGCGGCAAATCCACGATCCTGCGCATGATCGCGGGTCTGGAGCGCATCAGCGCAGGCCGGCTGCAGATCGGCGGGCGGGACATGAACGAGGTGGAACCGGGCGAGCGTGACATCGCGATGGTGTTTCAGAATTACGCCCTGTACCCGCACATGACCGTGCGGCGGAACATGTCCTACGGGCTGCGCAACGAGGGCCTGCCAAAGCCTGAGATCGAAGCGCGGATTGCCGAGGCCGCGCAGATGCTGCAGCTCGGGCCCTATCTGGACCGCAAGCCGCGCCAGCTCTCCGGCGGGCAGCGTCAGCGCGTGGCCATGGGCCGGGCGATCGTCCGGCAGCCATCGGTGTTTTTGTTCGACGAACCGCTGTCGAACCTTGACGCGAAACTGCGCACCCAGTTGCGCAGCGAGCTGAAAGCGCTGCATCACCGGCTGAACGGCACCTTCGTTTACGTCACCCATGATCAGGTCGAAGCAATGTCGCTGGCCGACCGGATCGTGGTGATGAACGCCGGGCGGGTTGAACAGATCGGCACGCCGATGGAGCTCTACGCCGCCCCCGCGACGCGCTTTGTCGCCGAATTCATCGGCAATCCGGCGATGAATTTCATTGAAGGCACGGTTTCTGCCGACGGCTACGGCATCGAGGACCGGGGCATCCGGCTGGCCGATTTTGCCGAACCGGTCGCCGGGTGCGGGCAGCGCGTGGCGCTGGGGATCCGCCCGGAACACCTGCACCCGGCCGCGGCCGGATTTGCCCGGATCAGCATGACCCGCAGCTTCGAGGAGCGGCTGGGCGCCGACACGCTGTTGCACGGAACCGTGACGGGCGGGGCGCTGCCGATGGTGGTCCGGGCCGACGCCGAGACCGCCCTGCCGGAGGCGCAGAAAATCTCCGTTGCCGCAGCTCAGAGCCACCTGCACCTGTTCGACGTTGCAACAGGAACGCGGCTGTAACAGGTATTCGGGGTGCGCCGAGGCCGGATTGGGCGGCGCAAGAGCCGCGTTCACGCGCGGGGGCTGCCAACACGCGTAAAAAGCCTGATTGAGGCCGCTGTACCGCATCCGGTTTCTGGACCCGTTCATGGCAAAAACGCGAGACCGATCCGGCCCTTCGCCACCGGGTCAGGGCGTGTAGTTCGGCGGATAGCGGCGCCACGCGGTGCCGGAGCGGACCTGTTTCTGTCCCACCTCATAGAGGCTGCGCATGAACACGGGATCGAATTTCTCCTCGGGCTGATCCACGAATTCGGGCGGAACCCACGCGAAACGGACATTCACCCGGTCCCGCCGGGCGGTGGTGTAGATCTTGTAGAGATCTCCCGTCGCCTGCGCGTACCACAGCGCGTTGACGGATGCCGCACCGATCCCCGGTACACTGGGTTTGACCGGATCGGGCGGTGGTGTGATCCCACCGTTCACGATGACCCAGAGATCCCGGCGATAGGACCGGCCAACCCTGCTTTCCAGCTGATCCAGCGGGATTTGCGGCGACAGCACCGCGACCTGCGAGGTGACCCCGCCATCCACGTGCAGTTCCTCGTATTCGCGGCCATTCGCCTCGACCCGGAACCGCACCGGCGGGAACGCGATCTGGATCGCGGCCGAGGCAAGGATCACGTTGCGAAAAAGCTCCAGCGCCCCGGGCTGACCTGAAGCGGCAATGGCCCCCATATCCCATATCACCGGGCGCCCGGCATCCAGATTGGTTGTCCCGACCAGCAGAAGCCGGCCCTTTTCGTGCTCCACCGCGATCCGGCTCAGGAATTCCGGCGTTACAATCGATGCGATGCGGTCCTTCAGCGGCGCAGTGTCCGACAGGGCCATGCCCCCCAGCAGGCCGGTCAGAACCCGTGGCCGGGCCACGTCTGCCGTGGTCAGGGTGGTATAGATCTCGGTCAGTTCGTCATCGTATTCCGGCCCCAGAAAGGCAAACGGCGCGATGATTGCACCGGTGCTGATCCCGGTGACACCGTCGAAGTCGGGGCGTTGCCCGGTCGCGCTCCACGCCGTCAGGATCCCGGCAGAAAACGCGCCGTACTGCCCCCCACCCGACAATGCCAGATAGCGGACGCGCCCGCCGCTGGAAGCCAGTCGCCGGCGAATGGCTCCGGCCCTGGCGTCCAGCAGGCGCCCGACAACGGCGGGATCGTTGAAATCGCCCCAGAAGCGGACATTCTGAAAGCCGACCGGCTGGGCCAGACCGATCAGGGGCTCGGGAACAGGATTGCGTGTGATGGCGGTGCAGGCCGTCAGCAATGCCAGCAGCAGGAATGCAGAAATTCGTCCGATCATCTGGGGTCCGTTGTCTTCTTTTCCGCTCGGGGCCACCCTGCCCCGTTACCGCGATTCCGCCGCCGTTGCACCACCGGATCGATCCCCCGGCGAACTACCGGCGATCTCCACGATCACCCCGGTTCCCGACTGCCGCAGCCCGGAACGGCGAACCGTCAGCCCGTGCCGCTTGGCCAGATCGATGACGATGGCCAGCCCCAGCCCGCTGCCTTCGGCCATCTGGCTGTTCTGGGCCAGCCGGACCGAACGCTGCCGCGCCCGTTCGAATTCCGCCGCATCCATACCCGAGCCGCTGTCATGCACCTCGACACAGACCGTGTCGCCCCGACGCCGCGTGCCAATCAGAACGCCGCCGGTTTCGGTATACTTGATCGCGTTGGCGACAAGGTTCGACACGATCCGCGTCAGCACCAGCGGATTCACCTCCGCTTCCAGCCGGCTTGGCACCCGTCTGAGCGTCAGCCCCTTGTCGGCTGCGTCGGGGGCAAACATCTCCTCCACCGCGGCCAGGATCTCCTGCAACCCCGGCGCACCGGCCTGCGCCTCTTCCGCGTCTTCCTTGCGGACCGCAGGCGGGGCGTGCAGATGGTGCGAAATCAGGTCTTCGAGGTAACTGAATGAGCTTTCGATGGATTGCGTGCCATCCCCCGACCGGCGTTTTTCACTGTTCAGGCTGGCGATGTTCAGGCGCAGCGCGTGCAGCGGCTGGCGCAGGTCGTGGATCACGTTCTGAAATTCTTCGTTGCGGGTCTTCGACAGTTCCACTGCCAGTTCGTGCTTGGACTGCAGTTCGGCGAACCGCTGGTTCAGGTCCAGATAGTGTTTTGCCGCCGTCAGGTTTTCCTCCAGCGCCTGCTGCTGCGACTTGCGCATCTGGTTGAACCGGTCGGCGATTGCCAGCCCCATCATCACCGCGTCGAACACCAGAACCGCACGCATGCTGTCGTGCACCGCCTCCTGCGAGATCTCCAGCCCGAGCACGTGGCGCAGGTTCATCATCGTGCTGGACAAGACCACGCTGATCCAGGCGACCAGATAGAACCGCGCTTCGCGATGGCCTGAGAAATACGACACAAGACCGGCAACGATACAGGTCAGGAACGAGGCCAGCGACAGCATCACCAGCAACCGCTTCAGCAATTGCGGGTCAGTGAAATAGAGCGCGGCAGTCAGCGCGATGGTCACGGCAATGAACCCGAACAGTGCCTTGTCCACCAGCGGATGGCGCTCGGGCGTGCGCAGGAATACCCGCGCATAGGCGGCCCCAAAGATGATCAGACAACCGCCGGTGACAATGGTTGCATTGCCGTTGAAGCCGGGGAACCATGGCCAGAGGTACTGAAACGCGACACCATCGCCATGCATGACGAAAAGCAGCGCCGAGGCGGCATAGGCGATGTAATACAGAAAGACCCGGTGCCGGAACACGGCCCAGGCGATGAACGCGACCGCGATCAGCAGGGTGACCATGCCGTAGAACAGGAAGTTCTTTGCCGTCTTGCGGGCGGCGGTCGCATCGTAATCCCCGGCCGTCCGGATCGAGAAATCGAGCTGCGACGATCCCCCGGACCAGTAGCTGACAAGGATTGTCACCGCCTCGCCCGGCGCGATGGTCATCGGGGCAACCAGTTCCGGCGCCTGCAGGGGACGTTCGGCAAAGGCACTGTCGGGACGCAGGTCGATCGGGGTTTCCACCGACCCGTCTGCGCGCAGCATGTGCAGCGCGCAGAACTGAAAGAAGTTTTCGTGCGTGTAGAACACCCAGTCCGACACGTCCGGCGTGTCGTTTTGCGCACAGATCCGCAGCCAGACCCGGCTTTTGATATATCCAAAGCCCGGGATATGCGTGTCCAGCAACTCGAACCCGTCGCCGGCCGCCCCGGCCATGTCGTGCACAGTGAGGGTCCAGTCCGGATCGAGCTGTGCCGCGATGTAGCCCGCGGTGCCGCTGCTTTCGACCGATCCGGTCAGAGGCAGCACCGGGCAATCCGGTGCCTGTGCGCTGACACCCGCCGAAAACAACCCGAAAAACAGCACGGCCAGCAACGCGGCCCTTGCCTTGTTCACAATTGAATGAACAGTGGTGCCATGACCACGCGCGTTGTTCTTGCCGACGATCACCCGCTGGCCCTTGCCGGGCTGGCCGACGCCCTTTCGCGGTCGGAGGGGTTCGAGATTGTCGGCCGCGCTGACAACGGCATCAACGCCATCGCATTGATCAAGCGGCTCAATCCCGACTGCGCCGTGCTGGATCTGACCATGCCCGGCGCAACCGGGCTGGAGGTCGTGCTCGAATGCCGGCGCTGGAGCGTGGAGACGCGTTTTGTCGTGGTCACTGGCACCGGATCTCCTGCGCTGTTGCAGGAATTGCAGAGCGCGGGTGTGCAGGGGCTGTTTCTGAAAAACGCGCCGATCGACGAAATCATCGACGGGATCCGCAAGGTGGCCGGCGGCGCAACCGCCATGTCGGAGCAGGCCGGCAGGATCCTGAACGCGGCCGAGGACGGCAACAGCCTGACGGCCCGCGAATTGCAGGTGCTGCAGGCCATTGCGCGCGGCCAGACCAATCAGGCGGCGTCCGAGGCACTTGGCATCAGCCCCAAGACCATCGACACCCACCGCACCAATCTGATGCGCAAGCTCGGTGTCCGCTCTACTGCCAGCCTGCTGGTGCGCGCCATGCGGGATGGTTTGATCGATCTGTCCGATATCGACTGACCTCGTTTGTCCGGGTGCCGACAGATTGGTCGGTAGGCCCGATTTTGTAAATTGGGGGATTCACCTGATTGGCCGTGTCCGGGTGCCCGCTTTACCTTACGTACAGAACATTAAATTCACGACCACACATTTGACAGGACCTTGACCCATGGCACTTCAGTTCGACCGGAACAACATCGCGGGACTGACGCGGATTTCCACCTCCGACGCCTTTCAGGACAACATTGCCGGGGCGGCTGACAAGCCCGATCTGATCGGGCCGGCCGGCGATTTGCCAGCCGCGGCGTTGAACCTGTCAACCGACACCGCTGCCACCGAAACCGATGCGCCGCGCACGGATGGCCAAACTGAAACCAGCCTGCGCGCCTTGCTGACCAACACCGAAACCGGAGAAATCGCATCGGGCGCGGATGTGGTAAACACATTGTCGGCCAGCGTGGTCGGGTTGACCGCCGCGATGATGAAAGACCTGCAGGCAAAAATCGAGAGCCAGTTCGACGCCTACAAGGCGATCCAGCTGAAGCTGGGCGACATGTCCCGCAGCGCAACCACACCGGTTGCGATGGCCGCCGCGGCCTCTGATTCGACCACTGAAAACCACCACGAAACCTACGACGAAGAGCTTCAGACTTACATCAACACGCTCTCTGAAACCATTAACAACCTTGATGATCTCACCGCCAACCTGCGGTATTTCGCAGATGCGGTGGAAACCGTCGAAACCGTTGTCAGCACCATTGACGAAATCGGTGACCGCGCCAGTGAAATGCGCGAGGCCATCGATGATCAGCTGACCATCCTGAAGCTGACCAAGCAGGCCGGCCCGCTGAAAACCCCTTCCAAGATCTTCGAAGACGTGCTGGAGGCCATTCGCCCCGTCGTCGCCAAGATCGAGGAAGCCGTCGACAAGCTCAACGGCAAGCAGGACACCGGCAAGGACGGCGAGGAAGAAGACGGCGAATTCCTGTCCGACCTCGAAGACGTGCTGAACGCGGTTCAGACCACGCTGAACACCATCGCCAACGAACTGGCCGATCAGTCCGAGTCACTGGCAATCACGCAGAAATCAGTGGAACAGGTGCTGGACGCGCTGAACTTTGCCGAGTTCGCCGAGTTCGACAATCTCAAGGACGAGGTTGCAGATCAGTTTTCCGACCGCAACGACGCGACCGAACCGCTGGCCCAGATGTTCAACGACATCGCCGACGACATCAACGGCGTTCTGGACGTGATCAATGATTCCGCGATTACCGAAATCCTCGTCGATTTCGGCGACTTCATCGATATCAGCAATCTCATCTCCAAGATTGCCGGACCGCTCAGCGAAGCCGCCGCTGCGATCAAGCCGATCGAAGGCGTGCTCGATACAGTGGGCGCGCTGGTCGATCTGGTGCTGGGACCGGTGTTCGAGTTCCTCACGGACGTGCTGGGCATTGACGAATTGCTCGAGGATGTCACCGACGAACTGAAGAAGCTGCTGCCGGACGCCGATTTCCTGCAGCCGCTGCTTGACGCCGCGCAGGACCTGATGGACAGCTTCCGCCTGTTCGAGGAAAACACCTTCGGGATCGAAGAACTGCAGATCGAAATCGAGGAACGGTTCTTCGGCGCCAGCGTCGGAAACGCCGACGTCGGGCCGACGGGGTTCGGCACCGAAGCCTCTGAAATACTGGAAGGCGACGCGGGCGACGACATCCTCGACGCGCGCGAAGGCCGCGATACGGTTTTCGGTCATGAAGGCAACGACATCTTCATCGCCGGTGAAGGGTTCGACGATTTTCACGGCGGCGAAGGCGACGACATGGTCTTCTTCGAAGGCTATTTCGCCGAATACGAACTGATCAAAGAGCCCGGCGAAGACGGCAAGATCATCATCACCCACAAAGAACCGCCCGAAGGCACCCAGAACGAAGGCGCGACCCGTCTGGACAGCATTGAATACGTGGTCTTCCGGAACATCTGGTTCACCGGCGAACAGTTGGAAAACGCGATTATCGGTGGCCCGATCATCATCGGCACCGCGACCGACGAAGAAAACGACATCTCGGGCGACGACCTGATGTTCCTCAATTCTCTGGGCGATCCCGGCGATGACGGGTTCTACGAAGCGTACGGGCTCAGCGGCGATGACACGATCTTCGGCAGCACCGGCGCGGATTCGCTCAACGGCGGATCCGGGAATGACGTCTTCCTGCCCGGTTATGGCAACGATCTGGTCGAAGACAGTGCCGGGCTGGACACCTATCAGGTACTGGAGAGCGGTTCGAGTAACAATTTCCGCATCGACCTGATCGACGGCACCGTGTTCGGTGCCGAAGGGTCGGACACTCTGATCGGGGTCGAAAACCTGAACATTCAGCACGACGGGGATCACATCCTCGAAGGTGATGACGGGTTCAACAACATCATCTCGGCAGATGGCGACGATGTTCTGTCAGGCCGCGGAGGATCAGATTTCCTCAACGGCAACGCCGGCAAGGATTTCTTCATTACCGGATCGGGCAAAGACGCTGTGATGGCGGGCGACGGCAATGATTACATCATCGCGTCCAACGCGTTTGTCGCCGGTGAAAACGAGCTGTTCATCGGCGGTGCCGGGCGAGATAACCTGTCCTACTCGGATGATTTCAACATCGTGCGCGACATCCTGAATCCGGACAGCGATACCTCCAACGCGGTCAACGCAGCGATCAACGAACTCACCAGCGAAAGCGGCTCGGTACGGATCTTCTCTGAAACCGGCCGCATCGAGAAACTGGACGATACCGGCGCGGTGATCGCCGTCGACACCGCGCGCGAGATCGAAACTTTCATCGGCTCAGATTCAGCCGACGAGATCTACGGCGGCTACGGCACCTCCGACAACCGCATCTCGGTATATGGCGCGGGCGGCGACGACATGATCTACACCCGCGGCGCCAAGACGGTCAAAGGCGGGTACGGCAACGACACCATTGTTGCCGTGGCCGACGATGAAGGCCGCATCAGCGGCAGCGTCATCGAGGGCGGCAACGACCACGACGTGCTCGACCTGACCGGGCTCGGTGACGTGCGCTGGTGGTTCGACCTCGAAGGCTCGATCAGCCGCTCGATCCGCGCCTTCGACCAGGATTACGGCGGCAATATGCGCAGCAGCGGCACCACGCTGTTCAGCTTCAATGTCGAGGGAATCGAGGAATTCTGGCTCGGCAACGGGTCGCACCTGATCGAGAACGACCCCGGCGGCCCGTCCCAGCGTATCTTCCGCACCGGGTCGGGCAATGACGAACTGATCCAGGGCGGCGGGTTCGCCACTTTCTACGCCGATGCCGGCGACGACATCGCGCGCATGGACGATGGCGGCATCGTCTACGGCGGCACCGGCAACGATTCGATGTACTGGGACAACACCAGCCTTGAAAGCGAAGGCTATGGCGAGGCCGGCAACGACTATTTCGCTGTCGAGCGAATGAACGGTCACATGGACGGCGGCGACGGGTTCGACGTGGTTGCCTTCGATCTCGAAAACACCTCCGGCAACGAATGGGGTTATGTCGATGTCGATCTCGCCGCCGGCACCGTCTTCATGGAAGAAAAGACCATCCACAATTCCTTCCCCTACGAACATGTGGACGCCACGCTGACCAATTTCGAACAGGTCATCGGGACGGAATTTGGCGACACGATCCGCGGCAGCGACGCGGGCGAGGTTCTGATCGGCCGCGAAGGCAGCGACCTGCTCGAAGGCCGCGAGGGCGACGACCAGCTTTACGGTGGTGACAGCAACGACACGCTCAACGGCGGCGATGACAATGACCGCCTGCATGGCGGGCTGGGCAACGACACGCTCAACGGCGGCGACGGATCGGACACCGCCGATTACTCCAACGCCTCCCCCGACGGGCTGGACGGCGCCATTCAGGCCGAAGGCTTTGGCGGCGTGGTCGCCGATCTGGAAAACGGTGTCGTGACCGGCAGCTTTGGCACGGATCAGCTGAACAGCATCGAAAATGTCATCGGCACCAGCAACGCCGACCGGCTGGATGGCGGCGACGGCGGCAATATCATGAACGGCGGCGCGGGCGACGACACCATCAACGGTGCGGACGGCGATGACGTACTGATCGCCGGGTCCGGCAACAACACGCTGAACGGCGGCGAACATGACGACCTGCTGATCGTGTCCACCGGCAACGACGTCAGCGATGGCGGCGCCGGCGAAGACACGCTGGCCTTCGGCTCGAATGCCGGCGAGATCACGCTGGACTTCTCGCAGGGTTCTTACACGGGCACGATCGAGGTTGAAGAGGCCGTCTGGCTGGATGACGGCACCACCGATCTGCGCGATCTGGACGGCAACCTGATCACGCCGGAAGACGTGCGGCAGGCCTCGCCGATCTTTGCCGACAGCGCCGCGGACCTGGCGCTGGCGCTGCCCGATACCGATGACCCGGATGCCGAACTGTTCCGGATCGACAGTGCGGTGACCTCAACCGCCGTGTCCGGCACCTTCACCGACATCGAAGTGGTCACCGGGGGCGGTGCAACCGTCAACCTGATCCTCAGTGACGGCGCCGATCACTATGACGGCACCGCGTCCGAGGGCGACATTCTGGACCTGTCGGATTACGATGAGGATTTCGTACTGAAACTGCACAACGGCACCAGCGATCTGGCCGTCGCGGAGAATGACGTCCTGCTGGGCATCGATGTGCTGATCGGCGGGGACGGCAAGAACAAGTTCACCGGCGACGATTACGCCAACCAGATCATCGGCAAGGACGGCGCCGACAAGATCGACGGCAAGAAAGGCGCTGACACCCTCGAAGGCGGTCGCGGGCGCGATGTGGTCGATGGCGGCAACGGCAAGGATCTTCTCAAGGGCGGCGATGGCGCCGACACCCTGTCCGGGGACGGCGGCGACGACACCGTCAAGGGCGGCAAGGGATCCGACGTTCTGGACGGCGGCCTGGGCAACGACACGGTTCAGGGCGCCGGCGGCAGTGACGAAATCTACGGCGACGACGGGAACGACAAGCTGAACGGCGACGAAGGCAAGGACACCATTTCAGGTGGTATCGGCGATGACACCATCACCGGCGGGTCCGGTCAGGACGATCTGTCCGGGGACAACGGCAACGACGAAATCTCGGGCAATGAAAACGACGACATCATCAACGGCGGGGCCGGCAAGGACACGTTGACGGGCGACAGCGGCGAGGATGAGATCCGCGGCGGCAGCGGCAAGGATTTCATCAAGGGCGGCAGCCAGGGCGACCTGATCGACGGCGGCAGCGGCAATGATACGCTGGACGGCGGATCGGGCAGCGACACATTCGTGTTCTCCGAGGACAAGGACGAAGTCCGCGATTTCGACGCCAATGACGACAACGAGAAAATCGACCTCAGCGCCGTGGCCTCAATCGACGACTTCAGCGATCTGTCAGACGACCACATGACACAGGATGGCAACCACGTGGTGATCGACGACCTGTCGGGCAACACGATGACATTGCGGAACACCACGCTGTCCGATCTGGACGCGCTCGACTTCATCTTCTGACCGGTTGGTCAGGCTTATGTCAGCCGGACCCGGTTTCGAACCGGGCCTTGACGTCCTCGGGAACCGGGCAGGATTTCATGCTGCCGTCTTCTGCCCGGCGCACCAGAACCCGCGTCTCGAACCCCTCAACCGCCAGCACATCGCCGCGCATCAGCCGGTGCTCAACGTCAAAGCTGGACCGCCCGAACCGGGTGATGCGAGTTTCGATGCTCACCTCGTCCCCGTGCATTGACGGCACGTGGAAATCCGCGCGCGTGGTCAGCATCGGGAACCCGACAACATCGTATTGCCGGATCAGTTCCGGCTTGGGCAGACCCGCGGCCGTGAAATGATGCGCGGTTGAGGCGTCGAACCACCTGAAATAGTTTGGGAAAAACACGATATCTGCAGGATCGCAATCACCCCATTCTATTGTCACGTTGCGCTGACTTCTGAACATCGCCCGCCTGCCCCTTTTGCCCGTGCCCCTGCCACGCGGCCCCCGGACCGCACCGCCGCACTTCGCCACAGAGCCGGCCCGGGACGCAAGACAAAACCTGTCCCTGCCTTCCAGCAGATGCGCGCCAGCCGGTACGTGCAACTGCTGACACCTGCCGTCGTGCCGCATGTCAACGGTGCGATTGTCCGATCGCCGTACCATCAGCTTCACATGGATTTGACCCGATCCTTGCAAGGACTGCTGCGCGACATAGGCATACGATTCACAGATGGGGCGGCAGCGGCCAGCAGTTTGGCCACTGATTTCCATCAGGCCGTCGTAAACGCCGAAGATGGATCGCTGACCGAAGCGGATACTCTCGAAGGCGAGGAGCCTTAGGTGTTTGATCCCACGGTTTGATGGTGTGAACCGCACGATCTGGGACGCCATTGTGAATCGGTATCACTACGACATCCACGATCAGCTTCGCAGCCACCTCAACGACTTCCTCGATGCCTACAACTAGAGGGCATCAACGCGATATTGCAGGGGGCTGACGATTGCAAACTGCTTCTAGATTTGCGTAAATTTGAAGGATGGGAAGGGCTGTTTGCGCTCTGTGCACACTTACACTTTGAATTTGGGCACGCCGCAAGTTTTCGAAAAGTCGCGATCATTGGCAATCATGCTTGGCAAAGACTGGCGGAACGTATCGGGAAACGTGTTTTGGGAATAGAGGCAAAACTCTTCGAACAAGATCAATTCGATGACGCGAAAACCTGGTTTCTGGCACCATAAGGATGCAGGATCAGGCGATGACTACAGACTGCCAAGGTGAATAAACCTGTGCAATCGCAATCAATTTTTTACCTATTTTCAATTTCTTGTGAGAAGTATTGGCGCACCTGAGAGGATTCGAACCTCTGGCCTCTGCCTTCGGAGGGCAGCGCTCTATCCAGCTGAGCTACAGGTGCGTGGACGGCGGTATACTCTCCGCCCGCATCTGCCGCAATGGCAAAAACGTGTCTCGGACAGGGAGCATCGTGCAGGTTGCCGATTGGTCGGGACGCACATCTCCCCCGGTCGCCGCCGCCAGTGACGGACGCCGGACGCCCTTCCCGGGTCGTGTCCGGAGCGATGCCGGCGGCATCGCACACATGGCTTTTCTGGCCCGTACGGGCAATTGCAGGTAGATTTTTATCCGCGCGGCAGGCCAGACTGATCCGGGGAGCGGAGTGCATGACGAAAGATCCTGAACCATCTGATGATGCCGCTGCCCGCCGGCAACTGCGGGCCACTCTGGAAATCCTTCGGACAATCAGCCGGTCGCGCGATGACGAAATGCCGGTGTTCGATGTCATCCTCGACAGCGCCACGCGGCTTTGCGACGCGCCGCTGGCCTTTCTCAGCATCGTGAACGAAGACAGCGAAACACTCTCGATCCCGGCGCATCGCGGTGCGCGCGCGGATATGGCCGGCATCTGGGACGGGATGCGCGACCCGCTGGCTGACTCCGATCTTGTCAGCGCCCATGCCATTCGGAACAGGGAGATCATTCATGTTGACGATCTGGCCAACGATCCGGATTTTGGCATGGGTGACGACCGGCGCGCCGAGCTGGTGGAACTGGAACAGGTCCGGACCTATCTGGTGGTGCCGCTGATCCGCGGCGACAGGACACTGGGCACGCTGAACCTGTACCGGCGCGAAGTGCGCCCGTTCCGGCCCGAACAGATCGATCTGCTGAAGACCCTCGCCGCGCAGGCGGTGATCGCCATCGACAACGTGCGCCAGTTCCGCGAGGTGCAGACCCGGCTGGACCGTGAACGCGCCTCGGCCCGGGTTCTGGACGTCATCAGCCGCAGCCGCACGGACACCGGCCCGGTCTTCGACGCAATTCTGAACAGCGCGGCCGACCTTTGCGCAGCGCCGCACGCGCTGCTGTTGCTGCCGGATGCGGCCGGGACGCATCTGGAACTGGCAGCCAGCAACACGGCCGAGAGCAAATTCGTCGACAGCCTGCGGGAAACACCGCACGACCTGTCGAACAGGAAATCCGCCGCTTCGCTGACTTTTGAATCCGGCAAAACCCGGCATGTGCTGGATGTGCGCGCCCTGTTTTCCGACGAGGACCGCGCCCCGCAGCTGAGTTTTGCCGCCGAGATCGAGGGCATGCGCACCGTGCTTCTGGTGCCGCTGATCAGCGGATCGCAGACGATCGGGGTGATCAGCGTTTACAAGCTGGAGGTTGCGCCCTTCTCGGCTGACGAAATTGCATTGGTGGAATCCTTCGCCGCGCAGGCCGTGATCGCCATCGAGAACGTACGACAGTTCCGCGAGGTGCAGGAGCGGTTGGCACGGGAGACGGCAACCAAGGATATTCTGGGTGTCATCAGCCAGTCGCGCGATGACGACACGCTGGTGTTCGACCTGATCCTCAGCAGTGCCGGTCGCCTTTGCAATGCCTCTACTGCCATGCTCCAACTGACCGAAGACGGTGTCTCCTTCACCCAGAAATCAATCTGGGCTGAACGTGTGCAGGGAGATTACCCAAACGAGACCACCTTTACACCTGCCCCGGACATGGCAGTGCCGCTGTCGGTGCGGGAAAAACGTACTGTCCAGATTGCCGACCTCGCTGACGACGACCTTTACCGAAGCGGTAATCCGGTGCGGGTGCGGATGGTTGACGAGGAGGGTATCCGGACCTTCATGTCGGTTCCACTGATCAATGGTGACAAGGCAATCGGTTCGATTACGCTGTCCCGACGGATAGTCAAACCATTCCAAGACGCGGATGTTGCGCTGGTCGAATCCTTCGCCGCACAGGCCGTGATCGCCATCGAGAACGTGCGCCAGTTTCGTGAGGTGCAGGAGCGGCTGGAGCGGGAGGCCGCCTCGCGGGAGATTTTGCAGGTCATCAGTACCTCGCGCGACGATTCCGCGCCGGTGTTCGACGTCATTCTGAAAAACGCCGCATATCTCTCCGGCGCTCCCCTGGCCAATCTGTGCCTTCTCAATGCAGAACGCAGCCATTGGCATCTGGCGGCGCATTTTGGCGACGGGTTGCGTCACCTGACCCCGGGAAAGTCGATCACCGCTCTGGATAACAATCTGGTTCCGGCGGTTGCGATGCGGGAAGCGCGCGTTGTTCATGTCGAGGACCTGACCGATACCGACCTATACCGGCAGGGCGATCCCGGGCGTGTTGCCATGGTCGACGTGGAAGGCATGCGAACAATCCTGTGCGTTCCGTTCCTGAGCGGAGACAGGGCCATCGGATGCATCACGCTGTTCCGGCGCGAGGTGAAAGCCTTTACCAGCGACGAAATCGCCCTGGTCGAAACCTTTGCCGCGCAGGCCGTCATTGCCATCGAAAACGTGCGCCAGTTCCGCGAGGTGCAGGACCGGCTGGAGCGGGAAGCCGCGAGCAGTGAAATCCTTACGGTCATCAGCCAGAGCCGCGACGATGAAATGCCGGTCTTTGACGCGATCCTCGAAAACGCCCTGCGGCTCTGCGCTGCGGATATGGCCGTTGTGAACACTGTGAACGAGGCCCGTACGGAGGTCGGGTACGCCACTGGAATCAACTCGATGGGCCCAAGGTTCCAGCCGGGCTACAAAAGCTGGCCGATCGACAGCCCGCAATTCGTGTGCCGGGCAATATTCGAAAACCAGACCTTCCATACACCGGACCTGATGGACACCGAACTCTACCGTTCAGGCGACGTCACGCGGCGCAACCTCGTGGACAACGAGGGCATGCGCACCCAACTGGTCCTGCCGCTTGTTCAAGGCGATCAAGCCATCGCCTGTTTTTCGCTGTATCGTAAAAAGATGCAGCCCTTCTCGGACACCGAGATTGCATTGCTGGAAACCTTCGCCGCCCAGGCCGTCATTGCCATCGAGAACGTGCGCCAGTTCCGCGAGGTGCAGAACCGCCTTTTGCGCGAAGCGGCGACCAGCAATGTGCTGAACGTCATCGCGCAGAGCCGGGACGACGCGCAACCGGTTTTCGACGCCATTCACGACAATGTCTCGCGGTTGTGCGACGCCTCGTTTTCCGGCCTGTTTCTGCGCGGCGACGGCGACGGCACGCTGAACCTCGTGTCGCACAGGGGCGGCGACCCCGACTATGTCGCGATGTCGCGGGCCGACTGGCCGATCTCTGACCAGTCTGCGCAGTGCCGCGCGGTTCAGCACAAAAAAGTCGTCCACGTCCGCGATCTGGCCGATACCGAAGCCTACCGGGCGGGCCACGAAGCCACGGTCAGGGCTGTGGAAGTCGCGGGGATCCGGACCTTCCTTGCCGTGCCTTTGATGCAGGGTGAAATGGCCATTGGCTCAATCGGAACCTACCGGTGCGAACATCGTCCGTTTTCCCCGGACGAGGTGACGCTGCTGGAAACCTTCGCCGCGCAGGCGGTGATCGCCATCGAGAGCGTCCGTCAGTTCCGCGAGGTGCAGGAGCGGCTGGAACGCGAACAGGCATCTCGCCAGATCCTCGGAGTCATCAGCGAAAGCCGCGATGACGAGGCGCCAGTATTCGATGTCATACTGCGAAACGCGGCCGAATTGTGCGATGCCCCGGTGGCCTGGTTGATGCTGGCCAGCAGTGACCGCGAGACATTCACTTTCACCGCCGTGCATGGTGACGACCTGCAGGCAATGCGGATCGGCGAGCAGTTCGACCTCAACAGCTCATACCGGATCGCGCAAACCATCCGCGAGGCGCGCACCACCGAAATCCCCGATCTGGCGGACACCGACGAATACCGTGCGGGCGAACCGGTGTACCTCAAACTGGTTGATGACGAAGGGCTGCGCACACGGATCAACGTGCCGCTGATCCGGGGCGGCATCGCGATTGGCTGCATCGTGCTAAGCCGCCCCGAGGTGCGCAGGTTCTCGCCGGACGAAATCACTCTGGTCGAGACCTTCGCCGCCCAGGCGGTGATCGGCATCGAGAACGTCCGCCAGTTCCGCGAGGTGCAGGAACGTTTGGAACGCGAAAAGGCCTCGGGCGAAGTGCTGGAAATTATCAGCCAGTCGCGCGATGACGACCTGCCGGTGTTCCGCACGATCACCGAAGCGGTGGCGCGCCTGTGCAACGCGCCGCTGGCCTATATCTGCGTGCTGAACTCCGAACGCACCCACGTGACCATTCCCGCCCATGTCGGCGCCCGGCCGGATTTTGCCGCCCGGCTGGACCGGTTCAGTGAACCGGTCGAAAGCAACTGGCTGTTTGCTGTCGAGGCGACGATCGAACGCAAAGTGATCCGCATTGACGATCTGGCGCAGACCGATCTCTACCGCGAAGGCAATGAATACCGGATCTTCATGGTGGACGAGGAAGGGATGCGCAGCGTGCTGGTGGTGCCGCTGGTCAGCGGCCCGGACGGGGTCGGCTGCATTGTGCTCTATCGCCGCGAGGTTGCCCCGTTCAGCGACGCCGAACTGGAACTGGTCCGCAGCTTCGCTGCACAGGCGGTGATCGCGATCCAGAACGTGCGCCAGTACCGGGCGCTGGAAACGCTGAACACCGAACTGGAAACCCGGGTCGAGGATCAGGTCGGCGAAATCGAGCGCATGGGCCGCCTGAAACGGTTCCTGTCACCGGCGGTGGCCGATGCGGTGGTGTCCTCGGGGGACGAAAAGCTGCTCAAAAGTCACCGCGCCCTGATCGCGGTTCTGTTCTGTGATATTCGCGGGTTCACGGCGTTTTGCGAGAGCGCCGAGCCGGAAGAGACCATCGAGGTGCTTCAGACCTATCACGAGGAGATGGGCAAGCTGATCGCCGAACACGGCGCGGGCGTAGACACGCGCTCGGGCGACGGGATCATGGTGATCTTCAACGACCCCCTGCCCTGCGAGGATCCGGCCGGCAGCGCGATGAAGCTGGCCTTTGCCATGCGGGCGCGGATGGCAGAGCTGTGCAAGGGCTGGAAGCGGCTGGGCCATCGGCTGGGCTTTGGAGTGGGCCTGTCGCTGGGCTTTGCCACGGTCGGCATGGTCGGCGCGGCGGGCCGGTTCGAATACACGGCCTCGGGGACAGCGGTGAACCTCGCCTCGCGGCTGTGCGATCAGGCCTCTGACGGAGAGATCCTGCTGGCCCCGCGCGCCTATACCGCAGTCGAGGACGACATCGAGGCCGAAGTCGTGGGCGAGATGGAGTTCAAGGGTATGCGCGCGCCGATCGAGGTGGTGCGCGCGCTGAAGCGCATCAGTTAGCGCCGGTCAGGCAGCGGACACGAAGCCGCGCGGGACCAATCCCGGCTCAGCCCGCCGCCGCCATCGCTTCCACCTCGCGGCGCAGCCGGACCGCGGCCAGGCCTTCGTCAAGCTGCACGTCGTCATAGGTCAGGATCTGATCGGCTGCGACCGGTCGGGTCAGCGTGATGTCCCCGGCCAGCCCCAGCGGCAGCGCCCGCATCGGCACCGAAACCGTTGACGGGCGTAATTGTCCGGCGACGGTATACCCGCCCTCGCCGTCCAGCCTTTCGCCCGCGTCCAGATCCCTCTTGGCCACCGCCACGACGTCGGCGCGGAATGCGTCGGCCACGCCCGTTGCCTCGCCGCGGATGCCGACGCTGGCCACCGACAGGCCCAGCTCCAGCCCGATCAGGTGCCAGCGTTTGTAGGCGCACATGTACCGCCCGCTGTCATCGGTGGTGACCTTGTATTCCTCGAAACAGGTCTTCTGATATTCGGTGACCGCCTGCACGCAGACCCAGACGCCCATGCGGATGTCATAATCAATCGGCGCACCGTCCGCGTCGAGGCTGTTGAGCACTTCGACCATGCCGGGCCCTTCCAGAACACCGCCTTCGGCCTCTGGACGCATCAGGTTGGGCAGATCGTCGATGGAACCGGACGGAAAGGCCAGCCCGGCTGCGGGCACAGACAGACCGCAGGCATTGGCGATGGCCGAGGATTCGATGGCCGGTTTCGTGCCGTCGAGAAAGGAATTGAACATCTTCGGGTTCAGCCGCCCGCGTTCTGCCTGCTCGGCCGTCAGTCCCCAGTGATCCCAGACCGTGTCAGGCGTGGAGTGGCGGTACTCCGGCCGCCATTTGTGGCCGCGTCCGGCGGCCGCAACCTCGAAGCCGCAGGTCCGGGCCCAGTCGACCAGATCACAGACCAGCGCCGGCTGATCGCCAAAGGCCATGGAATAGATCACGCCCGCCTGCCGTGCGGCCCGGGCCAATGCGGCCCCGCACAGCGCATCGGCCTCGACCGTGGCACTGATCACGTGTTTGCCGGCCGCAAAAGCGGCAGTCAGATGGGTTACTGCCACCACCGGGTTGCCGGTGCATTCGACGATGATGTCGATCTCGGGCGCCGCGATCAGCATGGCGGCCTCATCGCAGACGAAGGTCGCGCCGCTCTGAATGGCGGCGGCAACCGAGCCGGCGCCGAACCGGTCGTCCGGCCAATGCGCCAGCCTGAGGTTCGAGCGGGCCTGTTCCGGGTTGAGATCGGCGATGCCCACCACATGCACGCCGGGCAGCCGCAGCGCCTGTGCCAGAAACATCGTGCCGAACTTGCCCGCACCGATTACCCCCACCCGGATCGGCTGGGCGTTCTGTTCACGCAATTGAAGCTGGTGGAAAAGGCTCATCGCAGGTCTCCGGGTTCGACAAAGTATGGCTCATAGAGCCTGACATTCACACCAAGGGCAATCCCGTCAGAACCGCCAGTAGCCGCCGTCGATCTGCAGGAGCTGTCCGGTGTGGTAGTCCGACGCGTCGCTCAGCAGATAGGCCGCGATGCCGCCAAAATCATCGGGCTGGCCCCAACGCCGCGCGGGAATGCGTTTGCCCACCGCGGTTGCGAACCTGTCGTTGCCGATCGCGTCTTCGGTCATGTCGGTTTCGATCCAGCCCGGCAGGATCGCGTTCGCGGTGATCCCGTAGCGCGCGAACTCGACCGCCAGCGCGTAGGTCATCGCATTCAGCGCGCCCTTGGAGGCGGCGTAATGCTCGCTCATCGCCGCGCCACTGAGCGAGGCCAGCGACGACACCGCCACCAGCCGGCCGCCGGCGTCCCCCTGCTCGGCCCGGTCGACCATGTGGCGCAGCGCGGCCTGATAGGTGTGGTAGACACCGTCGAGGTTGACTGACAGCACCCGACGCCATTCCTCGAAATCGATATCCAGAAACGAGGCCGTGCCGCGCCCGGACACGCCAGCATTGGCAAAGCAGCCGTCGACGCGTCCGAAATCGCTGAGCGTGGCGGCCATCGCCGCATTCACCGCATCCGGGTCGGCCACGTTACACACATATGACCGCGCCTTGATGCCGTGGCCGGCCAGCCGGTCGGCCGCGGCCGCGTTCTTGTCGGGGTTCGTGCCCCAGACGGCAATGTCCGCGCCCGCCCGCGCCATCGCCTCGGCCATGCCCAGCCCGATGCCGCCGTTTCCGCCTGTGACCAGCGCCACCTTGCCCGATAGATCGAATGCCATGTCCTGTCTCCTCCGGAATTCCGGGGCACCCTAGCAGACCCGCACGGGTTGAAAAGCGCTACCCCAGCGCCTCGGCCAGCAGGTCGAACACCACCCGGATCCGCCGGCTGGAATGCAGCTCTCGATGCGTGGCCAGCCAGACCGGAACCGGGATGACCGGCAGATCGGGCATGACCGGTTGCAATTCGGGAAAGTGCTCGGCCAGTTCGTCGGTAAGCATGCCGATCCCCAGCCCCTGCCGCACGATTTCCTGATAAGCGACCCCGCTGTCCGAAACCCAGTGGAAATTGGACGCCTTCAGCGGCAGGCCCATATCAGTCATGTAAGGGAGCATTGCCTCGGCGCTTTCATACCCCACGAAAACCCCGCGGCCAAACTCCTGCAGCGTTGTCGGGCGGCCGTGTTTGCGAAAATACGCCTCGGTCGCATAGAACCGGGCCGCGCTTTCGCGCACCAGCCGTGCAATCAGGTCGGGCTGTTCCGGGCGCACATGGCGGATGGCGATATCGGCCTCGCGCCGCCGCAGATCCCTGATCTTGTTGGACGCGATGATGTCAATGGCAATGCCCGGCGCCCGGTCGCGCAGGGTGTTCAGGATCGGCGGCAGGATAAAGGCCGAAGTGGCATCGCTGGCCGTGATCCTGACCCGACCCTCGATCGCCTGTGACTGGCCCGTGGCCGACAGCGAAATCCGCCCGGCGGCGTCGGCCATGTCACGCACATGATCAACCAATTCCATCCCCGCCTGTGTCAGGATCAGAGTCTTGCCCACCCGCTCAAACAGCACCACGCCCAGAGATTCTTCGAGTGCCGCCACCTGCCGGCCCAACGTCGGCTGGGTCTGCCGCAGGGCGCGGGCGGCGGCAGACAGAGACCCCTCCTCGACCGTGGCGAGAAACGCCCGGACCTGATTCCAGTCGAAACCGATTGCATTCCAGTTCATGGATTTTCGTATATAGATCATACAAATTCATGCAATTTCTTTTAAAGTGCCGGGCGGCTACATAACGTTCAGAAAGGATGACCCCATGACCACATCGACACATTTCTGGGACAAGATCGCGCGCAAATACGCCGCTCAGCCGATCAAGGATCCCACCTCTTACGAGCACACGCTGGGCCGGACCCGGTCTTATCTGCCCGAAACCGGCAAGGTGCTGGAACTGGGCGCCGGCACCGGATCCACCGCCCTGCTGCTGGCCCGCAGCGCCGGACAGATCACCGCAACGGATGTTTCACCCGAGATGATGTTGATTGGGCGAGAGAACGCCACCGCACAAGGCATTGAAAACGTGAATTTTATCTCTGCCGCGGCCGATGACGGCCGGTTTTCGGATGGCAGCCACGACGCGGTGCTGGCCTTCAACCTGCTACACCTGCTGCGCGATCTGGACGGTACGCTGACGCGGGTCAACGCGGCGCTGAAACCGGGCGGGTATTTCATCTCCAAGTCACCCTGTCTCGGCGAAAAGGGCTGGTACCTGCCGCTGATGGTGGCCGTGGTGCGCGTGTTCATGGCCGTGCGCTACTGGCGCGCGCCGCCCTTCGTGCGGTTCATGAAAATCCGCGATCTCGAAGCCCGCATAGAAGCCCACGGTTTTGACATTGTCGAAACCGGAAATTTCCCGGCCGATCCGCCCAATCGCTACATCGTGGCACGAAAACGCTGAACCTCGCACTGGCCCCCCTGTCCTTTTCTGCTGTAACCTCCGCGGAGAGAGTCAGGGGGCGTCAGGTGCGAAGACTGTTTTTGCGGGGAGTGGCGGGATGTCTGTTGTCCGCCTGTGACGGGATCGAGAAATTCGGAACTTACGATCAGTACAACCACCTGACCACCGATCCGATCCCGATCGAGATGCCGCCCAACGCCAATTACATATCCGAACAGTTCGGGCGCGGCGGTGAGGTCGAGGGCCTGCCGCATGAAGGCATCGACATCTGGGGCAAGATCGGTACACCGGTCATTGCCGCGGCGCCGGGCCGGGTCAGCGCGTCGTTCTACGAACCGGGCCACGGCAACACGGTGATCGTCGAACACGGGCGCGACACGGACGGAGAGAAGGTGCGCACGGTCTACAAACATCTGAAAACCCGCGAAGTCGCCAAAGGCGCACAAGTCGCCCGCGGCGAACTGGTCGGCATCATGGGCGCCACCGGGGCGCTGGCGATGCTGATCCACCTGCATTTCGAAGTGCGCCGCGCGTCCGGCGAAGATTACTACGTCGCAAAGGACCCGATGCTCTACTGGGTCAAAGGCCCCGGCAAAGTGACCTGTTTCGAGCCGGGCAAGCAGTATTCCGACCAGCCGTTTCGCATCACCTACCCCGTGCCCTGCCGCTAGCACGCCCCTTGCGGCGGCCTGACGCCCCGGCTATTCGGGGAAGAATCACTGACTTGGTGCTGCATGAAAATCGGAATTCTGCAAACGGGCCATGCCCCGGACGCCCTGATCGAACAGACGGGCGATTATGACCTGTTTTTCGAACGCCTTCTGGACGGGCACGGGTTCAGCTTTGAAAACTGGCCGGTTGTCGACGGCGTTTTCCCGCCCGGCGCGGATGCTGCCGATGGCTGGATCATCACCGGGTCGCGCTATGGCGCCTACGAAGACCACGACTGGATCCCGCCGCTGGAAGATCTGGTGCGCGCCATTCATCGCGACGGTCTGCCGATGGTCGGGATCTGCTTCGGGCATCAGATCATCGCGCAGGCACTGGGCGGCAAGGTCGAAAAATTCGCCGGCGGCTGGTCCGTCGGCCGGGTAGAATACGACACCGCCGAAGGCCCGCTTGCGGTCAACGCATGGCATCAGGATCAGGTGACCGAACCGCCCGCTCAGGCGCGGGTGCTGGGCTCCACGCCGTTTTGCGAAAACGCGATCCTTGCCTATGGCGACACGATCCTGACATATCAGCCGCATCCCGAGTTCGGATCGGATTTCGTGCGTGACCTGATCGAAGCGCGCGGGCGTGGCGTTGTGCCGGACGATTTGCTTTACGATGCGCTCAACGGCCTGTCCAAACCGAACGATTCCCAAAGGGTTGCCAACGACATAGCAGGCTTTCTTAAAGCGGAGCGAACCGCATGACCGACTGGATCAAATCGCTGCCCGACGCCGCGCAGGCCTATCTGAACGGCCGCCGGCTGGACGAGGTGGAATGCATCATCTCCGACCTGCCCGGCATTGCCCGCGGCAAGGCCGTTCCGGCCAGCAAGTTTGCCCGGCAGGAATATTTCCACCTGCCCGACAGCATCTTTTACCAGACCGTTACCGGCGGCTGGGGCGAGGCCGCGGGTGACGAAGGCTTCATCGAGCGTGACATGATCCTGCGCCCGGACATGGAAACCGCCAGCGCCGCCCCATGGACCGGCGACTGGACGCTGCAGGTGATCCATGACGCCGAGGACCGCGACGGTGAACCGATCCCCTGCAGCCCGCGCAACGTGCTGAAGCGCGTGGTCAGCTATTTCGAGAAAATCGGCCTGAAGCCGGTGGTCGCGCCGGAGATGGAGTTCTTTCTCGTCGCGCGCAATATCGACCCGGCCAAGGCAATCGAACCGATGATGGGCCGGTCGGGCCGGCCCGCGGCGGCGCGGCAGGCCTATTCGATGACCGCGGTGGACGAGTTCGGCCCGGTGATCGACGACATCTACGATTTCGCCGAAGCGCAGGGGTTCGAGATTGACGGCATCACGCAGGAAGGCGGTGCCGGACAACTGGAGATCAACCTGCGCCACGGCGCGCCGGTCAAGCTGGCTGACGAGGTATTCTATTTCAAACGCCTGATCCGCGAGGCGGCGCTGCGCCACGACTGTTTTGCCACCTTCATGGCCAAGCCGATCGAGGACGAGCCCGGCAGCGCCATGCACATCCACCATTCGCTGGTCGAGGCCGAAACCGGCCAGAACATATTTGCCGGACCGCAGGGCGGTGAAACCGATGCGTTTTATCATTTCATCGGCGGGCTGCAGACCTATCTGCCGGCCGGGCTGGCGGTGATGGCGCCCTACGTGAACAGCTATCGCCGCTACGTGAAGGACCACGCCGCGCCGGTCAATCTGGAATGGGGACGCGACAACCGGACAACGGGGATCCGCGTGCCGCTGTCCAGCCCGGAGTCGCGACGGGTTGAAAACCGTATCGCCGGGATGGACTGCAATCCCTATCTGGGGATCGCGGTGTCGCTGGCCTGCGGCTATCTGGGCCTCAAGAACGAATTGCGCCCGCGCAAACAGTTCCGGGGCGATGCCTATGACGGCGAAGGCGATATTCCGCAGGTGATGGGCAGCGCGCTGGACCTGTTCGACGCGGCGCCCGAACTGCACGAGATCCTCGGCGAAGAGTTCGCCCGCGTCTACAGCATCGTCAAACGCGCCGAATACGAAGAGTTTCTGCAGGTGATTTCGCCGTGGGAGCGCGAACACCTGCTGTTGAACGTCTGACCCGGCCACCCGCGCCGGGGATGAGAGAGCTTTTTTCCGGATCCAAGAACGGGGCGAACCCATGCCCATGAACCTGCTGCACGCCAACGACCGGCCCGGTGAATATCCGCAAAGCTGGTACGCCGTCACGGCCAACACTGTTGCACCGTTTCCGCAGCTGAATGGCACGCAGGATTTCGACGTCTGCGTTGTCGGCGCCGGCTACACGGGGCTCTCCGCCGCGCTGCATCTGACCGAGGCCGGGCTCCGTGTCGCGGTGGTCGAGGCGCATCGCGTCGGCTTTGGCGCTTCGGGGCGCAATGGCGGACAGCTGGGCAGCGGCCAGCGCAAGGATCAGCAGGATCTGGAGAAGATGGCGGGGCCGGACGACGCCCGCAAGCTGTGGCAACTGGGCGAAGAGGCCAAGGATCTGGTGAAATCGCTGATCGCGCGCCATGACATCGACTGCGATCTGAAACCCGGCATCGCCTGGGCCGGGCCCAGCCGTTCCGATGTGCGCGGCATCCACGACTATGCCGGCCACCTGCAATCGGTCTATGGCTACGACCAGATCGAGGTGATGGATGCAACGGCCTTTTACCGGCTCTGCCCGTCACCGGACTATTGCGGCGGGATGCTGGACATGGGGGCCGGCCACCTGCATCCGCTGAATTACGCGCTGGGTCTGGCGCGGGCGGCGCGGGACGCCGGCGCGCAGATTTTTGAACGCAGCGAGGTTACGGGCATCGAGGAAGGCCGGCCCGCCGCGGTGCAGACCGCCGCCGGCACGGTCCGGGCCGGGCACGTGATACTGGCCTGCAACGGATATCTTGGCCGGCTGCACCCGACCGTGGCCGCACGGGTCATGCCGATCAACAATTTCATCGCCGCAACCGAACCGCTGGGTGACGCGGCGGAACAGGTGCTGAGCCGCGATGTCGCCATCGCGGACAGCCGGTTCGTGATCAATTACTTCCGGCTGAGCGCCGACAAGCGCCTGCTGTTTGGCGGCGGCGAAACCTATGGCTACCGGTTCCCGGCCGATATTGCCGGTCTGGTGCGAAAGCCGATGACCGAGATCTACCCGCATCTGAAGGACATCCGCATCGACTATGCCTGGGGCGGGACGCTGGCGATTACGGTCAAGCGGCTGCCGCATCTGGCGCGGGTGGGTCCCAACATCCTGTCGGCCTCGGGCTATTCCGGGCACGGCGTCGGCACCGCCACACATGCCGGTCAGCTCTGCGCGCTGGCAGTTCAGGGCGAAACGGATGGGTTCGACCTGTTTGCGAAACTGCCCTCGCCCGCCTTCCCCGGCGGCGCGGCAACCCGGGCGCCGCTGCTGGCGCTGGCGATGACGTGGTTCGCCCTGCGCGACCGATTGGGGATCTGACCACGTTTCGCGGGCGATCGCGCAACAACACCAGCCGGTCGGGCTAAATTACGAATCATTGCCGTTTCGAAACTCATCCGGACCGGCCTGTCGGCATGCGACATGGAAACTGCCCGCTGCGATTTCGGCGATCCGACAGGTTTACCGCTCCCACCGGACGACAAAGCCACAACCGCGCAAAATCCCGCCTGCGGCGGAAAATGCCCTTTTCCTTACTCGCTCACTGATTTACAAAACTGAAAACATTGTATCAGGATTTTGAAAATGAGCAGTCTTCCGAACGTCCATCAGGCCGAACCGATCCCGACCGACGCCCGCGTCGCCATCGACGCGCTGCTGCAATCGGGCGACCTGTTTCGCTATACCGCGCCGCAGGACGCCCCGGTGACCCTGCTGGAACAGGAATTCGCCGAACTGCTGGGCAGCCGCTTTGCGCTGGCGGTGTCGTCCTGCTCTGCCGCTCTGTTCCTGTCGCTCAAGGCGCTGGACCTGCCGCGCGATGCACGGGTTCTGATCCCCGGCTTTACCTTCGGCGCCGTGCCGTCCGCGGTTGTGCATGCCGATTGCATCCCTGTCCTGTGCGAGGTCGCAGAGAACTACCGCATCGACATGGCCGATTTCGAAGCCCGTCTGGACGGCGTTCAGGCGGTGATCATCAGCCACATGCGCGGCCACACCTCGGACATGGACGCGATCATGGCGCTGTGCAATGCCCGCGACATCCCGGTGATCGAGGATGCGGCGCATTCGCTGGGCACCACATGGCATGGCCGCAACCTCGGCACGATCGGAAAGATCGGCTGTTTCTCTTTTCAGTCCTACAAGATGATCAATGCCGGCGAAGGCGGGATCATGGTCACCGACGACCCGGACCTGATCGCGCGCGCGGTGATCATGTCGGGCGCTTATGAACATAACTGGAAGAAACACACCGTCCTGCACGACGCCTTTGCGAGGTGGCAGAACAAGCTGCCGCTTTATAACCAGCGCATGTCGAACCTTGCCGCTGCCGTGATCCGCCCGCAGCTGCCGGAACTGGCCCGCCGGGTGCGCGATGGCCGCGCCAATCACGACTATGTCGCGGCGCGTCTCAACACCTCGCCATGGATGCTGGTGCCCGAAAAGCTGGCGCCCGAGGTCCGCGCCCCGGATTCGATTCAGTTCAACATGGTCGGCATGACCGGGGACCAGATCCGGGCGTTTTCCGACGTGTCCGAAGCGGCCGGGATCAAGGTGCAGGTCTTTGGCCTGTCCACCGACAATGCGCGCGCATTCTGGAATTGGGAATTCCTTCCGGAAAAGACCGACCTGCCGCAGACCCGCGCGATGCTGATGAAAGCCTGCGACGTGCGCCTGCCGGTTCAGTTGTCGCGCGCCGATCTGGACGCCGTCGCCGATATCCTGCTGGCCGCGGCCGAGCAGGTGATGGGAGAAACCCGCGCCTACGGGACCTGAGCCGGACCCGGTCCGGACAATCAGATCAATACGTGAAAATCACAAGCCGCTTGCGCGCCTGAATTTCGCCAACCATTTCGGTTGTCGTAGTATCCCGCGCATCCAGCCGCTTGAGGGTTCTGTCGATCAGCTGTGCCTCCCCTTTGAGGGATTTCGCCGCCTTGGTGACGGCCTTCAGGCCCGACTGCACCATGCTTTCCTTGTAGGACAGCAGATCGTGGTGCTTGGAAAGCGTCGTGCTGATTTGCCGTGACAGGCGTAACTGTGATGTCCAACGTTCGATGTTCTCCCCGAGCTTGACCAGCTCAACGTATTTATCGAGCAGTTCCAGATCCTCGAAGCCCGGCGCCTTTTTGAGTTTTTCGATTGAAGCGCCCAGCTTTTTTTCCGCAGACCGCGCCAGCTTTATGTCGTTGTCCAGCGCCGTCATCGCTTCCGTCAGCGGTCCGGTGATCGTGGACATCGACATCCCTTTTTGTTGTGCCTGCGCCAGCTTCGTACCGTTGCTCAGCTCCTTACAGAACTTCTCCAGATCATCGGTCAGCTTTTTCACTTTTTGAAGCTTGGCCTCGGTGCTGCCGAACGCATCGCAGAGCTGCTGGAAAATGGCGTTGACCGAATACGCGACGCTGAGCGGTGCCGTTGGGGCCAACGTTGCCATGGAAACCGCGATGCTGGCGCCGCCATAGGCCACGTTTGCACCGCGCTTCGTGCGGACCACGGCGGCCGCAGCGTTCCGTTTGTCGAACTCCTTGGCCACCTTGTCGAACTTCACGATCACGGCTTTCAGCCAGTTGTCAAAGCGGGTTTCAATGACCTTGTTGAAACCCTCGACCATGGCAACAATCTTGACCTTGAATACCGGCCCGTACAGTTTGGACCCCTTCTTGTGGACGGTGCCCCGACGAAGCCGAATGGCTTTGCTCAGCAACACGTCCAGTTCCCGTTTGAACCACTTCTCCCCGATCGAGATCAGCGCGTCCCATGCCCGCTTCATATCGGCGATCAGGGCTTCGTTGGAGCCACCGTCCTCCATTTCGGTGTTGACCTGCACCTCCATGACAATGGGCCGGACCCTGAGCCATTTTTTGTCTTCGGCCCGCATGTCCGGGTGGAAAACGTGCTTGAACGTAGCTACCGGCAACCTGCGTCCCCCTCCCAAGGAGTGCACCCGTAGGGCGCATCCGTTAGGGTATCACCGCCGTCGCAACCCGATCAAGCGTCCTGACGATCGTGGCGCATCCCTATGGTTTTCCCCGAGGCCCCCGGCACCACCCTCATGTCTTGCCGGGATATTCTGTCAGCCATGGCGCATAAGGTCATGGCTGAAAGCCGCCAAAACCATGCGCGCGCGCCCGATCCAAAGGCTTGCCTGCGCCGCGGCCCGATGTCACTCTCCCCGGCATGAGCGATTTGTCAAACGGCGCCGCCTGGATGGATGGCCGGATAATTCCGGTGTCCGAGGCGGGCATAAATGTCACCGACTGGGGCCTGACCCACAGCGATATTGCCTATGATGTCGTGCCGGTATGGAACGGCGCGTTCTTCCGGCTGGACGATTACCTGAACCGGTTCCTGGCCTCGGTCACGGCGGTACGGATGCAGACCGGGCTGGAGCGCGACGCGATCATCCGCGTCCTGCACAACATGGTCGCCGCGTCGGGCCTGCGTGCCTCCTACGTGGCGATGGTCGCTGCGCGCGGCCGCAATCCGGTGCCCGGCAGCCGCGATCCGCGCGACTGCCAGAACCATTTCTATGCCTGGTGCGTGCCTTACGTGCATATCGTGAAACCCGACGCCGCAGACCGGGGCACCTCGGTCTGGATCGCGAAGTCCGTGCGGCGGATCCCGAAGGACAGCGTGAACCCGACGGTCAAGAACTACCACTGGGGCGATTTCACCTCGGGCCTGTTCGAGGCCAAGGATAACGGGTTTGAAACCACCATGCTGCTGGACCATGACGGCAATGTCACCGAAGGCCCGGGCTTCAACGTCTTTGCGGTCTTCGGCGATACCGTGGTGACATCGGATCACGGGGTGTTACACGGCATCACCCGAAGAACGGCGCTGGAAATGGCCGCGGCGCGCGGGCTGAAGGTGGAAACCCGACCGCTGCCGCTGGACGAGTTCCGGCAGGCGGACGAGGTGTTCCTGTCCTCCTCCGGTGGCGGTGTGATCCCGGTTGCGCGGGTGGACGAACAGCATTTTTCAAACGGCGCCGCCGGACCAGTCGCGCGCCAGCTGCGCACGGACTATTTCGCTTGGCTGGAACAGGACAGGTTCCGGACCCCGATCAGCTACTACTGACCCGGCTTTTCGGCCTTCGTCCGGACCGGCTCAGTTCAGTTTGGACAGCTTGTCCTGCAGGTCGGCCAGTTGCTTCTTGATGGCTTCGAGGTCCTCGGATTTCTCCCCGGCGTCCCCTTCGCCCTCTTCCTTATTGCCTTCGCCGCTCCATGCCCCGGCAAGCCCGCCGGTCATGGCGTTCAGGAACGCCTGCTGCTGGGCCTTGAGCGCCTCGAACCCCGGCATGCTGGCCATCGGGTTTATGGCGTTCATGTTTTCCATCATCTTCGACTGGTTCTCGCGCAGCATTTCGAACGAGCTCTGCAGGAATTGCGGCATCATGCCGCCGCCCGGCACCATGTAAGACCGCACCAGATCGTTCAGAACGCCCACCGGCAGCACGTTTTCGCCGCGGCTTTCATGCTCTGCGATGATCTGCAGCAGGTATTGCCGGGTCAGATCGTCACCCGATTTCAGATCGACGATCTGTACTTCGCGCCCTTCGCGGATGAAACCAGCGATGTCTTCGAGCGTTACATAGTCGGAGGTTTCCGTATTGTAGAGCCTGCGGCTGGCGTAACGTTTTATCAGAAGGGGTTTTTTTTCCTCAGCCACGTCTCAAGTCCTCCCCGGGAATGCAGCGATGCGGCGCAGATTATGCGAGTGCAGAAGAAAAAGAAAGAAGCAGGTCCGAAGACCTGCCCTTAACACGGGTTGCATCATTAGGGAGGAGAGGGAGGCAACCCAATAGCAGCAGCTTATTTAGCAGCAGCAGTCGCTTTTTTCGCAGCGGCGGTCACGTCGTCGGTGGCCTTCTTGACTGCAGCGGTTGCATCTTCGGAGATGTCTTTGCCTGCCGCCATCATCAGCTCGACGGTGTCCATCTGGACTTTCTTGGCAATCTCAGCGAACGCGGCGACGTTTTCGGCTGCGGTTTCTGCGGTTGCAGCAGCGAAATCGGTGATCGCCTTGGCGTAATCGGCCGGGTCTTCCTTGGCTTTGGACATGTCTGCCAGCTTGGCAATGGTGTCCTTGGTCCACTTGGAGGACACTTCAGCGGACTTTTCAGCCGCGTCCAGAGCAACACCCGACAGCTTTTCGTTCAGGGTTGCAGTGGTTTTGAAGGCTTCTTCCATTGCTTTGGTGTCAACCGGGAATGCGCCCATTGCGTCTTTCAGGGCGGCGGTGAAATCGGTGGTGTTGGTCATTTGTCTCATCCTATGTTTGCTGGTCCGAGGGAGGATTGGACGGCTCATCAGCTGAGACAAATATGCTTGCTGCAGTGCGGCATTTCAAGTATTTTTTCTGCACTGCAGCAAAAATGTTCTAAGTTATTGAATTCTAATCTTTGTTTCCGCTCAGAACATAGGTTCCCGGCGCCGCGGCAAGGCTCGGATGCTGGGAATCACCGGGCTCACGGGCCTCGATCTTCTTGCCGGACCGCTTCCGCAGCCAGCTTTCCCAGCGCGGTCACCACGACCCTTCGTTGAAATCCGCACCTTCCAGCCATTCGTCTGCATCCAGCCCGACGTCCGCGTTGGTATAGTGGCCGTATTTCTTCTTGCTCGGCGGGTTCACGATACCGGCGATGTGTCCGGATTCAGCCACGATGAACGTCTTGTTCTTCGATCCCATCTTCTGCACGCCGCGATAGCAATCCTTCCACGCGGCGATATGGTCGGTTTCGCAGGTGATCGCCATCAGCGGCACGTCCACGTCTTCCACCTTTAGCGTATGGTCCATCAGTTCGTAGCCGCCATCAGCAAACTCGTTGCGCTGGCACAGGCCACGCAGATACTGGACTGCCATTTTCTTGGGCAGGTTGGACCCATCGCCGTTCCAGTACAGCAGGTCAAAGGCCGGCGGGGTTTCACCCAGCATATAGCTGCGGATGGCCGGGGTATAAACGAGGTCCTTGGACCGCAGGAAACTGAAGGTCCGCGCCATGATATAGGACCGCAGACAGCCTTGCGATTCCACCTCGGCCTCGATCCCGTCGATGAAATCGTCCTGCAGGAACGGGGTGAATTCGCCCTGCTCGGAAAAATCGGTCAGCGCGGTAAAGAAGGTGGCCGACTTGATCGATTTGTCGCCCCGCTGTTTCAGCAGCGACAGCGTCATGCTGAGCGTGGTGCCGGCGATGCAGTAACCCACGGTGTTGACCTGATCGACACCACAGATCGATTTGGCTTCGCGGACCGCGGTCAGGAACCCGTGCTCGACATAGTCTTCCATGCCGACATCGGCATAATCCGCGTCCGGGTTGACCCAGCTCACCACGAACAGCGTATAGCCCTGTTCGGTGATCCACTTGATCAGGCTGTTCTGCTCCTTGAGATCAAGAATATAGAACTTGTTGATCCAGGGCGGGAACAGAACGATCGGGATCTCGTGCACCTTTTCGGTGGCCGGCTTGTACTGGATCAGTTCCATCATCCGGTTGCGATAGATGACCTCGCCCGGGGTCGTGGCGATGTTGCCGCCCAGTTTGAAGGCGTTTTCGTCAGCCAGCCGGACCACCAGCGCACCGTCATTGGCCTCGAGGTCGGAAACAAGGTTCTCCAGCCCGTCGATCAGCGACTGTCCCTCGGTCTCCAGCGCCTTTTCCAACGCGTCCGGGTTTGTCGCCAGGAAATTCGTCGGCGCCATCATGTCGATGATCTGGCGCGAAAAGTAGGACAGCCGCTGTTTGTCCTTGTCGTCGAGATCCTCGATATCGGCGACGGCCTGTTCGATGGCCTGCGCGTTGATCTGATACTGCTGCTTGACGAAATTGAAATATGGGTGCGTGTCCCACATCGGGTTCGAAAACCGGCGATCCGGCGTTCCGCTTTGGTCGGGCGCGGAAAAACCACCCTTCGCCAGCGCCTGTTGCGCCTCGACGAAATGCAGGACGGACTTGCTCCAGTATTCAACCTGATGTTCGAGAATCTTGGCCGGATTGTGCAGTGCCTCGGCCCAATATGCCGTTGCTGCTTTAGCGAAAATCTCCTGATTCGGCCCGTCCAACGCCGGATTATGGCCGGTCTTCTGCGACATGGCGTCAACAAGGCGCTTGGCCAAACCTTCGACCTTTTCCATGTTTTCTTGCAGCTTTTCAATGCTTTCGCTGGAAAGCTGACCCGTTGCGCTGTTATCAGTTGTCATTTTAACCACTTTCCAGAATTTTTCTGCTGTGCAGAATAACAAGACTTGCCCCGAAAGGGCAAAGCGACGATTAGTCCGCGACGAACGCCGAGCAGGAGACGAACATGCGCTACATGATGACCTACGATCTGATGGAAGCAGCACGCAACACCAATCAGTGGATGGGCGCATCTGCGCAGGCTCTTGCCTCTTACCCGTTTCTCGCCGGTCTGCCGAACCCGGCCATTCAGTGGATGGCCGCCTGGGGTGAAGTGACCGAACGGGCCTTTGCCCGGATGGTGGTCAAACCGGACTGGGGGATCCGCACCTTCGTCTGCCCTGACGGCAAGGATCATCTGGTCAATGTCCAGACCGTTGTCGAGAAACCGTTTGGCGATCTGATCCATTTCGATGTTGTCGGGCGCAAGACCTGCCCGCGCAAGGTGCTGCTGGTGGCGCCGATGTCAGGCCACTACGCCACGCTGCTGCGCAGCACGGTCAAAAGCCTGCTGGTCGATTGCGAAGTCTACATCACCGACTGACACAATGCGCGCGACATCCCCGTCAGCGCCGGCAAGTTCGATATCGAAGACTATACGCTCTACCTGATGGATTTCATGCGCGAGATGGGGCCCGACACCAACGTAATCGCAATCTGCCAGCCCGCCCCGCTCACGCTGGCGGGAACCGCCTATCTGGCGGAACTGGACCCGGATGCGCAGCCGCGCACGCTGACGCTGATCGGCGGGCCGATCGATCCTGACGCGACGCCGACCGAGGTGACCGATTTCGGCCGCCGCGTCACCATGGGTCAACTCGAAGAAACCATGATCCAGCAGGTCGGGTTTAAATATGCGGGCGTCGGGCGCATGGTCTATCCCGGTCTGCTGCAGTTGGCCTCCTTCATGTCGATGAACGCGGAACGCCACGGCAGCGCCTTCACCGACCAGATCCTGCGCGTGTCCCGCGGCGAAGCGTCCGACCATGACAAGCACAACAGGTTCTACGACGAATACCTCGCCGTTATGGACATGACGGCAGAGTTTTACCTGTCCACGGTCGAGCGGGTCTTCAAGGATCGGGAAATCGCGCGGAACGAGTTCGTCGTCGACGGCCATAAGGTCGATATTGGCAAAATCACCAGTGTCGCTGTGAAAACCGTCGAAGGCGCGGATGACGATATTTCCGCCCCGGGCCAGTGTGTCGCCGCGCTGGACCTGCTGACCGGCCTGCCGGATGAAAAGAAGGCCAGCCACGTTGAACCGGGCGCCGGGCATTACGGCATCTTCGCCGGCAAGAGTTGGCGCAGCAACATCCGGCCGCTGGTTCTGGACTTTATCGATTCCAACAGCCCGAAATCCCGGCCACGCGCAGTGAACAGCAACACCGCGGCCTGAGCCCTCTTTAAGAAACATGTTCACAATATCGGCCCCGGAGGATTCCGGGGCTTGATTTTTTTGTCGACTCATGATTGTTAGCGCTAACATTAATCGCTGGCACGGAGAACGGCATGTCTCATACATTCGCCATCAACGGATTCGGCAGGATCGGCCGCGGCATCCTGCGCGCAGTTCTGGAAAATGACCCCGGCGACGTCGATATCGTCGCGATCAACGATCTGGCCCCGGCAGAAAACCTTGTGCACCTGCTGAAATACGACAGCGTGCATGGCCGTCTGCGCAACGACGTGCGACTGATCGGCGACCGGCTGCAGGTCGGCCGGCACTCGATCCGGGTCACCGCCGAACGCGATCCGGCCGCCCTGCCCTGGTCCGGCGTGGACGTTGCGCTGGAATGCACCGGGCGGTTCAAGTCGCGCGAAGACGCGGCGCTGTACCTGCGCAACGGATCCAGCCGCGTTCTGATCTCCGCACCGGGAAAAAACGTAGACCGGACGGTGGTTTACGGCGTGAACCACGAGGATCTGACCGACGAGGACGTGATCGTGTCCAATGCTTCGTGCACCACCAACTGCCTTGCGCCGGTGGCCGATGTGCTGGACCGCGCCTTTGGTATCAAAACCGGCTACATGACCACCATCCACGCCTATACCGGCGATCAGCCGACACATGACACGAACCACAGCGATCTCTACCGCGGACGGGCGGCGGCGCTGTCGATGATCCCGACCTCGACCGGGGCGGCCAAGGCGATCTCAGAGGTGCTGCCGCGGCTGGAAGGCAGGCTGGAAGGGTCGGCCATCCGGGTACCCACACCGAACGTGTCTGTGGTCGATCTGGCCTTCGTGCCAGAGCGCAAAGCCACCGTCGAAACCGTCAATGCCGCGATTCGCGATGCTGCCCAAGGCGATCTGGCCGGTATCCTGTCTTACGAACAGGACCCGGTGGTCTCGGTCGATTTCAACCACGATCCGCATTCTTCCTGCTTTGCTGCCGCCCAGACCGCGGTGACGGCGGACGGGCTGGTCCGCGTGATCAGCTGGTATGACAATGAATGGGGATTTTCCAACCGGATGATCGACACCGGGCGGCGGATGGCAGAGCTGATGCAGAACCACGGCCGCGCGCAAGTCGCCGTCTGATCCGGACCGACCTGCCTTTCAACATGTTGACCCGTGCCCGAATGACGGGCACGGATTATCTGCGCCGGCCCGCCGACGCCCACCCAGACTCGGATTGGTGACAGATGCTGAACCAGACCATTTCCACGGTAACAGACCGCATAATCGAGCGCAGCAGCGGGCCCAGACAGGCCTATCTGGAGCGTATGCGCAACGCCGCATCCAAAGGTCCGGCCCGCGCCCACCTGAGCTGCAGCGGTCAGGCCCATGCCTTTGCCGCTGCCGGCCCCGATCAGGGCGCTCTGGCGGAAGGCGCCGCGCCCAATCTCGGTATCGTCACCGCCTATAACGACATGCTGTCGGCACATCAGCCGTTCGAACACTACCCCGGGATCCTTCGTGACGCTGCCCGATCGGTCGGGGCAACCGCGCAGGTGGCCGGCGGCGTTCCGGCAATGTGCGACGGTGTCACGCAGGGCGAAGCCGGTATGGAGCTGAGCCTGTTTTCACGCGACGCCATTGCCATGGCCGCGGGCATCGCGCTGAGCCACAACACCTTTGACGCGGTCAATTTCCTTGGCGTCTGCGACAAGATCGTGCCGGGACTGGTGATCGCGGCGCAGGCCTTTGGCCACCTGCCGGCGGTGTTCATGCCCGCCGGTCCGATGACCAGCGGCCTGCCCAATGACGAAAAGGCCAAGGTCCGGCAGCAATTCGCCACCGGAGAGGTCGGGCGCGACGCGCTGATGAAGGCGGAAATGGCCTCCTATCACGGGCCGGGCACCTGCACGTTTTACGGCACCGCGAACACCAACCAGATGCTGATGGAACTGATGGGGCTGCATCTGCCCGGCGCCAGTTTCGTGAACCCCGGCACCGATCTGCGCGACGCGCTGACCGCCGAGGGCGCGCGCCGGGCGCTGTCACTGAGCGCATTAGGCAATGACTATACCCCGGTCTGCGACATCCTGGACGAACGGGCCTTCGTCAACGGCATCGTCGGCCTGCACGCAACGGGCGGGTCCACCAACTTGCTGATCCATCTGATCGCTATGGCAAGAGCGGGCGGCATCCTTTTGGATTGGCAGGATTTTTCCGACCTTTCCGCGGTCGTCCCCCTGCTGGCGCGGGTCTATCCCAACGGCCTTGCAGACGTGAACCACTTTCACGCCGCCGGCGGGCTTGGCACCCTGATCGCGTCGCTGCTGGACGCCGGGCTGCTGCATCCCGACACCCTGACCGTCGCCGGCAAGGGGCTCGCGCATTATACCCGCGACCCCAAGCTGATCGACGGCGAACTTGTCTGGGAACCCGGCGCGGCGGAAACCCTGAACGACCGTATCCTGCGGCCGGTCTCGGACCCGTTTCAGGCGACCGGCGGGCTGAGCCGCCTGACCGGCAAGCTGGGCACTGCCGTGATGAAAGTGTCGGCTGTGGCGCCCGAACACCGCGTTGTCGAGGCGCCGGTGCGGGTGTTTTCGGATCAGGGCGCCGTCAAGGCCGCCTTTCAGGCCGGTGAACTGACCGGCGACGTGATCATCGTGGTTCGGTTTCAGGGGCCCAAGGCCAATGGCATGCCCGAATTGCACAGCCTGACACCGATCCTGTCGGTGCTGCAGGGTCGCGGGCAGAAAGTGGCACTGGTGACCGACGGGCGCATGTCCGGGGCTTTGGGCAAGATCCCGGCGGCAATCCATGTCTGCCCCGAGGCGCTGGACGGCGGCCCAATTGCGCGGCTTGCCGACGGCGACGTCCTGCGCGTGGATGCCGAAGCCGGGCGACTGGACATTCTGACGGATGGCGTGTTTGACCGGCCCGCGGCGACCGCCGACCTGTCTGCCTATCAGGCCGGCACCGGCCGCGAACTGTTTTCCCTTTTCCGTCAGTCGGTGGGCGCCGCCGACGCCGGAGCAACTGTATTCGGAGGCTGATCAATGGCCCTATCCGCCCGGGATGCGTGCCTGCGCACGCGTGAAATCTGCAATATGGCCCCGGTCGTGCCGGTTCTGGTCATCCATGACGTGGCCCATGCCCGCCCACTGGCCGAAGCGCTGGTCGCCGGCGGCCTGCCGGCGCTGGAGGTCACGCTGCGCACGCCTGCCGCGCTGGAGGCAATCCGCGAAATGGCCGCGGTGCCGGGTGGCATCGTCGGCGCGGGTACTCTTCTGAGTGGCACGGATGTCACCGCGGCGCTGGAGGCCGGTGCACAGTTCGGCGTCTCGCCGGGCGCTACCGACGCGCTGCTGGACGCCTGCGAGGCGCAGGGGCTGCCGACCCTGCCGGGGGCCGCCACGGCCACCGAGGCCATGCGGCTGGCAGAACGCGGCTATGACATGGTGAAGTTCTTTCCCGCCGAAGCCTCGGGCGGGGCACCGGCGCTCAAGGCACTGGCCTCCCCTCTGCCCCGCATCACGTTTTGCCCCACCGGTGGTGTCAGCCCGGCCAACGCGGACAGCTACCTGTCGCTGCCCAACGTGGTCTGCGTCGGTGGCAGCTGGGTCGCGCCTGCCGCCGCCATGGCTGACGGCGACTGGTCCGCGATCGAAAACCTCGCCCGCACCGCGGCCACGCTCGGAAACGCGCAATAGGGCTTGACAGGCCGGGCCTATCTGAGCCGACATTGTGCCGGTAATCCGAGTTCAATTGAGTGCACAGATTTGACGCTGCCCGAAATGTACCCCCACCACGGCGCCGTTTTCGGGCGCGTCCTGATGGACGATCTCGAACGCGTGGGCTTTCCGCCGGAGGTGCTGCTGTCCGGGCTGGATCTCAGGCCCGAAGACCTGCGTCGCGAAAACGCGATGATCCCCTTCAACAAGCTGGCCGCGCTGTTTGAACGCGCTGCCGACCTGACCGGAGACGATCTGTTGGGGTTCAACCGGGGCATCCGGCGCCGGTTTCAGCGCGTCGGTGCGCTGGCCTATGTCGGGCTGTCGGCCCCGACCATGCGCGACATGCTGAAAAACACCGCCCGGTACAGCCAGGTGTTCAGCGACGCGGTAGAAGTTGACGTCAGGCAGCTCGATGAAACCGGCGACCTGCGCTGGTATTTCGACGTGCCCGCGCATGTGAAACGCCGGCAATATGTGGAGTTCGGCGCCGTTGGCATCGTCGTCGCCCAGCGGCAGTTCACGAACCGCGAATTCGCCCTGAAAGGCGTCCGGATCTCTCACCCCCGCAACTACGGCATCCGCAAATTCGATCAGTTCTTCGGCTGTGAAACGGTGTTCGGAGCGCATGAAAACGTGCTGACCTTCCGGCAGGAAGATCTGGACCTGCCGCTGATGACAAGGGACGAGGATCTGTTGACGGTGCTGCGCCGGCACTGCCACGACATCCTGACACGCAAGGACAAGAAACGCTCGTCGCTGGAAACCCGGCTGGAACGCGCGATCGTCGACCGGCTGGCAAACGGGTCGGCCAAGCAGGAGGCGCTGGCCACCGATCTTGGCATGAGCAGCCGATCGCTTTCCCGCCATCTCGCCGAAGAACACACGTCTTTTCAACAGGTTCTCGACGGGCTGCGGCAGGCGCTGGCCGACCGCTACCTGCGGCACAGCAACCTGTCGCAATCGGAAATCGCCTTTCTGCTGGGCTATGCCAGCCTGAGCAGCTTCAGCACCGCCTACCGCCGCTGGACCGGCCACCCCCCCGGCGACACCCGCCGCCATCCCACAGTCTGAATGGTCCGCGCTGGAGCCAACAGCGCGGACTTCCGGACCGGTTTCGGAGAATCCGGTGCGGCCGGGAAGACGGCTCTTTCCATATCCCGCAAGGCCGCTCAGCACAGCAAACAATCATCGGATAGAAACGCTCGGATAGCTGCAATGATGAAGGTTTTTCGACGCGGGCCATTGCGCGGGATATCGGCCGGGCGTGAGCGTGGCCCGCGTTGACAAACCTCTCAGGGAGGAAGCCGCGGGGACTGGGCGGTGTCTATGGGGAAAGAGCGTTGTCGGCTGGGTCTGTGACCGCGACGGATACGTTGGTGTGGGGCGCGATGTCGACCGCTTCCATGTTTCGCGAGAGGGTTTGGCCTGGATTTAGCCCGGGTAGTAGCCGTGTTGTGCCTTTTGTGTGGCTTTCCAACTCACTTTGGACAAGGGGGCTCGACCGGTGTGGCTGAGTCACCCGGTTGGTAGCGGTTGGGATGAGCGCGCGCCCGGTCATGCGGCCTGTCTCCTCGGTGGGGCGCGGGATTGCGGAACCTCGCCGCGCCGGAACGTCTCGGTGATACGCATGGGTCCGCCGCAGTCGGGGCATGGCTCGCGCAAGATTAGAGGGATGATCTCGGCAGAGGGTGCGTCTTCCTGCCTGGTCGGTTCCGCACCGAGCAATGTGCGGATCTTCGCGATGTTGGCCTTGCGGGCGGCGCTTGCCAGCAGGCCGTAGTGGCGGATGCGATGGAATCCATCGGGCAGGACATGCATGAGGAACCGGCGGATGAACTCGCCCGTGTCGAGCCGCATGACCTTCATCCGGTCGCCGCGCTTGATGCGGTAATCCTTCCAGCGGAAGGAAACGGTGTCGGCATCTGCGCTGACGAGGCGATGGTTGGAGATCGCGACCCGGTGGGTGTAGCGGCTGAGATAGGCCAGAACCTGCTCGGGTCCGCCAAAGGGCGGTTTGGCATAGACCACCCATTCGGTTTTGCGCAGCGGTGCGAGGTAAGCAGTGAAGGCATCTGCATCGGCCAGCCCGGCAAGATCACTGAAGAAGGTGAGCTGCCCGGCGCGGTGCAAGTTGACCAGGCCCTCAAGGAACAGGCGTCTGAACAGCCGAGACAGCACCCGGACCGGCAGAAAGAACCCGGGCTTGCAGCCGATCCATCGGATGCCATCAAGCGACAACCCGCCGCCGGGCACGATCATGTGGATGTGGGGATGATGCGTCATCGCCGATCCCCAGGTGTGGAGAACGCAGGTCATGCCGACGCGGGCACCAAGGTGCCTGGGGTCAGCGACGATGGTCATCACCGTCTCGGCTGATGCCTTGAACAAGAGGCCGTACATTGCCCGCTTGTTCCAGTAGGCGATGCGGGCGATCTCGGCCGGCAATGTGAAGACGACGTGGAAATATTCCACGGGCAACAAGTCGTCTGCCCGCGCCGCCATCCAATCGCGCGCCGCCGGTCCCTGGCACTTCGGGCAGTGCCGGTTCTTGCAACTGTTGTAGGCGATATGCTGGTGATCACATTTGGTGCAAGCTGCCACATGCCCACCGAGTGCTTCGGTCCGGCAGGCTTCAATGGCGGACATCACTTTGAGTTGCCCAAGGCTCAGACGCCCTGCATTGGCCCGCCGATAGGCAGGCCCATGATCACGGAAGATGTCGGCAACCTCCAGCGCGTGCCGCGGCACGCTGCAGCCCCCGTCAGGTCACATCCTGGATGTGCTCGAACGGGCTGGACACATTGCGCAACGTCTTGGTCGCCACATGTGTATATCGTGCCGTCGTGGTCAACTTGGCGTGGCCGAGGAGAACCTGGATCACCCGCACATCCGTATCGGCCTCCAACAAATGCGTAGCAAAGCTGTGCCGGAGCGAGTGCAATGTTGCAGGCTTCTTGATGCCGGCCATCGCCTTTGCCGAGTTGAAGGCACGATTCAAGGACCGTGGAGACAGGGGTTCAACCCGGCTCTGCCCAGGAAACAGCCAGCCCTGCGGGCGAGCCTCACGCCAATAGTCGCGAAGGAGTTCCAGCAAGGACGGCGAAAGCATCACATCGCGATCCTTGCCGCCCTTACCGCGCTCGACATGGATCAGCATGCGGTCACTGTCGATGTCCCGAACCTTGAGATTGGTGACCTCGGAGGCACGCAGCCCTGCGCCATACCCGATGCCGAGTGCCGCCCGATACTTGAGACCGGGCCCAGGGGCCGCGGACAAAACCGCCGAGACCTCCTCGAAGCTCAGCACAATCGGCAGCTTCCGCGGCTCGGTGCGGAACTGCATGTACTTCTTCATATCCTCCCGATTGCATGTCATGCCGAAGAAGAACCGCAGTGCCGTGATCCGCGAATTGTAGACCGACGGCGTCACCTCAGTGTCGGTCATATGAAGCTGATAGGCGCGCAGCTCATCTGGCGTCGCCGTATCCGGCGCACGCCCCAGAAACGCTGTGAAATCCTTCAGCGCCCGGATATGCGCTTTCTGCGATGTCTCAGCCAACCCGCGAATGCGCATGTCCTCGATCATCCGCGCACGCAGCGGGCTCATCTTCTCCTGTGTCATGGGAACCTCCTGTCCAATTGAGAAACCTCAATCGTCAGGCAGGTCCGTCACATCGCAAAATGCGCCTACATATTGTTCCGCTCGCTACCTCAGCAACAAGCGCCGTTGCCGCGAGAGCGGCTTAGTCCATGAGCCCATTTTACCGGATGCTGCGGCGCTCACATATCTCTGTTACGACCAACACTTAAAGATGTGTTCGCTCCAAGCAGCGCAGGAAGTAGCAAATGGACACGGATGGTTTTTTTGGCGAAGCCGTAGCAAGTACATACAATCAAGATCATGGCGGAACCGATCCTGTGCTGATTGACAGGACGGTCGATTGCTTGCTCGATTTGTCCTGCGGAGGCACCGCACTTGAGTTTGCTATTGGAACGGGACGGGTCGCCCTGCCGCTAGCTGAACGCGGTGCATCTGTAAAAGGTATCGAGCTTTCAGCCGCAATGGTCAAAAAGCTGAGAGAAAAGGAAATCGGGACACCAATTGAAGTCACGATAGGCGACATGGCTTCAACGCAGGTATCTGGCGAGTTTTCGCTGGTTTTCCTTGTTTTTAACACCATTGACAACTTGACGACACAGCAGGCTCAAATCGCCTGCTTCCGAAACGCTGAACGGCATCTCGGACCGCAGGGCCGGTTTCTTATCGAAACTCTCGTCCCTCCCATCCAGAAAATTCCCTATGGCGAGAAAAGGCTGGCGTTTTCGAGTAGCAGTGACCACTTTGGAATCGACGAGTTTGACGTCGCATCGCAAAGCTACACTTCAAAGCATGTTTGGATGAAAGATGGACGCCACGAATATCAATCCTTCCCGTTCCGTTACGCTTGGCCAGCCGAGCTTGATTTAATGGCAAACATAGCCGGTCTGGAACTCGAACACCGATGGTCAGATTGGGATCGTTCACCGTATGATCGTATGAGCACGAAGCACATCTCCGTTTGGAGGAAACACTAAAACCTGCAATGTCAGCATCCCCGCAAAGCCGTCTTCTAGAGGCCGTGCGCCAAACCTCGTATTCCCCCACTGCCTCCCAAGCGAAACCCTGCGCGGTATGATGCCGTGGATCTCCGGCGGCAAAATGGTCAACAAGGAAAAGAACTGATCCGGCGTGCGCGGTAGGATGGGTGATATCACCCATCCTGCGATCCGGATCGAACAGTTCCCGATTGACCCCGGACGCGTGCCGGGGTCTGTCATTCTGCAATGACCGACAGCCCCAACATCACCCCGGCCAGCTGGCTGATGATCGCCGTCCTCGGTTTTATCTGGGGCGGCACTTTCATGGTGCAGGCGCTGGCGCTGGAAACCGCGCCGCCATTCTGGGTGGCCGCGGGCCGGATCAGCTTTGCCGCGGTGCTGACCGCGGCGGTCTGGAGCGCACGTGGCGCGCGCATGTTCACCACGACCGTGACGGCATGGCCGGATCTGATCTGGGTGGCCATCCTGTCGGCCGCGGCCCCGTTCATGCTGATCGCATGGGGCCAGCAATACGTCACCTCCTCCTACACCGGCGTGGCCATGGCCGCGGTGGCGCTGATCGTGCTGCCGCTGGCGCATTTCATGTTGCCGGGCGAGCGGCTGACCTGGCGCAAGGCGCTGGGTTTCGTCATCGGGTTTGCCGGGATCCTCGTGCTCATGGGGCCCGAAGCCTTTGTCAGCAGCGGCGCGGGGATGGAACCCGCGGGGCGACTGGCCTGTCTGGCCGCCGCGGGCTGTTACGCTATCAGTTCCGTGCTGATGCGTCGTCTGCCGCCGCTTGATCCCGTCGGGCTGGCGGCGGCCACCCTGCTGATCGGCACCGCGGTGGTGATCCCGATGGCGATGATCAGTCACGGTGCACCGGTCAATCCCGGCGCGCGGGGGCTGATCCTGATCGCCATCCTCGGGCTCTTTCCCACCGCGATGGCCAACCTGCTGCGGATCATCGTGGCACGCACTGCGGGCCCGGTCTTCATGAGCCTGACCAATTACCAGGTGCCGCTGTGGTCGGTGACGCTTGGCGTGGTTTTCCTGGGCGAGCCGCTGAAAATGTCGCTGCTCTGGGCGCTGCTGCTGATCCTGACCGGCGTCGGGCTCAGCCAGTATGGCGCGCTCAGGCGGTTGTTTGCGGGCGGGTCCGGCTGAGGCAGGTCTTTGCGGCGCAGGACCGGCCGCAGATCACTTTGCGCCGCGACCGCCCGCGGATCCGGCATTGTCGCGGCCGGCCACCAGCCGCGCGACCCGCGGGATCGCCATCGGCATCGTCAGCATCGTGCTGGCCACAGCCATCAGAAGCAGTGCGGTGAAGGTGGCCGAGGAGATCACCTGTGCATCCAGCATGACGTTGGCAAAGATGATCATGATCAACGCCTTGGTCTGCAGAAGCCAGCCGATCACTGTGGCCTCACCCGGCGGCCAGCCGAGCAGGCGCCCGGCCAGCTGCACACCGGCGATCTTGCCGGCTACGGATGCCACCAGCAGCAGGCCAGCGACGCCGAAGACAGCGATCCCACCCATGTCCCAGCTGGTGCGCAGGCCGGTGCTGAGGAAAAACACCGGCATCACCGCCATCAGCACCGTGTCCCGGAACCGGTCGGCCCGCTCTTCCCCGAACCACGACTGGTCCAGCACGGCGCCGGCAAGGAAGGCACCGACCATGAAATGCAGACCGGCCCAGTCGCCGGACAGACCAACCGCCGCCAGCCATGCGAGACCGACATACCACCGGTCCGACTGCTGCAGCCGCGGAATGAGCCAGCGCATGGTCCACGCGGCGAGCGAGAAGAGAACGAGGAAGGCGATCTGACGCAGGATCCTGTCCCAGTCAACGAGGATCAGCGCCAGTACCGCCCAGATCGCGACGTCGTCGAAGCTGGCATAGCGCAGCACGCGCTGCCCCAAATCCTGACGCAGGATGCCCAGTTGCTCGAGAAACAGCATCAGGATCGGCAGGGCGGTGACGACGCAGGCCATGCCGATGCCGAAAAGCGCCTGCCAATAGCTGCCCTGTGCACCGATCCAGCCGTCGGTCCGCAGCACCAGCGCCGCCGCCGCCACTCCGAACAGCATCGGGAAGACGAAGGCAAAGCCGGCAACCGTCGCGGTTTCGCCGCGGCGCGCCCAGGTTTCGCGCGCATCCAGTTCCAGACCGGCGACGAAAACGAACAGCATCACCGCCCACCAGGCAAGCCCGTTCAGCAGGGTGATGACCTCGGGTGTGAAAATCGTTTGGTAATAGGTCGGAAACGCATTGCCCATCACTCCCGGCCCGAGAAGGATGCCGCCAACAATCTGGACGACAACCAGCGGCGCAAAGCTCCGCCGTCCCAACAGGTGCCACACGAGATACGGAACCGTGAAAATAATTAACATCGCAAGGAGAAAGAGCTCCGTCGCGGTCATGTGCATTGCCCAGAACCCCTGCTCGGCGAAACGTCTCCGCCGGTAAATAGCGCGTCCTCAGGGCTTGGGCAACGCGGGCGTAAGTCGGAATGTGGAATGCGGCGGCGCAATGCTGCATATAACAGGCCGCAGGCACAGCCGGAGCGTCAACCGGTCGCAACCTCGATCTCGGTTACAATCTCGTCGATGGTGCGGGTCAGCAGCGTTTCGTCCTCGCATTCGCCCATGACCCGAATCAACGGCTCGGTTCCCGACTTGCGGATCAGGATGCGCCCGGCGCCGGCCAGCAGCTTTTCCGCCTCGGCAATCGCCGCGCGCACGCTTTCGGTCTCCAGCGGCGTCTGGCCGGTGGTGTATCGCACGTTCTTCAATAGCTGCGGTACTGGTTCGAACTGACGGGCCAGAGCGCTGGCCGGCGCCGCGGAGCGCACCATTTCGGACAGGAAATGCAGACCGGCCATCAGCCCGTCGCCGGTGGTCGCGTAATCGGTCATCACGATGTGGCCGGATTGTTCGCCGCCCAGGTTGAAGCCGCCTTCGCGCATCCGTTCAACCACATAGCGGTCACCGACCGCCGTGCGCTCCAGCCTGATCCCCTGCCGGTCCAGATACCGTTCCAGCCCGAGGTTCGACATCACCGTCGAGACCAACGCACCGCCGGTCAGCGTGCCGTCAGCGGCCCAGCGCGAAGCCAGCAGCGCCATCAGCTGATCGCCGTCTGCAACGGTGCCCTGTTCATCGATCAGGATGATCCGGTCTGCATCGCCATCAAGGCACAGCCCGATATCGGCGCCATGGGCAACCACGGCTTCGGAGGCCAGCCGGGGATAGGTGGATCCGCAGCTGCGGTTGATGTTGGTGCCGTCCGGCGACACGCCCAGCGGTATCACCTCCGCGCCCATTTCCCACAGGATATCCGGTGCGGCGCGATAGGCGGCACCATTGGCGCAGTCGACAACGATCTTCACACCGTCCAGCCGCAGGTCCCGCGGCAGCGAGGATTTGACCCGCTCGCCATAGCGATACCTGGCATCGTCGATCCGCTTGGCCCGGCCGATATTTCCCGCCTGCGCCGGTTCGACACCGGAATCGATCAGCGCTTCGATTTCGGCCTCGGCCTCGTCCGACAGCTTGAACCCGTCCGGGCCGAAGAACTTGATGCCGTTATCCTCGGCCGGGTTGTGGCTGGCCGAGATCATCACACCCAGATCGGCCCGCATGGACCGGGTCAGCAAGCCAACCGCCGGGGTCGGCACCGGCCCCATCAGCAGCACGTTCATGCCGGTCGAGGTCAGCCCCGCCGTCAGAGCGCTTTCCAGCATGTAGCCCGACAGGCGCGTGTCCTTGCCGATCACCACCCGGTGCACGCCGCCGGCCTCGCGGCGGAGATACCGGCCCACGGCCGCACCGATGCGGAGCGCCAGTTCGGCGGTCATCGGATGAGTGTTGGCCCGGCCGCGGACACCGTCCGTCCCAAAAAGCTTGCGCATGCTGCCCCTCCTATCGTGCGGCCTGCCACAAGCGGACCGCCTGGGCCGTTTCGGCCACGTCATGTACCCGCAGGATTTGCACGCCTTGTGCCAGCGCTGCAAGCCCAACAGCGATGGAACCGGGCGCACGGTCATCCGTGCGCGGGGCTTCGCCGATGGTGCCGATAAACCGTTTGCGCGACACGCCCAGCAGGATCGGGCAGCCCAGCCCGTGAAACAGCGCAATGTTGCGCAGCAGGGTCAGGTTGTGCTCGACGGTCTTGCCGAACCCGATCCCGGGATCGGTGACGATGGCCCGCCGGGGGATGCCAGCGGCCTCCAGCGCCGTGATCCGGGCGTCGAGGAAATCGTATACGTCCAACAGCACGTTGTCGTAATGTGGGGCGTCCTGCATCGTTTCGGGGTCGCCCTGCGCATGCATGACACAGACCGGCACGCCGCGGGCGGCACAAAGCGGCGCAAGCCCGGCATCGAAGGTGAAGCCGGCCACGTCGTTGACCAGTGTTGCGCCGGCATCGAGCGCGGCCTCGGCCACGTCCGCCTTGCGCGTGTCGATGGAAACCGGCCTATCCAGTTCGGACCGCAGCGCCGCGATGACCGGCGCGGTCCGGGCGGTTTCGGTGTCCGCCGGCACAAACTCCGCCCCCGGGCGGGTCGATTCGCCGCCGATATCGATCAGCGTGGCCCCGGCCGCAGCCATGTCCCGGCCCCGGGCCAGCGCATCAGAGGGGTCAGCATAGCGGCCACCGTCAGAAAAGCTGTCAGGTGTGACGTTCAGGATGCCCATGATCTGTGGCCGGTCCATCGGCAGGCCTGCCACCGGTTCCCGCGCCGATGTCAGCCGGGCCAGCGGGCCGGCCGGGATGTCCGAAACCGGCACCACCTCTGCCCTGCCCCGGTCCAGCGCCTCGGCATGGGTGAACCACAACGGACCGCCGGCCAGCGGCACGGCCTGTGCAGGCCGGGCCGGGCCGTGCAGAACCACCGGGCGAAAATACGAACCGGTCACAGGTCGCCGGTTTCCGCCGAAGCCGCGCGCAGCGGCACCGAGGCCGAGGCCGGCAGCGCGGCGCCGATCACCAGCATCTCTTCGGCCTCGAAGGTTGCAGCGAACCATGCCGCCAGCGCCACCGCCTCATGCGGGGCGGCGGACGGGCCGTCGACGGCGACGAGCACGATCTTGGACGGGGCCCAGACGCAGATCTGATCATGTTTCATGGCCCAGTCCAGCTCGGTCCGGGTCGAAACCACCACGCAGCGGTTGTCGCGGGTGGCCAAAACCCACGCGTTCTGTTCGATCGCCAGCAGGTCGATCCGGCGCTGGGTCATGACATGGCCGGTCTGCGGTGCCGGAAGATCGGGCTCGCCGACACAAAGGATCAGCGGACGGCCCCTGTCCTGCAACTGATCGATCCAGCCCGACAGGTGCGGCGCGGCGATGGCCGCGTTGGACAGGTAGACCAGCCGCGGATGCGGCCTGTCTTCGGAAACCGGGTCATGGCCAAGGTTGTCACGCCCCCGGACGATCTCGACCCCCAGCGCACCGGGACCGCGGTCCAGCTTTTCGATGCGGACAAAGACGCGGATCGCCTGAGGTTCGGCCAGAACCCGTTCAGCGATACGTTCGGCCAGCGTTTCCAGCAGGTTGAGCCGTTCCTCGGCCAGCGCGGCCTCAATGGCTTCGGTCACCTTGTCATAGCTCAGGATACGGTCGACATCATCGTCGATGGGGCCGGTAAGGGGCAAAACCTCGACCACGATGTTGAAACACACGCGCTGGGTTGTGCCGCGTTCAGCCTGAAAGGCGCCGATTTCCACCTCGACCACGTGATCGCGTACCGAAATGCGGTCCAGCGGCCCGCGATGGGCTGTTGCTTCGGCCCGTTCGGACGGGTGCGCAAACGCGAGACGGATTTCTGAGCTCATGGGCCTCTGCCTTCGAAGGATTTCGCGCCCGGTCTAAACAGTGCGGACCGGGCAGTCCGGCCCGGTTACGTCCTCACCGCGAGTGAAAGCGGCACGGCCGGGCGGGCGGGTGCTGTGTCTGCCGGAAACGGGAGAGTGCGCTATTCGTTGCTGGCGCGCTGATCGTGGCGGCGATAAAAATAATGCACACCGATGGACGCCGTGCGGACAAAGCGGCGGCTCCAGGCCGGGCGCACCGCATTGGTGTGATAGTAGGTTGCACCGTCGGTCAGGTTGCCGGAATGGCCGTCCAGAACCGCACGGGCGACCTTGGACACGCGTTCATACGCCTGTTTTTCCGCGATCGTGTCCTTGTAGCCGTCGCATTTGTAGGTGAACTGACACTGGTAGCGGCGTCCGGTTCCCTGTGTGATGACCCCGCAGATCGTATCGGGAAAGATGCTGCTGGAGGCGCGGTTCACGATCACTTCGGCGACCGCAAACTGACCTTTGACGGTTTCGCCGCGCGCCTCGAAATACAGGGCTTCGGCCAGGCATTGAAAATGCTGGTCGCCTTCGGCTTTGGGCTGTGAATCGACCCAGGCGAGCGAGTATTCCACATCTGACGTGGTGCCTTTGTCACCCTGCTTGAGCCGGCTGAGCATCACGCCGAGAGAGACGTTCTTGCCGCCCGACGACACGCTGCTTTCACCGCGCGGGATCATTTTGCCATCGTCAAATTCCGTTGCAGCGACGGGACCGGCCGCACAGAACACGCCGATCAACAGCGCAACACCTAAACGTCTCATTCTGACCCCCAAGCAGCAGCGCCCTCGGACCGGGCACAAGTGAGTTTAAGCGCTTTAGCGTAAAATCGGTAACAGGTCCATATTACTGCCCCTGAAACGGTTGAACACAAGGCGGAAATGTGCCTGACGCATACCGGACGAATCGTCCTGAAACCACCAAATCTGGCGTTTTTGCGCCGATCAGCTCATGATCTTGTGCGCAATTGCCAGTTGCGCGGCAGCCAGTCGCGCCACCGGGACACGGAACGGAGAGCAGGAAACATAGTCGAATCCGGCCTCCCGGCAGAAGGCGATTGATTCGGGGTTGCCGCCATGTTCGCCGCAAATCGACAGGGTCACATCCGGTTGCGCGGACCGGCCAAGGCTGGCCCCGATCCGCAGCAATTCACCCACACCTTCCACGTCCAGCACGTGAAACGGATCTTCGGGAAACACGCCCTGCTGCACATAGGCCGACATGAAGCGGCCGGCATCGTCGCGGCTGAGCCCATAGGTCATCTGGGTCAGGTCGTTGGTTCCGAAGCTCAGGAACGCGGTCTGCGGGGCGATGTCGTCGGCGCGCAGGCAGGCGCGCGGCGTTTCCACCATCACCCCGAGCCGATAGTCGAATTCCTGTCCCTGTTCCCCGCGCACCGCGGCGGCCACGGTATCGATCCGGGCCTTGACCAGCTCGACCTCGCGCTTGGCGCTGACCAGCGGGATCATCACCTCGGGCACGACCGGGTCGCCGTCGCGGCTGGCCTGCAGCGTGGCCTCAAAGATGGCGCGCGCCTGCATGTCGTAGATCTCGGGCACGGTCACGCCCAACCGGACGCCGCGCAGGCCAAGCATGGGATTGTATTCACCCATCGCCTCGACCCGCCGTGTCACATCCGACAACGGGATATCGAGTGCCTCGGCCAGTTCGCGCTGACCCGACCGGGTGACCGGCAGGAATTCGTGCAGCGGCGGGTCGAACAGGCGGATGCAGACCGGTTTTCCCTCCATGATGCGGAACAGTTCGGCAAAATCTTCGCGCTGCATCGGCAGCAGCCGGTCCAGCACGGCGGCGCGGTCGGCGCTGGTTTCGGCAAAGATCATTTCGCGCATCACCGTCAGGCGGCCGGGATCGAAGAACATGTGCTCGGTGCGGCACAGCCCGATCCCCTCCACCCCGAAATTGCGCGCGGTCTGGGCGTCGGCCGGCGTGTCGGCATTGGCCCGGATGCCGATGTCGCGATGTTCGTCGGCCCAGCTCATCAGCGTGCGGAAACTGTCGTCCAGCACCGGTTCCAGAAGTGCCGGTTCCCCGTCAAGGATCTGACCCGAAGTGCCGTCGATGGTCAGGATGTCGCCGGGCTTGAACACCCGCCCGTCCGGTGCGGTCAGCCGCTCCAGCCGGGTCTGAAACCGCAGCGACGAGGCCCCGACGATGCAAGGCAGACCCAGCCCGCGCCCGATCACCGCCGCGTGGCTGGTCATGCCGCCGCGTTCGGTCAGCACCGCGTTGGCCGCGTGCATCCCGCGAATGTCCTCGGGCGAGGTTTCGCGCCGGACCAGGATACAGGGTTCGCTGCGCGCGGCACTGGCCTGCGCCTCGGCCGAGGTGAACACCAGCCGGCCGGTCGCGGCGCCGGGGCTGGCAGCGATGCCGCTGGCGACCACGTCGCGCCGGGCCTCGGGATTGACCTGCCGGTGCAGCAATTCGCTCAGCGCCCGCGGCTCGATCCGCATCACCGCCTCCTGCGGGGTGATGATCCGGTCCTCGGCCAGCCGCACGGCGATGTGCAGCGCTGCCGACGACGACCGCTGAACGCGGACACCGTCGAGGATATGGACATCGCCGTTGGCGACCACGAACTCGACCTGCATTTCCTCGCGCAGTTTGCGGCGCATCAGCGCGGCGTTTTCCTTGATCGCGGCAAAGGCCTCGGGCGCCAGATCTTCCAGCGACGGGCCGCGGGGATCCTTGCCGAGGTAAAGCGACCGGGCATCGTCGACCAGCGCGTCGCGGCCCTGGCTCTGGCTCAGGTAGCGGCCGGTGATCTGCGGCAGACCGGTGGCGGAGCTGACCAGCTGCAGCACGCCGGACCCGCATTCGCCGCGGCCGACACCCGGGATCATCTTCTGAATGACCAGCCCCAGCCCGGCATCCTGCGGCGCGCCGCGGGCCTGCCGCAGAAGACGCGCCGAGGTGCCCTCCCACGCCCGCGCCATGGACCGCAGCACCGCGCCCAGCTGCGCGCCGATGGCGGCCGGGAACGGTTCTTCGGTTTCGTCTTCATAGGCTTTCAGGGCGCGCGACAGCGCATCGGGCATATCCGGTGTAATTTCTTCGAACACGTCCGGGTCGAGCCGGGCGACATGGATCGCAAAGGCCTGCACGAAGCGCAGGAACAGCGCGTCCGCGGCACCGCGGCCCAGCGCATCGGTCAGTTCCGCGTGCCGTTCGGCGTTCATGCCGATATTGAGGATTGCGCCGGGCCCGCCCCAGTCGGGATCCTCGGAGGACGGCCTGACACAGAGGATGTCGCCCGCGCTGAACTGGGCAAGGATCGCGTCGATATCCGGCAGGTGCCCTTCGGCGATGCGGTGCACCGCATCAAAGGACAGGGCCACTGTGCGCGGCACCGGCAGATCCAGCCGGACCAGACGCTGCAGGCACTTGGCCCGCCCACCATGGGTTTCAGTTGTCACCGGCGCCTTGGCCGTAATCAACGTGGTATTCGGGTTGTTCTGCACTGCGGCACCTACCTTTGGCCTCAGAATAGGCGTCAATGCTGCAGGTGCAAGCATATCCGTCATACCCGTTGCAAGGGGCGCCTTTCGGCGCGCCGGCCGGATTGCGTTCAGGCCACGCAGGCCCCGGGGTTTCACCCCCGGACCCCCAAGGTATTTTTCAACAGAAGAAGATCAGGCGTTTTCGATCCGGGTCAGGTCGGCGACACCGCCGCAGACCGCGCGGATGCGGTGCAGCAGGTTCAGCCGGTTGCGGCGCAGGGTTTCATTTTCGGTGTTGACCTGCACCTCTTCGAAGAAGGCGTCGATCGGGCCGCGCAGGGCAGCGAGCGCGGTCATGGCCGCGGCGAAATCCTGTGCATCAAGGGCCTGCGCGATGGCTGGGTCGGCCGCGTCGAGCGCTTTGAAGAGAGATTTCTCGCTGTCGGTTTCGGCGAATTTCGGATCGGCACCGAAGGAGTATTCGACGCCGTCCTGTGCTTCGGCCTGGGTCAGGATGTTGTTGGCGCGGCGGAATCCCTGGATCAGGTTTTCGCCATCCTCGGTGGCCAGCCCTGCGTTCAGAGCGCGCGTGCGCGCCACCAGCAGTGCGATGTTGTCGCTGCCGGGCATGGCAATGCAGGCATCAATCACGTCGTGGCGGATGCCTTCGTCGCGCAGGAAGACTTTCAGACGGTCGTGCAGGAAGGCCAGCAGGTCGGTCGAGAGGTCCGGCACCTGATCGCCGACCGTGCGCAGGAGCGCCTCATCCTCGGCGGCGTCCTCGCCCAGCGTGTCGATCACGGTGCGCAGCGCGGCGCCGAATACGCCATGTTCGGCAATCGCGTCAAGCAGGGTTTCCAGCGCCTGCTGGCGCTGTCCTTGGGCGCCGTCGATTGCGATCCTGTGGCGCAGAAGCTGGGCGTCGATAAAGCGGTCCAGCGACAGGAACAGGCCGTTCTGCAGCACCAGCCGGATCACCCCCAGCGCCGCCCGGCGCAGGGCGAACGGGTCTTTCGAGCCGGTCGGTTTTTCGTCGATGGCCCAGAAGCCGGTGAGCGTGTCGAGCTTGTCGGCCAGCGCCACGGTGACCGAGAGCGGTGCGGAGGGCACATCGTCTGAGGGGCCGAGCGGGGAGTAATGGTCTTCGGCCACCGCGGCGATATCCGCGTCGCGGCCCGAGGCTTCGATATAATAACGCCCCATGAGCCCCTGAAGCTCGGGGAATTCATAAACCATTTCCGAGCTGAGATCGGCCTTGGCCAGTTGCGCAGCTTCGGCGGCGCGGTCCGCGTCCGCGCCACAGGCCGGGGCCAGATCGCGGGAAAGCGCCGCAATGCGGCGGATGCGGTCGCCCTGGCTGCCCAGCTTGTTGTGGAAGGTCACGTTTTCCAGCGCCCGGGTCCAGGCACCCATGTCGGAGGTGGCAACGCGCAGGTCGTTATCCCAGAAGAACTTGGCATCGGCCAGACGGGCCGACAGCACCTTCTGATTGCCGGCGAGGATCGTGGCGCCGTGATCGGCGGTTTCGCGGTTTGCCACGGTGATGAAACGCTCGATGCGTCCGGATTTCGGGTTGCGGACCGAGAAGAATTTCTGATGTTCCTTCATCGAGGTTCGCAGCACCTCTGGCGGCAGATCGAGGAAATCGGCCCCGATTTCGCCCATCAGCACCACGGGCCATTCCACAAGACCTGCGACCTCGGCCAGAAGCCCGCGATCCTCGACCAGTTCGAGACCTGCGGCGAAGGCGAGATTGGCGGCCTCGGCCTCGATCCGGTCTGCCCGTTCGGCGGGGTTGAGGATGACGTGGGCGCGTTTGAGCTTTGCCTCGTAATCTTCGAACGAGGTTACCGAAAACGGGTCGGGCGCCATGAAGCGATGCCCGGCGGTGCGGTCACCGGCGATGATGCCGTCGATGCCCAGCGGCACGATGGCGCTGCCGGTCTCGTCGGTCAGGATGCACAGGATCGAATGCAGCGGCCGGACCCAGCGCAGGCTGCCGCTGCCCCAGCGCATGGATTTGGGCCATGGGAAATTGCGGATCACCTGTTCCAGCGTTTCGGCCACGATATCCGCCGCGGCCCGGCCCGGTTTCTCCATGACGGCGAAAAGGACGTTGCCCTTGGGGGTTTCACGCTCTTCCAGCTGATCGCGGGTCAGGCCGGTGGCGCGCAGGAACCCTGCAACGGCCTTTTCCGGCGCGTCGGCGCGCGGGCCTTTGCGCTCCTCGCGGACGGTGGGGCTTTCCGCGGTCAGCCCGTGCACCGTCAGCGTCAGCCGGCGCGGTGTGGCAAAGGCGGCGGCATCAGCGTAGGTCAACCCGGCCTCGACCAGCCCGTCGGTCATGCGCTTTTTCAGGTCCGCGGCGGCGCGGGCCTGCATGCGGGCGGGAATTTCCTCGCTGAAGAGTTCAATCAGCAGATCGGGCATGGTCGGTCCTTCAGAAACTCATCACCCACTGGATGACGATGGCATTGGCAATATCGACGAAGAAAGCGGATACAAGCGGCAGGATGACAAAGGCAAGGGGCGACGGGCCATAGCGTTTTGTCACGGCGGTCATATTGGCGATGGCGGTGGGCGTGGCGCCCAGCGCGAAGCCGCCAAACCCGGCGGTTAAAACGGCGGCGCGATAGCCGCGGCCCATCAGCGGGAACAGCACGAAGATCACGAACGCCACCGTAAACAGGGTCTGCGCGCCGAGGATGGCGATGATCGCAAAGCCCAGTTCGGCAATGGTCCAGAGTTGCAGGCTCATCAGAGACATCGCCAGAAAGGCTCCGAGCGCAAATTCGGAAATCAGCGCCAGCGCGGGTGTGCCGGTCACCGCCGGGGCCCTTGGCGCAACCGCGGTGCGGATATTGGCGATCAGGATCCCCATGATCAGGCACGGCACAAACAACGGCAGCTTCAGGCCGGCGGCCTCGATGGCTTCGCTGGCCATGTAGCCCAGCACGATCGCCAGATTGAGATGCAGCATCACCCGCATGACTGCCAGATGGTCGATTCCGGCCTCCTTTGCCTTGGCGGTGTCGGGGACACCGACAGCACTTGGCGCGTCGGGCCGTGCCGAGGTGAGGTGGTGTTTTTCGACCAGAAAGCGCGCGATGGGGCCGCCGATCACCGCTGCCAGAACCAGCCCCAGCGTGGCCACCGCGACGCCCAGTTCGGTCGCACCGGCGAGCCCGGTGGCCTGTGCCACCTCGGGCGCCCAGGCGATGGCGGTTCCGTGACCGCCGATCAGCGAGGCCGAACCGAACAACACACCGGCCTGTACCGGGTACCCGAACGCCGCCGCACCGGCCGCGCCGATGGCGTTTTGCGCCACGATCGCGGTAAAGGTCAGGCCAAGCAGGATCAGCAGCGGCTTGCCGCCGGCAATCAGGTCACCGAGCCGGGCGTTGAGACCGATGCCGGCGAAGAACAGGACCAGAAAGAAGTCCCGCGCGTCCAGCCCAAACTCGATTTCGCGCCCGGTAAACAGGTAGAGCGTCAGCACCAGCACCGCGGCCAGAAGACCGCCGGTCACGGGTTCGGGGATGTTGAACCGGCGCAGAACCGCGACCTGCCGGTTGATCTCTGCCCCGACCAGAAACACCGCAAATCCGAGGGTGACGGTCATGAAATCGGGGATAAATATCGGTTGTGTCATGGCGATCCGGGGTCCGCGTTATTCGCCGGCGGCGGGCCGCGGCGGGCATTCTTCGCCGACGACGGTGCCGTCATACGCCTTCTTGCCGCATTCGTTCAGGTCGTGCCAGATCCAGCCGCGGCCATCCTCGTGGATGGCAACATAGCGGTCGACGCCGAAATGAATGTTCTTTTGCCCCAGAAACACCAGCGCTGCACCGTCTTCGACCGCCTGCGCGATGGCCGATGCATCGAAACAGTCAAACCAGCCGGGCGCGTTGCGCGGGATGCTGTCGTCGACCAGTTCGTAGGTTTCGGTCAGCATAGGTTGTTCATGGGAGGTCGTGAAACAGGCGCGGAAACGGATTGGCGAGCTGTCGGCATCGATGGCGCGCAGATTGTCGTACAGGATCGGTTCCGGTTCGCCGGTCACAAGGCTGACCAGTTCCACGTCGCCGGCGCCGGTATCGGCAACCTCCTGATAGAACCCGTAAACCTGCAGGTAGTATAGCGCCGCGCCGGCTGCGAGTGCTGCCACCATGAGAATAATTCCTACGATCCGGCCGTTCATCCCGGCCACCCCGCGAAACGCGCAGGGGATCCGCAGCGGCCCGCCAGTTCATGTGCCGGTATACCGGTTTTCGCCATGGCCTGCCCGGCAAATCGGGGCAAGGCGATGCGCGCGGGCACTTTCCTGCGGACGGGCAGACATGTTAGCGGTGTGGCGACGCCTGTCAGACGGAGAAAACCGCCCTGGACCCTGCATTTGCGAAAAAGCTCTTTGGCGCGCTTTTTGCGATCATGAACCCGATCAGCAATCTGCCGGTGTTTCTGAGCGTGACCGAGGGCGCGCCCGTGGCCGTTCAGCGGCAGATCGCGGTCAAGGTTGCGGTTTTTGCGCTGATCATGGGCGCGGTGATCGCCGTGGCGGGCAATCAGGTGCTGACACTCTTCGGGATCAGCGTGGACGATTTCCGCGTGCCCGGCGGCATTGTCGTGCTGATGATCGGACTTGGCATGCTGCACGGCTCCGACAGCAGCACACATCACGGCACGGCGGACGAACAGGCCGCCTATCCGGATGCCGCCACCGTGGCCTTCTACCCACTGACCTTCCCGATCATCGTCGGCCCCGGCACCATCACCACGCTGATTGTGTTCTGGGGTCAGGCCGACGGCGCGGCGGACAAGCTGACCTTCGGCATCGTCTTTGCCGCGCTGGTGGCAATGCTGGCCGTGGCGTTTTACTTCGCCGCCGATCTGGGCCGGATCCTGTCCGCCAGCGCGCGGGTGATCATGAGCCGGCTGATGGGCATGATCCTGGCCGCCATCGCGGTCGACATGATCGCGACGGGGCTGAAGGCGCTGTTGCCGGGGCTCGGCTAGGCCGCTCATTCCGCGGCCCACCCCGCGGCCTCGGTTTGCACAAATGCATCCGCGCATTGCTTGGCCAGCGCCCGCACCCTGCCGATATAGGCCTGCCGTTCAGTGACCGAGATCACGCCGCGGGCATCCAGCAGGTTGAAGATGTGGCTGGCCTTGATGCACTGGTCATAAGCCGGATGCGCCATGACGATGCGTTTGCCGGTCTTGGGATCCTCGTAGGGATGGCTCAGGATCGCGGCGCATTCGGCCTCGGCCTCTTCGAAATGGCGAAGCAACATGCCGGTGTCGGCCACGTCGAAATTCCAGCGCGCGTATTCCTCTTCGGTCTGTTTGAAAACGTCACCGTAGGACAGGGCAATCTCGGTTTGCGGGTCATTGTAAGGCATGTCCATCACGTGATCGATGCCCAGCACATACATCGCCAGCCGCTCCAGCCCGTAGGTCAGCTCGCCCGAGACCGGGGTGCAATCATGGCCGCCGACCTGCTGGAAATAGGTGAACTGGCTGACTTCCATGCCGTCGCACCAGACCTCCCAGCCCAACCCCCATGCGCCCAGCGTCGGGCTTTCCCAGTCATCCTCGACAAAGCGGATGTCGTGCAGGTCCATGTCGATGCCGATGGCCTGAAGCGAGCCGAGATAGAGGTCCTGCAGGTCCGGCGGCGACGGTTTGATCAGCACCTGAAACTGGTAGTAATGCTGCAGGCGGTTGGGGTTTTCGCCATAGCGCCCGTCGGTCGGACGGCGCGATGGCTGAACATAAGCCGCGGCCCAGGGCTGCGAGCCCAGCGCGCGCAGGGTTGTCGCGGGATGGAACGTGCCGGCGCCGACTTCCATGTCATAGGGCTGGAGCACGGCACAGCCCTTGGCGGCCCAATAGGACTGAAGCCGAAGGATGATGTCCTGAAAGGAACGCGGGGCGGTGGTATCGGTCATCTGCGGTGTTTCTCCGGTGCGCGCGGGTGCGGCGTCTGCTTATGCCCCTGCCCGGTCCGGGTCAACGGCGCAACGCCTGCGGCAAATCCCGTCTCGGGGCTTGGCTTTCCCGGCGAAATCCTGCTTATCTGCCCGCAAAGCGCTGATCAGACGCCCAGCAGGTGAGTATTATGAAGAATTTGTTGATTGCAGTTGCCCTCTTTGTGACGGCAATGACCGGGATGGCCACCGCGCAGGGGCGCGCCGACGACGTGGTCTTTGTTCAACTTGAGGCCCATCCCAGCCTGCAGACAGCGCAGCGGCGCGCGCAGGTCTTTGGCGACAACCTGTCGGATGTGAACGGGTTTTCGCTGGGCGGTGGCTGGTACGGCATCGCGCTGGGCCCCTACCGGCGGGACGATGCCCAGCAGGTGCTGCAGGTCTTCCGCAACGAAGGCCGCATTCCGGGCGATGCCTATATCGCCGACGCCGCCAGTTACGGGAACCAGTTCTACCCGGTTGGCGCCAATGTGCTGAACCGCGGCACGATCGCCTCTCCGGACAGCACACAGGCGGCACAGGCCGAGCCTGAACAGGCGTCCGAGCCGCAGGCGTCCGACGAAACCCCGGCCGAGGCGCGGCGCAGCGAGCGGCTGCTGACCCGGCAGGAGCGCATGGACCTGCAGATCGCGATGCAATGGGCAGGATTCTATAATTCCGGCATCGACGGGGCCTATGGCCCGGGCACGCGCCGTGCCATGGCCGCATGGCAGCTGGCCAATGGCTACGAGGAAACCGGCATCCTGACGACATTGCAGCGGCAGGTTCTGATGGATCAGTATAACGCCCCGCTGATCAGCGTCGGCATGGCCCTGAGGAATGACTATGACGCCGGCATCGAAATGCAGATGCCGGCCAAGGCGGTACGCTTTGCGCGTTACGAGCCGCCGTTTGCCCATTACGACAGCATATCGAATGACGGCATCCGGATGCTGCTGATTTCCCAGCCCGGCGACAGGCGCACCCTGTTTGGCCTCTATGACATCATGCAGACGCTGGAAATCGTGCCGCTGGAAGGGCCGCGCGAGCGCAAGGACAACAGCTTCGTGCTCGAAGGCCGCAATTCACGGGTCATTTCCTATACTGAGGCGGCTCTGAAAGATGGGCAGATCAAGGGTTTCACGCTGATTTGGCCGACAGGTGACGAGGAACGCCGGACGCGGGTTCTGGCGCTGATGCGCGAGAGCTTTACCCGGCTGGACGGCGTGCTGGACCCGGCCGCCGGAAGCGATGCGGTGCAGAGCGTGGATCTGGTGTCCGGCCTTGTGGTGCGCAAACCACGAATGTCGCGCTCGGGCTTCTTCGTGGATGGTGCGGGCACCGTGGTGACAACCGCCGAGGCGGTGAAGGGCTGTACCCGGGTCACGCTGGACGAAACCTATCAGGCCGAGGTTGTCGGCGTGGACGACCAGCTGGGCGTGGCCGTGCTGCGGCCGGTGAACCGGCTGGCGCCACAATCCGTTGCCCAGTTCCTGCAATCTTCACCGCGGCTGAAATCGGACGTAACGGTGTCGGGCTATTCCTTCGAGGGTAAGCTGGGTGCGCCGACACTGACCTTTGGCAAGCTCGAAGACGTCAGGGGCCTGCGCGGCGAACCGGAACTGACCCGGCTGGCTCTGAACGCTGAACCGGGCGATGCCGGCGGTCCGGTGCTGGACACCGGCGGTGCCGTGCTGGGCATGTTGCTGCCGCGTGAAACCGGTACGCAGCAATTGCCGGGCGACGTGAGCTTTGCGGCCAATGGCGCTGCGATCGGCACGATCCTAAGCGATCTGGGCCTGTCGGCCGGGGCCATCGAAGCCCGCGGCGCGGCCACGCCCGACGATCTGCTGCGCGAAGCCTCGGGCATGACGGTTCTGGTCAGCTGCTGGGACTGACGCGGGGCGCGCGACCGCTTCAATTGCCACCGCGCACCGACACCTCGCGCAGAGTGCGGGTGTCGAAAGTGTCAACGATCCAGCGGCGCAGCGCCGGGGGCGGCTGATCGGCAAGGGAAATGCGCCGTTCGCCGCTGAAGGCGCGGATGACCAGCGTTGCGTCGAGATCGGGCGGCACCGGTGACGGCTGCACAAATCGCAGGCCAAAGCCGTACTGCCCCCCGCTGCCCGTCAGCAGGATGCCATTGGGACCAATCGACAGCGGCTGACCGGCCTGTGTGTCCCATAGCTGAAACGCGCCGGCATCCGGGCCTTGGATCCGCATCGAGGTCACCACGTTGTCCACCGCCCGGCGGTTGCGCAGAACCAGCGGGCGCAGCTGAACGCGGTTGAACATGGAATAGGCGAACTGCAGCTCTTCGACCGGGCTGCCGTTGTCCAGCACCTGCAATTCATGTTCGGCGACATAAGACAGCAGGCTGGTCGATACCTCCCCGACCTGCCCGTTCTGCCGCAGCCGGACAAAAAGCCGGGCCAGCCGGGTGAACGACCCGCGTGCCGGTGGCGCCGCCGTCGGCGTGTAGGTCACCTCTATCGGATAGGACGCCCGCCCCGGCAGCGGTGCGCCTGTCGTCGCGCCCTGTATCGTCGCGGTGAAATCGGACGCATTCATACCATCGACACCGACAGCGATCAGGTCGGTCTGACCCGGACCGGTCACCAGCAGAGTCAGGCTCAGCTGCCGGGTTTCGCCAATGGCGGGCGGGCCGCCGTTGCCGGCATCGGCGAAGTTGAAGGCTCCCGGCTGCAGCTCGGCCGAGGCGCGGGTCGGCTGGCTGAACAGCGGCATCGTCGTGAACGGCATCACCGTGAATTCGATAAACGGCGTTTCACCGGTGCCCAGCGCCTCGGGGTTGTCAGCATGTTCACCTTCGCGCCTCAGAAAGGCGGCGTGCCACCGCAGCAGGTCGCAGCTCTGTTCTTTCAGGCAGCCCAGTAGGTAGGTCGGCACATGAATTTCGAGCTGCGAACACGTCGCCACCGTGTATCCCGGCGGGCCGCTTTCGTTTTCGCAGATCTCTCCCGGCGGGCCGGTTGAGCTCAATCCCTTGACGCCCAGCCGCAGCGCCCGGATTTCACGACGCGCCCCGGCATTGCCGGCGAAGAACCGGATTGCCACGATCCGCATCGTGTTGCTGAAGTTCTCCACCAGCCGCCCGTCCCCGGTTTCCGGAACACGCCACCGGTATTCGACCTCGTCCGGGCCCGGTGGCGACGCGCCGATATAGGGATCGCTGATGCTGCCGGCATGCGGCTCCATCTCGCGGGTCATCTGCTGGGCGTCGGAACCGACGACCCGCAGCGCCGGGGCAAGCTGCCGTTTCAGGGGCAGCTCACCATTCGGCCCGATGACCGGCACTTCCAGAAATACAGTGGCATCCTCGGCCGGTCTGAAATCGCAGCCCATTGCGCAGAACGGTTTATTCTCGTTGCCCTGCCCGGTGCTGCAGAAGCTGCTGTAGGGGATCGCTTCGCAGCTGTCCGTGTGCCCGGCCGCGACACAGTGATTGTCGGGATCGGGTGTCTTCCGGCAGGCGTGGATTTCGAACCGGTCCGCCTCCCCGTTCAGCCACGCATCGACCCACAGCTCTTTTTCGTCGCCGGCCCCGATCGGATCGTCGCCGGCTTCGCAGATCAGCGGTTCGCGGGTCACCGGGTGCGAGTAAGTGCACGCGCCGATGCTGTCCACGATACAGGGTTCGCCGCCGCCGGCGCCGTCATCCTTTCGCAACCCGGTTGCAATCACCTCCCAGGACACCTGCATTTTTTCGCGGGATGCGATCCAGAGACAGTCCGCGTGCCGCAATTGCGCGACAGAACCCGAGGGCTTGTCGCCGGGGTAGATCTCGGACAGCAGGGCGGTCCGGTCCTCCAGCGCGGAAAACCGCGCGCCCGGACGCGGCGCGGTCTGCTGGCTCTGATCCAGCCCGTTCAGGTTGGCCCGGATCCGGTCGTTGAATTCCATGTGGTCGGTTTCGACCGCATAGGTTTCGGTGCCCCCGGAAATGGCCAGCCCGACGCCGACGCCAACGGCAGCGGCGGCCACGATGATGATGATCGCGGTGAGCGGGTCGATAAAGGGCAACCGCCGGGGCGGTGGCAGGGGACCTTCGGGGAAATCGGGTGGGATCATGCGACCCCCAATCGTACGACAGAAACGGCTTACCTAAGGTCAGGATGGGGTGCGATCCGCGATTCTGTCAACCGAGGGCCCGGATTGGGCATCAGACCGCGATCAGTCCCCGATTTGCGGGGTCACGCGGATCAGTGTCGGCTGCGAGGCCGAGAAGGCATCCTGAACCGCGCTCTGCATCTCGTCCAGCGTGGCCGGTTCGGCATAACCCGCGCCATAGGCCCGGGCCAGCAGGCCGAAATCGGGGTTGCGGGCAATCACCGCGTTGGGCGCGATCTGGGCCGAGGTCATGGACGCCTCAATCGCCCCCAGCTTGCCATTGTCCCACAGGAAGATGGGCAGGCTCAGCCCCAGCTCGACCGCGGTGCCCAGTTCATTGCAGGTGTACTGAAAACCGTAGTCTCCAGCGATGGCCATCGTCGGCTGGCCCGACCGCGCCACCGCCCCGCCGATGGCCGCCGGAAGCGCATACCCCAACGTGCCAAAGCCATAAGGATGATGCCAGTGACCGGGGCGGTCCATGTCCCAGATTTCCTTGGCCGCATAAGCAAACTGGGTCATGTCGGAATAGATCATGGTGTCCGGCGGCAGGCAGGCTTTCAACGCGTCAGCCACGCGCAGAACACCGGGATATTCGGCATCGACTTCGGCGCGGGCTTTGGCGCGGAAGGTGGCGACCTCGTTGGCCGTCCAAGTTGTTTCAACCCCTTCACCCCAGGAACCTCTCAGCATTCTTTCCAGTTGAAAGCTGGCATCAGCCAGAATTTGAATGTCGGCCCAATGCCCATCCGACAGAACCTGCGGATCAATGTCGATCCGGACGAGGCTACAATCGTGCCCCAAATGATGTCGCCAGATATCCACTTCGTCCAAACCCGTCCCGACCGCGACAACGAGGTCAGCGGACCCAATGATCTGGGCGCTCTCCGGGCGGGCGAGGTATGAGCCGAAATGCAAAGGCGCGTCGGGAGGTATGATGCCGCGACCGGCATAGGTGGTGAAGGACGCCGCGCCAGTGTTCAGAAAGGTTTTGATCCACCCTGGTTCATCCAAATTGACCGGATTGATCCGCGAACGCCGGGCGCCGCCACCAAAGATGAACAGTGGCCTGCGCGATTCCAGCAAGCGTCGGACGAGCCATCCGGTCTGAACTGCCGCATCTTCGATGCCGATGGGATACTCCGGCATCGGAGGTGGCGGCGGCGCGCTGGATTCGAGAACGCCGATCGGTACCTGAATATTTTTGGGGCGATGCCGCGTCGTAAGTTTTTCTCCAATAGCCCGATCAATCAACTGATACGCCGCCTCCGCCGTCCGCGCCTCTTCGGACCAGTCGCACACCGTCTCTCCCGCCGCGCGCTGATCCTTCATCTGGTGGAGCTGGCCCTTGCGTGCGGCGGTTTCGTCCAGACAGGACGAGATCACCAGCATCGGCACGCTGTCGGAATAGGCCTGCCCCATCGGGGTCATGATATTGGTCAACCCCGGCCCCGTGATCACGTAACAGACCCCGGGTCGCCCGGTGGCCCGGGCATAGCCGTCGGCCATGAACCCAGCGCCCTGTTCGTGGCGGGCCAGCACATGCGTCAGCCCGGCCTCTTCGATGCCGCGGTACATTTCCTGATTGTGAACGCCGGGGATGCCAAAGATCGTGTCGACCCCGCGGGCCTTGAGCATGTGCGAGATTTGGGCGCCAAGCGGGCGGGTGGGCATGGTCAGGCTCTCCAGAAGCGGATTGTGAATATGGCGTAGACAGCGAGCAGTTCCAGCCGTCCGATCAGCATGGCCGCGCTCAGCAGCCATTTGGCGGTGTCGTTGAGACCCGCGTAGTTTCCGGCCGGGCCGATCTTGTCCCCGAGGCCGGGACCGATATTGGCCAGTGCCGCCGCGGCACCCGAAATCGAGGTGGTGAAATCCAGCCCCGTCATGCCCAGCGCGACCGAGATCAGGCCCATGGTCACAACGAAGAAGACGAAGAAGGAGATCACCGAACTGAGCACATCGCCCTGCACCCGGCGCCCATCATAGCGCAGCACGAACACCCCGTGCGGCGTGCGGATGCGCTGGACCTGAATGCGGATCGCGGACAACAGGATCTGGTAGCGGAAGATTTTGACCGAACAGGCGGTTGACCCCGCGCAGCCGCCGATCAGTCCAATGAAAAAGAAAATCGCGATCATCATTGGCCCCCAGATCATGTAATCGGTGCTGGCATAGCCGGTGCCGGAAATGATCGAGGTGATATTGAACAGCGCTTCGCGGAAGGCGCGTTCCAGCGGGTATTCCATCTGCGTGGACAGAACGAGGGTCGTGCCCAGCACCAGCGCCACGATGCAGTAGAGAAACCCCCGCACCTGCGCGTCCTGAAACACGCTCCATGTGTTGCCGTTGATCAGTTGCACATAGCGCACGAACGGCAGTGCCGCGAGGATCATGAACACCACGGCCACGTATTCTGCCGGGCCGGAGAATGCCCCGAAAGACGCGTCATAGGTGGAAAACCCGCCGGTCGACACCGTGGTCAGCGCGTGCACGGTGGCGTCGAACACGCCGATCCCCACGCCGGTATAAAACAGGATGCAGGCCAGCGTCAGCGCAACATAGATGACGGAAATCTGGCTGGCGATGGTGGTGGCGCGGGGCAGGATCTTGCCAAAAGTGTCGAACCCTTCGGAGCGGAAGATCTGCATGCCTCCGACCCGCAGTTCGGGCAGGAACACCATGGCGACAACGATGATCCCGATCCCGCCCAACCATTGCAGGATGCCACGCCACAAAAGGATGCCGGCGGGCTGTGTATCGAGCCCGGTCACAACCGTTGCGCCGGTGGTGGTCAGCCCCGACATCGCCTCGAAAAACGCGTCCACGTATCTCAGGTCGGTGGCGCCCAGAACGAAGGGCAGCGCGCCGAATACCGGCAGGGCCAGCCACACGCCGGAGGTCAGCAGAAAGGTCTGCTGGATCGACAGCCCCTCGCGCACGCCGTTCTGGCAACTGAGCGCCAGCAGGCCGCCGACCAGCGTCGTGGCCACCGCGCTTTCGGCAAAGGCGATCCAGTGGCCGCGCCCTTCGGCAAGGTCCACAAGCATCGGCAACAGCATGGTTACCCCGAGGACGGTAACCAGAAGTCCGATGACATAACCGACAGGGCGCGGGTCCAGCATGGGCGAGAGCGTTGGCGCGTGCGGCGGCGCAAGTCAAGCCGCCGCGCACGCCTGACCGGTCAGGTTTTCAGCGCGTCCAGCCAGGCCTGGAAACGGGTCTCGGTATCGGGATCGGTCGGCGGGTAGAGGCCGATAATGGACCGCCCGGCCTGCACGCTTTCCAGCACGAAGGTTTCGAAATCCTCCATGCCGGCGCATTCTGCGGCGATCTCGTCGGCCAGATGGGCCGGGATGACCATGACCCCGTCACCGTCCCCGACGATCACGTCACCGGGAAAGACCGGCGCATCGCCGCAGCCGATCGGGCCGTTGATTTCAATGGCTTCGTGCAGGGTCAGGTTGGTCGGCGCCGAGGGCCGCGCGTGAAAGGCCGGCATGTCCAGCGCGCCGATCTCCTGCGCGTCGCGAAACCCGCCATCGGTGACAATACCGGCACAGCCGCGTACCTGCAGCCGGGTCACGAGGATCGAGCCGGCGGATGCGGCGCGCGGGTCCTTGCGGCTGTCCATGACCATCACGTGGCCGGGCGGGCATTGTTCGACCGCGGCGCGCTGCGGGTGGTCGCGGTTGCGGAACACCGAGATTTCATTGCGGTCTTCGCGCGCCGGCATATAGCGCAGGGTATAGGCCGGACCGACCATCTTGCCGACCTCGGGCGACACCGGGCCGACCCCCTGTATCGCCTGATTGCGCAGGCCGCGCTTGAACAGCGCGGTGGCAATCGACGCGGTGGATGCCCGCATCAGTTTTTCTTTTGTCTCGGGGCTGAGGGCGTCGTCGGACATGTGCTGTTCCTGATTGATCTGAAGGGCGCCGGTTTCACCGGCCGGTCCGGAGACGGGTGCGATGCCGGTCCCCCTGTTGTTGTCTTCCTGTTTCACCAGCCGGTGTTTTCCGGCACCGTCCCCGTCCCCGCCGGGCGTGTCAAGCCGGGATCCGGTTCAGGTCAGCCCGGTGACCACCCGCCCGAGCCGCGCGACGCTCCGGTAGAGGGCGGCGGCGGCGCACCGGCCACCGCCGGGCTGACCGATCCGATGCGCGATGCGATAAAGACCGGTCGCTGCAATAACAACAACGTTCAGCGGGAAATGGTTCGCTCTTTCAAATCGGTTTCCGGGCTGGAATGATGGCCCTGTCGCACGCGGCAGGTGCTGCGCGCGATTCCGATCTGTCGTCCGGACCCGCGGCAAACGCGCTCTGATGATGGACAGGCGGGTCCATGCCGGCCCCCGTCGGGGACGGCAGAACTGGAGATGATTTGATGAAGAAAGCCCTCATTTTCTGCGCCTTCGCCCTGTTCGGAACGCAAGCCCCTGCCCAGACATTGGTCTCCGGCGCCTCCCCCATTCCCGAGGACGCGGAAACCCGGTTCTGCTACTACGATGGCCGCGCCTATTCCCGGAACGCCTATATCGTGGTCAGCGGCAGCAGCCGTCACGTTCAGTCTGCGGGGAGTGGCGGCCTGAATTCCGGCAACGACCTGCGCGGACAGGCGGACGAAAAGCTGCTGCACTGCACGCAGGCCAAGGACGGTGTGATGATCTGGTCTTCGGAAGCATCGATCAAGATCGGCGACTAGGAGGATCGACCCGGCCGGTCAGAACCCGACCGCGTCGATGCGGTCCCGAATGGCGCTGACCACGCTCATCGCCGCCAGCGCCGAACTGCGCGGATTGTCGGGCAGCGTTGCGCCGGTGACCCGGAAATCGAAACTGCCGAAATCACCCTCGGCGCGGATTTCGTGCACGTTTTCGCGGATCCCGGGATCGGCGATCAGTTCTGTTTCGGTGTCGTCGAAGCCCAGCCCGGCCAGCGCCACCGCTGCCGCCACATTGGCGTTTTTGGGATAATCCAGCGCCGCCCGGCGCGCCGAACCGGCAAAATGCGTTTCCGGCCCGGTGAGGGCGGCAAGGTCGAGCCGGTCTTCGGCCGCAGATCCGGCCCAGCCGCGGGGCGGTTTGCGGCCCGTGTACCGGACCATGCGCAATGTCCCGACACGCGCCGCGCGCAGGCAATCCAGCGCGCCAATGGCCCCGCTGGCCAGATGCAGGCGCGCATTTCCGGCCTGCGCGGCGTGTTCCAGTTGCCGGCTCAGATCCGCATCCGCCAGCGCACCGATCGACACTGTCAGCAGATCCGTGCCGCTGCGCAGGATGGTGGCCCCATGTTCCCGCAGCGCGGCATGGCCGGCGCAGTCAATGACCACGTCAGTCTGCGGCAGCTCCCCGGCGCTGCCGACAATCGCAGGGCCCGCGACGGGCGCCGCGGCTACCCGGGCCGGGCGCAGCAGGTATGCGGCTACGCTCAGCCCCTGTTTTTCCAGCGCCCCGGCCACATAGCCGGCAATGGCGCCCTGCCCGATAATTGCAATCTTCATGTCATCTCCGTCCGGTCGCAGGCCCCCGGTTTCTTACCACGGTCGCCCTGAATTCCGGCCTGAAATTCCGGACCTTTCCCATCTTTCGATTTGGTTTCCCTGCCGGATTTTGCTCATATCCGCGGGAACCGATCAAATCAGTACCGGGCATGTCAGAAAAACAGCGCGCATATATAGGAACCTCGCCCCGCCGGCGCGAGGACGACGTGTTGCTGCGCGGCGGCGGGCACTTCACCGACGACACACGCCTGACCGGCCCGCTGCATCTGAGCTTTGTCCGCAGCATGGTGGCCGGCGGGCGGATCCTGCAAGTCGACTTGCAGGATGCCAAAGCCGCACCCGGCGTGATCGCCGTGCACGGGGCGCGGGATGTCGAGCATCTGGGCGCATTGTCGGTGAACCCGGCCATTCCGCTTTTGGCACCGCTGCCTTTCCCGGTTCTGAGCGGGGATGAAATCCGCGCGGTTGGTCAGCCCCTGGCGGCGGTGCTGGCGGAAACACCGATGGCCGCGCTGGACGCTGCCGAGCTTATACATGCCGAGATCGAAGAGGCCGATCCGGGAACCGCCACCGTCGCGCAAAAACGCTGGCAAAGCGGTGACGCGCCGGCGGTCATGGCGGCGGCGGCCCATGTTGTCGATTGCACGGTTGCCCATCCGCGCCTTGCGCCGTCCCCGATGGAGCCCCGCGCCATCGCCGTGGCCTATCACCCGGACCGGGACGCGGTGACGGTGTGGCACTCGACCCAGACACCGCACCGCACGCGGTCGGAACTGGCCGCGATCCTGAACGTGGCGGCCTCCCGCATCCGGGTCATCGCACCCCATGTCGGCGGCGCTTTCGGGATGAAGGCCTCGCTCTACCCCGAAGACGTGTTCGCGGTCTGGGCCGCGTTCCATCACAAACGTGACGTGAAATGGACCGCAACCCGGTCAGAGGACTTCCTGTCCGCCACCCACGGACGCGGCCTGACCAGCCGCGGGTGGCTGGCGCTGGACGGCAATGGCCGGTTTCTGGCGCTGACGGCCGAAATCGAGGCCCCTGTCGGCCCGTGGCTGCCCAACAGCGGGCTGATCCCGGCGTGGAATGCCGGCCGGATCCTGCCCTCGGGCTACCGTATCGCCACGCTGGACATCACCACGCAGGCGGTTACGGGGCGGTTTGGTCCCACCGGGATCTACCGCGGCGCCGGGCGGCCCGAGGCCAACTGCCTGATCGAGCGGCTGATCGACAAGGCGGCCCGAAAACTGAACATCGACCCGGTGGAGATCCGGCGGCGCAACCTGTTGCGCACGGCGGATCTGCCCTGCTCCACCGCCTGTGGCGATACGCTCGATTCCGGCGATTATCATCGGGCGCTGGAAATGCTCTGCACGCGGGCCGGCTATGACGCGTTGATTGCTGACCGTGACCGGCGACGCGCAGATGGTGCCCTGACCGGTCTGGGGCTGGCCTTCTACCTCGAACCATCGGGCAGCGGCTGGGAAACCGCACGGGTCACGCTGAACGCCGATGGTGCCGTGACCGTGGCGTCGGGCAGTTCCAGTCAGGGCCATGCGCGCGAAACCAGCTATGCACAGATCGCCGCCGACACGCTGGGCGTAGCAATCACCGCGGTCGACGTCCGGCTGGCCGATACCGCCCGCGTTCCGGCCGGCATCGGCGCATTGGCCAGCCGGTCCACCGCCATCGGCGGCAGCGCGGTGCTGATTGCCTGCCGGCAGGTCGCCGCCCGCCGCGCCGCGGGCGAGACGCTGCCGATCACCGCAGAAACGCGCTATGAAAACGACGGTCAGGCCTGGGGCTATGGCGCCTGTCTGGCGGGCCTTTCGGTGTGTCCCGACACCGGGACGCCGACCATTGAACATATCACCTGCGTGGACGACACCGGCACCATCGTGAACCCGAAGCTGGTCGAAGGCCAGATCATCGGCGGGTTGGCACAGGGGCTGGGCGAGGCCTTGATGGAACGGGTGGTGCATGATCAGGACGGCCAGTTGCTGACCGGATCGTTCATGGATTATGCCATGCCCCGCAGCACTGACATGCCGCCCCTGTCCCTGCACAAGTTTGAAACGCCCAGCCCGATGAACGCGCTGGGGGCCAAGGGTGTGGGTGAGGCCGGAACGATCGTCGCGCCCGCCGCCGTTCTGAACGCCGCCATCGACGCGCTCAGCCCGCTGGGCGTGACCGACCTGACAATGCCGCTGACCGGCCATACCCTGTGGCAGGCCATGCGCGACACCGGACAAGGATCTGCCCCATGAAATACACAAGGCAACAAGCCAAGGATTATGCCCGCGAGCACATGCGGGGCATCTGGGCGGCGGCACTGAACCCGTTCAACGACGACCTCAGCTTCAACGAAGCCGGGCTGCGCGCCAATATCCGTCACTGGATCGACGATCTGGGCATTCGCGGCCTGTTCATCGCCGGCAAGCAGGGCGAGTTCTGGTCGATGTCGCTGGAGGAACGCAAGCGCAACATGACCGTGGCGGTCGAGGAATGCGCCGGACGGGCGGACACGATCATGTCAATCTCGGATCAGAACGTCGACACGGTGCTGGATTTGGGCCGGCACGCCCAGGAGTGCGGCGCGGATTACGTCGTGGTCCATGCCCCGATGCTGAGCTTTTGCCACGATCGGGATGAGATTTTGTACAATTACTACAAATATATATGCGACCGTCTGGAAATCGGCATAGCGATGTGGAGCCACCCTGACAGCGGCTATCTGATGGAACCGGAAACCTGCGCCCGGATTGCAGAGCTGCCCAATATCGTGGCCATCAAGTATTCGGTCCCGCGGGAGATGTACGTGCGGCTCACGCATATGGTGGGGGACCGGATACAGGTCTCGACCTCTGCCGAACCCGAATGGCTGGACAATATCGAGGAGCTTGGCTGGCGGCTCTATCTCTGTTCCTCCCCGCCATACCAGTTGCAGACCAGAAACGACCGCCGCATGCATGAATATACCGAGCTGGCCTTTGCCGGGAAATTCGCGGAGGCTCAGCGCGTGCGCGACAGCCTGAACCCGGTGCGCGAGGCGATCCAGCGCACCAAGCCCGGCGGCAAACCCACCGCGCATGGCAAATACTGGCAGGAATTGCTGGGACAGGTCGGGGGCAAGGTGCGTCACCCGATGCTCAACCTGACGCAGGCCGAGAAGGACGCAACGCGGGCCGCTTTCGACAGCTGCGGCCTGAAGCTGTGACCCGGAACCGAAGCAGGGCATTGTCCGCAGTTGCGCGATGGTCTTAGATGGCCTGAAAACAACGAATTGAAACGCACGGCACGTCCGCGGCCACAGGAGAAACCAATGTCCCAGCATCCGACGCTGAAACCGTTCAATTTCCAGAAATGGGTCGCGGAAAACGCCGACAAGCTGCGCCCGCCCGTTGGCAACCAGCTGCTGCACAAGTCCGGCGACATGATCGTGATGGTCGTGGGCGGCCCCAACACGCGGATGGATTTCCATGACGACCCGGTCGAGGAATGGTTCTTTCAGCAGAAGGGCGACATGATGCTGAAGATCGCCGATGGCGGCAAGATTTACGACGTACCTGTCCGTGAAGGTGAAGTGTTCCTGCTGCCGCCGCACGTGCGCCACGCGCCGCAGCGCCCGCAGGAAGGGTCGATCGGTATCGTCGTCGAGGCCCCGCGCCAGCCGGGGATGAAGGAAGGGTTCGAGTGGTTCTGTTTTGACTGCGGAGCGCGGGTGCACCGCGCCGAGGTCAGCCTCGACGATCCCTCAGGCATCGTCAGCCAGCTGCCGAAAATCTACGACGCCTTCCACAACGACACCGACGCCCGCACCTGCCCGGATTGCGGCACGGTGCATCCGGGCAAAGGCAAACCGCCGGAAGGCTGGGTTCAGCTCTGAGGCGCCCGAACATTGGCGCCGGCCATGCGTTCACCGCACGGCCATGGGGCATCTCAGGCGGGTGATGCAAAAGTGAATTGATATGGAGGGACCCGTACGCCGGCTGCCGCCATGGTCGGCGGCGTGACCTATTTCGAATCCTTCAACAAATCCAATCGTGGCAGCCACATACCCACGCGCTTCAGGGAAACCGGCGACGACGAGGCCCTGACTGAAATCCTGAGCACGGGCCTGCCGAAAAAGAAGTGCTATGAGCTGCAGATCCATGAAAACTGTTCGAGGTTGCGCACACGCTCGGGTATCGTCACGTGATACCGGAACGCGGTGACGGACCCGGTGCGAAAGAGGCGCTCTGTTCCGGGCCGCCGTGTCCGGGCGGGAATGCCGCCGGATCCACCCGGTTGACTTGAATCAAGGGCAAAACACCGCGTCTGACTAAGATACTCCTCGCAGCGTCCGGCAGCCGCGGACGCGACGATGGAGACGCAGCCGTGAAAACGATATGCTTTGCATTGGTCCTGGCCGGTGCCACCGCCCTGTTTCCCACGGCCCCGGTGCGGGCGCAGGACAGCGGCGGGATTGCCATCGATCTCGGGCAGATCCGGGTAAGCTCGGCGCTTGGCACGATCCGTTTTGTGGTCGATGACCGGCATGCCGGGGCCGACACGTCCTGGGGCGGGATCAGCGACGAAGACAGGAGTTTCCGAATGGTCGGCCTGTCGCCGGACGGGGCAGAGCTGTCGCTCAGTGTCGAATACGAAGACAGCGCGCCCTTTGTCTGGCTGTATCTGACCCGCCGTGACGCGCAGATCGCCACAGGCGGCACGTCCGAGGGCATGTCAGTGACAATTGACACCTACACCGTGCTGCCCGCCGTGGACGGTGGGGCAGATGTGATGGTGCGGGGACGGTTTTCCGGCCCGCTGCGCGACGATGCGGGTCTGCAGGCCGATGTGACCGGGTCGTTCGAGGCCGAACTGCCCCGGGTTGCGTTTTCGATCACACCACCCGATCCGGACTGACCGGACCGGGCGGTCCGCTGCGCAACCGGGCTGTTACGGGGCGGTTACGAACAGAACCTGAAGGTCCCGGTCGGGTGTGAACCCGGTCCTGACCGCTTCGAACCGGGTCGGCGCGATCTTTTTCAGTCCGTCAAAGCACAGGCTGACCATGGCGTCCGGCGCGCCCTTGTCTATGGTCAGCCGGAAGGTGCCGATCGGGCCGCGCCGGTTGGCCCCGGTGCTCAGAACATAGCGGACTTCGGAGCCCAGTGCCGCGCCATGGCCGGATTGACCCATCCGGTTTTTGACGCCCTGCCGTTCCGCGCCGGACATGCAGAACGCGTCCGGGTCAAAATCGCGCAGCTCCGGGTCGGCGATGATAAACATGCCGGCAACGGGCTGATAGACATGCCGGATCGCCACGTCCCGCCCCGGCGGAAAATGCTGCAGCCAGTAATAGGTGGCCTTCACCGTCCATTCCGGGGCGTATTCGCCACCGCCGTAATCTTCGAGCAGATCGGCCTGCACCAGCTGCCGTCGGGTTTCGTCGGGCAATGCCCTGATCTGCTGCATCAGCCGGTCGTAGTCGAGCGTTCCCGGGGTGATCGACAGCCCGGTCAGGGCCTCGGTCACGTCGATGCCGTTGCGCAGGGCCTTCAGCTCGATCTGCGGCGTGACCGGTGCGCCATCCACCCACAGCTCGAACCGGCTGCGGCTTTCCACGGTTTCCCCCATGCCACCCATGGCCGACATGCCAAGCCATGCGTGATCATATTCCGGCAGCGGGAAGGCAACGATGGTCGAGGTTCCGACATCGTCGGCAGCGCGAAAGACATAGTTCACCTCGATACGGTCGGCCGCGATGAACAGGTCTTCGCGCACGATCTCGACCGGCGCGTCGCGGGTCAGCCGCAGACCACCGGCTTCGAGCACGGCGGAGGAATCATTGGCCGACCCGGGGGCCGCAATCAGGGCGGTGGCGGCGCTCAGCAGGAAATGTCGAATGATGCCGTGTTTCATGGCCACACCTGTCCTGCGGCGACGGCCGCGTTGTAATTGTCCCTGAACACCGCGTCGGCGCAGGCGTTGTACTGCATGACGCAGGTTTCGGTCCCAGCCCCGCCGCCCCGGCACAGGTTGAACCCGATGTCACACTGGTCACGCTCCACGATCTTGAGGGGGGGCGGCGTTTGCGGTGTGCGCGGGGTGGGTTTGCGTCCCAGATTTGGCGGCGGCGTGGTCTTTGGCGGATCCAGCGACACCGGCGGACTGGGTGGCTGAACCGACGGCGCCGATGCGGCGGCCGCCATGCTGTCGGCCCAGGCCAGACATTGCGGCAACGTGCCGGGCCCCCACTTCTGGGACGAGCCGCCCAGGATCAGCGCCGCCGAACCCGAGATATGCCCCTGATCGCAGGCGCAGACATAGGCGCCGCCGGGGTTCTGACCGCCATAGCAGGGGATTTCCCGGCCAAGGCCCGGCGTGAACTGCGCCTGTGCGATGGCCGGGGCCAGCACGGCGGCGGACAGGATGATTGCGAAAGGTTTCATTGCGCATCTCCCAGGATAATCATGCGGCTGCCATACCTGACCGGGCCCATTTCCACGGTGACCAGATAGGCGCCGTCTGCCGACATATTCAGGTTTATCGGCATCTTTCCGGCCAGCACGACCGGCCTGTCGCCAAGGCTCGCATCGACCGTGGCATGCGATGCCGAGGCTACTCTGCTGGTATCCACATGCGTGGCCCGCAGGACGACGGTGTTATACTTTCTCCAGTCACTGGCCGCGACCGACGCGGCGATTTCGATCCGGTAGTAAATCGCGCCGTCCTGCCGCGAAATATGGGTCTGGTGGCCGACATTGCCGTACTGAACCGCCTCGTTGCTGCTGAGCGCCATGCCGATCATCCTGTTTTCCTGATCCCGGACCGACGGCGGCGCATGGGCGACGGTCTCAAAACTGTCGATCAGGGTGGCCGCCTGCTGCATGTTGGCCTGTGACAGCGCGGTGGGTGTAATGGCCCAGACAACGTACAGCCGCTGGCCTGTGTCCAGATAGGCGGCAACCGCGCTCATCGGGTTTCCGGGCTGCATGTCATAGCGCCGCATTTCGCCGGCGATCCCGCCCAGCTCGACCGGTTGGGAACCCAGGACCGGACCGCCTTCGAACATGGCCCCTTCGATCTGCGGGATGAGCATGTTTGCATCCGCGCCCATTCCCGTGGTGAAGGTCGAGACCCCGACAACCGTGTTGCCGTCAGGCGAAGAGAAGACACCGCTGCCGCCATTGGGATCGTCATCGAGCTGGCTCGTCCATGACGACGGATAGCCGATGCTCCAGCCGCTCTGCGGGGCATGCATGCGCTGATCGAGCACGAGTGCCGTTGGCGTGCTCTGCGCCGGCGGCGGGTCCGCGGGCGCCGCCTGCCCGGCGTGATCGGCGAGGCACAACAGCACGTCCGCGGAGCTGACCATGGTTTCATAGCGTTCATGCGCGCCGTTCAGCGCAACGATGATATGGGTGCAATTGGGTTCGGCCATGCAGCCGGCAATGGCCGCATCATTGTGGCCAAAGCTGACCTGTGCCCCCTGATAGGACGTGTCCCATCCACCACCCGAGGTCCGGTCATGCAGCGTGACATAGCGCAGATCGCCGCCGGTCAGCTGAATGAACAGGACGGAGCCCGGCGTAATCAGTTCCTTGGCGACCGCCTTGTACTTGCCGCCGCTGCGATAGGTGTCGGGCGAACCGGTGCCATCCGTGGACACCTGCCCGATCAGTTCGCATCCGTAAGCCGGTGAAAGCGCGGGGAATACGGCCAGACAAGCCGTGGCGAAAAATCTCTGTATCGTCATGCCGGGTGTCCTCAGTTGCCGAAGGGGATCATTTTCAGGGTAGCCAGCATCGCGATCATTTCCGGTTTGTGGGTCGAAAGTGATGCAGCCGGCCCGGTCACGTAGACCGTGTAGTAGACCGATGGATCGACACGTTTGAAAATGAATGTCAGCTGCCGGAAGGGAACGCCGTTCACGTCATAGAGCGCCCCGAAGGACCAGCCCTGCAGGGGGGCACCGTTTTCCGTCAGGGTCTTGATGATATGCGGGCCTTCCTGATCGAACCGCGCGTTGGGCAGGCCGGAAAGCTGCGCCTTGAGATCCTCTGCGGCAGCCTGAAGCGACACGTATGCGTCACCGGCAAGCGCTTCGACGACCAGCGACGGGCGGCTTGGCATCGGCTCGGCTGCCAGCCCCAGCCGCAGCGAATAACCGCTGGGCTGATCCGCGACCCAGGTGTCTTTGTGCACGATCAGAAAGCCCAGTTCCGGGTGCGGCTCGGCAACCAGCCCGGCATGCATCGCCGTGCCTGTGCGATCGGTTGGCGCGAGGCTCGTTGCCGGCGGGGTCGCCGGTGTTGGCGGAACCGGCAGTTTTGGCGCCGTCGCCGGAGCTTCGCCGGCATAGGTCGTCACCAGATTGCCGGGCACGAACGTGTCGAAGATCCGGTCGTACTGGGGCGAATAGGCGTCGAACTGGCTTTCGGAGGTGATGGTCACCAGCACATAGCCGACCGGCCCCGATATGCCGAAAAAACCCCCGGCGACAAGGTTCTGGCCGTCCATCTGAAAGGTCCACGCGGCGACTTCACCGGCAACCCCCGAAAACGTCTCGGGCGCGCTGCCGGCCAGCAGCGCGGTCGGCAGATAGGTGGCGGCAAAGTTTTCGCGCAGCTGCGCGGCCGTCGTGCCCCGTGCCACATGCACCGCGCGCACCTCGCCATAGGCGTTGCCGTCCGGGCTGACCAGTTGCACGACCCGGTCCTCACCCTCGGTGATCTGCTCGGGGCTCCAGTCGTCGGGAACCGTAATGGTGTGTCCGTAGGTCGGATCGACGATCGTGCCGGCCCACGCCGGCAGCGCAAGCAACACAACCGCAATCGCAGCGGTCAGGACAGTCCGAATGGCATTCATCGCATTCTCCCTGAAATCGGGGTTCGGGACGCTTCGGCGTCCGGCATTACAGGCCCGATATCCGGACCATACCCGCGTGTCGTCACATCAAACGCGCAGTGCGAACCCGGCCCGAAACCGACCGGATTCCCCGATCCAGAACCCGGGTCGTAAACGCGGCCATGCGGGCGAACCAACCCCCTGGATCAAAGGCAGACCGAAACTAGCACCAGAACCGGTCGGACGTTTTGATATGGATCAAGGGTTTGGGGTGACGCGGGGTCAACCTTTCGCATCCCGCGGGCCGGTCTGCGGCGGCAGCCGGTGTCTTTCCGAAGAGCAAATTGTCAGTGATTTTATGGTACCGCCTCCCTGGCTTGAACAGGGGACCTCTGGATCCATAATCCAAATACTCCCTTTATAAATCAAATCGTTACGGGGCGTTGTCTCCATTTTGTCTCTCATTTTGAGGGTAAGGGGCGGCGAGGTATGCGGTTGTATGATGAGGATTCGACCGGGCACACCTCCCCCGCCCACTGAAATCCGTTGCCGATAGATCACGCGCCGAGTGGGGTCAGCGCAGGATAAACTCAGTCCTTCCGGTCAAGCTTCCGCCGGATGAGGTACCAGACCACATCCCACAGAACCTTGAGCAGAAACACCAACAAGGCTTCCAGCATCGCGTCTCGCTTTGATCTAAAAATCGAGGGTGGCCAAAAATCGCAAAAGCCCCGCTCATGGCAGGGCTTTCATTGGACACACGTCCTCAGGAACGGAGATAACGGTTTTTCAGACGGAGTTCAAGAGGACGGTTTAGCTATTCCAGGTGACTGCTTTGACTCCCCACATTTGGGCAGTTTGCGCTTCGGTGGTTGCAACAGACAACATTCGAATACGTTCGCCATTATGACCGTCATCTTCGTTAAGTGATTCTTCCTTTCGGTAGTCGTTGAGGATGTCTACGACGTTCGCGAAGGAGTCCTTAATCTTGTTAACCTTCTCGTGGCCGCCAGGATTGAAAGAAACCCCGCACGCAAGCTCACCAAATGATGGTTCGTTTTTCATGTTACTATTAGGCAGCGTACCTACAAAGAGCTTCACGTTTCCAGCGAGTTATGATTCACTTTCCGTAAAACAATGTGGGGAGCCGTGGAATGGCGCGATCAGACTTGAGCGATTTGGAGTGGGAGTTCATCAAGGCTGTGCTCCCGAACAACAGCCGGGGTGTGAAGCGTGTCGATGATCGGCGCGTGATCAGTGGCATTTTCTATGTCTTGCGTACCGGCATCCCTTGGCGGGATTTGCCGGATCAATACGGCCCCTACACCACGGTGTACAACCGTTTCAACCGATGGACTTATGCTGGCATCTGGGATCGTGTGATGGAGGCGGTCGCCGACGCGCACAACGTCGACACTGTGATGGTGGATGGAACATCCGTGCGTGTGCATCATTCAGCCGCAACGCTCAAAAAAACGACCCGCGTCGTTGCATGGGGCGGTCGCGGGGCGGGTTAACCACAAAAATTCACGCACTTACCAACCAAAACGGCCTGCCAATCCGCTATGAGCTGACGCCGGGCCAAGCCCATGACGCACCGCCCTGTGAACAGCTTTTGGATGGACTGCAGCCTGGGCAATATGTGCTCGCGGACAAGGCTTATGACGCAGACTGGATCCGTGAAATGATCTGGGAACAAGGCGCCATCGACGTAATCCCACCAAAGGCAAACCGGAAATTGCCCGCCGAGTTTGACGCGGAAATTTACCGCGAACGCAATAAGATCGAGCGCTTCTTCGGCAGGCTCAAAGCTTCGTTCCGACGCATCGCGACCAGATATGAGAAAACCTCAGCCAACTTCATGGCTATGATCAAACTCGCATCCGTAAGGCTATGGTGCCAGTTTTATGAGTCTGCTGCCTAGTTAATTTCTAATGCGTCTAAGCATACCACAAACTTAAGAACCGACAGCCAAGCCGTGTGGATAACTTCACTTCTGGTGTCTCTCCTGTGTCTCTTTTTCTACGTGCGCTGCATCGACTCTCCTCAACGCTTTCAACGGCTTACGAAATTCCATTGCGTAATACTCATTGGACCTTTGGATTTGTTTCCAAGAGACAAATCTCCACGTAACTATCTGTTTTCTTAGGAGAGATGGTACCGCCTCCCTGGCTTGAACAGGGGACCTCTGGATCCACAATCCAGCGCTCTAACCAACTGAGCTAAGGCGGCACTGGCGGCTCGTTTAGACCCGGGCAAAGGCGAATGCAAGAGGGTTAGAGCAAGATGAGATCACCCTGAACCCTCTCTGTCGCGAGGATGCTATCGCCGGTCAAACCCTGCAAACCCCGCATCGACGGGCCGTGGTGCGATGAACCGGCGGACGGGTGTGCCGCCTTTTCCTGCGGGCTCCGGAAAACCTGAACACCGCGCGCCTGCCTGCCAAATCGACAGGTCGCCGGGACGCCTCACGGCGGCCCGGGGGCCGCTGTCACACGCGGGCGGGCCCGAGGAAACGCGGCCTGTTCTAGAGATCTATCGCCCAGCTCTGCTCGATCAGGTCGACGCCGAAAGAATGCACCGGTTCGGAACGGGTCAGCCGCCAGCCGAAACTCTGATACAGCGCGCAGGCGGCGACGTGGCTTTCGTGGGTCCACAGGACCATGTGCCGGTACCCGGCCTGCCGGGCAAACGCCATGCACCTGCTCAACAGGCGCTTGCCGAGCCCCTTTCCCCGCGCCTCGGGGACCAGAAGGAACAGCCGCAGCTTCGCCGTCACCCCGTCCTGGGCCACGCAGAATATGCTGCCCAGCCTCTGGCCGGCCTCTTCGGCGATCCAGCCCTGTTCGCGCTGCGGGTCATGATCGGCGGTGAAATCCCGCAGGATGCCATCGACCAGCGGCCCGAACGTGTCGTCAAACCCTTCGTCGCGGCGGTACAGCGTCTGATGCCGTTCCACCAGCCAGGAGCGGTCATTTTCGCGGTAGGGGCGCAGTACCGGATCGGTCATGGCTGCAGCAAAGCCCGATCCGTGGTTGAATTTCAACCGTCTTGGCGCTAGCACTGCGCTCCGACCATCAGGAGCGCCGCCATGAGCATCAACACGGAACGCGACGTCGAGGCCAATCTGCAGATCGGCCCCACCGATCACGGCATGGTCCGCCTTTTCATCGAGGCCGGCAGCGTCGAGATCCCGATGGACTTCGACCCCGAGGAAGCCGAGGAAATCGCCGAGGAAATCCGCGCCGCCGCCGCAGCAGCCCGGGGGCAGAAGAAGCGCTGAACCGGGCTCAGTGCCCGGAAGACCCGGCCGCCCGCAAATGTCCGTTCTGATCGGTTTCAAACAGGTGCACGTCCCAGCGCACGCTTTTTTTCCGGTCGCGCTCCAGCTTCTGCGCCATCAGCGCGTTGTGACCGTCCGTGCGCAGATTGATCATCCCGTATCGCGCGACGCTGCGCTCGATCACCTCCAGCGCCTTGTCGATCGCCTTTTGCGCAGCCGTCTTCTGGGCCGGTGACGCGGCCGGGTCGGCCAGCACCTGTTCGTTCTTGTTCAGTGTTGCGCGTAGGTCTGCACGGGCCTCGAACGGCCGTTTGATCGTTTCCTTGGTCGATCTGGCCAGCTCGGTCGAAAAGATGAACGGCATGTCCCCCCGCCCGGTGCGCCCGATCAGGCCCAGCGTGTCCGGCCGGGGATGGCCATGCGGTTCGTTATCGCCGCTGCTCACCACGGTCACCAGCGGGTTTACCGCCCGCAGGAAGGCGGGCGCCACATGCGGGCTGCCGTGGTGGCAGGCCTTGGTCACGTCCGCCTCGAAGAACGGGCGCGCGGCGGCAACGATTTCTTCCTCTTCTCCGACGCTGTGCGGCGGGTGTTTCAGGCCTGTGTACTTTTCCAGAAGGTAGTCCTGACATTCCTTGTTCAGATCGCCGCCCAGCTGAATGCGAACCGTGCCAATCTCGATTTGCAGCACCACTGAATTGCCGTTCTTGGTCTTGCCCGTGGACCCGAAGCTCGGCAAGGCGGGCTGACCGCCGAACATTTCGGGCAGCGGTCCCAGAACCTTGATCACCATGCCGCGGTTGTCCGCAGGGGCAAACCCCGGCAGGAAGACCGGCGCATTTACGTCGGTGCTGGCCAGCAGACCGCGGACGTCTCCCACGCGCCCGCCATCCACGGCCTTTTTCATCAGGTTGGGGAACAGCCGGCCGCCACACCGCGCATCGTCGTCGGTGATCACCTTCAGCGCGGCCAGGTCCCGGACCAGCCCGGTGACATGTTTCTTCTTCGCCCCGGCCGGTTTTTCCTCGGTGCCCAGCGTTGATTTCCCGCCCTGCACCTGTTCGACGATGCAGTTGTGGAATACCGATCCGATGCGCACGTTTTCGTGCTCGAAAAGGTCGGTAAACCCGTAATAGTGATCCTTGTCCGGGTGGGTGATGACCATCGCCTCGAAATCCACCGCGTCCTCGAACTTGCCGAACCGCCAGCGCAGGAAGCGGAACATGTTGTCCTCCTGCCCGGCATCGACCAGCAGGATCTTGTCATCCGGGGTCTGGATATGGGCTCCGTCCCCCTGCCCCACATCGACAAAGTTCACTTCCAGAACCCGGTTGGTCTGCAGGTTTTCACGGCGCAGCCATCCGTTTTTTGCGCCGGCTGCGGACAAAGAACCAGTCGCCATCGATGTCCCTGATCACCGCGTAGTCGCCCCAGAGCAGTTGATTGATGGCCGTCGATCCCTTGGTAGACGCCGGATCACCCTTGGTTTGCCAGTGGACGCAATGGGGGTATGAAATGAATACTTCGTCGCCGATCTGCATGGTGCCGCCCCTCTCTCCCGACAGAAAACGCCGTCAGGATAGCAGAAATCGGCGCCCGCCGCACCACTTTTACGAGAGATCCGCTTGCGTAAATCCCGGGTCCCGGGCGACGTGCCAGCGCCGCGCGGCGTGCTGGGCGAATTTCTGGATCAGAACCTTGCGCCGTGCCGCGGCCAGCTTGTCTTCGGGCGCCATGCGGATGATCTCGGCCCCGTAGGCGTCGGCAATGACCAGCCCGGTGCCCGCGGGCAGAAGATCGGTCGGAAACGCGTCGTCCACAGCCCAGAAGTACCTGTCGCACCAATCCAGATACCCCTGCCATTTCTGGTCGGTCTGGAAATCGGCGCGGCTGGATTTGCATTCCACCACCCACAGCTCGCCCTTCGGACCCAGCCCCATGACATCCACCCGCAACCCACGCGCCGGTACGAATTCCTCAACAGAAACAAAACCGTGCGAGGCAAGGTGGCGACACACTCCACGGGCGAGCTTTTGACCGGGCTGCAAATCAAGCATGACGCGGAATGTGAACAATAAGTGAACAAAAATCAAGCGTGCCGGCGGGAGGGTCGCGGGCAGACCCGAAACCCGGGTGATCCGGAGCGTGACACGTCAACGCGGCGCGTATCCGACGACGCACACAGAAAGGACGGCAAGCTCTGCAGCCTGGTCATCCGACGAAACCACTCAGATGACAAAGGCGGGCCAATTCTGAAAAACGCTGCGGAGCGAACGAACCGGCGCATTGCCGGCATCGGGTGCATTCAAAAAAAAATCAGACGACTGATTTGGTTCAAAATACGTCTTGGGCGCCTGATCTGTTTCGCCTATTCCTGAAGCAACGGCATAAATCTGGACAAGGGGACCCCAATGAAGCTTTCGATGGCAATCATAGGCGCATTGTTGACTGCAACGGCGGCGACGGCACAGGACGGCCCTATCGTTCATGACGGAGAGTTCAACTTCATCAAGGCGCAGTACGCCGAGGCGTGGGACGCACAGGACGTACGCGTCGATGCAAGGCTGGCCGAACTTCGCGAATCGAATGGCGGCAGGCCCCCGAACATCCTGTATGTCCTGATCGACGATGTCAGCTTCGGGCTCATGGGCAACCGGGCGATGAACTACGTCGCCGGGTTCGACACGCCGAACATCAACGACTTCGCTTCAGAGAGCCTGTCGTTGATGCGGATGTACACTGAACCGTCCTGCACCCCCACCCGCACGGCCTTCCTGACAGGCAGCCATCCGATTCGGACAGGTATCGACGAAGTCAAAGTTGCCCTGGTTGGTGAAGGCTTATCTAAAAACGAGGTCACAATAGCCGAAGTTCTGAAACAGACCGGGTACAATACGGCGCATGTTGGCAAATGGCACCAAGGCGATATCGAGGAATCTTACCCTCACCACCAGGGGTTTGATGTCGCGTTCTTTCCTGTTCATCAGCAGGTTCAGCTTAGCCTGATGACACCTGAAGCTGCGAAGGCAGGCAACCTGAATGGCTGGCACCCTTCAACCCAGTCCGGCGAATTCAACATAGACCAACGCTTCCGTCCATACGGGCTTGTAACCGGGCTTGAGGCACGAGCGGGGGAAATGGCGCGTGAAGTTGGCATCGAAGCCGGTGAAGAGTGGACGCAGGGCCACTATGAAACCATGAATGAAACCTATCAGCGACAAGTTCTGGAACAACTGGAGCGCCTCGCTGGTGAGAATGCGCCGTTTTTTCTGCAATACTGGCCCCTCTACCCCATCAATTTTACCTACGGCGATCAACAGCGGTCCCGTAACGGTGGCTTCATGGCCGACAAAATGGAGCAGCTGGATGACTGGCTTGGCGACCTGATGGCCAAGGTTGACGAGCTTGGCGTCGCCGAAAACACGCTGGTTGTGGTGATGGCGGACAACGGTATTTTTAAGCAATACTCGCCGAACTCGGGCATGTCCGAGCTAATCTACCGCGGCGGCAAGGCTGAACACCTTGAGGGCGGTGTACGTGTCGATGCGTTTGTACGTTGGCCGGCGGCCATAGAAGGCGGAAGCTATGCCGGCGACATCATCCACGTCTCAGATCTTTTTACGACCTTCGCTCGCATTGCCGGGGGGACTGAGTTCATTCCGCGCGACCGGGTGATCGACGGTGTGGATCAGACCGCTCTTTTCCTGGAAGGCGAAAGCAATTCGCGTCGGGATTATGTCTATATCTACGAAGGGCCGGTGTTGAGATCGATCGTCAAGCAGGAATTCAAGATGCACATGCCAGCGCCGGGTGTGCCGGGTGCCGCTGCACCGGTCTTTAACATTCTGAGAGATCCACGTGAGACCTATTCTGATATCGGCCAGTCTCTCTGGTCTGCGGCATCGTTTCAGGACATGGCCAAGCGGCACGCAAAAAAATGATCGCCAAGTTCCCGCACCGCGAAAAGGGAACAGATAAGCCATATGAGGGCATCGAAAACTTGCGCCCTGAGAGTGAGTTGGCCCGCAAGACTTTCGCAAGCTGGCAAGACAAGTAGACCGACCCATTTCCAGGCATGTGTTCCGGCGCGCCGGCAAGTTGCCGTCTTTCGAGCGGACATTCACGGAGTTTCGGCGGTTGTCCGCAACAAGCAGGCCGTGAATCTTGAAGAAGAAGCGCTGAACGGCGGCAGGTCCGAAACCCGCCTGCGGCAGGCGAAACCCCGGATATGGAGCCTCAGCAGCTAGTCGATATCGTGCGGGATGACCTGCACCGGCATGCCGGGCCGCAGCAATTTGCGGGGGTTCGGAAAGGCGATCAGAACGCTGCCTTCTCCGGTCTCGGAATCCAGCTCGAACCCGACCGACGCGATCCGGCCTTCCTGCGGATACTTCAACCCGTTGGGCAGGATCAGTTCGACGGTGACGTCCAGTGACCGGCTGGCGTCGAATTCCTGATTGGCCAGACGGTCCAGCACCCGCTCCATCTTCATCGTCGCGCGGACATGGATGGGATCCAGCACGACCAGCTTTGCCACCGGGCCACTTTCGATCAGGTTGTAATTTGTCCCCGGCGCCACCTTCGGCGCCGACATGATCCCGTCCGCCGGGGCGTGCACCTGATGTGCCTCCAGCAACGCCCCGACGATCGAAGCCTCCAGATCGGCAATCTCGACGTTCTGCCGGGACTTTTCGACCTCGAAAAACGCATCACTAAAGGCCGCTGCGGACACGGCTTCGCGCTCTTTCAGCTTTTGCTGGCGGTCGTAGTTTTCCTTGGCATGTTCCAGATCCTTGCGGGCCAGTTCCAGCCGCGACTGCGCCAGCTGGTACTGCAGCCGCGTCAGCGTGTCGTCCAGAACGATCAGGGTATCCCCCTCGTGAACGAACTGGCTTTCGGTGAACAGGATTTCCTTGATCTTGCCGTCGATGGCCGGCGAGATTTCCCAGCTGCGCGCCGGCAAGACCACGCCGTGGGTGCCTTCGGCGGTCTGGGCCGGTGCAGCGGAGGTCAGCAGGATCTGGCCCAGTGCCAGTACAGCCGCGATCAGTCCCCGCATGTTTCCACCCCCGTCGAATTCCGTCTGTGCCCGGTATCGTGCGAATGTCCGGCGCGGCTTGTCAAGCTGCGCGGACGGACGGACACGCCGTTCAGACACGATGATGTCCCTGCAGAAATGAAAAACCCCGCGCGATGCACGGGGTTTTTTTGTCTGTCGTTCCGTCCAGCGGTCACATGCGCGAAGCGACGTTTTCCCAGTTCACGAGATTGTCGAGGAAGTTCGAGAGGTAGACCGGCCGCTTGTTGCGGAAGTCGATATAGTAGGAATGTTCCCACACGTCGCAGCCCAGAAGCGCGGTCTGGCCGAAGCAGAGCGGGTTGACGCCGTTTTCGGTCTTGGTCACCGCCAGCGAGCCGTCGGCGTTTTTCACCAGCCACGCCCAGCCAGAACCGAACTGACCTGCGCCTGCGGCCGAAAACTGCGATTTGAACTCGTCGACCGAGCCAAAGGCTTCGGTCAGGGCGCTTTCCAACTCGCCCGGCATGCCGGTGTCACCCGGGCCCATCATTTCCCAGAACTGGTTGTGGTTCCACAACTGCGAGATGTTGTTGAAGATCCCGTTCTGAGCGACGGCATTGGCATCATAAGTGCCGGTGATGATGTCTTCCATCGACTTGCCGTCCCACTCTGTGCCGGCAATCAGCTTGTTGCCGTTGTCGACATAGGCCTTGTGGTGCAGATCGTGGTGGTATTCGAGGGTTTCCTGGCTCATGCCCTTGGAAGCCAGGGCATCATGTGCATAAGGAAGATCCGGTAGTTCAAAAGCCATAGCGTGCGCCTCCCGCTGAATGTTGGTTCCTTCCGCTACATGCGGCGCGGACCCCCTCAGGTCAAGGGCGGAATGGCGGGAGGAATGGTCGATGCAGACAGACTGGCGGAAGACACGGTACCGCGCGCAGGGCTATGTGCCCGCGTTCTGGCGGGGGAAACATTCCGCTGTGACCCCTATCACAGCAAGTTCTGGCTGCGGGCAACGGCGGGCAATTGGGAACCCGAAACCTTCGAGGTGCTCGACACCTATCTGCAGCCGGGCCGTGATTATCTGGATATCGGGGCGTGGATCGGGCCGACGGTGCTATATGCCGCGCGCAAGGCACGGCGGGTCTGGTGTTTCGAACCGGATCCGCGGGCGTTCCGGCATCTGGCCTGGAACCTCGAACTGAACGACGTCAGCAACGTGTCCGCGCTGCCCGTGGCCCTGTCCGACCGGACCGGCATTGCCCGGATGGCCAGCTTTGGCGGGGAAACCGGGGACAGCATGACCAGCCTGCTGAACACCGGCGGCGACGGGTTTGACGCCGTGACGCTGGCCTGGGATCAGTTTTTGTCCGACACCGATCTGAGCGGCGTGTCACTGGTCAAGATGGATATCGAGGGGGCCGAATTTGGCGTGCTGCCCGAGTTGCTGCCATGGCTGCAGAAACAGCGCCCGGCGCTTTACCTGTCGACCCATGCGCCCTATCTGCCCGTCGGCGACCGCCGGGCGGCGATGGAAAAGCTGGCTGATCAGCTGGAATTTTACGGCCGGTGCATCGGCCCCGGTGGCGCCGGAGGCTTCCGCGAGACGCTGACATCACCCGAGGCGCTGGAAAAGTTCCGCAGCTTCATTTTCTGCGACTGACGACGTCCCCTGATGCCTCCGGCGAAGACGCAGATGGCGGATTACCGCGCCGACGCTTCGTCAGCTGATTGCAGGCCACCGAACAGGTCCTGAACCGCCCCGGGGGTCGCGATGGCCAGCAGGCTTCTTGAAAATTGCCGGGCGTCAATTACTCTGCCCGGTGACTGGCCTTGCGGTACCGCGGGTTCGACAGGTCGGACGGAAAGGTCAGAGAATGAACGATCCCAAAATCAGAAACATGGAAGATTTCGCCGCGGTGATCGGGATTTCCCGCCCGACTGTTTCCAAGTTCTTCAACGACCCCGACAGCGTCCGCAAATCCACGCGAAAGCGCATCGAGGCGGCCCTGGAACGGTATGAATACCGCCCCAACATCTATGCGGTGAACCAGAACCGGCGACAGACGAAAAACGTCGGGCTGGTGGTTCCCAACCTGACCGACCCGTTCTTTGCCGGGATTGCCCGCACCATCGAGGGGCTGATCGTCAATGCCGGATTCAACCCGCTGCTGCTGAGCTCCCATGGCGGACCCGAACAGGAAATCGCCAATCTCGACAGTCTTCGCGCGATCAAACCAGCCGGCGTGCTGCTGGCGCCGCTTGGACGGGCGTCGGACACAGATCAGGTCGCCGCATTTGCCGGGGAAGTGCCGACCGTGCTGTTTGACGCCAATCTCGATGGTATCGGAGAGGCGTTTTTCGGGTCCGACAACACTCAAAGCATCGGGCTGATCGTCGAATACCTGTGCCGGACCGGCGAACCGCCGGTTTTTTTTGAAATGAAAACGCCGGTCAACCCAAACGCCCACAGGCGCCACAACGCCTATTTCGCCGCGATGGAGCGGCTGGGGCATGAACCGCATGTGATACAGGTCAGCGGCGAAGGCTGGGAATTCGAAGAGATCGGGTTCCGCGAAGGGACCCGGGTCATCGCCGAAGGTCGATTGCCGACCAACACCATCCTGTGCTCCAACGACAGGCTGGCCATTGGCTTGTTGTCGGCGGCCTTTGAAAGCGGGCTGAAGGTCGGCCTCGGATCCGGCTGTACGCTCAGGGTTGCCGGCCATGATGATCATCCGTTCTCGCGCTATACCTGCCCGACACTGACCACGGTTTCGCAGGATTACGACTCGATCGCGGCACGCAGCGTCGAGACCCTGATGCGGCTGATCGAGTCGGAAATACGGGCAGAAAAACGCGAGGTCACCCTGTTTCAGGGCCGGCTCACGATGCGAGGGTCGGCTTAAACAATTGATTTATCTTCCGTAATTCATTTTTTTACGCGCGTAAATTATTAATTGACGTCGCGGAATGAAATTGTCTATTGTCAGGCATCAACATCCAACCACAGGGAGGAAACTGGATGTCTCTCAAGAAAACGCTCGGAGCGGCAAGTGTCATTGCGATGGCGGCGGGATTTGTGTCTGCGTCGGAGTCGCTGACGATTGCGATTGTGAACAATGGTCACATGATCAACATGCAGAAGGTTGCGGAGGCTTACACGGCGAAGACCGGTGTTGAGCTGAAGTGGGTTTCGCTGGAGGAGGGTGTTCTGCGCGAGCAGGTACAGTCGGACACGGCAACCGGTGGTGGTCAGTATGACATTATCAACATCGGCATGCAGGAAGCCCCGATCTGGGGTCAGGCCGGCTGGATCGAGCCGCTGGATTTCGGGGCCGATTACGATGTTGACGATATTCTGCCGGCGATGCGCAACGGCCTGTCCTACGAGGGTCAGCTTTACGCGGCCCCGTTCTACGGCGAGAGCTCGATGGTCATGTACCGCAAGGATCTGGCCGATGCGGCCGGTGTTGCGATTGCCGACAATGACAGCTGGGACAATGTCAGGGCGGCCGCTGCGGCGATGCACGACCCCGACAACGGCGTTTACGGCGCCTGCCTGCGCGGCAAGCCGGGCTGGGGCGACAACATGGCGTTCATCACGACCGTCGTGAACTCGTTCGGTGGCGCCTGGTTCGACGCGGATTACAAACCGCAGCTCGACAGCGACGAATGGAACGCGGCGATCAACTTCTATGTTGACCTGCTGGGCAGCTACGGACCTCCGGGGTCGGAAGGCAACTCGTTCAACGAGATCCTGGCGCTTTACAACGAAGGCAAGTGCGGCCTGTGGATCGACGCGACCATCGCGGCCTCGTTCCTGACCGTTGACGGTGTTGAATACGCCCAGTCGCCGAATGCCGGCAACCCGGTTGGTGCGAACTGGCTGTGGGCCTGGGCCATGGCCATCCCCGCGGGATCGCCGAATGCCGGGGCGGCTGCCGACTTCATCGCATGGGCGACGTCGAAGGACTATGTTCAGGCGGTTGGCGCACATCCGGACTTCGGCTGGGCCAAGGTTCCGACCGGTCAGCGCGCATCCACCTACGCGATCCCCGAGTTCCAGGCCGCGGCCCGCTTTGCATCGGCCGAACTGGCCGCGATCGAAAGCGCGGCGCCCGAAGCGACCGACCTGAAGCCTTACGTTGGTGTTCAGTTCGCCGCCATCCCGGAGTTCCCGGAAGTCGGCTCGGCGGTTGCCCAGGAAATGGCCGCGGCCCTGTCCGGTGCCAAATCGGTTGAGGATGCCCTGGCTGCCGCGCAGTCCGCAGCAGACTCGATCATGCAGGAAGCCGGCTACTACTAAGCAGCTCTCCCCCGCAGGGGTCCGGCAACAGCCGGGCCTCCGCCCCGACAAAGGCCGCCACCGCGACAGGCAGATCGCTCAGTCACAGGTCCGGCCTAGACTACGAACCATCAAAATTTCCAAGATGCGTCGTCCAACCTTCACTTTGACGGGGAAATAGAGTTATGTCCGACAGAACACTCCCTCGCCTCCTGCAGACCCCAGCCGTCGTGCTGCTTCTGATATGGATGCTCGTACCACTTTCGATGACGCTGTACTTCTCGTTCATCCGGTACGTCCTCAACAACCTGCGCCGTCCCGAGTGGACAACCCCCTCTCTTTCCAACTGGCGCGGCTTTGGTAACTACGAATTTGTTCTTAAATCCAAGGACTTCCTGTTCGCGATCCAGAACAGCCTGTTCATCGTCTGCAGCATCCTGATCCTGACCGTCATCCTCGGCGTCCTGATCGCGGTGCTGGTCAACCGGACCTTCCCCGGGCGCGGCATCGTGCGGGTTCTGCTGATCTCGCCCTTCTTCGTCATGCCGGCGGTGAACGGGGTCTTGTGGATCAACATGCTGCTTGACCCGGTTCTGGGCCTGCAGGGGCTTGCCGTGAACGGGCTCAACGATCTGGCCGCCTCACTGCGCGACGCGCCGCTGATCGGCTGGTTCTTCTCGCTCTGGCCCGAGTTCGAACCGATCTCGTTCCGCGCCACCCAGACCTCGGCCTACGCGGTGATCATGATGGTCACCTGGCAGTGGACACCCTTTGCCGTGCTGATCTTCATGACCTCGCTGCAATCCGAGGACCAGCAGCAGAAGGAAGCCGCCGTGCTGGACGGGGCGAGCACCTGGGCACAGTTCCGCTTTCTGACGGTGCCGCATCTGGGCCGCCCGATTGCCATCGTGGTGATGATCCAGGCGATCTTTCACCTCTCGCTCTATGCGGAAATCGAAATCGTCAGCCGCGGGAACGGCAACAAGAACCTGCCCTACCTGATCGGTGAATTTGCCAACAACAACATCGGTGCCGCCAGCGCCACCGGTATCTTTGCAGTCATTCTTGCCAACATCGTAGCCATCTTCCTGCTGCGCATGATCGGCAAGACCCTGATGGAATAAGGGAACGATCATGGCTATTGTCGCACAAACCTCCCGCTTCTCCAAAATCGCATGGCCGATCGCGGCCTGGGCTGTTGGGTTGCTGTTCTTCTTTCCGATCTTCTGGATGGTTCTGACCAGCTTCAAGACGGACGCGGACGCGGTCAAACCCGAGTTCCTGTTCTTCTTCACGCCGACGCTGGAGAACTACCTGAACATGACCGAGAACTACGATTACTGGCGGTTCGCCGCCAACTCGGTGATCTGCTCGGTCTTCGCCACGGTCTTCACGCTCTTTGTCGGCATTCCCTCCGCCTACGCGATGGCCTTCAACCCGAGCCGGTCGACCAAGGACGTGCTGATGTGGATGTTGTCGACCAAGATGCTGCCGGCCGCGGCAGTGCTCTACCCGATGACCTTTATCACCAAGAACTTCCTCGGCATCTTCGACACCCATTTCCTGATCATCCTGGTGCTCAGCCTGATCAACCTGCCGATCGTGGTCTGGATGCTGTTCACCTACTTCAAGGAGATCCCGAAGGACATCATCGAGGCCGGCAAGATGGACGGGGTCAACACCTGGGGCGAGATCAGGGAAATCCTCGTGCCGCTGGCCTGGGGCGGCATCGCCTCGACCGCCCTGCTGTGCTTCATCTTCTGCTGGAACGAAGCCTACTGGACCGTCCGCCTCACCACCACCGACGCGGCCACCCTGTCCAAACTCATCGAAGGCAACCGGGCCCCCGAAGGCCTGTTCTTCGGACGCCTCTCGGCGGTGTCGACCGCAGCCGTGGGACCAATCATCGTACTGGGCTGGTTCTGTCAGAAACAACTGGTCCAGGGCTTGACCTTCGGTGCCGTGAAATAGCGCCGCGCTCAAGCAGCGACGCGGTCGCGTAAAGAAAGGAAAGATCATGGGACGTATTGTTCTTGAAAACGTAACCAAAAGCTTTGGCGATGTAGAGGTCATTCCGCCGCTGGACCTGACCATCGAAGACGGCGAGTTCGCAGTCTTCGTCGGTCCCTCGGGCTGCGGAAAATCCACCCTGCTGCGCCTGATCGCCGGCCTCGAGGACACCAGCTCGGGCAAGATCCTCATCGACGATGCCGATGTCACCGCCGTCTCGCCGTCCAAACGCGGCCTGGCCATGGTGTTCCAGTCCTACGCGCTCTACCCGCATATGACGGTGCGCAAGAACATCGCCTTCCCGATGCGGATGGCCGGGGTGTCGGACGCCGAGCAGGAAAAGCGCATCGCCGCCGCGGCAAAGGCGCTGAACCTGACCGACTACCTGGACCGCAAGCCGGGCCAGCTCTCGGGCGGGCAGCGTCAGCGGGTCGCCATCGGCCGCGCCATCGTGCGCGACCCCTCCGCCTTCCTGTTCGACGAACCGCTCTCAAACCTCGATGCCGCCCTGCGCGTCGGCATGCGGCTGGAAATCTGCGAGATGCACAGCCGCATGGAAACCACGATGATCTACGTCACCCACGACCAGGTCGAAGCCATGACCATGGCCGACAAGATCGTGGTGCTGCAGGCCGGGGTCATCGAACAGGTCGGCTCGCCGCTGGATCTCTACCACAAGCCACGCAACGTCTTTGTCGCCGGCTTCATCGGGTCGCCCAGGATGAACCTCTTCTCCGGCCCCGAGGCGGCAAAACACGACGCCGCCACCATCGGCATCCGCCCCGAACACACCGAGGTCAGCACCACCGAAGGCACCTGGAAAGGCATCGTCGGCGTCGCCGAACATCTCGGCTCGGACACCTTCATCCACGTGCACGACACCGGACTGGCAGACACCGTCACCGTGCGCATCGCCGGAGACATCGCCGTCAGCCACGGCGACACCGTCTTCCTCACTCCACAGGCCGGACAAATCCACAGGTTCAACGCCGACGGACTGCGGATCGACTGATGCGACTGGCTGGAAAATCAGCCCTCATCACCGGCGCCGCAAAAGGCATCGGACGCGCCTTCGCCAAATCTCTCAAAAGCGAAGGCGCAAACGTCGCCGTGGCGTGGGTACCCGGTTCCCTGTGACCGGTGCCTCTGCCCCGGTCGGCTCGTACTACTTCTTGAGAATTTCGCATTTGCCGCTGCCGCGGTTGGTATTCGCGTAACCGCCGACATAGCTGATCAGCGTCGCTTTCATCGCGGCCATGTCAAAGCGGACCGTGGACTGGGTGGTTGTGGTCGTGTTGTTGTTGATCTCCAGCCCGACCAGGTCCCAGTTCAGTTTGTACTTGTGCGCGCTGACCTGTGTCATCGTGGCCCGAACCGGGCCTCCGTGCACCTCGGCAATCATATAGTCGTAGACATATGCACTGCCTTTTTCACGGTCCATCACGATAAGCATTTTCGGCGGAATAAAACCAAACCGGGTATGTGCCGTAAGCTCGCACACGTAGGGCACCTCTTTTGCGGCCGCCTGCTGTGGCAGGATCGAAAGAACTGAAACCGCGGCCGCGGCAAGGGAGGGCATGAACTTCGGCATTTTCAAATATCTCCTGAGCTATCTAATTGACTGTTTTGCAGGGGCCGAACCCGACTTCCGAAATCGGCAGGCTCCCTGCAACGAGGGGACTTAAAACCCTAATGGTGATCCTTTGCCTGTGGGCCGGGATCGCCGCGCTGAACAGGATGCGCGGTCGCTGGGTCTTGTCGCTCCGCTTTTCAAAAACCGTCCAGTCCAGCGTGTAAGATCCATCCATCTTCTGCCTGAATTGGACCGGAACCGGACCACCGAAAGCGGCGACCGTAATAGGATCCTCCACGGTCGCGGTCTGACCGTTCCGGTCCATGCGGACGGTGATTTCGAAGTCACCAAAACGCCGCAAACCGTCGCCGGAACCGGCGGACACGCTGACTGATGACAGTTTGCATTTCAGAACGGTGTCCGCGGCGACGGGAGACCCCAGCAGGGCGCCGATAGTCAGCACAGCCGGGAAAACCCGCTTTGAGCGCAATCTCATCATTGGAATCATCCAATAGTAATTTATGTGATGTTTACTTCAGTACCGAGGCAATTGGCAATTTGGGCGGAAAGGGCAATAGTTATGCCCTGTTTCGCGGGCAAACTGGCGGATCCTGAAAAGCAAATGGCGGGTTCAAAAACAATCGCCGCCGTTTTGCGACCGGCAATCAGCCGATGGGCCTGCAATTGCCCTTGGCCTGGCTGGGTTCGATATTGCCCGGCACATGCACCGTCATCGATGCCCGGCCGCTTCCGGGCCGCAGGATGATCCGGAAATCCGCCTGGCTGGTGCGATTGCGCTTATAGGTCACTTCAACCTCCCAGCTCAGCTGAACCGAGCTGCCGTCGCGTTGCTGAAAGGTGGCGGCGATCGGGCCGCCGTGGCGGGCCTGAATGAATTCATCCAGCACGGTTGCCTTGCCGCTGGCGTCATAGGAAAGGCGAACGGTTCCGGGGATGAAATCCCGGTCGCCCGAGCCCGGCTTCATCGCGCATTCGAAGGTCGCGGCCGAGGCGGTTGCAGCACACAGGCAGAACGCAGCAGAGATCAGGGGTTTCAGCATGGCAACGGTCCTCCCTGCCGAAACCTTATCTCACACCGGCGAAAATTTCCACCTAAGCCACGGGCGCTGCGTCAGAACACCCCGACCGCCGCATCCGCGTCTGCCGCCGCTTTGAGGATACCAAACACGTAATCCGCCACCGACCGGAAACAGACCACGCGGAACGTGTCGGCCCCGTCCATCCAGATCGCGGCCGGCACCTGTGCCATGCGGGTGCGGCGGATCATCCCCGGTTCGAACGCGCCTGGGGACAGGTCCACCGGGCAGAGTTTGGCCAGAACTTCCCGCGCGAACGGGCCGGACACCCGGAACACGGCCCGGGCGTCGGACACGTTGACAGCAAGGTGATGGGATTTGGCCAGCGCCTCGCTCAGCCCGGCGACGGTTTGGACCGCATCCGCATGCCCGCACAGGAGCAGCAGTTCATCGGGCGACATCCAGCAGGCGCCGGTTTCCCCGGCAAGGGTCACCTGATTGACGCCGGGCACCGCAACCCCGACCGCCGCCTTGACCGCCGATTTGACCGCACGCGTGTCCAGATCGCCGCGCAGGGTGATCATCCCCTGCAGACCGCATTCCTCGACCCGCGCCAGCCCGTCAAAGCCGGCTTTGTTCAGGGCGCTGACAGCTTCAGACATTCTGCTTCTCCCCGTTCTTGTCATAGAACACCGGATCGACGATCCGGGCCTGATAGACCTTGTCGTCGGTACCGGGGAAATCGAGCACTTCGCCCATCCGGTCCGGTCCGTGTTTCACCAGCCCCATGGCAATCCCCTTGCCCAGGGTCGGAGAATGATAGGTCGAGGTCACCCGCCCCTGCACGTTGCGCTGGCCGTTGGCATTGACACCCTCGGCGACGGCATAGGCCCCGTCCGGCAGAACCGATCCGTCCACGGTCTCCAGCCCCACCAGCTTCCACCGGTCCGGGTCGGCCATATGACTGCGTTCCTGCGCGCGTTTGCCCAGGTAATCCGCTTTCTTCTTCGAAATGGCCCAGTTGAGCCCCAGATCCTGCGGAATTACCGTGCCGTCGGTTTCGTCCCCGATCATGATGAAGCCCTTTTCGGCGCGCATGATGTGCAGCGCCTCGGTGCCGTAGGGCATCACGCCGAACTCCCGACCGGCCTCCATCAGCGCGTCCCAAAAGGCCTGCCCCTGGCTGGCGGGCACGGCGATTTCGAAGCTGAGTTCGCCCGAGAACGAAATCCGGTAGACCCGCGCGTCGAAATCGCCGATCTGCCCGTCAGCCCAGGCCATGAACGGCATTGCCTGCGGGTTCAGATCCATGCCGCCAAGTTTCTCCAGCACCTTGCGGGCGTTCGGCCCGACCACGCCGATCTGTGCATATTGCTCGGTCACGTTGGCGACATAAACCTGCCAGTCCCACCATTCGGTCTGCAGCCATTCCTCCATATGCGCATGGATGCGGTCGGCGCCGCCGGTGGTGGTGTGGCACAGGAACGTCTCCTCGTCGATCCGTGCGACCACACCATCATCGGTGAGAAAGCCGTTTTCGCTGCACATCAGCCCATAACGGCAGCGGCCGGGTTTCAGCGTGCTCATCATGTTGGTGTAGAGCATGTCGAGGAAGCGGCCCGCATCCGGCCCCCGGACGATCAGCTTGCCCAGCGTGGAGGCATCAAGCAAGCCGAGATTGTTGCGCGTGTTCGTAACCTCGCGCATCACCGCGTCATGCACGCTCTCTCCCGACCGGACAAAGGCATAGGGCCGCCGCCAATGGCCGACCGGTTCCCAGTCTGCGCCGTTTGCCTCGTGCCAGTCATGCATCGGCGTCCGGCGCACCGGCTGAAACACCTCGCCGCGCGCCTCGCCTGCGATCGCGCCCATGGAGATCGGTGTGTAGGGCGGGCGGAACGTGGTGGTGCCGGTTTGCGGGATTGGTTGATCCAAAGCATCAGAAAGGATTGCAAGACCGTTGATATTGCTCAGTTTACCCTGATCTGTCGCCATGCCCAGCGTGGTGTAGCGCTTGGCGTGTTCGACGCTCTCGAAACCTTCCCGCGCGGCAAGCTGAACGTCGGACACCTTCACGTCGTTCTGAAAATCGAGCCAGCTTTTGGCCTTGAGCGCCGGCTTGGCATCGGCCGGCATCAGCCAGACGGGTTCCAGCGGCGCTTCGGCGGCCTCTGCGACCTCCGGCAAAGCCGTTTTCGCCGGTTTCCGGCCCAGCGCGGACACGGTTTCCCGGGCCGCGCTATCCGCATCCGCCAGCGCGCCCTGCAGCGCCCCGTTGGCCGCGCCCGCGGCCCGGACGAACCCCTTGCCGTCACGGCCCAGCGGCGGACGCGCGGCGTCGGGGCGGAAATGGGCCTGCGCTGCGTCCCAGTGCAGCTTGCCGCCGCAATGCGACCACAGGTGCACCACCGGTGACCAGCCACCGGACATGGCCACCGCGTCACAGGGCACCTCCTCCAGCGCGCCGCCGGTGCCATTCTGGGCACAGACCTGCACCGCGGTGACCCGCTTGCCGCCCTGCACCTTGCCGATGGCCCGGCCGCAATCGATGCGCAGGCCCAGCGCCCGGGCCTCCTCCATCAGCGTGCCGCCGCCGGTTTCGCGGGCGTCCAGAATGCGCGGCACATCCAACCCCGCCTGTTTCAGGCAGATGGCGGTGCGATAGCCGTCATCATTGTTGGTGACCACGACCGTCCGCTGCCCCGGCGCCACACTGTAATTCACCACGTAGTCGCGCATCGCCGAGGCCAGCATCACACCGGGTATGTCGTTGCCCGCAAAGCTGAGCGGGCGCTCGATGGCGCCGGTGGCGGTGATGATCTGCTGCGCCCGCACCCGCCACAACCGGTGGCGCGGTCCGGCGCTATCGGGGTCGTGATCCGTCAGCCGTTCATAGGCCAGCACATAACCGTGGTCATAAACCCCGGCCCCCATACAGCGGCGCCGCAAGGTGACGTTGGGCATGGCTTCCAGCGCGGCCAGCGTCTCGGCCACCCAGGCTTCGGGCGATTTTCCGGAAATCTCGCCGCCGTCGACCGGTGCGCGCCCGCCCCAATGGGCGGTCTGTTCGATCAGGAGCACCTTTGCCCCGGCCTCGCCGGCAACGTGCGCCGCCTGCAACCCGGCCACACCGCCCCCGATCACCACCAGATCGGCGAAGAAATAGAAATGTTCGTACCGGTCGGCATCACGGTCCTGCGGCGCCTTGCCCAGCCCGGCCGACTGCCGGATGAAAGGTTCGTAGACATGTTTCCAGAACGACCGCGGATACATGAACGTCTTGTAGTAAAAACCCGCCGGCAGGAACCGCGAGAAGGCCGTGTTCACCGCACCGATGTCATGTTCGAGGCTGGGCCAGTGGTTCTGGCTGGAGGCGGTCAGCCCGTCAAAAAGTTCGGTCGTGGTGGCCCGCTGATTGGGTTCGAACCGGCCGCCGGTGCCGAGGTTCACCAGCGCGTTGGGTTCTTCGGCCCCGCTGGCGACCACGCCGCGCGGGCGGTGATATTTGAACGAGCGTCCCATCAGCATCTGGTCATTGGCCAGAAGCGCCGAGGCCAGCGTATCCCCCTCGCAGCCCGAAAAGGATTTGCCGTCAAAAGTAAAGTTCAGCCGGGTCGAACGGTCGATCAGGCGGCCCTGATCACGCAATCGCAGGCTCATCCGAAAATCCTCCAGCTCCAGCCCGGACGCTCGCCGGTGATCTTGTCGCAAATCTCTTTGGGCGGCTCGGTGGTTTGCGCGGGATAGGTGCCGAACACCTCCAGCGTGTCAGTAGAGCGCGCCGCATGGAACCACTTGCCGCAGCCATGGCTGTGCCGCCAGCGTTCGAAATGCACGCCACGGGGGTTTTCCCGGGCGAAGAGATAGTCGTGAAGCTCCGCATCCGACGAGCCCGGGCCGTGGCGCGTCAGGTGCGCCTCTCCGCCGGGTGTCAGTTCGGTTTCGTCGGCGTCGACGCCGCAATAGGGACAGGGCAGGATCAGCATGTGGCCCACTCCTTGATATGACAGGATCCCATGCCTAAGTGACTGACATGGAATGGATTGTAATCTCTCTTCTCGTGCTGGCCCTGCTGGGCAGCTTTGTCGCGGTTGTCGGCTGGTGCGAGGCCCGGGCCGTGGTCACGCGCGATGCGCGTTGCCTGCTGAAGCGCCGGCCGGAGATCAAATCGGATCCGCATCGGCGTTAACCTTTCGGTGGCAGGCTGGCCGCATTGGCCAGCGACATTTCGGTGAGCGTGACACGCAGATCGTCATCGGCAAACTGGCCGTCATCGAGTTCCACCATGCCGCCCATCTTGCGCCCCGTGAAGGTCATCGGGCCGGCCCCGGCGGCCAGCGCGGCCTCTTCGCGGTCCTTGCCGACACGGTACATGGCGCCGGATTTGTGCACCCCGCAGACCATGTTGCCGTGCAGCATGAAGGCGAGCCCGCCGAACATCTTCTTTTCCGCCAGCCCCGGCTGGATCCCGAGATCGGCGCGCATGGTTTCGGCTTGCTGTTCAGAATAGGGCATGGCTGATGCTCCGTTCGCGAAAAAGAACCGGCCTGCGGCAGGCCGCGCCAAGGCTTTTGGAAAAGCTTTGGAAAACGTCTTCGAAGACATTTGCGCGCTTCCGCGCTCCGGAGTTTTTCAAAAACTCCGGCCCGTTTTCTTTGAAAGAAAACGGCAGCTCAGCGCCCTTGCAGCAGAGAAGCCGGCGGGCCAGCGGCGGACCGTGGGCCGCCGCGCCAACGGCAGTGGCAGGCAGTTTATCCCGCCAAATCCGCAGCCCCTCGATACCACACACTGGTCTCACCAAAACGGCAGACCGCCGGGACGATCCGCCGCTGGCCCGCCGGCTTTCGGCCTTGGTTCCGGGCCGGAGCGCACTCTGCCGCCGGACGGTCAATGCGCCACCCCCGCGGCCACACTCTCATCAATGAACCGCCCTTCGGCGAAGCGATCCAGCGAGAACGCCTCGCAGAGCGGTGAGCCGCCCGTTGCCATCAGTTCGGCCATGCCCCAGCCCGAGCCGGGGATCGATTTGAACCCGCCGGTGCCCCAGCCGCAATTGATGAAACACCCCTCCAGCGGCGTTTTCGACAGGATCGGCGAACGGTCGCCGGTCATGTCGACGATACCGCCCCATTGCCGCAGCATTTTCAGCCGCGAAATCATCGGGAAGGTTTCGACCAGCGCGCGCACGGTTTCCTCGATATGATGGAACGATCCGCGCTGGGTGTAGTTGTTGAACCCGTCCGCGCCGCCGCCGATCACCATCTCGCCCTTGTCGGACTGGGACATATAGCCATGCACGGTGTTGGCCATCACCACAACGTCCATGCAGGGCTTGATCGGTTCGCTGACCAGCGCCTGCAGCGCGACGCTTTCGATCGGCAGCCGGAAACCGGCCATCCCGGCCAGCACGCCGGAATGCCCGGCCACCACCATCCCCAGCTTGTCACAGTCGATGGAGCCTTTCGTGGTTTCCACCCCGCGCACCTGCCCGGCTTCGGACCGCACCCCGGTCACTTCGCATTTCTGGATGATGTCCATGCCCATTGCAGAACAGGCCCGCGCATAGCCCCAGGCCACCGCATCGTGCCGCGCCGTGCCGCCGCGCGGCTGCCACAGCGCGCCCAGCACCGGATAGCGCGGCCCGTCGATGCAGATGATCGGACACAGCTCCTTGACCCGCTCAGGTCCGATAAACTCGGTCGCCACGCCCTGCAGCGCATTGGCGTGCGCCGTGCGCTGATAGCCGCGGATCTCGTGCTGGGTCTGGGCCAGCATCATCACCCCGCGCGGGGAGAACATGACGTTATAATTCAGGTCCTGGCTCAGGTCCTCGTAGAGCGAGCGCGCCTTTTCATAGATCGCGGCCGAGGCGTCCTGCAGATAGTTCGACCGGATGATCGTGGTGTTGCGCCCGGTATTGCCGCCGCCCAGCCAGCCCTTTTCCAGCACCGCCACGTTGGTGATGCCAAAGTTGCGGCCAAGGTAATACGCAGTGGCCAGCCCGTGCCCGCCGGCGCCGATGATGATGACATCATATTTGCGCTGCGGTTCCGGGGACCGCCACGCCTTTTCCCAGCCGCTGTGATAGCGCAGCGCTTCGCGGGCGACGGCAAAGGCAGAACAACGTTTCATGGGCACGAATCCGATGCAGGCAAGAGTGCGGCAGGTATGGCAAGTGCTTTCAGATTAGCCGCGTTGCGAACCGTCGCAATATCGCGCAGTTGCGACATGGCGCTGCGGTGCCGGCAATTTGATCTTTTGCCGGGCGCTCCTGCGGCTATAGAGGGGAACGAACCGAGGAGAGGACATGGGTTTCTGGATCATCGTTGCCGCGCTTGCGCTGTTGTCGCTCGCAATCCTGGCGGTTGCGGTCCTGCGCGGACGTCCCGGCGCCGAACCGGCGGCCGCCTATGACCTGCGTGTCTACCGCGATCAGCTGAAAGAGCTGGACCGGGATCTGGCGCGCGGCGTGGTCGCAGGCGCCGAGGCCGAACAGACCCGGACCGAGATCGCGCGGCGTATTCTGGCCGCGGACGCGCAGATGCAGAAAGGCAGCGGGCAATCGGCGAACACGCCGGGCCGCCGGATGCTGATCGCCGTGCTCGGGCTGGCGGTGGTGGGCGGCAGTTTCGGCCTTTATGCAACCATCGGTGCGCCGGGGTATGGCGACCTGCCGCGCAGCCTGCGCGAAGCCAACGCAGCAGAGATCCGGGCCGAACGCCCCCCGCAGTCCGAGGCCGAAGCCAATGCACCGGCCTTCCCGCCCTCGGGCGAGGTCAGCGAAGAGTATCATCAGCTGGTCGACCGTCTGCGCGCCACCGTGGAGGCGCGCCCGGACGACCTGCAGGGCCATGTGCTGCTGGCCCAGAACGAGGCGCTGCTGGGGAACTATGCCGCGGCGCATGCCGCGCAGGCCGGTGTCCTGCGGATCCGCGGCGATCAGGCGACCGGTCGGGACTATGCCAATTACGCGGACCTTATGATCCTGGCTGCGGGCGGCTATGTCTCGGCCGAGGCCGAGGCCGCGCTGTCCGAGGCGCTGAAACGGCAACCGACTAACGGGACGGCACAGTATTACTGGGGGCTGATGTACGCGCAGACCGGGCGTCCGGATCTGGCGTTCCGGATCTGGCAGCGCTTGCTGGCCGCCGGGCCGCCGGACGCGGTCTGGATCCCGCCGATCCGGGGACAGATCGAAAACATTGCGATGCTGGCAGGGGAATCCCGGTTCGTGCTGCCCCCCGAACAGCCCCTGCCCGGCCCCAGCGCCGAGGACATGGAGGCCGCATCCGACATGACGGATGCGGACCGCGAGGACATGATCCGCGGCATGGTCGACAGGCTGGCCGAGCGGCTGGCCGGCGAGGGCGGCAGCGCCGGGGAATGGGCGCGGCTGATCCGGGCGTTGGGCGTGTTGGGCGAAACCGCGCGCGCGACCGCCATCCGCAACGAGGCCCTGCAGGTGTTCTCCGACGATCCGGGATCGGTCGCCGCGATCGAGGCGGCGGCCCGCGACGCCGGGCTGAGCCCGTGATTTACGAAACGGTTGAGGACTTCCACGCCGCCCTGCCCGGCTACCGGGCGGTGATGGGGCTGGATCTGGGCGAGCGGACCATCGGGGTCGCGGTCACCGACGCCATGCGCAGCGTTGCCACCCCGCTCCTGACAATCCGCCGGCGCAAATTCGGCGTCGATGCCGCGGCGCTGATGGAGATTGCCGCCGAACGCGACATCGCCGGGATCGTGCTGGGCCTGCCGCGCAACATGGACGGCAGCGAAGGCCCGCGTTGCCAGTCCACCCGCGCCTTTGCCCGCAACCTGACCGGGCTGACAGATGTGCCGATCACGTTCTGGGACGAGCGGCTGAGCACGGTTGCCGCGGAAAAGGCACTGTTGGAGGCGGATACGTCGCGAAAGCGTCGCGCGGAGGTTATCGACCATGTCGCCGCGTCCTATATCCTGCAAGGCACGCTGGACAGGATGCGCCTGCTGTGACGGACGGAGCGGAGATGGACGACGGAGCGGTCTGGAAGCGGGACGAGGTGGAAAGCCCCTGTGTGCGGGTCTGCGTGGTGCACCAGCAGGCCCGGATCTGCACGGGCTGTTTTCGCACGATCGACGAGATCGGCCGCTGGTCGCGGATGACGCCCGAGGAACGCCGCGCGGTGATGGCGGAGCTACCCGGACGGGCCCCGTTGCTGACAAAGCGCCGCGGCGGACGGGCAGCGCGGATCGCGCGCAAGCCGGGCTGAGGGGCCCGCTCCACCACCGCACAGACGGGTGTCTTCAAGCCTCTGCAAGGCCAGCGCGCGGCTGCGGCTGCACCGTCTGACGTGGTATCGTCAGACCGGCCTTTACGCTTACGCGGACCTGACCCCAAACGGTGGAACAAAAAACGGCACCCGTCACCTGAGGGATGCCGCACCGATATCTGATGGCCAACCGGCCGTCGCGTTACCCTTCTTCGAGGCTCAGCGCGACAAAGCGCGGCTCGCCGTTGCGCCGGACCAGAAGCAGAAGCGATTTGCGACCTGCGTCGCGGGCCTCGGCAATCCGGTCGTCCAGTTCGGACAGTGATTTCAGCTTCTGCTGTCCGGCCTCGGTGATCAGGTCGCCTGCGCGCAGACCCTTTTCGAACGCCTGAGAGGTTTCGTCGACCGACAGCACGACCAGACCGTCCATTTCATCCGGAACGTTCAGTTCCGCACGCATGTCGTCCGTCAGGATGCTGAGCGTGAGGCCCAGAATGGTCTTCTCGGTTTCACCGCTGTCGCTGTCTTCGGGGTTTTCCATAGCGGCGGGAACCGCACGTTCCGCGTCTTCGCGGCGGCCCAGCGTGACCACGAAGGTCTTGGTGCCACCGTCGCGGAACACCTTGACCCGCACCGATTTGCCGACCGAGGTGCTGCCCACCTGCCGCACCAGCGCGCGGGTGTCCGCGACGTCACGGCCATCAAAGCTGAGGATCACGTCACCGCTTTGCAGCCCGGCTTCCTTGGCCGGCCCATCGGGGACATCCGTGATCATGGCGCCGGCAGCCTCGGTCAGCCCCATGCTTTCGGCCAGATCCTCGTCCACATCCTGAATGCGCACACCCAGCCAGCCGCGGCGGGTCTCCCCGAATTCCTTGAGCTGGTCGACGACATTGGCAACGACATTCGACGCCATCGAGAAGCCGATGCCGATGGATCCGCCGTTGGGGCTGAGGATGGCGGTGTTCACACCGATCACCTCGCCGTCGAGATTGAACAGCGGGCCGCCCGAGTTGCCGCGGTTGATCGCAGCGTCGGTCTGAATGTAATCGTCATAAGAGCCGCTGAGCGCCCGGTTGCGGGCGGACACGATCCCGGCGCTGACCGAGAACCCCTGCCCCAGCGGGTTACCCATGGCCACGACCCAGTCACCGACACGGGCGGTGTCACTGTCGCCGAAGCGCACGTATTTCAGCGGATGCTCGGCTTCGACCTTCAGCAGCGCGATGTCGGTTTTCGGGTCGGTCCCGATCACCTTGGCCGGAAGTTCCTTTGTCGGCTGGCCTTCGCCCGGGAAAAACTCGATCAGGATTTCGTCGGCCCCTTCGATGACATGATTGTTGGTCACGACATAGCCGTCCTCGGTGATCACAAAGCCGGACCCCAGCGCGGAAGAGCGGCGCGGGCGGTCGCCATCGCGGTCGCGGTCCTGAAACTCACGAAAGAAATCTTCGAACGGCGATCCCTCGGGCACGATAACCTGCGGCCCCGAACGGCCCTCGACCATGGTCGACGTAGTGATATTGACAACGGCGGGGCTGATTTCATCGGCCAGCTCAGCCAGGCTTTCCTGATGCGCGCGGACCATCACGGTCTGCGCAAGGACGAGCATCATCGCCAGAAGCCCCAGCCAGACGAGGCGGGTCAGCGTCAGAGTCAGAGTCGGAACAGGCATGGCCCGGACGGCCGCTACTGCCTTTTGCTGCACGATATTTCTCCTTCGTGTTTTATGTGTGTGCAGCGCGCGGTTTCCCAATTCGCGGTACGCGCGCTGAGTCTGCCGCAAATGTAGTGGCTTGTGCGCCACACGCAAAGTTTGTTGCACCCTGCTGACCCTGTTGTGAGTGGATTGTTACAGGGCGAACGGCGCTTTCCCGCCGATCAAACCCCGATCCAGTACGCCACCCATACCAGCATCAGCCCGCCGACGATGGACAACAGCCCGATCTGCCGCCGCGCAGCTTCGGGCAGGGTCCGCAGCATTTCAAGCAACTGTTCGATAAGCGAAGGGGCCAGCGCCCAGGCCAGCCCCTCCACGATCAAGACCAGCCCGAAGGCCAGAAAGATGATGCCCATTACTCAGTTGCGGCCGGGGCCGCGCCGGTCGGCGATTTCAGGTAGTTGAAGAACTCTGAATCCGGCGACAGAACCATCGACGAATTGCCCCCCTGCAACGCCCGGGTATAGGCGTTGAGCGAGCGGTAGAATTCAAAGAACTCCCGATCGCGGCCATAGGCTTCGGCAAAGATCGCGTTCCGCTGGGCATCCGATTCACCGCGGACGATCTCGGCTTCGCGCTGCGCTTCGGAGGTCAGTTCGACCACTGTCCGGTCTGCCTGGGCCCTCACGCGTTGGGCTGCTTCGGAGCCGCGGGCGCGTTCGTCTGTCGCCTCGCGTTCCCGTTCGGCCCGCATCCGTGCAAACGTGGCTTCCAGGTTCTCTTTCGGAAGGTCGGTGCGCTTGAGGCGAACGTCGATGATCTCGACCCCCAGCGCCTGGCCCTGCGAAAAGGCGCCGTTACGGATCCGTTCCATCAGCGCGGCCCGGTCGGAACTCAGGATGTCGTTGGACGAAACCGAACCCAGTACTTCCCGGGTTCTGGCCCGCAGGATCGAATCGATCCGGCTTTCGGCTGCGGCGATGCCGCCGACACCAACCGCCTGACGGAACTGTTCGACGTCGACGATCCGGTAACGCGCAAATGCGTCGACAACCAGACGACGATCATCCAGCGGCGTCACCTCGAGCGGGTCGATATCGCGGCTCAGGATCCGGTCGTCATAGCGCACGACATCCTGAATGAGCGGGATCTTGAGGGCCAGCCCGGGGTCTTCCTTGACCGCCACGACACGGCCGAATTGCAGGACCAGCGCCTTTTCGCGTTCATCGACGATGAACAGGGAGGACAGCACGATGACGACGGCCACCACGAGAACGGGCAGAAGATAAGTTGTTTTCCGCATTACTGGTTCCCCCGGCGCAGTTCGTTCAGCGGCAGGTAGGGCACAACACCCTGCTGGCTGCTACTTTCGTCCAGAATGACCTTGTCCAGGCCACCCAGAACGGTTTCCATCGTTTCCAGGTACAGGCGCATGCGGGTCACTTCCGGCGCCTTCTCGTATTCTTCGAGAACGGCGAGAAAACGGCTGGCTTCACCGGTCGCTTCGTTAATCACACGGGCACGGTAGCCTTCGGATTCTTCCAGCAGCTGCGCCGCCTCACCGCGGGCTTCGGCCAGAACGCGGTTGGCGTAGGCGTCGGCCTCGTTCTTGAGCTGGTCGCGTTCCTGTTCGGCGGCCTGAACGTCGCGGAACGCGTCGATCACCGGTTCCGGCGGGTCCGCCTTGTCAAAGTTCACGCGGATGATGTTGACGCCGCTGTCATAGCTGTCGAGCGTCGCCTGAATCAGTTCCTGTGTCGTGCTTTCGATGATGCCGCGGTCGCGGTTGAGGATCGGCGCGAGTTCGGACTGGGCGATAATTTCGCGCATGGCCGATTCCGACACGGCCCGGATGGTGATCTGCGGGTCGCGCAGATTAAAGAGGTACTTCGCCGGGTCAGAGATGTTCCAGACGACCTGGAAATCGATATCGACGATGTTTTCATCCCCGGTCAGCATCAGGCCCGCATCCGATCCGCGGCCGCCGGTGCCGATGTCTTCGGTCTGTTCACGGGTCACGGCCAGCTTTTCATAGGTGACCACCGGCCATGGAGCAAAGTTCAGGCCGGGATTGCCGATGGAACTGAATTCGCCAAGGAACAGCTCGACTGATTGTTCTTCGGGCTTGACCGTATAAAGGCTGGCCATCCCCCACAGGATCAGCAGTGCCACGACGCCGAGACCGATCGTGCCGCGGGTGAAGAACGGAGCACCGCCACCACCACCGCCGCCGCCAGAGCGTCTGCCGCCGGATCCGCCGCCGCGACCGCCCATGAGAACGCGCAGCTGCTCCTGTCCCTTTTTCATCAGTTCGTCGATTTCCGGGATCTGCGGGCCGTCGCCTTCGGGTGGCCGGCCACCGCCGCCACCGCCGCCACCGCTGCCGTTGTTACCCTTGTTGCCCCCGCCGGAGGAACCGCCTCCGCCCCAGGGACCGCCGTTATTACCTGCCATGGACGTTCTTTCCCTTCCTCGGCGCCAATGCGGCACCTTACATAATAACTGGACGAAACCGGCGGAAATTCAACCCTACCGCACCGGGCTTCGCATGGTCACGATCTCCTCGGACATGGTGGGATGAACCGCCACCGTCCGGTCGAAATCCTCTTTGGTTGCCCCCATTTTCACGGCGACACCGGCCAATTGTATCATTTCGCCCGCCCCGGGCGCGACGATGTGACAGCCCAGCACCTTGCGCGTGGACTGGCTGACGATCAGTTTCATCAGCACCCGCTGTGCGCGTCCGGCAAAGCTCTGCTGCATCGGTTTGAACGACGTGCAGTAGACCTCGACGGGTTCCTGCTCGGCCGCCTCCTCCTCACTGAGACCCACGGTTCCCATTTCCGGCTGTGTGAAGATCGCGGTCGGGATCAGGTCGTGATCCACCGGGGTCGGGTTGCCCCGGAACACGGTGTCGACAAAGGCCATGCCTTCGCGGATTGCCACCGGTGTCAGGTTCACCCGGTCGGTCACATCACCGATGGCATAGATCGAGGGCACCGCGGTCTGGCTGTAGTCATCGACCACGATCTCGCCCTTGCGGCCCAGTTCGACGCCCTGCGCCTCCAGCCCCAGCCCGGCGGTGTTGGGCACCCGCCCGGTGGCGAACATGACCTTGTCGAAAACCCGTTCGGTGCCGTTCGTCGCCTTGACCCAGACCTTGTCGCCCTCTGCCCGCATTTCCAGCACGTTGGTGCCCATATGGATGTCGATGCCGTTCTGGCGCATTTCCTCGCAGACCAGCCCGCGCGCTTCGTCGTCGAACCCGCGCAGGATCTGGGCGCCGCGGTAACACTGCGTCACCGCAACCCCCAGCCCGTTCATGATCCCGGCAAATTCACAGGCGATATAGCCTCCGCCGACAATCAGGATCGTTTCCGGCAAACGGTCGAGATGGAACATCTCGTTCGAGGTGATGGCCAGCTCGGAGCCCGGGAACTCGACCACGCTGGGGCGCCCGCCGGCGGCAATCAGGATGTGTTTTGCAGTTTTGCGGGTACCATCGGCCATCTCGACGGTGTGCGGGTCAACAATCACTGCACGCTGATCGAAGGTTTCCACCCCGGACCCTGCCAGCAGCTTGCGGTAGACGCCTTCGAGCCGGTCAAGCTCGGCCTCCAGCTTGCCGCGAAAGGCCGGCCAGTTGAAGGGACCTTCGGAAATGTCCCAGCCGAAGGCGCGGGCATCTTCGACCATCGGCGCGAATTCGCTGGCGAAGACCATCAGCTTCTTCGGCACGCAGCCGCGGATCACGCAGGTGCCGCCATAACGGCTTTCTTCGGCCAGCCCGACCTTCGCGCCAGCTTCTCCTGCGGCCACGCGTGCGGCCCGGACGCCACCGGATCCGCCACCTATGACGAAGAGATCGTAGTCAAAGCTCATCCAACGGCTCCTGCTTCGGATCGATGGCGGGTATCTCATAGAGCCGTGGCGATGGCCAGAGCGGATGGGAGATCGGAGTGCGATTGGCCGGAACCCGGGCCTGGCGGGGCAGCGCAGCGTCTTTCGGAACCAGCCCGGACGCCTTTTTCCGGCATTGGCCGACGACACCGGGCGCTGAGGGATTTGCGCGTCCCGGCGCTCCGGCCCGCGCGAACTCAGCCCGTTTTACTCCGCCAGATCGGTGAACAGGTTGTCGCTTTCGACGAAATCCAGCCGGTCGTGTTCGATCGTGCCTTCGTTGATGTCGCGCAGCTCTACCCGGCCGTCGCCAAAACCGATGATCACGGTGTCGCAGATATCGATGAACAGACCGTTTTCAACCACGCCCGGCATCTGGTTCAGGACCAGCGCCAGCTGGCGCAGGTTGCCGATGCGGTTGAGGTGCAGATCGAGGATATGGTTGCCTTCGTCGGTGACGAACGGGGCGCTGCCGTTCATGCGCAGGGTCGAAGACCGGCCCAGCACGTCCATCGAGATCAGGGTTTCCTCGATCAGGGCCTGCGTCGTGCGCCAGCCGAACGGGATGACCTCGACCGGCAGCGGGAAGGCCCCCAGCGTTTCGACCTCTTTGCCGATATCGGCGATCACGACCATCTGATCCGACGCGGTTGCCACGATCTTTTCCTGCAGCAGTGCGCCGCCGCCGCCCTTGATCAGGTTCAGGTCACCGTCGAATTCATCCGCCCCGTCGATCGTCAGGTCAAGCCAGCGCGCGTCGTCCAGCGATACAACCTCGATCCCGACCTCGCGGGCCAGCTGTGCCGTGCGGGCAGAGGTCGGAACGCCTTTGAAACGCAGCCCCTGTTCCCGGATCATCTCGCCCAGGCATCGCACCAGCCACGCTGCCGTCGACCCGGTACCGAGCCCGACACGCATGCCATCCTCGACGAAATCCGCCGCGCGCTTGGCGGCAACAAACTTGGCCTTGTCGATCGGCGAAAGCTCTCCGGACATGACGGCGTCTCCAATATCCAATATCGTCGGTCTTATAAGTGAGAAGCCCCGAGTGTGCGAGAGTCGAAATTCGCCGCATTTGCGGGAAAAAGGCGTTTCACCTGTCACCGATGCGGGATTTGCGACCAACATGCTGCAATTCGACGAGAAAACCACCCGCCTGCTGGACGATGCCTATGCCGGAGCCGATTTCTCGCGCCGCCGCCGCGCCAGCTTTGACGCACTGGAGCCGGCCACGGGCGACGTTATTCTGGATCTTGGCTGTGGCAACGGGCTTCTGACGCTGGATCTTTCGCGGGCGGTCGGGCCATCGGGCCGTATCGTGGCACTGGATGCCAGCGACGACATGCTCAAAAGCGCGCGCGACAGGTGCCGGGGCCGGGATAACATTGCCTTTGTCGAAGCGACAGCGCAGGCCAGCGGCTTGCCGGACGCGTCCGTGGACAAGGTTGTGTCGCTGCAGGTCTTCGAGTATTTCGACGATCTGGATGGGCCGCTGGCCGAACTTGCCCGCGTCATGAAGCCGGGCGGGCGGCTGGTAATCGGCGACATGCTGTGGGACACGTTCGTCTGGCACAGCGACAACCCGGACCGGATGGACCAGATGATCGGCGCGTGGGCACGTCACGTGTCACATGACGCGGTGCCGCGTGTGTTGCCGCGACACTTGCAGGAAGCCGGGTTCGGAAAGGCCCGGGCAACGGCGGTACCGTTTCTGGATACACAGCTGAAACCCGACGGGCTGGCCAATATGACGATGATGCTGCTGGAGGCTTATGCCACGCATAACAAGCTGGTCGAGGCGTCCGTGGTTGAGGCGTGGCGCGAGGAACAGCTGGCGCTGGCCCGGCAAGGCCGGTTCTTCATGCATCTGCTGCACGTGGTCTGGACCGCGGAGCGGCTTTGACATGACGCCGGCATATGGGCACACCCGGAGTTCGGCTCTGGTGACCATCCGGGTTTCGCATTCCCGGCAGAATAGGTCGCAAATCGCGCGAAGCGGCCGGGCGCATCAGGATACCAAACCGCTATGACCGATTACCGCCTGCATTACGCGCCCGACAACGCCTCGCTGATTATCCGGCTGGCGCTGGAAGAAATGGGGCAGCCCTATGAAACCGTGCTGGTCGACCGCCGGGTTACGGCTCAGCGCAGCGCGGCATATCTGGCGCTGAACCCGGCGGGGCGGATCCCGACGCTGGAAACACCGGACGGGCCGTTCAGCGAAACCGCGGCGATCCTGCTCTTGCTGACGGAACGGCACGGCAAGCTGGCACCGCCCCCTGCGTCGCCCCAGCGCGCGCCGTTCCTGAACTGGCTGTTTTTCGTGTCGAACACGCTGCATCCGGACATGCTGAACCTGTTTTACGTCCATCGCTACGGCCCGGAGCCCGCGTGGACGGGGATCCGCAAGGCCGCGGCAAAGCGCGTGGACCGGTCGCTGACGGTTCTGCACCGGGAGGCCCGCCCGCGTCTTGCCGGGTGGTTCTGCGCGGATGTTCCTTCGGTTCTGGACCTGTACCTCGCCGCGATCCTGCGCTGGTTGCAGATTTATCCCGACGGGTTTGCCGGCTGGTATGATCCCTCCGCTCACCCTGCGTTTCAGGACATGTGCACGCAGCTGGAAGGCCGGGCCTCGGTCGCGGCGCTGTGCACCGCCGAGGGGCTGACCGACCGTCCCTTCACGGCGCCGCTGCCGCCTGACCCGCCCGAAGGCACGGTGGTCTGAGATGTTCCTGTCCGTTTTCGATATGTTCAAGGTTGGTGTCGGCCCGTCTTCGTCCCACACGATGGGACCGATGGTGGCTGCCGCTCGGTTTCTGGACCAGATGCGCAGCTCGCCGTTTCAGTTTGCCGGGCTGCGGGCTTCGCTGCACGGGTCGCTGGCCTTCACCGGGGTCGGCCACGCCACCGACCGCGCGGTGATCCTTGGCCTTGCCGGGTTTTCGCCCGACAGCTACGACGCCGGGGCCGCCGAACGGGAGCTGGTCCGCATCGGCCGCGAGTGGGTGGTCCATCCCGACGGGCTGAACCCTCTGGCCTTCGACCCGGGCAAAGACCTGATCTTCGACTATGACCACGCTCTGCCCGGCCACGCGAACGCGATGATCCTCATGGCCACCGATGCGCAGGGCGACGTGACGCTGCAGGAGACGTATTATTCCGTCGGCGGCGGTTTCGTGATGACCGAGGCTGAACTGGCCACGGGCAAGGACACCGATGACGGGCCGCCGGTGCCCTACCCGTTCAGATCGGCGGCCGAGATGCTGACCATGGCGAAACGCTCGGGCATGACCATTGCCGCGATGAAACGCGCCAACGAAGTGTCGCGCATCGGGCAGGACGAACTGGTGCGCGGCGCGGGGCGGCTGTGGTCGGTGATGAATGCCTGTATCGACCGCGGGCTGGAGACGGATGGGGTGCTGCCCGGCGGGCTGAATGTGCGGCGGCGGGCCAAGGGCATCCATGATGCCCTGTTGTCCGAGCGGGGCATGAACCTGACCGCTCCGCACACCATCAACGACTGGATGAGCGTCTATGCCATGGCGGTCAACGAGGAAAACGCCGCCGGCGGTCAGGTTGTCACTGCACCGACAAACGGCGCGGCAGGTGTTCTTCCGGCGGTTCTGCGCTATTATCTGGATCATGTGCCGGGTGCGTCCACGGCCCATGTCGAGGATTTCCTGCTGACGGCGGCGGCTATTGGCGGGCTGGTGAAATTCAACGCCTCGATCTCGGGGGCCGAGGCCGGGTGTCAGGCCGAGGTGGGCAGCGCCAGCGCCATGGCCGCGGCGGGATTGTGCGCGGTGCTGGGCGGTACACCTGAGCAGGTGGAAAACGCGGCGGAGATCGCGCTGGAGCACCACCTGGGCATGACCTGCGACCCGGTGCGCGGGCTGGTTCAGGTGCCCTGCATCGAGCGCAACGGGCTGGGTGCGATCAAGGCGGTGTCGGCGGCCAGTCTGGCGCTGCGCGGTGACGGTCAGCACATGGTCCCGCTGGACGCCTGTATAGAGACCATGCGCCAGACCGGCGCCGATATGAGTGAGAAGTACAAGGAAACGGCGTTGGGAGGACTTGCCGTGAACGTGCCGAATTGCTGATTGCACCATTCCGCATACCGGGCGAAGACTTGCTCATCAGCCATGCAACCTTTGCTTGCATGACAAGCAATCTCTGCTAGCGTCTGGCCATGACAACAGATCGTCCTGTTCTTGGTATCACGCTCATGCTGGGTTTTTGCATCATCGCCCCTATGGGTGATGCTGTCGCCAAGATCCTTGGTGCGACGATGCCGCTTGGCTTTCTGCTGTTTGTGCGGTTTGGCATTCAGGCGGGCGTTCTGGTGCCGCTGGTTGCTGCAACCAAACGGCCATGGATCATGACGCGTCGCGTGTTCCGGCTGACCGCGCTGCGCACGGGCCTGCATATTGCCGGGATCGGGGCGATGTTCACGGCGCTGCAATACCTGCCGCTGGCTGATGCGGTGGCGATCGCCTTTGTCATGCCGTTCATCATGTTGCTGCTCGGCCACTGGGTTCTTGGTGAAGAGGTCGGCATCCGCCGGATCATGGCCTGCGCCGTGGGCTTTCTGGGCACACTCATGGTTATCCAGCCCAGCTTTATTGCGGTCGGTTGGCCGGCGCTCCTGCCGCTGGCGGTGGCGCTGACCTTTTCGCTGTTCATTCTGGTGACCCGGCAGATTGCCAAGGAAACCGACCCGATTTCCTTGCAGGCGGTGTCGGGGGTGCTGGCGACGCTGATCCTGGTTCCCGCGCTGCTGATCGGGAACCTTCTGGGGCTGGACGCGCTGCGGTTCGCGGTGCCGACGGGATCGGAATGGGCGCTCCTGGTGGGCATCGGGCTGCTGGGCACCTTCGCCCATCTGCTGATGACATGGTCGCTGCGGTTTGCGCCGGCGGCAACGCTGGCCCCGATGCAGTACCTTGAAATCCCGGTGGCAACCGGCTTTGGCTGGCTCATCTTCCACGACCTGCCGAACGGGATGGCCGCGGCAGGAATATGCGTGACCATCGCGTCCGGGCTCTACATCGTCATGCGGGAGCGGGCCACGGCGATGGCGCGGACGCACGAAAAGCAAGCGCCTGCGTAACCTCCGGTAAACATGACCGCGGCACGATAACCAGCAATCCGGGCGCATCCGTGTTCAGCCGGACCGGGCCTGTCGCCCGGTTCGACGTCCCGATGCGCCCGCCCGGCGACAGGTCCAGACCGTCAATCGGCCATTCCAGCCCCCGCGACCGTCCGGCGACCGGGCAGAGCGGAAACAGCGACACAACCGCGCCGGCGGGCACGTCGAAGGACACGGCAGGCGGCGCAAGAAACACGATCTCGTCCGGGCCCAGCAACACACAGGGACGATCGGCAAAACGCAGAAGCGTGCTGAAGGCCGCCAGCTGATGGTCGATCCGCGCGCCCAGAAACCCCACCGCCAGAACAATCGGCGCACGGATGTTGCCCAGCGCTTTGTCGAAATCGGTGCTGTCCTGTTCGGTGATGCGATGCAGACGCCCGGGATCGACCCGCGCCCGGTCCTCGGCTGTCAGACTGTCGAAATCGCCGATCACGGCCTGTGGCGTGTAGCCTGCGTTTAAAGCAAAGGTCGCTCCGCCATCAGCGGCCACAAGGCAGGGTGCAAGTTCCAGCGCGTCTTTGAGGTCCTGTTCCGCGGCTTCTCCGGCCCCGACCAGCGTGACCGGATGCGAACTGTGAACAATCTCTTCTGACATGCGCGGATTAATGCCAATTTTAGAAACAGATCACAATCAGGTCACAAAATGATACGCTGCTCTGCACAGATTCGGGCCGCTTTTGACGCCGATCCGCGAGTAAGGACTTGTTTAACAAAATGTAGAGGACGAGCATCCCATGGTCCACACAAACAAAGTGCTTACCGTTTCTTACGGCACATTCTCGTGCACGCTGGAAGGTTTTGAAGATTCATTCGGCACGATGAAGGCGATTGCCGAGTATTTCCGGGACCTAGCAGCGGATGACCGGTATTTCGGCGCAGAACCGCCGCAGCCCGATGCAGACATGCTCGCCCGGATTGCCCAACGCGAGATTGCCCGCCGGGTCGAGGCCAGCACGGACGGCAATGCCATTTTGCTGCGCGCCCATGACGAACAGGATGCCCAGCCCGCCCCCGAACCTCAGGCCGCACCAGAGCCGCAGCCTGAACCCGAACCACAGCCTGAACCGCAGGTCGCTGCGGGCTTGCAGGCCGCCGCGCCGCTGGTACCCGAGGTGGAACAGGAAGACGTGGCCGCCGACGAAGAAGAAATCGTTCACGTTGAAGAGAATGTTGACGTTTCCGACGTCACCCCTGAACCGGAGCTGACGCCGCAGTCGCTTGAGGACGCCGCCGGGCAGGCGCTTACCGGAGACCTGCAGGACGACGTCATCATCGCCGAGGATATCGCAGACGCGGTGACCGAGGAGCCCGAGGCGGAACCGGAAGACGAATTGATCGGCGACACCGTTGCCGGGCTGTCGGTCGAGGACGACGCCGAGGCCGCGGTCCCTGCCGCGCCGATGGCCGAGCCGGAGCCCGAGACCGACAGCATCGCGGCCAAGCTGCAGCGCATTCGCGACGTTGTCGCCCGCGACAACCGGCTGGATCAGCCCGAACCGCAGGCCGAAGCGACCAGCGACGATGATGCCCTGCTGGACGCGATTGCCGATGCAACGGCTGAACACGATGATGAACCCGAGGTCATGGAACCGGTCGAGGCGGTCGCGCCAGCGGCAGAGGAACAGCCGGAACCGGCCCCCAAGATGCCGGAACCGGAAGCCGCGCCGCAGGATGTCGCGGAAGAGGCCAGCGATGACGAACCTGCTCCGTTCAACCTCGCCGCGTTTCAGGCGGTGACGGCTGCAGCGGCAGAAGAAGATTACGACGACGATTATGACGATAATTTCGATGACGAAGACGAGCCCGAACTGAGCAGCGAAGACACGATCTTTGCCGGACTCGACAGCACCGAGGACATGACCGACGCGGATGACGAGGACGAAGTGTCCAACATCCTGGCCGGCGGGGACACCCCGGCTGAAGAGGCCGGTCCGGTAGGAAAAGCACGTGTCATCAAGGTCAAGCGTGCCGATCTGGAAGCCGCGATTGCCCGCGGCGCGCTGGAATCGATCGAGGACGAGGACGCGCCCGACACCTCGCTGTCGCCGGAGGAAGAGGCGGACCTGATGCGCGAACTGGCCGAGGTCGAGGCCGAGTTCGGCGATGCGGCCACGGCCGAGCCCGACGATGACATGCCGCGCCTTCTGGCCGAGGCCGGTCAGAAGATGGAAGACGAGGATTCAGCGACCAACCGCGAAACCTATGCCCAGCTGCGCGCCGCCGTTGCCGCGACCCGGGCCGAGGAAAAGGTTGTCGGTGAACCCAAGCTGCTGTCGCTGGACGAGGAATACCGCAACGATCTGGCCAGCGTCGTGCGCCCCGACCGCCCGATGACCCGGCCCGTGACCCGCCCGGTGACCAAGCCGGTCGATCGCAGTCGCCCGACGACCGAGATTGCCGCCCCTCTCAAGCTGGTGGCCGAGCAGCGTGTCGATGGCGACGAAACCACCCCCCGTCAGCCCGTCCGCCCGCGCCGGGTGACAACGGAACTGCTGGAAGAAGAAGACAAAGGCGCAGAAGATCAGGCACCGGGCGGTTTCGCCGTGTTTGCCGAAAAGGTCGGCGCAAACGGGCTTTCGGAGCTGCTGGAAGCGGCGGCGGCCTACATGTCTTACGTGGAAGGCCGCGAGAAGTTTTCGCGCCCGCAACTGATGACGAAAGTCCGGCAGGTGGAAAAGGACGATTTCAACCGCGAAGACGGGTTGCGGTCATTTGGCCAGCTGCTGCGCGAAGGCAAGATCGAAAAGGCCGGCGGCGGACGTTTCACCGCATCCCCGGATATAGGTTTCCGTCCGGACCAGCGCGCTGCCGGCTGACCGACCCATTAACGGAGACCCGAACGGCAGGCCCTTCGCGGCCTGCCGTTTTCGTTTCGCGAAGGCAGGGCCGTGCGCTGATCAGAAATGCGCCTTGGGTTCGTCCGGCTTGCCCGCGGCCACGGCCAGCAGGCCGCCGACACCGGCAAAGGCGATCGGGAACACGGTGAACACGCCGAATCCGAACGCGTGATACATGCCCGCCGCCGACAACAGCAGCAGGATCCCGCCCCACAATGCCCGGGCTCGCGCCATCGCCCCGCCGGCCAGCGCCAGCAGCGGGGCAAGCACGCCCATCACACGCACGGTCTGCACATTCGCCACCTGTTCGGCCACACCCTCGATTTCGCCAAACTGTTCCACAGCGGCAGTGTAGCCGTAACTGAAAAAGCCGACGAGCATGCCGAACAGGCCTGCCGTTATTCCCAGTACAAGGGCCGCGTTTCGCATCAGGATCCTCCGTTGACTGCCCTTGAGATAGGCAGCCGGTCAGCCTGCGCCAAGAGCCGCCCTTGTTTCCGCTGTCCAGCCCAGCCACAGCCCCGCGTCGGTTTCGATCAGCGGCCGTTTCATCAGTGCCGGGTGTTCGGCCAACAACTCCAGCGGGTCCCGCGTGCGTTCGGATTCGCTCAGTTCGCGCCACGTGGTTGATCGGGAATTGACCAGTTTTTCACCAAACTGCGCAAAAGCCCGGGTCAGGACCTCCGGCGGCACGCCATCCGCCCGGACATCCACCATCTCAACATTATCAAGCTGTTTCAGTGCCTTACGGCAGGTATCGCAGGTTTTGAGCCCGTAGAGGCGTATCATGCAGAGGATTTCCTTGAAAAGTTGCCGCTCTGGAGAGCAGATTTTACCGCGATTTTCTTGATTTTCGACCCAACCATGCGATCTTTGTCGCGGATCTGCCGCAATCCTGTCTCCGGGTTGTATTTCCATCGCCGGTGCGTTGCGAGCAGTTTCTGCATAAGACGCCCGGCAGATGACGGGCAAATGGCAATTGCGAAGGAGACACGGGACAATGCCTACCGGCACCGTGAAATGGTTCAACACCACCAAAGGATACGGCTTTATCGCGCCTGACGACGGCGGTAAGGACGTTTTTGTACATATTTCTGCAGTCGAGCGGTCAGGCCTGACAGGGCTCGCAGACAATCAGAAGATTTCGTACGAGCTGATTGATGGCCGGGATGGCCGGCAGATGGCCGGCGATCTTACCCCTCTTTAAACGAACCCTGCCGCGCCCCGGTCCGGCCGGGGCGCAGCCAACGATGACGGCAGCCCGCTGTTGCGAGCAGATCCCGGCGCGGGGTCTGGTCGAATCGCGTCTGTGACACGGGCCCGGATCACCGTGCGCCGCTGCAATCACCGTTGAATTACAACCGGAGTGGCAGCAGGATGCCGCGGGCAAACCGGAAACGATCTGTTTCGGCCGGGGTCGCTCAGGCGGGATCCCGCTCAGACGTCGAGACCCAATCCTGCCCCATCGCGACGATACAGGAGGTGCCCGTGGAGTAGCTGACCACCATAGTCCAGTTGCCGCGCCGGTCGGTCCACACCTCCATGATCTGTTCGGGATCACGAATACCGGTTGCCGCACGCGAACTGCCGAATTGCGTTTCGAGCTTGTTATGAAGGGCCGATGTCGGTTCGCAGATCACTTCTGCAACCGGACTGCGGGCGATGGCGGGCTGGGCCAGCACGGCCACCGAGAGTAGAAGGAACATCCTGAACATGACGGTTTCGTAACAGTTTTACGAAAAAATGTATAGAATAATGATATACATTTGTGGCCATGCCCGCCGCATTCCGGCCCAAGTGCGGACATGATCCTCCCTAACTCGAATGGTAGCTCTCTCTGTCCACCAATCGGTCTGCTTACCATCATGTCGCTTGCACCCACCACGTCACCCATCCCGCCGGTCCGCCCGGAATTCATCCTGCAGGACAGTCTCTGGCTTGCCTTCCGCAACGGCGGAACAACCGAACTGGCCGAGGCAGCCAGCGCGCAGGCGTTGGTTCTGTTCTGCTGGCTGCTGGTGCTGACATCACTGGGGATCTGGGTGCGCAGACGCGCCGCGGCGGGCGACGTGCGCCTGTTCGGACGCTGGAGGCACTATGATGTGAAACTGGACCCCGACCGGGAGAAACCCTGTCGTTGGCAGGTGGGGTCCGCGCGCATGGCCTCGGGCCAGCAGAAATGGCACTGCGAGATCTGCGGACGTGATGGATTTTCCAGCACAAAGGAACCGCCGCAGGGCTGCAACTGGCGAGGATGAAATCGGTCTGGTTTCAGCTTTCTGAAAGATCAGATAATTTTCCTGAAAAGAGCGGCCACAACCATTTACGAATGATCGCAAACGGTTATTCAAAGATCGCGTGGGTTATCCGGCAATATCGGCCCGTGCCCCACCGGATCTTTGCAACCGTTTATTCAGGAAATCGAATTTGGCACGCCAGTATCTCAAGAAAGCCACGCTGACCTCGACATCGGACAGCAGTGAAGTACGCGAAACCGTCAACCGCATTCTGAGCGACATTGAAACGGGCGGAGACGCGGCGGCGCTGGCCTATACGCGGGAATTCGACAATTACACGGGCAACGTCCTGCTGAGCGCTGACGAGATCGAGGCGGCTTGCGCGCAAGTGCCCGAGCGGTTGAAGGATGACATCCGGTTCGCCCATGACAACGTGCGCCGGTTTGCCGAGGCGCAAAAGGCAACGGTGGCCGACGTCTCCTGTGAAATCGTGCCCGGCGTGGTCGCCGGCCAGCGCGCGATACCGGTGGATGCGGCGGGCTGTTACGTGCCGGGCGGCCGCTATAGCCATGTCGCCAGCGCAATCATGACGGTCACCACAGCAAAGGTCGCCGGATGCCGGCATATTGCCGCCTGCTCTCCGCCGCGGCCCGGCACCGGCATACCGCCGGCCATTGTATTCACGGCCCATACCTGCGGCGCAGACCGGATCATGGCGATGGGCGGGGTTCAGGGCGTGGCGGCGATGGCGTTCGGCCTGTTTGGATTGCCGCCGGCAAACATCCTTGTCGGTCCGGGCAATCAGTATGTGGCGGAAGCCAAACGCGCCCTGTTCGGGCGCGTCGGCATCGACATGATCGCCGGCCCAACCGACAGCCTGATCCTTGCCGAAGGCACCGCCGATCCGCTGATCGTGGCAACCGATCTGGTGAGCCAGACCGAGCATGGCTACAATTCTCCGGTCTGGCTGGTGACAGATGACCGGGAACTGGCAGAGAGGGTCATAGAACTGGTGCCGGGGCTGATCGCGGACCTGCCGGAGCTTAACCGGAAGAACGCCGCGGCCGCGTGGCGCGACTATGCCGAGGTCATCCTGTGCGCGGACCGCGAAGAGATGGCGGCGACATCGGATTCCTACGCGCCCGAGCATCTGACGGTTCAGGCGGAGGATCTGGATTGGTGGCTGAACCGGCTGACCTGTTATGGGTCGCTGTTTCTGGGCGAAGAGACAACGGTGTCTTATGGGGACAAGGCAGTGGGCACCAATCACGTGCTGCCAACCTCCGGTGCGGCCGCGTATACGGGCGGTCTGAGCGTGCACAAATACATGAAGATCGTCACTTGGCAGCGCGCAACGCGCGACGGGTCCCGGCCAATTGCCGAGGCGATGGCGCGGATTTCTCGGATCGAGGGGATGGAGGCCCATGCCCGGGCAGCGGACGTGCGGCTGGCCAAGTATTTTCCGGGCGAGGAATTCGATCTGACCGCGTCCATGTGACCTGCGCATGGTCGCTTGGCTGCGCCAACGACCCGAATAGCGATCCGGACCAAGCGGGCCGGGCAACCTACAGAACACGGCGATCGGGGCGACTTGAACACGCCGGCCAAGGCGGTCCGGTCCTGATTGCCCGGTTTGTGGCGCCCTGCCCCTCTTCCAATGTCATCAGGCCCCGGCGCTCAAACGCCGGGGGCTTTGGCGTCAATTCAGCAGCACCCTCGGCAGCCACAGCGCGATATCCGGGAACTTGATGACCAGCGCCAGACCGATCAGCTGCAACAACACAAAGGGGATGATCCCGCGGTAGATTTCCTGAATTTTCACCTCTTTGGGGGCCACCGCCTTCATGTAGAACAGCGCAAAACCGAAAGGCGGTGTCAGGAAGCTGGTCTGCAGGTTCACCGCCAGCAGGATCGCGAACCAGTAGGTCACCTCGAACTTGTCGACATGTTCGCCGAAATCCAGCTGTGCAATGATCGGCGCAAAGACCGGCAGAACGATCAGCGTGATCTCGATCCAGTCGAAGAAGAAGCCGAGGACGAAGACCAGCCCGAGGATGAAGAACAACAGCCCCCATGGTCCCAGCCCCATCGCATCGACCAGTGCAATCACCAGATCGTCGCCGCCGAGAATGCGGAAGATGTAGGAAAACAGCGTCGCCCCGACGAAGATCCCGAAGATCATCGCGTTGGTCAGCATCGTGCGTTCCATGACCTCGCCCAGCACCTTGAGATAGTGCGTGAATTCCACCCGGAACCCGCCTCCGAGCGAATGGTCGTCGAGATCGACCTGGCCCGCGGCGCGGAGGTGAAATTCCTCCACCCCCAGCGAGGGCAGGATGACAAGGTTGATCAGCCCCAGAAGGATTGCGCCCATAGCGCCCACACCGGCGGCTTCGGTCGGGGTCGCAAACCCGCCGAGGATCGAGCCCAGCACCAGCCCGATCAGGACCACCGGGGGAATGAAGCTGCGCAGGATCATCACAATGACGCCGAGCGCGGTTTGCGGACCGATATCGTCTTCCAGCGGTGGTGCGAGGCTGGGATTGAGGCTGCACCGGATAACGATGTAGGCCACGTAGAGCCCAGCGAGGATCAGCCCGGGAAACACCGCGGCAACAAACAGGTTGCCCACCGACCGCGACAGCAGGTCGGCCATGATCACCAGCATGATCGAGGGCGGGATCAGAATTCCCAGCGTGCCCGACGCGGCGATCGTTCCGGTGGCCAGCCGGTGATCGTAATTGCGTTCGATCATCACCGGCAGCGCCAGAAGGCTCATCATGATGACGCTGGCGCCGATGATGCCGGTTGTCGCGGCCAGAATCGTCCCCATCAGCGTGACCGCCAGCGCAAGACCGCCGGGCACCCGGCGCATCAGCACCTGCAGGCAGTTCAGAAGGTCGCGCGCGATGCCTGATCGTTCCAGCATCGTCCCCATGAATATGAACATCGGGATCGCCGTGAGGATCAGGTTTTCCATGATGCCGCCGAAGATGCGGCTTGGCAGCAGCTTGAACTGCAGCGGATGAAACACATCCAGCGCGATGCCGAGGAAAGCAAAGGCCAGACCGATGCCGCCCAGAATGAAGGCGACCGGAAAGCCGGTGAACAGCAGCAGCCCAAGGGCCACGAACATCAGGACCGGCAGAAGCTCGACGAATTCCATCAGTGGCCGCCCCCGAGCACGTCAGCTTCCATCTCTTCGGGCAGATGACCGCGGAGCCCGGCGATACATTTCAGAAGCTGGCTGATCCCGGCCAGCAGCAGCAGCAGGAACAGCGCGATCAGCCCCGCCTTGACGATCCAGATGCTGCCCAGACCGGTCTGGGACTTGGAGATTTCACCGGTCAGGAAGGCCTGTTTCACATAGGGCCAGGACATCCACGCCCCGAGAATCGAATAGGGAATAAGTGCCAGGGTGATGCCGATGGTTTCGATCCAGAGCTTGGTGCGCGTGGACAGGTTGTCCCGGACCAGATCGATCCGCACATGGGCCTGTTTCGTGTAGCCGTAGCCAATAGCCAGCGCCAGAAGGCCGCTGTGCAGCCAGTATTCGAATTCCTGGATCATGGTGGAATTCAAGCCCGCGGGCTTTGGCACGCCGAAATAGCGCGTGATGACGTCGTAACAAACGACAATGACCAGAGCCAATCCCATCCAGCCGCCAATCGTTGCGAACAGCTTCAGGATGCGATCAAGACCCCGGGCGACGCCCAGCAGTCCCTGCATCTTCCCGTCCCCCCATTTTATTTTGTTGTTGGGTTCAGATTAACAGGCAGGCCCCGTTTCGCAACGGGACCCGCCGGGATCCGTGTGGACCTTACTTCAGGTAGCCGAGATCGCCCCAGATCTTGTATTCGGCACGGAAGCTCTGAAGGCTGTCCCATGCGGTGGCGAAATCAGGGTTGGCTGCCGCTTCGGCGGCCACGACCTCGTCCCATCCGGTCCTGAATGCGCCCAGCATTTCGTCCGACCATGTGTGAACGGTGACGCCCTTGGCCTGCATGTCAGCCAGCGCCTTGCCCTGGATCGCTTCGCCTTCGGCCAGCTGATAGGCGACCTGCGCGCGGCAGGCCGTGATCACGATGGTCTGCTGCAGTTCGGACATGCCGTCCCAGACCGTCTTGTTGATCATCAGCTCCTGAACCGTGGACTGCTGGTGCCAGCCCGGGAAGTAGTAGTGTTTGGCGATGTTGTAGAAGCCGAGGTTCTGGTCGATGGCGGGCATCGAAAACTCGGTCGCGTCGATGGTGCCGCGTTCCAGCGCCGGATAGATGTCGCCCCCGGCCAGCAGCTGTGTATCCACGCCCAGCGTCTGCATCACCTTCGCGCCGAGGCCGAAGAAACGCATTTTCAGACCGGCAAGGTCGTCAACGCTGTTGATTTCCTTGCGGAACCAGCCCGAGGCCTCGGGTGCGATGATGCCGCAGGTATGGCCGACGATATCGGCGCGCGCATAGATTTCGTTCTTCAGCTCTTCGCCGCCCCCGAACCAGAGCCATGCAACATATTCACCCGCCGACGGGCCGAACGGTACGGCCGAGAACAGGTTCAGAGCCGAGTTTTTCGATCCCCAGTATCCCGGAACCGCCCAGCCTGCTTCGACGGCGCCCGACGAAACCGCGTCATAGATTTCCAGCGCGGGAACAAGCGCGCCGGGCTCGAAGAACTTGGCCTTGATGGAACCGCTGGACAGCGTGTTCAGCGTGTCGGCCAGCCGCACACCGGCTTCGCCCAGCTGAATCAGCGAGCCCGGGAATGCCGACGGCATGTTCAGGGTCACCTTGTCTTCCGCAACCGCGCCCGTTGCGGCGACCGCCGCGAACGCAAATGCCGATACCAGTTTTTTCATGTCTTCCTCCTCCAGGTTTTGTCTGCGGGCAGTTAAACTTGCCCAAACCGCTCTGCGCTTCTGCTTGGCGCTTGGGGGCTCAACCGTGGCTGCGGGTCAGTCAGGCGCCCCCGAGCGGATTTCGTCCACGGTTGAATTCTGAAATGGCAGTCGGTGAGTGCCGCATATGTCGCGGCGGCACTCACAGCGGCGGCAGCCCGTAGGTTTCGAGAATACCCACGATTTCGCGTCCGCCGCGCCTGCGGTGCCCGCGCATGGCGCTTGCCGCGCCTTCGGCGTCGCTGCGACGGATGCCGTCAACGATCTCGCGGTGTTCCTGATTGGATTCCTGCAGGCTGTCGCGCATGCGCAGCGTGATCATCTGGGTGCGATGTGCCTGACTGTAGAGCGCGTCGGTGATCGCAATCAGCCGGGCATTGCCGGTCAGACGCAGGATTTCGCGGTGAAACCGGTCATCCCCCTTGGCCCAGTCGGCGAATTCTTTGCCCTCGCAACTGGCTTCCATCGTTTCGATGGCCGCCTCCAGTCCCGACAAATCGACCGCGCCGCACTGCCCGGAGGCCAGCTGGGCGGCGGCCAGCGATTCCAGCGCCATGAGGATATCGTAAATCTCTCTCATGTCGGATGCCCTGACGGGCAGCACCCGGACGCCACGGCGCGGCAGTACCTCGACCAACCCTTCGGCCTCCAACCGGATCATCGCCTCGCGGACCGGTGTCCGGCTGATGCCAAGTTCGTCGGCAAGCTTGCTTTCCTGAATATGCAGCCCGGCGGGAAAGGTATTCGACAGGATGTCTTCCTTGATGCGCGAGTAAACACCGGCGCCTGCTCTACCGGCGCTTTTGGAAGAACCCGCTGCGATTGCGCTCTTTGGCATGTTGCCCCCGTTCAGGGCGAAGCCTATGTTTACGGTGTCGACAGAGTCAAATACTATTTTGTCGACGTTAATGAATACATTGTTGCAGGACGTGGAATTGGAAAATCTTTGGCAGGTGTTTGCAGTCAAGTATGCCGACCGGAACAACCGGGCCCGGTCCGACAGTTTTCTGGACGACGACCACCCGGCGGCGCCGCACGGAATGGACTATTTCGTCTGGGTGCTCGACAACGGGCGCGAGAAGATACTGGTCGACACCGGTTACGACGAAACCGAAGCCAGACGCCGCCAGCGCCCCATCCTCCGCGATCCCGCCAGCGCCATCGAAGCCTGCGGTGTTTCAGCGGACGGGATTGAAACGGTAATCCTGTCGCATCTGCACTACGATCACGCCGGCGGGCTGGGCCGGTTCGGCAAGGCCCGGTTTCACCTGCAGGACGCAGAGATGCGCTTTGCCACCGGGCGGTGCATGTGCGACCCGGACATTCGGGCCCCCTTCACGGCTGACCACGTCTGCGAAATGGTGCGGCACGTCTATTCCGGGCGGGTGTCCTTTCACGACGGCGATGCCCAGATCGCGCCGGGCGTCACGGTCCACCGGATCGGCGGGCATTCAATGGGATTGCAGGCGATCCGCGTGGAAACCCCGTCCGGGCCGGTCTGCCTTGCGTCGGACGCTGCGCATTACTACGAAAATTTCGAAACGCGGAAACTGTTTCCGATCGTCGTTGACCGCGACGCGATGCTGGCCGGATTTGACCAGATACAGGCGCTGACCGGCGATCCGCGAAGAGTGGTGCCCGGGCACGATCCGCTGGTGCGGGAGAGATACCCTGAGTTTGGCCACAGCGGCTTTGTGTGGAAAATCGCCTAGGCGTCTTTCGCGGCTTCAGCAGCGCCTGTTCGCGGCCCGCTTCCCCGGGGCCTAGCGCTTCGGCTTCGCTGCCGGCGCCTGAACGAAGAGTTCCGGGCGTTCTTTTTCCAGTGGCGCCAGACGCTCCAGCAACTGCCGCAGGTGGCGTTTCATCGCCCGGCGCGCGGCGGCGGGGTCACCGGACCTGATTGCCTCCAGAATGGCGATGTGCTCCGCCACCGCATCCGAAACCCGGCCCGGTTCGGGCAACAAAAGAAACCGCGCGCGGTCCACGTGATTTGACACGAACCGCACGGTGTCGTGGATACGCGACACCCCGCAACAATCCAGAATGAGCCGGTGAAATTCCTGATCGAACTTGTGGAACTCTTCGTAGTCGCCGTCTTCCAGCTGCAGTTTCTGCAGTCTGACACTCCGCGTCAGGCGGCCCAGAAGGGCATCGCTGAGATGTTCCGCCGCGTATTCGGCTGCAGCCACCTCGATGGCTTCACGCAGAAACGCGTCTTCGCGAATTTCCCGCATCGACATGCGCGAAACCCGCGTCGCGGACTGCGGCACCACTTCGACCAGCCCCTCGGCTTCCAGCTTCAGGATGGCGTCGGAAACCGGTGTCCGTGACACGCCGAGCTGATCGCAGACCGCACTTTTGCGGATGACGGCACCGGGGGGGAAGTCCAGCGTCAGGATGGCATTTCTGAGCGCCTCGTAGACCCGATCGGCCAGCGGACCGCTCAGGCTTTGCGGGTCTGGAAGTTTCCTGGGGTCGGCTTCAATCACGGGCATTCAGGGTCACCTATCGGCTGACATGTTAGTTGACATGTAATGTTAGTCAAGTTTACCGTCTCAGCCACCGGATTTGGACAGGACGAGAAACTGTGAACGCGGGTGACGCCGACAAGGCAGCCGGGATTGCCATTGGCCTGACTGCACGAAACACGGTGGCAACAGCGTGCCGGAAGCCGCATTTGCCGCCGGTGGTACCTGGCACCGGCGTTTCGCGAAAGCATGTTCAGTGGTGTGGGCAAGTCCCTGTTTCCCATACAGCCGGTCGTGGCGCGAGCGTCTATCATTGCCGGGCGTCTGTTGGCGAGTTGACACATGGCAGCACAGCGGGAAACCCGATCCGAACATCAAGATCTGAAATCAGGCAACTGAATGCCGGGCGGCGCAGATGTCCCCGGCAATGGGTACGGTGAGCCAACACCATCCCCAAAACCGACAAAGACCGGAAAACTGAAACGCAAGGAGGAGACTATGTTGAAGAGATTTCTGGGAGGCACAGCCGCAGCGCTGGCTGCCTCGGTGATACTGACCCCGACCGGGGCAGCGGCGGATGGAAAATATGACGGTGTTGTCGTCAATATTCTGACCCGCCCGGGTCCGGTCATCGCTGGCCGGATCGTGGACCGCGGCGCAGAGTTTACAGAGATGACAGGCGCTGAAATCCGCGTGGCGGAAGTTCCCTTCGCGGAGCTGTTTCAGAAGATCCTGGCGGACTGGGCCACCGGAACCCGATCCATCGATGTCGGTGTCTTTGCATCCGGCTGGGGTGTTGAGCTGGTCAATGGCGGGCTGGTTGAGAACCTCGACCCCTATATCGCCGCCGATGACAAAATCGATCTGATGGACATCGCGCCCTATTTCCGCGACTTCAATCAGAAAGTGTCGGGATCGACCTACTTCATCACGCTCGATGGCGATTTCCAGATGCTGTACTATCGCAGTGACGTTCTGGAAGCTGCCGGGCTGGAGCCGCCGAAAACATGGGAAGAGTATCTGGACGTGGCGTCCAAGATCCACGGTCAGGACATGAACGGCGATGGTGAAGCCGACTATGGCTCGTGCATCTTCAAGAAGCGGAACGCGCAATCCTATTTCGCGATCCAATCCGTTGCCGCTGGCATGGTGCAGTCCCGAGGCACGTCCGAAGGCATCTATTTTGATCCCGAAACGATGGCGCCGAAGGTCAACAATGATGCGTGGAAGAAAGCGTTCGAGCTTTACAAAGCGACCGGCCAGTACGGCCCGCCCGACGAACTGAACCAGGACATCGGCGATACCCGCGGGCTGGCCATTGGCGGGCGCTGCGGCCTGATGATCGACTGGGGCGATATCGGCCCGCTGTCGATCGAGGAAGGCAGCAAGATCAAGGACAAGGTCGGCGCCGTCATTATGCCGGGATCGACCGAGGTTCTGGATGTTGCGACCGGCAAGCTTGTGGCCTGCGACGCGGACAGCTGCCCGCATGCTGTTGATGGTGTGAACTATGCGCCCTTCGCAGCCTTTGGCGGCTGGACCGCTGCGGTCAGCAAGGCGTCCGACGACACCGTCAAGGCGGCGGCTTATGAATTCCTGAGCTACATGAATCAGGCCGCGCAGTCGAATGTCGACGTGACAATGGGCTGGACCGGGTACAATCCCTACCGCAATTCGCAGCTCAACGACACGTCTGCCTGGGTTGCGGCGGGTTTCAGCGAGGCATCGGCCGAAAACTATCTGGGCGCGATCAGGGACAGTCTGAACCATCCGAACATGGCTTCAGATTTCCGCATCCCCGGTGCACAGCAATATACCGGTGTCGTCCTCGACCCCGAGCTTGCCCGCTATCTGGCCGGCGAAATCAGTGTCGATCAGGCGCTGGAAAACATCGAAGAAGGTTGGGAAGAAATCACCGACGATTTCGGACGCGACGACCAGGCGGCGATCTACAGCCTGTCGCTGGGCATCACCAACTGATCCACCAACGATGCAGGCGGGCCGACGCGCCCGCCTGCAAAATTTCCAGTCTTCCCCGGTCCGAAAATGTCCCGAAACTCCGCGCTGAACGAATGGCTCGACAAGAACATGGGGCGCATATTCCTTGCGCCAGCGGTGACGCTGATCCTGATCTTCTCGATCTTTCCGCTGATTGCGTCGCTGATACTCGCTTTCGCGCGGGTCCGGTTCACCGGCGGGGGATTCAAAGTCCGCTTTGCCGGCTGGCGGAACTTTGACAAGCAACTGTTCGGGTCCGAGCAGTTTCACCTGCTCGGCACCTTTACCGAAATCTCGGTTCCGGGCTGGCTGTTCGGGCTGTTGGCAACCGGCGGGTTGGTGTGGTGGATGGTGCGCTATGTGCGCAGCCGGTTCACGTGGTTCGGGTTCATCGGGCGGCTGATCACCTTTGCTATGGCGCTGGGGCTGAGCTGGATGTTTGCCGCCACCCTGCTCAGCGGCAATCCGTTCGGAACCGTGGGCACCACGCTGTTCTATGTCATTGTCGGGTGCGGCATCCAGTTTGTGATCGGCACGGCGCTGGCCTTTGCCTGTTCGCAGACCATTCGCGGATCGACCTATTTCCGCGTCATCTTCTTCGTACCGATGATGATCACCCCGATCGGGGTCGGCTATATATTCCGGATGATGGCCGACACCACCAAAGGCCCGTTTGCGAACGTCTGGCAATGGGTCGGGCTGGGGGAATTCGCCTGGGCGGCCGATCCGTGGGCAGCGCGGGTCTTCATCATCGTCGCGGACAGCTGGCAATGGATCCCCTTCGTGTTCATCATGATGCTGGCCGCGTTTGAAAGCGTGCCGCGGGACCTGGGAGAAGCCGCAGAAATCGACGGCGCCAGCCGCTGGCAGAGCTTTTGGGAAATCACCTGGCCGCATGTATTGCCGATTGCGGCCACGGTCATGCTGATCCGCGCGATTGAGGCGTTCAAGATCGTCGATCTGCCCAACATTATGACATCGGGCGGACCGGGCATCGCCACGGAATCGGTGTCGTTGCAAGCCTATTATGCGTGGCGCGCGCTGGATCTGGGTCAGGCCTCTGCGATCGCCTACATCCTGCTGTTCATCACGGTGGTGATCTGCGTGTCCTTCTTCAATCTCGTGGTTCTGGCCAGAGTGAGAAACCAGAGATGAGCACCCCCGCCCGCCCCCACAGAAGCATTTTCGAACCGCCGGCCATCGGGCAGATGTCGCTGGCGACCAAAATCGTGCTCTACTCGGTGCTGATCGGCTGGTCGCTGTTCGTGCTGTTCCCGGTCTATTGGCTGCTGATCACGTCCTTCAAGGAGGCGACGGCCGTCAACGAGGGACCGTTCTTTATCCCCTGGGTCGATTTTCAGCCCAGCCTGCATGCGTGGAAAGAGCTTTTCGTCATCGACTACGCAGACACGCTGCGGGCCTATTTCAACTCGATCATCATATCGCTGGCGGCAACGGCGCTTTCGGTATTGGTGGGGTCGATGGCGGCCTATGCGCTCAGCCGGGTGGAGTATGCGCCCAACCTGATCACGATCCTGTTCTTCGTCGCGCTTCTGGCGCTGGTCGCCGTGTCGGTGGGTGTCTGGGGCATCGACTGGCGGCTGGCCGCGGCGGTTGGCGTGGCGCTGTTCTTCTTTCTCGCCCGCGCGGTGGGAAACCTGTATCAGGTGCGGCTGCAAAACGGGGATATCCTGTTCTGGATCATATCGCAGCGGATCCTGGCGCCGATCGTGGTGGTGGTGCCGATCTACATGATGTTTCAGTCGGTGCGGATGCTGGACACGCATCTTGCCATCATCCTGACCTACACGGTCGTGAACATGCCCATCGTGGTCTGGCTGATGTATGATTTCTTCAACTCGATCCCACGGGATCTCGAAGAGAGCGCGCAACTGGACGGCGCCACGATGATCGGCATCTTCCGGGAAATCGTGTTGCCGCTGTCGCGGGCCGGGCTGGCGGCAACAACGCTGCTGGTCATGATCCTAAGCTGGAACGAATACCTGCTGGCGCTGTTTCTTTCCACCTCGCGGGCCCAGACCATGCCCATCCTTGTTGCGGCGATGAATGCCGGCGAACGCGGGATCCTGTGGTGGACCATGTCGGTTGCGATCATCGTCATGATCATCCCGGTCGTGGTGCTGGCGGTGATCCTTCAGAAATACATCTCGAAAGGGCTTCTTGTCGGAGCCGTGAAAGGTTGATGCCCATGCCGAACCAGACAGAAGAAACGCGCGGCACGACCAAGACGATCTCGATTCGGGATCTGAACAAGTTTTACGGCAGTTTCCACGCGCTGAAGGACTTTTCGATCGATGTGGAAGCGGGCGAATTTCTGGTTCTTCTGGGGCCGTCGGGTTGCGGCAAGTCCACGGCACTGCGGATGATCGCGGGGCTGGAGAGCATTTCGTCCGGCACCCTGCAGATCGGCGAGCAGGACGCGACCAACGTGCTGCCTAAATATCGCGACATCGCGATGGTTTTTCAGTCCTACGCGCTTTACCCGCACAAAACCGTCGCCGAAAACATCGGTTTTCCCCTGAAGGTCGCCAAAACGCCCAAGGCCGAGATGGACGCTGCCGTGCGGGCCGCGGCGGAGCAGGTGGAGCTGGGCGAATTGCTGGACCGTCTGCCAGGTCAGTTGTCGGGCGGGCAAAGACAGCGCGTGGCGCTGGCGCGCGCGATCATCCGGCGCCCGTCGGTGTTCCTGATGGACGAACCGCTCAGCAATCTGGATGCCAAGCTGCGCGGCAACATGCGTGCCGAGCTCAAGCGGATGCAGAGCGAGCTGGGCATCACTACGATCTATGTGACCCATGACCAGATTGAGGCGATGACACTGGCCCACCGCGTGGCGATCATGAAGGACGGAGAGCTGCAGCAGCTTGCCACGCCCAAGGAGGTCTATTCGCAGCCCGCAAACCTGTTCGTTGCCGGTTTCATGGGATCGCCGCCGATGAACTTCCTCGAAGGCGGGGTGGTGAACGGAGAATTCGGGACCGAAGAGTCACGTTTCGCCCTGCCCGGCGCGCCCGATACCGCGCATGCGGTGGTCGGGTTCCGGCCCGAGGACTGCACGCTGGTCGCCCCCGGCGCGGGCCTTGTGGATGCGCGGGTCTATACCGTGGAAATGACCGGCGATCTCGTTCTGGTAACGCTGGAACTGGGCGGGGCGCATCTGGTGGTGAAGATGGACAAGGATTTCGAGATCGACACCGATGTCACGGCGGGCATCGCCGTGCAGCCCGACAACCTGTTCCTGTTCGACGGCAACTCGGGCGACCGGGTGGACTGGACCGGGCCGCGGTCCTGACGCGGTCAGCCGCCCGCCCTGCCCTTTTGCAGCAGATCGTCTTCAAGCCGTTGTGCGCGTGATGTCCAGCCCGGCATTTCGGCTTCGAGAAAGCCGGCAATATCGGTCAGTCCGGCCTCCTGCAACGCGGTCTGCAACTGACGCGCGACGCGCGGGATGAAACCCAGGTAGCGGGGCTTGCCGTCGCGCAGATAAAGCCGCACGAACACCCCGAGGATGCGGGCGTGCCGCTGCGCCCCCAGGACGTGAAACCGGCGCCGGATCGCCGCCGGTCCGCCCAGCCGCCGCGGCGCGCTCCCGATGTAAAAGGCCAGCAGATCGTCTTCCAGCCCCGGTGACAGGTCGCGCCGCGCATCCTGCAACAGAGAAACGAGATCGTATTCGCAAGGACCAAGAACTCCGTCCTGAAAATCCAGCAGACCACAACGCGCGACACCGGACCGGTTTTTCAACAGCATCAGATTGTCGACGTGAAAATCCCGCAGGACCAGCGTGTCGAATCGGGTGGCGGCCGGTGCCAGCGCCGCGCGCCAGAGATCCAGAAACCCGGCTTCGAACCGGGCGCGGTCGGTGTCCGGCGACAGGGCCGGCAGAAACCATTCCGTGAAGATCTTCAATTCGTCCAGATGCGCTTTCACATCGTATGTGCTCAGTTCGACATTGGTCGCCCGTCCGTCGTGATGCAGATGCAACAGCGCCGATACCGCCAGCCGGTAAAGCTGCGCTTCGTCGGTGCCACGTGCCAGACAGGCGCCATAGGTGTCGTCCCCGAAATCCTCGATCAGCGCGAGCCCCTCCGCCGTGTCGGCGTCGTACACGCGCGGCGCAGACAGGCCCAGCGTGTTCAGGTGGCGCGACAGCTGCAGGTAGCCCGCGAATCCTTGCGGATCCTGCCGGTCATCCATCAGCAGTCGGCCCGTGCCTGCGAGACGGAAATACCGGCGGTGCGACGCGTCAGATGCAAACGGCTCGGGTGTGATCCCGCCCAGCCCGTTGCGGGCCAGCAGGCTACCGGCCGTTTGCGGCAGGTCGGGTGTGGGATTGGGCGGATTGTGGTTCATCTGGGCTTCGGGGTCTTGTGTGCCGGTCTTTCGCGTCAGAACTTGCCGTATTTCAGATAGGCCTGCTGCGGGTCGGTGCCGTTCATGATCGCGGTGCGCACCTTGTTTTCGGTCTGCATCGCTTCGACGGATTTCTCCGCGATCTCTTCGACGATGGCGCGTGGAACCCGGACCATGCCGTCGCGGTCGCCCAGCAGGTAATCACCGTTTTCAATCCGCACGTCGCCAATCATGATCGGCTCGCCCGTGGCCGTGGGCAGCCAGCGGCCGACGATGTCCTTGGGCGTATGGCCGCGCCGCCATGTCTGAAACCCGATCTCCATCAGGAAATGCGTGTCCCGCGCATAGCCGTCCAGCACACAGCCCAGCACGCCTTTCTTTTGCAGGGTCTCGGCGGACAGCTCTCCCATCTGGGCCAGATCGTTGGTGTGGGGCTGGCACACCCAGATGTGTCCACCCGGCGCTTTGGACAAGAGCCCGGTCCATGCCAGCAGCGTTTCATGCGCATCCGCCACATCGTCGGGGCGGCCCTCGACGGTAAATGCCGGGCCACAAAGCGGCGTTTCCGGCATCAAGGGCGTGATATCGCTGGGCAGCGTGAAATTGCGCAGCCCCATGCCACGCATCATGTCGTGAACCACGCCGGAATAGCAGGTGTTCAGCCGGTCACGGATCGTATCGGTCATTACAAGCAGTCTCCTTGGTCGTCTTTCACACGCGGGCGCCTATGCCGCAACCCGGATCGGCGTGATCGCCCCCATCGATGTGATCGCGTCCCAGTCCCAGTCGATGCCCAGCCCGGGATCGTCGGACGGAAACGCCATCCCGGCCTCGATCCGGATCCCCGATCCGGTGATCAGGTCCAGTTGCGGGATATATTCCAGCCACGGCGCATTCTGAACCGCACAGACCATGCTGACATGCAGTTCCATCAGGAAATGCGGGCAGATCGGGACATTGAACGCCTCGGCCATATGGGCGACCTTCAGCCACGGGGTAATGCCCCCGATGCGGGCCACGTCTGCCTGCACGACGGAACAGGCACCGGCCATCAGGTAGTCCTTGAACTGGCTGAGCGAATACATGCTCTCGCCGACCGCCACGGGCACGGAAGTGGACGCCGCCAGCCGCGCATGGCCTGAAACATCGTCGGCCGGCATCGGTTCCTCGAACCATGCGACGCCGACCTCTTCCAGTACCCGCGCCCGGCGCGTGGCTTCGGGCAGATTGAATGCCTGATTTGCGTCGGTCATGATTTCATAGCCCGGCCCCAGCGCCGCGCGCACCGCCTGCAGGCGGCTCAGATCCTCGCTCCGATGCGGGCGACCGATCTTGACCTTGGAGCCCCGAATACCCTTTTCCTGCACCTCCAGCGCATCGTCGACCAGCGCCTGCGCGTCGATATGCAGCCAGCCGCCCTCGGTGGTATAAAGCGGCACCTCGCTCCTGGCGCCGCCGGCCATCTGCCACAGCGGCAGCCCGGCCCGGCGACAACGCAGGTCCCACAGCGCGGTATCCACCGCGGCCAGCGCCAGAGAGGTAATCGCACCGACCGCCGTGGCATGGGTGCGAAACAGCATCGCGTTCCAGATCTCCTGTATCCGGTCCGCCTCGCGCTCGATTAGCATCGGAGCAAGTGTATGTTCCAGCAGGGCTATCACCGATGGCCCGCCGGTGCCGATTGTATAGGTATAGCCCGTGCCAGTGGCCCCATCGCTGTCGGTAATCCGCACAATCGGGGTTTCCTGACTTTCAAAGCTCTGGATGGCATCCGTCCGCAGGACCTTGGGCTTGAGGTCGACCATCAGGATTTCGACGTTTTCGATCTGCGCCATGTCTTACCTCCGCAGGCTCTGACGGGTTTGTGCGGTGAACAGGTGACACAGACCTGCAGACATTTGGCAAGCCGAAACCTTGCCCTCGGTCAAACGGCGCGGCAACGCCCCGGGCCGGTCGCCTAAATCCCGCTTTGCTCTACCGGAAATGCCCCCGGAACCACCCCGTTCAGAAACCGCAGGATGATCCTGTTCGCGGTGTCGCGGCTGAACGCGTTGGGATGGGTCATATAGTCTGTCCACATGCCTTCGAGCAGCGCCAGCGCGCCCAGTGTCACTTCGTTGGCCAGTTCTCTGTCCTGATCCTGTGGGTTCGTATTCAGCAATGCATCGAAGGCGTTGAACACCATCAGGCGCAGCCGCCGGTCGCGAGTGTCGCTGAAACGGGCGATGGCCGGGTTGGTGCGGGCCTCGCCGCGAAACCCGTGCCAGATCGCGGCACTGCGCCGGTTGAGGATTTCAGGGCTGAGATCGGCGCGGATCACTGCACGCACGACGCTGGCCGGATCGCCGGACACCAGCGCAAGCTGACGGTCCATTTCGGAATAGTATTCCTCACCGAACGCTTCGGCCGCCGCGACGATCAGACCATCCTTGCCGCCGAAATGCAGGTGGATCATGCCGCGCGACAACCCGGCCCTCTTGATGATCGCACTGACGGTTGTTTCGGCGATTCCGGCCTCGGCTACGGAATCAAGCGTGGCTTGCACCAACAGCCTGCGGTTCTTTTTCGGGTCCCGGATATGGGATTGGGCCAGCGCCTGCCCCTGTCCTGATTTTCCTCTGACTTCCAAGCTGTTGGCCTTTGTCCACCGGACGCAAGCGCCCTGCCTGACAACGCAGATTGACACATGGCGGGTTCCTGCGCAATACTTAATGGACGATCGTCCATTTCAGAAAGACGACGCCAGACCGGGGAGATAATCGGCGTGAACCTGAGGAGCGAAGGCGCGAAAGGCGTGGCGCTGAGCGCACCGGCAACGGTGTATGTCGGCTTTCTGGTCGCCGCTCCGCTTCTCATCCTCGTGGCCTATTCGATGTGGACGCAGACCTATGTCGATATCGACCGCACCCCGACGCTGGCCAATTACCGCGAAGCCTTTACCGATCCGCTGGTCCGGCACCTGATGATCCGGTCGATCCTGATCGCTGCGGCCGTGACGGTGGTGACCGTCGCACTGGCCTACCCGATCGCCTATTTCATCGCGATCCGGGCCCAGAAAAAGACGCTGTGGCTGTTGCTGATCACGATCCCGTTCTGGTCAAGTTACCTGCTGCGGGTTTTCGCGTGGAAACTGATCCTCGGCTTCAACGGTGTTCTGAACTCTGCACTGCTGGCGCTGGGACTGATCGATGAACCGCTGACCTTCCTGCTTTATAACGAATTCGCCGTGGTTCTGACGCTGGCCCACGCCTGGGCGCCGTTTGCGATCCTGCCGATTTTCGTATCGATCCAGAAGATCGACCCGAGCCTGCTGGAAGCCGCGACCGATCTGGGCAGCAGCAGAATCGAGAGCTTTCTGCGGGTGACCCTGCCGCTCACGCTGCCGGGGATCATCGCCGCCTGCCTTGTCATCTTCATTCCGACCGTCGGCGATTACGTCACGCCGTCGCTGGTCGGCGGATCTGACGGCAAAATGATCGCCAACCTGATCCAGGTGCAGTTCGGGGCGGCCAACAACTGGCCATTGGGGGCCACGCTGTCGCTGCTGGCCATGCTGTCGGTGGGCTTTGTCGCCATCGTCTTTGTGCTGAGTGCAAACGGCTTCGGGAGACGCATCAGATGAAACTCGCCTTCGGCCTGCAGACCTATGCCTTCTTCTATCTTGGCTTCCTGTATCTGCCGGTTCTGTTCCTGCCGCTGTTTTCCTTCAACGACGGCACGATCGTCGCCTTCCCGATCAAGGGTTGGACACTGGAATGGTACCGGCAGCTGGGCAGTCAGGACACGCTGATTCAGGCGCTGGTGAACAGCCTGTTGGTGGGGGCGGTGTCGGCGATGCTGTCGACCGCGATGGGGCTGTTCGCGGCGCGGGCTTACGTGCGCTACCGGTTCCGGGGCAAACGGATCTCGGAAGGGCTGGTGATGCTGCCGCTGGTGGTTCCGGGCATCATCGTCGCGTCATCGATGCTGGTCCTGTTCATATCGATGGGGCTGAAGCCATCGCTGACGGCGGTGATCCTCGGCCACACGTTCCTTGCCCTGCCATTTGCGGTGGCGATCATGAAATCGGCCTTCGACGATTTCGACGTCTCGCTGGAAGAGGCGGCCTTGGATCTGGGCTCGACGGTGCTGGAAACCTTCCGCCGCGTGACCCTGCCTATCGTTGCACCCGGCATCGTATCCAGCCTGCTGGTGACCTTCACCGTCAGCTTCGACGAATTCGTGCTGGCCTTCTTCCTGTCCGGCAACGAACCGACCCTGCCCGTCTATATCTGGAGCCAGATCCGGTTCCCGGCCAAGCTGCCCAACACGCTGGCGCTGGGTTCGCTGTTGCTGCTGGCCTCGGTGCTGCTGCTGGTCATTGCCGAATTCTTCCGCCGCCGATCCTCCAAATCGCTCGTATGAGGCCCGCATGACCGAAACCAACATCATCGAAATGACCGGTGTGGAAAAACGGTTCGGGACCTTCACGGCCGTGTCCGACCTGTCACTGTCGCTGCGCGAGGGCGAGTTCTTTTCGTTGCTGGGTCCGTCGGGATGCGGCAAGACCACCGCGCTGCGCATGATCGCGGGGTTTCAGGAACCGACCGACGGGCGCGTCACGATCGACGGGCAGGACATGCAGGGCATCGCCGCCAACAAGCGACCAACCAACATGGTGTTTCAGAGCTATGCGATCTTTCCGCATCTCGATGTCGGCGACAATGTTGCATACGGGCTGCGCAACAGGGGACTGAAAAAGGCGGAAATCGAAAACCGCGTCAGCGAGGCGCTGGAGATGGTCGAACTGGGCGGGTTGCAGCGCCGCCGCGCGAACGAATTGTCGGGCGGTCAGCGGCAGCGCGTCGCGCTGGCCCGGGCGCTTGTAATGCGGCCCAAGGTGCTGCTGCTGGACGAACCCCTGTCGGCGCTGGACAAAAAGCTGCGCGAACAGATGCAATTCGAAATGCGCCGCCTGCAGCGCAACCTTGGCATCACCTTCGTCATGGTCACCCATGACCAGTACGAGGCAATGACGATGTCCGACCGGATCGGTGTCATGTTCGACGGCAAGCTGGTGCAGGTCGACAGCCCCGAAACGCTTTATGCCAAGCCCTGCAACCGCGAGGTGGCCTCGTTCATCGGCGAGATGAACTTTCTCCCGGCGCAGGTGAGCGCGCGGCAGGAGAACAGCCTCACGGTCACCACCACCTGTTTCGAGAACCTGAAGATCGAAACCAACCCCAACGTCCGGCAAGGCTATGGCGACATTCTTGTCGGGATCCGGCCCGAGCAGATCGAGATTGCGGCAAAACAGCCCGATGGCTACGATGCAACTTTCCGGGGCGACGTTGTCAATGTCGCCTTCTATGGCGAAAACGTACATTACCATGTTCGGGTCGAAGGCCTCGACCGGCCGGTTTCGGCCTCGGTCCCGAATTATTTCCATATGGTCGATTTCCGCGAAGGCGACAGCGTCTGGCTGGGCGTTCAAAGCGCATCCGTGATCGATCTGGGCGAGAATGAACCAAGTTAAAAACGGGAGATACACAATGAAATTCACATCCATCCGCGCGCTTGCGGTCGCGGCGACGCTGCCGGCAACAGCCGCCCTGTCCGGCGGCGGCGACCTGACCGTGTTCGACTGGTCCGGCTACGAAGATCAGGGGTTCTTCGGGCAGTACATGAGCAAGTACAACGAAGCGCCCTCCTACACCTTCTTTGGCAGCCAGGAAGAGGCATTTACCAAGCTGCAGTCTGGTTTCACGGCCGATCTGGCGCATCCCTGCACGGACGCGGTGCGCAAATGGGTCGCCGCCGACCTGCTGCAGCCGCTTGACCCGGCCAAGTTGAACAACTGGGACAACCTGTTGCCGGAAATCAAGAACGTCGATGGCGTGATGCTGGACGGCAAGGTCTATATGATGCCCTTCGAATGGGGCAATACCGGCCTGATCTACCGCACCGACAAGATCGGCGATGACCAGATCTCGCTGCAACTGCTGGCCGATCCGGCCTATCACGGCAAGATCGCCATTCCCGACGCGGCCTCTTCGGCCTATGCGCTGGCCTCGCTGGCAACCGGGAACCGCGCAGACTACACCAAGCTCAGCGACGAGCAGTTTCAGCAGGCCTCGGATTTCCTGCGGTCGGTCCATCCCAATGTCCGGTTCTACTGGTCGGATGCCGGCCAGATGGATCAGGCCATGGCCTCGGGCGAACTGGAAATGGGCTGGGCGTGGAACCAGTCCGAGCTGAACCTGATCTGGAACGAAACCCCGGCCAAGATGATGCGCGACATCGACAAGGGCATCGCGACCTGGGTCTGCGGCTATGTGCACCTGAAATCCTCCACAGCGCCGATGGAGCAGGTCTATGACCACCTCAACGCGCTTTCGGACGCGGCCAGCGGCAAATACATCATCGAAAGCTGGGGCTATCCGCACGCCAACACCGAAGCCTTCACCATTTCCGATCAGGACCTGATCAAGCAATACGGGTTCGATGACCCGAAAGCGTTCTTCGAAGGCAGCCTGTTCTTCGACGCGGTCACCCCGGAACTGGAAGTGAAGATGCTGAAGGAATTCGAACGCATCAAGGCCGGCTTCTGAAAACGCTCACTGTGCCGGGGGTCCTGTGCTCCCGGCCACCAACTTGATCAAGGACTCGCTCATGTCGGCGACGGACAGGTATTCTGTGCTCTTTGAACCGGTGCCAATTGGCCCGGTAACGGCGCGCAACCGCTTTTATCAGGTGCCACACTGCAACGGGATGGGGCATGTGCGGCCGCAGGCCGAAGCCGCGATGCGCGGGATCAAGGCCGAGGGCGGCTGGGCCGTGGTGTCAAATCAGGAAACCGAGATTCACCCCACCTCCGACCTTGCCCCTTATGCCGAGGGCCGGCTGTGGGACGACCGCGACGTACCGGCCCTGCGCCTGATGACCGAAGCCGTCCACGACAAGGGCGCGCTCGCGGCAGTTGAGCTGGCGCATAACGGCAGCCACGCGCTGAATCACATGTCACGCGCTCCGATCTTCGCTCCGTCCGACGCGGCGGTCGAAAACGGCATTCCCCGGCAGGCACGGGCAATGGACAAGCAGGATATCCGCGACCTGCGCCGCTGGCACCGCGCCGCTGCCTTGCGGGCACGCGATGCGGGGTTCGACATCATCTATGTCTATGCCGGCCACAACATGACCATTGCGCAGCATTTCCTGCTGCCGCACATGAACCACCGCAGCGACGAATATGGCGGCAGCCTCGAAAACCGGGTGCGCCTGACCCGCGAGTTGCTGGAAGACACCCGTGAGGCCGTGGGCGACACATGTGCCGTGGCGTTCCGGTTCGCGGTGGATGAAATGCTGGGCGCGGACGGGATGCAGGCCACGGAGGAAGGCCGCGCCGTCGTCGAAATGCTGGCGGACCTGCCCGACCTCTGGGACGTCAATGTCGCCGGCTGGCCGAACGACAGCGCGACCACCCGGTTTCAGCCCGAAGACGGTTATCAGAACGAATACATCTCCTTCGTCAAACAGGTGACGCGTAAACCGGTTGTCGGCGTGGGGCGGTTCACCTCGCCCGATACAATGGTGTCGATGATCCGCAAGGGCCTGATGGATTTCATCGGCGCCGCCCGACCCTCGATCGCCGATCCGTTCCTGCCGAAAAAGATCGAGGAAGGCCGGGTCGAGGACATCCGCGAATGCATCGGCTGCAACATCTGTGTCAGTGCCGACTCGCTGGGTGTGCCGATCCGCTGCACCCAGAACCCGACCATGGGCGAAGAATGGCGCCGCAACTGGCATCCCGAGATCATCGCTCCGAAGGACAGCGACACCGGCGCGCTGATCGTCGGCGCCGGCGCGGCCGGTCTGGAATGCGCATTGCAGCTGGCAAAACGCGGCTATGACGTCACTCTGGCCGATGCCGCCGACGCGGCCGGCGGCCGGGTCCTGCGCGAAAGCCGCCTGCCCGGCCTGTCGGCCTGGATGCGGGTGGCTGACCACCGGCTGTATCAACTGGGACAGATGAGCAACGTGCGGCTCTTTCTGCAAAGCAACCTGACGGCAGAGGATGTCGCCGGGCTGGACGTCCGCCACGTGTTTCTGGCCACCGGTGCGCGCTGGCGCGGCGACGGGCTGGGACGGAGCACGCACAGAACCCCGCCGCGCATCGAAGCCGGGGCCGCGGTGTTCACGGCCGACGACATCATGGACGGGCGCCTGCCGCCCAAGGGCCCGGTTGTGGTTTACGACGACGATCAGATTTATCTGGCCGGGGTGATCGCAGAGCTGCTGGCCCGTAACGGCCATGACGTGACCTTTGTTACGCCCGCCAGCGTCGTGTCCCCGTTCACGCAATACACGCTGGAGCAGGACAGGGTTCAGACCCGCCTGATGGAACTGGGTGTCACCATCCGCTGCAACGGCGTGCTGATTTCGCAGGATGCAACGGCGATGCGCGTGGCCTGCACCTATACCGGCAGGACCGAAGAGATCGCGGCAACCTCCGCCGTCATGGTGACCGAGCGCATCCGCGAAACGGCACTCTACGACGCGTTGAAACAACAGGGCGGCCTGCAGACACTGGAACTGATCGGCGATGCGGCCAGCCCGGCACTGATCGCCGATGCGGTCCATTCCGGCCACATGGCCGCGCGGAACTTCGAACGCGCCCCGCAGGATATCGAGGCCGACTGGTATCGCCGCGAAATCACGTCGCTGAACGGGGGGCGCGGGGAATGACCGAGCACAGCATGGAAAATATGCGCAGTCTGATCGACACGCATCAGCTGGGCTTTGCCCTGCCCCGGCCGTTCTACACCTCCCCCGACATCTATGACGCCGACCTCAGGTCGGTCTGGAACCAGAGCTGGATCTGGGCCGGCCATGTCAGCCAGATCCCCGAAAAGGGCGACTATTTCCTGTTCGACTACGGGCCTGAATCGGTCATCGTCGTGCGCGACGGGTCCGGTGCGGTCCGCGCCCACATGAATATCTGCCGACACCGTGGATCGCGCCTGTGCATCGAACCGTCCGGCAATGTCCGCAACTTCGTCTGCCCCTATCACGCCTGGGTCTTCGACCTTGGCGGGGCCCTGCGCAGCAACCGCGCCATGGGCGACGATTTCGACCCGGCCCGCTATCGCCTGTTCCCGGTGCACGTGACCGTGTTTCAGGGGCTGATCTTCATCTGCGCGGCTGAGGATCCACCGTCGCTGGCCGCGCCGCTCAACCGGCTGGCCCCGCTGTCCGCGCCCTTCGGCATGGAGAACCTGAAACGCGTGCACCGCGCGTCCTACCCGGTGCCGACCAACTGGAAGCTGGCGCTGGAAAACTACCTCGAATGCTACCACTGCGCGCCGTCGCACAAGGATTACGCCAAGAGCCACACGCTGAAGGATCCCGAACAGTGTGATATCTTCACGCCGGACCTGCAGGACCGGATGCGCGCGGCGGGCCTGCCGACAGAAACGATCGGCATGACCGAACCCTCTGCGCCCGAGCCGGGGGCCGAGGTCTACTGGCGGCGCTACCCGCTGTTTCCGGGTTATCAGACCGGCAGCAATTCGGGCGATCCGTTGGCCCCGCTGCTGGGCAACCTGACCGGTTATGACGGCGGTGCCACAGATCTGGGCATCGGGCCGCTGAACTTTTTCCTGATCTACGCCGATCATCTTGTCGGATACCGGTTCGTGCCGCGGGCGTTGCAGGAAACCGACATCCAGATCGAATGGTACGTGCGCTCCGATGCCCAAGAGGGGCGCGATTTCAATCTCGACGATCTGATCTGGCTCTGGCACGTGACATCGCTCGACGATGAACGGATCATCCGCCACAATCAGGAAGGCGTGAATTCACATCGTTTCGTGCCCGGCCCCCTGTCCGCGATGGAGACCAGCATCGCGGGATTCTACGACACTTACTTCGACCTGATCCGCAACGATCCGGGCGTATTCAGAGGCTGAACATGACAGAAACGACGACCCGCAAACGCGGCGGCCGGGCCGCACGCAAGGCCATTCGGGCTGCCGCCACGGGCAACGAGGCCGTCCGTGCCGGGCTGCCCGGCGGGCGCTATCAGCCGCTGAAGGAAACCGACATGGCGCAGGTACACAGCGCCGCGCTCACCGTGCTGGCGCGCACCGGACTGGCCGATCACACGCCCGAACTGCTGGATCTGGTATTGCCGAAGGGTGCCGAACTGAACGACCACGGCCGCCTGTGTTTTCCGCGGGCGCTGATGGAGGACCTTCTGGCCGCGGCGGCACGCGAGTTCTACGTCTGGGCGCGGGGCGACCGGATGGGCAAAGACGACATGCACTGCACCGCGCAGAACGTGTATTTCGCCAATTCCGGTACGGCGGTGACGACCTACGAGGCTGAAACCCGGACCTACCGCCCCTCCACCCTGCGCGACATCTATGACTTTACCCGTCTGGTCGACCGGCTGGACAATATCCACATGCTGGGCGACACGGTGCTGGCAACCGACGTGACGGACGATTTCGCCCATGACATGAACATGGTCTACGCGATCCTCGCCGGCAGCCAGAAACCCGCCTGCCTGACCTTCCGTGACCGCGCCCATATCCCGCACGCGATCCGGTTGTTTGATCTTGCCTCGGGCGGCGAAGGCCGCTTTCTCGAAAAGCCATCGGTTGTTTTTGGCGGCTGCCCGGTGGTTTCGCCGCTGCGCTTTGGCCGGGAAAACCTCGAGATCATGATCGACACTGCCAAGCTGGGCCTGACGGTGGATCTGGCAGTGCCGCCGCAGGCCGGGGCAACCGCCCCTGCCACGCTGGCCGGTACGCTGGTTCAGACGGTGGCCGAAACGCTGGCCTGCGTGGCCATCGTCAACCTGATCGCACCGGGCTGCCCGGTGAACTTTGCCGCATGGCCGTTCATCACCGACCTGCGCACCGGGTCCTTCACTGGTGGCAGCGGTGAACAGGCGCTGATTTCCGCCGCTGCGGTGCAGATGGGTAATTTCTATAACCTGCCCACCTCGGTCGGCTGCGGCATGACCGACGCCAAGCTGCCCGATGCGCAATACGGGCTGGAAAAATCGCTGACCTTCGCGCTGGCGGCCCATGCCGGGGCCAACCGGCTGTGCGAATTCGGCGGCATGCTGGGCAGCCTGATGGGATGCAGCTTTGAATCCATGGTCATCGATGACGAGGCCGGCGGCATGCTGCTGCGCACCCTGCGCGGGATCGAAGTGTCGGACGAAACCCTTGCGGTCGACGTGATCCACGACTGTGCCGTCGACCCGGGCCACTTTCTGGGCAACCCGCACACGCTGGGCTACATGAATACCGAGTTCGTCTACCCCAACCTCATGGACCGCGAACGCACGGATACGTGGGAAAATGCCGGCAAGACCGACCTGATGACCCGCGCCAGAACCAAATCGGATGCCATCCTCGACAGCCACTTTCCCAACTATTTCGGCGCGGCCGATGCACAGGCCCGGGCAGAGTTCCCGATCCTGCTGGATGCCGAAACCATGAAAACCCGCGCCGCCTGACCGCAACGGGCCCCGGCCCGGCGAGGCGCATCAGGACGGCAGCGCCGCAAAATTCGGCCGGGCAGCCTTGGCTCTATTGCCTGTGACACGCGAAGCTGCCGCACCGCCCGATCCTTGGCCTCTTGCTTGGTACGGGACATCCTGGAGCGACGGACGCCCAGCCGATCTATCACGACACGCCAGCGATTCCTGGGTATGATGACTGGCGCCAAATTCACGCATGATGAGGGCAGCGTGAGTGACAAAGCTTCCCAACCCGCGCTTATTTGCTATGCGAACAGGAAAGGAACACGCACGCATCCCCCGTATTTGCCTCAAAACGGCGCTAAAACTGTTGCTTCCGGGAAACAACTTGGTGCCCAAGGTGGGACTCGAACCCACACGCCCGTGAAGGCGGGGGATTTTGAATCCCCTGCGTCTACCATTCCGCCACTTGGGCCCGTATCGCCCGGACCGGTTTCACGGAACGGGCGGATACAGCGCAACCCGGATAGCGAAATGTGCGCGCCGCGACAACAGCAATTGTCAACTACCCGCCGCAAGGCACCGGGCTCTCTTGACCTCCGCCGGCCTGCGTGATTTGGCCTGTCGCGCAATTCACCGCCACGGGCCAGCGCAAATGATCCAAAGCCTCTATGACTGGACGATGCGTCTGGCCGACCATCCCCGCGCCCTCTGGGCACTGGCCCTGGTCGCTTTCATCGAAAGCTCGGTTTTTCCGATCCCGCCCGACGTTCTGATGATCCCGATGATCCTGGCCCGTCCGAGCCGCGCATGGCTGATTGCCACGGTGGCGCTGGTGGCCTCGGTGCTGGGCGGGCTGCTGGGCTATGCCATCGGTGCACTGGCCTTTGAAACCATCGGCCAGCCGATCCTTGCCGCCATGGGCAAGGCCGACGCGATGGCCGAGTTCAACACCCGGTTCAATGATTTCGGCTTCTGGGCAGTGCTGACCGCGGGCATCACGCCCTTCCCCTACAAGGTGATCACCATCATGTCCGGCTGGACCGGCATGCCGCTGGCCACATTCGTGGCCACCTCGATCCTCGCCCGGGCATTGCGGTTTTTCATCGTCGCCGGCTTGCTGCGGGCCTTCGGCGAACCCGTGCGCGATTTCATCGAAAACCGGCTGGGCCTTGTGTTCACCGCTTTTGTCGCCATTCTGATCGGCGGTTTCCTTCTGGTGAGATATCTTTGAACAAACGCAACCTGATCCTGCTCGCCCTTGCCGGCTCGGCGGCTATGCTGCTCGGAGCGCTGGCCTTTCAGCACATAGGCGGGTTGGCGCCGTGCAAGATGTGCATCTGGCAACGCTGGCCGCATGGCATCGCGGTTGCCATCGGCCTGATCGCGCTGGCGGTTCCGGCCACGGTGCTGCTGCTGGCCGGGGCGCTGGCGGCGGCGGCCACCGGCGGCATCGGTATCTATCACACCGGGGTCGAGCGCGGATGGTGGGACGGCCCCAACACCTGCACCTCGGGCGATATCTCGGACCTTTCGTCGGAACAGCTGCTGGAACAGATTATGGCCGCGCCGCTGGTCCGCTGTGACGAGGTGCCCTGGGAACTGCTGGGCCTGAGCATGGCCAGCTGGAACGCCGCCATCTCATTTGCGCTGGCCGGGCTTTGGCTCTTTGCGCTGGCAATGCCCCGTCGCGCTTAAAAAAACGCGGGAGGCGCCCCCCCACGTTTGAGCATTGATTACGACACTCAGAAGATGAACTGATCTTCCATCAATTCCCCGCCTGTCGGGTTGTGCAGCATGATCGAGTTGCCGTCGCCGAGATCGATCGTCACATCCAGACCGCTGGTCGAAATGCTGTCTTCCAGCTCGTCGAAATCAGCAAAGCCGTAGGCGCTGATATCCAGAACGTCCTTGCCGACCTTGAAGTCGCTGATCTGGTCAACGCCGCTGTCCATGCCAAAAACAAAGACGTCTTCGGCCTTGCCGCCGCGCAAGAGATCATCGCCGGACCCGCCATCGATCGTGTCGCGACCATCGCCGCCGTTCACGGTGTCGTCCTTGTCGCCACCCATGACATAGTCGGCCCCAGCGCCGCCACCGACGACGTCCTTGCCGGCACCGCCATCAATGATGTCGTTGCCTTTGTTGCCCTTCAGCTCGTCCCGGCCCTTGCCACCGAAAATGACGTCGTTGTCAGCCCCGCCAAAGATCGTGTCCTTGCCGGCATTGCCGTCTATCAGGTCATTGTCAGCGCCAAGGCGGACCATCGAATCGCCATCATCGCCAATTATGAAGTCGACGTCGCCAGCCCCGCTGGACGGCAGGAGGTCTGCCGGTATCAGCACGCCGTCGATGACATGGACAATGCCGTTGGACGCCTGAATGTCAGTCGCGACAATCGACGGGTCGCCCAGATCGGGCTCGGCATCGACCAGCATTGTGCCGTCCACGCCGATACTGCCGCCTTGCAGCGTCTCGATCTCGTCAGACGCCAGAACCTGGCTGGCCTGCAGCGATTCCCCGGCCACGTGGTAAGTGAGCACGTCGGTCAGCAATGACACGGCATCGCCGCCGTTGAGTAGTGCGAGCGCCTCCACGAGATAGTTCCAGGCGCCTTCCTCGTCGCTGCCGTTAAAGCCGAGACTGTTGGCCAGCCCGATGAACGCTGCATCGGTCGGGGCAAAGACGGTTGCGTCAAGCGCGTCGGACGCCAGTGTTTCAGCCAAACCGGCCGTTGTGACCGCGGCCAGCAGGATATCGAAATCGCTGCCGTTGCTGTCAAACCCGTCACCGCTGCTGGCGACAATGTCGGTGATGCTCGACGCGTCGTTTCCGGGCAGATCGATCGACAGGAGAACCTTGTCGATGATGTGGACGACGCCGTTGCTGGCAACAACATCCAGCGTGGTCAGCAACGGGTCGATCAGGTCGGGCTCGTTGTCCACGAGGGTCGGCAGATCGTTGGTGATGATCGCCCCGTTCAGCGTGTCGATGGTGTCGCTTCCGGCGATATCACCGCGCAGCTGGGTGCCCGGGGACACGTGATAGAGCACGATATCAAGGATGGTTTCAGCGTCGACATTTGCAACCAGGAATGCGGTGACCGCCCCAGTGTCGCCGGTGTCCCCGGCAAAGCCCAGATCCGCGGCCAGCTGGCCGAACGCGGCATTGGTCGGAGCGAAAACCGTCAGGTCGGCATCAGGCGCGTCCAGCGTCTCCACCAAGGTCGTATCGAGCGTGTCGTCCAGGTAGAGCAGAACATCGACGAGGATCGCAAACTCCTCGTTTCCTGTTGCGATTTCTGTGATCGTGGCCATGCAAGTTTTCCCTCTCTTGCCCTGCGTCATTCGTCAGCGCGGTGGTTGAACAATGCGGGGAGTACGGGGGCCGTTGCGGTTCAGATCACTAGTTTTCCCCAATTTGTACCGGGGCAGAGTTGTGTTCGATGAAACCGTCTGCTCAGATCTAAAATATTGTTTTATAATATATTTTTCACACCCTCCTCGCGTCCAAACGAGCATTGGGTGGTGTTTCTCGAAAAGAAATCTCGGTAATCTACCCGTGAAATCTCACGGTTTTCGGCACCTCTTGGGCGGCAGAATCAGGCGTCCAGTTCCGCATCCCAGTACAGGAAATCCATCCAGCTTTCGTGCAGGTGGTTCGGCGGGAACTTGCGACCGACATTGCGCAATTCTCCCGCGCCCGGCTGGCGCGGCGGCCGGCGCAGCGACATGCCCGCCCGGTGCAGGGATTTCGACCCCTTTTTCAGGTTGCAGGGCGAGCAGGCAGCCACCACGTTTTCCCAGCTGGTCACCCCGCCGGCCGATCGCGGCACGACATGGTCAAAGGTCAGATCCCCCTTGCGCCCGCAATATTGACAGCGGAATTCATCCCGCAAAAACAAATTGAAGCGCGTGAAGGCCACGCGCTTTCGGGGTCTGACATAGTCTTTCAGAACCACAACCGACGGTATTCGGATCACCGTGCTGGGGCTGCGCACCACCTCGTCATATTCGGCCACGATGTCGACCCGGTCCAGCCACGCCGCCTTGATCGCCTCCTGCCATGGCCACAGCGACAGCGGGTAATAGGAAAGCGGCCGGTAATCGGCATTCAGCACCAGCGCCGGGTGCTGCTTCAGCGCCGAGGGCGCCCTGACAAATTCTGTCCTGAAATCTCCGTCCATCCCGAGTCCGTCCCTGCCCTGTCTGCCCGTTTTCTAGGCCGCAGGGCGGGGAACCCGCCCCGTCATGCCGATGACTATATATCGTGGCTGGCCACTGACAAGCCTTGAGTTGCCACCATATCTCGGGGTCGGGATACGCGGGTTCCATGACAGATCGGTGACAGTTATCCACAGGCAACCCGCCTTGCACATTGCCCGTGCCTGGCCTACGGGCGGAGCATGACTGTGCTGATCCGCTTCAACAAGCCCTTCGACGTGCTGCCACAGTTCACCGACCGCGGCACGCAGACGCCGCGGCGCACCCTGTCGGACTTCATCGATTGCCCCGGTGTCTACCCGGCGGGACGTCTTGACCGCGACAGCGAAGGTCTGATGCTGCTCACCGACAACGGCAGGCTGCAGACCCGCATCACCGATCCCGCCCACAAGATGGCCAAGATCTACTGGGTCCAGGTCGACGGCATCCCCGACCGCGCCGCGCTCACCGCGCTGCAAAACGGTGTCGACCTGAAGGATGGGCGCACCCGGCCCGCCGGAGCCGAGCCGATGGATGAACCGGCCACGTTGTGGCCCCGCACCCCACCGATCCGGGCGCGCAAAACCGTGCCCGACAGCTGGATCCGCCTCACCCTGCGTGAAGGCCGCAACCGTCAGGTGCGGCGCATGACTGCCGCAGTGGGCTACCCCACGCTGCGCCTGATCCGCTGGCAGATCGGCGACTGGACACTCGACGGGCTCGCCCCCGGGGCATGGGAAACCCTCCCCGTAACCCGATGAACAAGGCCCGGGCCGCCTTCATCTTTGGTCAAATACTCCGGGGTGAACTGACCCCGGCCGGGGTCAGGAGGGGCAGCGCCCCTCATCCCCCTCCGGACGGAGGGGGCCGTTTTCTTTCAAAGAAAACGGGCCGGAAACTTTCAAAGTTTCCGGCGCCCGCCCTCACTCGGTCACGGTGACCTTGCGCATCACGTCCGGCGCACCGGTCACGGACCCGTTCTGTCCGGCGCCGCGCTTGATCGCATCGACCACGTCCATTCCGTCGGTGACACGGCCCACCACAGTGTACTGCCCGTTCAGGAAATGACCCGGCGCAAACATGATGAAGAACTGCGAATTGGCGCTGTCGGGGTTCTGCGACCGGGCCATGCCGACCACACCGCGGTCATAGGGCACATCCGAAAACTCAGCCTTCAGGTCGGGCCGTTCGGATCCGCCGCGCCCGGCCTTGCGCATCGAGAAACTGTCATCGGTGCTGTCGCCGAACTGTACATCGCCGGTCTGGGCCATGAACCCGTCGATCACCCGGTGAAACACAACGCCGTCATAGGCGCCCTCGCGGGCCAGCGCGGTGATCTGCGCGACATGGCCCGGGGCCACGTCCTCCAGCAGGTCGATGGTGATCACGCCGTTGGCTTCTCCCGCCACCTCGATCTGCAGACCGGTTGCGAATGCGGGACCGGCCAGCAGGGTCATCAGCAGGGCGAGCTTACGCATCCGCAGCCACCTTCACGCTGACCATGCGGTCGGGGCTCGCGGGCGGTTCGCCGCGGACAATGGCGTCCACATGCTCCATGCCTTCGATCACACGGCCATAGACTGTATACTGCCCGTTCAGGAAATGGTTGTCCTTGAAGTTGATGAAGAACTGCGAATTGGCGCTGTCGGGGTTCTGCGACCGGGCCGCGCCCAGCGTCCCGCGGTCATGCGGCAGCTTGGAAAACTCCGCCGGAAGGTTGGGATAGTCCGACCCGCCCGTGCCCGCCATGCGGATGTTGAACCCGGCTTCCATGTTGCCGTTCTGGACATCGCCGGTCTGGGCCATGAACCCGTCGATCACCCGGTGGAAACAGACATTGTCATACGCCCCGTCGCGGGCCAGCTGTTTCATCCGGGCACTGTGTTCGGGCGCCACGTCCGCGAGGAGCTCGATGACGACGGTGCCGTCCTTGAGTTCCATCAGGATGGTGTTTTCGGGGTCTTTGATCTCGGCCATCGGGCCCTCCGTTCATCAAGCATTGCCGCGATACCTAAGCCCGCCGGACAGGATTGCCAAGTGACGCATTGACGGAGCGCGATTTAGCGGGGAAAGAGCCACCGGACGGGAATTCGCGACAGGAGCAGGCAAATGGACTGGAAAACGCTGGACGACATGGAACTTGCTGGCAAGCGGGTGCTGGTGCGCGTGGACATCAACGTGCCGGTCGAAAACGGCGCTGTCACGGACGACACGCGGATCCGCCGCGTGGCCCCGACGGTCGCCGACATTCTCAGCGCGGGCGGGACGCCCGTTCTGCTGGCCCATTTCGGCCGGCCCAAGGGACAGGTGGTGCCCGAGATGTCGCTGCAGCCGCTGGTCCCGGCGCTGGAGGCGGCATTTGGCACGCCGGTCGTTTTCTGTGCCGACTGCCGCGGTCCGGCCGCCGAGGCCGCCATCGGGGCCGCCGCCGCAGGCGCCGTTGTGCTTCTGGAAAACACCCGCTTTCACCCCGGCGAGGAAAAGAACGACCCGGGCCTGGCTGCCGAGATGGCCGCGCTGGGCGACATCTATTGCAACGATGCCTTTTCCGCCGCGCACCGGGCCCATGCCTCGACCGAGGCGCTGGCACGGCTGCTGCCGGCCTGTGCCGGCCGGCTGATGCAGGCCGAGCTCAGCGCGCTGGAAGCCGCGCTCGGCACGCCTGACCGGCCGGTGGTGGCTGTGGTCGGCGGGGCCAAGGTTTCGACCAAGCTCGACCTGCTCGGAAACCTCGTGGAAAAGGTCGACACGCTGGTGATCGGCGGCGGCATGGCCAACACGTTCCTTGCGGCACAGGGCATCGACGTGGGCAAATCGCTGTGCGAACACGACATGGCCGGCACCGCCCGCGAGATCCTGGGCAAGGCCGACGCCGCCGGCTGCACGATCCTGCTGCCGGTCGATATCGTTGTAGCGCGCGAATTCCGGGCCGGAGCCGAAAACGAAACGCTGCTGGCCGCGGATTGCCCGGCGGACGCGATGATCCTCGATGCCGGGCCAAAAACAGTTGCCCGCGTCGCCGACATTTTCGAAGACGCCCGCACGCTGATCTGGAACGGCCCGATGGGCGCGTTCGAAATCGAACCGTTCGACGCTGCAACGAATGCCGCGGCGCAGGAGGCCGCGCAGCGCACCCGCGCCGGGACGCTGACCTCGGTCGCCGGCGGCGGTGATACGGTCGCCGCGCTGAACAAGGCCGGCGCGGCAGGGGATTTCACCTATATCTCCACCGCAGGCGGCGCGTTCCTGGAATGGATGGAAGGCAAAACGCTGCCGGGGGTGGCCGCGCTGAAACCGGCCTGACCGGCGGACGTTGCACCCGGTTGAAAACCGAAGGGATGAGGACAGGGGCAGAGAATCGGGCTATCGTAACCCCGCCCCATTATCTGCCAGAAGGACCTGCCGACCGTGTTTATCCCCCGACTGCGCCCGGCGCTTTTCGGCCTTGTGCTCGCCCTGCCTGTTCAGCCTGCGATTGCCCAGGACCGGCCCGGCTTTTTCGACGTCTTCAATTTCGAAACCATCACCACCAGCCTGATGCACACGCTGATGAGCACGGCGCGGGTGTTTGCCGATATCCGCTATGGCCAGATCAGCTTTGATCCGCTGGCCTCACGGCTGACACTGCTGGATCTGGATGTGCGCCCGCACCTGCCGGGCTATCCGCCCGACGCCTGCACGGTCACCGCGGCGCGGGCCACGATTTCCGGGCAACCGCTGGATCGTCCGGATGCCTCACGCCTGCGTATTGCGATGGACGATCTGGATGTCAGCATGGGGTGCCTGCCCCCCGAAGCCCGCGGCATGGTCTACGGTGTCGGGCTGCAGCGCATCGCCCTGCCCCGGTTCGATCTCGGGCTTCGGTATGACTATGCCTCCGGCGGGATGACGGCCGAGCTTTCGGCCGATGTGGATCAGATCGCCGCGGTCGAAGTGCAGATGGACGCGGACTATGTCAGTTTCCGCATGGATCCCGAGACCGAGGAACCGCGGCTGGCACTGGACCTGAACGCGGCACATCTGACAATCGACGATCGTGGTGGATGGAAAATGGCCACGCGGGTGATGCCGCCCGATCTCCAGTCGCCCGAGGCCCTGCAACAGATTGTTGCCGGCGCGGTCGCCGGTGCTCTGAGTGAAGCGAACGGGGTAAATGCCCCGCAACTGTCCGAGGAACAGCAGCGTTTCGCCGCCGAAGCCGGTGCGCTGGCCGCCGCCGTGGCACAGGGCAGCCGGCGTGTTGTTCTGGCCACCGACATCGCCGACGCGCCGTTCCGCATCGACGAAGACAGCACCGTCGAGTTCCAGCCGCTGTTCGACGCGCTGGCCCCTATGCTGAGCGGTCATGCGCCACGCCTTGATGCCGTGATCCCGATTGCCACGCTTCAGACCGCCCTCAACAGCGAAGACCTGCCGGCCAATGCGCGCGAGCTGGGCCAGGCGATGCTGACCGGCATCGGCACACCCCGGAACGTGGCCAGCGGGCTGAAACTTCTGGCGCGGGCCTCGCGCAACGGCGACGCCGGGGCCGCCTTCCTGATTGCCGAGGCGCTGGCCGACAGCGACCCCGAAACCGCCTATGGTCACGCGATGCGGGCGGCAGCGAACAACGTGCCCGGCGCTCTCGCCGTGCTCGACCGGGCCGAACGCGGCACCGGATATGAAAAGATGATCGCGCTGCAGAACGACGCCACGGCCAGCGGCCCGGACGAAACGCTCTATTCCTCCGTCCTGCAGATGCGGCGGACAGCGCGGGCCTATCTGAACGGCACCGGGCGCTACCGGTCGTACCGGGCGGCCTATTACTGGGCCTCGATGGCGGCGGCGGCCGGCGATGCTTCGGGCGCGGCCATGCGCGACGAGATCGAGGAGCTGATGCGTATGCGCGGTGACAAAGACGCCTGGGCCAGCGAGACTGCCAGCCTTGAAAACGGCGTGCTGCGCGACTGGATCAACAAGGACCTGCCGGGGCGGCTGCAATAGGTCGCAGTCCCGCGCCGTTAGCGCCACCAGTAATTGCATGGCAGGGGGCTCTGGCCTAGAACCGGCCACGATGCCGCCTGCACGGCACAGAGTTTTTCAGACGGGGATTTCCATGAATCAGGATCAGGCAGACAAAATTCGCAGCGGAAACGGTTTCGTGGCGGCGCTCGATCAGAGCGGCGGATCAACACCCAAGGCGCTGAAGCTCTATGGTCTGGACGAAGACGCCTGGTCGAATGACACGGAAATGTTCGACCTGATCCACCGGATGCGCGCCCGGATCGTGCAAAGCCCGGCATTTTCCGGCGACCGCATCGTCGGCGCGATCCTGTTCGAACGGACCATGGAGGGCGCCATCGGCGACATGCCCACCGCGGATTACCTGTGGAACGAGAAATCCGTGGTGCCGTTTCTGAAGGTCGACAAGGGCCTGCAGGACGAAGAGGACGGTGTCCGGCTGATGAAACCGATGCCGGAGCTGGACGCGCTGCTGAAACGCGCGGTCGAGAAGAATATCTTCGGCACCAAGATGCGGTCGGTGATTGATGCTGCCTCGCCCACCGGCATTGCCACCAACGTTGCCCAGCAATTCGAGATCGGAAAACGCATTCTGGGCCACGGGCTGATCCCGATCATCGAACCCGAAGTGACAATTTCCATTGCCGACAAGGCCGAGGCCGAAGACATCCTGCGCGACGAGATCGCAAATCAGCTGGATCAGCTGGGCGACGGTGTCGAAGTGATGCTGAAATTGACGCTGCCCGAGGCGGCCAACCATTACAAACCGCTGGTGGATCACAGCAATATCCTGAAGGTGGTCGCCCTGTCCGGCGGCTATTCCCGCAGCGAAGCCAATGACCGGCTATCGCAGAACACCGGCATGATCGCCAGCTTCTCGCGCGCCCTGACCGAAGGTCTGAGCGCCAAGCAGAGCGAGGCCGAATTCGATGCCGCGCTGGATCAGAGCGTCGGCAGCATCTACAACGCTTCCGTGGCGGGCTGAACCACCGGTTTCTTTTTGCCACGGCAGGGATTCACAAGCCGAATCACTTGTGTCATAGTCCCGGGCAGGCGCACGCAGAGGCGCCGCTGAGGCAAGGCAGACATGCGATCCAACCGGCCCGGATTCGGCGCTTTGATTTTTTTCGCGGTGGCGTTCGCGCTGTCCGTCTATTTTACCTTTGCCGCGGTGCAGGGGGATTACGGCCTGTTCCGCCGTGTCGAAATCGACGCCGAGCGCGACGCGCTGAGCCGGGATCTGGCGGTCCTGAACGGGCAGATCGGCGAAATGGAAAACCTGACGCGGCGGCTGTCCGACGAATACCTTGATCTGGACCTGCTGGATCAGCAGGCGCGGGAAGTGCTGGGGTTGCTGCGCGCCGACGAAATCGTGATCCGCTGACGCTGCCGGAGAACCTGACACTCGCCCCAGACCCTGACCGCAAGCCCGGACACGCCCTGTCAAAACGGCGCGGTTTGGCTTAGGCATGACAGGGAACATCCCGGCCTTGCATTCAATTCTCAAAGGAGCTGACGCGATGAAAACAACGATCCTGGGTGGCCTTCTCTTCCTTGTCCCGCTGGCCTTTCTGACCATCGTTCTGGGCAAGGCCTTTCAGCTCAGCACGATGGTGGCCGAACCGCTGGACAAAATCATCCCGATCCACAGCCTTGCCGGGATCGCATTCATCAACGTCCTCGCGGTGCTTCTGATCGTCGTCGTCTGCTTTCTGGCCGGTCTGGCGGCCCAGCGCGGCTGGATGTCATCGCGGGTACAGCAACTGGACGGGCTGCTGATCGACGCGATCCCCGGCTATGCCGTGGCCAAGGGCATGATCGGCAGCGTCGCCAACGAAGAGGAGATTGCCGCGGTTCTGGCGCCCGTCCTTGTCCGGTTCGACGATTACGATCAGATCGCCTTCGAGATCGAACATGACGAGGAACGCAGCGTCATCTTCCTGCCCGGCTCGCCATCCACGTGGTCGGGATCCACGGTTGTCGTGGACCGCGCACGCGTGCACACTCTGAACATACAGACGCATCAGGCGGTCAAGCTGATGCGCGTGCTGGGCCGCGGGACGCTGGGGGTCGGGGTGACGACCGACTGAGGGGCTCGTTTTCCGGCAGGTTGCTCCCGCGTCAACTTTACACTCGCCCAATGGCCATTTTTCCTGTAAGAGATAGTTTAATGCTAAACTAAATTCAAAAACAGGAGGCCCCGCCACATGGCCGCCAGAAAAACCACAAAGAAATCAAACATTTCCGCGGAAGAACTGACGGGGTACTACCGCGACATGCTGCTGATCCGGCGATTCGAGGAAAAGGCCGGCCAGCTCTATGGCATGGGTCTGATCGGCGGTTTCTGTCACCTCTACATCGGACAGGAGGCCGTTGTCGTCGGGCTCGAAGCTGCCACCGAAGAGGGCGACAAGCGTATCACCTCCTACCGTGACCACGGTCACATGCTGGCCTGTGGCATGGAGCCTGGTGGCGTCATGGCGGAACTGACCGGCCGCGAGGGCGGGCTTTCCAAGGGCAAGGGCGGCTCGATGCACATGTTCTCCAAGGAGAAACACTTCTATGGCGGCCACGGCATCGTGGGCGCACAGGTGCCGCTGGGCGCCGGGCTGGCCTTTGCCGACAAGTACAAGGAAAACGGCCGCGTCACCTTCACCTATTTCGGGGACGGTGCCGCCAACCAGGGCCAGGTCTATGAAACCTTCAACATGGCCGCACTCTGGGATCTTCCGGTGGTGTTCGTGATCGAGAACAACCAGTACGCCATGGGCACGGCGCAGAAACGTTCCACGTCCACCCCCGACCTGTGGACCCGCGGCGCGGCATTCGGGATCGCGGGCGAAGCCGTGGACGGCATGGACGTTCTGGCCGTCAAGGCGGCCAGTGAAAAGGCCATCGCGCATTGCCGGGCCGGCAAAGGCCCCTACATCCTTGAGGTCAAGACATACCGCTACCGCGGCCATTCCATGTCGGACCCGGCCAAGTACCGCACCCGCGAGGAGGTGCAGAAGGTGCGCGAGGAAAAAGACGCCATCGAACATGTGCGCGACCTGCTGCTGCAGGGCGGCCATGCCACCGAGGACAAACTGAAGGCCATCGACAAAGAGATCAAGGCCGTGGTCAACCAGGCCGCCGATTTCGCGCGCGAAAGCCCCGAACCGGCGCTCGACGAGCTTTGGACCGACATTTACGCCGAGGCCTGAGCGATGGCTCATTTCGAGATTTACGCCGGGGATGTTGAGGCCGCCAAAACCTATTACGGCGGCCTGTTCGGCTGGCGGTTTGCGCCCATGCCGGGCGGCGAAGACGCACAGTATCATCTGGCGGAAGGTGACGGGTTCGGACCCGGCACCGCTTTGACCATCGGTCTTTTGCAGCGCCCTGATGCGGCGCATCCGGCAGGCAGCGCAGTGCGCGGCGGCACCCTCACATTCGATGTGGCCGATTGCGACGAACGCTATGCCTGGGCGCTGGCCAATGGCGGCGCCGAGGCGCTGCCGCCCACCGATTTTCCCGGGATCGGCCGCTGCGCCTATGTCGAGGACGGACAAGGAAACATCGTCGGGATGATCGCCCCGGCCCACGAAGGAAACTGAAAATGGCAACTGAAATTCTGATGCCCGCCCTTTCCCCCACGATGGAAGAAGGCACGCTGGCCAAGTGGCTGGTGAACGAGGGCGACACCGTATCCTCAGGCGACATTCTCGCCGAGATTGAAACCGACAAGGCCACGATGGAATTCGAGGCCGTCGACGAGGGGGTGATCGGCAAGATCCTGATCGCCGAGGGCACCGAGGGCGTGAAAGTGAACACCGCCATCGCCATCCTTGTCGAAGACGGCGAGGAGGTTCCGGCCGAGGCCCCAGCCGCCGCCACGGCCGAACCGGCCCCCGCCGCGGCCCCTGCCCCAGTCGCCGCTGCTGCCGCGCCCGCGCCCGCCGCACCGGATACCGACAGCAGCCCGGACTGGCCCGAGGGCACCGCGATGAAGAGCCAGACCGTCCGCGAGGCTTTGCGCGACGCGATGGCCGAGGAAATGCGCGGCGACGAGGATGTCTATCTGATGGGCGAAGAGGTTGCCGAGTATCAGGGCGCCTACAAGGTTTCACAGGGTCTGCTGGACGAATTCGGCGCCAAGCGCGTCATCGACACGCCGATCACCGAACACGGCTTTGCCGGCATCGCCGTTGGCGCGGCCTTCGGCGGGCTGAAGCCGATCGTCGAGTTCATGACCTTCAACTTCGCCATGCAGGCCATCGACCACATCATCAACTCGGCGGCCAAGACGCTTTACATGTCCGGCGGCCAGATGGGTGCGCCGATGGTCTTCCGTGGTCCCAACGGGGCCGCCGCGCGTGTCGCCGCCCAGCACAGCCAGGATTACGCCGCATGGTACATGCACGTGCCGGGGCTGAAAGTGGCGATGCCGTACAGCGCCTCGGACGCCAAGGGCCTGCTGAAATCCGCCATCCGCGATCCCAATCCGGTGATCTTCCTTGAAAACGAAATCCTCTATGGCCGCGCCTTCGACGTGCCCGTCATGGATGATTTCACCATCCCCTTCGGCAAGGCCCGGATCTGGCGTGAAGGCTCGGACGTGACCATCGTCAGCTTTGGCATCGGCATGCAATACGCGCTCGAAGCCGCCGACAAACTGGCCGAAGACGGCATCAGCGCCGAGGTCATCGACCTGCGCACGCTCAGGCCCGTCGACACCGGCACGGTGATCAAATCGATCATGAAAACCAACCGCTGCGTGACCGTCGAAGAAGGCTGGCCACGCGCCAGCGTCGGCAATTACATCTCGTCGGTGATCATGCAGGAAGCCTTCGACTGGCTCGACGCGCCGGTGATCAACTGCACCGGCAAGGACGTGCCGATGCCTTATGCCGCCAATCTGGAGAAACACGCGCTGATCACGACCGACGAGGTGATCGGGGCCGTCAAGCAGGTGACCTACCGGTGACCCGGTCCGCACCTTCTTCTGTTTTCAAATACCTCGGGGAGCGTGAGGGGCTGGCCCCTCACTCCCGCCCTCGACAAGGAACCTGACCGATGCCCACTGAAATCCTGATGCCCGCCCTTTCCCCCACCATGGAAGAAGGCACCCTCGCCAAATGGCTCGTCAAGGAAGGCGACACTGTCGCCTCCGGCGATCTGCTGGCCGAGATCGAAACCGACAAGGCCACGATGGAATTCGAAGCCGTCGACGAAGGCACCGTCGGCAAGATCCTCGTGCCCGAAGGCACCGAGGGCGTGAAGGTCAATTCGCCCATCGCCATCCTGCTCGAAGACGGCGAAAGCGCCGACGACATCGGCGCCACCCCGGCCCCGGCCGCCGCAGCGAAGAGTGAAGCGCCAGCGAACGATGAGCCGCCCACCTCCGCTGCACCGGCCGCGCCGGCGGCCCCCGCCGCGACCGACGGCAGCCGCGTGTTCGCCTCGCCGCTGGCCCGCCGCATCGCTGCGCAGAAAGGGCTCGACCTGTCGCAGATCGCAGGCTCCGGTCCGCATGGGCGGATCGTCAAGGCCGATGTCGAGGCCGCCACCGCCGCCCCGGCCCCCGCGCCGGCCCCCGCCGCGGCACCTGCACCGGCCGCAGCCGCACCTGCCGGCCCCTCAGCGGATGCCATCGCCAGGATCTATGCCGACCGCGAATACGAAGGCATCCCGCTCGACGGCATGCGCAAGACCATCGCGGCGCGCCTCACCGAGGCCAAGCAGACGATCCCGCATTTCTACCTGCGCCGGGATATTCAGCTGGACGCGCTGCTGAAATTCCGCGGCGATCTGAACAAGCAGCTCGAACCGCGCGGCGTGAAGCTTTCCGTCAACGATTTCATCATCAAGGCCTGCGCGCTGGCGCTGCAGGCGGTGCCGGCGGCCAACGCGGTCTGGGCCGGCGACCGGATGCTGCAGCTCAAACCCTCGGATGTGGCCGTGGCCGTTGCCATCGAGGGCGGGCTCTTTACCCCGGTGCTGAAAGACGCGGAAAGCAAATCGCTCTCGGCGCTGTCCGCCGAGATGAAAGACCTTGCCACCCGTGCCCGTGACCGCAAGCTCGCCCCGCATGAATACCAGGGCGGCAGCTTTGCCATTTCCAACCTCGGCATGTTCGGCATCGACAATTTCGACGCCGTCATCAACCCGCCGCACGGCGCCATCCTCGCTGTGGGCGCCGGGGTGAAAAAGCCGGTTGTCGGTGCCGACGGGGAACTGACCGTGGCCACGGTCATGTCCGTGACGCTGTCGGTCGATCACCGGGTCATCGATGGCGCGCTCGGCGCATCACTGCTGCAGGCGATCGTCGAAAATCTCGAAAACCCGATGCTGATGCTGGCCTGATCCAGATCAAGGCACCGGACGCTGAAGGGTTCATAAGGGCTCCGAACAACAATTCGGAGCCCTGCCATGGACTGGAAAGCCCACCTCAAAGACACCAGCGACTGCCTTGCGGATTTCCGCCAGGTGCAACCGGATACCGGCAAGGGCTTTACCACGCTGCACCATGCCGCGATGGGCAACGGTGTGCTGGACACCAAGACCAAGGAACTGCTGGCGCTGGCCATTGGCATCTCCCAGCGCTGCGTCGACTGTATCGGGTTCCACGTGCAGGGCGCGACCAAGCATGGCGCCACCCGCGACGAGGTTGCTGAAACGGTGTCGGTCGCGGTGATGATGGGCGGCGGACCGGCCTATATGTACGGGGTCAAGGCACTGCAGGCCTACGACCAGCTGATTTGAACCGGCAAGCGCACCTTTCCGGTTTCGCAACAGGGCCGTGCACCGCCACGCGCGCACACGGCCCGGTCCCACAGGTTTCTGGTTTCAGGCTGGCTCCCGGTCGCCTTGTCCGGGTTCAGACCGGGTCACCCCCGGCAAACAGCTGATCCATCAGCAGCGAAGGCTGGTCGCAGCCGGCCTCACCCACGATCTGGGCGGGTACGCCTGCCACGGTCTTGCAGGGCGGCACCGCGTGCAGCACGACCGACCCCGCCGCGATACGCGAGCAGTTGCCTATGGTGATATTGCCCAGCACCTTGGCCCCGGCCCCGATCAGAACGCCGTCACCGATTTTCGGATGCCGGTCCTCTTCTTCCTTGCCGGTCCCGCCCAGCGTTACCGAATGCAGCATCGACACATTGTCGCCGACAACGGCGGTTTCGCCGATAACGATGGAATGGGCATGGTCGATCATGATCCCCTGCCCGATCCGCGCGGCCGGGTGAATGTCGATTCCGAAGATCTCTGACACCCGCATCTGCAGGAAATAGGCCAGATCATGCCGCCCCTGCCGCCACAGCCAGTGACCGACGCGGTACGCCTGCATCGCCTGATAGCCCTTGAAGAACAGGATCGGCTGCAACAGCCGGTGGCAGGCCGGGTCGCGCTCGTACACCGCGACGAGATCTGCCCGCGCCGCCTGGATCAGGCCCGGGTCGGCGGCATAGGCCTCTTCAGTGATTTCACGCAGGATCACCATGCTCATCTCGTTCGAGGCCAGCTTGGCCGCAATCCGGTAGCTCAGTGCCTTTTCGATGGTTTTGTGATGAAGCACACAGGCATGAACCAGACCGCCCATCAGCGGTTCGCTTCGAACGGCTTCATGTGCCTCTTCAGTGATCCGGTCCCAGACCGGGTCGAGAGAGGCGATGTTGGCACGGATGTCAGCCATGGCAAATCTCCTTTGCTGCACCTAGGATACCCATTTAGGCGGCAAAACGCCAAACGCAAAGGTCTGATTGGGCAGATCACCAAAATGAATGAGTCCGAACTGCATCGCCTGACCGGCCTGATCCACGCCCGGCTGGACCAGATCGCCGCGGAAAGCGAGCTTGGCCGCGACAGCCAGTCGGTGGTGGAGCTTGACCAGCAATCGGTGGGGCGGCTGAGCCGCATGGACGCGCTGCAGATGCAGGCCATGGCAAAAGCCCAGCAGCAAAGGCGCGACAGCGAGGCCCTGCGCCTGCGCCACGCCCTGTCCCGGATGGCAGAGGGTGAGTACGGCTATTGCGACGATTGCGGGGACCAGATCCCTCTGAAACGGCTGGAACTGGATCTGGCCGCCACCCGCTGCGTCGGCTGCGCCTCGGGCTGAAACCGGACAAGGGACCCGGCATGAGCGGATCTTCCACCTATGCCTGCGCCCTGATCCTGCGGGACAGCAGGGTACTGCTGGGACGCCGCGCCACGTTTCGCAGGGCCTATCCCGGCTGCTGGGATGTGATCGGCGGACGCGTCGAACCCGGCGAGACACCAAAGCAGGCCCTGATACGCGAACTGGCCGAAGAGGTTGCGATCAAACCTGTGAACCCGACTTACGCGGGCCGGATAGAGGACCGCCAGATCAACCCGGACGCGCCGCCGTCCTATCTGTTCTTCCGGGTGCGGAACTGGTCCGGCGGAGAACCCAGGATGAACAACCATGAGCATTCAGATCTGGAATGGTTCACTCTGCAACAGGCGCAGGATCTGGCGAACCTCGCCCATCCCGAGTATCGCGCCCTTCTGGCCAGTGTCCTGACCTGACCGGCGGCCGCCGATTTCTTTCAAAGAAATCGGCCCGGGAACTTTGAAAGTTCCCGGGCGCGTGGCTGGCAACCGCGCGCAGGATTTGCGCGAAACACAGGCAGTATTCGGGGTCGGAAAAACCGGGCTCGGGCGGCAGCGCGCGCTTGCGGGCCGCGCCCATAAGCGACCCGTTGCCATAGGTCGGATGTATGCGCCCCAGATCCCGCGCATGGGCATCCGCGATCTCGGCCTCGGCGATCAGGCGCAGGCTCAGCGCCGGGCGATCTGCCGCCGGCGCGCCGTAAAGCGCCCGCGCCGCGGCGCTGATATCGCCATGCAGCAGCGGCCTCATGCGGGGATCTGGACAGAGGCAAACAGACCCGGCCCATACCGTGCCGATACCTGCGCAACCTCGATCAGATCGCCGACAACGACCCCGTCCTGCACCTGATCCTCGTCGTCATAGGTCCACCCGGCCACCGGAACGTTCACTTCACGCAACACCCCGCCCCCCTGCCGGACCCGGATCAGGTAGCTTTCGCTGTCCTCGCCCAGCGGCACCTCGGCCAGATCCCAGCTGTCGCCGTCGATCCGCGTACGGCGGATCCAGCTCAGGCTCAGATCGCCGTTCTGCCCCCGCACCGCATGCAGATGCGCTGGCGCGTAGGGACGCAGCCCGTTGCCGTCAAAGGCCAGCACATCATGGGAATATGCGGGATCGGTATAGGCGCGGCTGGCCGGTCCGATCCGGTAATGCCGGGCGATACGCAGCTGGCTCGGGCTCAGCCCGATCTGTTCCGGGATACCGTCCAGCAGCACGAACCACGACCCCTCGGGCCAGATATCGGGCATCAGCCCGTCCGAACCCGCCTGCCCCCGCAGACGCCCCGACAGCCACCAGGTGTCCGGCCCGATCAGATCGGCGGTTTCGAACTGAAACAGTTCCCAGTTCCCGCCCGACCCGTCACCGATGGCGGCAAGGTTGGCGCCGTTCAGCACCGCGTCGCGCGGCCGGCTTTCCAACACCCCCGAAATCAGCCGGACCTGCAGCGGGTCGCCCTTGTCCCAGCGTCCCGCACCATGCCGGGCCAGCGGCGTTTCCGTCACCCCGGCAACCGCGCGCGCCGCCAGCACACGGTCGAGCGCGTAGTTTTCGTCCATCGCCGAGGCATAGACCGCCGCGCTGCCCGACCACGGATCGGCGGTGACGGCCAGATGCGGCGCATGCTCCACCTCGTCGCCGGCCATCAGCGGCAAGTCCAGAAACAGCGGCGTGACCGGCAGCGGCGGTACGAATTCCGAAGACGCGGTGAGCGGACTTGTCGTATCGACGGCCCGGTAGACCTCTGGCTCGATCCGAACGGCTTCGATCAGTTGCCGGTCCGAGGCCTCGACGCGGTCCACCCGATAAGGTGCATCCGTGCCGTCCCCGTCACCGGTCAAGCGCAACACGTCACCGGCGCGGACCCCGATCCGGGATGGCGGCAGGGACAGGCGCAGCGTATCTCGCGATACCCGGGCCTCGGCCAGCCAGCGTTCTGCCACGGCGCGACCCTCGCCGGTGGTCATCGACAGGGCCAGATCAGTTGTCGCAACGGCATGGGTCGCATCCTCCGGGCGGATCGCCTCTTCGGCGATCACTGCATGATCGGCATCGGCCTGCGTGAACCGCAGGCGCACGCGCCCGGTCATTTCGGCCTCGCCCGCGCGGGTCGCCTCGGTCAGCCCGTCGAGGTCATCGCTTTCGGCCAGCCCGGCCCGGTCCAGAAAGTGATCCGTCCCGCCATCGCGCGGCACGAAACAGAGCACGCCGTCCCGTTCCACCGCATCGAACCCGTATCGCAGCATCAGCGGCTGCAGTGCTGCGCGCGCGTCGGCCACGTCTTCCACGACATAGCCCCGCACGAATCCGTGCAATTGCGCCGTGTCGATCGCCGTCAGTCCGGAGGCGCGGCAGATCTCTTCGACCACCGATGCCAGCGACCGCGCCCCGATCCGCCCGTTGATCCAGTGCCCGCGCGGATAGTTGTCGCCGTCCGACCACGTCTCGGTGGCATTGGGAAAGGCCGGAAATGGCCGCGCATCCCAGGCCCAGACATAGGCGTGGTCCAGATCCACCATCGGGCCGCCATAGACCCCGGAGACCGGGTTTGCACCGGCATCGGCCCAATAGCCCAGAACCGCGCGCAGATACTGGGCCTGAATCAGGTCGTCCCGTGCGCCGGATGAAAACCGAGGCAGGGCGCTTTCGCTCGATTTGGGGTCAAGGAACTTGTTTGGCTCGTTGGTGCCCTTATCGACCGCCGCACAGCCCAGTTCAGTGAACCAGACCGGTTTGGATTGCGGCACCCATGCAGTTGCGGTTGCCTGCCGGACACCGCCAACGCGGTTGTGATGCGGCGACACCCACCAGTTGCGGATGTCCTTGTAACGCCAGATCCATGGCTCCCCTTCCCCGTCCGTGATCGGCGTGCGGATCTGCGCCGCCCGGGCCTCGTCGGAATGGTAGTACCAGTCATACCCCTCACCGCCCTCGATATTCGATCGCAGATAGGCAAGATCGTAGATTGTCCCCTGGTCCGCATCCAGATGCGCTGCGTTATCGCGCCAGTCCGACAAAGGCATGTAATTGTCGATCCCGACGAAATCGATGTTCGGATCCGCCCAGAGCGGATCAAGGTGGAAATACCGGTCGCCGGTTCCGTCGGCAGGCTGATAGCCGAAGTATTCCGACCAGTCCGCCGCATAGCCGATCTTCACGTCCGGCCCCAGCAGCGCGCGCACCTCGGCCGCCAGATCCTGCAATTGAGCCACCGCGGCAAACTGCCCCGCATCGGCACGGATCTGCGTCAGGCTGCGCATTTCCGAGGAGATACAGAATGCTTCGACACCGCCGGCAGCCGCGCACAGGGCGGCATAATGCAGGATGAACCGGCGTAGCCCCCATTCCGCCGGCCCGGAATAGGACACCGTCCCGTCCCCAACGGTGAAATCCGCCGCCGAAGCGGCCCCGAAAAAGGCGGCAAGTTCGGTTTCCGCCGCGGCGGTCCCATCCGTCGTTCCCGCCTGACCCGGCGCCTTGCTGAGCGTGATCCGCCCGCGCCACGGCAGGGCCGGCTGATCCGCGGCATCGCTCCACGGGTCGGGCAGCCCGTTGCCGTCCTGCTGATCCATCAGGATGAACGGGTAGAACATGACACCCTGCCCGGCTTCGGTCAGGTGCCGGATGGCTTCGACAACACTGGCATCCGACGGCGTGCCGCCATAGATCGGCCGCCCGTCGACCTGAGCGATGGCTTCCGCGCCCGACCGGGTCACTCCGGCCACCGACCATGGCACCGATCCCTCGGCATCGGTTTCGACCTTTGGCCGCAACCGGCAGTCGCCACAGCGCAGATCGTCACCGAACCACGACACCACCAGCGAGGTTGCCCGGCAATTCGGAACTTCGCCGGTCAGCGCTTCGACCGAGGTGACAAGATCGGTGCTTCCGGAGGGTGAATTGATATTGGCCGCCCACTGTTCCCCGGCCCCGCCCGCGTAGTAAACCGGTGTGGTCGCAAGGCTGTATTCCCCGGTCCCCGGCACCAGCGCAACACCGCGCACCGCCTGCGCGGGATCATCGGCATAGCCGGACCCGTCCGGCTGCTCGCCCCTCACGACCTCGAATGAAAACTGTGGCACGCGGTTGCCGAACTGTTCGAGGTTCAGGTTTTCCAAAACCACATAAGCTGTCCCGCGATAGGCCGGCACCAGCCCTTCGCCCTCGATGGCCTCTAGCAACGGATCGGGTTGCTGATCGGACGATCCGGGGTAAACCCGCATCCCCAGATCCGGGCGCGCCACTTCTTCGCCATCGGCCCACACCCTTCCGACCGCGTTGATTTCGCCGGCGCAAAGCGCAATCGCCAGCGAGACCGAATAGCTGTATTGCGACACCGCCGGGCTGCTGGGCGCGCCCTTGCCCCCGCCCGTGGTGGTCACGGTTTCCTGAAATTGCGAGGCCCAGATCACCTGCCCGCCCACGCGCATGCGGCCAAAAACCTGCGTCGCTGGCGCACCTTCGCCCGCGTTGCTCAGGCGGAACCGGTCCACGTGGCCCTGTTCCACCGGTTCGGCCCCTGCCCCCATCAGCCGCTGGTCGATCACGTTGCCCAGCGTGCCACCGACGGCCCGCCCGACAATGGCGGTGGACAACCCGGCAACCGTGCCACCCAGGGACCCGCCGATCGCCGCCCCGGCGGCCGAGAGAAGAATCGTCGCCATCAGTTATCCTCCAGTGGAAACTCAAACTGCGCCACGATCCGGCGCCGCCACGGGGCGCTCAGCGCGCTTTCGACCACGCCGCGCCCCGAATAGGCATGCACGAACCGGTCCTCGCCGGTGGCAATGCCCAGATGCTTGGCAACCGCCCCGGCCCGCATCCTGAACAGCAACACGTCGCCCGGCTGCCGGTTCCGCGCGACTGGGCGCAAGTAAGCCCGCGCCGCCTGCCACAGCCGTTCCTCGCCCTGCGGCTCGGCCCAGTCCATCGAATAGCGCGGCGGCTCAACCGGTTCGGACCCGATCACTTCACGCCAGATCCCGCGCACCAACCCCAGACAATCCGCACCGGCGCCCTTAACGCTGGCCTGATGCCGGTAGGGTGTCCCGATCCAGCCACGCGCGGCCTCAACAACCACGCTCACCGCCGGCTCCCGCCGATATTCGGCGCGGCCTGTTTCGGCACCGCCATCATCCAGTCCTCGCCGGGAATGTCCGGAAACCCCTGAAAATTCACCAGATTATTGAACTTCAGCCGGCAGCTCTCCATGCGCTTGTCACAGCCCGCCTCCAGCCGGACAACATCGCCGGGCGCGACGGCGGCGCGGATCGGCTCCCACAGGTCGATCCCGCGCAGGCCGTCCGCGAACGCATCGCGCTTGACCGTGCCCCACAGGCCGGCCGCGACCCCGTCCAGAACCACCAGCCTGCCATATGTGAACCAACCGGGTTCGAAACCTGCCAGTTCGGGCCAGCGAAAGGCCCGAGCCTCTTGCACCTGTTCCACCGCGACCTCGGCCCGATAACCTTCCGCGCTCCGGTCAAACCGGCAGCCCGCGTCACTCAGAACGGCCGTGCAGGGTTTTTGATAGACGCGCCCCAATGGCCGGTTCAGCACGTCCGTCAATCCGCGCAACTCGGCGAAAAAGGCACCACCGGACCGACGCAGCTCGCCGATGGAACCGCGGAACATCAGCCACCGCGCGGCCACATCCGCCCAGTTGACCATCCACGCCCGCACCTCCGCACCATCGAACCGCCCGGCATCGATGTCTGCCTCGGTGATTGCCGCGTCAGTCAGGGCGCCAACCGCCTCGGAATTGTCGACCGACAGGCCGCTGGCCTGCTGCAGGGCCGCCGCTGTCAGCCCGGTATTGGCCCGGAACAGGAGACCGTCAAAAGACAGATCCAGATCGTGATCGGTGAACCCGTAGGCAACACCGTCAGTCCGGGTCACCGCCCAGCAACGGCAAACTGTCGTCAATCCGCCGGCCATGTGATCGCGAAACGCGGAAGGCATAGACATCAGACCCGTACCTCCACCACCGGGACGTTCGGCACGTCGCCGGCCTGAAAGCTGGCCACGCTGGTCTGAATCCGGTCCGTATCGAAGCGCACCGGTACGTCGAATTCGAACCCGGCCGAAACCGGCTGCCCCTCGCCCGGCGCCTCGGTCAGCGCGATCTGCCCGGTCGCGGTATCAACCTCGAAATCCACGCCTTCAAACAACTGGTCCTGCGCCACCCCGACCAGAACCGACCCCGCAACCGGTTTCGTGATCGGCCGTGTATAGGTGAACGCCCCGGACCTGTAAGTCTTGCTCAGCGCAAAAACCCGGGTCGCCCCGTCCCCGATACCCAGCGGCTGATCCTGAAAGGCCGCATCCGCATTGGCGCCGCCGGACTTGAAGTCAGACCAGTCCTTCCACCGGAACCCGTGCATCTGCCCGCGCCGTGCCTCGAAAAACGCGATCAGGACTTCAATGTCTTCCAGTGACCGCATACCAAGCCCGGCATCATACCGCCGTCGCGAATGGGCCCAGGGCGTGTTGCGTTCCTCGAACCCGTTGGCCAGCGTCACGATGTCGGTCCGCCGCTCCGGCCCGCCGACCGAGCCAAAGCTCAGCGACGCCGGGAATCTCACCTCGTGAAAATCCATCGTTTTCCTCCTAGCGGTTCCGGTTGCCCCGGCTCAGCGCACGCCCCAGCTGTGCCGCGATCTGTCCTTGCGACCGGCGAAAGCTCTCGGCGTTCGGGGTGGTAATATTCATCACCACCGTCGATCCGCCGCCACCCGCGGACCGGACGCCCAGCTTGCCGTCCGCCCCGCGCGCCAGCGGCATGATCGCCTCGGGCCCGGCCTCGCCCATCAACCCGCGCCCGCCGCGCATCGGGAAGGACACCGGCCCGGTCACCACCCCGCCCGTCGCGAACGGCACGACCCGGCCCTGGCTGAACGGCGCCCCGTCGGCAAAAGGCAGCAGCCCCTCGACCAGCCCGTTCACACCTTGCGCAATCAGCCCGCCAAAATGGTTTGTCACCGGCTTGATCGCCGCTGAATAGACCGTATCCGCCATCGACCGGGCCACGGTTTCCAGCGCGTCCGACAGCTTCATACCGTCGAAGATCACGCCGTCGAACGCTCGTCGCAGTCCCTTGGAGATCCCACGCTCAAGATTGGCCACATCCGCCCCCGTCGCCGCCAGCGCATCCCGCACCCGGCGCAGTTCGCTGTCGAACCCGGCAGCCATTTCCGCCGCCGCGCTCAGCGAATCTTCCAGCGCCTCGGCCTCCTCGGACAGCCCGTCCAGCCCGTCTTCATCCCGCATCGTGGTCTCCTTTTTCGTCCGGCCAGCGCGCCATCAGCGCATTCAGCCCGCCCCGGCTCAGCGCCGCGGCCCCGTCCTGCCCCAGCATCAGGCGCAGCTCCGCAGGGGTCAGCGCCCAGAACTCCGCCGGTGTCAGCCGCAAACCGCCCAGACCCGCCCGCAACATCGCCGGCCAGTCGAACCGGTTCATCCCGGCACCATGAATGCCCGCGCCAGCAATTCCGCCGCCGCCCGCGCCGCCGCCACCGGTCCGCCGTCAATCTCGGCGCTCAGCAGGTCCGCGCGCGTGACATCGGCGCCACCGCCCCGCAAACCGGCCACGATCAGCGCCAGCACATCGCCGCTGGAAAACCCGCCCGTTTCGAACCGCTCAACCAGCGCCACAAGCGAATCCGCCTCCAGCGCCGTTTCAAGCTCGGCAAGGGCGCCCAGCGTCAGCTTCAGCACCCGGCGCTGTCCGTCCACGGTCAGCGCCACTTCGCCGGTATAAGGATTGCCCATCAGAGCGCGGTAAAGCTCAGCGCCCCGGCGCTCGACATCGCCAGTTCATAGGTCGCCTCGCCATTATGTGTCCCGGCATATTCAACCGACGTCACCTGAAACGGCCCTTCGACGATTCCGAAATCCGGGATTATCACCTGAAACTCAGGGGTTTCGCCGTCAAAGAACAACTGCCGCGCCCGTTCATCCGTGCTTTCGTCCCGGAACACGCCCGAGCCCGAGATCGCCGCCGATTTCACACCGGCTCCGCTCAGCAGTTCGCGCCATCCGCCCTGGCTTTCCAGGCTGGTGACATCCACGCTTTCCGCGTTGAAGCTGATCCGCGTGGCCCGCAATCCGGCGATGGTCTCGAACTGACCGCCGCCATTCATATCCACCTTGACCAGCAGATCCTTACCGTTCTGGGCTGTCATCTCTCATTCTCCAGCAAGAAGTTCAGTTATCCTCGACGCGCGCGCGAAACCGCAGGTCTATCCGACGGTTGCGGCCCGAAGGCCCGTCGCGCCGCGCCCTTGCCCGCTCGAACCACAATCCGATCAGCCGCCCCCGGGTCAGCGTCAGCCCGGCACCGTCCAGCGCGTCGCTGACGGCCACGGCCTGTGCCTTGGCCGCGAAGAACCCGGTCGCTGATGTCACGACGGAAACGGTAACGCGATGTTCTGCGCCGCCGCCGGACCCGTCCGACCGCCCGCGGACCTCTTCGGCGCCTAGCTGAACATAGGTTTCCGGCACCGCACCCGGCACCGGTGCATCGAATACCGGCACGGACAAGGCCGCCCAGTTGCTCAGCCGGTCATGTATTGCTGCCTGCAGGGCCGCCGCCACGCCATAGCTCATGGCCCGACCTCCTCTTCCGCCTGACAGGTCAGATACTTGCCGGCGGCGTCCGCCTCGGACACCGCGCGGATTGCAAGGATCCGGCTGCCGTCGCGAAACCGCTGCCCGGCAACCGGCCGGGATGCCGAACCAACCGGCATCGCCCGTACCGTCACCGCATAACGCCCGACCGAAACCGGCCCGGCCAACCCGCCCCGGTCCCGCCCCGTCAGCGGCCGGACCCCGGCCCAGAGCGTTCCCAGCGCTTCCCAGCTCAGCGCATAACCGCCGGCACCGTCCGCGGATCGCACCGCGTGTTCCAGCACCAGCTTCCGTGACAGCGGCGGCGCCTTCACCGAACCGCTCCCACACCCAGCCGAACCGGCTTGTACCGCCGCAGCAGGCTGGTCACGCCATAGGGCATCCACCTCGCGCCGGCGACGCCGTCGGTCCGGTTTTCATAATAGTAGGCCGCCAGCATCAGCACCGCCTGCGCCAGATCCGCAGGCAGATCGCCCCAGTCCGGCGCCATGCCCGCCACGAACCGCACCCGCGCCAGCCCCAGCGTCGGAATCGTCGGCAAAGCGCTGCCCGCCGGTGTCAGAACCGACCCGTACGCGCCCTGCGCCAACACATAGGCACCGGCTTCGACCACCGTTTCAACGCCCTGCCGGTCAATCAGCACCAGCTCAGTGATCTCTGTAACCGGCGACACCGGCATCGGTTGCCCCGTGACCACCGTCCACAGGCTCAAATTCCACTCGAAATCACGCGAAATCAACGCCTTGCCGGTCAGTCCTTCCACTGCGGCAATCGCCGCGCGCAGAAACCCGGTCAACACGCCATCCTGCAGCGTATCCTCCCCGAACCCGGTGCCCAGCCGCAAATGCGCCCGAAACTCCGCCACCGGCAAAGCCGCCTCCGGCACTGTGGTCAATTCGTTCAAAACCATCGTCATTCTCCGAATGCCTCAGCCCCCTCCGGGCCGGACGTGATCAGTCGGGCGGACCCACACCACCCCACGTTGCTCGGACGGAGGGGAGCAGCTGGACAACATGAGGCGCTCCGGCGCATGCCCGCCCGCGAGGCCGGTCAGACCGGCCCCGCATCCGCCGCGCGCCTTAGCTGGCGGCGAATTTCAGCAACTTGATCGCCGCAAAGTCTGAGACATCGCCGCCCACCCGCTTGGTCGCATAGAACAGCACGTGCGGCTTGGCACTGAAGGGATCGCGCAGGATGCGCAGGTCCGGACGTTCCGCGACGGTGTAGCCGGCAGCGAAATCGCCAAAGGCCACCGAATAGCTGCCGGTGCTGACATCGGGCATGTCCTCGGCAATCACCACCGGATAGCCCAAGAGCCGCGCCGGTTCACCCGCGGACAGACCGTCGGACCACAGGAAACGCCCGTCATTGTCCTTGAGCTTGCGCAGCACACCGGCTGTCTTGGAGCTCATCACAAAAGACGCGTTTGCGCGGTATTCGGCACCCAACGCATAAACCAGATCGATGATCGCATCCCCGTTGCCGATGCTGCCGTCGACACCCGTTGCGACATAGCCCAGATCCCCCCAGGACCAGCCGGCATTCGCAACCTTGGAATGCGTCAGGAAACCGGTCGGCTTGTCCACACCGTCACCGTTGATGAAGGCCGCTGCTTCGGCCCGGGCGAATTTCTCCGCGATGCGACCAGCCAGCCAGCCTTCGACGTCGAAGGCACTGTCATCCAGCAGGCGCTGCGACGCTTTGGGCAGCGCGCTCAGCTCATGCAGCGGGATCGAGATGCGGTCGATCGCCGGCGTGTCGGTCTCGCTGACCGAACCGGTTTCGGTCGCCCATCCCGAACCGACCTCGGAATGATCAATCAGCACGTCATAGGTGGTCGCTTCGACATTCACGACACTGGCAACCGCCCGCAGCGATGCGGTGGTGCGCAAAACCGACTGGATGCTCGCCGCCGTCTGCGGGTCCACCAGATAGCCGCCGTCGCTGTTCACCGCTGACGACAGCGATTTGCCGTCCAGCTCCAGCCCGCGCAGCGCGTCGTCATCGCCCGAGCGCAGATAGGCATTGAACGCCTTGCGATGGGGCGCACCGGCATCCTCAGCCGCTGCAAGATGCGGCCGCGCCGCAATGGTTGTTTTCCGATCCAGCATGGTCATCCGCTCTTCCGCTTGTTGCAGTTTCTGTTCAATTTCACCTCGAAACCCTTTGACTTCGCTGACAAAGCCGGCAATCGCCTGCTTGATGTCGGACGCAGTTTCTCGGGCTCCGGGCGTTGCCTCGGTCGTGCTCATCAGCCTCACCTCAGTTGGTTCAATCGGCGCGTCAGCCGCGCGCCAGCTCCTGCCGCGCCGCGTCGAACGCCGCCGCAATGTCGCGCAGATCCTGACCGTCTTCGGAGCTTTCCCCCTTGGCCGACACCCGCGCACTGGGCAGCATCGGAAAGGTCACCAGCGACACTTCCCACAGCTCCAGTTCCGTCAGGACCCGCCGGCCCTGTTCATTCTTTGCCGCCGTCACCGTGCGGTACCCGATCGACAACCCGTCGATTGCACCCGCCGCGATCAGTGCTGCCGCTTCCCGCCCGCGTGACACGGTCTCCAGCAGCCGGCCCTTCACCCACAGCCCGCGCGCGTCCTCGCGCACCTCGTCCCACACGCCGATAGGTTGGGCCGGATCGTGCTGCCACAGCATCTTGACCCCCGCGCCCTTCGCCAGCGACCGCGCATAGGCCCCCCTGGCCACCACGTCGCCGCCCTGGTCGGCAAAGTCGAACAGGCTGGCATAGCCTTCGATCACCGCATCGGTCACCGTCAATTCGTCTCCGAACCGCGCGAACTTGCGTTCCAGACCGGTTTCAAAATCCATCTGCATTCTCCTCACAGCGTCCCCACGCCACCCGTCATCAGAAAGGACATGATGCCTCCGACGATCGCGGCGATGATCAGCCAGACCAGCCGCGAAATATGTCCGTCAATCCGCTCCAGCCGGCGGTCGATCTGATTGAACCGCGCTTCCATGAACTTGCGCTTTTCCTCGCTGACCGCCCGCTCGGTTTCGAGCGCACCCAGTGCCGCCTCGACCGCGCTCATCCGCACATCGAATTGCCGGAACAAGGCTTGGGTTCCGTCCAGCGGCGCATAAACCGTGCGCACCTGCGCCTCGGTCATGCGTCATCCTCCAGCGGCGGCAGACCCAGCAACACGCGCTTTTCGGAGTCCGACAGAAAATCCGCCACCGCGACGCGCCGCCATTGCGCCTCTCGCTCGACCGACAGCGCCGGCACCTGATCCAGATCCGGCTTCAGCTCGGCCGCCTGCCCCGAATACCCCGCCAGCCAGTCCGACAGCGCGGACAGCACCCGTGCCGCCAGCGGCAACACCGTCAGCCGGAAAAAGGCGCGGTTGGCTTCCTGATAGTTGGCATATGTCGCGTCGCCCGGAATGCCCAAAATCATCGGCGGCACCCCGAACGCCACCGCGATCTCCCGCGCTGCCGCTTCCTTGGTCTTCTGGAATTCCATGTCCGAGGGCGAAAACCCCATCGGCTTCCAATCCAGCCCGCCTTCCAGAACCATCGGTCGCCCGGCATTCCGCGCGCCCTGAAAATTCGCCTCGACCTCTTCGGACAGACGCCGGAACTGATCGTCGGGCATCCCGCCCTGGCCCTCACCGCCGGTCCAGACCAGCGCCCCGGACGGCCGCGCGGCATTGTCCAGCAGCGATTTCGACCAGCGCGACGCGCTGTTGTGAACATCGACCGCCATGGCCGCAGGTTGCATCGGCGACAGCCCGTAATGGTCATCCTGCGGATGGAAACTGCGCACGTGACAGACCGTGGTCGCAGAGAACCGGTGCTTTCGGGCCCCGACGCTGTATTCGAACGCCACCGGCCAGCCATCGGATCCGGGGACAACGCTCATCCGGTCCGAGCGCAGGACATGCAGCTCAACCGGCAACCCTTCGTCGCCTGAAACCGCCTCGACATACCCGTTTCCGGTCAGCAGCAGCTGACCGAACAGCGCCTCCAGAAACGTTGCCCGCCCCTGTGCGGCGTTTGGCCGTGCCAGCAGGCTCAGCACCGGATGCTGAGCATAGCGCCGTTCATGATCCTGCAACACCACGGGCAGCGCCGCCGCCGCCTCGGCTATCAGCTTGACGGCCCGAAAGCCGACCGGGTTGCCGGAAAAACCGGTGCGCGTCAGCGACGCGGTATCGCGCGGGCTCCAGGCCGCACGCCCGGCGCTGTGCCACGCCACGACCGGACCGGCCGCGCTGGCCTTGGCTTCGGAGGCCGGCGGCATCTGTCGGCTGCGCAGGAAGTCCAATTTCATACCCGATGCTCCTTCGGTCTGACCGGCGTTTCGTGGGACTGTTTTGCCAGCACTCTGCCAACGCTTCGGAAACGGCCCGAACGCCGGCCGCGCAACAGGTTGGCGCTGCGTCGCCGGTTGCCACCGCACCCCGGCGGCCCCTAAGCTCGGCCACAGCAAAGGGAGGCCGCGAAACATGGAACAGGCAGACGTCATAATCGTGGGCGCCGGGCTTGCCGGACTTGTTGCCGCGGCCGAACTGGGTGACCGCGGCAGGAAGGTCATCCTTCTGGATCAGGAACCCGAGAGCTTCCTCGGCGGTCAGGCCTTCTGGTCGCTGGGCGGCCTTTTCATGGTCAACACCCCCGAACAGCGCCGCATGGGGATCAAGGACAACCGCGATCTCGCATGGCGCGACTGGTTGGGCAGCGCCCAATTCGACCGCGAAGAAGACCGCTGGCCGCGCAAATGGGCCGAGGCCTATGTCGATTTCGCCGCCGGTGAAATGCGGCCCTGGCTGCACGCAATGGGCCTGCGCTGGTTCCCGGTCGTCGGCTGGGCTGAACGTGGCGGGTCCTACGCCGATGGTCATGGCAATTCCGTGCCGCGTTTCCACCTGACCTGGGGCACCGGCCCCGGGTCACTGGCTCAGTTCGAACGCCGGGTGCGCACACACGCCGAAAACGGGCTGATCGACCTTCGCTTCCGCCATCAGGTTGATCACATCCTCACCGAAGACGGTGTTGCCAAGGGCGTCTCCGGCAGCCTGCTCGCCCCTGACAGCGCAGAACGCGGCCGGAAAACCAATCGCGACGTCATTGGCGATTTCGAACTCCGCGCCGCTTCGGTCCTTGTCTCCTCCGGCGGCATCGGCGGCAATTTCGATCTGGTGCGCAAGGCATGGCCGCGCGACCGTCTGGGCGAGCCGCCGCAGAAGATGGTCGCCGGCGTTCCCGCCCACGTCGATGGCCGCATGATCGCCATCACCGAGGCCGCCGGCGGCCACGTCATCAATGGCGACCGGATGTGGCACTATACCGAAGGCCTCTCCAACTGGGATCCGATCTGGCCCAACCACGGCATCCGCATTCTGCCGGGCCCGTCATCCATGTGGTTCGACGCGACAGGCAACCGTTTCGCACCGCCCTGCCTGCCGGGTTTCGACACCCTGTCGACGCTCAAGGCGATCATGGATACCGGTTTTGAATACAGTTGGTTCGTCCTGACCCAGAAGATCATCGAAAAGGAATTCGCCCTCTCAGGCTCCGAACAGAACCCGGATCTGACCTCCGGCAGCTGGGCCGAGGTCATCAAAAGCCGCCTTCTGTCCGGCGCCGGCGCACCGGCCCCGGTCGAAGCGTTCAAGGCCAGGGGCGAGGATTTTGTCGTTGCGAATGACCTGTCTACGCTGGTTGCAGGCATGAACAAACTTGCCGGCAATGACCTGATCCCGGAGGAAAAGCTCCACACCCAGATCGCCGCCCGCGACGCCCAGACCGACAATGCCTTCACCAAGGACGCGCAGCTTGCCGCGATCCACGCCGCCCGCAACTATCGCGGTGACCGGCTGATGCGGGCCGTGAAACCGCACCGGTTCCTCGACCCGGCCAACGGCCCGCTCATCGCTGTGCGCCTCAACATCCTCACCCGTAAAACGCTGGGCGGACTGCACACCAATCTCGACGGCCAGATGCTGGGCGCGGACGGGCAGCCCCTGCCGGGCCTCTTCGCAGCGGGCGAAGTGGCGGGCTTTGGCGGTGGCGGCTATCACGGCTACAACGCGCTCGAAGGCACCTTCCTCGGCGGCTGTATCTTCTCGGGCCGCAACGCCGGCCGGTCAACAGCAATCGCCTGAACGCTCTCACCAGCTCCCGCTGGCTCCGCCGCCCGAAGAACTGCCGCCGCCAAAAGACGACCGGCCGGACCCGGAGGAATTGCTGTCGCTGATCTTCGGGATGGTGCGGGTTTCGCTATGACTGGCCCCGCAGTGGCGGCATTCATAGTCGATCCGCTTGCGACCCGTGCTGGTCTTGGTCGCCGGGGTCAGAACGGTGGAATGGCTTTCCAGCGTCTTGTACCCGCAGTCCCGGCAGGCCCCATAGGAGGAAAACCAGCTGGAATAGCGATTGATCCGCATGTCACCGCAACCCGGGCAATGCCACACGTCATAATCGACGGATTGCAGAAACTCCTCCAGCCGCTGCCCCCCGTCCAGATGCGCGTCATCGGCGTCTTCGCCCGCACGGATCATCAGGGTGCCGCAGGACCGGCACGGGCGCGGCCGGTTGCGTATCCAGCGCCGCAGCCACAGCGCAAACCCCGCGACCGGCACAAGCGCGACGACGGCAATCCACTCGCCAACCCGCTGCACAAGCCGCCAGATCCACGACCAGCCGCGCATAACCGGCCCGGCACCCTGCTCCCCGGGATAGGCCCCGGTCAGTTCACGTATGGTTTCATCCACCCCGCGTTCGATCCCCTCCTGATACTGATCCGCGCGAAACGAGGGCAGAAACCCGGTGTCGATCACCCGCTGCATCCGGGCATTCCAGCTCCGGTCGTATCCGGCCCCGATCTCGATCCGCATCCGGCGATCATAGCGGGCCACGATGATCATCACCCCGTCATTGCGCACCGCATTTCCCACGCCCCAGTGATTAAAAAGCGCAGTGGCAAAGGGCTCCAGCTCCTGATGCGTGCCGAACATGGCCACGTTCTGAAACGTGACCAGCGTCATCTCGATCCCGCTCAGATCATAAAGAGCGATCAGTTTCCGCCGGACACGCGCCTCGGCCTCGTCATCCAGCAAATCCTGCCAGTCATTGACGTAAAGATCCGTCCACCCCGGCAACCCCTGCCCGGCCTGCGGCACGCTTTCGGCCGGCGCGGCAAAGCTGCCATGCGGGGCCTCCGGCGCTTTGTAAGCCACCGGATCGCCACGTGTCAGCAGCCCGACAATGTACCCGATGGCCAGCCCGACAACCACCACCAGCGCAACAATGATCAGCGCGGCCCGCGCGTCATGCCGGGTCATCTATCCCTCCGGCAATCCGGCCCGGCGCAACCCTTCCAGCCAGCGTTCATGGTCCTCCGGATAGCGCACCGGCACCATGTGGCGCACCTGCGCTACCGTCAGGTCGGGCATCTCGGCCAGCAGCCGATCCATCGACGCGCGCGCCTCCTCGTCGCGGCCCAGCATCCCCAAGGCCGCCGCCTCCTGCCGCATCAGCGACGCATATCCGGGCGCTTCCTTCAGCCCGATCCGCGCGTTTTCGATGCAGCCCTCATAGTCGCCGGCCACAAACGCTCCGATCCCATGACCGCCGCGCCAGAACGCCTTGAGCGGATCCCGCGGGCTGAGCGCAAAAGACTTGGCCGAAGACAGTTTCGCCTCCTCGTACTGGCCGTGCACACCGTAATAGGCCGACATGTTGCCATGCCCGACCGCCGAGTTCGCATTAAGCTCGATGCACTTCTGCAAATGCTCAAACCCGGTCTCGTAGTTGCGGCCGAACAACTCGGCCATGCCCAACATGCCGTGGCCGGTCGCATCGGCCTCGTCAATTGCGATGGCCTTCGCTGCCGCCTGCGCCGACGATGCGATCGCCTCCTTGGTATCGCTGCGCCACAAATGCAGCATCGCCATCAGATCGCAAAGCGCCAGCGCGGAATACGCATCCGCCAGCTCGGGATCCGCCGCGATGGCCTGTTCCAGCAGCGCCCGCCCGGCTGTGTTGTCCTCGCGGTTGAACTTGCCCAGATGCCAGCGCGCCTGCAACACGTAGTCCCACGCGCTCAGATTTCCGCGCGACGCGGCACGCGACCGCTTCAGCTCCGCCCCCATCGCTTCGGGCGCCACCGCCGAAACGATGGCCTGCGTGATCTCGTCCTGCACGGCAAAAATGTCATCCAGATCGCGGTCGAATTTCTTGGCCCACAGATGCGCGCCGTTTTCTCCCTCGATCAGCTGCGCCGTTACCCGGACCCGGTTTCCGGCCCGGCGCACGCTGCCTTCCAGCACATACCGCACCCCCAGTTCCCGGCTGACCGCATCAACACGCAGCGCCTGCCCCTTAAAAGCAAAGCTGGTGTTGCGGGCAATGACGAAAAACTCCCTGAAATGCGACAGCTCGGTGATGATATCCTCGGCTATCCCGTCCGAGAAATACTCCTGCTCGGGATCGCCTGACATGTTGTCGAACGCCAGAACCGCGATCGACGGCTTGCCGGTCCGCCAGTTGCCCACCTCTTCCTGCGCCCGCTCCCCGGTGTCGGCCTGCCAGTGAAACACCCGCACGGGACGATCGATGTTCTTGAGGGCCTGCTCACCGCCGTCCCGGAACCGCGCCGACACCAGATGCCCCACGCTGGCATGCACGATGTCCGACACACAGATCCCGCCGGGTTCCGCCACCTGTTCCAGCCGCGCCGCTACGTTCACCCCGTCGCCGAAGATGTCGCCGCCCTGTCGGATCACGTCGCCCATGTTGATGCCGATCCGCAGCAGCAGCGCACCGCTCTCGAACGCCCGTGCCGCCTGCTGAAACGCGATCGCGAATTCCACCGCCTGCACAACACTGGAAAATTCCGCCAGCGCCCCGTCCCCGGTCAGCTTCACCCGCCGCCCGTCATGGGTGCGCAAAAGCGGATCCAGAGCCGTCCGGCGCAACCGGTTCAGCCGCCCGAGCGTGCCCTGCTCGTCCTGCGCCATCATGGCCGAATACCCGACCACATCCAATGCAACAATTGCTGACAAGCGGCGGTTCATCCGGGCCTCCTGCCGCGACCTTAGGTGCGCTTCCGCGGGCTGGCAACCGCGCAGCCTGACGCAAAGCGACACCAGAGGTCGCAACCGGGGCTTGATGCCCTGCGCCCCGCCGTCTACCAGCGGCCCATGACCGAAAACACGCAAAAAACCGTCGTCAACTCCTGGAACGAATGGGACCCGCTGCATCACGTGATCGTTGGCCGGGCCGATGATTGCCACATCCCGCCCGAGGAACCCGCGCTGGATGCCAAGGTGCCCGAGGACAGCGACATGCGCGGCCAGTGGGGCCGCCGCCCGCAGGAAACCATCGACCGCGCGAACGAATTGCTGGATACCTTCGCCGCCCAGCTTCAGTCCCGCGGCATCCGAGTCGACCGGCCCGAGCCCATCGATCACGCACTTCCGGTCACGACGCCGGACTTCCACACCGACAGCCAGTTCGGATGCATGCCGCCGCGCGACGTGCTGCTGACCGTTGGCCCCGAGATCCTCGAAGCCACGATGTCCTACCGCTGCCGGTGGTTCGAATACCTCAACTATCGCCCGCTGCTGCAGCGATACTGGGATGAAGACCCGAATTTCCGGCACGAAGCCGCACCAAAACCGCGCCTGACCGATGCCGATTATCACCCGGACTACTTGTCCGAGAAGATCGGCGTCGAAAAACGCCTGCAATGGGCCGCCGAAAAGTTCTTTGTCACCACCGAGGAAGAGCCGCTCTTCGACGCGGCCGACGTGCTGCGCTTTGGCCGCGACCTTGTCGTTCAGCACGGGTTCACCACCAACCTGAAAGGCATCGAATGGCTGCGCCGGCACTTCCCCGACCATCGGGTGCACGCGGTGAACTTCCCCGGCGATCCCTACCCGATCCATATCGACGCCACCTTCACCCCCCTGCGGCCGGGCCTGATCCTGAACAATCCGCAGCGCCGCCTGCCTGATGACCAGCGGGTGATGTTCGAGAAAAACGGCTGGGAGATTGTCGATGCCGCCCAGCCCGCCCATAACAGCCCGCCACCGCTTTGCTACTCGTCAGTCTGGCTCAGCATGAACGTGCTGGTACTGGACCCGAAAACCGTCTGTGTCGAGAAGTCCGAAGTCTACCAGGCCGAACAGATGGACCGACTGGGCATGGAGGTGGTCGAGGTCGAACTGCGCGATGCCTATGCCTTTGGCGGCGGCCTGCATTGCTCGACCGCGGACGTGTACCGCGAAGGCACCTGCGACGACTATTTCCCGCAACTCTGAGCCCGCCCGGACGGAATTGAGCGCCTTCGGCGCGCTCATTTATCTCGTCCAAAGGCCTCCGGCCTTTCTCCTCGGCTGGCCTCCGGCGGAGGTACTTGAAAACAGAAGAAGCAGGGACGCGCCTGCCGGTCTTCTTCTGTTGAAAAATACCTTGGGGGTCCGGGGGTGAAACCCCCGGGGCCTGCGTGGCCTGAACGCATACTGAACCCTGCGCGCCGCAAGGCGCCCCGCAAGATCACAGCGGCCAGAATACCGGGATCAGCGCCGAGGCGATCAGCCCCACCGTCAGGTTCAGAGGAATGCCGACCCGCAGGAAATCGGTGAACCGGTAGCCGCCCGGCCCATAGACCATCATGTTCGTCTGGTAACTGATCGGCGTGGCAAAAGTGGCACTGGCCGCGACCATGACCGCCACGACAAGCGGGCGCGGATCGATGCCCAGAGAGGCGGCCAGCCCGATCGCCACCGGTGTGATCACCACCGCCACCGCGTGATTGATCGTCTCTGACAGCAGCGAGGTCAGCAGATACACCGCCCAGACCACGAAGAAGGGCGACAGCCCGGATATCAGCGGCGCGATGGTCTCCACGATCAGGTGGATTGCCCCGGATGTTTCCAGCGCGGTAGCCACTGCCAGCATGGCGAAGATCAGCGCCAAAAGGCGCCCGTCGACGAAGGAAAACGCTTCGTCGGCGTCGATACAGCGTGTGACCAGCACCGCCGCCATGGCCAGCACCGCCAGCAGCAGGATCGGCGCAACGCCGAAGGCCGCCAGCAGAACGATACATGCCAGCGCACCCAGCGCGATCGGCGCGTGGCTGCGGCGATAGGCGCGCTCGGTCGGTTTCGACACATCCACCATGTCCATATCCGCGGCCAGCCGCTGGATATCCTCCTGCGCCCCTTCCAGCAACAGCGTGTCCCCCACCTTCACGATCAGGTCGTCAAGCTGTCGCCCGATATTCTGGTTCCGGCGATGCGCCGCCAGCACGTAAACCCCGTAGCGCCGCCGCAGCCGCATCGACCCCAGCGAACGGCCAACCATCCGGCATCCCGGCGTGATCAGCACTTCGACGGTCGACGTCTGGACCGCCGACACCTGATCGACGCGCTTGAGTTCCTTGTTGGTCTGCAGGCTCAGCAATTCGGTCATCTGTGTGCGCAGCACCACCCGGTCCCCGACCTGCAGTGATACGGCCTTGAGGTCCCGCCGCAGCGACAGGTCGCCGCGGATCACGTCGATCAGGCGCACGCCGGGACGTTTGAACAGCTGCACGCCCAGCACCTCGCGGCCGACAAGATTGCTTTCAGGCGGGATCACCGCTTCGGTGAAGAACTTCATCTTGGATCGGTCGCTCAGCAAATCGGCCATGCTGTCGCGCTCCGGCAGCAGGCGCGGTGCGGCAAAGCGCAGGTAAACCGCCCCCCAGGCCACCAGGATCACCGCCAGCGGCGTAATCTCGAATATCGTGAACGGCTCCATCCCGCTGGCACGGGCCACGCCATCAACCAGCAGGTTGGTCGAGGTCCCGATCAGCGTGCAGGTGCCCCCGAGGATGGCCGCATAACTCAGCGGGATCAGCACCTTGCAGGCTGAAATGCCGATCTTGCGCGCCAGTTGCGTGAACACCGGGATCATCACCAGAACCACGGGCGTGTTGTTGACAAAGGCCGAGGCAACGACAACCAGCACCATCAGCGCGGCTATAGCCACCGCCGGGCGGGTGTCGGCCTGCGCCTCGGCAATGCCTGTGAACCATTCCAGCGCCCCGGTGCGCACCAGCGCCCCCATGATGATGAACATCGCTACGATCGTCCACGGCGCCGGGTTGCTCAGCACCGCAAGCGCGTGATCATAGGGCAGAACGCCCAGCGCCAGCAGCACCGACGCCCCGGTCAGCGCCACCACCTCGGGCGGGTACAGCTCGCGGATAAAGAGAATGAACATCGCCAGCACGACAACCATCGTCAGCAGGGCATCGTTGGTGTCCCCGGTCACCGGCGCGGCGGTGGCAGCACGAAGCAACAGCGCATCCATCATGCCGTAAGCCTTTGCCGGATCTGATTTTTCAACGGAAAACTCACCCCTGTATCGCCTTTGAACTGCTGGCCGGCCGGGCCGGTCGGAACGGCGTCATGTTTCCCTCATTGCCGCGCGGCTGGCAAGCGCGTCCTGCCGCCGCGGCTGCACCAGAAACACACCGGACAGGATCAGCGCCGCGGCCGCCCAGAAATAGGGCGAATAGGTTTCCGACAGGATCAGCATCGCCCAGAGCACGCCGGTGGCGGTCACCGGGTAACCGACCTGCGCCGCAAAGACCGATCCGGCGCGCCCGACCAGCCACACATAGCCGGTATAGACACAGGCATGAATGACCGAACTGCCGATCAGAGCCCATTCCGGCGCACCCAGCGGACGCAGCGGCGAAATGAACTGGCCGCTGCCCAGCGCCAGCGGCAACGCCACGACGGTCCCGATCACCGACGCCCCCCACAGCACCTGCACCGCATCCAGCCCGGCAGTCCCCCACCGGGCCACGTAATTGCCTTCGAACGCATAAAGCCTGACGGCAATCAGCGTAACCGCGATCCATGGCATCGCATCGGGGTCCGGAAGGCTCGCCTCCGGCAGCACAAGGATCAGAACTCCGGCCAGACCACAGCACAGCCCGACCGCCCGCCGCAGGCTGAACCCCTCCAGCCGCAACGCGATGGCAATCGGAAACGCGGCCATTGGCACCAGCGACATCAACACCGACTGCACCCCGGCCGGAATATGGACCAGCGCCATGTAGGACGCGGCATTAGGGATGACCGTGCCGATCAGGGCGATGAACAGGCAGAAGCCCAGCGCACGCGCGCCACCGGGAAACCGGCGTCGGGTGACCACCCCGACCACGCTCAGACAAATTGCCCCGATGGCCAGTTGCCAGAACACCAGCCCGAAATGGCCATGCCCGGTGCTGACCGCGGTCTTGGAAAGCGGCTGGGTCAGGCCCCAGCCGGTCCCGAGCAGGAACAGGATCAGGCTGTAGCGCAGGATCTCTGCCCGGCTCACGGCGCGGCGCTCTGCAATCTCCCGCCGTCGCGAACCATTTCGATCCGCGTGGCCGCCCCGGTGCGGTCATCGGTTTCGATGTAAACCCCGGACAAGGTGGCTTCGCCCAGCGCCGGGGTAAAGCGGGATTTGGGCATGCCGGTCACGAACCGCCGCATCGGTTCGGCCTTCTCCATCCCGATCACAGAATGATAGTCGCCGCACATCCCCGCATCGCTCAGATAGGCGGTGCCCTGTGGCAGGATCATCGCGTCCGCAGTCGGCACATGGGTGTGCGTGCCCACAACAAGGCTGGCCTTGCCATCACAATAATGCCCCATCGCCATCTTTTCGGACGTGGCTTCGCAGTGCATGTCGACAATCACCGCCTGCGCCTGCCCGCCACGGGGGTAACTCTTGAGCACCGGTTCCAGTGCGGAAAACGGGTTTTCGAACGGGCGCTTCATGAACACCTGCCCCAGCACCTGCGCCACCAGCACCTTACGCCCGCCGCGCGCCTCGAACATCCGGTGCCCGCGCCCCGGCGCTGCAGTGGAAAAATTGATCGGGCGCAATATCCGCGGCTCTTCGGCAATGAACTGCAACATATCCTTCTGGTCGAACGCATGGTCGCCCAGCGTCAGGCAATCGGCTCCGGCATCCAGCAACCCTTTGGCATGCGCGGCACTCAGCCCCATGCCCCCGGTTGCGTTCTCCCCGTTCACGACAACGAAATCCAGCCGCCAGGCCTCGCGCAGGGCCGGCAGACGATCAGCCACGGCAGCACGACCCGCCCGGCCCATTACATCACCAAGAAACAAACTTCTCATGGGCATTTCCCCTAGAGCGCAGCACGGCCGGGCACAAGAGGCCCGTTGCGCCGCGGTCAGGCATCAGGCCACGGCTTTCACGGGGAAGGCCCAGCCGGGCGCGGGAAACTCAGAACCCGGCTTTCGGTCACGACCATGTTCAGCGGCTGATCCGTGGGCTCCAGCGGCAGTGCCTCCACCTCCTGCGCGTCAAAGGCGAACCCGATGGCCAGCGTCGCCCGCCGGTCCCGCAATCCTTCCAGCGTGCGGTCGTAAAACCCGCCGCCATAGCCCAGACGCCCGCCCGCACCATCAAAGGCCACCAGCGGCACAATCAGGATCTCGGGATCGAAAAAATCATCTTTCTCCGGGATCTGCGCCCCGAAAGGCCCGTCCTTCAGGGCCATATCCGGCTCCCACCGGCTGAACCTCAGCGGCTGGCCCGCGGCAGAAATCACCGGCACACCAACCGGCCCGTGGGCCGCCGCCTCGGCCATGGCCGGCAGCGGGTCGATCTCGGTGCGGATCGGCATATACCCCGCTAACGGGACGCCGCGATACCCTGCCAACACCTCGGACAGCCGGCCCGCCGCCCCCGGCATCCGGGTATCGAACGCGGCCTTGCGACGGGCAAAGGCGGCCTTGCGCGCCGCGGCCTTCTGCGCGTCCAGCCCGTTCACAGCAACACGATCGACGCCAACCCGAGAAAGGCGAAAAAGCCCATCAGGTCGGTTGTCGTTGTCACAAAGGTGCCCGATGCCAGCGCCGGATCCGCCCCCAGCCGTTCCAGGAGGATCGGCACACCGGTCCCGGCCAGCGCGGCGGTCATCATGTTCACGATCAGCGCCACCGCGATCACAACACCCAATTCGGGCACGCCGTAGAGCAGAACGCTGGTCGCGCCGATCAGAACCGCGAAAATCGCGCCATTGATCAGCCCCACGGCAGCCTCCCGCCGGATCACCCGCCACACGTTGGCAGATGTCAGGTCCTTGGTCGCCAGCGCCCGCACCGCGACCGTCAGGGACTGCGTCCCGGCATTGCCTCCCATCGACGCCACGATCGGCATCAGCGCCGCCAGCGCGACAAAAGCGGAAATCGTCTCGGCGAAGAGCCCGATCACCAGCGCGGCAAGGATCGCCGCCACCATATTGACCAACAGCCACGGCACCCGCCGCCGGCTGGTTTCCAGCGCGGTGTCCGAAAGCGAGCTTTCGTCGTCCACACCGGCCAGACGCAGAATATCCTCCTCGTGTTCCTGATCCAGAACCGCCATGGCATCGTCGATGGTGATGACCCCGACCAGCCGGCCCTCGCCATCCACGACCGGGGCCGAAATCAGGTGATACTGGTTGAACGCATAAGCCACTTCGCCTTCGTCCAGCGACGCCGGGATGACCTGAAACATCTCCTCGGTCAGATCGCGCAACTGCACGTCGCGGTGCGACCCCATCAGCCGGCCCAGCGTGACATTGGCCACCGGATGCATCCGCGGATCAACCAGTACAACATGGTAGAACTGCTCCGGCAGTCGCTCGGCCGTGCGCATGAAATCGATGGTCCGCCCGACGGTCCAGTGTTCCGGCGCAAACACCACCTCGCGCTGCATGAGGCGACCGGCCGATTCCTCCGGCCAGGACAGCGATTGCTCGACCACCGCCCGGTCCGCATCCTCCAGCGCGTCGAGGATGACCTCCTGCTGCGGCTCGTCCAGATCCTCGACCAGATCGACAACATCGTCGCTGTCCAGATCGCGCACCGCCTCGGCCAGAACCTGCGGTGTCAGGACGGCAATCACGTCCTCGCGCACGCTGTCTTCCAGTTCCGACAGGATGTCGCCGTCGAACTCCGTGCCGTAAAGCCGGATCAGCCGCCCGCGGTCATAGGCGTTGATCTGCTCCAGTAGGTCGGCGATGTCCGCCGGGTGCAGCGGGTCCATGAGCGCCTTGAGCTGCGCTGCATCCCCGATATCCACCGCGTACTGGATCGCGGCAACGGTGCGGAGCGGCAGGGCATAGGGGCTCTGAGTCTGGTCGTCGTCAGGCAGGTCGGACATGGGCGGCCTCCTTGGAAATTGGCCGCAAACTAGTGGAAGCTGCTACCGGAAAACAATGACAATCGCGGAATTTACCTGTGGGCGGGCGGCATTTACTCTGAACCGCAACCGCTCACTGTCCGGACACCGAACATGACATCTGAAACCATCGTCAAAGGCCGGATTCTCGGCTTCGGGACCAGCCCCTTCGTAGATCGGCCGCAGGACGCCGCCCGGCTGCACGACGCGCTGGTGATCTCGGACGGCCGGATCGCCGCGGTGGGGGAATGGGACCGCCTGCGCGCTGCCCATCCCGCGGCTGCGGTGGCCGATCACGGCGAACAGCTCGTTCTGGCCGGCTTTGTCGATGCCCACGCCCACTATCCCCAGACCGCGATCATCGCCAGCTGGGGCAAGCGGCTGATCGACTGGTTGAACACCTACACCTTCCCTGAGGAAAGCCGTTTCGGCGATCCCGACTATGCCGCTGCGATTGCCACGCGGTATTTCGACCTGACCCTCGCCCACGGCACCACCACCACCTGCAGTTTCTGCACCATCCATCCCGAAAGTGCCGATGCCTATTTCGCCGAGGCGCAGCGGCGCGGCCAGCGGGTGATCGGCGGCAAAACCTGCATGGACCGCAACGCGCCGGACGGGCTGCGCGACGATGCGCAATCGGCCTATGACGACAGCAGGGCCCTGCTGCAACGCTGGCACGGCACGGACCGGATCGGCTATGCTATCACCCCGCGGTTTACGCCCACATCCACGCCGGAGCAGCTGGCTGCGCTGGGCGCGTTGTGGGCCGAGCATCCCGATTGCCTGATGCAAACCCACCTGTCCGAACAGACTGACGAAATCGAATGGGTCCGTTCCCTCTACCCGTCGGCGCGCGATTACCTCGACACCTACGAAATGCACGGGCTTCTGGGTGCAAACGGGCTCTATGGCCACGCCATCCATCTTGAACCGCGCGAACGCGACCGCCTGCGCGAAACCGGCGCGGCGCTTGTGCATTGCCCGACGTCGAACACCTTCATCGGGTCCGGTCTCTTCGACATGGCCGGCCTGATGGCCGAAGGCCAGCGGGTCGGGCTGGCCACGGATACCGGTGGCGGTTCGTCCTTCTCGATGCTGCGGACGATGGCCGCCGCCTATGAAATCGCCCAGCTGCGCGGAATGGCCCTGCATCCCGCGCAACTGCTGTGGCTGGCCACGGCCGGATCGGCGGCGGCGCTGCATCTGGAAGACAGGATCGGAATCATCGCGCCGGGGATGGAGGCCGACCTCGTGGCGCTGAACCTGTCCTCAACCCCGGCCATCGCCCAGCGGGCCGGGCGTGCCAACGATATCTGGGAAGCGGTTTTTCCCACGATCATGATGGGCGACGACCGCGCCATCGCACAGGTGTGGATCAACGGGCAGGCAAGGCTGGCGTAGGATGGGTGCTCAGCACCCATCCTACGCGGGCTGCGAGGGGCCGTGTTCATCTTCCCCAGCCTCGTTTTGCAGTCAGGGTTGATCCGCGCGCCGGGATGCCCGAAAACACCTCAAAGGCGTTGGACCGGGCAGACGTAGGATGGGTGCTGAGCACCCATCCTTCCCCGCAGCCTGACCGGCCGGGGACAGGCGTCCCGGGCCACGCGGATACCGGGGGATCGCGTTGGACCTGTTTCTTCACATCGGCACCGAAAAAACCGGATCCACAAGCTTTCAGGTCTGGGGAGCGCAAAACCGCGACGCCCTGCGCCGGCAGGGCATCTGCTATGCCCGGGCACCGGGCGAAACCGCCCATCTGGACACCTATCTGTGGACGCTCGACAACTTCTCCGGCAGCCGGGACCAGACCCGGCGCGGGATTGCGAACGTCGAGGACTGGGCTGCCTTTCGCCGGACATTCCCGGACCGGCTGTCAGCCGAGATCTCGGCGGCAGAGGCCGATGGCTGCACCGCCTGCATCCTGTCCTGCGAGCTGCTGCATTCGCGCCTGCCCCAGGAAGACCTGATCGGACGGCTCCATCATCTTCTCGTCCCCCTGTTCGACCGGATCACGGTTCTGTGCTGGTTGCGGCCACAGATCGACGTGGTCGTGTCGCATATGTCGACGGTCAGTCGCACCCATGCCGCGGTCAGACCCGAATTTGTCAACCGGGCAACACCCGCCAGCGCGTATTACAATTACGAAGACCTCGTCGACCGCTGGTCAACCGTGTTCGGACCGGACGCGCTCTGCCTGATCCCCTACCGAACCGGTCCCGACCCGATCGCATACATCTGCGACCGGCTGCAGCTCGACCCCACGGCCCTGCGCCCGGCCCGCCGGATGAACACCCCGCGCGACATCCGCAGCATCCGTATCGCCAACAGCGTCCGATATGCCTTCTCTGTCGAAGGCCACGCCGCCGTCGATTACCTGCACGATATTCTGGACGCCCTGCCCTGCACCGACCCGCCCAATCCCGGCCACGCGCTGGCCAGAGAGGTTCAGAATGCCTTTGCCGACAGCAATGCGCGGCTGGCCGGCAAACGCGATGACATCATGGCACAGGATCTGGAACCGGACTGGTCCCGCTATGCCGGCGAGGGCAATCTTCACCTGCTCAACCCCGATGACGACATGGCCGGCCATCTCGCTGCGCTGCTGCTGCAGGCCAGCCGGCGCGAGGCCGCCCTTGACCTGCGGCTGAAGCTGCTGCGCGCCGAAACCCTGCTGGAAAAAGGGCAACCCGAAACGGCCCGCCCCCTTCTGGCCAAGGCCGAGCGCGCCGCCACCCGGATTCCCGACTTCGACAGTGCCGAGCAGACGAAACCGCTGCGCCGCAGGCTGCGGCAACTGGCGCGCAGGTTGAACGGAGCCTAAGCGCCCGCCCCGGCGGCCCGCCCGAGCGTGACCGCCGCCAGCAGGCCGTTGCCGCTGAGATAACCGCTGTCGCCCGTGCCGGACACGCCACAGGCCGCCCCGCCGCCGGCAAACAGGTTGGAAAACCCGCGGCCATCGGGCCGCAGGACCCGCGCCGCACCATCGGTGCGCAGCCCGCCCTGCGTGTGAAACAGGGCCCCGGTCACCCGCACCCCGCAATAGGGCGCCCGCAGGGTCCGGCCCGGGAATTCCCGCCCGAATGCATCCCGCCCGCGCACCGGCAGCCCTGCTGCCGTGGCGCTCAGCGCCTCGGGCGGCAAGCCCAGCATCACCGCCAGCTGCGGCAGCGACCCCGCCTCGCGCACGGCGCCCAGCGCCTCGGCCTCGCGGAAATCCGCGAACTGGCGCGCGACCGCGGCAATGCGGCTGTCGAAAATGGCAAAGGCTTCGCCTCCCGGCTGGGCCAGGACCGCGCGTGCTGCTTCCGAATAGCCCTGGCTTTCGTCCCAGAACCGGTGACCATGGCGGTTGACCTGAAATCCGCCTTCGGCAATCACCGCCCAGCTGATCAGAATGCCGTGCGGATGGGCAACGTTGCCATGCCCCTGATATGCGCCCATATGAGCCACATCCGCACCCAGCGCGCGGCCCCACTGCACCGCCTCGCCCCGGTTGCCGTCATGACCAAACCAAAGCGCGGCGCTGATCTCCGGCATGTGGCGGGCCACCATCTCCCGGTTCCCGCCGAACCCGTTGCAGGCGAGGATCAGTTTCCGGCAGCCGATGGTTTCGCTTGCGCCATCCTGCATGTGCACGGATATCCCGGCCACCTCTTCGCCCGCGTGAAACACCGTCACGGCCCGTCGCCCACAGATGATGTCGATGCCCTGCTGTTCGCAGGCCGCCCGCAGCGCATCGACCAGCTCCAGCCCGGACCGGGACGGCAAACCGTGCATCCTGCGGCGGGAATGGCCGGGATAATCGAAATCGGTGACAACAGAAAGCGGCAGGCCATGCCGTTCCGCCAGCCAGTCCACCGCCGGCCCGGACTGTTGCGCCATTGCCCGGACCAGCGCCGGGTCGTTCTGCTCGCCGGCCTTGGCCTGAATATCGGCGGCAAACAGCGCTGCACTGTCCTCAATCCCGGCGTCGCGCTGACATTGCGTGCCCGCCGCGGGGATCAGCCCGGCCGACAGTGCCGTGGATCCGCGCGGCACCGGGTCGGCCTCGATCACCAGCGGCACCTGTCCGGCCTCGGCGGCTGCAAGCGCCGCCACCAGACCGCAGGCGCCGGCCCCGACAATAAGTGTTTCTGATGAAAGATCAAAACACTCCGGCGCGACCCTGATGTCAGCCATCATAGTCTCTGGCCCGGGCCAGCAGCGCGTCGGTTCCGATCATTTCGTTCAGCCCGGCAAAGTCGAACATGCGGTCGCGGAACGGGTCTGTGGTGCCGTGTTCTGCGAGGCTGGCGTAAAAATCCTGCATCGTCCGCCCCAGCGCCCGCACGATCCCGCCGGGGTAAATCGCGATGGAAAACCCCAGCCCCTGCAGATCTCCGGCACCCGAAATCGGCGTGTCCCCGCCCTCGACCATGTTGGCCAGCAACGGAACCCGGCCGGCAAACCGGTCGGCGATCTGCTGCATCTGATCCAGACTGCGCGGTGCTTCTATGAACAATACATCTGCC
>CATOSU010000008.1 GCA_951812615.1 uncultured Paracoccaceae bacterium
ATTGCGGCCCAAAACCCGGCTTCGTGGGTGCCGCCTTCGGGCGTGGGGACGGTGTTGCAGTAGGACTGGATGAAGCCGTCGCGCGACGGCGTCCAGTTGATCGCCCATTCGACCTTGCCGGCGGTGCCAAATTTTTCCATGAAATCGACGGTCCCGGCAAAGGGCTGATCGGCATAGGTCGAGGCCGTGCCGAGGGTTTCGCGCAGGTAATCGGCCAGCCCGCCGGGGAAGTGGAAGCTGGCCTCGGTGGGCGTTTCGCTGTCGTCGACTTCGGATTTCCAGCGGATTTCGACGCCGGAGAAGAGATAGGCCTTGGAGCGGATCGTTTTGAAGAGGCGCGCGGGTTTGAAACGGTGGTGGCCGAAGATGTCTTCGTCGGCATGGAAGGTCACGGTGGTGCCGCGGCGGTTGGGGGCGGCGCCCAGCGCCTGAACCGGGCCCAGCGGCAGACCGCGCGAGAAGCGCTGTTCAAAGAGCCTGCGGTCGCGGGCGACCTGAACCGTCATCGTGTCCGACAGCGCGTTGACCACGGATGCGCCGACACCGTGCAGGCCGCCGGAGGTCTGGTAGGCTTCTCCCGAGAACTTACCGCCGGCATGCAGCGTGCACAGGATCACCTCGAGCGCGGATTTGTCGGGAAATTTCGGGTGCGGGTCGATCGGGATGCCGCGGCCGTTGTCGCGGATGGTGACGGCGAAATCGGCGTGCAGTTCGACCTCGATCCGGGTGGCGTGACCGGCCACGGCCTCGTCCATGGCGTTGTCGAGGATTTCGGCCACCATGTGATGCAGCGCGCGTTCATCGGTGCCGCCGATATACATGCCGGGCCGTTTTCGGACGGGTTCCAGCCCTTCGAGAACCTCGATGGCGGAGGCGTCATAGTCGGAGGGGGCAACTCCGGTCAGGAGGTCGTTCATACCGCTGCTCTTGTTTTTGGTGTTCGGGCGATTATGGCAGGGGTTGCGCGGATGGGGAAGGGGCCGTGGCACGGGACCGGCGCGGGCTTGCATCCGGCTGGCCGCTGGTTGAGGGTGACGCCGATCATCGGGGAGGCATCACGTGGCTGAAAACAACGGTCTGGATCCGCAGGACTGGGATGCGTTCCGCGCCGAGGCGCATGGTTTGCTGGACGCGGCCATTGACCGGATGCGCGATGCTGCCGACCACCCCTGGCAGCCGGTGCCCGAGGGGTTGGAGGACGTCTATGCCATACGTGGCGGCGGTGACGTGGGCGCGCGGCTGATCTCGGATGTGATGCCCCATCACGGCGGCAACACGCATCCCCGTTTCTGGGGCTGGGTGCAGGGCACGGGGCTGTCATCGGATATTCTCAGTGGCATTGCCGGAGCGGTGATCAACGCCAATGTCGGCGGCCGGGATCATGGTGCCGTTTACATGGAGCGGGCGGTGATCGACTGGGCCCGGCGATGTATGGGGATGCCGGACGGGGCGAGCGGTGTTCTGGTGACAGGGACTTCGCAGGCAACCGTTCTGGCCTTTGCCGCCGCCCGGGTACGGGCGCTGGACGGCGTGCGACAGGCGGGGCAGGGCGATGCCCGCCTGATCGCCTATGCCGCGCAGGGCGTTCACAATGCGACGCGAAAAGCCGTCGAACTGATCGGCATCGGCTCGGACAACCTGCGTTTCGTGCCGGTCAGGGACGGCCAGATGGATTGCGGTGCGCTGCGCCGGATGATCGCGGCGGACAGGGCTGCGGGCGCGGTTCCCTTGCTCGTGGTCGGGACTGCCGGGTCGGTCGATATGGGCCTGTTTGACGATCTGAACGGCCTGGCGGATGCGGCCCGCGACGAAGGTATCTGGCTGCATGTTGACGGGGCATTCGGTGCCTGGACCCGGCTGGCCGCCGACCCTTGGCGCGGGCTGACCGACGGGATCGGGCGGGCGGATTCCATCGCGCTGGATTTTCACAAGTGGATGTATGTGGGCTATGATTGCGGCCTTGTCCTGATGCGGTCCGAAGAAGAACACCGCGCCGCCTTTGCGGCGCGGCCCGCCTATCTGCAGGGCGCGGAGCGGGGGCTGGCGGGGGGCGATCCGTGGTATTGCGACTACGGCGTCGATCTCAGCCGGGCCAACCGGGCCCTGCGGGTCTGGTGCGCGTTGGAAAGCCGGGGCGAGGCGGCGTTCGGCGACGCCATCACCCGCAACTGCGCACTGGCCGGCCTGATGCATGACGAGGTGGGGAGGAGATCATCGATGCTGCAGGGGCCTGCCCCGGTCTCGGCGATCTGTGTATTCTCGGCCCGGCGCGGTCTGTCACCCGCGGATCAGTCGGCGCTCAACGCCCGCATTGCGCAGACCTTGCAGGAAAATGGCGAGGCGGTGTTTTCGACGACCGATGTCGGCGGGACCACCATGCTGCGCGCGGCTATCACCAATCACAGGACCAGCGAACCGGATGTCCGCGCCGCCGTGGCGGCCGTTGACGCGCTGGCGGAGGAGTTGACATGACCTGGATCAAAACCGTTCCCTTTGAAGAAGCGGCTGGCCGGCTGCGCAAGCTGTATGAACGTGTCACCGGGCCCGACAACAATGTCGACAACACCATGATGGCCCATTCTTTGCGCCCGCATTCGATGGAAGGGCATATGGCGCTGTACAAGAACGTGCTGCACCATACCGGAAACAGCCTGCCGAAGTGGGTGCTGGAACTGATCGGGGTGCGGGTGAGCACGCTGAACGGGTGCGACTACTGCGTCACGCACCACGCCGCCGGGCTGCGCCGGTTGCTGGCGGATGACGCAAAGGCCGACACGGTGATCGCAGCGGCCCGCGGCGGTGGTGTGTTCGAAGCCATCGTCGACGCCCCGGTGCAGCAGATGCTGGCCTATGCCGAGCAGCTGACGGTCGCGCCCGAACGCGTGGACCGGTCTGCGGTCGAGGCGTTGCGGGAGGCCGGGCTGGAGGATGGCGAGATTCTGGAGGTCAATCAGGTGGTGGCTTATTTCGCCTATGCCAACCGGACAGTTCTGGGGCTGGGGGTGAACACGGATGGCGACGATATCGGGTTGAGCCCGGGATCGGACGACCCGGATGAATGGGGGCACCAGTAGCGATCTGGCGCGTGCGCGAGGGCGTTTGGACCCCGGCGCGGCCGGGCAGTTCTCCGGGGTTCAGGACCATGTCATGCAGCGCCTCCACCGGTTCGGCGGAGAGGCGGACGCAGGTCATTTATCGCGCAGGTATTCGAGAGCCGGAGCGGTTTGCGCCTTGGTGTCCCGGACCGCCTGCATCACGTCGTCCATAGACGCGTAGCGCGGTTCTTCGTCCGGCGTGGCGTCGTCCGGTACGAGGTATCCGATGCAGCGGGAGTTTTTCATGATTGCCACCGGCTTGCCGCCGGCCCGGTCGGACACCTTCTGCGGGTCGCGCAGTTCGGTCATGGTGCAGATCTGGTCGGCATAGAGGCGTTTCATGCTTCGTGCGCCAGAATGTGCATTTCAATACCCATTTTGGCGCACGGTTTTGCAGGCTACGCCCCGCCGCCTTTCTCAAACGCGCGGGCATAGGCCGGGCGGGAGTGGATGTGTTCGACGAATTCGGCCAGCCGGGGGAAATCTGCGCGGCGGCCCAGCCGCATGGCGACCTCTGCCGGAAAGCTCAGCATGATGTCGGCGGCTGACAGGTCGTCCAACACGTAGTGGCCGGAGGGTCGCAGGGCCTGTTCCATATAGGCGAAATGGCTGTCGAGCTGTTGTTCGATGCGGGGTTGCAGCGGGGCGCCGGCCTCGCCCAGAGTGCCGACATAGAGGTTCAGAAGGATCGGGGTCATCGCCGAGCCTTCGGCGAAATGCATCAGTTCGAGATGCCTGAAATGGGGCTCGCTGCCCGCGGGCGGGATCAGGTGCGGGCCGAAGGCGCCGCAGATGACTTCCACGATGGCGCCCGATTCCGTGATCAGCTGCCCGTTCATTTCGATCATCGGGGATTTGCCGAGCGGATGGATTTCAGTCAGCTCCGGCGGGGCGAGGTTGGTTTTCGGGTTCCGTTCGTAGCGGCGGACCTCGTAGGGCACACCGAGTTCCTCGAGCAGCCACAGGATGCGGTGCGATCGGGATCGGTTCAGGTGGTGTACGGTGATCATGCGGCGGTCCAGTTCAGGATGTGGGAGGCGACCTCGGCCGGTTTCTGATGACACAGCCAGTGGTCGACGCCGTCCATTTCGATGCGGGTCAGGTCCGGGGCAAATTCTTCGAGCCCTTCTGTTGCCTCCGGCAGCAGTGCCCGGTCGCCCAGCCCCCAGATCAGCAGATGCGGGCAGTTTACCATCAGCTTTTCCTTTGGCCACTCGGGCAGGCTTTCGATGGTCTGTCCTTCGGGGGGCACCTGCAGCGGCGACGCCCGGTACCAGTTGATCATTGTGTTGAGGCGCCCTGGGCGCGCCCATTCGGTTTTGTATTCCTCCAGCCGGTCGCCGGTCAGCCAGTCGAAGCTCATGCGGGCGGCGAAGAAATCGATCATCTTCTCGTAGTTGTTGGCGGCCAGTTTTTCGTGGCTGTCGGGCCGCCGCAGATAGAGGATGTATTGCGATGAGGCCGCCTGTGCGCCGCCCTTTGCCAGCGCGCGCTGAAACGGGACCGGGTGCACACCGTTGGCGATGATCAGGCGATCCACGAGATCGGGGCGGAACATGGCCAGCCCGTAGGCCACAGCCGCGCCCCAGTCATGGCCCAGCACGGTTGCCCGGCCGCCGAAATGTTCGATCAGCGCGGCCATGTCGGTGGTGAGCCTGGCGACGGTGTAGTGTTCGGCGCTGTCGGGGGCCCAGCTCTGGCCATAGCCGCGCTGGTCGGGGGCAATGCAGTGGAAATGATCGCTGAGAAAGGGGGCCAGGTCGGCCCATGCGCCGCCGTATTCGGGAAACCCGTGCAGCATCAGCAGCACCGGTTTGTCTTCGCCGCCCCAGCGCCGCACGAAAAACGGGTGACCGTTCAGGTCGATGGTTTCGGTCTGCATGCGCGTGTCCTCGTCCGGTTTCAGCCTGCGGCGTCCGGTTCAGTCTTGGCTGCCCGGTGCTGCAGATCAATCGTGGCGGCGTATGACGTTGCGGAATTAATGGCGCTTCTTGATCGGGATCAAGGCCGGGATGCGGGCGGGATGTTAACCTGTGCAGATACTGAATGGAGGGATTGTATGACCGGCACCAACTCAGAGAAATCGACTGTAACGAACGGTAGCACGGATCCGGCGCCGACCGCGGCGGAAATCCGGGAAGCTTTTGAAAACGGGACTTATCCTTATGCGAAAAAGCTGAGCCGGCCGGAATACGAAGCCACCAAGGCACAGTTGCAGGCGGAACTGCTGAAGGTGCAGCTCTGGGCGCAGGAAACCGGCCAGAAATTCGCGCTGATTTTCGAGGGCCGGGACGCGGCCGGCAAGGGCGGCACGATCAAGCGCTACATGGAGCATCTGAACCCGCGGGCGTCGCGGGTCGTGGCCCTGAACAAACCGACATGGGAAGAAAAGGGCCAGTGGTATTTCCAGCGCTATATTCAGGAAATGCCGACGGTTGGTGAAATGGTCTTCTATGACCGGTCCTGGTACAACCGCGCCGGGGTGGAGCGGGTGATGGGGTTCTGTTCGCCTGGCGAATACCTCGAGTTCATGCGGCAGGCGCCGTCACTGGAACGGATGCTGGTGCGGTCGGGGATCCGGCTCTACAAATACTGGTTCTCGGTCACCCGCGAGGAGCAGAAGCGGCGGTTCAAGTCGCGCGAGACCGATCCGCTGAAGCGCTGGAAGCTGAGTGAGATCGACAAGGTCAGCATCGACAAGTGGGATGATTATACCGAAGCCAAGGAAGCGATGTTCTTCTATACCGACACTGCCGATGCGCCGTGGACGGTGGTCAAGTCCGATGACAAAAAACGCGCGCGGCTGAACTGTATGCGGCATTTCCTGTCGACCCTCGATTACCCGGACAAGGATACCGATATCGTTGGCGAACCCGATCCGCTGATCGTGGGCGGGGCGTTCCACGTGATCCACAAATCGGAACATATTCTGGGCACCGCGCTGCATCCTGAGACCCGGTCAAACGGACAGTGAGCGGGCGTCGCGCGCGACTTCTCTGCCGGTCTGTGGTAGAGGCGGGCGAACGCGGAGGAAGCCATGACCGAAACAACGCCGGCTGTCGATCTGGACGAGGCGGAAGCCGAGGTCGATCTGCCCGAGATCGGGGACCGGACGCGCTATGATGCGCTGATGCAGGTGATCCGGAACCGGGTCACCGTGCGCAAGTTCGCCCCCGGTTTTGTCGTGCCCGAGGTGCATTACGACCTGATCCTTGAAGCGGCACGCCATGCGCCGTCGGGTGCGAATGCGCAGCCGTGGCAGTTTGTCGTGGTGCGCGACGGTGAGGTGAAACAGAAGATCGCCGATTACTTCGTTGCGGAACAGCGGTTTCGCGCGAAGGCGAAGATGAAGTTCCCGACGCCGGACTACCGCGGGCTGGCGACAGCGCCGGGGTTCATCGTGGTCTGTTCCGACATGCGCTGGGTCAACGCGTTTCCGGTGCTGCGGGACGGATCGGATCTGGACCGGATGTACCGCGAAAACGCCGAGCGCATCTTGTTGCAGTCGGTTGCGGCGGCGACCATGTCGGCGCATCTGGCGGCGGCGGCGCTGGGCTATAACGTGTGGTGGGTCACGGCCATCGGGCAGGAGCAGGCGCAAACGGACATGCGCCCGCTCTTGGGCATTCCGGACGAAATATCGGTGCTGGACATCTTCCTGTTCGGGCCGCCGGCGGCGAAACCCTATAAGCGCTGGCGCCGGCCGCTGGAGGAAATCCGTCATGTTGACGGGTACGATCCGCAATTCTTCATGTCGGACGAGGAACTGGACGACTGGATCAAAACCCGCCGGCACCGGGTGATGTTCAAGGACGCCTCCAAGATTGACTGAGCCAGCGGGGGGAGCAGGCTGCACTGTGTCTGATCTCCGCATGAAACGTTCTTGCAAGAACAGGGAAAAGCCGCGCATCGGCGGGCCGTGGGGCGGCGATCCGACGGTTTTGACTGCCAGTTTATCCCGCGAACTCTGCAGACCCTCTGAGCGGCAGCGCCAGGCTCACCAAATCGCCGTGCCGGGGTACGGCCCGTCGATGCGCGGCGGCCCCAAAGTGGCCGTGTTCACGCGCAGGGAATACCTTCGATCGAAATTGAATCCATGTGGCCGCCTCCTGTCCTATCCGCCCGTACCGCTTTCAGCCTGATGCACCTCGATCACGTTGCCTTCGGGGTCGTAGAAGAAGATCTGATGCCAGCCGGCAACGGCCTGATTGCCCCAGTCCGAATAAGGCACGCCCTGTTCGTCCAGATGCGCCTTGAACGCGGCAATGTCGTCGGTGCGATAGGCAATGTGGCCGTGGCTGACGGGGTTAACAGTCTGGCCCGCGTTGAAACCGGCGTGAATGTCCTTTTGCGCCAGATGCATCTGGATCGCGCCGTCGGTAACAAAGGCCACGTCACCGGCATAGCCCTGTTTCTTCTCCAGCGTCGGCAGGCCGGCGCTTTCTTCGTCGAGGCACAGGATGTCGCGATAGAACCGGTCCATCCGGTCGACATTCTCGGTCGAGAGGTTGATGTGGTGCAGTGTGAGTTTCATCGTGTTTCCCAATTGGCGGAGACAGGGGGGCGGCGTTTCAGACCTGAATGATCAACTTGCCGGTGTTTTCGCCGTTGTAGAGCATTTCGATGGCGCCCGGTGCGGTTTCGGGACCGTCGAGGATGTGTTCGCGCACCGTCAGCTGTCCGTCGCGTAACCAGCCGGCCAGCGCATCCCGGGCCTCTTGCAGGCGGTCGGCGAAATCGAAGATCAACAGCCCCTGCATCCGGGCGCGGGCGACCAGCAGTTGCCGGTGCACGCGCGGTCCGACCGGCAGCGGATCCCAGTCGGTGATCGCGGCGGTGCCGCAGATGGCGATCCGGGCGCCAATGGCCAGACGGGTCATCACCGCATCCGAAATCGGGCCGCAGGTGTTGTCGAAATAGCAGTTCACGCCGTCCGGGCAGGCCTCGGCCACCGCGGCGGCGACATCCTGCGATTTGTAATCGATGGCCGCGTCATAGCCGAACTCTTCAAGGCACTGGCGGGTTTTCTCGGGGCCGCCGGCGATGCCCACGGTGCGGCAGCCGAGGATCTTGGAGATCTGGCCGACGGCGGAGCCGACCGCGCCGGCAGCGGTGGAGACGACCACCGTGTCGCCGGCCTGCGCGCCCAGAGTTTCGGTTGCGCCGAAATACGCTGTTGTTCCGTTCAGCCCCATGATCCCCAGCGCATAGGTGCGCGGCAGGTCGGTTTCGGTGACTTTGTGCCCGATGTTGGATCCGCCGCTGAGCGCATATGTCTGCCAGCCGAGGAGGCCCTCGACTACATCGCCTTGGGCGTAACCGGGATGGCGCGAGGCGATCACCTCGCCCACTGCGAACGCGCGCATCGGCGTGCCAAGTTCGACCGGCGGCGAGTAGTTGGGCACGTCATTGGCCCACCCGCGCATGGCCGGGTCCACCGACCAGTGGCTGACCCGGATCAGCAGCTGACCGTCGGCCGGGTCCGCGACCGCGCGCTCGGTCAGATCGAAATGTTCCGGTCCGGGAACGCCAACCGGGCGCCGGGCCAGAATGACCTGTGTGTTCTTCATGAGTGTCTCCTGCGGTTGCGGTGATCCTGCGCAGACCGGGCCGGTATCGCAAGCGCAATTGACGCCGGTTGTCCGGCCGGTCTTGAAGCTGCCCACGTGCGATTGTAAACGGCGCAGGACGTATCGGAGAGCTACCCCATGTCCATCGACGAAAGCACAGCGGCCAAGGTCGCCAAGCTGGCCCGGATCAAGGTTGAAGACGAAGACCTGCCGGCGCTGGCCAACGAGTTCAACACCATCCTCGGCTTTATCGAGCAACTGGGCGAGGTGGATGTCGACGGGGTGGAGCCGATGGTTTCGGTCACGCCGATGCGACTGAAGCGCCGGGTGGACGAAGTGACGGATGGCGATATGCCCGACCGGGTGCTGTCCAATGCGCCGGACAGCCGCGAAGGCTTCTTCGCCGTACCGAAAGTGGTGGAGTAAGCCCGATGACCCGTGAATTTACCCTGAACCGTTACGGCCTGTCCGGCGCGCGCGACCTGCTGCGCAAGGGCGATGTCAGCTCGGTCGATCTGACCAATGCCTGCCTGAGGGCGATCGAGGATGCCGGGGCGCTGAACGCGTTTGTGCACCGGACGCCCGAGATTGCGCTGGAACGCGCGGCGGCGGCCGACGAACGGCTGGCCGCTGGTGACGCGCCGAAAATGTGCGGACTGCCGATCGGGATCAAGGATCTGTTCTGCACCAGGGGCGTGCCCAGTCAGGCGGCGAGCAACATTCTGGAAGGGTTCACGCCGGAATACGAATCCACCGTCAGCCAGAAGCTGCAGGATGCCGGCGCGGTGATGCTGGGCAAGCTGAACATGGACGAGTTTGCCATGGGGTCCTCGAATGAAACCGCCTGTTACGGCAACGTGGTGAACCCGTGGCGGCGCGGCAATGACAAGGCCGAACTGACGCCGGGCGGGTCTTCGGGAGGGTCGGCCAGCGCGGTTGCGGCGGATCTGTGCCTTGCCGCCACCGGCACCGATACCGGCGGGTCGATCCGGCAGCCGGCGGCGTTTACCGGCATCACCGGTATTAAGCCGACCTACGGGCGCTGTTCGCGCTGGGGCATCGTGGCCTTTGCCTCGTCGCTGGATCAGGCCGGGCCGATGACCAAATCGGTGCGCGATGCGGCGATCATGCTGGAGGCGATGTGCGGGCATGACCCGAAGGACAGCACCAGCGCCGATCTGGCGGTGCCGGATTTCGAGGCGATGCTGACCGGGGACATCCGCGGCAAGACCATCGGCATCCCGCGCGAATACCGCATGGACGGCATGCCCGATGAGATCGAGGCGCTGTGGGCCGAGGGCCGCAGGATGATGGAAGACGCGGGGGCGAAGGTTGTCGATATCTCGCTGCCGCATACGAAATACGCGCTGCCGGCCTATTACGTGATCGCGCCGGCCGAGGCGTCTTCGAACCTCGCCCGCTATGACGGGGTGCGTTATGGCCACCGTGCCAAGCTGGCGCAGGGCGACGGCATCACCGAGATGTACGAAAAAACCCGCGCCGAGGGGTTCGGGCCGGAAGTGAAGCGCCGGGTGATGATCGGGACCTATGTGTTGTCGGCGGGCTTTTACGACGCCTATTACAACCGCGCCCGCAAGGTGCGGACGCTGATCAAGCGGGATTTCGAAAACGTCTTTGCCGAGGGGGTCGATTACATCCTGACGCCGGCGACGCCGTCGGCGGCGTTCGGGCTGGGCGAGATGACCGATGCCGACCCGGTGCAGATGTATCTCAACGACGTTTTTACCGTGACGGTGAACCTTGCCGGTTTGCCAGGCATCTCGGTTCCCGCCGGGCTGGACCGGCAGGGGCTGCCGCTGGGTTTGCAGCTGATCGGCCGGCCCTGGGAAGAGGGCGACCTGCTGAATGCCGCGCAAGTTCTTGAAAATGCCGCGGGCTTTATGGCCAAACCGGCAAAATGGTGGTAATCTCCGCGCCAAGAACAACAAAAGCGGCAGGATAGCAGTTATGCGCGCAGTGATTTCGGTGGCAGCCCTTGGGCTGTTGACCGCCTGTGCACCGCAGATCCCTGACAGCGGTGCCGGGTTCGATACGTCGTTTGATGAGGCGATAGAGCAGGATGCGGCGATTGCCGCCGCCCGCACCGGGGCCGCGGTGCCGCCGCCCAAGGTCGTCTCGTCCGAAACGCTGGCCCCGGCCGACCCGCAACCGGTTGCCGTTGCGGTTGTCAGCTCGCCGGAGCCCGGGCCGGAGCCGGAAACCGTCAGCCGGGCCGCCGTGACCCAGACCGGGACCGCCGATGACATCGCGCAGGAAACTGCAGCTGCACTGGCGGCGGCGTCGCAGAATTCCGGCGTTTCCCCGCTGGAGGCGAACCCGTCCAACCCGCCGCCGCAGCAATACAGCAGCCCCGATATTTCGGACGAAAACGATTTTCAGGCCGTGTCAGCGCGTGAATCCATAGAAAGCGATGCCGCGCGGCTGGCCAGCAACCGCGAAAACTATGAGGTCGTGGCGCCCACTGCGGTGCCGGAGCGGCCCGCGGATGCCGATCCCGACATCGTGAGCTATGCGCTGAGCGCCGGCAACGATCCCGGGGTTCGGGTCTATTCGCGGTCGGGTATCAACAAGACGGCCCGGGCGGAACGCAACTGTGCGAAATACCCGTCCCCGGATCAGGCGCAGATCGATTTTCTGGCCACCGGCGGACCGCAGCGCGACCGCAAGGGGCTGGACCCCGATGGTGACGGGTTCGCCTGTGCATGGGATCCGACCCCGTTCCGAGAGGCGGTCAAAAGCTGAGCGGGATCGCCCCGATCTGGCACCCGTCGCCGAATTTCGGAGCGCGGCGGGACGGGGTTTTGCCCGAGCTGATTGTCATTCACTACACCGCGATGGAGAGCGCCGAGGCCGCGCTGGACCGGCTTTGTGATCCGGCAGCGGAGGTGAGCGCGCATTTCCTGATCGGCAACGATGGCCGGCTGTGGCAGATGGTCGGTGAACCGTGGCGGGCATGGCATGCCGGGGCGGGGGAATGGCAGGGCCGGGAGGACGTCAATTCCCGCTCGATCGGCATCGAACTCGACAATCGCGGCACGCATCCGTTTTCCGAACCGCAGATGGCGGTTCTGGAAGGATTGCTGGCGGATATCATGGCGCGCTGGGGGATCCGCCCCGAGGGTGTGATCGGCCATTCCGACAGCGCCCCGGGGCGCAAGTTCGACCCCGGCCCGCGGTTCGACTGGGCGCGGCTGGTGCGGCAGGGGTTGGCCGCTCATCGGCCCTGACGGGCCTCTTCGCTGGCGGGGCGTGCCGGCAGCGGCGGCATTGACGGCGGGCGGAGGACCTGCCACATGACCCATTGCGCGGAGGGCCGGATGGCCGCTGCGGCGGGGCGACCTGCCGGAGAGGAAAGTCCGGACTCCCTGAAGCAACGGTGCCGGGTAACGCCCGGGCGGGGAAACCCGACGGACAGCGCCACAGAAATGAGACCGCCCATCCGTCTGACGGCTGGGTAAGGGTGAAACGGTGGGGTAAGAGCCCACCGCGCCTCTGGCAACAGGGGCGGCACGGCAAGCCCCACCGGGAGCAATGCCGAATAGGACCCCCGCGCGGGACCGGTCCCTGCAACGGGAGACCGCCGCTAGGTACGCTTCAGCCGAGAGGGGTCGGGTTGGCAGCTATAGGCGACCGGCAACGGTCGCCATAGAGGAATGGTCATCGAAGGGGGCGACCCCGGAACAGAATCCGGCTTACAGGCCCTCCGCGCGTTATTCCGGTAATCCGGCCCGGCGCAGGCCCTCGGCCCAGAGCCGTTCGTCTTCGTCGCGCACCAGCGGGATGGCGGCGACGGACCGGGCGATGGTGACGCCGGGGATCCAGTGTTGCAGCAGGCGCCGGTTTTCCTGAGCCTCGTCCAGATCGCCGTTCATGGCCAGCGACGCGGTCAGCCCGCGCCGCAGAGACGGCGCATTCGGGTTGGCGGCCAGGGCGCGGCGGAATTCGGTCACGGCGCGCTGGAAATCGCGCTGGAAATAGGCGGTCACGCCGAGATGCGCGAAGAACCAGATCCGTTCCGGGTCATGCGGGCTGAGCCGCAGGGCCTGCCGCAGAAGGGTTTCCGAAAGCTCGTAAACACCCTGATAGCCGTGCATCACCCCTTTCCAGCCGATCGCCAGGGCGAGGTTAGGATTGCTTTCGATGGCCATTGAAAAGCGGTCGCTGCCCTGTTTCAGATCACGCCCCATCCCGAGCGACAGGCCCAGAACCACGTTTGCCATCGCATCGCGGCTGTCGAACTGCAGCGCCGTTTGCGCAAGCTCCGCCGCGGCGGCCAGCGATTGCGCCGGCGGCAGGTGCCAGCCGTAGAGCGCGTCCAGCGCAAAGCGATAGCCCAGCAACCCAAGCGCGGCGACGTTTTCAGGCTCGCGCTCCAGCGCGCGTTCGAGCAGGTCCCGCGCGTGGTGGCTGTCGTCTTCGGTGTGGCGGAAGACGTGGTCGTTGGCGCGCACGATCAGTTCCCAGACCGTGAGGTCCTGTGCGGGTTTGCGGCGGGTGCGGCGACCGGCATCATCCATGATCCCGGGGGCGACGGCGCCGACGATCTGCTGAACGATGTCGTCCTGAATGGCAAAAACATCCTCGGCGTCGCGGTCGTAGCGATCGGACCAGACCGGGCGGTCGGTGATGGCGTCGACGAGGTTTGCGGTCACGCGGATACGGTTTCCGGCGCGCCGGACCGAACCGCCGACGACATATTGCACGCCCAGTTCGCGCGACACGTCGCGGGTGCTGATTTCGCGGTCGCGGTAGGTGAAGGAGGTGTTACGTGAAATCACGAAGAGGGCGCCGAACCGGGAGAGGGCCGAGATGACGTCTTCGCTGATCCCGTCGCAGAAAAACGCCTGATCGGGGTCGGAGGAAAGGTTGGCAAAGGGCAGGACGGCAAGCGACGGGCGGCCCGGAAGGGCCTGCCGCATCGAGGTTTCGGCGGGGGGCGGTGCAGTCGGGGTTTCGGACCCGTCTTCGAGGCTGTAGGTGCGGACCGGGTGGGGAATGTTCCTGAGGTTCTGTTCGCCAAGGAAACGAAACGGAAATTCCGGGCGGTTCACGAACTGATCATAGGCGCTGCCGGAGATCAGCACGCCGCCGGGCGGGCATATCTGTTCCAGCCGGGCGGCGATGTTCACCGCATCGCCGAAGATGTCGTCGCCTTCGCTGAGAACATCGCCGAGATTGATGCCGATGCGAAACACGATGCGGTCGGATTGCGGAATGGCGGCCTCGTGCCCGGCCGTCCGTGCCTGTACCAGCCGGGCGGCCCGCACGGCATCGACCACGCTGGAAAACTCGATCAGCGTGCCGTCGCCGGTGCGTTTGACGACCCGTCCGCCCAGCCCGGTGACGGTGGGTTCGGTGATCTCGTCGCGCAGCGCCTGCACGCGGGCCAGCGTGCGTTCCTCGTCCTGCGCCATCAGGCGGGAATAGCCGACGATATCGGCTGAAACGATGGCGGCGAGCCGCCGTGTTCCCGTCCTGCTCATATCCGTTTCCGCCTGTGCCGAAGTGCAGGCAGCGTAGAGATGCGTGCAGGCGGAATCAATCACGCTTTCAGACGCTTGCAGGCGTCCCGCGGCCCGGCGGTTTGGAGAGTTTGGCGCGGCCGCCCAGGAGTCTGCGCTGTCCGCGGAAAAACCGGGCCGCCGGTAGCGTCGTCCGTCGATGCCTTGTCCTTTCCGGGGCAGATGAAACGGGTATCAGGTGTTTCATTCCGGTTTCATCCTGTTCCGGCATGGCGGGCGGGACGTGCGGTCAGTCGACGGCAAAGGCGGGGACCGGTTCGGGGATACCCTTGAGCTCAAACGGCCCGACCGGGCGGAACGTCCCGTCCAGTTGCCCGGCAGTGGTGGGGCAGATCAGGATTTCGCCGTCCGACGCGATGTCGCACAGTCGGGCGGCGAGGTTGGGAGCGGTGCCGATGGCCGCATAATCCAGCCGTCCCTCGAACCCGATTTGTCCCAGCGTGGCCTGTCCGGTGGCAATGCCAACACCCAGCCCGAGCGCATGGCTGTCGGATTGAAAATCGCGCATGGCCGGGGGAAAGGCGGCCTGCATTTCCCGGCCCAGCGCGACCGCGTTGCCGGCCGGATCGTCGCTGGCGACAGGGGCGTTGAACAAAACCACCAGCCCGTCGCCCAGAAACCGCTCCAGCGTGCCGCCGCGGGCTTCGATGAGCGGACCGGTCATGGCGTGAAACCGGTTCAGCGCCGAGATCACATGTTCGGGTTCGACGGACGCGGAAAAGGCGGTGAACCCACGCAGATCGGCAAAGAGAACCGTGACCGTGCCGCGACGGCTGCCCAGCATGTCGGCGTCGTCGCCGGCGCTGACGATCATATCGGCAACCTGATCGGGCAGAAAGCGGCGCAGGCGGTTGGTGCGTTCGATCTCGTCGACCTGAACCGCGACCTTGTCCTCAAGCGCGGTGTTCCATGCGGCCAGTTCGACGCGCTGCTCCTCGACCTGATCGTAGAGCGTGCCCAGTTTTACGCTGGTGACGTTGACGTTTGCGGCAAGGTCGCCGAGTTCATCGCGGTTGGGCACGGTGACGCGGGCGGCGAAATTGCCGCCGGCGATGATGCCAAGGGTCTGGCCGATGCGCCGGACCGGCCAGATCAGCGATGACGAGATCGCATAGCCGAGCAACAACGACAGCCCGACCGCGACCAAGGCCGCGGCGACGACCAGTTGTCGTGACGCATCATAGGCCAACGCGGTGGATCTGGCGGTTTCGGCCATTTCCGCCTCGATGTCCTGAACCTTCGAATACGCGTCCCGTTGTAACCGGAACAGGATCGGTGCGGCTTCCAGACGGGCCACGATACCGGCATTCTCAAAGTCGCCTTCACGCCGCAGGTCGTGCGCGCGGGAGACGATCGGCGGCAGTTTTGCTATCTCGGATTTAAATTGCGCGATGATCTGAGCGTCCGGCATGCCTTCCTTGCCGAACCTCCGTGTACTGCGCCCCAGGTCGGTTCGCAGGTTGTTTGTGCGGTCAACAATCAGGACACCGGGAAGAAGGAATGTATTGTTTGTCGTCCGTTCGCTGACGTTTTCGGGGTCGAGGCTGATCGCTGCGACGATTGTGGTGAGGTCGCCGAGATAGCCGTAAATCTCCTGAAAAAAGGCGATCCGTTCCTGATCGTGCAGCAGCTTTTCGGTGCGGGCATTAGCCTGTCGCAAGGTTTCGAGGCCCAGCATCGCCAGCCCGACCATCAACAGTGTAACCCCCAGGAAGGCCGCAAGCAGTTTGAGCCGGACCGACACGGCCAGATGCGCCACGCCCCGGACCAGAACATTCGGGCGGCTATGCAGTGCCGGTTGTGGTTCACGGTCGGGCACGGGCCTCAGGCCCGCAGCAGCACTTTGTTCGATCCGACGGCTTCGGCGATCTGCGCATACTGGTTGCGCTTTTCGGTTGAGGATTCGGCGCTGCGCAACAGGATGGTTTCGGTGCTGTCGAGGATTTCGATGGCCTGCTGGTTCACCGATGCTGCCGCGGACGGGGAGACCGGCGTCAGCGGGCGGGTGGTTTTTTCTTCGGTGCCCTCGCGGGTCGCGTGGGACCGGGAGCGGGACAGGTCACGATTCTGGCGGGCAAGCGCGGCAAGCTGATCGGAGGTGGCCTGCAGAACCTCGGACACTTCGCCGTAGTCGCTGTCGTCGGGAATGTCCTGAGCCACAACCGCCAGACGCTCGGCCAGACAATCGACCCGGTAGGCGGAATCACCCAGATCTGCGCAGAATTTCTTGGCCGCCGCGATCCCGCCCACCACGACGCTGGCAAAGGCCGGTGAGCCGAATTGCCCGGCCGGGACAACGACGGTGTAGAGCGCCCCGGGCACCTGAGCCAGACTTTGCAGGGGCAGGGCCGCCGTGATGGCCAGTGCTGTGAAGGCGGAAAGTACCTGTTGTGGTCGGCGCATCGTGACGATCCTTGCAGAGTTCCTGAATGCGACTACACCATATTCGCAAGCGCCTTTCAATTTGTCCCTGCGCATCGGGAGCAGGTTACCGGCGGGCGATCGCGCACGAGCGGGCCAAGAGTGTTGTGTCGGGGGGGGCACAACTGTAACCTGATCGCGGGGTCAGCGAAGTGGATGTCAGTATGCCAAGTGTTTACCTAAAGGCCGCAGCAACCGTTGCGATGACCGCGTTCCCGGTGATTGCCGGGGCACAGACCGTTATACCCGGCGGCGCGCAGGCCGAGGCGCAGGCGCGGCTGGTCTGTGGGGCCGGGACGGTGGTGAATGCCACTTATCTGCCCGGTGGCCTGTTGCGGGTGACCTGCCGGGCGAATTCGAACCAGCAAAGCACGTCATCGAACGCGACCAGCGATCTGCCGGCGCCGCTGGATGGTACCACGCTGGCGCCGACCCTGACGGGCGCGGCGCTGACCGTTGTCGTCATTGCCGCCATCGTTGGCAGCGAGGACGCGACAACAACCAGCAGCTCGGGGACGGGGCGCTGACGATTTCTGCGGTTCGGGGGCGCAAATCCGGTTGACTCGCCGCGCAGGGCGCGTAAAAGGCGGGCTTCACGAATTTACTCCGGGCCGGACGTTGCGCCCGATGCAGGAGACACCCGATGGCGAAGCCAACCACGATCAAGATCCGCCTGAACTCCAGTGCAGGCACCGGCCATTTCTACGTGACCAAGAAGAACGCACGCACGATGACGGAAAAGATGACCGTCCGGAAATACGACCCGGTTGCGCGCAAGCACGTGGAATACAAGGAAGGCAAGATCAAGTAAGCTGATCTTGTTTCAGGCATGCGGAAGGGTCACATCTGATGTGGTCCTTTTTTTTGCCCGGAGGAAGCGCGGATGTCCCTTGAGGTCAGGGTGGCGGACGGACGGGATCTGGCAGAGATCGACGCGCTCTTGGCGCGCAGCTATCCGCGGCAGCTGAAACAGGATTATCCGCCCTCGGTGCTGGTGACCGCGCTGCCGCTGATCAGCCGGGCGCAGCCCGGTCTGCTGAGCAGCGGCAGCTATTACGTGGCGGTTCTGGATGAAGCGATTGTAGGGGCGGGCGGCTGGACTATTGACCGCCGGGACCGCCGCGCCGGGCATGTGCGCCACGTTGTGACGGATGACCGCCTGCTGCGCATGGGCATCGGCCGGGCGATCCTGACCGAGGTGTTCACCCGCGCGCGGGCGCAGGGGGTCGGGCGGCTGATCTGCTTTTCCACCCGCACGGCCGAGCCGTTCTACGCCGCGCTCGGGTTTCAGAGCCTTGGCCCGATGGAAACCGAGTTGCGGCCCGGCATCGTGTTTCCTGCCATCCGGATGCAGCTGGATTTGCCCTGAGAGGGCGGGTTTTGCCCGAATTCGGCTGCAATTCTGCCGCGTTTGGCTGATCTGACCGGAACCCGACCACCACAAGGGGACCGGCCGGAATGAAAACGATCTGTGTACTGGGCATGGCTGCCCTGACGCTGACTTTGAGCGCGTGCAGCGATGCGAGCAAACATCAAAGCTCGGGCTTCAGCGGGATCGGGTCCGAGCATACGGTGAGCCGGGACAGCGCGATTGACCCGCGCCTGTCGGGCGGGACTTTGCATGGCGACATCCCGATCCGGTCGGCGCGGTCGGGCAGTACGAACCGGGCCGATCACGCTGAGCTGGCCATTCGCAAGGCCAGCGGATCTGGCTGGCGGTCCAAGCCGGTGACGGTGGGCAGTCAGACGCTGGCACTGAGCGTGCTCTATATCAACGGTACTCCTTACGCGGTGCTGAAGCCGAAAGCGGGGCTGTTTGCGCCCAATATCGTGCCCGAGGCCAGCGCCGCCTTTGCCGCCAATGCCAGCGATCTGACGGGTTGCCCGGCGGCCAGCCAGGTCTATGCCGTCGGGCCGCAGCCGAATCGTCCGCAAGGGCTGACGATGGCGCTGACCTGTTCGGGCTGATCACCGGTCGGACGGTGCAACGTCTTTTAGCTTTTCTCTGAGCGCGCGGCGGTCTTCGGGCGTGTACCCGTTTGTGCGGCGCCGGGTTCCGGCCGGGTGATTGCCCAGCCCGGTGCCCTTGCGCCATTCCGTTTTCGGACGGATCGGACGCGGGACAAGGTTGCCGCCGCAGTTTGGACAGACCCCCGACAGTTCGTTTTCCACGCAGTCGACGCAGAAAGTGCATTCATAGCTGCAGATCCGGGCCTGCGCGCTGTCGGGCGGCAGGTCGCGATCGCAGAGTTCGCAATTGGGACGCAGTTCCAGCATGGGAGGACTGTGCAAAAGAAAAGGGCCGGTCGCAAGGACCGGCCCCGTTATTCGCAGTTGCCTGACCGCTTATTCGCGGCTGCCCAGCAGTTGCAGCAGGAACATGAACATGTTGATAAAGTCCAGATAGAGGCTCAGCGCGCCCATGATTGCGGCCTTGCCCAGCCATTCCTGATCGCCGGTATGGGCCATCTCGAGATAGGTGTTCTTGATTTTCTGCGTGTCATAGGCGGTAAGGCCCGCGAAGATCAGGACACCGATGACCGAGATGACAAAGGTCATCGCCGGAGAACCGAGGAAGATGTTGATGATCGAGGCCACGATCAGGCCGATCACGCCCATGATCAGGAAGCTGCCCCAGCCGGAGATGTCCTTTTTCGTGGTGTAGCCCCAGAGCGACAGGCCGGCAAAGGCGATCGAGGTCACGAGGAAGACCTGAATGATCGAATAGCCGGTGAAGACCATGAAGATCCAGCTGATCGACAGGCCCATGGTGGCGGCAAAGGCGTAGAATACCAGCTGTGCGGCGGAGGCCGACAGGCGGTTGATGGCGGCGCCGAAGCCGAACACGAAGGCCAGCGGCAGGAACATGATCACCCATTTCAGCGGGGTGGTGTAGAGCGTCACGCCGAGGTTCGTCAGGTATTTGTCCGGGCCGATCTGGGCCGCGGCAAGTGTCGGATCGGTGGTGACCGACAGACCGGAAATGGCCCAGGCGGCCGCAAATGTGATGAACATGCCCACGGACATCGTGCCGTAGACCTTGTTCATGTGGGCGCGCAGGCCCTCGTCAATATCGGCAGCGCGGACGCCGGTCGCGGCGCGGCCCATCGTTCTGCCTGTGTCGTACTCAGCCATTGAGAGACTCCATGAAATAACCCGATATGCCGCTGGCACGGGGTCAGCGGCGTTCCCGCCTAATATCGGCGTGTTGGCGCGGTTTTTCAAGGCATTCTATGGCCGAAACACAAAGCGTTGCGCAGACGGAAACGGCCTGCGATTGCAGGCCGTTTCAAACGGTCCGGTCCGGGGTCAGCGCAACCAGTGCACGGGCACGTCCCACATCGGGCGCTGGGCTTCGGTCAGGGCTTCCTGCCGGGAGAGCTCGAGATCCGAAAGCGTGCGGTCGTCCATGGCACGCAGTTGCCGGCGCTGTTTCCAGACCGAGATCATCTGGCTGATGGTCGGGCGGCCGCGGCCGACGGAGTTGAACGTGCGGGTGTCGGAAAAATAGGTCATCTTCTGCGTCCTTTCCTTGGTTCGCGATGGTATCTTGCTGTTTCATCAATTTCCTTGATGTATATGGGGGAGTGTGATCTATTTTGGAAACGAATGTTTGTGCTGAGTTGCATCAAGGATTGTGATATATGAGAAATCTCGACGTCACCACGCTCCGGTCTTTTGTCGCGATCGCCGATTCCGGCGGGGTCACCCGCGCTGCGGGCTTTCTGCACCTGACGCAATCTGCCGTGTCGATGCAGATCAAACGGCTGGAGGAATTGCTGGGGCTGGAATTGCTGGACCGGTCCGGGCGCAATATCTCGCTGACCGCGTCGGGCGAACAATTGCTGGGCTATGCCCGGCGGATGGTGGCGCTGAATGACGAGGTGATGGCGCGGCTGACCGATCAGGCGTTCGAGGGCGAGGTCACGCTGGGTGTGCCGCATGACGTGGTGCAACCGGCCATTCCGCGCGTTTTGCAGCGGTTTCATGCCAGTTTTCCCCGCGTACGGGTTCAGTTGATCTCATCCTACACCCGCGAATTAAAAGTTCTTTACTCGAAGGGCGAGTGCGATCTGATCGTGACCACGGAAACCACGATTGGCGATGACGGCGAGCAGATCCAGCAGGTCCCGCTGAGATGGGTGGGCGCGCCGGACGGGTCCATGTGGCGGCAGCGGCCATTGCGCATCGCGTTCAGCCGTAACTGTATCTTCCGCCCGCTGGCCACGGCGGCGCTGGATAAGGCCGGCATCGCGTGGGATCTGGTGGTTGACAGCGAATCCGACCGCACGATCGAGGCCACGATTACCGCCGATCTGGCGGTTGGCGTTCTGCTGGACGGTACCCTGCCGCCGCAGCACGAGGCGATTGATCATAACGGGGCTTTGCCGGACCTGCCGGTGCAGAACATCAACCTTTATGGCGGGCATGCGCCGAAATCCCAGCTGGTCGGGGAACTGGCGGATTTGCTGCGCCAGATGTTCAGCTCGGTTTTGGCACCGCCGTTGCGCGTGGCCGGGGAGTAGCGGTCAGGGCCGGATCACGACCTTGCCCACCGCCTTGCGGTCGCGCAGCAGCGCCATGCCCTCGGCGACACGGTCCAGCGGCAGGACATGGCCAACATGGGGCTGCAGGCGGCCGTCGCGGAACCAGTCCAGCAGCGTGTCAAAGCTGTTGCGGATCACGTCGGCGCGGAAATTCAGGTAGCCGCCGATGTAGAAGCCGATCACTGTCAGGTTTTTGACCAGCAGGTGATTGGCGGGGATCTGGGGTACGTCGCCGCCAGCAAAGCCGACGGGCAACAACCTGCCCTCGGGGTTCATGGCGCGGAACGCGGCCCGAAACATGTCACTGCCAACCGTGTCATAGACGACGTCAGCGCGGCCAAGTTCCAGCAGCCGGGCGCGCAGGTCTTCGGTTCCGGTGTCGATCAGGTCGGTCGCCCCGGCGTTGCGCGCCGCCTCCAGCTTGTCCGGTCCGCGCGCCGCCGCGATCACGCGCGCGCCCATGCGGGCGCCGATTTCCACCGCCGTCAGCCCTGTACCGCCGGCCGCGCCGGTCACCACCAGCGTTTCGCCGGTCTGCAACCGGGCGCGGTGCCCCAACGCGATATGCGCGGTGCCATAGCCGATCTGAAACGCGGCCGCCTGATCGAAGCTCATGCTGTCGGGCAGGCGCAGCAACCGGTCCGCATCGAACACACCGAATTCTGCCAGCCCGCCCTGCCGGGCGTAGACCATCACCCGGTCGCCGGGTTGCCAGCGGGTGACGCCGGCACCGGTGCCGACCACGTCGCCGGCAACCTCCATGCCCAACGTAAAGGGGGCGTCGGGGGTGTCCTGATAGGTGCCCTTCTGCATCAGAAGGTCCGCGAAATTCAGCCCGCAGGCGCGAATCCGTACCAGAACCTGCCCGGATTCCGGATTCGGTTGCCCGGTTTCCGCAAGGTCAGCCTGTGCGCCGGGGGCCGAAATGCGATAGGCCAGCATGCCATGTATCCTTCGGTTGATGTATTTTGGTGTCTTTCATCATTTTCAAAGGGTTTCCAAGTTGGAATGGCGCTATGGTAGCCATACAGAATACCCGAATTGTCCGCCGTGCCCGCCAGAATGCGGTTGCGCGCGGTCAGGATGTTGCCGCTCCTCACTTTAACGTGGAGCGACCAGACTTGAATTCAACCGAAAAGCGCTTACTGTATTGGCCCAGCGGTATTGGCCGCCAAATCGGGGAGCATGCGCTTCACTCGGCGCAGGGGAATAACAACAAAATGGGAACCGGGTGCCCGGCCCGATCCCAGCGATGTGTCACAAGGAGATAACAATGGCCCATCCTGTAGACATTCATGTCGGTAAACGCGTGCGCCATCGCCGCTGGCTGATTGGCATGACCCAGCAGCAACTGGCAGAGAAAGTCGGAATCAAATTCCAGCAGATCCAGAAATATGAAACCGGCGCGAATCGCGTCAGCGCATCCCGTCTGTGGGATATTGCCGATGCGATGGAAGTTCCGGTCAGTTTCTTTTTCGAAGGTCTGGACGATGCCAGCAAGTCCGAGGCCACCGATACACCGATCCCGACCGACCTGATGGGAGACAAGGAAGCACTGGATCTGATCCGGTCTTACTACTCGATTCCCGAGAACCAGCGTCGCCGGCTGTTCGAACTGGCTCGCGTTCTGAGCGACGTCGCGTGACGCGTTCAGCTTGAAAAAAGCGCGGCGGGGTGGCACCAGTCAGGAATGTGCTCCGCCGCGATCTCCGATCTGGAACTAGCCACCCGCATGGCTGATGCGGCGCGGGCTGCTATTCTCCCTTATTTCCGACAATCCGGACTGGCAGCTCAGAACAAGCTGAGCGCCGGGTTCGATCCTGTGACCGCGGCTGACCGCGCGGGCGAGGAGGTAATGCGCCAGTTGTTGGCGCTCCACCGTCCTGAGGACGGGATTTTGGGCGAGGAATTCGAAAACGTTGCCGGCAGCAGCGGTCGGGTCTGGGTTCTGGACCCGATCGATGGCACGCGCGGGTTCATTTCGGGCACGCCGACATGGGGCGTGCTGATCGCGCTGGCGGAAGAGGATCGCGGACCGGTTCTGGGTGTCATCGACCAGCCCTATATCGGCGAACGGTTTATCGGGGCCGCCGGGCAGGCCTATATGCAGGGACCGCTGGGAGAGATGCGGCTGGCGACGCGGCCGACCGATACGCTGTCGGATGCCATCGTGTTCACCACCTTTCCGGAGGTCGGCAGCCCGCAGGAACAGGCCGGGTTTCAGGCGGTGGCGCGTCAGGCCAAGCTGACCCGCTATGGGATGGATTGTTATGCCTATGCGCTGGTGGCGTCCGGCCAGGTCGATCTGGTGATCGAAGCCGGGCTGAATGCCTATGACATTCAGGCCCCGATCGCCGTGATCGAGGCTGCGGGCGGGATCGTCACCGACTGGTCAGGCGGGCCTGCGCATAATGGCGGGCGGGCGGTGGCAGCGGCCACACCGGCCCTGCATGACGCCGCGCTGGCAATTCTGCGCGATTTCGCCTGAGGCGCGGGATGGCTGAAACGCTTCTGAAAAACGCGTCCTTCATCGTCACGATGGACGATGCGCGCCGCGAGCTGGCGCGGGCCGATCTTTTGGTGCGGGACGGGGTCATCGCCGGTCTGGGCGAGGGGCTGAACACCGGTGGCGAGGTCATTGACGTGCGCGGATGCGTGGTGACGCCGGGGTTGGTGAACACGCATCACCACCTGTACCAGACCCTGACACGGGCGGTGCCGGGCGGGCAGGACGCGCTTTTGTTCGGGTGGTTGCAGACGCTGTACCCGATCTGGGCGCGGTTCGGCCCGGAGGAGGTTTATGTCTCGGCGCTGACCGGGCTGGCCGAGCTGGCGCTGTCGGGATGCACGCTGAGTTCGGATCATCTCTATCTTTTTCCCAACGGCGCGCGGCTGGAGGACACGATTGCGGCTGCGGCCGAGATCGGCCTGCGGTTCCATCCGACCCGCGGCGCGATGAGCATCGGCGAGAGCGACGGCGGCCTGCCGCCCGACAGTCTGGTTGAGCGCGAAGCAGCCATTCTGGAAGACAGCATTCGGGTGGTGGATGCGTTCCATGATTTGGCCGAAGGGTCGATGTGCCGGGTCGGGCTGGCCCCGTGCTCGCCGTTTTCAGTGAGCCGGGACCTGATGCGGGAGGCGGCGTTGCTGGCCCGCGACAAGGGGGTGATGCTGCACACGCATCTGGCCGAGAACGAGGAGGATATTGCCTATTCCGAAGCCCGGTTTGGGTGCCGGCCCGGGCAATATGCCGAGGATCTGGGCTGGACCGGGCCGGACGTGTGGCATGCCCATTGCGTCAGGCTGGACGGTGCGGAAATCGGTCCTTTTGCCCGGTCGCGTACCGGTGTGGCGCATTGCCCCTGTTCGAATTGCCGGCTGGGCAGCGGGATTGCCCCGGTGCGGGCCATGCGCGATGCCGGTGTGCCAGTCGGGCTGGGAGTGGACGGGTCGGCCTCCAACGATAGCGGCAACCTGATGGCCGAGGCGCGACAGGCAATGCTGTTACAGCGTGCTGCCCGCGGGGCGGATGCGATGAGCGCACGCGAGGCGCTGGAGATTGCCACGCGGGGCGGCGCCGACATCCTTGGCCGGCCCGATTGCGGGCGGCTGGAGGTCGGCAAGCGGGCGGATATCGCGGTGTGGGATGTGACCGGGGTTGAAAGCGCAGGCAGCTGGGACCCGGCGGCGCTGTTGCTGGCGGGGCCGCAACGGGTGCGGCACCTGCTGGTCGAGGGTCGGCAGGTGGTGCGCGACGGTGTCGTGACGACGATCGATCTGCCGCGGGTGCTGGAACGGCAGCGGCGGCTGGCCGTGGCCCTTGCGGCATAGTCAGGCGCGTTTCTTGTCTTCCTTGGCGGCGGCTTCCAGCAGCGCCGCTTCCAGTTCTTTTTCCAGCTTCCGCGCACGTGCGATATAGGCGTCGTTTTCCACCGGGGCGACGCCCGGTTTCCACAATTGCGCCAGTTCCCGCACCGTGTAGCGGTCATGGGCATAGAAGGTTTGTTCGGCGTTGGCGGCCTCGTATTCGCTGAGGCCGACATTTTCCAGAACGTAGCGTCCGGCGCGCAGGGAGCTGTCGAACATTTCCCGCACGATGTCGTTGGCGCCGGCCTGATACAGTTCGAACACGTGCTGGCGGTCATAGGCGCGGGCGATGATGTGCAGATCGTCGCGCTGACGGCGGGCATAGCCGACAAGCTTGGTGACCGAGTCGCGGTCGTCCATCGCCGCCACCAGCACCCGCGCCCGCGACAGGCCGGCGGCTTTGAGGATATCGGGGCGCGTCGGGTCGCCGAGGAAGCCCTTGAAGCCGAAACGGCGCATCAGCTGAATCGTGGACATGTCGTGATCCAGAACGATGGTGGTGAACCCGCTGGCCTGCACCAGACGGTTGACGATCTGGCCGAAGCGGCCGATGCCGGCGATGATCACCGGGCCTTCGCGGTCGATCGTGTCGGGTTCGTGGATCGGTGTGTTGTCCTTCATCCGCTTTGACAGCAGGTCGTAGAGGATGAACAGAAGCGGCGTGATCAGCATCGACAGCGCAATCACCAGCAGCAGCTTTTCCGAGGCGCCGGCCGGGATCACGTTTTGCTGGATGGAAAAGGCGACCAGAACGAAGCCGAATTCGCCGGCCTGCGCCAGCCCCAGTGTAAAGAGCCACTGATCGCGTCCGCGCAGGCCGAAGGCGCGGCCCAGCAGGAACAGGACCAGCCCCTTCACGGCGGTCACCAGCAAGGCCATCGCGATCAGGTCCAGCGGATCGACGAAAAACGCACGCAGGCTGAACCCGGCTCCGACGGTGATGAAGAAGAGGCCCAGAAAGAGGCCCTTGAATGGTTCCAGATCGCTTTCCAGCTCGTGCCGGAACTCGGAGTTGGCCAGAACGACCCCGGCGAGGAACGCGCCCAGCGCCGGTGACAGGCCGACCAGTTGCATCAGGAAAGAGATGCCGACGACGATGCTCAGAGCCAGCGCGGTATACATTTCGCGCAGGTTGGTGGCGTGGATGAACCGGAAGAGGGGCCGCGTCAGGTAGATGCCGGCCAGCACGATCACCGCCACCGCTGCGATGGTGACCAGCGTCACGCCCCAGCCGGGCAGGCCTTCGACCAGCGACAGGGCCTCGTGATGATCGGCATGGTCGGTTGGCAGTGCCCGGTCGATGCTGCCGTCGGGGTCAAGGTGCATGACCTCGCGCATTGCCAGCAGGGGCAGAAAGGCGAGGATCGGGATCACCGCGATGTCCTGGGTCAGGAGGACGGAAAAGGCGGACCTGCCGCCATTGGTTCGCATCAGCCCTTTTTCGGACAGGGTTTGCAGCACGATGGCAGTGGATGACAGCGACAGCGCCAGTCCAATCGCCAGCGCCGAGGACCAGTTTTCGCCAAGCGCCATGGCGCAGACCATGATCGCCAGTGTCGTCACGCTGATCTGCAGACCGCCCAGCCCGACCAGCCGGTGCCGCATGTCCCACAAGGCGCGCGGGTCCAGCTCCAGCCCGATGAGGAACAGCATCATCACGATGCCGAATTCGGCCACGTGCTGCAGTTCCTGTGTTTCGGCGCCGACAAGGTGAAGTACGGGCCCGACGATGATGCCGGCGGCAAGGTAGCCCAGGACCGAGCCCAGCCCCAGCCGGGCAGCAATCGGAACCGCAATCACGGCGGCGCCGAGATAGATGGTGGCCTGATACAGAAATGCTTCCAAGTCTTGGGTCCTCAGGTCGGCAGTGGCGCGTCGCGCTTGAGCTGATCCATTACGATCTGGCTCTGTACACGTGCCACGGCGGGATGTGGAAGCAGAACTTCGTGAATCAGCCGGTTCAGGGCCGGCAGGTCTTCGCAATAAACACGCAGCAGATAATCCGCATCACCGGTCAGCGTCCAAGCGCTGGTGATTTCTGCGCGGGTGGCCACCAGCCGGGCAAAGCTGCGCGATTGTTCCGGGCCGTGGGTACCCAGCTGTACCTGAACAAAGCCCTGAACCGCGAGGCCAAGGCGCAAGGGATCGAGCCGGGCGGAATAGCCCTGAATGAAGCCCTCGGCCTCCAGCCGCTGTCGGCGGCGTCCGGCCTGGCTGGGCGAGAGGTTCAGCAATTCGCCCAGCTGATGCGCCGTCAGATGCGCATCTTTTTGCAGTGCGGCCAGCAATCGTGTGTCTGTTTCATCCAACATGTGCGTAATATTACCGGTTTCTTTAAAGATAAGGCGAAACCCACGCATTGTTACCCCAAGTTTTTAAGAAAAACGCGCAAACGCCGCGGGGAAGGATGCCTAAGTTACGCATCACCTCAGGAATTTATGACAGGAGAAGCTGATGGGTCCGTTCCCGCATGACGCACCGAAGTCGCAGATCAGCGATGAAAACCCCGCTGGCACCGATGGTTTCGAATTCGTGGAATTCGCCCATCCCGAACCGCAGGAGCTGCGCGATCTGTTCACCCGCATGGGTTATGAGCTGGTTGGCCGTCACAAGACCAAGCCGGGGATCGAGCTATGGCAGCAGGGTGACATCACCTATATCCTGAACGCTGAAAAAGGCAGCTTTGCCGACAAGTTCATCGATCTGCACGGGCCCTGCGCCCCGTCGATGGGCTGGCGGGTGGTGGATGCGCAGCGTGCATTTGATCATGCCGTGAAGATGGGCGCCGAACCCTACGAGGGTGATGACAAAACGATGGACGTGCCCGCGATCAAGGGCATCGGCGGCAGCCTGATCTATTTCATCGATCAGTATTATGACACCTCGCCCTATAACGAGGAGTTCGAGTGGCTGAAGCAATCGAAGCCGCGCGGCGTGGGTTTCTACTATCTCGATCACCTCACGCACAACGTGTTCAAGGGCAACATGGACGTGTGGTTCCGGTTTTACGGGGATCTCTTCAACTTCAAGGAAATCCGGTTCTTCGACATCGAAGGCAAGTTTTCCGGGCTCTTCTCGCGGGCGCTGACCTCGCCCTGCGGACGCATCCGCATCCCGATCAATGAGGACCGGGGCGAGAAAGGGCAGATCGTGTCCTATCTGAAGAAGTACAAGGGCGAAGGCATTCAGCACATCGCGGTTGGCACCGAGGATATCTATGGGTCCACCGATGCCATCGCCGACAATGGCATCCGGTTCATGCCCGGCCCGAACGAAGCCTATTACGATCTGTCCTATGACCGCGTGGTTGGCCACGACGAGCCGAAGGACAAGATGATGAAGCACGGCATCCTGATCGACGGTGAAGGTGTACTGGACGGGGGAGAGACCAAGATTCTGTTGCAGATCTTCTCGAAAACCGTGATCGGCCCGATCTTCTTCGAGTTCATTCAGCGCAAGGGCGATGACGGGTTCGGCGAAGGCAACTTCAAGGCGCTGTTCGAGAGCATCGAGCAGGAGCAGATCAACTCGGGCGAGCTGGCCGCGGAGTAAGCGTCAGGAGGCGGCCCCGGGCGCGCCTTCGACAATGTGAACGTTTCGGTGGGGCAGGGGGATGGAAATGCCCTCTGCGTCGAACCGTTCCTTGGCCAGCAACGTGAGGTCCCAGTAGACGGTCCAGAGGTTTTCCGTCTTGGTCCAGGGGCGGCACAGGATATTGACCGAGTTTTCCGCAAGTTCGGAGACGTAGATTGCCGGTGCGGGGTCCTTGAGGCATTTGTCGTGCCCATCGACCAGATCGCGCAGGACGTCCATCGCGCGGCGCGTGTCCTCCTTGTAGTCGATGCGGAACATCAGATCGACGCGCCGGGTGGGCGCGGCGTTCACGTTGGTGATGACATCGCCCCAGACCGAGGAATTGGGAACCGTGATCAGTTGGTTGTCATAGGTGCGGATGCGGGTCGAGACGATGTTCATGTCATCGACGATACCGGCCACACCGGCGACCTGAATATAGTCGCCGAGGTCAAAGGGTTTGAGCACCATGATCATCAGCCCGCTGGCGAGATTGCCCAATGTGTCCTTCAGAGCGAAACCGATGATGAAGCCGACGCCTCCGAAAATCCCGATCAGGGCGGAGACGGGGATGCCGAACAGGCCCAGCACCATCACGATGCCCAGCATGAAGGTGAACCAGTAGACGGCTGCCAATACGAACCGTTTGAGCAGTTCCGAGAAATGCGGAATTCTGTCCAGCCGGTGCCGGACCCGCGAACGGAAGAACACGGCAACAATGCGCATGGCGTAGATGGCCACCGCCAGGGACAGGATCAGCAGCAGAATCGACAGCCCGCCGTCCAGCGACAGTAGCCAGTTCTTGGCCGCGGTCAGCAGGGCGACGACATCGGACGTGCGCACCGATTCCGCCCGGTACCCGAAAATATAGTCCCGGTGCGGCTGGATCTCTTCGTCCTTGGCGCCCTTGAGTGCCCAGCTGTCCAGTACCAGCTGATAGTTATGCGAAATCCGGCCGGCGGAGGTCTGGCTTTCGACGATCTGGTTGCGCAGGTGCTCTGACCCTTCGGCCTCGGCATAACGCAGGCGGAGTTTCAGGGTCGCCGACGCTTCCAGTTTCTTGCGCAGGTGGGTCTGCCACACCTTTGCCAGTTCGGCATGAACGTCTGCCGTCATGGGCACCATCAGGATACGCAGGTCTTCCTGATCGACATTTATCGTGCTGGCGGCCCGGAAGGCGCCGTTGTCGTCGTCGGCCCCGGCGGCGGGTTCGGTTGCGGGCGGCGTATCGCTCGCGTTGCCGGTGTCCTGCGCGGCGCAGGACAGGGCGAGCGCAAGGCTCAGGAGCGCGGAAATCAGGATGCGGGTCAGAAAGAGCGGCATATCGGGGTCAGACTCCTGCGGCGCGGGTTGTGACCATATCCGAAGATTGCGGCCCGGACGTCAAGCCACGGCAACGGGGCCGGTCGGCGCATGCGTCAGGGCACGGGGAGGTCAGCCGCTGGGGATCTTCAGGACGAGGTTGCGCCCACCCTTCTGATACAGCAGTTCGCTGTCACCAATTACGGACACCCGACCGCCGTCGATGGAATCGCCAACCTGTACCTTCTTGTACCGGCCGCTGGGCAGGCGGACCAGCGCGCGGCGGTTTGACGGCGTGCCATAGACGCCGATCAGGTTGACCTGACGCAAGTCGACGGCGTTGTTCAGCGTGGCCTGCCGCGAGACAGAGGCGCTGGTCGGGATCTTCGGGGTGACCGTTTTCGGCGCGATTGCGGCGACCTGCGTGTTCGCCGGGTCGGCCTGTTGTTTCCTGACCCTCGAGGTAAAGCCCGCCGGTCGTTTCTTGGGCGCGACCGAGGCGGCCACGGCCTGTGCCGTAGCGGTGTCGTCGGCTTCCTCTTCCTGCTGTTTCACCGTGTCGGGCCGGGCCTTGGGCCGGACAGTGGCCAGTTCCGTGCGGGTCAGGCCGCCAAGCTGGCCACGTTCAGCCTGTTCGCTGAGGTCGTCGGGGCGCGACCGCGGCCGGAAGCCGGCCAGCCGGTCCTGCAGCGTGTCGGCTTCAGGCGTTTCGACCGTCCGGTCAGGTGTCGGCGGCGGGACCACGTCGGGGCGGCCGAGATAGACCAGAATGCCATCCGGTGTCAGCGTGCCTTCGGGCGTTGCCCGGACCAGACCGCGTTCGTCAAACTCAAACCGCGTGTCCGGTGCGGCGGGGGAGGACAGGATGCCGATCGGATCGTCGGTTTGCAGCGATGCAACCTCGGGCAGGGCCACGGCGTCCTGTGACAGGTCGCGATTGTCAATCGAGCCGATATAGAGATCGTCCAGCGAGATGACCGAGGGCGTATCGGGTTCCGGCGGCGCTTCGGACCAGATCCCGGTGACCGCGTATCGCGTTTCGGGATCCTGTGCACCGCGCGCATCCGGTTGTGCGCCGGCCGGGGATCTGGGCGCGCGCAGGGCGTTCAGAACCGCCGTGTCGGTATCGGTGAGCCCGGCGCTGGCCGGATCCAGAGACGCGAGCGTTACCGGCTGTTCGGGGCCGATCGGGGTGGTCAGGGCCTGATCGTTGCCCGTGGCGGGCGGGGCGAATGTCGGCAGGGCAAAGGACACCGATTCCGGCGCCGGTGCGAGCGACGAGGTCTGCGGCGCGGCGGATCTGGTGACGACCGGGTCTGCGGCGGGCGCGGTGTCGTTCGTGTCAGGCGTGGTGGCGGCCACGGCCGTGGGCTGGTCGCGGTCGAACAGGCGGACGAACTGATCATCGAGGAAAATCGAAGCCCAGGCTGCCACCCCGGCTAGGAACAGGAGCAGTACCGCGGTCAGGATCAGGCCCAGAAAGCGCGGACGGGACTTTGCCGCCTGCGCCTGCCGGGCCCCGAACACGGTCATGCGTTCGGTTTCCTGCTGTTCGCCCGAGGCGGGATCGGCGGTTTTCAGGACCGCGGCAGCCAGCTTTGGCGGCATGCCCGAAACATCGACTTCCCGCTTGGCAGGTTCGGGTGCCGGCGCGGCGGCTGCCGGCGCGGCTGCGGGTTTTTCCCGGCGCCGGCGCAGCAACGAGGACAGCCGCGATTGCGGTGGATCGTCGGCGGGCAGTGGCGGAACCGGGACCGGCGCCCGCATCGGGGCGGCCAGTTCGGGGGCGGCGCCGGCCTGTTCCGGCCGGGCGACAAGCGGTGCCGTGGCCACCGGCGCGTCTGGAGCGGTGCTCAGCACAGGTTGCGGGGTTGGTTCCGGTGCGGCGGGTGTCTGGATCTCTGCGGCGGCAGGCGGTTCCTGGGCGGCAACCGGTTCGGGCGTCGCGGGCGCCGGGGCGGGTGTGTCACTACCGCTGCGGCGTCGCCGGCTGGAAAACGTTGCGACCGCTTCTTCGGCAGGTGCGGGCGCGGCTTCAGGCTGCTGCGGTGCCGGCGGCTCCGGCTCTGCCTGTGGCGATGCGGTTTGCTCGGCCGGAGCCGCCACCGGTACGACCCCGTCCACCGGGAACTGCGCCGGGCCGACAACGACAACCGCGATCCCGTCTGCCTCGACATGGTCAGAGGCCGGCAGCGTGGTCTTGGCAAAGGCGGTCGGGCCGAAAAACGGTTCGCCGAGGAACGGTTTTCGGCCCGGGATGGCGACAAAGCTCAGTGGTCCGAATTCATGTTCGACGGCAAATTGCTCGGCCTCGGCAAGGGTTTCGCGGGCCACCGCCGCGACATGGGTTGTGTTGCCCTCGACCGAGATGTCATAGGCCAGTTCACTGACGGCATAGGGCGTGGCGCCTTCCAGCGCCTCGCGCACCTTGCGGTCGCGGGCCTGCGCGTCCACCAGCCCGGTGTCGATGCTGAGATAGCGGATCTGTTCGTTGGGGATGATCAGCTTGGTGAACAGCGGCCCGGGTTCCAGCCGCGATGCCGCCCCGCGCAGGCCGGACAGAGCCGTCGCCAGATCGGGCGCATCCAGCGCGGCTTCGCCGGCATTGCGCCATCCGCCGGCGCACCGGTGCAGGAGGCTGATGCCTTCGAACGACAGAGACAACGCAAATGCGGGTTTCATGCGGTCCCGAAATTAGTCAACACAAAAGGACGGAGAGACTCCGCCACCGGCCGCTGGTTTAAAGCAGCAGTCCGCCGAAGGAAAGTATAAGGCAATCCGATGCTTGTGTCATCGGTTCGCTTGTCTGATCCTGCGTTCAGGAAACGGAGGAACGGGAATGGCTCGTATTGTTTCAATGTTGGCGTTGAGCGCGCTTCTGCTGGGCTCGGCGGTTGCCGCGGAAGAGGGGGACGCGCGGCAGATCACCGTCACCGGGCACGGGCAGATTGCCGCAGCGCCGGACATGGCCACCGTGACTGTCGGGGTCACCCATGCCGAACGCGAAGCGCGGGCCGCGATGTCGGTCGTGTCCGCCAGTGTGGCGAGGATCCTGGAGCGGCTGACCGCCGAGGGGATCGACCCCCGCGATGTGCAGACCCGGCGGCTGACGCTGAACCCGCTGTGGTCGAACCGGTCATCCGTCAGCAAGGATAACCCCGAAATCACCGGGTTTTCGGCCAGCAACATGGTGATGGTGCGGGTGCGTGACCTGAACCGGGTCGGGGATATACTGGACGCGCTTCTGGGCGACGGAGCCAACGAGTTTCACGGTCTGAGCTTTGGTCTGCAGGATCCCGACCCGCTGGCCGACGACGCGCGCCGCGCGGCGGTGGCGGATGGCATCGCACGGGCGCGGCTGCTGGCGGAAGCTGCCGGCGTGACGTTGGGACCGGTGCAGTCGATTTCGGATCACGGTGGCGAGCCGCGCCCGCAGATGATGGAAATGGCGTCGGCCCGCGGTGGTGCGATGCCTGTGGCGGGGGGTGAGGTTACGGTTCAGGCGACGGTGACAATGGTGTTTGTCATCGGCGAATGATTGCCGATGGCGATCTTAGCCGGGCCAGTCATCGATGATCCAGTTCAGATGGTTTTCCTCGGCAACGAAGTCAGCCAGCGCGGTGTCGGTGTCGCCGGAATGGAAACAGAAATCGTTCAGCAGGATGTCGTCCGGGGTGGTGTTCATCGCCGTGAACACGGTCGTGCCCCCGGCCATGGAGATGCGGGTGTGTGACCCGGACACGACAACTTCCATGCCGATTGCCGAAAGTTCAGCCTCCGTGACATCGGCCAGCGTGACCTTGGCAATCAAGTCTCCGCAGGAGGTCCGCCCAGAGACATGGCCCATGGCGGTGAACAGCAGAAAGTCGCCATTTTCAATATCGAATTCGCCGATAACGATGCCGGCCTGTTATGCCGGGCGGCCGGCCGATGTGTCTGCTCAGTCGGCGGCTCCGTTCACCGGGTCTTTGGAATGGTCATCCAGACGTCAACACCGTCGCCAGGCCAGCCCTTCCTGGTGCTGGCCGATGAACCTCGCGCGGTTTGCGCCGCCGGCATCCGGTCGGAATACCGTGCGTTCGGCAGATCCCGGGGGATGATATTGAGTTCTGTCAGGATGTTGAGGCTGCGGGCTTCGGTGCGGATGTGAAAATCCACCTTGGTCCGATGCCAATCGAAATGACTTCAACAATAAGGGGCGGCCCGATGGGCCGCCCGTCGTGGGTTAGGTCGCCGCGTTCAGTGCGCGGTCCAGATCCTCTATGAGATCGTCGGCATCCTCGATCCCGATCGACACCCGCACCACGTTGGGCGCGGCGCCGGCGGCCTCCTGCTGTTCCGGGGTCAGCTGCCGGTGCGTGGTCGAGGCCGAGTGGATGACCAGCGACCGCGCATCGCCCAGATTGGCGACGTGGCTGAAGATTTCGAGGTTATTCACCAGCTTGACACAGGCGTCGTACCCGCCCTTGACCGCGAAGGTGAAGAGCGCGCCGGCTCCTTTCGGGCAGACCGATTTGATCCGGTCGAAATAGGGTGAGGAGGGCAGGCCGGCATAGGTCACGAAATCGACGCGGGGGTCCTTTTCGAGCCATGCTGCAACTTTCTCGGCGTTTTCCACGTGCCGCTGCATACGCAGGGACAGAGTTTCGATCCCCATCAGCGTGTAATGCGCCGCCTGTGGGTTCATTGTCATCCCAAGATCGCGCAGCCCGATGGCAATGCTGTGGAAGGTGTAGGCCAGCGGACCAAAGGTTTCGTGGAATTTCAGCCCGTGATAGGCTGGCTCGGGCTGGCTGAGCGACGGGAACTTGTCGCTGGCGGACCAGTCGAACGTGCCGCTGTCCACGACGCAGCCGCCGGTGACGGTGCCGTTGCCGGTCAGATATTTGGTGGTCGAATGCACGACCAGCGTGGCACCGTGATCGATGGGCCGGCACAGATAGGGCGTAGCGGAGGTGTTGTCGACGACCAGCGGGATTCCGGCATCGTCCGCGATCCCGGCGATCGCCTGCAGATCGGTGATGTAGCCGCCCGGGTTGGCGATGGATTCGCAGAAGATTGCGCGCGTGTTGTCGTCGAAGGCGGCCTTGACCGCGTCCAGATCGTCGGTATCGACGAAGGTGGCCGACCAGCCGAAGCGTTTGATGGTCTGGCTGAACTGAGTCACCGTTCCGCCGTACAGCCGGGTTGACGCGACGATGTTCATGCCCGGCTGCATCAGCGGGAAAAGCGCCATGATCTGCGCCGCGTGACCAGACGAGCAGCACACCGCGCCAACACCGCCTTCGAGCGTTGCCACCCGTTCCTGCAGCACCGCCACCGTGGGGTTCGTCAGGCGCGAATAAATAAACCCGACTTCCTGCAGGTTGAACAGCGCCGCGGCGTGTTCGGCGTCGCGAAACACGTAAGCCGTGGTCTGATAAATCGGGGTCTGGCGGGCGCCGGTCGCCGGATCGGGGCGTGCGCCTGCATGGATCTGCAGCGTGTCGAAGCCGTAGGTGGGGCCGTCCTTGGTCATTGAGATTTCCTCCGCGTGATTTGCAACAGGGTTAGGCGAAAGCCCGGATGAGGACAATCACTGGTTTGTCCCGGCGGGGCGCAGCTTGGCTCTGCCGGAAACCGGACGGCGCGAATTCGGATTGAAACGGGCGGGTGTGACGCCCCGTCTATCGCATCCAGAAGCCTTCGGATTTGATCCGGTTTCGGATCGCCTGTTCCTTGCGGGGCAGGTTGTCGCGATCAAAGAGCGCGCGCACCTTGTGCCCGCGTTTTTGGTAGATCATGCGCAGCATGGGTTCGTAGGATTTGAGAACCTTCTTGATCTTGTTGGGGGCCGTGACCTCTTCGAGAACCTCGACCACCCGGTCGCTTTCGCGCGCATAGAGCAACGGCAGCATCCGGTAGTGGCAGGTGATGTCGCCATCCAGCAGACCGTCGGGCAGCGTGTCGCGCCCGCCGCCCAGGCCATGAATGACCAGCGGCAATACAACCTGATCCAGCCACGGATCGAGCGACTGGCACACCAGCTCGCGGGGCGGGTTCGACTGTACCGACCGGGCGTAGGTCAGAAACCGGTTCCCGAAGACGCGCGGGCATTTGTAGAAGAAGAACCCGGCGTTGAAGTAGAGGTAGCGCCGCCAGAATTCATCGGGCCATGCGGGATCGAGGCTGGTTTCGAAATCCAGGCCAAACCGGTCATAGAGCGATTTCCAGATCGCGGTGTATCCCGGCCCGTAAAGTTCGATCGTGGGCCATGTGCCTTCGCGGCGCAGCGAGGCGGTGGGGCGGTCGAAATCAAAGGGCACTGTTGTCAGGTCGCCGGTGACCAGCGTGTCGGTGTCGAAGAACACGAAGGGTTCGCCCTCGGGCAGGGCGCGCAGCGCCTCGATCTTGTTGCCGTAGGGATACATCTGACCGAAGGTTTCGGATGCGAAAGGCAGAATTTCGGCGTCCAGCCGGGTCAGCGCCTCCAGTACATCGGATTGCCGGATCGACGGGTCATGCAGCCAGTTCGGCCCGGGCTGGGGCACGGAGACGAACAAACGGCCGCTGAAATCCGGCGACATCTGCCGCAACGAGGCGGCAAACAGCAGCGCCTCGTATTGCAGGCGCCCGGTCTGACCGACGACCATGATGTTGAAATCTTTGCCCGCTGCCGGTTTCTTTGCCATAATCTGACCTGTCCGCGGTGTTCCGCGTCTGCTCTTTCGACCAGTATACGCCGGGAATTCGGGCGCAAAACCCCTCAGACGCGGAGAAATGAACTCAATTTCGGGAGGAGCCGGTGTTCGAAGTGTTTTTGACCATTCTAGCAATGGCGGCGCAGGCCGGTGGAACGGGTGCCGATGGTGAGGCGATCGCGGCGACAAGCGGCGCAGCCGGAGTGGCGGTCGGCAGCGCGGCGGGAGTGCAGGCGCTGATCGCCGAGCCGCAGGACCCCAGCGGGCGGTTCACAACGGCGGTCGAGGTCAAACCGATCCTGACCGCGACGCGGGGCAACTGGGTCGCGGTGCGGGAGTATGGCGGGCAGGATCTGCTCTATGTCACGCATCTGTGGTCGTGGCGCTGTGGTCTTCTGGAGATACGGATTGGTCTCAACGGGGCCGCGCCCGAGGTCTGGCCGCTGCCGGCGTGCCACATGGATCAGCCGATGCCGGGCGTGGTTCTGGAACAGGACGGGTTGCCGTACCGGGGGTTCGAGGCCGGGTCGATCCGGTCGGTGGAGGTTCAGATCACCTATGACGACCTGAGCACCGATACCGCGACATTCGAACGCTCGGCGGTGTTAATGCCGTGATCAGGGGATCACACTGAGCCAGACCCAGACCGTGAGAACCGAGATCGCGGTTGCCATCAGGACCGACGAGGCGGCCACGCGCGTGGCGCGGCCGTACATGCTGGCAAAGATATAGGTGTTCACTCCGGGCGCCATCGCCGCTGTGAGAACGGCGGAACGGAACAGATCCTGCGGCAGGTTGAGGGTGGCCCCGAACAGCCAGACCAGCGCGGGGTGCACCAGCAGGGTGATCGCCACGACCCAGGTGATCACGCGCAGATCGCCTTCGGGTTTGTATTGCGACAGAATACCGCCCAGCGCGACCAGCGCGCAGGGCAGGCCGGCCCGGCCAACGAGGTCCAGCGCATCGTTGATCGTGCCGTGGACCGGAATGGCAAGGATGTTGACGACAAAGCCTGCCGCGATCGACAGGAGCAGCACGTTTCTGAAGGTGGAGGTCAGGACCGCGGCGATGATGGCACGGCCGCCGTCGCCGCGGTTGCGGACAATTTCCATCGCGGTGACACCGATGCTGTAGCAGATCGGCGAATGCAGTGCGATGATGGCATAGTTGCCGGTCAGCGCGTCCGGGCCATAGGCGCGTTCGGTGATCGGCAGGCCCAGCAGGACCGAGTTCGAGTAGAGACAGGCAAATCCGATGGCCACGCAGTCGCCCCAGTCGCGCCGGAAAATCAGCCGCGTTCCGAACAGGCCCAGACAAAAGCAGATCGTCGCGCCGCCGAAGAAGCTGACCTGCAGGGCCGGGTTGAGCGCGGATTCCAGATCCAGCGAGGCAACGGCGAGAAACAGCATGCAGGGGATGGCGAAGCCCTGGGCGAATTTCATCAGCCCGTCGATATGGGTCTGGGTGAAATAGCCCAGTCTTGCGCTGACATAGCCGCCGCCGATCACCAGAAAGACGGGCAGGACGACATCGATCAGTGCCTGCATGCGCGGCTCAGATTGTCAAGCTGAGGGTCATGCCGTCATAGGCTGGAATGACCGTTTCGGGCGTGTCGTTCCGGACCGCTTGGTAGTCCATGTCGATATGCATGTTGGTCAGGATGGCCTGACGCGGTTTTGCCCGTTCGATCCAGTCCAGCGACTGTTGCAGATGCGAATGTGTCGGGTGCGGGGTGCGGCGCAGGGCGTCGAGGATCCAGATGTCGAGGCCTTGCAGGACTTCCCACGCGGCGTCGTAAATTTCCGCGACGTCCGGCAGGTATGCAAGGCCGCCAATGCGAAACCCCAGCGAGTCGATGGATCCGTGACCCACCTTGAACGGCCGGAACGGGACTGGGCCGCCGGGGCCGTCCACCTCGAAAGGGCCGTCTATGGTCTTCATGTTCAGGATCGGCGGGTAGGGTGAGCCTTCGGGCTGAACGAAGGCGTAGCCGAACCGCGACAACAGCGCGTTCTGGGTATCGCCGTCAGCCCAGGCCGGCAGCCGCGCGCGCATGTTGAAGACGATCATGCGCAGGTCGTCGATGCCGTGCACGTGGTCGGCATGGGAATGGGTCCAGACCACGCCATCAAGCCTTCCGGTGCCGGTGTCGAGCAGTTGGCTGCGGATGTCGGGCGTGGTGTCGATCAGGACCGAAGTCGTGCCGTCCGGGCCGTCCCGTTCCACCAGCATCGAACAGCGGCGGCGGTAGTTTTTCGGGTTGTCCGGATCGCAGTCGCCCCAGCGGCCGCCGAGCCGGGGCACGCCGCCCGAAGATCCGCAGCCGAGGATGGTAAACCGCAACTCTGCCATCAGGCGGCAGCCCTGTGCGCGGTCACCTTGGAAAACAGCCGGTCGAAATTGGCCTGTGTGCGGGCGGCGAACTCGGGATAGTCCATGCCGAACACGTCCGCACCGACACGGGCGGTGTGTGCGGTGAAGGCCGGTTCGTTGCGTTTGCCGCGATGCGGTGGCGGGGCAAGGTAGGGCGCATCGGTTTCGACAAGGATGCGGTCCACCGGGGCTGCCGCGAAGATGTCTCGCAGGTCCTGGCTTTTGGGGAAGGCGGCGATGCCGGACATCGACAGGTAGAACCCCAGGTCGAGTGCGGCGCGGGCCAGCCCGGCACCGGAGGAAAAGCAATGCATGACGCAGTCATAAGCGCCGTTGCCGTGTTCCTCGGTCAGGATCCGGGCCATATCGTCATCCGCCGCGCGGGCGTGGATGATCAGCGGCAGGCCGGTCCGCCGGGCGGCTTCGATATGAATGCGCAGGGAGGTCTGCTGAACCCTGGCGCTTTCGGCGGTATAGTGATAGTCCAGCCCGGTTTCGCCGATACCGACGAATTTCGGATGTCCGGACAGCGCGACCAGCTCTTCGACGCTGGCCAGCGGTTCGGAGGCCGCGCTCATCGGGTGGGTGCCCGCGGCGTAGAAGACCGGGGCGTAGGCCTCGGCAATGGCGCGGACGTTGGGTTCCTGCGACAGCTTTGTGCAGATCGTCACCATCCGGGTCACGCCAGCGCCTTCGGCGCGGGCGATAATGTCATCCAGCTGGCCCTCGAAATCGGGGAAATCGAGGTGGCAGTGGCTGTCGGTGATTTCGGGTGTGTCGGTCATGGGCGGGCGGCAACATCCTGTATCCTGAAGACCGTATCTAGGACCAGTGCGGCAGGGTCAAGGTTGACCGCCAGACCGTGGCGGGTGCGCCCGCTGATCTCGGCGGCCACGGTGGCCCAGGCCCGTCCGCGCGCCGCGTCCGGCGCGAGCCGGCAAAGCAGGTCCGCCTCGCAGGGGGCGGCCTCGGGTGATGGCGGCAGGCCGCTTGCCCCGGTGCGCGCCAGCCGCGCCAGCAGGATGTTGGTGAGGTCCAGCAGCAGGCGGAACCGGTCGCCGGCATTGCGCTGGGCAGCAGCCTCGGCCAGCGCCAGCGCCCGGGGACGGTCCAGCCGTGGCAGGCTGTGCAGGATCGCGATCAGTTCGGCGTAAATATCGAGCCCGCCAAGGTTCATCAGGCGCAGCGCGTCCCCGGCCGATCCCTGCGCCAGTGCGGCCAGCGCGTCGCGCTGTGCCGGCAGGTCGGCCCCGGCCTGTGTCAGCACGGCGGCCAGATCGTCGGGCGACAATTCGGTCAGCCGCAGGGTCCGGCAGCGCGACCGGATCGTCGGCAACAGGCGCGAGGGCTGATGCGAGATAAGCAGCAGTGTTGTGCGTGCGGGTGGTTCTTCGAGCATTTTCAGCAGCGCGTTGGCGGCCGATGTGTTCAGTTCGTCCGCGGCATCGACAATGACCACGCGCCGGCCGCCATCGGTTGCGGTCAGGCCGAAGAACCTGCTGAGCCTGCGGATGTCGTCGACAACGATCTGATCGCGCATCCGCCCGGTTTTTTCGTTGGCGCTGCGGGTGATGGCGGCCAGACCCGGATCCGACCCGGCAAGGAGCCGGTGCGACACCGGGTGGTCGGGCGCTATGTCCAGCGTTTCGGGTGGCGGCGGGGCGCCGAACAGCCCGTCCTCCTGCGCCTCGGGCGTGGCAAGCAGAAACCGGGCGATGCGCCAGGCCAGCGTCGCCTTGCCCACGCCGCGCGGCCCGGTGATCAGCCAGCCGTGGTGCAGGCGCCCGGAATTGAACGCTTGAAGGAAGGCGTCCTCGGCCGTGGGCTGGCCGATCAGCCGTGCCGCTTCGCGCGGGTGCGGGGCGCCCGGCGCCTGATCGGGGGCTGGAAGTTCGTCGCTCATCTCAGCGCGGAGCTTACCGCCTTGTGCACGTCCGCGGCCACCGATTCCATGTCGCGCCCGCCGTCAATCACGCGGAACCGGTCCGGATGCGCCTGCGCCAGTTCGAGAAACCCGGCGCGCATGCGACGTTGCAGGTCGGGACCGAAATCTTCGAACCGTTCCTCGGTGCCCTGCCGGCCCAGCGCGCGGGTCAGCCCGGTATCCGGGTCCATGTCGATGAGAATGGTCAGGTCCGGTTCGCGCGAGATCATCAGATCGTGCAGCGCATCGACCTTTTCGCGCAGATCGCCGCGCGACAGGCCCTGATACATGCGCGTGCTGTCCGCGAACCGGTCGCAGATCACGATCTGACCGGCGGTCAGCGCCGGTTCGATCGTGCGTTCGAGATGGTCGCGGCGGGCGGCGGTAAAGAGCAGCAACTCGGTTTCCGCCGACCAGCGGTCCGGGTCGCCTTCGAGCACCAGCCGCCGGATTTCCTCGGCCCCCGGGGAGCCGCCCGGTTCGCGGGTCAGGATCACGTCATGCCCGTCGGCGCGCAGACGGTCGGCCAGCATCCGGGCCTGCGTCGATTTTCCCGAACCGTCGATGCCTTCGAAGGTGACGAAGGCGCCCCTGGCGGTCACATCGCCTCCTGCGGCTTGTCGCTGAATTGCGAAACCAGATATTGCGCGGCAGTGCCGACACGGATCAGGAAGCCGCCGCGCGGGATGTCCCGGTCGGCGACCAGCGGGATTTCAATCTCGGACAGGCCTTCGGGCGTGATCACCAGCGTGCCCAGTTCCTGACCTTTCTGGATCGGAGCCCGGATCGGACCGATATAGCGGACTTCGCCGGTCAGATCATTGGCGGCCAGCGCCGGAAGCATCGCGGTCTTGTCCTGGGCCGGAACCAGCGTCACCGTCGGCTCGCGTCCCATCCAGACGTCTGCCCGCGCGACCGGGTGGCCCTGGCGGACGATGGTTTTTTCGACGAAGTTGCGAAACGACCAGTTGACTATCGCCTCTGCCTCCTCGGCCCGGCGATCGGTGCTGTCGAGCCCCGAAATGACAAAGATGACGCGGCGGTTGCCCTGCTTGGCAGACCCGACCAGCCCATAACCGGCAGCCTGCGTGTGACCGGTTTTGAGCCCGTCAGCGCCGATGCTGAGGCGCAGCAGGGGGTTGCGGTTGCGGGTGTTCTGCGGGGCGCGACCGTCGAACTTGAACTCGGTTTCTGCAAACAGCGGATAAAACTCGGGGAAATCCGAGATGATCCGTCCGGCAAGGATCGCCAGATCATGGACCGACATCAGGTGGCCGGCCTGCGGCCAGCCGTTGGAGTTCATGAAGGTCGAGTTGTCCATGCCCAGCTGGCGCGCGCGCTGAGTCATGAAACGGGCAAAACCGGCCTCGGTTCCGTCCGGGCTCAGCGCTTCGGCAAGCACAGCGCAGGCGTCGTTTCCGCTGAGCACGATGATGCCCCGCAGCAGATCCTCGACGCGGACACGGTCGGTGGTGTCGAGGAACATGGTCGAACCCTTGTAGCTCATCGCATGGGCCGACACAGGCAGCTTTTCGTCCAGCGACAGGCGGCCGTCGCGAATGGCCCCGAACGCGACGTAGAGCGTCATCAGCTTGGACATGCTGGCCGGCGGCAGCGGTTCGTCGGCGTTCTTGGACAGCAGGACTGTTCCGCTTTTGAGATCCAGCACGAACGCCGCCTTTGCGCTGGTGTCAAAGGCGGCGGCAGGCAGGCTGACGATGAACAGGCAGCAGGCGGCAGCGATGCTGCGAAGCAGGGGGTGGTGCAATCCGGTCTCCTGTTATTTGACGACGGCGTAAGCGTCGGAGAATCCGGCCTCCCTGATCTGTTTCAGCAGGGCGGACCGTTCGCCCTTAGTCATAGCCGGGCCAACCACGACACGCCAGTAGGTCTTGCCGCTGAGCTGCTCCTTGAAGATGGTCGGCAGCATGCCGGCATTGCGCATCTGGGCCGCAGTGCGATTGGCATTGGCCTCGACGCTGAAGATACCGATCTGAATGAAGGGTTTATCCAGTGGAGACAAGGACCTGGCCGGGGGCGCCGCCTTGGCGACGGCCTCGCTTGCAGAGGGTTTGGCGGCTTCGGCGGAGGGTGCTGCCGCTTCGATCGCGGCGGCGGCCGCGGCAATCGGGTCCAGCGCGGTCTGCGAAATATCGCTTGCCGGCAGGCTGGCGGTTTCGACCGCTGCCGGCTCCTCGACCGGGGCCGGTTCCGGTGTCTCTTCGACCGTTTCGCGCCGCAGCGCGGTGACGTTCAGTTCAATCGGTGCACCGGCAATCAAGCCCAGCGCGGCGGCGGCATCCGAGGACGCCTGCAGACGCGGTCCCGGGATCTCACGCTCCCGGCGGAACAGGGCGCCGATGACAAACTTGCCGTTGGCGCTGTTGCGGATGATCACGCGTTCGGGGTCTTTCACGTCCGGATGCGCGACCCAGACACCACCCAGCGACGGGCGCCCGTCCCAGAGTCCGGCCTCGGTGACCTGAAACACGTCCGGCGCCTCGACATCGCGCTCGACCAGCTTGGTGGTCGTGCTTGACGTGGCTTCAGCCTCTGCGCCGGACTTGTCCGCCGGCTGCAGAAAACCCAGCTGTGTGCCTTCCTCGCACCCGGCCAGTGCCCCGAGAACCAAAACCAACCCTGCAACTTTGGCAGAGTTTCTGCCCAGCCCCATAGAAATCGACATGACTTGCCCTTTGCCTCGTTCGTGGCGCGATTTTCTGCGCTCTTTTTCCCGGATGCCCGGTCCTGCTCGTGCGGCTGTTTCGCCGTCTTGGCGGGATCATAACCGCATCGCCGTCATTTTGAAAGCCCGACGCACGCGGGACGCGTTTCTGTGGCTGATGGGTAACCACCGCGGCGGCGCACGGGCCACGCAGGTCATTGACGACCGCCGCGCAAGTTCGTAAGTCACGCCGGCTCAAGGCAGGGAAGCGTGGCCGAGCGGTTGAAGGCACTGGTCTTGAAAACCAGCAAACGTGAAAGCGTTTCGTGGGTTCGAATCCCACCGCTTCCGCCATCAAATCAGAGCAAGAACTTGAAACTTAATGATATACTCAGGTGCAGCAGTTTGGGTTCCTCGTTTGTTTCAGGCAAGGCTCTCGCGGGTAGCCAGTTCTCGACCAGCGCCGGGTGACTCACCTCATTCTTCTGGTGTTGTCCTGTGATCAGCTCCTGCTGACGTTAGCGGGTGATCTGGCCATAGCTGCGCCGGGTGGTGAGAACCTCAGTGTGGCCGAGGTTTTGCCAGTTGATGACGAACTCGGCCACGGAGGTTGCGTTGTTTGCCGCGTTGCAGGCATGCATGTGCCGGAAGGCATGAGGGTCGAATTGGGGCAGCCCGTCGCCCGGATCACCTCTCATCAACACCGGACTCCCGACGAAAACATGCTTGTGACCGAGATGATGAAGGTTTTTCGACGCGGGCCATTGCGCGGGATATCGGCCGGGCGTGAGCGTGGCCCGCGTTGACAAACCTCTCAGGGAGGAAGCCGCGGGGACTGGGCGGTGTCTATGGGGAAAGAGCGTTGTCGGCTGGGTCTGTGACCGCGACGGATACGTTGGTGTGGGGCGCGATGTCGACCGCTTCCATGTTTCGCGAGAGGGTTTGGCCTGGATTTAGCCCGGGTAGTAGCCGTGTTGTGCCTTTTGTGTGGCTTTCCAACTCACTTTGGACAAGGGGGCTCGACCGGTGTGGCTGAGTCACCCGGTTGGTAGCGGTTGGGATGAGCGCGCGCCCGGTCATGCGGCCTGTCTCCTCGGTGGGGCGCGGGATTGCGGAACCTCGCCGCGCCGGAACGTCTCGGTGATACGCATGGGTCCGCCGCAGTCGGGGCATGGCTCGCGCAAGATTAGAGGGATGATCTCGGCAGAGGGTGCGTCTTCCTGCCTGGTCGGTTCCGCACCGAGCAATGTGCGGATCTTCGCGATGTTGGCCTTGCGGGCGGCGCTTGCCAGCAGGCCGTAGTGGCGGATGCGATGGAATCCATCGGGCAGGACATGCATGAGGAACCGGCGGATGAACTCGCCCGTGTCGAGCCGCATGACCTTCATCCGGTCGCCGCGCTTGATGCGGTAATCCTTCCAGCGGAAGGAAACGGTGTCGGCATCTGCGCTGACGAGGCGATGGTTGGAGATCGCGACCCGGTGGGTGTAGCGGCTGAGATAGGCCAGAACCTGCTCGGGTCCGCCAAAGGGCGGTTTGGCATAGACCACCCATTCGGTTTTGCGCAGCGGTGCGAGGTAAGCAGTGAAGGCATCTGCATCGGCCAGCCCGGCAAGATCACTGAAGAAGGTGAGCTGCCCGGCGCGGTGCAAGTTGACCAGGCCCTCAAGGAACAGGCGTCTGAACAGCCGAGACAGCACCCGGACCGGCAGAAAGAACCCGGGCTTGCAGCCGATCCATCGGATGCCATCAAGCGACAACCCGCCGCCGGGCACGATCATGTGGATGTGGGGATGATGCGTCATCGCCGATCCCCAGGTGTGGAGAACGCAGGTCATGCCGACGCGGGCACCAAGGTGCCTGGGGTCAGCGACGATGGTCATCACCGTCTCGGCTGATGCCTTGAACAAGAGGCCGTACATTGCCCGCTTGTTCCAGTAGGCGATGCGGGCGATCTCGGCCGGCAATGTGAAGACGACGTGGAAATATTCCACGGGCAACAAGTCGTCTGCCCGCGCCGCCATCCAATCGCGCGCCGCCGGTCCCTGGCACTTCGGGCAGTGCCGGTTCTTGCAACTGTTGTAGGCGATATGCTGGTGATCACATTTGGTGCAAGCTGCCACATGCCCACCGAGTGCTTCGGTCCGGCAGGCTTCAATGGCGGACATCACTTTGAGTTGCCCAAGGCTCAGACGCCCTGCATTGGCCCGCCGATAGGCAGGCCCATGATCACGGAAGATGTCGGCAACCTCCAGCGCGTGCCGCGGCACGCTGCAGCCCCCGTCAGGTCACATCCTGGATGTGCTCGAACGGGCTGGACACATTGCGCAACGTCTTGGTCGCCACATGTGTATATCGTGCCGTCGTGGTCAACTTGGCGTGGCCGAGGAGAACCTGGATCACCCGCACATCCGTATCGGCCTCCAACAAATGCGTAGCAAAGCTGTGCCGGAGCGAGTGCAATGTTGCAGGCTTCTTGATGCCGGCCATCGCCTTTGCCGAGTTGAAGGCACGATTCAAGGACCGTGGAGACAGGGGTTCAACCCGGCTCTGCCCAGGAAACAGCCAGCCCTGCGGGCGAGCCTCACGCCAATAGTCGCGAAGGAGTTCCAGCAAGGACGGCGAAAGCATCACATCGCGATCCTTGCCGCCCTTACCGCGCTCGACATGGATCAGCATGCGGTCACTGTCGATGTCCCGAACCTTGAGATTGGTGACCTCGGAGGCACGCAGCCCTGCGCCATACCCGATGCCGAGTGCCGCCCGATACTTGAGACCGGGCCCAGGGGCCGCGGACAAAACCGCCGAGACCTCCTCGAAGCTCAGCACAATCGGCAGCTTCCGCGGCTCGGTGCGGAACTGCATGTACTTCTTCATATCCTCCCGATTGCATGTCATGCCGAAGAAGAACCGCAGTGCCGTGATCCGCGAATTGTAGACCGACGGCGTCACCTCAGTGTCGGTCATATGAAGCTGATAGGCGCGCAGCTCATCTGGCGTCGCCGTATCCGGCGCACGCCCCAGAAACGCTGTGAAATCCTTCAGCGCCCGGATATGCGCTTTCTGCGATGTCTCAGCCAACCCGCGAATGCGCATGTCCTCGATCATCCGCGCACGCAGCGGGCTCATCTTCTCCTGTGTCATGGGAACCTCCTGTCCAATTGAGAAACCTCAATCGTCAGGCAGGTCCGTCACATCGCAAAATGCGCCTACATATTGTTCCGCTCGCTACCTCAGCAACA
>CATOSU010000009.1 GCA_951812615.1 uncultured Paracoccaceae bacterium
GCCGCCGCCCCAGAACCGGGCCATCGGCAAGGCAGATTGGCCTTCGATCACCATGGCCAGGGCACGTGCCATTCGCCTCGCTTTCGACATGCCATCGCGACAGGCGCGAAAGCTGGAAATAATCATGGGTGTTGGTGGCTCCGGCCATTTTGCTGAGGCCAAGGTTCAACCCTTCGGCCAGCAGCACGTTCAGCATTCCGACTCTGTCCTTGAACGGGACGCCTGTGCGCAGATGGGTGAATGTTTCGGTAAAGCCGACCTCATCATCCACTTCGAGCAGAAGGTCGGTGATCCTGATTTCCGGCAGGCGGTTGTAAAGATCGAGCACCATGGCATCGGCCTCTTCGGGGACGGCGGCAGTCAGGCGGTCGATCTTGAGCACGCCGTCTTCGATGGAACCTCCCGGAATAGCCCCGACCTTGGCGGCACGGGCCAGCCGTTGCAAACCATCGGTCAAGCGAGATTTTCGATCTGCCAGCCAGATCTCCGGTTCGAACGGCATGGCCAATCTGGGTGTGGCCCGCGCAACGTCAGCCGGAACCAGTGCGTCTTTGAGATCACCATACCGGCGGGAATGTGCGAGCCAGATGTCGCCAGACCTGAAGGCATCACGGAGGTGGCATAGGACAGCGATTTCCCAAAGCCGGTTTCCATCGTCGTTATTCAGGTGCCGATGCCATTTTGAGGTGCGGCGCAAAAAGGTCAGCGGGCGGATGGCCGTTGTTTCGGTGCCCGCAATGATCCTGACTGCGTCCAGCAACGGTTCAGCCACCGGGGCGGCCTGAATGTCGAGCGCCCGCAACATACGCGGCGCATAGCGCCGAAAGCGATGATAGCCGTGAACAACATGGATCGGCGGCCAGTGTGTCGGTGAGCTGGGCCGCAGTGGCGACAAGTCCCCTGAGCGATGACCAGCCGCCCGCGTTTTGAACGGCCTCATTCAGCGGCGCCTGATCTTCATGCGCTTCCAGCAGCGCTGATCCGAGATTTGAGAAGCCCGGCAAGGTATCCTTCAGAGCCGCCTTGGCATCGCATGCACGCTTCGCCTCGCGCCATGTCTTTCCGACGATCCGATCATGGGTTTCGACCACCGCATCGGCAATTGCACTGCGCCATTCCAAAGCGCAGACCGCGAGGATGGCAAGGCGGCGGTCGCCTGAAATATCCCGCAGATCACCAGCGAAATACCGTTCCCCTTGTCGTCGGAGGCGGGCAATGCGGTGGGGTGGCACATCGGCCATGATGGATCTGTCCAGGGGTATGACCTCCAAGATTTCCAGCCGGTCGAGCAGGCGGTTCATATCGGCCGAGTTCTGGCCCACCTCAAACTGGCGCAGCCAGACAAAGCGGGTGACAGAGCTGCCCGCACTTTCGCTCAGCAGGGCATCAAGCCGGCCGCGCATCTCATCATTCAGCCGGTCGGCAATCCGGGTGTCGATCCGTCTCTCGGCAGCGACAAGTGCATCGGCGCAAAGACGCTCGATAACCGTGATCCCAGGTAGAATGGTCTCGGCCGCCCGGCACTGTTCCACGAAGCGCCGTGCCAAAATCCTCGTTCGACCGGGCAGTTTCGGCTTTGCTCTCCAGCCAGATCTTCAGATCGCGCGACCCTCGGCCAGTGAACATCTTGTATCCGTAAAACTCACGCAGAGCGGCCAGGTGTTCACGGCGCGTTTCTTCCCGCGTCGCATATTCCACCAGATCATCAGGCTTCAGTCCGAGTTGCGCAGCCAAAAAGCGCGTCACTGCCTCAGGAATGACCTCGCCAGGCACCAGCACCCGACCGGGGTATCGCAATGCGCACAGCTGGAGGGCGAAGCCGAAACGATTATGGGGACGGCGACGGGCGCGGATGATTTCCAGATCGTCATCCGCCAGGGTGTAGTGGCGCAGCATGGCCGCTTCATCGGTCGGCAGATCAAGCAGCATCGCCCGCTGGCGGTCAGTCAGCATTATTCGGCGGGGCATGTGGTTCCTTCCAAGATCATGGAGACGACTGTCCGTAAGAGGTCCGCTCACTGGACATGTGTCAAAAGGGTTGCCGAGGGCAGAGAAACCACACCTCACCGCGTCTCGTATAGATGGTACGATTTGATTCGCACATGTGGCCCCTTAATCGTACAGTTTGAACATGACTGTGACCAAGATTGGCTATGCCCGCTGCTCGACCGACAAGCAGGACCTGACCGCACAACGGCAGGCCTTATTTGCTTTGGGGGTATCGGAGGAGCGCATCTATACCGACCACGGGCTAACGGGGACCAACCGCGCCCGACCCGGTCTTGACCAGGCACTGGCTGCTGTGCGTGAAGGCGATGTGCTGGTTGTTCCAAAGCTGGATCGCCTTGCCCGATCCGTCCCCGATGCCCGCGCCATTGCAGAACAGCTGGAAAAAAAGGGCGTCACGCTCGCCTTGGGGATGTCTATCTACGACCCGGCAGATCCCATGGGCAAAATGTTCTTCAACATTCTCGCCACCTTTGCTGAGTTCGAGGCCGATCTGATCCGGTTACGGACGAAAGAAGGCATGGCCATTGCCCGGGCAAAGGGCAAACTCCGTGGAAAACAGCCGAAACTTTCTGAAAAACAACAGAAAGAACTCACGCGCATGCATGCAACCGGTGACTATTCCATCAGCGATCTGGCAGAACTGTTCGCTGTGTCGAGACCAACGATCTACAGAACCCTGCACCGCACAGGAGCCAAAATCAGCCCTTAGCGTACTATTCTGCCCCCTCCGGCATCAGACCCCAACCTCAGCCTGCACAGCCGTTCGCAACAGCTCGCGTGCCCCGAACTGAATGACCTCAGTCAGCGGATCAGGTGAAAATTCCGATGGTAGCTCGAATGGAACAACGGTAGATTTCGACATGTGGCATATCCCTTTCTCTTGAGAATTGACGGCGCTTCAGCACCGCCTTGATATGCCGCCCCTCAGGGGCCATCACCAACTTTCAACCATATCTCGCCTTGCGGCCCGCGCTCGTTTAACTGGCAGGTTTCCAGATCATCAATTGAACCGTCTATGGGGAGGTTTTCGCCAAGCCTTGCAGCTTTGCGGAGGCGCTTTGGAGCTGCATGTTTTGCATAGAGCCCTTTCTGCGTCCGTTTCTCATAGTGCGGTTGGGAAGATCGAGTGCATGATCGACCAGAGTTGCAACTTCTTCCATCTCTTGCGGGTACCCGCGATTATGACGGTATAGCGCATCATTGCAGGTGGTACTGTAGGCCGTCCAGATGAGGGTATTCAGGTTTTCCAATAGCCCGGTGAGCTTTAGCATCTGAGCGGGCTCTTCCAGAAAATAGCGTATTGTCGTGTTTTCGACCTGTTCAATGCCTAGTACAACGCGCGGGTGATTGGCTTCGAAAGCAATGTTGTTTTTCCTAATACGACCATGCATGAAGCCCAGAAGATCATAAAACATGAGTCCGGAATCTGTGTTGCCAAACGCTGCTATGCGGTCGAGCATTTCATCCCGTGACTGCTCGTTTACTAGTTTGTTGAAGTGTATGCGCAAGTCGCGCGCGTCGGTTTTCTTCTTTTTAAACTCCATGTTGCTCCACCTCTACGAAGTTGTTTTTAACAATTATATCATGGGTTGTTATGTAAAATCTAATTTCTATTTATGATAGCCATTGCGACAGCCCGCGTTGACGGCAATCTTTGATCAAGGCGCTTCCCGCGTCCAAATTGCTGCTGAATAGCCTTTTCGCCGCTTGGCAGCTTCGAGCTTTCGCAAGGCGACTTCGGCAGGTTCCGCATCGTCAAACCACTCTTCGAGGGTTTGACCCTTGCGGCTGCCGATCCTCCCCCATTCGCGGATGAGAGCCCATCCGCCGAAAAGCGTTTGCTCGATGCGCAGGTGATAGAAGCGGTGCATGTTCTGGCCGTCATCGACGCGGTAAAGCGTGATCATGCTGCGCCCCCTGTCTCCGTCCCTTGTGCCCGTGCGGCGGGCAGGTGCCGGTAGAGAGTGGCGGGCGATACGCGCAAATGCTTGGCGACCTCTTCGACGGTGATCGACTTGTCCGCCAGCATTGCGCGGGCAGCTTTCAGATCGGAATCTGTCAACTTCGGCGGGCGGCCGCCCTTGCGACCGCGTGCCTTGGCCGCGTCGAGACCCGCCCGCGTGCGCTCGCGGATAATCGAGCGTTCAAACTCCGCCAGAGCCCCGAAGATATGGAAGACGAGCTTTCCGCCCGCTGTTGTCGTGTCGATGGCTTCCGTCAGAGACCGGAAGCCGACGCCGATCTCTTCCAGCCCTTCGACCGTTTCGATGAGCTGCTTCATCGAGCGCGCCAGCCGGTCGAGCTTCCAGACGACAAGCGTGTCGCCGTCGCGCATGTAGTCGAGTGCGGCCTTCAGCTCGGGACGCTCGCGCTGCGCGCCCGATGCCTTCTCGACGAAGACCTTCTCGCAGCCCGCTGCCTTCAGGGCATCGAGCTGAAGCTCCGGCTTCTGATCCTGGGTGCTGACACGGGCGTAACCGACAAGCATGTGAAAAACCTCTCAAAACTCATGCAAGTGTGCCTGATTTGAGAGGTTAGTTTCAAGAGATTGTTTTGAGAGGCTATGGATAGCTTCAGAGCGGGGATGCGCTTCTTCGCTCCTATCCCCTCAAAAACGACCGTTTATGAGGGATGTACCCTTCCTTTCTTGATCTTTTCTATGATACCGGACAAGAAACCGGCCATATAGGCGGAAGGAATGCCGCTATGAAATTCGGCAAATATATGATAGTGTTTGTTTTTTAGAGATTTTATTGGCGGTCAAGAAAGCGGACAGAAAGAAGGACAGATGACGATCCTCGACGATGGCGAGACGATAGGCTTGTTCGAACCCCTCATGGTCTCGGAAGGCTCACCCGCGCGCGCGGGCTTGAACGATCTCGTGCTTGAGCTCGCGGAGAAGTCTGCCGCTTTCCGCAGCGGCTTGCCTGCATCCATCGCCGAGGCGCTTGCCGATCTCGTGCGCGCGATGAACTGCTACTACAGCAACCTCATCGAAGGGCATGACACCCATCCCATCGACATCGAGCGCGCGATGCGGGACGACTACAGCGCCGATCCGAAGAAGCGGAACCTTCAGCTTGAAGCCAAGGCGCATGTCGTCGTCCAGAGATGGATCGACGAAGACGGCATGGCGGAACCGCCAACCGCCGCCGCGTCGATCATCGAGCTTCACCGCCGCTTCTGCGAGCTGCTGCCGCCTGAGCTTCTCTTTGTTGAGAATCCGAAGACGGGCGAAAAATTCCCCGTTGTCCCTGGCGAGCTGCGCACGCGCTATGTCGAAGTCGGGCGGCACGTTGCCGTCAGTCCTGGCGCGGTGCCGCGTTTCCTCGACCGGATGCACAAGGCTTATAGCCTTCCTGGCAGGATCGAGCCGATCCTTGCTGCGGCTTGTGCCCATCACCGGCTTCTCTGGGTGCACCCTTTCCTCGACGGGAACGGGCGGGTTGCCCGCCTCATGTCTTACGCCATGCTGCGCAGGACGCTCGACACGCGCGGCCTTTGGTCAGTAGCACGCGGCCTTGCGCGGCAGGAGGCTGCCTACAAGGAACACCTTGCTGCCTGCGACGGTCCCCGCCATGGAGATCGCGACGGACGCGGCACACTCAGCGAAGCTGCACTAGCCTCCTTCGCGGGCTTCTTCCTGCGGACCTGCATTGACCAAGTGGAGTTCATGGAAAGTCTCATGCGGCCGGATCGTCTGCGCGACCGCATCCTGATCTGGGCTGAAGAGGAAATTCGCGCCGGAGCTCTGCCGCCGAAATCCGATACCGTCCTGAAGGCTGTGCTCTACCAGGGACAGATCGAACGTGCGGAGGTGGAGGTCATCCTTGGCACCAGCGACCGTACCGCGAGGCGGGTGACATCGGCGCTTCTCGAAGCGGGTGCACTGTCGTCAGCATCGACCCGTGCGCCGCTCAAGCTTGCGTTCCCTGCCAAGTATGCGGGGCGGTGGATGCCAGGGCTATTTCCTGAGCAGGTGGTATAAAGGTATGCGATGCTAGTGGAGTTACTTCTTGGGGTCATGAAGCAGTGGGACGATAGTGTGCCTCACAAAGAAATCACATCCTGAATTTGGGCAACTGTGCTGTGTTTTGAAGAAAAGACCTGTATCTACCTGTGTCTGACTGACCTGCCCCTTTTTTCAGGGCCACTCGTAAATCGAGTTTGCTCTCCATTTGTGTGCCATCATTCAGCGGCGTGAGCAATGGGCGCAGGCGCGGAGCCCTCATGTAGCTCAAGCGGCTGTGCCCATTGCGTTTTGTCGAAGGGCCGCGCTGCCGCGAACTCCTCCGGGGTTTGATATCTCAGGCTGCTGTGCGGTCTCTCTGTGTTGTAGTCTATCCTCCAGTTTTCGATGATGTCACGAGCCTCGCCGATGCTTGTGAACCAATGCTGGTTCAGACATTCGTCCCTGAAGCGACCATTGAAACTCTCGATGTAGGCATTCTGGGTCGGCTTGCCCGGATCTATGAAATACAACTGCACGCCGTTGTCATCGGCCCAGGCGTCAAGCGCGCGACCTCGTAGTTCCGGGCCGTTATCAACGACCAGAATGTCAGGATATCCGCGTTCGCGTGCGACCCGGTTCAGCAGTTCCACGACCCGCTCACCGGGCAGTGAGAAATCCACCTCGATGGCGGGGCACTCTCGTGTGCAATCATCTTTGAGGTTCGCCGTTCGGAATTTGCGCCCGTTTGCCAGTGCGTCACTGGTGAAATCCAAAGACCACCGTTGGTTGGCTGCAATCGGGCACCAGCCGCCCTCACGGCCTTCCTTGGGGATCTTCTTGCGCTTTGTGCGACGTAGCCACAGCCGCTCCTCGCGGTAGATACGTTCGACGACTTTGACGTTCACCTTGAACCCCTCGCGCACCAGCTTGGCATGCAACATACGATAGCCATACCTCCTGTGCTTGCCTGAAAGCGTGATCAGACGTTCCCGAAGCCGCGCGTGGCGATCCGGGCGCGCCTGATAGGTCAGGCTCGATCTGGATATTCCAACCAGCCTGCACGCCCGCCTTTGCGTGAATTGGTGTTCAGCCATCAACGTGACCACCGCATCCCGACGGGCGGCAGGCGTTATGAGTTTTTTGCCAGCAGCCCCTTAAGACCAGCATTATCGAGCATCGCGTCTGCCAGCAGACGCTTCAGCTCCGAGTTCTCGACCTCCAGGTCCTTCAGGCGGCGCAGCTCGGATACTGTCATGCCGCCATACTTGGCTTTCCACTTGTACAGCGTCGCATCGGACATCCCATGCTTGCGGCAAAGCTCAGACACTTTGGCACCCGCAGCATACTCCTGCAAAATCCCGACGATTTGTTCCTCTGTGAAGCGTGACTTCCGCATTCTTCGTTCTCCTCGTAGCTTTGAACGTTACGAGAACAAACTCTCTTTTTGAATGGCCCGAAATTCTGGGGGCAGGTCATGACGTCAGCGCTTATGGGTCCAATTAAGCGTATTTGCTAAGAGAGTGTTTGTTGCTCATCGTAGCCACTGAGGAGTGGAGAGTTATGCCCAAAAGTTGGTGACGGCGTGATCAGGCGGCGTTTTGACGTTGCCTGATCCCGTCCTTGAAGGCAATCCCCTGGATCACTTCGGGCAGACGGTTTGGCCCTGAGATCTTCCTCCACTTCTTCTTGGCCGACATCATCAACCTGAAGACCATGGCGAGGGCGGTCTTGCGGTTCAGGCATCCTTTGGTTTTGCGCGTTCGGTTGCGGACCGTGGCAAAGACGCTTTCGATCGGGTTCGTGGTCCGGATGTGTTTCCAGTGTTCGGCCGGGAAGTCATAGAAGGTCAGCAACACGTCGCGGTCCTTGACCAGCCTGGCCACGGCCCGCTCGTATTTCAGGCCGTAGGTTTCCACGAAGAGATCGAAGGCCGCATTGGCTTCCTTCTTCGTCTCGGCCATCCAAATATCCTGCAGATCGGCCTTGGCTTTTTCCCGCAGCGACTTGGGCATCGCGCCCGTTACATTGGCCGTCTTGTGGACCCAGCACCGCTGCTCACGGGTGGTCGGATAGACATCCCGCAGCGCCGTCCAGAACCCAAGCGCGCCATCACCGACAGCAAGCTCGGGCGGCACCGTCAGGCCGCGTTTCCTCAGACCGCGTAACAGGTCCCGCCAGCTGTCCGCGTTCTCCCGGAATCCGTCCATGATGCTCAAAACGTCCTTTTCTCCGTCCTCGCCCGCGCCGATCATCACCAACATACATTGACGATCCCCGTCCAAACGGGGCGTGAAGCAGACCCCGTCCGCCCAGATGTAGACATAGCGCTTGCCCGACAGGTCACGCTTGCGCCAGGCTTCATACTCGTCCCACCAGGTCGCCGTCAGTCGCGTGATCGTGGCGGCTGACAGCCCCTCTGCATCCGGCCCCAAAGGGCGGCCAGCGCCGCGCTGAAGTCCCCCGTTGAAATGCCCTTCAGGTAAAGCCAGGGCAGCAGCGCCTCGACGGACTTCGCTTTGCGTAGATCCGGCGGCCCCAAGGATGAACGGAACCTGATCTTGCTGCCATTAATGTTCGCGCCCCGGTCGCGGACCCGGGGCGCCTGAACGGGCACCGTGCCGATCCCGGTCATCACCGCGCGCTCCGGCAGGACCCCGTGGCGCACCAGACGCTGGCGACCTTCCTCGTCCAGACGCTGCGCGTGAACCGCCATGAAACCGGCACCCTCAGCCTGCACAGCCGTTCGCAACAACTCGCGGGCCCCGAACTGAATGACCTCAGTCAGCGGATCAGGTGAAAATTCCGATGGTAGCTCGAATGGAACAACGGTAGATTTCGACATGTGGCATATCCCTTTCTCTTGAGAATTGACGGCGCTTCAGCAGCGCCTTGATATGCCGCCCCTCAGGGGCCATCACCAACTTTCAACCATATCTCTTTCGAAGAAGAGCTTGAGGGTATCCCTGGCCGGTGTCGCTACGGACGGTCGGGTGCGGGCCAGAAGGGTTATCGCAACGGGCACCGTGAGCGCGAGTATTGGAACATTTGGCACAGAGAAGGTCAGCGGGCCGCGGGCACGTATTGAGGACGCAAATGGCAAGGTGAGCGAATGGCGCTCCAAGGCCTTGCCCCGATATCAGCGCCTGACAAGGAAGGCGGAAGCCTTGATTGCCGCGGTCTGTTTATCCGGGACCAATAGAAGCGCGCCCTCTCTGGGCTGTTCAGGGGCGCTGCAAGCAAAGACGTGGTGAGCCGGGCGTGGCGGAAGGTGACAACGGACCGGGAGGCGTGGTGCACACGCAGCCTGGTGGATGAGGATATTGTTCGACTGATCCTGGACGGTACGGTGGTCAAGACACGGATGGACCGTAAAGCCACCAATATCTCGGTTTTGGCGGGATGGGCGTGCGCCGCCCCTTTCGGCAGATTGCTCCGCAATCGCCTGTCGGGCAATGGATGGTCGAAAAGTGCTGCTTTCCATTGGCAATATGGGCGGCGAAAGCACAGCCGCGTGGCGGCAGTTTCTCAACGATCTGGACTTGCGGGGCTTGAAACGGCCCGAGTTTGTCATCGTGGATGGTGCCCCGGGCCTGGAGGCCGCGCTTTCGGAACTCTGGGGGGACGATCTGGAGATACAACGTTGCACGGTTCACAGGCATCGCAATCTTCTCGCCCATGCGCCCGGCCATATGCATGATGAATTGACCGAAGATTGCCGCGATATGATCTATGCTGATACAGCAGCTGAGGTGCACAAGCGTCGCAAGGCCTTTCTGCGCAAATGGCGCTTGAAGTGTCGCGCCGTGGCCGACAGCCTGGAGGAAGCCGGCAACAAGCTCTTCACCTTCACCAGGCTGCCGCAAAGCCAGTGGAAACCAGCGCGGACAACCAATGCCATCGAGCGCCTCAACGAGGAGTTCAAACGTCGCATCAAGACGCAGACCGTACTGCCATCCCCAGAGACCGTGCCAATGTTGTTTTGGGCTCTGATGGCCTCTGGCCAGATCCAGATGCGCAAGGTCGATGGTTGGGAAACTCTCGACCAACCGCTCAACGAAATCCTTGACCTCGCCGCATAACCGCGCCAGACATCAAACCGCTCGGAGGACGCTGCCAGAGAATTTCCACCACTTTCGAGACACAACCCTCGGTGGGAGCGAGACATATGAAAACGATCAAGATCTTCGCCGCATTGGCCGCAGTTGGTGCCCTTTCGGCCTGCGCCACGGTCACACGCGGTTCCACCGAGGACGTTCAGTTCATTTCGAACCCGCCAGGGGCAACGGTGAAGATCGGCCTTGGCCAGTCTTGTGTCACACCCTGCTTCATCAAGGTAGAGCGGCGCGACACCTTTCAGGCGGTCTTCACCTTGGGCGACCAAACCGAGCAAGTGTTTGTCGATACTGAAGTCGCTGGTGGCGGTGTTGCTGGCGTGGCTGGGAACGTGCTGCTGGGCGGTGTGATCGGGGTAGGCGTTGACGTGGCAACCGGGGCGGGATTGGACCATGTGCCCAACCCTGTGGTCGTGACCTTCGATTTGTCGAAAGCCACGACAGCCGAAGATGCGCCAGCGACGCCAGAGCCTACCGCCGCTGAAGAGCCGTAAGGGTCTGCGTAAAAGCCCGCGATGAACTCCGCAAGTTCCCGTTCCTTCTGCGCACTCAAATTGCCTGCCAAGATGTTTTCACCTATGCTGCCGTACAAACTCCAGGAGCCCCGACATGACCCTGCCCTATGACTACTACCCTGCGGTTCTGCACGCAATAAACCTGATTGGCCAGGGGCATACGCTGACCGAAGCCTGTGACCGGTCGAACATAACAGTTCAGACGCTCCGCAGCTACACCAGAAAAGATGAAGACCTGAACGCGATGTATATCGAAGCCGATCAGCGCGGCAGCGATGCCATGGCTGACGCTCTCGTCAACATCGACAACCACCGCGTTCACGGCCAGTCCGATCCCAAGATGGCCAAGGTTATATCCGATAACATCAAATGGGTCCTGTCGAAGCGCAGGCCGAAAAACTACGGCGACCGGGTGCAGGTTGATCACTCGGTGACTGTAGACGTGACGATCACGACGGCGCTGGATGCCGCCCGCCGTCGCGTCCCTTTGGCCGATCAGGCCACCAACATCATAAATGCGGAAGCTTTGCCTGTGCGTCCGCATGCCAGCGATTTGGCTAAAATTGTAAAAGAATGATAACAGTTCGTCAGTGAGCAAAATATGATGTGATTTCATAGTGTTACAAGAGTTATGGCTAAAATTGTAACACTACGATAACAGGTCGTCATTGCGTGCAACCTGCTGTGGTTTTGCGTGTACGGGATATTTTGTCAAATTTTGCAAATTATATTTTATGTACATGTGGGAGATATCGGCCTTTGCAGGGAAGGCGCGCGCGGGCGCTACCGGCCCCCCTCCCCCTCCCCTACCCCCTCCCCTCTCGCGCATCGTCAATCCAACAGTTAACATAATACCTATTACGCGCGAATAAAACTCTGCAATATCAATGAATTAGCGGATTATGTGTGCGGATTACACGTGCAGATTGCATGATCCGGCGAATGCGGCCGGGTCGTACACGTGCAGATTGTGCGCCTGGCAGATACGGCCAGTCATCTGCATTTATGGATATCATCGCATCATCAGTCATCGCATCATCGCATCATCAGTCATCATCGCACTGTGACATATCTTGATTATTGAATATGTTATCACATCTGCGACTACCGCTGATCTCTCTCCGCAGCCCGCAGGTGTCCCTCCCCCTTTAGGGGGGGGGAGGGACACCAAGAGCGTCCGGCGGAGAGAGATCAGGTTTTGCGCTGTCAAAAATGTCAAAAACTTGAGCCAAACGATATCAGAGAGGCCAGAAGCACCCGACAGACCAAGGAAGCGGCCGAGCTGAAGCAATCCTTCACCCGCCGCCAGAGAATTTTCACCAGATCCGAGACGCAACCCTTTTGAAAGAGATCCATCATGAAAATTATCGTTCTGAGTGCCGCATTCGCGATGACAACATTCGCCGCAAATGCATTTGACACTGCGGCCATGGTGCCAACTGTGACACAGGAAACCGTGGAGCATGGCGGCGGATGCCGGAAAAGCTCTCCTGCTGGCCAGTGCTGCCACGCCGGATCAAAACCGCTTCATTGCCATTAGACCCAAGCTGGGCATCGCCAGACCGGGGGATGACGAGTGCTGATGATCGCTCCACGTTCATAGCGTTGACTTGCGTCTAACCGGCCATCTCCGTTTACGATATCACCGCATCCGGCTGCCCTGCTTCCAGCGCATTCATCCAAGAAAGGCACAAATCGGGTGACTCGTAGCTCCCATATTTCCTGGTCTCATCGGCTTCGACTATCGGGAACGTCCCGTAGACATAGCGAACATCCTCCCGGTCCGTGATACCGTAGAGATGGAAGAACACGGCATCCAGCTTGGCGCGTAACGCAAGACGCTGATCATCATCCCAGCCAAAGGGCGGCCTGATCTCGCCAGCCTCGTCTACGTGGCCCATATCCCGAGCAAAGGGGGCCATGTCATGGGCGGTATAGATCAGTTCCAGAACCGCCTCCCGAACGATATCAGCGGCGCTTTTGGGGCCAAACCGTGTTGCCTCGAAGTTTTTGGCCGGAATGAGGGGTAATTGCTCCACGATGTACCAGTTCAGGTGCTGGCCTTGTATTTTTTGGCGCGAAAGATAATCGAAGAAAATCGCGTTCAGGTTTCCCAAAAGACACGCCGTGCTGGGTTTTGGGAAGAACCTGCTATCTGTATCGTCCCCCAAGATCATCCCAAGCGTATTGCCCACACCTGATCCGGGAATAATTGCCGCTATCATCGAGCGGACATTCGTTGGAGCCGTCACGTCCTTGAAGGTCAAGAAACTCCTGTCCGCCAAGCCGAGTTTCACCTCTCCGGCGGCGTCGTTACTATGAAACTGCTTTTCCGCAGCCCCGGCGGCCACCCAATATTGCGGCTCTGGCACCCAAGCCGGGTCGCGGTGTTGTTCCTCGGTGGCGGCAAGTGGCTGACCCGGTCGGAACAGGTTATCGGGATTGACCACGACGCTGGCGGCGCGGTGGTCGTAGGCTTGCACCATCTTGCCCTCGTAGAGCGGCACCCATTTCCCTTTTGGACTGTCGAAGACATTTCCGCTGATCGGCCAGGCCTTTTCCTGTTCCTCAAGTTCCTTGCGGGTGCGGAACAGACCGGAGTCATTGGTCATGTCGAACATGCGGTGATACCGCACCGGCCAGCTTTTCACCGGTTCGTCGCCTGAGCGGTCCACGAGCACCGGGAAGCGGTCATAGATCGCCGTTGTCAGTCCCGCATCCCGCCGGGTGCGGAAGACCGGCGCTGTGCCGGTGTTGGGGTTCACCTTGGCGAAGTCTGCTGCCGTGAGGTCGAAGCAGCGCTCAGGGTCGTCCAGTTCTGCCGTGTCCTGCACGAAGAACGCGCAGCGTGTTGCCTCGAACTCTCCCTCGCGCCGCCCGGCCACGAAGATGCTGAACTTGAAGCGGCTGTCCACATCCGGGAAGAAGGGCGGCAGGTCGAAGCGTGTTCGCCGGTTTTCAAAGTCGTAGAGTGCCTTGAGCCGACCCTTGGTCGAGACGCCGCGGAAGAAGGCGGAAGCTGTCTTGTCGGCGGCGATGCCGGAAGGCACGACCAGTCCGACCCGCCCGTCCGGCTTGATGAGTGTCATGGCGCGCTCGACGAAGAGCGCATAGAGATTTACATCCCCCGCAGAGAGGAGCGGGTAGTCCCCCTCGGCCCTGGATAGCCTTAGGGCCGCCTCAGAGCGTCTCTCAGCGCGCTCAAAGGTTTTTGCAAGGGTTAGAGACCCCCGAAGACCCTCTATCAGCCTTCTACGGTCCGCTGCGCGGCTCTCACGGGCAATTACGGGATCACGCTGGGCGAACCATTCGACCTGCTGGAGCTTCATGCGGTCCCACGGGGGGTTTCCGATCACCGCGTCAAAGCCCCCGGTGAGACCGGGCTTGTCCCACTCCGTCCAGACCCCGGGAAAGCTGACCTGCCAGTTGATGAACCGCTCTTCCCGGGCAAGCTCCTGCGCTTGTGCCAGAAGCGCCTCGAAGGTCGTGAACGTTTCTTGCGGGCGACCGTTCCCATTTGCCGGAGGTGTCAGGTCCGCGCCTGTGGCAATGGCGACCGGATCGCCATAGGTGCCGTCGAGATATGCGGCGACCGCAGACTTCTGGCCCTTGTCGCGCTGGTCGAGCCAGGCGAAGGCATGGGTGAGCGACAGGAAGGCATCAAGCGGGCGGATCATGCCTGCCACTTCGTCAAAGAGCGCAGCGGACCGGTGGGCTTCGGCAATCTCCGCATCCGTGAGAAGTTCGATAGTTTCCATGCGCCCGGCGCTGTCCAGTGCGTCCTGAACGGGTCCGTGCAGGAACAGACCGGCCTTGTCGCGGGACGGTCCGACCCATGCGCCAAAGAGGCTGTCGCCACACCGCAGATGGTGATCGAGGAAGGACAGGGGTGCGCCCACGGTGAAGGTGTGCAGCCAGAGCGAGACCTTTGCCAGTTCCACCGCCATCGGGTTTTTGTCCGCACCGTGCACACAGCGTTTGAGGATCATGCGGCGCACGATGTGACGGTCATCGAGCCGATCCGCGTTCACCGCCCAGTTATTGGACTCCGCATTGGCAAGGATCGTTGCGCGGATGTCCGCGATCCGTGCAACAAGGGGCGACACGTAGCCTTCAAGGACTTCCGCCGCATCGCGTGCGGCCTCGGCCATGGCCGCGATCACACGGTCGGCCATGTAATCGACCAGCGCTACCAGAAAGTGGCCCGATCCCATGGCCGGGTCGCAGACCCGCAGATCAAGCATCCGGCTGGCGGGGTCGAGCACGGCAAGGGCTTCCAGTGTGGTATCCGCGCCGGGCGCGGTGATCCCGTCGAGAAACGCCTCCCGGCACCGGTCCAGAAGCGGTTCCACCGTTTCCACAAGCACGCACCGCACCAGCTCGTCGGGCGTGTAGTAGCTGCCCGAGACCTTGCGCGCATAGGCGTTGAGCCGGATCGTGATCTGGCCCTCTTCCTGCACCACGTCATGTTCCAGAATCCGCTCGTAGATGGAGCCGAGTTGCTGGACCGAGAGGTTGCGGTAGTTGATATACCGCCGTTCCCCGGAGGTGTGTTCAAACGAGAGGGCATCGATCACAGAGGCGATAGCCGCGTCCGAGAGGCGCAGGCCATCAAGGATGACGGGCTTGTCCCGCTCGAAGAGCCCGCCATTGTAGGGGGGCAGGCCGAGACCGGCATCGCCACATCGCCGATGCAGCGGAAGAGCCCCTCAAGGCGCGCCCAGAAGGCCGTCACGGTGTCGGAGTAGCTCCGGCCCTCGTCTAGCTCACCACCGATCTCGCGGCGCATCTGGCGGAGGCTGTAGCGCTCGTAGCGGGGATCGCCCACCGGCAGGAGGCTACGGTCTTCGGCATAGAGCAGGAACAGGAGCCGGTAGAGGATCACGAGAGCGCCCTCGCGCGCCTCGTCCAGCGACGTGCCTTCCGGGGCCGCTGCATTCACTGCGCGGGCGAGTCCGGGAAAGACTTCCTCGAAGACCTTCCCGGAGAGGTCTTCCGCGATCCGCGCCTCGTAGCTCCGGCCCTCGTCGATGGCCCGGAGATGGAAACTGCGCCCGTCTGGTCCGGTCGGGTCGAAGGATGCGCAGCGGAAGGCGAGGATGAAAACCTTCAGCCAATGACGACGCTCTTCGGTCTCAAGCGCGAGACGATCCGGGCCATCCAGCCCGAGGATTGCCACCAGATCGAGTTCGAGGAAGTCTTCCGAGACCGACCGGGCGTTCGAGAAGTAGAGCCGCCAATGCCGCCCGTTGGTCAGAAAACCCCAGCGGAGCTTGCCTTCGGTGACGATCTCCGCTCGGCGCATGTAGCGCAGCATCTGCGTTGAGGGCGGGATCGTCTCCCCCGGTTCGTCGCTGCGCTGGTCAAGGGGGCAGTTCCAGCGCTTGGTTTCCAGAAGCGCCCGCCCGAGCGCGTAACGTCGCCATTCCTCTGGCGACGCCACCGCTTCGGCCTTGCTCTCGGGATTGCCGAAGAGAAGCCCGTCCGGCACGTCGCCCCGGCCTTTCACGGACAGAGTTTGCTGAGGGAGGGTTTCGGTCCAGCCGAGATGCGAGAGCACCGGCCAGATCAAATCCTGCTCCGTCTGTGCCTCGTTCGGCGATTGCGCCGCCATGAACCCCGAAAGGGTCTCGCGGATGGCTTCGCCGGTCTGATCAACCTCCGCATCGGACAGGGCTGTCCAGTCGGCCATCTCGCGGATGGTGTCGGTGAGGAAGCCCGGCGTGAGGAGGCCGCCCTGGCCCGGCAGTTCGATGTTCAACGTGCGTCTCCAATACGGATTGTTGTGGCAGTCATTATCGGGTGTGCCTGCGTTTGAGTAGTGCTACGTGGAAAGTTTCCGGGAACCGGGGCCAATCCGCGCTCCTTCCCCCTGCGCCGAAAACATGCGCCGAAAACATCCGACACAAAATAATCATTATTTTCAGAGAGGCATGATTACACATCAAAACGAAACTCGTTTTGATGTAACCTGTATGCTTCCGGCAACGCGTTGAAATCATTCATGATTGCTTCCGCATCGCAGCCGGAGGATTCCGGCCCGGAAAAGGGCGGGGTGTCCGCCACAGGGCCAGAGAAAGGCCAAACAGGCTACCGCTCTGTGGGGGCTCTCGCCTGTGCATTTTTTTGGTCCTCAACCACCCGTCACAACGCCGATAAGCCGCAAAACGGCGCGATAGGCCAAAAAGACCGGGTGGAACCATTCAATCATCAGCGAAGCGGCAAAAGCCCACGCCATTATAGCGATCAGCGCCAACGTCATAGCGATAAACGCCAACGTCATTTTCACTTTCTCAAGCAACCATTTCATGGCTGCAATGAATCTGCGCTGGTTTTTGTGCCTGTCGTTCGGGTCCATGCATCTTTCCCTGCGCCGAAAACATGCGCCGAAAACATCCGACACAAAATAATCATTATTTTCAGAGAGGCACGATTACACATCAAACGAATTTCGTTTTGATGTGATCTGTATGCTTCCGGCATACTTAAAGAATTCTTTAATGGAAACAGGGGTTCGGGAGGGAATATGGACGGTCCGGAGCGCTTGAGAGAACGCCGGTATCCTGCGCAGGTCACGGTGCGGATGTCCTCTGGCCTGGTCTTTGTCGTCGGAGCTCCTGGCTCCCGCGTCAGCTCCTGGCCCTGGGCTCCTGCCCTGGTCTTTGGCGGGCGCAGGAGAGCGCAGATCAAGGCTAGAGGCTATTCGGCGGGTGCGTCCGCCAGATCAAGCCGCCGCTCGATGCGGTCGAGGCGGACGTAGATACTTCCCTGCTGACTGTCGCGGTTCAGGTCGCTTTGAGCGAGCGCTACGATATGGCTTTTGATGACGCGAAGTTCATCGCGTATTTCTTTGCGTTCCTGCCGGGCATTTGCCGCCTCATCTTGCAGGCGCTTCAAATGCTCAAGCAGTAATTCATTTGTCACATTTTCAGCCACTTAATGGCTCCTTTCCTGATGTCTATCCGGGGGATTACACCCGACCCACCTTTGTGCAGAAGGAAGAAAACACGCTTTCGATGTTCCGTGCGTCCAACTGGATGCCTTTTCCGCCGCAGAAGACGCGGAATTTCTCCGCAATCATGGTGTTATCCATGTTGCACCCCGCCGAACGCTTAAGCCCCTTCCAATGGGCGTCAAACTCGATGCCACCCGATGCTCGGCTAAGGGTTCGTCATTTCACACACCAGTCGTCAAGATTCGTCACTTCACACACCATCCTAGCCTGTGGATAACTTTGCAAGCTCTTCGTCACTTCACACACCGATTTCGGAAAATCAGGCCGATTCAGTGTGGTTTTTCAAACTGTTACCGACCACCCAAAATCATGTAACTCTATATAACTCTCTCACAGCTCTTCGAGCTGCTTCCAACTACATCGGCCTAGTCGGCCGATGCCCTATATGCGCCCCTTCGCCCTTATGGGCGAACCCGCACCCCCCACCACAAAAGAGGCTTCAGGACTCACCAAAAGCAGATGCGCAAATCGGAGAGGCATCCTTGCTTTCATGAAGCCCTAAGACCATCACGAACCCCGCTACAAGGGGTGGGTGCTCACCATGCTCAGATGCTTCGCATCTTGCGCGTGGCTCCGCTCCCGCTTCGCGCCCTTGCAGCGCGAACCGTGCTGTTCTTTTTTCGGGCTCAAGCAAGGGACGGCTCCGAAAGCAGATTAACTTTCACTTCGGCCGAGGTTCTGTTGAAAAGCGCTTTGCATGCAAGCAGGCTTTCAGCGGACGGTGCTTCGGCCCCAATGGGGTGTAAGAAAGATACAGGGAAAATAGGGAAAAGAGCTACTCACAAGCCCGTGAACGTCTCCGGGCGTTGTCGCGGGAACGGCGACGCTTCGGCTATCGACGCCTGCACCTGCTTCTTGAACGCGAGGGGATCCTGATGAACCAGAAGAAGCTTCGCCGCCTGTATCGCGAGGAGAAGCTCCAGGTCCGCCGCCGGGGCGGTCGCAAGCGTGCCTTGGGGACGCGTGCACCCTTGGCTTTGCCTGATGGGCCGAACCAGCGGTGGTCGCTGGATTTCGTGTCAGACGCCTTCTCGGATGGAAGACGTTTCCGCATCCTCACCATCGTCGATGACTTCACACGGGAATGCCTGGCGTTGGTCGCGGATACGTCGCTCTCTGGCGTTCGCGTCGCCCGCGAACTGGATGCGCTCATCTGGCGGCGAACAAAGCCCCGGACGATCGTCAGCGACAACGGGACGGAGCTGACCAGCACGGCAATCCTGCGCTGGTGCCAGGAACGCCAGGTGGATTGGCATTACATCGCGCCAGGCAAGCCAATGCAGAACGGCTTCATCGAGAGCTTCAACGGCCGCCTCAGAGACGAATGCCTGAACGAGACGCTATTCGTGTCGCTCGGCCACGCTCGCGTTGTGCTGAGCGACTGGAAAGAGGACTACAACACCATCAGACCCCATTCGAGCCTGGGCGGACAAACGCCCGCGGAGATCGCCGCAAAAGCCTGTCCGGGGCATGCCCCGGACAGGCTTGTAATCACTTCAACAACAAGCCATCAAACAACCATCGGGCTCTACCAATAGACGGAGGGAACTCGGGTCTCAGGTCACCTGCCCCTTTTTAATTGTGGCGAAATGCTAAACTGACAATCGACACTGGTCAATGGTGCGGCTGTGATGAGCGGTGACTAAGGCTTTGAGAAAAAACGTATCTCCCCCATGAAAACGAATCGAGTTTGCCAAAGGGAAGGATAGAGATTTTTCATCTCATTCTTCGGAGCCGTCGTCGCGGCATCCGTTAAGCGAACGGTCGTGGCTGGAACAAGGCACGCTCCGCTCTACGGCCTTGTTCCAGCCACGACATGGGCGCTAGAACTGCTACAAGCGATATGAGAGGCTCGAAGGTTGTAAAATGTGGTCATTCTTTGGTGGGTCTGAGCGGACTGTTAGCAAGTAATGCGAGTCGTTTCCCCTAGACCTCGCTCATAGCATCCTAGCAATCTAGGATTTTGTGAGTGGGTATGAAAGTTATCCACAGGCCAGTGTGTGTGTTAAATATGTGTTAAATATAGTGTTACGGTTCTGAAAACGCTGCATAACGACTTGATTTAGAACATTAAAATTTCTTGCTCGGTGTGTGATAACACGAAAGAAGGTGTGTAAATACACGATAAATGGTGTGTGATAACACGAAAGAGGCTAGGCTGATGTGTGAAAACACGTTACAACTTGACTCGGTGGGTGAAAACACGAAAGACCGCTCCCCCCTTCTGCCCGACAGGATGCAACAAGCCGATTTCTTTGTTTGTGACATCTTTGACGCGGCTCCGAAGGGCGACATGGCATCAATGGAGCATCCTATATTTTCGATCTCGACGAAACCGGATCGAAGGGTGCGACGCTATGAGAGCGGCAAAAACTTCGTGGAGATTACCCCTTCGGTAAAAGGGCTTGCGACTGTCCATGATCGTGATGTGCTGATTTTCTGCATATCGCAGATTATGTCTGCGCTTAATGACGAGCGGAAAGTCAGCCAGACGGTTCGCTTCAAAGCTTACGATCTTCTGATCGCGACCAATCGTGGCAAAGATGGGCGCGGCTATGAGCAACTACGCGCGGCGTTTGAGCGGCTCAAAGGAACGGTGATCACGACAAATATCACCACAGGCGACAGCGAGATCATGGATGGATTTGGTCTCATCGACCATTTCCGTATTGTTCGTGAAACCCGCGAAGGGCGGATGCAAGAGGTTGAGATCAAGCTCTCAGATTGGGTTTTTAATGCAATCCGCCACAAGGAAGTCCTCACACTGCACCGTGACTACTTCCGTCTGCGCAAACCGCTCGAACGACGCATTTATGAGCTTGGCCGCAAGCACTGCGGGATGAAGCCGACCTGGAAGATCGGCCTGCCACGTTTGCAAGAGAAATGCGGGTCGTCATCTACCATGAAAGAATTCAGGCGGCTTGTGCAAAAGATCGTTCAGGAAGATAAGCTCTTCGGCCATATGCCGGACTACGCGCTCTCGCTCGAAGATGATATGGTGACGTTCACCAATCGCCGCACGGTAGAGACGGTGATCTCCCCTGCCCTATCAAAAATTAGGCTTGATCCTGAAGCCTATCACGATGCGCGCACCGTCGCTTCTGGATGGGATATTTACGTGCTTGAACGGGAATGGCGTCAGTGGATGCACGAGTATGACGTTGAGCCGCCGCGCAATCCTACAAAGGCGTTCATTGGTTTTTGCCGCAAATACGCAGAGAAGCGCGGCAGACCGTAGAATCCTAGGATGCTAGTTTTCTAGCCATTCTTTCGTCGAGAACCTAGACGGGTGGCAGCGAATCAATCCTATAATCCTAGGATTTAGCAATTCTAGCTTGATAGGATGCGGCGAATCTAGCATCCTATAGAAAAACATAGGAGGCAGGCATGATCATCTCATTGATCTCTCAAAAGGGCGGTGTCGGTAAGAGCACCTTGGCGCGGCTTCTCGCCGTGGAAATCGCGAAGGCAGGCTGGCGGGTGAAGATCGCCGACCTCGACCCCGCGCAAGGAACGGCCACGAAGTGGAAAGCCAGGCGCGACGTGGCAGGGTTCCAACCTGATGTAGCGGTCGAGAAGTTTCGCACGGTCGAGCGCGCGATCAAGGAGGCGGAGCATTTCGACCTAATGATCCTCGATGGACCTGCCCACGCGGAAAAGGGTGGCAAGGTCATGGCGCAGGCCAGTGATCTTATCCTGATCCCGACAGGCTATAGCCTCGATGACATGGAGCCGCAGATCGAAGCGGCCTACGAGCTCGAAGAGGCAGGCATCGCCTCCGAGAAGATACTCTTCGTATTTTGCCGCGCCAAAGGCTCCGATTCCGAGGATGCGGCCGCGCGCAACTATTTGCGCAAAGCGCGGCTGACCGCGCTCGATCCCGTGCTGCCTGAGTTGGCCTCGATCCGCCAGGGACATGCGGAAGGACGAGCCGCTTCCGAAGTGCCGTTCCCGAAAGTCCAGGGGAAGGCCATCGACGTTGCGCAGCAAATCGTTGATCAGCTCATGAGCAAGAGGGAGGCGGCATAATGGCAAAAGGTCTCCAAATCGCAGAACCGCCGCGTCGTCGCTCGGAAGGCGTAGCCGAAGAGCCGAAGGCGGAAGCCCCGAAAGCGAAGCCGAAGGTTGCCCATGAGTCCGGCGTGATGTTCACGCAGGTCGCCGAAAGCGAGAAGGTGCAATTCAACAAGCGGATCAAGCGCGGCGTAGCCGATGGCTATGAGATGCTTGCCATTCGCACCCGCCAGAAGGTGCCCGACCTTCTGGAAGAAGCGCTTGCGCTCCTAGAAGAGAAATACGGTAAGGTCTAGGATGCTAATTTTATAACATCCTAGGATTATAGCTTTCTATCGCTCCGGTCCGTCCTGATCCTTATCGCGCTCCAAGCGCCGCCGCTCTGCGGCGCGCTTGCGCGCTTCTCGTGCCTTGTGAACGCGGATCGCCTTTTCGAGATCGCGGGCACGGTTGAGCTCTTCCTTGCTCGGTCCTTTGTAATCGGGATCGAGGAAGTGTGGCTTCTTCTCTGGCTCTTCAATCCGCCCGCGCACATTGTCCTTGCCTGTCCGCTCCCTCGACTTCGGTGTAAGCACCTCATCGGCACGGGCAGCCCCATCCGATTCCCGCTTGTCCCGTTTCTCAAAGAGGCCGGTCTTCTCACGCGGCTGCTCGCCCTCGGGCTCGATGCGCGCCCGCGCATTGTCAGCCTGCCGGCCAGGCGAAGAGGACGCAAGCACGTCCTCTGGATCAATCTCAGACTCGGGCCGACGCCTGGCATTCTCGGGCTGCTCCGGCGGGGCAGGGGGCTTCTGCTCGCCGTCCTCGCGGCGCTTGTCGCCTGGACGGACGCCACCGCCTGCGCTGTTCCAGGAGCGCTCCTTGGGACCGAACGAAGAGGCCGTGAGCGTGCGCGTTGTCAGCAAGATGTGGGCATGATCATTGCGCTCATCGCCGGAAGGGGAATGAGAGTGGATGTTGACATCCGCGATCATGCCCTTGCTGACAAACTGGTCGCGCACGAACTGACGGACAAGCGCCTCGCGCTGATCGTCCGTCAGCTCATGTGGCAGGGAGAGGAGCACCTCGCGGCAGAGCTGGGCGTCCTTGCGGCGCTCGACGGCTTCGACGGCGTTCCACAGCTCAGCGCGGTTGCTCATCCAGTCGGGGGCGTTCTCAGGTGCGAGGATGAATGAAGCGGCGACACCCGTCTTGCGGGTGTAGTCATGCGCCGCGCCATAGCGTTCATCCATGATCTTCTCTTCGGATGAATAATGCTTGCGCGTGGCGCGCTTGATGTCTTTGACGATCTTCTTGCCAGGGCTTTTCGTTGTCTTTCTCATCGTCCACTCCCCTGAGATATGGTTGAAAGTTGGTGATGGCCCCTGAGGGGCGGCATATCAAGGCGGTGCTGAAGCGCCGTCAATTCTCAAGAGAAAGGGATATGCCACATGTCGAAATCTACCGTTGTTCCATTCGAGCTACCATCGGAATTTTCACCTGATCCGCTGACTGAGGTCATTCAGTTCGGGGCCCGCGAGTTGTTGCGAACGGCTGTGCAGGCTGAGGGTGCCGGTTTCATGGCGGTTCACGCGCAGCGTCTGGACGAGGAAGGTCGCCAGCGTCTGGTGCGCCACGGGGTCCTGCCGGAGCGCGCGGTGATGACCGGGATCGGCACGGTGCCCGTTCAGGCGCCCCGGGTCCGCGACCGGGGCGCGAACATTAATGGCAGCAAGATCAGGTTCCGTTCATCCTTGGGGCCGCCGGATCTACGCAAAGCGAAGTCCGTCGAGGCGCTGCTGCCCTGGCTTTACCTGAAGGGCATTTCAACGGGGGACTTCAGCGCGGCGCTGGCCGCCCTTTGGGGCCGGATGCAGAGGGGCTGTCAGCCGCCACGATCACGCGACTGACGGCGACCTGGTGGGACGAGTATGAAGCCTGGCGCAAGCGTGACCTGTCGGGCAAGCGCTATGTCTACATCTGGGCGGACGGGGTCTGCTTCACGCCCCGTTTGGACGGGGATCGTCAATGTATGTTGGTGATGATCGGCGCGGGCGAGGACGGAGAAAAGGACGTTTTGAGCATCATGGACGGATTCCGGGAGACCGCGGACAACTGGCGGGACCTGGTACGCGGTCTGAGGAAACGCGGCCCATCGGTGCCGCCCGAGGGTGCTGTCGGTGAGGGCGCGCTTGGGTGGGTTCTGGACGGCGCTGCGGGATGTCTATCCGACCCCCCGTGAGCAGCGGTGCTGGGTCCACAAGACGGCCAATGTAACGGGCGCGCTGCCCCTGTCGCTGCGGGAAAAAGCCAAGGCCGATCTGCAGGATATTTGGATGGCCGAGACGAAGAAGGAAGCCAATGCGGCCTTCGATCTCTTCATGGAAACCTACGGCCTGAAATACGAGCGGGCCGTGGCCAGGCTGGTCAAGGACCGCGACGTGTTGCTGACCTTCTATGACTTCCCGGCCGAACACTGGAAACACATCCGGACCACGAACCCGATCGAAAGCGTCTTTGCCACGGTCCGCAACCGAACGCGCAAAACCAAAGGATGCCTGAACCGCAAGACCGCCCTCGCCATGGTCTTCAGGTTGATGATGTCGGCCAAGAAGAAGTGGAGGAAGATCTCAGGGCCAAACCGTCTGCCCGAAGTGATCCAGGGGATTGCCTTCAAGGACGTGATCAGGCAACGTCAAAACGCCGCCTGATCACGCCGTCACCAACTTTTGGGCATAACTCGGTGCCCCTCTCAGAGGCAGAATAAAACCGGACAGATCGCATGTTAGGGGTCTGATGCCGGAGGGGGCAGAATAGTACGCTAAGGTGCTTTGATCACTTTCTGGGCCACCTGTATTCGCCGGTGAGAATGATGTGGGCCCATCCAAGTGGCGAGATATGCGCCAGCAGGTCGGGTGAGCAATCCAAGTTGATGCCACGACGCCCGGCGACAGCGTGACCGAGGTGCTTGGTGTTCCAGTATATGATGATGGCGGCGAGCAGGTTCAGCCCGGCCATGCGGAAGTGCTGCCTTTCGGTTGTTCGGTCGCGGATTTCACCCTGGCGGCCGATACGCAGAGCATTCTTTAGGGCATGATGGGCTTCACCTTTGTTGAGACCGATCTGGGCGCGCCGTTGCATGTCGGCGTCCAGCAACCAGTCGATGATGAAGAGCGTCCGTTCGATCCGTCCGATTTCCCGTAAAGCGACCGCAAGCTCGTGCTGCCGGGGATAGGCGGCAAACTTTCGCAGCAGTTGGCTTGGGGGTATTGCACCCGCCACCATGGTGGCCGCGCTGCGCAGGATGTCAGGCCAGTTCGAGGAGACAACTGGTTCCCTGATCTTCCCGCCGATCAAGCCTTTCAACTCGTTCGGGCAGGCCGCCGGATCGAAGAGGTAGAGACGCTTGGATGGCAGATCGCGGATGCGGGGAATGAACTGGAAGCCGAGAAGAGCGGTGACGGCGAAGACGTGGTCAGTGAAGCCGCCTGTATCGGCATATTGCTCTGTGACCTTTCGCCCGGCGTCGGTCATTAACAGGCCATCGAGAATGTAGGGCGCTTCGTTCACTGTGGCCGGGATGGTCTGGGTGGCGAAGGGGCCGAACTGGTCGGAGACATGGGTGTATGCTTTCAGCCCGGGCTCATGGCCATACTTGGCGTTGATCAGGTTCATCGCCTCGCCTTGGCGCGTGGTGGAGAAGAACTGCCCGTCACTGGACGCGGTGATGCCGCCGCCCCAGAACCGGGCCATCGGCAAGGCAGATTGGCCTTCGATCACCATGGCCAGGGCACGTGCCATTCGCCTCGCTTTCGACATGCCATCGCGACAGGCGCGAAAGCTGGAAATAATCATGGGTGTTGGTGGCTCCGGCCATTTTGCTGAGGCCAAGGTTCAACCCTTCGGCCAGCAGCACGTTCAGCATTCCGACTCTGTCCTTGAACGGGACGCCTGTGCGCAGATGGGTGAATGTTTCGGTAAAGCCGACCTCATCATCCACTTCGAGCAGAAGGTCGGTGATCCTGATTTCCGGCAGGCGGTTGTAAAGATCGAGCACCATGGCATCGGCCTCTTCGGGGACGGCGGCAGTCAGGCGGTCGATCTTGAGCACGCCGTCTTCGATGGAACCTCCCGGAATAGCCCCGACCTTGGCGGCACGGGCCAGCCGTTGCAAACCATCGGTCAAGCGAGATTTTCGATCTGCCAGCCAGATCTCCGGTTCGAACGGCATGGCCAATCTGGGTGTGGCCCGCGCAACGTCAGCCGGAACCAGTGCGTCTTTGAGATCACCATACCGGCGGGAATGTGCGAGCCAGATGTCGCCAGACCTGAAGGCATCACGGAGGTGGCATAGGACAGCGATTTCCCAAAGCCGGTTTCCATCGTCGTTATTCAGGTGCCGATGCCATTTTGAGGTGCGGCGCAAAAAGGTCAGCGGGCGGATGGCCGTTGTTTCGGTGCCCGCAATGATCCTGACTGCGTCCAGCAACGGTTCAGCCACCGGGGCGGCCTGAATGTCGAGCGCCCGCAACATACGCGGCGCATAGCGCCGAAAGCGATGATAGCCGTGAACAACATGGATCGGCGGCCAGTGTGTCGGTGAGCTGGGCCGCAGTGGCGACAAGTCCCCTGAGCGATGACCAGCCGCCCGCGTTTTGAACGGCCTCATTCAGCGGCGCCTGATCTTCATGCGCTTCCAGCAGCGCTGATCCGAGATTTGAGAAGCCCGGCAAGGTATCCTTCAGAGCCGCCTTGGCATCGCATGCACGCTTCGCCTCGCGCCATGTCTTTCCGACGATCCGATCATGGGTTTCGACCACCGCATCGGCAATTGCACTGCGCCATTCCAAAGCGCAGACCGCGAGGATGGCAAGGCGGCGGTCGCCTGAAATATCCCGCAGATCACCAGCGAAATACCGTTCCCCTTGTCGTCGGAGGCGGGCAATGCGGTGGGGTGGCACATCGGCCATGATGGATCTGTCCAGGGGTATGACCTCCAAGATTTCCAGCCGGTCGAGCAGGCGGTTCATATCGGCCGAGTTCTGGCCCACCTCAAACTGGCGCAGCCAGACAAAGCGGGTGACAGAGCTGCCCGCACTTTCGCTCAGCAGGGCATCAAGCCGGCCGCGCATCTCATCATTCAGCCGGTCGGCAATCCGGGTGTCGATCCGTCTCTCGGCAGCGACAAGTGCATCGGCGCAAAGACGCTCGATAACCGTGATCCCAGGTAGAATGGTCTCGGCCGCCCGGCACTGTTCCACGAAGCGCCGTGCCAAAATCCTCGTTCGACCGGGCAGTTTCGGCTTTGCTCTCCAGCCAGATCTTCAGATCGCGCGACCCTCGGCCAGTGAACATCTTGTATCCGTAAAACTCACGCAGAGCGGCCAGGTGTTCACGGCGCGTTTCTTCCCGCGTCGCATATTCCACCAGATCATCAGGCTTCAGTCCGAGTTGCGCAGCCAAAAAGCGCGTCACTGCCTCAGGAATGACCTCGCCAGGCACCAGCACCCGACCGGGGTATCGCAATGCGCACAGCTGGAGGGCGAAGCCGAAACGATTATGGGGACGGCGACGGGCGCGGATGATTTCCAGATCGTCATCCGCCAGGGTGTAGTGGCGCAGCATGGCCGCTTCATCGGTCGGCAGATCAAGCAGCATCGCCCGCTGGCGGTCAGTCAGCATTATTCGGCGGGGCATGTGGTTCCTTCCAAGATCATGGAGACGACTGTCCGTAAGAGGTCCGCTCACTGGACATGTGTCAAAAGGGTTGCCGAGGGCAGAGAAACCACACCTCACCGCGTCTCGTATAGATGGTACGATTTGATTCGCACATGTGGCCCCTTAATCGTACAGTTTGAACATGACTGTGACCAAGATTGGCTATGCCCGCTGCTCGACCGACAAGCAGGACCTGACCGCACAACGGCAGGCCTTATTTGCTTTGGGGGTATCGGAGGAGCGCATCTATACCGACCACGGGCTAACGGGGACCAACCGCGCCCGACCCGGTCTTGACCAGGCACTGGCTGCTGTGCGTGAAGGCGATGTGCTGGTTGTTCCAAAGCTGGATCGCCTTGCCCGATCCGTCCCCGATGCCCGCGCCATTGCAGAACAGCTGGAAAAAAAGGGCGTCACGCTCGCCTTGGGGATGTCTATCTACGACCCGGCAGATCCCATGGGCAAAATGTTCTTCAACATTCTCGCCACCTTTGCTGAGTTCGAGGCCGATCTGATCCGGTTACGGACGAAAGAAGGCATGGCCATTGCCCGGGCAAAGGGCAAACTCCGTGGAAAACAGCCGAAACTTTCTGAAAAACAACAGAAAGAACTCACGCGCATGCATGCAACCGGTGACTATTCCATCAGCGATCTGGCAGAACTGTTCGCTGTGTCGAGACCAACGATCTACAGAACCCTGCACCGCACAGGAGCCAAAATCAGCCCTTAGCGTACTATTCTGCCCCCTCCGGCATCAGACCCCAACCTCAGCCTGCACAGCCGTTCGCAACAGCTCGCGTGCCCCGAACTGAATGACCTCAGTCAGCGGATCAGGTGAAAATTCCGATGGTAGCTCGAATGGAACAACGGTAGATTTCGACATGTGGCATATCCCTTTCTCTTGAGAATTGACGGCGCTTCAGCACCGCCTTGATATGCCGCCCCTCAGGGGCCATCACCAACTTTCAACCATATCTCGCCTTGCGGCCCGCGCTCGTTTAACTGGCAGGTTTCCAGATCATCAATTGAACCGTCTATGGGGAGGTTTTCGCCAAGCCTTGCAGCTTTGCGGAGGCGCTTTGGAGCTGCATGTTTTGCATAGAGCCCTTTCTGCGTCCGTTTCTCATAGTGCGGTTGGGAAGATCGAGTGCATGATCGACCAGAGTTGCAACTTCTTCCATCTCTTGCGGGTACCCGCGATTATGACGGTATAGCGCATCATTGCAGGTGGTACTGTAGGCCGTCCAGATGAGGGTATTCAGGTTTTCCAATAGCCCGGTGAGCTTTAGCATCTGAGCGGGCTCTTCCAGAAAATAGCGTATTGTCGTGTTTTCGACCTGTTCAATGCCTAGTACAACGCGCGGGTGATTGGCTTCGAAAGCAATGTTGTTTTTCCTAATACGACCATGCATGAAGCCCAGAAGATCATAAAACATGAGTCCGGAATCTGTGTTGCCAAACGCTGCTATGCGGTCGAGCATTTCATCCCGTGACTGCTCGTTTACTAGTTTGTTGAAGTGTATGCGCAAGTCGCGCGCGTCGGTTTTCTTCTTTTTAAACTCCATGTTGCTCCACCTCTACGAAGTTGTTTTTAACAATTATATCATGGGTTGTTATGTAAAATCTAATTTCTATTTATGATAGCCATTGCGACAGCCCGCGTTGACGGCAATCTTTGATCAAGGCGCTTCCCGCGTCCAAATTGCTGCTGAATAGCCTTTTCGCCGCTTGGCAGCTTCGAGCTTTCGCAAGGCGACTTCGGCAGGTTCCGCATCGTCAAACCACTCTTCGAGGGTTTGACCCTTGCGGCTGCCGATCCTCCCCCATTCGCGGATGAGAGCCCATCCGCCGAAAAGCGTTTGCTCGATGCGCAGGTGATAGAAGCGGTGCATGTTCTGGCCGTCATCGACGCGGTAAAGCGTGATCATGCTGCGCCCCCTGTCTCCGTCCCTTGTGCCCGTGCGGCGGGCAGGTGCCGGTAGAGAGTGGCGGGCGATACGCGCAAATGCTTGGCGACCTCTTCGACGGTGATCGACTTGTCCGCCAGCATTGCGCGGGCAGCTTTCAGATCGGAATCTGTCAACTTCGGCGGGCGGCCGCCCTTGCGACCGCGTGCCTTGGCCGCGTCGAGACCCGCCCGCGTGCGCTCGCGGATAATCGAGCGTTCAAACTCCGCCAGAGCCCCGAAGATATGGAAGACGAGCTTTCCGCCCGCTGTTGTCGTGTCGATGGCTTCCGTCAGAGACCGGAAGCCGACGCCGATCTCTTCCAGCCCTTCGACCGTTTCGATGAGCTGCTTCATCGAGCGCGCCAGCCGGTCGAGCTTCCAGACGACAAGCGTGTCGCCGTCGCGCATGTAGTCGAGTGCGGCCTTCAGCTCGGGACGCTCGCGCTGCGCGCCCGATGCCTTCTCGACGAAGACCTTCTCGCAGCCCGCTGCCTTCAGGGCATCGAGCTGAAGCTCCGGCTTCTGATCCTGGGTGCTGACACGGGCGTAACCGACAAGCATGTGAAAAACCTCTCAAAACTCATGCAAGTGTGCCTGATTTGAGAGGTTAGTTTCAAGAGATTGTTTTGAGAGGCTATGGATAGCTTCAGAGCGGGGATGCGCTTCTTCGCTCCTATCCCCTCAAAAACGACCGTTTATGAGGGATGTACCCTTCCTTTCTTGATCTTTTCTATGATACCGGACAAGAAACCGGCCATATAGGCGGAAGGAATGCCGCTATGAAATTCGGCAAATATATGATAGTGTTTGTTTTTTAGAGATTTTATTGGCGGTCAAGAAAGCGGACAGAAAGAAGGACAGATGACGATCCTCGACGATGGCGAGACGATAGGCTTGTTCGAACCCCTCATGGTCTCGGAAGGCTCACCCGCGCGCGCGGGCTTGAACGATCTCGTGCTTGAGCTCGCGGAGAAGTCTGCCGCTTTCCGCAGCGGCTTGCCTGCATCCATCGCCGAGGCGCTTGCCGATCTCGTGCGCGCGATGAACTGCTACTACAGCAACCTCATCGAAGGGCATGACACCCATCCCATCGACATCGAGCGCGCGATGCGGGACGACTACAGCGCCGATCCGAAGAAGCGGAACCTTCAGCTTGAAGCCAAGGCGCATGTCGTCGTCCAGAGATGGATCGACGAAGACGGCATGGCGGAACCGCCAACCGCCGCCGCGTCGATCATCGAGCTTCACCGCCGCTTCTGCGAGCTGCTGCCGCCTGAGCTTCTCTTTGTTGAGAATCCGAAGACGGGCGAAAAATTCCCCGTTGTCCCTGGCGAGCTGCGCACGCGCTATGTCGAAGTCGGGCGGCACGTTGCCGTCAGTCCTGGCGCGGTGCCGCGTTTCCTCGACCGGATGCACAAGGCTTATAGCCTTCCTGGCAGGATCGAGCCGATCCTTGCTGCGGCTTGTGCCCATCACCGGCTTCTCTGGGTGCACCCTTTCCTCGACGGGAACGGGCGGGTTGCCCGCCTCATGTCTTACGCCATGCTGCGCAGGACGCTCGACACGCGCGGCCTTTGGTCAGTAGCACGCGGCCTTGCGCGGCAGGAGGCTGCCTACAAGGAACACCTTGCTGCCTGCGACGGTCCCCGCCATGGAGATCGCGACGGACGCGGCACACTCAGCGAAGCTGCACTAGCCTCCTTCGCGGGCTTCTTCCTGCGGACCTGCATTGACCAAGTGGAGTTCATGGAAAGTCTCATGCGGCCGGATCGTCTGCGCGACCGCATCCTGATCTGGGCTGAAGAGGAAATTCGCGCCGGAGCTCTGCCGCCGAAATCCGATACCGTCCTGAAGGCTGTGCTCTACCAGGGACAGATCGAACGTGCGGAGGTGGAGGTCATCCTTGGCACCAGCGACCGTACCGCGAGGCGGGTGACATCGGCGCTTCTCGAAGCGGGTGCACTGTCGTCAGCATCGACCCGTGCGCCGCTCAAGCTTGCGTTCCCTGCCAAGTATGCGGGGCGGTGGATGCCAGGGCTATTTCCTGAGCAGGTGGTATAAAGGTATGCGATGCTAGTGGAGTTACTTCTTGGGGTCATGAAGCAGTGGGACGATAGTGTGCCTCACAAAGAAATCACATCCTGAATTTGGGCAACTGTGCTGTGTTTTGAAGAAAAGACCTGTATCTACCTGTGTCTGACTGACCTGCCCCTTTTTTCAGGGCCACTCGTAAATCGAGTTTGCTCTCCATTTGTGTGCCATCATTCAGCGGCGTGAGCAATGGGCGCAGGCGCGGAGCCCTCATGTAGCTCAAGCGGCTGTGCCCATTGCGTTTTGTCGAAGGGCCGCGCTGCCGCGAACTCCTCCGGGGTTTGATATCTCAGGCTGCTGTGCGGTCTCTCTGTGTTGTAGTCTATCCTCCAGTTTTCGATGATGTCACGAGCCTCGCCGATGCTTGTGAACCAATGCTGGTTCAGACATTCGTCCCTGAAGCGACCATTGAAACTCTCGATGTAGGCATTCTGGGTCGGCTTGCCCGGATCTATGAAATACAACTGCACGCCGTTGTCATCGGCCCAGGCGTCAAGCGCGCGACCTCGTAGTTCCGGGCCGTTATCAACGACCAGAATGTCAGGATATCCGCGTTCGCGTGCGACCCGGTTCAGCAGTTCCACGACCCGCTCACCGGGCAGTGAGAAATCCACCTCGATGGCGGGGCACTCTCGTGTGCAATCATCTTTGAGGTTCGCCGTTCGGAATTTGCGCCCGTTTGCCAGTGCGTCACTGGTGAAATCCAAAGACCACCGTTGGTTGGCTGCAATCGGGCACCAGCCGCCCTCACGGCCTTCCTTGGGGATCTTCTTGCGCTTTGTGCGACGTAGCCACAGCCGCTCCTCGCGGTAGATACGTTCGACGACTTTGACGTTCACCTTGAACCCCTCGCGCACCAGCTTGGCATGCAACATACGATAGCCATACCTCCTGTGCTTGCCTGAAAGCGTGATCAGACGTTCCCGAAGCCGCGCGTGGCGATCCGGGCGCGCCTGATAGGTCAGGCTCGATCTGGATATTCCAACCAGCCTGCACGCCCGCCTTTGCGTGAATTGGTGTTCAGCCATCAACGTGACCACCGCATCCCGACGGGCGGCAGGCGTTATGAGTTTTTTGCCAGCAGCCCCTTAAGACCAGCATTATCGAGCATCGCGTCTGCCAGCAGACGCTTCAGCTCCGAGTTCTCGACCTCCAGGTCCTTCAGGCGGCGCAGCTCGGATACTGTCATGCCGCCATACTTGGCTTTCCACTTGTACAGCGTCGCATCGGACATCCCATGCTTGCGGCAAAGCTCAGACACTTTGGCACCCGCAGCATACTCCTGCAAAATCCCGACGATTTGTTCCTCTGTGAAGCGTGACTTCCGCATTCTTCGTTCTCCTCGTAGCTTTGAACGTTACGAGAACAAACTCTCTTTTTGAATGGCCCGAAATTCTGGGGGCAGGTCATGACGTCAGCGCTTATGGGTCCAATTAAGCGTATTTGCTAAGAGAGTGTTTGTTGCTCATCGTAGCCACTGAGGAGTGGAGAGTTATGCCCAAAAGTTGGTGACGGCGTGATCAGGCGGCGTTTTGACGTTGCCTGATCCCGTCCTTGAAGGCAATCCCCTGGATCACTTCGGGCAGACGGTTTGGCCCTGAGATCTTCCTCCACTTCTTCTTGGCCGACATCATCAACCTGAAGACCATGGCGAGGGCGGTCTTGCGGTTCAGGCATCCTTTGGTTTTGCGCGTTCGGTTGCGGACCGTGGCAAAGACGCTTTCGATCGGGTTCGTGGTCCGGATGTGTTTCCAGTGTTCGGCCGGGAAGTCATAGAAGGTCAGCAACACGTCGCGGTCCTTGACCAGCCTGGCCACGGCCCGCTCGTATTTCAGGCCGTAGGTTTCCACGAAGAGATCGAAGGCCGCATTGGCTTCCTTCTTCGTCTCGGCCATCCAAATATCCTGCAGATCGGCCTTGGCTTTTTCCCGCAGCGACTTGGGCATCGCGCCCGTTACATTGGCCGTCTTGTGGACCCAGCACCGCTGCTCACGGGTGGTCGGATAGACATCCCGCAGCGCCGTCCAGAACCCAAGCGCGCCATCACCGACAGCAAGCTCGGGCGGCACCGTCAGGCCGCGTTTCCTCAGACCGCGTAACAGGTCCCGCCAGCTGTCCGCGTTCTCCCGGAATCCGTCCATGATGCTCAAAACGTCCTTTTCTCCGTCCTCGCCCGCGCCGATCATCACCAACATACATTGACGATCCCCGTCCAAACGGGGCGTGAAGCAGACCCCGTCCGCCCAGATGTAGACATAGCGCTTGCCCGACAGGTCACGCTTGCGCCAGGCTTCATACTCGTCCCACCAGGTCGCCGTCAGTCGCGTGATCGTGGCGGCTGACAGCCCCTCTGCATCCGGCCCCAAAGGGCGGCCAGCGCCGCGCTGAAGTCCCCCGTTGAAATGCCCTTCAGGTAAAGCCAGGGCAGCAGCGCCTCGACGGACTTCGCTTTGCGTAGATCCGGCGGCCCCAAGGATGAACGGAACCTGATCTTGCTGCCATTAATGTTCGCGCCCCGGTCGCGGACCCGGGGCGCCTGAACGGGCACCGTGCCGATCCCGGTCATCACCGCGCGCTCCGGCAGGACCCCGTGGCGCACCAGACGCTGGCGACCTTCCTCGTCCAGACGCTGCGCGTGAACCGCCATGAAACCGGCACCCTCAGCCTGCACAGCCGTTCGCAACAACTCGCGGGCCCCGAACTGAATGACCTCAGTCAGCGGATCAGGTGAAAATTCCGATGGTAGCTCGAATGGAACAACGGTAGATTTCGACATGTGGCATATCCCTTTCTCTTGAGAATTGACGGCGCTTCAGCAGCGCCTTGATATGCCGCCCCTCAGGGGCCATCACCAACTTTCAACCATATCTCTTTCGAAGAAGAGCTTGAGGGTATCCCTGGCCGGTGTCGCTACGGACGGTCGGGTGCGGGCCAGAAGGGTTATCGCAACGGGCACCGTGAGCGCGAGTATTGGAACATTTGGCACAGAGAAGGTCAGCGGGCCGCGGGCACGTATTGAGGACGCAAATGGCAAGGTGAGCGAATGGCGCTCCAAGGCCTTGCCCCGATATCAGCGCCTGACAAGGAAGGCGGAAGCCTTGATTGCCGCGGTCTGTTTATCCGGGACCAATAGAAGCGCGCCCTCTCTGGGCTGTTCAGGGGCGCTGCAAGCAAAGACGTGGTGAGCCGGGCGTGGCGGAAGGTGACAACGGACCGGGAGGCGTGGTGCACACGCAGCCTGGTGGATGAGGATATTGTTCGACTGATCCTGGACGGTACGGTGGTCAAGACACGGATGGACCGTAAAGCCACCAATATCTCGGTTTTGGCGGGATGGGCGTGCGCCGCCCCTTTCGGCAGATTGCTCCGCAATCGCCTGTCGGGCAATGGATGGTCGAAAAGTGCTGCTTTCCATTGGCAATATGGGCGGCGAAAGCACAGCCGCGTGGCGGCAGTTTCTCAACGATCTGGACTTGCGGGGCTTGAAACGGCCCGAGTTTGTCATCGTGGATGGTGCCCCGGGCCTGGAGGCCGCGCTTTCGGAACTCTGGGGGGACGATCTGGAGATACAACGTTGCACGGTTCACAGGCATCGCAATCTTCTCGCCCATGCGCCCGGCCATATGCATGATGAATTGACCGAAGATTGCCGCGATATGATCTATGCTGATACAGCAGCTGAGGTGCACAAGCGTCGCAAGGCCTTTCTGCGCAAATGGCGCTTGAAGTGTCGCGCCGTGGCCGACAGCCTGGAGGAAGCCGGCAACAAGCTCTTCACCTTCACCAGGCTGCCGCAAAGCCAGTGGAAACCAGCGCGGACAACCAATGCCATCGAGCGCCTCAACGAGGAGTTCAAACGTCGCATCAAGACGCAGACCGTACTGCCATCCCCAGAGACCGTGCCAATGTTGTTTTGGGCTCTGATGGCCTCTGGCCAGATCCAGATGCGCAAGGTCGATGGTTGGGAAACTCTCGACCAACCGCTCAACGAAATCCTTGACCTCGCCGCATAACCGCGCCAGACATCAAACCGCTCGGAGGACGCTGCCAGAGAATTTCCACCACTTTCGAGACACAACCCTCGGTGGGAGCGAGACATATGAAAACGATCAAGATCTTCGCCGCATTGGCCGCAGTTGGTGCCCTTTCGGCCTGCGCCACGGTCACACGCGGTTCCACCGAGGACGTTCAGTTCATTTCGAACCCGCCAGGGGCAACGGTGAAGATCGGCCTTGGCCAGTCTTGTGTCACACCCTGCTTCATCAAGGTAGAGCGGCGCGACACCTTTCAGGCGGTCTTCACCTTGGGCGACCAAACCGAGCAAGTGTTTGTCGATACTGAAGTCGCTGGTGGCGGTGTTGCTGGCGTGGCTGGGAACGTGCTGCTGGGCGGTGTGA
>CATOSU010000010.1 GCA_951812615.1 uncultured Paracoccaceae bacterium
GCACGACCTGTTCGGCCCGCTGCTGCCGGCGCATTACAAGGTGCCCACGCCGTTCACCTACCGCCTGCCTCCGAACCACACGCGCGAAAGCTATGCCCGCCATTGCGCGCAGGCGCTTGAGGACAAGATCGTTGCCGAGGGCCCCGAAACGGTCATGGCCTTCATCCTCGAACCGGTGGGCGGGGTCGCCACCGGGGCGCTGGTGGCCGAGGATGTCTATATGCAGATGGTGCGCGATATCTGCACCCGGCACGGCGTCCTGCTGATCTTTGACGAGGTGATGAGCGGCGCGGGCCGCACCGGCCGTTTCCTCGCCGCCGATCACTGGCCCGATGCGCGTCCCGATCTGGTCGTTCTGGCCAAGGGCATTGCCGCCGGTTACACGCCGATGGGCGCGCTGCTGGCGCCAAACCACATCGTCCGCGCCGTGGCCGACAGCGGCGGCTTCATGAATGGCTTCACCTACCTGACGAACCCGCTCAGCTGCGCCGTGGCAGCGGCCGTGCTGGAGGAGATGCAGGAACGCGACCTGATTGCCAATGCCGCCGCCGGGGCAGCGCGCTGGCCGCGCGCCTGCGCGACATCGGGAAAACCAACCGCACGGTCGGGGACGTGCGCGGGCTGGGCCTGTTGCTGGGGCTGGAACTGGTCGCGGATCAGGAAACCAAGGCGCGCATCCCGCTGGACCTGAACGCACCGGTGCTGTTTCAGAAGATCGCGATGGAGCTTGGCCTTGCCATCTATTGCCGCCGCACAGCCTATGGCGATCACGGCGACTGGGTGATGATTTCACCGCCGCTGATCGTGACCGCCGAACAGGTGGACGAAATCGCCGATGGTCTGGCCGAGGCGCTGCGGCGGTTCGATGCCGCGCTGAAGGACGCGAGCGTCTGATGGGCAAGATCGAGCGGCTGGAAAAGCTGACCGAGGCGGACCTGATCCGCGAATTGCCCCTCACCGGCTATCTCGACCGGCTGTCTGCGCGCCCCGGTGAACAGATCGAGGCGAAGATCAGCGCATCGGGCGGCGGCAGCTATTCCGCGGACGTGGTCAGGATCCTGTCCGCCGACCCGAACCCGGACGGCCCCGGCCTGATGTACGAGCCGGTCGATTTCGGCCTTGCCGGCACCTATCCCGCCCGCCGGCAGGAGATCGACCGCGGATCCTACGCGGTGATGCCCGCCGATCCGCTTTTTACCCGCGACCGCCTGTTGATCAGCCTGCTGGTCGAACCGTGGCTGCTGCGCGACCGGCCCGCAACCCTGGCCGCGGCGTTGGACGACAACCGGCACGGGTGGACACTGACGGCGACCGAAGCCGGCCTGCGCCTGTCGCTGCCGGACGGCTCGCGCGGGAAATGTACGGTCAGCCTCGGATACCCGATGGCCCTGCGCCGCTGGCACCATGTCTGGGCCGGCTGGGACCGGCAGAGCGGTGACCTCCTGATCGGTTGCCGCGCGTGGCCGGACGGGGCAGCGCAGGTTGCCCGCATCCGGACCGACCCCGGCGCGCTGCCGCAGGCGGCCCCCCCTGACCTTCGCCGCGCAAAGATCCGGCCGGCTTTCGACGCACCACTTCAACGGCCGGCTGGAAGATCCCTGCCTGCTGTCCGGTTTCCCAATGGACGACACCCCGCCCTGCAACCCGGCTGACGCGCGCCCCGGCAGGTTGCTGGCATGGTGGGATTTCGCCCGCGGCATCGACACGCAAACCGTGACCGACCGGGGGCCGCGCGGTCTGGCCGGGAGGCTGGTCAATGTCCCGACCCGCGCGGTGCGCGGGGCGCGCTGGTCGGGCGCGGCCATGGACTGGCGCAGCGCGCCCCGCGACTATGCCGCCATTCATTTCCACGAAGACGACCTGCACGATTGCGGCTGGGACACGGATTTCACCCTTACCATCCCCCAAGGTGCGCAAAGCGCCGCCTATGGCCTGCGCCTGCGCAAAGGGGACGCAAAGGACATCCTGCCCTTCTACGTGATCCCGACCCGCGACGGCCCCCGCGCCCGGGTCTGCGTGCTGGCCTCGACCTTCACGCATCAGGCCTATGCAAACCATGCCCGCGGCAATTGCGACGCCGCCATGCGCGCCCGCATGGACGCCTGGGGCTGCCCGCCGAACGCAGACGATTACCCGGTCTATGGCCGGTCCACCTATAACCTGCACCCCGATGGCAGCGGCATTGCCTTTTCCTCGCGCCTTCGCCCGACACTGTCGATCCGCCCCGGCTACCTGACCTTTGATGACCCAAACGGCTCCGGCCTGCGCCACTTCCCGGCGGACAGCCACCTGCATCATTGGCTGGACACACGCGGCATCGCCTTTGACGTGATCACCGACGAAGACCTCGACGCCGAGGGTGCCGCCTGTATCGCGGACTACCCGCTGCTCATCACCGGATCACACCCGGAGTACCACACGCCCCGCACGCTCGACGCCATCGCCCAGTTCCGCGCGCAGGGCGGCAACCTGATGTATCTGGGCGGCAACGGCTTTTACTGGCGCATCGCCCATGTCGCCACCCTGCCCGGCCTGATCGAGCTGCGCCGGGCTGAGGGCGGCATCCGCGCATGGGCCGCGGATGCCGGCGAATATTATCACCAGCTCGACGGCGGCTATGGCGGGCTGTGGCGCCGCAACGCCCGGCCCCCGCAGAGCATCGGCGGCGTCGGTTTCTCGGCACAGGGGCTGTTCACCGGCAGTTACTACCGCCGCACCGCCGCAAGCCAAACTGAAGACGTCGCGTGGATCTTCGAAGGCGTCAGCGAAGAAGAGCTGGGCAATTACGGCCTGTCCGGCGGCGGCGCGGCGGGGTTTGAGCTCGACCGTGCCGATCCCCGGCTTGGCACCCCGGACGGCACCGTGATCCTGGCCCGCTCCGAAGACCATGACGACAGCTTCGTCACCGTGCCCGAAGAGCTGTTGTCGCACCTGCACACGCTCAATGACGAAACACCCGAGGCCCTTGTCCGGGCCGAAATCGTCTATACCCCGGCCCGGGACACCGCCGGTGCGCTGTTCGCCACCGGATCCATCACCTTCTGCGGCAGCCTGAACCACCAACAGGGCAACAACGGCATTTCGCGGATGACAGAAAACGTAATCCGGCGATTTGCCGGCTTCTAGGAAAGCTCCATGCAAAACGAATTCGATGTTGCCATCGTCGGCCTTGGACCCGTCGGCGCCCTGCTGGCAAACTGCCTCGGAACCTGCGGCATCTCTACCGTCGCACTGGACCGGGAATCCGCGGCCTATCACCTGCCGCGCGCCGTCACCTTCGACGACGAGATCATGCGCCTGTTTCAGATCCTGGGCCTGATCGACGAGATCCTGACCATCACCGAAATAGGCAGCGCCGCGCTGTTCGTCGATGCCGAGGGCGAAACGCTGGTCCACTGGGACCGGCCAATGACACCGACCTCGAACGGCTGGTGCCCGAATTACCGGTTTCATCAGCCCGCGCTGGAAACTGTCCTGCGCGACAGCCTGCGCCGGTTTGAGTGTGTTGAACAACGGTGGAACTGCAACGTCACCGCGCTCGAGCAGGATGACAACGGGGTGAGTTTGACCTGCGACCGCCCGGGGGGGCGCGAAACCATCAGGGCGGCCTATGTCGTGGGCTGCGATGGCGGGCGGTCCTTCACCCGATCGCAGATCGGGTCCGGTCTGCTCGATCTGGGCTTTCACGAGGAATGGCTGATCACGGATCTGTTGCTGCCGGAACCCGAGGCCGACCCCGACCGCCACACCTACCACTATTGTGGCACCGCCCGCATGGGCAGCAAGGTCTTTGTCGGCAGCCACCGGAAGCGCTGGGAGCTCCGGCTGAACCCGGAGGATGACCGCGCCACGATCTGCGAACCCGACACGGTCTGGCGGATCCTCGAACCCTGGATCACGCCCGCCGAGGCCGAACTGGAACGGGCCACCGTCTATACGTTCCACTCGATGATCGCCGAGCGCTGGCGCAACGGGCGTCTTCTGATCGCGGGTGACGCGGCACACCAGACGCCGCCATTCATGGGTCAGGGCATGTGCGCGGGGCTGCGGGATGCAGCCAATCTGGGCTGGAAGCTGGCCCGGGTGATCAACGGATCGTCGCCCGATACGCTGCTCGACACCTATCAGAGCGAACGTTTTGACCATGTTCAGGCCTATATCGACCTGACCATCAACCTTGGGCGGCTGATCAACGCCACGGCGAACTCCGTCACCCGCGGCAACGTGACCGACGCCGGGGGTGGGCCACAGACCATGAGCCAGCTGAAACCATCACTGGGCCCCGGCCTTACCGCCGGCAACAGCGATTTGCGGGGACAGCTCTGTCCGCAATTCGATCCGGACGGGGACGAGGCCGCGGGTTACCGGTTCACCCTGTTCAGCACCGCCCCGCTCCCCGACGATCTGAGCGCCGCCTTCGCGGCAGAAGGATGCGTTGTCTCCACCAGCGACGCGGCGCGGAACTGGCTGCAGGAGGCCGGGGTCGCGGCGGTTCTGGTCCGCCCCGACCGGGCGATCCTCGGCACCGCGGCGGCGCAGGAGATCGCCACGCTGCTGCCCTCGGCCTGGACCATGGCCGGCAGCTGACAGGGCTTGCATTCCGGACCGGCCCGCGGGCATGTTCGCGCGGGCCGGCAGAGCGGGAGAACACAACCACCATGCAGACAGTTTCGAATTTCGACCGGATCGGCGAGGAAAACGCCTTTGCCGTGCTTGCCCGCGCCAATCAACTGGCCGCCAGCGGTATGGATGTCATCAATCTGGGCATCGGCCAGCCTGACTTTCCGACCCCGCCACATATCGTCGAGGCCGCGATCACGGCGCTCCGCGACGGCCATCACGGCTATACCGCCGCCACCGGCATCCCCGAACTGCGCGAGGCGGTCGCCGCCGACCTGCACAAACGCTTCACTGCCGAGGTCAATCCCGACAACGTGATCGTCGTGCCCGGCGGCAAAGTCACCATGTTCGCCGCGATCCTGATGTTTGGCGAACCCGGCGTGGACATCCTCTATCCCGATCCCGGCTTCCCGATCTACCGCTCGATGATCGAATATACCGGCGCCAACCCGGTGCCGGTGCCGATCCGCGAAGACATGGGCTTTGGCATCTCGGCCGAGGAAACCCTGTCGCTGATCACACCGAACACCCGCCTGCTGATCCTCAATTCCCCGGCTAATCCCTGCGGCGGCGTCACGCCCAGGGCCGAGATCGACCGGCTGGTCGCCGGGCTGGCAAACCATCCGCAGGTGGCAGTGATGTCGGATGAAATCTACGATCAGCTACTTTATGACGGCGAAGAACACGTCACCCTTCTGAACTACCCCGAGATCCGGGACCGGCTGATCCTTCTCAATGGCTGGTCCAAGACCTATGCCATGACCGGCTGGCGCATGGGCTATTCGGTCTGGCCCGACAGCCTCTACGACAAGGTGCGCAAACTGGCCGTCAACGCGTGGTCCTGCGTGAACACACCCTCGCAATATGCCGGGCTGGCCGCACTGACCGGCCCGCAGGACGCGGTGGCCGACATGCGCGCGGCCTTCGACACCCGTCGAAAGGTGGTGCACGCCCTGCTCAACGACCTGCCCGGTGTCAGCTGCATCCTGCCCAAGGGCGCCTTCTACGCCTTCCCGAACATCACAGACACCGGGCGGGAGGCGAAACCACTGGCTTCCGAACTGCTGGAAAAGACCGGTGTCGCCACCATCGGCGGCCCCGATTTCGGCATTCTCGGCGAAGGCTATATCCGCATCAGCTATGCCAACAGCGAAGACAACATCCGCCGCGCACTGGCCCGGATCGGCGATTTCCTGGCAGACGGCTGACGCCCTGGGGGTTTCACCCCCAGACCCCCAAGGTATTTCAAAACAGAAGAAGACCAGGACCGCGTGCCGCCTTCTTCTGTTTGAAAATACCTCCGCCGGAGGCAATCCGAGGAGAAACGCCGGAGGCGTTTGGACGAGACAAAAAAGCGCGCCGAAGGCGCACAATCAGATTACGCCAGCCGCGCGGAAACCTCGGCCATGAAATCCTCGCCGCGCTGTTCGAAATTGTCGTACTGGTCAAAGCTGGCCGCGGCAGGGGCCAGCAGGACGGTGTCGCCCGGTTCGGCTTCGGCCATCGCGCGGTCCACCGCGCGCGCCATGGTCGTGCAGACCTCTGCCTCGGCATCGAGCTGCAGCGCAAAACCCGCCGCTTCTCGCCCGATCACATAGGCCTTGGCGACGGATTTCGCGGCCGCGTTCAGCGCGTCCATGCCGCCATCCTTCTGCAGCCCGCCACAGATCCAGCGGATCCGCCCGAACGCGCTGAGCGCGCGGGCGGCACTGTCCACGTTGGTGGCCTTGCTGTCGTTCACATAGGTGACACCGCCGGCCTCGGCGATGATCTGGCTGCGATGCGGCAGGCCGGGATAGGTGGCGAACGCCGTCTCGATCACCCGCGGCGCAACCCCCAGCGCCCGGACCGCGGCCCAGGCCGCACAGGCGTTCTGATGATTATGCGCGCCCGGCAGGCCGGTCACCTTCCGCAGATCGACCGACGCCGCCTGCCGCCCCTTGCGGTACTCCGCCAGAAACCCCTTGCGCGCAAAGACCTGCCAGCCCGGCCCGGTCAGCTTCTGACCCGACGAGATGCGGATCACCCGCGTATCGGCAGGCCCTTCGGACAGCTGATCGGCCAGAAACCGGCCCTCGGTTTCGTCCACCCCGATCACCGCGCGATCCGGCCCGCCCTCGGCAAACAGCCGCCGCTTGGCGGCAAAATAGCCGCCCATGCCGCCGTGCCGGTCCAGATGATCAGGTGACAGGTTGGTAAAAACCGCAATGTCAGGGGTCAGCGCCCGCGCCAGCTCGGTCTGGTAGCTCGACAGTTCCAGCACCACCACGCCGCCATCCCCGGGCGGCTCGATATCCAGCACGCCGCGCCCGATATTGCCAGCCAGCTGCGCGGCGTGGCCGGCCTCGGTCAGGATATGGTGGATCAGGGCGGCGGTGGTCGATTTGCCGTTCGACCCGGTCACGGCGATCACCCGCGGCGCGGTGTCGAACCGGTTCCAGCCCGGCGTCGACAGCGAGGCGAAGAACAGCCCGATATCGTTGTCGACCGGCACCCCCGCAGCCAGCGCCGCCGCGACAATCGCATTGGGCGCGGGGTAGAGATGCGGGATCCCGGGCGACAGGATCAGCCGGGAAACCCCGTCAAACCCGTCCTTGCCGGCGAGGTTGTGACAGGCAAACCCCTCGGCGCCGGCGGCCTCGCGCGCGGCCGGGTTGTCGTCCCAGCACACCGGCTCGGCACCGCCCGCCCGCAGCGCGCGCGCCGCCGTCAGGCCGGACCGGCCCAGCCCCAGCACCGCCACCCGGGCACCGGTCAGACCGCGCACCGGGATCATGGCGCCGCGCCGGGGGCCTGCCCCGCCAGCTGTTTCAGCAGATCCATGGCCCGACCGGCATCGCCGGCCGGAACAAAGGCGTGATCGTGGTGATAGGCGGCCACCATGTTGCAAGCGATCCCGGCTTGGGCCAGCGCAGTCGCCACCGCGGCCGTCAGCCCGACACCGTCCAGCGCGCTGTGCACGGTCAGGGTGATCCGCCGCATCGGCAGGTCGCCGGACAGGCCCATGTCCCGTGCCGGCCCGTCGGCCAGAATCACGGACAGCCCCTCGTCCTCGGAAAACGCAGCCAGCGCCAGCGCAGCGGCCTCACCGGCACGCACCGGGTCCGTCACGATGGCGAAATGGTAAACCTCCCGGTCCAGCACCGGCGCCATGCCGGCGATCATGGCGTCGGTATCGCGAACCGGTCCGGCGGCCATCACCGCACCTTCAGCGTGGCAAGCCCGATCATCGCAAGGATCAGAGAGATGATCCAGAACCGGATCACGATGGTCGGCTCCGACCAGCCCAGCTTTTCATAGTGATGATGGATCGGGGCCATCAGGAAGACCCGTTTGCCGGTGCGTTTGAAGTAAAGCACCTGAATGATCACGCTCAGCGCCTCGACCACGAACAGGCCGCCGACGATCGCCAGCACCAGCTCGTGCTTGGTCGACACCGCGATCGCGCCCAGCGCCCCGCCCAGCGCCAGCGATCCGGTATCGCCCATGAACACCGCCGCCGGCGGCGCGTTGTACCACAAAAAGCCCAGCCCCGCGCCAAAAAGCGCCATGGAAAAGATCAGGATCTCGCCCGTGCCCGGTACATAATGCACGTCCAGATATTCGGTGAAATCCGACCGCCCCACGGCGTAGGCAATGATGCCCAACGTCGTGCCGGCGATCATCACCGGCATAATCGCCAGCCCGTCGAGCCCGTCGGTCAGGTTCACCGCATTGGCCGCGCCCACGATCACGCAGACGCTGAACGGGACATAGAAAAGACCGAGATTGATCAGCGTGTCCTTGAACACCGGCAACGCCAGCTGGTTCTTGAGCGGCTCGGGATGCAGCCACGACGCCAGCAGGGCGGCGGCAACGGCAATGAAAATGCCCAGCGCCAGCCGCAGCTTGCCGGGCACGCCGCGGGTGTTCTGCTTGGACACCTTGGCATAGTCATCGGCAAACCCGATCAGCGCATAGGCCAGCGTCACGAACAACACCAGCCAGACATAAGGATTGTCCAGCCGCGCCCAGAGCAGCGTCGACGTCAGCAGCGCGCCGACGATCAGCAACCCGCCCATGGTCGGCGTGCCGGCCTTGGAAAAATGCGATTCCGGTCCATCATCACGAATCGGCTGGCCCTTGCCCTGCCGGGTTCTCAGCACGTTGATCAGCGGCCGGCCAAAGATGAAGCCGAAAAGAAGCGCAGTCAGGAACGCGCCGCCGGAGCGAAACGTGATGTAGTTGAACAGGTTAAAGAAACCACCGCCCTCGGAGAGGTTCGTCAACCAGTAGAGCATATCAGCAGGTCCTACTCATGATGTTGCGGGGCGGGATGGCTCATTTTGCGCAGGGCGTCAACGATGCGGGCCATTCCCATGCTCAGCGACCCCTTGACCAGCACGACATCGCCGACACCGACCGACAGTTGCGCGCCGGCAAGCAGGTCATCGCTGGTTTCGGCCCACAAGCCCTGTTTTTCTGCCGGCAGGGCCGAAAACAGGCTGCGCATCAGCGGCCCGACACAATGCACGGTGTCGATGGCCTCCATTGCCGGCAGCCGCGCCAGATCCGCGTGCATCTGCCCGGCGTCGTCGCCCAGTTCCTTCATATCGCCCAGAATGGCGATGCGGCGCGGATGATGCGCGCGCCCGGCGGTGCGCATCTCGGCATCGGTCAGAACCGCCAGAGCCGCCGCCATCGACGCCGGGTTGGCGTTATAGGCATCATCGATCAGTTCCATCGTCTGCCCCCGCCCCGGAGCCAGCCGCACGGTTTCCCGCGCCCCGCGCCCGGCCACAGCCGACCAGTCGGAGAGATCAACACAGGCCATCGCCGCGTCCGCGCCCAGCGCCTCGATCGCGGCAAGAGCACCCAGCGCGTTCATCGCGAAATGCCGGCCCGGCGCGCGCACCCGGAACGTCAGCGCCCGGGTCCCGACCAGCGCCTGCACAACGGCGGCGTCCGGCATCAGCGTGATCGAATCCGCGCGATAAGTGCAATCCGCGCCTTCGCCGAAAGTCACCGTTTCGAACCCCACGGCGGCGTCCAGCAACAGCGGCGTGGTGTCCAGATCGCCGTTGACGACCGCAATGCCGTCCGCTTCCAGCCCTTCGAAGATCGTCGCCTTCTCGCAGGCAATCGCGGACACGTCGGCGAAGGCCTCCAGATGCGCCGGCGCAACCGTAGTGATCATGGCGACATGCGGCCGTGCCATGCGGGCCAGTGGCGCAATCTCGCCGGGATGGTTCATCCCGATCTCGATCACGGCATATTCCGTGTCTGCCGGCATCCGCGCCAGCGTCAGCGGCACACCCCAGTGGTTGTTGTAACTGGCCACCGAGGCATGCGTGCGGCCCTGCGGGGCCAGCGCAGTCGCCAGCATTTCCTTGGTCGACGTTTTGCCCGCACTGCCCGTGACCGCCACGACCCGCGCATTACGGCGGTCCCGGCCGTGCTGGCCCAATGCGTCCAGCCCGGTCTGCACGTCATCGACGATCAGCAATGGCGCATCCGCGGCGACGCCGTCCGGAACGCGCGACACCAATGCCGCCGCAGCCCCCTTTTCCAACGCCTGTGCCACGAATTCATGCCCGTCGCGCGCCGCGGTCAGGGCCACGAACAGGTCTCCGGGTTGCAGCGTGCGGGTGTCAATCGACACCCCCGTCGCGTTCCAGTCCACGGCACAATGCCCGCCGGTGGCGGCCATGGCTTCCTTGACCGACCACAGCGTCATGCCCGTCCTCCATCCAGCGCGGCCACGGCCACACTGGCCTGTTCCGCATCGTCAAAGGGCAGCACATCGTCGCCGACGATCTGCCCGGTTTCATGCCCCTTGCCGGCAATCAGCAACGCGTCCCCCGGTCCCAGCGCATCAACGCCGCGCAGGATGGCTTCGGCGCGGTCGCCGACCTCTGTCGCCTCCGGCGCGCCGCCCATCACCGCCGCCCGGATCACCGCCGGATCTTCGCTGCGGGGATTGTCGTCGGTGACGAACACGATATCGGCGTTGTCCTGCGCCGCCTGCCCCATCAGCACCCGCTTGCCCGGGTCGCGGTCGCCACCCGCCCCGACAATTGCGATCAGACGCCCCATCACATGCGGGCGCAGCGCCTTCAGCGCCGTCGCCACCGCATCCGGCGTATGCGAATAGTCGACGAACACGGTCGCCCCGTTGGCCCGTGTCGCGGCCAGTTGCATCCGCCCGCGCACCGTGGTCAGCCGCGGCAGGGTTTCGAACACATTCTCGGGCGTTTCGGCGCAGGCAATCGCCAGCCCGCAGGCCATCAGCACGTTTTCCGCCTGAAACCCGCCGATCAGGTTCAGCCGGGTCTGGAACGGTTCGCCTTCCCAGCTGAACCGCAAATCCTGTCCCGACGCATCGAAGCGCTGATTGATCAGGCTCAGATCGCCCAGCCCGCGCCCGACGGTCAGGACCGACATGCCGCGCGCCGCCGCGATCGCCCGCATCTCGGCCCCGCGCGGATCATCCATGTTGACCACAGCGCAGGCCTCGTCGGGGGCCACGCGCCGGAACAACCCGGCCTTGGCCGCGAAATATTCATCAAAATCAGCGTGGTAATCCAGATGATCCTGCGTGAAGTTGGTAAACCCCGCCGCCATCAGGTGCACCGCGTCCAGCCGCCTCTGCGCCAGCCCATGACTGGAAGCCTCCATCGCCACATGGGTCACGCCCTGCCGCGCCGCCTCGGCCAGATTGCGGTGCAGGGTGATCGGCTCGGGCGTTGTGTGCGCCAGCGGCGCGGACCAAGCCCCTTCAATCCCGGTGGTGCCAAGGTTGATTGCCGCATGGCCCAGCTCGGTCCAGATCTGGCGCAAAAAGGTCGCCACCGAGGTTTTGCCATTGGTCCCGGTTACGGCGGCCACCACGTCGGGCTGGACGCCGAACCACAGCGCGGCGGCATAGGCCAGCGCCTGTCGCGGATCCTCGACCACCACCAGCGCGCATTCGGCGCCGTCAAGCTCGGTCGCGGCGATGGCCGCGCCTTCGCCGTCAGTCAGCACCGCTGCGGCCCCCATGCGCAATGCAAACTGGATGAATTCGCCGCCATGCACGCGCGTGCCCGGCAGCGCAGCGAACAGGAACCCGTCCTTCACGTCGCGGCTGTCCACCGCCAGCCCTGTCACCTGCGGATCCCGCCCGCCACGGGCGGTCAGCGCCAGCTGGCTGAGGGATTTCGTCACTTCCGCCATGATCGCCCCCTTTAGCCCGCGTCAGTTCGAGGTCAGTGTTACACCACCGAACTGACCGGGCTCAATCTGAGGCCGGAGCCCCAGCAGCGGTGCCACCCGGCGAACCAGCTCGGCGGCAACAGGTACGGCGGTCCACCCGGCCGTGCGCCGGGTTTCGCCCAGCGTGAAAACCTCGGGCTCGTCCAGCGTGACCACCAGCACGTATTTCGGGTCATGCGCCGGAAACAGGCTGGCAAAGGTGGCGATCACCTTGTCGTCGTAATATCCGCCGCGCGGCTTGGGCTTGTCAGCCGAGCCTGTCTTGCCACCCACAGCATAACCGGGCACCTCGCCAAAGCTGGCCGTGCCCTCGCTCACCACCTTGCGCAGCATGCGCCGCGCCGCGGCCGCCGTGCTTTGCGACATCACCCGCGGACCCAGTTGCGGCCCATCCTGTTTCAGGATCGTCGGGCTGACGTAATGCCCGCCATTGGCAATCGCCGAATATGCCGCGGCCAGATGCATCGGGCTGGTGGAAATGCCGTGGCCATAGGAAATCGTCATCGCCGACAATTCCGACCACTGTTTCGGCAGCAGCGGCTGCGCGCCGCCCGCCTCCACGATCTCGAACGGGGTCGGATCGAACATGCCCAGCGCTGCCAGAAACTGCTTCTGCCGCTTCGCACCGATCAATTGTGCCACCCGGGCAGTGCCGATATTGGATGATTTCACAATCACCTTGGTCAGCGACAACGCATTGCCATAATTGTGAAAATCCCGGATTTTGAACTTGCCCCACTGCAGCGGGCCGCGGATATTCACCATCGTGTCCGGGTTCATCAGGCCCAGATCCAGCGCCTGCGCCGCCGCAAAGATCTTGAAGGTCGAACCCAGTTCGTAAACCCCCTGAACCGAGCGGTTGAACAGCGGGCTGTCGCCGGGCTCTCCCTTGGTCGGGGGGCGCGGGCGGTCGTTCGGATCAAAGCTGGGCAGCGAGGACACAGCGACCACTTCGCCGGTCTTTACGTCCATCAGGATCGCCGCTGCGCCCTTGGCGTTCATCAGCCGCATGCCACCATAGAGCACCCGCTCCATCGCCGCCTGTATCGTCAGGTCCAGCGACAGCTGCAGCGGCCTGTTGCCGTTGGACGGGTCGCGCAGGTATCTGTCAAACTGTTTCTCAACCCCGGCGACACCGATCACCTCGGCGGAATTGACACCCTCCTTGCCGAAGGACGCGCCACCCAGAACATGCGCGGCCAGCCTTCCATTCGGATAAAGCCGCATCTCGCGCGGGCCGAACAGCAGGCCGGGATCGCCCAGATCATGCACCGCCTGCTTTTGTTCTGGGCTGATCTTTTTCTTGATCCACAAAAACTTGCGCTTGCCGGTGAAGTCCTTGATCAGACGGTTTTCATCGAGGTCCGGAAAGATCGAAGCCAGCCCCTTTGCCGCTGCCATCGGATCCACCATCAGCGGCGGCTGGGCATAAAGCGAATGAGTTTCGAAATTCGTGGCCAGAATGCGGCCTTCGCGATCAACGATATCGGCCCGCTGGTTGGCGATGACCGTTCCCGCGGCACTGGCCAGCGGCTCAGACGGTTCCGACGTCGCCATCAGCGCCATGCGCCCGCCAATCACCACGAAGGCGCATAAAAACGACAGGCCCAGCACCAACAGCCGGCTTTCTGCGCGGGCCCGCGTGCGCACCTGCATTTCCTCGTGACGCTGACGGATGTTCTCGCGCTCGATCGCGTCCGGGTTTTCGCCTTTTTCCCGGGCTGGCAGAATGCGGGCCAAAGGCCGTAATGGTGTCCGTATCATGGGTTTTCTGCCTCCATCGTGGAGACATCGATCGCATTCGTGATCGGCAATAACGGATCAGGCGGATAGCCCACCTCGTCCACGCGGCCGAATTGGTCAGGGCGCAGCGGCAACAGGCCCAGCCGGGTGAAATTGATCTCGGCCAGTTCCATCAGCCGGTCGGGCCGGTTCAGATAGGCCCATTCCGCCCGCAAAACGCTCAGCCGCACCTGCGCCTCGCCGATCTGACGCTGCAGGCTGCGGGTTTCCGACAGCACCTGCTGCGTGGCATAGTTTTCACGGTAGGCCCAGAAGGCCAGCCCGAACACCCCCAGCGCCGTCAGCACGTATAGCAGCCCCCTCATCTTCTCCCTGCCCTTATCTGTGGCATTCCGATATCGCGCGCCTCGATGGACCCCGCCGGCGCGTCGGTGCGCACGGCCACCCGCAGCCGGGCCGACCGCGCCCGCGGGTTTTCCTCCAGTTCCGCCGCGTCCGCGGCAATGGATTTTCGGGATTTCATCCGGAACTGTGGCTGCGTTTCCGGCGCTTCCGGCGCATAGCGGTTGGCCCGCCCGGCCCCGCCGGACCGTTGCTGAAGGAACCGCTTGGCCATCCGGTCCTCGATCGAGTGGAAGGTCACCACCGCCAGCTGCCCGCCGGGCTTCAGCGCCCGTTCCGCGGCCATCAGCCCCTGATGCAGCGCCTCGTATTCCCCGTTCACGGCAATGCGCAGCGCCTGAAAACTGCGCGTCGCCGGGTGTGACTGACCTGGCCGCGCTGGCGGAAGGCTGGCCTCGATCACGGCCGCCAGCTGCAGCGTGGTTTCAAACGGCTCTTCCTGCCGCGCCCGCACGATGGCCCGGGCGATACGCCGGCTCGCCCGTTCCTCGCCAAAAAGATACAGAATATCGGCCAGCGCCGCTTCGTCCTCGGTGTTGACGATATCGGCGGCCGTGATCCCGCTCTGCGACATGCGCATATCCAGCGGGCCGTCCTTCATGAAGGAAAACCCACGCTCGGCCTGATCGAGCTGCATCGACGAAACACCAAGGTCCAGCACGATCCCGTCAAGGTCGCTGCCGAATGTGTCGAGCTCGGCGAAATTTCCCAGTTTCTGAACCAGCCGGTCACCGTATTGCGCGGCCCAGCCAGCGGCCATTTCGAAGGCCAGCGGATCGCGGTCCACCGCGATGACCTGTGCCGCGCCCGCGTCCAGCAAGGCGCGCGTGTACCCGCCCGCACCGAACGTTCCGTCCAGCCAGACCCCGGACACCGGGGCGACGGCCGCCAGCAACGGGCGAAGAAGGACGGGAATGTGCGGCAGGGCCGGTTCGGTTCTGGCCGCAGCAGCCATGGCCTCATGCGTCCCCCGCGCCATCGAGGAAGATCAGCGGATCGAAATCCTCGCCCTGCTCCTCCAGCCAGCGCTGGGTCTTGGCAAGCTCTTCGCTCTCGTAGATCCCGGGGTTCCAGATGTGGAATTTTTCACCGCGGGAGGCGAAGAACGCCTCGCCTTCAAGGCCGATCTTCTGGCGCAGCTTTGCCGAAAGAACCAGCCGTCCGGTTTCGTCGACCGAGGATTCGACGGATTGCGTGTAAAACAGCTGTTCCAGCGCCCGGCGCTGCGGCGCGCCACGGGGCAAGGCATCGATCTGACCGTCGATCTCCTCGACCGCCCGCATCGTGTAGCATTCAAGATATTTCTGTTTGTCGCCGCCGTAGACGATCACCAGTTCGGGGTTTTCACCGGACTTCCAGTTCGGGTCCTCGGCCTCCAGCACACGGCGAAAAGAGGCCGGGATAGACACCCTGCCCTTGCTGTCCACCTTGTGGTGGCTTTCGCCTCTGAACCTGCGGCCCAAACCCGTTCGTCCCTTCGTCGCGCCCCCGCGCCAGTTTTTGCTCCCCAGAAGAGGAAACGGCGGGTTGAACTGCTGCCACTGTTCAACCCGCCGCCCTCGTCCCGCTCTGCAGGGTGTCCAGCTGCGCGCGCCACCTGGGGGGATGTCTGCTCGCCCGCGCGCCGGATCTCTGTGTTTCGGTGAAAGCGAAGTGCCTGTATGAAACCTGCTTTTATTGTTGGTTGGGGTCTTGGTGCCCCTGCTGCCTCGTCCTCATCCGATGCACTAGGGATGCCATGGGAATTTATGGAAATCAATAGTCTTGTACGCCGCCAGACTAGGGATCGTGAGGGAAAAGGCCCAAAATTCCGGCCCTTCCAGCTGGGAAAGTGGCAGTTTCTTCGCTCTATTTGTTGCAGCAGTGGACTCAGATACTAGATATGGATGATTTTGACGAGCGCCCAATCTGCCCACGAAATCCCATGTTTTTTGCGACAGCTTTCAAAAAACGACATTTGTTTCTGATTTGTTCTCACTCAAACTCTGGCTCCCACTCTCGAATCACCCCGAATTCCACGAATCCGTACCCATGATTCGCCCTGACTCGGGAGGTAACCCATCTCCGTCCCACGAAATCCCATGGCCCTGCCCTGGCATCCGCCCCATGTTGACCTAGGGGAACACCGGCGCGGCCTGAGGCATCTGCCGCACTCACGGGCGGGTTGCACAGAAATACAGCACGGCACCCATGTTTTTGCTGCATAGCAGCATTGCGCAATAAGACCATTGTGCATCTGCAGCATTTCCTTATCTTGTTAGCGGAAACGGGATTAACGGATCAGGTTCTCATCTCCTCCTCCCTTGGGGACCTGAATTTGGCGGCGGCGCCACTCCTCCTCCCTCGGTGTCGCCGCATTTTTCTCCCGCGAATGCTGCTCTGGCCTCCTCCTCCCTTTGGCCCGGGCACATGAAGAGAACGGTGGCGCCTCTCCTCCTCCCTGGCGTCACCGTTTTTTTCGTTTTGGGCCTTCAGCCAAAAGTGTAGGATCTCGGCCAAAATGCCGGAGCATAATGTGCCTGCCTATTTCATTGCCCAGATCCAGATCGACGAACCCGAGGAATACCAGTCATACCTGGACGGCTTCATGCCGATATTCGACCGCCATGGCGGTCGGTTGCTGACGGTTTCCTCAAAGCCGATCGAGATTGTGGAGGGAAGCTGGGCATATGATGGCGTGGTGTTGATGGAGTTTCCCTCGCTCGAAGCCGCACGGGCGTGGAAAGATGACCCGGATTATGCGCGGCTTGCCTCTATCCGCCAGCGCACCGCGCGCACCAACCTGATCCTGGTCGACGGGATCTGACATCCCTCAGAACGGGATGTCGTCACTGGACGACACGAACCGGGCGACCACGTTCTTGATCCCGGCCTTCTCAAAGTCGATTTCCAGCTTGTCGCCCTCCATCCCGATGATCGCGCCATAGCCGAATTTCTGGTGGAACACGCGTTCGCCCATGGTGAAGCCCGACACCGCCTCCAGATCGATCACCGTATTGCGGCTCTCCTTGGGCTGGGACATGCCATACTGGCCCGACCGGGCCTGCAGCCGTTTCCATCCGGGTGAGTTATAGCCATCGGCCTTCATGGCGCGGTCCTCGATGCCGCTGCCGCCCGGCGTCGCCGCACCGTAACCGCCGCCATAGAGACCGGGCGGCGTCAGTACTTCCACATGCGCGTCGGGCAGTTCGTCGATGAACCGCGACGGCATCGACGACTGCCACTGCCCGAACACCCGACGGTTGCCGGCAAATGAAATCGTGCACAATTCCTCGGCCCGGGTGATGCCGACATAGGCCAGCCGCCGTTCCTCTTCGAGCCCCTTGATGCCGTTTTCATCCATGCTGCGCTGGGACGGGAACAGCCCATCCTCCCAGCCGGGCAGGAAGACGGCCGGGAACTCCAGCCCCTTGGCGGCGTGGAGCGTCATGATCGACACCTTGTCATCGGCATCGTTCTTGTCATTGTCCATGATCAGACTGACATGTTCCAAGAACCCCTGCAGGTTCTCGAAACTCTCCAAAGCCTTGACCAGTTCCTTGAGGTTTTCCAGCCGCCCCGGCGCCTCGGGTGTCTTGTCGTTCTGCCACATCGCGGTGTAGCCGCTTTCGTCGAGGATGATCTCCGCCAGTTCCATGTGGCTGATCTCGGGCGGGCCATAGACCATTTCGGCCGGTGCGCCATCGTCAATCACGCTGTCACCGCCAACCTCCACCAGCGGACCACGCGTCATCCGGCCCCAGCGCGCAACGTTGTTACACAGCACCCGCAACAACCCGCCGCCCTTGCCCTTGATCAGCCCCTGCTCCACCGCCAATCGCGCGCCCTCGAGCAGCGACACACCGTTTTCGCGCGCGGTGCGCTGGATTGTCTGCTGTGCCTTGTCGCCCAGTCCCCGCTTCGGCGTGTTCACGATCCGCTCGAACGCCAGATCGTCGTCGGGCGACACCACCACGCGGAAATAGGCCATGGCATCGCGGATCTCCATCCGCTCATAAAACCGCGGGCCGCCGATCACGCGGTATGGCAGGCCGATGGTCAGGAACCGGTCCTCGAACGCGCGCATCTGGTGCGACGCGCGCACGAGGATGGCCATATCATTCAGGCTGAACGGGCGCATCCCGCGGGTGCCGCCCTGCATCGCCTCGATCTCTTCACCGATCCAGCGCGCTTCTTCCTCGCCGTCCCAGTGCCCGATCAGGCGGATTTTTTCACCCTCTTCGGCGTCCGTCCACAGCTCCTTGCCCAGCCGCCCCTCGTTGCCGGCAATCACGCCCGATGCCGCGGCCAGAATATGCGGGGTCGAGCGGTAGTTCTGCTCCAGCCGCACCACATGGGCGCCCGGGAAATCCTTCTCGAAGCGCAGGATGTTGCCCACCTCGGCCCCGCGCCAGCCATAGATCGACTGGTCGTCATCGCCGACACAGCAGATGTTGCGATGCCCGCCCGCCAGCAACCGCAGCCACAGGTACTGGGCGACGTTGGTGTCCTGGTATTCGTCGACCAGGATATAGGCGAACCAGCGGCGGTACTGTTCCAGCACATCTTCATGCGTCTGGAAGATCACCACCATGTGCAGCAGCAGGTCACCGAAATCGACGGCGTTCAGTTCCTTCAGACGCCGCTGATACTGCTCGTACAGTTCCGTCCCGCGATTGTTGTAGGCGCTCGCATCGGCTGCCGGTACCTTGTCCGGCGTCAGCGCCCGGTTCTTCCAGCCGTCGATCAGCCCGGCCAGCATCCGCGCCGGCCAGCGCTTGTCGTCGATATTATTGGCCACGATCAGCTGTTTCAGCAGCCGGATCTGGTCGTCCGTGTCAAGAATGGTGAAATTGGATTTCAGACCCACCAGCTCCGCATGCCGGCGCAGCAGCTTCACGCAGATCGCATGGAACGTGCCCAGCCACGGCATCCCCTCCACAGCGTGGCCCAGCATACCGCCCACGCGCTCTTTCATCTCGCGCGCGGCCTTGTTGGTGAAGGTCACCGCAAGGATCTCGTTCGGCCGCGCCCTGCCGGTGTTCAGCAGATGCACGATCCGCGCGGTCAGCGCCCGGGTCTTGCCGGTGCCGGCCCCGGCCAGCATCAGAACCGGACCGTCCATCCGTTCCACTGCCTCTTTCTGGGCCGGGTTCAGACCGTCAAGATAGGGCGCGGGCCGCGCTGCCATCGCGCGGGCGGCAAGGGACGCGCCTTCAAAGGCGTCATTTTCGTCTGGGCTGCTCATGGCGGCAAGTTAGCGCGGAACCGGGATGCGATAAAGAGGTGTTCGCATTCTGTTCCGGACGATGTGCTTGACCCGCCGGGCGTGAATGCCGCAGGCTGTACACACGCATTCACGAGTGATTTGATCGCGGCCCGGTATTCGGGGGCCATTTATGTTGGACATTGCCCGGCGCTGCCTCAGATTGTGCCGTGAAGACAAGGAGATTTCGAACATGACGACTGCCTGGACAAACGCCTTGCGGCTTTCCGCGGCTGCCTCGGCCCTGATTGCCGGTCTTGCCGGACCTGCATTGAGCCAGATCCACCCCACTGAGGAATCCGTCGAAGGCACGTTCCCGGACCAGCCATTTTCGCCATATGCCAACCGCACGCTGCCCGAACGCCCGCTCTGGGGGGATACACACCTGCACACTGGCCTGTCGCTGGACGCCGGCGCCTTTGGCAACACGCTGCTGCCCGACGAGGCCTGGCGTTTCGCCAAGGGACAGCAGGTCATTTCCTCCACCGGGCAGCCGGTGCGCCTGGCCCGTCCGCTGGACTGGATGGTGCTGACAGATCACACGGACCTCATGGGCTTTGCGCCGGACCTGCAGGCGGGCAAACCCACGATTTTGGCCGACGAAAAGGGTCGCGAATGGTACGAAGGCTACACGGCAGGCGGCGCTGCCGCGGGCGAAAGCGCCTTTGATCTGATAACCAATTTCTCGCAGATGACCCTGCCCGATGCATTCACGACGGCTTACGGTCCCGGTGGGGATGCCTTCTCGTTTACTTGGGAGCATATCGTTGATGCCGCGGAGCGGCATAACGATCCGGGCACATTTACTGCTTTCATCGGGTTCGAATGGACCTCGGTTCCCAAGGGTTTCAACCTGCACCGAAACGTCATGCTGCGCGACGGCGGCGTGCGTGCCAAGCAGGTTGTCCCACCGGTCACACAGCCCCCTCAAGGATCTACTGACCCAAATTCGCTCTGGGACTGGTTGGAGATGTACCAGGACAAGACCGGCGGCCGTGCTGTTGCCTTCGCGCATAACGGCAACTTGTCGAATGGCTGGATGTTCCCGACGGAAGGCACCTATCATGGCGGAGTTGTCGATCAGGAATACGTTGAACGACGAGCCAAGTGGGAGCCGCATTACGAAGTTACCCAGATCAAGGGCGACGGGGAGGCACACCCCGCACTTTCGCCCGAGGACGAGTTTGCCGACTACGAAAACTGGGATGTCGGGAACCTTGATCTGACCGAACTCAAATCCGAAGAGATGCTGGCGGGCGAATACGCGCGTGAAGCCCTGAAACTCGGCCTGATGCTCGAAGTGAAATTCGGCGTGAACCCGTACAAATTCGGGATGGGCGGCGCGACGGACAGCCATACCTCGCTGACCACCGCGGAGGAGGAAAATTTCTTCAGCAAATCGGTCAGCGTGGAACCCTCGCCGACCAGGATCGAACATCCCTTCATCGCCAGCGATCTGGGCCGGATCGAAGGGCATACGCTGGTTGCATCGGGCTACACCGCGGTCTGGGCGACGGAAAACACCCGCTCGGCGATTTTCGACGCGTTCAAGCGACGCGAAACATACGCCACCACCGGCCCGCGGATCGGCCTGCGCATGTTCGGCGGCTGGGATTTCACTGATGACGATCTTCGGACCCGCATCCGGGCCGAAATCGGATACTCCAAGGGCGTGCCCATGGGCGGCGATTTGCGTCCGCGTGAAGGTGACGCCGCACCCAGCTTCATGATCTATTCCCTGAAGGATCCGATCGGCGCCAACCTGGACCGCATTCAGGTGGTCAAGGGCTGGCTGGATACGCAGGGCGAGCTGCATGAAAAAGTCTATGACGTGGCTTGGTCCGACGGACGGGTGGCCGATGCAAATGGCAAGGTCCCGCCGGTCGGCAACACCGTGGACCTGGAAGCCGCCAGCTGGTCCAACACCATCGGCGCGTCCGAGCTGTCGACGGTCTGGACCGATCCGGATTTCAACCCGTCGGAACGGGCGTTCTACTATGTGCGGGTGCTGGAGATCCCCACGCCGCGCTGGGTGGTTTATGACAAGGTGCGCTTTGGCATCGACCTGCCGGAAGAAGCGCAGCTGATCCATCAGGAACGCGCCTATTCCTCGCCGATCTGGTACACGCCGGCAGAATGACACGACCTGTCCGGCCCGCCATGTGACATAGCGGGCTGGACATTCTGCAGATCCTTGCCGCAAATGCGCGGCATGGATCTGCACGCCCGATATCCCGGTTTCGACGACCTCCGGCGCGGCGCCCGGCGCCGGCTTCCGCATTTTGCGTGGGAGTATCTCGACAGCGGCACCGGGGCCGATGCCGCAAAGGCCCGGAACCGTGCCGCGCTGGACCGGATCGGCTTTGCGCCCGGCATCCTGCACGGGGTGACCGATGCCGATCTCAGCACCTCGATACTGGGCCATGAGGCCGCGATGCCCTTTGGCGTGGCCCCGGTCGGCATGTCCGGCCTGTTCTGGCCGAACGCAGAACGCTACCTGGCCTTGGCCGCGGCCGAGGCCGGTATCCCCTATGCCCTGTCCACCGTCGCCAGCCAGACGCCCGAGGATCTGGCCCCGCATCTGGGACCGGATGCGTGGTTTCAGCTCTACCCGCCGAAAGACCCCGAAGTGCGCAGCGACATGCTGAACCGGGTCCGGGGCGCCGGATTCCGGGCGCTGGTCCTGACGGTGGATGTCCCGGTGGCCAGCCGGCGCGAGCGACAGGTCAGGTCGGGGCTCAGGCAACCGCCACAGCTCACGCCCCGGATCATGGCGCAGGTCGCGATCCGTCCCGAATGGGCGATTGCAACCGCGCTCAAGGGCATGCCCAAACTGAAAACCCTGACGCCCTACTTCGAAAACGCACCCCGAAGCCTGCCGCCCGGCGGGCATATCGGCTACCTGCTGCGGGCATCGCCGGGCATCGAATACGTGAAATGGCTGCGCGATCACTGGGACGGCCCGTTCGTGATCAAGGGCGTCATGCGCGCCGAAGACGCGGCCCCGCTCGAAGCGGCCGGTGTCGATGCGCTGTGGGTGTCGAACCACGGCGGGCGGCAATTCGACGGCTCCCCGGCCAGCATCGAGGTCTTGCCGGACATCCGGGCCGCGACAAAGCTGCCGCTGATCTTCGACAGCGGCATCGAAGGCGGGCTCGACATCCTGCGCGCGCTGGCATTGGGGGCCGATTTCGTAATGCTGGGCCGCGGCTTTCACTATGCCGTCGCCGCGCTTGGCGAAGCCGGTGCCGCCCACGCGATCGACATGTTCGCGCAGGATATGAAATCCTGCATGGGGCAGCTCGGTGCAGCCGACCTGAAATCCATGCCTGCCCCCGTCACACTGGCCTGCCCCCGCCCGTGATCCAAAAACAACTTTGCAACTGCGCGATTTTTGCTGCAGCGCCGCAAGTATTTGCAGATCCGCCGCTGGCACGCCTTGCCCTAGCGGCAACAGCCATGGAACAAGACGCACCACAATCCGAATCTGCTGCCCCCCGGAGAGCCCAATGCCCGACTTTCGCAAGATCCTGATCGCCAATCGTGGCGAGATCGCCATCCGCGTGATGCGCGCCGCCAACGAGATGGGCAAGAAGACGGTGGCGATCTACGCCGAAGAGGACAAGCTGGGTCTGCACCGGTTCAAGGCCGACGAGGCCTATCGGATCGGCGAGGGGATGGGACCGGTGGCGGCCTATCTGTCGATCGAAGAGATCATCCGCGTGGCCCGTGAAAGCGGGGCGGACGCGATCCACCCGGGTTACGGCCTGCTCAGCGAGAACCCCGATTTCGTCGATGCCTGCGCGCAGGCCGGGATCACCTTCATCGGCCCGAAAGCGGAAACCATGCGGGCGCTGGGCGACAAGGCCAGCGCGCGGCAGGTGGCCATTGCCGCAGGCGTGCCGGTCATTCCCGCGACCGGCGTGCTGGGCGACGACATGGAGACCATCGGCACCGAAGCCGCGGAAATCGGCTATCCGCTGATGCTGAAGGCCAGCTGGGGCGGCGGCGGGCGCGGCATGCGCCCGATCGAGGGACCCGATGAGCTGGAAGAGAAAGTCCGCGAGGGCCGGCGTGAGGCCGAGGCCGCTTTCGGCAATGGCGAAGGCTATCTGGAAAAGATGATCACCCGCGCCCGGCACGTGGAGGTGCAGATCCTCGGCGACAAGCATGGCGAGATGTATCACCTCTTCGAACGGGACTGCTCGGTCCAGCGGCGCAACCAGAAAGTGGTGGAACGGGCCCCCGCCCCCTACCTGACGGACGAGCAGCGCGCCGAGATCTGCGACCTCGGTTACCGCATCTGCAAACACGTGGATTACGAATGCGCGGGAACCGTAGAATTCCTGATGGATATGAACACGAATAAGTTCTACTTCATCGAGGTCAACCCCCGCGTGCAGGTCGAACACACCGTGACCGAAGAGGTCACCGGCATCGACATCGTGCAGGCCCAGATCCTGATCGCCGAGGGCAAGACCATTGCCGAGGCCACCGGAAAAGGATCGCAGGCCGAGATCGCGCTCAACGGCCACGCACTGCAAACCCGCGTGACCACCGAGGATCCCCAGAACAACTTCATTCCCGATTACGGCCGCATCACCGCCTACCGCTCGGCCACCGGCATGGGCATCCGGCTGGATGGCGGCACGGCCTATGCCGGCGGGGTCATCACCCGGTATTATGACAGCCTGCTGACCAAGGTCACGGCCTGGGCGCCGACGCCGGAAAAGGCGATCGCGCGGATGGACCGGGCGCTGCGCGAGTTTCGGGTGCGGGGCGTTTCGACCAACATCTCCTTTGTCGAGAACCTGCTGAAACACCCGACCTTCCTCAGCAACGAATACACCACCAAATTCATCGACGAGACCCCCGACCTGTTCCGGTTCAAACGCCGCCGGGACCGCGGCACCAAGGTGCTGACATATATCGCCGACATCACCGTGAACGGGCACCCCGAAACCAAGGACCGCCCGCGCCCCCGCGCCGATCTGAAAGACCCGCGGCCTCCGGTAGGATGGGTTGACAACCCATCCTACGGCACCCGCAACCTGCTGGAACAAAAGGGACCGCAGGCGGTCGCCGACTGGATGAAGGCGCAGCGGCAGGTTCTGGTCACCGACACCACCATGCGCGACGGGCATCAGTCGCTGCTGGCCACCCGGATGCGGTCGATCGACATGATCCGCGTCGCCCCGGCCTATGCCGCCACGCTGCCGCAGCTCTTCTCGATCGAATGCTGGGGCGGCGCCACGTTCGACGTGGCCTACCGGTTCCTGCAGGAATGCCCGTGGCAGCGTCTGCGCGACCTGCGCGCGGCCCTGCCCAACGTGATGACCCAGATGTTGCTGCGCGGGGCAAACGGGGTCGGCTACACCAATTACCCCGACAACGTGGTGCAGGAATTCGTCCGCCAGGCAGCGGAGACCGGGGTCGACGTGTTCCGGGTATTCGACAGCCTGAACTGGGTTGAAAACATGCGCGTCGCGATGGACGCAGTGCTGGAACAAAACAAGGTCTGCGAAGGCTCGATCTGTTACACCGGCGATATCCTCGACCCCGACCGGGCCAAGTACGACCTGAAGTATTATGTCGCGATGGGACAGGACCTGCGCGACGCCGGTGCCCATGTGCTGGGGCTCAAGGACATGGCCGGGCTGCTGAAACCGGCCTCGGCCCGGGTGCTGATCAAGGCGCTGAAGGAAGAGGTCGGCCTGCCGATCCATTTCCATACCCATGACACCGCCGGGATCGCCTGTGCCACCATCCTGGCCGCGGCCGAAGCCGGCGTGGATGCCGTGGACTGCGCCATGGACGCGCTGTCGGGCAACACCTCGCAGGCGACGCTGGGATCGGTTGTCGAGGCGCTGAAACACACCGAGCGCGACACCGGGCTGGACATCGGGTCCGTGCGCGCCATTTCCGATTACTGGGATGAGGTCCGTGCACATTACGCGGCCTTCGAATCCGGTATGCAGGCCCCGTCTTCGGAAGTGTACCTGCACGAAATGCCCGGCGGCCAGTTCACCAACCTCAAGGCGCAGGCCCGGTCGATGGGGCTGGAGGACCGCTGGCCGGAGGTGGCCCAGACCTATGCGGATGTGAACCGCATGTTCGGCGATATCGTCAAGGTCACCCCATCCTCCAAGGTGGTCGGCGACATGGCGCTGATGATGGTCAGCCAGGGCCTGACGCAGGCGCAGGTCGAAGACAGCGAAACCGACGTCGCCTTCCCCGATTCCGTGGTCGACATGATGCGCGGAAATCTGGGCCAGCCACCGGGCGGCTTCCCCACCGCGCTGCAAAGCAAGGTGCTGAAGGGCGAAGACCCGGTCCTGCACCGCCCTGGCCGGGACGTGCCGCCCGTGGACATCGAAGAGGAACGCGAAAGGCTCAGCTCCGAACTGGAAGGCATGAGCATCGATGACGAAGACCTGAACGGCTACCTGATGTATCCCAAGGTGTTTCTCGACTACATGGGCCGGCACAGGCTCTATGGTCCGGTCCGCACCCTGCCGACCAAAACCTTCTTTTACGGCATGCAGCCCGGCGAGGAAATCAGCGCCGAGATCGATCCCGGCAAAACACTGGAAATCCGGCTGCAGGCGGTGGGCGAAACCACCGATGACGGCGAAGTGCGCGTCTTTTTCGAACTCAACGGCCAGCCGCGGGTGATCCGGGTGCCGAACCGGCTTGTCGCCGCGACGACGGCGGCGCGGCCCAAGGCCGATCCGGCCAACCCGGACCATATCGGCGCCCCGATGCCCGGTGTCGTGGCCTCGGTCGGCGTTCAGGCCGGCCAGAAGGTCAGCGCCGGGGACCTGCTGCTGACCATCGAGGCGATGAAGATGGAAACCGGACTGCACGCAGAACGCGACGCCATTGTCAGCGCCGTCCACATCCAGCCCGGCGGCCAGATCGACGCCAAGGATCTGCTGGTGGAACTGGAGTAACGTGCGAGGCGGCGGCAGGGCCGACGGGCTCTGGCCCACCCGGCCCGGTTCGTCCGTCTTGGCCGGTTGTCTTCTGCCGTCCTGATGGCGCGTGTCCGGGTGCGGAAAAAACTCCGGCGCCGGCCTGAACAAACCGCGGGTATCATCGCGCAAAAGGCCGGACATTGCCGCGCCGGGGCAGCTTCGGGCGTGTCTACCGCTTCGAAAAACTCCGGTCCGCCCGGCCCTGCAGGCAGCGCGGCACCACCGGGAAGGTTTCGGTCAGGAAATACGCATAGGTGCCTGCCGGGTATTCGGCGGTTTTCACATACGCCCCGTTGCATTCGTCCAGATCGCCCGAACCGGCGATATAGGCATAATCCTGAACAAAGGCCCCGTCATAGCGGCCGCCGGGCGCTGCCCCGCCGGGACGGGATCCCGACTTCAGCCGCCATGAACTTTTCATCTTCTGCACCCGCCCGCCGACCTCCGCCGTGACCGCGTAAACCGGAAACCCGTCCGCGCCATAGCCGATCAGCGGCGAGGCCCGACCCGGCGACCAGCCCAGCCCGGCCATCAGCCCCGTGGGCAGCCCGTGATAGTGATAGCTGCCACCGGGCTGCACATGGGCGGAATTGGCATCCAGCCCCAGCGCCACCGCACCGCCCAGCGCTTCGTATTGCCAGCCCGACCGCGGATTGCCCTGCCAGAACTCCGCTGCGCCGGGATCAAACGGCACGCCATTGACCGCGACCCCGAAATAGCGCGTCAGGCCAAACGCCGAGGGCGATGTGCGGGACGGATCGCGCGTCACGCGAAACCGATGGGTCTGTGCGGCAACGCGATGCGGGTTTCCGGCATTCGGAAACCGGCCAATGGCATGTTCGGGCACCCCGTTCGACGTCACCCGAATCGCGGCCCCCGACCCCGAAATCTCAACCTCTCCGCCGGTCAGCCGCACCCGCGCGGCCTGCAGCTTCAGCGGCCGGCTTTCGGTGGCGCTGTGCTGCCGCATCGGCGGGCGGCTCTGGCTGAGGCCGTCAGACCCGACCCCGGCAATGATCGCAGAGGCCAGAACACCCACCCCGAACGTTTCAAATCGAGACATACTCAACGTTTCCCTGAAAATGTGCTGCAGGGTGATACAGGCACCAGCAGGTATTCCGTTGCGTCGCCCGGAATAATCCGGCGCACCGGCGTTTTTCCTCTTGCAGCCTGCCGGAGTTCTTTATATCCCACGCCTCACCCATCGGATGCGGGCGTAGCTCAGGGGTAGAGCATTACCTTGCCAAGGTAAGGGTCGTGAGTTCGAATCTCATCGCCCGCTCCAATTTTCTCACAAGATGTGACGCATGTGACAGGACCGCTTCAGCGGTCCTTCGTCATTTGCACCCGTCCCGTCCGGACTGCGGCGCTTGCAGTTGCCGGGCGCATCGCGCATCAATCAAAGGCCGGTCCGGCTGGGGAAAAGGGGGACGCCATGCCAATCGAAAACGCGCCGTTCAGCATGGCTGAATATGACCGCCGCCTGACCAAAACCCGGACCGCGATGGCCAAGGCGGGGATCGACCTGCTGTTTGTCACCGACCCGTCGAACCAGGCCTGGCTGACCGGCTATGATGGCTGGTCCTTCTACGTTCATCAGGGTGTTATCCTGCCTCTGGACGCGGCGCCCGTCTGGTGGGGCCGGATGCAGGACACCAACGGCGCCCGCCGCACGGTCTGGATGGAGGACGACCGGGTTCAGGGCTATGTCGATACCTATGTACAGAACCCCGCCTGCCACCCGATGGAGGATCTGGCACAGCGGCTGACCGACATGGGCCACGGATCCGCGCGGATCGGTGTGGAGATGGACAGTTATTACTACTCCGCCAAAGCCCATGCCGCGCTGGCCGCCGGAATGCCGAACGCGAAACTGACCGATGCCACTGCGCTGGTCAACTGGCAGCGGGCGGTGAAATCCGGCGAGGAAATCGGGTTCATCCGCAAGGCCGCGCGGATTTCCGAGAGGATCGCGACGCTGGCCATCGAACGCGCCGCGCCGGGGTTGCGCAAGAATGAACTGGTCGGCGACATCGTACAGGCCGCTTATCACGGCGTCGACGACGCCTGGGGCGATTATGCCGCGATCGTGCCGCTCACGCCCTCGGGCACCGATGCCGCGGCCCCGCACCTGACATGGAACGGCGATGAAATGCGTGACGGAGAGGCGACGTTTTTCGAGCTTTCGGGCTGCTACCGCCGGTACCACGCACCGCTCTGCCGGACCGTGCATCTTGGCAAACCGCCCCGCACCTTCCTCGACGCCTCCGAGGCGCTGACCGCCGGGCTGGAAGCCGGGATCGAAGCCGCCCGCCCCGGCAACCGCGCCGGCGATGTGGCCCGCGCAATGATCGCGGAACTGGCAAAGATCGGCATCGACCGGGCCGAACGCTGTGGCTATCCCATCGGGCTCAGCTATCCGCCGGACTGGGGCGAGCGCACCTATTCCATCCGCCCGTCGGACGACACCGTGCTGGAACCCGGGATGACCTTTCACTTCATGCCCGGCCTGTGGATGGATGACTGGGGGCTGGAAACCACCGAAACATTGCTGATCCGCGACGAAGGCGCGGCCGAGGCGCTGTGCTCCGTCGAACGCAAACTGTTCGTAAAGGACTGATCCGTGGACCGGCTGGCCAAAACCGTCGACATCCTGCGCGAACTGATCGCCTTCCCGACCATCTCGGCCGACAGCAACCTGGCCCTGATCGACAGCATCGCCGACCGGCTTGAGAACGCCGGCGCGCGGGTCGACATCTTTCGCGATGCCACCGGGCGCAAGGCCAACCTCTTTGCCACGCTGGGCCCGGACACGGATGGCGGCATTGTCCTGTCGGGCCACACCGACGTGGTGCCGGTCGCGGATCAGGACTGGTCGCACGACCCGTTCGACATGGTCGAACGCGACGGCGCGCTGTTCGGGCGCGGGACCTGCGACATGAAGGGCTTCATCGCCGCCGTGCTGGCGCTGGCCCCGGATCTCGCCCGCCACGCCACGCACCGACCGGTGCATTTCGCCTTCACCTATGACGAAGAGGTCGGCTGCCTCGGCGCACAGGCGCTGGTCGACAGCCTGTCCGATGCGGCCATCCGGCCCGGCGTGGCGATCATCGGCGAACCGACCTCGATGCGGATCATCGAAGGGCACAAGGGCTGCTGCGAATACACCACGCGCTTCGAAGGTCTGGCCGGGCACGGCTCGGCCCCCGACAAAGGCGTGAACGCGGTGGAATACGCGGTGCGCTACGTGTCGCGGCTGCTGGCACTGCGGGACGACCTGAAGGCACGGACGCCCGCATGGTCCCGGTTCGAACCGCCCTGGACCACGATCAACACCGGCGTGGTCCACGGCGGCATTGCCCATAACGTCATTGCCGATCACGCTACCGTGGAATGGGACATGCGCCCGGTTCAGACATCGGACGCCGATTTCGTCCGGTCCGAAATGAACCGCTATGTCGAAGCCACGCTGCTGCCGGCCATGCGCTCGGTCTGGCCCTCCGCCGCGATCACCACAGAGGTGATCGGCGAGATTGACGGGCTGGTGCCCGCCGACCACAACGAGGCACGCGACATCGTCACCGAACTGACCGGGGCCAACGGCACTGATCTCGTTGCCTTCGGGACCGAGGCCGGGATCTTTCAGGCCATGGGCATGGATGTGGTGGTCTGCGGCCCCGGCTCGATCGAACAGGCCCACAAGGCGGACGAATTCGTCGCGCTGGACCAGCTGGCACAATGCCTGTCCATGCTCGAACGTCTGGGCCCGAAACTGGCCGGCTGAAGCGACGGGCGTGGACCCGGATGCGGGACGGCGGGCGGGGCGAGGTCCGGCCGCGCCGGACCAGCGTCCGGCCGGCGGCCTTGCCCGGACCGGCCGGCTGAGGCAGCGTAGACCGGTGGCGCGAAGGAGGTCGCAACCATGGCAGACACCCCGGTTCAGGAGCGGATCTATCGCGCGGAAATCGAGGATTCCAGCCGCTGGCGCGAGTTCGACCACCGCCCCGGCGACATTTTCATCTGCACCGCCCCCAAGAACGGCACCACCTGGACCCAGGCGATCTGTTCACTGCTGATCTTCGGCGACCCGGCGGCGCCATCTGGCAGCGGCACCTTCTCGCCCTGGATCGAGCTGACGATGGAACCCGTCGCAGAGCTGAACGCGCGCCTCACCAAGCAGACTCACCAGCGTTTCATCAAATCCCACGCGCCGATGGACGGCATTGTCTGGTGGCCTGACGCGATCTATCTCGCGGTGTGCCGGCATCCTCTGGACATGTATTTCTCGGTCCTGAAACATGGTGAGAACCAGAACAACCCCGAGCAAAACCCGGTCTACAACATGGATCCGGTGAAAAGCTTCGATTACTGGCTGAACGAACCCCTGCAGGCGGAAGACACCAACAACACCACGTTCGAGGCCGCCGTCCATCATTACAAAAGCTATATGAGATGGGTGCATCTGCCCAATGTGCACCTGTTCCACTATGCCGACATGAAGGCTGACCTGCCCGGACAGATGTCGGCCATCGCCGACGCCATAGGCGTGACACATCCGCCGGAACTGATGTCCCGGCTCGCTGATGCCGCGACCTTCGGCGCGATGAAGAAGAACGCCGAACAGCACGCCCCGGAGGTCGATGACGGATACTGGAAGGACAAGCGCAACTTCTTCCATTCCGGCACCAGCGGCAAATGGGTCGGCCGGCTCAGTAACGAACAGATCTCGGCCTATGACGCGCGGATGAACGCGCTTTTGTCTGCGGACGAACGGCGCTGGCTGGAATGGGGCACGACAGGCGTTCCGCCCGGCTGAGGCGGCGAAAGAATTTTCTGCGAAAATTCTGTCAAAAACCTTCGCAGAAGGTTTTTGCCCGCTCAGAGGATGCCGGGCAACCGCAGCTGGTGTTCCCGGGCGCAGTCGATGGCAATGTCATAGCCTGCATCCGCGTGGCGCATCACGCCCGTTGCCGGATCGTTCCACAGAACCCGCGCCAGCCGCGCATCCGCCGCCACACTGCCGTCGCAGCAGATCACCATGCCGGCATGCTGCGAGAACCCCATTCCGACCCCGCCGCCATGATGCAGCGACACCCATGTCGCGCCGCTCGCCGTGTTCAGCAGCGCGTTCAGCAGCGGCCAGTCGCTGACCGCGTCCGATCCGTCTTTCATCGCCTCGGTTTCGCGGTTCGGGCTGGCCACCGACCCACTGTCGAGGTGGTCTCGCCCGATGACAACCGGTGCCTTCAGCTCGCCGCTGCGCACCATCTCGTTGAAGGCCAGCCCGGCGCGGTGCCGGTCGCCCAGCCCGATCCAGCAGATCCGCGCCGGCAGACCCTGAAATGCGATCCGGTCCCGCGCCATATCCAGCCATTGATGCAGATGGCTGTTTTCCGGAAACAGCTCCTTCATCTTTGCGTCGGTCTTGTAGATGTCCTCGGGATCGCCCGACAGCGCGCACCAGCGGAACGGTCCGATCCCGCGGCAGAACAGCGGGCGGATATAGGCCGGCACGAAACCCGGAAAGGCAAAGGCGTTGTCCAGCCCCTCTTCCAGCGCGACCTGCCGGATGTTGTTGCCATAGTCCAGCGTCGGCACCCCGGCATTCCAGAAATCAACCATCGCGGCGACATGGGTCTTCATGCTGGCCCGCGCCGCGGCCTCAACCGCCTTGGGATCCGTTTCGCGCCGGCTACGCCATTCGCCAAGGGTCCAGCCGCGCGGCAGGTAGCCGTTCAGCGGATCATGCGCGCTGGTCTGATCGGTCACGATATCAGGCGGTTGCTCCCCCGCCTTCATGCGCTGCACCAGCTCGGGGAAAATCTCGGCCGCATTGCCCAGAAGACCGACGGATTTTGCCTCGCCCGCTGCGGTCCAGCGTGCGATTTTTTCCAGCGCTTCATCCAGCGTCTCAGCTTTGTCGTCGAGGTACTTCGTGCGCAGCCGGAAATCGATCCTGTCAGGGTCGCATTCCACCGCCAGACAGCAGGCGCCTGCAAACACCGCCGCCAGTGGCTGCGCCCCGCCCATGCCGCCCAGACCCGCGGTCAGGATCCATTTCCCGGTCAGGTCGCCGCCGTAATGCTGCCGCCCGGCCTCGGCAGAGGTTTCGTAAGTTCCCTGCACAATTCCCTGAGTTCCAATGTAAATCCAGGATCCGGCCGTCATCTGGCCGTACATCATCAGGCCCTTCTTATCGAGCGCGTTGAAATGGTCCCAGCTGGCCCAGTGCGGCACGAGGTTGGAATTGGCGATCAGAACCCGCGGCGCATCCGCATGGGTGCGGAACACGCCCACCGGTTTGCCCGACTGCACCAGCAGCGTTTCGTCTTCTTCCAGCGTTTTCAGCGTGTTGACGATGCCATCGAAATCTTCCCAGCTGCGCGCCGCCCGGCCGATCCCGCCATACACCACCAATTCATGCGGGTTTTCGGCCACATCCGGGTGCAGGTTGTTCATCATCATGCGCATCGGCGCTTCGGTCTGCCAGCTTTTCGCGGTGATGTCCGGTCCGGTCGGCGGAAACACGTCGCGGATGTTATGGCGGGTGATGGTCATGTCAGTTCTCCGCTGAGAGCAAGGGCCTGCAAGGCATTGAGAATACGGGAGAGATGGACGCGCAACCGCCCGGCTTTTTCGGTGTCATACGTCCAGGGTGGCGTTTCGGTCATATAGGTGGACTGGGCCAGCTCCATCTGGATGGCGTGGATGCCTTCAGCCGGCCGGCCATAGTGCCGCGTGGTCCAGCCGCCTTTGAAACGGCCGTTCAGAACCGTCGTGTAACCTGTTGCGCCTTCGCATATTTCCTGAACGGCACCCTCAACCCGGTGGCTGCAACTGGTGGTCAGGTTGGTTCCGATATTGAAATCCGGCAGGGGCCCGTCGAACAGGAAAGGAATGCGCGACCGGATCGAGTGGCAGTCATAAAGGATCGCAACCCCATGCGCCGCGTGCACCCGTTTCAGCTCTGCCTCCAGCGCCGCGTGATAAGGCGCGTGGAAGGTCTGCCGCCGGGCCTCCACCGCGGCCGCATCAGGTGCCCGACCGGCGTCATAGATGTCGTTGCCGTCAAAATCCGTCAGCGGGCAGAGCCCGGTGGTGTTCTGCCCGGGATAAAGGCTTTGCCCGTCCGGCGGGCGGTTGACGTCGATCACGTAGCGGTGGACCGGCATGCGCAACGTGGTCACACCGTCCAGCAAACCGGCGTATAGGTCGTGCACGTGCCAGTCAGTGTCCGCCAGCGCGCGACCGGTGTCGTTCAGGTCGCGCAGGATCTCCGCGGGCACATCGGTCCCGGTATGCGGCAGGCCCAGAACGATCGGGCCGGACCCGCGGACGACCCCGATCATCGAACGGCCTCCAGCAAGGCACCGCTGCGCAGCAGGCCGGCGGCAACTTCAAGATCGGGCGCCATGTATCTGTCCTGTTTCAGTTCCGGCACGTCCACCCGCATCCGCGCGACAACGCCGGCAAGCGCCACGGAGGTTTTCAGCGGCCGGCGTGCCTCGATCCCCTGCACCGCGCACATCGCTTCGACGCCCTGAATGACACAAAGGTTTTCCACCATCCTCAGCAGCCGGAACGCGCCATGGGCGGCCATGCTGACATGGTCCTCCTGATTGGCCGATGTCGGCGTGCTGTCGGTGACACAAGGATTGGCCAGATGCTTGTTCTCGCTCATCAGCGCGGCCGTGGTGACCTCGGCAATCATGAAGCCCGAATTCAGCCCCGGATCCGGGGTCAGGAATGGCGGCAGGTCATAGCTGAGCGTCGGATCCACCATCAGGGCAACACGCCGCTGCGATATCGCGCCGATTTCCGCCAGCGCCAGCGCCAGCTGATCAGCAGCGAAACCAACGGGTTCCGCGTGGAAGTTGCCACCGGACACAATGCGCCCCTCCCCGGTCAGCACCAGCGGATTATCGGTCACGGCGTTTGCCTCCACCTCCAGCGTGCGTCCGGCCATGCGGATCACGTCCAGCGCGGCACCGGCCACCTGCGGATGGCAGCGGATGCAATACGGGTCCTGCACGCGATGGTCGTCGTCGCGGTGGCTTTCCCGGATTTCGCTGCCGGCCAGCAGGGCGCGCATGCGCGCGGCGATCTCGATCTGGCCGACATGGCCGCGCAGGGTGTGAATTTCAGGCGCCAGCGGCGCGTCCGATCCCATGATCGCATCCGTGCTGAGCGCCGCGATCAGGGCCGAGGTGTCAACCGCGCGCTGCGCTTCAAAACAGCCGACCAGCGCGCAGGCGGTGGAAAACTGCGTGCCGTTGATCAGGGCCAGCCCCTCTTTCGGACCCAGCACAACGGGCGTCAGGCCCGCCGCCGCCAAAGCCTCCGCGCCGGGCATCCGGGTCCCGCGGAACTCGGCCGCGCCTTCGCCCAGCATCACGGCGGCCATATGCGCCAGCGGCGCAAGATCGCCGGAGGCTCCAACCGACCCCTGATGCGGGACAACCGGGGTGACGCCCCGCTGCAGCATCTCCTGCAACAGGGCGCAAACGGCCCAGCGCACCCCGGACGCGCCCCGGCCCAGCGACAAGAGTTTCAGCGTCATCATCAGCCGCGTTGTGGCCCCGGCCAGCGGCGCACCGACTCCGCAACAATGGCTCAGGATCAGGTTTCGCTGAAGGGTTTCAGTGTCTTCCGGCGCGATCCTCCGGCTGGCCAGCTTGCCAAACCCGGTGTTCACGCCATAAACCGGGTCGTCGCCGGCCGCAGCTACGGCCACCATCGCCGCCGTCCGCTCGACCGCCGTGCGCACGCCCGGGTCCAGCGTAGCGGCCAGATCTTCGCGCCAGATCCTCTCCAGATCCTCAAGCGTCACCGCGCCCGGAACAAGGATCACCCCTGCCCCCCGAAAATCCGGCGGCGCAGGGCGTTGAACCCGATCCGATAGCTCAGCTCGGCCGGTGCATCCACGTCCCACAGGGCCAGATCGGCGCGGTTGCCGGCACAGATCCGGCCGCAATCCTGCAGCCCCAGCGCCTGCGCGGCATGGCGCGTGACCCCGGCCAGCGCCTCTTCCGGCGTCAGCGAAAACAGCGTGCATCCCATGTTCATGGTCAGCAGCAGCGAGGCCAGCGGCGACGACCCCGGATTGCAATCCGTGGCCAGCGCCATCGGCACGCCATGGGTCCGGAAAGCATCGACCGGGGGGCGCTGGGTTTCGTGAAGCGTATAGAACGCGCCCGGCAGCAGCACTGCCACCGATCCGGCCCCGGCCAGTGCCCGGGCATCCTGTTCAGTGGCATATTCGACATGATCGGCGGACAGCGCACCGTAGCGGGCCGCAAGCTGTGTTCCGCCCAGATGCGACAACTGTTCGGCATGCAACTTCACAGGCAGGCCCAGCTCGGCTGCCACATCAAAGACCTGCGCCATCTGTTCGGTATCAAACGCAATTCCTTCACAGAACCCGTCAACAGCATCGACCAGTCCCTCGGCATGGGCCGCACGCAGCGCCGGCAGGCAGGCGTCTGTCAGATAATCCTGAGGACACCCGGAATATTCCGGCGGCAGGGCATGCGCGCCGAGAAAGCTGGTCCTGATGCGCACATCCCTCAGCCGCTCCAGCCGCCGCGCGGCCCGCAGCATCCGCAGCTCGGTTTCCTGATCAAGACCGTATCCGGACTTCACCTCCACCACGGTGACGCCCTCGGCAATCAGCGCATCCAGCCGGGGCAGCGCCCCGTTCACCAGCGCATCCTCGGAGGCGGTGCGCGTGGACGTCACGGTCGATACGATGCCGCCACCTGCACGGGCGATCTCTTCGTAAGTGGCGCCGTTCAGGGAGTTATGCCCAAAAGTTGGTGACGGCGTGATCAGGCGGCGTTTTGACGTTGCCTGATCCCGTCCTTGAAGGCAATCCCCTGGATCACTTCGGGCAGACGGTTTGGCCCTGAGATCTTCCTCCACTTCTTCTTGGCCGACATCATCAACCTGAAGACCATGGCGAGGGCGGTCTTGCGGTTCAGGCATCCTTTGGTTTTGCGCGTTCGGTTGCGGACCGTGGCAAAGACGCTTTCGATCGGGTTCGTGGTCCGGATGTGTTTCCAGTGTTCGGCCGGGAAGTCATAGAAGGTCAGCAACACGTCGCGGTCCTTGACCAGCCTGGCCACGGCCCGCTCGTATTTCAGGCCGTAGGTTTCCACGAAGAGATCGAAGGCCGCATTGGCTTCCTTCTTCGTCTCGGCCATCCAAATATCCTGCAGATCGGCCTTGGCTTTTTCCCGCAGCGACTTGGGCATCGCGCCCGTTACATTGGCCGTCTTGTGGACCCAGCACCGCTGCTCACGGGTGGTCGGATAGACATCCCGCAGCGCCGTCCAGAACCCAAGCGCGCCATCACCGACAGCAAGCTCGGGCGGCACCGTCAGGCCGCGTTTCCTCAGACCGCGTAACAGGTCCCGCCAGCTGTCCGCGTTCTCCCGGAATCCGTCCATGATGCTCAAAACGTCCTTTTCTCCGTACTCGTCAGCGCCGATAATCACCAACATACATTGACGATCCCCGTCCAAACGGGGCGTGAAGCAGACCCCGTCCGCCCAGATGTAGACATAGCGCTTGCCCGACAGGTCACGCTTGCGCCAGGCTTCATACTCGTCCCACCAGGTCGCCTTCAGTCGCGTGATCGTGGAGGCTGACAGCCCCTCTGCATCCGGCCCCAAAAGGGCGGCCAGCGCCTCGCTGAAGTCCCCCGTTGAAATGCCCTTCAGGTAAAGCCAGGGCAGCAGCTCCTCGACGGACTTCGCTTTGCGTAGATACGGCGGCACCAAGGATGAACGGAACCTGATCTTGCTGCCATCGATGTTCGCACCCCGGTCGCGGACCCGGGGCACCTGAACGGGCACCGTGCCGATCCCGGTCATCACCTCGCGCTCCGGCAGGAACCCGTGGCGCACCAGACGCTGGCGACCTTCCTTGTCCAGAAGCTGCGCGTGAACCGCCATGAAACCGGCAACCTCAGCCTGCACAGCCGTTCGCAACAGCTCGCGTGCCCCGAACTGAATGACCTCAGTCAGCGGATCAGGTGAAAATTCCGATGATAGCTCGAATGGAACACCGGTAGATTTCGACATGTGGCATATCCCTTTCTCTTGAGAATTGACGGCGCTTCAGCACCGCCTTGATATGCCGCCCCTCAGGGGCCATCACCAACTTTCAACCATATCTCCCGTTCAGGCGCATCTCGAATTCGCGGGCGCGGTTGCCGCCAAACACCAGATGCGTGTGACAGTCGATCAGCGCCGGGGTAATCAGCCCGCCGCCCAGATCCTCGAGCGGCCAGTCGTGATACGTCACCGGCAGCTCGGCCCCGGCCCAGGCGATCCGGTCACCGTCGATAACGACATAGCCGTGCGGGATCAGGCCGTACCCCTCACCGTTCATCGTTGCGACAGCCGCGCCGGACAGGACTCGCTGGTTCATTTCGGTTGACCTATTAAACATATGTTTAATACTGTTATGTCCATACATAATAGAGTCGTCAAGAGGCCTCAATGACCGTCATCGCTGCAAAACAGGCCCTGCTGCCGCATGGCTGGGAGACGGATGTCACCGTCGAAATCGGCGCGGACGGAGTATTGGCCGCGCCGGGCGGCGGCCCGGCCGACCACCGGGTCGATATCCTGCTGCCGGCCCCGGCCAACCTGCATTCCCACGCCTTTCAGCGGGCGATGGCGGGCCTGACCGAAAGGCGCGGACCGGACGCAAGCGACAGCTTCTGGACATGGCGACAGTTGATGTACCGCTTTCTGGACCGGCTGACGCCCGACGACGTCCATGCTATTGCCGCGCAGGTGCAGATGGAAATGCTCGAGGCCGGCTATGCCGCGGTGGGCGAGTTTCATTACCTGCATCACACGCCCGGCGGCGCCCCCTATGACGACCCGGCAGAGATGAGCAGCCGCATCTGTGCCGCCGCCGAACAGACCGGGATCGGGCTGACCCTGTTGCCGGTGCTGTATCAGACCGGTGGGCTGGATGGCCGGGCACTGGGCCCCGGTCAGCAGCGTTTCGGATCGGGGCCGGACTTGTTTGCGCGACTGCTCGACGCCGCTGCCGGAAACCTCGCGCACCTGCCTGCCGACGCCCGGGCCGGGGTTGCGCCACATTCGCTGCGGGCCGTGCCGGCCAGGGCGCTGGCAGAGGTGGCCGGTCTCACTGACGGGCCGGTGCATATGCATCTGGCCGAGCAGGCGGCCGAGGTCAGCGAAGTTCTGGCCGCCACCGGCGCGCGCCCGGTCGAATGGGTGCTGGACAATCTGCAGCTTGACCGCCGCTGGTGCCTGATCCACTGCACCCAGATGGAACCGCATGAAACCACCGTACTGGCGGATACCGGTGCCGTGGCCGGGCTGTGCCCGGTGACCGAGGCATCGCTGGGCGACGGCATATTCGACGGCCATCGCTGGCTGGATCGCGGCGGGCGGATCGGGATCGGGTCCGACAGCAATATCCGCATCTCGCTGTCTGAAGAACTGCGTCAGCTTGAGTATTCGCAGCGCCTGCGCGACCGGGCGCGGGCGGTTCTGGCAACAACAGAACGATCGACGGCCCGTCGGATGTATGACGCAATGTGTACAGGGGGTGCACAGGCGGTGGCACGTGACAGCGGCAGGATCGAACCGGGCGCGGTGGCGGATCTGGTGGCGCTGGATGGCGGTCACCCGGACCTGACCGGCCGCACCGGTGACCTGCTGCTGGATACATGGGTGTTTGCCCGCGATGACCGGCTGGTGCGCGATGTCTGGTCCGGCGGGCGGCACGTGGTCCGAAACGGCAAACACATCCGCCGGGACGAGATTGAAAGCGGCTTTCGCGCCACGATGCATCGTCTGCGGGATGCGCTCTGATGGCGCTGGGGTGGCAGGACGTGCGGGACGAGGCGTTGCGCCGGATACAGGCGCGGGAATGGACGCCCGGAGATCTGATCCCGAACGAGGCGGACCTTGCCGACGAACTGGGCTGCGCGCGCGGCACGGTGAACCGGGCGCTGCGGGATCTGGCCGAGGCAGGATGGCTGGACCGGCGGCGCAAGGCCGGCACCCGCGTGCGGCAGGCCCCCGAGCGGCGGGCGCAGCTGGCCATTCCCCTGATCCGGCAGGATATCGAGGCCCGCGGTCAGCAATTCGCGTTTTCGGTGACCGACCGCCAGTCCGCCCCCCTGCCCGCCCGTGAACGCGCGCTGCTGAACCTGTCGGGCGAAATACCGGCGCAGCGGGTTCGCACGCTCTATCTGGCCGACGGGCAGCCCTATGCGTTCGAGGACCGCTGGGTTTGTCTGGCCGGGGCACCGGGTTTTGACCGCGACCCGCTGGACCGGCTCAGCCCGAACGACTGGCTGGTGCAGTTCGCGGCGTTTTCGCGGGGCACGCTGGACTATTCGGCCGCGGCCGTGCCGGCCGATGTCGCCGGGCATCTGGACTGCGCGGCGGGCGAGCCTGTCATGGTACTGGACCGTTGCACGTTCGGGCCACAGCATCCGGTGACCACCGTGCGGGTCTATCATGCTCCGGGACACCGGCTGCGGCTGGAGATTTAAGGGACCCAAAGTCCGCTTTCACGCGCCGACGAAGTCTTCAGGCTTTGAATAGCCTGCGCAAATCAGCGCAATCTCACCCCCCGTGCTACCGGTTGCGCGCCTTGGTCGCGCGTCCGGATGTGCGGGGCCGCGAGAAATCGACCTCGTCTTCCAGTTCGGCGGTTTCGTTCACGTCACCCGATGAAAACGCCGCGCCCCAACCTTCCAGCTTGGTGTCGAAATCGTCCCAGTCCCTCGGATCCTCCTGATCACGGTACATGGCAAAGGGCCGAAGCGTGCTTTCGTAGAAATCGACCAGTGCATGCGGGCGGTACTGGCGCGCCTCGTATCCGTTCCAGTGGCACACCTGTTCCATCGGGCGGCGATAGCGCCGGTCCTGCGTGGCCACGGGATAGCCGATCGGGATCGTGCCATAGGCGCGCATCCACGGCGGATAGCCCAGCAGCGCAGCCAGTTCGGCGTTCGTGGTCGCTTCGCCGCCGCCGGACAGCCAGGCCGAGGTCAGACCTTCGGCGGTCACGCCCATCTGGATGTTCTGCACCGCCGCACCCAGCGAACACAGAAAGATCGCTTCGTTGTTTTCGTCGTATTCGGCTTCCCAGTCCGGGGTGGTCGGTTGCGGAAAACAGACCTTCCAGCGCGGATCGCCCAGCACGATGACGATGGCCACCGTGTTGGCGAGGTAGTTTTTCGACACTGCCGGGAACCCTTTGGCGTGATCCACCAGCCGCTGCGCCTGCCTCAGGAACACCTGACGGACGGCCTCGCGCATGTCCGGATCATCGACAACGATGATGTCCCAGCATTGCGTATTGGCCCCGGAAGGCGCCCAGCGCCCGCAATCGACAATCCGCTCCAACACGCTGCGATCCACCGCGCGGCCGGGCTCGAATTTGCGCGTGCTGCGTCTGGCGCGAATGATGGTCTGGAAACTGTCGCTGGGTTCGTTGGTCATGGATGGTCCTCCCGCGGTTTACTTTGTCCGCGGCGGGGCCGAATGCCAAGCGAACACCGTAAAAGGAATAAGCGGGCGCGGTTTGGGGATTGCCGCGCCCGCCGAACTGCGGGACCACACTCACTGAAATACCGATCCGGTAACGTTTCGCTTCGACCGAGAGCCGGATCGTGTTCCGCAAAACCACTATCGGTGATTCGCCGCGGGCGTTCTGTGATCTAAGTCACATTAGCGGTCGGACAAGGATCAGGTGAACTGTTCCGAGATCAGCCGCTCTTCCAGCCCGTGACCGGGATCGAACAACAGGCGATGGGACACGGACGGTTCCGACGAGATTTCGACCCAGTCGATATCGGCCACCTGCATCGAGTCCGCGTCCGCGACCACGGGGCGTTTTTCCGGCTCCACGACGTCGAACCGCACGCGCGCGGTTTTCGGCAGCAATGCCCCGCGCCAGCGCCGCGGGCGGAACGCGGCAATCGCAGTCAGCGCCAGAACGTCCGATCCGATCGGCAGGATCGGTCCGTGGGCTGAATAGTTGTAAGCGGTCGAACCGGCAGGCGTGGCCACCAGCGCGCCGTCACAGACCAGTTCGGCCATGCGCACGCGCCCGTCGACCGAAATCTTCAGCCGCGCCGCCTGTGGCCCGGCGCGCAACAGCGACACCTCGTTGATCGCCAGCGCCTCGTGCGTACGTCCGGACAGGTCCACGGCGTGCATCCGCAGCGGGTTGATCACCGCCTCTTCCGCGTCTTTCAGCCGGTCGATGAGGTCGGCTTCGCTGTATTCGTTCATCAAAAAGCCGATAGTGCCCCGGTTCATTCCGTAGACCGGCGCCGGCAGGGCCTGAGTATTGTGCAGGGTCCGCAGCATGAACCCGTCACCGCCAAGCGATACGATCACGTCGGCCTCTTCCGGGGTCACATTGCCGTAGCGACCAATCAGGTCCGCGCAGGCGGTCTGTGCGACATGGGCGTCGCTTGCAAGAAACGCGATTTTCAGCGCCATCACACAGGTCTTCCCAGCATTGCGGTTTCGCGACACAATCATACCTGCCCCGAATTGGCCAGTACTGCCGCAGTATTGGTCTGAAAAGTCGCATTACGCACTACCGGTCGGAAATGGTATCGGCTAGGCACTGCGCCACCACGTCCCAGCCGGAAGGAACCCCCGATGAACGCGTCCCACCGTGACAGCGGATTTTTCACCGAGAGCCTCAGCGATCGCGACCCGGAACTTTTTGCAGCCGTCACCGACGAGCTTGGCCGCCAACGCGACGAGATCGAGCTGATCGCTTCCGAGAACATCGTGAGCCGGGCCGTGATGGAGGCGCAGGGCACGGTCCTGACCAACAAGTATGCCGAGGGCTATCCCGGGCGGCGCTATTACGGCGGCTGCCAGTTTGTCGATGTGGCCGAGAACCTGGCCATCGACCGCGCGAAGGATCTGTTCGGCTGCGATTTTGCCAATGTGCAGCCAAACTCAGGCAGCCAGGCCAACCAGGGTGTCATGCAGGCGCTGATCCAGCCCGGCGACACCATCCTTGGCATGTCGCTGGACGCCGGCGGCCACCTGACCCACGGCGCCAAGCCGAACCAGTCGGGCAAGTGGTTCAACGCCGTGCAATACGGCGTGCGGCGGCAGGATCTGACGCTGGATTACGATCAGGTCGAGGCGCTGGCCAAGGAACACCGGCCGAAGCTGATCATCGCCGGCGGCTCTGCCATTCCGCGGCAGATCGATTTTGCCCGCATGCGCGAGATTGCGGACATGGTGGGCGCCTATCTGCATGTCGACATGGCGCATTTTGCCGGGCTGGTCGCGGCCGGCGAACATCCCTCGCCCTTCCCGCATGCCCATGTGGCCACAACGACCACGCACAAGACCCTGCGCGGCCCGCGCGGCGGCATGATCCTCACCAATGACGAGACCATCGCCAAGAAAGTTAACTCGGCCATCTTCCCCGGCATTCAGGGCGGGCCCCTGATGCACGTGATCGCGGCCAAGGCAGTGGCCTTTGGTGAAGCACTGCGGCCGGAGTTCAAGGATTACATCCGCAACGTGATCAGCAACGCCAAGGCGCTGGCCGATCAGCTGCAAAAAGGCGGGCTGGACATCGTCACCGGCGGCACCGACACCCATGTGCTGCTGGTCGACTTGCGGCCCAAGGGCGTCAAGGGCAACGCCACCGAAAAGGCGCTGGGCCGGGCCCATATCACCACCAACAAGAACGGCATTCCCTTTGACACCGAAAAACCGATGATCACCTCCGGTATCCGGCTGGGCTCGCCCGCGGGCACCACGCGCGGGTTCGGCGAACCGGAGTTTCGCCAGATTGCCGACTGGATCGTCGAGGTGGTCGACGGTCTGGCGGCGAATGGCGAGGACGGCAATGCCGGGGTCGAAGCCAAGGTCAAGGCCGAAGTCGCCGAACTGTGCGCACGGTTCCCGATCTATCCCACGCTCTGATCACCAACCGGCCACCGGCTGTGGGCGCTGCAGGTTTGCGGCGCCCGTTCTGCCGCGCCAGTCTTGATCTGCATCAACGCGTTGCCGGCGGGTCTGTGATTTGCTTCGCTTGACCGCCCGCATCCGGATGTGAACCATTATGCGGGACCGAAGAAACGAAGGAACCCGCAAATGATGTACAAATCCTTGCTGACGGTGCTGACGGACCCGGACTGTGTCGAACTGCCTCTGGCTCAGATCGTGGAACTGGCCGGTGCTTACGACGCGCATGCCGACGCCCTGTGCATCGGTGTCGACCGCAGCCCGCATGGGTATTACGAAGCCGGCGGCAACGCGCTGATCCTTCAGCAGGCGCTTGATCAGGCCAAGGCCGAAGCCGGCGTTCTGGTAGAGCGCGCCGAAGCGGTGCTGAACGCCTCGGGCGTCCGCTGGGCGACCGAGCGCGGTGTGGCCGCGCTGGCCGCGATGGGCGAACATGTGGCAAGCCGGGCGCGGTTTTCCGACCTCGTGGTGATGCCGCAGCCTTATGGCGAAGGGAAAGGCAGTGATCTGGAGGTCGCGGTCGAGGCCGCGCTGTTCGGCGGGCGCGCGCCGGTTCTGATCCTGCCGGACGGCAACACTGCCGGCTCCGAATTCAAGACCATCATCGTCGCATGGAACGAAGGCGTCGAAGCGATGACAGCGGTGCGCAAGTCGCTGCCGCTGCTGCAATCCGCGGATCTGGTGCGAATTGTGACCGTCGGACCCACCCCGCACCGGTCGGATCAGACCGACCCGGGCGGTATGCTGAGCCAGATGCTGGCGCGTCACGGGGTCGCCTGCGAGGTCGATGTCCTGAGCAAAACGATGCCGCGGACCTCGGATGTTCTGAACCGCCACGTCACGGATACGGGGGCAGACATGATGGTGATGGGCGCCTATGGCCACTCACGCCTGCGCGAAGCGATCCTTGGCGGCACAACGCGCAACATGCTGGAAAACGCGACCGTACCGGTCCTGATGGCGCATTAACGGCGCTGGTTCTTCTCGCGCCGGTCCATTTCGACGGCCAGATCGTTCAGGTAACGGTCATAGGCTTCGATCACCGGCCGGCGCGGGACGTGAATGTTGGGGATGTAGACTGCCTCGCGGGCCTGTTCGACGATGTCGTTCGATATCTGCATGTGCTGCCTCTTTCGGTTGCTGTTAATTTCGCCTTTATCGCCGGGGCTCCGCGCGCGGAGCAGACCGGTTGATTGTCAGGGCATCCCGCTTCGCAGGACATCGGTTTCGTAGTTCTTGAGCACCCGCCGGCAGAGCGGGCCGAATTGTTGCAGGTTTCCGGCCAGTTCCGGGAACAGGAAGAACACTTCGTCCCGCGCGGCGCCATCCAGCGCCGACAGCGCCATTTCGGCCGGCATCAGGCTTTCGCTTTCGACCCCGTCCGCGAAGACCGTGTGATGCCCGTCCAGCAGGATGTGGAAATACTCCACCTCTTCGCAGGAATGATCGCGGACGATATCTTTGTCGTTTTGCAGCGATATGGCCGGGACCAGCACCTCGTTTTCGCCAAACAGCAGCTCTGCGCGCCAGTCGCGCAGCAAGACCCGGTGTTGCGGCGACAGGCGCAGTGTCCGCGACGGCACGCCATCGGCCAGCGCGCCGCGCTGAAAGACCACCGGGCGCAGGCTGTTATTCGCTTTCAGCGTTTCCGGGGAAACCACGCGGCTTCCGATCCAGCGGACCGGGCGGTTCACCCCGTCGCCACAGCATACCTCGTCGTCCGGCGACAGGGTTTCGACCGGCACATCGCCCCGGGGTGTCCGGATCCGTGTTCCGCGGACGAAACAGACCACGACGCAGGCCACACCAAAGCCGGGGTTGGTGGATTCGGCATCGATCGTCATGGTGTGCGTATTGCCGTCCGTACCGGTATACGTAAACGTATAGACGTTGCCGACAACTGTGTAGCTGTCCCACCCGGTGATGTACCAGCAATCGCCGGGGTCCTGGCTTTTGACTTCGATGTTGAAATCGTCGTCAAATCCGCTCAGGTCCAAGTGGAACTCGTCATCATCATCCGACGTTTTGCCGAAGAACTCGAAAACGAATGTGGCGGGGTCACCGCCATCGTCTTCGAGGTCGCCGCCATCGAGGATCGTGACGATCTGCTGTTCGTCCTCGTTCACCGGGTTGCCATCGTCATCATCAAGGTCCTTGCCGGTGATCTTGACCTCGTCGTCCTCGCCCGGATTTGTGAGCGTGACCGTGACATATTCCGTGGGCATCAGGCGGCCCTCTGCTTTTTGTCCTGCATCTGCAGGAACCGGGCGCAGAACAGGATCCGGGCGACGGCGTTCAGTTCGTCGATCATCAGCCCGCCGCGATGTTCCTTGTCAAACCCGTCGGAAAACGCCTGAACAGCGCGGGTGCTGTCATCGCCGAGCCGTTGCAGCAGGGCCTGCCATGTCGTCATGTATTCCCAACCGCGGGGTTTCAGGCTGGTGCGTTCGAAATCGCAGCCCAGAAGGGTCCGGTCCGGTTTCATCAGGTAATTGTGCAGGGCCGCGTCGTTGCGGGCCATCACAAGACCGCAGAGCGGAATTCCTGCAAGGGTTTCAGCAGCCTGTTCGATCCGATCCAGTTGCGGTCCCAGACCCAGCCGGGTCACATAGCCCAGCCAGTTGCCAGACGCCTTCTGATAAGGGGCCACCGCCTCGAACCGGGCGATCCATGTGCCGGCCTGCCGCCCGAACTGTTCCGGCGACAAACGGGCGGCGGGATCGTCTCCGTCACGGATGTCTTCGGTCAGCAGCCAGCGATACCGGTCGGAAAACGCGCGCAAACGCGGGACCAGCCCGGTGCGCTTCATCGCCGTCAGCATATCTCTTTCGCGGGTGTAGGCCTGATCACAGGCCGTTGCCGAGCCATCGAACTGCTTCAGGAAACCGGTGCTGGTGCCGACACTGACCCGGACGCAGAGCCGGTTCCGGGATACCTTGATCAGTTCGGCGTTGATTTCTTCAGCCCCGGCCCCGGGCGTCAGGATATCCGCGATAACCCGCCCCGAGTCCGTCAGAACCCGCCGCGCCCGATCGCGCCACGTCGGTGTTTCTGCAGAGATTGTGTTCGGTTGTTCCGACACTTGCCCACGCCCTGAAAATCCATAAGAAAAACCGCTTCACTCGAACTCACAATCAAAGGTTTAGTCGGGAAGTTTGGGCTTTATTGGTGCAAACAGAGAATAAATCGCGGCGAATTGTGTCGATTTTGGTGACAAAGAAAACGACGTGCGGCGCCCTTTCGGACGCCGCACGCGCGTGATCGGACCCGCCCGGGGGCGGGTGTTTCAGGTCAGCTGGCCGCTTCCTGCACCGCCTTGTGCACAGGGTCGGCCCCGGCAATGCCGATCGCTTCGTCCAGTTCGTCACGTTCGGGCGGGGCGTGCTCGGTGCCTGTCGTCGGCGATCCGAACTTTGCCGACACCTCTGCCAGCTTCTGCTTGGCCAGATAGAACTTGGCGTCATCGCCCATCGCGGCAAAGATCTTGTCTTCGATATCCTTGCGCAGCGCATCCAGACGCAGAAGTTCCGCGTTGACCTCGGCGGCCCGGTCGAAATCGACCTGCTCGTCATCGGTCATGTTGTCGTAGAAGGTTTTCTGCTTGTCGGCGATGATCCCGAGCACCCTGTCGCGGGCCGCGATGGCGGTCTTGAAGTTCATCACATGCGGTCCCTTGCCGACATCCAGCGTCATCTTGTTGTCCGGATTGTCCAGCGCGCTCTGATACGCTGCTTCCCCGAGCTCCTCGCGTTCCTTCACCGCCGGCGCGACAAGCTGGTTGTTGATGTACTGGCGGAAATCCAGCAGCCGCTTGATTTCGTCGTGCACCTTCTGCGGATTGGGTGACTCCGGCAGCTTGTCGTGCTCCCGGCGCAGATCGGCATCGACCGCGGACGCTGCGGACTGCAACGCCTTCATCGACATGTTTTCGGTTTCTCCGGGGCGGAAACCGGGAACATAGACGCTGAACAGGCGGTTCATGTATTCCTTGGTGTTTGCCACTTCATCATCATCGGTGTCTTTGACGTCGAAATCCAGTTCGATGCGCATACCGCTCATCTGTTTGGAAAACGCCGACGACGCATCGCGCAAATCGTCGATGTCATGGGTCGAGAAATCCGAGGTCGGGGAATTCAGATAGGCGCTGGCCAGAACCGCCTCGTAATTTGGGCGCTCATCGGGATCGTCGGTCCGAAGCGCCTTGATCAGGCGGCCCAGAGCGCCGGTTTCGAAGTTGACGGCTTGATCTTTCCATTCGACGGGTTTGAGGTTGGCCACCAGTTTCTGCAGCATCCCACCCAGCGCGTAGGCGTCGGATTTGGAGGTTGCAACCTCGTCATCCTTGGCGAAATAGCCCGGTGAGCCGGCAAAATCGTTGTCGCCCCGGTCCACCCGGCCTTCGTCGTCACCAAAACGCGACTGGTCAAAGTCAATGACCCGCACATCGCCGTCTTCGGTCAGCATGATATTGCCGCCCTTGATGTCGTTGTGCACGAACCCCAGCCGCTCCATTTCCTTCAGCGCCATACAGGTTTTTCGGATCATGTCCGCCGCAAGGATCTGACGGGCGTTTTCGGGTAGAACGCCGGTCGCCGTCATGGTCTGCAGGTTGGCATCGGCGTCGTCGATATCGCCGCCCTTGACCTCTTCCATGATCACGAACAGGGATCCGTCCGGGCTGCGCGCCGCACCAAGAAGTTCGGTCAGCGCCGATGATCCGTCATCCGCCCGCCCCTGCATCAGCCGGTAGTGGTTTTCCAGATCGGTTACCAGTTTCTGCCGACCGGCATCGGGATCGTGCGGATCGTCCACAGGTTTCTTGACGACAACGGTTTCGCCTGTCCCGCGCTTGATGAAGCGATGCGCCTCGCCCCCGGCCCCGCGGCCAAGCACGCAGTCGAAATCATAGACATCGGCCCCCATCTGCATCGTCTGACCATCATCGGCCATCGAATTCGGGATGCTGGCGCAAAGCGTGGTGTTCAGCTCATCGGCCAGATCGTTGATCAGCGACTTTTCGTTCTCGGTCAGATCGGCAAGATTGGTGACCCCCAACAGTTCCTCGGCCATCATCTTGCGGAAATCATCCGTGTTCTTCAGCGCCAGATCGAACATTTTGGGGTCGTCCGCCGGCGTGTGCTGCAGGAAGTGCTGCAGCGCTGCCACGCCGCGCTGCTTGATTTCGTCTATCACTTGCAGCGACAGATGCTCGGGCCGGACATCCATACCCAGCACGTCATCGAACACGTCGCCGGAATCGAACTTCTCGGGTTCCGGGATCGTGTGGATCGGCGGCCGGTCGGTATCAGTCGTCAGCCGCCCGTCCGTGTCCAGATCGCGCTGCAACTGTTCCATTGCATCGGCAAGGCGCTGTTCCTCGCGTTCCAGCAGGGCGATGCGGTTGTCGGTCTCTCTCAGCTGGTCTTCGCGGAAATCTGCAGACCCCTGATCGGGTGTCTCGTCGGACGCGTCACGCTTCTGAAAGTTTTCCAGCGACCGGACCAGCTTGACCGCAGCATCCAGCCGTTTGTCGGTTGCCAGCACGTATTTGAACAGCCATGTTCCGGACCACAGTTTCTTGCCATCCGCCTCGGCCCTGCGCTTGAGATCCAGCATCCGCGCCTTTTGATCTGCGATAATGTCAGCACAGCCCGCTTTTTCCAGCCGCTCGGCAATGGCCTCGGTCTCTTTGAACTGATCGGCCAGACCGTGACCGTTCATTGTCTGGTAGTACGCCCAGGCTCGGTCTCTGATGCGCTGATAGTCACCGCGCAGGGTCTGTTCTTCGTCGACGAAGTCCCGGCGCCGTTGCAGAGCCGCCGTCATGTCGGCTTCGTCGCCGGCCTTGTCCACGTCATCCATCGCGTCGATGAAGCCATCCAGCGACCGGACATGATACGCGACGATTGATTCGTGATCCCGGAGGTAATGGTTGATCACGTTCAGCGGGATTTCCAGCTCCTGCGCGATGGCGGTATCCGAGCGCCCGCTGAGCGAGGTTTTCGCCAGCTTCTTGGCCCCGTTGAGCGCCTTGTAGGCGTCCTTGAACTTGCCGGCCTCGGCAAGCGCGTCGGCGCGGTCCAGCGCATCCTGAACAAGCTGCTTGGTCCTGCCGATATCGGACACACCGCCCAGCGCGTTCGCGGTCTTCTCGCGGCGGCGGCGATAGTTTTCAAAGTCACCCCTGATGGATTTTTTCGTGGTGAAGCGCCCCTTGTTCTGAAGGGCCAGATCGAGCCATGCGCGTTGGTCGGATTCCAAAGACATCTTAGTATTCCTTCCGGTAAAAAAATCAGGCCAGGGTCTTCTGGATCAGCGCCAGGCTCTGCTTGGCAGAACCGACGACATCCAACTTGGTGAACGGATTTGCGTCCAGCGCCTTGAAGAAGGGCGCATCCAGGATCGAGTTGTATTCCCGGATCACACCCGTTGCCTTGCTGCGCAGCCGGTCCCTGTCAGGGCCGTCGGGGGTGTTGGTGATATCGTCCAGCACATCTTCGAGCAGGGTGTCGAAATCGTTGATCCGGTCCGCCATTTCGGTCGCTGCAGCGACGATGTCGTCCTTGTCCTCGTCGCCGTCGGCCTGTGCGATGATGGCATTCTTCAGCGTATCAAGACCCGATTGCAGCGCGCGCTTGGTGTCCAGCCACATCAGCCGCGACCGCTGGAAGGCGACAACGCTGATCTTCGGGCGCGGCGGTGCGGCTTCTGCTTGCTGCACCGGTTCCTGCGGGGCTTCGGCCTGCTCTTCCTGAGCCGGTTCCGCGTCCGGCTGGGAGGTCAGCTTGGCAATCTGATCGCGGATCGATTTCAGGCCGTTGGCTGCCTTGTTGTAGTCCTCGGCCGAGACCAGATCCCGGACCATACCCAAAGCCTGGTTCAGTTTTTCCTGCGCCTCGCCCTGCAGCGCCTGGAGCGAGCTTTCGGTGGCCGCGATGGCCTTGGCCAGCGTATCGGCCATCGGGTTCGGCGGCGCCGCGGGCGGGGCCGAACCCTGCCCGTCCAGCCGGTCCAGAGCCTGTTCCAGCTTGGTAATCTGCCCGTCGGCAACCTCGAGCGCCTGCGCCTTGACCTGATTGGCAGCCTCGCCGACCGCGGCTGTCAGTTTCTGCACCACCTCGGCCGGGGCAGCCTTGGCGCGGGCCGACACGGCCTGCAAACGGGCGATCAGTTCCCGTGCGTCGATCTGGTCCACCGGCGCTTCTGCATCACCGGCCGGCGCCGCCTCCTGCGCCTGAACACCGTCATCATCATCCAGCAGATCGTCGTCGGGCAGATCCTCGATATCGTCTTCCAGAACGTTGCCCGCGGCATCCAGAACCCGCACGTTCAGCGACACTTTCTGTGACTTGAGGTATTTCTTGAGCCGCTTGGCGAGGTTCGGAACAGTTTTCTCGCAGGTCAGCGACAGCACCTTGCCGTCAACCTCACAAGTGCCGAAGGCCGCCTTGTTGCCCGGCCCGTCCTGTTTGGCGGATTTCCCCAGCAATGCCGCCGGTTTGCGGCGATGCATGGCCAGAAGGTGCTCGTTGTCTGCTTTCCCCGGATTGAAAGCAAATGGGATCGGCCCCTTCTTCGCAACTTTTATCAGCGATTTTATCTCGGGCCCTTTTACGGCAAATTCAGACATATCTCTCTCCCCAGGTCTTACAGACCGGATTACGGTAACCTGACTTAACGTCATTCAGAAGCAATATTCGCTAGCTATCACCGGAAACACAGCAGTTCTGTAATGTTGTTCACGCTGCCATGGCGGGCAATTGCGGGCCTCTGTGGCCCGCTGCGCCGCGCTGTCACCCCGGCAATCGGTCAAATCCGCCCTATGTCTTTCCATGCCGCGTGATGTGGTACATATTCCGGCAATAATACGTGGTTAGAGGCCCGCCCCGTCCTATTGTCCGACGCGCAGGGCCGAATAGATTGAAGAGTAAGAAATTTAGGAAAGACAAAATGCTCCTGACCGAAGACCTGATCGCCCGTGCCGACGCGGCTGACCGGTTCGTTGCCGATGACGGCGCGCAATTGAGCTATTCCGCGCTGGCCGATCGGGTGGCGGAAACCGCGGAAACACTGGCCGCCCATGACTGGGCCGCGCCCGGGCGGGCGGTTGCGCTGCCGCTGACCAACGATCTTGCCGGGATCTGCGCATTGCTGGCCTTGTTTCAGCGGTCGGTTTCGGTCGCGCTGTTGCCGGCCGACGACGATGGCCCGACGCCGGCCTTCTGCAGCGCCCGGCTGGACACTGCGACCATGTCGGCCTCGGATATCAACACCTCGGACGTGTCGCCGGATCGCGAAGAACCGCTGGTTTATCTGCGCACCTCCGGGTCGACCGGGGAACCGAAATGGGTGGTGATCACACGCGATGCGCTGATTCTGAACGCGGATGGTGTGCGCGACCGGATGCGCCTCGGCCCTGACGATTGCGTCCTGATCCCGGTGCCCATCTATCATATGTACGGGCTGGGCGCGGCGTTGCTGCCGACGCTGCTGGGCGGGTCTTCGCTGCGCGTGGCAAGCCGTGGCGATCCGCTGTCGATCCTTCAGGCAGAGCGCGCGGTCAACCCCACCATGGCCTACATGATCCCCAGCCAGTGCCGCGCATTGCAACCGCTGCGGCGCAGCCCGCGGCACTATCGCGGTATCGTCATCGCCACAGGCCGCCTGTCGCCCGAATTTGCCGAGAAGTTCGAGGAAATGAACGGCCCCGTCGCGGGTCTTTACGGATCGTCGGAAATGGGCGCCATCGCCGCCGCGGACCCGTCCACCGATGCCGACCGCCGCCGCCGCGAAATCGGGCCGCCGCTGAACAACGTGCAGATCTCCATAGAAGCGGACGAGACCGAAGAGGACGGCCCGGCGACAGGCCCGATCTTTGTGCGGCATGGCGCCGGATACATGGGCTATGCCGATGGCACCGGAACCATTTCCGCCCCTGCCCCCGAGCAACACCCGACCGGGGATCTGGGATATATCAATGAACTGGGCGATCTGAACGTCGTCGGACGCGCCGACAACCGGATCAAGCGGGACGGGCTTTGGGTGCTGCTGGGAGAAATCGACGCCTGCCTTGCCGACGCCGCCGGCGTCGCCGAGGTTGCGGTGGTGACCGCCGGCCAGACCCGCCGGGGCGTCGGCGTTGTCGCCTATTTCGTCGTCGAGCGCGGCGCAGATGTCAGCGAGGAAGACCTGATGCATCACTGCCGGGACACGTTGCCCGGCCATGCCGTGCCGGACCAGATCGTCAGGATCAAAGCCTTCGGGCGGCTGGCATCCGGCAAAACCGATCTGCGGGCGCTGAAAGAAGACGCCGCCGAACGGATCGCCGGTTGACAGCCAAAGAGACCACAGGTGTAAACGCCGCAGCGCGCGGTGCCGAAATTCCAGCAGAAAGATTCAATTCATGACTGAACCGACTTTTGAAAACCTCAAGAACCTCATCCTGTCCGAGCTCGAGTCCAACGTGGATGCCGACACGGTAACGGCCGAGGTGCCGCTGTTCGAAGGCGGGCTGGGGTTGGATTCCTTCGCCGTTCTGGATCTGGTGATGGCGATTGAAAACACGTTCGGTGTTCAGTTCACCGACGAGGATTTCACCGTCGAGAACTTTGCCAATATCAAGGCCATCGCGGAGCTGGTCACCCGGCATCAGAAAGCGGCCTGAGCGCAGCCTTTCCGGCAACCAAGATCGCCGCCGTGGTCGGTTCCCGGCGGCGTTGTCCTGTCCGGGCGCCGGGCAAACCGATTTTCCGCCTCCCCTCGCATTGTTCCTTGGCCGGATCTGAGCGGTGTGGCTCAGACCGAGGGCAATGACAGGCCGGCGGCGAAATCGCCGAACCACGTCCAGTTGCGGGCGGCATTGTCGCGCACCACGAGAAACCTCTTGCGCGTGTAGCGCGGTGCGTCGGCGACTTCGAACAGGCGTCCGTCGCACACCGCCGGATTGGCAAGGTCCGCCTGCAGATAGGCCAGCCCGCCCTTGGCCAGCATATAGTCCAGCGCCCAAGCCGGGGCGGTAAACTCGACGCGCGCGATCTCGGCGTCGAAATAGCTTTCCCCGTGCAGCGCGCGAAACTCTTCGCCGTGATCGACGAAGATGTAGTCGGGATTTCCCACGACCGGGGCGTCACGCCGGGTCGCGAACAATACCAGATCTTCGGACGGCAGTTCATGAACGGTTTGCCCGCTGCGCAGGCTGGCCCGGTGGGTCAGGATCAGATCAACCAGCCCCTCGGCCATCCAGCTGTCGAGTTCTGCGTCGCTGCCGCGCAGGATGGTCAGGGCCATGTGCGGCTGATGCCGGGAAATCAGGTCCGCCGTGCGCGCGCCCAGACTGTCCCAGAGATCGGGTTCACAGCCAAGGGTGCACATGCTTTCCAACCCTTCGGGCAGCGCGGTTTCGCGCCGCGCCTGCCGCCAGAGCCCGGTGATCATGCGCGCATACCGCAGGAATTTGGCCCCCGCCGGTGTCAGCGTCGCGCCGGACTTGTCGCGGTTCAGCAGGGTCTGGCCCAGCGACTCTTCCAGCGTTTTCAGCCGGGCCGTCACCGTGGATTGCGTGACATTCATGCGGACCGACGCCCGCAGCAGCGACCCGGTTTCCACGATTGCGATGAAGGTTTGCAGATGGACAACGTTCATGGGGTTCTCAATTCGAATTTCATGAATTTAAATCACTAAAAGTTTCGTTTTTCAAATAGGTGCAAATCTGCCACCTTTGAACCGTTCGACACGGTCACAGGAGGAAACCGGGTGGCAAAGGGTTCATCCATTGATGCGGCAACCGATTTCGTTGCGGCAATGCGGGCCGTTGCCGCCAGCGTGGCGGTGGTGACAACGGATGGGCCCGGCGGACGCCACGGTGCCACCGTAACGGCGTTTGCGTCGGTCTCGGTCGATCCGCCCACGGTTCTGGTCTGCCTGCATGCCGACAGCCGCATCGCTGCCTGCGTCGAGCGCAACCATCGCTTTTGCCTGAACGTCCTGCCGAAGGGCAGCCACCACGTCGCCGACCGCTTTGCCGGGCGCCACGACGCCGAAGAACCCGACAGGTTCACCGGCATCGACAGCCACGCCGAGGCCGGGCAGCCACCGCGCCTGTCCGGTGCCACGGTGTTCGACTGTACGGTGGATCAATCCGTGCGCGCCGGCAGCCACGCGGTGTTTTTCGGGCGGGTGACCGAGGTCTTGCATGACGATCTGGATCCGCTGACCTATCGCGAAGGGACCTATCACCGGGTGATCCCGCATCTGGACACCGCACCGCAGCGGGGCACGCAGCACGATGCGTGAGTACCGGATGCTGATAGACGGTGCGTGGGACGCTGCCTCGGATGGTGGCTGTTTCAACAGCGTGAACCCCGCCACCGGCGAAACCTGGGCCCGGATCCCCGAAGCCACGGCCGCAGATGTCGACCGCGCGGTGCAGGCCGCACACCGGGCCTGTTACGACGGCCCATGGTCCCGGATGACGCCGACGGAACGGGGCCGCTGCCTGCGCCGGCTGGGCGATCTGCTGGCCGAGCGTTCCGAAGAGCTGGGCGAGATCGAAACACGCGACACCGGCAAGATGTTCAAGGAAACCCGGTGGCAGGCGAAATACATCGCTGAATACTACCACTTTTATGCCGGCGCAGCCGACAAGATCAGCGGCGAGACCCTGCCGATCGACAAACCCGACATGTTCGTATTCACCGACCGTGAACCGCTGGGTGTGGTGGCGGCGGTGGTGCCGTGGAATTCGCAGCTGTTCCTGTCGTCCTGCAAGATCGGACCGGCGCTGGCGGCGGGCAACACCGTGGTGCTCAAGGCGTCGGAACATGCGTCTGCCCCGATGCTGGAATTCGGTGCGCTGGTCGCCGAAGCCGGCATTCCCGACGGGGTGGTGAACATCGTCACGGGCCATGGCGACCCCTGCGGAAAGACCCTCACGGCGCATCCTCTGGTGGCCCGGATCGCCTTTACCGGGGGGCCGGTTTCGGCACGGCACGTGATCGCGAACTCGGCGCAGAATTTCGCGGAAGTCTCGCTGGAACTGGGCGGCAAATCCCCGTTCATCGTCTTTGACGACGCCGATATCGAAAGCGCGGTGAACGGATCGGTGGCCGGGATCTTCGGTGCGTCCGGGCAAAGCTGCGTGGCCGGCTCCCGGCTGATCGTGCACGAAGACGTGGCCGACGCTTTCCTTGCCCGGATGACCGAGATTGCCCGGAGCGTGAACATTGGCGACCCGATGGCCGAGGACACACAGATGGGCCCGCTGTGCACCACCGGCCAGCTGGAGACCATCGAACGGGAACTGGCGCGGGCGCAGGACGAGGGCGGCACCGTGCTCTGCGGCGGCAAACGGGCAGCTGCGGGCGAGATGTATTTTGAGCCGACCATCGTTGATTGCCCGTCGCCCGATCTGCATATCGTCGATACCGAACTGTTCGGACCGGTGTTGTCGGTGCTGCGGTTCCGCACCGAGGCCGAGGCGCTGCAGCTGGCCAACGGCACCGTGCACGGGCTGGCGGCAGGGATCTTCACCCGCGACAGCGCCCGTGCGCTCAGGATGAGCCGCGCGGTCCGGGCCGGGCTCGTCTGGGTGAACACCTATCGGGCGATTTCACCCGTCGCGGCGTTCGGCGGGGTGAAGCAGTCCGGCTACGGCCGCGAGGCCGGGTTTCAGGCGGTCTACGACTACACACGCCCTAAAACGGTGTGGGTAAACACATCGTCCGAGCCGCTGGGCAACATGTTCGTAATGAAATGAGGGATCGTCGATGAAGTTCCAACTTGCGATCAATCTGGAGCGGGTGGATCCCGCGGCAGATATGAAGGCGGTGCGCGATCACACGCTGGAGATGGTTCAGATGGCGGATGCGGCAGGGTTCGACATCGTGTGGGCGGCTGAGCATCACGCGCTGGAAATGACCATCGCGCCGAACCCGTTCCAGATCCTGACATGGTGGGGCGAGCACACCCGCGATATCCGGCTGGGCGTTGGCGTGGTCAACGCGGCCTACTGGCACCCGATCAACCTTGCCGGCGAAGCGGCGATGCTGGACCTGCTCAGCGACGGGCGGCTGGAATTCGGGATCGGCTCCGGCGCTTATCAGCGCGAGTTTGACCGGATGAAGCCGGGTTTGGACCAGAAAGACAGCTGGCGTTACATGCAGGAGATGCTGCCGGTGGTGCAAAAGCTGTGGGCCGGGGATTATGCGCATGACGGCGCTTTCTGGCAGTTTCCGACGGCCACCTCCTGCCCCAAGCCGGTTCAGGCCAACGTGCCGGTCTGGGTCGCCGCACGTGCACCGATCACTTTCGATTATGCGGTCGAAAAGGGTTGCAACATCATGTCATGGCCGCTGACGATACCGTTTTCCGAGGCCGAAGCCTATCGCGAACGTCTGGATGACGCGATTGCACGGATCGGCCCGTTCAGCGGGCGCTGGGCGATGATGCGGCACACGGCGGTCTACGACACCGAAACAGACCGGCAAAGCGCCATTGCGGCGGTGCGGGGCGTTCTGGGGCAGTTCGGCAACCTGATGACCAAGACCGGCGATGTGATCAACGGGTTCCCCGAGCGGGTGCCGCCGGAGAAACTGAATGGCAATTTCCGCTATGACCCGGACACGCTGGAAGAAAATCTGATTTTCGGCAACCCGGACCGGGTGGTGGAAAAGCTGAAGCTCTATGAAGGGCTCGGGGTGGACGCCTTCATATACTATGCCTCGATGGGCATGGACCCGGAGCAGCAGAAACGCTCGTTCCGGCTGTTCACCGACCGGGTGATGCCGGCATTTGCGCAAAGCGAGATGCCTCGTGCGGGATGAGCGGCACCCGTCCGTTTACAGAGCCGGCCGATGACCACGATCACGACCGGCGGAACCGCCTATGACCTGTCCGGCCCGGATCGCGCGCCCGCCGTGGTGCTGATCCACGGTCTGGGGCTGACGCGGGGGATTACGTGGCAGGGCATCACACCGGTTCTGGCACAACGGTTCCGGGTTCTGAGTTATGACCTGTGCGGGCACGGGGAAACGGCACTGCCTTGTGGGCCGGTGAGCCTAACCACACTGTCGGAACAGTTGATTGCGCTGATGAACGCGGTTGGCATCAAACGCGCCGCGCTGGTGGGGTTTTCACTGGGCGGGATGATCAACCGGCGATGTGCGATCGACCATCCTCAGCGGGTCAGCGCGCTGGGCATCCTGAATGCACCGCATGACCGCGGCGACGCCTTGCAGCGCAAGGTCGAACAACAGGCGCGCGATGCCGCGGCAGGCGGACCGGCGGCCACGATCGACGCGGCGCTGGACAGATGGTTCACACCCGGGTTCCGCTCGGCTGGTGCCGAAACCGTCGCTCGGGTGCGCGACACGGTGCTGGCCAATGATCCGGAAAACTACGCGGCCCACCGCCAGGTGCTGGCCGAGGGGGTAACGGACCTGATCCGCCCTGACCCGCCGATCGCGCATCCCGCGCTGGTGATGACCTGCGAGGGCGACAGCGGATCGACCCCGCAGATGAGCCACGCCATTACCCGCGAGATTGCCGGCGCGGAAACAGTTATCGTCCCGGCGCTGAAGCATCTGGGACTGCTGGAACGTCCGGCGTTGTTCACAGGGCCGCTGATGGCGTTTCTGAACCGCGTGGCCGACTGACCGACCTCATACGCTTTCCCCGGCTCAGAACGCCTTGAACGTCATCGTCGTCAGGGACCGTTCGATGTTGGGGATATGCAGCAGATTTTCGTCGATGAATTTGCCGACATCCTCGCTCTCGGGGATGTAGAGCTTCATCAGCAGGTCATATTCGCCGCTGGTCGAATAGAGCTCCGAGTGTATCTCGCTCAGCGCGATGTCCTCGGCGACCTTGTAGGTGGTGCCGGGTTTGCAGCGGATCTGTATGAAAACGCAGGTCGACATCGCGGGCCTCTTCTGGCGGTGTGCGGCAACGCTGTCACAAGAGCCGGGGGCTTGCAATCCCCCGGTTGGTCTTGGCCGCACGGCCACTTATAAGGAGCCGCAATCAGTGAGGAATGCGCATCATGCGGCAGGCAAAGATCACCCGCGACACGACCGAAACGCAGGTTTCGGTCGAGGTTAACCTGGATGGAAGCGGCGTCTACGACGTTCAGACCGGGGTCGGTTTCTTCGATCACATGCTCGAACAGCTGGCGCGGCATTCTCTGATGGACCTGACGGTGCGGGCCAAGGGCGATCTGCATATCGACGACCACCACACGGTCGAGGATACCGGCATCGCGCTGGGTCAGGCGATGGTGCAGGCGCTGGGCGACAAGCGCGGGATCGTGCGCTACGGGTCCTGCCTTCTGCCGATGGACGATACGCTGGTCCGGGCGGCGCTGGACCTGTCGGCGCGGCCTTTCCTGGTGTGGAACGTGGAGATGCCGGCGGCCAAGATCGGCAACTTCGATACCGAGCTCGTGCGGGAGTTCTTTCAGGCGCTCAGCACCCATGGCGGCATCACCCTGCACGTTGACGCGCTGCATGGCGTCAACAGCCACCACATCGCCGAAGCCGCGTTCAAGGCGGTGGCGCGGTCGCTGCGGGACGCGCTGGAAACAGATCCGCGCAAGGCGGATGCGGTGCCCTCGACCAAGGGCACGCTGTAGGGGCAACCTGAAGACCGCCTGAGCCGGTTCGCCGGCTGGCGCGGGCCCGATTTCTTTGAAAGAAATCGGGCCGGAAACTTTGAAAGTTTCCGGACGCGTCTGCGTTAGGTCTGACGTGCCGATTTCATCGCACCAAGCAGCCGCCAGCCCGGTCCCGAAGCTCGGACAGAACACCGCGCACAAGCCTTGCGTCCTCGGGCCGTGACAGGGTCGGCGCATGGCCACAGCCTGTCATGACCGTTTCCTTCATCCCGGGCATCAATGCCTGCATCTGGCCGGCAATGCCGGCAGGCAGAATGTCCGAGCCCTCTCCCCGGATCAGGTGCATGGGCAACGTGATCCGGGCGAGCCGGTCCCAGGACGACAGCGCTTCGGGTGTTGCAGTGAACTGCACCATGATCTTCGGATCATAATGCAGCGTAAACCGCCCGTCATCGCGCCGCCGGACCGAACTGCGCGCCATCCGGTTCCAGAACTCATCGCAGGCTTCTCCGAAAGGGGCATAGACCGTGCGCAGCCAGCGCCCGGCCTCTGACAGCGTGGCGAAATCGGGCAGTGTTCCGGCATAGGCGAGGATCCGGTCGACCGCTTCCTTGGGCACTTCCGGGCCGACATCGTTGAGGATCAGGCAGCTCAGCCGGTCGGCCAGCGGTCCCGAAGCCATGCGCATGCCGATGATGCCGCCCATCGACGTGCCGATCCAGCATGTCCTGTCGATCTGGTAGTGATCAAGAAGATCGGCCGCGATGCAGGTGTAGTACTCGATGGAGTATTCGACCTCCGGGTTGTCGGACCAGCTCGACAGCCCGCGCCCGATCGTGTCGGGGCACAGGACGAAGTAGTCGTCCGACAGCGCCGCCGCGAGCTCATCGAAATCGCGGCCGGTGCGCGCCAGCCCGTGCCACATGACCAAAGGCGTATTCCCCGGATCCCCCCATTCGGCCACGTGCAGTTCGTGGTCGATCACGTTCACGAAGGAGAAGCGGGGCACCGTCATGCGCGGCTGCCCCTGGCCGCGATCGTGCCGGCAATACCCTTGGGAAAGAAGTAGACCAGCAGGATAAAGATGATCCCCAGCCAGAACAGCCAGCGGTCCGGGTCGAGCACATAGGGCAGCAGCGGCAGGTCGCTCAGCGCCTCGGCCGCGGAGCCCATGAGATCGCGCAGATAGTATTGTGCCAGCACCAGCAGCGTGGCACCGATCACCACCCCCCACATGGTGCCCATGCCGCCGATCACCACCATCAGCAGGATGTCGATCATGATGGTAAAGCTCAGCGCGGTGTCCGGCCCGGTGTATTTCAGCCAGATCGCGTAGATCGTCCCGGCCAGCGAGGCAATCACGACCGCAAAGCAAAACACGAAAGTCCGGTAGGCCACAACGCGGTAACCGATCGCCTCGGCGCGCGCTTCGTTTTCGCGGATCGCCTTCAGCACGGTGCCAATGGGCGATCCCACCAGCCGCAGGATCACTGTGAACAGGATCAGGCTGCTGGCGAAAACAAAGTAATAGGCGGCCAGCTTGCCGTTCAGCTTCACGCCGAACAGCCGGGCGACCTTGCCTTCGTCATTGACCATCAGCTTGGTCGCGGTCTTGAAGATGTCCGGCGTGCGATAGGTGATGCCATCTTCGCCCCCGGTGAAATGCGACAGCTGGCTGGCCAGCACCATGGCGACACTGGCAGCCGCCAGTGTGATCATGGCGAAGAAGATCGCCTTCACCCGCAACGACAAAAGCCCGATGGCAATGGCGATCACGACCGAAACCGCGATACCGGCGACGGCGCCGACAATCACCGCGTCCCAGCCCGGTCCCATCTGCTTCAGCGAGATTGCCGCGCCATAGGCCCCAAATCCGAAGAACATCGTATGGGCAAAGCTGACGATCCCGGTATAGCCGATCAGCAGATCGTAGCTTGCGACCAGCACGATAAAGACGCAGATCCGGGCCGCGACCTCCAGCGAGCGGATATCCTGAAACAGGAACGGCGCGAAAAGCAGCAACGCGGCGATGACGAGAACGGCGAGTTTGACGATCCGGCCGCCTTGAGTGTCAGTGTCTGTCATATCGTCCTCACTTCACCGCAGGCCGCAGGCCGTTCGGGCGCCACAGCAGGATGGCCATCATCAGCAGCATGTTGGAGGCCAGCGCCAGTTTCGGGGCCAGAAAACCGACATAGTTGGCCACCAGCCCAACCATGATCGCCCCCAAAAGCGTCCCTTCGACCGAGCCGAGCCCGCCGATGATGACAACGATGAACACGACGATCATCATTTCCGCGCCCAGCGCCGGTGTGATCAGCGTCTCGTAGCCGGCCCACATGGCGCCGCCCATCGCGGCCAGCGCCGAACCGGCCATGAACACGCCGATGAACAGCCGGTCGATGCGAAAGCCCAGCGCCTCGACCATTTCGCGGTTTTCCACCCCGGCGCGGACCAAAAGGCCGATGCGCGTCCGGTTCAGCGTCACGTAAAGCGCGAGGTATACGATCAGGCCCAGAACGAAGGCAAAGAGCCGGTAGACCTCGTTGGCCACGTCCCCGATCAGGACCGACCCTTCCAGGAATTGCGGGCGCGGCACGCTCATCGGGGTGCCGCCCCAGACCGCCAGAATGATCTGTTCGGACACGATCAGCGCGCCCATGGTGATCAGGATCTGGCGCAGATGGTCGTTGTAGACCGGTTTAATTACCACCGTTTCAAAGAACCACCCTGCAATCAGGCCAAACAGGATCGCGGCCGTGAATGCCAGCAGGATCGCCGCCGCGTTCAGGAACACGCTGTCCGAGCCGAGCCAGCCCGCCAGCCAGCCCAGAACACTGGCCGCAACGAAGGCGCCAAAGCTGACAAAGGCCGAATGCCCGAAATTCAGAACGTCCATCAGACCGAACACCAGCGACAGGCCGGAGGCCATGAGGAAGATCATCATACCCATCGCCAGCCCGGCCACCGTCAGCGTCACCCATGACGACGGCGCACCGATCAGCACGAATGCGACAAGCGCGACGGCGACGGGCAACAGGTTCACGCCGCCAAACCGTTCCAGTGTCTTGTTCAACTGCTCCATATTCTTCCCCTCAGGCCGACAGGCTCAGCAGGCGGTCCTGCAAAGCCTTGTCCACCACGAAATCTGCCATCGTGCCGCGATGGACGATGCGGCCGTCGTCGATGACGGCCATGTCACGCCCCAGCGACTTGGCGAATTCGAAATTCTGCTCGACCAGCAGGATGGTCGCGTGCTCCGCGATTTCCCGGAACGCTTCGGCCATCGCGTCGATGATCGACGGCGCCAGCCCTTTGGTCGGCTCGTCGATCAGGATCAGTTCGCGCGGTTCGATGATCGCGCGGGCGACCGACAGCATCTGCTTCTGCCCGCCCGAAAGCGACCAGGCCTGTTTGGTCCAGAACGTTTCCAGCGCCGGGAACAGGCGATAAACACGCTGCAGCCGATCGGGATCGAAGGTGCCCTTCGCCGTGGCAAGGATCAGGTTTTCCTCGACCGTGAGACCGCCGAAAATGCCCATGTTCTCGGGCACGAAGGCGATGCCCAGCCGAGCGATGTCGGCGGTGTGAAGCCCGGTGATATCCTGTCCGCGGAACGTGACCGAACCGGGCGAAGGTTTCCACAACCCCATGATCGACCGCAGCGTGGTGGTCTTGCCGGCGCCGTTGCGGCCCAGAAGGACAAACACACCGCCCTGCGGCACATCCATGGTCACATCATGCAGCACGGCATATTGCCCGATCTGCGTCTGCATCGTCTTCAGCGAAAGAAGGCTCATGCCGGCTCCGTCGATTTGCCGAGATAGACATCGCGCACGATCTGGCTCGACATCACCTCTTCGGGCGGACCGTCAGCCAGCAATTCGCCGTTGTGCAGCACGATGATCCGGTCGGCCAGCGCGCGGACCACGTCCATCTTGTGCTCCACCAGCAGCACGGTCTTGGTGTGGTCGTGTTTGATCTCGCCGATCAGGTCCAGCACGTCGGGGGTATGGTCCAGCGACATGCCGGCGGTGGGTTCGTCGAACATGTAGATATCGGGCTCCATGGCCATCAGCAGCGCCACTTCCAGCTTGCGCTGATCGCCATGCGGCAGGGCCGCCGCCGGCAGATACGCCACCCGTTCGAGCTTGGTCGCCTCCAGATACCGTTCGGCCCGTGCGGTCAGTTCGGTCAGGCTTTCGACACGGGTGAGAAAGCGCCAGCCCTCCCCGGAACGGGCCTGCACGGCGAGGCGGATGTTTTCCAGAACCGAGAGCTGCGGAAACAGGTTGGTCAGCTGAAACGCGCGCCCGATGCCGTGATGGGCGCGGGCGGAGGGCGCCATTTTGGTAATGTCCACACCGTCCTTGATCACGGTGCCTGTACTTGCGGCCAGTTGCCCGGAAATCAGGTTGAAATAGGTCGTCTTGCCGGCCCCGTTCGGCCCGACAATCACGGTCAGTTCGCCGGGGCGGAAATCGCAGGACACCGCGTTGACGGCGACATGACCGCCGAAGCGTATTGTCAGGTCCCGGGTGGAGAGAGAGGGTTGCGACATGGGGCGCCCTGTTGCTTGGGGGCCCCGGCCCGCGCGGGCCGGGGCAGTGACAGGTTCAGATCAGTTCGTGCGGCCGATGGGGATGTCCATCTCTTCTGCGGTGATCTCGCGCACCAGCTCGGGGATGGCCCAATCGACGTTTTCGTCCACCTTGATCTTGAAGTGATACATGGACTGCAGCGCCTGATGGTCTTCGGGACGGAACGTCATGGTGCCCTTGGGCGTTTCCCAGCTCATGCCTTCCATGGCTGCGATCAGCGCCTCGGTTTCCCATTCGTCGGCAGTTTCCAGCGCTTTGACAACGGCCAGCGCAGCCGCCATGCCCCCGGCGGTGAAGAAATCCGGCGGGCCGTCAAACCGTTCCTGATGGGTCGCGACCAGCCAGTCGTTCACTTCGTTGTTCGGTGCTTCGTAGTAGTAGTAGATCGCGCCTTCCATGCCCGGCACCCGCTTGTAGGTGGGCAGCACCGGAAGGATGTGACCACCGGTCGAGATTTCGATGTCGAAGCGTTCAGGCTGCATCGCCTTGATCTTGCCCATCGGGTCGCCGCCGCCAGCAACATAGATCAGGATGACCTTGCGGCCCGGCTTGTCCTTGAGCGCGTTGAACATCCGTTCGGTCGGCGCGGTGAAATCCGTGGTGCCCTGGGGGATGTATTCCTCGGACACGATGGTTGCGCCGGATCCGTCCAGCGCGGCCTTGAACGCGGTGATCCCGTCACGGCCGAAGGCATAATCCTCGGCCAGCGTGGCGACATAGAGGTTTTCGTCCGGTGCCAGCGCGAGGGCCTGCGCCTGCATGTCCATCGACGAGTTGCGCGAGGTCTTGAACACATAGCGGTTGCTGTCGGGACCGGTCAGGCTGTCGGCCACGGCGGGTTCGACGATCAGGATCTTTTCGTATTCCTCCGCGATCGGCAGCAGGCCCTTGGTCACACCCGAGGACGTGGCGCCAACCGCCAGCAGAACCTCGTCGTCGCCATAGGCCTCGGCCAGAACCGCGCGGGCGACGTCCGGCTTGAACTGCGTGTCCTTGTGGATGATCTCGATCGGGTGGCCCTTGACCATGCCGGTGCCGCCGGTGGCATATTCAATACCCAGCTCGAACCCGGTCTGGGCCTGCTTCGAGAACACCTCGAACGCGTGGCCGGAAATGCCGTGCACCAGCGCGATCTTGACCGGATCTTCGGCCAGCGCGGGGCCGCTGACGGTCAGGCCCAGCGCCGCCACGCCAAGTATCTTCTTCAGTCTTCTCATAGGATCCTCCCACAAATCACCCGGGCCAGACCAGCGTTGCACAAGCCGGTCCCGGACAGTAAATTAGCGATGTTCCAAGGTCCCAGAACGCCGCACCGGGGGCAATATCGTGGAAACACGTATCGAAGAATGCTATCGCAGCGGCAGCTTTGCCGAACTGGCCTTTACCTACGCGCCGGTCGGTCTGGTCGTGACCGAAAACCGGGTCATACGGGATTGCAATCTGGCCTTTGCAGCGATGTTTGGCTACGAGCCGGACGAGCTGAAAGACAGCGTTTTTTCAATCCTCTACCCGTCCAACGAAGAGTTTGCCAACATCCGTGACCGCGGCGTGACCCGGCTGCGCGACACCAATCGGTACTGGGACGAACGGATCATGGCGCGCAAGGACGGCACCCTGTTCTGGTGCCGGGTCCGGGGGTATTCGTTCACACCGGAAGTGCCGCTGCAGCGCGCCGTCTGGAGCTTTGCCGACCTGTCCGAGGACCGCCCCTACAAGGAACTGACCCGCCGTGAGCGCGAAATCGTGTCCTATATCGCCGATGGTCTGACCAGCAAGGAAATCGCGATCAAGCTGGATCTGTCCTATCGCACGGTCGAGGTCTACCGCGCGAAGCTTCTGAAAAAGTTCGGGGTTCCCAATTCCAACGCGCTGTTTCACGCGCTGGGCGACATCGATTCAGATCATATCGTTCGCCGTTAGCGTCGTAGGCACCTGCGTCCACGGGGCGCGACGCCGTGCCGCGGGAACTTTCTGCACCTGCAAACATGGCGGATTTTCAGAATTGTAAAGAAATCCCGCCATTGGACCGTTTTTCGAACGCGCCGACAATATCCTTTAAAATATAGATTTTTTAGAAAATTTGAAAACGTTTTTACAGCTTCATTGCATTTTAAGAATAGATTCTTGACAGGTCCCAGCCGGATTCCGGACCAAAGATGCCGCAACGGCAAAGGCGCGTGCTAAGACGCCATGGAATCGTAAGGACGCACGCACAAGGCGCGCATCAGACGGTGTCAGAGGAACGCGACGACGCGGTTGGACGCCTCGTCTGCCGGATCCCGAACCGGGCGGCAGACGACGGCAGATCCAATTCGGACACGCGCCAAGGAGGAAACAATGGACGGAACCCAGATCAAGCCAACTGCAGTGAACCTTGTGCTGCTCGGACCGCCGGGCGCGGGCAAGGGAACACAGGCGCGCAAGCTGGAAGAGGCGTTCGATCTCAAGCAGCTGTCGACGGGTGATCTGCTGCGGGCCGCTGTTGCAGCCGGCACCGAGGCCGGGCTTGCCGCCAAGGCGGTGATGGAACGCGGCGATCTGGTTTCCGACGACATCGTGATTGCCATCCTGCGCGATCGTCTGTCCGATGATGATTGCGCCGGCGGCGTGATTTTCGACGGGTTTCCGCGTACCACCGTTCAGGCAGGTGCGCTGGACGAGCTGATGTCCGAAACCGGTCAGACGATCACGGCGGCGATCAGCCTTGAAGTGGACGATGCCGCGATGATCGAGCGCATTTCCGGCCGCTACACCTGTAGCGCCTGCGGCGAAGGTTATCACGACAGCTTCAAGACCCCCGCGAAAGAAGGCGTCTGCGACAATTGCGGCGGCAGCGATTTCAAGCGCCGCGCCGACGACAACGCCGAAACCGTTGCACAAAGGCTCAAGGCCTATCACGCCGATACGGCCCCGCTCATCGCCTATTACGCCGACCAGCAGGTGCTTCAGGGCGTCGATGCGATGCAGCCCATCGACGCCGTCGAAAACGACCTGAAGGCCATCGTCCAAACGGCGCTGGCATGACGACCGCGGCGCCCCTGACCGGGCGCCATTCCTGAAACTGTTAGAGAATTTGAGGAGTTAATCAAAATGTCTGACGACAAAGACAACGCCTATTGGTCCGCCAATCTGCGTATCATCGCCTGGAGCCTGGTCATCTGGGCCCTGGTGTCTTTCGGCTTCGGCATCCTGCTCAGGCCGCTTCTTTCCGGTATCGCCGTCGGCGGCACCGACCTGGGCTTTTGGTTTGCCCAGCAGGGTTCGATCCTCGTCTTCCTGGCGCTGATCTTCAACTACGCCTGGCGCATGAACAAGCTCGACCACGAGCACGGCGTCGACGAATAAAGAGGACCAGGGACAATGGATCAATTCGTAATCAACCTGCTGTTTGTTGGCGCGTCCTTTGCGCTCTACATCGGCATCGCGATCTGGGCCCGCGCGGGTTCCACATCTGAATTCTACGCCGCCGGTCGCGGCGTTCACCCTGTCACCAACGGGATGGCAACCGCCGCCGACTGGATGTCGGCCGCGTCGTTCATTTCGATGGCCGGCCTGATCGCCTTTGTCGGCTATGACAACTCGACCTTCCTGATGGGCTGGACCGGCGGTTACGTGCTGCTGGCGCTTTTGCTGGCCCCCTACCTGCGGAAGTTTGGCAAGTTCACAGTGTCGGAATTCATCGGCGACCGTTTCTACAGCTCGACCGCGCGCCTTGTGGCGGTGATCTGCCTGATCGTGGCCTCGACCACATACGTGATCGGCCAGATGACCGGCGTTGGCGTGGCCTTTGGCCGCTTCCTCGAAGTGTCCAATACCGCCGGCCTGCTGATCGGTGCCTGTGTGGTGTTTGCCTACGCGGTGTTCGGCGGCATGAAGGGTGTGACCTATACCCAGGTGGCACAATACTGCGTGCTGATCCTGGCCTATACGATCCCGGCTGTCTTCATCTCGCTGCAGCTGACCGGCAACCCGATCCCGGGTCTGGGTCTCTTTGGCGACCACGCGGCAAGCGGTGAACCGCTGCTGGCCAAGCTCGACCAGATCGTTACCGAACTGGGCTTTGCCGAATACACCGCGCATAACGCCGACACGCTGAACATGGTGCTGTTTACCCTGTCGCTGATGATCGGGACCGCGGGTCTGCCGCACGTCATCATGCGCTTTTTCACCGTGCCGAAAGTGGCCGACGCGCGCTGGTCCGCCGGCTGGACGCTGGTGTTCATCGCGCTGCTCTATCTGACGGCTCCGGCTGTTGGTGGTATGGCGCGTCTGAACATCACCGAGATGTTCTGGCCGAACGGGACACAGGAAGCCGCGGTTTCCGTCGAAACGATCGAGAACGACGCCGACTACAACTGGATGCTGACATGGCAGAAGACCGGGTTGCTCGACTGGGAAGACAAGAACGGCGACAGCCTGATCCAGTACTACAACGACAAGAACCCGGAGATGCAGGAAAAGGCCGCCGAAGCGGGCTGGACCGGCAACGAGCTGACCAAGTTCAACCGTGACATCCTGGTGCTTGCCAACCCCGAGATCGCCAACCTGCCCAGCTGGGTGATCGGCCTTGTCGCCGCCGGTGGTCTGGCTGCGGCGCTGTCGACCGCGGCGGGGCTTTTGCTGGCGATTTCCTCGGCGGTGAGCCACGACCTGATCAAGGGTCAGCTCAACCCGCGGATCTCGGAGAAGGGCGAACTCTTGTCGGCGCGGATCGCAATGGCAGTGGCCATCGTGGTTGCAACCTATCTGGGCCTGAATCCCCCGGGCTTTGCCGCTCAGACGGTGGCGCTGGCCTTCGGTCTGGCCGCAGCCTCGATCTTCCCGGCTCTGATGATGGGTATCTTCTCCAAGAAGATCAACAATCACGGCGCGGTTGCAGGTATGCTGGCCGGTTTGCTGGTGACCCTGCTCTACATCTTCCTGCATAAGGGCTGGTTCTTCATCCCCGGCACCAACAGCTTCTCCGATGCGGATCCGCTGCTGGGCACGATCAAGTCGACCTCGTTCGGCGCGATCGGTGCGGCGATCAACTTCGCGGTGGCCTATGTCGTGTCCAACATGACCAAGCCGCTGCCGAAGGAAATCATCGAGCTGGTGGAAAGCGTGCGCATTCCGCGCGGCGCCGGTGCCGCGCAGGACGGCCACTAAACCAACCGGAGGCGCCCCCAACGGGCGCCTCCCCCCTTCCCGGCCGTGAATTCCTGGCCGGAAAACCCTTTTGGATCATTTTCGTTTCCGCCTCATTAGTCGAAGGTGTGCCGCATGGCCGACGACCCGACCCACCCCATCGACCGCCTGCTGCGGATCCCCCCGTTTTCCGATCTGCCGCCGGACGAGGCAGCGGTGCTGGCCGGTGTCGCAGCAGAACGCCACGCCGCGCCCGGTGACGTGATCTTTGCCGAAGGCGAGGTTCTGCCCGGTCTGTTTGTCATCCTGTCCGGCACGGCCGAGATCCGGTCCGGCGACGATGACGTCGTTTCCCATCGCGGGGCCGGGGATATCATCGGCGAACGCGGGCTGTTGCGCGAAGGCCGCGCGATGCTGACGGCGCGGGCCTCGGAGCCCTGCGATCTGCTGGTCGTTCCGGCGGCCCGGTTCCATCACCTGATCGACACCATACCGGCCTTTGCCCGCTGGTTCGACCGCGCCCGGCCTTCGGACCCCACGGCGGATGACGGGCCTTATGCGACAGGGCTGATGTCGCTGCAGGTGTCCGACATGATGAGCCGCGATCCGGTCATCTGCGCCCATGACGCAACCGCGCAGGACGTGGCCGTGATCATGCGCGACCGCGGCATCAGCTCGATCCTCGTGATGGACGGCGAAACACTGGCCGGGATCGTCACGGTGCACGATCTGGTCAACAAGGTGCTGGCCGAAGGGCGGTCCGGGGATCTGCCGGTCGACAGGGTGATGACCGCCGATCCGGTGACGATCGCGCCCGGCGCGGTCGGGCTGGATGCGCTGATGCTGATGGCTAAGCGCGGCATCAACCACCTGCCCGTCGCCGACCGGTCGGGACAGATGGTCGGAATGATCGGACGCACCGACCTGTTCCGCCAGCAGGCGACGACGGCCAGCCACATGGCCTCGGAGCTGGTGGCTGCCGACAGCGCGTCCGCGATGACGGCCGTGATGGCGCGCCTGCTCGGGCTGCTGAGCCACCTCACCGCTGCTGGCACGAGGCCGGATGCGATCTGCCGCCGGATCACCGACCTGACAGACGCGGCCACGCGCCGCCTGCTGACGCTGGCCGAGGCAAAGCTGGGCCCGGCACCGGTGCCTTATCTCTGGGCTGCCTGCGGCAGCCAGGGGCGCCGTGAACAGACCGGCGTTTCGGATCAGGACAACTGCCTGATCCTCGACGACGCCTTCGCGCCCGAACATGATGCGTACTTCGCCGATCTGGCCGGTTTCGTGTCCGACGGGCTGAACGAAATCGGGTTCGTTTACTGCCCCGGCGACATGATGGCGACAAACCCGAAGTGGCGGCAGCCGGTACGGGTCTGGAAAAACTACTTTGCCAAATGGATCGACGAACCCGACGAGATGGCGCAGATGCTGGCCTCGGTCATGTTCGACCTGCGGCCGATCGCGGGGACCGCGTTGCTGTTCGAAGGGCTTCACGACGCCACGCTGGCACGCGCCAAGGGCAATTCAATCTTTGTGCGCCACATGATCGGCAATTCGCTGAAACACGCGCCACCGCTGGGTCTGTTCGGCGGCATCGCCCCGATCCGGTCCGGCGATCACAAGAACACAGTCGATCTGAAACATGCCGGCGTGGTGCCGGTCGTCGATCTGGCGCGGGTCTATGCCCTGCGCGGGGCCATCGCCGAGGTCGGCACCCGCGAACGCATCATCGCCGCCGGCGAGGCAGGCATCGTGTCGGAAACCGGCGCGCGGGATCTGCTGGACGCGTTCGACCTGATCTCGGAAACCCGGCTGCGGCATCAGGCGCGGCAGATTGCGGACGGAACCGCGCCCGACAACTTCCTCGCCCCTGCGTCGCTGTCGGAACTGGGCCGCAACCATCTGCGCGATGCCTTTCTCGTGGTAAGGACAATGCAATCTGCCCTTGGTCACGGTATCTGAGGAGAAAACCATGTTTTTCGAACTCGTCGCCACTTTTGCAGCCGGACTGGGGGCTGCCGGGATCGTCCTGATCCTGAACCGGATAACCGGTGGACGGATGCCGGGATGGGTGATGCCGGTGGCGGCGGGTCTGGCCATGCTGGGCACCACGATCGGATCCGAGATGAGCTGGGGCAAGCGGACCACGGCCAACCTGCCTGAGGGCGTTGTCGTGTTCGAGGAGATCGGCGAAAGCGCGTGGTGGCGGCCCTGGACCTATGCCGCGCCGCAAACCGTGCGGCTTGTCGCGGTCGACACCACGTCCGTGCGCAACAACCCGGTGGCGCCGGATGTCCGGCTGGTCGATATCTACCTGTTTGCCCGCTGGCAGCCGGTGATCAGCGTCGGGCAGTTGGTCCGCTGCAACGATCCCGCCCGCGCCGATGTGTCGGCCGAGGCGCTGGAGGACCCGGCCACGGCGAACTGGCACCCGGCAGAACCGGCACTGACCGAACTGGTCTGCAAGGAGTCCTGACATGGCGAACGCGGACAAGCGGATCCTGCTGGTCGAGGACGAAGACAATATCGCGCTGGCGCTGGAGGTGATCATCTCCCGGCAGGGGTTCCACCTGCGCCGGGTGGCCAACGGGCAGCAAGCCATCGATGCGCTGGCCGATGAACGTCCGGATCTGGTGGTGCTCGACGTGATGCTGCCCGAGCGGTCGGGCTTCGACATCTGCCAGCACATCCGGGACACCGACCGGCTGAGCGACGTCAAGGTGCTGATGATGTCGGCGACCGGCAGCGAAACCGCGCGCCGCAAGGGGCTGGCGCTGGGCGCGGACGCGTTCTTTACCAAACCGTTCGACACGCGCGAAATGATCAATGCGATCTGCGCGCTGCTTGAAGGCGGTGCGCATGCTTGAACGTCTGGGCCTGCGTCTGCGGTTCGCGCTGTTCTTTGCCGCGCTGGGCGCGGGTGGCGCGGCACTGCTGGCGGCAGGGCTCTGGGTTGGATGGTCGCGCAGCGGTGGGCCGGTCGACGGCTATGTGATCGCCGGGCTGATCGGCGGTTTCGGCGTCATCGGGCTGGCGACGTGGATCGGCCTGCTGTTTGACGAAAACGTCGCCCGCCCGATCCTTGCGCTTTCGGCAGAACTGCACACGCGGGCACAGTCGGACGTTCAGACCGAGATCGACACCGAACCGGCGCGCTATCTGGGGGCGCTGGCCCCCGCCGCGCAATCCATTCACGCTGAGCTGGAAGCTGCCCGTGAGAGCCAGGCCAACGCTTTTGCCGAAAAAACCGCGCGCATGGCCCGGGACAAGGCGTTGTTGGAAACCCTGCTGCGCGGGCTGTCGCACGGGGTTGTCGTGCTGTCACCGGCGCGTCACATCCTGCTTTACAATGACGCCGCGGCGAACCTGCTGGGCCAGATCGGGCTGAACCGTCCGATCGACAATTTTCTGCGCATGGCCCCGGTCGAAGATGCGCTGGCCCGGCGCAATCCGGCCCCCGAGACCGGTGCCGAGCCCTTTCTGACCGTCACCCGCGGCCAGGGTCGGATCCTGACCGGGGCGGTTTCGCCGGTTCTGGCCGGCGAGGACCGGGTTGGCGATGTGGTCATGTTGCATGATTCAACCGAAAACCTGCGCACCCATGCCGCATTCGAAAGCCTGCTGCGCGAAACCATCGAAGAGGCCCGCCGCCCCGCCATGGCCATGGGCGCGTTGCTGGACGTGATCGGGGACGGCACCGATCTGGCCACGGAAACCGCCGCGCGGCTGACCCGCGCAATGCGCGAAGAAACCGACCGCCTGTCCGCCCATCTGGCGCAGGTCGCGGCCCGGCAGGAGGCGCTGGCCTCTATGCTGTGGCCGGTCAGCGACATCGACGCGGATGAAATCGGCGGTGCGCTTCGGGTCCGCCACCCGGGGCTGACCGTGGCAGACACCCCCGAGCGGCTGCGCTGCGACGGGTTTGCGATCACCGCGATGCTGGATCGCCTCCTGACCCGTCTGGAAGAGGAGACCGCGCGCCGCGGTTTCGAGCTGACGGCCACGCGGCAGGGACAGGAGGTGCTGCTGCGCCTTGGCTGGGACGGGCCCGGCATCCCGCAGGGCCTGCTGGAGGACTGGCTGACTGCGCCGCTGTCAGAGGCCTACGGGCTCTATACCGGGCATGACGCGCTGGATGTGCACCGCACCGAAATGTGGGTTGGCAAGGGCCCGGCGGTGCTGTTGCCGTTGCCGGTGGCGACCGGCTTCGGCCCGGCCTCGTCCGTGCCCCGGCGCGACTTTTACGATTTCGACCTGCCCGCAGGCGGCCGGGCACTGGCCGAGCGCCGGCTGGATGAGCTGGCCTTCGTGGTCTTCGACACCGAAACCACCGGGCTGGACCCCGCCGCCGATGATGTCGTCCAGATTGCCGGCGTGCGCATGGTCGGCCCGCGCATCCTGCGCGGCGAGGATTTCGACCGGCTTGTCAAACCGGGCCGCCCGATCCCGCCCGGTTCAACCGAAATTCACGGGATCACCGATACGATGGTCGCCGCTGCGCCCGGCTTTGGTGAGATATCCGACGCTTTCCGCACCTATGCCGAAGATGCCGTTCTGGTCGCGCATCATGCGCGGTTTGACATGGCTTTCCTTGACCGGGTGGGTGGCTTCGAACATCCGGTGCTGTGCACCGGGCGGCTGTCTGCCGCGCTGTTCGATCATTCCGACGAACATACGCTGGACGCGCTGGCCGACCGCTTTGGCATCGAGATCGAGGAAAGCGTCCGCCACACCGCGCTGGGCGATGCGCTGGCCACAGCCGAGGTGTTCCGCCGGATGCTGCCGGTGCTGGCCGGCAAGGGGGTCGAGCGGTTGGGCGACGCCATTCAGTTCCAGGGCCCCCTGTCGTGACAATGCCGGCGTGAGCCGGAGCATCGGCCCCTTGGCAAGGCCCGAAAACTCGCCTACCTGTCGCGCGCCCTGCCTGCAAACGAGGATCAGACATGCTGACCGCCATCATCGACTATGAAAGCGGCAATCTGCATTCGGCGGAAAAAGCGTTCCAGCGGATGGCGGCAGAGGTGGATGCCGGCGACGTGGTCGTGACCGCGCAGGCCGAGGTGGTAGCCCGCGCCGACCGGATCGTTCTGCCGGGCGACGGCGCGTTCCCGGCCTGCGCGGCGGCCCTGCGTGGCCGGTCAGGGATCTACGACGCCCTGCGCGAGGCGGTGGAACAGCGTGGCCGACCGTTTCTGGGCATTTGCGTGGGCATGCAGCTGATGGCCGGTTGGGGCCGGGAATACGAAGACACCGAAGGACTGGGCTGGGTCGCCGGCGAAGTGGTGAAGATCGCGCCGGCGGATCCGGCGCTGAAGGTGCCGCATATGGGCTGGAACGACCTGATCATCGACGCGCCGCACCCGGTTTTCGACGGTGTCCAGACCGGGGAACACGCCTATTTCGTGCATTCCTACCATTTTCGGGTGGAAGACCCCGCGGAACGGCTGGCGCATGTCGACTATGGCGGCGATGTCACCGCGGTGATCGGCCGCGACACCATGGTCGGCATGCAGTTTCACCCGGAGAAAAGCCAGATGACCGGTCTGCGGATGATTGCCAATTTCCTGAACTGGAAACCCTGACGCGGGTCAGTTCAGCCGCTGCCAGTCCTGTCCGCGGCAGATGGCGCCACCGGCGACACAGCCCTTGACGGTGAGTTTGTTGCCGCTGAGCGACATTTTCGCGCGATAGGTCTTGTCCGTGTCCGGGGCCCAGACCTTGCCGCCGCTATAGGCGCCGTCGCCCTTGGGCTGCATATTCCAGATCAGGCGTTTGCCCAGATGTTCATAATCGCCGGACACCGCGCCGTCGGCATCATAGGCCTTGGCGATCGTGCCGCAGATCGCGCCGCCGCAATCGGCGATCTTCACATGCAGGTATCCGCCTTCTTCGCCCTCGGCGGTCTTCCATAGTCCTTCGACGGGGTCGGCGGCCCAGGCCGCGCCGGCCATTGCAAATGTGGCAACAGCCCCGAGTACAAAATGTTTCATAAGATATCCCTCTCTGCTGGGGGCACTCTGCCTCCTTGCCCCCGAGTCGGGCAAGCCTGACTTGAGGTCGCGTTGCGCCCCCGGCGGACCCGTGCCATACGCCGCGCAACATCCCTCTCCGAAAGGCCCGGCCATGATCCTCTACCCTGCAATCGACCTCAAGGACGGACAGGCCGTGCGGCTGCTGCGCGGCGAGATGGAGAAGGCCACAGTGTTCAACGACGACCCCGCGTCGCAGGCCGCGGCCTTTGTCGATGCCGGCTGTGAGTGGCTGCATCTGGTGGACCTGAACGGCGCCTTTGCCGGCGAGCCGGTGAACGCCGCCCCGGTCGAGGCGATTCTGGCCCGGTGCAACGTGCCCGCGCAACTGGGCGGAGGAATTCGCGACATGGACACCATCGAACGCTGGTTGTCGAAGGGGCTGGCGCGGGTGATCCTTGGCACCGTGGCGGTGGAAAACCCGGATCTGGTGCGCGAGGCGGCACGCGCCTTTCCCGGTCAGGTCGCGGTCGGAATCGACGCCCGCGGCGGCAAAGTGGCAACCCGCGGCTGGGCCGAGGAAACGGATGTGGACGCCACCGATCTGGCCCGCAGTTTCGAAGACGCGGGCGTCGCGGCCATCATCTATACCGACATCAACCGCGACGGCGCGATGCAGGGGCCGAATGTGGACGCCACTGCGGCGCTGGCCCGTGCGGTGTCGATCCCCGTGATCGCGTCGGGCGGGGTTTCTTCGCTGCCGGACCTGATTGCCCTGCGCGACACGGGCGTGATTTCCGGGGCCATTTCGGGCCGCGCGCTGTATGACGGCGCGCTGGATCTGGGCGCGGCCTTGCAGGCGCTGACCCCGGCCGCCTGACCCCGCGTTTCGCGAAATCGCTGATCTGCGGTATGCTGGCGTGGTCCCGTGTCCAGCCAGGAACTGCCATGACCCTGCACATCCGACGCCTCGTCCCCGCCGCCATGACGGCCGTGTTGTTCGCCCTGCCCGCCGCGGCCGGTGAAATGATGACGGATGCAGACCTGCTCAGCACCATTCCGGGGTCGACGCTGACCGGCGTGTCGAACGAGGACATGGAAACCACATGGGTGCAGACCTATGAAACCGGGGATCGGCGGGGCAGCAGCAGCGGCCTGTTCGGAACCCGGCCCTATAGCTCGGACTGGCGCGTCGGGCGCGGGCTATGGTGCGAGACTTGGGACAGCGGATCGGGCTGCTGGCGCATCGAGCGCCTGGACCGCGACACGCTGCAGCCATGGCACGGGGAACAGAAGCTGCCCAATGTCTGGCGGATCGTGACCCACAGCGCGTCCGACCGCTACGCCGATCAATGACGACAACCACCTACGCAAATGGACCGGCGCTGAAGGGGATCGGCCCGCTATGCGCGGCTGTTGGACGGATTGACCGGCCTGTCAGGCGACGGCGCCGCTAATTCCGGTTTTCGCGGGCCCCGGAACCTTTTAAGAGAGCGCAACGCAATCCGGAACCGCCACATGCTGAAAACCCGCATCATCCCCTGTCTGGACGTGGCCGATGGCCGTGTCGTCAAAGGTGTAAATTTCGTCGATCTGGTCGATGCCGGTGACCCGGTGGATGCCGCCCGCGCCTATGACGCCGCGGGCGCGGACGAGCTGTGTTTCCTCGACATTCACGCCACTCACGAAAACCGCGGCACCATGTTCGACGTCGTGCAACGCACGGCCGAGCAATGCTATATCCCGCTCACTGTCGGCGGCGGTGTCCGCACCGTGAGCGATGTGCGCGACCTGCTGCTGGCCGGTGCCGACAAGGTCAGCTTCAATTCGGCCGCGGTGGCCAATCCCGATGTCATCGCAGGGGCCGCCGACCAGTTCGGCAGCCAATGCATCGTCTGCGCCATCGACGCCAAAAGCGTTGCGCCCGGCAAGTGGGAAATCTTCACCCATGGCGGCCGGCGCGAAACCGGGATCGACGCGGTGGAATTTGCACGGCTGGTGACGGCGAAGGGCGCGGGCGAGATCCTGCTCACCTCGATGGACCGCGACGGCACCCGCGCGGGCTTCAACCTGCCGCTGACACGGGCCATCGCCGACGCGGTGGACGTGCCGGTGATCGCCTCGGGTGGGGTTGGCGAATTGCAGCATCTCGTCGACGGCGTTACCGAAGGCCGGGCCAGCGCGGTGCTGGCAGCGTCGATCTTTCACTTTGGCGACTATTCCATCCGCGAGGCCAAGGAATTCATGGCCGCCGCGGGCATCCCGATGAGGCTGACATGAGCGTTCTGGAAGAGCTTGAAACCATCATCGCGGCCCGCAAATCCGCTGACCCGGATACCAGCTGGACCGCGAAACTGCTGTCCAGGGGGCCGGAGAAATGCGCCGAGAAATTCGGCGAGGAGGCGGTCGAAGCGATCATCGAAGCCGTCAAGGGCGACCGCGACAAGCTGACCGCCGAGGCGGCGGATGTACTCTATCATCTGCTGGTGATGCTGGCCGCGCGGGACGTTGCGCTGGCCGATGTTCTGGCCGAGCTGTCCCGCCGGCAGGGGATCAGCGGGATTGAGGAAAAGGCGCGTCGCTGAGGATTTCGGTTCTGTTCCCCAACGGGTCTGATCTAGGCTGCTGTCACGGTCAACCAGGGGGAGCGCAATGCCGGATCAACACGAACAGTTCGGGCGCCTCAGGGCGCTGCACGAAAGCGACACGGCATTTGTCATTCCGAATGCCTGGGATGCGGGCTCGGCCCGGCTGCTGACATCGCTGGGGTTCGGGGCACTGGCAACCACCAGCGCGGGTTACGCCTATTCCCGCGGCAAGCGGGATGGCTGCGGCGGGCTGAGCCGGGCAGAAATCCTCGGCAATGCCGCCGAAATCGTTGACGCCACGCACCTTCCCGTGTCTGCCGATCTGGAAGACGGGTTCGGCGCGGCGCCGGAAACCTGCGCAGAAACCATCCGTTTGGCCTGCGCAACCGGTCTGGCCGGCGGGTCTATCGAGGATGCGACCGGTGATCCCGACGCGCCGATCTATGACTTCGCACAGGCGGTCGACCGCGTGGCCGCAGCCGCGGAAACCGCCGCCGGCCTGCCCTTCCTGCTGACGGCGCGGGCCGAGAATTACCTGTGGGATCGCCCGGATCTGGACGACACCATCAGGCGGCTGCAGGCGTTTTCCGAGGCCGGTGCGCAGGTTCTCTATGCCCCGGGCCTGCCGGATCTGGAGGCGATCAGACAGCTGTGCCGCTCGGTGGACAAACCGGTGAACGTGGTGATGGGCCTGACCGGCACGCAGTTTACGGTCGCCGACCTGTCCGCCGCCGGCGTCCGTCGCATCAGTGTTGGCGGATCCTTTGCGCGGGCGGCGATGGGCGCGCTGATGCGCGCGGCGCGCGAAGTGGCCGAAAACGGGACCTTCACCTATGCCGGTGACGCGATCGCGGATGCCGAAGCCGCGCAGATGATGTCACGAACCCGGCAAACCGACAGGCTGTGACGCGGGACCTCTAGCCACCTTCGCCATCCGGTTTGGCCCACAGGTCCAGCCGCGACGAAACGATGCCGGTATTGAACCCGGCCTTTCGCAGTTCCTCGAACAGGCGCTGATGCTCGATCTTGGGGCAGCGATCCTCGATCACGTCAATGCCGCGAGCGGCGGCCTTTGCCGCGGCCTCGGGGTGGCGCACACCGATCTGCATCCAGATGGTCTTGAGGCCGGGGAACACCTCCAGCGCCTCGTCGACAATCGGCGGCACCGCCTCGGACCGGCGAAAGATATCGACCATATCAACGGGGCCTTCGATCTCGGACAGCGACGCCACCACGGTCTTGCCCATCAGCGTCTGGCCCGCCGCACCGGGATTGACCGGACAGATATCGTACCCCTTCAGCGACAGGTAACGCGCGACATAATTGCTGGGCCGCACCGGGTTGACCGAAACGCCGACTATGGCGATGCGCCGGGTCCGGGCCAGAATGGTCCGCAGGTAGGTATCGGTATAGGCACTCATGACGCACCCATAGCGCGGCCCGTGCCGGAAAAAAAGCGCTCAAGGCGAACCTTGAGCGCAGTGACGGAACGAGGGACAGTGAATTGGCCATCAGAGGTTCCGGCTCTGCGGCCCTGTTTCAGATGTAGGAAGCGGTCGGGCCGGGAAAAGAGGCGCTCTCGGCAACGTGAACCGGGCGCGCCGTTCAGTCGCGCAGAACCCGTGGCCAGTTGGCATCGGCCAGCTCGACATGCACCGTCACATCCCGGGTCCACAGCGCATGCACCGCCGGGTTGTGCACCAGATAGAGCCGTCCATCGTGGATCGCCCAGACATCGGGTTTGGTCGTCGTCAGAATGCCCTTGGCCACGCCATATGCGCAATATCCGCCATACTGAGGCGCATAGGCCCGCGGATTGGCCTCGAACAGCGCCCGGTTTTCGACCGTTGCGAACCGCCATTCCGCCCGCTTCCACACCACCGCATATTCGGGTTTGCCGGGAACCGGTCTGCCGATGGTGAAATATGCCACCGGATCATAACCCGAGATCGCCGCGCCGCGCTCCGAATACACCATCGGCGACTCGGCCAGTGCGCCGCTGGCCGGCAGGCAGGCAATCAGGGCAAGGACAGTGAACAGGGATCGAAGAAAACGCATGGGGCCGTGATCAGTTATGACCTGCGAAACATGCACGTCGTTCTGGCCGAAACCAAGCCTGTCCACGCGGATGTGATCGTAATTTCATCGCCGTGAGGCCTACGCGCAATTCAGTCAAAAACATCTTCAATCAGGTCAAACGCCTCTTCGAAAAGCTTGCTGATGCCGCCGCGCCTGCCCTTGTTCTTCGACGGTTTCTTCTTTCTCGGCTTTCGGACAGGCATCTCTCTGCGGGGGGGTGGGAGCCAGCGGCTCTCTGTCCTCGGCAGCGTCGCTGCGCAACATATTAAGGTTATGCAAAGGCCCGCCGCAACCGGAACAGGACAGCTCGTGCCGCTCGCGCCCGGTCAGGACCAGCGCCGCGCGCGTGCCGCAATAACAGCAGGTGGCAATCTTTGTCGGGTACCCCACGCTCAGGCCCCGGCCCTTGGTTTCGACGCGTAAAGGGCGATTGCAGCGGCGTTGGACACGTTGAGCGATCCGAAACTGCCGGATGCGTCGATCCGCACCAGCGCATCAACCACCTCGCGGGTTTTCGCCCGCAGCCCGGGCCCTTCGGCCCCCAGAACCAGCGCCACGGGCCGGTCCGCCCGACCGGCCAGCGCGGCTTCGATGGTTTGCCCGGCCTCGCCATCCAGACCCAGTACGACATAACCCATCGCCTGCAATTCACCGATCGCATCGGCCAGATTGCGCACCCGCAGATAGGGCTGACGTTCCAACGCCCCGCTGGCAGTCTTGGCCAGCGCCCCGGTTTCCGGCGCGGCATGATGGCGCGGTGCGATGACGGCAGAGGCGCCCAGCACCTCAGCCGAGCGCAGAATCGCGCCGACATTATGCGGATCGGTCACCCGGTCCAGCAGCAGAACCCGCTGTGGTGGCGGCCCCATGCACACCTCTTCCAGCGTGCCCCAGTCCAGCGGCCGCACCTCCAGCGCCGCCCCCTGATGCACCGAAGCCGGATCGATCGGCGCACTGAATTTGCGGGCGTCGGACAGCTCTGGTGCGATCCCGGCCGTGGAAATCGCATCCGCCAGCCGGTCCCGGGCGTTCAGGGTCACGATCAGCCGCAGCTTTTCGCGCCGGGGGTTGAGCAGAGCGTCACGCACCGCGTGCAGACCGAACAGCCAGATCGTCTGCGCCGCGTCCGCCTTGCGCGCCTGTTCCTTTTCGATCACCCATTTCGGTTTTTTCATAACCGTCGCCTTGTCACTGACAGGCGCCCGAACAACAGGAATTTCCTGTTGACGCCTATTTGACGCGCTTGTAATCACGCCTCCACGTCAGACGCAATGCGCTGACAGTGGGCGACAGGCCGCAAGGTGTGGCAGGGGACTGTAACTCCCTCGCGGAGACGCACGCCTGGTTCGATTCCAGGGTCGCCCACCACCACTCTACACAATTGAAATTAAAACATATATTGTGTATGCTGGCGGTTTTACACGTCCAATTCGACACAATTCTTGCGGTTTTCGACACATGAAGAAGGCCAATGTTCCCCATCTGAAGACTGATCGTGGTCGATATTATTACAGGCGCCGCGTTCCCAAGAAGCACCAGAAGACCCTTGGAGAAGTAATGTGGACCCGACCGTGCGGTCCAGTCAGCTATGCTGATGCAGTTGCCCAGGTTGTTCAGTGGACCAAAGAGTATGACGAGCTTATTCACCAACTGGACAACCCGAAAGAGGCTGAAAGGACCCGTCATCTAACCGAGATCAAGAATGCCGAACCCTCGATGATGAAGGTCGCTGACACGATAACCGAAATGGGCATGGCCCTTGGTGAGTGGCTTGGATCGAAACTGCTCGAAAGTATTCGGTCGGGGTTACGAGCCGCAGATGAACATCCAGAAGAGAGCCCTGCTGCCAGGCTTGCTGGCTACCAAAGCTTGCAACTAATGGGCTTCGGCGATCATGTTGTACCCCCTCACGATCCAGAAGAACGAGATGAATATGAACTCTTGAAACGAAAGGTAGAACGGCGGATTCTGATCTTGCCGGTGATCCCAACACGATCAGTGCCGTTGCGGAAAGCTACCATGATTTTTCCGGGATCAAATCTGGAGTACGGGCCAAATACCGTCGCAACATCCGCAAACTAATCAACTACCGGTAGGTCACCTGACCGCTCCCTCATGCTTTTGAGGAAGCTTCTGATCGTAACTGTCAGGGGGGTCACTTTTGGACGCCGGTCACCCCATAACGGGGGTCAATCTTGCATGCCGATCCACAGCTTGGGCGCACTCCGGAAATGCGATCCGGTGAAATTGCAGCAATATCGAGATTCAACAGCCGCCGTTCGATCAAGTTCAGGTGGACACGTCGAAATCTTCCGGCCGGCGATTTGTCGACGCAGATTGTAGTCCGAATGTCCCTCGGTCAGCCCAGTCGCCATATCCTGGTTCGCCACGAAAATAGCCAAATCGTCCGCTCGCCGGCGGTGGCGCGTCCCATTCGGCAACTTCCTTACCGTCCAGCGCCTTCAGGATGAACAGACGCCGGCTCTGATCGGCGAGCACTTCGGCATTCACGCGTTCGACATCCCAACGGGTGTGGACGGCCGCCTCCAGCTCGGATTGTACATTCGCAACCCTGTCGTCACCGGCAAGGTTGCATTGCTCCTGCGGATCATTTTCCAGGTCGAACAGCATCGGTGGATCGGTCATCGACCAAATAAGCTTCCACTGGTTTTTGCGGATCATGAACAGCGGGGCGTTGGTGGTTTCAGACAGCATTTCAGCATAAATCGGCCTGTCGGCGCTGATGCTATCGCCATTGAGACAAGGCACCAGACTGTCGCCTTCCAATTGTTCAGGATAATCTTCGGCCTGCCCGCCGGCCATGTCGAACAATGTCGGCAGAAGATCTACCAACGAGACCGGTTCGGCGACCCGCCGCGGTCCACCGTAGAGCGCCGGAGCGGTCACGAACATCGGAACGCGTATCGCATTCTCAAAAAACGTTCTTTTTTGGTACAGGCCGCGCTCGCCAAGCATGTCACCGTGGTCGCTGGTGAAAATAATTATCGTGTTTTCGGCAAAACCGCTGTCTTCCAGTGCATCCAGAATTTCACGAAACTTCTCATCCACATAGCTGATGTTTGCGTAGTAAGCCCTTCGGATGGTTCGAGTGCGTTCTTCGGTCCAGTCTACGCGGTCGATGCCCATGAGGCGTCTTTGCCGCTCGCTGTGGGCGTCCTTGGGGGCCTCTTCATAGGACATCTGCGGCAGGTCGATATCGTCGTCGTTGTAAAGGTCCCAGTATTTCCTGGCGGCAACATAAGGATCATGCGGATGACTGAGGGAGACCATCAGGAAAAACGGGCTTGAACTGTCCTCGCGGGCCCTGACCTGCCCCCAGAATTTCGGGCCATTCAAAAAGAGAGTTTGTTCTCGTAACGTTCAAAGCTACGAGGAGAACGAAGAATGCGGAAGTCACGCTTCACAGAGGAACAAATCGTCGGGATTTTGCAGGAGTATGCTGCGGGTGCCAAAGTGTCTGAGCTTTGCCGCAAGCATGGGATGTCCGATGCGACGCTGTACAAGTGGAAAGCCAAGTATGGCGGCATGACAGTATCCGAGCTGCGCCGCCTGAAGGACCTGGAGGTCGAGAACTCGGAGCTGAAGCGTCTGCTGGCAGACGCGATGCTCGATAATGCTGGTCTTAAGGGGCTGCTGGCAAAAAACTCATAACGCCTGCCGCCCGTCGGGATGCGGTGGTCACGTTGATGGCTGAACACCAATTCACGCAAAGGCGGGCGTGCAGGCTGGTTGGAATATCCAGATCGAGCCTGACCTATCAGGCGCGCCCGGATCGCCACGCGCGGCTTCGGGAACGTCTGATCACGCTTTCAGGCAAGCACAGGAGGTATGGCTATCGTATGTTGCATGCCAAGCTGGTGCGCGAGGGGTTCAAGGTGAACGTCAAAGTCGTCGAACGTATCTACCGCGAGGAGCGGCTGTGGCTACGTCGCACAAAGCGCAAGAAGATCCCCAAGGAAGGCCGTGAGGGCGGCTGGTGCCCGATTGCAGCCAACCAACGGTGGTCTTTGGATTTCACCAGTGACGCACTGGCAAACGGGCGCAAATTCCGAACGGCGAACCTCAAAGATGATTGCACACGAGAGTGCCCCGCCATCGAGGTGGATTTCTCACTGCCCGGTGAGCGGGTCGTGGAACTGCTGAACCGGGTCGCACGCGAACGCGGATATCCTGACATTCTGGTCGTTGATAACGGCCCGGAACTACGAGGTCGCGCGCTTGACGCCTGGGCCGATGACAACGGCGTGCAGTTGTATTTCATAGATCCGGGCAAGCCGACCCAGAATGCCTACATCGAGAGTTTCAATGGTCGCTTCAGGGACGAATGTCTGAACCAGCATTGGTTCACAAGCATCGGCGAGGCTCGTGACATCATCGAAAACTGGAGGATAGACTACAACACAGAGAGACCGCACAGCAGCCTGAGATATCAAACCCCGGAGGAGTTCGCGGCAGCGCGGCCCTTCGACAAAACGCAATGGGCACAGCCGCTTGAGCTACATGAGGGCTCCGCGCCTGCGCCCATTGCTCACGCCGCTGAATGATGGCACACAAATGGAGAGCAAACTCGATTTACGAGTGGCCCTGAAAAAAGGGGCAGGTCAGCCCAATCGTACAGTTTTCCCCTGGCGCGAAACGTCGTTTCTTCGTCGTGGTCGATTTGTGCGGTGCGATGCGCGCACCCGATATCGGTAAAGAGGCGGGTGTCATAGTCGTCCTGAAATCCATCTGCCTGCCAGTCTGCTGTCCAGGCAAGACTGGCAGAGCAGATGTCGGGGGTCAGACGTTCCTGGACTCCATGCATCTGATCCGGACCCACGAAATGGGTTTTGCCACTGATCGCGGTCCGGTAACCGCGGGTTCTGAGGTAATGGCTGATTGTCGGAACGGCAGCGGGCAGCTCGGATCCGTTGTCATAGGCCCCGATATCCGAGCAAAGTTTTCCCGTCATGAAGGAAGACCGGGAGGGGGCGCAGAGCGGATAATTACAATATGCGTTGTCGAACACGATCCCGCGCTCTGCAAGGTCGTCCAGGCACGGCGATTTGGCCACCTTATTGCCGTGCGCCGGAAGGAAGGACGGCGGCAACTGATCAGCCATCAACAGCAAAATATTTGGTGCCGCTTTGGTTTCGGCCATTGGACTGCTCCTCAAACTTTTGTTCTGCCCCGGCTCATGGTGCGGCCCGCCCTTCCGGGCTTGTGGCCGTCTCAGTATCCTTGGCAAATTCGCGGCGGATATCGTCAAGCCAGTTGGGATCCATTTCCGGAACGGACCGAAGCAGCTTGCGCGTATAGGGCTTTTGGGGGTCGTCCAGAACCACGTCGCGCGGACCAAACTCGACGATCCGTCCAAGCTCCATCACCGCAACGGTATCGGCGATGGCACGAACCGTGGTCAAATCATGAGTGATGAAGACCTGCGCAAAGTTCAGATCCTTTTGAAGACCTTCCAGCAACCTCAGGATTCCTTCGGCCACGATCTGATCCAGCGCAGAGGTGACTTCGTCGCAGATCAGGACCGTCGGTTCAGCCGCCAGCGCGCGCGCGATGCAGATCCGCTGTTTCTGCCCGCCGGAAAGCTGACGCGGAGTTCTTTGCAAAAACACCTTCGGATCCATTCCGATCATTTCCAGCAATTCACTGGCGCGTTTTCTGTTCTGCTCGCCACGAAGCCCGTGATAAAATGTAAGCGGGCGACCGATTATGGTTCCAACCGACTGCTGATCGTTCAGCGCGGTGTCGGGCATTTGATAGATCATCTGAACCGCGCGGAGGTCGCTTTTGCTGCGTTGACGATAACCGGATGCAGCCTCCGTGCCATTGAGAAGAACCCGTCCTGCACGCGGTTTCAGCAGCCCGGTAAGGACGCGTGCCAAAGTCGACTTTCCTGACCCGGATTCACCGACAATCGCCAGCGTTTCCCCCGCGCGCACATTAATCGACACATCCTCCAGAACAGGCACCTTGCCATAACTGGCATGGACGCCCTCAACCTGGATCCGCATTTCGGGGGATTTGGAACCCACCGAGGGCGGCTTTTGGATTTTGCGCACGGACCACAGGGACTTGGTGTATTCCTGTTGCGGGGACGCGAGCATATCGCGGGTCGGCGCTTCTTCGACCTGGCGGCCGCGCAACAGGACCTTGATCCTGTCCGCCATCTGGGCAACAACCGTTAGATCGTGTGACACATAGATGCCGGCAATACCAAAGTCGCGCACGGCATCCTTCATGGTGCCCAGAACGTCCACCTGGGTCGTGACATCAAGGGCCGTTGTCGGTTCGTCGAAAATGACGATATCAGGCTGGCACAGCATCGCCATCGCAGTCAGCGCCCGCTGCAACTGTCCGCCAGACACCTGATGTGGATACCGCAGGCCGAACTGGTGGGGTTCGGGCAACTTCATCCGCTCGAACAATTCCAGTGCGTCGCTTCGCGCCTTCGCAGCCGGTGTTCCTGCGCGGATACGCGCCGTTTCCGTGACCTGATCCATGAGCCTGTAAGCTGGGTTGAAGGATGCAGCGGCAGACTGGGCCACATAGGCGATCTTTGTGCCGTGTATGGCTTCGCGCTGCTGATCGGTCATCGCCAGCAAATCGACACCAGCACAGGTCACTGTCCCGCCCGTGACGCGGCATCCGCGCCTGAAATATCCCATTGCCGCAAGGCCAAGCGTTGACTTCCCGGCCCCGGACTCGCCAATTAGGCCAAGAACCTCGCCTTTGTAGAGATCAAGGTCCACGCCGTTTAGTACCGGGATCGGGTCGTTTTCCGGACCAGCCGAAACCGATAGGTTTTTGATGCTGAGGATGGGTTTCTTATCAGCCATCACCCGAATTCCTTAAGATACCAGTCGACCAAGATATTTACCGACACCGTCAGACCCGCGATGGTGGCCGCAGGTAACAGCGGAGTTATTTCGCCGTATGTGATCAGGACAGCATTGTCGCGCACCATTGAGCCCAGTTCCGCGAAGGGCGGCTGTATTCCGAGGCCCAGAAACGACAGCGCCGAGACAAACAGGAAGACATAACTGAACCGCAAGCCGAATTCTGCCAGCAAGGGTGCGGTCGCATTGGGTACGATCTCGCGCGCTATGATCCAAGGCAGGCCTTCTCCGCGGATCCGTGCGGCCTCTACGAAATCTGCCGTGGCGATGTTAAGGCTGACGCCGCGCGCCAGGCGATAGATCCTCGTGGCTTCAACCAGCGCGATTATGGTGATCATTGCCCAGATTGAGGGACCCGTGATTGACAGCAGCAAAAGCGCGAAGATCAGTCCGGGGATCGCCATCAAGACGTCGACCAAACGGCTCAGCACCTGATCAAGCCAACCACCGCCAACCGCTGACATCACACCCAAGCCAACGCCGACCAAGAAAGCTATGATGGCAGTTACCAGCGCAATTCCAAGCGAATTGCGCAACCCGTACATAAGGCGCGAAAGAATATCGCGTCCGAGATTGTCGGTGCCCAGCTTGTGGGTTTTGTCCCAGGGCTGGTAAGCGCCAGCCGATACGTCAAATTGACCGAACGGCGCGAGAACCGGCGCAAGAAGCGCTACGCAAACATAGGTGACGATGATGATTACACAGGCCAACGTCAGCAAAGGCATGGTTCGAAGTAATTCATACAGTCTTTTCATTCGGACTACCGCGGATGAAGCAGGCGGGGGTTGGTCAGTTGCGCCAACACATCCGCCAGAAGGTTCAGCAACACGAATGTTGCGGAAAACACCAGGCAACATGTCTGCACAACAGGTACGTCGCGGGCGGCGACACTGTCGACCATAAGCTGACCGAGGCCCGGATAGACGAAGACGACTTCGACGACGACAACGCCGACAACCAGATATGCAAGGTTGAGCATGACGACGTTGATGATGGGTGTCAGCGCATTTGGCAGAGCGTGTACCAGAATGACGCGGCGCCTGCTCAGCCCCTTGAGATACGCCTGCTCTACATACATTGCCTCCAGCAGGTCGATGATTGCCGTACGGGTCATCCGCATCATATGGGCCGACACAACAAGCGTGAGCGTAATTGCCGGAAGCAGCGTTCGTTCCATACGCTCCAACAACGTCATGTCGGGATTGATGTTCGAGATCGCAGGCAACCACCCAAGCTTGGAGGAAAACAGGTAAACCAGGACGTAGGCCAGGAAAAATTCCGGGACCGAAACCGCGGCAAGCCCGGATGCATTTGTGACCCGATCCCCCGTGGTGTCGCGGAACAAGGCCAGAAGGATGCCCAAGGTCAGCGCCAAAGGGACCGAAATTGCTGCCGTAAACGCTGCGAGAAACGCCGTGTTGGACAATCGCGTTCCCATGAGTTCCGAAATCGGGCGTTGGTTGGCCAGAGAATTCCCGAAATCTCCCTGCACCACACCGGATATCCATGCCAGGTAGCGTGGGATGGCCGGTATATCCAACCCGAGATCGCGGCGGATCGCCGCCACCGCCTCCGGGGTGGCATTCTGCCCAAGGATTTCTACCGCGATGTCACCGGGAAGCGCCTCGACCGAGGCAAAGATTATCACGGATACGGCCAGCAGGACCAGCACCCCAAGTGCCAGTCTCGTCGCGATCATTTTTACGATTGATTGCATGCGTCTTTGCCCGCGTCCTTCACAAGTTACCCTTTTCAGCCCAATCATAGTATTTTCTGGGCGCACGCAGATAAGCCAATTTACCGGTTTGCGGGTGCGGGTCGTCCCACGTGAGTCTTTGGCCTGTGGATAGTGCGGTGGAGATCAGCTTGCGGCGGGACTGGCTGTTGCGCACCTGAGATTCTATCAGTTTGGCGTCCCACCGCCGAAGCGTGGCCGCGTGCATCTTTGCTTCTGCCTCGGAGTGATCCGGCAAGCCAGCCAGATTGTGCTGTTCGCCGGGGTCTTCAATGAGGTTGAAGAGCATGGGAGCGTCTTCCGGGCCGTAAATATATTTCCAGCCATCCAAAACGACCATGAACAACGGCGCGTTCGTGGTCTCGGACAAGATTTCTGCGAAAACCGGCTGTGTCGGTTCTTGGATTTCGCCGGTTGCCCAGGGCATCAGCCCCTGGCCATCCAAAGGTTCGACGAGATCCAGTTCGTTTGCGCCGGTGGCAATCTGCAGGATTGTTGGGAACAGATCCACGAGCGAAACCTGCTGGTTCACACTCGCGCCGTTTGCCGGCGCACGCGGGTCCCAGACAAAAAACGGCACGCGCATTGCATGTTCGAAAAAGACCTTTTTCTGGATCAATCCGCGTTCTCCCAGCATGTCGCCATGGTCGGCGGCGAAGAGGATCACGGTATTTTCCAACTGGTCCGTGTCTTCCAATGCGTCCAGGATTTCGCCAACCTTTTCATCCAGATAACTGAGGTTGGCGTAATAGGCATGGCGCATGTTTCGGACCACCTCGTCATCCAGATCAACAAGGTCTATGCCATAGACCTGCATGGCGCGTTTGCTGTGGGCGTCCTGCTCGGCGGCGGGGATCGAAACCTTGGGCATGTCAATGTCGTCGTGGTCGTACAGATCCCAATGCTTTTTCAGGGCGCGGTAGGGATCGTGGGGATGGGTGAACGACGAAATCAGAAAGAACGGCCGTTCATCATCTTCCCGGACCCTGTCGTAAATGAAGCCGACCGAACGAAACCCGACCTCTTCGTCGTAATCCAGCTGCACGGTTCGCCGCGCCAAACCGATGTCTGAGAAAAGCCTGGTATCGGGTTCAAGCCCGGAATCTCCCGTGCTCCAGTCAGCGGTCCGGTCAAAACCGGTGGAATAAAGCTCAGGCGTCAGCCGTGTCTCAAGCCCGTGATGCAGGTCCGCGCCGACATAGTGCATCTTGCCGCTGAGGGCCGTCATATACCCCCAGGCGCGCAGATAATGCGCCATCGTCGGAACATCCGAAGGGAAACTTGCCTCGTTGTCGTAGGCGCCGATTTCCGAACAAAGCTTGCCCGTCATCAGCGAAGCGCGCGACGGAGCGCAAAGCGGAACGTTGCAGTACGCGTTGTCAAACACCACGCCGTTTTCCGCGATCCGGTCGATATTCGGCGTTTTGGCCAGTTTGTTTCCATAGGCCCGGAGAAAGGGCGCAGAAATCTGATCCCCCATGATCAGGACGATGTTCGGGCGTTCAACCATTTGCGGATTCCATACTTTGAATTCCCGCGCACGCCTGCTGTGGTGCACGCGGGATAAACTAACGTCTTTCCAGGATCACTCCCGCCAGGCTCTTTCGGCAATGCGGCCACCAAGGAAGGACCGGACATTGTCCGGCCGCAGCCCGCCGATCTGCGTGTTGTAGACGTCGATATTGCTGGGCATGGCAAAGATATTGTTGCCACCGTTATTATGGATCAGTTCCTGCAATTCCCAGATCAGTTCCTTGCGCTTTTCAAAGTCGGTTTCGACCCGCGCCTCGGCAAGGCGGGCCGTGAACCGGTCGTCACACCAGAACGCTTCGCCCCATTTGGCGCCACAGGCAATGGCGGTCTGCATCATGATCACCGGCGTTGGCCGCATGCCCCAGTTTGACAGGACAAAGGGCTTTTTCATCCAGATCTTGCCCCAGTACCCATCCTTGGGTTCCTTGGAAATCGCCAGATCGATACCCGCCTCGGCAAAGCTGGCCTGCATCAGAATGGCCGCGTCAACGCCGCCCCTGAACGGGGCTTCCGACGCGTGCAGTTCGATCTTCAACCCTTCCTGCCCGGCTTGCTTCAGATGCCATTTGGACTTGTCCGGATCGAATTCGCGCTGGGGAAGTTCGGTGTTGAAGAACGGGTCCGAACTGGGAACAGGGTGATCGTTGCCGAGCTCACCAAACCCGGAAAGAACCTTATCGATCAGTTCCTGTCGCTTGACGGCGTATTTTACCGCCATACGCACGTGATTGTCGTCGAACGGCGCCGCGCGCGTGTCCATCACTGAGGTTTGATACCGCGCCCCGGCTGTTTCAATGACCGTCAACCCCGCTGCCGCCTGGGCCCGCGAAACCAACTTGCTGTCATAGCGGTCCACCCCGTCGACTTCGCCGCTCAGAAGCGCGTTCACCCGCGCCGTGCTATCGCTGAGCACCGTAATCTCGACGTCGTCGAACCAGCCGCGGTCGGCTTTCCAATAATTGGGGTTCCGGGTTGCACGGAACCGAACGCCGGGCTCGTATTCCACCAATTGGTAGGCACCGGTTGCATCCAGTTCCAGCCCCCCCGCATAGCCCTCGGGGACAATGATCAGTTGATAGGCACCAAGCAGATAAGGTAGGTCCGCATCTCCTGAATTCAGCTCTATCATCACGGTCGCTTCGTCCGGCGCTGTGATACTTGCAACATTGGCGAACAGACTGCGAACCGCTGATTTCGAATCGTCACCACGATGGCGGTTGATCGAATAAATGACATCTGTTGCCGTCAGCGTCTTGCCGCTGTGGAATGTCACGCCCTGGCGGATTTTGAACACCCAGGATTTCGCGCCGTTCGAGCTTTCCCAGGATTCGGCGAGTTCCGGGATCAATTCGTTGCCCGATCCCTTTTCAACCAGCGCGTTGCCCAGTGTCAGCCCGACCAATGCATCCATCATGTTGGTGAATGTTACCGGATCGAGCGATGAGGTCGTTGACCCGGTAGCCGATCCCAGTCTCAGAGTGCCACCGCGCGTTGGCGCCGCAACGGCCTGTGTGCCGAACCCGGCAGCCGCCAGCACCAATCCTCCGCCGGCCACCTTGAATGTGTCGCGACGAGTGAATTTCAATTCGCGTCCAAAGTGCTGCTGTGGACGATTTTCCTTATCAGCCATGTTGCCCTCCCGCTATGTGACTATAGCGGCACGCCAGTTCGCCGTACGCAAATGCGCGTTCAAACCGGTCCGCTATAGAGTTCCTGTTTCAGGACTATTCCAAGTCTGAACCACGATTTCGATACGTGCAAAGACCTAATATTTGCTTTTCTATTCATTATTGTTATACAATTTTGGAAATCCAAATCCCTGTTTTCGCTTCAACTGGACCAATTCATGGGACTACGTCATCCACAGATCGAGGCGAGTTATGCCCAAAAGTTGGTGACGGCGTGATCAGGCGGCGTTTTGACGTTGCTTGATCCCGTCCTTGAAGGCAATCCCCTGGATCACTTCGGGCAGACGGTTTGGCCCTGAGATCTTCCTCCACTTCTTCTTGGCCGACATCATCAACCTGAAGACCATGGCGAGGGCGGTCTTGCGGTTCAGGCATCCTTTGGTTTTGCGCGTTCGGTTGCGGACCGTGGCAAAGACGCTTTCGATCGGGTTCGTGGTCCGGATGTGTTTCCAGTGTTCGGCCGGGAAGTCATAGAAGGTCAGCAACACGTCGCGGTCCTTGACCAGCCTGGCCACGGCCCGCTCGTATTTCAGGCCGTAGGTTTCCATGAAGAGATCGAAGGCCGCATTGGCTTCCTTCTTCGTCTCGGCCATCCAAATATCCTGCAGATCGGCCTTGGCTTTTTCCCGCAGCGACAGGGGCAGCGCGCCCGTTACATTGGCCGTCTTGTGGACCCAGCACCGCTGCTCACGGGGGGTCGGATAGACATCCCGCAGCGCCGTCCAGAACCCACCCAAGCGCGCCCTCACCGACAGCACCCTCGGGCGGCACCGTCAGGCCGCGTTTCCTCAGACCGCGTAACAGGTCCCGCCAGCTGTCCGCGTTCTCCCGGAATCCGTCCATGATGCTCAAAACGTCCTTTTCTCCGTACTCGTCAGCGCCGATAATCACCAACATACATTGACGATCCCCGTCCAAACGGGGCGTGAAGCAGACCCCGTCCGCCCAGATGTAGACATAGCGCTTGCCCGACAGGTCACGCTTGCGCCAGGCTTCATACTCGTCCCACCAGGTCGCCTTCAGTCGCGTGATCGTGGAGGCTGACAGCCCCTCTGCATCCGGCCCCAAAAGGGCGGCCAGCGCCTCGCTGAAGTCCCCCGTTGAAATGCCCTTCAGGTAAAGCCAGGGCAGCAGCTCCTCGACGGACTTCGCTTTGCGTAGATACGGCGGCACCAAGGATGAACGGAACCTGATCTTGCTGCCATCGATGTTCGCACCCCGGTCGCGGACCCGGGGCACCTGAACGGGCACCGTGCCGATCCCGGTCATCACCTCGCGCTCCGGCAGGAACCCGTGGCGCACCAGACGCTGGCGACCTTCCTCGTCCAGAAGCTGCGCATGAACCGCCATGAAACCGGCAACCTCAGCCTGCACAGCCGTTCGCAACAGCTCGCGTGCCCCGAACTGAATGACCTCAGTCAGCGGATCAGGTGAAAATTCCGATGATAGCTCGAATGGAACAACGGTAGATTTCGACATGTGGCATATCCCTTTCTCTTGAGAATTGACGGCGCTTCAGCACCGCCTTGATATGCCGCCCCTCAGGGGCCATCACCAACTTTCAACCATATCTCATCGAGGCATTTCACGCCATCTATACAACTGGCTCAACCGTTGGTGCCGCACGTCTGTTAAACAAATCCCAGCCAAGCATCAGCCGCCATATTCGCGATTTGGAGGCGGAGCTGGGGCTAGAGCTGTTCGACCGTTCAGCCCGGCGCCTTGAACCAACGGCCGAAGGTGAATTGTTTTTTCGTGAGGTGGACCGCAGCTTTACCGGCCTAATTGACTTGGAACGCCGCGCACGGGAGTTGAGCGAACTTAAAGGTATGAGTCTGACGCTGGCCTGTCTTCCGGCGCTGGCCTTCGAAGTCGTCCCGCGCGCGATGGCGGCGCTTCGATCCGACAGCCCGGGTATTTCAGTCGCGCTGGAAACCCTGACGTCAAAGGAAGTGGTAAAGAGCGTTCGTAGTGGCGATGTAGAACTGGGCATTTGCAACATCCGCGAGTTGGACGAGACTGTGACAATGGTCCGGCGTCATTCGGCGGCTTGTGTTTTGTGTGTTTCCGGGGATCACGACTTCGCACGCAAAGGACATGTGCATGTCGATGATCTGGAAACAGAGGACATTGTGTCCGTCGCTTTCGGCTATCTTCACAACGACGGCTACCTATCCGAACAGGGGGAAAAGTTCCGCGACGGTGTGAAACTCAATACACCATCGTCATTTTCCGCTTTGCCGCTTGTGTTGTGCGGGCAGGGAATTGCAATCTCTGACCCCTACACGGCAGCTTTTTTTGTTCCGCATGGGTTGGTAGGAAAGCCAATGATCCCAGAGGTGATGTTCGAAACGGCGATCGTAACGCGTATCCATCATAAACCCTCACGGATCGCGCGCCTGGCGATTACTGCCATTTCAAGCGAAATGGCACGGTTCGACACCTGAGGTTCCCGAACTTCGTTCGGCGATCACGGGTTTCAGCCGAATGGATCGGGTTGATGCGGGTCAGTTGCCAGCCAGACGGATTTTGTCTGCATGTAACATTGCATCCCCTCCCAACCGTTCTCGCGCCCATATCCCGACTGTTTGAAGCCGCCGACCGGGCTTTGTGCAGCGGCATTGAAGTAGTTGTTGATATAGACCGTTCCGGCCTCAACCCTGTCAGCCATGCGCATAGCCCGGGTGACATCGCGCGACCAGATACCGGCGGCAAGTCCATAGATCGTGTCATTGGCCTTTTCGATCACCTCTTCCTCGTCATCCCAAACCTCGGCGCTGACCACGGGGCCGAACACTTCATTCTGGGCCAGATCCGACCCGGTCGGAACTGCGCCAAAGATGGTCGGGCCGATGTAGTAACCAGTTTCACGGCACTGCTCGCGCCCGTCCAGCAACAGCTTGTGCCCAGCCGCCTCAGCCTTGCAGATCCGATCCAACACCGCTTCATAATGCGGGCGGTTGGCCATCGGGCCGATCTGGGTGGCCGGGTCGTCCGGGGCGCCCACACGGGCCTTTTTCGCCACCTCGACCAGACGATCCAAAAATTCACCGATGATCGATTGATGCACCAGAAGCCGAGAACCTGAAATGCAACTTTGCCCCCCTGCCGGGAATATTCCCGCCGCGACGCCGTTGACCGCAAGATCCAGATCCGCATCGGGTAAGACAATCTGGGGCGACTTGCCGCCCAATTCCATCGTCAGGGGCTTCACCTGCCGGGCCGCCGTTGCCGCCACCGCCCGCCCGCCCGCAGTACCGCCGGTAAAGCTGACCATACGCACGTCCGGGTGATCCACAAGCGGCCCTCCCGCGGTCGCGCCAAACCCTGTGACGACGTTCAGAACGCCCGGTGGCAAGTCGGCCTCGGCCAGCACGTCCATCAACTCCAGCGTTGAACAACTGGCCTGTTCCGAAGGTTTCATCACCACCGTATTGCCTGCAGCCAGACAGGGTGCAAGTTTCCAGATCAGCGTCCCGATGGGCGAATTCCACGGCAGGATCATCGACACCACGCCGAACGGCTCCCACTTTAGATAGTTATGGATGTTGGGTGCCTCCGCGGGGATGAGCCGGCCTTCGAATTTGTCGCACATCCCGCCGTAGTAGTTCCAACTGTCTTGCAGCCAGCCGCCCTGTTGCAGCGATGGTGTGATGCCTCCGGGCAGTTTACCGTTGTCGCGGGTCTCGATTGCGCCCAGGCGTTCCGCGTATCTGGAAATCACGTCACCGATCCGGCGCAGGACCCGTCCGCGTTCCGCAGGCAACAGCCGCCCCCACGGGCCGTCGTAATAGGCCGCTTTCGCGGCCCCGACCGCGCGGTCGATATCGGCCTGCCGGCAGTCGGGAACCCGGGCCCAAATCTCGCCCGTTGCTGGGTTTTCGCTGTCGAAATACCCGCCGTCCGCTGGATCATGCCACTCGTTGCTGGCGAAAAACTGGAAGGTCCTCACATCAGCCACGGGTCGTCCTCCTTGACCACAATCACGCTCGGGCGGTCTGTGCGGAGCGCCGCCTTGAATTCAGTTTCAAAACTCACTTCGCTGTCGGCATGGACTCCGTTGCAGTGACAGGCTTGTGCCAGCGCCACGAAATCCGGATTGATCCCTTCGACGCCAACACGCTCGATATCGCGGATATCCATGTCGTCCTGTATCTGCTTAAGCCCGCCATTTTCCCAGATGATGATGGGCAGGCTCAGTCCAAGCTCTGCCGCGGTCACAAGTTCAGGCATGGTGAACATGAAGCCACCGTCACCGGCCATTACGACAACCGGCGCGTCCGGCTTTGCCATTTTGGCACCAATCCCGTTGGGCAGTGCGTTGCCAAGCGCACAGAACCCGGCCGGGTAGAACCACTGCCGCGGTCCGGGCAGATCGAACGCGAATGCGCCGGTATATACGAGCTGGCAGGCATCGCCGGAAAAGACCGTCTCAGGCGGTGCGATCCTGCGCATAAGGTCCAGCAGTCTGCTGTGCTTTGCTTCGGGCGCGGACAGATTGGCACCGATCTGCGTTCGGGTTTCCGCGATCTCTGCTTCTGCTGCGACCCGGCGTTTTTCGCCATCAAAGCCTTCCAGTGCCACGCGCAGGGCAGTCATTGCCGGACCAGCGTCGCCGATGATCCCCAGCGCTGCAGGATAGAAGTCGTTCATCTTGTGGGGGTCTATGTCGACACGGATCAGTTCCCCCTGTAACGGCATCCGCTCAACGAAACTGTCGGTTTCGGCCAGTTCTGTGCCCACGGCAAGGATGACGTCGGCCTTTGACAAATACGCCCGCGCCTCAGGGCGCACGGTGGGCCCGGTCAGGTGCAGGGGATGATTGTCGGCAACGATCCCCTTGCCGGCAGTTGAGGAAATCACGCCTGCCCCAAGCGCTTCGGCAATGGCTGTCAGATCACTACCTGCTGCGGTCGCACCGCCGCCGATCATGATCAGGGGGCGTTTCGCGGCCTTCAGCATCTCTGCGGCCCGGGCGATCAGTTCGTTGGAGGCCTGAGATTTGGCGGGTAAGGTCACCGGTCGCCAGTCTTCGTCCACAATCTCGGCCTGTACATCCAGCGGCAGCGAAATGTGAACCGGTCTCGGCCGCTGGCTGGCGAAAATGGAAAACGCCCGCGCCAGAAAACCGGGCACGTCGCTGGCCCGCTGCGCGGTGACTGACAGCGCAGTGAGCGGTTCGGTCACGCGGCGCTGTTCAGTGATTTCGTGCAAAACGCCCCATCCCTTGCCAATGGTATGACTGTCAGGTTCGGCGGAAATCAACAACATTGGCAGACTGTCGGCGTAACACTGGCCAAGGGCTGTCGACGCATTTGTCACGCCAGGGCCCGAGATCACCACCGCCACACCGACCTCGCCCGTTGCCCGCGCCCAGCCTTCGGCCATGAACCCCGCACCCTGTTCGTTACGCGCCTGAACATGCCGGATCGCGCCGGAGTTTCCGCCGCCGGTCAGACCCCGACACATATCAAGCGTGTGGACACCGGGTATCCCGAACACGGTTGTCACACCGTATTGTGCCAGAAGGCGCATCGTCGCCTCGCCACAGGTCATGCTCATTGGGTTTCCTTCTCTGGGTATTCTGCCGGCAGGGGCTCTCGACCGAGGATCATATCGGCAGCCTTTTCGGCCATCATGATCACGGTTGCATAGAGATTGCCAGTGATCTGGCCCGGCATGGCGGCGGCATCGCAGACACGCAGCCCCTCGATCCCACGCACCTTAAGTTTTTCATCAAGCACGGCACCGGGATCGTTCACGCCGCCCATCCGTGCGGTCGCACATGGGTGGTGACCGGAATAGGCGGTTTCGCGGATCGCACCGATGATCTCGTCATCTGTGCGGGTGCCCGACCACACCCCGAGCTCTCCGGTTACATATTGTGCGATTTGCGGTTGCCCCATCACCTCGCGCATGGCTTTCACACCCTGGACCAGATCATTGAGATCGCTTGCATCGGACAAGTATCCCGGATCGATCAGCGGATCATCCAGCGGGTCAGCACTTGCCAGCCGTACCGTACCAAGGCTCTTGGGTCTTTGCTGGTTGATGTCGATCTGCACGCCGGGCCGTGCCACTTTACGCCCGCGCACCAAAAGCCTGCGACCAAGACGCTGGAGAAGCGGGGTTTTTTCATCGCCATCGTCGCCAAGGCTTTCCGCCATGATCATAGGCGTCATGAACACTTCCAGCTCTGGCAGCTCCGGATCGGCAAAGGCGTGAAACAGGGCTGTTGAAAACAGCGAGCCCCCTCCCGGACCCTTGCCATTGATTAACCAGCGCGCCATCAGTATCGCGGCCTTATCCAGACGCTGGTGTCGGGCGTGGCTGAGATCGAGCCGGTCCGAGCCATATTGGATCGGTACGTTGACGTGGTCAGCAAGGCTTGCGCCCACCCCCGGCAAGTCGATGTTAGGCTGAATGCCATGCGCCCGAAGATGCTCTGCCGGGCCAATTCCGGATAGCATCAGCACCTGCGGTGTACCAAAGGCACCCATGCAGAGGACTACGTCACGCGACGCTCTGATCGTCTCGCCCCGGGTCGTTTCAACACCTCGGGCGCGGCTGTTTTCAATCACCACACGGGCAATTTGCTGTTCGGTCCGGATGGTCAGATTGGCAGGCGGGTTCTTAAGATACGCAATCGCCGAGGATTGACGCACGCCCCTGCTTACCGTGCTGTCGGTGCGGGTTACCCCGGTGCGCCGGGACCCGTTTACATCTGCAAGCTCTTCATGCCCCGCCGCAACTGCCGCATCGACAAAGGCGCGATCAAGCGTGCCGAAATTGGACGAAGGTTCGGTTTTTAACGGACCATCGGTACCGTGCCAGCCGTCGCGCCGGTCCCGCGCGCCTTCTGCCTTGCGGAAATAGGGAAGCACGTCGTTGTATCCCCAGCCAGCAAGCCCGGACTGGCACCAACCGTGATAGTCTGCCGGTACCCCGCGCATGTAAATCATGCCGTTTACGATCGACGATCCTCCTAGTGCTTTGCCTCGGGGGAAGTTGATCTGTCGTCCATTCAGCGATGGTTGCGGTACGGAATGATAGCCCCAATCGAATCGCGGATTGCCAAATACAAACCCATTGCCTGCCGGCATCCGGATGAAAAGGTCACGCCCCTTGCCCCCCGCTTCGACCAGACAGACGGTAACCTGGGGATCCTCTGCCAGTCTTGCCGCGAGCGCGCAGCCCGCGGAGCCACCACCGGCGACTACGTAGTCGAAAGTGCTTGTCATGCCTCCATCTCTGCGAGAACTGCTTTTGTTACGTCGCCCGTAGCTGATTGACCTCCGATATCCGGCGTGAGGACACCACGCGCAACCGCTCGTTCCGTGGCATGCTCGATCCGGTCTGCAATGTCTGGTCGCCCAAACGAATGCTCAAACATCATCGCGACGCTCACGATCATGCCAATCGGGTTGGCGATTTCCTGACCGGATAAATCCGGGGCTGATCCGTGGACAGGTTCATAAATGCCCTTGACCTGCCCGCCCGGAGGGCCACAAAGACAAGCCGATGGCAACATTCCCAATCCGCCCGAGACAATCGCGGCCAGATCGGATAGCAGGTCGCCCAGAAAATTGCAGGCCAGAACCACATCAAAACGGGTCGGGTCCATGGCCATCTGATAAGCGCAATTGTCCGCATACATATGGTCGAGATTCACATCGGGGTAGTCTGCTGCCACTTCTCCAACCACTTCACGCCACAACTTGTAGCTTTCCATTACGTTGGCCTTGTCCGCCGAAACGAGGTGCCCGCTCCGTGACCGGGCCAATTCGAAACCAGCCACGGCGATGCGCCGGATCTCAACCTCGTCATAGCCCGCCGTATCGAAGGCATACCGTCCGCCTTCGCCGGCCTCGCGACCGCGCGGCGTGGCGTACATGACCCCGCCACACATCTCACGCAGTACCATAATGTCGGCTGTTTCTGCCCGGCCCGGTGCAAAGGGCGTGCGCGCGTCAAGTGACGGCCAGTGCCGGGCGGGGCGCAGCCCAACGTAGGCGTCCAGTTCCTTGCGCAACCGCATCAGCCCGTCCTGCATCTCGGGCCCGCCGGGAACGCGGATGTCATCCCAGCGCGGGCCACCCACCGCACCGACGAGCACCGCATCTGTCGCTCGCGCTGCTTCTACCGTTTCGTCGCGGCAAAAGGTGCGGTGCGCGTCCCAACACGCGCCATGCAGAAGATCGTGCTGGATATCGAGTTCTATACCGCCTGAACATGCCGCCGCATTGGCCACGGTCAACCCTGCAGCCAAGACCTCAGGGCCGATCCCGTCACCTCCCAACGCGAGAATCCGGTGGTGCATATATGTTCCTTCCACGCTTCTTTGGAACGACGCTACAACCAAGCCGGCTTGCAAAGAAGGCAGAAATTCTGAACAGATAAAGTTCATCCGGAGAATTATCCATGGCACGTGCAACCCTTCCTCTGCACCAGATTGCGGCCTTCGAGGCCGCGTTGCGCCACCTCAGCTTTTCCCGGGCGGCGGATGAACTGAACGTTCAGCAACCCGCAATTGGCCGGCAGGTCGCTGCACTGGAAAACCGCCTGGGCGTCCGGTTGTTTCATCGTACCAAGCCGCGCCTCACCCTTACTGAAGAAGGAGAGTTGCTCGCTCGCTCGGTGTCGAAAGGGTTCGAGACTCTTCGCAGTGGCATCGCGGAACTGGAGGCCCATCGCTCCCAAACCGGCATTGTCGTCAACGCGGCAATCGGGTTCACCAGTTTTTACCTGCTGCCGACGATGGCCGGGTTTCAGGCTCAGTATCGGGAAATACCGGTTCAAATAGTAACCCGAGACCAGAACCCGGATTTTGACGCTTCCCTATGCGACGCCGTGGTGGTTTTTGGCGAGCATGGGTTGCCGGGTCAACCAACCGGTCTTGTTGCTCGAGAAACCATCGTCGCAATCTGCAAAAAAGGCTACCTGCCCGGGGATCGAAAGCTTCGGCCGGAAGAATTGGCAAATCAGAAGCTCCTGCATATGGCGGGCGCATCACATGTCGGAGATTGGGAACGTTTCTTTTCTGGCTCGGGGGCTGTTCCGCCTGTCCCACCGAAACACGACCGCTATCACAGCTTCATGGTTTATATGCGCGCGATCCAGAACGGCCTGGGCATCGGCATCGGTTGGCGGCCGCTGGTCGACGATTTCCTCGCATCGGAGACGCTGGTTCTGGCCTGTGATCTCCACCGTCAGACAAACCGCGGCTATTTCTGCTCGCTGACACCTCGCGGATCCGCAAGACCGGATGCACAACAGTTTCTTTCCTGGCTTTGTCCGGACGGCAGTTCAGATTCTCACATGAGTAAGGAACCGGGGCTGCGGTGATCGCTTCACTGTGGTGCGGGTGAATTATCACAAGGAAACTCCAAGTCTCGAACAGAATCCGTTTCTGCTGGAGTCTACTTCTTCCGGCTAAATTCTGAGATTTCTCGCGATGTTGAATGCGCCGTTTCGTCCGTATTCTTTGACCTGAAGCGACCGTCGAAACCCGTAAACTTGCGGCGAACTGCAAACGGGGCCGGCAGCCCTGTTATTCCCACCCTGAGAAATTGACGGACTGCTCGAATGGCGAGAATGCGAGAACAGGAATGCTGTGGAACAGCCGAATAAGTGACCTCCGTTCCATTGTCTTTTCGCCTCATATCCAGTTACCACGCATTGCGTAAGTTCGAGCCTGACACAGTATCGGTCATCAAGGGCTCTTTCCGGTCGATCGCTGCGTTGGTCTCGAACGAACGCTGCTGGTAGAACCGCCGTTCGCCGCGGCAGGTTTGAACTGGCCAGTTGCGGGACAAAGCCCCATTTCGCTGCATAAGGCTCCAAAGTCCGGTGTTGACGCAACGCGACTGCAGTGAAAAGCACCACTGGCGGATTGTGTTAAAAACTCGGTTTTTGAGGCAAGTCTGGAGGATCGCCAGCCACACAGGCCAAGTAGTTGGTTTTTTTGGGGGAGGGTCAGCCAAAGCCGATCTTCAGCCCTGCAGTGCCGCCTTACGTTCTCGGAACCGCATTCCAGTCTGACTTTTGCGGGCCATTCAATTTCGGCGAAAAATCACGAATTTCACATTTTGGAGTTTTTCAACACAACCGCGGGGAGGAGCCATTCGCCGCACACGCATTGGCCTTGAAATGCGAAGGCAAATGCAGCAATTGGATTCCCGCCCTGGACAGACTAATCGACTCCGAAACTTTGTGCCCAACCAGTCAGGCAGCCAGGGCCACCGCAACGGGTTTGAACTAAGCATTTCCTTTCTGTTCAACGGTCCGTAGTGGCGGCCTTTTCTGAATGCCGGGAAAGAGTTTCTGCGCCCATGGCCTTCGAGGTCGGACGGGCGCCTACCCGAATTGGGATAGACGCCCCATGGTCCGGAGGGAGAGAGCCGGAAAAAGTCAGGTGTGTCGGTCGCGTTCCGCTTTGATGGCGGCGACGACACGCTCAGGTGTCATCGGCATGTCGACCCAGACACCGATTGCGTTGTGGACGGCCTGCGCCACCGCCGCGATACCGGCTGCAATCGGACTTTCCCCGGCACCGCGCGCACCGAACGGACCGACCGGGTCAGGATCTTCGACAAAAAGCACCTCGGCATCGTGCGGGAAGTCGGCGCAGCGCAGAAGCTTGTAGTCGAGGAGGTTTCCGTTCTCCAGGGCGCCGGTTTCCTGATCAAAGATCATCTCTTCGTAGATCGCGAAGCCTGATCCGCAGATCGCCGCTCCGATGATTTGATTTTTCAGCACCTGCGGGTTCACCACTGTGCCGCTGTCCTGGACACAGAGGAAGTCCAATAGCTTGATCTGACCGGTTTCAACATCGACCTCGACCTCGGCGAACTGTGCGCCGAACTGGCGGGCGAAGGTAGTCGAAGGCGGCATCGGCACCCGCGGGCTGCCGGTGATCGAAGAGGTCTGGCCGAGTGTTTCCGAGCGCAGCTCGCTTAGAACATCCGCGAACCTGATCCGCTGGTTGTGCTTTGCAGGGTCGCGATGAACCACCTCGCCATCGTCAACATCCAGTTCGTCCGGGTCCACATTGTCAAAAAACTCCTTGGCCGCGATGGCCAGCAATTGCCGTTTCACGTCACGGGCCGCCTCTCGGCTGGCCCAGCCGGTGCGGTACATGGTTGACGAGGCCAGCGAGCCGTGGTTCCACGGGCAGCTGTCGGTATCGCCGGTCTCGATCGCGACCTGATCCAGCGGCAGGCCCAGCTCTTCGGCCACCACCATAGCCTGCGTGGTTTCGGCCCCCGCGCCCTGGCGGCCCACGGCGGCGTGCACTTTGGCGCTGCCATCGGGGTTCATGCGCACCATCGCGTTCGACGCGCCTTCGAATTCCACGCCGCAGACATGCGCGCCGGTGCCGACACCGATACCGCGGCGGATGGACCCGTCGGAATGGGTGGGTGTGGCCCAGCCCTTCCAGCGCTGGTCCCAGCCGAAGTGTTCAGACCCGAGTTCCAGCAACGCCCGCGTGCCACCGGCGCTGAGCTTGAATAGCTCGGGCCAGTCCTTGCGCAAATGCTCGGGCACGTTCTTGATGTATTCGTCCACCGCGCCCTTGATGTTGTGGCGGCTGTGCTGCATCCGCAACTCGTCGCCCGCAACGATCTGGTTCTTGATCCGGAATCTGACCGGATCGATCCCGACCTTTTCGGCCAGTTGGTCGGCCATGCGTTCGACCGATGCCCCGAGTGTGCAGTCGCCCACGCCGCGCATGCAACCAGCAGTGACCATGTTGGTGTTGATGCCGTGGATCTGGTAATCGCCGTGGCCGTTCTTGCCCCACATGTCGACGCAGAAAAACCCGACGTCGTCCTTGAAGCCGTATCCGCCGTTGTCGATCAGGTGATCGAATTCGAAATAGGTCAGCTCGCCTTCGGCGGTGCAGCCCATTGAGCCACGGGTGCGTTCCTGATGGCGGCGCTTGACAGTGGCCATGCACTCTTCGTTGTCGAGCTCGATCTTGACCGCCTTGCCGACCTTCCTGGCCAGCAGAACCGCGATCATCATGAAGTTGTTCGACCACCATTGGCCAAAGCTGCTGCCGCTGGGCAGCGCCTGAACCCGGATCTTCGACAGCGGGATGCCCAATGCCTCGTGAATACCGTCACGCAGCTCTGACGGGGTCTGTGACGAGGTGATCACGTTGACCCGGTCGCCCATCCACTCGGCGATGCAGGCATTGCGGCCCAAAGGCGCATATTGCTGACTTTCGTAGAAGATATCGCAGTCGACTGTGTGGTCGGCTGCCGCCTTGCCGACCGCCACGTCGCCCCAGGCCACACCGTAGGGATCGCGCTCGTTGCCCTCATCGCGGATTTGCGGGGCGCCGTCCTTGCGGGCCTCTTCCATGCAGAACACGGCCGGCAAAAGCTCATAGTCGATCTCGACCAGCTCGGCAGCCTTCTCGGCGGCTTCTGGCGTGGTCGCCGCTACGGCCGCCATGTCGTCGCCGACAAACCGGCCAACACCGTCCAGCACCTTGCCACGATAGTTGAACCAGGCGGCCTCCCAATCGTTCTGGGGCACGTCATCATGGGTCAGGATGCCGATGAAACCAGGCACGTCCTCGGCCTTGCTGGCATCGATCCGGGTGATGCGGGCATGTGGGTGCGGGCAGCGGATGATGCGGCCATGCACCATATTCTGCACCTCGTAGTCGACGCCGTAGCGGATCGTGCCAGTTACTTTCTCGACTGCGTCCTTGACGTGCAGCCCGTGGCCGACGACCTTAAGGCCTTTGCCGATATTCTTGTCGTGTTTAGCCATCATTTCCTCCCGCCCAGTAGGGCGTCAAACGTATTGAACCCGGTCACTCGGCGGCGAGGGCGACTGCCCGGATTTTCTCGGCGCCGCGCAGCACCGCCTTGACGATGTAGGGATAGGCGCCGCAACGGCAGATGTTGCCGCTCATTCCGACAGCCACTTCATCGGCGGTGGGGTTGGGGTTTTCCGCAAGAAATGCCTTGGCGCTGATGATCAAACCGGGCGTGCAGAAGCCGCATTGAAACCCCTGTTCCTCGACAAAGGCCTGCTGGATCGGGTGCAGGTTGTCGCCGTCGGCCAATCCTTCGATCGTTGTGATTTCCTTACCTTCGGCCTGTTGCGCCAGCATCAGGCATGAGGTCGACGGCTGCCCATCCACGAGAATGGTGCAGGAACCGCACTCGCCTTCGGCGCAGGAGACCCTTGTGCCGATCAGGCCCAGATCGTTGCGTAGGGCGTCCGCCAGCGTGCGGTCGCCGCGATCGCTGATTTCGACCGGGCGGCCGTTGACTTTGAGAACCGTCATCTGAGCTTCCCCCCGTGGTTTGTGATCGCATCTTCAAGCGCGCGCCGCAGCATGACCTCGACCATGTCCTGGCGGTATCCGGCAGAGGCGCGCACGTCGGTGATTGGTTTGGCGTGCCGGGCGGCTATGGCGGCCACTTCGGCTAACTTGTCCCGCGTCACGTCGGCTAAAGACGTGCCTTCCAGCGCGGCGCTGGCATCTGGGGCGTTCAGGATGATCGGCGCAACGGCGCCGAGGCCAAGGCCAACTTTCGAGATAACCCCGTCGATGCCAACGGTGACCGCCGCAGACCCGTTGACCAGCGCGATGTCGACGACGGTGCGGTCGATGCGGCGGTAGGAGCCGTGGATCTCGCCGTCGGACGGCAGCGGAATGGTCACCTCCTGCAGGATCTCGTCTTGGGCCACCGCCGTCCGGTTGACGCCGACAAAGAAATCATACGCCGTAACCTCGCGCGTGCCGTTTCTGCCGAAGATCACCGCCGTGGCGTCAAGCGCGACAAAAGCGGGGCTAAGATCGGCGGCGGGCGAGGCGTTGCACATGTTGCCGCCGACCGTAGCCAGTGTGCGGGTTTGCGGCGTGCACATCAGCTTGGTGATGTCGCTCAGCATTTTCAGGATGTGGTGGCGGCCGGCTGCCCGCTCCAGCGTCGCCAGCGCGGTCATTGCGCCGATGCGGATGGCATCGTTGCCGACCTCAATGAAGTCCAGTTGCGAGACGTCGCGAATGTCGACGCAAACAGTCGGGCTGACCTTCTCGCGCTGCCAGTGCAGGGTCATGTCCGTACCGCCAGCCCAGATCATTGCGTCGGGCCCGTGTTCGGCCAGCAATGTAACAGCCTCTTCCGGTGAGGTTGCTCGTTCATATGTAAAAGTTGATTTCATCTCAGTTGTCCGCAGTTGTCCGGCGCGAAAGCGCAATGCCCGCTGGTCCGTGTGCCGGTCCGGGAATTCCGGGCCGGCAGGTATGATGGGTGACAATCAGATTGGCAGTCGGCCAACCCAGTTGTTGGAGCTGTAGGTCTCGTCGTAGCCTTCTGCACCCAACCATTCGATGATTGACTGGTCGATGCCGTCATCGGCCGCGATGGTGTCATCCACGACGCCCGCTTCTTGATAGATGTCGCCAAAGAGGGTCCAAGTGTCGGCCAGATAACCCGCCTCGCAGTCTGCCTTGCCACCGACCAGTTCGCCCCAACCGCTTGGCTCTCCGTCTGGCTGCGGTGCTTCGGCCGGGATGCTTGCGCACAACGGCACGCCGCCGGGCAGACCCAACGCACCCAAGTTCTGATTGATGTTCAACATAACGGCTCCAGCCTGGGTCAACCGCACATCGGCCTCGGGCCAGTCGAGCCCTGCGGCGATGATCGCATTGCCTTCGGCGGGGTTCTGCTTCCACCAATCGACCGCTTCGAACCAAGCGCGGATAACCTCGCGCGAAGTCTCCGGGTTTTCTTCCAGCCACTTCGTGTTGCAGGCGATTGAATCAGAGACCAGGCCGCGCTCATAGGTCTTGTCGGTGAACGTGCTTTTCAGCACATGTGCCCCTTCGCGTTCAGCCGATTGGGTCGAAAAGGGGATGAAATTGACGTCTATGTCCAATGCGCCCGAGGAAAACGCGGCGGTCGCATCCTGCGGCAGCATGATGCTGTGATGCGCACCATCCAGCGGGATACCGTTTTTGCGGAGCGTCAGCAGCATCCACATGTGGTTGAGGAACCCATAATCGGCGGCATAGGTCTTGCCAGCGATATCAGCCTCGGACTGGATCGAACCGTCAACCACCATTTCATCAAGCCCATAGGACATCAGCGGCACAGCGATGTGTTTCACCGGCAGACCAGCGGCCGCCGTCACGACCGTGGAATCCATCGTGGTCATCATGCACTGGATGGCACCGCTGGAAATTCCCGCATTCCTTGCGGTTATGTCCTCGATGATCTTGACGTCGATGTTTACGTCCTTGGCCATGCCTTTTTCCTTGGCGATGAACCAGGGGCCGTACACCGAGACCGACAGCATTGTGACGGTGAAATCTTCTGCCGCGGTCGCTGCCGATCCGGCCATAGAGACTGCGCCTACCGCAAGTGCACTTGCGGCATTCTTGAGCTTCGTTTTCATTTCAGATCTCCCATGTTGGTGTCTTCAGGCTGCTTGCAGCTGAATTTCCTCGCGCATCCACGCGAACATTTGCTTTTCGAATTCCAGGTACCCGGGTTGGCTCAGCAGATCCTCTTTGCTGGTGAAGCGCTGGCCGTTCTTGAAGTCCATCATCACGTCCTCCTTGATCCGCCCCGGGGTGCGGGTGTAAAAAACGATCCGGTCGGCCATGTAGATGGCTTCCTGAATGTCATGGGTGACCATAATGACAGTCTTCTTCTCGACATCCATGATCTCGACCATCATCTCCTGCATTTCCCATCGCACTTGGGCGTCGAGGGCGCCGAAGGGCTCGTCCATCAGCAAAACCTCGGGCTTCTGGGCGAGCGTTCTGGCGATCGCCACGCGCTGTTTCATGCCGCCCGACAGTTCAGCGGGGTACTTGTCGGCCGCCGGGGCAAGATGAACCTCTTCCAAGAGCTTCTGCGCTCGCTCGCGACGTTCGGCGGTCGGAACACCTAGGATCTTCATGCCGTACTCGACGTTCTTGCGCGCGGTCAGCCAGGGAAACGAAGTGTAGGCCTAGAAGATCATGCCTCGGTCCGGTCCGGGCCCGTGAACTTCCTGGCCGTTCACCAGGATTTGGCCCTCGGTCGGGCTTTCTAGACCCGCTACCATCCGCATCACTGTGGTCTTGCCGCAGCCCGAGGGACCGACGAAGGCCACGATCTCGCCTTCCTTGATGTCGAGTGACACGTCGTCGACGGCGGTGAACCTGCCACCCAGGTAGGTCTTGGTCACGGCGTTGACATTGATGATGTCGCGGTCGCTGATGTCACGTTGCAGTATCATATCCGTTCCCCCTCAGCCCTTGCGTTTCCGGTTCCACGGGAAGGCGTAATGCGCGGCTACCCGAAACAGAATGTCGGTCAGCACGCCCATGATCCCGATCGCCAGAATGCCCGCCATGATCACATCGACCTTCAGGAATCGGCCCGCGCGCATCATCACGGCGCCGATGCCGTCCTGCGCCGCGACGATCTCGGCGATGACAAGGTAGGTGTAGCCAACCGCGATCATGTTGCGCATCGAGTCCATGATGGCAGGCGACGCGGCACGGCCGACGACGTTGATCACGATCTCTTTGCGCGAGGCCCCCATGGTTTGGGCTGCTTCGATCAACTCTTTCGCCACGGCCTCTGTGTTGTCGAGGATCAGCGCGACCAGGAAGAAGATTACGCCCAACACCAGCAACGCCATTTTCTGACTGTCAGTCGGCCCGAACCAGACCAAGAGTAACGGAATGAACGAAGCCGCAGGCAGATAACGCGCGCCTGATATCACAGGGTTGATCAGCGCCCGGATCGGCGCGAAGCAACCCATCAATATGCCGAGCGGGACTGCGATGAGACAGGCGATAAAGAAGCTGCCGAAGATCCGATAGGCCGAGATCGCGACGTCTGCCATGAAGTTCTTTTCGCGGATCAACGTAATCAGGGCATCGACAACAGAAAAGGGCGACGGCAGAAAACGTTTCGCCTCTTCGGCGGTCATCATGTGCGCAAACTGCCAAATGCCGAAAAACACCAGTGCTCCGATCAAGCCTAGCGTCATCGTCTTCCGGCCGCTGAGCGTTGTTAGAAGTTGCAGACGTTTTGGCTTTCGGCGAGCGCCTTTGGGTGCGGTTTGATGAGCTTTTTGGCGTGAAGCTGTCATGTCGTTTCCATGTGCTTTCTGCGCGGTCAGAACCGGTGCGCCCAATACCGCACTTGTAGACCCTCGTGTGGCTGAATTTGACATGGATTCTCCCTTTTCCGGTCTGCAGCGAGAGTACCGCGCCCCGATTATTGTCGAGCAACCTGCCAAATCTCATTTAGTGATAATATCGTAAGTTTTTCACAGACACATTGATCGCAACCGATGTATTGCGTACGATCACATCATGTACCGACTTAGCGATACTGACATCCGGCTGTTGCATGTGTTCCGCGCTGTTGTTGAGTGCCGAGGGTTCTCAAATGCACAGACCGTCCTGAATGTCGGACAGCCGACCATCAGCAGCCACATTAACCAGTTGGAACAGCGTCTTGGCTTCCGTTTGTGCGACCGCGGCCGAACCGGCTTTCGGCTGACCAGAAAAGGCGAAGAGGTCTTTGAAGAGGCTCTGGTTCTGTTCAAGGCGCATGAGCATTTCCAGAACGTCACTCTGGAATTGAAAGGCAAGCTTAGCGGATTCCTCAAACTCGGTGTCATAGACAGCACGATCACCGACCCCAATTGCCCGATCATCCGCAGCATTGAATTGCTGAATAACAAGGCCAACGAAATCGCGATTCGTCTGTCAATACTAACCCCCAACGAGTTGGAGCGCGCGGTCCATGACGGAGACATTGACGTCGCGCTAGGCACATTCGACCAGCAAGTGCCAAATCTGCGCTACAAACCGGTCTATTCCGAACCCAACACGCTCTACTGCGCCAGCCGACATCTCATAGCCGGCCTTGAAACCAGCCAAGAGATCCGCGCTGCCGTCGCAAACAGTCGAAAGGTCACGCGCGCCTACCTCGAAGGCGAGGATCTGTTTCCTATGGGTGCCGGACTCGATACGACCCATGCTTCGGTCGAATTTCTCGAAGCGGCAGCGATCCTTCTATTGGCTGGCGGCCATATAGGCTTTTTGCCGGATCATTACGCCCGCAATTGGGAAGATACCGGGCAACTCGTTCCGATCTTGCGCGACGAGTACAAATACAAATCCGAGTTCTTCGTCGTGACCCGCGAAAACCTGCGGGGGTCGGTCATTGTCAAGACCTTTCTGGAGGATCTCCAGATCGCCATTGAAGAGATCAACCAGCGACCCGGGATCGCCGCAACCAACACCAAGACATAACCGGCCGGGTCACACCGGAGGGATCGGGCTGACGGGGCCGTTGTAGTAGGGAAGCTGATCGCGCCGGGGCGTATAAAGGCCCTCGTCGGTCACACTCTCGACATGCTCGGCGATTTCTTCCATCGGGGCAAACCAGACATCGCCGCGTTGCAGAACCTCTTCCAGGAAGTCCGCCCAAATCTCCCATCGCGATACGCGGCCGGTTGCAAACGGATGCACAACCGGTATCCACAGCCCACCATAGCGATAGGCGGCTTCGAATTCCTGGCGGAAGGTCTCGAACCCCTGTGCGGGCGCGCGGATGGGCATCATGTAGTCCAGATCGATGGACTGGACGAATTGCGGCCAGTCATCGAGGCCCCAATGCGTCGGCAACTCGACCAACGAACCATTGCCGCAATCGAGAAAGTAGGGGATATCATCCCCCATAAGCGAGGCGTCATATCTAAAGCCTCGATCAGCCAGCAAGTTCGCCGTTCGGTCCGAGAAGTTGTAAAGTGGTGCGCGGAAGCCGCGAGGCGCCTTGCCTGTGGCCGACTTGATGACCTCCAGCGCCCGGTCAAGCCAGTATTCCTCTTCCAGCGGCGGCAATTCGCTGGGGTGCTCGTGAATGTAGCTGTGGTGAGCAATCTCGTGGCCGCCACCAAGCATTGTATCAATCGCATCAGGATAGTTTTCAATGCACCAGGCCGGAACGAAAAATGTCTGTTTGATTCCCAATCTGTTATACGTATCCACGATCCTGGGTATCGCAACCTGCGGGCCATAGCGCAGCATCGAAATTGCCGATACCCGGGAATACCCGTCTGTTTTATGAGCAACATGAATCAGACTGTCCGCATCCATATCGAATGTCACGCAGGCGGCGCATCGGGCGCCGTTGGGCCAGGGCACGGGGTTCCTGATCATGGCATGACACTCCCTCCGTTGACCCCGAGCCCCTGACCGGTGATGTAGCGCGACGCATCTGTTGTTAGGAACACCGCCATATCCGCCACCTCCTCGGGCTGGCCGAAACGCGCCAGAGGAATATCCAGCTCTTTCTCGCGCCACTCCGGGGTCATGTGCTCCGCCGACAGCATGGCGGTATCAATCGGCCCGGGGCAGATGGCGTTGACGAGAATGTCCGGCGCAAGTTCCCGGGCCCAGGACCGCATCAGCCCCAGAACCCCATGTTTGGAGGCCACATAGGGCGAGAACGTTTCGCGCCCCAGATAGCCAAGATCAGAGGCGATAAGAATGATCCGACCGCCTTGCGAATTCATCGCCCGCACCGCCTCGCGCCCCACCAGAAAGGTGCCGCGCAGGTTGACGTTGATCACCGCGTCGAACTCTTCGGTCTCGGTTTCCAGAATCGGGTTCTGCCGCATGATCCCGGCGCAATGGACCAGATAGTCCAGCCGCCCGATATGCTGGCAGATCTTGGCATACATGGCCGCCACGTCCTCTTCATCGGAGACATCGCAGCGGATCGCCAGCGCGCGGCCCGCATCTGCTTCGATCTCGGTCACGGTCGCCTCGGGCGTTTCGATGTCGGCACAGGCGGTCCAGACCCCATGCCGGGCCAGCGCCTTGGCGCAGGCCGCCCCGATCCCGCCTGCCGCGCCGGTCACCACGGCACGCCGCCCGATCAGTTCTGAACCGTAGTTGATAGATGTCATGGCGCGACCGTCCGGTTGTGCAGGATGCGCCCGATCAGGTTCATCAGGACCTGGGCAGCGAGGATCGCCGTCGATCCGGTGCGGTCGTAGTCCGGTGCGACCTCGACCAGATCGACTCCGACAATAGTTCCGCGCTTGGTAAGCCCGTCCAGGAATTCGAGAACTTCGTAATAGTGGAACCCGCCGTGGCTCGGCGTCCCCGTGCCGGGCGCAATCGACGGGTCAAACGCGTCGATATCGATGGTCACATAATAGCGTTTGTCGGCCGGAACCCGGGCCAACACGCCATCGACACCGAGCTTCCGCAAATGCCGGACAGACAGGATCTCTGAGCCCATTTCGCGCGCCTGAACATAACCTTCCTTCGCGGTGGAGGAGACATTGCGGATGCCCAGTTGGGTCAGCCCGGTCACGTAGTCTTTTTCCGCGGCGCGACGCATCGGGTTGCCGTGGCCGTACCTGACACCGTGCCGTTCATCGACGAAATCCAGATGTGCATCGATCTGCACCACATGGATCGGGCCCTGGTTGTCGAAGGCGTTGATGCTGGGGATATTGATCGAGTGATCGCCGCCAAGAACCACTGGCAAGGCGCCCGATTTCAGGATGGCCCTCACGCCGGCTTCGATATTCGAATGGCTGCCTGCGGTGTCCGTGTGAATGATATCGGCATCGCCGATGTCGATGATCCTGGTTGTATCGGCAGGCAGATAGGTGACGTCGTCCTCGAAATCATAGGCACCACCGTGTCCGAACGAAAACAGGGTCGAAGCCTCGCGTATCGCGCGCGGGCCAAAGCGGGCCCCGGACCGCCATTGGCAGCCAAAGTCGTAGGGCGCGCCCAGGACCGCAACGTCGGCTTCTATCCGGTCCCAATCGGTGACGAGATCGCCCTTGGCAAAAGTGCAGATCCCGACGAACGGCAGATTCAGCCGACCGCTTTCGTACCCATGGCTCATCGCGCATCAATCCGTGTTGTTTTGACCCACCGCTAGCAAACCAATTTCATCGGTAAGTTACGAAGTTTGCCATGAATACATTTACTGCCATCCATGTTAATTACCCGCGTATCCGGGCAACGGTGGCACCGGGCCAGGCGCACTGCGGATCAAGCGACCATAGATAGAAGGGCAGAGAAATTTGCCGACAGAAACGACGAAAACAGTCCTCGTGGCGGGCGGCAGTGGTCGGCTTGGACGATATCTCGTTGCCGAATTGATGCGCGACCACCGCGTGAGTGTGTTCGATTTATTGCCCCCGGACGCGGCCGATCATTTCGTGCAGGGAGACGATACCGCGTCCTTGCCGGACCTTGCGCGCCCGGAATGGCAAATCTGCGACGCCGGCCTTCCAGAGTCGCGCTCCTTCGTCGCCCCGGAGGATGCGGCCCGGGCTTTCCGCTGCGCGCTGGAAACACCCGGAATAGGCTGGGGTGTCTATTTCCTGGCCGCCCCGGAAACCCACACATCGAAGCCAACGCTGGACGTCTTCCGGCGCGCGTATGGCGATCCCGGGCATATCCCCGGTGCGACGGATCTTGCGCGCAACTCCACCGCGACGATCTATGACATCGCCACTACAGAAGGCGCCCTCGGCTGGAGCGCCCGGAACCAATGGGCCGACCTGCTGGCAGCCGCGATCTCTGATGCCGGACGAGCGATCGAGGCCGCATCGTGATGTTCCCTGTCGCGATGGGCGGGCTCAGCGCCGGATCGCTCGGGGTTGCGGATTTCATCGCCAGCCAAACTTCAGAGAGGCTGGGTGCGGCGCGCGCCCTGACCGGCATGCTGCTGGTCAGTTCCATTCTGTTGACCGGTTTGATGATCGCCCTTGGCGGGTTTGACGATTTTCTTGTCGCGAACAACGCCGGCCCCATCGCGCTCGCCGTATTGCACGGGGTTGCGATGGCGGTCGCGCTGCTATTGTTTTTCTATGCGATGTCGGTCGGCAAGGTCAGCATCGTCGCGCCCATCGTCGCCGCGCACCCGGTCTTCATCGTGGGGGTACTGGCCTTGCAGGGCGCAACCCTGCCGGTTCTTCAATTGTTAGCTGTAGCCATCGTCCTTCTGGGCGTCGGCCTAGTCGCGGCCTCGGCGGGCGGGCACATGCCAACGGGTGCCCGAAAGAAAACCTATGCCCGGTGGCAGCGGGTGGTCGCGGTGTCGCTCGCTTCCAGCGTCATCTACGGCGTTGCGATCCTTCTGTTGCAGGGTGCCGGCAACGGGCTCGGTGGGCTCCAGACCCTTTGGATTGCTCGCTGTGTCGGGCTGCTGACCGCGCTCAGCTATTTGCGTGTGCGCCGTGCAAGGATGCTTGCCCCCTCGGCCCGATGGTACGCGCTGTTTCTGGTTCACGGCGCGCTCGATTCCGGCGGGCTGTTGTTCATTCTCCTGGGTTCGACGGATGCCATGGGCGGCGCGATCACCGCCGTTGTAGCGTCGACCTTTCCGGTCATCACCGTCGGTCTTGCGTGGCTCGTCCTGAATGAACGACTGAGCCTGAGGCAGCTTGCCGGCGCCGCACTCGTATTCGGCGGAGTTGCCGTTCTCGTAGGGCATTAACACACTCGTTCTCTTTGTGTGACGAAGGTAAAGCTGGGTGAAACGCAATCCCTGCTCACCTTTGAATAGCTCCGCCATATTTACAAAAGTCCACACTGTCGCCGCTGCGCCGCGGCACTCGACTGTGTGACGATTGTCTGGAATGGGCCTTCCCTTCGGTGACCAAAGGCAGCAATGCGCGCATCGCGCCGTTTGGCCGGGCCGTAGCATTTGAGGCTCTGGGCTCCACAGTGTGAACTCGGCGCTCAAACCGGAATGACCGCTGCCCGACAACCAACGGCACACGACGAATTGTCCTGGCGGGAAACATGAGAGATTTCTGGCCACAACCAGAATCTACGTGATCCGGACGAACGACTGATCTCAGATCGAACGAAAAAGGTCTATCGCTGTGGTGCTGCATAACGGCGGTGAGCCTTTTCGAGACCACGATGCAGGGCGCAACATCCGTCCAAGTGGGCGCAAACCTGAGATTTGCCGCAAGTCGTTCGAAGGTCAGCTTTGAAGTTCTCTGTGCATGCTTGTCTCCGCCGTCCCAATTGCTTTGAGTGCCAAAAAACCGATGTCAAAGGATGCCTTTGTTAGCTTTGTGGAGTCGCAGCATCAGTTCTTTGTCCGCGTAGCGCAGCATGGACAATTGGCCGGCAATATCCGGCAGCGGTGCCTTGGCTATGGTCGCGGCACATAGCTCACCCGCCGCACAGGCGACCATGGTGCCGAAACCCGAATGCGCGCAGTTCATGAACGCGCCGTCAGGACCCATGGGCCCAATGAGCGGCCAGTTTTCCTCGGTCATTGTGTACCAGCCGCCATAGTGGTGCATGGCGCGGGGCAGCCGCCCGTAGTATGCCTTCAGCGCCGGATTCAGACGCGCGGCCCCCCGCAAAACGATGTCTGGGAAGGCCTCGTCAAGCTGAGGCTCCCAGGTCGCGACCGCCGGATTTTCATTGTAAGCCCAGCCCAGTTTGACCCACTTGCCGCCGTCGCCGCCATCCGGTCGGCAATGGATGGCGCCCGGCATTTTTTCCGCAAGCCAGCTAAGGTTTGGTTCTTCCAGCAGCATTTCCCGATCTTCATCCGTCCAATCGACCAACTGGTCATCCAGGTCAATGGAAAAGGGCAGCGCCCGGGGGATCGCGCCCTTGGCATCTTCGAACGCAATCTTTTGCTGGAACGTGTGACGAACTGGCAGAACGACGCCAAGCATCGCCGCGATCCGATCCGCGAAGGGGCCAGCAGCGTTGACGATGCGGTCAGCAGCCAGCGAGCTATTGTCTTTGTCGGACGCGATTTCGATCCGGAATCCGTCGCAGTAGTCAATGTTATTGACTTCGCCCGTGATACGGGTAAGCCCAGCCTCTTTCAGGTAGTCCAGCATGTACATGCCCAATTGCTGACCGCTAATGTCGCCACCGCGCCGGATGTGAACAACCGCGCGAACATCCGGGTCGAAGCTCGGGAAGCGTTCCTTGATCAGGCCCGCGTGCTGAACGATATCTACACCAATTGGCGCACATTCCCAGTCGGGGTTATCAAACGCCGCGTAGGAATTTGCGGTCGCCCCACCGCGGAAGCGCAGCAGATGTTCGGCGCTGTCTCCCAGACCGTCGTGCAGTTGCTCGACAAGCTCGTCGATCTCGGCTTTGCGGGTTGCCAGCGCATAGCCACGCCGGCTCATATTTATTCGGTTTCCACTATCGCGCGCGATTTCTTCAAGCAGATCGATGCTTCGGTTGGTGAAGGCCACCATCGTCGGATGCGGCCACCAGTTGCGATAGTTTTCGCCGGATTGAGCAGAGGTGAATGCCATTGGCTGGCCCCGGTCAACAAGGGTGATCCGGTTCTGCCCATGGTTTTTCGCCAGATAGTAGGCCGTCGCAATCCCGATGATGCCACTGCCGATGACGACGATATGCGGTTTGGACATGGAAACTGGGGCCCTTCTCACTTGATGCCGACTTCCGCCAGTGGCGCGTTTGCGTGCACACGGCTGATTTCCATCCGGGAAAGGTCGAGTGTCTGGTATCTGCCTGTCAGGGCAAGTTCCGACAGGGCCCGTCCCACCGCCGGGGCGTGCATGATACCGTGACCGGAAAAGCCGCAGGCGGTGATGATATTGTCATGCCCAGGCGAGTACTTTCCGATGATCATGTTTCCGTCGAGAGTGTTTTGCGCATAATGGCCGGCCCAACTGCGCTGTAGCTTCAGGTGTTCGAACTTGGGCACCAGCGCCGCCATCATCGGCCAGACCGTGTCTTCGAAGTAGTTGGCGAAAAAGCCAGAATAGATGTCTTCGACGAAACCGGGTGCGACGTCGAAACTGGGGCGCCCCCCGGCGTAACCGTCACCTTCGGGGCGGAAGAACATGCCGCTTTCGTCCTTGATCAGCGGCAGAGGTTCAATCTGGTGGGCACATTTCCAGAAATGCTGCACGCGGCACATCGGGACGACCGGCACATTCGCGTCGGTCATGGCAGCAACTTCATTGACCCAGGGTCCAGCCGTGTTGATGAAGAAATCGGCCAGGATGATCTGACCTGTATCGAGCGTTGCGGATTTCACTTCGCGCGCCCCGGTCGATGCGCCGGTCACACGTCCTTTCACATAGGTCACGCCCAGATGCTCCGCAGCGCGGCGAAAGCCCCACATGGCGCCGTTCGGATCGATCCATCCGTCGTCTGGTGTATAGCAACCCAACACGATGTTTTCGCGCTGGATGGATGGAAACCGCCGCTGCACTTCGGCGTAGTCAATGAGGTCGGCCTTTACGCCCAGGGAGGTCTGAAGCGCGTGGTTTTTGCGCAGTGTGTCTTCTCCATCCGCCGTTACCAGAAACAGGTATCCCTGTTCGCGAAAATTGATGTCCGGCAGATCGGGGGTGCCGCCCAGCCGATCGGCGAATGCCTTGTAGAATTTCAGGCTGTAGCACGACATATGGACGTTTTCTTCGACACTGAACTGCTGGCGCACACCGCCCGCGCCTTGTGGGGTCGTGGCATGGGTGTAGGTCGAATCCCGCTCGATAACAGTGACTGATCCGACTTGTCCGCTTCGCGCAAGAAAATAGGCGGCAGCGGACCCCATAATACCACCGCCGATGATTGCAATGTCGGTTTTCATGCCGGTTACCATTTTTCGCTGAGTGGGTTATTCGAGAGGCTTTGCTGCAACTGGACCAAAGCCAACCTCCATCAGATCACGCCCCCAGACTACGTCGCCGTCGTAGATTTCCCGAATTTCCGTCACCAGTCTTTCAGGCAAGCCGGGTACGTTCATCTGCTCACTGAGATGGGTCAGTACGCATTTTGTTACACCGGCCTTCGCCGCAATTCTGGCAACGTCCATATGTCCGGCCGAAGATCGTAGCGCACCGTCGCTTAATTCCGATCCGGATATTCGGTGGCACATATGGATCATCACGTCGCTCCCATGCGCCAACTCGATGAAGGCCTCAGTGTAACAGGAATCGCCGGAATAGCAGAACGACTGCGTTTCGGTGTCGACGCGAAAGCCAAGGCATTGCAGGTAAGGTTGGGCATGCGGAACTTCGACTGTTCGAAGGGTCCAGTTGCGGGTTCTTACCTCTTCCCCGGGCGATAATTCGGTCACCAGGGGAGAAATCCGGGCGCGTACGTCACCGCCGCCGCGGGCCCGGAAATAGCCGAGACTGGCATCGTGCAGGGTGCGGGCGTCCTGATCGGGGGCAAAGGCGCCGTCCTTCCCGAATAGTTTTTCGACAAAGTTGGTGACATGGTGTGGGCCGTACACCTTGAGTTCACCGCCGGTCTCCGCAAGGTGATCCCACCGCGCAAGCGCAATCGCCGCGAAATCCGCACAATGATCGTAGTGGAAATGCGAGAAAACGATATGGGTGATGTCGGTCACCGCATATTTGGATTCCAGAATTCGCCGATAGCTCCCGGGTCCGCAGTCGAACAGGATCAGATCGGTACCGATTTGCAGGAAATAGCTCGAACTTGCGCGCTCCAGCGAAGGAAATGGGGTTCCGGTTCCAAGAAGGGTAAGCTTCATTTCAGTCATTGTATCTGCCATGGGCCTAGACTGCCCGGATTCCCGGGACAGCTTCGCGACATCTCATACATCATGTGCGGTACGGTCGGTTGCCTGGAAGACGGAACCGTCCGCAACATAATCGGAGGCCTCGCAGGCGGTGAACCCCAGCATCTCCAGCACCTTCACAGTGTCCTGACCATGGCATGGAGGGGCTGAGCCGGGTTTTGCGACGGGCTGGCCATCAAACCTAAACGGCAGTGTCGGAACCGCCGGCCCATCGCCCGACCGGGCGACGAACCCGCGCTCAACTGCATGCGGCTGCGCCAGGCTCTCGGGCAATGTTCTCAGCTTGGCGGCCGGGACGCCACCGACCTGCATTAGGGCCTCCCAATCCTCTGCTGTTCGGGCAAGCAAGGCTTCTGAAAGCTCTGCTTCCAGGTTCGCTGAATGGGCTTTGCGGCTGGCCCGGTCGGCAAATCGAGCGTCACTCAGCCAATGTTTCTTGCCCAGAATATGGGCCAGGTTCTTGAACTGGCTTTCTTCGTTTACGCCGAGGCTGAGAATGCCTGTTTTGCAGGCAAAATTCCCTGCGCCCGGGCTTCGGCTGTTGGCCGCATTGCCGCGCCGCGCTGGCGCGGTTCCCGTGGCCAGATAGTCGGTGATCGTCGAACTCATCATCAAATGCGCGGCTTCCAGCATGGAGACGTCGATGAAACGCCCTTTTCCGGTCCGCTCGCGTTCATAAAGCGCGGCAGAAACCGCAAAGCCCGCGCAAAGCGCAACACCGTAGTCGACAATCGGTGCCCCGGTGCGTATCGGCCCCGTGTCCGGGGTTCCCGTTACCGACATCAGCCCGCTTGTCGCTTGAATATTCACGTCATAGGCGGGCGCATTTTCCAATTCGCCACCGCGCCCGTAGCCGGTCAGCGAACAGTGGATGATGGCGGGGTTGATCTCCCGCACGCGTCCCTCATCTAGGCCGAGTGCTGTCATGGACACCGGAAGATGATTTTCGACAAAAATATCGGCGCTTTCCAGAAGCCGCCGCATCACAGTAGCCCCGCCGGAACTGGAAAGATCAAGTGCGATTGATTTCTTGCCGCCTCCCTGCGTCTGATAGGCGGTGCTCATCCCTTGCGACGACGCCGCCGCGTCGGTGCCGCCGCGATGCCGCATGGCATCTCCCTTGTGCAAGCTTTCGACCTTGATCACCTCTGCGCCGAGCAGCCCAAGATAGTAGGAACAGGCCGGGCCTGCCAGAACATGGGTAAAGTCGATGACGCGAAGTCCGGAAAGCGGCGTGATCATGCGTCCTCCAGCGCCGCGGCGCGTGCCTCGCGGCTGAGCGCCCGGGCGCGCAGAAACACGGTGGCTACGCCCAGCGACAGGAACCCAAGGGCGACCGGACGGGTAACGAAGATCAATAGCCCATGGTCCGACAGAAGCAGCGACTGGCGGAATGTCTCTTCGGCGCCACCGGCCAGAACGAAAGCGATGACAAAGGCCGCGGGGTTGAAGTCGAGCTTTTTCATCATCCAGCCAAAGAACCCGGCGACCACCATGATCCAGACATCGAACAGGCTACCACGCGAAGAATAGGCGGCAACGAAGGAGGTCAGGAAGATCAGCGGGTAGAGGATATCGGTGGGGATCCTGGTGATGAACCGTCCGACGAAAGCAGCACCATAAAAGCCGATCAGACCATAGGCCGCGATGCCGACCAGACCGGCGGCGAACAGGCTGTAGACCAACTCTCGCGAGGTCAAAAACAAGGTCGGGCCAATCTGGATACCGTGGATCAGGAAAACGCCCACAAGAATCGCGCCGATTGTCGAACCCGGGATGCCAAGCGTCAGCAGCGGCGCCATGGACGGGCCGGACACCGCGTTATTCGCAGCCTCGGGTGCCGCCACGCCTTCCAAGGCGCCCTTGCCCCAATCCTCGGAGTTCTTTGCGCGGCGCTTGCCTTCACCATAGGCCACGAAGGCCGCGATGGCAGAGCCGAGACCCGGTAGCATGCCGATGAAAGCACCAATGAAGGACGAGCGGATCACATGCGGCATGCAGGGTTTGTATTCGGTCCACGTCAGGCGATTGCGCGCCCTTGCCTCGTCGCTGCTGGGTTCTTCGTATTGCTCAATGGTCTTGCCGCGGTTTTCGATCTGGCTCAGTACCTCAGCCAGAACGAACATCCCGATCATCAAGGGCACCAGCCCGATACCGTTCAGCATGTCGTAGCTGCCGAAAGTGAAGCGTTCGACGGCAGAAATCGGATCGGTCCCGATCATCTGGATCAGCACGCCCAATGCGGCGCTAGCCAGCCCCTTGACGACCGATTTGCCGATTACCGAACCGATAACGACGAAGGCCGCGACATAGATGGCGAACAGCTCTGGCGGGCCAAGTTTCAGGGCGATGGCAGCGATCACGCCGACCCCGGCAATCAACAGAAGTTCGCCGGTGAAATCGCCGATAATCGAAGATACGGTCGCGACCTTCATCGCCTTCGACGACAGCCCGCGCTGCGACAGGGGATAGCCGTCGATCTGCGTTGCGGCAGAGGCTGCGGTGCCCGGTGTATTGAACAGGATCGCCGCGATTGACCCGCCATATCGGCCGGATTTCCCGATGACATAAAGAAATGCCAGCGCCGAAAGCGGCTCCATATAGAATGTGACCGGCAGCAGCATCGCGATGGCAGCCGAGGCCGTCAGCCCGGGGATGGCCCCGACAACCATTCCCACCAGCGCCGCCAGCACCACCCAGCCCAGCAGCGCGGGCGACGAAAAGACAGTTGCAAGACCCAGAAGGATATCCATGGTTCAGCCCCCCTGGAGGATGTCGAGAAGGTCGATCCACTCCCCGTAAGGGGGGAACACGCCAAGAAGCTCGAAGAAGATGAAATGATAGACCGCCGGGCACAGAATGGCCGTCGCGATCAGGCCCAGGGGGCTGCGCATGCCGAACATCCACATCGCCAGCGGGGCGGCAACGGCGGTGCTGAACAAGTAGCCGATTTTCGTGATGAGCCAGACATAGGCAATCGCGACAGCCATCAATCCGATGATCGAGACAGGTCGTTTTGTCAGCGCCAATGGGGCGGCGGCGGTTCGGACACCGCGAAGAGTTTCCAGCACCCCCATCAGAGTTATGATGCCCGCGCCGATGTAGGGGAAGGTCCGGGCGCCGGTGCTACCATCGGCCTCGGCAGAGATTTGCAGGCTGTAATAGCCGGAAATAAAGCCGAATATCAGCAGCGCACCGCCGACGATGGTGGCGGAATTCAAACGCCTGGACATGGTTTGCGGTCCTTAATTGGTTTTCAGTGCGTCGATGACCGGCGTAGCCGCGTCTTTCATCGCCTGCACCGCCGCTGCTGCCTCTGCACCCGTTCTGTAGAGCGGCAAGGTGCCCTTGGCATTCACCAGTTCCGCGAACTCCGGAGCGGCGACGATTTCGGCCATCGCCGCTTCGATCCCCGAGATGATCTCGGCATCGACCCCGTCGCGGGCGTAAAGGATGATGGGCGAACTGACGAGCGGCACGTCAAAGCCAAGTTCGGCGAATGTCGGGACATTGGGCGCGAGTTCGTCGCGGTCCGTTGCCACAACGGCCAGGCGCGTCATCTGGTCTTCAAAACCTCTGCCCTGCTGAATGCCAAGGAATGCGAAATCCACTTGCTCTCCGAGCACAGCCGCGCGTGCGGCTGCACCGCCCTTGAAGGGCACGTCGACAGCCTCGAGCCCAAGGCTGTTCAGGAATGTCTGACCGGTCACGTGGAACCTGCCGCCACGGCCGGTATGCGCCCAGCGGAGCTTGCCCGGCGATGCCTTTGCGGCGTCGACCAGGTCCTGAACCGACTTGATCGGGCTTCCGGCAGGTACCGCCAGCGAAACCTTGAGGTTGCCGATCTGCGCGATCATCTGGAACCCGTCGAACGGGCTCAATTCGGTTTCCTTCAGCATCGACGTGAACAGGAACGAACCCGTTGAATGCAGCAGGATGGTGTTGCCATCTGGCTTGGCGGTGGACGCGGCGATCGCGCCGGTCATGCCGCTTGCGCCGGGCTTGTTCACGATCACCACCGGCACCGGCAGCCGGTCAGCAGCAGCGGCGGAAACAGCCCTGGCATAGGCATCCGTGCCGCCACCGGCCTTGTAAGGCACGATGATGTTCAGCGGGCGGCGCGGTTTCCACTCGGCAGCTGCGGCACCCGCGAAAGATACAGCGATGCCGGCCATTGCCGTGGTTTGAAGAAATGTTCTGCGGTCCATGTGTTCTCTCCCAGTTGACCAAGATTCTGACGATTGACTTGATTGATTGCTGCCGAAACTTACTCGACAGCGCGAATTAAAAAAAATAGAATTAATGGAATACAGCATCAGGATTTTTTAAGTGAATTTGAAATCTCTTCGCGCTTTTCTGCACGTTATGGACGAAGGAACCCTGATTGCGGCGTCCAAAAGGATGAACCTCAGCCAGCCCGCGGCCAGTCGACTGATCCAGATTCTGGAAGATGAAATCGGTACCAAGCTCTTTTACCGGGATCAAAAAAGCCTGGCACCTACGCCCGAAGCCGAGCTGTTTTATGCTGAAGCGCAAAGCGTGGTTTCCGCGATAGATGACTTCCCGCAGTTGTTTCGGCGGTTGCGCAACCATTCCCTGGTGCCGCTTCGCGTGGTCAGCCAACTGCGCGCGGCCAATGGGCTGGTCATACCTGCGATGGTGAAATTCGCCGAAAAGGCACCGGATGTGCGGATTGCGTTGGACATTCACCCACGACGAGAACTCAGCCGCCGGGTTCAGCAAGAGAAATTCGACGTCGGTATCTGTGTCGTGCCCTGGCAGGTGAAGGACGCACAGATGCTGGAAATACGCGAGACGACTCTGAAAGTGCTTTTGCCAAGGGGTCATCATCTTGCCGACCGGTCCGTTTTGACGCCCGCCGACCTGGTCGACGAGAAGTACGTCGCGATCGCACGCGGCCTGATGGCCCGCGAGGCCGTCGACAGGGCACTTGCAAGATCGGGTGAGCGGCTTGAGGTTTTTCATGAGGTCTCGGGAACCGCTGCGGCGCATCGGCTGGTGGCTGGCGGCATGGGCTTTGCATTCAGCGATCCGACGGTGCTGGAGCCGAGTTTTCGCGAAAACACCGTGCTGGTACCCTGGGCCCCGGAAGTGAAGATGGCGCTAGGGCTGTTTGGACCGCAGAACCACACGCCGCATGGTGCTGCGGGGGATTTTGTCGATTGCCTCAAAACGGTCTGGGACGAATTGATGCCAGCGTCGAACTGATCTTGCGCCCATCGTTCAGCTTCGAAAAACCTGAATAGATCATCAGAAAATAACATTTTTCTGATGAAATACGACCCGCTACGTTCGTGGGTGTCGGCACCGGTTTTTCCGTCGCCGTAGTGAATTCAGAAGAGAAGTACGGCCAAGTTCAGATCTGGAATGCAGCACCATGCACGTTCACGCAGATGCCAACCAAGACACTGCCCCCTTATGTGCGGCGGCTGATCCGATGCCGCGCGCGCCGGCTTTTGCGGCCCCCGACGGGGCGTGCGACTGTCACGTGCGTGTATTCGGGACGGCATCCAAGCTGACCAAAACCCGAACCTATACGCCACAGCCTTCGAGCTTTGCGTCATATCTTGCGATGATGCGGGCAATCGGCGTTGGTCCTCGCGTGATCGTTCAGCCGAGCGTCTACGGTACAGACAATCGTGAAACGCTGAAGGCGGTCGCGAGAGGCGGGAAATCATTCCGCGCAGTTGTGGTCGTGAACCAGGATGTTGGACGGGACGAGTTACAGCGGCTGCATGCGCAAGGCGCCCGCGGTGCTCGGGTCAATGTTCTGTTCAAAAGCGACGCAAGAACCGAAAACCTTCAACAGCTGGCGCGTGCTTTGGCAGATTTCGGGTGGCATCTTCAGATGCTGGCGAATATCGCGGAAATCGCGAATCTAGTGGACTTCGTGGATGCGCTGGCGGTGCCGGTGGTTTTTGACCACCTCGGCCACGGCCCAGCCGCGTTGGGCGTTGAGCATCCCGGAATTCAGGCGCTCCTGCGGTTGATCGTCGATGGCCGGGCTTGGGTGAAACTGTCGGGCGCATACAGAATAACCTCGCAGCCACATCCGCCTTATTCAGACGTGGCGCCCCTGGCCCGCGCCCTCGTGGCGGCCAACCCCGACCGTCTTGTCTGGGGCAGCGACTGGCCCCACGCGATGATGCCGGTTCCAGTACCCAATGACGGCGATCTGTTTGATTTATTGCCAGACTGGGCCGGCAACGCAGCGAACTTGCGGAAAATCTTGGTCGAAAACCCTGAGGAGCTTTATGGCTTTGACAAATTTGGCGCGACCGATGTCGCATGAAACCTCTATCAAATCAGCGCTTTCAGTAATGGCAACGCATATCGAGGGCATAAATGCGCATGACGAAGCTGCCATCGGTGAAACGCTGCATTTTCCGCACTACCGGCTCAGCGGTTCGGGCATGAAAATCTGGGACACGCCGGACAGTTATTTCCAGGACTTCCGGGCGCGGGCGGGCGATGAATGGGATCGGTCGAGCTTTGAAGACATCCAGGTTGTCCGCGCATCCGACACCAAGGTCCACTTCGACGCCGAGATCCAGAGATTCCGCAGCGATGGGAGACTCCTCAATTCCTTCCGCTCGCTTTGGGTCATTACGAAGGAAGACGGTCGCTGGGCTGCGAGATTGCGGTCCTCATTCGCACCTCAATAGTTGGGACATCACATGAAAGTCACGCTCTTGGGGACAGGCTCCCCCGTGCCAATGCAAAATCGCGCCAGTTCCGGGTATCTTGTTGAGATCGGAGACGAAATGCTGGTTTTCGACCACGGGGCCGGGGCGCATGAAAACTTCCTGAGGGCAGGAAAACGCGCAGTAGATCTGAACTCAGTCTTCTTTTCACACCTGCACACCGACCACTGCCTCGACTACCCCCGCCTCGTTCACAGTCGGTGGGATCAGGGTGCCGGGAAAATCCCCGATCTATAGGTCTATGCGCCGACCTATATGCAGCGCATGACCAATCTGCTTTTCGGCGAAAACGGCGTCTATCACAACGACCTCGACGGTCGCATGAATTCGGAAGGAAGCAAGAAAGTCTATCAGAACCGCGGTGGAGTCTTGCCCCGCAAACGCCCAGCACCTGAAGTCACCGCCCTCTATGACGGGCAGGTCATCGAAAGCGACGACTGGAAGATCACGGTGCGCAAGGTCTATCACCAGCCCGACCAGATCGAACCTTACGCATTCCGGATCGAGACCGACGAAGGTGTACTAGTCTATTCCGGCGATACCGGCCCCTGCGAGGGCATCGCCGTCTTCGCCAGGGATGCCGATCTGATGATCCACATGTGCTATTTCATCTCCGGTACTTTTGCTAAGGCCAAGACGCCCACATCGTCGGGTCACATGGAATGCGCGCGCATCGCGGCAGAGGGGAATGTGAGGACGCTCGTCGCCACCCATTTCACACCGCAACTGGACGCCCATGGCGTCAAGGAACGCTGCATTGCCCAGATGTCGGAAGTCTACAAAGGCCGGATCATCTGGGGTGAGGACCTGATGGAAATCCCATTGCACCCGGAGCCTGTTCCCCATGCCGGTTGAGGCGGACTCCCATGCCGAAGTCGCGGGCGACTTGTCGGAAGCGGCTAAGACACTTGGCGCGCTCCTGGGCCCTGCGGGATGGCTGGCGGAGCCGAGCGACACGGCCCCGTATACGCGCGACTGGCTCGATCGCTTGGTGTGCCACCTCTGGGCGTCGCCCGCCCAGCCTTTTCCGAAGAGGTCGCCGCGGTCATGAAGATTTGTCACCAACGCGAGATTCCCGTCGTGCCTCAAGGCGGCAAGACCGGCCTTGTCGGCGGCTCCGTCGCAGAAGACTCTGGCACCTTATTGCTGTCGCTTTCGCGATTGAACCAGATCGAAGATATCGACAGCACCGATTTTACTGTGACGGTCGGTGCAGGCGTGGTGCTGGAATCGCTGCACCAGACACTCTCCGAACAGGATCTGCATTTCCCGATGCATCTGGGATCGGAAGACAGCACCCAAATCGGCGGGCTGATCGCAACCAACACCGGCGGCAGCCACGCGTTTCGTTATGGCATGATGCAGGACCTCGTCCTGGATCTCGACGTGGTTCTGCCCGACGGACGGATCTGGCGGGGTGCGCGGGCGGTCACAAAAGACAATTCCGGTTTCCAACTGCGCAAGCTTTTCTGCGGCTCCGAGGGCAGGCTTGGTGTGATCACCCGCGCCGTCCTGCGGCTCTATCCCGCAGCCCGCAGAGCCGCGACAGCGCTAGTTGCCATCCCCGACATCGAGACAATGACTGACGCCGGCCGCATTCGCCGGCGTGATCTCGGGGATTTTCTGATGGCGCTGGAATTCTTCGACGACCCCATTCTCAGGCTTGCCTTGAAGCACATCCCCGACCTGCGCTGTCCGCTGGAGGATGCAGCAGGCTTCTACCTGCTGGCCGAAATCGCCACGAGCCACGCGTCGCTGGACCCTGAGGAGATTCTGACGGCCAGTCTCGAACGAGTCTTTGAGACAGGCCGTGCCTCTGACGCCGTTCTTGCCCAAAGCGAGGCCCAAAGGGCCGAGATTTGGCGTCTCCGCGAAGAACTCCCGGAAGGCACGCTGCGCGAGGGCCGTCAGCTGAAGCACGACATCTCGGTCCCGGTCAGCCGCATTCCCGAATTCATGGCGAAGTGCGCGCCAGGTATCGAGACGATCCTGCCTGGTGCCCGGATCTGGGCATTCGGCCACCTTGGTGACGGCAACATCCAATTAAGCGTGTCGCCTCCGTTTGGCCAGCAAGCCTTTGCCGGACAGGATGATGCGATCAATCTTGCCGTCTATACCGCGGCCGAAAGTCTGAGCGATAGTTTCGCCGCTGAACACGGGACCGGTCGGTCAAAACCTGCCGTGGCGGATCGACTGAGGTCGAACGTCGAACGTTCGCTAATGGAGTCCATCGCTAAGGCTTTTTCGCCAGAAGAACGGATGAACCCGGGCGTAATCGTTTAAGTTCGGTTGCCGTTCAACCGACAACAGCTTCCATGTGTCCAATCGGAGCCGGAGGCCGGATCTTTCTTTTTTGTCTTTGTGGTTTCGATTGCAAACGGCCTTGGAACCCTAAGTCGCAGTTTCGTCGAGCTACTTACAAGTTGCGTGCCAAAAGTACTTTGCGCCTTGCACCGGCCTTAAATGCAGTCAAGGAAATGATGTCTGGATGTCCCTCACAAAAAGCCAGGCCCACCCAATAACCGACATTCTTGACGACAGAATTTCATGTCGGCCTTAGGATCGACATTGCATTTCGCAACGGAAACTTTCGGTGTTTTCCTGTCGTCCAGGCAGAGTGCAGCAATCGGCAAAACGGGCTCGCTGCCGTCGGATGGCCCGCATTCCGCAAACGACAGGTTCCGGATGCCGTATGTCGGTCGGCCAAGCCAAACTGTTGAAAAGGACAGACCATCCTCGACTGAGCGATGGCTGTTTTCGGGTGCTGTTCAGACCGGGCCCGCATCACCGCCGCAATGCAGTTCCGAGCCCAGAGTGGCTGATCCTGTAAGTAGCGCGAGGGCGGCGGGGCGCTGTTTACGGGCAACGTCCTGAGCGCGACTGCTCCAATCCAGCTACTCGCAGTGAGCCGAATGGCCGCAACAAGGATCCGCATGACCAGACTCTTTTCATCGGTACTTTTGGTCGATGGACTGAGCCCGGCGACCCGGTTGAGGCAGGGCTTTTGGACGACGCCTTTGCCTTGATTGGGGTTCTGTAAACCAGCATGCTGCTGAACATGAACCTTCGAATTGACAGCTGGCTGCACGATCTTGGTTTGGATCAGTATACGGATGCGTTCCGTCAAAACGATGTTGATGTCCGGGTTTTACCACTTCTGACGGGTGACGACTTGAAGGAACTGGGGGTCAGCCTCGGGCACAGAAAGCTGATCCTCGCGGCCATTCAGGACTTGTCGGTCAAGCCGGAACCCGTTTCCTCCCAAGCGCCCGTAAACGAACCTGACGACCGGGCGAAGGTGTCCCGCACCGGCAGCGCACCGGCCCGGAAACCGAACATGGATGCCGTTGCTGAACGCAGGCACCTGACGGTTTTGTTTGCAGATCTTGTCGGCTCGACAGAGCTTACCAACCGCTTTGATCCCGAGGACATGCGCGCCCTGCTCCAAAGGTATCAGGATGCCGTCGCCGGAGCAGCAAGCCGGTACGGCGGGTATGTCGCGAAATACCTTGGCGACGGTTTGCTGATCTTTTTCGGTTGGCCCCGCGCCTATGAAGATCACGCGGTTCGCGCCATCAAATCCGGGTTGGAAGCTGTGCAACGCGTCAGCGAACAGCTTGCGCCGGATGGCACCCCTTTGTCCGTACGAATTGGCGTCGCCAGCGGTGAGGTCGTTGTTGGCGATACAATCGGTGAAAATACTTATGAAGAAGGCGCAATGACGGGGCCGATCCTCAACCTTGCGGCGCGAATACAGGAACATGCACCGCCAAACACCGTCGTGCTGCCCGAAGAAGGAACAGAGGCGTCCCTGTGGCGCATTTTTGAGTTTTCGTCACTCGGAGGCTTTGAGCTGAAAGGGTTCGAGACCCCCTGCGCGATATTGCAGGTCAAAGCGGAACGAAATGCCGAGAGCCGGTTCCGCGCATCTCATAGCAACGAGAAATCCGGGACGCTCGTAGGGCGCAGTTCGGAGAAGGGCATCCTTGAACAGGCCTGGCAACACGCGCAAAGCGGCAGAGGCGAGGTCGTATCTCTGACGGGCGAGGCGGGAATAGGAAAGTCCCGGCTTGCAGAGGAGTTTTTAAGCGAAGATGCGGTCGCGGAGAACGCGGATATCATCCGGCTGAATTGTTCCCCGTACCTGACCAGCAGCCCGTTCCATCCGGTTATGGAGCGCATTTCTCAGGATGCGGGCGTAGAACCTGATTTCAATGATGACCGCATATTGGACCATGTCCAGAAAATGCTTGAGGCACGGCCGGGATTGGATTTGCAACAGGTCCTGCCCGTCTTCGCTGCCCTTGTGGCACCGCACTCATCGGTTGCAAAGCAAGTGCTCGTCATGTCGCCGCAGGAACAGCGCGACATCACCATTCAGACATTGATCGACACTGTGACGCTTCGGGCGAACATACGCCCGGTCATCCTGTTCGTCGAAGACGCGCACTGGATCGACCCATCGACCAGCGCGCTAATCGACCGCTTCAGGGAAGTCTGCGTCGACCTGCCTTTGATGATCCTTGTGACTCACCGCCCTGAATGGTCGCTGGAACAGTCCGAAGGCTCTGCGCACATTCAAACGTTGCAACTGCACCGGTTCAACACCGAGGATGTCACTGACCTGGTCCGGACGATCTCGGGCCAAGCCCCGGATCCGAGCCTTGTCGATCAGATTGTTGAGAAGACAGATGGCGTTCCGCTTTTTGTAGAAGAATTGACCCACGCTATTTTGGCGTCGGGCAGCGAGGACAAGGTCAACGTCCCGTCTTCGTTGAAGGGCACCCTTATGGCGCGCCTTGACGCCGTTTCTCAGGATGCAAAACAGGTTGCGCTGGCCAGCTCAGTTATTGGCCGGGAGTTCGATCCGGCCTTGTTGCAGGAGGCCATGCAAGGCGGCGGAACCGCTGATGTACACAAATGCCTGCAGAAGTTGCGGAAATCCGGTTTGATTTTTGAGAGCGGTCACGCAAGAGGCTATTATGTCTTCCGGCACGCCTTGATCCGGGATACGGCCTATCAGTCAATGCTGGCCTCTACCCGTCGCTCGCAGCACGCGCGCGTCGCGCAGGCAATGGTCAAACTTAGAGCGGCAGAAATTGAGCGCCAGCCCGAGCTGGTTGCGCGTCATCTGACCGAAGCAGGCGATTGGGCTGCCGCCTACGAACGCTGGCGCTCGGCATCAGAAATGGCTTTGGCGCGTTCGGCCAGCCGTGAGGCGATGGCGAATGCCAAAGAAACGCTCGAAGCAGCTATGCATATGGGTGATGATCAAAGCACCAAAGCCATTGTGGCCAGAATTCTGGTCGGACGCAGCTATGACAGTGTCGGCCGACTGCCGGACAGTGCCGCTGTCCTTGAAGAAGCTCTGGAAGCGGCGCGAAGCATAAACAACGCTGAACTTGCCGCAGATGCCGCAAATCACTTCACCGAGGCGGCCATGATGGCCGAGAAGTGGCATCAAAAGGCAATCGGGTACTGCCGCAGCGCGCTGGAAGATTTGCCGCAACAGGAAGAAATCAGGCGATGCCGACTGATGAGTCAACTCGGCCGGGCATACACCTATACTGGCCAAACGGAGGAAAGCAGCACATTTGGCCGCAAAGCGCTTGAGCTGGCGGCGAAACTGGGAGACCACAAGGCCCAGTTTTCCGTGATGATGGCCCGATACGGTGCTCCTTTCATCGCGCGAAACGACGATGAGACGCAGGACTGGCGCGACAACCTTGAAGCCATGCACGAGGTCGCCGAAAAGCTCGGAAACATTGATCAGGGCCGGGACCGTGCTTTGAGGCTCTTCGTTGGAGCCGAAATGGCAGATCGGCAACTCATGGATCAATCGCTTGATCTGCTGACCGAGATCTCCACGAAGGAAAACCACTTGCAACTCTACTGGGTTCAAACTCATGCCCGCGCCATGGTGGCAATACTGGACGGCGATCTGGCGCATGCCGAGAATTGCGCCAATGAAGCGTTCAAAATCGGCAGACAAACACATGGCGAGCATGTCGAGGGCGTTTACGGCGTGCAGATGTTCACAATTCGCCGGGAGCAGAGCCGCCTGCATGAGGTCGCGCCGGTTATCAAACGCCTGATGTCGGAAAGCCCGGAGGATGCCTCGTGGAAACCCGGGTTCGGACTCATCGCAGCTGAACTGGGCTATAGGGATGCTGCCGAACGTATCCTGAATGAATTGGCCGAGACAGGTTTTGAACTTCCTCATGACGCGATGTATTCGACGACGCTGTCCTATCTCGCAGAGATCTGTGTCATGGTTGAGAGTCTGCAACACGCCGAGGCCATTTTCGATCTTTTGACACCTTACGAACACCTCACAATCACGGCCGGAGCGACAACCGTCTGCGCGGGAGCTGGCGCGCGACGGCTTGGCAGTCTGGCCACACTGATGGGAGATTGGGAGACATCGGAGAAGATGTTTGAAACGGCAATCGACATCGATTCCAGAATGAAGTCCCCCACATGGATTGCCCACAGCAAGTCAGCTTTTGCAGCGGCACTGCGCCGGCGCGGCAGAAAGGCGGATGTCGAGCGCGCCTTTCATCTGGAGACTGATGCGTTGGCAACCGCGCAGAAACTGGGTATGTTCTCCCTTAAGTCAAGCCTCGAAGGGCGAGCCGGATAACCCAGATTTTCACCGTGAGAGAGCGCAATGCCACGTTTCATTATCGAAAGAAAGTTTGCCGAAAAGCTTGAAGTTGATGACGACGCCAAGCGGCACATCAAAGAGATCAACGACGAAGAAGGCGTGGAGTGGATCTTTTCGTTTCTCAGTGCGGACAAACGAAAAACATACTGCCTGTACGAGGCGCCCGATGAGGACAGCCTTCGAAAGGCCGCAGAGCGCTTGAGTATTCCTGCCGACGTCATCACTCCCGTCGACCGGGTTGATCCTGGGATTTTTGCCTGATCAATCGAACCGCTTGCGGATGTACGGAAGCTGTCAGACCAGCTTTGGGGAAGCCGCTGGCAGTCCATTTCGAACCAGTCTCAGTTTGGACAGTGAGAATACCCCATAATTCTCACATCGGACCAACGCGATGCCACCAACAACGGACATCCGCGTTCGCGACAGAGCAAATTCAGGTCGTCAGCTTGAGAAACAGCATCGGCAGCATCTCAGGCAAGCAGTCGACGTTGGCGATCCGAATGTAGTTGCGGCCGCGGCCGAAAACCCGGCTGGAATAATCGTTACCGCCTCTCGCCAGAGCCACACAGCACGCGTCGGTGACTTTGTTGCAAAGGTCATGAACGGCCTTGCGTGCGTCTTCGGCCAGATATTCTGTCCTGCGAAAGCCGGTTCGGCACGCCAAGCTTCGCAGTCTGGTTAATCACCACATGTCTAGCACAGCGACGTCTCCGGCAGAGGGCGTGACACGGGAGGTTTCGTAGAATCCGGCTGATCGGACGGCTTCAAATTGCGGCTCAAAACCGCAGGGCTCTACCAGAATGATCCGAAACCCTGCAATTCACACATTACCAAAACCTATCAATACCCCATAGATTCAGGGCGCTGGATGCCACTCACGGCAGACGGCTGAGTTCGGCCGGCAAGGGGAATTCCTGTCGCCGTCTCGGTAGCCAAGGTGATTGAGCGCAGATCTTCCGGTTCCAGGTTGTGCAGCTTGGTCTTGCCGGTGCATCGCGCCATCATTGTCGCCTCGCCGATTTGTGCATTCAGCAGATTCCCGACGGCTGCGCCGATTTCGCCCGCCGCCATGTCGCTGGAAAACACCATTGTTCCGCCGTCGATGCGCCCGCCGGCTGCCATTGCCGTAGGCACCCCGAAGGCCACGGCCTTCGCACCCATGGCAATCAGCTTTGCGGCATCCGTGCCCGATCGCGCGCCGCCGAACCAGATCAGGTCGATATGCTCTTCGCGTTTCATCTGACGCAATGTCATCACGGTTTCGAACAGAAGATTGATGTCCGGCGTACCAGTCAGTTCGGGCCACCCACCCGTACCTGGGGCACCGTCCAAAAGCAGCACTTCGCACCCGACCTCAAATGCGGCGGATATGGCGCCGCTCAGGTCTGCGCCGTTTCGCAAGCGAACACCGAGCAGCTGGTCTTCCGAAGCCCTGCGCCATTGATCCGCCGGAATGGCGCTGTCAAAGACCGCCACCGCCGCCTGTTTCGATGCGGTGGTGGCGCCAGGTTGAAGGATCTGGATCCACTGTGCACCGTTGCCCGGAGCGCGGACGCCGACATAGGCAGACGTGGTACTCAGTACCCCGGCCATCGTGCCGTTGAAAACCTGATCCGGCGCGTTGTCCATTCCACCCACAAGGATCGGGTTGGGCAGGTCAAGCTTGCCCATCAGGTCGGTGTTCGACGCACAGGCTTCGCGATAGGGGTCGATCACCAGACGCGACAGGTTTGCGGGCAGGAAACACAGGTCATCCAGCGTGGCCGGGCGGGATTCAGGGAAGGGGTTGCTCCTGTTACGAACCCGCTTGGCAAGCATGGCGCGGTTCTTGCGGATATCAACGGGATTGGTCCGCGCCATCGAGAAAATGTCCTCGCGGTTATGCACCGAGTAGTCGTTGGAGCCGGTTTCTGCGTCACAGCGATAACAGCGCGCGGCTTCGGCCCGCGCGGCCTCTACTGAATAGGTGCTTTCGATTTCCGGAAACGCGGCAGGCTCCGCGCCGAGGCCGTGAAAATCCTGTTCCTGGCGGGGAAACTTCTCCCACATGATATCCTGTGCCACCGGCACGCGCCGGGTTCGGTAGGGCGTGTGGTAAGGGATCGGAGCCTCCACCCCATCCAGCATCTGGCGGATGTAATAGGCGGCGCGCTGACCGTGGTTCATGGCCATAACGATGGTCGATCCGCCAAAGGCGCCATCGCCGGCGGCAAAGACCTTGGCGTCGGCGGTGCGCATGTTTTCCCAGTCGGTGGCAACGCGATCCCGGCCCATGAGGCCAAGGTCAGCCAGATGGGCGCTTTCGGTTTTCTGACCCACGGCGGCAATGACCATGCCGCATTCGATGCCGTGATCGGATCCGTCCACTACGACCGGGCGGCGGCGACCGTCCTCGCCCGGGGCACCCATTTCGGTCTTCACGCAATGCAGGATCAGGCCATTGCCGGTGGTTTCGATCCGTTCCTGCTGGGTGTTGTAGACAAACTCGATGTTTTCGGCGATGGCACCATGAAGCTCGTCGGGCCGGGCCGGAATCTCATCGGGGCCTCGGCGATAGACAACCTTGACGTTCTTGCAGCCGGGCATGCGCAGCGCCGACCGGCAGGCATCCATAGCCACGTCGCCACCGCCAATGACGACCACGGTTTCCGGCAGAGTCGGGCGTTCGCCGGCATTGATGCGATATAGGAAACCGACGCCATCGACGACTTTGTCGTTGCCATCTTCTCCGGCGATGCCCATTGGTTTTCCCTTGAAGGCGCCAATGGTCAGCAGAACAGCGTCATGGCCGGCCTTCAACTCGTCCAGCGTCACGCCGTCCTCGCCAAGCGGGGTGTTCAGGTGAAGCTTGATCCCCGGGCATTTCGCCATCAGGCGGTCGATGTCCTCCCGCGCCCGTTCAGCCGGCAGCCGGAAACCGGGAATGCCCCACGCGACCATGCCGCCAGGGCGGTCAGTCGCTTCGAAGACGTGCACTTCCATGCCGTGGCTGGCCAAATCCTGAGCGGCCGCCAGACCGGCGGGGCCAGCGCCTACAATGGCAACCCGTTCCTTTCGGGAAACCGGGATCGGCGTGGGTTTGAAATCTGCACCAAGCTTGTCCATGACGATCCGCTTAAGGTTCCGGATCGCCACGGCACCATCCGATTGGGCGCGGCGGCAGGCCGGTTCGCAGGGCGCATCGCAGACCCGACCGCAGATTGAGGAAAGAGGATTGGTCGCGGTGATCGCCTCGAACGCCTGCTCCCATTTCTCTTCCCAGATATACCCAAGATACGAAGGCACGTCGGTACCCACCGGGCACGCGACCTGGCAGGGAGCGGGGACAAAGTGAAGATCGCTGATGTCGTCGTGATACACTGATGGCGCACGCGTTTCGGCAATTCGGTCGAAGTTATATACACTGTCGTTCATGGTCGGTCCTCAACTCGCCTTGATGGCGATTGCATCGGTCTCGTCGCGGTGCTCGGGCTCATAGGGCAGGCCGGTAATCGCCGCGGCTTCGGGCGTCAGCGCGACGAGGTCGTCCCGGCTGAGCTGGGTGACACTGTCATACCCCAATGCGTTGGTGATCGCGGCAATCTGCCAACGCACCGATTCAAAGAAGCGGTGGATGTTCAGCGCTTCCTGCTCCGGGCTGTAGCGATCTTCATGGTCAGGGTTCTGTGTCGCAATGCCGGTGACGCATTGTCCGATGTGGCACTGCATGCAGGCAATGCAGCCGCCCGCGATGATCGCAGAAGAGCCAAAGGCTACTGCGTCGGCCCCCAGACACAGCGCCTTGACCGCGTCGATGCCATCGCGAAGACCACCCATCAGAACCATCTGGACCTTGTCCCGGAACTCGATCTCGTCAAGCGCATCCATCGCTTCGCAAATCGCCGAAAGCGTCGGGATGCCGACATACTCGATCACCTCCGAAGATCCGGCGCCGGTCGACCCCTGCATGCCGTCAAGTTCGATGAAGTCGAACCCGTCCTTGGCTGCGATCTTGATGTCATCACGCACGCGGCCCGCGCCCAGCTTGATCGACACCGGGAGCCGGTAGCCCGTGGCCTCGCGGAACTCCTCAACCTTGATCACCAGATCATCGGCCCCAAGAATATCCGGGTGACGTGAAGGTGACCGCAGGTCGATCCCCTCCGGAATACCGCGAATCTCGGCCAGTTCTTTGGTGACTTTGTTGGCCATCAACTGACCGCCGAGGCCGGGTTTCGCACCCTGGCTGATATAGATCTCAAGCCCGTCGGCGCGCTTCATGTCATGAATGTTCCAGCCCAGGCGACCGCCCAACATCTGGAATATCAGTTGTTTGGCCGCGCCACGTTGGGCATCCGACATGCCGCCCTCGCCGGTATTCTCGGCAATATCAGACATGCCTGACGCAATGGCGATCGCCCGTTTGGTGGATGCAGAAAGCGCACCGTAAGACATCGGAGCGACCATGACCGGCATTGACAGTTTCAGCGGCTCGGCGCCGTTGATGCCGCCGATCTCGGTTCGCATCCGGACCTGATCGACAACGCCGGATTCGATCCGGTCCGGATCGATTTTCTTGCGGAACGCAATATCCGAGACATGCGGCAGCGCACGGGCGGTGCCGTAGCCGCGAATTCGGTAGCGCCCGATCTGCGACTTCACAAAGACATCTTCCTGGATTTTCTCGTTCCAGTACGTCATCTCGGCAGAGTGCTTGAAGAAAGGCAGCGAACGGCGCTGTGGTTCCTGCGTGGCATATCTCAGCTTCTTGCCAGCATTGTGGATCTTTTGAAAGCTGCCCTTGAAACCGATTTCATGCTTGTCGAGAAACGCCATGATGCTGTCGAGTTCGTCCGCTGGCAAATCGATCAGTTCGGCGTCAGAACCCAACGAATTGACCTTGCCAGCCACATAGATATCACCGGCAGACATGTCTTCACCGACCCGTTCGCCGCTGTCGCCCAGAATGATGATCCGACCGCCATACATCATGTAGCCTGCCATGAAATTGGCATTGCCGCAGCAAAGCAGCGTGCCTTTCTTCATCACCTGGCCAGCGCGCGAGCCCATGTTGCCTTTGACCACGATCTCGGCGCCGCGGATGGCAACCCCGGCGATGGCGCCGGCATTCCCGCCGACAACGACCGTGCCGTTATAGATATTGTCACCCAGCCCCCAGCCGGCATTGCTGTCAACTTCGAACCGGGCGCCGTCGGACAGGCCGCCACAGAAATACCCGGCGGAGCCGCGGATTTTCACCGTGCAGGGCGATGTCAGACCAACGCCGATGTGATGTTGAGCATCCGGGTTGAGAACTTCGATGATGTCCTCCTGCTCGGCCATTTTGCGCAACAGTTCGTTGCCCTCGCGAACCGAGATTGCGGACAGATCAATTCGCTTCATTGCAATTCCCTCGTGTTTCCCGGGCCATGACCCAAGCCAGCGGCCAACAACCCGAATGCCCGGAGGCAGAGTGTTCCTGTAACTGCGGTTCGCGCCTTAACGATGCCAGGTGCAGAACGTGCCGGGGGCCGGCTCCATGGTGCTCAGTGCCTGGCCGGGGAAAAGCTTGTTGAGCGACACTTCTTCCGACGCGATGGCAACCATATCTTCGTTTTCAAGCATCACCATCGGCTTCACTGCCAGCTTGTCCTTGGCGTAGCCAATCTCGTTCTTGGTCGACACCAGGAACGAAAACGTCCCGTCGAGATCCTCGATCGAGGTCTCGAGAGCCTCCTCCAGTCGGAACCCCTGGCTCAGCTTATCGGCCAGATAAACGGCGATCAGTTCTGAATCGTTCGCCGTGTTGAATTCGAAACCGCGTTGCTCCAGCCGACGGCGCATTTTCCAATAGTTGGTAATTTGTCCGTTATGAACGATGGCAATATCTGCAAAACCCGTTGCCCAGAACGGGTGCGCCGCCTCAGGTCTCACGTCAGATTCCGTGGCCAGCCGAACATGACCCAAGCCATGGGTGCCACTGAAAGAGTTGACATGATAAACGTCGTCAACCTCGTGGGCTGTGCCAATATCCTTGAGAATTTCGAGAGATGACCCGATCGAGATGACCTTGGCCGCGTGTTCCAGATCGTAGGACAGTTTCTGCACGTTGCCGTCAAACTCGACCACAACACGATAGTTGTTTCCGACAACTTCGTCCTCAATGATGTGCGCGTTGTGATCTGCCAGGATTTCCTTGATCTTGGTTGTCGCAACCGTTGCCTCATCCCCGGTGCCAATAAAGAAACGCATCCTCAGCTGGTCGTCATGCGACGGGCCATACAGTGCAAAGCCGGTCGAATCCGGTCCCCGGTGCTGGCATCCGTTGAGCATTTCAATCAGGGCATGACCTGTCGAAGCGTTCCGGCTGGTGGCGTCTTTCTTGTAAAGGATTCCGGCGATTCCGCACATGATTCTGAACTCCCATGACTTGGCAGGGATTCATACCAACCCTTAATGACGAAGAAAACTCTTTTCACCAAAGTTAACACCGACCGCGCTGTCGGTGGGAGCCAGAAGACGAGTTGCATAGCACTGCCGTGCCAGGCTGCGAGCCTGTTTGCCATCGGTGCGGACACAGACCCGGTCGGTTGGTTTTTCACCACCACCCGGAAAGGTCAGAACAACCCCTCGATCTGGCCTTCGTCATTGAAGCGGATGTTTTCCGCTGAAGGAACGCGCGGCAGGCCCGGTATGGTCATGATCTCGCCGCAGACAACCACACCAAACCCTGCGCCAGCACTCAGCCTCACTTCGCGGACCGAGACCGATTGCCCGGTCGGTGCACCCCGAAGGTTTGGATTTGTCGTGAAGAAATATTGTGTTCTTGGCCATGCAATTCGGCAGGTCGCCATCCCCCTGCTCTTCCCGCAATTTCAACTGATCCCGGGTTGTTTTGTCCGCGAGCACGTCGCAGACCTCCGCAACCCGGTGCGCCAGTTGCTCTGAGCCTTCCGACCCAAATTCCCAGTGCCGCGAAACAACCGCCTCCGATTGATGGCTTGCTGGAGCTTCGTCTGAACCAAGCCAGAAACCTGTTGCGCAAAGCATCGCTGCCTATCACCGAGATCGTTCTTGCAACCGGCTTTGCAAATGCCGCGCACTATCCCACTGCAGTCCCGAAGAAATTCGGCGTTCTGCCATCTAAACTGTCGGACAAAAAGCAAAATACTATTCTTGCTAGGAAACGCGGGTGACAATCTGATACACCAATGAACAAATTGAGAACGCAGGAAGCAGACATGTCATCAGGACTTCGGGATGCCCACGAAATGTCAACTACTGGGCGGGGGTCGCTCCTGCAACTGGCAATAGGGCGCCAGATCAGGAAACTGAGGCTCGACAAGAACCTGACTGTCACTGACCTGTCCAAGGCATCGGCCGTATCCATCGCGATGATCTCGAAGATCGAAAACGGACAGACCTCGGCGTCTCTCAGCACTCTTGAAAAGATTGCCGAAGGTCTAAGTGCCTCCATCACCTCCCTTTTCAACCAGTACGAAGAGCACCGCAACGTCTCTTTCGTTCCCGCCGGAGAAGGTCTGGAAATCGAACGTCGCGGAACCAGAGCCGGTCATCACTATCGTCTTCTCGGCCATGGTGTTCGGGGCGAAGTCGATGTCGAACCGTATCTTGTTACACTAAACGACCAAGCCGATGTCTTTCCCTGGTTCCAGCATAGCGGCGTCGAATTCCTGTACATTCTCGAGGGACAGCTGGATTACAGGCATGGCGACGAAGTCTATGAAATGAAACCCGGCGATAGCCTGTTTTTCGACCCGCTTTCCATTCATGGGCCGGAAAAGCTGAAAAAATTCCCGATCCGGTTTCTTGCCATCATCAGCTACGAACGCAAAACATGATCTTTGCTGGCTGAACCTCAAAAACGATCTTGGCGCACCTGGCAGGGTTGGCCGGCCGGGTTTTTCTGGCAGTGCGCCCCGCGCCATGTTCATGGCTGACTCAGAAGCGAACGTACACAATCACCGCCAGGCGAATGATCTCACGGCTCGTTTTGAAACAGCAAAATGGATCAGGTCTTCTCATCCAGAAAGGTTACGAAACCGCCCTACCCGTCTCAAGCTGGTTTTGTCTGACAGAGCCTGCCGGGAGGGCCCGGTATCGTGCGCAACATGGCTGGAACCGGTAATTCCAAGCACGGGACGCTTGCAGTTCGGACGCTTCCGCTCGACACTCGTTGCCAACCGGAACCAACGCACGCCCACCGGTCAAAGTCAGTCCGCGCGGGACGATTGAACTCGGACAGGGCACAGGACAGGAAGAACCACATGGCTGACGACACGTCGCACAGGAGACTTCTTGGTACCCGCACCAGACTGGCCGACCACGTCTCGAAGCATGACCCGGCGGGGGATCAGGAAGAACTTCGTTTCGTGCTTGTGCTGAGACAGGGTGCGCCAAACTTGCAGCATCCGGCCGCTGCCAAGCAAATCCGCAACGCGATGTCGGCCCCGCAGTTTCGCCAGCCATTCACGCGGAACGAAATCGCCGCGATGCATGCCCCGGCCGGCCGTCACGTCAGGATGGTCAAGGAATTCGCCCGAGACCACGGTTTCCGGGTCGAAGAAGTATCGGTGGCACGCCACGACGTCACCCTGTCCGGCCCGGTCTCTGCCATCAACAAAGCCTTCGGTATCCGCATCATCCACTTCTCTCACGAAAGCGGCCATTTCCATGGACATGAAGAAGAACTTCAGCTGCCGGTAGAAATTGCCGACATTGTCGTCGGGGTGCTTGGTCTGGACGGGGCACCGTTGCGATCCCTGTCAAAAATGGCGGCGCCGGCGTGTCAGGAGGCACCGGTACCGGTCGGCTGGCTCACCGAACATTACCGGTTTCCGCCGCCATCCGGCACGGACGGCCGGGTGGCCGTCATCGCGCTTGATGGCGGATACCACGAAGCCGACATGCATGAATTTTTTTCGGATGCCGGCGTTGCCAAACCGAAGATACGTCAGCTTTCAGTCGCAGGCGCCACCAACGCCCCCTTTGAAATGGCGCGCCTCTCACAGGTCGTGGAGGCCTTCAACGATGTCGAGACCGGCCTGGCCGAACTCTCCAAGGAATTCGGCGCCGATCTCGCCGCGACCCGCGTCACCGCTGAGACAACCATGGACATTCAGATCGCCGGGATCGCATCGGGTGGGGCCGATATCGACGTGTATTTCGCGCCGAATTCGGCTTATGGCCTGTACCAGGCGCTGTACGCGATCGTGGGGCTCGGCGAGGCGCTTGACCATGACGGCCAGCCATATGACGCCCAACCGCCGGATGCCATTTCGCTGAGTTGGGGTTGGGGCGAGGGCGAGATGAGCGGGCGTGGCGCCCAGATGCTCGAAGCCGCGCTGGGCAAGGTGCAGTCCATGGGCGTCTGCATCTGCAGCGCATCCGGTGACTATGGGTCCCTCGGTGCACCGCAGCGGGATCACCGGGTTGCGATGGTTCTTTACCCGGCCTCCAGCCATTGCGTTCTGGCCTGCGGCGGAACCGAGTTCACAGATCCTTCGCATCAACGGGAAGTCGCATGGAACGCGGCCAATCGCGGCTCGCCCGAGGCCAGCGGCGGCGGTGTCAGCGGCGCGCTGGCGATCCCGGGTTGGCAATCCGGCCGGTCCATTCCGGCCCACGGAGACCTGAACGGCCCCGCATGGATCAACCCCGGCCTGCCCGAGACAGACCGGGCGGATTTCATTGGCCGCGGCGTTCCTGATGTCTCTGCCTATGCCAATCAGGTTCCCGGCTACCAGATCAGGCTCGGCGGTCAGAATTGCGGCGTCGGGGGCACCAGTGCGGCGACGCCGCTCTGGGCCGGCCTGATTGCCCGCCTGACCGGTCATATCGGGAGATATGGTTGAAAGTTGGTGATGGCCCCTGAGGGGCGGCATATCAAGGCGGTGCTGAAGCGCCGTCAATTCTCAAGAGAAAGGGATATGCCACATGTCGAAATCTACCGGTGTTCCATTCGAGCTATCATCGGAATTTTCACCTGATCCGCTGACTGAGGTCATTCAGTTCGGGGCACGCGAGCTGTTGCGAACGGCTGTGCAGGCTGAGGTTGCCGGTTTCATGGCGGTTCATGCGCAGCTTCTGGACGAGGAAGGTCGCCAGCGTCTGGTGCGCCACGGGTTCCTGCCGGAGCGCGAGGTGATGACCGGGATCGGCACGGTGCCCGTTCAGGTGCCCCGGGTCCGCGACCGGGGTGCGAACATCGATGGCAGCAAGATCAAGTTCCGTTCATCCTTGGTGCCGCCGTATCTACGCAAAGCGAAGTCCGTCGAGGAGCTGCTGCCCTGGCTTTACCTGAAGGGCATTTCAACGGGGGACTTCAGCGAGGCGCTGGCCGCCCTTTTGGGGCCGGATGCAGAGGGGCTGTCAGCCTCCACGATCACGCGACTGAAGGCGACCTGGTGGGACGAGTATGAAGCCTGGCGCAAGCGTGACCTGTCGGGCAAGCGCTATGTCTACATCTGGGCGGACGGGGTCTGCTTCACGCCCCGTTTGGACGGGGATCGTCAATGTATGTTGGTGATTATCGGCGCTGACGAGTACGGAGAAAAGGACGTTTTGAGCATCATGGACGGATTCCGGGAGAACGCGGACAGCTGGCGGGACCTGTTACGCGGTCTGAGGAAACGCGGCCTGACGGTGCCGCCCGAGCTTGCTGTCGGTGATGGCGCGCTTGGGTTCTGGACGGCGCTGCGGGATGTCTATCCGACCACCCGTGAGCAGCGGTGCTGGGTCCACAAGACGGCCAATGTAACGGGCGCGATGCCCAAGTCGCTGCGGGAAAAAGCCAAGGCCGATCTGCAGGATATTTGGATGGCCGAGACGAAGAAGGAAGCCAATGCGGCCTTCGATCTCTTCGTGGAAACCTACGGCCTGAAATACGAGCGGGCCGTGGCCAGGCTGGTCAAGGACCGCGACGTGTTGCTGACCTTCTATGACTTCCCGGCCGAACACTGGAAACACATCCGGACCACGAACCCGATCGAAAGCGTCTTTGCCACGGTCCGCAACCGAACGCGCAAAACCAAAGGATGCCTGAACCGCAAGACCGCCCTCGCCATGGTCTTCAGGTTGATGATGTCGGCCAAGAAGAAGTGGAGGAAGATCTCAGGGCCAAACCGTCTGCCCGAAGTGATCCAGGGGATTGCCTTCAAGGACGGGATCAGGCAACGTCAAAACGCCGCCTGATCACGCCGTCACCAACTTTTGGGCATAACTCCATATCGGCAGGCCCCTGCCCTATTTCAACGAACTCATCTACGACCGGCGCTTCGCCTCGGGCTTTGTCCCGGTCACGCGCGGCAACAACGAGATCCCGGATGCCGGGGTTGCAGCTTTCGATGCCGGTGACGGATGGAACGCGTGCTGCGGCCTGGGACTGCCCAACGGTCGACAGTTGCTGGCACTGGTCAATCTCGCGCTTGGACGGTGAGGTCAGATTGTTGCTCGATTTCTTCGTCGTCGGTCCCCACCTCGCCTTGCGGTCGCAGCCACTGACCGGCGGGCAATACCGCCTGGACTTCGATCTTCTGCAACCCGGCGCGCCTGGGCTGGGCCGCATGGAAACCGAACTTGTGCGGGACCACATAACGGTAAAATTCGTTACCGGAGAACAGGTTACCACCGCGCATGTGGCCGAAGCCACCAGATTGGCAGCCCGTGTGCTTTGCAAACTTGCGCCCGTGCCGGTTTCCTTCACAACGGGCAGGCTGTGCGAGGCCGAGGCAAGTGCCCTGTCCGGGGACGAAATGATTCAGGTCCAACCGGATGTCTGGCAGTTGCCTGCGAATGCGCCACTGCTTAATGCAGCCAAGGCGCGCGACATGCGCGAACTCTATGATGATCCGATGAGGGTGGTCTGGAATTTCGAGCCCCGCCCCTGGCCGATGCTTGCTCCGTTCCTGTCCGAGGCATCCCGGAAGGCCGGGCAGCGGGTGCTGGATTTGGGCTGCGGCTTTGCCAAGAACACGGTGCTGCTCGAAGGTCTCGGGTTCAAGGCTTACGGTGTCGACGTGGCCGAAAACGCGATTGCTCTCGGACGACCCTGGATGCACGCCCCGGACCGGTTGCAGGCGGCGTCGATTGACACCCTGCCATTCGACGACGGGTTTTTTGACGCGGTGCTCGACGTCGGCTGCCTTCACTGTCTGCCACAGGAATTGCTGGCGCCCGGTGTCGCAGACTTGGCCCGGGTCCTGCGGCCCGGAGGACGTGTTTACTCCCGCGTTTTCAAACCACGGGATAATCAGTGGCTGGCAGCGCAGAATTACCAAGTCGAAGCGATGGGCCTGACGCCCAACCAACTCGCCGGTCTGTTCGAACCCTGGTTCGACACATCGATGCAGGATCAGGGCGAAGCAACGATACTGCGGGGCGTACGGCGCACCTAGCGTGGCGGCACGTACGGCAATGTCTCCAGCGTCAGCGGACCTCCGCCGGGCAACAGCTGTCCACAGCCTGCCACGCCGATAACGCCTTCCTGCAAGGGATCAAGGTCGAGCGCCTGCTCGATATTGATGTCGTTAATCGCCCCCGTGTAGAAGGCGCCCAGCCCCATTTCCGTGCACAGAAGATAGAGCGTCTGGCTCAGATGCCCCGCGTCGACATGGATGACCCGGTAGGATTTCTGCGCCTTGCGGTATTTCCAGAAATTGCGGAACCAGCGCGCGGTCAGCAGAACCAGCGCATGGGCGGACCCGAAGTAGCTTTGCCCCAGCGTGAAGGTCACGGCGTGATGGCGCGCCTCTTCAAGCGTCATTGGCCGCAGCAGGGACAACCCATGGCGCTCGACATCGTAGTGATAGATGCCGGGGTGAACGTTCTCGACATTGAGTATCAGCGGGTAGGCTTCGATCGGGTGCAGCGACCCGCCCGACGGGCTGGTCTTTCGCAGCCCGATCAAACCGGGCGCCAGTTCTATGTGACCGAAACAGCCGAAAGTGTAGTAGAGCACCGTCGAAAGCTCCTGCAGGCCCAGCGGCCTGTTCTGGTCGAAGACGCGCGTCGTCTTGCGGTGCCGCAGCAGCGCCTGGAACGCGCTGTCACCCTCCGGCAACGGCAGGTTTTGCACCGGTTCCGCATTCCGTGGTTTGTGAAAAGGAGGCGGGGGTGGATCGAAATGTTCGCTCTTGGCGTGCAACTCTGCCGACATCTGTGCACCGAGGGCGAGGAAATCCTGAAACGGCGCCCCGGGTGGCGGGCCCTGATCGCCGGTCGGCTGCATTGCGGCGGCCTGGCGCAGGGGGGCGGCCACGTCGAGGTCATGCACCCGGCTCTGCACGTGATAGAGCGCGGCGAAATCGTCCCAGTCCAGCGCCAGCATCTTCTCTTCCTGCTCCCGCAGAGTGGCGATGCGTCCTTCCGGCGTGTCCCCCAGCAGAAACCCGTCTTCCAGCAGCGCATCGATTGCACCATTTGAAACCGCGAGATCCCCAGCGACCTGAGCGGCGGGCATCCACTGACCGCTCGGGATGTGGGACAGGATACGGTGCTCCTCGCCGCTCAGCCGACGGTGGCATCCTGTCAGAGACGACATCGCAACCAGCTGTTCCTGAGTTGTCGTCGCGAGCTGTCCGCTCAGCAGGTCGCCAACGCCCAGCGCCGGCACGGTCTGGAAGCGCATCGTGAACAATGCGGATTTTCTCAGCAGCAATTCAGACACGCCAACCTACCTCCCCGGGGCCTCGTGGTTTCGGGAAGCAGCATCTCGCGCCAGCCCTGTCGCAGCCATCCTTGCTGCCGGCGAACGGTTCTCAACCCTCGTCGTCGCCGTCCTTTGCCGCCGGGGCGTATGTGTCCGGCGCAGCGCCTGCAACATAGGTGGCCGGACCGTAGGTCTGCGCACCCGCGGCATAGGTCGCCGGGCCGTAGGTCTGTGCACCAGCCGCATACGTCGCCGGGCCATAGGTCTGCGCGCCAGCCGCATAGGTCGCCGGGCCGTAGGTCTGTGCGCCGGCCGCGTAGGTCGCCGGGCCGTAGGTCTGGGCGCCAGCAGCATAGGTCGCCGGACCGTAGGTCTGTGCACCAGCCGCATACGTCGCCGGTCCGTAGGTCCGTGCGCCGGCCGCATAGGTCGCCGGGCCGTAGGTCTGCGCACCAGCCGCATAGGTCGCCGGTCCGTAGGTCTGCGCACCAGCGGCGTAGGTCGCCGGTCCGTAGGTCTGTGCGCCGGCCGCATACGTCGCCGGGCCGTAGGTCTGTGCGCCGGCCGCGTAGGTCGCCGGACCGTAGGTCTGTGCACCAGCCGCATAGGTCGCCGGACCGTAGGTCTGTGCACCAGCCGCATACGTCGCCGGGCCGTAGGTCTGGGCGCCAGCCGCATAGGTCGCCGGGCCGTAGGTCTGGGCGCCAGCCGCATACGTCGCCGGGCCGTAGGTCTGCGCGCCGGCGGCAGCTGGCGGCATCGCTACATTCAGATACCAGTTTGCGGCCGTATCACCGGATTGCATGGCTGAAAGGAATGCTTCGAATTCCGGCTTGGATGGCAGCCGGATGTCAGACGGCACGTCACCGGCTGGCACCGTGATCCCGTACTCTGCCAACGTCGCGACAGGATTGCTTTCCATTTCCGCACGGAAATCATCATCATGCGCAAGCCGTTCCAGCAGCTCGTAAAAGCGTTTCTGGCTCAGATCAATGTTGCCTTGGTTCATCTGCTGTTCCTTTCCTGTCCATCCCTGTTTCGGCTGCACCACGCTTGGGAAGCTTATCAATCCTGCAACTTTTGAATCGCCTGGTAGTCGCCGTCGTAACCGACCTTCTTTTGAAAATAGTGGAAGTATTCCATGATCCGCTTGCTCTCCAGCAGCGGGCTGCGGGCCCCGATCCCGACCAGGACCACCTCGGTATCTGCAACTGGAATCTGGGTGTTCGAAAACGCCTGCCCGTCAGGTGTCATCCAGCAAAGCGAATCCGGCCCCATGCCGATCGGCTGGTCACGGTCCGAGCGGTATGCAATCACGCTTTCACCTGCGGTCTTGACGGTCGCCTTGATGCCGTCGCCGCCCGCCACCGTTACGGTGCTGTAGTCCCTTGCGCTGCTGTGGACCGGTTCGACCTTGCCGCGGAATATCTCGCGCGCCCACAAACCTTCGGCGGCCAGTATCCCCAGAACGGCGTCGACCGGTGCCGCTTCGGTCCGCAGCGCAGCACCAACCCGGCAAGCCAGATCAAGCGTGCCGGCAATCGGAACGGCGCGCTTCATCGCTTCACCGTCCATCGGCCAGACACACACACCGGCGACGCCGAAAGAATGCGCAAACGTCAGGCCATCGACCATTTCGTTGAAGATCAGAGCAGGGTCGTGATAGCCTTCGTCCTCGTCATCAGGCGACGGCTCCAGTATGGCGCAGCTTCCCGCGCTGTTGGCGGCCACGCCGGGGTTGGGATCAAGTCCGGCAGCGGCATATGTTGTGATCATGGCACCCATCACCGCACGCCCGGCGCCATCGCCATCAACCACACCCATGCCCATCTTCCGGGCGGCCATCAGGCACGGAACCACCGAGCTCTGAACCCCCAGTTCGACCGGCACCAACCGGGTGACGGGTTTGCCCGTGCGCTCTTGCATCACCGCGCTTAGGCGTTTGACCGCATGCACCACCGCCTTGACGTTGGTGACATCCTTGCCGCTGGTCTGCGACCCCATATAGGACGCGGCCGCGGTCCAGCCGGTGTCATCTGCTGCGGCTTCGCCAATTGACAGCAGATCGACCGTTTCACCATCCGGCAGGTTCTTCTCGACCATGTCGAGCGCAGAGCTCAGCGTGCCGCCGCCACCGCTGCCAAGGAAGGCCGCGCCGTTCGCCATGTCGCGGATCAGCAGCCGGTCCAGTTTCTTCATCGCGATTGCTGCCTGTTCATCTCGTCACCCTTCCAGCCGGTCGAGCTGTGCCTTGGCAAGATGCCATTCGTCGGAGCGTTCATCAGCGTCGAACCGCCCGATCAGGTCACGCGCAGCCTGCCGTGCCTCTGCCAGCGCCGCGTCATCGCCCTCCGCCAATGTCAGCAGGTTCAGCGCGGCCCTTATGGCAAAGTGCAACTGGTTGCGTTCCGTCGCAAGCTGAAGTGCGCGGCTCAGCGTCCGGGTGGCTTCCTCCATCTGCGCGCCACCGAGGCTCGCCAGCATTTCGCCGCGCATGCGAAGCAGTTCCGCATGGTACGCAAGTTCTCCGCATTCCGGCTGTTCTGCGATGGCGATGACATTGTCGAGCACATCAATTGCCTCGTTCGTCCGGCCCGCTTGGTAGAATACGCTGGCCGTCATCAGAGCCGCGTAGGTCTGGGCGAGCCCGCCGACTTAGGTCACGTAGTTCCGGTAAGTCTCGGCGACTTCGTCCACCACCTGGTCGACATTGCCTTCGGCAGCAATGGCCCAGCCCCGGAACAGCACACCGAACATGACATAGACCGGAAGCCCGCAATCCTGCGCAAGCTTCAGCAGCGCCTCGCCCGCCTCTCGTGCGCCGGCCACATCGCCGCGATTGACGTGGAAACAACAGCTCGTATTCAGGGCGAGCGCGAGGCTGAGCGGATGATCGAGTTCACCGGTCACGCGCTGCAGTTCACGGTGGTTGCGCTCTGCGGTCACCGACTTGCCCTGAAGCCAAGGCACCCAGACTGCGAACATCAGCGCAAAAACACCGGGATCCATGCCATAAAGCACCCGGTGTGCTGCATGCAGCTTCGGATCGTATTCCGCCAGGACCTGGTCAGCATGGCTGTCGGCGTCTTCCAGATCGCCCAGCCAGAAATGGCTATTCGCCAGCGCGGCGTGGGTCTGCAACCTGAAGTCACTGTTGTCGCTGGCCAGCGCCACGTCATGCGCCTCGCGGGCAAGCTCCTTGGCCTTGGGGTAGTTTGCGCGGAACAGGTTGTAACCCCAGAATCCGTACAGAACCTGGGCAAGCTCGGGCCTGTCGCCAAGCCGCAGACAGAGGTCCCGGCAGGCGCTGAACGTATCGCGCGCCTGATCGGATGCCCAACCCACCGTCGCCATACAAACCATGCTCAAACGGAGCCGTGCCGTCAGTTCGAATTCGTCGCTCTGGCGTCCCTCGGGCAGCAATTCGATATGCTTCAGCGCGTTGTTGAGCTGACGCTCGGCCTCCTTGTAGCCGGACAGGCCCAATTCCAGCGTCCCGACCTCGATCAGCGAGTCCACCGCCCTGACGATACTGGCCTCATCCGGATTGATCTGCGCCACAGCGCGTGGCCAGTGATATGCGGCCATTCGCACGAGGCTGGCATCCACCCTATCCGTGCCCTGAGATTGGCGTTCATGCTCGAGAATTTCGCCCATCCTCGCATGCAGTTCTGTGCGCCGCCTCCGCAAAAGCGAGTTATACGCCGCCTCCTGCAGCAGCGCATGCCGGAACATGTAGCGTGCATCAGGTACGGTTCCGCTTTGTAGCAGGACGTCACCATCCACCAGTTGCGTTAGCGAGGCGGCCACCTGCGCTTCGGTGTCGCCGGTGAGTTTCAGCAGAGTGCCAAAGTCGAATTCACGCCCGAGCACAGAGGCGATCTGGGCAACGCCGCGCACCATGTTCAAACTGTCAAGACGCGACATCAGCGTGTCCTGCAGGCTTGAGGGAATGCTCAGATCCGATTGACCGGGGCCACTTTCGCCTGTCCCGGGCTGCGCATACGGGTTGTCCATGAGGTTGCGCGCCAGTTCCTCGGCAAAGATCGGTACTCCGTCCACTCTGTCGACCAGTTGGCGCAGCAAAGTCGGCGGTAAATTGTCATTGCCCCCGACATTCCTGATGATCTGTTCGATATGACCGGCGCCGAGCCGTTCAAGAACAATATGCTGCAAGCCGGCCTCTTCCCAGGGCGGTTTGAATTCGGGCCGGCAGGTCATTGCAAGAATGCAGCGATGCGCCGGGAAAAGCGGCAACAGCCGCCCGATAACATCGAGGCTGGAGGGGTCCATCCAGTGTACATCCTCGAACACGAGGAGCATGAGAGACTGCCGCGCGCGACCGAGTATCCACTGCTCAAGGGCCTGTTGTGTCAGTTCCTTCAAAGCCTGAGGGTCGACCGGATCAGCATCAGGGGGCGGCGGAAGTGACAACAGGCCGGCAAAGATCGGCAGGCTCGCCAACAGAGTTTCATCCGTTTCGGCCAGCACGGCGCTCAGTTTCTGCAGTTTCACGTCCGTCCCGTCTTCTGCGGCGAACTGGCATTGCAGCTGCAACTGTTCGACAAAAGGATGCAGGGAACTGTCCTGGTGGTTCGCAGAGCACCGGAATTCCAGCCGTTGTTCGCCACCGGGATAGTCGAGTTGCTGGCGCAGATACTGCAAAATGCGCGACTTCCCGATCCCTGCGGCCCCCGACAGCAACAGCGCGCCGCCCGTCCCTTCGCGCGCCGCATCAAGCGCCTGCCGCAGTATCTGCGTTTCGTCTTCCCGGTTCACCAGCGGCGTCGACGCCGCGATGATCTCTTCGTCAAGAAGCGTGCGCTCGGCAACCACGCCGTGAATACGCACCGGACGTGGAACGCCCTTGAGCGTGTGCGCGCCGCGGAAATCCGACCGGACCTTGCGCGCGACCAGCTCTGCCGTCGCATCCGTGATCAGGATGCTGTTAGGCGGCGCCAGGTCCTGAACCCGCGCCGCGATATTGGGTGTCTCGCCCAGCGCCAGTTTCTCGACCGCACCCACAGCGCCAACCTCTCCGACCACGACTTCCCCAGTGTGCATGCCGATACGCACATCCAGCCGGACGTCACCCTGCTGGGCCAGCCGGGCATTCAGGCGTTTCATTCCGGCAAGTATTTCCAGGGACGTCTTGACCGCCCGGTACGCGCTGTCCTCGAATGCCTGAGGATAACCGAAATAGATCAGGATGCCGTCGCCAAGGTATTGCGCAACGTGTCCGCCGTACCGCGAGACCTGTATGCCCGCAACGTCATGATACGCCGCGATGAGTTCCCGCAGGTGTTCTGCATCGAGTTTCGTCGAAAGGCTGGCAGAGCCCACCAGGTCGCAAAAAACCACGGTCAGCTGACGTCTTTCTGCAGATTGCGACAGCCGACTCGACGCCGCCGCATCTCCACCCGCGCCCGTCTTGGAAGCTTGGGGCGCCCCGCATTCCTGACAGAACTTCGCGCCACCGGAGATCTCGAAACCGCATGCAGAACACCGCATGCCCGATTCTGAATCGCCGCGGGCTTCGCCAGTGTCTGACTGTTGTTCCAGCTTTTTCTCCATCCCGCACCCTACATTGACCCTACGCGCGTAAAATCAACACGACAAGTCTCGCGTCAGTGCTTCACTTGAGGTTCTCGGGGAACTTGTAGGTCAGCCTGCTTTGAGACAACCCGCAGCGCACAAGCATCTGGACATAGGCAACACCTACAAGGTTCGGATCGGTGACGACCGTTTGATATCCGTCGCTGGCAAGCCGGTCTCTGACCTTTTCCGCCACACCGATCATCGCCGTGCATCCCAGCACGATGGCCTGTGCACTGTCCCGGGTAATGGCTTGAAGCGCCTTGAGATAGACCTTTGACACCAGTTCGTCGTTGTCGGCGCCCGCCCGATCAATCGTCATGTCGATGGAAAGCACCGACTGGAGGTTCTCGATCTGCCCGAAAGCGCGCACATGCGTCCGGTCCAGCGCCAACAGACTGTCGCTCATCGTAACGATGGAAAACGTCTGGGCAAGCGACAAGGCCGTCAGAACCTGCGGCGCGAACCCTCCCACGACCGGGATCCGGACAACCTCGCGCGCGGGCTCCACACCGCAATTGTCGAAATCGCTCACGAAAACCCCATCGTATTTGTCCGCTTCCTTCCGGATGAGTTCAACAACATGCGGCGCATTCTGATTGATCGCCCACCGGCTCTGGATAAATGGTGTTCCGCTGCTGATATTGGCAACGTCGAGTTCGAAATCCGGGGCAAGCATCGGCTTCACGAACCGATAGGCATCAACATTGTATCGATCGGTGTTGATGGGTATCACCATCAGGATCTTTTTCATTGGTGTGGTTTCCATGATCTTGCCCTGGCTACGCCCCAGCGCCCTTTCTTGAACAATTGATATTCAGCCAACTATAGGTGTTAATGTCGATCCCGGTCTAGAAAATGGCCCGACACCCCCTGAATTCCAGAAACCTCCACCGCCGGGCGCTCGGCAAGGAGGGTCCGTCGTCAGGTATTTCGGGCCCGTTGGCTCACTCCGTCAGGCTGCTGAAAGTCCTCGGACGAAGGGTTGGATCAGGCGTTCAATCCGCTTGATACGCAACATAAAGCCTGCTCTGGGTACGCCTTGATGAACATGCAGCGGGTCCTTCACATTGCGAAGGGACAGCGGGAAGCGAACGTGCAACATCACCGCCAGGCGGATGATCTCACGGCTCGTTTTGAAACAGCGAAATGGATCCGGTTTGGTCAACCGGCGTGGCTATGAAACCGCCCTGCCCGTCTCAAGCTGGTTTTATCTGACAGTACCGTACCGAAAACTATCATGTGCACGACCCGGTTCGCAGTAGCGGTTCTGACGAAGGACGGCCGAAGTGCTGCCTGTTCATTTGGTGCCATGGGAGGGTTCCCCCGTGGCAGCGGCACGAACAAATGGAGTTCCGTGGTACGACTTGCGCCTTAGCTTGGAACATTGCCCCCGCAGACATTCAGCGTCTGGGCCACCATGTATTCCGAGTCCTCTGACGCCGGGAAAACCGCGGCGCCGGTCATATCTTCGACGACCCCGAAACGGCCATATGGCACCATTTTGTCAAACTCCTCTTTGACCCCACCAGCCTTTTTTCCCGGGTTCTCTCCGAACTGCCTGTCGACTTTCACCCACATGTCAGTGTCGACAACTCCGGGTGCGATACTGCCCCCTTCAAGCAGAACTTTCCCCTGCCTGCTTCGCAGTCATTCCTCGCGCGGCAAAGGTCCGCCTGACAGCCGGTCCGGACGGTCCCGGTCTCCCGCTGCATCGAAAACGAAAGGAGACCGACATGACCAAGTACTACACCGTTACCACGCCGCGGACCGGCAAAGATGGTAAGCCCCGCTTCCACAAGGAGGTCGCCTTCCCGCAGAACGAAGGCGCCAAGTCCTTCATGACCATCCAGCACATCGCTGCGCTGTGGATGAACCGGGAAGATGCGGACTTTCCCGACCTTCAAGCGATCAGTCTCAAATAGCTTGAGAGGCTAACAGCTGTCGCACACGATTGCTCGGGCAGGCGTCCGGTTTCTGATATGTCGGTGGATCCCCGAAGAACCTGTCGCCGAAGCGTCCTCCCGATACCGCCAAACGGAAGATTTGGGAACCGGTCGAACAGGACCGGGCCGATCAATTCCCGAAACGAGGCTCGGACGTGGCTTGGAACCGTCCCGGCGGTACTCCGATGGATTTTGCGAACGCTTTGGAGAAATCAGCAGGGTCGGAATAGCCCAGCCTTTCGGATACTTCGCAAGCCTTCGCCTCTGGATTTGTCAGCATCTCCTGTGCAAGTGTCATGGCGGCCGCGGTTTTCAGGTCGCGAAACCGGCAGCCCCTTTCCGCGAGGGCGCGCTGAAATGATCGTGGGTGAAGCTTGAACGAGCGAGCCAAATCGGACAGAGATGCAGATCCGCTGAGTATATGGTTTCGGAAAACGTCGAGCAGAACGTCGTTTGATCGCACATCGCACCGGATGTCCGGTGACACGGTCCCACTGAGATTTGTGGAGGCTACCAATGTCGCATCATCAATGTGAACACCGGTTCGCGGTTGTGACCAGAACTTTCGTGCAAATCGCCAATCTTCGTGGACAGCGGATATCCCCTTTGCATTTGTCAGCATCAGACCCTGCGGAATCCAACCCGGTTGGCTCATCCGAACGATTGCGACGACCATCCCGACGACGAACTGTTCGACCTGCCAAGGCAGGACGTCGGTGATCTGCCGGTTGTCGAAACGATACCAAGCGCCGTTTCCTTCGCGGGTTAAACTGTGTGACGCATAGTTGGACTGGCTTGTGATCCACCGGCTGACCAATTTCAGCGTGCCTTCGACACTGGGTGACACGGGCAGTTTTAGACCACAGAACCGGCCGGAGTCCGCGTCGGCCTGCGACAGCGCGGAAACATAGCCAAGGTTGTCGAAGCCTTCCGATCTGGCAGCAATCTCTTCGAACTCCCACAGCGCCAGTTCGGAAACAACCGAGTCCGGCGACTCCAATGTGCTTTCCGGCAGGCCTGATTTTGCCATGAACGTGCCTACAGGTGCGCCCGCCGCCAGCAACGGGTCGGCAATTGCTGTGACAAACGGGGCGGTCGCTAATGGCAGTTCCATGGACTTGAAATCCTCCGACTGTCGCGAAATCCCAAGGACATAATCGCGCTTTGGCAGCATAATTCAAGATGATTTCACTTTGGTACCAGGAGGTTCTGATGAAAATCCCACAGCTTTTTTTGGCCACCGCGATCATACTCCAGACATCCGCCGCTTATGCGCAATCATCGCCCGGCATCGCTGACGAAGTTACTCTGTTCAAAAATGTTATGGTCTTTGACGGCGTGAATGACGGGTTGCGGAATGCTGACGTCCTGGTGGTTCAGAACAAGATTCACAAAATCGCCGAGGACATACCCGAAGCCGGAACCTGGGAAATTGAGGCATCGAGCCGTACAGCGACATCGATCCCGCCACTGCCCGGAATGGGCGACTACTCGGGGGGGTATACTTTCATCACCGACAGCCCGACCGGAGAGACAAAAACCGTCCAGGTCGACGTCAACGTGATCGACGGTGGCGGACGCACGCTGATGCCGGGATTGATCGATATGCATGTGCATTTGAACATGCAGTTCGTGGGGTCGGGCAACGACCGGGCCATTCAGGGTGCTCAGCTGATGACTTGGGAAGAGCTTGGAGCCCTCGCGTATCAGTCGGCTTCAGAGTACATGCCGGCCGGCGTGACGACGGTCCGTGACCTTTGCGGAACCTCGCAAGGGATACGCAAACACATCGATCTCGGAACGCTGGTCGGGCCTCGCATCTACGTGTCCGGCGCCTGTGTGAGCGCTTCATCCGGCCACGGCGACTGGCGCTGGGACCCGAATGTATTGCGCAGCCAGAAAAGCTACCTCGAGGACCTTGGCTTCACCACTCTGGCCGATGGAGCCGACGCGGTACTGAAGGCCACGCGCAACAACCTCGCAGGCGGCGCGGACTTCGTGAAGATGATGTCAGGCGGCGGCGTCACGTCGGAACGCGATCCGCTCGACTCTATCCAGGGCACACCCGAGGAACTGGCCGCGATCGTCCGAGGCACGACCGATTTCGGTACTTATGCCGCGGTTCACGCCTACACAGACATCTCGGTTCAAAACGCTATTCGGGCGGGTGTAATGTCGATTGAGCACGGCAACCTGATGAGCGATCCGGCGACCTTCAAGATGGTCGCCGAGGCAAATGCCTGGGTGGTGCCTGCGATGGCAGCTTTTGCAGCAGATGTCCTGGAGCATCCGTATTACGGTAACCCCAAGCTGCCTGCGTATGAGAAAACCGCACGAATCAACAAGAACGGGGAAACCTGGGTCAAATTGGCGAATGAACACCGGATCAACATGGCGTTCGGTTCCGACTCTCTCGCCGTAACGCCTCTGGCATGGCGCCAGACCCGGGACTTTCAGATCACGCAATGGGGCCGCTCCTTCGGCAACCTGCGCGCTTTGCAGGCGATGACGTCAGACGCGGGCAAACTGCTGGCCTTGAGCGGCATCATGAATCCATATCCTGATGGCAAGCTGGGCGTGATCGAGGAAGGCGCCTATGCCGATATCATCCTGGTAGACGGCAACCCGCTCGAGGATCTGAGAGTCGTCGGGGCGTCGGAGTCCATGTTTGGCTCTCTGCCGCGCCCAACTGCATCGGTCGATACCATCCCGCTCGTGATGAAAGACGGCGTGATCTTCAAGAACACGCTGGAGTGATCCCTCAGGGGGGTGAAGCTTCGGTTCCGCCCCCACTTTTGCCAAAAAGAGGAAACTATGCAGAGATTTCTCGTGTTTCTGAGCCTCGCCGCGCTGCTCGCCATTTCTGCGGCGGCCGAAGAGCCGCGCAGCCGCTACTATCTTGTTATCGGCGAAGCCACGCCGGACACCTGGCAGATATCGATAAACAACCCAACCGACCGCGAGAAGAGTATGGGCGCGGCGATGGCGGCCCTGGGCGGCGAGATGCTGTCCTATTACTGGGGCCTGGCAGACGGCAAGAACTACATCACGATCAGGCTGCCCGATGATCCGGGCATGGTCCAGGCGATGTACCTGTCGCGCCTGAGCCAGGGCGTTCTCAGGAACTACACATTCATCGAACTGATGACGAGCCCTGACATGGTCGAGGCGCTGAAACGTGTGCCGGACTTCATGACACCGGTAGAATGATATGAAAATCCAGCCGACAAAAGCTTCGGTTTGATGTGAAGCGGGATAGTCACGACCAAGCTGCGGGGATTGGATCATCCAGCTATGGCAGGTCCGCTCTTCCTTTATGGGTTGGAGAAAAGACTATGAGAAACACCTTTGCCTGCATGACGATCTGCATCGCCCTGGCCACGCCGGTGTCGGCCCAGGTTGGTCCGAATATCGATGACCTGGCGCGGGAGTTGTCCAATCCCGGCGCAGCGAACGCCACGATGAACTTCAAGCTGGAGTACCGAACATTCGATGGTTCCTTGCCGGGTGCAGGAGCACAGGACAGCACGACACTGACGTTTCAGCCGGTTTTTCCGTTCGTTCTGAAGAATGGAAACAACCTGATCTTCCGTCCGGCTTTCAGCTACGCCTGGGACCAACCTCGGCGAGATCCGGTATCCGGGTCTTTCGCCGGCCTCAATTCGTGGGGCGATATCCCATACGATCTGCTCTACTCCTGGAGCCGCGATGGCTGGACCTTCGGGGCCGGTGTTGTGGGTGCAATCCCCACCGGCAGTCCAACCTCGTCGGATAACTGGTTGCTTGGTCCCAGCGCGCTGGCCGTACGCACGACGGATTGGGGTGTGTGGGGCCTGTTCCCGTTCCATAACGAGAAGATCGGCGGGAGCGGCCCCCACACCTCGGTCACCTCGCTACAATACTTCCTCTTCTACGGGCTGGGGAACGGCTGGCTGATCGGCACCGGGCCGACCATGACCTATGACTGGAACGCGCCTTCAGGTCAGGAATGGACAGTGCCTGTGCAACTCGCGCTTTCGAAGACCACATCTATAGGGAACCGGGTCATCAAACTCAATTTCTCAGCTGAGAAGAATGTCATTCGGCCGGACGCTTTTGCCGAGGATTGGACCTATACTTTCACAGTCAGCCCGGTGACGAAGAACCCGTTCCAGCGCAACCCACCTGCGCCACCGGTTGATGCCGTGACCCGGGCTGCCGTTTTAGCTCCGGTCCGGTGAGGAATATGGATTGAAATACTCTCGGTTTGACGTATTCGCTGTCACCCTCGTGGCCGCATTGGCCTGCGGTTCCGTCGTTCAGTCACAGCAAACTGATACATCGCCCCGGGCCCGACTGGAAGCGACGTCAACGTCCTCTTTGGGTGGCCCTGGTTCAGCGCAGGCACAGCTGGAAGACGACAGGCTCAGACGGCTGAATGCCTCGCGCTTACCCGGCTGGGACGCCTTTGTTGATCCGGCAGAAACGGCACGTGAGCGCCTGCACCAACAGACTGGGCTAAACCTTTCCTTCGACTATCAGGCGCTTTACCAACAAAGCACCCACAGCCTGACTGGTACAGACGACGCTGCTTCCGGTCAGGCAAGAGTAATTGGCAGCTGGGACCTGTTGAACAGGGGCGGTTCTAACACCGGAAGTCTGGTGTTCATTCTTGAAAACCGGCACCGGTTTGGTCAGCCGATTGCGCCATCGGGCCTCGCTGGCGAGATCGGGTATATCGGCTCAACCGCTGTTACGTTTACTGATACCGACACGACCCTGTCCGTCGCATACTGGGCGCAGGCGCTGGCCGGTGGCCGCGCAGGCTTTGTGGCGGGGCGGATCGATCCGGGCGATTACAGCGATATCCTGGGGTACGTGAACCCTCGCACCACTTTTTCGAACTTCTCGATTTTGTTTAGCCCTGTGCTCCCGATCCCTGATCCGGGATTCGGGGTCGCTGGCGGAGCCTTCCTGACGGACCAGGTCTATGCCCTTGGAGTCGTCAGCGACGCGAATGGGTCACTTACCGATTTGGAGTGGTTTCCTGGCGGCGCGGAGTTCTACACTTACGCAGAACTCGGATGGACACCCGCGCGAAAAAAGAGATATCTCACAAATGTTCATCTGGGCCTTTTTCACGTAGACGAGCGAACGGACGCGGGCGTTCCATCTGCAAAGGGTGTCACCGTTTCGGCGAACCATACATTTGAAAACGATCTGATGGTGTTCGGCCGATTGGGGTGGTCTGAAGGGACCGCATCAATCGCCAGTCGAGCGATCAATGCAGGATTGATGTGGAGGCCTGGGCTATACGACGACCTTTTTGGCCTTGGTGTTACAGTGGCAGATCCATCAGATGCGTCACTGGAGAGGCAATCAACCGTCGAGGCCTTCTACCGCCTGGATGTTTCGGACAATGTCGCGCTAACCGCAGACATTCAGTACCTCCACAATCCTGGGTTCAACTCAACCGATCCTTTGGTTCTGGGGCTAAGGCTCAGGCTCAACCTCTGATTGGCGGTACATTCAGATACGGTTACTCATCCGGCCGCTGCGAAGGTCTGCTTGCCGCTTTTCGCAATGGATGCCGCAGTTTTGACCAATGAGCTCGCAGCCGCCTTAGGTCAATCCCCTACCCCCACAAGCCGGTTTCCTCTGACGGTTCCCATGACCGTGCTCGACGCAGAAATCGCCGATGCGGTGAGCGCCAACGCGTGCTTCCATCCGAGCTCGCAGCTTTCAGGTCTCGCAACCTGCGATTAGCCTTGTTCCGCTTGAGCGTTCTTGCGCAGGAACCAAACGACCGAGATAACCGACAGAACTAGCAGTGCCACAGCCACTGGACTTTTCAGAACCTGCGTCAGATCACCATTCGTCAACGCCAGCGATTGGGCGATAGATTTTTCGAACCGTGGCCCAAGGAAAAACGCGATGATGAAGATCACCAGCGAATACCCGAAGCTTGTCATCAAATAGCCCAACACCGCAAAAATCAGCATGATTGCCACGCCAAACAGCCCGCTGGTCGCCATGGCAACACCAACGATGCAAAGCAGAATCGCCGAGGCGAATATGATGGATTCGGGGGCAGACACGACCTTGACCCAGACGCGCAGCCCAACCTGGCCAACCCAGAGATTTACGAAGTTGGCCATGATCATGGCACCGAACAATCCATAGACCAAACGGCCCTGGTTCTCGAACAAGAGCGGGCCGGGTTGCATACCGTGGATCATGAACGCGCTGATGATCAAGGCGGCGCCAACGCTCCCTGGGATACCAAGCGTCAGAAGCGGAATGAGGTTGGAGCCGACCACCGCCGAATTCGCCGATTCCGAAGCCGCAATACCCTGGATGTTGCCCTTGCCAAAACTGCCTGGATCTTTCGACGATGCCTTGGTCATCGCGTAGGACATGAAAGCTGCGGCCGTGGACCCAATCCCCGGCAAGGCCCCCAGGATGGTACCTATGGTAGCGCCGCGCAGCATCGTGTACCGGCAGGACCAGTATTCCAACCACGTCACACGCCTGTCGTCCGGGTTGCCGGTATCCTTGGCAACGATTGCCGACTGGACATTGCCGTGCGCCTCGGACATCCGGTGCAGAATTTCAGAAATCGCCAACATGCCGATGGCCACCGACGGAAGTGGCAAACCATCGAAAACGTCCCAATACCCAAAAATCAGCCGGGGCGTGAAGTTCTCCGGGTCTTGTCCCACCGAGGCCACCAGAAGGCCCAGGCCAGCCGCGATAATGCCCTTGGTCAGAGAATTGCCGGTCAGACCGGCCAGGATTGAGAAAGCAAAGATCATCAGGGCGACAACTTCGATCGGCCCCATTTTCAGCGCCAGAACCGCCAGGGGCGCAGACACCGTGATCAGTACGATGTCGCTGAACGTGTCGCCCGTGATCGACGAAAACAAGGCCATCTTGGTCGCCTTGAGCGGTTTGCCCTGCTTGGCCAGCGGGTACCCATCCATGGCTGTGGCCGCGGCGTCCGGTGTGCCGGGCGTGTTCATCAAAACCGCAGGCACCGCGCCGCCAACAAGACCTCCTTTGTTAACACCAACCAGAAAAGCGATGGCAGGCAGGGGGTCGAGCCCGAACGTAAAAGGGATGGCAATGGCCATCGCCATGATTGGTCCGATGCCTGGAACCGCGCCGACAAATTGCCCGAGCACCACGCCGAAGAGAACGAATGCCAGATTGAACAGCGTAAACGCGTCTCCAAAACCGGCCAGTATTGTCGCAAAATCGACCATATCCGTGTTTCCTTACGGCAGAGCGCGTTCAAGAACCTGCGTCACCAGGAACCAGATCAGCACTGGCATTCCGACCACGCCAAGCCCAAGCCAAAGCGGGCGGCGTTCTCCGATCATCCACATGATGGCCAGGGCAAGAATGGGGGCGACATATTCAAAGCCGAACCAGGACATCGCGTAGATCCCGGCGACCAGCAATCCGACATACAGCCCGGTTTTGACCATCAGGATCGGGTTGCGCACTTGATGCGCCGTGGGTTTGAGCGTCAGAAATGCGCCGCAAACCGCGACAATGATGGAAACGATGTTGGGCACCTTGTTGGGCGCGAGGTTCCCGCCATCCACAGTTTCGATGTATACAGGGTTGACGTAGAAATACATCGCCAGCCCGAACAGCAAGAAAAACGCGCCCGAGGCCCGATCTGCAGATACTGCCATAGATCCCTCCCTGAAGTGGAAACCCCACCGCATCGGCGGTGGGGAACCGAGTTATTTCGCGAACAGAACCTTGGCGTTCGCGAGGCCGTCCACCATCATCTGGTGGGTGCCTTCAGGGCCCATGTTAAGGGGGTCGCCCTTGACAGCATTCTGCACGATTTCCGCAAATTCCGGAGCCTTGGTCGCTTCGTCGATAGCTGCGGCAATTGCTTCGGTAGCAGCGGGATCGGTGCCGTCACGCATGGCTAGGAAGAAGACCGGATCAACATATGCTTCGATACCGGATTCGATGAAAGTCTTTACCTCAGGTGCATAGCTCAGCCGCGCCTGGTTGGCGCCGGCGATAACCTTCATGTCGCCAGATTCCAGGTAGGGATAATGTTCACCTGACCCAAAGCCTGCAAGAACCTGACCGCCCAGTATTAGCTTCATAACTTCGGCGCCACCATCGGCAGTCACCAGATTGAATTCAGCACCGGCCTTGGCCATTGTCTGCTTCATCATCAGAACCTGAGGCGGCGCCATGGTGGCAACAGGCAGAGTACCTTGTGCCTTGGCGTAGGCGATCAGACCTTCAAGATCGTCAAACGGAGCATCCTTGCTGGCGACCAGGGCCAGCTCTGCCTTGGCCACGGTACCCAGGTAATCGAAGCTGTCGATATTGAATAGCAGCTGATCGCCACGGTTTACCAGTTGGACAAGCACCGGAATGCTGACACCCATGCCGATCAGGTCACCCTTTGCCGGGCGCTGCGACAAGCCGGTGAACATGGCAACACCACCGCCACCGGGCTTGTTCTCGACCACAATGTTCCAACCGGTGTTTTCCTTCATGACTTTCGCCAGAACACGACCCATTGTGTCAGTTGACCCCCCGGCACCAAAGCCGATCTGGATGGTCAGCGGACCGTTGGGTTTCCAGTCGGACGCTGCTGCCGGAGCCGCAAAGGCCATCATGACACTTGCACCGAGTGCAAGCAGTTTGGTTTTGGGATTCATGGTATTCCTCCTCTAGGATTGCATCGATCAGGCGATGAACACGCCGTCATCCGATTGGTACATCTGAGCGATTTCGTCAGAGTTGTGAGTGCGAAGGGCGCGCTGGTTAAGGCTGCCCTTCTCGGTTACCTCGCCTCGATCGAGGCTGGGTTCATGTGCCAGAAGCCTGACACGACGCACACGGCTGGCAGACCCTGTGGCTGCCTTGGCCGCTGCAGAAACACGTTCTGCCAGTGCCTGATTTAATTCGTCCGGGGCCATTTGATGGGCTGTTTGCGAAAGCCACAAAAGCGCACCCAACTGGCTTTGGTTTTCGCCAACGATCACCGCGTCGCGCACCAGCCCCTCCATGGCGTCGACCAGTTTGGCACGCACGGATCCAACCGAAACCCACGTGCCGGTCGACAGCTTGAAGTTTTCGGCAACGCGGCCGTCAAAGAAAAAACCGCGCGAGTAATCGTCAGGGTCGGCAGGTCGCAGCGCGTCACCCATACAATAGAAGCCTTCTTCGTCGAACACTTCTGCGGTTTTGGCAGGGTCCCCATAGTAGCCCGGTGTAATAGAGGGGCCCTTCAGACGCAGCTCCAGCTTGCCATCGGATGGGACCAGTTTCATTGTCAGGCCGCGCGAAGGTACGCCCAGATTTCCCGCTGTCTTTTCAAGCTCGGTCCAGGCCAGGGCGAACGGCGCAGTCTCGGTCGCGCCAAGCCCCGTGGCCAAGAGCACATCGTGCCCCGTGACATCCTTGCCGATCTGCATCAGCTGGTCCCAGGTGTGCTGAGCCATTCCAGCACCTGCATAAAACAGCATGTTGAGCTTGGAGTAGAAGGCTTTTGCCAGATCAGCGTCCTTCTCCAACTCCTTGATCAGCATGTCGTAGCCAATCGGCACATTGAAATACCACGTGCAGGGGATTTCACGGAGATTCCGCAGGGTTTCGTCAAACTCACCCGGGACCGGGCGACCGTCGTCAATGTAATAGGTGCCGCCATTGGTCAGCACGAGATAGGAAATCTTGTTGCCTGCCGCCGTGTGATTCCAGGGGGCCCAATTCAGGACAACCGGCGGCTCAGTCTCCAAGAAACGGTAGCAATCACGCACCATGGCCTGCATCGCGCAGATCATCCGATTGGTATTGATCACCGCCTTGGGAGATCCGGTCGACCCAGATGTGAACAGGTACTTGACCACCGTTTCCGGGGTCAGCGAAGCGCGAGCGGCTTCGATACCTTCTGGAGCGTGCCTTACCAGATCGCCAAAAGCGACGGCGTCGGCCACATGGTTGCGCGCATTGATCACCTTGCAATCGCCGCTCGCCAAAACTGCGAGCGCGTCGGCGAATATTGCCCCGTCATCTGCAAAGATTGCGCCGGGGTTCAGGGTTTCGACGATCCCCCTGGCTTTCTCGGCCCCCTTGGATACCAGCGAATAAGCCGGAGAAATTGGCGCATAGGGAATGCCCGCATACGCGCAGGCAATTCCCAGAATCGCGTGCTCAAGGCTGTTTTCTGACAGAATCAGCAGTGGGCGATCCGCCCCCAACCCCATTTCAAGCAGCGCCGCACCGGCTGCGCGGGCCTTGTCTCGGGCCTCGCCATAGCAGACCCGAACCCAGTCACCATCATTGCCGCGACGGGCAATCCAGGTGCGGTCAGGAGCTTCATCTGCCCATTTGTCGAGGTAGTCGGCCAGCAAAGGGAGGTGATCCGGAAGATCACCCGCTTGCCGCATATAGACCGTGCCGTCTTCCCGTTCTTCATACGTGAACTCAGGTGACCAAAATTGATCCGCCTGAGGCATGTTCTGCGAAGCCATTGCCGGCTCTCCCCTCCAGATAAGCGTCGTGCATAATAGTTATGCAAAATATCTATTACATCACATCTCTTTTTTCTGCAAGTAGGCATTGACGATAATAATTATGTGAAATAACTAATAGGCAACCAACGAAAGGACACCAAATGAGGATTCATGGGAATGTTGCCCTGACTACGGGCGGCGGCAGTGGCCTCGGAGAGGCGACCGCCCGACATTTGGCGAATCAAGGTGGCAGGGTCGCAATCCTGGATTTTGATATCGAGCGCGCGACTGCCGTGGCCGCCGAAATCGGCGGGGTCGCTGTCCAGGCTGATGTCAGTGACGAGTCTGCCGTTAGTGCCGCATTTGATCAGGTTGAAGCGCATTTCGGCTCAGCGCCGCGTGCGGTTGTGAATTGCGCCGGCATCGGCGCTGCGGCCCGCATTGTGGGTCGCGAAGGCAAGCTGTCGATCGACGTGTTCGAAAGGACAATCCGCGTCAACCTGTTTGGCACCTATAATGTAATGAGCCACGCGGCCAAGCGCATGGCTGACCTTGAACCGCTGAAGGACGGTGAGCGCGGTGTCGTCGTCAACACTTCGTCTGTCGCCTATCAGGACGGGCAGCTGGGACAAGCCGCCTATGCAGCCTCGAAAGGGGCTATCGCTTCGATGTGCTTGCCCGCCGCGCGCGAGTTTGCCAAGCTGGGCATTCGTGTCCTGTCGATTGCGCCCGGACTGTTCCAAACTCCGATGATGGAAGGGTTGCCGGAAGAAGTCGCCGCGGGAATTGTTGCAAACATCCCGTTCCCTGCCCGCCTGGGAGAACCTCGCGAATACGCGCTCCTGGCCGAACAAATTATTTCCAACCCGTTCCTGAACGGGACAACCATTCGGCTTGACGGGGCAACCCGACTGCCGCCCCGTTAAAGGAACCGTTGCATGTCAGAAGTATTGCAAACCGTTGTCGATGGATCCATTGCGACGCTGACGATGAACCGTCCGGGCAAGCGCAATGCCATGTGCGACGAACTTGTCGAAGCGCTTGATGCCTTCTATTCGAACCCGCCGGAAGGGGTTCGCGTTGTTGTCCTGACCGGCATAGAGGGCCATTACTGCTCGGGGCTCGACCTATCCGAGCATGTGCATCGATCAGCGGAAGAAGGGCTGTACCATTCGCGCAATTGGCATGGCGTAATGGAACGCATCCAGTTCGGTGGTCTGATTACTGTCTCGGCAATGTTCGGTGCCGTTATCGGTGGTGGCATGGAGCTGGCGGCGGCGACGCATGTGCGCATCGCCGAAGAATCCACCATTTTCCAGCTTCCTGAGGGGCGGCGAGGTATCTTTGTCGGGGGCGGTGCAACGGCTCGGGTTGGGCGATTGCTTGGCCCGGACCGGATGACCGAAATGATGCTGACCGGGCGCAAATACGACGCCGACGAAGGTCTGGCACTGGGGCTGGCGCACTACTCGGTGGGCGAAGGTGAGGCTCTGGAGCTCGCGCAAAAACTTGCCGGGAAGATCTCTCGCAATGCGCCGTTGTCGAACTACCTGATGGTGCAATCCATATCCCGCATCAACGATATGTCCAAAGCAGACGGGTTGTTCACAGAGTCACTTGCCGCAGCCCTTTCGCAAACCTCACCCGATGCCGAAGAGGGATTGAAGGCCTTCCTGGAAAAACGTGCGCCGGTATTCAGGTGACTTCATGACAAATCCAGAAAAATCCCCCGTCCCGCCGGCCGTGATTGATGACAGCACTCTACGCCTGTTTATCGGCTATCACATGAAGCGTGCTTTCAACGTCGTTCAGGCTGACCTGACCCAGACACTGAAGCCTTTTGACCTGCGCATGCTGACATACACAGCGCTTGTGCTGGTTGTCGATAATCCCGGTCTCAGCCAGTCTCAGCTGGCTGACGCCATGGGTATCGAACGGCCCAACCTGGTGGTCATCTTGGACGAATTGGAGCACCGCGAACTGATTGTTCGCGACCGCGCCCCGACCGACCGGCGTGCCTATGCTCTCAAGGCAACGTTGGCCGGCCGGCGCCTGTATGACAAGGCCGTCGCAGCGGTCATCACACATGAGAACCGGCTATTGGCCAGTATTGACGACGCGACACGGAGCATCCTGATCAAGGCCTTGTCCGAAGTCCGCGAACACCAGACGACGTGACAAAAAGGGAATTGATCAATGGTTGATATCACCAAGGTCCGCGCGATCGACATACATACCCATGCCGAGGAGCCTTGCGGCTGCCACTCCGATGATGGTTATGACGACTTACAGGCAGCAATGGCGACGTATTTCAACGCCCAGATCGTACAGCCAACAATCGACGAAACTGCGGCCCATTTCCGCGAGCAGAACGTCGCCGCCGTCATCTTCCCCGTCGATGCCGAACGCGAAACCGGGTACCGCCGCTTTTCCAATGACGAGGTGCTGGAACAGGTTGGGCGCAACAGCGATATCCTGATCCCTTTCGCGTCGATCGACCCTTGGAAAGGCAAAATGGCGGTGCGTGAAGCCCGTCGCCTGATCGAGGAGCACGGCATCAAGGGGTTCAAATTCCACCCCACCATGCAGGGCTTTTTCCCCAACGACCGCATGGCCTACCCGTTCTATGAACTGCTGGCGGAACATGGCTGCATCGGTCTTTTCCATACCGGTCAGACTGGTGTTGGCTCAGGCATGCCTGGTGGCAATGGCATGCGGCTGAAATACTCCCGCCCTATGTATCTTGATGACGTGGCCGTCGACTTCCCAGACATGAAGATCATCATGGCGCACCCCTCTTTCCCCTGGCAGGAAGAAGCGCTTTCAGTCGCCCAGCACAAGCCCAACGTTTATATCGACCTTAGTGGCTGGTCGCCGAAATACTTCCCGGAAATTCTGGTGCGCTACTGCAACTCGATCCTGAAGAAAAAGGTGCTGTTCGGCTCTGACTGGCCGATGATCACACCCGAGCGCTGGCTGTCCGATTTTGAGAAAATTGCCATCAAGGATCACCTGCGCGAGGACATCATCAAGAACAATGCGGCCCGTCTGCTTGGGCTTATGGATTGATGCAAGTTCCCGTCCCTTCCCTGGAACGCAGCTTTACCCTCCGGGTAGAGTCGTCCTCCCCATCCGATCTGGGACCGGGACGGGTCGGCCAGTGCCACATCATCCCGATTGTCGGTGGTGCGGCGCTCGGGCCGGATATCACCGGCGAGGTTCTGAATCTCGGTGCAGACGGGCAAACGGTCTATGCCGATGGCGCTGCACATCTGGTCACACGCTATGTGGTGAAAACCGGGGATGGTGTCGAAATCGTTAACGTTGGCACCCGCCACGGGGCAACGGACGTGATGGCGCGATTAGCGGCGGGAGAGGACGTCGATCCCAGCGGCTAATATTTGCACACATCTGCCCCTCTTGATTCCGGCGATAGCCGGCACGGAAGGGTCAATTGGGGCATCCGCCGTGCCTCTGCCCTCGAAATCGCTTGCTAGAAGGTTAACTGAACATGAAACCGTTCGAATCCCCGCTCGAGGACATTCTGTTTTCGCTCAACTCCGTCGCGCACACCAGCGACCTGCCCGATTGGGACGCAGAACTCGCAGGCGAAATCCTAGGCCATTTTTCCGCCTTTGCCGAAGGCGTGATAGCGCCTCTTGACGAAAGCGGCGATGCGCAGGGGTGCCGGCTGGAAAACGGCAAGGTCGTTATGCCCGAAGGCTTTGCCGATGCTTATCAGGAGTTGGCCGACGGCGGCTGGCAAGGCCTGACCGCGCCAGAAGAATTCGGGGGCATGGAACAAGGCCACTTGGTTGCTGCTGCCGTGTCCGAAGTGTTCTCCGGGGCCAACCATTCCATGAGCATGGTCTGCAACCTGGTTCCCGGGGCGATATCGACATTGCTGCGCTTCGGCACCGAGGCGCAAAAGCAGGAGTGGATTTCCCGCCTTGCCGCCGGCGAAGCACTGTCGACGATGGCACTCACCGAACCCGGCGCCGGTTCTGACCTTTCGGCGATCCGCACAAAGGCCGAATTAACCGGAAACGGCTGGCAAATCACCGGCGAAAAGATCTTCATTTCCGGCGGAGATCAGGACATGTCCGATGACATCCTTCATCTCGTCCTTGCCCGAACCGGCACCCGTGAACAGGGCATCAAGGGGCTGTCGCTGTTTCTTACCAGCAAGTCTCAGGCTGGAAGTTCTATATCCATCACACGGATCGAAGAAAAACTGGGGCTTCATGCCTCTCCCACCTGTCAGATGGCCTTTGATGCAGCGCCTACCGAATTGGTAGGAGAAGAAGGTGCAGGGCTTGCGGCCATGTTTACGGTGATGAACCACGCCCGCATCGACGTTTCCCTGCAGGGGGTCGCCCATGCGTCGCGGGCGCATGATATATCCAAGGCTTACGCGGCAGACCGTACCCAGGGCCGCAAATCCGATGGTACGCCGGCAGTTCTTTCTGATCATGCGGACGTCCGCCGGATGCTTGATGAGCAACGCAGCCTGGCTTTGGGCGCGCGGGGGATGGCACATATCACACTCGTCGAGCTCGAAAAGGGCACTCGTCCCGCGCTTGTGGATTTCCTGACACCGCTCTGCAAAGTCTTTTGTACCGAGGCAGGGATTCGCTCTGCCGATTTGGGTATTCAGATCCTTGGCGGCTACGGGTATCTGACCGAATACCGCGTTTCGCAGACCTGGCGCGATGCACGGATCGCCTCGATCTATGAGGGAGCCAACGCAATACATGAACTCGCCACAGCGACTCGCGGTCTCAAAGTCCAGGGAGGAGCTGGCCCGGACGGTTTTGACACCCTGATCGGCGAATTGACGGATCACCCGGACATTCTTTCTCTGCGCGACAAATGGCGAGTGGCCCGCAAAAAAATGCTGACGACGCCCGACCCGACCGAACTCGCCCATGACTTCACGCAACTCACATGCGCGTTGTTTTTTTGCGCTGTTTGGGCGCGTATCACTGCCGCCAGCGACAACATGGAGCTCAAGCGGCTTTTCGCAACTGTCTTGTCTAGACCATCCAGATTCTCACTCAGACCGTTTCTGGAAGATTGACACCCAGAGACGGCGCTTAGAATCCAGACTACCTCGCATACGCAAGTTGCGCTTCCGTCAAAACCTGAAGCGCTCCAGGACTGATATGCTGACAAACCAACCTTTCGGCCGGCTCGCTCAAATGTCCGGTTTGGCCGCGAGCAATTTGCGCCAGAACCGTCAATCAGAACATGAAATTCAAGGCCAGCAAAGATGTCACCAGAAACAACAGGGTCATCGGTGCGCCCGCCTTCACGAAATCCATGACCCGATAGCCGGCCGGCCCCATGATCAATGCGTTGACCTGATGAGTCGGCAGGAGAAAGGAATTTGAGGTCGATATTGCAACTGTGAGCGCGAAAACTGCTGGATTGCCGCCGGCGGCGACCGCTATGGAGACAGCCAGCGGCACAAGAAGGACTGTGGCTCCGACGTTTGACATAACAAGCGTAAAGACCGTCGCGAGTATCGCGATCGCAGCCTGTAGCGACCAGATCGGCCAGCCGTCGAGCATGCCCGTGACGCCCTCCGCGATCCAGGTTGCCGTGCCGGTGTTCTGCACGGCTACTCCCAGTGGGATGAGGCAGGCGAGCAGGAACACGGTATTCCACCCCACCGCCCGATACGCCTCGTTGATGCTGAGCACCCCGGTCATGACCATCCCGATCGCACCAACGAAGAGGCAGAGCGACAGTCGGATGTCGGAGAAAAGAACCAGCCCCAGAGCGATCGCAAAGAACAGCGCCGCGAAGCCAACTTTGTGAGGGCGGACATCGTCGCGCGGGAAGTCCGAGGTGACGACCACGAAGTCGCGGTTGTGGGTCAGATCCTCGAGGTTTTCCCACCGCGTGAAAGTCGCAAACATGTCGCCGGACTGGAGCGGTACGTCGAAAATCTCGGTTTCCCCGTCGGCGGTCATGACACCGGGCCCGTGCCGAACTTCACTGCGCAGGATCGCCAGAAGCGCAAGGCCGTAGTTCTTTCGCAGCTGCAGTTGGCGGGCGGTTTTTCCGATCAGGCGCGATTCCGGCGGCACGACGATTTCGGCGACACCGCTTTTGCTGACATCGAACTCCTCTGCGAACATGTCGAGTTGATCGAGGATCCGCAGGCCATATGCCTCACCGAATTCTTGGATGGCAGCTTTTTCGCCCAGGACGGCGAGCTGACAACCGGCTGCAATCTCATTTTCCAACAGGGGAACGAAAATCCTCTCACCCTTGTGGAACGATCCCATGACATAGACATGATGCTCCTTCATCACATCGAGATAGGTTTTGCCGACCATCGGGCTGTTCTCTGGCACCACAACTTCAACGATGTCCGGTCGCACGCCGTATATCCGATGGAAGTAGTCTTTGACCGATTGCGCAGAGGCGGCATCATCCTCAGCAGCCGCCGCGGGTAGCACGTAGCGCCCGAACAGCACGAAGTAAACGATGCCGACGCAGACGAGGCACACGCCGATCGGGAAAACCGAGAAGAGCCCGAAGGGTGCGATCTGCGCGTCGTCCGGCAAGGTCGCGTTCGCCGATGCTGTCAGATCGTTGAGCAGGATGAGCGGCGAGGATCCCACCATCGTCATGGTGCCGCCAAGGATCGCGCAAAACCCCATTGGCATGAGCAGCCGGCCGAGCGGCAGGCCGCTGCGGATCGAGATCCGGCTGACCACCGGCAGGAACAGAGCCGCCGCGCCGACATTCTGCATGAAAGAAGAGATCACGCCGACCGTTCCGGAAATGATGGGGATGATCCGCTTCTCGGTGGCGCCGCCGTATTTCAATATCAGACTTGCGACGCGGCTCATCACTCCGGTTTTGTCGAGCCCGGCCCCGATGATCATGACGGCGATAATCGAAACAACCGCATTTGACGACAGCCCGTCGAAAAGTTGCGAAGTATCGGCCAGTTGCTCAAGGCCCGGCAGTTGAGCCAGAACACCCACTAGGACCAGAATGAAAATGGCCGACACGTCTATTCGGAAGACTTCGGTGGCAAACAGGATCACCGTCAGTCCCAGGAGTCCGAGAACAACAATCATCTCGGTGGTGAGGCCGGCAAATTCCATCTGTCCCCCGATGCCGAAATTATCCGGCACAGTCCCAGAACCGCCGTTTCGCAGCGGAACTGGGCATTTGAACCGGCGCCCGTGACGCTCGAAGCCGCGGGGTTTTCCTTTAGCTCGCGCTGTATCTGGCACCGACCTCGTCGATCGCCTGCACGTTTCCGGCAGAGCGCCCATTCGGGTCGAAGCTGCTTTCGAGGTAGGCATCGACGATTGTTTTTGCCAATTCACCCGCGACCGTGCGGGCGCCGAGCGTGACGATCTGGGCGTTGTTCGACGTCGCTGCCTTGCCGGCGGAATAGGCGTCGCTGATCAGCGCGGCGCGGATGCCCGGCACCTTGTTTGCAGCGATACAGACACCGATCCCGGTGCCGCAGCACAGGATCGCGCGGTCATATGTTCCGTTCACCACTTCGGTCGCCACCCGGTCGGACAAGTTTGCGTAGAACGGGTCCGGGCCGGCGTCGGTTCGCGAGATCTCGCACACGTCAAAGCGGTCACTCAGATATTCCGCCAATTCTCTGGCCAACCCCTCTCCGGCGCTGTCGCCCGCAACTGCGATTTTCATTCGTCTCTCCATCAGGTTACCGCTGCGCAGCGCGCGAGAATGTCCAGATATCCATCGACGTCCCAGGCCGAGCGCCCGATAAACAGCCCGTCGATATTCGGGCAGGCGATCAGTTCCTGGCAGTTGTCCGGGTTGACCGACCCGCCGTAGAGGCACGGCACGCGGCGGGCCAGAACGTCCTGCGCGACGTCGATGATCTCGCCCTGCCGTGCGTCGGCGTAGTCTGACGTGGCCGGGATGCCGCCTTCGCCGATAGCCCAAACGGGTTCGTAGGCAAGCAGGATCGGCGCGGCCTTCTGGTTGCCCTTGAGCAAACCCAGGGCAGTACGGACTTGGGTCTCCAGGACCTCTCGCGCCTTCCCTGCTTCGCGCTCGGCAAGCGTCTCGCCGATGCAGATCAGCGGGATCAGCCCATGCCGCGCTGCGGCGGCTGTCTTCAGTCCGACGGTTTCGTCGGTTTCGCCGAAATGCGCGCGCCGCTCGGAATGGCCAAGCTCCACGATCTCGGCGCCACAGTCCTTCACCATCAGCGGTGAGATCTCGCCAGTCCATGCACCTTGATCGTCCCAATGCATGTTTTGAACGCCGACCTTGACCGACGTGTCCGAGAGGATGGATTTCACTTCACGAACGGATGTGAATGGCGGGATGACGAAGCGCTGGATTTCCGGCGCACGCGCGTTGTCGGCCTGCCCCAATGCGACCGCAAACGTCGTCGCCTCGGCCAGCGTCTTGTTCATTTTCCAGCTGGTGCCAATCCACAAGTTCGGGTGCGGCATATGGGCGGGCTTTCGCAGATTCGAGTTGCAGCTGGTATAATGACATACTAATACGATGACAACCCTAATCGATACAGAAAGAACTTGATGGCCAGTGAATCGAATTCAAAACCCGATCCGGTGAAACTCGCCAATGCACTTGCCGCAGCGCGCTCTGACGGCGAGACATTCGCATTGGCAAACTGCGTCCGGGCTCTTTCCATTGACGCGGTCGAGGCGGCGAATTCGGGGCATCCGGGCGCACCAATGGGCATGGCGGATGCGGCGACGGTTCTGTTTCGTGACTTCCTGAAGTTTGACGCTGCAGACCCGGACTGGCCTGATCGTGACCGGGTGGTTCTGTCGAACGGGCATGCCTCGATGCTGCTCTATTCGTTGTTGCACCTGACCGGCTTCGAGGACATGACGATCGACCAGATCCGGAATTTCCGTCAACTGGGCGCGATCACGGCTGGGCACCCGGAATACGGTCATGCAAAGGGCATTGAGACGACGACGGGGCCTCTGGGGCAAGGCTTGGGAAGCGCAGTCGGAATGGCTATGGCTGAACAGGCTCTGGCAGCGGAATTCGGCTCGGAACTGGTCGATCACCATACATATGTGTTCTTAGGTGACGGCTGCCTTCAGGAGGGCATCGGACAGGAAGCGATTTCGCTCGCCGGGCACCTTGGTCTTGGCAAGCTGATCGTCCTTTATGACGACAACGACATCACAATAGACGGGCCGACCTCGATCTCGTTTTCCGACGATGTCCCGGCGAGGTTGGTGGCCTGCGGCTGGCATGCCCAGGCTTGCAACGGGCACGACGCGCAAGCGCTCAAAACAGCCATTGCCGCAGCGCGTGCCGAGACCACAAAACCCTCGATTATCGCGATGAAGACGGTGATCGGGATCGGGGCACCGACCAAGGCCGGCACAGCGGGCTCGCATGGCGCACCGCTCGGCGTCGACGAGGCCGCGGCCGCCAAACAGGCACTTGACTGGAGTTCTGAACCGTTCGAGATCCCCGCCGACCTTGCCGCTCAATGGCGGGATATTGGGGCCAAGGGCCGGACTGCGCGCCTTGCCTGGCAGAAAAGGCTCGAAGCCGCAGATGCCAAGATTTGCGCCGAGTTCGTTCGCCGGATGGCAGGAGACATGCCGGAAGGTTTTGACCGGGCGGTGGCAGATGCGCGCGCCAAGCTTTTTACCGAACCCGCCAAGGTCGCGACACGCAAGGCCAGCCAGATGGCGCTCGACGTGCTGGCCCCTGCCCTTCCCGAACTGATCGGCGGTTCGGCGGACCTGACCGGTTCTAACCTGACCCGGGTCCCGGCGATTGACACCCAATATGCACGAGGCAAGCCAGGGCGCTATATCGGCTATGGTGTGCGGGAATTCGGAATGTCAGCGGCGATGAACGGTATGTCGACCCATGGCGGGCTGATCCCATATGGCGGTACTTTCCTCGTGTTCTCGGACTATGCACGCAACGCCATCCGGCTCTCGGCGTTGATGGGCGTGGGTACAATCTATGTCATGACTCATGATTCCATTGGTCTTGGCGAAGACGGGCCAACCCACCAGCCGGTCGAACACCTTGCTTCGCTGCGTGCGATCCCAAACCTTTTGACATTCCGCCCTGCGGATGCGGTTGAGACCCTTGAATGCTGGGAAATCGCACTGCGCAGCCGCAAGACCCCGTCGCTTCTGGCGCTCAGCCGGCAGGGCGTGCCGCAGCTTCGAACCGATGCCGGTGACGAAAACCTCTCGGCCAGGGGCGCCTATGTCATCCGGCAATTCGGCGTGACGCGGGACGTAACGCTGTTGTCCACAGGAACCGAAGTCAGCCTTGCGGTCGAGGCGGCTGCGGCGTTGGCAGAAGATGGGATTGGCGCGGCCGTCGTGTCGATGCCTTGCTGGGAACTCTTCGAACAGCAGGATGCCGCCTATCGCGCGGCAACGTTGGGCGAGGCGCCATGCATCGCCGTCGAGGCCGCCGGCAAGTTCGGCTGGACCCGCTATGTCGATAGCGAAGACGACGTGATCGGCATGACCGGTTTCGGCGCCTCTGGCCCGGCCGGCCAGCTCTACGAGTATTTCGGCATCACCGCCGACGCCATCGTTGCCCGCGCAAAGTCGCGCCTGAACGCATAAGGAATCCCGACATGAAGAGCGTATTGGACCAGCTGAGAGAAATGACAGTTGTCGTAGCTGATACCGGCGAAGTCGCGGCCGTGCGTGAATACAAACCAGTGGATTGCACGACAAACCCGTCACTGGTGTTGGCGGCTCTGAAAGATCCGACTGCCGAGGCGCTGGTCATGCACGAGATTGAGGCCGGGCGCCGGTCAGGGCGCAATGCAGAACAGGTCACGGATGTTCTGACCGTTGCCATCGGCGCCGAGTTGGCGGCACTGGTTCCGGGCCGTGTGTCGACCGAGGTCGACGCTTGCCTGTCCTTTGACACAAACGCGTCCGTGGCAAGGGCCCGCGCGATCATCGCGGAATACGGCCGGCGGGGGATATCCAAGGACCGGATTCTGATCAAGCTCGCGGCCACGTGGGATGGTATCCGGGCCGCCGAAATCCTGCAGCGCGAGGGCATCGACTGCAACCTGACGCTGATCTTTTCGCTGGCGCAAGCCATCGCCTGTGCCGATGCCGGAGCTTTTCTGATTTCCCCCTTCGTCGGGCGGATCACCGACTGGTACAAAAAGGCCGAAGGTCGCGACGGATATGCACCCGAGGAAGACCCGGGAGTAAGGTCGGTGCGGGCGATATACGACTATTACAAGTCGAACAGCATCGATACCGTGGTGATGGGGGCCTCTTTCCGCAACGCCGGCCAGATCAAGGCGCTTGCGGGGTGCGACAACCTGACGATTGCGCCGAAACTTCTGGACGAACTGTCGGGCGACACCTCCGAATTGCCGCGTCTTCTGAAGCCAGAGAATGCGACCGGCACCGCTCCGATCAGGATGGACGAGGCCACGTTTCGCTGGCAGATGAATGCTGATCCCATGGCCACCGAGAAATTCGCCGATGGGATCCGCAACTTCGATGCCGATCACAGAAAGCTGATCGCGCTCGTTCAGGATCGGATGGCGTCCGAAACGGTGTTGCCGGCAAGCTAGGACACCGGCGCGGCTAACCCCATTTCAAAAGCGCCGCGGACAGTTCCGGGTGCTCTTTCGCGTAGTCTGCCAATTCGACGTCCATCTCCGCAGCTTTCCACGCCTGGCGGATCGCCCGCACGCCAGCGGCCGCTCCCATCGGGTGACCATGGATGCCGCCGCCGCCGAGATACATCAGGTCCAGCGTTCGTCCCGTGCGCCGGTAGGTTTCCACAGCCTGGCCACCCCACTGCCCGGAACAGACCACCGGGAGGGGGCGGTCTGCGTCTGAAAAGATGGGGGTGGCCAGGTCGTGGAACGACCGGACGAAGCTGTCGTCCGGCTCCCAGTATTTGGCGCGGACACCGTTGATCTGGAACTGATCGACACCCAGCAGGCGCCAGATCTTCTGATAGGCCCGGAATTCCATGCCGAGGCCCGGATGCCGGGTCAGGATGTCCCAGCCGTTGCGGTGGGCATGCAGGCAGAGCTGTGACCGCTTGCGCAGAAACGACATGCCACCATAGCCGATGGAGTTGATGTTGATCACGGCGGCATTGCCACCTGCCTCTGCCACGAGGTCGTGGTTCTTCATCATCACGTCCGGGTCGGCCGACGAAATGCCAAAGGCATACATGACGCGCTTGCCGGTCTTCTGTTCGTGGTCCTTGATCACCGGCATGATCGCATCCACCCGATGTTCCAGCGAGGAATAGCCGGGGCTCATCAGCTTCTCGTCGTCTTTTATGAAGTCGACACCCGCTTCGCAGAGTTGCCGCACCACCTCCGCCGTCTCATCCGGCAGCAGCCCCAGCGACGGTTTGATGATCGAGGCGATGATCGGCCCTCTATCGACCCCGGTCAGACGCCGCGATCCGGATATGCCGAATTGCGGGCCCGGATGACATGACCATGCTTCCGGCAGGTCGATGTCCATAACGCGGATGCCGCTCAGCCCCCGCACCGCGTAGACGCCGCCGACCGTGATCGTCATCAGCGCCGCGAGGTCGGTTCCAACCGCTTCCAGCGGATAGGCAATGACAGCTTCTGCACGGTGATAGGGGCCCGCTCCGCCGGGATCCGGGATCGAGGGGACTGTGGCGTCCGGCAAATCCGAAATTGCCACGACCCGGGCTGCGCAGCGGGCCTGGACTTCCGCAGTCTCTCCCGGCAGTTCCGTAAACGTGCCCGTCGACTGATCGGCCGCGATCTTGGCAGCCAGCGCCTCAATGTCGCCCGACGTTTCAAGCCGGTACGTCACCCGAATTTCGTCAATCGGCATTACATCCGCCCCCGTTTCTAACTCAAGATCACCATCATATCTCGTGCCGGTCATGCCGCGCGTGGTGGCGCCAAGCTGCCGGAGGCGTAGCGATCGGCCATTTCCGAGAGGGGTATGGCGGTGATCTTATGGGCATGCCCTGCCGCGCCGAACCGTTCAAACCTGTCGCGGCACTCGGCCGCCATCGCCTCGATCCCCGGCGCGAGATACTTGCGTGGGTCAAACTCTGCTTTGTTCTCGTCAAGCACCTTGCGCACCGCGCTGGTCATCGCGAGGCGCAGATCGGTGTCGATGTTGACCTTGCGCACGCCGTTCTTGATGCCGATCTCGATCTCTGCGAGAGGCACGCCCCACGTGGGAGCGATTTCGCCGCCATGGGCGTTGATGATGTCCTGCAGTTCCTGCGGCACCGACGACGACCCGTGCATCACCAGATGCGTGTCGGGCAGCCGTTCATGGATGCGTTTGATCGCGTCCATCGCCAGTATTTCGCCGTCCGGCTTGCGTGTGAACTTGTAGGCCCCGTGCGAGGTGCCGATGGCCACCGCCAGCGCGTCAACGTTCGTAAGCCTGGCGAATTCCGCCGCCTCATCCGGATCGGTGATCAGTTGATCGCGACTGAGTTCGCCCTCGAACCCGTGCCCATCCTCCGCCTCGCCTTTCCCGGTCTCGAGCGAACCCAGATGTCCGATTTCGCCCTCGACCGAAGCACCTACCAGATGCGCCATCTCGCTGACCTTGGCGGTGACGCCGACATTGTAGTCGAAATCCGACGGCGTCTTGCCGTCCTCGGTCAGCGAGCCATCCATCATGACCGACGAGAACCCGTTCATTAGCGCCGAGAGACAGGTCTGCGGCGAATTGCCATGATCCTGATGCATACAGACCGGAACATGCGGATACATCTCGATCGCGGCCCGGATCAGATGCGACAGTGCGATGTCGCCGGCGAATTTCCGGGCACCGCGGCTGGCCTGCATGATGACCGGGCTGTCGGTTGCATCCGCCGCCTGCATGATAGCCAGCATCTGTTCGAGGTTGTTGACGTTGAACGCCGGCAGGCCGTAGGAATGCTCGGCGGCGTGGTCAAGCAATTGGCGCAGGGAAACTAAGGCCATGTTCGGTGGCTCCAGATGTGGCGCGGGTGATTTGTCCAGCGCGGGTTGTTTGAATTCAGTCGGCTTCGCAGTGATACCGCCCAAGGATTTCGACTTCGGATTTCGACCCCAGGATCACCGGCACACGTTGGTGGTGCGACGTCGGTTGGATTTCGAGGATGCGTTCGGTGCCCGTCGATGCCCGACCACCGGCCTGTTCAACGACGAGCGCCATGGGGTTGGCTTCATACATCAGGCGCAGCTTGCCGCCGTCAGCACGGTTTCCGGCGTCGCCGGGATACATGAAGACACCGCCGCGCGTCAGGATACGGTGAACCTCGGCCACCATCGAGGCGATCCAGCGTGTGTTGAAGCTTTTGCCGCGCGGCCCGTCTACCCCCTGCAGGCATTCGTCGAAATACCGTCGGATCGGCGCGTCCCATAGCTTGTAGCGCGACGCGTTGATCGCAAATTCTGCAGTTTCCACAGGTATCTTCATACTTGGGCTCGTCAGTCGGAACTCTCCGGTTCCTCGCTGATGAGTAAAGCCATCGACACCATGCCCAGCGGTCAGGACCAAACTGGTGGACGGGCCGTAGACAGAATTGCCGGCGCAAACCTGTTCGGCACCCGGACGCAGAACCGACCGGTCATCGCCCGCATCGATCGGGCCGTTAAGCCGTGTGATTGAGAATATCGAGCCGACGGACATGTTCAGCTCCAAATTCGATGAGCCGTCCAATGGATCAAAATAGACAAGATAGTCGCCCGAGTCTGGATCGTCCTTCAGCCAATAGACCTCGTCGACTTCTTCGGAGACCAGCGCCGCAACGGCGCTGCAATTTGAGCAGTGTTTCACGAAGACATCGTTTGCGATGACGTCCAGCTCTTTTTGGGATTCGCCCTGCACGTTGACTGAACCGGCCTCCCCCAGATTTCCGGCAAATGGACCATTTCTGACCAGATGCGAGATTATCCGGCAAGCCGTGGCGATATCTTCCAGCAAAAAGATCAGATCTCTGTCCAGCCCGGGGTTCTTTTCTGGGTCAAGCAGCACTTCGCGCAATGTCTGGTGAGCTTCGCTCATTTCTCAGTATTCCAATTCGCTCTGCGGTCGTTTCGGACCGCGATTTCTTGTTGTTGCCACGCCGAATTCACCGTGCACCGCCACCGTCCCGAACCCACCCGAAGTAGTCCGGTGTTCCCATCTGCCCGCCCTTCAACGCCAGCTCGAGGCCATCCACCGGTCCCTCGGCATGCGCGCGGAAGATCGAGGCTCCCGGAATCGTCGGTGCCAAGGCCGACAGCGCGTAGATGCCCAATTGCTGGGTCACAAAGCCCGATGTATCGCCGCCAGAGACCACCGCGCGGGTGGTGCCGGTCTGATCGAGAACGCGTTGAAGGACAAAACCGAGTGCTTCGCCGACGGTCCGGTTTGCGGCCGACATGTCCATGTCATTTGCGGCGACCGCCTCTCTGAACCGCTCGACGGCCGGGTCGTCCGGACCTTCCGCTGTATGAACCAGAGGGTCACGACCCTGAGAGAGTTCTTCAACTGCAGCTTTGGCTGTTCGTTGAATTTCCGCCTCAACACTGTCCTTCCCGCCTGTCACGCGGGCCGCATCAAACGCGATGCATGAAAACCCGTTTGCCTGGGCCCATGCGATCTGGTCTGCGGTCGTGGGCGAGACTGACCCGGACACGCTCATCATGCGGTCAGACCGGCCAATGCCACGCGCGGGCGCGGGCTTGTCCAGAACACCGGCATTTTGCCACTGCTCGACGAGCGCATATTCGATGCCCTGCGAGCCGACGACAAAGCGGCATTTGTCGCGCGCCTCCCAGATCAACTGACCTGCGCGAGCATCCGTTCCCGCGTCGATACTGTCGATTGCCACGACCGAGATGAGGTCATGGCTGCTCGCAGTGTCCGGTAGTCGAGCGCTTCCGTCGGCCAAAGCCGGGAACGGCAACATGTGCCCTTTCAGCCGGTCGGATTGCTTGCAGATGTGGCGCGCGACATCGGACTCTGTCATCGGCGTCACCGGATGACGTGACATGACCGGGTGGCGGTCCAAGCGGACTACGTCATCCCCGGCACCTGCAAACAGATGGCCGAAACACTGGTAACGCTGCATGCAAGGCGCGGCGACGAGGACGGGAACGACTTGCGTTTCGAAGCACGCCGCTCCGATTTCGATCGCTCGCCCGATCGAGCCGGTTTCAGGTGAGGAATCAAGCGTCGAGCAAACTTTGTAGTGAACGAGGCCTGGGTCCAGCGCGCCAAGACCCGCGAAACCGCCCGGTAAAGTTGCATCCATCCACTCCGGCGGCTTCGTCCGCGCGGTCGACGCGATTCCAATCCCGCGCAGATCGGGGAACCTTTGCAGCTGCTCCAACGTGGGAATATCAAGGAATAACAACGACTGTAGCCCGGCGAATGTGAGCACCTCCATGGTTGCCGCTGCTCCGGTAAAATCGTCCCCGTACCAGGCAACTAGAATGTCCTGGTCGGCAATCGCCTTCGACGGTTCCGGCACGTCGGCTGCCTCATTCCTAACGTTTGCACTTGACATGCTTACCTAATTAGTACCTGATCATATCAGTTGTCAATCACGTACACCGCCGTGGGCGGCCAAAAGACGCGGGAGAAACCAAGTGACCAAGCTAGCACTGTTCGGAGCAGGCGGGAAAATGGGTATGCGCCTCGGCGCAAACCTGGCCAAGAGTTCTGACTTCGAGACCTTGCATGTCGAAGTATCCGAAGAGGGCCAGCAGCGGGTGCGAACGGCGTTCGGCGTCGACTGCGTCGATCCGGATACCGCGCTTGAAGGGGCGGATGTCATCGTGTTGGCAGTTCCCGACACTGTAATCGGAAAGGTCGCTTCGGGTATCATCGGCAAAATCAAACCGGGCGCGATGCTCTTTTGTCTCGACGGAGCCGCGCCCTTTGCCGGGCATCTACCCAAACGGGATGACGTCACCTACTTCGTTTCCCACCCCTGCCATCCCCCGATCTGGAATGACGAAACCGAAATGGATGCAAAGTTGGATTACTTCGGGGGAATCGCCGCCAAACAAGGCATTGTGAACGTTCTGGTTCAGGGGCCTGAGAGTGACTACGCATTGGGAGAAGCTGTCGGCAAGACAGCCTATGCGCCGGTGGTGCGCTCGCACCGAGTGACGTTGCACCAATTTGCGCTGTTGGAACCCGGCCTGTCGGAAACCGTCAACGGTTCGCTGATGAAGGTCTTGCGCGAGGCCATGGACGAGGTCGTCAAGAAGGGCGTTTCGTACGACTGCGCTCGCGATTTCCTGCTGGGACACATGAACATCATGGGTGCCGTTATGTTTGACCAACACAAAGGTGTCTTTTCGGATGCAGCAAACAAAGCGATCGAATTCGGGATTCCTGTTTTGATGCGTGACGATTGGAAACGGGTGTTTGACGACGACGAGATTGCGGCAAGTGTGGAGCGGATAACGTAGCGAGGGACGCTGCATTAAGTTGGCGAGTGCAAAAACCCTCCCGATGTGCGCGCGCCACTTTCCGAAATGCCAAGCCAACCCAAAGTAAGGACATGTTGATCAATCAAATCCGCGAATAAGGCGGGACAAAAGCGGGACGTGTTCGCTTGTCGTACCAGTTGAATGGCTCTAACGTGCCATTCGGACGCAGGAGGTGACATGGCCAGAAACTCATCTGACGACCTTGATTTCGGTACGGCGCCGATTACGCGGCAAAAGCTGTCGGACCAGGTCTATGACCGGATGTGGGAGATGATTGTTTCAGGTGAACTCGCGCCTGGAGATGCAATTCCCTCCGAACGGATTCTGATGGAGAAGTTCGGTGTTGGTCGTCCCGCGGTACGCGAGGCCCTCCAAGCGCTGGCCAACAAGGGCGTCATCACGATTTCGCAAGGCGAGCGCAGCCGGGTGAATGAACTCAGCGCGACAATCGCGTTGGATCAGGTCGACGAAATCGCAAAGCTCCTGTTGTCGGCAGAGCCGTCAAACCTGGAACACCTCAAGCAGATTAGAAAGATCCTGGAAGCAGGTACGGTACGCTTCGCCGCGGAGAATTCCACTGACGAAGATGTTCGCAAACTGCGTGAAATCATCGAGAATCAGCGGGGGCAGGAGAAGAACTCTAAAGGCTTCATCGAGGCAGATATCGATTTTCATGTGACGATCGCCCGGATGACCAAGAACCCGCTTCTGCAATCCGTGACCCAAGCGATGCTAACGTGGCTTTTTGAGTACTACACACCTTTGCTGCACTGGTCCGGTCGAGAAAAAACGACGCTGCTGGAACACGAAAAACTCGTCGATCACCTTGCGGCACATGATGCCGACAGCGCGGCGAACCTGATGCGGGATCACCTTAGCCGGTCCGACCCGCTCTACACGACCGGCGCCGCTTAGACGACATCTCGTCTGTAGCGCTCCCCGCTAAACCTGAATCACATAACGCGGCCTGAAATCAGAGATTTCAACGCGTTATGTGATGTTTGGCGTCTCTAGTTATACGCGAAACGCCATATTCTGCTGTTCTTACACCCTCTTGCCTTCGGCGGACGGGAAGGGATGCAACTACTCCGCCCACGCTACACCTCAGGACAATCTCGGGCTGATTCCGTCGAGGTCGGGCCACATGTATGTGATTATAGCTTGACATGATTACATCATTAGCATCTTATCATACCAGTTATTCAGATTAAGGCTGCGCCTTCCGGCGAGATAACTGCCTGAATTCGCTTCTGCCGGCGCTGGCAGTGGTGAGTGCGACGCGGATCAAAGCGGGAGCAAGCCTAGTCAGGGGACGAATGACAGCGGGCACCTGACGCGCCTGTGCGCGAATGGCTGTTCGGTTTTGGAAACGCCGCTGCTTTCAAATTGGTGGCAACGTGCGGCCCGTCTGCGGCCGGACCAATAGGAGCGATAAGGGAGGACCTCATGCTCAAAACTGTAACAAACACTCTTCTGGCCAGTGCGGCCATTGTCGTTGTCGGGGCCGGGGCGGTCGCCGCTCAGACGACCCTGCGTATTCAAACGCATTCGGGTCAGTCATCGCCATACGGCGTCGCGATCCAACAGTTTGTCGACAACGTCAACACCATGTCGGGCGGCGATTTGACTATCGAAGCGTTTTACGGTTCGTCCGTTGTTCCTTCGGCTGAAACCTTCGACGCTGCCAAGAACGGTATCCTCGATTGCGACATGACCAACGGTTCATACCAAGCCGGTAAGAACGCCGCGTTCCAGTTTGTTGCTGACACTATGGGTGGCTATGACACTCCGCTGCAGTTTCAGGCTTGGGTTCGCGCCGGTGGCGGCACAGAGGCCATAAACGAGCTTTATGCTTCGCACGACATGACATTCATCGGTGCGCATGTCGGCGGTCAGGAATCGCTAAACTCGACACGTCCAATTGCCGGCGTTGCCGATCTGGAAGGCTTCAAGTTCCGTTCGCCTCCGGGCATGGAATCCGACATCTTCGCGGCACTTGGCGCCTCGCCCATAGTTATGGACTTCACCGAGGTTATCACCGCGCTGGAATCGGGCATCATTGACGGTGCTGACGCCTCGACGCTGGGAACCAACCTGAACATCGGTGTCTATGACGTCGCCAAGCACACGACGTTCCCGGGCTTCCACTCGATGTCCTCGGACCACCTGGCCTGCCGGACCAGTGTCTGGGAAAGCCTAACCGATCAGCAGCGTCGCATCATCGAAGTGGCCCACACCTAGGTTGCCATGGATGTGATGATCTCGACGCTGGTAAACAATGGCGAAGCGCTGGCGCAAATGCCCGACAAAGGCGTGACGACATACAACTGGTCGAAAGAAGACCGGGCCGCCTTCCGTGCAGCGGCACAGGGCGTGTGGGCTGAATGGGCCACCAAATCGCCCGAGGCCGGCGCGATGGTTGCCAGCCACGAAGCGTTCCTGAAGCGCATCGGCCTGGCTCAATAACTCGTGCCATCGATGAGATTTGATCGCCGGCGTCGAGTTATGCCGGCGGTTTTTCAACGGCCAGTTTCACCTGAAAACTGTGGTCGGGAAATTGGGAGGAAAAAATGGTCGAACATGAAAAAACCGGCCCGCTGGACCTGATTACGTGGGGCGTCAGCCGCATCACGATGTGGCTACCTGTCTTTATCGTATCGATCATCTTCTTCGAAGTGCTGCTTCGATATGTTTTTCAATCGCCAACGCTTTGGGTGAACGAGACGTCCCTTTGGGTTGCTGGTGCAGTCTACATGACGGCTGGGCTCTACTCGATGCAGCAACGCAGCCACATCCGGATTTTCATTCTCTATGACCTGGCCCCAATGTGGATGCGCCGCCTGTTCGACGTTTTGTCGACCATTTGTGTCTGCATATTCGCATTTGCGGTGATCTGGGGATCATTCGACGACGCAGTCACCAAGTTCATGACTTGGGAGAGGTTTGGCACGAAATTCGACCCGCCGATCCCGGCGACCCTCTATCCACTGATCCTGATTACCATGTTTTTGCTGGCGATCCAGGCGGTCTCGAACCTGATCTATGACTGGAACACCGACCAGGGCGAACGCCAGTATGTCGAGGATATCGAAGACCTGCTGGAGGATGTTGGCGCCGATCACCTTGACGCCCGTCCGGCGGGAGAAGCGGGTGATCATCCGGACACCGACAAAACCGCCTCCAAAAAATAACTGGAAAAACACCGCCGAGGGAACAAACGACCATGGATATCGGAACCATTTCACTCGTATTGCTGCTGGGAATGCTGATTCTCCTGGCGATTGGCATGCCACTGGGATTTGCTTCAGGCTTTCTTGCCGTTGTCGTCATGGTCATGAAGTTCGGACCGGATTTGATTTTCGGCGATTTCGGAACAGGGCCGCTCAATATTCTCGGCAAACGTATTTATGGCATCATGACGAGTTACGTCTTGGTGTCTGTCCCTCTATTCATATTTATGGCCAACTTGCTGGAGCGATCCGGCATCGCCAGGGACATGTACACGACCCTAGAGCGCTGGATGAACAAGACCCGCGGCGGCATCGCAGTGGTGACTGCTCTGATGGCCGTCGTAATGGCCGCCATGTCGGGCATCATCGGTGGCGAAGTCGTTCTGTTGGGACTAATCGCACTGCCCCAGATGTTGCGGCTGGGCTATAATCAGAACCTGGCCATCGGCACCATCTGTGCATCTGGTTCGCTCGGAACGATGATCCCGCCGTCGATCGTGCTGATCTTTTATGGCCTGATAACTGAAACTTCGATCCACGCGATGTTCCAGGCGGCGTTTGTGCCGGGCTTCATCCTGGCGGGCTGCTACATCGCCTACATCCTTATTCGCACGAATCTGCAACCGCACCTGGCGCCGCTGCCAGAGCCATCAGAGAATGATCTGACCGGGAAACAAAAACGTGTCTACGGCATCTCGCTGATTGCTATGCTGATTGGCGCGGCGGCGGCAATCTTGTTTCTGCGCGCCGGTTTTTACAACACAATCGGAACGCCGCAAGTTGACACAGGCAAGATCAGCGTTAGCTTCCTGCTCGGGTCCGCGGCTTTGGCGATTGCGCTTGGTGCGTTCCTGTTCTTTGTGATTGGTCCAAAACAGTCCAAAGCAGCATGGGAAAATGGCAAGGGCATGGTCGCGCCGCTGCTGATTGTCTTTGTGGTGCTTGGGTCCATCTATGGCGGCATTACCGGAATCACCGAAGCTGCAGGCATCGGATCCGTCGCCGTCTTGCTCTTAATTATCCTGCGCGGCGAGTTTTCCTGGACTTTGCTGACCGAAGCCTCGATGCGGACGTTCAAATCCACCGGGACAATCATGTGGGTGACGCTCGGTGCGACGGCGCTTGCTGACGCCTATACGATCGCGGGTGGTCCGTCATATGTCGCCAACCTGATCGTTGGCATGGACATGCCGACGCTCGGTATCCTGCTGATCATGATGCTGGTCTTCCTCTTTATGGGAGCATTCATGGACTGGACGGGGATTGTTCTGCTGGTCATGCCGGTGTTCCTGCCCATCGTTTTGAAACTGCCGCGCGAAGAGTTGGGCCTCTTTGGCGGGCTTGATACTCAGCTTGCCGTGCAGGTTTGGTTTGGCGTTCTGTTCTGCGTCAACATGCAGGTCAGCTTCCTGTCGCCACCCTTCGGCGGTGCGGCCTTCTATCTGAAGTCCGTGGCTCCTCCGCACATCACCTTGCCGGATATCTTCAAAAGCTTCCTGCCCTTCATCGGGATTCAGATCATGGTGCTGATGCTCATCCTGCTGTTGCCGCAGATCACAACGCTCTTCCTGCATTGACGGGCTCCGCCGGCCGCTGCGAGTTCTCGCGACGGCCGGTGTTCGTTTTTGGTGCGGGGTCCTCAGTCCAGAGGATTGCCAAGGCAAAGACGCCGACAATCGGAAAACTAATCAACGATCCCGGCGATCTCAGCTCGGAACGGTAGCGGGTATGGTTTCCGCATATCCGAACCCATTACGCACTGAAAGAACGACCAGGCGCGCGATTGTAGCCCTGAATGGACCACGGGACGGATCACAGGCATTGGGCTACTCCAAGCTCGATTTGACGTTTATGCCTGCCGAGTTGAGAGCTGGGCTGACCAGCGTATTTCACCAAGTCGGTCGCTGAAATCGAACCAGACCGGGAAATTCCGAACCGCGGGTTTGCGGCGATCGGTTTGAACAATCGACAGCATGACAATCCGGAACAACTTATCAGTTTTCAGCTGATGGCGCCCGTTTTCAGCTTCGCGCGCCAGTTTTGGCTGTCGAGGATGGTCTGGTTGACAATACCGACTGGCACTTCACCTTGTGAAACGGCCAAAACCGCCGCAATATCGTCTGCCCCGATCCCGGCGAAACACTGGTCAGTCCAGCAGAGCGCATGGGGCGTTACAATGACATTTTCCATCTGGAAGAGTGGGTTTTCGGCACCACTGGGTTCATCCTCAAAGACGTCGAGACCGGCCCCCGCCAACCGCCCTGCCTGAAGCGCCTCAATCAGCGCAGTCTCATCCACAATCGGCCCGCGCGCAGTATTGATCACATGGGAACTGGGTTTCATCAGGGCCAGTTTTTCGGCATCTACGAGACGCTCGGTTGCCGGGCTGAGCGGACAGTTGATCGCCAGAAAGTCTGCTTGCCGGAACACGTCCTCAAGACCGACAAGTTCTACCCCTAGTTCTTTGGCTGATGCTTCGTCTGCATAGGGATCGGCCGCAATGAGAGTTATGCCCAAAAGTTGGTGACGGCGTGATCAGGCGGCGTTTTGACGTTGCCTGATCCCGTCCTTGAAGGCAATCCCCTGGATCACTTCGGGCAGACGGTTTGGCCCTGAGATCTTCCTCCACTTCTTCTTGGCCGACATCATCAACCTGAAGACCATGGCGAGGGCGGTCTTGCGGTTCAGGCATCCTTTGGTTTTGCGCGTTCGGTTGCGGACCGTGGCAAAGACGCTTTCGATCGGGTTCGTGGTCCGGATGTGTTTCCAGTGTTCGGCCGGGAAGTCATAGAAGGTCAGCAACACGTCGCGGTCCTTGACCAGCCTGGCCACGGCCCGCTCGTATTTCAGGCCGTAGGTTTCCACGAAGAGATCGAAGGCCGCATTGGCTTCCTTCTTCGTCTCGGCCATCCAAATATCCTGCAGATCGGCCTTGGCTTTTTCCCGCAGCGACTTGGGCATCGCGCCCGTTACATTGGCCGTCTTGTGGACCCAGCACCGCTGCTCACGGGTGGTCGGATAGACATCCCGCAGCGCCGTCCAGAACCCAAGCGCGCCATCACCGACAGCAAGCTCGGGCGGCACCGTCAGGCCGCGTTTCCTCAGACCGCGTAACAGGTCCCGCCAGCTGTCCGCGTTCTCCCGGAATCCGTCCATGATGCTCAAAACGTCCTTTTCTCCGTACTCGTCAGCGCCGATAATCACCAACATACATTGACGATCCCCGTCCAAACGGGGCGTGAAGCAGACCCCGTCCGCCCAGATGTAGACATAGCGCTTGCCCGACAGGTCACGCTTGCGCCAGGCTTCATACTCGTCCCACCAGGTCGCCTTCAGTCGCGTGATCGTGGAGGCTGACAGCCCCTCTGCATCCGGCCCCAAAAGGGCGGCCAGCGCCTCGCTGAAGTCCCCCGTTGAAATGCCCTTCAGGTAAAGCCAGGGCAGCAGCTCCTCGACGGACTTCGCTTTGCGTAGATACGGCGGCACCAAGGATGAACGGAACCTGATCTTGCTGCCATCGATGTTCGCACCCCGGTCGCGGACCCGGGGCACCTGAACGGGCACCGTGCCGATCCCGGTCATCACCGCGCGCTCCGGCAGGAACCCGTGGCGCACCAGACGCTGGCGACCTTCCTTGTCCAGAAGCTGCGCGTGAACCGCCATGAAACCGGCAACCTCAGCCTGCACAGCCGTTCGCAACAGCTCGCGTGCCCCGAACTGAATGACCTCAGTCAGCGGATCAGGTGAAAATTCCGATGATAGCTCGAATGGAACAACGGTAGATTTCGACATGTGGCATATCCCTTTCTCTTGAGAATTGACGGCGCTTCAGCACCGCCTTGATATGCCGCCCCTCAGGGGCCATCACCAACTTTCAACCATATCTCCGGGCCATGGGCTCCGGCAGTGACGCGCCCTTCCTGACTTCGTGCGTCGCGAATTCCGCCTTCGGCGTTAAACCAGTTGCCTTGACCAGGATCCGATAGATTTCGACCGGAGCATCAGGACGCGAATAGTTATGTTCGCGGCCGTGATCCTCATGGAAACGCGCAATTGTCTCATCAAGCGATTTGATGTCCGAAACGACCGGGATCGACATCGAGCGCCATTGCCCGAGGTATCGCATGTCGATGAAACGCTGGAAGAGCATGTTCTTGTCTTCGACGCCATCGTGAGACAGCCTGTCGCGGCCTTCCTCCTCCATCGCGCGGAACGTGCCATTCATATCGTCGATCGACACATCTGCTACATTGCTCAGATACATCTGCGTGATGTCATGCGAGATATCCACCAGCAGGCACCCAAGCGCTGACGTGACACCTGGGTTTGGTGGAACCAGAACGGTCGGGATGTTCAGATCCTTCGCAAGTGCGGCGCCATGCAAGGCGCCCGCCCCCCCGAATGCCACCAGCGCAAAGTCGCGCGGATCATAGCCTTTGCGGATAGACACAAGGCGCACCGCATCCGACATGTTCGCATTGGCCACCTTCAGGATCGCGACCGCGGCCTCTTCGGGCGTCATCCCAAGCGGATCGCCAACCGTCTTCTTGATCGCCTCTTCGGCCAGGGCGGCGTCCAGATTCACCGAGCCGCCGGCAAGTTCTGTGCCAAGACGGCCCAGGAAAACGTTGGCGTCGCAGTTGGTTGGCTCTACGCCTCCGCGATTGTAACACACCGGCCCCGGCGTAGCGCCGGCCGATTGCGGACCGTTGCGCAGCGACCCCGCCGCGTCGATCCAGGCCAGGGAACCGCCTCCGGCGCCGATTGTCAGAACCTCGACGGACGGAAAGCGGATCGGATAGCCATATTCCACATGCCAGTCGTTTGTGACCGGCAATTCACCGCGGTCGACAAGCGAGATATCGGTTGACGTGCCGCCCATATCGAGGCTGATCGAGTTTTCGAAGCCGGATTTCTCGGCAACGAACTTGCTGGCGATGGCACCCGCCGCGATGCCTGATGCAGAAAGGCGCGCCGCAAATTTCTCGGCGCCCTTGGCCGTCATGACGCCGCCACCGGAATGCAGCAGAAGCACGTCCTGCTTATAGCCGCCTTCTTTCATGGTGCTTTCGAGTTTCGCGCAGTATTCACCCGCCACCGGGGAAAGAACGGTGTTCGCCACAGTAGTGTTGAACCGCTCATGCTCGAAGATTTCCGGCATGATGTCGCTGGACAGCGAAATGCTGGCATCCGGCAGTTCTTCCTGCAGGATGTCGCGCATGCGTTCTTCGTTGGCCGGGTTGGTGAAGGCGTTCACGAAGCAGATGGCAATGTTGTTCACGCCTCGCTTTCGGATAACGCGGGCCACATCGCGGGCCTCCGCCTCATCCACTTCCGACACCACCTTGCCGGAATAGTCGATCCTCTCACCCACAACCAGTCTGTCACTGCGCTTCAGATACGGATCGGCCATTTCCTTGTAGGTGTCCCAGCAGTCGTCCCGGGTGCCGCGGCGAATTTCAATCACATCACGGAAGCCTTTGGTTGTGACCATGACCGCTGGTGGGAAGCGTCGGGTGATCAGCGCGTTCGTGGCCAGGGTTGTGCCATGCGAAAATAGCACCATATCCTTCAGTTCGACGCCGCCCTCCTTGATTCCCTGAAGCACACCGTCGATCGGGTCCGGTGTGGTCGGAGTCTTTGCGACGTGCATACTTCCGGTTTCTTCGTTCAGAAAACACACGTCCGTGAAAGTACCGCCAACATCGCAAGCTACACGGACAGCTACGCTCGGTGTTGGACCTGCGCCAGAATTGTTGCTCATATTTGGATTCTCCATGCTGGGATTCATCAGTCCAACTGACTTTTGTTTCTTGAACCAAAGACGCCCCACCACAACGCGGCAACACGTGCCCGATCAGGTGCGGGCGTCGTTAGTTCAACAGAGATGGGCAGCAGTGTCGCTGTCATGTGCCAACTGCCGGCCAGGGACCGGTGCTGACATACGGGCAAAAACAAAAAAACTCCCGCGCCTGAAAAGCGCAAGAGCTTCGTTGCCCAATTGTCGGCGCAATGTCGCGCCGGACGCTTTGATGTTAGTTGAGAAAAAATTCGATTGTCAAGGGTGCAAAGAAGTCCCGGTCTCTCACTGCACTTGGACTCAAAAGGATCCAGAACCCACCGGCTGGTAAAACGCGCTCCATGTTCAGGCCAGCGTCAAAAGGTATTTTTTCGCGTTTCTTGTCCACCTTCCGCCCAGTTCATTCCAATGGGAATGAATGCCTCCATTATGCAATTACACTGATCTTTGCCATGCGCGCTGATTCCGAACAATCTATGCGAAGGACATGGTGTAGTCGCGATGATCGCCCTCCGCTGGCGAACGCGGTCTGATAGTCCCAGCCGCACCAATCAAAAGCCGTGAAAAGAACGACCATGAGCCACTATGTTGGTCTCGACGTTTCATTGAAAGAAGTTTCGCTTTGCATTGTCGCCAGGGACGGCGCAGTTGTGGCCCGTGCCACGTTGCTGACGGAACCGGATGTCATAGCGGAATATCTTGCGCAAGCAGCGGCAAACGCAGAGCGCGTCGTGCACGAAAGCGGGTTACTGGCCACTTGGCGGACGCGCGCGCCTGAACGGCCCGATATGTTTGTCACTTGTATCGATGCCCGCATGGACCAAAAGTCTCTGTCTGCGCGCCTCAACAAGTCGAACAAGGCAGAGGCGGAAGGTCTGGCGCAGTCGGCGCAGACCGGCTGGTTCACAAAAGTCCGCATTCGCAGCGAAGCCTCGGACCGCGTGCGAACGACTGATTCGCATACGCAAGGATCTTGAGGCCCATATCTTCCGCTGCCCGGCAGTGCATGCCTGCATGCACGAGAGGGATCATCCACTCACGCAGCGGGGTTGTTCTCTCCTCTTTCATGAGGTCCTCCTGTCATCAGATTCAGAAACCCCAATCGTCAAACAGGTCACCAAGATCGCAAAATGCGCACCACTTCGGTCTTCTCAGAACATCAGCCAAACGCGCCATTGCCGCGAAAGCGGCTTCGTCCTTCCGCCGATCTCGACGGGTTTTGCGGGTCTGAGTTAGGTCGCCTTTGGGCTCGCTGCCGCCGACCAACGGGACGCTCACCGTGTGGCCGCTTCTCGAATTCGAACGGCTGGTTTTGCCGGCCGAGCTACCCAGCAGCGTTCAACAAACGAAAGGTTGGGGCCGGGAAACCGGCGGAATCCGTGGATGCCGGTTCCGGAGACCGGTTCAAACTTGTCCCGCTACGCTGCCGCAAGGCGGCTGCGAGCCCAAAGTAGCCTTGCAGTTAGCGCTCCGGGAAGTTTGCTCCCGGTCGTCTGGGTCGCCTTGCTTCAATCGATTTTGGAAAGCAAATCCGGGTTCGTTACGAGATTTCGCACGCCGTGAGCGTGGTTCTCTCCGAAAGGATTGTCGGCGAGCCAGCGTGCCACCGAGTTGATGTCAATCTTAACGACGGCTGGACGTACGCTCCACGTCACTTGGAATGGAGAGCCCTTCTCATTGTAGCTCGGACCAGTCGTCGAGCCGGCATAGACAACCGGCGTACCCAAATTGCGCGGCACATTGGGAACCTGATTCAGGCTGCCTATTTTGGCAATCTCAGCCATTTCTGTAAAATCTGCGGCTTCGGGATCATTCACCAGTACACCCACTACGGCTTCAACGCGAAGCTGTGGATTAACAATAGCTTCACTCAGACACGTGTTGAGGCTGTTGCCAAGAGTTGCGTGGGCAGTCGAGTGCACGAAATGGATCTCGATTGTGTCGCCGGGCACTAGATCGCCGTGATCGGTCGCGCCAATCTTGCCTTCGACCGGAACCAGTTCGGCGTCAGTGAGGTCTCCGTCATACTTGAACCCAGTTCCGTAGCCCTTGCCGTCTCCGTTGCCCGCAAAAGTCGTGAATTCACCGCCCTTGTGCTCAGCATTTTCATGGAAATGGATGTCACAAAGCGCCATTTTGCGTATGTCCGGTGAAGCGCCAAAGAAGCGGGCATTGTTGCCCTCGGCTGCGCCAAGGTCCCGCGGCGATTGCGGGCCGTATCCCCGACCTGCGGTGGCGGCGGCCAGAGCCGCGCGCTGACTGGCAATTGCCTCGTCTGAAACAGATTGACCGTTATCGGCGGCTATGGTTGACGTGGCAGCCGATGCGATAACGGCAGCGACGCCAAACTTGCGGATTGTCGTTTTCACCATAGTTGCTCCTAACAGAATCCCGGCCAAAAAAATTTTGTGACCCTCCGACATCCTCATTGTTGAGAGGACCTCAGTCAACGTTCCGCTTTGCAAGCTTGTCACCTCTTCGTAAAGAAGAACTTGGAAAATGAGCTTTCGCCAAAGCGGCAGGCTGGATACAACTAAACACCCCCGGACCGCTGCTGTGCGGCGAACAGAAACTCAGTCCCACATGACGACTTTCTTTCCGCGGGGCGGTGTTGCGGCGTAGCTGATGCCGGCTTCGTCCCGCACTGCCGTCATTGCCCGAACGACGTACTGCAACATGTACGAACGGCAGGTTTGATGAAGCTGCGCTGCAGCAAGGGCAGATGCGGTGAATGTCTCCCGCGGGCCCATCGGGCCACCTGGATTTATTCAGATGAAGCCCGGGAAAGCCTGCAAACCGGACATCCGGACCCCCCGATAACAACACCTCACGTCCCGGCCCGCATCCCCCGGGCCATCGCCGCGGCCTCTTCCAGAACGCCGGCGTCCAGCCGGGTCTCGTAGCCCAGCTTCTCCAGATGCGCGGCCACCGCCTCAGTCGCCACGTTGCCCGCGGCCCCCGGCGCAAAAGGACAGCCGCCCAGCCCGCCGACCGCGGCGTCGAACACCCGCACACCCAGCGCCAGCGACGCATCGATATTGGCCAGCGCCCGGCCGCCCGTGTCGTGAAAATGCCCCGCCAGCCGGGTCACCGGCACCGCGTCGCGCACCGCCATCAGCATCCGCACGATGCTGTCCGGCGTGCCCTGCCCGATCGTGTCGCCCAGCGAAACCTCGTAACACTCCATCGCGAACAGCCGGTCGGCCACCTGCGCCACGTTTTCCGGCGGCGTCGGCCCGTCATAGGGACAGTCGGTCACACAGCTGACATAGCCCCGCACCGGCAGATCGATGTGCCGCGCCGCCTCCAGCACCGGCGCGAAGCGTTCCAGCGACTCGTCGATGGTGGCGTTGATATTGGCCTTCGAAAACCCCTCGCTGGCCGAGGCGAACACCGCGATCTCGTCCGCCTTGGCCGCCAGCGCATCCTCGTAGCCGCGCATGTTCGGTGTCAGCGCCGCATAGCGCACCCCCGGCGCGCGTTCGATCCCGGCCAGAACCGCGCCCGACCCGGCCATCTGCGGCACCCATTTCGGACTGACGAAACTGGCGCATTCGATCCGCGAAAACCCGGCCCGGCTGAGGCAATCCACCAGCGCGACTTTCTCCGCCACCGGGATCTCGCGCTTTTCGTTCTGCAGCCCGTCGCGCGGACCGACCTCGAAAATCTCCACAAACCCGACCATCCCGCTCACTCCTCCGGCTTCAGTTCTGCAAATGTCCCGCGCACCTTGTCACGTCCATGCATCGCGCGCCACCATGCCGCCAGCGCCGGCCGCACCGCAAGCATTGCCCCGGCCTGCCCGGCCCGCCGGAACGCATCGATCATCGGGAACAGCAGCCAGTCCGCCGGCCCGTCCCCGGTCAGCACCAGCCCCTCGGCGGCGATATCCTCGAACGCCTCCAGCACTGCCTCTGCCGCTGCCAGACCTTCCGCAACATTTGCCGCGTCCGCCGGCTCTCCCATCGCCGGGCGGAACACGGCATGGGAATAGACCTGCCGCACCAGCGGCCAGTAGGCATAGGCGCTGACCATGCTGGCCACCTGCGCCTCCCGCGCCGCCTGCAACGGGCTCAGGTCCCGCGTCGCGCCCCAGCGCGCCTGCACGTAACTCAGGATCGCCCAGGTCTCGTAGACCCGCTCATCCCCGTGCAACAACACCGGCACCCGCCGGAACGGATGCAACGCCACCTCCTCCGCAAACGGATCAGCCTCCTGCCAGTCACAGGCCACGCCCAGCTCTGCCAGCGCGATCCGCACGGCCCGCGAATAGACGCTGTGCCGATAGCCGATCAGCAGCGGCGGTTCCGGGTCAGCGCCCCCCGCCATGCTTCATCTTTGTCCAAATACTCAATTCCACGGCCTCAGCCCTCCTCCTCCTCCAGCCGGATCAGCGCCGCGCCTTCCTCCACCTGCGCGCCCTCCCCGGTCAGAACCTCGGCCACCACGCCATCGCGCGCCGCCAGCAGCGCATGTTCCATCTTCATCGCCTCCAGCACCGCCAGCCGGTCGCCCTTTGCCACCGCCTGCCCGGCCGTGGCAAAGAGCGCCTTGACCAGCCCAGGCATCGGCGCGGCAATCAGGTTGCCGCCGCCCTCCGCCTCGGTCCCGCGATCCAGCGGATCGGGCACCGCAAAGCGATAGCCGTTGCCCCAGAACACAGTCACCTCGTCCCCCGCCCTGTGCAGCCGCGCCAGCACCTTGGTGTCATCCACCCACCAATGCCCGCCGCGCCGAACCACCCGGTGCTCGGCCCCCGGCACGGTCACGGTGAAATCATCGCGCCCGTTCACCGCCACCCGCGCGCTCAGCGGCTCCTCCTGATGGATCAGCTCCACCGTCCGCGTCAGCGGCGACCACATCACGAACCCGCCATCCGGCCCGGTGCCGTCCTGCAGGCCCAGCGCCGTCAGCGCCGCCAGCGACCGCGCCTTGGTGCAGGCCACCGGCGCCGGGGCCAGCGCGTCCAGATGCCGCTCGATCAGCCCGGTATCGACCCGGCCGGCGGCGAAATCCGCCTGCCCGCAGAGCGCGCTGAGAAACGAGATGTTGGTTGTCGTCCCGCCCACATCGGTCCAGCGCAGCGCGCGCTCCATCTGTCCCAGGGCGGCTTCGCGGGTGACGCCATGCACCACCAGCTTGGCGATCATCGGGTCGTACCACGGGCTGATCGTATCACCCGCCCGCACGCCCGAATCCGCCCGCGCGCCGGTCGGAAATTCCAGATGTGTCAGTGTCCCGGTGGCCGGCAGGAACCCTTTGGGCACATCCTCGGCATAGATCCGCGCCTCGAATGCGTGGCCCGAAATCGACAAGTCTTCCTGCAACGCCGGCAGTGCCTCGCCGGATGCCACCCGCAACTGCCATTCCACCAGATCGACGCCGGTGATCATCTCGGTCACCGGATGCTCCACCTGCAGGCGCGTATTCATCTCCATGAACCAGAACCGGTCAGGGCGCAGCCCGTCCGAACCGTCGACGATGAACTCCACCGTGCCCGCGCCCGCGTATCCGATGGCCTCGGCCGCCCGCACCGCCGCCTGCCCCATCGCCGCGCGCATCTCATGCGTCATGCCCGGCGCCGGCGCCTCCTCGATCACCTTCTGGTGCCGGCGCTGCAGCGAACAGTCACGCTCGAACAGATGCACCGCGCGTGCGCCATCCCCGAACACCTGCACCTCAATATGGCGCGGCGCGGTGACGAATTTCTCGATCAGCACCGCGTCATTGCCAAACGCGGTCTTCGCCTCGCCCCGCGCGCTGGCCAGCGCCTCGGCGAATTCGCCCGGCGCGCGGACCAGCCGCATGCCCTTGCCGCCGCCGCCAGCCACCGCCTTGATCAGCACCGGATAGCCGATGGCATCCGCCGCCCCGCTCAGATGCTCATCCTCCTGATTGTCACCGTGATAGCCCGGCACCACCGGAACCCCGGCCTCTTCCATCAGCGTCTTGGCCGCATCCTTCAGCCCCATCGCCCGGATCGCAGCCGCCGACGGCCCGATGAAGACCAGCCCCGCCGCCTCCACCGCCTCCACGAAATCCGGATTTTCGCTCAGAAAGCCGTAGCCGGGATGGATCGCCTGCGCGCCCATCTCAAGGGCCGCCGCAATGATCGCCTCGCCGCGCAGGTAACTGTCCGCCGGCGCCGGCCCGCCGATATGCACCGCCTTGTCGGCCATCGCCACATGTTTGGCGCCGGCATCGGCGTCGGAATAGACCGCCACCGTCGCCACGCCCATCCGGCGCGCGGTTTCCATCACCCGGCAGGCAATCTCGCCCCGGTTCGCAATCAGGATCGTGTCAAACATCTCTTTTCCATCCCCCACCAAGCAGGGACTTGGCCTCTGCCACTGTGTCTTCAATAATCTCCGCCGCCGGCAATCGGCCCTTGATCAGCCCGATCCCCTCGCCCGCAATCGGATTGGCCACCGCCACATCCCCGGCCTCATAGGCCGCACTCCAGCGCTCCGCCTCCTCGGCGGCGTTCGCGCGCAACCCGTCCAGATCGCCATCCCAGCGCGCCGAGAACTCATTCCCCATGACCCGCAGACCAAATCCAGCCGGCCAGTCCAACCCTCGCACCACATCCACGGACGACGTGCGCACCGTGGCATCCCCGTCCGCCGCTACCGCCGCCGCCACCTGGTTTTCATGCACCAGCGCCTCTGCCGCCGCCCAGAACCGGGTGCCCATCAGCACCCCGTCCGCGCCCAGCATCAGCGCCGCCGCCAGCCCGCGACCGTCCGCGATCCCGCCCGCCGCCAGCAGCAGCGTCTCGGGGGCGGCGCGGCGCAGGTAATCCGCCACCTCCGGCACCAGCGTCATCGTCGCCCGCTGCCCTGCGTGACCCCCGGCCTCGGCGCCCTGCGCCACGATCACCCGCGCGCCGGCGGACACCGCCGCCCGGGCGCTGTCCATCGACTGCACCTGACAGATCAGGGCCGCACCGGCCTCTGCAATCGCCGGGGCATAGGGTGCCGGATCGCCAAAGGACAGGAACACTGCCCGGGGGCTGCGCCCCAGCACCACATCCAGCACCTCGGGCCGCTCGGCCAGCCGCCATGTGATCAGCCCGCAGCCGACCGCCTCGTTCCCGGCCGCTCCGAACTCGGCCGTGATCCAGCCGGCGTCGCCATAGCCGCCGCCGATCAGGCCCAGCCCGCCGGCCCGCGTCACCGCCGCCGCCAGCGCCCCGCCGGCAACCCGCGCCATCGGTGCCGACAGGATCGGATGTTTCAGCCCGAAGGCCCGTGTGAACCGCGTCTCAATCACGGCCATCCCCCTGCTTCATCTTTGTCCAAATACTCAAATCCAACCGCGCCGGTATCGCAGGCGGGGCAAAAAGCCGGTGTACGGGCGGTGTACAGGGGGTGCACATCAAACACCCCCTACATCCGGAACACGCCAAAGCGCGTTTCCGCG
>CATOSU010000011.1 GCA_951812615.1 uncultured Paracoccaceae bacterium
CCACAGCGCTGCGCGACTGGCTGAAGGAAGAGCTTCAGACGCGCGGGTTTGCCGATTACAACGCGGTCACCGACGCGCTGAACGCGCGGCTGGTGGACCGCGGGCTGCTCCTGAGCGTCGGGCGCAGCGCGGTGGCGCAATTCGGCGCCGAGCACGCCGAATTCTCAAAGCTCCAGGAAGAGGCTTCCGGCTGGGCCGAGGACTGGATGGGCAGGAACGGTCTGGAGGATGAGGCCCGGCGCCATTCCGCGCTCTTCGAGATGATCTCGACGCTCGCGTTCAAGTGCATCAAGGCACAGTTCGGCAAGGAGGGCCGGGAGATCGACACGCGCGACCTGCATCTGCTCGGTCGCATGATGAAGGATCTCATGACCTCTTCCGGCATCCGCGAGGCGATCAGCGACAGGGAGCGCCAGCGCCTGGCCGAGGCCGAGCGCAAGGCCGGCGCCGAGCGGGCGGTGACCGCCGCGCGCGGGGCCGGGCTCTCCCCGGAGGTCGCCGCCGCGATCCGCGCTGCCGTGGAAGGCGGCGCACAGGCAGAGGGCGCCACATGAGCAACCGCGATCTGCTGCCGTACCAGCGCGCCTGGGTGACCGACATGGACCCGGTGGCGGTGATCGAGAAGTCCCGCCGGATCGGCATCTCCTGGGCCGAAGCCTACCACGCGGTGATGCATGCCGCCGAGGGCCGCGGCGATATCTATTACCTGTCTTACAGCCGCGACATGACCCGCGGCTTCATCGACGATTGCGCGGGCTGGACGCGCGATCTCGGCATCGCCGCCTCGGCCGCCGGCGAGGTGCTGATCGGCGACGCGGGACGCGATATCCAGGCCTTCCGCATCGTGGCGGCGACGGGCAAGCAGATCCTGGCCATGACCTCCAGCCCGCGGGGGTTCCGCGGCAAGGGCCGTCCGGGCGATGTGGCGATTGTCGACGAGGCGGCCTTCGTTGACGATCTCGAGGAGGTTCTCAAAGCCGCGCTCGCCTTCACCACCTGGGGCGGGCGCGTGCGCATCATCTCCACCCATAACGGCGAGGCCTCGCCCTTCAACACGCTGGTCCGCGACATCCGCGAGCGGCGCCAGCCCGGCAGCCTGCACCGGGTGACGCTGGCGGACGCGCTCGATCAGGGGCTTTATTCCCGCATCGCCGCCGTGACCGGACAACCGGGCACGCCCGCCGCGCAGGCGGCCTGGGAGGCGGCGATCCGCGCGCAATACGGACGCCACGCGGGCGAAGAGCTCGACTGCATTCCCGCCGCCGGGGGCGGGGCCTGGATCACATGGGATCTGATCCGCACGACGATGCGCGACGCGGCGGGCGATCCCGGCCTGCGCGGCTCCGGTCCGGTCTGTATCGGCATCGATGTGGCGCGCCGGCGCGATCTCTGGGTGGCCGCGGTGATCGAGGATGCCGGTGACGCGCTCTGGCTGCGCGAGCTGGTGACGTTGCGCGACGTCTCGTTCTCCGAACAGCGCGCCGAGGTGGCGCGCCTCGTGCGGGCCCATCGCCCGCTCCGGATCGCCATCGACCAGACCGGCATGGGCGAGGCGGTGGTCGAGCAGCTGGCCGGGGATCACGGCGCCTTCACCGTCGAAGGCGTGCTGATGACCGCGCCGCGCCGGCTCGATGTGGCCACGCGGCTCCGAGAGGCCTTCGAGGACAAACGCATCCGCATTCCCGCCGATGATGCCCTGGCGGCCGACCTGCACAGCGTGCGTGCCGAGCCCGGCGCCACCGGCGCGCCGCGGCTGGTGGCGGAGCGCGCGCAGAGCGACGGCCATGCCGACCGGTTCTGGGCATTGGCGCTGGCGGTCTCGGCCGCGCGCACCGCCAGCGGGCCGTTCGAGGCCTGGACCGACGCGCGCCGCCACGCGGCCTGGTCGGCACCGGGCAGTCCGTACGGCACACCGCAGTATCATGGTGACAGCGACCTCGGCGTCCTGCACTCGCCGCTGGCTGCCCTGAGGGGCTGGTAGAATGGCGCATGCCGACATCCCCGCCCGCCCCGCAAAGGGCGAGATCGCGCCCCCGGAAGTCACCCTGGGCGGTGGCGGGGCCTGGGATCTCACCGAGCGCTATCGCGATTTCGGGCTGGGCTCCGATCCGCGCCACTGGCAGGCCGATCCCGCCGGTGTCACCGCCGCCACGGCGGCACTGGCCGACCCCCATGCCCGCGCGGTCCTCGATCAGCGCCTCGATGCGGTGGTGGCGGCCCCGCTCGAGATCACGCCGGGCGGGACGATGCGCCGGGACCGGATGGCGGCCGGGGATCTCGAAGAGCAGCTGGGCGCGCTGGAGATCGATCGGATCAGCCGCGAGCTTCTGCACGCCGCCTGGCATGGCTACGCCATCGCCGAATGCCTCTGGGAGATCGAGGGCCCCGCCGTGCGGCTCGCCGATCTGCGCGTGCGCAACCCCGCAAGGTTCCGCTGGCACCGGGACGGCGACCTGCGTCTGATCACGCGGGGCCGGCCGGGCGGTGTCGTCCTGCCCCCGGCCAAGTTCTGCGTCCTGGTCCAGCCGCGCCAGCATGGCGGGCAGGCGCATGGCCCCGGTGCCGCCGAATGGTGTGTCTGGCCGGTCTGGCTCAAGCGCCACGTGGTCTCGATGTGGGCGGTCGCGCTGGAGCGTTTTGGCACGCCAACGACCTGTATGACGCTCGCCGGCGACGCCAGTTCCGCCGCGATCGAGAAAGCGCTGGCCCAGCAGGCCGCGCTGGTCGGCGGCGCGGGCCTGGTCCTGAAAGAGGGTCACAAGATCGAATTGCTGGAGAGCGGGCGGCGCGCCGGTGGCGATTACGCAGAGTTCGTCAGGGCGATGGATGCCATGATCGCCGATGCGGTGCTGGGCGAGCGCGCCACCTCCGAGATCGGCCAGTGGCAGGCCACGGCCGAGGCCCATGCCGACGTGCTGCAACGCCTGGTGGCGGCGGATGCGCGCCGCCTCTCGGCCATGCTGCGCCACTCGGTCGCGACATGGCTGACCGCCTGGAACTTCCCCGGTGCCGCCGTCCCGCATCTGAGCCGCAACACCGCCCCGCCCGAAGACCTCGCCGCGCGCGCCGCGCGCGACGTGCAGGTCGCCGCCGCCTCCGGCCTCAGGCTGACACAGCCCTCTGTCGAGGAGACCTATGGCGGCATCTGGGAACCCGATCCCCGTCAGGCCGCCCCCGCATCGCCCGGCCCGCCAGCCGCCGGACCGGGCGCCGGACCGGGCGCCGCACTGGCCGCCGCCCGCGAGCCTCCGGCGCGCGATGCCGTCGATGCCGCCGTCGACCGCCTGGTCGGCGAGAGCGGCTGGGAGGCGCTGATGGACCCGGTGCTCACCCCGCCTGGGGTCGCCGTGGCGGAAGCCCACACCCCGGACGCGCTCGCGGCCGCACTGGACGCCCCCGATCTCTACGCGGCCATGGACACGAACCCCATGGCCGCGCGGCTCGCCCGCGCCACCACCTCGGCGCGGCTCTCGGCGGAGGGGGATGACGGCGCCGGCAGGGATGACGACAGAGAGGGCGGCAATGCCTGATCCCGTCCCCGAAATCATGGATGTGCCCCCCGAGGAGGCGATTGAATTCTTCCGCGCCAAGGGCATGCATGTCGGCCATGACTGGCGCGACACCTCCGCGACCCAGCATGCCCGCTCCTTCACGGTGGCCAAGGTCGCCCGTCTCGACATCCTGACCGATATCCGGGACGCCATGGACCGGGTGCTGGCCGAAGGCACCACTTTCGAGAGTTTCCAGGACGAGCTCGAACCGATCCTGCGCGCCAGGGGCTGGTGGGGCCGCAAGACCATGACCGATCCTGCAACCGGCGAGACCCGCGTGGTCCAGCTCGGCTCACCCCGTCGGCTCAGAACCATCTTCGACACCAATCTGCGCATGGCCACCGCCGCCGGCAAGTGGGCGCAGATCACCCGCCTGGCGGGCCGCCGCCCATGGGTTCGCTACATCGCCACGCTCGATGACCGCACCCGGCCCCTGCACCGGGCCTGGCACGGCACCATCCTGCGCTGGGACGACCCGTTCTGGCAGACCCATTTCCCGCCCTGCGGCTGGCATTGCCGCTGCACCGTGCAGACCCTCTCGGATGCCGATCTGGAGCGCTTCGGCCTCACACCCTCGCCCGGCCCGCCGGAAGGGTGGAACCGCACACGGCCATGGCGCAACCGCCGCACCGGGGAGAGCCAGGACGTGCCCGTCGGGATCGATCCCGGCTTTGCCCACAACCCCGGCACCGTCGACCCCGTGGCCGGCGCCCGCAAGCTGCTCGCGGACCGCCTGATCGCCGCCCCGCCCGCGCTCGTCCGCGCCGCCACCTCCGATGTCACCGAATGGATCGCGCGGGGGCGCACGAGGCGCAGGCAGCTTGTCGAGGCCACCGCACTGGCCCCGGACCAGGCGGGCTTTGCCGACCGCCTGCGTGGCCTCGTTGCCCAGGGCCTCACAACCGGGCGCGGCGCCGGAACCGTGGCGGCATCCGTCAGACCCCTGCGCACGGGCGGCGAGGACCGGGCCGCCGCCGACGCCGTCCATGCCGCCTCGCTGCGCTTTCCGGCACGCTGGGTGGCGCGCGCCAATGCCAGCCCGCTCGGCGTTGCCGCCAACGGGCAGGAAACCGGCGGCAGCTACCTTTCCGCCGCCGCACGAGGGTCGGTCCGCATCGGGCGCGGCCAGCTGACCAAGGCCGATAACACCGCCTGGGCCATCACCTCCCGCGATCCCTCCAACGCCACCCACGAATATGTCCACCACCTGCAAGCGGCGATGCCGGAAATCGACCGTCTCTTCCAGGACCTCCATATCCGACGCACCACCCTGCCCGGCGGGGCGCGGGAGCCGGTTCTGATCCTGCCCGACTATCCACCTCTGACAGGACGGCGCGACCAGTATGTCGATGGCTACTTCGGGCGGGAATACGCAGGTGGCCGCGCCGCCGAGGTCATGACCCGCGCCTTCCAGATCCTCTTCCACAGGCTGCCCGGCGACGAAGGCGTCGATCTGGACAAGCTCGTGCGCGACGATCCGGAGATGCTCGATCTGGTGCTGGGGCTGCTTTTCCATTACGATCCCGCATAGCGACGATAGCGAGAGCACCCCATGGCCATTCACAGGATCAACCTTCCCGACATGCTCTACGGGCGCGAGATGCGCACCGTGATCTGGGACGACACGGCAGGCACGGTCGAGGGCACCCATTCAGATGTGCCGGGCATGCAGAAGACCCTCGCCCGCCCCACGCCGGTGAACTGTTCCTCCGAGGGGCGCGAACTCTACCTCCGCGATCCGGCCCACGATCCGACCGAGTTCCTCTGGCTCCTCGGGTTCGCCTTCGACGGGATACTCTACGAGCCGCTGCGCTCGACCCTGCCGCCCGTCTTCGACGGTGTCGACCTCAGCCCCACCGAACCCGCGCCGCGCGCGCAGCGCGATGCGCAAGGCAACATTACCGACCGATACGAAGATGGCTCGATCATCGGCTACGACATGCCCTACAGCTGATAGCCGAACATCCCTTGCAGGCCCCTTGCAAGGGCAGATCATCGTGGCCGCGGAAAGCACCGGGAAGCCCGAAAAGCACCACCCCTGAAATGCCCGGAAAATCCGGCTGTTTCGCGCCCCCGATATCAGCGACAAAATCACCGTTTCCAGCGGGTTCGCACCCCCCGAAACGTGCCGATTCTGAAAGACTTATGGCGCGGGCCGAATCCGACGTGGCCATCAGGTCCGCGCCCCAAGAGGCGCTCAAAGCCCTGATTTCAAGCCCGTTTTGCAATCCCAGCCGGAATAGTCCGGGATAGTCCGGGATAGTCCGGATACCCAAAGACTTTTGTCACCCTACACATAACCGCCCTGAACCGCGGAAAAGTCGATCCGCGCCGGGCCGCCCGGACGCAGATGCGTCCCGTCCGCCTCGATCTCCAGCGCAAACCCGATCCGGTCGCGGTCATGGGGTTCGCCGAAAAGCGCCCGGGCCACGGCGCTGCTGACACCATCGGCGCCGATCAGAACCCGCCCGGTCAGGATACGGCCGCCGGCCAGCACCACGCCGGGATCCTCCACGTCCAGCGACGCCACCCTGCAGCCGGTGAAATCCTGCGCCCCGGCGGCCAGCGCCAGATCCTTCAGCCAGGCGTCCATGTCCCGGCGCATGGTCAGGTAGAGCGGCGGCACATCCGTCATCGCCCCCAGCGACGCCCCGCGATACCAGAATTCAAGATCGCGGCAGATCCCGAAAAGCGACAGGTCGATATCGCCGCCAAAGGCGGTGTGAAATACCTGCCGCGCCCGGCCTGAAAACAGCCCGCCGCACAGCTTGTCCCGCGGGAACGCCGCCTTGTCGATGAGCGCAACACGCAGCCCGCTCCGCGCCGCAGTCGTCGCGGCGGCGGACCCGGCCGGGCCGGCGCCGAGCACCAGAACGTCAAACCCGAGACGCGCATCGCCTGCCATGTCACTCCCTCCGCCCCGGCGCGATGGGGCCTGCTGCTGACCTGCTTATCGCTGCATCAGCCAGCGAATCCGCGGCCCGGACAAAGCATAGTGCACGACGACCAGCATCGCGATGACAAGTGCGGTCCGGGCAAACCCGGCCACGGACCAGCCCCACGCCCCGCCCAGCAGGATTGCCAGCTCCAGCACAAGACGCACAATGCCGGGCACCGGGACCGGGGCGTTGCCCGATCGGCTGGGATCCCCCGGCACTGCAAAGACACCCCAAAGCGTGGCGATCCCGGCGATGGCGGCAATCGCCAGACCGTATCGCCATGCACCCGCAGACACCGAAAAAGCCAGTGCGGCCCATCCCGCCAGCGACGCCAGTTCCAGACCGAAGCGGAGCGCAAGATTGGCCGCGCGCATCCCCGACGCCTTCGTCAACGGCGGAAGGGCACCCCGGCCAGTTCTGTCCCGCGCCGGTCGGACGGTGCGGCCCATGTCTGCGGGTCGGCGATCATGTCGGCCAGCGCCGCCGCGCTGACTTCCAGCATCGCTTCGCCCTTTTCGGGGGTCGACTTCTCGGGAATGCCGGCCACGCCGTTGCCGGTCAGATGCGTGAACGGGCGCCAGCGGTAGGACGCCTTGCCGGCCTTGAGAAAGGTCGGTCCCTCGTCGGAATTGTTGGCCAGCGCGGCGAGGTCGGAGCTGTCCACCAGATCCGGCTCCAGCGCCATCATCATCGAGGTTTCGGCCTCGCAGGCGTGCTGGATCGTCTTCTGGTCCTCCAGCAGATCGTTCAGCGCCTGCCCGGCTTCCATCGGATAGGTGGTGCCGACCAGCGTGGCATTCACCTGAGGCGCCAGTTCGTCGATGATCTGCTGCATGGCAATGATGTTGCCGCCATGAGAATTGGAAATCAGGATGTCGCGGAACCCGTGCCGCGTGATCGCGTCGATCAGATCGCGGACCACGGCCCGGAAGGTGGCATGGCTCAGCGTCAGGGTGCCGCCATAGGGCATGTGGTGTTCGCTGAGCCCCGACCAGACCACCGGGGTCACCACGGTGGGCCTTCGATCATAGGCCATGCGCGCGGCGCGAATGGCCACCTCGTAGCCCAGCCGCGTGTCGGTCATCGTCGGCAGGTGCGGCCCGTGCTGTTCGATCGAGGCAACCGGCAGGATCACCACCGCGTTCTCGTTGGCCAATACCCTCAGTTCCTGCGCCTTCAGACGCGACCAGTCGACTTCCTGCATGATTTCTCTCCTCCGTTAAGGTGTCAGCGAACGTAAAACCGGGGCCCCGTCCAGAACTTCAACCAGCGTGGGCGACCGCGGGGCTGCGTGCAGGTGGTCGTTCTGCAAGCCCCGGCCGATCACGGCGACCACCTCGGGCGATCCGGCAAAAACCGAATGCGTTCCGGCAGCGGAATCCTCCACATCGCTCAGATCTATCACCGTTACACCCAACCCGGCGAATTCGGCGGCATCGGCGGCCCCGACCCGGTCGATCCCACCGGAAATCCGGCTGGAAAAGCTCAGCGCCCGGTCCTGATCATTCACGAACACATAGAAGTTCCGGTGTTCTTCGGGGATGTAATTCAGCTGCTCCCGGAACAGATCCAGATCGATATCCGGCGCCGCCAGCATCACGTTTTCGATCCGTTTGGCAATCTCGTGTGCCCCGTACAGCTCGGCCTGCACGATGGCCTCGACGGTCAGGAACGTTCCCATGGAATGGGCAAAGACGTGAATGCCCTTGGTCCTGCTGCCCAGCAGGATCCGCGCAGAGTTCAGCAAATGCCGGCGCGCCAGCAGCGCACTGTTCAGGTCGTAGACATAGCGCGTCACCCGGCCCGCCGAGGCCCAGGAAAACAGCACCGGAACACCGTTGAATTCAGTGTCCTCGGTGAACTGGGCCAGCCGCAGCAGCGCATCCGTTGTCGTCGTGTTGTAGCCATGCACGAAAAACAGGATTTCGCGGTCCCCGGGCGCGCGCGTGGCCAGTTCCCGGTTCAGCGAGGCAATAAAGGCGCTCTCGCCGCCATATATAGTTGGCTCGATGATGGCAAATTCACGTGACGGATCCGGCGGCAGATCGCGCGGACGCTCGATATTGCCGGTCACGTGATTGGGCGGGATCGACACCGTCACCGAGGTCAGGCTCAGCTCCGGCGCGCGCTGATCGGAGAAAAACGCGCCGGTGACATCGCTGGCCTCGCGCGTTGTCGCCATGAAGATTTTCATCTTTGTCGCCTGCGCCACGCTGGCCACAGGACGTTCGGGATTGTCGACACCGACCAGCTCGGGCGGGCGTGTGCAGGCAGCCAGAAACATCAGCACCGGCAAAAGCAGGAAACAACGCAGCATGGCGCGATTTAGGCCCGGATCAACCGGAACGTCCAGTGCCCGTATCGCGATTGCCACAGTTTTTTCCAAGGCCCGCATCCTGACGCGGCGCACCCGCTTGACAGGCCATGCTGCACCTGCGACACGCAGGCCGACATACCCGCAACCGGGCGTTCCGTGGGCGCCAGAACGACGAGGAGCAAGGCCAATGGCCCAGATTTCCCTTACCTTCCCCGATGGCAATGCACGATCCTATGACGCCGGCGTCACCGCCGCTCAGGTCGCTGCCGACATTTCCAACTCGCTGGCCAAGAAGGCGATCAGCGCCACCATCAACGACGCGCACTGGGACCTGCAATGGCCGATCGATGCCGACGCCACCATCGCCATTCACACCATGAAGGACGAGGCGCAGGCCAACGAGCTGGTCCGCCATGACCTTGCCCATATCATGGCCCGCGCCGTGCAGGAGATCTGGCCCGCCACCAAAGTCACCATCGGTCCGGTGATCGAGAATGGCTGGTATTACGATTTCGACCGCGAAGACCCGTTCACGCCCGAAGACCTTGGCGCGATCGAAAAGAAGATGAAGGAAATCATCAACAAGCGCGATCCGGTCACCACCGAGGTCTGGGAGCGCGACCGCGCGATCGAATTCTACAAAGCCAATAACGAACCCTACAAGGTCGAGCTGATCGAAGCTATTCCGGGCGACGAACCGATCCGAATGTACTGGCACGGGCACTGGCAGGATCTGTGCCGCGGACCGCATCTGGCCCATACCGGGCAGGTGCCGGGCGACGCGTTCAAGCTGATGTCGATTGCCGGCGCCTACTGGCGCGGTGACAGCTCGCGGGCGATGCTGCAACGCATCTACGGCGTGGCCTTTACCGGCAAGGAAAAGCTGAAGGCGCATCTGCACATGCTGGCCGAAGCCGAGAAACGCGACCACCGCAAGCTGGGCCGCGAGATGGACCTGTTCCACATGCAGGAGGAGGCGCCCGGTCAGGTGTTCTGGCACCCGAACGGCTGGACCGTCTACACCACGCTGCAGGACTATATGCGACGCAAGCAGCGCGCCGGCGGCTATCGCGAGATCAACACGCCGCAGGTCGTGGACCGCAAGCTGTGGGAAGCCTCCGGCCACTGGGAAAAATACCAGCACCACATGTTCCTGGTCGAAGTCGACGAAAGCCGCGACGGTGAAAACGACGATGCCGCGGCCCGCAACAAGGACCAGACCCGGATCAACGCGCTGAAGCCGATGAACTGCCCCTGCCACGTGCAGGTGTTCAATCAGGGTCTCAAATCCTATCGCGACCTGCCGCTGCGGCTGGCCGAATTCGGATCCTGTTCCCGGTTCGAACCGTCCGGCGCGCTACATGGCATCATGCGCGTGCGCGGATTCACGCAGGATGACGCCCATATCTTCTGCACCGAGGACCAGATCCAGGAAGAATGCGCCCGCTTCATCGACTTTCTCGCCGATGTATATCGCGAACTTGGCTTTCCCGAGTTCGAGATCAAGTTTGCGACCCGGCCCGAGAAGCGCGTGGGCTCGGACGAAAGCTGGGATTATGTCGAAGGCGCGCTGGAAAACGCGATCAAGGCGGTCGGGCGTGACTATACGCTGGAGCCCGGCGACGGCGCGTTTTACGGGCCGAAGCTGGATTTCTACCTGACCGATGCCATCGGCCGGGTCTGGCAGTGCGGCACGTTCCAGGTTGACCCGAACCTGCCCGAGCGGCTGGATGCCAGCTTTATCGGGGCGGACGGCTCCCGGCACCGGCCCTATATGCTGCACCGCGCCTGCCTTGGGTCGTTCGAACGTTTCATCGGCATCCTGATCGAGAACTGGGAAGGCAAACTTCCGTTCTGGCTGGCGCCGCGGCAGGTGGTGGTCGCCTCGATCACCTCCGAGGCGGATGACTACGTGCACGAAGTCGTTGATGCGCTCAAAGCGGTCGGTGTCCGGGTCGAGGCCGACATCCGCAACGAAAAGATCAACTACAAGGTCCGTGAGCATTCCGTGGGCAAGGTCCCGGTGATTCTTGCCATCGGCCATCGCGAGGTCGAGGAGCGCACGGTCTCGGTGCGGCGGCTGGGTGAAAAGCAGACCCATGTCGAAACGCTCGACGCCATCGTGACCGGGCTGGCCAACGAGGCGACGCCGCCGGACCTTTTGTAACAAATCCGCCCGGCGGGCCGGAAAATCCCCCCGGCTCACCGGCGATTTGTAACAATTCTCACGGGATACCCCGCAAACGGGCGGATCCCGATTACATCGGCTGACACCCTTGTGAGTTCGGGCGGATGGCAATTCCCTACAGCACCGGTTTGCATACATAACTGGTACCGGAAGACTAATTGCCACCCCAACGCACACGGGAGAATTCAAAATGTCCAAAACCGTCAAAACCATGGCCGTTGCCGCCTCCGTTGCCGCCGCGCTGGCCGCGCATGCCACCACCGGCAGCGCCCAGTCCAAGGAGAAATGCTATGGCGTTTCCCTGGCCGGTGAAAACGACTGCGCCGCCGGTCCCGGCACCACCTGCGCCGGCACCTCGACCGTCGATTATCAGGGCAATGCCTGGACGCTGGTCGATGCCGGCACCTGCGCCGAGATCGACCTGCCGGAAATGGCCAACGGAACCGCGCGCAGCGGGTCGCTTGAACCGCTCGAGCGCGATCTGCCCGCGTAACAACAACAGCAGCGTGTCCCGCGCCGCGGGACACGCCAGCCGCTCATCAGCCCTTGCGGGCTTCTTCGCTGAGCGAGAAGCGCCCCGCAAGGGAGCGCCGAGCGCGCCGGAGGTCTGCCATGCCGGATGCCAGCCACAGCTTCGACCACCTGCCCGCCACGCCGGGCGTCGGTTACAAGCCGCAGCATTTTTCCGACCTGTGCGCTGATGCCGGCGCAGTCCGCTGGCTGGAAATCCATGCCGAAAACTACATGGGCGACGGCGGCCGGCCGCTGGCGCAGCTGCGCCATCTCGCGGCCCGTTTTCCGGTCTCAGTGCATGGGGTCGGCCTCTCCATCGGCGGCGACACCCCGCTGGACCCCGCGCATCTCGCCCGGCTGAAACATCTGACCGACTGGTTGAACCCGGCCAGCTTTTCCGAACACCTGGCCTGGTCCACCCATGACGGTGCATTCCTGAATGACCTGCTGCCCCTGCCCTATACGGAGGCCACGCTCGACCGCGTCGCGACCCATATCGACGAGGTGCAGCAACATCTCGGACGGCGGATGCTGCTGGAAAATCCGTCCAGTTACCTCGCTTTCGCCGAGAGCACGCTGAGCGAGACCGAATTCCTGGCCGCGCTGGTCCGGCGCACCGGCTGCGGCCTGCTGCTCGACGTCAACAACGTATTCGTTTCCGCCACCAATCTCGGCTATGGGCCGCGCGATTACATCGACGCCTTCCCGCTCGAACATGTCGGCGAAATCCATCTCGGCGGACATGACACGGATGCAGACGAACATGGCGCACCACTCCTGATCGACAGCCACGGCCGCGAGGTGGCCGACCCGGTCTGGGCGCTGCTGGAGTATACGCTGGCCCGGACCGGCCCCAAGCCAGTCCTGATCGAATGGGACACCGATGTGCCCGACTGGCCGGTGCTGGCCGCCGAGGCCGCCCGTGCCGCCACCGCGCTGCAGGCCATCGTCCGATGACCGTGAGCCAGCCGCAATTCCGCGCCGCACTGCTTGATGCCGGGCGTCCGGTTCCGGACGGGCTGATCGATGGCGCGGCGCGGCCTGCGGGCAAACGCTTTGACGTTTACCGCAACAATGTGGCCGTGTCGTTGTCCGAGGCGATGCGCACCGCCTTTCCGGTGATCACGAAATTGCTGGGCGTTCAGAACATGGATGGTCTGGCCGGGATGTTCCTGCGCGCGCATCCGCCCAGTTCGCCGCTGATGATGCATTATGGCGCGGCCTTTCCCGAGTTTCTGGCGGCCCTGCCCCAGCTGCAGCACCTGCCCTACCTGTCGGATATCGCCCGGCTGGAGCTGGCGATCCGCCGTTCCTACCACGCCGCGGACGCGGAAGCGGTCGATCCCGATACGCTGGCCGCAATCGCCCCCGACACGCTGATGCAGGCCCGGATCCGGCTGGCCCCTGCCGTCCGGGTCCTGCGCTCGGACTGGCCGCTGCACGATATCTGGCGGTTCAACAGCACCAAGGATGCGCCGAAACCACGGGCCGTTGCGCAGGACGTGCTGATCACCCGGCCCGGCTTCGACCCGATACCGGAGATTTTGCCGCCGGGCGGCGCGGCGTTCGTTCAGGCGCTGGCCAGTGGCGCAACGCCTGCGGGCGCCCACGCCGCCGCTGACACCGACGCCCCCGGCTTTGACCCAGGCCCGGTTCTGACCCTGCTGCTGCAAGGCGGCGCCATCATCCACATTGCCACGAAAGACTGACCCATGAATATGCTGATCTCTGCCCATAATGCACTTTTCGGTTTTCTCGACCGCCATTCCGGCGCGATACTCGGCACGTTGGGCCGGTTCGTCTTTGCGGCGGTGCTGCTGGTCTATTTCTGGAAATCCGCGCTGACGAAGTTCGGTGACGGGCTGCTGGGGCTGGTGCGTCCGTCCGACGGGGCCTATTACCAGATCTTCCCGAAATTCATCGAAAGCGTCAGCTTCGACTACGGCCAACTGACCTTTTTTCACTGGCTGGTCGCGGTGCTGGGCATGTGGGCAGAGCTGATCCTGCCGGCGCTGATCGTTCTGGGACTGCTGACTCGGCTTGCATCGCTGGGCATGATCGGGTTCGTGGCCGTGCAGACCTATACCGACATCTACGTCGCCGCCCATTCCAAATGGGGCGCATGGTTCGACAACATCGCCGAATTCGACCCGTCGATCAAATCGATCGGGCTGGCCGACAGCCGGGTGTGGTGGGTTTTCCTGCTGGTCGTGCTGGTGGTCAAGGGCGCCGGCCCGCTGTCGCTGGACCGTCTGTTCAAACGGCTGACCTGAAATCAGCGGACCGGTTAACGGTCATTCCGATGAACAAGTTAACAAGTCATAAGAACTGGTGACTTGTAGAATACCACGGCTTGTGCATGATGGTTTCCACAACCAGACTACAATGGTTTAACGGGAGGATATCATGAAACTTAAACATGCTGCATTTGCGGCAGCGGCTGCCCTTGGTTTTGCTGCGCCCGTGTTCGCCGCGGATTGCGAAACCCTGACTCTGGGTTCGGCGATCTCGCTGACCGGCAAATACGCAACCAACGGCATCCATGCCAAGAACGGCTATGAGTTCGCGATCCAGAAGATCGCCGAAAACGGCGGCGTCCAGATTGGCGACACCTGCTATAATTTCAACGTCATCTACTATGACGATGAATCCAAGGGCGACCGGGGCGCCACGCTGGCCGAACGCCTGATTCAGCAGGACGGTGTTCAGTACATGCTCGGGCCGTACAGCTCGGGTCTGACCAAGGCGATCGCGCCGGTGACCGAGAAATACGGCATCCCGATGGTCGAAGCCGAAGGCGCGTCGCGCTCTCTGTTCAACCAGGGATACAAGTACCTGTTCGCGGTGCTGTCGACCTCTGAACAGTACCTGGCATCTGCCATCACGCTGGCCGCCGAAATGGCCGAGAAAGAAGGCAAGGATCCGGCCTCGGTCAAAGTGGCCGTTGCGGTTGAGAACGATCCCTTTTCGCTCGACATCCGGGCCGGTGTTCTCGAAGACGCGAGCAAATACGGCATGCAGATCGTCGTCGACGAAAAACTGCCGCGCGACCTGTCGGACATGACCGCGATCCTGACCAAGGTCAAACTGACCAAGCCGGACGTGCTGATCGTCTCTGGCCACTCCAAGGGTGCGGCGACCGCCGTGCGTCAGGTTGGCGAGCAGAAGATCTCGGTCCCGATGTTTGCAATCACGCATTGCGAAAGCGCGGACGTGACCGGCAATTTCGGTGACTATGCCGAGAACGTCCTGTGTTCGACCCAGTGGGCCGAAACGCTGACCTATGAAGATGCGATCTTTGGCACGGCAGCCAACTACGAGGTCGAGTTCAAAGCGGCCTTCCCGGAATACGCGGAAAAGAAGGTGCCCTATCAGACAGCCCAGGCTTCGGCCGCGGTCTATGTCTTCAAGGACGCGTTTGAACGTGCCGGAACACTGGACAAGGAAGCCGTGCGCGACGCCATCTCGGCCACCGACCTGATGACGTTCTATGGCGGCATCAAGTTCTCGGACGCCGGCAACAACGTTGCCAAGCCGATGGTGCTGCGTCAGATCCAGGGCGGTGAATACAACGTGGTTGCACCGTCCGAATTTGCCAGCCACCCGCTGAACTGGCCGCGCAACTAATCGCGCCCATGACCTGAGATCACGCCGGGCGCCCTGCTGCGCCCGGCGTTCTTTCACCATATAAAAAACAGGCCGCGCAATGCGGCCCGACGGGGGAGGCGCTACGCAAGATGGAGCAAATCGCGGAGAACATCGGCTACCTGTTCCAGTATCCGGTCCTGAATATCAAAACCATTCTGGACGGGGTCATGATCGGGGCTATTTTTGCGCTGGCGGCCTATGGGCTGGCGCTGGTCTGGGGCGTGATGAACGTCAAGAACCTGGCGCAGGGCGATTTCGTGATCGCTGGCGGCTATATCTGCTGGTGGCTGGCCAAACAGGGCTGGGTCCATCCGCTCCTGGGTGTGCAGGTGGCCTTTATCGTCATGTGGGGATTCGGCTGGGTGGTCTACAAGCTGATCATCAGCCGGGTGATTGAACGCGACCTCTTTACCTCGCTTCTGGCAACCTTCGGTCTGGCCATCATGATGGCGCAGATCATGAATCTGATGTTCGGGTCCGATACCCAGTCGGTCAATCTGGGATACGAGACGTTTTTCTTCTTTAACGGCTTCGTCGATGTTCCGATGGTCAAGCTGATCTGCCTGGTGCTGGCGATGTGCCTGGCCTTTGGCGTCATCGTGTTCATGAAGCGGTCGCGCATGGGTCAGGCGATCCGCGCGACATCCCAGGACAGCCGCGCCGCGCGGGTCATGGGGATCGACACCGAAAAGGTCTATGCCTTCACCTTCAGCCTGAATTCCGCCATCTGCGGCGCCGCCGGCGCGCTGGTGGTGATGATCTGGGTGATCCAGCCGTTCTACGGCATCACCCATTCGGTCCGGGCCTTTGTCATCGTGACCGCGGCCGGGCTGGGCAATCTGCCCGGTGTGATCGCGGCCGGGCTGGGGATCGGAGCGCTGGAGCAATATGGCGGGTTCATATTCGGGATCGGTTATCAGCAGGCCATCGCGGTCGTGCTGCTCCTGATCGTCCTGTTCTTCCGGCTGATGCAACAGCGCCGCAAACGTCAATCGTTGAGCTGAGGGGACTGCAGATGTCACGTAACCATCTCTTCTATGCGGTCCTGCTGGCCGCCACCATTGCCGCACCGTTCCTGTTTCCGTCTTACACCGCCTTTCTGGCGACGCTGTGGCTCTTTATCATCGTTGCCCTGACCTGGGACATGACCGGCGGTCAGATGGGCTATAACTCTTTGGGCAACATCTTCTTTTACGGCACCGGTATGTATGCGGGCGCGGTGATCGCCATCGGGCTCTATTTCCCGGTCGGGGAATGGACCGATGCCTCTCGGACCGAGGTCCTGACCGTCACCGGCGGCCAGTACTACATGGGCATGCTGCTGGGGATCCCCGGCGCCGGTCTGTTCTGCGGGCTATGCGCCTATCTCATCGGGCCGCTGTTTTTCGGCCTGCGCGGGCCCTATTTTGCCATCGGCACGCTGGGACTGGCCATCGCCGCCGGCGAGATCGTGTCGAATATCGAATGGCTGGGTGGCGGTCAGGGCATCTCGATGCCGCATTCGCCGCTGCACCCCGATTTCGAGAAAGTGCTGATCTACTTCCTCTACGCCGGCCTGGGCGTGGTGCTGTTCGTGTTCCTGAAATGGCTCTACTCCACCCGGTTCGGGGCGGCGATCAACGCCATCCGCGATGACGAGGAAAAGGCCGAGGCGATGGGCATCCACACCCTGCGCTACAAGACGCTCACCTGGGCGATCAGCGCGGTGTTTGTCGGCATGGCCGGCGCCATCTCGGCCTTTCAGCTCATCCACTTCGAACCGCTGGAAACCGCCTATCAGACCATCAACCTGGGCATCTTCATGGTTGTCTGCGTGCTGCTGGGCGGCAAGGGTACCCTGTGGGGGCCCGTGGTGGGCGCGATCCTGTTCCACGTCTTCAAAGAGGTAACCTGGAATTATTTCCTGGGCGGCCAGTGGGTGGCGCTGGGTCTGTTGATCGTTGTCATCGTGGTGTTCTTCCAGGACGGGTTGATGGGCTATCTCAAACACATCCGGCCGGACTGGTTCGGCATCCGGGTCGATGAAAAGGAGGCAGACGCATGAGCGCGATCATCGACGTTTCGGGCGTGTCCAAATCCTTTGGCGGGGTCAAGGCCAACACCGACATCTCGCTGACGGTCGAAAAGGGCGGAATCACCGGCCTGATCGGCCCCAACGGGTCCGGCAAGACAACACTGTTCAACTCCATCGTCGGCTATCACCCGATCGACGGCGGCTCGATCAAGTTCGAGGGACAGGAAATCAGCAAAATGCTGGTGCCCGAGATCGCCCGCCTCGGCCTGCTGCGCACGTTCCAGCAGACCCGGATCTACGGCGAAATGAACTGTGTCGAGAACATGCTGATCAGCCTGCCCCACCGCAAGCTGTCGCTGAGAGATGCATTCAAGCAGAACACGGCAGAAGACAGCGAAAAGGCGATCCACCTGCTGGATTTCGTAGGCCTCTTCGAAAAGCGGTTCCTGCAGGCGGGCTCGCTGTCCTTTGGCCAGCAAAAGCTGCTGGAATTTGCCATGGCGCTGATGAACGAACCCACGGTGCTGCTGCTGGACGAACCGACGGCGGGGATCAACCCGACGCTCATCAACGGGCTGATTGACCGGCTGCGCCGCGCCAATACCGAGTTCGGCATCACGCTCTTCATCATCGAACACAACATGCGCGTCATCATGAACATGGCCGACACAATCTATTGCCTGGCCCATGGCCAGATGCTGGCCAGCGGCAAACCTGAAGACATTCAGGACGACCAACGCGTGATCGACGCTTATCTGGGGGCGCACTGATGACCGAGAAAAAACGCTCTACCGGCTATCACGGCGGATCCGTCGACACGGTCATTTCTGTCGAAGCGGTGACCAAGCAGGCCGCCGAGATCGCACAGAATATCGAGACCAAGGACCTGATGGCACTGGCAAAAGATGATCCCTACATCGTGCTGGAGGACCTGCATGCAGGCTATGGCCAGATGGAGATCCTGCACGGCATCAACCTGGCCGTGGCGCGCGAGCAATCGCTGTGCCTGATCGGTCCCAACGGGGCCGGCAAGTCGACCATCCTGCACGCCATTTTCGGGTTCAACAACGTGTTTTCCGGCAAGGTGCTGGTGGGCGACGGGCCGCAAAAGAAAGACATCACCAAGCTGACTGCCCAGTCCAAGCTGAAGGAGGCGGGCATCGCCTATATCCTGCAGGACAAATCGGTCTTTCCCGGCATGACGGTCGAAGAAAACCTGTGGATGGGCGGGTTTCTCAAGGACAACCCGAGCGAGGCCAAGGAAGCCGCCGAAAAGGTGTTCGAGAAATACCCCCGCCTTGCGGCCCGGCGCAAACACCAGGCCAAGGTTCTGTCAGGCGGTGAACGCCGGCTGCTGGAGATTTCGCGCGCGCTGGTGATGAACCCGGAAATCCTGCTGGTGGACGAACCCTCCATCGGGCTGGAACCGCGGTTCATCGACATGGTGTTCGAAATCCTCGACGACCTGCAACATGCCGAGGGCAAGACCATCGTGATGGTCGAACAGAACGCCAAGAAGGGGCTGGAGTTTGCCGATATCGGCTATGTCCTGGTGTCCGGCGAACTGGCCATCGCGGGCACAGGTGACGAGCTTCTGGAAAACCCGGACGTGGGCCGGCTGTTCCTGGGCGGCTGAGCATTCGGTTGCATGCCGGCTGCCCGCCCCGGCGGGCAGCCAGACCCCGGATTTTGTGTGCCGGGAGCCGGGCGCCACAAAATTACCCCATATTCTTCAAAATGTGCTACACTCTCCGGACGCAGGTTATCCGATAAGCCCCGCCTTTCCGGGCGGCAAAATAATCAAACCTGCCGGAGGAACAGCAGTGGTACTGGGCATCGTGATCATCGCCATGCTGGCCGGATTTTCCGCCGCGGGATCGGTTTTGTATCTCGGCGGCCCGGTCATTCTGGCCTTCTTCGTCTATTCCGGGGCCGGCGCTGTCACGGTCCTGTTGCTCGCGCTGGCGCTGGTGCTGCGGGCCGGAACGCCGGACAGCCAGGCCGCCACCGCCATTCACGACCCGGCCGCGTGACGGCACAGCCGTAGGATGGGTGATATCACCCATCCTACCCGCAACCTGCCGGTCAGAACGCCCCCATCGCCAGCCCCGCGCCCATCGCCGCGCCCAGATCGCGGCAGGGTGCCAGCGCCGGCCCTGCAATGTGTTTCGGCGCCAGTATCGCCTCGGGGGTCTGGGCGTGGGTGCACAGGATCAGCGGCGCCTGAACCTCGCGCAGCCGCCAGCCGGTTGCGATCCGGGCCAGTTGCTGCGCAGCCCCCTGCCCGTCCGATCCCGCGCAGATCATCTGCGCATAGGCGCGGCCTTCGATCCGGCCCAGAACCGGGTAATAGCAGCGGTCGAAAAACTCCTTCATCATGCCCGACAGCGTGGCGAGGTTCTCGGGCGCGGCAAAGAGGTAGCCCGCGGCCGACATCAGATCTTCGGGCCCTGCGTCCTCTGCCGTGAGCAGACGTGTCTCGGTCTCCGTCCGGGCCGCCTCGTGGGCGGCCTCGGCCATCGACCGGGCGCCGCCGGTGCGCGAATGGTAAACGATCAGCAATCCGGTCACCGTGACCTCCCCGGGCTCTGCCCTCAGACCCTAAAGCGTCCGGCTCAAAACCTGAATCGCAAGGGATTCCCTTGAGTGCCGATCTGTGATTCATCCTGTTTGGGAGGATGGATCATGTCAGCACCTTTGCCGAACGCGTTGCGGATGCGGTTTCAGAAGTTGGTTGAAGAAGGATTGAGCGGACGCGCGGCGGCGTTGCGCCTGAAGCTTTCGCCCGCGACCGGGGCGCGTTGGGGGCTTGCGATCCGGCGAACCGGACAAGCAAGGGCCGCGCCTCAGGGCCGTCCTCGCGGCAAGGGCAAGCTTGATCCGCATCGGTCGCTTCTGATCGAACTGATTGAACAGGACGGCGACATGACCATGCCTGAACTTGCCGGCGCTCTTGCGGATGCGACCGGTGTTCAGGCGCACCCTGATGCGATTGGCCGGTTCCTGCGCAAGCTGGGCTTCACGTACAAAAAAAGACGTTGGTCGCGACTGAACGACACCGCGCGAGGGTAAGGAAACAACGCGACCATTGGGTCAAACACCGCTTGCCTGCCGTCTCGGCTCAGCCAGATCGTGCTGTATTCATTGATGAAACCTCTGTCAAAACCAACCTGACCCGCCAGCGTGGATGGTCACAACGGGGCGCGCGGCTGGTGATGGATGCGCCCTTTGGATCATGGGGCACGCAGACCTTCATCGCGGGCCTCAGCGCCGACGCATTGATCGCACCCTGGGTCATCAAGGGCGCGATGGATGGCGAAGCCTTTGCGGCTTATGTCGAGCAGGTGCTGGTGCCGGAACTGGAGCCAGGTACCGTCGTGATCCTAGACAACCTCGCGACGCACAAGAATGCCGCTGCGGCCAAAGCCATGCGCAAAGCCGGATGCTGGTTCCTGTTTCTGCCGCCCTATAGCCCCGATCTCAACCCGATCGAGATGGCCTTCTCGAAACTCAAAGCACACCTGCGCAGGATCGGCGCTCGAACCTTCACCGACATGTTCAAAGCCCTCACTGAAATCTGCGAACTCTTCTCACCGGAAGAGTGCTGGAACTACTTCAAGGCTGCCGGATATGTCTCAGGTTAAAGGTCGGATGCTTTAGGACCGCCCCGGGGCAAGTGCAAACCCGCGCGGCCGGGCCGGTGCGTCTGACGTCATTCATTCCGGGAGGTTACCGGTGCGGACCTGCCCCGTCCGCGCGACAGATTTCGCGGCTTTCCCACCGCCGCTGCCTCGCCTAGTCTGCCCGGCATGCTGAAGGATCGTGCTATCGGGTTACTGGCAGCCGGACAGACCCTGATCTGGGCCGCCATGTTCTATATTTTCCCGGCCTCGCTCTTGTGGTGGGAGACCGATCTCGGCTGGTCCCGCGGCGACCTGACCTTCGCCATCACGCTCGCGGTTTTCGCCTCGGGCCTCGCCGCGCCGCTGGCGGGCCGCCTGATCGACACCGGTCGCGGCCCGGCGATGATGGGCACGGGCGCGGCACTGGGCGGGCTTTGCCTGATCGGGCTGTCGCAGGTCACCGGGCTGTGGCAGTTCTATGCGCTCTGGATCGTCATCGGCGTGCTGATGTCGGCCACGCTCTACGAGGCCACCTTCGCCATGATCACCCGCAGCCGCGGGGCCGCCGCGAAACAGGGGATCATCTGGGTCACGCTGATCGCCGGATTTGCCGGCAGCCTCAGCTTCCCGTCGGTGCATGTTCTGGCCGAGGCGCTGGGCTGGCGCGATGCCACCGCGCTGATCGGCGGTTTCGTCACCCTCGCCGTGGCGCCAATGCTGTGGACCGGTGCCCGGCTGCTGGGCCCGCCGAAACCCCGCCCGTCCCCCGGCCCGGCCAGCCCCTCCACACATGGCTACCTGCGCAGCCCGGTGTTCTGGCTGCTCGGGATCGGGTTTGCAGTGTCGGCCATCGTCCACGGCGCGACGCTGCACCATCTGTTGCCGCTGCTGAACGAACGGGCGCTCAGTCCCGGCTTTGCCGTGATGATCGCGGCGATGATCGGGCCGATGCAGGTTGTCGGACGGCTGGCCATGGTGGCCACCGGCGACCGGCTCAGCCATCACGGTTTTGCGCTGGCGGCCTTCGGATTGATGGGGTTGTCGATCCTCATCCTCGCATTGGCGGGCTCCCAACCGGCGCTGGTGGTGGGGTTCGTGCTGCTCTTCGGCGGCGCCTATGGCACGGTTTCCATCCTGCGCCCTGTTATCGCCCGGGACCTGCTGGGCGAGGACGATTTCGGCGCCAAATCCGGCGGACTGGCCGCGCTCTACATGATCGCCGCTGCCGCCTCGGCCTGGCTCGGGGCGCTGATCTGGGGGGCGGGCGGCTACGGGCTGATGTTGTGGGTGCTGATCGCGCTGGCCGGGGTGGGGGCGGTGCTCTATCTCGGCGCGCACCGGCTGGCCGGGCACTAAAGCGTCCGGCTCAAAACCTGAATCGCAAGGGATTCCCTTGAGTGCCGATCTGTGATTCATCCTGTTTGGGAGGATGGATCATGTCAGCACCTTTGCCGAACGCGTTGCGGATGCGGTTTCAGAAGTTGGTTGAAGAAGGATTGAGCGGACGCGCGGCGGCGTTGCGCCTGAAGCTTTCGCCCGCGACCGGGGCGCGTTGGGGGCTTGCGATCCGGCGAACCGGACAAGCAAGGGCCGCGCCTCAGGGCCGTCCTCGCGGCAAGGGCAAGCTTGATCCGCATCGGTCGCTTCTGATCGAACTGATTGAACAGGACGGCGACATGACCATGCCTGAACTTGCCGGCGCTCTTGCGGATGCGACCGGTGTTCAGGCGCACCCTGATGCGATTGGCCGGTTCCTGCGCAAGCTGGGCTTCACGTACAAAAAAAGACGTTGGTCGCGACTGAACGACACCGCGCGAGGGTAAGGAAACAACGCGACCATTGGGTCAAACACCGCTTGCCTGCCGTCTCGGCTCAGCCAGATCGTGCTGTATTCATTGATGAAACCTCTGTCAAAACCAACCTGACCCGCCAGCGTGGATGGTCACAACGGGGCGCGCGGCTGGTGATGGATGCGCCCTTTGGATCATGGGGCACGCAGACCTTCATCGCGGGCCTCAGCGCCGACGCATTGATCGCACCCTGGGTCATCAAGGGCGCGATGGATGGCGAAGCCTTTGCGGCTTATGTCGAGCAGGTGCTGGTGCCGGAACTGGAGCCAGGTACCGTCGTGATCCTAGACAACCTCGCGACGCACAAGAATGCCGCTGCGGCCAAAGCCATGCGCAAAGCCGGATGCTGGTTCCTGTTTCTGCCGCCCTATAGCCCCGATCTCAACCCGATCGAGATGGCCTTCTCGAAACTCAAAGCACACCTGCGCAGGATCGGCGCTCGAACCTTCACCGACATGTTCAAAGCCCTCACTGAAATCTGCGAACTCTTCTCACCGGAAGAGTGCTGGAACTACTTCAAGGCTGCCGGATATGTCTCAGGTTAAAGGTCGGATGCTTTAGCAATCGGCTTGCCCTCGCCCGCCAGAGGCGTATCACTGAACGGTCAGCACGCATCGGGAACGGGCCATGGACCGGGCAGATATCGTACACGAAAACTTCCTGCGCCGGGTGGCACAGGGTGATCTGCCCGTGGGACACCCGGCTACGGAGGCACTGCCGGCGGACAGGGCCGTGGCGCTGTTCCGGGCACAATGCCTGTCGCGGGCGCTGGACCGGCAAAGCCGGGTCATGCAGCGCGAGGGACAAGGCTACTATACCATCGGATCTTCCGGGCACGAAGGCATGGCCGCGGTGGCCGCCGCCCTGCGTCCGACCGATATGGCGTTCCTGCACTACCGCGATGCCGCGTTTCAGATCGCGCGCGCCGGACAGGTGCCCGGGCAATCGATCGCGTGGGACATGCTGCTCAGCTTTGCCTGTTCGTCCGAGGATCCGACCTCCGGCGGGCGCCACAAGGTGCTGGGATCAAAGGCGCTGAACATCCCGCCGCAGACCTCTACCATCGCCAGCCATCTGCCCAAGGCGGTTGGTGCCGCCTATTCCGTCGGCGCGGCCATCCGGCACCGGCCCGAACATGTGACGATGCCGGACGACGCGGTGGTGATGTGTTCCTTTGGAGATGCCTCGGCCAACCATTCCACCGCGCAGGGCGCGTTCAACACCGCCGGCTGGACCGCGTTTCAGTCGATCCCGCTGCCGCTTTTGTTCGTGTGCGAGGACAACGGGATCGGGATTTCGGTCAAAACCCCGGACGGGTGGATCGCCGCCGGTTTTTCGAACCGACCCGGTTTGCGGTATTTCGCCTGCGACGGGCTGGATCTCTATGACACCTACCGCGCCGCCGCAGAGGCCACGGCCTATGTCAGGGACCGCCGCAGACCGGCCTTTCTGCACATGCGCACGGTGCGGCTCTACGGCCATGCCGGCAATGACATCCCCACCAGCTACCTGTCGCGCGAAGAGGTGGCCACCGAAGAGGCAATGGACCCGCTGCTGCATTCCGTCCGGTTGCTGTCGGAGGCCGGGGCGCTGACACGGACCGCGGCGCTGGCGATCTACGAGGAAACCTGCGCCCGCGTCACCCGCATCGCGGCCGAGGCCGTCACCCGACCCCGGCTGAAAACCGCCAAACAGGTGATGGCGAGCCTCGTTCCGCCCCCGCGCCTCAACCGCGCCACCAACGGCCCGGCGCCCGAGGCCCGCGCCGCCGCCTTCGGGACCGACCTCAAGGCGATGGACGAGCCGCAGCCGATGGCACGGCTGATCAACTGGGCCCTCACCGACCTGATGCTGGACCATGGCGAGATCGTGCTGATGGGCGAAGACGTGGGCCGCAAGGGCGGCGTTTATGGCGTGACCCAGAAGCTGATCGGACGGTTCGGCCCGGATCGTGTGATCGACACCCTGCTGGACGAACAATCCATCCTCGGTCTGGGGATCGGCATGGCGCAGAACGGGTTCCTGCCGATGCCGGAAATCCAGTTCCTCGCCTATCTGCACAATGCCGAGGACCAGCTGCGCGGCGAGGCGGCAACACTGCCGTTCTTCTCGGACGGGCAGTTTACCAACCCGATGGTCGTGCGCATCGCCGGGCTTGGCTATCAAAAGGGGTTTGGCGGGCATTTCCACAATGACAATTCGGTCGCGGTGCTGCGCGATATACCGGGGCTGATCCTCGCCTGTCCGTCCACCGGGGCCGACGCCGCCGGGATGCTGCGCGAATGTGTGCGGCTGGCGCGGGAGGAACAGCGGCTGGTGGTGTTTCTGGAGCCGATCGCGCTCTATCAGGCCCGCGACCTGCTGAACCCGAAGGATGGCGGCTGGCTGTCGCGCTACCCGGATCCGGGCCAGCGCATCGGGTTTGGCACGGTTGGTGTGGATGGCGACGGCACCGATCTGGCGCTGGTCAGCTTCGGCAACGGCCACTACCTGTCGCGACAGGCGCAGGCCCGGCTAAGCCACAGCGGGATCGACACGCGGGTGATCGACCTGCGCTGGCTCTCACCACTGCCCGGGGCGGCGCTGCTGGACGCGATCAGTCCCTGCAGGCGCGTGCTGGTGGTCGATGAAACCCGGCGCAGCGGCGGTGTGTCCGAGGCGGTGATGGCCCTGCTGGCCGAGCGGTTCGACAAACCGTTTTCCCGGCTTGCGGCAGAAGACAGCTTTATCGCCACCGGCCCCGCCTACGGTGCCACGATGCCCTCGGCAGACAGCATCGAGGCCGAAGCGCGGAGGCTCTGCGCATGACGACCGCCGTGGTGATCTGCCCGGGGCGCGGAACCTATGGTCAGGGCGAGCTGGGCTATCTTTCGCGGCATTTCGGGGACCCGGCGCTGCTGGCTGAATTCGATGCGATGCGCCACGCACAGGGGCAGGATCCGGTATCGGCGCTGGACGGGGCCAAGCGCTATTCGACCACCCGGCACACCCGCGGCGACAACGCATCGGCATTGATCTACGCGGCCGCGCTGGGCGATTTCCGTGCGCTGCGGGACCGGGTGGAAGTTGTCGCTGTCACCGGCAATTCGATGGGCTGGTACACGGCGCTGGCCTGCGCGGGTGCTGTCAGCGCCACGGATGGGTTCCGGATCGCCAACACGATGGGCACGCTGATGCAGGAGGCCATGATCGGTGGTCAGCTGGTCTACCCGGTGGTGGACGAGGACTAGCGTCCCGACCCGGCGCGCAAGGCTGAAATACTGGCGCTGGCCGGCAAGATCGCGGACCGTCCCGGCCACAGGCTGGCGCTCTCCATCGATCTGGGCGGGATGCTGGTGCTGGCGGGCAATGACGCCGGGCTGCAGGCCTTTGCCGGCGCGGTGCCCCGGCTGCAGGACCGCTTTCCCATGCGGCTGGCCAATCACGCTGCCTTTCACACGCCGCTGCAGGCGCCGGTGGCGACGCGCGGGCAATCCCTGCTGGCATCGGATCTGTTCCGGCAGCCCGGTCTGCCGCTGATCGACGGGCGCGGCGCGGTTTGGTGGCCGGGCAGCACCGATCCGGCGGCGCTGCGGGCCTACACGCTGGGCCATCAGGTGACCGAACCTTATGATTTCACTCATGCGGTCACCATCGCGGCCCGGGAATTCGCGCCGGACCTCTTCATCATAACCGGACCCGGCGACACGATGGGCGGTGCCGTCGCCCAGACGCTGATCGCGGCCGGATGGCGCGGCTTGTCGGACAAGGCCGGGTTTCAGGCCCGGCAGGAGGAGGACCCGGTGCTGGTGTCGATGGGTCGGATGGCACAGCGCGGACGGGTCGCGGAATGACCGGTCCCGGACACGCGCCGGCAGGGAAGGCGATCGGGCTGATGGTCGGCGCGATCTTCTGTTTTTCGGTGATGGATGTTTGCGTCAAGGCGCTGGCACCGCAGGTCGGAGTGCTGCCCGCGCTCTGGGCGCGCTACGCGGGCCAGATGCTGATGGTCGTGCTGCTGGTTGCACCGCGGCTGCGTCGGGTCGCCCGCACCCACCGGCCCGGGACGCAATTTCTGCGCTCGCTGTTCCTGATGGGGGCGACGGCGTTTTTCTTCCTCGGCCTCAGCCACCTGAAACTGGCGGATAACGCCGCGCTGATGTCGGTGAACCCGGTGCTGGTGACGCTGGGTGCGGCGCTGTTTCTGGGCGAGGCGCTGGGCCCGCGGCGGATTGCCGGCATCGGGCTGGCGCTGCTGGGGGCGCTGATCGTGATGCGGCCCGGCTCCGACATCTTCTCACCGGCGGCGGTTCTGCCGCTGCTGGCGGCGGCGTGCTACTCGGCCTATGCGCTGCTGACGCGCAAGGTCGGGTGGGACGAAGATGTCTGGACCTCGCTGCTTTATACCGGGATGGTCGGCACAGTGATCCTCAGCTGCGCGGTGCCTTTCGCCTGGGTCACCCCGGACGGGCGGGGCATGGTGCTGATGTTCGGCGTCGCGGCCTTCGGCACGCTGGGACAGCTGGCGCTGATCCGCGCATTTTCGATGGGCGAAGCGGCCATGCTGGCGCCCTTTGCCTATAGCGGTCTGATCTTCTCCGGGATCTGGGGGCTGGTGCTGTTTGACGAAATCCCTGACATCTGGACGGTGGTCGGCGCCCTTGTGATTGCGGGGGCCGGGCTCTATGTCTGGCACCGCGAAACCCGCCAGCCACGCTGAGCCTTTCCTCATGCCCGCCCAGAAATCACAGCTTAGCCGCAGCGCCCGTTACGCCTACCGGATCGGCAATGTCTTTGCCCGGGCAGGTATCGGCGCGATGATGCTGCTGCCCTACCGCTGGCGCGTGCCGGTCACCGGCGGGCTGGCGTCGCGCACGCTGGCGCCGCTGGCCGGGTTTCACCGGCGCACGCGCAAGAACCTCTCGATTGCCTGTCCCGATTTCCCGCCCGACAAGGTGCACGGCTTCTGCCGCGCCGTGTCCGACAATGCCGCGCGCGCGGCGATCGAACAGCTCAGCCCGCAGCCCTTTCTGAAGCTTGCGCCCAACTGGACCACTGCCGGCCCCGGATGGGCCGCGGTCGATGCCGCGGCGGCAGAGGGCCGCCCGGTGATCATCTGCAGCGGCCATTTCGGCAATTACGCCGCGATCCGGGCGCTGTTCAAACTGCGCGGTCAGCCGCTGGGCGGGCTCTATCGCCGGCTCGCCAACCCCTATTTCAGCCGCTACTACGTTGGCCGGCTGGAAGAACTGGGCACGCCCTGTTTCGAACAGGGCCTGACGGGCATGCGGCAGACCGTGAAGCATCTGCGCGGCGGCGGTATGCTGGGCATCCTCACCGACCTGCACGCCCATGGCGGCGAAGAGCTGACCTTTTTCGGCAAACCGGCGGTCACGTCGCTCTCCACCGCGGATCTGGCGCTGAAATTCAATGCGCTGCTGGTGCCGGGATATGCCATCCGTCAGCCCGACGGGCTGAACTTTCACGTCGAGCTGAACGCCCCGATCCCGCATAGCGACCCAATGACGATGACCCAGGCCATGAACGATGATCTGGAGGTCATGGTGCGCGCGCGCATGACGCAATGGTTCTGGATCCATCGCAGGTGGAAACCCTGGGTGCATGACGGGGTGGTGACAGGTCTGCCCGAAGGCTGAACCGGCTATTCCACGCGGGCCGCCGCCATGATCCGTCCCGGCCCCGGCATCTGCAGCAGGACCACCGCCGGCAGATCGCCCTGCAAGTCGGTTTCAAGCGCCAGCGGCCCGCTGCCGTCCCAGCGCCCCAGAACCTGCCAGTCTTCCACGACGTTGACGTAAGTCAGCGTCTTGCCCGCGTTTTCGCCGCGGGTGATCTCGGCAACCCGCCGCGGATTGTAGCGCACCAGATGAATGTCGCAGGCCGCCGCCAGATCCGCGGCGGCCCCGGCGCTGATCCTCAGCCTGTCGCCGTCCCGGCGCGCGGTGATCGTGGTGGCGGAGCCCTGCGCCCGGTGCTTGGCGATCAGTTCGGCCAGCTCCATCGACCGCGCGCCGACAACGTCATCCACACCGCCGACGATCATCTGCGGCGTATAGACCATCTGACGACCACCGGCATGTGCATACTGCTTCTGCCGCCGGGTATGGGCCGGGTCGGCATAGAGGTCCTTCCAGCCGATATAGTCCCAATAGTCGACATGCAGCGCCAGCGGGATCACATCATCCCGCTTGGCCAGATCATGCATCAACCGGTCGGCGGGCGGACAGGACGAACAGCCCTGCGAAGTATAGAGCTCCACCACCACGGAGTTGTCCTGCGCCATCAGCCAGGTCGGGAGTAGCAGCCAGAGCGCCGCAAGGGCGGTGAGTTTCAGGGATGTCATGCCAGGGTCCAGTTGCGTGCTCTCCGGTCTTAGACTGGCGTCCCTGTAATGGCCAATCAAGGTTTCTTGAGACGAATTTGAGGGGATTGCCCGCCCATTGTGTGCAATGGTATACAAAAAATGCCGCAGTCGGCCGGTTCGCTATTGATCGGCGGCGGGCGCTGATGCAGATAGCCTGCAGCGAATCCCCGTTTTCATCACTTCCCGAGGGAGGCCAGAATGCCCATCACAGTTGGTCAGGACACGTCAAAGACCCGCAAGACACTCACCGTAGGCGGTCAGAGCGTCAGCTATTACTCCATTCCCGCCGCGACCGAAGCCGGTCTGGGCGATTTTTCGCGGCTGCCCGCGGCATTGAATGTCGTACTGGAAAACATGCTGCGCTTCGAGGACGGCAAGACCGTTCACGTCGACGACATCAAAGCGTTTGCCGATTGGGCAAACAAGGGCGGCCAGAACCCGCGCGAGATTGCCTATCGCCCGGCGCGCGTTCTGATGCAGGACTTCACCGGCGTTCCGGCGGTCGTCGACCTTGCCGCGATGCGCGACGGGATCGTCGCTCTGGGCGGTGACCCGGAAAAGATCAACCCGCTGAACCCGGTCGATCTGGTCATCGACCACTCGGTCATGATTGACGAGTTCGGCAACCCGCGCGCCTTCCAGATGAACGTGGACCGCGAATACGAACGCAACATCGAACGCTATACCTTCCTCAAGTGGGGCCAGAACGCGTTCAACAACTTCCGCGTCGTACCGCCGGGCACCGGCATCTGCCACCAGGTGAACCTGGAATATCTGTCACAGACCGTGTGGACCGACACCGACCAGAACGGTGAAACCGTCGCCTACCCGGATACGCTGGTGGGCACTGACAGCCACACCACCATGGTCAACGGCGCTGCCGTTCTGGGCTGGGGCGTCGGCGGGATCGAGGCCGAGGCCGCCATGCTGGGCCAGCCGATCTCGATGCTGATTCCCGAAGTCATCGGCTTCAAGCTGACCGGTGCAATGGTCGAAGGCACCACCGGCACCGATCTGGTGCTGAAGGTCGTGGAAATGCTGCGCGAAAAGGGCGTTGTCGGCAAGTTCGTGGAATTCTACGGCGAAGGGCTGGACAAGCTGCCGCTGGCTGACCGGGCCACAATCGCCAACATGGCCCCGGAATACGGCGCCACCTGCGGGTTCTTCCCGATCGACGATGAAACCCTGCGCTACCTGCGCAACACCGGCCGCGACGAAGACCGCGTGGCGCTGGTCGAAGAATATGCCAAGGAAAACGGGTTCTGGCGCGGTGCGGATTACAACCCCGTCTATACCGACACGCTGGAACTGGACATGGGCACCATCGTGCCGGCTATCTCCGGTCCGAAACGTCCACAGGACTATATTGCGCTGGACAATGCCAAGACCGCCTTTGCCGACCAGATGGAAAACATGTTCAAGCGTCCGATGGGCAAGGAAGTGACCGTCGACGGTGAAGACTACACCATGGAATCGGGCAAGGTGGTGATCGCCTCGATCACGTCCTGCACCAACACGTCGAACCCCTATGTGATGATCGGCGCTGGTCTGGTGGCCCGCAAGGCCGCGGCGCTGGGCCTGAATCGCAAACCGTGGGTCAAAACCTCGCTCGCGCCGGGTTCTCAGGTCGTCTCCGCCTATCTGGAGGCCGCGGACCTGCAAAAGGATCTGGATGCGGTCGGCTTCAACCTCGTGGGTTACGGCTGTACCACCTGCATCGGCAACTCGGGCCCGCTGCAGCCGGAAATCTCCAAGGCCATTGCCGAGGGCGATCTGGTTGCCACCTCGGTCCTGTCGGGCAACCGCAACTTCGAAGGCCGGATCAGCCCGGACGTGCGCGCCAACTACCTCGCCTCGCCGCCGCTGGTGGTGGCCTATGCACTGGCCGGCACGCTGGACATCGACCTGACCACCGACGCCATCGGGCAGGACAAGGACGGCAATGACGTCTTCCTCAAAGACATCTGGCCGACCAGCAAGGAGGTCGCCGATCTGGTCGCCGAAACCGTGACCCGCGAAGCCTTCGTCGAGAAATATGCCGAGGTCTTCACCGGCGACGAGAAATGGCAGAGCGTCCAGACCACGGACGAACTGACCTATGACTGGCCGTCGACCTCGACCTATGTGCAGAACCCGCCCTATTTCCAGGGCATCACCATGGAAACCAAGTCGATCGAGAACGTCGAGGGCGCGCGGATCATGGCGCTGCTGGGTGACATGATCACCACCGACCACATCTCGCCCGCCGGGTCGTTCAAGGACACGACCCCGGCCGGACAGTACCTGATCGATCGTCAGGTTCCGGTGCGCGAGTTCAACTCCTACGGGTCCCGCCGCGGCAACCACGAAGTGATGATGCGCGGCACATTCGCCAATATCCGCATCAAGAACGACATGCTCGATGGCGTCGAGGGCGGCTACACCAATGGCCCCGACGGCAATCAGACCTCGATCTACGAGGCCGCCATGGCCTATCAGGAGGCCGGCATTCCGCTGGTCGTGATCGGCGGCGAACAGTATGGCGCGGGCTCCTCGCGCGACTGGGCCGCCAAGGGCACCGCGCTGCTGGGCGTCAAGGCCGTGATCGCCGAAAGCTTCGAGCGCATCCACCGCTCCAACCTCGTCGGTATGGGCGTCATCCCGTTCGAGTTCACCGGCGGCGACAGTCGGAAATCGCTGGGCCTGACCGGCGAGGAAACCGTCTCGATCCACGGTCTCGACAGCGTCACCCCGCTCTCCGAAGTGCCGTGCACGATCACCTACCCGGACGGCAGTGCCAAAGAGATCACGCTCAAGTGCCGGATCGATACCGCGGTCGAGATCGAGTATATCGAGAACGGCGGCGTGCTGCATTACGTGCTGCGGAACCTCGCCCGGTCCTGACCCAGTCCACCCCCAATCGTGAAACGGGCGTTGCCACGCGGCAGCGCCCGTTTTTGTTTGCACCAAATACGGTAACACCGAGCAAATTGTGCCGTATCCGCACCAATGGCACCTCTACCGAAACCTATCTCGACACCGCGTCACGCCGCGCCTTCGACAATTTCGCCGAGTTTGACGCGCTCTACGGTGATGTGCCGGACATGCCCGCCCTGCCCCACCCGCGCGCAATGACCGCCCGCCAGGTGCCGGCAGCAATCCGGGAAGGGCTCGAGGTGACCAGGGCAGCCTAGACGTCGAACCGCGGCCGGCACGGTATCGCGCCCGGGACCGCGTGTGTCGAATACGGGCAGCGGGCTGCGTCGTGGGCTGCGCAACGTGGCGGAGGGTAAGAAGTTGCCCATCCATGCTTTTCCGGACGCCGGGGCGGTGCTACCGTCCTGCATTGGTTTTCAAAGGGCCACGCTATGGGCGACTTTCCATATACTCAGATCTTCACGTTTGACGCCGCCGGGGATTTCGTTTCGTCGGTTGATACTGCATCAAATTGGCCGGATTGGGACGACGACGATGTGTACGAACCCGGTGATGACGGATTGACGACAGGTCCCTACCTTGGAACCACGACGATCAACGGTGTATTGTGCCCTGTGTTCCAATCGGGTGCCAACCCGCTATGGGTAGCGGTGATCTACCCGGGACCGTTCATCGATACGGTGTCCAGCCCGCCGGCCTACGGCGGGCTGACCGTAGAGAACTTCGTTTTCTGTTTTGCCGCGGGTACAAAAATCGCCACTCCGCAAGACCCCGTCGCAGTCGAACGGCTGGTCATCGGAGACCTAGTGGCGACGGCGGATGGCCGCATCGTTCCAGTCAAATGGATCGGACACCAGACCATCGACCCCCGCTTCGGCCCCGCCGAACGCCTGCATCCCATCTGCATCGCCGCCAGTGCCCTTGGCCCCGACCTGCCGCATAGTGACCTCACCGTCACCGCCGACCATGCCCTGCTGATCGACAATGTCCTCTGCCATGCCAGCGCGCTGGACAACGGCACCAGCATT
>CATOSU010000012.1 GCA_951812615.1 uncultured Paracoccaceae bacterium
CGCAATGGGCTTCGTCGAAGATCGCCTGCAGCTCCCACTTACCGGTCATCCGGTTCCAGATTGCCCAGGCATCGCGCAGGACGGCGGTGGCCTGGCAGGCGCTGCAGACCGGGTAAGCGCCAACAAGGCCGCTCAGGTCTTGTGTCGTCATCTCATCTCTTCCTTCGCTGGGTGGCCGCCCGAACCGATTTCGGGCGCACCCGCCGAAGGACGAGCAGGCGACGGGAAGGAACAATTGTGATCTCAGTGTAACCGGGCTTGCCGATCTGACTACTGCCCCTCCCGGCCCCTGACGGGTCCTGCGCGTCCCTATCCGGGTGATGTAATCGGCGGGACAATTGGGTCATGCACCCGCCTATCACAACGCTTGGCCTGGCCTGGAGCCGATATGGCAACAAGAGCTTCGGCATCCGGCAGGCCGACCGGATGCAGCATCTTTATGTCATCGGTCAGACCGGGGCCGGCAAGTCGACCCTGCTCTTGAACATGGCGCTGCAGGATGCGGCGCAGGGCGCCGGGTTCTGTCTCATCGATCCGCATGGCGATCTGGCCGAGGATCTTGCGGCGCGGATCGGTGATCGCGCCCAAATCTGGCGGCCCCATGACCGTGATTGCCCGCTTGGCTACAACCCATTGACGCGCACTTCGCCAGCCCTGCGCCCGCTGGTGACCTCCGGCCTCATCGCCACTTTACGCCATCAATGGGCCGATGCCTGGGGCGTGCGCATGGAACATCTCCTGCGCCATGCGGTACTTGCATTGCTGGACCAGCCGACCACTGATCTGCGTGACATCATGCGGCTGTTTCTGAACCGTGAATTCCGCAAAGAGGTAATCACCCGCATCGCCGATCCGCAGCTTCGGCAGTTCTGGACCGAGGAATATCCCGGCATGAACTACAAGACCGCCGCCGATGGTGTGGTGCCGATTGCCAACAAGCTCGGCACGTTCCTCAGTCATCCGGTGGTGCGGCAGGCTCTTTGCCAGCCTGCTGAACCTCTGCGGTTCCGCTCGCTCATGGATGATGGCGGCATCCTGATCGTCAATCTTGCCAAGGGGCAGCTAGGCTCAGACATTGCCAACCTGCTCGGCGGGTTGGTGGTCTCGGCCCTGACCCATGCCGCCTTCACGCGGGATCTCAGCAGTGCAAGGCGACCCTTCATGCTCTACGTGGACGAGTTCCACAACTTCACTACGGATGCCCTGGCCGAAACCCTGTCCGAGACCCGGAAATACGGGCTGTCGCTCACGCTAGCGCAGCAGCATTGCCGACAGAGCTCCGATGCTCTGTTTGCCGGCATCATGGGCAATGTCGGCAGTCTGGTCGCCTATCGCACCGGCCCGCTCGATGCGGGCCTCATCGCCCAGCAGCTGGGCGATGTCACGCCGGAACAGCTGATTGCAATGCCCAATTACCAGACCCTCGTGCGCCTGATGGTGGACGGCACGCAATCCCGTGCCTTCTCGGCCGAGATGCCACCGCCGCCCGGGCACACCTAACACTTAACACTCATGAAATACTTCATCTATTGCCGAAAATCCCAGGAAGCGGAGGACCGGCAGGTGCTCTCGCTGGAGAGCCAGCAAGCGGAAGTCCAGCGCCTTGTCGCGCAGGATCCGGACATCGAGGTGGTCGATACCTTTACCGAAGCCTTCAGCGCCAAGGCGCCGGGTCGGCCGCAATTCAACGCCATGCTCGCGCGGATCGAAAAAGGCGAGGCACAGGGCATCATCGCCTGGCACCCGGATCGTCTGGCCCGCAACTCGATGGATGGCGGCCGAATCATCTATGCGCTCGATCGCGACTGTCTTCGCAACCTGAAGTTCTGCACCTACAGCTTCGAGAACAGCAGCCAGGGCAAGTTCATGCTGGGCATCATCTTCGGCTATTCGAAGTACTATGTCGACAACCTTTCCGAGAACGTCAAGCGCGGCCAGCGCGCGAAGATCCGCAATGGTTGGATGCCCAGCCGGGCGGCGCTTGGATACCGCAATTGCCGTGAGACCGGTCACGTGCTTCCCGAAGACCCTCACTTCAGGGCTGTTCGGCAGATGTTCGATCTGCTGCTGTCAGGCCAGTATTCGGTTGAGCAGATCCACAAGATCGTGCGTGATGACTGGGCCTATCGAACACCGGTTCGCAGAAGGATGGGGGGAACGGTGCTGTCGCGGTCACAGATCCACCGTCTCCTGAAGAACCCGATCTACGCGGGCTACGTGCTATGGCAAGGTCAACTCTACCCGGGTGCGCATGAACCGGTTGTGTCGAAATCCGAGTTCCGGCGCGCGCAGGAGATACTCGGATGCGCGACGCCGACCCGGGCAAAGGAGCGCACCTTCGCTCTACGGGGCCTGTTCACCTGCGGCGCTTGTGGCAAAGCGGTGACCGCCGAGTTCAAACGAAAGCCGAGCGGGCGCACATATATCTATTATCACTGCACCCGTGTGCACACGTCTCCCAAATGCATGCAGCCCTCCGTGGAGGAACGTCAATTGCGCGCGCAGGTCGATGAGTTTCTTGAGGGATTGCACATCCCCGACAGGATCGCCGATTGGCTCCTTGAGCATGCAGTCAACGTTCCCGACACTGCGCAGGAAGATCGCGAGGAATGTCAGCGCCGGTGCCAGGCCGTTGTATCCGGTCTTGAGCGTCAGCTGGGAAACCTGACGGACATGCGGTTGCGGGACCTCATTGATGATGCCGCATTCGAGGCCAAACGCCGGACATTGCAGCTCGACCTCGACAGAGCAAAGGAACGCGCCACCCTGGCGCAAAACGCGGTATCAGAGTTCGAACCCGTCGAAATCCTCGTGCGGTTCAACAACAGAGCCAGATTCCTGTTCTCAAACGCTGAAAGTGCAACCCGAGAGAAAATCCTGAAAACCCTGAGTTCGAACCCACGGATCGTCGACAAAAAAGCCATATTACAAGCCAAGAAACCTTTCGAGGACCTGCGCGAAATCCGCGATCATCTCATACGGCGGGGGTTATGCGACAACGTTCGAACCCGTTTGGACGCAACCTCTATGAAGATGATTGCGGATGCCCGGATCAAACTTCGCGGCCTGCCAAAAGATGACTTGGACTTTTTAGCGGAACTGGTCGGCAAAGACGTCAGTCAGATTGGGGTATTGTCTTGAGTTCGTCATACAGGTTGAAGAGTCGCTGCGCGATCTCTCGGGCCTCGTCCTGGTCAAATTGACCTGCCCCCAGAATTTCGGGCCATTCAAAAAGAGAGTTTGTTCTCGTAACGTTCAAAGCTACGAGGAGAACGAAGAATGCGGAAGTCACGCTTCACAGAGGAACAAATCGTCGGGATTTTGCAGGAGTATGCTGCGGGTGCCAAAGTGTCTGAGCTTTGCCGCAAGCATGGGATGTCCGATGCGACGCTGTACAAGTGGAAAGCCAAGTATGGCGGCATGACAGTATCCGAGCTGCGCCGCCTGAAGGACCTGGAGGTCGAGAACTCGGAGCTGAAGCGTCTGCTGGCAGACGCGATGCTCGATAATGCTGGTCTTAAGGGGCTGCTGGCAAAAAACTCATAACGCCTGCCGCCCGTCGGGATGCGGTGGTCACGTTGATGGCTGAACACCAATTCACGCAAAGGCGGGCGTGCAGGCTGGTTGGAATATCCAGATCGAGCCTGACCTATCAGGCGCGCCCGGATCGCCACGCGCGGCTTCGGGAACGTCTGATCACGCTTTCAGGCAAGCACAGGAGGTATGGCTATCGTATGTTGCATGCCAAGCTGGTGCGCGAGGGGTTCAAGGTGAACGTCAAAGTCGTCGAACGTATCTACCGCGAGGAGCGGCTGTGGCTACGTCGCACAAAGCGCAAGAAGATCCCCAAGGAAGGCCGTGAGGGCGGCTGGTGCCCGATTGCAGCCAACCAACGGTGGTCTTTGGATTTCACCAGTGACGCACTGGCAAACGGGCGCAAATTCCGAACGGCGAACCTCAAAGATGATTGCACACGAGAGTGCCCCGCCATCGAGGTGGATTTCTCACTGCCCGGTGAGCGGGTCGTGGAACTGCTGAACCGGGTCGCACGCGAACGCGGATATCCTGACATTCTGGTCGTTGATAACGGCCCGGAACTACGAGGTCGCGCGCTTGACGCCTGGGCCGATGACAACGGCGTGCAGTTGTATTTCATAGATCCGGGCAAGCCGACCCAGAATGCCTACATCGAGAGTTTCAATGGTCGCTTCAGGGACGAATGTCTGAACCAGCATTGGTTCACAAGCATCGGCGAGGCTCGTGACATCATCGAAAACTGGAGGATAGACTACAACACAGAGAGACCGCACAGCAGCCTGAGATATCAAACCCCGGAGGAGTTCGCGGCAGCGCGGCCCTTCGACAAAACGCAATGGGCACAGCCGCTTGAGCTACATGAGGGCTCCGCGCCTGCGCCCATTGCTCACGCCGCTGAATGATGGCACACAAATGGAGAGCAAACTCGATTTACGAGTGGCCCTGAAAAAAGGGGCAGGTCAAAATTGCCGCCCGTAAACCAGTTCCAGGCTCTGCTGAAGATCTGAGATCTGTGCGTTGGTTGGCTGAAGTGTCATGGCGTTAGTCTAACGAATGAAAAAAAACGCGGGTAGGGCTCCTATTTGACCATGCCAGACGAATTTGCGTGGCGGGCTTTCCGGCCGAGAGAACGCTTGAAGAGCTCCTGACGTTCTTTGAAACACTATATTGCCATCCTTCGCCACCGCCACAGGTCGCATCGCGACAAGCGCTAGTATCAAAGCCACATCGCCACAGCCGTCGATCCGATCTCGAGCTTGCGCAGGGACAGAGCCGCCGCTGCATCGCGAACCAGCGCACTTCTTCTTTCGGATCGTGGCAGCCCACAGCGAGAACAGCTCGAACTTTGTGACTTCAACCACGGACTCGGGGCACAAGGTCGAGTCTTCACCTGACTTTCAACGGCGGCGCAAATTCCAACCATTGAGGCGGAGCAAAAGTCGGCCAGTTTGACGCAAGCCCGTCGGAGCTTGCGACCCCAATTAGCAAGCACTGCCCAAGGTGGCCCTCTCGGCGGCTTCCTTTGGAACACTCGTTGCGTCCACCTGGCGGTCACAATTTGCCCGGGCCCCATGTCACGCTTCTGGCAGCCAGTTGGAATTACAGTTTGCCTGATCCGGCACCGCTCTTTGGTTTGCTGCCGATCCGAAAAAGCAAAAGCAACACAGCGATCCAAAAAAGTGCAACGCCGATTACGATAATCGGCACTACTTCCATCATGTTTCCGGCAACGCCGATCACAACCGCAGCGATGATGAGTTTCCAGCCCAGTTTCACCAAACTCTCCCTATCTGCCTTTTTGCTTTGGTTAGCAAACTCAAACAGCTGCACAATCGCAACGAAATTCGTACTCGACCAATTCCTCACAAAAACTCAGTCATCACCCGCGAAAGATTGTATTGTCACAAAAAACACAGAGCTCAAACGAAGGAACAAACAACGGGGATCGGGGTCAAATCGTCATCGAATTTGAAAAAAAATACGTCGCAGGGTGGCGGTGGGATATTTTGCAATTACTGCAAAATATGTCGCGCGTACTTGTGACAGATAACGCACTGATGTTTAAAGGGTTTTCGGTGCTGGAGCGTCGGATCGAAAAGTGGGTCGAAATACGGGTCCAAAATGCCCGTAAATGGCGCCGCCTCGATTACTCCAGCCAGTCTGCAAGGGTTGCTTGCCATTCATCGGTACCGACTCTTGTCGGTAGATCAATTCGCGAAGGCGAGTGGGCTGAAAACCTCGCATGTGAGAGACGTTTTGCGCGTCTTTGAGCGAAAGAAATTTCTCGGCTCAATCGGCAATGTTGGTCTGCGCGGCGGCTCCAAAGCACCCAAACTCTACTATCTGACTCGGTCGGGTTTTCAGGCCATGCTTGATGCCGGCGGGCTGTTTTCAGAGGATATCGGAGGATACGTGAGGCCACATACCAGCACCGGCTGGACACCTGTGATGGCCCATCGAATGACCACGATCGACTTGCTCATTGCAGCCGAAACTGGGTTAGTGGAGAGCCCCGATTATCGCCTGGTCAGAACTTTCCACGAGTATCGACGGATTACCCAGGGCAAAACTCAGGTTCCCGAAACATCGGACTACGTGGCCGAACCCTTTGACAGCTCCACCAGGATCGTTCCGGATGCGGCCTTTATCTGCGAAAACCAAGCGACCGGCAACCGGGGGCTTTTCCTTTTGGAAAGCGATCGCGGCACCGAACGCCTAACCAGCGGAGCCGAAGGCAGCTACAGCGTGATCGACAAATTCCGTCTTTATGAGCGCTACTTGCGTAGTGGTCGGTTCGTCGAACGCTACCAGGAAGCTGGTGGGATTAGATTCTTCACGGTGTTGTTTGTGACCACATCACAGGAGCGCATTCAGAACGCCCGGCTTGCGTCCGGTATGCTAGGCAGCGTACCTACAAAGAGCTTCACGTTTCCAGCGAGTTATGATTCACTTTCCGTAAAACAATGTGGGGAGCCGTGGAATGGCGCGATCAGACTTGAGCGATTTGGAGTGGGAGTTCATCAAGGCTGTGCTCCCGAACAACAGCCGGGGTGTGAAGCGTGTCGATGATCGGCGCGTGATCAGTGGCATTTTCTATGTCTTGCGTACCGGCATCCCTTGGCGGGATTTGCCGGATCAATACGGCCCCTACACCACGGTGTACAACCGTTTCAACCGATGGACTTATGCTGGCATCTGGGATCGTGTGATGGAGGCGGTCGCCGACGCGCACAACGTCGACACTGTGATGGTGGATGGAACATCCGTGCGTGTGCATCATTCAGCCGCAACGCTCAAAAAAACGACCCGCGTCGTTGCATGGGGCGGTCGCGGGGCGGGTTAACCACAAAAATTCACGCACTTACCAACCAAGACGGCCTGCCAATCCGCTATGAGCTGACGCCGGGCCAAGCCCATGACGCACCGCCCTGTGAACAGCTTTTGGATGGACTGCAGCCTGGGCAATATGTGCTCGCGGACAAGGCTTATGACGCAGACTGGATCCGTGAAATGATCTGGGAACAAGGCGCCATCGACGTAATCCCACCAAAGGCAAACCGGAAATTTCCCGCCGAGTTTGACGCGGAAATTTACCGCGAACGCAATAAGATCGAGCGCTTCTTCGGCAGGCTCAAAGCTTCGTTCCGACGCATCGCGACCAGATATGAGAAAACCTCAGCCAACTTCATGGCTATGATCAAACTCGCATCCGTAAGGCTATGGTGCCAGTTTTATGAGTCTGCTGCCTAGCAACTGTATTGTTCATCCTGTCTGATCTGACCATCCCCGCCCGGATTTGCAGAGTGCGTTGCCAATCTCAAATTAACTGCATCTGTCGAGGGCCCGGCAGTCCGAACGCCGGGTTGATCAGATGGTCGGTTTCTTCGATGAACCGGTTTCTGTTGTGTCCGAAGGTATGTGTCTGCAGCATCTTCAGCATTTCCGGTCCAGCGCGCTCCACGATGGCGACGCCAGCCAGAAGTGCTGGTCTGATGTGGAGCGGGAGAATTGGGTTCTTGGTCGAGGGCGGGAACGATTCCTCTCTGGCGATGACGTCGTCGAGGTTAGGGATAACGACGCCGAGAACCCTGTAGCACCGGAGTACGGCGTTTTGCGGATATGGCCAAGGGACTCGACGCATCAGCAGGAGGCGTGTCAGTTCCAGCGGTGATGCCCAGGTTTGGATGTCGCGTTCGGCATCATCGTCGAGCAACTCCTCTCCACGAAGTGCGGCGGCATGATATTGAAGGAAGGGACGGCCGCGGTCGATTTGAGCCAAATCCTCGAATGGGCGACCGCAGTGGGGGCAGGTGACCCGCCATCCCTGCATGTCACAACGCAGGATCAGCCCTGGATCGGAGGTGCCTGAGTTGCAGGTGGAGCATTGCTGATCACAAGATCAACCGCATCGACGAACTCGCACCATGGAATTGGCAGCCAACTTGATTGTCAACGGCGGTCACGCCGGACGGATACGGCCTGAATACAATGGCAGCTGAAAGATTTTGGGTCCTTCCTGCAGTTTTGGAATGCGTGGATGGTCGCACCACGCAATCAGGAAGCGTCATTCGCTTTCACGACATAGGAGTTTGGATTGAGGTTGTTTGGCTTCGCCAATCCAGCGTCGGTTTGTTCTTGGTTTTTCCGCAGAGATGGTGGCAGTTTCTCGTCTTCACTAACCGAGTTTCAAGAGAGCGGTGCGTTATGTAAACGCACCGCAATTCCCGGCATGATTGCTCCCTGCGGTCAGACTTCAGGAGCCAGTTTCGGCCTGTTACTCTCGAGCGTACACATCCTCGTAGCGGATGATGTCGTCCTCGCCGAGGTAACTGCCAGTCTGAACCTCGATCAAAACCATAGGCACCTTGCCAGGGTTTTCCATCCGGTGCACGGCGCCGAGAGGGATGTAAACGGACTGGTTTTCAGTTACCAGTTTGACGTCCTCGTCGATTGTGACCTTGGCGGTGCCTTCCACCACGATCCAGTGTTCCGAGCGGTGGTGGTGCGACTGCAGACTGAGAGCTGCGCCGGGGTGGACGTGGATCCGTTTAACCTGGAAGCGGTTGCCGATCACCAAGCTTTCAAACCAGCCCCAGGGGCGGTGGTCTTTGGGAAATGCAGTGGCCTGCTGAGCGCCTTTTTCCTTGAGCGCGGCAACAGCCTGCTTCACATCCTGTGCCCGCGAAGCGTCGGCGACAAGCACGGCGTCTGGCATGGCTACGGTGATGATGTTTTCGAGGCCGATGCCCACGACCTCCAGTCGCTCGTCTTCGGACCGCAGCAGCGTGTTGTCGCAGTCAATGGCCGTCGCTTGGCCTGACAGCGCGACGCCGCGATCATCCTGTGCGGTTTCCCGCCAGACTGCATCCCACCCGCCGAGATCGGACCAACCGGCACCGAAGGGCACGACCGACAGGTTTTCGGCGCGTTCCATGACCGCGTAGTCGATGGAGATATCTTCCGCCTGCGCCCAGGCCTCCGGGTCGAGGCGGAGGAAACCGAGGTCCGGTTTGCCGTTGTCGACGGCCTGTTGGACAGGCGCGACGAGATCGGGCGCGTGTGCGCGGAAGGCGGTGAGGATGGCTTTGACCGAAAAGAGAAATATACCAGCGTTCCAGAGGTAGTTGCCTGCCGCAAGCATCTGTTCCGCGGCTTCGCTGCCGGGTTTCTCGACGAATCGCTGGAGGGGCAGGGGGCGCGGATCGCTCTCTCCGGGGGCCTCGACCAATTCGAGGTAGCCATAGCCCGTTTCAGCGTGAGTGGGAGAGATCCCGAAGGTGACAAGCTGGCCGTTACGCGCAACCTCGACGCCAGCTTGGGCGACTTGGCGGAATGCCTCTGCGTCGGGCACGACGTGGTCGGAAGGGGCGACGAGCATCAACGCATCGGGGTCGGATTTCTCCAGCCACATCGCGGCGGCGAGGATGGCGGGGGCCGTATTGCGCCCCTCTGGCTCAATCAGAATCGCTCTGGGGTCAATTCCGATTTCGGCGAGTTGTTCTGTGGCGATGAAACGGAAGTCGGAATTGGTGAGAACGAGCGGAGAGACATAGTCCGGGCCGCTCAGGCGTGTGGCGGAGGTCTGGAACAAGGTTTGCTCGCCGATCAGCGGAACAAATTGCTTCGGGTAGCTCTTACGGCTGAGCGGCCAAAGCCTCGTTCCGGACCCGCCGCAGAGGATGATGGGGGTGATGGTCATTAGATTCAGTCCTGAAATGCGATTTGATGTTCTTTTCGTTTGCTTGTCTTTGGGGGTGGTTGTCAAACTGCTCCGAACCGTTGACCGCTGTAGACATCCACATTTGGAGGGATTGCAGCGCCTGGTTGCTGCCTGTGGCATTTCGGGCGCATCGAACAATCATTCGCAATGCGGCAGGGCGACCTCTGTAATGCCACGGTCAGGTCTTGTTAGATACGAGCAAAGCTGCTCAGGGGGAGCGCGTTTTGACCAGAGGGTTCGCCGGTTTCTTGGCGATGGTTTGTTATGTCGGTTGGATATCGCATTCTGCCGCACAAAACCTGTCGACCTACGGCACTCCAGGCTTGATCGATATGCCGACCGCTGAAGTTTTGCCAGACGGGCATTTGGGATTCACGGTGGCTGGTTTTGGCAACACTGTCCGTGGAACGATGGTTTTCCAGATGCTGCCAGGAGTGTACGGAACTTTTCGGTATTCCTTTTTGCAGGATTTCTTCGGCAGTGCTCAGCCGACTGCCCCAAGTCTCTATGACCGCAGTTTTGATATTCACTTTCAACTGCGGCACGAAAGCAAAAAATGGCCCTCGGTTGCCATCGGATTGCGTGACGTTGGCGGCACGGGGATCTACGCTGGCGAATACCTTGTGGCCACCAAAACATTCGCAGATCGCTTAATTGTCACCGGCGGAATGGGCTGGGGGCGGCTGGCATCCAATGGTGGGTTTCAGAATCCGCTTTGTTTTAACAACAATCGCTTTTGTACGCGCCCGCCTTCTGGAGCAGGCGGAATCGGGGGAACCGGCCAGCTCGATTTCGGAAACTGGTTCCGGGGTGACGCGGCGCTGTTTGGCGGCTTGAAGTACCAGTTCAACGATCGTGTGGCCTTGCTGCTGGAGTATTCTTCCGACTCCTACACGCAGGAAACGTCCCGCGGAATCATGGCCGTCAACTCCCCCCTCAACTTTGGCGCCACCTACCAGCTTTCCGATGCGACCCAGCTCTCCGCCTACTACATGTACGGCTCAGAGTTTGGCCTGCAGCTTTCTTACGTCATAAACCCCGCCAGCCCGCGCAACAATGCCGGTACAGAGAATGCCCCGCCCGCGCTGGTGCCAGTCGATCAGGTCGCCGCAGCCAGTTGGAATCTGCCGAAGCGCCGGCCGGACCAGCCTGGAGCGCAGCAAGTTCTGGCGCAGCGGATCAAGGACGAGGGCCTGCTGCTAGAAGGTCTGCAGGTTGAGGGCGGCACCGCCACCGTGCGGATCGAGAACTTCCGTTATGGTTCCAGCGCGCAAGCGGTCGGGCGGGCGAACAGGGCCCTAGCCAATACTCTGCCGCCCCGAATCGACACATTTGTCGTCGTGTTGTTGCGCAATGGCCTGCCGATCACACGGATCGAAACTAGACGGTCAGATTTCGCTGCGTTGGAGCAGGATATCGACGGAGCATGGCGCAGCTTGGCGCGGGCCGACGTGGGGGACGCATTCCGCATGTATGGCGGTGTGTTGTCCGAAATCTACCCGCGGTTCGACTATCGTCTCGGGCCCTATATAGCATTTGCGTTCTTTGACCCAGATAACCCTTTGCGCGGGGACGTAGGGTTGCAGTTAAACGGCGACATCATTGCTCGTCCTGGCCTCACTTTCTCCGGACAGTTGCGGCAGCCGATCTTCGGCAACCTTGATCAAGCCCGGCGCTTGTCGAATTCCGTCATTCCTCACGTCAGGTCCGATTGGCCATTATATGCCAAGGCCTCCGACCTCGAATTGAGCCACTTGACTGCAGAATACATCTGGCGACCACGCCGCGACTTCTTTGCGCGGCTAACAGCCGGCTACCTGGAGCCCATGTACGGCGGTGTTTCGGGCGAAGTGCTTTGGTACCCGCTGGGCAGCCGGCTGGCTCTTGGTGCAGAATTGAACTGGACACGGCAGCGTGATTTCGACATGATGTTCGACTTCCGGGACTACAACGTGACCACCGGGCACGCCTCCGCATATTACGACTTGGGCAGTGACTATTTTGCGCAGCTCGACGCCGGTCGCTACTTGGCGGGCGACTGGGGCGCGACTTTTACGCTAAAGCGCGAATTTAACAACGGATTCAAAGTTGGCGGGTTCTTTACCTTGACCACAGTTTCTTTCGAGGATTTCGGAGAAGGGTCATTCGACAAGGGTATTACACTAGAAGTTCCGCTTAGCTGGTTCACCGGCAAACCCTCGCGCCGGACAGTGGGCCAGACGATCCGGCCGATTCTCCGCGACGGCGGCGCGCGCCTAATAGTGCGAAACCGGCTTTTCGATTACACGCGTGCAGAACGCGGCCCGCAGCTGGCGTCGCAGTGGGGCAGGTATTTCAAATGAAGCAAGCTGCTTTCTCCCTTCTTACCTGTTTGACCTTCGCAGGATGCTCTACGAACGACGACACGTTCTCCGTGGTCCGGTCCACGCTGTTGCCGAACCAGCAAAAGTTCGACGCCCGGTTCCTGTTCGCAGCGGGGCAGGGGGCAAGGCAGCTGAAACTAGCTCTGCTTGAGTTCGAAGAGGGCAGTATCATCCTATCTGATTCGTCGAGGGAAGGGGTCGAGACTTGGATCACGGCCGATGGCGGCACGGTTATGACGCGCGATCAGATGATTGTGGGCCTGCGCGGGTTTGGCGCGGGCCTGATGGCGGCGGATGTCAACCAGTCCCAGGCAATGGTCCGAGCGGGCAAGCAAGGGATCACGGAGCGGTTTCATACCTATCTGAATGGCAACGACGAAACCGTCACTCGCACCTATCGCTGCCAGATCGCTTTTCGGGGCACTCAGGAGATAGTAATCGGCGCGTCGCCAGTGAAAACCAATCTGATCTCGGAAGACTGCACCAGTCTGGATCAGTCCTTCCAAAACTTGTATTGGGTGATTCCGGGAAACAACCGTATCGTTCAAACCAGTCAGTGGACTGGCGAATTCATAGGCATGGTCGCTACTCAGGTGGTGCCATGATGATTGTTCGCACCATAGTTGCGAGCCGTGGGAGACTGTATCTGTGCGCCTGTTAGCCTTGACCTGTATTGCACTAACATTGGCTGGGTGTGCCACGATCTACCGCAGCCCGCGGGTTGTGCCCGGATTGGATGACGGAACCGCGGTGCGGGTGGTTCCAATCAATGGGGAAACGGTGATTCAGGCAAACCGGTCCTCCTATCAACCGAAAACATTGCCGGCCATATTCTCATTTACCGCGGGAGACGGGTCGGGTCAGGTGCCGCGTGGGGTAGGGGTCTTGCCCGATGCGCCGTCCTCGCAAAACGCTGTGCGTGGACAACTAGAATTGAATCCGCCTCCACCCGTCAATCCTGGGCCGTACACTGTCGGGATTAGTGACGTGGTGGTTCTCGCAACGCCCGGTGGCAGGTCAACTGTGGCGGAATTGACCGGGTTGTTGGCCGCGCAGAATGCGCGTCAGGGATACACTGTGCAGGATGATGGTTCGGTCAACATACCTGACGTGGGTCGCATGCGGATTGCGGGTCTCACTGTAGATGAAGCAGAGGCTGTGTTGTTCCAGCGGTTGGTAGAGAATCAGATGGATCCAACCTTCAGCCTGGAAGTTTCACAGTTTCGGTCGCAGAATGTCTCTTTTGGCGGCGCTGTCGGAAAGCCTGGTGTGATCCCGATCACGTTGCGGCCCTTGTACCTTGATGAGGCATTAGCAAAAGCCGGGTCTGTCTCGGTTTCAGATATTGACCTCGGCTCGGTCCGCATCTATCGGGATGGAAATCTCTATCAGATCCCACTGACTTCGCTCTACGCCAGCGCGGATCTGCAGCGCACGCGGCTGGTCGATGGCGATTCGGTGTTTGTGGATACCGAATACCAGCTGGACCGGGCCGAGGAGTATTTTGAACAGCAAATCCGGCTTGCGCAAACCCGCCTACAGGGTCGTGAGCGGGCGCTGGAAGAACTGGCTACGGAAGTAGGTCTGCGTCGCGACAATCTGAACGAGGCTCGAAGAAACTACCAAACGCGATTGGACCTAGACGCGGTTAATCAAGATTATGTTTACATTACCGGTGAGGTGGATAAGCAGAGCCGCTACGTTCTGCCATACGAGCGGCAAGCGTCACTTGCCGACGCAATCTATGCCGAAGGGTCCGGGATTTCAAAGGTGACCGGAGACGTATCCCAGATCTACGTCTTACGCGCTTCCAAGGACCCGCTGGAGTTTGGCGCGGTTACGGCGTGGCATCTGAATGCCAAGAACGCAGCGAACCTGACGATGGCCGCACAGTTCCAGTTAAGGCCAAGCGACGTGATTTTTGTGGCCGAGAATCCAGTCACCCGATGGGGCCGGACGATCGCTCAGATTACGCCTTCTCTAATCACGGCGCCTATCGCGGCGGCTCTTAACTGACTTAGACTAGCCGCGATCTCGGCGTCAAACTGGATCGAAGTCAGATCGCGTTTTCAACTGTCGTAGTATTTCGCACCGTATCCAGCATAAGCGCCGTACCGACCGCCGTATCCATAAGATTTCATTCGTTTTGCGTTGATCTGTGACAAGACCAAACCCGTGACTCGCTGGTTAGAGTTGTGGAACATGCGCAGTGCTTCCTCGACTTGGTGGTGTGAAGTGCGATCCCAGAGGACCGTGAACAAGACTGCATCTGCGCATTGGGCGATTATTCGTGCATCTGGCACGACCAGAACAGGAGGCGTATCGACAATAATGATGTCGTACTTCTTGCGCACATCAGCGATCAAGGCCTTGAACTTTTCCGAAGCAAATAGATCAGCTGCATTTGTACTAGTTTTTTGTCCAGGCAAAACCTCGGCGCCAAATTTTTCTGGCTTAAACACTGCGTCTTCCAAAGCTACATCACCAATCACAACGCTGAACAGACCTTTGCGCGGAATATTGTCGAAATACTGGTTGAATGTCCTCCGCCGAATGTCGCCTTCCATAAGCAGGACCTTCTTCCCCATACCAACCAGATTTTGTGCCAGTGCTAAGGAATTTGTCGTCTTGCCCTCACCAGGCACCGATGAGGTAGACACGATCACCTGTGGCGGGTTGTCCACGTAGGACATCAAGACCGAAGTCCGGAGATTTCGCACTGCCTCAGCCGCGGCAGAAGTTGGCTTCTCTGCCAGGTAATTCAGGATACGCTTTCGGTTACGTGCCGGAATCTGCGGGATCTGCCCAAGAACAGTATAGCCAGTAAGAGCTTCCAGTTCCTTTGAAGTCCGGTACCCGGTCTTGCGAGCCTCCCGCAGTAGCACCAACCCGATGCTGATTATCAGGCCCATCATACCGGACACAGCCAGGATTAGAGATTTCTTGGGGGCAGATGGTTCGAGTGGCACAACAGCATTAGACAGAATACGACTGTCGGCCTGTTGAATGCCCTGCTGGGCTGCTGTTTCGTTCAGACGGGTGAGAAAATACTCGTAGAGCAACCGGATGGCCTCAGCCTCTCGGGTCAACTGCTGCAGTTTGATCAAATCATCACCCAGATACCGGATTTGTTCCGACAGTTCGACTTCGGAGGCTTTTAGAGCTATGACCTGCTGTTTCAGACGCACGACCTCCAGTTCCGCCCGATCAAGGACCTGCTTGAATCTGATATCGAATGCGGTTGCGATGCTGTCGTCGCTTTCGACCCGCAGTACCATACGATCCAATTGTTGGTCGTCCGCTAACTCGGCTTGTTTCCCCCGCAACTCAGCAGCCTGCAGAGCAGATAGACGCTCCTCGGCATCAATCACACTCTCTTCCGCTTGCGTAATCCGTTCGCGTAGTTCCTTCAGTTGAACTTCTTGTCCCTGCAGCGATTCTAGCGAAACCAGCTCGGTCGAAGCGCTGAACGCGGCCAACTTTTGTTCTGCCTCTTCCAACTGGACCTGCAGCGCTGATACGCGCTCGGTCAACCAGGTGGTCGCTTGATCAGTAGCTTCAAACTTCACTTCCAGTTGATTCAGTACGTAGAGCTCGGCAATGGTATCGACGATCAGGGCGGATTTCTCCGGGCTTTCGGCTTCCACTGTTATCTGGAAAACGAGGCTAAGGGGTATGTTGCGCACCAATACCGCCTCCAGCAGATTAAGGATCACAGCGTCCCGTTCTCGCCTAGCCGCTTCGTCAGGCGGCAGAACGACCTCTTCTTCGCTCAGCCCCAGCAACGCCTTCACCTTATCTTTTGCCTCATCCACAGGGGTCGGCGGCTGCAAGTTGCCATTGAATTCCGGGTCCATGGTCAAGTCTAGTCGGTCTACCACTTTACCCAACAAGCCACGCGACCGCAGAACCTCTACTTCGGAATTCACTTCTGACGGATCACCGGTCATGCCGGACATTACGCTTTGCAAGTCAACGATTTGCTGTTCCTGGGTTTGCAGCATCACGACTGCTGAGGCGCGATAGAGCGGCACTGCCAAGACATAGGCGTAGTAGCCGCCTGCTACTACCGCAATAACTGTCACTAAAGCGATGAACCATTTGCCTCGCCAGGTGGTTGAGAGCAAAGCACCGAGGTCGATGACGTCGTCATCGGCTTGCTGCGTTTCTGACAGGGAAGCAGAGCCGGCCTGGTAAGGCGAATTGAGTGACAATTTATTCATGTCCGCTTGCACTTTTCGCTGGAACGCATGATCAACATACACGTCGATTAGAGATTTCAAAACTGCGTTGTTCCGCACTTCAGATTGCCCTATCCCACGGTCGCGGCGACCTCAATGCTACCAAATCGCCCGGCGTCTTTCGCAAGGCACCGCAAGAATAAATACGGGGCATCTGTTGAAAAATCCCGCCGATGCGGGAATCCGGATGCGAACTAACCTTCTCATCCTTCGCGTAGCATGTTATACATTCGCCAATTGCTTGGAGATATTGCCATGACTCTGAAGTCCATCCTCATCGCAGGTGTCGCTGCTGCGGCATTTGGCCCGACCCTCGCTCTGGCTCAGGCGGCCCCGCCGCCCGCCCCAATTTCGTTGGGCGCAGGTGCGAATGCCGGCCTAGGCGGTATTGTTGCCGCAGGTCCGATCGCAGGTGTCGCCGCCGGTATCGGTCTAATTGGTATTGTCGCAGTCATTGGCGGTGATTCGACCACAACTTCGACCACAACAACGAACTGATTTGGTCGAAATCTGAACGACTACCGGCTGGCGCCGGTAGGATCAGCGACGTGATTTTCCAGGTACTGAAGTACGATGTCTTCGGTGATGGCACCGTTGGTGGTTGAAAAATACCCCCTGCCCCAAAATCGGCAGCCCCAGTAGCGCTTGCGGATGGCGGGAAACTCCCGCTGCACTTTGTAAGACGAACGGCCCTTCATCTTGCGCACCAGATCCGAAATGGCGAGCTTCGGCGGCACCTGTTGATTGTCACTGAGAACTGACCCGGTATGCCCTTAAGTTGTCACTGAGAATTGACCCATGTGAACACATTGCCCCGACGTTTTTGGTTGGGGAGATTTGGAGTGATCGACATGGGATTTTTGAGTGTCATTCGACGCTGGGCATTGCGTGACAAAATGCCAATCAGAGAGATTGCCCGACGGACGGGTCTGTCTCGGAACACCATAAAGAAGTACCTACGCGAAGGTGCTGTTGAACCCAAGTTCAAGACGCCCAAGCGGCCGAGCAAGTTGGATCCCTATGCGGATCGGCTGTCAGCGTGGCTTTTGATCCAGTCACGCAAGTCGCGCAAAGAGCGGCGCACAGTTAAGCAAATGCACGCTGATCTTGTGAAGCTGGGATATGACGGTTCCTATGAGCGGGTGGCAGCTTTTGCCCGGGCGTGGCGTGATGATCGGCATCGTGCGGAACAGACGACGGGACGCGGGACCTACGTACCATTGGTGTTCCAGCCGGGCGAAGCGTTCCAATTCGATTGGAGCGAAGATTGGGCCAACATTGGGGGTGAACGAGTCAAGCTGCAGGTCGCCCATATCAAGCTGTCTCATAGTCGGGCGTTTCTGGTGAGGGCCTACCCGCTACAATCGCATGAGATGCTGTTCGACGCCCATTGGCATGCCTTTCGTGTCTTTGGCGGCGTGCCTGGCCGCGGCATCTACGACAACATGAAGACGGCAGTGGATCGTGTTGGCAAAGGCAAGCAGCGCGACATCAATGCGCGCTTCAAGGCCATGGCCAGCCACTACGTGTTTGAACCTGAGTTTTGTAATCCTGCGGCAGGCTGGGAGAAAGGCCAGGTTGAGAAGAACGTGCAGGATGCGCGCTATCGCATGTGGCAGGTCATGCCGGTCTTCAGAGACCTGGCCGAACTGAACCAGTGGCTTGAAGACCGCTGTCTCGCTCTGTGGGCGGAGACCCTACACAAGGCATTGCCGGGATCCATTGCTGACGTGTGGCAGGCTGAGAAGTCCGTGCTGATGGCACTGCCGCCTGCCTTCGACGGCTTCATAGTGCGGATTTCAGAATTACCGGACAGCGATTACGCTAATTCCCGGACAGCCGTTTCGGTAAATCCCGGACAGTCCGGGCACGGCTGGTCACCTTTCTGCGATTATGTTTCGTTCACCATGGTTTCGGTGTTTTCATCGTCGGTCAAGTTTTTGCTTCATTCCTTTCGCCGCATGCCGTCTCCTTTCAATTCGATGCGGTGGGCGTTGTGCACAATCCGGTCGAGGATGGCGTCGGCGATGGTGGGCTCGCCGATCATGGCGTGCCAGCCTGAGACCGGCAGCTGCGCGGTGATGATCGTGGATCGCCGCTGATATCGTTCTTCGAAGAGTTCGAGCAGATCGAGACGTTGTTGGTCGGTCAGCCCGTGGGTGCCCCAATCGTCAAGGACCAGCAACTGAACCCGAGCGAGCTTGTCGACGAGGCGAGGAAACCGCCCATCGAGCCGGGCCATGGCCATATCCTCGAAGAGCCGCGGCAACCGGACATAGGACACGGAATGATCCAGGCGTGCGGCCTGATGGGCGAAGGCGCAAGCCAGCCAGGTCTTTCCGGTGCCGGTCTGGCCGGTGAGGATGATCTGATCCTTTGCCTTGATCCAGTTACCTTGGGCGAGCGACAGGATCTGGCGGCGGTCGAGCCCGCGGCTGGCGGTAAAGTCGACATCCTCGATACAGGCGTTTGGAAAGCGCATCTTGGCGTTTCTCAGCCAGTTAGCGAAGCGCTTGTCGGCACGGCACGTGGCTTCGCGGTCGAGCATGAGACCGAGCCATTCGTTGCGGTCGAGCGCCTGACCCGGGTCCTGTTCGGCGAGCGCTTTCCAGGCGTCTGCCATGCCTGTCAGGCTGAGCGCAGCCATTTGATCGAGTGTGGGATGTGTCAGCATCTGGTCTTTCTTCCTTGGGGTTAGCCCTCTCTGCGCCCACATCCTGCCAATCCGTATAGCGCGGTACTGACGATTGAGCGGCGGGTCACGCGCGAAGGCATGATCTCGATCGGGGGCAATCTTTACTCGGTTCCAGACACCACGCGTCGTCGGACATTGGAAGTCCAGCACCACGTGACCGAGCTGCAGATAATTGAGGACGGTGCATTGATTGCGCGGCATCCAGTGATCGAGGGCAAGAACCAACGCCGCATCGATCCCAGCCACCGCAAAGCACCACCGATCCGGGTGCCCAAACCGCCAGTGCCGATAGGCGTCGGGCGCAGGCCCTTGGACTTTTACGGTGCTGTTGGCCGCCGGCTGGCAGCAGGAGTGATATCATGAGCGGGCTGGTCGACAATATCCGCGCCAGCCTTCTGGGCCTGAAGATGCCGCGCGCGATGGAGGTGCTGGATCACATGGTGCAGCGGCTTGAGAAGGGTGAAATCGGTGCGATTGAGGCCATCGACAACCTGCTCTCGGAGGAGTTCAACTGCCGCGAAGACCGGCGTGTCGGCGTCGCACTGACAACCGCCAGGCTGACACCGCCGAAGACGCTGGAAAGCTTCGACTTCACCTTCCAGCCATCGTTGGACCGGGATCGGATCATGGCGCTCGCGCAACTCGACTTCATCACACGGGCCGAAGTCGTCCACTTCCTTGGGCCACCGGGCACCGGCAAGAGCCACCTGGCCACTTCGCTTGGCGTGGCCGCGGTCAAGAAGGGCAAAAGCGTCTACAGGGCAACTCTGGCTGAACTGGTCGAGGCATTGACCAAGGCAGAACGCGAGGGGCGGCTGGTCGAGAAAATCCGCTTCTATGCCCGCGCATCGCTGCTGATCGTCGTTGAGATCGGCTATCTGCCCATCACCCAGGGCGGCGCCAACCTGTTCTTCCAGCTCGTCAACGCGCGATACGAAAAAGGCGCCATGATCCTGACTTCGAACCGCGGCTTCGCCGAATGGGGCGAGGTCTTCGGCGATCCCGTCGTCGCAACCGCTCTGCTGGACAGACTCTTGCACCACGCGGTCGTCGTCCAGATCGAAGGCGCCAGCTATCGTCTGCGCGCGCATGCTGACCTCATCCCCGAGCACGTCCGCGCAAATGCACCCATCACACCACCGCCCGCACCAAAACGGCGCGGAAGGCCACCGAAAAAGGAGAAAATGATCGAAACATCCGGCTGATCACCGTGACCGGAAAGTGGGGAATTTTACTTCGCCACTTTTGGGGATTTTTGAAACGGCATTTACGCTCACGCGGAGTGCCATCGGAGACGCGCGGCCGACGCCGCGGCTTTGTCCGCTCCGGTGCGTCCAAAGATGCCTCCTCTGCGTCATCGCTCTCATCGTGCGGGTCGCCATCCGCCTCGGCCAGCGCCACCTGCAGATCCTCGAGCGCCAGTTCGAGCTGTTCGATCTCGCGCTTGATCTTCTCCGAGCTTGACCCGAAGGCCTGCTTCTGCAGCTTGGCGATCCTGACGCGCAGCGACTGGATCAGCAGATCGTGGGCCCGCAGCGTCGCCGACATCTGGTCGTTCTCCGCCTGCAGGGCAGCGATCATCGCCTTCAGAACGGCAGGATCATCGGACAGATTGGTGAGAGCTTCGGACATGCGCATGGATAACACGCGCTTAGATTATGCACCACAAAAACAAGCAATATCAGAGAGATAAATCATCCGACCCGGGCCGGCGGCGCACCCCAGTCCGGCCGCCGCCAATCGATGCCTTCCCACAGCATGGCCAGCTGCGCCGAGGTCAATCGCGCGCTCCCGTTAGCAGCCGAGGGCCTCGGAAACCGACCCCGCTCCAGAACCTTGTAATAAAGGCAGAACCCCTGACCATCCCAATAGAGCAACTTGATCCGGTCACCCCGCCGTCCCCTGAATGCGAAGACGGCGCCACTTGCCGGTTTCTGCCGCAGCACGTCCTGCGCCAAAGCGGACAGCCCCGCGATCCCTTTTCTCATGTCGGTCGTGCCGCAGGCGAGGTAGACCCGGACCCCGGTGCCCGGACCAATCATGCCGTCTCCACCAGCCGGATCAGCCGGACAAGGTCGGCATCTCCGATCCCGCCACGGCAGCGCAGTTCGCGGCCATTCCGCAGAACTATATCAATCGTCGCGCCATCGCATGGCGGCTGTGCCTCGACAGCGGTGTCGTTCGCAGGGGTGTCGAGCGCGAGGAAAACGGTCTCGCCAGAATTTGGCCAAAGCCTCTTGCGCCGAAGCTCCCGTCGCCACTGATAGATGTGCTGCCGCGTTATATCATGCCGGCGGGCAACTTCGGCCACCGTTGCACCATCAACCCCGACCTCCATCAGGATCGATAGCTTCTGTTCATCCGACCAGCGCCGGCGGCGTTCGACACCGACAATCACTTCATGACGCATATCCTGCTCCTGCCCGATACGACGTCGTTACCGACGTCAATAACGACGGAGCATAAGATCTGATCACACAAGCTGGCAGGCGGTCCCAATCGGGCGGTTACGTGACAGCCTTTTTGCGCAGAGTTTTGATCTCTGGCACCTCGACTAGGATCGTGGTTGCGGCTCGGAATCGGCAAACAATTTCATCCATTCGTACAAAGAATGCGTGCTCACCCCCAAAGCGCCGAGAGCTGGTTACTTATCTGCGATCTGGCTGTGCTTCGTGTGTTCCCCGAGCATGCCGAAAATGCAAAGCCGTGCGTCGATCACATCGATTTGACGTAGTCCCCCTGCAGCGGATCATGATTCGAGTGCGTTTGAGGTCGCATTCTCAGGTCTCCGATTTGGACGGTTTTGCAGTGCCTGCGATTGCCAATGATGTGACAGCGACCGCATAAAGAATAGAACTGCCCCCGGTGACCAAAAACGGCAGGGTAAGACCAGTTTTCACAGTGGTGTAGAGGATAACGGCAATAGAGGTTCTGGTGACCCAATCGTCGAGATCGACGGATTTGGCGAACGTCGGTGTGACTACGAGGATCCAGAACAAAAGCCCAACACCGATAACCCCGAATTTGTAGAATCCCTCGATCCAGAGATTGTGGGCATGTGGAATGAGGAAGCTGTCTGTGGTGAAATAGTCGTTCATCATCCGGACCCACGTTTCAGTATTGGCAATATCCACGAAACCGTTTCCGATGAGCCATGTTGGCATGCTTTGCTGAAGCGTCGTCACCCACAGGATCGTCCGCCCCGTTAGGGTAGGATCCTTTCCCAACAGTTCGAAGAACCACACAAAATAGGGAAAGACGAGCGGAAGCAATAGTGCGAACCCGCCGCCAAGCAACAACGCGAGGCGCCAATGCCGTATGCCCAGTACAGCCAGCAGCACCCCGCCAATGCTCGATATGGTCGACGCCAGCATCAAGGTTGCAGCGCAGACCGCAAGAACCGGCAAGTTCTTCCAGCCCGTTCGGAACCAAGTGATCAAAAACGCCAGTGCAGCGGTGTTGGACAACAAACCCTTGTGTGTGAAAATCCCGTTGAAACTGCGCCCGTATTCGGTGGTAAAAAACCCGAACGGATGCCCGACGATCCACAAAAACAGGCTGACCACACAGGCAAATACCGCCAGTCGACGGAAGCTATCGAAAAGTTGACCGATAAGAACTGGCGCGGCGGAAAGAAATGACACGCACAATAATTGTACCGTAAAGTTGCCATGGCGAAGCACGAGGCCGACAATACCGTCGCTTTGGGATGTCCAGACAATGGAGAGCCACATGTAGCCTACCAATGGGGTCCAGAGCGCCAAGGCCCAATAGAGCGGCTCCTTTCGCACTGGACGCAGCGCGACCACCCAGAACAGCAATAATACTCCCGCGACAAAGGCCAGCCGGACAAGAGCCACTTCTGTCTCGGTCATAGCTAGAAGCTCACCGGATGCAGATGGGGCCAAATATCGGGTGAAGAGAAACTTGCGGTAGATATTGGTCAGCAGAACCCAGGCCACGATCATAACTAGGCCGATAAAGGTGGATCGTGGAATCACCAGACGGGTCCGCGTGTGGGTATTGTACATAACCGGCCCTTGATAGTCTGCGCGTCTAGAAAACTTAGTCTTTCGGGAAATGCGAAAAGGTGTCTGCATTTCTGTCCGATACGGTCCAAGCCTCGTATGGGATCTCCGTCTTAGTCTTGACCTGATCGTGAATGAACACGGCACCGCCAAAAGCTACGTTGATTTGCTTCTAGTTCAAGTGATATTTGAGCGAGCAATCTAGCGCGTTCGGTAGAACGTCGCAATGTCGGATATTGCGCAACGCCGTGTCCTGAAGTGGTCCCAGAAAATCGGACAACGAGCTAAGGTGTATCCCAAAACTTTGAAGGGATACGAGAATGGCGAAACGCCGGAACTTTACAGATCAGTTTAAGGCTAAGGTCGCGTTGGAAGCGCTGCGTGGCGATAAGACCGTGCAGGAGATCGCGGCGAAGCATCAGCTTCACCCGAACCAAGTGAGCACATGGAAGCGGCAGGCCATTGATGGAATGGCGGATGTGTTCTCGGGTGGAGGCAAGCCGACGGGGCCGTCAGAGGCCGAAGTTAAAGACCTCCACGCCAAGATCGGGAGGCTGGCAGTCGAGAACGATTTTTTGTCAGAAGGGCTGAAGCGATGAGCCCCGAGAAGAAACGCGCGATGATCAAGCGGGGCCATCCCGAACTAAGTGTCAGCCAGCAATGCAAGCTGGTGCGCCTGAGCCGGCCGGCATTCTACTATACACCGGTCGGCATCAACGCGAACACGCTGGCGATAATGAAAGAGATTGATCGCGTGTTCACCAAATATCCGTTCTTCGGCAGCCGCCAGATCGCGGCCTTTCTGCGCCGGGAAAGGATCGTTGTTGGACGGCATCGAGTCAGGCGGCTGATGGCCAAGATGGGGCTGGAAGCGATCTACAAACGCCCCCATTCCGCGCTTGATCGACAGACCCCGGACGACGCATATTGGGCTGGCGTGGCAGAGCAAAAAGCAGCATGAAACCTAAACCCGATACACCTTAGAAACGTTGCAAAACTGTCCGAGAAGGTGGGACCACTTCATCCGACCCCTCTGGTGCAACCAAAAAAACGCACCGGTCAGCTGCGCTACCGCGTAACACTCGTTAGAGCATCCCGCCGAAAACCTGAATCGTTTGGGATTGAACGAAGCCGCTAACGCGGCGTTTGGGGCGGGTTTGTAATGGTCGCTTCCTGTCTGAGAGGATCATGGGTGTTCAACCCATTTCTCAAACAGGAGTTTTCCGATGGCCGATCTCAGCCCTCTTCGTCGCCGCATGATCGAGGACATGACCGTCCGCAATTTGTCGCCGGCGACGCAGCGATCCTACGTCAGCGCGGTCTCGAAGTTCAGTCGATATTTTGGTCGTTCACCGGACAGGCTTGGCCTGGATGAGGTCCGCGACTTCCAGGTGCATCTTGTCTCGAAGGGTATTTCGTGGGGGTCGCTCAACCAGATCGACTGCGCGCTGCGGTTCTTCTACGGCGTCACGCTCAATGAGGCGACAGTGCCGGAGCGCATTCCCTATGCCCGAACACCACGCAAGCTGCCGGTCGTCCTGAGCGCCGACGAGGTCGTCTGGATTCTCGAAGCTGTGTCCAGCCTGAAGAGCCGGGCGGCGCTCACGACCGCCTATGCGGCACTCCTCGCCGGGTGACAGGATCGCGGCATGTCTCTCCAAATGATCGGGCAGAGGTTTACGGCTGTGTTGGCGGGGTGAATTGCACGCATCGGGCCGTGATGATGGCTGTGCCTGCTCCGCCGCCGCTTCGGATACCCAGGGGCGTTACTCCGGATCATCTGAATGACTGTGCCTTTTTGTTCTGGATGTCTGATTTTCATAGGTCGGCCGTTGAACCAATTGAAGTCAGGGTTGCGGTTGAGTTTCTTGCAACAACACCGAACCGGGCCCAAAAAAGCGGGAGCCAAATGGCTCCCGTGTTGCTGAATCCGATGTAGTCCGTCCGATGTCGGACTGGCAGCGGCCCTCAACGCCAAGTCGAAACACACGGAATCTTCGTCGTGTCGCATCGATCCGCGTATTTGCTTGCGATCTCCTTGACTTCTTCCATTAGCCCACCTTCGAGTTTGATTGGCTCCAGGCCCAATCCCAGGAAACGATCATTCGTCACGTGTAAATCATTTTCAGCCGCCTCGTTGCGCGGGTTGTCTACATAGGCGATTTCAGCGCCCATCAAGTCGTGGATCATCTGGGCCAGATCGCGCAACCTGTGGGTTTCCGTCATCTGGTTGAGAATATTCACGCGCTCGCCCTTTTGCGGCGGGTTGTTCAACGCTAGCTCGATGCAGCGGCAGGTGTCCTGGATGTGGATGAATGCCCGCGTCTGGCCGCCGGTGCCATGCACGGTCAAGGGGTAGTTCACGGCAGCTTGCATGACGAAGCGGTTCAGCACCGTACCGTAGTCGCCGTCATAGTCAAAGCGGTTTATCAGCCGCTCATCCATCTTGGTCTCTTCGGTTTGGGTGCCCCAGACGATACCCTGATGCAGGTCGGTGACCTTGACTTGGTCGTTCTTGTTGTAGAACGCAAACAACAACTGATCCTGGCTTTTGGTCATGTGGTAGATGGAGCCAGGATTTGTCGGGTGGAGGATCTCGGTTTCGGTCTCGCCTTCGGGTGTGCCGACTTTCACCTGCAGATAGCCCTCGGGGATCTTCATCCCAGTGGTGCCATAGCCATAAACGCCCATGGTGCCAAGGTGGACCAGGTGCACATCCAGACCAGATTCCACAATCGCAGCCAGCACGTCATTAGTGGCGTTCAGGTTGTTTGAGACGGTATAGCGCTTATGCGCCGAGGATTTCATCGAATAGGGGGCCGCGCGCTGTTCCGCGAAATGCACGATCGCATCGGGTTTTTCGTCGATGATGAGAGTCAGCAATCTGTGGTAGTGTTCTCCGACGGTAAAGTTATGAAATCCAATCTCTTTGCCGGTTAGTTCTTTCCAGACACGCAAACGTTCCCCGATAGGACGGATAGGTGTCAGGCTGTCCACCTCTAACTCAATATCGATTTTCCGGCGGCTCATGTTGTCGACAATTATCACGTCATGACCATGGCTCGACAAATAGAGCGCATTCGGCCAGCCGCAAAAGCCGTCCCCACCCAAAATAATGACTTTCATTAAGGTTCCTTTCACACAGAAATGTCTGAGTCTGCGGCAGTGTATAAACAGCAATCCGGGGAAAGAAAAGCGCCACCGGACGGTATCAACGGACAAAGCGCGCAACTCGGGTCGAGCGCGATTTCCCTTCACCAACAAGTGTATATCCCTCCGACGCCGCTCTGCCAGCGCCTATTTTCAACCACGCACCTTGGCAATTACAGCCGAAGCCCGTAATGCTGGGCTACAACGTGACAAATGGTTGGGTTTCAAAGGCATCACGGCAGTATCGCCGCGCTTGATCGGAGCACAGATATGCGAACGCGACGAACGCTGATTTCTGCAGGCGCTGAGGTGTCGCCTTTTTGGGCTAAACCTCAACGAGCTCCATTACATCTAAAACCTCGTTTCATCAGGACTCTGTCATGCTTACGGACTCTTCCCGCGCCATCACCACCTTGCGTTCCGCTGCCAAATCAGCGCTTCAAAAAATTCCATCGCCTCATGATGCCATCGTCGTCGCAAGCTTCGGACGCGCTGGCAGCACTCTGATCTATGATGCGGTCGTGAATGCTATGGCCAAGGCCAAGCCCGCGCTTCCCTACTCACTAGCGCAAAAGCTGGTTCAAAGCGATGCGTTCGACCCTCCGATGCCGGTTTTTCGAAAGGGTGTCGTTTACAAGACCCACGCCTACCCGGACCTACTCGAGGGTCAGGCCAATGTGCGAGCAATATTTCTGTTTGGATCGGCGGTGGAAACCGCGCTGTCCGTGCACGCGCAAAAAACACTACGCGGCGAGGGCTGGGTCAAGCGTCATTTCGATCATCTACGCCGGCCTTATGACTATGAAAACCTACTCAAATCAGACGTGCTGGGATTGCGCGATCAGTGCATCGCGTGGATGGGCGCTGAAACGCATCCGGTTCTGTGCCTACGATACGAAGGGCTGTGGGAAAATACTGACCGAATATCGGAATTCTGCGGATTAAACATCCGCTTGCCCGTGAAGAGGAGGCGCACACGCAAGGACATCGCGCCCGACCTTCTGGCTGCAGCGCAAAGAGTCTACAGCCCGATTGACGAAGACTTGGCGCGATTGCCCGACTGTTTCATAGCCGAGTCACGTATAGGCCGGATGCTGGTTCCTGTTTCTGCCGCCCTATAGCCCCGATCTCAACCCGGTCGAGATGGCCTTCTCGAAACTCAAAGCACACCTGCGCAGGATCGGCGCTCGAACCTTCACCGACATGTTCAAAGCCCTCACTGAAATCTGCGATCTCTTCTCACCGGAAGAGTGCTGGAACTACTTCAAGGCTGCCGGATATGCCTCAGGTTAAAGGTCGGATGCCTTAAGGTGGGCTTTGAGCTTTGAGAGGGCCATTTCGATGGGGTTCAGGTCTGGGGAACATGGCGGCAAGAACAGGAACCAGCACCCGGCGTCCTGCATCGCATTGGCAGCGGCGGCATTCTTGTGCGTGGCAAGATTGTCCAGGATGACGACAGTACCGGGTACCAGTTCCGGGACCAGCACCTTCTCGACATACGCCGCGAAGGTCGTATCATCCATCGCGCCCTTGATGATCCAAGGCGTGATCATGTCGTCGGCGGTGAGCCCCGCGATGAATGTCTGTGCCCCTCATGAACCGAGCATCCATTTCGAGACGGTCCCCACGCGGCGCCCATCCTCTGAGTCTGGTCAGGTTTGTTTTCACCGAGGTTTCGTCAATGAAGACAACGCGCTCTGGGTGTGCTGACACTGCTGGAATGCGATGCCTGAACCAATCTTCGCGCTGCCGCCTACCTTGATTCGGCGGCGCTCGGCGGCCACCAACGACTTTTTTTGTGCGATAGCCGAGTTTGCGAAGGAACTTGCCAATTGGGGATGGGTCCGCGCGCACGCCGGTTGCGTCATGCAAGGCAGAGGCCAACTCCGACATCGTGATTTCGCCATCCTGCGCGATAACCTCTGCGACGAAAGATCGGTAAGGATCGAGCTTTCTCTTGCCTTTCGGCCGACCTTACGCTGTCGCAGCCCGAGGCTTCCAGCGCCAGGTCGAGCGTGGCGGTCACGTCCTCAGCCTTCATCGTCGTGCAGAGCTTCCAGGCGATGATGTACCGGCTATAGTCATCCAAGATGGTGCTGAGGTAGAACCAGCCCCAGCCGAGGACCTTCAGATAGGTAAAGTCGGTCTGCCACAGCTCATTGGGGCGCGTGGTTTTGTCCCGGAACTCATTGGCCGCCTTCATCACGATGTGCGCCGGTGCCGTGACCAGGTCTTCCGCCTTCAGGATGCGGTAAACTGATGATTCCGAGACAAAATACTGCTTCTCATCGGTATATTTCACCGCCAGCTCACGCGGGGTCAGATCCTCATGCTCGAGCGCGAACTCGATAATGCCCGCCCGCGTCTCATCCGGGAGGCGGTTCCACACAGACCCCGGATGAGGCGCCGTGTCCGCGAGCGCGTCAAGCCCACCCTCGGACCAGCGGTCATACCAGCGGTAATAGGTCGTGCGTGGGATGCCGAGCATGGCCAGCGTCTGACGGGCGGGCAGATGTGAGGCTTCGACGGTGCGGATGATCTCCAGCTTCTCCGATGCGGGATACCTCATGCCTCGTACCCCCCATCCCCGATCATGCTTTTTTTGAGCAGACGGTTTTCCAGAGTCAGCTCGGCAACGACTCCCTTGAGCGCAGCCGATTCCGAGCGCAGTTCCTTGACCTCAGGCGAGGTCGCCTGGCGGGCGGTATCCCCGGCCAGGCGTTGCTTGCCCGCTTCGAGGAATTCCTTCGACCACGTGTAATACAGGCTCTCGCTGATGCCCTCGCGGCGGCATAGTGCAGCAATGCTCTCCTCGCCGCGCAGGCCCGCCAGCACGATCCTGATCTTCTCTTCGGCGGAATACTGTTTGCGGGTCTTGCGGCGGATGCCCTTGACCAGCTTGTCTGCAGCGTCCTTCGATGTTCCGGATTTCTTGTTCATCTTCGCTCCATAATGGCTGCGATGAACCAGAAATCCTCCATTACGAAAACCTCAAATCTGTCCCACAAGCGCTGACGTCAGACACATCTTTCAGATGCGCCTGCCGGGCAATGGACGGCCTCGTAATGAAACGGTTGTGGGCAGGCGAGGTGCGGAACGTATCCTTGCTGGTTGCCATTGGTGTCACCACAGAAGGCTACCGGGAGATCCTCGGCATCATGGAAGGCCCCAAGGAGGATAAACCCGGCTGGTCGAGCTTCCTGCGGCACCTGGCAGACCGAGGGTTCTCAGGCGTACAGCTGATCGTCTCGGACGCTTGCCGTGGCCTTGTGGAGAGCGCTGCTGAAGTCTTCACAGACGCGCAATGGCAGCGCTGCGTCGTGCACTTTTACCGGAACGTCTTCAGCCTCGTGCCCTCTGGCAAGGTGCGCGACGTTACCAGGATGCTCAAAGCGATCCATGCGCAGGAAGACCGCAAGGCTGCTGCTGAGAAGATGCAGGCGGTGATTGCCGATCTGCGCACCATGAAGCTGGCCAAGGCGGCCGAGCTGCTCGAAGAGCACGGTCATGAGACGCTGACCTACTACGGCTTTCCCGACAGCCATTGGATCAAGCTGCGTACCAACAACCCGCTGGAACGGATCATGCGGGAAATCAGACGGCGAACACGCGTCGTCGGCGCATTTCCGGATGGCAAATCGTGCCTGAACCTGGCCGCCGCCCGCTTGCGCCATATCGCGGGCACCCAATGGTCCACCCGAAAATACATGAACATGACCCCGCTGTTCGCCGATCAAACCCAAGGAGCCGACGTCGCGTGAAAAACAAAAGTGCGAAAGATCTTTGACACTACCCAAGATGCACCTGGAAGTCGCGGACCTCATCCAGGCCAAGCCTGTCCGGTGAACGACCAAAATATCGACTGAACTTCGAGACCGCGCTGACGTAGGATCGCTGCGTCGCCGGCGACAAATTGCGGACGGTCATGTCCTCGATCATGCGGCGACGAAGAGGGCTGAGATCGGCCATCGGAAAACTCCTGTTTGAGAAATGGGTTGAACACCCATGATCCTCTCAGACAGGAAGCGACCATTACAAACCCGCCCCAAACGCCGCGTTAGCGGCTTCGTTCAATCCCAAACGATTCAGGTTTTCGGCGGGATGCTTTAGGTGCTCTCTCGCATCGCGCAAATCCACTGCACCCACCAAATTGTCAAAATCACGATCTGGCTGGATCGCTTTGAACCCCATAGACAAAGTCTTTGAGCAACTCGTAGTCATTCTTGATTGCGAATGTGCTCTCCTGAAGATCGGCAATGACGGCGCGTTGGGCCGTCAATACATCGCGCGGACCATCGATGATCGCCAGAAGAGCTTCATCGATCGGGTCTGACAGGGGAAAGCCTATCCCCCAACTGGCCGCACGATCCGCGGTGGCGGTCCCGGCGCGCACCAGCGGTGGCACCGAGAACAGTCCGCCTTCGTAAAGCCGGTTAGGTAGTAACTCGCGAGCGTTGAAATCGGCCTGATAGTCGATGGCCCAGTTCAGATCCGCATCGCCATAGAGTTTTTCCAGATCGTCCGGATTGGCGTAGCGACCGAAGCTTTCGACGTTGGGCAAAGCCGCCAGAGCGTCGTAAGCCTCTTGCAGTCCCGACATGGGCTCACCTGCCAGTCGGATCTGTAATCCCTCCGGGCGGGCTTTGGCTAAAACGCGTAGTACCTCAAGACTGCGCTGGCAGCGTAACCTGCCGGCAAACACGATCGTGAGCGGCCGATCCGGCGCACTCTGACGCGGGACAAAAGGTGGACGTGCCAGTCCCTTGACCTTGGGCTCGAACAGATAATGCGGCCCGGAAAACCCTTGTATCGGCTGAAAATAGGCGTTCAGAAATCCCGGCGAGCTGACAACCAGCCCATCCGCGCGCGCAAGAATCCAACGCTCAACCGTCCGCGCGAGCTGCGCCTTGTTGTTGGAGGCGCTCATCATTGGATGGATATCAAGCACCTCGTAGATAAATCGAACACGGCGTGGCAAATGGCGTCTGAACAGCATTCCAACAATGGCCAGATCGAGGTTGCGGGCATAGATGGCGTCGACGTTCCGGAGCGTTGGCAGATCATTTCTCAGCACGCGCAGGGCGCGACGCATTGCGCCTATCCGATCGCCGAGACGCCCGTCCTGCACCTGTCCCAAGGAGGCAATGCCGGGAACATCTGCATCACCGCGTCGATAGGCGTATGCAGCTATATCCAGGCCGACATCGCGAAATCCTGAAACACGGCGGCGCACCGCGTCGTGTTGTTGGTTGGTGCCCAAATAGAGCATTTTACCAGTCATGTCAGACATCCGTTTAAAATGGTATTGGTAAAGGCCTTGGGGCTGTGCGAAGCTAAAAAGGCGGTGTTTCGCGAGAATGTGTCCACGTTTGCAAATGCGGCGGCAAGTGACTTGGAGTCGTGGGTATCGACAGGCATACCCAGCCCGTAGTGATCCAATTGATAGCCCATCAACCCGGTGCTTTGAGCAATCAGCGGCTTGGCCGCAGCAACGGCCCAGAAGATTACTCCTGATGAGCCCACGTGGTTTTGATAGGGAGCTAGTACGACGTCGCAGTCTACCACCTCCTGCGCGAGAATGTCATTGGAGACAAACGCATCGACAAGCTCGATCTTTGCATTGGGACAAAGGCTTCGCACTTCCGCTATCTTGGCCTTAAATGCGTCTCGGTCCGGCGGAACCACTTTGCCGACAAAGCGAAGCACTGTTTTGCTGTTGGCTTCGGGCGACAGATGTTTCAGTGCTTCAAGCGCAGCAAAGATGCCCTTTCGGGCGGCGAGGGCACCAAATAGCAGCAGTACGCGTCGCCCATCCTCGCGTGGTTGCCGGGTACGGTGGTGCAACAAAGACAGGTCCGGGGTCGGGTCCGGTAGGAATGTTAGAATTCCAGCTGCTCGAGAAATCAGCGAATTTGCACAGTACTCGTCCAGCGTGAAGAGCCGGTGCAACGCCGGACGGCGTGCAGCCAAGTAGCTTCCCCAACGTCGCGCCACGTCGAGGCTCCGACGGGAGCTGGTCGGCAGGTTGTAGCCATTCGGTGGGCGGAAGATGATCCCCGACACCCGACCGTTGACCTTGGAACGATCAAGTATCGCCCCGTAGATAGCATGATCCAGAAACGGCAGAAAAAGGTGCCCACCAGTGACAGCCAGCAGGTTGCGCGCAGTATTCCATTGTGCCTTTCCGCGCTGCAACAAGTTGTCCTTACGCAGTTCGGCAAGATCGCTTTGCCGGATTTGTACCAGCTCCAGCCGTGTGCTGCGCACCGTTGTATCAAGACGTGTCGCCAATGTTGGCGAGGTGACCAGCCTCAACCGCGAGATACGCTCATCCCGCGCTGCCGCCTGCAGGACCATCTCTGCCCAGAAAGCGCAATGGCCTGCCTCAAGCGGTTCGAAATAGGTCAGGCAGGTCATGGATTAGTGAACGCCCGTTTGCGAATAATGTACAAGGCCAACGGTCCAATAGTGACCAGATTGCCAAGCGCCACAACGCCCAGCAAAGTATCCGGTTCCAGATAAGCGTCGAGAGTCGCCAGACCGGAATTTAGCCCTAGCACGAAGATGCAGAAATAGGCAATCCGCCTCCAGCGAAGCAGCTTGAGGCAGGGCCAGACGATTTCCAGTCTAACCTCAGAGAGCGCCAGAACCGCAACCGCCCCCAATGCCAACGACGCGCTGTAAGTCGCTGGCATGACAAGCGGATCACGCAGCAGACTCGTCAACAGCGCACCGATCACCAAGGTCACCAGAACACGCCAGAATGTCAGCCGCGACAGCGGCACTACGGCCTCCATCGCTTGTAGCGCCCAGAAATGCGGCACCGTCAGGCAGGCAACAAATACCCCGGCCGACAACATCATCAAGGCCGCCTCCAACACGACAGAGCTTTCACCAAGCCACACGGTGAACACCGTGTGGGCATGAATCGACAGGACTGCAAGGGCCGGATAGATCAACACGATCTGTCCGGTAATCCCGTCGGCCAGCAGTTTAATGATTCTGGGTCGGTCAGCTTCGCTGGTCATGCCTGCAAGCCCCGGCAGCAAGGCGCGAAGCGCTTCGCTCACCGATTGCGAAATCACAATGGGCGCACGCGAAGCTACGGTGAATATGCCCAGAACGGTTGCTCCCGCAAGGGCCGAAACAATCAATTGCGACAGTGGCAACAACCCACGTTGTGCCAGAGCCAGCAAGCCAAACCCTTGCAACAGATCACGCAACGCCTGCGTGCGCGCAACTGAACCGCATGGTGTCCACATGCGATGAACCATGAAAGCGGCAAACAGTGTTTCAATCAACGCCGCAAGCGCCAACGCCAACCCGAATGCCAGCATAGGCTGTTCCGGTAAGATCGAGAGTAACGCTAGTGCTAGGCCGGTCTGGGTCGACACACGCAGTACTGTCTTGACGTTGAACCAGTATTGTTCGTGCTGACCCATGCGAATGGAAATCATCCAATTCGAGGCCAATTGCAGGAATCCGGCGACGATCGTGAGCAGCGCCGCCGTCGAATTCAGCAACGCGGTCACGCTATCCAAACCGATCAGCGCCAAGCATGCTGCAATAAATGTCGCTGCTGCCAGTAACAAAAGGCGAAGAAGCCCGGCCGTGGCCTCGATACCGTCCCGACCAATCCGATAGGTCAGCGCGTTGGTCGCACCGAAATCGGCGATCAGAACAACCGACAACACCGCGTTCAGAAATGCCCATTGCCCTACCATTTCCAACCCGCCGAGCCGAGCCAGAATTCCCAACAGGACGAAATTGAGACCCGCATTGATGAGAAATGCCGCAAACACGACGCCCCGGGATCGCTTCAAGTCGCGGCGAGTCGCCGCCTCAAGCTCTGAACCGTCTGACACTCGGTTCACACCCAAAACCGACAAGTCTGTTTACCCCAAACGACATCGCAGGGATCGAAATAGCAGGGCTCTTCAAGCGAAATTGGCATAGGCTTATCCCCATCGGGTGATCCGGTTTGTTTTCTATTGCAATGCTGGTACCTGGTCCATTAGCACAATGCTGCCAGGTGAACTGCTCCTCAGTTGTGGAACCGCTTCATGTATAGGTTTGCTGCTACTGATTGGGTTGGGCTTCGCCTATCCTGCGTCAATAGGACAGCAGGTCAGCAACAGATGAGTGGTGAACTTGAACGCCCACTGCATCCCGGAGTTCAAAAAGCGTGATGTCCGAGTCTTGGGTCACCAGTTCTTCGAAGAACGCTCGGTGCGGTGCCAGCTTGCCGCGCCCATCGTGCCCCTGTGGCAGCAAATGCTTCAAACGCAAGGCCGCCGCCCGCCCGCTTAGCCCTTCCTCAATGTATCTCTGAAACCGCGCACGGAGCGCCGATGGCAAAGGTGATGACATGATTCATCCCCCTAATCAGGGTGAATCGTAAACACGACCTTTTTGAAATCCCCCGATTTTAGGTATTCCCCGAAATGCTTTAGTTGCGCGGCCGCCGCGTCATTTGCCGCACCCCGACGAATGAGCTATTGGTATTAACTCAGATTTCAAACTCCGGTTGGTCGACAAACTACCCTGACGGTCCCGATTATCAACCCTATATCGACCCAGAAGCCCAGCCCAGCCAAGTAATCATTGTCATACCGAACGCGGCTGATGAACGTCGTCTGACTTCTTCCATAAACCTGCCAAGGGCCAGTGATTCCTGGCGGCAGCCAGAAATATGCCTCACCGCCAGCGGCTTCATAAATCGCCCTCTGCGAAACCATAAACGGCCTCGGTCCCACGAAACTCATTTCGCCAACAAGTACATTCCAGATCTGTGGCAACTCATCCAAGCTCGTCTTGCGAACAAACTCACCAAATCTCGTGACGCGCGGGTCGTTTTTCAGCTTTTGGTTCACATGCCACTCATGTGCCACGTTAGGGTCGCTCTCAATGTAGGCCTTCAGACGCTCCTCAGCGTCTACGACCATCGTCCGGATCTTCCAACAAGTGTATATACGGCCACCCTTGCCTACGCGCTCCTGCCCAAAAAACCCAGGCCCACCATCGCGACGCACTAAAATCCACAGAACAGCGATTACCGGCGCAAGGATCGGCAGCAACAATATGGCCAGTGTCAGGTCGAAAGCGCGCTTTCCGTGCTTACGGTAAAACGTGCCGCAAGGAGCATCGGCTAGACCTGCGTCGCCAACGACGGCGTCAAAACCTTCGTAAATATCTTTCAAAACGTCAGCCCCCCAGGGTCAATAACTTCCGACAAGCGGCTTTCGAAATCATTACCCAACAGCTAAGCTGGTATGCTCGAACCCTCAATTGAAGATGTTCTATCTGTGTTGCAGCGCCGCAGCGCCGCAGCGCCGCCTAAAAATCATGCCGAATCTTTATCACTCGGTCAATTATTGCGCAAGAATTTACACTGCTTAGCATCCGTATCGTCAAATGCTCCGGGCACCAGTTATTCCCAAAAACCCACCATATCCTTAATCTACAAGGCTGACCCCATGTCAACCTGCGGAATTCCGTATGAGTGAGTTCATCGTCGAGGCGGCGAGAAACAGGCGGAAATCCGCGTCCCATTGGGCTGGGGAGCGGGCAACGACGAGGTCGCGGATGCTGGCGAGCTAGGCTGCGTGCATGCGTCTATCACGGGGTATCTTATTCTCTCTCAACTTCTTGCGCCTAGGTTGCTGCGATCCTGTCCTGCCACGCTTGGACGGCGGCGACAAATTCGGGGGTCGGCGCCGGCCCTGTGGTTGTCACGCAGAGCGGCGGAAAGGTATCGGACAGGGCTTTCAACAGCGGCCTGACCGCCAAGATAGGCGAGTTTATCATCGACAAAATATTCGCCGTGTTCTGCGATACATTGTCGCGCCAGTCGGTCGCTGACGCCGATTCGTGTCAGCCCCTTGTAAACCCTGCCCTGCCGGACCCCTGCCCCATCGTCGAAATCGAGCATCGCCAACTGGCGATTCTCTCGGATCACGAAGCGCAGCTCCACTGATTGGCGGCCATCTTGCGGTAGTCTGGTGTAACAAGGATATTGGAGCTCTTGTTCACCTCGGCTACCGCCGGTTTGATCACCTTGGTGTTGAAATGTTTGAAATTCTAGAAATGGGTAGGCCCGTCCACGCCCATCACCCGATGAAAGAGGTCGATCGGCCATCAGCCCGTGCTGCTGCTGCGCACGAAACGATGCAAGTTTTCGAACAGCACCAGCGCGCGGCCCGGGGTGAACCGGCACTGAATGTTTAGGTTGATCAACGCGAACACTTTCGAGTTTTGCGACTTTTCCGAAAGCCCCGGCAAATAGGCTTATTCACAGACATCGCCCTTGAGTTTGGCATAAGTGAGCAGCGAGGAGACACCCCGTTCCGCTAGCCAATGCCGTCCAGGCTTGTTTCGGCGACACGATGATCGTCTACCGTCAGGATTGTACCGCGATGGTCGGGCAGGCCGGCGAAAGTGGTAGCGGAGTCTAAGAGGTGGACTACCGCCATTACAATCGGGAGACCTATGTGCGTGGACGCGAGGTCATTGAGCGGACCTATGCCGAGTTCAAGGAGCTGCAAATCAGGTCCTAGTGGTGCGACGGGCAGATGCAGAAAGAGGAAATAGAGCATGGCGAAACGTAGAACTCAGAAGCCCCATTTCCGGCGGTTTTCCGGGAAATAGAGGAATGTTTCGCGTGCGAAACCTCTCGCACAGAGCTGCGGCCCCCGGTTGCCGATGTCGCGACTGATGCCGCACTGGCAGTCCCCTGCTTGAACTCCGCTGAGGTTTCGCGCACGAAACTGGTTGGTGTCCGGATGAAGTCCTGGCTCTCGCAAAACGGTCAAAACGGACACCGTGCAAAGGCGGGCAATCGGGTTGCGGCATCTTTGAGGCTCGACCCTTTACATCCACTTCATTAAACGGTTCACACCATTCGTGGCCAAGACATTTTTCGATTTCGGGACTCTTACTGAATGCGGCTTTTGATCGTGTCGATCAATTTTGATCCGGAAGTGATTGGCGTCGCCGCGTATTCGACCGGCGTCGCCGAGTATCTCGCTAAAAATGGTGACCAAGTTGATGTTGTGACCGCTCTACCATACTATCCTGGTTGGCGAACTTTCGACGGATGGCGTAGGCCGTTCTGGAAGTTCAGGCGCAGTTCAGCAGGGGTTCGGATAGTTCATTGCCCAATCTATGTGCCTTCCAACCCGTCGGGTGTGAAGAGGATTTTGCACCACATATCTTTTGCAATCACGGCTTTCCCCGTCTTGTTGTGGAGGTGCCTGTTTCATCGACCGGACGTCGTATTTGTTGTGGCGCCATCTTTGATTTCTGCGCCGCTTGCTCGTTTTTCGGCTTTGCTTTCCGGCGCCAAAACCTGGCTGCACGTCCAGGATTTTGAAGTAGAAGCGGCCTTTGCAACTGGTCTGCTCAACTCTGGCACAAGGGTCGGGCGGATCGCTTTGGGATTTGAAAGATGGATCCTGCGTCGGTTTCACGTGGTGAGTTCCATCTCTGAACCGATGCTTGCGAAGCTCGTCGAAAAGGGAGTCGCGGCGGCAAATACGATCGAGCTTAGAAATTGGGCGAACATCGCCAACGTCACTCCTATTGAGGGTAGATCGCCGCTTCGGGACGAATTGGATATTGATACCGAGTTTGTCGCTCTTTACTCGGGCAACCTGGCAAACAAGCAAGGGTTGGAAATAATACCCCAAGCAGCGCGTATTCTCTCTCATAGAGACGATTTGACTTTTGTGATCTGTGGCGAAGGTCCAATGCGCAAGCCGCTAGAAGAAATGACGCCTGAGAATGCAAAGATTCGCTTTTTTCCCCTGCAACCCCTTGACCGGCTGAGCGCCTTGCTTGGCATGGCCGACGTCCATCTACTTCCACAAATCGCAGATGCGGCCGACTTAGTTTTGCCGTCAAAGCTGACAAACATGCTGGCCAGCGGACGGGCGGTTATTGCAACTGCATCTGCAGGCTCAGCTCTCGCGGAGGAAGTCGACGGAGCCGGAGTTGTAGTGCCGCCGGGTGACGCTGTCGCGTTGGCGACAGAGCTGGAAGCACTGCTTGACGATCCTGCCCGACGGAGTGAGCTTGGCCAATGCGCAAGGCAGCGTGCTTTAGCAAGGTGGGATATGGCCGCGATATTGTCTCGGTTTCGCATGGAACTTGGGCAATTGATCGGCCTGCAAGTCAAATCTGTCATTAGAGAACCCCAGGAATTGGAAGAGAATTCATGACCAAAACAGCGCTTATTTCTGGCATAACCGGCCAAGATGGCTCCTACCTCGCGGAGTTCCTCCTTGAAAAAGGCTACGAAGTTCACGGGATTAAGCGAAGAGCTTCGCTATTCAATACTCAGCGGGTGGATCATATTTATCAGGATCCGCACACTGACAGCGCTAATTTCAAGCTGCACTACGGTGACCTCACCGACACGTCCAACTTGACCCGAATCATCTCTGAGGTGCAGCCAGATGAAGTCTACAACTTAGGTGCGCAAAGCCATGTGGCTGTAAGCTTCGAGTCACCTGAATACACCGCGGATGTCGATGCGATCGGAACATTGCGCTTGCTGGAAGCCATGCGATTTCTTGGCTTAGAGCAAAAGACGCGCTTCTATCAGGCGTCCACTTCCGAGCTATATGGTTTGGTGCAAGAAACCCCCCAACGGGAGAACACGCCGTTCTATCCGCGTTCGCCCTACGCTGTCGCCAAGATGTATGCATACTGGATCACTGTGAATTACCGGGAAAGCTACGGCATGTACGCCTGCAACGGTATCCTGTTCAATCATGAGAGCCCCCGCCGAGGTGAGACATTTGTGACCCGCAAAATCACACGCGGTCTGGCTAACATTGCCCTTGGACTGGAGCCCTGTCTCTACATGGGCAATATCGATGCGCTGCGCGACTGGGGCCATGCCAAGGACTATGTCCGGATGCAGTGGATGATGCTGCAAAAGGAAAATGCCGAAGACTTCGTCATCGCAACGGGTGTTCAATACTCGGTGCGCGAGTTCATTTCATGGGCTGCAGACGACCTCGGGATAACGCTGGAATTTGCAGGAGAGGGAATCGACGAGACTGCAACAGTGGTCAAGATTGAAGGGGAGATGGCACCAGCCCTGAAGCCGGGCGACGTCATTATGAGGATCGACCCGCGCTATTTCCGACCAGCAGAGGTGGAAACGCTTCTTGGCGATCCATCCAAGGCCAAACAGAAACTGGGCTGGGTTCCAGAGATCACTGCGCGAGACATGTGTAAGGAAATGGTTGGTGAAGATCACAAGACTGCGCGCCGATTTGCCGTTCTAAAAGAGCACGGACTGGAGTTACCGGTCAGCGTGGAGGGGTGATGTCCGTTCTTCGAAAACTGCACAAGGCGCGGCAAGCCCTGGGGAATCGGATAACGCGACGAGCCTTGGCACAGGGCGTCGGCGCGAGCTTCGAACACCGCGCGCTGCTATCTGGGCTTGGTCAGTTGTCGACAATTGTCGATGTGGGCGCGAATGTCGGCCAATTCGCGTTGATCAGCCGTATTACTCAGCCCGGAGCGATCGTGCATTCGTTCGAACCGATCAAGTCAGTTGCCGATAAGTTCCATTCCGTGCTTGGCCATGACGATCATGTGAAGCTTCACACTACAGCGTTGGGGTCAAATGCAGGAGAAGCTGAAATCAACATCAGTGCCCGTGCCGACAGCTCTTCTCTTCTAAAGAATGCAAAACAGGCGGACGTTTTTCCGGGAACGCATACAATTCGGACGGAAAAAATTCACGTTTCTCGACTGTCGGACGTCTTAAGTCGCGACGAGATCGTCGAACCTGCGCTTCTCAAAATCGACGTGCAGGGTTTTGAAGGCGAAGTGCTGAAGGGCTGTGAAGACATGCTGGACAGGTTCGAGTGGATCTATTGTGAGATGTCTTTCATGGATCTTTATGAAGGGCAGCCGTTGGCACGTGATCTACTGCCATGGTTGGCTGACCGTAGGTTCAGTATAGCGTCGGTAGAAACAGACGAATTGATGGTTCGAAACGGTCGCGCTGTGCAAGCCGATTTTCTTTTTCACAATGATGGAAATGATTGAAAATGCAATACGACCTTTCAGGCAAACGCATCTGGGTGGCCGGCCATCGCGGTATGGTTGGCGGTGCGGTGGTGCGGCGGCTGGCATCCGAAAACTGTGAGGTGATCACCGCCGGGCGCGATGTTGTCGATCTTGTCGACCAGGCCGCAGTCAGGGCGTGGCTGGCCGAAGCGAAGCCGGATGTCATCGTCATGGCCGCCGCCAAAGTCGGCGGGATCAAAGCCAATTCCGATTTCCCGGTCGATTTCCTCTACGAAAACCTGATGATCGAGGCGAACATCGCCCAGGCCGCCCACGAAAACGACGTCGAACGGTTCCTGTTCCTCGGCTCTTCCTGCATCTACCCCAAATTCGCGCCCCAGCCGATCCCCGAAGACAGCCTGCTGACCGGCCCGCTGGAGCCCACCAACGAATGGTACGCCATCGCCAAGATCGCCGGCATCAAACTGTGCCAGGCCTACCGCACCCAGTACGGCCGCGACTGGATCTCGGCCATGCCGACGAATTTGTACGGCCCCGGCGACAATTACGACCTTGAAACCAGCCACGTCCTGCCGGCCCTGCTGCGCAAGTTCCACGAAGCCAAGAAAAGCGGGGCCAGCGAGGTCGTCGTCTGGGGCTCCGGCACGCCGCTGCGCGAGTTCCTGCATTGCGACGACCTGGCCGACGCGCTGGTATTCCTGCTCAAGGAATACTCGGGCTACGACCACGTGAATGTGGGTTCTGGCGTTGAAGTGTCCATCCGGGAGTTGGCCGAGACCATCGCCCGCGTGGTGGGCTACGAGGCCGACCTGGTGTTCGACAGCACCAAACCCGATGGCACCCCGCGCAAGCTGATGGACAGTTCCCGGCTGCACGACATGGGCTGGAACAATGCGCGTTCTCTGGAGGACGGGATCGCGGACGCGTATCGTGGGTTTCTTTCAAAATAGCGGAAGCCGACTTTGATTCGACCATGGCTGTCGAGCGTCACTTGGGAGCGCTTTTCGGCTGTGTGTATGGAGCCGAGGTGGGCAAAGTTCCCTTCTTGCAGGACGGGCTTGGGTTTCCTCGACCTGCCTGTCGAAGTTCCTCGCCATCAGGGACGCTGACCGTAAGCCTCCGGCGGCGGCCGTCTGATCGCGGCTACGATCCGATGATAAGTCCGACGTTATGTCCGACTTCAATAACCGCCCGCAGATCGAAGTTCTTGCCGCCTCTGACGGTGTCCGCCGTCGGCACTGGTCGGATGAGGACAAGGTCCGGATTGTCGAGGAAAGCTTTGTTGGCCATCGGCAATGTGCTGCCACGTCCCGGCGGCATGGCGTTTGCCGCTCGCTACTGACGATCTGGCGCCGTCAATACCGGAACGGCGAGCTGGGCGTATCCCATTCTGCAGCCTTTTCGCCGGTCAGCGTGACGGAGGACCACCCAGTCTCGCGGCCGGGTCAGGTTGATCCCTGTGAGCCTGTGCGAGATGCCCAAGTCGAAATTGCGCTGCCAAATGGCCGTCGGCTTGTCGTGCCGGCCGCGCTGGACCCAGAGGCGTTGGTCCGGCTCATCCAGCTGGTGGAGCGCGCATGATCGCGTTTCCGGCGGGCGTGAAGGTCTGGATTGCGGGCGGTGTGACGGACATGCGGCGCGGCATGAACACCTTGGCGCTGACGGTGCAGCAGGGTCTCGGGCGCGATCCGCATGCGGGGGAGATCTTCTGCTTTCGCGGGCGCAAAGGCGACCTGGTCAAACTGCTCTGGCACGACGGGGTCGGCATGTCGCTCTATACAAAGCGCCTCGAGGCCGGGAAGTTCATCTGGCCCCTTTCGGCGATAGCTGCATCGCCTGTCGGGCAACGGGTGAGCGGAAGTGGTGAAGCGGTGCAGATATCCGCGGCCCAGCTCGGCTATCTTCTGGAAGGGATTGACTGGCGCAACCCACGCTGGACCCAACATCCTGCAAAGGCGGGATAAATCGGTCTGATCGGTCCAATTTGCATGGGCTTTCCGATGTCGGTGTGATAGGTTTCCGCCATGTCAGAGACCGCCTCCGAGATCGCCGGATTGCGTGCCGCGCTCGCGGCCTCAGAGGCCCGTGCCGAGGCCGCCGAGAGCGAGTTGGCGCAGGCCCGCGCGGTGGTCTCGACCTCGGAAGCGATGATCAAGCACCTCCGGCTCGAGATCGCCAAGCTCCGGCGCGAACAATACGGACGCAGTTCTGAACGCCGCGCGCGTCTGATCGATCAGATGGAGTTGCAACTCGAGGAACTCGAGGCCGCCGCCACCGAAGACGAACTCATCGCCGAGATGGTGGCAAGGACCACGCCCGTCGCGGGGGTCCAGCGTCGTCGCCCGGCCCGCAAGCCATTCCCGGAGCATCTCCCAAGAGAACGGGTGGTGATCGAGACGCCGACGACTTGCACCTGCTGTGGCTCCGACCGCATCGTGAAGATGGGCGAGGACGTCACCGATACGCTGGAGGTCATTCCGCGGCAGTGGAAGGTGGTCCAGACGGTGCGCGAGAAGTTCACCTGCCGCCACTGCGGGAAGATCTCGCAGGCTCCGGCACCGTTCCATCCCACTCCACGCGGCTGGGCCGGGCCGAACCTTTTGGCGACGATACTCTTCGAGAAGTTTGGCCAGCATCAGCCCCTGAACCGGCAGGCCGAGCGTTATACGCGGGAAGGCGTCGAACTCAGCCTGTCCACCCTGGCCGACCAGGTCGGCGCCTGTGCCGCCGCGCTCGCGCCCGTTCATGCGCTGATCCGCGAACATGTCCTGAAAGCCGAACGGCTACATGGGGACGACACGACGGTGCCGCTGCTGGCGAAAGGCGGGACCAAGACGGCTCGTCTGTGGACCTATGTCCGTGACGATCGCCCGTTCGCGGGTGGCGCGCCGCCGGCGGCGCTGTTCCACTTCTCACGCGATCGCGAAATGGCCCACCCCAACCGGCATCTCGCGGGCTGGCAAGGGGTTCTCCAGGCCCCCTCTCGTGGTTTGCAGGCAAACCACTGCCGGGCAGTGGATGCCTATGGCGGTTACAACGACCTCTATCGCGGCAACCGTGATCCCGGCCCGGTGGAGAGCGCGCTCTGCTGGAACCATGCCCGGCGCAAGTTCTTCGAACTGGCCGACATCAAGGGAAATGTCCGGAAGGGCAAGCCCGCCCATGACATCTCGCCCGTGGCACTCGAAGCGGTGACGCGGATCGATGCCCTCTTCGACGTCGAACGTCAGATCAACGGTCTGGATAACACATCACGGCTCACGGCACGGCAACGACTGTCTCGACCGCTGGTCGAAGAGTTGCACGACTGGATGCGTGCCGAGCGCGACACGATGTCGAAGCACAACCCCGTCGCAAAGGCGATCGCTTTCGTGTTCAAGGCGGACCGCTGGGAGGCCTTCACGCGCTTCCTCGAGGATGGCCGGATCTGCATCACCAACAATGCCGCCGAACGGGCGCTCCGCGGCGTGGCCCTCGGCCGGAAGTCATGGCTCTTCGCGGGCTCGGAGCGGGGCGGCGACCGAGCCGCCTTCATGTATTCCCTGATCGTCACGGCCAAGATGAACGACATCGATCCGCAGGCCTGGCTGGCCGATCTCCTCGCCCGGCTGCCAGACATGACAGCCTCGCAGGTGCCAACACTGTTACCGTGGAACTGGAAGCCCTCGAAAGTCCGCCAAGCCGCCTGACTGCGGCCTACGCCGGATGCTTACGATTAACCGATTTTGCGCATTCGTTGCACTGCACAGCATTCGGTCGGGCCGTGAGCGTCCGGTCTGACCGTTAATTCGTAAGCGGCGTCTGAGCCCCACGTTGCGCGTCTTGGGATGATTACGGTTTAACGATCCGTGTTGAGCAGGATCGTTAGATGCAACGTTTTCCAACAAAACCACACCATTTGTTTGATGATGCCGGGCGTATAGATCGGCTTGAGGTTCTGGAGGGTCCGTCGGGTCGGCGAACTTGGTCTGACGATGTAAAGGCCCGGATTGTTCTAGGCAGCACACCCATAAATTTCTGTTCATTCCCATGGACCTGTGATTCAACTTTCCAAAATCACAGGCGGGAGCGGGAAAATGGCGCGTTCAGACATGAGTGATCTTGAGTGGGAATTCATCAAGGTGGTCTTGCCCAACAAGACGAGGGGCAAAAAGCGCGTCGACGACCGGCGGGTGATCAACGGGATTTTCTATGTTCTGCGCACCGGCATTCCATGGGCTGATCTGCCCAGCGAATACGGTCCGCCGACGACTGTCTATAACCGTTGCAACCGCTGGAGCTATGCAGGTCACTGGGACCGGGTTATGGAAGCCGTCGCCGACGCTGAAAACGTCGATACGGTCATGGTGGATGGAACGACGATCCGAGCCCATCATTCTGCGACCACGCTCAAAAAAAGACCCGCGCCGGTGTTTAGGTCGCTCTCGGGGCGGATTAGGAACGAAGATTCATGCGCTTACCAATCAGGACGGGTTGCCGATCCGGTATGAATTGACACCCGGCCAAGCCCATGACGCGCCGCCGTGCAAGACGCTCTTGGACAACCTGCAACCTGGCCAAAATGTGCTGGCGGACAAAGCATATGACGCAGACTGGATCAGGGACATGATCTGGGAACAGGGTGCGATTGACGTGATCCTGCCAAAGTCCAATCGCAAACTGCCTGCCGAATTCGACGCTCAAATTTACCGCGAGCGCAACAAGATCGAGCGCTTCTTTGGCAGACTGAAATCCTCGTTCCGCCGCATAGCAACCCGGTACGAGAAGACATCGCGAAACTTCCTGTCGATGATCAAACTGGCGTCGGTCAGGCTGTGGATCGAGTTTTATGAGTCGGCTGCCTAGAAAGTTATGCGCCCGGGGCCAAGGTCTGCGATGTTGCGCGGCGGCATGGGATGGCTCCGCAACATTTGTCGACGTGGCGCGGCTTGGCGAAAAAAGGCAAGCTGGTTCTGCCGATGCCAGATGAAGGCGAAGACCTATTTGCTCCGATTGAGATTTTGCCGGATGCAGCCCTGCACCCAGAGGGGCCGCCCACGAGTGGCATGATCGAGATCGAAGCGGGTGGTGCGATCATTCGGGTTCCCTTGGACACGGACGCTGCGCGTGTGGCCGAACTGGCCCGAGTGCTGCAGGCGCAATGATCACAGGGCAGTCTGTCAAAGTGCTGCTCGCCACGATGTAAGTGCCGGATGTAATCTCCCCAAAAGGGGCGTTTGAAATTTCCCCAGTTGGAGCGTTCTGGGCGATTTTTGAACCTCAAATATTCAAAAATCGAACGGGGCGCGGGCCGTTAGGCTCGAAGCTCAAGAAGAAGGAATGAGGCTTCGAGTTAATAGCACTGGGAGAGATCGTTTTGATCCATGATTTGAAAAGACAGGGGCTGGGTGTCAGCGCGATTGCGCGGCAGACCGGGCTCGACCGTAAGACTGTTCGGAAATATCTGGCGCGGGGACTGGAAGCCCCGGAGTACAAGCCGCGCGCGCCGCGTTCGCGGATCATTGAACCGTATGAGGCGTATTTACAGGGACGTTTAACTTTGTTCCCTGATTTGACGGCCCGGCGTTTGATGCGGGAGATCCGGGAGCGTGGTTACGAGGGCGGATACACGATCACAGAAACAATCGCCTTGCTGAGCTGCTGCCTTGGAATTGCGAATCCAGAAATGCCAGCCGGAATAAGGCCGCCTGATGGGAAGAGACACCCATATCGTGGCGATCGGCCATGTGCCGAAGGTGATCAGAGAAAATCCCGAGCTCCTGGAACAGATTGCCGCCAACTCGGACAACATCGACTACGGCGAGATGATCCATTTCTCCACCGGCCCGGATGAGGGCTTCACCGCCTTCACCGAAAGGGGCGTCGAAAGCCCGAAGGAATTCATGGCCGACGAGCCGCGGTAAAAATCGAGCGGTTACATCGCATGGCTGGCCTGAATTTGTTCGCCGCGATCGTCATCTATTGGACCACAAAATACCTTGGTTACGCCTTCACGGAGTGCCGCCACGAAGGAATGGACTTGTCACTCAAGCTGACCGCATATCTCGCTGCTCGGATGTGCCCATAAACTACTGACCGGTAAGTACAGGTGGCCTAGAAAGTGACCACTTCGCCACTTCGCAGGATTCTGCCCTCCTAGTATCAAACCACTGATAGATGTGATCGACCCGGTCGGTGTTGAACAGCGATGCCCGGCGCTTGATGCCATGCACCTCATAGCCTTTTTCCAGCAGGAATTCGGCCAGATAGGACCCGTCCTGTCCGGTCACACCGGTGATAAGCGCGCGTTTCGTCATGGGTCCAGGCCTCCGAGGCTGCGTTGTGGTTTTCCACGGGGATAGCATTGCTCTGGCCACGCTGCCAGATGCCCCGGCGCTGACTTGCCGGTACCTGCTCAGAAGAACTCCAGATCCGGATTGCCCAGACTGGCGACGCCCGTCAACTCCGACACGATCCAGACTTCTGCGATGCCGTTGTCGAAATCCAGCTGTGACGCATAGCCGACATAGAACAGGATCTCATCATCGAACAGAAACCCGGTGTCATCGGCTGTGGCCAACCCAAGATCGGCGATGCTGTCGGATTCCGTGACGGATCCGGCGAAGTTTTCCGTGTCGAACCGCAGCCGGTCTTCGCCAGCTTCAAAGTCGGTAATGACATCGCCCTGTCCCGTCAAAACGCCGGTCACGCTCAGCTGATCGCTCATCTTTTGCGAGGCAAGCTCGCTCAAGTCACCATAGTAGAAGCGGTCACCGCCGGTGCCGCCGGTCAGAATATCGGCCGCCGCGCCGCCATGGATCAGGTCGTTGCCTGACAAGCCGCTGAGTTCATTGACCAATATGTTCCCGGTGAGCGCGTCGCCCCAGCTTGACCCGATGATATTCTCTATCCAGCTCAGCACATCGCCTTGTGCGTCCCCGCCGGTGCAAGTCTGATCCAGCGTCGCATAGACCGGTGCAGACGATTCAGAATAGGAAACGGTATCGATGCCCTCGCTGCCATGGATGAAATCGGCCCCGGCCCCGCCGACGAGGAAATCGTTGCCGCTGCCACCATCGACGTAATCGTCCCCATCCAGCCCGAACAGGAAATTGTCGGCCTTGTCGCCAATCAGGCTGTCGTTGAAATCCGTGCCGACAAGTCCCTCGACATTGACCCAGGTGTCGCCTTCCGCCCCGCCAAGAGCCTGACCGCTCAGCAGGTTTATGGTCACCCCTTCGCCTGCATTCCGGTAACTGACCACGTCAAACCCGCTGCCCCCGTCGAACGCGTCACCGCCGAGCCCGGCAATCAGCAGGTCGCCGCCGTCGCCCCCGGCCATGTCATCGTCGCCGTCTCCTCCGACAAGGATGTCGCGGCCGGCCTTGCCTTCCAGCGAATCGTCGCCATCTCCGGCCAGCAGGATGTCAGCGGTATCGGTTCCGACGAGTTGATCGTTGTGTCTCGTGCCGAGGATGGGGGGGGCCGAAATTGCGTCCGACGACTTGAATTCGTCCGTTTCCGCAACGCGGCGCGCCTTCTCAGGCGCGAGAAACAGGGGCTTCCCGAACGCGCTCATCTTCGAATTTCCTCCCACGGTTCGTCAGGACCCGGCATGAGATCCGGTCCATGTTTCGCAGCGATACCAGCCGGACAATACCACCAATGCGGTCATTGACCAAAGGCGATCGCTCGAATTCGATCCGGGTTCCCTGGGCGCGGGTCCGAATATCTGCTGGACACGGGGCGTCCGACGCTCTTGAAGCGGTCAGACGCTTCGCGATATCCGCAAGCAAAAGACGTTGGCAACAGGGTGAGACTGGCCATGACCTACGACCTTTCAGGCAAACGCATCTGGGTGGCCGGCCATCGCGGTATGGTTGGCGGTGCGGTGGTGCGGCGGCTGGCATCCGAAAACTGTGAGGTGATCACCGCCGGGCGCGATGTTGTCGATCTTGTCGACCAGGCCGCAGTCAGGGCGTGGCTGGCCGAAGCGAAGCCGGATGTCATCGTCATGGCCGCCGCCAAAGTCGGCGGGATCAAAGCCAATTCCGATTTCCCGGTCGATTTCCTCTACGAAAACCTGATGATCGAGGCGAACATCGCCCAGGCCGCCCACGAAAACGACGTCGAACGGTTCCTGTTCCTCGGCTCTTCCTGCATCTACCCCAAATTCGCGCCCCAGCCGATCCCCGAAGACAGCCTGCTGACCGGCCCGCTGGAGCCCACCAACGAATGGTACGCCATCGCCAAGATCGCCGGCATCAAACTGTGCCAGGCCTACCGCACCCAGTACGGCCGCGACTGGATCTCGGCCATGCCGACGAATTTGTACGGCCCCGGCGACAATTACGACCTTGAAACCAGCCACGTCCTGCCGGCCCTGCTGCGCAAGTTCCACGAAGCCAAGAAAAGCGGGGCCAGCGAGGTCGTCGTCTGGGGCTCCGGCACGCCGCTGCGCGAGTTCCTGCATTGCGACGACCTGGCCGACGCGCTGGTATTCCTGCTCAAGGAATACTCGGGCTACGACCACGTGAATGTGGGTTCTGGCGTTGAAGTGTCCATCCGGGAGTTGGCCGAGACCATCGCCCGCGTGGTGGGCTACGAGGCCGACCTGGTGTTCGACAGCACCAAACCCGATGGCACCCCGCGCAAGCTGATGGACAGTTCCCGGCTGCACGACATGGGCTGGAACAATGCGCGTTCTCTGGAGGACGGGATCGCGGACGCGTATCGTGGGTTTCTTTCAAAATAGCGGAAGCCGACTTTGGGTCCAATTTCGGCTGTTGAGCATCGCTTTTGATCGCTTTTAGGCTGTGTTGTACGGATCAGGGGGTTGCAGAGTTTGCCTCTTGCCGGACAGGCTGGGATCTCCACGACCTGTCTGTCGAAGATCCTCGCCATCAGGGACGCTGACCAACGCGACCCCCCTGCCCCTTCCTTTCGGCGTGGCATGACCTGACTGTCGTTGGCCGGGTCATCAATGGCCTCCTGCCCAAGACCAGCACTGGGCACAAAGCCGCCTTCTCCGTGCTGTGAAGGCTTATGTGCGCGACGGGTTCCTGCCCGCCGAGGTCCTAACTCGCGCCGGACGTCGCGAAACCGACGACCGCCTGCCGGCTATCGTCGCTGGCATCACGGGCGCGGACCCAGACATCACGCTCCAAGCGATCTGTGACCGTCTAGAGGCGATGCGTGAACGGACGCCACGAGGACGTACAAGCTGGCAACCGTCTTCCGTTAAGATGTTGTTCGAACGAGCGGAGCGGCTTGGATTGCTGGTCAGGCAAACGGATTGACGACGCGCAGCCGATTTTCGATGAGCAATCCGTTGTGCATATCCTCGCTCCACAGCGTCGTACACCCAGCGATCATCGCGGCAGACACGATCATCGCGTCATAGACCGATAGCTGGTACCTCTCCGCCAACGCGCGACCCACTTGGTGGGTTTGAACCGTCAGGCCCTCGACCGGGCACAAGGATTTGATACCCTCCAGAAACGCTCCGGTATCCTCCCAACTAAGCCCAGCTTTCCGCCGACAATTGTCCATCGCTTCGTTTAGGACCTGGACACTGATCCGAGGTCCCTGCCCCAGAATTTCCTCTGCCCTTTCAGCCTTTGGACTATCGTCAAGCAGGTAGAGAACAACATTTGTGTCTGCGAATTCAGCGCTCATGCGCGGCGTTGCGGCTTAGACGCGCGTCCTTGGGCAGTTTTCCGCGAAACCGCCTTAGCCCTTGCAGGACTTCATCGGCGCGAGGTTGGCGCCTGACAAGAATGATTCCATCGTCCTTTACCAGGTCGATCTGGCCGCCTTCCTTCAAGCCGAGTTCCCGCACAAGATCCGCGGGCAGCCGGACGGCAAGGGAGTTTCCCCATCTGGCAACTTGCATCTTGTCCTCTCAGGCATGGATATACATAAGGTTTTGTATATCCAAAACCATCAAAAGGCAAGCTTTGGTTCGTCCAAAGCATTTCTCGCAGCTGCGCACAAAGGCCATTTTGGCTCTCTTCGAAAAGATTTCTACCTGCCCCTCTTTGTGAGATGCGGTGCATTAAAGCGTCCCGTCGAAAACCTGAATCGTTGGGATTGAACGAAGCCGCTAACGCGGCGTTTGGGGTGGGTTTTAGACGGCCCGTCCTTCGCTGCGTATGTCGAAAAGGTGCTGGTTCCAGAGCTGGCTCCCGGCACTGTGGTCATTCTGGACAACCTCGCCACCCACAAGAACGCCACCGCGGCCATGGCGATGCGGGACGCAGGGTGCTGGTTCCTCTTCCTGCCGCCCTACAGCCCTGACCTCAATCCCATCGAAATGGCCTTCTCCAAGCTCAAGGGGCCGATGATCATGGCGCTGACGAGGCGGGACGCAGCATAGTGATTCCACAGCTGTGAACCGCCTCGATAGCCCTGATTTCGCCGAAGAGTTCACAACTGTGAACTGCCACTTCAATTCGACTGCTTTAGTCTGCTCAGCATTCACACCGGGAACGTTACATGGCTAGGCCTTGTTGGTGTTCTCGGCCGTCGAAGCCTTCGCATAGTCGAGGGCTGCGTCGACCAGCCGGTCAAGCGTGCTGGATCCGGCGACATGAGAGGGCGGGGTGAATGCTTCCCTGTTCGATTGCGCCTTGGGGGAGCCCATGTCATACTCCTATTTCACACTCATATTCCGGGGGCGTGAGATGGGACGTGTAAAGGTAAACCTGACTTTGGACGCAGACGTTGCGGAATCAGCGCGGTCGCTCGGGCTGAATATGTCGCGTCTCGCAGAGGCGGCAATTGTCGAGGCCAGCAAAGCGGAACGAAATCGGCTGTGGCGTGAGCAGAACGCGGGAAACATCGCCTCTTATGCGAAAGAGATCGAACGCGAAGGCCTGGCGCTTTCCGAATACAGAACCTTCTAAAGGTAAAGCCCGATGGCACAGTTTGAGGTGTACGGCCTGCGGAGCTGCCAGCTGGTTGTCAATCTTCAGACGGACCTGATCGGCATCGACGCATCCCGTCTGGTGGCGCCGTTGCGGGACCCGGGCAAATATACGAGTTTGCCGGGGCTGACACCCGATGTCGAATTTGACGGCAAGGCCTGGATCGTGCGCACGCAGGAGATGGCAGCTGTCGCGGCGTCCGAGTTGGGCACGCCAGTCGGGTCGTTGAGCGCGCACCGTGACGCCTTGAAGCGTGCGATCGATATTCTGGTCGACGGTGTTTGAAATCCAGCCTTGGGGTCATTGTATGAAAGTGCCGTTTTCGTCCGGCTGGTTCGAACTTTACGGGAACATTCGCGGTTTCAGTCGGATTTCTGGCCTCTGAGAGCCATTCTTGCTCCTCCAGACTTGCGCGTTGCAGATAACGCCCAATTCGAAATGCTTTTCCTGCGGTTTCGGGAGAACGAAGCCCGGGAAGACCTTAGCGCGTTCGAACGACTACCAGCTCTTTGAGTTCTCGGGTGAAATTCGCATGGAAGGTGATGGGTGTGGTCAGGCGGCCTCGGCGCTGCGCCCTGCCCTGCCCGGCTAGGATCTGGCGATCAGATAGTCGCAGGCCCGCTGCGCGTCCGCGGCGTGCTTGAAGATCGCACCCTTGTCCGACCGAAGAACGCGCAACCAGTTGTGGAGGTATCGATGAACGGGGTCCCTCGTGCGACCGCAAGAGTGGCCAATGGAAAGCGCTCGATCGGCGTGAAACTCGATACGGTGGTCCAACCGAGATGGATGAACGTGCCGCCCTCTCCGCAGATCACATGCGCGGTCGGCAATGTCGCCGCCTGCCTGAGATAGCCGAGATCACGCAGGACGGTCTCTCGTTCGAGCTGCCGCGCCCGCGCCAACTGGCCGGTTCGGCGCAGTTCCTTGTGTCGCCACCACGAGGCAGCGGTCGCGCAACACGCGTAAGACACCTGTTTGCATCGGAATGCCCTTCATCCGGAAAGACAGACCGGAACCCGGCTCGGACCCATCTGAGGGACGCCAAGCCGAGAAGATGGGAAAGCTCGTGAGCGATCCCACAACCCAGAAGCTCATGGGGCTTACGCCCGATCAAAAAGCCAAGTTCAACAAATGGGTGCCCGACTGCACCTGACGGCTCCTTCGTGGGAAGGACCAACTGGCCCCGCTTCGGCGAGGCTTCTTTTTTTTCCAATGCTTCGCCCGGAACACGGCTTTAAAAAATGTCCGGCGGCAGGGCAGAAGGCCAAACCCCCTGCCCCGCCGCCGGACCGGCGCGATCCGCGCGGGAGCCCCGCCTGGGCGATGCGTTGTGATGAGATGCTGACCAAGCCGCGGACTGCTGAATGACGTTCCAAGCTCAAAATCTGTACTCGAGAGACTTTGTCGGTCATCCTTTGCTGAATAGTTCTTCCAACGCTGCTTTGGCCGATTCCAAACCCCGCGCGGTCAGAACAAGGGATTTTGCCCGGTTTGCCGGATTTTCGATCAGTCCTTTTTCATTGAGCCGGTCAGTGATCTCCCAATCGATCCCCTTCCAAACTCGCGCATCGTCATGAAGTGTCAGGCTCAGAATGGCCAATGCGGCAGCATCCAGTTTGTCGGTGTCAATGTCCATGGCTTCAATCCGTGTGAACCGCAGTATCAGCATTTGAAGGCGTATTCCGACATTGTGCAACGTCACAGTGTTCGGGTCGTGCTTTAAGGCGCCGGTTACTGCGGCGATGGGTGAGGCGGTCGTTATCACCCGAATCCGGCCATGTATCGACGTCTGCGCCTGCATGATGCGGGGTCGCCGCGATCCTCCTTTGTCCGGTGTTGCATGACATGCTGGTCGCAAGGCCCGACCCGAACCCAAAGGGCGGATGTCAGAATTGTCCCCTGCCCCTTCGGGTCATTCCGCGCGGAACAAAATTCTGGCCCCCTGCCCTTTTCCGCTGCGCTACTCCTTCGGTGGGTTCAGTTCCAGGTCCTTGCCGGTTGACCATCATTGCAACACCCGAAAAAGGAGCAAAGCAATGACGACGAACTGCATCAAATTCGAAGGCTCCGAAGTCGAGTCCGCCAGGGGCACTGTCTCGATTTCCACCCTGACGTTCGACATCGACATCACGGTCGAACCGGTCGCAAGCGATAATCCGATGGCCCCTACGCACCGCGTGCTCGGCCGTTCGCCACGTGGCCGTTTGGTCGAATGCGGCGGCTTTTGGAAGAAGCAGAACCGTGACACCGGTGCTGACGACGTCACGCTGACGATCCGAGACTTTGGCTTCAACGGCAACCTTGGAAAGGCTGCGTATCAGAAGGATGACACACTTCAGTCGGTGATCCCCTGGGGTCCGAAGGAAGTCTGAGAAGACTTTCCGGCCGGGCAATCTGCCTCGCCGGAGGGTTTACAGCTGTAAACTGGCATGGTTTGATGGGTGGTGCATTTAGTCTAATTCCGCCCAGTTAGACACTAAATAGGCGAAAAATCTTGACTTAAGTGGGTGAATCACACCTTTTATCCCCAAGTGGCGCGAAAAAAGCCACATGTTCGAATTTGGGGCAACCACATGATTCCAGTGACACCACTTAATACCGAAAGGCCGTCAGCCCTCGCAACCGAAATTTCCGAAAGGCTGAACGCGGCGATCCGAGAGCACCTTCTTGCGGCTTTCGCACCAGACAACACAAAGTCACTGCGTGCCTTTGCTGCTCCAGAGGTCGCCGAGTTGCTGGGTGTATCTGGCCAATTCATGCGCAAAGTGCACGCCGAAGGAACGGTTCCCGAGCCAAGCGACATCCGCGCCGGCCGCCGGTATTACTCCGCCCAGGAGATTTGGAATGCGCGAGAGATCCTTGAGCGCTCGTCTCGCACGAAAGGGAGATACGTGCCCCGCCGTTCCCCTGAAGAGAAGCTCCAGGTCTGGCAGTTGATGAACTTCAAGGGGGGCAGCAGCAAAAGTATAACGACCATTCACCTTGCCCACTATTTTGCGCTACGTGGCTACAGGGTGCTCGCTGTGGACCTCGACCCGCAAGGCTCGCTTACATCGATGTGTGGGATTAGCCCGGAGATCGAGTTTGATGGGCTGACGATTTACGACGCGATCCGGTACGATGATCCGGTCGAGATGGTTGAGGTCGTGCAGCCGACCTATTTTCCCGGCCTGTCAATCGCTCCGTCGCGGTTGATCCTCTCCGAGTTTGAAACGGAATCCGCGGTTCATTCGAACCCGAATCAGCCGTTTTTCACACGCATTCGGAACGCGCTTGTCCAGGTGGAAAATGATTTTGACTTGGTTCTTGTGGATAGTCCGCCGCAGCTCGGATTCCTGACAATCGCAGGGATGGCAGCGGCGAGTTCGCTGCTCGTGCCGCTCACGCCGTCCATGCTGGATGTGTCGTCCACGGCCCAGTTTCTCGAACTCGCGGGTGCGTATATGGGGGTGATTGAAGACGCCGGCGCGACGCTGCAATACGATCATTTCAAGTTTTTGGTCACCCGCGACGAGCCAACCGATGTGCCTTCGCAGCAGCTCACTTCGTTCATGCGCGCCTTGTTTCAAGATCGGGTCATGTCGGCGACTGCGCTGAAGAGCACAGCAATCAGCGACGCTACGATGCTCAAGCAGTCGATCTATGAAGTTGTTCGTTCTGAGATGACGCGAGCGACTTATGATCGCGCCAAGGGCTCCATGGACGCGGTTGGAGAAGAAGTCGAGCAGATGATCCAGCAAGCGTGGGGACGTTCATAATGGCTAGGAAATCACTCCAAGACATGTCCGGTATTGCCAGCGCTATTGCGCGGTCTGGTGCAAAACCGGCGGAAAAGGCCGCGAAGACAAGTGCACCTGCTCTCGGAGCGCTGCAGGGATCACTTGCTGCAATTCGTGAAATGGATCCGGACCTAATTGATGATTGGGGTCCAACGGACCGGCTCGACGAGTTTACAGCTGTAAACTCCGACGATGACGGTACAGGGTTCGATGCTCTCAAGAACAGCATTCGGGACGGTGGACAACAAGTCCCAATCCTTGTTCGAAAGGCGAAATCCGAAGGGCGGTATGAAGCAATCTATGGTCGGCGGCGACTGAGAGCCTGTCGGGAACTTGGCATCAAGGTTCGCGCCAATGTCCAAGACATCGATGACCGAACGGCTCTTCTTGCAAAAGGTTTGGAAAACGCGGCCCGCCGCAACCTTTCATTCTACGAAAAGGCGCGTTTTGCAGAAGCTATCCTGGAGGCCGGTCATGCCACTCCCACGGTGAGGCAGGTTTTGAGCCTGTCCGCCTCAGGTCTATCGCATTTGATGAAAGTGACCCAGAACGTGCCGGTAAAGGTAGGTGATCTTGTTGGGGCTGCGCCGAAATCTGGCAGACCCAAATGGACCGCTCTTGCGGAGCTCTTCATCTCCAAAAAGCTCACTGAGAAGGTTGCTCTGTCCGTTCTTAAAAACTGCGGTCAGGACGTGAGTTCCGACGACCGATTGGGCGTGCTGTTGAAAGAAGCCTCCAAACGAGGGGCGCGACAAGGCAACGTCACCTCTGAAGTGACACCAGTCGAGGGCGTGACGATCAAGACAGGTCGCGGTTCGGTATCGATGTCAGTCAAGAAATCAGGTGCCAATGCGCAGTTTGCGGAATGGCTCGACGACAACCTGGCTGAAATCATCAAGAGATCCTACGCCGAGTTTACAACTGTAAACCGGACGGATGAAAACTGAGGACGAGCAGAAAGGAGGAAGGCGAGCAAAGAAAAACCCTCGAAACCGGAGCTTCGAGGGCTGCTGCGCAAAGCGCAATTCTTAGATTAGATACCTAGAATCTAGCAGCCACCGAATCACCACACAAGAGAAAACGCTTCTGAGCGAACGGGAATTCTTTGTCTGCTGGCAAAAAATGACAAGATTCAACGATGCTCCGCATGGAGCGCCTGAGACAGGTATGCCTCAGAACGGTGGAGGTATGTCCAATATCGACCAGCCGTCGGGTTGGCGCAAAGCAACGGCAGGACTCGCCGTGGCCGAGCAACACGCACAGGCCGGCGAAAAGGCGGCCGTTCCCAAATCGCAGGCCTTCGTGGCCGTAAAGCGCGTAGGTGCCCACATCGGCCTCAAGGCCGGCGATATGCTTCTCCTCGACACGCTCGGAGCGTTCACACAGGCCCAGGACTGGGAGGAGGGGCGCCGCCCGATCGTCTGGGCCTCCAACGCCTATCTGATGGAACAGACGGGCTTCTCGCTCTCTGCTCTGAAGCGCAATGCACGGCGCCTCGCGGAGATCGGCGTGATCGCCTTCAAGGACAGCCCAAATGGCAAGCGATGGGGCCACAGGGACACGGATGGCGTCATCATCGAGGCCTACGGCTTCGATCTATCACCGCTCGCGGCACGTGCCGAAGAGTTCGCGCAGCTTCATGCCGAGTTGCAGGCTGAACGCGAGCTTTGTCAGCGCCTGAAGCGCCAGATCACGGTGGCACGGCGCATGATCCGCGCCCGGATCGAAGCGGGCCTCAGCGGCGCGCTGACAGGCCCTTGGACGCGTCTCGCGAGCCTGTTCGAGGATCTCCTGGCACGACTTCCGCGCCGAAACACGGCCTCTGAGACGCTTGAACACCTCCTGGCATGGTTCAGGGAACTCCAGGAGCATGTGGAAGCGACCTACCTCAAAGCAGTTCGAGCGGATGATGTTGTGGAAAACACCCCGGAAGCCACCGAACAAGTTACTAAGAAGACTCAAGAAATGAACCCCAGGGAGGTCAATTCTGACCCTCATTTACTAATTACAAACCAACTTGATCCTGTAATCTGTAATTCCTCAGAAAAAGAGGAAGCGGCGGGCGTGGTGCCCAATGCGCCACCGGAGGAGCAAGTTGATAGGGAGTTGGAAGATTGGGTGGCTGAGACGCGGAAAAAACGCGGAGCGGCGCTTGATTTGCCGACTGTCATGCAGGCCTGTCCTGAATTCGCATCCTGGGCGCGCAATATGGGCGGGTATTTGAAAGATTGGGGCGATCTTCACCGGGTTGCGGGGCAGTTAAGGCCAATGATCGGCGTCTCAGAGCATGCCTGGAACCTCGCTCAAGACCGGCTTGGGACACAAATTGCGACCGCGGCGCTGGTTCTCACCTTCGACAAGCATTGCGCCGGCGAAGTGGCGTCTCCGGGTGGATATCTGCGCGGTATGGTTGAGAAGGCCGGGGCAGGGGAGCTGCATCTCGAGCGCAGTTTCTATGGCCGATTGAGCGGGCAGGCGGCCTGAGGATGTTGATCTAGCATATGCGTTGGCATATATTGCCAATGAGGAGATTTGTATCATGGTGACACGTAACGTTGTTCTGACAGACACCCAGGACGAGCTGGTTCAGGCGCTGGTCGCCACTGGTCGGTATCAGAATGTGAGCGAGGCTATGCGGGCGGGCTTGCGACTGCTTGAACAGGAAGAGGCGCAGCTGGCCGGCATTCGGGCGGGTCTGCTTGACGGTCTTCGGCAGGCGGAACGTGGTGATCTGGCCGAAGGCAGCGGAACGGATGCAGTGCGTCGGGCTTTTGCGAGGGCGCGGGTAACAATCATGAGCCGGTCCTTTCGGCTGACGCGCCGCGCGGAAGGCAGCCTGGTCGAGATCGCCCGCTGGACCATCGAGACTTTTGGACCTCTCCAGGCCGAGCTTTACGAGTCCGAGCTTCTTGAGCGGTGCAACGCGCTCGCGAAAGGCCGGGCGCACAGCCGGAGCTGTTCGATCCTGGTCGATGGGGTTGAAGATCTGCGCTATCTCAGGGCAGGGGAGCATTTCCTGGTGTTTCTGGACCGGCCGGAAGAGGTCATCATCGTCGACATCCTGCATTCACGTAGTGACCTTCCACGCCACATCGCGGCACTGACGGCGCTGAAAGGGTAGCGGGCTGACTGGGATTACAGCCCCGCGGCTTTGGTCAGGTTCACCCGGAACCGGTCCCGTCTGCGCTGATAGCGTCGGGTCATCTCGGCCGAGGCATGGCCAAGTTGCTTCTGGACGTAGCGCTCATCGACTTCCGCACTGCTGGCGAGACCGGCGCGCAATGAGTGGCCTGAGAACAGCGCGACACGGTCTTTTTCAGGCAGCTCGGCACGGATACCGCTCTTGAGCACGGTTTGCTTGATCAGCCGCGCGACATGCTTGTCGCTGAGCCGGGCGTCCAACGCACGTTTTCCGTCGCGCGAGGTGCGCACGAAGACTGGCCCGAAATCGATCTTCGCGAAGTGTAGCCATTGTTCCAGCGCGTGGACCGGACAGGTCTGGTCCGAGGATCCGCGCCCGATCTCGACCTCGCGCCAACCTGTCTTGGCGTTCAGCGTGAGTACGGCGCCATCGTCGAGGATTTCGATCCATCCTCCAGAGTCTGGCGTATCGTCTTTCCCATGATCGAGGCTGATGATTTCCGAGCGCCGAAGGCCTCCGGCGTAGCCGATCAGCAGGACGGCGCGATCCCTCAACCCCCGAAGGTCGTAGGGCAGGGTGGCTACCATTGCGAGGATGTCCTCTGGCAGGATCGCCTCTTTCTGCACCGGCGGTCTCGCATGCTTGCGCTTGATCCCGGCCAGCACGGTCGCGATGTGCCTGTTTTTGCGATCGAGCGTGAAGCCCCGCTGCGCGAAGTTCCAAGCCAAACCTGAGAGCCTTCTATCAATTGTCGATACAGACAGGGCAGGGGATCCGTTTGTCGGTGCGGCCAGGTCGGTCAGGTACAGACCGATCATCTCCGGAGACTGGGGCAGGGGCTCAGCACCTTTCAAGCGACACCATCGCGCAAAGTGCTTCCAGTCGGCGGCGTAGGCCTTGTTGGTGTTCTCGGCCGTCGAGGCCTTTGCATAGTCGCGGGCTGTGTCGACCAACCGATCGAGCGTGCCGGAGCCTGCGACATGGGTGGGCAAGGCGATCCCATCGCCACTTGCAGACTCTCTCTCGTCGCGCTCGTCATCGTTCGTCGCATCCATGGGCGCTGAGCTCGATTTCTCGGCTTCCTGGGGCTGGTTTTTAGGTGTTTCGCTCATGTTTCCGAGCCTATCCCAATTGTGTCCGATAATGCAAACTTATTGGACATAATCCCAGTCCGCAAGCCGGGGCGGTTTCATTAAAAAATTGTAGCTCAAAGCGCCGCGTTGCGGTAGTCTTGTGGCATGACGTACGCGCCACACAGCTTTGACGAGGCCGCCGCGACCCTACCCCGGATGCCGTCCTGGCTCACCCGGCCACGCCCAGAAACCCTTGAAGATGTGGCGCTTTTGTCAGGGGCGATGCTCACCCACCTGGACCTTGTGGTGCACCATGGCGCCCTTCCCTCTCCCCTGTTTCGCGACCGGCTGTCGGTCTTGTCGGCCGAGGCCTGCTCGAAGCTTGCCGGCCGGCCGGAACGCGCTGCGGACCTTCGCGACGAAGTGCACCTGGCCCGACCCGGCGACACATTGGGACCAGGCGGGGCGGTGCTGGCCGCTTGGCGCAAACACGCGCGGGCCCCGTTGAAAGGATCGGTGCGAGGCGGGCAATCGCCCCTGGCTGCCGCGGCGGTGGCACTTCAGACCGCGCTGGAGACGGACCCGGGCAACGAGTCCGCAGCCCTGATGGCCGCCGATACCGCCCTGGCCCAATCATTGGGCTGGTCGCACATGCTTCCGGTGCTGGCGCTCGGAGTTCAGCGCCGGGAATTGCGGCACCGCGACCGGGACCTGAGGCTGGCCTGTGCCAGGGCCGTGGTGTCAGCTGGTCAGATCGTTGCGCCTCTGGCGCAGGACCTGGCCCGGCGCGCCGGACGGATGTTGACGGTGGCGCCGAAACTGCGCGCCAAGGGGGCAGGGGCTGCGGTATCTTTGTTCCTGAGCACCGATGCCCTCTCCCCCACTGTCGCCCTCTCCCCCATCGTGAACGGCAGCACAACGCGGATGAGCGACCGAGCGGCGCGGCGCTTGTGCGATCGGTTGGTGGGCTTGGGTTTGGTGCGCGAGCTGACCGGGCGCGACACGTTCCGGCTCTACGGTCTCTAGAAATGCCGAAGGATCGTCCAGACACCGCGTTTGATCGCGAATTGGCCGACCTGCCCCAGGCCCTGCGCTGGCGGACATGGATGCGCCGGATCGAGGCGGTGCTGTTTGCCTCGGCCAGGCCGGTGCCGCGGGATGCTCTTGCGCGGGTGGTCGGGCAGGGGGCCTCGGTGGATCTGCTGATCGAGGATCTGAAGGCGGATCTGGCCGACCGGCCCTATGATGTCGTGCCGGTTGCCGATGGGTGGAGCCTGCGCACCCGGCCCGCCTATGGTCCCGTCATCCGCGCCGCAGCAGATGTGTCCGACCAGGTGCTCGACCTCAAGGAATTTGAAATCGCCGTCCTTTCGGCCATTGCCTATCACCAGCCGGTCACGCGGGACGGGTTGAAAGAGATCTTCGGGCGGGAGATCAGCCGCGATCTGATCGGGCGGCTGCATGCCCAGGGCCTGATCGCGACCGGCCCGCGCAGTCCGCGCCGGGGCGCGCCTTACACCTATGTGACCACTGAGACGTTCCTGTCGGTCTTTGGCCTGGCATCCTTGCGCGACCTGCCGGACCAAGACGCGCTGCAGGATGCCGGGCTGGCCGGATCGGAGGCAGTGTGAGCGCGCCAGCCATGGATATCCGCCTGGAAAAGATCGTACCCGCCAGGCGCCAGCGGCGGTACTACACGCTTGCCCTTGTGCAGACCCTGTTCGGGGAATGGTGCCTGGTCCGGAAATGGGGTCGGATCGGCGCCGCGGGCGGGCAGACACGCACCGAGTTTCCGGGGTCATTCGACGCGGCGCAAGCTGCATACACCGCGCTCAAAACCGCCAAATGCCGCCGTGGCTATGCCCCGATCCCGGTGCAGCTGGAGTTGTTTCCGAAGGATGCAGGAGCGCAATGACGGAGAAATTTGCTGACATGTGTCATTTGTGTTAGCATGTACACATATGAACACCGATGCAAAGGACCGCGTTATGGACAACCGTGCCACCGTTACCTTTCATACGACGCCGGAAACGAAGGCCCGGCTTGATCGCCTGGCGAAGCTGACCCAACGCAGCAAGTCATTTCTGACCAATGCCGCCGTGGAGCGCTATCTCGCTGACGAGGAAGCTTTTGTCACAGCTGTCGAGGAGGGATTGGCCCAGGCGGATGCCGGACGTGTCATCGAGCATGATCGGGTCTCGGACTACCTGCGCAGCCTCACCTCTCCTTCCCCACTGCCCAAGCCTCAGCCAAAACCGTCATGACATCAGTCTGGACGCCGCGCGCGCTCGACGATGTCTCCGATGTGGTGACCTATCTGGCGGGCGAGAACCCGCGCGCGGCGGACGCTCTTTTGGCGCGTGTCTTTGATGTTGTCGAGCAAACATTGGTTGCGCAGCCTTATATTGGCCGTCCAGGGCGTGTGGACGGGACGCGGGAGGCCGTGGTCTCTCCATCATACATCCTTGTTTACAGAGTCGAGGCCAATCGGATCGAAATCCTGGCGTTTCGTCATACAGCCCGTCGTTGGCCGGACCACTTTTAGGATAATCGGCTTATCTTGGTTTCTAACGGGTGCGTGATTGCGCCGAAGCCTGGGAGGGAGTCGTCGTGGATCAATACACAGTCTCGGTCAAAATTGGCGGTGTCTCGATCCGCATCAATCACGACGGCTCGATCACCCGCGACGACGGGAAAAGCACAACCTGGGGTCGCTTACGGCTGGGGGCGAAATAGTACGTTAACGCCGAAGCGGTCACTCGCGCACAGCGCAGCGAAGGTGTCGAAGGAGCCCATTACACTCATAGGTGAATTACGCAGCATCGGTTTCGAAATGCGGAAACAGGGTGTTCGCCGCGGAGGTAACCAATGACGGCTTCAGCGGCGACAGACACTCAGTTGTGGCTCAATGACGTCAGGACACCGCGGCTCACGTGGTCTCCGTCCGTCAACCCATTGACCTTCTCGACAATAGCCGACGCATCGATGCCGTGGTGGCGGTAAAGATCACTGATGGTGCCGGTCTGGCCGAAATGTTCGACGCCCAGGGGAATGGTCTGGTGGCCTGCAACCGATCCCAGCCAGGCAAGCGTGGCCGGGTGGCCGTCGATCACAGTAATGACTTTGCAGTGGGGTGGCAGGTCTGCCATGAGGGTTTCGATCTGGGATTGCGCCGCCGGATTGCCGCGTGAACGGGCGCGTTGGGCCGCCGTCCAGCCTGCGTTCAACCGGTCGGCGGAAGTCACTGCCAGCACGCCGATATCTTTGCGGGTTTCGCCGATCATCCCGGCGGCCATGATCGCCTCTTGCGCCACTGCACCCTGATATGCGATCACCACCTCGCAATTCGGCCCCGGCTTGCGCAGCCAGTAAGCGCCGTCGATGGCGCCCTGGCGGAAGTCATCGTCGACCCGCTTTCCGGGCTGTTCGATCGGGTTGGTGGCCAGGCGCAGGTAGACCGAGCCACCGGTTTCGTCCCTGAGCCAGGTGCGTTCGTCCGGGTCGCCCTCACCATCACGCTGAAGATAGTCGAAAGCCCATTCCATGATCACCGCCAGTTCGTCGGCGAAGGCCGGTTCGAAGCTCGCCAGGCCGTCCTGGCTCATGCCGATCAGGGGCGATCCGACCGATTGGTGCGCGCCGCCTTCCGGGGCCAGTGTCACACCCGAAGGTGTGTCCACCAGGATGAACCGTGCATCCTGATAGCAGGCGTAGTTCAACGCATCGAGGCCGCGGGCCACGAAGGGATCATAGACCGTGCCGATGGGGATCAGGCGCTTGCCGAACAGAGAATGCGACAGCCCCGCCGCGCCGAGAAGCAGCATCAGGTTCATCTCGGCGATGCCCAGTTCGATATGCTGCCCTTCGGGGGTGAACTCCCATTTCGCCGTCGAGGGGATGCGGTGTTCGATGAAGGCATCGATCTGTTCGGTCCGCGCAAACAGCTTGCGTCGGTTCACCCACGAGGCCAGCCCCGTCGTCCCGGTCACGTCCGGAGAGGTGGTGACGATCCGCGCCGCCAGATCGCTGTCACCCTTGGAAAGATCATCGAGGATCTTGCCAAAGGCCATCTGGGTCGAGATTTCCCGCGAGGTGCCGATCCCGATGGCGGGCACATCCAGCTTTGCGTCGTGATAGCGGCGTATCCCCTTTGCGAAGAACGGTACCTGTGACAAGAATTCACGCAAGGCCTTCTGGTCCTTGACGGTGGCCATCGGATCCCATTCTTCGCCCTTGGCCACGTCCATATGGGCCTGCCACTCGGCAAACTGGGTCTTGTTCATCAACCCGCCGTGGTTGTCTTTGTGGCCCGCGATCGGCGTGCCCCAGCCCTTGACCGTATAGGCGAGGAAACAGGTCGGGCGGTCGTGGTCGATGGCGGCGAAGGTCTCGGCCATGGTCCCGACGCAGTTGCCGCCGAGGTTCTCCATCAGGGCCGCCAGCTCTTCGTCACTGCGCCGCTCGATCAGGGCGCTCACGTCGCCCTGATCGCCCAGGTCATCCATCAGCCGCTTGCGCCAGACCGCGCCGCCCATGAAGGTCAGTGCCGAATAGTCCTGGTTCGGGCAGGTATCGATCCAGTCGCGCAGGCGGTCGCCACCCGGCTCGTCAAAAGCAGCACGCTGCAACACACCGTGCTTCACCCGCACCACGTCCCAACCAAAGGCATCGAAGATCTTCTCGATCCGCTCAAAGAGCCCCTCACGCACGATCCCGTCCAACGACTGGCGATTGTAGTCGATCACCCACCAGGTGTTGCGAAGGTCATTCTTCCAGCCCTCCTGTAGCGCCTCGTAAGTATTGCCCTCGTCCAACTCAGCATCGCCGACCAGCGCCACCATGCGGCCCATCAGGGCGTCATCGCCCCAGCTTTTCGCCTTGATGTAGTCCTGAATGATCGAGGCAAACGAGGTGATCGCCACGCCCAAACCCACCGAGCCGGTGGAGAAATCCACATCATCAATGTCCTTGGTGCGGCTGGGATAACTCTGTACTCCGCCGAAGCCCCGGAAGTTCTCCATCTTCTCGCGGGTCAAATTGCCCATCAGATATTGCATCGCATGGAAGATCGGCGAGGCATGGGGTTTGACCGCCACCCGGTCCTCGGGGCGCAGCGTCGAGAAATAGAGCGCCGTCATGATGGATACCATCGAAGCCGAAGATGCCTGATGCCCACCAATCTTGATCCCATCTACCTTGGGCCGCACTTGGTTAGCGTGGTGGATCATCCAGTGCGACAGCCACAAAAGCCGCTGTTCGATGGTTTTCAGATGGGTGAGGTTGGTGGGCATGGCTTCAGGTACTTTCGATCAGGTAAATAGACTTGGTTTTGTCAAAAACCTTCCAGAACCAACTTGCCTCGCGCTTTGCCGCTTTCGAGAATGGCATGCGCCTTATTGAGCGTTTCGGCGTTGACCGCCCCAAGAGTTTCAGTTGCCGTCGTGCGCACCTTGCCGGCATCCACCAACCTGGCAACTTCGTTCAGAATGTCACCCTGCCGGGCCATGTCCGGCGTGTGAAATAGCGAACGGGTATACATCAGCTCCCAGTGGATCGAGACGCTTTTGGGTTTGAACGGCATGATCGTCAGGTTGGCGGGGTCGTCGATCAGACCAACCCGGCCCTGGGGGGCGATGAGTTCGGCAAGTTGCTCGACATACCGATCTGTTTGGTTCGTCGAAAACACATAGCCCGGATTTCCAATGCCAAGGGCCGAGATTTGTTCTGCCAGGGGTTCGGCGTGGTTCACGACGTGATGGGCGCCAAGCTCCTTGACCCAGCTTTGCGTTTCCGGACGCGAGGCGGTTGCAATAACGGTCAGCTCCGTCAGTGCCCTGAGCAACTGGATGGCGATTGAACCGACGCCACCGGCACCCCCAATGATCACGACTGCCGGTGCCGCACCGGGGACCGTGTTTGTCACCTGCAGCCGGTCAAACAGCATCTCAAAAGCGGTCAACGTCGTCAGTGGCAGGGCCGCAGCCTCGCTTGCAGCCAGGCTGGCGGGTTTCTTTCCCACGATACGATAGTCCACCAGATGGTATTCCGCGTTGGTGCCCTGCCGGTTCAAGTCACCTGCATACCAAATCTCATCTCCTACGCTGTAACCGGTGACTGTGCTGCCTGTCTCGACCACCGTGCCAACCGCGTCCCAGCCCAGAATGACGGGGGTGTCCCCCTCGGCCTCTTTTCGCATGCGAACCTTTGTATCGACAGGATTAACCGAGGTCGCCTGTATCTTGACCAGCAGGTCATGTTCGCCCGGCTCAGGACGTTCGGTCTCAAAGTCGAACAACGCGTTCGCTTGGTCGATCGGCAGGCTCTTGTTATATCCAACGGCTTTCATTTGCGGCTACGCTCCATAATTTTGCGGGCTCTCTGCGATCACGGTTATCAGGTTTTCACCTGGGATGATTTTGCAGAGAAGCTTGTTCGGTTCAGGGGATGACAATGTCATACAGCGGCCCATGCTGCTGGGCGCCGTATATGTCCGTGTCTCCGACATTTCCCGACGGGATCGTTCTGGGAAAGGTGATCTTAATGGCGGCAGCCTGATCGAATTCAAACACCGAAACATCGTTTTTGTCGGCCAGCCGATAGAGCCCGGCCACCAGTTCCCGGGTCAGAACGCCCGAAGACTTCACACGCTCATAATCACCAACCTCATGAAAAAAGATGTCGATAGTCAGCTTGAACGGCCCGGCATTCTTGCTGCGCAGGAACTTGGCCAGGTTTCCCAATTTTGTCTCGGTCATGCCGCACCCCTTTCTTTGGAAGCATCCACGGTTTCGTAGAAAATCGGGAACAGAGCGCAGGGGTCATCGACCTCCACCAGGTGATAAATGCTGAATTCGTAGACTGCGCCGAGATCAAAATCCGAAGGCGAATACGGGAAGGCGAGGTTGCCGGCCGTCGTCTGGCGCCCTGGATAGTCGTAGTGAAGCATGACGCCATGAACGAAAGCACAGATCGTGTGTGCGATGTCCTGCGTTTTGGCCACCACCTCGCCAACAATGCCGATTTCATGGCTCGCAATGACAGGGGTAGGTTCGGCCGCGCCCATGACACCATCGCGACCATAAACCCGGATTATCAGGGAATAATCATCCGGCGCATAACCGGCACGCGAGTGAATGCGTTCGCGCGAAACCGCATTGATATGATCCAGCTGATCGATAAAATGGGGATCGCGCGCACCGGCAATGAAGAGCGAACGAAACCCAACCGGCGCCGCGCCTTCGGCTTTCACAGTGTATTGTTTGGATGGCGTGAATGCCGTTCCGCTCACCCGCACTGCGCGGTCGGTGACCTGTTCGAAAACGCTGTCCCGCAGGCTTAGGACCCCGCCGGGAAGATGCAGCTCCACCGGGTCTTCTTTCTCATACATCGTCTCGGCGGCAACCGAAGCCGGGGTGCAACGCAGATCCGGGTTAGGCGGGTCCAGCAGGAAATGATCCTCGCGGATGGTGGCGAACATGGCGTCGGCCGCGGATGACGGTTCGCAAGCATAAGCGCCGCATTCCAGCACCTTGCCCGCATGGATTGCTAGAGCCGGATCAAAGCCGTGCATAATCGGAAATGCGGCAAAGACGGCCGGGTCATAGGCCCGCCCGCAGATAATCACATCCGCGTTGGCCTTGAGCGCCTCAATAACCGGTTCGACACCCATTTGCGCGACGATATTGGTGCTGCGCTCGATTGCGTCCTCGGTCAGCGACTGCGGATGGTCGAAGTCCCTGACACGACCGTTGCCCAGTTCAAGCTTCAACGCGTTCTTGTCCAGGTCGGAATAAATCCGCGCTATCTTGATGGACTGACCGAGCTCTTGCGCCAGTTCGCGAATAATCTCGACCGTTTTGTCCACTCCGGTTCGCGATCCCGAAAGCCCGGCACTGCCGACGATCAACGGGATCCCCGTCTGGCCCCGCGCCTGCATCAGGATCCGCAGATCATTTTTCTGCGACTCCCAACTCAGCGCCACATCACCGGTTCCAAGGTAATGAGGCCCGGGGTCGGTCGAGCCCGCATCAACCGCAATGACATGCGGTTCACGCTTCATGCCCTCGGCGATGGAGCTTTCTGGAAAGCCGTAGCCAATCGCGCCGTTTGGAGAAAGCACACGAATTTCGTTCATAAACTTAACCTTTCGAAGAGCGCCAATGGCTCATTGCATCATCAGGCCGGGCAGCCACATTGAGATCAGTGGGACAAAGGCCACCAGCGCCAGTACGACCAACTGAACCGCAAAGAAGGGGCCGACCTCCTTGATCACTTCGGTCAGAGGCGCACCGGACATGTTCGTGACCATGAATAGGATGATCCCCACGGGCGGCGTCAGCAGGGCCACACCGAGGCAGAGCACGAAAACCGGTGCAAAATGCAGCGGGCTGATGCCCACGGCCTCGGCCAGCGGAAACAAAACCGGCACAAAGATGAAGATCATTCCGATGGTATCGAGTGCACAGCCGATGATCAGAAGGAACAGCACCATCAACAACATCACCGCATAGCGGTTTGTGGTGATCGATGTGATCGTTTCGACCAGTTCCTTGCCCATGCCCGTCGTGAGTACGACAAAACTGAAGAACGACGCCGGTGCGATGAGGAACAGAAGGTTTCCTGCGCTTTTGCATGTGTCCAGCAAGGCGTCTTTGGCGGCGTCGATCGTCATCTCGCGGTAAGCAACAGACACGATCAGTGCATATATGCAGGCCAGAACGCCAGTTTCTGTGACGGTGACAATCCCAAGGAGGATGCCGCCAACCACGATGGCGGGCATGGCCAGTGCGGAAAGCCCCGAAAGCGTGGCTTCGGCGATTTCAGGAAGGGTCGAGCGTCGTTCCGAGCGGGGGTATTCGCGCTTAACGCTCAGGTAGTAGGAGACGGCCAGCAAACCGACACCCAGCAATACGCCCGGCATGGCCCCTGCCAGGAACAGCGGCCCGATCGGCGTTTCGGTCATCACGCCAATCACGATCATCGCGATGCTGGGCGGGATAATGTGGCCGATGGTCGAAGACGCGCCTGTCACGGCCGCGGCATAGGCTGCGCTATAGCCTTCCTTCTTCATGGCCGGGATCATGACCGACCCGATGGCCGAGGTATCCGCGGTGCTGGACCCGGACACGCCGGCAAAGAACATGCTGGCGGCGATATTGACCTTGGACAGGCTGCCCGGAAGGTGACCGATCAGCACCCGCGAGAAGTTCAGCAACCGCGCCGTCAGGCCGCCTGCCGTCATGATGGCGCCCGCAAAGAAGAACATCGGGATCGCCATCAGCCCATAGTGTTCGAGGCCGACCACCATTTGCTGCGGCAGCATCGTGACCAGAAAGAACTGGTCTGTCACGAATAGAAAGAAAGTCGCGGCAATGCCCATCGAGAAGGAAACGGAAACACCCAGCATCATTAGAATGATGAGCGTTCCAAATAGAAGTGCGATATCCATTGTCTCAGGCCGCTCCGGTGTTGAAGTAGAACTCGCCGACCTGCCGCAGGAAGACGCGAATATAGTTGACCAGCATCACCAGCCCGATCGACGGAACCACGACGAACAGATGGTCGCGGGTGAACGGAAGCGTGTCGTAGATGGCCGTGGACTGCATCTCGATGATGGCAAAGCTGCGCAGGATCATCAGAACCAGAAACGCACAGCACAACAGGCTTATCGCCGGTACCAGAACGCGGTTGACGCTATGCGGCAGGTAAATCTCGGCCAATTCCACCCGGATCTGGGTCCGATCACGGATGCCTACCGCGCCACCCAGCCAGATCGCCCAAATGAAAAAGAACATCGACAGAGGCGTTGACCATGTCAGCGGGCTTTCCAGGACATACCTGAAAAAGATTTGCAGACACAGGATGACCATCATCGCGATGAAGGCGAAGACGCAGGAATAATCCAAGACCTTGTCGAATATGCGAAGGAATTGCTTCACGATGCATCATCCTCTTGCTTTTTGGGGTGGGTCTTGTAACCGCCCCGCACACACTTGCGGGGCGGTTATGTCAAACCGCTGAGCTCAGCGGTATTCGTCCAGTTGGGTCTGGATTTTGGCCATGAAACCTTCGTCCCATTCCTTGCCGTCCATTTCAGCCCAGACCTCCTGGGCCACGGCAATCCAAGGGCCCTTTTCCACTTCGATCACTTCCATACCCTTTTCCTGAACACCGGCAAATGCGGCCTCCATCGAGGCATTCAGTTCCGCGTCACTATATTCTGCCGCGATTTTTAGGCCGTCAGTGATGGCCTGCTGCACCTCTACGGGCCATGAATTCCATTTGTTTTGACCGGAAAACAGCATCCAGGCGCCCATCGCGTGATCGGTCACGGTGTAGTAATTTTGAACCTCATAAAGTCCACGCGGATAAACCACCTCGATGCCGTTATCCTGGCCTTCGACCAGGCCGGTCTTCACGGAAGTGAAGAATTCCGAGAACGGCATGGGCGTGGGAATGGTGCCCAGCTTTTCAAAGAAGGCCACAAACGGTGGGGAGCCGGGGACACGCATCTTGAGGCCATTCATGTCTTCCGGAGTGCGCACAGCGGTGTTCGCCGTCGTAATTGCCCTGGGTGAGCGCGACCCCATGTAGCCCACTATCTTGGCACCGCCGGCCTCAAATGATTCTGACATTTCACCGAAAAGTGGGCTTTCCAGAAACTTCAGGAATTCGTCTTGGTTCCGGAAAACATACGGTGCCGACGTTGCGCTGAAGTTGCGGCCCTCGGTAAAAAAGGTCGGTTGCGTATTGGTGCCCTGGTAGAAATCAAGCGTGCCCAGCTTGAGCATCTGCATCATTTCCTTGCCGCCACCCAATTGTTGGCTGGGAAACAGCTCGACGACATACTCGCCGCCCGTCGCCTGATTGACATGCTCGGCAAACTTTTCCGCTGCCTTGTAGGCCAACGCTTTGTTCGAGACCAAAAGCCCCATCCGGAGCGTGGTTTCCGCCGAGGCAACGACAGGCGCAAGCAACGCCGTGGCTACGGCGACGGCACCCGTAAATTTGACAAATGCGTTCATGGTCCTCCCTTTCGCATTTCCAAAATCCGATTTGGCGAGACTCACCTTGACGAATCCACCATAAGAGCTAATTTGTACGGACAACCGGACAAAAACAAGCTAAATCTTTTTTGAGCGTGCGAGGGATCGGGAAATCATTATTATTCAATGAGAAGCGGAGTGCAGAGAAAACTTCAATGAGTGCAAACCAGCCCAAATACGGTCAGATCATCGACAAGCTCGTCCGTGAAATCCGGGATGGGACCTATCAGACGGGTGACATGCTGCCGACCGAGCACCGTTTGATGGAAGCGTTCGGTGTCAGCCGCCATACCGTGCGTCAAGCATTGCAGGGTCTGAAGCAGATGGGCCTGATTCAAGCGCAGCAAGGCAAGGGATCGGTCATCATAGCCAAAGCGAACCCGTCGGCTTATGTGGACATGATCCAGAGCATCGAGGCGCTCATTGCAAAAGGCGGCGATCTTGATCGCAGGCTAATACTGTCCAGAAGTGTCGAAGCAGATGATGAGTTGTCCCAGGCGTTCGGCACGAAAAAAGGTCGGGAGTTCACAGAAATCCATCTTGTCAGGCATTCGAAGCAAGGTCCGTCCGTTCCTGTTGCTTATCTGAAAATCTGGGTTGACCCGGAGTTTTCCTCGCTGGCGCGTGAGCTTGAAAATGATGGCAGAACTGTTGCCGAGATCATGAAACTCAGATTCGGGATGGAAACCGGATCAATCCGGCAGTCGATCACCGCGACGTCACTAAACCAGGAGGTCGCCGAAAAACTCGATCGACCGGCTGGTGACCCGGCACTGCAAATTGAACGCCTTTATTCCAAAACAACGCTGGCGCTTCCTCATTTGCGAACAATTTCGATTTGCCGTGGCGACCTGGTTCAAATCGACTCCCATTTTCAGTCTCAGTGACTCAAGCAAGAGTAATTAGGGGAGCTCTGGAATTACCGGTTCAAGCAGGTCAGCATGTCAGTCAGTCCCGCAGTTCGAAACAATAGTTCAGTTTGGAGCCGCCGCGTTGTCAACGAAGCCCAACGCCTGCGTAGTAAAATCGAACGTTATGCAAGACTACTCTTGCTGCAAGCATGAAGAGTTGAGGTGCGAACAGCATTTGGGCTCGCGGTGGGGAGCTTTGACCTGCGATCAGTCTGTCGCTTTGTGGCGCTTAAGGGAAAGATTGGTCTTGCCGACTCTTGCTCCCTCGAACGTCCGCAAACAGCAAGGAAACTGTGACGCAGAGTTTATCGCGCCTCGCATGCGAGGCGATTCTGCGTCAGCGAGGGCTCAAATCCCAAGGTCCGGAGCGTCCCGCGTCTTTCCAGTTCGTGCGATGTGCAGCGAACGGCAGGTGCACGGATAGGGAGGGGCATTTGAGAATTTTATCGTACCACCTTTATGACACGCTTTCTCGCCCAAATTAGCTGAAGGCAAGGCAGTCACGATGAACGAACCCCTTACGGACGGGGCTTGGCAAGCTAAACGTACTATTTCGCCCCCAGCCGTAAGCGCCCCCAACGTGGGTCGAGGCCGATGGCGGCGTTCTCAAGAAGGCCGAGTTTGTGGATGCGGCAATGTCTGCCGATGGAACCGAACTCTCACGTAGAAGCCCGGACAATATTTCGGCCATCACGAACCGGGGTCTGATCTCCAAAGATCGGTAGCGCCACTCGAGATCTAGGCAGCAGACTCATAAAACTGGCACCATAGCCTTACGGATGCGAGTTTGATCATAGCCATGAAGTTGGCTGAGGTTTTCTCATATCTGGTCGCGATGCGTCGGAACGAAGCTTTGAGCCTGCCGAAGAAGCGCTCGATCTTATTGCGTTCGCGGTAAATTTCCGCGTCAAACTCGGCGGGCAATTTCCGGTTTGCCTTTGGTGGGATTACGTCGATGGCGCCTTGTTCCCAGATCATTTCACGGATCCAGTCTGCGTCATAAGCCTTGTCCGCGAGCACATATTGCCCAGGCTGCAGTCCATCCAAAAGCTGTTCACAGGGCGGTGCGTCATGGGCTTGGCCCGGCGTCAGCTCATAGCGGATTGGCAGGCCGTCTTGGTTGGTAAGTGCGTGAATTTTTGTGGTTAACCCGCCCCGCGACCGCCCCATGCAACGACGCGGGTCGTTTTTTTGAGCGTTGCGGCTGAATGATGCACACGCACGGATGTTCCATCCACCATCACAGTGTCGACGTTGTGCGCGTCGGCGACCGCCTCCATCACACGATCCCAGATGCCAGCATAAGTCCATCGGTTGAAACGGTTGTACACCGTGGTGTAGGGGCCGTATTGATCCGGCAAATCCCGCCAAGGGATGCCGGTACGCAAGACATAGAAAATGCCACTGATCACGCGCCGATCATCGACACGCTTCACACCCCGGCTGTTGTTCGGGAGCACAGCCTTGATGAACTCCCACTCCAAATCGCTCAAGTCTGATCGCGCCATTCCACGGCTCCCCACATTGTTTTACGGAAAGTGAATCATAACTCGCTGGAAACGTGAAGCTCTTTGTAGGTACGCTGCCTAATTCTGATGGGGATATTGGGTTGCAGTCCGAGCGCCGGTTTAAGCGCGGGGGTTGCGTAAGGCATCTCGGGATGTGGTAGGAAAAGCCATGGTTGAAATCGGCCAGACAAGCAGTATATTCATTTTGAATATTAGAGGCGAGACATGGCATCAACCAGCATGACACTCGGTGACCACTGGGAAGGTTTTATTCAAGACCAGATCAAAAGCGGTCGCTATGCATCTGCGAGTGAGGTCATCCGGGCCGCACTGAGAGAGCTCGAGACGAAATCTGAGGCGCTCGATGCGTTGCGCGATCACTTGAAGCCCGGGGCGGATCAGGCCCGCACAGGTGATTTCGTGGGAGATTGGTCGCCTGAAGATATTGTCGCAAGGGCGGTGGCAAGGCGTGGCTAAATACCGGCTGACGCCACGCGCGTTGAGCGACTTGGACGCGATTGCCGATTACTCGCTGGAGAGTTGGGGACCGCGCCAAACGGAAGACTATCTCAGGAAGATGGCGGACCGGTTTCAGTGGCTGGCAGACAACCCCTCAATTGGACGCGCCCGCGACGACATCGCCGATGGATACCGGAGTTTCCCCGAAGGCAAACACGTGATCTTCTACCTGATCTTACCGGAGGAGATCGCGATCATCGGCGTGCCGCATTCTGCCATGGACGTGACCGCCGAGCGGTTCACCTGATGAATGGAGCCATTCCATATGCAGGCCAACGGGCCCAACTTGTGAACTCCGCCAGCCATATCGATTCCGTTCCGTTTTCTTCTTGATGAAATCTGCGGGACCTGGCCCGTCTGCCGGTCGCGTGCCGCGCCCTTCAAGCAGAACTTTCCCCTAGGCGCTGTGCGCCCATTCCTCGCGAGACATGTGTGGACACCCCTTCGGTCAAGCAAATTCTTCCAATGGCAAATTCGGTTCAGTGCACTCATGTATTCGGCCTTTCAGCGCGGCGATTGCCGCTAGCCCTGATGAAGTCCTCAGATCATGGTCCCTATTAAAGTTGCACATATTTGAATGCAGTCACGCGAACGGGTTTGCCTGATCTCCGGCTGACACCGGTTTTCATCATTCGAAGTGCACGCTCTCCCGATCTCTGTGTTTCTCTTCGTCGCTCAGGCCGTCAAAGCCGCTTTTTCTGGTTGGTATTCAGCCTTCTCAGCCATCACTGCCCATGCGATCCGCGTTACCTTGTTCGCGAGTGCGACCGAGACCAAACGTGGTGGCTTCCCGGTATCCACCAATCAATTCACCCAGGCATAGAGTGGCGATGGTTGGCCAGATCGCACTCGTCGGATCACCGATGTTGCGCCCAGTACGAGCAATGTTCGAAGATTGCGATCCCCTGCCTTTGTGATCCGACCATTTCGTTCCTTTTCGCCTGAAGAGTTCGACCTCGGCGTCAATCCCAGCCAGGCCGCATCAAACCCAAAAATCAACTGCCCCACACTTTGCGGTACGCTCCAATGACGGAGAAATTTGCTGACATGTGTCATTTGTGTTAGCATGTACACATATGAATACCGATGCAAAGGGCCGCGTTATGGACAACCGTGCCACCGTTACCTTTCATACGACGCCGGAAACGAAGGCCCGGCTTGATCGCCTGGCGAAGCTGACCCAACGCAGCAAGTCATTTCTGACCAATGCCGCCGTGGAGCGCTATCTCGCTGACGAGGAAGCTTTTGTCATAGCTGTCGAGGAGGGATTGGCCCAGGCGGATGCCGGACGTGTCATCGAGCATGATCGGGTCTCGGACTACCTGCGCAGCCTCACCTCTCCTTCCCCACTGCCCAAGCCTCAGCCAAAACCGTCATGACATCAGTCTGGACGCCGCGCGCGCTCGACGATGTCTCCGATGTGGTGACCTATCTGGCGGGCGAGAACCCGCGCGCGGCGGACGCTCTTTTGGCGCGTGTCTTTGATGTTGTCGAGCAAACATTGGTTGCGCAGCCTTATATTGGCCGTCCAGGGCGTGTGGACGGGACGCGGGAGGCCGTGGTCTCTCCATCATACATCCTTGTTTACAGAGTCGAGGCCAATCGGATCGAAATCCTGGCGTTTCGTCATACAGCCCGTCGTTGGCCGGACCACTTTTAGGATAATCGGCTTATCTTGGTTTCTAACGGGTGCGTGATTTCTCATGTTGCAGTGCTGCTCCTCTGCTGCGCGTCCCGGAGCGTGGGCTATGCGATTGGCCGTCTGCGTAGTTGGGCGGTCGATGACTGACGACCCAGGCTCGACCAAAGCGGCCGTGCGATTCTCAATTGCATTCAAATCCGCCAAATTCCGCCGCGGTTATGGCCCGATCCCGGGTGCCACTGGAGCTGTATGACTGAGGCGAGGTCGTTGTAATGCACACGGATATTGTGTACAAAGCATGTGTATTCAACAGGACAGCACGATGCCGGTAAAGGCTGCCAAAAAACGGACAAACGTCTCGATCGATGCTGAAGTTCTGGACGCCGCCCGAGATCTGGGTCTGAACGTGTCTGCAATCTCCGAGGCGGCACTGGCCGAAGAGCTGCGTCTCGCCCGGGCGCAGGCCTGGCGTGCGGAAAACGCCGCCGCCCTGGCGCAGCGCAAGGCCTGGATCGAGCAGAACGGACCCCCGCTGTCCGACTGGCAGGTCTGGCGCCCGGGGTCCTGATGGCCCAGTTCCATGTCTACGTCTGCCGGACGGACAACTGGTTCTGGATTTGCAAACCAACCACATCGACACCGGCACGCGCGTGGTTGCACCGCTTGTTCCCGTATCGGACGATTTGCGTTCCTTAACGGTGCTGGAACCCGTCTTCGAGATCGCGGGCCAGCCATTGGCGCTGCACACGGCGGAAATGGCCGCCATCCCGGCAGGGCTGGTGGCCTCGGAACCCGTGGCGGATTTGACCGGGGACGATTACATTCTGCGCCGCGCGCTGGACATGGTGTTCTCGGGGTTCTGAGCGGGACGGGGGCCGGTCGGCCAGGACCGTGTTTCTGAGTGAAGGATGATCCGGCGGGACTGCGCAGCCGAGTCAATTTGCGCCGCAGCAGCGTTTGTATTTTCGACCCGACCCGCAGGGGCACGGCGCGTTGCGGCCGACCTTGGTGCCGTGGAACGGGGCCGACGGGTTGATGGCGGCCGAAAACGACGGCGCCCCGGAGGAGGCGAACGTCTTGGTCCACCAGTTCAGCGCAACAACCATGTCGGCGATCAGATCGGGCGCCCGCTCCGTCAATTCGTTCACCGACGCGTCCGGCAGGTCACTGGTGCCTTCGGCTATGGCGTAGAGCGCCAGCATCATCGTGACCGAGGAGGCGGCCTCTTCATCGGGACTTTCGACGATCTGTTCCCAGGCGTCCATCCGCAGCTGCATCGCCTGCTCGAAACCGCAGACCCAGTCTTCCCAGAGGACTTCCCCGGTGGCCTCGATTTCGATGAACACCGGGCTGTAGTCGATGTCCTGCGGTGTCAGCGACCGAGCCACCTCGTTAAAGTGGCCCATCACCAGATCCAGCGCACGCTGCATGTCCCCTTTCGTCTCAAACCCTGGATCGTTGCCCTCTCCCCACACCAGCGGCAGCCATTCGCTTGGCGGGATCATCTCCGGACACACGACCAGTCCGGCGCAGAACCCGTCGAACTCGCTGAGCAACATGCCCTCGTTTTCTTCCGGCTGGGAGAGCAGGAGCGTGTCGAGGGCATCGAGCAGGTCGTCGGGTGGCATGGTGAAGTCACCGATATTGTGTCCTGCGAACCTATGGCATCGACCGGATGCCGGCCATCCGTTCGTTGAAAACTGGCACAGATCTTGCCGGTGGATTCGCCGCACCCAGCGATGCGACAATTCAATTTCGCCCGGGCCGACCCAGGTGCCAGGTTCCGGGCGGGCAGGGGCTCTCGATCCGAGGTTTGAGTGTGAGACCAATCAAACCCGGATTTGTGGTACACTGAAGATGGACAGGTTCTTCAACAGAAGTGGTCGACGCGTAGTCTCATACCGGGTTTGCGTCGGTCGCGGCGGATACCGTTGCGACGTTTCGCACCTGGGTGCACTGGTAGGTGCCCGCCCGTCCAGCACCCTAAAAACCGACCCCGACAAGCGTATAAGCATCCCCGCGTCGTCCGGTCGTTCCGGGGGGCGCAAGGCTGCACGCACGGGTCTTTCCGGCCGCATAGGCTGCCGTTCCCAAAAAAGGAGTACCATCATGACCCTCTGCCTGCACACGGGCGGCGAGGAAATCGACCTTGCCGGCCTGCGCGATCTCGAAACCCCGAACGCCACAAAATCGCATGTCCCGATCCCGCATATCGACGTGGTGGACATGGTCAAATACGCGCTCGGGTTCCATGGTCACGAGATCGTGGACGAAGCCCACGCTATCACGCCGGGCGGCGATCGCTACTTCGGCCTCCTGTCGCTAAGCTCGGCCTATGGCGATTACACCGATACGGTGGGCCTCCGGAACAGCCATGACAAGACCTTCCCGATCGGCCTCAGTTTTGGCAGCCGTGTCTTCGTCTGTGACAACCTCGCCTTCCTCGGTGACACCGTCATCCGGCGCAAGCACACGGTGAACGCCAAGCGCGACCTGCCGGGGCTCGTGGCCGGTGTTGTCGAGCCGCTGCGCGGGGTCCGTCTCGAACAGAACCGTGTCATCGAGCTTTACCGGCAGACACCGGTCGATGACATGCTGGCGGATCACGCGATCATGCAGCTCTACCGGCGCGGGATCATTACCGTCCAACGGATCGCACAGGTAGCCCGGAACTGGGCAGACGAGGATCTCGGCTGGGGCGACAAGACCGCCTGGCGGCTCTTCAACGCGACGACGCTCGCCCTTAACGGGCGGGTCGCGGAAAACCCGACGGTCACGCGCGAGCTGCATGCCGTCATCGACGGGATATGTGAGCCTGCCGAGTGACAACCAGGGCGCGGAACCAGTTCGGTTCCGCGCTTTTTCTCTGGCCGTGGGATCCACCTGGCATCCGCCGCGTCCGGTGACCAGGGGCTGGGGTGCCGCGGGGCAAGCCCCGCGTCAGCCTCCGCTCCGCATTCCGGTTCCTCCCGCACGGGCTCGTGCGGGTCCTTCCCATATTCTCCGATCCGGCTCAGGTTGGATTTTTTCGTTGTTTTCGAGGGTTATGCGGGAGGGGCTGAGCACTGCCCCCGCGCCTGGAGGCCCGGGAGCGGTCTCTCAGAGCCGAAATTCCCCGGACCGGTCATTGGCAAAAATCATACACCGCCGAATCCACCGCCGTCATTCGCCGCGCCGAAGTCCGACTGGGATGATGCGGACCGAGCTGACTTCAGTTTGACTGAGATCAATGTCCGCTCTTAGTGTGCGAAGCGAATTATTGGGTCCCTACAAATGACGTTTTCCGCGAAAGACAACGCTTCAATCTCTGCAGGTGGTGCTCTGTTTGGAAAGCTCAAGGCTCTTGGTGTAGAGTACGTCTTTGCAAATTCAGGGACAGATTTTCCGCCGATTATTGAAGGCCTCATTGAGGCCCGAGAAAAGGGCATTGATCTGCCGCAGGCTATCACGGTCCCCCATGAACATGTCGCGGTTGGCATGGCGCATGGGTTCTATCAAATGACGGGCAACGCTCAGGCCGTTATGCTGCACACGAATGTTGGGCTATCGAATGGTGCGACTGGCTTGATCAACGCGGCCTGCGATCAGGTGCCAATGTTTGTTATGTCTGGCAGAACGCCCGTCGCTGAGGGCAGCCGTTTTGGCGCAAGGACTGTGCCTATCGGCTGGGGTCAAGAGATGTTCGATCAGACCGCTCTGGTCCGGGAAGCCTGCAAGTGGGACTATGAGCTTCGTTTTTCTGACCAAGTGTCGAGCGTCCTGGATCGCGGGTGGTCAATCGCCAATTCAACCCCAAAGGGTCCGGTGTATCTCAGCCTCCCTCGCGAAGTCTTGTGCGAAGCTTGTCCGCCAGAAGGCTTGGATGAACCGTCGAAACTTCAACCTGCGCAAACATCTCCCAGCCGTAAAGCCCTGACGCGGGCTGCTAAGCTGTTGTCCCAAGCTGAACGCCCTTTGATTATCGCCCAACGTGGGCCGGGCTCGCAGGACGCTTTTGACGCGCTGACCGCCTTCGTCGAAGACTTGGCAATCCCTGTCTCACATTACTGGGCCAATCAAATCTCAATCCCAATGACAAGCTATTGTCATGTCGGGTGGTTCCCGGATGAACTGCTTCAAGACGCAGATGTCGTGCTGGTCATTGATGCCCTTGCGCCTTGGTGGCCTGATCGTGCCGCTCCTGCGGAACATGCAAAGATCATCCAACTTGGTCCGGATCCCTTATTTGCGCGGTCCGTGCCCATGCGATCTTTCCGCTCAGACGTCACGCTAAGCGGTGAGACAAGCGAAACCATCATGGAGCTTATAGACGAAACCCGCAAAAACACGCCCGACAGCAAAATGGTTGGACAAAGAAAGAAGACCTTGTCGGCGGTGTCGGCAGCAGAGCGCACGCGGGTTGCCGAACTGTCCGAACAAGGGTGCCGGTCGCCCATGACCAAAGATTGGGTGTCGCTTTGCCTCGGCCAGGCGATCAAGGGCCACAAAGCAACCGTCTTCCACGAATTGGGTTGCCCTTTGCCACCACTCCAACTGGAGCACTATCAAAGCTACGTTCAGGAACCTCATTCCGGCGGTCTGGGCTGGGGTCTGCCCGCTGCTATCGGCGCTCAACTGGCAGATCCTGATCGGCTAATCTTCGCAACGATGGGGGATGGCAGCTATATGTTTGCTAATCCCACCGCTTGCCATCAAATTTGCGAAGCTCTGGGCCTGCCGGTGATCACCCTGGTGCTCAATAATGAAGAATGGGGCGCCGTGCGGCATTCCGTTTCAGGGCTCTACAAAGGGGGACTGGCGTCGAAATCGAACGACGTGCCTTTGACTTCTCTGCGCCCCAGCCCGGACTTTACAAAAACGGCCGAGGCGAGTCGTGCTTATACACAGACTGTATTGGATGGGGCGAGTCTGCCGGACGCTCTTGAGAAGGCAATTGAAGTTGCCACTCAGGAGAAGCGCCAGGTATTGCTGAACATTTCAATTGAACGCGAGGACTCTCATTGATGGAGTTGTGGTGAACCGAGACAACGCCCGTCGTAGAATTCACAACACGCGTTGAAAAGAAGACCTACGAGCGTTTCAAATCTGCCTTTCGCTGCAGCTACAAAACTCTGCAAATTGGGCCCTCCTGACACCTTCGCTGCCCAGTCCACCAACGGCAAGTCTCGAATGGAGCACCCTTTTGCGGCACCCAAGACGGGCTGGCAACTTGCGCACCAAACCCGCCTTCAGGTGCTCCAAAACGAATGACAGCTTGGCATCAGAATGCCTGTGTTTTCTTGATCTTCAGCGCGACCGGTCCACCGTCGCAAACAAACCGTTTTAGATCGGCTGGGCGCCGGAGGAAAAATTGAGTGTCATTCCGGCAACCCCGCCTCTCGCAGCGCATGAATGAAGGTCGCCATTGGTTCGGAATCGGTGAAGGGCAGCCAATCCCAGTCTGATATCTTTGGAGTATGGTAGTAGGCGCGCATGTCGTCGAGTGCCGCCGCGGCTTCGTCATGTTGGCCCATACGCTCAAGGGCGGCAGCCAGGATAAGGTGCGGAAGCCAGAATTCACCGCTGATTTCCAAAGCACTTTTTGATGCGTCCAAGGCCAGCTCAAACTCACCTTTCAGGAAATGTGCGAGACCCAACGCCCCATAACGATAGATGAGCACGGGATATCCGGTTTCTTCGTTGATCGTGGCGTGCATATGCGGGATCGCGGCATCATAATCGCCGGTAAACACGTCGCACCATCCCATAATACCATCCAGACTGCCGACCTTGGTGCCGGGCTTGGACAGAATGCGGTAACCCTCTTGGACTTCGTCGAACAGACCGAGCCAATTGGCCGGGATCATACCGATATGGATCGCCATGTAGAGGCCGGGTTCCAGGGCCCGCGCACGCCGTGTGAATTCATAGGCTTGCCGAAACCCTTTGAGTCGATGCTCAGTGTCGGCAAGCTGGGCTATGTGGTGGGTAACCATGCCTTTAGCAACAAGATAATGGGCCTCGCCCGGAAACGTCTCCAGCGCGAAGTCACACGCTTTGTCCACCTCGGCAAGAGTGGCCCGGGAATGATCCGTATAAAACGCCGCCATCCAGTAGTCTGAAAACAGGGCTTTAAATTTGTCAGGTTCGCTGACCAACGGCTTCAGTCGGTCCAAAGTGTCGGATTTTTTCTGGAAATAGTAGCGACGCCTTTGGGATTGGCGCCACTGGCTTAGCATTCCGTTGCGCAGCCGGTCCGTCGCTTCCGGGATGAAATCGAACGCTTCATCTACTGCAATAACCGTGCTTTCGTTGAACAGGATGTCACGATGAATGGAATAGGCACGGATCGATACCCTTACCCGGTCCCCTATCTGGCGCGCACTGCCGGTGACCAGCGATCCCGCCTCGGCGTCACGCATACGCTCTGCCAACTTGGTCGGATCGTCGGCCTCATGTTCATCATCCAGCTTGATCTGGGCAGCGCCGAGATAGCCAATGCGACCAAGATCATGCGCAATCTGGACCGGCAATTCCCGTACAAGGAAGGTGGCGATTTCTCCACCGCCCAGATCCTCGAAATTAGCCACAAGGAACATGCCGCCATCCAGGGCTTCCCCGGGTGCGTCGACCTTGAAGTCGGTTTGCTTGGCCTGTTTCAGAATGGTGTAGACATGACGGCTGAGTGCATCGGGTTCCGCGTCAAGTTCAGCTTTCATGCGGTCTTCGAAGCACTGGTAATAGGCAAGCGCTTCTCCGCGCCGTCCCTCGGCGGCAAGCAGGGTCATTGTCAGCCGCAGGGCGGGTTCGCTCAGGGGCTGGAGGCCGAGGGCTTTCTCCGCCAGTATCAGCGCCGTCGCGATGTCGCCGGCGTCCTTTAGCGCCTCGGCCTGGGACAACGCTGACGCGACCTCAGTTTCCGTGTTCTTTTCGCGTTGTCCTTCCAGCCATTGATCAAACCCTTCGGCGCCGGTCGAAAACCCCGGCAGTAAATCAGGACTTTTGTCGACGGCAATCGCGCCCTCGGCCAGCATCAGCGTGTCGTCCCCGACGACTACGTTCTCACCAATCGCCTTGCGCAGCGCAAAAAGCGCCTGACGCAGCGAGTTGCGCGCCTGGTCGTCAAACCTGTCGCCCCAAAGCAGGGTGGCGAGATGTTCGCGGCTCTGCGGCTGCCCGTTCAGGGCAAGATAGATCAGCAGCGCCTGCGCCTTCTTGTTCTTGAGCAGGATCGGCTCACTATCCCGAGTAAGGGAAAACGCTGGTGAGAGTGTGAGCTTGAGACTCATGCGCTGGATAATCCGGGGGCAAATAGGCTGTTTAACGGGCGATATTGCGGAGTTAACGCCAAGCAAATGCAAGAAAGCAAGGATTTCACGCATCGGCAAATGGCGGGGTAACGGCGGGCGGACAGATTGGGTTCAGACAGAACAACACCAAAGAGGGAACCAAAAAATGACATTCGCAACCAACACCGCCACCACCCGCAGCCCCGAAATCGACCTGTCCCTCGCAGAGGTCAAGACGACGGTAGAGCGTCTGTGGTGCCCGGCAGAGCGCGGTGATCGATCATCCCGATCTGCTGCTTGGCACGCTGATCGACAAATCCGCCAAGACCGACATCCGCGCGATCTGGACCTCCACCGCAGAGGGCTTCTTCAAGCGGGTGAACGGGGCCTATCTCGGCGATCTGCATCGCAGCCTCTTGGGTCTCGCGCCGGACCACCCAACCGTCACCACCTTTGCCAAGCTCAAGAAGCGCGAAGAGGCCGATCGGCTCGATACGCGGCTGCCCGACGAGATAGGCTGACGCGCGCTGAAGCCCCAGCACAATCAAGAAAGCCGCACCCTTCGGGGTGCGGCAAATGCTTCGTCTCCGGCTATCCTTCCCCGTCAAGAACGATGAGGGCGAGCGCCATGGCTTCGAAGTAGATGATCCGGCGCGGTTCGGTCTCCCAAATGCGCGGCTTCTTCGGCAGTTTGTGTTTGAGTGTCGGATACCGCCGGGCAATCGCGGCAGCTTCTTCGTAGATGTTGCGGTATTCAAATCTGCGCGTCACCAGCAGGTCGAGGACGTCCTCGTCCGAGATCGACCGGGCCATCGCTCTCAGGATCACCACGTTGCGGTCGCCTTTGCGCCCCGCTGTATCCGGGTTCTGGCAAATTACGATATCCGGCTCGTAGATCGCCATCCAGCTCTTCAGCACGCTCACCCCATCCCCCGGAGCCCGTGCTGCCTTGTGCGAGACCCGCCAGTCTTTCAGTGTCTTCCCCTTGAGGTACACCATGCAGGCAAGGTCCCGTCGAACCGCGATGGCCAGGATCCGCCGTCGTCTAGAACCGTTCACGGTCGACCGCGATCTCATCGGCCAGACGTTCCGCCAGCTTCTCCAGCGTGGCGTTGCGGTTGAACGTGGCCGCATGGGTCTCCCTGGGATGGGGCAGGCTGGCCAGCCGCTCGGACAGCGTCTCGCGCAAATCCGGCATCAGTTCGCTGAAATAGCTCTCGAAGCTGCGCCCGAAGATCAAAGACAGCGTGCAGATCTCCGGCAGTGTCGGCGCGCGCTGGCCGTCCTCCAGTTGACGGATGATCTTGGTACTGCCCGCCCAGAAGGTGGCCGCAATCGGCCTGGGTAAGCCCCGCCTTGCGCCGGGCGGCGCGCAAGTCGAGGCTGAAATCGTTGTGCATGAAAAGATGGTCTTAAACTGTTAAACCATCTTTATTCTACACTGCCCCATTTCCGGCGGTACTGACCCTCATCGCCAGAATTTTGAAAACGGGTTTTGCCGGATGCGCGCTCTCTCCCGGGAGGTGACGCAGAGGCGAAACGGTGATCCGTTTCGCGTCGCCCCGGACAGAGCGCGGCGCAGGCAAAACCCGTTTTCAAATCCCATATAGGTAGAAATTCTAGCCGATCCGGAGCGTCGCGCAAGGGACCCGGATTGGCCATTCTCGTGAACGTATTCAGGAAAGCGGAAGTTCGTTGCGGGTGCCACGTACAGAATCTCACTGTCCGATAGCGGACCTTCAGCCTCGGCTGGCCGGTTGAGGAAATCAACAGACTGGAGCTGTCACGATTTGATGCCGCCCCCAGTTCTCATTTACGCAGTCTGAGCTTCGTGTCTGACGTCAGCGCCAATGGGACAGTTTTGAGCGATTTGATTAGGGAGGGTTTCTGGCTCATCGTAACCACCAAGGAGTGAAGACGAAACAGAAACCCGGACCCAAGCAGAGCCACGGCGAAAAAGTGGTAAAGGACATTCACCGGGCAACCCGCAAGCAGTATTCAGCGGAAGAGAAGATCAGGATCGTGCTGGATGAGGTATTCTAAAAAGCCAATTGAAACCGTTCTCAAGGTGATCTTCTCCCCAAGATCCGGGCCGTTGCGAATTGGAATTTTCCACCTTTGACTGGATGAAGGAGGAAGACTCATGAAACGAAAGCGGTTCGCTGTTGTCCGCTGGCATGGGCGGGATGAGCTGATCAAGGCTATGGGGCCAAGCTTCACCACACCGGAAAAGACGCCGGACGATCCCGATGCCAAAAATGACATCGACGATCCGTTTGAGCCGCCAGATGAGTTGTAGGGGTAGGTTGAACACGATGGTCGGCCGACGGCAGCTGCGATTTGACTCTTGACGGGATCTGTTTTGTGAGTCCTGGTTGGCTTTGCCGAAAGCCGTGTTCTGTGTTAAACTTCAGCTACTTAAAAGTTTTCATTAACATTTATGGACGCGACAACATTCCTGATGAATTGCTACGGCATTCCACAATCATTGCGCGACGAGTTCGAGGAAACCTTGAAGACCACAAGTCTGGACAACCTTGATCTTTCCTTCCGGATGATGAGCCAGCAATCGGATGATGACGACTATGATGCAAAGCTCGACACCTGGCCGCTTCGCATCGAATTCTGCGCAACAAAGGCCTGATCACATTGACAACCAGCACCCACCAAAAAGCCCTGGATGCTCATCCAGGGCTGGTCTGTTGCTGTATCGTCACAGAGCCGCCAGCCCGGGACCCTGAACCGCGTGTCGCGACGCGCATCATAGCGGGGCAATATCCAGCGGATTTCGACGGCCACGGGGTTCAGAACCTCGATGGCGAAAGCCTGATGCCCCTGTTTCGGAATACCTACGCCGAGCGCCAACAACCGATCTTTTGGGAACATGAGGGAAACTGCGCAGTCCGTAATGGTGACTGGAAGCTGGTAAAGGTGTTTGGTGGAGACTGGGAGCTCTACAACATGCGCGTGGACTGAACAGAACTTTTCAATTTGCGGGAGAAAAACGCGCCTCAGGCAGAGAAAATGATCAAGGAGTTTGAGGCCTGGGCCGAAAAGATGGGTGTGGTGGATTGGGGCATTGTCCGCGAGCACCCAGACATGGATTGGGTGCAACCGGAGAAGCCGCGAACTTGATTTTTTTGGGGGCCACAGACGCTGAAGACCGGTTCAGCATGCGCTACTCCTTGACTCAGTCGATACCGTTTGAAATTCTACATTCGGAATTCCAAAATTGGAAAAAGGGCCACCAATGTCAACTCAGGCTCCAAGTTCGGAGATGCTCGAGCCGCTCAGATCGGAACCAGCCTTGATCGATCTTGTACATGACAGATTGGTTGAAGCGATTTCGGTTGGCCGTCTGCCGCCGGGCGCTCGGCTGACGCAGGGGCGCGTTGCAGAACTTCTCGACGTCTCGCGCCAGCCCGTGAGTCATGCGCTGCAAGTGTTGAAGCATCAGGGATTGGTCGTGCAGCACGGGCGCAAGGGCCTTGCCGTCGCGCCCCTGGATGGGAGGCAGATCTGGAATTTGTATAAAGTCCGCGAAGTGCTGGATGGTTTGGCTGCACGCCTCGCGGCGACACGAGTGGCAGAAAACGGCGTAGGATCGACCGAATTGGATGCTTTGCAGGCGGCGCTGGACACCGGCGCTGCACTGCCCTCAAACGCCGAAACGATTGACCTCGTTCGCGCAGATATGGCTTTCCACCAGGCGCTGCACGACTTGTCAGGCAATCCTGAGATTGCCCGGACTGTATCTGAACAATGGCCGCAATTCATGCGCTCTATGGCGACAGTACTGGACGACGAAGGGCACAGATCGGTCATCTGGAAAGAACACGCGGCTATTGCCGCGTCTGTATTGACCGGCGACGCCGATTTGGCCGAGGCACGCTCAAAAGAACATGCAAGACGCGCGGGCGAAGAGACCCGCCAGCGTATCGATAGGATGAAATTGGAGGAGACGCGAGATGAAGCTCACAGATGATCAGGTCAAACAGTTCGACGAAGAAGGTTGGATTTTTCTACCTGAGGCATTCTCGGCCGAAGAAGTGGCCGTCCTGAAGGCCGAGGCCGAGAACATTTATGATGAGGATCGCCCCGAGGTCTGGCGCGAAAAATCCGGCGCCCCCAGGACGGCCTTTGCCGCCCACACTTACAACGAAGCTTTTGGCATTCTTGGGCGTCATCCCCACCTGATCGAGCCCCTGGAACAGGTCTTTGGTGAGAAGGTTTACATGCACCAGTACAAAATTAACGCCAAAGCCAGCTTCACGGGGGATGTGTGGCAGTGGCACCAGGATTACGGCACCTGGGCCCGCGACGATGGCATGCCCGAGCCCCGGGCCATGAACATCTCTGTCTTCCTGGATGAGGTCTTCTCATTCAACGGGCCGCTGATGTTGATCCCAAGAAGCCACAATCAAGGTGTGCTGGAGGCAGGCCACGATACCTCCACCACAAGCTATCCGCTTTGGACTCTGGACAACGACACCGTCACCCGGCTTGTTGATGAGGGCGGACTCGTTGTCCCCACAGGTAAGCCAGGTGGCGTCTTGATGTTCCACGGCAATCTGGTGCATGGCTCGGCCGGTAACATCACACCCTTCCCGCGCAAGATCGTCTATCTGACGCTAAATGCTTGCTCGAACTACATCAGAACGCCCACGCGTAAGGAATGGATCGCGCATCAAGACTTTACGCCGATCGAAGCATGTGAAGATGACGCTCTGTTGAAGTTTGCACAAAGCTACAAGCACGCTGCCGAGTAAAGGGAGGATCTCGCCATGCTCGACCTAGAAAATCGCGTTTCATTCTATCAACCGGAGCAGGAAGGTCTAATCTTTCCGGAACTGCCAGCCAGATTATCGACGACGTGAACATGATCCAGGCTGAAACTTCCCAGGTCGCTCTGAATACGAAGACCCGACGACTGCATTGCAGCAAGATGCGCACCGCGCGCGACAAACGTGATGTCAACGCCGGACTTCGCCAGCAACCCCCCGAATAAACCGCCAAGGCCGCCTGATCCCATGACTGCGATTTTCATACGCCCCACCCCGGTCATATCGCCAAGCCCAAGTGAGGCTCCATCCTCGAAGCGATAGAGAGAACTGGCGCGAAGAAAGCTGCGATTAGACTTGAACTCCCCGCCGCCGCTCAAGGCCGCGCTGCCCTGGAATGCAGCAATCCCGTCGATCTGGGTGCCCCAGCCGTTGCGTGCCAGCGCCCTGGCAGGGTCCAATGCAGCAATGGCAAGGAATGCGCCAAGGACAGTTAGACAAGAAACAATTCTCACAGTTTTATTCTCCGAAGGGCTACTGATGAGGTGGCTCCTACAGCCGCTTGGGTGGCCGATCCCACGACGGATGGCTGGGTGTATGAACAACCGTTGGCTCCATCTGGCGCATGTTGTTGCTGATTTTCCTCCTGGCCTCAAGCCAGCTAGAATTGGCTGGTAAATTGAAACTCTTGGACCGGCTACTTAGAGTGTACGACATTCAGGAGTTTCTGGATGTCGTAGCCGTTTCTTCTGAGGACTTTTTCAGCGGTTTCACGTTGTTCTTCGGTATCGCGTGCTCCATCAAACCCTGCATTGACAAACTTTGCCAAAACTCGCAATAATTCTTTATGGCGACAATGAATGTATCTCTTCCTGATCCGATGAAATCCTGGGTTGAAAACCAGACGAATGACGGACGATTCAGCAATGTCAGCGACTATGTGCGGGACTTGATCCGCCGGGACCAGGCGCGTCAGGCGGCACTCCAGGAACTTCAGACCCTTATCGATGAAGGCATTGAAAGTGGTGAGCCACGCGAGTTTGACATGGCCGCTTTCATAGAACAGAAGAAATCTGGAACGCGCTGATTGTCTCGCACCGTTCTGTACCGCCCCAGAGCTGAGGCCGACGTCGGAGACATCTGGTCTTACACTGTTTCTGCTTGGTCAGAAGCACAGGCTATGGACTATCTTGAAGGGTTAGATGCGGCGCTCGCGCTTCTCTCAGACTTTCCGGAAATCGCCCGACTGCGCTCGGAGTTCGTTCCGGCGGTTCGCATCTACACCTACAGATCTCACCTGGTAATTTACGCATCAGATGAGACATCGATCGAGGTCATTCGGATACTGCACGCCAAGTCTGATTGGATGAGTTTGCTTTCCGAGTGAACCCGAATTACCGCCCCAAAGGTCCGTTCGGGTAAGCCTCGCTCGGCCTTGGTCCTTCCGCCGAGCGGAAAATAATTGGGCTTTGGGAAGGGTGTTTCAACTTCTCAAAGGAGATCCCCATGTCCATGACCGTTCAACCCCAGCCAGACCGTCCGAACTCACTACAGGCGTGGGCGGCAAAAGCGGCGCTGCTATCGCATCGAGGAAACCGGCGGGCTCGTACGGCTCTCAAGGGCCTCGCTTGCGGGCTCGGAGCTGCTCAGCTCCGCAAAGGGCGAGGCCAGTCCTGTCCTGGCGGAGTTTCTGGCGGGGCAGGGTGGCTGAGTTTCCCGCTGAGGCAACACCACGGGACCACGCGCACACATGCTGCCGACTTGAAATCGTATCTCAAATGAGATACACCATTCCCATCAAGTGGAGGACCATCCATGCCTGCCCAAACATCCATGCTTCATGTCCGTGTTGACGATCAGCTGAAAGCACAGGCTTCGGACGCACTTGCGGGCGTCGGTCTGACGCTCTCCGATGCGGTGCGTATTCTTCTGACCCGCGTGGCCGCAGAAGGCGGATTGCCTGCCGGATTGACCGCTGATCCGGATGCCTATGACGCCTGGTTCCGGGCGAAGGTACAGGAAGCGCTGGACGATCCAAGCCCCACAACGCCCCATGCCAAGGCGATGCAAGACGCCCAAGCATTGATTGACGGGAAGCGTCGTGCCCGATCTTGATTGGAAAGCCACGGCCATCGCCGACGTGTTGGCAATCATTGACTACATCTCTGACGACAACCCGGATGCCGCCCAAGTTCTCAAAGATGAGATTGAACACAAGACGTCCCTCCTTCCAGAACGCCCTCAAATGTACCGCGCGGGCCGGTGCCACGCTTGTGTTCAATGAAATCGACCCCTTTCGCCAGCGCCTCCTGCGGACCCTCTTCGGTGGCGAGGTGACGGGCCATGACGGCGAGCATATCGACAATCTGCTGCAGACGCCGCTTCCGCTCCGGGCTGAGGCTGTTGTCTGGCCGCCCTTCCAGCCTGATCTGGCGCGTTCGGCTCAAATCGGACAGCAGCAAACACCGCGAGAGCGCAGATCCAGCCCTCTGCAGCGCGTAAGGCGCCAATATGGTTCAATATCCGGACACCCCCAACAAAATCGACCGGACCATCCAATTCGTCGAGAAATCAAGCGAGTTTCCACACATCCTCGGCTCAATCCTGCCGTCCGCCGCAGGACGCACGAAGGTCCGCAACGGGCCGTCCACGATCTGGGTGATGTGGGAGAATATTGGTGAGGTCAAAGCGGCGGCGGGAAGCCGCGCATTCTGCGCGAGCGGTTGCGAGCCAGTTCCAACCCGGTGCGTATCGCCACCGAGCCGATCACTATTGCTCCTCCGACAATCGTGACGCGCGACGGAGTTTCAGCGATGAAGAGCCAGACCCAGACCGGACCGAGGGCAAACTCCAGCAGCATGAACAGGGTTAGTTCGGCGGCCACAAGGTGTTTCGACGCAGCGATGAACAACGCGTTGGCCAATCCCGAAAGAATTCCACCCAGCAGAAAGCAAAGTAGTATGTCGCGCAGCGGAATTGCCAGATCGTCCCAGCGCAGCACCAGTGCGATTATTATGATAAAACTTCCCGAGACGATCAGTGACGGCAGCATTTCGATCCCCCGGTGGCGGCGCACGATGATCGCGTAGCACGAGAAACACAGAGCCGTCAGTAAAGCCATCAGGTTGCCATAGTGCGAGCCCGCGCCGATCCCGCCAGAGACCATCACCACGATCCCGACAGCGGCGGCGCTCATCGTCAGCATGGTCGCGCGCGTCAGCCGTTCACCGAGAAGAATCCGTGCGAGTCCGGCGGAGAAGAACGGAATGGCGCTCAACATGAAAAGCGTGTTGGCGACGGTGGTGTTTGTGATCGACTGCAAAAAGCAAATGCTGGCGACAGCCAGCAAGACCCCGGCCAGCAGACCGGGGCGCCCGATGCCGCGGATGCGTGCCGGAGCCGCGCGACCGTGGCGCAGCGCCATGATCAGCGTGACCATGACGATCAAAGCAATCGAGCGGTAGAAATTGATCTGCCAAACATCCGCTGCCTCGATCGCGCGGACCACCAACCCACCAAAGCTGATGCCGACTGAGCTGACAATCATGAGACCCATCGCCCAGGCACGTCGCGAAGGCTGCGGTAGGGTATCGGGCAAGGCGGTCATCAGCGCACGCGCGATAGGGATTGGGTGGCAAGCAGGGCCATCACCGTCCGACGGTAGCACAAGATGGCGTTCGAGACGTCAAATTCCGCGACAGTATGTGTCGGTCACGGACCGGTCGCGGTAGATTTAGCCGGTTTCGGCGACAACTGGAAAGCCGGCAATGTCGCGGTCCATGCACCAGAAATGCTGCGTGATCGATTAAGGTCCGGAGTGACAGGCCGCAATGCAGCGTGTCGAGGTCACGACGTGTGACCGCTGTGGGCCGTTCCCGTTGATGCACCACTTTGTCGCAACGTTCGTCATACGTACTCCGCGCGGAATGCTGAAAACTTTTGGAGGCACCTTCTTTCGAAATCTGACCTTACCAGATACGCATTACGAAGCCTGCTAGTAAAAGGAACCCCAGGCCGCCAGCCCAACTCAGCGCCGAGGCAAAGCTCAACAGATCCGCCAGAACTCCGAGAAATATGGCCCCGCCGGCGGCAGAACCGATACCGACCATGACCCAAAGACTCATCACACGGCCGCGCAGATCGTCCTCCAGATCAATCTGGATGGCGGTTTGCATCGACACCCCAGTCATTGTCGCCGCAAAACCCAGGCAGGCGATAAGGAATACCGACAGGTGCCAGGATGACGAGAGCCCGACGACCGGCACCAGAGCGGCCCCGATGATGGCGCTGATTAGTGCGGGTCGCGGCAATTGCCCGACGATCTGGCCCGGCAGCGCGGCCTTAGCCGTGCCGGCAAAAAGCGCCCCGAACCCCGCCGCCGAGGTCAATAGCCCTAGGCCGGTGGCGCCTCTGTCAAATACGCCATCCGCAAGCACCGGCAAAATCTCCAGCGTGCCTCGGATGATGAAGGCGAAGATACCGGTGATCAAAATGGCCTGGCGGATCAAGGGGGTGTGCAAGACGTGGCGGATGCCGATGACCAGAGCCTGCAGAAATGGTTCGACCTCTGCAGCAGAGCGGGTCCGTTCGCGTGGCCTAAGAAAGGACAATGCCAAAATGAATGGCAGATAACACACTGCCTGGATCAATAGTGACGGGCCGATCCCCCAGAAAGCGATCAGCCAACCGCCGATGGCAGGCCCGGTCAACCGCGCGAGATTGAAGTTGATCGCAGTCAGGCTGATGACTGAGGCCACGGCAGTGCGATCGACCAGCCGTGCAGCGTGTTCAAGCGGTGTGACGGAACGATTTCTGGAACAACTCGATATTGACCGGGAAAACGTGAACCCGGATCGATTGCAGGCGGTACTGCTGCAGGTCGAGGCGGCGCGGGCCACGTCGGCAGCGATTGAAGCGCGTTGGGAGGAGGCGTTTTTCGGCCCTGATCCGCAGACCGATCAGGAACTGGTGTCGATTGAAACCGCACGGCTGACGCAGCGCCACAAGCTTAACTCGCTGCGCAAGGAATTCCGTTTTCTGCGTAAAAAACTTGCCCGGGTTCATGTCATGACCCCGCCCACCAAGGGCGAAATCGAAGCGGCTTATGGTGGGTATCGCGATTATCGGGCACCGTTGTTTGCCGCACCGGATCCAATGCCAGAGGTCGAGGTGTCGCGGCGAGTACCGGGGAATGTCGGCACCGATTACTGGCTGCGCTTCCGGTCTCCGCATCCCCGGCTGAATGACTTGGTCTATGCTCGCGTGCATGAACCCGCAGGTGTTGCAAACCCACCGACACTGGTTTTTGGCCATGGTATCTGTGTCGATTTTGACCATTGGCGCGGCTTGATCGATGAGGTCGATGCGCTGTGTGAAATGGGCGTTCGCGTCATCCGGCATGAAGCGCCGTTTCATGGCCGCCGCCGTCCAGAGGGGCTTTACTCGGGCGAGAAAACCGTGGCGACCACACCAATGGGGCCGCTGGACAGCTTTTCCGGCTCGATCCGGGAATGGTCGGTTCTGCTGGACTGGGTCCGGCGCACCAATCATGGGCCGCTGGCCGTGGGCGGATCGAGCCTCGGCGCGCTGACTTCGCTTCTCTGTGCCGATGTGGCGCGGAATTGGCCAGCGGATATTCGACCCCAGGCTCTGCTGTTGATCACACACAGCGGGCATCAGCGCGACGCGCTTGTGAACGGCGCGCTGGCCGAAGTGTGGCAGGCACGCGACGGGATGCAGGCCGCCGGCTGGACCATCGAAGATGCCTACGACTACATACGCCTGCTCGACCCGGCCTGGGACGTGCCACCGGTGGTGAAACCAGAAAACATCATCTCGATTCTGGGCAAGTACGATCACGTCACACCTTACGAGTCAGGCATCGAAATCCTCGACGCATGGGGTGTACCGGTCGAAAACCGGTTCCTGTGGAAACGAGGGCATTTTTCGGTTCCGATGACGATGATCCGGAACGATGAGCCGTTAAAGGCTTTCGTAGGCGTTCTGAACTCCCTGCAAAACCGAAGATGAACAGCGAGGTCACCCTTCCGCTGTGGATCTTCTCGATCCTTGGGCTGGCGTTTCTCTTTGTCTTCTTTCAATACGTAATCTACCCGCTCATCGCGTCGTTCATCTCGGCGCGGTCGCGTGTCGTGACAGAAGAGCTGAACCCGATGCTTCAGCTTCAGATGTCACCGTTCACCCTCACCCGCCGCCACGTTCTGGCCGACCGCCTGGCCAACGATCCGGAGGTGGAGGCCCGGCTGGATGACTTTGCCCGCAAAAGAGGGTCAAGCAAGGAACGGGTCAGACGGGAAGCCTGGCGTTATGCTTGGGATATCGTGCCGGCCTTCAACCCCTATTTCTATTTCCGGTTGGGATACCGCATGGCGCGGGCTGCGATACGGGCGCTCTACAGGATCCGGGTGGCCTTCGAAGACGAAGATTCGATGATGGACGTCAGGCCGGAAAACGCGGTGGTGTTTGTCATCAATCACCGGTCGAATATCGATTACACGATGGCCAATTACCTGACCTCGGAACGTACCATGCTGTCTTTCGGTGTCGGCGAATGGTCCCGTATCTGGCCGCTGCAGCCTTTTTTCCGGATGGCAGGTGGCTATTTCGTTCGGCGCGGAGAAAAGGATCCACTCTATCGCCTGCTGCTAAAGCGATATGTCCAGATGGCAACCGCAGCGCGGGTGCCGCACGCGATTTTCATCGAAGGGCAGTTGTCGAACGACGGTGCAGTCAACCCCGCACGGGTTGGCATCCTGAGCTACATCACCGAGCATTTTGACCCGGCAACCACACCCGACATCCAGTTCATCCCGATCGGGCTGAATTACGACCAGGTGGTCGAAGACGTGAATACGACGCGCTTCACCTCCGAAGAATTCCAGGCCAAGGGCCGGTTCTACGTGTTGCGCAAAGGGGTTGTGTTCCTGCTGCGTGTGCTCGTCGAGCTGATCCTGCGGCGGCAGCGATTCGGCCTGCATTGCTCGAATTTCGGTCGGCCGCTGTCCTTTGCCGACTGGCTGAATGCGCGCGGGGTGGATTGGCCAACGCTCGACCGGACGGCGCGGTTCGAACAAATCCAGGCATTGGGTGACGTACTGACCGGCAGGATCACCGCACTGGTGCCTGCAACCCCAATGGCGCTGCTATGCCGCGTCTGGTTTGAAGCCCCAGAGGCAGTCCTGACCCGGACAGAGGCGGAAGGCTCCTTTCGACGTACCGCAGCACGCTTGCAGGACGCCGAATGTCACGTGGTCCTGCATAACAACAGCCTCTCGGAAAGCTTCGAACAGGCGCTCTCCCACGCGCTGCGCCGTTCGATGCTCGTGTCCGGACAAAACGGGGTGTCGGCACCAATGAGCAACAGGGCACTGGTCAATTACTATGGAAATTCGGTGAGCCAGTTTCTGGAGTGACAGGGCTTTGTTGCACAATTTTGTCGATAGTCGAACTTCTGAATTCCCCGTTCTCCGGGCAGACATATCCTGCTGCAACGGTATCTGGAATCCCCAACCCACTCGAAATTGACTTGCTTAAATAGAAGTATCCGATGATGCGAGTTTGCGTGCGACTCGATGTTGCGGCTGCGGCGAATGGCCGGATTGGTGAAGCCGCATCGCAGCGCATGATCGCGTTTCTAAGGTCCGGACTGGGCCGATTCGCACATTTCCCGCAGATCGTATAGACTCCAGACGGGTGGTCCGATGCAAAAACTGCCCGCCCCAGAGAGGGGCGGGCTAGAGTAGCGGTGGCGATCCGCATCAATACTCGCAGGCCAGCATCACCGTGAGCACCCTGCAGGTGACGTCTGGGTTGGCTTCGTCGGGTGAGTGGTATTTGAGTTCCCTGTCGAAATAGTCGATCTTCCAGAAGATCCTTTCGCCTTCGCATTCCAAAGCCCCGAAGTCGTGCTCGCCACGCGGGTCGTTGTCTTCGGAGAATGAGTCGAACGCGGCGATTGTGGTCATGATCCGGGGGAACGTGTCGTCACCGAGTGCCTGGATGCCCTCGGTGAGGACAACGGTGCCGTGCAGGACATCGCCACGGCGGAACGCGTCGTTGAGGCGGCAGATGCGCTTCTTGCGGAAATCCTCGTCGATCTCCCAGGCCATATGCGTTTCGCCGCCGCAGGCCTCGCAATGGGCTTCGTCGAAGATCGCCTGCAGCTCCCACTTACCGGTCATCCGGTTCCAGATTGCCCAGGCATCGCGCAGGACGGCGGTGGCCTGGCAGGCGCTGCAGACCGGGTAAGCGCCAACAAGGCCGCTCAGGTCTTGTGTCGTCATCTCATCTCTTCCTTCGCTGGGTGGCCGCCCGAACCGATTTCGGGCGCACCCGCCGAAGGACGAGCAGGCGACGGGAAGGAACAATTGTGATCTCAGTGTAACCGGGCTTGCCGATCTGACTACTGCCCCTCCCGGCCCCTGACGGGTCCTGCGCGTCCCTATCCGGGTGATGTAATCGGCGGGACAATTGGGTCATGCACCCGCCTATCACAACGCTTGGCCTGGCCTGGAGCCGATATGGCAACAAGAGCTTCGGCATCCGGCAGGCCGACCGGATGCAGCATCTTTATGTCATCGGTCAGACCGGGGCCGGCAAGTCGACCCTGCTCTTGAACATGGCGCTGCAGGATGCGGCGCAGGGCGCCGGGTTCTGTCTCATCGATCCGCATGGCGATCTGGCCGAGGATCTTGCGGCGCGGATCGGTGATCGCGCCCAAATCTGGCGGCCCCATGACCGTGATTGCCCGCTTGGCTACAACCCATTGACGCGCACTTCGCCAGCCCTGCGCCCGCTGGTGACCTCCGGCCTCATCGCCACTTTACGCCATCAATGGGCCGATGCCTGGGGCGTGCGCATGGAACATCTCCTGCGCCATGCGGTACTTGCATTGCTGGACCAGCCGACCACTGATCTGCGTGACATCATGCGGCTGTTTCTGAACCGTGAATTCCGCAAAGAGGTAATCACCCGCATCGCCGATCCGCAGCTTCGGCAGTTCTGGACCGAGGAATATCCCGGCATGAACTACAAGACCGCCGCCGATGGTGTGGTGCCGATTGCCAACAAGCTCGGCACGTTCCTCAGTCATCCGGTGGTGCGGCAGGCTCTTTGCCAGCCTGCTGAACCTCTGCGGTTCCGCTCGCTCATGGATGATGGCGGCATCCTGATCGTCAATCTTGCCAAGGGGCAGCTAGGCTCAGACATTGCCAACCTGCTCGGCGGGTTGGTGGTCTCGGCCCTGACCCATGCCGCCTTCACGCGGGATCTCAGCAGTGCAAGGCGACCCTTCATGCTCTACGTGGACGAGTTCCACAACTTCACTACGGATGCCCTGGCCGAAACCCTGTCCGAGACCCGGAAATACGGGCTGTCGCTCACGCTAGCGCAGCAGCATTGCCGACAGAGCTCCGATGCTCTGTTTGCCGGCATCATGGGCAATGTCGGCAGTCTGGTCGCCTATCGCACCGGCCCGCTCGATGCGGGCCTCATCGCCCAGCAGCTGGGCGATGTCACGCCGGAACAGCTGATTGCAATGCCCAATTACCAGACCCTCGTGCGCCTGATGGTGGACGGCACGCAATCCCGTGCCTTCTCGGCCGAGATGCCACCGCCGCCCGGGCACACCTAACACTTAACACTCATGAAATACTTCATCTATTGCCGAAAATCCCAGGAAGCGGAGGACCGGCAGGTGCTCTCGCTGGAGAGCCAGCAAGCGGAAGTCCAGCGCCTTGTCGCGCAGGATCCGGACATCGAGGTGGTCGATACCTTTACCGAAGCCTTCAGCGCCAAGGCGCCGGGTCGGCCGCAATTCAACGCCATGCTCGCGCGGATCGAAAAAGGCGAGGCACAGGGCATCATCGCCTGGCACCCGGATCGTCTGGCCCGCAACTCGATGGATGGCGGCCGAATCATCTATGCGCTCGATCGCGACTGTCTTCGCAACCTGAAGTTCTGCACCTACAGCTTCGAGAACAGCAGCCAGGGCAAGTTCATGCTGGGCATCATCTTCGGCTATTCGAAGTACTATGTCGACAACCTTTCCGAGAACGTCAAGCGCGGCCAGCGCGCGAAGATCCGCAATGGTTGGATGCCCAGCCGGGCGGCGCTTGGATACCGCAATTGCCGTGAGACCGGTCACGTGCTTCCCGAAGACCCTCACTTCAGGGCTGTTCGGCAGATGTTCGATCTGCTGCTGTCAGGCCAGTATTCGGTTGAGCAGATCCACAAGATCGTGCGTGATGACTGGGCCTATCGAACACCGGTTCGCAGAAGGATGGGGGGAACGGTGCTGTCGCGGTCACAGATCCACCGTCTCCTGAAGAACCCGATCTACGCGGGCTACGTGCTATGGCAAGGTCAACTCTACCCGGGTGCGCATGAACCGGTTGTGTCGAAATCCGAGTTCCGGCGCGCGCAGGAGATACTCGGATGCGCGACGCCGACCCGGGCAAAGGAGCGCACCTTCGCTCTACGGGGCCTGTTCACCTGCGGCGCTTGTGGCAAAGCGGTGACCGCCGAGTTCAAACGAAAGCCGAGCGGGCGCACATATATCTATTATCACTGCACCCGTGTGCACACGTCTCCCAAATGCATGCAGCCCTCCGTGGAGGAACGTCAATTGCGCGCGCAGGTCGATGAGTTTCTTGAGGGATTGCACATCCCCGACAGGATCGCCGATTGGCTCCTTGAGCATGCAGTCAACGTTCCCGACACTGCGCAGGAAGATCGCGAGGAATGTCAGCGCCGGTGCCAGGCCGTTGTATCCGGTCTTGAGCGTCAGCTGGGAAACCTGACGGACATGCGGTTGCGGGACCTCATTGATGATGCCGCATTCGAGGCCAAACGCCGGACATTGCAGCTCGACCTCGACAGAGCAAAGGAACGCGCCACCCTGGCGCAAAACGCGGTATCAGAGTTCGAACCCGTCGAAATCCTCGTGCGGTTCAACAACAGAGCCAGATTCCTGTTCTCAAACGCTGAAAGTGCAACCCGAGAGAAAATCCTGAAAACCCTGAGTTCGAACCCACGGATCGTCGACAAAAAAGCCATATTACAAGCCAAGAAACCTTTCGAGGACCTGCGCGAAATCCGCGATCATCTCATACGGCGGGGGTTATGCGACAACGTTCGAACCCGTTTGGACGCAACCTCTATGAAGATGATTGCGGATGCCCGGATCAAACTTCGCGGCCTGCCAAAAGATGACTTGGACTTTTTAGCGGAACTGGTCGGCAAAGACGTCAGTCAGATTGGGGTATTGTCTTGAGTTCGTCATACAGGTTGAAGAGTCGCTGCGCGATCTCTCGGGCCTCGTCCTGGTCAAATTGACCTGCCCCCAGAATTTCGGGCCATTCAAAAAGAGAGTTTGTTCTCGTAACGTTCAAAGCTACGAGGAGAACGAAGAATGCGGAAGTCACGCTTCACAGAGGAACAAATCGTCGGGATTTTGCAGGAGTATGCTGCGGGTGCCAAAGTGTCTGAGCTTTGCCGCAAGCATGGGATGTCCGATGCGACGCTGTACAAGTGGAAAGCCAAGTATGGCGGCATGACAGTATCCGAGCTGCGCCGCCTGAAGGACCTGGAGGTCGAGAACTCGGAGCTGAAGCGTCTGCTGGCAGACGCGATGCTCGATAATGCTGGTCTTAAGGGGCTGCTGGCAAAAAACTCATAACGCCTGCCGCCCGTCGGGATGCGGTGGTCACGTTGATGGCTGAACACCAATTCACGCAAAGGCGGGCGTGCAGGCTGGTTGGAATATCCAGATCGAGCCTGACCTATCAGGCGCGCCCGGATCGCCACGCGCGGCTTCGGGAACGTCTGATCACGCTTTCAGGCAAGCACAGGAGGTATGGCTATCGTATGTTGCATGCCAAGCTGGTGCGCGAGGGGTTCAAGGTGAACGTCAAAGTCGTCGAACGTATCTACCGCGAGGAGCGGCTGTGGCTACGTCGCACAAAGCGCAAGAAGATCCCCAAGGAAGGCCGTGAGGGCGGCTGGTGCCCGATTGCAGCCAACCAACGGTGGTCTTTGGATTTCACCAGTGACGCACTGGCAAACGGGCGCAAATTCCGAACGGCGAACCTCAAAGATGATTGCACACGAGAGTGCCCCGCCATCGAGGTGGATTTCTCACTGCCCGGTGAGCGGGTCGTGGAACTGCTGAACCGGGTCGCACGCGAACGCGGATATCCTGACATTCTGGTCGTTGATAACGGCCCGGAACTACGAGGTCGCGCGCTTGACGCCTGGGCCGATGACAACGGCGTGCAGTTGTATTTCATAGATCCGGGCAAGCCGACCCAGAATGCCTACATCGAGAGTTTCAATGGTCGCTTCAGGGACGAATGTCTGAACCAGCATTGGTTCACAAGCATCGGCGAGGCTCGTGACATCATCGAAAACTGGAGGATAGACTACAACACAGAGAGACCGCACAGCAGCCTGAGATATCAAACCCCGGAGGAGTTCGCGGCAGCGCGGCCCTTCGACAAAACGCAATGGGCACAGCCGCTTGAGCTACATGAGGGCTCCGCGCCTGCGCCCATTGCTCACGCCGCTGAATGATGGCACACAAATGGAGAGCAAACTCGATTTACGAGTGGCCCTGAAAAAAGGGGCAGGTCAAAATTGCCGCCCGTAAACCAGTTCCAGGCTCTGCTGAAGATCTGAGATCTGTGCGTTGGTTGGCTGAAGTGTCATGGCGTTAGTCTAACGAATGAAAAAAAACGCGGGTAGGGCTCCTATTTGACCATGCCAGACGAATTTGCGTGGCGGGCTTTCCGGCCGAGAGAACGCTTGAAGAGCTCCTGACGTTCTTTGAAACACTATATTGCCATCCTTCGCCACCGCCACAGGTCGCATCGCGACAAGCGCTAGTATCAAAGCCACATCGCCACAGCCGTCGATCCGATCTCGAGCTTGCGCAGGGACAGAGCCGCCGCTGCATCGCGAACCAGCGCACTTCTTCTTTCGGATCGTGGCAGCCCACAGCGAGAACAGCTCGAACTTTGTGACTTCAACCACGGACTCGGGGCACAAGGTCGAGTCTTCACCTGACTTTCAACGGCGGCGCAAATTCCAACCATTGAGGCGGAGCAAAAGTCGGCCAGTTTGACGCAAGCCCGTCGGAGCTTGCGACCCCAATTAGCAAGCACTGCCCAAGGTGGCCCTCTCGGCGGCTTCCTTTGGAACACTCGTTGCGTCCACCTGGCGGTCACAATTTGCCCGGGCCCCATGTCACGCTTCTGGCAGCCAGTTGGAATTACAGTTTGCCTGATCCGGCACCGCTCTTTGGTTTGCTGCCGATCCGAAAAAGCAAAAGCAACACAGCGATCCAAAAAAGTGCAACGCCGATTACGATAATCGGCACTACTTCCATCATGTTTCCGGCAACGCCGATCACAACCGCAGCGATGATGAGTTTCCAGCCCAGTTTCACCAAACTCTCCCTATCTGCCTTTTTGCTTTGGTTAGCAAACTCAAACAGCTGCACAATCGCAACGAAATTCGTACTCGACCAATTCCTCACAAAAACTCAGTCATCACCCGCGAAAGATTGTATTGTCACAAAAAACACAGAGCTCAAACGAAGGAACAAACAACGGGGATCGGGGTCAAATCGTCATCGAATTTGAAAAAAAATACGTCGCAGGGTGGCGGTGGGATATTTTGCAATTACTGCAAAATATGTCGCGCGTACTTGTGACAGATAACGCACTGATGTTTAAAGGGTTTTCGGTGCTGGAGCGTCGGATCGAAAAGTGGGTCGAAATACGGGTCCAAAATGCCCGTAAATGGCGCCGCCTCGATTACTCCAGCCAGTCTGCAAGGGTTGCTTGCCATTCATCGGTACCGACTCTTGTCGGTAGATCAATTCGCGAAGGCGAGTGGGCTGAAAACCTCGCATGTGAGAGACGTTTTGCGCGTCTTTGAGCGAAAGAAATTTCTCGGCTCAATCGGCAATGTTGGTCTGCGCGGCGGCTCCAAAGCACCCAAACTCTACTATCTGACTCGGTCGGGTTTTCAGGCCATGCTTGATGCCGGCGGGCTGTTTTCAGAGGATATCGGAGGATACGTGAGGCCACATACCAGCACCGGCTGGACACCTGTGATGGCCCATCGAATGACCACGATCGACTTGCTCATTGCAGCCGAAACTGGGTTAGTGGAGAGCCCCGATTATCGCCTGGTCAGAACTTTCCACGAGTATCGACGGATTACCCAGGGCAAAACTCAGGTTCCCGAAACATCGGACTACGTGGCCGAACCCTTTGACAGCTCCACCAGGATCGTTCCGGATGCGGCCTTTATCTGCGAAAACCAAGCGACCGGCAACCGGGGGCTTTTCCTTTTGGAAAGCGATCGCGGCACCGAACGCCTAACCAGCGGAGCCGAAGGCAGCTACAGCGTGATCGACAAATTCCGTCTTTATGAGCGCTACTTGCGTAGTGGTCGGTTCGTCGAACGCTACCAGGAAGCTGGTGGGATTAGATTCTTCACGGTGTTGTTTGTGACCACATCACAGGAGCGCATTCAGAACGCCCGGCTTGCGTCCGGTATGCTAGGCAGCGTACCTACAAAGAGCTTCACGTTTCCAGCGAGTTATGATTCACTTTCCGTAAAACAATGTGGGGAGCCGTGGAATGGCGCGATCAGACTTGAGCGATTTGGAGTGGGAGTTCATCAAGGCTGTGCTCCCGAACAACAGCCGGGGTGTGAAGCGTGTCGATGATCGGCGCGTGATCAGTGGCATTTTCTATGTCTTGCGTACCGGCATCCCTTGGCGGGATTTGCCGGATCAATACGGCCCCTACACCACGGTGTACAACCGTTTCAACCGATGGACTTATGCTGGCATCTGGGATCGTGTGATGGAGGCGGTCGCCGACGCGCACAACGTCGACACTGTGATGGTGGATGGAACATCCGTGCGTGTGCATCATTCAGCCGCAACGCTCAAAAAAACGACCCGCGTCGTTGCATGGGGCGGTCGCGGGGCGGGTTAACCACAAAAATTCACGCACTTACCAACCAAGACGGCCTGCCAATCCGCTATGAGCTGACGCCGGGCCAAGCCCATGACGCACCGCCCTGTGAACAGCTTTTGGATGGACTGCAGCCTGGGCAATATGTGCTCGCGGACAAGGCTTATGACGCAGACTGGATCCGTGAAATGATCTGGGAACAAGGCGCCATCGACGTAATCCCACCAAAGGCAAACCGGAAATTTCCCGCCGAGTTTGACGCGGAAATTTACCGCGAACGCAATAAGATCGAGCGCTTCTTCGGCAGGCTCAAAGCTTCGTTCCGACGCATCGCGACCAGATATGAGAAAACCTCAGCCAACTTCATGGCTATGATCAAACTCGCATCCGTAAGGCTATGGTGCCAGTTTTATGAGTCTGCTGCCTAGCAACTGTATTGTTCATCCTGTCTGATCTGACCATCCCCGCCCGGATTTGCAGAGTGCGTTGCCAATCTCAAATTAACTGCATCTGTCGAGGGCCCGGCAGTCCGAACGCCGGGTTGATCAGATGGTCGGTTTCTTCGATGAACCGGTTTCTGTTGTGTCCGAAGGTATGTGTCTGCAGCATCTTCAGCATTTCCGGTCCAGCGCGCTCCACGATGGCGACGCCAGCCAGAAGTGCTGGTCTGATGTGGAGCGGGAGAATTGGGTTCTTGGTCGAGGGCGGGAACGATTCCTCTCTGGCGATGACGTCGTCGAGGTTAGGGATAACGACGCCGAGAACCCTGTAGCACCGGAGTACGGCGTTTTGCGGATATGGCCAAGGGACTCGACGCATCAGCAGGAGGCGTGTCAGTTCCAGCGGTGATGCCCAGGTTTGGATGTCGCGTTCGGCATCATCGTCGAGCAACTCCTCTCCACGAAGTGCGGCGGCATGATATTGAAGGAAGGGACGGCCGCGGTCGATTTGAGCCAAATCCTCGAATGGGCGACCGCAGTGGGGGCAGGTGACCCGCCATCCCTGCATGTCACAACGCAGGATCAGCCCTGGATCGGAGGTGCCTGAGTTGCAGGTGGAGCATTGCTGATCACAAGATCAACCGCATCGACGAACTCGCACCATGGAATTGGCAGCCAACTTGATTGTCAACGGCGGTCACGCCGGACGGATACGGCCTGAATACAATGGCAGCTGAAAGATTTTGGGTCCTTCCTGCAGTTTTGGAATGCGTGGATGGTCGCACCACGCAATCAGGAAGCGTCATTCGCTTTCACGACATAGGAGTTTGGATTGAGGTTGTTTGGCTTCGCCAATCCAGCGTCGGTTTGTTCTTGGTTTTTCCGCAGAGATGGTGGCAGTTTCTCGTCTTCACTAACCGAGTTTCAAGAGAGCGGTGCGTTATGTAAACGCACCGCAATTCCCGGCATGATTGCTCCCTGCGGTCAGACTTCAGGAGCCAGTTTCGGCCTGTTACTCTCGAGCGTACACATCCTCGTAGCGGATGATGTCGTCCTCGCCGAGGTAACTGCCAGTCTGAACCTCGATCAAAACCATAGGCACCTTGCCAGGGTTTTCCATCCGGTGCACGGCGCCGAGAGGGATGTAAACGGACTGGTTTTCAGTTACCAGTTTGACGTCCTCGTCGATTGTGACCTTGGCGGTGCCTTCCACCACGATCCAGTGTTCCGAGCGGTGGTGGTGCGACTGCAGACTGAGAGCTGCGCCGGGGTGGACGTGGATCCGTTTAACCTGGAAGCGGTTGCCGATCACCAAGCTTTCAAACCAGCCCCAGGGGCGGTGGTCTTTGGGAAATGCAGTGGCCTGCTGAGCGCCTTTTTCCTTGAGCGCGGCAACAGCCTGCTTCACATCCTGTGCCCGCGAAGCGTCGGCGACAAGCACGGCGTCTGGCATGGCTACGGTGATGATGTTTTCGAGGCCGATGCCCACGACCTCCAGTCGCTCGTCTTCGGACCGCAGCAGCGTGTTGTCGCAGTCAATGGCCGTCGCTTGGCCTGACAGCGCGACGCCGCGATCATCCTGTGCGGTTTCCCGCCAGACTGCATCCCACCCGCCGAGATCGGACCAACCGGCACCGAAGGGCACGACCGACAGGTTTTCGGCGCGTTCCATGACCGCGTAGTCGATGGAGATATCTTCCGCCTGCGCCCAGGCCTCCGGGTCGAGGCGGAGGAAACCGAGGTCCGGTTTGCCGTTGTCGACGGCCTGTTGGACAGGCGCGACGAGATCGGGCGCGTGTGCGCGGAAGGCGGTGAGGATGGCTTTGACCGAAAAGAGAAATATACCAGCGTTCCAGAGGTAGTTGCCTGCCGCAAGCATCTGTTCCGCGGCTTCGCTGCCGGGTTTCTCGACGAATCGCTGGAGGGGCAGGGGGCGCGGATCGCTCTCTCCGGGGGCCTCGACCAATTCGAGGTAGCCATAGCCCGTTTCAGCGTGAGTGGGAGAGATCCCGAAGGTGACAAGCTGGCCGTTACGCGCAACCTCGACGCCAGCTTGGGCGACTTGGCGGAATGCCTCTGCGTCGGGCACGACGTGGTCGGAAGGGGCGACGAGCATCAACGCATCGGGGTCGGATTTCTCCAGCCACATCGCGGCGGCGAGGATGGCGGGGGCCGTATTGCGCCCCTCTGGCTCAATCAGAATCGCTCTGGGGTCAATTCCGATTTCGGCGAGTTGTTCTGTGGCGATGAAACGGAAGTCGGAATTGGTGAGAACGAGCGGAGAGACATAGTCCGGGCCGCTCAGGCGTGTGGCGGAGGTCTGGAACAAGGTTTGCTCGCCGATCAGCGGAACAAATTGCTTCGGGTAGCTCTTACGGCTGAGCGGCCAAAGCCTCGTTCCGGACCCGCCGCAGAGGATGATGGGGGTGATGGTCATTAGATTCAGTCCTGAAATGCGATTTGATGTTCTTTTCGTTTGCTTGTCTTTGGGGGTGGTTGTCAAACTGCTCCGAACCGTTGACCGCTGTAGACATCCACATTTGGAGGGATTGCAGCGCCTGGTTGCTGCCTGTGGCATTTCGGGCGCATCGAACAATCATTCGCAATGCGGCAGGGCGACCTCTGTAATGCCACGGTCAGGTCTTGTTAGATACGAGCAAAGCTGCTCAGGGGGAGCGCGTTTTGACCAGAGGGTTCGCCGGTTTCTTGGCGATGGTTTGTTATGTCGGTTGGATATCGCATTCTGCCGCACAAAACCTGTCGACCTACGGCACTCCAGGCTTGATCGATATGCCGACCGCTGAAGTTTTGCCAGACGGGCATTTGGGATTCACGGTGGCTGGTTTTGGCAACACTGTCCGTGGAACGATGGTTTTCCAGATGCTGCCAGGAGTGTACGGAACTTTTCGGTATTCCTTTTTGCAGGATTTCTTCGGCAGTGCTCAGCCGACTGCCCCAAGTCTCTATGACCGCAGTTTTGATATTCACTTTCAACTGCGGCACGAAAGCAAAAAATGGCCCTCGGTTGCCATCGGATTGCGTGACGTTGGCGGCACGGGGATCTACGCTGGCGAATACCTTGTGGCCACCAAAACATTCGCAGATCGCTTAATTGTCACCGGCGGAATGGGCTGGGGGCGGCTGGCATCCAATGGTGGGTTTCAGAATCCGCTTTGTTTTAACAACAATCGCTTTTGTACGCGCCCGCCTTCTGGAGCAGGCGGAATCGGGGGAACCGGCCAGCTCGATTTCGGAAACTGGTTCCGGGGTGACGCGGCGCTGTTTGGCGGCTTGAAGTACCAGTTCAACGATCGTGTGGCCTTGCTGCTGGAGTATTCTTCCGACTCCTACACGCAGGAAACGTCCCGCGGAATCATGGCCGTCAACTCCCCCCTCAACTTTGGCGCCACCTACCAGCTTTCCGATGCGACCCAGCTCTCCGCCTACTACATGTACGGCTCAGAGTTTGGCCTGCAGCTTTCTTACGTCATAAACCCCGCCAGCCCGCGCAACAATGCCGGTACAGAGAATGCCCCGCCCGCGCTGGTGCCAGTCGATCAGGTCGCCGCAGCCAGTTGGAATCTGCCGAAGCGCCGGCCGGACCAGCCTGGAGCGCAGCAAGTTCTGGCGCAGCGGATCAAGGACGAGGGCCTGCTGCTAGAAGGTCTGCAGGTTGAGGGCGGCACCGCCACCGTGCGGATCGAGAACTTCCGTTATGGTTCCAGCGCGCAAGCGGTCGGGCGGGCGAACAGGGCCCTAGCCAATACTCTGCCGCCCCGAATCGACACATTTGTCGTCGTGTTGTTGCGCAATGGCCTGCCGATCACACGGATCGAAACTAGACGGTCAGATTTCGCTGCGTTGGAGCAGGATATCGACGGAGCATGGCGCAGCTTGGCGCGGGCCGACGTGGGGGACGCATTCCGCATGTATGGCGGTGTGTTGTCCGAAATCTACCCGCGGTTCGACTATCGTCTCGGGCCCTATATAGCATTTGCGTTCTTTGACCCAGATAACCCTTTGCGCGGGGACGTAGGGTTGCAGTTAAACGGCGACATCATTGCTCGTCCTGGCCTCACTTTCTCCGGACAGTTGCGGCAGCCGATCTTCGGCAACCTTGATCAAGCCCGGCGCTTGTCGAATTCCGTCATTCCTCACGTCAGGTCCGATTGGCCATTATATGCCAAGGCCTCCGACCTCGAATTGAGCCACTTGACTGCAGAATACATCTGGCGACCACGCCGCGACTTCTTTGCGCGGCTAACAGCCGGCTACCTGGAGCCCATGTACGGCGGTGTTTCGGGCGAAGTGCTTTGGTACCCGCTGGGCAGCCGGCTGGCTCTTGGTGCAGAATTGAACTGGACACGGCAGCGTGATTTCGACATGATGTTCGACTTCCGGGACTACAACGTGACCACCGGGCACGCCTCCGCATATTACGACTTGGGCAGTGACTATTTTGCGCAGCTCGACGCCGGTCGCTACTTGGCGGGCGACTGGGGCGCGACTTTTACGCTAAAGCGCGAATTTAACAACGGATTCAAAGTTGGCGGGTTCTTTACCTTGACCACAGTTTCTTTCGAGGATTTCGGAGAAGGGTCATTCGACAAGGGTATTACACTAGAAGTTCCGCTTAGCTGGTTCACCGGCAAACCCTCGCGCCGGACAGTGGGCCAGACGATCCGGCCGATTCTCCGCGACGGCGGCGCGCGCCTAATAGTGCGAAACCGGCTTTTCGATTACACGCGTGCAGAACGCGGCCCGCAGCTGGCGTCGCAGTGGGGCAGGTATTTCAAATGAAGCAAGCTGCTTTCTCCCTTCTTACCTGTTTGACCTTCGCAGGATGCTCTACGAACGACGACACGTTCTCCGTGGTCCGGTCCACGCTGTTGCCGAACCAGCAAAAGTTCGACGCCCGGTTCCTGTTCGCAGCGGGGCAGGGGGCAAGGCAGCTGAAACTAGCTCTGCTTGAGTTCGAAGAGGGCAGTATCATCCTATCTGATTCGTCGAGGGAAGGGGTCGAGACTTGGATCACGGCCGATGGCGGCACGGTTATGACGCGCGATCAGATGATTGTGGGCCTGCGCGGGTTTGGCGCGGGCCTGATGGCGGCGGATGTCAACCAGTCCCAGGCAATGGTCCGAGCGGGCAAGCAAGGGATCACGGAGCGGTTTCATACCTATCTGAATGGCAACGACGAAACCGTCACTCGCACCTATCGCTGCCAGATCGCTTTTCGGGGCACTCAGGAGATAGTAATCGGCGCGTCGCCAGTGAAAACCAATCTGATCTCGGAAGACTGCACCAGTCTGGATCAGTCCTTCCAAAACTTGTATTGGGTGATTCCGGGAAACAACCGTATCGTTCAAACCAGTCAGTGGACTGGCGAATTCATAGGCATGGTCGCTACTCAGGTGGTGCCATGATGATTGTTCGCACCATAGTTGCGAGCCGTGGGAGACTGTATCTGTGCGCCTGTTAGCCTTGACCTGTATTGCACTAACATTGGCTGGGTGTGCCACGATCTACCGCAGCCCGCGGGTTGTGCCCGGATTGGATGACGGAACCGCGGTGCGGGTGGTTCCAATCAATGGGGAAACGGTGATTCAGGCAAACCGGTCCTCCTATCAACCGAAAACATTGCCGGCCATATTCTCATTTACCGCGGGAGACGGGTCGGGTCAGGTGCCGCGTGGGGTAGGGGTCTTGCCCGATGCGCCGTCCTCGCAAAACGCTGTGCGTGGACAACTAGAATTGAATCCGCCTCCACCCGTCAATCCTGGGCCGTACACTGTCGGGATTAGTGACGTGGTGGTTCTCGCAACGCCCGGTGGCAGGTCAACTGTGGCGGAATTGACCGGGTTGTTGGCCGCGCAGAATGCGCGTCAGGGATACACTGTGCAGGATGATGGTTCGGTCAACATACCTGACGTGGGTCGCATGCGGATTGCGGGTCTCACTGTAGATGAAGCAGAGGCTGTGTTGTTCCAGCGGTTGGTAGAGAATCAGATGGATCCAACCTTCAGCCTGGAAGTTTCACAGTTTCGGTCGCAGAATGTCTCTTTTGGCGGCGCTGTCGGAAAGCCTGGTGTGATCCCGATCACGTTGCGGCCCTTGTACCTTGATGAGGCATTAGCAAAAGCCGGGTCTGTCTCGGTTTCAGATATTGACCTCGGCTCGGTCCGCATCTATCGGGATGGAAATCTCTATCAGATCCCACTGACTTCGCTCTACGCCAGCGCGGATCTGCAGCGCACGCGGCTGGTCGATGGCGATTCGGTGTTTGTGGATACCGAATACCAGCTGGACCGGGCCGAGGAGTATTTTGAACAGCAAATCCGGCTTGCGCAAACCCGCCTACAGGGTCGTGAGCGGGCGCTGGAAGAACTGGCTACGGAAGTAGGTCTGCGTCGCGACAATCTGAACGAGGCTCGAAGAAACTACCAAACGCGATTGGACCTAGACGCGGTTAATCAAGATTATGTTTACATTACCGGTGAGGTGGATAAGCAGAGCCGCTACGTTCTGCCATACGAGCGGCAAGCGTCACTTGCCGACGCAATCTATGCCGAAGGGTCCGGGATTTCAAAGGTGACCGGAGACGTATCCCAGATCTACGTCTTACGCGCTTCCAAGGACCCGCTGGAGTTTGGCGCGGTTACGGCGTGGCATCTGAATGCCAAGAACGCAGCGAACCTGACGATGGCCGCACAGTTCCAGTTAAGGCCAAGCGACGTGATTTTTGTGGCCGAGAATCCAGTCACCCGATGGGGCCGGACGATCGCTCAGATTACGCCTTCTCTAATCACGGCGCCTATCGCGGCGGCTCTTAACTGACTTAGACTAGCCGCGATCTCGGCGTCAAACTGGATCGAAGTCAGATCGCGTTTTCAACTGTCGTAGTATTTCGCACCGTATCCAGCATAAGCGCCGTACCGACCGCCGTATCCATAAGATTTCATTCGTTTTGCGTTGATCTGTGACAAGACCAAACCCGTGACTCGCTGGTTAGAGTTGTGGAACATG
>CATOSU010000013.1 GCA_951812615.1 uncultured Paracoccaceae bacterium
CTGAAGCGTTATTCCGGTGAGTTGTCCGGTGGGCAACGCCAGCGGGTGGCAGTGGCCCGGGCGCTTGCGATGGAGCCCGACGTGATCCTGATGGATGAACCACTCTCCAACCTCGATGCGTTGTTGCGACTGGAAATGCGCGCTGAACTCAAGGGGGTTCTGGCCGAAAGCAACACCACCGCGATCTATGTGACCCATGATCAGGTCGAAGCGATGTCGCTGGCCGACCGCATTTCGGTCATGCACGAGGGTCGGATCGTACAGGCGGCCACGCCTGTTGAGGTTTATCGCAACCCTGCGGAACGCTTTGTTGCAGGCTTTATCGGCAACCCGCCAATGAACTTCCTTCCAGCCAACTTCGTTGATGGCGGCAAGTGGCAGGTGGCCGGGCAGACCTATGATGGTCCAGCCGAGGCCAATGGCCCGGTCGAATTTGCCATACGACCGGAAGACATCGCGCCTTCGGATATGGGTCTTCCGGCCAAGGTGCGGCTGGTGGAACCGCTTGGCGCGCACCTGTTGGTGACCTGCGACGTCGACGGCGCCATGTTCCGCGCGGTTCTGGAAAGCGATCTGCAGGTGAAGGTTGGGGATTTGCTGGCACTGGCCCCGCAGGCGGATCGCATCCGCTGGTTCGACACCACCACTCAGCTGGCTATTGCCTGAACTAATCCGGAGACGAAAATCATGAGTCAAACTCTCATTGATCACGCTATCGACATTCTTCGGAAAAACGATCAGGGCAGCTACACAGTGCCGACCCATGGCCTCTATCCGTTCCAATGGAACTGGGACAGTGCCCTGACGGCACTTGGTCAGGCCCATTTCGCCGAGTCCCGCGCCTGGACCGAGATCGAAACCTTGATGGCACATCAGTGGGAAGACGGGATGGTGCCACACATTATCTTCCACGAGGAAGATCCCGGCTATTTTCCGGGGCCGGATGTCTGGGATACAGGGCGCGACGTGCCGACTTCCGGTATCTCGCAGCCGCCTGTGGCAGGTTTCGCGGTGCGACGGCTTTTTGATCGGGCCAATGACATGGTGGCTGCCACGGAGAGGGCCCGCGCACTTTTGCCACTGATCGACGCCTGGCATGGCTGGTTTTTCCGCTGCCGCGATCCGCAGGGCACCGGGCTGGTTGCTCTGATCCACCCTTGGGAATCCGGTCGCGACAACTCGGTGGACTGGGACGTTGCTTTTGAGCGTGTGCCGACCGAGGGCGTTGAGCCGTTCCAGCGGCGCGACTTGCAGCATGCAGACGCCAGCCATCGACCAACACAAGCCCAATACGAGCGCTATATCTACCTTGTACAGCTGTTCCGCAGTCTCGGCTGGGATAATTCCAGGCTGCATGACGCCTCGCCCTTCCAGATTGTTGATCCGGGCTTCAATGGCATTCTGATCCGGTCCTGCGTTGATTTGGCGGATCTGGCCGACAGGCTGGGAGAACCGGAGATTGCTGCCCGCAATCGCGCCTGGGCGCAAAACGGCATCGACGCGATGGAAACCCTTTGGAATGAATCTGACAGCCAGTACCGTTGTTTTGACCGAACAATCGGTGCACAGGTGAAAAATGCCTCGATCGGCGGGCTTCTTGCCGCCTTTGCGCCGATCCCAAAAGCCCGGGCTGAGCAGATTGGTGCGCGTATCAACCGCTTGGGCCAAAATGCAAAATTCCTTGTACCCAGTCAGCCGGTGGATAGTGTCGAATATGACGGCAAGCGCTATTGGCGCGGCCCAGCCTGGCTGATCGTGAACTACATGATCGCCGATGGGCTGGAACAGGCAGGTCAGACGAAAGTTGTAGAACGCATCATCTCCGACAGTCTCTCCTTGATCAAAAAGAGCGGTTTTGCCGAGTACTATGACCCGGTTACCGGCGAACCCTGTGGCGGAAAAACCTTTACCTGGACCGCGGCCATGGTCCTTGAATTTCTCACCAAGATGAAAGAACCGGCATGAAGCGCTCGCGCATCAATCAGATCATGGCCGAAGCGGATGAGATGATCCGCCACTATGGTTTTGCTCTGCCACCCTTTGCCCATTGGACACCGGGCGAGTTCAAATCTCGTAAAAATCAGGCCGCCAACGTAATTGGCGCCCGTTGCGGCTGGGACATTACCGATTACGGGGCGGGACTGTTCGACGAGATGGGGCTGTTCCTGTTCACCTTGCGCAACGGGCGGCTTGCCGACCTGCAGCGCGGTGGCGGTATGTGTTACGCGGAAAAGCTGCTGATTTCACGTCAGGATCAGCTGAGCCCGATGCACACTCACGTGATCAAGGCCGAAGACATTATTAATCGTGGTGGTGCTACGATGGTGATTGAACTCTTCGGGTCCGATGACGATGGCAATTTCGCTGAAGATCGCGGCGGCACGGTGTTCTGTGACGGCATTCGCCGTGATTTTGCACCCGGTGAAAAGCTGAAATTCGCCCCGGGCGAAAGCGTGACCCTGATGCCCGGCGACTGGCACGCGTTTTGGGGGGAAGGGGGCGATGTTCTGATTGGCGAGGTTTCGACGGTCAATGATGACGAGACCGACAACATCTTTCGCGAGCCGATCGGACGGTTCTCGAACGTCGAGGAAGATGCTGACCCGACGCATTTGCTTGTGAGCGATTACCGGGAGTGGCTGGTCTAGGCCATGTTTGAAGTCGCAGTTGAAACGGGGCACTCTGGCACGGTTTCTGAGATCGAACGCTCGCTATCGGCGGCGCTTTGCGCGGCCAATGAACAGGCGGAGAATGCCCAAATCGTTTTGAGTATTCGCGACGGCAATCAAGCGCTGATCGGCGGGTTGGTGGCCTCTACGTCTTATGGCTGGCTGTTGGTCAAAATGATTTGGGTTGATGAGTTGCATCGCGGCTCCGGGCTGGGACGCCGATTGATGGCAAAGGCCCAGGCCATGGCCACGGCACGTGGATGTCACACCGTCTGGCTGGATACCTCCAATCCGGACAGTCTCCGGTTTTATCAAGCGCTGGGTTTTGAAACCTTTGGCGTGTTGGAAAATGGGCCAGAGCAACAACCGCACGGGCACAAACGCTGGTTCCTGCGGCGCGCGCTTGTGCGGCATGAAGAATAAAGGACTGTGGATTTCATGACCAAGCCAATTGAGGATCCACGCGGTTTTCTGACCGAGCTCTTCAAAATCGCGGTGGCAGAGGCCGATCCGATGAAGGTCGTTCCGCGCCATTTGCCCAAGGACAAGCCGGAGCGACTTTTCGTGATCGGCGCCGGCAAAGCGATAACATCGGTGACGGGTCGGATATCGATGAACGGCGTGCCTCGTGCGACCGCAAGAGCGGCCAAGGGAAAGCGCTCGACCGGCGCGAAGGTCGACACTGTGGTCCAACCCAAATGGATGAATGTGCCGCCATCGCCGCAGATCACATGGGCGTTCGGCAATGTCGCCGCCTGCCTGAGATGGACGAGATCGCGCAACACGGTCTCGCGTTCGAGCTGCCGCGCCCGCGCCGACTGGCCGGTTCGGCGCAGTTCCTTGTGTCGCCACCACGAGGCAGCGGTCGCGCAACACGCGTAAGACACCTGTTTGCATCGGAATGCCCTTCATCCGGAAAGACAGACCGGAACCCGGCCCGGACCCGTCCGAGGAACCCCAAAGCCCCTCATCCGTCAGTCACAAAACCCGAAGGACACTTTCACTTTTCCCGGGTACGGACCCTGTCCTTCTCAAAAACCAACGGGTCCTCAACAAACGGCTCAATACCGGGCCGTCTCCAGAAGCCCTTGATTTGGAACAGCAAATTCAGATCGGCAGGCAAGATCGGCAACGCATATCGGCAAAACCTTGCCTCTAAACCCGAAATGTGTATATTTTTCAATTGCTTTGCAAACATAGAAGATCGGCAAAAATGCTGGAAACACCCGCCAGAATCGAACCCTGCTTCTTCGAGGAGCATATTCCTACAGAATTGGCAGACCTTTCGGTCGACATCCAGAGGGAAGCCACCAGGCTGGGACAAGGGCTGCATCCTGACAGCGCAGCCGAGCTTGCCGATCTCGTCCGCGTGATGAACTGCTACTACTCCAACCTGATCGAAGGACACAACACACGGCCCCGCGACATCGAAAGGGCGCTAGCTGGCGCCGAGCTTGAGGAAGAAACTCGCCCTCTCGCCCTTGAGGCCCGGGCGCACGTCATCGTTCAACGGGCCATCGATGAGATGCATCGCAAGGGCACCCTGCCCCGCCCCACATCTGTCGAATTCCTGACTTGGGTCCATAAGAGCTTCTACGACGAGATGCCTGACGAGTTTCGGGTCATCGAACATCCCGACGGCACACAAGAGCCCATCGTTCCGGGACGTATGCGCCAGGAAGGCGATCGGGAAGTTGCGGTCGGGCGCCACCTACCTCCATCATCGTCGCGCGTTGCGGCGTTCATGGATCACTTCGACAAACGGTTTCAAATTGCGGCGCGGTCTTCGAGCGGACGAATCATCGCGATCGCGTCTGCACATCACCGGCTGAACTACATCCACCCTTTCCCGGATGGCAACGGTCGTGTCAGCAGATTGATGTCTCATGCCATGGCCCTCACAGCAGGGATCGGTGGCCAGGGGCTCTGGTCCGTTTCGCGTGGGCTGGCCCGCGGGCTGACCGATCGGAGCGAGTACAAACGGATGATGGATCTGGCCGACAGCCCACGCCGCGGAGACCGAGACGGGCGCGGCAACCTGTCAGAGGCGGCACTGAAGACGTTCAGCGAATGGTTCCTGAAAGTGACGCTCGACCAGATCACGTTCTCCGCGAAGCTGTTCGATCTCGGCGGACTGGACCAACGGTATCGTCGTCTTGTTGCAGATACCATCGATGACAAGCGAGCGCCGGAACTGATTTTGGCGGTTCTTCGGCATGGCGCACTGGAACGTGGCGACGCGCAAATTGTGCTCAAGACGTCCGAGCGCACGGCACGCAATACGCTGAGTAAACTGACCGCCGCTGGATACCTGACTTCCGCCTCGCCGAAGACGCCCGTTCGGTTGGCGTTTCCGTTGGACTATCGAGAGCGGCTCTTTCCAAACCTCTTTGGAGATGGTGACCTGGAGATATGGTTGAAAGTTGGTGATGGCCCCTGAGGGGCGGCATATCAAGGCGGTGCTGAAGCGCCGTCAATTCTCAAGAGAAAGGGATATGCCACATGTCGAAATCTACCGTTGTTCCATTCGAGCTATCATCGGAATTTTCACCTGATCCGCTGACTGAGGTCATTCAGTTCGGGGCACGCGAGCTGTTGCGAACGGCTGTGCAGGCTGAGGTTGCCGGTTTCATGGCGGTTCATGCGCAGCTTCTGGACGAGGAAGGTCGCCAGCGTCTGGTGCGCCACGGGGTCCTGCCAGCGCGCGCGGTGATGACCGGGGTCGGCACGGTGCCCGTTCAGGTGCCCCGGGTCCGCGACCGGGGTGCGAACATCGATGGCAGCAAGATCAGGTTCCGTTCATCCTTGGTGCCGCCGTATCTACGCAAAGCGAAGTCCGTCGAGGAGCTGCTGCCCTGGCTTTACCTGAAGGGCATTTCAACGGGGGACTTCAGCGAGGCGCTGGCCGCCCTTTTGGGGCCGGATGCAGAGGGGCTGTCAGCCTCCACGATCACGCGACTGAAGGCGACCTGGTGGGACGAGTATGAAGCCTGGCGCAAGCGTGACCTGTCGGGCAAGCGCTATGTCTACATCTGGGCGGACGGGGTCTGCTTCACGCCCCGTTTGGACGGGGATCGTCAATGTATGTTGGTGATTATCGGCGCTGACGAGTACGGAGAAAAGGACGTTTTGAGCATCATGGACGGATTCCGGGAGAACGCGGACAGCTGGCGGGACCTGTTACGCGGTCTGAGGAAACGCGGCCTGACGGTGCCGCCCGAGCTTGCTGTCGGTGATGGCGCGCTTGGGTTCTGGACGGCGCTGCGGGATGTCTATCCGACCACCCGTGAGCAGCGGTGCTGGGTCCACAAGACGGCCAATGTAACGGGCGCGATGCCCAAGTCGCTGCGGGAAAAAGCCAAGGCCGATCTGCAGGATATTTGGATGGCCGAGACGAAGAAGGAAGCCAATGCGGCCTTCGATCTCTTCGTGGAAACCTACGGCCTGAAATACGAGCGGGCCGTGGCCAGGCTGGTCAAGGACCGCGACGTGTTGCTGACCTTCTATGACTTCCCGGCCGAACACTGGAAACACATCCGGACCACGAACCCGATCGAAAGCGTCTTTGCCACGGTCCGCAACCGAACGCGCAAAACCAAAGGATGCCTGAACCGCAAGACCGCCCTCGCCATGGTCTTCAGGTTGATGATGTCGGCCAAGAAGAAGTGGAGGAAGATCTCAGGGCCAAACCGTCTGCCCGAAGTGATCCAGGGGATTGCCTTCAAGGACGGGATCAGGCAACGTCAAAACGCCGCCTGATCACGCCGTCACCAACTTTTGGGCATAACTCCAGCTTTTGCTAGGACAGAGATTCAGAGAAAACAAACCGCGTCAAATCATGCGAAACAGGGGACTAGATGGGAGGGCGGTCCAACCAAAGCATGCGATTTGGTGTGCCTTCGCGACCAGGCTTACGGCACCGACTTGGGGGCGGATTGATCTTGGACCAGAAACAACTCGGCGACTCGGTGTCCCGCCCCTTCCACGAGCGATCTGGCAACCGGCGGCATCTCCACCAATGCCCGGTCAATGTCATCCATACCGATCCGGTTGACCACCTCTGAAGCGTCCAGCCGGACCATGTTGGATCGACCGATCAATAGTCCTGCCTGACCAAAGGCATTGTGGGATTGAGCCCGCATCGCGGAGGATACGAAGAGACCTGCCCAGACCAGCCGTCCGCCGATGCGGTGCCACCAGCGCATCTGATAGCTCTCCTGGCCGCACCCAAGGCTCAAGAGCCTGATCTGGGTGCGATCAATGTCGAAGCAGGTCATCGCGTCTACCACACCGATCATGGCCGGATTGTTGGCCCAGATTCCGCCGTCGGCGAACACGTAACCATTCCTCTTCACCGCCGCGAAGATCGTAGGTGCTGCCGCCGTGGAGAGCCCAACATCTACCAGCCGCTCATGTTGGTCTTTCGTGTAGTCCGGATGGTGCGGGGTCTTGAACACATAAGGTTCGCCATACCGACCATCGAAGGACGGAATGCAGATCGGGACGGATGACGACCCGAAGATCCCATCACCGAGTTCCCGGCGAAGCTCTTTCTCCAGGTTGCCCCGATCATATGGTGTGAACGCCCAGCCCGCCCAGCCACGAAGCCATCGTGTCAGACGATTTCCCGGGAAGATGAACCGGCCACGCTCGATGTAGAGCTTGGAGATATCCTGAGCCGACTTGCCCTGGCCCAGACCCAACGCGATGATCCCACCGGTCGAGGTGCCGACGATCATGTCGAAGTGCTGCCCGATGGACTCACCGTCCAGGAAACGTTTCTCGATCTCGGCTAAGATCATGCAGGGCAAAATACCCAGGATGCCGCCACCATCGATGGACAGTATCTTGAATGGAATCCCCGACGGCCAAGGCTGAACCGGTCTGAGCGTCTGTCTGGTTCCGTCAGAACGGCGTGGAACAGTGGGGTCATATTCTCTGTCACGCGGCATGGTTTTTACCCTTCCCGGTCTCATCTTCATCATGGCGTCCGCCGCCTATCCACCGACCGGCCATTTCCCAGAACTCGTAAGCGGCCAGCCACCGAACCGTCCAGCCGACGGTCGTTCTGCTGATGAGCATGGACCGGTCCCACTCACCCGCCGTGGGGTCAAACAGGCACAGCGGCGACAGCCTGATGTCCGGTAGTTCGAAGTAGACATGAGGGAGGGGTGACTCCTCCTCGGCATCCCAGTTCGGAATCAGCGACGGCCTCAGGACACGAACCGCAGGCATCCGGCGGTAGTGGTCGTCTCGACCGGCCATGGGCAGGCCATATTCAATGCTGACGTGAAACTGCCGCTCCAGACCTTTCAGGTCGCCGAACCAGATCACGGACTGCGGCCCAATCCCCAAAGACGCCTGAAACTGCGGCCAATCCCGCCGCATCGCGTTCACTTGTGCCAGGAGGGACTTCATGAACGCTTCCACTTGGTGCCATAAAAGGTCGAGGGCTTCACAGCCGGTTTGGCCTTGGCGAGGGTCGGGCTTAGAGCCAAGCCACCGATAGCACCGAAGCCATGCCGACCTGTGCGGATGGCCTCGCCGATATCCCGTTCCAGGTCGTCTACAACCGACTGGCCGACATCTTCGCCGAACATCGCCTTCAGTGTGTCACGCCGGTCACGCAGGGATCGCCTATCATCCAGAAGCACGGCGAGTTGATCCAGGAACAACCGCATATCCGCGATCATCGTGTCCTGGGCGGCATGGTTTTCCGGCCAGCGGTCCGTGAACACATCACCAGGGCATCGCGGGTTTTCGACATGGATCAATTCCCCGACGCTCTTCGCCCAAAGTAGGCGGTCGAGAATGTGCTGTGCGATGACCCTGAGGTTCTGACCGATTGTCCGCCCCGCCTCGGCCACCTCCAGCGTCAGGCAACTTAGCATCACAGATGCAGGCATGCGCTCACCTCGGGTGGCCCACCGGATATTGCGGTTCCTCTTGATCAGTTGCAGCGCCACCGTGACCGCCGATTTGCCGCCTACAACGGTGGAGTGCTCGGGCACGGGCAGCGAGTCGGCATCTTTCTGCATCACGACCAGGCCACGGTCGGCCTTGAGGGCCCGGAGGGCATATTCCTGTTGGAACGACAGATCGACCGGGCAGGTTGTGTTGTACTCGTGGGCGAACCCGAAGCTGTTAGTCAGCACCTTGTGGTCCGCGTTGCGGGGTTCTTCCGGCTTCGAATGATAGATGAGGCTCTGACGCGGATCGAATTCGTTGATCAGTTCTGCGGGAGACAGATCGAGGTGCATCCCGTCAGCATAGTGAACTGTGACGCACCGCGTTTGACGCTCGGTCATGTCATGGTAGCGTGAACTCGGTTCCCCTCGCATCGCCTGGTAAAGAAGTTCCAGAGCCCGCCAGGGCGTCAGGCCCGGGGTTATCAGTTCGACGATGATGTCGATGTCAAACCCCTCGAACCGAAACTTGGCCCGAATGGTTGACCCGATGGCCACAGACCCCTGTTGGTAGAAGAGACGAACCTTCCCCTTCAGCGGGCTTCCATCCCGTTCCAGATACTTCTCGATGGCCGCTTTCCGCTCCGCCAGGATGGCATGCATGCTCGGTGGAAGTTCGATCTTGATGGCGACTGTGGCCAGCATCTGCTCCGCGATACTACCCCACGGAGCCGCTGGTGTTCCCAGGTGCTTGTTCATTGCTGACCCCTTTCTAGGTCGCTCTGCCGCCACCACATATAGGTGCGGCATATCTTCATTGCCCGATATACCGGCGACCATGCAGACTGGGGTCACGTTCTATATCGCCACTCTAAACATAGAATGCAGCGCATCACCGCGTTTGTCAAGAACGACAAATACGTCTACTCTGAACAAAATGGGGAGGACCGCAATGACGACACCAATGGGAGAGAGAATCAGGGAACGAAGGAAGCAAAAAGAATTCACACTGGATCAACTCGCGGCGAAGGCCGGATGCACCAAGGGCTACATCTGGGAACTCGAAAACAAGAACCCCCCAAGGCCCTCTGCCGAGAAGCTGGCAGCTATTGCATCGGCTTTGGACACCACTGTGGATGTTCTAATAGGCACCCCGATCAACACGGAGGATGAGCTTTCCCAAGCCGACAAAGTGTTCTTCCGGAAGTTTGTGAAACTGCCCGAGCACAGACAAGACGATATTCGCAAGTTGCTCGATTTATGGGATGATGAATGAACCAGGACAAGGGCCCGGAACGCTGGGCGAATGACCTGTCAATCCTGCTAACGCAGGCTTATGGACCAAACCGTTTCCCGGTGGATGTGTCCAAACTGGCCCGAGACTACAGCCAGCAGGTTTTTCCGGAAGAGCCAATCACACGAGTTCGACCCCGAGGCTTTGAGGGCTTCGAGGGTGCACTTACGCCCAAGCCGGACGGATCGGGCGAATGGGGGATTGGATACGCCGATTCACTCCGGTCGAAAGGGCGAGTGAACTTTACCATCGCCCATGAATTCGGTCATTATCTGCTACATCGGAAGAAATACCCAAACGGGTTCCAATGCCGCCCTGAAGACATGGTTTGGTGGGACAGCGAATACAACCGTGTCGAAGCCGAGGCCAACCGCTTCGCCGCTGGGCTTCTCATGCCGTTGAATGACTTCCGAACACAGATTCCGGCAAACGAGAAAGCCGACCTGGACATGCTCGGTGGGTGCGCGGAGCGATATGAGGTCTCACTGACAGCGGCAATCCTGAGGTGGCTGACCTACACGCAGAAGCGGGCAATCCTCGTGGTCAGTCGCGAAGGTTTCATCCTGTGGGCACGTTCCAGTGAACCGGCATTCAAGTCGGGTGCTTTCATCAAGGTGGCCGGACTGCCCCCTCGTGAAATACCTGCCGCTTCGCCCGTGGCCGGTAGCCCTGGTGCCGTCGGCATCGCGGAACTCAAGGAACTCAGCAGAGGAACCTGGTTAGATGAGCCCGTGGTCGAACACTCACTCATCTCGGAACGCTACGACCTGTCGATTTCGTTGCTCACACTTCAAGCCTCTGCCCCAGCCGCAGGGATAGGCGACGAAGTGACCGACGATCTGGTGGATATCCTGGCACGACCTATGTTCTCCCGGTAGCTGAGGTTTGATGTGAGGCAGGCAGACCGCATTCGGAAATTCGTTCTGGACCACGTGATCAAACCGGCACGCTCGCATGGACAACCATCGGTGTCTGAGATCTCGCCATATTCGATCCCCGTCAATGCAGATAGCCTTCCTAGCTCCGCGTCCGAGTAGTATACGCTCGGCCATTTTTCCGCCTTTTCGCCATTGTGCTCTCGGCACAGCAAGGTCGCGTTGTTGGTCGTAAGAGGCCAAAGATAGAAGACAGGAAGGGTGTGGTCGAGGTTACCCACACATGACCCCGCCACGTCCGATAAGTGGCGAAATTATCGGACGTAGTGGAGAGCCGCAGAGTGGGGCGGTTTGTGCGCTGTTTACTGGCATAAAGCGCCGTGCGTGGTTGTTCACCGCCCGGGCATCTCCCAACCGCAGTAACTTTCTTCGCGAAAACGGTTTTTCTGCTGCTGCGTGCGCTTGAAGCGCTCCGTCCGATCACGGCGCGCGGGCGGACAGAGGTGCCCTGGGCGCGCGCAACCCGTTGTGGTCAGTGCGGGCGGTCCTGTGCGAAGACGGTCGCGAGGTCGGGCGCGTCCAGAACCGCGTCCAGCCAGGCCTCGATCCGTTCCGGCCCGGCATCGGCGATCCGCGCCTCGATGTCCCGGGGCAGGGGGCCGAAACGGCGCTCCAGCTGGCGTCGGAGGGTTTCCGCCTTACCCTCGGCCTTGCCTTTGGCCAATCCGTGCGCTTCGCCCTCGGCCTTGCCTTTGGCCAATCCGTGCGCTTCGCCCTCGGCCTTGCCTTTGGCCAATCCGCGAGCCTCGCCCTGTTCGAGCAGTGTTTCAGCAATGGTTCCCACAAGTGCCTCCAGTTCGTTATGTCCCCCGGTCCTGAGTAAGGCCCGCAGGTCGTCCATATCCACATTATAGACCCGCAGCACGTATTCAAGAACCTGTCGCCGCAGATCGCTCCCTGCGGGCAGGCTCCTGGCGATCTCCGTCAGGAAGGCCAGCGCCTCCCGTCGCAGCGTGATGAACCCCGCCTTCAGCGCGGCGTTGCGTGACAGCGCGTCGATCTCCATGGCCCGCAGGTTGCGCAGGATATACCCCGCTCCGGGCAGAAAGGCGAGATCGGGATCTTCTGTGGCGATCATGTCGCGCAGGCTGTCGGCAACGGTCCAGGTCGCCGCGCCATGATAGACAACCACCGGAATGATCGGGGGCAGGGCGCGGAGCCTGGCCGCCCGGGTTCCGGCATGGCGCTTCCAGATGCGGATCATATAGGAGGCCAGTTGCAGCGGCAGCGCCGGATCAGGCGCACTCTTGTGTTCCGCCAGAACATAGACGAAAGCGTTGGTCCCCGCCTTCAGCGCGACCTTCAGAAGGAGATCGCTCTGGCTGCCGGCGAGCGCTTCATCGATGAAGCTGCCTTCCAGGATTTCGGGAGGTGCCGGGGCAAGTTGTCCCGCAATGGTGTTGGGCAGGTGATCGCGCAGGAAGTCCCCTGCGCGCCCGGGATCGGACAGCAGCGCGCGAAACAGGGTGTCGTGGGGGTTGTGCAGGTCGGCCATTGGATCCTGATGCGAAGCGGTCTCACCCCGTGCTGCTATGGCAGGTCGGCGCGACAGGCAAGCCCGGTTGTGTCAGCCCGGGTGTGTGTGGCCGTTTCAGTCTGTCCGGGCAATCCCTTTCCGGAACTCATCGCGCGTCCCGGCCCTGTGGTTCGCCAGTCACCCATGGCCCTGGCTCCCGATCTCCCGGGGGGCCTCGCCTTCAGGCCGGACGTTGAGGGCGGCAAGTGTTCCCGGTTTTTTCTTGCTTGGCACAAGCGCGAAGCGCACTCGCTGGCCGACCTCTGGCGGGGCTTCCGGGTTGGCAAGGTTTGAGATGTGAAAAAACACATCCGCCTCGCCATGCCGGGCGATGAAGCCGAAGCCCTTGTCGGACTGGTAGCTCTTGACGGTTCCGGTGACCTCTACTGGTTCGGCCTTGCCTGCTTCCGGTGCCGGCGTTTTTGTGCTGGTTTCCTGCGACCCTGTCTCCATGCGCTGTTCGCTCATCATGCATTCCCCTTTACGGCGGCCTTGAGGGGGCCTGTGGCGGAGACCCGGACCTGCCGTGTGGGCGCGGCGGTCTGCATCTCTCCGGTGGCCGGGTTGCGAACCTGCCGCTCGGGGACATCGACCACCGAGAAGGTGGCAAGCCCGGGCAGGCGGACCGGGTGGCCGTCGGCCAGCAGGTTCTGCACCGCCGACTGGACGCCGTCCGAGAGACGTTTGGCTTGCGCGCGCGAACAGTCTAGCTCTTTGGCGATGGCGGCGAACAGCGTTGCGGCGGGAACGGGTGAGGGTTTGGGCATAAGCATATCTCCGGTCTGATAATGTGGCTTGTCGGACGTAGTGGAGAGCCGCAAGCCGGGGCGGTTTGTGCGCTGTTTTCTGGCATAAAGCGCCGTGCGTGGTTGTTCACCGCCCGGGCATCTCCCAACCGCAGTAACTTTCTTCGCGAAAACGGTTTTTCTGCTGCTGCGTGCGCTTGAAGCGCTCCGTCCGATCACGGCGCGCGGGCGGACAGAGGTGCCCTGGGCGCGCGCAACCCGTTGTGGTCAGTGCGGGCGGTCCTGTGCGAAGACGGTCGCGAGGTCGGGCGCGTCCAGAACCGCGTCCAGCCAGTCCTCGATCCGTTCCGGCCCGGCATCGGCGACCCGCGCCTCGATGTCCCGGGGCAGGGGGCCGAACCGGCGCTCCAGCTGGCGTCGGAGGGTTTCGGCCTTACCCTCGGCCTTGCCTTTTGCCAATCCGCGTGCTTCGCCTTTTGCCAATCCGCGAGCCTCGCCCTGTTCGAGCAGTGTTTCAGCAATGGTTCCCACAAGTGCCTCCAGTTCGTTATGTCCCCCGGTCCTGAGTAAGGCCCGCAGGTCGTCCATATCCACATTATAGACCCGCAGCACGTATTCAAGAACCTGTCGCCGCAGATCGCTCCCTGCGGGCAGGCTCCTGGCGATCTCCGTCAGGAAGGCCAGCGCCTCCCGTCGCAGCGTGATGAACCCCGCCTTCAGCGCGGCGTTGCGTGACAGCGCGTCGATCTCCATGGCCCGCAGGTTGCGCAGGATATACCCCGCTCCGGGCAGAAAGGCGAGATCGGGATCTTCTGTGGCGATCATGTCGCGCAGGCTGTCGGCAACGGTCCAGGTCGCCGCGCCATGATAGACAACCACCGGAATGATCGGGGGCAGGGCGCGGAGCCTGGCCGCCCGGGTTCCGGCATGGCGCTTCCAGATGCGGATCATATAGGAGGCCAGTTGCAGCGGCAGCGCCGGATCAGGCGCACTCTTGTGTTCCGCCAGAACATAGACGAAAGCGTTGGTCCCCGCCTTCAGCGCGACCTTCAGAAGGAGATCGCTCTGGCTGCCGGCGAGCGCTTCATCGATGAAGCTGCCTTCCAGGATTTCGGGAGGTGCCGGGGCAAGTTGTCCCGCAATGGTGTTGGGCAGGTGATCGCGCAGGAAGTCCCCTGCGCGCCCGGGATCGGACAGCAGCGCGCGAAACAGGGTGTCGTGGGGGTTGTGCAGGTCGGCCATTGGATCCTGATGCGAAGCGGTCTCACCCCGTGCTGCTATGGCAGGGCGGCGCGACAGGCAAGCCCGGGCAGGCGGACCGGGTGGCCGTCGGCCAGCAGGTTCTGCACCGCCGACTGGAGGCCGTCCGAGAGACGTTTGGCTTGCGCGCGCGAACAGTCTAGCTCTTTGGCGATGGCGGCGAACAGCGTTGCGGCGGGAACGGGTGAGGGTTTGGGCATAAGCATATCTCGGTCTGATAATGTGGCTGCCCGTGGGTTTCGGGGAAACCGCGCGTCAGGTCAAGGCGGGGCGCCTGCTTTCGCCCGGGATGGCGATCCCCGGCCGGGTTTTCCGTGCCGCTCGCTCACGGGTCGGTCGCCCGGCTGCGGAGCCCCGCTCCCGCGTCGCGCTCCTTGGGTGTTGCCCTTACGGGGCGGGGTGGTGCGGTCCCGAACGCGTTGGCTGCTGCTGCGTGGTTTCGGGGGGATTGTCTGCCTCTCTTGCCGCGCGTATGGCCCGCGCCTCGCGTCGCCGTTTGAGGATTGTCCGGATCCAGCTTTCGGATCCGTGCCTGTGCTCGTCGGCGATTGGCGCGTCGGTACGGATGTCGATGGTGAACCGGTTGGCACAGGATGTCATAGCGTTGTGATATTGCAGCGAGCGGCAATAGAGGCGCAGGGCCTTGTCGACCGCCTTGCAGCGCGGGTCTTCCAGATCCTCGGGCAGGTCGTAGCGGTCAAGGATCACCTCGCTGCTGCCGATGGCGAGCGGCACCGCGACCGGCAGCCTCAGGAACGGGGGCAGTTCCCTGTCGGGGCCAATGCCCTTCTGAAACAGGGCGCGGATGCGGCCGATAAATTCCGGATGGAAGGTGCGCAGCTCCATGGGGGTCCTGGGCGGCGTCTTTGTCCGCGTCCTTCCGCCGGCCGCAGGTTTCTTCTTCGTGCGGTCTGCGCCGGGGCTTTTTCCGGGCTTTGGCGCGCTGGTCGCCGCCGGTCGGCTCCCGGCGGCGGGCCCGTCTTTTGTCCCTGCGGTGGTATCGGGGGTCGAACTGTCTTCCATGAGGTCAATCTAGCGATGGCCGGGACGGATCGCTACCCCCCCGTGCCAATCCACGGGCTGGCCCGGTGCCCGGGAAGCGCGGGTCATCGGCGTTCATCCCCGCGCCCGTCTCTCCCGGCTCCGGCGGTCGGGACGGGGAGGAGGAAGGTTTCTTTCTGTTCGGGTGTCATTGACCTGAACAGAAGGAGACAAGGATATGGCCACGAAAAAGGAAACCGCGCCCGAAACACTATCGGCGATACCGCCCGCTGGCGGCATCGACTGGCCGGCGATTGAAGCGCGCCTGAAGAAAGCGCGCGCGGAGGCGGCGGAGCGTCTGAAGGAGACCCGCACCAACCTGCTGGCGGACCTGTGTGCGCGGGGCGTGGAAGAGGTCGAGGCGCAGTATGACGGCTATGGCGACAGCGGCAACGTGAACAGCGTTGCGGTGCGCCCGAAGCTTGTGGACATCGGGGATATCGAAGCCCGCCTGATGGATTTCGTGTGGGACGTGGCCTATGGGCTGCACCCGGGCTTCGAGATCAACGAGGGGGGCGAGGGAACCCTGACCTGGAATGTAACCGAAGACCGTATCGATGTGGATCACGCCAGTTTTTATACCGAACGCGATGAATATCTCCACGAGGATATCTGACATGGCGCATCCCAATCATCACGCGGCAAGCTCGGCGCGCAAGTTCGGCGGGGTGGCGGATGACTATATCGCCATCCACCAGTGGTTCGACGTTACGAAATCCCATGAAGCCCTGCCGGTGCATCGGGCACTTCGCCATCACAGCTTTGGCTGCTTCGATTGCGAAGCGGTGTTTGGCCGGGAGATCATGAACGCGGCCGCCCGCCAGTCCGCCTGGGGGTCGTCCCCCGCCGGCTCGGTGTCCGGCAGGATCACCCCGTTGACCATCCACGGCACAATCGGGATCCCCCGCAGCCAGTCCGATACGGACGGGATCCGGCGGGGGACGACCCCCAGGCGGACTGGCGGGCGGCGGTGGCCACAGGCCAGACGCTCCTTGGCTTCAGCGACTGGCTGGCGATGCAGGCGCAGCGCTTGGGCGATGGGGCGTAATCATCCCTCGCACCCTTGAGCGAGCTGCCCTTTCGGGCGGCCCGTTTTCCGGAGGGACCGTTCCGCCGGGGAAAGGCAGGGGTCTTCCACCGGGTGTCGTCGGGCGCTGAACAGGAGGACGGGACAGGCCGTAGCCGCCGCCGCGCTCCGTTCCCGCCGTTCCACCCCGGGGCGGGCGGCACACGCGGGAGGAGCAAAGCCGGCTTTGGGTCCGGGTGATCCCGATGGGGGATCAAAGCACTGGAAAGGACTGAACCCATGGAATTGATGACGACTGAACAACGCAAGACGCTTCTGGCAAACGGTTACCGGATGGCGGAAGAGGACATATCCGTTTCTGTCTGGCCGGTTGTGAAGTTGTTCACGCCGGATTCGTCGGCGACCTGGCTTCTGGCATGGCTGGACCCGGAGGACGAGGATGTGGCCTGGGGCTGCTGCGATCTTGGGCTTGGGCATCCCGAGATCGGGCCGGTGCGGCTTTCGGAGATCGCTGCGGTGCGCGGCCCGCTCGGCCTGCCGGTGGAGCGCGATTTCTACTTCGAGGCGGAGATGTCGCTCAGTGATTACGCCTCTCTGGCGCGCGCCCGGGGTGCGCTTGTGGCATGAGCGCGCGGGAGGTGATCACCCTTCTCGCCCCGGCTTGCTGGGCATCGGCGCTGATCAATTGTGATCCCCTGGGTCTTGATCCTGCGGACCGCAGGCATTTGGCCGCTTGCCTTGCGGATGCGGGCCTGTCGGTGGGGGAAGCGGCCGATTGCAGACCTGCGGGGTTCTGCTGGCAGCACGCTGCCTCTGGGATCACCGGCGGGGCGGAGTGCGCACTTTACAGTTTTCTGGTGACCCGCGCCCGGCTGAGCGCGTCCTGACCCGCAGTGCTCCCGGCCGCCCGGTTCGGGCACGCTTCAACCCGTGTTGCCGGTTTTGGCCGTCTCGCCCGAAAGGGAGAGGCGGCCTTTTGTCATGGGCGATCCGGGTCCGGGGGAAAGGAATTCCCGCGGATGGTCCGGATCGGATGTCATCAACTGGAGACAACGCAATGACAAAGACACAGACCTATACCGCGCTCGACGTGGCGCTGGCGCGGCTTGCGGTTCATCCCGCCAATGTGCGTGCGCAGAATGCGGCGGCCTACAGCACGACCAGCGTTCAGGCGCTGGCGGCCAATATCCGGGAAGTGGGACTGTTGCAGCCCCTGCTGGTGCAGGAGACCGGCAAGACGCAGTACGGCGTGCTTGCGGGGGGCCGCCGGCTTGCGGCACTCAACCTGCTGGCCGCGGACAAGGGCGCGAAAGACTTCGGGCCGCGCATGAAGGTGGCCTGCCGGCTGGTGCCCGGTGATGCGCCGGTGACGGCGGCGCTGTCATTCTCGGAGAACGAGATGCAGGCCCCGATGGATGCGCTCGACCGGTACGAGGCGTTTGCGGCGCTCCGGGACGATGACGGTCTCGACGTGACCGATATCGCGCGTCTCTTCGGACAGACCGAACGCTCGGTACGCGAGAGCCTGCGGATCGGGCTGGTGCATGAGGACATCCGCGCGGCCCACCGGGGCGGGAAGATTTCGCTTGAGACACTGAATGCCTTTGCCGGCCATCCCGACCGTGCGGTTCAGGCGGAGGTGTTCACCGCGCTTTCGGGCGAGGGGGGCCGTGTGGAGGCCTGGACGGTGAAACGGGCGCTGGATGCGCGCGGCGTGCGGCAGGGCGATGCGCTCGGGGCTTTTGTGCTGGAGGACTACCGCAAGGCCGGGGGCGGGATCGCGCCGGACCTGATCGAGGAGGACAGCGTGCTCAGCGATCCCGGTCTTGTGCAGAGCCTGCTGTCGCGGAAGCTCGATGATCTGGCCGAGGAGGAGCGGGCGCGGCTCGGCATGGGCTGGGCCGAACACCGGATCGATCCCGACTGGGAGGCGCTCTCGGCCTATGGGCGGATCTACCCCGTGCCGGTCGACCTCGATGCGGCCACGCAGGCGCGGGTGGATGCGCTGAGTGCGCAGCTCGACGAGCTGGCCGAAGCCCATGAGGCGGCTGAGGACTGGGACGCGCAGGACCGGTTGGGTGACGCGCACGAAACCCTTGAGGCGGAGGTCGAGGCGCTGACCCATGCGTTCGATGCGCAGGAGGTGGAGACGACCGGTGTGCTCGCTGTCTGGCAGCACGGGGGCTTGCGTCTGATGCCGGGCATGGTGCGTCCCGAAGACCGGACGGACAGGGGTCCGGCGACGGGCGGAACCGGTGCCGGGGATAATACGGCTGCGGCAAGCCCGAAGATCTCCGCGAAGCTGGCCTCGGATATGGCGATCGAGCGGACCCGGGCGGTGGGTCTGGCGCTGGCGCGGGATCCGGCGACCGCGCGGGTCTATGGCGACTGGCTGCTTCTGGGCAATGTGGCGCAGGGGCTTGTGCGTCGGGCGGAACAGTCGAGCCTGCGGTTTCAGGCGGCGACCCATGCGCCGGGCCTGATCCATGAGTGCGCAAGCGCGGAGGATCCGGGTGCGGCCATTGAGGCCGGGCACGGCGTGGTGGAGCGGATGCTCTTTGAGCACGAGGCCGGTCTGCCGACAGGCTGGGTCGATGACCAGGATGATCCGCAAGAGACCGCGTTCGCGCGTTTCGCTGCGCTCGATCCGGTGGAGCGCGACCGGCTGGTGGCCTGGGCGGTGTCGCGCAGTCTGGAGCCGGTTGCGGGGGATGCGGTGCGCCCCTCGGCCCGTACGGCGGTGGAGGCGGCGGTGCTGCCGGACATCCGGATCCTCTGGACCCCGGATGCGCGGCTCTTCGGGCGGCTGACCAAGCCCGATCTTCTGCGCATCCTGCGCGACGATCTGGGTCTCGGCCAGAAGGCGGATACGCTGGCGAAGGCGAAGAAGTCGGAGATCGTGGAGAAGCTCGCCGCGCTTTTTGCCGCGCCGGATGCCACGCTGAGCGACGCGCAGCGGGCGGCCATCGCCCGCTGGTGCCCGCCCGGCATGGCCACGGTCGTGCCGGAGCGCGGTGAGGAAGAGGCCGGGGAGGGTGATTTTGCAGAGACGGCCGACCAGGCGGACGAGGCCTCTCTGGCGGCCTGAGCGCCTCGCGCCGTCCTCGTATTCGGGGGCGGCGTTTTTTCATGGGTAGTGACGCGGCCCGACCGGGCGGTGCCATTGGAGGGGAAGGGGTGGAGGGGTCTTCGGGAGGGTGATTCCGATTAGCCAGAAAGGACAGACCCATGGCGAAGACACTTCACGGCCCCGATATTTACACCCGGGTGACAGATGCGATCCTTGCGCATCTCGAGGCGGGTGTGCCGCCCTGGCGCAAGCCCTGGGACGATGGGGGTGTGGCACGGCTGCCCGTGCGGGTCACGGGTGAGCCCTATCGCGGCATCAACGTGCTGCTTTTGTGGCAGGCCGCCCTGGCGCGGGGCTATGTCTCGCCCAACTGGATGACCTATGCGCAGGCCCTCAAGCTGGGCGGGCAGGTGCGCCGGGGCGAGACCAGCGTGCGGGTGGTTAAATACGGGACGGTGAGGCGGGTGGCTTCCGAGGGAGAGGGCGGGGCGGAGGGCCCGGCCTTTGGCTATCTGCGGTCTTGCGCTGTGTTCAACGTGGGACAGATCGACGGTCTGGATGCGGCGTGGTCTGCCGCTCCGCCGCCGCTGCGCGATTACGGGACAGAGGCGGATGCAAGGTTTCTGGCGTGGTTCGGTCGCACCGGGCTGAAGCTGCGGACGCGCGATGCGGGGCGGGCCTGTTACGATATTGCCGCCGACTGCATCGAGATGCCGCCGGTGTGGCGGTTCGAGAGCCCGGCGGCCCACGCGGGAACGCTTCTTCATGAGACGTGCCATGCCACAGGGGCGAAATCGCGGCTGGACCGGTCGTTCGGAACGGGCTTTGGCGATGCGGCCTGGTCGCGCGAGGAGTTGGTGGCCGAGCTCGGATCCGCCATGGCCGGGGCGCGGCTGGGCATTGCGCCGCAGTTCGAGGCCAATGCCGCTTACCTTCAGCACTGGATTGACATTCTGAAAAGCGATACCCGGGCCATCGTGCGGGCGGCCTCTGCGGCGCAGAAGGCGGCCGACTGGCTGATCGGGAAGGCGGGGCTCCTGGACGCGGCCTGAAACGCCCCGCCCCGGTTCCGGGGCAGTCCCGCGCGTCCTTGCCGGTCGCGCCGCGCCCGCGCTATGCTTCCGGGGCAATCGTGACAGGGAGGGGGTGTCCCCTGGCGTTTCTCAGGCGCAGATCTTCGGCGCGGACGAAGGCCCCGCTGCCGCCTGTGGCCCCGGCGAGTGATGTGCCGCGGCTGCGGGTTGACGGGTTGCGACTCGACGCGCTCGACAGCACCGTGCTCCGGGTCGAGTGCATCTGCGGTCATGCGGGCGAGGTGCCTGTCGCGCCCCTGGTCGCGCGCCATGGCCGCGGGGTACGGGTGCGCGATGCGCTCGGAGTGGTGCGGTGTACGCGCTGCAACGGGCAGACAGTCCGCAGGGTTTTTGCGGGCGGCTGAACCGAACGGGTTCGCCGTTGCCGCCGGAGTGCGGCTGGACACAAACCGCTCCTGGTTTCGCCGGAGAGGGAAGCGCGGCGGTGCCGCGCTTGCAGGGGGATTCGGACAAGCCGAACGCCCCTGCGGAGCCCCCGCCGGGGGCTTTGACCCTTGCGGGCTGGCTTGACCCCCTGCGGAGCCCCCGCTCCGGCCATTGAGGCCGGGTCGGGCGCTGCCTCGACGTCCGGACACCGATCCGGCGTTGGCGCGGGGTTGGACGGGCCGCGCGGGGGCCGAGCAGGTCTGCGGCGGGTGCCGGGGCCGGATTGCGCGCCGGGTGCCCTCCTTCGTCGGGCCTCCCTTTGCTGCATCCGTCCCCGGCACCCGGTCTTGCCCTTTGCCTGTCCCTGTCGCGCGGCCCTGTGGTGGGGCACACACACACGATCGGGCAGCATACCTTGCAGGTGGCCCTCCAAAGCACGCCTGCGTCAAGGATCACAAAATTTTGCGGCCCCCCTCGCGCAAGCGGTCAGGGCGCACCAACCGGTGAGCTTGCGCCGGCGTCGCTGTTGCGCGCGGCAAATTTTTGCGCCCGGGCCAAGCCCGGCACCTTCGGTGTCCCTGACCCAAGCGCCCTTTGGGGGGCGGGGACCTCGCACGCTGCCCGCAATGGTGCGTGTGGCGCTTGCGAGAGGAGTATATCCCATGCTGGATGTATATGAGACCATCGAGACCTTCGGGCTTTGCGAAACCCAGGCTGACCTGCCGATCCCCGATGATGATATCTTGCGCGACCGGATCGTGCGGGAGGCGTTCGAGAGTTTTCTGGGCGGTCTGCAAGGCACCGGTCTTCATGGCGAGATCGAACCGCTGGCCCATGGGCTGGCGACGCTGTTCCATCGCCGGAAGGGCGCGATGGCCAGTGTTCTTGATCGGGCGACGGACACGATCCGGGGTCTGGTGCGGGCTGCCGATGGCTCGGAGGTTCTGGAGATGCAGATGGAGGAGGCGCAGCGTGTCGCGGAGCAGGCGCGTGACCGGCTGGACGGGCTGGAGGTGATGGCGGAGGCGGCGGCGCGGTGTTACGAGATCGAGACCGGGCGGGCATATCTGCCGCCCGCCGGGGACCGCAGTGGTCGGGATGCCCGGCAGACGGGGGCGCTCTTTGAGGCGAAGGCCTGGATCGAGGCGCATGAGCGGCAGGAGGCGGCGCGCTTCCGGGTCGAGGGGCGGCCGCTGGCGGTGGCCGGGGCGCGGGACTGGATCGATCACGCGCGGGTCTGGGATGTGCTCGACCGCTGCCGGACGCGCTACCGTGAGGCGCATGGCGAAGAGGTGATCCTCTATCACAAGGGTGACCGGAAGGGGGTGGATGCGATTGCGTCGGCCTGGGCGCGGTCGCGTCAGGTGGGCCAGGTGGTGTTTCGTCCGAACTGGTCGGGTTTTGGCAAGCGGGCGGGGTTCCGGGCGATTGACGACATGTTTGCGACCCCGAAGCCGCTTGGGGGTGTTGTGATCTTCGGGGTGACGGGGATTGCGCTCAATCTGGCGGAGAAGGCGGAAGCCAAACGCATCGCGGTGATGCGGGTGCGCGCCGGCTGAGGCGCTTCGGCTGCGGCTCTGGTCCTGCGGGACCGGGGCCGTTTGTCGCGTGAAATCGGCGCGGCGGCTTCTGGCCGCCCCCTTCCAGTCCCCGGGTCTGCGGTCCCCGCCGTTCTGCATCTGCGCCGGTCTGCATCTGGCCGGTCAGGGCCACGGGATGTGCCGGGCTGATCCTGCGGGCTGGCCCCCGGTGTCTGCCCATGCGGTTCTCAAAGCGCGCGCCCAACCGGATGCGGGCGGTGGTCTTGTCCCGTGACAGGGGCGGTGGTGAGGTGTCGTTTGCGCGTCCTGTCCTCCGTGGCACTGGTTTCTTCGAGATGGGGTGTCGCGGGGCGCGGCCCCGGGGTGCGGTCGCCCGATGGGCTCCCCAAGCAGAAATACGGTTTCCGCAAGCGGACCCTCCGGATTTCAGCTTGCCCCGGGGCCTTTGACGCCCCGCGCCCTTGTCCCCATCGAAACCAGAGCCACGGAGGACATCATGGCCAATCACTACACAATCACCGCACCGGTCAAGTCGAAGGACGGCAAGACGCGCTACCCCCGGGTGGGGGTGCTCTTTGAGAACCACAACCGGGAGACCGGCGAGGTGTTCTACACGATCAAGCTCGACTTCCCGGTGGGGGTGACCGAGCTCGTCGCCTTCCCGCCGAAGCCCCGCGACGAAGAGACCCCGGAAGTGACCGGGTGAGGACGGGACAACAGGGGCGGCCAGAAGCCGCCCCGACCGGCTTTGCCGGTTGGCGCGCTTGCGCGCCAGTCCATCACAGGGATGGAGCAGGGTGCAAGGGTGGCGCGAAGATGACAATGGAAGTGCCGCGCGAATGCGGCTATATGAGAGAAGAAGGAGAGACCCACCATGCCGATGGCAGCTTTTGATACGATGAGCGTTGCGAAGCGTCTTCAGGACGATTTCGAGATGCCGCAGAAACAGGCCGAAGGGGTGGCGCTGGTGCTGCACGAGAATTTCGTGGGCAACGTGGCGACGAAGGAAGACGTGAAGGCGCTGGACAAAAAGATCGACGACAGCGTGAAGGCACTGCACGACAAGCTGGACGGCAAGATCGACACGGTTGCGGCGACGTTGAAGACGGAGATTGCGCAGTCCACGAACCGGGCGATCTACACGCTGGGGGGTCTTGTGGGCATCCTTTTTGTCATTGACCGGATCATCCCGCTGTTTGGTGTCGGCAACTGACGGCACCCCCATAGCTACATTCAAAACGCCGCCCCGAGAGGGGTGGCGTTTTTCGTTCTGCGCCCGCCCGGTTTGCCGCGCGTTCGACCCGGCCAGGGTCCGCCCGTGTCAATCGCGCTCCGGTCCGGTGCAATGGCGGTTATGCTCTTCGATCAGGGTTTTGAGATCGAGGCGTTTGAGCTTGGCGGTCTGGACGAGATCGAGGAGCGCCTTCAGCTCCTGGGTCTCGATGGATGTGAGCCAGTGCAGATCGTTCTGACTGATGCGGTCCAACATCCGCTGCATCATCGGCAAGTGCCCGATCCCGACCTTGCGCTTGTAGCGGGAAGGGGGGTCGGATGGTTTTGCTTTGGGCATGGGGCTGTTCCTTTCGCGCAGCCGGGGTGATGACCTGACGCGGGGTCCGCCAGTCGCGCAGGAAGGCCCAGGAAGGCCATCGGGTTTGTGTTTCACCGCGCCGTTTCAGTTCGGGCCTGACCCTGCCACATCTTGCCACAACCTGCCGGTCCTGCAAAATCTCCGAAATCACCTGATCCTGGAGACCTCGACACCGCCGCAGGATTGCGCCGGCTTACCGGTTCCGATGTCCCCCGACAGCCCCCGGTTTTCCCTCTTCCCCGGAAAGCTGGACCGGCGGCTGTTCCTCACTCCCCCGCGCCTCTCCCCCCTTTCCCCGCCTCGTCCCCCCAGGTTTCCCTCTTTCCCCCGTTTGCCGCAAGAGGGGAAACCCCTTTCCCTCCCGAGCCAACCCTTTGTTCCCCTTGAGAGATTTCCGCTCCCCTCCCGCTTCCCCTCTTTCCCCTCCACCCCCGACATCCTCCCCTGCGTTGGAAACCGGGGCGCCCGAGGGGAATCCTTGGGGGAAAGGCCTCGATCCGGGACAACAGGGGAAGCGAAGCGAACAAAAATCAGACAGGCACGATTACACATCAAAATTTGCCAATTTTGATGTGACCTGTATGCTCCCGGCATGCCGAGCCCGCATTTCAACGTCTCGATCGTGTCCCGCGCCACCGGGGGCAGTGCGGTTGCGTCCGCTGCGTATCGTCATGCGGCGCGGATGCGGTCGGATATTCGGGGGGAGGTGCGGGACTATTCGGAGAAGGCGGGTGAGCTTGTGCATTCGGAGGTCTCGCTGCCGGAGGCCGCCCCGGACTGGGCCGGTGAGGCGTTCGGAGAGGTGGCGTTTGAACGGGCGGTTCTGGCCGAGGCGGAGGCGGATGGACGGGAGGTTTCGGAGGGGGATGCGGCGCGTCTGGCCTGGGCGCGGGTGAGCCAGGCTTTGTGGAATTCGGTTGAGGAGGGGGAAGAGCGTCTGAACCGCAAACGTGCAACGGCCCGTCTTGCCCGAAGCCTGACGATTGCGCTTCCGCGGGTGCTGGACGGGGCGGCGCAGGTGGCGCTGATGCGGGGCTATGTGGCGTCGGCCTTCACGTCTCGGGGGATGGTTGCGGACTGGGTTATTCACGACAAGGGGGACGGCAATCCGCATGCGCATGTGATGCTGAGCCTTCGGGATCTGGGCGCGGGGGATTGGGGTCTCAAGAACCGGGGATGGAACCGGGGGGATGTTCTGGCGGGGTGGCGAAAGGGCTGGCAAGAGCACGCCAATCTCGCGCTTGAGCGGGCGGGGTTTTCGGAGCGTGTGGATTTGCGCTCGCTGGAAGAGCAGGGGCTTGATCTGGCACCGGAGGGCTACAATCCGCATGTGGCTGAGCACGCGGAGCGGGTTGGCGCTGTGGCGCGGGAGAAGATGCGGTGTTCGGAGGTGCGGGAGCGCAACCGGGCGTATCTGGTGGCGCATCCGGCGCATATCATTGCGGTGGTGCAGATGCGGCAGGCGCAGTTCACGAAGGGCGATCTTCTTGGGGCGCTTGCGGTGCGGCTGGGTGTTGAGGTGGCGGGGTCTGGACCGGACGATGGTTGCGGCGGTGGAGGGGTCGGACGATCTGGTTCCTCTGGCGGCGCGGACGGAGGGAGGCGATCAGCTTTACATCAGCCGGGCGAAGGCGGAGATGGCCGGGCAGCTGGCGCGGGATGCACAGGCGCTTGCGGAGAGCCGTTTGGAGGTTGCGGCGGGCGGTGGCGATCCGTTCGAGACGGGCAGCGGGCCGGTGCTGGTGGATATGGCGGAATTTTCATCAGGGGAGCGTGAAGGATCTGAAGCGGCTGGCATCGCAGGTGTGGGAGGCGGCGGCGGCGGCGCCTCTGGACGAGACGGATCGGGCAGGGATCGTGGATCTGTTGCGCTCAAGGGCGGAGCTTCGGTCCGGGAGCGCGGCCCCTCCGCAGCGGTTGTCCGGGAGGCGCTGAGCGCGCGGGCGGAGGAGCTGTTCCGGGTGGCGTTCGGGGAGCCGGCACGTCCGGGCGCACGGGAATGGCGGGCGAAGGAGAATGCGGGGCTTGCGATGCAGATGCAGGGCCACAAGCGCGGTCTCTGGCATGATCACACGGCCGGGGCGGGGGGTGATCTTCTCGATCTTGTGGCGGTGGCGTGGTGCGGGCTGTCCTCTGCGCGGGACGATTTTCCAAAGGTTCTGGAAGAGGCGTCGCGGGGGATCACTGACCTGCCGGGGGACGGGCTCGGGTATCTGCCGCCGGTTCCGGGGGCGGGGGTTCTGCATCCGGGTCATGGCGCGCTGGTGGTCTGGGCCAGGGATGACGAGGGCCGTCTCCAGGGGGGTCAGCGCATTCTGATCGATGCGGAGGGGCGCAAGGCGGCGGTGGATGTTGCCAAGCCGTCCTTCGGAGCGATTGCCGGTCTGCCCGCGCGGTTTCCGGCGCGGGAGGTCACGCCCGGTTCAGCACAGGACCCACTGGTGATTGCCGAGGGTCCGGAGAGCGCTTTGTCGATCCGGGCGGCGACGGGGCTTGAGACCTGGGCGGTGTTCGGGGTGTCGGGGTGGAAGAGCGCGCCGGTGCCGCTGGACCGCGAGGTGATCCTTGCGCCGGATCGGGATGCGCCGGACAGCCCGGCGGGGCGGGCGTTTCGCGCGGCGGTGGCGCATCATCTGGGGCGGGGGTGCCGGCTGAAGGTGGCGCTGGCCCCTGAGGAGACCGGCTCGAAGCGGGATCTGAACGATACGCTGAAGACCCGGGGGGCCTTCGCCGTGCTCGGGGCCATCGGCGCGGCCCGGGAGGTGGTGCGCTGGCTTCCGGGCGAGTTGAATGCGGGTCAGCGTGCGGCGGCGGCGGCGATGCTGGGGCCGGACCGGCTGACGCTGGTGAAGGGTCATGCGGGGACGGGCAAGACCTTCACGCTTGGGGCGGTGGCCGAGGCCTGGCAGGCGCGTGGTGTACGGGTGCTTGCAGGGGCGCCCTCGGCGAAGGCGACGCAGGCGCTCGGGGAAATCGCCGGGGTCGAGGCGGCGACGCTGGCGGCGTGGGAATCGAGATGGGCGCGTGGCGAGGCGCAGGTCGACGGCCCGTTCGTGTTCCTCATGGACGAGGCGGGGATGGTGGGTCTGGAGCAATGGTCGCGGATCGGGGCGCGGGTTGCGGTGATGGGGGGCAAGCTGATTGCGGTGGGCGATCCCGACCAGTTGCAGCCGGTGTCGGATCTGTCGGGCTGGCTGGCGGCGGAGCGCGCGGGCGGTGCGGTGCCGGTGATGGATATGGTGATCCGCCAAAAGGATGCAGGAACCCGTGCGGCGGTGGCGGGTCTGGCGCGGGGCGGGTCGGAGCGTGTCGAGGGTCTGCGGCATTTCATGGGGTCTGTGGAGCCGCTGCCGCCCTCGCCGGAGGTGACCCGGCTTTGGGCGGGGTCGCGCGCGTCGGGGGAGACATGTCTGGCGGTGGCGCCGTCGAGCCCGGAGGTCTGGGCGCTCAACGATGCGCTGCGGGCGGTGGGCCTCGCGCGGGGCTGGATTGATACCGGCCACAGGGAGACGATCCATGTGCGCCGCTGGCAGGGCATGGGCAAGACCCGCCGGAGCGAGGTGGTTGCGATCCCGGTTGCGCCGGGGGACCGGGTGATGCTGATGCGGGAGGATAACGAGACGGGGATCGCCGCGAATACGCTGGGCACAATTGTGGCGGTGAGCGATGCGGGGCTGTCGGTGCGCTTTGACGGGCTGGCGGATCCTGTGACCCTGGCGCGGGATGAGATTCTGGACATTGATTACGGCTATGCGGCGACGGGCTGGCGGGCGCAGGGCATGGGTGTGGATCACGCGCTGGCAACAAAGACGGCGCGGAGCCACACACCGTCGAAGGCGGGTCGTGTGACGGAGATCGATCCGCCGGATGCGGTGGACGGGGTTGCGGCGGCCTGGGCGGCGGATGCGGCGCTGCGTCCGGAGGCGAGCCGGATCGCGCTGGCGGCGACCAATGCCGATGTGCGGGCGCTGAACGATGCGATCCGGGCGCGGCTGCGGGCGCCGGAGGGGGGAGATCCGGCAGGGGACGATCCGCTGGCGGAGCCCCCCAACGGGATGCGGATTATGATCGAGCGCGTGGACCGCGCAGGTAACGAGGGGGCGGGCTCTCGGGAGCGGGTGGAGATCGTGCTTTCGCCGGGGGACCGGGTGATGCTGACGCGGCCTTTGCCGGAGTTCGATCTGCCGCGCTCGGGGTTCGGGACGGTTTTGTCGGTGGGCCCGGGGCGGCTGCGGCTGGCGATGGACGGGCGGGCGGCCCCGGTGGAGATCGATCCGGGGGCGTTTGTGCATCTCGATTACGGGTTTGCGGCGACGGTGCACAAGGCGCAGGGCATGACGGTGGACGAGAGCTACGTGCTGCCGCACCGGCGCATGGACTGTCACAGCGTCTATGTGGCGCTGAGCCGGCATCGGGAGCGGGTGCGGGTGTTCGCGCGGTCGGGGCATCTGGACCGGGCGGAACAGCTCATCGATCTGGGCCAGCGGTCTCCGGACGCGGTGGCGGAGGCGCCGCGCCGGCGGGGGCTGCGGTCGATGGTGCCGCTTCCGGGGACGGCGATTCTCGAACGGCGCCCGGACTGGACGGGGCCGGGCCATGTCGTGGGGGCGGGCGATTTCGCGGGCGACCGGCATCTCATGTCGGTGGGTACCCGGATCGCGGGGCTTCTGGCGGCCGATCATACCGGGGATGATCCGCTGCTTGCGGCGGATGTGGAGGATCCGCAGGATTACACGCGCGAGCCGACAGGGGTGATCGACGATCTGGTCCGACGCAATGGGGTGATCCGTGCGGAGGAGGTTGCGGGGGTTCTGGCGTGTCAGGTGTCTGATCCGGAGACCTTCCTGCGTCTTTTCCACGCGGCGATGGCGCATAAGGATCTGGTCTCGCTGCCGGGGTCCCGGTCGCAGGAGAGCGATGAACCCTGGGTCTACACGACCGGGGCGCAGCTCGAGGCCGAGCTTGCGGCGCTGGACCGGGGGATGCGGCTGGCGGCGGCTGGCGGAGAGGCCGGGGATGTTCTGCCGGAGGCCGGGCCGGAGGCTGAACCACAGATACCTGACATCCCCGATCTTTCCGGGGATCAGCTTCGCGCGGTTGCCCATGCGCGGGGCGCGGGGGGCGTGAGGATCATCGCGGGACCCGGGGGGAGTGGCAAGACACGGGCGGTGGCGGCACTGGCGCGGTCCGGGCGTGAGGCGGGCCGGATTGTTACGGTGATCGCACCCACGCAAGCCGGATGTGCGGCGCTGGCGGCGGAGGGGGTCGAGGCGATCACGCCGGGCGCGTTCTTCTCCGATCCGGTTTTGGCAAGAGAGGCGGGCAGTCCCGACCGGGTGGTTATTCTCGATGATGCGCAGGGTCTCGGGATCGATCATGCCGAGGTGATGATGGCGCGGTGCGCGGGGCTTTCGGCGAAGTTGGTGGCCTTTATCAATCCCGAGCGTCGGGGCGCTCCTGTGTTCCGGACGCTGGCGGACCGGCTCGGGGTCGCGCGCCTGACAGGTCTTCATGGGGTGGAGGGCGCGCATCGGGAGATCGTGGAGGGTCTGCGCACGGGCGGTGGTGTGGCGGAACGGGCGCTGCGGTCGCTTGCGGAGCGGGGTCAGTTGACGGCGACAGGCACAGCGGAGGCGGCTTTTGCGGCGGTGGCGAAGGCCTATGTTGCTGACAGGAGCTCCGACCGTCTGGCGCTGGCCTGGAGCCGGGCGGATGCGGACCGGCTGACGGCGGCGATCCGGGCGCGGCTCGATGCGACCGATCCGGCGCGGGCCTCGTTTGTGGCGGCAGAGCATGGCGGGCTCAAGGGGTTGAAGCCCGGGGATATCATCCGCTTCGCGGCCCCGGGGGCTTATGGCAAGCCCTCGGTGGCGGGCAAGGCGGGGGACAATTTGCCAGCGGAACAGGGGGCTCCGATCCGGCGGGGGGATGTGGCCGAGGTTCTGGGCGCGGCGGAGGGCGGCGGTCTGCGGCTGCGCATCACGGGAGAGGATGGCACGCGCGAGATCGCGGTGGCGCCGGAAGGGCCGGGGACGGCCTCGCGCGCGCTGCCGCCCTGGCGGTTTGCCTTTGCCTCCACCATCGCGGCGGCGGCGGGACGGCGGCACGAGAGTGTGCATGTGCTTTTGAGCCCGGGCATGGACCGGGAGGTGGTGGCCACGGCGGCGCTGGTGGCGCGGGACCGGGTGCGCATGGCGCTGCCGGTCGATCCCGTTCGTCTGGATGCGGCGCTTGTCAAACTGGCGGCCCGGGAGCGGCACCCGCGCTCGGTGCTCGATCACGGCTTTGATCCGGGCCGGGCGGCAAAGGCGGCGGCAAGACGCGGCCCGCCCGAGGTCCTGCCCGTGCCTGACCCTGTTGCCCTCTCCATGGAAGATACCGAGGGTCTCTCGCCTGTGGAGGTCGCGGCCCTGACCAGGGTGCCAACGGTCTCGCGGTCGCGCGCGGAGGCGGGGCGCGCCAACAGGGCATTTCTGAAGGAGCATCCCGATCACGCGGTGGTGCTCGTGGCGGCGGATCGCCCGGTCTTCACGCAAGCCGATCTGCGGCAGGCCTTGCGCGCGCGTCTCGGACAGGAGGTGAGCGAAGCGCGGCTGCGCCGCCTCGGGGACCGGGCGATGCGCTCCAGAGCGCTGTTGCGTCTGGAGCGTTCGGCCCCGGATGGGTCGCCGCAATACATGACCACGGCGCGGGCGGCGCTGGCGCGGGATGCGGCGCGGGATGCGCGCGCCCTGGCGGGAGAGACGTTTGCGCCGGGCGCGGGTCCGGTCCTGCGCCCGGATGCGCTGGGCGCTCTGAACCATGCCCAGCGGCTGGCGGCGGAGGCGATGCTGGACGATGCGCGTCTGACGCTGGTGCAGGGCCATGCGGGGACGGGCAAGACCCATACGCTGCGGGCGGCGGCGGAGGCGTGGCGCGCGCGTGGGGTGGCGGTGCTTGCCGGCGCGCCCTCGGGCAAGGCGGTGTCGGAGCTTGCGGGGATTGCGGGTGTGGAGGCGGCGACGCTGGCGGCCTGGGAGGCCCGCTGGGCGAAGGGCGAGCGTCCGGGGGATGGCGGGTTCGTGTTTTTCATGGACAAGGCGGGCATGGTCGGGGCCGGGGCGTGGTCGCGAATCCAGGGTCGCATCCGGGCGCTGGGGGGCAAGCTCATCGCGGTGGGCGATCCCGACCAGTTGCAGCCGGTCTCGGATATTCCGGGCTGGGCGATCGCGGAGCGGGCCTCCGGCGCAGGCGCGGTGGTGATCGACACGGTGCGGCGTCAGTCGGAGATGATGGATGCGCAGGCGACCGAGGCGCTGGCGCGCGGTGGCGACAATGCGGCCAGTGCGATCCGCCATTATGACAGCAAGGGTGCGCTGCGGCTGACCCCGGAGGTGCTGGCCGATCCCATTGGGGCCATCGCGCGGGATTATTACAGTGAGACGTTCAGGCCATCGGAGACAGGATCGGGCGGTTCTGTCCCCAAAACCGGCCCGGAAGACGATCCGCCCGTGCCGGTCCGCAGCCGTATCGCGCTGGCTTATACCAACCGGGACGTGCACGCGCTGAATGACCGGATCCGGGCCGAGGCTGTGGCGCGGGGCGTCGTGGACCCGGCGAGCCTGCGGCGGTACGGCACGATCTCCCGGGAGCTGCGCGAGGGGGCGGGGGTGAAGACCGTCCGCGTACCGCTCGAGATCGGTGTGGGCGAGCGGATCATGCTGCGGGCACCGCATCCTGAGTTGGGGCTGGCGCGGTCGTCCTTCGGGACGGTGAGGGAAACGCGGGAGGGGGAGATCGGTGTCCGGTTCGACGGGCGGGACGGGGAGATGACGCTCGACCTGGAGAGCTTCCGCGACATCGACTACGGCTATGCGGCGACGGTGCACAAGTCGCAGGGCATGACGGCGGATGCGGTCTTTGTGCTGCCGCACCGGCAGATGCACCGGCATGCGGCTTACGTGGCGCTCAGCCGGCACCGGGCGCATCTGGCGGTCTACGGCCGGGTGGGTCACATGGAATGTGCGGCCGATCTGGTGGGGCTGGCCCAGGCGGCGGGCCATCTCGACATGGACCTGCCCGGGGATGCGGAGCGGTCCCCGGGCGGCATGGTGCCGGGCGCGGAGGGTCTCGGGCTTTCGGGCCGGGCCGACTGGCGGGTCTCGGGGGTGGAGATGACGCGGGTTGGATTTGCGGGCGATGCGGAGCTGATGGGGATCGCGGAGCGGCGCGCGGGGCTGATGGCGGCCACCTGGCGCAGGGGGGGCGATCCGGTGGCGGGCGAGGATCCGCGCGGCTATGCGCGCCATCCGCAGCGGGTGATCGACGATCTGATTGCGCGCCGCTCGGTGATCCGGGCCGAGGATGTGGCGGATCGCCTGTCCCGCGCGGTTCCCGACCCCGAGACCTTCCTGCGGCTCTTCCGCGCGGCGATGTCCCATCCCGACCTGATTGCGCTTGGGGAGCCGCAGCCGGGCCCGGAGAAAGCCGACGGTCCATCCCGTGCGCGGGTCTACACGACGAAGGCGCAGCTTGCGGCGGAACTGGATGCGGTGGATTGCGGGGTGCGGCTGGCGCTGGCTGGTGCGCCTGAGCGGGCACCGCGCGTGAAGCAGGTGGACCGGGTTCTCAAGCTGGCGGGTGCGCGTCTCGGTCCCGATCAGGTGGCGGCGCTTGGCCATGCGCTGGCCCCGGGTCGGCTCCGGCTGGTGCGGGGCGGGACGGGCAGCGGCAAGACGCGTCTGGCGGGGGAGATCGCGGCGGGTCATGCGGCGGCGGGCTGGCAGGTGCTGGCGGTCGCGCCCGGCGGGGCGGGTCTCGATCGTCTCCGGGCGGTCGGTGTGGCGCGGCCCCGGACGCTGGCGCGGTTTTTGGGGGAGACCGAAGGCGCTGCGCCCAAAGTCGCGCTCGATCCGGCCACATTGGTCATTCTCGATGATGCCGGGCGGCTGGGGGGCCGGGAGGCGACGGCGCTTCTTCAGCGGATCGAGGCCAGCGGGGCGAAGCTTGTGGCCTGTCTTGACGAGGGCACAGATGTGGCGCTGGAAGCGGGTCCGGTGTTCCGGGCGCTGGAAACCCGGGTGGGCGCGGCGCGTCTGGTGCGCAACCGTCGGCATGTGGGCTATATCGCGGAAGTTCTGGACGGTCTGGAGGCTGGCGGTGCGCGTGCCGAGGCGGCGGCGGTGGATCTCGACGAGATCGGACTTGTCCAGTCCGTGGGCACGGCGTGGGAAGCGCTGCGGCAGGTGGCGCAGGATTATGTGGAGGACGAGATCGACGACCGGATCGCGCTGGCCTGGAGCCGGGCGGATGCGGACCGGCTGACACGAGGCATTCGCGCCGAATATGACCGGGTGCTGCCCGAGCGCGCGGCGTTTGCGGCGGACGAAGCGGGTCCGCTTGAGGGTCTCGTGCCGCAGGACCGGATCCGGTTCATGGGATCGACGCCCTGGGTGCGGGAGGCACGGGGGACACGGGGGACGGGTGAGCGTGCCGTGCCGCCCCTCCGCGCCGGGGAGAGGGCGGTGGTGCTGGGCCGTGACGAGAAGACGGGCGGTCTTGTGCTCGCCGTGGGCGAAGGCCCCGGGGAGGCCCGCGAGGTGGTTCTGACGCGGGATATGGCGGGCATTCCGGAGTGGCGCTTTGCCTTTGCGGGCACAATCCATGTTGAACTGGGCCGTGCGCAGGGGAGCGTTCACCTTCTGGCGGCCCCGGGGATGAACCGGCAGGTGCTGGCGAGCGCCATCGCGCTTCATGAGCGCGAGTTCCATATGGTGGCGCCCTGCGCACAGGGGCGTGTGCAGGAGATGCTGTTGCGGATCGCGCGGCGGGATGCGGGGGCGAGCAGCGTTCTGGATTACGGCTTCGATCCGGCCATGGGCGCGCGGGAGGCGCTCAGGGGCCATTCGACAGAGGCGCGCCCGGACGGTGACATCGCCACAGCAATGCGCTGGTTCGGGGAGATGACGGGTCTGGGTTTTGCGCCGGATAGCGCGCCGCTGTCTGCGGGTGTCGGGGCGGAGGTTCTGGCGGAGGTGATCGGTGCGGCGGCGCTGCGGGAGGGCGCGGCCCCTGAGGGCGCGGCGCGCGATGCGGTGGCGGAGATGGTGCGCAGCCTGTCCGACCCGCGCGCCTGGCGGAAGGTGCTGCGGCAGCTGCCGGGGAACGTTCCGGTCCTCGCGGACCGGGAGGCAGACCGGATTGCGGGTGCGGATCATGAGGGGCGTCTTCTGAGCGTGGGACGGATGCTGGCGCGGGGGGCGCAGGTGGCCGAGGCGCTTGGCGAGGCCCGGCTGGCCGGTCTCTTCCGGGACGGGCTGACGCTCTATGGCAAGCGGGCGGAGATGGCGCGGGCGGAGGGCCGCCTTGCGGAGTTGCTGCCCGGGCCGGGAGATGCAGAGCGCTTCCCCGATCCGCGTGTGCGCAGGGAAGCAGAGAAGGCGAAAGCGATGCGGCGGTCCCGCCCCCGGTCGCAGCGTTCAGGGGCGCGGGCGCTATTCGCGGGTGTGCATCCCGATGCGTCGGACGAGCAGGTCGCCCGGGAGGCGCTGGCGCTCTGGGGTCTGGGGCCGTCTGCGCGGGCGGGAACCAGGCCGCGCGCCTATGCTGCTGCGGTGGCGAAAAGAAGAGAGGCGGCGCGAAAAGCAGAGATGGCGGTGGCGGGAGACCTGGAATTGAGCCCTGCGAAGACTGTGTCTGCGGAGACGGCGCGCGGGCGGGATATCCGTGAAGAGCCTGGATCGGAGCGGATCGAGAGCGATGTGGTGGCCCCGGATTATGTTCGGGCAGCGGTGGAGGGGCCGGGCGGTCCTTGGGGCGGAGGTGCAGAACCGACCCCCCGGAGGGCGACCGAAGATCTTGCGCTTGTTCTGTCCGTGGCGATCAGCCGTCATGTGCCTCTCGGGGATGCGGTGCACAAGGATCGCGATCTTGTCAGGTCCATTGCCCGGATGCTCGAGGCGGCGGGATCGGTCGACAGGGAGGAGAGCGCCCGGGTGCGGGGGTTGCGCACGGCTATCTTGGCGTCGCGGCAGGAACCGGAGACCGCAAAGGCGCTCGGAACCGCCCTGAACGCGGGGCCGCCGCCGGATGCGGACGCGCTGCGCAAGGAGCGCGCCGATGTTCTGGGTCATCTGGGCGGGGCCGGGGAGCGGCTGCCGGAGGGTCTGGTCGCGCGCATGGGCGCAAGCTTCACGCAGTCGGAGATCTGGGCGCTTTATGAGGCAGCGGAAGAGTTGCCCTCCAGCCTGCCCGCGCTCGATGCGGGTGCGCGTGCCAACGCGGCCCGTCATCTGGGGCGCGAGGCCGCGCGGCGGCAGGGGCCGCAACAGACACAGCAACAGGAGAGAGACGACATGGCAGAGACAGAGACGCGACCCCGCGAGGATATCCGGCACGGGGTGCTGGGCGCGATGCTGGTCAATGACACGACACGGGGAACCTTTGATGATCTCAAGGTGGCCTTCACCTTCGATGAAATCCGGGCGCTGAAGGATCCGGCGAAAGCCCTGCCGCAGAGTCTGCCGGACCTGGATCCCGAAGAGCGCCGCTCCATCGCCGCCGCGCTGGAGGCGGGCCCGGAGGCGCAGGGTGCGCCGGCGGAACCGCCCTTTGTGCCCGACCCGAAATATATCGGCATGGCGTTGCAACTGGCGGTGGCGGTCACCGAGCGGGTGGATGGGGAGAATCCGGTTCACCGGCGTGATCTGGTGCGTGACATCCAGACGCTGCTCAAGGCCGCAGACCGGGCGGACGGCCTTGAGCAGGAGCGCGTGAACGAGGTGGCAACAGCGCTGGCAAAGGAGCGCATCACGCTGGAGACCAAAGTGGCATTGGGCAGGAAGATCGACGGTGAGCAGTTTCTTGAGCACTTTTTCCGGCACAATCTGAGCGAGCGCAACACGGAAGCCAATCATCCGCTGCACCTGAGCGGGTCACCGGCGGAGAGGGCCTACGATGCCAGTGTTGGAAAATGGCTGGAAGAGGCTTTCGCGAAGGGCATCCGGCCGACGCGGCCCGAGGCGGCGGTAGCGCGGGTCGCCTGCCTGCCCGATCTGCCGCAAGAGGCGCAGGGTGTTGTCGAGGCCATGAAGCAGGTGTTCCGGGAGGGATCTCTCGCAAAGCCGGAGGATTTACAGGCGGCGCGCACGGGCTTGCTTGACGAACTGGCGACGACGAACGGAATAGGGGTTGTTTCCGAAAAGTTTATGGCGCGGCTCTATAAGAACTTCACGCATCGGGAGGTGCTGGCGCTGGCCCGTTCCGATACGGACCTGCCCGCGACACTGCCGAAGATCGATGCCGGGCGCCGCGCTGACATCGCCCGGGGCCTGAAGGGGGTCAGCAATGATATGATGGTATCCACTACCGCTGGTACGCCTGGTGCAATGCCGCCAAGTCGCTTGGATTTGGCCTCAATCCGGAGCGGTCGCGCGGGCGCGGCATGGGCATGGAGATGTGAGGTTGGAGCGCGACAGGCATAACCAAAAAAGCATTCCGTTCAGGAGACCGCCTGTGTGCGGACAATATACAGGGAGGGTGGATTTTGCCCCAGAAGACTGACATCGAGTGGACCGACGCGACGTGGAATCCAGTAACGGGCTGCGTCAAGGTTGGCCCGGGCTGTGACCATTGCTATGCTGAGCGCTTTGCGGAGAGATGGCGCGGAATTCCGCATCATCCGTATGAGCAGGGTTTCGACCTGCGTCTTTGGCCTGCAAGGCTGAAGCAACCTTCCATCTGGAAAAAGCCACGCATGATCTTTGTGAACTCAATGAGTGATCTGTTTCAGAAGGAGGTTGATCGCGGATTTATCAATCAGGTTTTTGATGTGATGGAAAGCGTTGACTGGCATGTCTACCAGGTCCTCACCAAGCGCAGTTCCCTGATGCTCCGATATGTTCAGGAGCGGTATGGAGGCAGTAGACTTCCCAACCACATATGGCTGGGTGTGTCCGTCGAGGATGCAGCCCACACGGGCCGAATTCGTCACCTCAAGGCGATAAACTCCAAGGCGCGGTTCGTTTCTTTCGAGCCATTGCTCAATACGGTGGGTGACGTTGATCTGACTGGAATCGCATGGGCGATAGCGGGAGGCGAAAGCGGCCCTGGTGCCCGGCGGATGCGGCAGGAATGGGCTGTCGAAATCCGGGATATCTGCCAACGGGATGGCGTTGAGTTTTTCTTCAAGCAATGGGGCGGCCCCCGTCCGAAATCAGGGGGGCGGGCTCTTGATGGTGTGGAGTGGAACGGATTCCCCTGGAAGATCGTTCCCGCCCCTATTCTGGAGCAGATTCGACAATAAACGACTGGAACGGGCATGGCCAAAACCGAATACGATTGGGAGAACGGGGCGGAACTCAAGGCGCATACGGCGCGGAAGCTGAAGATTTTGCGCGGCTATTTTGAACAATATTTGCGGGTCAGATGCCGTATCCCACAGCAAACGCGCTTCAAGTTCGCCATTGTTGACGGATTTGCTGGAGGCGGCCGCTATAAGAACGGTGAACCTGGGTCACCTGTTATATTTTTGGAAATTCTGGACCGTCTCTCCCGGGAGATAAACGTCACGCGCGCGGCCCAGGGCATGCCTGCTTTGGAATTTGGGTGCCGGTTTATCGTCAATGACGCCAAACCGAACGTGATGCGGATGTTACAGGAAAATCTGGCACCGCTCCTGGCTGCCGCGAAGGAGCGGGCACCTCATCTTGTCATGGATGTGAAGTATATGAATCTGCCGTTCGAACAAGCCTACCCCCAAATTCGCGAATCCTTGCTTCACGATGGCTTTAAGAACGTGCTCTTCAATCTGGATCAATGCGGCGACATCAATGTTCATATGGCGACGCTGAAAGATATTCTTGAGACGTTCCGTCCTTCATGCGAAATTTTCCTGACCTTCGCGATCCAGACACTTTTGACCTATCTTCAGCGCAATAATCGTAAAAAGCTGCAAGCTCGCCTTCGGCACCTCGACCTCAACGCCGATAATCTGGCCCCTCTGGATCGAATAATAAGCAAGGATGAATGGCTGGGCACCGCCGAGAAAATCGTTTTTGATTCTTTCCAGAGTCATGCATCGTTCGTGAGCCCCTTCTCACTCAATAACCCTGAAGGTTGGCGGTACTGGCTGATCCATTTTTCGAACGTGCACAGAGCGCGCCAGGTTTACAATGACGTTCTGCATGCCAATGCCAGTCATCAGGTACATTTCGGGCGATCCGGCTTAAGTCTCAACATGTTCGCCTTCGATCCCGACAAGGAAGGAAAGATGTATCTCTTTAAGCAAGACGACAGAAACCACGCCAAAAATGAGCTCGCCGAAGACATTCCGCGATTGATCGAGCGCTCTGGCGACACCATGAGTGTCAGCGATTTTTACGAAAGCGCATACAATCTGACGCCGGCGCATTCTGATGACATCAAGTCCGCGATGTTTCTCAATCCTGATCTGGAAGTGCTCACTCCTGCCGGTTGTTCCCGGCGTAAACCCCACACCATTACCGTCAACGATACCCTGCAATTGCAGCGCCAGAAATCGTTTCACATCCTTTGGAAATCCTGACACTCCCTGCTGAATCGAGTTCAGGGTCTCATTTCACTTTCCACAAATTGGTTTGAAGCCTCCGACTTCAGTCGGATAAATATACAACTTTGCGCCGAAGGCGCTCATTCCACTGAACCCTCTGACTTTAGTCGGAGGAGGTTCAGATGGGCCATGTGATCAAATTGGATTGGTCTTGAGGTACCGTGTCAGGCTTTCAGCACATCGGCGAGCAGGGCGCGTTTTTGTGCGGGTTGCTGTTCGGTTCCCAGAAACCCGTCCAGTTCGTCGCGGATGAGCGCGTCGAGACCGGGCAGGGCCGCGCGGCGGTCGAGGGCCCATGCGCCGAGCATGATCTGCCGTCTTGTGCGGTCGCGCCGGGCCTGTTCCCGGGTGATCCCGGCTTCTCCGGGCGGGGCGCTCCCCGATGCAAGCGTATCGAGAAAGCCTTCCATGAAGGCGCTGTTGCGCGCTGCCGTTGCCGCCGAGGGGTGACCGGCGATATGGGCCTCGATGTCAGACCTGAACCCATCGAAGAGATCGGGCTTGTGGCGGAACTGCGCCACAAGAAACCCGCCGAGGATGACCTTGCGGCGGGCCTTTTCGGTGCGGCCTGCCTTCTGCGCGCGCTTCCTGATCCCGGAAAGCCGGTCGGTGAGCCGGGCAAAGGATGAGAGCGGCGGGCTCGCGCGCTCGATGGTGTCCCGGAACATTTCCACGAGCTGGGGCGCCGTCAGCCGCCGCCGGAAATACCCTGCTTTCCGTGCCGCCACGAGCAGGCGCTGCTCCTCACGGTCGCGGACGCGCGCGATCTCGGCCTCGAGCGCGGCGACCTGCTGACCGGGGTCCGGTTTCCGGCTTTTGGTGCTGGATTCTGATGCGGCCTTTTTGGGTGGTTGGGTCATATCGGATCCTCGTCGTCTTGCGTTGCGGCGCTTCCCCGACCTGGCCGGGGCTGCACAGGCGACATCCCTTGCAAATGTCGCGCTGCACGCTGTTGGCTGATTGAATTGCGCCAGCATGTCTCGAAGGGTTTTTACGTGATGCGGAAGACGCTCAGTTCAAAAGCTCTGTCCGACCGCCTCCCAGGCACCGGCAACGGCGCCGCGCAGATCATTCTGTAGGGTGACAAAAGTCTTTGGGTATCCGGACTATTCCGGACTATCCCGGACTATTCCGGATAGAATTGCCGAACGGTCATAAAATCAGGGCTTTGGGCGCCTCGTGCAGCGCGGCCGTGATCGCGGTCTCGGATTCGCCCGCGCCATAAGTTTTTCAGAATCGGCGCGTTTCGGGGGGTGCGAACCCGCTGGAAACGGTGATTTTGCCGCTGATTTCGGGCGCTGCGAAACAGCCGGATTTTCCAGGCGTTTCGGGGGTGGCGTTTTTCGGGCTTCCGGGGCATCCGCAGCCGCGATGATCTGCCCTTGCAAGGGGTGTGCAGGCCCCCTGCAAGACGCTTGCAACGGATGTGCGGGTGTCAGTTGTAGAGCCTGTCGTAGCCGAGGAACGAGTCGTCCTCGTATCGGTCGGTAATGTTGCCTTCCACGTCGCGCCGCGCGGACGAGCGCGGACGGGGCGGCGATCAGGCGGTCTCCGCGCAGCTTGCGGGCGCGGGCCACGGGATCGGCTGTCCGGTATGACTCGTACGGGCGCGCTCAGACCTCCATGCCGGCGGCTGCAGCGGCGATATCGTCGGGTGTGATTGCCGTCCGCCCATCGGCGCGGGCGATCATGAAGGCGCGGGCCATGAGCCGGCGCAGCGCGTGCATCCCCCCGGGCGCGGCGACAGCAGCCCGGGCCGCCTTGCGTTCGGATGCCGAGGGGGCGCGGTCCAGCACAGATGCCAGCAGCGCACTCACATCGGCCGCGCCCGGCACGCCCAGGCCCACCCGTACACCGATCCGGCCCGTGACCTGCGGGCAGCGCCCGAGCGTCATGCGCAAGGTCTCGTCGCCAATGAGCGCCAGGCCGCAGCCCGAGAGATCGCGCAGACCGCGCAGCGCATCGATGAGCCGGGCGGAGAGATGCTGCGCCTCGTCGATGGCCAGAAGCGCGTGGCGGCCCTCGAGGCGCGCCAGGATCGCCTCCTCGGCCTCCAGCGCGGAGACAAAGCGCCCGCCCGCCCCGAGGCCGCGCGCGATGCGCCCGTAAAGGCCCGCCAGCGAGGTGATGGCGCAGGTCACCGTCAGCACGGTGACCTGCGCGCGCGCGGCTGCAAAACGTTTGAGCGCCCAGGACTTGCCCGCACCCGAGCGGCCATGGATCAGCACCACGTCACCGGTGGCCTGGGCATGGGCCAGTGCCGCCATTATTTCTTCGGTCAGGCCCAGCCCTGCATGGGTATCGAGACCGGCGGGCGTCAGCGTCAGGGCGCGCGCCTCGGTGCGGGTGTCCAGCCAGGACTGCGCCTTGCGGGTCACCATGGGATTGTCCCCCTCGTAACTGTCGGCGAGCCGGGGTCATCACGCCGCCCTCCTGAACGCTGGTGCTGGCCGGGATGCGGGCGCGATGCAAAACGGCCGTCGTCATTTTGACCATGTCCTGCTTGAGCATGTCCCACGCCAGCTTGCGCACGCAAATCGCGTCCATGACGGAGAGGCCGTCGAGATGAAGGGCAACCTCGACCGACAGGGGCCCGAGATCCGGCGGTATCTGCCCTCCGCGCTTCGGGGGCGTCGGAGTGTCCTTTCCCGAGGGGGGACCGCAGGCATCACGCCACCCGCCCGGTGCGGCGGCGGCCTCGACCCCGGGCGCACAGGGCGCACAGAGCGCACAGAGCACCTCCCGTTCCAGCGTGGCCCCGTTTTCCGGAGGGATTGACAACAGGTCCGCCCGGGCCACGCGCGGACCAGCCGGGCCCCTTGAGACACGCTGCGAACCCGTGGCCTGACGTCGCCCGGGGCCGGTGCCGGGCGCAGGGCGCGCCGCATCGATGCCTTCAAACCGCCAAAGGCCCTGCACCGGATCTCGAAGGCCGGGGCCTTCTCGATCAAGGCGCGAGACAGATTGCAAGAGGGTGGACGGCCATGATGGTCCGTCCATCTCATGACCAGCGCTGCGCGATCCAGGCTGGCAAGGCCCGCGCTCTCCTGTTTGAGTGCCGGACCGCTCATTCGGCGGCGTGGATCACCGGTTCAGCCGTACTCCGATAACGTGCCGCGCCATCGGGCTTCGGGGCCTCACCTGCGCTCCCGAACCCTGCTTTGCGCAATCCGCCGGGCGCGGCCCGGGTGATGTGCTGCTGCCAACCAGACGTTTTGCCGGTCGCGGCGACGCCCTTGCCGCCCTGCTGCCTTGGCAAGGCGATCCGTTGCGCCGTCCTGGTTTGCCGCAGGCCTGCCTTCGAGATGGCGTTCAAGGGGTGTGTCAAGGGGTGTCTCCAGATCGGGCGCAGGCCAACCCTGCGCCTTGCACCGGGACAAGCCCGGAGTTCCCGGGCACAGTGCCGACGAGGAAGCAAATCTCCGCTCAGCACATGGACACACAGGCTCCAGAGAACCACGAAGTCCAGCGAATTCGACAAAAGGAACGGAGATCTTGGGGAGAGCCTGAAGTCCAGCGCGAGGGGCATCCCCCCTCGACCGGTGTAATACCAAGGGTGCTTCAAAATGACTCAGCTATGGATTTGTGGGTACCGCCTGAGGTGCTGAGGTGCTTCAAGATTGGCAAAGGAGACCCCCGATGCCAGCCAGGATACCGATGCGAGCCGATTTTACCGCCAATGATCTGCGCAAGCTTGCCGCAGAGAGTTCTGATGCCCGGCAGAGCCGACGGCTTTTGTCGCTTGCCGCTATCGCCGATGGCATGTCGCGTGGGGGTGCGGCCCGCATTGGCGGGATGGACCGGCAAACGCTCAGGGACTGGGTGCTCCGTTTCAACGCTGATGGTCCAGCGGGGCTGCTGGATCGGCAGCGAGGAGGCTCGCGATCCCGCCTTGACAATGCACAGCTGGATGAACCGGCGGCTCTTGTCGAGACCGGTCCTGATCCTGAAAAGGACGGTGTCGTCCGCTGGCGGCGGGTCGATTTGAAGAATGTGATCAAGGCGCGTTCTGGCGTCGACTATCACGAGCGCCATGTGGGGCAGATTCTGCACAATCCGGGCTTTTCCCACATCAGCGCACGCCCTCGGCACCCGGGGCAGGACGTGCAGGTCATTGAGGATTTCAAAAAAACTTCGGCGACAATCTGAAGGAGACGCTTCAGGGGGTGCCGCCGGACAAGCCCGTCGAAATCTGGTTCCAGGACGAGATGCGTCTCGGTCAGAAGAACACCCGCGTCCGCCAGTGGGCGCGCACGGGCACACGGCCCCGCCAGCCCGCCGATCAGCGTTACCAGAATGCGTATCTTTTTGGCGCCATTTGCCCCGAACGCGGTACCGGCGCGGCGATCATGATGCCAGCAGCCGACACCTGTGCGATGCAGCGCCACCTGGAAGAAATCAGCAAAATTGTCTCCGATGGCGCCCACGCCGTCATCCTCATGGACCAGGCCGGCTGGCACACGACATCCGCTCTGGAAATCCCGCAAAACCTGTCGCTCATGTTTCTGCCGCCCAAATCACCAGAGCTGAATCCAACCGAAAACATTTGGCAATATCTCCGCCAGACATGGCTCGCAAACCGGACGTTCGACACATATGACGCGATTCTCGACGCAGGGTGCGAGGCCTGGAACAATCTCATCGCAAGACCGCAAACCATCACCTCCATCGCAAGCCGCAACTGGGCGAAAGTCGGTCAGATTGAATAACCCTTGGTATAATACCGGTCTGAACCGCCTCGGGTTCATCACACGGAATAGTCGTGAGTACGCGTCATGGCAGGGGATGCCTTGGGGCAATTCGAGAAACTCTCGCAGAAAATCCTCCTTCATCCGCCCGAAAAGCTCCATGTCGACCGCCGTCTCACCGCCGCAAAGCGCACACAAAAGGCTGATCGTCATGAGATCACAGAACTTGTGACGCGGGGCATTGCCGCCCCGAGGATCATCCATGTCATTGAAATAGCTGGTCAATGTAGGCATCTTAAAGCTCCATCAAGGGATGAAGCCTCAAGAATCCAATTCTCAACCGCAGTCAAACTTCAAGCGCGATTGCCCTGTGAACACGCCTAAATTTTTCCGCCAACACCCTTGAACGTTTCAACGAACGCAGAGATGCGTTGGAACACATCTCTTTTTTTGGTCAGGTATTGTGGATTGAGCGGGCTCATTTTTGGAAGGATCGAGTTCAACTCTGTGCCGTTTTCGCTCGCGTATTCGCGCTTGATCGACGTCGCGATGTAGCGCTTGGCGGCATCCGCGTTCAATTCTTCATCGGTTATCAGTTCTTCCGCTTCCCGGCGTTGTTCGGCTTGTGCGAAGGCAAAAAATGCCTCAATCACCCCGGCCTTGTCCCCCAGTTCGTCAAGGTTTGTCTGATTGATGAAATCGACGACGAGGCTTTCTTTCGCGCGGTTGCCAATACTGGCGCGAATTACACGGCGAACTTCGCCAACGAGCTCTGGCTTGCTCTTCGTTTTTTTGTTGTGCTCGAAGATTAGCTCAAGGATGTAATCCAGATTGATTTCCTGGGACTTCAAGAGGTCGACCTCAAAGACGACATCATCCCAGCCGATCGTTGACTCAACCTGCTCGGCGCTCGCCTTTTCACGGCGAAGCCAATCCCGGATGTCATTGTAGGTCGAACGGTAGTCCTGGACCTTTCGGTCAGCAGGCATCTCGATGTTCTTGATCTCGTCAACGTCGTCATCACTCAAATGATGCCGCTCCTTGAACGCTCTCACCGCTTCGGCGTCACTCTCGTCGACCTCCTGAAGCTCTCTTAGGCTGGAGAACTCATCATAATTCTGAAGGATATTCTCAACACGGAGATACTCGCCGAACAGCTTCGCAAAGGCCTTCTTGTCCGCTTCCATTTTGATGGCGGCGGGGTCCGGGAAGCGCTCTTCCAGTTCACGGACGACATCGACAAAGCCTCGCCGCGCCTCGCCTGTCGTCTGGTCCGTAAAACCTTCCATGTATTCTGAGTAGCTCTTCTCCAGAACGACGTTCTTGGTATTGGCGTTGCCAAAGAGTGTGATCGCCTTGACGGTCGCCTCTTCCAGGTCGCGGAAGGTAACGATGTTGCCGAAGGACTTGGTCGCATCATAAATGCGGTTGGTGCGGGAGTAGGCTTGTATAAGGCCGTGAAAACGCAGATTCTTGTCGACGAACAGCGTGTTCAGGGTTGGCGCGTCAAAGCCGGTCAGGAACATGCCAACCACAATGAGCAGGTCGACTTCCTTGGACTTCACCCGTTTCGCCAGATCCCGGTAATAATTCTGGAAGCCCTTGCTATCGACGCTGAAATTCGTTCGGAAACAGGCGTTGTAGTCCGCGATGGCGGCGTTCAGGAATTCCTTGGCGCTGCTGTTCAGCGCCGAAACCTCAAAACTCTCGTCAGGAATGTCGCCAATCGCATCCTGTGCTTCGTTGGCAGCGAATGAAAAGATGGTCGCGATCTTCAACGGCTTGTCGCTACCGTCCTGCAGCGCATTCAGCTTTTCATAATAGAGCTTGGCTGCGTCTACGCTGCTCACCGCGAACATGGCGTTGAAGCCCTTATTGTCTCCATAGAGACGATGCGTCTTGCGGCGGAAGTTATCGAGAATGTACTGGGAAATCTCGGCGATTCGTTCGGGGTGCTGAAGAGCGTGCCGGTTTGCGGCGGCTGTCAGCTTCTTTTCGTCCTGTTCGGTTTCGATCGCTTTGAACTGCGGGCGCACATCGTTGTAATCGACCTGGAACTTCAGCACCTTCTCGTCGCGAACCGCGTCGGTGATCACATAGGAATGAAGTTCGCTCCCGAATACGCTGGCCGTCGTCTCTGCACCCGAAGCATTTTCCGGAAAGATCGGCGTGCCGGTGAAGCCGAACTGGCAGAACTGTTTGAACTTCCGCTTGAGGTTCTTCTGTGCCTCACCAAACTGGCTGCGATGGCACTCGTCGAAAATGAAGACGACGCGCTGGGTATGGACCGGCAGGTCGCCCTCGCTCTTCATCAATTTGTTGAGCTTCTGGATGGTCGTGACGATGATCTTGTTGTCGTCCTTGGAGAGGTTCCGTTTCAACCCGGCTGTACTGTCCGATCCATTGACGCTGTCTGGCGAGAAGCGCTGATACTCCTTCATCGTTTGGAAATCGAGGTCCTTGCGGTCGACCACGAAAAAGACCTTGTCGATGAAATCGAGTTCAATGGCGAGGCGGGCGGCCTTGAAGCTGGTCAGCGTCTTGCCTGAGCCCGTAGTGTGCCAGATATATCCGCCGCTTTCCGGCTTACTAAGCGTCTTGCCTTCGAACGAGCTTCTGATCTTTCGTAAGATTCGTTCCGTCGCCGCGATCTGATAGGGGCGCATCACCAGCAGCGTGTTGCTGACGTCGAAGATGGAATAGTCCAGCAACACCTTCAACAACGTGCGCTTCTCGAAAAAGGTCGCCGCAAAATCCTTCAGGTCCCGGACCGGGCTGTTATCGGCCTGCGCCCAGTTCATCGTGAAGTCGAAGCTGTGCTTGTCGCGCTTGGTCGTGTTGGCGAAGTAGCGCGTATCCGTGCCGTTCGAGATCACGATGATCTGGAGGTATTTGAAGAGCGAACTGTCCGAGTTGAAGCTCTCCTTGCTGTAACGGTGGATCTGGTTGAACGCTTCCCGAATGGCGACGCCGCGCTTTTTCAGCTCGACCTGCACCAGCGGCAGCCCGTTCACCAGAATGGTCACATCGTAGCGGTTCGCATGAGTGCCCGCTTGCTCAAACTGCTTGATGACCTGAACCTTGTTGCGGCAGACATTGGCCTTATCGACCAGATAGATGTTCTGGATACGGCCATCATCGAAGACGAAGTCAAAGATGCAGTCGTCGTGGATCTTGCGGGTCTTGTCAGTGGCACTGTCGCTGGGCCGATCCAGATAGGTCTCAACGAAGCGCGCCCATTCCTTATCTGCAAATTGAACATCGTTGAGGGCTTGCAGCTGAACGCGAACATTCGCCAGCATGGCGTCGGTTGATTTCAGGTCAGGCAGATACTCATAGCCCTGATTGCGCAGGTCCTGAACAAGATCGCGCTCTAGGTCGGCCTCAGACTGATAGCTGTCAGCCGCCTCCCATGCGCGCACATATTTATCGAGAACGATAAAGCGATTGGTCTCGGCGATCGGGGTCGTCTGCTCAGGCATTCGGGGCCTCCTCCTGCCAATAGCTGTAATTGTTGCGCAGATGATCCAGCAGGAGCTTCACTGTCTGCTTTTCCTGCGGCGATGGCACGGCGATGGCCTCGCTGGAGAGCGTGCCATGGCTCGTAAACTGAATGATGCGGTTCAGGTAAAGTTGCTGGTCGCCCGGCAGCAACTCTGACCATCGCGGATAGCCCAGAAAGTTCGATGTCTTTTCATAGAGATTGCGCAGCAGGGTGAAGTGATAGCGCTCGATCTTGTCCGCCGCGATTGCCTCCTCCAGCGTCTGCTTGAGGTAAAGGTGATAAGAAAAGCTCTGGTTTGAGTCGCCGTTCTTCTCTGTCAACTCGAAGGTTCCATCCTCAAGACGGCTCAGCATGAAGCAGGTCTTATTTCTCAGTTCGTTGAACAGCACATTGAAGAATAGCGGGCTGTGCGTCGTGATGATGAATTTCAGGCCGTTCGCCGTATCGCTTCTCTTGATCAGGTCTGCCACGTCGACGGCGAGCTGAATGAGGTGGTTCTCATCAAGCGAACTGACCGGGTCATCAATGAAGACATATTCGAGGTCATTGAACTGGTCCGTCTCGCGATCATCAACCTCGGTGATGTTGCGCGTGCTGACCACCTGATCCAACAGGCAGTAGAAGACGCTCCAGATGAAGTTGCTCTCTTCACCCTTGGAGATTTTCAGATTGCCGGTGCTCGTGTCGGTGCCACGTTCAAGCGAGAAAGTCACTTTGGAGAAAGCCGGGACGGTGACCTCTTTTCCGTCCTTGTCTTTGATTTTGTACTCCTGATTGAAGCGGGGTGTCAGGTTCGGCTGGGTATAACGCTGAAAAACGGTGATGACATTGAGGTCGAGCCCCAGATCTTCAAAAGCGGATTTGGTGAACGCATTCGGCTGTATACAGAGCTTCCGCTCGGTATCGCCAGTCAGATCATTGTCCCAGTAGAACAGATCTTCGGTGAAGGCGTTGTAGTAGAGCACCTTGGGGCGATGATCGTCGTCCCGTTCCTCGGTCTTCGGATCAATCAGGTCTCTGAAGTCGCGGGACAGCCGGGTCTTGCCTGACGCGTTGAACGCATAGATCAACTGCACCTTCTTGTCGGCGTCCCGCAGCGTTTCAGCGATTTCGGTCAGCGTCTGTCCCATTTACGCAGCCTCCGCATCCGGCTTGGGAAAGCTCAGCAGCTGATCGCGGTAATACGCATATTGCTTTTCGCGCAACTCGATTTCGCGGGGCAGGCCCTCGGTGAGGGAAGTCGTCAGCGTGTCGAACTTGTCGAGAATATTGACGACACGCTCTTGTTCTTCCGCAGAGGGGAAAGGGATCAGGATCTTGGCCAGGCTATCCGCGTTGACGCGTCTGACCTTTGCGCCGGTGATGTACACCCGTTTTTGCTTTTGAAACTGCTCAGTTTGGAAGAAATAGGCGACAAATTTGGGGTTCAAATTGTGTGAGTAGAAGCATGCGTCGCTGCTAACCGCGATATCCTCATCGCCAAGCCAAGCCACGGCCTTGCAGACGTCCTCATCGTTTTCGCTCGTAGTCGCAATAACTAAATCGCCCGGATTTGCCATGCGAGCTTTCTTCGCAAACTCTTCTGAAACAAAGCTTTTCGTTGTGTGGGAATAGGTTCCATAATGGGTGTAAATCTGACCGTAGTGAATGCAGCCAACCCCCGACTCTGTGAAGTCTTTCTTCTGAAGACTGCCGCCGCGCGTGAAGGTTCCCACCCGCTCGTCACCCATAGGCAAATGTTCAACATCTTTGCCCTCATAGTTCAACAATTGCTCTCGATAGTGGTTGTATTGCTTTTTACGCTGGGTAAGCTCGGTGGTAAGCTCGGTGGTAAGCTCGGTGAAGCTGTCGAGCATCCGCACAATCTCCCGCTGAATCGCCAGCGACTTCTCCGGATCATCGGGGCATGGGATGGGGACAAGATATTGTAGAATGTGCGGTTTGCTTCCACGAGGCATCTTTGCGCCTTTGGAGTGCTGAATATTGTACTCGAAGAAATTTTCGTCGGACAGAACCTGAAAAAGATAGCGCGAGTTCAACACAGAGTCTGTTGGATGAACCACCAGAACGTCCCCATTGGTTCCACCTCTCCGATCTGCGTGCCAGATTTTCCTGAGGTAGGGACGAATGTTACCGATTAGGACGTCGCCCTCCTTAAATTCTGTAAGATTGCCGGACGTAGGAACGTAGTTTGAATCTGCCCTCCCAGCTCGGTTTTGAAGAAGGTTGTCCACTCCGACATAGTTTGGCTCATTGAGTTGATCGGAACCGATGCGGGTCGTTGAATACTGAGCAATATCCCCCAACGGCTTCCAAACCACCTCAGCTCCATCCAGCAGCTTCTCCAGAAAGCCCGCCGCGCTCATGCGTTGATCTCCGCGATGATGGCGTCGATGTCGGCGCGCAACTGATTGATCCGCTCCACAGTGGTGCCGATCTCCTCATTCAACTCATCGATGTTCACAACCTCGCGCGTGTCGCGCGGCTCAACGTAAGAACTGACCGAGAGGTTATAGCCGCGCTCCACGATGGTCTCATACGGCACCGAGGCGGCGACATGATCGACGTCTTCCTTGCTGCCGAACATCTCCATCACCCGCGCGATGTGATCGTCCGTCATCAGATTGGTGTTGGTGGCCTTCTTGAAGAAGTCTTCGCCGGTCGCGTCGATGAATTGGATGACCGTGTCGGCCCTGTTCTTGGCCAGCACCAGGATCGTCACCGCGATGGTCGTGCCGTAAAAGAGGTTGGAGGCGAGCGCGATCACCGTCTCGACATAGTTGTTATCGACCAGATATTGCCGGATCTTCTTCTCCGCCCCGTCGCGATAGAAAATGCCGGGAAAGCAGACGATCGCGAGTTATGCCCAAAAGTTGGTGACGGCGTGATCAGGCGGCGTTTTGACGTTGCCTGATCCCGTCCTTGAAGGCAATCCCCTGGATCACTTCGGGCAGACGGTTTGGCCCTGAGATCTTCCTCCACTTCTTCTTGGCCGACATCATCAACCTGAAGACCATGGCGAGGGCGGTCTTGCGGTTCAGGCATCCTTTGGTTTTGCGCGTTCGGTTGCGGACCGTGGCAAAGACGCTTTCGATCGGGTTCGTGGTCCGGATGTGTTTCCAGTGTTCGGCCGGGAAGTCATAGAAGGTCAGCAACACGTCGCGGTCCTTGACCAGCCTGGCCACGGCCCGCTCGTATTTCAGGCCGTAGGTTTCCACGAAGAGATCGAAGGCCGCATTGGCTTCCTTCTTCGTCTCGGCCATCCAAATATCCTGCAGATCGGCCTTGGCTTTTTCCCGCAGCGACTTGGGCATCGCGCCCGTTACATTGGCCGTCTTGTGGACCCAGCACCGCTGCTCACGGGTGGTCGGATAGACATCCCGCAGCGCCGTCCAGAACCCAAGCGCGCCATCACCGACAGCAAGCTCGGGCGGCACCGTCAGGCCGCGTTTCCTCAGACCGCGTAACAGGTCCCGCCAGCTGTCCGCGTTCTCCCGGAATCCGTCCATGATGCTCAAAACGTCCTTTTCTCCGTACTCGTCAGCGCCGATAATCACCAACATACATTGACGATCCCCGTCCAAACGGGGCGTGAAGCAGACCCCGTCCGCCCAGATGTAGACATAGCGCTTGCCCGACAGGTCACGCTTGCGCCAGGCTTCATACTCGTCCCACCAGGTCGCCTTCAGTCGCGTGATCGTGGAGGCTGACAGCCCCTCTGCATCCGGCCCCAAAAGGGCGGCCAGCGCCTCGCTGAAGTCCCCCGTTGAAATGCCCTTCAGGTAAAGCCAGGGCAGCAGCTCCTCGACGGACTTCGCTTTGCGTAGATACGGCGGCACCAAGGATGAACGGAACCTGATCTTGCTGCCATCGATGTTCGCACCCCGGTCGCGGACCCGGGGCACCTGAACGGGCACCGTGCCGATCCCGGTCATCACCTCGCGCTCCGGCAGGAACCCGTGGCGCACCAGACGCTGGCGACCTTCCTTGTCCAGAAGCTGCGCGTGAACCGCCATGAAACCGGCAACCTCAGCCTGCACAGCCGTTCGCAACAGCTCGCGTGCCCCGAACTGAATGACCTCAGTCAGCGGATCAGGTGAAAATTCCGATGATAGCTCGAATGGAACACCGGTAGATTTCGACATGTGGCATATCCCTTTCTCTTGAGAATTGACGGCGCTTCAGCACCGCCTTGATATGCCGCCCCTCAGGGGCCATCACCAACTTTCAACCATATCTCGACGATCGCCGCGCGCCCCTTGGCCGAGAGATAGCTGAGCGCATGGAGCACAAAGGCGAAATCGGCCTTTGATTTGGGTGCCAGCACTCCCGCCGGAGCAAAGCGGTCATCGTTGATCAGGGTTGGATCGTCCGAGCCGATCCACTTCACCGAATAGGGCGGGTTGGAAACGATGGCATCAAAGGGCTTGTCGTCCTGGAAATGCGGCTGGGTGAGCGTATCGCCGCGCTGGATATTGAACTTGTCGTAATTGATGTTGTGCAGGAACATGTTCATGCGAGCGAGGTTGTAGGTCGTGTGGTTGATCTCCTGCCCAAAGAAACCCTCTTCAATGATGTGCTCGTCGAAATGCTTCTTGGCTTGCAGCAGCAGCGAGCCGGAGCCGCAGGCCGGGTCGTAAATCTTGTTGACGCGTGTTTGCCCGTGCATGGCGAGCTGCGCGATCAGCTTGGAAACATGTTGCGGGGTGAAGAACTCCCCGCCGGACTTGCCCGCATTGGCGGCGTAGTTCGAGATCAGGAATTCATAGGCATCGCCGAACAGATCAATCTGGCTGTTGTGGAAGTCTCCGAAATCGAGTTCCGCAACACGTTTCAGCACTTTCGCCAAGCGGCTGTTCTTTTCCGTCACCGTATTGCCGAGGCGCGTGCTGGTCGTGTCGAAGTCCGCGAAGAGACCTCTGATGTCCTGCTCGGAGGGGTAGCCGTTGGCGGAGGACTCGATTGCCGCGAAGATCTGCGCCAGACCGGTGTTCAGGCTGTCATCCTGATGCGCGCCCTTCGCGACATTGGCAAAGAGCTGGCTGGGATAGATGAAATAGCCCTTGGTCTTGATCGCGTCATCCTTGATGTCATCGGTGACGACATCGTCGGGAAGGCCAGCGTAGTTGATACTCTCGTCATCCGCCTCGATGTAGGCGGCGAAATTCTCGCTGATGAACCGATAGAACAGCGTGCCCAGAACATATTGCTTGAAATCCCAGCCATCGACCGAGCCACGCACATCGTTCGCGATGTCCCAGATTTTCCGTTGTAGCGCCGCGCGTTGTTCCTGGCCGGTCATCTCTTTTTGTCCTTCTTCGGACTGGCTTCACGCTCGATCCAGTCCTCAATATCCACGCGCCGAAACCGCTAGGTGCCGCCAACCTTGAAGCCGGGCAGCTTGCTGTCGGCCGCAAGGCGGTAAGCGGTTTTCTTGTTGATCCTGAGATAGTCGGCGACTTCATCAATGGTCATGATGTCAGCTGCCATGCGAAGCACTTTCCCAAAATCATCTTTTTTGAGATTTTTATGGGAACTTGCGGATTCCTACAAGGCAGGAATTCCAAGCAATTTCAGAGTTTTGATGAGATCGGGCTGGCTTTGGGCGTGTCGCATCTTGTATTCGGGTTGTGTGCTGTCTTCGATGTCCGGGCACCTGGGCCGAGTCACCGCCCAAGCCCTCTAGCTCTGCCCACGGTCCAGTCGATGCCACCTGTGCGCGCTTTGACGCTTATCTCCGCGCCGCGATACCGCTCCACTAGGGTCCACATGGGCCACCCGGCACGTATGCTCGGCAACTCGAAGAAAGCCCAGCGTTCCTGAAACTCGTTATCATCGCTGTGAAAGTCTGCTCCCAGCGATCTAGAGCTACTGTCAAATCTAGTGTCCAAGCGATCATCATGCGGCGGCTTGATCTTGGGTTGATGGTTTGATGCCGTTGACGAAATCGACGCCTTGAATGACGTCGGCGAGATGAGCGAAGCCGCGAAGTTTGCGCCAGCTTTTCTCAGCACATTTTCCGAGCTTGAACATCATATGAAGCATGCCGTCCCGGCAGAGACAGCCTTTGGTGCGCCTGGTTCGGTGCCGGATCGTGGCGAAGGCGCTTTCGATTGGGTTCGACGTTCGGATGCGGGCAGCGCGCTTGCGGGGGCTTTCGGTCAGGATGGCGTGGACGCGATCCCAGACATCCCTGTCGACGATGGCGTCGTGCTCGCCCGGATAGCTGTCGCCCTTGTGGACCGCCTCACCGATATAGGCCCGGTTGTTCAGCAGGCGATACAGGTACTTCTTGTCGATCCGGTTACCGCGCGGCGTGCGGATACCGCGTTTCGCGACCTCGCGGGCCAGTTCCGTGCCCGAGCCGATCTCGAGAAAGCGCGCGAAGATCCAGCGGGCCGCCGGTGATCACCATGATCTTCGCGGCCAGTGCAAGGCGAATGGCCTCGGCCTGACTGGCAGCAAGGCTGAGGCCCGTCTTCTGTTCGATCCAGGGCAACGCCTTTTCCGTGTCGATTTCCGGCCAGGGCAGGTGCCCTCTGGCGATCCGCGCGATCTGCTTTGCGATGCCCTTCTCGGCGTGATAGAGTCCCGCGAGGAACACGCAGTCGGTCTCGCCCACCCGATCTGCGATCACAGTGCCTTCTTGTAACTCTTCCAGTATCGCCGTCTCGATGAGGTCTGCGGGCACCTCGAGCAGCTTGCCGGCGAGCCCTGCGAGGTCCTGTCGTGGCAGACCGCAGTGGCCGTCCCCCATGGCTTCACTCAGCGCATGGGAAATCCCCGCACGCACCCGGATCATGGCGGTCTTCTCGATGCCGAGTTTTGCCGCGATCATGTCCGCCGTCCGAAACCCGATGCCACGAATATCCCTGGCCAGGCGGTAGGGGTTCTCGCTCATTACCTGCACGGCGTCCGTGCCATAGGTCTTGAATATCCGTACCGCCCGGGCGGTGCCCGCGCCATGTTCGTGCAAGAACACCATGATCTCGCGGATCACCTTCTGATCCGCCCATCCGGAGGTGATCCTGGCGGCGCGTTTTGGGCCGATCCCCGCCACCTCGCGCAAGCGCTCCGGCTTGTCCTCGATGATATCGAAGACGTCCTTGCCGAACATCTTGACCATACGCCTGGCATAGACCGGCCCGATGCCGCGGATCATGCCCGAGCCGAGGTATTTCTCGATCCCGTCGATCGAGGACGGGGCAGAGGTACGCAGAAACTGCGCTTTGAATTGCAATCCGTGGCTGCGGTCGTTGATCCAGGCGCCTGATGCGGTGATCCACTCGCCTGCGGATATCATCGCGGCATGGCCCACGGTCGTGACCAGATCGCGATGCCCACGGGCTTTCACGCGCAGGACGCAAAAACCGTTCTCCGCGTTGTGAAACGTCACGCGCTCGACGAGGCCGGCGAGAACCTCGGTCTGAGAGGCGGCGCCCTTCGTCATCCGCCACGCTGTGCGCGGCGCCAGTCCCACGGCATGTCAAAGCGGCCCGACCAGATATTGCGCCGTGCAGTTCGGGCCTCGGTCTCAGCGCGGATGTAGTCGCGGCTGTATCGGCGGTAGGCGACGGCCCATCCTTCGCGCACGAGCCAGCCATTCAGGTCGACACCATCTTGACGGCAGACTGCAATGAAGCGGCCATAGCGATCGGTGTCGCGCACCGTGCAGTTGACCTGCCTGCGACCGATCATGTCGGCAAGAGCCAGTGCCGCCTGCTGCCCGCACCGCCATCGCTGGCCCTCGGCTGTCTCGCAAAGCTGACGGCTTTCCGGCGCATCGATCCCATGCAGCCGGATACGCTGGCCACGAATTTTCAAAGTATCGCCGTCGATGACGCTGACGACGCCGGTCAAGGTCTCCGCATGGGCCTGTTGCGGGGCGACGACAAAGGAGATCAGAAAGAGGGCGAGAAGAAGGCGCATAAGCTGGACCTGTTTTGGGCAGAGCAGGCAAGAACATAAACCGATGATCCCGCAACAAAAACCCAGGCCTGTGAAGCCGTCCGCAAGCCGCCGCATCACGACAGGCAGATTTGAAGGCGGATCTGCGGTTGCGTCAGCTTGATCGGCGGCGTTCTGCAGCCCGGAACTTTTGAGCGCAGAAGAGTGAACCTGACCGGGTTTGTCAAAGACGATTTTTTCGGTTTGGTTTGGGAGGTGCCCTTGTCTGATCTGATCTCCTGCTCCGATCTTGAACGATTGCCGCCCGGGGGATCTAAATGCTTGTTATGCGCCTTCCCGTTCTCCTGTGTAACTAGGCACCCGAATCTAAAGTTCATCACATTGGGTTAGCTGAGTTCTCTGGCAGAACCTTTTAACGGAGGAGAGGATTTCGTCGGCGGATTTGACCCATTTGTAGGGCTTTGGGTTCTCGTTGTGGATCTTGATGAATGCCGAGATATCGGCTTCGAGCTCCGCCGTTGATCGATGGACACCGCGCTGTAACTGCTTGCGGGTCAGTTCCGCGAACCAGCGCTCGACCTGGTTGATCCAACTGGCCGATGTGGGCGTAAAATGGACATGCCAGTGTGGGCGTCGGGCCAGCCATGCCTTGATCTTCTGTGGGGTGACAAAAGTTTTTGGGAATCTGGTTTATCCCGGCTGAAGGCGGCCTGTCCCGGCTTGAGTTATGAAAAGGCGGTGGACTCAGGGGCTTGGGCGCGGTCCCGGGAGCGGCCCGGACCGACGTGTCAGAAACGCCCGCGCCATAATAAGTCTTTCAGAATCGGCACGTTTCGGGGGGTGCGAACCCGCTGGAAACGGTGTTTTTGTCGCTGATTTCGGGGGCGCGAAACAGCCGGATTTTCCGGGCATTTCAGGGGTGGCGTTTTTCAGGCTTCCGGGGGCATCCGCGGTCGCGATGATCTGCCCTTGCAAGGGGGTGTGCAGACCCCCTGCAAGGCGCTTGCGACAGATGTGCGGGTGTGAGCTATGGGGCCTGTCGTAGCCGAGGAACGAGCCGTCCTCGTATCGGTCGGTAATGTTGCCTTCCACGTCGCGCCTCGCGCGCGGCGCGGGTTCCATGGGGCTGAGGTCGACGCCCTCGAAGACGGGTGGCAGGGTCGCGCGCAGCGGCTCGTAGAGTATCCCGCTGAAGGCGAACCCGAGCAGCCAGAGGAACTCGGCGGGATCGTGGAGGTAGAGCACGCGGCATTCGGAGGAGCAATTCACCGGCGTGGGCCGTTCGAGGGTTTTCCGGATGCCTGGCACATCTGAATGGGTGCCCTCGACCGTGCCGGCCACGTCCTCCCGGATCACGGTGCGCATCTCGCGCCTGTAGAGCATCGGGAAGGTTGATGGTGTGCACGGCCATGGGTCGCCTGTCGCACGGGTCAGCCGGGATCGTAATGGAAGAGCAGGCCCAGCACCAGATCGAGCATTTCCGGGTCGCAGCGCACCAGGTCATCCAGATCAACGCCCTCGGCACCGGGCAGCTTGTGGAACAGCATCTGTAAGGCGCGGGTCATGACCTCGGCGGCGTGGCCGCCTGCGTATTCCCGCCCGAAGCAGTCATCGACATACCGGTCGCGACGTCCGGTGGCCCGGCAGGAGCTGTGCGTACTCTACCGGATGACAGAAGGCGGCGCAGGCAGCCAATTTTCCAGGGCATTTTGCCCCGGAAATCGCGACGGGTTTCCGGGCCAATATCTGCCGGATTCCCAAAGACTTTTGTCGCGGATTCTGAAAGACTTTTGTCGCACTACACATTCTGACTGGTCAGCGCCAGTTCGGATGTCGTAGTCTTCTTCATGGCGTTGCTTTTCCTTTCGGTTTGAACACCCCGAGCCTACGGCTCAGGGAAAGCAACGCCACCCTTCAAGCAAAGTTCAACATCGTTCGGGACATTCCCGGCGTGAATTGAGATCAGCATAGGGAACGGGTTTAAACTGGCTTTCGGTCATGATCGTCCTTTCGGTGGTTGTAGACTGTCAGCCGATGCCCGGGATGCGGTCTGCAGATCGATGCGCAAAAGCGGCATCCACCATCCCCTTACGTCCCCGCGCCGGACCGGGCCGAGAACACGGCTGTCCAGCGCCCCGGGGGTATCGCCCTTGACGATAAGCGATCCATCGGGGCGGCGCTCTGCGATGCGCTTGAGGATGCGCAGGCCGTCCGGGGCGTCGGGCGAGCAGAGATGGGGATACCAGGGCGCTTGCCGGTGCCGGGTGTCGAGGCAGAAGGTGACATAGGTTGCGGTTTGCGCATTTGCACGGAGATAGAGGCCGCGCGGGACCGAGGTTGTGGCGTTGCCCAGCACAAGGCCAGCGGCACTCACCGCCCAGACGAGCAGCAGCAGCGCCATGACCGGTGTGCCGAAGAGAAGGGTTCGGGTGATGTCTCTTCTCAAGGCCAATGACGTTCAGCCTTGCCTTCAATCGGGGCCTGAACAGTCCCGGAGAGCCAGCGCGGCGCGCCGGGTGGGCGGTCCCGCAACACGGCGCGCAGACGATGGAGATGCCAGCGGAGCGGGCTTTCGAGACGTGCTCGCCGCCTCCAGGCATAGATCTCATGGCGGCTGGCCGGGGAGGTGAGATACCAGTCGGCCAGATCAAGCGCGCCCATGATCCCGCCCCGACGCATGTGGGGCCGGGACAGGAGATCGGTGCTCCAGGGCCGCAGGTTCAGGGGGACGGGCATTGCGGGCTCGGACGCCATCCCGCGCCGCAGGAGGGGGCCACGCGTCGGTTCGAAGTCGAGGGCCTCGAATGGGACCCCCGGCAATCCGTCCCAGATGCAGCGGGCGTCGATGTTGTCCGGCGCAGGCTTCAACGCAGGCCCCTCTTCTTTCTCAGCCGTTTGCACCGCCGGGCCAACCGCCTGGTGAAGCTCCGGGCCTTGCGGCGGGCCTGTTTCGGATCCCGGCCCGGGCGTCTCTTCACGGCGCATCGGGGCTGGCCGGGCCATCAGGCGTTTCAGCATTGCGGATTTCCTCCAGTTTTTCGAGCCGCTTGCGCACGGCGTGGGCGCTGCGCCCGATCGCCTTGCCGACCTCTGCGTGGGGCAGGTCTTCCTTCAGCATCGCGAACATGCGCGCGTCCTCCTCCTGCAACCATCTGCTGCCGTGACGCGCCGTCTTCCCTTTTTTGCCCGCATCCGGACCCTCACGGCCCGGGCTTGCGTCTGTCTTCTCGGACCCCGCTGCGGATGCCTGTGGGTTCGTTTCGGGTTCTGCTGACCCTGTTCCGGGTGTTCCCGCGTCTTCGGGCGCGTCCGATGCCCCGTCGGTCCCGGTTGCTTTCTCCGCCTCCTGCGGGCCGGGATCAGCCGCATCTCCGGGGCGTCCGGAGATATCCGGTTCGACCCGCGAGGGATCGGGGCCCGGTGTCATTGAAGAGGGTGTTTCACCGCCGTGTTCAGCATCGTCGGGCTGCGGCGGGACAGGGGTTTCCTGCATCGCGTCCAGTGATCCCAGAGCGGCCGCCGCCGCCCATGGCCCGCCGACGCGCAGCCGGGCGATAAGCTGCGCTTCGGTCGCGGAGAGCGTGACATTCTCCCCAACGCCATCCGGACCGGGGTCTTCCCCGGCTTTCTGTGCCTTAACCCCGGTGTGCAGGCTGGCCGGAGGATGTTGCGTGTCGCCTGTCTCTTCGGCCTGCGCGTTGGTGTTGCGAACCGGTGCGGGGCCGCCCGGGTCCTGATCTCCGGGGCGCGGGTCGATGTCATAGTCGATATCCGGCTCCACCTCGGGGAAGCCGTTTGCGGTGCTGGCGGGCGCGACTCTGTGCGCAGATCCCTTTTTGGGGGAGGGCGCGTTTTCTTTTTCCTGAGCTCGCTTTCGGGCAGGCTTGCCATTCTGCCCCGGATCAGGGGCCGCGGCTTTCGCGCTCTTCGCCTCCTCGTCCTGCGGTTCTTTCGTCGCGTTTTGCGGTGCCTGCGCCTGCGCGACCCGCTGCATGACCTGCGCGTGTCGTTTGGTTGCGGCGAGATGCTCTGCCACGTCTTCGGGGGATTTGACCCGGTCCTTCATGTCCGGCCGGGTGAACCAGATGGCTTTCGTGGCGAGGATCGGTTTCGACTTGCGGGTAAAGATCAGTGCCCCATGGGTGGGCAACTGGCCCAGCGTTGCGGCCGACATGAGCGGCACCTCGCGAAGCTGTTCGGTCTCGCTGCTTCCAACCGTTGCGGTCATCGGGGCCAGGGTCGGGGCCGAACTGGACGATCCCTGTGTCTGTGTCCGGATGGTTCGTTTGCCGAGCATGGTGACGATATCGCTGGCGGTGCGCGCGGAGCCGACGGCGCTCACGACCCTGGCCTCGCAGCTGTCGAGCCATGCGGAGGCCCCGGCCTCGCCGCCCCAGGCCTCCACGAGCTGGCCATGGTTCTGGTAGATCAGCATCAGATGCATGCCGATGGAGCGCCCGGCATCGCGGACATTGGTGAGGATGTCCATGCCGCCGAGTACGCGGGCCTCATCTATGAGAAAGAGGCGGCGGGCCCTGGGGCGGTCGGGTTGCTCGGTCAGACCTGCGATGACAAACATCGCGCCGAACAAGAGGCGCGGGAAGGAGGAGAAGTCCCGTGCCGCGAGTTCCGGCAGGTTGATGAAGATGTCGGATTTGGGTCCGAGCGCAGCGATATGGTCGGCGGGGGATTTGTCGGACCGCGCGAAGGCCTGGATATCGGGGAAGCGGACAAAGGCGAGCTTGTTGGAGATGCCCTTGACCACGCCGGGGAAGGTGCGGTCGTCGAGCGCGGCGATCCCCCTCATCTCGTCATTGATATAGGGCAGGGTGGGATATTTGGCTGCAATCAGTTCCGCCTGTGCGGTCACCTCCTTACGCTTGCGGTTGATGAATCTGGAAATCTCTCCGGCGACGTTGTCGCTTTTTCTCTCCACGAAATGCGCCATGAGCGCGGCGAAGAGGCTGACGGCCATGTCGTGGAAATATTCGCTGTTCTCGGAAGATCGCGTATGGGCGGGCATCAGCGTCTTGGCCATGGTGTAGTAGACCGAGGGGGTGTCGGGGGCGAGCGGGGCGATGGCCTTGAAGGGATCGAACCCGGTCTCGGCGTCGATGACGATGGCCTCAAAGCCCATGGCCTGGCGGGCGGCGCGGGTGCGCGCGTAAAGATCGCCCTTGGGATCGACGACGACGAGGGGGCCGTCATAGGTGAGAATGTTTGGAATGACGATGCCGGCGGTCTTGTACCCGGCTGAGGGGGCCAGCACCAGGGCATGGCCGTTGCCCGCGCCCGGATCAATGGTGACGAGATGGCCGGTCCCCTGCCGCCCCCAGCTGCGGGGCCGCCCGGGATCGAAGCCGGGGGTTTCGCCCATGGGATCGGTGTGCTCGCCGAGCACGATGCCGCCGGGATGGGTGAAGCGCTGGCGGACCTCGCCGCGCGCCGCCCATGTGGCCTGCGGCAGGCCCTCTTTATGGCCGCCGCTCCCGCGACCCGTCGCGCCGTCGCGGGTGGCGTCGTCAATGGCCCTGATCAGCCCTTTCCAGAGCCGGTAGCCCACGCCCATGGTTACGGTTGTCATGACCACCAACCCGGCGAAGGCAACAAGGGTGGCGGGAGGCGTTCGGGAATAGTTGAAGAGGATGGCGCGGAACCAGGGCCATGTATTGTCGAAGACCCATGTGGCCTGCCATGCGCCGTCGATCTCCCAGGGCCGGGCGGCGTAGAGCGCGATGCCGGGCAGCCACAGACACCACCAGAGGACGGAGGTCGGCCCGAGGCCGAGGGCGATCCCGTGGCAGATCATGGCGGGCAGGAGCGCGGCGAGCAGGAGGCCGGGATCGTAGGACCAGTCCGGTGTGGTGCCGCGTCTGTAGAGCGCGACGTTGACGATAAACCCGAGCCATGTCGCGAGGAGCAGGGCCAGCGGCAGAAGGCCGGCAGGCGAGATGAGCGTGTCCCGCGCACGGGTCAGTCCCCGCCGGATGGCGGTGGCTGTCCTTTGCCTGCGGGAGATGTTTCGGTCTGTCATTGGGACTGGCCTTTTGTGATGGGTCCGGCGGGTGTGGACAGAAGGAGCGCGGTGCGCCCGGTTTCGGCGTGGTGGACCTGTCGGCCGGAGAGCCCGGCCATGGCGCGGGCGGCTTTCCGGCGCAGAACGGGAACGGGCAGGGGGCCAGGCACTGCTCTGAATACTGGCCCAAACTCTGGGCCAAACACTGGCCCGAAGGCCCCGTCATTGGAGAGCACGACCACGGGACGCGCGGGTTCCGCATCACCGGACAGGGCGGCCCAGGCCCAGGGCAGGAAGGCTTCAAGGCAGATCAGCACATCAAAGCCGGGGTCATGAGAAGGTGGGTGCCGCTCCCCCGGCATCCGCGCCCATGTGCCGGTGAGGCCGGGAATGCCAAAGCGCGCGCGGTAGAGTACGGCGTCGTCCCCAAAGCGTGCGCATGTCTCCGGGTCCAGCCGCCAGAGCGTGCTGCGGCGGGCGCCCTCATAGGGCTCGGAAACGCCGATAAGGAGCGTGAGGGATCTGTCCCGGGCGGCGCGGCACCAGAAGGCGCGCGCGTCGGCGTCTTCGGCCCGGAAGATGTTTTCGCCCAAGCTTGCCGTGCCGCCCGCGGGAAGGCTCTCGCGGAGCGCAATCCAGCGGGCGCGTTCGGTGACCATGACGGGTTCGGGGATTTCCCGCCACAGGGGTGTGACCTCGCCAGATGGCACAGCGGGCAAGATATTCCAGGCTGCAAGTGTCGCGGCGATGCCGCTGGACAGCACCGTCCGGACCCTCGGGCTCCGCGTCGCCTCCGCGCCGGTCAGCGCCAGAGCGGTGACGATCAGCCCGGCAAATCCCGCGCCCGGCAGAAGGGCGGCCAGCGGCAGGAGCGGCGAGGCGGGGAAGACCGGGAGTGCCAGAAGCGCCAGGGTCACGGGCAGGATGCCGACCCCTGCGGCAAGCAGCGACAGCGCGACCACGATCCCTGCGGCTCCGGCCCAGGCAAGTCCCGGGTCCATGCCCACCCCGACAAGACCGGTGGCCGAAGCGATGGCGGGCCAGAGCATGAAGCCGGCCATGGCACCGGCGCGGAGGGACGCGCGCCCGGACCATGCCGCGTAGAGCAGCGGCGCGAGTGCCAGTGCGAAAGGCACGAAAGGCAGGAAGAAGGCGGCAAAGGCGAGCGCCGCACTGCCGGGGGCGAAGAGACGCCTGTGCCAGCCGCCTGCCCGTCTCATGCGTCGGCCCTCCGGGCTGCGGCGATGGCACCGAGCACGGCGAAAGGCCCCCGGGTCCTCAGCGTGTCGTTGAGATCGCGTTTCGAGCCTTCGGGTTCGGGCGCCTCGGCGATGCGGAGGTGGCAGCCCCGGCCCAGATGATGCGTTACCGCATAGGCAAAGGCCCGCCCCGCAGGGCTGCCCGGCGCATCGCGGTCGGGGGCAAGGATGGCCTCGCGGTCCAGCGGGACCGGGGCGCGCTTCCATCCCGAAACGCCGAACACCGCCCAGGTCTCAAGCCCCGTCACGGATCGGAGTGTCAGGGCCGTCTCGGGGCCTTCGGCGATCACCAGCGGCGCGTCCTTCTCAACACTGCCCGCGGACGGAAACCGTGCAGGTGCCCCGCCGATTGTGCCGAAGGCGGGCTTGGGGATTTTCACGGCGGCCTTGCGCCCGTCCGCATCGATCAGGATGCGCTGGCCGCCGACCGCATGCCCGGTGTCATCCATGGCCCAGACCACCAGCGCGGGCCGGTCGGGATCGCGGACGCGCAAGCGCGGAACCGCGGGCAGCCAGGCCAGGCCGGTTTCGGGCAGGTCCCGAATGCCACGCCCGGCGAGATAGACCTCTGCCGGGCTGCCCCGCACCGGTCCGGTCCAGCCCTCTATCGTCTGCACCAGTGCCCGGAGGCAAGCGCGATCCCCGGTATCTCTGGCCCTGAGCTTTCGTCTGTCCGGCATCGGGGCGTCGCCCAGCCAGCGCGCGGCCTCTTCGAGCACACGCGGAAAGTCGCTTCGCGCGCTTGTGAGGCCACAGAATACCATCGCGGCGAGATCGAGAAGATCGCCGCCTTCCCCGGCGGAATGATCGCACCAGAGCCCGCGCCGATCACCCTTCATCCTCATCGAGCGCGCGTCGTTCTCCTTCGCCCGCCAGTCAGCGGCTCCGGGGCGCACCGGCTCGCCGAAGGCCCTGCGGAAGAGATCTTCCGCGCGTGCCTCGAGCGCGGCCCTGATCTTCGCCGCATCCGGGCCTGCCGGCTTGCCCGTGCCGGGCTTTCTGCGGTGGGGATCGGGGGCCCGGTCCGGGCCCCGGGTCTCACTCGACGGCATAGGGATCAAGGCTCCAGTTGCGGACAGAGGGGGCCAGCGTTCCGGCGCGTGTCGCGCCGCGCATGGCAGCGGTGACATCGCGCAGCCTGACCGCGCCGAAGGCGAGAACGCTTGTGTCGGGGATGGGCGCGGCAGGCCGGGGGTTGTGGAGGGCCAGAGAGACCGGCTGCCCGGCCAGAACCGCGAGCACGGTGGCGGGGGTTGTGAGCGCCCGGTTGCCGGCCACCCCGCGATAGGCAGAGTGTCCCCGCTGCGGCCCATGGGTCAGCGGCAGGGCGGCCCAGATGCCCGCGAGGCAATTGCCATAGCGGGGATGGTTGGCGGGCGGACCGGGGTTCCCGCATTCCGCGATCAGAAGCCCTGCGAGACGATCCTGAAGGGCTGCATCAAACCGGGTGGTGCGCGCGATCCCATGGGTTCTGACCAGGCGGGCGAGCGTGTCGCGGATGAACTGGTATCCCCCGGCGGCGGTGGAGGGTGCGCCTGCGGCCCGGACCCGGGTCTGCCAGTCGAGCACCTCGCCCACAGACATGGCGGTGAGCGGTTTCGGAGGCGCGCGCGGGATGCGGCGTTCGTAATCGTCATAGCCGCGCGGGGCCTCGAGCGCGCGGATGAAACCCGGAAGATCGGTGGTGGTGCGGGTCTCTGCCCATGAGGGATGCAGAGGATAAAGGCAGAGAAGAAGCAGGAAAGTGAGGCCTGACCCCGCACCGCGCAAAAGCCTGACAGGGTGGCCGGGGAGGGTCAATGCTGCGCCATTGGAGCGGCAGCTTGTGCATTGCTTCTGTTGCCGGGCGGTCCTTGCTGAGGTCAGGAGGCGCTGTATGCTGCGTTCGGCGTTCATTTAATGATCTTTCCGATCGCGGGTGGCAGGAACCATGCGAGCGCGGCGGCGGTGATCTCCAGCAGCAGAAACGACATGGCGGCAAAAAGCGGGTTGGTCTCCGAGCGGACCGACCAGGCCATCTCGAGCGTGATCCCGGTCAGGAGCATGACCACGAACAGAGACAGCCCTGCGGAGACCGGCAGCAGCGCGGCACTGCGCGCCTTTGCGGTGGTCTCCTTCAGCCCGCCGAATCCGAGGGCGAAGAGGCCGGCGGCGGCGGCCAGCAGCAGCCGGGCGCTCCAGTAGACGACAAGTCCCAGAAGAAGGGCGAAGGGCAACAGGATCAGCGCCGCCAGGACGATCACGCCGGCCTGTATCGCCATGGGCCATATTCCCAGTCCTTCGAAAAGAGAGAAGATGAGCGCGGTGCGGCCCGACACGAAGGTGCCGAGCGAAAACGCTGTCCCGATGCCCGCACTTCCGGCCAGTTGGCGCACCGCCGCGTCGATGAAGCCGATGAACGCGCCCGGCATGGTGAGCAGCGCCAGGCAGAGGCAGACGGTCAGAAGCCGGAAGGCCAGACCGGCGTAGAGGGCTTCGGGATTGCCGGAGAGGATCCAGTTTCCTGCCCGGAGAACCAGATCTATGACGAAGAGGCCGAGCAGCAGGCCGATGGCCGAGGTGCCGACCCCGGCGAGCACCTTCTGGGAGGCCCCGGCGATCTCTTCCAGGACCTGATCCCAATGGAACCCGAATGTCTGACCGCCACGCACGGCGGCAATCTCGGAACCGAGAGAGGCCACATCCCGCTCGCAGGCGAGAACCGCCCTGTAGCTCGGGGCGGTGATAAGCGCGTGGTTGCCGGCCACCCCTTCATAGACCGAGTGTCCGGCGCCTGCGCCGCTGACACGTGGCAGCGCGGCCCAGACCCCGGCGATCCTGTTGGCGGTCTCCGGCGAGGTGTCGCCCGCCCGGTACCCGGTGGCCCGAAGGAGGTGCCGTCCGAGCCGGTCCTGGGTCGCCGCGTCGAAGATCTCCGAGGGCTGCACCACACCCTGATCGACAAGACCCTGGAGGGTGGGGCGGATGATCTGGTACTTTCCGGCGGCAGAAGAGACCGAGCCGCCGCGCACCGTGTTGCGCTGCCAGGCCAGCACCTCGCCCACGCTCATCGTGGTGATTGCGCGCGGTGGCCGTACCTTCACCCCGTAATAGACGGTGTCATGGTTTCCGCCCGCCTCCAGCCGCCCGATCAGATCCAGCATCGTGTCCTCGGTGCAGGCGCGGGCAGGCAGGGCGAAGGCAAGACAGAGCAGAGCCGCAAGTAGCGCGGCCCGGTAGCGCCGGGATTTCACATCATGCCCCATGCGCGTGTCCCCATGGTCGTGCCGGATTGACCGCCTGAAATAATATGCATATATAAAACAGATGAAGCTGGAATGGGATCCTGCGAAGCGCACGAGAACGCTGGAGGAGCGTGGCCTGGACTTTGCCGATGTCGTTCAATTTGGCTGGGAGACGGCAATTTACGCGGTGGATCAACGGCGAGAGTATGGTGAGGAGCGTTTCGTTGCGTTCGGGTTCATGGATGCTGTTTTCGTCAGCCTCGCCTACACCATTCGAAACGATACCCTGCGCGTCATATCGCTGCGCCGGGCAAACCGTCGGGAAAGGAAAATCTATGACCGTGTCAAGAGCGCCTCTGATTGATGACGATGGCGAGGTTCGCGAAATTACCGAGGAAGATGCCCAATTCTTTAAACGCGGCCGTCCGCCGCTGCCTCCATCAGATCGCAAGCATCGGGTGACGATGATGCTCGACCCGGACATTCTCGCGCGCCTTAAATCGGAGGGGCGTGGCTGGCAGACGCGGGCCAACGCGCTGTTGCGCGAGGCATTGGGCCTGTAGGGGCTCACGGGCGCAGCTCGGGAAGGGTTATATCCTTTTCGACGAGGACGTTCATGAGGGTGCCGGCCCTGACGCGGAAGCGGGGACCCCGCTCAAGCAACTGCCCGAGATAGTCTTCGGCCACGCGCCCCGTGGCGCTGCCGGTCGCCTGTGCGATGAGCGCGCCGAGATCGCTGTCCTTTTGCGGGGTGGTTCCTGTCAGTATCTGTGTTGCATTGCCGGCGAGATCGAAGAGCACGGCGGCGCCGAGCGCGGTCAGCAGGCCGGTCGCGCGCCGCCCGCGCACACCGGAGGCGCCGTCGGCCCCGAGGGTGGCGAATTTGTCCAGATCATGGCGCGTGCCATCGGGCATTCGGAGATCGGTCCAGGCGACGAAGAGCCGGCGCTGCCCGGCGCGGGTGTCCGAGCCATAGGTGCCGACCAGCGCCGCGCCGCGCGGGATGAGCACACGGGTTCCGGTGGTGCTGTCGAGAACGTCTTCGCTGACCCGGGCCCGCACGAGGCCCGGCAGGTCCGAATCGATGGGGGTTTCGAGAACGGCGGGAATGACACTGCCGCGCGCAAGAGGATATTCGGTGTCCTCCGGGATGGGGTCCGGCACAAGGGGGTCGGGCGGCGCTGCGGCTGCGATGTCACCGCCCCCCGGCGGCGGCGCGCCCTCCGGCTCGGGCGCGCGCTGCGTCACGAGCGTGGGGGCATCGGCCACGCCCGGGGTGAGCGGGCTGTCCCAGGCGAGGCGCTGGCGCTCTGCGAGGCGATCCTGTTCTGCGGCGAGGCGGGCGCGGATGGCACGGAGCGCGGGGTCTTCCGGCTGTGTCTCTTCGCCGCCATCGGGAATTGCTGCCCGGTCCGGCGGGGCAGGGGTCACGCCCCTTTCGGCTTGTTCCGGCAGCGCGATCCGGTCGCCTGTGGCGGGCTGGAACTCCGAGGGTGGCTGTGTCCCATCGCCCTGGAGCGCGTAGCCGAAGAGAAAGCCGCCGCCGATGCCGACCAGGGCGGCAAAGAAAACGATCCCGAGCACGGGGCCGGAGACGACCGGGTGTTCTCTTCTGCTCATTGCAGCCTCACGATGTCGAAATCCTCCACCACCATTCCCATGGGGTTCTGCATGAGGACCACTTCGTCGGTGATGCGGCGGCGTCCGAGCACGAAGGTGCCCTGGAAGCGGCGCCGCTCTTCCTCGATCCCCGAGCCCCGGCTGCGGCGGATCTCTTCCCAGGTGGCAAGCCAGCTGCGCCCGCCCACGAGCACGACCGAGGCCACTGCGACATCGACAGTGCGGGTTTCGGCGAGCCGGAAGGGCGAGGTGTCGGGGCTGCGTACCCAGGTCACGACCTTGCGGTCGGCGGCCGAGTTGGCTTCGAGGAAATACTGAATGCGTCTGAGGCGTCCCCGCATGACCGCCTCGTCGATGGAGACCGAGCGCCAGTCGCGCAGGAAGGCAGCAAGCTCATGCCGGATGGCGGTATCGGGCCAGTCGGCGATCTCGCGCGGCGCAATGACCGGCTGGGCCTGTCCGATCTCGTCTATGGCGACAATATAGGGGATGTATTCGGAGCGCACCGCGGCCCAGATGCCAAATCCCGTGGCCAATGCGGCCAGCCCCATGGCGGCGAGAAAGGCGCGGCGCCAGTGTTCGCGCTCGACGGCCAGCGCGGCGTGGCGGTCCTCCCAGGCGGCGCGCGCCCGGGCGAAGGGATCGGGGGGCGGGCTCATGTGCCCTCGCCCCCGGTGCGTCCGATCTTCTCGCCGATTTTCCGCGCGATCGAGCCGCGAATGTCGCCCCGGGCGGCGGCGCTGCCCCAGTCCATGCCCGTATTGCGCGCGCCCGCCAGCGCGGCCCTGCCGACCCCGCTCGCCCCGGCCCCGGCTTTTGCGCTCGCCCCGGTTCCGACAGCGGCGCCCACCGCCGCACCCGCCCCGGCCCCGGCCATGATCTTTCCGGCCGATCCCGCCATCCTGCCGGCCATCTCGGCGCTGCGGCTGCCGATCTTCGCCCCGGCGACCAGCGCCTCGATCGTCTGGGGCAGGGTCAGGATCATGACCCCGCTGACAATCTGCAACAGCACGGTGCCCATGGCGTTCAGGAGCCCCGCGCCTGCGCTTGTGGCCAGCGCGTCGGTCATCGCCCCCATCGAGGCGATGACGATCATCAGCCCCATCAGTTTGAAGGCCTTGCCGATGAGGGCGTTGACATAGCCAAGCGCGATGTCGCGGGTCTCGGTGAGACCGGCGAAGAGGAGGGCGGCGATGCCGGCGAGGCCGACGAGATACAGTTCGGCCCAGATCACCACCAGCATGGCCACGGACATGGCCAGCACGATGATCGAGATGACGGCGGCAAAGATGTAGAACCAGGTGCCCGGGCTCCAGAGTTCCATCGCCTGCATCCAGCCCCAGGCGCGGGAGAGACCCTGCCCGACCATGGCGCCGGGTTCGACATTGGCGCCGCCGGCGGTCCTGGCAATATCAAGCGCCGTTTCGGCCAGCCAGTCCACGAAGACCGGCACCATCCCGGCCAGGAGCCAGACACAGCTGACAAAGCCGAGCTGAAAGGCGAAGCCCTTCACCAGTCCGGTGACATCGCTGTCGCCGAGGATCGCGCGGCCCGCGCGCAGCGTGAAGTCCACCACCAGAAGCGTGATCATCGCCTGGCGCACGAGATCGCCGAGCCGCGTGCCCACGGCATCGAGCTGGCCCTTCATGGTGTCGATCATGCCCTCGAGCGCATCTCCCGGGGAGGTGTCCTGGGCCTGGACCTCAGCCGGACCGGCCAGCAGCAAGAGCAGACCTGCGGTCAGGGCGAGCGCGGGCGCACTGTATGAACTGGCCCGGTATGAACAGAACAGGCGCATCACGGTCTGCCCAGGCCGAACATGTCCTGCATGCTGCGACCGCGCGACCGGGTGCCGAGAAGTTCAAGGGTTTCGTGGACCTCGGTCTCGAAGCGGCGTTCGGCGACCTCCCTGCGGTCCATGTCCGCCAGCACCCGGGCCCAGGCCACCGCGACGGTCTCGCCCTGGGTTGCGGTCAGGGCACGCAGATCGTTCATTTGCCGCGCCATGGAGGCCGCGATCTGGCTGGCCCCCTGAAGCACCTGCATCTGTCCCGCCTCGGAGCCGAACCGGCCGGTGACAAGATCGATCAGCCGGGCCTCGCTTTCGACATCCTCGAGCGTGGCACCTGCGCCCCTGAGCCCGGTTTCCAGCGCGGCCTGCCAGCGGGTCTGCCAGGTGTCATAATCCTCGCCGAGACGCGCCCGGTCGAGGGCGCGGCGCTCAAAGAGGGGATCGGTGATCAGATCGGAGCGCAGGAAGCTGTCGAGCGCGCGGCCCGACTGCGCCAGCGCCCCGGCCTCCTGGCCGATTTCGCGCAGCCGTGTCACGGCGGCCATGGCCTCGCGCAGGTGTCGCTTCGGCAGGCTTTTGATATTGCGCAGCATGATCTCGTAGCTTTTGAGTTCGGTCGCGAGCTGGTTTAGCTGCGCTGCGAGGCTTTTGGTTTCGGTCGAGAGAATGGCCCCCTCGGTGGTGACGATCCTGGCGAGCTGGCTGTTGTTGAGAAGCTGCGTCCATTCGGTGGCATGACCGGTAACGCCGCCGCCAGGGGCGGGCAGGGGGGTCACGGCAAGTGCGATGAGCAGCAGCGCGGTTTCAAGCGATTTGCGTGTCACGGATGAGGTCCTCCTTCCAATAGTCGGGATGGGTTTTGCCCTCCGCGCCGGCGCGCTGGCTTGCGGTCTGGCTGGTCTGGCCGAGGATCGAGAGCGCGGCGGGACCGAGCGCGAAGCTGATGAGCCGCCGTGTGCCCGCCTGCATGAGGTAGAGTTCGTTTTTTGGCCGCGCCGCCGCGATGAGCGCGATCTGGGCGGCATCGAGTTGCAGGGCGCGATAGTGCGGGGCCTGCACGGAGGTCTGTGCCTGCGGGTTGGGCAGGAAGATCCGGGTTGGACAGCTGTCGAGCAGATCGGTGATCAGGGCGGAGTTCACCGCATCCGAGATCGACTGTGTTGCCATCAGGACCGCCACATTCATCTTGCGGCCCTCTTTCAGCCAGGAGCGGATGCGCGCGGCGAAGATGTCATGGCCGAGAAAGCTCCAGGCCTCGTCGAGGATGACGAGGGTGGGGCGTCCGTCGAAGCGCCGGGCGACCTGCGCGAATATATAGTCGAGCGAGAGCACCGTGACGGCCTCGCGGGCATCGAGAAGGGCGGCGGTCTCGAAGACAGTCAGGCGCGCGCCGTCAAGACCGGCATCCAGATCGATCCCGTCGCGATCGAAGGTCCCCGCCAGCGGTCCCGACAGCCATTCTTCCAGGCACTGGCGGAGTGCTGCGTCCTGGACATATTCCTGGACCTGCCGGAGCCCCGGTTTGTCCGCGCGCATCAGTGCCAGGGCGGCGCGTCCAAGCTCTTCGGCCTGTTCGGGGTTTGGCCGGGCACCGCTGCCCTGGCGGATCAGTTCACAGAGCCAGTCCACCGCCCAGGGCGCGCCGAGATCGCGGATATGGGCCATGGGCGCGAGGCCCTGGCCTGCACCGGTGCCGGGCTCGAGAAAGGTGCCGCGAAGCGCGTTGCAGGCGTGGCGGACCGAACGGTGGCGGTCAAAGAAGATCACCTGGGCGTCGCTGTAGCGCAGCCAGGCCGAGGCGATAAGGCCAAGGAGCACCGACTTGCCGCCCCCGGTGGGGCCGAACAGGAGCGTATGGCCGACATCGCCCACATGCAGATTGAAGTGAAAGAGCTCGCCGGTGCGGGCGCGGGCGGGCAGAAGCGCGGGGCTGTGTTTCGGCATCAGGGCGGAGGGGCAGAGGGGACGGCCCCGGTCGATGCCCCTGACCGGCATGAAATCGGCCATGACGCGGGCGCGCGCCATCCGCGCCCTTGGGTTCGGGGCGACATGGCCGGGGAGGGCGGAGAGGAAGGCCGGAACCGCGTTGGCACGTTCCTCGCGCAGGCTGAGCGTGCCGGCACTGAGGGCCTCGCGCAACAGGCGCAGGCGCGGGGCGAGCGCGTCATGGGGCTGCCCGGGGTCGCCATAGACCAGCAGGACCGGCACGAAACGTCCGAACCCCTCCTCGCCGCGCGTGGCGACCGCGACCGTCTGGTCGGCGCTTTCGGCCATGGCAGCCTCGAAGAGCTTTGGTCTGCCGCCGCCCTCACCGGTGATGTTGCCGATCATGTCGGCGCCGGACTGGTGCCAGAGCTTGCGGTTCCAGAGCGCGCCCGCCCGCGCGGTCTGGGGCGACATCGCCGCGAAGCGGGTCACCCAGGCGAAGGCCATCTGCACGTCCTGAAGTGCTGCGAGCGGCGCGAGCGGATAGGTCTCCCGCAAGCCTTCGATGGTGAGGCAGGCCAGCGGGCGGCCGGAGACCCGGAGCGGGCCGGAGAGATGGTCCTGAACAAGGTCGGGGCCGAAGAGCGCATCGAGCCCCACCGGCAGCGCATGGGGCGCAATCCCGGGCGCAATCCCGGGCGCGGTGCGCGTTGTGCCTGTCAGGGCCGAAAGATGGGCGCAAAGCTCGGAGCGCAGACCCCCGTCCGCCTCTGTCCGGTCCAGCCGGGTCAGCCCGAGGATGTGATCGAGCCGGGTTTCCAGCAGGGCGCATTCATCGGCGAAGGCGGCGGCTTTCTCCTCCGGTGCCATCTCCACTTCGGGCGTCCAGGAAAAAAACAGCGTCAGATCGTCGGCCCAGAGCGTGCCCGGCGCGGCAAGGAGTTCGTTCATCTCGATGGCGAGCACGTCCAGCGCCTGCTGGCCGGTCGGTTCGAGGTCGGGGGCGGCTTGCAGCGCCCGGCGGCGAAAAACCACCCAGAGCACATGTTCATCGCCGAACTCCGACAGCCTGAGCGCCAGCGTGGCCATCCAGCTCTCAAACACGTCAGGTTCCATGCTTTCGGTATCGAGCCCCCGCATTCGCCAGCCCGCCAGACAGGAGCCGTCCTTGCCGAGGATCACGCCCGGGGCAATGAGCGCGCCCCAGTTCAGGAGATCCATGAAGCGGCGCGGGCCTTTCATCGGGCATCCTCGCGCGCGCTGTAGGTATCGGGATCGAGGTGCTGCACGCTCACCGGCCCGGCGGGCAGAACGCCGGTGCGCACCGGGCGGTAGAGCCGCGCGATCCTGAGCGTTCCGCCGATTTCCGCCACGGCCGAGACGGTATCGGGGTCGAGGCGATCAAGGCGGATGTCGAGCGCGACCCCGCCCTGCCCGGTGCGGTCGATACGGAAGCCCGCGCGGCGGAGGTATTCGAGCGCGTGGCGCTCGCAGGCGGTCTCCCGCTTCGGGGCCACGATGACGGTGCGCCTGAGCGACACCCGGTCATGGATGGCGCGCGCCAGATCATAGCCGATGGCGCAGGCCTGCGCCGCGCTGACCCGGGCGGTGTCCGCGCCGCCGCCGGTGCCTGGCAGGGTCAGGCCGGGTGGGGTCAGGCCCGGGCCAAACCCCGCGCCGCAGCCGGCGAGAAGAAGGCAGGTGAGGGCGGCGAGAAGGGGCATCCTCATGGGGTGGTCCTCCGGATTGCGACGGGCGGGCGCTCGGGTGTCTCTGCGGGAAAGATCACGGCGAGGGCCGCGTCCACCGTGGTTGCATCGAAGTCTTTCGGGATGTCGATGAGCGGGATACAGACCTCTTCGAGGGCGCGGCGTTTGGCGGCGTCGCCGCGCCGCGCGCGCAGGGCGCTCTGCACGCTGCGTCCGTAATGGCCGGGGCCCTGGTATTCGACAACGGCGATCACGTTGAAGGCGCGGTCGGTGATTGCGATATCGGCGCGGCGGGTATTGACGGTGAGGAATTTGGCGGTGCTCGCACAGCGTACCATCTCGCCATAGGAAACCTGCGCCATCAGGTGATAGCCCTCTGGCAGCCGGTGGGCGATCATCCGGTAAAGCTTCGCTTCCGGGCGGTTGAGAAGCGCCTTGGCCCGGAAGGCCGGCTCATCGGGCCGGTCCCGCAAGGCCCGGAGCAGCCCGACAGCCACGACGACGAGACCGGCGCCGAGCGCCAGAAGCACCGCCATTGGCAGGGGATCAAGCGGCCCCCAGATCATGGCCCGGCCTTTCGGATACGCACCCGCTCGCGGCCTGCCTGCAACCAGATATCGGTGATCACGCGGTCGGCCACCAGCCGTGTGCCACCCTCGCTCACACGCGTGTTGAGCGCCTTGTTCGCCTCGCCCGGCCCGGGCAGGATCGCGGGCAATGTGCCCCGGTAGCGGGGATGGAGATCGATATAGGTGCGTTTGCCATCGGCGAAGACGCGGACCGGTCGGAAGCGGGCCTCGCCGGTGATCCGGAAGGCAAAGTCGAGATCCCCGGCGGCGCGTGCGCCCGTGGATGTCTCGACCCCGCTGCGCGCCAGGGTGGCGGCGCGCGCCGCTGCGGCGGCGGCTGTGGCTTGCGCCTCTTTCCGCGCGGCGATCCCGGCGGCGATGGCGCGGGCCTCGCTGCCCGGATAGCGAAACGACAGGATCGGGGTATGGACCTCCGCGTCGTTGACAAGCGTGATCGAATAGAGGCGTCGGTCGGTGGGAATGACCAGGTTGGTGGTCTCTGCGTCGCCTGCGGGCTTGATCTCGAGCACGACCGTTTCCGGGTCACGGCCCTGGACCTTGGCCACCACCTGCCAGCGGGCGGTATCACCCCAGGAGGGGGTGTCGGTCAGTTCCTCGCCCGGTTCCAGTTCAATGTAACAGACGGTGAGCGGGGCGCAGAAGGCGGTGGGGATTGCCGCACCAAAGGTGGTGACCACACGGCCCGCCTGCCCGAGCGCCACCGGGCCGGTGCGGCTCTCCCAGCGTTCGGAAACCGCGCGGATGCGGTCGGGCTGGGTGTCGGGCGGTGCAGGGGCAGGGGCCTTTGTCCCGACCTCCCGGGCCAGCCAGGCGTCGAAGCCGAGATCGGTCAACCCCTCCGCCACCTGCCCCCGCCAGAGATCGCGAAGCAGGGCGCGCACGGAATGTGCGCTGGCCGGGTCGGAGGCGGCGGGCAGGGGTGCGGGTACGAAGACCTCGTCGCGTTCCGGCGGGGCCGGATCGCTATCGGATGTCGCGGGGTCACGCTCCGGAACGGGCCTTTCTTCGGCGGCCTCCGGCGTGAGGCTGGTCCCGTCCGGGGCAGGCGGATCCCCGGTGCCCTCCAGAAGATTGCTGCCGATGCCCGGGGGCAGTCTTTCACCGGGGGACTCCTCTGCGTGCGCGCCGGGGCTGGCGGCAAGAAGCAGTACGGCAAGGCTGACGGCGCGGATCATTTCAATCCCTCCCTGACGGAGACCGGGTCGGGAGGCTCGGGGGCGGAGACGGACAGGTCCTGGGTGTATTCGGTGCGCCAGGCCTCCGGGATGGTATAGGCGCGGCTTTCGCCAAAGAGGGTCGAGGCCATGATATTGGCCCCGGCCAGCACCGCGCCGGCGAGCACCGCGAGCGGCGCACGGCGGGCAAAGCCGCCCATATCGCTGCCCAGGATCAGCCCGCCGAGCGTGGCCACGAGGCCGAGAATGATCAGCATGTAGGCAAAGGGCCCCAGGATGAAATCGGTAAAGGCCATGATCGGGCTGCGCCCGGTGAATATCCGGTCGGTGGCAAATGCCGCGTCCGGAAGGCTCGTGAGCACGGCCCCGGCAAGGAGGTTATATCGCATAGCTCGTCTCCAGTTCTGATCCTGTCCGGCAGGTGATCGTGGCCACTTCGGGGCGGGACCGCCCGCGCCGGACAAAGACGATCATGTCTGTCGTGGCCCTGATGAAGGGGGTCTGGTCGGTCTCGGTGACCTCGGTGGCCAGCATGGCCAGCCGCGCCATCACCTCACCGGCCCCGTTGGCATGCAGCGTCACCAGACCGCCGGGATGGCCGGTGTTCCAGGCCTTGAGCAGCGTCATCAGGACCGCGCCCTCGCGGACCTCGCCGACGATAATGCGGCGCGGGGCCAGCCGGAGCGCGGAGACCAGCAGGCGGTCCATGCTCACGCGATCTGCCGTTCGGATCGCCATGGAATTGGCAAACGGCGAGCGGATCTCGGGCGTGTCCTCGATCACCACCAGCCGGGTGGCGGGGCCGAGATCGTTCAGATGGTGGAGGCAGGCATTGAGAAGCGTGGTCTTGCCGGCGCCCGTGGCCCCCGCGATGAGGATGTTCTGGCGTGCGGCGATGGCGGTCTCGATGAGGCGTCTCGGGGTCTCGTCGGGAACGAAACCGGCAAGGGTGATCACACGGGTGCTGTGGCGCCGGATCGAGAAGGCGGGGGCGTCGACCACGGGCGGCACCAGCGCCTCGATGCGGTGGGCGGTGCCCGGAATGCGGCCCGAGAAGATCGGGGCGTCCGCCGCGACCCGCGCCTTCGAGAGGGTGGCGCACCAGCGGATGAAGCGGTCTGCGTCCCGCGCATCCATATGTCCATGGGGGCAGGGATCGGCCCCGAAGCGCTCCACGAAGACGCGCCCGTCGGGATTGCAGCTGATCTCGACCACATCGGGGGCCTCAAGAAGGGGTCCGAGGGGGCCAGGCAGGGTGGTGATGTCGGTGGCGCTGCTCATGGGCAAGCCTCCGGGACGGGATGCGGCAGGCAGCGCGAAAGGCGGCGGCGGGCCGGATCGTTGACCCGGACCCCCGCCTCTCCCAGTGTGAGAATCAGCAAACGCTCACGGGAGATTGAGAGAGGCGCAAAGTGCTGCGCCGTGAGCACCGGACCGCCGAAGGCGGCGATCGCTCCGGGGGAGCGATCGAGGTGTGAACGGGCGGAGCCCAATATGACACCGAGGCTCTCCATCCGGAGCCTGCTGACATGGAGAGACACATGACCGACGATACCAAACCCTACGGGCGGATCGACATGGACCTGATGCGCCCGCCGCAGCTCTTCGGCTGCGAGCGTTTGCCGTTTCTGATCCTCATCGGTGCGGTCGGCTTCATCACGGTGGTCATATTCGGGCTGGACATATTCGGCCTGATCGGTGGGGTGGGGCTGTTTATTGGCGGGCTCATCGCGCTGCGGCGTGCCGCCGCTCAGGACCCGCTCTGGTTCGCGGTGCGCTGGGAGGCGATGAAATACCCCCGCCACATGCCCGATGTGCTGCCCGATCCGAGCCTGCCCAGGCATTTGCCCTTCGTGGGCCATAACGATCCGCCGGCCCGAGAGAGCGTCATTCTCGCCTGGGCCGGGGTCATCGGCGCGATGCTGGTTCCCGCCGGCATCGTCTGGGCGGTCTTCGGGCTCATGGCGGGCGCGATCTCTCACGCGGCTCTGGTGGCGCCTGTCTGTCTCTGGGTCTTCACCATGCCGAAAGACCCCGCCGACGATCCGTGGCGGCAGAAGGGCGAGACCAGGGAATAGTCCCGGCGGCGGACCTGGCGGTGTCGTGACCACTGGCAAAGGTGCCCGACCCCGGCTATATCGGAGGAAGAGAGGATCCCGACCATGCCGCAACCCGTTGCCATCGACACCGCCAAGGCCACCGACGAGCTCGTGGCCGCCGGGCTCGACAACAAGTCGGCGCGCGCCGTGGTCGCGGTGATCAACGAATCTGTCACTTCCACCGCCGCCACTGCGGGCGATTTGCGCGAGACCGAGAGCCGGCTGAAAGCTGTGATCGTCGAAAAGACCAACGCGCTGGAAAAAAAGGTTGATAAGCAGGGGGCTGCGCTTGAGAAGAGAATTGACAGGCAGGACGTCAAATTCGCCGAGATTCGCACGGAGATTGCCGAGCAGCGCGCCGAAATAGTGGAGCGCTTTGCGGCTCAAGACGTAAAGATCGCCGAGGTCAAAACCGAGATTGCCGAAGTCCGCACGGAGATTTCCGACAGCACGAACAGGATGGTGCGTTCCCTGGCGATTTATCTCGGCATTGCGCTGGCGCTTGCGGCGGTCTGGAGCACTTTCGTGCCCGCCATTCGCATGAGCCTTGCCGGGGCGCCATGACGCGCCATATGTGAGGGCCGCGCTCATCGGCTCTCCTCCCCGGCCTCGATCATCAGCATCTTTTCCAGCGAAATCGCCTTTCCCCGCCTGCGAAGACCGCCCCAGAGGATTGTCACCTCGCCACCGGCGTGACGCTCTGCAACGATGCCGCCCACGATCCGCCCGGTCAGTGCCAGCCGGATGCGCGCCGTCTTCGGCAGGGTGTGTGTTGCGGGGGCCGTCATTCACAGGTCTCCGCTCGTGAAGGCTTCTGCCCGGAAGACGCGCAGAACATATGTGGCGGGGAAACCGGGATAAGTCCCGACGCCCCCGCCGTCCTCCATACTGGTCTTGCATGCCCCAGGGAGAATTCGGCGATGACCGGCCCGTGCCTCTCCGGGTGTGCACGAGCTTCGCGGGCCGTCCGTTTTCTGGCCCGGGATGTGTTCAGGGACCGGGCGTAGCGCCGATGCGGTCGATCAGCATGGCGATGCCTGCGCTGATACAAAACAGCATAAGGAGCACCCAACTGTATCGGTCTGCCGCTCTGTGCCAGGCCACATCGTCGAAGGTGTTGTCGAACATGTGCTGCGCCGGGTTTGGTCGCGGCCAGAAAAAGAGAGCCAGGCTCACCATGATCCAAAGACCGAACAATATCTCTATCACTGTGATTTCCTTCCTTGCTAACGGGATGTGTCGTGTACTTCCCGAATTCCGGTTTCATCGCTCCCCCCTCCGCCAGTCCCAGGGAGCCACGAACCGGCCCTGCCAGAGCCCGCGTCCGGCGTCGCGCGCGGCGGCTTCTTTCCCGACATAATCCCGGCTGTAGTGGCGATAGGCCAGGGCATGGCCCCCGGCCACCATCCAGGCATTCAGATCCGTTTTCCCCTGATTGCGATCCTTTCCCGATCTGATGTTCTGGGACATCATCTGTCCTCCCCTCCGCCGGCCGGCGCTTCGCCGCCCTCGGCCCGTGGCGGAAACGCCAGCATCTCGGTGGTGCCCACGGGGAAGTCGAGTTTGATCGTGTAGTAGACCTCGCCGGTGTTGCGGTTGTGGTTCACGAACATCGCCCCCACCCGGCGGTAATGGGTGCGCGCGTCCTTGCCCTTGATGGGCACGGTTACGTTGTAATGGGTCATGTGTCTGTTTCCTTCTCCTGCCCGGCCCGCGCCTTGCGCAGGGCTGGCGGCTGGGGTTGCCGTTCGCGGGCTGCGTCCCGCTGTGCGCGTGCTTCACGGAAGTCCTTTGGCGCGGTTCCCATTCGCAGCGGCCAGAGCGGGCAGGTGGTGACCACGCAGAGCCGCACCTCCCTGGCCGTCACGGCGCAGTCGAGGCATTTGGCGCGGATGGCCCGAAGGCCGACATCAAGCGGCAGGTCCGAGGCAAGCCATTCCCCGGTGGTGATCTCGCGGGGATCGCGCCCCACGAGGGTGCCGTGTTCGTGTTCGAGAAACCCTGTCATCGGGTGATCCTCCGTTGGCAGGCTCTCCAGCCGGTCCAGACCCCGGCCATGAAGAGGCCCGGGGCGAGAGAGACCACGAGCGCGGCCAGGGTGAGGGTTTCGGCGGAAAGCAGGTCCGCCACCCGGCCCTGCGGCGGCCAGAGGATGCGCCAGAGAAACACCGGTGCCAGCGCGGCCATGGCGGGAAGTGCCGCAGGGATCATGGAGCGGAAGAGCCGCTTGCCGCGGGCGCGGGACCAGGCGGCGGAGGTCAGGAGCACGAAGATGACAAAGACCGCCAGCACGAGGGGCAGAAGGTCCGGCCCCGCGATGAGACCCATCACGGCCAGGAGGCCAATATCCCCCTGCCCGATGCGTCCGGGCCGGAGATACCGGACAAGGGCGGTCACGCTGCCCGCCAGCGCGGCGCAGACCAGGCTGCCGGGGAACGCGCGCGCGCCCTCCGCAAGCAGGACCGCGCCCGTCCCGGAGAGCGCCAGTATCGCGAGCCACAGGGGATCGATCTCGAAGCGCCGGCAGTCGATGCGGGCGACCATCACCATGGCGCAGAGCGCGGCGACGGCAGGCGGTACGGCGAACCATGGGATGTCAAAAGGGGTCATGGCTGTCCCCCTCTACGCTGGCCCGGACTTCTGCCCTGTCCCGCCGCCGGCCCTGCCATATCTGCGGGCCTGGGTGCGCCTCGAGGCTGAAGAGGGCGTTCCGGTCCTCCGGGGCCAGCGCCCGCAGCGCCTTGAGCACCCTGTGAACCCGGATCGGATCGAACCCGGCCAGATCGCAGACCTCGCGGAACGCCCGCCTCGGACAGGTGCCGACCCAGAGCTCGGCCGCTTCACGTTCCCGCCACTGCGCCGGGCCGGAACAGAGATCGCGCACCGCCGTCAGCAGGACCGAGCGCCAGAGATCGCGGCAGCCCAGCGGATCGATATGCGGGCGTGAAGGGGACGGTGTGAACCGGATCGTCATGCGCGCATCCTTCCCCCGGGTGCGGGCTGTGCTGCACTCGGATGGCGGGCCGCCCGGAGATGCCAGGGAGGATGGGTCGGGCGGCCCGCCGCTCCGGGGGTCGAGGGATCCACATCTCCGCCCCCGGAGTGTCGCCTGTAAATCGCGCCGGAAATCGCACGGGATCTTCTGCGTCATATCCTTCACGTCCCCGCCTCTTGCGGCGGGGTGGGGAGATCGATGCCCTGTCATGATCTGCCCTCCCTGTCGTCCGGCTGCTCTGCGAAGAAGTCGGATTGCGCCGCGCCGTCCCGCATTCGCTGCTCGAGGGTCTCTGCCCAGTCCGGTGGTTTTGAAATCTCGTCGAGCAGCAGCCCGAGAATGGAGGCGGGCATTACCCTCCCGGTTCTGAGGTCGAAGGCCTGGCTCATCGATTTGCGCAGGGCCGCAGCGGTCACGCCCTCGTGCTGGAGCATGACCGAGAGCGCGATGCAGAGGTCGGAGACCAGCGCCTCCATATCCGAGCCCGAGCGATAGCCGCTGCTATAAAATATCTCGCACGGCGTCAGGTGATCGGCCCCGTAGCCGATGGTGACAAAGACGCTCTGGCCCGCCCAGTCGAGCTTGCGCGTCTCGCTCGGGCGGCGCGGTGGCAGGGGGATGCGGGTGGACGCCTTTTTGCGGGGAAAATCATCAGCCATGGCCGCCGCCCGCGTGACTATGTGGCAGGGCGCCCCGCGTTTGCGGAACGCCCCACCTTCCCCCATACTGAAGTTGCAAACCAAATACAGGGGAACCGATATGGTCAATGAGGCCGGGGAAGGTTGCGGGATGCTCTGTCATTCCTGCCCCCCTTTCGGTTCAGCGGGCGCGTCTGTCCGGGCCGTTTCAGTGTCCGGCGCAAAGAGCGCGGTGAGGTGATGGCAGACCGGGGCGAGCGGCGAGGCCAGGCATTGCGACATCGGCCTGCGCTGGCGCAGCGTGGCGCGGGGATCGCGCCCGGCCGCCGCAGACATGCGGGCCTGCCAGGCGATCAACTCGTCAAGGGTTGCGATATCGCGTTCGAGCCGGGCGATTTGGGCAGCGAGCGCGGCGCGAAGTTCTTCGCCCGGAGCCGCACCCTCTGTCGTCCGGGGTGTCTCCATCGCATGGGGCGGTACACCGGGGTCGGGTGGCGCATCCTGGGCCAGAGCGGATCCGGCCAGGGTGGCCCAGAGTGCGAGAGGATATGGCGCGCGGCGGATCACGGGGTACATCCCGTGCAGGTCTGGACCGTGAGGTCCCTGACGATGAGGCGTTCTTCGACCCTGCCACTCTCTGCGGCCAGCGTTTTATCGACCACCATGTCGCCTTCGACGGTGAGCTTTCCCGTGACGGTAAGGTCAGGGGTTGTCACCTCGCTTGCAAATCCAGCCGCGCCCGTGACCGTAAGTTTATCCCCGACAGTGACATCTTTCTGGAAAGTGGCCGCGCCGGTGACCCTGAGATTTCGCACCCCCGTCAGATTGTGCCCGCCGAGATCGAGATCGCTCTTCATGATGTTGCCGCCGGGGCAGAGTCTGGCATCGCGGGCGAGGTAGGCCTGACACCCCTGCCCGGGCCAGACCGCCCGAACCACGAAGAGATCGCCTTCCCGGGCAAAGAGAGGCTTGCCCGGGTGTGCCCGCGCGTAACTTTTGTTGAGTTTGTTCATGTCCAGGCTGATATCCGGGCCGGCCATTCTGATGCCGCCTCGACCGTCCGGCACTATGGTGCCAATCCCGGACACCCCGGTCCCGGGTCCGGGCACCGATACCCGCGCACTGCCCTCCGGATCCCGCGCACGGGCCAGTACGAGGGTGCGCCCGCTTCCGTCCCGCCAGAGCCACCTTGTCATCTCGCGGCGGCGCGCGGTGCGTTCGGGCAGCAAGTACGTCGCTCCTGCCGGCCCGCTCTCGAGGTCGGCGTATGTCACCTTTTCTGGAGAACCCTCTTCCGGCGCCTCTGCTGTATTCCGCTCAAGCCATTGCCGTCCGGCATCCGCGAGACCGGCCAGCGCACGGGCCTCCGCCGTCAGTGTCCTGCGCTCCGTCCAGGCGGTGATTGTCTGCGCCAGCAGGCTGGCCGTCACTGCAAGCACGGCCAGGGCCAGCAGGGCCTCGAACAGCCCCAGCCCGCGGCGCGTGCGGCGCGGATATGATTGATGCGCCTTCATGGGCAGGCTCCACATCTAAAGCTGTCCTCGACCTCGAGGCCTTTTGCGGTGAGCCTTTCCAGTCCTGCGGCGGTCCCGAAAGCCAACGCGCCTTCCACATCCACATTCCCGGCCCGGGCGAGCCCGGTGACACTCAATCCGGCACCCGCTTCGGTGCCTGACCCCGTGTTGACGGTTCCGGCAACCGTGATCTCTCCCGTGCGCATCTCCCCGGAAATTGTCCCGGTCCCTGTTGTTTCCAGAACCCCGACGTCGATTACATTGTTCCCATCCATCTTCAGTTCAGAGGTCATATGCGGCGCCGGATGCCCGGCGCGGCGCGACCGCAGCACAAGGCGCGGGTCGACCCGCCCGTAAGGCCAGGCGAAGATCGCGATATCATGGCCGGGATCGAAGTCTGTCTCCGGTGCTGTCTGTACGAGTTGTGCAGCCGCGTCCGGCCTTCCGGCGGCCAGCGTGTTCCGGATCAGGTCGCGCTGCCGGCGCTGTCTTTCCCCATCGATTTTGGCCTCGATCGCCACGATCCCGTGCGGCAGCGGCTCCCCTGTCCCCTGCCCTTCGGGCAGCGCGATCATCTCCGTGAGTGTCCAGCCGCGGGGCTCGAACCGGTCACCCGGCGGGCTGGCGGGGTGGCTGGCGAGGCCCCGCACTTCCTCGACCGTGAGACGCCGCGCCTCGCCGGAGGCAGGTGGCACAAAGCCGGGATCATCGCGGGCCTCGTGCAGCCAATGATGCAGCGTGTAGGCGCGCGCCTCGGCGGCCGCGACCACCAGCCGTGCTTCGCCGTCCCGCATCGCCCGCGCCTCGCCGATCTGCCAGAACAGCAGGACCACGCTCACGAGCGCGCTCACCGCAAGTGCCAGCGAGAGCGTCGCCAGCCCCCGGCGGGACCGGCGCGGGATCTGAGGTGTCCGCTCAGCCACGGAACACGATGGCGATCCTGTCGTCGTCACCACCGTCACATCCGGTCTGAATGGTGCCGGGAGACGCGCTTGCTGTGGGTTTGGCACCAAAATCGCCCGATCCCTTGACATAGACCGCAACAACATCCGAACGGCCCAGATAGGACTGGGCCAGAGTCTCGCAGGCCCTCTCGGGAAGGTTCAGCACAGTTATGTAGAACCGGTTGGGTGAGACTGCTCCGGTGCCGTTGTTTTTGGGTGTCGCACCCCCGCCGGCAAATATCTCTCCACCCCAGGGGGTGACGATTTTCCGACTGCCGCCGGTCCCCTGGATGGCGTTTGACGGCATGGCGCTCCAGAGAACCAACGTCAGGTTGGCCTCATACTGCGGCTGGTTTGTATAGATTTCCCGGATCCGGGCTTCCGCCGTGGCCAGATGGGTTTGCACGACCTGGGTGCGCATCGACGTGGCGAGCCCGCCGTACATCGCCAGGATGGCGACGATCACCACGGCGGTGATGGCCATGGTCAGAACCACGTTGACAAGCCCGCGCCGGGTCCGGCGGGGGATTGGCCGGGGCCGTGTTCGGTCTTGCACTTGCGGCTGTCGGGACAGGGTGGCTTCAAAGGGCCGGGACGCGGAAACATCGGTCATGGGAGCAAGTCCTTTCTGGATAGGCGAGGAACGACTGCGCAAGCATCAACGCCCCGCAGACAGGGAAGGTTCGGGCAGGTCGCTCTGCCCTGCGAGGGGCGCGGTATCATGGCGGCATTTCTCACAGGCCGGCCCCCTGGTTGATCTGCTCGACGATGGGCAGGGCGATGGACATGAGCGCCACGAGCGCGGCGGCGATCAGCGTCAGCAAAACGCCGTTCAGGACGGCCATGCGCGCGCGCATGGTCTCCTCGATGCGGACCAGCCAGCGTTCGAGCACCTCGCCGATGCACCCGATGCCGCCGGGCTTGTTCCAGAGTGTTCTGAGCACAGCCGACAGTTCCAGCGACGGAAAGCCCTGGCCCGCCAGAAGCCCGGCCTCGCCGAGATTGCCGCGCGCCGGGATGTAATTGCGCGCCAGAGCCCGGATGCGCGAGCGTGCATAAGGCGGTGCTGCGCGGCCCATGCGCTCGAGAAGGTCGGTGGTCACCGCCTGGCCCGAACGCCCGTATTCCACCACGGCGAACAAAAACCCCGCACCGGCGGAGAGCCGCAGGATCGAAAACGGCGGTATGCGATCCGCCCATGTGCGTCCAGATCCGGTCCAGTAGCGCATCAGGAGGAGGAGACCGGCAAGGGCACCGCCGAGCCAGAACGCGAGCGCGGCAGGGTTGGCTGCAAATCCCTGCGCGACCCGCACGATCCAGCCATGGAAGGGCGCCAGGTCGTCGAAGTCGATCACGTCCGCGAGCGCGGGCAGAAGCGAGAGGCCGAAGAAGAGAAGAAGGCCCAGAAAGCCGAAGAGCAGCACGATGGGGAGTGCAATGGCGCTTCCGATGGCGCGCCGCATGGCAAGCTGGCATCTCAGCAGCCGTGCGGCGGCCCCGAATATCGCACCGGGCGCCTGCCGTCCGAGCCCGTCGAAAAGAATGCGCTCCCCGGTCCCGCAATAGGGGGCGAGACGCCCGGCCATCCGCCCCTCGGCCAGTCCGGCCCGGATTTCCATCAGCACGGCGGCTATGGTTGTGCGGCCCTGAAGCGCGTAGCCCTCCGCCACCGCCTCCATCATCCGCCCCAGATCCTCGCCGCTGCCCTCCAGCACATCGGCGATGAGCTGCCAGACCTCGGCCCGGGTCCGGGTGTTGAACATGAACTGCCGCCAGACCCTCGTGAGGCCGGTGGCCGGGCTGTGCTGACCCGCCATCAGTCCCCCTCCCCCGCAGGCTGCTCTGTCCCGGGCAGCTTCAGGCGGGTCACATCGGCGTAATCGGCCTCGCCCGCGGCCACGAGGCGCTTGAGGCGGGTTTGGACATCAATGCCGCCGAGACCGCCCTTGTCGCGCGGTGTCAGCCAGTAGGCGCGGGCGCCATGGGCGTCGCGCGCCTCCAGATATTTGCGGAATGTGTTGTCCACCACGATGATCTCCGCCGTGGCGCGCTTGCAGGCCAGCCCGGCCCAGGCCAGACGCGCGGTGGCATCCTCGCGCCCTTCAAGACAGGCCGGGCAGCCTTCCCGGTTGCGGATGCGCGGTGTCCCGTCTAGATCCCCTGTCCACGCCGCGATATGAGCCGCTTCCTTGTCCGTGGCTCCCCGGGCGCAATCGGGGCAGAGGATGGGGACAAGCTGCTGGCGCATCACCAGGCTGACCACCCCGGGCTGGGCCAGTTCCCTGGGATCGACCCCGAGCGAGATCAGCCGGAAGAGGACGCCCGGGGCGCTGTCGGAATGGATGGTGGTGAAGACCTTGTGGCCGGAGATCACGAACTGCATGATCTCGCGGCAATCGTCGGCGGTGCGGATTTCCGAGATCATGCCGATATCGGGGTTGGAGCGCACGAAAGTTTTCAGGGCCCGGGTGAAGGCGGCCCCGCGCGCCGCCCCTTCCGCGCTGCCCTCCACCGGCATCTGGATGATCCCGTCCCCGGTGATGGGATATTCGATGGGGTCTTCCACCGTCATGATGGAGACGCGGCCCTCCCGCTCCCGATAAAGCCGCTCGAGCTGGCGCACCAGCGTGGTGGACTTGCCGTCCCCGGTCGAGCCGCCGATGATCACCAGCCCGCTGCCCGAGGCGCGCTCGGCGGCCAGCGCATCAAGCACATCCGCTTCCAGCCCGAGATCCTCGATGTTTCCGGCGGTCGTGTCGTCAGCCGTGCAGATCAATCTGAGCACGATGAAGTCCTTGCCGTCCCCGTGCGGCGCTTTCTGTGCGCGCAGCGCGGCGAGGTCCGGCGGCAGGGGGATGCGGCGTTCCTGCCCGATGGAGAAGGCCTGGTGCTGACCGGCCTGCTGTGAGGCTGTCTTGTCGCCATAGTCGCGCCGGTCATAGAGCCAGGCGATGGCCTCGGCCGCCTCATCGGGCGGCCAGGGGGGTCCGTCGGTGTATTCCTCGGCCCCGAGGCGCAGGCGGAGGACCGCGTGGTCGGTGCGAATGACAAGCTTGAGATCGCTGGCGCGCAGCGCCGCCGCCCGGGCGATGGTCTCCGCCATGCGCCGGGCACCGGGCATGGTCGGCACACCCCCTTCCCCCGATGCGCCGCGGCCGTTGAGATGGGCGACCTCCGAAAGTGTGGCCACGCGGCGGGATTTTACGGGGGGCATGTCATAGCGCTCGCCAAGCGCCTGCAACTCTTCGGCGATCACCACGGTGTTGCGGTCCGGCACGAACCAGTAGGTTCCGTCCCGATTGATGGCGCAGGCCGCGCGGAACCCCGCGCTGCCCAGCTCCAGCACACCGCCCAGGCCCACCGGCGGGTGGGGCTTTGGTCGCTTGAAGATATCCCGCGCCCGCGCGGCAATGCGACCCGCGAGCCTGCCGGCAGGTCCTGTCCGGACATCCGGGTCGACCACGCCTGCCTCAAGGCGCGGTGCGGGATCTCTCTTGCCTGTATTCGTGATCATCAACTGCCCTCCCCTATGGGCGAAACCACCCAATCGGCCACACCCGGTCTGTTGCTGTCGGCTGTGTTCCCGACCCAGGGCAGCGTCTCAAGAGGCCCCAGGTCACCCAAAGCCACCCCCGCAGCATCGATCCGGGCGATGCGCCGCCCGTCCGGCAGCGCCTCTCCTGCGCTGCGCAGCAGTGGACCGTCGGTCTCGGTCTGCCAGTCGAAGACGGGTGCGGGCATCCCTGAGGCCGTGTCCGGAACACCCTCGGGCGCAGGGGCGGGCGGGCGCAGCACAGGCACCTCCCGGGTGCCGGTGATGGAGGCTGTCCAGGCCCCCTCGCCCGCGCGGACGGTATAGAGAACCTGCCAGACGGTCTGCGTGGGGGTCGGGCTGTAAATCGTTTCGCGGTCGGGGTCGGCTGGCGCTGCGTCGGGCAGGATACCGGTCGGTGCGGCAGGGCCGGGGTTCGGTGCCGGGCGCAGGAAGGGGTCAACCGGATCAGTGGGGTCTGTATCGACTGGGGGCGTTTCGCCGGGCACGGAGGGTCCGGCGGGCAGAAGGTCGCTCATGACGCTGTCGATTTCCTGTTGAGCGGTCAGGAAGGCGGCGATGCGTTCGGCACGTACCGTACAGAGCCTGAGCACCTCTTCCTCAACCGCCACCGCCTCCAGCGTGTCCAGACCGTCCCAGGCGCGCCGCAGCGCCTCGACCGGGCAGTCGCCGAGGCGGGAGGCGAGGGAAGATGCGGGGGGTGTGGCCCCGAGCGGACGTGTCTGCGCGGTGAGTGGCAGCGCAAAGGCCGACAGGAGAGCGATCCCGAGAAATCCGGACAGCGCGAGGCCCGGGACGCTCCCCCGCGCGAGGCTTTGCCGCACCACAATCACTGGCCGCTCCCCCGCTGTCTCGGGGCCGACCCCTGGAGCGCCTGAACCAGCGTCTCAAGCGCCACGCCGACAAGCGTGCCGTCCCCCATCTCCAGCGTGATGCGCTCTCCCTGGCTCTGCCAGAAGATCGCGCCGCCGGGTTTTGCGGACGTGTCCGGCCGGCGCACGAGGCCATCGACCCCGAAACGGCTGCCCGCAACAAGCCCGGCCACGGGCCGCGCGAGCGGTTCGGCAAGCAACCGGTCATAGGCGCGCGCCAGCGGATGGCGTCCGGGCGCGACGGTCAGGGCGGGCGTGGGCCGGGTAACCTCGGTCATGGACCCGTCCCGCCAGAGAGCGCGGAACAGCGGCGCGCGGGCCGTCTCGGCTGCGCCTGTGTCCTGACCGCCTTTGGGGTCTGTTCCATCGTCGCGCAGCACGGTGGCGGTGGCCGTCACGCGGGCGGTGTCAGCCTCCGCCAGATCGGTCGCATCCAGCATCCAGAGCGTCGAGAGGCCCCCATGGAAGACGAAGACAACGGGCGGATCGCCCGGCATCGCAATGGCGTGTCCGCTGGCCTCGACCAGGCGGGTTTCCATAGCGTCGAGCCAGGCCTGTGGCTCCTGCGCCGCTTGGGCAAAAGAAGCGGTTGCAAGGACGGCGGCCGTCACGACCGCTGTGGATCCGCGCCGCCATCGTCGTGCAGGCTGGAAATCAGGGCAAAGACCCCCTGGTCTGACCCAGAGACCCTGAAGCCGGAAACCCCCATGGCCGAAACCGCCTTTAACACGATTGCCGAGATCCAGCGCCTGCGTGATGCAGGCTTTGAACAGACGCAGGCCGAAGCCATCACGCTGTCGATCCATGCCGGTGTCACCGGCGGTGTCGCCAGCAAGGCCGATGTCGATCATCTCAGGACCGAGATCAAGGCGGATGTGGCGCTTGTGCGTCAGGAGATGGAAACTCTCCGGGTGGAGATCACAACCGAACTGAAATGGATCAGGATTATTGGCGGGACGATCCTTCTGGTTCTGCCCTGGCTGGCAGCGCTGATCGGCGCAACCCTGCCCAGCCCGTGAGATCGCCCCGGCGGGTGGGCCACAGGCGTTCCGCCCCGCAGCGGTGAGGGGGTCGAAACTCCCCGCGTCTGTGGCGTCCCAATTCATCATTCGTAGGTCAGCCTTGCGTTCGGGGTGACGAGATCGGGGCGTTTGATGCGCCGTCCGGGGTCTTGCGCAATGAGTTCGCGATAGGTGGTGGCGGTCTGGGCGCGATTGATGCCGACGCCAAGCTCTTCCGCTGACGGGAAATCCGGACAGAGCGTCCAGGTCACCACAGGCAGGCGCTCCTGGAGATGCCCCGGATTCCAGGACCACCATTTGCGGCGCCAGGGCGTGAACCAGAGCACCTCGCCGGTCGCGGCGTCATAAAGCGGGGAGAGGGCGGGGTTCTGCGGGTTGGCCGTGTTCACATTCATCAGCGGGAAGGTGCCGCGGTTCGTCTTGACCAGCATTGAGGCCCAGGGGTCGGTGAAATGGGCCGAGCCTTCCTCGTCTGTCCCGCAATAAGCATAACGCCCGTCTTGGGTGAGCGCGATGATCTTGATCTCGTCAAAGCTGGCATCGATGGGGTGGAAAATCCGCGCCACCATGACGGTGTTTCCGAACAGCGCCATCATGTCCTCGGCGCGGACATTGCCCGGTGGCTCCCGGTAGCCGGGGTCATGCCAGGCCCCCTGGCTTTCGGGGCGGCTGATCACACGATAGGCTTCTTCGAGTGTTGTGGGAATATTGGACTGGGCCGCGCCCGGCGGGGCGGCAAGGGTGAGGGCTGCGGCCAGCGCGGCAGGGATAAAGCTCTTCATGGTGTGGATCCTTGTCTGAGCGGGTGAGGCGGCACCCGGGCGGGTATCGCTGGATGAACCGCCCCTTGCGGGACGGCGGCGTGAGACACTGCGCGGCAGAGTCAGTAATAGGGTCGGGGGACAGGTCATGCCTCGACCTCTTCGGGCAGCCAGCGGGCCATCAGGCGGCGCACCATGGCGCAGTAAATCCCGAAGGCGTTCTCGGGGCGGTTGGTGTTGACCGCGTCCACCGCCCGGTCCACCTCTCCTCCGATCCAGTCCCAGTCGGGGTGGGTTTCGGGGATTGCCGCCACGATGCGCGGGGCCTGGGCATAATATTGGGCAATGAGCTTCGCACCCTGCGGGTGGTTGGCCATCCAGCCGTCACGAAAGGCGCGGAGAGCCGTGAGCGTCGGGCCGTCATCGGCCTCGCCCCGGCGCTCGACAATCGCCGTGGTCAGGAAACAGCCGCCCCTGCCGCCACCGCTGGTGCCCGACCGCCCGCCGAAGATCCCGCCGAGGAATCCGCCGCGCGAATCGCCCCGGGAGCGGCTGCTGCCGGAGCCTCGGTTAAAGGAATCACTTCTCGGCCCGTTGCAGGTGCCGCAATCGTTGGGGACCTCGCGCGCGATGCCGCCATGCACGGCGACATGGTCCTGCGCCTCGCTGTAGCGCGCAAAATCGCCGCGCCCGTCGCCATTTACATCGTAGGAGTGTGCACCGCCATCGTAGGAGTGTGCACCGCCATCGCCGGACGGGGGTGACGGCGGCCTGCGGCAGGTGTTCTTGATCAAGTGCCAGGATCCGGGATCGGCCACGGTCCAGGCTGTGTCGGGGGTGGTCGAGGCGTCGGAATAGACCCGGCGTGTCAGCGTCTCAGTGCGCTGATCGATGACCTCGCCCTCCTGACCGGCGGGGCAGGCCAGCGGGCGGGTCTCGGGAACCCTGGCTGTCATGACCCTAAAGCAGTCATTGATCACCCAGGTGACCGTGATCGGGTCGCGCTTCCAGTCGTCGGGGAAGGTGAACGTGCGCTGCCATCCGGTCCGGGTGCCCTTCGGGAACCGGAAACCATGGGTGTCCCGGCAGGTTTTGGCCGGTACCTCCTTGTTATCTACAGTCGCGACGGAGGGCGTGGAGCAGTGCTCGCTATCAATCCAGCCGTCATTGTCGATCCGGCCATGCAGGTCGGGCAGGAGCGGGGCACCTTTCGCATTGACAAACACCCCGCCCAGCATGAGCCGTTTGCTGGTACGATAGCCCGTCTTGCCCTCCTTATCGCAGGGCAGAAGCCGGGTTTCGCGCTGCGGATGCCAGCCCACATTGACGAACAACGCCAGGGCGGGTGCGGGATCGAACGCCCATGGTCCGTCCCGGAGCGTCCCGAAACAGGCATCGATACTCTTTTCCTCGCCGAACGCATTGTACAGGACAGGCGCATCCTTTGTGCCGCCGGTCACGCGCGGGGCTTTTTCGATGGCCACCCCGAGATCGTCCCGCAGCCGGTGCCAGGCGGTGATGGCGACCTGCACCATCTCCGGGATCCAGCTGTCGCGTATACCCGCCCGCCTGGAGGTCCCCGGTCCGAACCAGACCAGTACCTCGCGGCGTCCCGAGGCGTCATAGTCCCTGCCGCCACAGGCTTGGGCCCGGATATCCCAGTCCTCCGGGGTGATCCCGGTGCCGGTGAAGAGCCCGTCCTTCCAGTAGTCCGCCGTGCCCACAAGCGTCTTCGCGCGGCGAAGATGTTCGTCGGTGACCCTGCCCGCGTCGTGAAGCTCCTGAACGGCGGCGACAAAGCGCTTCAGATTGTCAACCGCGCGCCTGCCGCCTGTCCTGACGCGGTCAGGCCGCCAGCGCGCCGGGTCGCTGTCACTGTCAATATGCTCAACAAAATCCTCAAGCAGCGGCGGCGGCAGGGTGCGGAGCGCCAGGGCCACCCGGTCCCGGGTTGTGACCAGCAGCATGTCATAATGCAGCGCCGTCGCCCGGTAGGCCTCGCACAGGGCGCGCGCCGTGCCGCTGAAATCGGGAATGATCCTCCCATCATCTGCGCGGCGCGGCAAATGGCAGTCGATGCCGAGCAGGGGGTTGCGGGCCTGATCGGCGCGGGCCGAGCCGGCGGTGAGCGCGGTGGAGAGAAGCAGGCCGGCCAGGGCGGAGCGAGGGCAGATCATGGCAGGGATTCTTTCGACGACGGGGTGTCGGACGTGTGCCCCGCCTCAAAGAGGGTCGCCGGAACATTCCGCCCTGACCGGGGCCGGAGCAGCAGCAGCGCCTTGTCCCCTGCGGAAAGGTCGAGCCGAACCGGTTCAAGCTCTGCGATGCGCGCGGCCTTGCCAAAGAGCGCGGCCGGATCGCCGGAGGCGGTGATTGCAAAGCCGCTCCCCTCCTCTTTGACCGCGCCGGGTTGCCCGGCCCAGAGCGCGGCCAGCACAGGGCCAGCATCGGGGCCAGCATCGGGGCCAAGATCGGGAGAGAGATCAGAAGCGCCCGGCCGCAGCGGCAGCGTGCGTGTTCGCCAGAGCAGCAGCGCCTGATCGGATCGGCGTTGACCGTGAGGCCAGGCGGCGAGAACCCGGTCGGAGGCGCGGTCGCCCAGAACCGGGTTGGACCCGCCGACCGGTGTCAACCGGTGCCAGAGCAGCATTGTCACGGCCGGAGGACCCTCCGGCGCGGGCAGATCGAGGTCAATCGTTTCGGGCAGATGCCCGGCCAGCGCACAGCCCCGGGCCCCGGCCTGCCAGCCCGCGATGCGCGGCCACCAGTCGGCCAGGGTTTCTGTGCAGGCGGCGGCAAAGGATCCGACCTCCAAGGCGGCGCGGATCATGGCCGGCGGCGGGGCCAGAGGGGACCGGGCGAGACGGTCCAGAACCGGCGGGAGGGCAAGGACGAGCGCAAGCGCGCCGGCCAGGGCGCTGCCCCCGAAGACCATGGTCCGGCGCGACACGCCGGTGCGGGCGATAAAGGCCGGTGCGGGCGCAGGCGCAACCGTCACAACCGGAGCCGTGGTCCCGATGCGGGATATGTCTTTTGCGAGAGGCTCGTCGGCGACCGCGATGCCTGCCAGCGGTGTGGTGGCGTCAATCTCGCTGATAGCGGCCATCAGTGCGGCGCGGGTGCCATGAAACTCTTCGGACGCGGGAACCGGACGGACCCGGTCGGCTGCGGGTTCGGGCGCGCTGCCCCCCGTTGAAATTTCGGCCTGCCCAAGCCACCAGAGATCGCTGTCGGGGAGATGCGCGACGAACAGCCAGGTGCCTTGTTCGGCCCCATCCAGTCCCGCGCCGAGGGCAATGAGCAATGCGCCGGCCCCGGCAGCGGCGGCCGGGCCGTCCGCCACCCGGTCGCCGTGGGGGAGCAGGGCGGCGTTGCCGCGCAGCGACAGGCCCGCCAGAACGCCGGTTCGCGCGGGTTGCCAGTCGAGCCCGGCGACAAGCCGGGTGCCATCCGCAAGCGTTATGATCCGGGGGGCCATCATCCGCGGCCTCCCGATGGGATGAGCGTCGGGCGCACCAGGACGATCATGCGGACCTTTTGGCGTTTTGCATCGCTCGACCCGCCAAGGCCAAGGAGGCGGAAGGGACCGAGGCCGCTGTCACTCGCTTCGGAGACATCCTGCTCATAGCCCGAGAGCACCAGCGTTTCGCCGGGGGCCAGCACGGTCTGGTTGCGAATGGCGCGGCTGCCGACAGCGGGAGCCTGGACGGTCTCTGTGCCCGAGCCGAAGCTCTGGATATCAACCAGGTGCCGCTGGCTCAGCGTGAGGGCCAGCTGGATGCGGCGCGGGCCGACAAGCCGCGGCAGCACGGTCAGGCTGAGACCGGTTTCCAACTCGCCAATCTCGTGGCTTTTCGTTACGTCCCCGGTGTCCTTGTCCGTTTCGGTGGTGACGCTGCGGAGATAGCTGCGCTCTTCGGTGAGCGCGATGGGGGAGACCGCGCCCGATTGCGCCACGGTGGAGGCGAGACGGTAATCGACGACAGATCTGTCGCGCGCCAGCGCCCGGAAGTTGATCTTGTTTGCCCCGCGCGAGATCACCAGCCCGCCCGTGGCATCACCGGCGGCGGCTGCGGTGAGCGTTGCGGTGCCCGCACCGATCCCGGTCGAGAAGTTGACCCCGATCCCGAATTTGTCGGCACGATCCGTGTCCACGAAATAAACCGCCACTTCGAGCCCGATGCGCATCGCTGCCGTTGCGGCCACGTCGTCGAGCACGTCGCCCACGGCCTTGAGGACCGAGGGCGGGCCGAAGACCTCGACCCGGCCCGATTGCTGCGAGAGGGTTACCCGCGCCGGGGCGGGTGCCAGTGGCGCGAGCCGGGCCTCAAGCTCGGCCCAGGGATCAAGCGTGCGGCTGGTGGAGACGCTCACGCCGGTCGCGTCGCTTTCGGTTTTGTCGGTCATTTCGGTCGTGCCGGTGGGCAGGGCCAGCCGCCAGGTCTTGCGCGTCATGCGGTCGATGGTGATCACGCCGCCGCCCGGCCCGTCATGGGACCAGGCAACATCCATGCGCGCGCCAAGCCGGTCAAGGAACGCCGAGAGCGGTCCTTCGTAACTTGCCGCCATGGTCGTGCGGATGGGCACAGAGACCACGTCGCCGCTCCCGAGGATGTAGCGGGTGCGGATATTGACCGGGATTTCTGTGGCGGCGGTGATCGCGGCGGCGATGGTCTCGACATCGGCCTGCCCCCTGAGGGCGAGAGAAATGCCCCGCGCGCCCTCGACCGCTTCGGGCAATGGCGCGCCGGAGACCTGTCCGCGCTCGACCTCCACGGCGGCGCCGTAAAAGGGCCGGTCCTCGCGCAGGATCTCGCCGCGCATTTGGGCCGCCAGGCGGTCGCGCTCGGCGGCGGTGAGGCGGCGGCCGTGCTCAAGCCCTTCGGCGGCATCGTTGCGAATACCGGTATCACAGGCGGCCAGACCCAGGACGCAGAGGAGGACGTATGTGAGAGGCGCGCGCCTCACAGCGGACCTCCCAGACGCAGAACGTTGTTGGGATAGAGCCGGATGCGGGGCGGCAACCCGTCATGGGCAAGGCCGCGCACGATCTCGCCCACGGCGTCGTCAAAGGAGGCCTGTACGCGGATGGGCACACGCAGACGCCAGGCATCCGAACTGTCGACGATCACCGTCCAGCCTGCGGTCCGGCCCCAGCGTTTGAGCACATCGGCGAGATATTCGTCTGCCCGTGCGGTCCAGACCGGCAGCGGCGGTGGCGACGGTGGCGCTGCCGCCTCCGGGGCGGGAGCGGTGCGCACGACGGCGGTCGGGCTGGCCCCGGTTGCTGCTGGCCCGGCTTGTGCGGGTTGGATCCTGCCCGGCCCCGGTCCTGCCGCACAAGGCAAGGTGATTCGGGTGCCGACCCTCAGCCGCTTCGGATCAAGGCCGGGATTGGCGGCTGCGATTTCAGACCAGCGACGGGAATTTCCGAGGCGTGCGGCGGCGATCTTGCCCAGCGTGTCGCCGGGCTGGATCATATGAGTGGGACAGCTCCGGGAGGCGGTCGCTGGCGGGGTGGTGGCAGTGGCAGCGCTGGCCCGGGCGCTGAAGAGACGGCCCAGAACCCCGGTGCCGGATTGCGGGGCTCCGGGCTTTGCATCCGCCGGGGTTGCGGCGGTCTCGAACCGGGCCTCGGTCTGTCCGTCCCCGGCGGTGGCGCGGTGCACCGGTGGGGCGTAGATTTGCCAGTCGGGACAACGGATGAGACCGTCCTGCGCGGCGGCGGATATCGCGGGCCAAAGGAGCAGCACAAGGGCACAGCAGGAGAGCCGCCCAGGGCCGCTCACCGGGCCGCTCACCGGGGCAGTCCCCAAGGCGTCGCGCGAAAAAAATCCTTTACTGGAAAGGGATTCGGCGCAATACCGGAGCCACGATGCCAGATCTGAAGAGTAAATATGCGCCGCTTTGCGGGACCGGAGCCGGGGCGTCAGGCAGCGCTCAGCCCCCTGCGCGCAGGCAGATCTTGCGAAATCGGCTCTTGACATCCAGGCCGACCGCGCGCGCCCAGGTTCGCAGGTTCGCAGGTTCGCAGGTTCGCAGGTTCGCAGGTTCGCAGGTTCGCAGGTTCCGCGTACGCGTTAGCATCATGTCAAAAACATTCCACATGGGCTGAAGACTACCGACTGGTCGCAGGACGCGCAAGCCCGCCGGAAAACCCCGACACCCCACAAGACCTGACCGCTGACACCGGTGCCTCACCCGAATCTTGCCCAATGCCCCTATCTGGGGTAGCAGGGAGGGCATCGGCCACAAGATACAGAAAGGATTCTGCCCCGCAAACACCTGAACACGACCCCGTAAAAACCGAAACCGCGCAGGTCTTACCCACGCGGATCAGTCAGTCAAGGCCGGAAGTACGAATTCTTTTTGTCGAGATTTTCGTACTCCGGCCTTGGCAGATTGTCCACCCAAAAAAGACATTTTTTGGGGCGGGAGGGCATTTTTTTGCCGGGAGGCCTCCCGGCAGGCCTGCGCATGAGCATGAAGGACCATGCGCATGACACTGAACACAGACATCATTTACACCCCCGCGGCGGGGGTCTACGACCCTGCCCGCGCCCATGAGATACAGGCGTTCATCCCCGCGCCGGACCGCCATTCGGCCCTGCCGGGGGACGTGACCAAGGCGGGCGCCATCGCGATGATCGCCAAGGGGCTGCGGCTCTGCGGTCTTGGCGAGGGCACGATCGCGCAGTGGCGCTGCATTGCGGACACGACCGAGCGCGCCGCCTGGCACGCGCACGACCGGTCGCCGGTCAACTGGCGGCGGCAATGCGACATGGCGCGCGAGCTGGGGCTGAGCGAGCGCCAGTGGCGCCGCGGCGAGGTGGCGCTGGAGCGCGCCGGGGTTCTGGCGCGGGCCACGGCGGAGAACGGCTACCGGGGCCGGCGCTCGGGCGAGCCCTGGCGCGGCCCGGTGTCCTGCGGTCTGTCACTGGAACCGGCGCTGGCGAACTACCCCGCCTTCGTGGAGAGGCTGGCGGCGGCGGATGTGGCCGAGGCCGCGCGGCTTGAACTGGTGATGAACACGCGCCTGTCGCGCCGCCGCCTGCGCCAGACCATCGCGGCCATTCCGGACCGGGAGGTCCATCACTGGGCCGGGTCGGCGCTGGCCGATCTTGAGGGGGACTTGCGGCCCGCCTCCCCGCGCGTGGCGGAGGCGGATGTGCTGTTGCGCTGGCACCGGGGTCTTCTGGACCTTGAGGCCCGCCTGCGCCGCGCCCTCGCGCCGATGCCCCTCCCCGACCCGGACGCACAGGACGCCCCGCCCACCGACACCGCCACCCCTCCCGGGGAAGAACATGCCATGCGCCACCGCACCGCCCCATTGCCTTCAAAGCAGGATCCCACGGCCAGACCGGTGCAAGAGACTGCGGAAAAAAATCCGTCCCGGAATCAGCCGCCTGTGGAAAACGTGGAAAAACAACTACATATGTCCGCCGCACCGGACATCGGTGGCCGGTGCCATATACAACCTCAAATAAACTTAAATGAATCCTGTAAGAGATATGGTTGAAAGTTGGTGATGGCCCCTGAGGGGCGGCATATCAAGGCGGTGCTGAAGCGCCGTCAATTCTCAAGAGAAAGGGATATGCCACATGTCGAAATCTACCGTTGTTCCATTCGAGCTATCATCGGAATTTTCACCTGATCCGCTGACTGAGGTCATTCAGTTCGGGGCACGCGAGCTGTTGCGAACGGCTGTGCAGGCTGAGGTTGCCGGTTTCATGGCGGTTCACGCGCAGCTTCTGGACGAGGAAGGTCGCCAGCGTCTGGTGCGCCACGGGTTCCTGCCGGAGCGCGAGGTGATGACCGGGATCGGCACGGTGCCCGTTCAGGTGCCCCGGGTCCGCGACCGGGGTGCGAACATCGATGGCAGCAAGATCAGGTTCCGTTCATCCTTGGTGCCGCCGTATCTACGCAAAGCGAAGTCCGTCGAGGAGCTGCTGCCCTGGCTTTACCTGAAGGGCATTTCAACGGGGGACTTCAGCGAGGCGCTGGCCGCCCTTTTGGGGCCGGATGCAGAGGGGCTGTCAGCCTCCACGATCACGCGACTGAAGGCGACCTGGTGGGACGAGTATGAAGCCTGGCGCAAGCGTGACCTGTCGGGCAAGCGCTATGTCTACATCTGGGCGGACGGGGTCTGCTTCACGCCCCGTTTGGACGGGGATCGTCAATGTATGTTGGTGATTATCGGCGCTGACGAGTACGGAGAAAAGGACGTTTTGAGCATCATGGACGGATTCCGGGAGAACGCGGACAGCTGGCGGGACCTGTTACGCGGTCTGAGGAAACGCGGCCTGACGGTGCCGCCCGAGCTTGCTGTCGGTGATGGCGCGCTTGGGTTCTGGACGGCGCTGCGGGATGTCTATCCGACCCCCCGTGAGCAGCGGTGCTGGGTCCACAAGACGGCCAATGTAACGGGCGCGCTGCCCCTGTCGCTGCGGGAAAAAGCCAAGGCCGATCTGCAGGATATTTGGATGGCCGAGACGAAGAAGGAAGCCAATGCGGCCTTCGATCTCTTCATGGAAACCTACGGCCTGAAATACGAGCGGGCCGTGGCCAGGCTGGTCAAGGACCGCGACGTGTTGCTGACCTTCTATGACTTCCCGGCCGAACACTGGAAACACATCCGGACCACGAACCCGATCGAAAGCGTCTTTGCCACGGTCCGCAACCGAACGCGCAAAACCAAAGGATGCCTGAACCGCAAGACCGCCCTCGCCATGGTCTTCAGGTTGATGATGTCGGCCAAGAAGAAGTGGAGGAAGATCTCAGGGCCAAACCGTCTGCCCGAAGTGATCCAGGGGATTGCCTTCAAGGACGGGATCAGGCAACGTCAAAACGCCGCCTGATCACGCCGTCACCAACTTTTGGGCATAACTCATCCTGTAACGCGGATAAACCCGCGTTGATGCGGACACCAGCTTACGCTGGCGGCTGGAATTCAGTGAGATCACCCTCATTCGAGGGTGATAAAGAATGCCTTGAAAACAAGGCTGGCGGCGGGGACGGTTCTGTCAACCCCGAATTCAGGGCCTGGCTCACACCGGAGAAACTGCGTGAGATGGCGTCCGATGACGCCGTGCTCTATCTTGATGCCCTTGAGGACTGGCGCGCGGCTATCCCCTTCATCCTGCGCGAACGCGGCATCAATGTCTCCGCATGGCTCGATGCATGTGACGTCATGGGCGAGGACATCGCCTTTCTTGCCCTGCTTGTCATCGATCGCAACAGATACCATCCCACAGCACCCATCCAGAACCCCGGTGGGGCGATGCGCGCCTTTACCCAAAGGGCCAAGGACGGAAAGCTCAACCTCGCCCTTGCTATCCTCAGCATCATCGAACGCGGAAGACAGGGACGACAGCCAAAAGGCGACACAGGCGAAAGGCGGCCCGTGTGAGCGGAAAAGGAGAGGATGGGGCAGCGCCCGCTGCACCCGCTTTGAGACCCCGCGGCAGCTCATGGCCTGGCTCGGACTGGTGCCAAGTGAACATTCCAGTGGTAACACAACGCGGCGGGGGCGTCTGACCAAGACCAGAAATGCCCTGGCCCGGACGATGCTGGTGGAGGCGAGTTGGTCCTATCGTCACCCGCCGAAGGAGGGGCAACCCTACCTGAAGCGCTCGGCGCACCTGCCGCAGGAGATCAAGGATATCGGCTGGAAGGCACAGACCCGGCTGTGCAAGCGGTTCCGGCACCTGTCGAACACTGGCAAACCTCAGCCGCGCGTGCTCGCTGCCATTGCGCGTGAGTTGGCTGGCTTCGTCTGGGACATCGCACGGAAAACGCCAGTGGCTGCGTGACGTGATTCCCAGACTGCCTGTGCAGCACGCTGGAGATGGCGGCCAATGATAGGGAAATCCTCGGACCCCCTTGGGATAAACATCCGGTCTTAGAGAGAGGCAATCCCGCATCGAATATGGTCAGGCGGTATCCAATCCGCGGATGAGAGAATGATAACCGGCCCACCGTCTCCAGCGCCTGCACAGGCTACAGATATTTTGACCATCCCGCACCAGCGGGGTAGATTAATCGTGTCGAGAAAACCAAAAACGCTCATGAGAGAGGGGTTTTCTGCACTGAGCCCTAATGGACCCCATGATCGCATGAGTTCTGTTTTACCAGAGGTGTTGAAGGAAATCGAAACCACGTTTCGTGAGGCGTGGACCGGCGCGGACTCAACACCCTTCATCGTCGATGCGCTGATCCCAGAGACAGTGCGCGCAGATGCCGAGGCGCTCGTCAAACGCTTGAGCCTGGGGGTACTTTTTATCCACTGTCCGACCCTAGCTGTCTGGGCCGTTCTGACGCCGCTGTCGAAGCATTACGGTGCCAGAACAAAAGACGTCTATCATCACATCACGTCTTCCGTGAAGGACAGCTATTCGACCGCATCGGACCGTAAGGTCCTGAAACGCGAATATTGCATCGCCGCAAGAAAAATCGGCCTGCCGGTGTCGGGCAACGATCTCACCGATCTGTTCTTCGCCCCGCTTGGCCCACCGCGCTCGCGGTACGCAGACCTTGCCGATGCCTTTGTCGGCACCATGCACAACCTCGGAAGGCCGGCGGTCGAGGATACAGCTTCGGCCCGCGATTGGCAGCGGCGGGCGGTGCGTGACCGATGTCCCAACATTACGCGCCTGCGCAAGGCGATCCATTTCGACAGGTCGGCCCATTGTGCACGTCGCTTCGATGCCTGGCTAAAAGGCGAGGCACCGCTCAACGACAGTGAAACCGCCCTCTTCAAGGCCTACGACTGTGCGGCGTCCCGCCACCAGAGACGCACACGTTCTGATCTTGCCGGACCGCCCAGGATTTTCTGGACGAGAGACAGACTCTGGCTTGAGACCGAACGTTCCTCGCAACCGCAGCAGATCAAAACCGGAGCTTTCCCGATTCAAATTTCCGGCGGCTCACGCCGCGCCTTTGATCCGCCGTGGAAAGAAACCTTGCGATGGAGTTATGGCCTGACGGCGTGCGACGTGCCCTTCGGGCCGTCCGAGGGCGAGGTACTCCTCTTTGATGACGAAAGTGGTGCATTGCTGGCGCGTGCCGATATCGGGGCGGGTGAGGTCGAAGTGGCTGCGACGGGTCTTGTCGCTCTTGCCCGACAGGACTTCGACAGCGGGTCCTTTGGCGATGCCGTGCCAGCGTCCGACCGCTCATGCCGGATCTCTTGGATCAAGCCCGGAGAGAGCCTCTCCTTCGCCGAGGGCGCGCTGTCGATCAGGAAGCCGCATGAGACGGCTATCTGGATCGATGGTGCGTCGATTGGCCAATGTGGCAGTCGCCCACTCCGAACCGGTGACGGTGCGCTCATGATCAAGCTTGACCCAGAGATCGGCGGTAAAAGCCGGATAGTACGGGCGCGGCTCGGCGAGGTGACGAAATGCATCCCCCTTGATGACCTCAATGCAGATGGCATGGCGCGCGTTCCCTTCGAGGCCTTCGCCTTCGATCCTCACAGCCCGCCAAGCAAGGCCGTCTTTGAGGTTCTCGCTCCCGGTGCTGCCGGCGACTTCAAGGCGCGCGGCGATCTCTCGGTTTCCGATTGGCTCTGGCCCGGTCTGGTTCAACCCGCAGGTGCTCTGCTCGAACTGCCCTGCCCCGAGAACTACGATCCCGTGCGCAGCGCCGGACTGCGCCAGGATGGCACGCGTCTACATATCGATCCGCAAGCGGATGTGGAGGCTCCTGTTCTCGGACTCGGCGTGGGTGGTAATGTCCTTGAGTTCACCCTCCGAACCGGTGCCGAGATCCTCCGCCACCATCGCCTTGCCCATCATGACAAGGTTCTCATCCCGCGCGGTGCGCGTATTAGGCTCGGCTACGAAGGGCGGCACGACACGCTAATCCTGCAAAGCTCTGATCGGGACGCTGATCTCCTGGTTATCGGCCGCACGGTTCGCCGTCCGTTCCTTGTCTCCAAACGCTTCGAGATTACGGCTGAAATGCTTGAGACACCCTCCGGGGCCGATGACCGGATCGCCCTCCGGCGCAAAGATGGACGGGTCGAGATATTCGCCCACCTGATGCGGCGTGACGACCCTGTCGACCTGGATATCGAGGAGAGCGATGACGCGATTACGCTGTGCCTCAAGCTTCAGCAGCGCTGTGATGCGCTCAGAGTCAGGGTTGATGGCATACAGGGTGAGCCACAGGAGGGCGAATACAGTTTTGGCCGCCACCCGACCGATCGGCCTCAGCTTCCCGGGATATCTGCATGCCCCGATATCGATACCGGAGCCCTCACGGTCCGCGTTGAGAAGGCTCTCTACCGGGTACCCGCCCGCCTGTCTCTCTGGACCCGGAAAGAAGACCGTCAAGGCTTTCTGCCGCTTGAGGATGCCGAAGGCGTGCCGATCGCGATTGGCCTTGGCGATCCCATTTGTGCACCAGACCAGCGTATGCTCGGCTTGCTCGCATCGCTTTTGGCTGAGCCGGTCCCTTTGGCGCTTGAAGAACAGGTCGCGTGCAGCCTCGGGCTGGCTTATCAAGATGCCATGGAGCGGGTCGGGAAGAACCACCTCGTCGGGTCCGTTCGATCTGCCCTTACAGCCACTCGCAAAAATGGCGGTGTGCCACGCCACGATATCGTCGGGGTCGCGCCGTGGATATTTGAAGCGGTGCCCACTGCCTACGGGAACCTGCCCGAGGACAGTGGTTTATCCGCGCTCGAGCGCCTCGCAGCGATCAGCATTGTCACCGGGGTTCCCGACCCCGAACACGACTCACCCCTTACAGGCTGGCTCTTGCGCCTCAGAACGGATGACGAGCTACCGAAAGATATTGGTCCGGATGCCCTCCGGAACGCTCTTGGGGCCTTGCGTTGTCGGCTGAAGGAAAGCGAACTTCGCCTTCTCCTCGGTGATGGGCGACACGGGAAGGCATGTACCTGCATCTGCTCTTGCTGGGTTGCGGATCTCGAGGCGATCCGCAGTTTCGATCTTGGTGGCGGTGGAGATGACCGTCCGGCACGGATCGCCGCGGCCATCGAACGCTTTGCGCGCGATGCTGCACTGGCTCGCAGCGAGGACCATCTCTGCAAGTTGTCTTTCCGCACAGGCCTCGGGCGCAACGACGTCGGCGAATGCCTGACCCTGATGCTGCGCGCTGGCATTGAGGTTTTCGTGTACTTCCGCGCTCTTTGGTCCCAGGCTGCCCAAGAACAGAAAGATAGACGATGACGGATCTCGACCCCAACAGTTTCCGCGACCTGCTCGACCGCACACTGGCGCGCTTCGTGGCGACTTCGTCACCGATCAACCAAACCCGGGCTCCCTCGCTCGCGGGCGATTTGCGCAGGAAGATCGGAGAGCTGACTTTCGTGAAAGGCCCTTTCGTCGAGATGTTGCCGGACTTCGAGAAGGGTCGATCAATGTCGCAACTCTACTCAGAGGGCGTTCTCGATCCTGAGTGGCGCAGCTTCGAGGCAAAGGCTCCTTCGATCTGGCAGCGACCTTTGCATACCCATCAGGAAGAGGCACTCCTGCGCGATGAAAATTTCCTCGTGGCGACCGGCACCGGCTCGGGCAAGACCGAGAGCTTCCTCTACCCTTTGGTGAACTCAATCCTCGCCCAAGGGGATCTGAAGCAACCCGGTGTGCGTGCCGTCCTCGTCTACCCGCTCAACGCGCTGGCCAATGACCAGTTGCACCGCATCGCCTCTCTTCTCTACCATGATCTCGATGATCCTGGCGTCACGCTCGGTCGCTACACCGGGCAGGTGAAGTCCCACGCTACCCGTGCGCAAGAGATATCGAACCTCCGCGCCACCCCGAGTTTCGTCGAAACCTTCGGTGCAGATGCCGACGTGTCGAAGAACTGGCTTCTGTCCCGCTCCGAGATGCGCAGATCTCCGCCGCACATCCTGATCACGAACTATGCGATGCTTGAGCACATCCTGCTCTTGCCGACCAACCGATCGCTGCTTGAACATGCCGACCTTCAGACGATCGTGCTTGACGAGATACACACCTATTCCGGTGCGCAGGCCATCGAGGTCTCGTTCCTCCTGCGGCGGCTCAAGGCGCATCTCGGTATCCCGGATGGCCAGCTGCGCTGCATCGGCACCTCTGCCTCGCTGGACCCAGAACGAAAGGGCGAACTTGCCGACTTCGCCTCCCGTCTCTTCGGTGAGCCGTTCTCTGGAACTGATGCTGTCATCGCCTCGCACAAGAAATCGCATCCAGGCCTTTCCGCCACGCCCAGCCCGAGCGGGTTGTCGCCGCAGCGCTGGAAGAAGGCCGGCGTCCTCGCGGCCCAGGTCCGGGCTGCCGCTCAGAACGGTACTCCAATGGGTGCGGTTGACTGGAACTTCGATGCGGAAATTTCCGGCTTCGAAGAGCTCAAGGTAAGTGAAGACAAACCGCTCGGCGATGGCCTCATCGCCCGCCTCGGAGAGATGGAGGAAGTTGCCCTGATTGCCCGCCGCCTCCAGGGTGACACGGTGCCAATCGGGGAACTCGCGTGGGAAGTTTTTCCGGATGCGGGCTCGGATGCCATCCCCGCGCTGACGGGCCTGATTTCAGTTGGCGTCCTCGCGGTCAGCGAAGACGCGACCGTGTTCCCGTTGCTACCCGCGCGCTACCATCTGATCTCACGTGCGCCGGATCGCGTTGGGGTCGTGCTCAGCACCCACTCCGATGAGAATTTCGACCAGGTGGTGGTAGGCGCAGAACGATCCTCCGACGATCATCCAGTCTACGAGCTTTTTGTCTGTCGCAATTGTGGCGAGCCCTACGTCGAGGCCTGGGAAGGCCCCACAGGGTTCGAGCCGCGCCAGAGTTCCGGCTCGCGGCATCTATTGCGGCTCGTGCAGGGTGGCATGGCTGCCGAGCACGAAATCGAACCGGAAGATGCGCTCGCGCTGAAGTCGGTTTACTTCGACCCACTGACAGGCGAACCGATGGCAGATGAGGAGACCGGCTCCGTCGCGCTCGAGGATGTGTGCATGCAGGACGACCCCGACGGCGGCGGGTTGTATCTCAAGCGGTGTGCGGCCTGCAATCACTACTCGACACGCTACCTCGAGTCGGTCACGACCATACGCCCCGGGGACGAGGCGCTGGCAGCTGTCGCCGCCCAGACACTCCTCGAAGCGCTGCCGAAAAACGAAAGCGGCCATAATCCGCCGATGGCGGGTCGCAACCTCCTCGTTTTTTCGGACAACCGTCAGGACGCCGCCTTTTTCGCCCCGTTCTTCGAACGCACCTCGCGCGAACACGCTGTCCGCGCGGCGATTCTGCGCGCGGTCAATGACAGCGGGCAGATTGATATTGATAACCTAGTCGGTGCGGTGGAACGGGAACTCAAGGCCGACGGGTTACGACTATACAAACCCGGGGTCGAACCGGTCCAGGAGACTGGGCGAAACCAGCAACTACGCCTCAAGGCGCTGATTTCCGCTGAGCTTACCGTCTTCGGCCGTGGCCGTCTCAGCCTTGAAGGCTTTGGTCTCATCGGTGTCGATTACGCTCAGATTGAGCGCCTGGTGGAGGCTGTCAGGATGAAGATGCCTGAGGAGATGCAGCCGCAAGCTGAAGCGTTCACCCGCTACCTGCTCAAGATGATCCGGGAACATCGTGCTATCAGTGAAAAGGGATCGGGCATGATCGATCTTGAGGACGAGTCGATCTGGCGACGGCACGCGTGCCAGCGCGACCGGTGTGTCACACGTGAAAAGAACCCGCGTGCCAAACTGGCGCTGCCTCTGATTCCGTCGACGGACCACTCAAATCGTTTCACCAAGCTCCTTGAGAAGATGGCGCGGGCCTGCGGCACCGAGATCAAAGACACTGAGATTCAGGACGTCCTCGTCAACTTCTGGCGTGCCTTGGAAGGGCCTTCGAAGATGACCGAAAAGCACGGAGTGGGCCGTGCATTAAAACTTGATCAGAACTTCCTCGTCGTGCCGGGGCGTGAGGTATGTCTATACCAGTGCAGCCTTTGCGGCGGGCGCACCCAGTTTAACACTGCGGGCGTCTGTCAGTCCATGCGCTGCACCGGGCGCTTGCAGGAAGTTTCCGCCGAGGATCGCGCGGCAATGACCAAGCGTGACCATTACGTCGCGCGTTATAACGAGCGACCGCAAATGAGTATCGCACGCGAGCATACTGCGGCCATTGCCAGCGAGGTGCGCGCGCGCATTGAAGATGATTTCAAGGAGGGTGAGGTGAACCTGCTGTCCTGTACCACCACGATGGAAATGGGCGTCGATCTCGGGGATCTCGAGGCGGTGCTTTGCAAAAACGTGCCACCGTCAATCGCTAATTACCAGCAGCGCGCAGGCCGTGCCGGGCGGCGCGCCCAGGTCGCTCCGATCATGCTGACCACGGCCCGGTCCGGGCGTTTCGACCGGGCGGCCTTCGAGGAATTTAAGGACTATCTTGCGGCCAAGCCGATCGTCCCTTACCTCAGCCTTGATAATGCGGGCTTTTTCCAGCGACACCAGCTATCCATGTTGCTTGCGGGCTATCTCGACCATCGCCTCGCAAACTATGACAGGCCAGGGTCACCACGGCTCAAGGACATCTTCGCCGATGCGCTGACCGACGATGCCCGTGCCGCTTTCGATGCCGACTTTGCGGACTGGCTCGACGATGCCGATGATGCGATCGCTGCCGCCGCCACGTTCGGCGACAGACTGCCCGAAACCCTATCTGAAATAGCCCTCGACGAAGAGGGGCTGAAGCAGGCACTGAACCTGCGCATGAAGACCTTCGCCGACTCGGTTTTTGGCCGTTGGGGTCTCATGCAGGAAGCGGTCGAGGCGCTTGAGGATGAGCGAACCCGGCTCGATGCGACCGACGCCGCGCGCTTTCAAAAGATCGACCGCAGCACGAGTGCACTCCGCACCCAGCAACGCCTCTACGTCAGACAATTCCTCGTCGAGCAACTCTCGCGGCGCGCGGTGATCCCGACTTATTCGTTCCCGGTCCATTCTGTCTCTCTTGAGGTCATCAACCAGGGCGGCCAGAGATCCGACAGTGCACTTCTTGAGCTCGACCGGGACGGTGCAATCGGGATTTCTGAATATGCACCGGGCGCGGAAGTGGTCGCTGGCGGGCGGGTCTGGATCAGCAAAGGGATATCGAAGCGCTCAAAATTCACAGGCGACGATGCCTTTATCGAGCGCGCAATGTATCGCATCTGTGATTCTTGCAAGTCCCCGCAAATTACCCATGCGCCGCAGCAGCCGGAGCCGCAGTGCGCACAGTGCGGCGATCATTTCTCGAGTCACAGACGCACGCGAAACTTCATCCGTCCGCACGGATTTCTCACCTCGGCCGCCAATGGTCAGGGGCGCGACCCCGGCGCCAGCCGCATCCGCCCGACGGTGACCGACGAAGCTCTGCTACTCACCGAGGCCCCCTACTCCGCTTATCGGGAGACCGATCTACCGGGCTTGCTGACTTTCCACGCGCCAGGCTCGAACCGACCCGATCCCGAACTCGGCCGGATCATAACTGTCAACCGAGGGAAGCATGGCGGTGGCTTTGCCTGGTGCCGGCGTTGCGAGCACGCGGTTTCGGCGAGCGGGACCGGCCCCGGAACGGCCTGGCAGCAGCAGACAAGACTCGACCGTCACCCGAACCCGCGCACGGGCCAGCCGTGCCAGTTTGATCCGGACCAGCAGGTTTGGCCGGTCGATCTCGCACATGTATTCGAGACGGATGTCCGGTCGCTGCTCTTCAAGGACGTCCCGCTGACACTTGAGGGTGGTGCCATTGAGGTAAATCTCGGCCTGAGCCGTACACTTCAGGAGGCGCTTCGCCTCGGCGCAGCGGATCTACTTGAGACCAATCCACGCGATCTGCGTGCCCTCGGCCAGCGGCTTAATGGCCACCAGGTTGTGGTGCTCTATGATTCGGTGTCGGGCGGTGCAGGGTATGCCACGAGGCTGACGCAGGAAGAAGGGTTCCGCGCTTCCGATCTCCTGAAAGCGGCGCACAAGATTCTCTCCTGCAAGAACCCAAATTGCGTATCAAGTTGCACACAGTGTCTCAACGACTATTCAAACCAGCGCTTCTGGCCGGATTTCGAGCGCCGCCCGGCGCTTGCCTGGATTGAGACGATACTGGCTCGAACGTAGGCTCCAATCCAACATAACCCCACTCTTCAAATCACTCCGAAAATACCATGGAACCATGATATCATGATTGCCAGATACCAAGTTTAGTGGTACTTGGGGTACACAGCAACAGTCAGGGTACTACATGACCTACGTAATTGGGATGGTTTCTCAGAAAGGCGGCGCGGGTAAGAGCACCCTCGCACGTCTCTTTGCACGCGAGTTGGCAGCGGATGATTTTGCTGTCAAGATCGCCGACCTCGACACACAGCAAACGACCTGTACGGATTGGGCGGCTGATCGGGCGGAAACCGGGGTCGAACCTGAAATTCAGGTACAAGCTTTTGCCAAAATCGAAACGGCGCTGCGAGAGGCATCCAGGTTTGATGTTTTTATTCTTGATGGTCGCCCGCATTCTTCGGAGCAAACCTTGCAAATTGCCAAGGCGGCGGATTTGGTGGTTATCCCTACTGGGCAAACAAAAGACGATTTGAAACCGGCGGTGAAGCTCGCGCATAGTCTCGCGGATGCGGGTATTGCCGAAGCCAAGATAGCCTTTGCATTGGTGAAGACAACCAACAGCCAGAGCGAACTGACGGCGGCCCGCGACTACCTCACCCAGACCGACTACACCGTACTGGGCGGACACCTGCCGGTGTCCACTGCCTATGGTATGGCGCATGACTTGGGCAAGGCGGTGACGGAAACCCGACATAAGAGCCTCAACACGAAAGCGGAAACGCTGGCACAGGCGATCATCGACCGTCTTTCCATTGTGGCCGAGGCGAAAAAGGTGGCGTGATGGCAAAAACAAATAGGCTGGCAAGGAAAGGTACGCCACCAAAGCGCGAAACAACCATAAATGTGATTGCTGCCGACCCCCGCGAAACGGAAGGCAAAACCTATCCGCTGCAAGTGCAACTCCCGGCGGACGTGTTGTCGGCCTTCAACCGCGAAGCAAACGAGCGGTTCGATCACAAAAAAGGGGCCAAATCGCGTTTCTTCTTGGAAATGTGGAACTTATACCGACAACACAAAACATGACACCATGGTATCATGTAACATGTCATATATCCTGTGACTGGTAGCGGCGGATATCTGGTGCGCCAAATGGAGAGTACCGCAAAGCGTGGGGCAGTTGCTGGATTCGGGCATTGATGGCAATGTCAGATCATGGATGCGCCTGATGAAATCTACCAGTTGAAAATCCGCCTTTTGGGGATCAGCCCGATGATCTGGCGGCGGGTGCTGGTGCCGGCATCGACAACGCTGCGCGAGCTGCACGGTATTCTTCAGGTGGCGATGGGTTGGGAAGGGATTCATCTGTTTGTGGTTGACATCCATGCAGTGCGATACGGGTCATTTGAACTGCAACACAATCGCAGGCTTTCCCTTATCGATCTCAAAGCGGAGGTCGGGATTGTCATCGACACGGGCCGCCACGCGGGCGAAGGTGGCATCCAGTTCGTCAGCAAGGCGTCTGACTTCCATCGCACCGTCAAGCGTTCGCCCCAACGTGCGGCAGACGACACCTTTGGAGCGCTCCCATTCCCGCGCCTCCAAGAGGCCCGCACGTGGGTCCGCGTATCGAATGCCCGGAGTCGCGTACACGCCCCTGTGCTTCTGTCTCACCAAATCGGCGCGGAAGTGTTGCCTTCGACCCGTATGACAGCCTCGACACATCCAGTTCACAAATTTCGAGGCTCAATAGCCTGACCCATACATGCCGCTGCCAACGCTTCGCCGGCCACCTCACGATGGCCGGCGCATGGCTCGCGGTGAAAGTTGGGGTTCTCGTAACGAAGCTGCGGTATGTTGCATAAGCAAGTCTTTGTTATTTAACAGATTTTGCTGCAGCCCACCAGTTAAGCCGTTGATTTCATTGAATCTGGTCCTCAAGGTGGGTTAGGTCCATATTTCCCTCATTTTGGAGGGGAATTATGATTCTTGAGGAAGCGAGGATTGGTGAGCGTGCGTTCTCAAACCCATTGAGTGAGCTTGAGATTGATGTGTTTTTCACCCTGAGTCCTGAGGAGATCGCTGCCGTTTACGATCGGCGTGGGGAGCTCACCCGGCTTGGTCTGGCCCTGCATCTGTGTGTCGTGAAGATGACCGGTCGTGCGGAACATTCAACGAAAATGGTTCCTCAGGCGGTGCTTGTGCATGTCGCGGATCAGTTGGATGTGCCGTCGCCGAACCTTGCGTCATTGCGATCACTTTACCGGGACAGGTCCACACTCTTCCGGCATCGCAAACTGGCGGTTGAACTGGCCGGGTTTCGCGAGGCTGGCGCTGGCGCCCGGTCGGGATTGTTGCAGTATCTTCGGCAGGAGATCTTGGCGACAACTGCGGTGGACGTGCTCAGGGACAAGGTCATGCGATGGCTGCATGCGCGGAAATATGTTGTGTTCCCGGCCCGTGACATTCGCAGTCTTGTCCGGCGTGAGGTGGAGCGACGGGACAAGGCGCTGGCGCGACGGATCAATGATCCGCAAAGGTCGATTTCGGGCCGGTGGATTGAAGATCTGGCGACCGATCTTGAACCGGGCTTGACGCGGTTTGAGTGGTTGCTGGCCGGACCCGCCCGCAAAAGCATTCCGGCACTGGAAACCCAGGCGGCCAAGATCGCATTTTTGCGGGGCATTGGCGTTGATCGAATATCGCTGGATCTGCCGGATGCTGAAGTAACGCGTCTTGCCAGACGGGTCACTTTGCGCAAGGCGTCCAATCTGGAACGGATCACCGAGCCTCAGCGAACGATCGAACTGGCCTGCTTTTTAAAGCATCGACTGGAGGTTCTGACCGACGGCGCGATCGACCTCTTCAATCATCTGGTGAACGACACTGTTCGCCGCGCGCGGGATCGCGCCATCCGTACCGTGGCACGGCAGGCATCGCCCTTGCAGGCGCTGGTTACAGAGATTGACGTTCTGGTTCAGAACAAGGACTTGTCTGGTGATGAGCTTCGCGCAAGTCTTGTGGCTTTAATCAAGCCTTTCCGTTCGGAACGGCGGCCGATCACGCGCGCCATGGCACCGCGTCAGGAACTTTGCGTTGCCATCAATGATCTGTCGCGGCTTCTCGCTGTTGCCACCGAGCTGGAATTTAACATGCCTGACAACCATCCATTGGACGAGGCGTTTGCCGTTCTGGACATCGCGACCGGCAAGGAACTCCCCTTCGGTCAGAAGAATGTTTTTGGACGCGTGTGGGAAGGGTTCATGGCAGATAAGGACCGGGCGGCGGCGCATCGCTCCTGGACAGCGGCAACCGTGTTGCTGATCAAACGAAGCCTGCGCAACGGGTCAGCCAGTATCCCCCACAGTCGTGATCACCGTGATCTCGACAAGCACCTGATACCAAACGATATATGGGAGAAGAAGCGGGGCAGCTTCCGTCGCAACCTGATGCCCCAGAAGTCTTCCGAAGCCTATGTGGCACGCATTGAGACTGCGCTCAAGGCGGGCCTTGAACAGGTCGTCCTCGGCCTTGAAGAGGGCAGCCTGCGCATTGTGGAAGATCGAATATCACTCCCAAAGCCTGCCAGATCAGAGGCTGACGAAGGCGTTGAAGCAACGCGCTGCCAGCTTCTGGCGCCGCTTGGTCAGGTCCAGTTCGCCGACGTCATCATTGAGGTCGACGGGCTCACCGGTATGTCACGAACGTTGCTGGGACGACCACCGGCCTCCGACCGCGAGCAGGTCGTCCTCTACGCCGCTATCCTGGCGCTTGGTTCCGATCTCACACCCGCCGATATCGAGCGGATGGTGGCGGATGTCAGCGCCGACAGCGTCGGTCAGATGATGCGCAAGCTGGAAGCATCGGGGCGCCTCAGGGAGGCCAATGATGCCCTCGCAGCCTTCACCGCAAAGCTTGACGTTGCCAAAAAGCCTGGGGCGGTGGAATGACCGCCTCCGCGGATATGATGAGCCTGGATGTGGCACGCACGCTCTGGTCGGCCCGCTCCGATCCACGGCGCAAAACACCCGCCATGGGAACCTACGCCCATCTCTCTGACCAGTGGACGTTGATCCACGATCAGCCGCTTGTCCTGAACCAGAGACAGGCTGGCGCTGCGTTGGAAGGGGCATTGCGACATGATGGCGGGAGCCTCGAGAAAGTCGCCGTCGACACCCATGGCGTGACCCATTTCTCGATGGGATTGGGCAAGCTTCTGGGCTTCGATATTTGTCCTAGACTGGCGCGTTTGGCGGACCGGAAGCTCTATGTCTTCAAGGACACCAAAGTTCCGGAACTTCTCGAACCCATCGTCTCTCGAACCCTGTCGAGGCGGGCAATCGCCCTTGGCTGGGACGGGCTCATGAGGCTCGCCGCCTCAACGCAGGCCGGATGGTGCAGTGCTGTCTGGGCGGTAGAACGCCACAGTTCCGCGTCAATCGGGATGCCGGTTTACAATGCGGGTGAAGCGCTTGGCAAACTACAGAGATCGGTGTTTCTGTGTGACTATTTTGGACGGCCCTCCTTCCGCCAGGAAATCCAGCGGCTCCTCACTCAGATCGAATCCATGCACACGCTGCAACGCGCTATCCACGCGGGCCCGATCTCACCGCGAAGGGGCCGGACGCGCGAGCAAATGACAGCGATCTCCGGCGCGCTCACACTGCTCACCAACATCGTCATCGCCTGGAACGCGCATCAATACGAGCGGACCATCAAACGCCATGATTGGGACCGCCCCAAAAACCACATGCGCCACATCGCCCCGATCGCACATGCCCATATCAACCTCAAAGGCACGATCACCTTTGATCTTGAGCAGCATAAAAATCCGGGCCAGAATGAAGAAGAGGGCCCGCAAAAAGCAGCAAATGAGCGCCACTGAGGACCAGATACAATAAAATCAAAGGCTTATCCGAAACAACACTTCAAAATTCATTCAAAAACAACCACTTGCTTATGCAACATACTGCAGCTCCGTTACGATAACCCCGTCGGGGATAAACTTACGGTCACGGGCGCGGCTGGATTTGCAAGCGAGGTGACAACCCCTGACCTTACCGTCACGGGAAAGCTCACCGTCGAAGGCGACATGGTGGTCGATAAAACGCTGGCCGCAGAGAGTGGCAGGGTCGAAGAACGCCTCATCGTCAGGGACCTCACGGTCCAGACCTGCACGGGATGTACCCCGTGATCCGCCGCGCGCCATATCCTCTCGCACTCTGGGCCACCCTGGCCGGATCCGCTCTGGCCCAGGATGCGCCACCCGACCCCGGTGTACCGCCCCATGCGATGGAGACACCCCGGACGACAGAGGGTGCGGCTCCGGGCGAAGAACTTCGCGCCGCGCTCGCTGCCCAAATCGCCCGGCTCGAACGCGATATCGCAACCCTTGACGAGTTGATCGCCTGGCAGGCCCGCATGTCTGCGGCGGCCGGGCGCGATCCCCGCGCCACGCTGCGCCAGCGCAGGCCGATGTCGCAATGCCTGGCCTCGCCGCTCGCCCCGGTCTGCCATCACCTCACCGCGCTCTTTGCGCCGGACACTGAAACGGCCCGGACAGACGCGCCCGCTGAACCGAAAGGGGGGCAGGAATGACAGAGCATCCCGCAACCTTCCCCGGCCTCATTGACCATATCGGTTCCCCTGTATTTGGTTTGCAACTTCAGTATGGGGGAAGGTGGGGCGTTCCGCAAACGCGGGGCGCCCTGCCACATAGTCACGCGGGCGGCGGCCATGGCTGATGATTTTCCCCGCAAAAAGGCGTCCACCCGCATCCCCCTGCCACCGCGCCGCCCGAGCGAGACGCGCAAGCTCGACTGGGCGGGCCAGAGCGTCTTTGTCACCATCGGCTACGGGGCCGATCACCTGACGCCGTGCGAGATATTTTATAGCAGCGGCTATCGCTCGGGCTCGGATATGGAGGCGCTGGTCTCCGACCTCTGCATCGCGCTCTCGGTCATGCTCCAGCACGAGGGCGTGACCGCTGCGGCCCTGCGCAAATCGATGAGCCAGGCCTTCGACCTCAGAACCGGGAGGGTAATGCCCGCCTCCATTCTCGGGCTGCTGCTCGACGAGATTTCAAAACCACCGGACTGGGCAGAGACCCTCGAGCAGCGAATGCGGGACGGCGCGGCGCAATCCGACTTCTTCGCAGAGCAGCCGGACGACAGGGAGGGCAGATCATGACAGGGCATCGATCTCCCCACCCCGCCGCAAGAGGCGGGGACGTGAAGGATATGACGCAGAAGATCCCGTGCGATTTCCGGCGCGATTTACAGGCGACACTCCGGGGGCGGAGATGTGGATCCCTCGACCCCCGGAGCGGCGGGCCGCCCGACCCATCCTCCCTGGCATCTCCGGGCGGCCCGCCATCCGAGTGCAGCACAGCCCGCACCCGGGGGAAGGATGCGCGCATGACGATCCGGTTCACACCGTCCCCTTCACGCCCGCATATCGATCCGCTGGGCTGCCGCGATCTCTGGCGCTCGGTCCTGCTGACGGCGGTGCGCGATCTCTGTTCCGGCCCGGCGCAGTGGCGGGAACGTGAAGCGGCCGAGCTCTGGGTCGGCACCTGTCCGAGGCGGGCGTTCCGCGAGGTCTGCGATCTGGCCGGGTTCGATCCGATCCGGGTTCACAGGGTGCTCAAGGCGCTGCGGGCGCTGGCCCCGGAGGACCGGAACGCCCTCTTCAGCCTCGAGGCGCACCTGTAGGGTGACAAAAGTCTTTGGGTATCCGGACTATTCCGGACTATCCCGGACTATTCCGGATAGAATTGCAAAACGGGCTTGAAATCAGGGCTTTGAGCGCCTCTTGGGGCGCGGACCTGATGGCCGCGTCGGATTCGGCCCGCGCCATAAGTTTTTCAGAATCGGGGCGCTTCGGGGGGTGCGAACCCGCTGGAAACGGTGTTTTCCGGGGGGTCGTTTTTCACCGGATTTTCCGGGCGTTCCGGGGGTGGTGCTTTTCGGGCTTCCGGGGGCATCTGCGGCCGCGATGATCTGCCCTTGCAAGGGGTGTGCAGGCCCCCTGCAAGGCGCTTGCAAGGGACGTGCGGCTATCAGCTGTAGGGCATGTCGTAGCCGATGATCGAGCCGTCCTCGTATCGGTCGGTAATGTTGCCTTGCGCATCGCGCTGCGCGCGCGGCGCGGGTTCGGTGGGGCTGAGGTCGACACCGTCGAAGACGGGCGGCAGGGTCGAGCGCAGCGGCTCGTAGAGTATCCCGTCGAAGGCGAACCCGAGGAGCCAGAGGAACTCGGTCGGATCGTGGGCCGGATCGCGGAGGTAGAGTTCGCGCCCCTCGGAGGAACAGTTCACCGGCGTGGGGCGGGCGAGGGTCTTCTGCATGCCCGGCACATCTGAATGGGTGCCCTCGACCGTGCCTGCCGTGTCGTCCCAGATCACGGTGCGCATCTCGCGCCCGTAGAGCATGTCGGGAAGGTTGATCCTGTGAATGGCCATGGGGTGCTCTCGCTATCGTCGCTATGCGGGATCGTAATGGAAAAGCAGCCCCAGCACCAGATCGAGCATCTCCGGATCGTCGCGCACGAGCTTGTCCAGATCGACGCCTTCGTCGCCGGGCAGCCTGTGGAAGAGGATCTGGAAGGCGCGGGTCATGACCTCGGCGGCGCGGCCGCCTGCGTATTCCCGCCCGAAGTAGCCATCGACATACTGGTCGCGCCGCCCGGTGGCCCGGTATCTTCGGCGCCGGCGAGGCGGGCGAAGAGGCCGCCGACGCCACCGACCGGCTGCGCGGCCTCAGGGATCTGCGCGGCGATCTCGACGCCATTCGCAAAAAATACGGGGGCGTGACGGCGCAGGTGCTGGCGCTCATCGCGGCCCGGGAGGAGCTTGAGCGCCGCAGCGCTGCCCGTGCCGCGCGGCAGGCGGCCGAGGGTATTCTGTCCGGCGATTTCGCCGCCGAGGCGCTCGACAGGACGGCAGCTTCCGCCCACGCCGCCGGCGCCAAGGCTGCGATGGCGTTTGCGGAAGCGTTCCGGTCGCAAGTTGCCCAGTCCAGAAACGTGAATGCCTTTCTCGAGGAATACATAAGTGCAATCCAGCCAATGTCCCCGATCAACCCGCGCGATGTGCTGGACCGGTTTGGATTTTCCGAAATTGCCGCCGGGGCGGAGGCCGCGGGTGTCTCCGTAGAGGCGGTGGCGCAGGCGGTCCGCGATCTTTTTGCAGGCTCTGTCCGGGCCGAGCGGGCGACCGAACGCTCTCTCGCATTGGCAAAGGCGGGTTTTGAGAAGCTGGCCGAGGAGACGGGTCTGGGTGTCGATGCCGTCAGGGAGGTCGGCGCGGCGCTGCGCGCGCTCGCGCCCGAGGACATCGTCCCGGCACTCGAGATCCGCCATCCGGCGCTCGCTGATCCCCTGCGCCTGGCAGTGTCGCCGCAGAACCGCGAGATCGCGGGGCAGACATATACCGCCATCGCGCTGCGGCTGAAGCTGGCCGACGACCGGGCCGGGCGGGCACCGCGCGCGGAACTGCGCATGGACAATGTCGGGCGCGAGGCAATGGCGTGGATCGCGCGCTCCGGCGGCGGGGCCGGGGCCACCGTGCGGATCATGCTCTGTCTGGCCGACGGTGATGCCCAGGCCCATACCCCCGACTGGGAGCGCACGCTCGATGTGCTCGGCATCGAGGTCACCGACACCGAGATCGTCGCCACCCACGGCGATGACCGGCTGCCCGCCGGCATGACCTACTGAGAAGGAGACAGATTATGGCCCTTGTCAAAAAAGGCACGGAAACAATCGCCGCCATGGCGCTGCGGGATGTCGAGGACTGGCTCGAGCAGGAGGGTCTCGGCAACGACGCTGTCACCGTGGAGGCAAACGACGCGGAAATCCGGGCCGCCGCGCGGGCCGCGATACACCGCACAGCCGGCGATACGGAGACCCTGATCGGCACCTATGGCGACGGCGTGACCTTCCTGTTGCTGGAAATCGGGCGGCTCGCCGCCGCGCTCAGGGCGTCCACAACCCTTGCCCAGGCCAAAACCGCCGCTACGCCCCTGGCCGACGCGCTCGCGCCGATCGTGGCGGGCGTCGGGGACGGCACCATCAAACTGCCCTACAAGCTCAAGACCGGCGGACAGGCGGCCGCACTCACCGAGATCGGCACCCGGATCACGCGCGTCGCCGAGGCCTTCGAGGGCGATGACGGATAAGGATCGCACCCGCACTCCCGACTGGGCCGCGGCCTGGGTCGGCGCGCCGGCCGAGGATTGCGCCGATCTGGTCGCACGGATGCGCCGCGCCGTGTTCGGGCACGCCCTCGACCTGCCGCCCAGCCCCGGCAGCCTGCGCGCGCGGGACGGGGCCATAGCCGCGCTCGGGGGCAACTTCGCGCAGGCCCTCGGCACCGGCGAGGCACCACAGGAGGGCGATGCGGTGCTGATGCGCGCCGCCGCCCGCACCCGCGCCCTCGGTCACCATATCGGGCTCTGGACCGCCAGTCCCGGCACTCCGCATGTCCTCCATCACATGGCCAGGCTCGGCACCTGCCTGCATCCGCTGGCGCGCCTCGAAGACCGGGGCCTCGTCTTCGCCGGCCTTTACCGATGGCTGTGATCCTCCCCCGGGCGGCGACCGGAACCCCTGCATGCCCCCTGCAGCGTCGATATCTGGCCGCACCCCCTGACGGCAGAGGGGCGGATCACCATCATGCTGCCGCATAGCACCCCCCTCGATACACTCGCCGCAGCCGCGCTCCCCGGCCTGGGTCCCGGCCACATCCTGGTGAGCGTCGATGGCCACGCCGTGCCGCCATCCGACCGCGCCCGCACCCGGCTCCGCGCCGGCCGGCATGTGGTACTGCGCCCCGCGCTCGCCGGCGGCGGCGACAGCAATCCGCTGCAGATCATCGGCACCATCGCGCTCCTCGCCCTCGGGGCATGGCTGCCCGGCGCGCAATTCCTGGCAGGCCTCACCTCGTTCCAGGCCTCGCTCGTCTCCGCCGGCATAATGGTCGCCGGCGGTCTCGTCCTCAACGCCCTCATTCCGCCCCCCGATCCCGCCGGCACCGCCGCCGGGCCGGAACCCGTCCATTCGCTCACCGGTGGCGCCAACCAGGCGCGGCCCTACGCGCCCGTCCCGCTCATCCTCGGCGCACACCGCCTCTTCCCCGATGTCGCGCCGCGCCCTGGGCCCGCTTTGACAACGATAACAACCAGGACCTCGTTCAGGTCTTCGGCCTCGGGGCCGGGGCCCCGGAGATCTCCGACCTCCGCCTTGGCGATACCCCGCTGGATCAGTTCACAGGCGTGTCGCGCCACATCCTGCGCGGCCGCGCAGGACCCGAACGCGCCAACCCGGGACGTCGACCATCTGCAATGGACCGCACTGCGTTCGATCCGTCCCGACCCCGGCGACTATCGCGGCCAGACACGGCTCTGGCTGCGCATCCGCGCCTCAGGCGAGGCCTCGGGCTCCCTCGCCCGGCTCTCCTGCATGGCGCACCAGCCCGTGCCCGTCCCCGATGGCCAGGGCGGCTGGCAGACGCAACCCACATCCAGCCCGGCCTGGATATTCCTCTGGCTCGCAAAAGGCCTCCACGTGGACGCCCGCCTGGTCGCAGGCGCCGGACTTCCCAAGGCCCGCATCGATCTCGCTGCCATCCGCGCCTGGGCCGCCTTCTGCAAACGCCACGAACTGCGCTGCGATGCCGTCATCTCCAGCGCCATGGACGCCCGCGACCTGCTGACCATGGTCGCCCGCTGCGGCCGCGCCAGCCCGACATGGGCCAGCGGCAGGCTCGGCGTCATATACGACGATCCCGACGCCCCCGTCTCCGCCCTCGTCACGCCGGGAAACATCATCCCCGACAGCCTGCGCATCGCGTGGACCAGCGGCGCGGCGGCAGAGGAAATCGCGCTGCGCTATATCGACAGAGACCGCGACTGGACATGGCAGACCGTCCGCCGCCTCATGCCCGGCCTCACCGGACCCCCCGCATCAGCCACACGGATCCGAAAGCTGTATCCGGACAATCCTCAAACGGCGACGGGAGGCCCGGGCCGCACGCGCGGCAAGAGAGGCAGACAATCCCCCCTAAACCACGCAGCAGCAGCCAACGCGTTCGGGACCGCACCACCCCGCCCCGTAAGGGCAACACCCAAAGAGCGCGACGCGGGAGCGGGGCTCCGCGGCCGGGCGACCGACCCGCAAGCGAGCGGCACGGAAAACCCGGCCGGGGATCGCCGTCCCGGGCGAAAGCAGGCGCCCCGCCTTGACCTGACGCGCGGTTTCCCCGAAACCCACGGGCAGCCACATTATCAGACCGGAGATATGCTTATGCCCAAACCCTCACCCGTTCCCGCCGCAACGCTGTTCGCCGCCATCGCCAAAGAGCTAGACTGTTCGCGCGCGCAAGCCAAACGTCTCTCGGACGGCGTCCAGTCGGCGGTGCAGAACCTGCTGGCCGACGGCCACCCGGTCCGCCTGCCCGGGCTTGCCACCTTCTCGGTGGTCGATGTCCCCGAGCGGCAGGTTCGCAACCCGGCCACCGGAGAGATGCAGACCGCCGCGCCCACACGGCAGGTCCGGGTCTCCGCCACAGGCCCCCTCAAGGCCGCCGTAAAGGGGAATGCATGATGAGCGAACAGCGCATGGAGACAGGGTCGCAGGAAACCAGCACAAAAACGCCGGCACCGGAAGCAGGCAAGGCCGAACCAGTAGAGGTCACCGGAACCGTCAAGAGCTACCAGTCCGACAAGGGCTTCGGCTTCATCGCCCGGCATGGCGAGGCGGATGTGTTTTTTCACATCTCAAACCTTGCCAACCCGGAAGCCCCGCCAGAGGTCGGCCAGCGAGTGCGCTTCGCGCTTGTGCCAAGCAAGAAAAAACCGGGAACACTTGCCGCCCTCAACGTCCGGCCTGAAGGCGAGGCCCCCCGGGAGATCGGGAGCCAGGGCCATGGGTGACTGGCGAACCACAGGGCCGGGACGCGCGATGAGTTCCGGAAAGGGATTGCCCGGACAGACTGAAACGGCCACACACACCCGGGCTGACACAACCGGGCTTGCCTGTCGCGCCGACCTGCCATAGCAGCACGGGGTGAGACCGCTTCGCAACCGGATCCAATGGCCGACCTGCACAATCCGCACGACACCCTGTTCCGCGCGCTGCTGTCCGATCCCGGGCGCGCAGGGGACTTCCTGCGCGATCACCTGCCCAACACCATTGCGGGACAACTTGCCCCGGCACCTCCCGAAATCCTGGAAGGCAGCTTCATCGATGAAGCGCTCGCCGGCAGCCAGAGCGATCTCCTTCTGAAGGTCGCGCTGAAGGCGGGGACCAACGCTTTCGTCTATGTTCTGGCGGAGCACAAGAGTGCGCCTGATCCGGCGCTGCCGCTGCAACTGGCCTCCTATATGATCCGCATCTGGAAGCGCCATGCCGGAACCCGGGCGGCCAGGCTCCGCGCCCTGCCCCCGATCATTCCGGTGGTTGTCTATCATGGCGCGGCGACCTGGACCGTTGCCGACAGCCTGCGCGACATGATCGCCACAGAAGATCCCGATCTCGCCTTTCTGCCCGGAGCGGGGTATATCCTGCGCAACCTGCGGGCCATGGAGATCGACGCGCTGTCACGCAACGCCGCGCTGAAGGCGGGGTTCATCACGCTGCGACGGGAGGCGCTGGCCTTCCTGACGGAGATCGCCAGGAGCCTGCCCGCAGGGAGCGATCTGCGGCGACAGGTTCTTGAATACGTGCTGCGGGTCTATAATGTGGATATGGACGACCTGCGGGCCTTACTCAGGACCGGGGGACATAACGAACTGGAGGCACTTGTGGGAACCATTGCTGAAACACTGCTCGAACAGGGCGAGGCACGCGGATTGGCAAAAGGCGAAGCACGCGGATTGGCAAAAGGCAAGGCCGAAGGCAAGGCCGAAGGCAAGGCCGAGGGCAAGGCCGAGGGCAAGGCTGAGGGCAAGGCTGAGGGCAAGGCTGAGGGTAAGGCGGAAACCCTCCGACGCCAGCTGGAGCGCCGTTTCGGCCCCCTGCCCCGGGACATCGAGGCGCGGATCGCCGATGCCGGGCCGGAACGGATCGAGGCCTGGCTGGACGCGGTTCTGGACGCGCCCGACCTCGCGACCGTCTTCGCACAGGACCGCCCGCACTGACCACAACGGGTTGCGCGCGCCCAGGGCACCTCTGTCCGCCCGCGCGCCGTGATCGGACGGAGCGCTTCAAGCGCACGCAGCAGCAGAAAAACCGTTTTCGCGAAGAAAGTTACTGCGGTTGGGAGATGCCCGGGCGGTGAACAACCACGCACGGCGCTTTATGCCAGTAAACAGCGCACAAACCGCCCCACTCTGCGGCTCTCCACTACGTCCGATAATTTCGCCACTTATCGGACGTGGCGGGGTCATGTGTGGGTAACCTCGACCACACCCTTCCTGTCTTCTATCTTTGGCCTCTTACGACCAACAACGCGACCTTGCTGTGCCGAGAGCACAATGGCGAAAAGGCGGAAAAATGGCCGAGCGTATACTACTCGGACGCGGAGCTAGGAAGGCTATCTGCATTGACGGGGATCGAATATGGCGAGATCTCAGACACCGATGGTTGTCCATGCGAGCGTGCCGGTTTGATCACGTGGTCCAGAACGAATTTCCGAATGCGGTCTGCCTGCCTCACATCAAACCTCAGCTACCGGGAGAACATAGGTCGTGCCAGGATATCCACCAGATCGTCGGTCACTTCGTCGCCTATCCCTGCGGCTGGGGCAGAGGCTTGAAGTGTGAGCAACGAAATCGACAGGTCGTAGCGTTCCGAGATGAGTGAGTGTTCGACCACGGGCTCATCTAACCAGGTTCCTCTGCTGAGTTCCTTGAGTTCCGCGATGCCGACGGCACCAGGGCTACCGGCCACGGGCGAAGCGGCAGGTATTTCACGAGGGGGCAGTCCGGCCACCTTGATGAAAGCACCCGACTTGAATGCCGGTTCACTGGAACGTGCCCACAGGATGAAACCTTCGCGACTGACCACGAGGATTGCCCGCTTCTGCGTGTAGGTCAGCCACCTCAGGATTGCCGCTGTCAGTGAGACCTCATATCGCTCCGCGCACCCACCGAGCATGTCCAGGTCGGCTTTCTCGTTTGCCGGAATCTGTGTTCGGAAGTCATTCAACGGCATGAGAAGCCCAGCGGCGAAGCGGTTGGCCTCGGCTTCGACACGGTTGTATTCGCTGTCCCACCAAACCATGTCTTCAGGGCGGCATTGGAACCCGTTTGGGTATTTCTTCCGATGTAGCAGATAATGACCGAATTCATGGGCGATGGTAAAGTTCACTCGCCCTTTCGACCGGAGTGAATCGGCGTATCCAATCCCCCATTCGCCCGATCCGTCCGGCTTGGGCGTAAGTGCACCCTCGAAGCCCTCAAAGCCTCGGGGTCGAACTCGTGTGATTGGCTCTTCCGGAAAAACCTGCTGGCTGTAGTCTCGGGCCAGTTTGGACACATCCACCGGGAAACGGTTTGGTCCATAAGCCTGCGTTAGCAGGATTGACAGGTCATTCGCCCAGCGTTCCGGGCCCTTGTCCTGGTTCATTCATCATCCCATAAATCGAGCAACTTGCGAATATCGTCTTGTCTGTGCTCGGGCAGTTTCACAAACTTCCGGAAGAACACTTTGTCGGCTTGGGAAAGCTCATCCTCCGTGTTGATCGGGGTGCCTATTAGAACATCCACAGTGGTGTCCAAAGCCGATGCAATAGCTGCCAGCTTCTCGGCAGAGGGCCTTGGGGGGTTCTTGTTTTCGAGTTCCCAGATGTAGCCCTTGGTGCATCCGGCCTTCGCCGCGAGTTGATCCAGTGTGAATTCTTTTTGCTTCCTTCGTTCCCTGATTCTCTCTCCCATTGGTGTCGTCATTGCGGTCCTCCCCATTTTGTTCAGAGTAGACGTATTTGTCGTTCTTGACAAACGCGGTGATGCGCTGCATTCTATGTTTAGAGTGGCGATATAGAACGTGACCCCAGTCTGCATGGTCGCCGGTATATCGGGCAATGAAGATATGCCGCACCTATATGTGGTGGCGGCAGAGCGACCTAGAAAGGGGTCAGCAATGAACAAGCACCTGGGAACACCAGCGGCTCCGTGGGGTAGTATCGCGGAGCAGATGCTGGCCACAGTCGCCATCAAGATCGAACTTCCACCGAGCATGCATGCCATCCTGGCGGAGCGGAAAGCGGCCATCGAGAAGTATCTGGAACGGGATGGAAGCCCGCTGAAGGGGAAGGTTCGTCTCTTCTACCAACAGGGGTCTGTGGCCATCGGGTCAACCATTCGGGCCAAGTTTCGGTTCGAGGGGTTTGACATCGACATCATCGTCGAACTGATAACCCCGGGCCTGACGCCCTGGCGGGCTCTGGAACTTCTTTACCAGGCGATGCGAGGGGAACCGAGTTCACGCTACCATGACATGACCGAGCGTCAAACGCGGTGCGTCACAGTTCACTATGCTGACGGGATGCACCTCGATCTGTCTCCCGCAGAACTGATCAACGAATTCGATCCGCGTCAGAGCCTCATCTATCATTCGAAGCCGGAAGAACCCCGCAACGCGGACCACAAGGTGCTGACTAACAGCTTCGGGTTCGCCCACGAGTACAACACAACCTGCCCGGTCGATCTGTCGTTCCAACAGGAATATGCCCTCCGGGCCCTCAAGGCCGACCGTGGCCTGGTCGTGATGCAGAAAGATGCCGACTCGCTGCCCGTGCCCGAGCACTCCACCGTTGTAGGCGGCAAATCGGCGGTCACGGTGGCGCTGCAACTGATCAAGAGGAACCGCAATATCCGGTGGGCCACCCGAGGTGAGCGCATGCCTGCATCTGTGATGCTAAGTTGCCTGACGCTGGAGGTGGCCGAGGCGGGGCGGACAATCGGTCAGAACCTCAGGGTCATCGCACAGCACATTCTCGACCGCCTACTTTGGGCGAAGAGCGTCGGGGAATTGATCCATGTCGAAAACCCGCGATGCCCTGGTGATGTGTTCACGGACCGCTGGCCGGAAAACCATGCCGCCCAGGACACGATGATCGCGGATATGCGGTTGTTCCTGGATCAACTCGCCGTGCTTCTGGATGATAGGCGATCCCTGCGTGACCGGCGTGACACACTGAAGGCGATGTTCGGCGAAGATGTCGGCCAGTCGGTTGTAGACGACCTGGAACGGGATATCGGCGAGGCCATCCGCACAGGTCGGCATGGCTTCGGTGCTATCGGTGGCTTGGCTCTAAGCCCGACCCTCGCCAAGGCCAAACCGGCTGTGAAGCCCTCGACCTTTTATGGCACCAAGTGGAAGCGTTCATGAAGTCCCTCCTGGCACAAGTGAACGCGATGCGGCGGGATTGGCCGCAGTTTCAGGCGTCTTTGGGGATTGGGCCGCAGTCCGTGATCTGGTTCGGCGACCTGAAAGGTCTGGAGCGGCAGTTTCACGTCAGCATTGAATATGGCCTGCCCATGGCCGGTCGAGACGACCACTACCGCCGGATGCCTGCGGTTCGTGTCCTGAGGCCGTCGCTGATTCCGAACTGGGATGCCGAGGAGGAGTCACCCCTCCCTCATGTCTACTTCGAACTACCGGACATCAGGCTGTCGCCGCTGTGCCTGTTTGACCCCACGGCGGGTGAGTGGGACCGGTCCATGCTCATCAGCAGAACGACCGTCGGCTGGACGGTTCGGTGGCTGGCCGCTTACGAGTTCTGGGAAATGGCCGGTCGGTGGATAGGCGGCGGACGCCATGATGAAGATGAGACCGGGAAGGGTAAAAACCATGCCGCGTGACAGAGAATATGACCCCACTGTTCCACGCCGTTCTGACGGAACCAGACAGACGCTCAGACCGGTTCAGCCTTGGCCGTCGGGGATTCCATTCAAGATACTGTCCATCGATGGTGGCGGCATCCTGGGTATTTTGCCCTGCATGATCTTAGCCGAGATCGAGAAACGTTTCCTGGACGGTGAGTCCATCGGGCAGCACTTCGACATGATCGTCGGCACCTCGACCGGTGGGATCATCGCGTTGGGTCTGGGCCAGGGCAAGTCGGCTCAGGATATCTCCAAGCTCTACATCGAGCGTGGCCGGTTCATCTTCCCGGGAAATCGTCTGACACGATGGCTTCGTGGCTGGGCGGGCTGGGCGTTCACACCATATGATCGGGGCAACCTGGAGAAAGAGCTTCGCCGGGAACTCGGTGATGGGATCTTCGGGTCGTCATCCGTCCCGATCTGCATTCCGTCCTTCGATGGTCGGTATGGCGAACCTTATGTGTTCAAGACCCCGCACCATCCGGACTACACGAAAGACCAACATGAGCGGCTGGTAGATGTTGGGCTCTCCACGGCGGCAGCACCTACGATCTTCGCGGCGGTGAAGAGGAATGGTTACGTGTTCGCCGACGGCGGAATCTGGGCCAACAATCCGGCCATGATCGGTGTGGTAGACGCGATGACCTGCTTCGACATTGATCGCACCCAGATCAGGCTCTTGAGCCTTGGGTGCGGCCAGGAGAGCTATCAGATGCGCTGGTGGCACCGCATCGGCGGACGGCTGGTCTGGGCAGGTCTCTTCGTATCCTCCGCGATGCGGGCTCAATCCCACAATGCCTTTGGTCAGGCAGGACTATTGATCGGTCGATCCAACATGGTCCGGCTGGACGCTTCAGAGGTGGTCAACCGGATCGGTATGGATGACATTGACCGGGCATTGGTGGAGATGCCGCCGGTTGCCAGATCGCTCGTGGAAGGGGCGGGACACCGAGTCGCCGAGTTGTTTCTGGTCCAAGATCAATCCGCCCCCAAGTCGGTGCCGTAAGCCTGGTCGCGAAGGCACACCAAATCGCATGCTTTGGTTGGACCGCCCTCCCATCTAGTCCCCTGTTTCGCATGATTTGACGCGGTTTGTTTTCTCTGAATCTCTGTCCTAGCAAAAGCTGGAGTTATGCCCAAAAGTTGGTGACGGCGTGATCAGGCGGCGTTTTGACGTTGCCTGATCCCGTCCTTGAAGGCAATCCCCTGGATCACTTCGGGCAGACGGTTTGGCCCTGAGATCTTCCTCCACTTCTTCTTGGCCGACATCATCAACCTGAAGACCATGGCGAGGGCGGTCTTGCGGTTCAGGCATCCTTTGGTTTTGCGCGTTCGGTTGCGGACCGTGGCAAAGACGCTTTCGATCGGGTTCGTGGTCCGGATGTGTTTCCAGTGTTCGGCCGGGAAGTCATAGAAGGTCAGCAACACGTCGCGGTCCTTGACCAGCCTGGCCACGGCCCGCTCGTATTTCAGGCCGTAGGTTTCCACGAAGAGATCGAAGGCCGCATTGGCTTCCTTCTTCGTCTCGGCCATCCAAATATCCTGCAGATCGGCCTTGGCTTTTTCCCGCAGCGACTTGGGCATCGCGCCCGTTACATTGGCCGTCTTGTGGACCCAGCACCGCTGCTCACGGGTGGTCGGATAGACATCCCGCAGCGCCGTCCAGAACCCAAGCGCGCCATCACCGACAGCAAGCTCGGGCGGCACCGTCAGGCCGCGTTTCCTCAGACCGCGTAACAGGTCCCGCCAGCTGTCCGCGTTCTCCCGGAATCCGTCCATGATGCTCAAAACGTCCTTTTCTCCGTACTCGTCAGCGCCGATAATCACCAACATACATTGACGATCCCCGTCCAAACGGGGCGTGAAGCAGACCCCGTCCGCCCAGATGTAGACATAGCGCTTGCCCGACAGGTCACGCTTGCGCCAGGCTTCATACTCGTCCCACCAGGTCGCCTTCAGTCGCGTGATCGTGGAGGCTGACAGCCCCTCTGCATCCGGCCCCAAAAGGGCGGCCAGCGCCTCGCTGAAGTCCCCCGTTGAAATGCCCTTCAGGTAAAGCCAGGGCAGCAGCTCCTCGACGGACTTCGCTTTGCGTAGATACGGCGGCACCAAGGATGAACGGAACCTGATCTTGCTGCCATCGATGTTCGCACCCCGGTCGCGGACCCGGGGCACCTGAACGGGCACCGTGCCGACCCCGGTCATCACCGCGCGCGCTGGCAGGACCCCGTGGCGCACCAGACGCTGGCGACCTTCCTCGTCCAGAAGCTGCGCAT
>CATOSU010000014.1 GCA_951812615.1 uncultured Paracoccaceae bacterium
CGGGCATTCGTATGGCGCCCGTACTGTCTTGGCGCTGGCGGGGCAAAGCATCGGGCCGTTTTCCGCGTCCTTCAAGGATCCGCGCATACGCGCCGCGCTGGCGCTGAGCCCGACGGGCGCCATCGGCATGAACGAAGACGAAATTGTCCCGGCCGACAATTACGCAGAGATAGACATTCCGATCCTGCATGTGACCGGGACCGAAGACCGGCTGCCGCTCAGCACCGCTGATTTCGACCCTTACATCAGAACGCTGCCGTTTCAGCAGATACCGGCCGGTGATCAATACCTCATTGTATTGAACGGGGCAGAGCACGAAGCGTTCTCGGGCACCGTCAAGGGCAAAGAAGCTGCCGCGGATACACGCTATACCGTCATCACCGCCGAGGCCGCCCTTCTGTTCTTTGACGCCTATCTCAAAGACGATGACGATGCCTATTTCAACCTTCGCAACCGGCTGGCGGAGCATCTTGATCGCGAAGATTATCTCGAATTCCGCTGAAGCCCACAGCTTTCACATTTCAATGCACGCTGACCTGCACGGTGCGCAGGACGAACAAAGGAACGGAACATGCGCTTCCTGCTAATTGTGTTCAGGTTCCTGGGGCATCTGGTGCGCTCGATCTTCAGGCCGGTTGCGCGTCCGCAACCGGTGACCCCTCCACAGGACCTGAGGACCGAGAGCGAGTTCTGGGACGCCGCGCGCGGGCGCCGGATCCCTTATCGCGTCTACGAACCGGAGACCCGGACCTTTCCCGCCCCCGTTGTCATTTTCAGCCACGGGCTGGGCGGCACGGTTGACGCCGCGCCCTATCTTGGCCGGGCGCTCGCCGCCGCCGGGTACTGGGGGATTTTTATCCAGCATCCCGGAACGGACCGGTCCGCGTTGCAGGGATCGGACTCGCGGGACGAGCTTCGCCGGCGGCTCAAATCAGCCAGCCGCGACGGCGCGCGGATGCGAGAGAGGTTTTTCGATCTGCCCTTCGTGCTGGACGAATTGACCCGGCTGAACGAGACCCCGGGCCATATGTTCAAGGGCAAACTGGATCTGGACCGGGTCGGGTGTGCCGGGCATTCCTATGGGTCGCGGACGGTTCTCGCGGCTTGCGGACAACGCGTGGGCCCTTTTCAGTCGTTTCGCGATGACAGGGTTCGGGCAGGGGTGCTGCTCAGTCCCAGCAGCACCGTGCGGCCCGGCGCCGCCGAAGACCCGAAGGCCGCCGCTTCGGCCTTTGAAAACATCAATGTCCCGCTGTTTCACGTGACCGGGACCAATGACGCGCAGGATCCGTTTTCGTCCGGGCCGGTCAACATCGAACACCGAACGCGCCCATACCAGCTGATCCGCGCAAAAAACCAGTACCTTCTGGTGCTCGACGGTGCCGGGCACGGCGATCTCGTGGCCGGTTCCGATACGTCCGGCCACAGCGATCGCTACAGGTGGCTGATTGCCGTCGCCGCGGTTCTCTTTTTCGATGCGTATCTGCGCGGCAGCGAGGCGTCCAGAAGCGCCCTTCGGCGGGATTTCCGCGCCAACCTGAAACCCGGCGACAAGTTCGAATTCAAGTAGGTCAGGCGGACCGCTCAGGCGCTGTCATGCCCCTTGATCTTCGACATTCTTTCCATCATTTTGATGCGCCGCGACATCTCTCCCCGCTGGTTGCTGCGCGGAAACGGGGTGTCCGGCACCTCGATCCCCAGCGCGTCACAAATCGGGACCCAGCCCTGATCGGCAGACCAATCCACAAGCCGGTCCGGCGGAACTTCGTCCCTGACGGACTGATTATGCGTCTCATAAAGCTGCAGCGCCGTGTCGCGATCCAGAAATGCGCCGCGCAACAGCCCCTTTTCCCCGTAAACGACCCGGGTCATCATCTTGTCCGTTTCACGTTCGGCCAGCGGGATACTCTCGGCTTCCGGTCCGTCGCCTTTTTCGCGAACGCGTTGGTACCAATCGAAAATCGTTGCACGTGTGCTATCGTACCACGCCTCAGCACCCCCGGGATGAACCGACAACACGACCTTCGCCTCGGGGAACGCGGCCATCAGAGGCCGCCAGAACGCACATGTCGGAAAATCAATCGCGGCGCTGTAGCTGTCCCCGAAAAACTCGACCCATTCCGACGCAGCCGGTGGTGTATCAGCGGCCCGCTCCCAAAACCCTGCATCTTTCCGACGCTCCCGGTTCAGGAGCAATTCGGTCATGTGATAGCAGGGATAGCCAAGCGTGTTCAGGGCGTCGCGCAACGACGACGTTCCTGTTCGCCCAAAACCCGCGCCGATTATTGCTAGTGCCATGGGCTGTTTCCAATTCTCGAGGCAGCGGTCACCCGCATCCTGCGCGCGTGTTCTGGCGATGCAGGGTTATTCACCCCGCTTGCAGTTCGAGCGCAACAAAGTCGACGATTTCGTTGACCGAAACGTCGTCCACATAAGCCCCTTCCTTGATCAGCAGCTTTTCGAAATGCAGATCCTTGCGTTCGAGCGCCTGTTCCAGCGCAACGAAGAACTGAACGATATCGATCGATTCAAATGCCAACTCTTCGATGAGCTTGGTTTCGGACCCGATCTCTTCTTCCAGTTCAAGATCCCAGTCCCTGATCGTCTCGTGCAATACGCCGATGACCGTTGACTTCAGCATTTCCGGGCTTGCCTTGCTCATGCCTCTGCTCCTTCTCGTTAGATGTTCAATTTGCCGGATCGCGTCGCGTCGCGCGCACTTCGAGCCAGTTTCGCGGCACTTCGTCTATGCCGAGCTTGCGAAAAGCGCGCGGCGCGGCCTCCTGCAGGCAGTGGCTGGCAATGTCGACCGGATAGCCGCTCATCAATACCTCTGCCAATCCGCCATAGGCCCCGACCATGCCCAATCCTTCCTCGGAAATGGGAACGGGACGGTCTGCGCAATGCACGGTGTCAAAACCGGCAGCGTCCAGCGCTTCGGACCAGCCATCACCTGACAGCCAATCCTTGCGGAACGCCTTGGAGCCTTTTCCGCGTACACGGGGCACCGGCGCTTCTCCGCGCGCCGCCCGGGCTTCGTTTTCTTCGGCGAGGACGCCAACAGCTTCCTTCATCCACTCTCCGAACACGGCTTCGGTGCCGGGCACGAACGTGCCGACATAAAACACCGAGTTGAAGGTGAACATTCCGCCCGGACGCAGGACGCGCGACACTTCGGACAGAAAACGGTCGCGGTCGGGCATCAGGTGAATGGCATTCCCCATGACCACCAGATCAATCTCGTCGGTGTCGAACGGCAATTCCATCGCCGATCCGGTCATGAAACAGCCCGCGCCCGTGCCGGCCGCCGCAGCTTCGCGGACAGCGTCCAGATCCTTGGCCACCGGGCCGGGGAAGGTCCGGTTCGCGATCTCGATCTGCACCGGATCAAGATCGATGCCGGAAATCGCCAGCGTCGGCTTGCGCCCGATCAGAACACCGGACAAAAGCCCCGTTCCGCAGGCCAGATCGGCGACGCGCGTCACATCATCAAGCGGAACGTCCTCGAGCAGCGCGGAATTCGCTGCGATATAGTTCGGGTCCTGAGAATAGGGTTCGTAGGTGGAGTCGACGTTTGTCATGGTGGTGCAATAAACCTTTTTGAATGCGACCGGTCTGAACCGCGCTCTGTTGATCGTATCCGTGCGCTGACACCCGGGCGACCTATTGGCACCTAGCTCTCTGTTTGGTCTAAATCAATGGGAACTTTTCGCCTTATTAGTCAACGAACAATACCGATCAGTTGGATGCTAGCTTGCCTTAACTCTTTTGCGACGCTGCTGGAGCGGGGCCACCACCGGATTCATCAGATAGGCGTCACGCGGCAAGGCCAACATGTAGACGATCAGCGCGGCGACCTGGTCGGGGGTCAGCATGGCCTGAGGCTTCAGGGCGGCCTTGCCCGACTGGGCCCAAAGTTCCGTATCGACGGCATCGGGCAACAGGGTCTGAACGCGGATGCCTTCGCGCATCACCTCCTGCGCCAGCGATTCTGACAGGCCGATGATTCCAGCCTTGGAGGCCGAGTAAGGGCCGTCAAACGCACGCCCCTGCTTGCCGCTGGTCGAGCTCAGGTTCAGGATGTCGCCCCGCTTGGCTGCCTGCATCGCCGGCAGAACGGCCTGATTGGACAGGAAAGTGCCGGTCAGGTTCACATCGATGATCTGTGACCAGTCTTCAAAGCTGGTTTCGGCCACGGTGGTCATGCCGCCTTTCCCGCGCAGAATGGCAGCCGTCGTGACCAGAGCATCGATCTGGCCAAACCGGTCCAGCGTGGCCTCGGCCATCCGGGTCATGTCATCCTTGGACGTCACGCTTGCCGCAAGGGTCAATGCCTCGCCGGGCAGGTCACCGGCGACGGTCTCGAGCGCCTCTGCCGAGCGGTCTACAAGCACCAGCCGTGCGCCCGCCCCGGACAAAGCCCGCGCCGTGGCGCTGCCGATGCCACCGGCCGCTCCGGTAATGATGGCAACGCGATCGTTGAGGTCGTCCATGTCAGGCTCCGTATCAGTCAGCAGATGCCACGTTGCCGGCACGGAACCGGCGAGATGGCATAGGAAGCAGGTGGGGATCAGGCAGCGCCATGACGCGGCCCAGTTCAATCAGGCCAAACACGGCGTCTGCAAAGCTCTTGGCGCTGGTACGCCCGCCAAACTCCCGGTCGAGCATCGTATCCGCGATCAGCGGGGTTTCGACCGGGCCGGGAAACACCGTGCGGACATGGATGCCATCGGCCTCGACTTCCGCCGCCAGCTGCCGGCCCATTTCGGCCAGCGCGAATTTGGTCGCGGCATATCCCGGAGCCAGAGCTGTGCCGCGCAGACCCCGCGGCGTGGTGGACGAGCCGATGTTGACGATATCACCGCTGCCTTGCGCCCGCATCAGGGGGATGACGGTCTTGTTGGCCAGAAAAACACCGTTCAGGTTGGTGTCGATCATTGCCTGCCAGTCTTCCAGCGGCAAAGACGCGGTCGGCGGCGGCAGGGCGCGGGAGCCGGCGGCACGGCCAACAACCGCACAGGCCAACAGCACATCGACGCGTCCGATCGACGCCAATTGCTGGCCCAGCACATCCATGTCACGGGGAGAGGAGACATCGCATTGCAGCGCGAGGTGCTCGACCTCCGGGTTGGCCACACGAAGGTCCTCTTTCAGCTGCAACAGCCGGTCCGGGTTGCGACCCAGCCCGACAACAAGCCCGCCGCGTTCCGCGTGGCCAAGCGCCAAAGCGCGGCCAATGCCGCTGCTTGCACCGGAAATCACGCCAACGGGCGGTTGGTTCATTTGCGGCCCTCGCGCCGGCGTAAACGCCGAACGTCACGGGGAAGTGAAAACCGCACGGCTCCGGGCACTGGCCGCCCTGCGTTGCTGTCAACGCTGGCCAGGAACATCTGCAGGGTGCGTGAGAAATACCGGGGCTTCACGATGGGAAAGAAATGCCCGGCGCCGGGCACGACAACCTTGCGAGCCTGAGGAATAAGCGCCTCCAGCTTGTCGGCCGTTTCCAGACAATGCGATTTGGCGCCGTACATCAGCAGGGTGGGCATATCGAGCTTGTGCAGCCCATCCACGTCGATTGCGCTTTCGTCAGCCAGCTCAGCCTTGGCTGAAGTCATCGACAGCAAGGTGTTCCAGCGGTCGGCGCCACGCGCGCCCATCTGCCGGGACCCCAGATCAATACGCGAACCGCGGCCGCCGCTCCCGCCGCCGGGGCGTGGGCCCAGATCGGCCAGAAGCCGGAAATCGATTTCAGAATCCTCGGGAGGGAAGTCGGTAACGCCGCGGCTCTGAAGATCGGCCTTCCACTGTGGCCAGTACGGCCAGTCTCCCAGCTTCATCGGCGGCTGCAGAGCGCGGATCTGCGTATCGGCAAGAACCAGGCTTTCAACGCGTTCCGGATAGGTTTGCGCAAACACCAGCGCCACTCTGGCACCGTGGCTGTGACCCACCAGATGAACCCGCTCAATCTCAAGATCGTCGAGAAGCACGCGAAAATCTTCGGCCAGCTGGGCCAGATCATAACCTGATTTCGGCATGCTGCTGGCGCCATGGCCGCGCAAGTCATGCATCAGCAATGTCCGTTCGCGACCCAGATGCAGAGCTGCACCCAGATACCAAAAGGACAGGTTTGTTCCGAGACCATGGATCAACGCCACAGGCTGCGGAGAGTCAGGCTGCGGCACAGGTCCAGCGATCTTGAAATTCGTAAACAGCGAGTCGTCTGAATCGGACTCGGAAAATCGAAATTGTTTCACCGTCAAACATCCAAGGCCTTAGGCACTAACTATCTAAGCCATGTGCACTCTCACGTCCAGTGTGAACGTAACGTTCAACCGTGGCACAAGGATGTCATTCCAGCGGAAAAATGTGCTGGGGCAGGTCGTTTGACAAAGTTTCGCCCGGTCCCGCGACACGTAGCCCCAGGCACAGCGTACCGGAGCCTGTGTCGAGAAAGCTCGTTGCCTCGATGCAGACTTCGCTGTTCGCCGGCATCTGCAGCATCGGCAGCGGCAGGTAGGAATGGTGCCAGCAGGTTTCGCGGTGTGCCGGGCCGGTGCCCAATGTGATCCCCGGTGCCAGATCCAGTTCGAAATGCACAAGCACCCCATGGAAGCTGCCGGCAACCGGATACCGAAGCCGCACCTCGCTGCTAAAAAAGCTGTCCTCAGAGGTGGCCGTCAGATAATCGAGGTTGTGCACTTCTGCCGTATCGACCACGTCTTTTTCGTCCGCGGTCACGACATAGCGCAAAGGCCAGTCAATGTCGGCCTGCCGCAACGCGCTGAAATCCAGCCCGTAGGCCGGGGTCTCCCAAAACCCATAGCCGCGATCGACATAAAGCCTGCGGCTGTCGACCGCCGAGAACAGCAGTTTCGCCGCGCGGGGCAGGACCTGCCCGCCGGGGCGCAGGGCGTTATCGCGCACTTCGGCGAATGCCGCGAAATGGCGCCATTCGTCCAGCAGCGCCAGACCGATGAACTCTCCCAGCACGACGTCGACCGGGGCGTCGGGCGTAAAGCTCGCCGCATCGCCCCGAACGATCTGCACGTTGTCCAGCCCGTTTGCTGCCGCAACCTCTGCCGCGCGGTCAGCCATTGCCGTCATCTCCAGCCCATAAACCTCCGCTGCACCGGCCTGCGCTGCGAACATGGCCAGCACGCCGGACCCGGTGCCCACGTCGATGACGGTGTTTCCATCCTGCACAACCTCGCCGATAGCGCGGCGGAAGGCCTCGGTCCGGGCGGTATCGACCAGCATGCCGCGATGCGCCTTCAGACCCCCAAACGCCTCCTGCAAATCCAGCGGCGCCTCGGTTTCTCTCTGCGGTTCCAGAAAACCGGTGGCCAGCAGGTCTTTCAGAAGCTGGGGGGGAAAGCCTGATGCAACCAGATCCTCGGGGGTCCGTGCGACCCGAAGGGCTGAGAATAGCTGACGCGCCACGTTACTCAGGCCGATATTGTCGTCTTCCATGCCATCCCTCGCCTTGCTTCGCGCGGCCCGGTTACCCGTTTGGCAACCGATGAAAACGTCATGCCGCACAGGCGCCAAAAGCATGGGCGGTAATGGATTGCAACTGGTCCCGATACGCCGCGGTGTCAAAACCTGCCATGTGTACCGCCTGCGCCCCCAAAGCGGTGTCCGAAAATGGACGGCAGAATTGCGGCCCGGTTCCGAACGCGCAGCCGATCCTGCACGCGGCATTGCGGCGGATGCCCGGCATCGCGGTGCTGGGCTGAAAGGCATGAATGAAACTGCGTCGCACAGACAGGAATCAGGATAGTAAACGCCTTGTACACAGACCCTCTGCAGCGCCGGATCTCAGGTCAGAACCGCGCCGTCAGCCTTGGTCCGCAGGCAAGAAAACTCCGACGCCTGCTCCGGGGTTGGCCCCGGGAATATGCCGGACCAATACGGGCCGGCCGATTCGCGGGCCGCGAAGGCCCTGATCAGGCTTACGATTCGGATAAGGTGTTGGAAAACTTGACATCCCCAGACACGGTGCGAAGTTTTTAAGAACCTGCTGCAGGTGCGTTGTTGGGCCGACAACTCTTCTATGGAAGCCTCTGGGATATGTTACTTTTTTGCGCATCCGGCGGTCGCGCCCGATTTCACAGGCAAAAATCGATCGGAGGGGAAATTGTGGCTTTGCGGAAAACAGTTTTAACGATAAGGTCGAATCGTATCACGAAAACCATTGTGGTGTTCGTAATAGGAATGGCGGCCTGCGAGAATTCTATTAGGCAGCGTACCTACAAAGAGCTTCACGTTTCCAGCGAGTTATGATTCACTTTCCGTAAAACAATGTGGGGAGCCGTGGAATGGCGCGATCAGACTTGAGCGATTTGGAGTGGGAGTTCATCAAGGCTGTGCTCCCGAACAACAGCCGGGGTGTGAAGCGTGTCGATGATCGGCGCGTGATCAGTGGCATTTTCTATGTCTTGCGTACCGGCATCCCTTGGCGGGATTTGCCGGATCAATACGGCCCCTACACCACGGTGTACAACCGTTTCAACCGATGGACTTATGCTGGCATCTGGGATCGTGTGATGGAGGCGGTCGCCGACGCGCACAACGTCGACACTGTGATGGTGGATGGAACATCCGTGCGTGTGCATCATTCAGCCGCAACGCTCAAAAAAACGACCCGCGTCGTTGCATGGGGCGGTCGCGGGGCGGGTTAACCACAAAAATTCACGCACTTACCAACCAAAACGGCCTGCCAATCCGCTATGAGCTGACGCCGGGCCAAGCCCATGACGCACCGCCCTGTGAACAGCTTTTGGATGGACTGCAGCCTGGGCAATATGTGCTCGCGGACAAGGCTTATGACGCAGACTGGATCCGTGAAATGATCTGGGAACAAGGCGCCATCGACGTAATCCCACCAAAGGCAAACCGGAAATTGCCCGCCGAGTTTGACGCGGAAATTTACCGCGAACGCAATAAGATCGAGCGCTTCTTCGGCAGGCTCAAAGCTTCGTTCCGACGCATCGCGACCAGATATGAGAAAACCTCAGCCAACTTCATGGCTATGATCAAACTCGCATCCGTAAGGCTATGGTGCCAGTTTTATGAGTCTGCTGCCTAGCGGGTTACAGGCAACTAAAGCATCCGACCTTTAACCTGAGACATATCCGGCAGCCTTGAAGTAGTTCCAGCACTCTTCCGGTGAGAAGAGTTCGCAGATTTCAGTGAGGGCTTTGAACATGTCGGTGAAGGTTCGAGCGCCGATCCTGCGCAGGTGTGCTTTGAGTTTCGAGAAGGCCATCTCGATCGGGTTGAGATCGGGGCTATAGGGCGGCAGAAACAGGAACCAGCATCCGGCTTTGCGCATGGCTTTGGCCGCAGCGGCATTCTTGTGCGTCGCGAGGTTGTCTAGGATCACGACGGTACCTGGCTCCAGTTCCGGCACCAGCACCTGCTCGACATAAGCCGCAAAGGCTTCGCCATCCATCGCGCCCTTGATGACCCAGGGTGCGATCAATGCGTCGGCGCTGAGGCCCGCGATGAAGGTCTGCGTGCCCCATGATCCAAAGGGCGCATCCATCACCAGCCGCGCGCCCCGTTGTGACCATCCACGCTGGCGGGTCAGGTTGGTTTTGACAGAGGTTTCATCAATGAATACAGCACGATCTGGCTGAGCCGAGACGGCAGGCAAGCGGTGTTTGACCCAATGGTCGCGTTGTTTCCTTACCCTCGCGCGGTGTCGTTCAGTCGCGACCAACGTCTTTTTTTGTACGTGAAGCCCAGCTTGCGCAGGAACCGGCCAATCGCATCAGGGTGCGCCTGAACACCGGTCGCATCCGCAAGAGCGCCGGCAAGTTCAGGCATGGTCATGTCGCCGTCCTGTTCAATCAGTTCGATCAGAAGCGACCGATGCGGATCAAGCTTGCCCTTGCCGCGAGGACGGCCCTGAGGCGCGGCCCTTGCTTGTCCGGTTCGCCGGATCGCAAGCCCCCAACGCGCCCCGGTCGCGGGCGAAAGCTTCAGGCGCAACGCCGCCGCGCGTCCGCTCAATCCTTCTTCAACCAACTTCTGAAACCGCATCCGCAACGCGTTCGGCAAAGGTGCTGACATGATCCATCCTCCCAAACAGGATGAATCACAGATCGGCACTCAAGGGAATCCCTTGCGATTCAGGTTTTGAGCCGGACGCTTTAAACAGGAGGACCATTTTCAATGGCAGCTTATGACCACACATCTATGATGATTTATGATGGATCGGGAAATTTGGTATCGATCGATCAAACCGACGGAACTGTTGACGATGGTGGGGGTAACAATTTCTTCCAGACAACCGATGCGTACACGCAAACCATCCCTGCTGACGGCACGCTGACGTATATCGGCACCATCGATATTGATGGTGTTCTCTATCCGGCGTTCACCGTTGCCGGTGGCACGAATGACGGCAACACTGTCGTATACAGCGCCGACGTTGTGACAGCCGGTGGTATCGGCACCACGGTCCAGGCGCCTGACCCGCTGACGACCGTCACCGATCAGGCATTCCTTGTCTGCTTCGCGGCAGGCACCGAAATCGCAACGCCGGAAGGCATCGCGCTGGTCGAAGACCTGAAAATCGGCGACATGGTTCGCACCTTCGACGGTCGTGACGTGGCTGTGAAGTGGGTTGGCCGTCAGACGGTTTCCACCAAGTTCCGCCCGGCCGAGCGTCTGCAGACCGTGACGGTTGCAGCCGGTGCTCTGGGCGACAACCTGCCGTCCAAGGACCTGACCCGTGACTGCGGACCACGCTCTGCTGATCGGCGATACGCTGTGCGCAGCCGGCGCTCTGATCAACGGCACCACGATTGCACGTGCAGATCTGGGTGAAACCTTCACCGTGTACCATGTCGAAACCGAAGAGCATGAAGTGATCCTCGCCAATGGCGTGGCCGCTGAAACCTTCATCGACAATGTTGCACGCACCGCGTTCGACAACTTCGCCGAATTCGATGCACTGTACGGCGACGTCGAAGAAATGAAGGAACTGGACTATCCGCGCGCCATGACGGCCCGCCAGGTTCCGGCCGCCATCAAGGCAGCCCTGGCAGCGGAAAAAGTCGCGTAAGCGTCTGATCCAAACCTGAAAGAACCCGCGCAGCGCAAGCTGTGCGGGTTTTTTTGTTGCGACGCGCGTTTTCGAAAACGCGCAGGCAATTCGCCGACGAATTGCTTACCCCAGACCGGCCATCAGCCGCTGCGGCGTATACTCGATCACGGTTTCACCTCTCTGGTTCACGATCCGGTTGGTCGTCTTCACCAGCCCGCGTTCGGATTTCGATGTCTTGCGCGCCTCCACAACTTCAATCTCCACATGAATCGTGTCGCCCACCACCACCGGGGCCCGCACACTCATCTCCATGTTCAGAAACGCCAGCCCGGTCGCCTGACCCGTGGCATTCAGAACCAGCCCCTCGGCCATCGACAGCACCAGCATCGCCGGTGCCGCATGTCCGGCCATCGCGCTGTGTGCTGCCCGGTATTCAGCATCGATAAAGAGCGATTCCAGCATGCCCGACACGCCAACGAAATTGACGATGTCGGTTTCGGTGATCGTCCGCCCGTAGGTTCGGAACCGATCCCCAACGCTCAGCTCATCCCAGTGAAATCCGGTGCCCAGCAGTTTCATGTCTTCTCCGTTTTTCGTTGATAGATCCGCCGCATCACCAGTGGCGTCAGGTACATCGGTATCTGATAACAGCCGATGAACACCAGCAGGGGCGCAATCACCTCTGCCGGCAGCGAAACGAAATAAAGCGAGATGTTGCGATTGCCCGCGATCACGCTGATCGCTGTGGCCTGATCCCGGGGCAGGCGGGGCCGGACCCGGCGCCAGACCAGCACCTGCAGCCCGAAATTCGCCCCCAGCGCCAGCGCCAGCCAGCCAAGGAACCCGGCAAGGTCGGTCCTGAACCCGGCCGAAACGGCCTCCATCAGCCCGATCACGAACACCGAAAGCGCGATGGCCGATGCGCCCTCCATCCGCCGCAGAACCACCGTTGAGGGGGCGGGAAACACCATCCGGCGCACCAGCATGGCCGCCGCAGTGGTCAGCGCGATGGTCAGGAACAACCGCAATGCTGCCCACAGCACCGCACCCAGATCCCCGAACTCGGGCACGCCCCAGAACACCGGCACCACCGTCAGCGGCAACAACGCCGTGCCCGTCACCATCAGCCGCAGGGCCGGGTCCGGGGCTGCGCCCATCATCATGCAGATATTGGGGCTGCCAACGATCGACGGCGCGGCCAGCATCAGGATCAGCGCCAGCGCATAGGGCGATCCGGCCTGCCCGGTCAGCGACAGCCCCGCCAGCAGGATCAGCGGCGCGGCCAGCTGCAGCCCCAGAACCGCCAGCACGGTGCGCGGCAGGTCCGAGAGCGAACCCAGAACCGCACGCGGTTCGATGCGCAGCACCGACACGAACAGCAGAACCACCACCAACTGCGGCATCCAGGGCCTGAACGCCGCGGCCAGCGGCGGTATCGCGATCCCGGCCACCAGACCACCGATCAGCACCAGTGGACCGTGCCGTGCGGCCCAGTCCAGCGGGTTCAACGCGCTATCCGCCCGGCCTCTGCCGCAGGTTTTCCGGCAGCCATGTGGCCAGATCCGGGAACAGGATGAGCACAAACACCATCAGGACCATGATCAGGAACATCGGGATGGCGGCGCGGGCGATATAGCTCATCTCGTGATTGGTCATGCCCTGCAACACGAACAGGTTGAACCCGATCGGCGGCGTGATCTGCGCCATTTCCACCACGACAACGATGAAAATTCCGAACCAGATCAGGTCGATGCCCGCCTCGCGGATCATCGGTTCCACCACGGCCATGGTCAGCACGACCGAAGAAATCCCGTCGAGGAAACAACCGAGGATGATGTAGAACACCAGCAGCACCATCAGCAGTTCGAACCGGCTCAGATCCCATTGCGCGATCAGGTCGGCCAGCCCGCGGGGCAGGCCGGTGAACCCCATCGACAGCGACAGAAACGACGCGCCGGCGAGGATCAGAGCGATCATCGCGCTGGTCCGCGTGGCGCCCATCAGGCTTTCGGAGAAGCTTTTCCACGTCAGCGATCCCTGGCTCAGCGCCAGCAGAAGCGATCCGATCACGCCAAATGCCGCCGCCTCGGTTGCCGTGGCATAGCCCAGATACATTGACCCGATCACCACGAGGATCAGGCAGATCACCGGCAGCAGAAAGCGCGAGTTCCGGACCTTCTCGACAAAGCTCAGCTTTGCCTCCCGCAGGGGTGACCAGTCCCTGCCGATGGCCGAGTAGATCGCGACATACCCCATGAACATCGCGGCCAGCACCAGCCCCGGCACGATGCCGGCAAAGAACAGCTTGGTGATGCTTTCATTGATCGTCACGCCATAGACGATCAGCGTCAGCGATGGCGGGATCATCAGGCCCAGTGTCGCGGCGCCCGCCAGCGTGCCGATGATCATGCGTTCGGGGTACTGGCGCTTGCGCAATTCGGGGATGGACATCTTGCCAACCGTGGTCAGCGTTGCGGCTGAGGAACCCGAGACCGCTGCAAAAACCGTGCAGCCGACGATATTGGTGTGCACCAACCCCCCCGGTAACGGCGCCATCCATGGACTGAGCCCCCTGAACATGTCCTCGGAAAGCCTTGTTCGGTATAAGATTTCGCCCATCCAGATGAACATCGGCAACGCTGTCAGCGTCCAGCTGGACGAGGCCGACCAGACCGTCGTCAGCATCACGTCGCCCACGGGCCGCGTGGTGAACAATTCCATGCCGACCCAGGCCACGCCCATCAGCGCCAGCCCGACCCAGACCCCGGAGCCCAGCAGGGTGAACAGAACGAAGAGAAACAGGATGATGATGGAGAGGTTTTCCATGATTTACTCTCCGTGGCTCTGATCGGCCAGATCGCGGGTGATCCGGTGATCGCCCTTGAAAATCACGTGGATCAGGTGATCGGTCAGCGCGATGGCCAGAATGACCGCTCCGATCAGCATCAGCGTCTGCGGGATCCACAGCGGCGTCCGGTCCTGGCCCTGGCTGATGTCGTTGAATTTCCACGACCAGTAGACGAACTTGCGGCAGTACCAGACGAAATACCACATCACCGCGGTGCCGATGCCGAAACACCAGACTTCCATCCAGCGGCGCACCGCGTCGGGCACCGCGTTCAGCACGATCGACACGCGGATATGGCTGCCCCGGTTCAGCGCGTTGGCAAAGGCCAGAAAGGACGCCGCGGCCATCGAATAGCCGGCATAGTCCGGCGCGCCGGGGAACACTTCCCCGGTCCAGCGGGCGAGCATCTGGACCACGATCAGCGCCAGAATGGCAATCAGGCAGAGCGCGGCCATGACCCCGGCAGCGAGGTAGAGCGCGTCAAGCGAGCGGCGAAGAACCGACATCCGAAACTCCCGAAAACCGGGGCGGCGGGGCACCAGAATTTATCAAAAATTCCGGCCCGTTTTCCGTGTCGGAAAACGGCACCCGCCGCCCGCCTTGGTGGTTACTGCATGGCCTGGAAGGCATCGACGATGGCTTTGCCTTCGTCGCCAGCGGCTTCCAGCCATTCGCTGGTCATGGTGACGCCGATTTCCTTGAGCTCATTCACCATCTGCTCGGAGGCCGGACCAACTGTCATCCCGCCATCGCGCAGACCCTGCAGGGTGAACCCGGTATATTCCTTGGACCGCCAGTTGCCGGCATATTCGGCCAGCCCGGCACAGGCCCGGATTACGCTTTTGTTGCCATCCGACACACCGCCCCAGACATCCGAGTTCACCATCACGTAGTTGCGCGGCAGCCAGGCATCGACCTCATAGAAATAGTTGAGCGATTCCCATACCTTGCGGTCATATCCGGTGGACCCAGAGCTGACCATGGAATCGGCCACGCCGGTGGCGAAGGCCTGGCTGATTTCGGCCGCTTCGATGGTCACCGGCAGCATGCCGGTCAGTTCCGCCAGCCGCGATGTGGCATTGTTGTAGGACCGGAACTTGATGCCTTTCATATCGGCGACCGAGGTCACCTCGTTCTTGAAATAGAGCCCCTGCGGCGGCCACGGCACGGCGTAGAGCAGCGTCAGGTTCTGGTCTGCCAGCACTTTTTCGATGGTCGGCTTGGCGGCCTTCCACAGCTTGGCGCTGTCGTCGAAGGAGGTGGCCAGGAACGGGATCGAATCGAAGCCGAACAGCGCGTTTTCGTTCTGGTGCCCCGACAACAGGCGTTCGCCGATCGGCACCTGTCCGGTCTGAATCGCCCGTTTGATCTGGGCTCCGGGAAAGAGCGAGCCCGACGGGTGGGTCACAATCTCGATATCGCCGCCGGTTCCGGTGGTCACGCACGCGGCGAACTCTGCGCCGACCGCTGAATGGAAGTTCGAGGCCGAATAGGCCATCGGCATATCCCATTTTTCGGCAATCGCCGGCGCGGCCACCGCGGTCAGCGCTGTGGCTGCCAGAAGATTTGTGATTTTTTTCAACATGGTTTCTCCCTTTCTTAATGTTACCTGGTTAACGCCAGGATCTGCTTTCATTTCACATACCGCGCCGGATCATAGGCACGCATGTCGAGGTTCGGGGTTTTGCCCGAAATCATCTGGGCCAGAAGCCGGCCGGTTTTCGGCCCGCCGGTCAGCCCGATATGGTGGTGACCAAATCCCAGGAATGCCCCCCGCAGCCCGGGCACCTCGCCGATGACGGGGATCGAATCCGCCGTCGCCGGTCGGTGGCCCATCCATTCTTCTTCACGCCGCCAGCTTAGCCCCGGGATCGCGGCCTGCACACTTTTTTTCAGCAGGCTGATCGGGGCCTGCGACGGCGGCGCGTCCAGCCCGCCGAACTCTACCACCCCGGCCAGCCGCAGCCGGCCGTCCATGGGGGTGGCCACGAATTTGCCCGAGGCCACCATCACCGGGGATTTCGGCATCACCGACGGCTCCCACAGTTCCAGATGGTAGCCGCGCTCGCTTTCCAGCGGGACATCGACGCCAAGTTTCTGCGCCAGTCCCTTGGACCATGCGCCGGTGGCCACCAGAACCGAGTCGCAGGCGATGGTCTCGCCGCCCGCGCGCACGCCTGTCACCTGACCGGCGTCGCGGGCCACGTCCTCAACCTCGGCCCGGATCAGCCGCCCGCCATTGGCCACCACGTGATCGGCCAGCGCGGTCACATAGGCGCCGGGGTCCGAGATCCGGCCGTGACCGGCCAGCCGGGCGGCAAATCGCAGGTCGCTGGAAAAGGCCGGATCATAGTCGTGGAAGGCGGACCCCTCCAGTTCGTCCCATTCGAACCCGTGATCGGCGCGGATCTTCCAGCCCAGCGCGTCCGCTTCGTAATGCGCACGGTCGTTGTAGATAAACAGATAGTCCGACGGCACGACCCAGCCTTCGGCGCCGGTGCCTTCGACCAGCGCCATGTGATCGGCGAGGCTGTCGCCGATGATGCCGAACACCGCCTGCGCGGTCGCCCGGGCATCGGTTTCGTTGGTGCGGCGCAGATACCGGCCCAGCCATGGCATCAGCCGGGGCAGGTAGCCCCATTTCAGAAACAGCGGCTGATCCGGGCTGAACAGCATACCCGGTGCCTTGGCGATCAGGCCGGGCATGGTGACTGGCACGATCGAGCAGGACGCCAGCACGCCGCCATTGCCATAGCTGGCCCCGCCGGCCGGTCCGACCCGGTCGATTAGCGTCACGTCATGGCCTTCGCGCTGCAGCCAGATTGCGGTGGACACCCCGACAATGCCGGCGCCGATGATCACGACGTTCCTGCTGCTGCCGGTCATGCCGCCACCCGTGTGCTGATTTCGAAATGGCCGAGCTTGTCCGGATCGGGCCGGTTGCCCAGCCCCGGGCCATCGGGCACCACGACCTGGCCGTTTTCAACCGCGAACGGCTCTTCCAGAATGTCCTCGGACAGGTAATAGCTGGCCTGATAAAACTCGCAGCCCAGCGTGATTTCAGGGGTCGCGGCAATCATGTGCGTGCCGGCCAGATGCGCAAGCCCGGCTTCGAACATGTCCCCGCCATAGGCCGTCAGCCCGTTGATCCCGGCCATCCGCGCCACGTCCTGTGCCCGGGTCAGGCCGCCCGATTTCATGATCTTGATGCTGACCCCGTCGCAGATGCCACCCTGAACGGCGCGCATCATGTCCTCGGGTCCGAATACGCTTTCATCGGCCAGAAGCGGCACATCCGTCATCGCCCGCAGCCGGGCCATCATCGCATGCTGATCGGCGCGCACCGGCTGTTCGATGAAATCGGGGGCAAACCCGGCCACGTCGCGGACGCGGGCAGGGGCCTCGTCAACCGTCAGGCCCTGATTGTAATCGACCCGGACGCTGAACCCGGCAAATTCGGTGGAAACCCGTTCCAGACGCATGATGTCAAAGGCATGGTCGCTGAACCCGGTCTTCAACTTGATGATCCCGATGCCGTCATCGCGCAGCCGTGCCATCAGGTCCAGATCCTGCGCGAAATCGGGATTGGCGATGGAGCAGCTGAGCGGGATGCGGTCCCGGACCCGCCCGCCCAGCAGCGCCCAGACCGGCAGACCGGCGATCTGCCCGGTCAGGTCCAGCAACGCGGTGTCCAGCGCGGCCTTGGCCTCGGTGCAATGGGCGATGGCATGCGCGGCGGTCTGCATGATCCGGCCCCGGTCCGCCACGGACCGGCCCAGCACGACGGGCCGCAGGTACCGGTCCAGCGCTGCCATGCTGGCCTCGGGCGAGCCGGTGAAAACCGACCAGCACGAAGCCTCGCCCCACCCCTCGGCACCGCCCTCGGCGCGCAGGCGCACAACAACGATCTCGCAACTGCCTTCGACCGCGCCGATGCCGTGATCGCGCCGCGACACGACGGGCAATGCCAGATGCCACAAATCCATTGCGACAATCTTCTGTTCGAGATCGGTCATAAGCTCCCCGGGCTGCAGCCCGGTTAGCCTGCACCTCGCAGGGCATCATTTCAAATACTATTCTGTGGCAAAGCCATCAGGAAAAGTGATATTAGGGGTCATGTCCCTCCGTTTCCGCCAGTTACAGGCCTTTCACGCCACCGTAGAGACCGGAACCGTCACCGGCGCTGCCGCATCATTGGGCATTTCCCAGCCCGGGGTGTCCAACCTGCTGGCCCAGCTGGAACAGCACACCCGGTTCAAGCTATTCGTGCGCAGCCGCGGGCGGCTGGTTGCCACGCCCGAGGCCGAGGTGCTGTTTCACGAGGTCGACACCGTGGTGCGCGGGCTGGACCATGTCAGCCAGGCGGTTCAGGACCTGCAGAACAAGCAGGGCGGTCAGCTGCAGGTCGCGTCCCAGCATTCGATGTCTTTCGGCTTCATGCCGCAGCTGATCGCCCGGTTTGCCCGGGAACGGCCGGATCTTTCGATTTCGTTTCAGTCGCATTATTCCAGCAAGATACAGGAATGGGTGCGCGCCGGGCTGTTCGAGATCGGGGTATGCGAGCTGCCGCTGGTGCATGACGGCATCGATGCGCGGGTGTTTCACATCGAAACCCTGCTGGCGATGCCCGAAGACAGCCCGCTGACCGCGCATGACGTTCTGACGCCCGAATTGCTGGACGGTGTGCCCTTCGTGGTGATGGGGCCCGAGCATATGACCCACCGGCGCACGCGCGAGGCGTTTCATACCGCCGGTGTGCCATGGAACACGCGGATCCATTCGCACCTGTTCAAGAACCTGCTGAGCTTCGTGAAGGAAGGCATGGGTGTCGCGATCGTCGATCCCTTCGCGCTGGATTTCGACCGCGAAGGCGGGTTTGCCGCCCGCCCGTTCCGGCCGCGGATCATGATGGACATGGCCGTGATCACCACGACGGCCCAGCCGTTGTCTGCGGTTGGTCTGGCTTTTCTGGAGCATCTGAACGCCGCGCTGGCGCCTTATGAGAAGGGGTGAGAGGGGGGAAGGACCGGAAAAACTTCACCGCGCGGAATCAAGGGCTGAAAGCTCGCCGCGCGAGCACCCGACCTCCCCCCGGGAGGGCGCTTTCGCAACGGAGAGACGCCAGAAAACGTCAGATGCTGGCCGCGCCAAAAAGTGACCCCAAATACCGTTTCAGGTGCCCGTCCGAGGTCGGGCGCTCGCGCGGCTTCCGGCTGATCCGGCGACAGGGTCTTACCCCCGCCGCAGCACGTAGATATCCATGATCCAGCCATGCCGCTCCCGCGCTGCGGCGCGGGCCGACAGGATGTCGCCGGACATCTCGGCCAGCGGCCCGGCAATCAGGATCTCCTGTTCCATGCCCACATAGGCCCCCCACCAGATATGGAGGCCCGCCGGGTCAAGCCCTGAAAAACTGCAGGACCCGTCCAGCATCACGGCGACCGTGTTTGCGTCTTTTGGCCAGCCATTGTCGCGCAATTGCCGTCCCGTGGTGATCATCACCGGTGCGCCCACCTCGTTGAGCGGGATGGCATGCGCCGCCGTCAGCGCCTGCAGCGAGGTGATGCCCGGCACCACGCGCACCCGGGGCACGTCAAGCCGCCCGGCAATGCGCAGCGAACTGTCATAAAGCGACGCATCGCCCCAGATCAGCAGCGCCACCCGCGCCGCGCCCTCGGGCACCGCGGCGCGCCAGCTCTGCGCAATGGCGTCATGCCAGCGTTCCACGGCGTCGTAATACTCGGCCCTTGCATCGCGCACAGGCAGGTCAAACTCGACCACGCGGGCCTGCGCGCCCAGATGGACGGCGACGATCTGGCGGCGCAGATCGGCAAGGTCGGATTTCTCCTCGCCCTTGCGCGGGATCAGAACCACATCCGCCTCCCGCATCGCGCGGATGCCCTCCAGCGTGACGTGATCCGGGTTACCGGTCCCGATGCCGATCAGAAAAAGCTCTTGCATCTCAATCGAAAAAGGCTCCGGACTGCGCCGGAGCCTTCCTGTTTTTCGTGTTTCAGGCGATCAGGCCGCGGAATACAGCCGCTCGGCAACGAGCGGGCTGCCCTTGAGACCCTTCAGCGACTTTGCGCCGGCCAGAACGGCCAGATCGATCAGCGGTTCGATCGCGATCACCATCATGTAGGCCAGACCAAAGCTGGCGACCGAGGCGAACGTATCTGCGCCCACGCCTTGACCGTAGAAGACCCAGAACGCGACCCAGGCGATCACGCCGCCCTGATAGGCCGCCGACAGCTTGAGCACATGGCCGTAGGACAGATCGACATAGGCCACATCTTTCGGCAGTATCCGCTGCGCCAGCGCGTGGATCGCAAAGAGCGGCACCAGCAGCGTGGTGACGTTGACGAAATACATCGGCAGATCCGTGGGCGCGAACAGCATCCCCTGGATCAGCAGCCCGGCCATCAGGCCAACCGCTGCCGGTCCGGCGCCCAGTAGCAAGAGCAGCGTGGTGCCGAGGATGAAATGCACCTCCGAGATGCCGACCGGGAAATGCGGCAGCACTTGGAAAAACGCGAATACACCGACCGCGGCCGCGGCAGCACGCAGCACGAAGGACGGCAGCGCCCGGCGTTTGAGATCGTCGGCGATCAGTTTGAGCGTATAGCCGCCAGCAGCGGCCGCTGTGCCATAAGCCAGCATCATCTTGGCGCCGTGAACAACACCCGGTTCAATATGCATCTTTGTTCCCTCCGAACCGCCCATCCCGGCGGCGTTGCAGTGCCGGATGTCCGGCGGTTTCAGTTTTCACGGCAGGTCTCCTGACTTGCGGCTTGCCGCGCGTCCCCCCCTTCCCAGCCTGTCGGCCAGTGGATGTCGAGGCGCGCTCGCCGCTTACAGTTGCGGGGGCAGTCGGGGTTTTTCACCCCATTCCCTATTATCCCGGACATGTCGCCCGGGCACCGTGTCCTTCTCTTGTGGCGAAGCGGGTTCGACCCGTCAAGGCGCATTCACGTCGTAAGGGGTTCTGCCAGCGACCCGTAGAGGATCAGCGCGGGTGCCTTGCCGGGATCCTCGCGGTCGAGCATCCGGGCCATTTCGGCCACCGTGCTGCGGCTCAGGGCCTGACCGGCAGTCGAAACCGCCTCGGCCAGCAGCGCGGGCGTGTCGGGCGGCAGGCCGTTTTCCATCAGCAGCCGGGCCAGCCCGGCAAAGGTGCGTTTGCCCATGTAAACAACCGTGGTGGCGTCGGCATCGGCCAGCGCCGCGATGTTCAGGTCATCGGGCAGGGTTCCGGTCACGTCGTGGCCGGTAACGAACTGCACCCGCCGCGCGGTCAGCCGCCGGGTCAGCGGGATGCCCGCCGCCGCGGCGGCGGCACAGGCCGAGGGCACGCCGGGAATGATCTCGTAACCGATCCCGGCATCACGCACCACGATCAGTTCCTCCTCCAGCCGTCCGAAAATGCCGCCATCGCCGGATTTCAGCCGCACCACCCGCGCACCGGTCTGCGCATAATCCACCAGCAGGCGGCTCACGTGGTCCTGCCTGGGCGAGGGGCGTCCGGCCCGTTTGCCGACCCCGACCAGATCGGCGCCGCGGGCCGCGCGGCTCAGGATCGGCCCCGATGACAGATCGTCGAACAGCACCGCGTCCGCCTGTTTCAGCCGGTCCACTGCCTTGAGCGTCAGAAGGTCGGGATCGCCCGGACCGGAGCCCACGAAGCTGACGAAACCGCTCATGTGGTGGCCTCGGCAATCAGGTGAAAGAAGGTGCCGGTCACGTGCCCGCGCCGCGACCCGGTTTCCGGAACCGCCGTGCCCTCGGCATCGACCACGTCGGCCAGCGGGTCGTCCGGTTCATCAAGGATGACGGTATAGTGAAACTCATGCCCGCGCAGCACGGTGCCGGCCCGGTGCCCGGGCATGTCGGCGCGCAATGTGGCCTTGCGGTAGCCAAGGTGAAACTTGCGGCGTTCGAAACTGGTCTCCAGCCCCAGAAGCCCGGCCATTTCGTGCCGCACGCCGTCCTTGTCCGTCAGGCCCTGACCCAGCACCATGTAGCCGCCGCATTCCCCGTGTACGGGCTTGTTTTCGGCATGTTTTCTGAGCGAAGTCAAAAAGTTGCCTGCGGAAGCCAAAGTGGCGCCATGCAGTTCGGGATACCCGCCGGGCAGCCAGACCAGATCCGCCCCGGGCACCTCATCATCGGCCAGCGGCGAAAATGGCAGGATCTCGGCCCCGGCCCGGCGCCAGCCTTCGACCAGATGAGGATAGGTAAACGAAAACGCCGCGTCCTGCGCCAGCGCAATCCGTTGCGCCGGCGGGGGCGGCAGCCGGCCCGCCGCGCCCTGCGGCACCGACGCCGCCGCCTGTCGGATCGCGGACAGGTCCACATGTTCGCGCAGGAAGGCGGCGTAGCCGGCGATTGCGGCCTCCAGATCGGGATGTTCGACCGCCTGTATCAGGCCCAGATGCCGTTCGGGCAGCACCAGATCACCGCGCCGGGGCAGGGAACCCAGCACCGGCAGGCCCGCACGCTCCATCCCCAGCCGGGTCAGCCGGTCATGCCGGGGGCTGGCCACGCGGTTCAGGATGACGCCGGCAAAGGGCAGATCGGGCATGTATTGCCGGAACCCGAACGCCGTCGCTGCCGCCGATTGCGCCTGTCCGCTGACATCCAGCACCAACACCACCGGCCAGCCCATCCTGCGGGCGGTTTCGGCGCTGGTGCCATGCCCGGTGGCGCCCGGTTTGGCCACACCGTCATATAGCCCCATCGACCCTTCTGCCACGACGATATCCGCGCCGGTGGCCTCTGCGGCGATAGTGGACAGCAGGGACTCGCTCATCGCCCAGCTGTCGAGGTTGAACGATGCCCGCCCCGTCGCGGCCCGGTGAAAGGCCGGGTCGATGTAGTCCGGCCCGCTCTTGAACGGCTGCACGCTCAGCCCGTCTTCCGTCAGCGCCCGGGCAAGGCCCAGCATCACGGTGGTCTTCCCGGTGCCCGAGGACGGGGCCGAAATGAACACTCCCGATGGATTAGACATCGTCCGTAACCCCCTTATACCATTGCGAATCGGCTGACTGTGGCCGGTAGCGCCGGTCATAGTCCGGCGCATAGAGGCAGCTCTCCGCAAAGCCCTCGGCAGCCAGCGCGGGACCCACAAGGATCAGCGCCGTGCGGCTGATCTCTTCGTCGACCAGTCCGCCGATGGTGGCCAGCGTGCCGCGAATGAGGCGCTGGTCCGGCCATGTGGCGCGCCAGACCACGGCGACCGGGCAGTCCGGGCCATACGTGGGGCTGAGATCGGCAACCACATCGTCAAGGTTCTGGATCGACAGGTGAATGCCCAGCGTCGCACCGGTGGCGGCAAAATTGGCCAGCGTTTCACGCTCCGGCATGGCCGAGGCGCGGCCGGGCGTCCGGGTCAGAACCACCGACTGTGCGACGCCGGGCAGGGTCAGCTCGGTTCCCAGCGCGGCCGCCGCGGCGGCAAAGGAGGGCACGCCGGGGGTGACGGTGACGTCGATACCGGCCGCGCGCAGCCGGCGCATCTGTTCCCCCATCGCCGACCAGACCGACACATCACCGCTGTGAAGGCGAGCAATGTCCTGTCCGGCCTGCGTGGCGGCCACGCACTCCGCCACGATCGCATCGAGATCCAGCGGCGCGGTGTTGATGATCTTCGCGCCCCCGGGGCAATGGGCGAGGATTTCGGGTGGCACCAGCGATCCGGCATAAAGGCAGACCGGGCAGCGCGCGATCAGGTCGCGCGCCCGCAGGGTGATCAGGTCCGGCGCGCCGGGTCCGGCGCCGATGAAATGAACGGTCATTTCTCTTTTCCCATTGCCAGGCAACATGTTGCAAGGCGATCTTCAGATACCGCGCGCGGGCCGCACAGGACCGCCTCGGGCCCCGCCGCCGCGAGCGCCGCGGCCTCGCACACGCTGCCGGTTTTGCGGGCCGCCTGCGACGGGGCGGAGCGGGTCAGTGTCGCCTGAGCGATCAGGTCGTCAGCCGTCACCGGGCAGATCGACACGCCCAGTTGCCGCGACAGCTGTTGCAGGCTCTCAGCCGTGCATTTGTCATCCGGCGCGGCCAGACAGTCGGGCACCTGCCCCTGCGCGGCCCTTTCCAGCGCCGAGCGCAGGCTGTCCACCGTCGCCGCACCGCGAAACCCGAAGCCCGCGACGATCACAGCAAAACGCTCCACTGCACCACCGGATAGGCCGGTTTCCACGCCTGCCGCGATCCCAGTGCGTTTGAGCGGGTAAGTTCGATCCGCAGCAAGTCGCCGCCCTTTTCCGCCTGCCAGCGGGCCAGCAGGGCCTCCGATTCGATGGTCACCGCATTGGCGACCAGCCGCACACCCGCCGGCAACAGCGCCCACAGGCTTTGCAACAACGCCTCGCTCAGCCCGCCGCCGACAAACACGGTATCGGGCAGGTCGATGCCGTCCAGCCCGTCGGGCGCGCGGGCCTCGACAACCTGCAACCGGTCGACGCCAAAGGCGCGCGCGTTTTCCGTCAGTCGCGTCGCCCTATCGGGGTCGGCCTCGATCGCGGTGGCCCGCAGCGATGGGTGGCACAGCAGCCACTCGACCGATACCGAGCCGGACCCGCCGCCGATATCCCACAGGTGTTGGCCGGGACGCGGGGCCAGCGCAGCCAGCGTCACGGCCCGGACCGGAGATTTGGTGATCTGTCCGTCATGATCGAAAAGCGCGTCGTCACGGCCCGGCGCCAGCGGCAGGGCATCGCGGCCGACGGGCTCAAGGCCGACACAGACGGGGTGAGAGAAATCTGTTTTGTCAGCCTGTTGCGCGGTGATCTTCGTGTATTTCTCGCGCGGGCCGCCCAGGGCCTCCAGCACGTGAAGATCAGACGCTCCAAAACCCGCATCGCACAGATACGTGGCCAAGTCTGCCACCGCCCCGCCATCCCGCAACAGCACGATCAGACGTGCGCCGGGCGCGAGATGCGGCCGCATCCGTGTCAGCGGGGCCGCGTGCAATCCCAGACAGGTCGTGGTTTCCAGCGGCCATCCCAGCCGCGCCGCGGCCAGCGAAAAGGTCGACGGGCCGGGCAGCGCGCGCCAGTCCCCTGGCTGCAGGTGCCGCGCCAGCACCGATCCGGCCCCGAACCAGAATGGATCGCCCGAGGCCAGCGCCACCACCTGCCGCCCGCGCAAGTCCAGCAGCGCCGGGATCCCGTCGGCAAAGGGCACCGGCCATGTGATCGTTTCGCAGGTCAGGTCGGGCAGCAGGGCAAGATGCCGCGCTGCGCCCATCACCACTTCGGCGTTTTCAAGCGCGGCAAGGCTTGCACGGGACAGCCCGTCCGGGCCATCTTCGCCAAGCCCGATGATCGTGAGCCAGGGGAGATCAGCCATCGCACCGCACCTGCTGCTTCTGGGTGGCACGACCGAAGCCACTGCGCTGGCCGGCAGGCTGGCCGAGGCCGGTGTCCACGCCACGTTTTCCTATGCCGGCCGCATCGCCCGGCCCAGAGCGCAGCCATTGCCGACCCGTGTCGGTGGCTTTGGCGGGGCCGGGGGGCTGGCACGCTACATTCAGTCCGAGGGCATTACCCATGTGGTCGACGCCACGCACCCTTTTGCGGCGCAGATGAGCCGGAACGCGGTACAGGCCTGCCGCGACACGGACACGCCGTTGGTCGCCCTGACGCGCCCGCCCTGGATGCCACAGTCCGGCGATAACTGGGCGCGGGTGGACAGCATCGCGGCGGCGGTCGACTGGCTGGACCGGGACCGGTTGCGCGTGATGCTGGCCATTGGCCGGATGAACCTGCCGGATTTCGCCGCGCGGCCCCGGCATTTCTACCTGCTGCGGGTGGTGGACCGGCCCGGCGACGACATTCCGCTGCCTGACCATGCCGTTGTCGTCGACACCGGGCCGTTCACGCCGGAGGGCGATATTGCGCTGATGCAGGCCCACGGTATCGAGCTGGTGGTGTCCAAGAACGCAGGCGGAACCGGCGCGCGGGCCAAGATCGACGCGGCCCGCGAACTGGGTCTCCCGGTGCTGATGATCGACCGGCCCGCCCTGCCGGACCGCGAAGAGGTGCACGACCCCGGTGATGTGATGCGCTGGCTTCATGCCGGCACCGAGCGGGGTGTGTAGACCCGGTCCCCCGTCGTCATGGGCACGATCCGTGTTGTCGAGGATCCCAGCAGCACAACCGTGCGCATGTCTGCCATTTCAGGCGCGGCGCGGGTCAGCGGCACAACGCGGATCTGTTCGTCTGGCGTGGACACCGCGCGGGCAAAGATCACCGGGCGGTCGTCGCCGCAGGCCTCGCGCAACACGGCCAGCGCCCGGTCAAAGCCTTCGGGCCGGCTCTTGGAGCGCGGATTGTAGAAGGCCATGGCGAAATCCGCCTCGGCCGCCAGCCGCAGCCGTTTTTCGATCAGCGCCCAGGGCTTGAGGTTGTCGCTGAGATTGATGGCGCAGAAATCATGGCCCAGCGGCGCGCCGATCCGGGCGGCGGCGGCCAGCATGGCGGTGATGCCCGGCAATACCTCGATCCCGACATCGCGCCAGCGGTCCGGCCCGGTCTCCACCGCTTCGAACACGGCCGAAGCCATTGCGAAAACGCCGGGATCGCCCGACGAGACAACCACCACGTTTTGCCCGTTTGCGGCCATGTCCAGCGCGTGCGCGGCACGGTTCAGCTCCACCCGGTTGTCGGACGCGTGCAGCGTCAGACCCGGACGGTCCGCGACGCGCGCGACATAAGGAATATAGCCCACCACATCGGTGGCCTGCGCCAGCGCCGCGGTGACGTCCGGCGTGATCAGCCCGTCGGCCCCGGGACCCAGACCGGCAATGACAAGCCGCCCGGTCATGGCCGTCTGCCCTGACCATGCACAACGACGATGGAGAAATAGGGGGTCACCCCGGTGCCCGCCTCGCGCAGCGGTGTCGCCTTCTGCGCGTCCATCGTGGCATATTCGATCAGCCAGGCGTCGTCGTAGCGCTCCGCGCTGTGCAGGGCACGGGTGATTTTTTCGATGTTGCGCCCGATTTTCATCACCACCAGCGCGTTGCTGTCGGCCATGCGGCGGGCCAGTTCGTCTTCGGGCAGGGTGCCCATCAGAACGGTCAGCACGTCGTCGCCCCATGTGACCGGCTGGCCGGTGGCGGTCCACGCCCCGGACATGCCGGTGATGCCGGGCACGACCACAACCGGGACCGTTCCGGTCAGCCGCGAATGCAGATGCATGAACGACCCGTAGAAGAACGGGTCGCCCTCGCACAACACGACCACGTCTTCGCCGGCATCGGTCAGCGCCGTCAGCCGCGTCACGCAATCGGCATAGAACGCCGACAGCGCCGCGTTGTAACCCGGATCGGACAGCGGGATTTCGGTGGTCACCGGGTATTCCATCGGAAGTTCGGTGGCGCCTTCGGGGATCAGCCCGTCAACAATACCGCGGGCCTGACCCGATCGCCCGGCCTTGCGGAAATAGGCGACATGGCGGGCCTGCCGCAGCAACCGGTCGGCCCGGACGCTCATCAGGTCCGGATCGCCGGGGCCCAGCCCGAGCCCGTAAACCGTGCCCGTGCTCATTCCGCGCGGCTCGCGACGGCGTTGATGGCGGCGACGGTGATGGCGCTGCCACCCAGCCGCCCTTCGACGATCACGCAGGGTACCGGCCGGGCCTCCCACAGGGCGGCCTTGGATTCCACCGCGCCGACAAAGCCCACCGGGCAGCCGATGATCGCGGCGGGGCGCGGGCAGGCCGGGTCCTCGAGCATGTTCAACAGGTGAAACAGCGCCGTGGGCGCATTGCCGATGGCCACCACGGCCCCCGCCAGATGCGGGCGCCACAATTCCAGCGCCGCAGCCGAGCGGGTGTTTTTCATCCGGGCCGCACGGTCCCGGACCCCGTCGGCATGGAGGGTGCAGATGACCTCGTTTCCGGCCGGCAGCCGCGGGCGGGTGACACCTTCGCTGACCATGCGCGCGTCGCACAGGATCGGCGCGCCGGCCTCCAGAGCGGCGCGCGCGGCGGGCACGAAGCCGGGCGAAAACCGGATGTGCGGGGCCAGCCCGACCATGCCTGCGGCATGGATCATTCGCACCGCCACCTGCTCCTCGTCCGCATCGAAGCGGGTCAGTTCGGCCTCGGCCCGGATCGTGGCGAAGGATTGTTTGTAGATGGCCGCGCCATCGGTTTCGTAATCATAAGGCATCAGATCTGTTCCGTTCCGGTCCTGAGCGCATCGGGGTCCAGCCCGCGCCGGGCGGGCTCATCCCATGAACACCCATCTATCACAAGGTCAAAGCGGCCTGCGTTGCCCACCAGAGTGCGCGCCACCGGGCGCGGACAGGCACAGCCCTTGGCGCAGCCGCTGACATGCAGGGGCAGGGCGTATCGGTGCGCGATCTGTTCCGCCAGCACCCGTGTTTCTACGCTGGCGGTGTCGCAAAACGGCGCGCCGGGGCAGGCATCCGTGCGCAGCATCGGGTCGTCGGGGCGGTCGATGAAGGGATGGCCGGGCAGGTCGCCCGCCCCTTCCAGCACGAAGAGTCGCCAGGGCGTCAGTGTCAGCGCCGTGGTCCCGCTCTGCCCGATCAGCGTGGCCAGCGCGACGGCGTCGATGCTGCCGAACGGCGCGCCCAGAACCGTGCCGGTGCTGCATCGTCCGGGCCGCAGCGGCGCCGCCTCGGGCAGGGGGGCGGCGGATTGCCATTCCGCGGGCAGCCGGGCGGCGGCGTCGCGCATCCGGCGCGCGGACCCGCGGTTGACGGCAAACCAGCGGGCCAGTTCCAGGACGGTATCGGCAGCGTCTGCCGGCGCGACCGGGCGCCCCTTCGGCGCGCCATCGGCGCGCACGATCAGCCCCGCCCCGGACCGTTCGATCCGGATGTCGGCAGAGGCGCCCGCCAGTTGCCGCGCCGGGCCGCAGTCGATCGCGTATCCGAACTTGGCCGGCAGGTCGGGCAGATCGGCCAGCCGCGCCTGCACTGCCCGCGCCAGATCGGCAACCCCGTAGGCATCGCTGCGCCGTGGGGCCGTCAGGATATTGCGGCGGCGTTCGGTTTCCGGGTCCGGGTCCAGCAGACCCAGCGCCAGCAGGTCTGCCTGCAGCGGCTCCAGCCCGGCGTCCTGAACGCCGCGGATTTGCAGATTTGCCCGGCTGGTGAGATCCAGAAGCCCGCTGCCATGCGCCCGTGTTGCGGCGCACAGGCCCGTTGCCTGCTGCGCGCTCAGCTGTCCCGCATGCGGCCGGATGCGCACGATCAGCCCGTCGCCCGACCACATCGGCGTCAGCGCGCCGGGACACCATCCCTTTGCTGCCGGCCGGGTCATGCGCTGCGCTCCATCATCGCCCGGATCGAATTGCTGCGGCTGTGCCACAGCCCGGCCTCCTTCAGGGCGGCGAACCGGTCCAGCATTGCGCGGTGGGCCTGCGGGTTTTCCGCCTCAAGGAACCCGGCCACCTCGGGCGCGCCCAGCGTCGCGTCAAAATAAGCGTCGAACAGGTGCGGACCGACCGCACCGGCCAGCTGTGCGAAGGCGGCCATATGCTCCAGCGTGGCGGCGATCTCTGCCGCGCCGCGGAACCCGTGGCGCTGCATACCGGCGATCCATGCCGGATTGGCCGCCCGCGCCCGGACCACCCGCGCAATCTCTTCGGGCAAGGTGCGCGCGCGCGGCGTGTCGGGCCGGGTGTTGTCGAGGTGATAGAGCTTTGCTGACCCGCCGGTCACCTGCTTGGCCGCGGCAAAGCCGGCCTCGTGCGCGGCATAATCGGCAGCCAGCAACAGGTCGGTTTCGGCCAGATCCTGCAGGTGCACGAAACTGTCGGCCCGCGCGACGCGTTCGGAAATGCCGCCCGGATCGCGCGCGGCGGTCTCGCCCTCGAACGCGAAGGAAGACGCATCCAGCCAGGCTTGCCCGGCCTCGGCGCGGGTCTCCGTCCCGTAGCGGTCGGCAAGGTCCCCCATGCCCAGACCGTAGCTGCCGGGGCGGGGGCCATAGACCCGTGGCGCCGGTGCGCGCCCGGCAAACGGGTTCCAGTCGGGCGCTTCGTCGCGTTCCGAGAGCGCCCGCACCGCCTGAGCAAAGAGCGCCGAAAGCGTCGGGAAAACATCCCGGAACAGGCCCGACACCCGCAGCGTCACGTCCAGACGCGGCCGCTCCAGATCGGTGATCGGCAGGATTTCGACCCCCGACACCCGTTCGCTGCCCGCGTCCCAGACCGGTTTCGCGCCCAGCAGATGCAGCGCCATGGCAAACTCCTCGCCCGCAGTGCGCATGGTGGCCGAACCCCAGAGATCGACGATCAGGCCCTTGGGATAATCACCCTCGTCCTGCAGGTGCCGCCGGACCAGTTCCTCGGCCAGTTTCACGCCCTGCGCATAGGCCGACCGCGTCGGCACGCTGCGCGGGTCGGTGGTATAGAGGTTGCGGCCCGTCGGCAGCACATCCGCCCGTCCCCGATAGGGCGAGCCCGATGGCCCGGCCGCGATCCGCTTGCCCCGCAGCGCGTCCAACAGGGCCTGCCGTTCAGCGGTCACAGACGGGCCGGTGTCAAAATTGCCCCACACCTGCGGCGCCCGTCCCCAGACATGCAGCCCATCGCCGAACTGGCTTTCCTTGATGTCACAGACAAAACGGTCGATGCGGGTGATCGCCTCGGCCGTGCTGGCGGCGGTGTCGAGCCCCAGATCCGCCTCAACCCCCAGCGCCTGCGCCTCGTCCCGGATATCGGCCTGCAGCCGGTCGCGCCGGCGCGGGTCCAGCCCGTCGGCGTTGGAAAACTCGTCCAGCAGCGTTTCCAGCCGCAGGAACCGGTCCGGCGTGTGGCTGTCGCGCAGAGGTGGCGGGATATGGCCCAGCGTGATCGCGCCGATCCGGCGCTTGGCCTGCGCCGCTTCGCCCGGGTCGTTGACGATGAAGGGATAGATCACCGGCAGATCGCCGGTCAGCACCTCGGGCCAGCAGGCGCGCGACAGCGCCACGGATTTGCCGGGCAGCCATTCCAGCGTGCCATGCGCGCCGACATGGATCAGCGCGTCGATCCCGCGCACATGCCGCAGCCAGAGATAGAAGGCGACATAGCCGTGCCGCGGTGTGCGCGACAGGTCGTGATAGTCATCCTCCCGCGCCGCCGCCAACCCGCGTTCGGGCTGCAGCGCGACAACCGCGCGGCCGTGTTCGGCCAGCGCAAAACGGAACATACCGTCGATGCAGTCCGGATCGTTTTCGGGCCGGCCCCAGGCAGTGGCGATGTCAGTTTGCAGGCCGGCCGGCAGCCCTGCCAGCAGCGCCCGGTAGTCATCCACGGCGAGGGCCGGCGTCCGGTCCGACAAGGCGCGCACCAGATCAGGGCCGGAATTTTTGAAAAATTCCGGCTGCTCCGCGCTGTCGAGGTCTTCCAGGATCGCCGTGGCCGAGGCCAGCGCGTCGAGCCCCACGGCATGCGCCATCTGCCAGTCCTTGCCGGGATAGGTGGACAGCACCATGCCGACCTTCGGATCGTCTGTCTGCGACAGACGCACATATGCGGCCACGCGGTCGGCAATGGCTGCAATCCGGTCGGGTTGCGGGGCGTGGGCATGCCGGGAAAACTGCAGCACCGGATCCCGCGGTTGCGGCTCCTTGAACGAGGCCACGCCGGCCATGATCCGGCCGTCCACCTCCGGCAGCACCACGTGCATCGCCAGATCCGCGGGCGACAGCCCGCGTTCGGCCTCGTCCCAGGCTGCCTGCGTCGAGGTGGCCAGCGCCACCTGAAACACCGGCACTCCGGCTGCGTCGAGCGGCGAGGTGCCGCTGTCGCCCCGGCCGGAAAAGGCGGTGGCGTTGACGACGGCATCCGGGCGCAGGGCCGCCACCTGCCGGGTCAGCCAGCCTGCGGCCCCGGGCGCCTTGAGCGATGGTGCAAAAAGCGCGCCAACCTGAAACCCCCGCGCCCGGAAGGCATCGAACAGCGCCGCGACGGGGGCAAGATCCGCCGCCGTCAGATAGGCGCGGTAAAAGGTGATCAGGATCCGCGGTGTCGCGTCGGGAAACAGCATCGCCGGGCAGCTCAGGCCATGTTCCGGCGTCCATGCGCCGACCGCGGGCAGCGTCTTGGCCCCGCGCACCGGTCCGGCATAAAGCCCGGCGGCCAGCGCCAGCTGTGCCAGCGCCGCCTGCGCCGCAACCGCACCGCCGGTGTCACAGAGGTGCTGCAGCCGCCGCAGGGTGGAGACCGGCACGGTCGAAACCTCGTCGAGCCGCGGGTCCTCGCGACCATCCGCCGGCAGCACTGCCAGCGCGATGCCCTGCGCCTGTGCCAGCGCCGACACCTGCTGCAGCCCGTAAGACCAGTAGGGCACGCCGCCGATCAGGCGGATCAGGATACCCTTGGCCCCGCACAGGGTCTGTTCGACGTAAGTGTCGACCGACAACGGGTGCTTCAGCGCCGCAAGATTGGCCAGCCTCAGGTCGGGCAGGCCGCCGGCGCTGCGCTTCCAGCCTTCGGCAAAGGCGCCGAGGTCGCTGTCGGAAAAGCTGAGCGCCACCAGGTCCGCCGGGCTCTGGCCCAGGTCGGTTGGTGTCTCGGACTCTTCGAGCCCGTGGCTTTCCCGGAAAACGACGTGCATGTCATTCCGCCGCGGCGGGCAATCCCGACAACACCGCAGAGATCGCGTCCCGGTCAATATCGTCATGCTCGGCGATCACCACCAGCCGGCCCGCGCGGGGCTCGCCCGGGCCCCACGGGCGGTCGAACTGATGCCGCACCCGGGCCCCCACCGCCTGCACCAGCAGCCGCATCGGTTTGCCCGTAACAGCGGCATAGCCCTTGACCCGCAGGATGTTCCGCGTGTTGGCCAGGTGTTCGATCCGCGCGACCAGATCGGCGGCGTTGGCCAGTTCGGGCAGGTCCACGACGATGCTGTCGAAATCGTCATGTTCGTGGTCGTCGAACCCGTCATGATGGCTGGGCCGCGCGTCCATATCGTCTTCGGCCGCGGCCTCCAGCCCAAGGATCACCCGCGGGTCAACCACGCCTTCGGCCACCTCGACCACCGGCAGGGGGCGGGGCGCCTCGGCGTCGATCACGGCGCGGGCGCGGGCAATGCCGTCAGCGCCGGCCAGATCGGGCTTGGTCAGCAGGACAATATCGGCACAGGAAATCTGATCCTCGAACACTTCGCTCAGCGGGGTTTCGTGATCGAGCGAGCTGTCGGCTTCACGCTGGGCCTCCACCGCATCCACGTTGGGCGCAAACCGCCCCGCGGCCACCGCCTCGGCATCGGCCAGCGCGATCACCCCGTCGACGGTGATCTTCGAACGGATGTCAGGCCAGTCGAACGCCTTGAGCAGCGGTTTCGGCAGGGCCAGTCCCGAGGTTTCGATCAGGATGTGATCGGGGCGCGGCTCCAGCGCCATCAGCGCCTCGATCGTCGGGATGAAATCGTCGGCCACGGTGCAGCAGATACAGCCATTGGCCAGTTCCATGATGTTTTCCGCCGGGCAATCGGGGATCGCACAGCTTTTCAGAATGTCGCCGTCCACGCCGACATCGCCAAACTCGTTGACCACGACGGCCAGCCGCCTGCCGCCGGGATTTTGCATCAGGTGACGGATCAGGGTGGTTTTCCCGGACCCGAGGAACCCGGTCACGACGGTGACGGGCAGTTTGGCGAGGTTGGTCATTCCGGTAACTCCAGTGGGGGAATGCGGGCGATGCAGTTCTTGCGAAAATGTTCGGGCCTTTCGCGCCACGGCACAATCCCGTCTGCGGCATCGCGGTATCGGGATGCGCCATCGAGGATGGTTTCCACATGGTCACTTTCGTTCAGGCGGCCATAGACATAGGTCCACCGGCCTTCGCCGCGCAACACGATCGAACAGCCCTGCGAACAGTTGGAGAAGCATTCCACGGGCCGCAGCCGCACGCCGTCGGGCACACGGCCTTTCAGCGCATCATGCAGCAGCGCACCGGGCCGGTCCGCATCCGCCTCGACGGGCAGGCCGCGTTTGCAGGATGTGCAAATGAGAAGTTCAACTTGTGTCTTCGTATCAGGCACTTGCCGCCCTTTCTTCAGGTCGATTGGGGTGGGCGGCATCCATCACAGATCCGACCCCGGCACACCCCGTCCGGTTCACGTCTCACACGCTGGCAGGTCTCCCGGCTTGCGGATGTCAGAGCGGCGCTCTGGCGGCGGTCCAGCCTTCCCGGCACTGGCCAGTGGCTGCGGACCCCTCTCCGGTCACGGTCGCGGGGGCGGCTGCGCTTCAGGTTTGGCTCCAAACCCTGTCGCATTCCCTTTTCACCTGTCCTATGAACAGGCACCAGCATCGCAGCGTTCTGCGCTCCGATCCCGCCCCTGTCAAGAACCGGACGCCTGAAATGACCGACGAGAACGCCCGCCACAAGGAAAAAATGCAGAAGATCAAGGCCGCCCGTGACCGGATCATGGCGACCAAGACCGAGGAAAAGGGATTGATCATCGTCAACACCGGGACCGGCAAGGGCAAATCGTCCTCAGCCTTCGGGATGATCATGCGCTGCATCGCCCATGGTATGCCCTGCGCGGTGGTGCAGTTCATCAAGGGATCGCGCGCTACGGGTGAACGGGATTTCCTGCAGACGCATTTTCCGGACGCCTGCCGGTTCCATGTGTCCGGCGAAGGCTTCACCTGGGAAACGCAGGACCGTGAACGCGACATTGCCAAGGCCGAGGCGGGTTGGGAACTGGCCAGGGACCTGATCCGGGACGACAAGAACCGGATGGTGGTTCTGGACGAAATAAATATCGCTTTGCGTAACGATTATCTGGACATAGACGCTGTTGTTGATTTTCTTCTGAGCGAGAAACCGACCATGACCCACGTGGTTCTGACCGGCCGAAACGCCAAGCCGGAACTGATCGAGGCCGCGGATCTGGTCACCGACATGACGCTGGTCAAGCACCCGTTCCGCGACGGGGTCAAGGCGCAGGCCGGGGTGGAGTTTTAGGGCGCAGTCCGGCGGCCGGGCGCCCGGTTCGAAACGCAGATCAGGCGACATCTGCGCCCGGTCATGCTGGCCTCCTCTTCGGTGTTGGGTCATTGTCAAAACCGTATCAAATCGGCCGCCGGCTCAGGAATTCAGGGATCTTGTGATGGGACAAACACGGATGAAGAAACGCCTTCTCACCGAGTTCGGCATGGGCACGTCGCTGCGCCGGCAGGACTATACCACGGCGGCGGTGCGGGCCGTCGGGGACGCGCTGTGGCACAATTCGATAAATCTGGCCGAACTGCTGGACCGGCCGAAATCCGATATGCTGATCGACGTTGAGATCGGCGTGCAACACCCTGATAAGGTTGATAAAGAGGCCGTGGCGGCGGCATTTCCCTATGGGCAGGTTTCGGTGGCAGCGGTGTTTGGCGGGCTGGATGTGCCGCGGCCGGACGGAAATCCCACGGTGATTGCGAACGCCGCGATCTCGGTTTCGTTCGAGATGGAGGCCTGAGATGCAGCGGTTCATAATCGAAATGGGCATGGGCAATGATCTGTATGGTCAGGATTACACCAAGGCCGCGTCCCGTGCGATCGAGAGTGCGATCCGCCATTCCACGATCCCGATGTTCGGCGCGCTTGGTGTCCCGCATGACGCGATGCAGGTGAAGGTGACCATCGGCGTGCAGGAGCCCGGTCAGGTGGATTGCGTGGCGCTGGCCGCTGAACTGCCACGCGGGCAGGCGCAGGTGCACGCGGTCCGGGGTGGTCTGAACGTGGTGAACCCGGACAATGGTGATGTCAGCGTCATCGCCACGGCGGCGGTGGAGGCGTTTTTGTCCAAAGATGCGCTGCAGGGCGGCTGAATGGCAGATCCGGGCCAGCCGGAGGTTGTAACCTACACCGCCAGTCCACCGCGTTGGCCGTCCGGGCTGCAGCTGCGGATCGCAATGCTGTCGGACCTGCATGCCTGCAGCCGCTGGATGCCGTTGCCAAAAGTGCAGGCGGTGGTTGACCGGACCCGGGCGCTGAACCCGGACCTGATCCTGCTGCCGGGCGATTTTCCCGGGCATCTGCCGCTGTCGCGCCCGCTGGCACCGGCTGAGGTGGCTGGTGCGCTGGCCCGGCTGAGCGCGCCTCTGGGCGTTTTCGCGGTGACCGGCAACCATGACTGGAAGGACGACCGGAGGCGCGGCGCAACCGCCTGCCGCGGACGTTCTGGCACGATGCGTTGGAAAATGTCGGCATTCCGGTTTTGTCCAACCGGCATCAGGTCCTGCAGCAGGGCGGGTTCCGTTTCGCCCTCGCCGGGCTCGAATCGCAACGCGCCTATGGTAAATGGCGGCGTGTCGGACGCGGGGCGCAGGATGTCGAAAAGGCGCTGGACGGCATAGCACCGGACATGTTCACCCTGTTGCTGGCGCATGAGCCGGATATCTTCGAGGAACTGGACAGCCGGGTGGATCTTACTTTGTCGGGGCATACGCATGGCGGGCAGATCCGCCTGTTCGGGCGGCATGGGTCGTGCCGTCGGATTATGGCCGGCGGTTTGCCTATGGGCAGCACGACAGCGACGGGCGCAGCTTGATCGTGTCGGGCGGGCTGGGCTGTTCGGGGCTGCCGGTGCGGTGGAACATGCCGCCGGAACTGACCGTGGTGGAACTGGCATGACCGCGCTGATGTTTCAGGGCACCGGGTCTAACGTTGGCAAGTCGATGCTGGTCGCGGGGCTGTGCCGGGCATTGCGGCGGCGCGGGTTGTCGGTGGCGCCGTTCAAGCCGCAGAACATGTCGAACAATGCTGCCGTCACCGCGGACGGGGGCGAGATCGGGCGTGCGCAGGCTTTGCAGGCTCTGGCCTGCGGGCTGGTGCCGCATACGGACATGAACCCGGTTCTGCTGAAGCCCGAAACCGATACGGGCGCGCAGGTGGTGGTGCAGGGCCGGCGCGTGGCGACGGTGCGGGCGGGCGCTTACGCGCGGATGAAGCCCGATCTGATGGCGCCGGTGCTGGAAAGTTTCGGACGGTTGCGGGCCGCCCACGACGTCGTTCTGGTCGAGGGTGCGGGCAGCCCGGCCGAGATCAACCTGCGGCCTGGGGACATTGCCAACATGGCTTCGCGGTTGCTGCGGACCTGCCCGTGATCCTGATCGGCGACATTGACCGGGGCGGGGTCATCGCGCAGATGGCCGGCACGGCGGCGGTTCTCGGGCAGGAGGATCTGAACGCGATAAAGGGATTTGTTATCAACAAGTTTCGCGGCGATCCTCAGCTTTTCGAGGACGGTTATGAGATGATTTCCGAGCATACCGGCTGGCCCGGCTTCGGGGTGGTGCCGTGGTTCCCGGATGCGTGGAAACTGCCGGCCGAGGATGCGCTCGACATTGCCTCCCGGCGGGGCGACGGGGCGGTGCGGATCGTCTGCCTTGGCCTGTCGCGGATCGCGAATTTCGACGATCTCGATCCGCTGGCGCAGGCAACCGGGGTCTCGGTCGAGGTTCTGCGTGCCGGTCAGCCGATCCCGGGGGACGCGGATCTGGTCATTCTCCCGGGCAGCAAATCGACGCGGGGCGATCTGGCGTTCCTGCGCGAACAGGGATGGGACATCGACCTGACGGCGCATCACCGGCGCGGCGGGCGTGTGCTGGGCATTTGCGGCGGGTTTCAGATGCTGGGCCGCATGGTGCATGATCCTGACGGGATCGAGGGGCCGGCAGGGTCCAGCCCCGGTCTGGGCCTGCTGGACGTGGAAACCGTGATGACCGGGGACAAGCGCCTGACCGAGACCGATGCCGTCCATGCCGCAACCGGTCTGTCCTTCACGGGGTACGAGATCCATATCGGCCGGACCGAAGGGGCCGACCGCGACCGCCCGTTTGCGCATGTCGCGGGACGGGCAGAAGGGGCGCAGACCGCTGATGGCCGCGTTGCCGGCAGCTATCTGCACGGCATGTTCCGCGACGATGCCTTTCGCGCGGCCTTTCTGCGGGCGCTGGGTGCGGGGGACACGCAGGGGGCTTACGCAGCCACGGTTGACACCGCGCTGGACGATCTGGCCACGCATCTGGAATCCCATCTGGACGTCGAAGGCCTGATCGGGGCGGCCCGTTGACTTTTCGTTCAGAATGCCGCCGGGTCAGTGTCGATGACACCTGACACCGGCCCTGCGCGCGGGTTTGACACCGCCGAGTATCGTGCCCGCACCGCACGGGCTCAGGCCCTGATGGCCGAGCAGGGGCTGTCAGCGCTGTTGCTGACAACGGAGCCGGAGGTGCGCTATTTCTCCGGCTACCTGACCCGGTTCTGGGAAAGCCCGACACGGCCCTGGTTTCTGATCGTTCCGGCAGCGGGGGATCCGGTGGCGGTGATCCCGTCCATCGGGGCGCCGCTGTTGGCCCGGGGCTGGATCCGCGACATCCGGACATGGCGCGCGCCCGCGCCCGAAGATGACGGCGTGACGCTGCTGGCCGATACGCTGCGCGAACTGGCGCCGGGGCCGGTCGGGGTGCCGATGGGCCATGAAACCCATTTGCGGATGCCGCTCGCGGACTGGCAGCGGCTGCGCGATGTGCCGGGGGTGGATCTGGTCCCCGATGGCGGCATTCTGCGGCGGTTGCGGCTGATCAAGTCCGAGGCGGAGATTGCCAAGACCGCTGCCGCCTGTGCGGTGGCCAGCCGGGCCTTTGCACGGGTGACTGAGGTGATGGCGCGCGGCATGACGCTGGATACGGTTTTTCGCCGGTTTCAGATGCTCTGCCTCGAGGAGGGCGCGGACTGGGTCCCGTACCTCGCCGGCGGGGCGGGGCCGGGCGGATACGCCGATGTCATCTCGCCCGCCGGGCCGCAGGCTCTGCGCGCCGGCGATGTGCTGATGCTGGATACCGGGTTGGTCCGTGACGGGTATTTCTGCGATTTCGACCGCAACTTTTCCATCGGTCCGCCGACGGCTCAGGTCCGCAATGCCCATGCCCGGCTGATCGAGGCGACACAGGCCGGGCTGGCGGCGGCGCGCCCCGGCGCGACTGCGGCAGATGTCTTTCACGCGATGGACCGGATCGTGACCGATGGCGCCGGCGGGTCCGATGCCGGGCGGCTGGGCCACGGGCTGGGTATGCAGCTGACGGAATGGCCGTCGCTGATCCCGGACGACCATACCGTGCTGGAACCGGGTATGGTGCTGACGCTGGAACCGGGGCTGGAAACCGGGCCGGGCCGGATCATGGTGCACGAGGAAAACATCGTGCTGCGCGAACACGGTGCGGATCTGCTGTCGGATCCTGCCAGTGCCGACATCCCGGTGACCGGAGGATAAGATGACCGCCTTTCCCTACCGTCTGGACCCCGAAGAACCCGCCCGGCTGGGCCTCATCGTCTTGCAGTCCGACGAACGGCTGGAACGGGATTTCCGCACGCTTTTGCCCGACGATGCGGCGCTGTTTGTGTCCCGCGTGCCCAGCGACCCGGATGTCACGCCCGAAACCCTGCGCCGGATGGAACAGCATCTGCAGGGCGCGGCCGCGCTGCTGCCGGATGCCGGGCGCTATCGCGCGATCGGCTATGGCTGCACGTCCGGCACGGCGCAGATCGGGTCTGCGCGCATTGCCGAACTGGTCGGCGCGGGGGCCCCGGCACAGACGGTGACCGAGCCGGTTTCGGCCCTGATCGCGGCCTGCCGGTTTTTGGGGCTGCGCCGGCTGACGCTGCTGTCGCCCTATGTCGAGGACGTGTCGCAACGGCTGCGCGACGTGCTGGCCGGAAGCGGTATCGACACGCCGGTTTTCGGCAGTTTCGATGAGGGCGAGGAGGCGCGGGTGTCGCGAATCCATCCCGACAGCATTGTCGAGGCCGCGGTATCGCTGGCCGCCGGGGCCGAGGGGGAGGCGCTGTTTCTGAGCTGCACCAACCTGCGCGGGGTCGAGGCTGGCCCGGAGATCGCCCGCCGCATCGGCAGGCCGGTCCTGTCCAGCAACCTCGTTCTGGCGTGGCATATGTGTGTGCTGGCGGGGCTGACCCCGCCGGCGCTGGATCACAGCGCGTCGTAAACCGCGTCGATCAGCCTCTGACCACGGGCATTCAGCAGGAACCCGCCGCCCATCTTGTTCATCACATAAGACATCGCCAGCCGCTTGTCGGGATCGGCGAAGCCGAAGCTGCCGCCGGCACCGACATGGCCGAATGCCCCGTCCGGGATCAGGAAGGAAACCGCCGCATCGACGGGGGCAGGGCGGTTGTCGATGCACAGCATGAACCCCTGCCCGAAGCGGGTGTTGATCATCAGGTTCTCGTCCGGTTCGCCGCGCGAGGACGGCGTGCGCATCGCGTCGATCCGTTCTGCCGACACCAGCCCGCCGCCGCCATTGGCCAGCGGTGTGAACATGCCGGCGAGGGCTCGGGCGTTGCCGATCCCGCCGGAAGCGCCCAGCTCGGCTCGGTGGGCGCGGGGTTCGTTATAGTTCAGGTTGCCGACATTGAGCATGGACCGGGCCTGCAGGCTGTTGTTGTCACGCAGGATCGCCTTCATGTAGATCGACATTTCCTCGCCCTTGCCCAGTTTATGGAACCGGACCGGGGCGACGCGGTGTTCCTCGGTCTCTGGCAGACCGATATGGAAATCGAGCCCCAGAGGACCGGCAACCTCTTCAGCGAAGAACCGGCCCAGACTGCGGCCCGTCACCCGCCGGATCAGCTCTCCCAGCAGCCAGCCGAAGGTGAACATGTGATACCCGGTGGCCGTGCCGGGCGTCCAATAGGGTGTTTCGGCGGCCAGCCGGTCTGTCATGTAGGTCCAGTCGGCAAAGGCGCCGTCCTTGACGTCCTCGCGGATCGCCGGCAGCCCCGCGGTGTGATCCAGCAGCATCCGCACGGTGACGGCGTCCTTGCCGGCCTGCCCGAATTCGGGCCAGTAGCGCATGACCGGCGCGTCGAGGTCCAGCGCGCCCCGCTCGATCAGCATGTGCACGCACAGCGCCGTGGCCGCCTTGGTGTTGGAAAAGGCGATACAGATCGTATCCTCGTCCCAGGTGGTTTCGTGCGCCTCGTCCCGGTGCCCGCCCCAGAGGTCGATCACGGTTTCGCCCTCCAGCGTCAGACACAGCGATGCACCCAGCTCTCCCAGCGTTTCGAAATTGTCGGCAAACAATTCGGCGACCTTGCGAAACCGGTGATCGGCCACACCTGCAATCATACTCATTCCTGTCCTCCGCGGGATGCTCTGCTGCACCTCTCTGGCGTTAGCGTGTAATGCGTGCACCCGCATTGCGTCAAAGGGTCCGGTGGTTATGATCGGCGCATGGACACGCTTTCATTCACCCCCGAACTGGGCCGCGGCCCCGAAGACGTTCTGATCTGTGATGACGGCACGCTGCTGACCGGGCTGGAGGATGGCCGGGTTTTGCGTATTTCGGCCGACCTGATCAGGGTCGAACAGATCGGCGATACCGGTGGCAGGCCGCTGGGGCTGGAACATCTGCCGGACGGGCGGGTGCTGATCTGCGATGCTTTTAAGGGGTTGCTGGCGCTGACGCCGGAAACCGGGGCGCTGCAGCGTTATGCCGACGACCCGCTGCCGTTTTGCAACAATGCCTCGGTGGCGCGCGATGGCACGGTCTACTTCTCGTCCTCTTCACGCCGTCACCCGATCGAGCATTCGACCCGCGACATCGTCGAAGCGCGCCCGACCGGATCGCTTTGGCGCTGCTCCCCGGACGGGATCTGCGATCGTCTGGTGGATGGGCTTTATTTTGCGAACGGTGTGGTGCTGAGCGCCGATGAAAGCCACGTTCTGGTGGCCGAAACCGGCGCCGCAGGGGTGCAGCGGCACTGGCTGAGCGGGCCGGACGCGGGCGTGACCGAGCCGCTTCTGAGCGGGCTCGACAGCTTGCCCGACAATATGTCGGTAGCGGCGCATGGCCGGATCTGGATCGCGCTGGTGGCGCCGGCGGATGCCGTGCGCGCCCTGTGGCGGCTGCCCTTTGCGCTGCGCTGGCTGGCGGTGCGGCTGCGCGGGGACGGCGCGCCCGCCGACCGGCTGCACGTGATGTCGGTGGCTCCGGACGGCAGCGACCCCCGGCATATTGATCTGACCGCCGCGGGCTACCGGTTTGTCACCGGGGTGCGGGCCGGGGAGGATGCGCTTTATCTGGGCTCCATCGTTGAAAACCGCATCGCGCGGATGGAGCTGCCGCCGGCACAACGCGGCAGGCCGGGCAGAGCCTGACCGCAGAATTGACCTGGCCCGGCGCGGGGGCGGACCAATGCCCGCCCCGCGCTTTTCCGGGTTTTGCGAAATCTCCGCTTCGAATAGGTCTCTGGAGGAACTCCGCAAAGAAGGGATGGGAATTTGTCCGACACAGCCGCAGAAATAATCCTCCACAACTACCCGGCGTCGCCGGTCGCTGAAAAGGTGCGCGTCGCGCTGGGCATCAAGGCGTGCGCGTGGCGCGATGTCGAGATCCCGCGCCTGCCGCCGAAACCGATGCTGACCGCGCTGACCGGCGGCTACCGGCGCACGCCGGTCATGCAGATCGGGGCCGACATCTATTGCGACAGCCAGTGCATCATTCGCGAGCTGGAGCGGCACTGTCCGGCGCCATCCTATATGCCGACCACCGAGGCCGGTCTGATGTGGTGTCTCAGCCGCTGGACGGACGGGGCGTTGTTCGATCTGGCGGTGAAGCTTGTCCTCGGGTCGGCAGGAGACAATCTGCCCAAAGATTTTGCCGAGGACCGGGGCCGGCTCTATCTGGGCGAGGACTGGGCCGAAGGGCTGCGGACCGCAAACGCGCAGCTGCCCATCTCGTCGCACAGATGCGTGCGCCGCTGTCGTGGCTGGACGCCCAGCTGCGGGACGGGCGCAGCTTCCTGCTGGGGGCCGACCCGGCGGCGATCGACGCGCAGATCTATCACGTTGTCTGGTTTGTGCGGGGCCGCTGGGACGGCGGGCCGTCGATGCTGTCGGAGTTTCCTGACCTCGTGCGCTGGGAGGACAACGTCCGCGCCATCGGTCACGGAACGCCAACCGCGATGAGCCCGGAAGAGGCCATCGCACGCGCCAGGGCGCTGGAGCCTGCCACGCCCACCGGTGTGACCGAGAACGATCCGCAGGGGCTGAGCGTGGGGATGTCGGTGACGGTCAGCCCCGATGTCGATGGTGGAGAACAGCCGGTGGAAGGTGCGGTTCGCTATGCGGATGCCGAAACCATCGGGATCGACCGTACAACTGACGACGTCGGCACGGTTTGCGTGCATTTCCCGCGCGCCGGTTACCGGGTCGAAGCCGACTGAGCTGCAAACCCGGCGGGCACAGCGCCCGCCGGTCAGAGCCCCATCTGCCGCACGGCCAGATCGCGCATGATCTCCTCCGATCCGCCGCCGATCGCCATCACCTTAACCTCGCGATAGACCCGTTCCACCGGGTTGCCGCGCAGATATCCCGCGCCGCCAAAGATCTGCATCGCCTCGCTCGCACAGGATTCCAGCGCCTTTGAGGTGAAAACCTTGGCCTTGCAGATCTCGGCCACCGGCATCGGGCCTTCGTTCACCATCCAGCAGATCTGGTTGAGATAGGTTTCGACCGCATCGATGCTGGCGGACATGTCCGCGAATTTGTGCCGGATCACCTGATGCCGGATCAGCGGTTTGCCGAAGGTTTCCCGCTCCCGCGCCCAGTCGAGTGCGGCGTCGAAACAAACCTTCATCATGCCCAGCATGCCCGCGATCAGACCGACACGTTCAAGGTTGAAGTTCTCCATGACCGCGAGAAAGCCGCGATCTTCCTCGCCCATCAGGCATTCCGCCGAAACGCGGGCATCGTCAAAATGCAGCGTCGCCTGATCCGAACACCACCAGCCCATTTTGCGCGGCAGGGCGGTGCGCGAGAACCCGGGCGTGTCTGCCTCGACAAAGAACAGCGAAATGCCGGTCAGCCCGGGCCCGCCGGTGCGCGCGGCGACCACGAAATAATCCGACGTCATGCCCCCGGTGATGAAGGTCTTGGACCCGTTCAGCACGAAATGGTTGCCGTCACGCCGGGCGGTTGTCGTCAGGCTGGCCACGTCCGAGCCGCCGCCGGGTTCGGTGATGCCAAGGCTGGAGCCCTTTTGCCCCGACAGGATTTCGGGCAGGACGCGCGCCTTGATCTCTTCTGAGGCCAGCCGGGCAATCGGATCGAGCGAAATCGACCGCCCGCCGACTGCCGCCGCAACACCGCCAGTGGCACAGCGCGCCATTTCCTCGGCATAGGCCGCGCGCATGAAACAGTCGTCAAAGCCCAGCCCGCCATATTCCTCGTCGATGCCGAACCCCCAGACCCCGAGCGCGCCCAGCCTTTCGTGGATCTCCCACGGGATTTCGCCGGCTTCGTCCCACGCGTCGGCATGGGGTGTGATTTCATTGGCCACGAAGCTGCGGATCGTGTCGCGGAAAGCCACGCGCTCGGGTGTATCAAAGGGGTTTTTCATATGCGTCCTCCCTGTTCGCGGGACCTGACCGGCCGCGGTTTGCCCCTGCCTAGCACGGATGCGCCACAGGCGACGGGTGACGTTGCGGAGCCGGGTTTCTGACCGCACGGGCAAAAGCCCGGGTCGGCGCAGGCTGCGCCGCGCTGATACCCTTGTGCCGGGCTTCGGGTCTGGGTTTGTCGTCGCAGCGGCAAAGAGATCTTGCAGCGCGTCGTCCGGCCAGCCGAGATAACCTTTGACATTCACGGTGTTTTTTGCGGATCGTTGCAGGACCGCACCGGCGGGCGGAAGACAGTATTTGAGAATGGATTGAAGACACGGGGCCTGATTGCGCTCAGGATCGGGCAGGACAGGCCCGCGCGGGATCAACGCACTGCACGCGGGAACGACAGGGAAACAGAATGCCTTTTAGCAAGATCACCAACGATCAGTTCAATGCCGGTGCCCTGTCGGAGGGGATTTCCTCGGCTGAAGAGGCCAAGCGTCTGCTGGACAACGATGTTGAAACCGCAAAACGGGCGCATGGGCGCGCGGTTTACGATCTGGGACCGCCCGACGACCCCGGCGAGGACAGGACCGCCATCGGGCAGGCACGCAAGGATGCACAGGCTGCCCGCGATGCGCTGACGGCGGCGGAAAAGGTTGTTCAGGGCGCCGAGGACACGCTGGACGCGGCCCGTGCGAAACGGTCGGATCTGGACGCGGAGCTGAGCTGGGCCACGTCGGATCTGGAGGAATGCCGGGACCAGATCGCCGATTTCGACGCGTCGCTTGCCGATGCTCCTGCCATGACCGACAAGGAACGCGACTGGCTGGCCGAGTTTTCGCAAGCCTCGGACACACCGCCCAGTTTCTCGGTGCAGCTGCGCGCGGCACTGGACAAGGCCGAGCGGGCCCACGCGGCGGCAACGCGCGCGCTGGCGACGCAAGACAATGCCGTTTCCGCCGCCGAGCGCGCGCTGGATGACGCAAGGGCTGCCGAACAGCGCGCGGCCGGGCAGATCGAAACCTGCGACGCTGAGGTTGACCGGCTGATTGCACGGCTCCGCCGGCATGCGGAGATTGCCACGCTAAAGGCGGCGTGGGAGGCGGCAGAGCGCCGGCGGGAGGCCGCGCCGGACGGAGAGCTGAGCATGGCGACGATCATGCAGCCCTATGACATCCTGCTGGCCGAGTTCGGACCGGCGCTGCAACAGCTGCAGGGGGCCGAGGGGGCCGGACCGGCATTCGGGGAGACGGTAGCCGCGTTGGCCGACCGGAGCGAAAGGATCAGCCCGACCATCGCCGGGTTCCGCAACCTGACCGGCGACGAGGCAAAACGGCGGCTGAGCCAGCTGGCCGATCTGGCCGGGGCGATGAACGGGTTGGCCGATGCGATTGACGCGGCGGCGGATCCCGGGCTGGCCGACGCACGCAAGCAGGTGCTGGTCGCGGAGGCGGAGCAGGAGTTCCGCGCCGCCACCGAAGACCTGAGCGAAGTCAGCGAATTGGTCGAAAAATATCTGGCCGCGGTCGTGCGGGACATCAACGCTCTGGATGCCAGCGACTGGGCAACGTGCCAAGCCGCCGCCGGGGAATGTCTGGAACGCCGGCTGGCCAGATTGCAGAAGATCAACACAGAACAGGTCCGCATCAAGGCCCAGCGCCGGCAGAAGCGGCAGGATTACGAGACCGTCCAGGCCCAGCGGGCCGAGGCGTATCAGGAAAACCTCGTCCGGCACAAACCCTACAATGCGATGCGCGAAGCCCTTCGAAACGATGACGTTTCAATGAGCGCATTCCGCGACATGCTGGATAGTCTGCAGCAGGAGGCGCAGGACAACCGCGCCTTCCGCGAGGAAAACGAAGCCGGCGAGTTTTTCACCTCAAGCCAGTGGCGCGAGCATTTTGGCATGTCCGGCGGGTCCAGAGACTGGGGTATGGAAGGCACCCAGACCGGGACCCATAAGGGCAAGAAATGGGAAGTCCACTATACCGTGTCCAATGACGCAATCATGAGCGGGGCGGAAACGCTGCGGCTGCGCGGCGCCAAGACACAGGACGTGTTCGACGCCCTGTTCATCGACAACACCGACAAAAACCTGCGCATGCATGCGACCTTCATGATCGCCGGGCAGGATGCCCATGCGCATCTGTATCTGGGCGAGCCGAGGATCACGAATTACTGGGCGATACCGCAGGAACTGAAATCCGATATCCGCGACAAGCTGCGCGCGCTGGAAAGCGGGTTTGTCCGCAGCAAGAAGAAGATCATCGGTGACAAGATCAAGGACGTGACCGGCACCTGATCGCACAGGGTACCGGCAGCAGGGAACAGGAGGAAACAGGGCATGTCTGACATGAAAGTCGAAGGCGCCGACCTGAAGGCGATGGTCAAGGTGTCGCGCAAGGGTCCGATCGGGTTCGCGTTCAACCCGGGCAAGTCGGACAGCGAACATTTCCTTGCCATGCACCGCAAGCGCCCGGGCGCGTTGCTGGGCAAGGAGGCAAAGAAAGAGGGGCCGGGGGTCAAGGTGGCCTTCGGCACCTGTCTGACCAACGGCAAGGATCTTGAGCTGACCTGTGAACGGACGGTTCCGGCGCTGGCGAAGGTTCTGAAAAAGTACCTCAAGAGCCAGAAGGTCTCGCTGAACGTCAAGGTTCTGGATGCCGATGGAAACGTGCTGGACGAAGACATTGACGAAGGCGACGCGCCCGAGGAGGCCGCCGAGGCGGCGACCCCGGATGCGGATGGCCCGACCGGGGACACCAGCGCGCTGGTCGCGCGGGTCAAGGCGGCACAGGCGGCGCTGGCCAGGGTGCCCGAAGAGATTGCGGCCAAGCTCAAACCCGCGCTGGTGCAGGTGGCGGGCAGCCTGAAGGCCGGTGACACCGGGGGCGCCGGCGACGGGCTGGACAAGATCGAGGCGGTTCTGGCCAAGCTGGCCGCGCGGGTCACGACCGACGGTCCGGCTGATACGGATGCAGCCGCACCCGCACCCGCACCCGACAGCGCCGGTCAGGCCGAGCTGGTGGCACGTATCAGGGCGGTTTCGGCGGGACTGGCCGATCTTTCGGCGGATGCGGCGGGCAAGCTGCAGGAGGCGATCAGGACGGCGGTGGCGCTGGTCAAGGCCGGGGATACGGACAAGGCGGCAACAGCGCTGGACAGGATCGAGGCCGCGGTTGCCAAATTGTCGGGGCAGGCCGATGCCGCGCCGGCGGAGGCCTCCGAACCGGAGGGTGCCGATCCGATGGTAATCTGGCGTCAGGCCAAGGAACGCGCGGACGAGGGCATCACCGCCCTGCAATCGGCGCTGAAGGCGCATGGGCATCCCGAGCTGAAAAAGCTGGCCGACAAGGGGCTGAACGGTGTTGCGGCGGGCAATCAGACCGCGATGATGAAGGCGCTGTTCGAATACCGGGGCGCGTCCGGGGACGGGCGGGTCACCGCCGCGCAGAAGCTGCGCGGACAGGTGGGCGCGTATCGCAAGTTCATCACCTCAGACCGCACGGTCGCCCTGTGCGAAGCCAACCCCTTTGGCGTTTCGGTGTCGATCAGGACACCTCTGATCAAGGCGCTGGACGATATCGAGGCCGTTCTGCCCGCGTGACCGGGCCGATGTTGTTAAATGACGTGAATTTCACACCTCAAGACACTGAAAAACAATATTTTTCAGTTCTGTGGCGAAGGGGTGAGCAAACCCGTTTTCCCGCTGTGTCATCACCGCGGCGGACATACCGGTTTGCGGCGACAGCCACCATTGCGTGCCCGCGACACCGCCCCACCAGATGCTGCCTGCCGTATCCGGGTGTTCGTGCGGAAAGGCGGCAACACTGACCGAGCCGGCGGCGCTGTGCGCTTTTCCGGTCAACTCGCCAAAGCCGGGAAACTGCATCCACAACCCCTCGGGCAACAGGTTTTCATAGACCAGTGCAAGCGCTTCCGGCCCCAGCAGCCGGGTTTCGCCCACATTCAGGGCGTTCAGAAGCCTGACCATGTCGGGCAGCGAAAACAACAGCCCGCTGCCGCCCATTTCCAGCGACGGTTTGCGGAACAGGTCTTCGTTGCATGATTTCTCCGCATTCGGGGTCAGGCCGGGCAGATTCGGGTCCTCCGCGCTGGCGCCTGCGTATAGCCGGGTGAGCAGGTGCCGTTTTTCTGCCGGCACCCAGTACCCGGTATCCGTCATGCCAAGCGGGTCGAAGATCCGCTCCTGCAGAAAGGCGCCGAACGGTTTGCCGCCGGCAACCTCGACAACGCGGGCGACGACATCGGTAGAGAAGGAGTAATTCCAGCCGGTGCCGGGGTGACAAACCAGCGGAAGCGTGGCCAGTTTGTCGACCGTGTCTGCCAGCGTTCCGGCCGGGTCACGCAGATTGATGGCGTCATAGGCACCGGCGATCAGGCTGCCGGGTGTCAGGAAGTCGTAAGAGATACCGGATGTATGCGTCAGAAGATGACGCAGTCTGATCGGCCGTTCTGCCGGTTGGGTGTCTCCGAGCGTTGTTGCGTCCGGGTTCAGAACCCGCATAGCGGCAAATTCCGGCAGGTATTTTTCCAGCGGATCGTCGAGCCTGAGCGCGCCCTGTTCCATCAGCAGCAACGCGGCACAGGATGTTGCCAACTTGGTGTTCGAGTATCCTCGGAACAGGTGTTCCGGCGTCAATTCAATACGGTTTTCGCGGTCGGCCCAGCCGGAGCAGCAGGTAAAAACCGTTGTCTGATCCTGCTGGACCGAAATGGATACCCCCGGAAGAATGTCGTTTTTCACCAATCGGTCCATCGCGTCCCGGACCTGTGAAAAGTCTCGCTGTCCGTCGGTCATCCTTCCCCCGTTTCGGCATTGCGTCCGATGCACGGTAACACAGGGCCGCCGGGAGGCCGCGCCCAAGCCGCGTGTTGGCCCGGTTTCGGGGAGGGTGGCCGGTGGGCGGGCGAGGTCCGTCAGACGGACGACCGCACTTACCGGACGGCACATGGCAGATTGCCGCCCAAGGCTTTGACCCTTCCGGGACCCCATCCTATATTGGCGGGACCGTGTCGCAGGGGCGTCAGCTTGATCCGATTCATCTTTTCCTTCTTCGGAGCGATTTTCAGCTTCGTCACACTTGGTGTTGCCATGTTCGCGCTGACCGTGGGCGGTGTGTTCTGGATGTATTCACGCGATCTGCCCAGCCACGAATCGCTGGCGCAGTACAAGCCGCCGACAATCAGCCGGATCTATTCCGGCGAGGGCGATCTGATCGACGAATTCGCGCAGGAACGCCGGCTGTTTGTTCCGGCCGAGGACATCCCCGATCTGGTGAAGCAGGCGTTCATTTCGGCGGAAGACAAGAATTTCTACGTGCACAAGGGCTATGACCTGCGCGGCATCGCCGCTGCCGGCTTCGAAGCGATCCAGTCCCGCGGACAGAACGTGCGCGGGGCCTCGACCATCACGCAGCAGGTGATGAAGAACTTCCTGCTGTCCGGCGACCGTCAGGCCGAACGCAAAATCAAGGAGATCATCCTTGCCGCGCGTCTGGAACAGACGCTGAACAAGGAACAGATCCTCGAACTTCACATGAACGAGATCTTCCTCGGTCAGAACTCCTATGGCGTGGCCGCCGCCGCGCAGACCTATTTCAACAAAACGCTGTCCGAACTGGCCCCGCACGAAGCCGCCTTCCTTGCCTCGCTGCCCAAGGCGCCATCGGATTACCACCCCGTCCGCCGCAAGGAACGGCTGCTGGCGCGGCGTGACTTCGTGCTGCGGGAGATGCAGGAAAACGGCTATATCGACATGGCCACCTACCAGAGCGAGGTGGGGATGCCGCTGCGCTCGATGCAGAACGGTGATTTCGAAAGCTTCCGTGTCGCGCTGCCGCCGCGGGACTACTTCACCGACGAGATCCGGCGCCAGCTGACGCAGGATTTCGGCGAGGGAGAGTTCTTTACCGGCGGGTTCACCGTACGTGCCACGATCGATCAGGAAATGCAGATCGAGGCCGCTGATGCGCTGCGCACGGCCCTGCAGAAATACGACCGCAGCCGGGGTTTGTGGCGCGGGACCGGCGAAACGCTGACGCCCGAGGCACTGGCCAGCGAGATCGGCTGGCGCGAGGCGCTGCGCGATCTGGAAGTGTCGCGCGATATTGATCTGGGCGGCTACTGGCACCCGGCGGTGGTGCGGAAGGTTGCCGACCAGAGCCTGACCGTGGGTGTCGAGGACGGGCCCGCTGCGGGCACGGTGCCGCGGGCGGACATCAAGTGGCTGAAGGGCAATTTCTTCGACAATTTCGAAGCCGGCGACGTGGTCCATGTGCGCGCCACCGAGGACGGCAACTGGTCGCTGCGGCAGGTGCCGGAGGTACAGGGCGGCTTTGTTGCCATGGACGTGAACTCGGGCCGCGTGCTGGCGATGCAGGGCGGGTTTTCCTACCAGCATTCGGTGTTCAACCGCGCCACGCAGGCCCAGCGCCAGCCGGGGTCCAGCTTCAAGCCCTTTGTCTATGCGGCGGCACTGGACAGCGGGTACAGCCCGGCGACCATCGTTGTCGATGCCCCGATCGAGATCAACACGCCGCAGGGGCTGTGGCGGCCCAAGAACGCATCGCGCAAATTCTACGGTCCGACCCCGCTGCGCACCGGTATCGAACGGTCGCGGAACCTGATGACGATCCGGCTGGCGCAGGAGGTCAGCATGCCGGTGGTGGCCGGCTATGCCGAGCGGTTCGGGGTCTACGACCGCATGGGCGAGTTTCTGGCCAATTCGCTGGGATCGCAGGAAACCACGCTTTACCAGATGGTTGCCGCCTATTCGATGTTCGCAAACGGGGGCGAACGGTTGCGCCCGTCGCTGGTGGACCGGATCCAGGATCGCTCTGGCCAGACGATTTACAAGCAGGACGAACGCGATTGCCTTGACTGTTCCAGCTTTGCGCTGGCGCCGGGCAAGGCGCCGACGCTGGTCTCCAACCGCAGCCGGGTGATGGACCCGATCACCGCCTACCAGCTGACCTCGATGATGCGTGGCGTGGTGGATCGCGGGACCGCGTCGGGTGCGGTCAACCTGCCGGTGCCAACAGCGGGCAAGACCGGGACCACGAACGAGGCCAAGGATGTCTGGTTCATCGGTTTCACCTCCAACATCGCGGCGGGGTGTTACATCGGCTATGACCGGCCCAAGCCGCTGGGCCGCGGCGCCTCCGGCGGCGGTATGTGCGGCCCGGTATTCCAGCAGTTCATGACCAAGGCGGTTGAAAAGTATGGCGGCGGTCCTTTCGACGTGCCGGCGGGCGGGCATTTCATCAAGATCGACCGTTTCACCGGCGCGCGGCTGGGCGACGACGCCTCGGGCGAATACGTGGTGGCCGAGTACTTCCGCGACGGCGAGGAGCCGATTTTCGGCGTGGCCTATGATGGCGGCTTCGGCATCGGCTCGGACCTGCCGCTGTTCGAGGAGGTCGAAGCCTCGGGCCGGCAGGTGACGACGTCGACCGGAGAAACCACCACGATTGCCCCCAAGGCGTCGTTCGGCACGGTCACGTCCGGCGGGCTTTATTGAAACTGGTCAGAGGTCTGCGCTGAAGCAGAGCCGGCGCGCGGACCGGATGCGGGGGTGCGCGTGGTGGCGCCGGATTGGGGCGCTGCCCCAAACCCCGAGGTATTTGCAAACAGAAGAAGCAGAGGGTGCGCAGGGCTGCAGTTGCTTGCCCGCCCCCCGGGGCTGGTTTATCACCGCAGTCCAGACACCGGGAGCAGAGACGAACATGCGCGCCGAAACCCAGAACATCGTGGCCGAGATCGAAAAATCGCTGGAGCTGCTGGCGCAGCGGATGGACCGCGAAACCGCCCCGCACCGGTTGGAGGAATTCAACGCCCGTGTCGAGGACCCCGGCCTTTGGGACGACCCGGAAAAGGCGCAGAAGCTGATGCGCGACCGGCAGATGCTGGTCGATGCGATGGACACTTATGACAGCATCGCCCGCGATATGTCCGACAATGTCGAACTGATCGAGCTGGGCGAGATGGAAGACGACGAAGAGGTTGTTGCCGAGGCCGAGGACGCGCTGAAGACGCTGGCCGGCAAGGCGGCCGAGAAAGAGCTGGAGGCGCTGCTGGACGGAGAGGCGGACAGCAACGATACGTTTCTGGAGATCAATTCCGGCGCCGGGGGCACCGAAAGCTGTGACTGGGCGTCCATGCTGGCGCGGATGTATGTGCGCTGGGCCGAGAAGAAGGGCTACAAGGTCGAGCTGCAGGCTGAAAGCGCCGGCGAAGAGGCCGGCATCAAATCCGCCACCTACAAGATCTCCGGCCACAATGCCTATGGCTGGCTGAAGTCGGAAAGCGGCGTGCACCGGCTGGTGCGCATCTCGCCCTTCGATTCGGCGGCCAAGAGGCACACCTCGTTTTCCTCGGTCTGGGTCTACCCGGTCGTGGACGACAATATCGAGATCGAGGTCAACCCGGCTGAGATCCGTATCGACACCTACCGCAGCTCGGGCGCCGGCGGGCAGCACGTGAACACCACGGATTCGGCCGTGCGGATCACCCACATCCCGACGGGGATCGTTGTGACCAGTTCGGAGAAATCCCAGCACCAGAACCGCGACATCGCCATGAAGGCCCTGAAATCAAGGCTTTATCAGCAAGAGCTCGACCGGCGCAGCGCCGATATCAACGCCGCGCACGAGGCCAAGGGAGATGCCGGCTGGGGCAACCAGATCCGGTCTTACGTGCTGCAGCCCTACCAGATGGTCAAGGATCTGCGCACCAATCACGAGACCTCCGACACCAAGGGCGTGCTGGACGGCGATCTCGACGGGTTCATGGCCGCGACGCTGGCGATGGATGTCAGCGGCAAGAGCCGGGCCGAGGCGCAGGGGGAGTAAGGGCCGCCTCGGGCAGTCCTTCTCGGTTTGACTGCGCCTACGGCAGTGCCTTCAGATACGCCGCGATCGCCGCCCGGTCCTCTGCCGGAAGTTGCGCCATGCCCTGCACCACATCGGTCATCTGTCCTCCGGCGGCGTCGAAATCCGGGGTGAAGCCGCTTTCGAGGTAATAGGCGATGTCCCCCGCGCTCCAGTCCAGTTTCGACGGATGGATGGCCGGGATCGTGCCTTTGCCCGACGGATTGGGCGCGCCCATCATCCATTGCCCGGCATCCAGCCCGCCGAGCGCGTCGCGCGGGGTATGGCATTCGCCGCAATGGGCCACCGCCTCCACAAGGTAGCGGCCGCGTTCGAGTTCCGGTGTGCCGGCTTGGGCCAGCACCCAGTCCGGATTCATGTTCAGCTGTTTCCACAGCCCCAGCCCACGCCGGATGTTGAACGGAAAGCCCAGCTCATGCGGCTGGCTGGCCACGTCCGAGGGCGGCAGCGTGTCGAGATAAGCCCCGAGATCGGTCACGTCCTGCGGGGCCATCCGCTGATAGGCGGTATAAGGCAGGGCGGGGTAATAATGCTGTCCGCGCGGTGAAACGCCGGCCATCAGCGCATTGCCCAGATCGGCGACACTCCAGCCACCGATGCCGGCGTCGGAGGGCGAGATATTGGGCGAGATGAACGTGCCGAAGGGGCTGACGATCCGGTAGCCGCCGGACAGAAGCGCCGGGCCCTCGGATTTGTCGCCGGGTGCGACGTGACAGCCGCGGCAGCCGCCGGCGGCAAATACCAGCGCGCCGCGGTTGGCGTCACCGGTCAGGCCGTCGAACAGGTCGTCGGAAACCGGACGCGGGGCAGTCAGAAACCATCCCGCCACGGCGGCAAGAATCGCGATGACAATAAGTATTTTCAGTAAGTTGCGCATCATACCTGAACCAAAAAGGCAGGCGGCACCGCGCCGCCTGCCTGAGTCAGTCTAGCATGAATTTCACTTTGGTTTGCGATAGGTATCGTGGCAGCCGCCGCAGGATTTTCCGACCGCGCCGATCGCGCCGCGCAGCCCGTCCAGTCCGCCGCCCGCTGCTTCGGCCATTGCCGCTGACGCGGTGGCCAGCGACATTCCGGCCTCCATCACCTTGCCGCCGTCGTTCCAGATCGCCGGCAGCGCCGCCGTGGCATCGCCCAGCGCGCCGTTGTCGGTGCCCGGAGGCCACATGGCCATCTGGTTCATCGACGACAGCGACGCCAGATTGGTGGCTGCCGCGCTGGCGGCATCTGCATTATATTCGATTGCGCCTTTGGCCATGCCGCCCAGAATGCCAAGATTGAAGGCATAAAGCTGCATCGTCGCCTGCCGCGCCTTGACAGCCGCCAGCGCGGCCTTGTCGGCATGCCCGTCGCTGAGGGCTGCTGTGCCCAATGTGGCTGCAAATGCTAGCCCGGTCGCTAGGGTGATACCCGTTTTCATCGTGAATACTCCGGCTTTGGGTTGTCAGTGCTGCCAGTATACATGTTCGCAAACGCAGTAATATTCCCTATATTCGTATAGGGTTCAACTATTTGTGTACAACATGAGCTGGGATGATCTGCGATTTGTTCTTGCGATGGCGGACCACGGGTCGGTCAACGCTGCGGCGCGTGCGTTGGGGGTCACCCATGCTACGGTGCTGCGCCGGGTGGCCAGTTTCGAAACCGCGCAGGGCGGGGCCGTGTTTGACCGCGGGCCGGGCGGCTACAGCGTTCGGCAGGACCGCCAGCGGGTGATCGACGCCGCGCGCGAAGTGGCCAATGCGGTCGGGGCGGTGGACCGGGTGATGCATGGCGCCACGGCACCGGTGCGCGGGCGGGTAAGGATTTCCTCGACCGACAGTTTTTGCCGGCTGGTCCTGCCCGGCGCGGTGAAACGCCTGCACGCGGTCGCGCCCGAACTGAAGCTGGATCTGCTCAGTTCCAACCAGCATCTGGATATTGCCCGGCTCCAGACCGACATCACCGTGCGCCCGACGCCCGAATTGCCGGATGACATGACCGGCGAGATTGCCGCCGATCTGGTGTTTTATGCCTATGCCGCGCCGGGATCGCGGGACGCGTGGCTGGGGCTGGAGGGGCCGGTGGCCCGGTCTGCGGCCGCCCGGTGGATCGAGACGAACATCCCGAAGGACCGGATCCACTGCGCATCGGACAGTTTTCTGGTCATCGCGGAATTGGCGCGGCTGAAGCTGGGGATCGCGGCATTGCCGGCCTTTGTGGGAGATGCCACGCCGGGGCTGGAGCGGTGCGAAGACCTGATGCCGGCGCAGAGCATCCCCTTGTGGACGGCCACGCATGTTGATCTGAGCGATTCGCCCCGGATCCGGCTGGCGCGCCGGTACCTGACAGAGTATCTGCGCGATTGCGCGCCCTGGCTCGCCGGCAAGGCCTGATGGCGGCCACAGTCAACGGCGGCGCATCTTCTCGGCCGTGGCCCAGTCCGGCCAGAGGCCCAGCCACTCCACCAGCCCGATCAGCAGGCAGACCGCGATGATGGCGAACACGAAGATCACCCGCCGTTCCGAGGGCGGGTTGCGGGCCCATTTCGCCATTCTGAGAAACATGCGCATGACTGGATGTTCTCCGGTTTCGCTCAGGTGTGGATGGTGCGCCTCCGGCGGCACTGGCGCAAGGCCGGGATCTCATGGGCAGATCCGGCCCCGTTCGCCGGTGTTGGTCTAACCCGGATTTGCGGCGGCGGCGGCTTCGACAAACCGCACCTTGCCAATGAAGGGCAGGTTGCGGTTGCGCTGGGCAAAGTCGATGCCATAGCCCACCACGAATTCGTCCGGGATCTCGAACCCGGTCCAGTCCGCCCTGAAATCCACCTCGCGGCGGCTGGGCTTGTCCAGCAGCGCGATGGATTTCAGCCGCGCCGGCTTGCGCGATTTCAGCAGCTTGGACACGTGGTTCAACGTGTGGCCGGTGTCGACGATGTCCTCGACCACCAGCACGTCACGCCCCTCGATGGCGCCGCGCAGGTCCTTGAGGATGCGAACCTCGCGGCTGCTTTCCATCGAATCGCCATACGAGGACGCTTCGAGGAAATCCACTTCGATCGGCAGGTCCAGCTCGCGGACCAGATCGGCGATGAACACGAAGGAGCCGCGCAGCAGGCCAACCACCACCAGCTTGTCCGTGCCGCCGAATTCGGCGGTGATTTCCCTGCACAATTCCTCGATCCGGGCCGCGATGGCCTTGGCCGAGATCATTTCGTCGATCACATATGGACGGTCCGGCATGTGCCCCCCTTGAATTTGCGCGCCAACCATAGGACATCACGCGACACTGTCACGCCGGAAACACCACCCGCTATGCCCACACACGCCGAAACCCGTATTTTGCCCTATACCGCCCGGCAAATGTACGATCTGGTCGCCGATGTCGGCCGGTATCCCGAGTTTCTGCCGTGGTGCGCGGCGGCCCGGATCCGCACCACCTATCCCCGTGACGGCGCCGAGATCATGGAGGCCGACCTCGTGATCAGCTTCAAGGTTTTCCGCGAACGCTTTGGCAGCCGGGTGACGCTGTGGCCTGAGGCCGGCAGGATCGAGACCGAGTATCTGGACGGCCCGTTCCGCTACATGCGGTCGGACTGGCGCTTTGCCGATGCCGGGGAGGGGTGCGAAGTGTCCTTCTTCGTCGATTTCGAGTTCCGCAACGCGGTGCTGCAGGGGATCATCGGGGTGGTTTTCAACGAGGCGATGCAGCGCATCGTCCGCGCCTTCGAACGGCGCGCGGCCGAGCTTTACGGATAGACGGCCCGGCACGCGGCGCTAGACTGCCGGCATGAGCATATCGTTTACAGAACAGCTGGCCGGGTTTGCCGCCGGACCGGTGAACACCACGGGCGCGGCGCGGCTGGTCACGGCGATGTCGGCGCTGGACTGGATCGCCGTCGGCTGTGCCGGCACGGCCGAGCCGGTAGCGCGGATTACAAGAGACATGGTTCTGGCCGAGGGCGGGGCAGGACAGGCGCGTCTGTTCGGGTCACCGATTTCGGTGCCGGCACGGGCGGCGGCTTTGTCTAACGGCACGACATCCCATGCGCTGGATTACGACGACACGCATTTCGGTCATATCGGGCACCCGTCCGTGGCGGTGTTTCCCGCCGCGCTGGCCGTGGGCGAGCAGACCGGCGCGCCGCTGGTCGAGGTGCTGGAAGCAGCGCTGGTGGGTATGGAGCTGTCGGTGCGGGTTGGCCTGTGGCTCGGGCGGCCGCATTACCAGACCGGGTTCCACCAGACCGCAACGTCCGGGGCGTTCGGGGCGGCGGTGGCCGCGGCGCGGCTGTTGCGGCTGGACGCGCCCCGCGCGGCGCAGCTTCTGGGCCTGACGGCGACGCGGGCGGCGGGGCTCAAGGCGCAGTTCGGCACGATGGGCAAACCCTACAACGCCGGGATTGCGGCGGGCACCGGCGTGGAATGCGCGGCGCTGATCGCGGCCGGGTTCGAAGCGAACCCGGCGGCGTTTGACGGCCCCTATGGTTTCGGCGCGACCCATCACGGCGTGGCGGATACCGCGGCGGCGTTGCAGGATCTGGGCGAAAGCTGGCTGTTTGAGGATGTCAGCCACAAGTTCCACGCCTGCTGCCACGGGCTGCACGCGGCGCTGGAGGCGGCGCGCGTGCTTGATCTGGCGGCGCCGGAGATCGCCGAGCTGGAGGTCCGGACCCATCCGCGCTGGATGAGCGTCTGCAACCAGCCTGCGCCGCAGACCGGGCTGGGCGCGAAGTTCAGCTACCGCACGGTTCTGGCCATGCAGGCGCTGGGGCATGATACGGCGCGGCTGGACAGCTACAGCGCGGCGGTCTGCGCGGGTCCGGAGCTGGTGGCGCTGCGCGACAGGATCCGGGTGGTCGAGGACGAAACACTGAGCGAAACCGGGGCGGTTCTGCACCTGCTGCGCCGCGACGGCGCCCGGCGCGAGGCCCGGCACGATCTGCTGGCACCGATGTCGCTGGCCGACCGGGAGGCGCGGGTGCGCGCAAAGGCGCAGGCCCTGATCGGAAAGGACCAGACCGAAACGGTCTGGTCCCTGTTGCAAAGCGGCGGCGGGGCCGCCGATCTGGGTGCAGTGCTGGCGGGCGGGTAGGCAATTCGTCAACGAATTGCCTGCGATTTGTTGACAAATCGCTGTCCCCGCCGGCCTCAGCTGGAGATGTCGTAGGCGCGTTCGCCGTGGACCGACAGGTCAAGCCCGTTGGTTTCGGTTTCTTCGTCCACGCGCAGCGGCGTGATCGCGCCCACCACTTTCACCAGGATGAAAGTGACGACCACGGTAAAGATGCCGACGATCACTAGGCTGCCCAGTTGCGCGGCCCAGCTGCCCGCACCGAAGAGTGCGATCATGATCGTGCCGAAGATGCCGCCCACGCCGTGCACGGCGAACACGTCCAGCGTGTCGTCGATCTTCAGCTTGTTGCGGATCAGGTTGACCGCCTCCTGACACAGGATACCGGCGATCGCACCGATGATCAGCGCTTCGACCGGGCCGACAAAGCCACTGGCGGGCGTGATCGAGGCGAGGCCGGCAATCGTGCCGGTGACCATGCCAACCAGCGAGGCCTTGCCGAATTTCACCCGTTCCCACAGCGCCCAGGTCAGCGAGGCCGCGGCAGCAGAGATATGGGTCACGGTCAGCGCCATGGCGGCCCCGCCGTCTGCAGCCAGCTGCGACCCGCCGTTGAAGCCGAACCAGCCGACCCACAGCATCGCCGCACCGATCATCACGAAACCGGGATTATGCGGCGGTGTGGTTTTGTTGCGGCGCGGACCCAGCGCCACGGCAATGATCAGTGCGGCCAGTCCGGCGGTCTGGTGCACGACGATTCCGCCGGCAAAGTCGCGCGCGCCGATCTCACCGAAGATCCCGCCATCAGACAGCATCCCGCCGCCCCAGATCCAGTGGACCACCGGGGCATAGACCAGCAGCATCCACAGACCGGAAAACAGCAGCACGAAGCCAAAACCGATGCGTTCGACATAGGCACCGACGATCAGCGCCGGGGTGATGATCGCGAAGGTCATCTGGAAGGCAAAGAACAGCACCTCGGGCAGGGTGCCGCTGAGGCTGTCGACAGTGACACCGCTGAGGAACATCTTGCCCAGGCCACCCCAGAGTGGGCCGCCGTCGCCGAAGGCGATCGAATAGCCGAAGACGAACCACAGGATGCTCATCAGACAGGCAATCGCGTAGCAATGCATGAAGACACTGAGTACATTTCGGGCACGGACCAGCCCGCCGTAAAACAGGGCAAGCCCTGGCAGTGTCATGAATAGGACCAGCGCGGTTGCGACAATGATCCAGGCGGTATCGGCTCCGTTCATTTTGGGGGAAACTCCTCGTCTATCCTCACCTGCGGGCCATGAAGCGAAGAAGAACCTCCGGCAAAAGCTGCAATTCGCGGCAAGCCTGCGCAAAAAGCCAGCAGTTTGCATATTGCCTAAAATTCAGGCTGAAATTTTGGCATTTGCCTGAATTGCGGGCAAAATCAGGACAGCGCGGACTGCAGCAGGCCCATCGCGTGGTCGCGGGCCACCGTCCGCACCTCTGCCCGCCCCAGCGCGCCGAAATCGACCGTTTCGGTGATTGTGTCATGGCCGGTCCGGGCCAGCCCGAAACAGACCCGGCCTTCGGGTTTGAACTCTGATCCGCCGGGACCGGCAATGCCGGTGACCGAAACCGTCAGTTGCGCCCGGCTGGCCGTCAACGCACCTTCGGCCATTTCGCGCGCGACCTCTTCGGACACCGCGCCATGCGCGTCCAGCGTTGCCGCCTCTACGCCGAGCATCGCCATCTTGGCCTCGTTCGAATAGGTGACAAAGCCGCGGTCGACCACGTCCGAGGATCCGGCGATGTCAGTCAGCGCGGCGGCCACCATGCCGCCCGTACAGCTTTCCGCGGTGGCAATCCGCACCCCGGCGCGGCGCGCCATCTCCAAAAGGCCGGCCACGTTCATTGCCCGAGCACCCCGTGCCAGAGACCAGCCAGTATCAGCACGCCAATGGCCGCGAACACCCCGGCGATGACATCGTCCAGCATCACGCCCAGCGGTCCGCCGCGCCGGTCGGCAGCGCCCACCGGCCCCGGTTTCAGGATGTCGAAGGCGCGGAACAGCACAAAGGCCGCGACCCAGCCGGGCCAGAGCGCGGTGATCTCGATGCCCATGCGCCAGGCCGGGAAGGACAGCGGCAGGATCGCGATCCACTGGCCGACAAGTTCGTCGATGACGATCTCGCCCGGGTCCTTGTCGGCCTGTCCGTCCACCATGATGGCGGTGGCCCACCATCCGGCGGCAAAGGTGACGATCACGCCGGTGGCCAGCAACGGAAAGCCGCCGATCTGGTGCAGCAGCCATGCCAGCGGCAGCGCCGCGGCGGATCCCCAGGTGCCGGGGGCAGGGCGCAGCAGCCCGACCCCGCCGACCGTGCCGATGATCCGGGCCAGCCCGGTCATGGCCGCACCAGCGTTGCCACGGCCTGCGCGGCAATTCCTTCCCCGCGGCCGGTAAAGCCCAGCCGTTCGCTGGTGGTGGCCTTCACCGATACGCGGTCGGGCTCCAGATCCATGATGTCGGCCATGCGCGCCTGCATCGCGGCGGCGTGCGGACCGATTTTGGGCCGTTCGCAGATCAGCGTGCAGTCGATGTTCGACACCCTGTAACCCGAGGCGCGGGCCAGACCGGCAGCATGGCGCAGGAAAACCGCGCTGTCGGCACCCTTCCACTGTGGGTCCGATGGCGGGAAGTGGCGGCCGATGTCCCCCTGCGCGAGGGCGCCGTAAATCGCGTCGGTCACCGCATGCATGCCGACATCGGCGTCGGAATGGCCCTGCAGGCCGCGGTCATGCGGAATTGCAACGCCGCACAGCGTAACATGATCGCCGTCCCCGAAACGATGCACGTCGAACCCTGTTCCGGTCCGGATATCCATAGGCATCCCCAATATGCGTTCCGCGCGGACAAAATCGCCCGGCGCGGTGATTTTCAGATTGTCCGCCGCTCCCGGCACGATGGCAACACGCAGCCCGGCGGCCCGGGCAACCTCGACATCATCGGCCGCCGGTCCTTCATAGGCCGCATGTGCCGCGACAATGGCGTCATAGTGAAAGCCCTGCGGGGTCTGTGCCGCGTAAAGCCCGGACCGGTCGCGGGTGCCGGTTACGGTGCCGTCCGTGCCGGCCCACAGAGCGTCGGTCACCGGCAGGCCCGGTGCGGCGGCCTGATATGTGCCGAGCGCTGCAGCCACCGCATCGATCAGGGCAACCGGGACACAGGGGCGGGCGGCGTCGTGGATCAGAACCCGGTCCGGCGCCATGCCGTTCAGCGCTGCCAGCCCGTTGCGCACCGATGCCGCGCGGTCAGTCCCGCCGATGGCCAGCACCAGATCGCTGTCCTCCAGATCCTGCCAGTGGGGCCGGTCGGCCCCGGACAGGACGATGGCGATCCGGTCGACCGCCGCGGCGGCCCGGAACCGGTCCAGCGTGTGATCGATGACCCGCTTGCCCGCCAGCGGGCGCCATTGCTTGGGCACGTCCCCGCCGGCCCGTTCTCCGCGTCCGGCGGCAACAATCAGCGCGGCAGTTGTCATTTCGGCGTTCCGGTTCCAAGGGGCGGGGCAGGCCGTGCATACGCGGTTTGCGGGCCGTGCTGCAAGCCGGTGCCGGGCGCGGTCATGCGCGCACCAGCGTGACGCCAGCCATGGTTTCGATCCGGTCAAGGTCCCGCGCATAGGCCGCATCGTGATACGCGCGCAGGTCGTCGGGCCAGTCCGGGCGCTAGGGTTCGGCGGCGGGATCGTTTTCGGCGAATTTCTTCTGCCCGCCCGCCGTGTCCCCGGTCTGCAACTGCTGCATCTGCGTGGCCGCGATCGAGGCATTGCGGGCGGCGGCAATCTGCGACAGCCGCGCGTCGGGGCAGAACCGGGCGGCCAGCTGCCCGTCATCCCCGCGCGCCTTGTAATCGACGACAACGAGGGGCGTTTCCGGCAGGGCGTCGCGCATTTCCCCGACGATATCGGCCCAGCCGCGGGTTTCCGTCCCGGCCAGCCGGATGAGGTCCGCATTCGGATAGACCGTGCCGGACAGCGCATAATACCCCGCGCCGGACCCGATCCACCCCAACAGCGGCCGGATCACCACGGTAACCCGCTTCAGCCGCGGGCCGAACAGGTCAGCAAACACCGCGCAGCGCGCGCCCGCGCCCCGGTAGAGCCCGTCGCCGGCAAAGAACCCGCGCATGTCGCCAAGGAAGTTTTCGTCCGACATCAGCACACTCTGCGCACCGAAATCCGGTTGCTTCCTGATCCAGCGGGTCAGCCGGGCCACCGCTTTGGGCCGGCCGATCTCGCCGTCGGCGTGTTTGTTCAGAGCGTTGGTGATACCGTGCGTGGGGCGCCCGTTCGGGATCTGTCCGCGGGATTTGATCCACACCGTCAGACCCTGCTGCGCCAGCGCCCCGGCATTGTGTCCCAGCGTGTACTGAAAGCTGGTCGTACCGGTGCGGTGCGCACCCATGTGCAGATAGACCTCGGCCGGCAGATCCGGGGGCGCATCAGGGTTGGGAATTGCGTTCACGGCGGGACCTTTGCACATTTTTTCGGCGACGCCCGTTTTTTGAGCGAATATCCTTGCCCGGCGGATTGCGCCGTGTTCCTTCACAGATTACCGAAGGAGCGAGTTACAAGGAAGCCTCACATGGCAGTCGAGCTGCCCGGACGTCGCATTGCACCTCCTGTTCTGCTTGCCCCGATGGCGGGGATCACCGACCGGCCGTTCCGCGATCTGGTCGCGCGATTCGGTGCCGGCCTTGTGGTCAGCGAAATGGTGGCCAGCCAGGAAATGGTTCAGGCCAAGCCCGGCGTGCGCGAACGGGCCGAGCTGGGCGCCGGGATTGAAAACACGGTGGTGCAGCTGGCCGGGCGGGATCCTTACTGGATCGCCGAGGCCGCGCGTCTGGTTGAGGCCAGCGGGGCGCGGATGATCGACATCAACATGGGCTGTCCGGCCAAGAAGGTGGTCGGCGGCTATTCCGGATCGGCCCTGCTGAAGGTGCCCGATCACGCGTTGCGGCTGATCGAGGCGGTGGTGGCCGCGGTGTCCGTGCCGGTGACGCTGAAAACCCGGCTGGGCTGGGATCACGACAGCCTGAACGCCGCCGATGTGGCCCGCCGGGCCGAGGCTGCGGGCGTGGCCATGGTCACGATCCACGGCCGCACCCGGTGCCAGTTCTACAAGGGCCGCGCCAACTGGGCCGCGATCCGCGCGGTTGGCGAGGCGATCACGGTGCCGCTGGTGGCAAATGGGGACATCACCTGTTCCGCGACCGCCCGGGCGGCGCTGGATCAGTCCGGGGCCGACGGCGTGATGATAGGACGCGGCGCGCAAGGGCGTCCCTGGCTTCTGGCCGGGATTGCACATGACCTGTGGGGCAGTCCGGCGCCGGAGGTGCCTGCCGGGACCGCGCTGTGCGATCTGGTGATCGGGCATTACGAATCGATGCTGGAGTTTTACGGGGCCGCGCTGGGCGGGCGCGTGGCCCGCAAGCATCTGGGATGGTACATGGATGCGGCGGGCACGGGGCCGGCGCTGCGCCGGGCGGTCCTGACCGAACGCGATCCCGCAAAGGTCATTGCACTGCTGCCGGTGGCTCTGCTGGAACCCGCGCAGGTGGCGGCATGATAGTGGACGGTGATATCTGGGCCTCGCTGCCGGTGCCCGCGCTGCTGATCGACGGGAACGACCGGATCTGCGACGTGAACCCGGCGGCGGAGATTTTCCTCAACGCTTCGGCGCGGTCGCTCTCGGGCGTTCCGGTCTGGGACCAGATCGCGGTCGACGCCCCGCTCGAAGACGCGCTGGAGCGGTCGCGGGCGACGGGTACGCCGCTTTTTGTCAACGACGTGGATGTCGGATCAGGGTCACGGGCGCCCACGGTGTGCGCGCTCAACTTCGCGCCGCTCTCGCAGACGCCCGACCGCTGGCTGCTGATCGTGTCGCCGCGGGAAATCGCCGCACGGGTGACCCGCAATCAGGCGGTGAAATCCTCGGCCCAGTCGGCGATCGGCATGGCCGAGATGCTGGCCCATGAAATCAAGAACCCGCTGGCGGGGATCACCGGTGCCGCGCAGTTGCTGAGCATGAACCTCGGGCCGGACGATCTGGAACTGACCGATCTGATCGTCGCTGAAAGCCGCCGCATCGTGAAGCTGCTGGAGCAGGTGGAACAGTTCGGCAATCTCAGCCTGCCCGAGTTCGGGGACGTCAACCTGCACGACGTTCTGGACCGGGCGCGGCGTTCCGCGCTACTGGGCTTTGGTGCGCATATGAACATCGTCGAGGATTACGACCCCTCGCTGCCGACGGCCTGGGGCGATGGCGACCAGTTGCTTCAGGTCGTGCTGAACTTGTTGAAGAATGCTGCCGAAGTTGCTGACCCAAAAGGCGGAACCATCAGGTTGCGCACCTATTTCGAACATGCGTTCAAACTGCGCCGCAAGGATGGCAGCGGTCAGTCGCTGCCGCTGCAGATCGAGATCATCGACGATGGGCCGGGCCTGCCTGAAGACATTCGCGAACAGATTTTCGACCCGTTCGTGTCGGGTCGCGAAAACGGCACCGGGCTGGGTCTGGCGCTGGTCAGCAAGATCGTTTCGGACCACGGCGGCTGGATCTCGGTATCCAGCGTGCCCGGCCGCACCGTGTTCCGGCTGTCCCTGCCGCGTCAGCCGCAGGACCAACCCCAACCGAAGAAGAAGGAGACCGAGTGATGGATGGCACAGTCCTTGTCGCCGATGACGACCGGACGATCCGGACCGTTCTGACACAGGCGCTGACGCGGGCGGGCTGTCGGGTTCATGCGACCAGTTCGCTGACCACGCTGATGCGCTGGGTCGGCGAAGGTAAAGGGGACGCGGTGATCACCGACGTGGTCATGCCGGACGGCAACGGGCTGGAAATGCTGCCCAAGATTTCAACCGACCGGCCCGGCCTGCCGGTCATCGTGATTTCGGCGCAAAACACGATCATGACCGCAATTCAGGCGGCCGAGGCCGAGGCCTTTGACTATCTGCCGAAACCCTTTGACCTGCCCGACCTGATGAAACGCACCGCGCGGGCGCTGGACAGCAACCGGCGCGTGCGCGCCGGTGCGCCCAAGGAAGAGCCCGACAAGCCCGAAGACCTGCCGCTGGTCGGGCGGACACAGGCGATGCAGGCGCTTTACCGGCTGGTCGCGCGGGTGATGAACACCGATATGCCGGTGCTGCTGACCGGAGAAAGCGGAACCGGCAAATCCCTGATCGCGCGGGCAATTCACGATTTCTCGGACCGCCGGACACTGCCCTTTGTCACCGTCACCGCCGGGGACCTGCGCGATATCGAAGGCCCGGCGCGTATATTGGCGCGGGTGAAGGGGGGAACGTTGCTGATCGACGGGATCGGCGACGTGGAGCCCGAAATTCAGGCCCGCATCGTCCGAATGATCGACGCCCCCGGCGAGCATGTGCCGCGGTTCATGGCCGCCAGCCTGACGGATTTGTCCGAGGAACTGGCGCAGGGCAAGGTGCGGCAGGACCTGTATTACCGCCTGAGCGGGGCGATTATTCAGGTGCCGGCCCTGCGCGAACGGGTGGACGACATCCCGCTGCTGGCCCGCCACTTCCTGAGCCGGGCCGAGCAGGAAGGCGCGCCGCAACGGCGGCTGAGCGAGGATGGCGAGGAATTGCTGCGCGCCTATAACTGGCCCGGCAACGTGCGTCAGCTTGAAAACGCGATTCGCCGGCTGATGCTGTCCAGTCAGGCCGAGGAAATCACCCGGTCGGAAATCGAGCTGGTTCTCGGGTCGCAACCGGGCACCGCGCCGGTCCTGACCGGCAGCGATACAGAGCGGCTGTCGGATTCCGTCGCGCGCCACCTGCAGCGCTATTTCGATCTGCATGGCAACCTGTTGCCGCCGCCCGGACTTTATGCCCGGATCCTGCGGGAAATGGAGCTGCCGCTGATCGAGATTGCGCTGGATGCGACCGGTGGAAATCAGGCGAAATGCGCCGATTTGCTCGGGATCAACCGCAATACGTTGCGTAAGAAGATCACGGATCTCGATATTCAGGTGACACGCCGCCGCAAGTTGATGTAAAAAGGCCACATAACCGTGGCGAGCCGGTGTCACTACCGGAAAAGACCACGATATATGGCGGTTTGCCGCGCTGGCGGCACATGAACTATGAGGCAAGCGGGTGGCAACCCGGTCACAGAAGTCTTTGTTGTTTTCGCTCTCTCGCTGGCGCAGGACCCGGCGTGCGCAAAATGTTGCCACTCTGGGGCTTGTGGTTCTGGGGCCGCTTCTGGTGTTTGCGACCTTTCTGGTTCTGGGACCGTTCGGACAAAACGCTTCGTCCACTGCACTGCGGTTCATCCTGCTGGCGGACCTTGTCTATACGCTGGTGGTGGCGGGGCTGGTGCTGGGGCAGGTTGGACGCCTGATCGCGGCGCGGCGTGCGCAATCGGCCGGTTCGCGGCTGCACCTTCGGCTGGCGGGGGTCTTTGCGCTTCTGGCGCTGATCCCCACGGTCATCGTTGCCGTTTTTGCCGGTCTGACGGTGAATATCGGGCTCGAGGGCTGGTTCTCGGACCGGGTGCGGCAGGTGGTCGGCAGTTCGCTGGCCGCTGCCGAGGCCTATGAGGCCGAACAGCGCGAGGATCTGGCCGAGGATGCGCTGGCGCTGGCCCGGTTCATCGATGCCAGCCGCAACGTGACCTTCTTCATGAGCGACGGCGAAATCCGCCGCGTGCTGGCGCAGGGCCAGACCCAAATTCAGCGCGGCCTGCGCGAAGCTTATGTCATTGACGGTACAGGAGAAATCCGGGCGCGGGGCGAACGGTCCTACCTGTTTGATTTTGAGCGGCCCGCGACCGGGCAAATCGTCGAAGCCTCGGAAAACGAGTTTATCGTGATCGAGGACTGGGACAATAACGAGTTTCGCGCGCTGGTCCCACTCGACGCCTTTGTCGACCGTTTCCTCTATGTCAGCCGCGGGGTTGATGGCGAAATCCTCAGCCTGCTGGACGAAACGCAGGAAACCGTGCGGCTGTATCATCAGCTGGAAAGCGAACGGGGCAGGGTGCTGTTCGAGTTTGGCCTGATCTATCTGGGTTTTGCCGCGATCCTGATCCTCGCCGCGATCTGGTCGGGGCTGTGGTTTGCGGAGCGGTTATCGGGGCCTGTCGGGCGGCTGGCCGGCGCGGCACAGCGGGTCGGGACCGGTGATCTGGACGTGCAGGTGGCCGAGGAAGAGGGCGATGACGAGATCGCCATGCTGGGCCGCTATTTCAATCAGATGACGCGGCAGCTCAAAGGCCAGCGGCAGACGCTGCTGGACAACACGCAACAGATCGAGCGCCGCCGCAGATTGTTCGATTCCGTGCTCAGCTCGGTCACTTCGGGCGTGGTCGGGCTGGACCCCGAAGGCCGGGTGACCTTCGTGAACCGTTCGGCGCGACGGCTGCTGGACTGGGCCACGGATCAGCAGATGCTGGCCCTTGCGGTGGCGGTGCCCGAGTTTGGCGGGCTGTTTCACACCCTGCGCAACAGCCCCAACGAAGTGATGCAGAGCGAGGTCCGCGTCACCCGCGGCGGGCGGCAGGAAATCCTGCTGGTGCGGATGTCGACGCGGCGCGGCGAGGAGGGCACGCTGGAAGGCTATGTTGTGGCCTTTGACGACGTGACCGATCTGGTCAGTGCCCAGCGTATGGCGGCCTGGGGAGACGTGGCGCGGCGGATCGCCCATGAAATCAAGAACCCGCTGACGCCCATTCAGCTCAGCGCCGAACGGATCAAGCGCAAGTTCATGCCGCAGATCCACGAAGACGCCGACAAGCTGGAGGCGATGACGGACGTGATCGTGCGCCAGACCAACGATCTGCGCCGCATCGTCGACGAGTTTTCCAAGTTCGCGCGTATGCCGGAACCGGAAAAGCGCAGCGAAGATCTGGCCGCGCTTCTGAACGACGTCGTCCTGCTGCAGCAGTCAGGCCAGCCCGACGTGAAGATCAAACCGGATATTCCCGAGGGTCCCGTGGCAGTCGATATCGACAGCACGATGATTTCCCAGGCGCTGACGAATCTGATCAAGAACGCCGGGGAAGCGATTGAAAGTCTTGTGAAAAAAGGTGTCGACGACGCGTTTGTCCCCGAGGTGCGCGTCAGCATGGAAAACGCCGGGACCGGGATCGAGATCCGCATCGCCGACAACGGCATCGGCCTGCCCGAAGACCGGACCCGGCTGTTTGAGCCGTATGTCACCACACGCGACGAAGGCACCGGGCTGGGCCTGCCGATCGTCAAGAAGATCATCGAAGAACACGGTGGCACCCTGGTGCTGCAGGACGCGCCGGTGTTTGACGGCAACGATCACGCCGGCGCCATGGCGGTCATCCGCCTGCCGGCCGGAACCCAGGCAAAAGAGAAAAAAACAGTGGAAGCAGGAGAGACATGAGCGATATTCTGATTGTCGATGACGAACGGGACATCCGGGAACTGATTTCAGACATCCTGGAGGACGAGGGATATGCCACCCGTCTGGCCGGAAACTCGCAGGAATGCATGGACGCCATCAACATCGAGGCACCCGGCCTGCTGATCCTCGACATCTGGCTCAAGGACAGCGCCATGGATGGCATCGACATCCTCAAGGCGGTCAAGCGTGACAATCCGGACGTGCCGGTGGTGATTATCTCGGGGCATGGCAATATTGAGATTGCCGTCGCCGCGATCAAGCAGGGCGCTTATGACTTCATCGAAAAGCCGTTCAATATCGACCAGCTTCTGGTGGTGATCCGCCGCGCGATGGAAACTTCGCGCCTGCGCCGTGAAAACAGCAGCCTCAAGCGCCGCGACACCGCCAGCGCCGACATGATCGGGTCCAGCGCCGCCTTCCGGGCTCTGATTTCGCAGCTCGACAAGGTCACCAAGTCCAACGGCCGGGTGATGCTGACCGGGCCGGCAGGGTCGGGCAAGGAGATCGCCGCGCGTTACATCCACGCCAATTCCAACCGCTCGGAGGCGATGTTCGTCACGGTCAACTGTGCCAGCATCGAACCCGAGCGTATGGAGGAGGTCCTGTTCGGACGCGAATCCGGTGACCGCGGGGTCGAACCCGGCCTTCTGGAACAGGCCCATGGCGGGGTTGTCTATTTCGACGAAGTGGCGGACATGCCGCTGGGCACACAGTCCAAGATCCTGCGGGTTTTGGTCGACCAGCAGTTTCAGCGCGTCGGCGGCACGGACAAGGTGCGTGTCGATCTGCGGGTGATTTCCTCCACCAACCGGGACCTGAACGCCGAGATACAGGCCGAGCGTTTCCGGCAGGAGCTGTACCACCGGCTGAACGTGGTGCCGATTTCGGTGCCGTCGCTGGAAGAACGGCGCGAGGACATCCCGCTGCTGGCCGAGCAGTTCATTTCCGCCTTCAACGCCTCGCAGGGTCTGCCGCTGCGCTCGCTGAGCGAAGAGGCGGTGACGCTGCTGCAGACAATGGTCTGGCCCGGCAATGTCCGCCAGCTCAAGAACCTTGTGGAGCGGGTGCTGATCCTGGGCGACGGCACGGGCGAGATCGAGGCCCGCGAACTGCCCAACGAGGAAGAGAAACAGACCGATGCCGGCCGCGTCGTTCTGTCGGGCACGCTGGCCACCCTGCCGCTGCGCGAGGCGCGTGAAGCGTTCGAGCGCGAATACCTGCTGACCCAGATCAACCGGTTTGGCGGCAATATCAGCCGCACCGCCAGCTTCGTCGGCATGGAACGCAGCGCGCTGCACCGCAAGCTGAAATCACTGGGCGTGGTGACCACCAACAAAGCCGGCGCGCGCGTCGCGCATGTCGACGAACCGGCAGCGGCGGAGTAGGGGGCGGGCGGGCCAAGGCGTGGGGCCGGAAACGTCCGTCTTCGGTCAACGAACTGAGAGCGCACGTATCCTCAGGTTGCCGTTTTCGCGGACATCTGCGTGAATTTTCCAGATGTCCGGTTTGAGCGGCGGTTTTGACTGTTCGCCGCAACCGCCCCTGCATCGACAACTTCGAATTGGTCCTGCCGCGCTGTCCTTACTTCTTCGGCGTTTGCACCATGAAAAGGAACTCCTTGACGGCAGCCTGTGATTCAGGCCTCAGGTTTTCGATCCCTTCGTAGGGCATGCCAAGACCCGGCCCCTCGTCGGGGTACATTTCCTTGCGTTGGAAATGGCGCTGGATCATGCGCACGAATTTCGCACCGCCCCAAGCGCCGATCTCGGTCGAAACCGGATACTTCTCCTGCGGATCGCGGAACAGGTCGTAGAAATCCGCCAGGATCGCATTGTCGATTTTACCGCCGGGAATGGCGAGCTTGTACTGCTCCTTCACAACCGCCTCGAGCGTGTTGATGGCATAAAGGAAGACATAGTCGCGCCGGCCATGAGTGTCGCCGTTCAGCAGCAGCGAGGTTTGATCGACGCCGTCAATGACACGATCACGCGGAATGCTGTCGGTGCCGCCACCGAAGCGTGCCAAAGTGGTAAACAGATCACTGACATGGGTGATATCGTTGACGATCGAATTCGCTTCGATCATGCCCGGCCAACGGACAAAGGCATCAACGCGAACGCCACCCTCGGTGGTGGCCCCCTTGCCGCCACGATAAAGCATCGGCGTGTAGCCGGATTGCGGCGAGAACTTGGTTGCATGGCCGTTGTCGCCCATGACAATCACGATCGTGTTGTCAGCAATCCCCAGATCGTCGATCTCCGCCATCAGTTCACCGATCCACTGATCAACCAGCTTCATCTTTTCGACATAGATCCCGCCGTTGGGGGTGGTGTACTCGGCGGTGGTCGTGCGCGGGCCGACGATCGGATAAAGCGGCCAGTAGTTCAGGAAAAACGGCTCATCCCGGGCGGCAAGCAAGCGCAGTTGCTCCATCGTCTGTTCTTGATAGCGCACGTTCATTTCGTGGTATTTGGCCTCGGTCCAGCGTTCACCGGGCTCCATGTGAACTTCGCGCACGTTCTCGCCGCGCACGCCCTCCACGCCTGTGACCATGGCGGATGCATCCGTGCGCAGCCAGTTGTCCTTTGTGTAACGGCTGTCATAGTTGTTCTCGCCGATCCCCACCGATACTTCCGCGTCGGCCCCGTCATCGTGGTAAATCGTAAGCTGCCCCTGCTGGTGGATGGGGAAGGCCGCGTAGTCAAAGCCCTGGAAGTTGGGCCAGGCTTCGCGGATGTCGCCCAGATGCCATTTCCCGATATGGGCCGTGTTGTACCCGGCATCTGACAATACTTCGGCAAGCGTCACTTCTTTGTCCGCGAGGCCAAAGCCGGAGATGTCGACCGCGGTGTTGGCCATCCCATTGCGGACCGGGTGGCGGCCGGTCATGAAAGCAACCCGGGTCGGCGTGCACGATGGTTCGGTGTACATACGCGCCAGCCTCATACCTTCTGTGGCGAGCTCGTTGACGGCAGGGGTCTTATAACCACGTACCGCGTTCATTGGAGATATGGTTGAAAGTTGGTGATGGCCCCTGAGGGGCGGCATATCAAGGCGGTGCTGAAGCGCCGTCAATTCTCAAGAGAAAGGGATATGCCACATGTCGAAATCTACCGGTGTTCCATTCGAGCTATCATCGGAATTTTCACCTGATCCGCTGACTGAGGTCATTCAGTTCGGGGCACGCGAGCTGTTGCGAACGGCTGTGCAGGCTGAGGTTGCCGGTTTCATGGCGGTCCCCGCGCAGCTTGCTGGACGAGGAAGGTCGCCAGCGTCTGGTGCGCCACGGGTTCCTGCCGGAGCGCGAGGTGATGACCGGGGTCGGCACGGTGCCCGTTCAGGTGCCCCGGGTCCGCGACCGGGGTGCGAACATCGATGGCAGCAAGATCAGGTTCCGTTCATCCTTGGTGCCGCCGGATCTCCGCAAAGCGAAGTCCGTCGAGGAGCTGCTGCCCTGGCTTTACCTGAAGGGCATTTCAACGGGGGACTTCAGCGAGGCGCTGGCCGCCCTTTTGGGGCCGGATGCAGAGGGGCTGTCAGCCTCCACGATCACGCGACTGAAGGCGACCTGGTGGGACGAGTATGAAGCCTGGCGCAAGCGTGACCTGTCGGGCAAGCGCTATGTCTACATCTGGGCGGACGGGGTCTGCTTCACGCCCCGTTTGGACGGGGATCGTCAATGTATGTTGGTGATTATCGGCGCTGACGAGTACGGAGAAAAGGACGTTTTGAGCATCATGGACGGATTCCGGGAGAACGCGGACAGCTGGCGGGACCTGTTACGCGGTCTGAGGAAACGCGGCCTGACGGTGCCGCCCGAGCTTGCTGTCGGTGATGGCGCGCTTGGGTTCTGGACGGCGCTGCGGGATGTCTATCCGACCACCCGTGAGCAGCGGTGCTGGGTCCACAAGACGGCCAATGTAACGGGCGCGATGCCCAAGTCGCTGCGGGAAAAAGCCAAGGCCGATCTGCAGGATATTTGGATGGCCGAGACGAAGAAGGAAGCCAATGCGGCCTTCGATCTCTTCGTGGAAACCTACGGCCTGAAATACGAGCGGGCCGTGGCCAGGCTGGTCAAGGACCGCGACGTGTTGCTGACCTTCTATGACTTCCCGGCCGAACACTGGAAACACATCCGGACCACGAACCCGATCGAAAGCGTCTTTGCCACGGTCCGCAACCGAACGCGCAAAACCAAAGGATGCCTGAACCGCAAGACCGCCCTCGCCATGGTCTTCAGGTTGATGATGTCGGCCAAGAAGAAGTGGAGGAAGATCTCAGGGCCAAACCGTCTGCCCGAAGTGATCCAGGGGATTGCCTTCAAGGACGGGATCAAGCAACGTCAAAACGCCGCCTGATCACGCCGTCACCAACTTTTGGGCATAACTCGTTCATTGTCGGGTTGCCCATGTCACCAAAGCCGACATCATCCAGCAAAATGTAGAGAATATTGGGCGGGTTACCGCCATTTCGCTCCCGGAACTGGGCGAGTGTTGCATCTATCGCCTGATCTTCGGCGGCCCATTTATCGCGGTTCTGCTCTTCGAGAATGTAGAACTCCGCGTCGCGGACAATCTCGGATTGCGCGAAGGCTGTTGAAGTCAGCGCGGCGAGCGTGGCCCCCGCGAACAAAGTGCGGACCAATGCTTTGATCAAGGTAATACCCCTTTTGATCTATGTTGGGATTCTGGCTGGGTGAAATATTGCCTTGGACACAAATGGAAAGCAATCGGCAGGGATCGGCAATGCCCGTGCGTCTGCAAAGAGGCAAAGCATTGCCTGTGTCAGGACGTACTTTGTGCAGCTTGGTTTCGTGACGCGGCCTTGAAGTGCTCACCCCTGTATCGAACACCTGTTGGCGGGCACCAACGACTGGCATGCACCCACGTCCCTGCCACCGAAACGCCTGTCCCGGCTTACTCTGCCGCCTTGAGCTCGAACCCCTGTTCGATCATGTCCGAAGGTTCCACCGGGTATTCGCCCGAGAAGCAGGCGTCGCAGTATTGCGGGCTGTCAGGGTTGCGGCCGCTTGCCTCGCCCACGGCACGGTAGAGGCCGTCGAGTGAGATGAATTTGAGCGAATCCACCGCCAGATGCTGGCGCATTTCCTCTTCGCTCATCGTGGCGGCCAGAAGCTTTTCGCGCTGCGGCGTGTCGACCCCGTAAAAGCACGGCCACGCGGTGGGCGGGCTGGCGATGCGGAAATGGACCTCGCGCGCGCCGGCGTCGAGGATCATCTCCTTGATCTTGCGCGAGGTGGTGCCGCGCACCACCGAATCGTCGACGAGGATCACCCGCTTGCCCCGGATCAGCGCGCGGTTGACGTTGAGCTTCAGCCGCACCCCCATGTTGCGGATCTGTTCGGTCGGTTCGATGAACGTCCGGCCCATATACTGGTTGCGGATGATACCCATCGCATAGGGAATGCCCGATTGCGCCGCATAGCCGATGGCCGCTGGTGTGCCGCTGTCGGGCACGGGACAGACCAGATCGGCCTCGACCGGGCTTTCCTTGGCCAGCTCGCGGCCAATCGCTTCGCGGGTTTCATACACGCTGCGCCCGCCGAGGATCGAATCGGGGCGTGAGAAATAGACATGCTCGAAGATGCAGAACCGGGAATTGCGCGGGCGGAAGGGAAAGTGGCTTGCCACGCCCTTGTCCGGTGTGATCACCACCATTTCGCCCGGCTTGATCTCGCGCACGAATTCGGCCCCGATGATGTCCAGCGCGCAGGTTTCCGAGCTCAGCACCCAGCCCTCGCCCAACCGGCCCAGCACCAGCGGCCGCACTCCCAGAGCGTCGCGGATGCCGATCAGCTTGGTGCGGGTCATTGCCACCACGGAAAACGCGCCCTCGACCCGGCGCAGCGCTTCTTCCATCCGGTCGGGGATCGAGTTCTGGAACGATCGCGCCATGAGGTGAATGATGCATTCGCTGTCCGAGGAGCTCTGAAAGATCGAGCCGCGCTCGATCAGTTCGCGGCGCAGGGCGTCGGCGTTGGTGATGTTGCCGTTATGGGCAATCGCTGCTCCGCCCAGTGAAAACTCGCCGAAGAACGGCTGGACGTCGCGGATTGCCGTCTGGCCTTTGGACCCGGCGGTGGAATAGCGCACATGCCCGATGGCCAACGGCCCGGGCAGGGTCTGCATCAGCGAGGTCTTGGTGAAATTGTCGCGGACATAGCCAAAGCGGCGGGCCGAGTTGAACCCCTGTTCGGGGTCGTGGCTGACGATGCCGCCGGCTTCCTGGCCGCGGTGCTGCAGCGCGTGCAGCCCGAGGGCGACGAAATTCGCGGCATCGGCAACTCCCAGAACCCCGAAGATCCCGCACTCTTCGCGGAGCTTGTCATCGTCGAACGGGTGCGCAGGCGGCAACTGTGCAGGCAAGAGAGGCAGCTCCGAATCCCAGTATCGGTTGGGTCCAGTTCATACCGGCTGCCACGGCTGCTGTCACGAAACGATCACAATTCATTCCGCGGGATTGGCGGCTGTTGTCGTAACGTCGCGCCGTTGTGGCCCGCGCAGGCAGATTGCAAAGAAGTTGCGCAGGCGCTGGCGCCGGCGATCCCGCAGGCGGAATTCCTGCCGCTGGACAGCCGCAACCACATCCTGCTGCCGCAGGATCCGGCCTGTGAACAGGCCTTTTCCCCGGATTGAACAGTTTCTGGCCGGGTGAGCGCGCTCAGTTCGGCTGACAGGCGCCGACCAGTTGCTCGTATTGTTCGGTGATCCAGCCCAGCGCCTGTTCGGGCTCCTGTTCCTGGATCTCGCTTGAGAGGCGCGAAAACACCTGTGCCGACCGGCTTTCATCAACGATGGTAAAGCTCTGCGTGGTGATCACAGCCTCGTAGATGAAGAACGCGATTGCCACCAGCAGGATGCCGCGCGCGACGCCAAAGAGGAACCCGGCCCCCTGGTCGACCCCGCCCAGCGCCGACCGCTGAACCAGGCTGGAAAACAGCGGCGTAAAGAACGACACCACGATCAGCGCCACGGCAAACACGGCGGCAAAGGCGGCGATGATGCTCAGCTCGCAGCTGTCGGCAATGAAATCCCCGACAACCGGCACTTCCTTGACCAGCGGTTCGACCTGCGGCGCAAAGATAAACGCGACGACAGCCGCCGCCACCCATCCCAGAATGGCCATGACCTCGCGCACGAACCCGCGCGAATACGCCAACAGCGCCGAGACCACGATGACCAGGGCAACGACCCCGTCGATAATGGTGAAGCCTTCCATCTGCTCCTGCCTGCCTTTCCGCCGTCACCCGGCGCCGAATGTTTCCCCCACGAACTGCGTCAGGTCCGCCGGCCGTACCAGCGTCAGACCCTCCGCCGCAGCAGCCTTGCCGCCTGCCGGAGCGATGGCCGAGGTGAAACCAAGTTTTTGCGCTTCTTTCAACCTGTTTTCCGTCTGCGGGGCCGGGCGCAGGGCCCCGGACAGGCTGATTTCGCCGAAAATCACTGTTTCCGCCGGCAGCGCGGCGTCTTCGCGCGCGCTCAGCAGGGCGGCGGCCACGGCCAGATCCGCCGCGGGTTCGCTGATCCTGAGGCCGCCGGCAACGTTGAGATAGACATCGAGCCCGGTGAACGGAATGCCACACCGCGCCTCCAGCACGGCAAGGATCATCGCCAGCCGCCCGCCGTCCCAGCCCACGACCGTGCGCCGCGGCTGCGAATGCGGGGTGGGTGCCACCAGCGCCTGCAGCTCTACCAGCACCGGCCGCGTGCCCTCGATCCCGGCAAACACCGCCGATCCCGGCGCAGGTTCGCCCCGGTCCGACAAAAACAGGGCCGAGGGGTTGGTGACCTCGGCCAGCCCCGCACCGGTCATCTCGAACACGCCGATCTCGTCCGCCGGACCGAACCGGTTCTTGACGGCGCGCAGGATGCGGAACTGATGCCCGCGCTCACCCTCGAAATAAAGCACCGTGTCGACCATGTGTTCGACCACACGTGGGCCGGCAATCTGACCTTCCTTGGTCACATGCCCGACCAGAATTACCGACATGCCGCGCTTCTTGGCAAAACTGGTCAGCTCATGCGCCGCCGCACGCACCTGGCTGACCGAGCCGGGCGCGCTTTCCACGGTGTCCGACCACATGGTCTGGATCGAATCGATCACCGCGAGGTCGGGCTTTTCCGCCTCCAGCGTGGTCAGGATATCGCGCAGCGCGGTTTCGGCCGCCAGCTGCACGGGGGTCTCGGTCAGACCCAGCCGGCGGGCCCGCATGCGCACCTGCGCGCTGGCCTCTTCGCCGGAAACATAAATCGTTTTCAAACCCTTGCGAGCCAAAGCTGAGGCCGTCTGCAAGAGCAGTGTGGATTTCCCAATGCCCGGATCGCCGCCCACAAGGATAGCCGAGGCCGGCACCAGCCCGCCGCCCAGCACCCGGTCGAACTCGGCCATGCCGCTGACTGCGCGCGGTGGCGGTGTTTCCTCGGTGCGCAGATCGGTCAGCGGCACGCTGCGCCCGCGTTTGCCGCCCAGTGCCTGCTTGCCGGGGCCGGCCGACAGCGGCGCTTCCTCGGCAATGGTGTTCCACTCGCCGCAGCTTTCGCAGCGCCCCGACCACTTGGACGTGACGGACCCGCAGGCAGCACAGATAAAGCGCGATGTTTTGGCCATGTCCCTTACGTGTCCGACCGCGCCTTCCGGTTCAAGCCGCTTTTTTCCGTGAGCATGCCGAACAGGATGCTGGCCAGGATACAGGCGGTGAACAGGTAAAGCCCCCACGCAGTTTCCAGCCGGCCCACGCCGATGCCCTTCACCACCGTGATGTAAAGCGCGATCAGGAACACATCGGCCATCGCCAGCTTGCCCAGCACATGCAGCACCGGCATCGCCCGCGCATCCAGCAGATCCCACTGCACCAGCGCGGTGCCGATGGTCTTCAGATAAGGCGCAAAGAGCGCGAATGCAGTGACGATCAGCGCCAGGATCACGTCCGACTTCCACAAGGATTGCAAGCCCGTGATCACCGAGATCTCGCTCAGCTCAAAAAGCGGCAACAGTCCGGCCCGCATCAGCGGCGCAAACCATGCGACGGGGTAAAGCACCAGCAGTGACAGGGTCAGAACACGCAAGATCATGCCCGGCAGGTATGCGCTGTGTGCCCGGCACACAACCCTTGCTTCTTCTGTTTGAAAATACCTCGGGGTCCGGGGCAGCGCCCCGGGGCCTGCGTGGCCTGAACGCAATCCAACCTGTGCGCCGCATGGCGCACGCCCTTCAGCGCGGATTTCCTTCCTAGCGCACTGCCTCAATCGGCCCCTCGGCGCGCCCGTGAATGAACTGGTCCAGATAGGGATCGCCCGACGCATCCATCTCCGCCACCGGACCGGTCCACTGGATCACCCCGTCATGCAGCATGGCGACATTGTCGGCAATCGCCCGGACCGAGGACATGTCATGGGTGATGGTCATCGCGGTGGCGCCCATCTCGACCACGATCTCGCGGATCAGTTCGTTGATCACTCCGGCCATGATCGGATCGAGCCCGGTGGTGGGTTCGTCGAAAAAGATGATCTCGGGCTCGGCGGCAATCGCCCGTGCCAGCCCCACGCGTTTTTGCATGCCGCCGGACAGCTCGGCCGGAAACAGGTCCGCCACTTCCGGTTTCAGCCCCACGCGGTGCAGCTTTTCCACCGCGATGGCGCGGGCTTCGTCCACGGGCCGTTTCAGAGACCCGCGCAGCAGGCGGAAGGCCACGTTCTGCCAGACGGGCAGCGAATCAAACAGCGCGCCGCCCTGAAACAGCATTCCGAACCGGGCCAGGAATGCGTCCCTGTCGCCGGATCCGGCAGCCTTGCCGTCAACGATGATCTGCCCGCTGTCGGGCTCGATCAGCCCGAGGATGCATTTCAGCGCCACCGATTTGCCGGTGCCCGACCCGCCGATGATCACCATCGACGTGCCTTGCGGGATCTCGAGGGTCAGCCCCCGCAGAACCCGGTTGTCGCCAAAGGCCTTATGAACGTTCTCCATCCGGATCATACCGAGAAAAACACCCCCGTCAGAACGAAATTCGCCGCCAGGATCAGCACCGCGGCGGCCTCGACGCTGCCCTTGGTGGCCCGGCCCACGCCTTGCGCGCCGCGGCCCGAATTCATGCCGTAATAGCACCCCATCAGCGCCGCGATCCCGCCAAAGGCGGCGCCTTTCACCAGCGAAGAAATGATGTCGAGCGGTTCGAGGAAATCGACCGTGTTTTCAAGGTAGACCACCGGGTTGAAGCCAAGGTTCTGGGTCGCCACCATGTACCCGCCCGCAATCCCGATCACGTCGCCCACCCCGACCAGCGCCGGCACGGTGATCAGCGCCGCCAGAAGCCGCGGCGCGGTGAGGTATTTCATCGGATGGGTGGACAATGTGACCAGCGCGTCGATCTGTTCGGTCACTTTCATCGTCGCGATCTCGGCTGCGATGGACGAGGTCACCCGCGCCGCGATCATCAGACCCACCAGCACCGGTCCCAACTCGCGCACCATGCCGATGGCGACGATCTGCGGCACCACCGCCTCGGCGTTGAACCGCGCGCCGCCCGAGTAGATCTGCAGCGCCAGCGCGCCGCCGGTGAAAATCGCCGTCAACCCGACCACGGGCAGCGACAGCCAGCCGATGTTCAAAAGCGCATGCAGCAACTCGCGCGGGTAGAAGGGCGGGCGAAAGATATGGCTGATCGCGTCCAGCATGTAGAGGCTGATGCGGCCCACCGAGGCCAGCAGGGCCAGCACCGAACGGCCCAGCAGGGCAAGAGGCGCCAGCAGGTTCATGGGATGTAGTTCCGCGAATAGCGCCGCCCCAGCGATGTCAGCACCTCGTACCCGATCGTACCGGCGGCATCGGCCAGCATGTCCACCGTGTTCCCGTCCCCCAGCATCGTCAGGTAATCGGGGTCGGCGGCCAGACCGGTGATGTCCACCGTGATCAGGTCCATCGAGATCCGGCCACGGATCGGGCAGGGCACCCCGTCGGCAAAAAGTGCAACCCGGTCACCGATGGCGCGCAGCAGCCCGTCGGCGTAGCCCGCCGACACGGTGGCGATGCGTGATGGCGCCCCGGCGGTCCAGGTGTTGCCGTATCCCACGGTTTCGCCGGGCGCGACGGTGCGGGTCTGGATCACCGGCAGGTCCAGCCGCACGGTCTGCAGCGAATCCTCGAACGGCAGGCCGCCATAGAGCCCCACGCCCGGCCGGGTCAGGTCAAAGTGAAAGGCATGGCCCAGAAGAATGCCGCCCGTGGCCGACAGCGACCGCGGTGCGTCAATGCCGGCAGTCATGTCGCGAAACTGCTGGAGTTGCTGCAGGTTCATCGGGTGGTCGGGTTCGTCGGCACAGGCCAGATGCGACATGATCAGCGCCGGCTGCAGGCCTTCGGCAATCTCGCGCAGCGCGGCCCAGTCTTCGGCTTCCAGCCCCAGCCGGTTCATCCCGGTATCAAGCTGAAAGCCGAACCGGTGGCCCGGCAGGCTTTCAACATGGCGCAGCATCTGGTCGACCGAGTTCAGCATCGGGATCAGGTCATGCGTGCGGATCCGGTCGGTGTCGCCCTCCATGTGGCCCGAGAACACGCCGATCATCGGGCCCGCGCCCAGTGCCTTGCGCACCGTGGCGCCTTCTTCCGCGGTTGCGACGAAAAACCGGCGGGCCCCGGCCTGCGCCAGCGCCACCGAAACCGGTCCGGCACCCAGCCCATAGCCGTTCGCCTTGACGACGGCAGCTGTTTCGCAGCCCGTCATCGCATCCAGCGCGCGCCAGTTCTGCACGACCGCGCTGAGGTCTATGGTCAGATGTCCCGTTGCCATGCGCCCGTTCTGACATCCCGCCCCTTGGCGTCAAGGGGGAAAGGCCTATGCGGTTTCCGCTTTGTGCGCGTCATAGCCTGCTTCGAGTTCCTGTCGCAGAAAACCGCCGAAAACCAGCGGCTCATAGCCGGGTGTGCCGGTGCCGGGCAGCGGGGCGATGACCGCTGACACGTGCGGGTCGAAGAAGAACGGGCAGGAATAGCGTTCGCGCCCCGAACGGTTGATCACCCGGTGCGGGGTTGATCGCAGCGCGCCGTTGCTCAGCCGGTGCAGCATGTCACCGACATTGACCACGAAAGTGCCGGGGCGATGCGGGACATCGACCCATGCCCCGTCCGGCGTCATCACCTGCAACCCGCCGACCGCATTCTGTGCCAGAAACGTCAGCGCGCCGAAATCCGTGTGCGGCGCCGAGCCGTAGAGGTCCTCCGGCGCGCGGTCCGGTGCCGGCGGGTAGTGCAGCAGGCGCAGCCACGTGGTTGGTGTGTCAAACTGTGCGAGAAAGCTCAGGTCGCTGGCCCCCGCCGCCATCAGCGCGATCCGCATCATCCGGCGCCCGAGTTCGCACATCGCATCGTGATAGGCCTCCAGCGTCGCGCGAAAACCTGCAAGTTCCGGCCAGAGATTGGGGCCGGACAAGTAGGTGTCGGGGTCGGCCACGGCATCCTCCCGCATCATCATGAAGCTTTCGGACTGGTTCGGTTTGGTGACCTCGGCCAGCGTGGTGGTGACATCCGTGGAGGTGCCGATCGGGATATATCCGCGGTGGTTGCGGTCCAGCGCGATCTGCATTTTTTCAGCCAGTGGCAGCGCGTGGAACCGGCGGGAGGCGTCGAACACGGCCGCGATCTGTTCGGCAGGGATGCCATGCCCGCGGAGATAGCCGAACCCGGTGCCGCCATAGATGGCCCGGAATTGCCGCGCCAGTTTGGCGTCATCGCCGCCGGAAATGTCGAGTTCGGATATCGTCTGCATACCCGCATCCTGCGCCGGGTTCAGGGCGAATACCAGTCGCCGAAATAGCGTTCCCAGATCTTTTCGCCGATCATGCAGTCATAGCCGCTGACGGGGATGGTTCGCGGCGCCGGACGGACGCCGGCCAGTTCCAGCACCAGCTTGCGGCGCAGCGTTGGTTCGAAATCCTCCCAGCTCCACACCGGAAGCACGAAGGCGCCCGGCCCGCCGGTTACGCAATTGGAATAATAGACATCGAGGTCGGGGATGCCGAAACGTTCACTCATCTCATCCTGCGTCATCAGCGGCAGCCCGTTGATGACGATCCCCTGCGCCAGCACCTCTGCCCGGGCTGGCAGAACCGGGCGGCCCTGATTGTTCGGCCCGTCTCCGGATATGTCGATGACCCGGCGCAAACCGGTGAAATCGTTTAATTCAAAAGCTATAGCCGCCGCAGCTAATCCTCCGGAAATGGAGGTCCGCCGCATCGCACCGTCAAAATGCGTGGTGATCCGGCCTGCAAATCCGGCAGCGTCGTGGCGGGTTTCAATCAGGGTCCAGGGGACAACAACGCGCTGGTCTTGGCTTCCGGCCCATTCCATATACATCACCGCGACGCGTCCGATCATCCCGCCCCGGATCGCGCCCCAGACCTCGTCACTGGTCAGGGCCTCGGCATAGCCGCGGCGCTGGATTTCCAGTTCGGCGATTGTCATCGACCGGGACACATCCACCGCCAGCACCAGTTCGAGATCAACCTCGGTTTCAGCCAAGGTTTGGCTCGAATGACCTGCCCCCAGAATTTCGGACCATTCAAAAAGAGAGTTTGTTCTCGTAACGTTCAAAGCTACGAGGAGAACGAAGAATGCGGAAGTCACGCTTCACAGAGGAACAAATCGTCGGGATTTTGCAGGAGTATGCTGCGGGTGCCAAAGTGTCTGAGCTTTGCCGCAAGCATGGGATGTCCGATGCGACGCTGTACAAGTGGAAAGCCAAGTATGGCGGCATGACAGTATCCGAGCTGCGCCGCCTGAAGGACCTGGAGGTCGAGAACTCGGAGCTGAAGCGTCTGCTGGCAGACGCGATGCTCGATAATGCTGGTCTTAAGGGGCTGCTGGCAAAAAACTCATAACGCCTGCCGCCCGTCGGGATGCGGTGGTCACGTTGATGGCTGAACACCAATTCACGCAAAGGCGGGCGTGCAGGCTGGTTGGAATATCCAGATCGAGCCTGACCTATCAGGCGCGCCCGGATCGCCACGCGCGGCTTCGGGAACGTCTGATCACGCTTTCAGGCAAGCACAGGAGGTATGGCTATCGTATGTTGCATGCCAAGCTGGTGCGCGAGGGGTTCAAGGTGAACGTCAAAGTCGTCGAACGTATCTACCGCGAGGAGCGGCTGTGGCTACGTCGCACAAAGCGCAAGAAGATCCCCAAGGAAGGCCGTGAGGGCGGCTGGTGCCCGATTGCAGCCAACCAACGGTGGTCTTTGGATTTCACCAGTGACGCACTGGCAAACGGGCGCAAATTCCGAACGGCGAACCTCAAAGATGATTGCACACGAGAGTGCCCCGCCATCGAGGTGGATTTCTCACTGCCCGGTGAGCGGGTCGTGGAACTGCTGAACCGGGTCGCACGCGAACGCGGATATCCTGACATTCTGGTCGTTGATAACGGCCCGGAACTACGAGGTCGCGCGCTTGACGCCTGGGCCGATGACAACGGCGTGCAGTTGTATTTCATAGATCCGGGCAAGCCGACCCAGAATGCCTACATCGAGAGTTTCAATGGTCGCTTCAGGGACGAATGTCTGAACCAGCATTGGTTCACAAGCATCGGCGAGGCTCGTGACATCATCGAAAACTGGAGGATAGACTACAACACAGAGAGACCGCACAGCAGCCTGAGATATCAAACCCCGGAGGAGTTCGCGGCAGCGCGGCCCTTCGACAAAACGCAATGGGCACAGCCGCTTGAGCTACATGAGGGCTCCGCGCCTGCGCCCATTGCTCACGCCGCTGAATGATGGCACACAAATGGAGAGCAAACTCGATTTACGAGTGGCCCTGAAAAAAGGGGCAGGTCACGAACCCCAGAACAGGACAGCGGCGAGGATTACGCGGTGCATGGCCCGATGTTCGCCGGACCCGCCGCAACCTGTCCAGACACAAGCGCGTGCGGTCCCGTCCGGCGCTTGCGGGCGCGGTTTGACAGCAATCACCTTGATTGCGAGGTTTGAGTTGCCCTGTTCCCCGCGATTGGAGGCCTGATCATGGTTTGTCTCACGATCCTGAAGCTTGCACGGATGACCCTTGTTGTCGCGATCGCAGCGCTGACGCTGGCGCTGACCTCGGCCACGCTGGCGCTGGTTGCGAACCTGTCGGTGTTCGGGGCCGGCGCGGCGGTCGGCCTGATGATCGGGTCCAATCTGGCATTCGGACTGGTCGTGGGTGGCTTTGTCGCCACCAAGGTTTCGCTGCACGACCTGCAGGCCTGTCTGGGCCGGGTTCTGCCGGGGGCGTCGCGCTGTCGTGGGATTGCCCGGCAACTGGTCACCGTCAGCTCGACGGCGGTCCTGCTGATGAGCGCCGCCTTTGCAGCAGGGATGACGGCGGTGGCCACATCCGGGATCCCGTTTGTCGGCGCCGGTGCGCTGGCGGCCTATATTGCCCTGCTGGTGGCGATCACCGTGCTGTTTGCCTTCCTGTTGGTCCTGATCGGGCGGCTGGAGGCCTGTGTGCGGGCCTTTGCCGCCCCGCCGCCGCCTGTGCGGGTGGTACCGCGGCAGGCCGCCGGCGTCGCGCTGGCGTCGCTGCGATGCCGGGGCGCTCAGCGCAGCTGCGCCGACAATCAGATGGTCCGCGGCAAGGCGACCGGCGTGACCGGCTGGTTCGAAGTGACGGCCCGGTGCGCCGTGGTGGTCATGGCCGATACCGGCACCGACCCGATCACGTCGATTACCGGGGATGTATCGCTGGCTGATGGCACGCTGATGCCGCTTGATCCCAAGGATGTGATTGCGCCGGCAACCGCCCGGACCCGGTTTGGCGAAGATGCCTGGGTGGTTCTGGTCGAACCGGCCAGGCTGAACGCCGCAGGTCTGCCGGTACCGCCGGCGCCCAACAATCAGATCATGGTGCGGATGCTGATCCAGCAGGGAACAGCGATGAAGCAGGTGGAAAGCTGGCTGACAATCCTGTGACCGCGGTCGCGCGCTTCTGCGCCACCGATTTCAGGGCATCCGTGGAACGGAATGCCACCAGATCCGCACGGTGGTGGCCAGCCCGCCGGGTTCGAACTCGGCCTCCAGCAACCCGTCCAGTTCCATCCGCGGCAGCGGGTCGCCGGGCTTGCGGTCCGGCAGGCCGGTGCCGGTGGATTTGGCCCAGATCGCGAACAGCTCTTCCGAGGCCACCTGATAGCTGACATTCCAGTGCCCGACGCCGCCGGTTTCGGTTTCCGCCAGCACCCGCACCCGCATGCGGATGTCTTCCTGCAGCTTGATCCGGTCCCAGTACGCGGCCAGCTCGACCGGGCCGGTCTGAACCTGAAACGGGGTGTTCCAGTATTTTCCGTCCGGCACGAACAGCTGTGTGAACCCTTCGGAATCCTGAGCCTCCCAGACCCGTTTGTAGGCGGCCATGAAATCGGCAATCGGCATCAGAAATCTCCGTCCTGTCCCTGTTGCCACGGCCGTGCAAGGTTGCCAAAGCGGGTGAACTGGCCCTCGAAGCTCAGTTCGACCGTGCCGATTGGGCCGTGCCGCTGTTTGCCGATGATCACCTCTGCCTTGCCGTGCAGCCGTTCCATGCGTTCCTGCCAGGCGGCCATTTCATCCAGCCGGTCGTCCGAGGGTTTTTCCCGCTCTGCGTAATATTCTTCGCGGAACACGAACATCACCACGTCGGCATCCTGTTCGATGGACCCGGATTCGCGCAGATCCGAAAGCTGCGGGCGCTTGTCGTCGCGGTTTTCGACCTGACGGGACAGCTGCGAAAGCGCGACCACCGGAATGTCCAGCTCCTTGGCGATCGCCTTCAAACCCTGCGTGATCTCGGACACCTCGTTCACGCGGCTGTCCTTGGCCGTGGCCGGACGGACCAGCTGCAGGTAGTCGACGATCAGGCAATCCAGCCCGTAAGTGCGTTTCAGCCGTCGCGCCCGGGCCGCCAGCTGGCTGATCGGCAGGGCCGGGGTGTCGTCGATATAAAGCGGGCAGGCTTCCAGCGTTTTGGCCGCGTCGACAAATTTGCGGAACTCGCCTTCGGTCATGTCGCCGCGGCGGATCTGTTCGGACGGGACTTCGCTGGCTTCCGACAGGATCCGCGCGGCCAGCTGCTCGGCGCTCATTTCCAGCGAAAAGAAGCCGACAACGCCGCCATCCACCGCGCCCTCGCTGCCATCGGGCAGGGCGCCACGGCTGTAGGTCTTGGCGATGTTGAACGCGATGTTTGTCGCCAGAGAGGTCTTGCCCATCGACGGGCGCCCGGCAAGGATCAGCAGGTCAGACCGGTGCAGCCCGCCCAGCTTCTTGTCCATGTCAATGAGCCCGGTGGAGATGCCAGCCAGCCCGCCGTCCCGCTGATAGGCCGCGTTGGCGACATTAACAGCGTCGGTTACGGCCTTGAGAAAGCTTTGAAATCCGCTTTCAGACTGACCCTGTTCGCTGAGCTGGTAGAGCTTTTGTTCGGCCTCGACGATCTGTTCCTTGGGTTCGGAGGCCACGTCGACGCGCGCGGCCTGGGCGCTGATGTCCCGGCCCAGCCCGATCAGTTCGCGCCGGATCGCCAGATCATAGATCATCTGGGCATAGTCGCGCGCCGCAAAGGCGCTGATCGCGGCGCCGGCCAGACGGGCCAGATAGGCCGGGCCACCCAGCTCTTTCAGCCCGTCATCGTCTTCCATGAACGCCTTGAGCGTCACCGGCGAAGCCAGCTGGTTGCGCGCGATGCGCGACGAGGCGATCTCGAAGATCCGGGAATGGACCGGGTCGAAGAAATGCTGCGGGCCGATCAGGCTGGCGACGCGGTCAAAGACTTCGTTGTTGGTCAGGATCGCGCCCAGCAACTGCTGTTCGGCCTCCACCGAATGCGGCATCGTATCGGTGTTTCCTGCCTCGATCTGTGTCGCATTCAGCCCTGCGATCTGGTTCATGCCTGCCCCCCGGTTCCTTTTCGGGTTTCTTAGATGACGATTGTGTAACGGGCTATCGGCATAACTCGGTGGATTACCGGGAGGAAAAGCAAAGGCACTCCGCTGTTCCAAACCGGAAACCTCCACATCTGGAAGTGGCCGTTAGCTGTCCTACCAAATCTAGAGCAATCAGTGATTCTGTGGAAGGGTTTTCCACATTTTGCCCTGCGATCCATCCCCGGCTATTTTCGGGCCTCCTGCCAGGCCCGCGGCGCGTTCAGAAAAGCTTCGACCTCGCTCAGGGTTGCGGCGTCGAAAGCGCCGGAGGCGCGGGCTTCGGCCAGCACGTCCCACCATGTGCACAGGTGATGCAGCGCAACCCCGTGATCGCCCAGCGTTTTGATGGTTTCCGGGAAGATGCCGTAATAGAAAATCACCGCCGTGTGCGCGCAGCTTGCGCCGGTGTCGCGGATGGCGTCGACGAAGCTCAGCTTCGAGCCGCCATCGGTGGTCAGGTCTTCGACCAGCAAAACACGCTCGCCCTCGTGTATCGCGCCCTCGATGCGGGCGTTGCGGCCATAGCCCTTGGGTTTTTTGCGCACATAGGTCATCGGCAGGCCCATGCGTTCGGCCACCAGCGCGGCAAAGGGGATGCCGGCGGTTTCACCGCCGGCGATGTTGTCGAAAGCTTCGAACCCGGCATTGCGCATCACCGTGACGGTCAGGAAATCCATCAGGGTCGAGCGGATCCGGGGGTAGGAGATCAGCCTGCGGCAGTCGATATAGGTCGGCGAAGGCAGGCCCGAGGCCAGCGTGAACGGCTCGGTGGCGTTGAAATGCACCGCTTTGATTTCCAGCAGCATCCGCGCGGTCAGGCGGGCCATCTCTTTGGCGGAAGGGTAGGAGGAGGGTATCATCGGCAGGCCTTTGCGTGTGGTTTCGCGGGCGGGAGCGAGGGGCCGGCCCCTCGCGCTCCCCGAGGTATTTGGAAACAGAAGAAGATCATGGGGCCTGCCAGAAGACCGGGTAGCCGGGATCGAAAACGGTGATTGCGCCATCGCCGCTGTCGATCTTTGCCGGAAACACCACGGGCGTGTCAGTGCGGGTCAGCGTGATCCGGTCGGTGTTGGCGGGCAGGCCGTAAAAGGCGGGACCATGCAGCGAGGTGAAGCCTTCGAGCCGGTCCAGCGCAGCTTCTTCCTCGAACACATGGGCGAGGATGCTGAGCGTGTTGGTGGCGGTGAAGCAGCCGGCGCAGCCACAGGCGGTTTCCTTCAGCGGGTCCACATGCGGGGCGCTGTCGGTTCCGAGAAAGAAGCGGCTGTCGCCGCCGGTGGCGGCGGCACGCAGCGCCAGGCGGTGCTCTTCGCGCTTGGCCACGGGCAGGCAGTAATAATGCGGGCGGATGCCGCCGACGAGGATATGGTTGCGGTTGATCACCAGATGATGCGTGGTGATCGTGGCGCCGAGCCCGGCCTCGGCGCTTTGCGCGTACTGAACCCCCTGCGCGGTGGTGATATGTTCCATCACCACATGCAGGTCCGGCGTGGCCCGGCGCAGCGGGTCCAGAACCCGGTCGATGAACACGGCTTCGCGGTCGAAGATGTCGATTTCGGCATCCGTCACCTCGCCATGCACGCAGAGCGGCAGGCCGATTTCGGCCATCCGCTCCAGCACCGGGCGGACCTTGTCGAAATCGCGCACGCCGCTGGCGGAATTGGTCGTGGCCCCGGCCGGGTAGAGCTTGACCGCGCGCACCAGCCCGCTGGCATGGGCGGCGGCGACATCGTCAGGATCGGTGTCCTCGGTCAGGTAGAGCGTCATCAGCGGCTCGAACGCCGCGCCGTCGGGCAACGCGGAAAGGATCCGGTCGCGATAGGCGCCGGCGTCGGCCGCGGTCACCACCGGCGGCACGAGGTTGGGCATGATGATCGCACGGGCGAAATGGCGGGTGGATTCCGGCAGAACGGCGCGCAGCACGGCGCCGTCGCGCAGGTGCAGGTGCCAGTCGTCGGGGCGGCGGATGGTCAGGGAAACAGTCATGCCCCCCGGCTAGCATAAGGCCGCACAGGGGGCCAGCGGTCAGTCGTCCGTGGCGGGTTCGCGGGCAGGCGGCGCGCGGAATTCGCCCTGGGCCGCCTGATTGCGCAGCTTGCGCAGGCGGCGCCGGAAATAGGGTGCTTTGCGGTCGGTGATCACGTGGCGGCACAGCACATAGCTCAGATAGCGCCGGTCGCCGGCGTCGAGCCAGGCCAGCAGGCGGCGGAGGTAGTCCAGATTGTCGCGGCGGGCGCGGTAGGCGCGGGCAAACCCGGTCTCGTCCAGCACATCGTCCCCGGCCTCTTCGATCAGCGGCAGCAGCAGGCCCATCGCTGCCAGCGATTTCTGCAGATCCTCGCCCAGGAAGGGCAGACGCAGCCGCGTGACGTTGGAGCGCTCGAACAGGGCGGCGTGCATTGCATCGACATCCTGCCGCGGATCGTAAAGGACGAAACCGCGGTCGGCGGCGTCCAGCATGTCCGGTGCATAGCCGAACCGGTCGGTGAAATTCAGCCGGCGGGCCTGGGGATAGCGCGGGTCCCATTCCGTCATCCGCGGATCCATCGTGGCGTGGGGCTGAATGACGACCACGGTGGCCCCGGGCGCGGCCACGGAGAACGCGGCAGCGGCATAGCCCCCGGCGCCGGCACCGTAGAATACGACGCGGTCGAAATCCTCGAAAAAGCCGTCATCGATCAGCCGGTCGAAATATCCGTACACCCGGGCATCGCGGAACCACGACTGGGTGTCGGACAGGATCGCCAGATGCGACCAGCCGGCAGACACGACCAGTTCGTGACCGATGGGCCGGCATTTGTCACCGGCGGCGCGGATGGTGTCGATGGCTTCGAAAGTAACCAGCAGCGTGCGGCCGGCCTCGACAAAGGCGGCGAAATGGGTGTCGTTCAGCGGCTGAAAGGCACCATGCTCTTCGGCAAGGTCCTCGATCGCGCGCTTCCATTCCTCCAGACCGAGGTCCTGATAGGAGGTGTCAACGCTGTTTTGCACGTCCTGCATGTGGCATTCCTCAACGCTCCGGCCACTTGTGGGCCGGTTTCTGCAGGTCCATCGCTACGGGCCGAATGCGGCCAAAGTTGGAAAATGTCGTGAGGGTTTATGGCGTGCTGTCGTTCTTTGCCCGCGCCCGCAGCCCGTAATTCACCAGCTGACGCGACTGTTCGCGCGTCACCGGTTGCGATGGCGGGGTCATCAGCAGCCGGCCAAAAAGCGCGCGGAAAGGCTCTTTCAGCATCAGGTCCTGAAACCGGGTTTTGCGCCACGCCACTGCGTCGCGGTGCAGGTTCTGCAGGGTGTCGTCGGCGTGCAGCCGCGCCAGATGCGGGGCGGCCAGCGGTTTCATCCGGTGAATGGAAGTGTCGGTTTCGGTGTTGAAATTCCGCTCGACCCAGTAATCGACGCCAAGGATATGGTCGCTGTGCACCGCGCGCCCGCGGTCGGCCTTCAGAACATAGCTTTCCTTGGCGCCCAGCGGGTAGTGGTTGAGCTGAACATGCCGGTAATTCGACCGGCCATAATCGGAAAAGATCCGCCGCGTCTTGAACTGCTGGGACAGGACCCGGCCTTCACCGTCGAACCACATGGCGTCGTCCAGCCGGGATTTGTCCGGGCTGCGCGGGCGGTGCACGCCGACCTTTTCGTAGATCCCGTCATTGCGGTAGAGGGTTTTGAACATGGCGCTGCGCCAGGGCCAGAACATGGCAGCCGGTGCGCAGCGGACGAAGCTGTCGAGCACCGGCGCGTCTTCGAATTCGATCACGTCGGCATTGCCGAACAACCGCCATGTCAGCGTGATCGCCGTGGCCCGGGGCAGCGCGGCCAGCAGGGCGGGCAGGGTGCCGTCACCGGCGTGGATGTTCACGAATTCATCGACGTCCAGCGCAAGGATCCAGTCGGCGCCGCGCACGATATCGAGCTTTTCCGCCGCTTTTAGCGCGGTGAACTGAATGCCGCGCTGATCATAGGGGCCGTCATTGCGCAGATGGGTGACCTCGCCCATGTCCTGCAACCGGTCAAGCATCCTGTCGGTGCCATCCTGGCAATCGTTGGAGAAGATCAGGAAATCGGTAAACCCGACCGCGCGGTGATGCGCCAGCCATTCCAGAAGAAACGCCGCTTCGTTTCGGACGGTCATAATGGCAAGAAATTTCAATGCCTTACCATCCCCGCCTAAAGCAGACGACCTTGGTGTTCGATCGGCGCGGATAATAAATCAGACCGGCATCCATCATCGCTTGGAACACAGAGCGGACGCCTTCGGAGCCGATCCATTGCGGATGCAGTTCCACCACGGCCACCCGTACGGACGACAGGTTCAGCGCCGGGATCACCTGAACCTCGGCCCCTTCGATGTCGCAGATCAGAACGGTCGGTTTGATCCGCACGGCTTCTGCCTTGGCGTTGCGGATCTCCACGTTTTCTTCGGAAACGATGCCGGTTCCGTCCTTGCGATCCAACGAGGAGGACAGGAAGTTCCGCCGCACGTAGAACGTCGCCTGTCCCTTTCGCGGGCCCAGCAGGGCGTGGTTGACATCGGCATTGGTGATGCCGTTCGCCTCATGCACGCGCCGGATATAGGGGATGAGTGTCGGGTTTGCCTCAAAGCTGTGAACCGCGCCGTTTCGGCATCGTTTGGCGGCCAGGGTTGAAATAAACCCGATGCCGCCACCCAGCTCCATCACCGTGTCATCATCGTTGACGACGCGCGCAATGGCTTCGGCCTCTTTACGTTCGTAAGTGTTGTTGCACAGCGCCCCGAGGATACGGTGCGTGAGGATTGCCGGATCCTTCGGAAACCGGACTCCGCGCGATTTCAGGTAACCCCCGGCGGGGATGCTGCCGTCCTTGCCGGTTGGCCCGGTGCCGGGGGCTGCGTCCTGATCCAATCCTCAGCTCTCCATGTCCAGCGCCAGCGCATAGGCCACGCGCTCGGTCTCGTTCAGCTTCACTTTCAGGGCGCGCTGATAGAGTTCCTCGAACTCGGCGGTGCCGTGCAGTTCCTCGGCCTTGGCCCGGTGCCAGTTCAGGCCCTTCTGGTGCCAGCTGCGCAGTTCGTCATCGGCCAGCAGCCGGTCGTATTCCTCGCGCAGGCGGGGCACGTTGCGCTTGATGGTCACGTCGCGGAAATCCGACCAGTCCATCCGGATCCAGTAGTTCAGCCCGATCGACCGGTCGACATGCAGCGCCCGTCCGCGCTGTCGCTTGATCAGGAAGCTTTCGGCGGACCGCAGCGCATAGTGGTTCAGCTGTACGAGGTCGTAGCCGATGTTGGACTTGGAATTGCGCCAGCCCCGTTCGGCGGTGTCCTTGGTGATGTCGCGGCCGGATCCGTTCACCCATTTCACCACGTCGAGGAATTTTTCATCCAGCTTGTTGGGGCGGTGGCAGCTGATCTTTTCATAGGCGCCGATATTCTTGAACATCGACTTGAACCCCCAGACCGTGTGCGGCTTGGGACAGAATTTGGGGGCGCAGGTGTCGAACTGTTCGATCACGAAGCGGTCGGCCAGCCGTTTGACCCCGTTATGGCCAAAGAGCCGCCATGTCATGGCGATGTTTGTGGCGTCGGGAACAGCGGCAAACAGATCGTCCAGCGTGCCGTCGCCGGTGCGGACATTGATGAATTCGTCGACGTCGATGTGGATGATCCATTCCGCCGCCCGGATCACCGGTTCCTTCAGCGACCGGTTCAGCGCGAATTGCTGTGGAGAATTGCCGCGCCAGTCATCGTTCAGCCGGTGTTCGACAACACCCATTTCCTGCAGCCGGTCGAGGATTTCGTCGGTCCCGTCCTCGCAGCCATTGGTATAGATCAGGAATTTGTCGACCCCGATCGCACGGTGATAGGCCACCCATTCAAGGATATAGGGCGCTTCGTTCTTCATACAGCCAACAATGACGCGGCCGCTGCTGCCGACGGGCAGATTGCGTTCGGGCATCAGCGCAAAGGGCTCGCGGATTTCGTCCTCTTTCAGCCGTCCCAGATCGTTATGCGGGCGGATCTTGGTGGACAGGACGATCTGGTGGTTCACTTCCACCATCTGCAGCAGCTTGGCCTTGCTGCCATTGCCGTTGGTTTCGCCGGCATCTGCGGGATCGTCTGGCAGGAGTTCGTCAAACCGGGCACCGGTGCCTGCGGCTTCGGCCTTCTCGGCGCGTTTTTCCTCGGCCGGGATCTCGTTCTTCTTGATGCGGTATTCAAACGCGGCAAGGTATTGCGTTGCGCGGAACCCGTTCTGAGTTTCGGCTTCCTGCCAGTCTTCGCACGGCGGGGCGGGGTCCATCGCACCGTTGCCCAGATCCGGGAAGCGCTTGATCAGTTCGGCGTTGTCGGCGCGGAAATAGTCGGAGACCCGCGACAGCGATCCCGGGTCCACCGGATCCCCGGGCAGGCGCAGTTCGGTGGACAGGATCCGCCAGATGTCGCGCGGCAGGTGCACGTCCTTGGCTTTCATGTAGCGGATCAGCACATCGTTGAACTGCCGGATCCGCGCGACCGAGGTCGCCGAAGGCAGGCTTTCGCTGCCCTGTTTGCTGAGTTTTCCCAGCGGAATGTCGGTGCCGAGAATGGCGTTCAGTTCCTCGGCGCCTTCCTCGGAATTGAGCGTGTCGGTCTCCAGCGGGCGCAGAACGACATTGCCTTCACCGAACGCTTCCTCCCATTTCGACAGCATGGATTTGTAGTCGACCCATGGCGGCGGGAACTGCACGTCGTTGAACATGCCGAAAAGCGGTTCGTTTTCCCCGCGCATGGCCAGGCTGGCGTCCCACCAGTTGTCCGCCTGCGTCAGCTCCAGTTCCAGATCCAGCGCGTTTCCCCGCCCTTCCAGCACCCGGTTGGCATAATGCGGCGTCAGCACACGGGCCTGTTCGGCCACATGGGCGACGATACGGATGTCGTCCGAAAACGGTTTCAGCAGCTCGCGCAGCCGTTCGATTTCCGCCGGGCGGGTGTACATGCCGCCGATCTGGCCGTTGCCGAACAACAGGTGATCCGGGCGCGTGTCCTCGAACGCCTTTTCCAGTTTCATCGAGGTTTCGTCAAAAAGCGCCTTTTGTGACGCCGCGCTTTCGAACCCGCGCTTGAAGCGGACGACCCCGACCTGATCCAGATCGGCACAGGCCATGTAGACCCGGATGTGGTTCCAGTCCGGGCAGTAGACCCCGTGCTTTTCCAGCAGCATGGACTTCTTTTTCAGGATGGTCCGGAATCGCGAGGAACCCGCTTCGGTCGGCCCGATGATCACTGTGATACGCATGTCAGTTCGTCGCTGTAAGCTCTTTCGGCGTTGCGCCGGTGTTGCGGTTGGATTGCCCCCACCACGGCAGGTCACGGCCCAGAAAGGCGCCGATCCTGATCCGTGCGTCGGGATCCTCGATGTCGTATTCGAAAAAACGGTCGCTGCCGGCAAAGACCCGCCTGCAGAACCGGTAATGCCCGTCAATCCAGCGTTCCAGATCGCTGGTTGTTGCCCCGTACCCGCGCGGCAGGCCCGGCACGTGCTGTGCCGGCAGGCGCTTGGAGCCCAGATTGCCCCAGCGCATCATGCTGTCGGATGTCTTGGAGGGATCGCGCACCGACAACAGGAACACCGCGCCGGGATGGTGTTCCTCGATCGCGCCGAGAATGGACCAGTCGGTCTGGGGCCAGAAATTGCGTCCCGGTCGGACCACGCTCATTTCGGTCACCGCGTCGAACTCGTCCAGCAGGTGCAGCGGGTCGCCGGTTTCGAAACAACCCTTATAGATCAGCTCGCCGACCATCTTCTTGCGCAGTTCGGGGTGTTTCGTCTGCCTGTCCCGCACCCGCCAGTCGGCGACCGAGTAGCCGGCCCTGCGCAGCGCCTTGCCCAGCGTCGTCGTGCCGGTCTTGGGCAGGCCGAGATTGATGACGCGCTGCCGTGTCATGCCACCCCGATCAATTCCCGAAGCCGCTGTTCGGGCGGCGCATAGGGCGAGGCTTCCAGCAATGTCTTGCGCATCTGCTGGTATTCTTCGAGGTCCATCTGTTCGGCGCAGCGTTGCCGGTGCAGGGCCACGGCCGTGTCATGCAGGTCGCGCACGCCGGGCAGGGATTTCAGTGCCTCGGTCTCGGTCGCCAGCTGATCCGCATAGCGCAGGATGGAATCGTCGAAATAGCTGTTGTCGTTGCGTTCGCGCCAATACGTGTCGTCGAACACCCGGTATTCGCGGTTCACGTCACCGCGGTCGTTTTTGACCAGATAACTGTCCAGCGAGCGCAGCGCATAATGGTTCAGCGTGGCGAAGTCGCGCACGCCCTTGGCCGGAAAGGCCCGGATCCGGCGCTTGTTCTCGCGCTTGCGGAACTGCCACGGGATGTTGCGGCCCGATCCGTCGGTCCAGGCCGGCTGTTGCGGGCGGGGCAGGTCGATATTGTGAAACGGCCGGTGCGCGCCGTAATAGTTGATCGGGAAATCCTTGCGCACCAGTGTCTTGACCTCGATCGAGGTGTCCGCCCCCCAGAGGTCGGGATTGTGGCTGCGCAGGAATTGCGAAATCACCGGCTTGTCCTCGAACCGTTCGATGCCGTCATTGGCCATGAACTGAAACGTGATCGAGATCGCCTTGGGGTTGCCGCAGGCCTTGATCAGCGCCGGGATCGTGTGATCGCCCACATGGATGTTCAGAAACTCGTCCACATCCGCGACCCAGACCCAGTCCGACGCCTTGATGTAGGACCGGCGCCTTGCATGTTTCAGCGCCTCCATCTGGTAATTGCGCCCCTCTGCCGGGTTCGGTTCGTGCCGGACGATCCCGTGCTCTTTCAGCGCATCCAGCAGATGGTCGGTCCCATCGGTGCAATCATTGGAATAAAACAGGAAATCGGTCACCCCGATCACCCGGTTGAAGGCGATCCATTCCAGAAGGAACGGGCCTTCGTTCTTGACGCAGGTAATGGCCGTGATCTGCATCACGCCGCCTCTGCCGGTTCAAACTCACCGGTCATCACACTTGCCTGTCCGTTGTTTTCGCCTGATGCGAAGATACTGCCTTATTGTTTCCCAAATGATGACAGTTGCCGGAAATCCCGTCAACAGCCGCGACAGGTGTTCGCCTTGACGTTGCCGGATTGCCATGCGCTTCTACATCCTGCTGAAACGCAGGAGCCGCCATGACCGCCCCGGGATCGATCGACGACGTGCAACAGATGCTTGCGGCGCAGGGCTATATCTGTGGCCGCGCGCTGGCGACGGTGGTGTTTCTCTCGCTGCGGCTGGGACGGCCATTGTTTCTCGAAGGTGAGGCCGGCGTCGGCAAGACCGAGATTGCCAAGGCGGTTGCCGCGGCGCTGGGCCGGCGCCTGATCCGGCTGCAATGTTACGAAGGGCTCGATGCCGCCTCGGCGGTCTATGAATGGAATTTTCCGGCGCAGATGGTGGCAATCCGCACAGCCGAGGCCTCAGGCAGCGCCGACCGCGACGCGCTCGGCCGTGAATTGTTCGGGCCCGATTTCCTGATCGAACGGCCGTTGCTGCAGGCCATGCGCCCGGATGAAAATGGCGCGCCGGTGCTGCTGATCGACGAGCTGGACCGCACCGACGAACCGTTCGAAGCCTTCCTGCTCGAGGCGCTGAGCGATTTTCAGGTCACCATTCCGGAGCTTGGCACCATCGCCGCGCCGGAACCGCCGATCGTCATCCTGACCTCGAACCGCACACGCGAAGTGCACGACGCGCTGAAGCGGCGCTGTCTGTATCACTGGGTCGATTATCCGAATTTCGCCCGCGAGGTCGAAATCCTGCACGCCCGCGCGCCCGAAGCACCGGAAACGCTGTCGCGGGAAGTGGTGGCCTTCGTGCAGCAGCTGCGCAGCGAGGACCTGTTCAAGAAACCCGGTGTTGCGGAAACCATCGACTGGGCCAAGTGCCTGCTGGCGCTCGACGTGATCAACCTCAGCCCCGAGGTGATCGCCGACACCCTGGGCGCAATCCTGAAATACCAGGACGATATCGCGAAACTGCAGAATTCCGAGGCCACCCGCCTGCTCGATCAGGCCCGGGCCGAGCTGGAACCGGCGTGAGGAGGACCAAGCCATGGCCATCTACCTGATCTTCGAAAACGAGATCCACGACACCGAGGCTTACGAGAAATACAAGGCCGCGGCCCGCCCCCTGGTCGAAGCCGCCGGCGGCGAATACCTGACCCGCGACGGCCGCGTCGACACGCTGGTCGGCGACTGGAAACCGGGACGCGTCGTGATCTTCAAATGGCCGGACCAGAGGTCGCTCGATACCTTTCTGGCCTCGGAAGAATACCGCCCGTGGAAGGAGCTGCGTGAAAGCGTGACCACCACGAAATCCATGGTCCGGGTCGAAGGCGAAGGCCACGTTGAACCGGGCTGATGCTTCTTCTGTTTGCAAATACCTCGGGGGAGCCCCCACCGGGGGCGGGGGCAGCGCCCCCAAACGCGAATTGCCGGCAATTCGCAGATTTTTCGTGGACGAAAAATTCCCGTCCCCGTCCCCGCGGGACGTTCCGTGTCTGAACTTTCTGTCCTCGAGATCCCCGATGATCCGAAACTGGCGCAGAACATCATTCATTTCGCCCGCGCCCTCAGAAAGGCCGGCCTGCCCATCGGCCCCGGGCGCACCATCGACGCGATCCGCGCGGTCGAGGCGGCGGGCTTCACCGACCGAACCGATTTCTACTGGACCCTGCATGCCTGTTTCGTGAACCGCCCCGAACATCGACAGATTTTCGCTCAGGTCTTCCGCATGTACTGGCGCGACCCGCGTTACCTGGAACGTATGATGGCGATGATGCTGCCGATGCTGCGCGGCGTGCAGGAGGAAAAACCCGCCGACGCTGCCGCCAAACGTGCAACTGAGGCGCTGCTCGACGGGATGGATGATTTCCTGCCCCCCCTCGAAGACGAGGGCGAGACAAAGATCGAGGTCGACGCGTCGCAAACCATGTCGGGGGAAGAACGGCTGAAAACCCTCGATTTCGAACAGATGAGCGCCGATGAAATGACCCAGGCCAAGCGCATGCTTGCGCGCCTGCGCCTGCCGGTTCAGCCCATCGCGTCGCGCCGCACCGTTGCCGCCTCCCATGGCCGCCTTCCGGACTGGCGCCGCACCATGCGCGACGCCATGCGCCGTGGCGGTGAGGTGCATGATTTTTCGCAGAAAAATCGCCGCATCCGTTGGCCCAACCTTGTTGTTCTTTGCGACATTTCCGGATCGATGAGCCAGTACAGCCGTGTCATCCTGCATTTCCTGCATGCCGTCTCCAACGCGAAAGGACAGGGCTGGGCCCGGGTGCATGCCTTCACCTTCGGCACAAGGCTGACCAATATCACACGCCACATGGCCACACGCGACGTGGATGCCGCGCTCAAATCCGCCGGTGCCGAAGCGCAGGACTGGGAAGGCGGCACCCGGATCGGGGACTGTCTGCACGCGTTCAACCGCGACTGGTCGCGCCGTGTGCTGGGGCAGGGGGCAGTGGTGCTGCTGGTCTCTGACGGGCTCGACCGCGATGATCCCGCGGCGCTGGCCAGAGAGATGGAACGCCTGCACCTCTCGGCGCGCCGGCTGATCTGGATCAACCCGCTGTTGCGCTGGGACGGTTTTGCCCCTCGTGCGCAGGGGATCCGCGCGATGCTGCCCCATGTCGACAGCTTCCGCGCCGGCCATTCCATCGCCTCGCTGGTGGATCTGGCCGAGGCGATTTCGCGTAAGGATGATGCCGGCGAAAAAGCCCGTCTGATGGCCGAATTGCGCGCGGGCTGACCGGCCGGGCGCCGGAATTTTTCAAAAATTCCGGACCGTTTTCTTGCAAAGAAAACGGCTCCCTGTCCAAATTTGATCTAAGTCATTAAATATAACGAATATGTAATATAAAATCCGTCCCAGTGTAATCAGGAGGGACTTCACCCATGCCACTTAACTGGAAAACCGGCGGGTTGCTGCTGGGGCTGGTGTTTTTCGCCGCTGTCCTGCTCGTCAAACCTATCGGTGTCTCGACGCAGTTCGTCATTCTCGACGGGATCGTCGCTGATGCGGTCAGTGCCGATCTGGTGACGAAAACCGAAGACGGCTACAGCTCGACCAACGCCTATCTCGATAAATCCGGCGGCAAATACGCCAAATCCGTCGCCAACCCATTCAACTACGGCTTCATCTTCGTTCTGGCCATGGCCCTCGGCGGGTTCCTGTCGGTGATCGCCCGCGGCGGGCTCAGCGCGCGCGAACGTCGCATCCCGGCGCTCTGGCGGGCCAATTTCGGTGACAGCCCGGCCAAACGCTATGCCGCGGCCTTTGTCGGCGGCTTCGTCGTGCTCTACGGCGCCCGGCTGGCCGGCGGCTGTACCTCCGGGCATATGATGTCGGGAATGATGCAGACCTCTCTGTCGGGCTACATTTTCGCACTCGGCGCCTTTGCCGCGGCTGTTCCCGTTTCCCTGATGCTGTTCAAGAAGGAGGCCTGATCCCATGTCCATCATCCTCGCAATTCTCATCGGCCTTGCCTTCGGCATCGTGCTGGACCGTATTGGCGCGTCGAACCCGACCTGGATCGGACGGATGCTGTCGCTGAAAAACCTGCACCTGATGAAAACCATCCTGCTGGCAATCGGTACCGGCTCGGTCCTGATGTTTGCCGGTCAGATGCTGGGCCTCGTCGAGGTCGGCCACATGTCGGTCAAGACCGCCTATGCCGGCGTCTTTCTCGGCGGTCTGCTGCTGGGCGCGGGCTGGGCGCTGTCGGGCTATTGCCCCGGTACCGGCGTGGTGGCCGCTGCATCGGGCCGCAGGGATGCGCTGTTCTTCGTGGCCGGCGGGCTGCTGGGCGCGGCGGCCTACATGGTCACCTACCCGGCGTGGAAGGCCAGCGGTCTGCTGGACGCCATTGCCGGCGGTAAGGTCACGCTGGGCACCGTGCCGGGCGCCAGATACGACGGCCTGAGCGCACTGCCCGGCGACGTGCTCGGGATCGTGCTCGGCCTGATCTTCATCGCCGTGGCCTTTGCCCTGCCTGAACGCCTGTCGCGTGAACCCGCGGCGATGCAACCGGCGGAGTAAGCCCACAGGGCCAGCCCTGCGTGGTACCGACTGCGGGCGGTCCGGTCGTTTTGGCCGGGCCGCCCCGGCATTTTGGGGCAGACACCGTCCCGGGCCTGTTCCATACTCTGCTGCGGAGGATGCCCATGGACCGATTTGATACAGCCCCCGAAACCGCCCTGGACTGGCACCGCGCCGGCAAGGGCGCCGCGCTGGCCACCGTGGTGGAAACCTGGGGCAGCGCGCCGCGGCGCGTCGGGGCGCAGCTGGCGGTCAGCGGCGAGGGCGAGATCGAAGGCTCGGTTTCGGGCGGCTGCGTCGAGGGTGCGGTGATCATGGAGGCGCTGGAAGCGCTCGAGGACGGCGAACACCGGATGCTGGAATTCGGGGTCAGCGATGACGATGCCTTTGCCGTCGGGCTGGCCTGTGGCGGCACGATCCGGGTGCTGGTTGAACCGGTCGGCGGGGCAATGCCGGCCGACCTGCTGGAGGAGCTGGTCGCGGCCCGGGCCGGGCGGACGGCGCTGGCCTATGAGGTGCATCTGGCCGACGGCGTCCGGCGTCTGCTGCATAACGGGCACCCCGAGCGGATGCGGATGGACCGGTCGGGGTTCGAGGAGGATGGCGAAACCTTCGTGGCAATCCATAACCCGCCGCTGCGCCTGATCGTCGTGGGCGCGGTGCATATCGCGCAGGCGTTGGTGCCGATGGCGCGGATTGCCGGGTACGATCCGGTTGTCATCGACCCGCGCGAGGCCTTTGCCTCGGCCACGCGGTTCCCGGATACCCGGCTGATGCATGACTGGCCGGACGAGGCGGTGGCCGCGCTGGGGCTGGATGCACGCACGGCGCTGGTGCTGCTGACCCATGACCCCAAGCTTGATGACCCCGCGCTCGAGGCGGCGCTGACAGCTGACTGTTTCTATATCGGCGCGCTGGGGTCGACCCGGACCCATGCCAAGCGCGCAGAACGGATGGCCGCCGCCGGTCATTCCGACCCGGCGATTGCCCGGATCCATGGCCCCGTCGGGCTTGATATCGGCGCGGCCGGTCCGGCCGAGATCGCGGTGGCCATCCTGGCCCAGATGACCGCCGTGCTGCGGGGCAGGGCGTGAAATTCGGCCCGGTCCGACCGGAGGCCGCAGAGGGTGCAATCCTGGCCCATTCGGTCCGGCTGAAGGACCGGCGGCTGCGCAAGGGCACCGGTCTGAGTGCCGCCGATATTGCCGATCTGACCGCCGGGGGCATCCGCGAGGTGATCGTGGCCCGGCCTGATCCCGGGGACATTCAGGAAAACGCTGCGGCGGCACGGCTGGCCGCGGCGCTGGTTCCTGATCCGGGGCGCTCCGGGCTGCGCGTGGCCGATCCCTTTACCGGACGGGTGAACCTGATCGCCGAGGGTCCCGGCGTTGCCGTGCTGGACGTGCCGGCGCTGGAGGCGTTCAACCGCGTGAACCCGATGATCACCATCGCCACGGTGCCGCGTTATCAGCAGATGGCCGCGGGCGGGATGGTGGCCACGATCAAGATCATTTCTTATGCCGTGCCGGAACGCGACGTGGACATCGCCGCGCGGGCCGCACCGGCCGCACTGCGCATGGCCACACCGGTTTTTGGCAGTGCCGGTCTGGTGGTGACCAACATTCCCGGCGGGCCGGACAATGCCAAAGGCATCCGGGCGATGACCGACCGGGTCTCGGCGCTGGGCATGGAGATGGCCGAGATCCGGGAAACCCGCCATGACCCGGATGCGCTGGCCGCGGCGCTGGGCGATCTGAAAGGCGATATGGCGATGATCCTGACGGGATCGGCAACCTCGGATATCGACGATGTGGCCCCCGCGGCGGTGCGGATGGCCGGCGGCAAGGTCGAACGTTTCGGCATGCCGGTGGATCCCGGCAACCTGCTGTTTATCGGGGCGCTGGGCCCGCGTCCGGTCATCGGGCTGCCGGGCTGCGCCCGGTCGCCGGCGCTGAACGGGGCCGACTGGGTGCTGTCGCGCGTGGCCTGCGGTATCGCGGTGACGGATGCCGATATTGCTGCGATGGGTGTTGGCGGGCTGCTCAAGGAAATCCCGACCCGGCCGCAACCGCGGGCAGGGCGGCGGTAACTCCGACATCAATTCCGGGCGGACGTGCTCATGAATACCTCGCGACCAACGGGTTCTCTGCGAAAACTCATGCCGCCTACCATTTTCCGACGGTTGCGCCACCTTCCAGCGGCAGGGCCGCGCCGTTGATGAATCCGGCCTCAGCCGAGGCCAGAAACAGCACCGCCGCCGCGCATTCGGCCAGCGTGCCGATGCGTTGCAGCGGATAGGCCATTTGCTGTTGGCGGATGCCTTCATCCTCGTCCCCGTTCACCGCGAACCCTGCCCGTGACATGTCGGTTTCGATCACGCCGGGGCAGAGCGCGTTGACGCGGATATCGGGGGCCAGTTCCATCGCCATGGACCGGGTCAGGTTCACCACCGCGCCCTTGGACGCGCAATAGGCGCTGGAACCGGGATAACCGTTCAGCCCGCTTTCCGAGGCGATGTTGACGATGTTGCCTTTTGCCGCCTGCAATGCGGGCAAGGCGGCCTGAGTGCAGAACTGCACGCTTTTGACATTGGCGTTCATGATCAGGTCCCAGTGGGCCTCCTGCGTGTCCGCGATGGCTTCGCGGATGAACACGCCGGCATTGTTGATCAGCACGTCGAGCCCGCCGAAGGCCTCCAGCGCGGCGGCCACCGCAGCCCTGCAGCCGGCCACGGTGGTCACGTCGCCGGGCGCGGGCACGCCGCCCAGCTCTGCCGCCGCAGCCGTGGCCGAAGCCACAGTGCGTCCGCCGATGGCCACGCGGGCCCCTTCGGCGAGGAAGGCGGCGGCACAGGCCCGCCCGATGCCCCGGCTGGCGCCGGTGACCAGAACCCGTTTGCCGGAAAACCGTTGTTCCATCACAATTATACCTCCAGCACGATACGGCCTGCCACTTCGCGCCGGCCAAGGATGCGCATTGCTTCGGCGGCTTCGGTCAGCGGCATCACCCGGTCCACGCGCGGGTGCAGCCGGCCGGCTGCGATCCAGCTGAACACCTCTTTTGCCGCCCGGGCCGCGTCGTCGGGGCACTGGTCCAGCCACGCACCCGAAAACACGCCCACCACCGAGAAACTCTTGAGCAGGGGCAGGTTCATCCGCAGCGCCGGGATCTCGCCGCCAACAAAGCCCACCGGCGACAGCCGCCCGCCCCAGGCCATGCAACGCGCCAGCGTCTGAAACACATCGCCGCCGATCATGTCGATGCAGACATCGAGCCCGCTGCCTCCGGTCAGATTGTCGACCTGCGCCCGCAGGTCGCCGTCGCCATAGGTCACGACCGCATCGGCGCCGCCCGCCCGCGCCCGTTCGGCCTTGGCCGCATCGCCGACCCCGGCGATCACCCGGGCGCCCAGCATCCGGCCCAGATCCATCACCGCCATGCCGACCCCGCCCGTTGCACCGGTGACCAGCAGCGTTTCGCGGGATTTCAGCACGCAGCGGTCGATCAGCGCGGCATAGGCCGCCAGGTAGTTTTCCAGAACCGAGGCGGCGACGATGTCGTCAACCCCGTCCGGCACCGGGGCGCAGCGCCAGTGTTTGGCCACCAGCCGTTCAGCATAACCGCCATGCCAGACCTGCGCCGCGACCCGGTCGCCGACACGGTAACCCGGCACATCGCGGCCCACCGCCAGCACCGTGCCGGCGGCCTCGGTGCCCGGCACATAGGGCAGGTCGGGGCGCATCTGATAGCGGCCTTCGGTCATCAGCTTGTCCATGTAGCTGACCGAGGCGGTCCGCACCGCGACCAGCAATTCGTCGCCGGCTGGCTCGGGCACGGGCGCCTGACCTGTTTCCAGCGCGTCGGGGCCGTCGAACGCAGTGCACAGAACGGCACGCATCACGGATGTCCCGCAGGCGGGATCCGGCCGGTAGGCGGGATTGAATTCATGGCGTTGCGGTCCTTTTGCCTTGCTGTTGTGCCAGCCTATCCAGCCCGGCCCGGCGGTTCCAGCACCAACCGCGGCGGCTGTGCCGGGCGCATGGGCGCCGGGCCGGAAACTAAGCCCTTCTCAAGCCGGGAATTGCATGTTTAACTTCCCGCAGAGGAAGCTAATTTCAAATGGGAGGAATTCATGACACAGGTCTCGATGACCGTGAACGGTAAGGCCGCGTCGGGGGATGTGGAGGGGCGTACGCTGCTCTCTGCATTTCTGCGCGAAAACCTTGGCCTCACAGGTACCCATATCGGCTGCGATACCAGCCAGTGCGGCGCTTGCGTTGTCCATGTGGACGGGAACGCGGTGAAAGCCTGCACCATGCTGGCGGTCGAAGCTGACGGCGCAAGCGTGGACACGATCGAAGGGCAGGCCAATGCCGACGGGTCGCTGAACGTGATCCAGCAGGCGTTTCAGGATCACCACGGGCTGCAATGCGGGTTCTGCACACCGGGCATGGTGATGTCCGCGGCGGCCCTGCTGAAGGACAACCCGAAGCCGACCGAGGCCGAGGTGCGCCACTATCTGGAAGGCAATCTGTGCCGCTGTACCGGGTATCATAACATCGTCAAGGCGATCATGGCCGCGTCCGGTCAGGACGTCGGCGCCATCGCGGCGGAATAAGCCGGTCTGCACGCCCGTACGGGCAGCACGGACCAAGGCAGCGGCGTCCTGCAGACGCCATCCCAGGGAGGAAGTATCATGCCAAAGGATCATGGCATCGGCGCAGCACCGAAGCGGCGCGAAGACCTGAGGTTCCTGACCGGAACCGGAAACTATACCGACGACATCAATCTGAACGGACAGGCGCACGTGTTTTTCCTGCGCGCCGATGTGGCGCACGCGAAGATCAACGGACTGAATTCCGACGCCGCGGCGGCGATGCCGGGCGTTGTGCGCATTTTCACCGGCGCGGATTTCGAAGGCGTGGGCGGGCTGCCCTGCGGCTGGCAGATCCATTCCAAGGACGGATCGCCGATGAACGAGCCGCCGCACCCGGTGATTGCACAGGGCAAGATCCGTTACGTCGGCGAAATCGTCGCTGCCGTGGTGGCTGATACGCTGGAACAGGCGCGCGATGCCGCCGAGGCGATCGAGCTGGATCTTGAGGAACTGCCCGCGGTGGTCGACATGAAGGCCGCGCTGGCCGATGGCTCGGCACTGGTGCATGACGAGGTTCCGAACAACCGCTGCTACGACTGGGGCTTTGTCGAGGACAACGCGGCGGCCACGGACGAGGCGATCAAGAACGCCGCGCACGTGACCACGCTGGAGCTGGTCAACAACCGGCTGGTGGCGAACCCGATGGAGCCGCGCGTGGCGATCGGTGACTATACGCGCCACAACGATGAATCCACGCTCTATACCACGTCGCAGAACCCGCATGTGATCCGCCTGTTGATGGGCGCCTTCGTGCTGGGCATCCCCGAGCACAAGCTGCGGGTGATCGCGCCCGATGTGGGCGGCGGTTTCGGCACCAAGATCTTCCACTACGCGGAAGAGGCGTTTGTCACCTTCGCGTCGAAACAGATCAACCGTGCGATCAAGTGGACCTCGTCGCGGTCCGAAGCGTTCATCTCGGACGCGCAGGGACGCGACCACGTCACCACCATCGAACTGGCGCTGGATGCGGACAACAATTTCACCGCTGTGCGCACCCATACGCTGGCCAATATGGGCGCGTACCTTTCGACCTTTTCGACCTCGGTGCCGACCTATCTGCATGGCACGCTGATGGCGGGGAACTACACGACGCCGAATATCCACGTGAACGTGCAGGCGGTGTTTACCAACACCGTGCCGGTGGACGCCTATCGCGGCGCCGGGCGGCCCGAGGCCACGTTCCAGCTGGAACGTGTGATCGACAAGGCGGCGCGCGAGCTGGGCGTCGACCCGATCGCGCTGCGCCGGCAGAACTTCATCTCGGAGTTTCCCTATGCCACGCCGGTGGCGCTGGAATATGACACCGGCGACTATCCGGCGACGATGGACAAGCTGGAAGAGATCGCCGACATCGCGGGCTTTGCCGCCCGTCGTGCGGCAAGCGAGGCCAACGGCAAACTGCGCGGGCTTGGCGTGAACTGCTATATCGAGGCCTGCGGCATCGCGCCGTCGAACGTGGCCGGTGCGCTGGGCGCGCGGGCGGGGCTCTATGAAAGCGCGACGGTGCGGGTGAATGCCACCGGCGGGGTCGTGGTGATGACCGGGGCACACAGCCACGGGCAGGGGCACGAAACCTCCTTCCCGCAGGTCATTGCCGAGATGATCGGCATCGACGAAGGCCAGGTCGAGATCGTGCATGGCGATACCGGCCGCGGCGCAATGGGCATGGGCACCTATGGTTCGCGCTCGATTGCCGTCGGCGGGGCCGCGATGGTGCGGGCAACCGAGAAGATCATCAACAAGGCCAAGAAGATCGCGGCGCACCTGCTGGAAGCCTCGGATGCCGATATCGAGCTGAAGGACGGCACCTTCACGGTGGCGGGCACCGACAAGTCCGTCGCCTGGGGCGATGTCTGTCTGACAGCCTACGTGCCGCATAACTACCCGCTCGAAGACCTTGAGCCGGGGCTGGAGGAAACCGCGTTTTACGACCCGGCCAACTTCACCTTCCCTTCGGGCGCCTATGCCTGCGAGGTCGAGGTTGATCCGGATACCGGTGCGGTCAGCGTTGAGCGGTTCTCGGCGGCGGATGATTTCGGCAACATCATCAACCCGATGATCGTCGACGGGCAGGTGCATGGCGGTATCGGCCAGGGCATCGGCCAGGCGTTGCGTGAGACCACGGTGTTCGACGAAAACGGCCAGCTGCTGAGCGCGTCCTACATGGACTACGCGATGCCGCGCGCTGACGACGTGCCGTTCTACGCGGTCGACCATTCCTGCCAGACGCCGTGCACGCATAATCCGCTGGGTGTGAAGGGCTGTGGCGAGGCCGGGGCGATCGGATCGCCGCCGGCGGTTGTCAACGCGGTGATCGACGCGCTGAATTCCGGTGGCCACAAGGTCGAGCATATCAACATGCCGGTGTCGCCGTCGCGTGTCTGGTCCGCGATGCAGGGATGAGGGAGCCGGCGGGACCGGGGGCCAGCCCCCGGACCCCCGAGGTATTTGAAAACAGAAGAAGAGCAGGGGCATGCCCCGCACTTCCGGAGGAAAGAGATGTATAACTTCGAGTTCGAGAAGCCCGGTACGGTCGCAGAGGCGGTCGCAGCGCTGGGTGGCGAAGACGCGCAGGCGCTGGGCGGGGGGCAGACCCTGATCCCGACGCTGAAGCAGCGATTGAACCAGCCGTCAAAGCTGGTCAGTCTGACCGGCATTGCCGAGATGAAGGGCGTGACCATCGCTGATGGCGTGCTGACGATGGGGGGCGGTGCGACCCATGCCGAGGTGGCGGCGGATGCCTGCCCGCCGCTGGCCGCGCTGGCGGCCAATATCGGTGACCCGGCGGTCCGCAACCGCGGCACCATCGGCGGGTCGCTGGCCAATAATGACCCGGCGGCGGATTACCCGGCGGCGATGCTGGCGCTGAAATCGACCATCGTCACCAATTCGCGCGAAATTGCCGGGGATGATTTCTTCCAGGGCATGTTCACCACCGCGCTGGAGGAAGGTGAAATCATCACCGCGGTGCGCTGCGATGTGCCGGACAACGGGGCAAACTATCAGAAGTTCCAGCAGCCGGCCTCGCGCTTTGCGCTGACCGGCGTGTTCGTGGCGCGTTATTCTGACGGCGTGCGCGTTGGCGTGACCGGCGCGTCCGAGGAGGGCGCGTTCCGCTGGTCCGAGGCCGAGGCCGCCCTGTCGGCGAATTTCTCGCCCGATGCGATCGACGGCCTGTCGGTCAGCGCTGACGGCATGATCGGCGATATTCACGGCACCAAGGCATATCGCGCGCATCTGGTCAGTGTGATGACGAAACGCGCGGTCGCGGCCATCGGCTGAGACCGGCGCGTTTGAGAGAATGTCAGAACCTGCCCGGCATGTCGTCCGGGCAGGTTTTTTGATTTGGGAGGGGCAGAGATGATCGCCGACATCTGGCACAGCTTCCGGCGGATACCGGTATGGGTCCAGGTCTGGATCGGGGTCGTGCTTGTGCCCGTGAACCTGTTGCCGCTCCTGTTCCTGCCGCAGCCGCTGGGCGGATGGGTGGCGCTGCTGGCGGTGGGCGGCATGGCGCTGAACCTGCCGGTAATGGTGGTCACGCGCGGAATTTCAAAGGCGATGGCGCTGCCGCATCTGCTGTTGTGGATCCCGCTGGTGATCCTGCTGGCCGCGATCCTGACAAACGGCTGGGCGGGCGGCGCCTGGCGGACGGTGCTTTGGGTTATGCTGGTGGTTGATTTGATATCGCTGGCCTTCGACATCCCGGATGCGTGGCGCTGGTGGCGGGGCGACCGGAAGATCGCCTGAAGCGCGCAGGGTTTGACAGACATCAAGGTGCCCGGGCCGGGCGCGTGTTATCCTGAGGGGCCACTGAACCGAAGGAGCGCAGTATGGCCGAAAAAGCAAAATCACCCGATGTCAGCCAGATGGCAGAGAAAATCGCCGATTATCAGCAGATGGGCCTTAAGTCCATGAACCTGATGGGCGTCGACTGGGTCGAGCGGATGAGTGACATCAGCGCTGAAATGTTCGGCTTCATGGCCGAACGCTTTAAGAAGGACGTGGAACTGCAGCACCGCCTGCTGCATTGCAAAACCCCGGCAGAGCTGCAGAAAGTGCAGATCGACTTCTTCCAGACCGCCATCGACCGCTATACCGAGGAAACCGGGCGGATGATGGAGCTGGGTCAGAAGATGTTCGAGCCGGTCAAGGACTGATCCGGGTCAGAGCGCGGCCCAGATCCCGAGCCCGCCGACAAGGATCAGGCTGAGCGCCCAGATCGCTTCGAGGTCGAACCAGCCCTGCGACAGGAATTTCAGGCCGACCCACCTGTATACGATCCAGGCAATCAGCCCGCCGGTAACCAGCATCGCGGCGGTGTGCAGGGCGGCAACGCCCAGCATGATTGCCGCGCTGCGCGCCATCAGGGCGCCGGCGGCGCGGTGTCCGGCATCAAGATCGCCGGGGCCGCAGAGGCCCAGGTAAATCGGCACCAGCATCAGCGCAGCGCCGTGCACCAGCGCGACCAGAAATGACCAGAGTACCAGCCGGTCCGGCGGCACCCGGGACAGGAACCGCGGATGTCGTCGGGTGATCAGCAGCCAGAGCCCCAGCGCTGCAACCAGAACACCGGCGCCCAGCCGCAGCGGACGTTCATAAGCGGCCAGCGTGGTCATCGCGGAAAACGGCAGCAGCACCACCAGCATGGCCAAGAAATGGCCCAGAGCCAGCGCCCCCAGCGCCCGGTTCAGGGACGAAGCCTTGCGCTCGAACAGCGCCGAGGACACGGCCAGCGGCCAGCCCATGCCGGGATTGGCGCCGTGGTAGAACCCGCTCAGGATAACGGCGAGCCAGAGGCCCGCCGTTGTCGTTGTCAGCCCGTCCAAGGGTCAGGCAGAGGGATAGCAGAAACTGTCTGTGGAACAGTCTCCGCCTTCCAGCCGGATCTGGTGCGACCGGTAGCCATCGGGGAACTCGACAAAGAAGTTGTCGTCCAGCGTCAGCCCGCCATCCGGATCGGCATGGGCCATGACCATCGCCGCGCCGCGGTCGCCCGGATAGAACTGATCGTCCCATGTGGAGTAGAGCGAATTGGTCCAGTACACCCGGCGGCTGTCGCGGCTGACTTCGACCATCTGCGGGCCATAGCCAAAGGTCTTGCCGTTGGGATGCTTGGTCTGCGCGACGATCCCGCCGATTTCGACCTTGCCGGTCAGCTTGGGGTTCATCGGGTCCGACACGTCATACTGATGCATCTCGCCCAGTCCCCAGCAGGCGACGTAGAGGTGTTTGTCATCCATGCTCAGGTCAATGTCGGTGACCAGAGGCGGGCAGGCGCCGAAGCCCTTGAGCAGTTCGGGCAGATCGTCGGCATCGGCCGGAACCGGGTCGATGGTGATGGTCTTTTTCGCCTCGAACGTGCCGTCGTCGTTGCGCCACCAGGTAAAGATCGCACCCTGCAGGTTGGTGGTGTCGACGACCACGCCGCAGAACCCGTATTCCTTGACCGGGTCATGCGCGGGCCGGATTTCCAGCGCCATCTGGTGGTTTTCGCCCAGATCGATGGTCTGGCGGTTCTTGCGCCCGCGCAGGTCCCAGAAATGGATCTTGTGGCCGTATTTGTTGGACAGAAGATCCTCGGGCACGATGCCGTTTTCAAACTGCGGCGGCAGGCCCCATTCGGAACTGACCATGTAGTCGCGTGGCAGGTTCCACCAGAAATCATAGTGCTTTTCCTGTTCGCCGCGCTCCATTTCATAGCGGCCGAGGATGTCGAAGGTTTCGCAATCCATGATGAAAATGCCCGGCGGTCCGTCGGTGCCGTCTTCGCCACCACCGCCCAGCGTTGAGACATAAATGCCTTCCGGCCCGCAATGGATGGTGTGCGGACGCGAATAGCCGGTTTTGGCCATCAGTTCTTCGGGTTCGATGATCTTGTGCATCTTCAGGTCCAGCGGATCCTTTGCATCGATCACGTAGATCCGGCTGGACCGGATGCCCGGGACAATCAGGTAACGGCGCTCCAGAAAGGCATGGCCCGTCAGCGGTGACAGCGCGGAAGAACAGGCGTTCCAGCCGAAATGGTGAAATTCGTCACCCGTGTTGGGCATGAAGATCGAATGCACGATCTGCCCGAATTTGTCGGAGTTCGGGTCGCAATCGACAACCGCCACCCCGTCCGGCTGCGTGCCGTCCGGGCTGAGCATCAGGGTGAAGGCCAGCGTTTCGACAGGCGCCTCGGCGGCCAGTTTCGGTGACGCGTGAAACGTCGGATCAGGTCTCAGATTCATGTGTTCCTCCCTTACAACACAATTGACGATAGATGGCTGCGGACCGATTTCCACCGATCTGCCTGCAATTCTTGAATTCTGCGTCGTTCAGTTGACCGGGGACCAGTCTTCGCCCGGATCATACTGCACCAGATCTTTGGCAAGGGTCAGGCTGTCCTCTCCCAGATCAGCCTGTAAAACAATTCCGTTTTCGGACACCATGAAACTGTGAATACCGCTTTGGCCGTAATCGGACGGCACCGCCAGCAATGCGTGGCCCGCGACCATGTTTTCGCCGGCCATGTAACTCAGCGCGCCACCGGGGGCTGCGTCGGTCTGGCCCTGCAGGATCCGGTAGTAATAGCCGCCGAAAGGTTCGGCTTCCTTGTCGCCTTCGCTGTCGCTGTAGCCATCGAGATTGGCCAGCGCGATGCGGATGCCGACCGGGCTGTCTTCGTCGCCCCAATAGAGCCCGTCGCGCGCATCGGCCGAGGAAATCAGCGCATTGGCAAATTCCATAACGCCGTCGCCGTCATGATCGGTTTGCCGGAACTCTGTCTGGATCGCGACATAGGCGTCCATGATCTCGATCGCTTCCAGCTCGTTCAGGCCGATGCGGCGGTAATAGATCTCGTCCCGACCGGCCTCGATATCAAAGGCCCAGTTGTCGCCGGTCATGGCGATGGGGATCGGAAACGGCCAGCCGTCGGCGCCCAGCAGCAGGGTGACGTCGCCGTCCTCTGTGGGCTGAAACCGATAGCCCTCGGAATACATCATCAGGATGTTGCCGCGGTTCTCGGCGTCCCGGTCGGGATTGCCAGAACTCAGCATATCCGCGGCATCGGTGCCGAACACGTCGAGGATTGCCGCACGGTCGCCGGCGTCGAGCGCCTGCATCATCGCGTCGAGGGCGGCTTGCGGTGTGGTGTAGCTGGCAGGGCCTTCGGCCGCTACCGCGGGCAGGGCCGCCAGACAGGCCAGCCCGGTCAGGGCGGAAAAAATGTTGCGTGCCATGGGTTTACCTCCTGCGTCCGCCACCGCCGCGACCACCGGCCGAAGCCCGGCCGCGGTTGCCGCCGGAATGGGCGCGTTGCGCCGGGGCGCGTTTCTGTATCGCGTGACCTCCGCCGGAATGCGACGGCTTGCGTGCCGCCGGCCGGGCCTGTGCGGGCTTGCTGACCTTAGGCTTGGCCTTGGCCCCGCCGCCTTGTGGTCTCTGCCCTGCCTTGGTCCGGTCGATGGCCGGCTTGTGCCCGGACAGATTGCCGGCGTCGGGCCGTTTGACGTTGCTGCGATCAGCGCCGGGGCGCGAGATGTCCCGGGCGCCGGTTTCCTTGCTCAGCCGCTGGCGCATCTCGTCGCCGCGGTCGGGTTTCTTGGTGTCCAGCCGGCCCGGGCGGTCCGGGTCGCGCTTGTCGCGGATGTCGTTGCGGGCCTGGTCGCGGCGTTCGTCACCGGGGTTCCAGCCGATATCGCCGCGATTGCCGATATTGACGTCGCCGTCGATATTGATGTCGACATTGGGATTGTTGATGATCGGGCCGCCGCCCCAGCCGCCGCAGTTGCGGCAGCCCCAGTAATTGTTCCAGGGATCGTTGTTGTTCCAGATGCTGCCGACGATGATCCCGGCGGTGAACCCGAAGAGCGCGGCTCCGGCTTCGTTGGAGGAGCTGTCCTCCACATAAACCACTTCGGGGTCATATTGAGGGACATAGACCACCTGAGGATCGGCCGGCTGGATGATAATGGTTTCCTCGCCCGCGTCCTGCGTCACTTCGACGGTCTGTTCCTCGCCGCTTTCCAGCACGCCGTTTTCATTGGCGATCGCGCGCATGTCCTGTACCGCGGCCATCACGTCGTCGCTCTGGGCCAGCATGGCGTCGCCGATGTTCTCGGTCCACTCGATATGCACGGCCATGTCGGCCAGCACATCGGGAAACCCCTCGGCCAGAACGGCGACGCTTTCGTCCCAACCTTCGGCCTCGACCAGAGCGTTCATTTCCTCGGTGGATTTGCCCGCGTTGTCACGCACCAGCCGGTCGGCCTTGACCACGTCCAGCGGATAGGTCGCCGCCACGAGGATCTGGATCAGAAGGGTGTCCGGATAAAGCGCCACCGGCGCAACCAGTTCCTGCAATTCCTCGGGCGTCATCAACCCGTCCGCAGCGGCGGTCTCGGTCGCGGCGCTGTCATCCGACTGCGCCCAGGCCACCGCGGGCGCCGTCGCCATCGCTGCTGCAACCGCCAGAACCAATACACTTTTCATCGAGGCTCTCCCTTCGTCACACTGACGGTAAGGGAGAACCCCGCATGTTCAAAACAATTTTTTGTAAATTTCCGGGCGGCCGGGCACGGGGATCTAGCGCTGTGGCAGCGGCCCGATCATCATCACCATCTGGCGGCCTTCCATCTTGGGCATGTTTTCGATCTTGCCCATTTCTTGGATGTCGTCGGCAACCCGCTCCAACAGTTCGCGGCCGAGGTTCTGGTGCGCCATTTCGCGCCCGCGGAACCGCAGTGTGACTTTGACCTTGTCGCCGTTCTCAAGAAACTTGAACACGTTGCGCATCTTGACGTCGTAGTCATGCGAATCGGTGTTCGGACGGAATTTGACTTCCTTGACCTCGATGATTTTCTGCTTCTTGCGCGCTTCGCTTTCACGCTTTTGCTGTTCGTACTTATATTTGCCGAAATCCATGATCTTGCAGACCGGTGGATTTGCGTTCGGCGAAATTTCCACCAGGTCGAGACCCGCTTCAAAAGCCAGATCCATGGCCTTGGCCGGGTGCACAACGCCGACATTGTCGCCATCGGCGCCGATCAGGCGGATTTCGGGGGCACGAATCTTATCGTTCACGCGCGGGCCGGTATCGCGTTGCGGCGGCGCGTTGTGGGGTCTGCGGGCTATAGGAGCGTTCCTTTGTTGTGGTCGAAACTGAGGCCGGAATCTATACCGGGACGCCTGTGCTTTCAAGGCGCAACCGCACCGGGAAACCGATTTGGCTCACCGCTTGGTCCGGCGTTCAGCCGGGGGCGGCAACGCGCCTGCGCCGGATACGTTCAGACGCTATCAGGAAGATCAGCGAAGAACACACCACGCCGCCGCCGATGAATCCCAGCGCATCCAGCCCGGCGCTGGCCAGCGCAACCCCGCCGACCCAGGACCCGAAGGCCGAGCCCAGGTAGATACAGCCGGCGTTGAGCGCAAGGATCACGCTGGCATTGGCGGGATCGATGGCGATCAGCCGTGCCTGCTGTGGCGCGGTGAAGGACCAGCCGAAGGCCGACCAGCCGATACACAGTCCCAGCAGCAGCACCACCGGCAGCGGCAGGGCCGAGAACCACGGCAGGATCGCAGTCTGGACCAGTGCCAGGATCGCCAGCGTCCGGAATGTGCCGATGCGGTCCGAGGCCGGGCCGGCAAACAGGTTGCCGATCACCGCGCCCAGCCCGAAAAGCAGCAGCATAAGCGTGATGCCGTCGCGGCCGAACCCCATCCGGGCATTCATCAGGGGCGAGATATAGGTGTAGACCACGTAGGTGCCGCTCACGAACAGCACGGTAAAGCCCAGCCCGATCAGGCTGGGCCCGTGCCCCAGCGTGCGTCGCAGATCAGCCAGCGACACGGGCCGGAACGACAGGCCGGCGGGGATTCGCAACCAGATCAACGCGATGATCGGCAGCGCCATGACCGCCACCAGCGCAAAGGCACTGCGCCAGCCGAACGTGTAGGCGATGAACCCGCCGGCGGGCACGCCCACGACCTGTGACAGGGTAAACCCGAAAAACACCGCCGTCAGCGCGCGGCCCTGCCGGTCCGGCGCGCTCAGCCCCGCCGCCACGGCCGCCGCCACCGGCGTAACCAGCCCGGCCCCGGCCGCCGCCAGCACCCGCGCGGCGAACAGCACGGTTTCGTCAGGCGCCAGTGCTGCCAGCAGGTTGGCCGCGGCAAACACCGACAGGCCCGCCGCCAGGATACGCCGGCGTCCCACCGCCCCGGTGAGCGACACCAACAGCGGCGACAACACCGCATAGCTGGTGGCGTAGAGCGTCATCAGCAGGCCCGCGGTCGACGTGCTGAGCGAAAACGCGTCCGCCACCGGGATCAGCAGGCCGATCACCATGAACGCGCCCATGCCGATAACGAAATTGGCCGCCGACAGGATCGGCAGGGCAAATCGGGACGGGTCCGGGACGGGGGTGTTCAACGCGGGCGCTTTCGGCTTGGTTGGCTGCGACCTTAGGCCGGGGACCGCGGCTGCACCAGAGCCGGCATGCTCTTCCGCGCTTGACAGCGCCGCGCCGGCCCGGCCAGCCTGCAGCCGGAGGAGCGCGCGCATGTCAGCAGAAATTTCACAGCTTACCGGTCAATGCGGTGCAGAGGTAACCGGGCTGGATCTGAGCCGCCTGTCGGATGCCGGGTTTCGGGACCTGCATGACGCGCTCAACCGGCATGGTGTCGTGGTTCTGCGCAATCAGTCCATTGATCCGCAGGCGCATATCGATCTGGCCGAACGGTTCGGGGATATCGTGGTAAACCGGTTCTTCACACCTGTGACCGACTGGCCCATGATCGCCGAGGTCCGCACCAAGCCCGATCAGCAGCGTGTGATCGGCGGCACGTGGCATACCGATCATTCCTATGACAAGGCGCCGGCCAAAATCTCGATCCTCGTCGCGCGGGACCTGCCGCCGCACGGCGGCGACACGCTGTTTGCCTCGATGACGGCGGCGGCCCGGGCATTGTCGCCGGGGCTGCGGGCGACGCTGGAGGGGCTGGATGCATGGCATTCGGATCAGACCTTCTCGCAAAGCACGCTGGTCGACAAGGCCGAGGACAGTGCGTTTCGCGGCGGCAACCCGCACCCGGTTCTGATCCGGCATCCCGAAACCGGAGCGCAGGCGCTTTACGTCAACGGCGATTTCACCCTGCGCTTTGACGGCTGGACCGAGGCCGAATCGCAACCGCTGCTGGACTACCTCTATCGCTTTGCGACCCAGCCGGTATTCACCTGCCGCGTGCGCTGGACGCCGGGCAGCGTGGTTATATGGGACAACCGGCTGGTTCAGCATTATGCGACTGCGGACTATGCCGGGCATTCCCGGCTGATGCACCGGATCACCGTCGAAGGCGAACCACTGGGGCGGTGAGTGTCACCGGCCCGCGGCCCGGGCGACCGGCCAATCACCCCCGCGTCACAATCTGCCAGCTGCCGTCCTGATTCTTGATGGCGCAGCTGCGTTCGGTCAGCGTCGGCAGCTTCTGGGTCTGCGCCACCGGCACCTGGCTGGCGACGCTGGACGGGCAGGGTGGGATCTCGACCGGGCGATAGCCCTTGTTGGCCATGCATTGCGTCAGCACCCGGCCGCGCAGATCGGCATTCACATCGACGGTGTAAACACCGCCGTCGATCCAGTAGCCGGGCGTGTAATAACAACTGCCACTGGAGCTGCAGACCCGGTTGCCCGGAATATAGATCGGCGGGCGCTGCCGGATCTGGTTGGCCACCGGCGCATCCTTCAGCGCACTGACCTCGCATCTGGTCTGGTCGTTCTGCAGGCGCGCGACGCTGGCGCCGGGTTTGTAGAAAATCGACAGCGGCCCGCAGGCAGCGAGGGTCAGAAAAAGCGGCAAAAGCAGGTGCGGGCGCAACATGCGCGTATCCTGCCGCAGGCGCCCGGCAAAGACAATTTGTTTGACCGGTCCGGTCCCATCTGTCATGCACGGGACCTGCAAAACGGCCCAGAGAGCGAGAGCGGATGAAGGTTATCATTTGCGGTGCCGGACAGGTAGGCTGGCAGATTGCCCGTCACCTGGCGAACGAGTCCAATGACGTCACGGTGGTGGACAGCAACCCCGATCTGGTCCGGCGCGCGACCGAAACGCTGGACGTGCAGGGGATTGCCGGGTTTGCCAGCTATCCCGACGTGCTGGACCGGGCCGGCGCCCGCGACGCCGACATGATCATCGCCGCCACCTATTCCGACGAGGTCAACATGGTCACCTGTCAGGTGGCGCATTCGGTTTTCGCGATCAACCGCAAGATCGCGCGGCTGCGGTCACAATCCTATCTGACGGCGATTTACTCCGATCTCTACCGCCGCGATCACATGCCCATCGACGTGGTCATCAGCCCCGAACGCGAGGTTGCCAAGGCTGCGATGAAGCGGCTCAGCGCCCCGGCGGCCTTCGACACCGAAACCTTCCTTGACGACAAGGCACAGCTGCTGGGCCTGACCGTGGACGAGGATTGTCCGATCGTGAACACGCCCCTGCGGCAGCTGACCGACCTGTTTTCGACGCTGCGGTCCATCGTCGTGGGCATTCGGCGCGAGGGCACGCTGTTTGCGCCGGAATCCGGTGATCAGCTGTTTCCGGGCGATGACTGCTATGTGTTCACCCATGTCGATGACGTGGACCGGACAATGGAAATCTTCGGCAAGACCACCCGCAAGCAGGAGCGCGTGGTGATCGTCGGCGGCGGCAATGTGGGGCTGGCGGTGGCCTCGGCGCTGGAAACCGGCAAGACCCGGATCCGCGCCAAGGTGATCGAACGCAACCGCGCCTGCGCGGAGTTGGCCGCCGAAGCGCTGGAAAAAACCATCGTCCTGAACGGTGACGGGCTCGACAGCGCGCTGCTGGCCGAGGCCGGGATTGCCCGCGCCGACGCGATGCTGACCGTCACAGACGACGACAAGACCAACATGCTGGCCGCCGTGCGCGCCAAGGCCGAGGGCTGTCCGATGACCATTGCGCTGGTCAACGATCCGACGCTGGTGCCGCTGATGGGCCCTCTGGGCATCGATGCCTATATCAACCCGCGCGCCACCACCGTCAGCTCGATCCTGCGCCATGTGCGCCATGGCCGGGTCCGCGAGGTGTATTCCATCGGTGACGCAGAGGCCGAAGTGATCGAAGCCGAGGTTCTGTCGACCTCGCCGATTGCCGGGCAGATGCTGCGCGATATCGATTTCCCCGAAGGCGCGCTGGTCGGCGGGGTGATGAAAGGCGGCGAGGTCGTGCGCCCGGTCGGCAGCCTGCGGGTCGAGGCCGGCGACGTGATCACCATTTTTGCGATGGCCGGCGACGTGCCCGAGGTGGAACGTCTGCTGCAGGTCTCCATCGACTTTTTCTGACCGATGGCCACGCAGACAAAACAAAACAGGGTGGTGCGGCTGACGCCGTTCCTGATGATCTGGGCCATCTTTGCGCTGGCGATGTATGTACCGGCCGCCTACGCGCTGGTGCTGGACGACTACCGGACCTCGCGCGCCTTTTTCTACACCGGGACCATGGGGCTGGTAGTGGTCAGCCTGCTGGAGCTGGCCCGCGGCAGCTATCAGGCGCGGCATGGCAATCTGGGTCAGCTGCTGGCGCTGATGGCCAGCTTTGCGATCCTGCCGGTCTTTCTGGCGGTGCCGGTGCATGACGCGTTGCGCACCACCAGCTTTTTCAACGCCTATTTCGACATGGTCAGCGCGATCACGACGACGGGGGCGAATATCTACGACAACCCCGGTCGCCTGCCCGAGGCGCTGCATCTGTGGCGGGCACAGGTGGCGTGGCTGGGCGGGCTGCTAATGTGGATCGCGGCGTCGGCGATTCTGGCGCCGCTGTCGCTGGGTGGATTCGAAGTGACCGCGCGGGGGCAGCCGGGGCACAGTGTGAACCTGCCCGGCATGTCCGAACGGGCCGATCCGCGCCGGCGTCTGACCACGGTCACGGCAGCGCTGGTGCCGGTCTATGGCGGCCTGACACTGGCCTTGTGGATCCTGCAGGTCACGCTGGGCGAGAGCGCTCTGACCGGGCTGTGCCATGCCATGTCGGTGATGGCGACCTCGGGCATATCGCCCATTGGCGGAACCGAAAACGCCCGTGCTGGGTTCGCCGGTGAATTCGTGCTGTTCCTGTTCATGTTTTTCGCCCTGTCGCGCATGACCTTCAGCGCCGACACCAGCACCCGCGGCTATGCCCGGCTGGACCGCGACCCGGAACTTCGTATCGGTGTCCTGCTGGTGGTCGGCGTGCCGTTGCTGCTGTTCCTGCGGCACTGGCTGGCGGCGTTCGAAGTGGCCGAGGTGATGCAGTTCAGCTCTGAAACCTTCCTTGCCGCATGGGGGTCGGTTTTTACCGTGATGTCATTTCTGACCACCACCGGCTTTGTCAGTGCGGATTGGGAAACGGCACAGAACTGGTCCGGGCTGGGCACGCCCGGGCTGATCCTGCTGGGACTGGCGGTGATGGGCGGCGGGGTCGCGACCACGGCAGGCGGGGTCAAGCTGTTGCGGGTATATGCGCTCTATCTCAACGGGCTGCGCGAAATCGAACGCCTGATCCACCCCTCTTCGGTCAGCGGCGAAAGCGACCGCACCCGCCGCATTCAGCGCGGCGGGGCCTTCATCGCGTGGATTTCCTTCATGATGTTTGCGCTCACGCTGGCGCTGATCATCGTCGCGCTCACCGCCATGGGAACGGGATTCGAAGACGCCATCGTGCTCAGCATCGCCAGCCTGTCGACAACCGGCCCGCTGATCGAAGCCGCCTCGGAAAACACCATCCGGCTATCTGATCTGGGGGCGCCGGCGAAATCCGTGCTGCTGGCGGCAATGGTGCTGGGACGCCTTGAAATGCTGGCGATTATCGCGCTGCTGACACCGGATCTTTGGCGCAGCTGAGCGGTGAAAACGGCCGTTGCCCGGCCGTACCTTTTTTGGGCTGGAAACTACCCGTTACACACTCCATACTCCCGCGGGGAGGGCGCACCGGTCCGCGGTGGGCAAGGCAAGAACAATGGCGAGTATTTATTAAATGGCTTCGGACAGACAAAATCTTCAGGACGCGTTCCTGAACCACGTCAGAAAGACAAAAGTTCCTGTCACGATTTTCCTGATTAATGGTGTGAAATTGCAGGGTGTCATCACCTGGTTCGACAATTTCTGTGTGTTGCTGCGCAGGGATGGTCAGTCTCAGCTTGTCTACAAGCACGCAATCTCCACGATCATGCCGGCCCAGCCGATCAGCCTGTACGAAGGTGAAGGCGACAATTGACCGGCAGCGACAGGCCGGATACCCGCGCCTGGGTTCTGCACCCGGATCTCAAAACGGACGCTGAGCGTCGGGCCGCCGGCCCCGCGCTGGAGGAGGCTGCGGCGTTGGTCGCGGCACTGCCCGGGCTGGATATTGCCGGCGCCGAGGTGGTGCCGCTGCCGCGCGCGCATCCCGGCCTGCTGTTCGGAACCGGCAAAATCGACGAACTGGGCAACCGGTTCAAGGCCGAAGAGGTTGAGCTGGTGCTGATCGACGGCCCGGTGTCACCGGTTCAGCAGCGCAATCTTGAAAAGGCATGGGGCGTCAAGATCCTCGACC
>CATOSU010000015.1 GCA_951812615.1 uncultured Paracoccaceae bacterium
TCTCTGGCACCAGGCGCGCAGGTTCCCGCGCGCGCAGTTCTCGGGGTGGTGATCGAGGTGAGCGACGGTGAGCACGACCCGAATGGGCCTGCCCCATGTCACCGCGTCACCGCCGGTGTCCGGCATGATCCGCCCGGTCTCGGCGCAGATCCCGTCGTCAGTCTCCGCGGCGCGTTCCAGACGCCAGACCGCGCACCGCTCGCGGGTGCGGCCACGGTGGATCATCTCCCCGTTCGGTGCGCCGCAGCGCTCGCAGCGTTGCCCGGCCTCCCGGCGCACGCGCCTGGAAATCTCCGGCCAGCCTGCGGGATACCGGTCGCGGTTTTCAGGCCGGATCGGCATCACGGGCCCGCCGCGCCGCCTCCACCCAGGCGAGACAGGCGGCGTTCAGATCACGGCCATGGGCCACGATGCCGTGCAGCTGCATCTCCACCACCCCGCAGGCGATCTGCGGCACATCCATGGCCCCGCCGGCCTCCAGAAGCGCCGTGGTCACGGCCTCGGCGATATCGTCCGCATCGGCCATGGCCGCGAGCCGGTCCAGCAATTCCGCGCGGGTGGCGGCGATGTCATCGCTCAGTGTCATGCACATTCTCCTTCTGTTGCCTGGCAGAGCGCGCCCTCGGCGTCGAATATCCAGTCGCCCTGACGCGCCACGACGTTGCGCAGCGCTGCGCAACTGCCGTCCTTGCGCCATGTGGCCCCGGCCGCACGCCCGCTCAGATCGCTGGCCAGCGTCTCCATCTCCTCCCACCAGGCGAAGCGGTCGGGATAATCCCGCGCCAGCGCGGCGCGCGCCGCCTCGCTCTTGAGAAAACAGCCGTCGCAATTGCCGAGCGGCGTGCGCCCGTTGATGTTGGGCAGGGCGAGGTCGAAAGGCTGCGCCGCCCAGAAGCGGGCCACGTCGCGTCGGGCAATGCCGGCCCCGGCCAGCGGATACCAGGGCGTCCAGCGCTGCCGGTCGGGCCTTGACGAGAGCCGCCGGGGCTCGTCGCCCCGGATGCCGAGGGCGGAGGTCCAGTGTGTCCAGCCCTGCAAGACCAGCCAGCGCTTGGCGGTGCGCACCTTCAGTTCCGCCGTACAGTAGCGCGCCGCCGGGTTGGGCAGGTGCCGCTTGCGCCGGATCAGCGCCTCGAACGGCTCGCCGCCGCGCGCGGCGGTCGCGTGACTTACCTCGGCCACGCCGGGGCGGTGGTGGTGGGTGTCGTAGCGGTATTCCAGCCAGACGATATCGATGCCCCAGTGCCGCCCGCACTCGGCCACGAAATCCAGCGTCGCCTCCATCTCGCGCCCGGTATTGGTGAAGATGACCCGCACCCGGTCAGGCTCGAGCGGGCCATTCGCGTCCAGAATGCGATGCAGCATCATCGCCGAAGAGCGCCCGCCGGAGAAGGCGATCTGCACACGGCCCTGCGGCAGGCGGAACGGGTCAGCCATTCTTCCCCCTCCCCGCCTTGATATAACGGCGCACCACGCGCACCGACATGTGCAGCCGGGCCGCGATCTTCCTCGATCCAAAGCCTTGGCCGGCCAGCCAGCGCACCACCTGGCGGCGCGCCAGCGGTATCTCCAGCACATGGCCGCCGAGGGCCGCAATCAGCGCTGCCGCCGCCGCCTCCCCGACCGTCTCCGCAAGGGCCTGGCCCGCCGGGCTGTCCGCCCGCGCCGGCACACGCCAGACCTGGCCGCCATGGGCGAGCGCAATCGCCAGCGCCGTCTCGCGACCGGCGTGATCGGCGATCTCGGCAAGCGTGCCGGGCAGGGGATGATGTGTCACCTCCCGCACCTCCGCCGCGCCGACAGGGACGCCAGCCGGCACCGCATCCGCCGGGCGCGGTTGGAGATTGCGTCACGCTGGGCCGAGGTGACAGTGACGATCATGATTGCGCCGCCCTCATCCCGCGCCAGATGATAGCGCAGCCCGCCACAGACGAGCGCGGCGCGCTCGTCGGGCATCTCCGCCGGGGCGGGTGGCAGGGCGCGGGCGATGCGCCGCCGGAGCCCGGCCACGTCCACCCCGAGCCCGCGCTCAAGATGGCGCTTTCCATCGTCGATTTTTGCGCCGTGTGCGTCTGCGGCAGGATGACGGTGGCCACGGTGTTGATGAGCGGCCTTCACCAGGTTGACGTACGCGGCCGCCTGCAGACGGTCGACATGGCGCGGCTCGAGGAGGATCTGACAAATCGTTTTACGTTCGATGGCCGCGCTGCCTGAACCGCACATCATGCCGCCCCGCCGCCCGACCTGTCATCGCCGGCCTCCGCCCGCGCCAGCCAGGCTTTCAGCGCCCGGATCACGGCGGTGACATGCGCGGTCTCGGTGAGGGCGTCCACATCCATCGGCACGAAGGACCAGTGCGCCCCGAAGCGCGCGCGGATGAAGGCATTGAGCCCGGCGCGGCCGGGCCGCTCCAGCAGCCCCCGGCGGCCCAGCTCGCCCCAGAGCGCGTGAATGAGGCGGAGATCGGCGCGCGGCGCTTTGGGATGGTATCCGTCGCCCGCGCCGTTTTGTCGGCCCCTGCGTCCGCTGCCACGGGCGTTCAGGTGGTCCAGAAGCCGTGCCAGATCGGTCGGGCCCATATCCCGCATCGACGCCTTGCCGGTGACGGCGAGCTGCACATCGCGGCGGGCGTCGCCATCCAGCCCCAGCCGGCGGCAGGCGGCATGGGCGGCGCGCATCAGCGCGCGCCGGTCCATGGGGCGTGATGGGCGGGCCATCGCTCAGCCCGCCTTTGCCAGATCGATGGTGACGGGCTCCCATGCCCCCTCGGGGGTCTCGCGGCGGTAGCAGCGGATATAGGTTTTCGAGCCGACCACCCGCATCGCATCGCGGATTGCCGCCATGGCCTGTTGCCAGCGCGCATCCCCGATATCGAGGCGCAGGAGACTGTAGATCGCCCCCCGGCTGATCTCGCCCTCGCGGTCGACCTGGAACGCATGGGCCACGATCGCGCGGATCTCGTCGCGGCTGCCCTCGGCCCATTCGGCCAGGCATTCCTCGACCAGATCGCGCGCCACCTGCAGTTCCGGCCCGAAGGCGATGCGCTCGGCGATCTGCACCTGCACCTTGCGGCAGCCGTCATAGCTCATATAGGTGCGGTTGCCCTTCACCGAGCGCCGGGCATGGCCGCCATATTCGTCCTCGAGCAGCGCATCAAAGGCGGCGATGTCGTCGAAGCTGTGCCCGCGAAACCGGGCAATCTGCGCCGAGAGATCCTCGGCATGGCCGATCACCGTCCTGACCATCTCGTCCTGCAGCTGGTCCTGGGGCCGCACCAGATCGACCGGCGTCAGCCGGCCCTGTCCGTCGCGCATGTAGCGCTGCCCGTCGATCAGGACGGTGGCCTCGTGGATCCAGCCTGCGGGCGCATCCGGGATAATCTGGTTTCCGCCCGCGTCACGGGGTGCGGGGTCGGTCTCGGGTCGGGTCATGTCATGTCCTCCAGGTTGGTGGGTCGGTTGATCTTGCGCGGCCTCTCAGGCCTCCATGCCGGCGGCCGCGGCGGCGATATCGTCGGGTGTGATTGCCGCCCGCCCATCGGCGCGGGCGATCATGAAGGCGCGCGCCATGAGCCGGCGCAGCGCGTGCATCCCCCCGGGCGCGGCGACAGCAGCCCGGGCCGCCTTGCGTTCGGATGCCGAGGGGGCGCGGTCCAGCACAGATGCCAGCAGCGCACTCACATCGGCCGCGCCCGGCACGCCCAGGCCCACCCGTACACCGATCCGGCCCGTGACCTGCGGGCAGCGCCCGAGCGTCATGCGCAAGGTCTCGTCGCCAATGAGCGCCAGGCCGCAGCCCGAGAGATCGCGCAGACCGCGCAGCGCATCGATGAGCCGGGCGGAGAGATGCTGCGCCTCGTCGATGGCCAGAAGCGCGTGGCGGCCCTCGAGGCGCGCCAGGATCGCCTCCTCGGCCTCCAGCGCGGAGACAAAGCGCCCGCCCGCCCCGAGGCCGCGCGCGATGCGCCCGTAAAGGCCCGCCAGCGAGGTGATGGCGCAGGTCACCGTCAGCACGGTGACCTGCGCGCGCGCGGCTGCAAAACGTTTGAGCGCCCAGGACTTGCCCGCACCCGAGCGGCCATGGATCAGCACCACGTCACCGGTGGCCTGGGCATGGGCCAGTGCCGCCATTATTTCTTCGGTCAGGCCCAGCCCTGCATGGGTATCGAGACCGGCGGGCGTCAGCGTCAGGGCGCGCGCCTCGGTGCGGGTCTCCAGCCAGGACTGCGCCTTGCCGGTCACCATGGGATTGTCCCCCTCGTATCTGTCGGCGAGCCAGCGCCCCAGCGTGGTCGGACTGACGCCGATGCCGCGCGCCGCCTCGGCCTGGCTCAGCCCATGAGCCGTCATCTCGGCGGCCACCGCGCGCAGCGTGGTCGCCATATCGGGGGCCGTATCGGGGGCAGCCTGTTCAGCGCCCGGGGCCGGGACGGCGGCAGGCATGGGCAGTCGGGTGACGGTTTCGGTCATGTCTGGTCCTCCTCGAGATAAAGCTGTCTGAGCGCGGCCCTGAACGGATCGCTATTGACCCTGGCCGCGCCCGGCTGTCCGGTCTCCGTCATGGCCCTGGCCGCGCGCGCCGCCGCGCCGGCCGCGCCAAGCGCCGGGGTCTCGTGCGGATCGGCGGAGCGCGGCAGATCGACCACCCTGGCGGTGGCGGATCTGGCCGCCTCGAGCACATCGTCCATCGCCCGCTCCGGCGTCTGGCCGCGCCTGAGCTTCCTGGCCCGGGCGCGCGCCGCGCTGTCGGCCTTCTTCGCCCGGGCCCTTGCCTGCGCCGCCACCGCCGCACGCGCCTGCCCGGTCGCCTCCCCGGCCAGGCAGAGAAACCGACCGTCTTCCGTGAACACAAGAACCCGTCCCGGCTCGGCCGGGTCGCGCCGGACGCCAACGCGCTCCCCCACAAGTGGTCCCAGCTCCGGCGCGATATGCCAGTGCGCGGCGATCCTGAGGCCTTCCTTCTGCACCACCCGGGTGCCGCCGCCCCTGACCGGTTCGGCCAGAAGCGGGTCGAGCGCGCGCACATCCGCAATCCGCGCCAACGGGTCGGTCCAGGCCCGCGCCCGCGCCGCCGGGGTCTCGCCGCCCAGCCCCGCATGGGGCCTGGTGTGATAGATACCGTCCGTCCAGGCATCGCAGCGCGCCTGCAGTTCCGCCGCGCTCAGCGCCACGCTGAAGGTCTCGCGCCCGTCCTTGCCGCGCCGTGCCGCCATCGACCGCTTCGCCTCGATCTTCTTGCGGTCGGCCACATTGTGGCCGACAAAGCCCGGCAGATACGCGAAGAGATCCCGCGCCGTGGTGCCGAAGAACCGCTCGATGAAGGGCTTGGCCTCGGGCGTATAGGGCGGGCAGATGTCATGGGTGATGCCAAGATCGGCCAGCGCCCGGACGAGATGGGCCGAAGTGTAGTCGCGGCCCTCGTCGGTGCGCACAACCTCCGGCACGCCCCAGTCGATCAGGCAGCGCCGCAGCAGCGCGCAGATCGCCGTGGCCCGGCTGACCGGCACGACCAGCAACCGGCCCCGCCGCGTGCCGACATCAATGGCCCCCACGATGGTCTGCCGCCCGTCGGTGCACATCACGTCCGCCGGCGTGCTGTCGAGTTCCCAGAGCGCGTTCGGCTGCGGGATCACGCCCTGGGCATTTTCCGAGCGGCGTCCGAACGCCGGGGCGCGGCGGGAGCGGTGCCCGTCGGGGTCCGAGACCGCGGAGAGATCGCGGGCGTGCTCTTTGCGAAACGCGGCCAGGCGGCGCTGGAGGGATCTGAGTGACAGGTCCACATGCAGGCGCACGCGTGCCACGCGGGCCACATGGGAGGCCGTGAGATGCGCGCCATGCTCGAAGGCCAGCGCGGCCAGAAGATCGTCGAGGGTCTCCTCCGATGTGCCGCCACCCGCGCCGCCGCCATCACCCCCACACGCACCCCCGCCGCCTTTGGGCCGGCCCCGGCGCGGGGCATCCATCAGGGCGGCCAGGCGCGCTTCGGGGCCGAGGCCGCGCACCCGGGCGCGCCAGGACGCCACCGAGGCCGGGGAGACCCCTGCCGCCCCGGCTGCAATCCTGTCAGCCTCGGCCTGTGTCAGACCGCCCGCCACCAGCCGTCCGGCCTCTGCCACCGCCGCCAGCCGCACCCGGGCGCGCTCCAGCACCGCGCCCTCGGGCGGCAGGGAGGGATGTGGCAGGGATGGGAACGGGGATTGGGACGGCGGTGCATCGGGGATGCAGGGGGCTTGCACGCCCGGTGCAGCCGGTACGCAGGGGGCTTGCAAATCGGGGGCCTGAGCGGGTGTCTGAGCGGGGGCCTGCCCGCGCAGCGCCCGGATTGCCAGAGTGCCCATTACCGATCCTCCGGGATGTCCGTTGCGGTATCCGTTGCGGTGTCCGCTGCGCCGGAGGCCACCAGCCGGGCCTCGATGCGCGCCGCAATGGTGTTGATCTCCGCCACACGGGTTTCGAGCCGCCTTTTGAGCCGCGTTGCCGCCTTCGCCCGCGCGTTGCCGTGCAATGCGGCGGCCCCGGCGGCATTGTCCGGATCAAAGAAGGCCGCCGTCACCTGGTCGATCTCGTGCCAGACCCGCCCGATCTCGCCGATCGCGTCCTTCGTGCGCGCCTCCGTCGCCCGCAGCGCCGCGCGCGCCGTGTCGCGGTCCGCGCGGGCGGCGGCCAGATCGCGCTTGAGCCGCGCGACCTCGGTTGCCAGATCACTGACGTTTGTTCGCCGGCGAACAGCCCGTACCTCATCCCGCAGCATCGCGCGCGTCCAGTGTTCGGCGCTGGCCAGATCCAGCAGACGCTCCTGCTCGACCTCGGGCAGAGCCACCACCTCAAGATGCAGGTGAAACGCGACATCTGTTCGCCGGCGAACAGGCTGGAAAACCCTGGCGACCGAGACGAACTTGCGAAGATTGCCCTCGCTCTCGCCAACAATCACCGCCGCCTCGGCCAGGGTCGAGACGACACCTGAGGCAGCCAGCGCCCAGTCGCCGATGCGCCACTCGAACGCGCTGTCACACCGCTCCCGGGCCAGCACAAGACCGATATCTCGCCAGTCGGCGTGTGAAAGTTCGCCGGCGAACACAAGCCCGGGATGACCCGCAGTATCAACAAGCCTCAGGTCGGCCCGATCCGTCATGACGTCCCCTCCCCTTGACCCGATGGCGGGGCGGGCGTTCGGCCCTCCCCTTGAACCGATGGCGGGGCGGGCCTCACCATCCGATACAGCCAGATGCGCTCGCCTCGCGCGCTCACCGTCTGGCGGCAGGCGATCTCGGCCCCGTTGGCGCGCAACTCCGCAATGCAGGCATTGACCGCGCAGACCCGCGCGCCCGTGATGATCTCAAGCGTCGAGCGCTCGGCACCGTCGCCGAGCAGACCGTGCACCCGCTTGAGCCGGGGCGACCGGTGGAGGCGGGCCGCATGCATCACGCCGCCCTCCCGCACGCTGGTGCGGCGGCGGAGCGCAGGGCATTGACGCCCGGGCCCGCCGCCGCGATCATCGGTGTTGCCACACAACCGATGGGGAAATCACCATGCGCCGAGACTTCGAGGATGCCGGAAGACGAGGCGCCCCGGAAGTCAAGGCGCTGGCCGAGGGCCTGCGCGACCTGACGACCGCGACCGAACAGGCGATAGATGGCCTGCGTGCAGAGATCGAAGAGGTTCTTGTGGAGATCCGTCATGACGTCCCCTCCCCTTGAACCGATGGCGGGACGAGCGCGCGATGCGAAACGGTCGTCGTCATTTTGACCAAATCCTCCGCCAGCCTGAGTACGTAAATCGCGTCCATGACGGAGAGACCGTCGAGATGAAGGGCAACCTCAACCGACAGGGACTTGAGATCTGGCGGTGTCTGCCCTCCGGGCGCCGGGGTCATCGGAATGTCCTTTCCTGAGGGGTGCGGGATATCATCACGCTGCCTCGTAATATCCTGGACGATGTCGAGCCCGCGCTCGCTGACGATGACAACGTCATCCGCATCGACAGTCAGGACTGAGATCAGATCGTCCGCCCGGCGGGCGAAACAGGCAACGCCCCGGCGCGTTCGGATGCTTATCGCGACCTCCATCACGCCGCCCTCCCAGACCGGCAGCAGTCCGGCCACACGGTCCGCCAGGCGGTTCCGGCAGGCCGGGCACAACTCGGTCATGCGGGCGCAGGCCACCGCATCGGTATCCAAAAGCCCGTCATCGATCCGGATCAGCGCCAGTTCATAGACCCCGGCGGGATGTCGCCCGCATCTGTCGCAACGCCCGGTCATGGGGTGGCCTCCGGCGGGGCCTCAGCCGCCGCAGGCGAGCCCGGGGTCGGCGCAGGGCGCGGGATGTCAGACGGCCAGGCAAGGTCGGCGGGCCAGTGGTCGGAGAACCATTGGATGACGCGGGCCGCACGGCGGGTGGTCAGGTCGTGACCGCGCTTGAGGCGAATGTAGAAGTCGCCGCTCCCAGATGCGAGGCGCCCAATAGTGTGCGGGCTGCGCCGGACGTGAAGAGCAAGTGTCTCAATGAGAGTGGTGACTGAAGTGTGCGACATATGGCCAATTATGCGATCAATGGCCAAATAGTCAATAGGCCATATATCGCATATCGACGAAGTTCTTGGATCGTGCGAGAACTCGCACTCATGGAAGCTAACTCTGCGCTAATTGACGGAATTAGAACGGCGCTAGCGCGCAGGCGTTCGTCTGTACGTGCGGCCGCATTAAGCGCGGAACTCCCCGTTAGAAGTGTTCAGAACGTGCTCGACGGTCATGATCCCAGATTGTCCCGCGCCGCCGAAATCTGCCGCGCGCTTGGCCTTGAGTTCTACATCGGCCCGCCGCGCGGCGGCGCTGTTGCCGAATCGCAGAAGACCCCGCGGCCCGCCTGGGATGCTTTCACCGAGGCCACACTGCCGCACAAGGGCATAGCCAGTTGCAGCGTGCAGGGCTGGGGGAAGAACCAGCCGCTGCGCGATCCCTTGCCGAAACCGGAGGATGTGATGGACGAGAATGCCTTTTATGTGTCGGCCTCGGGCCAGTCGATGATTCCGGAGGGAATTGATGGTGGTTCTATCTGTCTGGTCTCGCCGGACACCGAGGTGCGGGACGGCGACCGGGTCTGGGTGCTCGATTATCAGGGCCGCGCCGCGATCAAGCGGCTCGTGGAGAAGGGCGAGGACGGCAGCCTGAAACTCCGGGGCTGGATGCCGAAGCGCGACGGGCAGCAGCAGAGCTTCGAGGAGGAGCGCTTTGCCGCAGGCATCCGCGAGGCCTACCCGGTCGTGGCGGTGTTCAGGGGCCGTCCCGGCGCGGAGAATTGCGAATACGTCCCCGACCCCAGGCCACCGGCCCATGCATTGCCCCCGGAGCCGCCCAATATCGCACCGCTGGAGCGCATCCCGAAATCCGTCACCGACATGCTGGGCCTGCCCGAGGGGGCGGCGGCCGAGGCGGTCGTGGCGGCAATGGAGGCGCGGCTCAAGGACCGGGGCACGGCCCATGCCAGCCCCGCAGCCGTGCTGGACAGGCGCGCACTGGAGCGCACGCTCGACAGCAACACCCGTGCGCTGAAGGACGAGACCCGCGCGCTGAAGGACGAGATGGCGGGCAAGCTGGATGCCCTGGCGGAGCGCCTGTTGCGGCCCGACCCGGGCGCGCAGGACGCCCGCAGGCTCCCCCTGCGGCAGTTTGTCGATGTCCGCGCGGCGGCCGGGCCGGGCGAGGACGTGTTCGAGGACGGGGAGACGGGCACGCTGATCGTGGCCGCGGATGATATTCCGCCGGGCCTCAGGCCCGAGCGCCTTGTCGGGATCCGCGCGGCGGGGCGCTCGATGGAGCCGACCATCCACACTGACGACATCCTTGTTCTCAATCTGGATGTGGCCGAGCCACGGGAGGGCGCGATTTTCGTGGTCCGGACAGACACGGGCCTTGTGGTCAAGCGGCTCAGACAGGATGGCGGGGTCTGGACCATGGGCAGCGATGCCGATGACCGGGCGCCGCGTCCGGTGGCGGAAGAGGACCACATCATCGGCCATGTGGTCTGGTTCGGGCCGGAGGGTGCGATTGTGGTTGGGGGTGGGTGATAAAGTTGCACCCGACCATGAATGACGTGTTCGCGAATGCCGCGGTGACGTATGGGAAATGAAGGAGAACGCTGATGAGCTTGAATGGATTATCGATCATTACGGGTGCCTTTGTGCTGGCGCTCTGGGCCCTGCCCTCTGAAGCCCTTGCAGAGGCGGACTGCGCAACCTGGAATACCGTGGAATTCTTTGAGGTAGCGACACCGGCCGATGTGTCCCGCTGCCTGGTTGCCGGGGCGGACCTGGAGGCGCGGGACGAGGATGGCTGGACGCCGCTGCTGCATTCTGCGGCAGCGTTCGGATCGTCGAAGACGGTGCAGGCACTCGTGGAGGCCGGTGCGGATGTGGAGGCGCGGGACGAGGTTGGCCAGACCCCGCTGCATAGGGCGGCACGGTCCGGACCCCTGGAGACGGTGCAGGTGCTCCTCGACGCTGGCGCCGACCCTGGCGCGCAGGACAAGAACGGCAAATTTCCGTTCGACCTGATCCGCGAAGACTCCCCGCTGATCGGGACGGGTGCCTACTGGCGTCTGAATGACGCGCGGTGGAAGTGATTATCGCGGGTGGGACCGGGAGCCACCCCCTGAGATCAGCAGCTCGCCGACCCGCCGGGTGGCGCGTCTCGACCACGTCGATTGCGGCCCATGCGAACATCCCGCGGATTTCGGGTCGCTCGTTGATCGACAGGATGAACCGGCCCTTGAGGCCCCTGAGCATCTCCGCGAGCCGGGCGAAGTCGCCCCGGTCGAACACCTGGCGTCCGTAGTCGGCCTCGTGGCCCATATAGGGCGGGTCGAGATAGAAGAGCGTGGAGGCCCGGTCGTATCGCGGGATGAAGGCGGCCCAGTCGAGACATTCGATATGGACGCCCTGCAAGCGGCCATGGGCGGCGCGAATCAGGGCGCCCATGCGCGCGGCGGAGAGCCGGCCTGAATGATGGACCGAAGGCCCCATCTGGCCCGGCGTGGCGAGATGGGCGGGTTTGCCGCCGAAGCTCATGCGCTGGAGCCAGGCCCATCGGGCGGCGCGGCGGATGTCCGTGAGCGTCCCGGGCGGGGTGGCCAGCAGGCGGGCGAACTCCGCGCGGCTGGCAAGGCAGAGGTCGAACCCGGCGGCCAGCGCGTCCGGGTGATCGCGCAGGACGCGGAAGAGATTGACGATCTCGCCATTGATATCGTTGAGGATTTCTGACTTCGGGCGTGAGGCACGCCGCAGGAACACGCCGCCCATGCCGGCAAACGGCTCGGCGTAGCAGGAATGCGGGACCGCCCCGATGCGCGCGGCGATGGTCTTCGCGAGATATTTCTTGCCACCGAGCCAGGGCGCGAGCGGCGCGGCGGGCGGGGCCGGCGTGAGCGCGCCGGGCTCTGCCGGGATGTCATCGGGCATGGACAAGGGGGCTGCCTCCCACGATCATGATCCCGCCGCAGCTGCGGTGGCGGGACGGCCAGGGCTGGCCGGTTCTGGTCGTGGGAGGGAACACTCCCGGTTCGGGGTGCTGTTACATCCCGGCCCCCGTCCTGGCCATCATATGGCCTGGCAGAGGTCTGGGCGCGGCATAACATGCCGCACGGGCTTGTGGGAAGCGGACCATGGTCCGCCGGTGTGGCGGTCAGATCGCCAGGAGCCGCTCGATCTCGCCGATACGTTCGATGGCGGCCTTGCGCTGGTGGAGACACGCCGCAAACCCTTCAGGGGTCGGGCAGGGCAGCGGACCCTCCTTCGCGCCCGGCCGGTCACGGCACCAGATGCCCGTACTTCGGACACGCCGCCGCGAAGTCGGCATAGGCGCTGGCGATCTCGCGCCGGGTCTGCTCGGTGTCGGATCGCGAGCGGGTTGGCAGGCTGGTCCCCCAGGCGCGACACAATGCGCGCTCAGTCGCGCCACCCGGCACCGTCGTATTTGCGCAGCCGCTCAGGATCAGCGCGGCCGCGAGCAACGTCATCTTCGATATCTTCCGCATGCTCGTAGTCCTTCATCTTCGCATCGCGTCTCTCGTCGCGGCGCGCGTCCCTGCGGATCAGGGCGATGAACAGGGCTCCGAGCGCGGCGAGACCCGCCCAGAGCGCGGCTCTGGAGGGGATGAGGCGGGCGAGGGCGGCGAGCATCAGGCCGGGTCTCCGGTCTTTGCCGGGGCGCCCTGCCAGTTGGTGCCGCTGGCGGCGACGCAGGCCACCCCGTCGGCGCGAATGATGAGCGCGGTCCATGTGCCGGTTGCCGGGTTGGCCGTGAGCACCATGAGGGCACCTGTCGCAGTCAGGCCAAGGCTCTGGGAGGTCTCGCCATACCTCTGAGCAAGCCTGGCTCCGAGGGTGTCGGCGTTGCCGCAGGTGGGCGCGGCGGTGACCGGAGCAGCCAGAAATATCAGCAGTATGACCAGCGGTGTCAGAATCAGGACAATGACGAGCATCCTCATGTCAGCGGTCTCCTCGCGCCCATTTGCGCAGGCGCTCGCGGGCGATCCAGCCCAGCCCCACGAGCGCACACGCGCCGCAGAGCGCGACGATAGCCTGTGTCACAGGCTCCAGCCGCCCGAGAGCCGCAAACACGCCCCCTGCGGTCGCCACGGCGCTTGTGACGGTTGCCTGCAGCGTGGTCGATTGCACCGGGGAGGTGCGGGCGGGTTTTGCACGATGCCACTCCGGCACCCTGAAACAAGGGCATGCCTTCGCGGCATACTGGTTGTGGCCGGAGACCTTGAGGGTGCCGAACCGCGACCCCAGCCGCTCGATCAGCCCCCGCAGGGCCGTCTCCTGCGCGGGCGTGAAGTGATCGCTGAACGTGTCGTTCTCCGAGCCGCCGTGCCCGCCGACCAGGCACACCCCGATCGAGTGCGCGTTGCGCCCGGCGCAGTGCGCGCCCTGCACGTTCTCGGGGCGCCCGGGCGCGACAGTGCCGTCGCGCCCGATGATCCAGTGATAGCCGATATCGCGCCACCCGTGCTCCTCGACATGCCAGCGCCGGATTTCGGCGACCTGCTCCGCGAGCGGGCGCTCCGCCATCCATCCCGGCCGGGTAGCTGAGCAATGGACGATGATCTCGTCAATGATGCGGGTCACGGGCGGGGCTCCTCTGCGGTCCGGGCAGCCCATCCTGGCACATCCGGCGGCGGCCCGGCAGCGGACCATGGTCCGCTGCAACACCGGACAGGACGGTGCTAATGTCCGGGTCATGACATCTGTTGCGCCCCACATTCCCGCGCCGCCCGCTTCGCTCTCCGCCCTTGACGGCTGGATCGACATCTGCCGGGCGGGCAGCTTTACAGCCTCGACCGGTCCGGTGACGCTGGCCGAGGCCGATCTCGACGAGATGGTGGCCAATTTCGAGCGCGCCGACCCGGCCCCTGTCGTGCTCGGCCACCCGACGCGCGACGATGTTCCGGCTGAGGGCTGGGTGGATCGGTTGCGCCGTGTCGGCGACCGCCTTCAGGCGCGGCTCACCCGGCTCGATGACGATTTCCGGTCTGCCTGTCAGGCGGGGCGCTTTGCTGCCCGCTCGATCGGGGCCACGAAGGAGGCCGCGGGCTGGACGCTGCAACACTTGGCGTTTCTGGGCGCCGCTCTGCCCGCCGTTGACGGGCTGGCACCCTCCCATTTTTCACGCCACCCCAAGGGCATGGTGATCGCGCTCTCTGCGCCGCTCGATACCGCGCTGGCCGCCCCGCTCGGGGGCGCCGAGGAGCGTCTGGGCTGGTGGGCGGTCGAGAGCATGCTGCGATCCTTGCGCGAATGGGTGATCGAGCGCTCGACGATCGCGACGGCGGACCGGGTGATGCCGGCATGGTCGCTCGATACGCTGCGCGAACTGGCAGAGCCCGAGGATATGGTGGCGCTGGTGTCAAGGCTCCACGCGACCCTCGCCACCGGCCCAGACCCCGGCACAAGCCCCGGCCCAGACCCCTGCCCAGACCCTGGCACAAGCCCCGGCGGCGCACCCGCCCCCCACTTCACCTCCCGCCGCGCGCCGGCGGCCCCCATCACGACGGAGACCCCGATGCCCTCAATCTTCCCGCCCCCACTCCGGCCGCAGGTCTGCAGCCGCCCGCCCCGGCCACGCCCGCCCCGAACCCCGCCGCGGGCGGGGAACTGGCGGCGCAGGTCGCCGAACTGAACGCGGCGCTCACAGGCGAGCGCGTGGCCCGCCTGGCCGCCGAACAGCAGGCCGCAGCACGCGGCCGGATTGCCGCCCATGTCCAGGCCGGCCGTGTCCTGCCCGCCGAGGCGGAACCGCTGACGGCGCTGTGCGCAAGCCTGGCGGGAACCGGCGAGGGTGGCGCTATCGCGCTGACAGGCGCGGACGGCACCGCGACGCGCGCCAGCCCGGCGGATGTGCTGGAGGCGTTCCTCAAGGGTCTGCCCCGGCGCGGGCCGGAACTGCGCGAGCTTTCGGGCGAGGCCCGGAGTGCTGCTCCGGGCGCGGATCTCTGGCCGCAGACACCGCAGCGGGATGCACCGGACCGGAATGTGCTGGCGCGCCGCGCCAATGCGCTGCTGGCCGCCGACACCACCGGCACGCTGACGCTTGACGTGGCGGTCCGCCAGGTACTGGCCGGGGAGACAGCGCATGCATAACCCGACATTGACCCGCGCCTTCAAGGCCGGCGCTGCCATCAAGGCGCGCCACATCGTACAGATCGGCACCGCCGACGGCGCCGTGATCCAGGCCGACGCCAGCAGCGATACCACGATCACCGAGCGTCCGATCGGCATCTCCGCCGAGATCGACGCAAAATCCGGGCGGGCGGTGGATGTCCACCTGGCCGGCATCGCCTTTTGCGTGGCCGGCGCCGCGCTTGCGCGCGGCTCCAGCGTGAAAGCCAATGCCACCGGCAAGGCTGTCGCAACGACCTCCGCAAAAGACTTCGTGGTGGGCATCGCCCTCACGGCCGCCGGCAAGGAAGAAGACATCATCGCGGTGCTGATCGCACCGCAGCGGATCTGAGGAGACAGCAGATGCCCGACCCAATCCCCCATCCCGGCTCGGCCTATCCGGTCGACGAGACGCGCACCGGCATTGCGATCGGCTACCGCAACCCGGCCTACATCGCCGATCTGGTGCTGCCGCGTGTGCCCGTGGGTTTGCGGACCTACCGCTACACCTCCTATCCGCTGGCCGAAAGCTACACGCTGCCCGACACGACGATCGGGCGGCGCTCGGACCCGACGACCGTGCACCTGAGTGCCACCGAGATGGCCGGCATGGTCGCCGATTACGGTCTGCAGGATCTCATTCCGGATGACGACATCCGCAATATCCCGCCCGGCGTCTCCGATCCGCGTGACCGCTCGGTGATGACGCTGACTGATCTGCTGACGATCGGGCGCGAGAAGCGCGTGGCCGATCTCGTCCTGAATGCCGACACATATGCCGACGCCAGCAAGGTGACGCTCAGCGGCAACGACCAGTGGTCATCGGGCCACGCCAGTTCCGATCCGGTCGAGGACATCCTGAACGCGATCGACGCGATGATCGTGGCGCCGACGCATCTTGTGATGGGATCATCGGTCTGGCTGAAGCTCAGATCGCACAAGAAGATCGCCAGGGCGGTCAACGCGACCTCGGGCGATGTCGCCATCGCCGCGCGGCGCGCCATTGCCGATCTCTTCGAGCTCGAGGACATCGTCGTGGGTCAGAGCCGGATCAACACCGCCGCGCAGGGCCAGCCGCCAAGCCTCGATCGTATCTGGGGCAAATCGGCGCTGCTTTATCGCCGGTCGCCCGCGCCCGATCCGATGGGCCCGCCGCAACTCGGTGTGACCGCGAGCTATCGCGGCCTGGAGGTCTATACCCGTTTCGAGGGCGCGCGCGGTGCGCGCGGGCTGCACCGCATCCGGGTGGTCGACAGCTGCGAGGAGCAGATCCTGGCCCCTGCCGCCGGCTATCTGATCAGGAACGCCGTGGCCTGACGGGGGAGCGCATGAGCAGTACCGTAGAGACCGATCCCACCCGCTACGCGAGACGCGCCGATCTGGTGGCGCGCTTTGGCGGGTGGGAGATCTGTGACCTCGCCGACGAGGATGGCGACGGGCGCGACGATGCAGGCCGGATCGATGCGGTGCTGGCGGATGTCTCCGCTCAGATCGACGCCGCCCTGGCGACGGCCTGGGATCTGCCGCTCGCGGGCCCCGGCCCCTGGCCGGCGCTCACGGCTGTGGCCTGCGATCTGGCGCGCCTCAGGCTTTTTGACGAGGCGGCCCCGGACGGTGTTGTCGCCCGCGCCCGCGCGGCGCGCAAAGCGCTCAGTGACCTGGTCGCGGGAGAGAGCGTCCTGCTCAGCGCCGATGGCAAGCCCGTGCCGCGCCGCGAGGAGGCGCTGATGTCCGTTTGCGGGTCGCGCCCGATGATCGCCATCGCGCTCGGACGCGCGGGAGGATGCAGCTGACATGGCCGGCGCGGGCGTGCATATCGATGTGGACTGGGACGACGCCGAGGTCCGGGAGGCGCTCACGCGGATGGAGCGCGTCGCGGAGGATCCGCGCGCGGTCCTTGACGAAATCGGCGCGATGCTGGTGGCGACGGTCGCGCGGCGCTTCGAGACCGGGACCGGCCCGGACGGCAAAAAATGGCCCGCCTCGGCGCGCGCGCGCAAGAAGGGCGGGCAGACGCTGGTCAAATCCGGGCGTCTGAGATCGTCGATCACCCATCGCGCCGACGCGACCGGCGTCGATGTCGGCACCAATGTCGTCCATGCCGCGATCCACCAGTTTGGCGGCACCATCAAACAGAAGGCCCGCACCCAGACGCTGGCGTTCCGGCGTGCGAAGACCGGGTCGGGCGCCTATGTGCTGCGCTTTGCCGCGCGCAAGAACACCCGGGCGCGCAAGGCAGGCTCGGTGCGTGTGGCGTTTGCCGAAATCGGGGCCCGCGAGATCGCCATGCCGGCCCGGCCTTTCCTCGGGCTTGATGCGGCTGATCGCGATGCGGTGCTGGAGATTGCGGCGCGTGCGCTCTCTCGCGCCGCAGGAGCCACGTCATGACCCGGCTGGAGACACCCCACACCGCGCCCGATCCGGGCCTGCTGATCTGCGACGCGCTGACCGCGCATCTGGCACCGCTCGCCGGTCCCGGTCGTCCGTTCCGCCGCGTGATCGGCCTGCTGGATGCGGCGGCGGAGACCGCGCTCAAACCGCCCGTCCTGGCCGTGGTGCCGGCGGCGTTTTCCGCCGGACCCAACCGCACCGGCCGGGCCGGCACGCTGCAAGAGGTCACGCTGACCATCGCCACCACGATCCTGATTGCCGCCCCGGACGATCCGGGCGGCAGGAAGACCCGCGCCCGGGGCCGCCTGGCGGAGCTTCTGGGCCCGGCGCGCGGGCGGCTTCTGGGCTGGTGCCCCGGCGCCGAAGAGGGCCTCCCGGTCCGCCCGGCCCCGCTGGCACTGCTCTCCGGGCGGTTGCTGGAGATCGAGGCCGGACGGGTCGTCTGGCAGGACGAGTGGACGGCGCGCTACTGGATACATGCCCAGCCACCAGAGGATATACCATGATCAGCAATCATCGAGACAACATCATTGTCGGGGCGGGAGAGATGTATTTCGCGGCCCTTGAGCCCGGCGGGACCCCGGGCGCGGAACGCCATCTCGGTCATGCCAGTTCGGCCAGTCTGTCGATCCAGGAGGAGCGGATCACCGTGCAGTCCTCCTCGGGCCCGCCGCGCACGCTGGTCGATGCCGTGCGCTCAATCACCCGCACCCTGACGATGACGCTGAACGACATGTCGCTCGCCAACCTTGCCGCCTTTCTCGGCTCGGACGCGGCCCTGCCGCGCCCGGCGGAGGGTGTGAAGGATGACGAGATCACCGTGGCCTGCATCGAGACCGGACCCTTCTACGGCCTGCCATCGGCGCGCGGGCGCGCCATCGCCGACCTGGTCGTCCACAGGCAGGCGCGCAAGGGCGGCGCCGCGCTGAGCGAAGACACGCACTATCGTGCCGAACCGGGTCACGGCCGCCTTCGGCTGCTGCAGGCGCCCGGCAGCCCCGCAAATGGTGACACGCTCTATGCCAGCTACACCGTCACCGCAGGCAAGCGCCTGGCGATCGGCCGCCCGCAACCGGTGCGCGGCGCGCTGCGCTATATCGAGCTCTCGCCCGGGATCGCCCCTGACAGCCACGGGCGGCATTATTATGCGCCGCTGGTCTCGCTGCGCCCCGCCGGCGATCTGTCGCTGATCGGCAACGAGATGCAGGCGCTGCAGATCGCCGCGCTGATCCTCGAGCCGGAGGACTGCGGCGCGGCGCTCATCGTCGACGGAGCGCCCCATGGCACGTAAACCCGCAAAACCCCGCAACCCCGCGGCCGCCTCCGATGCCGACGCGCTTGCGATCCTTGATCCCGATATCGCGCTGGAGGTGGCCGATCCGGACACCGGCGCGCCGGTGCAGATCACCGTGCACGAGTTCCGCTTCCGCGAAGGCCTCGAGATGCGCGCACTGGCCGGGCCGCTGATTGCGGATCTGGCGACACAACTGGACGACGGGGCCGCGTCCTCGGGCGGCGGCGTGGAGGCGGTGCTCGCGGCCCATGGCGATCTCTGGCTGGAGATTGCGGCCCGCGCGACCGGACGCGAGGCAGACTGGCTGGCCCGGCTCCGGGACGCGGATGCAGCACGGGTCTCGGGCGCCCTCTGGCAGGCGAATATGAGTTTTTTCGTGCGCCACATCGTGGCCGGGGCCGGGCCGGGATGGATGGCACGCCTGTCGGCCTCGCAGACATCCTCGCAACCCTTGCCGCCGAGGGGCACGGAGACATCCGATCCCTCCCGGAGACATTGACATGGCGCCAGATCAGGCTCCTCTGGCAGGCCGGCGAGACCCGGCGCGCCCGCGCCGCGCAAACCCTTGCCACGGCGCTGGCGGCCAGCCTGCTGACACGGTGACGCTGGCATGAGCGGTGATCTTGATCTCGCCCTGCGCATCCGCGCCGATCTGGATCAGGCACGCGCCGAATTGCGCCGGTTGCGCGCGGAGACCGGGCAGGCCGGCGCAGGCGCGCGCACCGCAGGGCGGGGCTATGAGCAGGCCGCCTCGGGCATCGCCCGCAGTGCCACCGCCGCCCGCAGTGCTGCCACCGCGCAGGAGCGGCTCACCCGGGCCACCCGGGCCGGGGCAGCGGCAGGGACTGCCCATCGCCAGGCAATGAGCGCCAGCCGGGCCTCACTCATCAATGTCGGCTATCAGGTGCAGGACGTGGCCGTGCAGATGGCTTCCGGAACTTCGGCCTCCCGCGCGCTCAGCCAGCAATTGCCGCAACTGCTGTCGGGCTTCGGGCTGCTGGGCGTTGTGCTCGGCACCGCCTCGGCCGTGCTCATCCCCCTGGCCGGGCATCTCTTCGGCACCGGCGAGGCGGGCGAAGAGGCCGCCGACGCGACCGACCGGCTGGCCGACGCCACCGACCGGCTGCGCGGTCTCAAGGATCTGCGCGGCGATCTCGACGCCATTCGCGAACAATACGGGGGCGTGACGGCGCAGGTGCTGGCGCTGATTGAGGCCCAGAAGGAGCTTGAGCGCCGCAGCGCTGCCCGTGCCGCCCGGCAGGCGGTCGAGGGTATTCTGTCCGGCACCTTCGCCGCCGGGGCGCTCGACAGGACGGCAGCTTCTGCCCGCGCCGCCGGCGCCGAGGCTGCGATGCAGTTTGCAGAAGCGTTCCGGCAGCATCTTGTCCGCGCTGGAGATGTGGATGCCTTTGTCAAGGAGTATAATGCCGCCCTCAATCCCCTCAGTCCCACAGCCGCCATCGAAACCCCGCGCGATGTGCTGGACCGGTTTGGGTTTTCCGACATAGCCGCCGGGGCGGAGGCTGCGGGTGTCTCCGTAGAGGCGGTGGCAGAGGCGTTCCGCGCCCTGTTTGGAAATTATGACCAAGCCCAGGAGGCGCTCGAACGCTTTCTCACGTTGGCAAAGGCGGGTTTTGAGAAGCTGGCCGAAGAGACGGGTCTGGGTGTCGATGCCGTCAGGAAGGTCGGCGCGGCGCTTGAGGGGCTCCGCGACGCGGACGGGATCCGAGCCCAACAGGAGGCTGCCACAAGGCTGCGCCAGGCGCTCCGCGCCGCCGCCGCTGCGGCCCCAGACCTTACGGAGGATCAGCAAGCCCAGATCGATCATCTGCTGGGTGACGTGTTGGATCTCGAGGGCCATCTGCGTGAATTGCTCGCAACCGATGGCCGCAACCCGGGCCTCGACACGATGGCCGGGCAGGCGCACGCGCTGGCCGAGGCGGCCGCCCGTGCCCGGGCCGAACTGGAAGCCCTGCCCGGGATGCAGGCGGCGGCCCTCTTGCGCGCGCAGATCCGCAACCGCACGGTCGGCCAGCCGGTCGAACGGGCAAGGCAACTGGCCGAAGCGGATGCCGCGGCATTGCGTGTCACCGGGCTTGGCGGGCGGGTCAATGACCCCATGGATGTATTCGGGGACGGGATGGTCACGGCCGCCGGAGAGGCCGGCGCAGAGATTGCCCGCCTCGACAGGGCGACAGCCGAGGCCGAGGCCGCTCTGCGCAAGTTGCAACGCGGTGGCGGGGGACGCGGCAATCCCCTGGACCAGCTTGAGGGTCAGCTCGAGCGTTACATCCGCAGTGCCCAGAGGGCGCGTGTCGAACTCATGGGTCTCGGTGACGCGGAAGAGGCGCG
>CATOSU010000016.1 GCA_951812615.1 uncultured Paracoccaceae bacterium
ACTGCACGCCGTTGTCATCGGCCCAGGCGTCAAGCGCGCGACCTCGTAGTTCCGGGCCGTTATCAACGACCAGAATGTCAGGATATCCGCGTTCGCGTGCGACCCGGTTCAGCAGTTCCACGACCCGCTCACCGGGCAGTGAGAAATCCACCTCGATGGCGGGGCACTCTCGTGTGCAATCATCTTTGAGGTTCGCCGTTCGGAATTTGCGCCCGTTTGCCAGTGCGTCACTGGTGAAATCCAAAGACCACCGTTGGTTGGCTGCAATCGGGCACCAGCCGCCCTCACGGCCTTCCTTGGGGATCTTCTTGCGCTTTGTGCGACGTAGCCACAGCCGCTCCTCGCGGTAGATACGTTCGACGACTTTGACGTTCACCTTGAACCCCTCGCGCACCAGCTTGGCATGCAACATACGATAGCCATACCTCCTGTGCTTGCCTGAAAGCGTGATCAGACGTTCCCGAAGCCGCGCGTGGCGATCCGGGCGCGCCTGATAGGTCAGGCTCGATCTGGATATTCCAACCAGCCTGCACGCCCGCCTTTGCGTGAATTGGTGTTCAGCCATCAACGTGACCACCGCATCCCGACGGGCGGCAGGCGTTATGAGTTTTTTGCCAGCAGCCCCTTAAGACCAGCATTATCGAGCATCGCGTCTGCCAGCAGACGCTTCAGCTCCGAGTTCTCGACCTCCAGGTCCTTCAGGCGGCGCAGCTCGGATACTGTCATGCCGCCATACTTGGCTTTCCACTTGTACAGCGTCGCATCGGACATCCCATGCTTGCGGCAAAGCTCAGACACTTTGGCACCCGCAGCATACTCCTGCAAAATCCCGACGATTTGTTCCTCTGTGAAGCGTGACTTCCGCATTCTTCGTTCTCCTCGTAGCTTTGAACGTTACGAGAACAAACTCTCTTTTTGAATGGCCCGAAATTCTGGGGGCAGGTCACGATGGCTGAGAAGCATATTTGTTTGATGGGGGATTCCATCTTTGACAACGATGAGTACATTCCAGGCGAACCCGGCGTCATCGAACAGATGCGCCGTTCAATTCCAAAAAACTGGTCGGCGTTCAAGGTCGCTGTAGATGGCGACTGTATTGAAGACATCCCTAACCAGCTTGAGAAAGTACCAACTCACACGACAGATATTGTCGTGAGTATCGGCGGAAACGATCTAATGAAATTCCGCCATCTGCTCGCGCAGGTTGCGGAAGGAGCCAATCTGGATGAACTCATCGCGTCGCCACTTGCGGATATCGAAATCGCGTATGGTTGGATGTTAGATGCAGTTTCTGAACGTGGCCTCAGAGTAAGCGCCTGCACAATTTACACTGCCATCCCTTTCGCAGAGCGGAAAATAAGGGATTATGCACCATTTGCGATTGGCGCATTTAATGCCATTATCCAACGTCTCGCAGAGGCTCGCGGTGTATCAGTGATCCGTTTGGAAGTGGTATGCTCAGACCAAGGTGACTTTTCGGAAATGTCTCCAATAGAGCCCTCCTCAAAAGGCGGACAAAAGATCGTAGACGCAATTCTTCAGACGCTTGGGCCAAGTTGAGTGGTGCTCGCACTGGAGCGGAGCAGACATTCGTGTGCGCTGCAGCATCACACACTTTGGGCTCGGGGACTAAGCCGCTCTCGCGGCAACGGCGCTTGTTGCTGAGGTAGCGAGCGGAACAATATGTAGGCGCATTTTGCGATGTGACGGACCTGCCTGACGATTGAGGTTTCTCAATTGGACAGGAGGTTCCCATGACACAGGAGAAGATGAGCCCGCTGCGTGCGCGGATGATCGAGGACATGCGCATTCGCGGGTTGGCTGAGACATCGCAGAAAGCGCATATCCGGGCGCTGAAGGATTTCACAGCGTTTCTGGGGCGTGCGCCGGATACGGCGACGCCAGATGAGCTGCGCGCCTATCAGCTTCATATGACCGACACTGAGGTGACGCCGTCGGTCTACAATTCGCGGATCACGGCACTGCGGTTCTTCTTCGGCATGACATGCAATCGGGAGGATATGAAGAAGTACATGCAGTTCCGCACCGAGCCGCGGAAGCTGCCGATTGTGCTGAGCTTCGAGGAGGTCTCGGCGGTTTTGTCCGCGGCCCCTGGGCCCGGTCTCAAGTATCGGGCGGCACTCGGCATCGGGTATGGCGCAGGGCTGCGTGCCTCCGAGGTCACCAATCTCAAGGTTCGGGACATCGACAGTGACCGCATGCTGATCCATGTCGAGCGCGGTAAGGGCGGCAAGGATCGCGATGTGATGCTTTCGCCGTCCTTGCTGGAACTCCTTCGCGACTATTGGCGTGAGGCTCGCCCGCAGGGCTGGCTGTTTCCTGGGCAGAGCCGGGTTGAACCCCTGTCTCCACGGTCCTTGAATCGTGCCTTCAACTCGGCAAAGGCGATGGCCGGCATCAAGAAGCCTGCAACATTGCACTCGCTCCGGCACAGCTTTGCTACGCATTTGTTGGAGGCCGATACGGATGTGCGGGTGATCCAGGTTCTCCTCGGCCACGCCAAGTTGACCACGACGGCACGATATACACATGTGGCGACCAAGACGTTGCGCAATGTGTCCAGCCCGTTCGAGCACATCCAGGATGTGACCTGACGGGGGCTGCAGCGTGCCGCGGCACGCGCTGGAGGTTGCCGACATCTTCCGTGATCATGGGCCTGCCTATCGGCGGGCCAATGCAGGGCGTCTGAGCCTTGGGCAACTCAAAGTGATGTCCGCCATTGAAGCCTGCCGGACCGAAGCACTCGGTGGGCATGTGGCAGCTTGCACCAAATGTGATCACCAGCATATCGCCTACAACAGTTGCAAGAACCGGCACTGCCCGAAGTGCCAGGGACCGGCGGCGCGCGATTGGATGGCGGCGCGGGCAGACGACTTGTTGCCCGTGGAATATTTCCACGTCGTCTTCACATTGCCGGCCGAGATCGCCCGCATCGCCTACTGGAACAAGCGGGCAATGTACGGCCTCTTGTTCAAGGCATCAGCCGAGACGGTGATGACCATCGTCGCTGACCCCAGGCACCTTGGTGCCCGCGTCGGCATGACCTGCGTTCTCCACACCTGGGGATCGGCGATGACGCATCATCCCCACATCCACATGATCGTGCCCGGCGGCGGGTTGTCGCTTGATGGCATCCGATGGATCGGCTGCAAGCCCGGGTTCTTTCTGCCGGTCCGGGTGCTGTCTCGGCTGTTCAGACGCCTGTTCCTTGAGGGCCTGGTCAACTTGCACCGCGCCGGGCAGCTCACCTTCTTCAGTGATCTTGCCGGGCTGGCCGATGCAGATGCCTTCACTGCTTACCTCGCACCGCTGCGCAAAACCGAATGGGTGGTCTATGCCAAACCGCCCTTTGGCGGACCCGAGCAGGTTCTGGCCTATCTCAGCCGCTACACCCACCGGGTCGCGATCTCCAACCATCGCCTCGTCAGCGCAGATGCCGACACCGTTTCCTTCCGCTGGAAGGATTACCGCATCAAGCGCGGCGACCGGATGAAGGTCATGCGGCTCGACACGGGCGAGTTCATCCGCCGGTTCCTCATGCATGTCCTGCCCGATGGATTCCATCGCATCCGCCACTACGGCCTGCTGGCAAGCGCCGCCCGCAAGGCCAACATCGCGAAGATCCGCACATTGCTCGGTGCGGAACCGACCAGGCAGGAAGACGCACCCTCTGCCGAGATCATCCCTCTAATCTTGCGCGAGCCATGCCCCGACTGCGGCGGACCCATGCGTATCACCGAGACGTTCCGGCGCGGCGAGGTTCCGCAATCCCGCGCCCCACCGAGGAGACAGGCCGCATGACCGGGCGCGCGCTCATCCCAACCGCTACCAACCGGGTGACTCAGCCACACCGGTCGAGCCCCCTTGTCCAAAGTGAGTTGGAAAGCCACACAAAAGGCACAACACGGCTACTACCCGGGCTAAATCCAGGCCAAACCCTCTCGCGAAACATGGAAGCGGTCGACATCGCGCCCCACACCAACGTATCCGTCGCGGTCACAGACCCAGCCGACAACGCTCTTTCCCCATAGACACCGCCCAGTCCCCGCGGCTTCCTCCCTGAGAGGTTTGTCAACGCGGGCCACGCTCACGCCCGGCCGATATCCCGCGCAATGGCCCGCGTCGAAAAACCTTCATCTCTCGTTGAATCCGCCGCGCTTTGCACGAACGACAGGTGTTGGACAAAAACCTATTGCCAATACCTCTGCGCCAAAAACGGTCGATTGTGAGCACGATCTGTCAATCAACTTAAGCGGCAAAACCTCTGGTTCGGACGGCGGCGAAAACCTGGATTCTAGCTGCACTGTGATGCCCCATTTAAGTCAGCGCGCGACTACCCCCTAACCGGTCGCAATCCGTCGCTCATTGACTATCTCTTCGGACTCAATTGCGTAGCTTGACCTGATCAACCATCTTGAAAGACTTGAAGCTATCAACGCGTCGCCGATCAATTGAATACGGTCAGCTTCGATTTCGTTTGCGAAAGTCGAGTGCCCCATCCAAGCGGCCGTCAGTGCCTTTAGATCGGCGGTGATGAACAAATCGACCTCGTCTTTCGGGTCGACCATGCAAAGGTCGGTCTCGGCATTGGGCCGAATGATGAGCCAAGCTAGGAAATCCGGCTCATCACGCTCTCTCAGAATGAACTGAACAACAGAGCGTTTGCGAGGAAGTGCAGAAACATCGATCTTGCGCCGAATGTTCCATAGCAAAACGCGCGCATCCAGGCATTCGAGGCCGGGCAGCGGGTCGATATTGCGATGCGCCCAGCTCCCGAGCGCATAAACCAATGGTTCCAACTCGTCGGCCATCGCCGTTGTTGCATAACGTGCGCCGCCTTTTCCCGAACCCGCAAAGCGTTCAATCAACCCTTTGTCCTGCATCTCGCGCAAACGCTTGGTGAGCAGGCTCGGGCTCATTCCTGGCACACCGCGTTGAATTTCGGAAAAACGGGTGGAACCGGACCACATTTCGCACAGGATCAACATCGTCCACCGTGGCTCCAGCATCTCGCAAGCCATCGCGATGGGGCAGAATTGCGTGTAGCCGTATCCTTGTGAAGACATGCGACGCCCTCCCTTTCCTCACAAGCCTGCGCCAGCTGCACGCTCCCGTCCACTACAAAAAAAGAAGTGAAAGTGCTGCTTTTTCAGAACTGTTCCCGCTGCCCCCGCGCGAGCATCTTCATGACATGACATATCAACCCAAGGAGACCTCCATGTTCATCGCAATCATACTTTTCGAACCCCCCAAGGAAGATGCAGAGGCAAATGAGGGTGCCGTTCGCGACGTTCTCGACCGTATTGTTACCAAACAGCCCGGTTTCATCCGTGCACGTTTGCACCATGGTACAGGCCCGACCGAAGGTATGGTCGTCAACTACATGGAATGGGAAAGCGCCGAGGCATTTCACGCCTTCCGTGATCAGCATGGACCGGAAGTGACCGAAGCAGTTGGCCCCTTCAACCCCCGGTTCACATTCCACGTAATCGCGCATGAAGTAGGCGCGTGGGCATGTGAGAACGCCGCCTAGAAAGCGCGGCTCCGTGCGGATGGGACGTTCCCCTCCGCCAACCCGAAGCATATCGACAAAGCTTGCCTTGATCGATTGCTGCACAATCAAGGATTGTGCGGCGTTGATCCTCGCACGTCCAAAAACGGTCGTTATCGCCCGTGACAGAACGTATGAGTTTTGGCGTTCTTGCGTAACGTCAGCGCGCTAGGGGACTACGCGCGAAGGCGATTTGGTTTTGGTTTCCTACGAAACGGCGACATACTCGTCTTCGTCAGCCACTTCACATTCATCATCTGCAACATCTGATTTGCCAACGATTGGTACGTGCCCCCACTTTAGCTCAATCTCAAGAACCTGGTCCAAATAGTCCATTTCGCTGCCAATTCCGAAGTCGCTGTCCGCACACGAAAATCGGATTTCAAAACCTTGTCCATATATGCCCTTGGTTCGCCGATAGCCACTAACCAGCAATCTTGGGTGTTGATTTGGCGTGTGATCGTAGTGAACATAGGATATTGCAACTATCAGCGAGCTCAGCTTCGAGGGACCGATAGTGTCTAGGCGATGCCAGCCTTGTAAGTTGCCACGATAGTAGTAATCCGCCGCCGGCAACATTCCTCCGGGCAGTCCCCCAGAGTGGTCCCCATCTATTAGTCGAGTTATGCCCAAAAGTTGGTGACGGCGTGATCAGGCGGCGTTTTGACGTTGCCTGATCCCGTCCTTGAAGGCAATCCCCTGGATCACTTCGGGCAGACGGTTTGGCCCTGAGATCTTCCTCCACTTCTTCTTGGCCGACATCATCAACCTGAAGACCATGGCGAGGGCGGTCTTGCGGTTCAGGCATCCTTTGGTTTTGCGCGTTCGGTTGCGGACCGTGGCAAAGACGCTTTCGATCGGGTTCGTGGTCCGGATGTGTTTCCAGTGTTCGGCCGGGAAGTCATAGAAGGTCAGCAACACGTCGCGGTCCTTGACCAGCCTGGCCACGGCCCGCTCGTATTTCAGGCCGTAGGTTTCCACGAAGAGATCGAAGGCCGCATTGGCTTCCTTCTTCGTCTCGGCCATCCAAATATCCTGCAGATCGGCCTTGGCTTTTTCCCGCAGCGACTTGGGCATCGCGCCCGTTACATTGGCCGTCTTGTGGACCCAGCACCGCTGCTCACGGGTGGTCGGATAGACATCCCGCAGCGCCGTCCAGAACCCAAGCGCGCCATCACCGACAGCAAGCTCGGGCGGCACCGTCAGGCCGCGTTTCCTCAGACCGCGTAACAGGTCCCGCCAGCTGTCCGCGTTCTCCCGGAATCCGTCCATGATGCTCAAAACGTCCTTTTCTCCGTACTCGTCAGCGCCGATAATCACCAACATACATTGACGATCCCCGTCCAAACGGGGCGTGAAGCAGACCCCGTCCGCCCAGATGTAGACATAGCGCTTGCCCGACAGGTCACGCTTGCGCCAGGCTTCATACTCGTCCCACCAGGTCGCCTTCAGTCGCGTGATCGTGGAGGCTGACAGCCCCTCTGCATCCGGCCCCAAAAGGGCGGCCAGCGCCTCGCTGAAGTCCCCCGTTGAAATGCCCTTCAGGTAAAGCCAGGGCAGCAGCTCCTCGACGGACTTCGCTTTGCGTAGATACGGCGGCACCAAGGATGAACGGAACCTGATCTTGCTGCCATCGATGTTCGCACCCCGGTCGCGGACCCGGGGCACCTGAACGGGCACCGTGCCGATCCCGGTCATCACCTCGCGCTCCGGCAGGAACCCGTGGCGCACCAGACGCTGGCGACCTTCCTTGTCCAGAAGCTGCGCGTGAACCGCCATGAAACCGGCAACCTCAGCCTGCACAGCCGTTCGCAACAGCTCGCGTGCCCCGAACTGAATGACCTCAGTCAGCGGATCAGGTGAAAATTCCGATGGTAGCTCGAATGGAACAACGGTAGATTTCGACATGTGGCATATCCCTTTCTCTTGAGAATTGACGGCGCTTCAGCACCGCCTTGATATGCCGCCCCTCAGGGGCCATCACCAACTTTCAACCATATCTCGTCCTTGAAGGCAATCCCCTGGATCACTTCGGGCAGACGGTTTGGCCCTGAGATCTTCCTCCACTTCTTCTTGGCCGACATCATCAACCTGAAGACCATGGCGAGGGCGGTCTTGCGGTTCAGGCATCCTTTGGTTTTGCGCGTTCGGTTGCGGACCGTGGCAAAGACGCTTTCGATCGGGTTCGTGGTCCGGATGTGTTTCCAGTGTTCGGCCGGGAAGTCATAGAAGGTCAGCAACACGTCGCGGTCCTTGACCAGCCTGGCCACGGCCCGCTCGTATTTCAGGCCGTAGGTTTCCACGAAGAGATCGAAGGCCGCATTGGCTTCCTTCTTCGTCTCGGCCATCCAAATATCCTGCAGATCGGCCTTGGCTTTTTCCCGCAGCGACTTGGGCATCGCGCCCGTTACATTGGCCGTCTTGTGGACCCAGCACCGCTGCTCACGGGTGGTCGGATAGACATCCCGCAGCGCCGTCCAGAACCCAAGCGCGCCATCACCGACAGCAAGCTCGGGCGGCACCGTCAGGCCGCGTTTCCTCAGACCGCGTAACAGGTCCCGCCAGCTGTCCGCGTTCTCCCGGAATCCGTCCATGATGCTCAAAACGTCCTTTTCTCCGTACTCGTCAGCGCCGATAATCACCAACATACATTGACGATCCCCGTCCAAACGGGGCGTGAAGCAGACCCCGTCCGCCCAGATGTAGACATAGCGCTTGCCCGACAGGTCACGCTTGCGCCAGGCTTCATACTCGTCCCACCAGGTCGCCTTCAGTCGCGTGATCGTGGAGGCTGACAGCCCCTCTGCATCCGGCCCCAAAAGGGCGGCCAGCGCCTCGCTGAAGTCCCCCGTTGAAATGCCCTTCAGGTAAAGCCAGGGCAGCAGCTCCTCGACGGACTTCGCTTTGCGTAGATACGGCGGCACCAAGGATGAACGGAACCTGATCTTGCTGCCATCGATGTTCGCACCCCGGTCGCGGACCCGGGGCACCTGAACGGGCACCGTGCCGATCCCGGTCATCACCTCGCGCTCCGGCAGGAACCCGTGGCGCACCAGACGCTGGCGACCTTCCTTGTCCAGAAGCTGCGCGTGAACCGCCATGAAACCGGCAACCTCAGCCTGCACAGCCGTTCGCAACAGCTCGCGTGCCCCGAACTGAATGACCTCAGTCAGCGGATCAGGTGAAAATTCCGATGATAGCTCGAATGGAACAACGGTAGATTTCGACATGTGGCATATCCCTTTCTCTTGAGAATTGACGGCGCTTCAGCACCGCCTTGATATGCCGCCCCTCAGGGGCCATCACCAACTTTCAACCATATCTCCTATTAGCTGGCCTCGAAGCCTTGGTGAAAGTCTGATCCTATACAGGTTTGGTGCCCCCAGATCGTGGCGCCAGTATGATTCACAAGGCTCTGTTTATAGTAGTATTTCGTATTACCGGACTTGTTTTTGGTAACAGTGCTTAGGGTTTCTTGCCAGCCACCCAGGTCAGGAGGATCTTCGGGAATTTTGACTGTCATTTCAATACCACAGATAGTCTCAGTTTTCTGAATGCAATCACGCGGCCTTAAGAAAAGCAACGGATTCCGGCGCTTGAGTGACGACTCAAAGCTGGTCGACACGCTCCACAGCGTGCCAAAAACAGCACTTAAGTTCAATCCCTTCCCCAGCTCGATCAGCCTGCCTTTTTAAGTTGTAATGTGTTGAACGTACCGAAAATCCGCGTTGTCGGAACATGAAGTGACAAAGGCAAAAACCACCGGTCAAACCACTCGTGTCAAATACGGTGGGTTTTGTCACCGGCGGTGCACTCGCCAAACTTATTGAAATAACTTGCGCCACAAACCCTTGGCAAAACTGACTTTGATTTTGACACGTTTTTGGCCATGGCCCGAGAACCGGACGCTCTTGTTCAGTGCATCATCACGCTCTTTGGCCTCTGACCTCCCCCCAACCCACAAAAAAAGGCCGCGCTGGTTCCCCAGTGCGGCCCCGTTTTTCTCTGTCCGGTGGATCAGAAGTCCAGAACCGGGCAGCTGTCGTTGGTGTAGTAGGCCACCACTTCCAGCGATCCGTCGATGATCTTGGCCCTGGCATCGTCCACGGCGGCCTGCATGTCCGCGGATACGAGGGAGGCGTTGTGTTCATCCATTGCGTAACCCACGCCGTCCTCGGCCAGGCCCAGCGTGGTGAAGCCGCCGGTTTCCATCATGTCGCCGGCCTTCATCGAGTCGTAGACGGCCACGTCCACGCGCTTGAGCATCGAAGTCAGGACCTTGCCGGGGTGCAGGTGGTTCTGGTTGCTGTCGACACCGATCGAAAGGATGTCCTCATCGGCTGCGGTTTGCAGCACACCCACGCCGGTGCCGCCGGCCGCGGCATAGATCACGTCAGCCCCCTGGCTGATCTGCGCCTTGGTCAGTTCGGAGCCCTTCACCGGGTCGTTCCACGCGGTGGGGGTGGTGCCGGTCATGTTGGCCACGATGTTGATGTCGGGGTTCACCGCCTTGGCGCCCTGCGCATAGCCGCAGCCGAAGTGACGGATCAGCGGGATGTCCATACCGCCGATAAAGCCGATGGTGCCGGATTTGGAGGCCATCGCGGCCAGCATGCCGACAAGGTAGGAGCCCTGATGCTCCTGAAAGCCGATCAGCTGAACGTTGGCGGGCACCTCGGGCAGCCAGCCGTCGATGTTGACGAACTTGGTGTCCGGGTAATCACCGGCGACGCTGTTGACCGGGTCGGCAAAGGCAAAGCCGGTGGTGATCACCGGGTTGGCGCCGGATTCGGCGAAACGGCGCAGGGCCTGTTCACGCTGGGCCTCGGACTGCAGTTCGATTTCGAGGAATTTTCCGCCGGTTTCTTCGGCCCAGCGCTGGGCGCCGTTGAACGCGGCTTCGTTGAAGGATTTGTCGAACTTGCCGCCAAGATCGAAGATCAGGGCCGGTTCAGCCAGCGCGGCGCCAGCGCTGAGCGCCAGTCCGGCCGCAGCTGTCGTGAATTTGTGCATCAATGTCATAGTGCATCTCCCGTTTATTATTGGCCGGCATCGGTGATCGCACCACAGCCGGAAAAGTCCGCTCATTCCGCGAACCCTTATGGATGCAAGTAAGGCCGCACGGGGGCAGACCGTCAACCGGTTTTTATGGTTGCCCTTGCGGTGCCTGCGGCAAAGGGCGGTCCATCAGGATGGCGTCCACGGGTTGCCCGCCCGAGGCGGAATAGTAATCCGGCCGTCTGGCGCATTCGCTGTAGCCGCAGGCGTGATAGAGCGCGCGGGCCGCGATGTTGTCTTCGGCCACTTCGAGGATTGCGCGAGTTGCGCCCCGCGCCGCAGCCTGCACGTGCCATGCCTGCATCAGGTTGCGGGCGTGTCCCCGGCGCCGGTGCGCGGGATGGGTTGCAAGGGTGAGAAGCTCGGCTTCGTCAGCGGCGACCCGGACCAGAGCAAAGGCGCGGGCGTCCCCGGTGACGAACACGTTTGGCTGAGCCAGAAGCGCGGTGAATTCGGCCTCGCGCCACGGGCGGTCCCTGGTGAAGGCAAGGCGGTGGGTCTCCGCCATGTCCGGCGCTGCGATCAATCCAGGATCACCGGCGGCGTGTCGCTGGAGGGGGCTGCATCGGCCGGGCGGACATATAGCGGGGCGGGGGCCGGCAGGTCCGATCTGGCCCGCGCGGCGGCGCGGCGGGCGATCGCCACGCACATGGGCCCGGTGGGCGTATCGGTGATGGCCGAGGGGTGATCGGAGGCGGCGACCAGCCGGGGGGCCGGATCGGCGATATAGATCCGGTCGCGCGGGGCGGGTATGCCGATCAGCGTGCCGGCCGGGTGGCAGGCGGCGCGGGCTTCGAACCCGTCAATGCCGATGGCCGGGACATTCAGACCCATGGCCAGCCCGCGGGCGGCGGAAACGGAAATGCGGATACCGGTGAAATTGCCGGGTCCGGTGCCGACGCCGATTGCGGTCAGATCGCTCCAGCTTTTGTCGGCCCGGTGCAGGAGGTCTTCGAGCAGGCGCATCAGCCGCTCGGCCTGACCGCGCGCCATGTCTTCGACGCGGGTTTCGGCGATGGTTCCGTTGCAGAGCAGGGCGGCGGCGCACCACGGGCCGGATGTATCGAAGGCCAGAACGGTGGTGGCGGTCACGGCTGGCCCCCGCTGTTTCGCAATGTCGCGCGGCCGCTTTCGCGTTCGCGTGGCAGGTCGTCGGACAGGTGCAGCCAGCTCAGCTGTGAACCGGAATGGCAGTGCAGTTCGGGCGGGAAGGCCCCGGCGTCGTCCAGCAGGCCCACCGGGACATAGACCTGACCCGGAAGGTAATCGAACCGGGCGGCCAGCGGCGAGCCGCAGTTCGGGCAGGACCAGCGCGTGACACCGGGCACGGCGGAAAAGCCGGGCCCGAGGGGCGGCTGAAACGTCAGTGCATCGGCGGCGAAGGCAGCAAAGGCGCCTACAGGCCCACCGGTCCAGCGACGGCAGTCGGAGCAATGACAATAGGCGACTGTCTGTGGCGGCAGGCCGGCCTTAAACGCGCTGGCCCCGCAATAGCATCGTCCGGCGGCCGCCGGTGTCTCAGATGGCAACCGGGCGAACCTCGACCACTTCGGGGATGTAATGGCGCAGCAGGTTTTCGATGCCCATCTTCAGGGTCAGTGTCGAAGACGGGCAGCCGGCGCAGGCACCCTGCATGTGCAGGTAGACAACGCCGCGGTCAAAGCCGTGGAACGTGATGTCGCCCCCGTCCTGAGCCACTGCGGGCCGCACGCGGCTGTCCAGCAGATCCTTGATCTGGCCAACGATTTCGGCGTCTTCGCCGGTATGTTCGGCATGCCCGGATCCGGTGCCCGCTTCGCCTGTAATGACAGGCTGACCGGATTGGTAATGTTCCATGATCGCGCCGAGGATGGCCGGCTTGATATGGTCCCATTCGATGTTGTCGGCCTTGGTCACGGTGACAAAGTCATTGCCCAGGAACACGCCCGTCACCCCGTCGACGGTAAACACCCGTGTCGCCAGCGGTGATTTTTCCGAAGTTTCAGCGGACGGGAAATCCGCCGTACCGGCGTCGAGCACGGTCTGGCCGGGCAGAAATTTCAGCGTGGCCGGGTTCGGGGTGGATTCGGTCTGAATGAACATGAGCGGGCCTCCGTGGTTACCTTCGGATATGCGGCCAGCGGCGGGGCAAGTCAAGGATTAGAACAATTCTAAAACTTGTTTGGGCGGTTACCGGCAGACCAGCGGAACGATCGCGTCTTGTGACGGTGCGCTGGCGGAGGCGGGTGTGTCGCCGACCGGATCGAAGAGAATGTTCTTGCGGCGCAGGCCGCTGGCCAGACGTATGGCCGGCGTGGCAAAGCCCATCTGCTGCAGCAGGCTGGCTCCGGCGGCCGGTGGCGGGCCGACGACAACGCCGACAACGTGATTGGCGGCATTCAGCACCGGCGCGCCCGTCTGGCTGGCATTATTGCTGATGCCGATCAGCAGGCGCAGGCCCCGGTCTTCGAATTTCAGGGCGGTGACAACCGCGCCCTGCCGGGCCTGCAGGCCGAGGCGCCGGTCCGGGCGGGCTTCGTAGCGGTAGACGCGCAGCAGGTCGCCGGCGTCGGGAACGTCGGGCAGGCCCAGCGGCAACCAGTGATCAGAGCGCCGTGCGCCGGTCAGCAGGACCAGCCCCTGTTCGCGGAACCGGGCGATCCGGTCCAGAGGTGTGCCGTCGGTCAGCGCCAGAGATCCGCAGTGTTCCAGCGCGGCGGAGGCGGCCACGAGATCGGTGTTGTTGATGTAAAACGCGGTTCCGGCCAACGCCCCGCGGGACGGTTTGACCGGTGCGTCGGGCTTCTTGGCCGGTTTGTTCTTTTTGGCCTTTTGCCGGTCGATCATGACCTGCAGCACGCCATCGGTTTGCAGCGACAGGGGGGTCTGCCGGCCGCTGCCGATGCTGGCAATGATCAGGCGCGCGGCCGGGGCCTCGGCGCTGTCCCAGTTGATGATGACCGTTCCGAACTGGCCGGCGCGGGCCTCGGACCGGGCATAGGTGTGGCGGCCGGAGCTGAGAGTTGTCGCGGTCACCATCCGGTCTGTGCGCACCAGCGAATAGTCCGGTTTGAGCCCGGGCGAGCCGGTAACGATCAGGGCATGGATATTGGTTGTGGCAATGGCCGAGGTCAGCACTGAACGGACCCGCAGCTTGCCATTCGCCGTTGCGATCAGCCCGTCCGCGCCGTCGCGCTGAACCTTCATCCGGTTCATCGGGAGCTGAACGCTGAGGTTTGACGGGCCGTGCAGGCTGGGCTGCCAGCCCTGTTCGGCCACGGTTTTGCGGAACCGGCGCGCCATGCGGGCGGCGTGGTCCCAGGTGGCGGTGCCGCGCTCAGCGCTGTGGTTCATGGCGCGCTGCGAGGCCGGACCCCACTTGCCGTCGAGCAGACCGGTATAGTGGCCGTCATAGGCCAGTGCCGCCTGCAGAAAGCGCAGTTCGTCTCCGGTCAGCAGTTCCGCCCGCATCGGGCCATCGAGCCGTTCCTGCGCAAATGCCGGAATTGCAAAAAACAGGCTGAAAACAAAAAGCAGTATCGTGCGCATCATTACCCCCTCGGAAACTATGTGGCGGATGTCGGGCCGGGATTTGACATCAATGTTGGCCGAAACCTGACGGATTCGCACCTGTTATGCGATATCAGCGGCGTTTTCCGGCCGCGCATGGCGCTGAAACCAACCGGGCAGCCCGCAGACCGCATGCCTTTCCGGTCAGGTGATGGCCTTCAGCTTGTCCTTGCTGAGCTCGCCCGGAACGATGGTGATCGGGATCGGCAGCGTACCGGAGGCGCGGCTGAGCTGGGACACAAGAGGGCCGGGGCCCTTGCGGTCCGTACCGGCGCCGAGCACCAGAATGCCGATTTCGTCATCCTCGGAAATCTGGGCGAGGATTTCCGGCACCGGGTCGCCTTCGCGAATGATCAGTTCCGGGTCCACGCCCTGCCGGTCCCGCATCCATTGCGCGAAAACCTCGAAATGGGCATTGATGCGTTCACGCGCTTCTTCGCGCATGACCTCGCCGACGCCGATCCAATGGTTGAACTCGTCCGGCGGAATGACCGACAGAACCGCGACCCCGCCGCCGGTCCGGGCCGCCCGCATGGCCGCAAATCGCATCGCATTCAGGCATTCGCGGCTGTCATCGAGCACGACGAGGAACTTGCGCATTGGTGGTTCTCCTTCCCGGGGATCATGGCTCAGCCGGGGCAGGCAGGCAAGCCGGAGCGGTATCAGAGCGCAAGGTGCAGGACCGGCAGATACCGGCCGGGGATCGAGCCGGACGGTGTGGTGCCGGCCTGGATAGCGCCCATGGCTTCGTAGAAGGGCTGTGCATTCGGGTCGGAAACGATCCTCAGGTAATTGGCGCCGGAGGCTGCGGCATGGTCGGTTGCCCAGTTGAACAACACACGGCCATAGCCCTTGCCGATATCGGCGGGGTCGACGAACATGCGGTCAAGCTCGGCCCCGGTGTCGGACAAGTCGAGCTGGACCAGCCCGGTGAACCGGCCGTTGTCGCGGGTCACGGCGAGAGGGTCTTGCAGGTCTTTCGCGGTCAGGGTCAGTTCGTCCCGGCAGGCCTGTATGAATGCCGCGTCATACCCCCAATGTGCTTTGGAGCGATGGCAAAGCGCGCTGAGCGCGGCCAGTTCCGTCGCGGTCGCCGTGCTGAGGCGCCGCGGGGTCATGCGGCGGAGGCGGCCCAGTCCCAGTACATTTCGCGCGCGCGGCGGGTCACAGGGCCCATTTGGTACTGGGTGTCTTCGAAGGCTGTCACCGGCGTGACCTTGGCCATGTTGCCGGACATGAAAACTTCGTCGGCGTCATGGAAATCGTCGAAGGTGAGGACGGTTTCGTGCACGGTCATGCCGTCGGCCCTGAGGTTGGTGATATGGCGGGCGCGGGTGATGCCGGCCAGAAACGTGCCGTTCGGGATCGGCGTGAAGACTTCTCCATCGCGGACCATGAAGATGTTCGCGGTGGCGGTTTCGGCGACATTGCCCATGGCGTCGGCGACCAGCGCGTTGGCGAAACCCTTGGCATGGGCCTCTTGCAGCATGCGGGCGTTGTTAGGATAGAGACAGCCGGCCTTGGCATTGACCACCGCGTCCTCGAGCACCGGGCGGCGGAAGCGGGTGCGGGTCAGCGTGGCCGAGGCGGTTTCGGGGGGCATCGGGATCTCTTCGAGGCAGATGGCGAAACCGGTCGAATTGGCATTGGGGATGATCGCGGTCCGGTCACCGTCGATGCCCCAGTACATCGGGCGGATATAGATCGCTTCGGACCCGCCATATTGCCGGAGCCCGTCGAGAATGATGGCGACCATGTCATCGGTGCTGACGGTGGGCGTGACCATCAGCGCCTCGGCCGAACGGTTGACGCGCGCGCAGTGTTTGTCGAGATCCGGCGACAGCCCGTTGACCCAGCGGGCGCCGTCGAACACGCCGGAGCCCAGCCAGGCGCCGTGATCGGCGGCGCTCATGATCGGTACATCGCTGTCGTGCCAGCTGCCGTTGAAATAGGTGCGGATGTTCTTGCCGGTTGCCATGATGCCCTCCGTGATCCCGGCAAACCCTATGAGAGCCGCGCGGGGAGGTCCAGTGGCGTTGCTTCGCCGCGGTCCGGGTGGTGGGAGGCCGGGACGACGCTCGGGCTGGCGCCCGTCGCCCCGCCCGCCCGCCCGCAGGTTCCGGGGGCGCTGCCCCCGCCGCGCGGGCGCGCGTTCCCCCGGAGTATTTGGACAAAGATGAAGACGGAAGCCGCCGGTCTAGCGGCCGACGGCATAGGCCTGCATCAGGCGGGGGGTTGCGGCGGCACGCAGCAGGCCGTCGGGGTTTCGGGCGGCGGCGGTGAGCCGGCCCACGGTCCAGGGATCGGCGATCTCGACCCGGTGGCCGCGGGCGCGCAGGTCATCGATCGTGTCAGCGCCGAAGCTGTGTTCGATCATCAGGTGGCCGGGCTGGGTGTCGTGCGGGTAGAAGGAGGACTGGTTGTGGCCGGTGTAAAACAGCGGGGCATCGATGGCAGCCTGCAGGTTGGGTTCGCCATGCACCAGACGCAGGAGCAGGATCAGCTGCCACTGGTCCTGCTGGTCGCCGCCCGGGGTTCCGAAGGCATAGCCGGTGCCGTCCGGCCCCTGCGCCATTGATGGCGACAGGGTGGTGCGCGGGCGGCGTCCGGGGGCGAGCGAGGTCGGCAGACCGTCGTCGAGCCAGAACATCTGGGCCCGGGAGTTGAGCGGCATGCCGAGGCCGGGGATGACCGGCGAGGATTGCAGCCAGCCGCCGGAGGGGGTGGCGGACACCATGTTGCCCTCGGCATCGATCACGTCGAGATGCACGGTGTCGCCGCGGCGGTCGCGCAGATGCGCCATGGTGGGTTCGCCGGCGCCGATGCCCTGCGCCCCGGACAGGTGGCGGGCGGCCCGTTCGATTGCGGCCCGGGCCAGTTTTTCGTGCCCGGCAATGGTGCCGGGGCGCTGTTCGGTCGAGGCGGTGTCCGACAGGAGCGCCCGCCGTTCGGCGGCGTAGGGTTTGGACAGGAGCAGGTCGGCGGGGATGTCGGACGCGGCCGGGTCGCCGTAATAGGCTTCGCGGTCGGCGAAGCTGAGCTTCATGGTTTCGGTCACCAGATGCACGAATTCGGGGCTGCTTGGGTCGTGCCCGGCAAGGTCGGTATGTTCCAGCAGGTTGAGGGATTGCAGCAGGGACGGCCCCTGACCCCAGACATCGGTTTTCCACACGGTCCAGCCGTGATGCGTGGTGTGGCGCGGGGGTTCGTAATGCGCCGCGTACCCGGCCAGATCGGCGCCGGTCAGGACGCCCCGGCGGTGTTGTCCGGTGGAATCGGCCACTGCCGCGTCGCGCAGGTAGCTGTCGATGGCCTCGGCAACGAAGCCCTGGTAGAAAGCCCGGCGCGCGGCGTCGATGCGGGCCGCGCGCCCGCGGGTTTCCCCGGTTTCGCGCAGGAGCCGGGTCCAGGTGCGGGCCAGGTCGGGATTGCGGATCAGGATGCCGGGTGCCGGTGCGTGGCCGTCCGGCATCCATGTGGCGGCGGAGCTGGGCCATTCGTCGGCGAAGAACCCGGCCAGTCCGGCGATGGTCCGGCTGACGCCGGGCAGGGCCGGGTGGCCGTTTTCGGCATAGTAAATCGCCGGTTCCAGCACGTCCTGCAGGGACAGGCGGCCATGGTCGCGCAGCATCAGCATCCAGGCGTCGAAGGCCCCCGGGATCACCGTGGCCAGCAGGCCGGATCCGGGCACGAGGTCGAGGCCCTCGGCGCGGTAATGGGCGATGGTTGCACCGGCCGGTGCCGGGCCCTGTCCGCAGATCACGGTGGGCTGATCGGCGCCGGCGGGGCGGATCAGCGCCGGCAGGTCGCCAAGGGGGCCGTTCAGGTGCGGTTCCACCACCTGCAGGGTGAAGCCGGTCGCAACCGCGGCATCAAACGCGTTGCCGCCGCGTTCCAGCATGGACATGCCGACCGCGGAGGCGATCCAGTGGGTGCTGGCAACCACGCCGAAGGTGCCGGCGATTTCGGGGCGGGTGGTGAATTGCATGCGGTGTTCCGGTCCGGTTCAGTAGTCGCGGTCGAAGAAGATGCCGATCCCGCTTTCGCTGGAATTGTCGACGGTGCCCTTGAGCGTGAGGTTGTCGGTGACATCGAGGTTGATGTTCAGCTCTGTGTCGCCATCCGCGTTCACGGCGACATCGGTGTAGACCTGATCGGACAGGTAGCCGCCCAGTTCGAGCGAGGGCAGGCCGCCGGAATCGTTTGCAACACTGACGCTGTCGGCACCGGTCGCCTCGCGCCCGGTGGTACCGACGAAGTCTCCGCCGCCGCGCAGCGCGATCAGGCCGGCGGCAATCTGGGCGATTTTGAAAGGGGACAGTTCTGAATACTCGTTGCCGAAGATCAGCAGCGCCAGCGCCTCGTCCTCGGGCAGTTCGGGATCGGAGGTGATGGTGACGGTGAGATCGTCCAGTTCACCGGCCATTTCCAGCGTGGCGCTGCCCGAGTTGGTCGAGGAGGTGGCGGCAAATTCGAGGAACGGTTTCAGCGAGCCCTGCAGCGAAATCAGCCCTTTGCTGAGTTCAAGCCGGCGTCCGAACAGGCCCATTATGCCGCGGATCAGCTCGATTTGACCGGACGGGGCGATATTTGCGGTGGTGCCACGGATCAGGATTTCGCCGCCCAGCTCGGCGTCCAGCCCGCGGCCGCGGACGAAGATCTTGCGCGGGGCCGAGATCAGCACGTCCAGGCCGATGGCCGAGCTGCGACCCGACGACCGCCCGGTTTTGATCAGGCCGGCCCGGTCGCGGGTCACGCGGACCGCGCCGGGTTCGGAGACATGGGCCAGCGGCGGGATCGGCGCGGCGGCGCTGCTGCCGCTGATGTTGCCGATGTTGATGCTGGTTTCACCGATGTCGATGCGGCCGGCGATATTGGCATTCCCGGCCAGCGGGCCGGAAACGGTAAGCTGGCCGGAGACGGGCGCGCGGTAAATGACCTCGTCGGTGAGGATGAGTTGGTTGAGGGCGATCGCGATGTTGCCATCGAAGGGCGGTGCCAGCCGGACCGGGCCGCTGACCGTGAAGCCGCCGCCGGTATGCAGGTTGCCGTTCATGCTGACATTGGCCCGGCCTTCGGTGAGCGAAATGGTGCCGCCGGCATTGCGGATCGAGTTCTGGATCTGCGGTATGGCGACCGAAGTGTTGGCAACGGTCACCGTACCGGTGAGGTTTTCCAGCGCCGGTTTGCCGCGCAGGGCCATGTCGAACCGGCCATTGCCCCGGACCGAGATCGACGAAACGAAAGCGTTTGCAGCGGCAAGCTGAACGCTGCCTTTGGCGGTGGCGTCCATGCTGCCGGTGGTTTCGTCGAAAAGCCCGGTGACCTGTGCGACGATGTCGGCCGGGCCGTTGGCCTCGGCGTTGAGATCCCACCGGCCGTTTTCGCGCCGCGCCTTTCCGCGGGCAGAGAGCGAGCCGGGGAATTGCGGCATGAAGCGTTCCAGCTTGTTCATCTGCGCGTCGAACAGAATTTCCGTGGCCGCGTCGGGCACGTGGCTGGCGTTTGCGGTCAGATAGCTGTCATTGGGGGCGTCGACCTGCAGGCGGGCCTTGTAGCGGCCATCGTCGTGGGTCACGCCGGCGTCGATATCTACCTGCCCCGGGAAGCCGGGCACGATCATGGCCAGATCGGTCAGCGTTGCCTGTGCGGTGATGTCGGGTACCGTTGGCGACACAAATCCGCTGGCGCGGGCCTGCAGTGCAGGGCCCGACAGAAGCAGACTGCGCAGGTCGATCCCGTCGGCCCGGGTGCCGGCATCGGCGCGCAGGCGGTAATCGCCGGCCAGCAAGGCATCGGCCTGCGGAATGCCGGTTGTCAGATCCTGCAGCAGGGCGGTCAGCACCGCGTCGAAGCTGCGTGGCCGCAGCGCGCCGGTTCCCCGGATCGTGGCCGATGCGCTGCCGGTCAGCGGGCGCTGGGCAAGGCCCGAGAAGCGGGCGAGATCGGTCAGCTTCAGGTCTGCCTCGGCCGTCAGGTCCTGTTCGCCGCTCAGTTGGGCGATCTGAAGATCGGCCAGCGCCTCGATGTCCTGACCCCGCAGGGTGATCTCCGACAGCGAAAACGTGTCGTCGCCCGGCAGGTCAAAACGGCTTTCAAACGCGAGCGAGGATCCGATGGCAGAGTGCAGGGCCGGATCGGTCAGGGTAAGCCCCTGCAGACCGGCACGCAGGTGACCGGAGGCGGTGAGGGTTTGGGACGGGTCGATTGCGCCGCTGCCGCGCAGGGTCAGCCGGCTGAGGCTGGCCTGCGGATGTGACAGGCCGTTGACGAGGGCGGAAAGTGACCATTTGTCGGCGGCGACGCCATCCAGCGACGCGGCAATTGTCGCCTGTCGCAGGGTGACGGGTGCGCCGGGCACCGGCAGGCGGACGTCGCGGGCGCCGCTGGCGGGCGAAAGTTCGCCATCGAAGTCGGCACGCAGGGGTTTGCCATCCGCGCTGAGTGCCGCCGCGCCGTGCAGCGACAGCGATCCGGTATCGACCGACAGGCGGGTCAGGTCGATGCGACCGTCCTGATGCCGCAGACCGGCGAGGTCAATCTCGGAGTTCGTCCCGAAGAAGTCGCGGAACTGCTGTTGCAGGAGCGGGGTGGCGTCCCCGGTCAGTGTGGCGTGGATCGCCGTGGCCGGGTCCGGTTCGGACTGCTCCTGTATCGTCACGTTGCCTTTCAGGCGCGGGATGCCCGCGGTGGCGAGGGAAATGTCGGCCCTGAAATCGGTCAGCGCACCGTCGCCCCGCGCGGTCAAGGCCAGCGCGGGCCGGTCGGGGATGTTCAGCAACTGGCTAATCGGGCCGCCTGCCGGTTCCGTCACCGCGACATCAAAGGTCAGCGGATCGCCGGGGTCCATCGGTACGGCCGCGTCGATGGTTGCCGTTGCCCCGCCCGGTGCGTTGACATCGAGATCGGTGGCCCATGTGCGCCGTCGCTGGTTCGCTGTTCCGGTCAGCGTGACCGGCCCGGACAGGTCCGGCAGGATGCGGCCGAGATCGTCGAGGGAGGCGGAAATCGTCAGATCGGACCGGCCGGTGCGCACCGCACCGCTGGCGTTGAGGTTCAGCGCCGTGCCGTCAAGGGTAAGATCGTGGATGCCCAGCCCGTCAGGGCCGCGTTCGGCATCGAGATGCAGCAGGGTCTGGCCGGTGATCAGCGGGTCAAGCCGGTCCTGACCTGTTCGGAGGTTCTGACCGGTGCCGTCCAGCACAAATGCAAAGGTCCCGCCCAGAGGGGCGCCACGTCCGGTCAGTGTTGCCGACAGCGATCCGCCAACCGGCTGCCCGGCCAGCGTGTCGAAGCGGGTCAGGTCGCTGAGTTCCGCCGTGGCCGCGCCATCGATCTGAAACCCGGTGCGCAGGCCGGAAATGGCGGCGTCGATGGTTGCGCGGTAGTCGGTTCCCGACAGCTCGAACCCGGTCAGGGTCAGCCTTTCGCGGCTGCTGAGAGAGAACCCGCCGGCCAGTGTCAGGCGGTCGCCGATGCCTTTGCGCAGCCCGGCGTCCGCAAAGCCAAGCTGGTGCAGGGCGGCGTTCAGGGTTCCGGTCAGCGGAATGGCCTGGCCGGGGACGAAACGGCCGTTCGCGGAAATCTCGGCGGTCCCCAGTGACAGGTCCGGTTGGGAAAACCCGCTGAGCCGGGCGCCGAGGGTCCAGTCCGGGCTTTGGTCAGCGTCGAAACCGGCGGTTGCGGTCAGGCGGCGCAGGCGGGTTGCGGCACCGCTGACCGGCAGCAGCACATCTGAATCGTCAGGATGCGCCAGCGCGAGATCGACATTCAGCCGCGCCGGCAGACCGTCCGGCCGCAGGGCGAAATCGCCGGTCAGGGACACAGCATCCGCCGCGACGTTCAGTTCGGAAACGTCGATCCGGCCATCTGCTTCGCGCCGGCCAGCGACCTGCAGTCGCGTCTGAACACCGAAAAAGGACCGGTATTCGGCGGCGAGCAACGGGCGCAGGTCGCCATCCAGCCGGGCCGCAAAGGCGATTGCCTGCTCGTCTGCCTCGCCTTCGCCGGTCAGTTCGACACGGCCGCGTACACGCTCGATCTGATCGGTGGCCAGCTTGATGTCAGCGGCGAAATCCGTCACCGGCCCGTCACCCTGCGCTGTCAGGATCACCGGCGGTGCGCCGGGCAGCTTCAGGACCTTGGAAAGCAGGCCGCCGGCGGCCTCTTCCATGCGCAGGTCCAGCGTGATCTGCTGTGTTTCATTGGCGAAGCCGGCAGTCAGGGCGATGGTGTCACCGGGCCTGTCGAGACGGTCGATTGCCAGCTTGGTGTCGAGCGCGCCATCCGCCAGCGTCAGCCGGCCATCGACCTCGAGCGTTGCCGCAAGGCCGACCACGTCCTGTCCAAGCTCGATGTGGTTCACGGCCAGTTGCCCGATTTCGATGGCGACCGGCAGTTCCGGCATGCTGAACGGCTGGGCCTCGGGGGCGGGCAGGTCGGCATCCGCGGATGGCAGCGGTTTGCGCAGCAGGTCGATCCGTTCGGCGGTTAGTTCGTTGACGGAAAACCGCCCGCGGACCAGTGCAAGCCGGTTCCAGTCCAGAACCGCCCCGCTGAGCCGGAGCCAGACGCCGTCGGTGTCGGACACCTCGATCTGTTCGATGGTGGCGCGGGAGGACAGCGCGCCTTCGAGCCCGGTCACGGAAATCGTCCGGCTTTCGTTGGATAGCGTGTTTTCGAGCAGACGCACCAGAGGGCCGCCGGCCTCCTCCTCGGTGTCCTGGGCCGCGACCGGGGCCGCGACGCCCAGAAGCAGCAGAATTGCGAATTTGCGCAGCCGTCTCAAAACGCTTGTCCAATACCGAAATAGAGCTGCCACCCGTCCGAAGTGGCACCGTCAACAGGATAGGCGACGTCCAGCCGTAATGCACCGATGCCGCCGACATCATACCGCACGCCCAGACCCGCGCCTGAGTGAAAGGGCGAGTTTTCGTCAACGAACTGTTCCGTGCCGACTGCCCCGTAGTCGAAGAATCCGACAAGAGAAAACGTGTCGGTGATCTGGGTGCGGATTTCCGCCGAAAGGCCAAGGAAAGAACGGCCGCCGGCCACGCCCGCGCCAATCGGGATACCGAGCGACTGGTATGGCTGGCCCCGAACCGTGCCCGATCCGCCGGAGTAGAACAGCAGGTCGGGCGAGATGTTCTGAATGCGTGCGCCGAATACCGTGCCGACCTGCAGCCGCCCGGCCAGAACCACCCGGTTGCTGGCGCCCAGCCCCCAGTATCCGCGCCCGTCAATCAGCGAATAGAACCCGGATTCGGTGCTCTTGAAGCCAGCAAACGGAATGGCGTCGACGTTCAGGTAAAAGCCATTGGTTGCGTTGGTGGCACTGTCGCGCTTGTCCCAGCGCAGGCGGGACGGGAGCGAGAAGAAGTAAAACTCCCGGTCGGACCCGAACACATCGTCGGAGACATTGTAATTCGCAGCAACGCCGGTTTCGAAATACAGGTCGTCAGAGATGACCCGGCGCCAGCCGATCCCGATCTGGGACCGGAAAAGCCGATAGTGGTCTTCGTCCCGCAATTCGATGTCGAGCAGATAGAACAGGTCGTTGTCGGCACCGAAAAAGGCCGGGCGGTCCAGCCGGAGAACCAGCCGGCCATCGATGTCGCTTGTGCCGCCGATATTGCGGACCCTGGAGTCGAAGGTCAGGCGTTCGGCGCCGCCGAACAGGTTGCGGTGGATCCATTTGAACGACACTTCGAGCCCCTGGGTCGAGGCAATCTCGGCCCCGAATTGCAGGCGGCGCGGCTTGGCATCGACGACGGCGATTTCATAGTCGAGGCTTTTGTCGGGGTTCGGGTTTTCGGCTTCGGACAGGGAGACCGATGTGAACGCGCCGGTGCGACGCAGGCGGCTGGCGGATTTCCGGGCCCTGGCCGGGCTGAACTGTTCGCCGGTGGGGAAGCCGGCAATCCGGTGGATGGCTTCGGGCCGGACCGAGGATTGTCCGGTCAGCGTTGCCTCGCCAAATGTCAGGAGCGGGCCGGGATCGACGCCGATCTGCGCGTCCAGCACGGCGTCGGAATGGCGCGCCACGATTTTCTGCCGGGAGATTTTCGCCTTGGCATGGCCGGCGTCGCGCCAGCTGCTGATGGTGGCCTTGCTTGCGGACTGAAGAATGCCGGACGGCGCAGGTTCACCGGTGCGAAAGCCGTCCGGCAGATCCGTGTCCGGCGCAAGGGGGCCGATTTCGGCCTTGCCGAAGCGGAACAACCGTCCCGGTTCCACGGTGATGTCCACGCGGCTGATGCGTGACGGTGTTTCCAGCGGGTTGATATTTGCTGCCTCGAGCCCGTCCACGCGGATGCTGATGACAGGGCCGTAGTAGCCAGAATCGTAGAGGATGCTGATCAGGCCGCGATAGTCACTGCGGGCGGCGGCAAGGATTTCCTGCGGCGTGTCGAGCCCCCGGGCGCTGGCGGAAAGCGACAGCGAGCCGGCTTCCAGCCGCTCGACAACTTCCTTGGGCGTCCCGGGCGCGTTCAGCGTTGCCTCGAGCGCACCGAGTGCCCCGGGGGCAAGAATGCCGCACAGAAACAGGCAGATACTGCCGAAAAGGTGCCGGTGTGCAGTCGGGGTTGCCACCGCGCGGACCCTCCATCAAAAAACTTGTTTGTCGAATTCCGCCATCAATTCCGGGCGACTCGTCAGGCAACTGGCGCCAAATTGACGCGATATGTTGCATATATCAAGGGACCAATCCACCAGATGAGCGCATTCCGGCCCTAATTCGACCCTCCGGCGAATTCTGCCGGGCAAGGTGTCGCAATCAGCGAAGACGACACCGGGATCATCGGAAATCCTGCCGGTGCTGCACAGGAGTGTGAAATGGAAAACCTTGTGGATCTGGAGCGGTATCCGCTGGACCGGCCCGAAAGCGAGAGCTACGCGGAATTGCTGAGGCAGAGCCGGGCGGAACTGGACCGGAACGGCCTGTTCAACCTGTCGGGTTTCCTGCGGCCGGAGGCTGTGCGTCTGGCGGTGTCAGAGGTTGCCCCGGTTTTGGAGCGGGACAGCTTCCGGCATGCGCGCCGGCACAATATCTATTTCCGCGAATCGGTGCCCGGGTTGGCGGCGGACCACCCTGCATTGCGCATGTTCGAGACGGTCAATCACACGATCTGTGCCGACCAGATGGCCGGAATGGTCGTGCGGCGCCTGTACGAATGGGCCCCGTTGGCGCGGTTTCTGGCGGCGGCGATGGGCATGCCTGCGCTGTTTGTCATGGATGATCCGCTGGCCGGGGTGAACACCATGGCCTATCGCGCCGGAGAGGCGCTGAACTGGCATTTTGACGGGGCCGAGTTCACCACGACACTGTTGTTGCAGGCGCCGTCGCAGGGCGGCGAATTCGAGTACCGCACGGATCTGCGCGACGATGAAAACCCGAACCACGAGGGTGTGGCCCGGTTGCTGGACGGGAATGACCCGCAGGTGCGCCGGCTGCGCCTCACGCCCGGGACGCTGAACGTGTTCCGCGGCCGCAATACGCCGCACCGGGTCACGCCGGTGACCGGGGCCGATGCACGGATCATTTCGGTGTTTTCATATTTCGACCGGCCGGGCGTCGCCTTTACCGGGGAAGAAAGGGTCGGGTTTTACGGCCGCGCCGGTTAGATCGGCCAGTTGTTGATCACCATCACCCAGCCGCTCAGCAGCAGGGCCGGAAACGAGAACCGCGAAACCCGATCCAGCCGCAGCGCATGTTTTTCGCGGCCGGCCAGAACCATTCGTCCGGCAACGAGCGCTTCGACGATGGACAGGAAAATCAGCAGGATTGCCCAGATCACCATCTTGTCGAGGATTGTCAGGTAGCCGACCGGGGGAAGCTGGCTGCCGATTGCAAAGATGAATGCTATTGCCGTCAGCATCGTTGTTGCGCCGATGCCGATCTGGAATTCGAACCGGCTGGGCGGCACCCAGAAAATGACCCAGGACATCGCCACGACAAGCGCGAGCAGCAAGATCAGGCGATACACGAAAAACTCGGGATTCCGATCGGCGAAAATTCCGAGGCTGAGCTTTTGCAACTGCAGGTCAGAGTTTCGGAAACTGTGCGGAGTGACCTCCAGCCGGACACCGTTGATGGACCAGCCTTCGATGTTCAGGCGGTCGCCGATCCATGTGTTCTGGGTATCGGCAACGAATTCGATCAGGTTGTTCGGTTCCTCCAGAGCGATGAAATCGATCTCGAAAACATGGCTGTCGAACGGGAATTGGGACAGGTTGTGATAGCTCGACACCGAACCGGTGAATCTCTGGATGTATTCGACCCTGCCGTCCGACGTGATTGAAACCTGATCGCGGGCGTTCTTGAACGCGACGCGAAGATCATGGGAATTGAGGAGACGGATGCGCGGGAACCAGACTTCGGAAACACCAAAACGGCATCCCGCCTTGGACTGCAGACGCGGATCCAGCCAGGTCGTGTGGAGGAAGAAGTCGATGTTGATCTGCTGATTCTCGTCGTCGACACCCATGAAATCGACGACGGCAAAAGAGGTTACGACCTCGGTTTTCTGACCCAGACCGTTTGGCGGGAGGTCGGTGTGCAGATCCGGGGGGAGTTCGCAGGCCTGCAGGTGTTGTGCCCCGAAGATCAGCCCGAAGATCATCACAAGCGATGCCCGCAAAACTCTGACCAAGAGACCGGCGGTGCTGTCCGCCTGCTGTTTAACCTTCGAAACCATACCGATCCCCGAACACTGCGCCGGTGACCGGCGTGTTAGAGGTATCGTGGCACGGAACTTTGCCGGCAGGCCAGCGGGAATTGGGATTTGTCGGGGTTTTGTACGTTCTATCTGGCGTTGCGGTACCAGCGGATGACGGCCTTGCGGTCCTCGGGTTCCATGTAGGTGATGTTGGCCGGGGGCATCGCGTGGCTGAGCCCGGCCTGCGTATAGATCGCGCGGGCGTTGCGTGCGATGTCGCCTTCGGTTTCCAGCAGCACGCCCTTGGGCGCCCAGAGGATGCCTTCCCAGACCGGTTCGCGGGCATGGCACATCGAGCAGCGTCCCAGCACGATATCGTGCACGTCTTCGAACCCGTCAGCCTGTGCATAGCGTTGTTCGTGCTGCGTCAGTGGGCGGGCTTCGGCCTCTTCCACGCTTTCGTACATCGGTGCCGTCGAAAGCCAGGCGATGATCAGGAACAGGATCGCCGTGACCGCCCAGGTCCATGTCGGGCGCCCGGTGCGGGCATGCATGGAGTTGAAGTAATGCCGGATGGTGACGCCCATCAGGAACACAAGGCTGGCGATGATCCAGTTATACTCGGTGGCGAAGGCCAGTGGGTAATGGTTGGACAGCATCAGGAAGATGACCGGAAGCGTCAGATAGTTGTTATGCGTCGACCGCAGCTTGGCGATCTTGCCGTATTTGGCGTCCGGCGTGCGGCCGGCCTTGAGATCGGCAACGACGATGCGTTGATTGGGAATGATGATCAGGAACACGTTGGCGGTCATGATCGTTGCGGTGAAGGCACCGAGATGCAGCATCATGGCGCGCCCGGTGAAGATCTGGTTGTAGCCCCAGCCCATCGCCACCAGCAGCACGAACAGCAGGACCATCAGGACAGTGGGGTGTTCGCCAAGCGGGCTTTTGCAGAGAAAGTCATACACGATCCAGCCGATCGTGAGCGAGGCGGCAGAGATCGCGATGCCCTGCCACAGCGCAAGATCAGCCTTTTCGGCGTCGAGCAGGTACAATTCCCCCCCGACCCAGTAGACCATCATCAGCAGCGCCACGCCGCTGAGCCATGTCGAATAGCTTTCCCATTTGAACCATGTCAGGTGTTCGGGCATGCGTTCGGGCGCGACCAGGTATTTCTGAATGTGGTAGAACCCGCCGCCATGGACCTGCCATTCTTCGCCGTCGGCAGGGCCGTCGATGTCGCGGTTCAGGCCCAGATCAAGGGCGATGAAGTAGAACGAGGACCCGATCCAGGCCATCGCCGTGATCACGTGCAGCCAGCGCGCTGCGAATTCCAGCCAGTCCCAGAAAACGGTCAGATCATACATTTGGGGCTCCGTTCTGCTGCCGCGCACACTAGGCACACCGGTGATTTTTCGGTATTGCCATATATTGTCAAACTCATTCAAAAATCGCGGAACAATGTCCTATCTCGACAACATCCGGACCTTCGTGCGTGTCTATGAATTGGGCAGTATGTCGGCGGCCGGCCGCGATCTGCGCATTTCGCCGGCAGTGACATCGGCGCGGATTTCGCAGCTGGAAGACCATCTGGGCGTGCGGCTGTTTCAGCGGACCACGCGGAACCTGAGTGCGACCGAGCAGGGTGAAGCGTTCTATTCCGGGGCCTGCACGGTGCTGGATGCCGTGGACGAGGCCGAGGCCCGGGTTGTCGACCTGACGGAGAACCCGCGCGGGTCGCTTTATGTATCGGCACCGCTGGGGATGGGGCGGCGGCTGATTGCGCCGCATGTTCCCGGGTTTCTGGCCGAGTATCCCGAGATTTCGGTCCGGCTGAGGCTGACAGACCGCACCGTGGACCTGACGTCAGAGGGGCTGGATCTGGCCTTTTTCCTTGGACAGCCCGAGGACAGCACGCTGAGGATCCGCAAGATTTCGGATTGCCGGAGGGTGCTGTGTGCCGCGCCGTCTTACGTGGCAGAGCGGGGCATGCCGGAAACCGGCCACGATCTGGTGCGCAACAGGCATGAATGCCTGAACCTGCGCTATCCCGGCGCGGCAGAGTTTCAGTGGCGGTTGGAAACCGCGGACGGCCCGCAACGCTTTGCCGTGTCGGGTCGGCATGAATGCGATGATGGCGACGTGCTGACCGACTGGGCGCTGGCCGGACAGGGCGTGGTGATGAAACCGGTTTTCGAGGTGGCTGATCATCTGAATTCCGGCGTGCTGGTCCCGGTGGCCACGCAAACCCCGCCGGTTCCGGTGCAAATGGCGTGTCTTTACACACATCGCCGGCATCAGGATCCGAAAACGCGGCTGTTCATGGAATTCATGATCGACCGTGTCGGGGCCGCTGTGCGCAAGGCCGAGGCCCGCGTCAGCAGGGCCTGACCTGTGCGGGTGTCTTCACGCCGTTCGGGATCAGCTGCCCCTGTACGTGCTGAACCCGAAGGGCGAGAGCAGGAGGGGCACGTGATAATGGCTGTGTTCGGACATCCCGAACCGGATTGGCACCTGATCGAGGAACAGCGGGTCCTCGGTGGCCTGACCGGTGGCGCGCAGGTAATCGCCGGCGTGAAAGATCAGTTCATATGTCCCGGTGGCAAAGCTGTCCTGCGGGAGGATCGGGCTGTCGGTCCGGCCGTCGGAATTGGTTTCCATCGCCACGACCATCTCGCGGGCGTCGCCGGACAGCCGGTACAGTTCAATCCTGAGCCCGCCCGCCGGGCAGCCGCGGGCGGTATCCAGCACGTGGGTGGTGAGAAATCCGGTCATGGGGGTCTCCTTTGTTCCGGTGATGCCGCAACCGGGACGCCGCTGCAAACCTGTCCTGCTTGACAGAGTATCTGAGGTTTTTTGAAAAACTATCGGCAATAATTGAATAGAACGGATCAAACCGTCAGGAGACTGGGATGCAGCGTTACCCCCGCGACATGATCGGCTATGGAGCCAACCCGCCCGACCCGCAATGGCCGGGTGGTGCAAAGATCGCCTTGCAGATCGTGCTGAACTACGAAGAAGGCGGCGAAAACTGTGTTTTGCACGGCGATGCGGCATCCGAAGCCTTCCTGTCGGAAATCGTCGGGGCGGCGCCGTGGCCGGGGCAGCGGCACTGGAACATGGAAAGCATCTATGAATACGGCGCACGTGCCGGGTTCTGGCGGCTGCACCGGTTGATGGCGGACCTGCCGGTCACGGTTTACGGCGTGGCGACGGCGCTGGCCCGGTCGCCCGAACAGGTGGCGGCGATGAAGTCTGCGGGCTGGGAAATTGCCAGCCACGGGCTGAAATGGATCGAGTACAAGGACGCGACAGAAGACGCCGAGCGGGCGGACATGGCCGAGGCCATCCGCCTGCATACCGAGGTTGTCGGGGAACGGCCACGCGGCTGGTACACCGGACGCTGTTCGGAAAACACGGTTCGGTTGGCCGGTGAGGAAGGCGGGTTTGCCTATGTGGCGGATGCCTATGACGACGATCTGCCCTACTGGACCCGTACGGGCGACCGTGATCAGCTCATCGTGCCCTACACGCTGGATGCCAACGACATGCGCTTTGCCACGCCGCAGGGGTTCAATTCCGGTGACCAGTTCTGTGCCTATCTCTGCGACAGTTTCGATGCGCTTTATGCCGAAGGAATGGGCGGGGCGCCCAAAATGATGTCGGTCGGTCTGCATTGCCGTCTGGTCGGGCGGCCGGGCCGGGTCCGGGCGCTAGAGCGGTTTCTGGACCATGTCCGGGGGCATTCGGATGTATGGTTCGCAACCCGGTTGCAGATCGCCAGACATTGGGCAGAGACCCATCCGCCGGTGGCGCGGGTCCGGCCGTCGGAAATGGCGCTGGAGGCTTTCGTGTCGGCCTATGGTGGGGTGTTCGAACATTCGCCCTGGATCGCGGAGCGCGCGCATGCGCTGGAACTGGGTCCGGCCCATGACACCGCCGTCGGCGTTCGCAGCGCACTGGCCCGGGTGTTCCGGTCGGCCACGGCGGAGGAACGGCTGGGCGTATTGCGGGCGCATCCGGATCTGGCCGGCAAGCTGGCGGCGGCGAAACGGCTGACGGCAGAAAGCAGTGCAGAGCAGGCCGGGGCCGGGCTGGATGCGCTGACGGATGAGGAGCGGCACACGTTCACCGAGCTCAACAAGGCCTACACGGACAAGTTTGGTTTTCCCTTCATCATCGCCGTGCGTGATCACGACAAGGCGTCAATTTTGAAGGCTTTTCAATGGCGTATCGGGAATGAGGCCGAGGCGGAGTTTGCCGAGGCCTGTCGTCAGGTCGAACGGATTGCCGAGTTCCGCCTGCGCGATCTGTTGCCGTCGTGACGCGCATTGCAATCGAACCGCTGACCCGGGCGGGTTTTTCGCCGTTCGGGGATGTGCTGGACTTTGACGGGGACCCGGACCGGATCATCAACCAGGGTAAGTGCGGGCGCTACCATGACCGGGCGCGGCTGGATTTCGGGGACGGCCGGGCCGGGATCAGCCTGTTTGACGCCGAACCGCGGACGTTGCCGTACCGGCTGGAGATGATGGAGCGCCATCCTGACGGAAGTCAGGCGTTCGTGCCGATGACGCAAAATCCGTTTCTGGTTATTGTAGCACCGGATGACGGCGGGGCACCGGGGCGTCCGCGCGCCTTTGAAACCGCGCCCGGACAGGCGGTCAATGTCCATCGCGGCATGTGGCACGGGGTTCTGACCCCGCTGGCCGCGCCGGGGGTTTTCGCCGTGATCGACCGGATCGGTGCGGGCACGAACCTTGAAGAATTCTGGTTTGACGAGGCTTACGTCGTCGGGTCGGGATAAGGCGAGGGAGGCGGGCCGGGCCGGCCTGCTCTCCGATACCGAAGCAAAACAAGGAGAACACTCGGTATGTCTGACAGTTCAATAGGGACAGCGGAACAACTCAGGGACCCGGATTACACGCCGGCCCTGCACAAGGCGGTGCCGCTGGGTATTCAGCACGTGCTGGCAATGTTCGTGTCGAACGTGACGCCGGCGATCATCATTTCCGGGGCGGCGGGTTTTGGCTTTGGCTCTGATGCCGGGGCGCAGGGTTTCCCCGACATGACTTACTTGATCCAGATGTCGATGCTGTTTGCCGGTATCGCCACCCTGTTTCAGACAATCGGCATGGGCCCGGTCGGGGCCCGGTTGCCGATCGTTCAGGGCACATCCTTTGCGTTCATCCCGATCATGATCCCGCTGGTGGCGGGTAAGGGTGTGGATGCTCTGCCGGTATTGTTCGGGGGTGTTTTGCTGGGTGGCCTGTTCCACGCGCTGCTTGGGACGGTGATCGGCAGGATCCGGTTCGCGCTGCCGCCGCTGGTGACGGGGCTGGTGGTGATGATGATCGGTCTGGCGCTGGTCAAGGTCGGGATCCAGTATGCCGCCGGGGGCATCCCGGCGATCGACAAACCGGAATACGGGTCGCTGCTGAACTGGTCGGCGGCGTTGGTGGTGATCGTGGTAACGCTGGCATTGAAGTTCTTTGCCCGCGGCATGATCGCCGTATCGGCCGTGGTGATCGGCATTGCGGTCGGATATCTCTATGCGCTCGCGGTCGGCATGGTCACGGTTGATGCGATCTCGGGCAGCTGGGGGCGTTCGGCGGCTTTCGCCTTGCCGATACCGTTCAAATACGGATTCGAGTTTTCGCTGGCGGCGCTGATCGGGTTCTGCCTGATGGCGTTCGTGTCCGCGGTGGAGACCGTTGGCGATGTCAGCGGGATCACCAAGGGCGGTGCGGGCCGTGAGGCGACCGAGGAAGAAATTCAGGGCGCCACCTATGCTGACGGTGTGGGAACCGCCGTGGCGGGCATCTTTGGCGGTTTGCCGAATACCTCGTTCAGCCAGAATGTCGGGCTGATCGCGATGACCGGGGTGATGAGCCGTCACGTGGTGACCGTCGGCGCGCTGTTCCTGATCCTGTGCGGGCTGGTGCCGAAGGTCGGCGCGGTGATCCGCACGATCCCGATCGAGGTGCTGGGCGGCGGCGTGATCGTCATGTTTGGTATGGTCGTGGCTGCAGGTGTTTCGATGCTGGCAGACGTGAACTGGAACCGCCGCAACATGGTGATCTTTGCCATCGCTTTGTCTATCGGGCTGGGCCTGCAACTGGACCCGAAGGCGGTTCAGTACCTGCCCGACACGCTGCGTATCCTGATGACGTCCGGATTGCTGCCGGTCGCGCTGATCGCCATCGTGCTGAACCTGATCCTGCCCGAGGATCTGGCCGAGGAAGCCACGGAAGAGGTTTCAGGCGGGATGTCGGGGCAGAACTGAGATCTCAGGCAACAGACCGGCGTCCCCTTCGGGGGCGCCGGGACGCACCCGGGACCGGTCAGTAAACCGGCGGATAGTCGATCAGAACCTGATCGCTCAGCCCGTCGGGATTTGCGCTGCAATCCATCTGAGCAATGAAGTGGTCTGACACATTGCGGTACAGAGTCGACCGGATCGTTTTGCACCCGGTTGCAGATTCCAGCGCGGCGATGGCCTGAGAAGTCTTGGTCCGCGCCGGCGGGCCAAACAGGAAAAACTGGGTCTGATCGCGGACCGCGCGGAAATAGGCCGGGTCGCTGGCGATCTGGTGGACGGTCCATTGCCGGTCCAGAACCTCCACCGTCTGATCCGGTCCGGCCACAAGGTATCGCGGATGGGATTCGCAGGCGGCCAGCAAAACAGGCAGGGCGAGCAGCAGGTATCTCATCACCGGTCTCCGTGGGCGGGCAGTATTTGCCGCCCAAGCTATCTTATTCGGCAGGTTCTGCAACCCGGTGCAGCAGCGTCAGAGCGTCAGGGGCATATGCCGGTTGACGTCCTTGTAGAGCAGATACCGGAACCGTCCCGGGCCGCCGGCATAACAGGCCTGCGGGCAAAACGCGCGCAGCCACATGTAATCGCCGGCCTCGACCTCGACCCAGTCCTGATTGAGCCGGTAGACTGCCTTGCCCTCCAGAACATAGAGCCCGTGCTCCATCACGTGGGTTTCGGCGAAGGGGATGACCCCGCCCGGTTCGAAGGTGACGATGTTGACATGCATATCATGGGACATGTCGGTTGGATCGACGAACCGGCTGGTTGCCCAGCGCCCTTCGGTGCCGGGCATGGGCACGACTGTGGCCTGTGATTCGCGGGTGACGAAAGCCGCAGGTGCTTCGAGCCCGTCAACGGCCACATAGGCCTTGCGCAGCCAGTGGAACCGGGCCAGAGCGCCGGACGGGTTCCGGATGCGCCATGTGCAGGCCGGCGGCAGGTAGGCGTATGCGCCGGGACCCATATCGTGTTCGGCGCCGTCGATGGTCAGGGACAGTGATCCGTCGACGACGAAAAGCACGGCCTGCGCCCGGGGGTCGGTTTCCGGCCGGTCGCTGCCGCCCTCGGCGGCAAGTTCGACGATGTAGTGCGAAAAGCTTTCGGCAAAACCGGACAGCGGGCGGGCCAGCACCCACATCCGCATCCCGGTCCAGAACGGCAGCGCCGATGTCACGATGTCGCGCATCGTGCCCCTGGGGATCACGGCGTAGGCTTCGGTGAACATGGCCCGGTCTGTCAGAAGCTGATCCTGCCCCGGATGCCCGCCTGTCGGGAACGCATAATCTGTTGGCATTTCTCGTCTCGATGCTGGTCCGAGCGGACTATCTGTCATCCCGGCGGCGGGGCAAAGCAGGGCGGCGCAAGCAGGGCTTTTCTGAATTTATTGAAGATCGCACAGATGTCTCTTGGTGCTGGCCTCGGTCCGGCAATGGTCCTAGAGTTTCGCCGGTGACCGGACAGATGGAGAGACGGATGACACGGGCTTTCGGGATTGTTGTCGCGCTGGCCCTGGCATTTGGGTCCGCGGGGAACGTTGAGGCCAAATCGCTGTCGCGTATCGTGGCTAGCGTCGGGCTGGCGCCGGAAGATTTCAATATCCTCTCGGAAACCGCGCGGAAGCTCTATGACATTCCCAACCCGCAACCGGGCAAGATCGCGACATGGACGAACCCCGATTCGGGCAGCCATGGCCGGGTGCGGCTGGCCGCGGTTCGCAAGAACTGCGTCTTTATTCAGCATTTCGTCTATCCCAAGGGGGATACGACTGCGACGGAGTTGCGCACGCAGATCTGCAAATCCGCCGACGGTCGGTGGTTGCTGCATCCCTGAGGTGCCGGCGCCGGCAGGGCATTGGGGACAAAAAAGTTTCGTATCGGAAACTTTGCATCTTGTTCGGGCGGGATCGTGCCTGTATTGAAGGCAAAGCTATACGGGAGAACCGGCCGTGCAGGCCGGTGCCGAAGGAGCAACCGCCCCGGAAACTCTCAGGCCCAGGGACCGTGTACGCAAAAGACACTCTGGAGAGATCCCGGCATGGCCGGGGCGCCGAAGGGATAACGATCTCAGGCCAAAGGACAGAGGGGGCATCGGGTTGCGTGTTGGGCGCGGCCTTGGGATGCTCGCCGGACTATCACATCGTCGGCGGCGGAATGAACGGAGAAGTGCCATGAGCGATCTGCGCCGGACACCCCTGCATGCGCTGCATATAGAACTGGGTGCCAGAATGGTGCCTTTTGCCGGTTACGACATGCCGGTCCAGTATCCTTCTGGCATCATGACCGAACACACACATACACGCGAGAAAGCCGGTCTGTTCGATGTCAGTCACATGGGGCAGGTCCGATTGTCCGGTGACGGGGTTGCCGCGGCTTTCGAGCAAATGGTTCCGATGGACGTCCAGGGGCTGGCCGAGGACCGCCAGCGTTATGGGTTCTTTACCAACGCAGAGGGCGGGATCGAGGATGACCTGATGTTTGCCAATCGCGGCGATCACCTGTTTGTCGTGGTCAATGCGGCCTGCAAGGCGGCCGATATTGCCCGCATGAAAGCGGTGCTGGAGCCGGAAGTTTCCGTGGACCCGGTGGAGGATCGCGCGCTGATGGCGCTGCAGGGGCCGGCCGCCGAGACCGTGCTGGCGGCACTGGCGCCGGCGGTTGCGTCGATGCGGTTCATGGATGTCGCGACTGTGGACATCATGGGCGCTGCGTGCTGGGTGTCACGGTCGGGCTATACCGGGGAAGACGGGTACGAGATTTCGGTGCCGGCGGGCATGGCCGAACCGGTTGCGCGGGCGCTGCTGACCCATGACGACGTTCTGCCGATCGGGCTCGGCGCGCGGGATTCGCTGCGGCTGGAAGCGGGCCTGTGTCTATATGGCCATGACATCGACAGCGCCACGACGCCGGTCGAGGCCGGGCTGAACTGGGCCATACAAAAGGCCCGGCGCAGCGGCGGGGCCCGCGCCGGCGGATTTCCCGGAGCGGACCGGGTGCTGGCCCAGCTGCAGGAGGGTGCGGCCCGCAAGCGGGTGGGGCTGAAGCCCGAGGGCCGTGCGCCGATGCGCGAAGGTGTCGAATTGTTCGGGGCCGCGGAAGGCGGGGCGCCGGTTGGCGCGCTGACCTCCGGTGGCTTCGGGCCGACCGTGGGCGGGCCGGTGGCGATGGGCTATCTGCCCGCGGCGCTGACATCCGAAGGCACGGTCGTGTTTGGTGAATTGCGCGGGCGGCGGCTGCCGCTTACGGTTTGCGCGCTGCCATTCGTGGCGGCCGGGTTCAAACGCTGACTGAAAACAAGGGACAAGAACAGATGAAGTTTACCGAAGAGCACGAATGGTTGCTGGACGAAGATGGCGTGATCACGTTGGCATCACGAGCCACGCCGCAGAACAGCTGGGCGATATCGTTTTCGTCGAACTGCCCGAGGCCGGGACTGATGTGACCAAGGATGAGGAGATCGTGGTGATCGAAAGCGTCAAGGCCGCGTCCGACATTCTTGCTCCGATCGACGGCGAGATCGTCGAGATCAACGAGGCGATTGTCGAGAACCCGGCCATGGTCAACGAGGACGCACAGGGCGAAGCGTGGTTTTTCCGGATGAAAGCATCCGATCCGTCGCAGATGGACGATTTCATGGACGAGGCCGGTTACAAGGAATTCATCGGCTGACCTGGCGGGGACCAAAACTTTTCCAAAAAGTTTTGGCAAAATCCTTTGGAAGGATTTTGGGCCTCCGGCGGGGGTATTTGAAACAAGGTGAAGATCTGGTCGCGACAAAGGAGGGGACCGGGACATGAGCATTTTGCGCATCGTGCCGAACCTGCATTGTGAGGCGCCCGGTGAACTGGCTGCTTTTTATGCAGACCTGTTCGGGCTCGAGATTGCGATGGATCAGAGCTGGATCGTAACGCTTGGCGGCGCAGGCCCGCAGCAGACCCAGCTGACCTTGGCCCGGGAAGGCGGCTCCGGCACGGAATTGCCGGCGCTGTCCATCGAAGTGGACGATCTGGACCAGGTGCTGGCCCGGGCCGGGGCGATGGGTGTTGTGCCGGAATATGGCCCGGTGACGGAACCCTGGGGGGTCCGGCGGTTTTATGTCCGTGATCCGGGCGGGACGCTTCTGAACGTGCTGAGCCACGTTGACTGATGAGGAGAACGAGATGACTTTCATGCCGGTTGATTACCTGCCTTACGATTTTGCCAACCGTCGCCACATCGGGCCGTCGCCGGAAGAGATGGACGACATGCTGCAGTTGGTGGGCGCGGAAGATCTCGACGCGCTGATCGACGATACGGTACCGGCTTCGATCCGGCAGGAGAAGCCGCTGGATTTCGGCAAGCCCAAGTCGGAGCGCGAGTTGCTGTATCACATGCGCCGGACCGCGGCGAAGAACAGGGTTCTGACCTCTCTGATCGGGCAGGGCTACCACGGCACGGTCACGCCACCCGCGATCCAGCGCAACATTCTGGAAAACCCGGCATGGTACACCGCCTATACGCCGTATCAGCCGGAAATCAGCCAGGGCCGGCTGGAGGCGTTGCTGAACTACCAGACCATGATCAGCGACCTGACCGGGCTGGAGATTGCCAATGCCTCGCTCTTGGACGAGGCCACGGCCTGCGCCGAGGCGATGACCATGGCGCAGCGCGTTGCCAAATCGAAAGCCGGGGCGTTTTTCGTCGATGAAAACTGTCACCCGCAGAACATCGCGGTGATCCGGACCCGCGCCGCGCCTTTGGGGATCGAGGTGATCGTCGGCAGCCCGGACGATCTGGAGGCTGACAAGGTGTTCGGCGCGGTGTTCCAGTATCCGGGCACCTATGGCCATCTGCGCGATTTCACCGATCAGATCGGGGCGTTGCACGCGGCGAAGGCGATCGGTGTCGTCTGCGCCGATCCGCTGGCGCTGACGCTGCTCAAAGAGCCCGGCGCGATGGGCGCGGATATTGCCATCGGCAGCACGCAGCGGTTCGGCGTGCCGGTCGGATATGGCGGGCCGCACGCGGCCTATATGGCCACGCGGCAGAGCTATGCTCGCGCGATGCCCGGGCGGCTGGTGGGTGTGTCGGTCGACAGCCACGGGCACCGGGCCTACCGGTTGTCGCTGCAGACCCGCGAACAGCATATCCGGCGGGAAAAGGCGACGTCGAACGTGTGTACCGCGCAGGCGCTGCTGGCGGTCATGGCGTCGTTCTACGCGGTGTTTCACGGCCCCAAGGGGCTGACGGCCATCGCCCAGCGCATTCACCGCAAAACCGCGCGGCTGCGCGAGGGATTGCTGCAGGGCGGGTTCGTCGTGCAGCCGGCCACGTTTTTCGACACGATCACGGTCGAGGTCGGGCCGTTGCAGGCCGCAGTGCTGAAATCCGCTGTCGACGAGGGGGTCAACCTGCGCCGTGTGGGAGAGACCCGGATCGGGATCACATTGGACGAGCGCACCCGCCCGGCGACGATCGAGGCCGTGTGGCGGGCCTTTGGGATCGACCGCCGGGACAAGGATTATGCGCCGCATTACCACATGCCGGACAAGCTGATCCGGGAGAGCGCCTTTCTGACCCACCCGATTTTTCACATGAACCGGGCCGAGACCGAGATGATGCGCTATATGCGCCGTCTGGCCGACCGCGATCTGGCGCTGGACCGGGCGATGATTCCGCTGGGGTCGTGCACGATGAAGCTGAATTCGGCGGCCGAGATGATGCCGGTCAGCTGGCGGGAGTTTTCGCAGTTGCATCCCTATGCGCCGGCGGATCAGGCCGAGGGGTACCGGGAACTGATCGGGGACCTCAGCGACAAGCTGTGCGATATCACCGGGTATGCGGCGATCTCGATGCAGCCGAACTCGGGGGCGCAGGGCGAATATGCCGGGCTGCTGACTATTTCCGCGTGGCATCGCGCGAACGGGCAGGGGCACCGCAATGTCTGCCTGATCCCGATGAGCGCCCACGGCACCAACCCGGCCAGCGCGCAGATGGTTGGCTGGAAGGTGGTGCCGGTGAAATCGGCTGAAAACGGCGATATCGACCTCGACGATTTCCGGGCCAAGGCGGAAAAGCACGCGGCAGATCTGGCCGGGTGCATGATCACCTATCCGTCGACCCACGGCGTGTTCGAGGACACGGTCAAGGATGTCTGTGCAATCACACATGAGCATGGCGGGCAGGTCTATATCGACGGGGCCAACCTCAATGCGATGGTGGGGATTTCCCGGCCCGGTGATCTGGGTGGGGATGTGAGCCACCTCAACCTGCACAAAACGTTCTGCATCCCGCATGGCGGTGGCGGGCCGGGCATGGGGCCGATCGGGGTCAAGGCGCATCTGGTGCCGCACCTGCCGGGCCATCCCGAAACCGGCGGGGCGGAAGGCCCGGTTTCGGCCGCGCCTTATGGCTCGCCGTCGCTGTTGCCGATCAGCTGGGCCTATGTGCTGATGATGGGGGGTGAGGGACTGACGCAGGCGACGCGGGTGGCGATCCTGAACGCCAACTATATCGCGGCGCGGCTGCAGGGGGCCTACGAGGTGCTCTACCGCGGCAGGACCGGGCGGGTGGCGCATGAGTGCATCATCGACACGCTCCCCTTTGCCGACAGCGCCGGGGTGAGCGTGGATGACATCGCCAAGCGGCTGATGGATTGCGGGTTCCACGCCCCGACGATGAGCTGGCCGGTGGCCGGCACGCTGATGATCGAACCGACCGAGAGCGAGAACAAGGCCGAGCTGGACCGGTTCTGCGATGCCATGCTGGCGATCCGCGAAGAGATCCGGGACATCGAAGAGGGTCGCATCGACCGCGACAACAACCCGCTGAAGAACGCACCGCACACGATGGAAGACCTCGTGCGCGACTGGGACCGGCCCTATAGCCGCGAACAGGGCTGCTTTCCGCCGGGGGCGTTCCGGGTCGACAAATACTGGCCGCCGGTCAACCGGGTCGACAACGTGTACGGGGACCGCAATCTGGTCTGTTCGTGCCCGCCGATGGAGGATTATGCGGAGGCAGCGGAGTAGGGGGCCAGTGTCAGAAGCGGTCGAACTCGGGACGTTTGCGGCCTGCAACCGGCAGGTGAGCCAATTGGTCGGATAGGCACAGGCGCTGCCGGATGGTCAATGACCGGGTCGCGGGACAAAGCGGGCTTACACCGGCGTTTGCCAAAACCATAGCGCCCGCGCCCAAAGCCCCAAACCTGGCGCCTGTTCGCGCCTGCCGCCGCAGCCAACCCAACAGGCGCGCGTCGGAATTGCCTTTGCTGGAATCTGCCGCACAGACAATTGCGAATTTGCTGCTGATCGAAGTGGCGAGGGTCGCATCTACAGGTATTACAGTACCGGTCGTGCTGGTCACACTTTCTGTATCCGTTGACAATACGCGCCAAGTGTAACGGACCCGGTCAGCCAGGCGCTTGGCCATGTTCAGCGGTTCAAGCGCCTTCGCGAAATCCATAAGGGAAAAACCCGGGCAGAGAACGAAGACAATCGCGATCTCTTCGGTCGCAAAGACCGGATCCGCACAGCTGATTTCCCGAACGTGCCTCATTTTTCAGATCGCCAGCGGCGCGTTTCAAACCTTGATCCGCAGGTTCTTGGGATCGAGGAATGGCTGCAGAGAAGGTTCGGAAGGTATACGCTCGCAGGCGATTTCTATCTCGAATTCATTGGATTCTAGGAACGCCTTGCTGACCCCGTCCGCGCAATTGACATACCCCATCCCCAGAGAGCGATCCAAACGGTGGCCGAAGCCGCCGGATGTGATCGAACCAACGATGTCGCCGTCCTTCCAGATCGGCTCTTCATGATAGAGCATGTCCCGGCACCCTTCAGGCAACCTGAACTGAACAAGGCGCTTGGTTGGAATGCCCCTGTCGCGTTCTGCAAGCAAAGCATCCCGCCCGATGAATTCGAGCTTTTCGTAGTCCACGGCAAATGAAAGCCCCGCCTGACGCGGAGTGTCTTCTTCTCCGATATCATGCCCCCAATGCCGATACCCCTTTTCCATGCGTAGCGAATTGAGCGCGAAGAACCCGGCATGACCAAGGTCGAATTCGGCACCAACCTCGACAATGCGGTCGAACACATGGGTCGCCAGATCGGCGGGAATGTATAGCTCCCACCCCAGTTCGCCGACGAACGTCAGGCGGCTGGCGCGAACGCTGCCATAACCGATTTCAATCTCCCGGCTGGTCCCGAACGGAAATGCGTCGTTTGACAGATCAGAACCGGAAAGTTTTTCCAGGAGATCCCTTGACTTCGGCCCCATGAGGGCAAGCATCGGCAGCCCGGGTGTTATGTCTGTCACGACCACATGCGCGTCATCAGGAGTATTGCGTTTGAGCCAGGCCATGTCCCGGCTTTGGCTGGCTGCGATTGTGACAACAAGGAATTCCGTCTCCGACAACCGGGTAATCGTCACATCAGCCTCGATACCACCCCTGGAATTCAACCACTGAGTATAAACCACTTTGCCGGCGCGAACATCAACGTTGCCCGCGGATACGTGGTTCAGAATGCGGCAGGCGTCTCGCCCTTCAACGCGGAACTTCACATAGCAGCTTTGATCGAACATCGTGACCGAAGATTCGGTCGCCAGACATTCGGCTTTGGTGTCATCAAACCAACTTTGCGGGCCGTATGAATAGGTTATCTCTTTCGACCTGTTGCCATTTCCAAAAAATCCGGGCCGTTCATAACCTGCCATTTCGGTCATCGAAGCACCACGACTGACTAGGCAGCGTACCTACAAAGAGCTTCACGTTTCCAGCGAGTTATGATTCACTTTCCGTAAAACAATGTGGGGAGCCGTGGAATGGCGCGATCAGACTTGAGCGATTTGGAGTGGGAGTTCATCAAGGCTGTGCTCCCGAACAACAGCCGGGGTGTGAAGCGTGTCGATGATCGGCGCGTGATCAGTGGCATTTTCTATGTCTTGCGTACCGGCATCCCTTGGCGGGATTTGCCGGATCAATACGGCCCCTACACCACGGTGTACAACCGTTTCAACCGATGGACTTATGCTGGCATCTGGGATCGTGTGATGGAGGCGGTCGCCGACGCGCACAACGTCGACACTGTGATGGTGGATGGAACATCCGTGCGTGTGCATCATTCAGCCGCAACGCTCAAAAAAACGACCCGCGTCGTTGCATGGGGCGGTCGCGGGGCGGGTTAACCACAAAAATTCACGCACTTACCAACCAAGACGGCCTGCCAATCCGCTATGAGCTGACGCCGGGCCAAGCCCATGACGCACCGCCCTGTGAACAGCTTTTGGATGGACTGCAGCCTGGGCAATATGTGCTCGCGGACAAGGCTTATGACGCAGACTGGATCCGTGAAATGATCTGGGAACAAGGCGCCATCGACGTAATCCCACCAAAGGCAAACCGGAAATTGCCCGCCGAGTTTGACGCGGAAATTTACCGCGAACGCAATAAGATCGAGCGCTTCTTCGGCAGGCTCAAAGCTTCGTTCCGACGCATCGCGACCAGATATGAGAAAACCTCAGCCAACTTCATGGCTATGATCAAACTCGCATCCGTAAGGCTATGGTGCCAGTTTTATGAGTCTGCTGCCTAGACGGTCATGGAAAGGGCTCTGGCGGACGTTTCGCGCGGTTTCGTACTGAAGATACGGCCAGTGCATCTTGTAGAGCAGACCCAGCGTTTCTTTGGTCCGGTCGAACAGATAGGATTTGTTCGCCTGCCAGGGCTGCATGCGGCGCACATCCACGTCGGCCAGATCGACCGGCGCGTGGCCGTCGTGGATCCAGTCGGCAAGCGCCTTGCCAACGCCGCCGGATGACAGAATTCCCACGGAATTGAACCCGCAGGCGCAAAAGAGCCCCGACACCTCGGGCGTTTCGCCGAGCAGATAGCGGTCGTCGGGCGTGAAACTTTCCGGGCCGTTGAAAAAGAGTTGAATTCCGGCGTCGGCCAGCGACGGAACCCGGTTGATTGCCATTTCAAGGATCGGTTCGAAATGCTCGAAATCCTCGGGCAAGCTGTCGAAGCAAAATCCTCCGGAATGCCGTTGTGGCCCCAAGGTTTTGCTTCGGGCTCAAAGCATCCCAAAAGGAGCTTTCCTGCATCTTCTTTGTAGTAAGAACACTCGTCAGCGACGAAAAGGACGGGCAGATCGCGCGGCAGATCCGGCATTTGTTCGGTGACGATATAGAAATGCTCGGCGGCATGAAGGGGCAAGGAAACGCCACTTTTGGCAGCAAATTCGCGCGACCACATTCCGCCCGCAATCACAACTTTGTCGGCGCGGATTTCGCCGTCCTTCAACACGACACCCCGAACTTTTCCGTTCTCAACGATAAGCCGTTCGACCGGAGATTTTTCAAATATCTTAGCACCCCTCATCCGCGCGCCCTTGGCCATGGCCTGGGTCACGTCGGCGGGGTTTACCTGCCCGTCATTTGGCATCCAGATCCCGCCAGATAGGTCGTCTACCTCAACCAACGGCCAGCGTTCGCGGATTTCGCCGGACGTGACGACATCTGCGGCCAGACCAAAGTTGCGCGCCATGGATACGCCGCGTTTCAACTCCTCAAACCGGGCGTCATGAGTTGCAAGCCGAAGCGCGCCGTTTTGCTTATAACCGGTTGCCTGACCGGTTTCTTCTTCCAGCTCGCGAAACAACTCACCGGTTTATTTGGCAAGCTCGGTCATATTGCGCGTCGCCCGAAGCTGTGTCACCAGCCCGGCCGCGTGCCAGGTTGTCCCGCAGGTCAGCTGTTTGCGTTCACACAACACGACATCTGTGATGCCAAGCTTGGTCAGGTGATAGGCGATAGAACATCCCGCGACACCGCCGCCAACAATAACCACATCTGCTGTTCCAGGTAGGCTCATATTCGCTCTCCTATCGCTCACGCACCGAGATACGTGTCGATGATTTTTTTGTTCTGACCAATTTCTCCGGGAACGCCTGTCCATACAAAATGACCACCATCCATTAGGTGCAGTTTGTCGGCGTGACCGGCGACGCGCGTGATGTTTTCTTCGACTACAACAATCGTCATTCCAGACGCGCGCAGTTCGTCAATTGACGTATAAATCTGATCGATCACCACGGGCGCGAGGCCAAGCGACGGCTCATCAAGCATCAAAATCCTGCAATCCGCCATCATCAGGCCGCGACCGATCCCCAGCATTCGGCGCTCACCGCCCGAAAGAGAACTGGCCATTTGCCCGGACCGTTCCTTGAGCTTTGGAAACAGGTCGTAGATTTTTTCAAGCTGAGCCTGCGATCGGGCCTCAGACCGATTGGCGTAACCGCCGACGAGCAGGTTTTCCAGGATCGTCATGTTTTTGTAAACAAGATCGCCTTGCGGGACATGAACGATACCTTTTTGCGCAATTCGTTCAGGCGCAGTTCCGATGATTGACTGACCACCGAACTCGATCCGCCCGCCGACCTTTGCCATCAGACCGGAAATTGTGCGCAGAAGCGTCGTTTTGCCATGCCCGTTCGGGCCAACGATTCCGACCAGTTCACCGGGTTCGACCGATAAATCAATGCCGCCCAGAGCTTGGCCGAGCCCGTAGCTGGCCGTGACGTTTTTCAGATCAAGAAGCGGCATCTTGAGCCTCCGTATCTGCGACAGAGTTGCTGGCTTCCTTTGCGCCAGAAACTCCGAGGAAAACGTCGACAACTTCCCGGTTCTCGGCGAGGCTTCCTGCCGGGCCTTCATGCAATTTGGCGCCCTGATGCAAGATCATGACCCTGTCAGCAAAGGACGTCATGAAACTCATGACATGCTCGATCACGACAATGGTGACTCCGTGAAAATCCCGCAGCTGGCGGAAAACAGAAGCGCAAGTTTCAATCTCCGCCGGGTTGAGGCCGCCGACGGGTTCGTCAAGCAGCAATAGTTTGGGATAGCTCACCACGGCGCAGCCAATCATCAGAAACTTGAGCTGTAGCACCGGAAGACTTCCGGCAACCGTACTCGCAAAGTCCGACAGCGATGTCAGCTCCATAACCTCGTCGGCCTTCTTGGCCGATTGCCGATCGTAGCTGAGCCCCGGGATCAACCTGTTTTCGGTCCAAAATATGCGCAGGTCTTCAGGTTGTCCGCGACCGTCATCGAGTTAAAGACAGCGTTCAACTGAAACGTGCGGCTGAGGCCGAGGTGGCAGATTTTCGGGGCACTGAATTGGGTAATGTCCTGCCCTTCAAAGAGGATTTCCCCTTCGGTCGGATCTGTAACGCCTGACAGTAGATCAAAAAGCGTTGTCTTTCCCGCTCCGTTCGGGCCGCCTATTCCAAGTACCTCCCCGGCGTGGACCTCAAAGCTCAGGTTGTCCACGGCCTTCATCGCGCCATAGGCCTTGGTCAGACCCCTGGCCTCCAAAAGCGGTATTGTTGTTCCGCTCATTTGCCAGCCTCCCCGCTTTTGCCACCAAAAATTCGATTGGCCAGGTTGGAAATGCCGCCGGACAAACCCTCGGGTAAGGTCAGCAGGATCAACATCAATACACCCGCGTAAGCCGTGTTTCGCCACGCTGCCAGGTCTCGGAATGCCTCATCGACGAAAGCGAGAGCGGCGGTGCCGACAATGGGCCCCCAAATCGTGCCCCTGCCGCCGACAACCATCATGGACAAAAGGAAAAGCAGGATTGGCAGTTCCAAAACCTGCGGACCAAACGTCCCGATCACACCGGCATAGATGCCGCCGGTCAATCCGGTGAAGATGCCGGAAACCGCGAAAACTATTGTCTGATACTTGCGGATTTCGATGCCTCGGGATGCGGCGCAAACCTCGTTATCGCGCATGGCTTTGAATGCTTGGCCGTAGGGGGAGTAGAAGACCAAAACCGCAACGATCATGGACAGTGTAAGCACCGCCAGAGCCAAGTAGTAGTTGCCCGTGGCGATGAACTTGTAGCCGAGAAGCTCCCGGAACCCGAAGTCGCCATAGCGCGAAATTCCGCGCGCGCCACCGCTAAAGGAATAGCAGACAGTTTGCGTCTGTCTGAAACAGGCCACGTCGGTGACCAGCAACTGATAGAGGGTCATGGCAATCGCAAGCGTCACCACCACCACATAGGCCCCGCGCAGACGGAAAGTGGAAAAGGCCATGATCAGGCTCATAATAAGCCCGGCCAGTGCTGCAATTGGGAGCGTAAACCAAAGCGAGATGTCCAGATAAAGGCCCATCAGCGCGGTCGCGTAACCGCCCACGGCAAAGAGCGCCATATGTCCAATGGACAAGATCCCGGCGACGCCGAAAACAAGGTTCCACTGAACCACGACTGCCCCCCAGAGGACAAACAGCGTGACCTGACCGGTAACGTACCTGCTAAGACCGAAATAGGGCAGAATGCACATCGCTGCGATCAGAAGGGCAAGACCGAAAAGGTCGCGTCGTTTTGGGGTTGTGGAAATGAAAGACATCGCTAGTTCCTCACCATTTCCTGCCTGCCGAACAGACCATTGGGCCGGTAGATCAGGACCAAAACGACGGCCAGCAATGATACTGGAAAGCCCCATTTGACTCCGAAGACGTACTGAACAGTGATTTCTGTGAAAGCGAGGGCAAATGACGCCACCAAGGCGCCAGGAATGCTACCAAGCCCGCCCAGGACGCATACGATCAGCGCTTTCAGAAGCGGGTCAAATCCAGCCCCGGGATAGACCGTGGTCGAGCTGGTCAAAAGTACACCGGAGGCCCCGGCGATGACGCCGGCCAGGACCATTACTTGCAAGATTACAAATTGCACAGGGACCCCGTTCAGTCGCGCTGCAGTAATGTCTTGCGACACTGCCCGGATCAGACGGCCAAGGCTGGTCTTTTGGACGACCAGTTGTAGCAACCCGACCATCGCGGCACAGCAAATTACGACAAGGATTGTCTGCGTACCCATGGAAAACGAGCCGAGCTCAAACCGGCCTTCCAATTGAAATGGTTGACGTGTGATTTTCGGCCCGACGATGTTGTTGATAAGGTCGACGACGATCGTACTGAAAGCCATCGTCAGGATGATTATTCGGAGGTCGAAATTGGGTTTGCCGAATATCCAGCGAACCTGCGTCGCATAAAGAAGAAACCCACCGAAGGCACCGCTGACCATCCCGCCCAAAAGGCCCGTCCATTATGGCAGCCCGAGAGCACTCACTATCGCAACAGAACCGTAGGCGCCAAGGACGATCAGCGCACCGTGCGCAAGGTTCAGCATAGAGATGCTGCCCCATAGCAGTGCCAGTGAAACCGAACTGGCGGCGTAGATGGCACCCAGCGCAATGGCGCTGGTCAATATCCCGGTAATGAGCTCCATCTGGAGGCCCCCAAGCTTTTGTATTTAGTGATTTTTTGATCCGGGACCCAAAGTGCGGGTCCCGGACCATGGGAGAACCCTATCGTTCAGGAGAACCAGGGCGGAACTTCGAACTCGACCTCGTTGTAAGGCTCGGGGAAGATCAGCTTCTTGGGTACCGCCGCAGTCGGATCCTTGATCTGGTAGAGCAGATGCGGCATCGCCAAGGAGGCATCCGGCGATACTGTCGGGTATGGCAGTGCCGCGTTGAACTCTTTGGCGTAACGCAGAGTCCCGAAGGGTGCGCGGAACGAGAAACGGCGCAGATTATCGGCAATCTTGCGGTTTTGTTCGTAATCGCCTGGCTCGCCGGTACCGCCGGCCATCGCGGCAGCGATGGCATAGTGATACATCTCTGAGTATGTCGATGCGCCCGGATCGGCCTCGGCGGTTTCGCCGAAACGCGCCCAGTATGCCTCGCGGAATGTATTGCCAATCTCATCTGGCAGAATGCCGATAACCGACGACGACATCACGCCGCGCGCTGCTTCGCCGGCAATATCTGAAAACGCCTTTAACAGGGGTCCGTACTGCATGTAGACAAGGCTGTTTGTCGGGTTTTCCGCAAACTGGATCTGGAATTGGGCCAGGTCCGCCGGGAAGAAGTGGGTATTGGCAATGACTGCAGGGCGCTCTGCCCGTACTTTGCCGAGAACCGCGCCCCATTCAGTGGTTGGAACGGGTACAACCTCTTCAAAAGACACCTCAAATCCGTGTTTCTCAGCGGCCGCACGGATCGCGTTCGAAATCACGATGGAGTAAGGAAGCGAACCGGTAACCAGTGCGATCTTGTTGTTCTCCGGTTTCCACACGCCCTGCGACCGCAAGCGATCAAGCATGACCGGCAGGCCCACGCCATAGTAGTATTCGGCCGGGTCAGCCATGAAAATACCAGTATAGCGTTCAGGGTCGCTTTCGAACACCTCGTGGTGGCCGATCGAGGTGTTGTAGTGGATGTAGATGATGCCAGCATCAGCGATGGGGTCGTATTCCGCCTGTGCGGCGCCAACGTTGTAGCCGTTGATGATCGCATGGGATCCGTTGCGGTCGATCAGCAGACGTGCGGCTGCGCTGACTTCCTCGGCACCTTGGTTTTTGCTGTCAAGCGTTGTGGGTTCCAACATTTTGCCAAGGATACCGCCTGCGGCGTTGATTTCCTCGCAGGCCATGATCAGGCCGTTCTTGTGCTCGACACCATCGACGGCCAGACCGCCGGTCAGTGAGGCCATCTGGCCAATTGGAATGGTGCCGGAGCTTTGTGCACTGGCTTCGTTGACCGAGGCCAGCATTCCGGCTCCGAACGCGGCGCCCGCGCCGGTTGCCAGGAATTTGCGCCGTGACGTGTGTACGGCTGGTGACTTTGCATGTGACATCATTGTCCTCCCTTTGGGCAAAGTTTCAGCGTTCACGGTCGCTATGCGCCGTGTTCATTGATTGAACGCTGGGTGAGACCGGCCCGTTATTCGGACCGGAAATTCTGCTTCTTACGCGCTGCGTAGCCTGGTTGTTTCGGCGTCGTTCAGCGTCATCGTCTCAGGGTCAATTGCGACGCCGTAGGCCTCGCGCGCCTTTTGGACCGAGACATATCCATCGAGCACATCGTCCAACACCTTTTGCGCCGGTCTTTCGTGGGGATTGCCCCAACCTCCGCCACCGGTGCTCTCAAACTGGAAGACCTCGTCGTAGTTGAAGGGATGGCTGGACAACAACGGGCTGCGCCAGTCGCCGTTCTCAGTAAGGCCACCAATCACGATCTCTTTGCCATCAGGATAAAGGTGCGTTGACCGCTGCACATCGCTACGCAATCCGCCGTTCACGCCGGGGCTGCCTTCGCGGGTTCGCGAGGTTTCCATGTTCATTTCCCCTTCGCAAAGGAAGCGAACTTTGAATTTGGCACCCAATCCACCGCGGAATTTGCCAGCACCGGCGCTGTCAGGCCTGAGCTCGAAAGCTTCGTATTCGATCGGGAACAAAAGCTCCGCAGTTTCGGCCATCATGTTCATGCAGTTGCCAAGCGGGTCCATGGTGACGCTCATGCCGTCATTGTACGGCGTACCGCCCCATCCTCCGGCTGGCAGGTCCGAAAACACGTTGGCGTTCCCCTCCTGATCCTTGGTTGACGAAACAAACCAGTTGCATTCCGAGCAGGTGGAACCGGTCACCCGATCCGGGATCGCCTGAGCCAGTGCCTGCCAGATTGCCGAAGTGATCTTGGATGAAGTCAGCGTGGTACAGCCAATCGTAGGAGCAGGCCATTGTGGGTTCAGCCATGTGTCCAGCGGAATGTTGAGAGTGATCGGAACGAACATGCCCGCATTCGACGGTGCATGTGGTGCCAGAAAGAACTGAAGCGAGTAATACGCCGCCGAAGCGGTGTTCGCATAAGGCGAATTGATCGAGCCTTTGCAAGTCGGGTCTGAACCCGTGAAGTCAACGTTGATGTTGGAGCCATCGACCGTCAGCTTCACCGCCACCTTCACCGGATCCGGTGAGAACCCATCCGTGTCCGCAAAATCCTCGGCATAGTATTCGCCATCCGGGATTTCTTCGATCGACTTGCGGATGATGCGTTCGGTGTAGCCAATCAGTTCTTTCATCGCGGCTTTGACGGTTCTTAGACCGTAGCGCCGCGCTGCGCGCTGAAGTTCTTGCTCCGCCGCTTTCAGGGCACCGAGATGCGCCTGAAGGTCGCCTTCGATAAAGAACGGCGTCCGCGTGTTGTTCATAATGATCGCCAGGAAATCAGGGTTGATTTCGTAATTCTCATAAAGCTTGATCGGCGGGATACGCAGACCTTCGGCCGCAACGTGGGTCGAGAACGACATTCCGCCCGCGGCGCCGCCGCCCAGGTCCATCCAGTGGCCCCGGCTTACAGCGAAACCCAAAACCTCTTCTTCGAAAAAGACCGGCATTATGAAAGTGATATCGTTGGTGTGCGTGCCGCCCTGTTAGGGATCGTTCAGTGCATAAATATCGCCCGGCTTCATGGTTTCGATCGGGTATTTCTTGGCCGCAGCATCGGCACTATACTGCATCGCCGCAAGGTGGACCGGGCAGTTGGCGGCCTGCGCCAGAAGCCGAAGTTCCGGGTCGTATACCGCGTTCGAGAAATCCAGGATGTCAGCCAGGATCGGAGAAAACGACGTGCGCTGCATGATCGTTGACATACGGTTACACGCGTATTCGAACGTGTTTCTCAGAACTTCGAAGGTGACCGCGTCAACTTCGCCGAAACGTCCTTTGGTTTCAGTTGTCATTGGTACTCTCCTCAGTTTCCGATGTTAACGACAAGGTTGCCACTCGTGTCGACTTCGCCGCTGCAATTGGGTGGGACAACGGCGATTGAGTCGAGGTATTCGACCACCGCTGGACCAGCCAGTTTGGCACCCGGTCCAACGCTTTTACCGTCATAAAGGTCCGCGTGATGCCAGGTTCCGTCGAAGTAGACCTCACGGCTGCAATGGCTTGCTGCAGCTTCAGCACCACTGAAGTCATAGACCGGAGGTTCTTTCATCTTGCCGACGGCCGTCACGCTTAGTGAAACGAAAGCAATCGGGAAACTTTCATTGAAAACCCCGTATTCTTTTTCATGCGCGGCGTGGAACGCCGTGGCGATCGATGGAACCACTCCGTCTGTCAACTCACCCGGCGGGATTTCGGTTTCCACCTCGTAAGTCTGGCCGACATAGCGCATTTGCGCGGTCCGCCGCATCTCTACCGAAGCGGCGTCGATCCCGTCCGCTGCCAGCCTTTCGCGGGCATCGGCCTCGATACCCGCATAAAGCCGGTTGAGGTCTTCCACCTTGACCGAGTCGAGCGGCGCGTAATGGAAGGTCTCGATGTCATGGCGCATGTCCATGGCCGTTGCACCAAAGGCCGACGCCACACCGGCAGCGCCGGGAATGACC
>CATOSU010000017.1 GCA_951812615.1 uncultured Paracoccaceae bacterium
CGCGGATCGCCACATCGACCGCTACGCCGTAGCGGCTGACCAGCTCCTCGGCGAACGCGCGGGTGATCTGCGACCGGTCTTCGGCGCTGATCTCGGACGGCAGGGCCAGCTCCCATTCACGAGCGGTGACGGAGTTGCGACGGGTTTCGCTGGCCTCGGCTTCGTTCCACAGCTTCGACCGATCATGCGCCCAGGCCGGGGCATGTTCCGGGGCGACAATGAAGGTCTCCTCGATCCCCTGCTTGCGGGTGTAGTCGTGGATGCGACCCTCGCGCTGGCATTCGATGCGTTCGCCCGCACGGTAGGCCCCCGCCGCCGTTGCGGTGCGCCCGGCGCTGCGTTTGATTGTCTTCACAGAGAGGTGGTAGCTGGCCACTAGCGCGCCCCTCGTTTGAGACAGAAACGCAGCCGACGCGCGCCGCTGCTGACCCCAGCCAATGCCACCACATTGGTCTACGGGTAAGCGCTTAGGTTTGATCTGGCAAGACTAACCTGTCCACCCGCTTTCTTAAAGATGAAGTCACCGATTGGCCGAGACCGAGCTGGAACGCGCCGAGAAATGATATGCCCAGGCCAAAGCCCGTCTTCAGTCGCTGAAGAACCGGGAAGCCACAAGACAGCGCAAACTCGATACCAGGCGCAAGGTGATCCTGGGCGGCGCGCTCCACGGCCAGCGGGTTCGGGATTCCGGTGCTGCCGCCATGCTCGACCGGCTCGTGCGCAACCTCGCCCGTGAACAGGATCGCAATGCCTTCGCGGATTGGGATGCCCCCTCCCCTGCCCCATCCAGCTCTGACGCGGACACGCCCTCCTGATGCGGGGCGTGATCCACCTCTTTGACGGACTGTTCCGGTTCTTCGGTCGGATGATCTTCACCCCCATTTTGTTGGGTTGGATGATCGGGCGCAATCCGCACACCGGACGGCTGCTGCGTTATAACGGACCCGCCCATCTGATCACCCTCGCCCCGACACGGGCCGGGAAAGGCGTCGGCACCGTCATCCCGAACCCGCTGGCCGTGGAGCGCTCCGTCCTGGTCATCGACCCAAAGGGCGAGAACGCGCGGATCGCGGGTGAAGCCCGGCGGCGGTTTGGGACCACCCACGTCCTCGATCCCTTTGAGGTCTCCGGGATGCCGTCAGCCGCCTACAACCCGCTCGACCGCCTGACGCCGGACAGTCTCGATCTGGGCGAAGATGCGGCGTCTCTGACGGAGGCGCTGGTGATGGACCCGCCGGGCCAGGTGACGGAAGCGCATTGGAACGAGGAAGCCAAAGCCATCCTCGGCGGGCTGATCATGTTCTGCGTCTGTCACGAGGACCGTGACCGGCGCTGCCTTGCCACCGTCCGGGAATACCTCACCCTGCCCCCAGAAAAACTTCGTGCGCTGCTGGAGCTGATGCAGGACAGCGATGCGGCGGGCGGGTTGATTTGCCCGCGCCGCCAACCGCTTCCTCGGCAAGGCGGATCGGGAAGCCGCCTCGGTCCTGTCGAACGCGCAGCGCCACACCCATTTCCTCGACAGCCCGCGCATTGCCAAGGTGACATCACGGTCGGACTTTCAATTCTCCGATCTACGGCACCGGATCACCTCGGTGTTTCTGGTGCTGCCCCCGAACCGGATGGACGCCTACAGCCGCTGGCTGCGCCTTCTGGTCTCTCAGGCCCTCCAGGACATCGCACAGGACGCTGAGGCCTCTGTAGGCGCTCAGGGCACTTCTCAGCGCCAGAAGGCCTCGAACCCCACGTTGGGGCCTGCCCTCTTCCTGCTGGATGAATTTGCCGCCATAGCCCGTCTGGAAGCCGTGGAGCGTGCTATGGGGCTGATGGCGGGCTATGGTCTCCAGCTCTGGCCCATCCTGCAGGACATGAGCCAGCTCAGGGACCTCTACGGTGAACGCGCGGGCACCTTCATTGCCAATGCCGGGGTGCAACAGGTCTTCGGGGTGAATGATTTTGAGACAGCCAAATGGTTGAGCCAGATGATTGGCCAGGAAACCACCGGGTTCCAGACCGACAGCTACAAGCCGGGTGACAATCCCAGCTTCAGCAACAACCTCACGGGCCGCGATCTGCTGACCCCCGATGAAATCATGCAGATGTCGCCTGAATTGCAGCTTCTTCGCGTTCAGGGTCAGCCCTCGGCCCTGGCCCAAAAGCTGCGCTATTACGCCGACCCCGAGTTCAAGGGGCTGTTTGTCCCGCAAGACCAGTGATCCGGAAAGGAAAGAGAGTTGACCGACACCCCCTCCCCTGCCCCACGCGACGACGAGTTGCCCGAAACGCTAGAGCGTCTCATAAAGCTGACGCTCACGCTGTTTGATCAGGTGGAGGAACAGACCAGGGCCATCAACAAGGGAACAACATTGGCCAATGAGGCCCGTCACGCTGCGACAAAAGCGCAAGAGCAGACTGACCCGGAACATTATGGCTAGCTGATCGGTCAAACCGCCGATGGGCGGATTGCCGACAGCCTCAATCGTTTAAACAAGGCGGCTGGAGCGCTGTTGAGCGGCGTTGAAAGGTCAAACGCATCGTTTCAGGAAACTACGACGGCCCATTCGAACACGCTGCGCTTGATTGCTGACCTTCACGAAAAACAACAGGAGGACAGGCGCTGGCTTCTATGGGTCGGTCTGAGTGGTGTCGTTCTGGCTTTGGTCCTGACAGTGACGCTCCCGCGTTTCTTAGCCAGCAACCCCACCACATGCGCACTAATTGGGGCGACGTGGACAGCGACCTCTACGGGCGTCAATGCCTGCGTGTTCTACGGAGAGTAAAACGTAGCGCCCGATCTCCCGCTTTGCCCTCTTCTAAGCATCTTAGTCGCCGCAGGCGACCAGGAGGCTCTGCCTCCTCTGCCCCTGACGGGGCATTCACCTCCGGGATATTTGTGGAACAAAGATGTCATGGTAGGATGTCTTTGCGGTACAGGAGGGGACGCCGATGGCCGTGAACGGAGAAGACTCCGAGCGCCCTTCCCCTGCAAAGGTGAGGGGCGTTTTATGCAGGGATGCTCTGGCCTAGGCAGTTGATGGGTGGGTCCCGTCTGCAAAGCCGGGTGTTATATATGTGTTAGAATCTGTGTTACGGGCGACCTGATCACGCGTAGTAACTTGAAGTTTATAGATTTATTCTGATGGCCGGTAACTGATAACACGAATCTTGGTAACTGAAATCCTATTTTCGGTAACTGATAACACGAATCTTGACTGTGGTAACTAAAACCACGAACATCGACTCATGGTAACTGATAACACGAATATGCTTGCCCCGCTTCTCCCGGATCGTCATCCGCAGCATGATCTCTTCATTTGCGATGTCGCTGATGCCGTGTTGAAGGACGTGATGCAACATATGGAGCATCCGTTCTACTCGCTTTCAAAGAAGCCGGAAACGACAGTCAAGCGATACGAGAATGGTAATAAGTGGCTGCAGATCACGCCCAGTGTGAAGGGTCTTGCAACAATCTACGACAAAGACATTTTGATCTACTGCATCAGCCAGATTATGGCGAAACTGAAGGAGGGCCTTCCAGTTTCGCCTCGCGTCCGGATCAATTCCAGAGAGCTGCTTATCTTCACAAATCGCGGCACAAGTGGCCGAGAGTATCAGTCCCTTCTCGATGCCCTGGACCGTCTTGAAGGAACCCGCATCAGGACGAACATTGTGACCGGGGACGAAGAACAGGTCGACGGGTTCGGCCTGATCGACGCTTCCTCAATTCGCCGTAAGCATGGTCTCGACGGTCGCCTCCTGTGGTGTGAGGTGAAGCTGTCGGATTGGGTCTTCAACGCGATTCGCAACGAGGAAGTGCTGACCCTGCACCGCGACTATTTCCGTTTGCGAAAACCCATTGAGCGACGGGTGTATGAGATCGCTCGAAAGCACTGCGGACAGCAGAAATCTTGGCGCATCACTTTGGCAAAACTTCTTCTGAAGACAGGCTCTCAAAGCCCACAAAAGCGCTTCCGGCAGATGATCCGGCAGCTGGCAGAGCACGATCACTTGCCGGATTACCACGTTACCTTTGAGGACAAAGCCGACATGGTGGTTTTCACCAATCGCGGCACGATGTCCCCTGCCCCGCTCATTGAAGGCAGCATTCCTCCTTTGCAGTCGGATACCTACGAAGAAGCGCGCCATGCGGCTCCTGGATGGGATGTACGCTTTCTTGAACGCGAGTGGCGCGACTGGTGCGTGGAGGCCCCTCGTAACGCTGATCGGGCTTTTGTCGGGTTTTGCCGGAAATGGTTCGAAAAGCGAGGAAGGCCCTAGGATTGAAATCCGGTAACGGAAATAAAACCGGTAAGACATTTAAATCAGGTATTGGATATTTTACCGGTACGAGATATAAAGCCGGTAACAAAACGGCAGGATCGAGCAATGCCCGTCATCGTCATGGCAAGCCCCAAAGGCGGGGTAGGTAAATCAACATGCGCTGTACTTCTAGCGTCTGAATTCGCGCGCATGGGAGCGGATGTCACGGTGCTAGACTGTGACCCGAATAAATCTCTGACCAGATGGGCTTCGCATGGTGTGCCTGTTGGCGTGACCCTCAGGGGCGAGATAGGCCGCTCAGAAATCGTTCCTACCATTCGAAGCGCGGACGGCGACGGCAAGATCGTTATTGTGGACTTGGAAGGTGTCGCATCACAGCTAGTCAGTCGCGCGATTTCACAAGCCGATCTAGTCATTGTTCCGATGCAACCGACAGCCCTCGACGCAGAGATAGGTTCCGAGGCACTGGCGTTGGTGCGAGAGGAAGAAGAGGCGCTCGGACGTTCGATCCGACACGCCGTGGTTCTGACCAAAACCAGTGCTGCCGTCAAAAGCCGTGTCCAAAAAGAATTGGAAGCACAGCTAAGTGGGGCAGGGATCGACGTGATTGAGCCATCCTTGGTTGCCCGCGCAGCATTTTCGGAACTGTTTGCCTATGGCAGCGATTTGACCGCGATGTTGAACGATCCGGAGATGGTGACGGGCGGAAAAGTGGATAAGGCGTTGATCAACGCCCAAGCATTCACGGAGGCTGTTTATGAGCGGCTCAAATAGACTTGCAGGGCTAAAGGCACGCCCGAAGGATACGACTGTTGAAGAGGTCCGGCGCGTGGATGAGGTCGGAGAGGCGAGGGGGTTCGTTGATCGCACCCCGCGAAAAAAGCCCGGGCGCAAACCAAGCCCCAGGACCTACCAGCTGCACCCGAAAGTGTTTCCGGAGGTTGGTAAAGCGATAGCGTCTGAAGCCGAGCGGCTTGGGATCACACAAGGTCAACTCGTCGAAAAATTGTGGGAAGTTTACTGCAAGTCCACTAGTAAGTGATCTTGGTTTACATTTTGGATTTTTAAGTTTACATTTTTCGTATTCATGCTACATATTGCGTCATGGAAGTTGACAAATCTCTCATAAACGCCCTTGTAGAAGCTGCCATGACGGCAGACTATACCGCTGTGCGACGGCTGGGTGGTAAGATCGCTAAGCGGATGGCTGAGCAGAATGATGTCGAGGGAGCAAAGGCTCTTCAGAACCTGCTGCGAAAGCGGGGCGTACCGCTTCAGGCGTCTGGTTATGCCGAGGCACTGCCTCGCGATGCAGGGTCTCGGCTTCCCCTCGTTGAAGAGGAGCAATGGCCAACGACGCCCATTATGCTGGGCGGGGATGCAGGGGAAACGATCTCACAGTTTATCGAGGACGCACGGCATATTGAGATGCTGACCGAGAAAGGCGTCTCTGCACGCCTTGGGCTGCTGTTGTATGGACCGCCTGGCACCGGTAAGACCTTGATGGCGGGCCATATCGCCGCGTCACTCCAGCGACCACTGTATGTAGCGCGGCTCGACTCGCTGATTTCGTCTAGGTTGGGCGAAACTGCCAAGAACATCAGGGGTATATTCGAGTTCGTGCCCGCACGGAACGCCGTCCTTTTTCTTGATGAAATGGATGCCATCGCCAAGCTCCGGGACGACCGACACGAACTGGGCGAGTTGAAGCGTGTGGTGAACACTGTTCTTCAGGGGCTAGACTCTCTGACCGACGATGTTGTGACGGTAGGCGCAACTAACCATCCGCACCTTCTCGATCCGGCGATCTGGCGGCGTTTTCCATACACGGTCGAGCTGAACCCGCCTGAGGAAGATGTGCGTGCCAGCATGTGGGAGCATTTCCTGTTCCAGGGTGATGAAGCGCACAAGGATGAGGCCCGCCTGCTGGCGCGAGTCTCAGAAGGGCTCAATGGCGCGGACATCGAGAATATCGCGCTTGCGGCGCGGCGGCGTGCGATCTTGAGCAATCAGGATGCCAAACTTGGGCATATACTGCTCGCCGTGGGCGCTTCGCGCACCGGTAGTCCTCGACTGCTCGACAATCGCGAGTTGGATACAGCTGACAAAAAGACGCTGACACGGCTGCTGCACGACAAGGGCGGTATCAGTCAATCTGATATTGCCAAGATTGTCGGTGTCAGTCGCCAAATGGTGCACCGATACTTGAAGGAGACGCTCAATGGTTGATACCCCCCGGCGTCCGCTTTTGAACCCCGTCCTTCGCTTCACCAAGGACCCGAAACCCGAAGGTGTGTCGGGCGGCGGGAAGAACGCAAGCAGCATCATGAAGGAGCGCCTGCCCGAACAGCGGCGCGTTCTGTCGAGACAGTTCCGCGCGCTTGCAACGCAAGCCGCGCAGCAGCCACGCTTCGATGGGCGCGTGGTTCTCTACGCTTCCATGTTCGACGACTCTCTTGCACCAAGTTACACGCCAAACGACCTGTTTCAGGCAACTCGAAGCGCACGCCTGATCGCGCCCTATCGTTCGGGGTATCTGGTCGAGATTGCAGCGGATCAGCTCGGCCGATTTGCGGGTATCGTCGAGAGTAGAGGCCTTACTAAGGATCAAGTGGATATCTCCCGCATCGAAGCCGTGCGGTTCTTCGAAACCCAAGATGCGGGCGGGTCGGCAAGCCTCGATGAGATTTGGGAGGCCGCGCCGGAAACAGACGTAGGTAGACCGTTCGTTATCTGGATCATGCCTTTGCGCGGCCGCGATGCGGCCGAAGAGATGATTCAGCGGTTTGCCGCCCTCCGTGATGGCACGATCATACCCCAGCCACCGCTCTTGACGGGGATCGATGTCGGCACGGATACGGATGTGCCGGTCGTGATGCGCCGAGCGTTGAGAGCTGCGGCGGCGCTCGGGGATCGCATTAATCTTGCGATGCGCACCTATCGCCAGCACCATCGCGCCCGCACGACCGTGCTGGTGCCGTCGCGTGCTGCACTCGACCAGCTGATTGCCTCGGGCACTGTGTTCCGTATCGAGCCTGTGCAGCCGCTTAGTTCGACCTCACCAGGAGGGGGTAGGGAACCCGATCGCCCTTTGCCGAGGGACATGACGACGCTGCCGATCGTCGGCGTCGTTGATGGCGGACTAACTGCCGCCTCTTACCGTCATGCGGAAGCTTGGCGCGCGCCGCCGCTGATCGCGGATGGTGAGGCCGACACGCAGCACGGAAACTGGGTCACGTCTCTCGTGGTGCAGGGGCATGACTGGAACAACAATCTCACTTTGCCGCCGCTCTACTGCCAAATAGGCACGGTGCAGGCGGTGGCCAAGAAGGCCTCGCGTGTCTTCGTTGATCCGCAGGATTTTGTAGCTTATCTCGATGGCTTGATGGCGGCGAACCCGGAAACGCGGGTTTGGAATTTCTCGCTCAATCAGCCCTACTCATGCGACCTCGAAGCGGTGAGTGCCCTGGGGCATGACATCGCCATACTGTCACGTAAGCACAGCATCCTTCCGATCATCTCCATCGGCAACAAGCCGGGAACACGACTGTGCAGCCGCCTGGCGACTGCGAGGCCGCCATTACCGTTGGTGGTCGTGTTCATGATGACAACGGCGATCCGGCAGGCGAGTGCCCTGTCAGTCTTTGCGGCCCTGGACCGTCCAGTATGCTGAAGCCGGACCTCTCGCACTTTTCACACGTCCGCGCCTTAGGCGGCGTAGTTATTCGGGGGTCGAGCTTTGCCACCTCTCTGACATCCCCGCTCGCGGCGCACACGATGGAGCGGGTGCGCGAGGCGTCACCCGATCTCGTTAAGGCATTGCTATTGCACAATTCGGATGGGGTGAACTTCGATCCGGCACTTGGTTTTGGCACACCAAAAGCAGCCTCGCTACCCTGGGAGTGTAGACTAGGCTTCGTCACGCTCCAATGGCGGGCATCACTGCGCCCGAGCGCAGCATATTATTGGGAACTGCCGATTCCAGAATCTCTAAAGAGGACCGGCAAGTTGAAAGGCACGGGTGCTTTGACAGCAATCCTCAACCCGCATCCGATGGTGACAGATTATGCCGGCCCGAACTACTTCAGCGTCCGGTTGGCAACGGCGCTTCAGTATCAGCGCGGTAAAACGAAGAAGAATGCTGCGAAGTTTCACAACCTGCTAGGCTCGCTCGACACAGGCAAGATCACCGAACAGGAAGCGCGGGCGCTAGATCACAAGTGGAGCCCGATCCGGCACCACAATAATGACTTTCAGAGCGTCAGCTTTGAAGGCGATATGCTGCGTATCTACGCTCGCATATATGCACGCGACCTGTATCTCTACGGGTATTCGGGTGCCGACGAAATCCCTGAAATGGAGACGGTTTTCGTTCTGTCGCTCGGCACCGGCGACGAGAACGATGATGTGTATAACGAGCTGCGAGACCAGCTCGGTGCATTTGTCGAAGCAGCAGTCGTCGAGACAGATAGCGACGTGGACAACGAAGGATTCTGAGCATGAGCAAGGATAAAGACAGGACAATCTACCGGAGATCATCGGACAACAAGTGGGTGGATAAATGGAACAGTGCCGGGCGCGGCTTTGTCTTCGACACGCAGAAGGATGCGATTGCTTCCGGACGTGAAAAGCTCGTCAATGTCGGAGGCGGTGAGCTGACTGTAAAGGGGCGGGACGGAAAAATCCGCAGCAAGGACACGCTCGGCGGCGGCAACGATCCGATGCCGCCACGCGATAAAGAACACTAAGTTGGAGGGCAATTTAACACTATGGGTAATAGTGTTAAATCCATGTCCCGCTAAGCCTGTGGATTGAGAGGGCAGGGGCGTGATTTTCACTTCGCTGCTTAACAGTTTTCCGGGATACTGTTAAATATGAGTGAAATGCGCCTCTATGACACCGCCGGAAACCGGCTCTACCTCAACTCCGAAGAGCGTGCTGCCTTCCTGACTGTGGCCCGACGGCAGCCTGCTCGCGATCGCACGCTCTGCGAGACGCTGCTCTTCACCGGCTGCCGTCCATCAGAGCTGCTGGAGATCACCCCGGCCCGCGTGGACCTGTCGAGCGGCACAATCACTATCCGCAGCCTGAAGAAGCGCAAGGATGCAACAGGCAGCTCAAAGATCGTCTATAGGAGCGTCCCGGTGCCGCCGGATGTCCTGGATACCCTCAACACTGCCCACGGCATCCGGGAAGCTCAGAAATCCCGCAAACAGTCGGCAACGCCAATCTGGCCACTCAGCCGCGTGCGGGGTTGGCAGATCGTCAAGGGGATCATGATCGAGGCCGGGATACCGGATGCGCCGCACCGCAGCCCAAAGGGCTTGCGCCACGGCTTCGGGATCAACGCGACAGTAAACGGCATTCCACTACACATGCTACAAAAGTGGATGGGGCATGCGCAGCTCAGCACCACGGCGATCTACGCCGATGCTGTGGGCAAGGAAGAACAAGATATCGCAGCTAGGATGTGGGAGTAGAGACCATGCATCTCACCAGAACAGAGCCTGACGCCAATTTGCATCGGTTTTATCGACTGGAGATCGTGCCCGGTCTCTTTGGAGACTGGGGTCTAGTGCGCATCTGGGGGCGGATCGGAAGCTCCGGTCAACTACGGACCGACTGGTTCGGCACGGAAGCAGAAGCAAAGGATGCCCGTTTCGAGCTGCACATGAAGAAGGCAAAACGCGGCTACGAGTAACCGGTCATAAACGTGCCAAAACAGCGCCGGTTTTGCCTGGGAGTTCTGACCCGGCTAAGCCTTTGATCTTGTGTGGGGCAGGGCGGGAGATATGCCCAAAAGTTGGTGATGGCTCCTGAGGGGCGGCATATCAAGGCGGTGCTGAAGCGCCGTCAATTCTCAAGAGAAAGGGATATGCCACATGTCGAAATCTACCGGTGTTCCATTCGAGCTATCATCGGAATTTTCACCTGATCCGCTGACTGAGGTCATTCAGTTCGGGGCACGCGAGCTGTTGCGAACGGCTGTGCAGGCTGAGGTTGCCGGTTTCATGGCGGTCCCCGCGCAGCTTGCTGGACGAGGAAGGTCGCCAGCGTCTGGTGCGCCACGGGGTCCTGCCAGCGCGCGCGGTGATGACCGGGGTCGGCACGGTGCCCGTTCAGGTGCCCCGGGTCCGCGACCGGGGTGCGAACATCGATGGCAGCAAGATCAGGTTCCGTTCATCCTTGGTGCCGCCGGATCTCCGCAAAGCGAAGTCCGTCGAGGAGCTGCTGCCCTGGCTTTACCTGAAGGGCATTTCAACGGGGGACTTCAGCGAGGCGCTGGCCGCCCTTTTGGGGCCGGATGCAGAGGGGCTGTCAGCCTCCACGATCACGCGACTGACGGCGACCTGGTGGGACGAGTATGAAGCCTGGCGCAAGCGTGACCTGTCGGGCAAGCGCTATGTCTACATCTGGGCGGACGGGGTCTGCTTCACGCCCCGTTTGGACGGGGATCGTCAATGTATGTTGGTGATTATCGGCGCTGACGAGTACGGAGAAAAGGACGTTTTGAGCATCATGGACGGATTCCGGGAGAACGCGGACAGCTGGCGGGACCTGTTACGCGGTCTGAGGAAACGCGGCCTGACGGTGCCGCCCGAGCTTGCTGTCGGTGATGGCGCGCTTGGGTTCTGGACGGCGCTGCGGGATGTCTATCCGACCACCCGTGAGCAGCGGTGCTGGGTCCACAAGACGGCCAATGTAACGGGCGCGATGCCCAAGTCGCTGCGGGAAAAAGCCAAGGCCGATCTGCAGGATATTTGGATGGCCGAGACGAAGAAGGAAGCCAATGCGGCCTTCGATCTCTTCGTGGAAACCTACGGCCTGAAATACGAGCGGGCCGTGGCCAGGCTGGTCAAGGACCGCGACGTGTTGCTGACCTTCTATGACTTCCCGGCCGAACACTGGAAACACATCCGGACCACGAACCCGATCGAAAGCGTCTTTGCCACGGTCCGCAACCGAACGCGCAAAACCAAAGGATGCCTGAACCGCAAGACCGCCCTCGCCATGGTCTTCAGGTTGATGATGTCGGCCAAGAAGAAGTGGAGGAAGATCTCAGGGCCAAACCGTCTGCCCGAAGTGATCCAGGGGATTGCCTTCAAGGACGGGATCAAGCAACGTCAAAACGCCGCCTGATCACGCCGTCACCAACTTTTGGGCATAACTCAAACGGTGCTTTTGATGACGGGTTCCTTGGACCAGTTTTGCAGGTCGCGCTGCATAGGACTCCATAATACAGATTCGGTGAGATAGTCCTTGCCCGGTTCCGATATCCGACCGTATTCCTTCCCAAAATAATCCGGCAGAAGGATTTCCTTTTTGTCCTGAAGTATCTGTTTCGCCGCAAGATGAAGATGTGTCTCCCCGATCTTCTGACAGTCGCCACCCACTGCATGCGCGAAATGCCAGGTGCGTTTGTCGCCCTTCCTGGCAACTAGCGGATACCCGCAAGCTCCGCAGACACAGCCACATTGCTTGCCGCGTTCTACATGCTCAATGCTGATGCATCGTTTGTCTTTGACGCCGATGCGGACATGCTCGCCGGAACGGAGATCCATCACGTGACCTCCACCATAGCTTACTCCGACCCATCCTTGGTTTTGTCGCTGGAATCATCTTCAGCCACATCCTCCTTGCCGGACCTGATCGTTTCCGGCCAGAGCGCATCCAGCGGGAAGGTGATGGCATCGAAGGGGAGCAGAGACACCGGATCGGTATCTGACAGGGTTGCGATCACGACCCACCGACCATCGTGGCGTTCAAACGCTTCCAGTATTCGGGCCTCGGGGTCGACGAACCAGAGATAGCTAATGCCCTCGCGCACATAAATCTCGCGCTTGCCGCCCAGATCGTTGCGACGTGTCGAAGGGGACAGAACCTCGCACACCCAGTCCGGCGCGATGTCAAAATACGCCGCATCCGGGTATTCCGGCATGGTCTCGCGTCGCCAGCCCGCCAGATCGGGGACAACGATGTCCTCACCCAGATGCAGCTCCGGCTCATCAATAATCCACCAACCGCCGGGGCCACCATCGCCATAGTTGAAAGGTGGGCTGATCTTCGCCCCAATCCCTGAACTCGCCCAAGCATGCCGCGAAGCTGGCCTCGGCTGCATGTGCAAATCACCGCCAATCACCTCAGCCACCATGTTGGGCGGAGCGTCCAGCACGTCCTGGTAGGTGGCCTGGCGATGGAGTGGTTCCAAAATCCGGCGCTGTGTGTTCACCTTCTGTACTCCTCGCCCGAGAGCATAGACAGTATCCATGTCGCTAACAAGGGATATGTCCGGTCCTGTCCCTAACAAGGGATATGTCCGGTCCATGTAACATGCGATCTGTCCGGTTTGATGTCGCCTCTGAGAGGAGGCACCATGAACCGGGCAGAAGTATTACAAGGACTACGATTGATGAAGTTCGAAGAGGTATATTCCCGGCGGCAAGCCCGGGAACTGACGCAGGAGCAGGCAGCGGAGATACTTGGGGTCTCGGCGCGTGCGGTTCGACGATGGGAGGATCGATATGAGGCGAATGGGGCGGAAGGTCTTTATGATCGCCGCCATGGCAAATTGGCCAACAACCGTGTTCCAGCAGATAGAGCCATGCAGATGCTGGAATTGTTTGATACGCAGTACTGGGATTACACGCCAAAACACTTCCACGAGAAGCTGGTGGCGCATCACGGTTTTATGCACAGCTACAACTGGGTAAGGCTTACGCTTCACCGCCACGGTCGGGTCAGACCCGCCCCGCGCCGGGGGGCACACCGACGCAAACGCGCCCGCCGTCCGATGGTCGGCATGATGCCGCACCAGGATGGATCCACACATCAATGGGTCCCGGATCAGTGGTGGGATTTGATCGTGACGATGGACGACGCCAACAACCAGATCTATTCCGCGGTCTTTGTTCCGCAAGAAGGTACCATGAGCAGTTTCACAGGAATAACCGAAGTGATCGAGACGCATGGTCTGTTCTGCGCGCTCTATACAGACCGCGGATCGCATTACTGGCACACGCCCGAAGCGGGCGGCAAGGTGGATAAGGAGAAGCTGACCCAGGTTGGACGCGCGCTCCAGCAACTCGGCATGGAATTGATCCCGGCTTACTCCCCTGAGGCGCGTGGACGTTCAGAACGCATGTTTGGCACGCTTCAGAAGCGTTTGCCGCAGGAGCTGCGATCCCATGGGATCACGACCATGGAGGACGCCAACCGATTTCTGAAAGAGGTCTATCTTCCCGAGCATAACGCCAGGTTCGTGCGTGCGCCTGAAAATGAGGCCTCCGCCTTCGGGCCATTTACAGGGAATGTGCGGGATACGCTGTGTGTGCAGGAAGAGCGGGTCGTCGGTAATGACAACACCGTGCGATACAAGGGACTGGTGCTGCAGATCGCAGCGACCCGGCAGCGCCACCATTTCGTCAAGGTAAAGGTCAGGGTTCACGAATACACGGATGGAGAACTGGCCATCTTTCATGGTCCCCGGTGCATTGGCCGCTATCGGGCCGACGGGCAACGAATCGAACCGGAGGACCACAAACAGGAAGCTGCGTGACTCGCTTCGACGTGGCGCGGACGTTGTGGTTCAAATCTACGGTCGCCTACGGCTCCCTTCGATTTGAACCACAACGGTATCAACAGAAGCGGACAATTGGCATGTTACATGGACCGGACAACTCAGAATGTTTTTGACAGGTGTTGTCCGGTCCATCTTACCACCCTTCAAAATTCCACGTCTGATTTGACGTTTGTCTGATTTGTGTGATTCAAGGAGTCTCCACTGTTGATATTGGAGGCTGATTTGGCAGGAAGCAATTGTTTTTCAGAGCTTTATTCGAGGATTGAGGCTGATTTTCGGGATCGTCTTCCCGGGTATCACAAGTCTCGGCGGGAGGGTCTGTCGGTGCTGGCAAGCGTGATTTTGAACACACGCAGCGTCAATCTGATGGAAAATGCGACTGCCTTGCCCCGCGAGACCGGCTCGGTGGACCACCGTTATCAGTACATTTCGCGGGTTCTGGGCAATTCCCACATTGATACTGACGAGGTCATGCAGGCCTATGTCGGTGAGATTTTCCGCCGCCAATGTGAGGCCGGGGAAACGATTGTACTGGCCCTTGATCAAAGCAAGCTCAACGAAGGGCACAACAAGCACTTCCTCGCCTTTTGCAAGAAGCGGGGTGCTTACAAGCGCTAAGGCGCAATGCATGATTGCATGCATTGCGCCTTTGTGGAAAAGCCGCAAACATGCTTGGCGCGAATGAGGCATGCGTGCTAGCATGAGCAAAAATAACGATTTGGCAGATCGGAGCAGCAGATATGACCTACATTATCGGGATGGTGTCCCAGAAAGGCGGCGTTGGTAAATCCACTCTCGCCCGCATGATGGCGCGAGAATTCGTCGCCGGTGGCCTCACCACCAAGATAGCAGACCTCGACACCCAACAGCAGACTTGCACCCATTGGGCAGGACGGCGCGCCGAAGGTGGCGTCACGCCCGAACTTCAGGTGCAGAGCTTTGCGAGCGTGAAGACCGCGCTAGCCGAAGCACCGCGCTTTGATGCGCTGATCCTTGATGGCAAGCCGAACGCTTCGGATCAAACCGCTGAGATCGCAGCAGCGGCCGACCTCGTCGTGATCCCAACGGGACAAACCGTTGACGACCTGCATCCTGGCGTCGTGCTGGCGCACAGCTTACGCAAGAAAGGTATCTCGCCCGACAAGATCGCCTTTGCCATGTTCAAGACCACCGGCAGCGCGCGCGAGAACGCCGCTGCACGGCAATATCTCACCCAAGCGGGATATCTGGTGCTTGACGGCGAAGTCGGGGTGTCTACGGCCTATGGATCGGCCTCCGATGCCGGCAAGGCCATTACCGAAACCTCATTCCGCACCTTGAACGAGCGCGCGTCCAAGCTGGCGCAAAGCGTGATCGACAAGATGGCCGAACTTCAAGAAAGGCAGGTGGCGTAATGACCACGAATATCACCAAGCTCAAAAGCAAAAAAGGTGCGCCGCCTGCGGCCGATACCGCGCCCGATGTGATTGCCGAAGATACGCGCGATGCAAGCGAACCTACGGTCGCCCTGCAAGTGCGCGTTCCTAAGTCCGTCTTTGAAGGGTTTTCTGAACAGGCAGGGCGCGAATTTGGCTTCAGCCATGGTGCAAAGAAGAAGTTCTTCCTGAAGATTTGGGAAGCCTACAAAGCGCAAAACATGTAAGCATGTTTGCATGCAAGGCGCTAATGCGCCTTGCACTAATCGCGCTCAAAGCCTTTGCCGCGATCCTTATTCCTCGGCCGGTTGCGACTGCGCTTCGCGCCTTCGGCGCGGCGCTTGGCGCGCTCCATTTGATCTTCCGAAACCTCACGCTTTTTGCCGCCACCATCGGATTCCGTCTTCTTGGCAACTTTGTCGAGCGCCTTGGCGGCTCGGTTTTGATCTGATGGGGCAGGGGCCAGACCTGCCGTGTCGGTAGTGTCTCAGTTTGAATTTGACTTCTTTTTGTAAGGCCCGCGCTTTTTGGGAGCAGGCACACGGGAGTCGATCAGGCCAACAATCCAGGCCGTGTCATGCAGCGTGTCGGAAACGCCAGCAGCCATTGCAGGTGTCATTTTAAGGCTCTTGTGGATGTGCACGAAGTTGTAATGCACAAAATACAGGCTCAGCATGTGCAGGTGGTTTTCCAGCTTCTTTGAGAAAGCATTGGTCAGGCGCGTAAAGCGACGCATCCCCATGCGCATTGTAAGGTTCTGGCGCTCAACGTAGGACGTGCTGACCAGTTCCTCTACAGGTTGGCCCATGACAGGCTCTTTCCTGATGCCTGTGCACTCTGCGGGGCCGTACTTTTTTTCATGCCCTTTAGAGCCTGTGTTGTCGCCGTACATTTTCACTAGCATGGCATAGTCCACATCTGAGCCGAAAGCATCCTCAACAGCACTGAGATACGCCTTGTGGCCGTCTGTGGTAAGCTGGACGCGGTTTGACAGACGGTCGCGCAGGTCAAACATGAACTCGTGCGCGGTTTGCGCTGAGCGGTCGCCAACTTCATAGGACAGGACCATTTTGCTATCTGCGTCGATTGCAGTCCATGTCCACACATCACCTGATCCATCAGGAGCGGCGGCGGCTGTCTTTACGTTCTTGTCCTTTGCATAGACGAATGACCAGATTTCATCACACTCAACGCGGGTTGCGCCTACGTTGCGCACCGTCTCATCGTGGTACGCCGCGCAGGCTTCACCAGCCTCAACAAGCAGCTTGGTCACGGTGTTGATCGAAACACCCACAACACGGCTGGTTGAGCGCATGGAACTGCCCTCAACCATCATGTTGAGGATCATTGCGCGGGTTTTGGTGTCTAACTTGTTCATACCACTATTATAGGTATGTTATCTCCATTTATCAAGCAAAAAGTTCAGTTTACTTTCTTGCCCCGACAAATATCCCAGTCAGCACCATACCAACCAAGCCAATCACTGTCACAGCTGTACTGCCAACCAGATACGCTTGAACGGTGGGGTCCATGTCAAAGCCGCAAATTTTGAAAGAATCGAGCAGTAATACAGACCCCACAAACCCACAGTACATACACATAAATATGAATGCTTTTTTCGCATAAGGCTCAATCAGGCCGTCGAGAATATCTTTGGTTTTTAATTTTTGTTCAAGTTCTGGAACGGTTAGCTTGAGTTGGAAATTCTCTAGCCCAACCTCTCTAAGTCGATCATAAAAGGTTAAGGTCTGCTCATTTGTAGACGGCTCTGGACTCAAACGGTCCAGAGCATTGTCCATATCCTCAACGCTTATCTTTGGTTGTTCAGCCTGCGGCTGCGGTTCGTCCTGCAAGCGCGAGCCTCACATAATGTTGTTTAATTTCAGAATTCGAAAGTACCGCATTTCGGTGCTTTAAGTATGCGTTTGACCACGGGGTTCCTGGCTCATGCGTCATGTCACTCAATTCACGAGGAAACATGTGGCCGTATTTACTCCAAACATGGTCAACAACTGCGGTTTCTTCCGCAGTTAATTGAGCGGCGTATTCTTCTTTCGTTTCTGGGTCGATAAGCTCACAGTTCTTCCCGCGATAACCATGTTTTTTAATATGATCCCATATCCTACGAAAAACAGGCCCGCCGTCCCAAGCCTCAGGCCGGTCCGCAACCAGAGGCTCATTGTTTATCGCTAAATTCCAGCCGTGGGCCAAATAGGTTAATTTGTGCAATATTACTTGTGACGGCCAAGTATCGTCAGCACGTCTTCGTAAGAATTCATTAGCAATAGCCTCCGGACGGTAGTTAGCCATCAGCCCCACCGAGCCGCTGCGGCCTTTTGAGCTATCGCCTTGCGGGCCTCTGATGTTGTGTTCTCCACACGCGCTTTCGCACCCGCTAAGCCGCTTTTGCGCTTTGCAGGTTGTGCTAATGTTGTCTCTTGTGCCTCTCCGGTCGCGATCTGTGCAATATGTACTGCATTGCCGATCACGTCCGCTGGGCGTCTCTGCCCTTGCGGTCCTTTTGGCATGTGTTTCGCTCCTTTTTGGTTGGGTCGGTTCGCCGTGTGCCCGGCGATTGCCGATATCTTACACGAAAAACACGGTGAGTATAGGTCAGTGTTGGTGACTACTCTGCCTGTTTCATGGCAAAAACTGACGCACGTCCGCACATTCTCGCGCGGTTAGCGTTACCATCTGGTTAACCTGCGCCGAACACCGAACGGACTTAATTTCAAACTGAGACACTACCGCCGTGTCGGACCTGGCCCGAACGCGGAAAGATTTACGGGCGACCTCATCGGCGCGGGCGCGTGATCCTTCAGAGCGCCTTCGCTCGATCAAGCGTTCATCGCGAATCCGCTCGGCCGCATGCCTGCGCTCCATCTTTTCCCAATCTCGCGCGTAGCCTTGTTTCACCTCGTCGCGGCGCTCGCCCATTCGGGTCTCGATCCCCTGAAGCGATGTCTTCAGGCTGGAAAGGCTCGCCTGGTCGCGCTTTTCGGCCCCTGTGAGCTTTCGCACCACCGACTGAAACAAACCCTTTTTCCCGAGCCGCTCTTCCGTCACGCCGATCTCTTTGTCGAGCTTGGCACGGGGGCGGGCGTATTCGCGCCGCCAGAACCGCCTCAAGGCGGTTCTGGCGGCGGGTGAAGGATTGCTTCAGCTCGGCCGCTTCCTTGGTCTGTCGGGTGCTTCTGGCACAAGCGCAGGAGCTTGCCCGGGAAGAGCGGTTCATCAACTGGCAGGTCAGCTTTCCCGGGGTCTGGACGGAGTGGGACAAGCCCGGTCTCACCGGGGGCTTTGACGCGGTGATCGGAAACCCCCCGTGGGACCGCATGAAGCTCCAGCAGGTCGAATGGTTCGCCCAGCGTGATCCCGTAATTGCCCGTGAGAGCCGCGCAGCGGACCGTAGAAGGCTGATAGAGGGTATAAAACCCTTGCAAAGGCATTTAAGGGCGCTGAGAGGCGCTCTGAGGCGGCCCTACTCGAGCTTTTCTGGGAGGGCGTTCCGGGGAGATGCGCTCCCTCCTTTTCCTGACCTCTCCCGAGGGGGTAATTTCCAGCCTCTCCGCAAGCGCTGCCTTCGGGGTTCCGGGCACTGACCCTTGTGGACCCAGCACCGCTGCTCACGGGTGGTCGGATAAGGCTATCCAGGGCCGAGGGGGACTACCCGCTCCTCTCTGCGGGGGATGTAAATCTCTAGACGCAAGTCAACGCTATGAACGTGGAGCGATCATCAGCACTCGTCATCCCCCGGTCTGGCGATGCCCAGCTTGGGTCTAATGGCAATGAAGCGGTTTTGATCCGGCGTGGCAGCACTGGCCAGCAGGAGAGCTTTTCCGGCATCCGCCGCCATGCTCCACGGTTTCCTGTGTCACAGTTGGCACCATGGCCGCAGTGTCAAATGCATTTGCGGCGAATGTTGTCATCGCGAATGCGGCACTCAGAACGATAATTTTCATGATGGATCTCTTTCAAAAGGGTTGCGTCTCGGATCTGGTGAAAATTCTCTGGCGGCGGGTGAAGGATTGCTTCAGCTCGGCCGCTTCCTTGGTCTGTCGGGTGCTTCTGGCCTCTCTGATATCGGTTGGCTCAAGCGAACGGTGCTGCTTGACCCAATCATACTCTTCGCGCGTGATGTTCTCGTTCTTGACGAACTGGCCCTTCTCACGCCGCGCATTGTGATTCACCCGTGCTTGAACACGGATTTTTCCCTGGCCGCGTTCATAGCCTTCCGCCCATTTCGAGAGCTTCAGATGATCTTTCGACGTGCTGGCGGCTTTGCCGGTCTCAGGGTGAACACGATTGAGGATCACATGGATATGCGGGTGCTGCGTGTCATTGTGCGCGACCAGCACCGCTTGTTGATCCTCCATCCCGAGCGCCTTCAAGCTGTCTTGCGCGCCCGATATACACATCCGCGCCCATATCTACGACCACTGTCGATCCGTCCGGATTTTTGTAAGTGATTTTAGCCATTTTTTGTCATCTCTGTGTGTGCTGCGCTGATTTGCGCGGCGTCTGTGATGTCAAAAAATGCATGACGTGCACGGTGTCAAGCCTGGCGTCAAGTGTGGATAATTTTTATCATTTCTGACATGTAAATTTGATTATCCGCTAGGCGTCTTTGTGTCCCACCCCCACCCCTAAAGGGGGGTGGGTACACATGCGTCTGGCGGATAATCAATAATATTAGCATATTATAATCTCTGGCAGGATGTCACAACGTCACAACGTCACAACGTCACAACGTCACGATGTCGCAATGTCACGATTGACTGATCAGCTGATCTGGCTGATCGGCACGATGTCACGATGTCACGATGTCACGATGTCACAATGCGGCAAACGCAAACCTCTGGCCGCAGCTCCCCGACCGCACAAGCTGCACGTGTACGCACTGGATACCCCCGACATACCCACACCAATCGCACAATCTGCACGTGTAATCATGCACCGATCCGCACATACGATCCGATAAGTCATTGATATTGCAGAGTTTTATTCGCGCATAATCCGTATTTATGTCAAATTGACGATGTGCGAGAGGGGAGGAGGTCGGGGAGGGGGAGGGGGCCCGTTGCGCCCGCGCGCGCCTTCCCTGCAAAGGCCGATATCTCCCACATGTACATAAAATATAATTTGACAAATTTGACAAAAATATCCTATGCGCCTGAAATCACAGCATATTTTGCTCACTGACGAACTGTTATCATTCTTTTATAATTTTAGCCAAATCGGCGCGCTGGTGTCAGTAAAGGACAGAGCCGACCGGGATTTTCCCGGTCGGCTTCCAAGCGGGCGAGTTGGTCAGGGGTCTAACGCCACCCCCAACACCCAGCTTAAGAAAGGGACGAGCAAGCTCGCATTTCGCCATGGAGACGAAACGGAAAAAACGCGGAAGACCTGCCAGGGCAGAGGGTGAAGGACGTTCACTCTCCCTTCCCCCTATCCGCGTTAATCCCGCTGAAATGTCTTTCATCGAGATGCAGGCAGCTACCGCAGGCCAGCCCGTTTCCACTTATGCCCGAAATGTTTTGACCCGCCGAAAAGTTGCCCCGCGCACGACTGCGCTAGAGGACAAGCTTTTGTTCGAGTTGAACCGTTGTGGCGTGAATCTTCATCAGATCGTCAAAGCCCTGAACTTTAATCAGGGCTTGCCAAGCGATATCAACGACACACTTGACGAGCTACGGGCGGCGATTGCCCAGATTGCGGATTCCTATGACGCCTAAAGCATCAAAGGATGGCCGCGCCACGGGCAAGAGCTTCAAGGGCGTGTTTCAATACTTGCAGCATGACAAACGCCTTGAAGGTGAGGACACGCGCAGCACAGCCGAGCGCGTGGAGTGGATCGAGTACAATAATCTCGCTGTTAATCACCCTGACAGCGCATGGCGGGTGATGGCAGCAACGGCGCGGCAGCAAGACGAGATTAAGCGCCAAGCTGGCAAATCTGTTGCGGGCAACAAATCCGATCAGGTGGTTTTTCACTATTCGCTTGGCCGGCATCCCGACGAGAAGGAAGGACTGACACAGGCGGAAACGCTACGCGCTGCCAATGAGAGCATTCGGGTGCTTGGCGCTGATGGCCATCAAGCGGCGATCATCGCGCATAACGACACCGCCCACCCTCACGTTCATGTTGTGATCAATCGGGTGAATCTTGAGGACGGCAAGCTTCTCGATCTCTGGAAGTATCAGGAGAAGCTTTCAAAGTGGGCTTTGTCATATGAGCAAGGGCGCGGCAAAATCCTGTGCGAACAACGCGAAGAGAACTGGAAACGCCGCGAAGCTGGTCAGAGCGTCAATGCTGAGGATGATATGACATGGCATCAGCATGACCAGGCGCAAGCGCTTGGTCGGGCCAATGACAATGACACGGCCAAGATTTTGGCTGATCAGAAGGCCAAAGACGCACAGCTTGCGGCGTTTGGCGCAAAGATGCATTCGCGCCATTCAGCAGAATGGGCGGCCTACTCTGCTGATTACAGAGACAGCAAAGCGCAGATTTATGATCGACAGCGTGGCAGGACTGCTTTTCAGAACGCCCGTGCGGACGTGAAAGATCAGTTCAAGCCGTTGCGATCCGCTCTTTCGCGGCAGCAGTGGCGGGAAACGAAAGACTTCGAGAAGAAGGAACGCCGCGTTCGAGGTAAGCTCGAAAACGCCTTGGAAGCGATCAGCCATGCAAAATCTTTAGGGCGGGATAGCTCGAAAGGTTTTGCGGCGATGGCGTTCAATTTCTTGATCAGCAAGAAGGCAAGAGATGATGCGCTCGACAAGCTTCATAAGGCACAATGGCGGAACTTGAATGCGGGGCAAAATGCTCAAATCGGCGCAGCCATTCAGAAGATCAAAAACGATCAGCAGGCAGCGGCAAAATCGCATCGCACAAATTTTGCCACCCGCCGCCAGCTCTTGAAGGACACACAAGCCGCTGAGCGATCCGGCCTGCAAAGCAAGTGGCGAGATCGAAAGCTTGAACGTGGGAGAGCGTTTGAGCTTCTTCGTAAGACCGCCGATATCAAGAGTCGCGCCAAAGCCCCCTCTCGTGGCGAGACACGCGCAGAGTTCAATCGTGCGGCTCGTGTTAAGCGCAAACGCAAGGGTAGAACCCGCAAGCGCGATCCTGAATAATATCGTTGACGGGATTCAGTGAATCCTGCAAAATCTTGGCAGGGTATATACACCTATAACCATATAACGCTATACGGCTAGAGCATGAAAATAGTTTCAATTATCACCCAAAAGGGTGGAGCAGGCAAAACCACCATCGCAACCGCCCTCGCCGTTGCAGCCCAAAAAGACGGGCTGAACACGGCCATTCTGGACTTAGACGATCAAGCCACGTCTTGCTTTTGGGGCGATATCCGAACAAGTCAGGATCACTCCCCTGCCCTAGCGGTTAAGGACGTGAAAGCCGTTCGCTTGCCGCATGTTCTGGATGCACTTAAAACGGCTGGTTGTGATTTGGCGATTTTGGATTGTCCTGCGATCCATCGCGATGTTGCAATGGATGCGGCCACGCCATCGGATTTTGTTCTGATCCCTACCCGCGCAGATGTTTTTGATATCCGCTCGATGCGTCAAACCGTGGATTTGATGAAATCGATTGATAAACCATGCGCTGTGGTGCTGAATTTCTGTCCACCTGCTGGCCGAGAGATGGGAGATGCGCGGGAAGGCATTAAGGGCATTGGCGTGGAGCTTTGCCCTGTAGAGATGCACCACCGCAAAGCCTACTCACGCGCCCAACAGCTTGGGCAGACTGCGCAAGAATCCGAACCGTCTAGTCTTGCCGCCCAAGAGATTATAGGGCTATACACCAATACACTTAAACAGCTTAAGGAAGGGGAGACTCATGGCGAACTCACTGCAAGCCGCGCTTGATGGAAGCGCCAACGATGATGCGCCAAAGCCAGCGGCGAAGAAACCTGCAAAGACGAAGGCACGGAAACCATCGCGTGAAGGTACGGTTTTGGTGGGCGCACATTTTGACCCAGAGGTTCAAAAGCAATTGCGGATGATTGCCGCAGAAGAAGGCACAACAAATCGCGCTTTGATCGCCGAGGCGCTCGGCATGCTCTTTAAGAAAAAGGGCAAGAAAGCAATCCTATAGCCCTATAAGTGTATACACTTATAGGGCTATACTTAAGGGAGTTTATGGCCGTCATCGGCAATGCTTTCAATATCGGCCAATGTGTCAGGCTGTAGAACAACAACCGTCTCTTTGATGCCCTTCATTCGTGCCTTGCGGCCAATCTTTGATTTTTCCAGCTCGGCGCGAACTCTGGCGCGGCCATTCCGATCCTTAAACATCCAGCCCAGAACGATGCTTGTGACGCGTTGGCCTGTCTTTTTATAGGCCAGCGTGAGATTGAACGATGCCCAATAGTTTACTTCTTCAAGGGCAGGGACGAGGGCGCGTTGCTTGAAGTTCCCAAAGGCTTTGATCTGACCATCAGCGACCCCCAAAATCTCGCGAAATTCGTCAACGGTGTATTCTTCGCACGGTTTGCGAAGACTAACCCGCCTCGACGCATGTTCATACAAGGCGAGGGCGTACTTGCTGCCAAATGCATCCATGACAGCCAGTTCTAACTTGCCGAAGGTCACAGAATCTTTCACCGCCTCGATCGAGTTATGCCCAAAAGTTGGTGACGGCGTGATCAGGCGGCGTTTTGACGTTGCCTGATCCCGTCCTTGAAGGCAATCCCCTGGATCACTTCGGGCAGACGGTTTGGCCCTGAGATCTTCCTCCACTTCTTCTTGGCCGACATCATCAACCTGAAGACCATGGCGAGGGCGGTCTTGCGGTTCAGGCATCCTTTGGTTTTGCGCGTTCGGTTGCGGACCGTGGCAAAGACGCTTTCGATCGGGTTCGTGGTCCGGATGTGTTTCCAGTGTTCGGCCGGGAAGTCATAGAAGGTCAGCAACACGTCGCGGTCCTTGACCAGCCTGGCCACGGCCCGCTCGTATTTCAGGCCGTAGGTTTCCACGAAGAGATCGAAGGCCGCATTGGCTTCCTTCTTCGTCTCGGCCATCCAAATATCCTGCAGATCGGCCTTGGCTTTTTCCCGCAGCGACTTGGGCATCGCGCCCGTTACATTGGCCGTCTTGTGGACCCAGCACCGCTGCTCACGGGTGGTCGGATAGACATCCCGCAGCGCCGTCCAGAACCCAAGCGCGCCATCACCGACAGCAAGCTCGGGCGGCACCGTCAGGCCGCGTTTCCTCAGACCGCGTAACAGGTCCCGCCAGCTGTCCGCGTTCTCCCGGAATCCGTCCATGATGCTCAAAACGTCCTTTTCTCCGTACTCGTCAGCGCCGATAATCACCAACATACATTGACGATCCCCGTCCAAACGGGGCGTGAAGCAGACCCCGTCCGCCCAGATGTAGACATAGCGCTTGCCCGACAGGTCACGCTTGCGCCAGGCTTCATACTCGTCCCACCAGGTCGCCTTCAGTCGCGTGATCGTGGCGGCTGACAGCCCCTCTGCATCCGGCCCCAAAAGGGCGGCCAGCGCCGCGCTGAAGTCCCCCGTTGAAATGCCCTTCAGGTAAAGCCAGGGCAGCAGCTCCTCGACGGACTTCGCTTTGCGTAGATACGGCGGCACCAAGGATGAACGGAACCTGATCTTGCTGCCATCGATGTTCGCACCCCGGTCGCGGACCCGGGGCACCTGAACGGGCACCGTGCCGATCCCGGTCATCACCTCGCGCTCCGGCAGGACCCCGTGGCGCACCAGACGCTGGCGACCTTCCTCGTCCAGAAGCTGCGCATGAACCGCCATGAAACCGGCAACCTCAGCCTGCACAGCCGTTCGCAACAGCTCGCGTGCCCCGAACTGAATGACCTCAGTCAGCGGATCAGGTGAAAATTCCGATGATAGCTCGAATGGAACACCGGTAGATTTCGACATGTGGCATATCCCTTTCTCTTGAGAATTGACGGCGCTTCAGCACCGCCTTGATATGCCGCCCCTCAGGGGCCATCACCAACTTTCAACCATATCTCCAAAAGCTGGGAGGTGTGACAGATGGGCAAACGTGGTCCTGAGCGACACGACCATCCAGCGGGTGCTCAAAAAACCGCGCTCAAACCGCACCAAAGCCGCTATTGGGTGATCCCGCCCAAGGCCAATGCAGCCTTTGTCGCCGCGATGGAGGACGTGCTTGATGTCTACACCCGCCCGCAGGACCCGAAACGACCGCTGGTCTGTCTCGACGAAACATCCAAGCAACTGACCAAAGAAACACGCACCCCGATCCCTGCGCGGCCAGGGCAATCAGCGCGGTCTGACTATGAATACGAACGCAATGGGGCGGTCAGCTTGTTTATGCTGTTCGCACCGCTTGTCGGTTGGCGTCATCTCGCTGTCCGTGACCGGCGTACCGCCTGCAGCGCGACAATCAAGATGAGAATCCAGCGTCAATCAGGATGAGAACGTGGGGTTGAAGGGTTGCAGGGAGGGCGTAGCCCGACCGGAGAGCCTTCAACCCCACGTTTCGCCCCAATTTTTTGGGATGGGTCTGACGGTCGTGGCCGGCTCGGGTAAAGGACGATTTTTTTGTACGGGGGATCGTTCATGCCGGGCTGTCATGTCACCGACCATCAAATGAGACTCTTCATGACGCTTGAACAGACCTATTCCGTTCCGGTTGCCGCCGCCAAGGCGGGGGTCAGCCAGGCGACCGGTTATCGCATAAACTCCGACCCGGTCCTGCCGAGGCAAAAGAAGGTTTCGCGCAGCCGGCGGCGCCCGGACCCGCTTGCGGACATTTTCGACGCGGAGGTCGTTCCGCTGTTGAAGTCCTCTCCAGGGTTGCGGCCGGTTTCGATCTTCGAGGAACTCCTGCGGCGTCATCCCGATCTGAGCCCCGGCATTCGGCGCACGCTGGAGCGGCGCATACGTACCTGGCGGGCCGAGCATGGCCCCGAGCAGGAGGTGATCTTTCGACAGATCCACACACCGGGCAAGATGGCATAGGACAGCGATTTCCCAAAGCCGGTTTCCATCGTCGTTATTCAGGTGCCGATGCCATTTTGAGGTGCGGCGCAAAAAGGTCAGCGGGCGGATGGCCGTTGTTTCGGTGCCCGCAATGATCCTGACTGCGTCCAGCAACGGTTCAGCCACCGGGGCGGCCTGAATGTCGAGCGCCCGCAACATACGCGGCGCATAGCGCCGAAAGCGATGATAGCCGTGAACAACATGGATCGGCGGCCAGTGTGTCGGTGAGCTGGGCCGCAGTGGCGACAAGTCCCCTGAGCGATGACCAGCCGCCCGCGTTTTGAACGGCCTCATTCAGCGGCGCCTGATCTTCATGCGCTTCCAGCAGCGCTGATCCGAGATTTGAGAAGCCCGGCAAGGTATCCTTCAGAGCCGCCTTGGCATCGCATGCACGCTTCGCCTCGCGCCATGTCTTTCCGACGATCCGATCATGGGTTTCGACCACCGCATCGGCAATTGCACTGCGCCATTCCAAAGCGCAGACCGCGAGGATGGCAAGGCGGCGGTCGCCTGAAATATCCCGCAGATCACCAGCGAAATACCGTTCCCCTTGTCGTCGGAGGCGGGCAATGCGGTGGGGTGGCACATCGGCCATGATGGATCTGTCCAGGGGTATGACCTCCAAGATTTCCAGCCGGTCGAGCAGGCGGTTCATATCGGCCGAGTTCTGGCCCACCTCAAACTGGCGCAGCCAGACAAAGCGGGTGACAGAGCTGCCCGCACTTTCGCTCAGCAGGGCATCAAGCCGGCCGCGCATCTCATCATTCAGCCGGTCGGCAATCCGGGTGTCGATCCGTCTCTCGGCAGCGACAAGTGCATCGGCGCAAAGACGCTCGATAACCGTGATCCCAGGTAGAATGGTCTCGGCCGCCCGGCACTGTTCCACGAAGCGCCGTGCCAAAATCCTCGTTCGACCGGGCAGTTTCGGCTTTGCTCTCCAGCCAGATCTTCAGATCGCGCGACCCTCGGCCAGTGAACATCTTGTATCCGTAAAACTCACGCAGAGCGGCCAGGTGTTCACGGCGCGTTTCTTCCCGCGTCGCATATTCCACCAGATCATCAGGCTTCAGTCCGAGTTGCGCAGCCAAAAAGCGCGTCACTGCCTCAGGAATGACCTCGCCAGGCACCAGCACCCGACCGGGGTATCGCAATGCGCACAGCTGGAGGGCGAAGCCGAAACGATTATGGGGACGGCGACGGGCGCGGATGATTTCCAGATCGTCATCCGCCAGGGTGTAGTGGCGCAGCATGGCCGCTTCATCGGTCGGCAGATCAAGCAGCATCGCCCGCTGGCGGTCAGTCAGCATTAT
>CATOSU010000018.1 GCA_951812615.1 uncultured Paracoccaceae bacterium
CGCCGTCACCGGCAAGGCGTCGATGCGGGATATGGGCCCGACCGATCTGGCACGGCTTCTGGACCACCTGAACGCCCGTGGCAGCGGACGCAGGGGCCGACAAAACGGCGCGGGCGACGGATACCATCCCAAAGCGCCGCGCGCCGATCTCCGCCTCATTCACGCGCTCTGGGGCGAGCTGGGCCGCCGGGGGCTGCTGGAGCGGCCCGGCCGCGCCGGGCTCAATGCCTTCATCCGCGCGCGCTTCGGGGCGCACTGGTCCTTCGTGCCGATGGATGTGGACGCCCTCACCGAGACCGCGCATGTCACCGCCGTGATCCGGGCGCTGAAAGCCTGGCTGGCGCGGGCGGAGGCCGGCGATGACAGGTCGGGCGGCGGGGCGGCATGATGTGCGGTTCAGGCAGCGCGGCCATCGAACGTAAAACGATTTGTCAGATCCTCCTCGAGCCGCGCCATGTCGACCGTCTGCAGGCGGCCGCGTACGTCAACCTGGTGAAGGCCGCTCATCAACACCGTGGCCACCGTCATCCTGCCGCAGACGCACACGGCGCAAAAATCGACGATGGAAAGCGCCATCTTGAGCGCGGGCTCGGGGTGGACGTGGCCGGGCTCCGGCGGCGCATCGCCCGCGCCCTGCCACCCGCCCCGGCGGAGATGCCCGACGAGCGCGCCGCGCTCGTCTGTGGCGGGCTGCGCTATCATCTGGCGCGGGATGAGGGCGGCGCAATCATGATCGTCACTGTCACCTCGGCCCAGCGTGACGCAATCTCCAACCGCGCCCGGCGGATGCGGTGCCGGCTGGCGTCCCTGTCGGCGCGGCGGAGGTGCGGGAGGTGACACATCATCCCCTGCCCGGCACGCTTGCCGAGATCGCCGATCACGCCGGTCGCGAGACGGCGCTGGCGATTGCGCTCGCCCATGGCGGCCAGGTCTGGCGTGTGCCGGCGCGGGCGGACAGCCCGGCGGGCCAGGCCCTTGCGGAGACGGTCGGGGAGGCGGCGGCGGCAGCGCTGATTGCGGCCCTCGGCGGCCATGTGCTGGAGATACCGCTGGCGCGCCGCCAGGTGGTGCGCTGGCTGGCCGGCCAAGGCTTTGGATCGAGGAAGATCGCGGCCCGGCTGCACATGTCGGTGCGCGTGGTGCGCCGTTATATCAAGGCGGGGAGGGGGAAGAATGGCTGACCCGTTCCGCCTGCCGCAGGGCCGTGTGCAGATCGCCTTCTCCGGCGGGCGCTCTTCGGCGATGATGCTGCATCGCATTCTGGACGCGAATGGCCCGCTCGAGCCTGACCGGGTGCGGGTCATCTTCACCAATACCGGGCGCGAGATGGAGGCGACGCTGGATTTCGTGGCCGAGTGCGGGCGGCACTGGGGCATCGATATCGTCTGGCTGGAATACCGCTACGACACCCACCACCACCGCCCCGGCGTGGCCGAGGTAAGTCACGCGACCGCCGCGCGCGGCGGCGAGCCGTTCGAGGCGCTGATCCGGCGCAAGCGGCACCTGCCCAACCCGGCGGCGCGCTACTGTACGGCGGAACTGAAGGTGCGCACCGCCAAGCGCTGGCTGGTCTTGCAGGGCTGGACACACTGGACCTCCGCCCTCGGCATCCGGGGCGACGAGCCCCGGCGGCTCTCGTCAAGGCCCGACCGGCAGCGCTGGACGCCCTGGTATCCGCTGGCCGGGGCCGGCATTGCCCGACGCGACGTGGCCCGCTTCTGGGCGGCGCAGCCTTTCGACCTCGCCCTGCCCAACATCAACGGGCGCACGCCGCTCGGCAATTGCGACGGCTGTTTTCTCAAGAGCGAGGCGGCGCGCGCCGCGCTGGCGCGGGATTATCCCGACCGCTTCGCCTGGTGGGAGGAGATGGAGACGCTGGCCAGCGATCTGAGCGGGCGTGCGGCCGGGGCCACATGGCGCAAGGACGGCAGTTGCGCAGCGCTGCGCAACGTCGTGGCGCGTCAGGGCGACTGGATATTCGACGCCGAGGGCGCGCTCTGCCAGGCAACAGAAGGAGAATGTGCATGACACTGAGCGATGACATCGCCGCCACCCGCGCGGAATTGCTGGACCGGCTCGCGGCCATGGCCGATGCGGACGATATCGCCGAGGCCGTGACCACGGCGCTTCTGGAGGCCGGCGGGGCCATGGATGTGCCGCAGATCGCCTGCGGGGTGGTGGAGATGCAGCTGCACGGCATCGTGGCCCATGGCCGTGATCTGAACGCCGCCTGTCTCGCCTGGGTGGAGGCGGCGCGGCGGGCCCGTGATGCCGATCCGGCCTGAAAACCGCGACCGGTATCCCGCAGGCTGGCCGGAGATTTCCAGGCGCGTGCGCCGGGAGGCCGGGCAACGCTGCGAGCGCTGCGGCGCACCGAACGGGGAGATGATCCACCGTGGCCGCACCCGCGAGCGGTGCGCGGTCTGGCGTCTGGAACGCGCCGCGGAGACTGACGACGGGATCTGCGCCGAGACCGGGCGGATCATGCCGGACACCGGCGGTGACGCGGTGACATGGGGCAGGCCCATTCGGGTCGTGCTCACCGTCGCTCACCTCGATCACCACCCCGAGAACTGCGCGCGCGGGAACCTGCGCGCCTGGTGCCAGAGATGCCATAACACCTATGACGCGCCGATGCGCCGCGCGGGCATCGCCGCGCGCAGAAAGGCGGAGCGGGCGACGGGAGATCTCTTCGACGGCGCAGACACCGCTTTCGCGGACCATGGTCCGCTGCCCTCGCGCAGCAGAGCCGGGTAGTGTGGGGCCGAACCGATCACAGGCTCCGGAGCCCGCCCACGCCATGACCATCACGCCCGAACACTGGCAGACCTTCGCCGCCCTGATCATGATCTTCAGTCTGCTCGGGGGCGGCGTCCTGGCGCTCAGGCGCCTCGGCTTCCTGCCCTCGCCCCGATCCTCCGGGACGGACGGGCCGGCCCCGGACATCGCCGTGCGGCTGACCCGCCACGAGGCGCGCATCGCGGGGCTCGAGAAGGCGGTCGCAACGCTGGCGAGCCGCGAGGACATCCACAAGATCGAACTGGCGCTCGGGCGCCAGGAGGGCGCGCTGCGGGAGGTCCGGGCCACCATCGGCGCCAATCACACGGCGATGGACCGCCTCGGCGCCGCGATCACCCGGATCGAGGACCACCTGATGGGAGAGGGCCGCTGATGAGCTACGCCGCGACACTGGAGGAACACCGCCGCCTGGCCCTGCTCACCCATCTGGCGGCCTGTCTGGAGTATGCCTCCAACTCGGAGATCCTGCTGGATGTCCTGAACGGGCTGAGGATCGCGACCGGGCGCGACCGGCTGGTGGGCACGCTGGCCTGGCTGCGCGAGCAGGATCTGGTCTCGATCGAGGATCACGAGGGCTTCCTGCTGGTCGAGGCCACGGCACGGGGCGTGGATGTGGCCGAAGGCCGCGCCCGGGTGCCGGGCGTGCGCCGCGCCGCGCCGAAGGCCCGGTAATGCCGCGCCGCCGCAAGATCGATCTGCTGCCCACAGCGCTGCGCGACTGGCTGAAGGAAGAGCTTCAGACGCGCGGGTTTGCCGATTACAACGCGGTCACCGACGCGCTGAACGCGCGGCTGGTGGACCGCGGGCTGCTCCTGAGCGTCGGGCGCAGCGCGGTGGCGCAATTCGGCGCCGAGCACGCCGAATTCTCAAAGCTCCAGGAAGAGGCTTCCGGCTGGGCCGAGGACTGGATGGGCAGGAACGGTCTGGAGGATGAGGCCCGGCGCCATTCCGCGCTCTTCGAGATGATCTCGACGCTCGCGTTCAAGTGCATCAAGGCACAGTTCGGCAAGGAGGGCCGGGAGATCGACACGCGCGACCTGCATCTGCTCGGTCGCATGATGAAGGATCTCATGACCTCTTCCGGCATCCGCGAGGCGATCAGCGACAGGGAGCGCCAGCGCCTGGCCGAGGCCGAGCGCAAGGCCGGCGCCGAGCGGGCGGTGACCGCCGCGCGCGGGGCCGGGCTCTCCCCGGAGGTCGCCGCCGCGATCCGCGCTGCCGTGGAAGGCGGCGCACAGGCAGAGGGCGCCACATGAGCAACCGCGATCTGCTGCCGTACCAGCGCGCCTGGGTGACCGACATGGACCCGGTGGCGGTGATCGAGAAGTCCCGCCGGATCGGCATCTCCTGGGCCGAAGCCTACCACGCGGTGATGCATGCCGCCGAGGGCCGCGGCGATATCTATTACCTGTCTTACAGCCGCGACATGACCCGCGGCTTCATCGACGATTGCGCGGGCTGGACGCGCGATCTCGGCATCGCCGCCTCGGCCGCCGGCGAGGTGCTGATCGGCGACGCGGGACGCGATATCCAGGCCTTCCGCATCGTGGCGGCGACGGGCAAGCAGATCCTGGCCATGACCTCCAGCCCGCGGGGGTTCCGCGGCAAGGGCCGTCCGGGCGATGTGGCGATTGTCGACGAGGCGGCCTTCGTTGACGATCTCGAGGAGGTTCTCAAAGCCGCGCTCGCCTTCACCACCTGGGGCGGGCGCGTGCGCATCATCTCCACCCATAACGGCGAGGCCTCGCCCTTCAACACGCTGGTCCGCGACATCCGCGAGCGGCGCCAGCCCGGCAGCCTGCACCGGGTGACGCTGGCGGACGCGCTCGATCAGGGGCTTTATTCCCGCATCGCCGCCGTGACCGGACAACCGGGCACGCCCGCCGCGCAGGCGGCCTGGGAGGCGGCGATCCGCGCGCAATACGGACGCCACGCGGGCGAAGAGCTCGACTGCATTCCCGCCGCCGGGGGCGGGGCCTGGATCACATGGGATCTGATCCGCACGACGATGCGCGACGCGGCGGGCGATCCCGGCCTGCGCGGCTCCGGTCCGGTCTGTATCGGCATCGATGTGGCGCGCCGGCGCGATCTCTGGGTGGCCGCGGTGATCGAGGATGCCGGTGACGCGCTCTGGCTGCGCGAGCTGGTGACGTTGCGCGACGTCTCGTTCTCCGAACAGCGCGCCGAGGTGGCGCGCCTCGTGCGGGCCCATCGCCCGCTCCGGATCGCCATCGACCAGACCGGCATGGGCGAGGCGGTGGTCGAGCAGCTGGCCGGGGATCACGGCGCCTTCACCGTCGAAGGCGTGCTGATGACCGCGCCGCGCCGGCTCGATGTGGCCACGCGGCTCCGAGAGGCCTTCGAGGACAAACGCATCCGCATTCCCGCCGATGATGCCCTGGCGGCCGACCTGCACAGCGTGCGTGCCGAGCCCGGCGCCACCGGCGCGCCGCGGCTGGTGGCGGAGCGCGCGCAGAGCGACGGCCATGCCGACCGGTTCTGGGCATTGGCGCTGGCGGTCTCGGCCGCGCGCACCGCCAGCGGGCCGTTCGAGGCCTGGACCGACGCGCGCCGCCACGCGGCCTGGTCGGCACCGGGCAGTCCGTACGGCACACCGCAGTATCATGGTGACAGCGACCTCGGCGTCCTGCACTCGCCGCTGGCTGCCCTGAGGGGCTGGTAGAATGGCGCATGCCGACATCCCCGCCCGCCCCGCAAAGGGCGAGATCGCGCCCCCGGAAGTCACCCTGGGCGGTGGCGGGGCCTGGGATCTCACCGAGCGCTATCGCGATTTCGGGCTGGGCTCCGATCCGCGCCACTGGCAGGCCGATCCCGCCGGTGTCACCGCCGCCACGGCGGCACTGGCCGACCCCCATGCCCGCGCGGTCCTCGATCAGCGCCTCGATGCGGTGGTGGCGGCCCCGCTCGAGATCACGCCGGGCGGGACGATGCGCCGGGACCGGATGGCGGCCGGGGATCTCGAAGAGCAGCTGGGCGCGCTGGAGATCGATCGGATCAGCCGCGAGCTTCTGCACGCCGCCTGGCATGGCTACGCCATCGCCGAATGCCTCTGGGAGATCGAGGGCCCCGCCGTGCGGCTCGCCGATCTGCGCGTGCGCAACCCCGCAAGGTTCCGCTGGCACCGGGACGGCGACCTGCGTCTGATCACGCGGGGCCGGCCGGGCGGTGTCGTCCTGCCCCCGGCCAAGTTCTGCGTCCTGGTCCAGCCGCGCCAGCATGGCGGGCAGGCGCATGGCCCCGGTGCCGCCGAATGGTGTGTCTGGCCGGTCTGGCTCAAGCGCCACGTGGTCTCGATGTGGGCGGTCGCGCTGGAGCGTTTTGGCACGCCAACGACCTGTATGACGCTCGCCGGCGACGCCAGTTCCGCCGCGATCGAGAAAGCGCTGGCCCAGCAGGCCGCGCTGGTCGGCGGCGCGGGCCTGGTCCTGAAAGAGGGTCACAAGATCGAATTGCTGGAGAGCGGGCGGCGCGCCGGTGGCGATTACGCAGAGTTCGTCAGGGCGATGGATGCCATGATCGCCGATGCGGTGCTGGGCGAGCGCGCCACCTCCGAGATCGGCCAGTGGCAGGCCACGGCCGAGGCCCATGCCGACGTGCTGCAACGCCTGGTGGCGGCGGATGCGCGCCGCCTCTCGGCCATGCTGCGCCACTCGGTCGCGACATGGCTGACCGCCTGGAACTTCCCCGGTGCCGCCGTCCCGCATCTGAGCCGCAACACCGCCCCGCCCGAAGACCTCGCCGCGCGCGCCGCGCGCGACGTGCAGGTCGCCGCCGCCTCCGGCCTCAGGCTGACACAGCCCTCTGTCGAGGAGACCTATGGCGGCATCTGGGAACCCGATCCCCGTCAGGCCGCCCCCGCATCGCCCGGCCCGCCAGCCGCCGGACCGGGCGCCGGACCGGGCGCCGCACTGGCCGCCGCCCGCGAGCCTCCGGCGCGCGATGCCGTCGATGCCGCCGTCGACCGCCTGGTCGGCGAGAGCGGCTGGGAGGCGCTGATGGACCCGGTGCTCACCCCGCCTGGGGTCGCCGTGGCGGAAGCCCACACCCCGGACGCGCTCGCGGCCGCACTGGACGCCCCCGATCTCTACGCGGCCATGGACACGAACCCCATGGCCGCGCGGCTCGCCCGCGCCACCACCTCGGCGCGGCTCTCGGCGGAGGGGGATGACGGCGCCGGCAGGGATGACGACAGAGAGGGCGGCAATGCCTGATCCCGTCCCCGAAATCATGGATGTGCCCCCCGAGGAGGCGATTGAATTCTTCCGCGCCAAGGGCATGCATGTCGGCCATGACTGGCGCGACACCTCCGCGACCCAGCATGCCCGCTCCTTCACGGTGGCCAAGGTCGCCCGTCTCGACATCCTGACCGATATCCGGGACGCCATGGACCGGGTGCTGGCCGAAGGCACCACTTTCGAGAGTTTCCAGGACGAGCTCGAACCGATCCTGCGCGCCAGGGGCTGGTGGGGCCGCAAGACCATGACCGATCCTGCAACCGGCGAGACCCGCGTGGTCCAGCTCGGCTCACCCCGTCGGCTCAGAACCATCTTCGACACCAATCTGCGCATGGCCACCGCCGCCGGCAAGTGGGCGCAGATCACCCGCCTGGCGGGCCGCCGCCCATGGGTTCGCTACATCGCCACGCTCGATGACCGCACCCGGCCCCTGCACCGGGCCTGGCACGGCACCATCCTGCGCTGGGACGACCCGTTCTGGCAGACCCATTTCCCGCCCTGCGGCTGGCATTGCCGCTGCACCGTGCAGACCCTCTCGGATGCCGATCTGGAGCGCTTCGGCCTCACACCCTCGCCCGGCCCGCCGGAAGGGTGGAACCGCACACGGCCATGGCGCAACCGCCGCACCGGGGAGAGCCAGGACGTGCCCGTCGGGATCGATCCCGGCTTTGCCCACAACCCCGGCACCGTCGACCCCGTGGCCGGCGCCCGCAAGCTGCTCGCGGACCGCCTGATCGCCGCCCCGCCCGCGCTCGTCCGCGCCGCCACCTCCGATGTCACCGAATGGATCGCGCGGGGGCGCACGAGGCGCAGGCAGCTTGTCGAGGCCACCGCACTGGCCCCGGACCAGGCGGGCTTTGCCGACCGCCTGCGTGGCCTCGTTGCCCAGGGCCTCACAACCGGGCGCGGCGCCGGAACCGTGGCGGCATCCGTCAGACCCCTGCGCACGGGCGGCGAGGACCGGGCCGCCGCCGACGCCGTCCATGCCGCCTCGCTGCGCTTTCCGGCACGCTGGGTGGCGCGCGCCAATGCCAGCCCGCTCGGCGTTGCCGCCAACGGGCAGGAAACCGGCGGCAGCTACCTTTCCGCCGCCGCACGAGGGTCGGTCCGCATCGGGCGCGGCCAGCTGACCAAGGCCGATAACACCGCCTGGGCCATCACCTCCCGCGATCCCTCCAACGCCACCCACGAATATGTCCACCACCTGCAAGCGGCGATGCCGGAAATCGACCGTCTCTTCCAGGACCTCCATATCCGACGCACCACCCTGCCCGGCGGGGCGCGGGAGCCGGTTCTGATCCTGCCCGACTATCCACCTCTGACAGGACGGCGCGACCAGTATGTCGATGGCTACTTCGGGCGGGAATACGCAGGTGGCCGCGCCGCCGAGGTCATGACCCGCGCCTTCCAGATCCTCTTCCACAGGCTGCCCGGCGACGAAGGCGTCGATCTGGACAAGCTCGTGCGCGACGATCCGGAGATGCTCGATCTGGTGCTGGGGCTGCTTTTCCATTACGATCCCGCATAGCGACGATAGCGAGAGCACCCCATGGCCATTCACAGGATCAACCTTCCCGACATGCTCTACGGGCGCGAGATGCGCACCGTGATCTGGGACGACACGGCAGGCACGGTCGAGGGCACCCATTCAGATGTGCCGGGCATGCAGAAGACCCTCGCCCGCCCCACGCCGGTGAACTGTTCCTCCGAGGGGCGCGAACTCTACCTCCGCGATCCGGCCCACGATCCGACCGAGTTCCTCTGGCTCCTCGGGTTCGCCTTCGACGGGATACTCTACGAGCCGCTGCGCTCGACCCTGCCGCCCGTCTTCGACGGTGTCGACCTCAGCCCCACCGAACCCGCGCCGCGCGCGCAGCGCGATGCGCAAGGCAACATTACCGACCGATACGAAGATGGCTCGATCATCGGCTACGACATGCCCTACAGCTGATAGCCGAACATCCCTTGCAGGCCCCTTGCAAGGGCAGATCATCGTGGCCGCGGAAAGCACCGGGAAGCCCGAAAAGCACCACCCCTGAAATGCCCGGAAAATCCGGCTGTTTCGCGCCCCCGATATCAGCGACAAAATCACCGTTTCCAGCGGGTTCGCACCCCCCGAAACGTGCCGATTCTGAAAGACTTATGGCGCGGGCCGAATCCGACGTGGCCATCAGGTCCGCGCCCCAAGAGGCGCTCAAAGCCCTGATTTCAAGCCCGTTTTGCAATCCCAGCCGGAATAGTCCGGGATAGTCCGGGATAGTCCGGATACCCAAAGACTTTTGTCACCCTACATGTTTGCCGAAACCGCGGCGCTGGGACAGTTGTGGATGTTCTGGGTTGCGCCGCTGGTCGGTGCGGCGCTGGGCGCGATCATCTGGAAACTTCTGTCGGACGACTGATCCGCAAAACGGCGGGGACCGGGCGGTCAGGCCAGCCCGGTCTCTTCCAGCAGGCCAAGACGCTTGGCCTCGTAATAATACCCCTTGGCATACCATCCGATGGCTTCGTCGATATCGCCGCCCGAGACCAGCCACGCACCGCGCAGATACTTGCCCGCATAGATCAGGTTGGTTTCGGCATCCAGAAGCCCCTCGGCCGACCCGGTATAGCCCATGCCGCCGGCGGTGTTCGGATGGATCTGCATCAGGCCCATATAGGGATCGTTGCGCGCCCAGGGTCGGTGGGTGCTTTCGCGAATACAAACCTTGTGCACAAGTTCGCGTGGAATTTCATAGTGATCGGCGTATTTGTTGATCAGCTGCCTGAGCTCCGGCGTTTCGTTGGGATAAAGCGGCGGATTGAAATCGGCGAATGATTTCTGCTGGTTCCGGCTCTGCCGGCGTTCGCGCCGCGTGCTGCAGGCACTGAGGCCGGAGACCGCGACAAGGGATAGCAGGACTGCTCGGCGGGTGAGGTTCATCTTCATCTCCGCATGTTTTTGTCCGCGCATTTTACGCCAGCCGCCCGATCCGGGCAATCCGGCATTTCGAAGCGGTTGCCGACAGCGCCGGAATTGGCGAGTGTTCGCTGACCCGTGCAGAAGGATCCGCGCCATGACCCATCTGAGTTTCGACCGCGACGGCTTTGCCCGGTTTCGCGAAAACACCCGCGGCCCGATCCATATGCTCAATCTTGTCCGGTTGCGCGACGCGGCACGCTACGAGGACGGCCGGACCGCCACCGGGGCCGAAGCCTATGCCGAATATGGCCGGCTCAGCGCGCCGGTTCTGGCCCGTGTGGGTGGCCGGATCGTGTGGCGGGGACGCATGGAACAGATGCTGATCGGCCCGGTGGACGAGGCGTGGGACCTGTGCTTCATCGCCGAATATCCCGGGCCCGGGGCGTTTGCGGAGATGATCAAGGATCCCGACTACCGCATGGCTGTGGCGCATCGTCAGGCCGGTGTGCTGGATTCGCGCCTGATCCGGATGGAACCGCAGGATTGCGGCGCGGATTTCGCCGGGCTGGACGGGTAGAGCGCCTGCTGCCCGCGACGTGAAGATTGTGGAACCAGCCGGCGCGCGCTGGCCGTAATCAGGAAACGAAAAGGGCCGCGCCCTGCGGCGCGGCCCTATCGAAATTCATGGCGAACCCGGTCAGCGCGGCTGTTCTTCGTCCGAGCCGCTTTCGTCGGCGGCAACCGGAGAGGACAGCTCGTCGTCCTCGGCGGCAGCGGTGCCGATATCATCGAACAGTTCCGAGATTTCGAACTCGGCCGCGGCTTCTTCTTCGGCCGCCAGTTCCTGGATCGACTTGCCGGAGGCCTGCAGTTCGGCCTCTTCGGGCGAGCGTGCGACGTTCAGCGCAATCTCGACCTCGACTTCGGGATGCAGGGCGACGGCAACGATGTGCAGACCCAGTTCCTTGATCGGGCCGCGCAGAATGATCTGGCGCCGGTCCAGGCTGAAGCCTTCGGAGGTGGCCACGTCGGCGGCGTCCCGCGGCGTAACCGAACCGTAAAGCGAACCGGCCTCGGAGGCGGAGCGAATCACGATGAACTGCTGTCCGTCCAGACGCTCGGCCAGAGCTTCGGCCTCTTTGCGGGTTTCCAGATTGCGCGCTTCGAGCTGCGCTTTCTGCTCTTCAAAGGACGCAACATTGCTTTCGGACGCGGTCAGCGCCTTGCCCTGAGGCAGCAGAAAGTTGCGGGCGTAGCCCGATTTGACGTCCACGACATCGCCCATCTGTCCCAGCTTGGCGACACGTTCGAGAAGGATAACTTGCATACGACCCTCCTTACTTCACAGCATAGGGCAGCAGGGCCAGAAACCGTGCGCGTTTGATTGCACGGGCCAGCTCGCGCTGCTTCTTGGCCGAAACGGCGGTGATCCGGGACGGCACGATCTTGCCACGCTCAGAAATGTAGCGCTGCAACAGGCGTGTGTCCTTATAGTCGATCTTGGGCGCGTTGTCGCCGGAGAAGGGGCAGACCTTGCGACGGCGGAAAAATGGTTTTGCAGCCATGACTTATCCTCCTCAGTTCCGGCGATCGCGGCGGTCGCCGCGGTCATCACGCTTCTGCATCTGGATCGACGGGCCTTCCTGGTGCGCATCGACCTTGATGGTCAGAACCCGCATCACGTCCTCGTGCAGACGCATCAGGCGTTCCATTTCCTGAATGGCCGGCGCCGGGCTGTCGGTGCGCATCAGCGCATAGTGACCCTTGCGGTTCTTGTTGATCTTGTAGGCCATCGTCTTGAGGCCCCAGTATTCGCTGGTAACCAGCGACCCGCCGTTTTCGGCGAGAACCGATCCGAAGTGCTCTACCAGCCCTTCGGCCTGCGCGTTGGTGATATCCTGACGCGCGATCATGACATGCTCGTATAGCGGCATGTTCGCTCCTTTTATGTCCGGGCGCATTTCAAAGGTGGGGCCATAGACCTTCCGCGGCCCCGCCACGAGAGACTGCGCGGTTCAGATGGTTGCGGAAGGATGGCGCTGTATACACCTCTGGCCGGGACAGGCAAGACCTGTTGCCGCGGTGTCACGCAACCGCTGGGCGATGCCCGCCAAATTCCCAACCCGCGCCCCATTCCTGACGCTTTGTTTGCCAATGATCGACGGCAAGCCCCGGCCAAAACGGCCGGATTTGACGCTGCCAGGGTTGAGACAGCAACGGAACATATAACGATGACCGCGACGAACGAGTTTATCATGGGGCGGGCGAGCGAGAAGCGAAGCTTCGAGCCGGAAATGCCTGTCATGCTGGGATTTGAAGGCAGCCGGGCTCTGATCCGCACGATCTTCAGAATTGTCGGTACCGCGCTGATCCTGACTGCACCGATGATGTGGGTGCTGCCGGGGTCCTCGGTCGAGGCCGATGTGATGCTGATGAAGCTGGGCGTGTCCTTCTTCTTCTTCCTCTGTGGTCTGGCGCTGTTGATGCGCAATCACGTGGATACAATGCCCGAAGCGTTTTTCGACCCGATCCGCCGCGAATTGCGGGTGCTGCAGAAAAATGACCGCGGCCGCCCACAGACGGTGATGCGCCGCAGCTATGACAGCCTCGGCGGGGCCAGGATCACGTCCCGCGCCATCGAGCTGTGGGATGTGGACGGCAGCGTTCTGATGCGCCTGCCGGTGGAGAACCCCGATATCCGTCAGGCCCTGCGCATGCAGCTGAGCGGGCTGGTCCACGTTTCCGACTGATCCACCGTCACAGCCTTTTCACCGAACCCGGCGCGAACACCGCCGGGTTTGTGTGTTTTTGAGCGCTCCGGGCGTGTTCGGCTTGTCTGCACGGCACACCGCGTCTAAACACCGCCAAATTGCCGCGGCGGAGGATATGACATGGCAACCGCATTCGTGTTTCCGGGACAGGGTGCACAGACCATCGGAATGGGCAGGGCGCTGGCCGATGCCTACCCGGCGGCCCGGGCCGTTTTCGAAGAGGTCGACGAAACGCTGAAAGAAAAGCTGAGCGCGCTGATCTGGGACGGCGATATCGAAACCCTGACCCTGACCGAAAACGCGCAGCCGGCGCTGATGGCGACCTCTCTGGCGGCCGTCCGGGCGCTGGAGGCCGAGGGTGTATCAGTCGACCAAGCCCAGTTCGTGGCCGGTCATTCGCTGGGCGAATACTCGGCGCTGGCCGCAGCCGGGGCGCTGAGCGTGTCGGACGCGGCCCTGCTCCTGCGGGTGCGCGGGCCGGCGATGCAGCGCGCCGTGCCCGCGGGTGAAGGCGCGATGGCCGCCCTTCTGGGGCTGGACATGGCTGCAGTCGAGGAAGTTGCGGCCGAGGCGGCAGGCGATGAGGTCTGCACCGCCGCCAACGACAACGACCCGGCACAGGTCGTTGTTTCGGGCCACCGCGGCGCGGTCGAACGCGCGGTAGAGATTGCCAAGGGCAGGGGCGCCAAACGGGCGGTTCTGCTGCCGGTCAGCGCGCCCTTCCATTGCGACCTGATGGAACCGGCGGCCCGCGAAATGGCGCATGCGCTGAAAGAGGTGCAGGTCAACGCCCCCGTGGTTCCGGTGATTTCCAATGTCGAGGCGGCGCCGGTGAGAGATCCTGACGAGATCCGCGCGCTTCTGGTGCGCCAGATCACTGGCCGGGTCCGTTGGCGTGAAAGCGTTGCAGCCATGGCCGAGGCCGGTGTCGACGCGATCTGGGAAATCGGTGCCGGCAAGGCGCTGTCGGGCATGGTGCGCCGCATTGACCGGTCGATCAAGTGCCGCGCGATCGGCACACCGGAAGACGTGCAGGCCGCCACCGCGGAATAGGCCGCCGGTACCGGAATTTTCGAAAATTCCGGTCCGAAAAATGATTTTTCGGGCTGTTTTCCTGCAAGGAAAACAGATCCCCCGATCAGGCAGGAGAGTGACATGTTCGATTTGACAGGCAAAAACGCGCTGGTGACCGGTGCGTCGGGCGGCATTGGCGGCGCGATTGCGCGGGCGTTGCACGGGGCCGGGGCCAGCGTGGCGCTTTCGGGCACGCGAACCGAACCTTTGGAGGCGCTGGCGGCTGAGCTGGGCGAGCGGGCACATGTGCTGCCCTGCAACCTGAGCGATTTCGATGCCGTCGAGGCGTTGCCGAAACAGGCGGTCGAGGTGCTGGGCAGCGTCGACATCCTGGTCAACAATGCCGGCATCACCCGGGACAACCTGTTCATGCGGATGTCCGATGACGAATGGCAGAGCGTGCTGAACGTGAACCTGACCGCGACGATGAAACTGTGCAAAGGCGTCATGCGCGGCATGATGAAGGCGCGCTGGGGCCGGATCGTCAACATCTCCTCGGTTGTCGGCACGACCGGCAATCCGGGGCAGGGCAACTATGCTGCTTCCAAGGCCGGCATGGTCGGCATGACCAAGTCTCTGGCCTATGAGGTGGCCAGCCGCGGCATCACCGCCAACGCCGTGGCGCCGGGTTTCATCACCTCGCCCATGACCGACAAGCTGAACGAGGATCAGCGCGGCGCGATCCTCGGCCAGATTCCCAGCGGTCGCATCGGCGAGCCCGACGAGGTTGCCGCGGCGGTTCTGTTTCTGGCCAGCCCGGAGGCGTCTTACGTGACCGGAGCGGTTCTGCATGTGAACGGCGGCATGGCCATGATCTGACCCGCCGGAAGGCTAAAGCGAAAGCGTTTGCCATCGGGGTTGTCTGTGTTATAGGCCACGCATATCTCGGCGGGCGGTGCAAGGCATCGGCTTTCGCCAATCCCGGGACCCCGGGACCGAGCCGCCCGGAACGGGCACAATCAACGGCCCCGACGGGCGAGGGCAGAACGGGCAGCATGCCCCTGAAAGACGAGGAACAGAAATGAGCGACATCGCAGACCGCGTGAAGAAGATCGTTGTCGAACACCTTGGTGTGGAAGAAGACAAGGTCACTGAAAACGCCTCCTTTATCGACGACCTGGGCGCAGACAGCCTGGACACCGTTGAACTGGTGATGGCGTTTGAGGAAGAGTTCGGCATCGAGATCCCGGACGACGCGGCAGAAACCATTCAGACCTTCGGTGATGCGGTGAAGTTCATCAACGACGCGTCCTGAGCCGCGACTCAACGCAAGAATTTTCCGGACCGGCGTCCCGCATAGCGGGGCGCCGGTTTCCGTTTGACCTGCTGCAAGACGAAAAAAATGTGCCGCCAGCGGGTCCGGTGACGCAATTCGATCCGGGCAGGGCGGAAATCTGACACTTCCGGCAGACGGTCGGGTGATAGGGTCCGTTCAGCCGCCCGCTGGGGGCGCGGCTGAGTGAAGGACCTGCTCATGTTGATCTATCCCACACTGGAACTGCAGAACGGCCGCTGCGTGACGCTGCCGCGGGGGCAGCTGGACAATCCGATGATCTGGCACGTGGACCCGGTCGAGACCGCGCGCGGTTTTGCCGCGGCCGGCGCATCATGGATGCATGTCACCGATTTCGACGCGGTGGATGGCCGGGACCACAATGCGGAGCTGATTCTGGAGCTCATCCGCGCCGCCGGTATCCCGGTGCAGCTGGGCGGCGGGTTTCATTCGCGCGAACGGGTGGCGCACTGGATCGATCAGGGCGCCGGCCGCATCGTGGTCGGATCGCTGGCCGCGCGCGACCCGGGTCTGGTCAAGGAACTGGCCCGGCAGTACCCGGACCAGATCGTTCTGGCCGTGGATGTGTGGGAAGGCCAGGTCATGACCGATGGCTGGCGCCGGCCGGCTGCGATCGCTCCGGCGGATTTCATCCGGGCCTTCTGTGATGCCCCGCTGGCGGCGGTGATCATCACCGATATCGAAAGCGATATCGAGGACACCGAGGCCGGGATGGGTGTGATCTCCGGCCTCGCCGAGGTTGCCCGGGCCCCGGTCATCGCCCGCGGCACGGTGCGCAGTGTCGACGACATCTCCCGCCTGAAGTACATTCCCAATATCAGCGGTACAATCATCGGACGGGCGCTGTTCCGGAAAACGGTGGATCTGGGCGAGGCGCTGGCGCTGGCCCAGCCGACACCGGAGCCGGTTGCCGATTTCCGGTAGGATGGGTGATATCACCCATCCTACGCCTGCCCGGTCCGCGTCAGGGGGGTGAGAAATGCCGGGACTGAAAGACATGCTGGGCGGCAGCCCGCTGGAGACGTTCCTGGGCCTGCCAAAGGCAGAGCCGGACGCGGATATCGTTCTGTTCGGGGCGGATTGCGCGACACCTTATGCCTCGGTCGGCGCCTATTGCGCCGGCGGTCCGGCCGCGATCCGGGCCGGATCGGCAGATTATGCCGGGGCCACCGACCGGGTAAACTTCGACCTCGGCGGCCCGGTTCTGCCACCGGGGATCCAGGCCGTGGATGCCGGTGATCTGGTCACCGACCCGGCCCGCGCCGGGGACAACCGGACGGCGATTCGGGACATGACCGCGGGCATTCTGTCCGCCCGGGCCGTGCCGGTTGTTCTGGGCGGTGACGATTCGGTGCCGATCCCCATGCTTGAGGCCTTCGCCGGTCACGGCCCCGTTACCATACTGCAGATCGACGCCCATATCGACTGGCGCGACGCGGTGCAGGGCGAACGGATGGGGCTGAGCTCGACGATGCGGCGGGCCAGCGAGATGGACCATGTCGAGCGCATCATCCAGATCGGCGCGCGCGGGGTCGGTTCGGCCGGGATGGACGCGCTGCAGGCAGCCCGCGACTGGGGCGCGCATCTGATCGCGGCGCATGAGATCGACGACTGGAGCCTTGCCCGGCTGACCGAGCTGGTGCCCGAGGGTGCGAAGGTGGTGGTCTGTTTCGACTGCGACGCGCTGGATCCCGCGATCATGCCGGCGGTGATCGCGCCCACGGCCGGTGGTCTGAGTTATCAGCAGGTACTGAAAATCCTGCGCACCGTGGCGGGACGAGCCCGGATCGCGGGATTCGACATGGTCGAATTCATGCCGTCCGCCGATCGCGACGGCATTGGCGCCCGCACCGCGGCGCAACTGCTGACCACCGTGCTGGGGCTGATCGGGCGGCAGAAGGCCGCGTGATCGCCGCGAACAGGTGCGCCGGGCCTTGCCCCGGTTTGGCGGATCAGGATATGACCGGGCGTTAACGAGACAGGGCAAGAGGGCATTTCATGCGCAGAGTAGTCGTTACTGGGCTGGGTCTGGTCACCCCGCTGGCGTGCGGTGTTGAAGCAAGCTGGGCGCGGTTGCTGGCCGGGCAATCGGGTGCCGGGACAATCCAGCGGTTTGATGCCAGCCATCTGGCCACCAATTACGCCTGCGAGGTGCCGCTGGGTGACGGGTCGGACGGCACGTTCAATCCCGACGACTGGATGGAACCCAAGGAACGCCGCAAGGTGGATGATTTCATCCTGTTCGGCGTTGCCGCGGCGCAGATGGCGGTCAAGGATTCCGGGTGGCTGCCAACCGCGGATGAAGACCTTGAGCGGACCGGCGTCATGGTCGGGGCCGGCATTGGCGGGCTGTCATCGATTGCCGATACCGCGATCCTGCTGCGTGACCGCGGACCACGCCGGGTATCGCCGTTCTTCATCCCCGGTGCGCTGATCAACCTGCTCAGCGGTCAGGTCAGCATCCGGTTCGGGTTCAAAGGCCCCAACCATTCGCCGGTCACGGCCTGTGCCACCGGCAACCACGCCATCGGCGATGCGACCCGGCTGATCATGTATGGCGACGCTGACGTGATGGTCGCCGGTGGCGGCGAGGCCGCAATCTGCGAGATCGGGATCGCCGGCTTCAACGCCTGCAAGGCGCTCAGCACCAAGCGCGCGGAGGATCCGCAAAGCGCCAGCCGGCCCTATGACGCGGACCGCGACGGGTTCGTGATGGGCGAGGGTGCCGGTGTTTTGGTGCTGGAAGAATACGAACATGCCAAGGCCCGCGGCGCGAAGATCTATGCCGAGGTGCTGGGCTACGGACTGTCAGGCGATGCGTATCACATCACCGCCCCGTCCGAGGACGGCAATGGCGCGGAACGGGCCATGCGCGCGGCACTGCGCAACGCCGGTCTGGAGGCCACGGCCATCGATTACGTGAACGCGCATGGCACCTCGACCATGGCCGACACGATCGAACTGGGCGCGGTCGAGCGGCTGATGGGTCAGGATGCGGACAAGGTCACGATGTCGTCGACCAAATCCTCCACCGGTCATCTGCTGGGGGCCGCGGGCGCGATCGAATCGGTGTTTTCAATTCTGGCGATCCGCGATCAGGTCGCACCGCCCACCATCAATCTGGACAATCCGGCGGTTGAAACCCCGCTGGATCTGGCGCCGAAGGCCAAGCGCGAACGCGAAATCAGCGTGGCCCTGAACAATTCCTTCGGCTTCGGCGGCACCAATGCCTCTCTGATCTTCGGAAAGGTCGCCTGATGTGGCGCAGCCTCGCCTCGAATATGCTGACGTTTCTGATCGTCGCACTGTTCCTGCTGGCGGGGATCATCCTGTGGGGGCAGCGGCTGTACCAGTCTGAGGGGCCGTTGGCCGAAGCCGTGTGCGTGCGTGTCGAGCGTGGCACGACCATGTCGCGGCTCAGCCGGGAACTGGAGGCACAGGGCGCGGTCAGCAATGGGGCGATCCTGCGGATCGGCGCGGACTATACCGACAAGGCCGGCCAGCTGAAGGCCGGAAGCTATCTGGTGGCGCCGGGGGCATCGATGGAGGAGATCGTCGATGCGGTGACCCGCGGCGGGGCCAGCACCTGCGGCACCGAGATTGTCTACCGCATCGGGGTGACCCGGATGACCGCCGAAGTGCGCGAACTGGATCCTGCGTCGAACACTTTTGCCTCGCGGGCCCGGTTTGACCCGGCGACCGAGGAAACGCCGGACATCTACACCAGGATGGCAGCCGAATCCGACACGCGGTTTCGCATTGCGCTGGCCGAGGGTGTCACCAGCTGGCAGGTGGTCGAGGGGCTGAAGGCCGTGGAAGTTCTGGCCGGCGAGGTGGAAGACGTGCCGGCCGAGGGCACGCTGGCACCGGAGAGTTACGAAGTGTCACGCGGCACGCCGCGGACCGATCTGCTGGCGGATATGCAGGCTCTGCAGCTGTTGCGGGTCAAGGCCGCATGGGAAGGCCGGGCCGACGATGTTGCGGTTGCCTCGCCCGAGGAGCTGCTGATCCTGGCCAGCATTATCGAAAAGGAAACCGGGCTGCCCGAGGAACGCGGACAGGTGGCCAGCGTGTTTTCGAACCGCTTGCGGCGCGGGATGCGGCTGCAGACCGACCCGACCGTGATCTACGGCATCACCGAGGGGCGCGGGGTTCTGGGGCGCGGGTTGAGGCAAAGTGAACTTCGCAAGGCAACAGCTTGGAACACTTACGTTATTCTGGGATTGCCACCGACGCCGATTGCCAATCCCGGCGAAGCCAGCCTCGAAGCGGCGGCCAATCCCGACAGCACGGCCTATATCTTCTTCGTGGCTGACGGCACTGGCGGTCATGCCTTTGCCGAAACGCTGGAAGAGCATAACCGCAACGTGGCGAAATGGCGCCAGATCGAGGACGAACGCAACAACAACTGAGGTTGGCGTTTTCCCGTGGCAACAGTGTTTGCAGGTTGGGTTACGCGGGCTAGGTTTGATCCTGCGGCCCGGGCCGTGACCGTTGGGAGATCGATCGATGTTTCGCTTGGCACTTGTCTTTTCAGCCCTGATCACGGCCGGCACGGCCGGGTCAGAAGAATTGCCGATTTTCGATGCCCATATCCATTACAGCCATGACGCGGTGACGCTGGTGCCGCCAGCGCAGGTGGCGAAGATCCTGCGCGACGCCGGTGTGAAAAAGGCGCTGGTCTCCAGCTCGGACGACGACGGCACGCAAAAGCTGAAGGCGGCGGCGCCCGACATCGTCGTGCCGGCGCTGCGACCCTACCGGCGGCGGGGTGAGCTGAGCACGTGGATGCATGACCCGGCGGTGATCGATTACCTCGAGGATCGGCTCGGCCGGTTCGAATACGAAGCGATCGGCGAGTTTCACGCCTATGGCGATGACATACAGACCGACGTGATCCAGCGCATGATCGCGCTGGCACGGGAACACGACCTGCTGTTGCACCATCACGGCGACCGGGCGGCCCTGGACCAGATCTTTGAAACCTGGCCCGGCGCACGGGTGCTGTGGGCGCATTCCGGGTTCGACCGCCCGGACGAGGTGGCCGATGCGCTGCGGGCGCATCCCCGCCTGTGGGCGGATCTGGCCTTCCGGTCGGACATGGCCGGCCGCGACGGGCTGAACCCCGATTGGGACCGGGTGTTCCGGGCATTCCCGGACCGGTTCATGGTCGGCACAGACACGTTTGCCCCGGAGCGCTGGTACTATGTCGGTCCGCACGCACAGTCCACGCGCGAATGGCTGGCCCTGCTGCCTGACGATCTGGCCCGCCGCATTGCCTATGACAACGCTGCCGGGATGCTGGGGATCAGATGATCCGCCGCACCGTCGTTCTGCTGTGCCTTGCCGCCCCGCCCGGCGCGATGGCCTGCGACCCGGATCCGGCGGCGCTGCCGCTGACACCCGAGCAGAGCGGGGCGCCACAGGCCTTTCTGCGCCCCGACCCGCTTCGCCTCTCCGAACCGTTCGGAATGGAGCTGCTGGTCTGCGACGCAGGCCCGGTTTCGCGGGTTGAAGTGGACGCGCATATGCCGGCGCATCAGCATGGCATGAACTATGTGCCGCGCGTCCGGGTGCAGGCGGACGGGCAATACATCGTTTCCGACATGGTGTTTCACATGCCGGGGCACTGGCGGGTGACAGTTGCGGTTCACGGCGCAACCGCGACCCATCACTATGCCGCCGATCTGTACGCAGAATGATCCGCGCGCTTTTCCTGACCGGTCTTTTGGTGCTGCCCGGCATGGCCGTGGCGCAGATCCTGCTGACCCCCGAAGAGATACAGCAGACCCTGTCGCACGGCCCCTGGCCGCCGCAATTGCCACCCGATGCCAGCAACCGGGCGTCCGGCCGGCCCGACGCGGTCGCGCTGGGCCGGGCGATGTTTTCTGCACCTGTGCTGTCTGCGAACGGGCAAATGGCCTGTGCCTCCTGTCACGACCCCGGTCAGCACTTCACCGACGGATTGCCGCGCGCCGAGGGTGCAACGCGTCTGGATCGCAACACGCCGTCGTTGTTCAACCTGCCTCTCCACCGCTGGTTCGGCTGGGCCGGGGACAGCGACAACCTCTGGGCGCAGAGCCTGCTGCCGATTCTGAACGCGGACGAAATGGCGCAGACACCCGAGGGGTTGAAATCGACGTTGCAGGCCAGCCCGCTGGCGGAGCCGTTCGAAACTGTGTTCGGCCCGCTGAACCGCCAGACGCCGACCGCGGTTCTGGTGAACACGGGCAAGGCGCTGGCGGCCTATCAGGAAACCCTGATCACCGGGCGCACCGCCTTTGACAGGTTCCGCGATGCGCTGCAGGCTGGGGACCTGGCGCGCGCCGGCCGTTATCCCGCCGCCGCTCAGCGCGGCTTGAAAACCTTCCTCGGACGCGGGCGCTGCAATGTCTGTCATTCCGGCCCGGCCTTCACCAATGGCGAGTTTCACGATGCCGGCCTGTCCTATTTCATCACCGAAACGCGGGTCGATAGCGGACGGCATGGCGGGCTGGCTGCCCTGCTGAGGAGCCCGTTCACGCTGGACAGCGCCCATTCCGACGACCCACGCCGCAGCGGGGCATGGGCGGTGCGCCGGGTGCGCCGGACCCATGCCGATTTCGGCACTTTCCGGGTACCCGGGCTGCGCGGCGCGGCGCATACCGCGCCCTATATGCACAATGGCAGCCTGCCGGACCTGGCCGCGGTGGTGCGCCATTACAACGGGATTGATCCCGAACGCCTGCATACGGATGGCGAGGCGATCCTTGCGCCGATCGGCCTGTCGGAAGAGGATATCGCCGATCTCGTGTTCTTTCTGGAAACCCTGAGCAACGCGCGCTGAGTTGCCGCCCGGGGGCACGTTGCCTGGCCGGGGTCAGCCGTCTTGACTTTGCCGCATGCGCACGCATAGGTTGTATCCGGCTGGAAGGCCCGCTGTGTCCCCGGACCTGCCGTTCCTCTCGTGCGGAAACCACTCTCGCATGAGGTCAAGACCAAATGACGCTGATCGTCCAGAACCCGCAGACCGCGCATACCGCGGACCTGCTTCGCTCGCTGAAGGTTTCGATCTGGGACCTGCGCCAGTCCGCTGAACGGCTGAAGCAGGAGATCGAGGCCGCAGAGCAACCGGAGATCGGGAGTGGGAGCAAGGAGCTGTCGCAGTCCAAAGGGCTGGTGGCGGCATGTCAGAAACTGGAGTTGTATCTTGCAGAACTCGAAGCAGAGCGAAACGGAGGAGACGGGGGGTCTCAATACGATTTTGATGCGGCACGCGCTGAAATCGGGAGCCGCCTTGCTCGCCTGCGAAACGCCGGAGGCGCAGGAACAGTTCCTGGATGACATCGGGGAGGGGGGGGCTTTATGCCCTCCCTTTCCTCTTCGATTTCTGGGCGCTGCCGCATCAGCTGCCGCCGGCGGGCGACTGGCGGGTCTGGGTGGTGATGGGCGGGCGCGGCGCGGGCAAGACCCGGGCCGGTGCCGAATGGGTCCGCGCCCAGGTCGAGGGCGGCCGCCCGCGCGATCCCGGCCGGGCCACGCGCGTGGCGCTGGTCGGCGAAACCTATGATCAGGTGCGCGACGTGATGATCCATGGTGACAGCGGCATCCTCGCCTGCGCGCCACACGACCGGCGCCCGGTCTGGAAAGCCTCCGAGCGCAAGCTGATCTGGCCCAACGCCGCCGAGGCTCAGGCGTTTTCCGCCACCGACCCCGAGGCGCTGCTGGGGCCGCAATTCGATGCCGCGTGGGTCGACGAGCTGGGCAAGTGGAAAAAGGGGCAGGCGGCGTGGGACATGCTGCAGTTTGCCCTGCGGCTGGGCGACGACCCGCGCGCCTGCGTGACCACGACGCCGCGCAATGTCGAGGTGCTGAAGGATCTGCTGGGCCGCGAAAGCACCGTCACCACCCATGCCCCGACCGAGGCCAACCGCGCCAACCTGGCCGCGGGGTTTCTCGAAGAGGTGCGCACGCGCCATGCCGGCACATGGATGGGCCGTCAGGAACTGGACGGCGAACTGATCGAAGAAACCGAAGGCGCGCTCTGGTCGGCGTCACAGCTCGATGCGTTGCGGCGCGACACCGCCCCGGTGCTGGACCGGATCGTTGTCGGGCTGGACCCTTCGGTCAGCGCCGGCGGCGATGCCTGCGGCATCGTCGTGGCCGGCGCCCGAACGGCCGGGCCACCGCGCGACTGGCACGCCTGTGTCCTCGCCGACTGCACAGTTCAGGGCACCAGCCCGCTCGAATGGGCCGAGGCCGCTGTGGCCGCCTGTTACCGCTATGGCGCAGACCGGCTGGTGGCCGAAACCAATCAGGGCGGCGCGCTGGTGCGGGATGTTCTGAAAGGCGTTGACCCGATGCTGCCGGTCACCTGCGTTCACGCCACCAAAGGCAAGGCCGCCCGCGCCGAACCGGTCGCCGCGCTTTACGAACAGGGCCGCGTGGCGCATCTGCGCGACCTCGGCGCGCTCGAGGACCAGATGTGCCGGATGGCGGTCACCGGCTATACCGGCCGCGGCTCGCCCGACCGGCTGGACGCGCTGGTCTGGGCAATCTTTGCGCTGATGATCGAACCGGCCTCGAACTGGCGCGCCCCGGGCGTGCGGACACTGTAACCCGAAACCGGCCTGACCTTCTTCTGTTTTCAAATACCTCGGGGTCCGGGGCAGAGCCCCGGGGCCTGCGTGGCCTGAACGCAAACCACCCTGCGCGCCACTAGGCGCACATCCGGATCAGAGCTGTTCCATCACCGCGTCGGAGGCTTCGAAATTCGTGGTCACGCGCTGCACGTCGTCATCATCTTCCAGCGCGTCAACCAGCTTCATCAGCTTCTGCATGGCATCGAGATCCATCTCGGTCGTCGTCGTTGGCTTCCACACCAGCTTGGTGCTTTCACTTTCGCCCAGCGCGTCTTCCAGTGCCGAGGAGACGTCGTTGAGATCGGTATCCGCGCACCAGATGATATGGCCGTCCTCGGCACTTTCCACATCCTCGGCGCCGGCCTCGATCGCGGCTTCGAAAATGGTATCGGCATCGCCCGCGTCCACCGGATATGACACTTCGCCCTTGCGTTCGAACATGAAGCCGACCGAACCGGTTTCCCCGAGGTTGCCGCCGTTCTTGGAAAATGTCGATCGCACGTTCGACGCGGTGCGGTTGCGGTTGTCGGTCATCGCCTCGACGATCACCGCCACGCCGTTGGGCCCATAGCCTTCGTAGCGGATTTCCTCGTATTCGTCGCCTTCACCGGCGACGGATTTCTTGATCGCGCGTTCGATGTTGTCCTTGGGCATCGACTGCGACTTGGCTTCCTTCACGGCCAGCCGCAGGCGCGGGTTCTTTTCAGGGTCGGGATCGCCCATCTTGGCGGCGATGGTAATCTCTTTCGAAAGCTTGGAAAACAGCTTCGCCCGCACGGCGTCCTGACGCCCTTTGCGGTGCTGGATATTGGCCCATTTGGAATGGCCTGCCATGGTCGTCCTCGTCATCGTGATACGCTGGTCTGGCGCCGTCCATACCGCATGCCGCTGCGCAAGGGCAAGACCGCCGCACAGACACTCTGCGTCTGTGCAGGTGACCGCGGAACGCGATTGCAATACAGTTGGCAGGCCAGAGCGGGAGGGTTGCATGGGCGTGATGATCGAAGGTCGCTATCAGGTGGAGGAACCCGCCCCGCAGACCGATGCCGCCGGGGCCTATCAACGCGCCCGCAGCACGATCCGGGACCGGATCACGCAGGCCGGGCGCTTTGCCCCTGAACCGGGCCGCTATCACCTTTATGTCTCGTGGAGCTGCCCCTGGGCGCACCGCACGCTGATCGGGCGGGCGCTGTTGGGGCTGGAGGCCAGCCTGAGCGTGTCCTATACCCGCCCGGCCCGGTCCGAGGCCGGATGGATCTATGACCCGGACGGGCCCTTTGCCGACCCGTGCCTCGGGGTTTCGGCCCTGCACGAGGTCTATGCCCGGCAGACCGCGCCTTATACCGGCCGGGTGACGGTCCCGGTGCTCTGGGACCGGCAGAGCGGCCAGATCGTGTCGAATGAGAGCGCCGACATCCTGCGCATGATGCTGACCGAGTTTGACCCGTCGCATCGCTATTGCCCCGAGGCGCTGATCCCCGGGATCGACCACTGGAACGCTCTGATCTACGACAAGGTCAATAATGGCGTCTACCGCGCCGGCTTTGCCCGGACGCAGGAGGCCTATGACGCCGCTGTGGTCGATCTGTTCGACACACTGGACCGGATCGAGGCGCATCTTGGGTCCAATGCCACCCTGACCGGCGACACGCTGACCGAAGCCGATCTCCGCCTGTTCCCGACGCTGGCGCGGTTCGACGTGGCCTATCATACGGCGTTCAAATGCAACCTCGCACGTTTGCAGGACTACCCGCAGCTCTGGGATTATGCGCGCGCGTTTTACGCCCTGCCGGGGATTGCCGGGACGGTGGATTTCGACATCGCCAAGCGCGGCTATCATTCGCGGTCCGACCTGCGCAATCCGTTGGGCATCGTGCCGATGGGGCCGCGGGTGGACTGGTCGGAACCGACGGAGCGGGATTTCACCGCACTGGCGGGATCAAACAGTTAGGGCAGGGGCCGGGACGGGGCCGCTGCCGTGGGAGCGCAGGACGGCACAGCACTCCGTGTCGAACAAGGGCTAAACCCGCGCGCCCTGTCCGGGTTCTGCAGAACGCTCAGGTTCAACCGGCAGCCGCCCGCGCCGGTCCGAAGCCCGCGGCGTGACCTGCGCCGAACCGGGATAAGACCCGGCTCCGGCGGATTTCTTTTGCCAGCGCCGGAGATGCCCGAAACCGCGGCGTGACCTTTGCCGGGCGCTTGGGTAGGGTCGCCCCATGACAACCGATCAGATCATTCTCTTTGCCCTTTTCGCCGCGGTTTTCGTGATGCTGCTCTGGGGTCGATACCGTTATGATCTGGTGGCGTTTTCGGCGCTGATGCTGGGCGTGGTTCTGGGCGTCGTGCCGACCAAGGACGCGTTTTCCGGTTTCGGCCATCCGGCCACGCTGGTGGTGGCGCTGGTGCTGATCGTGTCGGCCGGGCTGGTGCGGTCGGGCGCGGTCTATTTCATCACCCGCACGCTGGTCGATGCCGGCCGTGGTCTGGGCAGCCATATCGCGCTGATGGGCGGGATCGGCGCGGTGCTGTCGGCCTTCATGAACAATGTCGCCGCGCTGGCGCTGCTGATGCCGGTGGACATGCAGACCGCGCGTAAGGCCGGGCGCAATCCGGGGCTGAGCCTGATGCCGCTGTCCTTCGCGACGATCCTTGGCGGGATGGTCACGCTGATCGGCACGCCACCCAATATCATCATTGCCGCGATCCGGGGCGAAGCGCTGGGCGAGCCCTATCACATGTTCGATTTCGCGCCTGTCGGCGGAGTGGCGGCGATTGCCGGGCTGGCCTTTGTGGCGCTGATCGGCTGGCGCCTGATCCCGGTGAACGAGGACGTGAAATCGGCCGAGGCCGCGGTGAACCAGTACATGGCAGAACTGACGGTGCCGGATGGCTCCGACCTGATCGGTCAGCGTCTGGCTGAACTCGACCCCGAGGCCGACAAGGCCGATGTGGCGCTGCTGGGGCTGATCCGCGACGGTCGCCGGCGGTATGGACGGGCCCGCCATTCGCAACTGCGCGCAGGGGACACACTGCTGCTGGAGGCCACGCCGGAGGCGCTGGATGAGTTTCGCGCCGCGCTGGAGCTGGATTTCTCCGATGCCCAGCGCGAGGAGCGGCTGCGCGCGGCGGGCGAGGGGCTGGAAGTGGTTGAGGTGGTGGTTCCGGCCGAGGCCCGCATCGCCGGCAAGACCGCACAAGCGCTCGGGCTGAGCTGGCGGCAGTCGACTGTGCTGATGGGCATTTCCCGTTCGGGCAAGACCATCGCCCGCCACGTGCGCCAGACCGAGGTGGAGGCCGGCGATATCCTGTTGCTGCTCTGCCCGCGCGATCACGGTCCGGACGTGACCGAGTGGCTGGGCTGCCTGCCGCTGGCCGAACGCGGGCTGAATGTGACCGCAAACGAAAAGATGTGGCTGGCTATCGGGCTCTTTGCCGCGGCAGTGGCGGCGGCGTCGTTCGGACTTTTGTACCTGCCGGTGGCACTGGGGCTGGTGGCGGTGGGTTATGTGCTGACCAAAATCCTGCCGGTGAGCGAGATCTACGACCATGTCGAATGGCCGGTAGTGGTGCTCTTGGGGTCGATGATCCCGCTGGGGGCGGCGCTGGAGACGTCCGGCGGCACCGGTCTGATCGCCGGGGCACTGGTCGGGATCACCAAAGGATTGCCGGCCTGGGCGGTGCTGACGGTGTTGATGGTCGTGACCATGTCGCTGTCAGATGTGCTGAACAACACCGCGACGACCATCGTTGCAGCACCGGTGGGCATCCAGATGGCAACCACGCTGGGCGTGTCACCCGACCCGTTCCTGATGGCCGTGGCCGTAGCGGCCTCGGCAGCGTTTCTCACGCCCATCGGGCACAAGAACAACACGCTGATCCTCGGTCCCGGGGGATATCGGTTCGGCGATTACTGGCGTATGGGCCTGCCGCTGGAAATCATCATCGTGGCGGTGTCCATTCCGACGATTCTGATTGTCTGGCCGCTCTGAGGGCCCGGAGTTTTTCAAAAATTCCGGGCCGTTTTCTTTGAAAGAAAACGGCGCTGCGGCGATGGCAGCGCTTGCGCATGGTGACAGGCTGCGGCACAGAGCGCAGCGATGAAACCGTTCCTGATCCTGCAATTGCGGCCCGAAACCGATGCCGCCGATGCCGAGTTCGCCTCGATCCGCGCCCGCTCCGGGCTGAACGGGGACCGGATCCATCGCATCCGTCTGGACTGCGAGGCGATCCCCGAGGGCACCGATGTGGCCGCTTACGCCGGGATCATTGTCGGCGGCGGTCCGGGCTGTGTCAGCGATCCGCCGGAAAAGAAATCCGCGATGGAGGCCCGGATCGAGGCGCAGGTGATGGGGCTGATGCCCGCGATCACGGCGCTCGACCATCCGTTCATGGGCTGTTGCTACGGGCTGGGCGTGCTGGCCGCGCATCTGGGCGGCGAGGTGTCAAAGGACCGGTTCAGCGAACCGGTTGGCACCTCGGACTGCCGGGTGACCGAAGACGGCCGGTCGGACCCGCTGACCGCGGACCTGCCGGCGCGTTTCGACGCCTTCGTCGGCCACAAGGAAGCGGTGCAGGCACTGCCGCCCGGTGCAGTGCACCTGCTGTCCTCCGGTCCGTGCCCGTTTCAGATGATCCGCCACGGGCAGAACGTCTATGCCACCCAGTTCCATCCCGAGGCGGACGCGCCCGATTTCGAACAGCGCATCCGCATCTACCGCAATCACGGCTATTTCCCGCCCGAGACCGCCGACGACCTGATCGCCGCCTGCCACGCGGCGGATGTCACGGTGCCGGGTGAGATCCTGCGGCGTTTCGTGGCGCGCTACGGCTAGGCAATTTGTCGACAAATTGCCTGCAACTCGTCGACGAGTTGCACACGACTTGTTGACAAGTCGTCTATGCCTCCGGCTGCAACAGTCCCGACCGCGCCGCCTTGCGGATCGCCTGCGTGACCGGTTCCATCGCCGGGGCCAGCACGCGGCTCACCTGCCAGTCCAGCGCCACGTCCAGCGGCAATTGCGGGTCAAGCGCGACCAGCCGCCGGTTGCGCAGCGGGCCACGGACCAGAGGTTCGGGGTTCATGCCCCAGCCCAACCCGGCGCGGGCGGCGTCGATAAAGGCGTGGGTGGAGGGCAGGTAATGCGCCGGGGGAGAGATGTCCTGACCGGTTTTTGCCGTCATCCAGCCCCTTTGCAGACCGTCGCGTGCGTTGAAGGCCAGACAGGGGGCCGCGGCCAGCGCAGCACTGTCGACCCCGTCAGGGAACCAGCGTTTCATGAAATCCGGGCTGGCCGTTGCAATGTAGCGCAGTGCGCCCAGCGGGTGGCGGGTGCAGCCCGGCACCGGCATGTCGGCGGCGGTGACGGCTGCGCTGACCTCGCCACGCTCCAGCCAGTCGGCGCTGTAATCCTGATCATCCACCAGCAGTTCGAACAGAATGTCCGGCACGGCTGCCAGCGCCGGGATGAGCCATGTGGCAAGGCTGTCGGCATTGACCGCGATGCGCAGCCGTGACGTCGCCGCCCCCGGCGCCAGCGCCAGTTCGCGGCTCAGCTGGGTTTCCAGCAGACCGACATCCTCGGCATGTTTGGCCAGCCGGGCCCCGGCCGGGGTTGCGGTGCAGGGACTGCCGCGCAGGATCAGCGCGGTGCCGACCTTTTCCTCCAGCGCCTTGATCCGCTGCGAAATCGCCGACGGGGTCACCGCCAGTTCCGCCGCGGCCTGTTCGAAACTTCCGGTGCGCAGGATGGTGGCCAGGGCGCTCAGATGGTGGGGATCGAACTGCATTAGCTGTCCTTAGCTGAACTGAATTTCTTTAACTGGATTAAGCGTCTGCGCCCGGTTAGTCAAACCGCCCAGAGGAGTATCCGCATGATTCAATCCGCCACCGCCGGCTTTGCGCTGGGCTTCAGCCTGATCCTTGCCATCGGCGCGCAGAACGCCTTTGTCCTGCGTCAGGGATTGCGGCGCGAATACGTGTTTGCAGTGTGCCTCACCTGCGCGGTGTCGGACGCGATCCTGATCGCCGCCGGCGTGGCGGGGTTCGGCGCGCTGGCCCGGTCGGTGCCGTGGTTCGAACCGGTGATGCGGTTTGGCGGGGCGGGGTTCCTGATCTGGTACGGCTGGATCAGCCTGCGCAGCGCATGGCGGGGCGGCCGGGCGCTGGAGGCGGGCAACGGGGACCGGCCCGGGCTGGCCCGGGTGCTGAGCACGGTTCTGGCGCTGACATGGCTCAATCCGCATGTCTATCTGGACACGGTTGTGCTGATCGGTTCGGTCTCGTCGCAGGCGCAGGACCGGCTGGCCTTTGGCATCGGGGCCATGGTGGCAAGTTTCGTGTTCTTTTTCAGCCTCGGCTTCGGGGCGCGGCTGCTGGCGCCGTATTTCGCCCGGCCCCGGGCCTGGCAGCTGTTCGAAACCGGGATCGGGCTGACGATGTGGGCCATCGCGCTCAAACTGCTTCTCATGTGAAGGGCTTGCGCCCGGCGCGGAACGGGTGTTCAACGTTGGCATGGCTTCTTCCCGCCCCGTCCGCCCCGTGGTTGGCATCCTCTGGATGTTGTTGGCCGGGCTGTGTTTTGTCGTGGTGACGGCATTGGTCAAGTGGCTGGGGCCGGGCATCCCCGCGGCCCAGTCCGCATTCATCCGCTACATGCTGGGGCTGGTGTTTCTGATCCCGCTGATCCCGTCGATCCGGGCCACGCCGATGAACCGCCGGTTGTGGACCATGTTCGGCATCCGCGGCGTGCTGCACAGCTTTGGCGTCATGATGTGGTTTTTCGCGATGACGCGGATTTCCATCGCCGAGGTGACGGCGATGAACTACCTGTCGCCGGTCTATGTCACCATCGGCGCGGCGCTGTTTCTGGGCGAAGGCATGGCCTTTCGCCGGATTGCCGCCGTGGCCGCGGCGCTGGTGGGCGCGTTCATTATCCTGCGGCCGGGGTTCCGGGAAATCAGCCCCGGGCATCTGGCGATGCTGTTTGCCGGACTGGTCTTCGGCGCGGCCTACCTGCTGGGCAAGATCACCACGGACGAAAGTTCGCCGGAAATGGTGATCGCGCAGTTGTCGCTGTGGGTGACGCTGTCGCTCACTCCATTTGCCATCGCGGTCTGGGTGCCGGTGGAATGGGGCGCGGTCGGGGTGCTGTTTCTGGTCGCCTTCTTTGCCACGTCGGGGCATTACGCGATGTCGCTGGCCTTTGCTGAGGCGCCGGTGACCGTGACCCAGCCGGTGACCTATCTGCAGCTGATCTGGGCCACCGCGCTGGGGGTGGTGATGTTTGCCGAGCCGGTGGATATCTGGGTTCTGGTCGGTGGCGGGCTGATCCTGTCGGCGGTGACATTCATCACATGGCGTGAGGCGGTTTTGAAACGCCGGGCGATCACGCCGCCGCCGCCGGCCATGCGGCTCTGATCAGGCCTTGCCCCGGGGGCGCTGCCGAGTCTAGGCTGCGGCAGCAGGAAGGGGGCAAGTCATTGAAATACCTGAAAGCTCTGAGCAGTCTGTTGATGCTGACCGCGGCACCGGCCTGGGCCGGGCTGGAGATCTGCAACGCCACGGACGCGCGCCATTCGGTTGCCATCGGTTACAAGGGGGACGAGGGCTGGACCTCTGAAGGGTGGTGGAACATCGATCCCGGCGACTGTGTCAGGCCGCTGAAAGACGACCTGCGCTACCAGTATTACTGTTTCCGCGCGACCAGCGGCGGGCATGAGTTTCAGGACGAAAACTATGTCTTCTGTACACAGAAGACGGCCTTCACCATCGTCGGCGACGAAGACTGTGCCGACCGGGGTTATACCCGTTCGAAATTCCGCCGCATCGATACCGGTGAAGGGAGCCTCGACTATTCCTTTACCTTCGACGCCAGCGTGAGCCTGGCGGCAGCACCCAAGGCCGAGCCAGAGCGCGCGCCCGCGCCGGACCCCGCACCTGCAGCCGCGCCCGAGGGCGATCCGCCGGGGACCTGGGGCGAGCCGTATTTCAGCAGCACCGCGGTGTTTCAGGGCTGTATCCACGAAACCGAGGCGCCGTTCTGCACCTTCCACGCGGATGGCTACAAGATGTTCGTGAACATGGACGGGCGAACCCGGGAGCGCGTGTTTGCCCTGTTCGAGCGGATCGCGCCCGGCACGCCCATCGAGGTCGATGGTGACCTTGCGGGGATTTATGACCGGACCGCGGATGTGGTTCTGCGTTCGGCGTTGCCGCGGGAATGGAATCGCTGGGACGGGATCCTCGATAGGTTGCAGGGCACGTGGTATTCCGTCAGTGATCCCAACAGCCAGTTCAACATCATCGGGTCCGAGCTGGAAAACATCTATGACGGGGCGTATGGCGGGGTCGAGTACCTGAACCTGTCCTCTTTCTGCGACGGCTATGAGGGCGGCGAGTATTTCGTGCGCACCGACGAGGAAAGCGGCGATCAGCTATGTTACTCGATCGAGGAGCTGGAAGACTTCCGCATGTTGCTGATGTATGTCCCGCGGGCGAATTCCACGAATACCGGAAGCTGGATTGAGTGCGCGTTCCGCGCACAGGCCTGATGTCTCGTCGAAAACCGTCCCGGTTTTCTCCTCGGGGCGCGGCCATGACGGCCTTGCCGAGTCTCCGGCGGGAGTATTTGTACAAAGATGAAGCTGGCAGTGTGCCATTGGCTGGCAGCGACCATTCCGGGCTCTTTTTTGCCGCCCGGCAATCGGTTATCCGGCTGCCATGACCCTGAGTGTGACCGATCTGAGCGTGAGCCGAGGTGGCGTGCCTGTGCTGGAGGGCGTGAGCTTCACGCTGGCTGACGGGGCGGCGCTGGTGCTGCGCGGGCCGAACGGGTCCGGCAAGACGACGCTGTTGCGCACGGTGGCGGGGCTGCAGGTGCCGCTGGCGGGACGGATTGAGGGGGCGGAGGACCGGATTGCCTATGCCGGGCATCTGGACGGGCTGAAGCCGACGCTGACGGTGCGCGAAAACCTGACATTCTGGTCTGCGGTGTTCGGGGCGCCGGGCAGCATAGAAGCGGCGCTGACGGCGTTTGATCTGGAGGCGCTGGCGGCGCGGGCGGCCGGTGCGCTGTCGGCGGGGCAGAAGCGGCGGCTGGGGCTGGCGCGGCTTTTGGTGACCGGCATAGCCGGTCTGGGTGCTGGATGAGCCGACGGTGTCGCTGGACCGGGCCTCGGTCGCGCTGTTTGCGGATGCGGTCCGGGATCATCTGCAGGCGGGCGGATCGGCGCTGATCGCGACGCATATCGATCTGGGGCTGGATGCTGCGGTTTTCGACGTGACGCCGCACCGGGCACGGCCACGGGTCGATCCGGCCTTTGACGGGGCGTTCTGTGAGGGCGCTGCTTGCTGCGGGATCTGCGGCTGGCGATGCGGGCCGGCGGCGGCTTTGGGCTGGGGCTGGCGTTTTTTCTGATCGTGACGGTTCTGGTTCCGCTGTCGGTGGGGCCGCGCACGCAGCTTCTGGCCGAGATCGCGCCGGGCGTGTTGTGGCTGGGTGCGCTTCTGGCCTGCCTTTTGTCGCTGGACCGGTTGCTGGCGCTGGACTGGGAGGACGGATCGCTCGATTTGCTGGCAACCTCGCCGCTGCCGCTGGAAATGGTGCTGGGGGTGAAGGCCGCGGCGCATTGGCTGACCACGGGTTTGCCGCTGGTGCTGGCGGCGCCGTGCTGGGTGTGCTGCTGAACCTGCCGGCGGCCGGGTTCGGCTGGCTGGTGGCGTCGCTCGCCGTGGGCACGCCGGCGCTGTCGGTGATCGGGGCGTTTGGCGCGGCGCTGACCGTGGGGTTGAAGCGCGGCGGGTTGCTGATGTCGTTGCTGGTCCTGCCACTTTACGTGCCGACTCTGGTCTTCGGGGCCGAGGTGGCGCGGCGCGGCGCGACGGGGATGGAGACCATGACCGCCTTCCTGATGCTGGCGGGTGTAACGCTGGGGCGCGATCGCGCTTTTGCCGCTGGCCGCCGCGGCGGTCCTGCGCGTCAATCTGCGCTAGCCGGGGGCGATTGAGCCTCGGGCACGGAGGGGGTAGTAACAGGCCATGTCGCTCTGGGAATGATCGCAAATCCGTCAGGTTTCTACGCACGTCCGAGGCAGTGCTGCCCTGGCTGTGGGCGCTGGCGGCGATTTCGCTGATCACCGGTCTGGTCTGGGGGTTCTTTCTGACCCCGGACGCGGACAAGTTCGCCTCGACCGTCAAGATCATCTATCTGCATGTGCGTCGGCTCTGATGGCGATCAATGCCTGGCTGATGATGCTGGTGGCGTCGCTGATCTGGCTGGTGCGGCGGCATCATGTCAGCGCGCTGGCGCCCGCGCCGCGGCGCGCGGGTGGGCATTACATGACACTGATCGCCGCTGATCACCGGGGCGATCTGGGGACAGCCAATGTGGGGCACGTGGTGGGAATGGGATCCGCGGCTGACGTCTTTCCTGATCCTGTTCTGTTTTACCTCGGCTACATGGCTCTTGTGGAAGCGATCGAAAACCCCGATACCGCCGCTGACCTGACCTCTATCTGTGCCTTGTCGGCTCGGTCTTTGCCTTCTCAGCCGCTACGCGGTGAATTTCTGGAACCAGGGGCTGCATCAGGGGGCGTCGCTGTCGCTGGACAAGGAAGAAAACGTATCGGACGTGTATTACCCAGCCGCTGCTGTTGTGCATCGCGGGCTTTGTCCTGCTTTTCGTGGCGCTGGTGCTCTACCGGACCGGAACCGAGATCCGGGCGCGGCGCACGATCGCGCTGGAAGCCCGGGAAAGGGCGCTGTCATGATGCCGGAGCTGGGCAAATACGCCGGCACCGTGTTGTCGGCCTACGGGGCGTCGATCCTGCTGCTGGTGGCGCTGGTCGGGCTCAGCCTGTGGCGCGGGCGCCGGGTGCGGACGCGGCTGGCGGAAACCGAAAGGCGGGTGAAACCGGATGCCTAAAATCTCGCCGTTGATGATACTGCCCGCCGGCCTGTTCGTCGCTTTCGTGGTGATGGCAGGGATCGGCATGTGGCGCGAAGACCCCGAAGCGCTGCCATCGGCGCGCCAGGGTCAGCCGGCGCCGGAACTGCAGCTGACCGCGATGCCGGGCAAGACCGGGTTCACCGACGAGACGCTGCGCGACGGTCAGGTCAAGCTGGTCAATTACTGGGCCAGCTGGGTGCGCGCCCTGCCGGGTGGAGCATCCAATCTAGAGGCGCTGGCTGACGAGGGGTTGCCGATCTACGGGATCAACTACAAGGACGATCCGGTCCGGGCGGCAGGTTTTCTGCAGGAACTGGGTGATCCTTATGCCGGCATTGGCGTGGACGGGCAGGGGCGAACGGCGCTCGACTGGGGCGTCTACGGCGTGCCCGAAACCTATGTGATTGCCGGCGACGGCACGATCCTCCTGCGCTTTGCCGGGCCGGTGACGCAGCGGGTGATCACCGAGACCCTGCGCCCCGCGCTGGACGGAAGCAGCCGGACGCTGAGCCGGAGGGGCGACGAATTGTCAACAATTCGCGTGCAATTCATGGATGAATTGCCCGTCCGCCGTCAGCCGCGCGTGTATCTCAGGGACATGCAGCTCAGCCCCGCCATCGACCAGCGCGGCTGTGTCACGGGCAACGGGCGCACGTCATAGCCGGCCCGGTCCAGCAGCTCGGCGGTGCGCGAAATTAAACCGTCAGCAAGGAAGACATGCGCGTTGAAACGCAGGGCATTGGCCGCGGCCACTCCTCGCCTGCGGGCACCTCCAGCACGCGGTAGCCGGCAAAACAGCCCCAGGCGGCCAGCCGCGCGGTGGCCAGCACCGTTCGGCGTCGAGCAGCGCGCTGTCG
>CATOSU010000019.1 GCA_951812615.1 uncultured Paracoccaceae bacterium
GATGCAGTCGATCCCATGCGCCTGCGCCGTGGCTTCGACAAAGGCCACGCAACGGGCGCTCAGCGCGTCCAGATCGGCGGTTTCCTCGGCGCGCATCTCGAATTCGAACACGGTTTCGTCGGGCACGATGTTGACGGCCGTGCCCGATCGCAGAACGCCGACATTGACACGGATGCCCGGGCGGCTGGACTGCGCCAGAGCATGCAGGCCCTGCACCATCTGCGCCGCTGCCAGAAGCGTGTTGCGCCCGCCTTCGGGGGTTTTGCCGGCATGGGCGGCGCGGCCTTTGAGCGTCACCGTGTAGCGGCCATTGGCCAGCAGGCCGTGCACCGCGAAGGCGGCACTGCCCGAGGGCACACCAAGCCCGAGATGGATGGCAAAGAACAGGTCCACATCGTCCATCCAGCCGGCTCGGCCACGGCCCGGCCCCCGCGCCCGCCTTCCTCGGCGGGCTGGAACAGCAGCTTCAGCCGGCCGCGCCCGGATTGCAGGTGGGGCCGGATCAGCCGCGCGGTGGCCAGCCCGATGGCGGCATGACCGTCATGGCCGCAGCTGTGCATGGTGCCGGGATTTCCTGAGCCGAACCCCTGCGCCGCCGGGGCGTGGTTGCCGCCGGCTTCGGTGATGGGCAGCGCGTCGATATCGACCCGCATACAGACGGTCGGGCCGGGCCGGCCGGTGTCAAAGAGCGCGATACAGCCGGTGTCGCCTTCGCCGGGGATCGGGGTTTCGCTCAGGCCCGGGCGCGGGACATCGCCCAGAAAAGCCGGGCCCGAAACAACGTCGTACCCGGCGCCGGACAGCTCGGTGACGATGGTGGCGGTTGTTTCGATCTCCTGCCAGCCCAGTTCGGGATTGGCATGGAACCCGCGGCGCTGGGCGATCAACGCCGGTTCGTCCTGCTGCGCCGCAGCCGACAGAAGGCGGGCAAGGGTCGGGTCGATATCTGCCATGGGTCCGGACATGAGCGGATGCTAGGGGCGGAGGAACGCAGGTGCAATGGTGATGCAGGCCCCGGGCCGGGTTCAGACCCCGAGCGCGTCCAGCACCCGGTATTTGAACACGGTTGCCGCCGCTCCGAACCGGTGAAACCGGTGAAATGGCAGGGCGCGCGGGGCGGTGACCGGGAAATCAAGCTCTTCATCCGGCTTGCCCATGGCCCATTCGGCCAGAAGCTTGCCCATCACCGTCGCCATTGCCACGCCGCGCCCGTTATATCCCAGCGCGGCCATCAGCCCGGGTTTCAGCCGGTGCAGGTGCGGGAAATGGTCCGCCGTCATCGCCACGTTGCCGCCCCAGGCATAGTCCCATTGCACCCCTTCGAGCTGCGGGAAAAGCTGCGTTGCGACCTGCCGGGCGGACTGCAGACGCCGTTCGGTGGAGCGGTCCGAAAAGGCGCCGCGTGCGCCCATCACAAAGCGGTTCTGCGCGTCCAGCCGGAAATACAGGAGCAGGCGCCGCAGATCGGAGGGGGAATGCCCCTCGGGAAGAATCGAACGGGCGACATTGTCCGACAGCGGCGCGGTGGCGACCTGACAGGAGCGGATCGGAACGACCGTGTGCTGCAGGGGCGGGGCCAGCCCGTCGGTATAGCCATTGGTGCACAAAATGACCTGCCCCGCCTCGACACTGCCCGAGGCGGTGCGCACCCGGTGCCCGGCCGGGGTCGGCTCCAGCGCGGTTGCCCGGCTGTGCCCGCAGATCCGCGCGCCTGCCGCGATCGCGGCATCGGCCAGTCCCAGTGCGTAGTTCAGCGGGTGCAGATTGCCGCCTGAGCGGTCGATCAGCCCGCCGTTATAGGCGTCTGTGCCCAGCAGCCGCGCGACCTCCTGCGCGTCCAGCACCTCGACCGGACGGTCGCGCCGTTGCCACTGATCGCCGAGCGTTTGCAGCTCGGCGTGGGTGGTGGCATTGTGGGAGGCCCGGATCCAGCCCACCTGATGTGCGTCACACCGGATGTCGTGGCGCCGGATGAGATCGAAGACAAGGTCGCCGCCGCCGCCCGAGAGCCGCGTCATCCGGGTGCCCATATCGGCGCCGAAAATGGCCTCCAGCCGGTCGGGCCCTTCCTTCAGCCCCGGGTTGACCTGCCCGCCATTGCGGCCTGATGCGCCCCAGCCGGGCGTTTCGGCCTCGAGCAACAGCACCGATTGACCGGCCCCGGCCAGATGCAGTGCGGCCGACAGGCCGGTGAACCCGCCGCCGACGATGGCGACATCGGCCTGCGTGTCGCCGGTCAGCGGCGGACAGTCCGGCGCCGGGTTGGCGGTAGCGCTCCACAGGCTGTTGGCAATGACGGGGCGTTCGTTTGCGATCATGGGCCGGGTCCTTCCTGCCGGGCCGATGATGATCCAGCCGAACCGCCGCGGCAATCGCCGCCGGGATTTTTCGGAGAAAAATCCTGGTTGACGAGTCTTCTGTTAAATTTCCGGCGTGCGTCCGGACGGGGCGCGGTCTAGGTTGCCACGGCAAGAGCCGGAGTATTGCGATGATCCCCTTTTCCGTTCTGGATCTGTCCCCCATTACCGAAGGCCATACGCCGCGGGACGCCCTGCACAACACGATCGCTCTGGCGCAGCATTGCGAAGCGCTGGGTTATCGGCGGTTCTGGCTGGCCGAGCATCACAACATGCCGGGCATTGCCAGTTCGGCCACCTCGGTCCTGATCGGTCAGGTGCTGGCGGCGACAAAGCGGATCCGTGTCGGTTCGGGCGGTGTGATGCTGCCCAATCACGCGCCGCTGGTCATTGCCGAGCAATTCGGCACGCTGGCCACGCTTTTCCCCGACCGGGTCGATCTGGGACTGGGCCGGGCACCGGGCACGGACATGGCGACGATGCGGGCGCTGCGGCGCGGGATGGACCAGGCCGACACGTTTCCGCAGGACGTTGTGGAACTGATCGGGTTTCTGGGCGATGCCGCCGCGGACCAGAGGGTGCAGGCGATCCCGGGGGCCGGGACAAAAGTGCCTGTCTGGATCCTCGGTTCCAGTCTCTATGGCGCTCAGCTGGCTGCGCATCTGGGTCTGCCGTATGCTTTTGCCTCACATTTCGCGCCTGCCGCGCTGGAAGAGGCGGCCGCGATCTACCGCGCCCGGTTTCAGCCGTCGGTCTTTTCCGACTCGCCGCATTTCATGATGGCCGTCAATGTCTTTGCCTCCGATGACAGCGATGAGGCGCGGCGACTGCAAAGTTCGATGCAGCAGAGCTTTGCCAATCTGCGCCGGGGCCGGCCCGGCCCGATGCCACGGCCGGTAGAGGACATCGGCGCGGTGCTCGACCGGGCCGAGATGACCATGGTGCACGAAGCGATGCGGGTTTCGGTGGTGGGCGATCCGGGCAGGTCAGGGACGGGCTGAAGGCACTGATCGCAACGCACCAGCCCGACGAGGTCATCATCAACGGCGCGATTTACGATCCGGCGGCGCGGATGCGTTCGTTCGAGATCGCGTCGGCGGCGCTGACGTCGCTCTGACATCCGGTCGGGTGATTGCGGCCATTGCGTCGGGCGGCAAAGCCGGGTCATCTGTCACCCGAAGGAGGACCCCGCAATGAGTTACGAAACCCTCGAGTTCAGCCGGCACGACGGTCTGGGCAGGATCACGCTGAACCGGCCAGACGCCGCCAACGCGCTGAACAAGGTGATGGCGCAGGAATTGTTTGACGTGTCGCTGCGCTGTGCCACCGATCCCGGCCTGCGGGCGGTGTTGTGGACGGCCCGCGGCAAGCTGTTTTGTGGCGGCGGCGATCTGGCAGAGATGGAGGCCAACAAGGACGGGCTGGACGCACATCTTCTGGAAATGGCGACGATCCTGCACCAGTCGCTGGTCCGTTTTGCCGCCATGGACGCGCCGGTGGTGATGGCGGTCAACGGGGCGGCCGGGGGCGGCGGGTTTTCCATGGCGCTGTCGGGCGATTACGTGATCGCGTCGGACAGGGCCAAGTTCGTGTCCGGCTATACCGCGTCGGGGCTGACACCGGACGGGTCGTCGACCCATTTTCTGGCCAAGCATGTCGGCCTTTTGCGCGCCAAGGAGCTGTTCCTGACCAACCGGGCGCTGTCGGCGCAGGAGGCGATGGACTGGGGGATCGTGAACCGGGTGGTGGCACCGGATGATCTGGAACCCGAGGCGCTGGCCATGGCCGAACGTTTCGCGGCCGGCCCGACAAAGGCCTTCGGCGGTGTGAAGCGGCTGTTGCAGAGCACCTATACCGCGCAGATGGCGAGCCAGCTGGACCGCGAGGCGGTCGGGATTTCCGATATCACCCGCACCGAGGACGCGCAGGGTGGCATCGCGGCCTTTCTCAACAAGGAAAAGCCGGTGTTCAGGGGCCGGTAGGGCCGCCGGTCGTCAGGGGGGATATGCGGCATCATGCAGACGGCGTTTGACTTCATCGTGGTCGGTGGCGGTTCGGCCGGCTGCGTGGTGGCCGCCCGGCTGGCGCAGGACGGGCGGTTCACGGTGGCACTGGTGGAGGAAGGCCGGCCCGATACCAACCGGTGGATCCACGTTCCGGCCACGTTTTTCCGCGCGCTGCAGTCCCGGGACGCGACCGCGGTCGTGTCAGAGCCGGACCCGACGCTCGACGGACGGGACTTTGTCGTGCCGCAGGGCCGGGTGCTGGGCGGCGGGTCTTCGGTGAACGGCATGATCTACATGCGGGGTCAGGCGGCGGATTACGCCGGCTGGGTGCAGGATTATGGCTGCGACGGCTGGGGCTATGACGATGTCTTGCCGATGTTCTGCGCGCAGGAGCGCAACATGCGTCTGGGCGCGCCCTATCACGGGCAGTCGGGACCGCTGGTGGTGGCGGATCCGGCATACAGGCACCCGGTTACCGCGCAGATCATTGCATCCGCGCAAAACGCCGGGCTGCCGGCAAACGATGATTTCAACGGCGCCCGTCAGGACGGGGTGGGCTGGTACCAGATCACCGCCGACGGGGGGCGAAGGAAGTCGGCCTCGGTCTGTTTTCTGGGCCCTGTGCGCGAGGCTGAAACGCTGACGCTGCTGACCGGCTGTACGGCGCAGCGCGTGCTGTTTTCGGGCCGGCGGGCGACCGGGGTCGCGATCCGGACACCCGAAGGGGAGACGGAGCTGTCCGCAAGACACGAGGTTGTCCTGACTGCCGGCAGCTTTCACAGCCCGAAGCTGCTGATGCTGTCCGGTATCGGGCCCGGCGACAATTTGCGGCGCTTCGGCGTCGATGTGATCGCCGAGGCCGACAATGTCGGGGCAAATTATCAGGACCATGTCGGTGCGCCGGTGACGATGCGGTTGCGGCAGGGTCTGGGCCTGCATGGCGCCGACAGGGGGTTGAAGGCGCTGCGCCATGGCTTCGACTACTGGGTTCTGGGCCGCGGATTGCTGACCTCGAACCTGCTGGAAGGCGGCGCCTGTGCCGATACCGATGGCGACGGACGCCCGGATGTTCAGTTCAATCTGGCGCCCTTTGCGCCGGGCGCACCGGGCCAGCCGCCACTGCCTTTCGACGCGGTGCAGGTGCATCCCATGACGATGCGGCCGAAATCCCGCGGCCGGGTGTTTCTTGCTTCGGCCGATGCGGCGGCGAAACCGGGGTTCAGGGCGCGGGTGCTGGACGCGGAAGAGGATGTCGATACACTGCGCCGGGGCGTGCGTCTGGCGCGCGAAATCTTTGCCTGCAAGCCGCTGGCCGACCTCGTGACCGAGGAGGTCTGGCCGGGACCGGATGTGTCCGCGGCGGTCGGCTCGAACCGGCTGGACACGGCGATCCGCGCCCATGCAAGGACGATCTTTCACCCCGCCGGCACCTGCAGGATGGGGCCCGACCCGTCGGCGGTGGTGGACACGAAGTGCCGGGTCAACGGCGTCGATGGGCTGCGTGTTGCCGATTGTTCGGTTATGCCTGCTCTTGTGTCCGGCAACACCAATGCACCGACGATGATGATCGCGGGGCGTGCAGCGGAGTGGATTTTGAAAGATGCCTGAGATCGTCAACCTGAGGGACACGCGGTTCAATACCGACAAATACGGCTATATCGAGGAGCTGCGCGCGCAGGGGTTCTACGCGCGCACGGCGGACGGGTATGTCGTGTTCAACCAGCGCGAGGCCGAGTGGGTATTCGCCTGCGAGGATTTCCGGTTCGCGTTCTTTCAGATCGACCCGGACCAGAGCCCGTATCTGACCAAGGCGATCAAGCATGAACTGCTCAACATGCACGGGGCCCCGCATGCGCGGTTGCGCCGGATCGTGGCGCAGGCGCTGCGGGACAGGATCATGGAGGATCTGAGGTCCAAAATCACGGCCATCACCGATGACCTGATCGACGCGATGCCGGACCGCGGCGTGGTGGATTTTTGTACCGATTTCTCCGACCCGCTGCCGGCGCGGGTGCTGGGGCCGATGTATGGCATTCCCTACGAGGATGTGGACGGGCTGAGCGACTGGATCCGGATCGGCGGGCGCAAGATCGATGCGCTTTTGTCCGGCGACGGGATCGATGTTGTGGAGGCGGCCAACCGCAGCCTGCATGACTATCTGCGCGGCCTGCTGAAGTCGCGCTGGGACGCGCCGGGGGACGATATTTTCAGCGCGCTGATGCTGGCGGATATGGACGGCGACCGGCTGGGCGAGGACGAACTGGTCTTTCTGGCGGGCGAAATGGCGGCCGCCGGGGTGGACACGACCCGGTCGCAATTGCCGCTGGTGCTGGACGAATTGCTGGCTGCGCCATCTGAAATGAACAAGCTGCGGGCCGATCCGGGGCTGGCGCTGCGCGCGGTGGATGAAGGCATGCGGTTTGCGCCGCTGCCATGGGCTATTCCGCACAAGGCGACGCGGGATGTCAGCTGGCACGGGCTGGAGCTGAAGGAAGGCGATCTGGTGCAGGTGATGGTGCCGGCGGCCAACCGCGATCCGGCGGTGATCGGGGATCCGAACCGGTTCGACATCACCCGCGACCGGGTGCGCCATTTTGGCTTCGGCCATGGCATGCATGGCTGCCCGGGATCGCAGCTGGCGCGGATGGAGATGTCGATTGCGCTGCGCCGGCTGGTGGAGCGGGTTGCGTCGATCACACCGGCCGGTGAGCCGGTCCGCGATCCGGTTCAGAAGGGTGCCGCGCCGGTGAAGATGCCGATCCGGATCGAAAAGCGGTAACAGCGCGCTCATCAGCCCTTGCGGGCATCTTCGCTGTGCGTGTGACAAAGCGGGAGGACACATGACCGGAAAAACCTACGCCGTAACGGGGGCTGCCAGCGGGATCGGCGCCTGTCTGGCCCGGATCCTGAAGGACCGGGGGCATCGCGTGATCGGGTTGGATATTGTGGAAGCGCAGGACCATATCGACCGGTTCATTCCCGTCGATCTGGCCGATCCCGACAGCATTGCCGGTGCTGTGGCCGTCATGGACGAGGATCTCGACGGTCTGTGCAACAATGCCGGCCTGCCGCCGCGTGACGGGCTGCAGGCAAAGATCCTGCAGGTGAATTTCCTTGGCCCGCGCCGGCTGACGGCTGATCTTCTACCGCGGATGGCGCCGGGGGCGAGCATCGTCAACATGGCGTCGCGGGCTGGCGCGGCATGGCGGGAGGGGCTGGAGCAGGTCAGGCGGTTGTCCGCCGTTGACGGGGCCGGCGCGCTGGAGCGGTTCGTCGAAGACGAGGCGCTGGACGCGACGCTGGCCTACAACCTGTCGAAAGAGGCGATGATCCTCTGGACCATGGCCGAGACCGAGCCAATGATCGCGCGCGGCCTGCGCATCAACGCGGTCAGCCCGGCGGCGGTGGCAACCGGGATCCTCGATGATTTCGCCCGGGCGTTCGGGGAACGGATGGCAAAGAATGTCAGCCGCGCCGGTCGGCCCGGTGCACCGGAGGAGGTGGCGGAGGTTGCCGCCTTCCTGCTGTCGCCGGCTTCGGGCTGGCTCAGGGGCACGGATATCTGGATCGATGGCGGCATTGCGGCGTTCAACACGGCGGATGCGCTGGATCTGGACGGGCTGCGGACCGGCGGCTGACGCTCAGCCGGTTTCCATCGGCAGGCTGTCGTCATTGGCCCATTCGCTCATTGAATTGTCGTAGACAGCGATGTCCGGGTACCCCAGCTGATGCAGCAGGAAGGCGTCGAGCGTCGCGAAGATGCCGCCGCCGCAATAGGTGATCGTTTTCCTCTGCCGGTCCAGCCCGGCATCGGCAAAGATGCGGTCGATCTCTGCCGCCGGGCGCAGGAACTGGGTGCCGGGATGAACCAGATCGGGTGCCGGCACGTTACAGCTGCCGGGGATGCGGCCGCGGCGGCCATAGCGGGCATTGTCGCCGACATGGGTGTCACGGGTCAGCGCGTTGACCGTGACCGTGCCGCTGTCGCCGATGGCGTCTGAGACCGCCTGCCGCCCGACAAAGAGGCCAGGGCGGGGCCGGGCGGTGAGCGTGGCGGCGGGATAGGTTTCGACCCCGGTGGCTGTCGGGTGGCCGGCCTCGGTCCAGCCCGCGTAACCGCCATCGAGGATCGCGGCATTGTCAAAACCCAGCCCGCGCAGCATCCACCAGAACCGGGTCGCCCATGGCAGGGCCGTCCGGCTGTAGAGCACGACCCGGCTGTCGTCACCGATCCCGCGCGCGGCAAAGCCGGCCGCCAGCGTGTCCGGATCCGGCAGTGTAAAGCGGAACCGGCTGCCGGTATCCGAAAACGCGCCCTGCAGGTCGAGATAGGCCGAACCGGGAATATGGCCCTGTTCGTAGTCGGCCTGCCCGCTGACAACCGTGTAGGGCGCGCCCGGACCATCGTTGAGGACCAGATGCGTGGTACAGTCGAACACTCTCAGGTCGGGGTCGCCCAGTTGACCGGCCAGCCAGTTGGCGGTCACGATGGCCTGCGGGTTGCGGAATTCGGTCATGGTGCTGATCCTCTGCCGTCTTTCCCTGCAGGCTAGCAAATCGCGCGGTCTTGCGTAATCCGGCAATTGGCGGGAAGGTTCACTCACCCTTTCGGAAGCCCCGCCATGACCCGAGACCGCCTGCATTTCCTGCTCCTGAACATCGGGCATTTTCTGGATCACCTGTTCATGCTGATCTTTGCAACCGTGGCCGCGCTGGCGCTGACGCGGGAATGGGGCGTGAGTTACGCCGGGCTGCTGACCTATGCGACGCCCGGGTTTTTCGCCTTTGGCCTGTTTTCACTGCCGGCGGGCTGGCTGGCCGACCGCTGGAGCCGGGACGGCATGATGGTGGTCTTCTTTCTCGGCATCGGCGTGATGTCGGTGGCGACGGGGCTGGCGCAGACACCGCTGCAGGTGGGAGCGGGGCTGTTCTTCATCGGTGTATTCGCGGCGATCTATCATCCCGTGGGGCTGGCCATCGTAACGATGAAATGGCGCAACACCGGCATGCGGCTGGCGGCGAACGGGGTCTGGGGCAATCTGGGCGTGGCCAGCGCAGCGCTGATCACCGGCTTTCTGATCGACAATGGCGGCTGGCGGCTGGCCTTCATCCTGCCCGGTCTGGTGTCCTGCGCGGTCGGGTTGGCCTATCTGGCGCTGCAGCGGGGCGAGATTGCTGGCGACCACGCGGCCGGCAAGCCCGCCGCGGCACCGGTATCGGCATTGCCGGCAGAGTTCCGGCGCCTTCTGATCCGGGTGTCCGCCATCGTGTTTCTCACCACGGCGGTGTCTTCGATCATTTTTCAGTCCACCACCTTTGCGCTGCCCAAGATCTTCGACGAACGGTTGCAGGGGCTCAGTGTGCAGATAGCGCTATGGGCCGATGGCAGCGGTGACGGGGCCACCTTCATCGGTTTGCTGGCGTTTCTGGTTTTTGCTGTCGCCTCGGTGGCGCAGCTGATCGTCGGCAGCATGCTGGACCGCTTTGGCGCGCGCCCGGTCTTCATGACCGTGGCGGCGATGCAGGTGCTGTTCTTTGCGGTCATGCCGGGGCTCGAGGACGGGATCGCCTTTGCCGTTGCGCTGGGTTTCATGCTGGGGGCCTTCGGGCAGATCCCGATCAACGATTACATGATCGGCAAAATGGCCAGCGGGGCGGCGCGGGCCCGCATCTACGGTATCCGCTACGTGGTGGCGTTTTCGGTGCTGGCGCTGACCCTGCCGCTGGTGGCGTTTGTCTATGACAACTGGGGGTTCGACATGCTGTTCCGCATCCTTGCGGGAGCCGCGCTGGTCATCCTCGGTGCGGTCTGCCTGCTGCCCGGGAAACTGCCCTCTGCCGGGACTGCGCCGGCCGGATAGGCGGGCAATTCATTGATGAATTGCCCGCGAATTGTTGACAATTCGCCTACTGCCCGCGCAGCCGGAAGCGCTGGATCTTCCCGGTCTGGGTTTTCGGCAGAGCGTCGGTGAATTTCACCGATCGCGGGTATTTGAACGGCGCGATCCGGTTCTTCACGAAATCCTGCAGCGCGACCACCATTTCCCCCGATGGCGCGGCCCCGGACCGCAGCACCACATGGGCCTCGACAATCGCACCGCGTTCCTCGTCCGGGACGCCGATCACGGCGCATTCGGCCACGTCCTCATGCGCCAGCAGCGCGGCTTCGACCTCGGGGCCGGCGATGTTGTAGCCCGAGGAAATGATCATGTCGTCGGCCCGCGCGGCGAAATGCAGATAGCCGTCCTCGTCCATGCTGAAGGCGTCCCCGGTTATGTTCCACCCGCCCTGCACATAATCCGCCTGCCGCGGATCGTTGAGGTACCGGCAGCCGGTCGGGCCACGCACGGCCAGTTTGCCGACCTCGCCGCGGGGCAGTTCGGCCCCATCCCCGCCGATGATCCGCGCCTCGTAGCCGGTGACGGGTTTGCCTGTGCAGGCCGGCTTGTGGTCGGAGAACCGGTTCGAGATGAAGATATGCAGCATTTCCGTGGACCCGATCCCGTCGAGCATCGGCTTGCCGGTCTTTTCCATCCAGTCGTGGTAGACCGGTGCGGGCAGAGTTTCGCCAGCCGAGACCGCCGCGCGCAGGCTGGAAAGATCCGCGCCTTCGTCCATCGCCTGCATCATCGCGCGATAAGCGGTGGGCGCGGTGAAACAGACGGTGGCGCCGTATTTCTCTATGATTTCGATCAAGTTCGGGGGCGACGCGTTTTCAAGCAACACCGCGCAGGCCCCGAAGCGCAGCGGAAACACCGCCAGCCCGCCCAGCCCGAAGGTAAAGGCCAGGGGCGGCGAACCCACAAAAATATCCTCCGGCACCACGCCCAGAACCTCGCGCGCATAGCCGTCCGCGATCATCAGGATGTCGCGGTGGAAATGCATCGTGCCCTTGGGGACCCCCGTGGTGCCCGAGGTGAAACCCAGCAACGCCACATCGTCGCGCCCGGTCTGCACGGCGTCATAGGTGACCGGCTTGTTCAGCGCGGCGCGGTCCAGTTCGGCATCGTGGTTGGCGGTGCCGTCAAAACCCACCACCGTCTTCAGCGTGCGGCTGTCCTTGGCGCAGGTCACCATTTCATCCATCAGGCGCGTGTCGCACAAGCTGAGTGTCACCTCGGCCTTGTCGACAATCTTGGCCAGCTCCCCGGCGCGCAGCATCGGCATGGTATTGACCACCACCGCGCCGGCCTTGGTTGCGGCCAGCCAGCAGGCGACCATCGCCGGGTTGTTGGCCGAGCGGATCAGCACCCGGTTGCCCGGTTTCACGCCGTAATCCTCGACCAGCGCGGCGGCGAGGCGGTTGGTCCAGTCGGTCAGTTCCTTGTAGGTCCGCCGCCGCCCGTTGCCGATCAGGGCGGTGTGATCGCCAAACCCCTTGTCGACCATGCGGTCGGTCAGTTCGACGCCGACATTCATCCAGTCGGGATATTTCCAGCCCTGCAGCAGGAAATCCGGTTGCGCCGCGTCCGGCGGCAGGTTCTCGCGTGCGAAATGGTCGCTATGTCCGGTCGGTCCCAACATGTCTCAACCTCCCATGGCCTGACGGGCGATCACCACTTTCTGTACGTCGGATGCGCCCTCGTATATCCGCAGCGCCCGGATCTCCCGGTAGAGGCTCTCGACGACGCTGCCCTTGCGCACGCCATCGCCCCCGTGCAGCTGCACCGCTGCGTCGATCACCTGCTGCGCGGTCTCGGTCGCGTGCAGTTTGGCCATCGCCGCCTCTCGGCTCACCCGCGGCGCGCCCATATCCTTGGTCCAGGCGGCGCGGTAGATCAGCAGGGCGCTGGCATCGACCCCCAGCGCCATGTCCGCGATATGGCCCTGCACCATCTGCAGATCGAACAGCGGTGCCCCGAACAATTCGCGTTCCTGCACCCGCGTCAGGCTTTCATCCAGCGCGCGCCGGGCGAAGCCCAGCGCCGCCGCGCCCACGGTGGAGCGGAAGACGTCGAGCACCGACATCGCCACCCTGAACCCCGCGCCTGGCTCTGAGATCAGCGCGTTGCCCGGCAGCTTCATATCGGTGAATTCCAGCGTTGCCAGCGGGTGCGGCGCAATCACGTCCAGCCGCTCGGTCACCTTCAGCCCGGGCGTGTCCGCGGGCACCAGAAAGGCCGACAGCCCCTTGGCTCCCGGTGCTTCTCCGGTCCGGGCGAACAGCACGTAGACATCGGCGATCCCGCCGTTCGAAATCCAGGTTTTCGCCCCGTTCACCACGAAGCCGTTGCCGTCCTTCTCGGCCGTGGTCGATGTATTGGCCACGTCCGACCCGCTGCCCGGCTCGGTCAGGGCGAAGGCGGAAATCGCCTTGCCTGCCCGGGTCTTCTCCAGCCACGCCCGCTGCTTATCCGTCCCGAACAGCGACACCGCCCCCATACCCAGCCCCTGCATCGCAAAGGCAAAATCCGCCAGCCCGTCATGACGCGCCAGCGTTTCGCGGATCAGGCAGAGCGATCGCACATCCAGCGCGTCCCCGCCCGAATGCTGCAGGAACCCGGCCGCGCCCAGCGCCGCCACCAACCCCTTGCAGGCCGCGTCCACGTCGGAGTGATCCACCGGCAGATGCGCCGCGGCCCAGTCGTCCAGCTCGGCGGCCAGCGCCCGGTGCCGGTCTTCGAAGAATGGCCAGTTCAGAAACGTCCGGTCCGCCATGTCATCCCCCGTTCTTCATCTTTGTTCAAATACTCCCGCCGGAGGCGCCGATTTTTCGGAGAAAAATCGTTCTTCCGCCCGACAGGTGCTCAGTTGCCTTCGAACGCGGGCCGTTCCTTGGCCACGAAGGCATGATAGGCGCGTTCGAAATCCTGCGTCTGCATGCAGATCGCCTGCGCCTGTGCCTCGGCCTCGATCGCCTGGTCCAGCGTCATGTTCCATTCCTGGTTCAGCTGCGTCTTGGTGATGCCGTTGGCAAAGGTCGGCCCGGCGACAATGCGTTCGGCCATCTTCCGCGCCGCCGCGTCCAGCGCGTCCGCATCATGCAGCGCGTTCCAGTAGCCCCAGTCCAGGCCTTCCTCGGCGTTCATCGCCCGCCCGGTATAGAGCAGCTCCGCTGCGCGCCCCTGTCCGATGATCCGCGGCAGCATGGCACAGGCGCCCATGTCACAGCCCGCCAGACCCACCTTGTTGAACAGAAACGCACATTTTGCCGCCGGCGTGGCCAGCCGCAGATCCGAGGCCATGGTGATGATCGCGCCGGCGCCCACCGCTACGCCATCAACGGCAGAAATCACCGGCTTGCCACAATGCAGCATCGCCTTGACCAGATCGCCGGTCATGCGGGTGAATTTCAGCAGGTCCTTCATGTCCATCGCCACCAGCGGTCCGATGATGTCATGCACGTCGCCGCCCGAGGAGAAATTGCCGCCGTTGGAGGCGAAGATCACCGCGTGGATGTCGTCGGCATAGACCAGCGCACGGAACGTGTCGCGCAGTTCGGCATAGCTGTCGACGGTCAGCGGGTTCTTGCGGTCGGGCCGGTTCAGGCGGATCGTGGCGATGCCGTCCGCTGCCTCCCAGATGAAATGTTCCGGCTGATGCCCTGCCATCTCGGTCATGTCTGATCCTCTTCCAGTCGTGTCAGCAGCGACAAAAGCTGGTCCAGTTCTGCCGCGTCATAGGTTTCCAGCAGGTCATCGACCCAGGTTTCGTGTTCAGCCGCCATGTCGGCAAAGCGGTCGATCCCGTCGCGGGTCAGCCGCACCCGCAAGGCGCGCCGGTCGCCATCGACGCTGATCCTTTCGACCAGCCCCTCGGCTTCCAGCCGGTCGACGATGCCGGTCACATTGCCGTTCGATACCATCAGCTTGGCGCTGAGATCGCTCATCCGCAGCCCGTCGCGGTACCGGTCCAGCGCCGACAGCACATCGAACCGGGGCAGGGTGCAGCCATGCGCCAGCCGCATGTTTTCGCGCAGCCGGTTTTCCACCGACCGGTGTGCCCGCAACAGGCGCAGCCAGACGCGCAGCCGCTGTTTCGACAGCGGTTCGGCCGGCTGCGGGGCGGGGGCGTTCATACCTCGCCCCCCGCGATGGCGATGGTCTGACCGGTGATGCCGCCCGAGGCCGGGCCGCACAGCCACAGCGCGGCCTGCACCACCTCGTCCGGCTGGATCAGCCGGTTCTGCGGGTTCATCCGTTCAAGATTGCCGCGGGCGTCTTCGGCGCTCATGCCGGTCTTCTCGACGATGTTTGCAATGCTGCGGTCGGTCATTTCCGTGTCCAGAAAACCGGGGCACAGCGCGTTGACGGTCAGCCCCTTGCGCACGTATTCCAGCGCCGCCGCCCGGACCAGCCCGACAACCCCGTGCTTGGCCGCGGCATAGGCCGAAACGTAAGGGTAGCCCTTGAGCCCGGCGGTCGAGGCCACGGCGATCAGCCGGCCCCAGTCGCGCCCCCGCATGCGATGTGCCGCTTCGCGGAAGGTGTAGAACACGCCGGTCAAGTTCACGCCGATCATCGCGTGCCACATGTCCGACGACGTGTGCGACAGCGGTGCGCTGTCGGATGCGCCGGCATTGGCGATGACGATGTCGGGCGTGCCGGCAAAATCATACATGGCCGCGACCGAGGTTTCGTCGGTGACATCGACCTCGACCGCCCGTATCGCGGGATTGTCGCCGGCGACGGCTTCGAGCGTTGCCGCGGTGCGCCCGGCGATCCAGACTGTCGCGCCGGCATCGGCAAACCCGCGCGCCAGCGCGGCGCCCAACCCGGTTCCGCCCCCGGTGATCAATACGGTCTTGTTGCTGAGTTCGGCCATGCCGCCATCTCCCGCCACGGTCTCGGGCAGAGGGTGTCAGCAGATCGGATTCATTTCAAGTATAAAATTTCAGACTTGAAATTGTTTGCCCGAGCGGGAACACTTCGACAAACCGTTCGGAGGATTTCACATGCCCGCCATTTCCGTTCACCCCGAAGGCTGGACGCCCGCCAAGGGCTATGCCAACGGCATGGTCGCCGAAGGCCGGGTCCTGTTTGTCGGCGGCCAGATCGGCTGGACCGCGCAGCAGGTGTTCGAAACGCATGACTTCATCGGCCAGATGACGCAGGCGCTGCAGAACATCTGCGACGTGGTGCAGGCCGCCGGCGGCACGCCCGAGGATATCGTCCGCCTGACATGGTATGTCACCGACAAGGCCGAATACCTGCGCCGGCAACGCGAGGTGGGCGAGGCCTATCGCTCGGTCATGGGGTATCATTTCCCGGCGATGACCATGGTTGTCGTAAGCGCCCTTGTCGAAGACGAAGCGATGGTGGAGATTGAAGCCACTGCGGTTCTGCCGCAGGCGTGATCGTGGAGGGAAAAGATGGCCGGCGAAGCGAGGTTCGATGACAACGTGATCGGAAGGGCCAATGTCGAAGACACGCCCGAACTGCTCACCTATTATGACGATCTGAAGAAAAAGGGCACCGGGGCGTTGTGGACCGTGGCCAACAAGATCGAGCCCTGGGAACCGGTCAGCCAGTCCGTGCCGATGATATGGCGCTACGCCGATCTGCGCGACGATGTCCTGCGCTCGCTTGATCTCGTGACCCCGGAAAAAGCCGGGCGCAGGGTGGTTTATCTCGACAACCCGGGGCGGTCCGACGTGGCCGCGGCGGTGGGCTGGATCTATGCCGGGCTGCAGGTGATGAACCCCGGCGAAAACGCGACGGCGCATCGCCATTCCGCCAGCGCGATCCGGTTCATCATGGAGGGGCAGGGCGCCTATACCGTTGTCGACGGCCACAAGATGACGCTGGGCGCCAACGATTTCGTGCTGACCCCGAACGGCACATGGCACGAGCACGCGGTCGAGCCTGACGGTTCAGTCTGTATCTGGCAGGACGGGCTGGACATCCCGTTCGTCAACGCCATGGAGGCCAATTTCTTCGAAGTGCATCCGGATCTGAGCGAGCCGGTGGCATTCCCGGTCGACGACATGACCAAAACCTGGGGCAATCCGGGGCTGACACCGGGCGGCGGCGACTGGAACAAGGGGTATTCCCCGCTTTTCAAATATGAATGGCATCGCACCTACGACGCGCTGCAGTCCTATGCCGCCGCCAGCGACGGATCGCCTTTTGACGGTATCCTGATGGAATACGTGAACCCGGTGACCAACGGGCCGGTCATGCAGACGCTTGGCGCGTCGATGCAGATGCTGCGTCCGGGCGAGAAAACAAAGGCGCATCGTCATACCGGCAGCTATCTCTACCAGGTGTGCCTGGGATCGGGGCATTCAGTGATCAACGGGCATCGGTTCGACTGGACCGAACGGGACATATTCTGTGTCCCGTCCTGGGCCTGGCACGAACATGCAAACGCGTCCGACAGCGATGAGGCCTGCCTGTTCTGTCTGAACGATCTGCCGGTGATGCGCGCATTGGGCCTCTATCGCGAGGAAGCCCTTGGCGATAATGGTGGCCATCAGCCTGTTTCAGCATAATCGACCCGCACAAGGGCGCAGAGGTCTGTTTTAGGAAGTTTTTTGAATGGCAGATTTCAAACTGGATGTTCCGGTCAGTTTTGGCCACTGCGATCCTGCCGGGATCGTTTTTTATCCGAATTATTACAGATGGTTTGACCGCTGCTTTCACAGCTTTCTGCGTGAGCGCGCCGGGGGGCATCGCCTGATCTGTGAGAAGCTGAGCGCCAAGGGCACCGGGCTGATCGACAGCGGCGCGAAGTTTCCGGCGCCGGCGACCGAGGGCGACGTGATCCGGCTGGAAATGACACTGGCGGATTGGGGATCGCGGACCCTGCGGGTGGAATACACGGGCTATGTCGGCGACCGCCGGGTGGTATCCGGGTTCGAACTGCGTGGTCTGTTCCTGATGGACGAGGCCGGGCGCATGCGGGCCGGGGCGCTGGCGCCGCTGCGCGAACTGCTCCGGCTCTGAACGGCACCGCCCGGCATCAGGCAGGCGGCCGCGCGTCTTGTGGTGGCGCGCCGCCGGATTACATAGTTCGTCACACCGCCGGATCGGGGACCGACACGATGATGATCAACGCAGATTTCAGCCAGCGGGTGCTGGTGCATGCCGCGGATACCGAGTGGATCCCGTCGCCGATGCCCGGGGTCGACCGCAAGATGCTGGATCGGATCGGCGAAGAAGTGGCCCGTGCCACCTCCATCGTGCGGTATGCGCCGGGCAGCGCCTTTTCCCCGCACACCCATGATGGCGGGGAAGAGTTTCTGGTGCTGGAAGGCACGTTCGTGGATGAATACGGCAGCTTTCCCGCGGGCACCTATGTCCGAAACCCGCCGACGACGCGCCACACGCCTTCGGCACCCGGGGGGGCCACGATTCTGGTCAAGCTGCACCAGTTTGATCCGGCGGACCGGACCCAGATGAGCGTCGATACATCCGACGGGGCCAGCCGGGACCTGTACCGCGACGCACGGGAAACCGTCCGGGTTGAAACCTGGGCCCCGGGGCAGGCCGTGGCGCTGGATGCCTCCGGCGGCATGGAGGTGTTTGTCATCTCCGGCGCGGCCACGGAGGCGGGTGAAACAATGGCGCGCTGGGACTGGCTGCGCCTGCCGGTCGGGACACGCTCTTTGGCGACGGCGGGACCGGACGGCACGCGGGTCTGGATCAAGTCCGGCCATCTGGCCGACATGGTGGCCTTTTCCCCGCCCGGAAGCTGACCCGGACCCGCCCTTGGCGATGGACCCGGCGCGGCGGATGTTCTATTCTGAAGCCAGATCCGCTGCACCTGTGATTGCTGCGGCGTTCTTCCATTTTTGTTAATTATTTAAGGGAGATACCAGTGAATACCAAACTCGATCCAATTATCCTCCACCTGTGCGAAACCCTGCTGACCACGTTTTCCGTGACCGCCGCCCTTCAGGTCTGGTGCGAAGTGCGGGGGCTGGGCGAAGGCGATCTTTTCGCCGATATCCATCCCGAATCCGGCCAGCTCGACTTGCCGTCGCTGGGTGTCGACCTGCTGAAACCCCGGTCCGATGAGACCGTTCGTCACCGCGCCATCACGCTGACCCGCGGTGACGTGCCCCTGCTGGACGCCGACAACTGGTATATTCCCGACCGCCTGCCTCTGCAGGCGCGCATCCTGCTGGACACGACCGACACGCCGTTCGGCAAGGCGCTGGAGGGCACGTTGCAGAACCGCGAAACCTTTTCCGCCGTTCTGCCGCCGCACATTATGGACCGGTTCAACGGACGCACCCGCATCCGGCAGACCGTTATGGAAGCCGGCGAAGGCGTGCCGGTCCTGACGGTGCGCGGCATCGTGACCGTCGATACCGTGCCGGTCAGCTTTGTCGAGGAACGCATCCGGCCGGAGCTGGCCGAGCTGTCGGCCGACACCCGGCTCTGACGCGACCGCGGCGCTTGACCTTCCCTGTTCCGCGCCGCATGAAGCGGGCCGGAAGATGCGGGCGCAGAGGGCGGAACGGCATTGGGCAACATGATCCCGACATGGGTCGATGGCGAACTGACCGCCGTTGACAAGCTGGACGCGCATCGGCGCGGATTGCTGCACATGGCGGTTTCGGTCTTTGTCCTGTGCGGCGACGACGTGCTGATCCAGCGCCGGGCGCTGGGCAAGTATCACACGCCGGGCCTGTGGGCGAACACCTGTTGTACGCATCCGCACTGGGGCGAGGCGGCTGATGCCTGTGCGCACCGGCGGCTGAAGGAAGAGCTGGGCCTGACCGGGCTGGTGCTGGACCACCGCGATCAGGTGACCTACCGCGCCGATGTCGGTGGCGGGCTGACAGAACATGAGCAGGTGGAAATCTTCCTTGGACATGTTGCCACGCGGGTGCCCGTCGTGCCGAACCCCGAGGAGGTCATGGACACCGGCTGGGTTTCGCTGGCCGACCTGACGCGACAGACCCGGCAGGATCCCGACCGGTTCACACCGTGGCTGCGGATTTACCTGTCCGATTACGCGGACAGGATTTTCGGCTAATCCCGGATCGCTTCGAGCGGCCAGGTTTTTGCCGCGCCCGACCGGGGCGGCCGGTCCCTTGAGCATGTAATCCGCGAAATGACGTAGTGTCATGGGCTGAGGGCTCAATTCCAACCTCGCGGTCAGGAAAGCGTCGGGTATAGTTCGGCGCAGTGGCGGGCGGCCCGGCCGGCCCATTCGGAGGAGGAGACTGCCGTGAGCGAAACCGCTTTTATCTATGATGCAATCCGGACCCCGCGGTCCAAGGGCAAGGAAACCGGCACACTCAACGAGGTGAAACCGATCAACCTTGTCACCACATTGCTGGAGGAAATGCAGCAGCGTCACGATCTGGACACCTCCCGCGTGGATGACGTGATGCTGGGCTGCGTTGCGCCGGTGATGGAACAGGGTGCCGTCCTGCCCAAGATCGCGTTGCAGAAAGCCGGCTGGGACGAAAGCGTGCCGGGGGCGCAGGTGAACCGGTTCTGTGCCTCGGGGCTCGACACCTTCAACACCGCGGCGGCCAAGGTCGCGTCGGGCTGGGAGGATCTGGTTTGTGCCGGCGGGTTCGAAAGCATGAGCCGGGTGCCGATGGGGGCCGATGGCGGACCGTTTGCCGAGGATCCCGAAACCGCGATCCAGACCGGGTTCGTACCGCAGGGCATCGGCGCCGACCTGATTGCAACCATGGAAGGCTGGAACCGCGACGACGTGGACGCCTTTGCGATGGAAAGCCAGAAACGTGCCGCGCATGCCCGCGACAGTGGCTGGTTCGACCGGTCGGTGGTGCCGGTCCGGGACGAAAACGGCGTAGCGATCCTTGAAAAGGACGATTTCATCAAGCCGGATACCGACATGCAGAAACTGGCGTCCCTGCGGCCCAGTTTCGAGCAGATGGGCAGAATGGCCTTCGATTCCGTCGCGTTGAAAAAATACACCGAGGTCGAGGCGATTAACCACGTGCACACACCCGGCAACAGCTCGGGCATTGTCGATGGCGCATCGCTGATCGTGCTGGGCAGCGAACAGGCCGGCCGTGATATCGGGCTGGACCCGCGTGGCCGGGTGGTGTCGATCGCGCTGACCGCGACCTGTCCGACGATCATGCTGACCGGACCCGGCCCGGCCTCGGAAAAGGCACTGAAAAAGGCCGGCCTGACGATTGACGATATCGATCTTGTCGAGATCAACGAAGCGTTTGCCTCGGTCGCCCTGCGGCTGCAGAAAGACCTGGACGTGCCGGACGAGAAGCTGAACGTTGTTGGTGGTGCGATTGCCATGGGCCATCCGCTGGGCGCGACCGGTGGCTGCCTTGTGTCGACCATGCTGGACGAGCTGGAACGGCGCGACGCCAAACGCGCCCTGATCTGCATGTGCGTGGGCGGCGGAATGGGCATCGCCAGCATCATCGAACGGCTGTGACATCCATGTCCGCCGGCGGATGTTTCCCCCTCCCGACCGCCCGTCATCCTGAGGCGGTTCGGTCATTGGGGACTGAACAACGCCGGCGGTCATCCGAAGACATCGAAAATCCGGCGTGGGTTGCCGCCGGCGGCGTCATCCCGCGCCGTCCCGTCGACGACCCGGCACGCAAAGGCAGGACGCCCTGCGGGGGCAAGAGGTAAGCAAATGGAAGAATTCCGGTACGAAAAAGACGCCGACGGCATTGTCACCATCACGATGGACATGACCGGCCAGTCGGCCAACACGATGAACGCCAATTACCTGCCGGCAATGGACGGGGTGTTGAACCGCCTGCGGGCCGAGGACGGGCTGACCGGGGTCGTTTTTGCCTCGGCCAAGAAAACGTTTTTTGCCGGGGGCGATCTGCACCTGATCCTGTCGATCGACAAGGCGGATGCAGAAACGCTTCATTACATCGAAGAAAATAAGCGTCCCTACAGGGAGATCGAAATGCTGCCCGTGCCGGTGGTGGCCGCGATCAACGGCGCCGCGCTGGGCGGCGGGTACGAGCTGTGCCTGGCCTGCAACCACCGGGTGGTCGTGAACGAACGGCACGCGGTTGTCGGGCTGCCAGAGGTGACGCTGGGCCTGCTGCCGGGCGCTGGCGGCGTGGTCCGGCTGACTGCGCTGTTGGGTCTGGAAAAAGCGCTGCCTTACCTGACCGAGGGCAAACAGGTCCGGCCCGAGGCTGCGCTGAAGGCCGGGATGGTCGACGAGGTGGTCGAAAGCACCGACGACCTGATCCCGGCGGCCAAGGTCTGGATCAAGGGCAATCCCGACACGCATACCCAGCCCTGGGACCAGAAGGGCTTCCGTTATCCCGGTGGCGACGCGGTTTCCCCGCGCGTGCGGCAGGTGGCGCAGATGGGCAGCGCGTTGCTGGTTCAGAAAACGCGGGGGCTGTTGCCGTCCCCGGCCAAAATCCTCGATCTGGCGGTGAATTCCATGCGCATGGGGTTCGAAAGCGCGCTGCGCAGTGAAAGCCGCGGTCTGGTGGCGCTGGTCACCACGCCGGAATGCAAGGCGGCGATCAGCACGTTCTTCTTCGGCATGCAGGCGGTCAAGGGCGGCAAGGTGCGCCCCGAAGGCGACCGCTGGAAGGCGCGGAACGCGGCCATTCTGGGGGCCGGCATGATGGGCGGCGGGATCGCCTGGGCGCACGCGTCGAGCGGGCTGCCGACATGGCTCAAGGATATGGAGATGGAAAAGGCGGAGAAGGGCAAAGCCTATTCCGCCGGTCTGGCCGACAAGCTGATCAAGCGGGGCCGAATGGACGACGCGAAGAAGGCCGCCCTGCTGGACCAGATCACGCCGGTGACGGACGACGCGGCGTTCAAGGGCACCGACCTGATCATCGAAGCAGTGTTCGAGGATATCGCGCTGAAGGACAAAGTGATCCCCGAGACGTTCAAGCAGTTGGGGCCGGACGGCATCTATGGGACGAACACCTCGACCCTGCCGATCTCGCTGCTGGCTGAAAGCTGCCCGGAGCCGGAGCGCTTTATCGGGCTGCATTTCTTCAGCCCGGTGGACAAGATGAAGGTGGTGGAGATCATCCTTGGCGAGAAGACCAGCGAGGACACGCTGCGCAAGGCTTATGATTACGTGCAACAGATCGGCTACATGCCGATTGTCGTGAACGACAGCCGCGGGTTCTTCACCAGCCGCGTGTTCGGCACCTATCTGGACGAAGGCCAGTTGCTGCTGCTCGACGGGATGAGCCCCGTGGCCATCGAGCGCGCGGCATGGATCGCGGGCATGCCCATCGGGCCGCTGGCGGTGCATGACGAAACCTCGATGGTGCTGTCGCAAAAGGTGCACGACACGCACAAGGCGCTGGATCAGCGGCTGGGTGTCGAAAACGGGTTCCCGGCCTCGATGGACGGGACGGCGGCCGTTGCCTTCAAAATGGTCGGGATGGGCCGGGGCGGGCGGTACTACGGCGGCGGGTTCTACGATTACCCGGTGGACGGGCCCAAGCGGCTCTGGGACGGGCTGGATCAGTTCCGGCAGGGCAACCGCGATGTTTCGGTTGAGGAAGCGGTGGACCGGCTGCTGTACCGGCAGGCTTGCGAAACCCTGCGCTGCTTCGACGAAGGCGTGCTGAGAACCGAGGTCGAGGCCAATCTGGGCGGAATTTTTGCCATCGGCTTCCCGGCCCATACCGGCGGGGCGCTGCAGTATATCCGCGGCATCGGAGTGGATGCGTTTCAGGCGCGTGCGGCGGAGCTGGCGGACGCCTATGGTGAACGGTTCGCGGTCCGGCCCGAGGCCTATGACCTGCTGCGCGACAAGGCGAAGGTGGCGGCATGATCCGACGCCGCATTTTCGAGGAAGAACACGACATCTTCCGCGACAGTGTCCGCAAATGGTCGGCCGAGCATATCGCACCCAATGTCGAGCGTTACCACGAACAGGGCGTCGTCGATCGCGAACTGTGGCTGGAGGCGGGAAAGGCCGGTTTTTTGGCCATGTTCGTTGATGAGCAATACGGCGGGCTGGGGCTGGAAGATTATCGGTACGACCAGATTATCATCGAGGAACTGGCCCGCGTTGACAGCAGTTTCTTCATTTCGCTGCATAACCGGATCGTTGCACCCTACCTGCAGACGCTGGGCACCGAGGAACAGAAGCAGCGGTTCCTGCCGGGCGTCTGCGACGGCAGCTGCATTCTGGCCATCGCGATGACCGAGCCGGGCACCGGGTCGGATCTCGCCGCGCTGCGCACACGGGCCGAAGACAGGGGCGACCACTGGCTGCTGAACGGATCGAAAACCTATATCTCGAATGGACAGCTGGCCGATCTGGTGGTCGTGGCCGCCAAGACCGAGGCCAGTTCGCACGGGGTTGGCCTGTTTCTGGTCGAGCGCGGGATGGAGGGGTTCAAACGCGGACGGAACCTGAAGAAGCTGGGCCTGCCGGGGCAGGACACGTCCGAGCTGTTCTTCGAGGATGTGAAAGTTCCCAAGGAAAACGTGCTGGGCGGGCCAACCGACGGGTTCCGCAACATGATGATCAACCTTGCCGAGGAAAGGCTGAACGGTGCGGTTGGTTTCACGGCGCGGGCCGAACGGGCGCTGGAGATCACGCAGGAGTTCATTATGGAGCGCAAGGCGTTCGGCCAGCCGATCGGGTTGTTTCAGAACTCGCGCTTCAAGATGGCGGAAATGCGGACCCAGATCGATGCCTGCTGGGCGCTGGTGGATCACTGCGTGACTGAACATCTTGAACGTCAGCTGTCACCGGAACTGGCCGCCGAGGCCAAGCTTTTCACCTCGGAGGTCGAAGGCCGGGTGGTGGACGAATGCCTGCAACTGCACGGCGGGGCCGGTTACATGGACGAATATGAAATCACCCAGCTCTATCGTGATGCTCGGGTCAGCCGGATTTACGCCGGTACGTCCGAAATCATGAAAGAAATCATCGGCCGCGGCATGGGGCTGGATGAACGCAAGGCAAGGAAGGGCTAGCCCATGAGCGATGACGTGCTGCTGATCGAAAAGGACGGACCGGTTGCGATCGTGACGCTCAACCGACCGGACAAGATGAACGCCTTCGACGAGGCGCTGAAGGACGGGATGCGCAAGACAGTCGGGCGCCTCAACGACGATGACGAGGTGCGCATCGTGATCCTGAAAGGGTCAGGAAAAGGGTTTTCTGCCGGCGCGGATATCAGCAGCGGCATTGCCGACCCGATCAGCTTTCACCTCGATATCGACTACAAACCGTTCCTGACCGGGATCGAGAAATCCGACAGGATCTGGATCGCGCAGGTTCACGGTGCAGCGGCCGGTGTCGGCGCGGCGGTGGCGATGAACTGCGATCTCGTGGTCATGGCGGACGACGCATATATCTACATGGCGTTTGCTGCGATCGGTCTGGTGCCGGACGGGGGCAACACGCAGCTGATGCTGAAGCACCTTGGCTATCACCGGGCGCTGGAAGCGGTGCTGGAAGGGCGCAAGATGCCGGCATCGGAATGTCTGGAGGCCGGGATCGCGAACAAGGTCGTTGCGGCGGATGAGCTGGACGCGGCAACCCGCGCCTGGGCGGAAAATCTGTCGCAGACCGCGCCCCTTGCGCTGGCCGCGTGCAAGCGGTTGTTGCGGTCCGTGGGGTCCATGAGCTTTGGCGACGCGATTACCGCCGAGGGTCTGGAACAGACCCCGCTGATCAAATCGAACGACTTCAGGGAAGGCGTGGCCGCATTTTTTCAGAAGCGGAAGCCGAACTGGACCGGAACCTGAACGAAGGAGGCGCGAAGCGCATGGAAGCAAACGACATCAAGGCAATCGTGACAGGGGGCGCATCGGGTCTGGGCGAAGGCACGGTGCGGGAAATCGTCAAGGCCGGCGGCAAGGCGGCGATTTTCGACATGAACGAAGCGCGCGGACAGGAAATTGCCGCCGAGCTGGGTGATGCCGCGATATTCTGCAAGGTCGATGTCACCAGCGAGGAGGACGTGAACGCGGGGCTGGATGCTGCCACGGCGGCGTTTGGCGGGATCAACAGCGTGGTCAACTGTGCCGGCATCGCTGTCGGGCAGAAGATCACCGGCAAGGACGGGCCGCATCCGCTGGACAAGTACCGCAAGGTTCTGGACATCAACGTGGTGGGCACATTCAACGTCATGCGGTTGGCCGTCGTGCGGATGGAACAGAACGACCCGGGCGAAGATGGCGCGCGTGGCGCGGTGGTGAACACCGCTTCGGTCGCGGCCTTCGACGGGCAGAAAGGGCAGGCGGCCTATTCCGCGTCCAAGGGCGCGATCGTGGCCTCCAACCTGCCGATTGCGCGCGATCTGGCGCGTTCGGGCATCCGCATCAACACCATTGCGCCGGGGCTGTTCATGACGCCGATGGCCGCCGGGCTGGGTGATGAGATGGTCGAGGAACTGAGCCAGGACATCGTCTTTCCCAAGCGTTTCGGGAAACCGTCGGAATATGGCCGGCTGGCCGTCTTTATGCTCACGCATCCGTATATCAACGGTGAAACCGTGCGTCTGGACGGCGCAATCCGCCTGCCATGAGCGGTTCGGGGGCACTGGCCGGTCTCCGGGTCATCGAGATGGCCGGGCTGGGCCCGTGCCCGCTGGCGGGACAATTGCTGGCCGATCACGGGGCCGAGGTGATCGTGATCGACCGCAAATCGGCACGGTCCGATCCAACGGATGTGAACCATCGCGGCAAGCGGTCGCTGGCCGTGAACCTCAAATCCGGGGCGGGCGTCGGGATCGTTCAAAAGCTGGTGGCGCAGTCTGATGTGCTGATCGAAGGGTTTCGCCCCGGCGTAATTGAGAAACTGGATCTGGGGCCTGACCGCTGTCAGGAGATCAATCCCCGCCTGATCTATGGCCGCATGACCGGATGGGGGCAGGATGGGCCGCTGGCGATGACCGCCGGGCATGATCTGAACTACCTGTCGATCACCGGAGCGCTGCATGCGATGGGCCGGGACGGCCAGCCGCCCGATCCGCCGCTCAATCTGGTGGCGGATTATGGCGGCGGCGCGATGTTCCTGCTGTTCGGGGTGCTGATGGCGCTCTACGAACGCAACAGCAGTGGCAAGGGTCAGGTGCTGGACGCGGCCATGTCCGAAGGCGTGCCGGCAATGATGGGCCTGATCCACACGATGCTGGCCAAGGGGCTGTGGTCGCCGGACCGGGAACGCAACATGCTGGACGGGGCCGCGCCCTATTACCGCTGCTACGAGACCAGCGACGGCAAATTCCTGTCCGTGGGCGCGATCGAACCGCAATTTTATGCCGAACTGGTCCGGCTGGCCGGGCTGGACGAAACCGACCGGGCCACGCAGAATGACCTGTCGGTATGGCCGGCGCGTGCCGCCGATTACGCGCGGCTGTTCCGGACCCGGACCCGCGACGAATGGGTTGCCATCTTTGACGGGTCGGATGCCTGTGTTGCACCGGTTCTGGGCTGGGACGAGGTGGAACACCACCCGCAGAACGCGGCGCGGGGGACATTCACCCGTGTTGGCGACGTGTTGCAGGCCGCTCCGGCGCCGCGGCTGGACCGCACGCCTGCCGCCGCTCCGGCTGTGCCAGCAGCGCGCGGGGCGGATAATGCAGATGTGCTGGCCGGGCTGGGTTATTCAGGCGCCGAGATTGCAGAACTGCAAAGCGACGGCGTGCTGACCTGACAGCGGCCGGGCCCCCTTGCAGGGCCCGGCGCCGGCGGGTCAGCCGGCCATGCGCTCGGCCACCAGTGCGATCAGCTTTTTGTGATCCGCGTCGAAGTTTCGGATCCCTTCGGCCAGCTTTTCCGTCGCCATGGCATCCGCGTTCATCATCCAGCGGAACGTCACTTCGTCCATGTCGATCGTTGCTGCGTCTGTGGCCTGTTCCGGAGACAGCACCCGGGGCAGGTCGGCAGTGTCGTTTTCCAGCTCGTTCAGTAGCTGCGGCGCAATGGTCAGCCGGTCACAGCCGGCCAGCGCTTTGATCTGCAATACGCTGCGGAAGGAGGCGCCCATCACCACGGTCGGCACGCTGTTGGACTTGTAGTAATCATAGATCCGCCGCACCGACACAACGCCCGGATCTTCGTCGGGCTCATAGCTGTCGCGCCCTTCGGCCTTTTTGAACCAGTCGGTGATGCGCCCCACGAAGGGAGAGATCAGGAACACGCCGGCATCCGCGCAGGCCACGGCCTGTGCCATCGAAAACAACAGCGTCAGGTTACAGTCGATGCCTTCATCCTGCAGGATTTCGGCCGCGCGGATGCCTTCCCACGTGGCCGCCAGCTTGATCAGGATCCGGTCCCGGGTCACGCCCCGCGCCGCGTAATCGGCGATGATGTCGCGCGCCCGCGCGACCGAGGCGTCCACATCGAAGGACAAGCAGGCGTCAACCTCGGTCGAGACCCGCCCCGGCACCAGCGCCGCCAGCTCCGCGCCCACGGCAACGGTCAGCGTGTCGGTCACCGCTTCGGCGCTCAGCCCCGCCGCACGGCCGGCTTCGATTTCGCGGGTGGCCAGCGCCCCGGACGCCGGATCCGACAGCGCCTTGAGCACCAGCGAGGGGTTGGTCGTGCAATCCTGCGGCTGATATTGTTTGACGGCGGCAACTTCGCCTGTATCGGCCACAACGACGGTCATGTCTCTGAGCTGGGCGAGGGTTGAAGGCATCGGGATCTCCTGACGGTACGGGTGGCATTTGGTTCAGCGTTGCAGGCGGCTGGCTATCACGTCTGAACAGGCTTGGCGATTCTCGGATTGTTAGCGCCATCTACATCGGAACGCCGTGGTATTGCGAGCGGATCGATGCGGGATTTGATGCATTAGGCGCCCTCTCTCTCCTGCGCGATCAGGTCCTTGTAAAGCGCGCGGATGCGGTGAAACACCGGCCCGGCCTTACCGCCCCCGATGACGCGGCCGTCAATTTCGAACACCGGGGTCTGCGCGCCGAATGTGCCGGTCAGGAACGCCTCGTCCGCGCCATAGGTGTCGACCAGCGAATAGTTTCGCTCGAAAACCGGAATGCCGTCCGCGCGGCACAGATCGATGACCTTCTGCCGGGTGATCCCGTTCATGCAGTAATCCCCGGTCGAGGTCCAAACCGCACCCTTGCGCACGATGAAGAAGTTGCAGGCGTTGGTGGTGTTCACAAAGCCGAACGGGTCCAGCATCAGGGCCTCGTCCGCGCCGGCCCGGATGGCGTGGTTCAGCGCGATGATACAGTTCAGCTTGGAATGTGAATTGAGCTTGGAATCCTGCGTCAGCGGCAGGCCGCGGTGATGCGGAACGGTATGCAGGCGGATGCCGCGCGTGATCACCGTTTCGTCGGGCTTGGAATGTTCGGCGATGATCACCAAGGTCGGGCCATGGACGCTCAGATGCGGGTGCTGGAACGGTTTCTTCTTGCGCCCGCGGGTCACCATCAGGCGGATATGCACATCCGTGTGCATGTCGTTGGCCGCCAGCGTATCGCGGATCGCCCGGATCAGCGCTTCCCGGGGCAGGCCGATCTCCATGTCGACGTAAAGTGCGGCCTCAAACAGCCGGTCGAGATGATCGTCCAGAAACGGGATGTGCCCGTCATAGAGGCGCAGCCCCTCCCATATCCCGTCGCCCAGCATGAAGCCGCTGTCGTAAACCGACACGACGGCCTGATCGCGGGGCACGATGGCGCCATCGACGTAAATCCTGATGTCATCGTTGCGGTCATCAGCGGCCGCATCATGGGTTGAAACGTGGTTGTCGGTCATTCTGCCCCGCGGGTTTTGGTCCGTGTGCAGCGTTGGTTGCAAGCCGGGCGGTTCTGGTCAAGGCCTGACGCGCGTCCGGGCCCGCCACGGCGGCGGTCCGCTGCGGAAACGACGGTTGCTTTGGCCCGCATGATCCTGTTCGATGCCGGGAATGGCAATGCAAACGGGGCAGGGCGCAATGAATTTCGGGGATCTGACGGCCAGCAAAGAGCTCAAGCTGGGAACATGTATCGGAGAATTCGCGACACCGGGGATCGGTGCCTTGCTGAAGACAACCGGTGTCCAGTTCGTGTTCGTCGACATGGAACACAGCGCGTTTTCCTTTGAAACGGTCAAGGCATTGCTGAGGTCTCTGCACGATGTGGGGCTGGCCACGCTGGTCCGCCCGCCCAGCCACGCCTACCATCACATCGCCCGCGCCTGCGATGTCGGCGCACAGGGCGTGGTGCCGCCGATGATGGGAACGGCAGAGCAGGCGCAGGCGGTGATCGACGCGATCAACTACCCGCCCAAGGGCAAACGCGGGGCCGCCTTTGGCATCGCGCATGACGATTACGTGCCGCGCACGGTGGTGGACGCGATTGAAAACGCCAATGCCAGGACCAGTTTCGTTGCCCTGATCGAAACCGCCGAAGGGATCGAAAACGTCGAGGCCATCGCGGCGCTGGACGGGTGCGATTGCCTGTGGATCGGGCATTTCGATCTGAGCAACTCGCTGGGGATCCCGGGCGAGTTCGACAATCCGGAATATACTGCGGCCGTGGACCGTGTGCTGGCCGCCGGCAAGGCGCACGGCAAGAGTGTCGGGCAGCTGGTGCCGACGGTGGAGGAGGCCCGGCTGCGCGCCGCCGAAGGGTATGATGTGATTTGCTATTCGGGGGATGTCTGGATTTTCCGGCAGGCGATGCAGGCCGGGATGGATGCCATCCGCAACGGGTGAACCGGAAACCGCGAAAAGGGGGGAGACAATGGGAACGTTCCGTGTGGGGCTTAGTGCGGATTTCACCAGGCCGGATGGCAGCCCGGCCTTTCCGATGTTCGATCTGACGCCGCTGAACGCGGCTGATCGCATCAGCTGGGACTATGTGCCGGTGACCGACGGCCGCATCGCGGCGGAGGATATGGCCGGGTACGATGCGCTGATCCTGCTGGGCGCGCGGTTCGACGCACAGAGTTTCCCCGGGGACGGGAAGCTGAGCCTGATTGCCCGGTTCGGGGTGGGTTTCGATTCCGTCGACGTGGCCGCCTGTACGGCCAATGATGTGGCACTTGTGACCACGCCCAATGGGGTCCGCCGACCCGTTGCCGTCGCCATCCTGACCTTGATCCTTGCTCTGGCGGGCAAGCTGATGGCCAAGGACCGGATGACGCGGAAGGGACCTGAAGGCTGGGCGCAGCGGGCCGATCACATGGGTGACGGGCTGATCGGCAGTGTGCTGGGCTCGGTCGGGGTCGGCAATATCGGGGCAGAGATGTTCCGCATGGCCAGCCCATTGGGCATGCGCTTCATCGCCGCCGATCCCTATGCGGACAAGGATACGGCCGCAGAATTGGGCATTGAGCTGGTCGAGCTTGACGAGGTTTTCCGGCAGGCTGATTTCGTCACCGTCAACTGCCCGCTGTCACCGGCAACCGAGAAGCTGGTGAACGCGGACCGGCTGGCCATGATGAAACCCACCGCGCATCTGATCAACACCGCCCGCGGGCCGATCGTGGACGAAGCCGCGCTGATTGCGGCCCTGCAGTCCGGCCAGATCGCCGGGGCAGGGATTGATGTGTTCGAAGAGGAGCCGAGCCCGGCGGACAACCCGCTCTACCGCATGGACAATGTCATTGTGACGCCCCATGCGCTGTGCTGGACGGATCAGTGCTTTGCCGGGATCGGAGCCGATGATGTGGCGGCGGTGCTGGCGGTGTCACAGGGCGAGGTCCCGGTCGGCATCGTCAACCGCGGGATTGCCGACAGCCCGGGCTGGCGCGGCAAGCTGGACCGCTTCAGGTCGGGCTGACAACCGGGTTCGGTGATTGATTTCAGGTGATCCGGTCGATACTGGCCGCGATCTCGTCAGGTTCGAATACACGTTTCCAGTCGTCCTTCATCAGCGCCGGTTTGCCGAACTTGATCGCAAGATTACAGGCGTCCGAGAAAACACCGTCGATATGTCCGAAGGTCACTGCCGCAAGGATATTGAGGTGGCCCAGCAGAAAATCCTGCGCGGCCTCGGCAGGGACGCCACGGGCGACGACCTCGTCCCGGGCCTCGCGCATCACGTCCAGCAGCGATGCAACCACCGTTTCGCTTAGCCCCGGTTCCAGCAGCGCCATCTGTTCGACGGTCACGCGATGCGACCGGGCGACGGGGGCGTAAATGGCCTTGCCGACGGCCTCGCCCAGCGCATAATCGCTGGCCGGTCCCTGCAGGATGGCGTTCACGATCCCCTGTTTGGCTGCGATGCCGCCAAAATGGTCGTTGCGTCCTTCCGGCGTGGTCTCGTCGTTGAAAATCGGGGGGTGGCAGGGATGGGTTACGAAATAGGTGACATCGGTGCGTTCGGGCAGGTGGCCGGCAAACGGGCCCGCCGCATCCAGACACACCACAATTGCACCGGATTCCACCTTGTCGATGATCGCGTGCGAAACCGCCCTTATCGCGGTGTCGGGCACCGCCAACAGCACCACGTCCGCGCCTTTCAGCGCCGCGTCAGCCGGTACATCATCGACCCCGAGCTCGGACTTGAGCCGGGCCTGACCCGCCTCGGAAATCTCCACATGCGCGACCTCGAAATCCGTGTCGAGAAGATTTCGGGCGCTTCTGAGGCCCATTTTTCCTCCGGCGCCGAAGAGTGCAATTTTGGTCATTTCCGGATCTCCTAAAACTGGTATAATGACAATATTATCATATATGCCTTAAGGCAAGCTCGGAACACCCGGCGCGTCCACAGCCTCGGTGGGAAAACTGCAAGTCTGCCGGGGTCACGTGGCGGTTGCCGAAAACAGCGGGTCCGACCGGTTCAGATGGTCGCGCATCAACGCGGCGGCCTGATCCGCGTCGTTTGCTTCGAGGTGGTCAACCAGCTTGGAATGCTCGGCCAGCGTGGTGCTTTCGCGCCCGGGCCAATACAGGATCGGTTTGTAGTATTCGCACAGCCAGTTCAGCATGGCCCGTGTCACCGTCTGCAGCAACGGATTGCCCGTCATCGTGGCAATGGCAACGTGAAATTCAATATCTGCCTGAATGAACGCCTTGGAATCCTGCGCCATAGCCTGCTGTTTTTCGACAAGCGCGCGCAGCAGGCGGATATCCTCCGGTCCGGCCCGCCCGGCCGCGATCCGGACTGAACCGGCTTCCAGAATTTTGCGGACCTGCTTGAGGTGATCGAGATTGGAAGGTTCCGACGACAGCAGCAGTTTCGCAATTTCGTCGACCTGATCCATTGCGGCATTGGCGCTCAGTTCGTTCACCCTGCTGCGCTCGCCATGCGAAATTGTAATCACACCCTTGTTCGCCAGCGCCTGCAGAGCTTCGCGAACCGCCGGACGTCCGACGTCAAATTTTTCCATCAGAACGCGCTCGGACGGGATCATGTCGCCCGGGCCAAGCTCGCCAGAGGCAATCAGGTCCCACAACCGGTCAAACACCTGGTCCGACAGCTTTTGCCGGGTGATCGGCGCGGCATCGAAATCGAGGTTATCGGATGCGGATCTGGGCATGTCATCTCCTACGGCCAGGCAGGAGCGTATCGGGTTTCGGCTGGTACGACAAGTGAACCTGTGGCGGAGAAGAGACCGGAGCTGGATCATTCGAGCGCGAGTGCTTTTTGGATTTCACCAAAATTTAAAGCTGGTATGATCAGATGATAAATAAACGAAACTCGGGTGATGGGGTAACCAAGTACAATGACGCAGCCAACAGTACGACCAGAGGGCGACGAGCCGGAAATCCTGCTGGCCTGGTATGGCGATGATTTCACCGGGGCCGCAGCCGCGATGGAAGTAATGGCCTTCGCGGGGCTGCAGTCAATGCTGTTTCTCGACATCCCGACAGCGGATCAGCTTGCCCGGCATCCGGGCCTGCGCGCGGTGGGGGTCGCCTCGACCGCGCGGTCGATGTCGCCGGAATGGATGGACGACCACCTGCCGCTGGTTTTCGCCGGGCTTGCCGCGCTGGACCCGGGCTTGCTGCATTACAAGGTCTGCTCGACGCTGGACAGTTCGCCCGAGACCGGCTCAATTGGCCGCGCCATTGAAATCGGCACGCGCTGCCTGAAGACCCATGTTGTGCCGGTGCTTGTCGCCGCGCCCCGGATGCAGCGGTACCAGTGTTTTGGCAATCTGTTCGCGGGGACCGGCAAGGAGGTGGTGCGGCTGGACCGGCATCCGGTCATGTCGCGCCATCCGGTGACGCCGATGGACGAAGCCGACGTGGCCTGCCATATCGCGCGCCAGTCCGGGCGGATTGACGGCCATGTGCTGACGTTTCCGCAATTGCGCCAAGGCACAGCCACATTGCCCGAAAACCCCGGCGACGACCACCGAATTTCGGTCGTGACAATGGACAGTCTCGACGAGGCAACCGAAACCGGCTGTGGCAGGCTGATCTGGAACGCTCGCCACAGGTGTCGGTTCGTGGTTGGCTCGCAGGGGGTGGAATATGCGCTGGTCGCGCACTGGCAGGAGGGCGGCCTGCTGACCCCCGTGCCACCGCCGGCCGGTATCGGACCCGCGGACGGGATGGTGACAGTGTCCGGCAGCGTGTCACCGACCACCGCGGCCCAGATCGGCTGGGCTCTGTCCAACGGGTTCAGCGGCATCGCCTTTGATGCCACGTCGGTAACGCGAGGCGCCGGAGAGATCGAGGCGGAGGTCGGCAAAACCGTGCAGGCCGCGCTGGACGCCCTGTCCGATGGCTGCGACCCGCTGATCTTCACCGCAGAAGGGTCGGATGACCCGGCGGTCCGGCGCTTCCGCGAAGCCGTACACACCGCAGGTATCGACATGCAGGATGCAAACCGAATGGTCGGCGAGGCGCTGGGCAAGGTGCTGTGCCGGGTACTGGAGCGCTCTGGCATAACACGCGCCGTGGTCTCGGGCGGTGACACGTCCGGACATGCCACAGGGCAGCTTGACATCTACGCGCTGTCCGCGCTGGCGCCTACGATCCCGGGCGCGTCGATCTTTCGCGCACATGCGGACGGACCATTCGATGGTCTGGAACTGGCGCTGAAGGGCGGGCAGATGGGCACGCCGGACTATTTCGGATGGGTGCGCGACGGCGGCGGTCTGCGCCCGGACGGGGGCTGAGATTATGTCTGACGAAGAAATCCGGGTCATCTACCGGCTTGAAACGCCCGGTGACATTCCGGGGCTGGCTGCGAAAATCGCGTCCGATCAGTCCACCGGAACGTTCACGGACCTGCCCGGCGAAACCGCGGAGGTGCAGGCGCGCTGTGCGGCGCGGGTGGTGCAGATCGAAAACCTGCCCCCCACCGATGTGCCGTCAATCCCGGATCCCGGCGGCAACGGCCCCTATCGCCGCGCGGACGTGACCATCGCCTATCCGCTGGAGGCGGTGGGCACCGACATCGCGGCGCTGATGACAATCACGGTCGGGGGCGTGTTCGCGGTGCGCGGGCTGACCGGGGTTCGGGTGATGGACATTCACCTGCCGCCGGCATGGGCCTGCCATCCCGGCCCGCAATTCGGCATCGAGGGATCTCGGCGTCTGACCGGAGTGCGCACCGGGCCGGTGATCGCGTCCATCATCAAACCCTCTCTGGGGCTCCTGCCCGGGGAAACGGCCGAGGTCGTGCGCCAGCTTTGCGAGGCGGGTGTCGATTTCATCAAGGATGACGAAAAGCTGATGAGCCCCGGGTATTCTGCGCTGGATGCGCGCGTGCGGGCGATCATGCCGGTCATCCATGATCACGAACAGAAAACCGGCAAAAAGGTGATGTATGCTTTCGGGATCTCGTCCGCGGACCCGGATGTGATGATGCGCAACCATGACATGGTCGCCGAGGCCGGTGGCAACGCGGCGGTGATCAACATCAATTCCATCGGCCATGGCGGTATGACCTTCCTGCGCAAACGCTCCCGGCTGTGCCTGCATGCGCATCGCAACGGCTGGGACGTTCTGACCCGGCATCCCGGGCTGGGCCTGCAATTCCGCGCCTATCAGAAGATCTGGCGCCTGCTGGGAGTGGATCAGTTTCAGATCAACGGCATTCGCGCCAAGTACTGGGAACCCGACGACAGTTTCGTGCGCGCCTTCCACGATCTGATGCAGCCGATTTTCGATCCCGGTGACCGGCCCCTGCCCGTCGTCGGCTCGGGGCAATGGGGCGGACAGGCGGTGGAAACCTACCGGCGCTGCGGCCGCACGCTGGACCTGATGTATCTTGCCGGCGGCGGCGTGCACGGTCACCCGATGGGACCTGCCGCCGGTGCGCGCGCGATCCGGCAGGCCTGGGACGCTGCCGCGCAGGACGTGGACCTGGCCGAACATGCGCGCGCGTGTCCCGAACTGGCCGCAGCCCTGACCAAATGGGGCTGAGGAGTGCAACCCACACGGGCTTGAGGTGGCGGCACAGCCCTTCTACACCTGTCCCGGCGTCTTACTGAGGGAGCTTTGCGACGATGACGCAACCGGAACTCTGGATCGGCACAAGCTGGAAAATGAACAAGCTGCTGGCCGAAGCACAGGCGTTTGCCTCGGCGCTGGCGGCCGCGGATGCCGGCCGTGCGCCGCATATCCACAGGTTCGTGATCCCGCCTTTCACGGCCGTGCGGCAGGTGGCATCGATCCTTGCAGACAGTTCGGTCCGGGTGGGGGTGCAGAACATGCACTGCGAAGACGCAGGCGCCTGGACCGGGGAGATCTCCGCGCCGATGGTGGCCGATTGCGGCGCCGAGCTGGTCGAGCTCGGGCATTCGGAAAGGCGGGCACATTTCGGTGAAACCGACGAAACCGTCGGGCTGAAGGCCGCAGCCGCTGTTCGGCACGGGCTGACACCGCTGATCTGTATCGGGGAAACACTGGCCCAGCGGCAGGCCGGGCGGGCACAGGAGGTGCTGGAAGCACAGGTGCGCGCCGCGCTGGGCCGGATCGAAGACACCGGCGCGCCAGTCCTTTTGGCCTATGAACCGGTCTGGGCCATCGGCGATGGCGGCATTCCCGCGACCTCTGAGTATGCCGATGCGCGGCAGGCCGGGATCGCCGCCGTGGCGCAGGATGTTCTGGGCCGGCGGGTGCCCTGCCTTTATGGCGGATCGGTCAGCCCGGAAAACTGCCGCGACCTGATTACGTGCCCGCATATCGACGGGCTGTTCATCGGGCGGGCGGCATGGAACGTTGAGGGATATCTGGACATACTCGCGCGATGCGCATCCGTAACCGGAGGGGAAGAAAGATGAAGATTGCAGTGGCCGGCGACAGCGCCGGCGAGGGGCTGGCGCAGGTTCTGGCCGACTACCTGAGTGCGCGTTACGAGGTGTCCGAGATTTCGCGCACCGATGCCGGGCCGGACCCGTATTATGCCAATCTGGCCGACCGGGTCGCCTCTGCTGTCATGGACGGCACCTATGACCGTGCGATCCTCTGCTGCGGCACCGGGATCGGGGTCTGCATCGCTGCCAACAAGGTGCCCGGCATCCGGGCGGCGCTGGTCAGTGACGCCTATTCCGCAGCCAAGGCGGCCACGTCGAACAACGCCCAGATCGTCACGCTGGGCGCGCGCACCATTGCCGGGGAACTGGCGAAAACGATCGTCGACGCCTATCTCGACAACACGTTCGACCCCAACGGGCGGTCTGCCGGAAACGTCAGCGCGATTGACGCGGTCGACGCGAAATACTCAGCCGACTGATTTCGGGGGCGGCTATTCCCCGCGCATGAAGGCATCGAACCGCGCCGCGCAGTCCTTGTGCCAGCGCGACAGCGGCGGGCGGTTTTCGACGATATCGCCCATGGCCCAGGTCATGCGCTTTTCGTCCATCTCCCGGGTCACGTCGCCATCTGGACACAGGATATAGAAATCCCCCTCTTCCAGACGCCGAAACATGAAATCGGCGGCCTGTTCGGGCGTCCACGCGCCGTCCGGCATCTCGGTCCGGCCCCGGCGGTTGAGATCGGTAAAGACGAAACCGGGGATCATCAGATGCGCGGTGACCGCCGCGCCCGCTTCGCGCAGGTCATGGGCCAGAGCTTCGGTAAAGGCTTTCACCCCGGCCTTGGACACGTTGTAGGCCGGATCGCCCGGGGGCGTGGTGATCCCCTGTTTGGACCCGGTATTGATGACCAGACCGGGCCGGCCGCTGTTCACCATGTCCGGGACAAAGGCCTGACAGCAATGCACGATGCCCAACAGGTTCACGCCCAGCACCCGGTCCCAGTTGCCTGAATTGTCGAAAATGTCGCTGCCGGGCTGGATGCCGGCATTGCTCATCAGAACATCGACACGCCCGAACCGGTCCATAACCGCGTCCCGCATTGCAGCAACAGCCGCGCGGTCGGAGACATCCGTGGCGCTTGTCATCACCTCGGCCGCGCCGGCCTCTTTCAGCGTTGCTGACACGTCGGCAAACAGGTCTTCGCGCAGATCGGCAAGCACCAGCGACATGCCCTCTGCTGCCAGCCGCTGCGCCACGGCCAGCCCGATCCCGTTCGCGCCGCCGGTTATCACCGCGACCTTGCCGGCCCCTGTTGCGTCAAGGTTCATCTTTTCCCTCCGGTGTCATGCTCAGGCCCGAGTGTGGCGCGCGCGGGCCGGGTCTGACAAGCCCGTTTTCAGGTGTTGGAGCCACGAATGGTGTCGATCACAGCGTCGGTAACCTCGCGCGTGGTGGCTGTTCCGCCGACATCCGGGGTTGTGATCCCGGCGGCGCAAACCTCCTCGATCGCCTTCATCAGCCGTGCGGCGGCATCCGTTTCGCCCAGATGCTCCAGCATCTGGCTGGCGGTCCAGAAGGTCGCCACCGGGTTGGCGATGCCCTTACCGGTGATGTCGAAGGCCGATCCGTGGATTGGTTCGAACATCGACGGAAACCGCCGTTCGGGATCGATATTTGCCGTCGGGGCAACGCCCAGACTGCCGGCCAGCGCGCCGGCCAGATCGGACAGGATATCAGCATGCAGGTTGGTGGCCACGATCGTGTCCAGGCTTTCGGGCTGCAGCGTCATGCGCACGGTCATCGCATCGACCAGCATCTTGTCCCAGCTCACATCCGGGTATTCCTGCGCAACCTCGGCGGCAATCTCGTCCCACATCACCATGCCGTGCCGCTGGGCGTTGGACTTGGTCACCACGGTCAGGTGTTTGCGCGGGCGGGACCGGGCGAGCGCGAACGCATACCGCATGATCCGGGTCACGCCGACGCGGGTAAAGATGGCCACCTCGGTCGCGACTTCCTCGGGTAGGCCACGATGGGCGCGCCCGCCATGCCCGGCATATTCGCCCTCGGAGTTTTCCCGCACGATCACCCAGTCGAGATCTCCGGGCCCCTTGTCGCGCAGCGGTGCAGAGATGCCGGGCAGGATGCGGGTGGGACGGACATTGGCGTATTGATCGAACCCCTGGCAGATCGGCAGGCGCAGGCCCCAGAGCGTGACATGATCCGGCACGTCCGGCGCACCAACTGCCCCGAAAAACACTGCGTCCATCGGCTTGAGCTGCTCCAGCCCGTCCTCGGGCATCATGACCCCGTGTTTCCTGTAATAATCCGAACCCCAGTTGAACCGCGTGACATCCAGCCCGAAGCCACCGTCACGGGCCGCCAGAGCATCGAGCACGTCAAGCCCGGCCTCGATCACCTCGGGGCCAATCCCGTCAGCCCCGATTGCCGCAATTTTCAGAGTGCGCATGAACCTTCTCCCCATTTCCCGTCGTCCTGCCGCGGCGACCCTACGCGCCGGACATGCGGGCAACAAGCGTCTGACCGTCCTTTCGGGCCGGACAACCGCCGGCAGCCGCATGACCGGATGACGCCGCCCGCCGAACGCGCTATTGCAGGCAGGTGGTGGGGCCGTGAACGCGGCCCCGCGCAGGGGAAGTATTCAGGAAGGGGACCACATGGCCCGCATCGTGTTTGATCTGGACGGAACCCTGATCGACAGCGCACCGGATATTCAGGCCATCGCCAACGCGCTTTTGGCCGACGAGGGGCTCGCGCCTGTCACGCTGGAGCAGGTGCGCGGGTTTATCGGCAACGGGACCGCGGTATTCATCCGAAAACTGCGGGCCGCGCGTGGCATCCCCGACAGCGAACAGGCGCGGTTTCTGGATGTCTTCCATGACCGATATGACGATGCGGTGAGGCTGACGCATCCCTATCCGGGCGTGGTGGCTGCACTGGAGGCTTTGCGCGGGGCGGGCCATCGTCTGGGCATTTGCACCAACAAACCGCTGCAGCCGACGCATTCCGTTTTGAACCATCTCGGGCTGGACCGGTTCTTTGATACAGTCTGGGGTGGAAACTCTCTGCCGGTCTCCAAACCGGACCCGGCGCCGCTGCACGCGGCGTTTGACGCCCTGTCCGGCGGACCGTGTCTTTATGTCGGCGACAGCGAGGTCGACGCCGAAACCGCGGTTCGGGCCGACATCCCGTTCCTGCTGTTTACCGAAGGCTACCGCAAGTCACCGGTCACAGAGATGGTGCATGCGCGGGCCTTCTCAACCTTTGCGGAATTGCCGGTTCACGTTGCCGATCTGACCCCGGAAGAGGGAGAAAACGCATGAAGATCACCGAAATCTTCAGCCATGTCCTGCAATACGATCTGCCCGGCGAGCTTGGGTATTCCCAGCAATATTACACCCGCCGGACCGCGCATCTGGTCGAGGTCCGGACCGACGCGGGTGTCACCGGATGGGGCGAATGCTTTGGTCCCGGAAACGTGGCGATTGGCAACAAGGCCATCGTTGAAAAGGTGATTCAGCCGATGATCCTCGGCGACGATCCACTGGACCGCGACGTGATCTGGCACAAGGTCTATAACCTGCTTCGCGACCACGGGCAGAAAGGCATGCCGCTGCAATCCCTGTCGGGCGTCGATATCGCGCTGTGGGACATCGCCGGAAAGGTTGCCGGGCAGCCTCTGTTCCGGCTGCTCGGCGGCGCCCACCGGACCCGCGTCCGCGCCTATGGCTATGGTATGATGCTGAAACGTCAAAGCGTGGCCGATCATGTCGCGCGGTTCCGGGACGAAGCCGCTGCCATTCTGGACATGGGTTTTACCGCGACCAAGATGAAGGTGGGGCTGGGCCCGCGCGACGACGTTCAGCTGTGCCGGGCCGTGGCCGAAGGCGTGGGCGACAGGGGCCGGTTCATGGTCGACGCCAACCATTGCTACACCACCTCAGACGCATTCTATGTAGGACGTGCGCTGGAGGAACTGGACGCCTACTGGTTCGAGGAACCGGTCGCGCCCGAGGATCTGGATGGCTACCGCGAACTGCGCGCCGGGCTGAAGGTGAACATCTCGGGGGGCGAGGCCGAATTCAACCGCTGGGGCTGGCGGCAGATTCTGGAGAACCGCGGGCTCGACATTGCCCAGCCCGAAGTCTGTGCGCTGGGCGGCATCAGTGAGTACCAGCGCGTGCTGGCGCTGTGCCACGCGCATTTCACCCCGGTGATCAACCATGTCTGGGGATCGGCGGTGGCGGTGGCCACCAACCTGCACCTGCTGGCGGCGATGCCGCCCATGCCCGGCGGGCTGCACCCGTGGGAACCGATGCTGGAATTTGACACCACCGACAACCGGTTCCGCGACGAATTGCTGACCGAGCCGCTGGATGTTCAGGGGCAGGTGGCCGCGGGCGACGGGTTTGTATCGATCCCGCAAGGGCCGGGGCTGGGGGTGGAACCGTACCGGGATTTCATCCGCCACTACGAGATTGATGGCTGAACCCCGGCTCCGGCCCGGCTCGAAATCGTCGGCCCGTGTGGCGGGCCGCGGCCGTCAGCCGGCCAATTCGCCTTCGACGATCTCGGCAAACTTCGCGAAAAACTTGCCCGACAGCTTCTTGGCCGTACCCTGTATCAGACGGCTGCCCAGCTGCGCGATCTTGCCGCCGACTTCGGCTTTGGCAGTATAAGTCAGCACGGTTTCGGCGCCGTCCTCGACAAGGCTGACATTGGCGCCGCCCCTGGCAAACCCGGCCGCGCCGCCCTTGCCCTCGCCGGTCAGCGAAAACCCGTCCGGCGCATCGGTGGTGTCAAGCGTGACCTCACCCGCGAACCGGGCTTTCACCGGACCCACTTTCAGAACCACCTTGGCTTCTAGGTTTTCCGGTGAATGCTGGATCAGTTCTTCGCAGCCGGGAATGCACTCGCGCAATACGTCGGGGTCGTTCAGCGCCTTGTAGACCGCCGATTTCGGGGCCGGGATGCGGATTGTATCGCTCAGTTCCATGTCATTTTCCTGTGTATCAGCAACATTTCGGGAATACGCGCAGCGCCACTTCCGCGGCGTCCTTGTCGGTCATCTGTTTGCGGGGCGTGGGGCGTCCGAACAGGCGTTCAAGCCATCTTTTCATTCTGGCCTCCCTGACGGGTCCGGGCGTCAGCGTTTCGCCACTGCACGATTTCGGCAAGGATCGAGATGGCAATCTCGTGCGGGTCGACGGCCTGAATATTCAGCCCCGCCGGGGATTTGAGCCGTCTTACACAGGCGTCATCCATGCCCGTGCCCAGCAGCCGTTCACACAGCGCATCGGTCTTGCGCCGGCTGGCCACCATCGAAACCCGCCGGACCGGGCTGTTCAGGGCGGCCCGCAGCGCTTCCAGATCGTTCTGACCCTGCGATGCGACCACCACGAAATCCCGTTCGGTCAGGTCGCTCAACCCGTTCGCGCCATCTTGCGTCCGCAGCCCGGCCAGCCTTGCATGGGCACAGAGCGCGCTGGCAATTGGCCCGTCGCCAAAGACCGCAAGCCGCGGCGCCGGCTGGTACGGTTCGATCAGCAGATCCACTGTGCCGCCCGAAGGGCAACCGCTTTTGAAGGTGTGAAACCCGTCGGGGTCCTGCATCTCCACGACCTTGTCCGACGGCTTGACCCGGATCATGCGCGGGGCGTTTTCTGCAAGTGCCGCCTGCGCCGCGCTGCGGACCGCACGCCGGACGCAGCCGCCGCCAAGATGGCCGTGTATCTCGCCGTCGCTGTCGATGGCCGCCTTCGCGCCGGCCTTGGCCGAGGTCACGTCCGCCGTGCGCAGCACGGTTGCAACACAGAACGGCTGTTGCGACTGACGCAGGCGGCCGATCATGTCGAAGACATCAAAACCAGACATGGCAATTCCTTTCACAACGCCCGGAACTCGGGTTCCAGAGCGGCCAGCGCCTCCAGCGTGTTGGCGGGCAGATGGGCATCCAGATGGGGCAGGGCGGCCTGCATGGCCGCAGCGACCGGTGCATGGTCCTGCCAGCCGCGGAGCGGGTTCAGCCAGACGATGCGCCGCGCCCTGTGCCGGATCTTGGTCAGCACGCGGGCCAGCGCCGCGGGATCCGACGTGCAATAGCCGTCGGAAATGATTAGCACCACGGTCCGGCTGTTCAGCGCCCGTGCGCCGTAGCCGGTGACAAAGCTTTCGAGGCTGCCCGAGATGTCCGTTCCGCCGCCAAAGCCTTCGGCCATCAGCGACAGGCGGCTTGCGGCGCGCAGCGTGTCCTGTTCACGCAGGGCGTCGGTCACCCGCAGCAGCCGGGTGTGGAACAGGTACGTGTCGGTGCGTATGCCGCTGTCCACCAGCCCCTTGAGGAAGGACAGGAACACGCGCGCATAAAGCGTCATGGATCCGCTGACATCGCAGAATGCCACGATCTGCACTGGCCGGTCCGGGCGTTTGCGGTGAAACAGGTCCAGCGGTTCGCCGCCACGTGCCAGCGACGCCCGCTGGATCCGGCGCATGTCCAGCTGCGGACCCTTGCGCGACAGTCGGCGGCGGCGCGACCGGCGGTCGGTCATCGCTCGGGCCAGCCGGCGGGCGGTAATCTCGGCCTGCCGCAGCGTGTCGTCGTCCACCAGTTCCCGCAGGTCCCGGCGGCTGAGGTTTTCGGTGCGCGTCGCGATCAGCCGTCCGTCCATGCCCTCGGCGGCGTCTTCGCCCTCCGAGGGGGTCATGGCGTTCTGATCGCTTGTGCCTGCGCCTTCATCCGCGTTGTCGCCGAAATGTGGCTGCCACAGGGTCGGGCGGCTGGACTGTACGCGGATATGATCGTTGCGCACCGTATCCTGACGCTGGCGCCCGGCATTGAACCAATAGGCGTCGAACAGGTCGTCGAACCGCCGCCAGCTTTCTGCGTCCTGAACCAGAAGCGCGCACAGCGCCGTGCGCACCGCACCCGCATCCGTGGGATCGACGGCGGTCAGCACCTTCATCGCGTCGCTGGTTTCGCGCACTCCGACGGTCACGCCATTCATGCGCAGATGCGCGATGAAACCGGTCATGCGTTCGGCAGGGCCCTGTGCCCGGGACGGAAACCGCGTGGCCTGCATCACGCGACTTTTCCGATCAGCCGGTCCATGACCGTTGGCGGCAGGGCGTCCCGGTCTGCCGCGGTTTTCAGCAGACAGACCAGCGTTGACTGAACCGCCTGCGGGTCGCGCGACATGTCGTTCAACCCCAGCCCGGACAAGGCCGCGGCCCAATCGAGCATCTCGGCGATCCCCGGCACTTTTTCGAGATCCTCGGCCCGGATCTGCTGAATGACACCGACGATCTGGCGCGCCAGCGTGGCCTCGATGCCGGGCCGGTGCGCCTTCAGGATCGCCAGTTCGGTGTCGCGGTCGGGATAATCCAGATAGGAATAGAGACACCGCCGCCGCAGCGCGTCCGACAGGTCCCGTGTGCCGTTCGCGGTCAGGATGACGACCGGTTTGGCTTTCGCCTTCACGGTGCCCAACTCCGGGATCGTGATCTGAAAATCGGACAGGATTTCCAGCAGGTAGGCTTCGAATTCTTCGTCGGCGCGGTCGATCTCGTCGATCAGAAGCACCGCGGGTTCGTCCTGCTGGATCGCCTCCAGCAGCGGACGGCGCAGCAGGTAGTCTTCGGAAAACAGCAGATCCTCGCTGGTTCCGCCATGCGCTTCGGCGGCGCGGATGGCCAGCAACTGCCGCTGATAGTTCCATTCGTAGATCGCGTGTGACGCGTCCAGCCCCTCGTAGCATTGCAGGCGGATCAGGCGTGTGTCACGCATCCGCGCCAGCGCCTTGGCGACCTCGGTCTTGCCGACGCCGGCCGGGCCTTCCAGCAGCAGGGGCCGTTCGAGAACGCCGGTCAGGTGCAGCGCCATCGCCAGCCGGTCGCCGGCGACGTAACCCTGCGCAGACAATGCTTTCTGCAACTCAAGAGGTGTCACGATTATCTCCCGGTCGGGAAGGGTCCGGCGGGTGTGATCCCGCCGGACCTGTCAGGTCAGCCATGCAGGCCCAGACCGTTCGCCGTTTTCCAGATCCGCCAGTGATCGTGCGGCATGTGGCTCTGGGTCAGGCCGAACGAACGGAACGCATCATGTACCGCGTTCGAGAAGCAGGGCACGCCGCCGACATTGGGGCTTTCACCCACGCCCTTGGCCCCGATCGGATGATGCGGGCTGGGTGTTGTCGTCCAGTCGGTCTGGTAGTTCGGCGTTTCCCATGCTGTGGGCCAGAAGAAGTCCATCAGCGTGCCGGTCTTGACGTTGCCCATGTCGTCATAGGCAATTTCCTGACCCATCGCGATGGCCAGTGCCTCGGTCAGGCCGCCGTGGACCTGTCCTTCGATGATCATCGGGTTGATCCGCGTGCCGCAATCGTCCAGCGCGTAGAAGCTGCGGATGTCGGCCTCGCCTGTGTCGACGTCAATATCCAGCACACAGACATAGGCCCCGAACGGATAGGTCATGTTCGGCGGGTCATAGTAGCTGACCGCTTCCAGCCCCGGTTCGATCCCCGGGATCGCCTGATTGTAGGCGGCAAAGGCGATCTCTTTCATCGTCTTGAACCGCTCCGGCGCCCCCGTGACCACGAACCGGTCAACGTCGAACTCGACATCGTCGTCATGGACCTCCAGCAGATAGGCCGCGATCATCTGCGCCTTGGCACGGATCTTGCGGCCCGCCATCGCCGTTGCGGCCCCCGCCACCGGGGTCGAGCGGGACCCGTAAGTGCCCAGCCCGTAGGGCGCGGTATCGGTGTCGCCTTCCTCCAGCGTGATGTCATCGGCGGGAATGCCGATTTCCGACGCGATGATCTGGGCAAAGGTGGTGGCATGCCCCTGACCCTGGCTGATCGTGCCCAGCCGCGCGATGGCGCTGCCGGTGGGATGAATGCGGATTTCGCAGCTGTCGAACATGCCAAGCCCGAGGATGTCGCAGTTCTTGACCGGTCCGGCCCCGACGATCTCGGTGAAATGCGTCAGCCCGATGCCCATCAGCTTGCGCGTCTTGCCGGCGTTGAAATCGGCCAGCTGTTGCGCCTGTTCGGCGCGCAGCCCGTCATAGCCGACCGCCTTCATCGCCTTGTCCCACGCGGTGTGGTAGTCGCCGCTGTCATATTCCCAGCCCAGCGCGGACTGATACGGGAACTGATCGGCCCTGATGAAGTTGATCCGGCGCAGTTCGGCGGCATCCATGTTCAGCCTGATCGCAAGGATTTCGATCATGCGTTCAATGAAATAGGCCGCTTCGGTCACACGGAACGAACAGCGATAGGCCACGCCCCCCGGCGCCTTGTTGGTATAGACCCCGTCGACGGTAAGATAGGCGGTCGGAATGTCATAGGACCCGGTGCAGATGTTCATGAACCCGGCCGGGAACTTGGTGGGATCGGCGCAGGCATCGAACCCGCCGTGATCGGCGGTGGTATGACACCACAAACCGGTGATCTTGCCCTCCTTTGTCGCCGCGATCTTGCCCTGCATCCAGTAATCTCTCGCAAAAGCGGTGGACATCAGGTTCTCCATCCGGTCCTCGACCCATTTCACCGGCTTGCCGGTCACGATGGAGGCCACGACCGAGCAGACATAGCCGGAATAGGCGCCGACCTTGTTGCCGAAGCCGCCGCCGATATCTGGCGAAATCACCCGGATATTGTGCTCTGCGAGCCCCGAGATCAGCGAAACCACCGTGCGGATCGCATGCGGGGCCTGGAAAGTGCCGTACAGCGTCAGCTTGCCGGTGACCTTGTCCATCGAGGCCACGCAGCCGCAGGTTTCAAGCGGGCAGGGATGTGTGCGGTGGTAATAGACCATCTCTTCGGCGACCACGTCCGCCTCGGCCAGTACCGCCTCGGTCGCGTCCTTGTCACCCTGTTCCCAGGTGAAGATGTGGTTGTTGTGTTTGCGCGGACCGTGCGCGCCTTCCATGTTGCCGGCAATGTCCTCGCGCAGCACCGGCGCGTCCGGTTCCAGCGCCTTGAACGGGTCGACGACGACGGGCAGTTCCTCGTAATCCACCTCGACCAGTTCGGCGGCATCAGCCGCGATATAGCGGTCCTCGGCGATCACATAGGCCACTTCCTGACCCTGAAACAGCACCTTGCCGTCAGCCAGCACCATCTGTTTGTCGCCGGCCAGCGTCGGCATCCAGTGCAGACCCAGCGGCTCCAGATCGGCAGCGGTCAGAACGGCGACCACGCCGGGCACAGCGGCGGCGGCAGAGGTATCGATGTTTTTCACCCGCGCATGGGCGTAGGGCGAGCGGACGAAATCGCCGAACAGCATCCCGTCCATCTTGATGTCATCGACGTAATTGCCCTTGCCTTGTGTAAAGCGCACGTCTTCGACGCGCTTGCGCGACGTGCCCATGCCCTTGAGGTTTGCGGTTCTTTGTTCGGGGGTAAGTGTCTGTTCGTTCATTCTGCCGCCTCCTTCTGGGCGTTCAACGCGTCGGCAGAGGCCGCGATGGCCTTGACGATGTTCTGATAGCCGGTGCAGCGGCACAGGTTTCCGGCTATGCCAAAGCGAATGTCCTCTTCGCTCGGGGTCGGGTTTTCCTGCAGCAGCAGGTGCGCCCGGGTGATCATGCCTGGCGTGCAGAAGCCGCATTGCAGCCCGTGATGTTCACGGAACATTTCCTGAATGACACCCAGCGACCCGTCATCGTTCACCAGACCTTCGACGGTGGTCACCTCGGCCCCGTTTGCCTGTGCGACGAATACGGTGCAGGCCTTGACCGACTTGCCGTCGAGATCGACGGTGCAGGCGCCGCAATGGCTGGTTTCACAGCCGATATGCGGGCCGGTGATTTTCAGGTCTTCCCGCAGGAAGTGGATCAGCAGCGTGCGCGGCTCGGCCAGCGCTTCGACCGCTTTGCCGTTCACCGTCATTTTCACATGCATCTTGCTCATGTCTTTGTTCTCCCTCACGACGCCCGCGATGCGGCGCGGTCGATGGCCCGGCGCAGAACAACGCCCGCGACATGTTTCTTGAATTCGACCGGCCCGCGATTGTCGGACACCGGATCGATGGCTTCTACGGCCGCGGCCACGGCGGCGGAACGCGCCGCGTCATCCAGCGAAGACCCCACCAGCGCCGCGGCGGCGGCGGCGGCCCAGATCGGTGTGTCGGCCAAATTGGTCATCGCAATCGACGCTGCACTACAGCTGCCACCCTGCACGCTGATCAGAACGGCCGAGGCGGCAGTGGCATAATCGCCAATCTTGCGCTTCTGCTTTTCATAGGCGTAGCCGGTGCCGGCGCCCGGTATGGGGATGTGGATTCGCGCGAGGATTTCCTCGTCGTCACGGGCGGTGAAATACGCGGCCTCGTAGAACGCGCGTGCAGGCACCGTCCGGCTGCCATCCGGTCCGGTCAGTTCGAACTGCGCGTCAAGGCACTGCATCAGCCCCGGCATGTCGTTGCCCGGATCGCCGTTTGCCACGTTGCCGCCGATGGTGCCCAGATAGCGCACCTGCGGATCGGCGATCTGCAGCGACGCTTCGCGGATCAGCGGTATGGCGCTGGCCAGCCCGTCATGCGTGATCAATTCGTGCTGCGTCACCATGGCGCCGATCACGGCAGTTCCGCCGTCGGTCGCGATGCCCCGCAGTTCCCCGATGTCCTGAAGATCCACCAGATGACCGATATCGGCCATGCGCAGTTTCATCATCGGGATCAGGCTGTGGCCGCCCGCGATCACGCGCGCCTCGTCGCCATGCTCCTGCAGGATAGACAAGGCCGCACCAATGTCGGTCGGCCGGTGGTATTCAAACCCGGCTGGTATCATTTCTGAATTCCTCCCTCGATCCGCAGCGTGCGGACCCGTGCCTTACAAGGGAGAACCGAAGACCCCGGGAAACCAGTTTTCGTGAACCAGAAACGCGGTGCATTTCACGAAATACGAATAGCGCGCACGAAATGCGCCCGGTTTTTCGCGCGTCAGAGCCCGAGCGCGTCCCGCACCAGTGTGAGTCGTGACCGGCTGACCGGGACCTTGGGCAGGGCCGGGACTTCGTCAAAGAAACACTGGCCCTTGTCCTTGGTGCGCTCAAAGCTGGACACGAACCGGGGATTGATCAGGTAACTGCGGTGGCAGCGCAGAAACCCGTGCGGCTTCAGCCGGGCCTCGGCCTCGGAGATTGACCACGGGCAGAATTGTTTCTCCGGACCCAGATACAGCACCGTGTAATGCCCCTCGGCCCGCAGCGCCGCGACACTGGTCTGATCGGCAAAGAAGGTCTGGCCTTCCCTTTCGTAAGGGATGCCGACAATGGCGGTGGATATCTGCGGGCCGCTGTCCTCCGGCGCCGCGGCGGGGCGTTTCCCGGTTTCCTCCTCGGGGCCGATGAACGAAATCCCGGTCAGAAGGAAGGCCGAACATATCAGGAAGGCGGCAATGGTCACACCCATTGCCAGCGTCTGATTGCTCAGCATCGGCCCGGTGACACTTGCACTTTCGTCGGGCACGAAACCGGTCAGCAGGATCGCGATGAAATGCATCGTGAACACCGCCACGCCGAAACAGACGGTGCCCAGCAGGATATTGCGGTGGGTACGTTCGTCATAGGCGACCCAGATCGCCAGCACCGACAGCAGGACGGAAGCCAGCGTCGAGGCCAGAACATGAACCACGCCATAAATCGGGCGGCACAGCTGCATGCCGGCCATGCCGATGTAATGCATGGAAACGATGCCCAGCCCGACAATCACGCCGGACCCGATGATGGTGCGGGTGGTCCGGGGCCGGAAATGCAGCAGCAAGAGCGCAAGCCCGACCATCAGCACCGCGACCAGCGCCGAAATCAGCGTGATCAGCGCGTCGTAGTAAAACAGGATGGGCAATTGCAGGCCCAGCATGGCAACGAAGTGCATCGACCAGATGCCGCCGCCCAGAGCGACCGCGGCAAAGGCGACCACGATCTTGCGCTGCCGTTCGCTCAGTGCCGATGCCCCGCGCGTGATCGACAGACCGGTGAACCCGGCCATCAGCGCGACCGCCAACGACGCGGCGACAAGCCACGCGTTATGCGAATAGTCCAGCACTCCGCACGCCCTCCCTCACAATGCGAACCCCGATGATAGACCCGAACCGGTCCACTGTCTGCCGAGCAGGCCCGCCGGGCCGGGCGGGATGCTGCGGCTCCGGGACCGTATTACCGCATCGTGTTCGTTTGGCCCACGCAGAAAACGTGATTTTCCACATGTCATTGCGGGGTCCGGTGGTCGGCGGTTGCCGCCGCCTTGCGGATCTGGATCGGGCTGGTGCCATAGGTCAGAGAGACCGCGCGGCTCAGCGCTTCGCCGGAGCCATAGCCATACCGGCCGGCCACGCGCTGAATGCGTTCGCCTCGCTCGATGTCCTGCCGGGCCAGCGTCAGTCGCCACCGGCGCAGGTAGGAGAGGGGTGTCTGACCGACCGAATTTCGGAACAGTTCGGAAAACCGGCTGACGGACAGGCCGGCCTCGGCGGCCAGCGTGTCGACCCGCCACGCGCGCCCGGGCTGGTCGTGTATCGCCACGATCGCGCGGCTCAGCCGCGGGTCGGCAAGCCCGCCCAGTATCCCGGTCTGCACCGATCCGTTTTCGATCTCTGCCCGCATCAGCCGTACGAACAGGACCTCGCACAGCCGGTTCAGCACCGAAGCAGAGCCGCAGCGCGGCGCGTTCTGTTCGGCCAGTATCAGGGTTGCCAGCGCCTGCATCTCGGGATCGTCCAGCGGATGCTGCACCGAGCCGGGCAGGGCAGCGAACAACGGGTTTTCGGATGCGCCCCACAGCACCTGTGCGCTTAACAGAACCTGCCGGGCCGGTGACCTGCCGGCAAAACCGCCCTCCCGTTCCAGCCGGATCACCGCCGGCCGGTCGCTGCTTTCTTCACCCAGGATCAGGAAATTCGCCTCTGCCAGCGCGCAGGGCGAGATTTGCAGTTCGAACCGAGACATCAGGGCGGACAGGCGGTCAGGTTTCTTCATTTTGTAATATTGATCATGTTTTGCGGATTTTTCCGACATTAACCCGCGGTACATGTCCAGGCAAGCACCAGAACAAGGAGAATCGTCATGCTGATGCCCCGCCAGAAAACCCCGGATCTGTCCTTTGAAACGCTGGATCACGAAGCCTTTGACCTCGCCACGGATGGCGCCGAGCGCGGCACCGTCATCTGTTTTTACCGCGGCCTGCACTGCCCGATCTGCGCCACCTACCTGACCGAGATGGAAAAGCTGGTTGGCGCCTTTGCCGAACGCGGGGTCAAAACCGTCGCGGTCAGCTCGGACGGTGCCGAACGAACCCGCGACATGGCGGACAAGATCACGGCCACCGGGCTGCGCATGGGATACGGTCTGTCGCTGCAGAAAGCCCGCGACTGGGGGCTCTATGTCTCCACCTCGCGCGGGAAGACGTCGATCGGAATCGAGGAACCGGCGCTGTTTTCCGAACCCGGCCTGTTCATGGTCACGCCTGAACAGACGCTCTATTACGGGTCGGTTCAGACGATGCCCTTCGTCCGGCCGCATTTTTCGGAACTGGTCGGCGCGCTCGATTTCGCGATCAAGAACGAATACCCCGCCCGCGGAGAGTATCAGGGCGCGGTCTGACACCGGTCGGGTGGGCCGGTTGCGTACCGGCCCGCCGCCATCACCCTGCCAGTATACGGAACGCGACAACGAACACCGCAAAGCAGGTCAGCGCATAGACCCCGTTCCAGCGCCATGTCAGCGTGGTTGGCGCAATTCTGGTGATGGCCGCGATCAGCAGCGTGGCGGAGGCGTTGGGCGATGCGGTCATGCTCAGCGCCCACCCGGCACCCAGCGCAAAGACGATCAGGTCCGGCGAGGCCGGCAACACGGGTAATTCGTTCAGCACCGCGCCAAGGAACACCACCATGATGATCGGGCTGAGCGCCAGTTGTCCGCCCAGCACGATCAGCGCCGGCAGGGCCGCCAGAACAATCCAGGCCGGTGCGGCATCGATGTTCAGCGCCGCTGCCACCTCGGCAACCGGCGCGAGCGCCGCGCCGGTCTCACCGATGAACCCCGCGGTTCCCAGCACATAGGCACTGCGCGCCGGTTCCCGGACCGTCCGCACAAAGATGTCGTAGAGCGTGCGCGCGGTGTCCCGCAGTGCATTTGCCGACCCGCCGGCGACGCCCTGCAGGAAGATCCAGCAGATCATCATGACCGGCGCGACCAGCATCAGCGCAACCGCGGCCCTGACCTGTGCGCCGAACGCCACCGCGAATGTCACGGCGATCAGGCAGGCGCAGATCGCGGCGAACCGCCCGGCCGAATGGCGCGGAAACACCGGCGGCTGCGAGACCGCGGACCCGGTCAGCCCCCGCCAGTACAGCCGGTCCAGCGCACGTCCTACCAGCACCATGACAACCGAGGCCGCGATCCCCAGCGGGATGACGACAGCGGCATTCGCCCCGGGAAAGGCGGTGAACAGCACCGCCTGCGTCAGCGCCGTTGGCGCCCACAGGATCATCCATGAAAACCCGCGCAGCAACGCCGATATCTGTTGTTGCTCCAGCTGCGCCGCGCTGGCGCCGCCCGGCCCGCCGGCCATCGCCCGCGCGCCTCTCTGGATCAGCGGTGTCAGCAGGCTGATCGCCCCGAAATTCAGGAGCACACCCATCACGTGCCCGCCAATGGACAGTGCGTAGTATCGCCGCCCCTGCTGCTGGCGCGTCACCCAGACCCCGAGATCCAGCACCGAGCGCGATCTTTGCGCCGCCTCCTTCAGCAGGGTGACCAGAAAGATGAAGGCGCCGAAAAACGCGGCCCGGTCCAGCGCGTACAGAATTGCGCCGGTGTCGTCCCGCAGCCAGAGACCGGCCGCCAGTGCACCGCCAAGCGCGGTCATCGCCCATTCGCGAAAGGTGAAATGCGGCAGCAGCGCCGGGCACATCGCCAGAAAAGCCAGCCGCGACAGGTGGCTTGCCGAACCATCCCCGGCAAAAAGCCGGAACAGTTCCGACACACACAGGATCAGCAGGGCACCGGCAAGAAACACCCCCGCGCCCGGCCGGCCCGGGGCGGTGGTGTTGCTGATCACGGTCTGGGGCAAAGCTTGGGCCGGGTGTTTGTAAAAAAACGGATGTCAGCGCAGAATGACATATGAGCCAGTTTTGGATATGCCTTTTTGAACGCACACTTGATCCCGGTGAAAGGTTCCGCTTCGCCCCGGCGCATCACGGCATCTGGCTGCGCTCCGGTCAGCTCGCACTGGCGGACAGGACCATTCTCGCCGGCGACGGGCTCTATACGTTCGGCGCAACCGCCACCGCCGACACCGAGGTTGACCTGCTGCATTTCGCCGTGCTTCCGCGCGTCTCTGCCGGGGCCGAGACGGCATTGCTGGCCGAGCCGTTCGGCTGGGATGACGGCGCGGCAGTTCTGCGGCTGGATCAGGTGTCCTTCCCGCCCGGCGCATGTGCCTACCGCCACACGCATCCGGGGCCAGGGATCCGGTGCCTGACCGAAGGCGCGCTGGAAATCAGATCGGACCACCACACCGAAACCAAGTCGCCGATGGATGCGTGGTACGAAGGTGCCGAGAGCCCGGTTCAGGCCACGGCAGGCCCGGTGTCGACGGCCTTTGTCCGCGCGATGGTTCTGCCGCCGGCCTATTTCGGGCAACCCACGTTGCGCCTGCTCGATCCCGCCGATGCCAACAAACCGAGGCTGCAGACCAACCGGCGTTTTTTTGACCAAAGGATTGATCTCCGCGCCGGCTAGTCGGGCTTGTCCGACAGGCTGCTTCCCTGCCAGTCCGGATCGACCTCTGCCGGTTCCGGACTGAGCCCGGCGACCCGGACGGCCGAAATGGCGCAGTATTCATCCTTCTCCGACGTGTCGCCGCTGATCCCGACCGCGCCGATGGTGAACCCGTCGTCATCCTCGATCAGCACGCCGCCGGGGACCGGGACGAACCGCCCGTCCGACGCCGCAGCCAGCGCGTTCTGAAACACCGGCCGCTGTGACAGCCGGTCGCGCAGCAGGCGGCTGGACATTCCCATGCCCAGAGCGCCCCACGCCTTGCCCAGCGCCACGTCGAACCGAAGGATGCCCGAACCGTCCTCGGATTTGCAGGCGACGATCCGTCCGCCGGCATCCAGCACCACCACCGTCAGCGGCAGCAGGCCTGCGTCACGGCCATGTTGCAGGGCGATCTCAACGATCTGCCCGGCTTTTTCCAGTTGCATTGTCGGTTTCAGTTTCATCGGGAAGATCTCATCAGTTCCGGCAGCCAGGTTACGATTTCAGGGAAGGCGAGAAGCAGGGCGATGGTGATCACATCCGCGATGAAAAACAGCGCGATACCGCGGAACACCTGCGTCAGCGAAATGTCCGGGCGCACCCCGTTCACAACAAAACAGTTCAGCCCGATGGGCGGGGTGATCAGGCAGACCTCGGCCATCTTCACCACGATGATGCCGAACCAGATGCTGTCAAAGCCCAGCGCGGTGACCGCCGGGTAGACCACAGGCAGCGTCAGCAGCAGCATGCCGATTGCATCCATGAACATGCCCAGAACAGAATAGGCGATCAGGATGCAGATCATGATCACCATGGGCGATGCATCGAGGCTGAGGATCCATTGCGTGAACGCCTCGGGCAGCCCCGAGAACCCAAGGAAACGGACAAAGATCAGAACGCCCCAGATCAGCGAGAAGATCATCACCGTCAGCTTGGCCGCCTCCATCAATGCGTCGCGGATCGTCCGGAACCGCGTGCCGCGCATCAGGGCCATGATGAACACCACCGTGGCGCCCAGCGCGCCGGCCTCGGTGGGCGTGGCCCAGCCGTTGTAGATCGCCGACATGATGATGAGCACGACGAGGAAGATCGGTGAAATCCCGGGCAGCGCCTGCACCCGTTCTTTCCACGTGTAGCCCTTTACCGCCGGGCCATCCAAAGGCCGGTACATTGCCCAGACGATGATGATCGCCGCGTAGATCAATGCCGAAACCGCACCGGGCAGGAACCCGGCCAACAGCAGTTCACCCACCGATTCCTCGACGATAATCGCGTAGATGACGAGGATGGCCGAGGGCGGGATCAGCGAGGCCAGCGTTCCGCCCGCGGCCACCACGCCTGCGGCCAGCTTCTTGTCATAGCCATAGCGCAGCATTTCCGGGATCGCGACGCGCGAAAACACGGCCGCGGTGGCGGTCGAGGCCCCCGACACCGCCGCAAACCCGGCCGTGGCAAACACCGTCGCCACCGCCAGCCCGCCGGGCACCCATCCGACCCATTTGCGCGCCGCGTCGAAAAGTTGCTGTGTCATGCCGGCGTGGAAGGCGAGAAAGCCGATGAAGATGAACATCGGCAGCACGCTCAGCGCGTAGGTCGAGGATTTGGCATGCGGGATGGTGCCGACGATCCCTGCCGCAGGCCCCCATCCCAGCAGTTCGACCAGCCCGAACAACCCGATAAACGACGCGGCAAAGACCACGCGCACACCCAGAAAAACCAGAACGAACAGCAACACCAGCCCGATCAGCCCGACCAGGAAGGGATCGTCGAATCCGATGCCGATGATCATCCGTCGCGGCCTCCGGGTTCGTCTTCGGGCAGGTCATCGCCAAAGGCCTCGTGAATTTCCTCGCGCGCATGTTCCGCGGCGGTCTGGATCACGACCACGCCGACCGGCGCGGCGTCGGGGTTGATGAACAGCCGGACCGAGCCGCAGAGCTGAATGAACAGCCGCACCCACCACACCGCAAAGGCAATGGGCACCAGCAGCTTTGACGGCCAGACCGGGTATTCGGCATCGATGGTGCTGTCGCCCAACTGGTAGGCGCGCAGGAAATGCCCCCACCCGTACCAGATCAGAACCGCGATGATGAACAGCGCCACCAGCGTGCCGAATATCTCAAAGGCCCACAGGCCGCGCCCCCGAAACCGCCCGATCAGGATCTCCATGCGGATGTGCGCGCCCAGCCGCTGACAATAGGCAGCGCCCAGAAAGGCCATGCTGGCCATCGAAAGCTCGACCAGATCGATATAGCCGGCGATGGGGGAATTGAAGACCGAGCGCAGGATGATCTGGGCACTGCCCAGCAACATCAGCGCGAAGATCGCGAATGCCGCCAGCATGTTGATGCCGTTTTCCAGCGGCTGCATCATCCGGTCCGACTTTGCCAGAAGGCTTTCGTCGGCGTCAGCAGCGGGCGGGCTTTGCATTGCGGGACCTGCCTGTTTTCATGTTCCAGAAACCAAAAAAGCTGCCGTCCCGGAGCAGGCGGCGCCTTGCTCCGGGACGGCAGTTAGTACCGGTTATTGCTTCATAGCTTCGTCAGCCAGGGCCCAGACCGCGTCGAACACGCCCTGTGCATCGAACTTATCGCTGTTGGCCGCGATCCATTTGTCCCAGACCGGCTTGCCCGCAATTTCCCGGAAACGCGCCAGTTCTTCGTCCGTGTAGACGATCTTGGTCATATTCGCCTCGAACTCTGGCAGGTTCTTGGCGTCCTGCTCAGCATAGGCGGCCTGTGTGACATCCATCACCAGATCCCGGTTGTCCTGCAGCAGTTGCTGGTATTGCGGCGGCAGCGCGTCATAGGCGGTCTTGTTAAAGACCCAGCCGCATTCCGACGTGCCCGGTGCGAGGTTTCCTGTGAACCATTCGGCTTCGTCCGCGATCTTGAATGCGACATGGGCATAGGTGAACGGGAACGCGGCGGCGTCGAGTGCGCCGCGCTGGAATGCGGTCGAGGTTTCACCGGCCGGCAGGGTCTGCTTGACCGCACCCAGCTTTTCCATCGCTGTGCCAAGGCCGCCTCCGGCGCGCACGCGCATGCCGCTCCAGCCTTCAAGCGTGGTTGGCACCGGGACCTTGCCCAGAATCTCATATTGCGGCAGCAGGCCGGACACATAAGGAACGGCGTTCCACTTCGCCATGTCGGCGACGATCGCGGGATGCGCCATCATCCGGGACCGGACGTATTTGTCGACCTGCGGGTCGCCCAGCGGCAGGAAGGGCAGCGAAAACACCATCCAGGCCGGGTTCTTGCCCGGATGATAGAAGTTGCAGATCGCCGCGCCTTCAAACGCGTTCAGCTTGATCCCATCGAGGTTTTCGCGGTTGCTGGACAGCTGTGCGCCATAAAAGATCTTGATCTGGAAATTGCCGTCGGTCTCGTCGGAAACCTTGCTGATCATTTCCTCCATGCCGGCCGACAACGCCCGCGGGTTTCCCCACATCGATATTTTCCAGAACACCTTTGGACCATCGACATTTGCAGCCTTCAGCGGTGTCGCAAAGCTGGTCCCCACCAGTGCGGTCGCCAACGCCAATGTCGCAGCCAGATTCGAAATCTTCATGAGATCCTCCCCGTCTTGAGCCGAAGGGACTGGCCCCGCGGCTCGTTTTTCTGGCCGGAAGCTTACCGCGAAGCTTGAGAAAATCCACTATTTTTTTCTGATTTTTCTAAAAACATCGATTTTATTTTCCGCCTCGCCAGATTTCCAATCGCGATCACCCGGTCGGTGCGACTGGGCCGACGCGGCGATCGCGGCCCGTCAAAAAAGGGCAATCCGCGTCGCAACACCGGCGCCGGTCAGTCCGGCAGCTCAGGCCGGACTCTGCCCGGCAGGGCGGGGCCGTCAAAAAATCTTGACCGCGCGGAATAACACTGGGACGTTGCGCGTATCGACGTCCCACAACCGGACGTTCGAATAGCTGATCGGTGGACTGGGTGCATTCCGTCAGGGCGGGAGCGCTGAAAAGCACGGCGAATTCAAGACCGCCAGTGCCGCCGGTATTTAACATTCTGGGAGGAAGATCTGATGAATTCGCTTGTTCGCTTTCTGTTGCCGGCTGCCGCACTCAGCCTTGCTGCGCTGCCGGTCCATGCCGACACCTTTGTCCGGATGGTTTCCGGTCCGTCAGGGGGGTCGTGGTATCCGCTGGGCGCCAAAATCATGCAGGTCATGGACGAAGAGGTTGAGGGTATCTCGACCTCGAACACGTCCGGCGGCGGTATTTCCAATGTCCTGTCCGTCAACGGCGGGGACGCGGAAATCGGGTTTTCCTATGCCCACACAACGGCCAACGGGTTCAACGGCGCCGGCAAGTTTTCCAAGCCACAGCCGAATGTCCGCCATTTCGCAACGCTCTACGGTTCAATGTTCCAGGTCGCCGTCCGCGCTGACAGCGACATTCAGACCTTTGCCGACATGGCCGGTGCAAACATCAGCCCCGGCAAAGCGAAATGGACAGGCACGGCCTTTGCCGAGTCGATCCTGAAGGCCTATGGCATTTCCTTCGACAGCATCCGTGAAAACGGCGGTACGGTCCATCACGTCAACTACACCGAATCCGTCGCCCTGATGAAAGACGGCCATATTGACGTGTTCATGGCTGCGACCAACATGCCGCAGGCCAGCTTCATCGAACTGGAACAAAGCCCCGGCATCCGTTTCATCGGCCTGCCCAAGGATAAGCAGCAAGAGATCATCGCCGCCAATCCCGGCTTTATCGAGGGCACCATGCCCGCAGGCGTTTACGAAAGCGTCTCGGAAGACCTGAATTCGCTGGGCATCGTCGTGAACATGGTCGTCAGCAAGGATCTGCCGGAGGAAACCGTGTACCAGATGTGCAAGGTGTTCTGGGCAAACCACGCGACATTTGCCGAGGTCAAATCGGTCTGGAACCGGGTCAAGCAGGAAGACGCGCTGACCGGCGTGGCCATTCCTGTCCATCCCGGCGCCGAACGCTGCTACAAGGAACTGGGCGTCGGCGGCTGATCCTGCCTGAAACTCAACCGGTCCGCCCCTGCCTGGGCGGATCCTGCCCGAGCTCTGACCGGTCCTGAAAAAAATGAACGAAACGGCCCAACTCACTTACCATGAGAAGCAGGAACTCGGCTTTCTCGAGCGTCTGCTGATCGACCGCCGGTTCAGCGCCCTGAACGCGCTGATGTTTTTCTGTGTCGTCATCTCGGTCGGGCTGGCCTGTTTCCACCTGTTCACGGCGGTTTTCGGCACGCCCGAGGGCCGGTCATTCCGGTCAGTTCACCTGACGGTTATGCTGACGCTGGCGATCCTGATGAAGCCGCTCTTCCGCACCACGATGCGGCAGCCGGTTTTCGTCGATGGTGACCCGGGCAACCACCAGCGGCTGGCCGGGCTGGTGATCGACCTGATCCTTGTCGGCCTCGTTCTCTTCGTCCAGCTCTGGACGATCTGGGACGTCACGGCGTTTCACATGCGCTATGGCGAAAAGGATCCGTCCGACCTGATCGTCGGCGGCATCCTGATTGCGCTGGTCTTCGAGGCGACGCGGCGCGTCGTCGGATGGTCGATGGTGCTGATCACCGGCTTTTTCATGTTCCACGCGCTCAATTCCGACCATTTCTTCGGATTCTTCTACGGCCCGCCGGTGCGCTGGGCCAAATTCGTCGATACCCTGTTTATGTCCTCAGACGGCATATTCGGCATCCCGCTGCATGTCTGCGCCACCTACATCATTCTTTTCATCATTTTCGGCGCGGTCCTGATCCGGTCCGGCGCCGGCAAGTTTTTCATCGATCTCGCCGTCTCGCTGACCGGCCACCGCATCGGCGGCCCGGCCAAGGCGGCCGCCGTCGCCTCGGGGTTCATGGGGACCGTTTCGGGCTCGGCGGTGGCCAATGTCGTGACCACCGGGTCGTTCACGATCCCGCTGATGAAACGTGTCGGATACCGGGCCAAGTTTGCCGGCGCGGTCGAGGCCTGCGCTTCGTCGGGCGGTCAGATCACGCCGCCGATCATGGGCGCGGCGGCCTTCATCATGGCCGAGTTTCTCGGCACGTCTTACGTCAATATCATCATCGCCGCGATCATTCCGGCGCTGCTCTATTTCGTCACCATCTACTTCATGGTGCATCTGGAGGCCGATAAACACGATATCGGCTCCATCCCCCGCGAAGAACTGCCGAAAACATGGGACGTGCTGCGCCGCGGCTGGCACCTGCTGATCGCGCTGCTGATCCTTATCGGCTTCCTGATGTATGGCTACACGCCGATGAAATCGGCGTTTTTCGGGCTGGCGGCGCTGGTCGCGCTGAGCTTCATCAACCCCGCGACCCGGATGAGCCCCGTCGACCTGCTGGCCGCGCTGGAGGCTGGTGTCCGGGCGACCGTGCCCGTCGCCGTGGCCTGTGCCTGTGCGGGGCTGATCATCGGCTCGGTCTTCGTTTCCGGCCTGGGGCTGAAATTCACCCAGTCGGTGATCGACCTGTCCGGCGGCAACCTTCTGATCCTGCTCAGTCTGACCGGACTCGCCTCGATCATCCTCGGCATGGGGATCACGACAACGGCGGTCTATATCACCGTGGCCGCGCTGATCGTTCCGGCGCTGGTCAAGGCCGGGATCGAACCCATCGCGGCGCATATGTTCGCGTTCTATTTCGGGGTCGTGTCCTCCATCACCCCGCCGGTCGCGCTGGCGGCCTTTGCCGCGGCAGCGATCGCCAAGACGCCGCCCATGGCCACCTCGATCGAAGCAACCCGCGTGGGCATCGCCAAATACCTCGCGCCGCTGATTTTCGTCTACAACCCGTCGCTACTTTTCATCGGGCCGCTCTGGATGACGATCGCCTCGTCGCTGCTGGCGCTGGCGGGGCTGGGCGTGCTTTCGGTGTCGATGGAGGGCTGGTATCGCGGCGCCGTCGATCCGGCACGCCGCGCGCTGCTGGCCGGGGCGGCCTTCCTGATGCTGTACCCGCCCACACATGAGCTTCTTGGTCTGAACGGCTGGCTGGTGTCAGCCATCGGCATTGCGGCGGCCGCCGCCCTGCTGGCGCCGCGCCTGATGGCGTCCGGCGCGAAACCCGGAAAGGTATAGACATGAAACAGGTCTTTCTCGGTCCGCTGGTGCACTGGCTGGTTCTGGCCGGCGCCTGCATCGCCGGCTGGTTCGCGGGTGAGGCGCGGTTGCACGTGACCCATTTCAACCTGTTCGTGATCCTCGTTATCGCCGGAACGGTGGCGGGTCTGCTCATCGTTCTGTTCACCGCCCGGCCCGGCACGCGGATCACCCGGGATCCGATTGAAGACGTGGCTGACCCGGTCCCCGGCGACCCGGCGCAGGACGCGACCGGGTGAAAGCAGCAGACCGCGGGGCGCGGCCCGGGCGGGAAAACCCGTCAACGGGTTTTGTTGCAAGTCATCAATGACTTGCAGGCAAATTGTCGACAATTCGCCCACGCGTAAGACTCCGGTTCGCAGATCATCCGACCGGTCCTAGAAGCCTTCAATCCCCGGTCCGCAAACCTCCGCGGTCAGGACCGCCCCGACCCGTCCAGAAACGATCTGGCCTGATCGCTGGTTTCGTAGATATGCGGCCGGGCGTCGGGAAACACCTCGCGCAGCTTCATACGCATGAAGGCCGAGCCGGAATAGCGGCTGACCTTGTTGTAATACCGTTCGGTCAGCTGCGCGACCAGCCGCGCCCAGTCCGCCTCCAGCGCCTCGTCGATACGAAAACCGTCATAGTTGGCGATGACGTCGACGCGGCCGGGCAGGGGGCCGCAGATCTCCGACACCACCTGACCGACGCGATCCACCTCGTCGCGCGTGCGCACGCGCATCTTCTCGAAATTGAGGAACAGGCAGCCGGTCGCCGGGTCGATGACGATCCGGTCATGCAGGTCCAGATGCAGCAGATCCCTGCGCAGGTCCATTTCCTGCGGGCGGAAGATCCGCTCGTCCATCAGCCGCAGTTCGTCGACGATCGGGCGGACTTCCATCAGGGCCAGCACATCGCGCTCGGGGTCGACGCCCGGCGCGATCTCGACCAGCTTCAGCCCGTCGCCGGTCAATTCGAACACACAGCGTTCGGTGACGTAAAGAACCGGCTGGCCCAGCCGGGCGGCACGCTGGCCGGAAAAGGATATCTGTTCCACGGCGCTCAGGAACTTGCGGGTGCGGCCTTCGTGCCGGATATCCACACCGTCCGGGGACACCGCGATGTCGATACCCGCGGCCGTGAAGGTGCCCGCAAACACCACGCTTTGGGCATTTTGCGAGATATTGATGAAGCCGCCGGCCCCGGCAAGCCGCGGCCCGAAGCGCGATACGTTTACGTTGCCGTCGGCATCGGCCTGCGCCAGCCCCAGGCAAGCCATGTCCAGCCCGCCGCCATCGTAGAAATCGAACTGGTTGTTCTGCGGAAGCACGGCATCGGTGTTGACCGCGGCGCCGAAATCCAGCCCCGAGGCCGGCTGACCACCGATCACCCCGGGTTCGGCGGTCAGCGTCAGGTGATCCAGCAGCCCTTCCTCGGCGGCGACCGAGGCCACGCCTTCGGGCATGCCGATCCCGAGGTTCACTACCCCGTTCACCGGCAATTCGAACGCACAGCGCCGCGCGATCACCTTACGCGCGTCCAGCGGCATCGCCGGGATCTCGCCCTCAGGTGACCGGATGCGGTTGGTGAAGGCATGGCTATAGGCCGTGGCATAGGTCTGAAGATGGTTTTCGGGCCGGGCCACGACCACTGCGTCGACCAAGATACCGGGGATATGCACGTCGCGTGCCGGCAGCGTGCCCGCCGCTGCCACCCGTTCGACCTGAACAATGACGACACCGCCCGCGTTCTTGACCGCCATCGCCTGCGCAAGGTTGTCGATCAGCAGTGCCTCGCGTTCCATCGTGACATTGCCGGCCTCGTCGGCGGTGGTGCCGCGTAACAGCGCCACGGTCAGCTTCGGGGCCGGGTAATACAGGATCTCTTCGCCACCGATCTCCATCAGTTCGACCTGCGGTTCGGTGCTAATGTCGTTGATCGCACCACCGCCGATGCGCGGATCCACGAACGTTTCCAGCCCGACCTTCGACAGCATCCCGGGCTTGCCGGCGGCAATGTCGCGGTACAGCTGGCTGATACAGCCCTGCGGCAAGTTCCAGCCCTCGATCCTGCCCTCGGTCGCCAGTTTCGCAACTTTCGGAATGAGGCCCCAATGCCCGCCGATGACCCGTTTCAGCAACCCGGCATGGCCCAGCCGGTTCAGCCCACGGTCCTTTCCGTCGCCCTGGCCGGCGGCAAAGACCAGAGACAAATCACGCGGCGCACCGGTTTCCAGAAACCGCGTCTCGATGGCGGCCAGCAATTCGTCCGGTACGCCGATGCCGACAAATCCCGATGTGGTCAGCGTGTCGCCATCATGGATCAGGGCGGCGGCCTCTTCGGCTGAAACTGTCTTCTTGCGCATGGTTCTGTCCCCGGGCTGCACTCGGGCCGTGTCTGGCCGTTCTGCACCCTGACAGTGACAAATATTTCAGGTCCGGTCGAGACTGGGCGGACCGCCGCGCAGGCAGAGGCATTCACCGAGGCCCGCCCCGCGGTGCGGCCGGTCGCCGGAACACCGGTTGTCTCAGCAGGGGCTGGCGTTCAGATCCTGATGCTCGGCCAGCAGCCCCTCGACATTGGCCTCCAGAATGCCATAGCTGATATTCCCGAACAGAATCTGGCGCCCCTCGTTGAGGTAATAGGTCGGGCTGCCGCGAACATTCGAATTCTGGCTCAGCTCGTAATCCGCAGCGAGGCTGGCAATCGCCTCTCCGGTTTCGATTTTTCCGCGGACCTCGTCAAAATCCGCCCCGAGCTTCTCGCTGATGCGCCGTTGCACCGCCCAGTCCGACACGTCTTTCCCTTCGGTAAAAAACGCGGATCGCAATTCGCGTACGGCCTTGAACGTCAGACTGTCCTGAAATCCCGTGCTGGCCGTCCCGACCGAAGTCAGCTCCAAGGCCTTGACGAACAAATGCGGGCTGGCAGAGGATTTGGGGCGGGTTCTGGTCCAGACATCCGCGTGCAGTGCAACGCCCTCGAACCCGTCCACGACCGCGCGAACATGGTCCGAGTAACCCCCGAACCCGCCGCGGTCCTTCCACAGCCGTCCGATTTTTTTGTGGGCGTCCGGAAACACCGAACAGAAACGTGTTTCGACATCGATCCGGTTGCCGAACGTATCGGAAAGCTTTTGAAGACTGGATTGTCCGAGATAGGCCCAGACGCACAAAATATCAGAAAAATGAACGATCTTCAGTGAGGACATGAAGAGACCTCCTATGTATTGATGGTGTGAAAAAGCAAGAGCTTACCGCCGACCGTAGACAAATCTGCCGGCTTGGCAACAGGATCAGCGGGCCCGGTCTTTGGCGTCCGTGCACGGCTTGCGTGCAATCGAGGGTTGGGCGGAACCGGTCGCTGAAGCTTTCACAGTATCCGTTCTTTCAAAGGCGACTTGCGATCCGCGTCGCATCCGCCCGGAATTCTTCTGTTCGCTTCATCCTATAGCCCCGTTCCCTTGGTGCAACAAATGCGATCAAGGGAGCGGCATCAAACCGTAACGGGTACTGGACGGATCAGCCTGAATAGGTGCCGCGCGCGGGATAGTTGTTCTCAAGCGCGTATCCGACTTTGGACAGCAGAAACTTCAGGTCCGGCCGGGCCCAAGGCATATTGGAAATGTCGGCCAGATACAGTTTGCCGTCCGGACGGATCCAAAACAGACCCGGTTCCGTGAAAATGTCTGCCTCAACATCCTTGAAGGCTTGCGAGATCCAAAGGCCCCAGTCATTGGCCTGTTCAACCGTGACAGAGTGGGCCACGCGCAAGTTATCAAGTTCCCATTCTTCAACAGTTTTTTGCGCAAGGCTTTCGTCATTCATCGACGCGGCGACGACGGTGAAACCTGCGGCCTCATAGTCCCGGAGGATCTCGAGCAGTCCGGCGAGGTAGTTCTTGCAAACCGGACAGTGATAACCCCGATAGAACAGCACCATGGTGAAGTTTTCAGGTGTCTCCGAGGAGAGATCAAAACTGCCGCCGCCTACCAGACCAAGTTTCAGGGCCGGGGCCTGTGTATCGGGTGTCAGCTTCTGACTCATCGTTCATCCCTCGAGGCTGTCAAGTTCTGGAACCTGAATAGCGTGTGATCGATCCCGGCGGAAATCACTTTCACTTCTGACGGGTATCATACTTACTTGTTGGCGTTTGGGCCTGTCCCTTCGGTAGGGTCGGTTTGTGTGCGCAGCGGTGGGCGGCAAGACTGCCGGAGATTTTGCTGGCCCAAATCAAATACCGGGGTTTCCAAGCCCGGATCTGCCGAAAGACACGGAATAGCACGCGGAAGAGATGACCATCAAACGTAACAACCATCAGCGGGGGAATGGATGCTGACACTTTGGGGCCGGATGACCTCGATGAATGTGCAGAAGGTGGCCTGGGTGTTGGCCGAATCTGATCTGAACTATGAACAGGTTGATGCCGGCGGTGCCTTTGGCGGCCTTGATAGCGCGGAATACCGGAAAATGAACCCCCACGGCCGGGTGCCTACACTCGTCGACGGAGATCTGGTGCTCTGGGAATCCAACGCCATCTGCCGCCATCTAGTGCGGGCACATGGTGGTGTGCTCGCCGATGTGTGTCCGGGCTGGGAGGCGCAGAGCGACATGTGGATGGACTGGTTCTTGGCCGGGCCAAACACATCCATCACGGAAGTGTTTTATCAAAAAGTGCGTTTGCCCACAGATCAGCGTTGTTCGGAGGTTCTTGCAGGTTCTCTGGACCAGCTGCACGGCTATTTCGACGTTGTGGAGCGAGCTCTGGAGGGGCGGGATTACTTGCTGGGGGATCAGTTGAGCCTTGCTGACATTCCGTTTGGGGCCTGTCTTCACCGCTACTTCACCATGGACATCCCCCGGCCTTCCCAGCCCCGGATAGAGGGGTATTTTGAACGGCTTGGGGCCCGCGCGCCGTATCGCGACATCGTAATGACCTCGTATGAAAGTCTGCGCGCGCCAGAGCAACCAGTCTCGGGATCAAAGTAATGCAGATGGAGAAACAAGACTGGTCAGCGGCCCCCTTGATCTGGGGGAGCGGTGAACGACTGTTCGAGGTATTCCTCGAGCCAACCTGCCCGTTTTCCGGACGTGCATTTGCCAAACTGGAGGATCTTCTGATTGAGGTCGGTCACGATCAGATCAGCATTCGCATTTGGCTGCATTCCCAGCCCTGGCATCTGTTTTCCGGGTTTATCTGCCGAGCGATTGTTGCGGCGTCGACCGGGCCATCGGGAAAGGACGCTGCCAGAAAGGTGATGGCTGCCATCTACGCGGACCGCGAGGCGTTCGAGTTTGATGATCACCGTGCTGGCCCAAACCTCAACACGTCCCCAAATGACCTGATCGCGCGTATTGAACAGGTCAGCGGCATCGACATTGGCGAGGCGTTTCAGTTCTCTGGGCTGGAGCGCGAGGTCAAGAAACACACGCGCTACGCGCGACAGAACGGAATTCATGTATCGCCGACCTTCATGGTCGATGGGCTGATCGATCCGGAGATTTCAAGCGGTGGCACCGCAAGTGATTGGTCTGCCAGAATTTTTGACCGCAAGTAAAGGACAGAAAATGACTTCCGGAAAGAAGCCGGTTCGGGTCGGCGTGATCGGATTGGGGATAATGGGCGGGTCTTATGCCCGGTTGATGCGGGACGCCGGGATGTCCGTTTGTGGGTATGACGCCAGCGAAGACGCGGTGAGCAGGTTGGCCGATTGCGGTGGGATCCCCTGTACCTCGCCGGTTGATGTGGCGGCGCGGTCGAATGTTATCCTGCTCGCCTTGCCTTCGGTTGAGGCACTTGATGATGTTGTAACCGGCCCGTCGGGCATTACAAAAAGACTGCATCGGGACACCATCGTTTGCGAAATGGGGACCTTCTCGATTGAGGACAAAGCCCGTGTCGCCGAGGCGGTTTCCAATGCAGGCGGGACAGTGCTGGATTGTCCTGTCAGCGGAACCGGCGCGCAGGCCGCAGTCGGCGATCTTGTCGTCTACGCCAGCGGCGATGAACAGGCGGCCAATTCGTTGCGCCCGGTCTTCGATGCCATCGCCCGGGAGGTGCGGTATGTCGGCGAGTTCGGGGCTGGCATGAAGATGAAGATTGTCGCAAACCTGCTTGTCACCGTTCACAATCTTGCCGCCGCCGAGGCCCTGCTATTGGCCCAGCGTTCGGGGCTGGACCTGCATTTGGTGTTTGATGCGATCACGTCCGGGGCGGGTACGTCGCGGATGCTGGAAGTGCGGGGTCAGATGATGATCGATGAAAACTATGAGCCGCCCACGATGCGGCACGATGTTTACGCCAAGGATCTGGAGGTCATTATGGATCAGGCGCAGGCCGTTCACGCGCCGGTTCCACTGATGACGGCGGCGCTGCCTCTTTATGATGCCGCCCGCGCCGAAGGGCGAGGGGATGAGGACACGGCGTCTTTATTCAGCGTGTTGAAAGGTATGACCTAGGCGGGCCTGTGCAACGTGCAACCGGCGCTGGCCCTAGCCACGCATCCACGGGGTAACAGGGTCATGGGTATTGTCCCCCGGTTTTGTGGACCCTGGTGAATGAGGGCGAGCGGAAGGGGCGGGTTTTCTATCGCCGCGCCAAGATGGTTAACCTTTTGGGGCGCTATTCGAGGCGATGTTTCGCCAAAATGTGATTGAATGCTCTCAAAATATCAATTTATTTCCGGATGTCTCAAAAAATCGATTTACGGCTCGGCCGCATTGGCGCATATTAGTCGCAGGCGATGTTATTGATTAACCAATTTCGAGCGTCGGCTGAGCGGGTGTGACGACCACGTTCAGCGAGGGATATGCAGGCAGGCCGGGGGGAGAATGGCACTGCGGGAGGACTGGTTTTGAGGGCGCGTTCGCGTCCGAAGATGCAAGGCCAACCTGCTCGCACCAGGCGACTTTCTTAACAGTGGATTGGGTGTGAAGTGTTAACAAAACCCGTACATGTCTCACCGGTGCGCAGGGTTCTCGACACCTGTTCGCGCGGCTTGAATGTTCTGTCTGCTTTCTGGCTTGCTTCGGTAGCGGCGCTCATATTGGCGGACGTTGTCGGCCGCGAGGCTTTTGGGTCGCCAATTTACGGCACTAACGAAATCGTTGCCAATTCTGTGTTGTCGATACTAATGCTGCAATTGCCGTTGTCGATCCTCAACCGGAATTCCTTGCGTACAACGATCCTGTATTCGTTTCTCGGCCCGCGCGGGCGGTCCTTGATAAACACGTCTTCCTACTTCCTGGCACTGTTGTTGTTTGCCGCCATTGGCATTGGCAGTTGGCCAAACATGATAGAGGCCTGGGCAATCCTTGAGCAGGAAGGCTCGGGCATCGTCACAATTCCGGTGTACCCGATCCGGACACTTGTTGTCGTCGTCAGCGGTATCTGTGCGCTGGTTTGCCTGCTTCTTGTCTACGAATCCCTGTTTCACAATGAAGAGTTTGACTATGGGTGACGTCAAAAAATTGTGTTCGGGAATAGATGCTTACCCCGAAATTGGCGCATTCCTTCGCCGGTGGGAGGGGTGCGCCAATGGATGAAAACACCATCCTGCTGACAATGTTCGGGCTGATGTTCGCCGGAATGCTGTTGGGAATTCATATCAGCTTCGCCTTCGCAATCTCTGCCTTCTTCGGCAATGTTCTTATCTATGGCGGGGCGGACGGCGACTGGGAATTCGGGCTGAGCGTCGCATTGCGGGGCGTGGGAAGCGTGTCCTACGAGTATCTGCGCAGCGAAGTTTTCGCGGCCATTCCACTTTTCATGCTGCTGGGGGATTTTGTTGCCAAGTCCGGGTCGGCGCGGGATCTGTATAATCTGATAAACAGGGGTTTTCGATTTATCCCCGGCCGGCTGGCTGTTGCAACCGTTGCCGGAAACGCGGTCTTTGCGGCGGTGACTGGCGTGAGCATCGCCGCCGCAGCCGCTTTTAGCCGTATCGCGTACCCTCAGATGCGCTCGCACGGGTATGACAGGAAATTCGCGCTCGGGTCCGTTGCCGGAAGCGCCTGCCTGGGCATGATCATTCCGCCCAGTGTGCTTTTGATTATCTGGGGGATCATCTCGGAAAAATCCATTGCTGCGCTGTTTGTTGCCGGCGCAATTCCGGGACTGATCCTTGCGGTGTTCTTCATGATTTTCATTGCGATTTCGGCAATGCTCAATCCCGATCTTGCACCAAAGTACCACGAAGCAAGCGATCAGGACCCGATGTCACGTTCCGAGATTGCCAGCGGAGTTGGCATCGGCTGCATTATTCTGCTGGTTCTGGGCGGCATTTGGGGCGGTCTGTTCACTCCGACCGAGGCTGGCGGCGTCGGGTCTGCTGCCGCGGTCTTGCTGGGTCTTGTGAAGGGCATGAGGCTACGTGAGCTCGGCAAGGCGGTTGTTGAATCTGGAAAAGCCGCCGCACCGATCATGTTCCTTCTGCTGACTGCGAATATGTACGCCAAATTCATGGAAGCTGCGGGGACGTCAGAGCTCATTCGAAATGCCTTCGAAATCTACAACCTAGGCAATTTCGAAATCATCATCGTCATGGTCGTCATTTGGCTGGTTCTGGGCATGATTTTGGATTCGATCTCGATCATCCTCATAACGGTCCCGATTTTTGTCCCGATAACGGCGGCATTCTTCGATCCCATCGCGTTTGCCATTTTCGGCATTCTGGCGATCGAAGCAGGCTTGCTGACGCCGCCTTTCGGGTTGCTTGTGTTTACTGTGAAAGGTGCGGTCGAAGACAGATCGGTCCGGCTGTCAGAGATCTTCATTGGCTCGATTCCATACTGGATCCTGATGCTGGTCGTCATGTTGATGATTTGGGCTTGGCCCGAAATCGCGACGTGGCTGCCGTCAAAGATTCTTTAAAAAAGGAACGTTCAATCCAGACCCGGCCAATACCGTTGAACCAGAACAGGACCGAAACAGAGGAGGAAGTGAAATAATGGTAAAACTGCTGAGAAATATGGGAATTGCAGCTGCGGCGCTGGTTGCGGCGGCGACTTACAGTCTCCCTGCAAATGCGTTTTCACAGGACGGGGATGAGTTCACTCTGCGGATGGGCTCAGGGCACCCTCCCTTCATCACCTATGTCGACAAGATGTCCAATTTTTTTGCGCCCAGGGTTCAGGAACGCGTTGCCAACGAAACCAAGTACACCATCAAGTTCAAGGAACACTACGCTGGCACGGTCGTGAACGTTTTTGATACGCTGGAAGGCGTACAGGACGGGCGTCTGGACATCGGTGGGTTCTGCGTGTGCTTTGATGACGACAAAGCCATGGCGATGAACATCACCTACTATATTCCGTTTTCAGAGCCGGACGGCAACAAGCAGGTTCTGATCATGGCCCGTTTGATGGAAGAATTCCCTGAACTCTACGAAGACTACGAAAAGCGCTATAATCAGAAGCTTCTGGCGCAGGGTGGTTTTGGCAACTACGGTCTGCAATCCGCGTTCGACTGGAATACCTTCGAGGACCTCAAGGGCCGCAAGATACTGGCTGCCGGACCAAACCTTCCGTGGGTCAAAGGCGGCATTCCTGTACGGATGACAATTCCAAAGGCTGCCCAGCAGCTGCAAACCGGTGTTGGAGAAGCCATCGTTCTGTTCCCTGACACGAACTACAAACTGAAACTTCACGAAGCGACCAAAGGCGGCTTGTACACCGTTACCGATTTCGGGAACGTGATTCAGCTTTCGCTTTCAATGAACCTTCGGACCCGGTCCAAACTGCCGCCGGAAGTCGTAAAAATCATTGATGAAGTTGCCGTAGAATGGGCCATAGAAACCACGCGCAAGGCGGTCGAAGATCATCAGTGGGGCCTCGACAAGCTCGAAGAGGCCGGGTTGACGATCCGGGCGATTGATCCCGCGGCCAAGAAAGCTTGGGCAGAGGAATTGCTGGACTGGCCAAATGAGCGCGCGCATGCCGTCAAGGACAAGAAAGGCATCGACATGCCGAAAATCATGCGGGCCTATATTCAGTACATGGAAGAAGGTGGTCACGAACTGCCTGTTGATTACCCGATCACGGACTGAAGCAAACTGTGAAGTGGCCGGCCATCCGGCCACTTCACAGTCGGGGACGGCCCACGCAATGCAGCGCTCTCATCGGCACAGCATATGGTGAGGACGGCAACGGCCGGCTGCATCGGTGTCGTGCCAAAGGATGGGTCCGGCGCCGGCGACCGGTCATCGATATTTCAAACCTGAACGCGAAGCGGGTGTCAGAATGCAGCAAGAACTAAAGAGGCCAACGGTCTATCAATTCCGGGTAGGGGACTGCGTGATTACAAATGTCCTAGAAGGATATTTCCACCGTGGCGACCTGCATCCGTTTGTGGCGACCAATGCCAAGGCCTCCGAGGTTGAAGCCCTGGCCGCGAAATACAGGTTGCCGTATCCGGAATTGGAGCACAATTTCGTGCCTTCCATTATCGAGACGCCGGACAAACTGGTTGTCATCGACCCCGGATTTGGCGCGGCCGCACCTGCTGCGACCACCGGATGGTTCATGCAGGGGTTGCAGGACGCCGGGTACGCGGCGGGTGATGTGAATGTTGTTTTGATCAGCCACTGCCACCCTGACCACATCGGCAACATATCCAAGGACGGGGTGCCGACATTTCCAAACGCGGAAATTGTTATTGGGCAGAAGGAGTTCGAGTTCTGGAAGCAGGGCAAGGGTATTTCCGAAATGCGTCAGCCGACCCTGGCGTTGTTTCAAAAAGTGGTTCTGCCGCTTGAAGAGCATTTGACGATGATTCAACCCGGCGACGAGGTTGTTTCTGGTCTGGTCGCACTGGACTCGTCCGGGCATTCTGCCGGTCACCTGGTTTTTCAACTCACATCGGCGGGTCAAAGAATTCTTTTCCTGAACGATGCCACACCTCACTATGTGGCGTCGTTTGCCAACCCTGACTGGCATTTCGCGATGGATGACGACCCGGAAAAGGCGGCTGTGTCGCGTCGAAATGTGCTGGAGTTCGCCGTATCGGAAGCCATCCCTGTCATAGGGTTTCACCTGCCATTCCCATCCGTTGGGTATGTGGAACGTCAGGGTGACGGGTATGAATTCCGACCCGCATCGTACCAATTCAATCTGCCTGTATCCTGATCCGGTCGTCAGTACCGGCCAATAAACGCGGTGATGCCCCGGGCCCGAGGCGCGCCTTATCTCTGAGATGTTGAAGACTTGTTGCGCGATCGCCTTTTTGGACTTGAACCGCGAAGCGGTGCAGTTCCGGTGGCGTCGCTCGGCTGTGTTGCACGGAAATCAGACTGTAAAGAGGTTCAGGAGCGACCCGGAAATGCTTGAAATAATTCACCCCGGGCGCGGGTCAAACCTATTTGGGTCACCCCTAGCCTGATCCACCGGGCACTTGATCGGGTATTCACCCAAACTTTGTCAAGGCGATGGGTTTTTTGATCATTGTTTTGTTGCCGAGTTTGGAGTTCCTGCGGTGCCAAGACGTTTCCAAGCCACGCTGGTACTTTCGATTTCCGCATGGGTCATCGGCACCCAGCCAATACTTGCGGTCGAGGGTGGTATTGAATCCTATCTGTTGGGGAGCCGCGATAGTATGGCCGGCGTGTTGCCAGCGCCGGGCAGTTACTGGAACAACGACTTCGTGTTTTTCAGCGGGAGCGCGCCCGTTCTTTCGGCCAGCGGCGTTTTGGTCACCGACCCCACGATCGATGTCGTTACCTATAAGCTGAACTTTACCCATGTGTTTGATGCGCATTGGGGAAATGCCCGACTTGGTCTCAACATCAATCTCCCGTATGTCGCGGCGGATGGGGCCTATAGCGGCGAACTCGGATCGGGGTTTTCGGGAAGCCTGACCGATTCCGGTGAGCGGGCGTTCGGCGACATCGTTGTCACCCCTTTGTTGAACTGGACCCGGGACAAGCTGCACACCACTTTGGCGTTGCAGTTCTTTCTGCCGACCGGCCACTACCAGACAACACAGGTCGACGTTGCCAACCGCTCGGTTGACGCCCTGAATGCGGGCAAGAACCGGTTTGCCTTCGACCCCACGCTGGTGATGACATGGTTCGACCCTGCATCGGGATGGGAGGTGTCGGGAGCGCTTGGTGCGACATTCAGCGTCGAGAATGAGGCCACAAACTACGACACCGCGCCCGAAGCGCATCTGGAAGCCACGGTCATGCGGCATCTGCCGAACAAGCTGGCTCTTGGTCTGACGGGGTATGCGTACCACCAGATCGGAGATGACAGCGGCGCGGGCGCGGACGGGACCAAGGCGCTGCTGGGCGCAAGCAGCTTGGAGGCACGGGTGTTCGGACTGGGGCCCATCTTGACCTGGTCCACAAAAATCGGGGAAACCCCGGTTTCGTTTAAGGCGAAGTACATTTCCGAGTTCGGTGCATAGCGCCGCTTTGGAAGCGACAAATTCTGGTTCACCGTCGGGTTCGTGTTCTGATGTGGCGGGCTGCGATTGCCTGTGCGCTGGGTGTTTGCGGTCAGGGTGCATATGCACAGATCGGTGGCCGATCCCTTCAGAGCCAGGCCAGTGATCCGACCGCGTCGCTGATGTCATTTCAGTTCCAGAATTTCTATACACCGAACCGCCACAAATCCGGTGGGTCGCAGAATATCGCCCAGCTCCGTGCGGCCATCCCGGTTTCAAAGCTCACCAAACCCGGCGGCGTGCCCGTACAGTGGCAACTGAGCTACGAGAGAATTTCTACGACGCCGGCACAGGACACTGAGACACAATCGGCCTGACTGCGAAACTGCTGGTTCCGAAAAAGGAGAGACTTATGCGACTTCTCGCTCTTTGCTTTTGCTCGTTGATTATTGCGAGTTTCGTATCCGCACAGGAAAACGCGCCTCGTCCGGCCTCAAAACTGTCCCGCGCCGTGGCCGATACCGTCAATCGCCAGCCTGCAATTCCCCGCCCGGAACAGCAGGCCGCCGCAGCCGAAAGCCTGGCGGGATTTGTCGAACGGCCCGGCAAACGCCCGAACATCCTGATCTTCATCGTTGACGATATGGGCTATGGCGATCCGGGCGCCTTTGGCGGCGGCGAAATGATCGGGGCTGCAACGCCAAACATTGATCAGTTGGCAGCCGAAGGTCTGAAGCTGACATCGACCTATTCACAATACACATGCACCCCCACCCGCGCCGCCGTTTATACCGGCCGGCTGCCGATACGGACCGGCCTGATCCGCCCGATCCTGGCGGGTGACACACTCAAAACGAACCCCTGGGAGGGCGAACTGACCGCAGCCGGGCTGTTGTCCGATGCCGGCTATCACACGATTCTGGTCGGCAAGTGGCACATTGGTGAGGCCGAAGGGATGCGTCCGCATGACGTGGGTTTCGACGAGTTTTATGGATTCTACACAGCGCAGAAGGAATACACGCAGGATGTCTATGACATGCGGTTTCCGGATCTTGTGCGCGATCCGGACAAATTGGCGCGGTATCACTCGATCGGGTCGAACCATGACCTGATCTATGGGCTGAAGGATGGCACCAGCGAGTCGATTGAAACCATCGACTCGCTGGACAAGATGGCCGAAGGCGACCGGATGCTGCGGGACTATACGCTCAAGCGGCTGGAGGATCTCGCGCAAGGGGACAAGCCGTTCTATCTGAGCCACGTCTTTATGAAAGTGCATGCTGACAACTTCTCGAGCGCAGAGTTCAAGGGCGCAAGCGCCTCGAAATACCCTTACTGAGAGAATGTCGTCGAAGTGGACGCCTATGTCGGCGACATCGTCAACAAGCTGGTTGAGCTGGGCGAGCTGGAAAACACCTTTATCTTCTTTACCTCGGACAACGGCCCCCAGATGGATAGCTGGCCCGACTGCGGCTACACCCCGTTTCGTGGCGCCAAGGGCACGACCTGGGAGGGGGCGTACGTGTCCCCGGGATTGCCTATTGGAAAGGCATGATCGAGCCGGGACGCGTGTCCGATGGGCTGTTCGATCTGATGGACCTGTTCGACACATCGCTGGCGCTTGGTGGGGTCGATACTGAAACGCTGCCGACCGACCGGTATTGGGACGGGATTGATCAGACCTCCTTTTTCCTTGCCGCCCAAGGCGAAAGCCGGCGCGAGCATGTCTACAACTGGCTTGGCGCGACGCTCGCCGCGATGCGAATGCGTGAATACAAAGCGCATCTGTACGTATCGCTCGCGCAGGAAAAATTCCTTTGGATCGACATGGCAGCCGTGGTGCGTACGGGTTTGGCGCCATGGCTCTTCAATCTCTACATCGACCCGAAGGAAGAATACCCTGTTGGGCATCGCATGAATGCCTGGACGGCGTCACTGGGGGCGGAACTGAAAGCCCATGCCGCGACCTTGAAGAAATTCCCGCCGAAGGATCTTGGATTATGAAACGACTGGCTCTTTCAATCGGCCTGATCGCTGTCGTCACACCGGTTGCAAGCGAACGCAACCCGCTGCGGAACGCCTATTTCGGCGAAACCCACATGCACACGGCGTTTTCACTGGATGCCTATATCGGCGGCGCGCGCCTGATGCCTGCTGATGCGCTGGCGTTTGCACAAGGCAAGGTGGTTACTTTGCCGGATGGCACTGTGATGCAGCACAAGCGGCCCTTGGATTTTGCCGCCGTGACGGACCATGCAGAATACATCGGCGAGATGTATTCGACGATGTACGAGGATGCTCCGGGACATGACAGCAAGGATCTGATTGAGCTGCGCGGACTGAAGGACATCGAGGAGCGCCAGAACTGGTTCCTCAAATATGTTGTCTCCTCCAACCGATCGACCACACCTCAGCATCCGCCGTTCTTTGCCGGTCCGGAAACCGCAAAAAGCGCATGGGACGTGATTGTTCAGGCTGCCGAGGACGCGAACAGGCCCGGAGAGTTCACCGCCTTTGCGGCCTTTGAATGGTCAGGTGCTGCAAACGGTGCGAACCTGCATCGCAACGTCATTTTCCGCGACAGCAACGTGCCCAAATCCGTGGTCAGCTATATTGACATCAACTCGGAGGAAGGGCTGTGGGAATGGATGCGCGGGCAGGAAGCCGCAGGCAGGCACCTGCTGGAAATCCCGCACAACTCCAACGCATCAAAGGGCCGGATGTTCCCGGACACCACCAGTGCCGGTGACCCGCTGACGCTGGACTATGCCCGGACGCGGGCGCATTTCGAGCCGTTGATCGAGATGCTGCAGGTCAAGGGTGGTTCGGAAGTGCACCGGAAGTTCTGGGCAGCAGACGAGTTTGCCGGTTTCGAAAACGCCGACTCGATCCAAAAGCACTCCGGCCGGGTGTTTCACCGCAGGGATTTCGTTCGCGGTGGCCTGACCGAAGGCATCGGGTATGAATTCACGCTTGGCGTCAACCCGTTCAAATACGGTTTCATTGGTGGCACGGACAACCATAACGGGCTGATGTCCGCTGTCGCCGAAGACAACTTTATCGGCGCCCATGGCCCCGAGGACGGAACCGTAGACCGCCGCCGAAACGGCGGCATCATCGGGTGGATCGATGGCAGGGACCTGTCCATTGGCTCTCTGGCGGCTGTCTGGGCCACCGATAACACCCGGGCGGCCATCTGGGACGCCATGAAGCGGCGCGAGACCTATGCCACGTCCGGTCCGCGCATCCAGTTGCGTATGTTCGGTGGGATCGGTCTGACCAAACCCACGGATCCTGTTGCCATGGCACAGGAAGGGTATGTTCTGGGGACACATATGGGCGGAACGCTGCCGCCCGGTGCGAATGCACCGACGTTCACGGTTTACGCTGCAAAGGATCCGATGGGTGCCAATCTTGACCGGGTCCAGATCATCAAGGGGTGGGTCGACAAGTTTGGCGACGCCAATGAGAAGATCGTCGATGTCGTCTGGTCCGACAACCGCGAGATCAACCAGAACACCGGCAAGCTTGCCCCTGTCGGCAACACCGTGGATCTCGCTACGGCAAAATACACCAACGACATAGGCGCTCCGATCTTGATGGGAAGCTGGACAGACAGTGAATTCGACCCGCAGGAGGGCGCGTATTACTATGCCCGTGCTCTCGAAATCCCGACGCCACGCTGGACAACCTATGACGCGGTGCGCGTCGGTCTGCCTCTGCTCGAGGACGTCCCGGCCACGATCCAGGAACGCGCCTGGGGTTCGCCGATCTGGTACACGCCGGGCAACTGATTGCTCGTTTCGGGACTTGATGCAGGCTATCGATAGTCCGGCCCGGGCACCACTGACGTTTTCCGCCATTTCGCGGCCAGCCTGTCGGTTGCCTTGCACTGCTTGACGTGGCTCCCAGCTTTGCGGGACGTGGAGCGCCGCCGCCGCCAATTTGGCTTACCTTCGCTCTCCGGGGGTTTTCAAACCCACTACCGTTTGGCTGCATAATACGAGACCCGGCGTTCCAGATAGGCGAGGAATTCCGAGATCGTGAAGGCCAGGGCAAACAGCACGATCAGAACGGCCCAGAAGTGCCCCATCAGGAAATTGGCGGAATAGAGCTCGAACAGGGCACCAAAGCCGACGATCGAGATCAGAAGCTGGCCGATGATCACGCCCTTGACGGCCCGGATGACACCGATGCGCACCCCGCCCAGGATTTCCGGAAGGGCCGCCCAGAAATAGACCTTGCTGAACGCGGCCCAGGGGGACGCGCCAAAGCTGTGGGCCATTTCGACGAGGGACCTGTTGATCTGCTTCACCCCGGCGCGGGCGTTCAGGATGATGATCCAGACGGCGAACAGTGTCGTAGTGATGATGATCGACTTCATGCCAAAACCGAACAGAACCATCAGAACCGGAACAAGCGCTGTCAGCGGGGCGCTGAGAAAGACGTTGACCCAGGGCAGCAGCAGTTCATCCAGCAGGCGGCTTTTCCCATCAGGATGCCAACCGGGATGCCGATGACAATGGCAAAGAACACTCCGGCGCAGAACGCATAGGCCGTCTCGGCCAGCGCCTTCTGAAAGGCCGGGGTTCCAATGATCGAAAACAGCGTTGCTACGACTTCGGACAGGGGCGGGATGAAGAAGGTCAGCCCCGTTTGGCCGACGATTTCCCACAACAGGCCCCAGAAGATCAGCGACGACATGGCCGGCAGACGGTATCCAAAGACGATCATGACCTATTCCACATAAGTTCGCAGCGACGCCCAGATCTGGTCGACGATGTCGAGATATTCCGGATCGCGACGAATATTGTCGGCCCCCTTATCCCGAAAGCCCGAGGGGCGGATGATTTCCGATACGCGGCTGGGACGCGGCAGCAGGATCGCGATCTGATCGCTGACATAGACGGCTTCCTCGATCGAATGGGTCACGAAAATGAAGGTCTTGTTCTCGTTTGCGACAAGGCCCAACAGGTCCTCCTGAAACTTGCGACGGGTCTGTTCGTCGACCGCGGAAAACGGCTCGTCCATCAGCAGCACCTGCGCGTCCACCGAAAGAGCGCGGGCCAGACCGACACGCTGGCGCATGCCGCCCGACAATTCGTGCGGATAGGATTGTTCGAAACCGCCCAGCCCGACTTCTTTGATGTAATGTTCGGCGATCCCTTCACGCTCTGATTTTGCGATACCGCGCATTTCCAGCCCGAAGGCCACGTTGCGTATGACGCTGGCCCAGGGCAGCAAGGCAAAGTCCTGAAACACAAAGGCGCGGTCCGGTCCGGGGCCGGTGACCTTGTTGCCATTGACTTCGACTTCACCCGAAGTGGGCTCCAACAGTCCGGCAATGATCTTGAGCAACGTGGTCTTGCCGCATCCGGAGGGGCCGAGCAGGGACGTCAGTTGCCCGCGCGGAAACTCCAGCGACAGGTCGCGCAGCGCTTCCACGGCACCATAGTTCTTCGAGATGCTACGCGTCGAAACCGCGCTTTCGGGAAGATCCCCGACCCCGGCGGGCGGTGCATTAGTCTGAGACATAGCCACGTTGGTTTCCTTTGAAGAGAACGGTCTCGGTCTTTTCCAGCAGGTTCAGAAACAGGACTGCCAGAAGGATGATCGAGAAGATGGCGGCGTACATGCTGGGATAGTCGGCTATCGACCGGCTGTAGGTGATGATGTCGCCGACGCCGGTTGGGGTGATCTTGAGTTCGGCCAGTATGGCCCCGATGAACCCGGCCGAGATGCCCAGGCGCAGGCCGGCGAAGATGACCGGCGAAGCCGCGGGAATGACGATTTTCAGGATGATCGCCAGATCCGAGGCCAGAAAGGCGCGGCCCATCTCCTTCATCGACTCGGGTGTGTTTCGTACAGCGCTGGCCGTGTTCAGAACGATGACCGGCATCGCCATGATACATACCACCAGCACCTTGGATGTGAGCCCGATGCCATAGGCCAGAACCAGCAGCGGGATCAGGGCCGCCAAAGGGGCGGCCTGCATCACGATGAAGATCGGGGAAAACAGCCAGTTGAAGAAATCGCTGAGCCCGACCCATAGCCCGATGGTGATGCCCAGCACCGCGGATATCGCGACACCAACGATTAGCGGCTGCAAAGTTTCGGCGTAGGCGGCCCAAAGCGTGCCGTCGGTGGCCATGCGGTACAGTGCTTCCATCGATTCAAGGAATGTCGGAAAGGCAAAGCTGACCGGGATGCGACCGGCAATCTCCCACGAGCCGAACAGCAGGACAGCAGACAGGATCTTGAGCAGCGTGGCGCGATTTGGCATCGGGATGTTTCCGGTCGTGAATTGGGGGGCCGCCGCGTCACAGATCGGGCGCGGCGGCATGGTTCACATTACTGCATCGCTGCGTCGAGCGGCTTGAGGTACCAGAAATCCTCGATGTTCAGCGTGCTCGCATCGCCGTCCAACTGTCCGGCGGACGAGTACCATTCCATGTCGGCCATCGCTGCCTTGCGCCCGCCGCCATTGGGGTCGTAAAGCCCGGCCGCGACCGCATCTGTATAAAAGCCGTCGAGCTCCGCCAGGATTTCCTGTGGCAACTGTCCAATGGGGCCGTCAGGGTTGGTTTCGCGGCGGATGATCGTCGGATCCTCGTGCATGTCGTTATAGACGCTGACAAGTGCGTTCACGAAGATCTGCACATCGGCCTCGTTTTCCTGGATCCACGTCAGGTTGCCGAAAAGCGCCTCGTCGCTGGCCTCGACATCAAACATTTCAAGCACGTTGAAATTGCTGCCGGCCTCACTGCGCATCAGCTTGTTCTTGTTTGACAGGTCGATGATCGTCGCATCGGCCCGTCCACCCAACAGCGCGGCGACGCGGTTGGACGATCCGGGCACATAGGACCGTTCGCCAAACGTCATGCCCAGCTTGCTTTCGATCACGTTGGCGATTGAGTCAGTTCCGCCGCCGCGGGAATGCAGCAGGATCGGTTCGCCATCGAGATCTTCAAGCTTGCTGTAAGTCTTTGTGGTGACAGGGAAGAATTTCAGCTTGGACAGCTGGAACACGATCCGAAGCGGCGCCTTGGACCGCTGCATGGCCGCGTAAGGAGTGCCAAAACCGATATCCATCTGGCCGGACAAAACCGCCTGAATGGCCAGTTCTTCGTCAGAAAACGCTGTCCATTCGTAATCGAGCCCGTTGGCCTTGGCCCGGTCCAGCGCGACGAAGAACGCCGCAAGTTCGTCTGACGGGGTTTCTGCCAGCGCGATACGGATCGTGTCTGCATTGGCCGTGGAAAAGCCCAGTGCCAAAGGCAGCGCAAGCGCAGTCGCGGCGACTTTCCTAAATAGATGTTTCATGATCTCCTCCCTGAGATGGTCCAATCGGATTGCTCGTAGGCTGCGGCGCCGGCCTTGGGCTTCTGTGCGCCGTTGGTTTTCTGCCGTTCAAAACTCCCCAAACAATCGCGCCGAGACCGAACCAAGATGACCGCGCATCGCGGCATGGGCCGCTGCAGGGTCACGGGCCTCGATCGCCGCAGTTATGTTGTCATGTTCCGAGAAACTGGAATGATCGCGCTCGGGTCGTTTGGAGTGGCGGATCACGGTGTTCCACGCCACAGCCCGGCGCACCTGGTTCAACTGGTCAAACAGCGACAACAACAGCACATTGTCCGTTGCCTCTGCAACGCAGCGGTGAAACGCGTCATCCTGTGCTTCGTAGTCATCCCAGTTCGACGCCTCGACACAGCGTTCGCGCGCCAGCTTCAGGCGGATAACGGCTTCGTCCGAGGCATTTAACGCGGCTTCACGCGCAATCGCCGGTTCCAGCGACAGACGCGCGCGCATCAACTGCACTGGGGTGACCTGCTGGCTCAGTTCAGCCAGGCTGCCGGTGCCCAGACTGCTGCCTTGTGCGGCAACAAACGTGCCCTTGCCGACATGTCGCCAGATCGCGCCGTCATGTTCCAGCGCATCCAGAGCCTTGCGCAACGTGTTGCGCGTCATTCCGAGACTGCCGATCAATTCACGTTCCGGTGGCAACCGGTCACCGGGCTTGTAGCCACCGTCGGAAATGAACGCTGTCAGCGCCGCGATGGCGTCTGTACGATCGGTGGGGTCGATTTTGGTCAGCACGAGACGATTCCCAGATTGGTTGATCAATCTTACGTTATTGGTTCATCAATGTCTAATAATTTGGCATATTGGGCCGATTTGAGTGAGAATTACCAAATTGGTTGCAATTGATTTGCCTTGCCCGCTGCGCTATGTGACGGAAAAACATTTGTCTGCCGGAGGTTCCGCAATGCCCGATTATGCCATCCAAACACCGCCCGTCGTCGGCCTGCCGATCGCCGGTTCGGATGCCCTGTTTCCGGTTCGCCGGGTGTACTGCATTGGCCGCAATTATGCTGCGCACGCCATCGAGATGGGCCATGATCCGGACCGCGAGCCGCCGTTCTTTTTTCAGAAGAATCCCAACAACCTCGACCCATCCGGCACCTTCCCCTATCCGCCACATTCTTCGGACGTGCACCACGAAGTCGAGGTGGCCGTCATGCTGAAATCCGGCGGCACCGACATCGCGATTGGCGATGCCGAGAGCCACATTTTCGGGTATGCCCTGTCGCTGGACATGACCCGCCGCGATCTTCAGGGCGCACAGAAAAAGATGGGCCGGCCGTGGGAAATCGGCAAGGCGTTTGAGCGTTCTGCTCCGGTGGGGCCGATCCACCCGGTGACGGAAACCGGCCTGCTGAACGCCGGTGCAATATCTCTGACGGTGAACGGCGAGATCCGTCAGGAAGGCGACATGAACCAGATGATCTGGAAGGTGCCGGAGATGATATCGTACCTGTCGGAGTATTTCGAACTCGCCGCCGGCGACGTCATTCTGTCCGGCACACCCGCCGGGGTGGGGCCGGTCGAAAAGGGCGACACGATGGAGATTTCCGCAGAGGGGCTTGGCTCATTCACAGTGGCCGTGGTTTGAACTGAGCCGCCCCCCCGAAACCCGGACAGGACCATCCCTTCTGCTGCATTTCGTCGGGCCGATTGCCCACACCGTTTTGCGATCGGCGTTCTCCACCAACCGTGCCACCGCGAACTTGCTGGTTCGATCAATGGCAACAATGAGATGGAGTTCTCCCTCCTCGGTACTAACCTCAGCGATATCGGTGTGGAAGAAGCCGATTGGGTAGCGCTTGCACTTGTGCCGCTTTGGTTTGTCGCCTCCGACGTCCGGCAGTCGAGATATCCCGTGCCGCTGCAAACAACGATGCAAAGAAGAACGCGTCACGCAATCAGTGTGGTAGGCGGGATGTGTCCGGCGGCGGTATCACCAAAGCTGGCGACGTCAATCTGAGGCGAGCGTTGTGCCAGACAGCAACCGTCATGATGAACCGTGGCCGCTCGACATGGCTGAGAACGTGGCGAGCCCAGTTGGCGCAACGCTGTGGTCGAAAAATCGCGAAGGTTGCCTTAGCGCGCCGTATCGCGGTCATTCTTCACCGGATTTGGATCGACGGAACAGCGTTCCAACCAGATGCCACGCCGAACACTGAGGTGCGCCTGATTTCCTAGACACCTGCCGTGGTCAGTTCCTGCTGTCTGGCTTTGAAGTCAACCATTGCCGGCAACACATCCAAAGCATGTGTGAGAGGGAGCGACAGCATACTATTGGTTTTGCAGACCAGAAATCCTGGTATACCGGAGAAGATCTTTCTAAACCCGATCCGTTCTCCGACCACGTTCTTCATGATGAAGACGTTGAACCGGTCAAAATCTTTAAGCACGCCTTGCGCCACTGGCCCGACTTCATGGACTGCGTGAAGCTAGAACTTGAGACGGCGTGGTTAATACGAAAGGCCGGGCACGTGGTCACCCTTGAGGATGCGCTTGAGGATCACAATCTGGTCTCAGCGTACAACCTGCGTGACGTGGACCTTGAACAGTACCGGCGGGATGGCAAGTGGTGGACGTGGCGACGGCCTCACCTGCCATTGTTGCGGCGGTTCCAGCACGTGGCGGTAGCTATCTGGGAGGGGCCGTGACCATGAATGGCACTATCATCCTCTCTGAAAATAGAGGATTAACATACAGTTACAGGATAACTAGTAGTTATCTCAGAGAAGAGGTTAATAGTGCCACTAGTTATTCTGTAACGGCTGCGCCCCGCGCTGCGCGCGTGGCGAGCCCGGCTCTGACAGCTTTACAGATGAACAGGGCGAAGCCCGTAGTCCTTGATCCGCGTGAAGCACCTTCCCCTGTTTCCCCTGACAGAGGGCCGCCGGCCCGATCTGCCCCGATCTGCCCCCGGCCTGTTTTCCTGCCTGAGAGCCGCTGAGCGGCCCGCTGGGCGGCCTCAAAGGGTTCGGGGGCAGCCTAGCCCTCCGGCAAAACGGCCCTGTACGGGCCTCCCATCGCTTCGCTCCCATCGCACCCCCCGAGGGGTACATTTGCTCTGCACTCGGTGCGACAAACCGGCCCGAAAGTTAAGGCGGAAAGCAAGGGGGAAACATTTCCGGCTTCCCCTTAAGTATTTTATTTTCTTGAAAAAATGGGTGTGCTTGGTAGCCCGTAGGGGAATCGAACCCCTCTTTCCAGGTTGAAAACCTGGCGTCCTAACCGATAGACGAACGGGCCTTGGCCTTGCGTGAGGCGCCTTCTAGGCAATAGGGGCAGCGCGCGCAAGTGGAAAATCGACAAGTTTGCCGCCCGCTGTGCGAAATTCTGCGATGGCGGTTCAGCCGGCCTCGGCGGCGTCTTCGACCCGCAGTTGCGGGGTCTGCCGTCCGCGCCAGCTGTTGATGTCCAGACGGCCCGCGATGTGAAACCGGGACCCGCCGCTTTGCGACAGGCGCGGGCCAAGCGCGCTGTCGAAGGCACCGAAGGCAATTGCTTCCAGCCGCGCGCTCATCCCGTCCGACAGGGTCAGCTTCAGGTGACTGTCGCCGACGCGTCGCGCATGTGTGATCTGTACGTCCGGCAGGGCAAAACGCGGGGCAGGGGCGCCGGCGCCAAAGGGGCCGGCCTGTTCGATCTGCCCGATCAGTTCGACGCTCACGGCGCCCGGCATCAGAACCCCGTCGAGCCGCAGATCGCGCGGGCCGCCGGTGCCGGCGCCCTGCCGCGCCAGCAGCTCACCCAGGCGGGCCATGGCCGCGTCGATACGGTCTTCGGCCACGGTCAGCCCGGCGGCCATGCGGTGCCCGCCGCCCCTGATCAGCAAACCCTCTGCCGCCAACCGCTGGATCGCGGCGCCAAGATCCACGCCGCTGACCGACCGGCCGGATCCCTTGCCTTCGCCACCGTCCAGCCCGATGACTACCGCGGGCCGGTTGGTCGCCTCTTTCAGCCGCGACGCGACGATCCCGACCACCCCGGGATGCCAGCCCGCGCCGGCGGCCCAGACCAGCGGTCCGTCGAGGCCCCGCGCCTCGGCCTGCGCCATCGCCGCGGCGCGGACCGCGTCCTCGATTTCGCGCCGCTCGCTGTTGAGCTGATCCAGCCGTTCGGCCATGGCGGCGGCCTCGGGGGCGGAATCGGTGGCCAGCAGGCGCGCGCCCAGATCGGCCTTGCCGATCCGCCCGCCGGCATTCACCCGCGGTCCCAGCAGAAAGCCCAGATGGTAGGCGTTCGGCGCGGTGTCCATCCGCGCCACGTCCGCCAGCGCCACCAGCCCCGGCCGGTCGCGGAACCCCATCACCTTCAGCCCCTGCCGCACCAGCGCCCGGTTCGCCGCCACCAGCGGTGCCACGTCGGCCACCGTGGCCAGTGCGACCAGATCCAGCAGCGCCATCAGGTCGGGGCTGTCGCGGCCTTTGTCGCGCAACTGGCGGCGCGCCTCGACCAGCATCAGGAACACCACTCCGGCGGCACAGAGATAGCCGGGCGCGTTCTCCTCGTCCTGCCGGTTGGGGTTCACCACCGCCAGCGCCGGGGGCAGGGTCTCGCCGCCCAGGTGATGATCCAGAACCACGACATCCGCGCCCTGCGCCGCGGCAATCGGGTCGTGGCTGAGCGTGCCGCAATCGACGCAGAGGATCAGGTCGTGATCCGCCGCCAGCCGCTGCATCGCCGGCACGTTGGGGCCATAGCCCTCGTCGATCCGGTCCGGGACGTATAGCGTTGCCTGCTGACCCATCTGCCGCAGCCACGTGATCAGCAAGGCCGCCGAACTGCCGCCGTCGACGTCGTAATCGGCAAATACCGCAATGCGCTCGCGCCGCTCCACTGCGGCCACGAAGCGTGCGGCGGCGGGCTCCATGTCCTTCAGAGACCTCGGATCCGGCAGCAGGTCTCGCAGCTGCGGGTTCAGAAACCCCTGCGCGTCCCCGGCCGCGACACCCCGGGCCGCCAGAACCGCACAGACCGCCGGTGGAAGGCCGGTGCGCTGCACCAGCGCCTGTGCCGCCCGGTCGTGCTCCGCGTCCGGCCCGGTCCACCGCCGTCCGCTCAGTGAGGCTTCGATGCCAAGAAATGTCGTCATTGAGTCGCCAATGCAAGTACCTTTGCGGTCCGGTGCTGCCACGCGAAAGCTGCGTCCGGCAGGAATATCTCAGGATTGACGGATTGTCAGGGGGCCGGGCGGTGATAACCGGTCTTGACCTTCCCGTCGGTGGAAGCCCTAGACATGCAGTCAGACCGGAGGAAATCGCAATGAAATTCTTACAGCTTGCATTGGCATCGGTCGCATTGATCGGGGCGGTGTGGGCGGTTCAATCCTTCGGTACCGGAACGTCCGGGGCCAGTGCCCAACCCGATGGCGATGCCTTGGTCCGCATTGTGCTGCCAGAGGACCTGTCGGATCTGGCGCAGGTCGGGAAAACCGTGTTCACTGCCGCCTGTGCCAATTGCCACGGCACCGATGGCGTCGGACGCGACGGGGCCGGACCGCCGCTGGTCCACAAGATTTACGAACCGTCCCACCATGGCGACCAATCGTTCTATCTTGCGGTCGATCGCGGGGTGCGGGCACATCACTGGCGTTTCGGAAACATGGCGCCGGTCGATGGATTGACGCACAGCGATGTCGCCGCGATCATTGCCTATATCCGAGAAGTCCAGCGCGCGAACGGGATCTACTGACATTTACGCAACCAACCGATCAGAATACAGGACACGAGATGCCGAAACGAGGCCCGATTGTCATAGCCGTCACTCTCTGCGCCACTGCGGTGCTGGCCCATCAAGGGGTGCAAAACCCGGCCGTTAAGACGCGGATGGATGCCATGTCGGCGATCGGCGTCCAGATGAAGGTTCTGGGTGACATGGCCAAGGGCAAAACCACCTTCGATGCCAATGCGGCGCAGCTTGCGGCCTCCGGCATCGCGGACCACGCGGCGAAGGTGCCGGCCCTGTTCGAGGCGCCCGAAACCGATCCCAAATCCGAAGCCCTCCCCGCAATCTGGGACAATTTCGGCGACTTCACCCGGATTTCCGCCGATCTCGAAGCCGCCGCCACACAGGCCGCGTCATCGATGGCCACGGCCGGGGATCTGGCGCAGGCCATGGCCACCATCGGGGCCACTTGTTCCGCCTGCCATAAATCCTACCGCAAATGAAAACGGGGCCCGGTCCCGGCCCCTGCTCTTCATCTTTGTCCAAATACTCCCGCCGGAGGCGCCGATTTTTCGCAGAAAAATCGTGCCCCCTTACAGGGCCGGCGTGCGATAGCTCATGGTCCGCACCGACCCGGTCTTCGACCGCATCAGCAGGGTGGTGGTTTCCAGCCAGCCGGGCTCGCGCCGGATCCCCGGCAGCAACGTGCCGCCGGTCACGCCGGTGGCGGCAAAGATAACGTCCTCGGTCACCAGCTCGTCCCGGCGATAGCTCCGGTCCAGATCGGCGATCCCGGCCTTATCGGCCCGCGCGCGCTCATCGTCGTTGCGAAACAGCAGCCGTCCTTCGAACTGCCCGCCCATGCATTTCAGCGCCGCGGCCGCCAGAACGCCCTCGGGGGCACCGCCTGTGCCCATATACATGTCGATCCCGGTCTTGCCCGGCTCGGCGCAGTGCATCACCCCGGCCACGTCGCCATCGGTGATCAGCCGGATCGCCGCCCCGGTCGAGCGGACCTCGGCAATAATGTCCTGATGCCGGGGGCGTTCGAGGATACAGACGGTAATGTCCGACGGCGCACAGCCCCTTTCGGTCGCCAGCGCCGACACCCGCGTCGCCGCCGGCATGTCCAGCGACACCAGCCCGTCGGGATAGCCGGGCCCGATGGCAATCTTGTCCATATACACGTCCGGCGCGTGCAGCATTGATCCGCGCGGCCCCATCGCGATCACCGTCAGCGCGTTGGGCATGTCCTTGGCGGTCAGCGTGGTACCCTCCAGCGGGTCCAGCGCGATGTCCACACCGGGGCCGTTGCCGGTGCCGACTTCCTCGCCGATATAAAGCATCGGTGCCTCGTCGCGCTCGCCTTCACCGATGACGACGACGCCGGAGATGTCCAGCAGGTTCAGCTGTTCGCGCATGGCGTTGACAGCGGCCTGATCCGCAGCCTTTTCATCGCCGCGCCCGACCCAGTTGGCCGATGCCAGCGCCGCCTGTTCCGCGACCCGGGCCAGCCCGAGTGAAAGCATGCGGTCGTGAAATTCCGATCTGGCCATGGTGGGGTCCTCGTCTGTGCAATTATACTGTTGTATCCCGTGCTAGCCGGGCAATCCGCGCAGGGCAAGCCGTGTAATGCCGCAGAAACTTCAGAAGCTTCAGAGGCCTCAGACTTCCTCGATCCGCAAAGCAACCGGCGTCGAGACCAGAACGTCGGTGCCCGCCATCGATCCCAGCGCTTCGTCCAGCGCGTCGCGCGTGGTCTTGTGCGTGACGATCAGAACCGGCGCTTCGGGCTCAGAATCGCCGTACTGGCGCATCCGGTCGATCGAGATGCCCGAGGCCCCGAGGATCGTCGCGATTTGTGCCAGCGCGCCGGGTTTGTCTTTGAGCGTCATGCGCAGGTAGAACGGCGCAGGCAGGGAGGATTTCGCCGCCGGCACGGTTTCCAACTGGTCCGCCGGCTGGCCGAATGTCGGCACCCTGTATCCGCGGGCGAGGTCACAGACATCGCCCATCACCGCGCTCGCCGTCGGGCCTTCGCCGGCCCCGGGCCCTCGCAGCACGATCTGTTCGACCGCGTCGCCTTCGATCACCACCATGTTGGTGCCGCCCTCGAGCTGTCCCAGGGGCGAGCTTGCCGGCACCAGACAGGGCTGCATCCGCTGTTCCAGCCCGCGCGCCGTGCGCTGGGACACGCCCAACAGCTTGATCCGGAACCCCATATCGGCGGCCTGGTGGATGTCCTCGATCGAGACCTTGTCGATGCCCTCCAGCCGGATGCCGTCGAAATCGGGCCGAGCGCCGAAGGCCACGGCCGACAACAGCGCCAGCTTGTGCCCGGCATCGATGCCGCCGATGTCCAGTGTCGGGTCCGCCTCGACATAACCCAGCCCGTCAGCCTCGGCAAAAGCCTCCTCATAGGTCAGCCCGGCCTTTTCCATCCGCGTCAGGATGTAATTGCAGGTGCCGTTCATCACCCCCATCACCCGCGTCACGCGGTTGGCCGCCAGCCCCTCAGTCAGCGCCTTGACCACCGGGATACCGCCGGCAACGGCGGCCTCGAACCGGATCACCCGGCCTCGGGCCTCGGCTTTTTCCGCCAGCGCCTGACCGTGCAGGGCCAGCATTGCCTTGTTCGCGGTCACCACGTCCTTGCCGGCGGCAAGCGCGGCCTCGGTCGCCTGTTTCGCCGCCCCGTCGCTGCCGCCCATCAGTTCAACGAAGACATCGACATCCTCGCGCACCGCCAGCGCCACGGGATCGTCGCACCACGTATAGCCCGACAGGCCGATGCCGCGATCCTTCGACCGGTCCCGCGCCGAAACCGCCGTAATCTCCACCGGGCGCCCGCACCGCGCCGTCAGCATCTCCGCATGGGTGCGCACGATCCGCACAACCCCCACACCGACGGTTCCCAGTCCCGCAATCCCCAGACGCAGTGGCGTGCTCATCCGCCGGATCCTTCCTGTCGCAAATTCCCGGCCCCTCGTAGCCGCTTCGCCCCGGGGGTGCCAGTCCCGCCGGCAACAAAAGTGACGGTCCGGCCCCCGGACCCCGCATTTTCATCTTTGTTCAAATACTCCCGCCGGAGGCGCCGATTTTTCGTAGAAAAATCGTCCTCCGCGCTGGTCAGGGGCTGACCCCGCCGGCCATGCGCGCGCGGGTCTCCGGATCCACGACCGGCCCGCTCAGCCCGTCGGCGCGCCGTTTCAGCTGCCCCGACCGCGCCGTCAGCTCGTCTTCCAGCGCCTCGGCAGCCTTGTCGGGCGGTTCAACACTCTGCAGCCCGTCCAGCGAGACCAGCTCGGGATAGTCTGACGCGTTGACCCATTCCGGCACGGCCTGATCCAGTTCCGGCACGTCGATACAGCCGGAAAGACACAGACAAAGAACAAGGACCACGCGCAGCATGATCCCGGCATGCCCTGTTTTCCGCGCCCCGGCAAGTCCGGGGTTCTATCTGAACAATCGTTCAGATAGCATGGGACCAATGGCACGTACCGCAGGCTCGCATTCCGACATCACCGGCCCCCGCATCCGCGAGGCTGCGCTGACGCTGTTTGCCCGGCACGGGTTTGCCGCGGTGTCGATGCGTCAGATCGCGGCCGAAGTCGGGGTGCAGGCCGGGGCGCTCTACAACTACACGCCCGACAAACAGTCGCTGCTGTTTGACCTGATGCAGCGCCATATGGAGAGCTTGCTGAGCGAAGTGGCACGCCATGTGTCCGGCGCAACCCCCGCGGCGCGTCTCGAAAGCTTTGTCCGGTTCCATATCGGGTTCCACATCGGCCGGCCGGATGAAATGTTCATTGCCTACATGGAACTGCGCAACCTGACCCCGGATAATTTCGCCCGGATCGAAACCCTGCGCCGGCGCTACGAAGACATGCTTGAAGCCATCCTGCAGGACGGGGTCGCGCAGGGGGCTTTTTCCGTCCCCGACACCAAGATCGCCACGCTGGGCCTGATTGCCATGCTCAACGGGGTGAACACATGGTACCGGCCCGAAGGCCGCCTGTCGCAGACGCAGGTCGAAGGCATCTACTGGGACATGGCAAGACAGTCCGTCGGCGCCGAGCAGGGCGTGGTCTGAACCGCTGGCAAAACCCGTGGTCCGGACGCGGGCAAACTGGTACTCTGGCCTGAATATGTCTCAAAGGACGGGTCTTATCATGTTGAAGCGCACAATTGTTCTGATCAGTCTGATGGCGACCCCGGCGCTGGCCGACATCTCGGAAGAGGCGAATGCCTGTATCGATGAGCTTCGGTCGCGTTTCGGCAATGTTGGCGGCGAAGTCCTGCAGCAGCAGGGCAGCGAAGCGGGCACATATGTCCTGCTGCGGGTTGCCGACGGCACCGAGTATGAATGCATTGTCTGGTCCGGTCCCGAGGTGGCGGAACTGCGGCGCGCCGGAGCGCAGAGTGGCGCTGCGGACGCCGGTGGGTCTGTCGGCGAGACGGTGTCCGGCACCCGGCGCGTGCGATTTGATGCCGGCACCAGCGGCACGGCCATGACAGCAGTACTGAACCCCGACAGCTCGGTGCGCTTCGTGCTGGGCGCCAGTGACGGGCAGTTCCTGAATGTGGATATCGGGTCGCATGGCGGCGCGCTGGATTACCGGATCGAGAACCCGGACGGATCTGCACTGCTGGATCTGATCGCGTCGGACACGCCCTACCGGGGGCAGCTGTGGCAGTCGGGCGATCACGTGATCGAGATTTTGAATGCCGGAGCGCAGCCGGTCACTTTCGATCTGGGCATCGGGATCGAATGACGACCGAGGGCGGCGGCGCCTGCTGAGAATTCCGCGGGTGTCAGTCTCTTTGGGCCGACCGCCCCGGTCTGCGGTGGCAGTCGGTCAGGCTGTGCGACCCGTGGTCAGTCCGGGAAGCCCATCCTGCGCGTCAGCCGGAATTGCAGGTCGAACTGAGGCCGGTCCGGCCGCCCGATGGTGCCATCAATCGTGCCGTCCAGAAGCTCGCCCCGCACCACCGTTTCGAATTGCTCGCTTGCCGTGCCATAGACGGTCCGCGGCGGTCCGTAATAATGCACGTTGAGCCATGCCTTGAACCGGGTGCCGGTCAGTTCGTACCGGCCGGTGGTGTATTGCCGGTTGTCGCCGCCCATGACGCGGTCATTCTGGAAGATAAATACGCCGCGGTTCTCCCAGCCGAACGCCCCATAGACCTCGCCTGTCCAGATGCCTTCGATCGCCATGTCGTACCTCGTCACAGAGAAGATGCGGTGATGCTATCACTTGTCGGGTTTTCAGGGTATACTACAATACGCCCTGCAATATGATCTCCTGACTGGCCGACGGACAGAAAAAGCCTGATGAAGGACAAGGACAAGCAGACCCGTTCAGCTCCCCCGGACCATGCGTCCCTGAACGGGGCCGATCCTGTGGCGGCCGGGGATCCGCCTGCGCCCTTGCCCCGCAAAGCCTACAAAAAGAAGCTGGCCGACCTGCAGGTCGAACTGGTCAAGCTGCAGGAATGGGTCAGGCGCAGGGAGCTCAAGGTCGTCGTCGTGTTCGAAGGGCGGGATGCGGCCGGCAAAGGCGGGGTGATCAAGCGGATCGTGCAAAGCCTGAACCCGCGCATCTGCCGGATCGTCGCGCTGGGCACCCCGACCGAACGGGAAGCCAAGCAGTGGTATTTCCAGCGCTATGTCGAAAAACTGCCGACCGGTGGCGAAATCGTGCTGTTTGACCGGTCGTGGTACAATCGCGCCGGTGTCGAACGGGTCATGGGGTTCTGCACCGATGAAGAACATCAGGAATTCCTGCGCTCCTGCCCCGAGTTCGAGCGCATGCTGGTGCGGGCGGGTATCGTTTTGGTGAAATACTGGTTTTCCGTCAGCGACGAGGAACAGGAACGCCGGTTCCAGGCCCGGATCGAAAACCCCACTAAGCGCTGGAAACTGTCGCCGATGGACATTGAATCGCGCCAGCGCTGGGTCGAGTACTCCAAGGCCAAGGACGAAATGTTCGCGCATACCGACATCAAGCAGGCGCCGTGGTACGTTGTAGACGCCGACAACAAGATGCGTGCGCGGCTGAACTGCATCAGCCACCTGCTGTCGCTGTTGCCATACGAAGACCTGTCGCCGGGCCCGATTTCCCTGCCGGCCCGGCAGGATGCCGGCGGATACGTGCGTCCGCCCCTGACAGATCAGACCTTCGTGCCCGATATCAGCTGAGGCACTGCCGCGGTGAGGTCCGAACGGCAAAACCCGTGAACGGGTTTTGGAGCAAGTCATTGATGACTTGCATGCGAATTGTTGACAATTCGCCTAAAGAATCCGACCTTTAACCTGAGACATATCCGGCAGCCTTGAAGTAGTTCCAGCACTCTTCCGGTGAGAAGAGTTCGCAGATTTCAGTGAGGGCTTTGAACATGTCGGTGAAGGTTCGAGCGCCGATCCTGCGCAGGTGTGCTTTGAGTTTCGAGAAGGCCATCTCGATCGGGTTGAGATCGGGGCTATAGGGCGGCAGAAACAGGAACCAGCATCCGGCTTTGCGCATGGCTTTGGCCGCAGCGGCATTCTTGTGCGTCGCGAGGTTGTCTAGGATCACGACGGTACCTGGCTCCAGTTCCGGCACCAGCACCTGCTCGACATAAGCCGCAAAGGCTTCGCCATCCATCGCGCCCTTGATGACCCAGGGTGCGATCAATGCGTCGGCGCTGAGGCCCGCGATGAAGGTCTGCGTGCCCCATGATCCAAAGGGCGCATCCATCACCAGCCGCGCGCCCCGTTGTGACCATCCACGCTGGCGGGTCAGGTTGGTTTTGACAGAGGTTTCATCAATGAATACAGCACGATCTGGCTGAGCCGAGACGGCAGGCAAGCGGTGTTTGACCCAATGGTCGCGTTGTTTCCTTACCCTCGCGCGGTGTCGTTCAGTCGCGACCAACGTCTTTTTTTGTACGTGAAGCCCAGCTTGCGCAGGAACCGGCCAATCGCATCAGGGTGCGCCTGAACACCGGTCGCATCCGCAAGAGCGCCGGCAAGTTCAGGCATGGTCATGTCGCCGTCCTGTTCAATCAGTTCGATCAGAAGCGACCGATGCGGATCAAGCTTGCCCTTGCCGCGAGGACGGCCCTGAGGCGCGGCCCTTGCTTGTCCGGTTCGCCGGATCGCAAGCCCCCAACGCGCCCCGGTCGCGGGCGAAAGCTTCAGGCGCAACGCCGCCGCGCGTCCGCTCAATCCTTCTTCAACCAACTTCTGAAACCGCATCCGCAACGCGTTCGGCAAAGGTGCTGACATGATCCATCCTCCCAAACAGGATGAATCACAGATCGGCACTCAAGGGAATCCCTTGCGATTCAGGTTTTGAGCCGGACGCTTTAACCCGCCACCACCGGCCAGGACAGGGTAATCGGGTGCCTGCGCCTGCGCTGTCGATCTGCAGATCGACGCCGATGGACTGTGCGCGTCGCTGCATGCCGGTCAGCCCGATACCGCTGCCGGAGCCCGAGCGCTGCGGCAGGTCCGCCGGGTCGAAACCGCAGCCGTCATCGGCCACAGTGATGGAGCTGGCCGTGGTCGACACGGTGATCGAACCGGGCCGGGCGTGTTTCAGTGCATTGGTGATCGCCTCGTGCACGATCCGCAGGAGCGACAGGTTTTGCGATGGCCTCGCGCCGGGCAGCACCGGTTCTTCGAGGATCTGCCAGATCAGGCTGGTGTGATGGCGTCGCATCAGCGGTTCCAGCCGCCCGCGCAGCAGCCCCAGCTGGGTGGCAATGCTGTCGCCGGCCTCGAGGCTGTCGATGATCAGGCCCATATCGCGCAGTGCATCTTCCAGCGCGGTCTGCAGCACCGGGTCCTGTTCGGGTCGGGTTGCCATATAGGCCAGCGTATTCACCAGTTGTCCGCCGACGCCGTCATGCAGGTCCAGCAGGATCCGCTGCCGTTCCTCGTCGATCGCCTGATGCTTGGCCTGCGCGGCCAGCTTTGCATAAGACGCCTGCAGTTCCGCCGTGCGTTCCTCGACTGTTGTCTGCAGCGACCGGGTCAGGCCTTCGTATTGCGACAGCGACACCGACAGCTGATAGAAGATCACCCATAACAGGCTGAGCACGAAGAGAACCGGGATCAACGGCGCGATTTCCATCGTTGTGCGGTCGGGGGTTACGTATTGGGTCAGCCACTCCACCACGGCCAGCGCCAGCGCCGCGGCATAAAGCGTGAACAGCACGCAGAAATTCAGCCGCGTCGTCCGGTCACGATGGGCCAGCAGGACGGCGAGGATGAACAGCCCGAGCAACAGCGCGCTGAGCTGAAACAGGCTCAGCCAGAGGCGCACGGATGGGTCGGAGGCCAAAAGCAGCCCACAGGCCAGAACAACCAGCGCCGCGAATGACGCCACGCGTGAGCCATAGAGCCGGGCGTGCAGGTAGGCGGCCACGAAGTTGAGCGTGAACCAGAGCTGCAGCATCGCCGCCGCGTTCCACCAGACGATCCAGACGCGGTAGTCTACGGCAAAGTTGGGATAGACCCAGTAGTAACACACCGCGGCTCCCGTCAGGCTGGCCCCGGCAAGGTAGAGATAGGTCACGTCCCGCCAGTGCATCAGCCAGAACAACAACAGCGCCACCCCGGCCAGAACCCCCAGCGCGAAGTTCACCCGCGCCATGCCGACGCGGATGATCGTTCTGATTTGATAGGAGAAATCCAGATCCAGCACCGGCCCCACATAGACCGGATAGAGCGAGATGTTCTGATACCCGAACCCGCTGAGCGTGATGTCGATCCGGTTGCCTTCCGGCAGCAGCAGCGCGTTGGGCACCTTCACCAGAAACGGGCGATGCCAGTGATGGAACATGTCGGTGTCGCTCGCCCCCTGCTGGCGTGACGTCAGGGGCACGCCATTCACCTGCATCGCCATCGCGTCCGAGAACTTGGGCAGATAGATGCCGGTGACATCGTCTTGTGTATCAGGCCCGTCAAAGGTCAGGCCAAACCGGACATGGGAAACGCCCGTAGCCTTGCCGGGCAAAACCGTGTGCGGCAGCGATACGATGCGGCCCGTGCAGTCCGCAGCCGTAGCGACGGGGCAGAGCCGGGCCTGCGTCAGCCGGGTGCTGCCCGTGATGCCGTCATAGGGATCGACCGGGATCAGCATCACCAAGGCGGCAATGCACAGCACCGCAAACGTGCCGAGTGCCAGCGCCGCCCTCATGCTCAGCATCACAGCAGCCCGATTTTCGAAGCCCGGGCGACGGCTTCGATGTTGGAGCCGACATCCAGTTTCTTGTAGGTGTTGTTGATGTGTATGCCCACGGTGCCGACGGATATGTCCAGAAACTCCGAGATTTCCCGGCGCTTGTATCCGCGGGCCACAAGGCTCAGAACCTCCAGTTCGCGCTGGGTCAGGCGCTGGTCCTCGGGCACCTCGCCGGTTTCACCGGCCGGACCCAGAACGTTGAGCAGGTAGCGCGCGATTTTCGGGTTCATCGGGCTGCCCCCCTGAATGACCTCCAGGATCTGCTGACCCATATCCTCGATCGTTTCCCCCTTCAGCAGGTAGCCCTTGGCGCCGGACCGGATCGCCTCCATCGCCCGGCGCCGGTCGCCGAAGACGCTGACCACGAGGCTGTCACAGTCCCATTCCGCCGCGGCCGCGGCGGCGATGATCTCGACCCCGGAACCGTCGGGCAGGCCCAGATCGGTCAGCACCAGCCGGGGCTTTTGCCGCTCGAACATGGTCCAGGCCGTGGCCAGATCATGTGCAACGCCGCAGACATACAGTTCCGGGCGGGCTTCGATGGCGGCGCGCAGGCGATGGGCCGTGTGCAAACGGTCCTCGACGATCAGGACGGAGTGGCGTTGCGCCGGATCTGTTTGCTCGGACATTGCATGTTCCCGTTCAGAGCCCCGTTGCCGGTCAGAACCGCATCTTTACGCCGACGGCGACACTGTGCCCATTGAAATCCTGGCCAACCGCACCTTCGTATTCCAGCCGCGCTTCGAACAGGTCAGACCGGATCAGCGACACGCCCAGCCCGACCCGGCCCAGTCGGTCTGCGATCGGAACGGTCGAGGTGAACTGACCCGACCCGGTGCTTGCCGATGTCAGACTGGCCACCGAGGTCCAGGCGTCGGAATTGGCAAGGCTGAAGCTGGCATTCGCGAACATGGCCAGCGTCATACCGTTGGTCAGCGCCATCGTGCGGCCAAACTCGACCGACGGCGTGGCGATGAATACGGTCTGGGATTGGTCCTGGACCTGCAGGTTCAGCGACCCCGCACCGGTTTCGCTGTAGCCCGAGGCCCTTGTATGCACCAGATCGAGGTTCAGCGCCGGCCGGATATAGCCCGCGGAGGTCCCGAAGGTCTGCGCGCCCTGCAACCGGGCAGCATAAGAGGTGATGTTGGTTTTGCCAAAGGCGGTGGCCGACACGCTGGGCAGGCTCACGCGGCGTTCCAGATCGTAAGTACCGTAGCTGGCCGTCAGCGCGGCCATCACATCGATATCGCCCAGCGCCCGACCGGCAGCAAGGGCGAGGTAGCCGGCATCGCCGTCCGCCGAGGACTGGCCTCCGTTTGCGGTGAAGGACGCGGCTTCGTAGCCGACCGAAATGCCCAGCTTCCACATGTTGTCCGAATAGAATTGCGCGCCGCCTCCGATGGCCCACTGGGACCCGGAATACGCGCCCGGTCCGCTTTGGTCGAAGCTGAAACCGCCGATGTCGAGCCACGAACAATTGCCCATTCTGTCCAGATCGCCGAGCGGCCGCCCGCCACAGGTCATGGCGCCGTCCATCCGGGCCTGCGACAGGATCGACTGCGCCGCCGCTGCCGCCAATGCGCTGCCGGGGCCGAGAGAATCAAGCGCGGAAGCATAGGCCGCCGCGCCCCCGCTGCCGCCGGACAGCGCGCTGAAATCCGCCAGCAGCGCGCCGTACACCGCGCTGTCGGTCAGATAGAGCCGGTCCAGCAACGCGCCGATTTCGGTCTGATTGCGGTCCAGCGAGGAAAAGGCCCCGGCGAAATTCGTGCTGTTGATCGAGACGAACGCCTGATTTCCGCTGAAGGTCAGCCGGTAGTCCACCGCCGCGGTGTCGGCAACGTCCATCGCGCCGCTGACAGCGCCTCCGAAGCTCAGCACCGACAACTGCGATCCGGGGGCAAGCACCGAGCTGTCAATCTCGAGCGTACCGCCCAGCTTCGCGTCGCCGGCAAATTCCACCACGTCGGTCTGGCCGGTCTGGAAGTTGCTGGACACCCGCAGCGTGCCTGTCGTGGTCTGCTCAAAATCGCCAAGGAACCGGTACCGCTGACCGGCGATCTTGCCGGCGGTGACGACGGTGCCGGCGTTCACGACATGCGCCCCGGCGGTCTGGTTCAGGGTCCATGTTGCCCCCTGAACGTTGTTCACGGTGCCGGCAATGGCGGCTTTCTGGGTGTTCGCGGACTGTCCCGTGGTCAGCGCGGTTGTCGTTGAACTGTCCGCGGATACCAGCAGCACGTCTCCGGTCAGGGTTCCCGCGTTGTTGACGGTCAGGGTGAAGCCATATTCAACGTCGTAATTGCCCTGATAGCGGACGGCATAGCCATCTGTGCCGTCTTCGACCGAACCGCCGGCAGTGACCGACGCGCCGGCGTCGATGTTGAGCACATTGTCATTGCCGTCGGCCACATAGACCGCCGCCCCGTCTTCGGAGCCGCCGCTGACGTTGCCATGTACATCGACCGTGACGGTGAGCGCGTCTTCGATGCCTGCCGACTGGGCGAAAATGCCGATGGAATTCACGCCGCTGGCGGAAACGGTTCCGCTCTGATCGACATTGACACGCCCGCCATTGCCTTCGGAGCCGCCAAAGGTTCCGGCAAACAGGGTGCCGTCCTGTCCCAGCAACCCGCCGCCGCCGCCAATCGCCTGTGCGATGATCCCGTATGCACCGTCGCCCGTGGTCTGGATGGTACCATTCACGTTGACATCCGTGTCTTCGGCCGAACCCTCCGACGGGGTCGAGTACACGGGCGGGGCAGACGTATCCAGCGTCAGGATAGAGAGGTCGCCGGCAATTCCGCCGCCGCCGCCGATGGATTGCGCGATGATCCCGTGACTGCCCGCGCCGCTGGTTGAAATGACGATGCCGTCCAGATCCAGATCGACCGGTCCGCCGACCCCGAGGCTGCCGCCGTCAGCGGCAAAGGCAAAGCTGAGAGTGCTTTCGGTGGCCGATGCACCTGCGGTGCCGCCGCCGCCGCCGATGGATTGGGCAACCAGACCGAAGGACCGGTCGCCAGCCGTCTGGATCGTGCCCGTGCCGGTGATCGAGACATTGCCGCCTTCGCCGGCCGAACCGCCCGATCCGCCAACCGCAAGCTCCAGGTCGATGGTCAGTTCGCCGTCCCCGGCCAGCACCGAGCCGACACCACCGGTGCCGCCGCCGGCCCCGATGGATTGCGCCATCAGCCCATAGGCGTCGTCGCCGGCTGTCAGGATATCGAAGTCTTCCGCCGTCACGCTGATATCGCCACCGTCCCCGGAGGCGCCGCCATTGCCGCCATACCCGGCGCCCAGCGACAGGCCGACCTCCAGATCCAGATTGACCAGCAGGCCCTGTTCGATCTCGACGCCTTCGGTGCCCGCGGCCGTGCCGACGCCACCCTGACCGCCGCCGCCGCCGATAGACTGTAAAAGCACTGCATGCGCATTGTCGCCCAAGGTGCTGACAGAAGGCGCATTTCCGTCTGATGAAAGATCGAAGGCGACCGTCAGATCGCCGCCATCGCCTCCGGCGCCGCCTTTACCGCCCAGCGCCATGTCAACCTCGACCGTCGAGGACCCGTCGCTGTTGGTGGCTGCACCGCCGATGCCGCCGCCGCCGCCGACCGACTGAACCACGATGCCGTCGGAAAAGTCGCCCTGCGTTCCGATCTGGCCGGAATGGGTGTAATCGACGTCGCCGCCATGTCCTCCGGTGCCGCCGGACCCGCCCACGGACATCGTGACGTTCAGGGTTGAGGTGACTTCGATCTCGGTCCGGGGCAGGCTTTCGGAGTTGTTTTCCGCGTCCGTTCCGGCAGTGCCGCCCAGACCCCCGCCGCCGCCGATGGACTGAACCACCACGCCGTCAGCATCATTGCCGCTGGTGGCTATCGCCCCGCCGGTGGTGGCGGTGATCGCGCCGCCGGTGTCGCCGGACCCGGTCTGGGCCCCGATATTCAGCGTGATGCTGCCGCCGGCGTTGAGCTTCAGCACCTCGCCCACCTTGGTGCCGGCCGCGTCACGGATTTCGCCGGCCTCCGCCGCGGTAAAGCCGGATGCCTTGAGCCCGATGGACCCACCCTGACCGGTGCCGCCGCCGCCGCCCACCGATTGCGCGACAACCCCGCGCGCGCCCGAACCGAACGTGGCGATCTGGCTGCCGGCGTCAAGCTGCAGGTCGACGGTGCCGCCGGTTCCGCCCGATCCTCCGCTGCCGCCCAGTGCTGCATCGACGCTGACGTTCAGGCCGCGGCCGATCTTGTCATTGGTGGCGTTGCCGATGCCACCGTCGCCGCCGCCGCCGCCGACGGATTGCGCGACAATCCCATTGGAATTGGCGCCGAACGTGGCAATCACCGAACTGCCGTCCACGCTCAGGCCCACGGACCCGCCGTGACCACCACTGCCGCCGGACCCCCCGAGGCTGACCGCCATGTCGACCGAGGTGGTATTGGGCACGCTGAGGCTGGCCGACAGCGAGGATGCCGCACCGCCATCGCCACCGCCGCCGCCGACGGATTGTGCCAGAACACCGTGCGACCCGTCGCCGCCGGTATAGATCAGCGTTTCATTCGTCAGCCCCGAAGAAATCGTGCCGCCACTGCCGCCGCTGCCGCCGGTGCCGCCGACAGCGACCGTTCCGGTCACCGCAAAGCTTTCGCCTTCGCCGGTCGGTGCGGCCACTGTCAGCGCGTCCGCGGTCGAGGATCCGCCGGTGCCGCCGCCGCCACCCACCGATTGCAGGACCAGCGCGTGAGATGATGCCGCGTCTTCGCCCTTGGCAAGGCTGCTGTCGGCCGCGCAGGTTGTGCTGTCGAACCCGGTGGCCAAACAGGCGGCGTCGAGGGCTGCTGCAACGGTGCCGCCATTGCCGCCGGCCCCGCCATTGCCGCCGAGCGCCCCGTCGATGGTGAACCCGACCGAGGCGCTGTAGCCGGAGGCCGACCCGCCGGTGCCGCCGCCGCCGCCCACCGATTGCACCAGCACTGCGCCGGCATTGGTGCCGCCGGTGACGATGGCGCTGCCGCTCAGCGAGACCGTGGTCGATCCCCCGGCGCCGCCGCCGCCGGCCGACCCGCCGATCTGCAGCGACAGCGGGGTCACACCGTTCAGGGCCGTGGAATTGCCGCCATTACCGCCGCCGCCGCCGATGGACTGGGCGATGATGCCCTTGGCGCTGTTGCCCGAGGTTCGCACCAGATGCGCGCTCAGATTGACTTCGACCGCGCCACCGGCGCCGCCATTTGCGCTGGCGCCGCCGATCTGAACCGAAACCACCGAGGCCACCGAGCCGCCTACGAAATCGCCGCCGTTGCCGCCGCCGCCGCCGACCGACTGGGTGACGATGCCATGGGCGAAATCACCCGCGGTTGCCAGTGTCGCGAAATCAGCCTCGGGCGCGGCCGAGCCGGTATCCGACGGACCATCGCAGCCGGCGTACTTGTCGGTCACGCAGACCGCGCCGCCATTGCCGCCGCCCGAACCGCTGCCGCCGACGCCGATGCCGGCCCCGACCGACACGTCGGTCACGTCGCCGCCGCTGCCGCCGCCACCGCCAACAGATTGTGCGGCAAGCCCGTAGGCATGATCGCCCGAGGTCTGCACGTCTCCACCGACCGCAAAGATCTGCGCGGTGCCGCCATGGCCGCCGGCATCGCCGGACCCGCCGATGGTGAGCATCCCGTCCGTGCCGCCGCCGGCCCCGCCGCCGCCGCCGACCGACTGAACCGCGATGCCATAGGCCGCGTTGCCGGTGGTGGTGACGTCACCGGAATTGGTGACATAGGCGGTCGCCGAATTGCTGCTGCCGCTGCCCGCGGTGCCGCCGACGGCCAGCAAGCCGTCGGCCGTTCCGGCCGCGCCGCCGCCACCGGAAATGGATTGCGACAGGATGCCGATGGCATAGTTGCCCGAGGTCCGGATCATGCCGGTGTTGTTGATGTCGATGTCGCCGCCGGCCCCGCCGCCGCCGCCATCGCCGCCCAATTCCAGCTCCAGCCCGTCGCTGATGCCGCCGGTGCCGCCCGACCCGCCAATCGACTGGCCCAGAAGACCATAGGCGTGATCGCCGCTGGTGGTGATGGTGCTGGCCGTGGTCAGGGACACCTTGCTGCCGTCACCGCCGTTGCCGCCATTGCCGCCCGATCCCGACAGCACACCGGTGAAATCCTCGCCCGTGCCACCGCCGCCGCCGATGGAATGCAGGGTGATGCCCGCCGCGAAATCGCCCTGGGTGGTGATGTGCGTACCGCTGGTGGCGTAAACTCCGACCGACCCGGCATCGCCGCCGCTGCCGGCTGTTCCGGCATTGTTGCCGCCCAGCCCGCCGACGGATTGCCCGAGGATGCCGTAACTGTAATCGCCCACGGTTTCGATGCCGGAGTCATTGGTGAAATTCACCTGTATCTGGCCACCAAACCCGCCGTCGCCGCCGGTGGACCTGCTGTCGCCATTGCCGTCGCCGCCCTGGCCACCGGCGCTGCGCGTCACAATCCCGCGCACCGCTTCGCCTTCGGTGCTGATCGTGCCGCCGTTCATGTTCACGGTCATCCCGCCGGGCGCGCCATCGGTGTCGACGCTGGCCCCGCCGCCGCTGCCGCCGACATTCTTGTTCGAAGAGGTTCCGCCATTCCCGCCGACGGATACGGCCATTATGCCGGCGGATTCGCCCGTGACCATGTTGCCGGTCAGTTCGACGGTGATGTCGCCGGTATTCGTGATGGTGATGATCCGGCCTTCTTCGCCCCGGCCGCCCGGATCGTCATTATCGTCGGACGCGGCGCCGGAACCGCCGATGCTTTTGGCAAATATGCCGTGTACGCCATAAAGGCCGCTGCCGATCTCCTCGTAAAAGACATTCAGATCGCCTGAGTTGTCCACGTTGATGACACCGCCGGCGCCGCCATTGCCCGCGGGCGAGCCGCCGGTTTCACCGTTGGTCAGCACGCTGATGGCGCGGCCGACGCTGTTACCGCCGATAGAATCGCCTTCAGCACCCAGTGAAATCGTGGCCGAGTTGGTGACGGACACCGACTTGGCGTCGCCCGAATTACCGCCGTTCTGATCCCCGGCGCCGTTGTTTTGTTCCCCGCCGGATCCGGCCTGGCTTTCCACCAACAGCCCCTGCACGCTGGCCTGCAGGTCGGCCGTGGCACTGCTGTGCAGCGTGATCGCGCCGCTGTTGGTCAGCGTTACCGTGCCGCCATCCCCGCCGCGGCCGCCATCCGTCCCGTTGTTGTCGGGTTCCACGCCGTTGCCGCCATTGGCTTTGGCGCGGATCCCGGCGACCTCGTTGGCGTCGACATCCTGCGCCGCGGTCCCGGTCATCGATATCGTGCCCTGATTGTCAACGGTCAGGATCCCGCCATCGATGCCTTCGGGGCTGCTGCCGCTGCCGCTGTCGCCAAAGACATCCAGCAAAATGCCGTAATTGCCGTACGCAATATCGCTGTTGGGGAGAGATATGGTTGAAAGTTGGTGATGGCCCCTGAGGGGCGGCATATCAAGGCGGTGCTGAAGCGCCGTCAATTCTCAAGAGAAAGGGATATGCCACATGTCGAAATCTACCGGTGTTCCATTCGAGCTATCATCGGAATTTTCACCTGATCCGCTGACTGAGGTCATTCAGTTCGGGGCACGCGAGCTGTTGCGAACGGCTGTGCAGGCTGAGGTTGCCGGTTTCATGGCGGTTCACGCGCAGCTTCTGGACAAGGAAGGTCGCCAGCGTCTGGTGCGCCACGGGGTCCTGCCGGAGCGCGAGGTGATGACCGGGATCGGCACGGTGCCCGTTCAGGTGCCCCGGGTCCGCGACCGGGGTGCGAACATCGATGGCAGCAAGATCAGGTTCCGTTCATCCTTGGTGCCGCCGTATCTACGCAAAGCGAAGTCCGTCGAGGAGCTGCTGCCCTGGCTTTACCTGAAGGGCATTTCAACGGGGGACTTCAGCGAGGCGCTGGCCGCCCTTTTGGGGCCGGATGCAGAGGGGCTGTCAGCCTCCACGATCACGCGACTGAAGGCGACCTGGTGGGACGAGTATGAAGCCTGGCGCAAGCGTGACCTGTCGGGCAAGCGCTATGTCTACATCTGGGCGGACGGGGTCTGCTTCACGCCCCGTTTGGACGGGGATCGTCAATGTATGTTGGTGATTATCGGCGCTGACGAGTACGGAGAAAAGGACGTTTTGAGCATCATGGACGGATTCCGGGAGAACGCGGACAGCTGGCGGGACCTGTTACGCGGTCTGAGGAAACGCGGCCTGACGGTGCCGCCCGAGCTTGCTGTCGGTGATGGCGCGCTTGGGTTCTGGACGGCGCTGCGGGATGTCTATCCGACCACCCGTGAGCAGCGGTGCTGGGTCCACAAGACGGCCAATGTAACGGGCGCGATGCCCAAGTCGCTGCGGGAAAAAGCCAAGGCCGATCTGCAGGATATTTGGATGGCCGAGACGAAGAAGGAAGCCAATGCGGCCTTCGATCTCTTCATGGAAACCTACGGCCTGAAATACGAGCGGGCCGTGGCCAGGCTGGTCAAGGACCGCGACGTGTTGCTGACCTTCTATGACTTCCCGGCCGAACACTGGAAACACATCCGGACCACGAACCCGATCGAAAGCGTCTTTGCCACGGTCCGCAACCGAACGCGCAAAACCAAAGGATGCCTGAACCGCAAGACCGCCCTCGCCATGGTCTTCAGGTTGATGATGTCGGCCAAGAAGAAGTGGAGGAAGATCTCAGGGCCAAACCGTCTGCCCGAAGTGATCCAGGGGATTGCCTTCAAGGACGGGATCAGGCAACGTCAAAACGCCGCCTGATCACGCCGTCACCAACTTTTGGGCATAACTCGTTGGGGATCAGGGCGGCCTGATTGCTGATGGAATAGGTGGATTGCGCTGAGGTCGCTCCGTCCCCCTTGGCCGAGACATGGACCGAGCTCAGCCCGTCGGCATCTGTGATGGTGCAGCTGACCGATCCGCCGGACACCACCGCGTCGCAATCTGCCAGCGCCGCATTGGCGACGCACAGCGCGGCCATCGATACCGATACACGCAGGGCGAGGGCGGCAGTTCGGGAGGTTCTGGATTTCTGAACGCCGGGCGCGGATCCGCGCTGAGGGAAGACAAACTCGGTAAACGAACACATATAAACATCCTTCCGGGACAACCTATAGTAGTCTGGTTTGCCCGCTCGGCAAACCGCTCCCGACAGGTACAGGTAACACCGGTGGATTTGCGGCTTACATATATGGATTCATAGAGGTCCCGCCGACGGGGCAGGTTTGCCGGTTACAGCGGTAGGGAATTCGGGGTTCGGTCGGGATCGGCGGCTGTCAGCCCGCCATGCGTGTGTCGTCCAGCGCGGTTTTCAGCCAGCCCATGATGGCGGCGTGATCCGGCGGCAGGGCCCGGGCGGGTCCCGCGGTGAAGGTATCGAAGGCCGGCAGGTTCATCGTATTCAGCCCGACCAGAACCGGGATATCCCGCGCCAGCGCCTCGCCGATTGCATTGCGGAAACCGCGCCCGTCGGCCTCGTGCTTGCCGAACTTGTTGATGATCAGGCAGTCGGCGCCGTCCTTCAGCCGCGCCTCGACCAGCGCCACCGCGCTTTCCAGCGCCTCGGGGTCGAGCCGGCAACCGCGCGCTTCGCGGCCGAGATCCTGCGAGATGCGGATCACCGGTCCGTCGGGCAGAACACGGACGTCCATGTCGCATGGGCCCTCGCATTCCTGATCGGAGTTTATCTGCACGGTACCGGCCAGCCGGTATGCCTGTTCGGCAAGGGTTTGGGCAATGCCATGCAGCAACAGGTCCGTGTCGCCGCGTCCGGGAGCGATTGTATAGACGATCTGCATGGGGCTTTCTCCCTAGTCTCTGTCAAACGGGCGAAATGCCAGCAGCGATCCTGCCGACAGTTCCGCTATCTCCGCTGGAACAACTATCAGACCGTCGGCGGCGGGCAAGGCGGCAACGCGCCCAGAATGGACGGCATCAGCGAAATCGGCAATCTCACGGCCTTGTGGGTCATGGCCGGTGCAGGTTGCCGGGCGCAGTTCGCACCGGCCCGGATTGCGACGGATGTCCCGGCAAGTGACCACGTGGCGTTGCACGGGGGCGGACGGGTGCGCCCCGGCCAGGCACCGCAACAGGGCCGCACCGAAGAGCTGCCAGGTCACGAAGGCTGCCAGCGGATTGCCGGGCAGGCCGATCCAGCGGGTGTCGCCCAGTCGGCCGAAGGACACCGGCTTGCCCGGTTTGACCGCGACACCGCTGAAATCGATGACCCCGCCGAGATCTTCGAATGCGGCCTTCACATGGTCTTCCTCGCCCACAGAAACACCTCCGGTTGTCACCAGCAGATCGACCCGTGCAGAGATCTGGCGCAGTTGCGACCGCAGGCCGGCCCTTGTGTCATCGCCCCGTTCCGTGACCTCGATCCCGACACCGGGACGGGTGAGCGCGGCCGCGAGCATGGGCGTGTTGATGTCCCAGATATGCGCGTCGTTCAGGGTGTCGCCTGCGCCGCGCACTTCGCTGCCGGTGATCAGAACCCCGGCCCGCACCCGGCGGTGCGCCCGGATGGAACCGGCACCGGCCGCGGCGCAGGCGGCGATTTCGGCCGGGCCCAGAACGGCGCCGGGCGCCACTACGGTCGCACCGGCCGCCATGTCTTCGCCGGCGCGGCGGATATTGAGCCCGGGGCAGGGACGGTGCGTCAGGCGGATCCGGTCCCCGGTCCGGTGAACCGCTTCCTGCATGACAACCGCATCTGCGCCTGCCGGCAGAGGGGCGCCGGTGAAAATGCGCGTGGCGGTGCCGGTTGTGACCGCTGCGGCGGCTGCCGTTCCGGCGGGAACCCGGTCTGTCACGGTCAACAGCCATGGGCCATCGCCGCGCAGCGCGGAGGTATCGACCGCGTATCCGTCCATGGCCGCGTCGTCGAAAGGCGGCGCCATACTGCGTGCGGCAACCGGTTCGGCGAGCACACGGCCCTGCGCCTGTGCCAGCACCACCGGTTCTGTGCCGTTCACGGCCGCTGTGCGATCGGAAATCCGGCGCAGGGCCTCGTCGATGCTGATAAGGTCAGATCGGGCGTCGCAGCCGCATTCCAGCGCGGGTATCCGCTGCAAAACGGTCATTCGGCGGCATCCTTCGGAGGCGTGCCGGCACCCACGGGGCGAAGATCCGCGCCGGTGACCTCCGCGGCTGCAATCAGCCGGTCGACGTAGGCGCGCGCGGCCGAGGCCCACGCGGCTTTTTCCAGCGCGGCGGATACCTTTGCCCTGACGCTTTCATAGGGCAGGACCGCGCCTTCGGCGACCGCATCCATCCGGATCACGTGCCAGCCATGGCGGGTCAGCACCGGGTCGCTGGTAACGTCACCCCCGGCAAGACCATGCAGCGCCGTTTCAAACTCCGGAACGGTGTCACCCGGCCCAAGCTGTCCCAGAAATCCGCCCGCACGGGCAGAGCCGCAATCGCTGTGATCGGTGGCCAGCTGCGCAAACCGGGCGGGGTTGGCATTGGCCTGTGCGGTGATTTCCGCGGCCCGGGCGTGGGCCGCGGCGGTTGCCTCCGCATCGCGCGGATCGCAGGCGTACAGGATGTGCGAAACCTCCCACAGGGGCGGGGCGCGGAAGCGGTCCGGGTCACGTTCCCACTCGGCGCGGATGTCGGCCTCGGCCGGGGGTTCGACCTCAATGGCAGTGTCGAGAAGGCCCCGGATCAGGGCCTCCTCCTCGGTTTCGATGCGCCCCTTGCCCAGTTTGACCGGTTCGGCCCGCAGCCCGCGGCGGCCCGCCTCCTGCAACAGCAGGGTGCGGATGGCGATCGCGTTGGCCGCCTTGCGCCAGGCGATGCCGGGCTTGCCCGCCGGGCCCGCGTGATGCTGGGCCTCGGCGGCGACCACCTTGTGCGGAATGGTTTCGCCGTTGATCACCAGATCGGGAAAGAGGGGCGCGTTCATGGTGTTCTCCTCAGCGCCGTGACAGCGGTTCGCTGCGGCGCGACCGTACGATCTGATAGCCGGGCCGCGTCAACAGGTAACGGAACGGAGCCGCAATCCCGGATATGATGTGGACCAGCCGGGTGAACGGGAAGACCATGATGATCAGCAGGCCCAGTATCAGGTGCAGCTTGAACACCAGCGCCACGCCGGTGATGTAGCTGGCCGCCGCCCCGTCAAAGACAAAGATTCCCTGTGCCCATGACATAAACTTGACCATCTCGTGCCCGTCGAGATGTCCCAGCGAGACAAAGACCGTGCAGATCCCCAGCACCAGCTGACCCAGCAGCATCGCCAGGATGGCGTTGTCGGCAAAGCTGGAGGTCTGCGCGATCCGCGGGTCGGTCCACCGGCGATGCGCCAGCATGCCGCCGCCCACCAGTGCCATCACACCTGCGATCCCGCCGGCGACCACGGCCAGAAGCTGTTTCGCGCCGTGGCTGGTGCCGATGGCGTCGAACACCCAGATCGGCGTCAGCAGGCCGACTAGGTGACCGAGAAAGATCACCAGCACGCCGACATGGAACAACACCGATCCGATCACCAGCTGCTTGCGTCGCAGCAATTGCGACGACGACGCCTTCCAGGTGAACGGGTCGCGTTCATATCGGGCAATGGTGCCCATGATCCCGACGCCAAGGGCGATGTAGGGAAAAATTCCGAAGAGAAAGTTGTGCATCTGAGCCTCCATCATTCCGCTGCGACGCCGGGGGCGGGCCGCGCGGGTCCGTCCATGCGCGCCAGCATGTCGCGCACCTGCGGGCAACCGGCATTTGGGTCGGGGCCGAAGCGGACTTCGCTTTCTTCCCAGACCTCGTCGAGCGCCTCCAGATCGTTCGGATCGGTTTCGGGTTCCTTCAGCAGCTCGGCCACCACCGCTTGGTCAGCCACGGCGCCGGAGAGCTGCAGAAGCGCCGCGAACACCGCGGCATAGGGGCTTTCCCGCCGGGTCAGCCGGGTGTTCAGCGCCTCGAAGATATGCGCCGCATCCGCCAGCGTTTCCCGGGTCTCGGCCAAGGGGCGGGTGGCCAGAAACTCCAGCAACACCGGCAGGTGGTCGGGCAGCTCGGACGTCACCGGTTCAAAGCCGCCGTCGCGGTATGTTTCCAACAGCGACACCATCGCACCGCCCCGGTCCCGGCTTCCACCGTGGACATGTTCGAACAGGTTCAGCGACAGGGTGCGCGAGCGGTCGAAAAGCATAACGTACTGCTCTTCGAGGTCATAAATGTCGCGCCCACTTACCTCCCCCACAAGCGGGCGCAACGCCCGACGCGCTGCCGCTGTCAATCGCGTGTCCGAGGCCAGAACGGCACCTATTTCGGGCATGGCATGCTGCAGCTCGCGGGTCGGGTAACTCAGGATCAGCGAAAGCGCTTTCAGGGTCCGGTCCATCACATCGCCTCCGTTGGCATTTTCAGGGGTTTCTTGGCACCGCCAAAGAGCGAACCCTTCGAGATGCCGGTGGAGCAGCCATTGCCGTCTGTAAAGCCACAGCCGCCGCGGAGGTCATAAGCTTCCTCGACCTGTTCGCGGTGCGTCGTCGGGATAACGAAACGGTCTTCGTAATCGGCCAGCGCCATGATCTTGTACATGTCCTCGATCACCCGGACGGACAGCCCGACACGCGCGGCGATGGCTTCGTCGGTGACACCCTCGACGGTCTTGCTGCGCATATAGGCGCGCATGGCCAGCATGCGTTCCAGCGCCGCCGCCACCGGGGCTTCGTCGCCGGCAGTCAGCATATTGGCCAGGTAACGCAACGGGATCCGCAGGTTGCGGACATCCGGCATTGCCCCGTCCTTGCCGATGGCACCGGCTTCGGCTGCATTCTGGATCGGCGACAGCGGCGGGATGTACCACACCATCGGCAGCGTCCGGTATTCCGGGTGCAGCGGGAAGGCGACCTTCCATTCCATTGCCATTTTCCAGATCGGGCTTTCCTGTGCGGCCTTGATCCAGTCCTGCGGGATGCCGTCGGCATGGGCCGCCTCGATCACCGCCGGGTCGTTGGGGTCAAGAAAAACGCCCAGCTGCGCGTCATACAGATCGGTCTTGGAATGGGTGTTCGCGGCGGTTTCGATCTTGTCCGCATCGTAGAGCATGACGCCAAGGTAGCGGATGCGTCCCACGCAGGTTTCCGAACAGACTGTCGGGTTGCCGCTTTCGATCCGGGGATAGCACAGCGTGCATTTCTCGGATTTGCCGGTGGACCAGTTGTAATAGACCTTCTTGTAGGGACAGCCCGAAACGCACATCCGCCAACCGCGGCATTTCTCCTGATCGATCAGGACGATGCCGTCTTCTTCGCGCTTGTAGATCGCGCCCGACGGGCAAGAGGCAGCGCAGGCCGGGTTCAGGCAGTGTTCGCACAGCCGGGGGAGATACATCATGAAGGTGTTCTCGTATTCCCCGTAAATCTGTTTCTGCACGCCTTCGAAGTTGTAATCCTCACCGCGCTTGGCAAACTCGCCGCCCAGGATTTCTTCCCAGTTCGGGCCCTTGTGGATTTTCTCCATCCGCTCGCCGGTGATCTTCGACCGCGGCCGGGCAGTGGGAAAGGCTTCCATTTCCGGGGCCGATTTCAGGTGGTCATAGTCGAAGTCGAACGGTTCGTAATAGTCGTCGATCTCCGGCAGGTCCGGGTTGGCAAAAAGGTTCGCAAGAATCCGCCATTTGCCGCCCTGTTTCGGCTGCAGCTTGCCCGAGGCCGTCCGTTCCCAACCGCCATTCCAGCGGTCCTGATTTTCCCAGTCGGTCGGATAGCCGGTGCCGGGCTTGGTTTCGACATTGTTGAACCACGCGTATTCGACACCGTCGCGGCTGGTCCAGACGTTTTTGCAGGTGACGGAACAGGTGTGGCACCCGATGCATTTATCGAGGTTCAGCACCATGCCGATTTGCGCACGTACTCTCATTCTGCTGCCTCCTTCGGAGATGCTTCACGATCGAGCCAGTCGACCTTTTTCATTTTCCTGACGATGACGTATTCGTCCCGGTTGGCGCCGACGGTGCCGTAGTAGTTGAACCCGTAGGACTGCTGGGCATAACCGCCGATCATGTGTGTGGGCTTGACCACCGCGCGGGTGACCGAGTTGTGGATGCCGCCCCGATGGCCGGTCTTTTCCGACCCGGGCGTATTCACGATCTTTTCCTGCGCATGGTACATGAAGGTGGTTCCGTCCTTCATCCGCTGGCTCACCACCGCCCGCGCGGTCAGCGCGCCGTTGACGTTGTAGAGCTCCACCCAGTCGTTATCCGAGATCCCGGCCTTCGCGGCGTCATTCTCGGAAATCCAGATCACCGGGCCACCGCGGTTGAGCGTCAGCATCAGCAGGTTGTCGGAATAGGTGGAATGGATGCCCCATTTCTGGTGCGGGGTGATGAAGTTGAGGAACAGCGTGTCCTCGGCATCGCGCACCTCGTCGTTGATGGTCTTCAGATCCACCGGGGGCCGGTAGGACATGAACCCTTCGCCGAACGCCCGCATCCACAGATGATCCTGATAGAGCTGCTGCCGTCCCGTCAGCGTCCGCCACGGGATCAGCTCGTGCACGTTGGTGTAGCCGGCGTTGTAGCAGACCTTTTCGCTTTCCAGCCCGGACCATGTCGGCGACGAGATGATCTTGCGCGGCTGCGCGGCGATATCGCGGAACCGGATCTTTTCGTCCTCCTTGGGTATCGCAAGGTGGGTATGATCGCGCCCGGTGATTTTCGACAGCGCCTCCCACGCCTTCACCGCGACCTCGCCGTTGGTTTCCGGTGCCAGCATCAACACCACTTCTGAGGCGTCGATGTCGGTCACGATCTTCGCGCACCCTTCGGCAGGGCCGTCGTCCCAGACACCGTTCAGGTCGCGCAGATGCTGCACCTCGTGTTCGGTGTTCCAGGCGATGCCCTTGCCGCCATTGCCGATCTTGTCCAGGAGCGGCCCAAGCGCGACGAAGCGGTCATAAATCGCTGTGTAATCCCGTTCGACGGGGATGTAGTTCGGCGCGGTCTTGCCCGGGATCAGGTCGCATTCACCTTTCTTCCAGTCCTTCACCTGATCCTGCGCAATCTCGGCAGGGGTGTCGTGCAGGATCGGCAGGGCGACGATGTCGGTTTCCTGTCCGAGGATTTCCGGCGCGACCTCCTGGAACTTCTTCGCGATCGACTTGAAGATCTCCCAGTCCGATTTGGACTCGTAGGCCGGATCCACCGCCGCCTGCAGCGGGTGGATGAACGGGTGCATGTCGCTGGTATTGAGATCGTTTTTTTCATACCAGCTGGCCGTGGGCAGCACGATGTCGGAGTAAACCGCCGTGGTCGACATCCGGAAATCGATGGTCACCAGCAGGTCGAGCTTGCCGCGCGGCCCTTCATCGTGCCACTTCGCCTCTTTCGGAAGCTGCGCGCCTTCTTCACCCAGATCCTTGCCCATGACCCCGTGATCGGTGCCCAGCAGGTGCTTGAGGAAGTACTCATGCCCCTTGCCCGAGGATCCCAGCAGGTTCGACCGCCAGACGAACAGGTTGCGCGGCCAGTTCGCAGGATCGTCAGGGTCCTCGCAGGACATTTCCAGATCGCCGGATTTCAGCTGTTCGGCGACGAAGGCCGGGATCTCCTTGCCCGCCTCTTTCGCGGCCTTGGCCACCTCCAGCGGGTTGGTCTTGAGCTGAGGCGCGGACGGCAGCCAGCCCATCCGCTCGGCGCGGATGTTATAGTCGATCAGGCTGATGTCCCAGTCGCCCTCGGGTGCGGTCGGCGACAGGATTTCACCCGCCGTCAGGGTTTCGTAGCGCCACTGGTCGGTATGCGCGTACCACATCGAGGTGGAGTTCATGTGCCGTGGCGGGCGGTTCCAGTCGAGCGCGAAGGCCAGCGGAAGCCAGCCGGTCTGTGGCCGCAGCTTTTCCTGCCCGACGTAATGCGCCCAGCCGCCGCCGGACTGACCCACGCAGCCGCACATCACCAGCATGTTGATGACGCCGCGATAGTTCATGTCCATGTGGTACCAGTGGTTCATCGCCGCGCCGATGATGATCATCGACTTGCCTTCGGTCTTTTCGGCAGTGTCGGCGAATTCGCGGGCAACATGGATGATCTTGTCGGCGGGCACGCCGGTGATCTTCTCGGCCCAGGCCGGGGTGCCCGGCACATCGTCGGAATAGCTGTTCGCGACCCAGTCGCCGCCGATCCCGCGGTCCAGCCCGTAATTGGCGCAGAACAGGTCGAACACGGTTGCGACCAGCTCGTTCTTGCGCCCGACCTTTACCTTCTTGACCGGC
>CATOSU010000020.1 GCA_951812615.1 uncultured Paracoccaceae bacterium
CAACGAGATGCAGGCGCTGCAGATCGCCGCGCTGATCCTCGAGCCGGAGGACTGCGGCGCGGCGCTCATCGTCGACGGAGCGCCCCATGGCACGTAAACCCGCAAAACCCCGCAACCCCGCGGCCGCCTCCGATGCCGACGCGCTTGCGATCCTTGATCCCGATATCGCGCTGGAGGTGGCCGATCCGGACACCGGCGCGCCGGTGCAGATCACCGTGCACGAGTTCCGCTTCCGCGAAGGCCTCGAGATGCGCGCACTGGCCGGGCCGCTGATTGCGGATCTGGCGACACAACTGGACGACGGGGCCGCGTCCTCGGGCGGCGGCGTGGAGGCGGTGCTCGCGGCCCATGGCGATCTCTGGCTGGAGATTGCGGCCCGCGCGACCGGACGCGAGGCAGACTGGCTGGCCCGGCTCCGGGACGCGGATGCAGCACGGGTCTCGGGCGCCCTCTGGCAGGCGAATATGAGTTTTTTCGTGCGCCACATCGTGGCCGGGGCCGGGCCGGGATGGATGGCACGCCTGTCGGCCTCGCAGACATCCTCGCAACCCTTGCCGCCGAGGGGCACGGAGACATCCGATCCCTCCCGGAGACATTGACATGGCGCCAGATCAGGCTCCTCTGGCAGGCCGGCGAGACCCGGCGCGCCCGCGCCGCGCAAACCCTTGCCACGGCGCTGGCGGCCAGCCTGCTGACACGGTGACGCTGGCATGAGCGGTGATCTTGATCTCGCCCTGCGCATCCGCGCCGATCTGGATCAGGCACGCGCCGAATTGCGCCGGTTGCGCGCGGAGACCGGGCAGGCCGGCGCAGGCGCGCGCACCGCAGGGCGGGGCTATGAGCAGGCCGCCTCGGGCATCGCCCGCAGTGCCACCGCCGCCCGCAGTGCTGCCACCGCGCAGGAGCGGCTCACCCGGGCCACCCGGGCCGGGGCAGCGGCAGGGACTGCCCATCGCCAGGCAATGAGCGCCAGCCGGGCCTCACTCATCAATGTCGGCTATCAGGTGCAGGACGTGGCCGTGCAGATGGCTTCCGGAACTTCGGCCTCCCGCGCGCTCAGCCAGCAATTGCCGCAACTGCTGTCGGGCTTCGGGCTGCTGGGCGTTGTGCTCGGCACCGCCTCGGCCGTGCTCATCCCCCTGGCCGGGCATCTCTTCGGCACCGGCGAGGCGGGCGAAGAGGCCGCCGACGCGACCGACCGGCTGGCCGACGCCACCGACCGGCTGCGCGGTCTCAAGGATCTGCGCGGCGATCTCGACGCCATTCGCGAACAATACGGGGGCGTGACGGCGCAGGTGCTGGCGCTGATTGAGGCCCAGAAGGAGCTTGAGCGCCGCAGCGCTGCCCGTGCCGCCCGGCAGGCGGTCGAGGGTATTCTGTCCGGCACCTTCGCCGCCGGGGCGCTCGACAGGACGGCAGCTTCTGCCCGCGCCGCCGGCGCCGAGGCTGCGATGCAGTTTGCAGAAGCGTTCCGGCAGCATCTTGTCCGCGCTGGAGATGTGGATGCCTTTGTCAAGGAGTATAATGCCGCCCTCAATCCCCTCAGTCCCACAGCCGCCATCGAAACCCCGCGCGATGTGCTGGACCGGTTTGGGTTTTCCGACATAGCCGCCGGGGCGGAGGCTGCGGGTGTCTCCGTAGAGGCGGTGGCAGAGGCGTTCCGCGCCCTGTTTGGAAATTATGACCAAGCCCAGGAGGCGCTCGAACGCTTTCTCACGTTGGCAAAGGCGGGTTTTGAGAAGCTGGCCGAAGAGACGGGTCTGGGTGTCGATGCCGTCAGGAAGGTCGGCGCGGCGCTTGAGGGGCTCCGCGACGCGGACGGGATCCGAGCCCAACAGGAGGCTGCCACAAGGCTGCGCCAGGCGCTCCGCGCCGCCGCCGCTGCGGCCCCAGACCTTACGGAGGATCAGCAAGCCCAGATCGATCATCTGCTGGGTGACGTGTTGGATCTCGAGGGCCATCTGCGTGAATTGCTCGCAACCGATGGCCGCAACCCGGGCCTCGACACGATGGCCGGGCAGGCGCACGCGCTGGCCGAGGCGGCCGCCCGTGCCCGGGCCGAACTGGAAGCCCTGCCCGGGATGCAGGCGGCGGCCCTCTTGCGCGCGCAGATCCGCAACCGCACGGTCGGCCAGCCGGTCGAACGGGCAAGGCAACTGGCCGAAGCGGATGCCGCGGCATTGCGTGTCACCGGGCTTGGCGGGCGGGTCAATGACCCCATGGATGTATTCGGGGACGGGATGGTCACGGCCGCCGGAGAGGCCGGCGCAGAGATTGCCCGCCTCGACAGGGCGACAGCCGAGGCCGAGGCCGCTCTGCGCAAGTTGCAACGCGGTGGCGGGGGACGCGGCAATCCCCTGGACCAGCTTGAGGGTCAGCTCGAGCGTTACATCCGCAGTGCCCAGAGGGCGCGTGTCGAACTCATGGGTCTCGGTGACGCGGAAGAGGCGCGGGCACTCGCCGCCCTCGATGCCGCGCGCCTCGGCGAGGCGGCCATCGCAAAGATCGGCGCCGGACCTGATGAGGTCGCGGACATCCGCGCCCTTCAAGCCGCCCTTGTTGACGCCGCCGGCGCGGCCGCCAGGCTCAACAAGGAACTTCAGCACGGCCCGCAGGGGGCCGCCGCGCTCTCCCGCGCATTTGAAGACTATGCCGAAGACGCAAGCCATGCCGGCGACGAGATCGCCGAAGCCACCACGGCAGCCATGAAGGGCATGGAGGACGCGCTGGTGGGCTTTGTCACTACCGGGAAGCTCGAGTTTTCCGGGCTGGTCGATGCGATCCTGGCCGATCTCGCCCGCATTGTCATCCGCCAGAGCATCACCGGGCCGCTGGCGGACGCGCTGAGCGGGGTCTTTGGCGGGATATTCGGCGGCGCCGGCCCGGCAACATCTCCGCGCCCGACGGCACGACCGTGGCATGTTGGCGGTGTCGTCACCGACGACACCTTGCCGTCACTCTATCATTCCGGCGGTGTGGCCGGGGCGAGAGCCCTCACCCGCGCCCGCGAGATCGTGACTGCGTCCGCCCGCCATGGTCCCTCGTCCCGCGAGGTGCCGGCCCTGCTCACCGCCGGCGAGGCGGTGCTGACCGCGCCGCAGGCGGCCGCGATCGAGGCGGCGCTGGCCGCGCTGGAGCGACCGCGGTATCATGCGGGAGGTGTTGCCATCGACCCCGCCACGATCCCGAAAATATACGCGCCCGCCGACCCCACCATCAGTGCGTCGGCGGCGGTGCCCGGTCAGGATATCGCCGACCGGCTCGCCGCCTCCCTGACGCCGCTCATGGAACGGCTGGCCGGCGCGCAGGGCGGCCCGCGTCAACTCCGCGTCCATATCGACAACCAGGGCTCCGGGCCGCCGCAGCGCCCGCGCGAGGCGGTGATTGAACCCGATATCGAGGGCGCCGTCGTGCGGATCATCACCGAGGACGACGCGACCGGCGGGCCAATCAGCCAGACCGTGTCCCGCAGATTCGGAAAACGCCGGGGGGATTTCTGGTGAGCGCGCCGCTGCCTCTCTGGCCCAATGAGGCCCGGATCGATGCCGACGCACTCGAAACCGGCCAGGCGGAGGATGTGCTGCGCACGCCGTTCGAGGACGGCACGGTGCGCCAGGCCCGCCGGGGCCGGGGCCTGCGCACATGGGACATCCTTGCGCATCTGGACAGCGATGCCGCGATGGTCGCATTCCGCAGATGGGCGGGTTCCCATGCCCATCGCTGGTTCGCCTTTCCCGATCCGCTCGGGCCGGGCAGCCTGCGCGTCCGTGTCCGGGGCGGGGCCGGCGGCATCACCGCCCGGGGCCGTGTTTCTGGTGGCCAGCGCCGCTGGGAGCTGCGCCTGACGCTGGAAGGACCCGCCTGATGCCCGCGCCCGGCTTTGATATCGCTCTGCGCGCGCTCGCGCCCGAGGACATCGTCCCGGCACTCGAGATCCGTCATCCGGCGCTCGCTGATCCCCTGCGCCTGGCAGTGTCGCCGCAGAACCGCGAGATCGCGGGGCAGGCCTACACCGCCATCGCGCTCAGGCTGAAGCTGGCCGACGACCGGGCCGGGCGGGCACCGCGTGCGGAGCTGCGCATGGACAATGTCGGGCGCGAGGCAATGGCGTGGATCGCGCGCTCCGGCGGCGGGGCCGGGGCCACCGTGCGGATCATGCTCTGTCTGGCCGACGGTGATGCCCAGGCCCATACCCCCGACTGGGAGCGCACGCTCGATGTGCTCGGCATCGAGGTCACCGACACCGAGATCGTCGCCACGCTCGGCTACGACCCCGGTCTTGACCGGGCCGCCGTGGCGCTGCGCTACGAGCCCGAAACCGCACCGGGCCTGTTCTGAAGGAGATACAAAATGCCGGACCGGATATACACCAAACGCGGCGACAGCCTCGCACTCGACTGCACCGCCTGGCTCACCCCGCCAAAGGGGGCAGAGCCAGGCATGCCACGCGACCTCACCGCCTGGACGCCGGAATGCCAGATGCGCCATGAGCGAACCGGAGCGCGTATCAGCCTGCGCGCCACAGCCTCGGGCACGAAGGCGGCCCGGGGCCGGTTCGCGCTCTCGGCCCGGGCGACAGAGACGCAGGCCTGGCCCACGGGATGCTGGCGCGCGGATATCCAGTTCACCGACCGGGGCGGCGCGGTGACGAGCACCGAAACATTCATCATCCATGTACTGGAGGACATCACCCGATGAGCACCGTTATTTCCACGACCCAGGGCAGCGTCTCGATCAACGATGCAGCACCGGTCAGCAACGATATCGTCGCCCAGGGCGCCGCCGCTGCGGCCGCGGCCGAAAAGGCGAAAGATGCGACCACCAGGGCCGACACCTTCATCGCCGGCGCAAAGGCCGCCTTCCCGCTTGCCCCCAACCTGCTGGCCGATACCAAGAAGTTCGCAACCCTCTGCGGCGGTGTGACCAATACGAGCACCGAAATGTTCGCGGCGCATAATGGCTCCGCCTGGCACGCCAATCTCTACAACGGAACGAAGGCCACAGGCAAAATCGAGGTGGTGACGCTCGACAGGCTTGCCGCAAAAGGTATCCCCTTCGGCGGCGATCTCGCCCGGGCGACCAACGGGCCGGACGCCGCGACGCCCTGGAACGGCTCTGATTTCCGCGCCGTCCTGCTTGATGTCAAAATCGACACGAACCAGACCGGCGGCGATCCGGGCCACATTTATGTGCTGAGACAGGGCTCGACCCGCTTCACGGGGCTGGGCAAAGGCGAGTTCCAAACCCAGGCCGCCTGTTTCGTCAACGTGATTGCACAATCGGGCAAGATTCAATTCCGTCCGTCAGGAGGCATGTCGGCCGTCATTATGGCGGGGCCCGACCTCAGGGGCAAGGGCTGGACATATCTGCAGAGCAGCCGGACCGGCTGGGGCGGAGACCACCTGCCGCGCTTCGAAGGCAAAGGCACCATGAAGGTGGCGCTGGCGCTGCCTTACGTCGGCACTGGCGATCATGGCGGTGCGTTCATCTACGCCCAGTCGCTCGGGCGCTACACCCACGGCGATGACCGCCTGTCCGCCGGCATGACCTACTGAGAAGGAGACAGATTATGGCCCTTATCAAAAAAGGCACGGAAACAATCGCCGCCATGGCGCTGCGGGATGTGGATGACTGGCTCGAGCAGGAGGGTCTCGGCAAGGACGCTGTCACCGTGGAGGCAAACGACGCGGAAATCCGGGACGCCGCGCGGGCCGCAATACACCGCACAGCCGGCGACGCGGACACGCTGATCGGCACCTATGGCGACGGCGTGACCTTCCTGCTGGTGGAAATCGGGCGGCTCGCCGCCGCGCTCAGGGCGTCCACAACCCTTGCCCAGGCCAAAACCGCCGCTACGCCCCTGGCCGACGCGCTCGCGCCGATCGTGGCGGGCGTCGGGGACGGCACCATCAAACTGCCCTACAAGCTCAAGACCGGCGGACAGGCGGCCGCACTCACCGAGATCGGCACCCGGATCACGCGCGTCGCCGAGGCCTTCGAGGGCGATGACGGATAAGGATCGCACCCGCACTCCCGACTGGGCCACGGCCTGGGTCGGCGCGCCGGCCGAGGATTGCGCCGATCTGGTCGCACGGGTGCGCCGCGCCGTGTTCGGGCACGCCCTCGACCTGCCGCCCAGCCCCGGCAGCCTGCGCGCGCGGGACGGGGCCATAGCCGCGCTCGGGGGCAACTTCGCGCAGGCCCTCGGCACCGGCGAGGCACCACAGGAGGGCGATGCGGTGCTGATGCGCGCCGCCGCCCGCACCCGCGCCCTCGGTCACCATATCGGGCTCTGGACTGGCAGTCCCGGCACTCCGCATGTCCTCCATCACATGGCCATGCTTGGCACCTGCCTGCATCCGCTGGCGCGCCTCGAAGACCGGGGCCTCGTCTTCGCCGGCCTTTACCGATGGCTGTGATCCTCCCCCGGGCGGCGACCGGAACCCCTGCATGCCCCCTGCACCGCCGCCGCACCGCCCCTGCAGAGCCCCTGCATGCCCCCTGCAGCGTCGATATCTGGCCGCACCCCCTGACGGCAGAGGGGCGGATCACCATCATGCTGCCGCATAGCACGCCCCTCGATACACTCGCCGCCGCCGCGCTCCCCGGCCTGGGTCCCGGCCACATCCTGGTGAGCGTCGATGGCCACGCCGTGCCGCCATCCGACCGCGCCCGCACCCGGCTCCGCGCCGGCCGGCATGTGGTACTGCGCCCCGCGCTCGCCGGCGGCGGCGACAGCAATCCGCTGCAGATCATCGGCACCATCGCGCTCCTCGCCCTCGGGGCATGGCTGCCCGGCGCGCAATTCCTGGCAGGCCTCACCTCGTTCCAGGCCTCGCTCGTCTCCGCCGGCATAATGGTCGCCGGCGGTCTCGTCCTCAACGCCCTCATTCCGCCCCCCGATCCCGCCGGCACCGCCGCCGGGCCGGAACCCGTCCATTCGCTCACCGGTGGCGCCAACCAGGCGCGGCCCTACGCGCCCGTCCCGCTCATCCTCGGCGCACACCGCATCTTCCCCGATGTCGCCGCCGTGCCCTGGGCCCGATTTGACAACGATAACAACCAGGACCTCGTTCAGGTCTTCGGCCTCGGGGCCGGGGCCCCGGAGATCTCCGACCTCCGCCTTGGCGATACCCCGCTGGATCAGTTCACAGGCGTGTCGCGCCACATCCTGCGCGGCCGCGCAGGACCCGAACGCGCCGATATCCACACCGCAGCCGGACCCGCGCTCGACAGCACCGACTGGCAGACCCGGCGGACGGCGCAGAAGAGCACCCATGTCGGCATCGATCTCGCCGCCCGCCAAACCGTCTATAACGGCAAGGGCGAGGGATCAGGCCGCACCGTGACCCTGGAAATCGAGGCACGCCCGGCGGATACGGACATCCCATGGACCCGCCTCGGACCCGGCCCCCTCAGCCTGACCGGCGATGATCGCGCCAGCGAGGTCCGGCGCTCGACCGTGATCCGCCTGCCGTCCCCCGGTACATGGGATGTCCGCATCCGCCGCACCGCCGCACCCGCCAGGGGAACCCGGGACGTCGACCATCTGCAATGGACCGCACTGCGTTCGATCCGTCCCGACCCCGGCGACTATCGCGGCCAGACACGGCTCTGGCTGCGCATCCGCGCCTCAGGCGAGGCCTCGGGCTCCCTCGCCCGGCTCTCCTGCATGGCGCACCAGCCCGTGCCCGTCCCCGATGGCCAGGGCGGCTGGCAGACGCAACCCACATCCAACCCGGCCTGGATATTCCTCTGGCTCGCAAAAGGCCTCCACGTGGACGGACGCCTGGTCGCAGGCGCCGGACTTCCCAAGGCCCGCATCGATCTTGCTGCCATCCGCGCCTGGGCCGCATTCTGCAAACGCCGCGAACTGCGCTGCGATGCCGTCATCTCCAGCGCCATGGACGCCCGCGACCTGCTGACCATGGTCGCCCGCTGCGGCCGCGCCAGCCCGACATGGGCCAGCGGCAGGCTCGGCGTCATATACGACGATCCCGACACCCCCGTCTCCGCCCTCATCACGCCGGGAAACATCATCCCCGACAGCCTGCGCATCGCGTGGACCAGCGGCGCGGCGGCAGAGGAAATCGCGCTGCGCTATATCGACAGAGACCGCGACTGGACATGGCAGACCGTCCGCCGCCTCATGCCCGGCCTCACCGGACCCCCCGCATCAGCCACAACCGTGACATTTCCCGGTATCATTCATACCGCCCGCGCCGAGGAAGAATGCGCGCTGCAGGCCGCCCGCCAGATCTATCACCGCCGCCGCATCTCATGGGACATGGGACCCGAAGGCCTCGCCATCGCCCGCGGCGACGTCGTCGCCCTCACCCACGGCCTGCTCGACGGCGGTATCGCCGGGCGCGCCACCGCAAACCCGCAACGCGCTGTCCTGTATCTCGACCGCGCGGCCGAGATCAAAGACGGTGACCGCATCCTGATCCGCACTCCCAATGGCAGCATACATGACTGCGCCGTCGACCGGCACCCGGGCGATGCAGCAACCGGACCCGTCGACCGCCTCAAGCTCGCAACCCCACTCCCCGAACCCCTCGACGCCGACGGGGCCGACCCCGCAGACACCCTCTGGCGGCTGCACTCCGCCATCGCGCCACACGCCCATCTGCGCATCATCGGAACCGAGCCGCGCGGCGAAGACCGCATCCGCCTCACCGCCATCGACGAGGTCGACGCCTATTACCAGGGCGCCGGTATCGAAACGCCCGACCGAACCGTGCCACGAACCCTCGATCTGACCGGGGTCTGAGACCCGCCAGAGCCACCACCACCGCCACCGCCAGAGCCACCCGATGACAGCGACAATCCGGAAGGGGCACCAGCAGTCCCGGAGCGAGACACAGCCGGCATCGAGACCCTTCTGGGCCCATGATCGACCGCCCGTTTCCAGCCCAAAACAGCCCCGAAAATCCAACCGGTTTCCAGCCCAAAACAGCCCCGATTCCGAAGACTTTTGTCGCGGATTCTGAAAAACTTTTGTCGCGCTACATTATGGCTGGAGCTTTCCCAAGGCGCGCAGCACCACGGTCGGGGTCGGAGGGCCGCACCGGCTGAACCCCGCAATGATGGCGGCGATGGGCGATTATCTGCAGGTCAACGGCATCGGGCGTGACGCCTACCCGGTGAAAGGACACTTCCTGCCGGTCGGGGATTTCCGTCCGGTGCCGGGGCGCGGTGCGGTGATGCTGGCCGGCGATGCCGCCGGGCTGGTCGACCCGGTCACCGGCGAGGGCATCGCCCACGCGATGGAGAGCGGGCATTTCGCGGCGCTGAGTGCCGCAGACGCGATCCGGGCGGGCCGGCCGCAGGAGGCCACCGGGCTCTACCGCGCGCGACTGAAAGAAATACACATGTCCCTGCGCATGGCCCGGTGGATCCGCCCGGTGATCTACGCCAGCCTCCTGCAGCAGACCTTTTCACGGTCGTTCCGCACGTCCTCGACCCTCAAGAAAATGTACCTGCAGGTGCTGGCCGGGGAAACCGGGTATCCGGCGCTGTTCCGGGCGGTCCTGCTGCGCGTCCCGCGGCTGGCGGCGCGCGCGGTGCTGGGCGCGGTCCGGCCGCGGGACTAGCGATCCGGGGCGCTCAGATCAGGTCCGCGTCGGTGATGAACTCCACCAGCGCCGGGCCGGGCACCGCCAGCGCCTCGGCGATGGCAGGTTCGATGTCCGGCGCGTCGCTCACCTTGTGGCCGTGCGCCCCGCACAACCGCGCGAAGGCGGCGAAGGACGGGTTCACCAACTCTGTTTCCCAGACCGGCCATTCGCCGGCTTTCTGTTCCTTGGAAATCTTGCCCAGCTCGCTGTTGTTCAGCAGGATATGGGTGATGTCCATACCGTATTTGACCGCCGTGGTCAGCTCCATCGGGTATTGCCCGAACCCGCCATCGCCGGAGACCGAGATCACCTTGCGGCCCTTCAGATGCGCGAAATCCTGCGTCGCCGCCCAGGCCCCCAGCGCGGCGGGCAGGCCAAAACCGATGGAGCCCAGATAGCCGGACATCAGCACCGGCTGTCCGCGGGTTTCGAAATAGCGCCCGAACGAATAGGTGTTGTTGCCCACGTCCACGGTGATGATCGCATCGGCGGGCGCCAGCCGGCTGAGCGCATCGAATACGGCAAAGGAATGCAGGCCCTGACCGCGGAATTCCCCCAGCCGTGCGGTTTTCTCCTGCCGCCAGATCGCCCACCGCTCTGCCAGTTCCGCGATCTGGTCCGGTTTGTCCGTAGGATGGGTGATCTCACCCATCGCCCCGGCACAGAAGGCGCCGATCTCGGACCAGACGGGCAGGGTGACGGGGTGAAACTTGCCCAGCTGCATCCGGTCAAAATCGACCTGAATGATCGGTTTCGACGGTTCGATCCCGGTATGGTTTGAAAACGACGAACCCAGCGTCAGAATCAGGTCGGCCTCGTTCATGAACCAGCTTGCAATCGGCGTGCCCGACCGGCCCAGCACGCCGGCGGCGTTCGGGTGGGTGTCGGGGATCAGGCCCTTGGCCTTGAAGGTGGTCAGCACCGGGGCGTCCATCGCCTCGGCCAGCGCCACCACCGCGTCCCGGCAGGGCGTAGCCCCGTGGCCCATCACGATGACCGGGCGCCGGGCCGCGTTCAGCAGCTCCATGGCCTTTGCCAGCTCTGCGCCGTCCGGGCGCACCACTGCCGGGGCCAGCCGGCCCTGCGGCGCGCGCGGGTCGGTGTCCGAGGCGATGGTCTGAACGTCATCGGGAAAAATCAGGTGCGCCACGTCGCGTTCGACAATGGCTGTCTTACAGGCCAGCGACATCAGCTCGGCATGGTTCGACGTGGACAGCACGGTCTGGCTGAACCGTGACACCGCCGCGAAGGCGGAACTCAGATCGATATCCTGAAACGCACCCGGGCCGAACACCTGTGTCTGCACCTGCCCGGTCAGCGCCAGTACCGGCGCCCGGTCCACCTTGGCGTCCCAGAGCCCGGTCAGCAGGTTGGTGGCGCCCGGGCCGGCGATGGTCAGGCAGGCCGCCGGGTGGCCGGTCAGCTTGCCATAGGCCGAGGCCGCGAAGGCCGCCGCACCTTCGTGGCGGATGCCGAAATAGGACATCTCGCCTTCACTGACGCGGTTGCGGATGGCTTCGGCCAGCCCGAGGTTGGAATGGCCAACCATGCCGAACACGGATCTGACGCCCCAGCCGGACATGGTTTCGGCCATCACGTCCGAGACCGTGCGCGGCACATCCGGCTCCTTGTCCAGACCGACGAAAATCTCACCGTCGCGGATCTCCAGCGGATAGAGTTTCTGGCCGCTGTCTTCGTGTCCACCGGGCGGTGCACCGGTGAGCGGGTCAAAGTCCCAGCCATGCCACGGGCAGCGGATCCAGCATTTGTCCTCGACGCCTTTTTCGATCGACCCTTCGCCCAGCGGGCCGCCCTGATGCGGGCAGCGATTGTCCATCGCGGCCCAGCGGCCGTCGAAATGCGACAGGCAGATGGACGTGGTCCGGGCGGTCACGGTTTTCACCCGGCCCTCGGGCAGATCACCGGTGTGGGCCACGCGGATCCATTCAATATCTTCGGGCATTTTCAGCCTCCTCAGTCCGATTTGGTCAGCCGGTCATGGATTTTTTGCAGGACGGTCAGGATCAGGAAAACACCGATAACCCAGATCAGCAGCTCGAACGGCGCCAGATCCGTGCCGCGCAGCCACCGCGCCAGCAGCCCGCCCTGTGGTCGCAGCGCATCCAGCCCGAACAGGCCGTCGCGGCCCCAGAACCGGAAATCCCAGAACCTCGACAGGTAGAAAAAGACCGCAGCCACGGCGATGATGATCGGCATCCAGAACAGGCGGCGCATCAGTCCGATACCTCCATCGTTGCCGGATCAATCGCCATCACCAGCAGGTCGCCATGGCGCGTGATCTCTGCCTCGACCGTGATGAATTGGCCGACGCGATCGTAGGCGGCGTCCGGCATCGCGGTGCCGTCCGGGCCGGTGACCATCAGGTATTCGGCGCCCTCGACCGGTTGTGTTGACACGAAGACCGGCGGGATCCCCCCGGTCAGGCACAGGTTGGCGCAGGCCTTGTGCGCCAGCCCGCGGCCCGGGCGCATCGCCCCGGCCAGACATTTGCCGTCGCAGATCTCCCCGGTCAGCTTCCACCGGCCCAGCGGCTCCGGCGTGACCGCGGGCGCGTCGCCTTCGGCCGCGCGCAGTCCGCCCTGTCCGCCGCGCAGTTGCAGCATGTCCAGATCGCCGCGTTCCAGCAGAACGCCGGAGACCGTTGCCAGTTGCCCCTCCAGCGGTGCGGCACGGTCCGGCACGCCGGCCTTGCCGCCGGCAGTCATCATCAACGTGCGCCCGGCCGGAATACGGTCATTGCCTTCGGTGACATGCAGCAGGGGCAGGGGCGTCAACTCAATCACCCCGGTCACGGTCTGGCGCCCATAATCAAAACGGAACGCGCCGTCGCCGGGATTGTCCTGCGTGGAGCCAACGGCATAGCCGGCCGCGCCGGCCCCCACGACCAGCAGCGCGCATATGATCCACAGAAAGACCCGCAGATCGCGGGGCACGGGCAGATAGCCGACGAAGAAGGGGGCCTTTTTCATACCGCCCCCTCCGCGCTGGGCAGCGGCACGGGCTCGACATAGGTCCCCGGCGGATTGGCCTGCCGGTGCACCATCACGGTGCCGTTCTCGACCCTGACGCGGTAGGTCGGCACTTTCTCGGTGAACGGTGCCGGCGCCCGGCCATTGGTCACGTTGTACTGAAACCCGTGCCACGGGCAGGTCACGAGGCAATTGATGATCTTGCCTTCGCCCAGCGGCCCATTCTGATGCGCACAGGCGTTCGACAGCGCGCTGAGCCGGCCTTCGTTAAGATAGACCGCCACCCGGTCGCCATCGGGCAATTGCGCGATCTTGGCATAGCCTTCGGTCATGGCCGAGGTCGCGCAGATGTCGATCCAGTCCCCGCCGCCGCCTTCGTAATCCCCGGCCAGCTGCTCTTTGAGCGCCGCCGCCACATGCAGCCCGGCAACAAGGCCGGCCCCGACACAGACGATCCAGGCAAAGGTGAGGTTCTGCTGATCCTGCAATGCGCCAAGGGCGACATGACCGACAATCGCGGCATAAGCCGGGTAAATCAGGTAGTGCAGTGATTTCCACACCGGCGGCGTCAGGAACTTGAGCCAGAAATCGTGGCTGGTTGCGGCCAGGATCAGCAGGCAGAGCAGGGCGAAGATGCCAAGGCTTTCAAAGGGGAAGCCCGCCAGCTGCCCATAGCTGGTGTTGGCCTCCAGCACGGCGGCATATTTGTCGGTGGCCGAAAACGCAAAATACCAGTTCAGGACATAGAACGCGTGGGTCAGGGCCACCGCGCAGGTCAACACCCCGAAATGCCGCCGGTTATAGAGCAGCGGCAGGAACCGCCGGTCCAGCCGTGCCAATGGCCCGATGCACAGGATCACCGTCAGCATCAGGAAGGCACAGGCGCCAAAAGCGCGGGCATTGTGGATCTGTGGGTTGATCGGACGGTCATGGCCCAGCGCACCGGGAGTGAGATAGATGAATACCCACAGAAACAGCACCACGCCGGCCAGCAGCGCGGCGTCGTAATACCACTTGTTCGGATTCCACTGGACGGGGATGTATTTTACGCTCACTGCCCTTCTCCAACTGCCCGGGTCAGCTGCTCCGGTGCGACATCGCCCGGCCAGCTTTGCCGGACCATCAATCCGGCGGTCAACGAGATCAGGATCAGACCGGCTAGCACAATGGCAACAACCAGATGCTGTTTGCGCGGCGGGCGATGGCGGGCGGCCCAGTTGTCGCGCCCGGTTTCCAGCACGAACCAGCGCCACAGGACCAGCGGCCAGATCAGCAGCACGGCGGGCACCAGCAACGGCCGGAACACGTAGGCACCGCGCGCGTCTTCGTCGATGCGGTCCATGCCGATGGTCAGGAACAGGGCCCCGGTCACCGCCCCGGCGGTCAGCCAGATCTGCGCCAGCCGGACAATGAACTCACCACCGGTCATGTGGCAGCTCCGCGATCCCGACAACGGCAGGGCAGGCGCAGGCAGCGGTTTCGCGTGCCTGCCGGAAAAACGGATCCGCGCCCGTTGCGGCCCGGTCCTGTGTCGGACGATGGTGGCATTGTTCTTCCTCCCTGTGCCGTCGCGGCCCCGGACCGGCCACAACACCAATGACGGAACTGTGCACGATCCTGTCCCTCTCCGACAATGGTGGCGTCCGGCCCGAACGAAACAACCATGACAGCCATCTTTCGCAATCGTGAACCGATGACAGGTCCGCTGTGAACGTTGTTTCAGCGTAAAGCGCGGGCATTGTCGAAAAACAGCGGTTGCTTTTACGACCGGATACATTGGATCGTTGACTCGTAAGCAGCAATCGAGTTCTGTGTACTGTATACAGAATACGAAAGAGCCGAAAACGGCCGGAATCCAGAACCGACAGGGAGTTTGTGATGACTTTCAGATTGACGACGGGCGTGCTTGCCCTTTCAGCCGGGCTCGTGGCCGGCGCGGCTTCTGCCGAAATCAAGGTGGGCTTTATCGGCTCGCTCAGCTCGGACACCGGGCTCAGCACCCTGCGCGGTGCCGAGATCGCCGTCGAGGAACTGAACGCCGGCGGCGGCGTGATGGGTCAGCAGATCAGTCTCGTGACCGCCGACACGGGCGAGGACGTGACCGAAGGCATCAAGGCCTATGAATACCTCGCCGAGACCGAGGAGGTGGACTTCATCATCTCCGGGTCGATCGACGACGTGTCGCTGGGCTGGCTGCCGCGGATGCAGGAATACCAGATCCCGACGCTGGACACCTGGACCTCTTACATCGGCATCATCGACATGGTCGTTGAAGACCCTGAAACGATGGCGCCCTATTTCATGAACATCGCCTCGGACGAGGCGCTGGCAACGCTCTACATCAATTTCGGCGCCGACGTGCTGAAAGGGCAGATGGGCTTTGAAAGCGTGGTCATCCTGGCCGAAGACACCGCGTTCGGTGGCGCGATCACCGGACTGGTGACCGAGGCGCTGGCCCCGGTGGCGGGGATCGAGGTGAAAGACATCATCACCTATGACATCAACACCAACGACTTCGCCCCGATCTTTGCCAAGGCGCAGGCCAGCGGCGCGGATTTCATTTATCAGGTGTCGTCGGTGAATTCACAGGTGGTCTCTTCGCAATATGTGAAGCTGCAGGTGCCGATGGCAATGACCGGCGTGAACGTGGCCGCGCTGGGCCTGGAATACTGGGAAGACACCGGTGGCGCAGGCGGCGGGATCTCGACGCTGTCGCCGGTTCCTTCGGTGGGCTTCGAGCTCGACCCTGCCAGCCAGGCCTTTGTCGACACCTATCAGGCCAAGTATGACTCGCGCCCCAAAATCCCGCATTTCAACGGCTTCAACGCCTATCACGGGCTGAAGCAGGCGATGGCGGCGGCCACCGAGGCCGGCGGGTTCGGTGATGCCAAGGCCTGGGCTGCGGCCATGATCAAGCAGGACCTGAAGCTGGAAAAGGACGGCCAGCTATGGCTGCGCTACGGCTTCTGGGACTATGACACGGTCGAACCGGTGACCGGCCGGACCTATCCGCATAACGCGCTTTTCGATCTCGAGGCGCCGTATGACTTTGCCCAGCCGTCGATGGTGGTTGTGCAATGGCAGGAAAACGGCGAGGTCGGCGTGGTCTACCCGCCGGAATACGCCAACATGGAGTTCTCGCTGCCCAGCTGGGTGCCGTCCAAGTAAGCCAACCGTAGGATGGGTGATTTCACCCATCCTACCTCCTGCCCGCGCTGACAGGCTTTTCACAACATGTTGCAAATCCTCATTCAGGGGCTTCTGCTGAGCGGGCTCTATGCCTTGCTGGCAATGGGCTTCACCCTGATCTTCAGCATCGGCCGGGTGCTGAACCTGGCTTACGGATCCTACCTGCTGATCGGCGGATACGTGTATTTCCAGTTCAGCCAGGTCATGGGCATGCCGAAACTGGCCGGTGTGGCGCTGGCGGCGATCGTCGGCGTGGTCATGGGCATCGCCAAGTTCCGGCTGATCGTGAAACCGCTGAAGGGCGATCACGTGGCGGTCGAGATCTCGACCCTGATCCTCGCCGTGGTGCTGCAGGCCGCCGTGGTGCTGGTCTTTGGCGACAGTTCCAAGATCCTGCTGCCGATCATTCCGGGCGTCAAATGGCTGGCCGGAACGGCCATTCCCTATTCCAACCTCTTTGCCGCCATCGCCAGCTGGCTGATCCTGATCGGGCTCTACCTGTTCGTGCGCACCACCCATACGGGCCGCGCCATGCAGGCGGTGTCGATGGACCCCAAGGGCGCGGCGATCTCCGGCATCGACAGTGACCGGGTGAACATGATCACCTGGGCGATCTCCGGCGCGCTGGGCGCCGTGGCGGGTGTGTTCTTTGCCTCCTACACACAGCTTTACCCGGGCATGTGGGTCGGACCGCTGATCATCGCCGTGGCGGTGGTGATCGTGGGCGGCATCGGGTCGATAATAGGCACGCTGATCGTGGCCCATATCGTCGGTTTCATGGAGGTCATCGTCAGTGCATGGATCGCGCCGGAACTGCGCGGCGTCTTCACCATGCTGCTGATCATCGTGGTCCTCGTGGCACGCCCCCGCGGCCTCTTCGGCAGGGAGGAGCTCTGACATGGGGCTGCGGTGGTATCATTTCGCGCTCTGGGGCGCGTTCATCGTCGGTCTGGCGCTGCTGCCCGAGCTGGTGTCCAAGGGCACACTGCGCACCATCATCTTTGCAAACTACCTGGCCATTTTCGCGATCAGCTGGGACGTGCTGTCGGGCCGGACCGGCTATATCAGTTTCGGCCACCCGTTCCTGATCGGCATCGGGGCCTATACCACGGCGATCCTGACCAAACGGTTTGGCGTGCCGGTCGAGGTGTCGATCCCCATCGCGGTGCTGACGACGATGGCCGGCGGGCTGATCGTTCTGCTGCCCGCCCTGCGCGTGAAGGGCAGCTATTTCGCCATGATCACGCTGGCCTTCATGGAGCTGATCTATCAGCTTGTGCAGGTGGTGCGCCCGGATCTGACCGGCGGCACCCGCGGCATGTCCGGCGTGCCGACACTGACCCGAGGGGCGGTCAACGGCTTCTACCTTTCGGCTTTCCTGATGGTGTCCGTGGCGCTGACCATGTGGCTGCTGATGCGCACCCGGCTGGGCACGGCACTGTCCGCTGTCGGCATGAACGAGGAAAGCGTGCGCGGCTCGGGCCTGTCGGCGACGCGGCTGAAGATGGTTGCGTTCCTGCTGTCGGCGGCGATCGCCGGGCTGGGCGGCGCTTTTTACATCCACTATCTCGGCACCATCGCGCCGCGGGCGCTTTTCGAGATCAACTTTGCCTTCACCATTATCGTCGCCGCGCTGATCGGCGGGGCATCGACAATCATCGGCCCGGTGATCGGCGCGTTCTTCCTGACATTCCTGCTGGAATACCTGCGCCCGTACCTGCCCGGGGCCGAACGTTATCTGATCTACGGCGGTGTCGCGCTGCTGCTTTATATGTACCAGCCGCGTGGCATCTACGAGGTGATCCGACAGGGATGGGCCCGGGTCAGGGGGCTGGCATGACGCAGGCGCTGAGCATCACCAACCTCGTCAAACGGTTCGGTGGGCTGACGGCCACCGACGATCTGAGCTTTGCCATCGAAGACGGTGAATCGGTAGGCCTGATCGGTCCCAACGGGGCCGGCAAGACCACGGTTTTCAGCCAGATCATGGGCGAACACCGGCAGACTTCGGGCAATATCCACCTGTATGGCGAGGAAATCTCGAGCCTGACCACCGCCGCCCGGATCCGCCGCGGCGTCAGCCGCACCTATCAGGTGCCGCGCCCGTTTTCCGAAATGAGCGTGGCCGAAAACATCCGCGTCGGGCTGATGCCGGACAATATCTGGCGGATGATCGTCGAAGGCCCGAACACCGAACGTGAGCTGGAACTGGCGCTGTCGGTGGGATTTGCCGAAAGCGACCTGCAGCGCACACCGGCCGAGTTGAGCATGGGCGACCTGCGCAAGCTGGAAATGGCGCGCACCATGGCGACGGGCCCCAAGGTTATGCTGCTGGACGAGGTGTTTGCCGGGCTGACCGTGGGGGAAATTGCCCAGATCGGTGACCTGATCCAGCAGATGCGCGGCGACGGCATGACCTTTCTGATCGTCAGCCACGACCTTAAGGCGCTGGAGCCGCTGGTCGACCGGGCGATTGCCATCAATTACGGCGCGATGATCGCCGAGGGCACGTTTACCGAAGTGATCGACAACGAAGCGGTGCGGGCTTCCTATCTGGGTGGCGTGGCATGAGCTTTCTCGACATTGACAAGCTCAGCGCCTTTTACGGCAAGGCGCAGGCGCTGCACGAGGTTTCCCTGCAGGTGCAGGAGGGCGAGATCGTCGCCATCGTCGGCGCCAACGGGGCCGGGAAATCCACCCTGCTGGACAGCGTCATGGGGTTGACCAAAACCGGCGGCGTCATCCGGCTGGGCGATCAGGTGCTGACCGGGCGCTCTTCGTCCGAGATCGTGAAGCTTGGCGTCGGTTATGCGCCTGAGCGGTTCAACCTGTTCCCGTATATGACGGTGCGCGACAACCTGCTGGTCGGGGCCTACACCGCGCGCGACGACATCGCGCACAACCTTGATATGGTGCACAAGCTGTTCCCGCGGCTGGAAGAACGCGAACATCAGGAGACCTCGACCCAGTCGGGCGGTGAGCGGCAGATGGTGAGCCTCGGGCGGGCGTTGATGACCTCGCCGCGCGTGTTGTTGGTGGATGAGCCAACCATCGGTCTGGCGCCCAAGGTGTGTCTGGAGATCGCCGAGGTTCTGCGGCGGTTGCAGCGGGAATTCGGCGTGACCATCGTGATCACCGAACAGAATGCCAATTTCGCGCTGTCGCTGGCCGAGCGGCTTTACGTGCTGGAAAGCGGACATGTCACCGCCAGTGGCACGGTGGAGGAACTGCGCGACGACCCGCGACTGGCCGAAGCCTATTTCGGGCACTGACCCTGGGGTAACCGCCGCAGGCCCCGGGCGCGCAGATGGTTTCAGAGGGTTCGTGTGTCCGCGGACAAAAGCGAGTTGCTGTCGGTGCTTTCAAGGAATTCGCGCATGCCCCTGCTAAAACCCAGTCGCCTTTCCGACCAGAACTTCTGAAATCCGGGCTGGTGAAAGAAGTACACCAGATTCTCCCGGTGGCCCTGCCAGAATTCTTCCCCGATCAGGCCGTTTTCGTACTGAAAATAGATGTTCTCGTACCGGCGGAACCGGCTGAGGCCCAAATACACGAACTGATAATACTCTTCCTTGGTCAGGCTGTCGGGATCATGCTGGCCCTCGGCATAGATCCGGGACAGGTCACGGTTGCCGGCAACGATCCCTGCCATTTCGGCCAGTGACAGCGTCGCCGCCTGATAGGTCTGCGAATGGGTCGCCCGGGTGCCCTGCCGGATCTCGGCTGCCAGATAGACCACGGAAACGACCACGGCGATTGTCGCCAGCAGCCCGGAAACGCGTTCGATTGTATCCCAGTCCACCTTGTTTTCCTCCCGCGGGCCTTGGAGCTTGGCCAGGCGCGCCTCTATTACGTCGCGTCGAGCGTCGCTTCCACGGATCCGATGCCGGCGATCGTGGCCCGGGCCACGCAGACACCGTCCAGCGGGGTGATGCCGGTGCAGGTTCCGGTCATAATCAGGTCGTTGGCCCGCAGGCCCCGGTGCCGGAGCGCCGGCAATTGCAGAACCCAGATCAGCGCGTCAAACACGTGATCCCATAACAGCGCCGAACTGTTGCCGGTGACCGGTGGGTCGTCGTCCAGCGACAACGACACGGCAAGATCGGTCAGGTCGAGATCCCGCCAGCCGGAGAACTCCGGGCCCAGCACCGTGCCGACATTCGCGCCGCCATCGGCAATGAGCTTGAGCCCCGCACCAGCAAACTCACCGTCAAAACGCGCGCCGACCACCTCGAAAGAAGGGATCACGGCGGCAACAGCGTCTTCGATTTCGCCACGTGTGTAAGGTTCGCTCCGCGCCGGGAGCGCTGTTCCGAGCCGCACGGTCACCTCGGTTTCCAGTGCACGGCCGGGGCCAACCCGAAGCGTGTCGCCGCTGGCATGAGTGAACGCGTCGTAAAGCGGGCCGACAAAGGGGCCATCAAGACCGAGAACCGGGAACAGCGCCTCGCTGGTGGCACCGATCTTCCAGCCGGTCACCGGCTGGCCGGAAATTGCCGCCGTTTCGGCCTGAATTGCATATGCCGCCGCCTCGCCATCGATCCCGTCGCCGAGCGCGGACGGCAACCTGCCGCCACTTTCACGCGCCGTCCACAGCTTTTGGGCCAGATCCTGAGTCATGTGCAATCCGATCGGAAGAAGGGCTTTGCATCAGACTGTGACCGCGTGCGGGCAGTTTGTCGACCGCCTTCGAAACCGGGTCCCCACCGGTCCGCGGCCCTGCAACCGGCGAAAAAGCGGGCGTTGCCGGCGTGTTTTCCGGTGCTGCCGTTCCCGCTGGGGAGCAACTTAAAAATGATATCACATTACTGACTGTCGGGCACAGGATTCACGAAATGACGGAGAGAAATTCCCCGCGTCTCGGCTGGGAACGGTAAATTCAGGTGGCTTCGGGGATCAGGTCAGGAGTTTTTCGGTATGTTCCCGCTGCAGGGCAACCCGGCCGGTGCGGCCGATCCCGTCGCGGATATCCGCGGCGATGGCCACTGTCAGCGCGATGGGATCGCGGTCCCGCAACGCCCCTATGATCTCCTTGTGGCGGTCGATGACATAGTAGTCCTGAACCCGGTTCAGAACCTGACGCTGGAACGGGCCGAGTTGCAGCCAGACGCTTTCGATCAGCGGCATGACCGATTGGTTCGGATTGGCCTGATACAGCCGCCGATGAAACTCGTGGTTGAGATGGGTTAGCCCGTCAAAGTCACCGTTGCGGATCGCACTGTCCATCTGATTGTCAATCCGGTCCACATTTTCTATGTCAATATCAGATATATACGGAAAAGATCGTTCGCCCCCATGGGTTTCCAGCGCGATCCGCAGATGGATCAGTTCCTCGAAACGACCGGCGGTCATGCGCGGAACGATCAGCCGGCGATTGCCCTGCAATTCCACCGCCCGCTCGGTGCTGAGCCTGCGGATGGCCTCGCGGATCGGCGTCGGGCTGAGCTCCAGATGGCTCGCCAGTCCGCGAATTGTCAGCGCGGTTCCGGGCCGGATCGCGCCAACCATTATGGCATTGTGGAGCCGTCGATAGGCGTATTCCTGCGTCGTCATGCCCTGGGCTGCGGGGATTTCAGGAAGGGTGAATTCTTGAAGCTTCGTCATGGTCCGGTCCCAGGAAGGCGTCGTCAATGTGATTGCAATCGAGAAAACGTTGACTCAAATCGCTAACGATATATCACACGGTAAAAAGGTATCACAAATTACGCAACCAGATCGCGGAGAGGGGACAAATGATGGCTCAGGACTCTTCAGAACGCCCGCCCGAACACGCGGAATTCGGACATGTCTTTGCCGCGGTCTGCGACCTGAACGGTACACTGCGCGGCAAGCGGGTGCCGGCGGACCAGATCGACAAGGTGCTGACCGGCAACCTGCGCATGCCGTTGTCGGCCTGCGGTGTCGATGTCTGGGGAGAGGACATCGAAAACAGCGAATTGGTTTTTGAAACCGGCGACGCCGACGGCATCTGTGAACCGACCGGGCGTGGCGTTTTGCCGATCACATGGACCAGCAAACCGACCGCGCTGGTCCCGCTGTGGCTGGCTGAAGAGGGCGGCGCCGCCTTCGCGGGCGATCCGCGCCGCGCGCTTGCCCAAATTCTGCGCCGCTTTGCCGAAGAGGGCCTGACACCGGTGGTTGCCACGGAACTGGAATTCTATCTGGTCGACCCGCAGGGCAACGTGCCGGTTCCGCCCGCGTCTCCGATAACCGGCAAACGGCTGGACTCTGACGGTGTCCTGTCCGTTGACGAGCTGGAGCATTTCGACGCGTTCCTGAACGACGTCTATGAGGCCTGCCGCCTGCAGGGCGTGCCGGCGGACAGCGCCATTTCCGAAAACGGCGCCGGTCAGTTCGAGATCAATATGAAGCATGTCGATGACCCGCTGCGCGCCGCCGATGACGCGATCCTGTTCAAGCGTATCGTCAGGGGAGTGGCTCGCAAACACGGCTTTGCGGCGACATTCATGGCCAAACCCTATGGCAACCGGGCCGGCAGCGGGTTTCACGTGCATTTCTCGCTGATCGATGAAACCGGCACCAATGTCTTTGACAATGGCGGCGAGGACGGCACCGATCTGCTGCGCCACGCGGTTGCCGGGCTGCTGGCCACGATGGCGGAAAACGCGCTGACATTCGGGCCGCATGAAAACTCGTACCGGCGGCTGACACCGGGCGCACATGCGCCCTCGGCCGTGGCCTGGGGTTATGAAAACCGCACGGCGGCGATCCGGATCCCGGGCGGCGACCCCGGCGCACGCCGGATCGAACACCGCGTCGCCGGCGCCGATGCCAACCCCTACCTTGTTCTGTGTTCGGTTCTGGGTGGCGCGTTGCTGGGCCTCAAGGGCCAGTGGCAACCGGCCGATCCGATCGAGGGTGATGCCTATGCCATGGATCTGCCGCATCTGCCGTTGGACTGGGCCTCGGCGATCGAGGCCTTCGAACACGGCGTGCATGTCGCCGGCATCTTTTCCGACCGGCTGAAAGGCATGTTGCTGGATTGCAAGAAACAGGAACATCGCATCTTCAAAAGCCAGGTCACCGATTTCGAGTACCACAGCTATCTGGAGGTTGTCTGAGGCCCCCCGGATCCGGAATGACACTGGCACACCTGTTCCGCTGGCGGTGGCATGTTCAGATACGCCACGGCTATTGGTGGAACCCACGCAGACGATTGCGTGATTGCAAATGGTGTGAGAGGTCTGTGCGTCAACACACTCGTTTGCATGAGGTTGGCAGAGGTTTGCGCATTCAGACCACATGGCAGGGCCGTCGGGCACAGGTAATACATGTCGGAAAAGGGGTATGTCGTTGACGAATGACGAAAAGCACAACGCCCTGATGGCAGCGCGGTTGTCTGTCGCTCCGATGATGGAAGGGAAGGCTTGAGCAATTTAATCCATATAAAACAGAGCATTAGATGAGGTGCGTCGGAAGCGTTGTTCTAATAGTTGTTCCGACGAGAGCCCAGAGCTTAGATAGACCATGATGAAACTAGAAATTTTGGATCAAAAAGACGTCTGGACGGAGGAGCTTAAGCTCCCAGGGCATTGGGTCGTGGCCAACATCGACACATTTGTTGCGTGGCCCGCGCAGGTACACAAGTTCATCTTCGATGGGATCCAATACTGGATTATTCCCGTAACAAGAGACGCCTACCCGGGTGTAGCGGCACGCGCAGACGGCATCTCGTCCGATGAGCTGCAGAAACGCATCCTTCGCCTGCTAAGCGCTATCTCATGGGTAGACGGTCATGGAATAGCCCTGAACTCCTTCACGGGAGGTAACTTGCCCTACACCATGGGGCGGCGTCAGGAAGGCGGTTTCACAATACGTCAGGGTTTCGATTATCCCTACCTGCCGGAAGTCGAGGAGGATCGAGCGAAATTGGCGCTGGCTCTAATGCGCGAGGGGCGTGGGTTGAATCACGCCGCGTATTCTTTCCTATCATTCTATCGTGTTCTCGAAGTGGCTATCGGCAACGGGAAAAAACGGAAGAAATGGATGCCTGACGCAATCGATCGCCTAAAAGATAGCCGTGCAATCGATGCTCTAGCCGAGTTGAAAGCCAACGGGATCGGGGACGCATCGAAACATCTCTTTGACTCAGGTCGATGCGCGATTGCCCACGCAGGAGCAGACCCGATCATCAACCCTGATGATCCCGCAGACACGAGGCGATTGTACCGGGAGTTGCCGATTATTGAGCACCTTGCGGTGATGGCAATTGAAGAAGAGATTGGAATTAAGACTGCGTCGACGATCTATCGTGAGCACCTCTACGAATTGGCGGGCTTCAAGAGAGCGTTCGGAACCGAACTCGTAGAGAAGGTAAAGCGCTCTGAGCAGATCAATGAAGGAGCGATCGTTGATCTTCCGGTCATATCTATTCGTTTGAGGGGCAAACCTAAATACCCTCCGTTGGAGGGTTTATCGCCGAAATACATGCACCAGGACGGAACTAACGTTCATTTGAGATACGGCAGAGAAGACGGTTCACTGGAGGTGAGGTTCAATCTCAACTTCGGAGATGAACGGTTGGAGTTTGATATTCACGACGGAGTTTACGGTATTGCCGACGATGATTCGGCGGACTTCGCCGAATCCAAGGCTCACATGGCAGAGTTTTCGAAATGGTACTACTTGAATGGCCGCTTGGAGATTGTCGATACCGTAACCGATGAGGAAATTTCGCGAAAAGACGCGTTTATGCCGTTGAACATGATCGTGCAGCCGGAAGAATTCGACAAGGATATTGAGTTCTGGCGCTCGATTGCTGACGCAAGGCGCGAGATCGAAAAGCCGAACTGATGTATCCGTCCCATCGCCGATGGGACGGAAGAAGCGGAACAACTCGCTAGGTTTCGGGACAACTTTTGTTGTTCTAACTGCATATTGTGGCTCATTTCCGCCCGTTTGGTATGCTATGAAGCGACTTGAGAGCGATAGAGATTTCGTAAGTGACGGAAAATAAATAGAAAAATATGCACTGGTACGCACGTTTAAGTTGTGCCCCTATGATGGATTGGACCGACCGCCATTGCCGGTACATGCTGCGGCTGCTCAGCCGGGAGGTGTTGCTGTATACCGAGATGGTTACCGCGGCGGCGCTGGTGCGGGGCGGGGCGTTGCATTTGCTGGAGTACAGCCCGGAGGAGCATCCCGTTGCGCTGCAATTGGGCGGGGCCGAGCCGGGCGAGCTGGCGCAGGCCACGCGGTTGGGGGTCGCGGCGGGTTATGACGAGATCAACCTCAATTGCGGCTGCCCGTCGGACCGGGTGCAATCGGGCAGTTTCGGCGCCGTGCTGATGGAGCGGCCCGGCCTTGTGGCGGATTGTGTACGCGCGATGCAGGATGCCGTGGGCACGGAGGTCACGGTCAAGTGCCGCATTGGCGTGGACGCCCAGGACCCTGAACAGGTTTTGCCGGATTTTCTGACCCGGTTGCAGGCGGCCGGGTGCCGCCGGGTGATCATCCACGCGCGCAAGGCGTGGCTGCAGGGGCTGAGCCCGAAGGAGAACCGGGATATCCCGCCGCTGGACTATGATCTGGTGCATCGGATGAAGGCCCGGTTCCCGGATATGCATATATCGATAAACGGCGGCATTGCCTCGCTTGATGCCGCGCAGGCGCATCTGCAGGCGGGGTTGGATGGGGTGATGATCGGGCGGGCGGCCTACCACACCCCCGCGGACATCTTGTGTGCGGCCGACCCGGTGATTTACGGCACCGGCAGCGTGCGCGACCCGGCTGAGGCAGTGCGGCAGATGCTGCCCTATATCGAGACCCATCTGGCCGCGGGCGGGCGTCTGCATCAGGTGACGCGGCATATGCTGGGCCTTTTTGCCGGGCGGCCGGGTGCACGGGCATGGCGGCGCAGCCTGTCGGAATGTGCGACCCGGCCCGGCGCGGGGCCAGAGCAGGTGGCGCAGGCGCTGGAGACGCTGAACGCACAGGCGGCCTGAGCGCGACGATAAGCAGAACTGGCTTGCACCGCGCCGCGACTTTCCCCTAGGTGCCGCAGACCCCTGACCGGAGATGCCTATGCCCGAGGATCACGCCCTACTGCTGCAGATGATCGGCCTGTTGCTGACGATCGGGGCGGTTGCCGGGGTTCTGGCGGGGCTCTTGGGTGTCGGCGGTGGCATTGTTCTGGTGGCTGCGTTTTACTATGCGTTTCAGTCGCTTGGCTATGACAGCCCGCAGCTGATGCAGATCTGTCTGGCAACCTCTCTGGCGACGATCATCGTCACGTCTCTGCGGTCGGTGATGAGCCACAACCGCCGCGGCGCCGTGAACTGGCACATCCTGCGCGGCTGGGCGCCCGGGCTGGCCATCGGGGCGGCCTTCGGAGTGACGGCTGCGGCGGTGCTCAACTCGGCGACGCTGCAAATGATCTTTGGCGCGCTCGGCGTGCTGGTGGGGATGTATATGGCGCTTGGCCGTGCGGACTGGCGCTTGGGACAGGCTCCGCCCGAAGGACCGTTTCGCTGGATCTATTCGGTGGTGGTGGGGTTCCTGTCGGTTCTGATGGGGATCGGCGGTGGTGCGTTCGGCGTCACCGTTCTGACGCTTTACAACACGCCGATCCACCGCGCCGTGGCGACCGCGGCGGGGTTCGGTGTTCTCATCGCGGTGCCGTCGGTGCTGGGCTTTCTGCTGGTTGCAGTCGATCCGGTCACACGACCGCCCTGGACCGTGGGGGCGGTGAATTTGCTGGCCTTTGCCGTGGTGGTGTCAATGACCGCGCTGACGACCCCTCTGGGTGTGCGGCTGGCCCATGCGCTGAACCCCGGGCCGCTCAAACGGGTGTTTGCCGCGTTCCTGATCGTGGTTGCAGGCAACATGCTGCGCAAGGCGGTCGGGTGGTGAGCGGGCTGGCGCAGGCCGGGTGGCGGAGGTTTGCGCCCGACGCTGATATCCGGCGCTGGGCGGCGGCGGCGCTGGCACCGGCGCGGGCTGCGGTGCGTGATCCGGCGAATGCTCGCTGGCATGTATGCGAAGGCACGTGGTTCGTCGGGGTTGATGCCTTGCCGAACGGGCCGGATGGGGCGGTTGCCGGGTCAGGGCCGCTGACCGGTGCGGTGATTGACGCGGTCATTGCTGAAACCGGCCCGATGCCCGATCTGCACCGGGCCCAGGTCAGCGTGACATGGCCGGGCTACCCGCGCCCGCGCGCAGGCGAAAACGCGGCGGCGTTCCGCTACCGGCGCAACCGGGACGCGGCCCATGTGGACGGAGTCCGGGCCGAGGGGCCGGACCGGCGTCGTTACGTGCGCGAACCCCATGCCTTCATACTCGGCCTGCCGCTGACCCGCGCAGACCCGGATGCTGCACCGCTGGTGGTGTGGGAGGGCAGCCACCGGATCATGGCGCGGGCGTTTCAAGCGGCTTTTGCCGGCCATCCGCCCGCGGACTGGCCCGATATCGACGTGACCAAACCCTATCAGGCGGCCCGGCGCGAGGTGTTTGAAACCTGCCGCCGCATTCCTGTGCCGGCGCGGCCGGGCGAGGCGGTTCTGCTGCACCGGCTGACAGTGCATGGCGTGGCACCCTGGGCGGCCGGGGCAGGGGCAGGGCCGGACGGTCGGATGATCGCCTATTTCCGGCCCGAACTGCCGGGCGGGATCGCCGGTTGGCCGGTGGTGTGAGCGGCTTTCGGGGGGATGGATTTATTGCGTAGCGGATCAGTTCGGACTGTCCGCTCACAGAGGATCAGGCGATCGTCGCCGGAGAAGGTGCGATCCGGCTTGGTCAGGAACGGCAAGTGTGCGCCAGACGGTGAACCGAGGCGACCGGAACAGGAGACAATTTAAAACCTGTCAAACCCGGCCAGCGCCTCCAGCGCGTCGCGGTCCAACACCTTCAACCCGCCGCGCGACCCCACGATCGCCCCGGCCTTGCGCCAGCCCGACAGGGTTTTCGAAACAGCCTCGCGCGTGGCGCCCCCACGAATTCGGCCAGTTCAGCCTGTGACAGGTGCAGCTCCGACACGTCGGGACCGGTCAGGTGCAGGATCTTGCGGGCCAACCGCGTGGACACCGGCAGAAAGACCTGTTCGCTGAGCTGCATGTTCATCCACCGCATCCGCTGACCGGCCAGCCGGATGAGATCGACCGCCAGTTCGGGCATCTCGCGCACGCCGCGAAGGATGTCGGCATTGCGCACCCGCGCCAGCCGGGACGGTTCCAGCGCGGTAACGGTCGCGGTGCGCACACCGGGATCGAACAGTGCGATTTCCCCGAACAGCGCCCCGGTGCGCATCACGTCGAGCGACAGTTTCCGGCCGTCCTCGGACAGGACGCTGAATTCCAGCGCGCCGGACAGGATGGCATAGAGCGCGTCGCCCTCGTCGCCCTGTTCGAACAAAACCTGTCCGGCGGTCAGGTTGACTTCGCTGGACAGCGAGATCAGCACGCGTTTGAGTTCCTCGGAGGCGTCGGAAAGAAAGCCGCTGTCAGGAAAGGTGGGGGGTGTCACGATTGGTCCTCCGGTTTCGCGCGGTGATCCAGTTCGACGGAAATCAGGCCGAGCTACTGGGCCGCTGCCAGAGACAGGATACCAGAATCCAGCCCCAGCGGCTCCTGATATCGACGGACCGCGGCGCGGGTGCGCGCATCCATCTGTCCGTTGACCTGCCAAAGGTAATAGCCGCGCACGGCAAGCGCCCGCTGCAGCGAGGTGACGAAATCCTCGTCCATCTGCTCTTCACACGGGGTTTCGAACCAGTTTTCCTCGCGTTCGCGGACGATTTTCTGAACCGTTTCGGTCTTGTAGATGGCCGGGTTGGTGACCGTGCCGTCAGCCCGCACTTCGGCGGGCTGAACCAGAATCTGCCGGGTTTCGGTTTCGATGACTGCGGGCGTCACCTGTTTGCCCCAGCACGCATCCGGAGAAGCGCCGGCCGGGATTTCCTGTGTGAACCGCGTCACCTCCGGTTCGCCCAGCAACGCGGACTGCGATACGCACGCCGAAAGCGTCGCCAGCGCGAGAACGGCCAGGGGAAGGCGGATTTGGTTCATGCTCGGGCCTCTGGGGGCGTTTTAACGCAGTCTAGACCAGAAGCGGGCGCGGCGCAAAGCCGAAGCGCGGCCGGATGCGCCCGGCATTTTGCGGGCTTGCGCGGCCCTGCCAATTCCATCATGTGTCTGGCGGGCGCGGTCCGGTCCGGCCGCGCGTTTCGTCTGATGCCAAACCTGCCGGAGACTTTCATGATTGCATCCTTCGATCACCGCATGGTCATGCTTTGCAATCCGAAGACCGCGACCACCTCGATTGAGGCGGCGTTGCAGGACCATTTCGAAGTGAAGGTTTCCAAGAGCCCGAAATGGAAACACATGACCTATTTCCGGGTGCGCGATAAGTTCGGAGACACGTTCGACCGGGCCGGGTGTGATTATGTCACCGTGGTTCGCGATCCGATCGATACGCTGAACAGCTGGTACAGGTACCGCAGCCGCGACAAGCTGGCGAATTCGGACAAGTCGACAGCCGGGATCGGTTTTGAGCAATTCGTCCGGGAATGGTCGGACCGCAGCAGCAACCGGGCCAGCGTTCGGACCTCGGTGGAGTTCTGTTTTCAGGGTGACACGCTGGCGCCCGGGCTGTTCTGGCACTACGAGGCGTTGCCGGATCTGGCGGACTGGATTTCAGAGCGGGTGGGGGTGCCGATCGGGCTGCCCCGGCTGAACGTGTCGCAGAAAAAGGATGCCGGGTTTGACCGCGACGCGCTGATGAAACTGCCGCGGGTGCAGTCCTGTTATCAGTTGTTCGAAAAGATCCCGGCAAAACGGACCTGACCCGGGGCCGGCAACTCAGCCGTCTTCGGTCAGCAGCAGGTCCAGCATTTCCGAGATGTCCTCGATCTCTTCGGCGATCACGTGGGTGACCGAATGCGCCCGCTGCAACCGCCCGGTTACCCGCAGCATCCGCCCGGCGATGACGGCACGCCGGAACCGTTCATACATCTTGCGCCAGACGATCACGTTTACGATACCGGTTTCATCCTCCAGCGTGACAAAGATCACGCCCTTGGCCGTGCCGGGCCGTTGCCGCAGGATCACCAGCCCCGCCACGGTAATCCTTGCGCCCTCAGGCGGATCGTCCAGCCGGTTGGCGGGTAGGGCGTCGGGCGGGCGCGGCCAGTTGTCGGCCGGGTTGGGGCGAAGAAGTTGCATAGAACAAATATAGAACATTTATGATTTTCGGCAAGCCGGTACAGCCGTCGCGACAAAAGGGGCTGGCGCCCCGCAAATCGCTTGGCTACAGAGAATTCCGGAACTCCGGAGGAAGCGATCAGATGGCCAAGATCACCTATATCGAGCATGGCGGAACCGAACATGTCGTCGACGTCGCCAACGGGCTGACCGTGATGGAAGGTGCGCGCGACAACAACATCCCCGGCATCGAGGCCGATTGCGGCGGTGCCTGTGCCTGTTCGACCTGCCACGTCTATGTTCATCCCGACTGGGTCGAGAAACTGCCGGCGAAAGACGACATGGAAGAAGATATGCTCGACTTCGCCTATGAGCCCGATGCCGCCCGCTCGCGCCTGACCTGCCAGATCAAGGTCTCCGATGCGCTGGACGGGCTGATCGTGCAGATGCCCGAAAAACAGATCTGATGCGGCGCGCCCTCCCGGCGCTTGGCCTGCTTCTGTCCGCCGGGATGGCGGCGGCCGAAGCCGACGTGTTGTCGGCCCGTTATGACGAACCCACCACCCGCTATGCCCACGGCGTGCTTGGCGATGACGTGGAATGGGGCGCGCTGGTTCTGACGATTGATCTCTGCCCGGCCTGCGCGCGGGTCGACCGGCAGGAGGTGGTGATCCGCATGCATGAAAGCCGCGTGTTCGAAGACACTGCGCCGCGGCTTGTGGATGTGGACGGCGACGGGCTGAACGAGGTGCTGGTGGTCGAATCCCACCGTGCCAAGGGCGCGCGCGTCGCGATTTATGACGGCGAAGGGCTGGAAGCTTACAGCCGCTATATCGGGCAGGCCTATCGCTGGATGGCCCCCGTCGGCGCGGCCGATTTCGACGGTGACGGTGTTGTGGAAATCGCCGTGGTGGACCGGCCGCACCTTGCCAAAACCCTGACGCTCTGGCGCTATCAGCCCGGCATCATGCCGTTCGTGGCTGAACTGAGGGGGTTGACCAACCATCGCATCGGCGAGGATTACATCTCGGGCGGGGTCCGCGATTGTGGCGCCGGGCCCGAGATGATCATGGCAGATGCCGGCTGGGGCCGGATCGTCTCGGTCACGTGGGATGACGGCAAACTGGCCGCAAGGGCGGTTGCCCCGTTCGATGGCCGCGACAGTTTCAAACCGGTGATGTCCTGCCAAACGCGGTAGATGATTTCGGACTGAAACAGTTCGCTGCGCCCTGTGTGGTCTTCAATGGGCGTTCGTCGCCGCGGGACCGCGGTTTCCACGTCATTCCTGAAATTGCTGCTTCTGAGGCTTCACTTTTCTGACCAGGCCCGCACGATCTGGCCCAGCGTGGTGACCGGGACCAGAGGCGGTTTCTGCCACGGATGATAGCCGCGGATCAGCACCAGCCCGAGCAGGATCAGAAAACCCAGCCAGATCCCCGCTGCCACCAGCCGGTCGGCGGAAATGCCGCTGATCAGCGCCGCCACAAGGATCCCGCCGCCGAACAGGACTGACAGAACGCCCAGCCCGAACCACATCATCCGGTACTTCCCGTATTCCCCGATCCCGGCCTGAAATCCGGGCTGTGCAGCTTCGAGCGCGGTGCACAACGCCTCAACAAGGTCCAGAAACACCGGCCGGTCGGGATCCAAGCCAGCAGCCCCCGCGCTCATGGTCAGCGAAATCGAGCGCCGCTCGCCGCCCGCAACAAGGTCGAACCGCCACATGAGCGCGCCGCGGATATTGTGTTCGACAAAGGCCGCATGTTCGACCTGTGCCAGATCCACTTTCCAGTCCACCGCGCCGTCCTTGCTCCGGCACAGGACAGTTCCGTCTCCGATTTCGAAGGTCCGGCGCCCGGCCAGCAGCGCCGGCTTGATTTCAAACTCCGCGGTCAGAGCGCCCTCCACCCGATGTCGCGGCGCATGTATCCGCCGGGCCAGTCGATGCGCCCGGCCATGTCATAAGCCCGGTCGCGGGCCTCCTGCAGGCTGGGCCCGCGCGCGGTGATGCTCAGAACCCTGCCGCCATTGGACACGTATTGCCCGTCCCTGCGCGCCGTGCCGGCGTGAAACGCCATATGCGCGCTGTCTTCGGGCATTCCGTCCAGCCCGCCGATAACCTCGCCCTTGGCATAACTGCCGGGATAGCCCTGCGCGGCGACGACTACGGTCATCGCGTGGTCATCGGCCCAGATGACATTGGTCTCCGACAGCCGGCCCTCGGCAGAGGCATGCATCAGGTCCATCGCCTGTGCGCCCAGCCGCAGCATCAGCGCCTGGCATTCCGGATCTCCGAAGCGGACGTTGTATTCCACCAGCCGCGGCTGGCCGTCACGGATCATCAGCCCGACATAGAGCACGCCCTGATAGGGCGTCCCGCGCCGCGCCATTTCCGCAACGGTTGGGCGCACGATTTCATCCAGCGCCTTTTGCGTCACCGCTTCGGTCATCACCGGTGCGGGCGAATAGGCCCCCATGCCGCCTGTGTTGAGCCCGGTATCGCCTTCGCCGATCCGCTTGTGGTCCTGCGCTGTGCCGATCGGCAGAATGGTTTCGCCATCGCAGAGCACGAAAAGCGAGGCTTCTTCTCCCTCCATGAACTCCTCGATCACCACCTCGGCCCCGGCCCCGCCGAAGGCCCCGCCGAACATGTCGTCGATGGCGGCCAGCGCGGTGGCCTTGTCCATGGCCACGATCACCCCCTTGCCCGCGGCCAGCCCGTCGGCCTTGACCACGATCGGCGCACCCTGCGTGCGAATATAGGCGCGGGCGGCCTCGGCATCGGTGAAATGCGCGTAACCTGCGGTGGGGGCACCTGCGGCGTCGCAGACCTCCTTGGTGAAGCGTTTGGAGGCCTCCAGCGCGGCGGCCGCCTGCGATGGCCCGAACACCAGAAACCCCGCCGCACGCAACACATCCGACACGCCCGCGGCCAGCGGCGCCTCGGGGCCGACGATGACGAAATCGATCAGGTTGTCGCCAGCAAAACCCAGCACCGCCTCGGGGTCCTCGATATCCAGCGCCGCGCATTCCGCGATCTGCGCGATCCCGGCATTGCCCGGTGCAACGATCAGCTTGTCGCATTTCGGGTTCTGCAACACCGCCCAGGCCAGGCTGTGTTCCCGCCCGCCGCCGCCGAGGATGAGGATGTTCATGGGCGCTTGTCTCCGCTTGGCCTTTGTTGGGGCGCGTTCTAAGCTGGGGGGCAGGGCAAGACAAGCGAGGTGCGCGATGCAGGGAATAAAGGCTCTGACCTTCGATACCGGCGGTACGCTGCTGGACTGGCACAGCGGGTTCCGCGACGCGATGGCGGCCGCCGGTGAACGGCACGGCGTCACGCATGACTGGGCGGCGCTGGCCAATGATCTGCGGCACCGGTCGCTGAAGGCGATGCTGAACCTCGGCGGGGACGAACCGCCGGCCTACAACATGGATGGCGCACACCGCATGTCGCTCGACGCCCTGCTGGCCGAGAACGGGCTGGACGTTTTCGACGAAGCCGACCGCCACGCCATCGCCTGGGAGACGCCGCACAGCTGGCAATGCTGGCCGGACTGCCCGCAGGGGCTGGCGGCGATCCGGGCGCGCTATATCGCGGCCAGCTTCACGATCCTGCCTTACCGGCTGATCATCGACACGGCGAAGGCCAACGGGCTGAGCTGGGACGCGGTGCTCAGCTGCGAAGGCTTCGGCGTCTACAAACTTTTGCCGGAAGCCTATGAAAAGGCGGCCTATTACCTGCAGCTGAAACCGCAGGACTGTATGATGGTGGCCTGCCACAATTTCGACCTCGACGCCGCCCGCGCGGTCGGGTTCCGAACCGCGCTGGTACATCGCCCGCTGGAATGGGGCGGGGCCGATCCGCAGACCGGCAACATCCCCGACCCGGCCGCCTATGACATCGTGGCGGATGATTTCATCGCGCTGAGCGAGGCGCTGGCGTGAGCGACCTGCTGGACGACCCGCAACCCGGCCAGAACCTGCCGGAATTCACCGTGTCCGAGATCTCGGGCGCGGTGAAAAAGACGCTGGAAAACGAATTCGGCCGCATCCGTGTCCGCGGCGAGGTGGGTCGCGTGGTGCGCGCCCGGTCGGGCCATTTCTATTACGACATCAAGGATGACCGGAACGTTCTGGCCTGCAACACCTGGAAGGGGCAGGTGGCCGGGCTGGCAGTGATGCCCGAAGAGGGGCTGGAGGTGGTCGCCACCGGGCGGCTGACCGGCTACGGGGCGCAGTCGAAATACAATCTCAACGTCGACGATCTGGCTGTGGCCGGGCAGGGCGCGCTGATGGCGCTTCTGGAAAAGCGCAAGAAGGCGCTGGAAGCCGAGGGGCTGTTCGATGCGTCGCGCAAGGCGCGGCTGCCCTATCTGCCGGAAATCATCGGCGTAGTGACGTCGCCCACCGGCGCGGTGATCCGCGACATCCTGCACCGCCTGCGCGACCGGTTTCCGCGCAAGGTGCTAATCTGGCCGGTGGCGGTTCAGGGGCAGAACTGTGCGCCTGAGGTGGCCCGCGCGATTGCCGGGTTCAACGCGCTGACGCCCGGCGGGGCGCTGCCGCGGCCCGACCTGATCATCGTGGCCCGCGGCGGCGGCTCGATCGAGGACCTGTGGGGTTTCAACGAGGAAACCGTCGCCCGCGCCGCCGCGGCGTCGCAGATCCCGCTGATCTCGGCGGTGGGGCACGAAACCGACACAACGCTGATCGACTACGTGTCCGACCGGCGCGCACCGACACCGACCGCGGCGGCGGAAATGGCGGTCCCGGTGCGGATGGAACTGCTGGCGGGAACGCAGGATTTCGGTGCCCGGCTGACCCGGGCGCTGGCGCAAGGGCTGGAGCGGCGCGGTCAGCGCCTGCGCGACCTGTCGCGCGCGATGCCACGGGCCGACAGCCTGCTGGAAGCGCCCCGGCAACGGCTGGATCAGGCGTCTGCGGCATTGCCCGCGGCCCTGACCCGGGGCGTTCAGAGCCGCCGGGTCACGCTGAGCGAGGCCGCCGCCGGCATCCGCCCGGCGGTGATTGCGCAGGTGTTGGCGACCAAGACGGATCGTTTTGCGCGGCTGGCCGGACGTCTGCGCCCGGATCTGGTCACACGGGACCATGCGCGCAAGGCCGAGGCGCTCGGGGTTTTGTCGCACCGGCTGGCGATTGCCGGGCAGACGCAGACCGACCGGCTGCGCAGCCGACTGGACAATGCCGACCGGATGCTGAGCACGCTGGGCTATCAGGCCACACTGGAACGGGGCTATGCGGTGGTGCGGGCCGAGGGTGCGCTGGTGACAACGGCAAAGGCCGCTTCGGTCGCGCCGGAGCTGGAAATCCAGTTCGCGGACGGGCGGATGACCACGGGCGGGAAACCGGTCGCGCGCAAAACGCCGAAGAAGGACGATCCGGAACAGGGCACGCTGTTCTGAAGCGCGGCTTGTCGCTCCCTTACGGGACGCTCCGCGCCTGGCGAAGAAGCCCGCGAGGGCTGATGAGCGGCCCGTCACACCCCGACATCGGGGCCATAGCACAACATCTCTTCGCCGATATCCTCTGCCTCGTAGAGCTCGGTCGCCTGCGGATCGTTCTCAAACCGCGCGATCAGCCCCCGCGGCCCCTGCCGGAAGCTCCAGCATTGCGGGTCGAGGTTGTTTTCATAGACAAAGCAGATCTGGCCGTCGTCGTTTTCGTACCAGACCCCGTCCTGACATTCGCCGTCCAGAAAAGTCCAGATCACGCGCCGCCCGTCGAGGTAACGCTCGGCGCCGTACGGGGCGCCGTCGGCGCCGTAAAACAGGGTTTTGCCCCGGGTATAGGCGTCGAAGGCGTCGGCGGTGAGGGTGTCAGCGCTGGCCGGTGCTGCCAGCAGGGACAGGAGAATCAGGATACACACTCGCATGGTCCGAGTTTGGCAGATCGCGCTCTTCGGTGCCACGGGCGCGTGCCTGTGCCAGCGCGGCCTGCGCCGAGGCGTGCCGCGGTCCGGCGGTGCTGCGCCAGTCTTCCAGCAGCGGGTCCATCGTGTTGCGCCAGACCGGCGGGATCATCGCCATGAAGGCCATTGCCGGCAACGAGGCCGGCAGCACCGGCATCGCGTCCCGGTCCAGCCGCAGTTCCGGGAAGCTGCGCCGCGGGTTCAGGTGATGATCGGAATGGCGCGGCGCGTTAAGCATCATCGCCGCTGTGTAAACCTGCGGCGCAGCCCGTAATGCTGTACGTAATCTGCCAGCAGCAGCTGCATCTGCGCGTAGAGGCAGACCAGCACCCACAGCCCCACACCGGGCCAGCCGCCGACGGCCCCGGCCACCGCCAGTGCCGCAACTCCGCCCAGCCCGTAGCCGAGGAACGGGTGGGTCCAGACCGGTTTCGCGGTCGTGGCCTTTGCCCGCTGGGCATTCACGGCGCGCAGCGCGGCGCGGAACGATCCTGCCCAGGCCCGCGGCCAGAACGCGTAGAAGCTCTCACCGGCACGGGCCGAGTTCGGATCGCCGTCACTGGCCACGTGGATGTGATGCACCAACCGGTGCGCGCTGACGTGATGCCCGAACAGCAGCGCGGAATAGACCGCCGCACCCAGCCGCCGCGGCCAGCGCCCGGCCATGTGGATCAGCTCGTGCGCGTTGGCGTTGGCCACCTGCCCGAAATAGACCGCGGCCGACAGATAGAGCGCCGCCGCCTGTCCCCAATGCCCGGGGACCAGCCGCACCAGCCCGATTACCACCAGCGGCATAAGCGCCAGATGCGCCAGCCCCAGACCTCCGGTGATCAGCGCCACGGCGCGGTCGGCCTGCCGTTCCCTGGGCGCACTCAGCCCGGTGCCATCCAGCATCAGCGCGCAGGGCACACCGCCCAAAAGCGCGACCCACGGCCAGATCCCGCCCAGTAGGGCGGCGGCGGCGATCAGGATCGCGGGTGTCAGACTTGCAATCAGGAACAGGATCATCAGGGCCTCACCACAGCATATTCTGCGCATGATTACCGCCAAACCGGAAACAAACTTGGGCGGATTCGTGTCAAATCGGCGTCTCTTCGCCGCCTATCGGCACGAAAAGCGAACGCAATCTCGTGGTTATATGTCGCTTTTTGGCTCTTATCCCCGTTGCGGCGCGGTATAGAGAAAGTCGGAACGAGGGAGAGATCGCATGGCGCTGGACGAACGCAAGGGCGTGTGGAAATCGGGCCGGGGCAAAGGGCGCAGGACGCCGAAGGGACGCCAGCTCGACGACCGGGCCTGGTCCGAGGTCCGCGCGCTGCTGGGGGACCGGCCGCGCAGACGCGATCTGCTGATCGAATTCCTGCATCTGCTTCAGGACGAATACGGCCACCTGTCGGCGGCGCATCTGCGCGCGCTGGCCGAGGAAATGCGCCTGTCGATGGCCGAGATTTACGAGGTCGCCACGTTCTACGCCCATTTCGACGTGGTGAAAGAAGGCGAAACCCCGCCGCCCGCGCAGACCATTCGCGTCTGCGATTCGCTCAGTTGCGAACTGGCCGGCGCGCAGGCGCTGAAACAGGCGCTGGAAGAGGGGCTCGACCCCGGCGAGGTCCGCGTGCTGCGCGCGCCCTGCATGGGCCGCTGCGACACTGCGCCGGTGCTGGAGCTGGGTCACAACCATATCGACCACGCGACACCCGAGAAGGTGGAGCAGGCGATTGCCGCCGGCGACACCCATGCGCATCTGCCGGATTACGAAGGGTTCGGCGTCTACCGGGCCGCGGGCGGGTATGACCGGCTGACCGCGCTGCGCAAGGATGGCAGCTTCGAGGCGGTTCAGGACGAACTGCTCGCCTCCGGGCTGCGGGGGCTGGGCGGGGCCGGGTTTCCATCGGGTCGCAAATGGGGATTTGTCCGGGCCGGGGAAGGTCCACGCTATCTTGCCGTGAACGGCGACGAGGGTGAGCCGGGTACATTCAAGGATCGCTTTTACCTCGAACGCCAACCACATGTTTTTCTGGAGGGAATGCTGATCGCGGCCTGGGCGGTTGAGGCCGAAACCTGCTTCATCTACATGCGCGACGAATACCCCGCCGTGCTGGAAATCCTGCGCCGCGAGATTGCCGCGCTGGAGGCCGCCGGGATCGTGGAACCGGGCTATATCGACCTGCGGCGCGGCGCCGGTGCCTATATCTGCGGCGAAGAAAGCGCGATGATCGAATCGATCGAAGGCAAGCGCGGCCTGCCGCGGCACCGCCCGCCTTTCGTGGCGCAGGTGGGCGTTTTCGGCCGGCCGACGCTCGTCAACAATGTCGAAACGCTCTATTGGGTCGCCCGCGTCCTGCGCGAGGGCAGCGACGTGCTGGCCGGGGTCGAAAAGAACGGGCGCACCGGATTGCGGTCCTTCTCGGTCTCGGGCCGGGTGAAGAACCCCGGCGTCCACCTTCTGCCTGCCGGGTCGACCATGCAGGACATCATCGCGGCTGCCGGCGGGATGCTCGACGGGCACAGTTTCAAGGCCTATCAGCCCGGCGGTCCGTCTGCTGGTCTGTTGCCCGCCTCCATGGCCGATATCCCGATGGATTTCGACGTTTTGCAGGACTACGGCACCTTCATCGGATCGGCGGCCATCGTCGTGCTTTCGGACCACGACAGCGCCCGCGCCGCGGCGCTGAGCATGCTGCGGTTTTTCGAGGATGAAAGCTGTGGCCAGTGCACGCCATGCCGGGTCGGTTGCGAGAAAGCGGTCAAGCTGATGCAGGCCGACCGCTGGGATCAGCCGCTGTTGGAAGAGCTGTGTCAGGCGATGGCCGATGCCTCGATCTGCGGCCTGGGGCAGGCGGCACCGAACCCGATCCGGCTGACGATGAAGCACTTTGCCGACGAGGTGTAAGTCCCTGATTTCAGGTCAGATCACCGCGGTCCAGAGGGCGTAGAGCGCCATGCCGATCACGATCAGCGATCCGATCGTGTAAAAGGTTGCGCGCATCTCGTGAGACTGGCGGGTGGCATATGCCACGAAATGGGCCAGCCGGGCTGCAACAAATCCGTAAAGCAGGATTTGCGCCAGCAGCAGCGGCGGACCTGTCACCACGAAAATCAGACCGGCGACCCAGAAGGCGGGGATGTTTTCCAGGTCATTGCGGTGCATCCGGCGGGACCGGTCCACATATTCGTTGACCTCCAGCTGCGCCGGATCGGGCGCCTGATTGATCATTCCGGGCCGCAGATCCTCAGGGCTGGCAAAACCGGCACTGACTTTCATCATCCGCGCCACGGTCATCCAGCCCTGTCCCATGACCTTCAGAATCATGAGCGCGGCGGCAATCACGTAAGTGAGAAAGACGGGGTTGTCCAAAGTGAGCTGGGTCATGGGGCCTCCGATCAGGGTGGGAGCGGTCAAGTTTCTCGTTTTCACCCTTTACTTACCACTGGTAAGATCGATAACTTACCAGTGGTAAGCAGTCAAGCCCGTTTCCCTATGCCAGACCCGAACACCAGCGCCCGGATCCTGACCATCGCCCGCGAATTGCTGGCGTCCGAGGGGCTTGCGGGCCTGTCTTTCGACGCCATCGCGCCCCGGCTGGGCCGGTCGAAACAGGCGGTTCTTTACTGGTACCCCAGCAAGCAGGATTTGCTGTCGGCGATGTTCCTGCCGGCGCTGGAGGCCGAGACCGAAGCCGCCCTGTCCGCTCTGGAGGGTGTGACCGGGCGCGCCGACGCGATCACCGCCTTCGTTCGGGCGGTGGCCGCGTTCCACCTTGCCGATCCCGACCGGTTCCGGCTGATGTACCTGTTGCCGCAGACGACGAAAGGCAAACGCCGGGATCTGCATGTCCCTGATATCATTGGCCGGATCCACCCCGTGACCGACCGGCTTTACGCCGGGCTGGCCGACAGGCTGGGCACCGGACCCGCGGCAAGGACCGAGGCGATGGCCATTCACTCTGCCGTTCTGGGGCTGGTGATGATGCACGCACTGGCCGAGGCGGTTCAGGACCCGCTGAAGCACCGGCAGGTGGCGCTGATTGATGCAATGGCCGCGATGCTGGCCGGGCAGGGCGGCGCCGGCTGACCCGCGGTAGCTGTGGCGTCGCCCGGCAATTGCGTGTAGATCAAGGCAGGCCCGGACCGTCTGGCTGCACCGGAGGTTGCCGGGCCTGCCGATCGTCCGACCAGTTGAACCGAGGGACCGTGACCATGCGATCATGTCAAAGCGCCGCAGCCATTGGCCGCGCCGTCATTGCGGGGCGCCGTCCGTGACCGGGCTGAGCATCGCCGCGGCCGTCTGCGCGTTGGGGTACCTGACGATCTGTGCCCGGCCCCCCTCCGAACTCCGCTCGCTGATGAAAACCGCGGCGGTGATGCTTCTGGCCATCTCGGCGGGGGTGAACGGGGCCAACTGGATGCTGGTCGCGGCGCTGGCGCTGTGCGCGGTGGGCGACTGGATGTTGTCGCGCGACGGGGACGGGGCGTTCATGGCCGGGGTCGGGGCCTTTGCCGCCGGACATCTGGTCTATGTGGTTCTGTTCATCACGCATCTGATGGCCGAACCGGCGCGCTGGTCCGAGATGCCGCAGCCGTTGTTCATCTTTGCGCTTCTGGCGCTGGGGGTGGGCATGGCATGGCTTCTGATGCCGCGGGCGGGGGACCTGCAGGGGCCGGTGCTGGGCTATATTCCCATCATCCTCGCCATGGGGCTGGCCGCGCTGGTGCTGCCGCCCGAGGGCGCGCTGCGCTATGCCTTGCCGGCGGCGTTGCTGTTCATCCTGTCGGACATGGTGCTGGCCTCCGAGAAGTTTCTGCTGTCGCCCGGTCATCCGGCGCAGGCGGCGGCGCCCTATATCATCTGGGCCGCTTACTGGATGGCACAGTTCGGTTTTCTGACCGCCTTTACCTGACCGCGCCGGGCACCCTTCCAAACCGCGGCGATCCGGATTAGGGGAAAGAGGATCGGCAAGGCGGACAGACATGGCATTTTTCGGAAAACTCAAGGATCGGCTCTTCAAATCCTCCTCGCGGCTCGAAGAGGGGCTGGACGCGATCATCGAGGACGGGACAGAGGCGGATGTCGCGCCGCAGGAGGCAGCGGAACCCGCGGCCCCCGCGCCGGTGCCCGAGCCTGAACCGGCCGCTGCGCCTCCCGCCGAACCGACGGAAGAAACGGCATCCGCGGACGCGTCAAAACCGGGACTGCTGGGCCGCATCCTCGGCCGTTCGGCGCCGCAGACCGCCCCGCGCCGCGCGCTCGACGACGATATGCTCGAACAGCTCGAAGAGCTGCTGATCACCGCTGATATGGGCGTCGACACGGCCATGCGCATCACCGCGAACATGGCCGAGGGCCGGCTGGGCAAACGGCTGTCGACCGAAGAGGTCAAGCGCCTGCTGGCACAGGAAATTGCCCGCGTGATGGAACCGGTGGCGCGGCCGCTGCCGATTTATCCGAAAACGCCGCAGGTGGTGCTGGTCGTCGGTGTCAACGGCTCGGGCAAAACCACCACGATCGGTAAGCTCGCCAGCCAGTTCCGCGCCGCCGGCAAGAACGTGGTCATCGCCGCCGGCGATACCTTCCGTGCCGCGGCGGTCGAACAGCTGCAGGTCTGGGGCGACCGGGCCGGCGTGCCGGTGCTGACCGCGCCCGAGGGTTCGGACCCGGCCTCTCTGGCCTTCGATGCGCTGGCCCAAGCCCGCGAAGACGGCGCCGACCTGCTGTTGATCGACACGGCCGGGCGGCTGCAGAACCGCACCGACCTGATGGAGGAACTGGCCAAGATCGTGCGCGTCCTGCGCAAACAGGACGAAACCGCGCCGCATAACACGCTGCTGGTGCTGGATGCCACCACCGGCCAGAACGCGCTGAGCCAGGTCGATATCTTCCGCAAGATCGCCGATGTCTCGGGCCTGGTGATGACCAAGCTCGACGGCACCGCCAAGGGTGGTGTCCTCGTCGCGCTGGCCGACAAGTTCGGCCTGCCGATCCACGCCATCGGTGTGGGCGAAAAGATCGACGACCTGTCGCCGTTCGATCCCGGGGAATTCGCGGCGGCGCTGACGGGTCTAGATGGCGACACCTGATCCCTTCTCAACTGCGCGCATTTCATCTTTGGTCAAATACTCCGGGGTGAATGCGCCGCAGGCGCAGAGGGGCGGCGCCCCTCACCCGCACCCATGACCGAATGGCTCCTCTCCATCGAAGGCACCGAGGCCGGACACCGCGCCGCGCTGATCCTGGCGGTGCTGGCAGCGTTCCTGCACGCCGTGTTCGGCGCGCTGCAAAAGGGCCGTCACGACCCGTGGCTGTCGCGCGGGGCCATCGACCTGTTTTACGGCACCATGGCGATCCCCTTCATCCTCTTCGTCGTGCCGTTTCCCGAACCACATATGTGGCCGATCTTTGCCGGGGCCTTTGTCATCCACATCATCTACAAGGTGCTGATGGGGTTCGCCTATTCCCGCGGGGCTTACACGGTGGTCTACCCGGTGGTGCGGGGCATGGGGCCGCTCTTCACGGTGATCGGCGCCTACCTGATCTTTGGCGAAACCTTTACCTTGACCCAATGGGCGGGTGTCGGCGTGCTCTGCGGCGGGATATTCGGGCTGGCGGTCTACAATTACCTGTTTCTGGAAACCGCGCGCGACACGCTGGGACCGGCGCTGATCTTTGCGGTGCTGACCGGTCTGCTGGTTGCCGTCTATACCACCTATGACGCTTATGGCATCCGCGCCACGGCGGACCCGTTTACGTTCCTGTTCTGGTTCTTCTTCATCGACGGGCTGGTTCTGCCGTGGGTGGCGCTGATCCGCTGGCGCCGCATGGTGAACCGGCCCGCGCCCGGCCCGCTGCTGCTGCGCGGCTTTGCCGGGGGGATCATCGCCTATTTCAGCTTCGGTTCGGTCATGCTGGCCACCCGGCTGGACAAGGTTGGCGAGGCCGCCGTCCTGCGCGAGACCTCGACCGTCTTTGCCGCGCTGATCGGCTGGCTGGTGCTGCGCGAAACCGTCGGCCCGCGGCGCATTGCACTCATGACCCTCATTGCCATTGGCGCGGTGATCGTGGAAATGGGGGGCTGAGGAGACGCCATGACCAAAGACCAAAGCGACATCAACCCGATCCTGAAGCAGGTGCTGGATCTCGGCCCGCCGATCGCCTTCTTCCTGATCTACCTGCGCCTGCGCGACGACACGTTTACGTTTGGCGGCACGGAGTATTCCGGGTTCATCGTGGCCACCATCGCCTTTGTCCCGATCCTGCTGGTGGCGATGGCGGTGTTGTGGTGGCGGACCGGAAAACTGAGCCGGATGCAGATCTTCACCGCGTTCATGGTGCTGTTTTTCGGGGCGCTGACCGCGTGGTTCAACGACGAACGCTTCTTCAAGATGAAAACCACCATCGTCTATGGCTGTTTCACGACGATCCTGTGCATCGGCCTGCTGCAGGGCCGGTCCTATCTGGCCTGGGTGATGGCCGATATGATGCCGATGGAAGACGAGGGCTGGATGATCCTGACCCGGCGCCTGTGCGCCGCGTTTGGCCTGCTCGCGGTGGCCAACGAGCTGGTCTGGCGCACGATGTCGACCGATCTCTGGGTCAAGATCGAAACCTTCGGGTTTCCCATCGCGCTGTTCGCGTTCCTGTGGTGGCAGATCATGGCGTTGCAGAAATACATGCCCGACACCGAAACCTGACAGGCCGGAGGTGGGGGTTTCGCACCCCCACACCCCCGCGGAGTATTTTGACAAAGATGAAGGGCAGGGGCGGGGCGCCGGCCCGTCTGGTGCTGTTGCCGCGCCGGGTGCCCGTTCAGGACAGGTTTTCGGCCACCGGTTGCAGGCCCGGAATGTCGGGCAGCGCGACAAGGCGGGACCAGCGCGGCGCCGAGGTCTCCGGCAACCCGCGCCGGAGCAGGTCGAGCGGATAGTCCCCGGGCCGGCGCAGCAGCGCGTTGTAAAACCGCAGGATGCCCGGCCGGGTATAGGCCGACCAGTGACAGATGCGCCGCGCCGCGCCGCCCAGCGGCTGGCCGATCCGTTCGAGGTGATCCAGCGTGTCGTCGCAGTCGATCTGCAGCGTGACCGCGTTGGGCGCGTCCACCTTACTGCCGATGGTGCGGTCGCCGCGGGCCGGCGGCGCGATCAGCCATTCGAACATCGCTTCGAACACATCGTTTTCGCGGCTGGTGACGTTGATCAGCTCTGCCGCCCGCCCGGCCGGCGTTGCCAGGGCCCCGGTCACCCGGGCGTGATAGCTGGCACCGGTCATGGCAATGATCCGCCCGACCGCCCCGGCCGGCAGATGATGCAGCGCCTCCATGCACAGCTCGATGCCCATCGAGTGCGCCATCATGTGGATCGGGCGATCGGGATATCTCAGGTGCACATGCGCCAGCACCGCAGCCAGCGCCACGCCGGCCCCGACCGCGCATCGTTTCGCCATCCAGAGCGCCCCGCGCGCCTGCCAGCCGAAGGCGATGGCCAGCCCCTCGTCATCATGACCGGTTGCAAATCCCATCTGCCGCGGCCAGCTGGGCGAGCGGTAGGGGTATTCGTCCGGTTGCAGCGCCAGGATATGCCGGTGCGGGCAATGGCGCGGGTCGTCGGGCAGGTATTTGTAGCCATGGACCATGACCACGACCGGCCCGGTCCCGCCATCGGCGCGCTCCAGCGCGGATTTCCAGTGCGGCTGACCCCGGTGCAGCACCGGTCGGGTGCCTTCGGCATTGATCCTGATCACGGGCACGGCGCGACTCCCACAACATCTTGTGGGGCCCCTATGCGCCTGACATATGAAGCCGGTATGACTGTTTGGTTACAGAGCGGTGACGGGGCTTGACGAATACTGCGCCGCGGCGTAAGCCGCCTCTCAGACGACCGTGGCGATTTGTTACCGGATTGCGGGCCACGTAAAACAACACGCTAAAAGGTCAGGAGGAAAGGCCCCTTTCGCTTGACCGCGTCTGGGGCTTTTTGATTGCGTCCGCGGGGTCCGGACCGGAGAAATATCATGAGCGACGACTGGAACAAGGCCACCCGTGCCGTGCATGGCGGCGCACGCCGCAGCCAGTATGGCGAGGTAAGCGAGGCGATCTTTCTGACCCAGGGCTTTGTCTATGACAGCGCCGAGGCCGCAGAGGCGCGGTTCATTCAGGCCGGCGATGACGAGTTCATCTATGCCCGCTACGGCAACCCCACCGTGCGGATCTTCGAGGAACGCATGGCGTTGCTGGAAGGGGCCGAGGACGGTTTTGCCACCGCCAGCGGCATGGCCGCGGTCAACGGGGTCCTGTCGGCGATGCTGAAGGCCGGGGATCACGTGGTCTCGGCCCGGGCGTTGTTCGGCTCCTGTCTTTACGTGCTCGAAGACGTGCTGTCCCGGTTCGGCGTCGAGGTCACTTTCGTCGACGGCACCGATCTCGATCAGTGGCAGGCGGCGCTCCGCCCCGACACCCGTGCGGTATTCTTTGAGACCGTGTCGAACCCGACGCTGGAGGTGATCGACATCGCCGCGGTTTCGGAACTGGCCCATACCGTCGGCGCGGTCGTGGTGGTCGACAACGTGTTTTCCACGCCGGTGTTTTCCGATGCCATCGCGCAGGGGGCGGACGTGGTTGTCTATTCGGCCACCAAGCATATCGACGGGCAGGGGCGGACGCTGGGCGGCGTGATCCTTGGCACCCGCGAATTTATCCGCAAGACGGTCGAGCCTTACATGAAACATACCGGCGGTTCGATGTCGCCTTTCACCGCCTGGGTCATGCTCAAGGGGCTGGAAACGCTGAGCTTGCGGGTCAATGCGCAGGCCGACAACGCCACGGCGCTGACCGAGACGCTGCAGGGGCATCCGGCGCTGGCCCGCGTGATCTATCCCGGCCATGCCAGCCACGGCCAGTTCGACCTGTGCCAGCGTCAGATGGGGCGCGGCGGCACCGTGCTGTCGATCGACCTCAGCGGTGGCAAACCGGCGGCATTTGCGTTCCTGAACGGGCTCAAGATCGGCAAGATCTCCAACAATCTGGGCGACGCCAAAACCATCGTCACCCATCCCGCCACCACCACGCATCAGCGGCTGAGCGAAGATCAGCGCGCGGATCTGGGGATCACCGACGGGCTGGTGCGGATTTCCTGCGGGATCGAGGATACCGATGATCTGGTCGGGGACGTGATGCAGGCGCTGGAAGGCGCATAGCACCGGCTATCTGCGCGGCAGGCCCAGTGCGACGAGCTTTTCCAGCGCTGCTGTCTGCACGGTCAGGATCTGCGTCCAGTTCGGGCCGGCAAAGGCCGCGTGCCAGAGCCTGATGCTCAGGTCCGGCCGGCGGGCCATGGCCTCGGCCAGATAGTGACGGGCGTCGTCCTGGCGCCCGCAATCCGCATTGGCCATCGCGGCATAGACAAAGACGAAATACTCGGCGTTGGGGTACCGGCAGGCCTGCTCCATCGCATCGCGCACCGCGAGCGATCCGACAGCATGGCCCGTAAGTAGCAGGGCCAGCCCTTTGACCAGCACAAAGCCCCAGCCCAGCGGATCTTTTGGATTGAGCCTGAGTGCCATCGTTTCATCGGCCACGATTGCGTCTGCGTCACATTCGTCCAACAACAGCCGGGTCGTGGCCCGCCAGTGATAGGTGATGGCCTGGTTGGGGTTGAGCGCGAGCGCCCGGTCGAACGCGGCCAGGCTGTCGGCGCTGCGGTCGCCCAGCCCCAGCACGACCCCCCGTCCGGCATGGCCCAGATCCAGCTTGTCGTCCAGTTCGACGGCCCTGTCGGCATGGCGTAGCCCCTCCCGCAGGTCGGCGACCGGGTCGTCCGAGCGCCCGACCATGACGGCGTTTGCGTGAAGTCGCGCAAACAGTGCGTGCGGTATGGCAAACCCCGGATCGGCAGCGATGGATGCAGTATAGAGCCGGATCGCCTCGGCATAGCCTTCGGGCCGATAGGTCAGATGCGCGGCAAACCCCTTTTGACACAGCTCCCAAGCAGTCAGGCTCTCGGTCGGTTTCGCCCGCGCCATCGCCCGTTCGTGGGCGCCCAGTTCCGGTTCGACACAGGCGATGATGGCGCGGGTCATCTCGTCCTGCAGATCAAAGAGATCCTCCATTGTCCGGTCCCAGCGGTCGGCCCACAGGTGACGTCCGGTTTCGGCCTCGATCAGCTGGGCGGTCACCCGCAGGCGGTTGCCGGCGCGCCGAACCGCGCCTTCAACCACGTAACCGACACCCAGTTCCCGCGCGATCTCGCGGATGTCCTTGGGCGTGCCCTTGTAGGCAAAGGTCGAATTGCGCGCGATCACAAAGAGCGACCGGAACCGGCTGAGTTCGGTGATCACGTCCTCGACGATACCATCGGCGAGGAATTCCTGCTCCGGATCCGAGGACATGTTGTCAAAGGGCAGCACGGCGATGCTGGTGGGCTGGGCCTTGATGGTTTTCCTGACCGGCACGGCCCCCGCCATCTCCACACGCCAGACTTCGATCGGATCAGGGAGGTTCTTGACCATCTGCGGGCCAAGACCGGTCATCGGATGGTCGATCTTGCCGCGCAGCTGGTCATAGACGCTGCGGCTGATACAGATGCCGCCCGGCGGGGCCAGGCTTTCCAGCCGCGCCGCGATGTTGACGCCATCGCCCAGGATATCATCGCCGTCGATTACCACGTCGCCCAGGTTGACACCGACGCGGAAGCGCAGCCGCTGATCCTCGGGACCGGTTTCACGCGCCGCCAACTGCCCCTGCGCCGCGGCCACACAGCGCACAGCAGCAACAGGGGAGGGGAATTCGATCAGCAGCCCGTCGCCCATGCTCTTGACGATCCGCCCGCTTGCATCGCTCACCGCCGGGTCGATCACCTCGGCCCGCGCCGCGCGCAGGCGGGCAATCGTACCCTCCTCATCCGCCGCCATCAGGCGGGAATACCCCGCCAGATCGGCGGCAACGATGGTGGTCAGGCGGCGGTCCATACCTCATCGGTACAGGATACCCGTATGAATTCAACCGGGCTCTGGTGTCTGCCCCGCATCGCTGCCACGGCCTGCAACGCCGCCTCTCGGAAAGTTGAGGCTGTCGGCGCGGGCAGGCAAATCTAACGATGCAAGGCGTTTGCGCAGCGGCACGGAATGATCCGGCATGCCGGTTTCGCCGTATACCGCAACGAGAATAGCAACTATGATGGGTCGGCCTTACATTGGACGGGCAAACAGGGGACAGCGGTATGAACATTCATTCGCCTGACATTTCGGTAACGCCGGATCGTGACGATGCCCGGGACGCGCTGCGCGTTTTGCGTAACTGGGCCGACCGGGCGACCGCGGCCGAAATTGCCGAGCTTGACCCGACCGTGGCGGCGCTGGTCCCCGGATCGGATGCCGTTGCATACCCGGCCATGTCGCGGGAATACCCCGACGGGTTCGTGGCCGACGACGCCTACAAAGCCACCCTGCCGGATCTTCAGAACGGCCCCGCCAGCCTGATCCGCGGCGCACAGAAACAGATCCAGCATGTCGGAATTTCCAATTTCCGCCTGCCGGTGCGCTTTCACACTCGCGACAACGGTGACCTGACGCTCGAAACCTCGGTCACCGGAACGGTCAGCCTTGAGGCCGGCAAGAAGGGCATCAACATGTCGCGCATCATGCGCAGTTTCTACCGGCACGCCGAAAAGACGTTCAGCTTCGAGGTGATGGAAGCCGCGCTCGACGATTACAAGGCAGATCTCGAAAGCTTTGACGCGCGCATCCAGATGCGGTTTTCCTTCCCGATGCGGGTCGACAGCCTGCGCTCGGGCCTCAGCGGGTTCCAGTATTACGATATCGCGCTGGAACTGATCGAACAGGACGGGGTGCGCCGCAAGATCATGCATCTCGATTATGTTTATTCCTCCACCTGCCCCTGTTCGCTGGAACTCAGCGAACATGCCCGCGCCACCCGCGGCCAACTGGCCACGCCGCATTCTCAGCGGTCGGTCGCACGGATTTCGGTCGAAGTGGATTGTGACGCGCATTGCCTGTGGTTCGAGGACCTGATCGAAGCCTGCCGCCGCGCGGTGCCGACGGAAACGCAGGTCATGGTCAAACGCGAGGACGAGCAGGCCTTTGCCGAGCTGAACGCCGCCAACCCGATCTTTGTCGAGGACGCGGCGCGGCTCTTTTGCGAACAATTGCAGGCCGATCAGCGCGTCGGCGATTTCCGCGTCATCGCCAGCCATCAGGAAAGCCTGCACAGCCACGACGCGGTTTCCGTTCTGACCCGGGGTCAGACCTTTGCCCAGTCGAGCTTCGATCCCAAGCTGTTCAACACGCTTTTCCACGCCGGGTGACATCCGGTCAGGCGGTGGCCGGGTCCCCATCGCGCAAAAGCCGGGTAATCCGCGACATGAATGTGAGGAACTCTGTGTCCTTGCCGGGGGTCCGGGTTTCAAGGCTGTGGCGGTCAGGCGTGTCGGGTTCACCTTCTGAAATGCCCAGCAGGTCGGCATAGCCGATTGAAAACACCACGTCCGGATCGGGACAGGCCGCATAGGTCACGTCCGCTTTGCCGTCCCGGATGCGCAGCCGTATCTGTTCCCCGTCCACCACCATCGCCGCGTCGAAGCCGAGCTCTGACACATCCACCCGCCGCGCGGCGGCGCGCAGCGTCGTTGCCACTGTGCGCAGGTTGCCGGGCGTGACGATGTCCTCCTCCGGTGCAAACTGTGCGCCGAAGACTGCCAGTTCGAACACGATGTCCAATGTCCGTTCCCCCAGCGCGGTCAGCCGGTAGGTCGTCACCCCGTGGCCGCCATCAGACTTCTCGGCCAGACCGTCCTCTGTCAGCTTGACCAGCCGGTCCGCCAGCAGATTTGCGGCGATGCCGGTCAGCCCCTTTTGCAGATCCGTGAACCGGGCCGGGCCGGCATGCAGGTCGCGCAGGATCAGCAATGTCCAGCGGTCGCCGATCCGGTCCAGCGCCCGGGCGATCGGGCAGAGGAGTTTGTAGGAGCGTGGTTTTGCCATCAGGCCCTCACGAAAATGTTACCTTAAAAAATAAAGTAACAACTATAAATCATCAAGTGACAGTCATGCGGGAGGCCCCAAATGTCAACGCTGCCGAACATCCTTGTCACCAGCGCCGCCGGAAAAACCGGGCTTCCGGTCGCCCTGCAACTGCGCGAAAAGGGCTTTCCGGTGCGGGCCTTCGTGCGCCGCCGCGATGCCCGGTCCGAGACGCTGAGGCGGGCAGGGGCCGAGCTTTTCGTCGGGAACCAGTACGCGCTGAGCGATATGCGGCGGGCGATGACGGGCATGTCGGTTGCGTATCAATGCGCGCCGACAGCACCGAACGGTCTGCATTTCAACGCCGTGTTCACCGCCGCCGCGCACGAGGCCCGGCTGGACCATGTGGTGACACTGGGCCAGTGGTTGAGCGCCGCTGACCACCCGTCGCTTTTCACGCGGGAGGTGTATCTGTCGGATCTCCTGATGCGGATGCCGGCGGACATCACGGTGACCTCGGTCAATCCGGGCTGGTTCGCGGACAATTACCTGATGGTGCTGGACATGGCCGCCCATCTTGGGCTGTTTGCCATGCCACTGGGGGCCGGCAAGGTGAAAAAGAACGCGCCGCCGTCCAGCGAAGATATTGCCTGCGTCGCGGTGGCAGCGCTGACTGATCCGGGGCGCCACGCCGGGAAAACCTACCGGCCGACGGGTCCGGAGTTGCTGTCGCCGGACGACATTGCGGCGGCGATGGGGCGGGCGCTGGGCCGGCGGGTCCGGTACATGGACATATCCGAACGGATGATGACCAAGGCGCTGCGCGCGGTGCCGCCGGAAAATTACTCCGAAGCGGCGGTGTCACAGCTGGCGATCTATGCGGACGAGTACCGCCGAGGGGCGTTTGCGGTGAATGCCCCCACCGACCACGTGGAACGGATCGGTGGCCGCGTGCCGGAACGGTTTGAAAGCATCGTCCGGCGCACGGTGTCCGCCCGCCCGGATTTGCGCCGCAGCCTGTCGGGGCAAATGCGCGCAACGGCGGCCTTCCTGCGGCTCCTGCTGACCCCGGCGTTGGACCTGCAGAAAGTTCAGGCCGACCGGGACTATGTGCGGATCGGGGATCCGAAATTCAGCCAGGACGATGCAGACTGGCAAACCACGCACCAGCCGCGGAAAACCCCCGCAATCGCCGGTTTTGCCGCATGAGTTTTGCGCCGGCCGTCACAGCAACCACAATCACCGATAAAGGAATGTCGAAATGACAGCTACAAACGAACTTATTGTGCGAAATCAAAAGTTTCAGAGCGGTTTCTCATTTTCGGAAATGCCGATCCTGCCAAGGCTGCGCACGGTGATCCTGACCTGCGCGGATGCAAGGGTGGACCCGGCCCATGTTCTGGGGGTGGATCTGGGTGATGCCGTGGTGATCCGTAACAACGGCGGGCGCGTGACCGGCGAGGCCCTGACCGAGATCGCGACGCTGGCCTTCATGGTGTCCCGGTTGACGGGCAATCCCAAAGCGGGGTTCGAGCTGTTCATTATGCAGCATACCCAATGCGGCGCGGAACGGTTTGCCGATCCCGCGTTTCAGCAGGCCATCGGCACGGAACTGGGCATCGACGTCACAGGCAGCGCCATCACCGACCACGATGCCAGCCTGCGCGCAGACATAGAACGGCTCCGGTCGTCGGAAATCGTTCCGCGGCAGGTGGTTGTGTCCGGCTGGCTCTACGATGTCAGCACCGGCGCGGTCCGCGAAGTCGTGCCCGCCGGCCGGCTGGGGTAAGGGCCAAGCCGGGCCGATGCGCGGGATTTCGCCGCAGTGCAGCAAAATCTTGCTGCGCTTGCGGTATAGCTCTGTTACCCTGCTGTGCAGCAAACTGCGGAGTGGCCTGCAATGTCTCGGCCTATAGTATCCGGTTCGACCTGTCCCCGGTTCCGTTCAACGGGCTCCGCTTTCCTTTGCCTGATCCCCACGGAGTATCCCGGATGAATATTTTCCCTTCCGACCAGGTCAGCCTGTCTGCAGCCTGCTATCGCATGGCCGGCATCGCGATGACCGAAAACATGAAAATCGCCGCCAACCTCACCCGTACGGCGATGGCCGCACCGGTCGTGACCCTGCAGAGCATGCAGACCATGGCAGGTGCCTGGGCCCCGATCGCGGCTGACGCGCCGGCCAAGCCCGCCCCGGCCAAGCCCAAGGCCCAGAAACCGGCCGCGCCCAAGAAGGCGAAGCCGGTGGCACGCAAAGCCGCGCCCAAGCCTGCTGCCAAGGCCGAAGCCGCGAAGCCCGCGGCCGCGCCCAAGGTTGCAGAACCCGCCGTCAAGAAAGCCGCGCCGGAGCCCGCCGCCAAGGTGGTACCGGTGAAAACAGCAGAGGTGGCAGACGCCAAACCGGCCGCACCGGCCGTGAAGAAAGCCGCACCGAAGCCCGCTGCAAAGCCTGCGCCGGCCAAGAAAGCCGCGCCCGCCGAGGTCAAGACAGCTGCGCCAGCGGCCAAGGCAAAGCCGGCGAAACCGGCCCGCCGCGCCGCTCAGCCCAAGCCTGCACCGGCTGCGGAGGCGCCGAAACCGGCCGCCGCGCCCAAGCCGGCAGCGGCCAAACCGGCGGCGAAAAAGCCGGTTGCGAGCAAGCCCGCCAAAGCAGCGGCCCAACCGGCAGCAGCAGCCAAACCGGCAGCAGCGGCCAAGCCCGCACCAGAGGCAAAGCCGGCAGCAGAGGCCAAACCGGCCACCCGCCGGCGCCGGACGCCGTCCAAGCCCCCGGCACTGCCCGGATCAAAAGGCTGACCTGAACAGGGCAGGGACCGCGGGTTATCGCGGTCCCGCCACCCCCTAGCTGCCGCGGATCAGGTCCGCGGCTTTTTCCCCGACCATCAGCGCGGCCGCATTGGTATTGGCCGCCGGCATCGTCGGAAAGATCGACGCATCCGCCACCCGCAGCCCGTCGAACCCGCGAACGCGCAGGGCGGCATCGACCACAGACGTCGGATCGGTTGCAGGCCCCATGCGGCAAGTGCCCATCATGTGAAAAGTTGTCGTTCCCCGGTCGCGGGCGGTGGCCAGCAGGTCGTCGTCGGTGCGGGCGTCATCGCCGGGATAAATCTCGCCATCGAAATAGGGTTTCATCGGATCTGCGCGCATGATCCGCCGGATCAGCTTCAGCCCTGCGACCAGAACGCGCCGGTCATGTTCGACGGACAGGTAATTCGGTTGGATTTCCGGTTTGTCCATCGGATCGGCGGACCTGATGCGGACATGGCCCAGACTTTCCGGGCGCTGCTGCCACGCGGCCAGCGTCATGCCCGGTTCGTCGTCCAGCCGGCTCTGGTGACCGTCCTTGTAGCAGGCCGGCATGAAGGTGATCTGCAGATCGCTGGTATCCAGCACCGGGTCGGATTTGGCAAAGGCGTAACAGGCGGTGGAGGGAAGCGACAGGATCGACGGCTGCCCGATCAGCCACTTGCCGATCTCCGCCACCAGCGGCAGCCCGCGCGAGCGTTCGTTGAAGGTGCTGATGCCTTTGGCCCGCGCGGTAAATCGCGGCGTGAAATGGTCGCGCAGGTTGCTGCCGACGCCGGGCACGGCCTTGCGAACGGCAATGCCCAGCCCGGTCAGATGATCGGGGTCACCAATGCCGGACAGCTGCAGCAATTGTGGCGAGTTGATCACCCCGCCGCACAGGATGACCTCGCGCCGGGCGGCGACGGTCTCGGCGCGGTCTGCCCGGCGATAGGAGACGCCGCTGGCCCGGTTGCCCTCGAACAGGATCCCGGTTGCGTGGGCACCGGTGCGCACCGACAGGTTGGGGCGCGACATGGCAGGGCGCAGGAATGCGCTCGACGCGCTCTGGCGCCGGCCGCCGGCAATCGTGCGCTGGGCATAGCTGGCGCCGAATTGTTCGGTCCCGTTATAGTCGGAATTGCGGGGGATCCCGAGGCTGGCCGCGCTGTCGAGAAACGCGTCGCACAGCGGGTGGGTCCACGGGCTGGGCGTGACCTTCAGCGGGCCGTCACCGCCGCGCAGCCCGTCAGGGTCGGGTCCCTGCCAGCTTTCCATGCGCCGGAACAGCGGCAGAACGTCGTGATAGCCCCAGCCCGGATTGCCCAGCTGCGCCCACTGGTCGAAATCGGACGGTGCGCCGCGGTTGAAGATATTGCCGTTGATGGAGGATGACCCGCCCAGCGTCTTGCCGCGCGGCACCGCGATCTTGCGGCCGCCGGTCCATTCCGACCCTTCCGCCTCGAACATCCAGTTGACGCGGGGATTGGTCATCAGCTTCATCCAGCCGACCGGAATGCGGATGAACGGGTTCACGTCGCGCGGCCCAGCCTCCAGCACGCAGATGGTGACGTCCGGGTTTTCCGACAACCGCGCAGCCAGAACGCAGCCGGCAGATCCAGCGCCGACAATGACATAATCGAATTCGTCCATAGCGGGACTTTTGGGGCAGGGCCGGTCGCGGTCAAGCAGGTTTTGCGCAACCCCGCTCAGCCGCCATGACTGTAGATCCGCCGGATGCTCCACTCCACGGCGTCGCGCATGGCGCTGCCGAGGGCGCTGTCAAACGCCGTGGCCAGGTCCAGCGCGTCTTCGCTGGCCGACAGCCGGACCTTTTCAAAAGAACTCGACGCGATGATGTGGTCTTCGTATTCGTCGATGATCTTGATGTTCAGACGCACATTGACCAGCAGGGATTCGTTGCCTTCCTCGTCGGTCGTGACCTCGGCCTGAAATTCGCGGATATCCGTCACGATGACATAGTCGGCGCGCAGCCCGACGGTCGAGCGGCCCACCGCCGGAACCTTGCCGGTGTTTTCAAAGCTTTCAATCAGCAGCGCCTGAACGATCAGCGGTGCCCGGTCGACCCAGCGGGCGCGCGGCATGTACTGAACTTCAAGCGGCGAGGGCAGCACGGCGATCTGGTCGGTGTTGACCGCGGCGGTCGCGGTGGGTTCCTCGACCACAATCTGCGACCGGATCCGCGGCAGGTTGCCCGAAAACGTGCTTTTGGGGGTCAGCGCATAAAGATCGTTCGGCTGCGAGGCCCGGCTGAGCGTGCCCAGCCCGGTACAGCCGGAAATCACCAGCGCGACGCCAAGGGTCAGTATCAGGAAAAATCGGTTCACCGGCGAAACTCCGAAGCCTGTGTGCCCAGAAAGAACCGGGCCGGGTCGCGTTCGATACGGTCCACCAGCCGGTCGAGATTGACGACCAGCGCGCGGCTTTCCTCTACGAACCGTTGCAGTTGCGGCAGGCCGACGCGCATGAAATCCGACACCTGGCGCCGGTTGTCCTGTACGATACCGTCCACCGTTCCGATCACGCTGGAGGCCGAGGCCGAGGCATTGAGGATTTCGTCGGAAATCCGGTCGACATTGCCGGACACCTGTTCGACGGTGACCGAGAAGGTTTCGACCGCGCCGCGCACGTCGGAAATGATCGCGTCAAGGTCTTCGTCGATCACCGTATTGATCGAGGCAAAGGCCTGATCGGCAGAGGCCAGCGTGGTCTGGGCGCTGTCCATTGCACGGGTCACCGCATCCAGCGTTTCGTTGGCATTGGCAAAGGTCGCGGTTGCGGTCTGCAGCGCCAGCGCGCCGTCATCCGAAAGCGCAGTCAGCCGGTCGGCGACATTTGTCACCTCGGTGCCGATGTCGTCGATCACCCGATTGGCCGTTTCCGCAGCGGTGGCCACATCCTCCATCAGCCCCGGCAGGTTCTGCTGGACCGACGCATTGATCGTTTCGATGGCCGATTTCGCCTCGACCGTGGCCGCCTCGAAGGCGGTTAACGCCGCCTCGGTCTGATCCAGCCGGGCCTGCGCGGTTGCGCCGACTTCCTCATAGCGGGCGATCAGCTCTGTGGCGTCGCCGCCGATGGCGGTGATCTGTTCTTCCAGCGCCTGAACCGTCTGTTCGACCTGTGTGGCCAGCTCCGGCAGGCGGGTGTCGATCAGGGTCTGCGCCGAAGTCAGGGTGCCGGTGACCGTCGGTTCCAGCGTCTGCACCGTCTGATCCAGCCGTCTGGCGGCATCCGTGCCGGTGCGGATGAACTCTGCCAGCTCGTTCTGCATCAGCCCGTCTGCGGTGGCAAAGGCGGTTTGGGCGGTGTCCAGCGTTCCCACGGCGCTGTCTGCCGCGCTCTGGGCCGAGGCCAGTGTATCGGTCGCGGTGATCAGCGCGGTTTCCGCGGTATCCGACAAATCGCCCAGCCGCTCGGTAAAAGTGGTGATTTCCCGGCTTGCCGTGCTGACATCGCCGGACAGGGTTTCAAACGCCTCGATGGCCGATCTGGTTTCTTCCAGCCGGGCCTGCGCAGTTTCGCCCACCTCTTCGTACCGGGTGATCAGGTCGGAGGCGTTGTTGCCGACGGATGTGATCTGAGCCTCCAGCGAGGCCACCGTGTCCTCGATCTTGGTGGTCAGCGCGGGCAGGCGGGTTTCGATGATCTCGCGGGCGGTTTCCAGCGTGGCCAGCGCCGGGGCCTCCAGCGACTGAACGGTGGTGTTCACGGTCTGCGCCGCCTCGGTGCCGCTTTGGATGAATGCCGTCAGCTCGTTCTGCATCAGCCCTTCGGCGGTATCGAAGGCCTCGCGCGCGCTGTCGAGCGTGCCGGTCGCGGTCTCCACGGCGCCTTGCGCGGTGTTCAGCGTGTCGGTGGCCGCGTTCAGGGTTACCTCGGCGGTGTCCGAAAGCTGACCCAGCCGGTCGGTAAATGTCGCAATTTCCTTCGCCGCCCCGCTGAGATCCGAAGACAGGGTTTCGAAATCATTCAGCGTGCGGTCCAGACGCCCGGAGGCGGAGGCAAGGTTGGTCAGCAATTCGTTCACCGCCGCGCGGTTGTCGTCGCTGACCACGGTGCGCAGGTCTTCGAGCAGTTCGATGGCCTCGTTCAGCAGGTCCGGCGCGCCCTCGAAGATCGATTGCAGCGGGCTGGGCTGGCCCTCAATGACGCCGTTATTGGGCAAAAGCGGCGCGTCGGCGGACCCGCCCGACAGGGCGACATAGCTGACCCCGGTCACACCCTGAGACTGCAGCTGCGCGGTCGAATCGGTGCGGATTGGCGTGCTGGCATCCACTTCGAGGTGAACACGCACTTTGGACGGGTCGTTTTCATCCAGCCCCAGCCGGATGACCTGACCCACCGGCAGACCGTTGAAGCGCACGTCACCCGCGGTCGACAGCCCGGCCACGTTGTCGAAAAGTACGTCGTAATAGGCGAATTGCCGGTTCACCTCGACATTGGCAAGCCACAGCAGAAACCCGATCACGCCAAAGATCGCTGCCAGCGTGAACGCCCCGATCAATACGTAATTGGCCCGTGTTTCCATTCTCAGTCCCTGGCAGCCGTGGACTTCACCTGCGCCGCGCGCGCCCGCGGTCCAGTGAAGTATTCCTGAACCCACGGGTGATCCACTGTCGTCATATCCCCGATGGGACCTTCGACGAGAACGCGCTTTTCTGCAAGTACCGCCACCCGGTCGCAGATCGCATAAAGGCTGTCGAGGTCATGGGTCACCATGAACACCGTCAGCCCCAGCGCCTGCTGCAATTCGCGGATCAGGTCGTCATAGGCGGCGGCACCGATCGGATCGAGCCCGGCGGTGGGTTCGTCCAGAAACACGATGGCCGGATCCAGCGCCAGCGCCCGCGCCAGCGCGGCGCGTTTGCGCATGCCCCCCGACAGTTCCGAGGGAAACTTGGAACAGCTGAACAGCGGCAGGCCCACGAGGCTGATCTTCAGCTCGCCCAGCTGCCGCATCAGCGGCACGCTGATCTTCAGGTGTTCGCGCATCGGTGCCATGACGTTCTGCAGAACGGTCAGCGAGGAAAACAGCGCCCCGTCCTGAAACGCCACGCCCCAGCTTTTCTCGATCGTCAGCCGTTCGCTTTCCGGCGCGTTCAGCACGTCGACTCCGCTGACCTCGATGCTGCCCGCAGCGGGTTTGTTCAGCCCGACAATGGTGCGCAGAAGCACCGATTTGCCGGTGCCCGACCCGCCGACGATGCCCAGCACCTCACCCTTCCAGACGTCGAGATCGAGGTTGTCGTGCACCACCTGCGGCCCGAACTGATTTCTCAGCCCGCGCACGCGAATGATCGCCTCTTTCTCCGTGCTGCCCATCGTCAGACCCCGATTTCCGAAAAGAAGATCGAAAACAGCGCGTCGATGGCGATGACCGCGAAGATCGACTGTACGACCGACGCGGTGGTGCGCTGGCCGACGCTCTGGGCCGAGCCGCGCACCTGCATCGCCTGCCAGCAGGCCACGACACCGATCACCATGGCAAAGAACGGCGCCTTGATCAGCCCCACCGCAAGATGCCAGACATCGGTGTTTTCCTGCAGGCGGGTAACGAACATGCCGGGGCTGACCCCGAGGTTGATCCAGCTCATCAACGCGCCGCCGAACAGGCCGGCGATGTCGGCAATGAAGCCGAGGATCGGCAGCATCACCAGCAGGGCCAGCGTGCGCGGCACAACCAGCACGTCGATGGGATCGAGCCCCAGCGTGCGCATCGCGTCGATCTCTTCCTGCACCTTCATCGACCCGATGGAGGCGGTGAAGGCCGAGCCCGACCGGCCGGCCACGATGATCGCGGTCAGCAGAATGCCCAGCTCGCGCAGAACCGAGATCGAGATCAGTTCGACGACAAAGACTTCGGCCCCGAACTGGCGCAACTGGGTGGCGCCCTGAAACGCGAGGACAACGCCGATCAGGAACCCCATCAGCGCGACGATCGGAATGGCCTTCAGCCCGGTTTCCTCCATCTGGGTCACGACCGAGGCCCAGCGCAGCCGCCAAGGCATCAGCAGGGCGCGAACCAGCCGGTGCAGCGTCAGGCCGAAAAACCCGATCACGGATACGAACCCCTGCCAGGTGCCAACCGTGCCCGCGCCCACGCTTTCGACCCAGGGAAGCAAGCCGCGTGGCGGGGCCTCGGCGACCTCTTCCTCGGGGAAATGGCCGGCCACGGTCTGCAGCAGGTTCTGCTGGGCCGGCGACAGGCCGCGGGTGGAGACCTGCGCGCCCGCGGCTTCCAGCCGGCGCTGGAGGTCGACAATCAGCCACGCGCCGCCGGTATCGACCGCATCGACCGAGCCGAGGTCCAGAACAACCGTGGCGCTGCCGGTGCCAACTTGCGCGATGGGCTTTTCGATCCGGTCCAGAAACGGCGTCAGCATCGTCCCCGCGAGGCGGACGATCAGCATGTTTTCCTTGTTTTCCAGCGTCAGCGAGGGCGCAGTCATGACCGGGCAGGTTTCGGCAGTTGAGGCGCGGCAGGGCAGAGCGCCGCGCATCTACGTTGTTTGACAGATGCGCCCCCGTGGATCAATCGGGGAGGGGCCCGTTTTCTTTGAAAGAAAACGGCCCGGAAAATCTCAAATTTTCCGGGCGCCGCCGAAGGCCCGCGTCAGGTGCTGCCCGCTTTGCCCTGCGGGATCACCTCGTACCCGGCTTCCTCGGGCTCGTCGTCCGTCATCTCGGGCGGGAAACCGGGGGCGCGAATGTCCAGCCCGGTGGTCTCTTCCAGACGCCGGATGATGTTGGGTGACAGCTCGCGCGGGCCGAACCGGGCGATGCCGTCATTGAAGATGTCGATCAGAACCGGGTTAATCTCCAGCGGCACGCCGGCGCGGTCGGCGACCTCCTGAAACAGGCCGATATCCTTTTTCACAAGGTCCATCGTGAAAGATATGTCGCGGCTGCCGTTCAGGATCACCTGGCTTTCGGTTTCATGTACGAAACTGGTACCCGAAGAGATTTTCATCGCTTCGTAGGCGGTGTTGAGGTCCATGCCCGCCGCCTTGGCCACCACCAGCGCCTCGCAGCAGGTGACGAGGTTCGCGGTGGCAAGGTAATTGGTCAGCACCTTCAGAACCGACGCGCTGCCGAGGTCTCCTGTGTGCAGCACCCGCCGGCCCATGGTGGTCAGGAACGGCAGGATGCGGTCGAACGTGGCCCGGTCGCAGCCCGCGAAGATCGAGATGTTGCCGGTCGCCGCCCGGTGGCACCCGCCCGAGACCGGGCAATCCACTGCCGCGCCGCCGCGCCCGATCACCATCGCGCCCAGCCGCTTGACCTCGGCCTCGTCGGTGGTGGACATCTCCATCCAGATCTTGCCATCGCTGATCTCGGGCAACATCTTCTGCATCACCGCGTCCGAGGCTGCGGGGGAGGGCAGGCAGGTAATGACCGCGTCGCAGTCACGCATCATCTGTGCCGGGCCATCACCGGCCGCTGCGCCCCGGGCAACGCAGGCGTTGACCAGATCGGCGTTCAGGTCATGTACCGTCAGGTCGATGCCATTGCGCAGAAGACTGCCGCTCAGCTTGCCGCCGACATTGCCGAGGCCGATAAATCCGACTTTCATTTGATATGCTCCAAGGGTCTGTTCCGCAAAGCCCGGCCAGTCACAACCGGGCGTCGTTTCCGGAGATGTAGCCCGGCGACCGGGGCCGAACCGTCCGTTTGCGACAGAATTACCTGAATGCGCAGCCTTTGTGCCGCCGGGACCAGCCCTGCCTGTGTCACGCCATCAGTCAGGACAGATATTCGTGTTGCCGGAACCTCAGCCCAGCTGCACAGCCCTTTCGGCAAACTTGACCGTCAGGCTGAACGAGCCCTCGTTGATCAGCCACCGGCGCAATGTGAACTTGCGCGCGCCGGTCAGGTGCATCGGGTCGTTTTCCGCCAGCGCCTGCGCAGCCTCGAAGGTCGGCGCGCGCATCACCAGCATGCCCATCGCCTGCATCTGCGTGCCGGTTTCGTCTGACAGCGGCCCGGCGAACACCAGATCGCCGGATGCTTCGAGCGACTTGATGTAAGCGAGGTGATCGGGGAGGGTTGCCTTGATCGTTGCCGGATCCGCCACCGGAACCGAGACCGCCACGAACAATTCGAAGGCTAGCGCCCCGCGAGATTCGGCTTCGGCTTTGTACTCTTCCCAGGCTGGCATGTGCGTTCCTTTCCGCGAATCCAATAAAATCGATTTTATTTGACGATGACAAATTTTATCGTCAAAATCACAATTAAACAACATGGGAAAGAAGCGATGCGTTTCATCGTGGGGATGTCAGGCGGGCAAAAGAGCGTGTTTGCCGTGAACGGAGACAAGGCCGTCAATCTGAGCCGGGCCGTTCCCGAAGTGGGAACGGACCTGATGGCGTTGACCGGCGATGCCGGGCTTATGGATCGCGTGATGGGGATGGACCTGAGTGGTGCGGACGTGGCTGTGTCGGATATTGTGCCGGAACTGCCGCTGTCCGCGCCCGGTACGATCATCTGCCTCGGGCTGAACTATGTCGAACATATCAAGGAAGGCGGGTACGACATTCCCGACTACCCGGCGCTGTTCATGCGCGGACGCAATTCGCTGATGGCGGCCGGGGCGCCCATGGTGCGGCCGGCCTGCTCGGATCAGCTCGATTACGAAGCCGAACTGATGATGATCATCGGCCGCGGCGGGCGGCACATTTCCGAGGAAGACGCACTGGACCACGTGTTCGGCTACACCGTGTTCAATGACGGATCGGTGCGCAACTATCAGCGCAAGACACATCAGTGGACGCCGGGCAAGAATTTCGACGACACCGGCGCGGTCGGGCCGTTCGTGGTGACGCCGGATGAATTGCCCGAGGGCGCGTCGGGCCTGAAGATCGAAAGCCGCGTCGGCGACGAGATCCTGCAAAGCTCCAACACCTCCAACATGATCTGGTCCGCGGCCAGAACGATCGCGATCATTTCCGAATACACCACGTTGGCCCCGGGCGACCTGATCGCGCTGGGCACCCCGCCCGGTGTCGGCCACGCAAAGAAACCGAACCCGCGCTGGTTGCGCCCCGGCGAAACCGTCGAGATTGAAATCGAGGGCATCGGCATCTGCGCCAGCCCGGTGATCGACGAAGCCGACCATGTGCACCGGACGGCGGCGCAGTGATGACGGTGGCCGAACACAGCACCGATGACCTCCGGGCGCGGGCGCAGGACGCGGTCCGGTCTCTGCGGGCCAGAAAAGAACGGCTGGATGACGCATCCATCGACCTGATCCTGCGCGATGCACGTTCGCATTATGCCTGGACCGACCGGCCGGTGTCGGACGACATGCTGCACACGCTCTTTGACATTACCATTCAGGGCCCGACCAGCATGAACACCTGCCCGGCACGGTTCATTTTCGTGAGCAGCGAAGAGGGCAAGGCGCGGCTGGCAAAATCGCTCAAGCCCAAGAACGTGGAAAAGATGCGCGCCGCACCGGTTACGGCCATCATCGCGTGGGACCCGGATTACTGGCAGCGGCTGGATTTCCTGTTCCCGCACGAGGACCGCAAACCGCTGTTCGAGGGCAAACCGGACTATGTCCACGACACCGGTTACCGGAATTCCACGCTGCAGGGCGCGTATTTCATGATCGCGGCCCGGGCCATGGGGCTGGATGTTGGGGCGATGTCGGGTTTCTCGAACCAGATCGTCGATGAAGAATTCTTTTCAGAAAACGGATGGAAATCCAATTTTCTATGTAACATCGGGTATGCCGACGAAACCGCGCTGTTTCAGAAACTGCCGCGTTTCGCGTTCGACGACATTTGCGAGGTTCTGTAGGGCCCCATGGCGATCCGCATGAAAACCACGGTTCAGCTGAACGTCACCGCGCATTGCCCCAGTCATTCGCGCGCCGACGTTTCTGTGCGCGATCTGGAATTCGCAATTGACGAACCGGAGGAGCGCGGCGGAACCAACACCGGGCCGACGCCGACGGATACTGCGCTTGCGGCATTGGCCGGGTGCACGAACGTGATCGGCCATAAATGCGCCGGCAAGCTGGGGGTCGATATCGGCCATCTGCAGATCGACATCACCTGCGATTTCGACCGCCGCGGCGTGACGCTCACCGAAGAGATCGACGTGCCGTTCACGGCCATCCGGCAGATCGTTCAGGCGGACGGGCCGGCCAGCGACGCGGACCTGCAGGCCGTCGCGCATGAGGTCGAAAAATACTGCCCGCAGTCGAAACTGTTTATCGGCAGCGGAACCAAAATCGAAACGGTCTGGAGAAAGACCGAGCCATCATAAGGCAAATCAGGGAGGACCAGACATGATTGCCAAATGGACAAGACGCACAGCTTTGGGCGCATTGCTGGCGGGGGCCACCGCGCTTCCGGCGCTGGCGACGGAAACGATCAAGGTCGTCGTCATCGACGGCTATCCGGCGCGCGCGCTGTGGGTGAAGGAATTTACCAACTTCTTCATTCCCGAGGTCGACAAGCGGCTGGCCGAAACCGGCAACTACAAGATGGACTGGCAGGAGAGCTATGGCGGCTCCATCGTCAAACCCAAGGGCGTGCTGGAAGGCATCAAGCTGGGGCTGGGCGACATCGGCATCGTCACCACGATCTTCCATTCTTCCAAGCTGCCCAGTCAGGCGATTTCCGCCGTGACGCCGTTTGTTGCGGCGGATGCGCGCGCGGTGGCCAAGGCGGTCGATGAGATCGCCAAGGAATACCCGACCATGCAGAAGGAATTCGCCGCGCAGAACCAGGTATACCTGGCGACCGGCGTGGTTCTGGACACCTATCAGGTGTTCTCGAAGGATCCCATCACCTCGCCCAAGGACATGGAAGGCGCCAAGGTGGCCGGGGCCGGTATGAACCTGCGCTATCTTGAAGGTATCGATGGCGCCGCCGGTGTCCGCGGTGGCCTGACCGATTTCTACAACATGCTTCAGACCGGGCTTGTGGACAAGGCGATGCTGTGGCCCGAGGCGGCCAAGACCTTCAAGATCGCCGAGGTGGCGCCGCATATGCTCAAGGCGGATCTTGGCGCGGTGAACTCCAAGACGATCACGGTGAACCAGGACTACTGGAACAGCCTGCCTGACGAAGTGAAGGGTGTGCTGCTGGACGTGGCGGTGCTCTATCGCGATCACGTTGCCGGTCTGGCCATGGACCGCGCCGCAGCCAGCCGCGAGGCCTATGTCGCTGCCGGTGGCACGATCACCGAAGCCAGCGCGGAAGACCGCGCCGCATGGGCCGCCGCGATGCCCAATATCGCCGCGGAATGGGCCGCCACGCTCAACGACAAGGGCGAACCGGGAACCGAGATGCTGACGGCCTATCTCGGCAAGCTGGAAGCCGCCGGGTACACCGGTGTGCGTGACTGGGCAGCCCAGTAAACAAGAAAACGGGGGGCGCCGACGCGATGAACAATGCGTTCAAGAAATCTGTCGGCGCTCTCGCAACCCTGTCGGACAGGCTTGCCATGTCCGCCAACGTGATCGGAACATTTGTGGTTCTCGGTCTTGTCGCAGTGGTCAACTTCGATGTGGTTGCCCGTGGCGTTTTCAATGCCCCGTTTCTCGGCGCCGTGGAGGTCGTACAGTTCTCGATGGTGCTTATCGTTTTTCTGCAATTACCGGATGTTGTGCGGGTAAACCGGCTGACCCGGTCCGACGGGTTCCTCGTGATCATCGGACAGCGGTTTCCGCGCCTGACGTCTGCCATCACGCACGCAATCGAAACCGTCTCGGCGGTATTCATGGCGCTGATCGCCATCGCGATCTGGCCGGAATTTACCGAGATGTGGCACACCAAGGACTATTTCGGCGTCCCCGGCGTCTTTACCGCGCCGTGGTGGCCGATCAAGCTGGTGATCTTTCTCAGCGCGGCCCTGTGTGCCCTGATCTTCGCCCTGAAAGTGCTGAGACCGGCGCATGAACCGGAACTGATCCGCGCGCCCGAACATGAGGATACACTATGACGCCGATTGAGATCGGCCTGATCTCGGTCGTTGCAATCGTCGTCCTGATCTATCTGGGCGTCTATATCCCGATCGCGCTGGGCGTTGTTTCGTTCGTCTCGATCTGGCTGATGCGCGACAATTTCGATCTGGCGATGAACCTGCTGAAGATCGCGGTCAGCGACAGCGTGATGGAATACACATTTGCCACGGTGCCCCTGTTCACCTTCATGGGGCTGATCGTGGCGAAGGCGGGGCTGGGCGCCGATATTTACGACGTGATGAGCTCTGGCTTTCGCCGGATCAAGGGCGGGATCGGCATGGCGACCGTCGGGGCGAACGCGGTCTTTGCCGCGGTGACCGGGTCGTCCATTGCATCGGCTTCGGTGTTTTCCAAGGTTTCGGTGCCGCAGATGCTGGCCCATGACTACAACCCCCGGTTTGCGGTCGGTGTTGTCGCCGGGTCGTCGGTGCTGGGCATGATCATTCCGCCCTCGGCGATGCTGATCATCTATTCCTTCGTGGCCGAACAGTCGGTGGGCGACATGTTCCTTGCCGGGGTGGTGCCCGGGATCATGCTGGCAGTGGCCTATGTCGGGGCCATCTGGGCGATGGGACGGTTCACACCGGGTTTTGTCAAAGGCCGCGACGCATCCGATTTCAGGGCGCTGCCCTGGGGCGAGATCGCGTCGAAGACCCTGCCGATCCTCGCGCTGATCGTCATCGTGCTGGGCGGCATATATACCGGCTGGCTGACCCCGGTTGAGGCCGGCGCGGCCGGGTCGCTGGTTGGCCTGCTGATCGCGCTGGTGCGGCGCAAGATGACAATGCGCCTGTTCTGGGACGCGCTGTTGGAGACCGGACACATTACCGCGGCGATCCTGTTCCTGATTACGGCGGCATCGATCTACAGCCGGATGCTGGGGCTCGCCGGGCTGCCGAACGAGCTGGGTGATCTGCTGGCCACCAGCCAGGCCAGTTTTTTCACCATCATGCTTATCTACGTCGTGCTGATGCTGTTTCTGGGCACGCTGCTGGACACCGCGTCGATCATCCTGATCGTGGTTCCCCTGTTTCTGCCGCTGATCGAACCGATGGGACTGTCGTTGGTTTGGTTTGGTATCGTCACCGTTGTCGGCGCCGAAATCGGCCTGCTGACGCCGCCACTGGGCATTTCCTGCTTCGTGATCAAGGCGACGCTGAACGACGACCGCATCTCGCTCAAAGATGTATTTCTTGGTGCTTTGCCTTTTGCCGCCGTCATGCTGGTGGTACTGATATTGCTGATCCGGTTTCCGGTTCTGAGCCTTGCCATTCTGAATTGAGGAGCTCGCCCATGCGCAACGTGACCCAGGACAATATCACTGACGTTTTTCTCAGCTATTTCGGCAAGGATACCGACCCCCGGATGCTGGAGGTCATGCGGTCGCTGTCCCATCACCTGCATGCCTTCGCCAAAGAGGTGAAGCTGACCCATGCAGAATGGAACACCGGCATCGCCTTTATGGAGCGCATGACCGAGTTCACCGACAAGGAGCGGCACGAATTCATTCTGTTGTCGGACGTGCTGGGCCTGTCCTCTCTGGTGGACATGATCAATACGGTCGAGGGCGGAACCTCTTCGTCGGTGCTTGGCCCGTTCCACATCTCTGGCGCCCCCGACATCCCGTTCGGCTTCGATATGAAACGCCATTTCGAGGGTGAAGTTCTGCTGGTCACAGGCGCGGTGAGGGACGAAAACGGCAACCCGATCGAGGGCGCACAGATCGATATCTGGCAAACCGCGCCCAACGGGCTCTATTCCAGTCAGGACCCGGATCAGGACACATATTCGTCCCACGGCATTCAGACCGTCGGCGCCGATGGCCGCTATGGGTTCACCACCGTCAAACCGGTCAGCTACGAGGTGCCCACAGACGGTCCTGTCGGCGACATCCTGCGCTCGACCGGCCGCCATGCCTGGCGCCCGTCGCACCTGCATTACATCGTCAAAGCCGATGGATTCCGGCCGCTGGTGACCGAGGTTTTCCCGGACGATGATCCCTATCTGGACGAGGACACGGTGTTCGGTGTCCGCTCGGATCTGGTGATGCATTACGACACAAATCCGGCCGACAGTTTCCCGGCAGAGGGTTTCGAACTGTCCGGCAAGGTGGCCGCCGATTACCTGAGCGTGGAGTTCGATCTGGTTCTGGTCCGCGCGTAACGGGCATTTAGCGGGGCAACCGGCGGGCTTGTCTTCGGCGTAAGCTTTGCCCCGCGCAGTACCCCGGCCCGTAAGGCCTACCGGGGTTCTCCGAAAAAGCCGGCCAGATAGCTGCCGGTCCTGCGGTAATGGCTGACCAGCTGCGCAGCTGCCAGATCGGCGTCGCGGGCCACCGCGGCCTTCAGGATGCCGGCATGTTCGTCGCTGACATCGCGGCTTTTGTAGTCCTGCGAACTGCCGGCGAGGTATCGGTAGCGAATGTTCAGATCGTAAAGCTGAGAGCAGAATTTCAGCAGGATCGGTGAACCGGCCTGCGCCAGCAGGGCCATGTGAAACTGCTTGTGCAGATCCTCAAAGCGGCTGTCGCCGTTTTCATAGGCCCGCTGCATGCGGTGATGCGCAAGCACCACAGCTTCCTCCCACTCGGTAGTGGCGGCGGCGATGCTCTGGCGCAGCGCCATGTCTTCGAGCGTGCAGCGCAGCGCAAGAATTTCCTGAAAATTCGTACCGCTGATCGGCGCGGCCCGGAACCCGCGCTGGTCGATGCGTTCCACAAGGTAATCCGAAGTCAGCAGGCTCAGCGCCTCGCGGATCGGGGAGGCGCCGGTTTCCAGCCGCTGCCGCAACCCGTCAATCTTCAACTTCTCGCCCGGATCCAGATTCCCGGTGACGATCATGTTTCGGATTGCGAAATAGGCGCGCTGCGTGGCGGAGGTTTCAGGTCTCTCGGTCGGTTCGGTCATGCTATATTCCGGCTGCTTTGAGGAAAATATCGATTTTACGGCCGGTGCCAAAGGAATAATTCGGTCCCGGCCCGATTTGCTGACCGATGTGCCGCAGGGTCCTCACCTCCGGGTGCTTCAGCCCCCGTCGCGGGCGGCATCATACGCCGCGACGATGGCCTGCGCCCGCGCGCCGGTCTCGGCGGCCGACAGGCCGGGTTTGTAGAGCGCCGATCCGATCCCGAAGCCATCCGCGCTGGCCCGGATCCAGTCCCCGAAATTGTCCGGCCCTGCGCCGCCCACGGCATAGACCTGTGTGCCCGGGGGCAGCACAGCCCGGATGGCCGCCAGTCCCGCGGTGCCGGCCATCGCGCCGGGAAACAGCTTGAGCCCGGTCGCGCCCGCCTTCAGTGCGGCAAAGGCCTCGGTCGGGGTGAAGATGCCGGGCCAGCTGTTCAGCCCCAGCTCACGCGTGCGTGCGATCACCTCGACATCACAGTTCGGCGACACAATCAGCGTGCCGCCGGACCGCGCGACGCCATCCACCTCGGCCGGTGTCAGCACCGTGCCGGCCCCGATCTGTGCAACATCGCTGAACGCCTCGGCCATCGCGGCGATGGAGGTCAGCGGCTCCGGCGAATTCAGCGGCACCTCGATCCGGGTGATTCCGGCCTCGATCAGTGCCGCAGTGACGGCAACGGCATCCGATGGAGGCAGGCCGCGGAGAATAGCGATCAGCGGACGGGTCATTTTGTGGCTCCGATCATGGCGCGGGCGGCGCTCAGCCCTGCAAGGGTCATGGCCTGCGCGTCCTGCAACGCGGCCTGTGCACCGACCCGGTCCAGCGCGGCGGCATAGGTTTGCGATATCTGCGGCGCGCCGATCACGGCGATCTGCTGGCCCAGCCAGTAGGGCCGGGCAGCGGCCAGTTCCGCCCCGATGAGCAACCCCGACAGACGCGCCCGCGCCACGCCGGGCGCGGCACCTTCCAGCAGGTCGGTCGCGCGCAGACCGAACAATTGCCCGGCCAGCGCCTCGGGTCGGCTCAGAACGTCATCCACGGCGGTGGAAAACGCCCCGGCGTCCCAGCCGTCTGTCACCGAATGCCGCAGGATCGAGCCCTTGCTGAGCAGCTCGAACAGCTCGCCCGTCATGAAGGTCCTGAAACTGACGATTTCGTCGGCGCTGACCTGCACCCATTTCGTGTGGGTCCCGGGCAGGCAGATCACCCCGTCCCAGTTCCGGTTGCGGTTCAGAAATCCGGCGACCTGCGTTTCCTCGCCCCGCATGACGTCTGCGGGCTTCAATTGCCGGACACCGGGCAGAACAAAGGCCCGGATCCGCGGATCGGTGCCGGGCACGCGGACGGGCGGTTCCGAAAGCGTGTGTACGGGAACCGTGGAATAGGGCGCTTCGTGCCAGCCCTGCCGCGCCCCGACCATGCCACAGGCCAGCACATCCACCGGATCCGGGCCCAGCCACGGTTCGATCAGCTCCAGCAGTGCGGGTTCGTAGTCTTCGGGGGTCAGGCGCGACAGTCCCTTGTCCGACGACGCCTCGAACATCACTTCGTCGCCCCGCATCGCCCATGTCCGCAACCGGGTCGTGCCCCAGTCAACCGCGATCCACTCTGTCGTGGCCGTCATGCCTGCCGCTCCTGCCGGGATTTCGTTATCGCTAACACCTTAGTGGTCAGCACCGGGGCGGTCCAGCGCGCAATGGCTGGACCGCCCCTGATGCCCGCTATTCCAGCCGCATCAGCAGACCGGCCATCAGCCGTGCGCGTTCGACAAGGCTGGCCACCTCGATATGTTCGTTCAGCGTATGCAGCCCGTTGCCGCGGACCCCGATCGAATCCAGCGTCGGAATGCCCATGGCCCCGGTGAAATTCCCGTCCGAACCGCCGCCGGCGCTGTCGCAGCTCAGCTCAAAGCCGATTTCTGCGGCAATCTCGCGGGCCAGATCGTACATGGCCATGGTGCCCGGCTGATCGGGAGACCACACCGGGCGGGTCACGCCCCGGGTGACCTGAAACTCGACGCCATCGGCCTCACCGGCCAGCGCCAGCATCCGTTCGACCCCGTGATCGAGGTCTTCTTGTTTTTTCGCCATGCTCAGCGCTTCGGCGTCGCAATAGGTCGATACACAATTGACCCATTCTCCGCCATGGATGACGCCGACGCTGAAAGTGCAGTCCGGCCCGGTCATATCCTCTATTTCCAAGAGCTTGCGCGCCATTCCTGCAATCGCGGACCGGCCATCCGCCAGCCGTGCGCCGGCATGGCTGGGTTTGCCGGTGCTGCGCAGGTTGAACCGGGCAATGGCATAGCGTCCGATGGCCGCACCGCCTCCGGGCAGGCAGGGTTCGGGCACCAGAACGTATTTGTTGCGCGCCGCCTCCGCCTCGATCAGCTCGCGCGTCGACGGCGTACCGACCTCTTCGTCGGGGGTGAACAGGACGGTCACCGGCAGCGGTGTCTGCATCCCGGCCGCCAGCAGTTTGCGCAGCGCCTCGACGCTGACGAAATTGCCGCCCTTCATGTCCTGAATGCCGGGACCGTAACAGATGTCGCCGTCATGGCGGAACGGCAGCGCCGCCAGCGTGCCAAGCGGATGGACGGTGTCCATGTGGCCGGAAATCAGGATCCCCGGCTGCCCGAAATCGGGGTGCGGCAGGCGTGCCCGCAGGCTGCCGCCGAACCCCATCCGTCCGGGGATCCGTTCGACCATGGCCAGGCCGGCCAGATCGTATGCGGCAAGGTCCATCATCCGGTTGACCGCGTCGGCATCCCATGTCGGGCTTTCGCATTCGATCCACGGTTTCAGCCCGGCCAGCATCTTTGTGCTGTCAAAAGGCAAATCCATATAGGACATGTCAGCACCTCATATCGGCAGGCGGCGTTCGACGATCCGCGCCATGATCGACGCCCCGACCGGCAGCATTGCGGGATCGAGGTAAAAACCCGGATTGTGCAGCGGCACTGTGCCGGTATGGCCGATCCGGCAATAGGCACCCGGCACCACCTTCAGCATGTCGGCGAAATCCTCGGACCCGGTGGCCGGTTCGGCCTGATCGGAAACGTTTTCGGTCCCGACGATATCCGCCGCGGCCTCAAGGTAGGCATCCGACAGGCCGGCATCGTTTTCGAGCACGTCAAAGATGTTGCGCAGGTCCAGCCGAATTTCAATTCCATATGCCTTTTCAACTCCTTCGCAGAGGTTTTTCATCCTCTCCGCGACCAGTTCGTAAACCTCGTCCTTGAAGTACCGGATGGTGCCGGCCAGCGTCGCGGTGTCCGGCACCACGTTATAAGCCGACCCGGCATGCAGCTGGGTCACCGACAGCACGCAGGCGTCCAGCGGCGGCACATTGCGCGACACGATGGTCTGCAACTGCGTCACCAGCGCCGACGCGATAACCAGCGGATCGCGCGAGGCCTGGGGCATCGCCGCATGGCTGCCGCGGCCCTGAATGTGGATGTCGAAGAAATAGGCCCCGGCCATCGCCGTGCCCTTGCAGATCGCCACCTTGTCGGGATCCCCGCCGGGCCAGTTGTGCATGCCAAAGACCTCGTCGCAGGGAAACCGGTCAAACAGCCCTTCGGCCAGCATCCCGCGCGCGCCGCCCAGGCCCTCCTCGGCCGGTTGGAAGATCAGCACTGCGGTGCCGTCGAAATCGCGGGTTTCGGCAAGGTGTTTGGCCGCGCCCAGCAGCATCGTGGTGTGCGAATCATGTCCACATGCATGCATCACGCCGGCGTTTTTCGACGAGTAGGGCAGGTTGGTTTCCTCGTGGATCGGCAGTGCGTCCATGTCGGCCCGCACGCCCACACGCCGGTTGCCGCCGCCCTTGCCCTTGATCAGGCCGACAACCCCGGTCTTGGCAATGCCGGTATGCACCTCGTCAACGCCATAGGCGCGCAGTTTTTCGGCCACAATCCCGGAGGTGCGGGTTTCGGTGAAGCCGATCTCGGGATACGCATGCAGGTCCTTGAAAATCTCGGTCAGTTCGTCGGTGCTGTCGGCGATGATGGGAAGAACGCCCATGGTGTGTCCTCTCTGTCGTGTGGGTGGCTCAGCCGAACGGGTTTTCGGTCTTAGGCCAATAGTTCGGGTCGCGTTTGGTATAGGGAATGTTTGCGTAATCGGGCGTGATTGCCCCGGGTCCGGCGATATAGATGACCTCGGACGCTATCGGGGCAAAGCCGGCGTGGAAATGCTGCGAGGATTTCACAACCACCGCCCGCATTGCCGACAGGTCCAGCCCCAGATCGGTGAAGGCGATGGGGTGGAACGCCTGTGTGCGCTTGTCGCTGATCACCATGTGCACGCCATCGGCCTCCAGCCAGACGCCCGTGCCCATGTCCATCCGGGTTTCGCCCATGAACTGATGCATGTTCTCCTTCACACCGCGCACGGTCACTGTCAGATCCAACGGATCGCCGGACATTTCACCAACCTTGCCGCCCAGCCGCACCTTCATCGTGCCGCCGATGCCGACGTCCTGAACCATGTGCACCACCACCGGGTCCCAGAAGATTCCCAGGGCCACGTCCTTCATCCCGCGCTCCAGAATATTGCGCAGGACAAACGTGGAATCCGCCGGCGCGCCGCCGCCGGCATTGTCGGCGAAATCCGCCAGCACCACGGGCGTTGCATTTGCCGCTTCGGCCCGGGTCAGGGCGTCGCCGATCCCGGGCCAGTCCGGTCGGATCTGGTCGCGCAGCGCCCACAACGTCTCGCCGAACTCCTGCGCCACGGCCTGGGCCTTTTGCGCATCCGCGTCCGCGATCACCAGCATCCGCGCGCCGACACGGGCGCAATCGCCCCAGGGAAACCCGTGCGTCAGCGACACTGACAACACGCCATCCTTGCCCTCCTGCGCCTTCATGTCGGCGACGACCTGCTGAATGGGCGCCCGGGTGGTGTGAAACATCGCGATCATGCGGCAATCGTAATCCCGCATCACCGGTCGGATCTTTCCCTCGGCGGTGTCGGCGGCCAGCGCAAACAACTCCCGCGCCCGGTCCGGGCTGTCGATATGCGGGTATTCCTTGTAGCAGATGATCAGGTTAGCCGCCGTCAGCATCGCTTCAGTCAGGTGGTTGTGCGGGTCGATCTCCAGCCCGATCACGGCATCGGGTCCCAGAATGTCACGCGCGCGGGTCAGAAAATCGCCTTCGCAGTCGTCATAGCATTCTGCGATCATGGCCCCGTGCATCGACATCAGCAGAATGTCAGGCCGGGCCGCGCGGATGTCGTCCAGTATCTCGTCCCGGTACGTTTCATAAGTCTCGCGGATGGTCGGCCCGGCGGGCTGGGCAAAGGCGCACAGGCTTTCCACCACCTCCCAGCCGCGTTCTGTGGCCATGCGCCGCCATTCGTGCAGCGGCGCAGAAAACAGGTTCGCGGTCTGCTGCGTGGCGGTGCGGCTGACAAAGGCGTCTTCGAAGGCCAGCCGTCCGGTTGGGATCGGCGAGAAGGAATTCGTTTCGGTCGCCAGACCGGCAATGAGTAATTTCATCTGTCCGCTCTTTTTCGGAAATCAGTTGCGTTGATGCATATGACGGGAATTTCCACGCAGATTCCAAGAGGTTTTTCCAGCGGCGGTTTGCCAAGTGGTGCAAACTTGACCAAACTCGGGGCGTAAATCGATGTGCGAGTGCGGTTTTTTCATGCCTCAGCAGGGAGACTGTGACCACAAATGCAACCCGAACCCATTCGCCCTCTGACACCCGGTGGGCTGCTGCGCCGCTGGCTCGTTTTCCTGCTGTTGCCCGTTCTGGTCGCGCTTTGTGCCACGCCCGCCTCGGCACAGGAAGACCCTCCGGCTGAAACCGAAGAACGGGAGAGTGATCCCGAATTCATCGCCCCGGTCGTGATCGAGGGCGACGCGCTGTTTGACGTCAGGGGCTCCAGCGCACTGCCGGCCAATGAACGGGCCGAAGTGGTTCAGACCCGGATCATCGAGGTTGCCGGCAGTTCCGACAATCTGAATGTGACCTTCCAGATCCGCGGCCACGAGTTCGGCAAGGAGATCCTGATCGACGGCAGATCGGTCACCATCGTCACGAATTCGGATGCCGAATCTGAACAGATGGAGCTTGAAGTTCTGACCCATCTGCAGGCCGAGGCGATCCAGCTCGCCATCATCGAGTACCGCAAGGGCCGCAGCAGCGAGGCACGGGTCAATTCCGCGCTGGCGGCGGTGGCGTGGTCTGTTGGCTTTCTGATCCTGTCGATCCTGTTTTTCACGCGACGCGCGCGGTTGCTGGATTTCGTGCAGAAATATGCCGAGAGCAAGTTTCAGGGCGTGGAAACGGCCACGAAATCGCTGCTCAGACTCCGCGCGCTGGGAACGATCGTCGGCTATGCCTCGCTGATATTGCTGTGGGTCATCTACCTGATCCTGTTCTACTACTACCTGTCTTTCGTTCTGCTCAGCTTTGCCGAAACCCGCCCTGTGGCCGAGCTGTTGCTGACCTATGTCAGCGATCCGCTGATCGAGGTGGCGAAGGGCATCGTGTCCTATCTGCCCAACCTCGTGATGCTGGGCATCATCTATGCGCTGACCAAATGGTCGATACAGGGGGTCAGGCTGTTTTTCGACAATCTCGAAAACGGCGTTTTCGAGCTGCCTGAATTTGAAAAGCACTGGGTCGGGCCGACCTTCTTCCTGCTGCGGATTGCGATCATCCTGATCGCGCTGGTCTTTGCCTACCCCTATCTGCCGGGATCGGATTCCAAGGCATTTCAGGGCCTGACCATCCTCGCCGGCATCATGGTGTCGCTGGGCTCGAACACAGTTGTGTCGAACATGATGGCGGGTCTCTTCGTGATCTACCGGCGCTCAACCAATGTCGGCGACCGGATCGAGGTCGGTGGCAAGGTTGGCGACGTGGTCGAAATCAAGCTGATGGAGACGGTGATTAAATCCATCAAGAACGAGATGATCAGCATTCCCAACGCGCAGCTTCTCAACTCCGAGGTGGTGAACTATACCCGCAAGGTCGACGGCCGCGGGCTGCTGGTGCATACCACGGTCGGGATCGGCTACGAGGAACCCCCCGCCAAGGTGACCGCGATGCTGGTCGAAGCCGCGCGCCGTACCTCGGGGCTGAAGAAATCGCCTGAACCCTTCGTGCTCTGGACCCAATTGGCCGATTACGCGATCAACTATGAAATCAATGCCTTTTCCTCGCGCGGGGGCAGCCTGCCGAAGATCCGGTCGGACCTGCATCAGAACATCGTCGAAGTGTTCAATGAAAATCAGACCCAGATCATGACGCCGTCTTACATCGCCGACCCCGAAGAACCGAAGATCCCGGTAACAGAATGGGACGGGACGCTTGCACATATGCGGGACAAGGGCTGAGACGGTTTGGCCGTTGGCGCGGCGCGCAGGGCAGGGTAAGACGGGCCCCGTTCCGAAACACAGATCGATCCCGTGAGCCTGAGAAAGAAAATTGCCGACAGCGCGTGGCTGAACCGCAGCGTCGAGGCGGCGCTGGCCGGCTGGATCCGCTTTGCGCATGCCACGTCGCGGTGGCAGCGGGTCGGGTTCGAAGCGATGGACGCCGAACTGGCACGTGGCGCGCCGGTGATCGTGGTGCTGTGGCACCAGCGGCTGATCATGGCGCCCTATCTTTTCGAGCCGTCCCGCGGTCCGATCTGCACGCTGACCTCAACCGGTCGGGCCGGGCGTCTGGCCGGGCAGGTGGTGGCGCGGTTCGGACTGGGCACGCTGGCAATGAAATCGCATGACCGCAATGTCGCGCTGACCCGACAGGTGCTGAGCCGGGTGAAATCCGGCAGCTCGGTCGGGATCGCCGCGGACGGGCCGCGCGGCCCGGCCCGCGTCGCAGCCGCCGCGCCCGTTGCCTGGGCCCGGGCCGCGGGCAAGCGGGTGTTTGTCGTCAGCTTCTCTGCCCGGCGGGTGCTGGAGTTCGGCACCTGGGACCGCATGTGGATGCCACTGCCGTTCACCTCCGGCTGCCTGATGTGCCGGGAGTGGGAGGAAACCGTGCCCCGCACTGCTGACGCGGAGACGACCGAGCTTTACCGGCAGAAGCTGCAGGACGCGCTGAACGCGGTAACGGATGCTTCGGATCGCGCGGCCGGTCGCGGGTAGGATGGGTGATATCACCCATCCTACGTGGTCCCGCGCCGGGGCCGGCGGCCTGCGGCACATCTGCCGCCGGATTGCAGTTCGGTTGATTGTCGGCCCGAACTCTGGCAATCCGGATCGCGCTAATCCGGGGGCAAAGAGGGGCAGGAAACCGTGAAAATCGTCTGGCCGGACCAGTTTGAATTTGTCGGAAAAACGCGCCCCGAGGGCGTGACCGTGCCTGCCGGCGAGATCGCCGGTCGCGCCGCGCATGTCGCAGGCCTTCTGCGCGAACAGGGCTGTGTTCCGGGCGACCGGATTGCCATGTGGGTGACCGAGGGGGAAAACCAGCTTGCCGCGATGTTCGGCAGCTGGCTCGCCGGGGTCACCTTCTGCGTGCTGCCTTCCTTTGCCGGGCGGTCCAACACGGAACGCTCGCAGACCCGCGTCGACGACGTCTATTCGGTGCTGGAACCGAAGCTGCTGCTCAAGACAGAGGGCACTGAACTGCCTGAAAACCTCCGCGGTCTGGTGCCGACCGTCGAATTGCCGGCGGTTGATGTGCCGGTCGATCCGGTCGATCCCGGCAGTCTGATTTTCGACCGCGGCGCGGATGATGTTGCCTTCATACAGTTCACCTCCGGCAGCACCGGCGGGGCCAAGGGAGCGGTTGTGCGCTTTGGACAGTTGCAGGCGAACCTGCAGGCCATCGCCGACCGGGTGCAGATGGATGCCAGCGACCGCATGGTCAGCTGGGCGCCGCTTTATCACGACATGGGACTGATGGCGGTGCTTCTGCCGCTCAGTTTCGGTGCCGGTGTCGTGCTGATGGAAACCGATCATTTCGTGCGTCGGCCTGCCGCGTGGCTCGAGGCGATCTCGCGCCATCGCGGCACCGTCACCACCGCGCCGCCAACTGCGCTGAAACTGCTGACGCGGCGCCGTGCAAAAGACGTGGATCTCAGCAGCTGGCGCTATGCCTGGATCGGCGGGGAAATGGTGTTTCCCTCGGTTCTGGAGGCGTTCGAGGAGGTCTACAAACCGGCCGGACTGGCCAGCGGTGTGTTGCAGCCGACCTACGGCATGGCCGAAACGGTTGTCGGCATCTCCTGCGGCACTCCCGGCGAAACCTGGTCCGTGGTGGACGGCTATGCCTCCTGCGGCCCGGTGCTGGGCGGGTTCGAACACCGGATTGTGGACGAGGACGGCGCCGAAATTGCCACCGGCGGGCGCGGCTACCTGCATGTGCGCGGGCCGTCGGTGATGCGCGGCTATCTCGGGCTTGAACCCTTTGCCGACGATGCCTGGTTCGACACCGGCGATATCGCCTTCGAGGCGGATGGACGGCTGCATATCACGGGCCGCGTCAAGGACGTGCTCAAGCGCGGCGGCGAGATGTTTCCCGCCACCGTGGTCGAGGCCGTGGCCGAGGCCGCGCTGGACCTGCGCACCGGGCGGGCGGCGGCCTTTGCCCATTTGCGGCCCGATCTGGGCAAGGAAGAGATCGTTCTGCTGGTGGAAAGCCGGCAATGGGATGACGATCAGGCCCGGGTTGTGGCCGGCGCTGTCGCGCAGGAACTGGGGCTGCAGGTGGATGTCATCCGCAGCGCGCAGGGCGGACGGTTGCCACGAACCTCAAGCGGAAAGATCATGCGCCAGAAAGCGGCGGCGCTTTACAAAGAAGGACAGATTTGATGACCGAACAGGTATGGACCACAGAGCGCATGGCAGGGATCCTGCGCGAGCTGGCCGAAGAGGATGAACTGCCCCAGCACCTGCTGACGGCCACGATCAAGGCAGAGGACACGGTCGAAACGCTGGGGCTCGATTCCATCGGGGCCGTGGCGCTGATCGACCGGCTGGAAACCGAGGCGGGCGTGGAACTGCCGGATGATTTCCTCGATTTCAAGGACAGTGTCGCGGACATCGTTGCGCGGCTGGGCGGGATGAACTGAACGGAGTAGCAGACATGGCGAATTCCAATTCCGGCGCCTCGCAGGACGCCATTGAATATCACTACGACATGCCGGCCAGCTTCTTTTCCCTGTGGCTGGGCCAGAGCATGACCTACACCGCGGCGCGGTTTTCCCGGCCCGGCATGACGCTGGACGAAGCCCAGCAGGACAAGATCGCCTATCACCTGGACTCGGCTCGCGTCAGCGAAGGGCACCGGATGCTGGATATCGGCTGTGGCTGGGGCACCCTGCTGAAGGCCGGTGTGGAACAGCGCGGCGCGGCGTCGGCGCTGGGCCTGACGCTGAGCCCGCTGCAGCAGGAATACATCGCCGGCATGGGCCATTCGAATGTCAGCGCCCGGTTGCAGAGCTATGAGCATTTCGAGCCGGAACAACCCTTCGATTCGATTGTCAGCGTCGGGGCGTTCGAACATTTTGCCAAGCCGGGAATGACCCGCGCAGCGCGGATCGAAGCCTATGAGGGCCTGTTCCGCCGCTGTGCCGACTGGATGACCCGGGACGGGCGGTTTTCGCTGCAGACGATGACCTGGGGCGATGCCGGCGAGGTGGAGCGCAACATGAACCGCATCCACGAGATTTTCCCGGAAAGCGACCTGCCGGAAATTCACGAGGTGGTCGAAGCGGCGCATCCGTATCTGGAGCTGGTGTCGATGGAAAACCGGCCCGAGGATTACGGACAGACACTGGCGGACTGGGCCAGGGGGCTGAAGGCCAATCGCGAAGAGGCAATCAAAATCGTCGGACCGGAACGCTACAAGTTCTACGAAGACAGCTGTACGGGCGGTTCGCTGCTCTATCGCCGGCGGCGGTTCTACCTGTGCCGGTTTGTATTCCGCCGGAGGGGCCGCTAGGGCCCGTCCGGATCGTCGCGCCAGCGGCGCTGATATTCAAGGCAACTAAGTACGGCCGGGCAACGGCGGGATCCGGCTATCAGGGCTGTGGCAGGCGCAGCAGGCCTGCGCGCAGGCACAGCCCCACCGCCACCAGCCAGAACAGCGCCAGCATCCCGATCGTGGCAAAGAGCCCGACATCGACGCCCAACACATGGCGCATTGGCGTGGACAGCAGGATGACCACGGCGCAGCCGGCAGCGATCAGCAGGCCGGGCAGGAACACCCGGAACAGGGACGCAACACGCAGTTCCAGCGCCTGCATACAGGCCGGCAGGGCCAGTGCGGCAACAACAGCCGAAGTGGCCAGATGCGCGGTTGCCGCCATCTCGGCGCTCAGCCGGCCAAAGGCCAACAGCGCGGCCAGAAATACGATCGCCCCGATCAGGCGGATGCGAAGCTGTTGCGCATTGTGGCCGGTGCAGATCAGCGCCGGTTCCAGAAGCGCGCTCAGAAACCGGACCGACCGCGACAGGGCGAGGATCACCACGATACCTGCTGCGGGCAGCCAGGTTTCCTCGAACACGACCTGAACCATCTCCTCGGCCAGCAGCCCCAGCGACAGCATCATCGGCCACAGCAGCGCACCGGCTGCGGCCATGTTGTCGGACCACGCGGCGCGCATGCCGGCAATGTCCTGTTCCTTTTCCAGCCGTGAAAACCGGGACCAGCTGAGCATGTTCAGCGGCTGCAGCACGAAATCGCTGATCGTTTGCGTGATCCGCGACCCGCCGCGATAAGCACCCACCGCCGCGGTCGTCAGGAACGCACCCAGGATCAGGTCCGCGCCATAGTTCGAAAACATCGCCAACAGCGAGGACCCCCAGAGGTTGGGCACCGTCCTGCGGCTGTCGCGCAGAGCCTGGCGGCGCAGTTCCAGCCGCGGCAGGCGGCGGACCAGCGCGGTGGTCAGCGCCAGCCCCACCACCGCGCTGACATAGTGACCGAGGATCAGCGCCTGAATACCCAAACCCCGGTCCAGCGCGATCCATGTGGCGGCCAGCGCGGCAAGCTGCGAGGGCAGGGTGAGCAGACTGGCGGTGCGCACACGTTTGCGCGCGACCAGCTGCGCTTCGTTCCACGCTATGGGAAAATCCAGCAGCTGAACCGGGGCCAGCATCAGGAACGCGGTTCCCGTTGCGGTTTCGAACCCGCCGGTCAGCACCCCGAGGCCCGCAGAGACCGTGGTGCCGGTCAGCGATACCGCGCCCATCATCCAGAAGTAGCTGGAGGCATCGTTGTCCGGTGCGTCGCTGCGCAGCAGCGCCTGGTAGAGGCCGGTATAGAGCAGGCTCACGAAGATGACCGTCACGGTCCAGGCGAGGATGAAGCTGCCGAAGCTGGCAAGATCAAGGTAGCGGGACGCCACCATCATCGACACAAAGGCGATCAGCTGGGCGCTGATCCGGCTTGAGACGCCAACGGCGTAGGCGGAGGTGAGCGTCCTCAGCACCGCAATGCCCCACGCTGGCCGCCCGCCCGCAACCCGTGCGCCGCGCCCGCGCGGCTGGCAGCGGGGACAGGCCACGCGGGCATAGGTCTGTGGTCGGTCATACGGTCTCCGGGGCGTCGGATGTTTCGTGTGCCCCGCAATTCCACAAACCCGCCGGCAACTGCAAGATTTGATTTTTTTCGAAAACTCGTCATGATCGCCTTATGCGGGAGGACCGGGCTATGTTGATTGTGTCGGTTGTGCTGTATCTTGTGGCGTCGATTGGTTTGGTTATTCTGGCGCTGAAATATCTCTTCGGCCCTGCGCCGACGGACTATCACAGCGAAATCCTCAAACGTGCCGGTGTGCAGGTGGACCCGGCGCTGGCCCGGGTCACGGGCGCGCTCAATCAGGTGCTGGGCAGCGCGCTGCTGGCCTTTGCGGTGCTGGTCTCGGCGCTGGCGTTGTTTGGCGTGGGCGCGCGCCTGTTCTGGGCGAACGCGGCGCTGCTGATCGCGGTTCTGATCCTCGGCGGTCTGGCAACACGGGTGGCCTATGGGCTGGAACAGCAGACCGGCGTGCGGACCCCGTGGCGGCCCGCCGCCGCGCTGACAGGCATCGCGGTTGTCGCCTTTGTGGTTGCCGCTTTCTGACCCTGCTGCAAACGGCACCTTGAGGTCGGCGGGAAAATTGCCATTCTGCCGGCGGGAGGCGCCATGACATGAACGAGGATCTGTTGGCCATTCGCGAGGGCGTGGAGGCGGTCTGCCGCGATTTCGGTGACGACTACTGGCTCGCCCGTGACGAAGACGGTGTCTTTCCGCACGAATTCCATGCCGCGCTGGCCGCGGCCGGATGGCTGGGCATCACTATGCCCGAGGACTATGGCGGCGCCGGGCTGGGCGTGACCGAAGCCACAGTGATGATGCACACGATTGCCCGCTGCGGGGCGATGACCGCGGCCAGTTCGGTCCATATCAACATGTTCGGCACGCATCCGATCGTGCTCTATGGCACCGCCGCGCAAAAGGACGCATGGCTGCCGCCGCTGATCGCGGGCGCGCTCAAGGTCAGCTTCGGGGTGACCGAACCCGATGCCGGGCTCGACACGACGTCCATCCGCACCTTTGCCCGCAGGGTCGATGGCGGATGGGTGGTGCGCGGGCTCAAGATCTGGAACACCACGGCGCAGGTCGCCGACCGCATCATGCTGCTGGCGCGCACAACGCCGAAGGACGAAACCGCGCGCCGGACCGACGGCCTGTCGCTGTTTTACACCGCCTTTGACCGCGACCGGATCGAGGTTCGCCGGATCCCGAAAATGGGGCGCAAGGCGGTTGATTCGAACATGCTGTTCTTCGATGACCTGTTTATCCCGGACGGCGACCTGATCGGCGAGGAGGGCCGCGGTTTCGGCTATATCCTGCAGGCGATGAACCCCGAACGCATCCTGATCGGGGCCGAGGCCGTGGGCATCGGGCAGGACGCGCTGCGCCGCGCCGCCGGATACGCGGTGGACCGCGAGGTGTTTGGCCGTCCCATCGGCCAGAATCAGGCGATCCAGCACCCGCTGGCCGAAAACTGGATGGAACTGGAGGCCGCGTGGCTGATGGCGATGCGGGCAGCCGAGCTTTTCGACAGCGGCGCGCCCTGCGGGGCCGAGGCCAATGCCACCAAGTTTCTGGGCGGGCGTGCGGGCTATAATGCCTGCCTGCAGGCAGTGATGACCCATGGCGGCATGGGCTATGCCAAGGAATATCATGTCGAACGGCTGTTGCGCGAAGTGCTGATCTGCCGGCTGGTTCCGGTCAGCGAACAGCTGATTTCATCCTTTATCGGCGAGCGGGTCCTGGGCCTGCCGAAATCTTACTGAGGGGTCGCAGATGAACGTCGACAAGGTCCTGAATTTCAACTTCGGGGAAAACCGGATCACTTACAGCGCGCGCGACGTGATGCTTTATGCGTTGGGGCTGGGGCTGGGCCGGGACGATCTGCGTTATGTCTATGAAAAGGATCTGGTTGTGCTGCCGTCCTTTGCCATGGTCGCCGGGCACCCGGGCGGCTGGATCGCCACGCCGGGACTGGACGTGGATTATGTCCGGCTGCTGCATGCGGAACAGCGCATGCAGGTCCTCCGCCCGTTTGCACCGGAGGGCCGGATCGTGGCCCGCTACCGGGTGACGGGGATCGTAGACAAGGGTCCGGGCAAGGGGGCGATCGTCTACGTCGAAAAGACCGTGCACGACGAGGATGATGACGCGGTCATCGCCCGCGTCATCTCCGGCCTGTTCTGCCGCAGCGAGGGCGGCACCGGCGATCACGGCGAAAAACCGGTCAGCCCCGCGCCCCTGCCGGACCGTGCACCGGACCGGTCCGTGTCGCGCCACGTCGACGAACGCGCGGCGCTGATCTACCGGCTGAGCGGGGATTACAACCCGCTGCACGCCGACCCCGATGTAGCGGCGCAGGCCGGCTATGACGTGCCCATCCTGCACGGGCTGTGCACCATGGGCGTGGCAGGCCATGTGCTGCTGGAGGAGGTGGCCGGCGGCGACCCGGCGCGGTTCGGCGGGTATGACTGCCGGTTCACCCGACCGGTGTTCCCCGGCGAAACTCTGCGCACGGATCTGTGGCTGGACCCCGGCGGGGCGCGGTATTGCGTCACCGCGCAGGAACGCGGCGAACGCGTGCTGGACCGGGGAACCTTCCAGCTTGCCGGGGATGCGCCGTGAACCCGGCGGAATGGCTGCGCCGCGCCGCGGCCCTGCATCCGGACAATCCGGCCCTGCTGAGAGGCACCGAAACCGTTGCCGATTACCGCGCATTCGCAGCGCGGGCCGCGGCAATCGGCGGGGCGCTGGCGACGCGTGGCATCGGGCCGGGTGACCGGGTGGCGGTGCTGATGAAGAATTGTACCGAATATCTCGAAGCGCTCTACGGCATCTGGTGGGCCGGGGCGGCGGCGGTTCCGGTGAACGCCAAGCTGCATGGCAAGGAGGCGGCGTGGATCCTTGAAGACGCCGGGGCCCGGTTGGTGTTCGCAACACCCGACGCGGCCGACGGTCTGGCGCCGGTCTGTCCGGCCTGCGTGGAAGCGGTGGTGGTGGCGGGCACGCCCGATTACGCGCAGCTCTGCGCCGCCCGGCCTCTGCCGGTTCCGGCCGGTATCGGCGGCGATGACATGATCTGGCTGTTTTATACCTCGGGCACCACCGGCCGGCCCAAGGGGGTGATGATCACGGCGGCGAACATGATGGCAATGGTGGCCGGCTATCAGGCGGATCTCTGTGCCCATGTGGCCGCCGATGCCGCGCTTTATGCCGCGCCGATGAGCCACGGCGCGGGGATCTACAATTTCCTCTTCGTCATCCCCGCGGCGCGGCATGTGGTGCCGCAATCCGGTGGGTTCGATGCCGGCGAGGTGTTGGATGTGTCGCGCGCGGTGGGGCGGGTGTCGATGTTTGCAGCCCCGACGATGGTGCGGCGCATGACCGACCACGCGAAGGCGCAGGGCGGCGACGGTGACGGGCTCGACATGCTGGTCTATGGCGGCGGGCCCATGTACCTGGCCGACATTCTTGAGGCGGGCGCGGTGTTCGGCGACCGTTTTGCGCAGATCTTCGGGCAGGGGGAATGCCCGATGGCAATTACCGTGCTGCCGCGGGCGATGGTGTCGGACCGGGCCCATCCGCGCTGGCGCGAACGGCTGGGCAGCGTCGGCTATGCGCAGGCGGTCAGCCGCGTGCGCGTGGTCGATGACACAGGCGTACCGCTGCCGCCCGGCGGGGTCGGCGAGATCGAGGTGAACGGTCCGGCGGTGATGAAAGGGTACTGGCAGAACCCGCAGGCCAGCGCCGAGGCGATCCGCGATGGCTGGCTGCGCACCGGGGATATGGGCGCGCTGGACGAAGACGGGTTTCTGACGCTGCATGACCGGTCGAAAGACATGATCGTGTCGGGCGGGTCCAACGTCTATCCGCGCGAGGTGGAGGAGGTGCTGCTGACCCATCCCGACGTGGCCGAGGTTGCGGTTGTCGGCCGCCCGCACCCGGACTGGGGCGAGGAAGTGGTGGCCTGCGTCGTGCCGTTGGCCGGGGACGGGGTCGATGCGGCGGCGCTTGACCGGCTCTGCCGCGACAATATCGCCCGGTTCAAGGCGCCCAAGGCCTATGTGCAGGTGGATGCGCTGCCGAAGAACAATTACGGCAAGGTGCTGAAGACGGAGCTGCGGAACCGGGTGCGCGGGACCTGAAGGCGCGCCTTCGGCGCACAGGTCGGATTGCGTTCAGGCCACGCAGGCCCCGGGGGATGTCATCCCCCGGACCCCCTGAGAGTATTTCGACAAAGATGAAGACAGCGGCGTGTTGCTTCAGGTCTGGCTGGCCAGCAGGGCGGACATGCGGTCGAGGCCAAGCTGCAGATTGCTGTCTGCGCCGCCGCCGACGCCAAGGCGGATATGCTGCGGCAGGCCGTAACAGCTGCCGGGCAGCAGGAAGGTGCGGTAGGGATCGGCCAGAAGCCGGCGCGCGAAGGTGTCGCCGTCGACGTCGCCGGCAAGCCGGGCAAGGCCGATCAGCCCGGCCTCGGGACGATGCCAGCTCAGGTTCGGCTGGTTCGTGACATAGGCGTCAAGCCGGTCGAGCGTGTCGCCGCCGGATTTGCGGGCGCTGTTCAGCGCACCGCGCAGCCGGTCCGGTCGCAGGGCGATGGCGGCGATGGTTTCGCCGAGGATGTTCATGATTTCACTGGCGTTTTCGCGCAGAACCACGGCGTCCTGCACCAGCCCCGGGTCGCGGCAGATCAGCCATCCGGTGCGCAGCCCCTGCAGGCCCAGTGCCTTGGAGACGCTGCCGGTGGTGATGCCGCGCGCGTAGAGCCCGGCGATCGAGGGCGCGCGCGGGCCGGTCCATTCCAGCCCGGCATAGACCTCGTCCACCAGCAGCCACGCGCCGACGCGCTCCGCAATGGCCGCGATCCGTTCCAGATCCGCGGCCGGGATCATGCGGCCTGTCGGGTTGTTGGGATTGGTCAGAAAGATCAGCCGCGTGCGGTCGGTCACCGCCGCCTCCAGCGCGTCGGGCGACAGGGCCCAGCCCTGTGCCTCATCCCGGGCAACGGCGCGGACCGTCGCGCCCACCGCCTGTGCCAGAACCTCGGCCTGTGGCCAGCCCGGGCGTTCGACGACCACCTCGTCGCCGGGTCCGACCAGCTGCATGAACGCAAGGTAGTTGGCCTCGGCCGCGCCGGCGGTGATCAGCACGTCATCGGGGTCGCAGAGACCGGTCAGCGCGGCCTGCTCCAGCACCCGCTGCCGCAGCACCGGCAGGCCGCGAAACGACTGCAGGTTCCAGTCCAGCTTCAGTTCGGGGTCGAGATCGGGCAGGAAATCGCCCAGCCGCGGGCTTTCCGACAGCGAAAAGCCGATAAACGCCTCCGGTTCCGCCTCTGTTGTGTCGAGCAGGTATTGAAACAGGGTGTGGATCCGGACTTTCATGGGCCACCGGCTGGGAGGAAACGGGATGCAGGCAGCAGGCTATATCAAAGGGCGGCCGGTGTCGCTCACAATACTCGATTACGGGCTCTTTCGGGTGCATGCCAACGGCCGGGTGATCGGCATCTGCGGGTTTCTGATCCGAACCGATGCACAGGAGTGCATCCTGATCGATACCGGGTTTCCGGCGAAATACGCCGAGGACACCGGGGCGGCCACGCAGGAGGACCGGCTGTATGAATTCGGCGAGGTGCTGGATTGCCGGCCGCATCACATGCCGGCGGCGCAACTGGCGCTGGCCGGGGTGCAGCCCGCGGACATCACTCTGCACATCCTGACCCACAGCCATATCGACCATATCGGCGGGCTGCATGATTTTCCGCAGGCGCCGATCCTGATGGCGGCGGTCGAACGGGCATTGCCGAAACCGCTCTACTGGGGCGGGGTTCAGCCGCTGGACTGGCCCGAACGGGACTATCTGCTGGTGGACGGGGATATCCATCTGGGGCCGGGGTTGGACATGCTGCTGGTGCCCGGCCATGCGCCCGGTCAGCTGGCGCTGCGGCTGGACCTGCCGGAGACCGGCACAGTGCTGTTGACCAGTGATGCCATTTCGCGCCCCGACGAGATTGCCGAAGCCTTTGCCGGGTCATGGGACGAGGCGCAGGCGGTGGCCAGTGGCGCCCGCCTGATGGCGCTGGCGGACCGCGACCGGGCCTTTGTCATCTACGGCCACTGCCCGCAGCAATGGCCGGGGCTGCGCAAGGCGCCGGACAGCTATGGCTGATCACACGCGCTCTCACCTTCGCGTGTGAGGGCTGGGCGGTGCGCGCTGTGGCGGGCAGAATGCACCGCGGGAGGATCTGCCATGCGTGTTTTTGCCCTGCTTGCCGCGTTTTGCCTTGCCACCGCGGCCGCCGCCAACCCGGACAGCTGGCGCGGGGAATGGCCGGATACCGATTTTTCCCGGACCACCATCGCCAGCTGGTCCGAGATCCGTTCGGGCGGGCCGCCCAAGGATGGCATCCCGGCAATCACCGACCCGGCGTTCCATCCGGTGTCGGAGGAAAATCGGATCGGTGACCGCGAACCGGTGATCACGGTTGAAATCGACGGCGCCCGGCCGCGGGCCTATCCGATCCGCTACCTGACGTGGCATGAGATCGTGAATGACGCAGTTGGCGGGGTCCCTGTTGCCGTCACCTTCTGCCCGCTGTGCAATTCCGGGATCACCTTCGACCGGCGTGTGCGGGGCCGGGTGCTGACATTCGGCGTGTCGGGCAAGCTGCGCAATTCCGACATGGTGATGTATGACCGCGAAACCCAGAGCTGGTGGCAGCAGGCCGTTGGCCAGGGCATCGTCGGCGAGATGACCGGCGTGGAGCTGAAGCCGCTGCCGACCTGGATGGAAAGCTGGGCCGAGTTCAGGGCTCGCAATCCCGACGGGCTGGTGATGGACGAACCGCGCCTGTCGCGGCCCTATGGCAGCAATCCCTATCGTGGCTATGATTCGTCCCCGCGGCCATTCCTCTACAGCGGAGAAAACCCGCCGCATGGTATTGCGCCGCTGATGCGTGTGGTGCGGGTGGGCGACCGGGCCTGGCCGCTGACCCGGTTCGAAACGCAGGCCGAGATCCGCGAGGCCGGTGTCGTGCTGAGCTGGCGTGCCGGGCAGGCCTCGGCGCTGGACAGCGGAAAGATCGAAAAGGGACGCGACGTGGGCACGATCCGTGTGCGCGACGGACAGGGGCGGGATCTGCCCCATGACGTGATGTTTGCCTTTGCCTTCCATGCGTTCTGGCCCGACGGGCAATGGATGTTGGGTCGGTAGCGGAGCAGGGGTTCAGGCTGACCTCACCCGGTTCTGACCCATCTGTTCGAAGCGCGGTGCATCGCGACCGCAATCAGTGCGCTCAGCCCGCAGAGTGCGGCAGCGATCCACGCTGCGGCGGCCAGCCCGGCAGAGGTGGCCGCCGCATGTCCCGCCGCCCCGGACATCTGTCCATAGCTTGCCTGTCCGCCTGCCGCGGCATAGGCTGCCGCAACGATCCCGCCGGCGGCGGCAACCGACATCAGCCCGGCCATGCGTGACACCGCGTTGTTGATGCCCGAGGCCAGCCCGGACTGTTCTTCGTGCACCGCGCCCATGACTGCGGTGGACAGCGGCGCAACCAGCAACGCCATTCCCAGCCCGACCACGCACATTGCCGGCAACACCCCGTCGAAAAAGCGCTGTTCAGGGGCGATCAGGGCCATCCATACATATCCCAGCGCCGAGACGCCCCCGCCAAATGCAAGCAGCGGGGCAGGCCCGATCCGATCTGCGAGTTTTCCCGCGCGGGAGGACAGCAGCGCCATGAAGACCGGGATCGGTGCAAAGGCAAGGCTGGTGTCGATCTCGCGCAGGCCCCAGCCGCCGACCAGCGCCATGGGCATGAAGAAAAAGACCACGGACAGCCCGGAATACAGCAGGAAGCTATAGAGGTTCGCCGCCGAAAAGACCGGGCTGCGAAACAGGCTGAGCGGCATCATCGGATGCGGCTGGCGATATTCCGTCCACAGGAACACCACCAACGCCAGCGCCCCGGCCCCGGTCCAGAGCAGGGTTGTGGCGGTGTCGGCATGTTCCGCATTGGTCAGGCCCCAGGCGAAACAGAAGGCGCTGAGAATGGCGGTCCCGGCACCGGACAGATCGATCGGGGTGTCATCCTGCCGGTGATCGGTGCGGATGCTGCGCCAGAGCAGCCGCAGGGCAATGGCGCCCAGCGGCAGGTTGATGGCAAAAATCCATCGCCACATCCCGGGCCCGCCGATGGTCAGCGCAAGGCTGCCGATGATCGGCCCCGCAGCCGTGGTAACCGACGCAGACGCCGCCCAGACGCCAATGGCGCGGCCGCGTTCCTCGCGCGGGTAGGCCCGCGCGATGACGGCCAGCGATCCGGGCACCATGATCGCGGCTCCAATGCCCTGAATGGCGCGGGCGCCGATCAGGAAGTGCGGCGTGGGTGCGATGGCGCAGAAAAGCGAGGCGGTGACGAAAAACACGATGCCAAAGCCGAACATCCGGGCCAGCCCGAACCGGTCCGACATCGCCCCGCCCACAAGGATCAGCGAGGCCAGCGTCAGCATATAGGCGTTATGCACCCACTGGGCCTGGGCAAGGCTGGCGTCGAGCGAACTGCGGATCGCCGGCATGGCAATGGCCACGACGGTGCTGTCGATATAGCTCAGCGCCGAGGCGAGGATGGCGGCAAACAGAACGTATTTGCGCGCCCCCGGCGCACAGAACCCTTCGACAAAAATGGACGCCGCCGGGCGGGCCGGCGGCGTCCTGTCGTCTGTCATGCGAAAACCGGATCAGCCGGCTTCGGCGGGAGCCGGTGCAGGTTTGCCCTGTCCGCCCTGTCCGCCCTTGCGCGCGCCCGTGGGGCTGAGCGGGTCATCCTGACGCTGGACCGAGCCTTCGAAATGTGCGCCGCTTTCGATCGCTATGGTCTTGTGAATGATGTCACCCTCGACCCGTGCGGTCGACGACAACCGGACCTTCAGACCGCGCACGCGGCCGACGATGCGCCCGTTAATGACCACGTCATCCGCGGTGACCTCGCCCTTGATCGTGGCGGTTTCACCGATGGTCAGCAGATGCGCGCGAATGTCGCCTTCGACCGTGCCTTCGACCTGAATGTCGCCGCTGGTCTTGATGTTGCCGGTGATGTGCAGGTCCTGCGACAGCGTCGATGCCGGCGGCTTGGGCTTCGGCGCACTTGGCTTGGTGTCCATCGGTTTGGAGGGCGGAGACGCCGGAATTGCAGAGGAAGGGGCAGGCGATGCCGGGGTGTCGGCGGCCTTCGGGCCGGGCTCGTTTATTTTGCTCTTAGAAAACATCTTTCGCAGCCTTGATGTAGGTCATGGGGTTAACGGGTCTCTTATTGACACGGATCTCGTAATGTAGGTGAGTGCCGGTCGACCGTCCAGTGCTACCCATATCAGCAATGTGATCGCCGCGCGAGACCCTTTGGCCCTTCTTCACGCGAATGCGCGTGTTGTGGGCATAGCGTGTTTCAATTCCGAAATCGTGCTGGATCACCACCAGTCGGCCAAAGCCCGACTGCCACCCGGCCTGAGTTACGACGCCGTCGCCGGTCGCAAAAATGTCGGTGCCGTGGGAACCTGCGAAATCCAGCCCGTTATGCATCCGACGGCCGCCGGTTTTCGGGTCTCGGCGGGTGCCGAAACCGGAAGTGAACCGCACTGCCGCTTTGACCGGGCTGCCCAGCGGCACGCGCTCGGCCGCGATGCGGTAGAGGTTCAGTTCGTCCAGCTGGTTAAGCAACCGGTTGGTGCGCAACTCGTCCGGGTTGGGTTCTTCGCCACGGGTGGAAAACGAGATCGGCGTCAGCGGTCCGCCCTGTCCGCTATAGCCGCGGCGCACGGTTTCGATCATCTGTTCGGGCGGCAGGCCGGCGCGGCGGAACATCTTGCTCAGCGGCTCGACCGAGATTGTCAGCGCCTCTTCGAGCTGGCGGAAGATGCGGTCATTGCGTTCCTGCATCAGCTCGATCTCGATCTCGAGCTCGCGGGCACGGCCAATGGCGGCCTGCGCATTTGCTTCGATCAGGTCGCGTTCCTGCGCGGTGCGTTCCAGTACTTCGGCCATGAAATCTGTCTGGCCTGGTGCGGACGACGCCAGCCTCGTGCCGCCATCGCCGTTGATCTCGGCTTCAAGCCCGGCCAGCCGTTCACGCACGCCCTCGCGCTCTTTCATCGTGTCGCGCAGCGTGGATTGGATGACCTCGATCCCGGTTTCCAGCTCGCGCCGGCGGGTTTAGGAGGCCAGCAGTTCCGACTGCATCGCCGATATCTGTTGCAGCGCGGTGTTGAACCGGTTCTGCGCGGCCAGCGCCTCTTCGGCGCGGCGGTCGCGTTCGGCGGCAATCACGTTCAGCCGGTCCTGATAGGTGTCGCGGTCGCGCTTGGCCTGTTCCCGGAAGTTTCCGGCGCCGATGCTGTCCATCAGCAGAACGGCGGTGGCGACAATCGCCCATGCGATGATGACGGACCCGCCGGCAAAGGCGATGGCCTGGGTTTCGGATCGCAGCCGGATAAAGCGTGTATCGGTGTCGGATTTCAGGAACAACCGCCGTTCCGGAAACCAGCGTTCCAGAAGCACATGCGTTTTTATCGCCAGCCGTGTCCGCAACTAACCCACCCCTATTCCGTCCCGTTCCGTTGGCGCGTCCTTGTGGATAAACCGGCGCCTTGGGCATGGTGGATAGGACGAACCGGGCGGTTTGGGCAAGAGTCTTGGCCAATTTCAGTGGTTTGATGCGTCAATCCGCTCGGGATGGGCGAAATATTGCCGAACCGTTGGCGGGTCGGGATGCGCAGACCAGTCGCCTTACCGCTTCCGGGCCGGGATTTCGTCGGCCAGCGGCCAGTAGAAATCGGGCGGCAACCCGGCCTCGGCACGTTTCTCTTCGTTGAAGGGCGGCTTTAACGCGCCTTTGAAGTACCGGCGGACGAGGTCGTGGAACACTTCCTTGGGGTCGAGGTTTTCCCGACCGCACAGGAAATGGAACCACTTGGACCCATAGGCGACATGGCTGACCTCTTCGGCATAGATGGTTTCCAGCGCCGCGACCGCCCCATCTTCGCCGGCCTTGCGGAAGATTTCGATCATCCCCGGTGTCACGTCCAGCCCACGCGCCTCCAGCACCATCGGCACCACGGCCAGCCGGCCCATGAAGTCTTCGGCCGTGTCCTCGGCCGCGCGCCACATGCCGGCATGAGCGGGCAGGGCGCCGTAATGGCTGTCCAACGCCTGCAGGCAGTCGCAGACGAGGTTGAAATGCTTGGATTCCTCCTGCGCCGCCTTCACCCAGTCATCGTAAAACCCCATCGGCATCGGGATATGGGCGAACCGGGCGATGATGTCCCAGTGCAGGTCGACGGCGTTCAGTTCGATATGCGCAACCGCATGCAGCAGGGCAATGCGCCCCGCCGGGCTGCCCGGTTTGCGCTTGGGCACATCGCGCGGGTCGACCTGCGCGGGTGCCTCCGGGCGCGACGGGTGCATCGGCGGGCTGGCGCGACCGATATCGATGGAGGTGCCGTCCGCGGCACGGGCAGCAAACCAGCGCGCCGCGTGTTCATGGGACCGCGCCGTCTTTTCCCGGCCACCGGCGGTGGTCAGCACGTCAACGGCCATCTCTGCAAGGCTTAGGGTCATGGCCGTGGTTTAGCGGGTCAGCCGGCCGCTGCAAGCCGGAACTGGCGCGCCCTGCCAGCCGGTCAGAAAGAAACTGCCCGCCGCGCCGGTCTGTGCTACACCGTCCCGGGGGTGAGGAGATCAGCGAATGTCGGGCGATATCAAATCCATGAAGCTCTACACGGCGGTAGACCGGATCTATGCCGAGCTGGAGGCGCGCGGCTATGACCGGGCCGCACCGCTGAACGTGTCCGAGCTCAGCCAGTTCGATCAGCTGCATTACTTCGGCACTGAAGCCGTGGACGAGGCGGTCAGCACCTGCGGGATCTCGGCCGGGTCACGGGTGCTGGATATCGGGTCCGGTTTCGGTGGCCCTGCTCGTTATCTGGCACAAAGCACCGGCGCGCAGGTCGAGGCGGTGGAATTGCAGGCCGACATGAACGCCACGGCGCAGGACCTGACGGACCGCTGCGGCCTGACGGGCCGGGTGGTTCATACCGAAGGAGATATCCTGACCGCTCCGCTTGAGGCCGCCGGGTTCGATGCCGCGGTCAGCTGGCTGGCGCTCTACCACATCCCGGCACGCGATCCGCTGTTTCCCCGGCTGCACGATGCACTGCGCCCCGGCGGGTCGCTTTATGTCGAAGATCTCTATTGCCGCGCGGCGCTGACCGAAGACGAAGCCGCAACAATGCGCGACAAGCTGTTCTCCAACACCCTGCCCACGCGGGACGGTTACATCGCCGAACTGGAACGGGGCGGGTTCCGCGACATCCGCTTTGACGACATGACCGGGAAATGGGCCGCCTTCACCCGCGACCGCCTGTCGGCGTTCCGCGCCGGCCGGAGCGAATATATCGCCCGCCACAGCGAAGCGACCTATGACTCGCTCGAGGCGTTTTACGCCTGCATCGCCGGCCTTCTGGCAGACGGACGGGTTGGTGGCGTCCGCCTGAGCGCCCGACGCACCTGACAGCCCGCCGGTGTGCCCGGCAGGGTCACAGCGCCTGCACGGCCTCCAGAACCTCTTCGACATGGCCCGGCACCTTCACCTTGTCCCAGCGCCGGGCGATCACGCCATCCGCCCCGATCAGGACGGTCGTGCGCACAATTCCCATGAAGGTTTTTCCGTACATCTTCTTTTCCTGCCACACGCCGTAATCCTCGCAGGTCTGCCCGTGTTCATCGGACAGAAGCGGCACGGTCAGGTCATGCTTGGCCGCGAACTTGTCATGGCTTTTGACGCTGTCCTTGGAGATGCCCCATACCCGCGCCCCGGCGTCGGCAAAGGCCTGCAACTGCTCCGAAAAGCCGATGCTTTCGCGTGTACAGCCCGGGGTGTCGTCGCGCGGATAGAAGAACAGCACCACTTTGCCGCCCCGATGGTCGGATAGTGTAACTGTTTCGCCGCCATCCCGGGGCAGGGTGAAATCGGGCGCATTGTCGCCTGTCTGGGCCATTCTGGGTCTCCGAAATTGGTCACTGTCGGATTTCAAGGTAAACCACTTTGGAGCAGAATAAAGGCGTTGATTGTCAGACAGATGACTGACGCGATCGAGATCCCGACCCCGGCGGAAGAAAAACCACTTCCGCGCCGGGCCCGGCCCGTGCGCCGGGTCTGGATGCATGCGCTGTGGTCGATGACGGTCGGGCTGCTGGTCATGGTATTTCTGGCCCTCGGGCTGATCGCCACGCTGGGCCGGACGGTGAACGCGCCCGACTGGATGCGGTCCGAACTGGCGATCCGGGCGGAAAACTCGCTCGATGGCGCGATGCAGATTTCCTTCGGGGATATTTCGGTTGTCGTCGGCGAAGGCTGGCGCCCGCGGCTGCGGTTTCGTGACTTGCTGCTGAGCCAGCCCGACGGGCAGGAAATCCTGCGCCTAAGGGATGCCGAAGTCAGCCTGTCGGTTTCGGCGCTGATGCGCGGCGAAGTCCGGCCGAAAACCGTTCTGCTGACCGGCGTGTTCGCAACCCTGCGCAAGGGGCAGGACGGTGCCGTTGCGCTGACGCTGGGCGATACGGCGCAGCCGCTGGAAGAAGCGCAGAGCATGCCGCATCTGATCGAAAGCTGGGACGTCGCGCTGGAACAGCCGATCCTGCGGGAACTGACCGGGCTCGAAGTGCAGGCGCTGACGCTGCGATACGAAGACGGACGCGCAAGACAGGCGTGGACGGTGGATGGCGGCAGCGTTCTGGCCGAGCGCAACGGGTCTGATCTGCGGTTGTCGGGCACGTTTTCGCTGCTCAGCGGACGCGATTATGCCAGCACCATCGAAGCCAATTACGCCAGCCGGATCGGTGATCTAGCGGCGACCTTTGGGTTTTCGGTAACCGATATCGCCGCCGAGGACATTGCCACCCAAAGCGTCGCCCTTGCATGGCTGGAAATCCTGCGCGCGCCGATCTCGGGCGCGTTCCGCGGCAGCGTCGGTGGCGACGGAGAGCTTGGGGCGGTCAACGCCACGCTGCAGATCGGCGAGGGCGTGCTGCAGCCGACCGACACAACGCGTCCCATCCCGTTCACCGCCGCACGCACCTATTTCACCTATACACCCGGCGATCAGAAACTGGCCTTCAACGAAGTCCTGCTGGAAAGCGGCTGGGCCTCGGGCGTGGCCGAAGGCACGGCCTATCTCAATGGCGTTCAGGACGGCCGGCTGACCGATCTGGTCGGCCAGTTCCAGCTGTCCGATTTCAAGGTCAATCCCGACGGGCTCTACCCGTCGCCGATGCAGGTCGCCGCGGCCACTGCCGATTTCCGTCTGGATCTGGATCCGTTCCGGTTGTCGCTGGGACAGTTGCAGATCGCTGACGGGGACAGCTCGGTGCTGATGACCGGCAGCCTGACCGCCGAAACCGCGGGCTGGAACGTTGCGCTCGACAGCTGGATGGACCGGATCACGCCGGAGCGGCTGCTCGAGATCTGGCCGGAGGGCATTGCGCCGAAGCCGCGGAAATGGGTGCGGGAAAACCTGTGGGCCGGATCATTGCACGGGCTGAATTTCGCCCTGCGCTCCCGCCCCGGAGAAGCGCCGGACACCTATCTGGATCTGGGATTTTCTGACGCCACGATCCGGTTTGCGAAATGGCTGCCGCCCCTGACCGGCGGCGAAGGCACCGTGACGATGATCGACCGCCGCTTTGTTGCCAGCGCCAGCGCCGGTGTTGTCGACAGCGACGGGTACGGTGTTGTGGATGCGGCCGGCACGTCGTTCATTATCCCCGATGTCAGCGTGAAACCGGACACACCGGCGCTGGTCCGGATCGCTGCGGAGGGGCCGATCGCCGCGGTGATGGCGCTGCTGAACCGGCCGCCCCTGTCGGTTCTGAAAACCACGCCATTTCCGGTCGATCTGGCCAAGGGGTGGGGGCGGGCCTCGGGCACGCTGGCCCTGCCGCTGAAGAAGAAAGCGAAATTCGAGGAAACCCGGTTTCACCTGACCGGCAGGGTCGAGGATGTGGACAGCGCAGTTCTGGTGCCCGGGCACCGCATCACCGCCGAGGCACTGGACGTCGACGTCACCAATCACCGGGTCATCCTGAGCGGACCGGGCGAGATCAGCGGTGTGCCGGCGGTGGCCACATGGACCCAGCCGATCGGCCCGGGGGATCCGCGACCCAGCCGCCTGACCGGTCAGGTCGAGCTGTCGGAACGCACGATCGAGGCCTTCCATATCGGCCTGCCGCCGGGCAGCGTGACCGGTCAGGGGCTGGGCGAGATCGAGATCGACCTCGCGCCGGGCAAACAGCCGGTGCTGCGCCTGACGTCAGACCTCGAAGGCGTGCGGCTGGCGATCCCGTCTTTGGGCTGGGCCAAGCGCGAAGCCGGCACCGGGCAGCTGGACATGACCGCGACGCTGGGGACGCAGCCGGTGGTGGACCGGTTGTCGCTGCAGGCTGCCGGGCTGAACGCCGAGGGCCGGATTACCACCCGGGCCGATGGCGGGCTGAACCGGGCGTCGTTTTCGTCGGTTCGGATCGGCAGGTGGTTCAACTCGCCCGTGGACATTGTCGGGCAGGGGCCGAACGCGCCAATCGCGCTGGAAATCCGGGGCGGCAGTCTGGACATGCGCGCCGCAACTTTCGGGTCCGGTGGCGGGGAAACCGGGGCGATCTCGGTCGCGCTGAAATCCCTGCGGATCACCGAAACGATTGCGCTCAGCGATTTCAGGGGACAGTTCCGGGGCGGACGCGGCATGACCGGCACCTTCACCGGTCTGCTGGGCGGGCGCACACCGGTGACCGGGGATGTTGTTCCGCAGGACGGGCGCAGCGCGTTTCGGGTGAATTCCGGAGATGCCGGCGGGGTGCTGCGCGATTCCGGGCTGCTGACGCAGGCCCGCGGTGGCGATTTCACCATGACGCTGGTGCCTGTTGACGGGCCGGGGAACTATGACGGCTCGGCCCGGATCCGCAACACGCGGGTCATCAACGCCCCGGCGATTGCCGCGCTGCTGGACGCGGCCAGCATCGTCGGCCTGATCGATGAACTGGCCGGGGCCGGCATCCTGTTTGCACAGGTCGATGCCCGGTTCCGCCTGTCGCCCGACCGGATGACAGTCTATGAAAGCAGCGCGGTCGGCCCGTCGATGGGCCTGTCTATGGACGGGCGCTATGACATCAGCAGCGACCGGCTGGCGATGCAGGGGGTGATCTCGCCGATCTACCTGATCAACGGCATCGGGTCGGTCCTGACCCGCAAGGGCGAAGGGCTGATCGGGTTTCATTATTCCCTGAGCGGGTCTGCGGCGAACCCGCGGGTTCAGGTCAATCCGCTGAGCGCGCTGGCCCCGGGGATGCTGCGCGATGCGTTCCGGGCGCCGCCGCCGGAAAACCCCAACGCGCCCGAACGGGGATCTGCGCGGTCGAACCCCGGCACGCCGGATCCGCAGGATGGTTCCACAGGGGGGCGTTAGGGCGCGGCCCCGGGCGGCAAAACCCGTCAACGGGTTTTGGTGCAAGTCATGAATGACTTGCCTGCGAATTGTTGACAATTCGCCTTGTGCCCGGACGAAAGCGCTCAGCCGGATCAAAGATCGCCTTGTTTCAGAAAGATCGACCATGGCCGTATGCGTATCCGCGGCTCCGACCTCTACCGGATCAGGTTTGGCCGGATCCGCAACTTCTTGCGCCGTTCCTCGGGCAGGTGCCGGTTCAGCCGCTTGTTGATCCGCCCGAAGATCCAGACAATCGTAAGCGTCAGAATGATGAAATAGAAGGCGAGGATCGGGTAAGGGACGAAGGGGTTGAATGTCTTGTCCGCGAAGTAACTGGCGTAATAGAGCGCGTCGCCCTGCTGTTTCCACGTGGGAAAGCCCGAGAAGAAGACCAGCGTCGTCGCGTGGAAGAGAAAAATCGCCTCGTTCGTATAGGCCGGCCAGCCCAGCCGCAGCATCGTCGGCCACATGATCCGCCGGAACCGCGGCCAGCCGGAAAAGCCGTACGCGTCCGCAGCCTCCACATCCCCGCGGGGGACGGCGCGCAGGGCGCCGTAGAAAATCTCGCCCGAGTAAGCGGCTGTGTTGAGGATCAGAACGATCAGCGCTCCGGCCTGTGCCGAGGTGAGGAACGTCGCGTAACCAAGTTGTTTCAGCTTGAGAAACAGGAAATAGGCAAAGAAGAACTGAATGAACAGGGGCGAGCCGCGGAAGACAAAGATGAACCATTCCGACGCCTTGCGGATCGCCCGGTTCTGCGCGTTCTTGCCCACCGCCACGGCAGAGGCGATGAAAAACCCGATGATCAGCGCCAGCACCCCGAAATAGATATTCCAGATCAGCCCCGACCCGATCAGGGTGAAATGCTGGCACAGGGTGAAATCGGTCTTGGGCAGCAGCCGCTCGCCGATCCCGATCGAGCGCAGCCCGTAATCCTGAACCGTTTGCCAGCAACTCATCGGCTGCCGCCCCCGACTGTGGCCTGCCCGTGCAGCAGCCGGCGGTTGATGCGTTCCAGAACGATCTCGGAGACCCGCGTGAAGCTGAGGTAGAACACCAGCAGCGCGAGGAAATACCAGATCCGCCAGTCCCCATGCGGGTAGTCGGTGAAGCGGCGGTTGGCCGAGGCGCCCATTTCGCGCGCCCAGTAGACGATGTCTTCGACGCCGAGCAGGAACAAAAGCGGCGTGGCCTTGATCAGGATCATCCACAGGTTCGACAGGCCCGGCAGGGCATAAAGCCACATCTGCGGAACCAGAACGCGCCAGAAGGTCTGCCGCCGGGTCATGCCATAGGCTTCCGCCGTTTCAAGCTGGCCCCGCGGCACGGCCCGCATCGCCCCGAACAGGACATTGGCGGCAAAGGCACCGAAAACGATGGCAAAGGTCAGAACGGCAAGGAAAAAGCCGTAAACCTCGTGCACCCATTGCGCCGCGCTCGACAACGGCAGCTTGGCCGCGTCACAGACGATGAAATCATTGCCCTGACGGATCGGGTCGGTCCAGTCGGGGCAGAGGATCTGATGCCGGGTCCATTCAAACGCCTGATCCAGCGCGATGACGAAGAACAGGAAAAACGCGATGTCCGGCACGCCGCGCACCACGGCGATATAGGCCTTGCCCAGCCAGCGCAGCGGCAGCACGTGGCTGCGCGCCGACATCGCGCCGAAAAAGCCGAAGGCCAGCGCCGCCGGCGCGGTGATCGCCAGCAGGCTCAGCACGGTCAGAACCGACCAATAGAGGCTCATATGCTTGCCCGTGGTCAGGTAGCAGGCAAACCAGCGGACAGTGCCGAGCGTTTCGGGGTCAGAGCAGAAGCTGAACATATGGCCTCGGGGTGCGGCCCCCGCGCGGGCGGGGGCCGGCGGGAATTACCACGTGCTGGCCACTTCCCATTTGGTGATCAGCGCGTTCAGGCTGCCATCATCCTTCATCGACTGGATCGCCGCGTCGAACTTGGCTTTCAGCTCGCCATCGGACTCGCGCACGCCCAGACCGACGCCGCCGCCGATCATTTCCTCGCGCTCGAGGATGAAGAGCCCGTCTTCCTCGGCAAAGGGCGCCAGATAGGCCTGATCGGCCAGAACCGCATCCGCCTCGCCGTTGCGCACGGCAGCGACGGTTTCCTCGGGCGTCGGGAATTCCACCAGCGTCCAGCCCTGTTCGGCGATGAATGCTGCCTGAATCGTCGCCGACTGCGCGGCGATCACGCCGCCGGTCACGTCCACATCGGCCGCGTTGGCCAGGTAGGAAGACGGATCGGGCGGGGTATAGGCCTGGGTGAAGTCAATGACCTCGTCACGTTCGTCGGTGATCGACATGCCGGCAATGATGGTGTCGTAGTTGCCGGACACGAGGTTGGGTATGATCGAATCCCAGTCATTGGTGACCCACTCGCAGGTCAGCTCGGCGCGCTTGCACAGCTCATCGCCCAGCTCGCGCTCAAACCCGTCGACCTTGCCGTCATCGTTGATGAAGTTCCACGGAGGGTAGGCACCCTCGGTGCCCATGCGCACGGTATCGGCGGCAGTCGCCATACCGGCGGCCAGCGCCAGCGCGGCGGTGGTGAGGATCAGTTTTTTCATGTTGTCACTCCCTTCTTGGTTATTCATGCCGCACGGGTCGAGCTTAAAAACCCCTGCAGTCTCTCTGATTTCGGCGCGCCGAAAAACGTGTCCGGTGCGCCTTCTTCCTCGATCAGACCCTGATGCAAAAACACAACGTGATCAGAAACATCCGCGGCTAACTTCATGTCATGGGTGACGATCAGCATGGTTCGGCCTTCGGCGGCGAGGTCCTTGATCACCCTGACCACTTCCTGCTCCAGTTCCGGGTCCAGCGCCGAGGTGGGTTCGTCGAACAACAGCGCCTCGGGCTCCATCGCCAGAGCGCGGGCAATGGCCGCGCGCTGCTGCTGACCGCCCGACAGCTGCGCTGGCCAGACATCGCATTTGTCCCCGATGCCGACCTTGTCCAGATAGGCGCGCGCGGTCTGCTCAACCTCTGCCCGATCGCGTTTCAGCACCGTCACCGGGGCCTCCATCACGTTTTGCAGAACGGTCAGGTGGGACCACAGATTGAATTGCTGAAACACCATCGACAGGTTCGTGCGGATCCGCAGCACCTGTGCCGCGTCAGCCGGGTGCCGGGCCGGGCCCGCGCCGGCCCATTTCACCGGTTCGCCCTTGAACAGGATCTCGCCCTGCTGGCTGTCTTCGAGCAGGTTCGCACAGCGCAGCAGCGTGGATTTGCCCGATCCCGAGGACCCGATCAGCGAAACAACGTCGCCGCGGCGGGCGGAAATTGAGACACCCCGAAGCACTTCGAGCTGGCCAAAGCTTTTGTGCAGGTTGTCGATCCGGATTACTGTGCTGTCGTCGGTCAAGTCCGCGCTACATAAGTTGTGGTCATTAGGCCGTTACTAGGGCGCAGAAATGCCGGTTTGGCAATGTTGAATTTGGACCGGTTGGTAAAATTGACCCGTGGGAAGCTGTCATGCCGGGTATTCATGCGGTCCCGCCGGTGACGGGATGGCAAGGTAGGCGGCGGACGGGATGTCTGCCAGCCCCTTCAGGTGCAACGCGGTCCGGTCGGCTGCGTCCAGACCGCTGATCGCGGCCCGGATGGCGGCGGCGACGGCCGCGGCATCACGGCCCTTGGCGGTGATATAGGGCAGGCCCGGGGTCGGCGCCGTACGCTCCAGAACGCGCAGCCGGCCGGCCACGGGGTCATGTTCGCGCAACAGGTCCCATGTCAATGCGTCCAGCGCCGCCGCCTCGGCCCGGCCCTCGGCCACCGCCCGGGCCGAGGCGGCATGCGCCCCGGTCTGCAGCAGCCGGCCGAACCGCACCCGGCCCGTCAGATGTGTCATGGGCGCGGCCCAGCCCGATTGCGACAGCGGTTCGTTATAGGCAAAAACCCGGCCCGACAGGTCTTCGGGCCGTTCTGCGGGGCTGTCGGCGTTCACGATCAGGACCGAGTGGTAGTGGCCCGGCGGGCACCCTTCGAGGCCATAATCCGGCGTGCCGACCAGCTGGACCTGCCCGTGCAGCCGCGCCCTGTAGGGATAGCCGCAGGTCTGCGCCAGCAACAGATCGGGTGCGGTCCAGATGTCCCAGACATCGCCGTCCCGGGTGAGCCGTGCCGGGCCGTTGTCCAGTTGCGCCCGGATGGCCTGCCAGAACCTGTCATTTGCCGCCCGAAGCGGCGGCGGGTCGTACATGCCAAGAAAGGCAATCACCCCGGGCCGACCTGATGGCGCGCGCGGGCGCTGTCGACATCGGTCACGCCCAGAAGGCCGGCGATCAGGCGCATCAGCGCGTTTTCCTCCTGAGCCCGCGCCCCGTCGGCCAGCACCACCGACCAGGCCGCCTCGACCACTGCAAGCCGGTCCTCATAGGCCACCACGTCCTTGATGGCGCGCGTGAACCGGACGGTATCGGGGGCCTCGGCCTCCAGCGTTTCGGCCTGCTTTCGCAGGGCGGTGGCCTCGAACGGCGACAGGCCATAGCGTCCGGCGGCGATGCGGTCGATCTGGCCGATCTCGGCCGCGGCGTAATCGCCATCGGCCCGGGCGATGCGCACCAAAAGCGCGGTCAGCGCCAGCCGGGCATCCGGGTCGGGCAGCGGGGCGGGGTCGGTCGCCGTCAGGCGACGCAGCAGATCGCCGAACATCGGGCCTAACCCTGATCCAGGCGCGCCTGCGCCCGGTCGCGCGCCGCCTCGTTCTGGGCGCGGGTCATGCCCAGCGCCAGCCGCGCCTCCTCGACGATGCGCAGCTCGTTTTCCTGCTGGCGCCCGTCGGCCAGCACCACTTCCCACAGCGCATCCAGCGCGGCCAGCCGCATCTCGATGCCGGTTGTGGTGCGGATCAGGCTGGCGAACGTGTCGGTCTCGGGTGCGGCGGCCTGCAGTTTTTCACAGGTGGCGCGGATCTTGGCGGCCTCGATCGGGCTGTGCTGAAATTGCCGGGCGAGGATCCGGTCGATCAGGCTGATTTCCTCGTACTGATAATCACGGTCTGATTGCGCCACGCGCACCAGCAGCGCGCCCAGCGCCAGCTCGGCGTCCGGGTCGGGCAGGTCGGGTTGGGGGTTTTGCGCCCGGAAGGCCTGAAAGAGTTTACTCAGCATCTGGGCACCGTACTTCAGGGTGGGGCATCCGCCAAGCCTTAGGCGTCATAGCCTTCGACAATGACGAAATCGCCGGAGGCAACCGGCTGCCGGAGAGAGATCGCGTGCTGGTAGGCGTCACATTCATAACAGGCCACCGCCTGTTCATAGCTGTCGAACTCGATCACCACCGTGCGCCCGCGGGCCTGTCCTTCGCGGACCTGCTGCGCGCCGCCGCGGACCACGAAGCGGCCGCCGAATTCGGCCAGCGCCGGCGCGTTGGCCGCCTTGTAGTCCTCGTAGACCTGCGGATCGTCGACATCGACGTGAACCACCCAGTATCCTTTTGGCATAGCGCTCTCCTGATTGTGCGCCTGCGGCGCGCTTTTTAGTCTCGTTGTCGGCCTCCGGCCTCCGCCTCGGGGGCCTCCGGCGGAGGTATTTTCAAACAGAAGAAGCGGTCTGCGGTCCGGCTCTTCTTCTGTTTGTAAATACCTTCGGGGGTTTGGGGGGTGAACCCCCCAATTCCAAAGCTCAGACCAGCCGCGAAGTTTCCTTGGCAGCGCGCACGAAATCGGCGAAAATCGGGTGCGGATCGAACGGTTTCGATTTCAGCTCGGGATGAAACTGGACCCCGATGAACCACGGGTGATCCGCCCATTCCACGATTTCGGGCAGGCGGCCATCCGGCGACATGCCGGTGAATTTCAGCCCGACCTCTTCCAGCTTTTCGCGGTACTTGATGTCGACCTCGTAGCGGTGGCGGTGGCGTTCCTCGATCGCGGTGGAGCCATAGACCTGTGCCACCCGCGAGCCGTCGGTCAGCACCGCGTCATAGGCGCCGAGCCGCATCGTGCCGCCCTTGTCGTCGCCGGCCGAACGCTGAACGGTGTAATTGCCCTGCACCCACTCCTTGAGGTGGTAGACCACCGGTTCGAACCGTTTTTCACCGGCTTCGTGGTCAAACTCCTCGGACCCGGCCTTGGCCAGCCCGGCAACGTTGCGGGCCGCTTCGATGACCGCCATCTGCATGCCCAGGCAGATGCCCAGATAGGGCACCTTGCGCTCACGGGCAAACTGGGCGGCCTTGATCTTGCCCTCGGTGCCGCGTTCGCCGAAGCCGCCGGGGATCAGAATTGCGTGGAAGCCTTCGAGATGCGGTGCCGGGTCCTCGCGTTCGAATATCTCGGCATCGATCCATTCGGCACGGACCTTCACCCGGTTTGACATGCCGCCATGGGTCAGGGCCTCGGCAATGGATTTATAGGCGTCTTCGAGCTGGGTGTACTTGCCGACAATCGCAACCTTGACCTGGCCTTCGGGGTTGTAGATGCGGTCGGCCACGTCTTCCCACTTGGTCAGGTCGGGTCGCGGGGCCGGCGAGATCTGGAACGCATCCAGCACGGCCTGGTCCAGCCCCTCGCGGTGATAGGCCAGTGGCGCTTCGTAGATGGATTTGAGATCCTGTGCGGCGATCACGGCCTCCGGCCGGACGTTGCAGAACAAAGCCAGCTTGTCGCGTTCTTTCTGCGGGATCGGCCCTTCGGACCGGCAGACAAGGATATCCGGCGCGATCCCGATGGAGCGCAGTTCCTTGACTGAGTGCTGGGTCGGCTTGGTCTTCAGCTCGCCCGAGGCGGCAATATAGGGCAACAGCGTCAGGTGCATGAAAATGCACTGACCGCGGGGTTTGTCCTGTGAATACTGGCGGATGGCCTCGAAGAACGGCAGGCCCTCGATATCGCCCACGGTGCCGCCAATTTCGCAGAGCATGAAATCGACCTCGTCTTCACCGATCGAGATGAAGTCTTTGATTTCATTGGTGACGTGGGGGATCACCTGGATCGTTTTGCCGAGGTAGTCGCCGCGGCGTTCCTTTTCCAGCACGGAGGAATAGATGCGGCCCGAGCTGACGCTGTCGGTCTTGCGCGCGGCCACGCCGGTGAAGCGTTCGTAATGGCCGAGATCGAGATCGGTTTCGGCCCCGTCATCGGTGACAAAGACCTCGCCATGTTCGAAGGGCGACATCGTGCCCGGATCGACATTCAGATACGGGTCCAGTTTTCGCAGCCGGACCGAGAAGCCGCGCGATTGCAGCAGCGCACCCAGCGCGGCCGACGCCAGCCCTTTGCCAAGGGAAGAAACAACCCCGCCGGTAATGAAGATGAAACGTGCCATATGGCTGGCGGTCCCCCGTGAAAGTCAGTCCAGACGTGCAAGAATCAGTGTCAGATTCACCTGCACCACGGGACTCCATCAGTAACCTATTCCCGGACCCGCGGCAAGAGAGCCGCAACATGATGTTGCGTCATTCGGCTGCGGGCCAAGGTGTTGTGGTGTCAGTCCGCCCTCGGCAGCGGCGCATCGCCATCCGCCGTCGGCGGCAGCAAATCTTCGCCCTGCAAGCCCGGCAACGGTGCGGGATCGGCCTCAGTTTGTGCCGGTGTCGACGGCCCGAGCCGGTCGATGACCGAGCTTCCGGCCGATTTCTGCGCCGCGATGACGGTCAGCGCCATCGAGGTGCAGATGAAGGCCGCGGCCAGCACCCAGGTCAGTTTGCCCAGCGCGGTTGCCGCCGCGCGGCCTGACACGGCACCGCCGCCGCCCGAACCCATGCCCAGACCCCCGCCTTCGGAGCGCTGCATCAGCACGATGGCGATCAGGCCAAGCGCCAGGAACAGGTGAATGATGAGGACGACATTTTCCATACGGGCTCTGTTACGGCTAGGGTCAGACGGGCGCTATGTAGGCAAAAGCCGCAGGCGTGGCAAGGGCTGCATGATGCAACTTTTCGGCGCGTCACCCGAAGCGGGAGAAGGCTGCGTCGGTCTCGTCGGCGAGGATTTCCATCAATTCACCCGCGGGCAGGGCGCGCACCATCGCGGCGGATTGCCCGGCATAGACGGTCATCAGCGCGCTGTCAGCTGCGCCCAGCGCCTGAATCAGGCCAAATTGCTCCGGGAACGGGGCGGTGGGGGCATCGATACCCGACAGCAGGCGGGCGCCGCCATTGGCCAGGATGCGGGCGGGTTTGCCGGAGGCGCGGTCGGTGATCAGCGTGCCGCCCTCGGCGGCGGTGTCCAGCGCCACGCGCCACGGGTCGGGCACACCGGATTCGGGGCAGGGCAGAAACGCGGTGCCGATCTGCACGGCGCTGGCCCCCAGCGTCAGCGCCGCGGCAATCCCGCGCCCGTCCGCGATACCGCCGGCGGCGATCACCGGCACCGATACCGCATCAAGGATCTGCGGCAGCAGCGACATCAGCCCCGACTGCCGGTCGGCTCCGGCACCGGTGAAGGTGCCGCGGTGGCCACCGGCCTCCAGCCCCTGGGCGATAATTGCGTCGCATCCGCCTGCTTCCAGCGTACGGGCCTCTTCTGCCGTTGTGGCCGTGCTGAGAAGGAGCGCACCGGTGGCTTTCAGCGCGTCGACAACCGGCTCCGGCGGCAGGCCAAAGTGGAAACTGATCACCTCGGGCCGGGTCTCGGCCAGGGTTTGAAGATGGTGCGGGCCGACCTCGCCGGCAAAGCCGGGACCGGGCTCGGGCAGGTTCTGGCCCAGCGCGGCAAAGACGGGGGCCAGTGCGGCCCGCATCGGTGCGCTTTTTGCCCCGGCCACGGGGTCGGGCTGAAACAGGACGAAGTTCATGTTGAGCGGGCCGGCAGACATCTGCCGGAAAGACAGGATGCGGTCGCGCAGTCTGGCCGGGTCGGCGCCCATCATGCCCATGCCGCCCACGCCGCCGGCATTCGCCACCGCCGAGGCCAGCGCCGGCGTGCCGAGATCGCCCATCGGTGCCTGAAGGATCGGCAGGGCAAGGCCCAGCCGCTCGGTCAGCGCGTTCTGTCGCCAGTTGAGCCCGGTCATGTGGCGTCCTTCCTGCAGGTCGGGCCGAGCCTAGCAGGGCACCTGTACGATGCAAACCGGAACGGGCTGGACAGAATCGCCCGGTGCTTGGCACTGTCGGTCCATGCCACATGACGATCACGATCACCCGCATGCCCTGTTGCCGCCCGATCCCGCGCTGCGGGTGAAGGCGCTGGAAACCATCCTGACGCGCAAGGGTCTGATCGACCCTGCGGCGCTGGATGAGATTATCGATACCTATGAAAACAAGATCGGGCCGAAGAACGGCGCACAGGTGGTGGCGCGGGCTTGGAGCGATCCGGGGTTTCTGGAGGCGTTGCGGGCGGATGCCACGGCAGCGGTGAAGGACATGGGGTTTTATGGCCGCCAGGGTGAACACATGGTGGCGGTCGAGAACACGCCGGAGGTGCACAACATGGTCGTGTGCACGCTGTGTTCGTGCTATCCGTGGCCGCTCTTGGGCATTCCGCCGGGCTGGTACAAATCCGATGCCTACCGGGCGCGGGCGGTGCGCGAGCCGCGCAAGGTGCTGGCCGAGTTTGGCGTGACCCTGCCGGACGAGACGGCAGTGCGGGTGTGGGATTCGACCGCCGAGGTGCGGTATCTGGTGATCCCGATGCGGCCCGAGGGGACAGCCGGGCTGGACCGCGACGCGCTGGCCGCATTGGTGAGCCGCGACAGCATGATCGGCACCGGACTGGCGGTGGCCCCGTGACCCGCGTGCATGACATGGGCGGTCGTTATGGCGACGGTGCGGTGGTGCCCGAGGACGAGGATGGTCCGGTGTTCCCGCAGGACTGGCATGGGCGCGCGCTGGCGGTGACTTTGGCCTGCGGGTCGCTGGGACAGTGGAATATCGACATCTCGCGCCATGCGCGGGAAAGGCTGAGCCCGCAGGATTACACGCGGTTTTCCTACTACGAGAAATGGATGGCCGGGCTGGCCGATCTGCTGGTCGAAAAGGGTGTGCTGACGGCCGAGGATTTGTCGGGGGGCGGGTCGGACGCGCGGCATCCGCTGGCCGACCGGGTGATGACGCCCGAGGCGGTGGCGCGCACGCTGGTCAATGGCGGGCCGGCGGACCGGGACAGCAACATCGCGCCGCTTTTTGAGCCCGGAGACGCGGTGCGCACGGCGCGCCCGGCCGGCAACCGGCTGGTGGATGGCGGGCATACAAGGCTGCCGGCCTATGCGGCGGGGGCAAAGGGCCGGATCGTGCGGCTGCATGGCTGTCACGTGCTGCCCGACAGTTCGGCGCATGGGCTGGGCGAGGCGCCAGAGCCGCTCTATTCCGTGGTCTTTGCCGCGTCCGAGCTCTGGACCGACCCCGAACATCCGCGCGACGAGGTGGTGCTGGACCTGTGGCAAAGCTATCTGGAGCCGGCATGAATACGCGCCCCGACCCGGTCTTCGAAGAACCCTGGCACGCGCAGGTTTTTGCGCTGACGGTGCATCTGAATGAAAGCGGGCAGTTGAATTGGAGCGACTGGGCAGCCCGGTTCGGCGCCACGTTGAAGCGGCACGGGCTGTCGAAGGAACTCAACGGCGGCAGCGACTATTTCGCCGCCTGGCTGGAGACGCTGGAGGCGGTTCTGGCCGAAGCCGGCGCCGCCCCGCGACACGAGACAGAAACCATGGCCGCAGCGTGGGAGCAGGCCTATCTCAGCACCCCGCACGGGCAGCCGGTTAAACTGAACTCCACCGGGTAACACGATTTTTCTCCGAAAAATCCAATGAAAATTCGTAGAATTTTCGTGCCTCAGACGAAGACAATCACCGATTGCATCCCGTCTGCCACCAGCCGTCCATCGCTCGACCACATGCGCATGGTCTGGCTGGAATAGCCATCTCCGGCGGCGGTGACCTCCGATTCGACCTGCCACCACCCGTCTTCGGTGGTCAGGTCGGTGTCGGTCCGGTTGAAGATCCATTTGACCGAACTGTTCGGCCCCATCTGCGGAAACAGCGGGAACACCGCCGGTGGCAGGATGTCCCCGATGCAGAGCTGCGACACCACGCCGTCACGCGATGCCGGATCCCGGTGCCGGGCCCAGCCACGCAGGTATCCCCGCGTTGCCCCCATGCCGGGCATCGCGCCCTCGATCAGGCGAATGTCGAAATTCTGGTGGAACCCCGGTGCCATCGGCTTGGCAAAATCCGGGATCATCTGCGGCGTGTCCTCCGGCGCCGGTGCAGCCGGTGCCGGCCGGTCGACGCGGATAGCGCTGTCGCGGGCGCTGCTAAAGCTGAAATTGCCGGTTCCGACCACCTGCGCGCCGATCCGGGCGTGTGCCTCGACGGTGGTGATATTGCGGCCCCGGCGCAAAAGCCCGGCGGTAAACACCCCCGGTTCGGTCACCGGCCCGGTGAAATCAATCAGCGCCGAGCGCAGCGGCGGCAGGTCCGGCACGGAGCGCCGCGCAGCCTCCAGCAACAGCGCCGCGGTCAGCCCGCCAAAAGCGGTGCGGCCCTGTTTCCAGTTTGTCGTCAGCGGCGCGGCAAACCCGTCCTCCTGCGGCGTCATGGCCGCCAAAAGCGTGGCGAGACTGTCCTGTGTCATGTCCGATCCCCGTGATGTCGCGTGCAATCTACCGCGGCCGGCGACCGGCGCATCCGTGACGCTTGGTCATTTCAGCGAACGGACAGGGCGGGACATCAGGCCGGCCTTCTGCAGGAACCGGCGCAGCCCCGCGCGCGACGGCCAGTGCAGCCGGGGCCGTGTCACCCGGCGCCCGGCGAGGCGGTTGAATTCGTGGATGTCGATCACCCGCTCGGCACAGCCGCAGCCTTCTCCGGTGGCGACCTTGTCAAAATAGAAGCGCGTGAAATCGGTGTCGTCGCGATCATTCATCGATATCGTCCATATCCGCCTGTCCGCTGAGCGCGCGGCGCACATGGCTCCAGCTCAGCCCGACGCCCAGCACGATGCTGAGCGCGAGAATGCCCAGCCACACGTTCACATCCTCGTTTTCAAGCGACAGGAAGCCGAAATCGTAAAGCACCCATAACAGCGCCCCCACCACCGCCAGCACCAGCACCATGCCGAAGCCGCCAATCGAGCGGATCGTGGCGCGGGTGTAGATGATATAGCCGATCAGCAGGATCAGCCCCAGCAACACCGCGACCGACAGATGCTGTTCATAGTTCGTCAGCGTCCAGCGGACATAGTTCCAGTCCGTCGGATTATACGTCACCGCCAACAGCACAAAGGCAAACACCCAGCGCAGGAACACACCCATATTCCACAGCCCCGATTTTTCGCGCAGAATCGCGGAATCCGGCGGCCCTGTCCAGCCCTGCGGCATTGCAGCCGGATTTTCCCGTTTCCCTGTTGCACCGGTCCCGTTATACCGGCGCGGGTTTTCAGGCCGGAGGAAGATGCAGTGGCAAATGTTGTCGTGGTCGGCGCCCAGTGGGGCGACGAGGGCAAAGGCAAGATCGTCGACTGGCTGAGCGAGCGCGCGGATGTGATCGCGCGGTTTCAGGGCGGGCACAATGCCGGCCATACACTGGTGATCGATGGCGAGGTGTACAAGCTGCACGCGCTGCCGTCGGGCGTGGTGCGTGGCGGCAAGCTCAGCGTCATCGGCAACGGCGTGGTGCTGGACCCCTGGAACCTGCTGAAAGAAATCGAAACGATCATGGCACAGGGCGTGGAGATCACCCCCGAGACGCTGATGATCGCCGAGAACACACCGCTGATCCTGCCCTTCCATGGCGAGCTGGACCGCGCGCGGGAGAGCCAGAATTCGGTGGCCAAGATCGGCACAACCGGTCGCGGCATCGGCCCGTGTTACGAGGACAAGGTGGGCCGCCGGGTGATCCGGGTCGCCGATCTGGCCGACGACGCAACACTGGAGCTGCGGGTGGACCGGGCGCTGGTGCATCACAACGCCTTGCGCAAGGGGCTGGGGCTGGGCGAGATCGACCGCGACGGGCTGATCGCGCAGCTCAGGCAGGTCGCGCCGGAAATCCTGAAATATGCCGGGCCGGTGTGGAAGGTGATGAACGAGAAACGCAAGGCCGGCAAGCGGATCCTGTTCGAAGGGGCGCAGGGCGCGCTGCTGGATATCGACTTTGGCACGTATCCCTTTGTGACATCGTCGAACGTGATCGCCGGTCAGGCCGCGACCGGCGTGGGCATCGGGCCCGGATCCATCGATTTCGTGCTGGGCATCGTCAAGGCCTACACCACCCGCGTCGGCGAAGGCCCGTTCCCGACCGAACTCGATGACGCGGACGGCCAGCGGCTGGGCGAGCGCGGGCACGAATTTGGCACCACCACCGGGCGCAAGCGGCGCTGCGGCTGGTTCGACGCGGTTCTGGTGCGCCAGACCTGCGCAACCTCGGGTGTGAACGGTATTTCGCTGACCAAACTGGACGTGCTGGACGGGTTCGAAACATTGCGGATCTGCACCGGCTATGACCTGGACGGGCAACGGCTGGATTACCTGCCCACCGCGGCCGACCAGCAGGCCCGCTGTACGCCGGTTTACGAGGAAATGCCGGGCTGGAGCGAATCGACCGAAGGCGCGCGCAGCTGGGCCGACCTGCCGGCCAACGCCATCAAGTATGTGCGCCGGATCGAGGAACTGATCCAGTGTCCCGTGGCGCTCCTGTCCACATCGCCCGAGCGCGAGGACACGATCCTCGTGACCGACCCGTTCGCCGACTGATGGCGCTCACCTACAAAGCCCGCCGCCGCTGGTCGCTGGTGATCCTGCTGGTCGGCCTGCCGGTTTACATCGTGGCCGCGGTGACGATCATGAACTGGCTGGACCGCCCGCCGCTGTGGCTGGAGCTGGTGATCTACGTGGCGCTGGGTATCGTCTGGGCCCTGCCGTTCAAGATGGTGTTCCGCGGCGTGGGACAGGACGATCCGGACGCGGAGTAGGGCAATTCGTGAACGAATTGCAGGCGAAGCGTGGACGCTTCGCAGCAAAACGAGTTCACTCGTTTTGTGCGATTTGTCGACAAATCGCCTCCGCCGTCAGTAGCCGGTCATTTCCAGATATCCCCGGCCGGAATGGCTGCCGGTGATGCGCACGGGACCTTCCCAGTAGGACACGGACATGTCCATCCACGCGCCGGGGTTCACCGCGCGGATTGTCACGTCGAGCTGCCGTTCGGGCAGAGACAGCGACCATTCCGTCGGAACCTCCCGTCCGGCAACAGGGTGAAAATGATTTGGTATCAGAGTGATCTCGCCATTTCCTAATGCAACGGCGCGACCCTGCGGATCGATCCAGGTTGCCGCAGTGAAATCACCGCGCGCGCCGCGCAGGCGAAAGGCCATCAGCTTGTCACCGGTATCGAGCGTCAGTGAAAACCAGTCCCACCCCGACTGGTCCGACGCCAGCGGCCGGGACGACCATTCACGATCGAGCCAGCCATGGCCGGTGACCTCCACCGGGCCTTCGGGCAGCGTCAGCACGCCGTTCAGCACGTAATGCGGCTGCGAGTAATAGTGGCTGGCCTGCCCGTCGGCGGATTTGACCGAATACCCGTTCTGCCCGTGAAAGATCAGCGGACCTTCGGCCTGCAGGCGCAGATCATAGGCAAACCCGTCGCCATGGGCGCGCAGGGTCAGCCGGTCGGGATCGGGACCGGCCATCTGCCAGTCATCGATCCATGCCTCAAACGGCACAGGCGTCACACCGGCCTGACCGATGCCGCCCCGGGCAATCTTCTCGGCATGAAAGTGCCGGTCCGGTGTGGTCAGCGCCGCGTGCCCCATCCACAGCTGCGGGCTCTGCCAGCCCGCCGTTTCACCGGGTTTCAGGCCCGAGCGGAACAGCGTCCACTGGATCCCGTAATCCGTGCCGGCCGCGTCGCGCAGGTTGGCGGTCAGATACCACCATTCGATGCGGAACCCGGGATGCGGGCCGTGATCGGCGGGAAACGAGAAGCGGTAACCGGGGTCGGGCCGGGAAAACCCGTCCGCATCGCTGCCCAGCCCGGCAAAACCCTGCGCCCAAACCGGGCCGGCGGTTCCGGCCAGCAGCGCGGCCAGCAGGGTGCGGCGGTCAACGTTCATGGGCAAACACCTGCAACAGCCGCGCCGGCGGCAGGCGCATCAGCCGCCGGGCCGGCAACAGCGCGGCAATCGCCCCGGCCAGCAGCGCCAGCGCCAGCAGCCGCAGCCAGTCCAGCGGAAAGAGATGCATCGGCAGACGCCAGCCAAACGCCTCGACATTCACAACCGCCAGCAACAGCCACGCCAGCGCCAGCCCCAGCGCCGTGAGCGCGGCCAGCCCGGTGCTGCGCAGCACCTCCAGCGCCGCCAGCCGCCGCCGGCTGAGCCCCAGCGCCCAGGCCGGCGCCAGTTGCGGCAGCCGCGCATTCCACAGCGCCAGCAGGCTGCTGAGGATGGCAAAGGCGGCCACTCCCAGTGTGAGGATGTTCAGCGCCGAGGTGACCAGAAACGTCCGGTCGAACACGCTCAGCGACATCGCCTTGATCGCCTGCTGGTCGACAATGGCGTCCGCAGGCAGGTCAAAGCGGGCGTGCAGATCCGCGATCAGCGCGTCGGCCCCGGCGGGGTCGCTGCGGATGCCCATCTGCCGGTTGGCGATATCCGGGTGGTGATGCAGCAACACCGGCAGCGCAACGATCGCCTGTACCCGCGGGTTGCCGTAGTCGGAATAGATGCCGGCGATCTCGGCGCTCCACCCGGGTCCGAGGGTCAGGGTGTCGCCGATGCGCAGCCCGGCGCCATAGGCCAGTTGCTCGTTGATCAGCACCGCGCCCCCGGCCAGCCGGTCCCACGGGTCGGCTGCGGCGGTCACCAGTGGCCAGTTGTCGCGATAGGTGGCGTGGTCGATGACACCATAGATCCGTCCCGGGCGGTCGGACAGCCGGGTGTCGTGGCGCCGGATCGGCAGCACCGCATCGGCCCGCCCGGTCAGCCAGCGGTTGATCTCCTGCGCCTGTGCCTCGTCGCGGGCCGTCAGATAGATTTCGGCCGCCAGCCTCTGATCGAGCCAGCCGGTAAAGGTCAGCCGGAAGCTCGACACCATCGTGCCGACGCCGATATTCGTGGCCAGCGCCAGAAGCAGTGCCATCAGCGCCAGCGACAGGCCGGGCAGCTGCGCGGCCATGTCCGCCCAAACCCATTGCGCCACCGGCCCGCGGGCCAGCCGCGCGGCCCGGCCCAGCACCGCGCCCAGCACAAAGGGCAGCAACAGCGCCGCGCCCAGCATCAGGCCGGCCATGGCCATGAACCCGGCAATCAGCCCGCCGGCGCCAAGACTGGCGAACCCGGCAGTGATCAGCACCAGCCCGGCCAGTGCCATTGCCCGGCTTTGGCGCAGAGTGGACCGGGCCCAGCGGTCGGGGCCGGTGGCGTCGAGGATCGGCATCCGGTGCAGCCGGATCAGCCCCTGCGCCCCGGCGGTCAGCGCCCCGGCCAGCGCCATCGCCAGCCCGCCGGCGATCCAGCCGGGCCGCAGCTGCAGGCCCTCGCCGATCTGCGCGCCGTAAAGCCCGCGCAGGGTGGCCGACACATCCGGCAGCAGGGCGGCAGCAATGCCATAACCCAACCCGACGCCCAGCAGCCCGGCGATCAGCGCCAGCGCGGTCAGCTCGGCCAGCACCAGCCGGGTCAGCACCGGGCCGGGCAGGCCCAGCGCGCGCAGGGTGCGGAACGTGGCGCGGCGGTCCTCGAAGGCCAGCCCGGCCACGCCGTGAACCACGAACAGCCCGACGGCAAAGGCGAGCAAGCCGAACGCGGTGAGGTTGAGATGAAAGCTGTCGGTCAGGCTGGCGGTGTCGGGCGGCGCGACAGTATCGGAACGCGCGTCGGGCAGCAGCTTGGCCAGCGGTTCTGCCCCGTCCGGCACCGGGCCGGTCAGCAGCAGACGGTCGATCTGGCCGGGGCGGTCCAGCAGGCGTTCGGCGGTGCCGATATCGGTCAGGATGACCCCGGCCGGCGCGCTGTTGTCGTGCAGGACCGGCGGCAGGCCCGGCACCGCCTCCAGCCGCGCAGCCAGATCCGGCGTTGCGATCAGCCGGCCCGGCGCGGTGAGCAGGTCGGCCGGCGTCAGGTCCGGATCTCCGGGGCCGGGGGCCACGGGCCGTGCCAGCAGATCGACGCCCAGCAGCGGATAGGCACGGTCACCGGCGCGCAGCCGGCCTTCGAGCTGCGGCGTCACCGGCCAGCCGGCGCGGCGCATCGCGGCGTATTCCGCCAGCCCGATCGGCGCGGCGGGCCGGCGGATCACGGTCTGGCCGGCACCGCTGAGTGTGGCCGCTGCCTCGGCATAGCGCGTGCGGGCCTCGGCATTGATGGCCTGTACCGCGGACCACAGCGCGGTGGCCAGCGCCAGCCCCAGCACCAGCGTCAGCAACTGGCCGGGCCGGCGGCGCCAATGCGCCAGCAGCGCGCTGACGGCGGTGCGGATCATGTCACCTGACCCTGGCTCAGATGCAGGTGGCGCGACAGCCGGGCTGCCACCTGCGCCGAATGGGTGACCAGAAACAGCGCGGTGCCGCTTTGCGCGACCAGATCGAGCATCAGCGACAGAACCGCGTCGCTGTTGGCCTCGTCGAGATTGCCGGTGGGCTCATCCGCCAGCAACAGGTCCGGTCGCACAGCCAGCGCGCGACCGATGGCAACGCGCTGCTGCTGGCCGCCGGACAGGGTTTCGGGCATCTGTTCCAGCCGGTCCTGCAGATCCAGCCGGCGGGCGATCTCGGCGGTCCAGCCGGGGTCTTCGCGCCCGGCCAGCCGGGCCTGAAAGGACAGGTTGGCGCCGACATTCAGCGCGGCAATCAGGTTGAACTGCTGAAAGATCAGCCCGATCCGGTTGCGTCGCAGCCCGGCGCGGCCGCGGTCGCCCAGCGTCGAATAGCGTGTGCCGGCCAGGGTGATGTCTCCGGTGTCGGGGGCGTCGAGCGCGCCGATCAGGTGCAAAAGCGTGCTTTTGCCGCTGCCGCTTTCACCTGTCAGGGCAACGGTTTCGCCGGGGTCCAGTGACAGCGACACATCCTGAAACACCGGGCGCTTGCCGTAGGATTTCGAAACGGAACTGACGTCCAGCAGCATGTCGGGCCCATTGCATTCCCTGCGCCTTTTCGGGACAAGATGGCAGAACACCGCCGGCGCATCCCCGAGATGTGATCTATTGCGCTGCGACCGGCAATCCAGCAAACCGACGCAGGGTTCGGCAATGGCGATGCATCTACAGATCTTCTGGGGATCGTTTTATCTGACGATTTGCTGCCTGCTGCATGTCGGGGTGCTGGCGCTGACGGTAACCTTGCTGCAGAGGATCGACCAGGGGCTGGAGCGGCCGGGGATGGTGCGGGTGATCGCGCTGCTGTTCACGAGCTTTCTTACGATCGTGCTGTCGCACACGACGCATGTCTGGCTCTGGGCCTGGGCGCTGGTGGGCGTCGAGGTGCTGCAGGACTGGAATTCGGCGGTGTATTTCTCGCTCGTCAGCTATACCTCGCTGGGCTATGGCGACGTGGTCCTTGGCCCCGGCGCACGGATCTTCGGGGCATTTTCTTCGGTGACCGGGCTGTTGGCCTTCGGTCTGAGCACGGCCTTCCTCGTGGCGCTGATGACGCGCCTGCTGAAACACTGGTACCGGTGACGGGCTACGCAATTGTGCGCCTTCGGCGCGCTTTTTTGTCTCGTCAGAACCCCTGCGGGGTTTTTCCTCGGGATGCCTCCGGCGGAGGTATTTCCAAACAGAAGAAGCCAAGGGTCCATTGCTTCTTCTGTTGACAAATACCTCGGGGGAGCCGCCTGAAAGGCGGCGGGGGCAGCGCCCCCGGGCCTTACTTTCCGGTATAGATGCGGCTCCAGTCCTGCGCCATGTCGACGATGAGCCAGCCCAGCTCCGGCCCGCGGTCGAGCCCATCGACCAGCCGGCCGATATGGCTGTCGCGGTCATAGGCATATTCCCGCGAGCCGTCGGTGTGGTGGACGATCAGGCCCAGCCGCGGGCCGTCCCCGGCGGTGGACCATTCCAGCATGGCAAAATCGCCGTCGGAATTGCCCCCGGCGATGATCGGGCGGCGGCCGATGATCCGCTCGATATTGACCGGCTTGCCGTCCTTGTCGTCAACGAAACCGATGGCCGGGGCCTTGGTGATGGTCGGGATGCCGTCGATCACCGCATAGTCGGTTTCGGTATAGGTGCCGATCACCTGTTCGGGCGGAATGCCATAGGCGTCTTCGGCAAAGACGCGCATGAAGTGGATGCCGCCGCCCGAGACGATATAGGTCTTGAAGCCTTCGTCGCGCAGGTAGCGCAGCAGTTCGACCATGGGCTGATAGGTCATCCGGTCATAGCGCAGGCCGGTCTCGGGATGGGTGGCACTGGCCAGCCAGTCGGCGACGCGGGCCTGGAACGTCCCGACCGGCATGCCGGAATGCGAGAGTTTCATGACCTCTATGATCGCCGGTTTGCCACCCGCGATCACCGTCTTGTAATCCCGGGCTGCCGCCGCGCGCAGCGTGTCGGACGTCAGGATCGACGGATCATCTGCAGCCATCGCTGCAATCACGTCGATGGCAAAGATCAGCTGGAAATAGAGCGGCTGTTCGGCCCAGAGCGTGCCGTCATTGTCGAAGGTGGCGATACGCTCGGCCGGGGTGACGTAATCTGCCGAACCGGGATCGGTGACATCTTCGACAAAGGCGATGATCCGCGCCTTTGCGGCAGTGTCGTTCCAGGAGGGCAGCGGATCGGCAAATGCGGGAACCGCAATCGCCAGCAGACCGGCGGCGGTGATGACGGATTTGAACATGGGGACGTCTGCCTTTTCTCGTGACTGAAACAATCGGGGCCGCAGCTATGCTGCGGCCCCGGTGATGCACAGCAGGTGGCCTACTTGGAGCCGATGCTGTTCAGGATCATGTCGGACGCATCCCCGATTGTGAAGCTGCCCGGTTTTTGCCGCGGCGGATATTCTTCGAATGTCGCGAGGAATTTAGCCACGTAATCGGCTGCCGGCAGCAGCAGATAGGCACGGTCGATGTACCAGTCCCAATAGGTGTTCGAGGTGATCGTCGACCGCTCATAGGGGTCGCGGCGCAGGTTGAAGAGCAACGGAATCCGCAGCTCGGTCCACGGTTCGGCCCAGGCCCGCAACGTCTGCGGATACCGATGCTCCAGGAAGATCGCCTTCCAGTCCTCGTAACGCAGCGCCGCCAGATCGCCGTCATCGGAGAAATAGAAGATCTCCTTGCGCGGGCTGTCATCGACATTGCCCAACAGGTAGTCGAGCGAGTTGTACCCGTCGAGATGCACCTTGTAGTCGCGCCCGCCGCCGACCTCGGCCACGGTGATGCCTTCCAGCAGGTCTTCCTTGACGGTGTCGTTGCCGGCCATCGCGAGGAAAGTCGGCAGCCAGTCCATGTGGTGCATGATGGCATTCGACACGGCCCCGGCCTCGATGTTGCCCGGCCAGCGCACCATGGCAGGAACCCGGAAGCCACCTTCCCAGTTGGTGTTCTTCTCACCCCGGAACGGGGTCATCGCCGCATCGGGCCAGGTGTTCATGTGCGGACCGTTGTCGGTCGAATAGAGCACGAACGTGTTGTCCGAGATGCCCAATTCGTCCAGCAGCGTCAGGAACTGACCGATATGCAGGTCATGTTCGACCATGCCGGCCTGGTATTCGTCCAGATGGCGCCCGGCGAGCTCATCGGCCTGCTGGCGCATCTCGTCCTTGACGTGGGTGCGGAAATGCATCCGCGTGCCGGACCACCAGACGAACCACGGAACGCCTTCGTCTTCCTTGCGTTTGATGAAATCGAGCGCGGCGGCGACGGTTTCGTCGTCCACGGTTTCCATCCGCTTCTTGGTCAGCGGGCCAGTGTCTTCGATGGTGCCGTCGGCTGCGGACTTGATCACACCACGCGGACCGAACCGCTCGCGGAATTCTGGGTTCTGCGGATAATCCTCGTTTTCCGGCTCTTCCTCGGCATTCAGATGGTAGAGATTGCCGAAAAACTCATCAAATCTGTGGTTGGTCGGCAGCATCTCATCCCGGTCGCCGAGGTGATTCTTGCCAAACTGGCCCGTCGCATACCCTTGCGCCTTCAGCAGGCCGGCGATGGTCGGATCCTCGACCTGCATGCCTTCCTTGGCGCCGGGCATGCCGACCTTGGACAGACCGGTGCGGAACACCGACTGGCCGGTGATGAACGACGACCGCCCCGCGGTACAGTACTGTTCACCGTAATAGTCGGTGAAAATCATGCCTTCATCGGCGATCCGGTCGATACTCGGGGTGCGATACCCCATCAGACCCATCGTGTAGGCGGAAATATTGGACTGGCCGATATCGTCGCCCCAAATGACGAGGATATTGGGCTTGTCGGCCTGAGCCCAGGCCGGCGCGGCCAGCGCCAGGGCAATGGATGCCACGGCCAGACGTTTCAGTCCGGGCCATGACGGTTTGAATGCGGTTAACTTGGAACCTCCCAATTAACTTTCTGTTCGACGCCGTGCCGGGATGGACGCCCAGCGCTCCACCGGCGTGAGACCAGCGCAGCAAGGAGCCTAGGGTGATGGAAAAGCCCGGCAAGGCCGACACCCAAAGTGTCAGCGGAACGATAACCGCCTGCCTGTCAAAAATCACCCAAATATTCCAGTCCTCGGCAACGCATCGCCGTACCGCTCAGTGAACCGCCAGACAGCGGGCGCGCAGATGGGCCACCCGGTCCCGCAGCGCGGGACGGATCGGCCCCGGGCGCGGCGCATCGCGCAGCGTGGTGAACCAGTGATCCGGCGGATTGCGCCCGGCGCTGCGCCGCCATGTCAGGGCGCGCAGCACCGCCTCACCCTCGGGGGGCAGGCGGTCGGGAATGTCGGCGCCCGTCAATGTCGCCCACACCCCGGTCCACAGCCGGGCCACGGACCACGGGTTGTAGCCGCCGCCGCCCAGAACCAGCAGGCGCGGACACAGGTCCTGCAAGGCCCGTACTACCTGCCAGTGCGCGCCGTTGGACAATGTCAGGCGCGACAGCGGGTCTTCCTCCACCGCGTCGGCCCCGCATTGCAGCACGATGGCGTCCGGGCGGTGCGCGGCGACGGCCGGCAGCAGGGCCTCGTTCAGGATGAATTCAAACTCGGTATCGTTCAGGCCGCGGGGCAGGGGCAGGTTGTACGCATTGCCGCCGGCCGTGTCGGACAGCGCACCGGTGAAGGGCCAGCGGTTTTCCTCGTGCGTGGAAAACAACAGCACGGTGTCGTTGCCGGCAAACGCCGCTTCGACCCCGTCGCAGTGATGGGCGTCGATATCGACATAGGCGATACGGGTCAGGCCAAAGCCTTGGAGGGCAAGGATGGCAAGCACGGGATCGTTGAAATAGCAAAACCCGCTGGCCCGGTCGGGCAGGCCGTGATGGGTGCCGCCACCGGGATTATAGGCCACGCCGCCCCTTGTCGCCACGATCTCGGCGGCCAGCAGCGATCCGCCGGCAGCGGTGGCCGGGCGGCGGAACATTTCCGGAAAGACCGGGTTTGAAAGCGTGCCCAGCCCGTGACGGTCGCGCGTGGCCGTGTCGACGGATTGTTCGCGTTCGGCCTGCTGCAGAGCCGCGGTGTATTCGGTCGTGTGAAAGGCGTGCAGCGCCGCGGGTCTTGCGCGCGGGCTGGTTCGGTACATCTCGTCCGGCAGCCAGCCCATTGCCCGGCTCAGGTCGATCACCGTGGGCACGCGGGGAATGGCCAGCGGGTGCACCCGCCCATAGGTGGAGCCGCGATAGATCTCGGACCCGATGAAGACCGCAGCAGGCACGTCCGCACCCCCCCTCAGCTGGTATCGCTGTCCTCGTTTTCGGAGCGGTCCAGCAGTTTCGCCAGCAGCGGTCCCAGAATGCTGGGCGCAACCGTGCCCAGCGGGTTACGGGCAATCCGGTGCACACTGTCGGTGACTTCGCGGATCTCGGTCAGGGTGGTGTCGACCTCTTCCTCGATCTGCCGGATTGCCTGTTCGCGGATGCCGGCGGCCTGCTCGGCCTCGGGCCCGGCCGACATGTTCAGGGCAATGGCCGCAATCACCCCGGCTACGACGAGGTCCGCGGCCGCCACAATCAGCGCCGCCCAATAGGGGGGCATAACACCGCGCAATCCGAAAACCGCGGCCAGGTTCAGCATGATCAGCGCCATGCCGGCAGCAAGGGCGGCGCAGATCAGAAGCGTGATCTGGTTGCGGGCCACGGCCATGCGGCGGCGGGTCAGCAGGTGTTCGGTGCGCAGCAGTACCGAGATGGGGCGGCCTAGGCTTCTCATACCTGTCTCCTACCGTGTGGCCCGGCCAAGCAGATAGCCAACGCCAAGCGCGGCGATCAGCGTCAGCAGCGGCTTGTCCTTCGGCACACCGTCCAGTTCGTCATTCAGCCGGTCCCAGAGATCCTCGATGGATTTCAGGCCGGCAAGGTGTTCGCCCAGAAACGTATCCAGCGTGAAATCCTCCGGTGCGGACCGGGGCGTCGCGATGCGGGGCGCGGGCTGGTCTGCCAGTTTGCGCTGAAGATCTGCCAGCTCGGCGGCAAAATCGGTTCGGCTGGTCATCGGGGCCTCCCTGTGCTGCCGCTGCAGGTTCCACCGGATCAGACAGAGTTGCAAGCGCGGCAAGCGCCGGGCATGGTTCTGGCGGAGCGAAGGAGACCGATGCCCATGCAGGTGAGCGTGACCCGCGTCTATTTCCGCGCGCTGCTGGCCGCGGTGTCGCGGTTCAACGACAAGCGCGGCTGGGTGATGAGCAGCCATGTGGCCATGTCCATGTTGCTGGCGCTGTTCCCGTTCCTGTTATTCGTGGTCTCGCTGGCCGGGGCGCTGACCGAGGGCGTGCATACCGAGGCGCTGATCGCCCTGACGATCGGGTCCTGGCCCGACGAAATCGCCGATCCGATCGCGCGCGAAGTGCGCGCGGTTATGTCCGCCGGTTCCGGCGGTGTGCTGACGCTGGGCGCGGTGCTGGCGCTCTATTTCGCGTCGAACGGGGTGGATGCGCTGCGGGCGGCGATGACGCGGGCCTATCGCGGGCATGATCCCCGGCCATGGTGGCGTCAGCGGCTGGTCTGCGTGATCTTCGTTCTGGGGGGTGCCGTGCTGCTGGTGGGGGCCACGATCATCGGGATCGCCGCCCCGCTCTATTTCCGTTTCGTGATCGATACCGCGCCGGGGCTCTACCTCGCCGTTTTCGGCAGTGAAACGATGCGGCAAACGCTCACCCTCCTGTTGCTGCTGGTGGCTGTGACCAGCTGTCACGTCTGGCTGCCGGGCTATCACCGGCGGGTTGCGCATATCTGGCCCGGTATCCTGCTGACCGTGCTGTGCTGGGGCGTTGCGGGCTTTGGGTTCGGGTACTATCTGGACCGGTTTTCCAGCTACAGCGCCACCTACGCAGGACTGGCCGGGGCAATGTCGGCGCTGATCTTTCTGTACCTGATGTCCGCGATCCTCATCCTCGGGGCCGAACTGAACGGTGCGCTGGGCGATGTTGACCGCAAGACGGACGCGGTCTAGGTCCAGTGGAGCGCGGAGAACAGGAGGCAGGCCGCATGTGGGTATCGGCAGGGCCGCGGGCGGTTTTGATCGCATTGTCTCTGATCTGGGCCGGCGCCGGGAAGGCGCAGGATCACGTGGGATCCGCCGTTTGTGCCGATTGCCACACCGAACAGGCCGACGCCTGGGCCGGGTCGCATCACGCGCTGGCCTGGACCGCGCCGGGGCCGGACACCGTGGTCGCCGACTTCGACGGATCATCCTATCAGGGCGCAGACATGTCCGTGCAGTTCGTGCGCGAAGGCGACGCCTATTCCATCACCGTGACCGAGGCGGATGGCACAACCACCGCCTATCCGGTGCATTCGGTGGCCGGTATCGCGCCGCTGCAACAATACCTGCTGGAAACAGAACCCGGCCGGGTACAGAGCTTTGACGTGGCATGGGATGCCGAGCGCGGGACATGGTATCACCTTTATCCCGGCGATCCGCCGGGGCCTGCGGACGGGTTGCACTGGACCGGGCCCTACAAGACATGGAACGCGCGCTGTGCGGAATGCCACGCGACGGATTACCGCCGCGCCTACAGCCCCCGGCAGCGGCGCTACAATTCGACCTCCGCGGAATGGGGCGTCGGCTGTGAAGCCTGCCACGGGCCGGGATCGGCACATGTGGACTGGGCAAAGACGCCGGATGCGCCGATGCCCGAAGCCGGCGGGTTTTCCATGGCCTTCAACACCGGCAACGCCGAAGCCGGGATCCAGCAATGCGCTGGCTGCCATTCCCGGCGCGAAAACCTGACCGATGGCAACCCGCTGCCCGGCACGCCGTTTCACGATGCCTTCCGGCTGGCCCTGCTGCGGCCCGGCCTCTATCACGCGGATGGGCAGATCCTGGATGAGGTCTACGTCTACGGGTCGTTCCTGCAGTCGAAAATGTATGCCCGCGGCGTCGGCTGCATGAACTGCCACGACCCGCATGGCGCAACACCCGTGGCCGAGGGCAACGCGGTCTGCACCCAATGCCATTCGCCGGCGGGAAACCCGGATTTCCCGACACTGAAGCCGGCCGAATACGACACGTCCGACCACCATTCCCATGCCGCCGGCAGCGAGGGTGCTGAGTGCAAAAGCTGTCACATGATCGAACGCACCTATATGGGCATCGACGGCCGCCGCGATCACAGCTTCCGCGTGCCGCGTCCTGATCTGGGGGCCGAAACCGGCAGCCCGGACGCCTGTACCGATTGCCACGAAGACCGGACCCAGAGCTGGGCCGCCGCGCAGATCGCGGACTGGTACCCCGACAGCGCCCATCGCGGGCCGCATTACGGGCAGGTGCTGGCCCATGGCCGGGCGGACCCGCCGGCCGCCGCCGCTGCGCTGTCCGGTCTGGCCACGGATACCGGTCAGCCCGGTATCGTGCGGGCCACCGCGCTCTACCTGTTGCAGGCCGCCGGCGATCCGGCCGCGGTTGCGGCGGCGCTGGACCTGCTGGGCGATCCCGATCCGCTGGTCCGGGCCGAGGCCACGGGGCTTGCACAGGCGCTGCCCGGACCGGCCCGCGCCGCCGCGCTGACGCCGCTGTTGTCGGATCCGGTGCGCAGCGTGCGTCTGGCGGCGGCCCGGCAGATGCTGACACTGCAGCCGGCCGATCTGACCCCCAGCCAGTCTGCGCTGCTGGGCGAGGCGATGATCGACTGGCGAAAATCCCTGTCGAACAAGCTCGATTTCCCCGAAACGCACATGGTCATGGGCGGCATGGCGCTGACCACGCGCAGCTACGCCGCCGCGCAGGCGGCGTTCCGCGAAACCGTGCGGCTGGACCCGCAGCGTGTCGAAGCCTGGTCGATCCTGATCCGGCTGACCCATGCCACCGAGGGGCTGGATGCCGCCCGCGCCGTGCTGCGGGATGCGCTGCGCCGGGTGCCGGACGATCCGGGTCTGATCGAGCTCCGCGCCCGCATGGGTGGCTGACCGGCAGGCCGGGAAAATTCGCCGAAAAGCCGCTGCATCGCCACGATCTGCGCAAACTCATCCTTCACCTTTGGCTGTCACATCAGGCCCGGCCTGAGATCAGCCCGAGGTGCCCCATGCCCGCCACGCCGCAACCGACGCCCCGCGCGCGCCTGTTCGAATACCTGCGCCAGCAGGAGGCCGGTGCCGCCGCCGAACGGCAGCTGTCGGTCGAGCGGATGACGCGGATCGACGGACAGGCCGAAGCGTTTCAGTTGCAGCTTGCGCTGCACTCATGGACCCGGCCGCAGCCGGTGCTGAAATCGCAATCAGCCCCGGAACCCCGTGGCCACCACGAATTTTTCCGAACTGTCCGCCCGTGACGCCGGCGGTTTGACGTTGGCCACCTTGGTGAATTTCTGCTTCAGAAGCTTCTGAAGCTCGCCCTCTGCGCCGCCGGCCAGCACCTTGGCAACAAATGTGCCGCCCTCGGCCAGCACGTCAAAGGCGAAATAGGCCGCCGTTTCGCACAGCGCCATGATCCGCAGGTGATCTGTCTGCTTGTGCCCCGAAGACGCCGCGGCCATGTCCGACATCACCACATCCGCCGGACCATCCAGCCACGCGCGCACCTTGTCGTCGGCCCCGTCATCGAGAAAATCGAGCTGATGGATCTCGGCCCCGGGCACCGGGTCCACCTCCTGCAGATCAATGCCGATAATGCGGCCCACTGCCTTGCCCTGCTTTTCCCCCAGCGCGTTGATCCGCGGCACTGCCACCTGCAGCCAGCCGCCGGGCGCGCAGCCCAGATCGACAACACGCGCGCCGGGGACGAGGAACCTGTACTTGTCGTCCAGCTCGAGGATCTTGTACGCGGCGCGCCCGCGCAAACCTTCGGCCTGCGCCCGCCGGACATACGGGTCGTTGAGCTGCCGCTGCAACCAGCGGGTCGAACTGAGCTTGCGGCCGCGGGCGGTCTTGACCTTGACGGTCAGATCGCGCTGGCCCCGGCCCGAGGATTTTTTTGCCATGTCATGGTCTCCGGGTGCAAAACTCTTTCAAAGAGTTTTGCCAAAAGTTTTTGCAAAACTTTTGCGTCCCTGTCACCCCAGTTCCTCCAGCGCGGCCAAAAGCTGGGCGACCTCGTGCTGGGAATTGTAGTGGCAGAGCGAGATCCGGATCGCGTCCGCATGTCCCAGCGGATCGAGGATATTGCCGGAATAATGATCTGCTTTGCGGGTATGGGTGCGGATGCCGCGCTGGTTGAGAAAGGTCACCACGTCGGGCGAGGGATGCCCGTCGATCACGATGGACACCAGACCCTCGCGCGCCGGATTGTCCGCGCCGCCGATAATGGTGACATGCGTCATGTCGCGCAGGCCGCGCAGGTTGCCCGTGCCGTCGATCATCGCGTCCGTCAGCGCCTTTTCATGTGCGTGAATGGCCCGGCCCGCGGCGACGATCCGCGCCCGGCGGTCGGTTTCGTCCGAAACCTCGCCGCCCAGCCACTCGAAATAGCCGACCACGTCCGACATGGTGGCGTAGGCGCCGGTGTCGCGGGTGCCGAATTCCCACCCCGCTTCAGGCGCGCCGATCAGCCGGTCATGGGGCAGAACGCTCAGCCGGTCCGAGATCCAGCCGATCCCGTAGCCGTGCCGCGAAAACACCTTGTAGGGCGAGATCGCATAACCGTCGATGCCATAGCTGTCGATGTCGATGCGGCCATGCGCGGCGTGCTGGATGCCATCAACGATGATCAGCGCATCGGGCGCCACCCGGCGGATCGCGGCGGCGATGCCTTCGACATCGATGCCCATGCCGGTGACCGGAGAGGTGTGCAGGATCGTCGCCACGGACACGTCCGGGGTCAGTAGCGCCTCGTAGGCGGCGACATCGACGCTGCCGGTCGCATCGTCATGCGCGACACTGACATAATCGAGCCCGGCGAACCCGGCCCATGTCCGCGCCGCGGATCTCGACGCGGGATGTTCCACGGTCGACCCGATCACCTTGCTGCCCTTCGGCGCGTTGATACAGGCCGTGCGGATCATGCGGAACAGCAGTTCGGTGCCGCTTTCCCCACAAAAGAACTGACCGGTTGATGCGTTCATGAACACGCGCATGTCGGCCTTGGCTTTATCGATCAGCGCGACCAGCGCGTGCGCAGCCGGGTTGTCGCGGCCCTGATTGTCGGGGATGGCGGCGAATTTCGCCGAGGTCTCGACCACCGAATTCAGGGTCAGCGCACCACCGGCATTTTCGAAAAACACCCGCGGTCCCTGAAAGGGGCAGGCATCCACATGTGCAAAACGGCTGCGGATATCATCCAGCAGCGCGGGGGTAATTTCGGCCATCACAGCGGTCCTTTCAGGGCGTTTCGGAGCGCGGGTATGGCCGTCCGCCGATGCGGCGTCAAGCGCTCGCGGGGCTGCAGACCTCGGGCGCGCCGTTTGCCGCTTCGATCACCCGTCCGGCGGCCAGCAGAACATCCTCGCGGTAGGGGGCGGAAATCAGCTGCACGCCGACCGGCGCGTCGCCGGCAAACCCGGTGGCCACCGACAGTCCCGGCAGCGCCAGCGCGGGCACCGCCCGCTGCGGCAACTGCGCCTCATAGACGGCGGCGAAGGCGTCTTCGCTGCGGATGTCCTCGAGCTGCGGAAAGGGCAGGGCACCCGACACCGGGCAGAGCAGCAACGGCGTTTGAGCAAAGAACCGCTGCCAGTCGCGCATCAGGGTCACGCGGTCGCGCAGGGCGGTCATCAGGTTGTCCATGCCGGGCGCTTTCATGCCGCGGGTCATCTGGGCAGTGACGAACAGCGCGGCGGCATTGCCCTCGTTTTCCAGTGCCTCGCGCGCCGCCATGTGGTTTTCCGCCATCCACAGCCGCGCGTTCAGCGCCGCCGCGTCCCGCATCGACGGCGGGTCGCCCTCGGTCACGGTCCAACCGGCGGCGCGCAGGGTATCGGCGGCTGCGTTCAGCGCGGCGGTCACTTCGGCGGCCACGGGCATTCCGTCCGGCGCATGGGACAGAACGGCGTGCTTTGCAAACGGGCCCTGATCGATCGGCACCGGCAGCGCCCACGGGTCCTCGGGGTCGGGGCCGGACATGACCCGGAGCGCCAGTTCGATATCGTCCATCGACCGTGCCAGCGGACCGGACACAGCCATCAGCTGTGCGCCAACGAAGCGGTCGGCGGCAGAGGCATTGCGCGCCGGCACCCGACCCAGCGACGGGCGCAGGCCGTGCAGCCCGCAGGCATAGGCCGGGTAACGAACCGACCCGGCGATATCGGTGCCATGCCCGATCGCGCAGAGCCCCGCGGCCACCGCCGCCCCGGCACCGCCCGACGACCCGCCCGGCGTCAGCGCCGGGTTGCGGGGGTTGAGCGTCTGGCCATGCAGATCGTTGTCGGTGAACCAACGCAGCGAGAAGGCCGGCGTGTTGGTGCGGCCCACGATCACGGCACCGGCCTTGCGCAGATTGGCCACCACCGGGCTGTCTGTGGCGGCGATCAGGTCTTTTTGCAGGGTCAGCCCGTTGGTGGTTGCCTGCCCGGCCTGATCGACATTGACCTTGATGGTCACCGGCACCCCGGCCAGCGGCCCGGGATCCTCGCCCGCGGTGCGACGGACATCGATGGCGCGGGCCTCGGCCAGCGCTTCGTCCGGAAACTGCTGAACGATCGCGTTGATCGCGGGGTTCACCTGTTCGATGCGATCCAGATGCGCGCGCGTCACCTCTTCTGCGCTGATTTCGCCGCGCTGCACGGCGGCCGCGATTTCGGTTGCCGTGTTGTTCCAGATATCGCCCATGTCCGATCCTCCCGCCTGCGGTCGAGAGTGTCGTCAAAACCGCCGGCCTGCAAGCATTGCCGTGCTTGTACCCGGGACCGGATTTGGGCAGGCAGGGGTATGTTTCGCCCCGGTCCCGCCCTGCCTGTGATTCTGGCCTTCTTTGCCGCCGCCCTCTGGGGCGTCTGGTGGATCCCGGTGCGCTGGCTGCGCGGGTACGGGCTGGACGGGGCACAGGGCGGGTTGCTGCTGATGTCGGGGGCGGCGCTGGCCTGTCTGGCAATGCTGGCCTTCCGGCCCGGCCACGCCCGGCTGTCCGGGCGGGCATGGCTGGGGGCGATGCTGATCGGGACGGCCTTCACCGCCTACTCGGCGGCGCTGAATTACTCCGAGGTGGTGCGGGTGATCCTGCTGTTCTACCTCGCCCCGGTCTGGAGCAAGATCATCGAGCGGCTGTTTTTCGGCATCCCGTGGCGCTGGACCTCGACGCTGGCGCTGATGGCCGCGCTGGCCGGGGCGTTGCTGTTGCTGGGAACGGACGTGTTCAGCGGCAGCCTGCGCGGCGGTGACGTGATCGCCATTCTGTCGGGGGCGGCCTGGTCTGCCGGCGCGGCGCTGGTGTTTTCGTCGCCTTCCGAATCACCGGTTGGCCTGACGGCGGTAACTGTCGCCTTTACAATGATTTCCAGCCTGTTCTTCATCCTGGTTGAAAGCGCGCCGCTGCCGGAACTGAAAACCCTTCCGGCGCTGTGGCCAGCGTTTTTCGTGGGCGCGGCTTATGTGATTCCGGTCCTGTTCCTGACCTTGTGGAGCGCGCAGCGACTGGCACCGGCAACCCTGTCTTTCCTTCTGACGGCCGAGCTTTTATCCGGGGTGATCTCGGGCGCGCTGTGGCTGGACGAACCGTTCGGCTGGCCACAGGCCGCCGGCGCGGCGCTGATCCTGTCGGCGGCCATGGTCGAGGTTCTGGTTCCCGCCGGGGACGGTCAGCTGCGGACGTAATGCATGCCCTGAAACCCTGCGCGAAGCGCGGCTGTGCGCGGCGCGACCTCTGTCGGGTCATTGGCGCGAAGGGCTTCGGCGATCAGCGCAGCCAGCGCGGGCGCATCCTCCGGTGTCACTCCGCGCCGCACCAGCTCGGGCGTGCCGATCCGCAGCCCGTTCAGATCCCCGTCCAGTTCCGGCAGCGGCAGGCCGATCCCGCAGGCCAGAAACCCGGCCTTGCGCAGGGTTTTCGATGCAGCCTGCCCACCGCCCATGGCCGCTGCGTCCAGTGCGAACTGATGCGACCGGGTCATGCCCCGGTCGGCGGCAAAGACCGGCAGGCCGGCATCCGCCAGCGCCGCGGCCAGCGCCACGGCCGTATCGACCATCGCGGCGGCATAGGCGGCCCCGAATTCGCGCCAGTCCAGCAGCGTCAGCGCGAGAGCGGCGGATTTGGCGGCGTCGAAGTTGGCGGTCATGCCGGGAAAGGCGATCGCATCCAGCCGCTCTGCAATCTCTGCGTCGTTTGACACGATCAGCCCTCCGGCCGGCCCCCCGAGGCTTTTGTAGGTGCTCATCGTCATCAGATGTGCGCCCTCGTCCAGCGAGTTCTTCCAGGCCCGGCCGGCGATGATGCCGCATTGATGGGCCGCATCGAATAACAGTTTTGCACCCACTTCGTCGGCAATCCCGCGCGCCTGCGCGACGGGGTGTTCAAACAGGTTCAGACTGCCGCCGATGGTGATCAGCTTTGGCCGCACCTCCTGTGCCTGTCGCCGCAACGCGTCGATATCCACGGTATAGCCGTCTGCATTCACCGGCGCGGGCAGGGTGTTCAGCCCGTAAAGCCCGGCACAGCCCGGCGCGTGATGGGTGACATGCCCGCCGATTTCGGACGACGGCGCGATGATCGTGTCACCGGGGCTGGTCAGCGCCATGAAGCCGTATAGATTGGCCAGCGCGCCCGACGGCACCCGGATTTCCGCGTATCTTGCGCCGAAGATTTCGCAGGCCAGCTCGGCGGCGATCACCTCGATCTCTTCGATGGCCTCCAGCCCCATTTCGTATTTGTCGCCGGGATAGCCCAGCGACGGCCGGCTGCCGAGGCCCCGCGCGAGAACCGCTTCGGCGCGCGGGTTCATCACGTTGGTGGCGGGGTTGAGGTTGAAACACTCGCGGTCGTGGATGTCCAGATTGCGCGCAATCAGCGCGTCGATGCGGGCGGCGGTAGCCTCTGTACCGGCCGCGCCGGTGTCGGTGGCGATGGACTGAACAAGATCCTCGCAGGCGGCGGGGACCCAGGGACGGCGGGCGGCATGGGGCATGGCGAAACTCCTTTGCGCCCATAGGAACAGGCAGGGGGCTTGCCGGCAAACCAGTTTTTCGAAAAACTAGGGTCAGAAAAAGTGAGTCATTCCTTGAGCATTGCCCCGCCACGTCCCAAAGACCTGCCGCTGAACGCGCTGCGCGCCTTCGAGGTGTCGGCGCGGCTGGGTGGCTTTGCCGCTGCCGGGCAGGAGCTGAACGTGTCGCCGGGCGCGGTTTCGGCCCATGTGAAGACGTTGGAAGAGGCCGTGGGCGCGCCGCTGTTTCAGCGCACTGCGCGGGGGGTGGTGCTGACACCGCTTGGACGCCGCGTTTTGCCGGAGTTCAGTCGCGCGTTTGACGATCTGGCCGCCGCCGTGCGCCTGCTGCGGTCCGAGGCAGCGCCGAACACCGTGCATATCGCGACCCTGCCGTCGGTCGCGCAGCTGTGGCTGTCGCCGCGCCTGCCGGAACTGCGGCGGATTGCGCCGGAAATCTCGGTTTCGATCACCGCGCTGGAAGAACCGCCCAACCTGAAACGCACGCCCTACGATCTGTGCCTGTTCTTTGATGAAAGCCGGGGGCAACAGGTGGCCGAAGACTGGATCTTTCCGGTCTGCGCCCCCGGTTTCGGGACCCTCACGGATCCGGCGGACCTGCGGCGGGTGGCCTGCATTACCGATACCACGTGGCGCGATGACTGGCAGGACTGGGCAGGGCAGGACGTGGCGGCGCAGGGCCCGGTCTATTCGCTCTACGCGCTGGCGTTGGAGGAAACGCTGAACGGGGCGGGGGTGCTGATGGGACATCTGCCGCTGGTCGAACGCCATCTCGCCGCCGGCACGCTGCGCGAACCCTTCGGGCGCCGTGTGAAAACACCCCGTGCCTTGCGGGTGTGGAGCGTTCGGCCAACGGCCTCGGGCGCGGCCCGGCGGGTTATGGACTGGCTGTCTGACAGCCGGTGATGTCCCGGCTCAGCCGCGCATACGGCTGCCAAGTGCATCGTAAAGCGCGGGCGCGACCACCCGGGCGGCAACCCGGCTCCCTATGACATCGACGGTCAGCTCGGTGCCCGGCGCGGCCACGTCCGGAGCGACAAACGCCATGGCAAGGTTCTGTCCGACACGATGGCCCCAATCCCCCGACGTGACCGTGCCGGCCACCTGATCGCCCTGCATCACCGATGCACCGCCATGCGCCGGGGCATCTGTGGTGTCGAGCACCAGTGTGACCAGCACTTGTTGCGGTCCGGCCTGCTGCCGTGTTTCCAACGCGGATTTGCCGATGAAATCGGCCTTGTCCGCGGCAACAAACCGGTTCAACCCTGTCTCGTAAGGGTCGAATTCCGTAAGGATTTCTGACTTCCAGTGCAGGTATCCCTTCTCCATCCGCATCGAGTCGACAGCCCGGCTGCCGAACAGCCGCAATCCATGCGCCGCGCCCGCGTCGCGCAGGGCCGAATAGGCGGCGTGCAGATGCGCGTTGGGGACGTGGATTTCATAGGCCAGCTCGCCCGAAAAGCTGACCCCCATAACCACGGCCGGCACAAACCCGATGGTCGCGGGACGGACCGACAGCCACGGGAATGCCGCCGCCGACCAGTCACCCCGCGCCACTGCGGACAGAACCTCGCGCGACTTCGGGCCTGCCAGCACGAGGATGGTCCATTCGTTGGTAAGCGACCGGATCAGCACGTCTTCGTCCGGGCGCCGGTGCATCTGCAGCCAGTCCATGTCATGCCATTCCGACGCCGCGGCGGACCCGTACCAGATCCGCCCGTCCGGCAGGTTGGCGATGGTCGCTTCGGACTTGAGACAGCCCTGATGGTTCAGCAGATAGGCCAGCCCGACACGGCCCGGTTTGCGCGTCAGCCGGCCACAGATCATCCGGTCAAGAAAGCCCTGCGCGTCGCTGCCGGTGATTTCGAACCGGTTGAACCCGTTGACCTCGGCCAGCCCGACGGCGTTTTGCACCGCGTCGACTTCGGCGGCGACGAGGTCGAACACGGTGTTGAAGCGGAAGCCGTGATCTTCGGCGAAATCCGGTGCGGGTCTGAGATATTCCATCCGTTCCCAGCCGTTGACGACGCCGAATTCAGCGCCCTCTGCCGCCAGAACCGGGGTCAGCGGCGTGGTCTTGGCCGGACGCGCAGCCGGACGATGTTCGTGCGGGAATTCAAAGCGGAATTCGTTCTGGTATTCCTCGATGGCCTTCAGCGCGGTCAGGTCCACCGTGGCGTGCCCGGTGAACCGGCGCGGGTCCAGCGGCCATGTGTCATAGATCGCCTCGCCATGCACGATCTGCTGCGCCAGCAGCCAGCCATGCCCGCCGCCTTCGCCAAGTCCGGCGCGCAAGCCTATGATACAGAACGCATTCCGCTTGCCCGGGATGTGTCCGACCAGCGGCGCACCATCGGCGGAATAGGTGATTGGCCCGTTGACGATGGTGTGAATGCCGGCCTCGGCCAGCGCCGGCATGCGGTGCATGGCACCTTCCAGCACATCAGCGACCCGGTCCAGATCGTCCGGGCACAGATCGTTGGCAAAGTGCGGGTCGATCCCGTCCATGCCCCAGGTTTTGCAGCCCTGTTCGTAAAAGCCGACCAGCAGACCGTCCTTTTCCTGCCGGCTGTAGAAATCTGAAATCGGGCAGCGGATCAGCGGGACGCGGTGACCGGCGTCACGCACGCCGGGCATGGCCTCGGTCACGAAATACTGGTGTTCCATCGACATCACCGGATGGGTCACCCCCATCATCGCCCCGATCTCGTTCACGCGGTAGCCGCCGGCATTCACGACAATCCCGGCGTTGATTTCCCCCTTGTCGGTTTCCACCACCCAGCTGTCATCGGGCAGCTGGCGCAGACCGGTGACCGCAGTGTGGCGGTTCACCTCGGCTCCGGCGGCGCGGGCGCGGCGGGCCAGCGCCTGACACAGTTGCGCCGGGTCGATATGCCCGTCATGCGGGTCCCACAGGCCACCGGCAAGCCCGTCGGTATTCAGCAGCGGGTGTCGCCGGGCGCATTCGGCCGCGTCAATAACTTCAAGTTCGACGCCCATCCCTTTGGCCATGCTGGTAAAGTGATGGTATCCGTCCAGCTCCGCCTGAGTTGCCGCCAGCCGGATGCCACCATCGCCGTAATTGTAGCCGACGGGGTATTCGGGATCTGCGGCAAGCTCCCGGTAGAGCGCGATGGAATGCGCCTTCAGCCCGATCATGGTCTGGTTCATGCCAAAGCTGGTGACCTGCGCCGCGGAATGCCATGTCGTGCCCGAGGTCAGTTCGTCGCGTTCCAGCAGCATAACATCCGACCAGCCTTCGCGCGTCAGATGGAAGAGCGTCGAACATCCGGCGATGCCGCCGCCAATCACTACGACCCGTGCTGTTGAACGCATGAGAACCTCCGTGTTTTTGGGATGTGACCCGGACAGGTCAATCAGGTCAATCGCGCGAACCGCGATTTGAAAACAGGAAATCCAGATTTGGCTTTGCTTAAGCGGTCACGGGTCGGGCAGGGCGTTGATCTCGCCGGCCAGAAACTGATCCCGCAGGGCGAATTTCCGGATCTTGCCTGAGCCGGTCAGCGGAAAGCTGTCGGTCTGGCACCAGACCGCCGGCGTCTTCATCGGGGCCAGATGCGCCCGGCAATGCGCCCTGAGCACGGCGGGGTCAACCGCGGCCCCCTCGGCAGGACGCACGAAGGCGGCGACGATTTCGCCCCATTTGACATCCGGCAGCCCGACCACGGCAATTTCGGCCACGTCGGCATGCTCCAGCAGCACGTTTTCAATCTCGGCCGGGAACAGGTTTTCGCCGCCGCGGATGATCATTTCCTTCACCCGTCCGGTGACCGTGACATAGCCGCGGGCATCCATCCTGCCCAGATCGCCGGTGTGCAGCCAGCCATCGCTGTCGATGGTGGCAGCGGTGGCGTCCGGGTTGTCATTGTATTCGATCATTGTCAGGTATCCGCGCACGCAGATTTCACCAACCTCGCCCAGCGGTCTGACGGCACCGCCGGCCGGATCGCGGATGGACACTTCGGTCAGCGGCATCGGCTGACCCACGGTGTTACAGCAATCCTCCAGCGTTTCGCCGCGGTGATGCTGCGTGACGAGTGGCGAACACTCGGTCTGACCATAAACCGTCTGCACACCGCACCCCATCTTGTCCCGGATCGCCCGGACCAGCTGCGGCGGCACCATCGAGCCGCCCGACATGCAACTGCGCAGGGTGCTCAAATCAAAGCTCTGCTGTTCCAGAACCTCCAGCAGGGCAACCATCATCGTCGGCACGCCGCCGGTCAGCGCGATACGCTCGCTTTCAATGATCCGAAGCAGGGCCGTGGGATCGAACATGGTTAACAGATACAGCGGCGCCGGAGTCTGCAACGCGCCCAGCACGGCCATCGCACAGCCCGCGGTGTGAAACAGCGGCATCACGTTGGCCCAGGGTTCGCCGGGCTGCGCCTGCAGCCGCTGCGCATAGAAGCGGGCGTTATTGGTGACGCCGCGATGGCTGAGCACGGCGCCCTTGGGAAAGCCTGTGGTCCCGGACGTGTATTGAATTTGTGCCGGGTCGCCAGCGGCGACCTGCGGCAGGTCCTCGGGCCGGTTGCCTCTGGCGTGCACGGCGCTGGCATCTTCGATATCGACGATCTCGCGCAGGCCGGTCAGGCCGGCGGCGGCCTCTTGCGCGATGTCCCACATCGGGTTGCCCCGAAAGGACCGGGTGAGGAACAGGCCGGCCGCGCCGGATTGGTCCAGCACATAGCGCAACTCTTTGCCCTGATAGGCCGGGTTCGCGGTGACGAGGGTCAAACCGGCCAGCGCACAGGCATATTCCAGCAGCACCCATTCCGGCACGTTCGGCGCCCAGACACAAATCCGTTCGCCGGGCGCAAATCGGGTGGACAGCGCCCGCGCCAGCATGTCGGCATCCGTTGCCAGATCGGCAAAAGACCAGCGCCGCCCGGTCTCTCCGTCGGGTTTCACCTCGATCAGAGCAGGGGCGTCGGGATGCTCTGCGGCGGTAGTCCGCAACAGATCGCCAACGGTGGTATCGCGAACGGCCTCGTCCTTCTGGGCCGGGAAATACGATTCGGTCAGATCAACCTGATACATGCGCGCCTCGCTGGATCATGCGTGCACCGAACGTACATCATTGCAGCGACCGGGCGACATTTACCCGGTCGGCCTGTCACCGGTCATGAGAGCATACGGCCACCCTGCCATCAAATCCGCGACCCCGACAACCGGCCCAGGTTCATGTCCAGAAGTTCGGAGACCAGCATCCTGTCGACCGCGACTGATCCATCAACCGGTCGCTGATCGTGTCGAAGATGTCTGGCGCGGCCTGTCTCCGCCTACGTTCCGGGACCGATCCTTACAAAAAGAACGGTCAAAACTCTTTGAAGTCGGGCGGATTGCCGGGCCCGGCGCACGCGCAACGCAAAAGGCCGGCGGAGTGACCGCCGGCCCGTGCAGGTGCTGAACGAAAACCCGGTCAGGCCCGGCGGCGGCGACCACCGGCGCGACCCCGCCGTCCGCCCGCAGCTTCGCCTTCGGCGGCAGGCGGTTTGTTGAACCGGATCCACTCGCCGCCATGCGGGTCATTGTCGGTCAGGAAGTTCGCGGCGCGGATCGCTTCCATTTCCTTGCCGGCGCGCGGCTTGGTCGAGCCGAGGCCGAAAAGCTGACAGAAGGTTTCGTCATCCATACCCTCGGGCAGAACGATCCCGGCGGCGGCCGCGGCGGCCTTCTTGGCCGCGATCTCGGAAGCCTTCACAGGCAACGCGATCGGATTCATGATGGCGCTGGTCATGCCGGCGCCCATGGCCATTGGCAGGAACGCGTTGTTGATGCCGTGCCGGTTGGGCAACCCGAAGGAAATGTTGGACGCGCCGCAGGTGGTGTTCACGCCCAGTTCCTCGCGCAGGCGGCGCACCAGCGCAAAGACCTGCAACCCGGCCGTGCCCATTGCACCCACCGGCATTACCAGCGGATCGACCACAACGTCATGCGCGGGGATGCCGTAGTCGGCGGCGTGTTCCACGATCTTCTTAGCCACCGCGAACCGCACGTCGGGATCTTCGGAAATCCCTGTGTCGTCGTTCGAAATGGCCACCACCGGCACGTTGTATTTCTTCACCAGTGGCAGGATCTGTTCCAGCCGCTCTTCCTCGCCGGTGACGGAATTCAGCAGCGGACGGCCTTCACAGACCTCCAGCCCCGCTTCCAGCGCGCCGGGAACCGAGCTGTCGATGCACAGCGGCACATCAACCAGCCCCTGCACCAGTTCGATCACCTTGCGCATCAGCGGCGGTTCGGTCTGGTTGGGATCGGGGTTGGAATTGTAGACCACCCCGGCATTCACATCGAGCACCGTGGCCCCGGCCGCGACCTGCGCCAGCGCGTCCTTTTCAACGGTCGAAAAATCGCCCGCTTCCAGTTCGGCTGCCAGCTTCTTGCGGCCGGTGGGATTGATCCGTTCGCCGATCACGCAAAACGGTTGATCAAAGCCGATGATCGCGGTTTTGGATTTCGACTCGACAATGGTCTGCGTCATGTGAGTGCGGCCTTTCAGGAAGCGTTAACAGGGCGGGACGAAGCCCCGCCGTTTTCGATCGCCCAGGTGGCATTGGACTTGATCCCGCCCAGCGGGAAGAAATGCACCTGTTCGATGTTGAAGTCAGGATTGGCCACCTTGTGCGCAGCCAGCCCGGACAGGACCTCGGTCGGTTCATAGGGCAGCAACAGCTTGGTGACGTCCATGGCGCGTTTCTGCAGCACCTTGAGCGACGGACCGACGCCGCATGCAATGGCGAACTTGATCAGGGTCTGCAGTTTGGCGGGACCGGCGATACCGATGTGAACGGGCAGATCGATGCCGGCGGCCTTCAGCCCGTTGGCCCAGCTGATGATCGGACCATGCTCAAAAGCGAACTGGGTGGCGATGGCCATGTCGGCATCCGTGCGTTCCGAAAATTTCTGTTTCCACTGAATGGCTTCGGCGACGTTCTTTGTGCTGCCGTCCGGGTCGATATCCTTGTTGCCCTCGGGGTGGCCGGCCACGTGCAGGCGCTTGAACCCGGCCTTGTCGAACAGGCCGGTTTCCATCAGCTGCATCGAGCTGTGGAAATCGCCGGCAGGTGTGGCCACACCGCCGGCCAGAAGCAGCGCCTGTTCCACGCCCGCTTCGCCCTGATACCGGGCGATCCAGTCGGCCAGCGTTCCGGCGTCCGGGATAATGCGGGCCGGGAAATGCGGCATCACGTCGAACCCTTCGCCGGCAATCCGGGCCGCGGTGCGGACCATATCCTCGATCGGGGTGCCTTCGATATGCGCGACGTAAACGCGGGTGCCCGCCGGCAGCAGGTCGCGGAAATCATCCACCTTTTCCGCTGTGCGCGGCATCACCTCGATGGAATAGCCCTTGAGAAAGGCTTCGACCTCGGCGCCAGCCGTGCGTTTGGCGCTGTCGCGACGTTTGAAATTGAGCAGGGCCATTGCAGCCTCCGGTTATGGTATGGGCTCAGGCCCAGCCATCATTGTCAATCAGCGCCTTGATGCGCCCGGTGTCATATTCGGTTTCGAGCCGCCGGGCCTCGGCCTCGGCCACCTCGGCGGGGTCGCCGTCCACAGGGTAGGGAGCTGCCTTGCGCCATTCCGCCAGATAGGCATCGCTGTCCTTCGCGTTCACCTTCATGGCGGCCCGGTCGATGGCCTGTTCGAACCGCTCTTCGAGCTGTCGCTTGGCCCCGCGCCGGCCCTTGCCCACGATCACCTGGGCCGGGATGTCGCGCCAGTACACGACCGTAACGTCAGGCATCTCTGATTCCCCTGTCTCCAACTCCGCCGGTTCTAATGCCGACACCATCGCCGGTCCGGTCGGTTTTCGACTTGTGACGTATTCAGAGCGACCCCGGCCACGTCGTTTTATCCGTGAAACGACCGCGCGGCTATGCGTTGGCCGGGTCATAATTCTCATAATCTGCATGAGCCGGGCCGGTGCAGGCGGGTGAGTCCGCCGCGCAACAACCGCCGCCGGGCTTTTTTGGCGGGTCTGTGTCGGTTCTGCCGCGTCTGTTAGATTCAAAAGAAAACCGAGCAGAAGAACACATGGTTGTAGCGATAAAAGCCTGCGGGGTCGCCTATGCGCCGGTGCCCAAGGCCGGGTGCACGTCCGTCAAGATGATGCTGTCCCAGATTGATCCGGATTACCGGCCGGCCCGGAATCCACGCAAGGGCAACAAGGCGTTCCATCACCGGTACCGGACGATGCGGTACAAACGCGCCCGCTGGCGGCCAACTCAGTTAACTCCTTATACCTCAGGCTACCCGCAATTCCGTCAAGCGTGAGTTCCGATAGCGGGTGACCAGCGAACGATCAAACGCTGCAACTGTCAGTCTTGACGCCATTTCAGGAAAGTACTGATCAACGGCTTTCATCGGATCCACCGGCATCGGCAACGCCAAACCGTGCGCCGCGAGCCTGTTGAACTCTTCGACAGACAGCAAACGGATCGCATCGTGCAATTCGCGCACCTTGTCCGGGTCCGCGTCGCAAGCTGCAACGTAATTCAGTTGCTCCACCCGATGGCGGAGTGGATTTTCTTTCTTCGGTGTGCCTGCAAAAAGCCCCGATTGAAGGTAGCGTTCCAGTTTCAGTTGCCAATGCAGGGGTGTTAGCCCCTCAAAATGCGCGAGTACGGCGATCGGCTCATATGACATCTTCGGTTTGGCAAAGTGACGAGGCCCATGAATGCCGAGCTTCAGACCTCGCCCGGTGCGCACAATGCTTTTGCCCCAGGCATGACCGCAGATCCCGCGATTTGTGTAACGCGCAAACGAAGAGTTCAGCACTTTGCGAACCTTGCGCGGCTTGCCCCGGGCAGGCATCCGCAGTACGCCGTCAAACACCGTCCGGATCTCCTGATCGGCGCGGTACACTCTTTCTCCGTTCAGAATTCGTATAGCATCGATCTCAACAGGTGTCGCCGCCAATGCAGCTGAAAGATCGCTACATCCCACAAACTCGTCCGCATCGACGTGCAGCAGCCAGCCGGCGCTCGTATTATGATAGCCATGCGTGGCGTTCAGACGTTGGCGACGGTTGATGTCGCCTGTCCTCTCTCCGGGATATGTGCATTCGAGAAACGCTTCATCGGCCTGAATCAGCCGAAGGCCGGGTGTGCCCCCCAAAAGCATTTCCACGTCAGGCGCTCCACCATCGAGGTACAAGATGACTTCGGACGCGCCGATAGACAGGTAATGGGCAACGAAAGCCGCTAATAGTTCCGGCGGCTCCTTCACCGTTGCCACAACTGCCCAGCTTGCCGGGCCATCGGTTCGTCCGATTGATGCATCAGCCAAGGACTTACTCAATTTTCCTCGTATTGTTTCCAGTCTGTTAACAATAGGATTAAGGCAAGAATGTGGCAGGTCCGGGCTACAACAGTTTGGTCGGCATTCCCCAAGTAGACCGCCGGTCGTTATATGGTGCGGTCATTTTGTGCACTCATAAAGCATCACGCCCGGCCGACGTCCTGGTTCACCGGGCCGGACCTGTCCCGGTATGACCGCGTCTATCGTACCGGTGAAATGCCGGATCTGGCCGAAGCGCTGTCGGCGCGGGCCGGGCGAGATATCAAGGTGCCCCATGCCAATTCCAGCAGTACCCGGTTGCGGTTGCAGGATCTGCAGCCGCAGACCTGGCTGGCGCTGGCGGAACATGTCGCACCCGAGTACCGATTTCTGCGCGGACATTTCGACAATCCGCTGACCTGACGGGCCGCTGCGAACCGCTTGTGGGGTGCGACATTGCGGTCTATCGTGAAGGCAACTCGAAATCGGAGGGCGTGTAAGATGGCGCCCAGGCGTCCCACTGGTGCGGGCGCGTTCCCGAAACCGGTCGAAAGCCCTGCGCCAAATCCGCCCGATCCGTCGGAGCTTTATGCTGCGCTGGATCTGGGCACGAACAGTTGTCGTATGCTCATTGCCCAACCCAAGGGCAGTGGGTTTCATGTGGTCGACAGTTTTTCCAAATCCGTTCAGCTCGGGGCCGGGCTGGAACAGACCGGGCGGCTGTCGCGGTCGTCGATGGCGCGCACGGTACAGGCGCTGCGGATCTGTCAGAAAAAGCTCAACCGGAACAAGGTGCGCCGGATGCGACTGGTGGCGACCGAAGCCTGTCGCCGGGCCCGCAACGCCGGCGATTTCATTCGGCAGGTGCGGCGCGAAACCGGGCTGGACCTGGAAATCATACAGCCCGAGGAAGAGGCCCGGCTGGCGGTGATTTCCTGTGCCCCGCTGGTGTCGACCAAGGCCGAACAGTTGCTGGTGGTCGATATCGGCGGCGGCTCGACCGAGCTGGTCTGGATCGACATTTCATCGGTGCCGCCGCGGGACCGGTCGCGGTCGATCATGCGGCTGCATGCCGGGTTTCATCCGGCCGAGAGCCCGTTTCCGGCGGCAAAGGTGGTCGATTGGATATCGGTCCCGCTGGGTGTGGCCACGCTGCGCGATCAGTTCCGCGACGTCGAGGACGACCCGGCGCGCTTTGCCCTGATGAGCTGGTTCTTCGAGGAAAACCTGTCGGAATTCACACCGTACCAGGGCGAGCAGGAACGCGACCGGTTTCAGATCGTCGGCACCTCGGGCACGGTGACAACCGTGGCGGCCTCGCATCTGGGGCTGAAGCGGTATGACCGAACCAAGGTCGACGGGCTGCGCATGACGTCGGAACAGATCGACCGCGTGATCCGGGGCTACCTGACGCTGGGCCCGAACGGGCGCCGCATGGATCCGCGGATCGGTGAGGACCGGCACGCGCTGATCATGTCGGGCGCGGCAATTCTGCAGGCGCTGCTGCGCTGCTGGCCCACTGACCGGCTGTCAGTGGCGGACCGCGGGCTGCGCGAAGGGCTGCTCTACGCGCAGATGAGCGCGGACGGCGTTCTGGAAGACGGGCCGTTCTGAGGCACCGCCTCCGCAACCCGGCAACATTCCTTTCCTGAGAATTCCTTCACCAAATCCCGGACAGACACCGATCACGGGGGCCGGAACCGCGGCTTGCGTGGGTGCGCGCAGGATGCACTGCGCTGCGGTACATTTTCCCCGCTCAGCCCCCTATTTCAGCCGCTCAGCCCTCCGGAAACCGGGTGATAAACCGCGCCGACTCACAACCGCGAATCTGATCCGGTATATGTACCAATTTAATACCAAATTCAGGTTGAAGCCAAGAAAGCACCGCAAATGCGAAACACAGGTAAAAATAGTTGAACCAGATTTAAATATTTTCCGATTTTTCTTTTTGAGGAGAACCACTTTTAACCTAGGGTAAGCCCGAAATTATCTTCACGGGACAGCGGACTGTCCCGGGATGCGCGCCAGGCCCGACAGGGGCGAGGGCCCGGCGCGGATCACCAATAAAGCCCCGTAGGGAGAGATGAATTGGATTCCGATATCGGTGCACTTACAGTCATATTCACCGAGTTCTACTACTGGGTGACTGTGCCGCTGATGTTCCTCATTCATGTGGGTTTCTGCATGTATGAAGTCGGTGCAAGCCGGCGCAAGAACATGATGCACACATTAATGAAGAACACGATGCTGATCCCGCTGGTCACCATCACGTTCTTCTTCTTCGGCTGGTGGATCTATTTCGCCTTCCCGAACGGTCCGGGTATCACGGGCGGGATCACCCGCAGTGACCACGCGGTTCCGTGGGGCGAACTGATGGGAACACATATGGGTGGCCCCGGCATCAACCAGGCCGAACAGGCGATGGGATATGGGGTCGAACTGGGCAACGGCTATTGGTCGCGTATCAATGGTGTGTTCTGGGCGGCGTTCCTGCTGTTCAGCTGGACCGCAGCTTCGATCGTGTCTGGCAGCGTGATTGAACGCATCCGGTCCTGGGCATTCTGGCTGATCGCGGTTCTGGTCGGGTCGGTGACATGGATCATCGACGCGGCATGGGGCTGGCATCCGGACGGTTGGATGGTCACACAGCTGGGCTATCACGATGCCTATGCGTCGGGTGTGATCCACGCGATCGCCGGTGGTGCAGCGCTTGGCGTGCTGATCCCGCTGGGCGCACGGATCGGCAAATTCGGTCCGAACGGCGAGGTGCGCAACATCAACCCGCATAACCGCTGGCTTGTCACGATCGGCCTGTTCCTGATCTATACCGGGTTCTGGGGCTTCTACGTGGCCTGTAACGTGCCGATCATCGACCACGCCAGCCTGATGCCCGAGGGCACCGAGGCGCCGACCTTCTACACGGCGACCACGATCTATCTGACCCCGACCACGCTGTCGGCGATCGTGTTCAACTTCCTGATGTCGCTGTCGGGTGGCCTGATCGCAGGATACGTTGTGTCCCGTGGCGACAGCTTCTGGACCTATTCGGCCGGTCTGGCAGGGGTGATCACCGCGTCTGCGGGCAATGACCTCTACCACCCGATTCAGTCGATGTTCGTTGGTGCGGTGGGCGCATGGGCGGCCTACAAGCTGCACTACTGGGTCGAACGCCGCTTCAAGGTGGACGATGCGGTCGGCGCGGTGGCCGTGCACGGCTATGCCGGGTTCATCGGTCTGGTGATCTGCGGCTTCGTGTTGTGGGGACACCCGGCGACGGCGGCCTATCACGACCCGGCGCTGATCACCCCGTGGGGCCAGTTCATCGGTGCATGCATAATGTTCGGTCTGCTGGGCTTCCTTCCGGCCTTCGTGCTGGCGAATATCCTGAAGGGTATGGGCCTGTTGCGTGTGCCGGCGGCGGTTGAGCTTGCCGGTTTGGATCTCGGTGTGGACGAGGCATACATTGCCGATGACATCGAGGTGACCGAGGCCGACGTGGAAGAGGCCCGCAGAATGGGCCTTTTGGTCGACTAAACGGAATCAGAGGAGAACGACATGTCGACAACTGCTGTAGAAACCTGGGCCACGGATATCGGGCAACTTGGACCGATCTACCCGTTCGTCGGGTCGGAAATGATCCTGTATATCCTGGCGCTTGCGTTCTGGATCGGCTTCCATATCCTGCAGGGCCGGATCGAGAAGAAGGAACTCTGGGACGAGGAGGACTCGATGCGCAAGCCAGGCCGAATGGCCGAGGCCTTAAAGTTCCGGGACCATCAGGACAGGTTCTGAAAAACGAAAGTGGCGGCCCCCGGGGCCGCCACATTTCTTTCAGGGGCCGGTAACCTCGCCCGGTTTCATGCATCCGGTGTCAGGCATCGCCGGCCGTGCTTTCGTCCAGCGGGGTGCCCTTGATCCGTTCGCGTACCCCCTGCAGGGCGGCATAGAGGATCGGAACCAGAATGACACCGATCAGCGTGGCGGCCAGCATGCCACCGAACACGGCGATACCGATGGCGCGCTGGCTGGCTGCGCCGGCGCCCGACGCGACAAGCAGCGGCACAACCCCCAGAAGGAAGCTGAGCGCGGTCATCATCACGGCGCGGAAGCGCTGGCTGGCGGCCTCGGCCGCAGCTTCGCGGATGCTGAGCCCCGAGGCCCGGCGTTCCATCGCAAACTCGACGATCAGGATCGCGTTTTTCGAGGCCAGCCCGATCAGCATGATCATCCCGATCTGGGTATAGAGGTTGATGTCATTGCCGGTCACGGCCACCGCCGCGACGGCGCCAAAGAGCGCCACGATGACCGATAACAGGATGGCGACCGGCATCGTCCAGCTTTCGTACTGGGCAACCAGAAACAGGTAGCCGAACACCACGGCCAGTACCAGGATCACCTGTACCAGCCCGGCGCTGGCCAGCTGCTGCTGGGCGGTGCCGGTCCATTCGAACCCGTATCCCGGGGGCAGGGCGTTGCCGGCCTCTTCCTCCAGAACCCGGATCGCGTCACCGGTGGACAGGCCCTCGGCCGGCACCCCGGTGACGGTGGCCGAGCGGAACATGTTGTGCCGCGTCAGCAGGACCGGGCCCAGCACGTTTTCAACATCGATCAGCGTCGACAGGGGCACCATTTCACCGGCCTGGTTCCGCACGTAGAGATTGCCGATATCCTCGACTTTGTCGCGATAGGACCCGTCCGCCTGTATCATCACGCGGTAGACCCGCCCGAACAGGTTGAAGTCGTTGACATAGAACGAGCCGAGATAGGCCTGCATGGTCTGAAACACGTCGGAGACCGTCACGTTCAGCGTTTTTGCCTTCTCCCGGTCCAGATCGACAAAGATCTGCGGCACGTTTGCGCGGAAGGTCGTATAGGCCTGCGCGATCTCGGGGCTCTGATTGGCCGCGTAAACCAGCGATCCCAGCGCCGCGGACAGATCCTGCGCGCTGCCGCCGGCAGTTTGCTGGACCTGCATTTCCACGCCCGCGCTCATGCCGAGACCTGAGATCGGCGGCGGGTTGAAGGCGACGATACTGGCCGCCGCCTCCTGCACGACAACGCCGTAGACCTGCTGCAGGATCCCTTCCGCGGTCAGCTCCGGCGTGTTGCGATCGTCCCAGGGTTCGAGGTTGACGATGATCATCGCAGCGTTCGAGGCCAGTCCGTTCAGCAGCGAGAACCCGTTGACCAGAACGGTATTGGCGACGCCCGGGATCTGCCGGAGGTCATCATTGACGCGGCCGCTGATTTTTTCGGTGCGGTTCAGCGCAGCGGCATCGGGCAGCTGGATATCGACGAAGAGATAGCCGTTATCCTCCAGCGGCAGGAACCCGATCGGTGTGGCACGCATGATCCCGCCGGCGGATACGGCCAGCGCGACGATGATCGCGACGCCGATGACCGGCAGACGCAGGAAACGCCGCACGATGCTGACATAACCGCCGCGCGCCGCTCCGATCACGGAATCGAACTTGGCCAGCAGCCCGGTCGGCGGCCCGCTGCGCGCCTTCAGCACCAGCGCACAAAGGGCCGGAGACAGGGTCAGCGCGTTGATCGAGGAGATCACCACCGCAACCGAAATCGTGACCGCGAATTGCGAATAGAGCCGCCCGGTGATGCCCGGCATGAAGGTGACCGGCACGAACACCGCCAGCAGAACCAGCGTCGTCGCGATGACCGGTCCGGTGATCTGACCCATCGCTTTGCGGGTGGCTTCGGGCGGGCTCAGCCCGTCTTCGGCGATGATGCGTTCGACGTTTTCGACCACCACGATGGCGTCATCGACCACGATTCCGATGGCCAGCACCAGTGCGAACAGTGATACGGTGTTCAGCGACATGCCGAAAACCAGCAGAAAGGCGAACGTCCCGATCAGCGAGACGGGAATGGCAACGGCGGGGATGATCGTGGCGCGGACCGACCCAAGAAACATGAACACCACGGCGATCACCAGCGCGAAGGTCATCATCAGGGTGCTCACCACGTCATTCAGCGACTGCTCCACGAAATCGGTGGAGTTGAACGGCACCTCGTACTCCACGTCATCGGGAAAGGCGTGCGACAGGCGTTCCAGTTCGGCCTGGACCCGTTCAGACACTGCCAGCGCGTTTGCGCCAGGCGCCTGATAGACCGCCAGAACCGTCGCCGGATTGCCCTGAAACCGGCCCGAGGCGCTGTAGAACTGCGCGCCAAGCTCAAGCTCGGCAATATCGGCGAGGCGGACAATGCTGCCGGCCTCTCCGGTGCGGATCACGATATTCTCGAACTCCCCCACTGAAGCCAGCCGGCCGCGGGACTTGATCGTGTATTGAAAGGTCTGATCGCCGGGCACGGGCGGCGAACCGATCTGGCCGGCAGAGACTTCGAGGTTCTGTTCGCGGATCGCGGCGATCACGTCGGTCGGGGTGATCCCCAGCCCGGTCATCCGGTCCGGGTCCATCCAGATCCGCATCGCATAGACCAGATCGGTCAGAACGTCGGCCTTGCCAACACCCTGCACCCGGGCCAGCGCATCCTTGAGGTTGATCGAGGCGTAGTTCGACAGAAACACCTCGTCATAGGTCGATCCCGGCGAGACCAGAGTGACCACCATCAGCATGTTGGTCGATGATTTCTGCGTGACCACACCGGCGGCGTTCACCTCGGACGGCAGCGAGGCAGTGGCCTGCGCCACCCGGTTCTGGACGTTGACCGAAGCGATGTCGGGATCGGTGCCGACCTCGAAGGTGACATTCAGAGAATAGGTGCCGGAATCCGATGAGGTGGACGTCATGTAAATCATGTCGTCGACGCCGTTGACCTGCGCCTCGATCGGCGCGGCGACCGAGTTTTCCACGGTTTCGGCATTTGCGCCGGTGTAGCTGGCGCTGACATTCACGACCGGCGGGGTGATCTCCGGAAACTGCTCGACCGGCAGAACCATGTAGCCGATCCCGCCGAGGATCGACAGCACCAGCGAGATAACCAGCGCCATCTTGGGACGGGTGATGAAGATGGTGGAGAACATGCGGCCTACTCTCCGGACTGACCGGTCAGCACCGCGTCAACCGCGACACCGGGCCGGACCCGCTGCAGGCCCTCGACGATGACCGATTCCCCGGGTTGCAGCCCGTCTAGCACCACGATTGCTGTTTCGACCTGTTCGCCCACCGTGATGTAGCGCTGTTCGACCATCTGGTTCTGGTTCACGACCAGAGCAAACTCACCCCGCTGATCGCGCTGAATGGCGGCCTGAGGGATCAGCGTCCGCGTTGTCGCCTCGGTGGCCTCGATCCGCACGTTCACGAAGGCGCCGTCGAGGATCAGCCGTTCAGCATTTTCAAACTGGGCGCGGATGGCGATCGAGCCGGTGGTGGGATCGATGCGGTTTTCGATGAACACGATTGCCCCTGTTTCGGTCAGCTCGGTGCCATTGGGCAGGATCACGTGCACGTCCGGCAGCCGCTCGGGCTGGGAACGGGCGTCGGTGGTGCCGGAGTTCTGGGCGATCGTCACCAGCTGTTTTTCACTCAGTGAGAAGGACACGTAGATCGGCGTTTCGCGCACGAGGCTGACGAGCTGCGGGCCGCTCGGCCCGACGATGTCGCCTTCGCTGACTTGGATGCGGCCGATGCGGCCGGAAAACGGGGCGTGGATTTCGGTGTATCCAAGGTCGAGCTCGGCGCTGCGGATCGCGGCCTCGGCGGCCTTGACTTCGGCCTCGGCCACCAGTTCGTTGGCGCGTGCCAGATCGCGTTCCGATTCCGGGACCGAACCGCGCTTGAGAAGCTCTTCCTTGCGGGCATATTCCAGCCGCGCCAGTTCAAGGTTCGCCTCGGCCCGGTCCAGATCGGCATTGCGGGCTTCGAGCGTGGCTTCGTAGAGATCCTGTTCGATGCGAAACAGCAGGTCGCCTTTTTCCACGCGCTCCCCGTCCAGAACCGCACGGTTTTCCAGAAAGCCGTTGACGCGGGCGACGATATCGACCTGATCGATGGCCTCGGCCCGGCCAATGAACACGCTGGCGTCGGTGATTTCCTTGGTATAGGCGGCCGCAACCGAAACCTTCGGTGCCGGCTTTTCGTCCTGCGCGGCGACGGCTGTGACGAACAGGGCACATGCCAGTGCGGCCAGGAGTTGAAACGGTCGAAAAAGCGGCCGGGTGTTTGGCATGGTACGATCCCCTCAGACGGTCATTGCTGCCACTATGTATCAATCCGCCCCCCGATGGCAGACCCGGAAAAGCACTTAGGTCAAAGTTTTTCGGTTTCGAACGCAATGGCCGGCGACCTGCGCGCAGACCTGCCTCCGCGGCGACGAACCTGCCGCCGGTGGGGCCGTTTTCTTTCCAAGAAAACGGCTCTGAAACCCGCCAGGTTTCCGAGCCGGAATTTTTAAAAAATTTTGGGGCCCGTCCCGTTTGCGCATGTTGGTGTCGGTTTTGAGGGGGTCGCGTGGCCGCGCGCCGCTAAGGTCCAGCCAGATCAACAGGAGAGTGCCATGGCCCGACGTGCCCGCGCCGCCCGTTCCGCCCCGCCGCCGGTGCCGGCCTATATCCGGCGCGTGCTTCCGCATTTTGATGTTCTCGACGCTGATCAGCTGACCCGGCTTGACGCACAGGTCGACTGGCTGCTGCAGGATGTGGGCATCGCCTTTCGCGACGACCCGGAAGCAATCCGCATCTGGAAGAAGGTCGGCGCACGGATCGAAGACGACATCGTCCGGGCCCCGGCGGACTGGGTCCGGGCGCAGGCCGCAAAGGCGCCGCGGCAATTCACACAGCTGGCGCGCAACCCTGACCGCTCGGTGGTGATCGGCGGCGAGCATCAGGTGTTCGCCCCGATCTACGGCGCGCCCTTCGTGCGCGATCTGGACGGCGGGCGGCGCTATGGCGACATCGCGGCATTCCGCGATCTGGTGCGGCTGAGCTATCTGCATCCGCACCTGCACCATGGCGGGTTCGTCACCTGCGAGCCCTGCGACATCCCGGTGAGCAAGCGCCATCTCGACATGTTGCTGGCGCATATGACCCTGTCCGACAAACCACATCTGGGAGCGATCACCGAGATGAGCCGGGCGCAGGACAGCGTTGACATGGCCGAAATCCTGCATGGGGCGGATGTGCTGGACGCGCATTGCGTCATCATGGGCAACGTCAACACCAACTCGCCATTGCTGGTGGACAAGGTCGTGACCGAGGCGATCCGGGTCTATTGCGGGCGCGGGCAGGGGATCATCGTGGTGCCCTTCATCCTGTCGGGCGCGATGGGGCCCGTGTCGACCGCGGCATCGGTGACGCAAGCCATGGCCGAGGCGCTGATGGTCTGCGCGTTTTCCCAGCTGGTCCGGCCCGGCGCGCCGTTCGTACTGGGAAATTTCCTGTCGTCGATGTCGTTGAAATCCGGTGCGCCGACCTTCGGGATGCCCGAACCGGTCATGTCGAACTATGCCATCGGCCAGCTGGCGCGCCGGGCCGGGCTGCCGCTCAGGTGTGGCGGGTCGCTGACCGCCTCCAAGATCGAGGATGCGCAGGCGGCCTATGAAAGCGCTGATTCGATGCATTCCACGATGCTGGCCGGGGCGAATTTCGTGCTTCACGCCGCCGGCTGGCTCGAAGGCGGTCTGTGCACCGGGTTTGAAAAGCTGATCATGGATGCCGACCGGCTGGGCGGCTATCAGAAGTTGCTGGGCCAAGGGCTCGACACCTCGGACGAGGCGCTGGCGCGCGACGCTTATGCCGAGGTGGAGCCGGGCGGGCATTTTCTCGGATCCGGGCATACGATGCGCAATTACCAGTCGGCGTTCTACGAGCCGGGGCTGAGCGACAGCGAAAATGTCGAAAGCTGGGAGGAGGCCGGCAGCCTGGACATGCGCCAGCGCGCCCATGCCCGGTGGCAGCAGATGCTGCGCGATTACGAGGCGCCGTCGCTGGACCCGGCAAAACGCGAGGCGCTGGAGGCGTTTGTTGCCCGCCGCAAAGAGGAATTGCCGGATGCGTGGTACTGACCCGGCGGTCAGGCACCCGGATCCAGCGTGCGCAGCAGCAGGATCAGCCCCGAGGCGAACATCAGCCCGATCACCAGCCAGCGGAAGCTGTTGTCGCTGAGCCGTTTGAACACGAAGATGCCAATCTGTGCCGTGACCATGGCTACCACGATCGCCAGCGCCAGCAGTGGCAGCATCTCTGCCGGATACGCGCCGCGAAAGGCAAGAACCGTGGCGCTGATCAGCAGGATGACCACGTTGTAGGGTTGCAGTACGGCGCGGGTTTCATGCCGCGGCCAGGGGCGCAGCGCGCACCACATGGCAGGCAGGGCACCGCTCAGCCCCGCCAACCCGCCCAGAACACCGCCGGAAAACCCGATGATGCCGTCGCCCACCGGGGTCGGGCGTTCGAATTTCGGCAGCGACCGGCGCAGAAGAAAAAACGCGCCGTAAAGGATCATGAACCCGGCGATCAGCAGTTTCAGCACATCGGGCTCGATATACCCCAACAACGATACGCCCACCGGGATGCCCAGCACCGCGGGCAGCAGGAACCGGGTGGTCCGCCGCGGATTGGCCAGGAGCGAGTGCCGGATCACCCAGACGCCCGGCAAGCCGGTCATCACTGACAAGATCACGCTCAGCCCGACGGCCTGCAACGGCGGCAGCACCTGCAGGAAAAAGCCCAGCGCGAACAGTGCCGTGCCGAACCCGGCGAGCCCGTTGATGAAACCCCCGGCAATCGCGCCGGCAACGATATAGAGCAGCCCGGTATCCATTATCGCGGGCCCATCGGACGGGGCGGGGAGATATGGCGGCCGCGGATTTGCATCCGTTCCGCATATCTGCACGGGGCCATGGCAGCAAGGCTCGGATCCGGTAGCGCGGGCAGGCGGTGTTTTCGCGGGACGACATCAGGCTGACACAGCTGATCAGCACTCAAAGCATCTTTGAAACAGCATCGCGATGCGCGGTGGCCCCGGCGCGCGTTTGCGCGTGGGGGACATCGGGCCTTGGATTGCGTCGATTGGACGGCGTGAACGCAACCTGTTCTGGTTCAGGCCTGTATGCAAAGGCTGCTCTGTTCGGCGTGATCGGCACCGAAGCGAAATACAGTCCACTCAATAAAACTAATCTATTTCAAGTAATTACAAGTTATACCTAATTTGGAAATCATTCATTCCCCCGCCTGCAGCGTTGCCAGATCCCTGACGCGGTTTTCCGCCTTGGTGACCGACCATGACGCGAGAGTCGCAAAGGCATCCGCCGCCGTGCGCATCGAGCTGTGCTCCTTTGCGCCGCCGGTGCCGCCGGCATCCGCAGTGCCGCCTTCCATCGGCCGATAGGCCCGCAACGCGGCTTCCAGACGCTGATAAACGGGCAGGGCGGCCTCGGCGGCCGCCAGCCTCTGCGCCACCGCGTCGGCATGGTCTTCGGCGCCGGGTTCGGGCAGATCATCCAGCTCTGCATCCCACGGATCGAGCCCTGCCGCCTCGGCCAGCAGCCGGTCAATTGCCGGGGTGTCCATGCCGCTGGCATGGATCGGCGGGCTGGCCTGACCGGCCGCCTTCACGAAACGTTTCCAGCCGATCAGTGTCAGTTCAGGCTTGCCGGGAAACCATGTCGTGTCATCGGTTTCGACCACTTTCAGGATTTTGCGGTCATCGGACAGCTCCGCCTGCAGGTAGGCGACAAGGCGCACACAGATGTCCTGATCGTTCTGGATCGCGTCGATGCTGAGCCCGGACATGGTCATCGCCTGTTTCGCCGCCGGGTCGTTGAGCATGGTCGCGCCATAGGCGATACAGCATTTGGCCAGCGTCGTGTTCAGGCGCAGCGCCTCGCGCGCCACGCGGCGGTTTTTGGGGTCTTCCAGCGCGTCCTTGTAGGCGTTCCAGCCCTTGCGCACCTCACGCATTCCATACCCCTTGGCGATCACGTTCGATACCGCCTGCGCCATCGACGTAACGCCTGCAACCGCCAAACCGACACCGGTGGGATCGAAGGTGGATGCCGTCTTGGCGACCAGATTGAGCACCGCGAACACGCCGTCCACCGTCGCCTTGCGCTTGTGCACCTTGGCGTTGTGTACAGCGTTGTCGATTGCCGCCGACGTTCCGCTCTGCCCGGCCAGCGCCACGGCGGCCACATCGACCCAGGCGTTGTGAATATCGGCCTTCTTGTTCCAGGCCACGACACTTGCCGCCAGCTTCTTGCCGGCCACCACGATCGAGGCGCCCGGATAGACCGAGGCCAGCACGCCCAGCCCGCCATCGACCACCATGTTGAACATGTTCTGCTGGGCCTTCAGCTTCTGGCCTGCGGCCATGGCCTTGTCCAGCGCCCGGTGCGCGGCGGCAATCTCGGCCGGGTCGGCGGCGTCCGGATCGGGCAGGGCGGTGGAATAGAATTCTTCCACCCCCAGCAGTTCCGCCTCAACTTCGCTCTGGATTTCCGCGATGCTTTCTTCGCTGTCGAGCTGCGCCAGTGCCTCGCGCGCGGCCTCGACCTGCATCTCGTGCAGTTCCTGCGAGATTGCCGGGTCCAGAGCGGTGTCTTCCTCGGCCTCGCCGGCCTCGACCCGGCGCCGGGCCTCGGCAAGGATCTGATCCGCCGCGCGTTGTTCGGCGGCCAGGAACTTGTTCTGCCACTTGTCCTTGTCGGACTGGCTTTCGGTTGCGGATTGTTCGAGCGAGGCGACGCCCCCGGCCACCGGCTCGGACAAGGCAGTGGTCAGGCCGACGCCCACCGCATTCAGGCCCATGCAAACCGCAAGCCGCCCGCTGTCGCCGCGCTGCCAGGCTTCGAGCATGTCCGCCGCGCTGGCGCCTGCGCGGATCATGCCGGCAATATAGCGGCCCGTCGCGGCGCGTTCATTGGCGCGGGCCGTGGCGTCGGGCACGTCATCGGCCTTGAGCTTGTTGGCCGAGGCGTCACAGGCATAGACCACCGCATCGGCGACCGCGGCCAGCGCGGCGTCAAATTCGGCCATCGCCTGTTTGCGGGTCTTGGCAAAGCCCACGGATGACAGCCGCGCCAGAGCCTGCGAGCCGCTGTAGCTGGCCTTGATCACCAGCTTGAGGTATTTCGCCTTGGCATCCGCTTGCTTGTTCGAGGCGTCGCTGGCGTCCGGATCGGTGCGTGCGTTGTGGCCGATATCAATCCCGGCCAGCGCGGATTTGATCAGCAGATCGATCGCGCGGCCCGCAGCCTGCCGGCCCCGGTCCTGTTCGTCGGAGGTGAAATAGGTGACGGCGGTTTCCGTGGCCTCGACGCCGACAACCACCAGCGTGCCGATCGCGGCGATGGCGTTTTGCGTGCGTACCGCGTCGGCAGTGGCGGCGCGGTTTTCCGCCAGCATGTCCTTCAGGTTTTTTTCGTCATCGCCTTCCGCCTGACCGGTCATCACTTTCCAGCGCAGCTTCATTGTTTCGCCGGTATCCGCCGTCATTTCGCCGGAAAACCCTTCGCGCACGCCGACGATGCCCTGTGCGAAACCGCTGACGGCCGTTGCACCGACCTTGATGACATCGGCAGTGGCGCGCGCGATGTCACCGGCCGCGGTATGGGTGCTGGAATACTGCTCCAGCTGTTCGCGGTAGAGCGTCATGCTGCCTTCGATGGCCAGCGCCTGTTCGCTGAACCGGTCGGACACCAGATTGTCGGGGATCACACCTTCGCGGACCAGCGGCGTCCACAACTCCCGCCGGACGTCGTCCTCGGAGAAAAGCGGCGCGCCGCTGTCGTCGATTGCGCTCAGCATATGGGTCTGCAGTTCGATCAGCCGCTGATGCGCGGCTTCGAGCCGGGCGATAATCGCGATTTCCTCGGCGTCTGAAACCTCTTCGGCGGTGTCGGCGGTTTCGCCGCGGGCAATGCGCGAGTCCTGCCGGATGTCGCGGCTTTCGACCTCGCTGTCTGCGCGCAGAACGCCTTCTTCGGCGCTGCGCACCGGCACGGCGGTCTGCCCGTCGATCTTCACGAACAGCTCTTTCTGGGCCGCGTCCAGTTCGTCGCGCACCCGGGCAAGCTGGGCCTGCGCGTCGGCCAGCGCTTCGTTGCGGGCGGTTTCATGAGCAGCGGCGGCAGCAATCGCGTTCTCGACCGCATCCGCGTCGGGATAGCGTCTGCCGATCTTGCGGACCCAGTCGCGTTCGGCGTCGGTCAGTGGCATCGGGCGGTCTCATCGCTGGCGGAAGTTTTCGGGCCGTGCATCATGTCAGTTCCTTCGTCAACCGGGCTTCGACCACCAGCAGCCCGGCGCGGAACGGGTCCCATGCGATCAGCCCGTCACTGGGATTGCTGCGGTAGAGCAGGATCGCCGGATGCGACGACACCGCGGTTTCGATGCCGCGCAGCTGGGCAAGACCCTGTTCGCGCAACTGGCGCAGGGTCTTGCCGCGGGTGGCGGCGTTTTCCGGCTCGGCCGCGGCGGTCAGGGCGGCGGCAAAGGCGGCCGGAAAGATGTCGTTTGCGGCACCGTCCAGATCGCCGGCCCGGTCCAGCATCGCCTTGACTGCACGCGCGGCGTCCTTGTCCGCCCCGTCATCGGCCCGTGTCACCAGATCGTCGCCAAGCTGGGATATCGCGGCCAAGAGCCCGCGCACGGCCTGCTGAACTTCGGTTCTGGCAGTTTCGGCGTTGAAGTTGATGTCACCGGTCGTGTGATCGGCACCGGCCTCGGACTCCTGTGTTGGTGTCAGGTGGCACAGCGACGCCGCGCCATTGCGGATCCGGTCAAACGCGGCCTGTGCCGCCGCCGGATCACCGCCGCCTTCATAGACTTTGCGGGTGTCGGCAAACTGTCCCTGCAGCGCGGTCAGTTCCGGGCCGCGGGGATGGTCGGGGCGGTTGCGGAACAGGGTCTTCAGCTTGCGCCGGTAGACGGCCGCGCGGTGCATTTCCGTCTCGGCCTCGGCCAGCCGTTCCTCGGCGGCCTGCATCGAGGCGTCGGCGGCGTCGCGGGCCTCGCGAACGGCTTCGGCCCCGTCCGCCGCGCCTTCGAGATAGCCTGCAAAGGTTTCCAGCTCGTCGAGATCCAGCCCGGCATCGATCGCGTTCATCTCGCCCGTGGCGAATTTCTCCAACACGGCGGGATCGGGCATGTCGTCATAGGTCTGCCGGATCTCTGTCTGCAGCTCGTGGGCCTCGTTCAGCACGGCGGCAATGTCATCTGACAGCCGGCGCTCCAGCCGTCCGCGCAGACGCCCCGCACGGGCCAGAAACTCGCCCTGATAGCCCGCGCCCTCTTCCTGTACCGCCGCCATCCGGTCGATCCCGAACAACATCCTGTCAAACTGCGCGGTGGCCCGGGCCTGATCGTCTTCGTCGGTACATCGCCCGACGAACCCGTCACGCTGATCGGCCAGCCCTTCGCGCAGGGCGAGCGTGTCCTGAAGCGCGCGGCCTATCGTCTTGTTCTTGCCGAAAAATCCGGATTGACCGGACAGGTCCTTGTCAACGTTGTCGAGAATTTCCCGCGCCGACCTGAAATTGTCGCGCACGGTCGAGGTCGCCTCGGCCATCTCCTCGAACGCGCGATGCAGGCCGCCATCGGGTTTCTTGACGCTGGTTCCGATCAGGTCGGCCAGCACCGCGTCGGGATCGGCGGCAGTGGCATAGCCCGCGCGGATCCCGTCCAGTTCCTTTTTCTTTGCCTTCAGGTTCGACGGCTCGAACTCCTCGAACAGCGGGTGCGCCGCGGCGGCGTCGCATTTTCGCAGCGCGGTGGCGATGTCGTCGAACAGCCGGGCCTTGGTGTCGGGCGGGTACATGTTGCCCAGCAGGTCACGCGCCTCGGCCCGCAGGGCATCGACCCCGTCGCCGATCCCCGGCGCGTCGGTTTCGCTCATGCCTTCGAGCGTTTCGGCCTTGTGCATCAGTTCGGCCAGCAATTCGCGGGGGAAGCTGTTGTTTTTCAGGTCCGGCACGCGCTTGCCGCCCACGACCGTGGTTTCGATCCGGTGATAATGATCGCCGTCCTCGCCGGGAATGATGATCAGGTGTTCATCCGCGTCGCCGGTGATTTCGGTCGCCGAGATTTCCTTTGTTTTGTAGAATTCCAGCAGCCGCGTGCGGATGGCCGTGGCGGACGCGCCGGCCTGTTCGGCGGCGGCGATGTCTTCGGCGGCGCGGTCGGGCGGGACGAAATCGCGCCGGGCATTGGCAAAAGCGATCTTGAAATCCGCGATCTGACCGGCCAGCGCGTCAAGATGCGCGTCGGTCACAGCCGTGCCCAGCGCGGTGCGCATCCCGTCCAACCGGTCCTGCAGAGGGCGTGTCACGGCACCACCGTCGCCGGCGAAGATGTCGCCGCCCTTTCCCCAGAACCGGTCAAGCTCGACCTGCAGCCGGTCGAGGCTGCCTTCGAGATCATCAAACTGCGAGGTGGCCGGCGTCACGTCGGGCGGAACCGCGGACCGCTGGCCGATGAACATCACCAGAACCCCGCGCGCGGATCGCGACAGCGCGGCGGCCTCGTCGATATGACCGGCCTCCAGCAACCTTTCGGAGGCGTAGATCATGCCGTCGATTTCGCGGGCCTGCTGGGGCGTGATCTTCATCACGTCGGGTTCATCCAGATACATCCGGGTTTCCGGCGGCAGGGGGGTCTGCGCCGCAGTCTGCACGTCGTTGCGCAGGATCTCGTTTTGTGCCTCCAGCCCGGCAATCCGCTTGCGGTCACGTTCCTCGGCGGAGGCGCTTTGCAGCTCGGGGCCCAGATCGCGCTGCACGTCCAGCGAATGGATCAGGATGGTCTTGAGATGGCCGGCCTGTTCGGAGGCATCGGTAAAGGCGGCAAGAATGTCGTCGGGCGTGTCGAGTGCCGAAAAGCCGGACAGCGGCAGCAATTCTTCCAGTGTTTCCGCCGCCTCCTGCTGAATAAGCTCGCGCTGCGGGTAGCTGTCCACATAGCCCTGCAGCGCCGCCGCCCGGTCAGCCAGCGCGCGCTGCTGGTCGGTACAACGGCTCAGCTCGGTCCGCAGGCGCAGCGTTTCGCCCGCGCCCAGGGTGGCCGCTTCGGCCTCCAGCCGGGCCTGCAGCGCCCCGGCCTGTTCGGTCAGCGCGTCGGTTGCGCCCGCCAGTTTGGCCTGTTCGGCCTCGATCAGGGCCAGCCGCTGGACCTCGCGTTCGGCGAAAGAGGCACGTGGCACGGCGCCGTCAACCTGATCCGGGCGGGTTTCCGTTTCGGCCCGTGCGGCAAGGTTTTCGCGCTGCCCCGCGATGGGCGGCGCATCGGCGATGTCGGGGGCCGGATCGTCAACCGGCAACGGGGCGACCCCTTCGGGGTCCAGCGCGATCAGGTCGCGGATGATCGGGTCCAGAACGCCGGTGATATTGGTCAGCTCGCGCGCGGCATCTTCGAACACGTCCGGGCCTTCGGACCGGATCACGCTTGCCTGCGCGTCGTCGATGCGCTGCATCAGCGCCGCCGCCCCGCGCCGGACACCGGCCCCCACGCCCCAGCGCTCCTCGGTCAGCCGCGGATACAGATCGCCACCCGCCGACAGCCGCTCCTTGCGCTTCAGCGCGTTGTTCAGCGCGGTGCGGTATTCGACATAATGGTTGACGATGCCGCGCTGTTCGTCGCGCACCAGGATCCGCCGCGCCTCGTTCCGGTTCAGAAACCCGCGCAGCTTTTCTTCCGGCACCTTTAGCCGGTCGCGCAGGAACACCAGCTCGTCCACGCTCAGATCCGAGTGAAGATCAATTCCCTTGGGTGACATGTGAGGGGGCGCTCCCGCGTTTGACCGGCGCTGTTAAAGCAGCGCCCGCACCTGTCCAAGTGTGGTCTGCGCGGCGGCGCGCACGTTGACGGGCCGGAACCCGTTGGCGGTATCGACATCCTGAAAGAACGGCGTGTCGAGCTGTTTCAGCAACCGGTCCACGGCCTGCCGGGCCAGCGATTTTTGCTGGTCGCGGGCCTCGCCCTTGGGGGCGGCAATAACGTTTTCCAATGCACCTTCGACCTGACCGTCAAGCGTGCGGAGCTGTATGAAAAGTTCTTCGGTTTCGCTGGTGATATCATCGAGACCCAGCGACGCGATCCGGTCGAGGATCGCTTTTTGCAGGGTCCGCATTTCGTCGTCCAGCGTCTTGCGCGTTGCTTCCCATGCCAGCTTGGCCTTGTGGAAGGGCACAACGTCGTCGGGAATGACCTGCTCCATCTCCGAGCGGCCATCGGCCAGCGCCTCGGCGATCCATTTCTCAAGGTTCGGCACGATCTGCAGCGCACCTTCGTAATCGCCGTTGCCGGCGCGTTCGGTCGCCAGTGCCAGTGCCGCTGACACCCGCCCGTGATCGCCCAGTTTGCCACTGATCACGGTGTCGGCATCGGGCTGCAGCCGGGCAAGCGCGCGGGCCCAGTCATCGGCGGCCCCGCTGTCGTCCGGCGCGGCCTCTGCGGGCTCTGCTGCCGGGGCAGGCGCCTGCGCCTGCAACGAAGCCATCACGTCGCGCAGTTTTTTCGCGATTTCCATGGCCTGTGTATAATTCTGCGCCGCCGCTGCATCGACGGCCTGCGCCCAGGCCGCCCGCAACCGGTCGCCCGCGTGCGGGTGCGCATCTGCCGTGGCCGCGACCACCGGGTCCAGCCGGTCGGCAACGGTGTCCCAGGTCTTGCGGCGCGGGTCCTCGGCGGGCGAGGGCGGGGTTTTCGCCTCCGACAACAGTTTGATCAGCGGCGGCAGTGCCTTCAGCGCGGCAGCATAGTCGCCGGCTGCCGCGTGTTCCTGCGCCAGCGTCCAGATTTCTGAGATCCGGGCGGCCTGCGGCGGGTTGACCTGCAGCGCGCCGGCCACAGCCGGTTCGACCCGGGCCGCGGCGGCGTCCCACTTGGCACTGTGACCATCCTGTGGCGCGGCGGCCTGTAACAGCCGCTCCAGCACCGCCTCGATCTGATCGAGCCGGGCCGCGGCCGGGTCCAGCGACTGTGCTTTGATGTCGGCCGCCACAGCCTGAAGCGCCGCCATCAGCTTTTGCCGCGGATCTTCGGGAACCCCGGCTAACCGTGGCTGTATCGCCTTGATCCGGGCGATCAGCGGCGCGGGGTCGGCGGCGGCCGCCTCTTCGGGGGTGTCAGCAGTGTCGCCGGTGTCATCTGCCGCCAGTTCCGGGTCGTCCGGCATGTCCTCGACATCTTCTTCCAGCACGTTGCCGTCCGCGTCGAGGATCACCACGTTCAGCATGACCTTGTTGGCCTTCAGGAACCGCTTGACGGATTTCGCCATGGCGGGAATGACCCGCTCGCAGGTCAGCTTCATCACCTTCTGTTCGACCACGCAGGATCCGAAGCTCACCTTGGTGCCCGGGCCTTCCTTCTTGGCCGCCTTGCCCAGAAGGCTGGCGGCGCGTTTGCGGTGCAGGGCAAAATAGTGTTCGGCATCGGTTTTGCCGGGGTTGAACGCAAAGGGCAGCGGTTGTTTCCGCGCCACTTTGACCATTCGTTTCAGCTCGGGGCCCTTCAACGCAAATTCGGACATCACAATACGCTCGTGCAGAAAATTGCCTTAAACGGCGGAACCTTAACGCCGGGTCGGCCAAAAACCTAAGATTTTTTGTCAGGCCGATCGCGGCAGGCTCCGGCCCTGACCACGCGGAAGGCTTGTGCGATACCGGGATCCGGCGTGTAATCCCGGCAAAGGGTGACGGAGACAGGCCATGTGGTCGAACTGGTCAGGGAACCAGAGCTGTGACGCGCAGGTGCAGCGTCCGGTGGGGGCGGACGCGATCCGGGCCTTGCTGCGGGACACAACCGGCGTGGTCCGGCCGGTCGGGGCCGGGCATTCCTTCACGCCGCTGGTTCCGGGCGCCGGGCACCTGATCGCGCCGGCACCGGCGGGCGACAACCCGATCCGGGCGATTGTGCAGGACCGGGTGCGCGTCGATCCGAATGTCAGCCTGAAAACCCTGTCCGAGGCGATGGCGGCGCAGGGCCGCGCGTTCCGCAACCTTGGCGACATCAACGTGCAGACGTTGGCGGGTGCCACGCAGACCGCCACCCATGGCACCGGCAGGTCGCTGCAATGCCTTGCCGCGGAGATCACCGGGGTGCAGGTGATTGACGGCACCGGAGAACGGGTGGAGATCGCATCCGAGGACCTGCCCGGTGCGCAGGTGGCGCTGGGGCTGCTGGGGATCGTGACCGAGATCGAGATCCGCACCGTACCGGCCTACAACCTGCGCCGGCGCAGCGGGGTGCGACCCATCGAGGAGCTGATCGGCGCGATGCACGACAACTGGGACACGCACCGCAACTACGAGTTTTTCCTGCTGCCGCACAGCGGCAAGGGTGTGGGCATCGCGCATGACCCGAGCGATGCGCCACATGGCAGGCCGCCCGCGGATCTGGACGAACTGGGCGTGTTTTTCCTTCGTGCCGCCGGCGCCTTGTGCCACGTCCATCCCGGCCTGCGCCGCTCGGCCATCCGGCTGCTGGCCCTGGTGATGTCGGACGAAGATTATGTCGGTGAAAGCTGGCAGGTGCTGTGTGCGACGCGGCGCACCCGGTTCAACGAAATGGAATACCACCTGCCGCCGGACAGCGCCCGGGACGTGCTGGCCGAGATCACCCGCCTGATCGAAACCCGCCATACCGATGTGTGGTTCCCGATCGAGGTCCGGCAGACCGCCGGCGATGACGCGTGGCTGTCACCGTTTCAGAACGGGCCGCGCGTGTCCGTCGCGGTCCACATGCACGCGCGGCAGGTTTACGAGCCGTATTTCCGCGATTGCGAGGCGATCTTTCGCGCCGCGGGCGGGCGGCCGCACTGGGGCAAACTGCATTCGCTCGCGCGCCGGGATTTCGAAATCCTGTACCCGGACCTGCCGAAATTCGATGCGCTGCGGGCACGGCTGGACCCACGGGACCGGTTCCTGTCCCCGGCGCTGGCCGCGTGGTTCCGTCCATGAGCGCGCCCTTCTACGACAGGCTGGACCATCTGCTGCGGGACACCGGACAGGCGACGCCGTGTCTGGTGCTGGATCTGGACCGGTTTCAACGCAACATTGCATTGGTTCGCGACCGGACGCAGCCGGGGGTCGGCATCCGCGTCGTGGCCAAGTCGCTGGCCTGCCAGCCGCTGCTGGATCAGGCGTATGAGGGGCTGAATGCGACAGGCCTGATGACCTTTTCGGTGCGGATGCTGGAGCGGCTGTTGGGCGCGCGTCCGCAGGCCGAACAGCTGATGGGCAAACCGCTGCCGGTGCAGGGGGCGGCACAGGTGCTATCGGCCCATGCCCACGCCGCCGCACGCGTGATCTGGCTGATCGATACAGAGGCGCGGGCGGCGCAATACGCAGCTTTGGCCGAAACCCGGGGCCAGACCCTGCGCGTGGCTCTGGAACTGGATGTCGGGCTGCATCGCGGCGGGGTGCCGCCAGAGCGGCTGGCAGACGGGATCACTGCGCTGACGCGGCACGGTAACCTGCGCTTCGAAGGTGTGATGGGGTACGAGCCGCACCTTGCCAAACTGCCGGGGCCCCTGCGGCGCCCGGCCACACGGCGCGTTGTCCGGGCGCTGCAGGATGCCGCCGCGCAGGTGAAAGAGGCCGGCGGCACGCTGATCAACACCGCCGGCAGCATGACCTTTGCCGGCTATGGTCCGCAGCACGGCGTCAGCGAAGTGTCGCTGGGATCGGTTCTGGTCAAGCCCACGGATTTCGACATGCCCTCGACCGAAGGTTTCGAGCCGGCGCTGTTCATTGCCACGCCGATCCTGAAATACATGCCGGGCAATCCGCTGCCCGGTCTGGACTGGCTGCCGCGCATTGCCACGCGCCGCCGGGCGCATCTGGCGGTCTATGGCGGGTACTGGAAGGCGCAGCCGGTTCACCCGGCCGGCTACGGCTATTCGGGCGTCTTCGGGCATTCGTCCAATCAGGAGGTCTGGACCGGGCCGGTTCTGGATCATGCGCCGGTGGATCATTTCGCCATCCTGCGCCCGACCCAGAGCGAGGCGGTGCTGCCCGAATTCGGCGAGGTGGTGGTGGTGTCGCAGGGCCGGATCACCGACCGCTGGCCGACGATGCCGGTGGCGCAATAGGATGGCTGCGGACCTTTCCAGCCGCGAATCCGGAGGAGACCGATGACCGATATGTTTTCACTGGCCGGGCGGCGCGCGCTGATCACCGGGTCGTCGCAGGGGATTGGCCTTGCGCTGGCGCGGGGGCTGGCCGGGGCGGGCGCGGCGGTGGTGCTGAACGGGCGCGATGTGGACAGGCTCGACGCGGCGGTCGCGCAGGTGCGGGCCGGGGGCGCGGAGGTGGACAGGCTGGCCTTTGACGTCACCGATCACGATGCCGCCCGCGCGGCGGTGGATGGGTATGAGGCCGGCACCGGCGCCATAGACATCCTGATCAACAATGCCGGAATGCAGCACCGGACCCCGCTGGAGACGTTTCCGGCCGCCGCCTTCGAAGCCCTGCTGCAGACCAATATCGCCTCGGTCTTTCATGTCGGTCAGGCCTGTGCCCGGCACATGATCGCCCGCGGGCAGGGCAAGATCATCAACATCGCCAGCGTTCAGACCGCGCTGGCCCGAACCGGCATCGCGCCCTACACGGCAACCAAGGGCGCGGTGGCAAACCTGACCAAGGGCATGGCGACCGACTGGGCCCGCCACGGGCTGAACTGCAACGCCATTGCGCCGGGATATTTCGACACCCCGCTGAATGCCGCGCTGGTGGCGGATCCGGAATTCACCCGCTGGCTGGAAGGCCGGACGCCGGCCGGGCGCTGGGGGCAGGTCGGCGAACTGGTTGGCGCGGCCGTGTTCCTTGCCTCGGATGCGGCAAGCTTTGTCAACGGGCACACGTTGTTCGTCGATGGCGGCATATCCGTTTCGCTCTGAGCAGGAGGCCGCTCAAATTGCAGGCGTCGATGCGCTAATTCCCGCGCACCGGTCTGTTCCGGGTTGAAGTGGCGCTCTATTGGGACGATCTACACACAGGACCGGTTTCGGCCGATTTCAACACCCTGACTTCAGGAGATTTGCATGGTCAGGACTATTTCACTGGCCGTTGCCGCAACGGCGCTTGCCGGGCTGACGGCCTGCTCGGACCCCGTGGCGCAGCGCGAAGCCTCCTGCGTGGGCGGCACCATTGCCGGTGCGGCGGCAGGCGGTCTGCTGGGCAACCAGGTCGGCGCAGGCACGGGCAACACGCTGGCAACCGCCATCGGCGCCATGGCCGGCGGCGCGGCCGCGGCAAACCAGATGGGGTGCTGAGCGCGGCCCGTCAGTCCAGCATTTCGAGCGCGTCGCGGAAGAACGCCGGCGCGCCGAAATTCCCCGATTTCAGCGTCAGCGCCAGCGGCACTCCGGTTTGCGTCTGTGTCCACGGCACGCCCGGCGCGATCTCGGGACCGATCCGCAGCGCCTGAATGCCCAACGCAGTCACCACAGCGCCCGAGGTTTCTCCGCCGGCCACGATGACACGGCGGAAATCGTGGTCGCGCAACTGCCGGGCAATTGCGCCGAGCGTGTGTTCAACCATCGCACCGGCCTCTTCGACACCATAGCGGGCCTGTGTGGCGGCGACCTCGTCGGGATCGGCCGAACCGTAGACCAGCACCGGCAGATCCGCCGGCTGTTCCCGCGCCCACCGGACGGTTTCACCGGCCACGTCATCGCCGGACGCGATCCGGTCGACATCCACCTTGCGGCACGGCCACCATTCTTTTGCCATCGCGATCTGCGCCCGGGTCGCCGCAGAGCAGCTGCCGGCGATGATCAGCGACCGCCCGCCGCCCTGCGGGAGCTGCGGGGATGTCGCCGCGCCCAGCCGCCCGGAAGCGCGCAGGTTCGCAGGCAGGCCCATGGCGATGCCGGTCCCGCCGGTGACAAGCACATGGTCCTGCAGCGCTGCGCCGATCAGGCGCAGGTCATCATCGGTCAGCGCATCGACAACGGCATAGGATCTGCCGTCGCCCCGCAGCCTGTCGAACCCGGCGCGGATCGCGTCGACACCCGCATGCACCGTCTGCAACGGCACCAGACCTGTGCGCCGGTTGCTCTGCGCCTCCATGAGCCGGATCAGGCTGCTATCCTGCATCGGCGTCAGCGGGTGATCCTTCATCGTGCTTTCCGCCAGCGGCAGATCATGCACAAACAGCGTGCCCTGATAGATGGTGCGCCCGTTCGCCGGGAAGGCCGGGCAGATCACCGCCATGTCGCTGCCCAACTCGGCGGACAGCGCATCGGCGACCGGACCGATATTGCCCGCGGCGGTCGAATCGAAGGTCGAGCAGTATTTGAACAGGATCTGGCCCGCCCCCCGGTTCCGCAGCCAGCGCAGCGCGTCCAGCGATTGCGACACCGCCTCGTCCGCCGGATTGGTGCGCGACTTGAGTGCGACGACAACAGCGTCAGCCGCGCCGATGTCGGTGTCCGGTCCGGGCACCCCGATCACCAGAACCACCCGCACGCCTTCAGATACCAGCGTGTTGGCAAGATCGGTGGCACCGGTGAAATCGTCGGCAATCGCGCCAAGGGCAATGGCCATGGTCTCAGCCCTCCAGCAGGTCGAGGATTTCGCGTGTCACGGCCCGTGTGCCCATGTCGCCGCCGAATTCCATCGGCCGAAGCCGGTTCTGTTCGAACCCGGACTGCACCGCGTCTTCGATCGCCAGCGCCGCGTCGGCATAGGCGTTGTTGCCGGTTTTCTCGGCCAGGTAATCCAGCATCAGCGCCCCAGACAGGATTGCCGCCAGCGGGTTGGCCTTGTCCTGGCCCATGATATCGGGAGCAGAGCCATGCGCGGGTTGAAACAGACCGTGCGCATCGCCGATCTCGGCGCAGGCGGCCATGCCCATGCCGCCGACCAGCCCGCCGGCCAGATCGCTGAGAATGTCGCCGAACATGTTTTCCATCACCATCACGTCGTAATCCCACGGATTGCGGATCAGATTCAGCGCCTGCGCGTCGACATAATTGTAGCCGGTTTCGACATCCGTGTATTGCGGCGCGATCTCATCAAAGATCTTCCGGAAAAATGCCATGGAGGCAAAAACGTTGGCTTTGTCGACACAAGTCAGCAGGCCGGGGCGGCCACGCGCCTTCCGGCGCCGGGCCAGCCGGAACCCGAAATGGTGCAGTTTCTCGGTTGTGGCGCGGGTGATGCGCAGCGTGTCGCGCACCTCGTCATCGCCGCGGATGTCGCTGCGCCCATGCGCGGCGGCCGAATAGAACAGGCCTTCGGTCGACTCGCGCAGAATAATCATGTCGATCCCCGCCGCCCGCGGATCGGCCAGTCGCTGCGGCGCGTTGGGGTAAGCCTTGACCGGGCGCACGCCTGCATAGAGCTGAAACCGGTCGCGCAGGCGCAGATGCGGGCTGATCTCGGTGCCGTCGCCGTGCCGGACCGACGGAAGGCCGATCGCGCCAAGAAAGATTGAATCCGCATCTCCGGCACGTTTTTCTCCATCCGGTTCAATGTCCTGCCCGGTGTCTTTAAAGTAACCCGCGCCTGCGTTTATCGCATCATAGACCAGCGGTGCCAGCCCGGTGGACGCGACCACACGGTCGACGATGGCCAACGTCGCATCCGCCACGTCAACGCCGATCCCGTCGCCCCGGATGAGCGCGATACGCAATGTGTCTGTCATGGGGTGTCCTTCTTTCCGGTCAAAGCTGACCAAGTTTGTACTTTTCCAGAATGTTCAGAAGTTCCGCTGACGCCCGGCGGCGATGCGCCCGGAAGACGCGGCGCGTCGCTTCGGCGTCGCCGGCGCGCAGATGGGCAAGGATCTGCCGGTGTTCCTCGGTGGATCTGACCGGTGTCCCGCGCATCCGCAGGGTCACGATCCGGGCGCGGTGGGCCTGATCGTAAAGCGCGTGGATGAAGCCCCGAAGGCGCCGGTTTCCGTGCAGGTCCAGCAAGGAGAGGTGAAACCGGTCATCGGCATCTGCCCAGCGGTCCAGATCCTCTGCGGCCAGCGCGTGCTCCATGTCAGCCATCGCGACCTCGACCGGGGCGAGCTGTTCCGGCGTCGGGTTGCGGGCGGCCACCGCGGCGGCGGCGTCGGGCTCCAGCGAGGTCAGAATGTCGTAAATCTCGCGCATGTCATCGGCGCGGATCGGCAGAACCCGCGCGCCCCGGCGCGGCACCAGTTCCACCAGACCGTCGGCCTCCAGCCGGATCAGCGCTTCGCGCACCGGCGTTCGGCTCATGCCCAGCCGCATGGCGATCTCCGGTTCCGGAGCCTGAAACCCCGGCGGCAGGCGGTTGCTGCGAATGTCCTCTCTCAGCCGGGCATAGGCGTCGCTGACGCGGGTCTGTCTGGCGGATTCGGTCATCTGTGCGGCCCCTTTGCCGCGGTCTTAGCGTTGCGGAAATGCGCAGTCAAATAATTTAATGTATACATTAAGGGGATTCCGGAGTGTAATTGTGGAAATACTTCCAGTCTGACGCGCAATTAGAGGTCAATTTGCCCGCATTGTGCACCAACGCACATTATCTCTCCGGGGACCGGCCTTTGCAGCCGGGGACCGCGGGTTATGTTGAGCCTATCACTCAGGCGGAGGCATGGATATGAGCTGGAACCCTTCTCTGGACCCCGACTGGCCCGGCGCAACCGGGGCAGACGCGATCGAAACCATGATTGTGCCCCGGGCACGGGACCTTGGCGATTTCGAGGTGCGGCGTGCGCTGCCGGCGCCACAGCGGCAGATGGTCGGCCCGTTCATCTTTTTCGACCAGATGGGGCCGGCGGAGTTTGTGACCGGGCAGGGGATTGACGTCCGCCCGCACCCGCATATCGGTCTGGCCACGGTCACTTATCTCTTCAAAGGCCGGATGCATCATCGTGACAGTCTGGGCGTGGACCAGTGGATCGATCCGGGGGCGGTCAACCTGATGACTGCGGGTCACGGGGTGACCCATTCCGAACGGGTCGATGGCGACATGCTGAAGGCGCCCTATGACATGTTCGGCATCCAGACCTGGATCGCGCTGCCCGAGGACAAGGAAGATCAGGCGGCCGCGTTCGCCCATGCCCCGAAGGCGGATCTGCCGGTGCTGGAGGGCGAAGGCAAGGAACTGCGCCTGATCCTCGGCCACGCCTATGGCGAGCAGGCCCCGCTGGAGACCCCGTCCGAGATGTTCTACCTTGATGCCGTGCTGCAGCCCGGCGCCGGGCTGCCGATGCCCGACGATCACGAAGACCGCGGCGCCTATGTGGTCAGCGGGGCGGTATCGGTTGCCGGCCGGCAATTCGAGGCCGGCCAGATGATGGTGTTTCGGCCCGGTGACCGGGTATCGATGACGGCAGGCCAACAGGGCGCGCGGGTGTTGCTGCTGGGCGGGGCAACGCTGAATGGTCCGCGCCATATCTGGTGGAACTTCGTGGCCTCGTCGAAGGAGCGGATCGACGCCGCCAAGGAAGCCTGGCGGGAAGGCGACTGGGCCCATGGCCGGTTCCGGCTGCCGCCCGGCGGACGACCGCGAGTTCATTCCGTTGCCGTAGCCCGCGTTTTCAAAAACGCGGGGG
>CATOSU010000021.1:0-37500 GCA_951812615.1 uncultured Paracoccaceae bacterium
AGCAGGCGCTGGGCATCGACATCCCCGACAGCGGCGTGCTGTTCGACGACATGTGGTTCGATACCGGTGCGGTGATCCCGAAAGGGCGCTTCATTCAGCCCCGGATCGAGGCCGAGATCGCCTTTGTCATGAAGGACGCGCTGGCCGGAGAAACCGTCACCCGCGAGGATGTGCTGGCAGCGACGGATTATGTCGCGCCCAGCCTCGAAATCCTCGACACCCGCATCCGGCGCACGGATCCGGACACCGGCAGGGCGCGGGTGATCTTCGACACGATCTCGGACAATGCCGCCAATGCCGGCATCGTTCTTGGCGCCGAACGGCACGCCCCGGACACCGACCTGCGCTGGGTCGGCGCCATTGTCAGCAAGGATGGCGCGGTCGAGGAAACCGGCCTCGGCGCCGGGGGTTCTGAACGATCCGGTGGAAAGCGTCGTCTGGCTGGCCCGCCGGATGGGGCAATACTGCCAGCGGATCGAAGCCGGTCAGGTGATCCTGTCAGGCAGCTTCATCCGCCCGGTCGAATGCCCGCCCGGCACCAAAATAGCCGCCGATTTCGGCCCCTTTGGCCACATCGACCTCAACTTCGCCTGATCCTTCATCTTGCCCAAAATACTCCGGGGGAGTCCGCCGCAGGCGGGACGGGGGCAGCGCCCATTTCCCTCTGGGCAAGCCCGTGCGCCCGTGATTTCCTGTCGCCGGGACAGGAGGGGACCATGGCCAAAGTCGAATATGAAAAAGACGGGCGCAATCGGGCGGATCACGCTGAACCGGCCCGAGGTGATGAATGCCATCGACGATACGCTGCCGGTGGAACTGGCCGCGGCGGTGGCCGAGGCGGATGCGGATCCGGCCGTGCATGTGATGGTGCTATCGGGCAAGGGGCGCGCGTTTTGTGCGGGCTATGACCTGACCTATTATGCCGAGGGCAACGGCAACGGGCAGGCGACGCAGGAGATGCCGTGGGACCCGATACAGGATTACCGGTTCATGTGGACCAATACTCAGCATTTCATGTCGCTCTGGCGGGCGGTCAAGCCGGTGATCTGCAAGGTACAGGGGTTCGCCGTGGCCGGGGGCAGCGATATCGCGCTCTGTGCGGACCTGACGATCATGGCCGACGATGCGCTGATCGGGTATATGCCGGCGCGGGTCTGGGGCTGTCCGACCACGGCGATGTGGGTCTACCGGCTGGGCGCGGAGCGGGCCAAGCGGATGCTGTTCACCGGCGACAAGATCACCGGGCGGGAGGCGGCGGAGATGGGGCTGGTGCTGGAGGCGGTCCATGCCGACGCGCTGGACGACCGGGTCGAGGCGCTGGCGGCGCGGATGGCAAGCGTGCCGGTCAATCAGCTGGCGATGCAGAAACTGGTGATCAATCAGGCGATCGAGCAGACCGGGCTGATGCAGACCCAGCGGCTGGCGACGATTTTTGACGGGATCACCCGGCATTCGCCGGAGGGCATCCATTTCAAGGAACGGGCCGAGGCGGTAGGCTGGAAACAGGCGGTGGACGAGCGGGATCAGGGCACATGGGACTGGACCCGGAACGAGGAATTGCCGCGCGGCAATCGGTAACGTCGCCGGCAGAGCCCGGGAACCTGGCAGAGGAAGACATGACCGTGGATATCGAGGAACAGACCCGGCGCATTTGTGCCGCACTGGATGGCCCGCACCAGATCCCGCCGCTGACCGAAACGCTGGACGGGTTCACACCGGCGCTGGCCTACGAGGTCGCGCATCGCGTCCGCGCCCGGCAGGCCCGGCGCAGGGTCGGACGCAAGGTCGGGTTTACCAATCGCGGCATCTGGGATGAGTATGGCGTTCATCAGCCGATCTGGGGCGACATCAGCGCCGAAAGCCTGCTGGCGGCCGGGACGGACGCACGGCTGGACCCGGTTCTGGAACCACGGATCGAGCCGGAAATCGTGCTGGGGCTGGGCCGCGCACCGGAACCGGGCATGGACGCCGCGGCGCTGGCGGCCTGTATCGGCTGGGTCGCCCCGGGCTTTGAGATCGTGCAGTCGGTCTACCCCGGCTGGTCCTTTGCCGCGGCGGACACGATTGCCCAGCAGGCGATGCATCAGTGGATGGTTCTGGGCGACAGGGTTCCGGCCACGGCGGAAACATTGTCGGGTCTGACGGAGGTTTCCGTCGAACTCTATCGCAGCGGGCAGTTGCAGGACGGCGGCACGGGTCTGAACGCGCTGGACGGGCCGCTGGATGTGCTGGCGCATCTTGTCGGTATTCTGGACCCCGAACATGTGCTGACCGGGGGAGAGATGGTTTCCACCGGAACCCTGACCGGGGCCTTTCTGGTTGCGCCCGGTGAAATCTGGTCGGCCCGTTATGCCGGTGTGATCGATGCCGCGCTGTCGGTACGGTTTGTGTGAGACCGCCGGTTTTGCGGTGCCGGTTCAGGCCGCGGCTTCGAACCCGCTGAGGACATTCACCGTGTTCAAGCCGATTTCGGCGACGTCGTACCCACCTTCCATCACGAGGAGCGTCGGCAGGCCCAGCGCTGCGATATCCGCGCCATAGGTGGTGAAATCGTCTGATGCGAGCCGGAAGAAGCTGATCGGATCGGACTGAAACGTGTCGACGCCGAGCGACACCACCAGTGCCTGCGGCGCAAAGCGGGAAACCCGGTCCAGCGCGTCGTCCAGCGCGATGCGCCAGCCGTCGAAGCCGGTTCCGGGCGGCAGCGGGAAATTGGCCGTATAGCCTTCGCCGGCGCCGGTCCCGCTTTCGTCCCTGTGGCCCAGAAAATGCGGGAAGGCATGTAACGGATCCCCGTGGATCGAGACGAAATAGATGTCGGAGCGGTCATAGAAGATGTCCTGCGTTCCGTTGCCGTGGTGAAAATCCACGTCCAGCACCGCAACCCGCTCCATGCCGTGTGCGCGCAGGTATTGTGCGGCAATGGCCGCATTGTTGAGAAAACAGTAGCCGCCATACATGTCCAGCGCCGCGTGATGGCCGGGCGGCCGGCAGAGCGAGAACATCGCGCGTGTGCCCTGACGCAGGCGTTCGGCCCCGGTCAGCGCGGTCTGGGCCGAGGCATGGGCCGCCTCCCACGTGCCTTCGCTGAACGAGGTTTCGCTGGCGAGTGCGTAATAGCCCAGCCTGCCGTCGATATGCGTGGGGATCCGGCCGGACATCCGGCGGGCCGGCCAGCAGGTGGGGATGGCCTCGCCCCCGGCGCCGGTTGCGGACCATTCGGCCCATGCCGATTGCAGGAAGGCCACGAATTTCGCGTCGTGAACGTCGAGGATCGGATCCATGCCGAAATCCTCCGGAGCAATGACCGGGCCGAGCCCGGTTTCGCGGACCCGGGCGATGATATGTTCCGCCCGCGACGGGCGTTCGAACGGTTCGACCAGCTGACCGGCAAAAAGCTCGGTCCGCGCGTTCCGCAGACGGTGTTTCTCGGTGAATACCGTTTCCATGTTTCCCCCGGATCAGGCGTATGCGCGCCCGATTCCGCGTCAGGTTAGCGAAGATCGGCCCGGATGTATGCGCCGGGCGGCGGATACGGGACATGCGGCGACCCGGCCGTGGTAATTGTGCCCCGCACCGGGCGGCTTGCCCGGCGGCCCCTGCTCGGCTAGAGGACAGCCCATGCTGGACAACAACGACGATATCCATCCGCTTTTTGCCGGGGCGCCATCGACCACCGAGTTCAAGAAGCTGCGCAAGCGCATCGTGCGCCACACGCGCGAGGCGGTCGAACAATATCGCATGGTGGAGCGCGGGGCGCGCTGGCTGGTGTGCATGTCCGGGGGCAAGGATAGCTATACCCTGCTGGCGGTGCTGCACGAGCTGCAGTGGCGCGGGCTGTTGCCGGTGGATCTGCTGGCCTGCAATCTGGATCAGGGGCAGCCGGGGTTCCCGGCGACAGTGCTGCCGGAATTTCTGCAACGCATGGGCGTGCCGCACCGGATCGAGTATCAGGACACCTACAGCGTTGTTGTCGACAAGGTGCCGCAGGGGCGAACCTATTGCGCGCTGTGTTCACGGCTGCGGCGCGGGCATCTTTACCGGATCGCGCGGGAGGAAGGGTGCAGCGCCGTGGTGCTGGGCCATCACCGTGACGACATTCTGGAGACGTTTTTCATGAACCTCTTTCACGGCGGGCGGCTGGCGACGATGCCGCCCAAGCTGGTGAATGAGGAAGACGACCTGTTCGTGTACCGGCCGCTGGCGCATGTGGCCGAGGCCGATTGCGAAAAATTCGCCCGGGCGATGAATTACCCGATCATTCCCTGCGATCTGTGCGGATCACAGGACGGGCTGCAGCGCCAGCAGGTCAAGCAGATCCTCGACGGATGGGAACACAACAGCCCCGGCCGGCGGCAGGTGATGTTCCGGGCGCTGATGAACGCGCGGCCGTTGCATCTGCTGGACCCGAAACTGTTTGATTTCGCCGGGCTTATCCGCGGGGAACAGAACGACCCGGAAGACCAGGCCGGAATACCGAAGCTGCGTTAAGAAATCTCTCACCGGTTGCGCCCTATCCTGGTCCCGGCAAAACGGGAAAGGGATGGCGATGGCGTTGCCCGCAGGCAGGCTGAACCGGGTTCGGCTGTGGATCTGGCCGGTGCTGACCGGCCCGCCGGCGCTGGCTCTGGTGCCGGCGGTGACTTTGGCGTGCTGGTGGCTGGGCGGCGAACCGGCGCTGATCGCGGCCGCGCTGGGGCTGCCGCTATTTTATGCTGCGGCCGGTCTGACCGGGCGATGGCCGGTCACCGGCGAGGGGCGCGACGCGCTGACCGGGCTGCCACAGCGGCAGGGGTTTGAAACCCGAATTTCAGAGGTGTTCAGCCAGACCGCCCTGTCGGGGGAACGATCGGCCTGCATGCTGGTGGAGCTGACCGATCTGCCGGAAGTGGCGGAACGGCACGGACAGGCGGCGGTGGATGCGGTGGTAACGCAAACCGCCGAGCGGTTGTCCGGGGTGCTGCGCAAGGCCGGGCACCTGTCGCGGATCGCGGATGCGCGGTTCGGCATTTGCCTGACACCAACCGCGAACCTGGATCTGGAGCTGGCGATCCAGCTGGCCGGATCGCTGCACGGGGCGGCGGAAATGCCGGTGATCGTGGGCGGGGCCACGCTGTACCCGACCTGTGCGGTAGGGTTCTGCCTGCGCGGGCAGATCGCCGGGGTGAAGCCGTCGGAATGGACCGGGGCCGCGCTGGCGGCGCTGACGGACGCCCGGCGCGCGGGCCGGTCAGGCATCCGGGCCTGTTCGCAGGAACTGCGTCAGCGTGCAAGGCTGCGGGCGGACCTGCGTGCCGAGGCCGCAGCGGCGCTGGAAAACGGCCAGATCCAGCCGTGGTTTCAGCCGCAGATATCGACCGATACGGGCAAGGTGACCGGGTTCGAGGCGCTGGCGCGCTGGACCCATCCGGTGCACGGCATGATCGCGCCCGACGCGTTCCTGCCGGTGATGCAGGAGGCCGGTTTGCTGGAGCGACTGGGAGAGGTGATCCTTCGGCTGTCGCTGGAGGCGGTGCAGGACTGGGATCTGGCCGGCGTGTCCGTGCTGCGGGTTGGCGTAAATTTCGCCGGTGACGAGCTGAACAATCCGCAATTGGTGGACCGGGTCCGCTGGGAGCTGGACCGGCTGGACCTGACCGCCGACCGTCTGTCGGTCGAGATCCTTGAAACCGTGGTCAGCGATACGCCCGGCGACCGCGTGACCCGCAACATCGCCGGGCTGGCGGCCATGGGATGCCGCATCGATCTGGATGATTTCGGCACCGGACATGCCTCGCTGGCCTCGGTCCGGCAGTTTTCGGTGTCCCGGCTGAAAATCGACCGTGGTTTCGTGGCCAAGGCGGACCGCGACCAGCAACAGCAGCGGCTGATCGGTGCGATCCTGACCATGGCCGAGCAACTGGGGTTGGAAACGCTGGCAGAAGGGGTTGAAACGCCCGGCGAACACGCGCTGCTGGCGCAATTGGGATGCGATCACGTGCAGGGGTTCGGGATTGGCCGGCCGATGCCGCTGGAGGCAACGGTGGACTGGATCCGCGCGCATGAGCTGGGGCTGCAGACGCCTCCGCGGATCGGCGGTCGGCTCGGGTCGTAACGCGTGACGGCGAGAATCCACCGCTGACCTGCCGGAACAGAGCCGGGGGCGCCGAATGGTCGGGTGGGTTAACAAACGGACCGGCGGGTGGGCCTGTTGGGCGGGGTTCTGGCGGGCGGGTCGGCCATGCGAGGTCCGGCGGCCACATGGGGTCCGGTAGGTGGGTCTGCCCGGCGAGGTCCGGTGGCCACACGGGGCGCGGCGGGCGGGTCTGCCCTGTGGGGTCCGGCGGGCGGAGCCTGCTGCGCCCTTGCCGGGTCCCGGCCGGCGGCGCCGGTCCGGGCCGCGGGCACCCTGATGCCGGACGGCAGCGGCGGATTCCTCCCGGCTGAGGCGAAGTGGCAAAGCGGGTTTGCATCGGGTTTTCCGGCCACAGACAGGCTCTGCCCCTTCCGGTTTCGCCCCTTGATGCCTATGTCACGGCCTGCGGCGCCGCTCTGGCCCGGTTTCTGCTTGACCTTTTGCGGCGCAGAGCGTTGAACCGGGCGCGTCACAAAGAGAACGAGGCCGGTCCCCGATGGACGATCAGAACAAGAACCTCATCCTTGCCACCGCGCTGAGTTTCGTGGTGATCCTTGCATGGTTCGTATTGTTTCCTCCGCCGGAGCCACCGGTCGAGGACACACCGGCATCGGTGTCCGAAACCCAGGGTCAAAACGGCACACCGGCCGCCTCGGTCCCGGCGACGGCCAATCCGGCAGCAAACGCCGCGGCCCCGGCCGCCGACACCGGCGACGGAACCACAGCCGACACCGAAACCCTTTCCGCCGATGCGCCCCGCGTTGAGATCGAGACGCCGAGCCTGAAAGGATCGCTGTCGCTGAAGGGCGGGCGCATCGACACGCTGTCGCTGAAGACGTACCGCGAAACGCTGGCACCCGACAGCGACATCGTGCACCTGCTGAAACCGGTCGGTGAAACCGCCGCGTACCAAGTGCTGTATGGCTGGGCCCCGGGCGGCGGACTGGAATTCGAGGACGTGCCGAGCGCCAACACGGTCTGGTCGCTGGCCGAAGGGGACGTTCTGACGCCCGACACGCCGGTGACCCTTGCTTGGACCAACGGCAAGGGCCTGACGTTCAACCGGATCCTTGAGATCGACAACAAGTTCATGATTACGGTCACGCAGAAGGTGACCAATACCGGCGACGCCGCGCAGCGGCTGGCGCCGGAGGGGCGGATCGAACGGTTCGGGCTGCCCGACGATCTAAAAGGGTTCTTCATCCTGCACGAAGGCGCCATTCGCAAGCTCAACGACGAGCGCAAAGAGCTGAAATACGGCAAGATGGAGGACATGGAGGCAAATGGCCCGTGGGCCGGTGGCCGTGTCGTCGCGGATGCGCAGCAGGTCGATGGCGAGGGTTGGATCGGGTTTACCGACCACTTCTGGATGACAACGCTGATCCCGGCGGCCGATCAGGCCTTTACCAGTGTTCTGCAATATGACGCGGGCCGCGACATTTACCGCGCCGTGGCGCGGCTGGGCACGATCGAGGTGGCGCCGGGTGCGACCGAGCAGGTCACCACGCGCCTGTTTGCCGGTGCCAAGGAATGGGAAACCATCCGCAAGTATCAACACGAAGACAACGTATCGCAGTTCATCGATACCATCGACTGGGGCTGGTTCTATTTCCTGACCAAGCCGATTTTCTGGCTGCTGCACCACATCCAGGCCGTTGTCGGCAACATGGGCTGGTCGATCATCGTGCTGACGCTGGCCCTCAAGGCGCTGCTGCTGCCGCTGGCATTCAAGTCCTATGTCTCGATGGCGAAGATGAAAGAGCTTCAGCCGGAGATGGAGAAGCTGAAGGAAGCCGCGGGCGACGACCGTCAGAAGATGCAGCAGGGCATGATGGAGCTGTATAAGAGGGAAAAGGTCAATCCGGCGGCGGGCTGTCTGCCGATCCTGTTGCAGATCCCGATCTTTTTCTCACTCTACAAGGTGATCTTCGTCACCATCGAATTGCGGCATGCGGCGTGGTTCGGGCCGTTTCAGGACCTCAGCGCGCCTGACCCGACCTCGATCATGAACTTCTTTGGCCTGTTCCCTTGGGCCGGTCCCGAGGTCGGCACGATCATGGCAACCGTGTTCCTCGGCATCCTGCCTCTCCTGCTGGGGATCTCCATGTGGCTCCAGCAGAAGCTGAACCCGGCGCCGACCGACCCGACCCAGCAGATGATTTTTGCTTGGATGCCGTGGGTGTTCATGTTCATGCTGGGCAGCTTTGCCAGCGGGCTGGTTGTCTACTGGATCGCCAACAACGTCATCACCTTCGTGCAGCAGTATTCGATCATGCGCAGCCAGGGCTACAAGCCGGACGTGTTCGGCAACATCAAGGCAGGCTTCCAGCGCAAGGGTAAGGCCGAGAAGGAATGACCGGCCGTGTCTCGGCGCTGTGGCGGTACCCGATCAAAAGCCACGGGCGCGAAACGCTGGACCGGGTGACCCTGACGGCCGGACAGACCTTCCCGTGGGATCGGGTCTGGGCGGTGGCGCATACGGAATCGGATGCCGACGGATCAGACTGGGCCCCGTGCCAGCATTTTTCGCGCGGGTCCAAGGCGCCCCGGCTGGCCGGGATCAGCGCGCGGCTGGACGAGGCGGCCGGTGTCGTTCACCTGAGCCACCCGGATCTGCCGGACCTGAGTGTCGATCCCGATGCGGAGCCCGGGGCATTGCTGGACTGGGCGGGGCCGCTGATCCCGGAAAGCCGGGCGCAGTCGGCCCGTGTCGTGCGCGCGGCGCAGCGCGGGTTTACCGACAGCGATTTTCCGTCTGTCTCGATCATGAACGCAGCGTCGCACCGGGCCGTGGAAGGCCGGCTGGGACGCGCGCTGGAACCGGAACGCTGGCGCGGGAACATCTGGATCGACGGTCTGGCGCCGTGGGAAGAGTTTGACTGGCTGGGCCGCAATCTGCGGATCGGCGGCGTGGTTCTGTCGGTGAAGGAACGCATCCTGCGATGCGCGCGCACCACCGCCTCTCCGAAAACCGGGATGCGCGATACCGATACGCTGGGGCTTTTGTCCGAGGGTTGGGGGCATCAGGACTTCGGCGTCTATGCCGAGGTCACCGAAGGCGGGGATATTGCCGTCGGCGATCCCGTCGGGCCGGTATGACCGGGCTCGCCTTTCCGCTGGCCGAACCGCCGGAGCCGGTCTCGCTGGAGCGGGGGCGCAAGCTCTTTGCGCGGGGGTCCGATTTTCTCAAGGGCGTCGTGGCCATGAAGGGGCTGCCGCCGGCCGACCGGCTGGAGGTGTGTTTTGCCGGGCGGTCCAACGTCGGAAAATCATTCCTTATCAATGCGCTGACCGGGCGCAAAGGGCTGGCCCGGGCCTCGAACACGCCGGGGCGTACGCAGGAGATCAACTTCTTCACCCTCGCCGACAGTCATTACCTTGTCGATCTGCCCGGGTACGGCTATGCCAACGCCCCGCTGCCGGTGGTGGAAAAATGGCAGCGGCTGCTGAAACAGTATCTGGCCGGGCGGGCCTCGCTGCGGCGGGCCTTTGTCCTGATCGATGCCCGCCACGGGGTCAAGCCGCCGGACGAAGAGATCCTGACGCTGCTGGACAAGAGCGCGGTGACCTTTCAGTGCGTCCTGACCAAGGCGGACAAGGTGAAGGCGAAAGATATGGACCGGGTTCTGGCACAGGTGCGCGGAGCGCTGAGCAGGCACCCGGCGGCCTTTCCCGAGATGGTGCTGACTTCTTCGGAAAAGGGCGACGGCATCGAGACGCTGCGCAGCATCGTCGCCGGGCTGGAGTAAGTCCCGGTTGCCGCAGGGCCGGAGCCGTCGCGCAGACTGCAGGACCGGATGAGGGGGCTGGCCCCCTCTTGCCCGTTCCGGGCAATTCACCCCCAAGGTATTTGGAAACAGAAGAAGCAGGGGGCCGCTTGCCCCTTGCACGCCGGCGCGTCTTTTCCGATAACCGCGCGACCGAGGGAACGTGATGAGAAAACAGGACATGAACCGGGACTGGACGGCGACCGCCGGAACGCTGAGCCGCGCGCTGCCTTATCTGCAGCGCTATGACGGAGCCACCGTGGTGATCAAACTGGGCGGCCACGCGATGGGGTCGGACGAAACTATGGAGGAGTTCGCGCGCGACGTCGTGCTGCTGCGGCAGGTGGGGGTGAACCCGGTTGTCGTGCATGGCGGCGGGCCGATGATCAACGCGATGCTGGAACGCCTGTCGATCCGGTCGGAGTTCGTGAATGGCAAGCGCGTGACGGATGCCGCCACGATGGAAGTGGTGGAGATGGTCCTGTCGGGGCTGGTCAACAAGCGGATCGTGCAGGCCATCAATGCGCAGGGCGGCCGTGCCGTGGGGTTGAGCGGCAAGGACGCGAACCTGATCACCTGTGATCCTGCCGATCCCGCGCTGGGGCTGGTGGGGGAGCCCGCAGCGCTGGACACCCATGTTCTGACCGCGCTGTTCGACAACGACATCATCCCGGTGATCGCGCCGCTGGGCGCGGGCCGGAACGGGGAGACGTTCAATATCAACGGCGACACCGCAGCCGGGGCCGTGGCAGCGGGCCTGAAGGCGGACCGGTTGCTGTTGCTGACGGATGTGTCCGGGGTCAAGGATGCCGATGGCGCGGTTCTGACCGAGATGACGGCGCAGCAGATCCGCGACCTGACCCGCGACGGCGTGATTGCCGGCGGGATGATCCCCAAGACCGAAACGGCGCTGACGGCGCTGGAAGGCGGGGTCCGGGGGGTCACGATCATCGACGGGCGGGCCCCGAACGCGGTGCTTCTGGAGCTTTTCACCGAGCATGGGGCGGGATCGCTGATCCGGCCCGGCTAACGGGAAAGTGTCACCGGCGGGCTTGTGTTTTGCAAATATATGCGCATTTTCTAATATATGGAAAATGAAGCCCTGATCCGTCTGTCCGTCTTTCTTGGACTGTTTGCCGTTTTCGCCGCCGCCGAAGCGCTGGCCCCGCGCCGTGCCCGGTCGCAGCCGCGCAGCACGCGCTGGTTCACGAACTGGGGGTTCAGCATCCTCAACACTGTCACCCTGCGCCTGATGGCCTTTGGCCTGCCGTTGCTGGCGGTCGGGGCTGCGGTGGACGCGGAGGCGCGGGGCTGGGGGTTTTTTAACCATCGGGACTGGCCGGTGTGGCTGGAGGTGGTGCTGGCGGTGCTGCTGCTGGATTTCGCGATCTGGGCGCAGCATCTGGTGACACACAAGGTGCCGGTGCTGTGGCGGTTGCACCGGGTGCACCATGCCGACCGGGATTTCGACGTGACCACGGCGATCCGATTCCATCCGGTCGAGATTGCCTTGTCGATGCTTCTGAAGATCGGGCTGGTTTATCCGCTGGGGGTGGCGCCCGTGGCAGTGGTGATCTTCGAGGTATTGCTGAACGGGACGGCGATGTTCAATCACACCAACTGGAAGCTGCCGCTGAGGCTGGACCGGGCGCTGCGGATGGTGTTGGTGACACCGGACATGCACCGGGTGCATCATTCGGTGCACCGGGAGGAGCATGACAGCAACTATGGTTTTTCGCTGTCGGTCTGGGACAGGGTGTTGGGCACGTACCGGGCGCAGCCAGCGGAAGGGCATGACGGCATGACGATCGGGCTGGAATGGCAGGACGACCGGCCGAGCCGGCTGGGATGGGCGCTGAAACTGCCCTTTCAGCGGCAATGAGCTATGCCGGGGTGGAACGGGCGGCGGTAGAGGCCGGCCTGATTGTCATGGGGGCCTTTCACCCGCGAGGCGACCAGGGACCGGAGGGAGGCGGCGGCACGCTGTTCATCCTTGGAACCGGCCCCGGCTTCTGGCCGCTGTTCAGGGGATCCGGGGCGCATTCCGACGGGCGGGCCGATCCGCTGGACCGCTGGTCCAAACGAGTCATCGGGGCGATGGCGGCGACCTTCGGGGCGACGTGCAGCTTTCCGTCGGACGGGCCGCCCTATCCGCCATTCATCGCGTGGTCGGTCCAGACCGGCCGGTTCTTCTCCAGCCCCGTCGGGATGCTGGTGCATGATCAAGCCGGGCTGATGGTGTCGATGCGTGGTTCGCTGCAGTTTGACGAGGTGCTGCCCCTGCCTGCGCAGGCGGTCGCCACCCCCTGTGACAGCTGTGTGGACCGGGCCTGTCTGGACGCCTGTCCGGTCGGTGCGCTGGGTGGCGAGACGGGCTATGACGTGGCCGCCTGTCACCGGTTTCTGGACACCGCTGCGGGGGCAGAATGCATGTCGCAGGGATGCCGGGCGCGGCGGGCCTGTCCGGTCAGCCGGCGGTTCGGACGCGATCCGGAGCAATCGGCGTTTCACATGAGGGCGTTTCATCCATGACCAGAACCCTGATCCTGATGCGGCATGCCAAGTCGAGCTGGGGCGACCCGGGCCTGAGCGATCATGCACGCCCGCTGAACAAACGTGGCCGGGCGTCGGCAACGGCGCTGGGAAACTGGCTGCAGGCGCAGGGGCACCTGCCCGACGAAGTTCTGTGTTCGTCGTCGGAGAGAACGCGGGAGACGCTTGCCCGGCTGGACCTGTCGGCGCCGGCAACGTTTACCGACGCGCTTTACCATGCCGAACCGGAGCGGATGCTGGCCCTGTTGCAGGCGGCGACGGGGGACAGCGTGCTGATGCTGGGCCACAACCCGGGGATCGCGGGCTTTGCGCAATGGCTGGTCGGTCATCCGCCGGCGCATGAGCGGTTTTCAGACTATCCGACCGGGGCGACGCTGGTGGCGCGGTTCGGGATCGACAGCTGGAAAGAGCTGCGTCCCGGGGCCGGCCGGGTGGCCGGTTTCATCATTCCACGGGAATTGACCACGTAACGGAAGATGGGTGCAACAGCACCCATCCTACGCGAACCGGTTGCCTGTAGGATGGGTGCTTTGCACCCATCCCTGTTCAGTGGCCGAGGATCTGGCTAAGGAACAGCTGTGTCCGCGGGCTTTGCGGGTTGTTGAAGAACTCTTCGGGTTCGTTCTGTTCCACGATCTGGCCCTGGTCCATGAAAATGACCCGGTTGGCGACCTGACGGGCAAAGCCCATTTCGTGGGTCACGCAGAGCATGGTCATGCCTTCCTCAGCCAGTTCGATCATGGTGTCGAGCACTTCCTTGATCATCTCCGGATCGAGCGCCGACGTGGGCTCATCGAACAGCATGATGCGCGGCATCATGCACAGCGACCGGGCGATCGCCACGCGCTGCTGCTGACCGCCCGAGAGCTGGCCGGGGTACTTGTCGGCCTGTTCCGGGATCTTGACCTTTTCGAGGAAGTGCATCGCGCGTTCCTCGGCCTCTTTGCGCGGTGTCTTGCGCACCCAGATCGGGGCCAGCGTGCAGTTTTCCAGAATGCTCAGGTGCGGGAACAGGTTGAAGTGCTGGAACACCATGCCAACCTCGGACCGGATCTTGTCGATGTTCTTGAGGTCATTCGACAATTCGGTTCCGTCCACGACAATCCTGCCCTGCTGGTGTTCTTCCAGCGCGTTCAGGCAGCGGATCAGCGTGGACTTGCCCGACCCGGACGGGCCGCAGACAACGATGCGTTCGCCCCGGTAGACCGTCAGGTCGATGTCACGCAGCACGTGGAACGTCCCGAACCATTTGTTCATACCGGTGATTTCGATGGCGGCCTCGTCCGAGACCTGCATGTGGCTGCGGTCAATCTCGCGGTCGACAATGGTTTCGTGGGATGGTTCGGCCATTTCGGGGCCTCCTTATCGGTGATCCGTCCGGAGCTTGCGCTCCAGATACATGGAATAGCGGGACATGGAGAAACAGCAGACGAAGAACACCAGCGCGATGAAGGCGAAGAGTTCCCAGTAGATGCCGTTCCAGGCAGCGTTCGAGCGAATACCCTGACTGAGACCGATCGGGTCCAGAAGACCGATGATCGACACCAGCGTGGTGTCCTTGAAGATGCCGATGAAGGTACTCACGATGCCCGGGATCGAGATCTTCAGGGCTTGTGGCATAATGATCAGCCGCTGCGCCTGCCAGTAGTTGAGGCCGAGGCTGTCGGCGCCTTCGTACTGGCCCTTGGGCAAGGCCGCCAGACCGCCCCGGATCACCTCTGCCATGTAGGCGGCGGCAAACAGGGTCATCATGATCATCACCCGCAGGATAATGTCGAAATTCGTCCCCGGCGGCATGAAGATATTCAGCAGCGTGGAGGCCACGAACAACAGCGTGATCAGCGGCACGCCGCGGATGAATTCAATGAAGCCGACGCACAGCCCCTTGACGATCAGCAGGTCGGACTGGCGCCCCAGCGCCAGCACGATGCCGATGGGCAGCGACACGCCAATGGCCACGATCCCCAGCAGAACGGCCAGCATCAAACCGCCGAACTTGCGGCTTTCCACTTCGGCGATGCCGATGGGAATGACGCTGTCGATCGCGCCGGCCACTGCTCCGGAAAGGAACATCCACCAGATCACGGGCAGCAGGATCGCAAGTATCACGCCGCCCAGTGCCCCGATGACCGGGGACAGGAAGCGGTACCCGAGATAGCCGATGCCCAGACCGGCAGCGACCATGATCGGCGCCCAGATCGTCCCGCCCCACATCAGCCAGGGCAACAGGAACGGATAGGCCGCGGTGACGATGAGCAACTGGCGCGGCACGATGTCCGAGTACAGCACAGGCGCCACCGCAACGAGGAACAGCACCATGGCAAGGTTGGGCCGGAGATAGGCCGGCAGGAACCCGGTGCTATCGCCCACATTGACCTCCGGGGTGATCGGATAGGGCGGGTAGAAGCCATAAAGCAACTGCAGCCAGCGTTCGTTGATCACGGCCCAGCAGGCGTGGCCGTGGGTTTTACCCCAGGTCGCGGCCATGATCTCGCGGCATTCCGTCAGGCTGTTGGCGTTCCAGACGGACTGGAACACCCATGGGATCAGCCCGGCAAGGATATACCAGATGAAGCCCAGCGATATGATGGTGAGGATCGTGTTCAGCCAGCTGGAGAACAGGTTGGCCCGAAGCCACCCGACCACACCCACAGAGGTTGCCGGCGGCGCTTGCTCGGCCAGCATCTCGGTACGGACAAAAGAGACATCAGACATCTTACCGCTCCACCAGTTTGACACGTTCGTTGTACCAGTTCATCACTGCCGAAATACTCAGCGAGATGGCGAGGTAGCACAGCATCAGCATCAGGATGCATTCCAGCTCGCGCCCGGTCTGGTTCATGGTGATGCCACCGAGCGTGCCGGTAATGTCCATGTAACCCACAGCGATGGCGAGCGAGGAGTTTTTGGTCAGGTTCAGGTAGTTCGAGATCATCGGCGGGATGATCACCCGCAGCGCCTGAGGCAGAATGACCAGTCGCATGATCTTGCCGGGCCGGAGCCCCAGCGCCGCGGCGGCCTCGGTCTGGCCGCTGGAAATTGCCAGAATACCGCCACGCACGATCTCGGCAATAAACGCTGCCGTGTAGAGCGACAGCGCAAGCCAAAGCGCGATCAGCGAATTCCTGAGATGGGTACCGCCCTTGAAGTTGAACCCCTTCAGTTCGGGGTAGCCAAGGTGGAACCCGAGCGCGACGAGCAGGGCGATCATGGGAATGAACAGGATCCCCAGTTCGATATACCAGATGGTCGGCCGATCACCGGTCGCCTCCTGTACCGCATTGGCGCGGGCCGCGACCCGGCGCATGGCAAAAACCGATGCGCCCAGAACGATCAGGATCGCAATCAGGTCGAGGCTGATGTCGAAGCGCAGCGAACTTTGCCCGAAGATGTGAACGTCACCCAGCGAGCGCGAGAACAGCGGTTCAGGGATATAGATGCCCCGGTTGGTGACCGCGACTGTATCGTTCAGGTTCATCGTGGCGGTTGCGTCTTCACCGCGGAAGGCCCGTGGCGCCGGCAGGCTTTCGATCAGGATAGCCATGGCCAGAACGATCCACAGCAGGACGGGAACGTTGCGGAACATTTCGACGTAAACCGTCATGATCCGGCCGATGAGCCAGTTGTTGCTGAGCCGCAGAACACCGACCAGCACACCCACGACCGTGGCCGTGATACAACCCAGAACGGCGACAACCAGCGTGTTCAGAAGGCCGAGGAAGGACGCTCGCAGATGCGTATCACGCGAGGTGTACTCCAGCAGGCGCTGGTTGATGTCGTAGCTTGACGGTTCCACCAGGAACCCGAATTCGACGGGCTTGCCCAGTTCAGTAAGGTTCTGAATGGTGTTGTTGATCAGCCAGGCTGCCAGAAGCATGAACCCGATGAGCGCCACGACCTGTATGGTCATGGACCGGTACCGGGTGTCATAGATGAGCATCGACAGCCGGAACTGCTCCTTCGGAGGATCCGTAATCGTCGTCATGAGGTGACGTTCCCTGATTAGCAGGCCTTGTTGCGGCGGGGTTCATTCCCCGTCTCGCCAATTGGCCAGCCTTGTTATGGAAGCAGATAGTAAAAGGGCGCAGACAGTGTCTGCGCCCTTGGTCGTCACATTTTAGCGGAACGGCGGGCTGTAGAGCAGGCCGCCATCGGTCCACTGAGCGTTCAGGCCGCGGGCCAGACCGATCGGAGTGGATTCGCCGATGTTCTTTTCAAAGATTTCGCCGTAGTTGCCGCCAACAGCCAGAACACGCTGTGCCCATTCTGCGTCGAGGCCCAGCATCTCGCCGAGGGTACCTTCGGTGCCCAGCAGGCGGTTGATTTCCGGGTTGTTGGTGCCGGCAGCAAGTTCACCCATGTTGGCCGAGGTCACGCCCAGCTCTTCGGCAGTGATCATCGCGTTCAGGGTCCAGCGAACCACGTCACCCCACTCGTTGTCGCCGTGGCGAACGAGCGGGCCCAGTGGCTCTTTGGAGATGATCTCGGGCAGCAGCACGTGATCGCCCGGGCTTTCGAACGTGGCACGGGTTGCGGCCAGGCCGGAAGCGTCCGTGGTGTACACGTCGCAGGCACCCGCAAGGTACTGCTGCTGTGCTTCGGCGTTGGTTTCGATCGGCACCGGCTCGTAGCTGATGTTGTTCGAGCGGAAGAAGTCCGCAAGGTTCAGCTCGGTCGTGGTGCCGGTCTGGATGCAGACGGTTGCGCCGTCGAGTTCCTTGGCCGAGGACACGCCCAGATCCTTGGGAACCATAAAGCCCTGACCGTCATAGTAGTTCACACCGACGAATTCGAACTTGAGGTCAACGTCGCGGGAGAACGTCCAGGTGGTGTTCCGAGCCAGCATGTCAACTTCGCCCGAGGCCAGCGCCGTGAAGCGGGTTTTACCCGTGGTCGGAACGAATTCGACTGCAGATGCATCATTCAGGACTGCAGCTGCCACAGCCCGGCAGACGGTAACGTCAAAGCCGGTCCATTCACCGTTTGCGTCCGGTGCGGCAAAGCCGACCAGCCCGGTGGAGACACCACAGTTCAGCTTGCCGCGCGCCTTGACGTCGTCAAGCGTGCCGGCAGCAACGGCACCAGCGGCCAGACCAGCAATGGTCAGCGCGCCAAGAAATACGGATTTCTTCATGTTTACCTCTTCCTGATTTTCCGCCCCGAGTATGAGGCGGTTAGACCGGCGATGTTACGCCAGAGACGATTACCGATGTTAACTTTCCCCTCGGTGGGGGCAAGTTTGGGCAAAATCATCTCCAAACGTCAAGGGTTTGATCACAGAAATCGAACAACCTTCCTTAGGGTCAGGTGATTTTTCGGGCAGGGTTAAGTTAGTGCATTTGTTCAGCAAATTGCGAAAAACTTGTCGGCGTGAAGAAACGCCTGCCGTTTAATCTCTGCGGCGGTAACCGCTTCTTCGTCCTCACCCCACTGCTCCTGCTGCCACAATTCGTCGAGGCGGGACATCTGCCAGATCTCGTCCGCGGACCGCCAACGACGTGCGGCAGCAAATCCCAGAATCAGGGATCCGGACAGGGTGACCAGATCGTGAAATGCAGCAAGCTGGAAATCGGACAGCACATGAACATCCGCCGATAGCCGGCTAAGGTGCTGTGCAGGTTGGGGAATATGCGTGATCCCTGCTCCGACAGACAGGCGAACGCCCAAAGCCTGTTCGGCCCAGTCGAGCGCCGGATCCCATTGTTCGGCCTGCCGGACAGCAAGAGATTGCGGGCTTTCCGCCCGGTAACACAGCAGATCCGTACCGCCGTATTCCGCCAGCAGGTCGGCGACCTCGGCATGTTGGGTGCGCACTTTGTCGATGGCCGCATTGACCATACGCGTGGCTGGCATCGAGCCCGGATCGACGAAATCGCCCTGCGCGTCCCACTCGGCCGCGACCATCTCGGCAAGTGCGCGGGTGGGAACCTGCAGCGGCACCTTGGCCGGGGTTCTGATGCGCCGCCCGTCCAGTTCGACGGCAAAACCGTCGCCGTCCTCGGCCGCGCCGGCCTGTTTCCAGAATCGTTTCTGTTTCCATTCGCTCATTGTGCAACATCCCAGATCTGATCCAGCAGACCGGGCAGATCGTCAAAACCGGCGAGCAAATGATCCCCACCCAGAGTGCCGGCGGCGTGATAGCCCCAGCTGACGCCGATCCCGGTTGCCCCGGCCGCGCGGGCCATGTCCATGTCAAAGCTAGTATCGCCGATCATCACCGTGTCCACCGGCTCTGTGCCGGTTTCCGCCATTGCCGTCAGGACCATCGACGGGTGCGGTTTGGAGGGGTGATCGTCGGCCGTTTGACGGGTAACGAAGCGGCCGTGCAGGTCATGGGCATCGAAAAGCAGGCGCAGCCCGCGCTGAGATTTGCCGGTGGCGACGCCCAGCAGGATATCCGTCTGGTCCGACAAATGCTCCAGCACCTCGCGCGCGCCCGGGTAGAGCGGCGCGTAATCGCGGTTGCCGGTACGGCCCGCCATGTAGCCCGATTTGTAGGCCTCGACGAGGGCGGCCACTTGCGTGTCCGAGGCACCGGGAACCAGCCGGCGCATCGCGTGATCCAGCGACAGGCCCACGATCGACAGGATGGCAGCGCGATCCGGTGGCGGCTGATCCAGCGTGGCAAAGGCGGTGTGCATCGCGGCGACAATGGTGTTCTGACTGTCGACCAGCGTGCCGTCCACGTCGAAAAGCACCAGTTTCAGCCCGGTGCTCATTCCGCGTCCTCGAACGGGTCAGCGGGTACATCAGACGGGGACCACTGAAACGTGTCCCATGTGGCCGCCATGTGATCAGGCAGCGGTGCAGTCAGGTGCAGCGCAGCGCCTGTTACCGGGTGACGCAGGCTGAGGCTACGGGCATGCAGGTGCAGTTTGCGGCTGATGTCCCCGCCCAGATGCGCGCCCCAGCCATCCCCCAGATTGTCCTGCCCGGAGCCGCCGTATTTTCCGTCGCCGACAATCGGGTGGCCCAGCTCGGCCATATGCGCACGCAGCTGATGGGTGCGGCCCGTGACCGGGATCAGGGCCACCCATGCGGCCCGCTTGGCCGCGGCCTCGAGCACCATGTATTCGGTCACGGCGCGTTTTGCGCCCGGTGTCGTGTCGATGTCGCGCGGATGGATGTTGCGCATCTTTTCGCCCTCACCGCCGGTACCGTGGCCCGGCGCCTTGACGAGGCCGGTCTTGATTTCCCCGGCCTTAGGATGCGGCACGCCGGCGACGGCGGCCCAGTAGATCTTGCGTGTGGCGCGGTGACGGAAGGCGGCCGTCAGATCCGACGCCATGGCCCGGCTGCGCGCCATCAGCAGCACGCCGGATGTGTCCTTGTCGAGCCGGTGCACCAGCCGCGGGTTTTCCGCGGCTCCGAAGCGCAGCGCTTCGGCCAGCCCGTCCACGTGGCGGGTTTGTCCGCTGCCGCCCTGCACCGCCAGCCCGGGCGGTTTGTTGAGCGCAAGGATGTGATCGTCGCGCCAGATCACGCAGGAGCGGATCATGTCGGCATCCGCGTCGGAGACTTTCGGCCGGGCCGGGGCCGGACCGGCTGCGTCCGGCAGCGGCGGCACGCGCACGTCCTGACCGACCGCGACCCGGGTCGAGGCCTTGACCCGCCCGCCATCGAGCCGCAATTCGCCCTTGCGGCACATTTTCTCGATCCGGCCCTGGCTGACATGCGGGAATTGCCGCCGCAGCCAGCGGTCGATCCGCTGGTCGCCGTCGCCTTCGGCCACGGTGATGATCTGCACCCCGCTCATGCCCAGACGCTCCGCGCTGCCAGCAGGCCCAGCGCCAGCGCGCCCACCGACAGGACGACAGACAGCGCGACATAGAGCGCCGCGTGCGTGTGCTGGCCACGCTCGATCAGGGTCATAGTTTCCAGCGAGAAGGCCGAAAAGGTCGTGTAGCCGCCCAGAAGGCCGGTCATCACCAGCGGGGCAAAATAGGTCAGACCGTGTTTGGCTGCGGCCACCACAAAGGCCCCCATAACGAAAGACCCGATCACGTTGACCGTGATGATGGCGAGCGGAAAGTCATGGTGCCCGAACAGGCGGATCACGCCGATCCCGGTCAGGTACCGAAGTGCCGCGCCAATCGCGCCGCCAAGAGCCACATGCAGGACGTTCTGAAGCATGCGGCGCATGTCGCGCGGGGCGGCGACAGAGTCAAGCACCGCGGGGCCTTGGCGCGGGCACGGCGGCGTTCTAGGTTGCTGCAGGTCGGATAGGGGGTTCCATGCTTTCCAGACGCAGCTTCATGAGCCATATCTCGTCGGTTGCACTGATGACCGCGCTGCCACGCACGGCCACCGCAGCCGGGGCCGTGGACCTGACGGCGGCGCCTGCGCAACAGCAGATCGCGCCGGAGGGGTATCCCGGCACCGGGATCTGGGCGATCAACGGCAGAATGCCCGGCCCGCTGCTGCGGCTGGATCAGGGGACCCGCCTGCGCGCGCGGCTGATGAACCGGCTGCCGCAGCCGACATCGCTGCACTGGCACGGCATCCGGATCGACAATGCCATGGACGGCGTGCCGGGGCTGACACAGGATCCGGTGCCGCCCGGCGGCTCTTTCCTCTACGACTTCGAAGCGCCGGATGCGGGGACGTACTGGTACCATTCGCACGCACAATCGGTCGAACAGGTCGAGCGCGGGCTGCAGGGACCACTGGTCGTTGACGAGGTGGAACCGCCGGAGGTGGACCACGACGTCGTGCTGGTGCTCGACGATATCCGGCTTTCGCAAGAGGCGCAGGTTACAGACGATTTCGCGTCGCCCCGCGACCGGTCTCATGCCGGACGCCTCGGCAATCTGGTTCTGACAAACGGGCGGGAAGCGTGGTCATCCCCGGTCCGGCAGGGAGACCGGCTGCGCCTGCGGTTGATCAACAGCGCCAATGCGCGGATTTTCACTCTGGGTCTGGAGGGTTTCCGGGCGTGGCAAGTTGCGCTGGACGGGATGCCGCTGGCGTTGCCGCGGCCTGTGCCGGACCGAATCGTGCTGGCCCCGGCGCAGCGTGTGGATCTGATTGCGGACGTGACGGCAGCGCCGGGCGCGGAAGCCTTTCTGGTGCACCACGTGCGCGACAACGGCTATGCGCAGGCCGCCTTTCCGGTATCCGCCGGATCGTCCGCTGCGCGTTCCGCGCCGGATCCGCTGCCGCCGAACCCGGACCATCCTCTCGACCTTGCCAATGCCCGGCAGTTGGTCCTGAAAATGGAGGGCGGCGCGATGGGCCGCATGCAAGACGCGGTTTTCCAGGACACCACGCACGACATGCGGTCACTCATGCGGCTCAATCAGTTCTGGGCGCTCAACGGAGCGGTCGGCCGCCCGGAAACACCCTGGGCCGATCTGTCACGCGGCGAAACCGTGCGGGTCGAGATGGTCAACGACACGGCCTTTGCGCATGCGATGCATATCCACGGGATGCACTTTTCGATCCTGACACCAGCCGGGACGCCCGGACCGCTGCGCGATACCGTGCTGCTGCAACCGGGGGAGACACGCCACGTCGCGTTCAACGCCCACAACCCCGGCAAGTGGCTGGTGCATTGCCACATGCTCGCGCATCACGCGGCGGGCATGGGCACCTGGGTCAACGTGCGTGCCTGACCGTCGATCGCGGCGCCGTCAGTCCCTCGGCCTGAGCGCACCTGCGTCTTTTTCAAGACTCACCCGCCAGATTGCGGCGACCCCAAAAAAGAACGGAATAAGTAGATAGGGGCTTGACAGCGTGCGTGTGTTCGCTTACGTTGAAGGTGTAGGGAGGACACGTCATGAACCTGATCACCATCTTCAGCCTATACCCGGACCAAGAAGCCTGCATCGAGCACCTTGAAAATGTGCGTTGGGGCGATGCGCCACTGTGCCCACATTGTGGCGGCTTTGGTGTGGCGCGTAAATCCGAGAAACACCGGATAGGCCGTTGGAACTGCCGTGATTGCAAGTCGAGCTTCAACGTGCTGTCTGGCACGATCTTTGAAAAGACCAAGGTTCCGCTTCAAAAGTGGTTTCTCGCTGTGGGGCTGGTTATTAACGCCAAAAAGAGCCTGTCTAGTTACCAGTTAGCTCGCGACCTCGAATTGAATCAAAAGACGGCCTGGTACATGCAACAGCGCATCCGAGCCGCCATGGCGGCAGAACAAGCGCCGATGCTGCAAGGGATCGTGGAAGCCGACGAAACCTATGTCGGGGGCAAGCCGCGTAAAGGGAACAAGCGCGATAATGATAAGCCGAACAAGCGCGGGCGCGGGACCAAGAAAACGCCGGTAATCGGCGCAGTAGAGCGTGGCGGTAGGGTAGCAGCCTGTGTCACCGACGATCTTTCGGGGAAAGGGATTGTTCAATTCCTCAAAAACACCGTCGATCCGGCAGGAACCATCCTAATCACGGATGAGTACAAGGCGTATAATGCGGCGAAAGCGAGCTATGTCCACGCCATCATTAATCATTCCGTAGCTTATTCTGACGGCGAGACACACACGAACACCATTGAGGGATTTTGGGCGCTGATCAAGCGAGCGTGGTATGGCTCGCACCATCACTACGGCCGCCATTGGATGCCTCTGTTCGTGGCAGAAAGTGCTTGGAAGTACAACCATCGCAACGACCGTGACGGCTTCGGTTCGTTCATGCGGGGATGCTTCGCATGAATCGGCTTTACTACGGCGACTGCCTCACCATCATGCGCGACCACATGAGATTAGGCAGTGTGGAGTTGATCTATCTCGACCCGCCTTTTCAATCGAACCGCGACTACAACGCCATCTATAAGGATGAAACCGGGAGACCGTTGCCGGACCAGATCAATGCTTTCTGCGACATGTGGGCGTTGAATGAAGAAAGGGAGCGTGCACTGCGGACGATGCCGGTCTTAATGCGAGAGGCCGGGGTAGAGGACGAAGCAGTCGAGTTCTGGAAACTTTGGATGAACGCCTTGCGAAAGACCAACCCGCGCCTGTTGGCATATCTGTCGTACATGGTCGAACGCTTGCTGCTCATGAAGGGGATTTTGAAGCCAACAGGCTCTATCTACCTTCACTGCGACCCGACAGCTTCGCACTACATCAAGGTGATGATGGACGCGATCTTCGGGCACGACAGCTTTATATCCGAGATCATTTGGAACAGAGCGCAAGCAAAAGGGGACAGCAAGAGGAAATTCGCCGCAAACCACGACACGATTCTTTTATACAAGAACGGCAAGAATTTCTGCTTTAATCCTATCTATGGTGACAAAGGCAAAGATTATCGAGCAAGGTTTGACCGCGACGACAAGGACGGTCGCGGTCCATATCATTCGGCTCCTTTGGACAGTCCTAGCCCGCGGCCCAATTTGACCTATGAGTATCGGGGCTATTCGCCTCCTGCCAATGGATGGAGAGTGTCACAGGAAGAAATGGAGCGACTTGACCAAGATGGGCGCCTCATCCTGCCAGCAAAGAAGACACAGCGTATTCGTCGCAAGCTGTATATGTCTGAAGCTCCCGGCCCAATGATTGGCGACGTTTGGACAGATATCGGGCCATTGCAATCCGGCCAAGAGCGCCTTGGCTATGCCACGCAAAAGCCTACGCAACTCTTAGAGCGCATAATCAGCGCGAGTACCAATGAGGGCGATGTTGTGTTCGATCCGTTCTGCGGTTGTGCCACGACCCTTGAGGCCGCGCACAAGTTAGGCCGTCAGTGGATCGGCATTGACATAGCGATCCACGCTATCAAGCGTGTCGCTAAGGTACGGCTGCAAGAGCGGCTGCGTTTGGCGGAAGGGGAACATTTTACCATTGAGGGCGTGCCGCATGACGTTGAGGGCGCTCGCGACCTATGGAGTCGTGACAAGTACCATTTCCAGAAATGGGCCGTCGAACAAGTTGACGGCTTCGTTACAACGCGACAGAGCGGGGATGGTGGCGTGGACGGGCGTATTTACTTCGCCATGCCTGAGAACGACGCCAACAAGCGCCGTGGCCTCGAAAGCATGGCCATCGAAGTGAAGGGCGGGAAGAACGTCGGGATCAACGTTGTGCGGGAGTTGCGCGGCGTGCTTGACAACGACGGGACGTTGCTGGTCGGACTGATCGTCATGGACCCACTTGGCGAGCGCAAGGAACGGAACTTCCGGGAGTTCATGGCTGATGCTGGCGATCTGGACGTTCTAGGCATGAAGTATGCACGGATGCAGATACTGACGGTCGAGGATATCCTAGAAGGCAAGCGCTTTAATACGCCCGGTGCGGTGGGCAGGGTAGACCAATCGGTTTTGCCTTTAGCCTAATTGTCAAAGCCCATAACTACTTATTCCGATAATTTTTATATCGAATGAGAGGCGGGCTTCGGTCCGTCTTTCGCTTTTTCGGTAGTCGGCGCCGGACCGGACGGCGGAGCGGCTGGGGGCCGAAAACCTCGGCAGTATTCATGACCACTTGTCTGCCCGTGAGGCACGCACCGTTAAAAAAACTTCTCCCCCATGCCCTTGTGTCAGCACCTCATTGGGCGTCCGGCGGACCCGCCTAGGGCGACCCGTTGACTATGTATCAGTCTTTCGGGTGCGAGCCGGAGCCGAATTGCTGAACCTTTTCATGCAGTCCGCATCAGCACTGGGTGTCGGCACTGCCCGCCGGGCTCCACTCGGGTGGCAATCTGCTTGGGCGGAGGCGCTAACAGTCACTCCTGAACCCATCCCTTGCGATGGTAGTCGCGCAGCACGATGGCACGGTTGAACAGCGGGAAGCCGATCCACAAGCCGTTGGCGGTGAGCAGCGATAGGAGCGCCCACCAGAACATGCCTTTGAACAGGTAATAGAGCGGCCCGAACAGTAGACACCAGAGACGGTGCCAGTTGCCCAAGATGATTTTCGTCTGACCATTGAAGGCCCACTTCGCGCGTATCGTCATTGCCGATTTCCTCGCTGGCTGGTTTCGATGCCAGCGCATTAAGATCGGGGACCATCGCCCGTCAGGGTATTTCCCGCGCCGTCGAGGGAGACCACAGGGGTAGCCATGCCGATGCCACGTGTCCGTGCAGATGCAGGTATGATCGACGTGAGCGCGGCGCACAGCGCGCCAGTCGGGACTGCGACGGGATCACCATGCCCGAGGCGCGCCCCGGCGCTCCTGGCTCAATACAACGCCGCCGCGCGCGCGTTTCGCCGTGTGCCTAGGAGGTTTGTTAGGGTTGTCCCTGACACGCCTACTGACGTCGTCTTATCGATCTGCATCAGAAATCTAGGAGATCGAGATGTCCGACATCATCACGCTTAAAGCCCTTTGCGAAGAACTCAAGATCGATCCGCGCGACGCTCGCGAACGCCTGCGCGCAGCCGCCAGCGACGCCAAGACGAACCCCGAACTGGCGAAGGCGCGAAAGCCACGCACCCCCTGGCATTGGGTGAAGGGGTCCGCCGCCGAGAAGCAGGCTCGACAAGCTCTATCCAACAGTGCCCAAGTAGCAGAAGGCCAGGGCAAAAAAGAGAAAATGAAACAATGAGAAGCACCCAAAAACCGAAAACGCCTTTGTCATCTACTTGACCTGCCCCTTTTTTCAGGGCCACTCGTAAATCGAGTTTGCTCTCCATTTGTGTGCCATCATTCAGCGGCGTGAGCAATGGGCGCAGGCGCGGAGCCCTCATGTAGCTCAAGCGGCTGTGCCCATTGCGTTTTGTCGAAGGGCCGCGCTGCCGCGAACTCCGAGATATGGTTGAAAGTTGGTGATGGCCCCTGAGGGGCGGCATATCAAGGCGGTGCTGAAGCGCCGTCAATTCTCAAGAGAAAGGGATATGCCACATGTCGAAATCTACCGGTGTTCCATTCGAGCTATCATCGGAATTTTCACCTGATCCGCTGACTGAGGTCATTCAGTTCGGGGCACGCGAGCTGTTGCGAACGGCTGTGCAGGCTGAGGTTGCCGGTTTCATGGCGGTTCACGCGCAGCTTCTGGACAAGGAAGGTCGCCAGCGTCTGGTGCGCCACGGGTTCCTGCCGGAGCGCGAGGTGATGACCGGGATCGGCACGGTGCCCGTTCAGGTGCCCCGGGTCCGCGACCGGGGTGCGAACATCGATGGCAGCAAGATCAGGTTCCGTTCATCCTTGGTGCCGCCGTATCTACGCAAAGCGAAGTCCGTCGAGGAGCTGCTGCCCTGGCTTTACCTGAAGGGCATTTCAACGGGGGACTTCAGCGAGGCGCTGGCCGCCCTTTTGGGGCCGGATGCAGAGGGGCTGTCAGCCTCCACGATCACGCGACTGAAGGCGACCTGGTGGGACGAGTATGAAGCCTGGCGCAAGCGTGACCTGTCGGGCAAGCGCTATGTCTACATCTGGGCGGACGGGGTCTGCTTCACGCCCCGTTTGGACGGGGATCGTCAATGTATGTTGGTGATTATCGGCGCTGACGAGTACGGAGAAAAGGACGTTTTGAGCATCATGGACGGATTCCGGGAGAACGCGGACAGCTGGCGGGACCTGTTACGCGGTCTGAGGAAACGCGGCCTGACGGTGCCGCCCGAGCTTGCTGTCGGTGATGGCGCGCTTGGGTTCTGGACGGCGCTGCGGGATGTCTATCCGACCACCCGTGAGCAGCGGTGCTGGGTCCACAAGACGGCCAATGTAACGGGCGCGATGCCCAAGTCGCTGCGGGAAAAAGCCAAGGCCGATCTGCAGGATATTTGGATGGCCGAGACGAAGAAGGAAGCCAATGCGGCCTTCGATCTCTTCGTGGAAACCTACGGCCTGAAATACGAGCGGGCCGTGGCCAGGCTGGTCAAGGACCGCGACGTGTTGCTGACCTTCTATGACTTCCCGGCCGAACACTGGAAACACATCCGGACCACGAACCCGATCGAAAGCGTCTTTGCCACGGTCCGCAACCGAACGCGCAAAACCAAAGGATGCCTGAACCGCAAGACCGCCCTCGCCATGGTCTTCAGGTTGATGATGTCGGCCAAGAAGAAGTGGAGGAAGATCTCAGGGCCAAACCGTCTGCCCGAAGTGATCCAGGGGATTGCCTTCAAGGACGGGATCAGGCAACGTCAAAACGCCGCCTGATCACGCCGTCACCAACTTTTGGGCATAACTCCGCCAAACACCATCAACGCATTGCTGCCGGTCTGCGATGTTGAGCTTTGATAAGTATAGGTATAGCCATAGCGCAGATCGCCATAGATGACATCGTTGCCGTCGTTGCCTTCGATGACGTCATTGCCCATGGTCAGGCTGCTGTCATAGCCATAATACCCGTAGGCATGGGCATAGTAACTGTCGCCGTACAGGTGGTCATTGTCACCGTCCCCATAAATGCAGTCATCGCCGGTCGTGACCGTCTGATCCTGGTAAAAGGCGTAAATGAACAGGTAATAGCTGTCGCCATAAGCCTGATCTGCCCCCGGCCCGGCATGGATGATGTCATCCCCGAATTGCGGCGCGGATTGCCCGTAAAAGGCACCGTTGGCATCCAGGATGTACCAGTTGTTTGCCACACCACCTGTGGTCTGATCGCTCCGAACCTCGTAGTAGTCGCCGAACAGGTAGTCGTTTCCGCCTTGCCCGTCGACCTCGGTATTGTCCGGATAGCCATAGAACGTATCATTGCCGGGCGTGCCGATATAGGAGTTGACCGGAACCGCGCAATCCTCTGCCTCGTCCGCGCCGTTGATTTCGACGGTCACGGTCGTGGTTGCGGTGCCGCCATGACCGTCATCGATGGTGATGTCATAGGTCTGGATCAGGACATCGCCCGCCATCAGATCGTCAATATCAGCGTCGTTCACCGTGAACGTCCAGGCCAGCGCGCCGCTGGCCACGGTGGCCGTGGTGGTCGGCGCCCCCAGCGTCAGCGTGCCACGATAACCGGTGCCGTTCGCTGTGACGGTCGCGGTATGGGTGTCGGAAACGTCGACATCCGAAAACTCTATACTGCCTTCGGAAACATGGGTCGGAACCGGGAAGCCGTCCTCGTACACGCCACCCTGATCCGGATCGGCCACATCGCCAATGCCATCGTTGTCAGTGTCCGTCTGGGCCGCATTCGGGATCAATGGTGCGTTGTCGTCGGTATCAAAGATGCCGTCCCCGTCAAAATCCCCCGTCGCGCTGAGCTGTGGGTTCTCCTGTACCGAAACCGCCAGCGTGGAGCCCGAAACATCGATCACCGGATCGTCGTTTCGGCCTTCGACGGTGAGTGTTGCGGTTGCCGGGACCGGCTGCGGGGAGGCGGAGACGGTGACGCCGTCGATCAGCGCGATGTCGGTGGCGCTTGCCCCCGGCAGCACGCCGGAGACCAGGTAGTCGATGTCGCTGACCACAAAATCATAGGTCATCGACCCGCAATCGGCATCCGGCACTGTGACCGAGATCGACAATTCGGCATCGGTGGTGTCGCTGGTGTAGTTCACATAGGCGTTGCCGGCCCCCAGGAACGACCCGCCGGTGTAGTTGTCGAGCACGAAGTCCGATGCATCGACAACGGTTTCGACACCATCCTGGTAATAATAGGCCGAGGCCCCCCAATCGGTGTTGTTGGTGCCGACATAAAGCACCACGGCATCGGTCAGCCCCTGCGAGGCCACCGCCTGTGCCGCAGTGTTGATCGACCCGCCATTGCGCAGCACCGCCGTCATCGTCCCGGTCGCGGGATCGACGACATAGAAGGTGCCCAAGTTGGTCACCGCTTCGGCCCCGGTGGCGCCGGTGAACGCGCGGTCTTCCTCGATCACGCCATAGTCGATGGTTAACGTCTCGCTCTCGTTCGCAGCCAAATCGTTGAACTGCGCCGGGTCGAGGGTCAGCTCGCCAGTCGAGGCATCGACGGTCGCGCTGACCGTCCGCCCGGCATTGTCCGAGGTCACCACGACCCCGCTGACGCCCAGATTGTCGCCCTCGGCATCCGTCGCGTTGGCCAGCAGGTCGATGGCGACCGGCGCGGCGTCCTCGTTGGTGTTCGGCGCATTGACCGGGCCGCTCACCACGGGCAGATCGTTGGTCCCGGTGATCGTCACCGTTGCCGTGGCGGTGTTCACGCCGCCATTGCCGTCATCGACAGTGTAGGTGAACGTATCTGTCGCGGTTTCGCCACAGCCCAGATGCTCGAACATGCCGTTCGGATCATATGTGAAGGTGCCGTCGCCGTTGTTGACGACGCTGCCCAGCGTGCCGGTGTCGTCGATAGCGAAGCTGTGCGTGTCGGTTGTGTCCACATCGGTGAAGTCGGCCGTCAGCACGATCGCACCGCCATCCTCGCCGGTGGTGCCGGAGATCGCCTCGACAATCGGGGCATCATTCGTGCCGGTCACCGTCACCGTCAGGGTGTCCGAAGCGGTGGCGCCATGACTATCGGTCGCGGTGACGTCGATGGTCACATCCCGGGTTTCACCCTCTGCGAGGTCCTGGAAGTCGCTGCCCGGATCGAAAGTGAGCGTCGTGCCGGAGATCGAGGCCGAGCCTTCGGTGGGTGCGCCGGTGACCGTGTAGATCAGCGTGGTCCCATCGTCATCGTTGTCGACATCATCGGCAAAGCCAGACAGATCCAGCGAGACGGCCGCACCGTCCTCGGTCGCTGACAGGCCGCCCGCGGTGCCGCCTGATCCGTTGAACGACAGGTCGTCCACCGCAAACACGCGGCTGTCCAGCGATTCGAACTCTACGTAATCGACGTTGCCAAACATCGTTTGATCGAAGCTGACAAACTGCGGTGATTGGGAATCCAGCGACAAGACAACCGAGCCGGTTGAAATTCCATCATCGTAACCTGTTACGAGGATATCATACGTGCCGAAGTCGGTCGTGAAGACATTGCCCGCCGTGAACCAACCGCTGTCCAGCGAGAAATCCGTGCCTGAAATGGTGGCGGGTTGTGCTCCGCCGTTGAACCCGACCTGGGTGGCAGAAACCTCTGCGTTCGAATACCCGAAAGAGGTGGACTGAAGATCGGTATCCAACACGCCCCAGTTCACCCATGTGAAGCCTTCATAAGACGAAGGGACATTGCCCGACGTTCCAAAAGCAGTCCCGGCATAGAGATCGTCGAAATCGACCACCGTGCCCGAGCCGGACGTTGGCGCAAAGCTCAGCGTCGGATCATCATTCGTGCCGGTCACCGTGAAGCTCACCGTGTCGGTGGCTGTCGCGCCCTGACTGTCCTCGGCCGTCACCGTGTAGGACCAGGTGATGGTCTCGCCGGCGGCAAGGAAGTCGAGGTCGAGCCCGGTGGCGGAATAGTCCCAGGGCGTTGTGCCCGGCGCCGCTGCACCGGCCACGCCGGTCGAGAAGCCGGCCACCAGCGCCGCCGCGAGGCCCGCATCCAGCGTACCGCCCGACCAGGCGATGTCGCCGTTGGAGGCCGCAGAGATGTCCACCACATCCGTCGCGTCGATGTCGTCAAAGCTGACCGTGCCGCTGTCGGCGAGATCCTGCGCCGAGGCATCCGCGTCTTCGGTGAAGCCCGAGGCCGCTGTTGCCGAGACCACCGGATCATCATTCGTGCCGGTCACCGTGAAGCTCACCGTGTCGGTCGCTGTCGCGCCCTGGCTGTCCTCGGCCGTCACCGTGTAGGACCAGGTGATGGTCTCGCCGGCGGCAAGGAAGTCGAGGTCGAGCCCGGTGGCGGAATAGTCCCAGGGCGTTGTGCCCGGCGCCGCTGCACCGGCCACGCCGGTCGAGAAGCCGGCCACCAGCGCCGCCGCGAGGCCCGCATCCAGCGTACCGCCCGACCAGGCGATGTCGCCGTTGGAGGCCGCAGAGATGTCCACCACATCCGTCGCGTCGATGTCGTCAAAGCTGACCGTGCCGCTGTCGGCGAGATCCTGCGCCGAGGCATCCGCGTCTTCGGTGAAGCCCGAGGCCGCTGTTGCCGAGACCACCGGATCATCATTCGTGCCGGTCACGGTGACGGTGACGTCGTTCACGGCCGTTGCGCCATGGGCGTCCGTTGCGGTGACCTGGATCACCACGTCGCGTGTCTCGTTCAGCGCGAGGTCCTGGAAGTCGCTGCCCGGATCGAAGGTCAGCGTGGTGCCGGAGATGCTGGCAGAGCCCTCAGACACCGGGCCGGTGATGGCGTAGGACAGCGTGGTCCCGTCATCGTCGCTGTCCACGTCGTCGCCAAGCGCCGACAGATCGACATCGATCGACGGGCCGTCCTCAACCGCATCGGCAAAGCCGGCGGCCAGGGTGGGCGCGTCATTGGTGCCGGTCACGGTGACGGTGACATCGTTCACCGCGGTTGCGCCATGGGCGTCCGTTGCGGTGACCTGGATCACCACGTCGCGGGTCTCGTTCAGCGCGAGGTCCTGGAAGTCACTGCCCGGATCGAAGGTCAGCGTGGTGCCGGAGATCGAGGCAGAGCCCTCAGACACCGGGCCGGTGATGGCGTAGGACAGCGTGGTCCCGTCATCGTCGCTGTCGACGTCCGCCCCGAGTGCTGCGAGGTCCACGTCCACTGTCGGGCCGTCCTCGACCGCATCGCCAAAGCCGGCGGCCAGGGTCGGATCGTCATTCGTGCCGGTCACGGTGACGGTGACATCGTTCACCGCGGTTGCGCCATGGGCGTCCGTTGCGGTGACCTGGATCACCACGTCGCGGGTCTCGTTCAGCGCGAGGTCCTGGAAGTCACTGCCCGGATCGAAGGTCAGCGTGGTGCCGGAGATCGAGGCAGAGCCCTCAGACACCGCGCCGGTGATGGCGTAGGACAGCGTGGTCCCGTCATCGTCGCTGTCGATGTCGTCGCCAAGCGCGGCAAGATCGACATCGATCGACGGGCCGTCCTCGACCGCGTCCCCGGTCCCGATCGCCAGGGTCGGCGCGTCGTTTGCCCCTGTCACCGTGATGGTAACCGTGGCCTGGTCGGTATCGCCATCCGCGTCGGTGACTTCATAGACAAACGTGACATCGCGGGTCTCGCCCACGGCCAGATCCTCGAAGTCGCCATCCGGATCGAAGCTGAACGACCCGTCCGGGCTGCCTGGCGTGCCGGGGTTGAAGGTCAGAACACCCTCGGCCGGGCCCGAGATCAGCGCCACCGAATATGCCAGGTCCGGCACATCGTCATTGGCCAGAACCGACCCGAACAGCACCGCGCCGTCATCCTCGTTCACGCCCACCGCGTCGTCGATGGCATCCACCAGCTCGTCCGCCGGGTTCAGCTCCTGCCCGTCGACAATCACGCAGAGATCCTCAAACTGCGTCACCGTCAGGTTGAAGGCGGTGAAGGTGAACTCTGCGCCATTGGCCTCGCCGGACGAACCGGTGTTGTCGGCCAGGAATTGCAGATAGGCGGCAATATCCGCCTGCAGGTCCGGGTTGAACCATTCATCACTGGTCAGGACCAGCGTCAGCTTGTCGACGCCCGACCCGCCGGAATAGAAATCGGTCGCACCAACGTTCTCGGCCGCAACATAAACCGCCTCGTCATCGCCGCCGCCGGCATAGAGAATGTCATCCCCGGCCCCGCCGTCGAGATAATCCGCAAAACCGGTGTCGCCGCTGCCTGACCCCGAGCCCTTCTTGTGCCCGCTGCCGGACCCCGAGCCGCTGCCGCAATGGGCGCCGCTGCCCGAGCCACTGCCGGAGCCGTGGTGATGCCCGCTGCCCGAGCCACTGCCGGAACCATGGTGATGCCCGCTGCCTGAGCCACTGCCCGAGCCATGGTGATAACCACTGCCCGAGCCACTTCCCGAACCATGGGCCTGATCGCCATAAATGATGTCGTTGCCGTCGCCACCCAGAACGGTGTCTTCACCCTGGCCACCGACCATGATGTCGTTGCCGGCCCCGCCGTCGAGATAATCGTCGAACGACACAACATTGCCGCCAGACCCCGAGCCCTTGCCCGATCCCGACGCGCTGTCGCCATAGATCTCGTCATCGCCCGCGCCGCCCAGCAGCGTGTCATTCCCGGACTGGCCTTCCAGCCTGTCGTCCCCGTCACCACCGTCCAGGCTGTCGTCGCCCTCGCCACCCTTCAGCTTGTCATCGCCCGCGCCACCGAGAAGCGTGTCATCGCCATCCCCACCGTCGAGCTTGTCGTTCCCGGCACCGCCGTCCAGCGAGTCATCCCCGTCGCCGCCCTTCAGGTCGTCCTTGCCGGCCCCGCCCAGCAGCGTGTCATCGCCGTCGCCGCCATCCAGCTTGTCATCCCCGCTGCCTCCGTCGAGCGAGTCATCGCCATCCCCACCCTTCAGCTTGTCATTGCCTTCACCACCAAGAAGCGTGTCCGCGCCATCCCCGCCATCAGGCTTGTCGTCGTCGTCGCCGCCGTCCAGCAGATCGTCGCCGCTGCCACCCTTCAGATCATCTCGTCCATCACCGCCATAAAGACTGTCATCCCCGTCACCACCGTCGATCTTGTCCTTGCCGTCCCCGCCCTCAGCCAGATCATCGCCATCCTTGGCGGTTATCTTGTCGTTGCCAGATGTCCCGTTGATGGTGTCGTCGGAATTCGAGCCCTTGATCTTGGCCATGATACCCCCCTGAAATGCACGTTAAACCGCCAAAAAGCGGATAAATGAGTATGAAAAACAAAACCCTATGATTCGCTCGGACACCGGCGAACAAGGAGCGGAACTTGTAACAGGTTCGTGATCTTAACGTGATGACGCCAATGCGAGTCAACAGAGTGCGGGCGAAATTCACGAATTATTAACGCGAATTTCGTGCGTCTCCGATACGGATTTCCCTGAATTCACTGAAATACCTTATCTGTTGAAACCCGGAAACGAACATGTGGCCGTTTCAGCCTCCGACCCGTAGGGAAAAATATGCGGCCAAAGGTAGGACTGATCCCAAATCCGCGACACTCTAAAGCATCCCGCCGAAAACCTGAATCGTTGGGATTCCCTTGAAGACCGATCTGTGATTCATCCTGTTTGGGAGGATGGATCATGCCAGCACCATTGCCGGACGCGCTGCGGACGCGGTTTCCCCTTGGACGGGCCTTGCTGAAGCCGAAATGCCCCACTGTCAGTGAAGCTTTGAAGCCGAATTTCCGCGGTTCAACCCTTGTTCCGTGCACTCACACTTAGAGCCGGCAACAAAAAACCGCCCCGGAGGGCGGCTGATTGTTTGGAACATCGTTCAGAGAGATACGAAACGAGAGCTTACTAGGTCTGGCGGCGACTTACTCTCCCACGTCTTAAGACGCAGTACCATCAGCGCTACAGTGCTTAACGGCCGGGTTCGGGATGGGACCGGGTGTTTCACTTGTGCCATGACCACCAAACCGAGAAAGCTCTCGTTTTCCTGCGCTGTGACAGCGCAAAGTTACCAAGTCAAAGGGATGTATGCTTTAGATCTGCAGAAGCCTGGCTTCTACTGGATCAAATCAAGCCTATCGGGCAATTAGTACCGGTCAGCTGAACGCATTGCTGCGCTTACACCTCCGGCCTATCGACGTGGTGGTCTACCACGGCCCTCAGGGATACCTTGTTTCGAGGGGGGCTTCCCGCTTAGATGCCTTCAGCGGTTATCCTGTCCGATCATAGCTACCCTGCACTGCCGTTGGCACGACAACAGGTCCACCAGTGGATCGTTCACCCCGGTCCTCTCGTACTAGGGACAACTCCTCTCAAGTATCCTACACCCACGGCAGATAGGGACCGAACTGTCTCACGACGTTCTAAACCCAGCTCACGTACCTCTTTAAACGGCGAACAGCCGTACCCTTGGGACCTGCTCCAGCCCCAGGATGAGATGAGCCGACATCGAGGTGCCAAACACTGCCGTCGATATGGACTCTTGGGCAGTATCAGCCTGTTATCCCCGGCGTACCTTTTATCCGTTGAGCGATGGCCCTTCCACGCGGGACCACCGGATCACTATGGCCGTCTTTCGACTCTGCTCGACTTGTCAGTCTCGCAGTCAGGCTGGCTTCTGCCATTGCACTCAACGAGCGATTTCCGACCGCTCTGAGCCAACCTTCGCGCGCCTCCGTTACTCTTTAGGAGGCGACCGCCCCAGTCAAACTACCCGCCACGCAGGGTCCCGGATCCGGATAACGGACCGCGGTTAGACATCAAGCAGAACAAGGGTGGTATCTCAAGGGAGGCTCCATCAGAACTGGCGTCCTGATTTCAAAGCCCACCACCTATCCTGCACATGTTGTGCCTGATGCCAGTGCGAAGCTGTAGTAAAGGTGCACGGGGTCTTTCCGTCTAACCGCGGGAAGCCTGCATCTTGACAGGCAATTCAATTTCGCTGAGTCGATGTTGGAGACAGCGGGGAAGTCGTTACGCCATTCGTGCAGGTCGGAACTTACCCGACAAGGAATTTCGCTACCTTAGGACCGTTATAGTTACGGCCGCCGTTTACCTGGGCTTCAATTCGGTGCTCTCACACCTCCTTTTAACCTTCAGGCACCGGGCAGGCGTCAGACCCTATACGTCGTCTTGCGACTTCGCAGAGCCCTGTGTTTTTAATAAACAGTCGCCACCCCCTGGTTTGTGCCCCCAGCTCCAAGTTGCCTTGGAACCGGGCCTCCTTCTCGCGAACTTACGGAGGTATTTTGCCGAGTTCCTTCAACATCGTTCTCTCAAGCGCCTTGGTATTCTCTACCAGTCCACCTGTGTCGGTTTAGGGTACGGTCTGATGGAGGGCTATTTCCAGGAACTGATCAGCGGCCCACCCAATCCGATAAGGGCAAACAACCTTCACAATCCGTCACATCCTCCTGGCCCACGAATATTAACGTGGTTCCCATCGCCTACGGCTTTCGCCCTCGGCTTAGGGGCCGGCTTACCCTGCTCAGATTAGCTTTAAGCAGGAACCCTTGGACTTTCGGCGAGAGTGTCTCTCACACTCTTTGTCGCTACTCATGTCATCATTCTCACTAGTGATCTCTCCACCGGATCGCTCACGCGCCGGCTTCACAGAAAACACCTCTCCTCCAATGCGGATCGAAACCCGCTAAGGAGGAATGGTGTTATGTCACACTACGCTCTGCTACCATGCCTTACGGCATCCTCAGCTTCGGCTCATGGCTTGAGCCCCGTTACATCTTCGCCGCAGGACAACTTAATTAGACCAGTGAGCTGTTACGCTATCTTTAAAGGATGGCTGCTTCTAAGCCAACCTCCTGGTTGTTTTGGTCGTCCCACCTGCTTTCCCACTTAGCCATGAATTAGGGGCCTTAGCTGGAGGTCAGGGTTGTTTCCCTCTCCACTACGGACGTTAGCATCCGCAGTGTGTCTGCCATCTATTACTCCCGGGTATTCGGAGTTTGGTTAGGATCAGTAAGCCTGTGGGGCCCCATTACCCATCCAGTGCTCTACCCCCCGGGGTATTCGGATGACGCTCTACCTAAATAGATTTCGCAGAGAACCAGCTATCTCCGAGTTTGATTGGCCTTTCACCCCTAGGCACAGCTCATCCCGATCTTTTTCAACAGATGTGGGTTCGGTCCTCCAGTACGTGTTACCGTACCTTCAACCTGGCCATGCCTAGATCACTCGGTTTCGGGTCTGATCCCACGAACTCGACGCCCTATTAAGACTCGCTTTCGCTGCGCCTACACCTATCGGCTTAAGCTTGCTCGTGAGACCAAGTCGATGACCCATTATACAAAAGGTACGCGGTCAGCCCGAGGGCCTCCCACTGATTGTAGGCGTTCGGTTTCAGGAACTGTTTCACTCCCCTCGTCGGGGTGCTTTTCACCTTTCCCTCACGGTACTGGTTCACTATCGGTCAGTAAGGAGTACTTAGCCTTCGAAGGTGGTCCTCCGATCTTCAGACAGAATTTCACGTGTTCCGCCCTACTTAATACGTCAATTTCGCTACCTGTACGGGGCTGTCACCCGCTTTGGCCGACCTTTCCAGGTCGTTCCAGTTCACTACATTGCTCGGCTGGTCCCCGTTCGCTCGCCGCTACTAGGGGAGTATCATTGATTTCCTTTCCTCCGGGTACTTAGATGTTTCAGTTCCCCGGGTTTGCTCTTAAAACCCTATGTATTCAGGTCTTAAGTACCTGTTTCAGAACACTATTGATTGCAAGGCAATCAATAATGAACTGTCAGGTGGGTTGCCCCATTCAGAGATCCATGGATCAAAGCTTATTCTCAGCTCCTCATGGCTTATCGCAGAGTAT
>CATOSU010000021.1:42500-84106 GCA_951812615.1 uncultured Paracoccaceae bacterium
CAACAGGTCCCATTGGTCCGGGTATTTCGCAAAATAATAGGCCGCAAAGCCGGTCGCTGATATCGTCGTGTCGAGGCTGGGGTTGATATAGTCCCGCATCAGCTGTGCGGCTTCTTCTTCGCTGAACCCCTTTTGCGGCGCGACATCGAAAATCCGGCGCGCGAGCCCGCCCTCTTTCAGGTGATCGGCCCGACCGTATTCATCCAGATATTCACGCAATCCAACGAGTTCGGAAAAGGCGGCTTTGCTGCGGTCGTTGAACCCCTCGAACAGGTTGAACGTCGCCGCCGCCCATTTCAGCATGCTGTCCTGGCCGCCGTCGCTGAGCCCAACCAGATCGACGACAATGGAAAACGGCAACACCTGCGCGAACTCGCGCACCGCGTCAAAGGATTGTTGTTGCGCCAGCTTCGCGGCCAGCGCCTGTGCGATGTCGCGGATACAACCTTCCAGCGGCTCAAGGTTCTTGGGAAGGATCGGCGTGGCCGTCACCGACCGCCGCCGCCGATGCAGCGGATCGTCGGAATTGAGCGTGTTTCCCGTCAGCAGGGCGTTGACGTCATCGTTCAGCGAAAGGCCCCGGCCCGAAATGAAACGGTCGGCGCTGCGCAGAACCTCAACCACCTCGTCATAACGGGCAACGGCATAGGCGTTCTGTTTCTCCAGCCACAGAACCGGCCCCAGTGCCCGCATCTGCGCGTAATGCGGGATCGGATCACGGATGAAGGCGTCGCCATAGAAATCGGTGTGGTAAACAGGGGCCGTCATGGCCGCAGCCTAACGGCCTGCCCTCCGTCAGGACACCGTTTTCTTACAAAGAAAACGGTCCGGAAACTTTGCAAGTTTCCGGCGCTCCTCAGTGAAACTTGCGCAGGTCCATGCCGTCGTACAGCGCCGCCACTTCTGCTTCGTACCCGTTGAACATGAGCGTCGGCTGTTTCGCGGCAAAGAGCCCGCCGCCGATGCGACGTTCTTCTGCCTGGCTCCAGCGGGGATGGTTCACCGTCGGGTTGACGTTCGAATAGAATCCGTATTCCCGCGCGCTGTACTTGTTCCAGCTGGTCGGCGGTTCATCGGCGGTCAGTGTGATCTTCACGATCGACTTGATCGATTTGAACCCGTATTTCCACGGCACCACCAGCCGCACCGGCGCGCCGTTCTGTTTCGGGATCGGCTTGCCGTAGATCCCCGTCGCCATGATCGTCAGCGGGTGCATCGCCTCGTCCAGCCGCAAACCCTCGACATAGGGCCAGTCGATCACCGGATAACGCAGCCCCGGCATTTCCTCGGGCCGCATCAATGTCTGGAACGCCACGTATTTCGCGCCGTCCTTCACCCCCGCCATATTCAGCAGGTCGGCCAGCTCGAACCCGTTCCAGGGGATCACCATCGACCACGCCTCGACACAGCGGAACCGGTAAATCCGCTCTTCCACCGCCATTTCCGGCATGATGTCGCTGAAATCATACTTGCCGGGCCGCTCCACCAGCCCGTCGATCTCGATCGACCAGGGTTCGGTTGTCATCTTGTGCGCGTGGCGCGCGGGATCATCCTTACCGGTCCCGAATTCGTAGAAATTGTTGTACGACGTGATCTCTTCCCAACTGTTCAACTCGGGATCCGCTGCCGCCAGACCCGGACCGGCGATCGCCCCCAGTCCCAGAGCCGTACCTCCGGCAAGCAGTTGCCGCCGGTTCACATAGGCGGCGTGTGGCGTCACGTCCGCCCGTGTCAGATCATTTTTCCAGCGGCCAGCCATGCCATCCTCCTAATATGCGCGATTGCGGAAGAATTAGACCTCCTGCCGCCCGAACCCAAACGAATTAATCTCACAATTGCGTCGGTGAACGTTTCAGTCCGACCCTTTCGCACAACAGCTTCCAGCGCCGCTTCCGGCGGGACCGGCGTGCCGAGGCCCGCGCTTTGTCGGCCTTTTGCGCCAGACGGCGCAGCTGGTCGCCCCCCGGTTCCGCTAAGGCTCCGGTACCGGTTAGATATTGCGGTAGATCCAGCGAGGGGCTGGTATTGGCCTCCACGATGACCGGGCCCTGCGCGCAAAGCGCCACGTCCCAGCCGATCAGCGGCAGCACGTGAAACACCTCCGCCGCACGTTCGGTCATCGCCCGGACCCCGGGCCAGTGCGGCAGCACCCCGGCCAGCGCGGCACCGGTATCGGGATGGACATCAACGCGCTGCTTGCAGCCTGCCGGGTCGGCAGATACCGGGCCGATCTCCCCGCTTTGCAGGTCGACCGCCGCCGCACCGTTTCCCAGTCTGGGGTGATCCGTCACGCCGTCGCCCAGCGGAACCTTCCAGAATGCCCGGCTGACAATCGCCCGGCGGCCGGAAAATACCGTGATCACCCGCACCGTTGCCAGTACCGGCCCCACCATGCGAACCAGCGCCGGGTCCTGCCTGAGAAACGACTGGAACAGCTAACCACCGGACCGGTGGTTCTGTTGCAGCATGTCCCAGAAGCGCGGAACCGGAACACGTTCGCCGTCCACTGTCAGAATGTCGTCGACCTCGTCATCATAGCCGAAAACCGCAATCTCGCCGCCTGCCCGCTGTCCCGAAACCGGCTTACCGAACAGGGGCAGATCATCCATCCGGTTCAACAGGCGGCGCAGGTCCTCCGGCGAAAGCAAGCGCTCCGCCCCCGGCGGCGCCGGACGGCCAAAGACAGCGCGCACATCCGGAGCATTCAGCCCGGCACCGCGCAGCGTTGCCCCCAGCAACAGCTTGTCTGCCACCAGCCCGCGCTGGTTCGACAGCCGGTTGATACACAGCGCCAGCCGGGCCGCGCCATAGGCACCGATGAACTGCTTTGCCTGAGCGGCCGGCAGCGCGGCGAGGTTCAGCGCGCGATATTCGCCCGGCGTCAGCCCCCGGCGCCAGCCTCGCCGCCGGATGTATGAGCCGAGCGCGCTCAACCCCGGGTGCGGGCGCTGCCCGGTTCGGGGCGCGGGCACAGCTCGTTCATCGGCACACTGCCTTCCTGCGCCTGTACCAGCCGCACATGATGCCGGCGCAGCAGGCGCGGCTCTGAAACACCAACCGAATGCGCGATGGTTTCGACCTCATGGGTGATTTCATGCGCGTAGCGTGCCACGCGCTGATGCTTGCGCTCTGCCACCAGCCCCTTCTGGAACCGTGGGTCATGCGTGGTGATCCCGGTCGGGCAGGTATTCTTGTTGCACTTCAGGGCCTGAATGCAGCCAAGCGAGAACATGAACCCCCGGGCCGAAGTCACGAAATCAGCCCCCGCCGCCAGCGCCCAGGCCAGATCGCCGGGATTGACCAGCTTGCCGCTGGCGATCAGCCGGATGCGTGATTTGAGCCCATAGGCGTCCCGCAGATCCGCCACCAGAGGCAGCGCCTCGCGCACTGACATGCCCACCAAATCCATCAGCGGCATCGGCGCCGCTCCGGTGCCGCCTTCGCCCCCGTCGATGGTGATGAAATCCGGCGCTGCGTCATCGCCGCGCTCGGCGATGGCATCAAAAAGCTGCCGCATCACCTCGCTGCCGCCCACGACCGTCTTGATCCCGACAGGCTTGCCGGTCACGTCGCGGACCCGGTTCACCAGGTCCAGCAGGTCTCCGAAACTGGCGACATCGCGGTGCCGGTTGGGCGACAGGCTGTCCTGTCCCTCCGGAATACCGCGGATCGCCGCAATCTCGGCCGACACCTTGGCACCCGGAAGAATACCGCCCTTGCCCGGTTTCGCCCCCTGCGCCAGCTTGATCTCGAACATCCGCACCTGATCATGGGCCGCCATCTCGTGCAGTTTGTCATCGCTCAATTCGCCCGACGCGTCCCGCACACCGTATTTCGCGGTCCCGATCTGAAAGACGATGTCGCATCCCCCTTGCAGATGATAGGGGCTCAGCCCGCCTTCCCCGGTGTTCAGCCAGATCCCGGCTTCCTGCGCCCCGCGGCTCAGCGCTTCGATCGCCGGGCGGGACAGGGCGCCGAAACTCATGCCAGATATGTTGAAGAAGGACGGCGCGGCATAGGGATGCCGCGCCCCCGGCCCGATGACCAGCGGCTCGGATTTTGCAAACTGGTTGTCCAGCGGCGGGAACGGGGCATTCACGAAAATCGGCGTGCCCGGGACGCTGAGATTGCGCGTCGAGCCGAAGGCCACCGTATTGTCATGCCCCTGCGACGCCCGGTTCACCCATTCCCGCTGGGCCCGGTTGAACGGCAGTTCCTCGCGGTCCATGGCAAAGAAATACTGCCGGAAAAACTCCCCCAGCGAAGAAAACAGGTACCGGAAGCGTCCGATGACCGGATAGTTGCGCCGGATCGCGTCGGCGGTCTGAAACCTGTCGATAAGGAACATCACCGCCACCACCAGCGACAGGATGCCAATCACCGCGACAAAGCTCAGTGCCATCAGTTGCAATGCTCTGATCGTGAAATCCATCTGCGTATCCCCGAAACCTTTGACATGGCGCAAAGCGCGCCCGTTACTCAGGGTGCAGACTGGGCGGGAAACTTCACGCAATCAAGCGGGCGAGATCCCGGATGGAGGAGATTTGATGAAGAAATTCCTGAGCACGGTGGCCGCACTTGCCATTGCCGGCAGCGCCGCGGCGGACAGCGGCATGATCACCTACACCACAACCGACAGCTTCGATGACGTCGCCTTCGGGCTGGAAAGCGCGATCCTCGACAAGGGTTTGGTCATCGACTGGGTCAGCCATGTCGGCGAGATGCTGGAGCGGACGCGCGGCGATGTCGGGTCGGACAAGGTCCTTTATTCGGCGGCCGATGTCTATCAGTTCTGCTCCGCCACGCTGTCGCGCAAAGTGATGGAGGCCGACCCGATGAATATCCAGTACTGCCCCTATGGCATCATCGTCGCGCAACTTGACGGCGAGGACAGCGTGATGGTCGGGTATCGCAGCTTCCCTGACGGACCAATGAAAGAGGTCGAGGCGCTGCTTGACGAGCTTGTCCGCAGCGCCGTCGGTCAGTAACGCGTCCGTAGGATGGGTGCTGAGCACCCATCCTACCCCGGCCTCACAGATGCCCGGCCGGATACCGCACCGAATTCGCCGCGGTTTCAGATTGCATGTCGTGCGACCCGCCGAAAAGGATCAGTTCCTTGTGGTCTGATGGGATCGCATCATAGAGGTTTTGCATCGCCGCGGTGGTACAAAATCAGTCCTTGCGCGCTGCGATCAGACCGTCCGGCCAGACCTTTATGATACGTCACCTCTGTTTGGTTTCTCAGGCAGGACGGATCAGGCCCCCACCCTGTGACACCTGGCCCGCCGCCCACCAATGGAAAAGGCCCGCCTGTTCCGGCGGGCCCTAGTTCAGCTTTCAGATCCGTGTCACCGTCAATGCACAACAGCATCGTCCGGGCGCGGCCTGTTGGAGCTGGCGATGCGGTCGCCGATGATCAGCCCCTCGGCCCCTGCACTTACCGGTACGGTGACACCGTCCATTACGTCACCGGACAGCAGCATCTCGGCCAGCGGATCCTGCAACGCGCGCTGGATCACCCGTTTCAGCGGCCGGGCGCCGAACACCGGGTCATAGCCTTCGTCGGCCAGCCAGGTCTTCGCAGCATCGTCCAGCTCCAGCGTGATCTTGCGCTGCGCCAGCCGTTTGCCCAGCCGGCCGAGCTGGATATCCACGATCCCGTCCATATCGCCCCGTCCCAGCCGGTCGAAGATGATCGTTTCGTCCAGACGGTTCAGGAACTCGGGGCGGAAATGTGCCCGCACCGCATCCATCACATCGCGCCGGGCCTGAGACGAATCCGCCCCGTCCGGCAGTTGCGACAGCGCCTGCGACCCGAGGTTGGAGGTCAGCACGATCAGCGTCTGCTTGAAGTCCACCGTGCGGCCCTGCCCATCGGTCAGCACCCCGTCGTCCAGAACCTGCAGCAGCACGTTGAACACGTCCGGATGCGCCTTTTCGACCTCGTCGAACAGCACGACCTGATAGGGCCGGCGGCGCACCGCTTCGGTCAGAACCCCGCCTTCGTCATAGCCGACATAACCCGGAGGCGCGCCAATCAGGCGGGCAACCGAGTGTTTCTCCATGAACTCCGACATATCGATCCGCACCATGGCGTTGTCGTCGTCAAACAGGAAATCGGCCACGGCCTTGGTCAGTTCGGTCTTGCCCACGCCGGTCGGCCCGAGGAACAGGAAACTGCCCAGCGGGCGGTTTTCGTCGTTGAGCCCGGCCCGCGCCCGGCGCACCGCGCTCGACACCGCTGTCACCGCTGTATTCTGGCCGATCACCCGCTTGTGCAGGTCGTCTTCCATGCGCAGCAGCTTCTCGCGCTCACCTTCCAGCATCTTCGATGTCGGAATACCGGTCCAGCGCTCGACCACTTCTGCCACCTGCTCGGGGCGCACCGCCTCTTCGACCATCAGGCCGCTGTCTTCGCGGTTCTCAGCCTCGACCAGCTTCTTTTCCAGATCCGGGATAACGCCGTAGCTCAGCTCCCCGGCCTTGGCCAGATTGCCCTGCCGCTTGGCGATGTCCAGCTCTGCCCGGGCCTGATCCAGCTGTTCCTTGAGGTCCCGTGCGCCTGCCAGCTTGTCACGCTCGGCCTGCCATTGGGCGGTCATTTCCGAGGACTGCTCCTGCAGCTCGGCCAGATCTTTTTGCAGCTTCTCCAGCCGGTCCTTGGACGCGGTATCGTCTTCCAGCTTCAGCGCTTCGACCTCGATCTGCATCTGCAGGATCTGACGGTCGAGCTGATCCAGCTCTTCTGGCTTGGAATCCACCTCCATCCGCAAGCGGCTGGCGGCCTCGTCGACAAGGTCGATCGCCTTGTCCGGCAGGAACCGGTCGGTGATGTAACGGTGGCTCAGCGTCGCGGCGGACACCAGCGCACTGTCGGAAATCCGCACCCCGTGGTGCAGTTCGTACTTTTCCTTGATGCCACGCAGGATAGAAATCGTGTCTTCCACCGTCGGTTCGGTGATCATCACCGGCTGAAACCGCCGCGCCAGCGCCGCGTCTTTCTCAACGTATTTGCGGTACTCGTCCAGCGTGGTCGCACCAATACAGTGCAGCTCACCCCGCGCTAGCGCCGGCTTGATCAGGTTGGCCGCATCCATCGCGCCATCGGTCTTACCGGCACCTACCAGCGTGTGCATCTCGTCGATAAAGAGGATGATTTCGCCCGCGGCCTCGGTCACTTCGGTCAGAACCGCCTTCAGACGCTCCTCGAATTCACCGCGGTACTTCGCCCCGGCTATCAGTGCGCCCATGTCCAGCGACAAAAGCTTCTTGTCCTTCAGCGATTCCGGCACATCGCCGTTAACGATCCGCATCGCCATGCCTTCGGCGATCGCGGTCTTGCCGACCCCGGCCTCGCCGATCAGCACCGGGTTGTTCTTGGTCCGGCGGCTCAGAACCTGCATCGCGCGGCGGATTTCGTCATCACGGCCGATGATCGGGTCGATCTTGCCTTCACGCGCCGCATCGGTCAGATCGCGCGCGTATTTCTTCAGCGCGTCATAGCCCTCTTCGGCGGTTGCGCTGTCAGCCGTCCGGCCCTTGCGAATGTCGTTGATCGCTTCATTCAGTTTCTGCGCCGTCACGGCACCTGCTTCCAACGCCTCCTTGGCGCCGGATTTCACCATCGCCAACGCCATCAGGATCCGCTCCACGGGAACGAAACTGTCGCCGGCCTTGTCGGCGATCTTCTCGGCTTCGGCCAGCACCTTGGCGGTTTGCCCGTCCAGATAGATCTGGCCTGCATCGCCGCTGACCTGCGGGATCTTGGCAATCGTGGCTTCCAATGCCTCAACCACTCGCGCCGGCGCACCGCCGGATCGCTGGATCAGGTTCGAAGCCAGTCCCTGATCATCATCCATCAGGGCCTTCAGAATGTGTTCGGGGGCAAGACGCTGATGGTTTTCCCGCAGCGCGATCGTCTGAGCGGCCTGCACGAAACCCCGTGCCCGCTCCGTGAACTTGGTCAAGTCCATGGGTCTCTCCTTTTCAAGCGCCCTGTTGGTGAAACGCCCGGCTTGGCGGCACGTCCCTCGTGGGCCTCGGGAATAATCTGGGGGCGCGGCCACTCTCCTGCAAGGGGGCAAAACCCGGAAAATCCGTCAGAATTGACGTCCCGGGATCGCATTCAGACGCGGTTCCCGCCCCGCTCCGCAATTCCGGCACCGGCATCCGGAACCGAGCGTCCCGGTGTGCTATCCTGCCGATGCGGAAAGCCATGAAGGGGAATGACATGTTCGCATCCATCCTGCGCATCACCACCGTTGCAACCCTGTGCCTGGCCGGGCTGGCGCCGGCCCACTCTGCCGACTTGGACTGGACCGTCATTGACGATCCTGCCGAGGTCCGCGCCCTGTTCGACGGAAAAACCGTGCTGATGTACAAAACCCGCCCGCAGTTTTATCGCGCAGACGGCAATTTGGTCGAGTTCTTCCGGTCAGAAGACTATTACGCGGTCAAGAAATGGACCGTGAACGAAGCCGGCCAGCTGTGCTGGGTGTTCCATGCGATCCCGGACAAGGTCATCGATTGCGCTGTGATCTCTCGGAACCCGGATCAGCCCGCAATGTACGGATACAACTGGGTAAATCTCGAGTATCAACGCTCGCCGTTTGAGTTCATCGACGGCCCGACGCCGAAGATGGTCGAGGAACTGAACAAGGTGGCGGGACCGCTGAACTGACCGCGGTTCACACCGGCAATTTGAAATGTGAGTCCTACAACGGAAAAAGGCCCTCAAGCCCCGTCGTCAGCGCGCGCGCCGGACATTTCGCGGAACCGTTCGAACATCATCACATATTCCGGCGGAATGTCGCGGTAGCTCAACAGGCCAACAACCCGGCCTTCCTCCATGACCGGCAGATGCCGGAACGCGTCGCCCAGCTTGGAGGCCAGCGCATCCGAAACCGAGTCGCCAATTTCCACGGTCACCGGTTCACGGGTCATGATCTCTGACGACCGGGTTTGCTCTGCCGGCAATCCGGCGGCCACACCCCGGAACACGATGTCCCGCTCGGTGAGAATGCCGGCCAGCACGCCCTCATCCAGAACAGCGACTGCACCAACCCCGTTTTGCCGCATCAGTTCGGCCGCCTCCCGTAACGTGGCATCGGGCTCGACACGCCACAACGGACGGCCGTGCAAAAGGTCTTTTATGGTTTTGATGCTCATTCTTTCCTCCCGTCAGGCCCTTGTCCGTCTGCTCTTGCCGGGCTGGTCGCGGCGAAAATTTCACCGCTCCGGCCTGCATCAAACGATAGCGCCGGTTGGCCGGCATGCGCAATTCCAGCCGGCAACCGGCAGTCCCGATGCCGCGGGGCTGGAACTCCGGAACCTGCTCGCCCTAAGATAGCGCCATGTCCCGCCTCACCTCCATCCGTGCATCGTCCACGTGGTCCGACGTCATCGAGGGCCAGCCCCAGCATGCGATACTGGCAATTCTCACTGCAGCCGGGGCGTGCTCGCTTCTTGTTAACCCGGAAAACGCCCCGAAGCTCCTCGGCCTTACCGCGACCGGCTGGGTCGGGCTTTCCATCGCGCTGGCCATCCTGCATCAGGGGCTGGTCGCGCTGGTCTTTCGCCTGCAGTTGCACCGCAACCTGATGACGCGGCTTTTCGGCCCGAACGACACAAAGATCTGGGCGGCCCTGTTCATGCCCCTGCTGGCGGCCCGCCCGCTTACCGTTCTGTGCGCTGCCATTGCGGATCCTGTTCCGATTACCCAATACCGAGGGGCCGAGATCCTGATCGGTCTCGCCCTGCTGACCGCCGCCATCTGGGCGATGCACTCGACGCTTGTTCATTTCACGCTGCCCCGGGCGCTGGGCGGGGATCATTTCCGGGACGAGATTGCGGCCATGCCGATGGTCAACGCCGGCGCGTTCCGGTATACTGCCAACGCGATGTACGGCGTCGTCTTCCTCGGCCTCTGGGGCATCGCGCTGCTCTTCGGATCGTGGAACGCTCTGGTGCTGGCCCTGTTCCAGCACGCCTATATCTGGGTGCATATGTACTGCACAGAAAAACCGGACATGGAATGGATCTATGGCCGGCGGTAAAGGATATGCGCGCTTTTTGTAAATCGCGCCCCGGGCAATCCGGCGGCCCCTGCTAAAACGGCTGACACAGATCGCGATGCGTGTAGAAGGCAACGCTGTGCCCGTTTTGACGAAGACACCCATCGCTCCAGTCCCCTTGAAAAGTCATACCATTATCGGACAGCGTTCCCGGGCCGTTGGGCCGGTTGTCCCGAAACTCGCCTTTGAAGTGGCGGCCATCGCGCAGCGTCACGGTCGCGAAGCCGGAAATCCGGCCGTCCCGAAACGTTCCATCAACGGTTTCGTAGGAATGGCCATTCGAATACCATTTCAGGGTGCCGACCCCTTCGGCCTTCTTACCTTCACACGGTCCGTTCCACGTGATCCTGTCCCCGTCCCTCGGAAAGTTGTTCCACACCCTGCATCCGTTTGAGGCATCGGCAATCCAACCTGCGTGTTCTCCGGACCAGGCCGTTTCCGCGTGCCGCCCGACAAGCATCGAACTAAAGCTGTGCCGCACAACAACAACCTTCGCAGCCAGAACCTCCGCATCCGGCGATACGTCCCCCGGACCCTTGGGAATATCCGTAACCAGATCTATGGTCAGCCAGTTCCCGATGCCTTTGCCGTGAACTTGCCAGGCGCCGTTCCAGGTTACGTTGTCCTGCCGCGGATATGCTTCATTCCACATTATCCGTTCGGCCGGACCGAACTTCTGTTCCAGACCAGTAATCGCCTGCGACAGGCTCACCAGATCTCCCGGTTTAGGTTTCATCGTCGCCGTCACACTGAGAACGCGCCGGCGCCCGCTTGGAAACCTGACCACGGACAGTTCCACCTGCGTATGGGCAGAGCCCGCGGAAACATGCTCGACATAAACATCGAAGCCAAAGGCGCCGCCCCAGGGAATGGGGTTCAGCCGTTGCCGGAAGCGCTCAAGCCACTTGGCGTCATATTCGTAACCCATGTCATGCAGGCGCGTCTTTACTTCGGCCAATGTCATGCCGGCACAAATATGTTGCCAGCACAGATCACGTTCTTCAATTGCGTTCGCAACCTGCCCCGTCAGCCCCGCGGACAAGATTACGGCAGTCAAAAGGTGGCGCATGGGGGAATATTGTCCGGGATCCTCCTCCGGTTCCTTGATCCAGGTCAGCCCGGATCGCGCCCCAACCAACTTGGCATTTCGTCGTGATCCGGTACGATCTGTGGAATGAAGACCACCCGATCCCGGATCATCGAGGCGCTCGACCTGCTGAAACGCGGCAATTTCCGCTGCGGAGAGGACATGGATGCGGCCCACGAAATCTGTCAGGCGCAAGAGGGTTCGCCCCTTTTCGACTGGGTCCACGCCCTTGTTCACCGGATCGAGGGGGACGACTGGAACGCCGATTACTGGTACCGCCGGGCCGGCCGGGACCGGCATCCGGGACCGGTGGACGAGGAATGGCAGATCATCCGTCAGGAGGCGGAGGGTTCCAGACCAGCGCAGCGCGGCTTTCAACGAAAGCCTTGATTGCAGCCAAAACCGTAGACGCAGGCGCCTTGCCGCTCTATAGAGCAGCCGTTTGCCTTTTCGTCCGCTTTCCAGCCCCCCTAGGAGTTCCCCATGTCCGATGACCGACTGATCGTTGCCCTCGATGTCCCCCACGCCGTTGCCGGGCTGGAACTGGCGGGCAGGTTGGGCGATGCCGTCAGCTTCTACAAGATCGGTCTTGGCATGCTCACCGGCGGCGGGCTGGCGCTGGCCAACGAGCTGAAACAGGATCATGGCAAGCGGATCTTTCTGGACATGAAGCTGTTTGATATCGGCGCCACGGTCGAGGCCGCGGTGCGCGGACTGGCACAGTTCGAGCTGGATTTTCTGACCGTGCATGGTGATCCGCACGTGGTCCGGGCCGCCCGTGAAGGCGCGGCAAACTCGGACATGAAGATCCTCGCCGTCACCATCCTGACCTCGCTGGACCGGGCGGATTTGGATGCCGCTCTGATCCGCGACGGCGCCATTCCGGATCTTGTCACGGACCGTGCCGCGCGCGCGTTCGAGGCCGGGGCCGACGGTGTCATCGCCTCCCCGCAGGAGGCCGCCGCGATCCGCGCCCTGCCTGAGGCCGCTGGCCGGCTGATCGTCACGCCGGGGGTGCGCCCTGCCGGCAGCGACAAGGGCGATCAGAAGCGGATCGCCACCCCGGCATCGGCCATCCGCAGCGGCGCCGACCACATTGTCGTGGGCCGGCCGGTCTGGAAATCCGCCGATCCCGCAGCCGCCGCGCAGGCTATCTTGCAGGAATTGGCCGACGCCTGAACCAACACGCCACCTGTGCCCTGAAAGACACAAAAGCGCCCGCCTGCGCCGGGTCCGGAATTCCGGACTATTCCGTTCGAAGCTATTAAAGCATCCGACCTTTAACCTGAGACATATCCGGCAGCCTTGAAGTAGTTCCAGCACTCTTCCGGTGAGAAGAGTTCGCAGATTTCAGTGAGGGCTTTGAACATGTCGGTGAAGGTTCGAGCGCCGATCCTGCGCAGGTGTGCTTTGAGTTTCGAGAAGGCCATCTCGATCGGGTTGAGATCGGGGCTATAGGGCGGCAGAAACAGGAACCAGCATCCGGCTTTGCGCATGGCTTTGGCCGCAGCGGCATTCTTGTGCGTCGCGAGGTTGTCTAGGATCACGACGGTACCTGGCTCCAGTTCCGGCACCAGCACCTGCTCGACATAAGCCGCAAAGGCTTCGCCATCCATCGCGCCCTTGATGACCCAGGGTGCGATCAATGCGTCGGCGCTGAGGCCCGCGATGAAGGTCTGCGTGCCCCATGATCCAAAGGGCGCATCCATCACCAGCCGCGCGCCCCGTTGTGACCATCCACGCTGGCGGGTCAGGTTGGTTTTGACAGAGGTTTCATCAATGAATACAGCACGATCTGGCTGAGCCGAGACGGCAGGCAAGCGGTGTTTGACCCAATGGTCGCGTTGTTTCCTTACCCTCGCGCGGTGTCGTTCAGTCGCGACCAACGTCTTTTTTTGTACGTGAAGCCCAGCTTGCGCAGGAACCGGCCAATCGCATCAGGGTGCGCCTGAACACCGGTCGCATCCGCAAGAGCGCCGGCAAGTTCAGGCATGGTCATGTCGCCGTCCTGTTCAATCAGTTCGATCAGAAGCGACCGATGCGGATCAAGCTTGCCCTTGCCGCGAGGACGGCCCTGAGGCGCGGCCCTTGCTTGTCCGGTTCGCCGGATCGCAAGCCCCCAACGCGCCCCGGTCGCGGGCGAAAGCTTCAGGCGCAACGCCGCCGCGCGTCCGCTCAATCCTTCTTCAACCAACTTCTGAAACCGCATCCGCAACGCGTTCGGCAAAGGTGCTGACATGATCCATCCTCCCAAACAGGATGAATCACAGATCGGCACTCAAGGGAATCCCTTGCGATTCAGGTTTTGAGCCGGACGCTTTAGGGCACGCTGGGGTTGAGACACTCCCCCGACGAACCGTTTCTTCCTGAGGTTCGTTACCTCCCCCCGCTCAAATCGCGGGGGGTCTTTCCTAGAGCCCCGGAAATTGAACTCAGGTAAGCCCCCAGCCAATCCGCGAAATGCGGGATACGCAGGTCATGCGCCATGTAGTCTTCCGGCCTCATGAGCGCCCAGCGCTGGCCCTCGTCGCCCAGCCGGATCTGCGCCCGGGCCTGTTCCGGGATATGCGCGGCAAAGAACCAGCACAAACCGGACGGACGTCGGTAATGCGCCACCCGCACCAGATCGGCAGGGACCAGAGCCAGCCCGACCTCTTCCCGCGTTTCGCGAAGAATACAGTCCTCCGGCGTTTCCGGCGCATCGCGGCCACCCCCGGGAAAGTCCCAGTGCGCCGGATAGGCTATATGGGAAAAATCATCGCGCAGGATCACCAGCACCTGCGCGCCCACGAACAACGCCAGCTTGGTTCCGGCAAAATCCTCCACGCGGCTCTCCCTGCTCCCTGCCCGGGTCAGTTTATCACGACCGGCATTGCGCCGGCGGTCAATTCGAAATCACATGCGCTTTTCCGCCGGTCTCGGGCATCGCGCAGGAAGCCGCAGCCACCCGGCATTCCGGAATCGATAAGACAGGACACGGGTTAAAATGCGCCTTATGGCTCCACGGCCAATCTGATCAAAACCTGCCGAAAATGCCCCCCTGACCCCGGCGGACAGACCGCGCCGCCCTGAAGGCCAGCGATCTCTCTTCCAGCATCGCGTCAGACATATTCCTGCAACCTGCCCCTGTCCCGCCCTGCACGTCCCGTGATAAGCTGCGACCATGCCCGCACTGTGCCGCGATTGCCTGACCCGGATGGAGCCCCAGCCCCGATGCCCGTCCTGTGGCAGCCCGCGTCTGTTGTCGCATCCTGAACTGTTCGATCTGAGCATCGCGCATATGGATTGCGATGCCTTCTATGCCTCGGTCGAAAAACGCGACGATCCCTCGCTGGCGGACAAACCGGTTATCATTGGGGGCGGCCGCCGCGGCGTGGTGTCCACCGCCTGTTACGTTGCCCGCATCCGCGGTGTCCGTTCGGCCATGCCGATGTTTCAGGCCCTGCGGCTGTGCCCCGACGCGGTGATCATCAAGCCGCGCATGTCGGTCTATGCCGAGGTCAGCAAGCAGATCCGCGCGATAATGGACGAACTGACGCCGGTGGTGGAACCGCTGTCTCTGGATGAAGCGTTTCTGGACCTCACCGGCACCGAGCGTCTGCACGGTGCGCCGCCGGCAGTGATGCTGGCCCGGCTGGTCAGACGCATGAAGGATGAGCTGGGACTGACCGGATCCATCGGGCTCAGCCATAACAAGTTCCTTGCCAAGGTGGCGTCCGATCTCGACAAGCCGCGCGGCTTTTCGGTGATCGGAAAGGCCGGGACACAGGCGTTCCTGCACGACAAGCCCGTCAGCCTGATCTGGGGCGTCGGCGCGGTGACTCAGGACGCGCTGGAAAAGGCCGGCATACGCACCTTCACCGATCTTCTGCGCTGGGATCGCGAGGAACTGAGCGCGCGGTTCGGCAGCATGGGCGACAGGCTGTGGCATCTGGCACGCGGGCAGGACCGCCGCCGGGTCAGCGGCAACGAACCGGTCAAATCGATCTCTAACGAAACCACGTTTTTCGAGGACACCGCCGATCCCGACTTGCTGGACGGCCATCTCTGGCGCATGGCCGAAAAGGTCGCCGACCGGGCCAAGGCCAAGGGCATCGCCGGCCGGGTGGTGACACTGAAACTCAAGCGCGCCGATCACCGGATCATCAGCCGCCGAGTGTCTCTGCGCGACCCCACACAGCTGGCCGACACGCTGTACCGGCAGGCGCGGGCCCTGTTCGATCAGGTTCAGGACACCGGTCCCTACCGGTTACTGGGTTGCGGCCTGTCACATCTGTGCGACGCCGAAGAGGCCGACAAATCCGGCGATCTTCTGGACCCGCAGGCCGAGCAGCGCACCGGGGCCGAACGGGCCACCGACACCATCCGCGAACGGTACGGCACAGACGCAATCGTCAAAGGCCGTGCGTTGCGTTGAGTGCGTCCTACTCTGCCGCCAGCGGTATTTCGTCCGGTCCGTAGGTCGCGATTTCGGCGATCACGCCGCGCAGGAGGGACCGGAATGCCTCGAAATTCCGGTTCGGACGCACCTTGCGTTCGTCCATGTAGATCGACCGGTCGATCTCGACCTGAATCGCGTGTTGCATGCGCGACGGACGCCCATAGGCCTGTGTCACGTAAGCCCCCGCAAAAGGCGCGTTGCGGGTCACCGTCAACCCGGCCCCGGCAAACGCAGCTTCGATCCGTTCGACCACATCCGGGGCCGCCGCGGCACCGAAGCGGTCGCCCAGAACGATCTCGGGCCGCTTGCCCTGACGCTGGGCGGAGCCGTCCATCGCCTCGTGCGGCATCGAATGACAATCGATCAGAACCGCACGGCCGAACCGTGCGCTGGCCTCGTCCAGAAGATCCTGCAGCGCCGTGTGATACGGCTTCCAATAGCCGTCGATTCGCCGCTGCACCTCGGTCATCGAAATGCGGCCGGAATAGATGTTGCGCCCGTTGGCCACCACGCGGGGAATGACCCCCAGCCCGGAGGCAACACGCGGATTGTAGCCCTGCCGGCGCACGCCTTCGATAAGGGCGGGATCCAGCTCGTCCACGCTGCGGTTCAGGTCAACGAATGCGCGCGGCGCGCCAGCACACAAAAGCGGCGAGCCGAACTCGGGCGCGGCATCGAAAAGCTGGTCGACAAAAGCATCTTCGGAGGAGCGGATCGTGCGTTCATCCAGCTGGCTGCGCCGGATGAACGACGCCGGGTAGTCGCTGCCGCTGTGCGGCGAGGCGAAGACCACGCAGGACGACGGTTCCGCAGGTTTCAGCAGGTGATACGCAACCTTTGGCATGGATGCTCCTCTCACTGTCAACATAGACCGGAAACTGTCCCGTCCAAAAGCCCTTGATCCCGCTTCCGACTCCTTTTATAGACGCCGCACCCGGCGCGGAATTCCGCGCCCCATTTCGTTGTGGGGCAGGTGAAGGGCCGGCATTCATGGGCGCTTAGCTCAGCGGTAGAGCACTTCGTTGACATCGAAGGGGTCACTGGTTCAATCCCAGTAGTGCCCACCATGAATTCACTGTTCCGGTCCGCCGGGACCCCGCAAACCCAGGCGCTGGCCCGCGCCGCAAAGCAAAAGGAGAGGACCGATGAAGGTCAAGAACTCGCTCCGCTCGCTGAAGAACCGGCACCGCGACTGCCGGGTCGTGCGCCGCAAAGGCCGCGTTTACGTCATCAACAAGACGCAGCGGAAATTCAAGGCACGTCAGGGCTGAAGCGCCCGACAGCCGGACATGTTCAAACCGCGCGCTGGCAAGGCGCGCGGTTTTTTCGTGTTTGTCCGCCGCCTGACGGGAGCAACGTTTCGCTCTACCGTGAGCCTTCCGGCAGCGCCAACGCAGATGACACCCCCAGCCGCCCGAGACGATCGCGCAGATCGCGCGCGAGTTCCGGGCTGTTGCCGAATATCCGGTCGATCAGGAACACGGTCGGAAATTCCGGCCAGGTCCGGTTCAGTTCCCCGATCAGCTGATGCGCCCTGTCCGGCTGTCCCAGATGATCATGGGCGATCGCCAGAAAGATCAGCGATGGCGCGCTGACCGGAGCACCCACCGTAGGCGCCAGCTCGAACGCCCGGACGGTGTCGGCGTAACGGCCCAGCATCAGCGTTGAAACGCCCCAGATGTTGTTGGCACCAAACCGGCCCTCGCCTTTGCGTTCCCGGCCGGGGTCGGACGCCTCTGCCGCCAGACCGGCGTTCCCGGCGTTCCCGGCGTTCCCGGCGACGATGGCGGAGATCCCGACGAGGTCCAGAATATACCCGTTCTCCGGGGCCAGCTTCAGCGCGGTCCGGGCCCGGTGCAACGCCCGGTCTGACCTGCCTTCGACCGCGGCAACCCATGCATCGGCCGCAATCGGCCAGACATCGTCCGGCGCACGGCGCAAGGCCTGCGCGGCGCTGTCCCGGGCCAGCTCCAGCAGCCTGGACCTCTGTGCCGGGTCCACTGACAACAATGCCAGCGTCGCCTGCACCTGCGCGGCACCGGCATACCCGTCGGACAGATCAGGCGACAGTTCCGTCGCGTGCAGGAACATGTCCAGCGCGATCTGCTGGCGTTTGACCTCTAACAACGGGAACAGGAGGCGCCGCGCTTCGTCTGCCATGTTCGCAGCCTGCAGGGTCAACATCGACTGGTCGCGCAACGCCGATCTGCTGGCTGCATCTGACGGATCATCAGGCCCGGCGGTCCAGGAACGGGCTCCCGGCAGCACGACCACCGCCGCGACCAGAACCAGCGCGGCACCCACGGCCATACCCGGCAGAGTCCCGCGCCCGCCGCGCGCCCCGGTTTCAACCGGCTCATCCCGCGGTGCGGCGGATTCCGCCGAAGCCTGCCGGTGTTCGAACCGCGGCACGTATCCGCCGGGATCGACATGGATCTGCACGCGATCCCCGGCGCCGCTGCCGGTTTAATACTCGTCCAGCAACCGGCGCATCCGCCGCGCCTCGACCCGGACAACGTTGTGGCTGCTTTTGCCGTCCTCGAGACTGCGGCCATAGACATCCGCCGCCACGGTCTTGCCCTTGATCTGATCCGCCCGTCTCTCGGATTGCTCTTGCACAATATAGGAAAGGAACTCCTGCAACCGTGGTGATCCTGAAAACTCTTCGCTGTTCACAACCCTCTGAACGGCGTCGCGCAGCACGTCGCCTGAGAGCTGGCCGGAACCGGAATTGTCTTCTGCAGGCATGTACAGATCACCCCAAGCTCACGGTGAGTTACTTGTGTCGCGGCATGGGATGCCCGAGCTTTGTTGCATGACCACCCTAGATTTCGACAGCGCCGAGTCAATCAGGGCGCTCACCGCCGATGCCCCGGACCTGCCGGTCGAAAAAGTGCTGCAACGCTGCGCGAACGATCCAGTCCTGACGGAAGTGATGCAGGACTACGTGGTGGTCTGTTCGCAGATGGAGGACGACGGTTCCCTGCCGGAGGATCGCACACAACTGGCGGAAATACGCGCCGGGCTGGTCGCGGAACTGCGGCGGCGGCTGAACCGTCCCCAGACTTGAAACGCCTTATCGGAGACGCATTGATGAGACACCCCTTTCTGAAACCCATCGCCCTGGCAGCTTCGCTCGCCCTTGCCCAACTGGCGGGTCAGGCGCAGACGCCGAGCCCGCCGCCCGTCGGCGACCCGTCGACCGTGGAAGACATGCGCGCGGCCCTTTTTGGCGGGGTTCCGGGCGACCGCTGGAAAGAAGGGTTGCTGTTCGAGGGCATTTCCCCGCACCCTTGGCTGAACTCGGCCTCGAACTGGTTCCTCGGCACCGAGGACGTACAACCCGACGAGATGCGGATCATTTTCATGGGCACCTCGCCGGTGATCCGGCCGGGGCAGATGAACACATCGGTTCTGGTTCAGCTGGGCAATGGCGAAAACTTCGTTTTGACATCGGCGAAGGCTCGGTGGCGAATTACAACGCGTCGAACATCGCTCTGAACGAGATCGACAAGATCTTCATCACCCACCTGCACGTGTACCACTTCGGATCGCTGCCCTACGTCTACATGTTCGGCGGCTGGGCCGGACGCTGGCACCATCCCCTGCGGGTCTGGGGGCCGTCCAGCAATGACCCGGAATACGGCACCGCCGCGATGATCGACGGCATGATGAAAATGCTCGCCTGGCATCGCCGCGCCTTCAGTGTCTTCCCGGTCGGTCAGGGCCACGACGTCGAGGTCAACGAGTTTGACTATCTCGACGAAGGCGGTGTGATCTACGACGAAAACGGCGTGACGGTCACGCATTGGCAGCGCAGCCACGCGATGGACGGCGCCAGCGCCTATCGCCTCGACTGGAACGGGCTCTGCTTTGTCTGGACCGGCGACGGTCGGCCCAACATGCGCGACGCGAAATATGCCGAGGGTTGCGACGTCTATGTGACCGAACAACAGCCGGAACTGGTCGAAATCAGCGCCGGTGTGCAGGGTGTTCCGGCTTTCCTCGCACGCTACACGATCGACACCCATCACACGCCCGGCTACGCGGCGGGATACATCGCCAATCTGGTCCAGCCGCGGATGTTCCTGACCACACATATGCCATTCGATCCCTATCTGAACGAAGAGGCCGTCGCCGAAGTGCGCGAACATTGGAAAGGCCCTATCATTTCGGCGCGCCGGACGGGATCGTGGTGAACGTGACCAAGGATCAGATCTGGGTCCGCGAAGGCATCATTCCCGACTATCCCAACAACCGGGCACCACAGTTCAACTTTGACAATGGCCAGCTTATCGTTCCGGCACCGCCGCTGGCGCGCAAGGACATCCAGAACGAGGACATCCGCGCGACCGAGATCGACCCGGATCTTTACTACCCCGAAGGCTACCATCCTGAACTGTTGCAGGAATGGCCGACGGGCGACCGCGATCTGGTGATCCCGCTCGAAGATCTGCCCGACAGATTCAAGGAAGGCATGGGCGACACCTGGGCCAAGCGCAAGGCGCTGGGTCTGGAGTAAACCCCCGTCACCCTGACACCCAGGGGCGCGCCCAACCGGCGCGCCCTTCTTCTTTTTCGGGCTGTCAGCCCTGCAATTCCGCCAACAGCTCTTCGAGGATCTGCATCCCCTTGCCCCAGCCCTGATCGAGCCCGGCCATCGCCCCGGCGAAACAGGCGATCTCGGCCTCGCTGGCCTCGTGCGGGGTCCAGGTCAGACGCAGCCGGGTCCTGGTGCCATCATCGGCAAAGGTGACCACGGTCAGCAGGACGCGCGGCCAGTCCGGCATCATCGGATTGGCAATCACGTTCCAGTCGGCATCGGTCATCGAATGGTGCCAGACCAGCCGCGCCTCGGGTTCGACTTCGCCATAGGCCATCCGCTCATAGCCGGAGCGCTCTCCCATCTTCATTTCGTTCAGCCAGACCCCGCCGGGACGCACGTCAAGCTTGTGAATGATCGTGGTCACGTTCGGCCCGTACCAACGCGACAGGTACTCGGCCTCGGTCCAGGTGCGCCAGACCAGCGCGCGCGGGGCATCGAACATGCGGTCCAGCACATAGGTGGGCAGGTCAGTCATCTTTGGTCCTCTCCGCGGGTTGCATTGTGTTCAGAAGATCGTCGAGCTGGTCGAAACTGCCCGACCAGAACTGGCGGAACTCATCCAGCCAGTTCACCGCCGCCTGCATCGGCCGGGCCTGCAGCCGCGCCGGGCGGCGCTGTTTGTCGATGTCCCGGGTGATCAGCCCGGCGCGTTCAAGCACCTTCAGATGCTTCGAAACCGCCGGCTGGCTCATCTCGAAAGGCGCGGCGATCTCGTTGACCGAGGCCGCGCCCCCCGCCAGCCGCGCCAGGATGGCCCGCCGCGTGGGATCCGCCAGCGCGGTGAACACGGCATCAAGGGCAGCGGGATCAGATCCATAACCGATTCGTTCCATAACAATTAGGTTATATTATAAATATCTGAAACGCAAACCGCGCGCAGCAGACACCGGAATTGGGTGGCCGGTCTGTCCGAAAACTGTCGGTTTCTCTTGCCTGCGGTGCAGAATCGTTTAATTGACTAAATTAGTCAGACAATAGGAATCAATCATGCTCAAGCATACCACCGCCATCGCCGGCCTGATTTTCGCAGCCATCGCGACCTCGGCCACGGCCGGGGGCGAACTGAATCTGTATTCGTCACGGCACTACGATACCGACGAACGGCTTTATTCCGAATTCGAGGAAATGACCGGCATCACCATCAACCGCATCGAAGGCAAGGCTGACGAGTTGATCGCGCGGATGCAGGCCGAAGGTGCAAACTCGCCAGCGGACATTCTGCTGACGGTGGACACCTCACGGCTGAAGCGGGCAAAGGACGCCGGTATCCTGCAGGCCACCGACAGCGCCGTGCTGGAAGAACGCGTTCCCGCCAACCTGCAGGACAGCGACAATCAGTGGTTCGGGTTCTCCCAGCGCGGGCGGATCATCTTCTACGACAAGAACGACATGACCGATCCGCCGCAGGCCTATGCCGATCTGGCCGATCCGAAGTACAAGGGTCTGATTTGTATCCGTTCCTCGTCCAACGTCTATAACCAGACCTTGCTGGCCAGCATCATCACCCATGACGGTGCCGATGCCGCAAAGGCATGGGCCGAAGGCGTGGTGGCGAACATGGCACGTGACCCACAGGGCGGCGACACCGATCAGCTCCGCGGCATCGTGTCGGGCGAATGTGAAATCGCGGTGTCCAACACCTATTACTTCGCGCGTTCCATCCGCAAAGACGTCAAGGGCCTGTCTGCTGATCGCGAGATGATCGGCTGGATCTTCCCGAACCAGGACGGGCGCGGTGCGCATATGAACCTGTCGGGCGGCGGCGTCGCGGCACACGCGCCAAACCGGGAAAACGCGGTCAAATTCCTGGAATATCTGTCCAGCGAAAGCGCGCAGAAGTACTTCTCGAACGGCAACGATGAATTCCCGGTGACCGACGGTGTGCCTCTGGCCGACAGCGTCGCCGCTCTGGGCGAATTCAAGGCGGACGAGATCGACCTGTCCGAGGTCGCCAAGAACATTCCGGCGGCACAGAAGATCTTCAACGAGGTCGGCTGGAAGTAAGCGCTGAACCCCAGCTACGACGAACGGGCACGCATCGGCGTGCCCGTTTGCATTTTCAGATACCCGGCAAACGCCGGATGGAACCGTGTCAGATATCCAGCGTGTGTACACGCTCCCATGCGGTGAAGCTGCTGGCGAAATCGTTCCACTCGGCCATTTTCAGCTTGAAGAACGCGTCCGAAAACTCGTCACCCATCCGCGACTTGAGCTCCTTGTCACGATTGAAGGCGCGCAGGGCATCCAGCATGTTCAGCGGCAGCTTCGCAGCGCCGCGAGCCTTGTGACCCGCAGCATACATGTCGATATCCCAGCGTTTGCCCGGGTCGGCCTCGTTCTCCAACCCGCTGAGCCCCGCCGCAATGATCACCGCCTGCAGCAGGTAGGGGTTCACCGCGCCGTCCGGCAGCCGCAGTTCGAACCGGCCCGGACCCGGGATGCGAACCATATGAGTGCGGTTGTTGCCCGACCACGTCACCGTGTTCGGGGCCCAGGTGGCCCCGGACGACGTGACCGGCGCATTGATCCGTTTGTAGCTGTTGACCGTCGGGTTGGTTATCGCTGTCATGCCGATGGCATGGTTGATGATCCCGCCAAGGAAATGACCGCCCTGATCGGACAGCCCCAGCTCGGAAGTCGGTGTCGCGCCACCTTCTTCGGTCGCAAAGACGTTGGTTTTTCCGTCCATGTCCCAGACCGAGATATGCGCGTGGCAGCCGTTTCCGGTCAGACCCTCGATCGGCTTGGGCATGAACGTGGCCCGATACCCGTGGCTTTCGGCCACCGACTTGACCATGAACTTGAAGAAGCTGTGCTTGTCCGCCGTGCGCAGGGCATCGTCGAACTCCCAGTTCATTTCGAACTGTCCGTTGGCGTCTTCGTGGTCATTCTGGTAGGGGCCCCAGCCCAGACCCAGCATGTAATCGCAGATCTCGCGCACCACGTCATAGCGGCGCATCACCGCCTGCTGATCGTAACAGGGCTTGGCGGCGATATCGTCGGGGTCGCTGATCCGGTCGCCATCGGGATGCAGCAGGAAATACTCCGCCTCGATCCCGGTCTTGATCCGCAGGTTCTTGCCGGCAGCCTCGGTGATCAGGCGGTTCAGCACGTTGCGCGGGGCCTGGGCCACCTCTTCGCCTTCCATCACCGGGTTGGCGGCCACCCATGCGACCTCGGGCTTCCACGGCAACTGAATCACGCTGTCGGGGTCGGGCACCGCCAGCATGTCGGGATGCGCCGGCGTCATGTCCAGATAGGTGGCAAACCCGGCAAACCCGGCGCCGTCTTCCTGCATGTCGGCAATCGCCTGCGCCGGCACCAGCTTGGCCCGTTGCCCGCCGAACAGGTCGGTGAAGGAAATCATGAAGTATTTCACGCCGTTTTCGGCAGCAAAGGCGGCCAGATCTTTGGTCACGTTGTGCTCCCTGTTGGTTTTTCTCTGAGTTCTATCACTTCGAAATCCACCAGATCGTTCCAATGGGCGAACCATTTGTCAAAGGTTTCGAGGTGGTTTGTTTCCATCAGCTGGTAACACGTGCTGTCATCCGCGCTCAGCCAGCTGTCCAAATAGGCAAGTCCGTCGGGCAGCATCCGTCCTTGGCGCGCGAACCGGTCGTAAACCGCGGCAGAGCTGCCGCCGCGAAATCGTTCGATCACCATATAGCGCGACATGACGCGTCCTCCTCTGATCGCCAAGCGCCTCTAAGCCAGAGCACTCCTGATACGCCCGTAAACCTCATCGAAACTCGAACCGATAGCGATAGCTTTTTAGAGCCAGATCCGAGATCGCACGCGCAGAACTCTGGACTCTGGTGCGAAAATCGGCGGCCACAATGATGCTCCGGGCCGGTTTGCTGGCTTGTCCCGTCAGATCACCCATATACCCCAAGATCTGTGCGATGACCGCATCCCGTGCGGTTCCCGCCTTCAGTTCGATCACTTCCAGCCGACCCAGACCGTCGCGGGCAAGAATATCAAGGAACCCAGAGGCAACCTTGCGCTCTGCCCCGCCGTCACAAATGGTCAGACCTGGTTTCAGTTGTTCGATGTTCTCCCGCAGGGCAGCTTGCAGGTCCGCTTCCAGTCCAGATACCCCGACCGCACCAACTTCGTCGTCGACATCGAAACCCTCAACTGTCTCATTTTCTTCCTCTTCGAAATCAACATCGCCACCCGACAGACGAAACATGGAGTACTGGTTCAGATGCGACTTGTACCATCGCAGAACGCCCAGGAGAGAGCACTCACCAACATTCATCTGCGTAGGGTCTGGCCGACCCGCGGCCTCATCGGCCGAAGCATTGGCAAAAAGCCCGGGAATCGAAGCCATTCCATCGCGCTCGAAAATCCATGTCTCGTACACGGGTTCGCCCGGCGTGGTCATCGCGTTTTCCATGGCTATGCGGGTGTGCCCGATGCCGTGGATGCCGGTCATCTGATCGATACCGAACCGGGCCATCACCTCGCCGGGCAGGCCCACCTCCTTGTAGATCTCGATGGCCTTGCCCACGCTCAACACCCGCACGTTCGTCCGCAGCTGGGCCAGCGCGGCGCGCAAAGCGCCGTCCTGATCGGCGGCAGGTGCTTTCCCGCCGAGGCTCTGGCTGTTGTCAATCCGCATCGTCCAGCCTTGCGCGGACAAACGGGCTCCGGGTCCAGCCTACGGACACACCCGGATCGAAAATCACCTCCCGCCCCTCGGACAGGCGGGCCAGGTATTTTCGATATTCCTCGGCATCGTTGAAATGCTGGCCTCGTGCCACTTCGTCCTGAACCTTGCGGCGGAAATCGGCGTTGTATTTGAAATGACCGAACAGCAACTCGCGCTCCGCCACCTTCATACCCGACCCATAGTGCAACCCGTCGGAAAACCGCATCCAAGGATGATAGCGCAACAGGGCCAGTTTCTGCGCGACGAACAGATCGGGTCGGGTTCCCGGGATCAGCCTGTGGCGCAGTGCGCTGGTCCATGTCCGGGCGTTGGAATAGGGCCCCCGCCCCGGCCACGCGGTCAGGAACGGATCGCGGTCAACATGGCCGGTTTCTGCAAACAGATCACCGCTGCGGAAATCCGCCTCTTCCAGCGATCCGTGCGGATAGAGGTCCAGCATGAACACCCGCGCCGCATCTGCCGTTTTGAAGGCCGGCCGCGACAACAGCTGTGGCAGGCTTTCGGTCTGCACCCGCTGCCAGATCAGCAATTCGTCGGCATCGGCGACCAGCGACCATTTCCCGACCCGGAAGGCCGACATCATCGCCTGCTGCCACGCCACGCCATAGCGGGACAGGCTGTAATCCGTATCCACCGAAAACAGGGCAACGTCGGGCTGCTCGGCCAGAAACTCCAGCGTCCCGTCATCTGAACAATTGTCGGCGATCAGGAAGTTATCAACACCCAGCCGTCGGTAATGCCGCAGGAAATGCGGCAGCATGAACATTTCATTCCGGACACAGGCCACCACGCTGACGGCGGCTTCGCGCGCGCCCTCCAGCCCCGACACCGGTCCGACCAGTTCCAGCGTGTTGCTCTGATAGCCCAGCCTGACATTCTGATAGCTGGGCCAGATTTTTCCGGGCAACAGCAACGGCTCCTCGCGGCGCAGCATCGCCCCGGCCTGATCTTCATGGGTGTCCATATGCACCAGCTTGACCGGCGCGGCCCGGCTGGCGTCAAAACTGTTGACCCAGCGCGAAACCGGGCGGCCATCAGGCGCCATGCGCCGACGGATCGCCATGTGATAGCCGGTATTTTCCACCGCGATCGCCTCAAGACTCAAAAGATCGCCCAGCAGCTTGTCTTCCATGAACGACACCTGCTGCAACACCTGCCCCGCCGGGCTGCGCGCTGCACGCAGGGCCGCGGCCATGCCGTCCCGGCTCAGCGCATAGCCCGAACCGCCATCGGCATAAGTCGACGGTTCCGGCGATTTATCCAGTTCGGTGCGCCCGCGTTCGGTCGTGGCCTTGGCGATATGCCATGCCCGGTCTGTCTGACCGATCCCGCGGGTCAGGGGACGACCGTAATAGTCTGCCTTGCGGTAACTGTAGCTTCCGAAAAACGCCGGGACGTTCAGGAAGCAATCGTCATCGACCTTTACCAGATGCGTGTACCCGGTGCGGTCATGGATCCATCTGATCGTGGCCAGCGTCTTTTGCGGCAGACCTTCGTAGTCGTCAGGCGCATCAAGCGCCAGCACATCGCCGTTCAGCGTGCCGTCCCCGTCCCCGACAACCACGACATAAGGAATGCCCAGCGCTTTCAGATCCCGCAGCCAGCCGTCCCGCATCGCCGGAATGCGGGTGTCCAGATGCGCGCGGCAGGAAAACACTGTGACGATCGTGTTGAAAACCGGCGACGCCGGCAACGGATCCGGTTCGCCCGGCGCAAGGGGCGTGAAATCCGGGAACAGGCGGCGCGCCCGGTCCGCCAGCGCATCACCGATCTTCAACGTCTGCAATGCTGCGATCACGGCAGGGCTGCGCCCCATCTCGGGCAATTGTTCGTCACGCACCGACAGGACCAGCTTCTGCACCATCGAAAACACCGGATCGGACAGATCGCCGCCTTCGACCGCGGCCATCAGACCCAGCGCGATTGCAATGCCCGAAAACCGGGTTTCCGGCACGGTCAGGGCGATCAGGTCGCGGTTCAGCGCGGTCAGACCGGCGGAGGGGTCCGCCCCCCCGGCCAGCGCCACAGCGGTCTGCACCGCCCGCAGCTGCACATCCGCCTTCGGTTCGATTGGCACCATGTCATAGAACCGCGGCATTGACCGGGCGCAGAAATCCGCCAGATCACCGGACAGCGCGGGCGCCCCCGGAAACGCCGCGGCCCGGAAGGCCGCCTCGCGCGGGTCCGGCGCAGCCAGCATGAAGCCCCGCGGTTCCGGCAATGCACCCGGTTGAACCGGAATACCGGCCGGCCCGAACAGATCACGCCGGACGCGAATGGTATCGGCACAGGACATCCGCGAAAACCACGTCAGCGCCTCGTGCGCGCTCTGTGCGTTTGTCCCGCCGGAATCGCGCAACGCGGTTTCGACAGAGGCAAACGCATCCCGCGCCGTTGCCAGTTCGTCCGGCAAATCAATCCCCGCCGCGTCGATCTTGTGCCAGAAATCGCGCGACAGTCCGTAGGTTCGCAAAACCGCCCGGGTCAGCTGGCCGGCAACCTTGCCCGGCACCCGGTCGCGGCCGTCGATCACTCGGACCGCCGCATCGACCAGCGCCGCACAGGACATCCGGTCCCAGTATTCGCCGGCGTGTTTGGTCAGGAATCGGGCGAAGGTCATCAGCGCCTTGTTCCGGAACCAGACCGGCAATTGCGTTTGTTCCAGCGCTTCGCAGGCAACCCATGCAATCGCGGGCGTCACCACCCACGACCCGCGCGGCCGGACCAGCGAGTCGAGCACCTCCAGAACCTCGGACAACCGGCCTTTCAGCAACAGATGGGGGAGGATCGCAGAATTGCGCCAGTCATCCGGCCCGGGGTCAAATGACCCCAGCGCAGCGGTTTCCGCCCAGTCCAGCAAGGTTCTGACCCCGCCGCTGACGCAAAACGGTTCCAGCAGCGCGATGAACAGCCGGCGCGCTTCGGGCACCGGCAGGCTGATGTCGGCCAGCACGGCGCGTATGTCGGCATCCGGTTCCGATAATGCGGCGGTGACGTCGGCAATCGCATGATGGACCTGCGCGCTCTCTTCTTGTTCCGACGGCTCCGAAAAATCCGGGTGCGCCGCCGGCAGATCGCCCAGATAGCCCGACAGGTTGTGCAGATGCGCAGCCTGTGCCAGCACGGCCAGATCCCCGCCCTCCAGCGCGGCCAGAAGGCCGGAAAATTTCAGGTGTTCCGCCATCACCGCCGTCAGGTAGGAATCACCGGCCAGCGTTCCAACCGACAGAACCTCGCGGATCCGGGCCAGAAGATCATCCCGGCTCAGCCTCATGTCGGCAATCCGGGCACCATCCGTATCGACCAGTGTCAGATCAACCGCGTCCCCCGCCCCGGACCAGATGCGCCCGGGCAAAACAACTGTGTAACGCTGCATCCCGTCCTGCGGTGCCGACAGCGGGACCGGCAGCGCACCGGCTGTGCCGGACACCTGCAGCGACGGTGCGGACGTGCCTTCGGGAAGGCACCCGCGCAGTTCGAACTGACGCGACAATGACAGCGCAGTGTTCAGCGCATCCCCCGGTCTGCGGGTGTCCAGATCGAACCCGCTGGCCCGCGGTGCGCCGTGATATTCCACCAAGGCAATCTGATCGAGACTGTCGAACCGCCACCTGCGCCAGTGGCGCCAGGCCACGGGTGCACCGGCCACCCGGATACGCACCTGACCGTTTTCAAAGACCAGTTCGACATCCGTGCCACTGTCATCAACCGGCACCCTGCAGTGGCGTTCCCGCCCCCAGCCCGTCGCGTCACGGTGGTTCAGCGACAGCACGCCTTCGTCTGCCCGCAGCGAGATGTGAAACAGGATGTTTTCCCGGCTCTGGTCGAAGAAAGAGACATTCGCGTACCGCTCTTTCCCAAAAACGGCGCGGAAGGCGTATCTGGCCGGGCCAGAGGTCTGGAACACTCTCATCATCACATCTCTGATGGTTCAGGTCGGCGACGAACACAAGAACGTTGCACGCCTGCGACCTCCGGAAACGGCACGCGCCGTGATTTGCCGCGCACTTTCAGCCCTGTCGGTTTACAACGCGTAAACGCGCGGCCACCATCCAGCTCCGGCGCAGCGCCGCGACCGAATACCGCCGAAGCGCCGAGCCGGGCGGTACGACCCGGCTGATCGCCGCCCGCAGCCCGCTTTCGTCCAGCACCCGCACCCATACTTCCGGCATCCAGACCGACGCGGCAGAGGCGCGCGCGGCCAGCCGGATCAGGGAACGCTCGTCGTTCCGGTCGCCGCCGAACCGCAGGTTGTTTCCCCGCAGGAACGCGGTCCGAAACACCTTTCCGGTGGGATGAACATCAAGCTCCAGCACCTGCCGGCCGGACAATTGCCACGCGCTGTGACGGGGAAAATCGCGAAAGCCCGCGGTTTTGCCGCCCATGCCCGAAATCTGTCGTTGGGCCACCAGATGGTAGGCCCCCGAAATGCCCATGTCGGCGGATTGCCGGAACATGGTTTCGCTCCACCGCAGCAATGTCCCGGTCTCCAGCGTGTCACCGGCATTCAGCGGAACAAGGAAATCACCGGCGGCAGCATCCAGCCCGGCATTGCGGTGCGTAGCAACGCCTCCGCGGGCCGCGACAACCGTGCGGACATCCTCCAACCCAGCGTCCCGGGCCAGCACCTGCGCGACCCGGCCCTGCCGCCGTGACGACACCGCGATCAGTGTCTCGAACACGGGCAGGTCCTGCCGGGCCAGCGACGCCAGCGTATCATTCAGCGTCCGGCGCTGCCCGTCCCATGCCACCACGACACTCAACGGACAGCGCCCGGCCATCTCTGCCCCCCAGACCGGGGACAGGTTTTGGTCCCACCGATCGTTCCAGGCCAACCCGTGTCGATCCAGAAACGCAGCCCCGGCCCGTGCAAACCTGCGGCGGCGATCCCTGTCGCGGATCGATACCGCCCTCTCGTACAGCAGGCGGCTGGACAGGCGTTCGAATGCCTCCCGGGCGCTGGATTTCTCCGCCTCCGTTATCAGCCCCGACACGGTTTCCAGCACACCGATCTGCTCGAACACCCGGTCGGTGTCCTCTCCGGTGATCTGCCCGGGCCGGTCCCGCGAATGGATATAGAGCGGTTCGGCCACGTGCATCAGCGTGCCGGTGCGCGCGGCAGCCCGGTAATAGAAAGCGTGATCCTCGAAATAGGTGCCCACGTCATATCTCAGGTCCGCAATCAGCTCCCGCCGGTACAGCTTGTTCCAGGCCGACGGGAAATGCCGGATCACCGTGCGCCAGTCGTCAAACACCCAAAGCTGCGTGCGCGGCAAACCTTCGATGCCGGTGGTGCCCTGTATCGCCGAATGGACGTTGCTTGATCCGTCCGGCCGCTGCAGCCGGATGGCGCAGGCGGCCCAGTCCGCGCCGCTGCGCAACAACTCCTCCCGCAGTCGGAACAGAAAACCGGGCGCGTACCTGTCGTCACTGTCCAGAAAGGCGATGAACCGTCCCCGCGCCATATCCAGCCCGGTATTGCGCGCACCCGACAGGCCCTGATTGTCCTGCCGGACGATGCGAAACCGCGGATCATCGTCAATTGCCCGGATCAGCCGGGCCGAGCTGTCATCAGTCGATCCGTCATCGACGATGACCGCCTCGAAATCGGCCCATGTCTGATCACGCAGGCTGTGGATGCAGGCCGCGACGTGATCCTGCACGTTATAAACCGGTACGATGACCGTAATTTCGGGGGTGCCATCCATTTTTTGGCGACTGTCCGGGTCTTTTTGCGTCTGGCGATCCTTTGTGCCCCGACAACCCGCAGCCGTAAAGGGCCAAGGCGTCTGTTCATCTCCGGCGCTTGCCGGTACACACACCGGGAACGCTTGTCCGGATCAGTGTCAAATGCTGCTGAGCATCGAAAAACGCTTCCTTTTTGTGGCAAACACCAAGACCGCATCGACCTCGATCGAGGTCGCGCTGAAGCCCTTTTCGGAAATTGTTCGCGCCGGTACACCCGAACGCAAGCACACGTCGCTGCATGACATTCTGAACCTGTACGACTTCGTTTTTGCCCGGCCCGAACATCATGCGGACCTGTTCTTCAAATTCGGGGTGATGCGGGATCCGATCGACTGGATCAATTCATGGTTCCGGTACCGCAAGGGCAACGAGGTCGAAGCGCCGCTGCCCAGCGACATGAGCTTTGCCGATTTCTGGGAAAAGAAGGACTGGAACATCATGCGCCCGCGCGGCGCAGGCAAGAACCTGCAGCGCGACATGTTCTGCGCCCCGAACGGCGACGTTCTGGCGGATGTGATCATTCCCCATCACAATCTGGGCGCCGTGTTTTCCGAGATTTGCGATATCCTCGATATCCGCAGCCCGCTGGAACGGCACAATGTCAGCGAAATCCGCGCGCCCGACGAACTGCCCGCCCCGCTGGCAGCCGATATGCGGGAGTTTTATGCCGAAGATTACGAGCTGTTTGATCGCCTCGACGATCTGAACGCCACGGGGATGGCAAAACTCCGGTCGCGGACCGCCTGAAACGGGATGAATGCAGGATTGCCGATCCAAATTCGGTTCAGCCGGAATTGATCCTGCATACGGCCAGAGCGTATCAGAGCCACCTGTGTTGTGAATTGCGGGCGCAGGCGGCCAAGCGCAGCGAAAACCATATCACGCATGAGGCCATCGCAGCCCAGCAGACAGGAGCAAGGACACTCAGTTGATCTTGCAATTATGATACAATAATTCGTCTCTTTGCCGTTGCCGCCTTTAGTTTGGACCGGCGGCCTCTATTGTAAAGAAAAAACAGTGAGGCAGGGCAAGTGGTTACTTCGATTGATCACTATCAGATCGCGTACTGGGCATTGCCCAAGGCAGCTTGCAGCTCCGTTAAGGCTGCCTTGGCAAAGATCGATCCAAACGTTTATTTGCCGCCACCGGACAACATCGAAAACGTTTTTTGGCATCGGCTGTATCCCACCGAAAGGTACCGGCCCAAGCGCTGGCGGCAATATGAGGGGTACTGGCGGTTTTGTGTCGTGCGCGATCCTGTCAAGCGGTTGATTTCGTGCTACACTGACCGCGTTGTCAAGAGGCGGGAACTCAGGCGCAGTCGCAAGATCGGCCGCGGTATCGTAGAGTTACCCACCGATCCAGATCCAGATTACTTCTTCCAAAACCTGTGCAGGTACCAACGTGCCGCTTCAGTGATAAAACACCATACCCTGCCAGCGCCTGCGTTCCTTGGAAAATCACTGACACGTTTTGATAGCGTGTTTCGGACAGAAGAGCTTCATTTACTGGCTGCCGATCTGGGGCTCAAAACCGGCCACGATATTGAACTACAAAAAGAAAACACGTCAAACATGAAGCTGGGTCTCGACGACCTCCGACCCGAGACAATTGACGCATTGCGCCCCTACTTGCTGCAAGAGTATGACTACCTCCGGGATTACTACGATGATCCGTTTGGTAAACCTTTTCAGAAACTCGTTGCGTGAGGTTTGCCGATTTCGGATTTCAGCAGTCGCACGTTCTGATGCCGCGAACTTCGCTTAGCAATCGCTTCGCGCAACACTATTCCTCTTCAAGAGTTTCTGCAGGGCTTCCGGTTCCCCGCCCGTTCTTGATGAGCTCCAGTACCCGTCCTCGGGATGTGAGACGATCCAGTACTTGTCCGTCAGAGCTTCGAATGGACAACCTTCTGAAAGCTCAAACCTAGTCGTCGCTCTCCGCGAATCTCCTGAGCTTCTTGACCCGGTTGCGCATACGGAACACCTCGCGGATGAGGTCCAGCGACAGCACCGACCAGATATGATAAACCCGGTCGCGGTTCACATCCATCAGGCTTTCGACATCGGAAATCCGGTGCTCCGGCGGGATGGCAGGTTCACCTTCCGTGAACTTCCCGGCGCAAAACTCGATCCCGTACTTGTCACGCATAGCCTCGCATTCCTGCCGGTTGCTTTCCATGACCGCGTCATGGGCAGATTTGAACAGGATGGGCTTTCTGGCGAGCCCCGCCTGATCCGACAGCTTGCGCAGCCTGCGCCAAAGCAACTCGCTTTCGGCAAATACATAGGAAACGCTGCTCTCGCTCTCCTCCAGCTCCCGCCGGGCGAGATCCAGCACCACCAGAGCCTCCGGTGACAGCGATTCGTTCGAGCTGATCGGTTCCCAGCCGGAGATATCGATATGGCTCAGCCCGACCGCATCCAGGAAATCAGCGACGATATCGCGGTCCTTCAGTCGCGTCGGGTGGAACTCGCGCACGACCGCGTCAGTTTCGAAGACCCGTTCGTACAGCCCGATGGTCCGCGCGAAATTCGTTTTGAACCCGCCGGCCGCGAACACGCCGCCGTTGCGCTTCAGCCGCTCCTGCAGGATCGACAGGTAGAAATCGGACGGGTTCCGCACGTAGACGGACAACCGGATATCGGTGTCGACTTCACGCAGCCTGTCGCGCAGCCGGCGCAGATTGTCCTCGTCGAACTCCATCATCATGAAATTCGTGAGTTCCTCACACGACAGGATGACATCCGAACAACCCGATTTCGCGATAACCTGCTTCATCGCCTCGAACGAGGTGTCGAAATCCTTCTGCATCTGAGGATTTCGGCGGAACCCCTTCATGTCCGCGTTTTTCAGGAAACGCTGTTTGAAATCGTCATCCACCAGCGGATAGCACACACCTGCTGCCTGCAAGTCATCTTGATGTTCCTGAAATGCGAGTTGTAGGCTGGTTGTCGCGGTCTTCGGAAAGCCGATGTGGAGAATTAGCGCCATCCAATAGGTCTACTTTTGTTGTCCCGGCAGAGCTCACCTGTTGTTCTTTTATCGCTCTCCAACACTCAATCCGGCTCCAAAAATGCACGTGGATCAAGCATCCGCAGCAGGTTATCGCTGTACGCCCGGCTTGGCAATGACAGGATCCGGGCCACCTGATCCCCATCTTCCGCTCCGAATATCCGGGCAATATTGGCGGTGGTTCTGGAATGATACGGCGAAGCGTCAGCATCGAGGACATGGGCGGCCATCTGCGCCCGGGCGGCTTCCGAGAACAGCTTGAGAAGTTTGTAGTGCCGGATCGGCAAAACCAGATCCGTGTCCCAGATCTCTGACCCCGGATCGGGTGTTCCGTCGGTGTAGTGCAGGGTGTGGAACCCTTGATTGATATGGCGTCCCTGCCGTGTCCGGATCAGGGGGATCTTGCGCAGCGAATCGAAGGTTCCAAAGGCATGGTACCGAGCATCCAGCCGCCAGCTCAGGCTTCGGTACGGGCCGAAACCCCATTTCACCGACCCGTTCGCGGCATAGTCGTCGCTCGCCTCGGTCCCGTCGGCATAGATGTAGTGATCGAACCGCTCAAGGAAGCCGGTACCGTCGTCATCCGGCCCGCCCGGCACCATGTCGATCAGCAGTGCCGGTGCCATATCGTGACCGGTTTCCTCCAGGTGGGCGACCAGCGCACCGAAATCCGGATACTTGACCGGCAGGTCCAGAAACTCGTCCGCGTCCACCGTCAGCGCCCACTGACCTTGATCCAGATAGGCCTTCATCAACCCTTCCAGCCACATGCCCTTGGCGGTGACAAAATTCCCCACTTTGGGGTGGAAGACATGTACGTCCTCATGCGGCAGCGCCTCGCGGATCGGGTGTTTGGACCCGTCATCGACGATGAAAAACTGCGACACACCCAGCGTCTTGTAGTGGTCGTAGAACGGCTGCAGGAAGGTTTCGTCGTCCTTCATGCAGGCAAACAGGCACACATCGCTGGCGGCGATAGCAATCTCTCCGGGCGCCGGGTTGTCCGATGCATGGAACAGCGTGCCCAGCACGCGGTCCCGCGGCAGCGCATCGATCACCGCATGCCGGCCCGCGATGGCGAGCTTGTGGTACTTTTCGCGCAGCGCCGGCGTCGGTGCATTCCGCACAAAGCAGAGCCCCTGATTGAACGCGGTCATCGCCTCCATCGCAGCATCCTGGCGGACATAATCCACGCCCTTGGGGTTGATCGGGTTTCTGCGCCGGGGCGGGTCCAGTTCGATAACCGGATTGGTCAGACGAACCTCGTTCCAGAAAGCTGTAGAACGGTGGCCGGAAAACCCGTGCCGGTCCGACCGGACCCGGACCAGCGGCAGGTCCGGCCACGTGCACATCGCGCTCAGCATTACGTCCATCTCGTCATACTGGCGCGGCATGAACTGTTCGTCGTAGCCAACCGACCGGTAGACCTGCATCGGCATGCTCACACGACCGCTGCTGCCGTCGCCCCATGATCCGGTGAAGTGGTGAAACAGGAACCAGTCATCCTGCGCCTCGGCCAGCTCAAGCAGTTGCCGGGTTTCGTCCGGCAGTACGAAATTGTCACCGTCCAGGCTGGAATAGATGTCGCCCGTGGCATAGGCCCGGTGCCGGTTCTTGGCGACGCCAAAATGTGTAGCGCGACAAAAGTTTTTCAGAATCCGCGACAAAAGTCTTCGGAATCGGGGCTGTTTTGGGCTGGAAACCGGTTGGATTTTCGGGGCTGTTTTGGGCTGGAAACGGGCGGTCGATCATGGGCCCAGAAGGGTCTCGATGCCGGCTGTGTCTCGCTCCGGGACTGCTGGTGCCCCTTCCGGATTGTCGCTGTCATCGGGTGGCTCTGGCGGTGGCGGTGGTGGTGGCTCTGGCGGGTCTCAGACCCCGGTCAGATCGAGGGTTCGTGGCACGGTTCGGTCGGGCGTTTCGATACCGGCGCCCTGGTAATAGGCGTCGACCTCGTCGATGGCGGTGAGGCGGATGCGGTCTTCGCCGCGCGGCTCGGTTCCGATGATGCGCAGATGGGCGTGTGGCGCGATGGCGGAGTGCAGCCGCCAGAGGGTGTCTGCGGGGTCGGCCCCGTCGGCGTCGAGGGGTTCGGGGAGTGGGGTTGCGAGCTTGAGGCGGTCGACGGGTCCGGTTGCTGCATCGCCCGGGTGCCGGTCGACGGCGCAGTCATGTATGCTGCCATTGGGAGTGCGGATCAGGATGCGGTCACCGTCTTTGATCTCGACCGCGCGGTCGAGATACAGGACAGCGCGTTGCGGGTTTGCGGTGGCGCGCCCGGCGATACCGCCGTCGAGCAGGCCGTGGGTGAGGGCGACGACGTCGCCGCGGGCGATGGCGAGGCCTTCGGGTCCCATGTCCCATGAGATGCGGCGGCGGTGATAGATCTGGCGGGCGGCCTGCAGCGCGCATTCTTCCTCGGCGCGGGCGGTATGAATGATACCGGGAAATGTCACGGTTGTGGCTGATGCGGGGGGTCCGGTGAGGCCGGGCATGAGGCGGCGGACGGTCTGCCATGTCCAGTCGCGGTCTCTGTCGATATAGCGCAGCGCGATTTCCTCTGCCGCCGCGCCGCTGGTCCACGCGATGCGCAGGCTGTCGGGGATGATGTTTCCCGGCGTGATGAGGGCGGAGACGGGGGTGTCGGGATCGTCGTATATGACGCCGAGCCTGCCGCTGGCCCATGTCGGGCTGGCGCGGCCGCAGCGGGCGACCATGGTCAGCAGGTCGCGGGCGTCCATGGCGCTGGAGATGACGGCATCGCAGCGCAGTTCGCGGCGTTTGCAGAATGCGGCCCAGGCGCGGATGGCAGCAAGATCGATGCGGGCCTTGGGAAGTCCGGCGCCTGCGACCAGGCGTCCGTCCACGTGGAGGCCTTTTGCGAGCCAGAGGAATATCCAGGCCGGGTTGGATGTGGGTTGCGTCTGCCAGCCGCCCTGGCCATCGGGGACGGGCACGGGCTGGTGCGCCATGCAGGAGAGCCGGGCGAGGGAGCCCGAGGCCTCGCCTGAGGCGCGGATGCGCAGCCAGAGCCGTGTCTGGCCGCGATAGTCGCCGGGGTCGGGACGGATCGAACGCAGTGCGGTCCATTGCAGATGGTCGACGTCCCGGGTTCCCCTGGCGGGTGCGGCGGTGCGGCGGATGCGGACATCCCATGTACCGGGGGACGGCAGGCGGATCACGGTCGAGCGCCGGACCTCGCTGGCGCGATCATCGCCGGTCAGGCTGAGGGGGCCGGGTCCGAGGCGGGTCCATGGGATGTCCGTATCCGCCGGGCGTGCCTCGATTTCCAGGGTCACGGTGCGGCCTGATCCCTCGCCCTTGCCGTTATAGACGGTTTGGCGGGCGGCGAGATCGATGCCGACATGGGTGCTCTTCTGCGCCGTCCGCCGGGTCTGCCAGTCGGTGCTGTCGAGCGCGGGTCCGGCTGCGGTGTGGATATCGGCGCGTTCGGGTCCTGCGCGGCCGCGCAGGATGTGGCGCGACACGCCTGTGAACTGATCCAGCGGGGTATCGCCAAGGCGGAGGTCGGAGATCTCCGGGGCCCCGGCCCCGAGGCCGAAGACCTGAACGAGGTCCTGGTTGTTATCGTTGTCAAATCGGGCCCAGGGCACGGCGGCGACATCGGGGAAGATGCGGTGTGCGCCGAGGATGAGCGGGACGGGCGCGTAGGGCCGCGCCTGGTTGGCGCCACCGGTGAGCGAATGGACGGGTTCCGGCCCGGCGGCGGTGCCGGCGGGATCGGGGGGCGGAATGAGGGCGTTGAGGACGAGACCGCCGGCGACCATTATGCCGGCGGAGACGAGCGAGGCCTGGAACGAGGTGAGGCCTGCCAGGAATTGCGCGCCGGGCAGCCATGCCCCGAGGGCGAGGAGCGCGATGGTGCCGATGATCTGCAGCGGATTGCTGTCGCCGCCGCCGGCGAGCGCGGGGCGCAGTACCACATGCCGGCCGGCGCGGAGCCGGGTGCGGGCGCGGTCGGATGGCGGCACGGCGTGGCCATCGACGCTCACCAGGATGTGGCCGGGACCCAGGCCGGGGAGCGCGGCGGCGGCGAGTGTATCGAGGGGCGTGCTATGCGGCAGCATGATGGTGATCCGCCCCTCTGCCGTCAGGGGGTGCGGCCAGATATCGACGCTGCAGGGGGCATGCAGGGGCTCTGCAGGGGCGGTGCGGCGGCGGTGCAGGGGGCATGCAGGGGTTCCGGTCGCCGCCCGGGGGAGGATCACAGCCATCGGTAAAGGCCGGCGAAGACGAGGCCCCGGTCTTCGAGGCGCGCCAGCGGATGCAGGCAGGTGCCAAGCATGGCCATGTGATGGAGGACATGCGGAGTGCCGGGACTGCCAGTCCAGAGCCCGATATGGTGACCGAGGGCGCGGGTGCGGGCGGCGGCGCGCATCAGCACCGCATCGCCCTCCTGTGGTGCCTCGCCGGTGCCGAGGGCCTGCGCGAAGTTGCCCCCGAGCGCGGCTATGGCCCCGTCCCGCGCGCGCAGGCTGCCGGGGCTGGGCGGCAGGTCGAGGGCGTGCCCGAACACGGCGCGGCGCACCCGTGCGACCAGATCGGCGCAATCCTCGGCCGGCGCGCCGACCCAGGCCGCGGCCCAGTCGGGAGTGCGGGTGCGATCCTTATCCGTCATCGCCCTCGAAGGCCTCGGCGACGCGCGTGATCCGGGTGCCGATCTCGGTGAGTGCGGCCGCCTGTCCGCCGGTCTTGAGCTTGTAGGGCAGTTTGATGGTGCCGTCCCCGACGCCCGCCACGATCGGCGCGAGCGCGTCGGCCAGGGGCGTAGCGGCGGTTTTGGCCTGGGCAAGGGTTGTGGACGCCCTGAGCGCGGCGGCGAGCCGCCCGATTTCCACCAGCAGGAAGGTCACGCCGTCGCCATAGGTGCCGATCAGCGTGTCCGCGTCGCCGGCTGTGCGGTGTATTGCGGCCCGCGCGGCGTCCCGGATTTCCGCGTCGTTTGCCTCCACGGTGACAGCGTCCTTGCCGAGACCCTCCTGCTCGAGCCAGTCATCCACATCCCGCAGCGCCATGGCGGCGATTGTTTCCGTGCCTTTTTTGATAAGGGCCATAATCTGTCTCCTTCTCAGTAGGTCATGCCGGCGGACAGGCGGTCATCGCCGTGGGTGTAGCGCCCGAGCGACTGGGCGTAGATGAACGCACCGCCATGATCGCCAGTGCCGACGTAAGGCAGCGCCAGCGCCACCTTCATGGTGCCTTTGCCTTCGAAGCGCGGCAGGTGGTCTCCGCCCCAGCCGGTCCGGTTGCTCTGCAGATATGTCCAGCCCTTGCCCCTGAGGTCGGGCCCCGCCATAATGACGGCCGACATGCCTCCTGACGGACGGAATTGAATCTTGCCCGATTGTGCAATCACGTTGACGAAACAGGCGGCCTGGGTTTGGAACTCGCCTTTGCCCAGCCCCGTGAAGCGGGTCGAGCCCTGTCTCAGCACATAAATGTGGCCCGGATCGCCGCCGGTCTGGTTCGTGTCGATTTTGACATCAAGCAGGACGGCGCGGAAATCAGAGCCGTTCCAGGGCGTCGCGGCGTCCGGCCCGTTGGTCGCCCGGGCGAGATCGCCGCCGAAGGGGATACCTTTTGCGGCAAGCCTGTCGAGCGTCACCACCTCGATTTTGCCTGTGGCCTTCGTTCCGTTGTAGAGATTGGCGTGCCAGGCGGAGCCATTATGCGCCGCGAACATTTCGGTGCTCGTATTGGTCACACCGCCGCAGAGGGTTGCGAACTTCTTGGTATCGGCCAGCAGGTTGGGGGCAAGCGGGAAGGCGGCCTTTGCGCCGGCGATGAAGGTGTCGGCCCTGGTGGTCGCATCTTTCGCCTTTTCGGCCGCGGCCGCAGCGGCGGCGCCCTGGGCGACGATATCGTTGCTGACCGGTGCTGCATCGTTGATCGAGACGCTGCCCTGGGTCGTGGAAATAACGGTGCTCATCGGGTGATGTCCTCCAGTACATGGATGATGAATGTTTCGGTGCTCGTCACCGCGCCGCCCCGGTCGGTGAACTGGATATCCGCGCGCCAGCATCCCGTGGGCCAGGCCTGCGTCTCTGTCGCCCGGGCCGAGAGCGCGAACCGGCCCCGGGCCGCCTTCGTGCCCGAGGCTGTGGCGCGCAGGCTGATACGCGCTCCGGTTCGCTCATGGCGCATCTGGCATTCCGGCGTCCAGGCGGTGAGGTCGCGTGGCATGCCTGGCTCTGCCCCCTTTGGCGGGGTGAGCCAGGCGGTGCAGTCGAGTGCGAGGCTGTCGCCGCGTTTGGTGTATATCCGGTCCGGCATTTTGTATCTCCTTCAGAACAGGCCCGGTGCGGTTTCGGGCTCGTAGCGCAGCGCCACGGCGGCCCGGTCAAGACCGGGGTCGTAGCCGAGCGTGGCGACGATCTCGGTGTCGGTGACCTCGATGCCGAGCACATCGAGCGTGCGCTCCCAGTCGGGGGTATGGGCCTGGGCATCACCGTCGGCCAGACAGAGCATGATCCGCACGGTGGCCCCGGCCCCGCCGCCGGAGCGCGCGATCCACGCCATTGCCTCGCGCCCGACATTGTCCATGCGCAGCTCCGCACGCGGTGCCCGCCCGGCCCGGTCGTCGGCCAGCTTCAGCCTGAGCGCGATGGCGGTGTAGGCCTGCCCCGCGATCTCGCGGTTCTGCGGCGACACTGCCAGGCGCAGGGGATCAGCGAGCGCCGGATGACGGATCTCGAGTGCCGGGACGATGTCCTCGGGCGCGAGCGCGCGCAGAGCGATATCAAAGCCGGGCGCGGGCATCAGGCGGGTCCTTCCAGCGTCAGGCGCAGCTCCCAGCGGCGCTGGCCACCAGAAACACGGCCCCGGGCGGTGATGCCGCCGGCCCCGCCCCGGACACGGACGCGCAGGCTGCCCGGCCCGAGCGGATCGGGAAAGGCGAACCAGCGATGGGCATGGGAACCCGCCCATCTGCGGAATGCGACCATCGCGGCATCGCTGTCCAGATGCGCAAGGATGTCCCATGTGCGCAGGCCCCGGCCCCGGCGGGCCTGGCGCACCGTGCCGTCCTCGAACGGCGTGCGCAGCACATCCTCCGCCTGGCCGGTTTCGAGTGCGTCGGCATCGATCCGGGCCTCATTGGGCCAGAGAGGCAGCGGCGCGCTCACCAGAAATCCCCCCGGCGTTTTCCGAATCTGCGGGACACGGTCTGGCTGATTGGCCCGCCGGTCGCGTCGTCCTCGGTGATGATCCGCACGACGGCGCCCTCGATATCGGGTTCAATCACCGCCTCGCGCGGGCGCTGCGGCGGCCCGGAGCCCTGGTTGTCGATATGGACGCGGAGTTGACGCGGGCCGCCCTGCGCGCCGGCCAGCCGTTCCATGAGCGGCGTCAGGGAGGCGGCGAGCCGGTCGGCGATATCCTGACCGGGCACCGCCGCCGACGCACTGATGGTGGGGTCGGCGGGCGCGTATATTTTCGGGATCGTGGCGGGGTCGATGGCAACACCTCCCGCATGATACCGCGGTCGCTCCAGCGCGGCCAGCGCCGCCTCGATCGCGGCCGCCTGCGGCGCGGTCAGCACCGCCTCGCCGGCGGTGAGCAGGGCCGGCACCTCGCGGGACGAGGGACCATGGCGGGCGGACGCAGTCACGATCTCGCGGGCGCGGGTGAGGGCTCTCGCCCCGGCCACACCGCCGGAATGATAGAGTGACGGCAAGGTGTCGTCGGTGACGACACCGCCAACATGCCACGGTCGTGCCGTCGGGCGCGGAGATGTTGCCGGGCCGGCGCCGCCGAATATCCCGCCAAAGACCCCGCTCAGCGCGTCCGCCAGCGGCCCGGTGATGCTCTGGCGGATGACAATGCGGGCGAGATCGGCCAGGATCGCATCGACCAGCCCGGAAAACTCGAGCTTCCCGGTAGTGACAAAGCCCACCAGCGCGTCCTCCATGCCCTTCATGGCTGCCGTGGTGGCTTCGGCG
>CATOSU010000022.1 GCA_951812615.1 uncultured Paracoccaceae bacterium
CCAGCTGGAGCGCCGTTTCGGCCCCCTGCCCCGGGACATCGAGGCGCGGATCGCCGATGCCGGGCCGGAACGGATCGAGGCCTGGCTGGACGCGGTTCTGGACGCGCCCGACCTCGCGACCGTCTTCGCACAGGACCGCCCGCACTGACCACAACGGGTTGCGCGCGCCCAGGGCACCTCTGTCCGCCCGCGCGCCGTGATCGGACGGAGCGCTTCAAGCGCACGCAGCAGCAGAAAAACCGTTTTCGCGAAGAAAGTTACTGCGGTTGGGAGATGCCCGGGCGGTGAACAACCACGCACGGCGCTTTATGCCAGTAAACAGCGCACAAACCGCCCCACTCTGCGGCTCTCCACTACGTCCGATAATTTCGCCACTTATCGGACGTGGCGGGGTCATGTGTGGGTAACCTCGACCACACCCTTCCTGTCTTCTATCTTTGGCCTCTTACGACCAACAACGCGACCTTGCTGTGCCGAGAGCACAATGGCGAAAAGGCGGAAAAATGGCCGAGCGTATACTACTCGGACGCGGAGCTAGGAAGGCTATCTGCATTGACGGGGATCGAATATGGCGAGATCTCAGACACCGATGGTTGTCCATGCGAGCGTGCCGGTTTGATCACGTGGTCCAGAACGAATTTCCGAATGCGGTCTGCCTGCCTCACATCAAACCTCAGCTACCGGGAGAACATAGGTCGTGCCAGGATATCCACCAGATCGTCGGTCACTTCGTCGCCTATCCCTGCGGCTGGGGCAGAGGCTTGAAGTGTGAGCAACGAAATCGACAGGTCGTAGCGTTCCGAGATGAGTGAGTGTTCGACCACGGGCTCATCTAACCAGGTTCCTCTGCTGAGTTCCTTGAGTTCCGCGATGCCGACGGCACCAGGGCTACCGGCCACGGGCGAAGCGGCAGGTATTTCACGAGGGGGCAGTCCGGCCACCTTGATGAAAGCACCCGACTTGAATGCCGGTTCACTGGAACGTGCCCACAGGATGAAACCTTCGCGACTGACCACGAGGATTGCCCGCTTCTGCGTGTAGGTCAGCCACCTCAGGATTGCCGCTGTCAGTGAGACCTCATATCGCTCCGCGCACCCACCGAGCATGTCCAGGTCGGCTTTCTCGTTTGCCGGAATCTGTGTTCGGAAGTCATTCAACGGCATGAGAAGCCCAGCGGCGAAGCGGTTGGCCTCGGCTTCGACACGGTTGTATTCGCTGTCCCACCAAACCATGTCTTCAGGGCGGCATTGGAACCCGTTTGGGTATTTCTTCCGATGTAGCAGATAATGACCGAATTCATGGGCGATGGTAAAGTTCACTCGCCCTTTCGACCGGAGTGAATCGGCGTATCCAATCCCCCATTCGCCCGATCCGTCCGGCTTGGGCGTAAGTGCACCCTCGAAGCCCTCAAAGCCTCGGGGTCGAACTCGTGTGATTGGCTCTTCCGGAAAAACCTGCTGGCTGTAGTCTCGGGCCAGTTTGGACACATCCACCGGGAAACGGTTTGGTCCATAAGCCTGCGTTAGCAGGATTGACAGGTCATTCGCCCAGCGTTCCGGGCCCTTGTCCTGGTTCATTCATCATCCCATAAATCGAGCAACTTGCGAATATCGTCTTGTCTGTGCTCGGGCAGTTTCACAAACTTCCGGAAGAACACTTTGTCGGCTTGGGAAAGCTCATCCTCCGTGTTGATCGGGGTGCCTATTAGAACATCCACAGTGGTGTCCAAAGCCGATGCAATAGCTGCCAGCTTCTCGGCAGAGGGCCTTGGGGGGTTCTTGTTTTCGAGTTCCCAGATGTAGCCCTTGGTGCATCCGGCCTTCGCCGCGAGTTGATCCAGTGTGAATTCTTTTTGCTTCCTTCGTTCCCTGATTCTCTCTCCCATTGGTGTCGTCATTGCGGTCCTCCCCATTTTGTTCAGAGTAGACGTATTTGTCGTTCTTGACAAACGCGGTGATGCGCTGCATTCTATGTTTAGAGTGGCGATATAGAACGTGACCCCAGTCTGCATGGTCGCCGGTATATCGGGCAATGAAGATATGCCGCACCTATATGTGGTGGCGGCAGAGCGACCTAGAAAGGGGTCAGCAATGAACAAGCACCTGGGAACACCAGCGGCTCCGTGGGGTAGTATCGCGGAGCAGATGCTGGCCACAGTCGCCATCAAGATCGAACTTCCACCGAGCATGCATGCCATCCTGGCGGAGCGGAAAGCGGCCATCGAGAAGTATCTGGAACGGGATGGAAGCCCGCTGAAGGGGAAGGTTCGTCTCTTCTACCAACAGGGGTCTGTGGCCATCGGGTCAACCATTCGGGCCAAGTTTCGGTTCGAGGGGTTTGACATCGACATCATCGTCGAACTGATAACCCCGGGCCTGACGCCCTGGCGGGCTCTGGAACTTCTTTACCAGGCGATGCGAGGGGAACCGAGTTCACGCTACCATGACATGACCGAGCGTCAAACGCGGTGCGTCACAGTTCACTATGCTGACGGGATGCACCTCGATCTGTCTCCCGCAGAACTGATCAACGAATTCGATCCGCGTCAGAGCCTCATCTATCATTCGAAGCCGGAAGAACCCCGCAACGCGGACCACAAGGTGCTGACTAACAGCTTCGGGTTCGCCCACGAGTACAACACAACCTGCCCGGTCGATCTGTCGTTCCAACAGGAATATGCCCTCCGGGCCCTCAAGGCCGACCGTGGCCTGGTCGTGATGCAGAAAGATGCCGACTCGCTGCCCGTGCCCGAGCACTCCACCGTTGTAGGCGGCAAATCGGCGGTCACGGTGGCGCTGCAACTGATCAAGAGGAACCGCAATATCCGGTGGGCCACCCGAGGTGAGCGCATGCCTGCATCTGTGATGCTAAGTTGCCTGACGCTGGAGGTGGCCGAGGCGGGGCGGACAATCGGTCAGAACCTCAGGGTCATCGCACAGCACATTCTCGACCGCCTACTTTGGGCGAAGAGCGTCGGGGAATTGATCCATGTCGAAAACCCGCGATGCCCTGGTGATGTGTTCACGGACCGCTGGCCGGAAAACCATGCCGCCCAGGACACGATGATCGCGGATATGCGGTTGTTCCTGGATCAACTCGCCGTGCTTCTGGATGATAGGCGATCCCTGCGTGACCGGCGTGACACACTGAAGGCGATGTTCGGCGAAGATGTCGGCCAGTCGGTTGTAGACGACCTGGAACGGGATATCGGCGAGGCCATCCGCACAGGTCGGCATGGCTTCGGTGCTATCGGTGGCTTGGCTCTAAGCCCGACCCTCGCCAAGGCCAAACCGGCTGTGAAGCCCTCGACCTTTTATGGCACCAAGTGGAAGCGTTCATGAAGTCCCTCCTGGCACAAGTGAACGCGATGCGGCGGGATTGGCCGCAGTTTCAGGCGTCTTTGGGGATTGGGCCGCAGTCCGTGATCTGGTTCGGCGACCTGAAAGGTCTGGAGCGGCAGTTTCACGTCAGCATTGAATATGGCCTGCCCATGGCCGGTCGAGACGACCACTACCGCCGGATGCCTGCGGTTCGTGTCCTGAGGCCGTCGCTGATTCCGAACTGGGATGCCGAGGAGGAGTCACCCCTCCCTCATGTCTACTTCGAACTACCGGACATCAGGCTGTCGCCGCTGTGCCTGTTTGACCCCACGGCGGGTGAGTGGGACCGGTCCATGCTCATCAGCAGAACGACCGTCGGCTGGACGGTTCGGTGGCTGGCCGCTTACGAGTTCTGGGAAATGGCCGGTCGGTGGATAGGCGGCGGACGCCATGATGAAGATGAGACCGGGAAGGGTAAAAACCATGCCGCGTGACAGAGAATATGACCCCACTGTTCCACGCCGTTCTGACGGAACCAGACAGACGCTCAGACCGGTTCAGCCTTGGCCGTCGGGGATTCCATTCAAGATACTGTCCATCGATGGTGGCGGCATCCTGGGTATTTTGCCCTGCATGATCTTAGCCGAGATCGAGAAACGTTTCCTGGACGGTGAGTCCATCGGGCAGCACTTCGACATGATCGTCGGCACCTCGACCGGTGGGATCATCGCGTTGGGTCTGGGCCAGGGCAAGTCGGCTCAGGATATCTCCAAGCTCTACATCGAGCGTGGCCGGTTCATCTTCCCGGGAAATCGTCTGACACGATGGCTTCGTGGCTGGGCGGGCTGGGCGTTCACACCATATGATCGGGGCAACCTGGAGAAAGAGCTTCGCCGGGAACTCGGTGATGGGATCTTCGGGTCGTCATCCGTCCCGATCTGCATTCCGTCCTTCGATGGTCGGTATGGCGAACCTTATGTGTTCAAGACCCCGCACCATCCGGACTACACGAAAGACCAACATGAGCGGCTGGTAGATGTTGGGCTCTCCACGGCGGCAGCACCTACGATCTTCGCGGCGGTGAAGAGGAATGGTTACGTGTTCGCCGACGGCGGAATCTGGGCCAACAATCCGGCCATGATCGGTGTGGTAGACGCGATGACCTGCTTCGACATTGATCGCACCCAGATCAGGCTCTTGAGCCTTGGGTGCGGCCAGGAGAGCTATCAGATGCGCTGGTGGCACCGCATCGGCGGACGGCTGGTCTGGGCAGGTCTCTTCGTATCCTCCGCGATGCGGGCTCAATCCCACAATGCCTTTGGTCAGGCAGGACTATTGATCGGTCGATCCAACATGGTCCGGCTGGACGCTTCAGAGGTGGTCAACCGGATCGGTATGGATGACATTGACCGGGCATTGGTGGAGATGCCGCCGGTTGCCAGATCGCTCGTGGAAGGGGCGGGACACCGAGTCGCCGAGTTGTTTCTGGTCCAAGATCAATCCGCCCCCAAGTCGGTGCCGTAAGCCTGGTCGCGAAGGCACACCAAATCGCATGCTTTGGTTGGACCGCCCTCCCATCTAGTCCCCTGTTTCGCATGATTTGACGCGGTTTGTTTTCTCTGAATCTCTGTCCTAGCAAAAGCTGGAGTTATGCCCAAAAGTTGGTGACGGCGTGATCAGGCGGCGTTTTGACGTTGCCTGATCCCGTCCTTGAAGGCAATCCCCTGGATCACTTCGGGCAGACGGTTTGGCCCTGAGATCTTCCTCCACTTCTTCTTGGCCGACATCATCAACCTGAAGACCATGGCGAGGGCGGTCTTGCGGTTCAGGCATCCTTTGGTTTTGCGCGTTCGGTTGCGGACCGTGGCAAAGACGCTTTCGATCGGGTTCGTGGTCCGGATGTGTTTCCAGTGTTCGGCCGGGAAGTCATAGAAGGTCAGCAACACGTCGCGGTCCTTGACCAGCCTGGCCACGGCCCGCTCGTATTTCAGGCCGTAGGTTTCCACGAAGAGATCGAAGGCCGCATTGGCTTCCTTCTTCGTCTCGGCCATCCAAATATCCTGCAGATCGGCCTTGGCTTTTTCCCGCAGCGACTTGGGCATCGCGCCCGTTACATTGGCCGTCTTGTGGACCCAGCACCGCTGCTCACGGGTGGTCGGATAGACATCCCGCAGCGCCGTCCAGAACCCAAGCGCGCCATCACCGACAGCAAGCTCGGGCGGCACCGTCAGGCCGCGTTTCCTCAGACCGCGTAACAGGTCCCGCCAGCTGTCCGCGTTCTCCCGGAATCCGTCCATGATGCTCAAAACGTCCTTTTCTCCGTACTCGTCAGCGCCGATAATCACCAACATACATTGACGATCCCCGTCCAAACGGGGCGTGAAGCAGACCCCGTCCGCCCAGATGTAGACATAGCGCTTGCCCGACAGGTCACGCTTGCGCCAGGCTTCATACTCGTCCCACCAGGTCGCCTTCAGTCGCGTGATCGTGGAGGCTGACAGCCCCTCTGCATCCGGCCCCAAAAGGGCGGCCAGCGCCTCGCTGAAGTCCCCCGTTGAAATGCCCTTCAGGTAAAGCCAGGGCAGCAGCTCCTCGACGGACTTCGCTTTGCGTAGATACGGCGGCACCAAGGATGAACGGAACCTGATCTTGCTGCCATCGATGTTCGCACCCCGGTCGCGGACCCGGGGCACCTGAACGGGCACCGTGCCGACCCCGGTCATCACCGCGCGCGCTGGCAGGACCCCGTGGCGCACCAGACGCTGGCGACCTTCCTCGTCCAGAAGCTGCGCATGAACCGCCATGAAACCGGCAACCTCAGCCTGCACAGCCGTTCGCAACAGCTCGCGTGCCCCGAACTGAATGACCTCAGTCAGCGGATCAGGTGAAAATTCCGATGATAGCTCGAATGGAACAACGGTAGATTTCGACATGTGGCATATCCCTTTCTCTTGAGAATTGACGGCGCTTCAGCACCGCCTTGATATGCCGCCCCTCAGGGGCCATCACCAACTTTCAACCATATCTCCAGGTCACCATCTCCAAAGAGGTTTGGAAAGAGCCGCTCTCGATAGTCCAACGGAAACGCCAACCGAACGGGCGTCTTCGGCGAGGCGGAAGTCAGGTATCCAGCGGCGGTCAGTTTACTCAGCGTATTGCGTGCCGTGCGCTCGGACGTCTTGAGCACAATTTGCGCGTCGCCACGTTCCAGTGCGCCATGCCGAAGAACCGCCAAAATCAGTTCCGGCGCTCGCTTGTCATCGATGGTATCTGCAACAAGACGACGATACCGTTGGTCCAGTCCGCCGAGATCGAACAGCTTCGCGGAGAACGTGATCTGGTCGAGCGTCACTTTCAGGAACCATTCGCTGAACGTCTTCAGTGCCGCCTCTGACAGGTTGCCGCGCCCGTCTCGGTCTCCGCGGCGTGGGCTGTCGGCCAGATCCATCATCCGTTTGTACTCGCTCCGATCGGTCAGCCCGCGGGCCAGCCCACGCGAAACGGACCAGAGCCCCTGGCCACCGATCCCTGCTGTGAGGGCCATGGCATGAGACATCAATCTGCTGACACGACCGTTGCCATCCGGGAAAGGGTGGATGTAGTTCAGCCGGTGATGTGCAGACGCGATCGCGATGATTCGTCCGCTCGAAGACCGCGCCGCAATTTGAAACCGTTTGTCGAAGTGATCCATGAACGCCGCAACGCGCGACGATGATGGAGGTAGGTGGCGCCCGACCGCAACTTCCCGATCGCCTTCCTGGCGCATACGTCCCGGAACGATGGGCTCTTGTGTGCCGTCGGGATGTTCGATGACCCGAAACTCGTCAGGCATCTCGTCGTAGAAGCTCTTATGGACCCAAGTCAGGAATTCGACAGATGTGGGGCGGGGCAGGGTGCCCTTGCGATGCATCTCATCGATGGCCCGTTGAACGATGACGTGCGCCCGGGCCTCAAGGGCGAGAGGGCGAGTTTCTTCCTCAAGCTCGGCGCCAGCTAGCGCCCTTTCGATGTCGCGGGGCCGTGTGTTGTGTCCTTCGATCAGGTTGGAGTAGTAGCAGTTCATCACGCGGACGAGATCGGCAAGCTCGGCTGCGCTGTCAGGATGCAGCCCTTGTCCCAGCCTGGTGGCTTCCCTCTGGATGTCGACCGAAAGGTCTGCCAATTCTGTAGGAATATGCTCCTCGAAGAAGCAGGGTTCGATTCTGGCGGGTGTTTCCAGCATTTTTGCCGATCTTCTATGTTTGCAAAGCAATTGAAAAATATACACATTTCGGGTTTAGAGGCAAGGTTTTGCCGATATGCGTTGCCGATCTTGCCTGCCGATCTGAATTTGCTGTTCCAAATCAAGGGCTTCTGGAGACGGCCCGGTATTGAGCCGTTTGTTGAGGACCCGTTGGTTTTTGAGAAGGACAGGGTCCGTACCCGGGAAAAGTGAAAGTGTCCTTCGGGTTTTGTGACTGACGGATGAGGGGCTTTGGGGTTCCTCGGACGGGTCCGGGCCGGGTTCCGGTCTGTCTTTCCGGATGAAGGGCATTCCGATGCAAACAGGTGTCTTACGCGTGTTGCGCGACCGCTGCCTCGTGGTGGCGACACAAGGAACTGCGCCGAACCGGCCAGTCGGCGCGGGCGCGGCAGCTCGAACGCGAGACCGTGTTGCGCGATCTCGTCCATCTCAGGCAGGCGGCGACATTGCCGAACGCCCATGTGATCTGCGGCGATGGCGGCACATTCATCCATTTGGGTTGGACCACAGTGTCGACCTTCGCGCCGGTCGAGCGCTTTCCCTTGGCCGCTCTTGCGGTCGCACGAGGCACGCCGTTCATCGATATCCGACCCGTCACCGATGTTATCGCTTTGCCGGCGCCGATCACGAAAAGTCGCTCCGGCTTGTCCTTGGGCAAATGGCGCGGAACGACCTTCATCGGATCGGCCTCTGCCACCGCGATTTTGAAGAGCTCGGTCAGAAAACCGCGTGGATCCTCAATTGGCTTGGTCATGAAATCCACAGTCCTTTATTCTTCATGCCGCACAAGCGCGCGCCGCAGGAACCAGCGTTTGTGCCCGTGCGGTTGTTGCTCTGGCCCATTTTCCAACACGCCAAAGGTTTCAAAACCCAGCGCTTGATAAAACCGGAGACTGTCCGGATTGGAGGTATCCAGCCAGACGGTGTGACATCCACGTGCCGTGGCCATGGCCTGGGCCTTTGCCATCAATCGGCGTCCCAGCCCGGAGCCGCGATGCAACTCATCAACCCAAATCATTTTGACCAACAGCCAGCCATAAGACGTAGAGGCCACCAACCCGCCGATCAGCGCTTGATTGCCGTCGCGAATACTCAAAACGATTTGGGCATTCTCCGCCTGTTCATTGGCCGCGCAAAGCGCCGCCGATAGCGAGCGTTCGATCTCAGAAACCGTGCCAGAGTGCCCCGTTTCAACTGCGACTTCAAACATGGCCTAGACCAGCCACTCCCGGTAATCGCTCACAAGCAAATGCGTCGGGTCAGCATCTTCCTCGACGTTCGAGAACCGTCCGATCGGCTCGCGAAAGATGTTGTCGGTCTCGTCATCATTGACCGTCGAAACCTCGCCAATCAGAACATCGCCCCCTTCCCCCCAAAACGCGTGCCAGTCGCCGGGCATCAGGGTCACGCTTTCGCCCGGGGCGAATTTCAGCTTTTCACCGGGTGCAAAATCACGGCGAATGCCGTCACAGAACACCGTGCCGCCGCGATCTTCAGCGAAATTGCCATCGTCATCGGACCCGAAGAGTTCAATCACCATCGTAGCACCACCACGATTAATAATGTCTTCGGCCTTGATCACGTGAGTGTGCATCGGGCTCAGCTGATCCTGACGTGAAATCAGCAGCTTTTCCGCGTAACACATACCGCCACCGCGCTGCAGGTCGGCAAGCCGCCCGTTGCGCAAGGTGAACAGGAACAGCCCCATCTCGTCGAACAGTCCCGCCCCGTAATCGGTAATGTCCCAGCCGCAACGGGCGCCAATTACGTTGGCGGCCTGATTTTTACGAGATTTGAACTCGCCCGGTGTCCAATGGGCAAAGGGTGGCAGAGCAAAACCATAGTGGCGGATCATCTCATCCGCTTCGGCCATGATCTGATTGATGCGCGAGCGCTTCATGCCGGTTCTTTCATCTTGGTGAGAAATTCAAGGACCATGGCCGCGGTCCAGGTAAAGGTTTTTCCGCCACAGGGTTCGCCGGTAACCGGGTCATAGTACTCGGCAAAACCGCTCTTTTTGATCAAGGAGAGACTGTCGGAGATGATGCGTTCTACAACTTTCGTCTGACCTGCCTGTTCCAGCCCATCGGCGATCATGTAGTTCACGATCAGCCAGGCTGGGCCGCGCCAATAGCGCTTGCCGTCATATTCGACACTATCCACCGGCTGACTGGGTACAAGGAATTTTGCATTTTGGCCCAAGCGGTTGATACGCGCACCAATCTGCTCAGCCCGGGCTTTTGGGATCGGCGCAAAGGCGGCAAGAAGCCCGCCGATCGAGGCATTTTTCACCTGTGCACCGATTGTTCGGTCAAAACAACGGTACTGGCTGTCAGATTCATTCCAAAGGGTTTCCATCGCGTCGATGCCGTTTTGCGCCCAGGCGCGATTGCGGGCAGCAATCTCCGGTTCTCCCAGCCTGTCGGCCAGATCCGCCAAATCAACGCAGGACCGGATCAGAATGCCATTGAAGCCCGGATCAACAATCTGGAAGGGCGAGGCGTCATGCAGCCTGGAATTATCCCAGCCGAGACTGCGGAACAGCTGTACAAGGTAGATATAGCGCTCGTATTGGGCTTGTGTTGGTCGATGGCTGGCGTCTGCATGCTGCAAGTCGCGCCGCTGGAACGGCTCAACGCCCTCGGTCGGCACACGCTCAAAAGCAACGTCCCAGTCCACCGAGTTGTCGCGACCGGATTCCCAAGGGTGGATCAGAGCAACCAGCCCGGTGCCCTGCGGATCGCGGCAGCGGAAAAACCAGCCATGCCAGGCGTCGATCAGTGGCAAAAGTGCGCGGGCCCTCTCCGTGGCAGCCACCATGTCATTGGCCCGATCAAAAAGCCGTCGCACCGCGAAACCTGCCACAGGCGGCTGCGAGATACCGGAAGTCGGCACGTCGCGCCCTGTATCCCAGACATCCGGCCCCGGAAAATAGCCGGGATCTTCCTCGTGGAAGATAATGTGTGGCACCATCCCGTCTTCCCACTGATGTGCCATCAAGGTTTCGATCTCGGTCCAGGCGCGGGACTCGGCGAAATGGGCCTGACCAAGTGCCGTCAGGGCACTGTCCCAGTTCCATTGGAACGGATAGAGGCCATGGGTCGGCACTGTGTAGCTGCCCTGATCGTTTTTCCGAAGAATGTCGATAGCGTGATCAATGAGAGTTTGACTCATGATTTTCGTCTCCGGATTAGTTCAGGCAATAGCCAGCTGAGTGGTGGTGTCGAACCAGCGGATGCGATCCGCCTGCGGGGCCAGTGCCAGCAAATCCCCAACCTTCACCTGCAGATCGCTTTCCAGAACCGCGCGGAACATGGCGCCGTCGACGTCGCAGGTCACCAACAGGTGCGCGCCAAGCGGTTCCACCAGCCGCACCTTGGCCGGAAGACCCATATCCGAAGGCGCGATGTCTTCCGGTCGTATGGCAAATTCGACCGGGCCATTGGCCTCGGCTGGACCATCATAGGTCTGCCCGGCCACCTGCCACTTGCCGCCATCAACGAAGTTGGCTGGAAGGAAGTTCATTGGCGGGTTGCCGATAAAGCCTGCAACAAAGCGTTCCGCAGGGTTGCGATAAACCTCAACAGGCGTGGCCGCCTGTACGATCCGACCCTCGTGCATGACCGAAATGCGGTCGGCCAGCGACATCGCTTCGACCTGATCATGGGTCACATAGATCGCGGTGGTGTTGCTTTCGGCCAGAACCCCCTTGAGTTCAGCGCGCATTTCCAGTCGCAACAACGCATCGAGGTTGGAGAGTGGTTCATCCATCAGGATCACGTCGGGCTCCATCGCAAGCGCCCGGGCCACTGCCACCCGCTGGCGTTGCCCACCGGACAACTCACCGGAATAACGCTTCAGCAGTTGCTCAATATGCATCAGCTCCGCGGTGCGCTCGACCCGGCGCTTGACCTCGTCATTAGGCAGTTTCTGCATGCGCAGTCCAAAGCCGATGTTTTCAAACACGGTCAGGTGCGGGAAAACTGCATAGTTCTGAAACACCATCGAGATGCCCCGATCCTTGGGCGCCAGGTGATCGACGCGGCGTCCTCCGATCCAGACTTCGCCTTCAGTCGCGGTTTCAAGCCCGCAGATAATCCGCAGCAGGGTGGATTTGCCACAGCCTGAGGCCCCCAGCAGGACCATGAACTCCTGGTCTGCTATGGTCAGATTTATGTCGTGCAGCGCCTGGTAATCTCCGAAGCGCTTGGCGACGTTTTTGATTTCAATAACAGCCATTGTCTTGGCTCCTTTATCTGGCAACCGCGATTAGCGGTTGGCGATGCCCCACATCGCGAAGAGGTACTTGCGGACGGCGAAGATGAAGATCAACGCTGGCACGACGAGGATGAAGCCACCTGCAAACTTGAGATGCAGTGGCGAAGTGTCGAGGTTTTGCAGCAGGAACGCGGTCAGCGTCCGGTTCTCGATGGTCAGTACCGCGGCGGCGAACACTTCGTTCCACGAGATCACGAAGGCAAAGATCGCCGATGCGGTGATACCGGGCAGAATGAGCGGCAGAACAACTTTCTGGAACGCCGTCAGACGATTGCAGCCCAGTGTCCATACGGCCTCTTCCAGCTCGATCGGGATACCCGAAAAGAGAGAGAAGGTGATCAGCACAGCGAAAGGAATGGCCAGCGTGGTATGAACCAGTGCGAGACCAAAGGCGGTGTCGTCCAGCCCTGTCCGGATGAACAGAACGGCCAACGGCAACGCCAGAAGCGGCAATGGAAATGCCCGCGTCAACAGGATCAGCAGTCGAAACAAGCTCTTGCCCGGAAAGTCAAACCTCGACAGCGCATATCCTGCCGGGGCGCCGATGGCGATGGACATTACCATCGTCATCGCTGCCACTATGACCGAGTTCTTAAGCGCCGTCAGGATGCCTGCGAATCCGGCAAAAAAAGTCAGACTGCCCAGATCAAACTCGGGAACAAAAGACTTCGGGTACGCGAACGCCGCAGCGTTGCAGACCGCGTGATCGACAGAATCAAAACCTTCGTTGAGACCTTCATCGACGGGGTGGACTAGCCCCCTCCCCTCTCCAGCTTGAAGCAAACCGATCCGGGAAACTTTGCGTTTTTCGGATTTTCCGTATAATGTGGACATTAGCCTCTAATCAAAAGGCCTATGAGCATGAAGACCATGACCGCATCTGTCGCCAGCAAGGAGTTCGGGCGCTACCTGGACGCCGCGCAGCGCGAGCCAGTGATCGTCACCAAGAAAAACCGCCCTGTGGCGGTTACCGTGTCCTTTCAGGATTGGGAGGAGCTGACCAAGCTTCGTATCGAGCGTGGCCTCGCCAAGGGGCTTGATGATATCGAGAACGGGCGCTTCGAAGAGGTCAGCGATGCCAGCACAGCGTCCCGCCTTGCCCGTTTCAAGGATCGTAGCTCAAGCGCCGCATGAAAGTAGTTATGACGCAGACCGCAAGCGAAAGCTTGTGGCCGATATACCTGTACCACTCGGATTACTCTCAGGACTACGCCGAGGCCTTTCAGTATGAGATTGACCGTTTCATCTTGGAACACCTGAGCAGTAATCCCCTGCTCGGACACCTGTACCATGAGCCGCGTGGCATCCGGCGGCTGATGAGATATGGTTGAAAGTTGGTGATGGCCCCTGAGGGGCGGCATATCAAGGCGGTGCTGAAGCGCCGTCAATTCTCAAGAGAAAGGGATATGCCACATGTCGAAATCTACCGTTGTTCCATTCGAGCTATCATCGGAATTTTCACCTGATCCGCTGACTGAGGTCATTCAGTTCGGGGCACGCGAGCTGTTGCGAACGGCTGTGCAGGCTGAGGTTGCCGGTTTCATGGCGGTTCACGCGCAGCTTCTGGACGAGGAAGGTCGCCAGCGTCTGGTGCGCCACGGGTTCCTGCCGGAGCGCGAGGTGATGACCGGGATCGGCACGGTGCCCGTTCAGGTGCCCCGGGTCCGCGACCGGGGTGCGAACATCGATGGCAGCAAGATCAGGTTCCGTTCATCCTTGGTGCCGCCGTATCTACGCAAAGCGAAGTCCGTCGAGGAGCTGCTGCCCTGGCTTTACCTGAAGGGCATTTCAACGGGGGACTTCAGCGAGGCGCTGGCCGCCCTTTTGGGGCCGGATGCAGAGGGGCTGTCAGCCTCCACGATCACGCGACTGAAGGCGACCTGGTGGGACGAGTATGAAGCCTGGCGCAAGCGTGACCTGTCGGGCAAGCGCTATGTCTACATCTGGGCGGACGGGGTCTGCTTCACGCCCCGTTTGGACGGGGATCGTCAATGTATGTTGGTGATTATCGGCGCTGACGATGACCTGCCCCCAGAATTTCGGGCCATTCAAAAAGAGAGTTTGTTCTCGTAACGTTCAAAGCTACGAGGAGAACGAAGAATGCGGAAGTCACGCTTCACAGAGGAACAAATCGTCGGGATTTTGCAGGAGTATGCTGCGGGTGCCAAAGTGTCTGAGCTTTGCCGCAAGCATGGGATGTCCGATGCGACGCTGTACAAGTGGAAAGCCAAGTATGGCGGCATGACAGTATCCGAGCTGCGCCGCCTGAAGGACCTGGAGGTCGAGAACTCGGAGCTGAAGCGTCTGCTGGCAGACGCGATGCTCGATAATGCTGGTCTTAAGGGGCTGCTGGCAAAAAACTCATAACGCCTGCCGCCCGTCGGGATGCGGTGGTCACGTTGATGGCTGAACACCAATTCACGCAAAGGCGGGCGTGCAGGCTGGTTGGAATATCCAGATCGAGCCTGACCTATCAGGCGCGCCCGGATCGCCACGCGCGGCTTCGGGAACGTCTGATCACGCTTTCAGGCAAGCACAGGAGGTATGGCTATCGTATGTTGCATGCCAAGCTGGTGCGCGAGGGGTTCAAGGTGAACGTCAAAGTCGTCGAACGTATCTACCGCGAGGAGCGGCTGTGGCTACGTCGCACAAAGCGCAAGAAGATCCCCAAGGAAGGCCGTGAGGGCGGCTGGTGCCCGATTGCAGCCAACCAACGGTGGTCTTTGGATTTCACCAGTGACGCACTGGCAAACGGGCGCAAATTCCGAACGGCGAACCTCAAAGATGATTGCACACGAGAGTGCCCCGCCATCGAGGTGGATTTCTCACTGCCCGGTGAGCGGGTCGTGGAACTGCTGAACCGGGTCGCACGCGAACGCGGATATCCTGACATTCTGGTCGTTGATAACGGCCCGGAACTACGAGGTCGCGCGCTTGACGCCTGGGCCGATGACAACGGCGTGCAGTTGTATTTCATAGATCCGGGCAAGCCGACCCAGAATGCCTACATCGAGAGTTTCAATGGTCGCTTCAGGGACGAATGTCTGAACCAGCATTGGTTCACAAGCATCGGCGAGGCTCGTGACATCATCGAAAACTGGAGGATAGACTACAACACAGAGAGACCGCACAGCAGCCTGAGATATCAAACCCCGGAGGAGTTCGCGGCAGCGCGGCCCTTCGACAAAACGCAATGGGCACAGCCGCTTGAGCTACATGAGGGCTCCGCGCCTGCGCCCATTGCTCACGCCGCTGAATGATGGCACACAAATGGAGAGCAAACTCGATTTACGAGTGGCCCTGAAAAAAGGGGCAGGTCACCCGAGCATGCCGAAAATGCAAAGCCGTGCGTCGATCACATCGATTTGACGTAGTCCCCCTGCAGCGGATCATGATTCGAGTGCGTTTGAGGTCGCATTCTCAGGTCTCCGATTTGGACGGTTTTGCAGTGCCTGCGATTGCCAATGATGTGACAGCGACCGCATAAAGAATAGAACTGCCCCCGGTGACCAAAAACGGCAGGGTAAGACCAGTTTTCACAGTGGTGTAGAGGATAACGGCAATAGAGGTTCTGGTGACCCAATCGTCGAGATCGCCGGATTTGGCGAACGTCGGTGTGACTACGAGGATCCAGAACAAAAGCCCAACACCGATAACCCCGAATTTGTAGAATCCCTCGATCCAGAGATTGTGGGCATGTGGAATGAGGAAGCTGTCTGTGGTGAAATAGTCGTTCATCATCCGGACCCACGTTTCAGTATTGGCAATATCCACGAAACCGTTTCCGATGAGCCATGTTGGCATGCGTTGCTGAAGCGTCGTCACCCACAGGATCGTCCGCCCCGTTAGGGTAGGATCCTTGCCCAACAGTTCGAAGAACCACACAAAATAGGGAAAGACGAGCGGAAGCAATAGTGCGAACCCGCCGCCAAGCAACAACGCGAGGCGCCAATGCCGTATGCCCAGTACAGCCAGCAGCACCCCGCCAATGCTCGATATGGTCGACGCCAGCATCAAGGTTGCAGCGCAGACCGCAAGAACCGGCAAGTTCTTCCAGCCCGTTCGGAACCAAGTGATCAAAAACGCCAGTGCAGCGGTGTTGGACAACAAACCCTTGTGTGTGAAAATCCCGTTGAAACTGCGCCCGTATTCGGTGGTAAAAAACCCGAACGGATGCCCGACGATCCACAAAAACAGGCTGACCACACAGGCAAATACCGCCAGTCGACGGAAGCTATCGAAAAGTTGACCGATAAGAACTGGCGCGGCGGAAAGAAATGACACGCACAATAATTGTACCGTAAAGTTGCCATGGCGAAGCACGAGGCCGACAATACCGTCGCTCTGGGATGTCCAGACAATGGAGAGCCACATGTAGCCTACCAATGGGGTCCAGAGCGCCAAGGCCCAATAGAGCGGCTCCTTTCGCACTGGACGCAGCGCGACCACCCAGAACAGCAATAATATTCCCGCGACAAAGGCCAGCCGGACAAGAGCCACTTCTGTCTCGGTCATAGCTAGAAGCTCACCGGATGCAGATGGGGCCAAATATCGGGTGAAGAGAAACTTGCGGTAGATATTGGTCAGCATAACCCAGGCCACGATCATAACTAGGCCGATAAAGGTGGATCGTGGAATCACCAGACGGGTCCGCGTGTGGGTATAGTACATAACCGGCCCTTGATAGTCTGCGCGTCTAGAAAACTTAGGCAACGGACTCATAATACTCGATCCACAGCCTCACCGATGCGAGTTTGATCATCGCCAGGAAGTTCTGTGACGTTTTCTCATACCGCATCGCGATCCGGCGGAAAGAGGCTTTGAGGCGCCCGAAGAACCGTTCGGTCTTGTTGCGCTCCTTGTAGAGTTCGGCGTCGAACTCCTTAGGCAGTTTGCGGTTCGATTTGGATGGGATCACGTCGATTGCACCCTGCTCCCAGATCATGTCTCGGATCCAGTCGGCGTCATAGGCCTTGTCCCCGAGAACGAATTGCCCCGGTTGGAGTGCGTCCAGAAGACGCTTGCATGGCGGCGCGTCATGGGCCTCGCCGGGCGTCAGTTCAAACCGGATCGGCAGGCCGTCCTGATTTGTAAGTGCATGAATCTTTGTTCCTAATCCGCCGCGCGAACGACCCAAGCACCGGCGCGGGTCTTTTTTTGAGCGTCGTTGCGGCATGGTGCGCGCGGATGCTCGTCCCATCCACCATGACCGTATCTACATTGTGGGCGTCGGCGATGGCCTCCATGATCCGGTCCCAGTGGCCCGCATAGCTCCAGCGATTGAAGCGGTTGTAGACCGTGGTCGGCGGGCCGTATTCGCCGGGCAGATCAGCCCAGGGGATGCCGGTGCGCAAAACGTAAAAGATGCCGTTGATCACCCGCCGGTCATCCACCCGTTTCACGCCGCGTGATTTGTTCGGCAGCACCGCCTTGATGAATTCCCACTCCAGATCGCTCATGTCCGAACGTGCCATTCTTTGCTCCCGCCTGTGGTTCCGCCAAAACTGAATCACAAGCGCATGGGAATGAACAGATATTAATGGGTGCGCTGCCTAAAGCATCCGACCTTTAACCTGAGACATATCCGGCAGCCTTGAAGTAGTTCCAGCACTCTTCCGGTGAGAAGAGTTCGCAGATTTCAGTGAGGGCTTTGAACATGTCGGTGAAGGTTCGAGCGCCGATCCTGCGCAGGTGTGCTTTGAGTTTCGAGAAGGCCATCTCGATCGGGTTGAGATCGGGGCTATAGGGCGGCAGAAACAGGAACCAGCATCCGGCTTTGCGCATGGCTTTGGCCGCAGCGGCATTCTTGTGCGTCGCGAGGTTGTCTAGGATCACGACGGTACCTGGCTCCAGTTCCGGCACCAGCACCTGCTCGACATAAGCCGCAAAGGCTTCGCCATCCATCGCGCCCTTGATGACCCAGGGTGCGATCAATGCGTCGGCGCTGAGGCCCGCGATGAAGGTCTGCGTGCCCCATGATCCAAAGGGCGCATCCATCACCAGCCGCGCGCCCCGTTGTGACCATCCACGCTGGCGGGTCAGGTTGGTTTTGACAGAGGTTTCATCAATGAATACAGCACGATCTGGCTGATCCGAGACGGCAGGCAAGCGGTGTTTGACCCAATGGTCGCGTTGTTTCCTTACCCTCGCGCGGTGTCGTTCAGTCGCGACCAACGTCTTTTTTTGTACGTGAAGCCCAGCTTGCGCAGGAACCGGCCAATCGCATCAGGGTGCGCCTGAACACCGGTCGCATCCGCAAGAGCGCCGGCAAGTTCAGGCATGGTCATGTCGCCGTCCTGTTCAATCAGTTCGATCAGAAGCGACCGATGCGGATCAAGCTTGCCCTTGCCGCGAGGACGGCCCTGAGGCGCGGCCCTTGCTTGTCCGGTTCGCCGGATCGCAAGCCCCCAACGCGCCCCGGTCGCGGGCGAAAGCTTCAGGCGCAACGCCGCCGCGCGTCCGCTCAATCCTTCTTCAACCAACTTCTGAAACCGCATCCGCAACGCGTTCGGCAAAGGTGCTGACATGATCCATCCTCCCAAACAGGATGAATCACAGATCGGCACTCAAGGGAATCCCTTGCGATTCAGGTTTTGAGCCGGACGCTTTAGTCTTTCGGGAAATGCGAAAAGGTGTCTGCATTTCTGTCCGATACGGTCCAAGCCTCGTATGGGATCTCCGTCTTAGTCTTGACCTGATCGTGAATGAACACGGCACCGCCAAAAGCTACGTTGATTTGCTTCTAGTCACCCGAATCTAAAGTTCATCACATTGGGTTAGCTGAGTTCTCTGGCAGAACCTTTTAACGGAGGAGAGGATTTCGTCGGCGGATTTGACCCATTTGTAGGGCTTTGGGTTCTCGTTGTGGATCTTGATGAATGCCGAGATATCGGCTTCGAGCTCCGCCGTTGATCGATGGACACCGCGCTGTAACTGCTTGCGGGTCAGTTCCGCGAACCAGCGCTCGACCTGGTTGATCCAACTGGCCGATGTGGGCGTAAAATGGACATGCCAGTGTGGGCGTCGGGCCAGCCATGCCTTGATCTTCGGGGTCTTGTGGGTGGCGTAATTGTCCATGACGATATGCCCCTCCGGACCCGCGGGCATCTGCCGGTCAATCTGTTTGAGGAAGTCGAGGAACTCGGTCGCCCGATGCCGCTTATAACACTTTCCGATCACAGCGCCGGTGGCGATATCCAGCGCAGCAAAAAGCGAGGTCGTGCCGTGGCGGATGTAAGTGTGGGTACGCCGCTCAGCCACGCCCGGAGCCATTGGCAGGACTGGTTGCTCACGGTCGAGCGCCTGAATCTGCGATTTCTCGTCTACACACAATACGATAGCTCTGTTCGGAGGTGACAGATACAGCCCCACGATGTCCTGCACCTTATCGACGAACAGTGGATCGGTGGAGAGCTTGAACGTCTCGGATCGGTGCGGCTGCAGCCCGAACGCGGACCAAATCCTCCGGATGGTGGTGTGCGACAGTCCAGTTGCCCCAGCCATCGAACAGATCGACCAATGGATTGCATCCCTCGGTGTGGTGTTCAGCGTGCGCTCGATCACCTCGGCCACCTGTTCATCCGACACCGTGCGAGGGCGGCCAGGGCGGTATTCGTCGGTAAGACCTTCGATCCGGTCGCGCACAAAGCGCCTGCGCCATTTGCCGACCGTGTGCTCATGCACGCCAAGCTGTGCGGCCACTTCTTTGCTGGGCAGGCCATCGGCACACAAAAGAACCATCCGACAGCGGTCTGACAGAGAACGCGGTGCTTTGTGGCGCCGAACCTGACCTTCGAGAAAACAGCGTTCGTCTTCGCTTAATTCAACCACATCCGCAACTCGGCCCACCATCGCATCATCTCCTGATATCCCGTTCAGTCAATGATACGAATTACAGTTTCGGGTGACTAGTTCAAGTGATATTTGAGCGAGCAATCTAGCGCGTTCGGTAGAACGTCGCAATGTCGGATATTGCGCATGTCGGATATTGCGCAACGCCGTGTCCGACCCCTCTGGTGCAACCAAAAAAACGCACCGGTCAGCTGCGCTACCGCGTAACACTCGTTAGAGCATCCCGCCGAAAACCTGAATCGTTTGGGATTGAACGAAGCCGCTAACGCGGCGTTTGGGGCGGGTTTGTAATGGTCGCTTCCTGTCTGAGAGGATCATGGGTGTTCAACCCATTTCTCAAACAGGAGTTTTCCGATGGCCGATCTCAGCCCTCTTCGTCGCCGCATGATCGAGGACATGACCGTCCGCAATTTGTCGCCGGCGACGCAGCGATCCTACGTCAGCGCGGTCTCGAAGTTCAGTCGATATTTTGGTCGTTCACCGGACAGGCTTGGCCTGGATGAGGTCCGCGACTTCCAGGTGCATCTTGTCTCGAAGGGTATTTCGTGGGGGTCGCTCAACCAGATCGACTGCGCGCTGCGGTTCTTCTACGGCGTCACGCTCAATGAGGCGACAGTGCCGGAGCGCATTCCCTATGCCCGAACACCACGCAAGCTGCCGGTCGTCCTGAGCGCCGACGAGGTCGTCTGGATTCTCGAAGCTGTGTCCAGCCTGAAGAGCCGGGCGGCGCTCACGACCGCCTATGCGGCACTCCTCGCCGGGTGACAGGATCGCGGCATGTCTCTCCAAATGATCGGGCAGAGGTTTACGGCTGTGTTGGCGGGGTGAATTGCACGCATCGGGCCGTGATGATGGCTGTGCCTGCTCCGCCGCCGCTTCGGATACCCAGGGGCGTTACTCCGGATCATCTGAATGACTGTGCCTTTTTGTTCTGGATGTCTGATTTTCATAGGTCGGCCGTTGAACCAATTGAAGTCAGGGTTGCGGTTGAGTTTCTTGCAACAACACCGAACCGGGCCCAAAAAAGCGGGAGCCAAATGGCTCCCGTGTTGCTGAATCCGATGTAGTCCGTCCGATGTCGGACTGGCAGCGGCCCTCAACGCCAAGTCGAAACACACGGAATCTTCGTCGTGTCGCATCGATCCGCGTATTTGCTTGCGATCTCCTTGACTTCTTCCATTAGCCCACCTTCGAGTTTGATTGGCTCCAGGCCCAATCCCAGGAAACGATCATTCGTCACGTGTAAATCATTTTCAGCCGCCTCGTTGCGCGGGTTGTCTACATAGGCGATTTCAGCGCCCATCAAGTCGTGGATCATCTGGGCCAGATCGCGCAACCTGTGGGTTTCCGTCATCTGGTTGAGAATATTCACGCGCTCGCCCTTTTGCGGCGGGTTGTTCAACGCTAGCTCGATGCAGCGGCAGGTGTCCTGGATGTGGATGAATGCCCGCGTCTGGCCGCCGGTGCCATGCACGGTCAAGGGGTAGTTCACGGCAGCTTGCATGACGAAGCGGTTCAGCACCGTACCGTAGTCGCCGTCATAGTCAAAGCGGTTTATCAGCCGCTCATCCATCTTGGTCTCTTCGGTTTGGGTGCCCCAGACGATACCCTGATGCAGGTCGGTGACCTTGACTTGGTCGTTCTTGTTGTAGAACGCAAACAACAACTGATCCTGGCTTTTGGTCATGTGGTAGATGGAGCCAGGATTTGTCGGGTGGAGGATCTCGGTTTCGGTCTCGCCTTCGGGTGTGCCGACTTTCACCTGCAGATAGCCCTCGGGGATCTTCATCCCAGTGGTGCCATAGCCATAAACGCCCATGGTGCCAAGGTGGACCAGGTGCACATCCAGACCAGATTCCACAATCGCAGCCAGCACGTCATTAGTGGCGTTCAGGTTGTTTGAGACGGTATAGCGCTTATGCGCCGAGGATTTCATCGAATAGGGGGCCGCGCGCTGTTCCGCGAAATGCACGATCGCATCGGGTTTTTCGTCGATGATGAGAGTCAGCAATCTGTGGTAGTGTTCTCCGACGGTAAAGTTATGAAATCCAATCTCTTTGCCGGTTAGTTCTTTCCAGACACGCAAACGTTCCCCGATAGGACGGATAGGTGTCAGGCTGTCCACCTCTAACTCAATATCGATTTTCCGGCGGCTCTTGTTGTCGACAATTATCACGTCATGACCATGGCTCGACAAATAGAGCGCATTCGGCCAGCCGCAAAAGCCGTCCCCACCCAAAATAATGACTTTCATTAAGGTTCCTTTCACACAGAAATGTCTGAGTCTGCGGCAGTGTATAAACAGCAATCCGGGGAAAGAAAAGCGCCACCGGACGGTATCAACGGACAAAGCGCGCAACTCGGGTCGAGCGCGATTTCCCTTCACCAACAAGTGTATATCCCTCCGACGCCGCTCTGCCAGCGCCTATTTTCAACCACGCACCTTGGCAATTACAGCCGAAGCCCGTAATGCTGGGCTACAACGTGACAAATGGTTGGGTTTCAAAGGCATCACGGCAGTATCGCCGCGCTTGATCGGAGCACAGATATGCGAACGCGACGAACGCTGATTTCTGCAGGCGCTGAGGTGTCGCCTTTTTGGGCTAAACCTCAACGAGCTCCATGACGAGATATGGTTGAAAGTTGGTGATGGCCCCTGAGGGGCGGCATATCAAGGCGGTGCTGAAGCGCCGTCAATTCTCAAGAGAAAGGGATATGCCACATGTCGAAATCTACCGTTGTTCCATTCGAGCTACCATCGGAATTTTCACCTGATCCGCTGACTGAGGTCATTCAGTTCGGGGCCCGCGAGTTGTTGCGAACGGCTGTGCAGGCTGAGGGTGCCGGTTTCATGGCGGTTCACGCGCAGCGTCTGGACGAGGAAGGTCGCCAGCGTCTGGTGCGCCACGGGGTCCTGCCGGAGCGCGCGGTGATGACCGGGATCGGCACGGTGCCCGTTCAGGCGCCCCGGGTCCGCGACCGGGGCGCGAACATTAATGGCAGCAAGATCAGGTTCCGTTCATCCTTGGGGCCGCCGGATCTACGCAAAGCGAAGTCCGTCGAGGCGCTGCTGCCCTGGCTTTACCTGAAGGGCATTTCAACGGGGGACTTCAGCGCGGCGCTGGCCGCCCTTTGGGGCCGGATGCAGAGGGGCTGTCAGCCGCCACGATCACGCGACTGACGGCGACCTGGTGGGACGAGTATGAAGCCTGGCGCAAGCGTGACCTGTCGGGCAAGCGCTATGTCTACATCTGGGCGGACGGGGTCTGCTTCACGCCCCGTTTGGACGGGGATCGTCAATGTATGTTGGTGATGATCGGCGCGGGCGAGGACGGAGAAAAGGACGTTTTGAGCATCATGGACGGATTCCGGGAGACCGCGGACAACTGGCGGGACCTGGTACGCGGTCTGAGGAAACGCGGCCCATCGGTGCCGCCCGAGGGTGCTGTCGGTGAGGGCGCGCTTGGGTGGGTTCTGGACGGCGCTGCGGGATGTCTATCCGACCCCCCGTGAGCAGCGGTGCTGGGTCCACAAGACGGCCAATGTAACGGGCGCGCTGCCCCTGTCGCTGCGGGAAAAAGCCAAGGCCGATCTGCAGGATATTTGGATGGCCGAGACGAAGAAGGAAGCCAATGCGGCCTTCGATCTCTTCATGGAAACCTACGGCCTGAAATACGAGCGGGCCGTGGCCAGGCTGGTCAAGGACCGCGACGTGTTGCTGACCTTCTATGACTTCCCGGCCGAACACTGGAAACACATCCGGACCACGAACCCGATCGAAAGCGTCTTTGCCACGGTCCGCAACCGAACGCGCAAAACCAAAGGATGCCTGAACCGCAAGACCGCCCTCGCCATGGTCTTCAGGTTGATGATGTCGGCCAAGAAGAAGTGGAGGAAGATCTCAGGGCCAAACCGTCTGCCCGAAGTGATCCAGGGGATTGCCTTCAAGGACGTGATCAGGCAACGTCAAAACGCCGCCTGATCACGCCGTCACCAACTTTTGGGCATAACTCGGAGCGGATCTGACCTGCCCCTTTTTTCAGGGCCACTCGTAAATCGAGTTTGCTCTCCATTTGTGTGCCATCATTCAGCGGCGTGAGCAATGGGCGCAGGCGCGGAGCCCTCATGTAGCTCAAGCGGCTGTGCCCATTGCGTTTTGTCGAAGGGCCGCGCTGCCGCGAACTCCTCCGGGGTTTGATATCTCAGGCTGCTGTGCGGTCTCTCTGTGTTGTAGTCTATCCTCCAGTTTTCGATGATGTCACGAGCCTCGCCGATGCTTGTGAACCAATGCTGGTTCAGACATTCGTCCCTGAAGCGACCATTGAAACTCTCGATGTAGGCATTCTGGGTCGGCTTGTGTAGCGCGACAAAAGTCTTTCAGAATCCGCGACAAAAGTCTTTGGGAATCCGGCCGATACTGGCTTGGAAAACCGCCGCGATTTCCGGGGCAAAACGTCCTGGAAAATTGGCTGCCTGCGCCGCCTCCTGTCATCCGGTAGAGTGCGCTCAGCTCCTGCCGGGCCACCGGACGGCGCGACCGGTATGTCGATGACTGCTTCGGGCGGGAATACGCAGGCGGCCACGCCGCCGAGGTCATGACCCGCACCTTCCAGATGCTGTTCCACAAGCTGCCCGGTGCCGAGGGCGTTGATCTGGATGACCTGGTGCGCTGCGACCCGGAAATGCTCGATCTGGTGCTGGGCCTGCTCTTCCATTACGATCCCGGCTGACCCGTGCGACAGGCGACCCATGGCCGTGCACACCATCAACCTTCCCGATGCTCTACAGGCGCGAGATGCGCACCGTGATCCGGGACGACGTGGCCGGCACGGTCGAGGGCACCCATTCAGATGTGCCAGGCATCCGGAAAACCCTCGAACGGCCCACGCCGGTGAATTGCTCCTCCGAAGGCCGCGTGCTCTACCTCCACGATCCCGCCGAGTTCCTCTGGCTGATCGGGTTCGCCTTCAGCGGGATACTCTACGAGCCGCTGCGCGCGACCCTGCCACCCGTCTTCGAGGGCGTCGACCTCAGCCCCATGGAACCCGCGCCGCGCGCGAGGCGCGACGTGGAAGGCAACATTACCGACCGATACGAGGACGGCTCGTTCCTCGGCTACGACAGGCCCCATAGCTCACACCCGCACATCTGTCGCAAGCGCCTTGCAGGGGGTCTGCACACCCCCTTGCAAGGGCAGATCATCGCGACCGCGGATGCCCCCGGAAGCCTGAAAAACGCCACCCCTGAAATGCCCGGAAAATCCGGCTGTTTCGCGCCCCCGAAATCAGCGGCAAAATCACCGTTTCCAGCGGGTTCGCACACCCCGAAACGCTCCGATTCTGAAAGACTTATGGCGCGGGCGTTTCTGACACGTCGGTCCGGGCCGCTCCCGGGACCGCGCCCAAGCCACTGAGTCCACCGCCTTTTCATAACTCAAGCCGGGATAGACCCGCCTCAGCCGGAATAGGCGGGGTTCCCGAAGACTTTTGTCACCCCACACGTGGTCGAGTTGGGGATTGTCGATGCAACCAGTGACACCACCATCCCGCGGATGCTCAAAAAACGCGCTCAAACCGCACCAAAGCCGCTATTGGGTGATCCCGCCCAAGGCCAATGCCGCCTTTGAGCCTGTTGCAGAAACATCCATTCCCCGCTTGACCTGAGGCCCTTCGGTTGGTTCCCTGGTTCTGGTGACGGGATGGAGGGGATGGAGATGGCGAATTTATTCCGGGAGCCGGATCGGCGTCAGCGGTATCTGCTGCCGGTGGACATGGCGGACCGGGTTCCGGAGACGGACCTTGTCCACCTTCTGCTGGATGTGATCGGCCTGATGGACCTCAAGGCGTTCGAGCGGCCCTACACGCAGCGGGGCACGGGGGCGCCGGCGTTCGCGCCGTGGCTGATGGTGAGCGTGCTGATCTGCGCCTGCGCCAACGGCCATCGTTCCAGCCGCAAGATCGAGCGTTTGTGCGAGCGGGACGCGGGGTTCCGGCTGATCGTCGGCGATGAGGTTCCGGACCACAGCGTGGTCGCACGGTTGCGCAAGCGCCACCGCGGGGAATTCGAGGCGCTGTTTGTCGAGGTCCTGAAGCTGTGCCACGCGGCGGGGCTGGTGCGCCTGGGGGTGGTGGTGGACGGGACCAGGGTCAGGGCGAACGCGGCGCTGTCCGCCAACCGGACGGCCGCATCGCTGGAAGCGGAAGTGGCGTCCATGGTCGCGGAGGCAGAGGAGAGCGACGCCGCCGAGGATGCGCTGTTTGGGGACGAGCGGGGCGACGAACTGCCCGCCTCCCTGCGCGAAGCCTCCGGCCGGCCCGGCCCGGTTGCGCGCCTGCATGGATCGTCAATCTCTTCCGCGTCCTGCGCGATCA